>NZ_JAFCJE010000009.1 GCF_018131185.1 Bradyrhizobium diazoefficiens | reverse complement strand
GGCCTTTGAGCACGAACGGGCTCGGATCCAGCGACGGGCGGTTGGTCAGAACCGCCCGTTCGCACATCCTGGCAGATTTTGCGGACACAAGAGCACGACATAAGCCGTCAAACCACTGCGCAGGGAAGGCCGGATGTTTGGCTTCACCTGTATGCCGCTGTGCAGATTTTTGTTGCCACCTTTCGCACAGTGGACCGTGGGTGCCCGGCCGGCACCCGGTCTTCCCTGCGCCCTCTTTCAATTGGGCGTGAAGCGACCAGGCAAACTCGGGCGAATGAGCCGGAGGATGATCAATCATGTGTGTCGTTGAACAAAGGTCTCGTGCCCCGGGCGCGGCGCAGCGTCCCTTCGACGATGCGCTGCAGAGCCGGGGCCCATGCAGCAGCGAGTGCGTGGCCTGCTGGGTCCCGGCTCTGCGCAGCAGCGTAAGAACGCTGCAGCGCGTCCGGGACACGCGCGTATCGCCTTCGCACGACCGTCATAGTCTCTAACGCGCACTAACCAACGCCCGACTTAAAACTGTCATAATCGCCGAAGGGAACCCACGCCTGCGGCGTTTTTACACGTCGTTAAGCGCACCTGCATTGGATGCGCCGGGAAAGTGCGTTGGGGACTGCCATGAATGCCGCGAAGAAGATGTCGGGAAAACCGGCCGCCGAAATGTTCGACGACATCCCGGTGCTTCAGCGCAAATGGCGTGCCGCGCTGAGGCCCGGCGATCGGCTGCCACGCTACGAGGATGTGATGCTCGGCAGTCTCGGACGGCTCGCCGATCACATCGCGCTGCTGAGGAACGACGGCGCGCTCGAACTGTCGCGCAGCGGACGCTACGTGCAGAAATGGCTCGGCGACGAGCGCTGGGATATCCCCGTCGCCGAACTGTCGCCGGATTGCGCCACAGCGCTGTCGCAAGCGGCGACGAGCGCGCTTGCCAACGGACGACCGCATCAGGCCAGGGCACATTGCGTGCGCGACGGCATGGTGCGGACCTACGACGTGCTGGCGTTGCCGACGGCCTCGCGCTGGGGCTCCACGCTGATCGGCGCCTATGTCAACGAGCGCGGCGCGCAGTACAATCTGCTGGACGCGATCTTCGCTTCCACCGACGACGCGGTGGTCTCGCTGGCCGTCTTGCGCGATGCCGGGGGCAAGCCGTTCGATCTACAGATCGTGCATCACAACAACAGCGCGGGCGCAATGCTGAAGGTTGCGAGCGAAAGCCTGTTGTGGCGGCGAATTGGCGAGGGGACCCCGCTGCTGGCCTTGCCCGACGTCATGGACTTCCTGCTCAAGGCCGTCGCGGGCGGCCGCGGCGAGCAGCTCGAGATCGAGAGCGAGGGCCGGCACCTTCGCCTCGGCGCCACGGCTTTCGCCGACGTGGTCTCGCTGACGATCTCCGATGTTACCGCCTTGAAGCGGCGCGATGCCTCGTTCCGCCTGCTGTTCGACAGCAATCCCATGCCGATGTGGGTGTTCGACGCGCGGACCAAGGAATTTCTTGGCGTCAACGATGCCGCGGTCCAGCATTACGGCTACAGCCGCGCCACCTTCCTGCGCATGAAGCTGCATGAGATCTGGCCGGAAGACGAGTGGGACAGCCACGCCGAGGCGCTCGAACGCGTCGGCGATGCCTATCATTCCTCACGCAACTGGCGGCACCTGCGCGCCGACGGCAGCGAGATCGAAGTGCTCACCTTCGGCCGCCGCGTCGCCTTCGACGGTCGCGACGGCTATCTGGTCGCGGTGGTCGACATCACCGAGCGGCGCAAGGCCGAGGCGCGCATCGCGCACATGGCCCACCATGACGGGCTCACCGACCTGCCGAATCGCGAATATTTCCAGGAGCGTCTGAAGCAGGCCCTGGACCAGGCGGGGGACAAGCGCGTCGGCGTGCTCTACATCGATCTCGACCTGTTCAAGAACATCAACGATTCCTTCGGTCATCCCGTGGGCGACCGCCTGCTCAAGCAGGTGGCCGAACGCCTGACCAACGCGGTCCGCGGCGCCAATCTGGCGGCCCGGCTCGGCGGCGACGAGTTCGCGGTGATCCTTGCGGCCGACGTCTCGCCGAACGAGGCCAGCGCCTGCGCAGGCCTGCTGATCGACATGCTGAAGGCGCCCTATGATCTCGACGGTCAGGAGATGGTGATCGGCGCCAGTATCGGCATCGCGCTGTCGCCCGGTGACGGCACGACGCCGGAAGAGTTGATGCGAAACGCCGACATGGCGCTGTACCGGGCCAAGTCCGACGGCGGCAGCGTGCACCATTTCTTCGAGCGTGAGATGGACCTCCAGGCGCAGAAGCGCCGCGACATGGAGCTCGATCTGCGCCGGGCGTTCGCCAATGGCGAGTTCGAGCTGCACTACCAGCCGCTGGTGTCGATCGCCTCCGACAGCATCTCCGGCTTCGAATCGCTGCTGCGCTGGCGTCATCCGGACAAGGGCATGATCTCGCCGGCGGAGTTCATCCCGGTCGCAGAAGACATCGGCCTGATCACCCAGTTGGGGGAGTGGGTGCTGCGCGAAGCCTGCGCCGAGGCGGTCAAATGGCTTGCCGACGTCAAGGTCGCGGTCAATCTGTCGCCGGCGCAATTCCGCAGCCGCAATTTGGTTCAGGTCGTGATCTCGGCCCTGGCGCAGTCAGGCCTGTCGCCGAGGCGGCTCGAGCTCGAGATCACCGAGTCGATCTTCCTCGCCGAGACCGATGCCAATCTCGCCATCCTGCACCAGCTCCGCGAACTCGGCGTCAGCATTTCCATGGACGATTTCGGCACCGGCTATTCCAGCCTCAGCTACCTGCGCAGCTTTCCCTTCGACAAGATCAAGATCGACCGTTCCTTCGTCAAGGATCTGGCGTTACGGCCCGATTGCGGTGCGATCGTGCGCGCGATCTCGGGCCTCGGCCGCAGCCTCAACATCACCACGACCGCCGAAGGGGTCGAGACGGAGGATCAGCTCGACTGGCTCCGCGCCGAAGGCTGCAACGAGGTGCAGGGTTTTCTGTTCAGCGCGGCGCGGCCCGCCGGCGAGATCGCAAAGCTGCTCGCAGATTTCGGCCAGCGCGCCTCACGGGCGGCGTAGCCCCTCGGGGTAGCAATCGTAGACCAGCGCCTTGAACGCGGGTGTGATGCGGCCGCGCTCGTTCTGGGTCTGCTGCATCATGAGGTAGACCATGTCGAGCTTGGGATCGACGCCGAAATAGGTGCCGCTGCCACTGTCCCATTTCAACTCGCCGAGCGAGCCCGGCGGCGGCGGTTTTGCGTTGCCGGGATCGGTCCGCACCGCAAGGCCGTAGCCATAGCCGAAGCCGTCGCCCGGGTAATAGAAGTAATCGCGTCCGACGCCGGAGTCTGGCCCGATATGATCGGTCGTCATGGCCTTGAACGCGGCGGGGCTCAGATAGCGCTTGCCTTCGAATTCGCCGCCATTGAGCAACATCTGCGAAAAGCGCTGATAGTCGGTGATGGTCGAGAGCAGGCCGCCGCCGCCGGACTGCCATTCTGGATGGTCAAGGCGGTCGCGCTCGCCGGCGAGCAGGATGAAGTCGTTCGGCAGCGGCCGCGCCATCCGCGCCAGCTCGCCCTCGGTCGCGAGCGCGAATTTGGTGCTGTTCATGCCGAGCGGATCGAAGATGCGGCCTTTCAGGAAGTCGTACAGCGTCTGGCCCGAGATGATCTCGATGACGCTGCCGAGCACGTCGGTGGAATGGCCGTAGCGCCACAGCGTTCCGGGCTGCCGCGCCAGCGGCAGCTTGGCGATGCGATCGGCGAATTCCCTGTTGTTGAAGGGGCCCGCGAAAATGTTGGCCATCTTGTAGGCGTGCTCGACCCATTCGCTGCCGATGTAATCGTAGCTGATGCCCGAAGTATGCCGCAGCAGATCCTCGATGTTGACGGGGCGGTCCGGTGGGTCGAGGTCCAGCTCCACCGTGCCGTTGGGCAGGGTAACCTCGCGGCCCACCTTGGTCTCGGCGAACAGCGGGACGTATTTCGACACGGGGTCGGTCAGCGCAAGCCTGCCGTCGTCGATCAGCATCATCGCGCCGAGGCACGTGATCGGCTTGGTCATGGAGTGGATGGCGAAGATCGTGTCCGGCGTCATGGCAAGGCCGGTTCGGGTGTTACGTACGCCGAACGTCTTGAGATAGACCGGCTTGCCGTGCTGCTGCACCAGGATGACGGCGCCGGGCAGCCGGCCGCTCGTGACCTCGTTGTCGAAGAAGGCCGTGATGCGGTCGAGCCCCGCGGACGAGGGGGCGGGGATGTCGGCGGCCCGGCTTCGCGCCATCGAGCCGGCGAGAAGCGCGGCTCCGACCAGAAAATCACGACGCTTCATCCGGGCTTCCTCCCTCGGCGGGATCAAAGCCGCAAGACGCGCGATGCGTCAACAAGACTCCGATTAAAATCGTGTCACGATTTCCGAAAAGAACGGCGCGGACGGTCTTGCTCGGCTTGCTCGGCTGGCAGACATGGACGACCCGGGCGAGCTCTCGTCCGGATCGAGGCTGACATCGCCGGGCATCTCGCCCAACCGAAGGCACTCCGGCCGCTCGACCAGCAGTCGTTCCGGCCCCAATGGTGCAGTTGGAGCTCCGGCTACATAGCGCGAACGCTCGCGAGGAATTTATCGACTTGAACCTCCAACGCGGATGCATTCTTGGCCAGGCTGCCGGAGGCGGTCAGAACATTCCCCGCTGCGTCGCTTGTCTCGCCGACGGCCTGGTTGGTGCTGCTGATATTGGTCGAAACCTCCTTGGTGGCCGCGACTTGTTGCTCGACCGCACTCGCGATCGCCGTGCTGATTTCGCTTATACGATTGATGGTCTGGGAAATCGCCTTCAGCGCTCCGGCAGTATTGCCTGTCGCGGATTGCATCTCGTTGATCTGGGCGCCGATCTCCTCCGTCGCCTTGGCCGTTTGGCTGGCAAGTGCCTTCACCTCCGATGCAACGACGGCGAAGCCTCTGCCAGCCTCGCCGGCCCGCGCGGATTCGATTGTTGCGTTCAGTGCGAGGAGGTTGGTCTGACCGGCAATCTGGCTGATGAGGGCCACCACGTCGCCGATCTTCTGTGCCATTTTCACCAGGCCGGAGACGAGTTGATCGGACTTTTCCGCCTCTTCGACCGCCACCCTTGCGACTTTGCTCGCCTCGGCAACTTGCCTGCTGATCTCGTTCACGGAGGAGCTGAGTTGCTCGGAAGCCGATGCTGCTCCAGCGGATCGCTGGCTGACAAACTCGGCGGTGGAGGACAGCGACTGCGCCGTCGCCTGCATCTCGGACGAGGCGGAAGCCAGTGTGCCCACCAGGCTCTTCACGTCTCGTTCAAAATCATCCGCGAGCCGCACATTGGTTGTGACGACGGACCAGTTGAGCATCGCTCCCGTGTAGTTGCCCTTCCGGTCGTACAGGGGCGAAACGCGCAAGTCGAGAGTCTCGGGTCCCAGCTTGATCTTGGCGGCGTGGGGCAGGCGGGTCGGGTCGCCGACGATGCGACGTTGGTGCTGTGGGTTCTTGTGGAAGATGTCAAATGACTTGCCGACGAGCTCGTCCGGGGCGGCCGGAAGCAGGTGCCGCAGAGGCGTGAGAGTCTTGACACTGGTTTTGTTGACGTAAGTGATATTGAAATTGGTGTCGCACATCATGATATTGAGCGGCATGTTGTCGAGCATCTGCAACTGCCGTTCGGTCTCGGCTTCGAGCTTGGCCTTCTCAGTCGCAAGCTCCCAAGTGAGCATCGGGCCAGTGTAGCGGCCGCGCGCATCGATCATGGCGGTCACGGTGAGATCGAGCGTCTCGCCGCCAATGGTGATGCGGGCCCGGTGCGGGAGATTTTTGGGATCGGACAGAAGTCGTCGCTGGTGCTCGGGATTCTTGTGGAAGATGTCGATCGATTGGCCGATCAGGGCGTCGACTTTGACGGGCAGCACGTGTTCGATTTTCTTGAGATTGTTCCTCGTCGATTCATTCAGGTAAATGATCTTGAAATCTGTCATCTCGCAGATCATCACGCTGATCGGCATCCGGTCGAGCAGACCGAACGAGCTGTCAGATTTGAAACGGGAAAGCATGTTTTAAGACCCCCAGTTGAGAACGTTCAAATTAAGATGACATCGGGCCAGGACTGGCCAATTCCGAATTGCGGAATGACTCAACGCAACTTGCTACAATGATCGTGCGGTGCCTGAATTGGATCGCGGCACTGGGTCAATTGACGAGCACGGCACCGTCGCATCTGACGCCGGAAACCCATACGTCCGCTTGCCCAATACCGACGCCGAGCGCAGCAAGCGTGCCTGCGAGTATCTGATCAATCGAACTGGTAGCGCCGGAGAGAATGTTGGCGACTGTCGACCCGACGCCCGGTAGAGGAAGCGCGAGAGGACCCGACGTGACCGTCAGACTCATGTCCCTGAGCAGGCTCGACATCAGCGAAGAGGTGAAGTTCGTCGTCGTGACTGTCTTGATCGTCTGGGCCTGAATGTCAGAGTAGGTGAAATCGACCTGCTTTGCGGTGGAGTTGCTTATTTCAGCATGCGCGCGCCCAGTGACGCTTACGCCGGCTACGCTGAGCAACGTAGCGGGCGGAGGATTTGGCTTGGTCCTGAAATTGGTCATGTCGGCTATCGTGACATTGCCGACCCATGCATCGACGACGCCCGGGGTGACGCCGAGCGATACAGTCGTGCTGCTGATGTCGGGTCGTCCGCAGGAGATGGCGGACAGCGTGGCCGTACCTGCCGCGACTTCGACATAGATCGGCAGGTTGACAGCGGGAATTCCGCCGCTGCCGGCGAGCTGGATCGTAATCAGGACGCGCGTTTGAGCCGTGTGGACGCTCGCTCCCTGCGCGCCGACGGCGAACCAGCCCGAGCCCACAGGACGTTCACCGATCGTGGCGACCACGGAAACTTGCGTGATGCCCGGCAGGTTGAGGTTCACGCTGGTTGCGATCTGATTGGTCCCATTCGCTACTGCGGCAGCGCCGGACAGCAGGTTCAAGAGCGAGAGGCTGACTCCGATCTTGGGCTTCTGGCCAACGGCGAGGCTGCCGTAAGGCCCAAGATTCAGAAGCGATCCCGGGGCAATCCGGGTTGACTGTCCCGAGATTGCTTGCGCTATATTCGACAAAGTGATCGTGGCCGCGTTGTTGCCATTCGTACTCTGTTGCGTCGCCAACATTGCCGTAATGAGATCGGCCATCTTGATGTTGCCGGTCAAGACATTGTCGTAAGTGGGGCCAGTCACGCTGGCGCGGGTGGCGAGCGCAGAAAGGAAATCGAACGCATCGATCCGCGCGTTCGCGAGTGCCTGATAATCCATTGCCGTAAGTGAAAGGTTTGTGCCCAGCATCGATCCAAGCACGGCATTGATCAGCCCGCCGTTCACCGCAAGCAGGCGTGAGCCGATCGCAAATGAAGCGAGTGCCGTGCTCGATGCCGTTGCTGACGTCCTGATCGTGTATTCGCTCGAACCGGTGATGTAACGGGCAAAATGAAGCGGGGTCTTTGTTTCGAGAGTGACGCGCGCGGCCGTCGGAGCGCCGGTTGCCGGCGTGACGAAGCGTTTGTCCGGCGCTACGGCAGCGTTCGGCGCGTAGGTTCCAAGCTCGACGCTGACCAGCGCTTTCGCTGGATAGTTGTTGCGTACGACAGTTGCCGAGGCGGCATTCGTCGCATTGTTCAGATTGCCAGCGGCGACGATCGCGGCAAGATCCGCTGCGCTCTGAGCTTTGCGCCTGTCGGCAAAGATCGAGCCGACATCGACGCCCAGGGCCGCACAGCCGATGACCAGCGTCATCATGCTCGCTCCGATGATTGCAACGTTGCCGCGATCGTCAGAGGCGAACCGAAACAGGAGGTGCCGTGCCAATTTCATCCTAGAACCCTCCGTACGGAATGGCGGCGGACCGAATGATCGTTGATGTGGGAGCACGTACGAGTGGAAGGGCGAAAACGATGCTGCTGGACGCATCATATGTGACGGTCACCACGTACACGTTCGCGGCGCTGCTCGATGGAGCCGCGCTGACGGCAAGCTTACCGGGATCCAGCAGAGGGTAGGTCGAAGCGTGTGCAGAGACGTAACCGGTCGCAATCGTGTTGCGTTCGCTGTCGGAGATTCCAGCGACCGAAGACCGCGCGGCTTCCGCGGCGAGCTGCTGGACTCCGTGGACCATCGTCAGATAGCCACCGAAGATGACGATCCCGAACAGCATCAACAGAAAGAGAGGAGTAATTAGAGCGAATTCGACGGCGGAAGCGCCACGTAGGCAGAGCACGAATCTAAGCATGTCAACCTCAACCCTTTGTTGTGGCTGAGGATGGGAGCATGCTCGTTACGGGTTATTGTATGCTTTGTTCCGTAAATTTGCGGATACCATTGCAAGCTTTGGGCCTCCAAGAATCTATGGGCCCATAAAAGTGTTGTGGCACATCAACGTTTCAGGGGGGGTATGCCGTAAGAGAAGCAACCATTGGTTAAATATCTTAAAGGGGATTTTGATTAAATGAATCACCGCAAGAGGCACGTAAATATCCCAACAGAAATCGTGCGTACCGCGATTGTGATCTCCGAAACCGGGAGCCTTTCGAAGGCCGGTGAACTGTTGGGCTTGAGCCAGCCGGCGATCAGTTCACAGATGAAAAGGCTTCAGAATCTCGTGGGAGGACCGCTGTTTGAGCGGAGTTCAACCGGTACGACTCTCAGCGACCTCGGCAGGCTTGCGCTGCAACAAGCCAGGCGGATGATTGAGGCGAATGACCAGTTAATGAGACTGTCGGGCAATACTGAGCGCTCGCAGCCGGTCAAGCTGGGCCTCAATTCGCTCTTCGCGACCGATTTTTTCAAGGCACCTCAGTCAGTTGGTAGCCTTTCTGGCATCTTCATCCAGGTCGACCAGTCAGGCACCCTCGCCAAAGCCTTGATCGAGGGGTATCTCGATATTGCCTGCTTGTTTGATCATCAACGCATGGATGGCGATCTTCGCCAAATGATAGTGGCGGCAGATGACGAGCCGCTCGTCTGGGTCAGGGCGAAGCAGTTTGTGGTAAGTCCGGGATCTCCCATTCCGATCCTGACTTGGCCCGGAGACGACTGGATGGTGCGAACGCTCGAACGTCACGAAATTTCTTATCGGATTGTTTTCAGCAGCCCCGATTTCGAAGTGAAGCTACGAGCGGTGGAAGCTGGCATGGGGTTCACCGCCGTCCCTGCCAGCAAGGTGCCGGGCACGGTGGTCGTCGCTAAGGATTATTATCTTCCTGAACTGCCTCCCATACGCCGGATCATGTGCGTTCGAACGAATCCCGGCAACGCGCTCATGGCTGAACTCACGAAGCAGCTGACGTCGTTGTTCTTCGAGCCGAAATAAATCGTCGGCCTTGGAAGCAGACTTTCCGGCCCTAGAATTTGGTCACGATAGTGGACAGATCGGGTCGCGGACGGTCTTCGCTGGGCTTGGTCGGCGTGCCGATATGGACGAAGCCGGCGAGCTTTTCGTCCGGCTTGAGGCCGAGTCCGTCGAGCACGTCGCGATCGAAGGAGAACCAGCCGGTCAGCCAGCAAGCGCCGTAGCCGAGCGCGGTCGCGGCCGTGACGATGTTCATGGCGCTGGCGCCCGCCGACAATTCCTGCTCGAACGCCGGCACTTTCGGATGCGGCTTGGTGAAGCTGACGATGCCGATCACCAGCGGCGCGTCGGTGAGGCGCTTGCGCTCGACCTCGACGTCGGCCGCGGGCGCGCCTGGATTCTTCCGCGCAAAGACCTTCGCGATCACCTCGCCGGCGCGCTGGCGGGCATCGCCCTCGAAGATAATGAAGCGCCAGGGCGCGAGCTTGCCGTGATCGGGCACGCGCGCGCCAATGGTGAGGATCGTCTCGAGCTCGGCCGGCGAAGGGCCAGGGCCGGTCATCTCGCGCGGCTTGACCGAGCGGCGGGTCTTCAGGAGTTCGATGGCGTCGGGCACTGCAATATCCTCTTCAGCTCGTCGTCGGGCGTGCCATGCCGAGATAAGTATGCACGCCCGCAACCGGAAGCGAATTTAGATCGATTTCAGGGATCAGCCCGCTTCCCGCATCCGCCGGACGTCCGGCGGCGTCGCCTCGTCGACCAGCGCGGCGATTGCTTCGGCGGTCGTCATCACCGTCTGGCCGTCGCTGCCGAGGCGGCGGACCGAGACCGAATGTGTCTCGGCCTCTTTCTTGCCGACCACGAGCAATGCGGGGATCTTTGCCAGCGAATGCTCGCGGACCTTGTAGTTGATCTTTTCGTTGCGCAGGTCGATCTCGACCCGCAGCCCGGCGCGCCGCGCCTGTTCCATCACCACCTTGGCGTACTCGTCGCCTTCCGAGGTGATGGTGGTGACCACCGCCTGCACCGGCGACAGCCAGAGCGGGAAGTTGCCGGCATAGTGCTCGATCAGGATGCCGATATAGCGCTCCATCGAGCCGCAGATCGCGCGGTGCACCATGACAGGCGGTTTCTTGCCGCCGTCATGGTCGATGTAGAACGCGCCGAACCGTTCCGGCAGGTTGAAGTCGACCTGCGTGGTGCCGCACTGCCAGTCGCGGCCGATGGCGTCGCGCAGCACGTATTCGAACTTCGGCCCGTAGAAGGCGCCTTCGCCCGGATTGATCTCGGTCTTGATGTGATTGTTCTGCGCCTGGATCGTGCTCAGCACGGTCGCCATCACCCGTTCGGCGTGATCCCACATCGCGTCCGTGCCGACGCGTTTCTCCGGCCGGGTCGACAGCTTCACGGTGAGGTCGCCGGTGAAGCCGAAGTCCGCATAGGTCGACAGAATCAGGTCGTTGATCTTCAGGCATTCCGCGGCGAGCTGGTCCTCGGTGCAGAAGATGTGCGCGTCGTCCTGGGTGAAGCCGCGCACGCGCATCAAGCCGTGCATGGCGCCGGAAGGCTCGTAGCGATGCACCACGCCGAACTCGGCGAGGCGCAAGGGCAGGTCGCGGTAGCTCTTCAGGCCGTGCTTGAAGATCTGCACGTGACCCGGGCAGTTCATGGGCTTGAGCGCGAACCAGCGCTTGTCCTCGGCCTCGTCGCCGGCCGACTGCGCGGCGAACATGTTCTCGCGATACCAGCCCCAATGGCCCGAGGTCTCCCACAGCACCTTGTCGAGGATTTGCGGCGCGTTGACCTCGCTGTAATCGCCGGTCAGGCGCCGGCGCATATAGGCGATGAGCTGCTGGAAGATGGTCCAGCCCTTCGGGTGCCAGAACACGACGCCCGGACCTTCCTCCTGGAAGTGGAAGAGGTCGAGCTCGCGCCCGAGCTTGCGATGGTCGCGCTTTTCGGCTTCCTCGATCTGCCTGAGGTAGGCGTCGAGGTCCTCCTGCTTGGCGAAGGCCGTGCCGTAGATGCGGGTCAGCATCGGATTGTTGCTGTCGCCGCGCCAATAGGCGCCGGCCACCTTCATCAGCTTGAAGGCGTTGCCGACCTTGCCGGTCGAGGTCATGTGCGGGCCGCGGCAGAGGTCGAACCAGTCGCCCTGATAGTAGATCTTGATCGGCTCGCTGCCGGGAATAGCGTCGACCAGCTCGACCTTGAACGCCTCGCCCTTGTCGCGGAATACCTGCTTGGTCTTCTCGCGGTCCCAGACCTCCTTGGTGAAAGGCTTGTCGCGCGCGATGAGCTCGCGCATCTTCTTCTCGATCGCGGCAAAGTCTTCCGGGGTGAACGGCTCGTTGCGGAAGAAGTCGTAGTAGAAGCCGTTCTCGATCACCGGACCGATGGTGACCTGCGTGCCCGGCCACAGCGTCTGCACGGCTTCGGCCAGCACGTGCGCGCAGTCGTGGCGAATCAATTCGAGGGCGCGCGGGTCGTCGCGGTTGACGAGCTCGAGCTTGGCGTCGGCCTCGATCGGATCATTGAGATCGGTGAGCACACCGTCGAGCGCCATCGCAACCGTACGCTTGGCCAGCGACGGCGAGATGCCCTTGGCGATGTCGAGGCCGGTGATGCCGTGGTCGAACTGGCGCTGTGCGCCGTCGGGGAAGGTGAGGGTGACTTTGGCGGCGGGGGTCACGGGCTTCAGATTGGAGAGGCTGTACTGGAAGCCGGACTCGGATTTGGGCTGGTCGGTCATTGCTTTTCTCCTGAGGCTCACTCCTGCGAACGAGCGCAGGTAAGCGGGAACGAGCGATATATCAGGCGATTCGGCCTGCGCAATCCGGCAATTCCAAGAAATCGGCGCGCAAAAGCCGGGACGGTGCACCAACTATTTCGAGCGGCGGCCTTTAACGGGTGCCGGGCCCGCGCTACATGCACCTGCATGGAAAATGCGCGCGCCCGGCGTTTCGCGCCAACCGCCCTGATGCTTGGCAATCTCGTCACCGGCTGCTCCGTGCTGGCCCCGGCGGGCATGCTGCCGGAGTTGGCGGGCGGGCTCGACGTCAGCATTCATGCAGCCGGGCTGCTGATCACCTTCGGCGCGGTGACGCTCTGCATCGGCTCGCCGCTGACGGCCTGGCTGACCAGTCGCATCGAACGTCGGACGTTGCTCACGACGACGCTGGCGGTGCTTGCCTTGGGCAATCTCGCCTCGGCCTTTGCGCCCGACTACACCAGCCTCCTCGTCATTCGTCTCGTGATGCTCGCGGTCGGCGCACTCTATACGCCGCAGGCCGCCGGCACGGGGGCCTTGATCGTGCCGGCCGAGCGGCGGGGCAGCACCATCGCCTATATCTTTCTCGGCTGGTCGCTCGCTGCTGCCGTTGGCCTTCCGCTGATCACCTTCATCGCCAGCCGCTATGGCTGGCGCGCGGCCTATGGCGAAATCGGAGTGCTCGGCTGCATCAGCTTCGTGCTGTTGCTGCTGCGGCTTCCGGCGGGCCTGAAGGGCGCGCCGGTGGATTTGAAGACCTGGCGCGAGGTCGGCGGCAACAGGACGATTCTGCTGCTGCTTGCGATCACCATGCTGCAAATGTCGGGGCAGTTCGTGGTGTTCACCTTCATGGGCCCGCTGCTCAACAAGCTCACCGGCGCCGGCCCCGATGCGATTGGCACGGTGTTCGCGCTCTACGGCATCTGCGGTTTCCTCGGCGTCGTCATCGCTACCCGCATCGTCGACACCTGGGGCCCTTATCGCACCTCGCTGCTGTTCGCCTGCCTGTTATTGACCGGGATCACGGGCTGGGCGCTCGGTGCGGGCACGCTTGCTTTCATGACGTGCGGGGTCGCGATCTGGGGCCTCGGCTTTGCGTCGACCAATTCGATGCAGCAGGTGCGGCTGGTCGCTGCCGCGCCGCCGCTTGCATCGGCGACCGTCGCGCTCAACACCTCCGTCCTCTACATCGGCCAGGCGGTCGGCTCTGCCATCGGCGGACTGTTGTTCGCCCGCGAGCTCCTGCATACGCTCGGCTTCGTCGCGGTCGGTTTCGTCGCGGTGGCGCTGATCCTGCTGATCCTGACCCGGCCCCGGTCCGCTGCCGCAGCGGCCTGAATCTCGCGGTTTCGTATGTGCAAGGTGCTTGGCAAACCGCGCGCGGGAGCGTTAGAACGCGGTCATGGGGACCAAAGAGAGTTGACTGAAATGAGGATGATTCTGGCGGTTGCCGCGGTGCTCTATTCAGCCTCCGCGTTCGCGCAAGCCGACAAGCCACCGATGGTGGGGGACAAGCCGCTGGTGCAGGTCAAGCCCAAGGGAACCAAGGAGGCGGCGGCAAAGCCTGCTGCAGCGCCGAAGGGCAAGCCGCAGTCGATCGCCGTGCGGCTCCAGGCCTGCCTCGAGATCGACGACGGCACCAAGGATCGTCTCAATTGTTACGACGCCGTGATGCCGCCGGCCCCGAAGCCGAAGCCGGCGAAGGCCAAGGGCTACGCCGATTGCCGGTTCTTCAAGGAAGAGGACGAGCGGCTGACCTGCTACAACGGCTTCGCCGAGGCCATTCCGAAGCTGCCCAAGACCTGAAGCAAGACCTGAAGCAGGCACGGCCACAGCCGCCCCGATCGCGCTGAGCAGCTTGCAGGCCTAGCGGCTCGAGGCGACGCGCGTCAGCGCCAACGCTGGCGTCGCCGCCATCTTCACCAGCACGTCCTTGAGCGGATCCCGCGTCCAGGCGCGGGTGACATAGTCGCGATGGGTGATGCCGTCGCCGGTCTCGACGAACACCACGCTGCCGGGCCGCAATGGTCCGTCCATGTCCTCGGCGACGCTGATGCCCTTTTGCCGCAGCATGCTCATCAGGTCGCGGTCCCGCCGCGCGGTGTGGCGGGTGTAGGCGCTGACGAAGAAGCCGGAGCGGTGGCTCTCGATCCAGGATGCGAACTTGTCCATTTCGCCGTAGACGGCATCGAGCAGCACGACGCCGCGGACGCGGTCGCTGATGCCGCCGACTTCCAGGCTCCAGGCCGTCGGCAGGAAGCCGCCGCTGTAGCCGACGATCACGATCGGCATGTTGGCGAAGGCGCGCGCGCTGGTGGGATCGCCGGTGACGCGAGCGAGGTGGTCGGCCGCTTCCGCCATGAAGCGCTTGAAGCCGCCCGGTTGCCAGAACTTGCCGGCGCTGGAATCGGCGGCATCGACCGCCATCTGCGGTGCAAGCAGCACGGCATTGGCGCCGGAATCGGTGATCTGCTTGGGCACGAGCTGACGATCACGCACGTCGCGCTCGAGCGTTGCGCCATTGCCGTGGAAGAACACCACGATCACCCCGGGCTTGCGCACGTCGAAATGCTCGGGCACGTGCATCAGCACGCGGCTGTCATTGTAGGTCTCGTCCTGCCAGAACACGCGACCGGAATAGCTGCGATGGCCACGGCGATCGCCCTTGGAGATGTTGAGGAAGGGCGCGTCGGAGGCGGGGTTGTTGCCGAAATAGGGAAAGGCCGACGATTTCATGCTGACGAGCGTCGTCAAATCGTCGCGTGGCGGACGCTTGTAGGGGACCTGCGGCTCCAGCGAAGCGACCTTGTAGGGGGCCTGCTCGGGCGCCTGCGGCTGCACGGCGCGCTTGGGCGAGAAGTCCGACATCTGCCGTTGCAGGAGACTTTCGCTCGCCGAGGGGAAGCGTTCCTTGAACTGCGGAGCAGGGAAGCGATCCTCGAACGTGTCGCCGCTTGCCACTTGGGGATGGGTTTTCGCGACGACCTGACTGCCTCCTTGGACATTGGCCTGCGAATTCGCCGCGAGCGCCGCCGGGTTCGGCGCCTTGCCGCATTGACCCAGTGACAGCGACATCGGCACCAAGGCTGAGATCAGGCCGATCCTGAGCGCACGACCGCGCCGACCGGACCGCGTCCGGCCGGCATGGCTGTCAGCTCTCATTTTCGGAACGGCCCCGACCATCCACCCATGACCCCAAAGTCACGTCCATCGGCAATCTTTCGACAATTGAGCCGACTGGCGTTTAGGCGACGTTAAGCGTCCGGATAAACTTCCCCACATCCGGAACGCTCAAAGGGACCACGTAATCGTGTCCTGATTGTGGGGGAGAGGAACGGGACTTCCCGGGGCAAACGCAGCTTTTTCGCGCGGCAGCGGGAAATGCGGTGCCCAAATACCTGTTTGGGCCGCCTCATTTAACCCTTGTTAACCCTGCTTGAATTGACTGGGCCAAACTGCACGATGCCCGCAAGGCATGGCGCCTGAGGTGAAGGACCCCGATGACGGCATCAGATGCGGGCACCACACCCTGGACTCGCCGGCTGACCGGAAACGGGACCGGGGTCTCGGCCCTTGTCGCAACCGCCATCGTCGTGGCCGACATGATCGGGGTCGGCGTCTTCACCAGCCTCGGCTTCCAGGTCAAGGACATCCCGTCCGGCTTCTCGATCCTGCTGCTCTGGACCGTCGGTGGCATCGTCGCGTTGTGCGGGGTGTTCGCCTACAGCGAACTCGGGGCGATGTTTCCGCGCTCGAGCGGCGAGTACAATTTCCTCGGCCGTGCCTATCATCCGGCCTTCGGCTTTCTCGCCGGCTGGGTGTCGGCCACGGTGGGGTTTGCGGCGCCGGTCGCGCTCGCGGCGATGGCGTTCGGCGAATACGCCAAATCGGTCCAGCCCGATCTGCCGCCGATCCCGCTCGCCATCGCCGTGGTGTGGCTGGTCTCGCTCGTGCAGCTGACCGGCGTCAGGCATTCCTCGACCTTCCAGCTGATCTCGACGATCATCAAGGTCGCGCTGATCGTCGCCTTCCTGGTCGCTGGCTTCGTCATCGGCGTGCCGCAGCCGATCGCCTTCACCCCGCAGCCGGGCGACATCGCCCACATCGTCAGCGCACCCTTCGCGATCGGGCTGGTCTTCGTGATGTACTCGTTCTCGGGCTGGAACGCCGCGACCTACATCATCGGTGAGATGAACATGCCGCAGCGGAATCTGCCGCGCGCGATGCTCGCCGGCACGCTGATCGTGCTCGTCCTGTATGTCGCGCTGAACGCGGTGTTTCTCTACTCCACGCCGGTCGGCGAACTCGCCGGCCAGCTCGACGTCGCCAGCGTCGCCGGCAGCGCCATCTTCGGCGACTTCGGCGGCCGCATCGTCGGCGCGATGATCTGCGTCGGCCTGATCTCCTCGATCTCTGCGATGATGTGGATCGGCCCGCGCGTGATGATGACCATGGGGGAGGACATTCCCGCCTTGCGCGTCTTCTCGAAGCGATCGGCCAGCGGCGCGCCGGCCTATGCCATCCTGTTTCAGCTCGTCGTCGCCAATCTGCTGCTGTTCACGCGCAGCTTCGAGGCCGTGCTCGACTTTATCCAGTTCGCACTCTTGTTTTGCTCGTTTTTCACGGTCGCCGGCGTCATCAAGCTGCGCATCACCGATCCCGATTTGCCGCGGCCCTATCGCACCTGGGGATACCCGTTCACGCCGCTCGTTTTCCTGCTCGTGACAGGGTTCATGATGTACTACCTGTTGACCGAGCGGCCGGTGCAGTCGCTCGCGGGGATGCTCGTCATGCTCTCGGGCCTGTTGATTTATGCTGTTTTCCGCAGGCGGCCGGTCGCCGCTGGCAATTCACACAATCGCGAATAGACATGCTTCGACCCCTCAGAATTGCGGCCGCAGCTCTCGCCTTGCTGGCAGCGGCCGTCTCGTCCGCAAATGCCGCCGACGTGACCTTCGATGACACCGCGCGCTTCCTTGCGGGCATGCAGCCCTCGGCCGACTCGCCGCTGGTGCCGCTCACCAAGGAACCAGGCTGGCAGCGCCATGCAAAGTTCTTCGACGGCGCCTTCGCGCAGCTCGAACAGCGCCAGCTCTCGAAGATCCGCAATTGGGCCGACGTCAATCTCGCCGCGCCCCGGCCGACCATGTTCTACATGTTCAGCGGTCCCGATTTCCTTTACGCCAACACCTTCTATTCCAAGGCCAGCACCTACGTGCTCGGCGCGCTGGAGCCGGTCGGCGCCGTGCCCGATCTGACGCGGCTGCCGCGCGGCTCGGTCGGCGCTGCACTCTACAATGTCGAGCGTTCGCTCGGCTCGATCCTGAGCTTCTCCTTCTTCATCACCAAACAGATGAAAGTCGACCTGCGCGCCAATCAGGTCAACGGCACCTTGCCCATCCTCTATGTCTTCCTCGCGCGTTCCGGCAAGACGATCCGCAATGTCGAGATGGTCGCGCTCGACGACAAGGGCGGGGTTCATGTCGGCGACGACAATCCGGGACGGAGCGCGACGCGCGGCGTCCGCATCACCTTCGCCGGCAGCGATGGGGAAGCGCGCACGCTGTATTACTTCTCGACCGATCTTTCCAACTCCGGGGCGCGCGCGACCGGTTTCCTGAAATTCTGCGAGACGCTCGGGCCCGGCAACAGCCTGCTCAAGAGCGCGTCCTATTTGTTGCACTCCGGCAATTTCACCGTCGTGCGCGATTGGCTGCTCGCCAACAGTGCCACCATCATCCAGGACGATTCCGGCATTCCGCTTGCGAATTACAGCGCGCGGCAGTGGCAGTTCTTCCCGTTCGGCCGTTATCTCGGGCCAATCGACGAATTCCCCGGCCGCTACCAGGAACGCTATGCCCGGCTGTTCACGCGCGCCCAGCCGATCGATTTCGGTGTCGGCTATCGCTGGCGGATGCACGAATCGAATTTGCTGCTGTCGGTGAAGGTGCCGGGCAGCGAGACCGCGCCGGCCGCGGAGACCAGTCCGGCTGCCGAGCCGGCGCCAAAGCCGCCACGTCCGAAGCGGTTGCGGCCGCCGGAATCGATCCCGCCGCAGTCCGGGCGCTCCTTCCGGTTTCGCTAGGCCGTGAACTCAAGAATCGACCGGGCGGACGGCTCAAGGGCTTCCGCTGCGCCGATGAGGTATGACCTAAGTTCCCAACAATATTGGTTCGCGCCTGCCTCCGCGGATTACTTCCGCACGTGATGCTTGGTCGACGTCACCGTGCTCGCTGGCGGCGCGGGCGAGATGGAGAACGTCAGCCAGGTGTTCCAGCCGGACGGCCGATTTGCCGCGTCGAACTCTCCATAAGCTTTCACGTTCAAATAGCCCTGCATGTCTCCGACGGGAAACAGGTAGCCGAATTGCGGGCCGATGCCCAGGACGCGCGAGCGGAATGGGCCGAGAATGGGGTGCTGACCGGAATCGTCGGTGATCTGCTGATAAGCATATCCAACGAAGCCCACGAACGCGTGCTTGGAGAGAAACTTTGATACGCCCCAGTCGAAATGAAAATCGATTCCGCTCTGGTACTGGGTGTCAGGGTTCTTGAAATTGTAGGTGAACCCGGCAACACCGGAGAATTCCTGCCCGGTCGCGAGATCGAGATAGGTGTATCCGCCGCCAGCATCGATGGCGCCGTGACCGAGGCCGGTGTTGGCCAGACGGGTCGATTGATAATCTCCGACGGGAATGTCACCAGTCGCATACGTCATCCAGTTGTGAACGCCGTTGTGCCACTTCAGCGACATCACCGGATAGAGATCGCCGACGGATACTAGCGTGTCGGAGAGACTCCCGGTTCGAGTCGAGCCGAACGGGCCGACGTTGGTGGTCAGCGTTCCGTCGATTCCGACGGCGCTCCGCGCGAATGTGCCGGTGAGACCCACGGCCAATTGTCCGCCCAGCACCGGCGTGCCGAACGTATAGCTCGGCGCCAGGATCAGGAGATCGGCTTGTGCGTTGAGGCTGGCGTTCAGGCTGACATTGACCGTCGCCGGAAGTCTGCCGGTCGAGATCTGCCGCGACGCGGCGACCCCGCCGGAGCCGCCGACGGAGGTATGATAATAGACGGTGCCGAGCGACCACCCTGGCATCATCGGCACGGCCGCCAGGCTGCCAAACTGGCCCGGAAGCCAGAACGAGATGCCGTTTTCGTCGGCGAGGGCCACCTGCGGAGAAAGCAAAGCAAGCGCGGCGGCAGCGAGAGCGCCACTCAGCTGACGCGCGGGTGCAGCATTGTGCGTCATGATTGCCGCCTCACAGCCAACTTGATGAAGTCGAGCGATCCCGCCGGGGCGAACCGGAGCTTCCGCCATGCGATTGCTCAATCCGACAATCCTCTCTTCAACATGGCCGCCTTGCGACTTTCTGCAGCTTCTTCGCTGTCGGCCTTCTTCATTTCCTTCAGCTCGATCGTCACCTGGCTGATCTTGCCGGAGAATTTGAACGGCACCTTGTAGGCTTCAGTTACGGGAGTACCCTCGTCAGCACCGACGTCCGCGCCCTCGTCAGCGGAGAAGCCGCAGCATTGCGTCCGATCGATCCGACCTGTGGCAACACTCTTTCCGTTGACGAAAAGCGTGCCCACGGCGCCCTTGCCGATTCCGCCGCCATCGTAGGCGAACTCGAAACGGATCGTAGACTTGCCGGCAGGTAACCCCTGCGGGGCAGATATCGTAAATCGCTGGAGACCAAGGAAATTGTAGGTGTAGGTCGGTTTGCCGTCCTTCAGATACAAGCTCCAGCCGCCGAACCGGCCGGCCTGGGCGAGGATGGCACCGCTGGTTCCGGCCTTGGGAATTTCTACATCGGCGGTGATCACATGCGAGCGGTTCTTCGTGTTGATGAAGACGTTCTCCGACATGCCGAGCATGCCCTCATGAACCGTCAACGAGGTGCGGCCCGCCATCAAGTCGGGGCGGCCGACGAGGGCCGGGTTCAGTCGCTCCAGAGTTCGGTCGTCGAGCGGCAGCACGGAATATTTGACGGCTTCCTTGAGAAAGAGATCCTGAAGCTCTTTCAGCTTGTCCGGATTCTTTGCTGCCAGATCGTTCGTCAGGCTGAAGTCCGATCGCGTGTCGTACAGCTCCCAGATATCCTGCTCAAGCGGCCTGCGGTTCGTCGTTTCCCACGCTGCACGGTGAATCGTGCCGGCCAGCCAGCCGTCGCTGTAAATTGCGCGGTTGCCGAATATCTCGAAGTACTGGGTGGTATGCCGGCTCGCAGCGCCGGCGTTGCCAAAACTGTAAGCCATGCTCACGCCCTCGATCGGGGCTTGCGGCGTTCCATTCACGCTCTTCGGTTCGGGAATCTTCGTGGCTTCGAGGATCGTCGGCACGATATCGATGACGTGATGCCACTGCGAGCGTACTTCACCCTTCGCCGCAATGCCCTTGGGCCAGTGAACGACCATGCCGTTGCGGGTGCCGCCATAGCTCGAAGCTACCTGCTTGGTCCACGTGAAGGGCGTGTCGCCAGCGACGGCCCAACCGGCAGCATAGTGACTATACGTCATCGGGCTGCCCAGTTCATCGTAGTGCTTGAGAATGTCCTGAACGCTCTCCTGCACGCTGTTGAAATAGGTCATCTCGTTGAACAGCCCGTTCATGCCGCCTTCTGCACTCGCGCCATTGTCGCCGACGATGTAGAAGACCAGGGTGTTGTCGAGTTGACCCGTCGCTTTGACGGCGTCGACGAGGCGGCCGATCTCGGTGTCGGCGTATTCGCCAAAGCCGGCGAACACCTCCATCTGGCGAGCGAACAGCTTCCTTTCGTCAGGGCTCAGCGCGGCCCAATCCTTGATGGCTTCCGGCTTGGGCGCGAGCTTCGTCCCCGACGGCACCACACCGAGCTTGATCTGGCGGGCCAGCGTCTCCTCACGCAGCTTGTCCCAGCCCTGATCGAACTTGCCCTTGTACTTCGCGATCCATTCCTTCGGCACGTGGTGCGGCGCATGGGTAGCGCCCGGCGCGAAGTACATGAAGAACGGCTTATCGGGCGTCAGCGACTTCTGGTATTGCATCCAGTCGATCGCCTTGTTGGTCATGTCCGTCATGAAGTTGTAGTTGGGATCCTTCGACGGCTCGACCTGCGTCATGCCGTCATAGATGAGGGGAGCCCATTGGTTGGTCTCGCCGCCCATGAAGCCGTAGAACTTGTCGAAGCCCTGGCGGGTCGGCCAGCGATCGGTTGGCCCGGAGGGACTCACCTCCCATGCCGCCGTCTCGTGGTTCTTGCCGAAATGGGCGGTGCTGTAGCCGTTCAGTCTCAGCATCTCCGCGATCGTGGCAACGCTGTTGGGGCGCTGTCCGGTCTGCCCGGGAAAGGTCGTCGCGGTTTCCGCGATCGATCCAAAGTTGTTCATGTGATGGTTGCGGCCGCTCAACAACGCAGAGCGAGTCGGCGAACAGAGCGCCGTGGTATGGAATTCGTTGTAGCGCAGCCCTTCATTCGCCAGCTTCTCCACCGTCGGCATGCGGATCGGACCGCCGAAGGCGCCGGACTGGCCGAAACCCATGTCGTCGATCAGTACAATGAGCACGTTGGGTGCACCGACAGGTGCCTTGACCTCGAAGCGTGGCGGCGGCGTTGCATTGCGGGCGTCGAAGACGGTGCTGTGCGGATATGACGGCTCGGGAATCGGCAGCACTGTGCGATCGGTCGGAAGCACGACCGCGGGTGGGGCAACCTGCTGGGCATTCGCCGGAATGGGCAGCAGCACGATCAAGGACAGCGCGGTGACCGCCGTCGTCATACGTCTCATGTCGGCTACCTCAGCGAAGGAGGAAAAATAGAAATCAATTGATCAAATGACCGGATGCGACCAGCGCATCCCGCAGTTCGACAACAGTTCGATGCGGTCTCAGCGCCGCCCGGCGCGATTGACCGGGCCGCCGCGATTCATGGGGGTGCCCACCGCTCCAACTCCGGGGGTCACCACGGCACGCGCGACCGGCCGCGGCCGTAGCACGACGCCGGGCCTGACGATGCATCCGACGGGATAATCAACGTACTGGCAGTAGACGACCGCACCGGCCTGGTCTGTGCTCGCGGCTACGAAGCCGGCGACCAGTCCAGCTGTCAGCAGGGCAGACAATGCGATTGAGCGCTTCATGCCGGTGTCCTCTATTGTTGATTGCCGAATTTACCCGATCAAAGGACCGGCGTATTGAGCTGGATCAAGTGCTTCGATCACGATCGTGATCCGAGACATGATGATGCGCGAAGAAATTCGTTGGTGTCGGCCCTTCCTCATTGGGGAGCGCAGTGGAATGAGGCGAACCGTTGCGCGCAGCTCGATGCCAAATGATCCTGCAGACTTGACTCGCAGAGCCTGCAGCCGAAGATAGACAAGCCATGCCGACCGGATGGAGATACCCGCATTTCGGTGAAGCGGAAGGCTGAAAGGCTGTCGTTGGCACGCAAACGTCGCAAAGCCGGCAGCAAGACTGTCTTGCGGCAAGAACCTGCCGCCAAGCTGTCGCATGTTGTGTCGTCGCAAGCGCAAGCCTCGGAAACATCGAGAACCACGCAGTTCTCGAAGCTCTATATATTGTTTTCGATGCTGGCAGTGGCGGCGGCTGTCCTCGTCATAGGCCTCGCCGTTCATCTACTGGGCGGCGGCCCGGCTTGGGATGCCCAATCGCCGTCTACTGCGGCCTATGTCGGGAGCGACGCTTGCGCAGGCTGCCACCAGGCCGAAGCACAATCGTGGGCCGCCTCACAGCACAAGGCGGCGATGCAGCACGCCAACGACAAGACCGTGCTCGGCAACTTCAATGATGCGAGTTTCGGATATTACGGCGTACGTTCACGCTTCTTCCGCAGGGACGGAAAATTCCTGGTCGAGACCGACGGCGCCGACGGCAGCCTTTCCGAGTTCGAGGTCAAGTACACTTTCGGCCTCGATCCGCTGCAGCAATATCTCGTCGCGTTCCCGGATGGGCGCGTCCAGGCACTGCCGATCGCATGGGACGGTCGGCCGCAAGACAAGGGCGGCCAGCGCTGGTTTCACCTTTCGCCCAATGAGGCCATCAAGCATGACGATATCCTGCACTGGACCAAGCTGAACCAGAACTGGAATTTCATGTGCGCGGAGTGCCACTCCACCGGCTTGCGCAAGAACTACGACGCCGCAAGGGATCGCTTTTCGACGAGCTGGGCGGAGATCAGCGTGGGCTGCGAGGCCTGTCACGGTCAGGGCTCGCGCCATGCCGCCTGGGCGCGAGAGCAGCAGAGCTGGTGGCCGTTCGGCAAGCAACAGGACGCTGCCAAGGGCTTGCTGGTGCGTTTCGACGAGCGGCACCGCATCACTTGGCCGATCGATCCGCAGACCGGAAACGCAAGGCGTTCCGCCGAGCCGGCAATGCTCCGCAAGGAAGTGGAGACCTGTGGCCTCTGTCACGCACGGCGGGGTGCCTTCGACGAGAATTGGGTTCCCGGCCAATGGCTGTCGCAAACCCATGTCGTCGAGCCGCTCGCGCGCAACACCTATCATGCCGACGGGCAGATCCGCGATGTCGAGGAGCCCTATAACTATACGCCCTTCAAGCAAGGCAAGATGTTTGCGGCCGGTGTCATCTGCAGCGACTGCCACGAGCCGCACAGCGCGAAGCTTCGTTTGTCGGGCGAGGGCGTCTGTCTGCAGTGCCACGCGTCCGACAAATATGCCGACGTGACGCATCGCCAGCACGCCGAGGTCGAGCCGTCGCCGACCTGTATCTCATGTCACATGCCGGTCAGGACCTACATGGTGATCGATACCAGGCACGATCACACCTTCAGGGTCCCGCGTCCCGATTTGTCCGTCACCCTCGGAACGCCGAACGCCTGCAACGACTGTCACCGCGACAAGTCACCGCAATGGTCGGCGGCAGCCGTCGAGCGATGGTTCGGTCCGCTCCGGAAGGGCTTCCAGAATTACGGAACGGCATTTCATGCCGCCCGCACCGACCAGACCGGTGCCGCCGCGCTGCTTGCCGTCCTTGCGGCGGATCGCAAAGCGCCCGCCGTGGCCCGCGCGAGCGCACTCGACGAACTTGCATCGCGCGTGACGCCGGCGAACATCGCGACGGCCCGCGTCGCGCTGGCCGATCCCGATCCGATGGTGCGGATAGGCGCGCTCGACATGCTGGGCAACGTGCCCGTTGATCGGGTCTGGTCCCTCGTGTCCCCGCTGTTGTCCGATCCCGTCCGCGGTGTCCGCATCAGGGCGGTCTCTCTGCTCGCGGGCGTTCCTTCCGCAAGCCAGCCTCAGCCGGATCGTGCACGCTTCGATCAGGCGGCAGCGGAGTTCGTCGCCGCCCAGCGCGCCAATGCCGAGAGACCGGAGGCCCGCACCGCGCTCGGAGACTTCCTCGCGCGGCGCGGAGAGATGCAGGAAGCCGAGGCCGAATACAGAGCGGCCCTCAGGCTGAGCCCGCAATATGCGACGGCGGCGATCAATCTCGCCGATCTCGATCGGCAACGCGGGCGGGACGGCGACGGCGAATCCGTCCTTCGCGCCGCGCTTGCGAGTTCACCGCGCGACGCGGCGCTGCGCCATGCGCTCGGCTTGACGCTGACGAGGCTGAAACGGTCCGAGGACGCGCTCAACGAGCTCCGTCGGGCGACGGAGCTGGAGCCGGACGGGCCGCGTTACGCCTACGTCTACGCCGTCGCGCTGCATTCCGGCGACCGACGCGAGGAGGCCTTGAACGTCCTGAAGGAAGCCTTACGCCGTCATCCGAACGACCTCGATATTCTTCAGGCCCTCGTCTCGTTCAACCGAATGGCCGGAGATATGGCGTCGGCGCTGAAGTACGCGGAACAGCTCGCGAGTTTCCGGCCAGCTGACCAGGGTCTTACGACACTGATTCAAGAACTTCGCCGAGCCGTCCGGCCCCGCGCGCAGTGAGCAAAACCAGGAGTAGTGGCTGCTGGGGCTTGGTCGGCAACCGGTGGCTCGCGCAATGGGTCCACGCCTGAGCTACCAATGCACGCTCTGGCTCGGCACGATGAAGGTCGTCGTGCTCGGCGCCGTCGCAAGGCTCGATGCGAGATACCAGCCCGAGCCGAGCACGAGTGCCAGCAAGGCGACGATGGCGAGCAGATCCATGGTTCTGGGGTCGTGATGTCGCCTGAAGCCGGGGGCGGGCCCAGGTTTGAGGTGAAGATGGGGGCTGATTTTCCAGCGCATTGTTGTTCCTCCCGAGGGAGCGTCAAAACAACGCAGGAAGGAAGTCCAAGGTTCCTCGGGCCACCGATGCGCAACGCATCGCGGCAATCTCAGGATGCATTGACGCCCCGCCATCGGGCATAGCGCCATGGCAGATACCAGCGCGCGCCTTGCGGCGCCGTGAGCGGCACGTTGTCGATGCCGGACGTGCCGAACGGATGGCAGCGCAGCAGCCGCGCGAGCGTCATCCAGCCGCCGGCCCAGAGCCCGAACCGTTCGATCGCCTCGTCGCCATAGACGGAGCAGGTCGGCAGGTGCCGGCAGTTGTAGCCAACCAGAGGCGACAGCGTATGCCGATAGAGCCAGATCAGCGCGCGGCCGAGTCTGCGCGGGAGCCGAAGCGCCCCTTCCACCGAACTTGAACAATGCCCGCAGGCTGAATGCTTCATGTGCGCTGTGATGCTACGTTAGGCGAGATATTGCTCGGTTCCGAGGCAGGGAACTGTAAGCTGTTGTTTCCACGCCATATTTTGCATGCTTTTTGGGAGCAGTGCAGCAAGTGCCTATGGACGATCTGTATTCCCCCGGATACCATTTTTGTGACGTCCATGTGTAGACTCATCGGGCGCAAGACGGGGCTTACCCGAATCGCTTTGGGGCTTGGGGAAGGGACCAGTTTGAAAGTACTGACGTCGCTCAATCTTCGCGGCTGGTTGCTGGTGGGAACCGCCGTCTGTGGAGTCGTGCTGGCTGGTGCCGTCGCGACACTCGGGTCGTCGGCCCGCGCGGGTAGCGCTCTCGAAGAGCGCAAACTGCCGATGAAGTTCAACTGGATCGCCTGCGAGCCGAACTGCCGCGGCTGGGTCAGCGCGGTGGGCATCATCACCGCCGATACGCCGAAGGATTTCGAAGAGTTTTCCCGTGGGCGCCAGCTCGGCGGCGCCACCGTGGTGCTCGATTCCAGCGGCGGTTCCGTCAATGACGCGATTACGCTCGGCCGGCGCTTCCGCAATCTGGGGCTCCTGACCACGGTCGGCGTAAGCCTCCGCGGCGGGCCATCGGCTCGTCCGGCGGTCGCGCCCGAGGCCTATTGCGAATCCATGTGCGTGTTCCTGCTGCTGGCCGGCAAGAAGCGCTACGTGCCCGAAGCGGCCCATGTCCGCGTTCACCAGATTTGGATGGGCGACCGCGCCGACGATGCCAAGGCGGCAAGCTACAGCGCGCAGGATCTGATGATCGTGGAGCGCGACATCGGCCGGCTCGCCAAGTACACCTTCGACATGGGCGGAGCGGGCGATCTGCTGTCGCTCGCGCTCAGCGTTCCGCCCTGGGAGGATCTGCACGAGCTGGACGCCGGCGAGCTCAAGCTCACCAATCTCGTGACGACGGATCTCGTTGCCGACGTGCTGCCGCATGTGGACATCTCCGCGCCGGCGATGGCGGACCTGGCGCCGAAGACACAGGCCAGGTTCGGCACGGAACCCGAGCAGTCTGCCAAGTCGACCAAGACGGCGGAAGCCGTGGTGCCGACGGGCGGTGTGGCCGCGCCTGCTGCGGCGGCGCCGAAATAGGCTCTTCAATCTCGGCAGTCAGGCGCGCGTGGCGCAACTATCGTGCGCAATTGCACACCTGAGAATCTTGGCCCCGCAATCTCTGGATTCCGGGTTCGATGCTGCGCATCGCCCCGGAATGACGGGAGAGGTCTCAGCCCTGCGCCACAGCCGGCTGCTTGGTCTTGGCTTCGATCTGGCCGATGGCATCAACCACGGCATCGAAGGTCAGAAGCGTCGAGGCGTGGCGCGCCTTGTAGTCGCGGACCGGTTCAAGGAACTTGATCTCCTCCCATTTTCCCTCAGGAGGCGCACCGTTTTCTTTCAGCATCTTGCGAACAGTCTCGCGTAACTCACGGAGTTCGCTCGCAGTCGACCCGACGATCCGACTTGCCATGATGGATGAGGAGGCCTGGCCCAGGGCGCAGGCCTTCACGTCGTGAGCGAAGTCGGTGACGGTGTCCCCGGTCATCTTGAGATCGATCTTGACGGTCGAGCCGCACAGCTTGGAGTGAGCGGTGGCGGAGGCATCGGGGTCCGACAGCCGTCCGAGGCGCGGAATATTCCCGGCCAGTTCGATGATCCGCTTGTTGTAGATGTCGTTCAGCATGTGATGGAGTCCAGCACTTCCGCACCCGATCGGCCTTGGCGGGCGGCGTCCACGGTCCTATATAGGGTCGGAACTGGTGGAAAAACAGTCCAGCAGCGCGCCGGCGGCGATTTCCAACTGTGCGGCCGGCATGACAGCCTGCGGACCCTTTGCGCCAAAACTGTTCTCTTCAGGCGTCCGGCGGCTTGGCCGCCCCGTCTGCCGGTGACACTCCGGCCGCGAGGCCGTCGAACGGAGTCGATATGGACGCTGCAATCAAATCCATCCGCCCTGGCAAACCCTCCGACCGGCAGCCCGAGAGCCGCCCGGCGGAGCTTGATCCCGCCGAATTCCTCGCGGCCGCCGTCCGCGCCGACCAGCCGCGCCCGGCGCGTGCCGAGGCGGAAGCAGCGGTCAAGACGCTGCTCGCCTATATCGGCGAGAACACCGAGCGCGAGGGCCTGCTCGACACGCCGCGCCGCGTGGTCGAGGCCTTCGACGAACTCTATCAGGGCTATCATCAGTGCCCGGCCGAGGTGCTCGACCGCACCTTTGGCGAGACCGCGGGCTATGACGATTTTGTCCTGGTGCGCGACATCGAATTCACCTCGCAATGCGAGCATCACATGATGCCGTTCTATGGCAAGGCGCACATCGCCTATACGCCGGTGGAACGCGTCGTCGGCCTGTCCAAACTGGCGCGCCTCACCGACATCTTCGCCCGCAGGCTCCAGACCCAGGAGCATTTGACGGCGCAGATCGCGGCGGCGATCGACGAGGTCCTCAAGCCGCGCGGCGTTGCGGTGCTGATCGAGGCCGAGCATACCTGCATGTCGGTGCGCGGCGTCGCCAAGCATGGCGCCTCCACCTTCACCAGCCGATTCACCGGCATGTTCCGCGACAATCCGGCGGAGCAGGCCCGTTTCCTGTCCCTGGTGCGAGGCACGCGCTGACCTCGCGAATAGATCGGCAAGGTCGTGTCCGCTCACTCTCATGAGATCGAGGAAGGTCTGTCCTTCCGGCCGCGGTTCGACGCGGCAGGGCTCGTGACGTGCGTCGCGACCGACGTTGCCACCGGCGACGTCCTCATGGTCGCGCACATGAACGAGGAGGCGCTGCGCAAGACGATCGCGACCGGCGAGGCCTGGTATTTCAGCCGTTCGCGCAATGCGTTGTGGCGAAAAGGTGAGACCTCAGGTCAAACCCAGCGCGTGGTCGAGATGCGCACCGATTGCGATCAGGACGCGGTCTGGATCCGCGTCGAGCAGATCGGCGCGGCCTGCCATACCGGGCGAAGGTCCTGCTTCTACCGCAAGGTCGAGGGGGAGGGTGGAGGTGCCAAGCTGGTCTTCACCGATGCCGACAGGCTGTTCGATCCGGACGCGGTCTACAAGAAATAGCCGGCTGTCATTCCGGGCCTGCACCTACGGTGCGCCCCGGAATGACGACCATGGCCGATTAACCCCGCATTAACCATAGCTGTCCCACGGTGAGACGACAGGGCGTCCGAATTGCCGGCGCCGTTCAACGCCGCGCGGGGCGGGGCACCTCATCATGTCGGTCGACAATTTCAGTGCGACGCAGACGGCCGGTCTCGATCCGTCGCGCGCGCGCGTCGCCGGTGCGATCAAGCAGGCCTCGAACGTCTCCGGCGTCAGCTTCCACTACATGCTGACCACGGCCAAGATGGAATCGGACTTCAATCCGACGGCGGGTGCGACGACGTCGTCCGCGCATGGGCTCTACCAGTTCATCGACCAGACCTGGCTCGGCACCGTGAAGGAGGCCGGCACCCAGCTCGGCTACGGCAACTACTCCGCCGCCATCACCAGGACATCGTCGGGCAGCTACACCGTCGATGATCCCTTGATGAAGCGGTCGATCATGAAGCTGCGCGACGATCCCGAGGCCGCCTCCAGCATGGCGGCCGCGCTGACGCAGTCGAACAGCTTCAAGCTCACCGGCCTGCTCGGCCGCAGGCCGAGCGATAGCGAGCTCTATATGGCGCATTTCATGGGCGTCGGCGGAGCCGCAAAACTGATTGCCAATGCCGAGGACAACCCGCAGGCGGTCGGCGCGCGGCTGTTTCCCAACGCGGCGTCCGCCAATCGTTCGATCTTCTACGCCAGAGACGGCCGCGCCCGCAGCGTCTCCGAAGTCTATTCGGTGCTGGACGCGCGCTATGCCAGCGCGGCCAATTCGAAAACGACCCGCAGCGCGATGGCGATGTATGGCGGCACGCCGTCGACCACCGAGGTCGCGAGCGCGAGCGGCATGCAGCCCACGGCGCCCGTCATCGACAATGCCGCCTATCTCCAGACCTTCCCGAACACACGCGCGGTGACGCCCGTCAGTGCATCGGCGCCCACGACGCTCGCGGATAATGCGCCGGGCACGCCGGTGTTTCGTTCGATCTATCAGCCCGGCGACGCCACGCAGCCGGTCTCGACCACCGTGCAGAAATTGTGGGGCAACAACGCCTCGCTGACATCCGTCGCTTCAGCGACGCCGGATGTGCGGCCGCCGCAGCCACTCGATCTCTTCAGCGATCGCAGCGGCACGTTCTCGAGCTAGCCTCTACTCTCATGTCCCCGACGCGCCGCGGCGTGAAACGCGGCTGCGCTGAGCCGGGACCACGCCACCAACTCCTCTCGAATTTCTGGGTCCCAGCTCGGCGGCGCTTCGCTGGCGCGCTGCGCCGCGTCCGGGACACGAGAGCGGACGCCATTTGTTCCCTTAACAAAACGTCAATCAAACCAGTCAGTTATGGTGAACGCTTTGTTAAGCGTCGTGGTTTATTTTGTGTTGCAGGTGACGAGCCGTCACCATTTTCGTTTGTTGTGTAAGCCGGAAGCAGCATGATTGTTCGGCAGTTCATCAATTGGATCAGGACGGCACCCGCCGGCGAGCGGGCCGAGGCCACACGGGCGTTGGCCCGGGCCTGGCTGATCTCAGACCTTTCGACCGACGACCGCATCGCCGCCGAAGGCGCGCTTTTGATGCTGCTCGACGATCCCTCGCCGCTGGTGCGGCAGGCGATGGCCGAGGCTTTCGCGCACAGCACGGATGCTCCGGCGTCGATCGTGCGGGCGCTGTCGTCGGACCAGCCGACGGTCGCGCTTCCCGTGCTCGAACATTCCCCGCTGCTGATCGACGCCGATCTCGTCGACATCGTCGCGACCGGCAATGACGAGGTGCAATGCGCGGTTGCCCGCCGCGTCGCGCTGCCGGTCTCGGTCTGCGCCGCCATTGCCGAGGTCGGCTGCGCGGCGGCCGCGCTGGAGCTGATCGAGAATCCCCATGCCGAGCTTGCTCCGTTTTCGTGGAATCGCATCGTCGAGCGCCATGGCCATCTCGCCGCGATCCGCGAGGCGATGCTGGTGCTGGACGATCTGCCGTCGGCAACCCGCGCTGCGCTGGTCGCGAAGCTCTCCGAGACGCTGGCGCAATTCGTCGTGGCGCGAAACTGGCTGAGCGCCGATCGTGCCGATCGCATCACGATCGAGGCGCGCGACCGCTCCACCATGAACATCGCAGCGCGCTCGCGCGGCGATGACATGCAGGGCCTGGTGCACCATCTGCGCGTCACGGGCCAGCTCACTGCCGGCCTGATCCTGCGCGCGCTGCTGTCCAGCAATCTCGACCTGTTCGACGCGGCGCTGGCCGAGCTCGCCGATCTGCCGCTGGCGCGCGTCACCGCGCTGCTGCACGACCGCGGCGGCAACAGCCTGCAGGCGCTGCTCCGCCGCGCCGGGCTTCCCGAGGCGACGTTCGCGGCGTTCCAGGTCGCGCTCGAGGCCTGCCACGAACAAGGCTTTGTCGACAGCGACGCCGGCGCGGCGCGGTTGCGCCGGCGCATGGTCGAGCGCGTGCTCACCCATTGCGAGACCGACGGTGGTGCCACCGAGCCGCTGATGGTCCTGCTGCGCCGCTTCGCCACGGAATCGGCGCGGGAGGAGGCAAGGCTGTTCTGCGACGAGCTGGTCGCCGACGAGGACGGCTACGATCTGATCGCGGCGTAGCGGGAGCTGTGGGGTGAGTTAGGCGAAGCCGTAACCCACCAATTCTGTCTATGCGGCAATCAAAGCGGTGGATTGCGCTGCGCTAATCCACCCTACGATCTGATCGTGGGGATAGGCCCAGCCTCCCAACCACCGTCATTGCGAGCGCAGCGAAGCAATCCAGAGTCTTGCCGCGGAAAGATTCTGGATTGCTTCGTCGAAAGTGCTCCTCGCAATGACGGGGAGAGAGACGAGGGCCTTACTCCGCCGGCACGATGCTCGGCGCCAGGATCACCTCGAGATGCTCGGGGCGGTCGCGGTTGACGTGGGCGAGGTAGTCGTCGGCGACTTTGCGCAGGCGGCGACTGAGCTCGGCGGAAACGCTGATGCTGTCGAGCCTGGTGTTCTCGTGCACGATCGCGAGGATGGCGTTGATGTGGTGCGTGAACAGCTCGCTCGGCACCTTTTCGAGATCGGGCGCGTGCTCGATGACGCGGCACAGGCTCTCGGCTACCCCCGCCGCGGCCGGATAGCCGAAGGTCGGGGCGTCGCCCTTGACGTCGTGGGCGGCGCGAAACAGTTCGTCGCGCCTTTCCTTGGTGAAGCCGTCATTGCGGATGGCGACATAGGCGGTCGACAGCCGGTTGACCTCGATTGCCATCCAGTCCTTGAACTCGCCGGCGAGGCCCGCAAGCGCCTGCTCGGCGCGGCTGACCGGATCGTCCAGGTCCTTCGCATCGACGCGGCGCATAACCTTGCGCAGCGGGTTGGGCTGCGTGATGATCTGATGCGTGGCAAAGGCCTTGACCTCGATGTCCTTTGCGCTGTTCTTCGCCATGATGCCTGCCTCGTCTGAAGACGTTGCGCTAGATGGTGGAACGGGCTTTGTCGAGCAACGAGGGCTGCTGCAGCACCTCGTGCTTTTCGCCGACGCGGCGCTCGGGACCCATATAGGCGGAATTGGTGTTGCGGCGACGGTCCGGTCCGAAATAGGTCTTGGTCTTGATGAAGGGACGGGGATTGGCGACCACGTTGAGGATGCGCTGATAGAGTCCCTTGGCCGAGATCGGCTTGGCCAGGAATTCGGTGACGCCGGCATCGCGCGCCACGGTGACGCGGCGCTTCTCGGAATGACCGGTCAGCATGATGATCGGCGCGTAGGGATTGCCCTTGGAGTCCGGCTGCCGGATCATCTGCGCGAGCTCGAGCCCGTCGAAGATCGGCATGGCCCAGTCGGTGATGACGATGTCGGGCACGTAATGGCTGTACATTTCGAGCGCGGTGGCGCCGTCCTCGGCCTCGTAGACCTCGCGCGCGCCAAAGGAATGCAGCAGCGTCCGCAGGATGCGGCGCATGTGCGGATTGTCGTCGCAGACGAGGAAGCGCAGCTTGTTGAAGTCGATGCGGAACATGACGCCCGGGCCAGAACGGTCAACCTTCGTTAACCATATCGTGGCGGGGGTTAACGAAGGGTTGCGAGCGAAGCGCAGGCGGCGGGCGGGGCGGCGGTTTCAGTAGCCGAACTGCTCGCGCAGGATGCGCTCTTCCAGGCTGTGGCCGGGGTCGAACAGCATGCGCATCGAGATGCTCTTGTCGGACAGGATCTCGACGCGCCGGACCCTGCGGACCTCCTCATGGTCGGCGACGGCCGCGACCGGACGCTTGTCGTCCTCCAGCACCTCGATCACCACATAGGCGGTGTTGGGCAGCAAAGCGCCGCGCCAGCGCCGCGGGCGGAAGGCGCTGATCGGGGTCAGCGCCAGAAGGGCGGCGTTGATCGGCAGGATCGGTCCCTGCGCCGACAGATTGTAGGCGGTCGAGCCGGCCGGTGTCGCCACAATGATCCCGTCGGCGATCAGCTCGGGCATGCGCTCGCGCTCGTCGATCAGTATCCGAAGGCGCGCCGCCTGGGAGGTCTGCCGGAACAGGTAAACCTCGTTGATGGCGTGGTGCAGATGAACGCGGTCGTTGACGTCGGTCGCGCGCATCAGGAGCGGATTGATCTCGGATTCATGTGCCGTCTCGAGCCGCGCGCGCAGATCGTGCGGCGAATACTCGTTCATCAGGAAGCCGACGGTGCCGCGGTGCATGCCGTAGATCGGTTTTCCCGTGTGCATGTTCTGGTGCAGCGTCTGCAGCATCAGCCCGTCGCCGCCGAGTGCGACCACGATATCGGCCTCTTTGGGATCGCAAGTGCCATAATCCCTGGTGAGCTGGTCGAAGGCGGCCTGCGCCTCGCTGCTCGGGCTGGCGACGAAGGCGATGCGGTCGTATCGCTGGGGCTTTGTCATGGTGTCCGGGCAGGGCCGCTGGCTGGAGGAAGTTCCGCCGCGCTCGTCTATACGAGGTGGGCCTCCATTGTCGAGGACGACCGGCGCTCAAGGCAAACGGGGACTGCCCGCTCCTGGACAAAACCAGGGCGTTTGAGGTCCGATCGGCCTCCTTGCGAGCGCCGAACGAATGATCCCTAAACCGTCGCATTTTTCGCTAGGCTATCGACCTCGCCGGCGCTTGCGGCCGGGCTAGGAGGACGATCATGACCATGAAGGTGCGGGCGCTTCGCCGCGCGACTCTGGTGCTGGCGGTGTCGGCTTTCGCGCTTGCAGGATTTGCGCGCGCGGATGATCTGCCGCAGCCGCGCTCCGAGACGACAGCGCCCCCCGGTCAGAAGGGCGGCCGCGCCAGCGCCGCGCAAAGCGGACCACAGAGTTCGTCCTCGGCCGCAGAACTACATCGCCTCCCGCCGGATTCCACGACCAGGCAGACGCTCGATCTGCCCGGCCGCACCCTCAACTTCGCTGCGACGGCCGGCTCCATCCGCGTGTTCGACGGCAAGGGCGAGCCGCTGGCCGACATCGCCTATACGTCCTACCAGCTCGACGGCGCCGACCGTGCCTCGCGCCCGGTCACGTTCCTGTTCAACGGCGGTCCCGGCGCGTCCTCGGCATGGCTCCAGTTCGGCGCCGCCGGTCCGTGGCGGCTGCCGCTCGATGGTAATGCGCTGTCGCCGTCGGCCTCGCCTGAGGTGAAGCCGAACGCGGAGACCTGGCTCGACTTCACCGATCTCGTTTTCATCGATCCCGTCAGCACCGGCTACAGCCGCTTCGTTGCGAGCGGCGAGGACGCGCGCAAATCGTTCTACTCCGTCGACGGCGACGCCAACGCGATCGCGCTCGTGATCCGCCGCTGGCTCGAGAAGCACGACCGGCTGACCTCGCCGAAATACGTCGCCGGCGAGAGCTATGGCGGCATTCGCGGGCCGAAGGTGGTGCGCCAGCTACAGCTCCAGCATGGCGTCGGCGTCAGGGGCTTGATCCTGGTGTCGCCGCTGCTCGACTTCCGCGAGTTCACCGGCACGAGCCTCCTGCAATATGTCGCGACGCTGCCAAGCTATGTGGCGGTGGCGCGCGAGGCCAAAGGCCCGGTCAAGCGCGCCGATCTCGCCGATGTCGAGGCTTACGCACGCGGGGAATTCCTGGCCGACCTCGTCAAGGGCCAGGCGGACAAGGAGGCCACCAATCGGCTTGCCGACAAGGTCGCCGAGCTCACCGGCATCGACCAGACGGTGAGCCGCAGGCTCGCCGGCCGTTTCGACGTCGGTGAATTCCGCCGCGAATTCGATCGCAAGAACGCCAAGGTGACGGGACGTTACGATGCCTCGGTGCGCGGCTTCGATCCCTATCCGGATTCGAGCAGCTCGCGGTTCGGCGACCCCTCGGGCGATGCGCTCCAGGCCCCGTTGACGAGTGCTGCGGTTGACGTATTGACACGCAAGCTCAACTGGCGGCCGGACGGCTCATACGAAGTGCTGAACGGCACTGTGGAAGGTCACTGGGATTTCGGCCGCGGCATCAACCCGCCGCAATCGGTGACCGAGTTGCGCCAGATCCTCGCCACCGATGCCAAGCTGAACGTGCTGGTCACGCACGGCCTGTTCGACCTTGCCACGCCTTACTTCGGAACGAAGCGGGTGCTCGATCAACTGCCGGCTTTCGTGACGCCGCGCGTGAAGTTCGTCGTCTATCCCGGTGGCCACATGTTCTATTCGCAGGGCGGCTCGCGGCAGGCGTTGCGCAGCGAGGTCGAGGCGCTCATTCGGGAGTAGGTCGCCGCTTGCGTGGCTTGTATCGACGCGCGATCTCGCGTGCCACGGCTTTTTCGGGCTTCACATTGGCGCCGGCGATCCAGATGTCGGTGATCCTCCCGCGCTTGTCGCGGACGCGCCGCACCGACTCGCCGTGACTTGAATAGCCCGCGGCCCAGGCGAGCTTGCCGATATCGCGGCCGGTGACCTCGATCTCTGCGGCATCCATGAACGGGTTGTTGAATTGCGGATTGGCGACCAGCACACGGTTGCCCGCGGGGACGAGGTCGGTCGCGCCCCAGATCGTCCACCAGCGGCCGGTCCAGTCGCGCAGGCGCCGGTCGGCCACCCCGCGCGTCTTGAACACACGCAGGATCTGCATCGCGCCGTCCATCCAGAACGGTGCCGCGCCGTCGATGGAGTTGCTGAGGATACTGATCGAAAGCTCGCAGGCGGGAATGCAGCAGGTTCGCGAAATGTAGCCCTGGAAGCCACCGCCGTGGCCGAACCAGTCCCAGCCGTCGGTCTTGCCGGCGCTGACGCCGAGACCGTAATAGCCTTCGAAGCTCTGCGGGATGCGCCAATGATGGCGCGTCATCTCGCGGCGGCTTGCGGCCGACAGCACGCTTCCTCTGGCGTTGGGCGCAAGCTGCGCGAAGAAGCGCGCGGTATCGCCGGCGGTCGCAACGAAGCCTGCGGCCGATGCCATCGCGCGCGCGGGATTGTCACCGGGAATCACGCAGCGCTCGCCAAACGGAACCTTTCGCGTGTGGCCGCGCGCGAACCGCGCGCCTTTGGGAAGGGGCGCGTCCGGCTCGGTCTCGCGCAGGCCCGCTGGCTCGACGATCTCGCGCTTGATCCAGACCGAGTAGGGCTCCTTCGTCACCGCTTCGATCACGAGTCCGATCAGGCCAAAGCCGTGATTGGAATATTTGAAGCGGGTGCCGGACTCGATCGCGGTCGGCAGCTTCAATTCCGCGATCAGCTCTTTTGCGTCGAGATAGGGGCGGCGGTCGATGAACTGGCCGGAATCGGCGCCGTCGCGCGTCAGCCCCGCGCTGTGCGACAGCACCTGTGCGATCGTCGTTTCGGCGACGCGCGGATGCAGTCCGCCGACATATTGGCCGACCGTGTCGTCGAGCCGGATCCTGCGCTGCTCGCGCAGCTTCATGATGCCGGCCGAGGTGAAGCTCTTGGAATGCGAGGCGATCCGGAAACGGTGGCGCGGGGTGAGCTTCTCGCCGGTGTCGAGATTGGCGAGGCCGAACGCACGTTCGGCGACGACCTCGCCGCGATGGGCGAAGGCGAGGATGACGCCTGGGTGTTGGATTGTGGTCAGCTGGAATTCGATCCAGGAGCCGATGTAGTCGATCGCGGATCGCAGCCACGGGTCCATTGCGCACCAATTTGCGAGGGAAGGTTGGTGCGAGAGGCTAGCCGAGAAAGCGGAACGGGCACAACCAGAAGGTTGTGCCCGTTCGCTTCACGCAAAGCTGCGATGTCGTCAGTAGACCAGCGTCGCGCCGGTCGGCTTGTCGAGCGCTGCGGCAAGAGAGCGATACTCGGAGCTGTCGGTGCCGGCGAGCGAGGCGATCTTGTTCAGATGATACTGCGCCTGTTCGCGGTTGCCCTGCTCGAGCTGCCAGAGGCCGTAATACTGCCAGGTGCGGACGTGGTTCGGATCGTCCTTCAGCGCCAGCTCGTAATAGGCCTTCGACGACTGGTAATCGCCGAGCTTGCGATAAGAGTAGCCGATCAGATTGGCGACGTCGGCGACGTCGTCGCGCTTCAGCGACTTCAACTGGCCGATCGCGCCGCTGTAGTCGTGGTTGTCGTAGATCGCAGTGTAGGCGGTGCGATAGGCCGCCAGGAACTTGGGATCACTGACGGATGAGCTCTTCTTCTTGCCCTTCTTGGCCGAACTGTCGGACTTCGGTGGCGGTGAGGGTTCATCGCTACCGGCGGCATAGGCGCTGGTCAGCATCGGCCCGGCCGCCAGCGCCATCGAGACGAGTCCCGGCACCAGAAGCATTGAGAGTCTGCGCATTGATGTTCTCCCGTATGGAACGTGGCGATCCTACACGATTGCCCGAAGACCGAAACACCCATGGGGCAAAAACATTCCCGCTTCGCGCGATCTATTCGCCCCGCGGGGATGACAAACTTGTCATCGAGATGAACGGAAGCCTGCAAGGGCCTTCAGAACGGGTTCAGCGGGTGCCCCCTAGGCTCGCACCCACGATCGAGAGGTGACGAGGGCGCCGCCTCGAGATCCTTCCAAGAGGAGACCACCATGTTGAAGACCATTTCCGCAGCCTTGCTTGCAGCTTCCGTGATCGCAGCGCCGTCCTTTGCGGCCGAGGCCAGCAAGACCACCGGCACCGCACCGACGATCAAGGCGGACCAGAGCCAGACCAAGGCGGCGACCACTGCAGCCGACGTCAAGACGGATGCCAAGGTGGACGGCAAGTCGAGCGCAATGAATGCCAACGCCGCCGCCAAGCCCGACGAGCACAAGACCGCAGGCAAGCATCACCACCAGGACAAGCAGGTCTCTGAAAAGCAGTCACAGAAGGTGCAGCCGGACGTGACCAAGCCGGGAACGACCGACAAGCGCAACTGACGACTGATCCTGCGCGGCGGCATCCCGACATTGCCCCGCCGCCGCGTGCGGAATCCAGGGCCCGGCCCGTTCGTCATGCCTCGTGCGGAAGCCAAGGTGTCGGCGGCGGGCCGGTGCGCCATTGCGCCGCTGCAAGCGAATTCCCTTCGCGCAGGGTTGGGGCTAGAACGTCCTCTGGTCGGATCGAGCGGAGAGCGGGGCCCGTGGGGCGGTTGGCGAGATGTGCGGTGATCCTGGTGTTGCCCTTTGCGCTTGCGGCATGTCTCGGCACCGGCAGTGACCGGCCGTCACTCTGGGGTGGGGGCCAAGCCGGAGGCCCGCAGCCGTTTCCGGACAATTTCCGCAGCGACACGCTGGCTCTGATGCGGACCTATCTCAACAACCCGGTCGGCGTGCGCGAGGCCAGCATGGCCGAGCCGGTGCAGCGCGAGGTCGGCGGCCGGCAGTTCTATGTGAGCTGTCTGCATTTCACCCCGCGCGAGACCGATGGCAGCTACAAGGCCATGCGCGAGCGAGCCGTGATCTTCGTCAACGGGCGGGCCGATCGTGTCATCGACCGGACGAGCGAGCTCTGCGCCGGCGCGGTTTACGCACCCTTTCCGGAACTGGAAAAGATGACGCGGTAGCGCAAAGACCGCTTTCATCGCCTCGTGGTACGACAGACCACGCCGGAGCCGCTGGATCACATTTCGGCGAGCTTTGAACGGGGTGGTCTCGGCTTGCGACAAATCGTTACGGCAGGCCTCGCGCAGGCGACAGAAACAGTCGGCGCAGGGGCGCGGGACGGAACAAAATCGCGTTGTTGCCACCCCGTCACAGTAGCGAACGATCAACGTTCCGGCATTGCCGCGAAGCAACCCAATTCACGCCACGTTGTTTCCTGAGTGTCGTAGATGCAAGAACGGGGATGATCATGAAATCGATTTTGCTGGGCGCAGTCGCTCTGCTCGCGCTGGCCGGACCGGCCGCAGCAGCCGACATGCAGCCGCGCCCTTACACCAAGGCGCCGGCCTATACGCCGCCGCAGGTGATCTATAACTGGACCGGCTTTTACATCGGCGGCCATGTCGGCGGCGCCTTTGCCGGCGACAGCAGCTTCCAGTCCAGCGACGCCCGCTTCCTGGGCGGCGTGCAGGGCGGCTTCGACTACCAGTTCGCGCCCAACTGGGTGGTGGGCATCGAGGCCCAGTATTCCTGGCTGCCGACCAACAACAACGGTGCGACGTTCCCGCTGGGCACGCAGGTGACCTCCAACACCGACCAGCTCGGGTCGGTGACCGGCCGCATTGGCTACACCTGGGGTCCGGCGCTGCTCTACGCCAAGGGCGGTTACGCCTGGCGCAATGGCGGCCTGGGCGTCAACGTCGCCGGCGTGCCGCAGACCTTCACGGCCACCGGCAACAACAAGGACGGCTACACCGTCGGCGCCGGCCTCGAATATATGTTCGCGCCGAACTGGTCGGCCAAGGCCGAGTATCAGTACTATAATTTCGGCAGCACCACCTTCACCTCCGGTCCGGCCGACATCGTCGGCGTCCGCGGCCGGGAGGACGAGCATACCGTCAAGGCCGGTGTGAACTACCGCTTCGGCTGGGGCGGGCCGGCAGCCTCGCGCTACTGACCGCCTTCCGCGAGATCTCGCTCTGACAAAAGGCCGGCTCTGCCGGCCTTTCGTTTGCCCGCCGCCCCCTTCGCCAGCCCTGTGTTTGCAATGCGTGAACCATCTGGCGCGTCATTTGCAGGCAAACAGTCCAGCGCGCGCCTTCTCACGCGCGTCATGGGATTGGCGTAAAGCAAAAATAATTTTTGCCGCTTACGGAACTCGCGCTCCGGAACGCGTTATAGAGAATTACCGGGCTGGTGGGACGACGGACATGCGTATCTTGGTGTCGGTAGTGGTGCTCTCGTGGTTCGCCTGTCTGCCGTGCTCTGCACAGGCAATCCTCAGATCCGAGCCTTTGGTGCTGGCACCTTATGAGGTGGCTTTCGTCAAGGACGCGGCCTGTCCGTCGGGCAAGGTGATGAAGGTGACCGGGGCCATCCGCGGGCTGCATCGCCGCAAGGCCTGCGTGGCGCTGCCTGGCGAGCAGGCCTCGCTGGTAGCCGCAACGCCCTGACCCTCTCGGACTTGCTCCGGCAGTACCTCAAGAATTCAACTCGAGCTCCATCCCGGACTGGCGTTCGGCCTCAGCCTTGTTTTTGGCGGGGTCCTCGCCCTGGGCGGCCCGGCAGGGCTTGATCTCGTAGTCATTATCGAGCACCCGGCGCGGCCCCGGGCGATCCTCGTCGGCGCCGACATCCACGACCAGGCCGCTGCGGTGGGCGAGCTTCCAGACGTCGGTTTCGCTCGGATAGGCCTTGCTGATCTGGGCGTCGTTGCAAAACAAGGCGTAGGGCATTCTTCCCGCTCCCGGAAAGCGCGTTAACGACCTCATCTGCCAATGGGTTCCAGGCTGCTGCCGATCACGGATCCGTGATCGACCTTACGGGCGCTGAGTCCTTAACGAGTCCTGAATCGCGAAAAAAAGAATCCCTGGGACTCGTTTGGCGGAATCAGCGGATGTTTTCCGCCATGACGAGCGACCTGAAGACCTCCTGTGGGCACATGCTCCTGCCGCTAACGCTGGCGCTATTCGGCGCCTGCGCGGCCAATCTTTGGCTGGTGTGGTCTTGGTTATAGGTCCTGGCTGCAGGCCCCTGACGGGAGGCGGCGTTATTTCTTGACCAGTGGGCCCGAGGCGTCGCGGATGGCGGCGCGCAATTTGGTCAGGGTACTGGCACAGTATTCCTCGCGCTCACGCTCGAACCGCTCCTGATGCTTGCGGAAATTGGCAATGCGGGCCTGCATCTCGGTGCGGACGTCACTGCTCGCTCGCGGCGGCGAAAGCTGGATGGGCTGAGACTGAGGAGGGGGCTCGGGCGGCTTGATCTCGACCCTGAAGGCCTCGATCGCGACGGTTGCCGCCGGAGAATCCAGCGGAGCGTCCGGCCGAAGGACGTCATCCTTCTTGCCGGTCACCGATTGGACGAAGGCCATCGTCTGCGCGATCAGTGCGTCGCGCTCGCTGATCCACTTCATGGTCCACCTCAGCCGTGCCCCATTCCAGCAAAGCGGCTGCGCCGAATCAAGGTCTCTTGCAAGGGATTGCATATTTTTCCCGATCGCCCGACATTGGACGGATGGACGCCGAAGACGAACGGGTGGACGAAGCGGAGGGTCTGAGGCTCATCCGCGCGTTCCTGTCGCTGCCGCCCGCCAAGCGGGCGGAGGTGATCGCGTTCGTGGAGGAATTGGCGCGGGCTCATGGCCAGCCCGGGGAGGGCACGAAGGTGTCGCCGAGGTGAGCGCTATCGCTGGCGCGGGTTGACGTTGAGCTCGAACGGCGCGCCGACCACCCGAACCGGTGTCTGAACGTTGACGTCGCTCGCCACCCTCACGTCGGCCGGTCTTTCGGGGGCAGAGCCAAGAGCAGGTCCAGGCACGGGGTCGAAAAGCGTCAACGTGCCGGCCACGGCGCCACAGCACAGTGTCACCGCCGTCAGCAGAAAGATGTTTCGGTTTTCTTCTTGGATACGCATGCCTCCAGAACGGCTGATGCCTGCTTTTGGTTCCGGTCCGGCCCTATGGTCCTGTATGGTGTGCCCGCGCGGAATTTCCATTCGTGTCCCAACCGATGATCGCCAACCGTCCACCCGTCCTCGCCCACGAACGTTTCCTCGCCGACCGCGATAATTTCGCGGGCCTCGATCTCGCTGCGCGGTTCGAGCGGATCGAGCGGACGAACCTTTGGGGCGCTGCCAGCTCGGTGTCGGGCCTCGGCTCGGAGGATACCGCCACGGCTGCGATCCGGGAGGCGCTTCCGCCGTTGCTCCAACGGCTCGGCGTGCGCTCGCTGCTCGATGCGCCCTGCGGCGATGCGGGCTGGATCGGACGCATCAAGCTCGACCTCGACTATATCGGCATCGACATCGTGCCGTCGCTGATCGAGGCCAACAACCGGCGTGTGGCGGGCGGCGAATTAGCCGGCCGATTCCTGGTTGCCGACATCACGCGCGATGCGCTGCCGCGTGCCGATCTGATTCTATGCCGGGATTGCCTGGTGCATCTGAGTTTTCGGAACATCGCCGGCGTCGCTGCCCGCTTTCGCGAGAGCGGTGCGCAATTCCTGCTCGCCACGACGTTTCCGGAGTGGGAGGACAACCGCGATTGCGAGGATGGCGACTGGCGTGCGCTCGACATGACGAAGGCGCCGTTCAATTGGCCGGTGCCGCACGCGTTGATCGACGAGCGCTGCGAAGAGGGCGACGGCGGCTGGCGCGACAAGAGCCTCGGGCTGTGGCGGCTGGACGAGTTGCCGGACCGCGTCTGCATGACCACGAACGTGTGACAGAAGCGGTGCGACGTCGAGCGCATCCGCCATCGGGCCGAAGCGCGCGGGCTGAGACCTGGGCCTGCCTTTCGTCGTCGTCGATGTCTTCAGCTACGCCGCTTTCCTGCGGGGCTTCGGCTTTGCCTTCTTGTCGAGCAAGGCTGTCTCTGCTGCCGGGCGCGCGCCCGGACCAGGATGGACATGAACCTCCTTGGCCGAAAGCGGCTCGCCGCATTCCGAGCACACCATCACGGGGTCGAACATCTTGCCGCATTTGCGGTGCTCATGCAGAAGGGGCCGCCCACGTTCGTCGACCATGTGGGTGTCGCCCCAATGCACCAGCGCCATCATGATCGGATAGAGGTCGAGGCCCTTCTGCGTCAGGATGTACTCGTGGCGTTTGGGCGATTCCTGATAGGGAATGCGGCGCAGGACGCCTTGCCGAACCAGCTTTTTCAGCCGCTCTGCGAGCAGATGGCGCGTGATTCCCAGCGCTGACTGAAAGCCCTCGAAACGGCGCGTCCGCAGAAAGCATTCGCGGAGAATAAGAAGCGTCCAGCGGTCACCGATCACCCCGATGGTGCGAGCCATCGAACATGGCTCTGCCTCAAGCTCATCCCATTTCATTCCTGCTCTCCGGTCGACCGGTGCCCGTTCCACTCTCATTCGGGAAAGGGCTGCGCCGCCACACCATTCTAGATAGGTACTAAAGTTGATACAATACCCCCGCCGGTCCCATCAAACCCCAAGCATTCAGGTGGATTTGACAGTTCGATTTTAGAACTATAAGACCGAGTAGCCTGCGCTCGGCCTAGAAGATCACCGGACCATCGTTGCACTCTGCGGGAGGAACTGACATGTCTCTGAAGGTTGAATTTCTGTTCGATTTCGGCAGTCCAAACGCTTATCTCGCGGAATTGGCCCTTCCGGGAATCGAACGGCGCACCGGCGTGAAATTCGATTACGTCCCGATCCTGCTCGGCGGCATCTTCAAGGCGACGGGCAACATGTCCCCGTTCGAATCCCTTCAAGGCATCAAGAATAAGCCGGAATACCAGGCGCTGGAGACACAGCGCTTCATTCGCCGCCACAATGCAACGAAGTTCCGGACCAATCCGTTCTTTCCGGTCAATACGCTGATGTTGATGCGCGGCGCCGTGGCGGCGCAGCTCGAAGGCGTGTTCGAGCCCTATTTCCGCGCGGCCTACCACCACATGTGGGAGGAGCCGAAGAAGATGGATGATCTCGAAACCTACCGAAAGGCATTCACCTCCTCAGGGGTCGATATCGATCGGTTGCTTGCGCGTGCGCAGCAGGACGACGTCAAGAAGGGGTTGATCGATCGGACCACCGACGCGGTCAACCGCGGCGCATTCGGCTCGCCGACCTTCTTCGTTGGAAAGGAAATGTTCTTCGGCAAGGACCAGCTCCGCGATGTCGAGGAGTCGATCGTCGAGCAGATCGGCCAGCCCGTTTCGAAGACGGCCTAGGGACAGAACCTGAAGCCTGCAGAGCCGGACGGATATCCGGCGCCTGCAGGGGCGAAAAATCCGGTCGGCCTCATAACAAAACCAAATCGAGGGAGAGAGATCATGCCCGGTCCACTCAACGGCGTCCGTGTCCTCGATCTGACAGGTGTGGTGTCGGGCCCGTTCGCGACCATGTTTCTGGCGGATCAGGGCGCCGACGTCCTGAAGATCGAGCCGATCGGCGGTGATATTACACGCCGGAGCCGTGCGACGATCGACAAGGACGGTGAGTTTTCGGCCCTGTTCATTTCGTCAAACCGCGGCAAACGCTCGCTGTCGATCGACGTCAAGAGCGCGGCTGGCCGAGAGGTTCTCGCCAAGCTGGTCGCGCAGGCGGATGTCCTGGTGCAGAATTTCCGGCCCGGCACCATGGAGCGTCTCGGTCTCGGCGTCGAAGAGTTGCGCCAGCGCCATCCGCGCCTGATCTATGTGTCGATCAGCGGTGTTGGTGACACCGGACCCTATGTGAAGAAGCGCGTTTACGACCCGATCATTCAGGGGCTCTCGGGCTTTGCCGATATCCAGTCGCAGCCGGTCACCAACCGTCCGCAGATGATCCGTACCATCGTATGCGACAAGACCACCGCCGTGTTCACCGCCCAGGCGGTCGCAGCGGCGCTCTATGCCCGCGAGAAGACAGGGCGGGGCGACCACATTCAGGTCGCTATGCTGGATGCGATGATCTCGTATCTGTGGCCCGAGGGCATGATGCAATACACGGTGGTGGGTGCCGAGGCCGCAGCTGCCGATCCCAACGATCGCCCCGATCTCGTGTTCAAGACCAGCGACGGCTACATCACCGCCGGTACAATTTCCGATTCTGAATGGCAGGGCTTTTGCAAGGCGTCCGGCGATCCCGAGCTTGCCAACGATCCCCGGTTTGCGACGCCTGCGGCGCGTTCGGTCAACGCCACGGCACGCATCAACAAAATGGCGGAGTATATCGGCCAGCACACCACCGCCGAATGGCTGGAACGCCTGGATGCCGCCGATGTCCCTTGCTCGCCGATCCTGCGGCGAGGCGAGATCATCCACAATGAACAGGTGGTCGCGCGCGAGATCATCGCGGAGTTCGATCAACCCAAGGTCGGTCGGGTGCGTCAGCCAAAGCCGGCAGCGCGCTTTGCAATCAACGAGGCCGTGATCGGTGGACCTGCTCCCAGGGTCGGCGAGCACTCCCGCGACGTGTTGCGCGAGCTGGGTTACGACGACAGCGCCATCGACAAGATGGTCGCCGAGCGCAGCGTACGCGTCGCGGTCTAGCCGCGAAGCCCGTTGGCAGTGGTCTTCTAGGCCTTCGCCGGCACCGGCGTGATCGGTGCCATCGCGACATTCGCCGCGAGGGCTCGCTGAAATGCATCCCGTTTCCTGATGCGCTCGAGATAGGGCTGAGCGTTGTCGCAAATGGGCACGCCATAAACGATGGCCCACTCAAGGCAGGTCGTGAGCAGGATGTCTGCGCTGGTAAACCGGTCGCCCATCAGAAATTGCCGGCCGTCCGAGAACGCGACCTCGACATGGCGCAACTGCTGGCGGAAATACTCGCCGGCTTGGGCAACGACCTCGGGCGCGACGCCGTAGATCGGGCCGAGCGCGTCGGCACGATGGCGGCGCATCACATAAAGGCTGGTGGAATCCAGCTCCGCGACGATAAAGAAGCACCATTCCAGCCACGCTGCATATTCGCGGGGGGCTTCCGGAATCAGCGAGCGTTCCGTCGTGGAATACATTCGCGACAAATAAGCAACGATCGCCGCGCTCTCGCCGATGCAGAAGTCACCGTCCTGAAGCAGCGGGATCTTCTGGCGCGGATTGAGCTTCGAGTATTCTGCGGTCTTGGTCTCGCCGGTTCGCGGCCCAATGGGCTTTGTCTCATAGACCAGACCCAGCTCGTGCATGGCCCAATGCGGACGAATGGTGCGGCTTGTTCCAACGCCCCATAGCGTCAGGTTTGGCGTCGCGCTCATGCTACCACTTCTCCACGGACGGGCGGAGATCGAGTTCGTGGGTCCAGCCATCTCTGCTTTGCTGGTGAGTGAACCAATAGGCTTCGGCAATGGAGGAGGTCTTGGTCAGACTATCCGGCGGAATGTCGCTTGCTTCGATCCCCTTCGCTGCCTTCATGCGCTGGTGAATCGCCTCGCTGTCCACGCCAGCGTCGATCAGGAGGTGGACGACGTGAATGTTCTTCGGTCCAAGCTCGCGCGCCATCGCCTGGGCAACTGCTCGAAGTCCGAACTTCGCCGACGAGAACGCGGCAAATCCCTTGCCGCCACGCACACTGGCCGTCGCTCCGGTGAAGAAAATGGTGCCGCGTCCGCGCGGCAGCATCACGCGCGCAGCCTCGCGTCCGACCAGGAAGCCGCCGTAGCAGGCGAGTTCCCAGGCTTTGAAGAACAGCTTCTCCGTGGTGTCGAGCAGGGGCTTGTTGACGTTGGAGCCGGCATTGTAGAGGCAGACCTCGACAGGCCCGAGCTCTTTCTCGACCCGCGCGAATATGCCTTGGACGTCCGCTTCCTGGCGGGCATCGACGCTGAAGGCGTGAATGTCATGCCCGAGAGCCCTCAGCTCCGCCACGAGCCCCTGCGATTTGGACGCGTCACGCCTGCAGATGCAAACCGTATAGCCGCCCTTGGCAAAACGCCGGGCGACCGCAGCGCCAATGGCATCGCCTGCGCCCACAAGTATCGCTACACCGCGGCTCGTTGCCATTTTCGTTCCTCCTTAAGTTCTTATTTGATACGTTATGCACACTAGCTGCCGAATGACGCGCTGTAAACGACGGCCGCTCTTGCGATCGTCGTAGCTTCGCTCTTTTATATGAGAAGAGGCAGACGGGTTGCCCAGACGATCCCGGGAAAGACGACGACATATCGATTGACGAGTTCTAAAAAAGAACTATATTCCGACGCCAGATGCCGGGTCGCAAAAGCCGGCATGGGTTCGATCGGGAGGTCAGTCGTGGTGGAGCTGTCAGAGGCGATCGGTCTCGACGAGATTGCTGTCGGCTTGCCGAGCCGCATCCATGAAGTCACGGCAAGCCAGGTTGCCAGAGCGCCCAGCCGGATTGCGCTGGTGGAAGACGGGGCTTCCTGGACTTACGGGGACCTGGAGCAGCGCGTTGACGGGATCGCCACCGTACTCTCGTCCCTGGGGATCAGGGCCGGCGATCGGATGATCCTCGTCAGCGAAAACTGTATTGCGCTTGCCGCTTTGCTGTTGGCGTCGAGCCGGCTCGACGCCTGGGCGATTGTCGCCAACCCGCGCTTGTCGGCGCGCGAACTGGACCAGATCCGCGACCACAGCGGCGCCCGCCGGATGTTTTTCACGTCGGGCATTTCGAAGGAGGCCGCTGCTCACGCCTCCCGCCATGGCGCCGAGAACCGGCGAATTGGCGCACTTGCAGACATTGGTGTCGGTCCGCTCAACGAAAGCGCGACCGTCGAGCCGGTGCAGGCCAATCCCGCAAAACAGGTCGCGGTGCTGATCTACACCTCGGGCACGACGGGGACTCCCAAGGGGGTGATGCTCTCGCACGACAACCTGCTGATCAGTGCGAAAACCACCGCATATTTCCGCAGGATGACCGAGGACGACAAGATCTATCTGGTGTTGCCGATCTCGCATATCGTCGGCATCTCGCTCCTGATCATGACGCTGATGGTCGGCGGCACGGTGCGGATGGTCAGCAAGTACGATCCGGCAACGACCGCAAAGGCGATCGCGGAGGAGGGTGTCACCATCCTCAATGGCGTGCCTGCCACCTATCAGCGCCTGCTGGAGTACAAGACCGTATCAGGCGTGGAGCAGCTCGCCCGAGGCTCGTTGCGCCTGATTGCCGTCGCCGGCGCGCCGCTGGATTTGAATCTGAAGTTGCGTGTGGAAAGGGAGTTCGGGCTTTCGTTGCTCAACGGCTACGGGATCACCGAATGCTCGCCGGGAATATCAGGCGTCCGTTTCGACAGGCCGCGCTCGGATCAGGCGGTTGGTACGCTGTTGCCGGGTGTGGAGGCGCGGGTGCGAACCCTGGAAGGGTTTCCGACGGCCGCAGGTGAAGTCGGCGAGTTGCATGTTCGCGGGCGCAACGTGATGCTGGGGTACTATCGTGCCCCCGAGCTTACCGCGAAGGTGATTGATAGCGAGGGTTGGTTCAATACCGGCGATCTCGCGCGTTTCGACGGCGATTGTCTGTACATCGTGGGCCGCTCCAAGGAAATGATCATCCGATCCGGGTTCAACGTCTATCCCGCGGAGGTCGAAGCGGTCCTCAATTCACACAAGGACGTCGTGCAATCGGCTGTGGTCGGTCGTGCCGCGGACGGCAACGAGGAGATCGTCGCCTTCGTGCAATTGCTGCCGAGATCGCGCACGACGCCCGAGACTCTGAAGAGTTTCGCCCGATCCCAGCTGACGTCCTACAAACGGCCGTCCGAAATCATCGTACTTGATGCCTTGCCGGCGACCTCGACCGGCAAGATACTCAAGCACAAGCTGGCGGAGTCCTTGCGCGAAGGTGGCGCAGTCCCTCCGGTGCAGTCCGAACTCCGCCGGCAACATATCTAACCTTACCGGGAGGCATCCTTGCAAAAGAGAAACGCAACCGTGGCCGTGATCGGCGCCGGAGACTATATCGGCGGCGAGATCGCCAAGAAGTTCGCTTCAGAGGGCTTCACCGTGTTCGCCGGGCGCCGCAATGGCGCCAAGCTCGAGCCCCTGGTCAAGGAGATCGAGGCGGCAGGCGGCGAAATCCACGCGCGCTCTCTCGATGCGCGCAAGGAAGAGGAGATCATCTCCTTTCTCGGCGACGCGGACAAGCACGCGCCGCTCGAGGTTTGTATCTTCAACATCGGCGCCAACGTCAATTTTCCGATCCTGGATACGACCGAACGCGTGTTCCGCAAGGTCTGGGAGATGGCCTGCTATTCCGGCTTTCTCGCCGGCCGTGAGGCCGCCCGCCTGATGCTGCCCCGCGGCAAGGGCAATATCTTCTTCACCGGTGCGACCGCGAGCCTTCGCGGCGGAAGCGGCTACGCAGCCTTCGCCAGCGCGAAGTTCGGCCTGCGGGCCGTGGCGCAGGCGACCGCGCGCGAACTGGGTCCAAAGAACATCCACGTGGCCCATCTCATCATCGATTCCGGAGTTGATACCGAATGGGTCCGCCAGCGGCGGATCGAGGCGCTCGGTCCCAATGCGCTGGACGACCCCAATCTCTTGATGCCGCCCTCGTCGGTCGCTGAGTCCTATTGGCTGCTCTATCAGCAGCCCAGAAGCGCCTGGACTTTCGAGCTCGAGATTCGCCCCTTCGGCGAGAAGTGGTAGCGGGAGCCGCTTGCGGTGTGATGGAGCTCGACTGGCGAGCGATCGCCGACTATCGGCGACCTCGGGAAAGGGACCTTATGGATCCGTCAGACTTCCACTATTACGAGCCATCGAAGGGCCACGGGCTCCGGCATAATCCGTTCAACGCGATTGTCGCGCCGCGTCCGATCGGCTGGATCTCGTCGCGTAATGCGGCTGGTCAACTCAACCTCGCGCCGTACAGCTTCTTCAACGCGTTCCTCTACGATCCTCCGATCATCGGATTCTCCTCGATTTCGTGGAAGGACACGGTCAAGAACGTCAGCGAGACCCGCGAGTTCGTCTGGAATCTGGTCACCATGGATCTCGGCGAACGCATGAACGTGACAGCGGCACCGCTCGATCACGGCGTGAGCGAGTTCGAAGCAGCCGGACTGACGCCGATACCCGGGCGCCATGTTGACGTGCCGCGAGTGGGCGAGAGCAGGGCCGCCATGGAATGTAAGGTCGTCGAGGTCTCCCAACTGGCCAACGCACGCGGTGAAAAGGTCGAAGGTTGGTTCGTGCTTGGCGAGGTTGTCGCGGTCTACATCGACAAATCGTTGATCGAGGACGGCGTCTACAACACGGCACTTGCGCGTCCGATATTGCGTGCCGGCCGGGGTGGAGATTACCTCGAGGTCAGGACCGAAAACATGTTCGAGATGAAGCGCCCGCCGGGTAGCAGCAAGCCGGAATTCCACGGCACCTGATGCCGTGCCGGGAGCGCGTGTGGCTTCACAAGCTGATCAAGATCCGGGGCCCCGCGCGTACAGGCCAAGGGCCAGCAGGGAAAACCCGCTCAGCACGACGCCCAGCGCCAGCATCGCTTCATGCGACACCGTGGCAGCAAGCCACACGCCGATCGCGGCGGTCATCATCTGCCAGAAGCCCAGCAGCGCCGAGGCCGCGCCGGCCTTGTTGCCGAATGGCGAGAGAGCGCGTGCGGTGGCCAGTGGGCTGACAATCCCCATGCCGAGGAGATAGACGCTCATCGCGCCCAGGAACGGCAAGAAAGTCGGGTTGACCACCGAGATGAGCAGAACCGCAAGGCTGCTGGCCGCTGTCGCCAACAATGCTGCCCGGATCGGGCTATCGAGCCCGTAGCGTGGCGCCAATCTCGTCGCCAGCATGCCAGCCGCGAATACGATAAAGACGGTGCCGGCGAAGAAGAGGCCGAGCTGGATCGGCGTGAAGTGCAGTGCTTCGATGAACAAGCGCGGTGCGGCCGAAAACATCGAGAACAAGCCGCCTATGATGAGGCTCGAGGTGGCCGCGGGGACAGCGAAGCGACGGTCGCCGATGAGGCCGGCATAGGTCCTGCCGATGACAATCGGATTGAACGGCGTTCGGATCGAATGGTGGGTTTCGCCGAGAACGATGCTGTAGGCGACGGCGCCGACTGCGGCAAAGGCCGCGACCAGCGCGAATTCGGCGCGCCATCCGAAGCTGTGGTCGAGTGCGCCGCCCAGCAGCGGCGAGAACCCGGGGGCGGCGGACATAACGATCATGATGAGCGCCATTGCGCGTGCCAGAGCCGCGCCGCTGAACATGTCGCGGGCGATGGCGCGAGACAGCACCGACGTCGCGCAAGCACCTGTCGCCTGCACGACGCGGCCGGCGAGGAGATTAGGCAGATCGGTTGCCAGACCGCACCAAGCGCTGCCGGCGAAGAACACGGCAAATCCGATCAGCACCGGCCAACGTCTTCCGTAGCGATCCGAGAGCGGTCCGACCAGGAGCTGGCCCACCCCGAACACGGCAAGAAAGACCGTGATGGCGGACGTGACCGCCGCAGTCGTGACGTTCAATGAGATCGCAATCTGCGGCAGCGACGGCAGCAGAATGTTGGTCGCCAGCGTGCCCATCGCGGCCAGGACGGAAAGGACCGCGATCGGCAGGGCGCCGGAGCTGGGAATGTCCCGCGGCCTGTTCCTGATCCGGTCGGGCATGAAACTTTGCACTGATGAAGGAGGTTTGGTTGCGAGGCGACGAGTGACGCGGTTCGCGCCGCTCGCCGAGTCGCTTCTTGTCGGGTCAGCCGGTGTCAGCGGACGACGCGCTCGATCGCTATGGCAGTGGCTTCGCCGCCGCCGATGCAGAGCGAGGCGACGCCGCGCTTGAGGTTCTGAGCCTCGAGCGCGTGCAGCAGTGTCACGATCAGCCGCGCGCCGGTGGCGCCGATGGGATGACCCAGCGCGCAGGCGCCGCCGTTGACGTTCAGCTTCTCTCTGGGGATGCCGAGATCCTTCTGCGCCGCCATCGCCACGACGGCAAAGGCCTCGTTGATCTCAAACAGATCGACGTCGCCAACGCTCCAGCCGACCTTGTCCAGCAGCTTACGAATAGCCGGGATCGGGGCCGTGGTGAACCATTGTGGCTCCTGGCTGTGGGTGGCATGGCCCTTGATCTCGGCGAGCACCGGGAGGCCGTCACGATCGGCCAGCGAGCGCTTCGCCAGGATGAGCGCCGCAGCGCCGTCTGCATTGGCGGAGGAGGCGGCGGGCGTGATGGTGCCGTTGGCGCGGAACGCGGCCTTCAGCCCGGGGATTTTGGCGGGATCGACCTTGAGCGGATGCTCGTCGTTGGAGATGATCCGAGGCCCGGCCTTCTCGGTCAACGTGATCGGAACGATCTCGGCCTTGAACGCGCCGCCTTCAACCGCCTTACGGGCGCGGGTCAGGGTCTCGATCGCATAAGCGTCCTGATCCTTGCGGGTGAATTGATAGGCCTCCGCCGTGGCTTCGCCGAAGTCGCCCATCGAGCGTCCGGTCTCGTAGGCGTCTTCCAGTCCATCCATCAACATGTGGTCGATGATCCGATCGTGGCCGGCGCGATAGCCGCCACGCGCCTTGGCCAGCAAATACGGCGCATTGCTCATGCTCTCCATGCCGCCGGACAGAACGATCTCGGCGGAGCCGGCATTGATGATGTCGTGAGCGAGCATGGTGGCCTTCATGCCGGAACCGCAGACCTTGTTGACGGTGGTGGCGCCGGTGGCATCCGGCAATTTGGCGCCACGAGCGGCCTGGCGCGCCGGCGCCTGGCCTTGTCCGGCCGGCAGCACGTTGCCCATGAACACCTCGTCGATCCGCTCGGGCGCCAGCTTGGCCCGTTCCAGAGCAGCCCCGATCACATGAGAGCCGAGCCTGTGTGCGCTGAGCGGCGAGAGCTCGCCCATGAAGCGGCCGAGTGGCGTACGGGCGGCGGAAAGGATGACGACGGGATCGGAAGCGGCCATGGCCAATTTCTCCTGTTGATCGCTGTTGTTATATGACGATAGTCATATAAGATAGTGGGCATTGCAATGAAATGTTGCCGTGGTCTGCAATAGCGCGGTTCCAGAATTGCAGGGAGGGAATGGGAACGGCTCGTGCGGCCGGTCACCCATGAGCTTGCAGGGAGGGTCGATGCGTTACGTCGAAGACCACAGGCGCCAGACCCACAGCCGGATCGTCGAAAATGCCTCTTACGGCTTGCGTCAAAACGGCGCCGAAGGGCTTAGCGTTGTCGAGTTGATGAAGCTCGCGGGCCTGACGCACGGTGGGTTCTATAACCATTTCGATTCGCGTGCCGCGCTTGTCGGCGAGGCCATCGCCTTTGCCATGGACCAAATGGTCGAACGGTGGAAGAAGCTGGCGAACGGGAAGGGCGACGAGGATCGGTTCGAGGCGTTGATCGCCGATTATCTCAGCCCTCGGCATCGCGACAATCCAAGACACGGTTGCGCGCTTCCGGCCCTGGCCGCCGATGTCGCGCGATCGAGTGCCGGCGAGCGGCGGGCCTTGGCTTCCAAACTGGAAGATATGATCGACGTCTTTGTCGAGCTGCTTCCCGACGAGACGCCCCAACAGGCTCGCCAAATCGCGACGGGCGCCATTGCGGCCATGGTTGGATCGATCGTGCTGTCGCGTGCTGTCGGTGCCGGGAAGCTCTCCGATAGCATCCTCGATGCCGGACGCATGACCGCAGACCGCCGGAGACAGAAGCCCCGGCGCAGAACAAAAAAGGCAATACGCGATAAATAGGGAGGCGCCCATGATGGCCGGTAAGTGGCTCAAGACGGCCTGCAACCTGTGTTACGTCAATTGCGGTATCGAGGTCTTGGTAGATGACGGCCGCCTCGAGAAAGTGCGGGGCGACCGTTCAAACCCGAAGTCGCAGGGCTATCTGTGCAACAAGGCGACCCGCATTCCCTATTATGCGCATCACAGGGATCGGCTCACGACTCCGCTGCGTCGCCGGGCCGATGGCGGCTTTGACGAGATCGAATGGGACGTGGCGATCGCAGAAATCGCGCAGCGGCTGCGGGACATCGTCGACAGGTTTGGCGGCAAGAGCATTGCCCTTTATGGCGGCGGTGGGCAGGGCAACCACGCTGGCGGCGCCTACGCCAGCGGCTTGTTGCGTGCGCTGGGCTCGCGCAGCGTCTTCAACGCCCTTTCGCAGGAGAAGACCGGCGATTTCTGGGTCAACGGCCACATGTTCGGCAGCCAGACCTGCCACACGACAGAAGACGTTCATCATTGCGATCTCCTGCTCGTCATCGGTGCAAATCCCTGGATCGCGCACGGCTTCCCCAATGCGCGCGACCATCTCAATCAGATCCGCAAGGATCCCGCACGCAAGCTGATCGTCATCGACCCCAGGCGAACCGAAACCGCCGAAATGGCGGATCTGCATCTTGCGGTTCGTCCCGGCGCCGATGCGTTTCTCCTTGGCGCGCTGCTGGCCACGCTCGTCCGCTCCGACCGGATCGATCACGCGTTCATCGAGAAGCACACGATCGGATTCGCGGAAGTGAGGCAGGCGCTATTGAACATCCCGGTTCAGGAATGGGCGGCCGCCGCCGACGTTTCCATCGCGGAGCTGGAGCGTTGCGCCGCCATGATTGCGGCGGCGAAGGCCATGGTGGTTCGGGTTGAACTCGGCATCCAGCAGGGCATCAACTCGACTCTCAACTCCTATCTTGAAAAGCTCCTGATCATGCTTTCCGGCAATTTCGGCCGCGAAGGTACCAACCAATTGCATAGCTGGCTTCAACCGCTATGGGCAAACTCTCCGAACCAGACATTCGCGCCGACCGGCGACGCGATCATTGGGGGCTTATTGCCGCCCAACATTTTCCCCGAAGCGGTGCTGAAGGACCATCCAGAACGTTTGCGCTGCGCCTGGATCGACAGTTCCAATCCTGCCAATACCGCCGCCAACACTGGGGCCGTGGAGCGCGCGTTGCAATCGCTCGACTTATGCGTTGTCGTCGATGTTGCGATGACCGAAACCGCACGGCTCGCGCATTACGTTCTCCCGGCGTCCACACAATACGAGAAGACCGAATTTACTCTCTTCAACTTCGAATTTCCGTCGAACTATTTTCACGTTCGTGCCGGTGTCTTGCCGCCGCTCGCCGGCACCTTGCCGGAACCCGAGATCTACACGCGGCTTGCCGTCGCCCTGGGGCTTCTGCCGGGTGACAATGTGCTCGCGCCGCTACGGGAAATAGCACGGCGCTCGCGGCCTGAATTTGCCACGGCCTTTCGTGCTTTTATCGCGGAAAACCCTGCGGCAGTGCCTGCCCTGGTGCTCTATCATACGCTGGGGCAGACGCTTCCGGACGGTACCGCGGCTGCGGCGCCGATGTGGAGCGCAGCGCTGGCTTGCGCGAAGCGATCGCCGCAAGCGGTGCGGCGGGCGATCGGCGCCTCCGACGAGGTGACGGACCAGCAGCTCGGAGATCTCCTGTTCGACACCATCGTGGCTGCCCGGCACGGCACGGCGGTGACCCGGCACGAGTACGACGAGGTCTGGTCATTGATCAGCCATTCGGATCGCAAGGTTCGGCTGGTCGTCCCGCAGATGCTGGAATGGTTGGCGCGTCTCGATCCGCAAGCTGCGGGCGCGCCAGGCGCGTTTCCGTTCATACTGGCGGCTGGTGGCCGACGCATGTTCAACGCCAACCAGATCTTTCGCGATCCGGCCTGGCGTCGCGAGGATCCGGACGGCGCCCTGTTGATCAATTCGAGCGATCTGCGCGAGTTGGGTGCGAAGGATGGCGACTGGATCGCCGTGGAGTCGGCCGTCGGGCGGCTCGTCGTCCGCTGCAAGGTCGACGACTCCATGCGGAATGGCCAGCTGGCGCTGCCGCACGGCTACGGCCAGGCTTATCCCTCGCCGGACGGGGAACGCCTAATCAACGGACCGCGCATCAATCTGCTCACCGAGAGCGGCAACCGCGACCCCATTGCGGGCACGCCCTACCACAAGAACGTCGCGGTTCGCCTGACTCTGGTGTCCGCACACGAGGCTGCCGCCTATCAGTCGCAGTCCGAGCGAATTCATGAGAGAGCGGCCGGACAATAGCTCGAAGGGAGCGTCAAATGACCGAGAAACCAATCGCGATCGTGACTGGGGTGGGGCCGGGCACGGGCGCGGCCATCGTCAAGCGCTTCTCTGCTGGCGGGTTTCGTATCATCGCGCTTGCCCGCTCAGCGGAGCTCATCAATCGGCTTGCGCAAGAGCTTCCGGACGTGCACGCGGTGACTTGCGACGTGTCGGACGAGGGCCAGGTGCGGACCGTGGTCGCCGACATAAAGCGCCGCTTTGGCGCGGCTGAAGTTCTCATCCACAACGCGGTCGGTGGGGGTTGGGGGAGTTTTCGCGAGATCGATCCGAAGATGCTGAAGGGCAACTTCGAGGTCAACGTGATGGGCCTATTGTACCTGTCACGGGAAGTGGCGCCCGACATGATCGATCGGGGCAAGGGCGCAATCCTGGTGACTGGCAACACGTCGTCGATCCGAGGCAAGGCCAATTTCGCCGGCTTCGCGCCGACGAAGGCGGCGCAGCGCATTCTGGCCGAGTCGATCGCACGTGACGTCGGGCCTCTCGGCGTCCACGTCTCCTATGTTCTCATTGACGCCGTGATCGACACGCCCCGGATGCGCGCGCGGATGAGTGACAGACCGGACGATTTCTTCATCAAGCCTGCCGCGATCGCCGACGAACTGTACCATCTCTACGGTCAGGATCGATCGGCCTGGTCATTCCTGACGGAACTGCGGCCATTCAACGAAACGTGGTGATGCTCGGCCGACGAGAAAGACGGTCACAATCGCTAACGCGCTTGCTCATTTTGAGAGGTCGCGCAGAGACTTGAAGGGTCAGAAACCATGACTGATGGGCCAATCTCAGTTGATACCGGAACGGACGAGCTGCTGTGTGTTATTCGGGATCGCGTCGCCGTGATCACCTTGAACCGGCCGGAGGCCCGGAATTCGCTGTCCGACCATCTCACGCCGGCATTGCGCCGGATGATCAAGCAGAATGGAGACGATCCCGAAGTCGGAGCCCTGCTGATTACCGGCGCGGGTACCGCTTTCTGCTCGGGCGGCGACGTCAAGGGGATGGGCAGCAACTCTGCCGCGCCGGCGATGTCAGTCAGCGACAAGGTTGCGCGATTGAGGGAACGTCAGCGCACCTTGACCGGCGTACTCGTTTCGGTGCGCAAACCCACCATTGCGGCCCTGCCGGGTCCGGCGGCCGGCGCCGGACTTGCGATCGCGCTCGCCTGCGACATTCGTATTGCAGCCGAATCCGCCATCATGACGACTGGCTACGCCAGGATTGCGCTTACCGGCGATTACGGCATTTCGTGGCTCTTGACCCGGCTGGCCGGAACGTCGCGTGCCCGCGAACTGATGTTTCTGTCTGAACGGGTCAGTGCACGGCGCTGCGAAGCATTGGGGCTGGTCAATCGCGTGGTACCTGATTCCGAACTGCAAAGCGAAGCATTCGAAATGGCGAGAGCATTGGCGAATGGTCCGGCGAGCGCCTATGCCTCCATGAAGGATAATCTCGACCTTGCGCTGACGGCCGACTTCTTGACGTCACTGGATCAGGAGGCCGAGAGGATGGTCCTCGCGGCGGGCACTGCGCAGCACACCGAAGCCGTCCGGGCATTCATCGAGAAACGTCCGCCATCCTACAGGTGAAACTCTCTCAGGTTTATTGCTTCGAAGTCTATGTTGCCGCGCTCGCGATCGCACAAGCTGAAGATGCCAAGCGAATTGCTCATTCGACTGCGGCGACACGAATGGAACGCGTTCCGATCGGAGCGCCGGTCGCGCGGTCGATGGTGAGGGGATCAATCTCCGTTCCGTTCTCGGCATCGAAGAACCGGGTCACCTTGCCGCCGCCGCGATGCTTGCGTCCCCACGCGCCAATCGCAAACAGGACGGGCAAGAAGTCGCGTCCGGCTTCCGTCAGCACATATTCGTCGCGTGGCGGACGGTCTGAATAGCGGCGTTTCTCCAACAACCCTTCGTCAACCAGCGTTGAAAGCCGCCCCGTTAGCATCGTCGGCGCGATACCGAGACTCTTGCGAAAATCGTCGAAGCGGGTCAGCCCCGCATGGGCATCGCGCATGATCAGCATGCTCCACGCGTCCCCGACCAGCGCCAGGCTCCGGGCGATCAGGCAAGGTTGGGACGAAAGTTTCTTCATGTAAGTCTCATTTTGGTAGTGACTTGATACTAAATTGATAGTAACAGATTGATCGTCGGCGTTCCACAGCAAATTGAGAAAACGGACCCGAGCAAACAGAACGGCGCTGATCCCGGGGTGCTTCCGTCGGCATTGGGCTGGCGTCGGGGCCAGCGCTGCGGCGCGATCAACACGTGCACTTCGGTGCGCATGGGAAGAGCGTGCCATCCGGCCGACGTCCCTCCGACTTGGGAATTCCGGTGTCAGCCGAACGATGGAGTAAGCGATGTTAGATCATGTCAGCCACGCCGGATCGGTCGTGCGCTATGTCGATGCCCCGAATCTTTCGATCCGTGCTGCGGGAATGATCTTTGCCTATCGCGATATCGGTCCGCGCACCGGCGTGCCATTGGTTCTTCTCAACCATTGGGGTGCGGTTCTCGACAATTTCGATCCAGCGATCGTCGATGGGCTCGCCACCAGGCATCGCGTCATCGCCATCGACTACCGCGGTATCGGCGCTTCAAGCGGGAAAGCGCCTGTTACGGTCGGCGAAATGGCGCAAGATACGATGGCTTTGATCGCCGCGCTGGGCTTTGAAAAAGTCGACCTGCTCGGCTTTTCCCTCGGCGGTTTCGTGGCGCAGGATATCGCGCTGAAGTCCCCGGGTCTCGTGCGAAAGCTGATCCTGACCGGCACGGGCCCGGCAGGCGGCAAAGGTATCGACAAGGTTGGGCCGGTGTCATGGCCGCTGATGATCAAGGGCTTGCTGACACTGCGAGACCCGAAATTCTACCTGTTCTTCACCTCCACCGCCAATGGTCGCCGGGCCGCAAAGGCCTTTCTGGGAAGGCTGAAGGAGCGGAAGGCAGATCGGGACAAGGGAGCCACGCCAGGGGCTTTGTTGCGGCAACTCAAGGCCATCAAGAACTGGGGCCAGCAGGCGTCTCAGGATCTCGGCAGCCTTCGCATCCCGGTTCTGATCGCGAATGGCGATAACGACATCATGGTGCCAACCGCAAACAGCACCGACATGGCTCGGCGGATCCCGGGCGCACAACTGGTCATCTACGAAGATGCCGGGCATGGCGGGATTTTTCAGTACCACGCCGATTTCGTGCCGAAGGCGCTGTCCTTCCTCGACACCTGACCCCGCAACGAAGCTTCAAATTGGAGATGAGATCATGAAGGCATTCGTTGTCGACAAGTACCAGAAGAAAGGCGCTCTGCGCCTGGCAACGATGCCAGAACCGGAGGTGCGGGACGATGATATCCTGGTTCGGGTTCATGCAACTGCCGTGAACGTTCTGGACTCAAAGGTCAGGGATGGAGAATTCAAACTCATTCTGCCGTATCGTCCGCCTTTCATTCTGGGCCACGATGTTGCCGGGACAGTCATCAGGGTCGGCCGCAATGTCAGGCGGTTCAAGGTCGGCGACGAGGTCTATGCACGGCCGCGCGATCATCGGGTCGGAACGTTCGCCGAATTCATTGCGATCAATGAAGCGGACGTGGCGCTAAGGCCTAAGAATATCAGCATGGAAGAGGCCGCCTCCATCCCGCTGGTGGGGCTGACCGCCTGGCAGGCGCTGGTCGAGGTGGGCCAGCTGAAACCGGGCCAGAAGGTCTTCATCCAGGCCGGCTCCGGCGGGGTGGGGACTTTCGCGATCCAGCTCGCCAAGCATCTCGGTGCGATCGTCGCGACGACGACGAGCGCGAAGAATGCCGAGCTGGTCAAGAGTCTCGGTGCGGACCTCGTCATTGATTACAAGACCCAGGATTTCGAGAAGGTTCTGTCGGACTACGATCTGGTCCTGCACAGCCAGGACGCCGAGGCGCTTGGAAAATCCCTGCGCGTGCTCAAGCCGGGTGGCCTGCTCATTTCGATCTCCGGGCCGCCCGACCCCGAATTCGCCAAGCGGCAGGGCATGAACCTGTTCCTGAGGCTGGTGATGCGCCTGCTGAGCCGTGGTGCGCGGAAGAAAGCCAGGAGCCTTGGTGTGCACTTCTCATTCCTGTTCATGCGCGCGCAGGGGCAGCAGCTGAGCGAAATCACGTCCTTGATCGAATCCGGGGTGATCCGCCCGGTCGTGGACAAGGTTTTCCCGTTTGAAAAGACCGGTGATGCGCTGGCTTATGTCGAGACCGGGCGTGCGAAGGGCAAGGTCGCGATTGCGGTGAGGCAATAGGCCCTGCCACGTGGCGACGCCATGACTTAAAGCCAACTGGAGGAAGCAACATGACTCAGTCCACTCCGAACACCCAAACTTCCGCACCCGAGGTCGCACTCATTGTAGGCGGCGGCCCCGGCATCAGTTCGAGTTGCGCCAGGCTGTTCGCGGACAATGGGATGCGTGTCGCCGTCGCAGCCCGGAATCCGGAAAAAGCGGTTCTTCAATCCCTCGAAAAGTCGCATTGCGTGCGCCGATATGCCTGCGATGCAAGCGAACCGGCAGCTGTGGCACGGCTGTTCGAGAATATCGTTCACGAGATCGGGACGCCAAGGCTTGTCGTGCATAACATCGACGGCCGGGTTCCCGGCATCTTCCGCAAGAACGTGATCGAGGCCGATCCGGTCATGGCGCTCGAGACACTTCGAAACGCGGCGTTCTCAGCGTTCCTGGTGGGACAACAGGCAGCTCGGCTCATGCTCGGAAACGAGCCTGACGCCAATGGGGCGAGAGGAACGATCATCTTCACGAACGCCAGCGCGGCGCTTAAAGGCTTTCCGTCGAGTGGTCCGTTTGCAATGGCATGTCATGCCAAGTCCGGACTCGCGCAAAGCATGGCAAGGGAACTGATGCCGCAGGGAATCCACGTGGCAAATGTGCCGATCGACGCTGCGATCGGCTGGACCCAGGAGGACGGGACCCGCGCGCACCGGCTGGCGGGAACGACCGTCGACGACAACATGGCCGACCCCGTCCATATTGCGAAAACCTATCTGCAGCTGCACCGTCAGCATCGGTCGACCTGGGCTTTCGAAGTCGTGCTCCGGCCGTGGGTCGAGAAATGGTGACTGGCGCCAACTTCGGTGCGAAGTCCAGGTAGGGCCTGATCGCGCTTTCCCGCTGCCGGCTTCAAACAGTCGTCGCGCGATAGCTCATGTCGCAGCGGTATGGCGCCACGCTTATTGCGAGCGCCGCGCTTCCTCAAGCCAGCCTTGTCTTGCTGGTTCTACGACGCTTGCGCCGAGGTACAAAATTCTAAATTGGAATTTCACACCTGCAGCAGAATTTCCTCTGTTCTAGCTCATTCGGCGTTTGCTCGGCTTGACAGTTCTATTTTAGAACGATTTACTCCACCGGCCAACAGAAGAATGCGGACCGCCTCGCTTGAAGGGGGCCGCGCAACGCTGCCGAAGACAAGGCACGAGGGAGGAAGGCATGAGGAGCGTGGACGATCTCACCGCAGCCGAACTGCTGGACGGCCTGCCGTCCCGAGTGCACGAGGTCTACGCGCGGTTTGTGCGGGATATTCCGGATCATCCGGCCTTCGTGGAAGGCGGGCGGTCCTGGAGCTACCGGCAGTTCTCGGACGCAGTCGACGCTGCAGCAAAGGACCTCGCCGGTTTGGGCATCAGGCCCGGTGATCGCGTGATGATCGCCAGCGAGAACAGCGTGGCCCTGGGAGCGATGCTGTTCGCGGCGAGCAAGCTCGATGCCTGGGGTATTCCGGTCAATCCCCGTCTTTCGCCCCGAGAGATCGACCTGATCGGAACGCACAGCGGCGCCAGACGCGTGCTATTCAACGCGGCGCTGTCGAAGGAAGCCGCCGATCACGCCAGCCGCGTCGGCGCAAAAATCGATGCGGTCGGGCCGTTCGGTGGAATCGGTATCGGTCCGCTCAATGCGGATGCGCAAGTGGAGCCCGTCGAGAAGGATGGCGCCCGCCAGGTCGCGGGCCTTCTGTACACCTCGGGCACGACGGGTGCACCGAAGGGCGTCATGCTGAGCCACCGCAACCTCCTCTTCACCGCGAGGACGTCGGGAATCCTCCGCCAGAACACTCCGGACGACCGCATCTATGGCGTGCTGCCGATGTCGCACATCGTCGGATACGCGATCCTGCTGATCTCGCCCCTGATGCACGGCAGCACGCTGCATGTCGTGGCCAAGGCCGATCCCGCTGCGCTGGCTCGTGCCATCGCCGAGGAGGGGATCACGAGCCTGTTCGGTGTTCCCGCGACATATCAACGAATGCTCGAACACAAGGCGGTCAAGGGCATCCAGCGGCTCGAACGGGGCAGGCTGCGGATCATGGCCGTTGCCGGCGCTCCGCTCGATCTCGATCTGAAGAAGCGAATCGAGGACGAGTTTGGAATCCCGCTGCTGAACAACTACGGCATAACGGAATGCTCACCGGGTCTGTCGGGCGTCCGTTCGGAACAGCCTGTTTCGGATGAGTCGGTCGGACCGTTTCTTCCCGGCATCGAGCACCGGATCGTGGACGGGCAAGGAAAGAGGGTGGCGACCGGCGAGGTGGGCGAACTGCACGTTCGAGGTCCGAACATCATGCTCGGTTACTATCGCGCGCCCGACCTGACGGCGGCGGCGATCGATGACCTGGGATGGTTCAACACAGGGGATCTCGCCCGCGTCAACGACAAGGGGCATCTCTATATTGCCGGCCGCACCAAGGAGCTGATCATCCGCTCCGGCTTCAACGTCTATCCCGCCGAGGTCGAGGCGGTCCTGAACGCGCACGAGCAGGTCGTTCAGTCGGCCGTCGTCGGACGGAAGGCCGATGGCAACGAGGAGGTCGTCGCGTTCGTGCAGCTTCTTCCCGGTGCCAGCATCAGTGCTGAAGACCTCAAGACGTACACGGCTCAATTGCTCACGTCCTACAAGCGTCCGACCGAATTGATCGTGCTCGACGCTCTTCCCTCGGCCTCCACCGGCAAGATTTTGAAGCACAAGTTACGGGAGATGGCGGACGCGCGCGTGAGCCCAGGGAGGTCCAACGCGGCCGCGGGCTGAAGGGCGCTCGGAGCGACGGAGGCGTCCGGAATCGAATTCCGCTTGGTCAAGCAAGAATGTGAGCGACGGATCTGTCGCCGAAGGGAGCTGACAATGTTGAGAAACATCATGATTGGTGCCGCGCTCGCGGCATCGGTAGCCGGCGCGCATGCGCAGACGCCGGGCGTCACCGAATCCGAGGTGAAGATTGGGGCGACTTTTCCGTTCAGCGGGCCCGCTTCGCCGCTGAGCAACACCGGCAAGGGCATGATCGCCTACGTCAATTCGATCAACGATCGCGGCGGCATCAACGGACGGAAGATCAACCTCGTCACCTACGACGATGCCTACAGTCCTCCCAAGACGGTGGAGCAGACCAGGAAACTTGTCGAGAGCGACGAGGTGGCGTTCCTGTTCGGTCCGCTGGGTACGCCCGGCATCGCCGCCACCATCAAATACGTCAACGCGAAGAAGGTGCCGCATCTGTTTGTCGTAAGCGGAGTCACCAAATTCACGAACTTCGCTGAATTCCCCATGACCACGACGGGATTGCCGAGCTACGACACCGAGGGACGAATCTACGCGAAATACATCACCCAGACCCGGCCGGACGCGAAGATTGCCATCCTGTATCAGAACGACGATCTGGGTAAGGACTTCGTCAATGCATTCAAAGGCTATTTGAAGGACGATTTCGACAAGAAAGTCGTCGCCTCGTCCTACGAAGTGACCGAGCCGACCATTGATTCCCACGTCGTTTCGCTGAAATCGTCTGGCGCATCGGCGTTTTTGGTGGCCGGCACGCCAAAATTCGCAGCGCAGGCCATCAAGAAGGCCGATGAGATCGCTTGGAAGCCGCTGTTCCTGATCAATTTCGTTTCGAGCTCGGTGTCGTCGACCATCGTCCCCGCAGGCCCGGAAAAGGCCGTAGGCATCGTCGCTGCGACCATCACCAAGGATCCGAATGACAGGAAGTGGGCCGATGATCCCGGCATCAAATGGTACCGCGAGTTCTTTGCCAAATACCTGCCGGGTGCGGATATCGGAGACAATAATTATCTGTTCGGGACCCAGCAGGGACAGCTCCTTGAGCAAGTGCTCAAGCAATGCGGCAACGATCTCTCGCGCGAGAACATCGTCAAGCAATCGAGGAGCATACGCGGGCTGTCCCTTCCCACTGTCATACCTGGTGTCGTCATCAACACGGGCCCGGAAAGCAGCATGGCCTACACGCAGCTGCAGCTGCAGCGCTGGAATGGGACCACGTGGGAGCAATTTGGTAGCGTACTCAGCGCCGACGGAAAGTGAGTTGCGCCTCCTGAACATGCAGCGCAGGTGATTTGAGCCCGCAACACGACCAACTTACTCATGGAGCACGGATGTCCATCGACGTTCTTTTCCGGCCTTTCAAGCTGAAAGGGCTGAGCCTGCCGAACCGGGTCGTGATGGCGCCGATGACACGATCATTCTCTCCGGGCGGCATTCCGACCGAAGACGTCGCGCAATATTACCGCCGCCGTGCCGAAGGAGCGGTAGGGTTCATCATCTCGGAGGGGACGGGCGTGGACCGTCCGGCATCCCTGAACGATCCGAATGTTCCCCGCTTTCACGGCGAAAGGGAGCTGGCCGGGTGGCGCCGCGTGGTGGACGAGGTGCATGCCGCGGCCGGCCTGATGGCACCGCAGCTTTGGCATGTCGGAGCCGTTCGCACCCGCGCCAAGGATTGGTCTCCTCCGGGGGCTTATGACAGCCCGTCGGGTCTGTCGCGACCGGAGAAGAAGTTCGGCGAGCCGATGAGCGAAGAGGACGTCGCGGATGCCATTCGCGCATTTGCCGACGCGGCACTTGCCGCGAAGCGCCTGGGCTTCGACGCCGTCGAGCTGCACGGGGCGCACGGCTATCTGATCGATCAGTTCTTCTGGGAAGGGACCAATCGCCGCGAGGACGCCTATGGCGGCAGGGACCTGCCGGGCCGGGCCCGGTTTGCCGCTGACATCGTTCACGCGGTGCGCAGGTCGGTCGGACCGGACTTTCCGATATTGCTCCGCATCAGCCAGTGGAAGCAGCAGGATTACGAAGTGAAGCTGGCCGAGACGCCTCGCGCGTTGGAAGCCTGGCTCAAACCTCTGGTCGACGCGGGCGTCGACGTTCTGCATTGCTCGCAGCGGAGGTTCTGGGAGCCGGAGTTTGACGGCTCCGATCTGAATTTCGCCGGATGGGCGAAGAAGGTGACGGGGGTGCCGACGATCTCGGTCGGGTCGGTCGGTCTGACCGGCGAGTTCATCGCCGCATACGGCGGGGAGAGCTCCCGTCCGGCGTCCCTCGACGAGCTGATCCGCCGCCTCGATCGTGAGGAATTCGATCTTGTCGCCGTGGGGCGGGCGCTACTTCAGGATCCGCAATGGCTCCTGAAGATACGCGAGGGCCGGACGGAAGAACTGATGGCCTTCGAACGGACGGCGTTCGCTGCGCTGAGCTAGGCGGAGCAATGAAGGGTCGGACGTGAGTGCTACCGGCCGGAGCCTGCGTGCGTGCAGTCGCCTGGAAGTAAACTTGGAGACGAGCAATGAGCGACACCAAAACCCAAGTCGGTCAGATTCGCACCGAGGTGCACGGGCATGTGTTCAAGATCATCATCGACAACGTCGCAAAGAAGAACTCCTTCAGTCCGCAGATGATGGCGCAACTGTCGGATGCGATGACGCTTCTGGACCGCACCGACGACTATTGGGTCGGGGTCCTCTGCGCAGAGGGTCCGGATTTCACGGCCGGGTTGGATATGCCGAAGTTCTTCGGACCCAAGGCCGAGAATACCGAGCTCAAGCCCGGCAACATCGATGCCTTCGCGTTGAAGGGCCGGTGTCGCAAGCCGGTCGTGACGGCGGTGCAGGGGATCTGCTTTACGATCGGGATCGAAATGATGCTCGCTGGCGACATCGTCGTGGCGGCTGACGACGCTCGATTCTGTCAGATGGAGTCCAAGCGTGGGATCGCGCCCCTTGGCGGTGCCCATTTCAGATATCTGACGCGGGCGGGATGGGGCGATGCGATGTATCACCTGTTCCTGTGCGACGAGTTCAATGCCGCGCGGGCTCACAAGATCGGGTTTGTTCAGGAAGTCGTCGCTCCCGGCCAGCAGATTGCGCGCGCGATGGAGATTGCGAACTTGATCGCGAGGAACGCGCCGATCGGCATTCAGGTAACCAAGGAAGCCGCGTTGAAATACATCGAGGCCGGCGAGAGAGCTGCGATCGACTACATTCCCAGCATCAAGGATCGCGTCTTCAGCAGCGAAGACATGAAGGAAGGCATCCAGTCCTTCGTAGAACGTCGCTCGGCCGTGTTCCGCGGGAAATAGATCCGCGAAGGGCCCAGGGCAGCAGGTCGCCGAGAAATCTTCCGGAGCTCCATTTCAACAGCGAGCTAGGGAAGCACTGGTGCCGGCTGAGGGGATTGAACCCCCGACCTTCGGTTTACAAAACCGCTGCTCTACCGCTGAGCTAAGCCGGCGACGCTGACGAAGCGGGCACGGCCCGGCCGGTTGCCGGGGCTGTCCGCCCGTGCGCGCCGCAATACCAGACTTGATCGGAAAGTGCCAGAACCCGCACGTCCCGCCACAAAACGTGAATCAGGCGGCCCCGGGGGCCGCCTGACGCGTCACGTTAGATATGGGGCCGCTTACTGGCAGATGTGCCGGCGGCCGTCTGAGCCCTTGAACCAGGTGCCGGGCGTACAGACGAACCCATTGCGCTCGGCGTAGCTGCGGGTGTCCCAGCTGCGATTGTCCCAACCGCGGTTGTCCCAGGAGTTATTCCAGGAGTTATTCCAGCCGTTGTCGTAGGCGTAGGGATTATCGTAGGCGTACGAGTTGTCCCAGGCCCGGAACGGCGCGGAGGCGATTGCGCCGGCGGTGCCGATCGCGGCGCCGGCTACGCCAGCCGCGACGTCGGTGGGCCAGAAGCCGGTGCGGCTCCTGTTCCAGTCGTTATTCCAGTCGCCATTGGTCTGGCGGTAGGTCGCGCGCCGCTGGCGAGTGCCGCTATCGGTGTACGGATTTCCTGGGCCGAAGTTCTGGCAGTTGGCGTTGGGGAATTGCGCCGAGCAGCGGCCGGAATTGGTGACGACCGTCTGCGCCGTGGCAGAGCCAGCCAGCATGGTCGCCGCAATCGCCGTGGCCCCGAGAAGCTTGATGTTCATGGTTGTTGGCTCCCATTTTGTTGACGGGGGCTAAATGCCGAAGGCGTCGGACGTTCCGGTGAAACCGGTGGATTTCGTCGTCCAATGGTCAAACGGATGTGAGCGCGCGGCGCGAGGTTCCGTGCGGCGGCGCGATGCGCCGTTAACGCTTTGCTAGCCCGCTTTGCGGCATTTGAGCGGCGCGCAATCCTTACACATTAGGCTTACCGGAAGTTGGTGAGCGGGCCTTAACCCTCTGTGCGCGGTGATCGGTTAGGTTGCCGCCGGATAACCGGGGTCCTCTCATGCGTGCTGTGGCGCTCGCCGCCTTTCTGATCGGATTGCCTGCGACGGCCTTTGCCGGCGGCTTCGACGTCGTCGTTCCCGGCCGTCCCGGCGTCCCCATCATCATCAACAACATCGACGCGTCCTACGCCGTGGTCGAGGGTGTCTGGGGCCTTGGCAAGAACCAGCAGGTGCAGCCCACGATCTACGGCGGGCGCTATGTCGCCGAGCGGCAACCTTCCGACGTCGGCCATTATTATCCGACGCTCGGCCTGCGGCCCGGCTATGGGCGGCTCGAGGTCGAGCCGCCGGCCAACCGCAAATTGCCCAAGCCCGCCGAGAGCTACCATCAGAGCTGGGGCGCCTCGTCCGCGCCGCTGCCGGCGCAGATGGACGCGCCCGTCGATCCGCCGCCGGTGATCTACGCGCCCGAGATCAACGACCGTCCTCGGCCGCCTCGGCCGCGGCCGCGCACAGAAATACCCGGCAGGCCGCCGGGTTAAGAAACGTCAAAATCCAACAAACGGAAATCAAACAGGAGAGAGTAATGCGTCAGATGATTTCGGGACTGGTCGCGGCGGCTGCCGTGATGTTCGCCGCCTCCGCGCCGGCCGCGGCCTGCGGCTTCAATCCGTGCCAGCCGGTTGCGCCGGTCTATTCCGGCTGCAACACCGGATGCGGCGGCTATGGATACGGCTACGGCACATATGAGCGTCTCGCCGAGCCGACCACGCAGTATTACTACGTCAACCAGGGCCCGACCTACACCGGCCCGGGTGCCTTCGCGCCGTATCCGACCTATCGTGAAGACGCGGTCGTCGCGCCCGCCAATTACGGCTATGGCTATCGCGCCACTGTCGCTCCCTATCAGCGCCCGTACTACCGTCCGTACCGCTACGGCTACGGCCCGCGTCATGGCTATCTGCCGCGCGTGCACTACGGCCACGCTCCGCGCTACGGCCATGCGCCGCGCTACGGCTACGCCCATCGCCACGCGCCCATGCCGTATTACGGCGGCCATCGCGTGCTGCGCCGCTATTACTGATCTCTGATCGGTCGAGCCAACGAGGCGCCCGTTCGCGTGATGCGGACGGGCGTTTTGCTTGCGCGGTGTGCGCATCATCACGATCGAAATCGATCTGGGCTGTCAGCCCGCCTACGCCTGTCGGCTACGGCGCGGCAGCCTTCATTCGCTTCGCACCATGCTGTGTCGGGATGGCTTGCCGAGCCGAAGCTCGCGAGGTGGAGAGATCCGCGTTGAGAGCGAGTCCGCCTACGCCCTTCGGGCTACGGCGTGACAGCCTTCGCTCGCTTCGCGCCACGAACACCTGTGCTGGCTTGCCGAGCCGAAGCTCGCGAAGCGAGCGAAGGCTGGTGGGGGAGGCAGGACTCGAACCTGCGAAGCCATGAGGCGGCTGATTTACAGTCAGCTCCCTTTGCCACTCGGGACACTCCCCCGCTCGACGGCAGCACAATCGGGCCGGACCTTGCCGGCGACCGAAGACGGCCATGGAACGTGAAGGCCGCGACAGCCCGGATGGGGGCGCGACCGGGCGCGGTTATGGGCGATCCGGTGGGGCAAAGTCAACCGAGGCGAACAGCTAAAATCGCCTTCGAAGCCACCCAAATTGCCATATTCCGGGACCCGTGACACAAGCGAGCCCATGAAGGATCGAAAATTCACCCCCAGAGGCTCCCGCGGCGGGGCTAAGCCCTTCAACAGACCCGGGAAATCGGCCGGCCGGCCTGCCTGGCGCGACCGCGATTCGCACGCCGACGGGCCAGTCATCCTCTATGGCTGGCACACCGTGACTATGGCCCTGGCCAATCCGGAGCGGCGGATCCGCAAGCTGACGCTGACCGAGAACGCTGCGAAGCGGCTTGCGGACGAGAATATCGAAACCCGCGTCTCCCCCGAGATCGTCCGGCCCCAGGAGATCGACCGCCTGCTGTCGCCCGACGCGGTGCATCAGGGCCTGCTTGCGGAAGCCGATCCTCTGCATTCGCCCGATATCGAGACCTTGAAGCAGGAGGGCATGGTGCTGGTGCTCGACCAGATCACCGATCCTCACAATGTCGGCGCGATCCTGCGCTCCGCCGCAGCGTTCGCGGTGAAGGCGATCATCACCACTGCGCGCCACAGCCCGGAAGCCACCGGCGTGCTCGCCAAGGCCGCCTCCGGCGCGCTGGAGCTGGTGCCCGTTGTGACCGTGCAGAACCTCGCGCGCGCGCTGACCACGCTGAACGAAATCGGCTTCCAGACCGTGGGCCTCGACAGCGAAGGCAGCGAGGACCTGTCGGACGTCGCGCTGCGCGAGCCGCTCGCGCTGGTGCTCGGCGCCGAAGGCAAGGGTCTGCGGCAATTGACCCGCGAGACCTGCAGCGTCGTGGCGCGGCTCGACATGCCCGGCGAGATCAAGAGCCTCAACGTCTCCAACGCCGCCGTGCTCTCGCTCTATGTCGGCGCGAGCCGGCTCGGGTTGATGAAGTAGGCGGCTGCCACAAGCCGCTACCCCATCATCTCCCTGACCATCGGCACCACCTTCCGCCCATAAAGCTCGATGCTCCGCATCAGTTTCTCGTGCGGCAAGGGACCCGCCGAATATTTCAACTGAAACCGCGAAATGCCGAGCGCCTTCGCGGTCCTGGCGATCTTGCGCGCGACCGTCTCCGGCGAGCCGGCATAGAGCGAACCGTGCTCGGCCTCGCCGACGAATTCGTCGCGCCCCATCGGCGGCCAGCCGCGCTCCTTGCCGATGCGGTCGCGCATCGCCTTGTAGTCGGGCCACAGCTCTTCGCGGGCCTCCTTATCCGTCTCGGCGACGTAGCCGGGCGAGTGCACGCCGATCGGCTGCGCGGGGCGGCCGAATTCCTTGGCGGCGCGATGGTGGAGGTCCACGAAGGGCGCAAAGCGCGCGGGATCGCCGCCGATGATCGCGAGCATCAAGGGCAGGTCGTAATGCGCGGCGCGCACCACCGATTGCGGGCTGCCGCCGACGCCGATCCAGGTTTTCAGCCGGCCGTTCTCGACCGGCGGATAGACCAGCTGGTCCCGCAGCGGCGGACGCAGCTTGCCGTCCCAGCTCACGGGCTGCTGCGACAAGAGTGCGGCGAACAGGTCGAGCTTCTCCTCGAACAGCTCTTCATATTTGCGCAGGTCGAAGCCGAACAGCGGGAAGGATTCGGTGAACGAGCCGCGGCCGAGGATCACCTCGGCGCGGCCGTTCGACAGCGCATCGAGCGTGGCAAAGCGCTGGAACACGCGGATCGGATCGTCCGAGGACAGCACCGTCACGGCCGAGCCGAGACGGATGCGCTTGGTGCGCGATGCGACCGCCGCGAGCACGGTCTCCGGCGAGGAGATCGCGAAATCGGCGCGGTGATGCTCGCCGAGGCCGATGAAGTCGAGGCCGAGCTCGTCGGCCAGCACGGCTTCGTCGACGACGTTGCGGATGACCTGGGCGTGGGGGAGCAAGGCGCCTGAAGCGTCCTTGGTGACGTCGCCAAAGGTGTCGAGGCCGAATTGAAGCGGTGCGGTCATTGATCAGGTCTCTGCGGGGAGGATCGATCACACCTAATGAATGGCCGCGGTGCCACAAGCCGGCTTTCGGAAATGCTCGGTTTCCGTTTGTGCGTTCTATCGCGCGATCCGCACCACCATCTTGCCGAGCGCGCCGCGCGTCTGCATGGTCCTGAACGCCTCGCGAAAATCTTCCAGCGCGAAAACGCGGCCGACCACAGGCTTCAGCTGGCCGTCGGCGAGCCAGCCCATCAACTGCGCCATCAGGCGCTTCTGCAGTTCGGGCTCGCGCAGCGGGATCTGCGCGAGGTCGACGCCGAGCAGGGCGCCGCCTTTCAGCAGCGGCAGGTTGAAGGGCAGCGCGGGGATCGCGCCGGCGGCAAACCCGACTACGAGATGACGGCCGCGCCAGGCGATCGATCGAAAGGCCTGCACGGAGATCTCGCCGCCGACCGGATCGAAGATGACGTCGGCGCCGTGTCCGCCCGTCAACTCCTTGAAACTGTCGCGCCAGTCGGACTGCGTATAATCGATCACCGCGTCGGCGCCGTGCGCCTGCGCGAACGCGCGCTTGTCCGCCGTCGATGCCGCTGCGATCACACGCGCGCCGAGCAGCTTGCCGATCTGGACGGCCGCGATTCCCGTTCCGCCCGCCGCACCCAGCACCAGGAGCTGCTCGCCTGCGACCAGCATGGCACGGCCGCTCAGCGCATAGAGCGCGGTCAAATAGTTGGCGCGAAACGAGGCTGCGTCCTCGGCCGCGACGCCGTCGGGCAGCGGATGGAGTGCTTCGGGCTTGACGACGATCTCCTCGGCAAGCGCGCCCGACCGCGTCATGCCCATCACGCGCATGCCGGGTTGATAGCCGCCGGGCGCGCCGGGAGCTTCCGTCACGACGCCAGCGAACTCCGTTCCGGGAATGAAAGGGAGGGGATCCTTGGTCTGATAACGTCCCTCGATCTTCAAGCCGTCGACAAAGCCGATCCCGGCGGCTTCCACGCGGATGCGCAATTGCCCCGGCTCCATCGAGGGGGGCGGGATGTCCTTCAGGTCGATCTGATCGATGGTTGCGTATTGCTCGACGACGACGGCTTTCATATCGGGACCTCGGCTGTTCCGCTCATCCTGACAGGTCCCGAAACCAGCCTCTTGCGTCTATCGCCACATCCCGCGCATCCGCGCGCCGATGTCAATCTTCGGCCCTTGCGCCGCGGTGCGGGCCGCACCCGTTGCGGCCTTCGGCCAGGCGGTGCGCTCGAACAGGTAGACCAGCGGCTCCGGGATGAAGCGGGTGCGCGAGGCGTAGACGTGGCGGTCGCCTCTGGCGGCCTGGCCGTGGGTGAAGAAGCGCTGGGGAACGACGAGGTGCAAATCGTCCTTGGCGCGGGTCATCGCGACATAGAGCAGGCGGCGCTCCTCCTCGAGTTCGGCCGAGGTGCCGGCGCCGAGATCGGAGGGCATGCAGCCGTCGACGACGTTGAGCACGAACACCGACTTCCACTCCTGGCCCTTGGCCGAATGGATGGTGGAAAGGATCAGATAGTCCTCGTCGCGCAAGGGCGGGCCCGACTTGTCGCTGGTCGCATCCGGCGGATCGAGCGTGAGCTCGGTCAGGAATTTTTCGCGGGATGAATAGCCGCTCGCGATCTGCTCAAGCTGCATCAGGTCGGCGCGGCGCGTCTCGGAATCCTCGTGCATGCGGTCGAGATGCGGCTCGTACCACAGCCGCACGCGTTCGAGATCGGCAGGCCATTCCGAATAGCGCAGGTTCTGGGTCGTGCGCACGAAGTCGGTCCAGTCAGCGCCGGTGCGTGCCGGCGCCGGGATCTGGCCGAGCGCGGCGAGCGGATCGGTGCTTTCCGCCATCTGGTCGAGCACCCGCTGCGCGGTGGCAGGGCCGATGCCCGGCAACAGATGCAGGATGCGGAAACCCCCGACGCGGTCGCGCGGGTTCTCGACGAAGCGCAGCAGCGCCAGCACGTCCTTGACATGCGCGGCGTCGAGGAATTTCAGCCCGCCGAACTTGACGAAGGGGATGTTGCGGCGGGTCAGCTCGATTTCGAGCGGGCCGGAATGCGAGGACGTCCGGAACAGCACCGCCTGGTGCTTGAGCAGTGCGCCTTGCTCGCGGTTCGCCAGCACCTCCTCGACGATGTAGCGGGCCTGGTCGGCCTCGTCGTGCACGGTGACGAGCTGCGGCTTCTGCCCGGAGCTGCGGTCGGTCCAGAGGTTTTTCGTGAAGCGCTCGCGGGCAAGGCCGATGACGCCGTTGGCGGCAGCCAGCACGGCTTGCGTCGAGCGGTAATTGCGATCGAGCGTGATGATCTCGGCGTGCGGCGAGAAGCTCTGGGGAAAGTCCAGGATGTTGCGCACCGTGGCGGCGCGGAACGAGTAGATCGACTGGGCGTCGTCGCCGACCACGGTCAGGCCGCGGCCGTCCGGCTTCAGCGCCAGCAGGATCGAGGATTGCAGGCGGTTGGTGTCCTGATATTCATCGACCAGCACATGATCGAAGCGGCCGCCGATCTCCTCCGCGATCAGCGCATCGCTCATCATCTGCGACCAGTAGAGCAGCAAATCGTCGTAGTCGAGCACGTGCTGGGCCTGCTTGGCCTCGACGTAAGCCGCGAACAGGCCCTTCAGCTCGGCGGCCCAGCCTGCGCACCAGGGATAGTGCTGCCCCAGCACCTTCTCGATCTCCATCTCGGCGTTGACGCAGCGCGAGTAGATCGACAGGCAGGTGCCCTTGGCCGGAAAGCGGCTCTCGGTCTTCGACAGGCCGCGCTCGTGCCGGACCAGGTTCATCAGGTCGGCGGAATCCTCGCGGTCGTGGATGGTGAAGGCGGGGTCGAGGCCGATCCGTTCGGCATATTCGCGCAACAGACGCGCGCCGATGCCGTGGAAGGTGCCGGCCCAGCTGAGCGCATCGCGCATGATCGCGGCGTTGTTCTCGCCCAGCACCTTGCGGGCGATGCGCTCGACCCGGCCGGCCATCTCTGCCGCAGCGCGGCGTGAGAAGGTCATCAACAGGATGCGGCGCGGATCGGCGCCCGCCACGATCAGGTGCGCGACGCGGTGGGCCAGCGTGTTGGTCTTGCCGGAGCCTGCTCCTGCAATGACGAGGAGGGGAGCGCCCACGGTCGCACCCTCGGCCACGCCATGCTCCACGGCGCGGCGCTGCTCCGCATTGAGCGTGTCCAGATATGCTGCCACGAATCGCCCCAGTGAAAGGGCGAGAGTCGGCGATCCCACCGCGAATCGCAATGCGGCTGGACGAAACCGGCTTTAGGATTTAGGGGGAGGACGGCCCAAGGTTCCAGTTTCGAAAAGCGCCCCCGGCATGACCGAGCTCAAGCCCGACCTGTTCGAGATGCGACGGCTGGAATCGCTCAGCAACACCATTTTTGGTGTCGCCATGACGCTTCTGGCGTATGACCTGCCCAAGGCCGCGGTGTTCACCAGTGCGCCCGGCTGGGGCGACCTCGCCCATGTCTATTCGGGCAAGCTCGCCGGCTTCGCGCTCAGCTTCATCATCGCCGGGGTGTTCTGGATCAGCCATCACCGCCGGTTGGCCCGCCAGCCCGTCGGCAGCCGCGGCGTGGTGGTCCTCAACCTGTTCTTCCTGCTCTCGATCGTGCTGCTGCCGGTGACCAACGGCCTCTACACCAATTTCGCCATGAGCAGCGCAGTCGCGGTGCTCTACGGCCTGCATCTGACCGCGATCGCCGGCCTCAATGTCTGGCTGTGGTGGACGATCCTGCGGGGGTGGGGCCGCGAGATCGTCGCGTCGATGTTTCCGCTGTTGGTGTTCATCCCCGGCACGATCGTTGCGGCGTTTGCGCCGCATATCGCGCCTTACGTGTGGTTCATCGCCTTTGGCGGGCTGCTGATCCAGCGCTTCTATGTCGCGCCGAACCCATCGGCGGGCACATAAAGCTTCACAGGGCGGATTTCGTAGACCGCGGTCGGATTGACCGCCCGCAGCTTCCGCGCCGCCGCGATCGCCTCTTCCTCGGTGGCGCATTCCATCAGGTGAAAGCCCAGAAGCTGCTCCTTGGTCTCGGCAAACGGGCCGTCCAGCACCATGCCCGCGCCGGGGCCCCGCAGGGTGCGGGCCTTTCGGGTCTCATCCAGGCGGGCGGCCGGCCCAAACTGGCCGCTGGCCCGCAAGGGGGCCTGAACCTCGATGACTTTGGCCACCACCTCAGCGTCCTGCTCGGGCGTCCAGGACATGACCTCGTCTTCCACGTGATAGGCCAGAATGGCGTAAAGCATCGTCACCTCGTTGTTTTTCTGCACGGGTCCCAAGGACGTCGCACCGACGGCGGTGCCGACAATTCCGAAGCAAAATATTGCGTAGCCCGCAAGCGACGAAACCGTCCTGAAACCCGATTGCGGCGTTGCCGTGTGAACGCCGCCGGAACCGGTCGCGACTGATGACCACAACAACAAGATTTTCGCTGGAGGCGGCAATGTCGGGTCACAACACCAGGAATGCTTGCAAGATCATCTGCGATGCGCGTCGGGCCGGACTATCGGAGCCTGCCGACCTGCACGACCAGGCCGGCCATCACCGCTATTACGGCAGCTCGGCCGAGAACGGCGGCGAGCGGATCGTGGAGAGCCGGCGCGGCAAACGCCCGCGCATGTTCGGCATCTTCGGCTTCTGAAGTCCTGCGTCCCCGATATGGACGTCCTGCAAATATCGATCGCCGCGATGCCGTTCCTGCTTGCACTCATGAGCCGGACGGGGAAGGTCATCGCGCCGTGCCTGCTGACGAGCCTCTTCACGGTGCTGCTCGGCGCGGAGCCCCACCGCGCGGTCGTGGCCTGGTGCGTCGGGATTCTCATCGCAGCCGTTGCGCTGCGCGAGCGGATTCGCGTGGGCTGGACCGGTGAGCGGCCGCGATCCACAAGTCAAATCTGAAAAGAGCAAATTCAAAAGAAAAGGCGCGGCGGGGAGGCCCCCGTCGCGCCCGATTTCTTGCTCGCTGGTCCAGGGCTGAGAGCGCCCCGATGCCAAGCCCTTTAGCCGGAGCTCAGCGGGCGATCCCAGCGAGGTGACAGCGCTTGGTAAAAGACACTGGATCACCTCCTTTCGTTGGTTTCGGAAGACCTCAATATAGGCGGCATTCCTGGCGCTGTTAAGGGGCGCCGGGTCGGGAAGGAACCAGGGCGCTCGCACGGGGCGCAAGACGTTGCAAGGCGACCTCCTGGGCAGTTGAGACCGCCGCCCGGCCGTGTTAGGGAGCCCCTCATGCGGGTGTAGCTCAATGGTAGAGCAGCAGCCTTCCAAGCTGAATACGAGGGTTCGATTCCCTTCACCCGCTCCAACACGTGCCGCGCCAGAATTGTCCGGCACCTGAGCATATCCGCGCGATCCCCTGCACCTGACGCGTTTCGAGTGGTCGTCGGCGCTCGCTGTGCGCTGACGGCGAACCCGCTGGACATCCTCGGAGCAAGTGTAGCATCCTCAAGTTGCAGGCGGGCGGACACAATCTCGCTAGATTGATCGAGTTCTGCCGGGCGTGCCGTAAGGCCGTGGGGCTGGAGTGGCGAAGCGCATCATCTTGTTGCTGGATGGCACGTGGAACGACGCTGATGATGGCGGTGCCGACACCAACATCGTTCGCCTCAGGCAGAAAATCGCAGAGCATCTCTCCAGCTCGCTGCTTCATCACCGATTTGCGCCATGCCGATCTTCGCGGCGTCAACTTCGAGGACGCATCCCTGGGAGGCGCCGATTTCAGGGCGCGGATCTGACCGGCGCCAATCTGTGCGGTGCCACGGTCAGCCCGGGCCAATTTCAGGGGCGCCAAGGCGGAGTTCGGCGTGGCGATTGCCAGCCAAATGCCCAGACGGCGAAAGCCCTGAACCGGCCACGCCGCTGAGAGAGGCATCGGTCATCTAAGCGAATTTTGTGAGGAACGATGTACGCAATCACGTTCGCCGCGGCGGCCATCATCTGGCCGTTCATCGTGGCCATGATTTCGAGCCGGTTTGGCGCCGATGTGGGCGCTCGCTTCCTCGAACGCCCAGGACCGATTCCATCGACCGGCGAGGCGCTCACTCCAAGATCGCTCGAGCAGTGGCTGCGGTCGCCCGCCAATGGTCCCTTCCGCAGGCCCTATGCTCAGTGCGTCATGCCTCTGGATGTCGTCTACATTTTTCTTGTCGGCGGGTTTTTCGTCGCTGGCTCGCTATGGCTCGTTTCGGCGCTGACATGGCCTGACCCGGCCGATAGGTGGTACTGTGTCGCGGTAAGCATCGTGCCGACCGCCTATATCATCAGCGATCTCGTGGAAGACGCCATGATCGCGCACATCCTCCTGCGCCACGACGTGAGCGATACCAAATTCAACCTGATGCGTCTGGCGACGACGATCAAGATCGTGACCTTCGGAGCGTCCGCGGCTCAGACCGTTGTCCTCGGCTTTTGTGCGCTGCTGCTGAGTGCGGCCTGATGTTCCTTCGAGACGTTGCCCTGCGGGCTACGCCCCCATGCAATTCGCAACCGGGTTACGGTGAAACTGAGTTGACTGCGTGCTGTATCGCGACCTGATCGTGGCGAATTGCAAAGCCGCCGTGGGGCTGGTGTCTGATGTCCACCCAGGCCGGCAAGAACAAGGACGGCCCGGCCGCCGGGCCTGATCCAGGTCAATGTCCCGCGCGGCGGATGGTCTATTCGTCGGCCCTGACTTCGGGGTACACACGACATGACCGACAAGCCTATCGATTGGACGCCGGATCTCTCCTTGCCGACGTCGAAGTCCACCGTCCAGCACTTCACTGCAAATGCCGGCGGCGATCGCCTCGCGATCGACACCACGCCTTGGGGCGAGGCCGATCTCACGGTCAACGGTCAGTCGATTGCTCACATTGAGACGGCACCGAGCGCCGGGGACGCATTTCGCACGCTCGAAACGTTCGCGGAAGATTTCGAAGACGGCAAGGATGCGCGCCTCGGTCGGGCGATCGAGGACGACGAGGTTCGCCAGAGGCTGGGCCTGACGCGCCGCTAGGAACCATCACACGGCGCACGAATTGGCCGGTCGGGCAGGGCCTAAAGTCCCACGAGGCCGACCGTGCAGGAAAACGTGCGGGGGCGCACCACCGCGCAGATCGCAGGTCACCCCATTCATCCGATGCTGGTGCCGATCCCGATCGCGTGCTTTGTCGGGGCGCTGCTGACCGACATCGCCTATGCCGCAAGCGCCGAGATCATGCGGGCGATTTTTCCGCCTGGCTGACCCCCACCGTGGCGCAAGGCCTGCACTTGGAGCGTGCCAGAGTAGGGGCCCGCGCGCAGCCGTGCTTGAGGCAGCTCAAACCGCCTCCGCGCGTCGTTGATAGCCTATAGAGGCGCCAGGAGCTCACCCATGCGTTCCGGTACGGTCAATCGCGTTGCTGCAGCCGCCGAGAAGGGTTCGCGAGGCGGTGACCGACATCGAGTGACGGCCTCGCCGTCTTGCTTTGATCCCGGTTGGGGTGCGTGATGGAGGGCTTCTCAGATGCATGCGATGATCCTGACTGCGCGAGGAAAGCCGCTTTCATTTCAAGAGCGACCGGATCCCGTTCCCGGACGAGGCGAGGTTCGTATCAAAGTCAGCGCTTGCGGAGTTTGTCGAACTGATCTGCACGTCGTTGACGGTGAGCTGCCCGACATTCCTTATCCGATCGTTCCGGGTCATGAGGTCGTCGGCCGCGTTGATGCACTGGGCGAGGATGTCGAGAATCTGGCCTTGGGCACGCGCGTCGGCGTACCCTGGCTTGGTTACACCTGCGGAGAGTGCCTTTACTGCCGCACCGGCAAGGAAAATCTCTGCGACCGGCCCCAATTCACCGGCTACACGCGTGATGGTGGCTTTGCGAGCCATCTGGTGGCCGATGCAAGGTATTGCTTTCCACTTGGCGAGGACGGCGATGACGCAGCCATCGCCCCGCTGCTCTGCGCCGGTCTGATCGGTTGGAGATCCCTGATCATGGCGGGCGAGGGCAAAGCGTTGGGTATCTATGGTTTTGGCGCGGCGGGCCATATCGTAGCGCAGGTTGCTCGAGATCAGGGGCGGACCGTCTATGCCTTCACACGTGCCGGCGATCGGGACGCGCAGCAGTTTGCGCTTTCTCTCGGTGCGAATTGGGCTGGCGCTTCGGAGGATCGGCCACCGACCGAGCTCGACGCCGCAATCATCTACGCACCTGTTGGCGCGCTGGTGCCGCTTGCCCTGCGCGCGGTGCGAAAGGGCGGCCGGGTCGTCTGCGCCGGCATTCATATGTCCGACATTCCCGCATTCCCGTACGATATTCTCTGGGGGGAGCGACAGATTATGTCGGTAGCCAATCTGACGCGGCGCGATGGAATCGATTTCCTCGCAGCTGCCGCTAAAGCCAACATTCGGATACAGACAACAGTATTCCCGCTGACGCAGGTGAACGAAGCACTCGCTCACCTTAGGGAGGGTAAGCTCGTTGGCGCTGCGGTGCTCCGTTCGTGACTGTATCGTTGCGGCTTCATCGTCTGATCTAGACAGCTGTCGATTGGCAGCAGTTTCAGCGACCGGCCTCAGACGGCCGTGCTACCTCAACGAATTGCGAGTTCGCTGACGGACTTGTGGCCGTCTTTCCCGGTTTGACTATGCAAGTTGGCGTGGACGGTCTTATCCGCTCGCTTTGACCATGATCTGTAATAGGCAACAGCGGTCATGACCAACAGGCCACCAGCTCCAACGAGGAGCTGAGAAGGAACATTGTCGGAAGTCGCTTGCAGTATAAAATATGCGATGAATGACAGGTAGATTCCAACGCAAAACACTTCAAGCGACTGTTGGCCGCATTTGATCAACGGTTGCCAGATGGCTGCGCGCAGTCCCGGTGCATCGATCGGTATGAGTCGCGTTACGACGATTGTCAGAAGCGCCAGATGCAGGAAACGGTAGGGCGCTAAATTGGTTTTGTCGTTCGGATTAAATATCTCGAACAGAGCGCGCGGAAATATCGTCCGAAGCTCCGGCAGAATCCCCGCCAGGGTCATTGCCGCCGCGAAAAGCAAATAGATCACACTGACGCAGAAAACCACTCGGGAGCGAACCAGGAAATTCAACGTTCCGGCTCCACCGAGCGCCAGCCACGCACCGATCACGAAGAGAAGTTGCCACGTGAAAGGATTGAAATACCACCAGCCCGAGGGATAGGAGGGAAGATTCCAGCCAAATTGTCGAGCGGCGAAATACAGAAGGACGGATCCTGCCATGATCCAGTTTCGGTGCCGTAGCATCATCCAAAGGATTGGCGGAAAGCTACCCATCAGAACCACATACAGGGGCAGCACATCGAGATTCACCGGCTTGTATCTCAGCACCAGTCCCTGCAACAGCGTTTCGACCGGCGCATTCGTAAGAGGTGCAACATTGAATTGATCGATGAAACGGGGAACGTTGAACTCCTGCGAGAGAAAATGGATGGACGAGATATAGAACACGAACAGCAAGACGTGCGCGGCGTAGATCTGCCAGACCCGCTTCAAGAGTCGCGTTGCTCCGAAAACGAAGCCTCGCTCGGACATGTGCCTGGTGTACACAAGGGCCGAGGTATAGCCTGAAATGAACACGAACAGATCAGCGCCATCGCTGAAGCCATAGTTCCGGAACGTCAGCCAAGCCAGCACGGTGCTGGGAATATGGCCCAGGAACATCGCCCAATTTGCGAGTCCGCGAAACAGGTCGAGGCGCAAGTCCCGTGTCGAAGGTGGCAGGGCGATGGCGCTCATTGTCTAAGCCGATTGTGATGATTGCGGGAGCTTGAGTGACGTCGGCCTGGATTGCCGGGCGTACGCGACTACCCGCGAGGTCTGGTATCGAACCGGTTTGCAGCAACGATAATCCTAGAAACAGCTTCGGCGATCTTATTGAGGCATATCAATCTTTTGGCGCGGTGGAGACCGGCCTGTATTCAACTCGCCGACGAGATAGTCATTGCCGCAACCAGGATGTCGACCAGCAACGTTTTGGGGGCGCCGACGACAGCGGCAACGGTGTGGCAGGTGAGTGCGATCCATCCGCAGCTGACGCAACGTTAAGCCCGCCGGCGCGTTATCGGACAGGCGGTCTTTTGAAAGCCAAGCCAGGAGTTCGACAATGGGCCTTGCTCAATATGCCATCGTGCCGGTGCGGGACGAATGGGGCGTGCTGCACGACGGCGACGTCAAGAACACATATGCCACCAAGGAAGCTGCTTTCGAGTCGGCGGTCGCGGCCGCATCCCTCGCGCTGCGTGAGGGGCATGAAGTTCAAGTCAGCGTGCCCGGCCGGGAGGCCGGCGACAACGCGCTGGGCGTGAGGCCGGGATGACCAAGCCCCGTGAGCCGAACGGCGTGGAGCCATCCCGCTCCGAGGACGACATCCAGCGCGAGCAGCTGGGTCCGCGCGGCGTCCCCGGCGCGCCGGATCCTGCCAGGATGACGCCCCAGCGCGACAAGAAGACGCCGAAGCACGTCGATCCCGGCCATACGGCCTGATGCGGCGAGGCCGCGCCGCGGGGTGGCGCTCATAGCCGCTCAGGGCGATGTTGGTTGCCGCGGCCGGTTTTCAGGCGTTATGTGATGTTCGTTCGAACATTGCGCTCGAGCGCGATCATCATGAGGATGCAGGATGAACCCCGTCGTCGTTGCTGTTGCTATTACCGGCTCTGTTCCGCGCAAGAAGGACAACCCCGCGGTGCCGATCCTGCCGGCGGAGCAGATCGAATCGACGCACGAGGCCTTCGAGGCTGGCGCCACCCTTGCGCATATCCATGTTCGCAACGACGACGAGTCGCCGTCCTCCGACCCGGAGCGCTTCGCGCTGGTGCAGGAGGGGATCAGGAAGCATTGTCCCGCCATGATCGTACAGTTCTCGACCGGCGGGCGAGGGCGCGATCCCTCGGCGCGTGGATCGTCGCTCTATCTGAAGCCGGATATGGCCTCGCTGTCCACAGGCTCAGTCAATTTTCCGACCATCGTCTACGAGAACAGCGCCGCTCTGGTCGAGACTCTTGCCACCGGCATGAAGGCAAATGGCATTCGTCCGGAAATCGAGATCTTCGATCTCTCGCATCTGCATGGTGCTCGGCGTCTGATCGAGGCGGGGCTGATCGACGCCCGTCCGCACGTGCAGTTCGTTATGGGCGTCAAGAATGCGATGCCCGCGGACGAACACGTCCTCGACATCCTTCTGGCAGAGCTGAGGCGGCTGATCCCGAACGCGACGTGGACCGCGGCCGGGATCGGACGTCATCAGGCCGAGGTCATGGGCTGGGCGCTGGCGCGGGACGCCGATGCGGTTCGCACCGGGCTCGAGGACAATATCAGGGTCGACAAGACGCGCCTCGCCGCCAGCAATGCGGAGCTCGTGAGCATCGCCTGCGAGGCTGTCGCCCGCCACGGACGGCGCGTCGCGACTGCGGCAGAGGCGCGCTCCTTGCTCGGGATCGCCCGGTAAGGACGATCATCCCGCGCCTGACGTGTGCCTGACATGCTCCTGGCCGCCTTCTGCCATTCGGCGGTCGGCGTTCCCGTGGGCTCGGTCCCCGGCTAAGCATGGCTCACAGGCGCGATCTGCGCCTGTCGGCCAGGCGACGTTTGGAATGCGGTTCTTGAAATCTGACGGCAGGCTGATCGGCGTCCTGCTGGTGCTCGCCATCACGCAGCTGGTCGGATGGGGCACGATCGGGCTGCCTGCCATCGTCGGGCGCGACCTCGCCGCCGACCTCGGCATGAGCCTGCCGGCGGTGTTCGCCGGGACATCCGTTCTCTATGTCTCGATGGGCCTGTGCGCCCCGTGGCTCGCCAAATCATTCGCGCTTCATGGCGCACGGACTGTCATGATGGTCGGCACGGTCGTCACCGCGCCGGGCTTCGTGCTGCTGTCCCTCGCGCGCGAGCCGACGATGTATTTCGCCGCCTGGATCGTCCTCGGCATCGCCGGCAGCGCCACGCTGTCGACCGGCGCCTATATCATGCTGAACGAGATTGCCGGGCGACAGGCCAAGAACGCGATCGGGGCCTTGATGCTGGTGACAGGCCTGTCCAACAGCATCTTCTGGCCGACGACCTCGTTCCTGAGCGCTCACCTCGGCTGGCGCGGGACGTGCCTCGTCTATGCCGCGATGATGCTCGTCGTCAGCCTTCCGCTCTATGCGCTCGCGCCGCGCCGGAAAATCGCCGGGGATGGTGGCAGCGAGCCGGTCAAGGCGCCGCCGCCGCCCGCGATTCCACGGAGCACTTTCGGCCTCGTCGTCGCCGCGATCACGCTCAACGCCCTCGTCAATTTCGGCATCAGCGCCATCATGATCGAGCTCCTGCGCGCGGAGGGGCTGCCGCCGGCCCAGGCGCTTCTCTTCGGCTCGATGCTGGGCGTGATCCAGGTCAGCGCCCGCGGGCTGGATCTTCTTGGCGGCGGGCGGTGGGACGGGATCACGACCGGGCTGGTTGCGGGCACGGCGCTGCCGTTGGCCATGCTACTGCTGATGCTGAGCGAGGGCGCGACCTGGGCCATCGCGGTCTTCATCCTGCTCTATGGCGCCGGCAGCGGCGCGATGGCGGTGGCGCGGGCCACCATCCCGCTCGTGTTCTACGACCAGACTGAATTCGCCAAGGCGATGTCGATGATTGCGCTGCCGCTCAATCTCGCCTCCGCGATCTCGCCGCCGCTCCTTGTCGGCCTGCTCACCGAATTCGGCAGCCGCGGCGCGCTCGGCCTCACCTTCGTCTGCTCCTGCGCGACCGTGCTGATCCTGGTCCTGCTTGGGCGGAGGCGGCCGCAGGTGGCGGTGGCCGCGACCTGAGCCCTCCAGGCAATATCGCGGCGCGGAAAGTTGCGGCCGGCGCCGCCCTCCGTGCCCGGCAGGAGATAGCCGTATGCCGCCAGTGCAGTGCTCACCGCGCTAAAATGGTGTATCCGCAGGGAGCGCGGACCGCGATCTCGCCGCCGCGCCAATATCCAGTTCCCGGAGGAAGCTTACATGTCGGCCCTGCCGCTTTCAGGCATCAAGATCCTTGATCTCACGCGCGTCCTCGCCGGGCCGTTGTCGGCCCAGATGCTGGGCGATCTCGGTGCGGAGGTGATCAAGATCGAGCGACCGGGCACCGGCGACGATGCGCGCGCATTCGGGCCGCCTTACCTGACCGATCCGGAAGGCAAGGCCAACAACAACAATTCCTTCTACCTCTGCGCCAACCGCAACAAGAAGTCGGTCACGGTCAATATCGCCAAGCCCGAGGGGCAGGCGATCATCCGCGAGCTCGCCAAGGACGTCGACGTCTTCATGGAGAACTACAAGGTCGGCGACCTCAAGCGCTACGGCCTCGATTACGAGACCATCAAGGCGGTCAACCCCGGCATCATCTACTGCTCGGTGACCGGCTTCGGCCAGACCGGTCCCTATGCGCCGCGCGCCGGCTATGACGCCATCCTGCAGGCGATGGGAGGGCTGATGAGCGTCACCGGCCACATGGACGGCGAGCCGGGCGAGGGCCCGATGAAGGTCGGTCCGTCTATCGTCGACTACATGACCGGCATGAACACCTCGATCGGCATTCTCTCCGCGCTCTATCACCGCGACGCCAATGACGGGCAGGGGCAGCACATCGACGTCTGCCTGTTCGACACCGTCATCGCGTCCCTGTCGCACTGGCTGCAGATCTACCTCGTCAACGGCAAGACCCCGCCGCGCCGCGGCACCTGGGGCAATGGCGGCATGCCGGCCGGCGTATTCCGCTGCACCGACGGCGAATTGATGCTGGTGGTCGGCAACGACGGCCAGTTCCGAAAGACCTGCGCCGTGCTCGGCGAGCCGGAGCTCGCGAACGATCCGCGCTTCGTCCAGAACAACGACCGTGTCGTGCACGGCAAGGAGATCATGGCGATCTTCGCCGGCCTGTTCCTCAAGCAGCCGGTGGCCTACTGGCTGGAGAAGCTGGAGGAGGCCGGCGTGCCCTCCGGTCCGATCAACAATTTCGAGCAGGTGTTCTCCGATCCGCACGTTCAGTCGCGCGGCATGCGGGTCAAGACGCAGCATAAGTTCGAGCCCGAGCTTTCCCTGATCCGCAACGCGCTGACCCTCTCGGGCACCCCCATCACCGACTACCGCGCCCCGCCGCTGCTCGGCGAGCACACGCAGGAGGTGCTCGGCGGCAAGCTCGGCTATGATGCGGGAAAGATCGAGGAGTTGAAGAAGCAGGGGATCATCTAGCGCTTTTCTCCCCTTCTCCCGAAAGGCGAAAAGGGGAGCGACGCTTGGCCTTGCCTGAGGCTTGCGGGCCATCCCCAGATAAGTCCGGTCCGTAGTCGCACAGGCTTTCGCTTTACGCGCGACTCTGATTCGATCCCTCTACTTGAGTTCGGGGAGGGAAGCGAATGTCCTACACGATCGGGTTCCAGGCCAAGAACCAGAAGGCAATTCTGGCGACCGAGGCGGCCACCGCCAATCAGGCCGTCGCCATTGTTGCCGCACTGCGGCAGAGTGCCGACGAGATCAAGTTCATCCGCTCGCCGCAGGAAGGCGAGATGGGCATCGAGATGCTGCTGCTGCTCGCCAAGGAAGAGGCCGAGGAGATGCCGCAGCGGGCCTGATCACCCGCTCACACTTCGGTCAGAAGCGAAACATGCCGGCTGCAGGATGATGTAGCACGGCGTCAGTCTCGCTCCAACCGAAGGTGGCTGCCCATGAAACGCGAAGCGCTCCGCGTCGAACCGATTTCGACGTTCCTCGATCGCGTGAAAGCGCCGACCTCGCCGGTGACGCGTGCCGGCCACATGATCTTCGTCTCCGGCCTGCCGCCATTCGATCCCGCGACCGGCGAGATCGCGGAAGTGCCGATCGAGCGGCAGGGCGAGCTCGTCATGGAGCAGATGAAGCTGTGCCTCGCGGCGGCCGGCGCTTCGCTCGACAATGTCATGAAGTGCAACGTGTACTGCACCTCGACCAGACATTTCGCCGCCTTCAACGCCGTATACGCCCGCTATTTCCCCACGGATCCGCCGGCGCGGATCTTCGTCTGCACGCCGGAATGGTTCGGCCCCTTCGACGTCGAGATCGACTGCATCGCGATGGTGTGAGGGATTATCGCGCCGCCAACCGCGACGGCGCCTTCGCCTCGATCTTTCCCGCCGTCAGCGCCATCGTCGCGACGCTGACCACGCGCGCGACGACATCCTCGACGTCGTCGAGATCGCATTTGCCTTCCGACAGCTTGGTCAACCGCTCGCTCTCGCGGATGGTGTGGTGCGCCATCGCGAGCGCAAAGTTGAGGCCCCAGTAGATATCGACCTCGCTGCGCTCGGGCAGGGCGCGGCGCATCGCGCCGGCGAATTTCCGCAGATGGTCGATCTCGCGGTTCTTGATGCGGCGGATCGGCGGCACGGATTCGATCGAGGCGCGGATCATGAAGCGCGCCGCCGTGGAACGCTGGTTCTCGGGGCCGAGACAGCCGCGCAGCGTCGGCCCGACCAGCGCGTGCAGGATCACCTCGATCGGCGCGCGGCCGCCGCCTTGCTCTTCCGCCGCTTTCAACTCGCGCAAACGCTCGCGGTTGGTGGCGATCGAGCGCGTGACAAATAATTCCGCGATCAACTCGTCTTTCGAGCCGAAATGATAGTTCACCGCCGCCAGGTTGACACCGGCCTCCGCGACGATGTCGCGCAGCGTCACGTCGCCGAAGCCGCGATCGGCATAGAGCCGTTCGGCGGCGGCGAGAATGGCAGACCTCGTATGATCGCTGGCCATGAGTGCCCCTGAGGGGAGGGAGTTGCAATTCAAACAGTTGTATGAAACTATCGTTTGAAGGCCGGAGATGTCAATCCGCAATCGGGACTCGTTCGCAACTCCAAAGGTTGGTTCCGAAGGCACCGCAAGCGCGCTTGCGGGCTGCGCGCAAGCGGTGGACAGTCCGGCGCAAAACAGGCCCGCGAAGCCAGCAGGCTCGCAAAGAGAGAGACGAGGAGCGTCCCATGGATTTCGATCTGTCCCCCAAGCAGAAGGAATGGCTCGACCGCGTGAGGTCCTTCATGGCCAAGCACGTGCGCCCGGCGGTGCCGATCTATGACCAGCAGGATCACAGCGGCGAGCGCTGGAAAGTGATCCCGATCCTCGAGGACCTCAAGAAGAAGGCCAAGGCCGAAGGCCTCTGGAACATGTTCATGCCGCCGAGCGAGCATGAGGACGACGAATTCCGCGGCGCGGGATTGACCAATCTCGAATACGCGCTGCTGTCGGAAGAAATGGGCCGCATCACCTGGGCCTCGGAAGTGTTCAACTGTTCCGCGCCCGACACCGGCAACATGGAGGTGTTCATCCGCTACGGCTCCAAGGAGCAGAAGCGCAAATGGCTGCGTCCGCTGATGGACGGCGAGATCCGCTCGGCCTTCCTGATGACGGAACCGGCGGTTGCGTCCTCCGACGCCACCAATATCGAGACCCGCATCGAGAAGGACGGCGACCATTACGTCATCAACGGCCGCAAATGGTGGTCGTCCGGCGTCGGCGATCCCCGCTGCAAGATCGCGATCCTGATGGGCAAGACCGATTTCAAGGCGGCCAAGCATCAGCAGCAGTCGCAGATCCTGGTTCCGCTCGATACCCCCGGTATCAAGGTCGAGAAGATGCTGCCGGTGTTCGGCTTCGACGACGCGCCGCACGGCCACGCCCAGGTGCTGCTCGACAACGTCCGCGTGCCCAAGGAGAACATCCTGCTTGGCGAAGGCCGCGGCTTCGAGATCGCGCAGGGCCGTCTTGGTCCGGGCCGTATCCATCACTGCATGCGCACGATCGGCAAGGCCGAGGAGGCGCTGGAGAAGATGGTGAAGCGTCTGTCCTCGCGCAGCGCCTTCGGAAAGAAGATCGTCGAGCATTCCGTGTGGGAGCAGCGCATCGGCGAAGCCCGCACCAACATCGAGATGACGCGCCTGCTCTGCCTCAAGGCCGCCGACATGATGGACAAGGTCGGCAACAAGACCGCGCAGGCCGAGATCGCCATGATCAAGGTCGCAGCGCCCAACATGGCGCTGAAGATCATCGACGAGGCGATTCAGGCGTTTGGCGGCGCCGGTGTCTCGGACGAGGCGGGCCTTGCCAAGGACTACGCCCACATCCGCACACTCCGTCTCGCCGACGGCCCGGACGAGGTGCACAATCGCGCCATTGCCAGGCTTGAGGTTCGGAAGTATGCAAACTCTCCAAGTCACTAAGGACGGCGGAGAGCGCTGACCGCGCTCTCCCCACCGTCATTCCGGGGCTCGCGAAGCGAGAACCCTGAATCTCGAGATTCCGGGTCTGGTCCTTCGGACCATCCCGGAATGACCGACAAGAAAAAGAGGGAGCGTCATTGTGGCGGACGGCGTCAGGAAAGACGAAGAGTTTTCGGGCACCAAGCCGGTCGAGGAGCGGCATCGTTTCGACGAGCTGCGCCTGGAAGCCTGGATGCGCGATAACGTCGAAGGCTTCGAGGGTCCGCTGGTCGTGCTCCAGTTCAAGGGCGGCCAGTCCAATCCGACCTACCGGCTGAACACGCCGAACCGTTCCTACGTGATGCGCCGCAAGCCGTTCGGCAAATTGCTGCCGTCGGCGCATGCGGTCGACCGCGAATATCGCGTGATCGCAGCGCTCGGCAAGCAGGGTTTCCCGGTCGCGCGTGCCTACGCGCTGTGTCAGGACGATAGCGTCATCGGCGCCGCTTTCTACATCATGTCGATGGAGGAGGGCCGGGTGTTCTGGGATCCGACGCTGCCGAGCCAGGATCGCGATGCGCGGCGCAAGATCTTCACCAGCAAGATCGAAACGCTGGCGAAACTGCACATGTACGATCCCACGGCGATTGGCCTTGGCGATTTCGGCAAGCCCGGCAACTATTTTGCGCGCCAGATCGACCGCTGGACCAAGCAATATCGCGCCTCCGAAACGCAGCACATTCCGGAGTTCGAGAAGGTTGCCGAATGGCTGCCCAAGACCGTGCCGGAGCAGGCGCGCGTCTCGATCGTCCACGGCGACTATCGTCTCGACAACATGATTTTCCACGCGACGGAACCGCGCGTGCAGGCCGTGCTCGATTGGGAGCTGTCGACGCTCGGCGATCCCATGGCCGACTTCACGTATCTGTTGATGCAGTGGATCATGCCGGGCCTCGATGGCGCCGACCTCAAGGCGCTCAACATCCCGAGCGTGGAAGAGGCCGCGCAGATTTATTGCAACGTCACCAAAATGACGGTGCCCGATCTCAACTGGTATTTCGCCTACAATCTGTTCCGCCTCGCCGGCATCACGCAGGGCATCGCCGGCCGTGTCCGCGACGGCACCGCCGCCAACGCCAAGGCCCTCGAATCCGCCAAGCGCACCGTGCCGCTGTCGCAGGCGTCGTGGGAGTATGCGCAGAAAGCGGGCGCAGTGTAGCAAGAGCGAAGGCGCGGCTGACGGCCGCGCCTTTCGCTTTCGGGAGTTCGTCATCCCGCACATTCGCTGTCATTGCCCGCGAAGGCGGGCAATCCAGTATTCCAGAGACGCCAGTGCTTGAACCGAGACGCCGCGGCGTACTGGATGCCCCGGTCAAGCCGGGGCATGACAGCAGTGATGAGGTGGGTTTATTCCGCCGTCATTGCGAGCGGAAGCTAAGCAATCCAGGATCTTTCCACGGCAGTAGTCTAGATTGCCTCGTCGCTACGCTCCTCGCCATGACGGGCGGCGGGTGGCGAGCCCAGCATCGGTTCAGGTAGAGACGGACGCATGATCGACCAGATCACCCTCACCACCTACATCCTCATTGTCCTCGGCTTCGTCTTTATTCCCGGGCCAGCGACGCTGCTGACAATAGCGCGTGCGGCGAGTTCCGGCACAAAGGTAGGCATCGCGACCGGAGCGGGAATTGCTGCGGGCGACATCATCCACACCTGCATGGCCATCGTCGGGCTGTCGGCGATCATAGCGACCTCGGCGCTGCTGTTCAGCATCGTCAAATATGCCGGCGCTGGCTTCCTGATTTATCTCGGCATTCGCGCCATGCTCGACAGGGCCCCGGTCGAGTTGAACGGCGCCGCGCCCCAGATTGGCGCGGGCCGCGCCTTCCGCCAGGCCGTGCTGGCCGAAGTGCTCAATCCCAAGACCGCACTTTTCTTCCTGGCGTTCCTGCCGCAATTCGTGAAGCCGGAGCACGGCGCGCCCGCACTTCAGCTTGCCATTCTCGGTGTCGTCTTCGTACTGCTCGGTCTGTTCAGCACCGTCGTGTTCGCCGTCGGCGCCGGCCGTCTCGGCAACCTCCTGCGCCGCCATCCGGCGGTGGTGAAGTGGCAGGGCAAGGTGGTCGGCGCCATCTACTGCGCCGTCGGTGTGCGGCTGGCCTTGCAGGAGCGGTGAGGCAGGTTGGCTCGCGTAGGGTGGGCAAACGCGCGTACCGCCGTGCCCACCATCTCTCCGCGATCACACGAAAACGGTGGGCACGCTCCGATTTGCCCACTCTACGGCAGCGCCTAAGAGGCGCCCTCCGCACAATGCGCGATTAGCCTCTCCACGAAGCCTGCGCATTTCTCCAGTTCGGCCATCTCCACGAACTCATCCGGCGTGTGCGCCTGCGCGATCGCGCCGGGGCCGATCACGACGGAAGGCACATCCGCCATGCTCGCGAACAGGCTGGCCTCGGTACCGAAGGCGACCTTGGCGTGGTCGTTGCGACCCGCAAGGCTCTTGGCGAGCGTGACGATGGCCGCGTCGGCAGCGGTGTCGAGCGCGGGATAGTCGAGGATCTCCTCGAAATCGATGCCGCAATCGGGATGCCGTGCTTTCATCGCCGGGTCGAGCTCGGCCTTGGCCCAGGCGACGATCGCATCCGTGACCTCGCGCGACTCGGTGATACCGATGCCGCGGCATTCGAAATCCACCGTGCAGGTGTCAGGCACGATGTTCAGCGCCGCGCCGCCATGCACGATGCTGGTGAGCAGCGTCGAGTGCGGAACGTCGTAGAGGCTGTCCGTCGCGCGCGCGGCCGCGAGTTGCTCGGCGCGGCGGCGGATCTCGACGATCAATTCGGCCGCATATTCGATCGCGTTGACGCCGTCGGGCGCGATCGAGGAATGGCGGGCGAGCCCGCGAAACGTCGCGCGCACGCCGTGCTTGCCCTTGTGGCCGATGATCACCTTCATCTCGGTCGGCTCGCCGATGAAGGCGCCGAGCGGCTTGATCTTCTTCTTCGCGACCTCGCGTAGCATCGGCCGCACGCCGACGCAGCCGATCTCTTCGTCATAGGAGATCGCCAGGTGAATCGGCGTTGCGAGCTTCGCTTCCACCATCTCCGGCACCATGGCGAGGCACACCGCGACAAAGCCCTTCATGTCGGTGGTGCCTCGGCCATAGAGCTTGCCGTCGCGCTCGATCAGCTTGAACGGATCGTGGCTCCAGTCCTGGCCGACGACCGGCACGACATCGGTGTGTCCCGACAGGACGAAGCCTGGCCGATCCTGCGGTCCGATGGTGACCCACAGCGAGGCCTTCTGTCCGGTCTCATCGATGATGCGCTCACCCTTGATGCCGAACGCGGCGAGGTAGCTCTCGATATGGGCAATCAGGGGCAGGTTGGTGCGGTCGCTGATGGTGTCGAAGCCAACGAGGTCGGCGAGGAGTTTGCGGATGCGATCGGGTCTTGAGTTCTGCATTGTCTCGTTCTGTCAGGGGAAGGAGGTTGGAGTGCTTGCAGGAACCATACCAATGTGAGGTCTCCTTGGGCAAATAAACACCGCCGCCGTCATTCCGGGAGGATGCGTGGCATCAAGCTATGGTGCGCAATTGCGCACCTGAGAATCCATCGGCCCGCATCACGCGCTGTGAAATGAATTCCGGGCTCGCGACTTCGTCGTGCCCCGGAACGGCGAGGGGCGCTACCATCCCTTGGTTGCCCGACGGGCAAAACACCCAACTGGTCGGTCAATGCGCGCAGCCGAAAATATTCCACTTTACCGAAATTCGGAAAGGGCGTATGTGTCGCGCCAACCCGGCCCAAGGAAGAGGGGCGTATCGCGATCGTCACGAACGCGGGCCGGGCGGCGGTGGACGCTGATTGCATCGGCGCGAAGAGCTTCGCAGGGCGGGCAACCGTGAGCGAGAGCGTCGCGCACACGACCGGTGTGATTCCAGCGTACGGCAAAATCGTGTGGTCCTGACGCCCGGGGTCTGTGCGTCAAGGCTTGTGGTGAGGTGTGTCGTCCAACCGGACGCACGCGTCAGCCATCCGCAAGGCGACGGGGGCAATAGTGCAACGCTCCCCGAGGAGAGCACGACATAAGCCGTAAAACCACTGCGCAGGGAAGGCCGGGATGTCCTGGCTACACCTGTATGCCGCTGTGCAGTTTCTTGTCACGCAGGTTTCGCACAGTGGACCGCGGGTGCCAGCCGGCGCCCGGTCTTCCCTGCGCCCTCTTTCAATCGAGGGCGAAGCGATGAAGCAAAGCTCGGGCGACATGCGCCGCGAGGATGATCAATCATGTGTATCGTTGAACAAGGTGTCGTGCCGCGGACACAACGCAGCGTCCCTTCGACGATGCGCTGCAGAGCCGGGGCCCATGCATCAACGAGGGCCGTGGCTTCCTTGAGTCCCGGCTCTGCGCAGCAGCGTAAGAACGCTGCAGCGCGTCCGGGACACGAGCGGAGCTCGTTACACGGGCTTGCCCGTATACGGCATCGACGCCGTCAAGCCGCCATCCACGGGGAACGCCTGGCCGTTGACATACGAGGCTTCGTCGCTGGCCAGGAACAGGCCCATCGCCGCGAGCTCGTGCGGCTGGCCGGGGCGCTTGAGGGGATTGAGCTGGCCGATCTTGTCCTGGGTGCCGCGCTCCTTGGCGCGGTCGAAGATCGGCTTGGTCATGCCGGTTTCGATCAGGCCCGGGCACACCGCGTTGATGCGTACGCCGGTGCCGGTGAGCGAATAGGCGGTGGTCTGCACCAGGCTGATCACGCCGGCCTTGCTCGCGGCGTAGGGATGTCCGCTGGCGCCGGCCTTGAGGCCCGCGACGGAGGCGGTCAGCACGATCGCGCCGGACTGCTGCTTCACCATGTGCGGCATCGCATGCTTCACCGCCAGGAACGGCCCGATCAGATTGACGCGCAACACCTCCTGCCAATGCTCCACGGTCTGCTCGCCGAGCGGGATCAGCCCGCCGCTGACGCCGGCATTGGCCCAGATCACGTCGAGCCGGCCGTGGGTCTTCACTGCCTTGTCGATCACGGCAACGACGTCAGTCTCGGAGCCCGCGTCGGCGATCATGGCCTCCGCGACGCCGCCGGCCTTTTTCACCTCCTCGACGGTCTCCTTCACCGCCTCGGTGCGATCGACCGCAATGAGCTTTGCGCCTTCCCGGGTGAACAGGAGCGCGGCGGCGCGACCGATGCCACTGCCGGCGCCGGTGATGATGACGGATTTGCCTTGCAGGCGGCCCATGCGTTTCTCCCTTGTGGTGCCTCGCGCGGCCCTTGCCGCGCGACGGAATTTCAAACAAGATTTCAAACGGTAAAGTGTCTTGAGACACGTTCTCTACTGACGTACAGCGACATCAAACGGGATGGAAGAGCTTCGATGACAGGTGCAGACAAGCCCAAGGTGGTCACGACGCGGTGGTGGTGGGTCCGTCACGCGCCGGTGCGCAACGACGGCGGCAACATCTACGGCCAGTCCGATATCGCCTGCGACACCAGCGATACCTATGTGTTCAACGCTGTTGCCAAGGTGCTGCCACGCACTGCGGTCTGGTTTTCGAGCAATCTGAAGCGCACGCATCAAACGGCCGAAGCGATCTGGGCGGCCGGCTTTCCACGGCCGTCGTCGATGAAATGGGAAGCAGATCTCGCCGAGCAAAATCTCGGCCGCTGGCAGGGCATGAACCGCGCCCAATTCATCGCGAGCCGTCCCGTCGGCACCAGCTGGTTCGCCGATATCAACGAGCCCGCACCCGGCGGCGAGAGCTTCATGGATCTCTATCACCGCACCCGCCGCACCATCGAGCGGATCAATGTTGAGGCAGCCGGGCAGGACATCATCGCGGTTGCCCACGGCGGCACGATCAAGGCGGCGTTGGGCCTTGCGCTTGACGGCCAGCCGGAGCGGGGGTTGTCGTTCGACATCGACAATTGCTCGGTGACGCGGCTGGATTATTTCGCAACTGCCGAGCGCACGGTCTGGCGGCTGCCGATGGTGAACCAGCAGCCATGGATCGCGGATGACGCTCACGCGGCGATGCACCAGCCCGCGGGACCGGAAGTCAAGAAGCTCGCCTGAGAAATTGCGCGCTCGCACCGACGCGACGTAAGCTCGGGGCCAAATCAATCGTAATCTGGGAGAGAAACATGACCTTGTTCGACATGAAGGGGAAAGTCGCCGTCATCACGGGATCGACGCGCGGCATCGGGCTTGCGATCGCCGAGCGCATGGCCGAGCACGGTGCCAAGGTGGTGATTTCCTCGCGCAAGGCCGATGTCTGCGAGCAGGTCGCCAAGGGCATCAACGACAGGTACGGCAACGGTACCGCGGTCGCAATCGCAGCCAACATCTCGTCGAAGGAGAACCTGCAAAACCTCGTCGACGAGAGCAACCGCGCCTTCGGCAAGATCGACGTGCTGGTCTGCAACGCCGCCTCGAATCCGTATTACGGTCCGCTCGCGGGGATCTCCGACGATCAATTCAGGAAGATTCTGGACAACAACATCGTCGCCAACAACTGGCTGATCTCGATGGTGGTGCCGCAGATGATCGAGCGCAAGGACGGCTCCATCATCATCGTCTCCTCGATCGGCGGGCTCAAGGGCTCGACCATTCTCGGCGCCTACGCGATCTCCAAGGCCGCCGACATGCAGCTCGCGCGCAACCTCGCCTGCGAATATGGCCCGCACAACATTCGCGTGAATTGCATCGCGCCCGGCCTGATCAAGACCGATTTCGCCAAAGCGCTGTGGGACAATCCGGAGAATTTGAAAGCCTCGACCGCGCGCTCGCCGCTGCTGCGCATCGGCATCCCCGACGAGATCGCCGGCGCCGCCGTGTTCCTGGGATCGAAGGCCGGCGACTTCATGACCGGCCAGACCATGGTGATCGACGGCGGCGCAACGATTAGTTGACGCGATAGAGCGTCATCCCGGGGCGCGCTTAGCGCGAACCCGGGATCTCTAGATTCCGGGTTCGATGCCTTGCATCACCCCGGAATGACCCTTCGGGTCACTCCACCGCCGCGTAAACCAGATCCCGCACCAAGGTCCGCGTGTAGTCGCGCTGTCCCGGGCCCTGGCTCATGAACACCGCGAACAAATCCTCCTTCGGATCGATCCAGAAGAACGTGCCGGCAATGCCGCTCCAGAAATACTGGCCGACGCTGCCGGGGAAGGGCGCGATGCCGGCCTCGCGGCGCACGGCGAAGCCGAGACCAAAGCCGTGGCCGGGCGACAGCAACGTGCCATTCGTCACGACATGCGGCCCGAGGTGATCGGACGCCATCAGCTCCAGCGTCTTGCGGCCGATGATCCTGTTGCCGTCGAGCGTGCCGCCGTTGCGCAGCATCAGGCAGAAGCGGGCATAATCCATCGTGGTTGAAACCAGCCCACCGCCTCCGGACTCCATTACCGGTTGTTCGAGCATGTTGAACAGAGCGACCTTGTCGCCGGTCCAGGGATCGGCCGCGAACGGGTCGGCAAGCCTGGTGGCGTTGGACTCGGCTGTCGAGAAGCCGGTCTCGGCCATTTGCAGCGGTGCCAGCACGCGCTCTGTCAGGAACGCGCCGAGCGACTTGCCGCTGGCGACCTCGATGATGCGACCAAGGATGTCGGTGGAGCGGCTGTAGTTGAATTCCGCGCCGGGCTGGCAGACCAGCGGGAAGCTCGCCACCAATGCGGCATGCTCGGCATTGGTGATCTTGCGGCTGCGCACGCGGGACTCCTGGTAGAGCTTGTGCACGGGTCCGTCTCCCTGGTGCTCGTAGGTGAGGCCCGAGGTGTGGCGAAGCAGGTCCTGCACGGTCATCGGCCGCGCCGGCGGCACCAGCTCGAGCTTGCCGTCCTTGACGATGCCGACCTGCTGGCCGGCGAACTCCGGGATGAACTTTGCGACGGCGTCGCTGAGCAGGAGGTGGCCGTCCTCGACCAGCGCCATGACGGCGACCGAGACGATCGGCTTGGTCATCGAGAAGATCCGGAAGATCGAATCCCGCGCCATCGGCGCAGGCCCCGCCGGGCTCTGCCTGCCGAGCGCCTCGAACCAGCCGATTTGGCCGCGCCGGGCCACCAGCACGGTGACGCCGGGAACGGTTCCCTTGTCGATCTCGCGCTTGAAGGCGTCCGACATGGCCTGCAGGCGCGGCCGCGACAGCCCGAGCGTCTCCGGGCGGGCCTCCGGCAAGGGCGGAGTGTGGACCGCGGAGGCGGCAGTGGTAGCAGCTTGAGCGTTCATGGGGGCTCCCGGGCTCTTGTTTTTTGGTCGGGAAAGTGTGGCCCAGAAACCCCGGTACAAACAAGCGAAGCGGGCGCGGTTCACCCTTGCAAACCGGTCGTCGCCTGTGCTTGAAAGCGGCCCTGATCCCAAGGCGACGCGGGGTCCGTAGGAGTGTAGCTCAATTGGTAGAGCACCGGTCTCCAAAACCGGGGGTCGCAGGTTCGAGCCCTGCCACTCCTGCCAGTCAAATCAATCACTTAAGTTCGATGCTGGCGGGATAGGGACGAGGACGTCCCATGGACGAATCGCCACGCGCTGGCCCGTATCCCGAGGGCCAGGCCGGCGAGGCGCCTCTTAGCGCGCCGGCGCCCGTTCCGCATCGGCGGGACCCTGGCTGCGATCGACGTCCCGGATGGGGACGCGGCGCAGCAGCGAGACGATGGTGCCGCCGAGCTCGAAATAGGTGCGCAGCCGCAGCGCACGGGACGACCCCTTCAGCTCCGCGTTCAGGCTCACCGGCACTTGGACGTAGGTGAGGCCAAGCTGGAGCAGCGAGATCAACGCGCAGATCTGATAGCCGTAGCCGTCGGCCTTGACCGCGATCTGGCGCAGCCATTTCACGGGGTAGACGATCATGCTGTGGTAGTCGGACAGCCAGAAGCCGAACAGGCAGTTCAGGATGAACCGCAGCGAGTGCGACTGCAGCGAGCGGTTGACGGAGCGATCCGACTGGTTGTCGCGATAGGTGATGACGAGGTCGGCGGCGCCGGCCGCCTTGAACATCCGGGCAATGCCCTCGTTCTGAAAGGCGTGATCGCCGGGAATGAGCGTGATGGCATCGAATTTCGCGCGCGACAGCGCGTATTCGAAGCCGGCACCGACGCCGCGCCGCTCGGCGTTATGTTGCACGATGATGCGCGGCTCGCCGGCCGCAAACTCGTCCATGATCGCGCCGGTGCCGTCGGTGCTGCCGTCGTCGATCAGGAAAATCTCGAAATCGTCGAGCAACTCGCGGGCGAGCGGCAACACGCCGTCGATGGTATCGGCGATCTTGTCCTGCTCGTTCAGTGCAGGGATGACGATCGTAAGCCTTTTTGCCGCCCTGGAAGGTGTCATCTCATGCCGCCTGTCGCCGGCCACTCTTTACTGGTGGAACCCTGGCGCGACTCTAGGTCATATGGGCCGGGCGAACAATAAGGGGCCCGCAGATATGCCCCGTACGACCGGTATGAATCCGGCGATGTGTGTGTTCTGCGCAACTAATCCGAAAAATCATAGAGACTGGTATCGCCGATGCCGAAGGCGCGGCGAAGCCGTCCGACGCGGTCTGCCATGGTCCGGCCCGCGATGGTCGGGGCGAAGTGCGTATCGAGCGGTTCGACCAACCCGCCGTCGACCAGGTTCCTAATTCGTCCCTGGAACAGAGCTGGAACCTGCCGCTCGATGATGTCTGTAAGCGGTGCTCTCCGCTCGGGCCGGTCGACGACATCGAGCAGGATGTCCAGGGAAACCGATTTGTACACTGCGCCGAAAGCGAAGACGTAACCCATGACGAGAAAGCCGAAAATCGACGCGGCGTCCCAGTACTGAAATTCCGGAACGACGAAGATTCCGAACATCATGCCGAGACCATGGGTGACGACCGCGGCGATCGCGAGCAGCATCACGGCTCCAAGCGTCCATCCGCGAGTGCGGGCCATCGACTGCAAGGCAGGAGCCAGCAGGGCGAAGATGACGGCGGCGAGGAATCCGACAACGAAGGACATCGCGGCCGCTCACCCAAGTCCGGTCGACAGGCGGACGAGTTTGACGAGACGCGCGACCGCCACGCCCTTCGCCGTCGGGACAAGCCTGCCGTCTGCCGTGACCACCATCCCGGCGCCGACGAGCAGCTTCAGGCGGTTGTGCGTGAAGGTGCCGAGATCGCCGCCCTGCATATAGGCGACCGCCCATTGCTCCAGGGTGAGGGGGCGCCCGGCCCGGACGAGTGCCGTGAGCAGCGTCAGCGTAAAGCCCCAGGCCAGCAGGCTGAAGAGGATGTAGCAAAACATCATCGCGGTCGCCAACAGGAACAGGCCGCTGAGTACGTCGTCGAAATGGCGTTGACCTGGGAGTGCGATGCAGGCGACCGCGTAAAGGGCGATGACGCTGACGCAGCCGAGCCGAAAGCGGCGGCCGGATCCGCCGGTGGCGGCGATGCGCGCGTAGCACAGCAACAGCAGCGGCAGCGCGACGCTGAGACCAATCGCGGCGGCTTGCGCCGGGCCCGGTAGCATGTTCATTCGGAAAATCGCCCCGGACGCCTCTCAGGCCCAGCCAGAGCGAAAGTCTATAGGAGGTCGTATTTTTCGGGTCAAGGGAGCCCGTCATCCCGCCCTTGCGGACGTCTCGTGGGCGTGCGAATCCTTGCAGGGATGCCGTTCCTCCATCCGAGATGTTCCCATTGCTGCGTGCGATAGTCGTTCTCCTCGTCGTCTTGGTGGCAGCGCATGCGCCGATGCTCCTGAACGACGGTCTCTTCATGGACGACTGGCTGGTGCTCAAGCCGCGTCCGGACTATTTCATCGACATCGATTTCCTGCTGAACGGCGCCGGTCATCCGATTTTCTATAGCTACGACACGTTCGCAAACTGGACGGGCGCCCCCGTCGCCGTGATGGTCTCGCTGGCGTTCGCCGGAATCGTCCTCGGCGCAACATCGCTGGCGCTGACGGCAACGCGTCTCAATCTGCTCGACCGCGCAGAGGCGGTCGGTTTCGCGCTGATCGTCTGGACCTATCCCGGCTATCAGCTTTGGGCGGGCAAGGCGAACTCGGTCTACGTCTTCAGCTTCGGACTCCTGTTCGTCGGTGCAGGGTTGTTGACGCTGGCCTTCAGCGCCCGCGGCCTGCGGCGTGTGCTGCTTCGCGTGGCCTGTGCGCTCGTGTTCCTGCTGAGCTTCGCGCTCAACTCGATCATCGTGCTCTATGCCTTCGTGGTGCTCGGCCTCTTCGTTGCGATCTGGCGGAGCGGCAACGCGGCGGAGGGCTTCGTTCGCCGCACATGGTTCGCAGCCTGGCGCACTGCCTTGGGATATCCGGAGCTGATCATGCTTCCGCTGATCTACTGGGGCACGCTCAACATCTGGTTCAAGCGGATCGGCGTGTACGCACAGCATTATGATGCGCATTTGCCGACCCTGCTCGAACTGGTCGGGGGATGGTCGGCATTTCTGGTCACGGCTTACTTCGACCTCCTGGGTCATGCTGTGCGCGCGGCGATCAGGGTCCCGACGATCTTCATTCTGGCGGCCATGCTCGTCGGCATCGTCCTGCTGATGCTGCGTTCCGACACGAAGCCGGCCACGTCCAGGCTCGCGACCATCGTGCCGCTCGTGCTTGCCGGGATCTTGTTCCTCGCATTGTCGTCACCCTATCTGATCGCGGGCCTGCGGCCGTCCTCCAAGCATTTCTACGAGAGCCGTCATCTCCTGATGTTCGGCGTGCCGATGGCATTGGCGCTTCTCGCACTCAAGCGGCTTGCCGAACGTTGGACCATTCCCAACACAGCCTTTGCCGTCGTGTTCGGCTCGGGCCTGATCATGTCGATCGGCATGCTGTGGAGCGACTACGTCTTCATGCAGGCGAGAACGCTGAAGCAGGAGGCGCTGGCGCGCGACCTTGCCGGCCGGGTCCAGCCCGCGGCCACGGTCTATGCGCTCGACGACGGCTTTGTCGACTACCCGTCTCGGCACGTGCCGTTCGGCCTCGCCGAGGTCACCGGCATGCTCCGCCTTGCCTGGGGTAACCAGCCCTTTTTCGGATTCGCGCTGCGCGCGGAGCGACCCGACATCCTGCAGGGAATGGACGAAGCGAGGAAGGCTCCGGGAAGTGCATTCCATCATTTCGATCCGTCGGGACCGCAGGCGACGATCTCGTTCCAGCCGGGCCCTGGAGCCGCGCCGAACCAGACCCTGGTGCGAAAATACTACGCGTGCCGGTTGCTGGCGCGCTGCGATGTTGCAGAGTTTCTGGCTCAACTTGCGCAGGTCACGATCAAGCTGGGCCCGATCGCCGGCGTCCTGCCGCTCGACGGCGCAAGCAAGAGTGGCGCGCCTAGCCGCTAGGACGCTGTTTCCAAACCGTCTCTGCAAGTGCGATGTCGGTCACCGAATCCTCGCCGGAGGCAAGAGGTATGGCTCGCGCGGCGATGTCGGTAACGAAGGCGTCGGCCTGTCGCCGAAATGCCCAGCTCTTTTCGCCCGTCAGCTGCGTGCCTTGGCCATCGTGATCGATGATGACCTCCGCCTCTTGCTCGGCGAAGGGTGGGGGCAACTCCAGGCTCAGCGCGCCGCGCTCGAAATCGATCGTCAGTCCCTCGCGCCAGGCACCCTCTGACCCGTTCACGAGATCCAGGGTGCAGGCGACGCCGTCGAAGTCGAGCGTTATGCGCGCGGCGCCGGAGGTCTCGACTGCGCTTTCGGCGACGGTCGGCGACGATCCGAGCAGGTAGCGCGCCAGATTGATGATATGGCTGAAGACGTTCAGAAAATTGTCGTAGCCGGGACGCATCGTGCGCGGCATCCAGTCGGGACCATCCTGCCAGAGCTCGAGCCCGTCGGGCCGGGCTTCGCCGGTCATCACGAAATTGTCGTGCGAGCGTCCAGTGTCGCCGCCGAAGCACCAGCCTCGTGCCCGGACCATGCGTCCGAGCGACTGGTCGCTGCGCAAGCGCGTCAGCACCTGCAGCGCCCGTGCCACACCGGCGTCGTGACGCTTCATGTAGCCGATGCTGTAAACGAGGTTGTGCCGGCGCGCAGCTTCGACCAGCGAAATGGCCTGGGCCGTCGTGTAGGCCATCGGCTTTTCCGAGAGCACGTGCCGGCCGCTGTTCAATGCGTCCAGAACGATCGGACCGGTGGCGCGACGCTTCGTCACGACGACGACGGCGGACACCGCGCTGTCCGCGAGCAATTCGCGATGCGTGCCGTAAACCCGGGGAATGCCGAATTTCTGCGCGGCGGCGGCCGCGAGGTCCGGCCGAAGATCGGCGATCGCGACGACTCGGCAGGCGGGATTGGCCGCGAAATTGGCGAGGTGGCACATCTGGCCGACCATGCCCGTTCCGATGATGCCAATGCCTGGCCCCACTGGCGATGATCCCTTAGCGCTTCCGGATCACGAGGAAATGCGCCGGTTGTCCCCACGTGTTGATGAACGCCGCATCCGACCGGGTGAGGGCGGCGACCGCGGATGCGTCCCGTCGCCCGATCGCGCCGAAGATGCGATGGAAACTGTCGAGCGTCGCAATGACGGCTTCGATGTCGGCAGCATCGTCGGCGAGAACGTCGCTCGTCCGGATCGTCTCGCGCAGCGACGCGAGGCCCGCGACCACGCGCGGCAAGCTCTCGCCGAACGGATCGTCGATCATCGCATCGACGTCGAGGACCAGCGACTCGATCGATGCCGAGATCGCCTGCACTGCATCGGCCTTGCCGACCAGATAGAGCTTTCGCCCGCCGAGGAAGCTCAGGCGACTGCGGTCGAGATGGCGTGTGGCGCGATGCAGCTTCTCGTCACCGGACAGGACTTTCTTGTGCCAGTAGATGTCCAGGCTGTCGCGGTAGGCGGGCCATGCCGAATGGACGTCGAACCCCTGTTCATGCGCCGCCGCGCACAAGGTGGCCGCGTCGAGGAAGTAGCGATGCCGGACGAACGGATTCTCCAGCACGTCCATCAGCCAGGATTCGAAGCTGCGGGTGTGCGGAATGCTGTCCCACTTCGGCTCGAATAGCATCTTGGCCGCCTCGAGCGCGGCGCGACCGCTCAATGCCTTGCCGGCCGCATGGATCGCCTTGAGCGCGAGCTCGAAGAAACCGCCATAGCGCTCGTAATAGGACACGACGGCATAGCCGTCCGGGTTGAGCAGCCGATGGAAGACGCCGAGCCATTTCTCGCTCGGCTGCACCGTGTAGATGAAGCCCTCGGCATCGATGATGTCGAAGCGGCGATCGCTGCTGAAGCCCTCGACGTCCGCGAGTGCGAGCTCGCGGAGACGCTCGGTCAAGCCGAAATGCGCGAAATAGGCCTCGATCTTCGGATGTGCATGCCGGTTCGGTTCGGCGAGCGTCATGTTTGCGCCCCAACCGGCAAACACCAGCGCGTTCTCGCCGGAATCGGGGCCGAATTCGAGCACATCGGCATCGCGGAACAACCGCGGCGGCAGCACCAGCTTGTCGGAAAACAGCTCGCGCCGCTGACTGGCGTAGGCCTCTAGCTCGGTGGACGACTTGAAATTCCCGAACGTCGGCAGGACATCCTGACGTTCGTAATAGTTGAAGAGCTTGTCCTCAGCCATGCCGCGACCTTAGCGCCGCTTCGAGACGATCGAGCTCGCTCCAGATATCGGAGGGCGCGAAGATCGAAACGATCTCAAGCGGTCGCTTCACGCTCTCGCGCAGCCGGCTGCTGACCTTGGCTTCGTTTTCCTGGTTCACGGCGAGGAGACACACGAGCGGATTCGCGTTGCCGGCGAGGTCGTCGGGCGAGCGGATCGGAATGCCGGTGCCGGGCAGGAACAGCCCCTGGCGCTCCTTCTGGTCGTCGACCGAGAGGTCGACGAGATCCGCCAGCTCGTGGGCGTTGGTGAAGGTACAGGCGCGGCAACCGGCACCGTAGATGGCGATCTCGGCACCATCGGCGCGAGCTTTCGCGAGAATCGGACGGAGACGCGCGCCATACTCTCTTGCGCGCTGACCGAATTTCTCGCCGACACCGGCCGGCGCGGGCGGCACCGTTACAGTGCCCGCGGCACGGCGAGCGGCGATCGCGAGGCTGCCGCCGCTGAAATTGTATTTCTTCACGGACACTGCCTCGAAGCCGTGGCGCGCCAGCAGCGCGAGCAGGGTCGGTTCGGTGAAATAGCTGACATGCTCCTCCCAGAGCACGGAGAGGTCTCCCACCGCCGAGCCGGGGGCGAAATCGGGCACGTCGATGAACAGCAGCCCATCCTCCTTCAGCGCGATCTTCACGCAGGCGAAGAAGTTTTCAAAGTCGACGATATGCTCGAGCACCTGGCGCGATATGACCAGGTCGAACTTGCCGGACTGAGCGACTGCGTCGTGGGCCATCTCCGGGCTGAGCATGTCGGCATAGACCTTGATGCCGCGCTCGCGAGCGATCTTGCCAGATACCGGATTGGGCTCGACGCCGACCATGACCTTGGTGCCGCGTTCGCGGAGCTTGTCCATGAACAGGCCGTCGTTGCATCCGATCTCGAACACGGACCGATGCTTCGAGAATTTCGCAATGGTGTCGAGCTCGTCCACCTGGTGCGGTTCGGGCTTCCAGCTGCTGAAATTGTAGTTGAACTGGCGGTACAGAATGTCGGGATCGATCGGCTTGACGATCTGGGGCAGGCCGCAATCGCCGCAGGCCAGCACCTCGAACGGATACCGTTCATCCTGCTCGTTTCGGCTGTGCCGCAGCCGATGTGCAATCGGCATCAGTCCGAGGTCGATGACCGGACGCAGGTTGGTGGAATGGCAAAGGCGGCAATGGTCGGTCACGGCTTTAACTCTTTGCAGGAAAAGCAAGGGAACATCGGCGCCACGGCGATACGCGGCGCAGTTGAACGCTATATAGCGCCGCAGGCTGTGCCACAATTCTTAAGTTGCCCGGGGTGGGCTATTCACAAGCCCGGAGGCCCCTCTGAAGCTGGTACCCCGCGGCCTTCATTGCGGGCTTCCCCGCCGACAGGCACGGAACCGCGCGAAGCCGACTAATGGCAGGTCATGAGTTGATCGAGAGCCCTGATGTCCGCTCGCTGACCGTTGGGAGACAGACGGTGCTTTACCACCTCGAATGGCTCGATGCCGTAGGCCTGCCGGTAGATCTCTTTCGACCTCGTCCGGAGCGCGGAAACGCCGGCCTCGGCTTGGGGAGCGAGTGCTTGCTCGCCATCCCTCCACGTCAACAGCCAGTAGTCCGGGGTTTCGCTATGCAGGGCGAATCGCTTCACCAGTTCGGTGCTCTGAAAGAGATCGGAGAAGCCGTTGAGCCAGAAATCGCAATTCTGCTTCTGGACATAGAACAGCTTGACACCGAGTGACCGGAGGGTGGCTTCGGCCGTGTCGGCAGTTCCCAGTGCGATCTTCCTGAAGTCGCGCGCGACGTCACTCTGATAGGTGTGGATGATCTTGCCCCGCGTCAGCAGCGGCGAGAAATAACAGGGCACCATGGCGCGGTAACCGTTGAGCGCGAGAATCCGCTCGGAGCCCGTCGATTGCTGCAGTTCATCACAGCGCTGCCAGTTCAGGCTGACACGAGGCATCTGGATGAGTGAGCGCCCGCCGCCCGCAAAGGCAATGGCTCCGTCATCCCTGAAGCTCTGCCAAGGATAGGAGATTGTCATCCAGCCGCACGCGGCGAGCAGCGCCAGGATGGCAACATTGGGTGCAAAGCGCCCGACGAATATGGCCGGGATTAGCCAGCGCACGATGATAAGAGCCCAGCACGCGATCGCGACGGCCGCGAGCGGGAATAGCGCATTGACGTGAATGGATAGACGGATCAGGCTCGGAATGTTCAGCGTCATGTCCAACAGCCGCACGCTGGCGACATAGGCGATCACGATGAAGACGCCCGCAATGCTGGGCAGGGCCAGAGACTTCGTGACACTGGCGCGATCCGGAAAAAATCTAGAATCGAGGAAAGAGATCGCGCAAGTCGTCGCCGCGATCAGAGCTGCAACCTGCAGAACGGATTTGGCCTGCCTGATGAAGTTGACCACTCCGACCTTGCTGAGAAAGTCGGTGACCTCCAGCGATTGCGACAGCACGAAGAAGTCAAGAATCTCCAGGCTGCCGAACTGCGAGAAACGTTCGACCAATGCGATCTTTCGAAAGAGCGAGTACGGATTGGTTGCGGGGATTCCGAGATAGAAGTAGTTGATGGAGAAGGCGAGGATGCACCCGCAAACCGCTCCCAACCCGAGCAGCAGGCTGGTGACGAGACCGGATCGATCGCGCTGAAGGAGCCTGGTGAATACGCCTAGCAACGAAATCAAGAACACGAACGCTGCATAGAGCGGATAGGAGGCAGAGACGGCAAGGCCGCAAAGGCCGGCGGCAAGGCGGTCGCGAGCCTGGGAAGACCGAATGACGACCAGCAGGAAATAGACGAAGAATGCCGCGGTCTGAAGGTGGTACTTGCCGAACTCCATGATGTAGAGGCCAGCCTTGACGCTCGGCATCGTGCGGGGCCACGCAAGGCCGAGGATCGCTACGCCGAGTGCAATTGGTATCGCCGCGTCTTCCCAACGGCGTCCGAGAGCCTGTAACGGCAGAATGAGTCGGGCGAGCTCAAAAATGACCGCGCCGATCCCGACGAAGTAGAGAAACGAAACGATCTGGGCAACGTGGGGCGGCAGGAACGTCGCCAGCAACAGATGCAGGCCGTTGCCGTGACCAATTTCAAAGTCGGAGAAGATGGGATTGTCGGCCGCAAGCCAGATGCTGTGATTTCTCGCAACCTCCGCGAGATACGGGGCGTAGAGCTGTTGGACGTCGGTCGAAACGACGTCCGGTATGACGGCGCGATCGAGGAACACCGTCGCTAGAAGCCAAAGACCCATCAGGCATGTTGCGGCCAGCGGCAGGGTCACCGCGAGTTTCTGCGGCTTCCCGAAGCTTCGGCTGTCCCACAGCAGCGCCAAGGTCGCAAATCCGAGAACGATTTGCGGGTACAGGATGGAAAGAGCGCCGAAACCAAATCCGGTCAGGATCAGCGCGGCTGCGCCGACAAAGAACTCGTCGACGCGCTGAGTGGGCTCGTGCCTGATGAGCGAGAACGTCAGGCGTCCGGTCGCCATGATGAGCCAGCCGAGATACGGCGTCAGGACGATCCAGGCGAGCACGTAAAGTCGCGTGGTCCAGCCACCGTCGTACAGCAGGATGCGATAGGTGCCGGTTCGGTTCACGAACCAGATGGCAAGTGCCGCAGGCACGAAGACGAGGGCGCGCGGCCACCACGCCTCGACGATGGCGCGCATACGCAACTCGCCGGCCGTCATCGTTTGATCTTGTCCAGGATTGCTCATGCTAGACCGGCGCGACATCAGTTCGTTCGGCGATGGCCCGCGCCTGGTCGGGGTTGAAGCTGGTGCGCTCGGGGGCGATCAGCCATACCAGCCCGCCAACCAGCCCGATGATCAGGCCGCCAAGACCCAGGAAGACGGATATCGCAAGCGCCTTGTCGGATGCGATTCCAGCGAGACCGAGCGCGGCAACCATTGCGCCTTCTCGCACGCCCCATCCTCCGATCGAGATCGGAACCGCGGACGACAGAATGACAAGCGGAACAAGAGCGAACGCATCAAGCGCAGAGAGTGGCGCGTCGAGCCCGATCGCAAGGACCTGACAGGCTGCGACCGTGATCAGGTGGATGATGACGGCCGACGCCATCAGCGTTCCGCGCCCGTCAGCCGCCAGCGGAGCCCTGACCAGCAACGCGAATTGCACGATCCTGGCCGGCAGCGCGGCGATGATGCGAGGCGGCCAGCGGTCCAGCATGAGCAGAGCGATCAGGCCGAAACACGCCATGACGAGAACGACGATGATCGCGAACAGGAGCGACCTGTCGCTGATCCGTTGCAGCAGGAACGGCATCCCTGCCAATATGACGACACCCAGCGCCAGCAGCGCCAGAAACCGATCGGCCACGATGCTGCTGATGGTCGGCGACCATTGCACGCCATGGCGCCGCAGCATCCAGATCCGAACCGCGTCACCGCCTGCGGGCAGCACCTGGTTGAAGAAGGTGCTGACCATGAGAATGCGCCAGCCGGACAGCCAATCCAGAGGCACGTGCATGGCGCGGAGGATCAGAATCCAGCGGTGGCAAAGCACGAAGGTCTGGACAAACAGCAGCAGCACCGCGAGCGCCAGCATGTCCAGTCTGACGGCGAGAAGATCGGCTTGCAGGGAGGACAAATCCTGGGTCCGCAACAATAATACGAGGATTCCGATCGAGACGGCGAACTTGGCCAGAGTAAGCAGTGCTTTTGCAGGCGGCTTCATCGGCTGGTGTCGTCCTCGATCATTCGCGGCGGTATCGTCGGGCAGCGATAGCGGCCGGAGTCTATTTTCTCGCCAGATGCTCCGTGGCGAGCGTGGCAATCCTTGTGACGTAGTCCTGGACCTCGGCGGCGTCGCCGCCATCGGGGGCCCAGTCGGGAAATGCGGTGCGGGCGGGATCGAACGGGCCGGCCGTGGTTTCGTGAAACACCAGCCACTCCGAGGTGATCAGGATCGAGTGAAAGACCTGTTCGGGCATGCGGTAGTAGCAGCGCTTGCCCTGGCCGTAGGGCGCCATCTCGAGCACCTGGCGAATGCCGCCGTCGTCCTCGAAGATCACAACCTGCGCGGTGCCCTCGATGACGTGGAACGATTCAGGTTTGCCAAAATGCTTGTGAGGCCGCACATAGGCCTCGCGATGATGCACGATCAGCATTTCGTGCAGGCTGGACGAGGGATCGGGATGCGTGCACAGCCGGCTGCGTAGACGCGGGTTGCCGGCGGCGATGCGCTTCAGCTCCGCGATCGTGGCGTCATCGGCCGTGACGATGGCGTCGTCCGAATAATAGACTTCGGGATTCTGCGCGCGCAGCGACGTCGGCCGGCGCGGGCTCGTCGCCTCATTCGAAGAAGATGAACCCATGGTCGCCCCGGTACCCGCATTTGTCGTAGATCCAGGCCCAGGTTTCCGGGCCGTGGAAGCTCAGGCAAGTGAGCTGCCAGTAGAGGAGGTTCGCCTTCTCGCGCTCGTTGCGGAAGGATTCGACCATCAGATATTTCGAGGTGCCGCGTCCGACGCGCTCGATCTCAGGCACCGCGCGGAAGACGTCCTCGAGCGGAAGGTTGTGCAGCACGCCGAGCGACACCACGAGATCGAAACTGTGATCGGGGTAGGGGAGCTCCACGGCGCTGCCGACTTTCAACAGCGGCCGCACCTCCTCCTTGGCATTGGCGATGCCGTAGTCGGAAATGTCGATGCCGGCGACCGTGAGGTCGGGGACGAGCTGGGTGAATTCGTAGAGCAAATAGCCCTTGCCGCAGCCGACGTCGAGCACACTCATTCCGGGCTTGATGCCGTAGCGATCGATCAGGGTCTGGGCGAGCGGACGCCAGCGTCCGTCGTAGCGATAGCCGCCATAGCCGTAGCGCCGGTCGCCGTCCCAATAGTCGCGCCCCCACTGCCGCGCCACAGTGGCGGATTCCGCCTTGTCGTGCTCGACCACGCGCTGAACGTAGTTCCGCCTGGTCGATGCGTGCATTGGCTGGAGCAGGTTGATCTCGGTCATGGCGCCGAACCGGTCCGCGGCATCGTCACAGGATGGTCGCGTATTTATTGACCAGCAGGATGTCCTCGACGGCCTGGATGTCCTTCTGCGATGACAGCGTGATCTCCTCGACGGCTGCGTGGAGGTCGCAGCCTTCGCGCAGCACGCGGTCGTAGATCTGTCGTCGCCGGGCCTCGTCGGGCGGCAACATGAAGATGCTGTAGAGGATCAACCCCTTCAGGCGGGGCAGTTCGTCCAGGATGTCCTCGAGCACCATGTAGCTGCCGGGCATGATGTGCTCGACGGCGCTGAGCAGAAATTGCAGGTTTTTCCGCCGCGCGTAGTCGCGAATCACGATGTTCTGGACGTGCTGCGGGGTGCGACTGCCGTTCAGCGGCCGCGCGCCGATATAGCCGCGATGTCCGGCTCGCTCAGCCATGGAAGCCCCCCGGCAGCTTGTATTGCATGCCGACCCGCGTCGCCGGGCGCAGCAGGATCGGCTCGAAGAATTCGCCGAAGCGCTTATCCGCGTAGGGCGACATGATGCTCTTGAAGCGGCAATTCATGCTCCAGCGCGTGCCGGGCTCCTCGTTGACGCGATTACCGTGCATCAGGGTCTGATTGAACAGCATCACGTGACCGTAGGGAATCTCGATGAAGGTCGCGTGCGGCTTGATCGTCTTGTACAGCTCCTCGGCGCTTCGCAGGCTTGCCATCCGGTCCTGCATGTCACCGTTCAGCGACGGCGGCAGCAGATACATCGCCTTGGTGCTGTGGACGTCGACCAGCGGCACCCACACCACGACCTCGAACGGCGAGTCGCCCGACCAGACGTCGGAATGGGTGGCGAGCAGCGAGGAATCGTCGCCGGGCATCTGGATGCTGAGATTGACGCGGCGCTGCATGCAGAGCTCGTTGCCGACGATGGTCTCGATCGTCGAGCGTGCCAGACGGAAATAGGTCGGCCGGAACCACGGCTCGGCGTTGAGGCCGTTGAAGACGTGCAGCCGCAGGCCGTTGAGATCGTCGACGCTCACCCGCGTGTGGATGCTGTCGAGCATCGCGTAGGGATCGTTGCTGTGCGGCAGCTTCAGATAGTCCGCCGCAAGCTCGGCGGCGCGCCGCTGGATCCGGTCGAGGCCGGCGCGGTCGTCCGCCGGTGTGGTGACGAAGCCGTGGTCGATGAAGCGCTGCGCCAGTGCCTGCTCGTCAGCCTGAAGGAAGTCCGTATCCGTCATGCAAAATACTCCCGGGCGGTCGCGCAGATATAGCTGATATCGGCGGCCGACAGGAACTGGTTGATCGGAAGCGTAAGGATCTGGTCCGCCTGTCGTTCCGTCACGGGGAACGCGCCGCGGCCGTGGCCCAGATGCGCCGCCGCCGGCTGCAGGTGGATCGGGACCGGATAGTGAATGGCGGTCTCGATGCCCTTGTCGGCAAGATATTTCTGGAAGTCGTTACGGCGGTCGGTCTGCACCACGAAGGTATGGAAGGTGTTGAACTCGATGTTGCGGCAGGGCGGAATGAACAGAGGGAGCCCTGCGAGCTCGGCGCGGTATTGCGCGGCGTTGCGCCGCCGTCGCTCGATCACCGATGGCAGGTTGCGCAGGCGAATGCGCAGCACTTCCGCCTGCAACGTGTCGAGCCGTGAGACGATGCCCCATTCCTGGACGTCGCTGCGGTTGATCAGACCGTGATTGCGCAGCCGGCGGATTCGCGCGGCGAGCTCGGCGTCGGCGGTGACGAGGAAGCCGGCATCGCCCGCGGCATTGAGATTCTTCAGGGGATGGGCGGAGAAGCAGCCGAACGTTCCGATGGTGCCGCTCATTCGGCCGTCATAGGTCGAGCCGACCGCCTGGGCGCTGTCCTCGATCACGGCGAGCGCGTGCTTGTCCGCGATCGCCATCAGCGGGGCCATGTCGGCCATGCGCCCGGTCAGATGCACCGGCATGATCGCCTTGGTGCGCGGCGTGACGGCGGCCTCGACCGCGGCCGGATCGATGTTCTGGTCCGGCAAGACGTCCGCAAACACCGGCGTCGCGCCGACCGCGACGATCGCGGCGGTCGATGCCACGAACGAATTCGGCGGGGTGATGACCTCGTCGCCGGGACCGATATTGAGCGCCCGCAAGGCGAGGATCAGCGCGTCGGTGCCGGAATTCAGCGTCACGACATGCGGCGAGCCGAGATAGGCGGACAATTCCTCTTCGAGTTTTCCAACGGCGGCTCCGCCGATGAAATCGCCGCGCTGGAACACGCCCTCGACCGCCTGCATGATCTCGGCGCGCTCTTCCTCGAACTGTGCGGGAAGATTGACGTAACCGATGCGCCGGCGGCCGGTGTCAGCGTCCATGGCAGAACTTCCTGACGGTCTCGATGACGCGATCCTGCTGGGCGCGCGTCAGATGCTGGTCGACGGGGAAGCTGATGACTTCCTTGGCGTGGCGGTCGGTGACCGGGAAGGTGCCGGGCGCGTAGCCGAGATGCCTGAGGCCTTCCTGCTGGTACAGCGGGATCGGATAATGGATCTTGGCCTCGATGCCGTTGTCCAGGCAATATTGGTAGAGCTCGTCGCGGCGCTCGGCGAACATCATGTAGAGATGGTAGACGTGCTTCACGTTGGGCCGGCGCGGCGGGACGCGCAGGCCGGGGAGACCGGCAAGGCCGGCGTCGTAATAGGCCGCATTCTCGATCCGGCGCCGCGTGATCTCGCTGGTCTGGCCGATCAGCCAGTTGCCGACCACGGCCTGCAGGGAATCGAGCCGCGAGTTGCAGCCGAGGATCGCAATCTCGTCGCGATTCTTCATGCCGTGATTGCGGATCAGACGGAGTTTTTCGTTCATGCCGTCGTCATTGGTGACGACGACGCCGGCATCGCCCCAGACGTTGAGGTTCTTGAGCGGATGCAGGGAGAAGCCGGCCGCGATGCCGTGGGTGCCGGAGCGCTTGCCCGCAAACTCGGAGAGGATGCCCTGGCACGCATCCTCGACGACGGGCAGGTTGTGTCGCTGCGCGATCGGCATCAGCTTGCCCATGTCGGTGACCTCGCCGGTCAACTGGACCGGCATGATCGCTTTGGTCTTCGCAGTGATGGCGGCCTCGACCTGGTCGACATTCATGCAGAAGGAATCGTCGCAGTCGACCAGCACCGGCGTCGCGCCGGTTTCCGCGATCGCGCCGACGGTGGCGATGAACGTGTTGGCGGCGGTGATGACCTCGTCGCCATGGCCGATGCCGAGCGCCTTGAGCGGAAGCTTGAGTGCATCGGTACCGGATCCGACGCCGATGGCGTGACGCACGCCGATCAGCTCGGCAAAGCGCTTCTCGAATTCGGCAACCGGCTTGCCAAGGGTGAAGTCCCCGGTCGCTACCAGACGGCCGATCTCGGCCAGGATCGGAGCGGGGTCGGAAAATTGCTCGAGCAGATAGGAATATCGAACGTCGTACATGTGACCCGTCAGGTGGAATGGAGTTGAGGAGAGGGGGTGTGCGAGGCGGCATGCGCGCGCTCGATCGAGGTCGCGATCGCGGCCGCGGAAAGTCCGTGCTTCTTCAGCAGAGAGTCCTGCGAGCCGTAATTGTGCATGAAGCGGTCCGGCAGCGACAGCCGCAGCATCGCCGGCAGGCCCGAACCGAGCTTGTCGATCAGCGTCTCGGCAACCGCGCTGCCGAGGCCGCCGGAGGGCACGTGCTCCTCCAGCGTTGCCAGGAGCTTGACGCCGCGGATCGCCTGCAACAGCGCTTCGGTGTCGAGCGGCTTCACGGTGTGCATGTGCAAAATACCGGCGCGAATGCCTTGCGCCGCCAGCAGGTCGGCTGCGGCGATGGCGCGCTGAAGCATGATGCCGGTCGTTACCATGAGGACGTCGCCGGGCGGCCGCATCAGGATGGCCTTGCCGATCTCGAAGCCGTGCTCGGCCTTCGAGACGATCGCGTCGCCGCCCTTGCCGAGCCGGATATAGATCGGTCCGGTCCAGTCGAGCGTCTTGTCCATCATGCGCGCGGCCTCGTCGGCGTCGCACGGGCAGATCACAGTCATGTTCGGCAGCGCCCGCATGATGGCGATGTCCTCGATCGCCTGGTGCGTGGGGCCGAGTGGTGCATAGACGAGCCCGCCGCCATTGGCGATCAACCGTACCGGCAGGTTGTGCAGGCAGAGATCGACCGCCACCTGCTCGTAGCAGCGGCGGGTGAGGAAGGTCGCGATGGTGTTGACGTAGGGCACGAAGCCTTCCATCGCGAGACCCGCCGACATGCCGATGATGTGCGCTTCCGAAATGCCCTCGATCAGATGGCGCTTGGGGAATTCCTTGCTCATCGCGCGCAAGGTGCCGGCGCCGGGATCGGAGCCGATGTAAAGCACTCGCTCGTCGCGTGTGGCGAGCTTGTGGACCATGTTCATCGCGGTGTTGCGCATGGGGAGCCGATCAAAAATCGCCGACGGCGACGCGGATGGCGTCGAGCTCGCTGTCGGTCAGCTTGTTCTTGTGATGCCAATCGGCGTTGGATTCTGCGGCCGGCAGACCCTTGCCCTTGACGGTATGGCAGATGATCGCGGTTGGCTTGCCCGGAACGGCCGGGACCTGCTTCAGCACGGTGCGCAGGGTGCCGACGTCGTGGCCGTTAAGCTCCTGCACGGCGAAGCCGAAGCTGCGCCATTTGTCCGCGAGCGGCTCCAGCGGCAGGACGTAATCGGTCGGGCCGTAGCTCTGGAGTTTGTTGTAGTCGATCATCGCGACCAGATTGTCGAGCCCGTGCTTGGCCGCGCCCATCGCGGCTTCCCACACCGATCCCTCGTTGATCTCGCCGTCGCCGAGCAGGACGAAGGTCCGGTAGCTGCGCTCGCGCATGCGTGCGGCGAGCGCAAGACCGACGCCGATCGACAGACCATGTCCGAGCGCACCGGTCGAGGCCTCGACGCCCGGCACCATGCCGTATTCGGGATGTCCGCCCAAGATACTGTCGGGGCCGCAAAAGCCGTCCAGCTCCGACAGCGGGAAGAAGCCGCGATCGGCGAGGAGCGCATAGAGCGCCAGACAACCGTGTCCCTTGCTGAGGATCGCGCGGTCGCGATCGGGATCGCGCGGGTTGTTCGGATCGATCCGCAGCACGTCGTCGTAGAGCACGCGCACCATCTCGATCAGCGACAAAGCCGGACCGACATGGCCGCGTCCAGCCGAACGGACAGAACCGAGGACCAGGCGGCGCAAATAAAGACTGCGCTCGTCCAGCGTGCAGGTGAGGGCGGCTTCAGCGTGGGGTGAGATCTGGATCACGTTGGCAAATCGTTTGATGGAGCCGGCGGGCTTTGTCGAGCTGGCCGGCAAGGCGGACCGTCAGATCGCCACCCTGCGCAGCCAGGGCGCGCCGGGAGCGGCTTTCCGGCAAATAAGCATTCAGGACAATCAAGCACCAAATCGCCCCGAACACAGGATACAGTACGTCACGGCGGATCGCAAACGCGTCATCCCCAGCCTCGAAGGCGTGCGAGAGCCGTTCGATCAATCGGTTCGCGCTGGCCTCCGGCAGATCGCTGCCCGGGTGAATCGCGGTGTCGGACACGAGCTTGACCGGATCATCCCAGCCGAAATATTCAAAGTCGATGAAGCGCAGCCTGCCGTCTTCGGTGCGCAGCGCGTTGTGCAATCCGAAATCCGACGGGCTCAATGCGCGATGGGCGGGTGCCAGGTCCGCGGCGGGATCCCGGCCCAGTTCCGCGTAGCGTCGACGGAGCCGTTGAATGGCGGCGGCAGTGCTGGGAACCAGGTCGCGGTCGATGAACGCGCGCAGGTCCGGATGATCGTCCGAGGCCCGTCTCAGTCCGGCGAGACGCTGCTCGTACTGGGCGACGGCTTCCTCAGGCGAAAAGATGCTGGCTGAGGCGTTCCGCAAAGTCTGCGCGCCCTCGGCCTCGCGCAGCTTCTGCAATTCGATCAGGAAATCGGCCAGCTGATCGGCATCGCCGTTCTGGGGGCGCAGCACCGCCGCTTCGCCGTCAAACCATTGATACAGCGCGCAGCATGCATCCGCGTCCTTCGCGATCGGGCGCGGTGTCGATGTGATGCCGTGACGCGACAGAAACGACAAGGCGTCATATTCCTGTCCCAGGCGATCGCGCCCGTCGGACGGATATTGCTTGAGGGCGAGGGGCGGACCCTCCGTCATCTCCAGCCGAAACACTCGGTTATTGCCGCCGGACCGTGCCGGTTGGGCAGCCGCGACCTGTACCCCGGCGAGGCGGCTGCCGATCGAGATCGCATCCTGCGCGCTCAAATCCGGTTCGCTCATTGCGCGAACACTCCGCGGCTTATGTCCGCCCAGGTCGCGATCGGCTCGCAATGGCCGGGATGGGGCGGCCGCGACTGTGTGAACAGGATTGATCGCGTCGCCCTCGGAAAATGCGGTTGCTCGAAGACGTCGACGAGATCGTCAATGAAGATATCGAGCTTGAGGCTCGCGAGCCGCTCGACCTTGGCTGCCAGCGTGTCCTCGAAATAGACATCGCCCGCCGCCAGCGCGGCATCGGCGACGTCGATGAGGCCGGCGCCCTTCAGCCAGCCGCGCGCGGCCTCGCGCAGATCGACGCGCTCGGGATCCTGATGGCCGAACTGCGTCTTGTGACTGACGATGTAGACGCTCGCGCCGGTCTTGCGGCAGCTTGCGAGAAACTCGCGGACTCCAGGATAGATCTCGGCGCCGCCAATGCCCTTGCCGTAAACGAAGCCTTGCAGCCCCTGCCAGGCAAGCTCGCCGCCCGCGCGGGACCGCAAGAGATCCCGCACATCGGTCTTCAGCCCGACCCAGCCCTCCGGCACCAGCCCACGCTGGCGCGCGATGGCGGCAAAGACCTTGTCGTAGCAGATGATCGTGTTGTCGAAATCGATGCCGATCCGCACGCCGCTCACTTCATGCTGATGTTCTGCATCATCTTGATGTTGAAGTACCGGGGATCGTTGAGCGAGTTCGGCAGGCGGCCGGCCCTGAAGGCGTCCACCAGTCCGGACACGGCCTGCTCGATGGTGTGCGTCGGCGCAAATCCGAGCTCGCGGCGGATCTTCTCCGAGGAGACATGGTAGGAGCGCAGATCGTCGGTCGGCTCGACGGCCACGTCGACGTTGCTTCCGACCACCGATTTGACGATGTCGGCGATCTTCATCAGCGAGTGGTTTTCGTAGCCGATATTGTAGATCTTGCCGTCGATCTTCGCGTCATCCTGCTGAAGCAGGAACAGATAGGCCGCCGACATGTCCTCGATGTGCAGATTGGGCCGCTTCTGCGTTCCGCCGAACACGCGGATACGGCCGGTGTTGACCGCAAGGTTGGTCAGGATGTTGACGACGACGTCGAGCCGCTGCCGCGGTGCGTAGCCGCAAACCGTGGCGGGACGAACCGTGCAGGTGACGAAGCCGGACGCGGCCTCGTCGGCGAGGTCGGTCTCGCACATCGCCTTGAACTTGGAGTAGTCCGTGAGCGGCTCGCAAGACAGCTCCTCGGTGACCTCGGCCTCGTCCTTGATGCCGTAGACGCTCGACGAGGAAGCGTAGATGAAGCGCTTGATGCCGGCCTTCTTCGCGGCGCGCACCATCGGACGGAAGCAGTCGTAGTTGATGGACTTGCCGAGTCCCGGATCCAACTCGAACGAGGGATCGTTGGAGATGCAGGCGAGGTGGATCACCGCGTTGTTGCCGCGCAGGGCCTCGTTGATCGCGGCCTCGTCGCGGATGTCGCCCTTGATCAGGCGCAGGTTCGGATTGTCGCGTACGGCGTTGAAGACGTCGTCACCGTACATGAAGAGGTCGAGCACGGTGACCTTGTGTCCGGCCGCCAGCAGCCGGGGAACCAGCACGCTGCCGACATAGCCGGCGCCACCGGTGACCATCACATTCCATTTCTGATCAATCACTGTCGTTCTCCAGATTCTTTTATCGCGCTACTTCAACAACGCGGTGACAAACTTGACCAGCGGCGCCTTTTCGACCGAGCTGCGGTGACCGACGATGCCGACCTTGATCGCGCCCGCCGCGTTACCGATGAAGGCGACGTCCTCGATATTGCCGCCGGCCGCCACCAGCGGCGCCGTAATCGTCAGGAAGGCATCGCCGGCGCCGACCGTGTCCACCACGGTCTTGGTGAAAGCGGGCACGCGCGCGACGCCTGTCTTCGACGAGAAGGGGTAGCAGCCGAAGGAGCCGTGCGTGATGATCATGTTGTCGCAATCGATCTTGCCGTGCAGGCCGTCCTCGATCACCGATGCGATATCGTTGAATTTGTCGGTCGCGGCCAGGCGCGCTTCCGGCGCGTCGATGCAGACGTAGTCGGCCCGCGGATACTTCGTGATCAGATTGTAGCCATGGTTGCCGCTGTTGCTCTGGGCGTTGACTGCCAGGAACTTGGAGTTCGCGATCAACGTGTCGATCGTGCTGGGTGCGATCATCCCGTGACCGAAATCGGTGACGATGACCACGTCCCCGCCGCGCACGCGTTCCGCTGTGACCTTGTCGATCTCCCTGCGCGTGGTCTCGTCCAGCGGCGTGTCGTCCATGGTGTAGACTTCGAACAGCTTGTGCAGATAGCCCATCTCGACGTACCGCAATTTGCGTGTCGTAGGGCGGCCCTGAATGCGGATCGACGTGAGCGTGACATTCGGGCGGACATGGGCGCGAATGAATTCTTCGGGGTAGTCGTTGCCACCCAGCGTCGTGACGATCTCCACCGACTTGCAGAAGCTCGCCACGTGATTGGCTGCGGCAATGACGCCGCCGGCAAATTGCTCGCCATTCCTGAACAGCGTCGCGACGATGTTCTCCTTAGAGGCCTTCCCGAGCGCCGTGACGTACTGGTATTCGTCGATGATGGTATCGCCGACCAGGACGACGTGCATGTCCTGGATCTTGTCGATCAGCTTCAGCAGGCGTTCGGCGCCGCCGCCTTCGCGCACCTTCTGGAGGTAGTCGCGCAGAGGTGGATCGTAGATGTCGAAGTAGCGGTTCAGCAGCGACGACGAGCTGAACGTCACGTCGCGCGTGAAGACGACTCGCCCGCCATGACGTTCGACCGCCTCGCGTTCGGTGGCGATCTTGCCGGTGACGTCATCCTCGGGGTTTTCGTAGTCCGAGCCCTTCACGTAGATGTCGGGGCGCACGGTATCGAGGACCGGCTCTGCGCTGGACGTCCGGTTGATGCCGACCCAGTCGACCGTGCCGAGCGCGGCGAGCATCTCGGCGCGCATGTTCTCCGGAAAGATCGGCCGTCCCGGACCCTTGTTGACGAAGCGGTCGGCGGTGATGGTCACGATGACCACGTCGGCCTCGTTGCGCGCCGCCAGGATGTGCCGGACGTGGCCGAGGTGCACGAGATCGAACACGCCGTGGCAGAGCGCGACCGTCAGGCCCTTGGCCTGCGCGGCGCGCGCAACCTCGCCGAGCTCCTCGATCGACTTGATCTTGTCGTGCGGTGCCGGATGGCCGGTCGGCTTGTCTGGAGCATTACCCATATGAATTACCCAAAGCGCCGGCAGGTCTCAGATGGCCGGCCCGAAATTGATCGACTCGCAGCAACGATATCCCGCGAGCCTGTTCAAGAGCTTGCCTTCGGCGAGCTCTTGTCGTCACCGAGATATTTGAACCAGTCCTTGGTGGCGTCGGCGATCTTGTCGACCGTCCACAGCGGAGCGTCCTTGTACTGATCCATCGATTTCAGCATCGTCGCAACGCCGTCCTCGAACTTCACCTTCGGCGTCCAGTTCAGGACCCGCTTGATCTTGGTGATGTCGGCGTAGGTGCAATCGGGCTCGCCCGGACGCTTGGGAATGTGGACCTTGTCGCCGCCGAGAAGCTCGACCAGCCGGTTGACGCTGTAGGTGTTGTCCGAGCCGACGTTAAATATCTCGTGCGAAATATCGGAGCGCGCTGCGGTCACGAAGGCGTCCGCGACGTCGCTGACGAAGGTGAAGTCCCGCGTCTGCTCGCCGTCGCCGACCACCGTGAAGGGCTTGCCGGCGAGCTTCTGCGCCATGAACACGCCGAACACGGCACCGTAAGTGCCGGTGGTGCGATGGCGCGGCCCATACACGTTGAACAGGCGCAGCGCGACCGCGGGCAGCTTGTAGACCTGGCACCAGTGCATGACGCACTGCTCGCCGAGATTCTTGGTAAGCGCGTAGGGATACATCGGCCGGATCTCGGCGCTCTCGGGCGTCGGATAGGCGTCGGGAATACCGTAGCAGGACGAGGATGCCGCGTAGACGAAGCGCTTGGCGCCAGCGTGCCGTGCCGCCTCGAGAACGTTGACCGTGCCGTCGACATTGGCGCGATGATACGGGATCGGGGACTCGATCGAGGGAACGATGTCGGCAAGTGCCGCGAGGTGGAAGACCCAGTCGACACCGTGGAAATACGGCTTGATGGATTCGAGGTCGGTGACGTCAGCCCGCACGACCTTCAACTGGCTCGAATTGGCGCGCGAGGCCAGATTTTCGGGGCGGCCGATCACGAAATTATCGAGCGCGACGACCTCCTGGCCATCATCGAGGAGGCGATCGACGAGGTGACTTCCGATGAAACCTGCGCCACCGGTGACAATGCATTTCATGGGGAACATCCGTGACGCGAATGCCCAGCGAAACAGGCCCGCCAATGTTAAGTGAAACCCGAAAGCCGACTATCAGCCGCTCGCCGACTTTGCAAGCATTATACCTTTGCAATCCCTAGTAATAGCCGGTATCAGGGCGTCATGTTGCAGCCGAGCCGCCAGCCCATGCCTGTCGAGTCCGTCGATCCCGATCACAAGGCTTTTCTCGACGATTACGTGGGGCGCCTCCATCGCGCGACGGCGGTCGACGACGGCGTTTTTGCCTCGATCTCGGCTACGCGCGCCACCTGGTTGCGCACGCGCGAGCAGGGCGGCCGCGTCATCTTCATCGGTAACGGCGGCTCGGCCGGCATCGCCTCTCATCTGGCGATCGATCTTGCGAAGAACGCATCGGTGCCTGCGCTCTGCTTCAGCGACGCGAGCATGATGTCGTGCCTAGCCAACGATTATGGGTTCGAGGCTTGGATCGCGCACGCCGTGCGGCTGAACGCCCGTGCCGGCGACTGCCTCGTCGCGATCAGCTCGTCGGGACGCTCGAAGAACATCCTCAATGCGGTGGCGCAGGCGAAGACGATGAAGCTTGATGTGATCACGCTGTCGGGGATGAATGTGGACAATCCCCTGCGCAATCTCGGCGATGTCAATTTCTGGGTCGACAGCCGCAGCTACAACATTGTCGAGACCACGCACCAGTTCTGGATGATGGCCGCGATCGACCTCGTCATCGGTCGCGCGGAATATCCGGCATCCTGAGGCGGGCACCGGATGCAGTCGCGGTTCAAACAGGCGGCCCTGTTTTCGGTAAAGCTGCTGCTGTCGATCGCCGTGCTGGTCTACATCGCGCGCGGTCTCGACCTGCAACAATTGCGCAACCATATCGTCTCGGTCGATCCTTTCCTGTTTGTCCTCGCGCTGGCGCTGATCTTCTTCCAGACCTTCGTGCTCAACGGCCGGTGGGCGCTGATCATGCGCGCGCTGGGCGTGTCGCTGGACTGGCTCGCGGGCTGGCGCATCCTCATGATCAGCCTCTGGTTCAATCAGGTGTTGCCCTCGTCGGTCGGCGGGGACGCGGTGCGGATGTGGCTGCTGCGCCAGCGTGGCGTGCAGTGGCCGGAGGCGGTCAAGGGCGTCGCGGCCGACCGTTTCACGGCATTGATCGGGTTGATCGTGCTGATGGTGGCCGGATTGCCGTTGCTGCTGTCTCGCGTGTCCAATCAGGCCGCGATCCTGGCAATCGGCGGGCTGACTCTGGCAGGCGTCGCCGGTACCTTGGTCCTGTTGACGCTCGACCGTCTGCCCAAGCGCCTCATTGCGCATCCGGCGATCGCGAGCTTCGTTCGGTTCGGAGCACTGGTGAGATTTCTTCTGCTGCAGTCCGAGCGCCGCGCTCTGCTGTTCGGATCGGCGCTTCTCATCCATCTCGTGACCGCAGCCGCCTGCTACGCCCTGGCGCGCGGTGTCGGAGCGCAGCTCTCGGTGCTGGACGCCGTCGTCCTGATTCCGCCGGTGGTGCTGTTGACGGCCGTCCCGATCTCGATCAGCGGCTGGGGCGTTCGCGAGGGTGCGATGGTCGCCTGCCTCGGTCTGGCGGGCGTGCCTTCCGAGGAAGCGCTGTCGGTTTCGCTCCTGCTGGGCGCCATCAGCGTGATCATCGGGCTCGTCGGCGGTGCGATCTGGCTGGCAAGTCCGGAGCGCGGCTCGTATTCCGCGGACAAGGCTGCCAAGGCGGCGGAGGAAGCTCCCAGCTACGGGCTGGGGAAGGAAGTCTCGAGCCACCCATGACCCGTTTGAGCCCATTGCTGCAGGTCTGGTTTTCACAGGGTGGGATTGCCTCACCCGCCCGCGCATCTCATTTTTCGGTTCCACGATGAAAAATCTGTTCTACGTCCGCCAAACCTGCCGCCTCTGTCATTCGGACAAGCAGGAGCTGGTCGTCCCGATGGCAGGCATGCCCATCGGCACGCCGAACTTCCAGGTTCCGGACGCCAGCGTCGACGATCCCGTCTTCCGGGCCGCGGTGCCGATGGCGCTGCATCTGTGCCGGGATTGCGGTCACCTGCAGATTCTCCATGTCGGCAATCCCGAGATCCAATACCGCAACTACGTCTACACCACCTCGCTCTCGCTCGGCCTGCGGGAGCACTTCGCGGGCTATGCGAACGACGTCGTCAGCCGCTTCGGCATCGCGCCGGGCTCGCTGGTCGTCGAGCTCGGCAGCAACGACGGATCGTTGCTCGGCTTCTTCAAAGAACGCGGCATGCGGGTGCTGGGTGTCGATCCCGCCGTCGACATCGCGCGGCGCGCGACCGAGGCAGGGATCGAGACCATCGGCGATTTCTTCACCGATGCCATCGGTCACCGCATCCTGCAGAGCCATGGTGCGGCGAGCGTCGTGATCGCCAACAACATGATCGCCAATGTCGACAATCTCGATCCGCTGGTGATCGGGGTTCGCGACGTGCTCGCGCCGGACGGGTTGTTCGTCTTCGAAACGCAATACGGCGTCGACGTCACCGAGAAGAACCTGCTCGACACCGTCTATCACGAGCATCTGTCGTATTTTAACATCAAGCCGCTGATCCGTTTCTTTGCCCGGCTCGGCATGGAGCTGATCGACGTCCAGCACATCTGGACCAAGGGTGGCTCGATCCGCGTGACGGTGCAGCGCGCCGGCGGCGCCAAGAAGCCGTCGGCCGAGGTCGCGCGCTTCGTTGCCGAGGAAGAACGGCTCGGTGTCGATCAGCCAGCCTATTATGCGCCCTACGTGAAGAGGATCGCCGCGATCCGCGACGAGTTGGTCGCGATGGCCGATGCCGCCCATGCGCGCGGGCAGCTCGTTGCCGGCTACGGCGTCTCCGTCGGCACCACGACTCTGCTGCCGCAGTTCGGCCTGGAGAGCAAAATCGACTTCCTCGTGGACGACGACCCCAAGAAGGGGAACGTGATGGCCGGCCCGGGTTACGACATCCCGATCCTGCCGCCTGCCGCCCTTTACGAGCGCAAGCCGGCATTCGTCGTTGTCTTCGCCTGGCGCTATGTCGACCCGATCCGGGCCAAGCACGCCCGCTATTTCGCCGAAGGTGGAAAATTCGTGGTTCCGCTGCCGGGCATTTCGATGGTCGACCGGGCCGACTGACCGCGTTTGGGCAGGCAAGGGGCAGGGCGCCAGGCTGGCCCCGGCACCAGCAGATCATCGGACCGGTAAAGCTTTGATTCGCTTGGAATCTGCCGGAGCCCGGTGCGGATCAGGGGGCTTGGCGGGCCCGCCGCTATCTTGACCTTTGGTCCCATCCGCAGTAGATACCCCGCACTCGCAGCCGGCCCGTTAGACGCGGATCTCCGGCGCGGCTTTGAAATCCCCGAACAATCGAGCCCGGTTTCCGGCTCATCCTTCGCGACAGAGGGCTGGGCCAACGGCGGCTGTTCGGATCCCTGAAATTCAATCGCGTCTGTCGACGGACGTTGGACATCAAAACGATGGCAGTCAGCCCGTTCAAGTTCTTGCAGGAAGTGCGCTCGGAAACGGCCAAGGTCACCTGGCCGACCCGCCGCGAGACCACGATCACCACCATCATGGTGTTCGTCATGGTCGCCGTGGCCTCGATCTTCTTCTTCGCCGCCGACCAGATCATCCGTGTCCTCATCACCTTCCTTCTGGGCATTCACTGATGGCAACAGCAACCGCTCAACTGTCTGACAAGCGCTGGTACATCGTCCACGCCTATTCGAACTTCGAGAAGAAGGTCGCCGAATCGATCCGCGAGCAGGCCAAGCAGCGCGGGCTCGAGGAGCTGTTCGAGCTGGTGCTGGTGCCGACCGAGAAGGTCACGGAAGTGCGCCGCGGCCGCAAGATCGACGCCGAGCGCAAGTTCTTCCCGGGCTACGTGCTGGTGAAGATGAAGCTGACCGACGAGGCGTTTCATCTGATCAAGAACACGCCGAAGGTCACCGGCTTCCTCGGCGCCGAAAACAAGCCGATGCCAATCTCGGAGGCCGAAGCCATGCGCATCCTGCACCAGGTGCAGGAGGGCGTGGAACGGCCGAAGGCGTCGGTGTCGTTCGAGATCGGCGAGAACGTGCGCGTGGCCGACGGCCCGTTCGCCTCGTTCTCGGGTGTCGTCGAGGAAATCGACGAGGCGCGCTCGCGCGTGAAGGTCGCGGTGTCGATCTTCGGCCGCGCCACGCCGGTCGAACTGGAATTCGGTCAGGTCGAGAAGGTCTGATCGGGTCGCGCGTGAAGCCGAAAAGCTTCGCGCAAAGAGAGGCCGTGGGAGGGAGAGGGCGGTTGCCAGCCGCATCCGACCCAGACCACGAACCTGAAACCGCCGGCCATGCCGGCACAACAGGAGTGATACATGGCAAAGAAAGTGACCGGATACCTGAAGCTTCAGGTCCCGGCCGGTGCGGCGAATCCTTCGCCCCCGATCGGTCCCGCGCTCGGTCAGCGCGGTCTCAACATCATGGAGTTCTGCAAGGCGTTCAACGCCCAGACCCAGAAGGAAGAGAAGAACACCCCGATTCCCGTCGTGATCACGATCTACGCCGATCGTTCGTTCACATTCGAGATGAAGACGCCCCCGATGTCGTTCTTCCTCAAGCAGGCCGCCAAGATCCAGTCCGGCTCGAAGGCGCCGGGCCGTGACAAGGCCGGCAAGGTGACCAAGGCGCAGGTGCGCGAGATCGCCGAGAAGAAGATGAAGGATCTGAATTGCGACTCGATCGAATCGGCCATGAAGATGGTCGAGGGCTCTGCCCGTTCGATGGGTCTGGAAGTGGCGGGGTAAGCGGCTATGGCAATCGGAAAGCGTTTGAACAAAGCCCGCGAAGGTGTTGATCGCGAAAAGCTTTATCCGCTCGCGGACGCCATCAAGATGGTCAAGGAACGCGCGAAAGCGAAGTTCGACGAGACCATCGAGGTCGCGATCAACCTCGGCGTTGATCCGCGTCACGCCGACCAGATGGTCCGTGGTGTCGTGACCCTGCCGAACGGCACGGGCCGTACGCTCCGCGTCGGTGTGTTCGCTCGTGGTGCCAAGGCTGATGAGGCCAAGGCTGCGGGTGCCGACGTCGTCGGCGCCGAAGACCTGGTCGAGAAGGTGCAGAACGGCTCGATCGATTTCGACCGCTGCATCGCCACCCCCGACATGATGCCGCTGGTCGGTCGCCTCGGTAAGGTGCTCGGCCCGCGCGGCCTGATGCCGAACCCGAAGATCGGCACCGTGACCATGGACGTCACCGGTGCGGTGAAGGGTGCCAAGGGCGGCTCGGTCGAGTTCCGCGTCGAGAAGGCCGGCATCCTGCAGGCCGGCGTCGGCAAGGCCTCGTTCACCGAGGAGAAGCTGGTCGAGAACATCAAGGCCCTGGCTGACGCTGTCACCAAGGCCAAGCCGGCCGGCTCCAAGGGGACCTACATCCAGCGCGTTGCCGTGTCCTCGACGATGGGCCCGGGCGTGAAGGTCGAGCCGGGCACCATTCTCGGCTGAGGTTTGGAAATTGCATGCGGCGAGGGGCGGAATCGGGCAACCGATTCCGCCCCTCGTCGTTTGTGAAGGCTTTCACCGGAAACAAGAACAATGGCTGACAAGGTCCTGATCTATTCGCGCTTTCCCAAGTCGATGATGGCGCGCTTCGCCGAGCGGTTCGATCTGCTCGACACCGGCGGCAAGCCCGCGAGGGAGGTGTTTTCGGCCGACGAGCTCGGCGGCGTCCGCGCGATGTTGACGGCGGGCGGCACGCCGCTCGGTGCGGAAGCGATGGATCTGTTCCCAAAGCTCGGCGCCATCGTCTGCTACGGCACGGGCTATGACGGTGTCGATCTGAAGGCGGCAGCCAGCCGCAACATCGCGGTCGGCCACAGCCCCGGCGCCAATGCGGCCTCGGTCGCCGATATCGCGATGACCCTGATGCTGGCGACGACGCGGCGGATCCTGGTCGCAGACCAGTATGTCCGCAGTGGCGACTGGGCCGCCTCGAAACAATCTCCGATGATGCGCCCGCAGGCCGGGATGCCCGGCCGCCGCATCGGCGTCTACGGGATGGGCGAGATCGGCCGCAAGATCGCGGCGCGCTGCGCCGCTTTCGAGAGCGAGGTCGGCTATTTCAGCCGGAGCAAATACGATCTGCCCTATCAATATTTCCCGTCGCTGGAGGCGCTGGCTGACTGGTGCAGCGTGCTGATGGTCGCGGTGCGGGCGGGGGCCGAGACCCAGCATGTCGTCAACGCCGACATCCTGAAGCGGCTCGGGGCGGACGGCTACGTCGTCAACATCTCCCGCGGTTCCGTGATCGACGAGAATGCCCTTGTGGCGGCCCTGACCGAGAAGACCATCGCAGGCGCCGGCCTCGACGTCTTCGAGACGGAACCGCACGCGCCCGATGCGCTGACCGCGCTCTCCAACGTGGTGTTCGCCCCGCATATCGGCGGTCACACGCTCGAATCGCACGTTGCCATGCAAGCCTGCGTGCTGGCGAACCTGACCGCGTTCTTCGAGGGCAAGCCGTTGCCCTACGCGGTCAAATCGGCCTGAATCGGTCTTTATCGGCCCAGGTCAAGCCCCGCCGGCAACAGATTGGAACTGGTGTGAATTTTGCTCTTGGCAAGCAGGCTCCGAGCGGTTAAAGAGCCGCTTCCGGACGTGCCGGCCTCGGCTGGCGTGTTCGTGCACGCATTCAGAAAACCCGACACGACAGGAGATCATTCCTTTTCAGGACGTCCGCGAGGATTTGCCCGAAAAGGAAGGAAAACCCGTCGGTTGGTGGAATGCGGGCAGAGGTCGGACGGTTCGCCGGCTGACCTTGTCCTGTCCAAGACTGCAGGCGCCCGCGAGGAATTTCGATTTCTCAATGGCTTAATTGCATGGCCTGCATAGACGGGTGAAGACCGGATTTCACTTCGCATCCAGCTTTAGGGCTGGTTCGCGAAACGGGTCTGGTTCGGACCTCGACACGCCGTGGGCCCAAGGGCTCCCGGAGGGCAGGCTTTGAATCGTCGTTTTGCCCGGCGTGTCCTGGGGGGATTTGCCCCCGAGGTTCAGGTTTGGGTGGGACGATGGGTGCAACCCGGCGGTCCCGCTTCCCGCGATGACCGCCAACCGGAGAGAGCTTGCTGTGGAACGAGCGGCAAAAAAAGAGGCGGTCGAACAGCTCAATGAGGTCTTCAAGACCACGAGCGTCGCGGTCGTTGCTCAATATTCCGGCCTGACCGTTGCCCAGATGCAGAAGCTGCGCATGCAGATGAAGCAGGCTGGTGCCTCGGTGAAGGTCTCGAAGAACCGTCTCGCCAAAATTGCTCTTGAAGGCACTGACGTCGTTGCCATCGGCCCCATGCTGAAGGGACCGACCGTGATCGCCACTTCGAACGATCCGGTAGCGGCGCCAAAGGTCGCCATCGAATTCGCCAAGACGAACGAAAAGTTCGTCATCGTCGGCGGCTCGATGGGGAAGACCGTCCTGAATGTCGACGGCGTGAAGGCGCTTGCCTCGCTGCCGTCGCTTGATGAACTGCGCGCCAAGATCGTCGGCCTGCTTGTGGCCCCGGCGACCAAGATCGCTCAGCTCGCCAATGCGCCCGCGGGCAAGCTCGCGCGCGTCATCCAGGCTCATGCCTCAAAGGGCGAAGCGGCCTGACGCCCTTCGCAAAACTCAAACCCGAACCAGACTTACACGTAAGGAAACTGAACAATGGCTGACTTGCAGAAGATCGTTGACGACCTCTCGAGCCTCACCGTGCTCGAAGCTGCTGAACTGGCGAAGCTCCTCGAAGAAAAGTGGGGCGTTTCGGCCGCCGCGGCTGTCGCCGTGGCCGGCCCGGCCGGTGGTGGCGCTGCCGCCGCTCCGGCGGAAGAGAAGACCGAGTTCACGGTCGTTCTCGCCAGCGCCGGCGACAAGAAGATCGAGGTCATCAAGGAAGTCCGCGCCATCACCGGCCTGGGCCTGAAGGAAGCAAAGGACCTCGTCGAGGGCGCGCCGAAGCCTGTCAAGGAAGGCGTGAACAAGGAAGAGGCCGACAAGATCAAGGTCCAGCTCGAGAAGGCTGGCGCGAAGGTCGAGCTCAAGTAAGCGGCACTTGCCGCGAGATCCCGGGCGAGCGTCAGCGAAGCCCGGGATCTTGGCTTGCCCCTCAAAGGGGCGTGCCGGATGCAAAAGGCGTGCGACGGAACGTTCCGACGCGGGTCAAACACGAAAAAGTGTGGGGATTTGCGGGTTTCACCCTCGAATCTGCATTATTGTCGCCCCATATCGGGTCGGCAGCACGAAAGCGCGGTGGGCAGGGATGCCGGATTTCCCTGTAAGCCGTTGGGAGAGCAAGCTATTTCGGGCTTTTGCAGTCCGTGAAGACGATGGTTGTGACGGGCGGGCGCGCAGCAGCGCCCCGCGCGTCGTTTTGCGTTTTGAAGGTCTGAAGAACAGATTCAGGACATTCTCGCCTGAAACTGAGTCTCCGGTCCCCAAAACGGGTTCGAAAAATTCAACCCGGGGAGCGGTGGCAGCCGCGTCCCGGACGGCGCGCCCGGAGCGGGCGACGAAAATGAGAGGCCACGATGGCGCAGCAGACATTCACCGGTCGCAAACGCGTTCGCAAATTTTTCGGACACATCAAGGAAGTCGCCGAGATGCCGAACCTCATCGAGGTTCAGAAGGCGTCCTATGACCAGTTCCTGATGGTCGATGAACCGCAGGGTGGCCGTCTCGACGAGGGTCTGCAGGCGGTGTTCCGCTCGGTGTTTCCGATCTCCGACTTCTCGGGCACCTCGATGCTGGAATTCGTCCGCTACGAGTTCGAACAGCCGAAATACGACGTCGACGAGTGCCGTCAGCGCGGCATGACCTTCGCGGCCCCCCTCAAGGTGACGCTGCGCCTCATCGTGTTCGATATCGACGAGGAAACCGGCGCGAAGTCGGTCAAGGACATCAAGGAGCAGGACGTCTACATGGGCGACATCCCGCTCATGACGATGAACGGCACCTTCATCGTCAACGGCACCGAGCGCGTCATCGTCTCGCAGATGCACCGCTCGCCCGGCGTGTTCTTCGACCACGACAAGGGCAAGACCCATTCCTCGGGCAAGCTGCTGTTCGCCGCCCGCGTGATCCCGTATCGCGGCTCCTGGCTCGACATCGAGTTCGACGCCAAGGACATCGTCTATGCGCGTATCGACCGTCGCCGCAAGATTCCGGTGACCTCGCTGATGTTCGCCCTCGGCCTCGACGGCGAGGCGATCCTGTCCACCTTCTACAAGAAGATCCTCTACAAGCGGACCAAGGAAGGCTGGCGCGTTCCGTTCGACGCCAACCGTTTCCGCGGCTACTCGACCGTCAACGATCTGATCGACGCCGACACCGGCAAGGTCGTGCTCGAGGCCGGCAAGAAGCTCACCGTCCGTGCCGCCCGCCAGCTCCAGGAGAAGGGGCTGAAGGCGTTGCGCATGTCCGATGAGGAGCTGGTCGGCAACTACATCGCCGAGGACCTCGTCAATCCGAAGACCGGTGAGATCCACGCCGAGGCCGGCGAGGAAATCACCGACAAGTCGATGAAGGTGCTCAACGAGCACGGCTACAAGGAATTGCCGCTGCTCGACATCGACCACGTCAATGTCGGTCCCTATATCCGCAACACGCTCTCGGCCGACAAGAACATGACGCGCGAGGATGCGCTGTTCGACATCTACCGCGTGATGCGTCCGGGCGAGCCGCCGACGCTGGATTCGGCGCAGGCCATGTTCCAGTCGCTGTTCTTCGACGCCGAACGCTACGACCTCTCCGCGGTCGGCCGCGTCAAGATGAACATGCGCCTCGACCTCGATGCGCCCGACACCCAGCGCACGCTGCGCAAGGAAGACATCCTCTCCGTCATCAAGACGCTGGTGGATCTGCGCGACGGCAAGGGCGAGATCGACGACATCGACCATCTCGGCAACCGCCGTGTGCGCTCGGTCGGCGAGCTCATGGAGAACCAGTACCGCATCGGCCTCCTGCGCATGGAGCGCGCGATCAAGGAGCGCATGTCCTCGGTCGACATCGACACGGTCATGCCGCAGGACCTGATCAACGCGAAGCCGGCGGCTGCCGCCGTGCGCGAGTTCTTCGGCTCCTCGCAGCTCTCGCAGTTCATGGACCAGACCAACCCGCTGTCGGAGATCACCCACAAGCGCCGCCTGTCGGCACTTGGACCGGGCGGTCTGACCCGCGAGCGCGCCGGCTTCGAGGTGCGCGACGTGCATCCGACGCATTACGGCCGCATCTGCCCGATCGAGACGCCGGAAGGTCCGAATATCGGCCTGATCAACTCGCTCGCGACCTTCGCGCGCGTGAACAAGTACGGCTTCGTCGAGACGCCGTATCGCAAGGTCAAGGACGGCCGCGTCACCGACGAGGTCGTCTATCTCTCGGCGATGGAAGAGGGCCGCTACACGGTCGCGCAGGCCAACGTGCCGCTCGACCCGAAGGGCCGCTTCACCGAAGACCTCGTGGTCTGCCGTCACGCCGGCGAAGTCTTGCCGGTGACGCCGGACAAGGTCGACTACATGGACGTGTCGCCGAAGCAGCTCGTCTCGGTCGCCGCGGCCCTGATCCCGTTCCTCGAGAACGACGACGCCAACCGCGCGCTGATGGGCTCGAACATGCAGCGCCAGGCGGTGCCGCTGGTTCGCGCCGAGGCGCCGTTCGTCGGTACCGGCATGGAAGGCGTGGTTGCGCGTGACTCGGGTGCCGCGATCGCGGCGCGCCGTTCGGGCGTGATCGACCAGATCGACGCCACCCGCGTCGTCATCCGCGCCACGGAAGATCTCGATCCGACCAAGTCGGGCGTCGATATCTACCGTCTCATGAAGTACCAGCGCTCCAACCAGTCGACCTGCATCAACCAGCGTCCGCTGGTGAAGGTCGGCGACATCGTCAAGAAGGGCGACATCATCGCCGACGGTCCCTCGACCGATCTCGGCGAGCTCGCGCTGGGTCGGAACGTGCTCGTCGCGTTCATGCCGTGGAACGGCTACAACTTCGAAGACTCGATCCTGCTCTCCGAGCGGATCGTGAAGGAAGACGTCTTCACCTCGATCCACATCGAGGAGTTCGAGGTGATGGCCCGCGACACCAAGCTGGGCCCCGAGGAAATCACCCGCGACATTCCGAACGTCTCGGAAGAAGCGCTGAAAAACCTCGACGAAGCCGGTATCGTCTACATCGGTGCGGAAGTGCGCGCCGGCGACATCCTGGTCGGCAAGATCACGCCGAAGGGCGAGAGCCCGATGACGCCGGAAGAAAAGCTCCTGCGCGCCATCTTCGGCGAGAAGGCCTCCGACGTTCGCGATACCTCGCTGCGCGTTCCGCCGGGCGTGCAGGGCACGATCGTGGAAGTGCGCGTGTTCAACCGTCACGGCGTCGACAAGGACGAGCGTGCGCTGGCGATCGAGCGGGAAGAGATCGAGCGTCTGGCCAAGGATCGTGACGACGAGCAGGCGATCCTGGACCGCAACGTCTACAACCGTCTTGCCGAGCTCCTCGAGGGGCGGCAGGGCATTGCAGGTCCCAAGGGCTTCAAGAAGGACACCAAGATCACCCGTGCGGTGCTCGAGGAGTACCCGAAGTCGCAATGGTGGCTGTTCGCTTCGCCGAACGACAAGCTGATGGCCGAGATCGAGGCCATGCGGAAGCAGTACGACGAGTCGAAGAAGGGGCTTGAACAGCGCTTCCTCGACAAGGTCGAAAAGCTTCAGCGCGGTGACGAATTGCCGCCCGGCGTGATGAAGATGGTCAAGGTCTTCGTCGCGGTGAAGCGCAAGATCCAGCCCGGCGACAAGATGGCCGGCCGCCACGGCAACAAGGGCGTGGTGTCGAAGATCGTGCCGATCGAGGACATGCCGTTCCTCGAAGACGGCACGCATGCCGACATCGTGCTCAATCCGCTCGGCGTGCCATCGCGCATGAACGTCGGACAGATCCTCGAGACCCATCTCGGCTGGGCCTGCGCCGGCCTCGGCAAGCGTATCGGCCAGACGGTCGATGCCTATCTGTCGAAGCAGGACATCAAGCCGCTGAAGGAAACCTTGAAGAAGGTCTACGGCGAGGACGAGACGATCAAGTCGCTCAACGACAACGAACTGATCGAGCTCGGCCACAACCTCAGCCGCGGCGTGCCGATCGCGACGCCGGTGTTCGACGGCGCCAAGGAGGCCGACATCGAGGAGATGCTGAAGCTTGCCGGTCTGGACGCTTCGGGCCAGTCGACCGTCTATGACGGCCGCACCGGCGATCCGTTCGATCGCAAGGTGACGGTCGGCTACATCTACATGCTCAAGCTGCACCATCTGGTCGACGACAAGATCCACGCGCGTTCGATCGGTCCGTACTCGCTCGTCACCCAGCAGCCGCTGGGCGGCAAGGCGCAGTTCGGCGGCCAGCGCTTCGGCGAAATGGAGGTGTGGGCGCTCGAGGCCTACGGCGCGGCGTACACGCTCCAGGAGATGCTGACGGTGAAGTCGGACGACGTCGCCGGCCGTACCAAGGTGTACGAGGCGATCGTGCGCGGCGACGACACGTTCGAGGCCGGTATTCCGGAATCGTTCAACGTGCTGGTCAAGGAAATGCGCTCGCTCGGCCTCAACGTCGACCTGCACAACTCCAAGGTTGGACCGGCGCCGACGTCGGAAGCGGCCGAGTAATTCGACCTGTCATGCCCGGCCTTCCAGGCCGGGCACCGGCGCCCCGTCCGAGGCCTTGAGGGCAGGGCGCCTGCTCGAGTGATTTTCGAATTTGCGGCCGGAGGCGACCGGCACGCGAGGAGAAGACGATGAACCAAGAAATTATGAATCTCTTCAACCCGACGACGCCGGCTCAGGTCTTCGACCAGATCCGGATCTCGATCGCGTCTCCAGAGAAGATTCTGTCCTGGTCCTACGGCGAGATCAAGAAGCCGGAGACCATCAATTACCGTACCTTCAAGCCCGAGCGCGACGGCCTGTTCTGCGCCCGCATCTTCGGGCCGATCAAGGATTACGAGTGCTTGTGCGGCAAGTACAAGCGCATGAAGTACAAGGGCATCATCTGCGAGAAGTGCTCGGTCGAGGTCACGCTGTCGCGCGTCCGGCGCGAGCGCATGGGCCATATCGAGCTCGCAGCCCCCGTCGCCCACATCTGGTTCCTGAAGTCGCTGCCCTCGCGCATCGGCCTCCTGCTCGACATGACGCTGAAGGATCTCGAGCGGATCCTCTATTTCGAATACTACGTCGTGCTCGAGCCGGGCCTCACCGCGCTGAAGGACCGCCAGCTGCTGTCGGAAGACGAGTATCTGAAGGCGCAGGACGAGTACGGCCAGGATTCCTTCACCGCCATGATCGGCGCCGAAGCGATCCGCGAGCTGCTCAAGGGCATGGACCTTGAGAAGCTCGAGGCTTCCCTGCGCATCGAGATGCAGGAGACAGACTCCGACATCAAGCACAAGAAGCTCGCCAAGCGCCTGAAGATCGTGGAAGCGTTCCGCCACTCCGGCAACAAGCCGGAATGGATGATCATGACCGTGGTTCCGGTGATTCCGCCGGACCTGCGTCCGCTCGTGCCGCTCGACGGCGGCCGCTTCGCGACCTCGGACCTCAACGACCTCTACCGCCGCGTCATCAACCGCAACAACCGCTTGAAGCGGCTGATGGAGCTGCGCGCGCCCGACATCATCATCCGCAACGAGAAGCGCATGCTTCAGGAAGCGGTCGATGCGCTGTTCGACAACGGACGCCGCGGCCGCGTCATCACGGGTGCCAACAAGCGCCCGCTGAAGTCGCTCGCCGACATGCTCAAGGGCAAGCAGGGCCGTTTCCGCCAGAACCTGCTCGGCAAGCGCGTCGACTATTCGGGCCGTTCGGTGATCGTGGTCGGTCCCGAGCTGCGCCTGCATCAGTGCGGCCTGCCGAAGAAGATGGCGCTCGAGCTGTTCAAGCCGTTCATCTATTCGCGGCTTGACGCCAAGGGCCTGTCCACCACCGTGAAGCAGGCCAAGAAGCTGGTCGAGAAGGAGCGGCCCGAGGTCTGGGACATCCTGGACGAGGTCATCCGCGAGCATCCGGTGCTGCTGAACCGCGCACCGACGCTGCATCGTCTCGGCATCCAGGCGTTCGAGCCGGTGCTGATCGAGGGCAAGGCGATCCAGCTTCACCCGCTGGTCTGCTCCGCGTTCAACGCCGACTTCGACGGCGACCAGATGGCCGTGCACGTCCCGCTGTCGCTCGAAGCGCAGCTGGAAGCGCGCGTCCTGATGATGTCGACCAACAACATCCTGCATCCGGCCAATGGTCAGCCGATCATCGTGCCGTCGCAGGACATCGTGCTCGGTCTCTATTACGTCTCGATCATGCGCGAAGGCCTGCCCGGCGAGGGCAAGGCGTTCGGCGAGATGGCCGAGCTCGAGCACGCGCTGCACGCGAAGGTCATCCACCTCCACACCAAGATCAAGTACCGGTGGGAAGGCATCGACGAGACCGGCAAGATCTCCAAGCGCTGGATCGAGACCACCGCCGGCCGCGTCATGCTCGGCAATCTGCTGCCGAAGAATCCGCGCGTCCCGTACGAGATCATCAACAAGCTGATGACCAAGCGCGAGATCTCCGGCGTCATCGACCAGGTCTACCGCCACTGCGGCCAGAAGGAGACGGTGATCTTCTGCGACCGCATCATGGCGCTCGGCTTCTACAACGCGTTCAAGGCGGGCATCTCGTTCGGCAAGGACGACATGGTCGTGCCGAACTCCAAGTGGAAGATCGTCGACACCACCCGTACGCTGGCGAAGGATTTCGAGCAGCAGTACAACGACGGCCTGATCACCCATGGCGAGAAGTACAACAAGGTCGTCGACGCCTGGTCGAAGGCCACGGAAGAAATCGCCAAGGCGATGATGAAGGAGATCTCCTCCACCAAGAAGACGGCGAGTGGAGCGGACGCCGACATCAACTCGATCTACATGATGGCCCACTCCGGCGCCCGCGGTTCGCCGGCCCAGATGCGCCAGCTCGCCGGCATGCGCGGCCTGATGGCCAAGCCGTCGGGTGAGATCATCGAGACGCCGATCATCTCGAACTTCAAGGAAGGCCTCTCGGTTCTCGAGTACTTCAACTCGACCCACGGCGCCCGCAAGGGCCTCGCGGACACCGCGTTGAAGACCGCGAACTCGGGCTATCTGACCCGTCGTCTGGTCGACGTCGCGCAGGACTGCATCATCACGCAGAGCGACTGCGGCACCAAGCTCGGCATCAAGATGCGCGCCATCGTCGATGCCGGCACCGTGGTTGCTTCGCTGGGTTCGCGCATCCTCGGACGCACGGCCTGCGAAGACATCCGGGACAGCTCGGGCAAGGTGATCATCAAGCGCGATACGCTGATGGAAGAAAGCCATCTGGACGCCATCCAGCAGGGTGGTGTGCAGGAGGTGAAGATCCGCTCGGCTCTGACCTGCGAGCTCGTCAACGGCATCTGCGGCAAGTGCTACGGCCGCGACCTCGCCCGCGGCACGCCGGTCAACCACGGCGAAGCGGTCGGCGTCATCGCGGCGCAGTCGATCGGCGAGCCGGGCACCCAGCTCACCATGCGTACCTTCCACATCGGTGGTGCGGCGCAGCTCAACGAGCAGTCGTTCGTCGAAGCCAATTTCGACGGCAAGATCGTGATCAGGAACAAGGCCATCGCCCGCAACAGCGAAGGTCACCTGGTCGCGATGGTGCGCAATATGGTGGTGGCGATCGTCGATGCCGACGGCACCGAGCGTGCGACGCACCGCGTCCAGTACGGCTCGCGTCTGCACGTCGACGAAGGCGACATGGTCAAGCGCGGCCAGCGCATCGTCGAGTGGGACCCGTACACCCGTCCGCTTCTCACCGAGGTGGAAGGTACCATCGGCTTCGAGGACCTGATCGAGGGTCTGTCGATCTCGGAAACGCTGGACGAGGCCACCGGCATCGCCAAGCGCGTGGTCATCGACTGGCGCTCGACGCGCGGCGGCGGGGACCTGCGTCCCGCCATCGTGGTCAAGGGCAAGGACGGCAAGGTGCTCAAGCTCGCCCGTGGCGGCGATGCCCGCTACATGCTGTCGGTCGACGGCATTCTGTCGGTCGACATCGGAGCCAAGGTCCAGGCGGGCGACATTCTCGCCCGTGTCTCGACCGAAAGCGCCAAGACGCGTGACATCACCGGCGGTCTGCCGCGGGTGGCGGAACTGTTCGAGGCACGGCGTCCGAAGGACGCGGCGATCATCGCCGAAATCTCGGGCACCATCCGGTTCGGGCGCGACTACAAGAACAAGCGTCGCATCTCGATCGAGCCGATGGACAAGACCGACGAGGCGCGCGAGTACCTGATCCCGAAGGGCAAGCACATCCACCTTCAGGACGGCGACGTCGTCGAAAAGGGCGACTTCATCGTGGAAGGCAATCCCGCGCCGCACGACATCCTGGCGGTCAAGGGCATCGAGGAGCTCGCGGCCTATCTGGTCAACGAGATCCAGGAGGTTTACCGGCTCCAGGGCGTGCTCATCAACGACAAGCACATCGAGGTGATCGTCCGTCAGATGCTCCAGAAGGTGGAAGTCACCGACCAGGGCGATACGGACATGATCTCGGGCGAGCAGGTCGACAAGATAGAGTTCGACGCGCTGAACGAGAAGGCCAAGGAAGAGGGCAAGAAGCCCGCCACGGGGACGCCGGTTCTGCTCGGCATCACCAAGGCGAGCCTCCAGACCCGCTCGTTCTTCTCGGCGGCCTCGTTCCAGGAGACCACCCGCGTCCTCACGGAAGCGGCGGTCAACGGCAAGGTCGATCCGCTCGAAGGCCTCAAGGAGAACGTCATCGTCGGCCGGCTGATCCCGGCAGGCACCGGCGCTTCCATGGCCAAGATCCGCGAAGTCGCCGTGAAGCGCGACAAGATGATCCTGGACGAGCGCGAGAAGCAGGCGGCCGTCGTGTCGCCCGCGCCGGAGGCGGAGCTTCCCGCACTGCCGCCCGCGGAATGATGGTTCATCCGTAGGAATACCGAGGACAATAAAAGGCCGGCGCAAGCCGGCCTTTTTGCTGCTTTCATTGCCTGCTGCGATGCGGGATCAACCTTTGTTCATCTTTCCTTCAGGCGCAAAAGCGCTTCTGCTAGGAGAGTTTAGACCGGTGGAACCCGCGACGGGGCTGGGCCGGAGACCACGGAACTCACATGCTCGATCTTGCAATCGTAGGCGGCGGCCCCGGTGGGCTGATGAGCGCCTGGTATCTGAAGCGCAAGCTTGGCGATCTCTGCCGTGTCACCATCTACGAAGCCTCCGACCGGCTCGGCGGCAAGATCGCCACGCGCAAGTTCGATTCGGCGCCTGCGATGTACGAGGCCGGCGTTGCCGAGATCTACGACTACTCGATGACCGGGCCCGACCCGCTGCGCGAGCTGATTCAGCATTTCGGACTGCAGACCATTCCGATGGATGCCGAGCAGGTGCAGTTCGGCGGCGAACTGCTGAGCGACGTGCCCGGCATGCGCCGCAAATACGGCGCCAAGACCGCGGCGGCAATCGAGGCGTTCCGCAAACGTTGTGCCGAGGTGATGTCGCCGATCGAATATTACGAGGGCGTCGGCGCGCACGACAACGACAACCCCTGGGCCTACAAGACCGCCGAGCAGGTGCTCGACGAGGAGGTCGAGGACGAGACCGCAAAGCGCTTCTTCAAGGTGATGGCGCGCTCCGACATCGCGACCGAGAGTCACAACACCAACGGCCTCAACGCGCTCAAGAACTATCTGATGGATGTCGACGGCTACATTGGCCTGTATTCCATCCAGAACGGCAACGAGCAGCTGATCGAATGCCTTCAGTCGGAAGTCAACGCCGACATCCAGCTCAATCACCGCGTGCTCACCGTGGGCAAGGCGCCGTCCGGCCGCTATCAGCTCAAGATGATGAACGGCAAGGGACCCGAGACCCGCGACTTCGATCTCGTGCTAGTCTGCCTGCCGCATTCCTGGCTCGCCACCATGGGGTGGGAAGGCGAGCAACTGCGCAGGTCGATGGTCAAGCACGTCTCCTATTTCGACCGTCCCGCGCATTATCTGCGCGTCTCGATCCTGTTCGAGACGCCGTTCTGGGGCGAGAAGATTCCCGGCGCCTGGTTCATGTCGGAAGCCTTCGGCGGCTGCTGCGTCTACAATGAGGGCGCGCGCCACGATGTCGGTAAGCACGGCGTGCTGAACTGGCTCATTCCCGGCTCCGACGCGCTGGCCTTTGCCAATCTGTCGGATCAGGAGCTGATCGACGCCGCGCTCAAGTCGCTGCCGGCTTCGCTCGGCGATGCGCGTTCGCATTTCATGGAAGGCAAGATCCATCGCTGGCTGTCGTCAGTGAACGCGATTCCGGGCGGTCTGCCCGTGCGCGACGTCATGACCAACCACCGGCCGGAGCCGAAAGAGCATCCCGGCATCGTGGTGGTCGGCGACTATCTGTTCGACTCGACGCTGAACGGCCTGCTCGATTCCTCGGACGCGGCGACCGACATCATCCTGACCGAGATGATGCGTCTGCGCCGCAAGGGCGCGCAGGATGGCAAGCCCGTCTCCGACAAGATCGACCGCGATTATTTCGAGAACTATCGGGGCCTTGGTTCCTATCACGAGGCATGGCGCCACTTCACCGACCCCGATTATCTCACCAAGCTGCTCGGCATCGTCTGGGGCAGGACCAAAGGCGCCAAGCTGCTCGTCGCTGGCTCGGCCAGCGGCGAGCTGGTCGGCGCGCTGCGCGAGCGCGGCATCGATGCCTTCGGCATCGAGAACAACCGTGCCATCCACGGAAGGACGCCGAAGGCGCTGAAGAAGTATAACAAGCTTGGCTCGATCACCGACATGCCGTTCAAGGACGGCGCGTTCGACTTCGTGTTCGAGACCAGCCTTTGCCACGTTTCCCCGAAGCAGGTGGTCCGCGCGATCAAGGAGCTGAATCGCGTGGTCAAGACCGGCCTCGTGTTCGGCTCGATCACCTCGGACATGGCTCCGGCTTTGATTGATCGCTACGATCTCCTGCGCGGGGTCAAGAAGCTCGGCACCTGGTGGGAATGGTCCGAGCTGTTCTTCGGCAATGGCTTCGACCTCGCGATGCACCGCAAGGATTGCACCGATGCGCTCTGGGAGGCGACGCTCGCCGCCAACAAGGGGCCGGGGCAGTGGTACGCCGACGCCGACAGCTTGCGCTATTCCTTCTTCGACAAGGTCGAGGACGAGGACGAGGACTGAACGCTTGGCGCGAGCGCGTTCGCCAATTGTTTTTGCCGAATTCATCTTGATCGCATAGAATCGGTGCAATAGCGGTTACCGCTATCTCCTGCTTTCTCTGCGGTCATGCCGGCCGTCAGCATCGGTTGGTTTCATGGCGTCCAAGCCCCTCCCGCCCGACAAACAGAAGCTCGCCGCCGAAGAGGCGGCCGAGCTCGACGACAAGCTCGCCGCCGCCGCCAGGCCGGACCTCGAGAATGATGAGGAAGACGAGAGCGAGGACGAGCTGGGGCTCGATGATGACGATGAGGATGAGGACCTCGTCGTCTTTACGGCGCGCGAGGCCGCCGGCGCGCTCGCCACCATCGTCGGCTTCGTCAAGCCCTATCTGACCAACTACAAGCGGATGCTGTCCTACGTTGCGTTCGGCGTCTTCGTCGAGACGCTCTTCAACGTCATCATGCCGCTCAGCCTGAAGTTCCTGATCGACGACGCGCTCGGTGAGGAGGATTTTCAGGCACTTTACAAGATCCTCGGCGTGCTCGCGGTAACGGGCATCTTCACCTCGATCGTCGCGGTCTGGTACGAGCGCTGGGATGCGCGGCTGGCCGCTTGCGTCATCTCCGACATTCGCTCGCGCCTGTTCGAGCATGTCCAGGACCTGCCGGCGGCCTATTTCGGCCGCACCAAGCGCGGTGAGATCCTGTCCCGCTTCTCGGTCGACCTCTCGGCCGTCGAAGGCTCGATCAAGACCTTTGCCAACAGCGCGGCGCTGCCGTTCCTGGAGCTGATCGCCGGCATCATCCTGATGCTGTTTCTGAACTGGCAGCTCGCCGTCGTTGCGCTGCTGGTGTTCCCGATCACCCTGATCGGGCCGCGCATCCTCACGCCAAAGGCCGTGCAGGCCAATTACGAGCAGAAGCAGAACGAGAGTGCGCTGCTCGGCATGGTCCAGGAGAACGTGGCGGCGCAGGCCGTGATCAAGGCCTTCAGCCTGCAGCGCAAGATGTTCGGCTTCTTCCGGTTCCGCAACGACGAGACCCGCGACAGGATCGCTTCAGCGACCTTCCTCTCGACCATGGTGGAGCGCACGGTCACCATTTCGGTTCTGCTCCTGCACCTCGTGGTGCTCGCGATCGGCGCCTATCTGGCAACAACGGGCCAGATCACCATCGGCACCTTCGTCACCTTCGAAAGCGCGTTCTGGGAGGTCTCCTACAACATCGCCCACGTGATGCATTTCATTCCGGTGTCGATCTCCTCGGCCGCCGCGATCCGCCACATCCAGGAGCTGCTCGACGAGCCCACCCGCGGCGCCGATCGTCCTGGCGCGCCCGACCTGCCGCGCATCACCAACGACATCACCTTCGATCACGTCACCTTCCAGTACGAGGGCAGTCAGACGCCGGTGCTGGATAATCTCAGTCTCAAGCTCAATGCGGGCAAGCGCATCGCGATCGTCGGCCCGAGCGGATCCGGCAAGAGCACGCTGCTCAACCTGATCCTGCGGCTGTACGTGCCCAACGAGGGGCGCGTCACCATCGACGGCGTCGACGTCCGCAAGGTCACGCTGGATTCACTGCGCCGGAGCATGGCGGTGGTGTTCCAGGAGAACATGTTGTTCAACATGTCGATCCGCGAGAACATCCGGCTCGGTAAGGAGGGCGCGAGCGACGCGGAGGTGGAGGAGGCGGCCCGGAAGGCCGAGATCCACCGCTACATCATGAGCCTGCCGCAACGATACGACACGCCGGTCGGCGAGCGCGGCGACACCCTGTCGGGCGGCCAGCGCCAGCGCATCGCGATCGCGCGCGCGATCATCCGCAACCCCTCGGTGCTGCTGCTGGACGAAGCGACCTCCGCTCTGGACCAGACCACGGAAGCTGCGATCAACCGGACGCTGCTCAAGGTGGCCAAGGGGCGCACCATGATCTGGTCGACCCACCGCCTGACCTCGGTGGTCGAGATGGACGAGATCATCGTGATTTCCGCGGGCAGGGCGATCGAACGCGGCTCGCATGCCCAGTTGCTCGCCAAGAACGGCATCTATCGCAAGCTGTGGAACGACCAGATCCACCAGCCGCATGGCGCGGCGGCTCACGCCGACGACGGCAGAGACGATGATGACGAAGAGGATGACGAGGACGACGACGACCGGGAGGAGTGACCGGGGCGGCACTGATTCTGTGATCCCGTCATCGATGCCCACTCGCTCCGCATGTGACGGTGAGTTCTTCGATTCGAAAACCGGGTCGGATTAACCCGCATGCGGATCGGCAGGGGCGTAGAAAAAGCCCGCGGCCAGCGTCGGGACTGTCGGTTGAACCGCACAATCCTCCGGCGATTATCACGGTGTCCCGGGGCGCCGATTGCTGCCGAAGCGAGTAGATTAACGCCTCAAAAGCAATAAAAGCCTTTCCGGGTGAAAGAAAAGTACTTTTAACCCGGATATAAATAGCCTCGCAGGCTAGCGACATGAAGGGCGCCGCCCCATATGAAGCTGGCGCGGCAAGGGCGGCAAACAGCGATTTTGACAGGCTCCTGAGCGCTTTGTGACTGTCGTTTCGCCTTGACTTGATCGATTCTCACTTATAGAAAGCGCCTCACTTAACGACAGGCGGTGAGCATCGCCAGCGTCGGAACGGGCCACCCGTTAGATCCCCAAGAACTAGATCCACAAGGACTAGATCCACAAGGGTCGCTCAAGGCGGGCACCAACCTCGACGAATGCCGCTCAAACGCTGTCGATCATAGCTAGGCAATGCCAGTGCGACTTTAGTTCTCTCGAGCACGTTCTCTTGAGATCGAATTCGGATGCATGACCTCAGTGCGCGGGCCGCGGCATTACGCTGACCGGCCTCAATACTGCGGTCCTCTGTGGCGTCGAAGCGCTTTCCGCTCGTTGATGGAGCGGTTGGCGCAATTTCGCTTTGTGCGGATTGTTCCGCTAAAGGCGACCTCGTCGGGCGGGTAGCTCGAAAGAATTTGCAGTCCCGGCAACGGGCTGCGGCAAGACAGCGGATCCGAACAGGATCCGCGACAGAACAAAGGGTAAGGCCAGGATGCCGACGATCAACCAGCTGATCGCTCAACCGCGTGAAGTGCAGAAGTCGCGCAAGAAGGTGCCGGCGCTGCAGCAGTCGCCGCAGAAGCGTGGTGTTTGCACCCGCGTCTACACCACGACCCCGAAGAAGCCGAACTCGGCGCTTCGTAAGGTCGCCAAGGTGCGCCTGACCAACGGCTTCGAGGTGATCGGCTACATCCCCGGCGAGGGCCATAATCTCCAGGAGCACTCGGTGGTCATGATCCGCGGCGGCCGCGTCAAGGACTTGCCGGGCGTGCGCTACCACATCCTCCGCGGCGTTCTGGATACCCAGGGCGTCAAGAACCGTAAGCAGCGTCGTTCGAAGTACGGCGCGAAGCGTCCGAAGTAAGCGGGAACCAGGTCCATGTCTCGTCGCCACTCAGCGGAAAAGCGCGAAGTCCTTCCCGATCCGAAGTTCGGGAACATAATCGTCACGAAGTTCATGAACTCGGTGATGTACGCCGGCAAGAAGTCGGTCGCCGAAGGCATCGTCTACGGTGCGTTCGGTATCATCGAAACCAAGACCAAGCAGAACCCGCTCGGCGTGTTCGAGCAGGCACTCGAGAACGTCATGCCGACGATCGAAGTGCGCTCCCGCCGCGTCGGCGGCGCGACCTACCAGGTCCCGGTCGAGGTTCGTTCGACCCGCCGTCAGGCGCTGGGCATCCGCTGGCTGATCTCCGCTGCGCGCGAGCGCAACGAGAAGACCATGACCGAGCGGCTGTCGGCGGAGCTCCTGGACGCGTCGAACAACCGGGGCAACGCCGTCAAGAAGCGCGAAGACGTGCACCGGATGGCGGAAGCCAACCGCGCCTTCTCGCACTATCGCTGGTAACGGCGAAACACGGAATCTAAGGAACACCCCATGCCCCGCGTTCATGCCATAGAGAATTACCGCAACTTCGGTATCATGGCGCATATCGATGCCGGCAAGACGACGACGACCGAGCGCATCCTCTATTACACCGGCAAGAGCCACAAGATCGGCGAAGTGCACGAAGGTGCCGCGACGATGGACTGGATGGAGCAGGAGCAGGAGCGTGGCATCACGATCACTTCGGCCGCGACCACCGCGTTCTGGGCCGGCAAGCGTCTGAACATCATCGACACCCCCGGCCACGTCGACTTCACCATCGAAGTCGAGCGTTCGCTGCGCGTGCTCGACGGCGCCGTCTGCGTGCTCGATTCCAACCAGGGCGTCGAGCCCCAGACCGAGACCGTCTGGCGCCAGGGCGACAAGTACAAGGTTCCGCGCATCGTCTTCGCCAACAAGATGGACAAGACCGGCGCCGACTTCTTCAAGTGCCTGGCCGACATCGTCGACCGCCTCGGTGCCAAGCCGATCGCGATCCAGCTTCCGATCGGCGCCGAGAACAACTTCAAGGGTCTCGTCGACCTCGTGAAGATGCAGGGCATCATCTGGAACGATGAATCGCTCGGCGCGAAGTTCGACTATGTCGACATTCCCGAGGATCTCGTCGAGCAGGCCAAGGAATACCGCGAGAAGATGGTGGAAGCCGCCGTCGAGCTCGACGACGACGCCATGGCCGCCTATCTCGACGGCAAGGAGCCGGACGAAGAGACGCTGAAGCGGCTGATCCGCAAGGCGGTTCTGACCGGCGCGTTCTATCCCGTGCTGTGCGGCTCGGCCTTCAAGAACAAGGGCGTGCAGCCGCTGCTCGACGCCGTCGTCGACTATCTGCCGTCGCCGATCGACGTGCCCGCGATCAAGGGCACCGACGACCACGGCAACGAGGTCGTGCGCAAGGCGGACGACAAGGAGCCGCTCGCGCTGCTCGCGTTCAAGATCATGGACGACCCGTTCGTCGGCACCATCACCTTCTGCCGCATCTACTCCGGCGTTCTGCAGAGCGGCACCGGCGTCGTGAACTCGACCCGCGAGAAGAAGGAGCGCATCGGGCGCATGCTCCTGATGCATGCGAACAACCGCGAAGACATCAAGGAAGCCTATGCCGGCGACATCGTCGCGCTGGCCGGCCTGAAGGAAGCACGCACCGGTGACACGCTGTGCGATCCCGACAAGCAGGTGATCCTGGAGAAGATGGAATTCCCCGAGCCGGTCATCGAGATCGCGATCGAGCCGAAGTCCAAGGCCGACCAGGAAAAGCTGGGCGTGGCACTGGCCAAGCTCGCCGCGGAGGATCCGTCCTTCCGCGTCTCGACCGACCAGGAGTCCGGCCAGACCATCCTCAAGGGCATGGGCGAACTCCATCTCGACATCAAGGTCGACATCCTCAGGCGTACCTACAAGGTCGACGCCAACATCGGCGCGCCGCAGGTTGCGTTCCGTGAGCGCGTCACCAAGAAGGCCGAGGTCAAGTACACCCACAAGAAGCAGACCGGGGGTACCGGTCAGTTCGCGGAAGTGTCGATCGTGGTCGAGCCGAACGAGCCCGGCAAGGGCTACGAGTTCGAGTCCAAGATCGTCGGCGGTGCGGTTCCGAAGGAATACATCCCCGGCGTCGAAAAGGGCCTCAACAGCGTGATGAGCTCCGGCGTGGTCGCGGGCTTCCCCGTGGTCGACGTCAAGGTTCAGCTCGTCGACGGCAAGTACCACGACGTCGACTCGTCGGCGCTCGCCTTCGAAATCGCATCGCGCGCGGCATTCCGCGAAGCCTTGCAGAAGGGCAAGTCCGTCCTGCTCGAGCCGATCATGAAGGTCGAAGTGGTGACCCCGGAAGACTACACCGGCTCGGTCATCGGCGACCTGAATTCCCGGCGCGGTCAGATCCAGGGGCAGGACATGCGCGGCAACGCCAACGTCATCAACGCGATGGTGCCGCTCATGAACATGTTCGGTTACGTGAATAACCTGCGCTCGATGAGCCAGGGTCGCGCAACCTTCACCATGCAGTTCGACCACTACGCAGAAGCGCCGGCCAATGTGTCGGCAGAAGTCCAGAAGAAGTTTGCCTGATTGTCGTCGGTCACGAACTGACGATTGAACGGAGAGTCAAATGGCCAAAGCAAAGTTTGAACGTAACAAGCCGCACTGCAACATCGGCACCATCGGTCACGTCGACCACGGCAAGACGTCGCTGACCGCGGCGATCACCAAGGTTCTCGCCGAAGCAGGCGGTGCGACGTTCACCGCGTACGACCAGATCGACAAGGCGCCGGAAGAGAAGGCGCGCGGCATCACCATCTCGACCGCGCACGTCGAGTACGAAACGCCGAACCGCCACTACGCCCACGTCGACTGCCCCGGCCACGCCGACTACGTGAAGAACATGATCACTGGCGCCGCCCAGATGGACGGTGCGATTCTGGTCGTGTCGGCCGCCGACGGTCCGATGCCGCAGACCCGCGAGCACATCCTGCTCGCCCGCCAGGTCGGCGTGCCCGCGCTGGTCGTGTTCCTGAACAAGTGCGACATGGTCGACGATCCGGAACTGCTCGAGCTCGTCGAGCTCGAAGTCCGCGAGCTGCTCTCGAAGTACGACTTCCCGGGCGACAAGATCCCGATCATCAAGGGTTCGGCGCTCGCCGCTCTCGAAGATTCCGACAAGAAGCTCGGCCACGACGCCATCCTCGAGCTGATGAAGAACGTCGACGAGTACATCCCGCAGCCGGAGCGTCCGATCGACCAGCCGTTCCTGATGCCGGTTGAAGACGTGTTCTCGATCTCGGGCCGCGGCACCGTCGTGACCGGCCGTGTCGAGCGCGGCATCGTCAAGGTCGGCGAGGAAATCGAGATCGTCGGTCTGCGTGCGACCCAGAAGACGACCGTCACCGGCGTCGAAATGTTCCGCAAGCTGCTCGACCAGGGCCAGGCCGGCGACAACATCGGTGCGCTGCTCCGCGGCACCAAGCGCGAAGACGTCGAGCGCGGCCAGGTGCTGTGCAAGCCGGGTTCGGTCAAGCCGCACACCAAGTTCAAGGCTGAGGCTTACATCCTCACCAAGGAGGAGGGCGGTCGCCACACCCCGTTCTTCACCAACTACCGTCCGCAGTTCTACTTCCGCACCACCGACGTGACCGGTGTCGTGCATCTGCCGGAAGGCACCGAGATGGTGATGCCGGGCGACAACATCGCGATGGAAGTGCACCTGATCGTGCCGATCGCGATGGAAGAGAAGCTCCGCTTCGCGATCCGCGAAGGTGGCCGCACCGTCGGCGCCGGCGTTGTCGCCTCGATCATCGAGTAATTACGAGAATAGGGATCGGCGAATAGCGAGTGGTGACATTCGCTATTCGCTATTCGCCACCCACTGAAGAAAGACCACGGCAATGAACGGCCAAAACATTCGTATCCGTCTCAAGGCGTTCGACCATCGTATCCTCGATACGTCGACCCGCGAGATCGTGAACACGGCGAAGCGCACCGGCGCGCAGGTCCGCGGACCCATTCCGCTGCCCACCCGCATCGAGAAGTTCACCGTCAACCGTTCGCCCCACGTCGACAAGAAGAGCCGCGAGCAGTTCGAGATGCGCACTCACAAGCGCCTGCTCGACATCGTCGATCCGACCCCGCAGACCGTCGATGCTTTGATGAAGCTCGACCTGGCCGCCGGTGTCGACGTCGAGATTAAGCTCTAAGATTTTTGGATCCCGTTCGCGCAAGCGGACAGAAAGAACAGGAAGCAAGCCGATGCGCTCCGGAGTGATCGCACAAAAGGTCGGGATGACGCGGGTCTTTACAGAGGCCGGCGAACATATCCCCGTGACCGTGCTGAAGCTCGGCAATTGCCAGGTCGTAGGCCACCGTACCGAAGAGAAGAACGGTTACGTCGCGCTCCAGCTTGGTTCTGGCAGCCGGAAGACCGTTTACATGCCCAAGGCGGAGCGCGGCCAGTTCGCGGTCGCCAAGGTCGAGCCGAAGCGGCAGGTCGAGGAATTCCGCGTCACCGCGGATGCCATGATCCCCGTCGGCGCCGAGATCCTTGCCGACCACTTCGTCGTCGGCCAGTTCGTCGACGTCACCGGCACGTCGGTCGGTAAAGGCTTCGCCGGCGGCATGAAGCGCTGGAACTTCGGCGGTCTGCGCGCCACCCACGGCGTCTCGGTCTCGCACCGCTCGATCGGTTCGACCGGTGGCCGTCAGGACCCCGGCAAGACCTGGAAGAACAAGAAGATGCCCGGCCACATGGGTGTCGACCGCATCACCACGCTCAACCTTCGCGTCGTTCAGCTCGATGTCGAGCGCGGCCTGATCCTCGTCGAAGGCGCCGTTCCCGGCTCCAAGGGCGGCTGGATTCGCGTGCGCGACGCCGTCAAGAAGCCGCTGCCGAAGGAAGCTCCGAAGCCCGGCAAGTTCAAGGTTGCGGGTGGCGAAGCCGAGGCTGCGGCCCAGCAGGAGGGTGCGTGAGATGGAATTGAAGGTCACCACCCTCGAAGGTAAGGAAGCCGGCTCGGTCCAGCTGTCCGACGCCATTTTCGGCCTCGAGCCGCGCCAGGACATCATTGCGCGTTGCGTGCAGTGGCAGCTCAACAAGCGTCAGGCCGGCACGCACAAGGCCAAGGGCCGCGCCGAGATCTGGCGCACCGGCAAGAAGATGTACAAGCAGAAGGGCACCGGCGGTGCTCGTCACGGCTCGGCCCGCGTGCCGCAGTTCCGCGGCGGCGGTCGTGCCTTCGGTCCGGTGGTGCGTTCGCACGCCACCGACCTGCCGAAGAAGGTTCGCGCGCTCGCGCTGAAGCATGCGCTCTCGGCCAAGGCCAAGGACGGCGATCTCGTCGTGATCGAGAAGGCCGCGCTGGAAGCCGCCAAGACCAAGGCGCTGCTCGGTCACTTCTCGGGCCTGGGTCTGACCAACGCGCTGATCATCGACGGTGCCGAGCTCAACAACGGCTTCGCCGCGGCGGCCCGCAACATCCCGAACATGGACGTGCTGCCGATCCAGGGCATCAATGTCTACGACATCCTGCGCCGTCAGAAGCTCGTTCTGACCAAGGCCGCCATCGATGCGCTGGAGGCGCGCTTCAAATGACGAAGAACATCGAGGCTCGCCACTACGACGTCATCGTCTCGCCGGTCGTGACCGAAAAGGCGACGATCGCCTCCGAGCACAACAAGGTGCTGTTCAAGGTGGCCGCGAAGGCGACCAAGCCGCAGATCAAGGAAGCGATCGAGAAGCTGTTCGACGTCAAGGTCAAGAGCGTCAACACCTTGGTCCGCAAGGGCAAGACCAAGATCTTCCGCGGCCATCTCGGCTCGCAGTCGAACACCAAGCGCGCGATCGTGACCCTCGAAGAGGGCCACCGGATCGACGTCACCACCGGTCTGTAAGGTCGTACGACGATGGCACTGAAGACATTCAATCCTACGACGCCGGGCCAGCGCCAGCTGGTCATGGTCGATCGTTCGGCCCTCTACAAGGGCAAGCCGGTTAAGGCGCTCACCGAGGGTAAGCACTCCTCGGGCGGTCGTAACAACACCGGTCGCATTACCGTGCGCTTCCGCGGCGGTGGTCACAAGAAGACACTGCGCACCGTGGATTTCAAGCGCGAGAAGATCGACGTTCCCGCGACCGTCGAGCGTCTCGAGTACGATCCGAACCGCACCGGCTTCATCGCGCTGATCAAGTATCAGGACGGCGAGCAAGCCTACATCCTGGCGCCGCAGCGCCTGGCCGTGGGTGACACCATCATCGCCGGCAACTACGTCGACGTGAAGCCGGGCAACGTCATGCCGCTCGGCAACATGCCGGTCGGCACCATCATCCACAATATCGAGGTCAAGATCGGGAAGGGCGGCCAGCTCGCCCGTTCGGCGGGCACCTATGCCCAGCTCGTCGGCCGCGATCAGGACTACGTGATCATCCGCCTGAATTCGGGCGAGCAGCGCCTCGTGCACGGCCGTTGTCGCGGCACGATCGGCGCGGTGTCGAACCCGGATCACATGAACACCTCGATCGGCAAGGCCGGCCGTAACCGTTGGCTGGGCCGCAAGCCGCATAACCGCGGTGTCTCGATGAACCCGATCGACCATCCGCACGGCGGTGGTGAAGGTCGTACCTCGGGCGGCCGCCACCCGGTCACCCCGTGGGGCAAGCCGACCAAGGGCAAGAAGACCCGTACCAACAAGTCGACCAACAAATTCATTCTCCTAAGCCGCCACAAGCGGAAGAAGTAAGGAACGCCGGACATGGTTCGTTCAGTCTGGAAAGGCCCGTTCGTCGAGGGTTCTCTGCTCAAGAAGGCAGATGCCGCCCGCGCGTCCGGCCGTCACGACGTCATCAAGATCTGGAGCCGTCGCTCGACGATCCTGCCGCAGTTCGTCGGCCTGACCTTCGGCGTCTACAACGGTCAGAAGCACGTGCCGGTGGCCGTCAACGAGGAAATGGTCGGTCACAAGTTCGGCGAGTTCTCGCCGACCCGGACCTTCCATGGCCACTCCGGCGACAAGAAAGCCAAGAAGGCTTGAGGATTGAACGATGAGCAAACCTAAGCGCGAACGGAGCCTCGCCGAGAACGAGGCCAAGGCGGTCGCCCGGATGCTGCGGGTGAGCCCGCAGAAGCTCAACCTGGTCGCCCAGCTCATTCGCGGCCGGAAGGCGGCTGCTGCGCTCGCCGATCTGCAGTTTTCGCGCAAGCGGATCGCTGTGGACGTGAAGAAGTGCCTGGAATCGGCTATCGCCAACGCCGAGAACAACCACGACCTCGACGTCGACGATCTCGTCGTGGCGCAGGCCTTCGTCGGCAACGGCCTCGTGATGAAGCGCTTCGCCGCTCGCGGCCGTGGCCGCTCGGGCCGTGTCTACAAACCATTTTCGCAGCTGACGATCATCGTTCGTCAGGTCGAAGCCGAAGCAGCCGCTTAAGGGCGCAGGAGAACACGATGGGTCAAAAGATCAATCCGATCGGTCTGCGTCTCGGCATCAACCGTACCTGGGATTCCCGCTGGTTCGCCGGCAAGCAGGAATACGGCAAGCTGTTGCACGAGGACGTCAAGATCCGTGAGATCCTGCACAAGGAGCTCAAGCAGGCGGCCGTCGCCCGCATCGTGATCGAGCGTCCGCACAAGAAGTGCCGCGTCACCATCCACTCGGCCCGTCCGGGCGTGGTGATCGGCAAGAAGGGCGCGGACATCGACAAGCTGCGCAAGAAAGTCGCGGACATCACCTCGTCCGACGTCGTCATCAACATCGTCGAAATCCGCAAGCCGGAGCTCGATGCGACGCTGGTGGCCGAGTCGATTGCGCAGCAGCTGGAGCGCCGCGTGGCGTTCCGCCGCGCCATGAAGCGCGCCGTGCAGTCGGCGATGCGTCTCGGCGCGGAAGGCATCCGCATCAACTGCTCGGGCCGTCTGGGCGGTGCGGAAATCGCGCGCATGGAGTGGTACCGCGAGGGTCGCGTGCCGCTGCACACGCTGCGCGCCGACATCGACTACGGCGTTGCGACCGCGTTCACAACCTTCGGCACCTGCGGCGTCAAGGTCTGGATCTTCAAGGGCGAGATCCTCGAGCACGATCCGATGGCCCAGGACAAGAGAATGGCCGAAGGCGAGACCAGCGGTGGTGGTGATCGCGGTGGCCGTGGGCGCCGTGACAACGCTGCGGCCTGATCCGCACTGAGAATTTGAGGGCTTGAAGCCATGATGCAACCTAAGAAAACGAAGTTCCGGAAGGCGCACAAGGGCCGCATCCACGGCGTTGCGTCTTCGGGCGCGACGTTGGCGTTCGGCCAGTTCGGCCTGAAGGCGACCGAGCCTGAGCGCGTCACCGCGCGCCAGATCGAGGCCGCCCGCCGCGCGCTGACCCGCCACATGAAGCGTGCCGGCCGCGTCTGGATTCGCGTGTTCCCGGACGTTCCGGTGTCGAAGAAGCCGGCCGAAGTCCGCATGGGCTCCGGCAAGGGTTCGCCGGAATTGTGGGTCGCGCGCGTCAAGCCGGGCCGGGTGCTGTTCGAGATCGACGGCGTCAACACCCAGACGGCGCGTGAGGCGCTGACCCTGGCGGCCGCCAAGCTGCCGATCAAGACGCGCTTCGTCGAGCGCATTGCGGAGTAATGGCCATGGCCCAGATGAAGATCGAAGACATCCGCGCGATGAGCCCCGACCAGCAGGATGACGCCGTCCTGAACCTGAAGAAGGAGCGCTTCAATCTGCGCTTCCAGCGCGCCACCGGGCAGCTCGAGAACACCTCGCGCCTGCGCGAGGCCCGCCGTGACATCGCCCGGATCAAGACCGTCGCCGCGCAGACGCGCGCGAAGAAGAAGTAAGAGGCTTACGAAGATGCCGAAACGTACTTTGCAGGGCGTGGTCGTCAGCGACAAGCAGGCCAAGACCATCGTGGTGCGCGTTGATCGCCGCTTCACGCACCCGATCTACAAGAAGACGATCCGCCGTTCGAAGAACTACCACGCGCACGACGAGAGCAACGAGTTCAAGCCGGGCGACATGGTGTGGATCGAGGAATCGAAGCCGATTTCGAAGTTGAAGCGCTGGGTCGTGATCCGGGGCGAACACAAGAAAAGCGCCTGATCTGTTGGCTTTAGCCGACTGACTTCAGGGAAATGTTGAGCGCCGGCTGGGCTGGCGCAAATAGAAGAGGACGAGGTGCATCAATGATTCAGATGCAGACCAACCTCGACGTGGCCGATAATTCTGGCGCACGCCGTGTCATGTGTATCAAGGTGCTCGGGGGCTCCAAGCGCCGCTACGCCACGATCGGCGACATCATCGTCGTTTCGATCAAGGAAGCGATTCCGCGTGGCAAGGTGAAGAAGGGCGACGTGATGAAGGCCGTCGTGGTGCGCGTCCGCAAGGACATTCGCCGCGCCGACGGTTCGGTCATCCGCTTCGACCGCAACGCCGCCGTCCTGATCAACAACCAGTCCGAGCCGGTCGGCACCCGTATCTTCGGGCCCGTGCCGCGCGAGCTGCGCGCGAAGAACCACATGAAGATCATCTCGCTCGCGCCGGAGGTGCTGTGATGGCTGCGAAGATCCGCAAGGGCGACAAGGTCGTCGTGCTGACCGGTCGCGACAAGGGCCGCACCGGCGAAGTGTTTGAAGTGCGTCCCGACGCCGGCACGGCGCTCGTGCGCGGCATCAACATGGTCAAGCGTCACCAGAAGCAGACGCAGGCCCAGGAGGGCGGCATCATCTCGAAGGAGTCGCCGATCCAACTGTCCAACATCGCGTATGTCGGCAAGGACGGAAAGCCGACCCGCGTCGGATTCAAGATTCTGGCGGACGGCAAGAAGGTCCGCATCGCCAAGAGCTCGGGAGCTGAGATCGATGGCTGAGGCCGCTTACACCCCGCGCCTGCGCGCGGAATACGATGCGAAGATCCGCACGGCCATGACCGAGAAGTTCGGTTATGAGAACGTCATGCAGGTTCCTCGCCTGGACAAGGTCGTGCTGAACATGGGCGTTGGCGATTCCGTCAACGACCGCAAGAAGGCCGAGACCGCTGCTGCCGAGCTGACCCAGATTGCCGGCCAGAAGGCGATCGTGACCTATTCGCGTATCGCGATCGCGACCTTCAAGCTGCGCGAGAACCAGCCGATCGGCTGCAAGGTCACGCTGCGCAAGGCCCACATGTACGAGTTCATCGATCGCCTGGTGACGGTCGCGCTGCCGCGCGTCCGCGACTTCCGCGGCCTGAACCCGAAGAGCTTCGACGGCCGCGGCAACTACTCGCTCGGCATCAAGGAGCACATCATTTTCCCCGAGATCGACTTCGACAAGGTCACCGAAGCCCGCGGCATGGACATCACCGTCTGCACCACGGCCAAGACCGACGAAGAGGCGAGGGCCTTGTTGACCGCTTTCAATTTCCCGTTCCGGCAGTGAGACGCTGACCTAAAAGCCTCTCAAACGCGGATACCCAGGAGCCAAGCATGGCAAAGAAGAGTTCAGTCGAGAAGAACAACCGGCGCAAGCGGATGGCGAAGAACGCCGCCCCGAAGCGCGCGCGGTTGAAGGCGATCATCGCCGACAAGACGCTGCCGATGGAGGAGCGGTTCGCCGCGACCCTGAAGCTTGCAGAGATGCCGCGCAATTCGTCGGCGACCCGCATCCGCCTGCGTTGCGAGCTGTCGGGCCGGCCGCGCTCGAACTACCGCAAGAACAAGCTGTCCCGTATCGCGCTGCGCGAACTTGGCTCCAAGGGCATGGTCCCGGGCCTCGTGAAGTCCAGCTGGTAAGGAGGGTCGTTTAGATGTCTACGCACGATCCAATCAGCGATCTGATCACCCGTATCCGCAACGCGCAGATGCGCTCCAAGAACAAGGTCTCCACGCCTGGCTCGAAGATGCGCGAGAACGTGCTCGAGGTCCTCAAGAGCGAGGGCTACATCCGTGGTTACGCCACGCTCGAGCATTCCTCGGGCCGGAGCGAGATCGAGATCGAGCTGAAGTATTTCGACGGCGAGCCCGTCATCCGCGAGATCGAACGTGTCTCCAAGCCCGGGCGTCGCGTTTACGCCTCGGTGAAGAACCTGCCGCGTGTGAACAACGGACTCGGCATTTCCGTGTTGTCGACGCCGAAGGGGATCATGGCCGACCACAGTGCGCGTGAAGCGAACGTGGGCGGTGAAGTTCTCTTCACGGTGTTCTGAGAAGGATTTTTGAGCCATGTCACGAGTTGGCAAAAGGCCTATTCCGGTTCCGTCGGGTGTGACCGCGACCGTCGATGGGCAGACCGTCAAGATGAAGGGTCCGAAGGGCCAGCTTCAGTTCGTCGTCCATGACGACGTCGAGGTGAAGCTCGAGAACGGCCAGGTGAAGGTGAATCCGCGGGTCGAGACCAACCGCGCGCGCGCGCTGTACGGTACCGCTCGCGCCCAGGTCGCGAATCTGGTCGAAGGCGTCACCAAGGGCTTCGAGAAGAAGCTCGAAATCACCGGCGTCGGTTACCGCGCGGCGATGCAGGGCAAGAACCTGCAGCTCGCGCTCGGCTACAGCCACGACGTGGTCTACGCGATCCCGGAAGGGATCACGATCACCGTGCCGAAGCCGACCGAAATCACCGTGACAGGCAGCGACATCCAGCGTGTCGGCCAGGTCGCCGCCGAGATTCGCTCTTATCGTCCGCCGGAGCCCTACAAGGGCAAGGGCGTGAAGTATGTTGGCGAATTCATCTTCCGCAAGGAAGGCAAGAAGAAGTAACGGAGCCGGTCATGTCGAAAGCCAAGGTTACGAATGCCCGGCGCAAGCGGAGTGTGCGGCTGAAGCTGCGCCGTTCCGGTGGTGGTCGTCCGCGTCTGTCGGTGTTCCGCTCGTCCAAGCACATCTATGCCCAGGTCATCGACGACCTGAAGGGCGAGACGCTGGCCTCTGCCTCGTCGCTCGAGAAGTCGATGCGCGACGGCGGCAAGACTGGCGCCGACATCGATGCGGCGAAGGCGGTCGGCAAGCTGCTGGCCGAGCGCGCTGCCGAGAAGGGCGTCAAGGAAGTCGTGTTCGATCGCGGCAGCTACCTCTATCACGGGCGCGTCAAGGCTCTTGCCGATGCAGCGCGTGAGAGCGGGCTGAACTTCTAACGGAATTTGAGGATTGAGGCGTAAGCCTCTGAAGGATTGGAAAAATGGCAGAACGCGAACAACGTGGTGGACGCGATCAACGCGGCGGACGTGACCGTCAGCAGCGCGAGGAGCGCGACAGCGAGTTCGTCGACAAGCTGGTCCACATCAACCGCGTGGCCAAGGTCGTCAAGGGCGGTAAGCGCTTCGGTTTCGCCGCGCTGGTCGTGATCGGCGATCAGAAGGGCCGCGCCGGCTTCGGTCACGGCAAGGCGCGCGAAGTGCCTGAAGCGATCCGCAAGGCCACCGAGTCCGCCAAGCGCAACCTGACCCGCGTGTCGCTGCGCGAGGGCCGCACCCTCCATCACGACATCGCCGGCCGTCATGGCGCGGGCCGTGTCTACCTGCGTGCAGCTCCGGCCGGTACCGGGATCATCGCCGGCGGTCCGATGCGCGCCGTGTTCGAGACGCTCGGCGTCCAGGACGTGGTGGCGAAGTCGATCGGCTCGTCGAACCCGTACAACATGGTGCGCGCGACCTTCGACGCGCTGAAGCATCAGGATTCGCCGCGTTCGGTCGCAGCCCGCCGCAACATCAAGGTGTCCACCCTCCAGTCGCGCCGTATCGGTGGCGATGCCGAGGCGGCTGCCGACTAACGGAAGCTTTCGGAGTAGACTCCCATGGCCAAGGCCGCAAAGACGATCAAGCTCGAGCAGACCGGTAGCGCGATCCGCCGCCATCACTCGCAGCGCTCGACGCTGATCGGGCTCAAGCTCAACAAGATCGGCCGTACCAGCGAACTGCCCGATACCCCGGCGGTCCGCGGCATGATCGAGAAGGTTCACCATCTCGTCCGCATCGTCGACGAGAAGTAAGCAAAGGCGCATGATCCCGAAGAGCGGGCACCGTTCCTCGGCGAAGATCATGCGCAAGACACAAGGAGAAGGGCGATGAAGCTCAGCGATATCGCCGACAACGCCGGCTCGCGCAAGAAGCGTATGCGCGTCGGCCGCGGCATCGGTTCGGGCAAGGGCAAGCAGTCCGGCCGCGGCGGCAAGGGCCAGACCGCGCGTTCGGGCGTGCGCATCAAGGGTTTCGAAGGCGGTCAGATGCCGATGCATCGCCGTCTGCCCAAGCGCGGCTTCAACAACATCTTCCGCGTCGAGTTCGCCGAGATCAATCTCGACCGGCTCCAGGAAGCGGTCGATGCCAAGAAGATCGACGCCGGCAGTGTCGTGAACGTCGAGGCCCTGGTGAAGGGCGGCGTGCTGCGCCGCGCCAAGGCCGGCCTGCGGCTGCTCGGCCGCGGCGAGCTGAAGTCCAAGCTCAACATCGAAGTGCACGGCGCCACCAAGACCGCGATCGCCGCGGTCGAGAAGGCCGGCGGCTCGGTGAAGATCCTCGCCCCTGCCAAGGAAGAAGGCGAGGCGGCGTAACAACTGCGTCATCGGCCCGCAGCTCGCGGGCCTTTACGCATGCGGAACGTGGACTTATCGAAGCCGAGCCCCAGATAATGTCCGGCGTCCGCGAGAGTAGCCCGGCCGCGGGCATGACGGCGCAATAGGCGGCGGGAGAAAGTCCAAGATGGCCTCTGCAGCGGAACAACTGGCAGCCAATCTCAATTTCGGCGCGTTTGCCAAGGCCGACGAACTGAAGAAGCGCATCTGGTTCACCCTGGGTGCGTTGCTCGTTTATCGGCTCGGGACCTACATTCCGCTGCCCGGCATCGACCCGAGCGCCTGGGAACAGGTGTTCCGCTCGCAGGCCGGCGGCATCCTCGGCATGTTCAACATGTTCGCCGGCGGTGGCATCAACCGCATGGCGATCTTCGCGCTGAACATCATGCCGTACATCTCGGCCTCGATCATCATCCAGCTTCTCACCACCGTCTCGCCGCAGCTCGAGGCGCTGAAGAAGGAAGGCGAAGCCGGCCGCAAGACGCTGAATCAGTATACCCGCTTTCTCACGGTGATTCTGGCCGCGTTCCAGTCCTACGGCATTGCGGTAGGACTTCAGGGCGCCGGCAATGTCGTCAGCGAACCCGGATTGTTCTTCCTGCTCTCGACCTCTGTCACGCTGACCGGCGGCACCATGTTCCTGATGTGGCTGGGTGAGCAGATCACCTCGCGCGGCATCGGCAACGGCATCTCGCTGATCATTCTCGCCGGCATCGTCGCCGAACTTCCCGCCGCGCTCGCGGGCATGCTCGAACTCGGCCGTCAGGGCGCGATGTCGACCGGCCTGATTCTGGTCGTCATCATCATGGCGGTCGCCGTGATCGCGTTCATCGTGTTCATGGAGCGCGCGCAGCGCCGCCTCCTGATCCAGTATCCGAAGCGCCAGGTCGGCAACAAGATGTTCGAGGGCCAGTCCTCGCATCTGCCGCTCAAGCTCAACACCTCCGGCGTGATCCCGCCGATCTTCGCATCCTCGCTGCTGCTGCTGCCGACCACGGTCGCCAACTTCAATGCGGGCAGCGGGCCGGAATGGTTCCAGTGGATCACCACCCAGCTCGGCCACGGCCGTCCGCTGTTCCTGATCATGTATCTGGCGCTGATCGTGTTCTTCGCCTTCTTCTACACCGCGATCGTGTTCAACCCGACCGAGACCGCGGACAATCTGAAGAAGCACGGCGGCTTCATACCGGGCATCCGTCCCGGCGAGCGCACCGCGGAATATATCGACTACGTGCTCTCGCGCGTCACGGTGCTAGGTGCGATCTATCTGGCGATCGTCTGCTTGATCCCGGAGATCCTGATCTCCTACGCCTCGGTGCCTTTCTACTTCGGCGGCACCTCGCTGCTGATCGTCGTCAGCGTGACCATGGACACGGTGGCGCAGGTGCAGGGTTATCTGCTGGCGCATCAGTATGAAGGCCTGATCCGCAAGTCGAAGCTGCGCGGCCGCCGTAGATGAGCAGGGAGCTCGCGCGCCGGATCGCTTTCACGATTGGCGCGCTGCTCCTTTTCAGGCTCGGCACACAGATCCCGATCCCGGGGCTGGATGCTTCTCGACTGGCGTCGTTGCCCGGCTTCAACGACCGCCTGTCGCTCTTTTCGCTCGGCCTCATTCCCTATCTGACCGCGGCGATCTTTCTCCGGTTGCTGTCCGTGGTGTGGCGCGGCCTGAGTTCGCTCGAGCGGTCGGGCGAGGCGGGCCGGCGCAAGCTCGTCTGCGTCACGCTCGGACTCACGCTGGCTCTTGCTGTCTTTCAGGCGTACGGCATCGCGTCCACGCTGATTTCCTTTCCCGAGCTCGTCAGGAATCCCGACGGTTGGTTCGTGATGACCGCCACGGCCTCGATGGTTGGTGGTGTCTTCCTGCTGGTGTGGCTGAGCGAGCAGATCACCCGCTACGGGATCGGCAACGGCCTGGCGCTGATCTTGAGCGTCGGCATGCTCGTCTCCCTGCCGCGAGACGTCGCCGGCATCGCCGATGTCGTGCGGAGCGGGGCGCTCTCGGGCAATCTCGTGTTCATCCACGCCGTGTTCTGGGTCGTGACCGTCGCCGTGATCGTGTTTGTCGAAGGCGCACGGCGAAATATCAGGGTCGAGTTCGGGGCGCGCGATGTCGGCGCGCGGCAATTGCCGGCGCGCGATGCCGTGCTGCCGATCAAGCTCAACAGCGCCGGATTCCTGATTCCGGTCACCGTCGCGCCGTGGACTTTCTTTCTGCCGCTTGCCTTTGCCGGCTTCGTCCTGGGCGGCGATCATCCGGTGGTAGTTGCGGCGTACCGGCATCTCCAACTGGGCCAGCCGGCGCACATGATCCTGGTGTCGATCGCCGTATTCCTGCTCGCCTTCGTCTACACCGCCTACGTTGTCGATCCCGAGCACACGGCCAAATCCCTGGCGCGGCATGACGGCACAATTCCCGGTGTGGCGCCTGGCGAAGCCACGGCGGGCTATCTCGATCGCGTCGTGTCATTGACGACGGTCGTCGGAGCCGTCTACCTGACGGCATTGCAGTTGATTCCGCAGGTGTTCGACCTTTACGGGATCGGTCTGCCTTATAGTATGATCGTCAATGGTGGTGCGGCGCTGGTTTTGGTTTGCACCGCTCTTGATATCAAAACACAGGTGCGCGACGTATCGCTCACCAATCCGGGGGGCGTACGCCGATGAGAATTATACTTCTGGGACCGCCGGGGTCGGGCAAGGGGACCCAGGCGCAGCTCTTGGTGCAGCGCTATGGCATCGTCCAGCTCTCCACCGGCGAGATGCTGCGTGCGGCGGTTGCCGCGGGGACGCCGGTCGGCCTGAAGGCCAAGGAGATCATGGCCAGCGGCGGCCTCGTGCCCGACGAGGTCGTGGTCGGAATCATCTCCGACCGGATCGACCAGCCGGACGCCAAGAACGGTTTCATCCTCGACGGCTTCCCGCGCACCGTGCCGCAGGCCGAGGCGCTGGACGAGTTGCTCAAGCACAAGCATCTCAAGCTGGACGCCGTGATCGAGCTTCGCGTCAACGAGAGCGCGCTTCTGAGTCGTGTCGAGACCCGCGTTGCCCAGATGCGGGAGCGCGGAGAAGAGGTCCGGCTCGACGACACCCCGGAAGTTCTGACCAAGCGCTTGGCCAGCTACCGGAATCAGACGGAACCGCTGATTCACTACTATTCCGAGCGGCGGAAGCTTTCGACCATCGACGGTATGATGGCCATCGACGAGGTCACCCGCGCCATCCATCGCCAGCTGCTGGCACTGGGGGCGGTCGAGCCCAAGACCCGGGCCAAGAGCGCGGCCAAGGCTGCGCCGGCCAAGAAGGCCAGGGCGGGAAAGACGGTGGCCGGGAAAGCAGCCAAAAAGGCGAAAACGGCCAAAAAGAGCGCCAAATCGGCCAAAAAGGCTGTGAAGGGCCCCAAGAAGGCGGCCAGGAAGGCCGGCAAGAAGACCGTCAAGAAAGCGGTGAAAAAGGCAGCCAAGAAGGCCCACAAAAAGGGTGCCAGGAAGGCTGCAAAAAAGGTCACGAAAAAGCGAGCCAAACGCTAGCAGCGGTTGACGAAAGCCCCTGGAATCCCCTAATAAGCCCCGCATCCAAGTCGGATAGTTTCAGACGATGCCGGGCCCCAGGAAGACCGGGGGTGGGCGTCGTGTTCGCGTTTGTGAACACCTGCCCGAGAACACAAGCACTTAAGCCCGATCCTGACGAGGATCGGCGACAGGAGAGAAGGCCTTGGCCCGTATTGCCGGCGTGAACATTCCCACCAACAAGCGCGTGCTGATCGCGCTCCAGTACATCCACGGCATCGGTCAGAAGATCGCCGGCGAGATCCTGGAGAAGGTGAAGATCCCCGTGGATCGTCGCGTCAATCAGCTCAGCGATGCCGAAGTGCTCCAGATCCGCGAAGTGATCGACCGCGACTATCTCGTCGAGGGCGACCTGCGCCGCGAGGTCGGCATCAACATCAAGCGTCTGATGGACCTCGGCTGCTATCGCGGCCTGCGTCATCGCCGCGGTCTGCCGGTGCGCGGCCAGCGCACCCACACCAATGCGCGTACGCGCAAGGGTCCGGCGAAGGCCATCGCCGGCAAGAAGAAGTAAACTGGCGAATTCGCAGTAGCGAGTGGCGAGTAGGGACGTCTCCCTATTCGCCACTCGCTACCGCTATTCGCTTCCACAGGTGTAGCCGCTGGCATTACGGCGGCGTTCGAGATCTCCAGGAAAGGTACTCAATGGGCAAGGAAGCCACCCGCGTTCGTCGTCGTGAGCGCAAGAACATCGCCTCCGGCGTCGCGCATGTGAACTCGTCGTTCAACAACACGACCATCACCATCACCGACGCGCAGGGCAACACGATTGCCTGGTCCTCCGCCGGCACGATGGGCTTCAAGGGCTCGCGCAAGTCGACCCCCTACGCCGCGCAGGTTGCCGCCGAGGACGTGTCCAAGAAGGCGCAGGAGCACGGCATGCGCACGCTGGAAGTCGAAGTTGCCGGTCCCGGTTCGGGCCGTGAATCGGCGCTCCGCGCGCTCCAGGCCGCAGGCTTCACCGTCACCTCGATCCGTGACGTGACCACGATCCCGCACAACGGTTGCCGTCCCCGCAAGCGTCGGCGCGTTTGATACGAAATTGCGGGCGCATCGGCGCCCGCGATTGTTTTTTGCAAAGCCGCGGGAATCTGCGGCCTTTCTCCAACGCCAGTATCTGCAATCGCAGTATGACTGGCCTGTATGGGTGAAACAGTGACGATCCAGAAAAATTGGCAAGAACTGATTCGACCGAACAAGCTCCAGGTCACGCCGGGCAGCGATTCGAACCGCTTCGCGACCATCGTCGCCGAGCCGCTCGAGCGCGGCTTCGGCCAGACCCTCGGCAACGCGCTGCGCCGCATCCTGCTCTCCTCGCTCCAGGGCGCGGCGGTGCAGTCGGTGCACATCGACGGCGTCCTGCACGAGTTCTCCTCGATCGCGGGCGTCCGTGAGGACGTCACCGACATCGTGCTCAACATCAAGGACATCTCGATCAAGATGCAGGGCGAGGGCCCCAAGCGCATGGTCGTGAAGAAGTCCGGCCCGGGCGTCGTCACCGCCGGCGACATCCAGACTGTCGGCGACGTCGTGGTGCTCAACCCGGACCTGCAGATCTGCACCCTCGACGAGGGCGCCGAGATTCGCATGGAGTTCACGGTCGCGACCGGCAAGGGCTACGTGCCCGCCGAGCGCAACCGCCCCGAGGATGCGCCGATCGGCCTGATCCCGGTCGACAGCCTGTACTCGCCGGTTCGCAAGGTCTCCTACAAGGTCGAGAACACCCGCGAGGGCCAGATCCTCGACTACGACAAGCTGACCATGACGATCGAGACCAACGGTGCGATCTCGCCGGATGACTCGGTGGCTTACGCTGCCCGCATCCTGCAGGATCAGCTCAACGTGTTCGTCAACTTCGAAGAGCCGCGCAAGGAAGTCGCCCAGGAGATCATCCCGGACCTCGCCTTCAACCCGGCCTTCCTCAAGAAGGTGGACGAGCTCGAGCTGTCGGTGCGTTCAGCCAACTGCTTGAAGAACGACAACATCGTCTACATCGGCGATCTCGTGCAGAAGAGCGAGGCGGAGATGCTCCGCACCCCGAACTTCGGCCGCAAGTCGCTGAACGAGATCAAGGAAGTGCTGGCCCAGATGGGTCTGCATCTCGGCATGGAAGTGCCGGGCTGGCCGCCGGAGAACATCGACGAGCTCGCCAAGCGCTTCGAAGATCATTACTGAGCATTCGTCATTCCGGGGCGGCTCGCAGAGCCGAACCCGGAATCTCGAGATTCCGGATCGTCGCTTCGCGCCGTCCGGAATGACTGACAGGGCGAACGCAGGAAGCCCACCTGAAAACCAGTCGCTGAACCACCGCGACACAATCGAAAAAGGACTACACACATGCGTCACGGCAAGGTTCATCGGAAACTCAACCGCACGGCCGAGCATCGCCGCGCGATGTTCGCCAACATGTGCGCCGCGCTGATCAAGCACGAGCAGATCGTCACCACGCTGCCCAAGGCCAAGGAGCTTCGTCCGATCGTCGAGAAGCTCGTCACCCTCGGCAAGAAGGGTGGCCTCGCCATGCGCCGCCAGGCGATCTCCGAGATGCGCGACAAGGACCAGGTCAAGAAGCTGTTCGACGTCTTGGCGCCCCGCTACAAGGATCGCCAGGGCGGCTACACCCGCATCATCAAGGCTGGCTTCCGCTACGGCGATAATGCCGCGATGGCCGTGATCGAGTTCGTCGATCGCGACGTCGATGCCAAGGGCCAGGATTCCGGTCCGGTGCAGGAAAAGGAAGCCGAGGCGGCGTAAGCCACTCAGCATATGAATTGAAAACGGCGCCTCGGGCGCCGTTTTTGTTTCCGGGACGGGTCGATTCCCCGCGGGACTATTCTTCCTTGATCCCCGCCTTTTGCGCGATCGCCTTCATTTCAACGGTCTCCTTGCCGATGGCGCCCGGCCAATCGCTGTAACGCGCGAAGCCGGGCTCGAAGCCGACCTTGGCGAAGCGCTCGGCTACGGAGGGATTGTTGATCGTCCCCTCCAGGGTCGACGAGAGCTTGTCGTGAATGGCCGGCGGCAGGCCCTTGGGAGCGACGACGGCGCCCCATGAGGCGAAATCGATGTTGCCGTAGCCGAGCTCGGCGAGCGTCGGCGCGTCGGGCAGGAAAGGCGTGCGCTTGCCCGAGAACACCGCGAGCACCTTGACGGTGCCGGCCTCGATCTGCGGCTTGACGGCGATCACCGTGTCGACGTGGTACTGGATGTGCTTGCCGATCAGGTCGTTCATGGCCGGCGCGCTGCCCTTGTAGGGCAGGTGGACCATCTTGATCCCGGCGGCCGATTTGAACAGCTCACCGGCAAAATGCGACACGGTCGCCACGCCAAAGGACGCGAGCGACAGCTTGTCGGGATTGGCCTTCGCCTCGGCGACGAGCGCAGCCACGTCCTTGATCGGGTTGTCCTTGTAGGTGACCAGCACCAGCGTGATCTTGCCGACCTGGCCGAGCGGCTCGAAATCCTTCGCCGCGTCGTACGGCACACTTTCCTTCACGGCCGCCGGCAGCGTGAAGCTCGAGTTCGAGCTGAAGAACAGGGTGTATCCGTCGGGCGCCGCGCGCGCGACTTCCTTGGCCGCGATCGTGGTGCCGCCGCCGGGACGGTTCATGATGAGCACGGGCTTGCCGAGCCGCGTCTCCAGTTCGCCGCCGATGATGCGCGCGACCACGTCAGAGGCGCCGCCCGGCGGAAAGGGGACGATCAATTGCAACGATTTTTCCGGATAGACTGCTTGTGCCGGCGCGAGCGAATTGCCGCCCATCAGGCCGAGAAACCCGAGCGCAACAGCGAGGGCGGTTCTCTTCATCGCTTGGTCCTTCCGTGTTCGCATGAGCAACGATGTTCGGATCTGGCTTAGCAATAATCATTCCACCTGCGGACGAGCCGGGGGCGTGAGAACCAAATTGCTGCCGGAACAGATCGTCTCACTGATTGGTGAGCGCCGATTGCGGCGAAGTCCACCGCGTCCGATATCCCCGTCATCGATCTGATGGAGATATTACATGAACATCGAGCTTTCCGGGAAAACTGCTCTCGTGACCGGTTCGACCGCCGGCATCGGCCACGCCATTGCCAGGGGCCTCGCCGCTTCCGGCGCCAGCGTCGTGATCAACGGCCGCGGCCAGGACAAGGTCGATGCCGCCGTCCGTAAGCTGGAAGGGGCGGGCGCCAAGGTGCGCGGCATCGCTGCCGACGTCTCGACCGCGGCAGGCTGCAAGGCGCTCGTTGCAGAGGTGCCTGATGTCGACATCCTCATCAACAATGCCGGCATCTTCGAGCCGAAGGATTTTTTCGACATCCCGGACGAGGACTGGAGTCGCTTCTTCGAGGTCAACGTCATGAGCGGCGTGCGGCTGTCGCGGGCCTACATGAAGGGCATGCTCAAGCGCAATTGGGGCCGCATCGTCTTCATCTCCTCGGAGTCCGGGCTCAACATTCCCGTCGAGATGATCCACTACGGCATGAGCAAGACGGCCCAGCTCTCGGTCGCGCGCGGCCTCGCGCAACTCACCCGCGGCACCGGCGTCACAGTCAATTCCGTGTTGCCGGGCCCGACCATGTCGGAGGGCGTCGAGACCTTCGTGAAGGATCTCGCGAAGCAAAACGGACAGTCCGTGGACGAGGCCGCGGCCAATTTCGTCAAGCAGCATCGCCCGAGCTCCTTGATTCAGCGCTTCGCCAGCGTCGATGAGATCGCCAACATGGTGGTTTACGTGGCCTCGAAGGAAGCCTCTGCCACCAACGGCGCGGCGCTACGTGCGGAAGGCGGCATCGTCAATACGATCGCCTGAGGCAGCGCATGACAGCCTATGTGATCTCGGAAGTCGAATTGCGCGATCTCGATGGATTTGAGGCCTATCGAACGCTCGCCGCGAAGACGATCGCGCAGTACGGCGGGCGCTATCTCGTCCGCGGCGGCAAGGCCGAACTGGCGGAGGGCAATCTTCCGCCGAAGGCCATCGTGATCGTCGAATTCCCTTCGATGGCGAGGCTGAAGGAATGGTACGCCTCGCCGGAATATGCCGAGGCGCTCAAGCTGCGGCAGACGGCGCTGGAGCGGCGGCTGCTGTTCGTCGAGGGCGTGCCGGAAGCCTAGCTGCCGTAGGGTGGGCAAAGCGACAGCGTGCCCACGCATTTCTTAGCAACCGAGAGAGGTGGTGGGCACGGCGCAAGTGCGCCTTTGCCCACCCTGCGACTCCTTCGCCTACCATCCCTCCAGCACGATCTTGCCGCGCGACTTGCCGCTCTCGAGCAGCGCATGCGCGCGTTTGAGATTTGCTGCGTTGATCGTGCCAAATGTCTGGTCAAGCGTGGTGCGCAAGACGCCCTTGTCGATGAGGTCGGCGACGTCGTTCAGCAGATGATGCTGCGCGATCATGTCCGGCGTCTGGAACGAGGAGCGGGTGAACATGGATTCCCAGTGCACCGAGATCGCCTTGCCCTTGAACGTGCTCATGACGAACTCCGGTGGATCGTCGATCAGACCGAACCGGCCCTGCGGCGCCATGAACTCGGCGATGGCCTTGTAGTGTTGGTCCGTGAAGGTGAGGCTCGCCACCAATGCGACCGGCGGCAGCTTTAGTTTCTCGATCTGCTCCTTCATCGGCTTGCCGTGGTCGATCACGGCATGCGCGCCGAGATCGAGGCACCATTTTTGCGATTCCGGCCGCGTTGCGGTCGCGAGCACCGTCAGCCCGGTGAGGCGGCGCGCGAGCTGGATCAGGATCGAGCCGACGCCACCGGCGCCGCCGGTGATCAGCAGCGTGCGCGGATCGAGGCTCTTGCCCGGCACGGCGCCGAGCCGGTCGAACAACAGTTCCCAGGCGGTGATGGAGGTCAGGGGGAGGGCGGCTGCCTGAGCAAACGAGAGCGACTTCGGCTTGTTGCCGACGATGCGTTCATCGACGAGATGGAATTCGGCATTGGTGCCCTGGCGCAGGATCGAGCCGGCGTAAAACACCTCGTCGCCCGGCTTGAATAGAGAGACCTCGGGCCCGACAGCGTCCACCACGCCGGCCGCGTCATAACCCAAGATCTTGGTCTCGCCCGCGGGCGGGGCGGCGCGCTTGCGTACCTTGTAATCAACCGGATTGGCCGAGATCGCCTTCACGGCGACGCGGATGTCGCGCCCCTTGGGCTCGGGTTTTGCGGTCTCGAAATCGATCAGCGAATCCGCGTCCTCGATCGGAAGCGATTTCTTGTAGCCGACGGCCTTCATGGTTTGTCTCCATCAGATGGGCGCCCAGCCTGGGGACATGCGCCTGACCTGCTAACTGTTGCCCTGGCTCCGATTTGGCAAGTACTGTAAATTCGGGGATATAGTCCCCGTTTGGATACTATTGGGAAAACACGCATGAAGCGGCGCGATTTTGCCCGGCGCCCGGGCTGCTCGGTCGAGGCGACGCTGGACCTGATCGACGGCAAGTGGAAGGGCGTCATCCTCTATCACCTGCAGAGCGGCACCCAGCGTTTCGGCGAATTGCGCCGCCGCATGCCCGGCATCACCCAGCGCATGCTGACGAAACAGCTTCGCGCGCTGGAGGAGGACAAGCTCGTCATCCGCAAGGTCTATGCCGAGGTGCCGCCGCGGGTGGAGTATTGCCTCTCCGAGCTCGGCGAGAGCCTCAGGCCGGTGATCGATATCCTCAAAGCCTGGGGCGAGAGCCATCAGCAGCGACTGTCCTGCGCGCCAGCGCCGGTGGTCGTGAAGAAGCCGAAGCGCGCGGCATAGATTGTCGAGGAGCGCCTTCCTCAAGCTCGGTGTCATCTCCGCGGACGCGGGGATCCATAGCCACAGGACGAAATTTTAGCGCGGCCCGGCAACTCCGGGTCTTCGCCAAACTCCATCCTGTGGTGATGGGTCCCGGGTTCGCGCTGGCGCGCGCCCCGGGACGACGAGTTTGCCTAGAACGCGAACTGCGTGCGCATCGCGACGGCGTCGAACTTCGAGCCGACGTTTGCGGTCGAGATCGGCGAGGCCTGCCGCGACACCGTTCCGTGCAGGTAGTCGAGCATGAAACGGACGTTGCCGTTGACGTACCAATTGAGCGCGAGCGTATAGACCGTCTGCCGGCCGCCGGCGACGCCGCTCGCGGTCGCGAGCTGATCGTTGAGATCGATGGTCGAGAAGCGTCCCGCAATCTCCCACGCGCCCCAGCCACCGCCGTCGAGCGAGAACGGATGCGCCGGCTTGACGCCGTGATAGGCCGCGTTCGCCGCATTGTAGCTCCGGCCTTCGCCCGTCAGCACGTAGCCGGCCTGCGCGTAGCCGCCCTGGAATTTGAGGCTCGGCGCGCCGACCAGCGGAACGCCGGTATTGGCGGTGCGGTCGACATTGTACCAGAAGTACTCGCCCTGGACGATGAGCGGACCATAGGTCGCCGCCGCCTCGACGCTGTAGACCTGCGCGCCCGAAGCGTTGGCGATGGCGCCCGTCGAGATCAGCGTCGTCGGATCAAGCCGCAGTTCCGGACGATCGCTGAGTGTGACCGTCTGCGTGTTGGCGATCAGATTGCGCGGCGGCTGGATCAGCCATTGCGCATTGGCGCCGATATGCACCGAGTAGTCCTTGGCGCTGATCGGATTGCCGGCCACGCGCGCCACGGCGCCATATTGCTCGCTCGTGCCCGCCGGCGTCGCGCTGGAGGCGGAGTGGATCGCACCCGTCGACGGTCCCGTGACATAGCCGCCGATCCAGAGCTGGTCGTTGTACCAGCGCGCACCGGCTGCGGAGCGAAAGTCGCCTGCGGCGATGTTGGTGGCGATCACGCCGGGCGAGGCGCGCTCCATGAACATGATGTCGTTGGAACTCGTGGCCTCGTCCAGGGTGTAGGGCAGGTCCATGATGCCGGCCTCGATCGCCATCCGTCCGCCGAACGGCTTCAGACCGGTGTAGCTGAGATAAGCGTTCTCGACACCGGAGAGGCCACCGCCCGGGAGAGATCCCGGCGCGGCGCCGCCAAATCCATCGGACGAGCCACCGAAATCGTAGACCAGCGCAAAATTCCAGTCGTTGAAGAACTTGCCGGTGACGCCGATGCGCGCGCGGCGAACGTTCTGGCCGCTGTCGAGCTTCTGCGGCACGGTCGCTGCGGTGTTGGGACGGTAGTCATAGCCCCCCACATCCCAGTGCAGGCGACTGGTGATGGCGACGCAGTTCGCCTGGTCGGCGGTGCAAATGGTCGGCCGGTTGTTCGGCATCGTCACGACGACGCCGGAGGCCGGCGCCGGTCCCTTGACGGGGATCGCGGCATTGGCGTTGGCAACTGCGGCCTTTGCTTCCGAGCGCGCTTCGGCCTTGGCCTCGGCCTTCGCTTCGGCCTTGGCCTTCGCGGTGGCCGCCGTGTTCGCGGCGGTCTGGCTCTGGAGCTTGTCGAGCTTTTGCTCCAGCATCTTCAACTGTTGCTTGAGCAGGGCAATCTCCTGCTCGCTGCTGCTTGCCGATTGGGCCTGGGCCTGCGAGGCCGCCAGCGCGCCGGCGAGACTGATCGCCGTGGCTGCAATTCTTGTTCTGCTCCTGCTCACGTTACGCCTCCATCGTTTGACGAACTTTCCCAAAGTCCGTGATAAGTCGCTGGCGGAGAGCCTAGGTATGATCGATGACCGGCCCGCGACGCTGCGACGCGCTTGTGTGGGTTCCGACTGATGCAAATTCGCCGCAACCGAATCCGCTCGACATCACAATGCGGGATGATGCGCATCATGCCAATCGAGCCATGATGCAAATTGCCGATTCGCACGCTCGGCTTGCGTCCCGGACACACCGGAAAAGGGGCCCGAATTGCCGCCCGGCGCCCTTCTATTGGGGGGCGAACGCGCCTATATTCCGGCGTCTTTTCCAAGAGGTAGGAATGTTTCGAACGAGCTGGACCGCCGCCGTCACGGCCTTGTGCATAGGCTTTTCCGCCCACTTCAATCCGGCTCCGGCGCAGGATCGCCGTGTTCCGTCCTCGCCGGCCGAGCTGCGTCTATCCTATGCGCCGATCGTGCAGCGGGTGCAGCCGGCCGTCGTCAACGTCTATGCCGCCAAGGTGGTGCAGAACCGCAATCCGCTGCTTGATGACCCCGTCTTCCGCCGCTTCTTCGGCGTGCCCGGCCAGCAGCCCGAGCAGATGCAGCGCTCGCTTGGCTCCGGCGTCATCGTTGATGCCTCCGGCCTCGTCGTCACCAACGTTCATGTCATCGAGGGTGCGGACCAGGTGAAGGTATCGCTGTCCGACAAGCGCGAGTTCGAGGCCGAGATCCTCTTGAAGGATTCCCGCACCGATCTCGCCGTGCTGCGGCTGAAGGACAGCAAGGAGAAATTTCCGACCCTCGATTTCACCAATTCCGACGAATTGCTGGTCGGCGACGTCGTGCTTGCGATCGGCAATCCCTTCGGCGTCGGCCAGACCGTGACTCATGGCATCATCTCGGCGCTCGCGCGCACGCAGGTCGGGATCACGGACTACCAGTTCTTCATCCAGACTGACGCTGCGATCAATCCCGGCAATTCCGGCGGCGCGCTGGTCGACATGAGCGGCAAGCTCGCCGGCATCAACACCGCGATCTATTCGCGCTCCGGCGGCTCGCAAGGAATCGGCTTTGCGATCCCCGCCAACATGGTGCGTGTCGTCGTCAGCTCCGCCAAGAGCGGCGGCAAGGCGGTGAAGCGGCCGTGGCTCGGGGCGAAGTTGCAGGTGGTGACGCCGGAGATTGCCGAGAGCCTGGGCTTGCGGTCGCCGACCGGCGCGCTGGTGGCGAGCGTGGTCTCGAATGGCCCCGCCGCGAAGGCCGGCCTGAAATCCTCCGACCTCATCACCGGAATCGACGGCCAGATCGTCGATGATCCCAACGCCTTCGACTATCGCTTCGCCACCCGTCCGCTCGGCGGTAGCGCGCAGATCGACGTGCAGCGTGGTGGCAAGCCGGTCAAGCTGACGGTGGCGCTTGAGACCGCACCCGATACGGGACGCAACGAACTCGTCGTCACCGCCCGCTCGCCGTTCCAGGGCGCGAAGGTCTCGACCATCACCCCGGCGGTTGCCGACGAGTTGCATCTTGACGCCGATACCGAGGGAGTCGTGATCACCGATCTTGGCGGCGACAGTGCGGCCGCGAATGTCGGCTTCCAGAAGGGCGACATCATCCTCGCCGTCAACAACCAGAAGATAAGCAAGACCGTCGACCTGGAAAAGGCGGCGGGCGAGCGCGCGAGGATCTGGCGCATCACGCTGGTGCGCGGCGGCCAGCAGATCAACGTCACGCTGGGCGGATGAGTCCGAAGCGACCACAGCAGACGCCAACTCTCTTCGCTGCGGCGGGGCTCGACCACGACGCGCCGCATCCGCTGCCGGACCGCTTACGCCCGCGGGTGTTGTCGGAGGTCGTCGGGCAGGACCATATCCTCGGTCCCGACGGCGCCCTGACGCGCATGCTGGAGACGCGCACGCTGGGATCGCTGGTGTTCTGGGGACCGCCTGGCACCGGCAAGACCACGGTGGCGCGGCTGCTGGCGGATGCGACCGATCTGCATTTCGAGCAGATCTCCGCGGTGTTCTCCGGCGTCGCCGACCTGAAGAAGGCTTTCGACGCCGCGCGTGCCCGTCGCGAGATGGGCAAGGGCACGCTGCTGTTTGTCGACGAGGTGCATCGCTTCAATCGCGCGCAGCAGGATTCGTTTCTGCCCGTGATGGAAGACGGCACGGTGGTCATGGTCGGCGCCACCACCGAGAACCCGTCCTTCGAGCTCAACGCGGCGTTGCTCTCTCGCGCGCGCGTCCTGGTGTTTCGCTCGCTCGACGCTGCCGCCATCGAAAAGCTGTTCGCGCATGCCGAGGCGGTCGAGGGCAGGAAGCTGCCGCTCGATGAAGAGGCGCGCGCGGTGCTGGTGCGCATGGCCGACGGCGATGGCCGTGCTTCACTCACGCTCGCCGAAGAGGTCTGGCGCTCGGCGCGGGCGGACGAGATTTTCAATGCCGCGCAATTGCAGGACATCCTGCAGCGCCGCGCTCCGATCTACGACAAGTCGGCCGACGGCCATTACAACCTGATCTCGGCGCTGCATAAGTCGGTGCGCGGCTCCGATCCCGATGCTGCGCTGTATTACCTCGCGCGCATGCTGGATGCCGGCGAGGACCCGTTGTTCCTGGCCCGCCGCGTCGTGCGCATGGCGGTGGAGGACATCGGCCTCGCCGATCCGCAGGCGCTCGTCATCGCCAACGCAGCCAAGGACGCCTTCGACTTCCTCGGCCATCCCGAAGGTGAGCTCGCGATCGCGCAGGCGGTGGTCTATCTCGCCACCGCGCCGAAATCGAACGCGGTCTACACTGCCTTCGGCACGGCGATGCAGGTCGCAAAGCAGGCCGGCTCGCTGCTGCCGCCCAAGCACATCCTCAACTCCCCGACCAAGCTGATGAAGTCGGAAGGCTACGGCGCATCATACGAATACGACCACGATATGCCGGATGCCTTCTCCGGCCAGGATTACTTCCCGGAAGCCCTGGGCCGCCAGACCTTCTACGACCCGCCCGAGCGCGGCTTCGAGCGCGAGATCAGGAAGCGGCTGGATTACTGGGCGAAGTTGCGGAAAGAGCGGGGCGGGACAGGCTAGAAACGGCCATTTCGCCGTGACGGCAGCCGGCTTTTAGGGTACGCAGGCAGCCATGAGCCGCCGTATCAAAAGAACCGATCCCAAGCCCCGTTCGCGCGACGAGCGCAAGGAAGCGCGCCCTCATCAGGCGCGCAGCGCAAAGACAGCCGGCCTGCGTCCGGGCGGCAAGCCCGGTGGAAAGCCGCCGCGCTTTGCGGGCGAGCGCGCGGAGCGGCGTCCGCCGAAAGTTGTCCAGGAAAGACCTGAGCCGGCAAAGCCCGTCGAGGCATTGCTGCCGACCAAGGTGCAGACCGTCATCGTGACGGCCGACGAGAACAACATGCGCGTCGATCGCTTCCTCGAAGCGCGGTTTCCCGGCCTGTCGTTCTCCCACATCCAGCGCGTCGTGCGCAAAGGCGAGCTGCGCGTCGACGGCAAGCGTGTCGACAGCAAGGACCGCCTGGAGGAGGGCCAGAGCGTCCGCATTCCACCGCTCAAGCTCGACACGCCGAAGGTCGTCGGCGAACTGTCGGAGGCTGCGCAGAAGACGCTCAAGGCGCTGAAGGAAATGACCATCTGGGAGGACGACGACGTCCTCGTCCTGAACAAGCCCGCCGGCCTTGCCGTGCAGGGCGGCTCGGGCATGACGCGGCACATCGACCAGATGCTGGAGGTGATGCGCGACTCCAAGGGCCAGAAGCCGCGCCTCGTGCACCGCATCGACAGGGAGACGTCGGGTTGCTTGCTGGTTGCGAAGACGCGCTTTGCCGCCTCGCATCTGACCGGCGCGTTCCGCTCGCGGTCGGCGCGCAAGGTCTATTGGGCGCTGGTGCCGGGGCTGCCGAAGCCCAAGCAGGGCCGCATCTCGACCTTTCTTGCCAAGGAGGAGAGCGAGGACGATACCATCATGCGCATCGCCCAGCACGGCGACGAGGGCGCAAGCCACGCGGTGACGTACTACGCCGTGGTCGAGACCGCCGGCAACAAGCTGACCTGGGTCTCGCTGAAGCCGGTGACGGGCCGCACCCACCAGCTGCGCGCCCACATGGCCCATATCGGCCACCCCATCGTCGGCGATCCCAAATATTTCAACATCGAAAACTGGCAGCTGCCGGGCGGCCTGCAAAACCGGTTGCATCTGTTGGCGCGCCGCATCGTCATCCCGCATCCGCGCGGCGGCGTGATCGACGCGACCGCGCCGCTGCCGCCGCACATGCAGCAATCGTGGAACCTGCTCGGTCTCGACGCAGCCAGATTTGATCCGATCGAAAACGCTCCGGAGGAATAGCCGGGTTGAATGAGGACAGTGGGCGCACGACATATCCGCCATGACGCGGCTTTCGATCGGTGTGGTGCTGTTGGTTGCTCTGTTCATGGGGCGGGCTGTCCAGGCGCAATATGTGTCTCCGGGCGCCTCTAGGCTTGCTCCTTCGCAGCCTGCGCCGCCACCGCCGCCGAAGATCGAGGTGCCGAAAGTTCCGCAATTCGATGCGCCGCTGCGCTACAATTACGGGCCACTCCCGCGCAATTCGTTCAGCGATCGCGTCACGAAGTGCCTCGACGACGCTGCAGCTGCGGGGCTTGGGCCGGCCGATCGCGGCACATATGCGCGCAGTTGCGCGAACTAATGCAGTCATCGTCGCCTGGCCTTCGCCGGGACGGCGGCGGTAATTTGTTGAGGACAGGGACCGAAGAACCGACATGCGCGAATTGTTCGAAGAAGCTGCGGGGCAGCCCGCGCCGGATCCCCGGGCATCGGCGCGCGCATCCGCGCGCACGCCGCTGCGCAAGCGCTTTTACAAGACGGCCGGCGTCACCGAGGCCGAAGGCGGCTTCGCCATCGCGCTCGACGGCAAGCCGATCCGCACACCCTCCGGCCGTCAGGTGGTGATCCCCTCGCGCGCACTGGCCGATGCGGTGGCCTCCGAATGGGCGGCCCAAGGGGAGACGATCGATCCCGTGACCATGCCACTGACGCGGATCGCGAACAGCGTCGTGGAGAGCGTCGTCGACCGCGTCGAGCTCGTCAGCGACGATCTCGCAAGATACTTCGAGTCCGATCTGCTGTTCTATCGCGCCGGCCACCCCGAGGGGCTGGTGGCCCGCGAGGCCGCACATTGGGATCCGGTGTTGTTCTGGGCCGCGGAGACTTTGGGCGCACATTTCATCCTGTCCGAGGGTGTCATGCATGTGAAACAGCCGGACGAAGCGGTCAGGGCCGCGCGCGCCGCGCTGCCCGGGGATGCCTGGTCGGTCGCCGCACTCCATGTGGTGACGACCCTGACCGGCTCGGCGTTGCTGGCGTTGGCCCTGGCGCACGGCGCGCGCGACGCCGACCAGGTCTGGGCCGCCGCCCATGTCGATGAGGACTGGAATATCGACCAATGGGGCGTGGACGAGGAGGCCGCTCACCGGCGCGCGGCCCGCTTCAGGGATTTCGAGGCCGCCGTGGCGGTTTTGGCGGCGGCAAAGCCGCCTGCGGCCTGAGGTTCTTAACGAGAGGATCCGGATGTCCGGTTTTTCTGCGGGAACTGATCGTCAGCTGGCGGCCTCTTGCATCGATCGCGGCGTTTGGGACTTGGAAAGAAAATGACGGAAGACGGTGTAAGGAAGTTCTTTGAGCGATACGAGACGTTCTTCAATAGATCGCTCGATGGCAACGTCGATCCAGATGAAGTCGCATCGCTTTATGCTTCCGACTTCATCGCCGCCTCGCCTGCCGGGGTGACGGCTGGAAAGAACGACGATCAACTCAAGAAGGTTATGGCGCAAGGTTACGAACGCTATCGGGCGATCGGGACGAAGGAAATGCGGATACGCGATGTACGCCTCTCACCGATAGACGAGCATCATTGCATGGCCCATGTCGCCTGGACGGCAACCTATGCCAGCAAGGATCAACCAGACATAGCGATAGTTTTTGACGTCCACTACTTCATTCAGGATCTGAACGGGGAGCCGAAGGTGTTCGGCTGGGTATCCGGCGACGAGCGAGCGCTGTTGAGGAAGCACGGCATCATCTGAAGGCGGCTGCCCACACACCTCGTCGCATGTTGCGGTCCCTCAAGTCGGCTTGACGCCCAGGCGGAACTCCCATTGAGACATCGCCCAGTTTGCCTGCACAGGTCGGGAATGACAGCGCATTTGTCCCCCATCCGGCGCAACGGCATTAACGAAATCAGAGCCGTAGACTTAACGAGAGGTTTACGAGGGGCGCGTTAGGGTGGGCCAGCATTCCCCGGGCCCCTGAGATGCCGACGCCGATCAGCTCGATCCTTCCGGTCAGTGCCGCCAGCTCCGTGGCTGATGCGACGACGCCCGATCTCGCATTGCAGCCCGGCAGCGTCGTGAACGCCAAGGTCGTCAGCGTGCTCGCCGACAATCTGGTGCGGATCGCGATCGCAAACCTGTCGATGGACGTGATGTCGGAGGTGGCGCTCACGCCCGGGCAGAACCTCCAGCTCGCGGTGTCGAAGAACGACGGGACCATCCGGCTCGCGGTCATGGGCGGGGCAGGCGAGACCACTCCCGACCAGGTCACGTTGACGGCCCGCGCGGCCTCACTGGTGGACAGCCCGCCGCTGGCGCCGTCGGCAAGCGCAGCGCGCAATGCGCTGACGCCGACCGAACGGATTGCAGTCACATTGGCTTCGGCCGAGGCCGCGGCGAAGCAGGGCAGCCAGGCGCCGCTGTTTGCCAATCTGGCATCCATCGTTACCGGCAGCAATTTGCCGGCAGGGCTCAAGCAGGCCGTGCTGAACGTGCTGGCGCAGCAGACGCCGCTCAATCCCGGACTCGATGGCGCCGATGTCGAGTCCGCGTTCCAGAAATCCGGCCTGTTCCTCGAGGCCTCGCTGGCCGCGGGCGCGACGCCGTCGTCCGGCGCAGTGCCGGATCTGAAAGCGGCGTTGCTCGTGCTGCGCCAGACGCTGGCCACGCTCGAGTCCTCCGCGCCACGGGCACAAGCTGCCGCGCCTGCGTCCAACGCGACGGGGACAGCCGCGCCGGCTCAAGCAACCGGCGGGGCAGTACTGGCCGCGGTGCCGTCGCCCGAGGCCGAGATCGTTCAACCGCAGCAAATGCCGCGCAGCGCCGCGCCCGCGGCCGCCGTCCTGGCTGATACCGCCGACGGCGCTGCGCAGGCCGCGATGCCGCGGATCATGTCCGCAGGCCTTGCCGCCAGCCTCTTGCAGGAGATGACACAAAACCTGCCGCGGATGCTCGGCAACGTGCCAGGGTCCAACAAGGCCGTGCCTGATGGCCACGTCTTCGAGGCGGCCGCTCACTCGACCACTCCGCCGCCGTTTCGCGGAGCATTGCCGGCGTCGCAGGCCATCGCCTCGCCGTCGCTCGCGCCGGATACGCCGCTGGCGGCCACGGTACATCGCCTGCTCGACGACACCGATGCCGCGATCGCGCGGCAGACCCTGCTCCAGGTCGCTTCGCTCCCCGATCGCACTGACGCGTCCGGCCACCGCATCGACCCGGCCGTGCCGCAGTGGAATTTCGAGATACCCTTTTCAACGCCGCAAGGCACCGCGATGGCGCAATTCGAGATCTCGCGCGACGGAGGCAACGAATCCGCCGATGCGGCCAAGCAAGCCTGGCGCGCGCGCTTTTCGCTCAACGTCGAGCCGGCCGGCCCGGTGCATGCGCTAATCACACTGAGCGGCGACAAGACGTTCGTGCGGATGTGGGCGGAGCGGCCCGTGACCGCGCAGCAGCTCCGTGCCGGCATCGGTGAGCTCAATCAGGCCCTGATGAGGGCCGAGCTCAAGCCCGGCGACATCATCGTGCGCGACGGCACGCCGCCGCAACCGGCACCGGCCCGCGCCGGCCATTTTCTGGATCGCGCCACATGAGCGACCCATCCAAGCTCGCGATTGCCTTGCACTACGAGAAGGGTTCTGGCGCGCCGGTCGTCGTCGCCAAGGGCAAGGGCACGATTGGCGAAAAGATCGTCGAGATCGCCAAGGTCCACGACATTCCGATCGAGGAGAACGAGGTCCTGGCCGGCGCACTGTCCAAGGTGGAGCTCGGCGAGGAGATCCCGCCGGATCTCTACAAGGCGGTCGCCGAGGTGCTTGTGTTCGTGCTGCGGCTGTCGGGTCGGGGGCGGTAGAGCATGATCCGGAGCCGAAGGGCCGCGTCAGCACAAAGTGTGCAGCGATTTTCCGGACAGATCATGCTCAAGAAGAAATCCGTCATCGTTTGACCAGATATCGGCGGCATTGTCGCCGTCACCTTCATCGTTCAACGGACATCGCTCTTGCTCACCCGCCGTTCCACCCTCGGCCTGCTCGCCGCAGCCGCCACCATGCCGCAGCGCGCGCTCGCCCACGTCGCGCCGCCGCGCAACGAGATCCGCGACAGCCTGGCAAAGCGCTTCACCGACCTCGGCACATCGGGCACCTTCGTCGGCTACAAGGTCGAGGACTATCTGGTCGTCGCCTCCGACAAGGAGCGTTCGGGCGAGGGGAAGCTGCCGGCCTCGACCTTCAAGATCCCGAACTCGCTGATCGCGCTGGAGACCGGCGTCGTCACCGATCCCGACAAGGACGTGTTTGCCTGGGACGGCGTGAAGCGGCCGATCGAGGCCTGGAACAAGGATCACACCCTGCGCAGCGCGATCGCCGTGAGCGCGGTGCCGGTCTATCAGGAGGTCGCGCGCCGCATCGGCCAGGAGCGCATGCAAAAATACGTCGACGAGTTCGACTACGGCAACCGCGACATCGGCGGCGGCATCGACCAGTTCTGGCTCACCGGGGCCTTGCGCATCGATCCGGTCGAGCAGATCGATTTCGTCGATCGGCTGCGCCGCCGCGCACTGCCGGTCAGCAAGCGCAGCCAGGATCTCGTCGCTGACATCCTGCCGGTGACCAAGGTGGGCGACAGCGTCATCCGCGCCAAGTCGGGCCTGCTGGGTGCGGAGCGCGGTGAACCGTCGCTCGGCTGGATGGTCGGCTGGGCCGAGAAGGGCGAAGCGCACACGGTGTTCGCGCTCAACATGGACTGCAAGGAGCCGCGCCACATCAGTGAGCGCATGTCGCTGACGCAGGCCTGCCTCGCCGAGATCGGCGCGATCTAGCGCGATCACGCCGGCGCCTCACTCCAATGTCATTGCGAGCGCAACGAAGCAACCCAGCCGTAGGGTGGGCAAAGGCGCAAGGCGCCGTGCCCACCATCTCCCTCTAATGGGCTACAATCCGTGGGCACGCTACGCTTTGCCTACCCTACGACATTGCATTTGGAGCGGGCACTCACCCCAGCTCGAACAACACCTGCAAAAATTCCTCCACCGCCTTGCGCGCTTCAGCGGCCGTCTTCGGACAACGGAGTCGCGCGCTGTCAATTTGACGCAGACGGCGACCGCCTCAGGCGGTGTCGGTCTTCTTCGCCGCCAGCGCCTGGTCGATGGCAAAGCCGCCGATCTCGCTCATCGCCTGCGAGATCACGTCGCCGCGTCTGGCAAAGCCGGTGGAGAGATAATCGAACTGTGTCCGTGCCAGCCGCAGCACCTCGATGGGCACGGAGACCGCCGTCTCGTTGAAGCTGTCGATGGAGGCACGCACGCTATCCAGCTCGCTTGTGAGCTTGCCGATATGGCTCTCGGCATTCTGCATCAGGCCGATCAGCTTGCCGCGCTCGGCATCGAAGGCGGCGCGCTCGGCTGCGGCTGCCGCTGTGACTTCGGAAAGCTGGGCCCGCAGCGCCTCGATCTGGCCGACCATGGCATCGGTGGCGAGTTCGGCGGCCTCGCGCAGTTCGGCGTTGCGCGTGCTCTCGACCTGCTGTTGGTGATAGAGCCGCTCGGCTGACATCGCCCGCTGCGTCAGCGACTCGATCAGGCTTGCGGCACGCAGCAGCGTTTCGCCATTCCGCCCCGACACCATGCTGGCCATGCGCCGCAGGAAGTCGACGGTTTCTGACGATGAGTTCGGCGGCAGGGGGACGACCGTCGCGGACATGTGTGACGCTTGAGCCAGGCTGTGGTGACCGCCGCCGTACCGAACCGGGCTCACGCAACATTCGGCGCCTGATCGTAAGCTCGGAGCAAGCCTGAATCGGCCGGCCCGGTCAACTGGCTGGCGCCGACGTCAGGCGTCCTTTTGCCGTCCGATCCGGCCCAGATGGGTAAAGCCAAACCCCGCAGAATATTTCAGGCCATAGCCGAGGGCCCGGTCGATGCCGATATGGGCGAGCCAGATCAAGGCGATGGACAAGGTGAGCGGCGAGCCGAGGCCGAAGCCGAGCGTCAGCAGCGATACCGGCGCCATGTAGCTATGGGCAGCGTTGTAGACCAGCGCGCCGAATTTGGCGTCGGACAGGTATGCCAGGAAGCTGAGATCCGGGACGAAGAAGAGCAGGGCAAAGACCAGCCAGGAGCCGTCCCAGGCCCAGTAGAGCATCACCATCCCGATAAACAGGGTGAGGCCCTCCAGCCGCAGCAGGATGTTGACGCCGCCCGTTGCAGCCCCTGTCTCGGCCATTCTCTCGTCCATGCTCGCCTCCCGGGCAAAACCTTGTAATCTCTCACGCTTTAAGCCCGGACAGGGCAGCCCTGCGACGCGGAAAGGCGCTTTCCGGGTCGCAAAATGCCGTGTTAGAACCCCGCATCACTTAAGAACTGGCGGGAGCAAATGAAACACATCCTGGACGCCCTTGAAGATCGTCGTGCCGGCGCAAAGCTCGGTGGCGGGGAGAAGCGCATCGAGGCGCAGCACGCCCGCGGCAAGCTGACCGCGCGCGAGCGCATCGAGCTGCTGCTCGACAAGGGATCGTTCGAGGAATTCGACATGTTCGTCGAACACCGCTCCACCGAGTTCGGCATGGAGAAGAACAAGATCCCCGGCGACGGCGTCGTCACGGGGTGGGGCACGGTCAACGGCCGCAAGACTTTTATCTTTGCCAAGGATTTCACGGTGTTCGGCGGCTCTCTGTCCGAGACCCACGCGCTGAAGATCACGAAACTCCAGGACATGGCGATGAAGGCGAGGGCGCCCATCATCGGCCTCTATGACGCGGGCGGCGCCCGCATCCAGGAAGGCGTCGCCGCGCTCGCCGGCTACTCCTACGTGTTTCGCCGCAACGTGCTGGCCTCGGGCGTGATCCCGCAGATCTCCGTCATCATGGGCCCCTGCGCCGGCGGCGACGTCTATTCGCCTGCCATGACCGACTTCATCTTCATGGTGAAGAACACAAGCTACATGTTCGTCACCGGCCCGGACGTCGTGAAGACCGTGACCAACGAGGTCGTGACAGCCGAGGAACTCGGCGGTGCCTCGGTGCACGCCACGCGCTCCTCGATCGCCGACGGCGCCTTCGAGAACGACGTCGAGACGCTGCTCCAGATGCGTCGGCTGATCGACTTCCTGCCCTCCAACAACACCGATGGCGTGCCGGAATGGCCGAGCTTCGACGACATCGGCCGCGTCGACATGTCCTTGGACACGCTGATCCCCGACAATCCGAACAAGCCCTACGACATGAAGGAGCTGATCCTGAAGGTCGTGGACGAGGGCGACTTCTTCGAGATCGCGGACATGTTCGCCAAGAACATCGTCACCGGCTTCGGCCGCATCGCGGGCCGCACCGTCGGCTTCGTCGCCAACCAGCCGATGGTGCTGGCGGGCGTGCTCGACAGCGACGCATCGCGCAAGGCGGCGCGCTTCGTCCGCTTCTGCGATGCCTTCAACATCCCGATCGTCACCTTCGTCGACGTGCCGGGCTTCCTGCCGGGCACCGCGCAGGAATATGGCGGCCTGATCAAGCATGGCGCGAAGCTGCTGTTCGCCTATTCGCAGTGCACCGTGCCGCTCGTCACCGTCATCACCCGCAAGGCCTATGGCGGCGCCTTCGACGTCATGGCGTCCAAGGAAATCGGCGCCGACATGAACTATGCCTGGCCGACCGCCCAGATCGCGGTGATGGGCGCCAAGGGCGCGGTCGAGATCATCTTCCGCAGTGACATCGGCGACCCCGACAAGATCGCCGCCCGCACCAAGGAATACGAAGACCGCTTCCTGTCCCCCTTCATCGCCGCCGAGCGCGGTTACATCGACGACGTCATCATGCCGCACTCGACGCGGAAGCGGATCGCAAGGGCGCTGGCGATGCTGAAGGACAAGAAGGTGGAGACGCCGGCGAAGAAGCACGACAATTTGCCGCTGTGAGGGGAGGGCACGCCGGTGGCAATTTGGCGTCGACGATCAAGATTATCGCGGCGCGCCGTTGGACCGTGTGACCTGATATTGGGCGTGTTGTCCGCAGTCCTGGCGATGGACGTCTCGTGTTTTGCGCAAGACAGCGAGATGACCGTCACCGCCCGGACGTCGGAAGAGACTGTTATCGAAGGCTACGCCGACGCCGACAGTACGTGCGCGCCAGTCGAGCTTCCCCGGCTCTTGCTTGTGAAGTCGCCAGAACATGGGATCGTCTGCTATCGCATTGAAGATTTCGCGGTGGCAGGCGACACCGGAAGCGATCGAGCCTGTATCGGGCGCTGGATTCGCGGCATAAGCCTGTTTTACCTGGCACGACCTGGGTACAGCGGGCGGGATAGTCTCCGCTACGAAGCGGTCACCGATCGAAGGCGAGACCGAGTGGCTGTTCGCGTCAGGGTCTTGCCCGGCCCCGCAAACGATTCCGATGTACCGGTCAACACTGCTGATTCTTCGCGCGAGCCCGCGATGTCGATTGGGCCCATCCCTGCGTGCGTCGTGCCGGTGTCCTAGGCGGTGGCGCCCTTTATAACCGACGTTTCGCTTGTCCCCCGATCCGCTCGCTCACAAGTTCCCAATGACCGAAGACGATCCCACCGACGAAATCTCCGACATCGAAGATCGCATCGAGCGGCTCGCCGAGATCGCCGAGCGCTGCCGCAAATACATCCTGGCGTCGAAGATCGCGATTGGGGGCGGAGCGGTGCTGCTGTTGGTGACGATCCTCGGTCTGTTCGGCTTCGGTCAGACGGCAGCCCTCGGATCGATTGCACTGGTGCTGGGCGGCATCGTCTCGCTCGGCTCGAATGTCTCGACGCTGCGGCAGACGGACGAAGCCATCAGCGCTGCTGAAGCGCGCCGTGCGGCGCTGATCGGCAGCATCGACCTGCGAGTCGTCGCGGACGCGCCGCTAAAGCTGGTTTGACGCACCGAGCGCCGGCGCGCCTCACGCGGCGGACTTGAGCGTCAGCTCCGAGAGCTCCGCGCGGCATTCGGCGGCGAAGGCTTGCAGCCGATCGGCGGTCTGCCGGTCGAGGATGGCTTTGGCCAGCCGCTCGGCGCGGGCGATCTGTTGCTTGAGATATTCGATGCGGACCATGGGTCACCTTTCGAACTGCTTCCTTGTTGGCGACAGTAGGCCAGGCGCTTGATTGATTATGTGAGACGCATCACGTTTCGCGTGCCTTATCTCCCGCGGCGAAATGCGCCATCTGGTCGGCGTGGGCCTTGAGAAAGGCCGGGCGGGCGGTGGCGCGTGCGGCGTAGGCGCGGCAGGCGGGGCTATCCGCCAAGCCTCCGAAACCATCGACGACGCGCAGCACATCCGACATCAGGATGTCGGCGACGGAAAACGAGCCCGCCAGCCATTCGCGGCTGGCCAGCACCGGCTCGAGATGCTTCAGGCGAAGCTTGAGGAAGTCGTCCACGAACTTCCACGCCTGCGTGTCGGTCGGATGTCCCATGAACTTCGACATGGCCCAGGGCAGGGCGGCCATCTCGACCGAATTGAGCGCTGCGAACACCCATTCCGTCGCCTCGCTACGACCGCGCGGGTCGGCAGGCATCAGCTTCTCGCTGAGCCTGCCGAGATGCAGCAGAATCGCGCCGCTCTCGAAGATCGAGAGGTCGCCATCGGTCAGCCACGGCACCTGGCCAAAGGGCTGGTGCGCGAAATGCGCAGGCCCGCGATCCTCGAACGGCACGCCGGCGACACGATAGGGCAAGGCGGCTTCTTCGAGGGCCCAGCGCACGCGAAGGTCGCGCACGAAGCCGCGCGGCGCTTCGGGAACCCAATCGAAGGTGGTCAGGGTGAGGTCGGCCATTTGCAGTCTCCGTGTCCTGGTTCGACACAAAGGACGAGCAAAGGGCGCCCATCCCGACAGGGGTGCCGACTTTTTTTGTCGCCGGTGGTTTAACCGGTTAGTCTCGTCGGACATAACAGGAGGAAATCCGATGCCTGCAGCCTTCTTCGTCGTCCGTGCCATTGTCTCCGACGCCAGCAAACGCGCAGCCTTCGACAGATGGTACGAGACCGAACATCTGCCCGACGCGGTGAAGGCCTTTGGCGTGAGCAAGGCGTGGCGGTTCTGGAGCCTCGATGATCCCTCGCTGCACCAGGCGATGTATCAGTTCGATGACGAGGCCAAGCTCGCAGCGATGCTGAAGGGAGGCGCGTTGCAAAAGCTCGTCGCCGATTTCGACCGCGACTGGCCCGACGTGAAGCGCTCGCGCGAGACGCTGGTGCTCGCGCAGGAGTTTTCGCAGTAGGGCACGCGAATGTCCGCGTCGCAACGAATCTGAACCCACGATTCAGCCTTGGTTGATTCAGCCTTGGTTCATGTCGTGAGCCCGACAATTCCTCTGCATCACTTGCTTGGTAGCCTAGAGGACATGTCATGGAGCGTCGAAACTTTTTGAAACTCGCATTGGGGCTGACGGCGGGCGCCGCCGTCTTCGCCGCGACCGCGCAGGCCGCGCCGCTGTCGCCGCCGCCGCTCAGTGACCCCGCTCGCATGCCGCAGGGCAATTCCGACGCTCATCCTGCGGTCACCACCAGCGAAGAAGCCGCCAGGCTGACGCCCGAACAGGTTCACTGGCGTGGCCGCCATCGTGGCTGGGGCCATCGTCATTGGCGCCGGCATCGTCGGCGCCGGCACCGCCACCATCACTGGTGAGCGCGCAGTAAACAGCGAATCGGACGGGGATCGCCGCTGGCGGTCCCCGTTTTGATTCTGGAAGCGTTCCGGTTGGGTAAACGAATCACCGGCGGCCGCAAAAAAAAAGGGCCGCGCAGGCTTTCGCCGCGCGGCCCTTTCGCGAACGGAAGTGATCAGTACGGGCGGCAGCGGCCGGCGTACCAGTGCAAGCCATAGGGGCACGTGCGCGCGCGGGGCACGACGACGACCGGCGGGGCGACAATCACGGGGGCAGGGCGCACCACGACCGCGCCACGCATCGGGCGGCAGTTTCCATAGGGACCGCGATAGTACCCTCGGCCGCAGCCCTCGGCGGCACTGGCCGCCTCGCTGAAACCGACCACCGAGCTGGCGAGCATGGCGGCGGCTAACAGGTATTTCATTTGATCTTCCTTCTCGTCCTTAGGGGAAGTCTTTGGGTTTGGCGCTTGTGGCGCACAATGAATCAAGAGACACGATTCGATATGTCAAATCTTGCAACACATCGACACGGTGCGATCCAAACCTGCCAATCATGACCTGAATGCGGCATGAACGTTTCCCGCATGCGGCTTTGGACGACAGAAACTGGCGAAGGCGGCCGGGAAAATGCGGCATCAGCTCGCTGTGTTGCTCCGGCGCCTTCAGGAAGCCGACGGGAGCAGTTGACGCGCGCCTTCAGTTCTTTCCGTCGCCGAACAGCGCGGCAAACTGCTTCTCGCCGGTACGGGTGAAGTTCACGACGCGGCTGCCGGGCGTCGCGTCGCGCGCCGCCCATTTCAGTTCGGCGAAGCGCCGCATCATGGCAGCCCCCAGCGTGCCGGCGAGGTGATGCCGCCGCTCGCTCCAGTCGAGGCAGGCTTTGCACACCGGGCGGCGCGGGTGGGTCAGCATGTCGGACGAGATCTGCAGATGTTTGGCGAGGAAGCGCTCGCCCTCGGCCGTCAGCTCGATGTCCTGCTTCTTCTGCCGGATCAGATTCCGCTCGCGCAGCGAGTCGAGCATCTGCACACCGAGATCGCCGGCGAGATGGTCGTAGCAGATCCGCGCGCGCCGCAATGCCGGATCCTTTGGCCCGGTGCGCACCCGCATGTGGCCGGTCCGCGCCGCAAGTCCCGCCAGACCTTCGAGCACGCCGGCGACGTCGTCGTCGGTGAGGCGATAGTAGCGGTGGCGGCCCTGCTTCTCCGGCTCGACCAGCCCGCCGGCCTCGAGCTTGGATAGATGCGAGCTTGCAGTCTGCGGCGTGATGCCGGCCTCCTGCGCCAGCTCGCTCGCGGTCAGCGCGCGTCCGTTCATCAGCGCCGTGAGCATGTTGGCGCGGGCGGGGTCGCCGACCAGCGCAGCGACCATGGCGATGTCGGGTCCAACTTTCATGCTTCGATGGTAGCCGAAGCATTGTGGTCGGGCAAGCGCGTAACGTGTTGGCACGAACACGTCATTGCGAGCGACGCCAAGCAGTCCAGACGCTTCAGCGGCGACGGTGCTGCTCGCGCTTCTCGCAACGAAAATTCAGGAGCCCATCATGTCCGTCACCGTCTTCATTCGCTACCAGCTCGATCCCTTCAAGCGCGCGCAGTTCGAGGAATATTCCAAGCGCTGGCTCACCATCATCCCGAAATGCGGTGGTGACCTGATCGGCTACTTCATGCCGCATGAGGGCACCAACAACATCGCCTTTGGGCTGATTTCCTTCGACAGCCTGGCGGCGTACGAATCCTATCGCAAACGGCTGCGCGCCGATCTCGACGGCACGGCCAACTTCAACTTTGCTGAGGCCGAGAAATTCATCTTCGCGGAAGAGCGCACCTTCCTGCGCAAAGTGGTATTGTAGGCCAACACGCCGTTTGCAGGAGATGCCCATGATCGCCGTGATTTTCGAGGTCTGGCCCAAGCCCGAACACCGCCAGGATTATTTCGACCTCGCGGCCGACCTGAAGCCGCTGCTGCAAACCATCGACGGCTTCATCTCGGTCGAGCGTTTCGAGAGCCTGACCGAGAAGGGCAAGATCCTTTCGGTGTCATTCTGGCGCGACGAGGCGGCGGTGCAGGCATGGCGCAACACGATGGAGCACCGCCGCACCCAGGCCAAGGGCCGCGCAAAGATCTTTGCCGATTATCATCTGCGCATCGCCAGCGTGATCAGGGATTACAGCATGAACGATCGCGAGCAGGCGCCGAAGGACAGCCGGGCGGTGCACGACGCGCACTAGCGCTGGCGTGAATGCGCGCCTATGTCTTCGCGGCAAATAGGGGAGAGAAACATGCACGTGACAACTGCTGACAAACGCGCGACCTTCAGGAAGATGCACGAGAGCGGGTGCTTCATCCTGCCCAATCCGGTCGACGTCGGCAGCGCCAAGGCGTTGCAGCATCTCGGGTTCAAGGCACTCGCCTCGTCGAGCGCGGGCTTTGCTTGGACCATCGGCAAGGCCGACAACCACGTCACCGTCGAGGACGTCTGTCAGCATCTGGCAGCATTGAGCTCGGCCGTCGATATTCCTGTCAACGCCGATTTCGAGGGTGGCTTCGCGGTCGAGCCGGACAGGGTCGCGGACAATGTCGAGCGCGGCGTGCGCACCGGCGTTGCCGGTCTGTCGATCGAGGATTCCACCGGCGACAAGGACAGGCCGATTTACGAGCGCACGCTCGCGGTCGAGCGCATCAAGGCCTCGCGCAAGGCGATCGGTGACAGCGGCACGCTGCTGGTCGCCCGCTGCGAAGCCTATTTGTGGGGTGTGACCGATCTCAAGCTGGTCATCGACCGGCTCACCGCATACGCGGACGCGGGGGCGGATTGCCTTTATGCACCGGGCCTGAAGACCCGCGAGGATATCAGCGCTGTGGTGAAGGCCGTCGCACCGAAACCGTTCAACCTGCTGATCGGTGCGTCCGGCCTGTCGCTGCAGGAAGCCGCCGATCTCGGCGTACGCCGGATCAGCGTCGGTGGCTCGCTTGCGCGCGCCGCCTGGGGCGGCTTCATGCGTGCGGCAAAAGAGATGGCGGAGAAGGGCACGTTCACCGAGCTCGGCAGCGGCTATTCCGGCGGCGAGCTCAACAAGATGTTCAGCTAGCAAACGAAGAGCGGCGGGACAATGTCCCGCCGCTCTCACGTCTCATTGCGAGCTCTTACTTCGCGCCTTCAGACGGCGCCGGCGTATCCGGCGCCGGCTTTGCAGCAGGCGTATCCGGGGCAGCCGGCCTGCTCGGCGCAGCGCCCGTGGTCACGCCTGGGCCGGTGTTGGTGCGCGGCGTCACGTCGCGCATGCCGGAAGGCGCGGCCGGATTGGCGGGCTGCGTCTGTGCCGTCTGCGAGGCCGGTGCGTTGCTAGCCTCATTGGTCGTGCTGGTATTGTTCAGGCCGTAGAACACGGCACCCAGCACCAGTGCGATCGCAACGGCGAACAACGCAACCTTGCCGCTGGAGGCGGGGCCTTCGCCAAGCTCGGGGTCGGCCTGAAGGTCGGCATCCCGGCGCGCCGTGCGAAGATACTCATCGTCGGCGAGGTTCGGGCGGTACGGATCGTTGGGAAAACGGTCGTCAGCCATCGATTGGATCTCCTCGGTTAAGACGCCTGGACAATCCGTGGATGCGAGATTCTGTTCCGCGCTCCCTATGCTTTCGTCGCATGTTGCCCTCATGCCGGGAATCGGGAACCTGTGGGGGCAGGGAACCGAATGCGAGTTCCATGGCCGAGACGAAGGGAACTAGCCCAGGGGGTTTAAGCTATGTGGAGCCTGCCGCCGACGGATAGCGTGTTGCATCTTCTGGGATACGTCGCCATCACGGCGGAGGGCATGACCGCGGCGCTGGCCGCCGGCCGGCGCAGCATGGATTATGTCGGCGTTTGTCTTCTCGGCTGCGTCACGGCGCTGGGCGGCGGCACGCTGCGCGATTTGTTTCTCGGTCACTATCCGCTGGTGTGGGTGGCCAACCCGATCTATCTCGCGCTTCCGGGTGGCGCGGCGCTGCTGACCATCCTGATCGCGCGGCTGGTGCATCGGCTGCACCTGGCCTTCATCGTGCTCGATGCCATCGGCCTCGTCGTCTTCACCATGATCGGCTGCAATGTTGGCTGGCAGATGGATGCCTCGCTGCCGATCGTGATCGTCGCCGGCATGGTGACGGGCTGCGCCGGCGGCGTCTTGCGCGACGTGCTCTGCAACGACGTGCCGTTGTTGTTCCGCGCCGAGCTCTACGCCAGCGTCTCGGTGGTCACCGGATTGTTCTACGCGACGGCGTTCGGCCTCAATCTCAATGCCGAGCTCTGGACGATCCTGACCTTCGTGCTCGGTCTCAGCTTCCGCCTGCTCGCTGTGCGCTACAAATGGGAGATGCCGAAATTCGTGTTCACGGGGGATGAGGAGCGGTGACGCTGTCGCGCGCGATTGGCGAAGGGCGAACAGATCCGGTCATTCGCTACTCGCTACTCCCCATTGGCCCCTTCCTTCCTCGCCTTCGCCACTTGCGACGGCGTCACCAGCAGGCCGGCATTGCCCCAGGAATTGCGGATGTAGTTCGTCACCGCCGCGATCTCACCGTCGGACAGTTGCTTGGCATAGCCCGGCATCTCGCCAGTGTTGGGCGCGCGCGGAGTGGTCACGGTGTGGGCGCCGTCGAGGATGATGCGCAAGGTGGAGGAGGGATTGTTGGATTGCAGCAGCGCGTTGCCCGGCAGTGGCGGATAGATGCGCGGGGCACCTGAGCCGTCGGCTTCATGGCAAGCGATGCAGAGTTTTGCGTAGACGGCCTGGCCGGCCTTCATCTCGGCGTCGCCAGGCGGCGTCACGATCGTCTCCCGCCGTGCCGGCGGCAGGCTCTTCAAGTAAACCGCGATCGCGCGCACATCGGCATCGCTCATCTTCGAGGTCGAGTTGACGACCACCTCCGCCATCGGCCCGCCGGCATGGCTCCGGGCGTTGCGTCCGCTCTGCAGATACTCCGTGATGTCAGCCTCGCTCCACGACTTCAGCCCGGTGCGGGCGGCGCCGTCGAGCCTTGGTGCGAACCAGCCGCTCATCTCGTTGCCCGAAAGTGCTTGCGCGGTCTTGTCCGCGCCGAAATAGGTCTTGGGCGTGTGGCAGGCGCCGCAATGACCTAGCCCCGTGACGAGGTAGCCGCCCCTGTTCCAGGCCGCGCTCTTGCTCTGGTCCGGCTCGAACAGGCCGGGCCTGAAATACATCGCGTTCCAGATCCGGATGAGTCCGCGATAGCCGAACGGCCAGCGCAGCTCCGGCGGCTTGTTGCGGCCGACGACCGGCGCGAGCGTGCCGAGATAGGCGCGGATCGCCAGCGTGTCGTCCTTGGTCATCTTCGTGAAGTAGGGGTAGGGAAAGGCCGGGTAATAGTTCGAGCCGTCAGGCGCGATGCCGGTGCGCACCGCGCGCACGAAGTCGGCGTCCGTCCAGGCGCCGATCCCGGTGTCGCGGTCCGGGGTCAGGTTCGGCGCATAGATCGCGCCGAAGGGCGTATCGATGCGCTTGCCGCCCGCGAACGGTTTTGCGGGATCGGCGGTGTGGCAACCTGCGCAGCCGCCGGCCTCGACCAGCGTCTTGCCGTAGGCGATCTGCTCCGGTGATGGCGCGGCGGCGAGGGCCGCATTCGCAACCGCACTGCACAACGCGATCACAGCCAGAATCGTCCGCATCGAAGCCTCTCCCGCGACCAATCGCCGTCATCGCACCATAGCGGCGCATCCATTCATTTCGCCACGGTGGGGGGATGGTGACACAAATTGAAAACGCCCGGCGTATTTCAGGCCACGAAGTTGCGATTTTTACCCGGCGCCGCCTTTGGTCCAGAATTGTGATGCGGAGCGTTAAATATCCGACATAGAGTGGCGCAGATGGTCGGCGCGCCCTAGCTAAAAAAGACGGGCAGGCAACGGCTTAAGCGGCAAGACCTGAACAGGGCGTTGGAAAGAGGACAGCATGGGCATCAACCAGGGTCCGATCAGTCTCGATCAAAAATACACCCAGGAGACCGGACACGTCTTCACCACGGGCATCCAGGCCCTGGTCCGGCTGCCCATGGCCCAGATCCGGCGCGACCGCGCCAGCGGCCTCAACACCGCGGGCTTCATCTCCGGCTATCGCGGCTCGCCGCTCGGCGGCTACGACCAGCAGCTCTTCGCGGCGCGCAAGCATCTCGAACAGTACAACATCAAGTTCCAACCCGGCGTGAACGAGGATCTGGCGGCCACCGCGGTCTGGGGCTCGCAGCAGCTCAACCTCTCGCCCGGTGCCAAATACGACGGTGTGGTCGGCATCTGGTACGGCAAGGGCCCCGGCGTCGACCGCTGCGGCGACGTGTTCCGCCACGGCAATGCCGCGGGCTCGGCCAAGAACGGCGGCGTGCTCTGCCTTGCCGGCGACGACCATGGCGCCAAATCCTCCACCGTCCCGCATCAATCCGACCATGCCTTCATGTCGGCGCTGATGCCGTATCTCTATCCCTCGAGCATCCATGAGATGATCGAGATGGGCCTCTTGGGCATCGCGATGTCGCGCTATTCCGGCTGCTGGGTCGGCATGAAGGTGATCACGGAGACGGTGGAGACCACCGCCGAGATCGACCTCACCGACGAGATGAAGCCCTTCATCATCCCCGCCGATTTCGAGCTGCCGCCCGGCGGCCTTAACCTGCGCTGGCCCGACGACCGCTTCGAGCAGGACCGCCGCCTGCAGGACTACAAGGGCTTTGCCGCCATTGCCTTTGCGCGCGCCAACAAGGTCAACCGGGTCACCATGGATTCGCCGAACGCCCGTTTCGGCATCATGGCATCAGGCAAGAGCTACGAGGACGTGCGGCAGGCGCTGCGCGAGCTCGGGATCACCGAGGAGGTCGCCGCCAAGATCGGCCTCCGTCTCTACAAAATCGGCATGCCCTGGCCGCTAGAGCCGGAAGGCGTGCATGAATTCGCCGTCGGGCTCGAAGAGATCTTCATCGTCGAGGAACGGCGCGAGATCGTCGAGAACCAGGTCAAGCAGGTGCTGTTCAACTGGCGCGACGACGTCCGCCCGCGCATCGTCGGCAAGATGGACGAGCACGACAAGCGCTTCCTGACCTTCGCCGCCGAGCTCAGCGTCGCCTCGCTGGCGACCTCGCTCACCGAGCGACTTCTGAGGCTCAATCTGAACCCCGAAATCGCGGAGATGCTCCGCGTCAAGGCCGACTGGTTCAACGGCCGTCAGGCGACCCAGATGCAGGCGGTCGCCCCCGTGTCCCGAACACCGTATTTCTGCTCCGGCTGTCCCCACAACACCTCCACGAAGGTCCCCGAAGGCAGCCGCGCGCTGGCCGGCATCGGTTGTCACTTCATGGCGCTGTGGATGGACCGCTCGACCGAGACCTTTACGCATATGGGCGGCGAGGGCGTGCCATGGGTCGGCATCGCGCCCTTCACCAACGAGAACCATATTTTTGCGAACCTCGGCGACGGCACCTATTTCCACTCCGGGCTTCTGGCGATCCGGCAAGCAGTCGCCTCCAAGACCAACATCACCTACAAGATCCTCTACAACGACGCCGTCGCCATGACCGGCGGCCAGCGTCATGACGGCGATCTCTCGCCGCAACAGATCACCTTCCAGCTCCACGCCGAAGGCATTCGCGAGATTTATCTGGTCTCGGAGGCGCCCGACGCCTATCCGGCGGACAGCATCGCGCCCGGCGTGAAGCTGTATCATCGCGACGAGCTGCAGAACGTCATGAAGATGTGCCGGGAGCACAAGGGCACCTCGGCGATCGTCTTCGTGCAGACCTGCGCCGCCGAAAAGCGCCGTCGCCGCAAGCGCGGCCTGATGGAGGATCCGGCGCGCCGCGTCATGATCAACCCGGCGGTCTGCGAAGGCTGCGGCGACTGCTCCGTGCAGTCGAACTGCATCTCGGTCGAGCCGCTGGAGACCGAATTCGGCCGCAAGCGCGCCATCAATCAATCCTCCTGCAACAAGGATTATTCCTGCCTCAAGGGTTTCTGCCCGTCCTTCGTCACCGTGGACGGCGGCAAGCCCCGCCACCGCGCGCCGGCTGAGCTCAGCGAGATCGGCGAGCTGCCCGAGCCGGCTTCGCGCCCGACGCTGGACAAGCCCTACAACATCGCGGTCGGCGGAGTCGGCGGCACCGGCGTTCTCACCATCGGCGCGCTGCTCGGCATGGCCGCCCATATCGAGGGCAAGGCCTCGATGATCCTGGATATGTCGGGCCTCGCGCAGAAAGGTGGCGCGGTGCTCAGCCACGTTCGCTTGTCGGACCATCCGGCGGAAGTGACCTGCTCACGGATCGTCACCGGCACGGCCGATCTGGTGCTCGCCGCGGACGAGGTGGTCGCGGTTGCCAAGGACACGATCTCGCTCTGCGATAGCAACCGCACCCACGGCATCATCAACAGCCACGTCATCCCGACCGCCGACTTCGTCCTCAACCGCGATTTCAACTTCCAGACCCGCAAGCTGAACGGGTTACTCGAGACGGCGCTGCACAAGGACTCCGTCTTCTTCGATTTCACCAAGCCGGCCGAGCAGCTGCTCGGCGATGCCATCGCCACCAACATGATGATGATGGGTTACGCCTACCAGAAGGGGCTATTCCCGCTGTCGGCTGAATCGATCGAGCAGGCGATCGAGATCAACGGTGTCTCGATCAAGATGAACAAGGAGGCCTTCCGCCTCGGCCGCCTCGCGGTAGCAGATCCCCAGCGCCTCGCCGACATGCTGAAGGGAACCGACGAGGTGGTTCCGCCGAAGACGCTGGACGCAATGACGCTCGACGAAGTGATCGAGCATCGCGTCAAGCACCTGATCGCCTATCAAAACGGCCGGCTGGCACGGCGCTATCGCAAGTTGGTCGATCAGGTTCGCGATGCTGCCAAGCAGGGCGGCTATGGCGAGGCTCTGCCGCGCGCGGTCGCGGTGAACTACGCCAAGCTGCTTGCCTACAAGGATGAATACGAAGTCGCACGCCTCTACACCGACGGCGCTTTCGAGCAGCAGCTCCGCGATCAGTTCGAGGGCGACTTCAAGTTCAATTTCAATCTCGCTCCGCCGATTTTGGCGAGCGGCGTCGACGCGCTCGGTCGCCCCAGGAAGCGCGCCTTCGGCCCATGGATGCTGAACGTGTTCCGCGTGCTGGCAAAATTCAAAGTCCTGCGCGGCACCCCGTTCGACATCTTCGGCCGCAGCGCCGACCGCAAGCTCGAGCGCGATCTGATCGCCGGCTACGAGAAGGACGTCTCCACCGTGCTCGGCCTGCTGTCGCCGGTCACGATCGACACCGCAGTCGAACTGCTCTCGCTGCCCGACCGCATCCGCGGTTACGGCCCGGTCAAGGAGAAGGCCGTGAACGACGCCAAGACCCGCTATGCGCAGCTTGCGGCCGATCTCGCCAATCCGCCGCCCGCGCCAAGGCAGATCGCCGCGGAATAGGGCGGTCTCGTCGTCGGGTGGGCAAAGGCGCAAAGCGCCGTGCCCACCGCCTCGCCAGGATTGCACGGGAACGTGGGCGCACTTCGCTTGCCCACCCTACGACACCATCCCTTGCGTTGCCCGCCGGGCAAAACACCCAATAGGCGGGTCAATCCACCGGGGTAAAAATATTCCACTTTACCGAAATTCGGGATTGTCGTAATTGTTTGCTACCTCATCCCTCTCAGAGGGGCGTATCGCGATCGTCACGAAACGCGGGGTGAGTGGCGGTGGACGCGGGCTGCGTCGCACGAGCAATCGTGCACACGACAGGCGCGGTCGCGCGTACGGCAAAATCGTGTGGTCCTGACGTCCGGGGTCTGTACGTCAAGTCTTGCGGTCATCCGCAAGGCGACGGGGGCAATAGTGCAACGCTCCCCGGGGAGATCACGACATAAGCCGTAAAACCACTGCGCAGGGAAGGCCGGTTGCTTGGCCGCACCTGTATGCCGCTGTGCATCTGTTCTTCGCGCATTCGCGCACAGCGGACCGTGGGTGCCCAGCCGGCACCCGGCCTTCCCTGCGCCCTCTGTTTTCAGAGTGGAGCAAGACGGACGCAAAGCTCGGGCGAGAAGCGCCGCGAGGATGCGGGCGTGTGTCTGCTGAAACGTTGCAGCGCGTCCGGGACCCGAGAGCACGCCACTTGCGCCAACCCGCCATCCTCTCGCCCGACGGAATATTTCCGCGCTTGCCAATCCGCCCACCGCGGTTCAGAAAAACGGGGCAATAAGAAACGCGAGCGGAGACCTCTGTTTTGACCATCAAGGGCAAGGCCTACATTGCCGGGATATTTGAACACCCGACCCGGCATGCGCCGGACAAATCCACAGCGCAGCTCCATGCCGAGGTCGCCAAGGGTGCGATCGAGGATGCCGGGCTCTCCAAGGACGATGTCGACGGCTATTTCTGTGCGGGCGACGCGCCCGGCGGCGCCTGGCCGATGGTCGATTATCTCGGTCTTAACACCAAGAAGCTCCGCCACGTCGATTCCACCGAGACCGGCGGTTGTTCCTACATCATCCATCTCGGCCACGCCGCCGAGGCGATCGCCGCGGGCAAATGCTCGATCGCGCTCATCACGCTCGCCGGCAAGCCGCGCACCGGGGTGATGCCACCGCGCGCAGCCGGCGCCGAAGCCGATTTCGAATCCGCTTACGGTGCGACCACGCACAATGCCTACGGCATGTGTGCCATGCGCCATATGCACGACTATGGCACCACCTCGGAGCAGCTCGCCTGGATCAAGGTCGCGGCCTCGCATCACGCGCAATACAATCCGCATGCGATGCTGAAAGATGTCGTCACCGTCGAGGACGTGCTGAACTCGCCGATGATCTCCGATCCCTTGCATCGCATGGATTGCTGCGTCGTCTCCGACGGCGGCGGCGCGCTGATCGTGACGACGCCGGAGATCGCCAAGAGCCTGAAGAAGCCGCTCGTGCGCTTGATCGGCCACGGCGAAGCCATGAAGGGCCCGCGCGGCGGCAAGGATCTCGATCTCACATACTCCGCCGGCATCTGGTCCGGTCCACGCGCGTTCGAGGAAGCCGGCATCACGCCAAAGGATATCAAATACGCCTCGATCTATGACAGCTTCACGATCACGGTGCTGATGCAGCTCGAGGACCTCGGCTTCTGCAAGAAGGGTGAGGGCGGCAAGTTCGTCGCCGACGGCAATCTGATCTCGGGCGTCGGCAAGCTGCCGTTCAACACCGACGGCGGCGGCCTCTGCAGCAACCATCCGGTCAATCGCGGCGGCATGACCAAGATCATCGAGGCTGTCAGGCAGCTGCGCGGCGAGGCGCATCCGAAGGTGCAGGTCAAGAATTGCGATCTCGCGATCGCTCACGGCACCGGCGGCCTTCTGGGCGTTCGCCACGCCGCCTCGACCGCCATTCTGGAGCGCGTGTGATGAACGAAGCAAAGAAATACCCGGCACCGGTGACGAACCCCGAGACCGCGGCGTTCTGGGACGCGGCCAAGCAAGGCAAGTTCATGATCAAGCGCTGCACCGCTTGCGGCGAAGCGCATTACTTCCCGCGCTCGATCTGTCCGTTCTGTTACTCCGACAAGACGGTGTGGGAGGAGGCATCGGGCGAGGGCACCATCTACACCTGGAGCCTGATGCGGAAATCGCCGACCGGCCCCTACGCCATCGGTTATGTCACGCTGAAGGAGGGGCCGTCGGTGCAGACCAACTTCGTCGACTGCGATCTCGAGAAGCTGAAAATTGGCCAGAAGGTGAAGGTGGTGTTCAAGCCGACTGACGGCGCGCCGCTGCCGTTCTTCACACCGGCTTGACTGTTTTCTTCCTTCTCCCCTTGCGGGAGAAGGTGGCGCGAAGCGCCGGATGAGGGGTACCGCTCCGCGGAGAAAGTTTTCGATGAGGAAGCAACCCCTCACCCAAACGAGTTTGTTGCGGGCAGCATCTGGCCCTCTCCCACAAGGGGAGAGGGCGCATTAACGAGCGCCGCCGCTTGCTGAGACGAATGCCGGGAGGAAACCAGAAGAATGTCCGCCAGATACGAAGAACTGAAATCCCTCAAGAACCTCGGCCAGAAATACGCCTACACCGACCGCGAGGTGATGCTCTACGCCTACGGCATCGGCCTCGGCGCCGATCCCATGGACGAGAAAGAGCTCGCCTTCGTCAACGAGGGCACGCTGACGCCGCGGCCGCTGAAAGTGGTGCCGACATTCGCGTCCGTCGCGGCGTGGGGCTCGGGTCCGGGCGAGATGAATCTCAACCGCGTGATGGTGGTGGACGGCGAGCGTGACATCACCTTCCATCAGCCGCTGCCGGTTGCCGCGAACATCACCGCCGATTCCTCCGTCGTCGAGGTCTACGACAAGGGCAAGGACAAGGGCGTCGTCATCGTTCACCAGACCGTGCTGAAGAACGAGAAAGGCGAGAAGCTGGCAACGCTGGTCGCTTCACGCTTCGCTCGCGGCGACGGCGGCTTTGGCGGGCCAAGCCTGACCCAGCCCGATCCGCACAAGATTCCCTCGCGCAGCCCCGACAAGACCATCGACATCACCACGCGTCCCGACCAGGCGCTGGTCTACCGCCTCTGCGGCGACCGCAACCCGCTGCACTCCGATCCCGAGTTCGCCAAGAAGGCCGGCTTCCCGCGCCCGATCCTTCACGGCATGTGCACCTACGGCATCACCTGCCGCGGCGTGCTCCAGACCTATGCCGACTACGATGCGAGCGCCTTCCGTCAGCACGTCGCCCGGTTCTCCTCGCCGGTCTATCCCGGCGAGACCGTGACCATGGACCTCTGGAAGGACGGCAACGTGATCTCGTTCGAAGCCAAGGTGAAGTCGCGCGGCGTCACCGTGATCAAGAACGGCAAGACGGTGCTGGGTTAGGCTGCTCTCGTGCCCTGGGCGCAGCGCACCGCTACGCGCTGCGTCGCGGCCGGGACACGACAAAGAACAAACAGGGAGAAGCCACCATGGGACTGCTCGACGGCAAGGTTGCGCTGATCACCGGGGCGGGCGGGGGGCTCGGTGAGGCCTATGCGAAGCTGTTCGCGCGAGAAGGTGCATCGGTCGTGGTCAACGACCTCGGCGGGCCCCGCGACGGCTCCGGCGCCGACACCTCCATGGCGCAGCAGGTCGTGAACGCGATCACGGCCGAGGGTGGCAAGGCCGTCGCCAACGGCGCCGATATCTCCACCATGGAGGGCGGCCAGTCGGTCTTCGACGACGCCATCAAGCATTTCGGCCGGGCCGACATCCTGGTCAACAATGCCGGCATTTTGCGCGACCAGACCTTTCACAAGGCCTCCGAGGCCGATTGGGACAAGGTCATCAAGGTGCATCTGAAGGGTACCTTTTGCTGCACAATGCCGGTGTTTCGCTGGATGCGGGAAAACGGCGGCGGCGTCATCGTGAACACCTCCTCGACATCGGGTCTGATCGGCAATTTCGGCCAGACCAACTATGGCGCGGCCAAGGGCGGTATCTGGGGCCTGTCCAACGTGCTGGCGATTGAGGGTCGCAAATACAACATCCGGATCTGGACGCTGGCGCCGGGCGCGCTGACCCGCATGACCGCAGACCTGCCCCGCTATAAGGAGAACCCGGGGGCGGCGCTGGGGCCGGACGGCATCGCGCCGGCCGTGCTATACATGGTCAGCGATTTGTCGGGCGACCAAACCGGCAAGGTGCTGGGCGTGTCCGGGCCCCGCGGCGTGCGCGAGATGCGGATGATGGAAATGGAAGGCTGGAAGCCGCCGCACACGGGCTGGAAGGCCCAGGACATCGCCGATCATGCCAAGGAGATCTTCTTCTCCGAGGAGCAGATCAAGATGGGGGCGCGGCGGTTTTAGCTACACCGTCATTCCGGAGCTCGCGACTGCGTCGCGCCCCGGAATGACGAAGAGAGAGAGACGAGGAACTAGATGAAACTCACCGCCGACGCCAAGGGCACTTTCGCAATCGCGCCGACGCCGTTCCACGACGACGGCCGGATCGACGAGCGCTCGATCGACCGCCTGACCGATTTCTACGAGGAGGTCGGCTGCGACGGCGTCACCGTGCTCGGCATCCTCGGCGAGGCGCCCAAGCTCGACGCCATTGAAGCCGAGCAGGTGGCGGTGCGCTTCGTCAAGCGCGCCAAGAAAATGCAGGTGATCGTCGGCGTCTCCGCACCGGGCTTTGCCACCATGCGCTCACTGGCGAAGGCCTCGATGGACGCGGGCGCGGCCGGCGTCATGATCGCGCCGCCGCCGTCCCTGCGCACCGACGATCAGATCGTCGGCTATTTCAAGCAGGCGGCGGAAGCGATCGGCCCCGACGTGCCCTGGGTGCTGCAGGATTACCCGCTGACGCTCTCGGTGGTGTTCACGCCCGCCGTGATCCGCAAGATCGTCATGGATAATCCGAACTGCGTGATGCTCAAGCACGAGGACTGGCCGGGGCTGGAGAAGATCACGACACTGCGCGGCTTCCAGAAGGACGGTTCGCTCCGTCCGCTCTCGATTCTCTGCGGCAATGGCGGCACGTTCCTGGACTTCGAGATGGAGCGCGGTGCCGACGGCGCCATGACCGGCTACGCCTTCCCGGAGCTTCTGATCGACGTCGTGAACCTTTCCAAGGCCGGCAAGCGCGATGCCGCGCATGACCTGTTCGACGCGCACCTGCCGCTGATCCGCTACGAGCAGCAGCCCGGTGTCGGCCTGACCATCCGCAAATACGTGCTGCAGAAGCGCGGCATCATCGCCTCCAGCGCCCAGCGCAAGCCCGGCGCGACCATCACGGCGACGGCGAAGGCTGAAGTCGAATATTTGCTGTCGCGCGTCGCCCGTGTCGACAAGCGCGCCAATCTCGGCCCGCAATCCAGCGCCGCGGGTTAGTCGCATGGCCGAAGCATCAGCATCACGCCCGGCCTCGACGATCCTCCTGCTGCGCGACGGCGAGAAGGACATCGAAATCTTCATGATGGTTCGCCATCATCAGATCGAGTTCAACTCGGGCGCGCTGGTGTTTCCCGGCGGCAGCGTCGATGCCGGCGACAAGGAGATCGTCGCCCGCACCGATCTGTATTCGGGCGGCGAGGGCTTGAGCGAAGCGGACCGCGGGTTTCGCATCGCCGCGATCCGCGAGACTTTCGAGGAGAGCGGCATCCTGCTGGCGCGATCGAAGGAGACGGGCCTGTCGGTCGATGCCAGGCGTGCGGGCGAGATTGCGGATGCGCATCGCGTCGCGCTCAACGACCACAAGATCAGCTTTCTCAGGATCCTGGCCGACAACGGTCTGCAGCTCGCGCTCGACACGCTCCTGCCTTACGCGCACTGGATCACGCCGGAGGGCATGCCGAAGCGTTTCGACACCTGGTTCTTCCTTGCCGCCGCGCCGCCCGATCAGCTCGGCGCCCATGACGGCCGGGAGTCGACGGATTCGATATGGGTCTCGCCGCGCGAGGCGGTGGAGGGCGGCGAGAGCGGCCGCTTCAAGCTGCCGTTCCCGACCACGCGCAATCTGATTCGGCTGGCGAAGCAGCCAACGGTGCAGGCCGCGATGGAGCATGCCCGGAGCATGTCGATCGTCACGGTGATGCCGGTCATGACCAAGACCGAGACCGGCCGCCAGCTCCGCATCCCCCGCGAGGCCGGCTATGACGGCGAGGTGTTCGAGGTGGGGGCGCTGGGCTAATACACTTCGACGTTGGACGAAGTATCGAGGGCTCGGTCGCGCTAGGTTCCGTCCATCGCGAATGGATGGACGCGCAGGATGGACGTCAGGCAGGATACCAATATCGCCGTCGAGCTGGCGCTCCTCGTCGCGCTCGCAACGCTCTGGGGCGGATCCTACACCTTCATCAAGCTTGGTGTCGCCACCATCCCGCCGATCACGCTGATCGCGGCGCGCACCGCGATCGCGGGACTCTTGCTGCTGGCCGTCATGTGGGCGCGTGGCATCCGCATGCCGACGGATGCCGCGACCTGGCGACGTTTCGCGTTCCAGGCCGTGCTCAACAGCGTAATTCCCTGGACGCTGATCGCCTGGGGCGAACGCCATGTCGATGCCGCGCTTGCCACCATCCTCAACTCGGCCGGCCCGATCTTCACCTTCCTGCTCACCGCGGTGGTGACCCGTCACGAAGCGACGACCCCTCGAAAATTGTTCGGCGTGGTCGCCGGCATGGCCGGCATCCTGCTGATCGTCGGAGTCGATGCCTTTCACGGCATCGGAAGCAGCCTCGTCGCGGAGGCGGCGATCGTCGCCGCCACCATCTGCTACGCCTGCGCCGCGATCTTCGGCCGCAGCTTCAAGGACCTCGATCCCATGGCGCCGGCAGCCGGCTCGCTGCTGGCCGGGGCCGCTGTCCTGATCCCGGCCTCGCTCTTGGTCGAGCAACCCTGGACGCTGTCGCCCTCGCAAAGCTCAGTGCTGGCACTGCTCGCGCTCGCGGTGTTTTCGACGGCCGCGGCCTTTGCGATCTATTTCCGCCTGATCCAGACCCTGGGCTCGGTCGGCACCACGGCGCAAGCCTATCTGCGCGTCCCGATCGGGGTGGCGATCAGCGTCGTCTTCCTCGGCGAGATCTTGAGCCGGACCGCCTGGATCGGGCTGGCCTGCGTCGTCCTCGGCGTCGCCGCCATGACGATGCCGGCCGGGCGGCGGGCAAGCGTCAAACCGTCATAGAGGGCGAGAGGGGGTGGGCCAGGAGCACGATATTAACGATATTGCGAGGCGCGAGGCATGTTCCCCCGAGGGCGCAATACGTCGTATATTGGGGCCTCCATTAGCCCGGTCCCCCAAGACATCCTATGTCCGCCGAATTGACGCCGACCCCTGAGAAAAAGCGAACATTCTCGCTCTCCATCGGCCAGCTCACCTTCGGCAGTTTCCTGCTCGTGCTGGCGGTGATCATCGTCACCTCGACCGCGAGCGTGATCGCGATCCGGCACATCGACACGACCTTTGCCGAGCTGCAGCGGCTCCAGAGCGTCGGCGACCTCGCCGAGGACATCGACCGCCGCATGAACGAATTGCGTCTCGCCGCGCGCGATTTCGTCACCGATCCCGGCGCCGGCACCCAGTTCCAGCAGGTCGGCGAGGCGGCCTCGACGCTCAGCGACATCCTGAAGAAGACCCGCATCGAGCTCGCACCCGAGCAGCAGGACATGATCGACGGGGTCACCGAGCGCCTCGCGACCTATCGGACGGGCCTCGAGCGGATCTCGACTCTGATCGATCGCCGCGCCCAGCTGCTCGCCGGCCTGCCGCCGCTGCGCGACCAGTTCGATGTGGCCGTCGCCGGGACCGCCGACCGCGAACTGGCCTCGCGCCTGTCGGAGGCGCAGAGCCGCATCGCGACCGGGCTACTCGCGCGCAACCCCTCCGCGGCGGAGCAGGCCGCGCAGAACATGCGGGCACTGAACATTGGCGATGCCGGGCTGAAGGCGGCGGTGAACGATTATGCCGAGGCCATCATGGCCGTGGCCGTCAGAGAGCGGCAGATCGCCGATATCGACCGCGAGGTGCTGGGAACCGAGGGCCGGCTGATCGGCCGCGTCACCGAGTTGCTGCGCGAAGTCAGTGACCGGCGCGGCCACGTGCTGTCGCGTGACTTTGCCCGTACGCTGACGGAGGCGCGATGGCAGAGCATCGCGCTCGGCACCATCGGGGTCCTGATCGGCATTCTGGCGGCCGGCTTCGTGGTGCGCAGGACGGTCCGTCCGCTTGCCCAGATCGCACGCTCCATACGCGCGCTTGCGGCGGGCCGGAAAGACACCTCCATCCCGTCCGCCGACCTCGACAACGAGATCGGCGACATCGCGCGTGCGGCCGAAGTGTTCCGCCGCGCGCTGGAGGAGGCCGACACCGCGCGCGAGGCGGCGGTGCGCGCGCTCACCGAGCAGCGCCTCGCCGAAGAGAGTTACCGGAAACTGTTCGAGGGCTCGATCGACGGCATCTATGTGACGACGCCGGCCGGCGACCTCCTCAATGCCAACCCGGCGCTGGCGCGGATGATGGGTTATGACAGCCCGCAGCAGCTCATCGACAGCATCAACGACATCGCCCACACGATCTACGTCCATCCCGAGGCGCGCGTCGAATACCAGCGGCTCATGACGCGCGACGGCATGGTGCGCGAGTTCGAGTATCAGGTGCGCCAGCGCAGCGGCGACATCCTGTGGCTTTCCGACAGCGCTACCGGCGTGCGGGACGAGCAGGGCAATATCGTCCGCTACGAGGGCACGCTGCGCGACATCACCGACCAGAAGCGGGCGGAAGACGCCATTGCCGAAGGCCGGCGCCTGCTCCAGCAGGTCATCGACACCGTGCCCGCGGTGATCAACGTCAAGGACCGCAATCTGCGCTACGTGCTGATGAACCGCTACATGGCCGGCATCTTCGGCATCGAGCCGGGCGATGCGCTCGGCCGCACCACGGCCGACCTGATGTCGCGCTATGGCGCGGCCAAGTCCGACGAGAGCGACAAGAGGGTGCTCAAGCTCCGCAAAGGCCTCGGCTTCTACGAGGAGGAGTACAAGGACGCCTCCGGCAACATGCGGCAATGGCTGGTCAACAAGCTGCCGCTGCTCGATGCCGAGGGCGAGATCGAGCGGATCGTCACGGTGGCGCTCGACATCGGCGAGCGCAAGCGCGGCGAGCAGGAGATGCGCAAGGCCAAGGAATCCGCCGAGACCGCGCTGCGCAATCTGCGCGAGACGCAGGCCTCGCTGATCGAGGCCGAGAAGCTCGCCGCGCTCGGACGCCTGGTCGCGGGCGTGGCGCATGAGGTCAACAATCCCGTCGGCATCAGCCTCACGGTCGCGTCCGCGCTGGAGCGCAAGACCGCGATGTTCACTGCCGAAGTCGAGCGCGGCGAGCTCCGCCGCTCCACGCTCAACGATTTCCTGAGCACCAGCCGCGACGCATCCTCGCAGCTCGTCTCCAATCTCAACCGCGCCGCCGAGCTGATCCAGTCGTTCAAGCAGGTTGCCGCCGACCGCAACTATTCGGACCAGCGTACGTTCGATCTCGGCGACCTCACCGAGCAGGTGGTGATGAGCTTGCGGCCGGGCCTGCGCAAGCACAACCTGACGCTCAACGTCGAGTGCCAGCCCGATCTCGCCATGAACAGCTATCCGGGTCCGTACGGCCAGGTGCTGACCAATCTGTTTCTCAATTCGGTGGCGCACGCCTTCCCAGACGGCCGGCCAGGGACCATCGACATTCAGGTGCGGGAGTCCGGCAAGGACAATGTCGAGATCATCTTCTCCGACAATGGCTGCGGCATGTCGCTCGACGTTCGCCGCCGCGCCTTCGATCCGTTCTTCACGACGCGGCGCGACCAGGGCGGCACCGGCCTCGGCCTGCACATCGTCTACAGCATCGTCACCAACCGGCTCGGCGGACGGCTCGATCTCGATTCCGAGCCAGGCAGCGGCACGCGCATCCAGATCATCCTGCCGCGCACGGCGCCGCTCGAGCAGGCTGCGGAATAGCTAGTCGGCGTCGGCGAGCTTGTGCAGAGTCGCGCCGAAAATCTGGCTGGCCTTGCCGACCAGCGCCGTGCCCGTCATCTCTCCGCGCGTCTCTGTGAATGTGCCACTGACGCCGATGCCGACCGGGGCAGGGCCGCCGAACAGTGGATTGTCGTTGCCCCGAGGCGAGGTGTGCCGTTGCACCAGCACTTCGCCCTTGAAGGTGTTGTTGTCCTTCACCACGTAGCTGCCGGTGTAATAGAGATAGGCATCGCCGCCAAGAATCTTGCCGTCGCGAAAAAGAATGACGCCGCTGCCCTTGCCGGCTCGACCATCGAGCAGGGTCACATGAATCGAATAGAGACCGTTTTTCATAACGTCCCGCAGGCCGGCCGCCATCGCCCAATGGCGTAACCGGTCCTGCTTTTATGCCAAAGCGCATCCGCTCGCGCAACGCGGCAGTTTGCCGGCTGGCCGCGGGAGGTTGCCGCCGCGAGCCGTAGGCGTCCCAGCTTGTGCTTGGATTCTCAAGTGTATTTCTTGTCGCGCTCCAGCAGCTCGATGGAGATGCCTTCGGGACCGCGGATGAAGCAGATGCGCACGCCGGGCCGGATCGTGGTCGGCTCGCGCGTGAAGGTGACGCCCTTGGCCTTGATCTCGGCCGCGACGGCATCGATGTCCTTCACCGTCAACCCGAAATGGTCGAGGCCCTGATGCGGATGCGGAGGCGGCGGGTTGACGTCACTATCGCCCTCGAGCGGCGCGATGAAGATCCTGGCGCCTCCAAGGTTCACGTCGATCCGTCCCGGCGCATGCACGACCTCGCCGCCGAGGATGTCCCGCAGCCAAGCCGCCGTGGCCTCCGGATCGGGGCTGCGCAGATGGACGTGATCCCAAGTAACGACGAATGGCATTCCAATTCTCCCGACGCGCGATGGCTCGATGTTGCAGCGTATGTTAACGGCCCCGGCCGGCGATCGCCACTGCCCTTGCCGATTCGCAGGGAACCTTAGTTCGTCTTCCGGATTGAAGTAAGCTGTGGCCGAGTCCGTCGGCGCAATCGGTCGTCGAACGTGCTTCCGCCGCCATCGGTACAACCATGAACGCCAGGCTCGACCGGATCGGATTGGGGCGCTTCGCCGGGACCGGCGAGAGATTGGCGCGGGCCGTGACGATGGCCAGTGTCTCATTTGGCCGAAGCCTGCTGTGGCTGTTGGCCGCCATCATCGTCGGCTGCGGCGTCTGGATGCTGCTGCCTCTCTCCAAGGGCAATAGCGCTGAGCAGGTGAAGTCGGAGCTGGCCGCAGTCGAGCCGGCTCCTTCGGGAGATCCGGCGGCAGCGGGCTCGCTGGCGACCGAAGCTCAGGTCCCGGCTATGGCAGACCTCGATCGTCTCAGGATTTCATCGCAAACCTGGCGCCGTGGCGGCCTCGGCTCAAAAGCCCTGGTGACGTTCACGCTGCGAAACGACAATGACTATGCCGTAAACAATGTCGAGATCGTTTGCGCCTTCACGCGCCGCGACGGCAGTCATCTCACGAATCGCAGCCGCGTGCTGGCAGATCCGGTCAGCATGAAGAGCCGCAAGACCTTTGCCCGGATTCCCGTCGGCGTCGTTAACGTGAATGCCGATCAGGCGAAATGCTCGCTGGTTGCGGCACGTCGCGCGTAAGGACTGCATGTTCCGGTAGCGGAAAAGTTACCCTCCCGGGTCCTTGGCAAAAAACCTCGCGTTGCCATTTGAACCGAACGGCCTGGGCCAGGAACCAATCTAGTGATCGCCTGTTGAAGGCGAAGAGCCCACGCGGGGCGGAGCGCGGCCAATGCCAATCTTTCGGTATTTCGTCTTTGTCGGTGGAGCCTTGCTCGCACTGCTGTTCGCTGCGGATTTCGTCTTTCCGGCGGCGCCGGTGGCGCAAGCCGTTGCGACCGCAAGCAACGATCAGCCCCTGATCCGGATCCGGTCCGACCGCCATCTGCCCGAGCGCGTCGTGCTCGACACCACCCAGCCCACGATTGTCCCGCCGGCGGTGAAGACCGCCGCTGTTGCTGCGCCTCAACCGCCAGTGCAGGACAGCGCGTCGGCAGCTCTCGCCGAGATGTCGGCCAAGGCGCGGGTGCGCGAGACATTCGCCCAGTTCACGCCGCCGAAGGCCGATACCGCCGGCTCCAGGAACCCGGAGGTCAAGCCGCAGGCTTCACAAGCTCAGGCGTCTCAGGCCCAAATTGCTCCGGTCCAGGCTAGGCGCAAGGCCGCCAGGGCGTATCAGGCCCCGCAGCCCGGCCGGCCGATGATGCAGGTCGCCCAGCAGCCGCATTTCGGTCTCTTCAACACGACCTGGTGAGAGCGCCCTCCATCCGTCTCGAGGGAGGCGAGGAAGGGCTTTTTATTGGTCAGCCTCTCTGCTAATTCGAACCCGTCCGAACACCGCCCGGAATGCTGGTCCGTCAGCAGCCGGTCCGGCAGGTTTCGGTTTGCGGCCCGGTAGCCCCCGGGCCAGGGCGCTCGTAGCTCAGCTGGATAGAGCATCGGATTTCGATTCCGAGGGTCGGAGGTTCGAATCCTTCCGAGCGCGCCAGTCCTTGGCGTTTCAGATATGTTCCGAATGGCGCCGATACCGGGTCCGCAGGCGCGAGGGGCTGCAGCGTCAGGTCATGACCCCGCTTGTCGCCCCCTTGCCAATGTGTCCGAGGGCGCCTCATGGAAGATCGCGCGGTAGGCTGCGGCAAATTCACCGAGATGATGGAAGCCCTGGGCACGTGCGCACGTGGCCACGGTGGCGCCGCCGCCCTTGAGGAGGCGGACGCGGGTCGCCCACAGCCTCTTGAGGCGAATATACTGGTGCAGGCTCATGCCGCGCACCTTGCTGACTGCGCCGCCGAGCGTCCGGATCGAGACGCCGAACTCGCTGGCGAGATCGGCGGTGTAGATCGGTGCGGTCGGATGGGCTGCGACGTAGTCGTCGATCCGCTGCACGAGCCTGATCGCTCGCTCACCCTGCACCGAGGCGCTCAGGTCCGACGTCGGATCGATCCGAAACAATTCGTCGAGCGCGAGCAACAGGCCCTCCTGGAGATGGGCAGCCACCTCGGTGGTTTCGAACAGGCCGGGCTGCACTGATGCGGTTCGCAGGATGTCGAGCAGAAGCTGCCGCGTGTGGAGCAGAGCGGGCCGGTTTGCGATACGGGCCCGCAAGTCGTCGGCGTGATCGAACCAACCCCGGTCCCTCAGCCCGGGGGAGAGGATGATCATTGCATAGTGATTGGTCTGAGGCTCGACGAAATGGCAACCATCGTTGCCGCGGAGCGCAATGAAGAAGCGCGCATCGAGATCCAGGCCCTTGAAGTTGACCTGGAGGCCGTCGGTCATGGACAGGACCACCATCCCGCCCGGCATCCGATAGGCGGTGTCGAGAATCCGCGCGAACGATCTCATCACGATGATGCGGCAGGCCGGCAGGGCGACGACGGCGCGGGCCGCGGCAAAGTTTGGGACGTCGAGCGGAATGCTCCTCGCGTCCTCCATCGACTCGATCGGGCGAAACGCATCGACGTCGGCAAAGCCGATCAGTTGCAGCGCGGAGGATGGAGCGAGGGCGTCGAACAACATGGGCCTGGCCGGCTGCTGAAATGTGACAATCAAATGAACGTCGATACGTCGCCATCAATGGCGAAACATCGCGTCTCAGTAAACCGAATTTCAGACCGTAGTATTGCGGACATCATGCCATGGCGCCTGTCAGATCGATGTCGCCGTCAACGTTCCCGGCTGAGGTTGTGCCGGAAGCGATGTCGATGAAGTGCAGGCGCGTGCACGCAGAGGGCGCGAGCTTCGCCCCCCTGTCTCAGCTGCCTCTCGAGATGCGTCTGCTGGTCCATGCCCGTCTGCGGGCACTGAAAGCGTTCAACTCGGCCGTCACCGCAGAATGACGGTGCGGGCCGATTTATCCTTGATCCAGATCAGTTTTGGAATCGCTTCAGGCCGGCGACACCCGTGCGAGGAATGATCTCGCAAAAGCGAGGGGGCCCAAATGGCCCCCTCAGATGTCACCAGTGGCGATAGCGTGGGCCATAGCCATAATACCGTGGAGCGTAGTAGCGGGGCGCATAATACCGCGGGGCGTAATACGGCCGCGGAGCGTAGTACCCATAGTAGTTCGGACGCCACCAGCAGCGTCCCCAGGCGTCGCAGACCATGCGAACCTGCTCGACACCGGAGACCCCAGGTGTGGCAGGCGCCGGCGCGATGGGCATGGCGGACGCCGCCGGCGATACCGCCAAGCCTCCCAACATGGCACCGAACAGGGACGCGGCGACGAGGCCGATCTTGCGAGTCATGATGTCTTCCTCCGCTTACGCGGGACAGGATATCGAAGTTGTTCTGATCAAATTGTGGCGGAGCCGAAATGTAATGCTGATGAACGGATCTTCAGCAAGTCCGCTCGGCTAACCCCGCGTTGATCGTATCGCCGATGCCATGCCGTAGACCTTGATCCTGCGCAATTCGCAAGTCTGCCTCGGCTCTTAGTGTTGCCGGCGTGGCAGCGGCGTGGTGCTTGCTGCGGGGCAAGGTGAACTGGATGCTGGTCGTTCCAAATCTGTCGATCTCGCCGGAGAAAGTCTTCTTCGTCATCTCGAAATCGCGCCGGTCCGACAGCGAGGCGGTCGGAGCGGGCGTCATCCCGGCCTTCGGCGACGATGACATGAGCTATGGGCGAGGCGGGACCACCGACCGGGCGGAGCTCGCGGGCTTTATCCGCGATCTCAATGTCGACGAGCAGATCGACCTCGTGGCGCTGACCTGGCTTGGTCGCGGCGATGGCGATCTCTCCAATTGGCGCGAATTGCAGACCCAGGCCGCGCAGGCGCACAACCAGCGCACCGCTTCCTACCTGATCGGCACGCCAATGCTCGCCGACTATCTGGAGGAGGCGATGGCGCAATTCGGCAAGTCCTTCGAGGATTTCGAAGAACATCTCTGATGCCGACGCGGCCTCGACAAGTGTTTCAAGGAGAGTTGCAATGGACAAGATGAGAATCGACAAGGGCGACTGGCTGGTCGTGTGCGATGGGCGCAAGGCGCTCATTCTGGAAAATCTCGGCGACGAGATGTTTCCGAACCTTCACACCAGGGAGGTGCACGAGCAGCCCAACCCCTCGACCAGCGCGCAAGGAAGCGATGCGCCAGGGCGCCTGCATGCCGCTGCCGGCGGCGTGCGCAGCTCGGCCGAGCAGACCGACTGGCATGACGAGGCCGAGCGCGCCTTCCTGCGGAGCTTGGCCAGCCGGCTCGATGCCGCCGTCAGCGCGGGCGAGACCTCGGCCCTGACCATGGTGGCCTCGCCGCGTGCCCTCGGCATGATCCGCGCCGATTACTCGGAGGTCATGCGCAAGGCGCTTCGGGGCGAGATCGGCAAGGATCTCGTCAAGCTGCCGGTCTACGAGATCGAAAAGCAATTGCTGCTGTCGGGCGCCGCCAAATAGAGGCGCCCTGCAGAGGCCGCGCCAGCGTCCCTCAGTAGCAGGGGTGCCGGCGGCGGTCCTGACCGACATAGGCGGCCGCGCTCTGGTAGCAATGGTTCGTCGACGGGCCGTCGTAATAGGCGAAGGTGCCGGGGGTGATGCCGGGACCGTAATTGTGGATGTAGCTGATCGGATAGGGCAGCGGGTTGACGTAACGGTGGTGCCGGTGGTGTCCCCGCGCCTCCGCGAGGCCAGGGGCTAGGATTGCGGCCGACAGGGCAGCAACCGCGGCTACAAGCGTCAACTTGCTCATCTTGATTCTCCGGGACCCGCGCGAATAGTCGCCCATCTATAGCCACTTCGAGCCTCCGGGGCACCCGTCCGGCGCCCGGAAATCAGGGGGAATCCCGCAGATTCCCGGATGGGTGTGACAGAATTGCCTGAAATGCCGTCGAGGCCTGCCCATTTTTGGCCTTTTCGGGATGCTTAACGAATTCCCCACACAAGTATGACCAAAGACTATTCAGTTAAGAATCCTGTCGCCGGCCTGTTGGGGGTCCTTCGAGGCCGGTGCATTCCTGAAGGCTTTCGCCGTCACCTCGCCATGCGCATCACGCTTTTGAGCCTGCTGTTGCTCTGCCTCGCCGCCGCTACGCCGGCGCGGGCCGAGCTGCGTATTACCCGTGACCACGGTGGCTATGTCGAGGAATACAAGACCAAGTACAAGCGCGTGCGCGAGAAGGGCGAGCGCGTCATCATCGACGGCATCTGCAATTCGGCCTGCACGCTGGTGCTCGGCATGGTGCCGATGAACAAGATCTGCGTGACGCCGCGCGCCAGCCTGGGCTTCCACCAGGCTTATTACGACAAGGCCTTCACCTTCGGCATCAAGGTCACCAGCTCCGAGGGGACGTCTGACCTGATGTCCTACTACCCCAATACGGTGAAGGACTGGATTCGGCGCAATGGCGGGCTCACCACCGACATGAAGAAGATCAAGAACGGCGTCGAGCTCTGGAAGATCGTCGACCCCTGTCCAGAAGAATGGTGAGCGGCCGACCTGAGTCGGTGTCCATCGCAGCGCAGCATCGTCCGGACGAAATTCGCGTTGCCGCATAGCCCCCGGTGGGGCAATGAAGGCGGCAATGGACCGCAATCAAGAAGCCCTGACCGCCCGCGCCGCGCCGATCCTGTTCGTCCTGCTCTGGAGCACCGGCTTCATCGGCACCAAATACGTCGTCGACAACGCCGATCCCTTGACCTATCTCGCCATCCGCATGGCGATCGTGGTCGGCCTGATGGCGATCATCGCGGGCGTCGCGCGGCCGAAATGGCCTGATGGCATCGGCATTGCGCACAGCGCGGTCGCCGGCATTCTCGTCCACGGCTTCTATCTCGGCGGTACCGCGATCGCGATCGCGCATTCCATCCCGGCCGGGCTCTCCGCCCTCATCCCGGGCCTTCAGCCGATCCTGACCTCGACCATTGCCAATCGCTGGCTCGGCGAGCGGGTGACACCGCTGCAATGGGCAGGGCTCGTGCTCGGCCTCGGCGGCGTGGTGATGATCCTGCACAACCGTCCCATGACCGGCGAAGCCGGGCTTGGCTGGCTCGCCTCGGTGGTTTCGCTGATCAGCATCACGCTCGGCACCCTCTATCAGCGCCGCTACTGCAACCAGATCGACTGGCGCGCCGGCAATTTCGTGCAGTATGTCGCTGTCACCATTTTCTTCGCGGTCGGTGCCTTCCTGTTCGAAGACCGCGTGGTGCATTGGACGCGGGAGTTCGTGCTCGCGCTCGCCTGGCTCGCCGTAGCACTCTCGATCGGATCGATCGGGCTGTTGTACTGGCTGATCCGCCACGCCGCGGCGACCTCGGTCGCGAGCCTGTTCTATCTGGTGCCTGCCGTGACCGCGCTGATGGCTTATCTGCTGTTCGGCGAAAAGCTCGATGGGCTGGCGATTGCCGGCATGGCGACGTGCGCGGCCGCGGTGTTCGTCGTCAACCGGCGGTCCTAGGCCGGTACGCCCGGTCGGTAAAATACATCCCTGACGTGCGGGTTGCGCCCGTGTTAGGCTGGCCTGGTTTCAGCTTCCCTTTCACGCGGTGATTTCATGAAGAAGGCGCGGCGCGCACTGCTCGCAAGGTCATTGAAGCCGGTTCGGATTGCCTGCATCAACTACGCGGAGGAGATGATAAGCGACCGGATGATGGCGAGGCTCACGGCCGCGCTTCAGAAATGCTACGACGAGCACTTCCTGCCCGTGTGGGGCTACCCCGTCGATCTCGACGTCACCCGCAAGCCGAAGCCGACGGACTGGCAGCTCGTCTATTTCGACGATGCCACCCACAAGAACTTCCTCGGCCGGCACGAGTTGACCCATCGGGGACAGCCGATCTCCAAGATCTTCGTCAAGGCGCTGGGCGAAAACGATCCCGTCAGCCTGGCGGCGTCGCACGAGTTGTTCGAGATGGTGCTTGATCCCATGGCCAATCTGTGGGCCGACAAGACCCGCCATACCCAATATGCCTACGAGGTCTGCGACGCCGTGGAGGAGGAAGCTTTTCTCGTCAACGGTTTTCCGATGTCGAACTTCGTCTATCCGTCCTGGTTCGAGCCGTTCGGGCATCCCCGTGGCACCAAATTCGACCATATGGGATCGCTGAAGGAGCCGTTTTCGATGACCGAGGGTGGCTACGTCATCAAGAAGGTCAACGGCCGGCGGGTGATCAAGCAGTTCGGCTCAGCGGAAAAGCGCAAGCGCTTCCACGCCGAGGACCGGCGCGGCCATCGCAGCGAATTCCGCGATCCTAAGGGAGAACACTACCCGGGCCGACGCGCATTGAGGCGGCGAGGGTAGGGCCCCGACGTCTCCGGGTGCGTCCGCACCCGGAGACCTCTCCAGGCGGCGCGCTCAGCGCTTGGCCTTTTTGGCCTTCTTCTTAGACTTGGTGGCTTTCTTGGCGGCCTTCTTCGTCGCCTTCTTCGTGGCCTTTTTCGCGGCTTTCTTTGAAGCCTTCTTTGCTGTTTTCTTCGTGGTCTTCTTCGCAGCCTTCTTGGTTTTCTTCTTGGCTGCTTTCTTCGGCGCTACTTTCTTCGCGACCTTCTTGGCTGCTCTCTTCACCTGCTTGACGGCGGTGACTGCGGCGTCCTTGGTCGCTTCCACGGCGTTGGTGATGGTGTCCATCGCCTGCTCGGTGATCGGCTTCTCGTCGTCCATATCGTCCCCCATTGTTTGAATGGAGCGATAACGATAGCGGGATTCGAAATTGTGTCAAAGCAGCGCTCAACCTTTGCGGATCTTTGCGTAGGCGGCGAGCGCGCGCTCGCGTCCCCTGGCATGATCGACGATCGGCTGCGGATAGGTCTTGCCGGGTATGATGCCCGCGCTCGCAAGCTCGATCGGGGTTGCCCGCCAAGGCTGGTGGATCAGCTTCACCGGCAGATCCTTCAGCTCCGGCACCCAGGCCCGAACATAGGTTCCATCCGGATCGAACTTCTCGCCCTGGAGCTGGGGATTGAACACGCGGAAATAGGGCGCGGCATCGGCGCCGCAGCCGGCGACCCACTGCCAGTTCGCGGGGTTGCTGCCCGCGTCGGCATCGACCAGCGTATCCCAGAACCAGGCTTCGCCCTCGCGCCAGTCGATCAGGAGGTGCTTGACCAGGAACGAGGCCACCACCATCCGCACCCGGTTGTGCATCACCCCGGTGTGCCAGAGCTCGCGCAGGCCGGCATCGACAATGGGATAGCCGGTGCGGCCGCGCTGCCAGGCGGCAAGGGCCTTCTGGTCCGGTGTCCAGGGGAAGCCGTCGAAGTTCGCCTGCAGGTTTTCGGTGGCGAGGTCGGGGTGATCGTGGAGCAGATGGCGGCAGAATTCGCGCCAGCCGAGCTCACTCAGGAACTTTTCGATGCCCGGTCCGAGTGCCGGATCTTCATCCGCGGCGAACCGTGCCGCGTGCCAGACTTGCCGGGGGCTGAGCTCGCCGAACCTCAAGTGCGGCGACAGGCCTGAGGTGCCGTCGCGATCCGGGCGGTCGCGGTCGCCGACATAACGGAGCGCGCTGTGCTTGAGGAAGTCGCGCAGGCGTCTGCGGGCCGAGGCCTCGCCCGGTGTCCAGCTCTCGCGCAGGCCGCCGGCCCAGTCGGGTTTGGTCGGCTCGAGCCTCCAGCTCTCCAGCCCGTCGCCCGCAATTGTCGCAGCCGGGCGAAGCTCTTTCGGAGCAGACAGGGGTTTTGGCGGATCGCCGAGCGCCAGCACGCGCCGCCAGAATGGCGTGAACACGCGCAAGCCGCGGCCCTCCTTGGTGCGGATCGCCGAGGGCGGGACAAGGAGGTCACCAGGGAAGCTCTGCGAGTCGACGCCGAGCCTTGCCAGCGCTGCCCCGAGTTGCCGCTCGATCGCCTGATGCGGCGCCTGCGCGATCCCGTTCCAGTAGACGGCGCGGGCGCCGCTCTCCTGCGCCACCTCGGGGATCACCCTGGCCGCGGGTCCCCTGCGCAGGACCAGCGCTCCGCCGCGCGCGGCGATCTCGGCTGCAAGCGCCCGCAGCGACTGCGCCAGCCACCAGCGCGTTGCGGCGCCGGGTGGCCGCCCGACCCCGTCGTCCAGGACGAAGAGGCAGAGCACCGGTGCGCCGGTTTTCGCGGCGGCGTGGAGGGCGGGATGGTCGGACAGCCGAAGATCATCGCGGAACCAGACGATGATGGGCGGCGCGCTTGGCGTGGTCAGGGAGGGCCTCGTTTGCGATTTGGAAACCATTCCGGGTGGGGCGATTGGAATCGCCGTTAATGCGGCCGTAAGCCGATTGCATGAATATGCAGGAATTACGGGGGTCATTCCAATCATGTCCAATCTTCTAACGGCGAAGTTCCTGCCGCAGTTCAAGCTCGGTACCAAGGCGGTCCTCTGTGCCGTGCTGCTGATCGCCGTGAACACGGCGCTCGTGGTCGGCGCCGGCTATTGGTCGCTGACATCCGCCTTCAATGATCGCGCGTTGCGCGACATCGAGGTCAATCTGCGCACGCTGGCGCTGGCCTTTACCGAGATCGTTCCGGACGCCAAGGTCACAATGAGGGATGGCGCGGTGGTGCGCGCCGAGATCCCCAAAATGCCCGACCTCAAGGACCACGCCATCGTCGATCGGGCCGTGTCCTATGTCGGCGGCAATGCGACCCTGTTCGTGTTCGACGACGCGAGCGGGCAGTTCGTGCGACGCTCGACCAACGTGAAGAAGGAAAATGGCGATCGCGCCGTCGGCACCCAGCTTGCCGCCGACCATCCCGGCCAGGCGCCGCTGCGCCGGGGCGAGGCCTATAAGGGGCCGGCCACGCTGTTCGGCAAGTCGTTCATGACCGCCTACTTCCCGGTCGCGGACGCGGCCGGCAAGGTCGTCGGCATTCTCTATGTCGGCATTCCCATGATCCAGTACGAGAGCATGCTGGCCCACGCGATCGAGAGCATGGCAGTGGCCGCCGGGCTCGCCGCATTGCTGGTTCTTGTCCTGACGATGCTGGTCGTCCGCCGCGTCACCCGGCCGCTGATCTCGGTCACGCGCTCGCTCACCGCGCTTGCCAACGGCCAGAGCGACGTTGCGATCGAATGCGAGGATCGCGCCGACGAGATCGGCGAGATCGCCCGCACGGTCGCGGTGTTCAAGAGCAATTCGCTGGAGCGGGCGCGCATGCGCAGCGAGCAGGCGGCAGCCACAGCTGCGGCGGCCGAGCAGCGCAAATCCGACCTGCGCAACTTCGTCGAGGAGTTCCGCGGCAGCGTCGGCGGCGTCCTCGACAAGGTGCTCACCTCGTCCGGCGAGTTCGAGCGCGCGGCGCGGCAACTCACCGACGTCGCACGCTCCACCGCGGATCTGTCGGCTCAGTCCGCCGGCGCTTCCGAAAATGCCTCCGAGCACGTGCGTTCGGCAGCGTCAGCCTCGGACGAGCTGTCTCAATCGATCTCCGAGATCGCCCGGCGGGTCCAGGAATCGAACGCGATTTCCGCGGAGGCGGTGCAGCAGGCCGAGGCGACCGACCAGCGCATCGCGCAGCTTTCCGAGGCGGGCGCGCGCATTGGCGACGTCGTCAAGCTGATCACCTCGATCGCCGAGCAGACCAACCTGCTGGCGCTGAACGCCACCATCGAGGCCGCGCGCGCGGGCGATGCCGGTCGCGGCTTCGCGGTGGTGGCCCAGGAGGTCAAGACGCTGGCCGGCCAGACGGCCAAGGCGACCGACGAGATTTCGAACCAGATCGAGAGCATGCAGCTCGCGACCGAGGAATCGGTCGCCGCCATCAAGGCGATCAGCCAGACCATCGAGCGCATCAGCGGGATCGCAGGCTCGATCTCGGCTGCGGTCGAGCAGCAGAAGAGCGCGACCCACAACATCGTGGCCAGCGTTCGTGCCGCGGTGTCCGGCACCGCCGATGTCGCCGTCAATGTCCGTCACGCGGCCAAGGGCGCCAGCGAGACTGGCGAGACCTCGAGCCGGATGTTCGTCTCCGCACAGGCGCTCTCGGGCGAGAGCCTGCATCTCAAGGCTGAGGTCGACAGGTTCATCGACCGCGTGCGCACGGCGTAGGTTGTCGCCGTCATTCCGGGTTCGGTCCTGCGGACCGCCCCGGAATGATCGTTCGTGTTATTCGTTGTTATTTTGGCTGCGGCACGATGCGGATGTAGGGTTTCGGTTCCTTCCAACCCTGCGGGTAGATCGTCTTGGCCTCGTCATTGGAGACCGAGCCCGCGATGATGACGTCGTCGCCCTGCGACCAGTCGGCCGGGGTCGCGACGCGATGCTTGGCGGTGAGTTGGAGCGAGTCGATGACTCGTAGGATCTCCTGGAAGTTCCGCCCCGTCGTCATCGGGTAGACCAGCACCAGTTTGATCTTCTTGTCCGGCCCGATGACGAAGACGTTGCGGACGGTCTGGTTGTCGGCGGCGGTGCGGGTGAGGGGATCGCCCGAGATCGCGGCCGGCAACATGCCGTAGAGCTTCGAGACGTTGTAATCGGTGTCGCCGATCATCGGATAATTGGGAGCCGCGCCTTGCGTCTCCTTGATGTCCTCCGACCATTTGGCATGGCGGTCGACCGGATCGACCGACAGGCCCATCAGCTTGACGCCGCGCTTGTCGAACTCCGGCTTCAATTTGGCGAGCGCGCCGAGCTCGGTCGTGCAAACCGGCGTGAAGTCCTTGGGGTGCGAGAACAGCAGTGCCCAGCTATTGCCGATCCAGTCGTGGAACTTGATCTTCCCTTCGGTGGTCTCGGCTTCGAAGTCGGGTGCGGTGGTGCCGATCGGAAGTGTCATGGTTCTACCTCATCGCATTGAATTTACTGGGAAATTCAGTTCTGGCCGTCATCCTCAGTATAGAGGTCTTGCAAAGCCAAGTGAACGCCCGCTGAACCGGTTCAAGTAAAATGTGAATTCCTTCCTTGAAGAGCCGATTTCCTAGCAACTTTTTGTTACAGCCGCACCTGCGGCGAAACATCTCCACCCGGGGTCACACGGTCTCGCTCGCCCCGATTAAGCCTTTTATGACTTTCATCACACTCGCCCCGGCGCTCCCAGAACCAAAGCGGTCCTGACAGCGACCAATTGGCAACCATCTCGAAAAGTCGCGATCACCGTATCGAATCGTTAACCACCCCTTTACGCCGGCATGAAAATGCTGGTCGATCAGAAGAAGTCTGGAAGTGAACTATGTCTGCCGCTGCGCCTAAGTCTGTCCAATCGCCGTCCCTGGAACCGTCCTGCCGCGATACCGCGGCCCATGCGCTGAGCATCGTGCGCGACGGCGTGATCACGGGCGAAGGCCCGACCACCAAGGGAAGGGTGCATTTCTCCCGCTCGCTCGATGCCGATGACACCGCCTGGTGCACGCGCATCCTGACCGCAACCGCCGTCAACGACCAGCCCGTCAGCCGCCCCGAGGCTGAAATGCTGTTCGAGATCAACGAGGCCGCGACCGAGCGCACCGATGGCGGCCGCTTCGACGATTTGCTCGCCAAGGCCGTTGCCCATTATGCGGCAAGCGCCTCGGGCCTGAAGGTGCCGCCGCGCAGCGTCGCGTTGTCGGCCGATACCGACATCGAGAGCTGGGCGCCGTCCTATGCCTCCAAGGTCAACAGCGAGATGCTGGAGTGGATTGCCGGCCAGATGCGCGGCAAGCGCCACAACAACCGGCGCCTGATGGCGATGGTGGCGACCTTCCTGGGCGCCACCGCGCTGCCTCTGGCGGGCCAGTTGCCGAACGTGTTCGACATCGGCATGTAACAACCGAGATCCTCTCGCGTCCCGTGCGGGGCGCGAGCGAAAGCGGCGGGGTTATTCCCCGCCGTTTTTGTTTGCGGGCGTCCGGCTCGAGCCCGAGCGTGCGGCCCGGAAGCCGGCGGCGTCGTTTGGCGCGCCGCTCGAAGTCAGCCATCCAAAATCTCCGTACTGACATCGTGAGGTGCGAGGCGTGCGATGCGGATGCATCGCGTGCGGAGCCCCGAAGGATGAGCGGCTGCCGAGCCGGGGCAGCGGGGGCGTCGCCCTTCGAGGGCGCTGAAGAAGCGGCCGCCTCAGGGTGACGGTCCGAGATGATGCATGCTGCAGCTTTCGATAAACGCTTTCGACGTACAGACACACCCTCGCATCCTCGCGGCGCATCTCGCCCGAGTTTTGCTCGTCGCCTTGCCCTCGATTGAAAGAGGGCGCAGGGAAGGCCGGGAGCCGGTTGGCTCCC
>NZ_JAFCJE010000008.1 GCF_018131185.1 Bradyrhizobium diazoefficiens | reverse complement strand
CGCTTCAGCCTCTGCTTAGGGACAAAGGCCGAAACTCTCCTCACACGACGTAACTCGTAAGAAACTTAGAAGGACAGTGACGAAACGATCCGCACCCGCTGGCCCGGATCGAGCTTCTGCACGCCGAGAGCAACGATCTTGGCGCCCTCTTCCACACCGCCGGTGATGACGACGTCGCCGCTCTCGTAGGACTTCACCGTCACCGGTTTCAGCGTGAGCGCACCGTTGTCGTCGACGACGTAGAAGGACGGCTTGCCGCCTTCGTTGAACAGCGCCGACAGCGGCAGCCGCGCCACGCGCTCGGTCGCGGCGTCCGACAACGTCAGCGTCGCCGTCATGCCGAGCGAGACCTTGTCGTCGGCCTCGGGCAGCGAGAACTTTGCCAGATAGGTGCGCGTGGCCGGATCGGCCGTCGGCGCGATCTCGCGCAGCTTGGCCGTGTACTTCTTGCCCGGCTCGGACCAAAGAGTGACGCTGGCGACGCCCGACTTGGCGCGTCCAACCAGCGTCTCGGGGATCGCGACGACCGCTTCCTTTTCGGCGAAGCGGGCGACGCGGATCGAAGCCTGGCCCGCGGCGACCACCTGGCCGGGCTCGATCAGCGTTGCGGTGACGACGCCACGGGCGTCGGCGTTGAGCGTCGCGTAGGAAAGGGAATTCTTGCTCAGCTCGAGCGCGCGCTCAGCGCGGTTCAGGCGCGCGCGGGCTTCGTCCGCGGCGGCGCGGCTCGAATCCATCTGCGCGTCCGTGGTCCAGCCCTTGGCCTTCAGGTCCTTGGCGCGCTGCTCGGCGGCGGCGGCCTGGGCCAACACGCCGGTTGCCGCGGTCTGCTCGGCCAGCGCCTGCTCAGCCTGGAGCTTCAGATCGATCTCGTCGAGGGTGGCCAGCGGCTGGCCGATCTCGACGGTCTGGCCGACTTCCACAAGGCGTTTTGCAACTTTGCCGGCGACGCGAAAGCCGAGGTCGCTCTCGATCCGCGGCCTGACGGTACCGACGAAGCTGCGCTCCGGGGTCTCTGCATCATAATGAGCGGTCGCGACCAGAACCGGCCGCGGCGGCTCGGCCTTCTCGGCGACGGTGTCATTACACCCGGCCAGCGAAGCCGCCATCAAAGCCAGCGACACGCCAGCCAACAGCCTGGAATAGCTCGACAAAACAGACCGGACGAACATCGAAGGACACTCCTGCATCTCGAATGAGAGGAATGTCAACTAATCACTGATAAAAGTCAATAATCGTCAGTCATCAGAAAAACGTGATCGTTAAGAGGCGGTGTGGGGGTCGAGAAGCACCTGCAGATGTCATTGTAGGGTAGGCAAAGCGAAGCTGGCCCGAGCGCCGGTCACGCCCGGGACATGCAGTGGGCACGGCGCGTTGAGTGCGCCTTTGCCTGCCTACATCCCCTCACCGCCCCTGCCCGGCAAACTCGTGCTTGGTGTCATGGCCGCCCAAGAACACCAGAATGCCGGCGAGCAGCGGCAGCACGGCGAGCACCAGCAGACCGGTCGAGGTCTGGCCGGTGGCTTCCTTGACCCAGCCGATCAGGTACGGTCCGCCGAAGCCGGCGAGATTGCCTATCGAGTTGATCAGAGCGATGGCGCCGGCGGCCGCCGTGCCGGAGAGCCAGGCGGTCGGCAGGGTCCAGAACACACCGAAGCAGCAGAACACGCCGATCGCCGCAACCGTCAGCACCACCATCGTCAGGGTAGGGTCGGTGAGATAGGAGGAGACGGCGAGCGCGACGGCGGTGAGCAGCAAGGGCGCTCCGACATGCATCACGCGCTCGCGCGTGGCATCGGAGTGCCGCGCCCACAGGACCATGGCGATGGTGCCGAACAGATACGGGATCGCGGTGACGAACCCGGTCTGCGCATTGGTCAGCCCGAACGCCTTGACGATCTGCGGCAGCCAGAACTGCATGCCATAGAGCGCGCCGACGAAGCCAAAATAGATCAGGCTGAGCGCGATCACCTTGGGCGAGGACAGGGCTTCGCCGAGCGAGACATGCTTCACCGCCTGCTTGGCCGCGATCTCCGAATCGAGCTTCGCCTTGAGCCAGGCCTTCTGCTCGCCAGACAGCCAATCCGCCTTCTCCGGCTTGTCGGTGAGGTAGAACCAGGTGACGATGCCGAGCAGCACGGACGGGATGCCCTCGATGATGAACAGCCACTGCCACCCCTTCAGGCCCATCATGCCGTCGAGCCCGAGCAGCAGGCCCGAGACCGGCGCGCCGATCACGGTCGAGACCGGCACGGCGATCGCGAAGGCCGCCAGGAACCGGGCGCGGTATTCGGCCGGATACCAGTAGGTGAGATAGAGGATGATGCCGGGGAAGAAGCCGGCCTCGGCGACGCCGAGCAGGAAGCGCAGGACGTAGAAGCTCGTCACGCCGCTGACGAGCGCCATCAGGGCGGAGATGATGCCCCAGGTCACCATGATGCGGGCGATCCAGCGGCTGGCGCCGAACTTCTCCAGCGCCAGATTGCTCGGCACCTCGAAGATGAAATAGCCGATGAAGAAAATGCCGGCGCCCCAGGAGAAGATCAGCGGCGTGAACTTCAGGTCCGCATTCATGGTCAGCGCTGCGAAGCCGAGATTGACGCGGTCGAGATAGGAGAAGAAGTAGGCCAGCACCAGGAACGGAATCAGGCGCCAGGAGATGGCGCGAATCGTGGACGTCTCGATGTCGCTCTTGTTGACGTTGCTGGCACCGCCGGCGGAATAGGTGGTGGTCTGGCTCATGGTTTCCCCAGGTTGTTGCTCTTTTAGGGCTGGTGGCGGTTTTGAGCATCGCGGGCGAAGAGTCAATGGAGCGAGCAATGCACGAGACGCAGCCGGATAAACCTGTTGCGCTGTTACGGACATCGCTGATCCGCGCCACCCTTGCCGTCGCGGTGATCGTATGCGGGCTGTCCCTGCGCTGGTACGGCTTTCCGCTCGGCCTGCCTGCATTCGTCGTGAAGTATGGCGGCTCGCTGTTGTGGGCCACGATGGTGTTTCTGCTGGCCGGGGTCTTGCTGCCGCGGCTGTCGCGCAGCCAACTCGCAGCCATCGCGGCGGTGATTGCGATCGTGGTCGAATTCTCCCGGCTGATTCATACACCATGGCTCGATGCGTTTCGGCTCACCACCGCCGGCGCGCTGCTGCTCGGGCGCATCTTCTCGCTGTGGAATCTGGCGGCTTACGCGGTCGGGATTGCGTTCGGCGTTTGGATCGATCGGGTGACCACAATGCGCGGTCTCGTAGGGTGGGCAAAGGTGCCTTAGCGCTTTGGCCACCCTACGAGACCGATGCCCGAGCTACTCCGCCAGTTGAAACCGCTCGAAGCGATCGAGTTCGTTCTCGATCACGTGCTTGAGCTCCTTGCGCCCTGCCGTCTTCTTCCCCTGCCCGACCCAGGTCCATTTCTGCATCAAGAGCTTTCTGGCCTGTCGGTCCGTCTTCAGGTCGAGCGCGGCGACGATCTCGTCGCCGACCAGCACCGGCAGCGCAAAATAGCCGAGCTTGCGTTTGGCCTTCGGCACATAGGCCTCGAACAGATGGTTGTAACCGAAGATGAGATTGGTGCGCTTGCGCTGGATGATCAGGGGATCGAACGGCGAGAGAATGTGGACGAGATCAGGCGAGATCGCCGTACCGTTCGCCTCGAGCGCGGCCGGCGCCGCCCAATGCTCCTGCTTGCCGGCGCCCTCGATCGCGACAGGCACCAACTCACCGCGGCGGACACGCGCGGTGATCAGGCTTGCGACCGCCTTCTTGCGCGGCGCATCGAGATGACAGATCGAATCGAGGCTCACCACGCCTTGCGACCGCAATGCGCGGTCGAGCACATAGGCCGTGATCTCCCTTGCCGAGGCGGGCCTCGGCGGCTTGTCCCATCCGAAATGTCGCGTCGTCAGCTCGTAGGTCTTGAGCATGCCCCGCCGCTCGCTGATGGTCACGGCACCGGTATAGAAGGCGAGTTGCAATGCCCGCTTCGAGGGCTTGCGGCTCTGCCACAGATGCTCCTTCTCGGTGAGCACGTCGTCCTCGATGTCGCGGATCGTCAGCGGGCCGGCCCGCACCAGGCGCATCACCTTGCGCGTGTCGGCCGGCTTCACCGAGGCGAACCATCTGTGTCCCTCCCGGCGGTGTTCGCGCATCGCCGGCAGAAAGAAGCGGAAGTCTTCAGCCGGAACGTAAGAGAGCGCGTGCGTCCAGTATTCGAACACGCGTTTGTCGACACTCTGGGCGTGGCGCAGATCGGCGCGGCGGTAGGACGGGATACGGCTGAACAGGATATGGTGATGGCAGCGCTCGATGACGTTGATGGTGTCGATCTGCACATAGCCGAGATGAGCTACCGCGTCCGCGACAGCCTGCGCTCCCACGCCGAACGGCGCGCGCTCGTCCAGCCGCTGGGCATGCAGCCAGATCTGCCGGGCCTGTGTCGTGGTGAGGGGAAGCGGTTTGGGCGCGCGTGACATTGCAGAACGCAATGTAGCGGGATTCGTTGGGGCAAACAAAAGGTGCAAAAGAAAACCGCGCTGCCATCTGCTGACAGCGCGGTCGTCGACGCTCGAACTATTTCGCGCTCATCTTCTGCGCCTTCATGTAGTGCTTGCAGGCGCCTTTCGCATTGCCTTTGCTCAGCTCGGTGTTGGCCGCAGCCATTTCCTTGGCCGTCGCTTGTTTGGCGGGCGAATCCACAGTTCCCATCCCCGTTATCGACTTGCCGAGCGCCTCGCCGGTGCAGGGCTGCATCTTCGCCGCAGAAGCCGGCGAGGCAGCGAACGCGGCAAGCAGAACGGCCGAAAGCAAGATCTTCATCGAATGTCTCCTCCGTAGAACAAAACCGGCGCCATGCCGGCCAACACGACAGCCATTCTTCAGCGACAAGTTTTCAGGGAGAAGACATTTTCGTTGCTGCACTGCAGTGCCAGCCCACGATTAGCGTGCGGCTTTTGGGCGCTCCCCGACGCTGCCCGTGGCAACATCCGGCTCACACACGGCCCTGCCGCGCCCCTCCGCCTGGCAGCGATAGACGTTGCCGGTGAGGCGGTCGACCAGCCAGATGTTTTCCTCCGTCGGTCCCTCCAGGCCGACATAACGGGAGGTCATTCCCGTGATCAGCGTGGACAGCAGGATCGCCACTGCAATCATGGCTGCGCCGATATAGATGGGCATCGCGTTCAGGTGCATTGTCCGGTCCGGCGGGCCGCCTCGATAGAACTGGTTGTAGTCGGTCGGCCTCGGCACCGGATGGAACTCAGCTCCCCGCTTGCGGACGAATTGTTGAATGATTGAAGCGTGCTAGGCGGGCATCTGGACGAATTCTTGTTCGCACGCGGACCTCGTGGCGACGCCTTTGCGACGATCGGTGCACGCGGGTTTGCCGGAACCCAGGGAGCCGGTTCGAAGCAGCGATCGCGGCAGATCAGGGTGACCTCGGCTCGCCAGCCTTGGATGTGACCAAGATCACATCAAGCTCTTTGAACCTGCCCTAGGCTCGCAGCATCAAATCGCCATCAGGCGTAACAACGAGGATATGACAATGATCCGTTTTGATAAATTCTTTGGACTGAAGACGATGACTCTCACCGCCGCGCTGTCGATGACGGCGGGCTTGGCCCTTGCCGGCGACAACAACGTCTCGACCGACAAGATCCTGGATGCACTGAAGCCGAAGCCGGCAACCCGCGGCCTGTCCGTCGGTCCACAGGTCGACACGACCGTGCAGGCCAAGGAAGCGACCTTCCTGAATACCGTACGCAACCGCTCGACCCGGTCGCTCTCGACCGGCGAGCGCGAGCAGATCGCTGAGCTCGCGGCGACCAAGCCGAAGATCGACCTGGAGATCCAGTTCGACTACAACTCGGCCGACATTGCCAAGACCTCGATGGCCTCGGTACAGGCGCTCGGCAAGGCCCTGTCCGATCCGGCGCTGAAGGGCTCGACCTTCGTGGTCGCCGGCCATACCGACGCGACCGGCGGCGAAGAGTACAATCAAGGACTCTCCGAGCGGCGCGCCGACACCATCAAGAAGTATTTGGTGCAGAACTACGGCCTCAACGGCACCGATCTCGTCACCGTCGGCTACGGCGAGACCAAGCTGAAGGACGCCGCCAACGGCGCTGGCCCGGCCAACCGCCGCGTCCAGGTCGTGAACATGGACACCAAGACCGCGTCGAAATAAGTTCCAGGCATTGAGCAACCGCGCCGCCTGCCGACTTGGCAGGCGGCGTTGTCATATCCAGCTCTGGAACAGCATCAGCCGGCCGAAGGCCTGCATGGAGATGCCCACAAAGGCCGCGGAAACCGGCAGCATGACTGCAAAGCCGGCCGCGGCGACGCCGACATAGGCCCACAGAATCCAGCGCGGCAGCCCCTCCCGGCGCAGCACATAGACCAGCGCGAGCGACGCCGCGGTCGCGGCCGGCAGGTAGTAGTAGATGAAGCCGAGCGTGCGCGGCAGCAACGCCCAGGCCAGCCACGGCCCGAAATAGAACGCTGCGATCAGGAAGGCATCCCAGCGCCGCGCCACGACGAAGTCGCGCAGCACCACAGCGAGCGCGATCAGCGCCGGCCACAACACCAGCGGATTGCCGAGAAAGACAATCGCGGAGACGTCGTCCTCCGCGCTCTTGTCGAACAGGAACCAGACGGGACGGGCGAGCAGCGGCCAGGACGGCCACGAACTCATATAGGTGTGGCCGGCAATCGCGGTCGTCGTGTTGTCGGCGAAGATCCGGCGCTGGGCCTCGATCAGGTCCGGCAGCGACAGGCCGTAGAGCGGAACGAAAGCGGCGAGGTAAGCCACGCCCGGCAGGACGGCGAAGCACAGCGCGGCATGATGCAGCCTGAAGCCGGGCCAGAGGTCCGGCCGATACCAGTCGTCCGGCTTCGCGTCGGCGAACAGCGTGCGCCAGCCCTGCATCAGACGGATCACCGCAACGATGACGACGCAGACGCCGAGCGGAAAAAGTCCGCTCCATTTGCAGGCTGCGGCGAGACCGAATAAGCCGCCGGCGAGCGCGAACAGCGCCTGCGGCCGCTGTCGTCGAAAACCATGCATGAAGGCTGCGGTCGCAAGCAGACTGAGGCCGAGCGCAAAGACATCGAGCATGGCGATGCGCGCCTGCACATACAGCATCTGGTTCAATCCGGCGATCAGCGCCGCCGCGATGGCGGGCCCTTGCGCGGAGAACAGCGCGAGGCCGCACAGATAGATCGCGACGATCGCCAATGCGCCGAACAATGTCGCGGGATAGCGCCAGCCGAGCGCGTTGTCGCCGAAGGCCGCGATCGAGGCCGCGATCAGCTCCTTGCCCAGCGGCGGATGCATCGGATTCAGCATCGGTTGCGACATCGCCGGTGCCAGCATCTGCCGCGCCGCCGGCACGTAGTGCACCTCGTCGAAGACGAACTTCTCCGGCGTCGCCAGGCCGATCAGCAGCGCGAGATGGGCAATCAGGAAAATCGCGACAGCAATGACTGCGCTCCGCGACACCTCTGGAACTGCGGACGTTTCGATCGGCTGCTGTAGGGATGTTTTGCGTGGCAAATTTGCGTCACCGCGGACAAAAAAAGAGATCGCGATTTTCATTGAACGCATTCTGCCGCAACTGTCACTAAGCATAACGCACGTCCCGCGCCGCTTGTGATAATTCCGCCACATCGCAAGCATGCGCGATCCGGTACGATCAGGGACACATCGATCGGTTGCGAAATGAATTTGCGTTTCTTGTTTTTCCCCACCCTGTTGTCAGTGGCACTATGTGCCTCGCCCAGCGCGCTGGCACAGACGCGCGTCGGCGAAGCCGTCGTGATCCAGAACGAAGTGGTGCGCGTGGCCGCGACCACGACGCCGATCAGCGTCGGCGACAGCATGCTGCGCGACGAGACCGTGCGCACCGGCGCCGACAGTGCGGCGCGCTTCGTGATGGCCGACAGCACCAACCTGTCGCTCGGCCCCAGCGCCACGCTCAAGCTCGACCGCACCGTGTTCAACGGCGAGCACAGCTATCGCGACGTCGCGATCCGCATGACCACCGGTGCTTTCCGTTTCGTCACCGGACACTCCGACAAGGCCGCCTACAAGATCACGACGCCGCTTGCGACCATCGGCGTGCGCGGCACCACGCTCGACATCCTCTCGCAGCGCGGGCGCTCCGTCGTCGCGCTTCAGGACGGCGCGGCCAGCGTCTGCACGAAGAGCTCCCAGTGCGTGCAACTTACTCAGCCTGGCGACACCGCGATCATCACCTCGACCGGGGGCAAGGTGAGCATCGCCAAGGCGAATACGCCACCCTGGACGTTCGCCGCCAACTGCGCGGCGAGCGCCGGATTGTGCGCGGTCAACCAGTACGCCGGCGCCTCGCCGACCATCACGCCCGCCGTCCAGGACGACGGCATGCTGTGCGGGCGCTGACGATGGCGAAATTCAACGTCAGGCGCCTCATCCTTGCCGCTGCGCTGACCGCAACTGCGGCGTTTGCGTTTGTCGCACTCAATGCCAGCCCGGCGGCTGCGCAGGCGGCGGAGTGCGAATCCGGGTGCGGTGAACCGAATCCCAATCCGTCCCCGACCTATTCTCCCTCGCCGTATCCGTCACCCACGCCTACGCCCTCCCCGTCACCGAGCCCGTATCCGTCGCCATCGCCGAGTCCGTACCCCTCGCCGAGCCCGACGCCGACCGGGGCCGGTTCCAGCGGCAATTCGATCGGTGGCCTCGCGGGCCAGCGCTTCAACCAGATGATCACTAACCGGGTGCTCGGCACGGTGCTGCTCGGCGTCAACGAGCAGATCAATTGCGGCGACTGCGTCAGCGCGTTCGGCTCGGCCGGCTCGTTCTCCGCCGGCATCCACGGCCGCAAGGAGCTGACCAACAATCTGTCGCTGCTCGCCGGCATCGCGTATACACACTACGATGGGCGCGGCTACGAGATCACCAGCGCACCGATCGGCGCTTTCGCGCTGCGCTACGACTTCACCGATTGGGGCTCGTCGCGCCCGTTCTTCGACATCGGCACGATCCTGACGCCGTGGGAGAAGGCGCGCTACACGCGCAGCTACGACACCAGTCTCGGCCCGGTGAGCGTGACCAGTTCGACCAACGCCTCGAACTACGCCGTCTACGGTCGCGCCGGCTGGATAAGTCGCATCTCGCCACGCGACGAGGTCGCGGCGTCGATCGAGGTCTGGCAGCTCTGGCAACGCGTGTCGGGCTACAGCGACAGCACCGTGGCCTTCAATCCATTCGATGCCAGCATCGCGACCGGCACCGACCGCACCAGCCTCGTCAAGATCGGCGGCCAGTGGACACACCTCTTCGGCAGCAACATCGAGACCAACATCAATGGCGGCTGGGTGCAGTCGTTTGCGAGTCACAGCGGCATCGTCGCGACCGTGACCGGCACCGGGACGGTGGTGCCGACCATGGGCAACCAGGGCTGGTTCGAATATGGCGGCCGCCTCGGCTTCCGCGTGCAGAAGGGCTGGATCGTCGATCTCTTTGCCAACGGCACGCTCGGCCCGCAGCCGGTCGGCAATACCATCCACGGCGGCGTGGGGCTGCGGATCAACTATTAGGACGTCGTCGTCCCGGACAAGTGGAGCTCCCGACAACGCGTAGCGTTGTCTCGAGCCTGGCGCCGATCCGGGACGACAGCGAGTGGGGAACGAGCTTGCGGCTCACGCCGCTGACTTCCCCTCGAACGCGCGGCGCACGGCAGCAATGTCGAGCTTGACCATCTTCATCATGGCCTGCATCGCGCGCGCGGCAGCAGCCTTGTCGGGGCTCGACAGGAATTCGAACATCACTGTCGGCACCACCTGCCAGGCCACGCCCCAGCGATCCCTGAGCCAGCCGCATTGCTCTTCCTTGCCGCCATGGGCCAGGAACGCATTCCAAACGCCATCGACCTGTGCCTGGTCGTCGCAGTGAATCATCAGCGAGATGGCGTGCGTGTATTCCATCTTCATCCCGCCGTTGAGCGCGACCAGCGGCTGGCCGGCCACCGTGAACTCGACGACGAGCACGGAGCCTTCCTTGCCGGAGGGACCGTCCGAAACGTTGCGCTGGACGCGCGTGATCGCCGAATTCGGAACGAGCGAGACGTAGAACTTTGCGGCGTCCTCGGCATCGCCGTTGAACCACATGCAGGGCACGAGCTTGGACATCTTGGATGCTCCTCTTCAGATCTTCCGGGTTTGGATCAGACGTTCGCCATCTCGGGCTGCCGAGGGGCCGCCGCGAGATCCATCCAGTTCACACCCCACATGTGACCATCCGGATCCTCGAAGCTGCGGCCGTACATGAAGCCGTATTCGTCCTTCGGACTGGGATCGGCCACGCCGCCCGCCGCCTCGGCCCTGCCAATGATATCATCGACCTCGCTGCGGCTGTCCGCGGACAGGCAGAACAGGACCTGGTTCGAGGTCCTGGCATCGGCGATCGGCTTCGGCGTGAACTGACGGAATTTGTCGTGGGTCAGCAGCATGGCGAAGATGGTCTCGGAAAAGACCATGCAGCTCGCCGTGCCGTCGCAGAATTGAGGATTCTTGACTGCGCCGATCGCCTCGTAGAAGGCGGTCGCGCGCTCGAGGTCGGTCACCGGCAGGTTGACGAAGATCATCTTGGGCATCGCAAGCTCCTTGGGCGGGTTCTGCCCAAGGACGGACGAGCCAGCGGCGGTCCGACACTGCTTCCGACTATTTTTTGACCCGAGCTGCGAGGTTCTGCCGCACCGAAATCGGCCCTTTCGGGGCAGCCTTACTTCTTCTCGTTCGGATCGCGGTGCACCGGGTCGATCCACAGCACCGTTTCAGGCTTTTCGACCGGCTCGATGTCCAGGTTGATGGCCACCGCCTCGCCGTCGCTGCGCACCAGCACGCATTCCAGCACCTCGTCGGGACTGGCGTTGATCTCCTGGTGCGGCACGTAAGGCGGGACGAAAATGAAATCGCCGGGGCCCGCCTCCGCGGTGAATTGCAGGCTCTCGCCCCAGCGCATCCGCGCCTTGCCCTTCACGACATAGATGACGCTTTCGAGGTGCCCGTGATGATGCGCACCGGTCTTGGCATCCGGCTTGATGCTGACCGTGCCAGCCCACAATTTCTGCGCGCCTACGCGCGCGAAATTGATCGCGGCCGCGCGGTCCATGCCCGCTGTCGAGGGCACGTTGGTGTCGAGCTGGTTGCCGGGAATGACGCGCACGCCGTCATGTTTCCAGCGATCGTCGTGATCGTGGTCATGGTGGGAATGCGAATGATCATGGCCGGTCATGGAGGCTTGCTTTCTGTTGGTTCCGTGTGCGGCAAACTAACCCGAAGCTGCGCCCGCGAGCCATACTAAATTCGGAACCCTCATAGCCGCGGGACGTTGTCATTGCGAACCAGATTGGAAGGAGAGTTTCATGGGTAGCACGACAGACAAGATCAAGGGCAACGCCAACGAGGCCATCGGCAAGGCCAAGCAGGGCATCGGTGAAGCCACCGGTTCCGAGCGCTTGAAGGGCGAAGGCGTGGTCCAGGAAGTGAAGGGCAAGGGCCAGCAGGCCATGGGCGATGCCAAGGACGCCGCGAAGGACGCGATGGACCGCGCCGCGGCGGCCGCAAAGCGCGCGGCGGAGTAACCGGCGCAAGACTGAAAAAGAAGAGACCGGCCGCAAGGCCGGTCTTTTTTTGTCTGTTTTTGTTCGTGTGGTCATTCCGGGACGGCTCGAAGGGCCGAATCCGAAATCTCGAGATTCCGGGCTCGATGCTCAGCAACGCTCCAGAATGACGGCGAGGGTTATTTCACCGCGAGCAATTCCACGTCGAACATCAGCGTTGCGTTCGGCGGAATCACGCCGCCGGCGCCGCGGGCGCCGTAGCCGAGCTGCGGCGGAATGATCAGCGTGCGCTTGCCGCCGACTTTCATGGACGCGACACCCTCGTCCCAGCCGGCGATGACGCGGCCCTTGCCGATGGGAAATTCGAAAGGCTCCTTGCGATCGACGGAGCTATCGAATTTCTTGCCCTTCTGGCCGTTTTCATAGAGCCAGCCGGTATAGTGCATCACGCAAATCTGACCGGCCTGCGGCGAGGCACCGGTGCCGACGGTGGAGTCGATGATCTGCAAGCCTGAAGCTGTGGTCATGGTCTTTCCTGCGGTCTGGGCCGAGGCCGTGGTGGAAACGAAATGCGACACGCCTGCGATCACCGTGATCGCGAGTGCCGACATCAGGGTGAGGAGCGCGCGCTGGAAACGCTGCATGAGGCACCTTCCGTTTGGGGCGGAAGGTGTCTAGCGCAACGCGGGTAGGGTTTCCACCCCTCAGACCTCGATATTTTCCAGCCGGACCGGGAGCTTGCGGATGCGCTGGCCCGTTGCGTGATGGATCGCGTTGCAGATGGCCGCATTGGTGCCGACATTGGCGAGCTCGCCGAGCCCTTTGACGCCCACCGGGTTGATGTGATCGTCCTGCTCGGAGAGCATGATCACTTCGACGCCGGGGACGTCCGCATTCACCGGCACGAGGTAGTCGGCAAGATTGTCGTTGACGTAGCGCGCATTGCGCTCGTCGATTTCCGTGGCCTCCAGCAGCGCCGAAGACATGCCCCAGATCAGGCCGCCCATCAACTGGCTGCGCGCCGTGCGCGGGTTCATGACGCGCCCGCCGGCGAAAGCGCCGACCAGACGGGGGCAGCGGATCTCGTGCGTAAAGCGGTTGATGCGGACCTCCACGAACTCCGCGCCGAACGCATAGGCAATGTGGTCCTTCATCTGGTGGCCACCGACCAACCGGACTTGCCCGCTGTGCATGGCCTTGAACGAATCGAGCGGCGCACCTTCCGGCTTCCACTCGCCATATTCCTCGGCCACGCCGACGCCGAGGGCATTGAACGCCTTCTCGATATCGACCGGACGGTCGCTCTTGGCGGCTTGGGCTGTCGGCGCCTGGCTGATGCCAACGGTCTCTTTGGCCTTGTCAGTGAGACTGTCAGGCATCACGGCCTTGAACAGGCGCTGGCGAATCTGGTCGCACACCATCATCACCGCCGAGCAGGTGCTCGCGGTCGAGTTCGATCCGCCGGCAACCGGTGCCGGCGGCAGATCGCTGTCACCCAGGAAGACGGCGACTTTCTCGAGCGGCACGCCGAGCCGCTCGGCCGCGGTCTGCGCGATCACCGTGTAGGCGCCGGTGCCGATCTCGTGACCGGCGATCTCGACGCGGGTACGGCCGTCACGCTGGAGGCGCACGCGGGCAGCCGCCGGGGCCATCTGGGTCGGGTAGCAGGTGGCGGCACAGCCATAGCCGATCAGCCAGTCGCCGTCCGACATCGATTTCGGCTGCGGCGAGCGCTGTGCCCAGCCGAACGCCTTGGCTGCCTCGTCGAAACAGGCCATCAGCGAGCGCGACGTATAGGGCTTGCCGCCGATCGGCTCGACATTGGTGTCGTTGATGCGGCGAAGCTCGACCGGATCCATGTTCAGTTTCACCGCGAGTTCGTCCATCGCGCTTTCCAGCGCGAACAGATACGGCACCTCCGGCGGCGAGCGCATGAAGCCGGGCGTGTTGCGATCGGCGCGCACGATCGACACCAGGCTGGCGACGTTCGGACAGGCATAAAGCCGCGCCGTCGTCTTGGTGCCGCCGACGCAATAGGCGTCGGCACGCGAGGAGACTTCAGCCCCCTCATGCCTCAAGGCAAGCAGTTTGCCGTCCCGGCTCGCGCCGAGCTTGATCTCATGCCGCGTCTCGGCGCGGTACGTCGTGATGGTAAAACCCTGGTCGCGGGTCGGGACCAGCTTGATCGGACGATTCAGGCGCCTTGCGATGGCGGCGATGATGGCAGTGCGCGGCGTCATCGAGCCGCGCGAGCCGAAGCCGCCGCCGACATAGGGATTGACCACGCGCACCCTGTCGGCGTCGATGCCGAGCTGCTCGGCAACGCCGTTCTTCAGGCCGTAGACGAACTGGCTGCCCTCATAGATGACGAGGTTGCCACCCATCCAGACGCAGCTGGTCGAGAACAGCTCCATCGGATTGTGATGCTGCGTCGGCGTCTCGTAGGAGGCGGTCAGCTTGACCTCGGCCGCGTCGAACGCCTTGGCGAAATCGCCGACCTCGGGGTCTTCCTTGAACTGGGCACTCTGCCCCTTCGCAGCCGCCGTGGTTGTCCCGGGCGAGTCGAACGTGGCACTCGGCGCCGTGGCGGTGTAGCTGACCTTGACCCGGTTGGCCGCCTCGCGCGCGGCCTCATAACTTTCCGCGACGACGACGGCGATGATCTGGCCGTCATGGGCGATATCGGCCGACCTCAGCGGCTGGATCGTCGTGCCCGCATAACCGCCATTGCTGAACAGCTTCGACTCCTTCAGCTTCGGGGCGTTCTCGTGGGTGACGATGTCGATCACGCCGCGGACACGCCGGGCGTCATCGAGATCGAAACCGTCGATGCGACCTCTGGCGATCGCACTGGTGACCAGGAATGCATAAGCCGGATTGTCCAGCGGCATGTCGGAGGCATAGGTCGCCCGCCCCGTGACCTTTGCGGTCGCATCATAGCGCGGCACCGGCTGGCCCATATTCACCTTCGGCTCGGGAGCTGCAGCGGTCATGATCATATCTCCATCGTTACGGCCTGCTGGAGCGCGCGCGCCACCACGCGCTTGCCGAGCGCGATCTTGAAGCTGTTGTGCCGACGGCCCTTGGCGTCCGCGAAGGCGGCATCCGCGACACGCTGCGCCAGGCCGTCGTCGAACTTCTGCCCCTTCAACACCGCCTCCGCCTCGTGCGCGCGCCAGGGCACGGTGGCGACGCCGCCGAGGGCGATCCGCGCGTCCCTGACCGTGCCGTCCTGGACGTCGAGCGCGACCGCAGCCGACGACAGCGCGAACTCATAGGATTGCCGGTCGCGCGCCTTCAGATACACCGAACGCGGCCAGCGGCCGGAGATGGAGAAGGCCGAGATCAGCTCGCCCGGCCGAAGCGTTGTCTCGATGTCGGGCGTATGGCCGGGCGCCTTGTGCAACTCTGCGAACGGCATCTTGCGCGTGCCGGATCTGCCCGTGATCTCGACAACGGCATCCAACGCGATCAGCGCCTGGGCAAAGTCGCCGGGATAGGTCGCAATGCAGTGATCGGACACGCCGAGCACCGCATGAATGCGGTTGACGCCGTCCATGGCGGCACAGCCGGAGCCGGGATTGCGCTTGTTGCAATTCTCGTAGGAGATGTCGCGGAAATAGCTGCAACGCGTCCGCTGCATCACATTTCCGCCGAGCGTCGCCATGTTGCGCAGCTGGGCACTCGCGGCGAGTTTGAGGGAACTGGCAATCACCGGGTAGTGGCGCTGGACCCCGTCATGCGCGGCCACGTCGGACATCTTCGCGAGAGCACCGAGCCGCAGGCCGTCGCTGCCCGGTTCGATTGCCGCCCAGCCATCTGCAAGCGGATTGATGTCGACGATCGCGGCCGGCCGCATCACGTCGAGCTTCATCAAGTCGATCAACGTGGTGCCGCCCGCCAGCGGCTGCGCCGCGGCCTTGGTCAGCGCATCGTTCGTTGCCGCGGCGGCGCTGAGCGCCTGCACGGCCGCGGTCGGGTCTGTTGCCCTTTGATACGAGAAAGGTCGCATGCGACTAGCCCTTCATGATCTCGGGCGCCGCCTGCTTCACGGCGGCGACAATGTTCGGATAGGCGGCGCAGCGGCAGATGTTGCCGCTCATATATTCGCGGATGTCGGCCTCGCTCCCCGCATGCCCCTCCTTGACGCAGGCGACGGCCGACATGATCTGGCCTGGCGTACAGTACCCGCACTGGAATGCATCGTTGTCCACAAAGGCCTGCTGCATCGGATGCAGGCGGTCGTCGGTGGCAAGGCCCTCGATGGTCGTGATCTCCTGCCCTTCCGCGGCGAGTGCGAGCGTGAGACACGACACCACCCGCCTGTCGTCGATCAGCACGGTGCAGGCGCCGCACTGACCATGGTCGCAGCCCTTCTTGCTGCCGGTGAGCTTGAGATGTTCGCGCAGTGCGTCGAGCACTGTGGTGCGTGCATCAATGCTCAGGCGCTTGTCCTGGCCGTTGACCCGCAGCGTGACGTCGACGGGAAGCGATGGATCCCGTGCGGCGGGGGCCATGGCCTCCTCCGCGGCCGCGCGCGCCGCAATCGGGACGAGCGCACTGCCGGCCGCGCCAGCCATGAAGGCGCGCCGATCGAATACTGATTGTTTGGAACTTGGTTTGTCGGACATCGACGCCTCCGCCGCTATGCAAAGCAGCGCAGGCCAGCGCCGCTCATCGCCCCTTAACCTGATGCGATGAGCTCCGTTCCGAACGAGAAAGGGCGATGCAGCAATTGCCGCATCGCCCTTCGTCAACTTTTCCTGATCTTGAGCGGGGAACTCGCGCGCTCAGTACCCCAACGCGCAGCCGTCCTTGCGCGGATCGGAACCGCCGGTCAGCGTGCCCTTGTCCCAATCGATCCAGATCGCCTGGGCGCCGCCGAGCGGGCTGACCACGCTGGTCGTCTTGTGACCGAGCTTCTTCAGGCCTTCGACGATCGCGGCCGGCACGCTGTCCTCGAGCTGATATTGGCCCTCGTAGTGCAGGCCGCGCGGCATGTCGATCGCCTCCTGCACGTCGCAGCCATAGTCGAGGATGTTGGTCACGACGCGGGTCTGGCCGACCGGCTGGTACTGTCCGCCCATCACCGCGAACGGCATCACGGAGCGGCCGCCCTTGGTGAGCAGGCTCGGCATGATCGTATGGAGCGGGCGCTTGCCACCGGCGATGCAATTGGGGTGGCCCGGCTGGATGCGGAAGCCGCCGGCGCGGTTCTGGAACAAGACTCCGGTCTTGTTCGAGACGATCGCGGAGCCGAACGAATGCGCGATCGAGTTGATGAACGAGCAGACGTTGCGGTCCTTGTCCACGACGGTGATGTAGATGGTCGAGGGATTCATCGGCGGCGCAACGTTCGGCAAATCGAGCATGCCGTCCATGCGGATCTTGGCGATATGCTCGTCGCAGAACTCCTTGGCGAGGATCTTCGCGACCTCGATCTGCATGTGCTCGGGGTCGGCGACATGCAGCTCGCGATGCATGTAGGCGATGCGCGCGGCTTCCGCCTCGAGATGGAATCGCTCGGTGCTGAGCGGCGCGTATTTCGTCAGGTCGAACCGCGACAGGATGTTGAGCATCAGCAGCATGGTGAGGCCGGGTCCGTTCGGCGGGCACTGCCAGACGTCGTAGCCCTTGTACATGGTGCCGATCGGCGACGTCGTCTCGGTGGTGTGCGCGGCGAAATCGTCGAGCGTGTGCAGGCCGCCGATGCCCCTGAGGGTCTCGACCATGTCTTCCGCGACCTCGCCCTTGTAGAAGGCATCGCGGCCATCCTTGGCGATCGCGCGCAGAGTCTTGCCGAGCTCGGCCTGGCGGATGACGTCGCCGGCTACCGGCGGCTTGCCGTCCGGCAACAAGTAACGCACCGTGTTGGTGCCACCCTTCAGCTTTTCGAACTGGTTCTTCCAGTCGAAGGCGATGCGGGGCGCGACGACATAGCCTTCCTCGGCCGCCTTGATAGCGGGCTGCAGCAGCCGGTCGAAACCGAACTTGCCATGATCGCGCAAGACGGTCGCGAAGGCATCGACCACACCGGGGATCGACACCGCATGCGCCGAGGTCAGCGGCACGGAGTTGATCTTGCGTTCGAGATACCAGTCGGCGTTTGCCGCCTTCGGCGCGCGGCCGGAGCCGTTATAGGCGATGATCTTGCCTTCACCCCGCGGCTGGACCAGCGCAAAACAGTCGCCGCCGATGCCGGTCGATTGCGGCTCGATCACGCCGAGCAGGGCCGAGCCGGCGACCGCGGCATCCACCGCCGTGCCGCCCTCGCGCAGCACCTCGATCGCCGCGAGCGAAGCCTGCGGGTGAGAGGTCGCCACCATGGCGTTGGTGGCATGGACCGTTGACCTGCCGGGGAAATGAAAGTTTCTCATCGAATTCTTGCTCTCTTGGCCGTGGATGCGCGCGCCGCACCGTCTTAGGAAAACCGGGTCTTCATGACACATTCCGGCCGGCCGGGGCAATGCTGGCATACCAGGAAATGGCTGCCATCCGCTGGGCGTATAGACCTTCCGGGATCAGCGGCCATGCGGGTTTTCTGAGCGGCGGCCGCCTGCTAAACGAGCCGCCATGTCTGACCCGAATTCGCTCACCAAGGTCGCCGCCTTCTATCAATTCGCCGCCCTCCCGGATTACCGCGAGCTGCACGAGCCGCTGCGCGCGTTCTGCGCCGGCCTGGGGCTGAAAGGCAGCGTGCTGCTGGCGCAGGAGGGCATCAACGGCACTCTCGCCGGCGCGCCGGATGCGATCGATGCTCTCGCTCAAGAGCTGGCGCACGGCGACATGTTCGGCGGCAGGCTCGACGATCTCGAACTGAAATTCTCGACCGCCGAAGCGATACCGTTCGGACGGCTCAAGGTGCGGCTGAAGAAGGAGATCGTTACGCTCGGCGATGAGGCTGCCGATCCGACCCGCCAGGTCGGCAGCTACGTCGATGCGAGCGAATGGAATGCGCTGATCTCCGCACCCGACACACTGCTGCTCGACACCCGCAACGCCTTCGAGGTGGCGATGGGCACCTTCGAAGGCGCCGTCGACCCCGGCATCAGGAGTTTTGGTCAATTCAAGGATTTTGCCGCAGCCGCGCTCGATCCGGCAAAGCACCGCAAGATCGCGATGTTCTGCACCGGCGGCATCCGCTGCGAGAAGGCGAGCGCACATCTGCTCGCGCGCGGCTTTGCCGAGGTCTATCACCTCAAGGGCGGCATCCTCAAATATCTGGAGGAGGTACCGGAAGCGCAGAGCCGCTGGCGCGGCGAATGCTTCGTGTTCGACGAGCGCGTCGCGCTCGGCCACGGTTTGCGCGAGCGGAGCTTGCTCGAACAAGATATGGAGCAAGGCCGTGACGAATGAGATCAAGAGTCTGGGCGAGCGCATCGACACGCTGGAGACGCGGCTCGCCTATCAGGACGATACTATCGAGACGCTGAACCAGACCATCACCGCGCAGTGGAAGCAGATCGATCTGCTGACGCGGAAGATCGCAGAACTCGGCGAGCGGCTGCAGGAGGCCGAGGCGAATGCGCCTGGACCTGCCAACGAGCCTCCGCCGCACTATTGAGCCGTCTTACTGGCCGGATGCCCTGGGCAGCAGGTCCACGACCTCGACGGACATCATCAGGCGGTCGCGCCCTGCGTCCTTGGCGGCGTAGAGCGCCCGGTCGGCAGCTTCGACCAGCGAGGTCACGCCGGCGGTGCGATCCAGCGCGGGCCGGCAGGTCGCACCGCCGATCGAGGCGGTGACGCACCCAGACGCCAGATTGCCGACATGAACGATTCCGGCCTCGTGAATGGCAATGCGGATCCGTTCGCCGATCCGGGCGCAGCCGGCCGCATCGGTGCTCGGCAGCAGCATGGCGAATTCCTCGCCGCCATAGCGCGCCGCCAGATCGCCGGCCCGCTGCGCCTCGGCAGCGATGATCTTTGCGACCAGGCGCAGGCAGGCGTCACCCTCGGGATGGCCGTATTCGTCGTTATAGGACTTGAAGTGATCCACGTCGATCATCAGCAAGGCGAGGCTGGAGCGGTCGCGATAGGCGCGCGCCCATTCCTCCTTCAGCCGCTCGTCTAAGCGGCGGCGATTGGCAAGGCCAGTGAGGCTGTCCTCGATCGCAAGCGTCTCGAGCCTGGTTTCCAGCTTCTTGTGCTCGGTGATGTCACGGGAGATCGCGACCACGCCGTCGACGCGGCCATCGTCCTTGCGCGTCACCCGCATGGTCGATTCGAGCCAGACCTCACCGTTCTCCCGATGCGAGTTGCGGTAGGTGAGGCGCGCCTCCTCTCTTTCGCCACGCTTCATGGCGTCGACCACCGCCTGGACCTCCGGCAGATCCTCCGGATTGATGCCCGCCAGCGCCGGCGTGCCGATCAGTTGGTTGGCGCGCCAGCCGACGACGCGCACGGATGAGGGCGAGACATAGCGCAGCCGCTCGTCGAGCCCGATGCGGGTCACCATGTCGCTGGAGCCTTCCGCGAGCAGGCGGAAATGCGCCTCCTTCTCGGTCAGGGCTGCGGCCATGCGCTGGCCCCGCTGCAACTGCCGCACCAGCACCGCGCCGATGACCGCGATCAGCATCACCAGCGCAAGTACGTAGAGCATGCGGGAGATTGCCGCGGCGCGCCAGGGCGCGAGCAGCTCGGCCTTGTCGACGGTGGCGAGCAGGAGGAGCGGGTAGCGGCTGCTGCGCTTGAAGAAGCTGACACGCTCGGCCCCGTCCAGCGGCGACTTGAAATGATAGGCGCCGCTCGACCGCTGCAGACCGGCGTCGCGGAACAAGAGCTTGTCTGAAACGCTGCGTCCGACGAATGTCTCGTTGCTGGGATTGCGCGCGATCATCAGGCCGTCGCCATGGGTGAGCGACACCGAGCTGTTGAGGCCGATTTCGAACTGCTCGTAGAAACGCGAGAGATATTTCGAGCTGATAGTGGCGAGCACGACTCCGCCGAAGCTGCCGTCCGGCTTGTTGAAGCGGCGCGACAGGGTGACGACCCATTCGCCGTCGAGCAAGCTCTTCACGGGGCGGCCGACATGGGCCTCGCGTTTGGGTGAGAGCTGGTGATAGCGGAAGAAGGCATCGTCGGTGAGGGTCGAACCGATCGTGCCGGGCGAGGTCAGCCAGTTGCCCTGGTCGTCAATGATGGCGAGGCCGTGAATGCGCTCGATCGCCTTCTTGCGCACATCCAGCAGGGTGCGCAGCTTCGTGATCGTGGCAGGCCCGGTGCCGTCCATCTCCAGCCGGCTGACGACGCCGACGACGCCGGAATCCAGGAGATCGAGGCTGTCCTCGGCATGCTGGGTGAGCGAGCGGGCGACGTTCGCCATCTCGGTCTCGGCATCCTTGAGCACCGCGTCGCGCGCGGCCCATTCGCGCCAGCCGCTGACGCCCAGGATGGTCACGCAGGTCAGCGCAACGAACGCCGCCGCGCGTAGCGGCAGGCGGCTCCATCCAGCTCGTTGGGTAGCAGCGTTCATGCGACAGAGTTCTCCGATGTTTCGGAACCTCTGCCGCTTCCGTTATTGAACTCTGAAAGTACCGTCGGAATAGGTCGCGATAGGCCGGTTTTCCGTAGTCGTACGGACGCTCGGATCCGCGCATCGCTAACAGCACATTAGTAAGCCGATCGAAATTCCGCGTCGGCTTCGCCTAGCTGAAGATGGCCTTAACCTTGTCCCAGAGCGAGGGATTTTCGGCATCGGCATCGGCCTTCGAGGGCGTCGGCTGGGCGGCGCTCACGGGATCGGACGCTGGGAAGGTATCTTTCAGCCCGGCGTCGAGCTTGGCGTGGCGGTCGGCAGCAAGTGCTTCGTGCAGATCGTCGGCGTGCTTGTCGTGCGGCGCGGGATTGAATGTCTCAGCCATGATGTCCTCCATCGGCGGGTCAACGCGGCCATGTTGCACTGGTTCCCCTGTTCCGCTGGGGGCCTAGGCGGTGTATCAGGAGCCATAACCCTGTTTAGGACCATTCGTGCCCCAATCTGCAAAACAGCCCTTCATCGACGTGCTCTCCGGTCAGCGTCAGAGCATCCCGCCCATGTGGATGATGCGGCAGGCCGGCCGCTATCTGCCGGAATATCGCGAGGTGCGTGCCAAAGCCGGAGGCTTCCTCGATCTCTGCTTCAACCCGGCGCTTGCGGCCGAAGTGACGCTGCAACCGATCCGCAGGTTCGGCTTCGATGCCGCGATCATCTTCTCGGATATTCTGGTAATCCCCCATGCGCTCGGCCGCTCGGTCCGGTTCGAGGTCGGCGAGGGTCCTCGGCTGGACCCGCTGGATGATCCCGCAAAGGTCGCGACGCTGGCACCGCGCGCCGATCTCGGCAAGCTCGCGCCGGTGTTCGAGGCGCTCAAGCTCGTGCGCGCAGCGCTCGCCCCGGAGATCGCGTTGATCGGCTTCTGCGGCGCGCCGTGGACGGTCGCGACGTACATGGTCGCCGGTCAGGGCACGCCCGACCAGGGGCCGGCACGGATGATGGCCTACCGGCATCCGGAGGCGTTCGCGAGAATCATCGACGTACTCGTCGAGAACTCGATCGAGTATCTGCTGGCGCAGCTCGCCGCCGGCGCCAACGCCTTGCAAATCTTCGACACCTGGGCCGGCGTGCTGCCGCCGGTCGAATTCGCGCGATGGTCGGTCGAGCCGACGCGGCGCATCGTGGACGGCGTACGGGCTAGGGTGCCGGATGCGAAGATCATCGGCTTCCCGCGCGGTGCCGGCGCACAGCTGCCAGGTTACGTCGAGGCGACCGGCGTCAACGCCGTCAGCATCGACTGGACGGCAGAGCCGGCCTTCATCCGCGAGCGCGTCCAGAGCAAGGTCGCCGTGCAGGGCAATCTCGATCCGCTGGTGCTGATCACGGGCGGCGCCGCGCTCGACCGCGCGGTCGACAACGTGCTGGCCAATTTCGCGCAAGGGCGCTTCATCTTCAACCTGGGCCACGGCATCCAGCCGGAAACGCCGATCGCCCATGTCGAGCAGATGATCAAGCGCGTGCGGGGCTAAGGGACGAGCCGTTGTGATCGGGTCGCACAAAAACGCGAAAACAACCCCATGCACAGTAGACAAGTCATTGAAAAAGCTGGGCCGGCATGAGGCGGCTCAGACGCGTTTGACGCGTCGGGCAAAACAGGCGCGGTGTTTCGCGATGAGGCTCAGCGCGGCCGGCTGCGCTCGATGATCTCGGCGGCACCCTTGCCCAGCAAATCCAGTCCCACGGCACGACCGAGCTCGCGCGGGCGATTGGCGGGACCGGCGCGCGAGGCCTCGATGATGGTGTTGCCGGAGAGATCGAGCACGGATGCGGTGAGCGACATCTGATCACCCGCGATGGTCGAGAAGCCCGCCACCGGTGAATTGCAGTGGCCGTTCAGCACCCACAAGACCTCGCGCTCGGCATCCGCGCAGGCATGCGCGGCGGGATCGTCGATCGATGCGAGGATCTGCCGCGTCGGCCAGTCCTGCGCTGCGCATTCGACGGCGACGATGCCCTGCCCCGCCGCGGGCAACATCTCCGTCGCGGTGAATTCGTACGCAATACGACCGGCGAGCCCGACGCGGTCGAGGCCCGAGCGCGCCATGATCAGCGCGTCGGCGGGGCCGACGGCGCCGCCATCCGGCAGGCGCTGCTTCTCGCCATTGTCGAGTTTTCGCACGCGCGTGTCGGCCGCGCCGCGGAAGTGGATAATCTCGATCTCGGGAAACAGCCGTCGCGCATAGGCGGCGCGGCGGACGGCATTGGTGCCGATCTTGAACCCCTTGCCCCGGGACTGGCGCAGCGCCTCCAGTGTTACGCCGTCCCGCAGCACCAGCGCATCACTGGCCGGATCGCGCGACAGCGTAGCGCCGATGACGAGGCCCGGCGTATCCTCGTTGCCCGGCATGTCCTTCAGCGAATGCATCGCCGCCTGCAATTCGCCCGACAGCACGGCGGCGCGGATCTGCGCCACGAAGGCGCCGCCCTTGCCACCATGGGGCAACAGCTTGCTGGTCTGGTCGAGATCGCCCGTGGTGTCGAACTTGACGATCTCGACGTCGAGGCCGGGCACGGCGGCGGTCAGGCGGCGCGCGATCTCTTCCGTCTGTGCCAGCGCCATCGCGCTCTTGCGGGTGCCGATCCGAAGTCGAATAGCCAAGCTGTCGTCCTTTCGAGCCGCGAATTAACGCGCATCCTCCAATATCATGTCGGAGGCTTTTTCGGCGATCATGATGATCGGCGCATTGGTGTTCCCGGACACGAGGTCCGGCATGATCGAGCCGTCGACGACGCGCAGGCCTTCGAGACCCCTCACCTTCAACCGCTGATCGACCACCGCGAGCGCGTCGTTGCCCATACGACAGGTCGAGGTCGGATGGTAGATGGTGCTGCCGCGCTCGCGGCAATAATCCAATATCTCGGCATCCGTGGATACCTTCGCGCCAGGGTCGTACTCGCTGACCACGAACGGCTTCAGCGCCGGCGAATTCAGGATCTTGCGCAGGATCTTGATGCCTTCGACGTTGGTGCTGCGGTCGGTCTCGGTCGACATGTAGTTGATGCGGATCTCCGGCGGCACCGTCGGATCGGCGCTCCGGATGCGCAAGGTTCCGCGGCTTTCGGGGCGAAGCTGGCAAACCGAAGCAGTGAAGCCGGAAAAGTCGTGCAGCTTCTCGCCCATCTTGTCGGTCGAGAACGGGAGAAAATGCACCTGGATGTCGGGCGAGGCCAGCCGCGGGCTGGTCTTGAAGAACGCGCCCGCGGTGCCGGCCGCGATGGTCAGCCAACCCTTCCGGAACAGCGCATAGCGCGCGCCAGCCATGGTACGGCGGAGCGGATGGTTGACGGTGTCGTTCAGCGTGATCTTCTGCGAGCAGCGCATCACGATACGGACCTGCATGTGGTCCTGAAGGTCGTGACCGACGCCCGGCGCATCCAGCACGACATCAATGCCGTGCTTGCGCAGGAGGTCGCCGGGGCCGACGCCGGAGAGCTGGAGCAGCTGCGGCGAATTGTAGGCTCCGCTCGACAACACGATCTCTTTGCGGGCGCGTACGCGGCGGGTTTGCGCGCCTTGCCGATATTCGACGCCGACGGCACGGCGTCCCTCGAACAGCACGCGCTGGCCGAGCGCGCCAGTTTCGATCTTGAGATTACCGCGGGTCTTTGCCGGACCGAGATAGGCCACCGAGGTCGAGGCGCGACGGCCGTTGCGCGTCGTTGTCTGGAACAGGCCGACGCCTTCCTGTGTGGCACCGTTGAAATCGGGGTTGTAGGGCAGACCGGTCTCGACCGCAGCGTCGATGAAAGCCCTCGACAGCGGATCGGTCACGACCATGTTGGACACCGGCAGCGGCCCACCCGTGCCATGATATTGATCGGCGCCGCGCGACTGGTTTTCCGCCTTCTTGAAATAGGGCAGCACGTCGTCATAGCCCCAACCGGCGTTGCCGAGCTGGCGCCAGCGGTCATAGTCCTCGTGCTGGCCTCGGACATAAAGCAGACCGTTGATCGAACTCGAGCCGCCCAGCGTCTTGCCGCGCGGCTGGAACACCTGGCGACCCTTCAGCTCGGGCTCCGGCTCGGTCTGATACATCCAGTTGACGCTCTTCTCCTTGAACAGCTTGCCGTAGCCGAGCGGGACGTGGATCCAGATGTTGGAATCCTTCGGGCCGGCCTCGAGCAGCAGGACGCTGTGCTGGCCGTTCGCCGAGAGCCTGTTGGCGAGCACGCAGCCGGCTGAGCCGGCGCCGACGATGATGTAGTCGAATTCGGGATCGGAGGGTGTGAGGGAGCTTGCGGTCATTTGTTGCTAGTCTTCTTGTTGCTGTGGACGTTTCCGTTGCGTCACTTAGCACAATCATTCCCGCACGCGCAGCGCCTCGACCAGCGACTTGAACGCACGGGCGTATTCCGCGCCCGCCCTTGCGATATCCGCGCGTCCGGCGCAGGCAACCGCGGCTTCCGTCACCGCGCCGAGCAGCAGCCGCGCCAGGGGCTCGACCGGCTGCCGCGCGATCAGGCCGGCCTCCATCGCCACCGCAAGCGCACGCGGCAGCTTGCCGCCGAAATGCCTGGCGTCGATCTCGCGCCAGCGCTCCCAGCCGAGCACGGCCGGGCCGTCGCGCAGGATGATCTGGCCTGTCGGCCCCTTCGCCGTCGCGGCAAAATAATGCTGGGTGCCGGCGACCATCGCGGCGAGCACGTCCTTCTCGGCACGCGCGGCACCGTCGATTTCCGCGACGAGGTCGCGCGAGACCTGGTCGAACACGGCTTCGAACACCGCCTCCTTGTTCCTGAAGTGATGATAGACCGCGCCCTTGGCGATGCGGGCGTCGTCCGCGATCTCGTCCATCGTGGTTGCGGCAAAGCCTTGCGTCCCGAACAGGCGGCGTGCCGCCGTCAGGATCGCTTCCAATGTCGCCGCCCGCCGCTCCGCCTGCTTTGCCATGTGTCTCGTCTAGTCGAATTCGAATCAGGCAGCCAGTTGACTTTTCGACCACCGGTCGGTATTTACCGACCATCAGTCGGTTTTTATCATGAGGTGCGCCATGCCGGGCCGTGACATCGTCGAAGCTTTTGCCAAGCGGCTGGAGACCGGAGATTTCATCGGCGCGATCGAGCAATTCTGCACACCCGATGCCGTGACCTATGAGAACAATGCGGCGCCGACGGTGGGGCGCGACAAGCTCGTCGCCAAGGAGCGCGGCGTGCTTGCAGCGTCGCGGGAGGTCAAGGCAGTCCGCATCGGGCCGAGCCTGATCGAGGGCGACCATGTTGCGACCCGCTGGAAGTTCAGCTTCACCAACGCAGAGGGCGTCACACGAACATTGGAAGAGATCGCCTGGCAGACCTGGCGCGGCGACAAGCTGATCGAGGAGCGGTTCTATTACGACCCCAAGCAGCTGGGGCGGTGAGTGTCTGGGCCGGGGTGCTTCACCGCGCCCGCCTTGCGATCGGTGTCACGGCCCGGCTTGACCGCGGAGATGGTGGCGAACATTTCCCGCCCATCACGCATTTGTATCGATTTGTTATCGATACCGTGGTTCGAACACGCAGAAGTGGTCACGGCGAGCGCCGCAGCCGGGGATAATTCATAGTTCGTCAAAGCTTTGCAGCGAATTCTCAGCTTCGCGCCGGACGAACGACCCAAGCTGGTAGGCTCTGGAATGCGGACTCAAACGACCAGTTATCTCGCGCGGCTGCTCGCCGGCGATCTGTCGGCCTTTGGCGGTCCCGCAACCGACGAAGCCGTGGCCGGCCATATCCGCGCCGAGCAGATGTCGCTCGTGCTGGGCTATTCGGTCGGCATCATGCTCGCCAATGCCTGCAACGCCGTCGTGCTGGCGATCGCGCTGTGGCAGTCGCCGGACAGGATACCTGCCCTGATCTGGGCCGCCGCCGTGGCAAGCGCCGCGATCGCGTTCGGCGTGCAATCCCGCGCCGCGCGCCGCATCACCAAGCCGCAATTCGTCTCGCGCCGTGCCATGCAGCGGCTGGTGCGCAACGCCTTCGTCCTCGGCGCCGCCTGGGGCATCGTCCCGGTCGCCTTTTTCGCCGATGCCTCGACCGGCGGGCAGCTTGTCATCACCTGCCTGTGCTCGGGCATGCTGGCCGGCGGCGCCCTCGCCTTCGCCACCATCCCGATCGCGGCGATCGCCTTCACGGCGCCCATCTTCCTCGGCATCGCCATCTGCCTCGGCCGGAACGGCGACCTGGCTTTCCTGCTGATCGCCTTTCTCGTCGTGGTCTATGGCAGCGTGCTGCTGCGCGGCGTGTTCGTCAATTCGTTCACGTTTGCGCGTCGCGTGATGCGGCAGATCGAGACGGAGCGGACGGTGCGGCTGGATCCTCTGACCCATCTGCCCAACCGCGTCGCCTTCAACGAAACGCTCGATGCCGCCCTGAAGCGACTCGCCTTGTCCGGCGAGGAGTTCGCGGTGCTCCTGCTCGATCTCGATCGCTTCAAGGAGGTCAACGACAAGTTCGGCCATCCTGCCGGCGACGAATTCCTGGTCCAGGTCGCAAGCCGGCTGCGGCGCTGCACGCGCGCGGCCGAACATGTCGCGCGCATTGGCGGCGACGAGTTCGCACTGGTGATGGCCAATCTGGCGCGCCCCGAGGAAGCACTCGAGATCGCCGAGCGCTTCGTCGCGGCCTTCGAGAGACCGTTCCAGATCGAGGGCCGCCAGATCGTGGGCGCGACCAGCGTCGGTATCGTGCTGGCACCGCGCGACGGCACGACGCCGCTCGACCTCATGAAGAATGTCGACGCCGCGCTCTACCGCGCCAAGAAGGCGGGACCGGGCATGATCCGCTTCTTCGAGGAAGCCGACGACAGGGTCTCGCGCGATCGCAAGGCGCTGCAATCAGACCTCGCCGGCGCGATCGTGCGAAACGAGCTGTTCCTCGTGTTCCAGCCATTCCTCGATCTCGACGAAAGCCGCATTACCGGCTTCGAGGCGCTGCTGCGCTGGCAACATCCGCAGCGCGGACTGGTGCCGCCGAGCGAATTCATCCCCATTGCGGAGGAGACCGGGCTGATCCACGAGATCGGTGAATGGGTCATCCGCCGCGCCTGCGCGGCCGTCGCCAGATGGCCTGATGAGATCAGGGTCGCCGTGAATTTCTCCGCGGCGCAGTTTCACAACGCCAGCGTCCTCCAAAGCATCGTACAGGCGCTCGGCGATGCCAAGATCGCCCCGCACCGGCTCGAGATCGAGATCACGGAATCGATGCTGCTGTCGAAATACGGCGCGGCGGAGTCGGTCCTGAACGCACTGCTGCAGCTCGGTGTCAACGTGGCGCTGGACGATTTCGGGACGGGCTTCTCCTCCCTCACCTATTTGCGCAAGCTGCCGTTCAGCCGCATCAAGATCGACCAGTCCTTCATCCGCGACATGCTGGTGCAGCCCGACTGCGCGGCAATCGTGAAATCGGTGGTCGGCCTCGCGCGTGATCTGCGCATCGGCGTGGTGGCCGAAGGAGTCGAGACCGCCGACCAGCTCGAATATCTCGGGCAGATCGGTTGCGACGAAGCGCAGGGCTATCTGATCAGCCGGCCGGTGCTGGCGGACGGCGTGCTGGCGCTGCTGGAAACGAAAAAGTATCGGGCGAACTTCGCGGCGTAGGTGCAACCAAGATTTGACCTGAGCGACGATCGCGGCGGCGTCCACCCCTCCAACGAGCTCTCCATCAGATCGCATCCGCGCGCAGCAGCGTATCCACGGTGATGGTGCCCCGCGCGCGGGAGACGCAGGCGCAGATCTTCTGGTTGCTCTCTTTCTGATGATCGCTGAAGAAGACGTCGCGATGGTCGATCTCGCCGTCGACCTCGACCACGTCGATGGCGCAGAGGCCGCATTCGCCGCGCTTGCAGTCGTACATCACGTCATGGCCGCTGGCGTTGAGCACGTCCAGCATGGAGCGTTCGCGGGGGATTTCGAGCTCGACATCGGAGCCCTTCAGGCGCACGCGAAAGGTCTCGGTCGGCAGCGTGCCGCTGGAGCCGAAGGTCTCGTAGCGCAGATCGGGCAGCGGATGGCCGGCGCCGATCCAGGCATGGCGTGCGGCATCGAGCATCCGCATCGGGCCGCAGAACAGGGCGAGCGCGCCCTTGGGGAGCGAGGCGAACTGCGCGTCGAGATCGAGACGGCGGCCTTCATCACTGGCATGAACGACCAGACGATCGCCGAGCATCGCGGCGAGTTCGTTGAGATAGGCGGCCTCGCCGCGCGAGCGCACCGCATAATGCAGCGTGACGTCGGCCCCGCGCCGCGCCAGGGCCTGCGCGGCGCCGAGGATCGGCGTGATGCCGATGCCGCCCGCGATCAGGCAGTAGCGTTCGCGCGTCCAGTCGACGGCAAGCAGCGAGGCGGGCTGCGTGATCTCGAGCCGTGCGCCCGACTGCAAGGACCACATGTAGCGCGAGCCGCCGCGGGAATCCTCGGCGCGGCGCACCGCGATCTTGAGGCCTTGCGGGGCGGCTTCGCCGACCAGCGAATAGGACCGCGTCTCCGGCAGGCCGCCGATGGTGACGCTGACATTGATGTGGCTGCCGACCGGATAGCCCGTGGCTTCGAACTGATCGGGGCGGATCAGGAATTCACGGATGCCGGGGGCGAGATCGCGGGTCGAGACCAGCGTCGCGGGAATCCAGGTTTCGATGAAGCGCATGGCTATTGCCTCACTCGGTTGCGGTCTTGATCAGCGCGAGCGCCGGCAAGAGGTCGAGATGGGTGCGGTTGCGCAGCGCAAGGCGCAGGTTGCGCACGGCGAGCCGGGCGTGCTCGCGCATGACGGCTTCGGCGCGCGCTCCCTCGCGGTTCTCGATGGCGTCGATGACGACGCGATGGTGCTCCTGCCCGATGATCAGGATCTGCTGCGCCTCGGGCAGCGCGGATTGCGCCATCACGAAGCCGCTTGGAGATGCAAACGGCAGCGCCGAGGCGCGGTCGATCTGGCGGATCAAGGGCGGGCTGCGCGACAATTCGGTGAGCAGCGCATGAAAGCGCGCGTTCAGCGCGACGTACGACGAGAAGGCCTCAATGGAGATCGGCACCTGGCGCAACAGCTCGTCGATCGCAGCCAGGCACTCTTTCAGCGGCTCGAGCTCACGCGCGGAGACGCCCCGCTCGGCGGCAAAGCGCGCGGCAAGGCCTTCCAGCGTGCCGCGCAGCTCGATGGAATCGGAGATGTCGCGCTCCGAGAACGCCTTCACCATGAAGCCGCCGGAGGGGATCGCTTCCAGCAGGCCCTCCTCCTCCAGCCGCACCAGCGCCATGCGCACCGGGGTGCGCGAGGCGCCGGTGGTTTCCACGGCTTGGAGCTCGGAGATGCGCTCGCCGGGCCGCAGCGCGCCCGACAGGATCTGGTCGCGCAGCGCGAGCTGCGCCTTCACGGTCTGCGAGACGGAGCGGTCGACCTCACGCTCGGCCATGATCTACTCCGCGGCCTGAAGGTGCTGCGGCGCGCTTTCCTTCGCCACCATCTTGTCGATCAGCTTGCGTGACCACATCGCGCCGGCGTCGATGTTGAGGTTGTAGAAGATTCGATCGGGATTTTCGTCCATGGCGCGCTGCTGCGCTTCGAGGATCAGCTCGTCCTCGTGGAAGATGCCGGAGACTCCCTCGCGGATCTCGCTGGTGATGCGCTGCTCGCCGAGCTGATAGTTGCGGACGAAGGCCCAGAAATAATGGCAGGTCTTCTCGGTCTCGGGCGTGATGGTGTTGAGCACGAAGCCGTTGACGCCCTGCGAGCGGTCGCCCTCGGGCGCGCCGGTGCCTGTCGGCGCCACGCCGACATCGATCGCGATGGTGCATGGCGCTTCGAAGCGGATGATCTGCCAGCGGTCGACGAGCCCGGACTTGCCGAGCTGCTTGGCCCAGAACGGCGGCGGCTCGATGCCGCGCATCCAGCGCGTCACGGTAACAGTCTTCTCGCCATGGGTGACGTCGAACGGAGCTTCGGCGACGGCCTCGTTACCGATCGAGGAGCCGTGCACGAAGGTCTCGTGGGTGAGGTCCATGAGATTGTCGAGCACGAGGCGGTAGTCGCATTTGACGTGGATGGTCTTGCCGTCGCCGGCCCAGGCCGGATCGTGATTCCAGTGCATGTCGGGGACCAGCGCGGGATCGGCCAGTGCGGGATCGCCCATCCAGAGCCAGATGTAGCGGTGACGTTCGACCACGGGATAGGCGCGGACGCAGGCCGACGGATTGATGGTCTCCTGCGAGGGCATGAAGGTGCAGCGGCCCTGCGCGTTGTACTTCAGACCATGATAGCCGCACACGACGGTGTCGCCTTCGAGCCGGCCCTTCGACAGCGGCACCAGCCGATGCCAGCAGGCGTCCTCCAGCGCAGCCACCGAGCCGTCGGCCTTGCGGTACATGACGATGTGCTTGCCGCAAATCGTCCGCGGCAACAGGACCGGCTTCACCTCGGCGTCCCAGGCGGCGGCGTACCAGGCATTCATCGGGAAGGGTTTTGTCATCGATCTCACTCCCACGGGCTTATGTATGCGTTATGTATACAATAACGGGGTAATAGAATCTTTCAAGACCATATTGTACGTACTAAGATACCGATAATTAGATTGATGTATACATAGCTAACCGATGCCGTTCCCCCGCGAGGCGGGGAATCCAGTACGCCGCGGCGGACACCGCAGCGTACTCGACCACCCGCTTTCTCGCGGGTGATGACAGCGGAGGATGCGGCGTACCCTCCTCTCGGCGTCTTACGCCCCGAACACCTTGGCCAGCCCCGCCTTGGCCTCCTCCTGAATCCGCTTCAGGTGCTCGGGGCTGCGGAAACTCTCGGCGTAGATCTTGTAGACGTCCTCCGTGCCGGAGGGCCTGGCGGCGAACCAGCCGAAATCAGTCTCGACCTTGATGCCGCCGAAGGGCTGGCCGTTGCCGGGCGCCTTGCTCAGGGTGGCGCGAACCGGATCGCCGGCGAGCTCCTTCAGGCCGAGCTGCTCGGGCGTGACGGATTTCAGGATGTTCTTCTGCGGCCCGGTCGCGGCGACGTCGATGCGCGCGTAATGGGGCACGCCGAACTCTGCGGTGAGGTCGCCAAACAGCTGGCTGGGATCGCGGCCGGTCTTGGCCATGATCTCGGCGGCGAGCAGGCCGAGGATGACGCCATCCTTGTCGGTCGTCCACACCCCGCCGTCGCGGCGCAGGAACGAGGCCCCTGCACTCTCCTCGCCGCCGAAGCCGAAGCCGCCCGTCAGAAGGCCGTCGACGAACCATTTGAAGCCGACCGGCGTTTCGACCAGCTTGCGGCCGAGCTTCTTGGCGACGCGGTCGATGATCGAGCTCGACACCACGGTCTTGCCGATTGCAGCATCCCTGCTCCAGTTCGGCCGGTGCGCGAACAGATAGGAAATCGCGGTCGCCAGATAATGGTTGGGATTCATCAAGCCGCCGGTGCGCGTCACGATGCCGTGGCGGTCGGCATCGGTGTCGTTGGCGAAAGCGACGTCGAAGCGGTCGCGCATCGCGATCAGGCTCGCCATCGCGTAAGGCGAGGAGCAATCCATGCGGATCTTGCCGTCCCAGTCGACCGTCATGAAGCGGAAGGTCGGATCGATCGCCTCGTTCACCACCGTGGCCTTCAGGCCGTAGCGCTCGATGATCGGATGCCAATAATGCACCGCCGCGCCGCCGAGCGGATCGATGCCGATATTGATGCCGGCGGATTTGACCAGATCGAGATCGACGACTTGGCCGAGATCGGCGACGTAGGGCGTCATGAAGTCGTAGGCGTGGACGTTCGCGGCTTTCTTCGCCTTGTCGTAGTCGACGCGTTTCACGCCCTTGAGGCCGTCGGCCAGATAGGCGTTGGCACGCTTCTCGACGACGCCCGTGACGTCCGTGTCGGCGGGTCCGCCATGCGGCGGATTGTATTTGTAGCCGCCGTCTTCCGGCGGATTGTGGGAGGGCGTGATGACGACGCCGTCGGCGAGGCCGGAGGTGCGGCCCTTGTTGTAGGTGAGGATCGCGTGCGAGATCACCGGCGTCGGCGTGTAGCCGCCGTCCTTGTCGACCATGATGTCGATGCCGTTGGCGGCGAAGACTTCGACGGCACTGACCAGCGCCGGCTCGGCCAGCGCATGGGTGTCGATGCCGATGAAGAGCGGACCGGTCAGCCCCTTTTCCTTTCGGTAGTCACAGATCGCCTGCGTGGTCGCGAGAATGTGGCCCTCGTTGAACGTGTTCTTGAACGAGGTGCCGCGATGACCGGAGGTGCCGAACGCCACCCGCTGCGCGGGATCCGTGACATCGGGCTTGCCGGCGAAATAGGCCGTCACCAGCCGCGGAATATTGGTGAGCGTGTCCGGCGAAGCCTGCTTGCCTGCCGCGGGATGAACATCAGCCACTGAAGTACCTCGTCCTGTCGCAAGAAATCGCGGAGCACCATAGCATCGGCCGGGCCCCCGCCAAGGGCACAACTCGCGCGGCGGGGTGGCCGTTCCTTGGGGAGATGACTGCAGCGAAAGTCCGCGCCCAGAGAACGTCATAGCCGCGCAACCGCGAAGCGGTCGTCGCTGGCGGTGCGAGGCATGCGGTGCGTAGCATCGTGGTCGAGCCTCGAAGGGTGATGGTCATGAATCCGAGCCTGCATCATCGATGTTGAGATCTTCAATGATGACATGCACTCGCAGCCTCGCGGCGTGTTTCGCCCGAGCTATGCCTGGTCGCTCCACCCTCTTTAAACCAAGAGGGCGCAGGGAAGGCCGGGTGCCGACAGGCACCCGCGGTCCGCTGCGCGACATGCGCACGCAGGAAGAACCGCACAGCAGCATACAGGTGGTGCCGATCACTCGGCCTTCCCTGCGCGATGGTCGGACGGCTTATGCCGTGCTCTCCCGGGAGCCGAACTTTCCTCTGGCCTCCCTCGCCCCGCGAACTGGATGATGCAGTCCGCCCGGTTGGGCTCGCTCGCACCTCCGCAGAACTTGACCGTGGCAACGACGGCCAGGACCACACGGTTTTGCCGTACGCACGGCCCGCCATGTCGCCGCAGTATTCCCAGCCCTGTCGACGGAGCTGAGAACTTACAGGCGAGACGAAGCCTGGCAGCGCCGTCGTCCGCACGCGGTTACGGGCTCACAGAGACTACCCGCCCTGCCCGCTCCTCTCGTGCCGACGCTGCCGCGTCCACCGCAGACCCGGCTCGCGAAAATGACGACCTCATGATCGCCCCTCTTGAGTGAGCCGGGATGCACGACACATACGCCGAAACCGAATTTCGGTAAAGTGGAATATTTTTGCGACCGTGGATTGACAGAGGCCGACACAGGCACGATGGCGTAGCCCGGATCAGCGCCTTGTCCGCGGCAGCTCGAAAAGCGAAGGCGGAAGAGACGTCCGGGATCTTTGCGAGCGGAATCCGGGTATCGCTGCGCTCACCGCGACTACGAGAGAACCGGCGCAGCAAAAAGGGCGGCCCAAACACCGCCCTTTCTCCTGCAACCCAATCCGGGCGGCGTCAAAAACGATCGTTCAATACGGCGCGTAACGGTAGCCCGGATCGTAATAGAAAGGACTGCCGCCGTAGCCGGAACCGCCGTAATAGCCGTGCCCGCCGTAGTAAGGACGTGAGCCGTAATAATAGCGGTTTTCGTAATAGTCGCGGCGTCGCTGCTCGGCGATCACCCCCCCGATGATGCCCGCCGCGGCGCCCATAACGGCGAGACCGGCAGCGTTCGACCCGCGCCGGTAGTAGCGGCGGCGATGTGCGCTGAAATCGGTGGCGGCGGAGGAGCCCTGCCCGGCCGCGACAGGCTTTGCGGATACCGGCTCCGCCGGCGAGGCAGCAGCCGAAGGCGACGCCGAAATTGCGACCAACGCCAGGCTTGTGAACGCGGCCAGCACCATGTTGCGGCCGGCTGCAGAAATCACGGGTCTAACAGTCATTTTGACCTTCCTATGCTTTTGCCTAAGTTCTTGCCCAGCGAAGAGATATGCAAACCGCATTGTATCCGCAAACCATCGAGCTGGTTTCACGTTCGCGGCAATCTGCCACGCTTTGAACGATTGTAAACGTACGACCAAATCGCAGCTTGAACCACCGAACCTGAGCGGATAATGAACGGCTGCGCCGTTTTCCGGTCGCCGTAAGCGTTTTACGTGAACCAACGCATCAACCGACGCCGTCGGGATCGATGCCGTTTTGCAGGGTTCAACGTGACCGACGCGTCCTTTTCCTCAAGAGAAATCAGATGATTGCTGTTCGCAAACTGCCGGCGCGCTATGCGCCGATCGTGATGCCATTCGTGCTGTCCGTCCTCATGACGGCCGTGGTGTCGGTCATTTCGACGCTTCGGAGCCTGGGGCCAACGCCGGCATTCCTGGCGACGTGGCCAGGTGCCTGGGCCCTGTCCTGGCTGGTCGCCTTTCCAACGCTGCTCATCGTGCTGCCGATGGTCCGGCGCATCGTGGCCTGCCTCGTCGCAGCCCCATCCGGCCGGTAGAAGTCGCCTACGACAGCGCCCCCAGCACGCCGCGCGTCGCCTTGTCGATCTCCTCGACATAGCGGCGGCGCGCGAAGGTTTCGGTGAGGAATCCGATCACCTTGCGGCTGTCGGTGGAATCGACCACCGCCAGCATTTCGGCCTCGGCCTCGTCGAACACCGCCATCGCCGACTTCACGTTCATTTCCGGGATCAGCACGATGTCGATCAGGCGGGCGAGCTCGATCACCTGGATCTCGTCGGCGATGGTGTCGAGGTCGCCGGAGAACAAATCGGGCAGCAGGACGAGGCCGACATATTCGTCGACATTGTTGACGATCACGATACCCGGCCGCGAGCCCAGCGCGAACTCGCGGCGTGCGGCGGCGATGGTCGTGGTCGAGGGCACCTTGCCGACGTCGGAGCGCATCAGCCGCTCGACCGTGAGATTGCGCAGCCAACCGACGTCGTTGGCGCTGCGGATGGTCTCGCCGCGCAGATGCAGCCGCCAGGTCGAGAAGGAATGGCCGAACATGAAGCGGACGCAGATCGAGGTGACGATGCAGCCGGCGAGCACCACGGCGGTGACGTCGACATTGCGCGTCATCTCGAGCACCAGGAACGACATGGTCAGGGGGCCGCCGACGATGGCAACGCCGAGCGTCGCCATGCCCGTCAGCATCGCGACCAGCGGATCGATCGCGAAGTTCGGGCTGATCAGGAGCAGAACCGCCGCGAAGAATTTGCCGATCAGGCTGCCCACGAACAGCGAGGCGAAGAACAGGCCGCCGCGGAAGCCCGAGGCGAGCGAGATCAGGCACGCGGTCACTTTCAAGGCGATGATCAGCGCGATCAGGCCGATCGTCATGTCGTGAAAGAGATCGAGTACCATGGCGCCGTGTCCGGCTGCCAGCACCTGCGGCGTGATGATGGCGAAGCCGCCGACGATGAGGCCTCCGATCACCGGACGCAGCCAGACCGGCATCCAGGCGAACAGGCGCTCGAACATCGGCGAGGAGCGCATCACGGCGATGCCGACGCCGCTGGTGATGAGCGCGAGCCCGATCAGCGCCAGATATTGCTCGACGCCGACGGCGCTGACCTTGGGTATCTCCAGCGAGTACGGCGCGCCGCCGAGCCATTGCGCGGTCAGGGCGCCCGCGAGCGATGCCGCCAGGATCGGGGCGGCGCTGCCGACCGCATAGACGCCGACGATGAGCTCACAGGCGTAGAAGGCGCCGGTGATCGGGGCGCCGAACGCCGCCGCGATCGCGGCGGCAGCGCCGCAGCCGACCATCAGGCGCAAATCGTTGCGGCGCAGATTGAAGAACTTGCCGAGCTGCGAGGCGATACCCGAGCCGATCTGGGTATAGCCGGCCTCGAGGCCGACCGAGGCGCCGCAGCCGTTGGAGATCAGGGTCTGGCCCGACACCACCATGCTGTCGCGCATCGAGAGATTGCCGCCGCGCAGCGCGTTCGCCTCGATCGGGTCGACCGCGTTCGAGATCTTCATGCGCCGCCGCGACCATTCCATGATTCCGAGCGACAGCCCACCGAGTGCAGGCGCGATCAGTGCCGCCCACGGACTGACGCTCGCGTGAGCCGACAGGTGAACATCGACGGGAATCCCGTAGATCACCACATGCGCGAACTGCGCGATATGGGCCATCAGCGTCACGACCGCACCGGCCAGCGTGCCGATCACCAGCGCGAGCGGGATCAGGTAGAACTCGTTGCTGCGCAAGAGAGCGCGCAGCCGAACCATGGTGCGGTTCGTCCCCTTGCGATCGACGAGATGCCTGATCCGCACGAACACCTTCTGCCTGCCCTACCCTTCCGACAGGCCGTAGCCGGCCATGCGCCGGCGGACCCGTTCGATCTCGTCGCTGGGAAGCAGCGGCGGTTGTCCGATCTGGAGGCAGCCGTGATATTGCCGCGCCAGCGTCTCGACTTCGACGGCGAGCCACATCGCCTTGTCCAGGGTCTTGCCGATCGCGATCATGCCGTGATGGTCGAGCAGGCAGGCAAGGCGCCCCTCCAGCGCCCGAACTGCATGCTCGGACAGCTCCACCGTGCCGAAGGTGGCATAGGGCGCGCAGCGAATGGTGTCGCCGCCGGCGGCCGCGATCATGTAGTGCACCGGCGGAATCTCCATCCCCATGATCGCCAGGATGGTGCAATAGGTCGGATGCGCATGCACCACGGCGTTGACGTCGGGACGCGACTCCAGGATGTCGCGATGAAACCGCCATTCGCTCGACGGCTTCTGATCGGGCGCGTGTGCGCCGTCCATGGCCATGAAGACGATCTGGTCCGGCGTCATGGCCTCGTAGGGCACGCTGGTCGGCGTGACCAGTAGCCCGTCCACATGTCGGACGCTGATATTGCCCGAGGTGCCCTGGTTGATGCCGAGCGCGTTCATGCGCCGGCAAGCGTCGATGATGGCCTGTCTCTTGGCGAGCTCGTCCGCAGTCATCGACATCCCGATTTTTCCTGACGATGGTCTTGTTGGACCGGAAGTACGTCAAACCAACATGGCAGTGCAAGCGAAAGCGACCCAAAATCAATGGATTCACTGATTGTCGCAGCCCTGTGACAGGTTGGTCCGGACGGCCACAATCCCGTCGATCACGAACTGGACGGAATAGGCGGCGAGCAGCATGCGGAGAACGCGCGAGAGCACCGCATTTCCGGTGCGCGCGATCCGGTGAGCCGAAGCGGAGCAGAGCGCGAAGTCGAGCACGGGCCGGCGTGGTCCTCGGACGCTGGAACGATGGCTTTCGGGCAGACTTAGCCTAGGCCACCGCTTTGCAATCAGTGGAGACGACAATGAGCGACAGTGGAATCGGAATGCTTCTTGGCCAGCTCTCGGCCAACCTGCTCTGGCTCTGGTTCATCGGAGCCTTCCTGCTCGGTGCGGTCCTCGTCTACGGAGTGATGAAGGCCGGCCACCTCAGGCGCGGCGAGCGGGCACAGCTCGATCGCGCGACGGAGGAGCGGCAGCGCCAGGAAGATCCCTACAAGCGCCCGACCTGAGCGACCGCTCCGCGCGCCGGTTGCAGTTAGGAACTTTCGTTACTGACGCGGCTTTGATCGCCTGAGGATTGAGGAGGGCGAGGCCTTCCCGTGTCACCTCAAGAGGAGGACGTATGGCCAAACGAACCAAGAAGCGCACAACCAAGAAGACCGCGGCTCGGCGGCCGCGTCAGGCGCCGAAGATGCTCAGCGACCTGTTTGTGGAGACGCTGAAGGACATCTATTTCGCCGAGAACAAGATCATCAAGACCCTGCCCAAGATGGCGAAGGCAGCGCAATCGAAGGAGCTGGCCGCCGCCTTCAACAAGCACCTGCGCGAGACCCAGGGCCAGGTCAAGCGGCTGGACCAGATCTTCAAGATGCTGGGCAAGCCTGCCCGCGGCAAGCCGTGCGAAGCCATCAACGGCATTACCGACGAGGGCGCCGAGATCATGAAGGAGTTCAAGGGCGCGCCGGCGCTCGATGCGGGACTGCTCGCGGCCGCCCAGGCGGTGGAGCATTACGAAATCTCCCGCTACGGCACCTTGCGCACCTGGGCCGAAGAGCTCGGCATGCCGGACGCGGCAAGGCTGCTGCAGGCGACGCTGGACGAGGAAGAGGCGACTGATCACACGCTGACCGAGCTCGCGACGTCCGTGATCAACCTCGAGGCCGAAGAAGAGTACCGCGCGGCGGCCTGACGCCCTGCGTGACCCGACGATGGAACGCCGCGGCCCGGGCCGCGGCGTTCGTTTTTCAATCGCACGACGGCGCATGGCACGTCAGCGCCGGCGGACTGGATTTCCGGGGAACCAGCCCCATATGCAGGCTTCCCCACCCCCGAGCCCCGCATCATGCAACCGAAAAATCCCCTCGACTGGATGCTGTCCGAAGCCCTCGACTCGTTGACCCGCGCCGACCGGCTGCGTCAGCAGTTTGGCCGCCAGGAAGCCTGCTGGGAGCCGCCGATCGACGTGCTCGAGACCGAGCATGAGCTTCTGATCCTGGTAGCGCTTCCCGGTGTCAATCCGGACAATGTCGAGACTGTCATCCATGACGGCGTGCTCGTCGTCTCCGGCCAGCGCACCCTGCCCCCGGAGCTCCGCAACGCCCGCATCCACCGCCTCGAGCTGCCGCAGGGGCGTTTTGAGCGCCGCATTGCATTGCCCCTCGGCCGCTACGCCATCAGCCGCTTCGTGATGGACGGCTGCGTCGCGCTGCGCCTTGCCAAATCCTGAGGTCGATCATGGCCACCGAACAGATGAACAACGAACAGACCAGTAACGACGTGAAGATCCCCGACGACGCGCTGATCATCATCCCCGTGCGCGAGATGGTGCTGTTCCCCGGCGCCATCGCGCCGATCACGATCGGCCGTGCCAAGTCCATCGCCGCCGCGCAGCAGGCGCTGCGCGAGCAGCGGCCGGTCGGCATCGTCCTGCAGCGCAGCCCCGAGACCGAGGAGCCCGGGCCGGACGACCTCTACCGGGTCGCGACCATCGCCAACATCGTGCGCTACATCACCGCGCCAGACGGCACCCATCACATCGTCTGCCAGGGCGTGCAGCGCGCGCGCATCCTCGACTTCCTGCCGGGAACGCCGTTCCCGGCCGCGCGGATCCAGCAGATCCCCGAGCCGACCGCGAATTCGCCCGAGATCGAGGCGCGCGCGCTGAATCTGCAGCGCCAGGCGATCGAGGCGATCGAGCTGCTGCCGCAGGCGCCGCCCGAGCTGGCCGCGATGTTCCAGGGCACCAGTGCGCCCGGCGCGCTGGCGGATCTGGCGACCTCGTTCATGGACATCAAGCCGCAGGACAAGCAGGAGGTGCTGGAGACCATCGACCTCGCCTTGCGCGTCGAGAAGGTGTCGAAGCACCTGGCCGAGCGGCTGGAGGTGCTGCGCATCTCCAACGAAATCGGCCAGAAGACCAAGGCCTCCTTCGACGAGCGGCAGCGCGAGGCGATCCTGCGCGAGCAGATGGCGACCATCCAGCGCCAGCTCGGCGAAGGCGACGGCAAGGCGGCCGAGGTCGCCGAGCTGACCGCTGCGATCGCCAAGGCCAACATGCCGGCTGAGGCGGACGCGCACGCCAAGAAGGAGCTGCGCCGCTATGAGCGCATGCCCGAGGCTGCTGGCGAGGCCGGCATGGTCCGCACGTACCTGGATTGGCTGATCGAGCTGCCCTGGGCGCTGCCCGCGGAGAAGCCGATCGACATCAAGGAAGCGCGAGCCATCCTGGATGCCGACCATTTCGGCCTGGAGAAGATCAAGAGCCGGATCATCGAATATCTGGCGGTGCGCAAGCTGGCGCCACAGGGCAAGGCGCCGATCCTGTGCTTCGTCGGCCCGCCCGGCGTCGGCAAGACCTCGCTCGGACAATCCATCGCACGTGCGATGGATCGCCCCTTCGTGCGCGTCAGTCTGGGCGGCGTGCACGACGAAGCCGAGATCCGCGGCCACCGGCGTACCTATATCGGCGCGCTGCCCGGCAACATCATCCAGGGCATCAAGAAGGCGGGCTCACGCAACTGCGTCATGATGCTGGACGAGATCGACAAGATGGGCCGCGGCGTGCAGGGCGATCCGTCGGCCGCCATGCTGGAGGTGCTCGACCCCGAGCAGAACGGAACGTTCCGGGACAATTACCTGGGCGTGCCCTTCGACCTGTCGCGCGTGGTGTTCATCGCGACCGCCAACATGCTGGACCAGATCCCGGGCCCGCTCCTGGACCGCATGGAGCTGATCAGCCTCGCCGGCTACACCGAGGACGAGAAGCTGGAGATCGCGCAGCGCTATCTGGTGCGACGGCAGCTCGAGGCGAACGGTCTCTCGGCCGAGCAGGCCGAGATCGAGCCGGATGCGTTGAAGCTGGTGGTCAAGGGTTACACCCGCGAGGCCGGCGTGCGTAACCTCGAGCGCGAGATCGGCAAGCTGTTCCGTCATGCCGCGGTGCAGGTCGCCGAGGGTACGGCGACGAAGGTCGTGGTGGGCGCGAAGGACATCGCCACCGTGCTCGGCCAGCCGCGCTTCGAAGGCGAGATCGCGCAGCGCACCAGCATTCCGGGCGTGGCCACCGGCCTTGCCTGGACGCCGGTCGGCGGCGACATCCTGTTCATCGAGGCATCAAAGGTGCCCGGCAAGGGCGGGATGATCCTGACCGGTCAGCTCGGCGAGGTCATGCGCGAAAGCGTGCAGGCTGCGCTGACGCTGGTGAAGAGCAAGGCGCCGCAGCTCGGCATCGATCCGTCGCTGTTCGAGAAGAGCGACATCCACGTTCACGTTCCAGCGGGCGCGACTCCGAAGGACGGTCCGAGCGCGGGCGTTGCAATGTTCACGGCGCTGACGTCCCTGCTCACCAACCGCACGGTGCGCAGCGACACCGCCATGACCGGCGAGATCTCGCTGCGCGGTCTGGTGCTGCCGGTCGGCGGCATCAAGGAGAAGGTGGTGGCTGCGGCCGCTGCCGGGTTGAAGCGGGTGATGCTGCCGGCGCGCAACAAGCGGGATTACGACGACATCCCGAAGAGCGCGCGGGACAACCTCGAATTCATCTGGCTGGAGCGCGTCGATGAAGCCATCGCCGCGGCGCTCGAGCCGGTCGAGGTCCAAGCCGATGCAAAGGTCGAGGCGGCGGAGTGAATGCGATGAAGAAACGGCTGGAAAATGCAAAGCGGTCGCGGACAACGCAGCGGCTACGCCGGCTGCTCGATCGCGCCATCGACCGGGTCCGCGATGCGCTGGCGGCGTCCGGGCCGCAGCTTCAACCCGTTCCTGTCCGGGTGAAGCGCCGCAAGGGTTGAGCCCTCCGTCTCAGGCCCTCGCGGCTGCCCCAAACAAAAGGCCCCCTCCTACCCGAGGGGGCCTTTGCGTCGTTAGCCCACGGCGTCCTTGGCGGCCTTGACCGGGCGGGCGCGGACGATCTTCCGGGCCGGCTTGGCCTTGAACATCATCTCTTCACCCGTGAACGGGTTGGTGCCCTTGCGTGCCTTGGTCGCAGGCTTCTTGATGACCACGAACTTGGCGAAGCCCGGCACCAGGAACAGGCCGTTCTTCTTGAGCTCCTTGTGACCGACGTCGGTCAGCGTTTCCATGACGCTCTTGACGTCGCGCTTGGAAAGCTCGGTGGCGGTCGCAATCTTTTCGATCAACTGCGATTTGGACATTTGGGTTGCCATCGTGTCTCCTCTGATTCGTTGGCGGTTGGATATTAGACCAACCGGCGAAGGCCTATAGCCTTCTGCACGGTTTTGTCGGGGTTTTACGGGCTTTTTTGGCCCTCTGTAGCAAAAAACCCTGCTTTTTAGCTACTTCCGGCGCGGGAGAAGCCTCGGGCAGCGGATTTTGCCTTGTTTCAAAGGCCCGCACGCCATCCTGCTAGAACTGATTCGCCGCTTTCGACAAGCGGCGACCGGCCTCTTTGTGAAAGGCTGGTCGTGTTTCACCCTGAAAAATAAGGGTCGGACGCATATCGCCGGTCTTCCTCCCCGTAAAAACAGGGAGAAAGTGGCGGGCGATCGGTCAGATGCGCTCGATGATGACGGCGGGCGCCATGCCGCCGGCGGCGCACATGGTGACGAGACCACGTTTGAGATCGCGCCGTTCGAGCTCGTCGAGCACGGTGCCGATCAGGATCGAGCCCGTGGCGCCGATGGGATGGCCGAGCGCGATCGATCCGCCATTGACGTTGACCTTGGCGCGATCGAGCCCGAGGTCGCGGATGTATTTTTCCGCCACCACCGCAAACGCCTCGTTGATCTCGAACAGGTCGATGTCGTCGACGGTGAGGCCGGCCTTCGCCAGCACCTTGCGCGTGGCCGGCACCGGCGCGTTCAGCATCAGGGCCGGCGAGTCCCCCATGTTCGCCATCGCGACGACACGGGCGCGAGCCTTTAGGCCATGCGCCCTGGCGTAGGCGGGCGAGGCCAGCAGGATCGCGGCGGCGCCGTCGACGACCCCGGAAGAGTTGCCGGCGTGGTGCACGAAATCGATCTCGAGGTCAGGGTATTTCTGCAGGATCAGGCCACGATAGGTCGTGCCCTTGTCGTCGAGCGCGTAGTCGGCGACCGCGGGGAATGCCGGCTTCAGGCTGCCCAGGCCTTCCATCGTGGTCTGCGGCCGCGGATACTCCTCGTGGTCGAGCGCGAGGCTGCCGTCCTCGCGGTGGACGGGCACGAGGCTCTTCTTGAAGTGCCCGTTCGCGATCGCATGGGCCGCGCGCTTCTGGCTCTCCAACCCGAGCGCGTCGACATCCCTTCGCGTGATGCCCTCGATCGTCGCGATCGCGTCCGCGCAGACGCCCTGATGCGACTGCGGATGCTTTGCCCGCAGGCGCAGATTGCCGTTGTCCATCATCATCGGACCAGAGCCGCGGCGTCCCTCCATCGACATCATCTCGCAGCCGCCGGCGATGACGAGGTCTTCCGCGCCCGCCATGATCGACGCGGCCGCCATGTTGACGCTGGTGATGCCGCTGCCGCAGAAGCGGTCCAGCGTCACGGCGCTGGCGCGCACGTCATAGCCGGCATCGAGCGCCGACATCCGCCCGAGATCTCCGCTTTGCGTCGCGACCTGCGCGCTGCAGCCCCAGACGATGTCGTCGACGTCGGCCGTGTCGATGCCGGTGCGCTCCGCGAGCGCGCGCAGCACGGTTGCGCCGAGCTGCTGCGGATGAATGCCCGACAGCGCTCCCTTGCCGGCCTTGCCGACGCCGCGCGGGGTCCGGCAGGCATCGATGATCAGCGCGTCAGTCATTGGCGTTGTCCTCTTGTTGCGTGTTGAGGACGGTTTTGGATAAGGCGGAGAGGAGAGTCAATGCGGGGCGTTTGCACCCGCCACCCGGAATTCCGCCGCACGTAAAATTGAGCCGATCGCATACGGCCTGAATGATCGACGTCATGGCCGGGCTTGTCCCGGCCATCCACGCCTTGCTACTACGCACGAAGAACGTGGATGCCCGGGACAAGCCCGAGCATGACGGCCTCAACGAGGGTAGAGTTCACACCCCCGCCGCGTTCTTCACGATCACGTTGCGATAGAAGCTGGCGCTGAGTTTCGGCGTGCGGACCTGGGTGTCGAAATTGACGTGGTAGAGTCCGAAGCGCTTGTTCAGCCCGTACACCCACTCGAAATTGTCCATCAGGCTCCAGAGGAAATAGCCGCGCACCGGCACGCCTTCGGCGGTGGCGCGCTGGAGCTGGGCGAGATAGTTGCGCAGGTACATGATGCGGTCGGTGTCGTAGATCTTGCCGTCCGGCGTCACGACGTCGTCGCCGGAGGTGCCGTTCTCGCTGATATAGATCGCATCGGTCTTCCAGATCTTCGCCGCCAGCTTCGGCACCCAATAGAGCGTCTCCGGCCCGACGCGGAGCCAATCCGAATTCATGTGCGGGAACGATTTCGGAATCGGCAGCGGCATGAATCCCGCGCCCTGGTCGGAGGCCACCACGTAGTTCTGCGGCGCGTAGATGTTGAGGCCGAGGAAATCGACCGGCGAAGAGATGATCCTCAGCTCCGCATCGGTGTATTTCGGCGCGTTGGCGCCGGCGTATTTCAGGAAGGCGTCGGTGTAGCGCCCCGTCATGATGACGTTGAGATAGCCCGCATTCATCTCGCGCAGCGCGATCTCGGCAGCACGGACGTTCTCAGGCGTGTCGATCGCGGGGGCACAGGCGTCGATATTCTCCGCCGGCCCCACTCTCGTGCCGCGCCGGCCATGGGCGCGCACCGCCTGGACCGCGAGCCCGTGCGCCAGCGCACTGTTGTGCCTGATCTGGTTGACCTCGGCTTGCGGCAGCGTCAGGCCCGGCGCATCGATGCCGGTGCCGTAACCGAAATAGACGAAGCGGCCGCTCTCATTCAGAGTGAACACGTTTTTGACGCGGTCGGTCAGATGCTTCGCGACATGAGCCGCATAGTCGCCGAAGATCTTGCAGGTCTCCGTCGAGCGCCAGCCGCCGAAGCGATCCTGAAGCGATTGCGGCAGGTCCCAATGATAGAGCGTCAGCCACGGCTCGATGCCGTTCTTCAGGAGCTCGTCAATGAGCCGGTTGTAGAAATCGAGCCCCTTCGGATTCGGCCTGCCGTCGCCGTCCGGAAACAGCCGCGGCCAGGCCACCGAGAACCGGTAGGCCTTGCAGCCGAGCGCCTTGATCAGCGCGATGTCCTCCTTGTAGCGGTGATAATGCTCGTTGGCGCGGTCGCCCGTGGTGCCGTCCTCGATCTTGCCGGGGATTCGCACGAACTTGTCCCAGATCGAGGCCCCCCGCCCGTCCTCGTCAACCGCACCCTCGACCTGGTAGGACGAGGTCGCCGTGCCCCAGAGGAAACCCGTCGGAAAGCCACTTCCGCCGCGCGGCGGCGATGCCGGCCTGGCGTCGACGGCGTCGAGGGGACTCGCAATTCCGGCTGCGGACAACCCCGCCAGCTTGGCAAACTGGCGGCGCGAGACCTTATCCGTCATCAATGTTGCTCCTCTTCTTTCTTTTCGGGCCGGCACAATGAACATTTTCCAGGCCGCTTGAGAAGCGGTGGCGAGCGCCCAGATCAGGAGAAGGTGTAGCAGGCAAAATGTCGCGCCCATTCCGAGATGAACGCCTCTCCAATTCAGTATGTCGATTCTAGCGTCGGCTTGTTCCGATTGAACCGACCACAACCTGCATCAGCCACGCGATGCCGGCGTCTCTCATCGCGGCCTTGGTGGCGACGGCCCGGATCGTATCCGCCTTGCGAGCGAAAGGCAGCTCGACGAATACCAGGCCGAAGCGGCCGGCATACTGCTCCATCAGTCGGCGTGGCAATGCCGCGATCAGATCGGATTCCGAAAGCTGGGCCAGCGCCATCATGAAGTTCGGAACGGTCAGGGCGATGCGGCGTTCGAGGCCGCGCTTGGCCAACATCTCATCGACGAAGCCGCGCGGCTCACCACTGAGAGAGACCAGCAGGTGCTGCGATTGCGCGAATGCAGCATGGCTGACCGCTCTTGCCAAGGAATGTCCCTTGCGCATGGCCAGCACGAAATCCTCCTCGTAAAGCCTGCGCGCCTCGAAACGAGGTGATACCGCCAGCAGCGGCAGCATCGCGATGTCGAGCTCGCGTCTTTCGAGCATGTCGAGATTCTCCTGCCAAGGCTCTCCGATCGCGCCGGCGCGCGGCGCCGGCATCAGGTGGACCAGCCCGATGTCAATGTGAGGCGCCGCAGTCGCAATCGATCGCAGGAGCGGACCGACTGCCGAGACCAGTACGGCATCGGGAGCGCCAATGATGAACCGGCGACTGCTTGTCTTCGGGTCGAACGGTGCGGCCGAGCCGATCAATCGTTCGATGCGTGCGACGATCTCGGCCACGGGCTCCCCAAGCTCCAGCGCCCGCGCCGTCGGAACCACACCCTTCGGTGTGCGCAGAAACAGCGGGTCATTCAGCAGAAGCCGGAGCCGGCCAAGCGCATGGCTTACAGCCGACGGCGTCAGGCTCAGCCGGGCGGCTGCCCGACCGACATGACGTTCTTCCAGGACCACGCGGAAGAGCACGAGGAGATTCAGATCAATCCTGGATAGGTCAATTTGATTCAGCATGTTGCTGAAATCATACCGCTGGATTCATCGAGATCAAGACTTCATGGATGGGCACCCGTCGACCAGGAACTGCACAATGACCAAGAAGACGTCCGGACAGAGCAGATCGGCATCCAGGCAGGAAAAGATGTCGCGGCGCGCGATGATGGCCGCCGCGGCTGCAGTTCCTCTGGTTCAGCTTTCGGCCGACGCAGCCGCCGGGCCCGAGGTGACAGCGAACCTCATCGAACGCGCGCGCCGTAAGAATGCCGCCTTCATGCGGGGCGACATGGATCGCTGGCTCCAGCTTGTTCGCATCGCACCGGATTTCACGTTGATGCAGCCCTTTGGCGGGCCCGCCAGTCGCGGATTTGACGCCAGCCCCAAACGCTTGGCTGACCTATCGCGATACTTCAGGAAGGGCGAAACCGACCTTGAGGTCGTGCAAACGCTTGCGTCGGACACGCTTGTCGTACTTGTCATGGTGGAACATCAGCGCGCCGAAGTCGGCGGATTGGCCGCTCAAGACTGGTCGCTCCGCGTCACTGAAGTCTACCGCAAGGACGGCATGGATTGGCAGCTCGTGCACCGCCATGCGGATCCGCTGGTCCGCAGCGTCACCCTGCAGCAAGCGGCGCTACTCGCCCGGGGCGGGTTGGAGAAAGAATAGTGTCCCTTGCCTCGCTGGTTCTGCCGGTCAGCCGTTTCAGAATGTCCCCAGCAGTGAGGTTTCTCAGCGCGAGCGCTTCGGCAGCTTCGGGAGCTTGCCGGGGTTGAACGCCGGGCGCTGCGCCGCCTCGTCATGTGCCGGCTGCTTTTGTTCCGTTAGGATGAGCGTGCCCTGGAGGATCATCCCCGGCACTTGCTGTGCCGTCGCGGTGTAAGTCGCGATCTTGCCGGGGCAGTTTCCCTCGATATCCAGAATGAGTTCGTCTTCCACGCCGAACACCGTGGCTCGTCCGTCGGTATGACGCTTCGTCGATACCGTGGCGGTGAAGCGATCTCCATCGACCTGACACGAGCCGTGATAGGTCATCAGGCTGTCACGGCCCCAGATCTGTCCGTCCGCGACATGGACGATGCCGGTCCCCTGGTCGAGCGGCGTCTTGTACCACGCCGCATATGTCCCGTCCTTGAGCATGGGAGCAGTCTTCCTTGGCCATTCCCCAGGACAATCCGCACGATTAGCGCTAAGAAAGCGTTAATCACGCGGCCCGTGCCATTCCGGACGCTGCTTGCGCAGCTCGGCTTCAAGCTCCTCGACGATGCCGTGAAGCAGACACGCGGCGAGCGGATCCGTAACCTCCCGTTCCAAACGCCGATAACGCGCGATCTGGCATTCCTGCTCTCTCAATTGGCGCTCTGTCATCACACCGGCCCTCCGACAGACTGACGCGGAGAAGCCCGAGGGGTTTCGTTAAAATTTTCGGATCATTTGAGATGGTTTCTGATTGGTAAAGACAACGCGGCGCGGTGCGTGGCCAAATCATCCCGGCCGGCCTCGCCCCTAAAGCGCGATGCGATTAGGGTGAATCGTCATCGCGCTTTAGGTTGTTGTTTGAGCATGATCTTTTCGGAAAACCGCTGCGCACTTTTCCGGATCATGCTTTAGGCGGACAGACGAAGCCAGACATCCTTGCTTGCCAGCGTGCCATCCGGCGTGGCGATCTCCATGTCCACGACGTGCAGGGAGCCGGGCTCGTCTGCATAGATGTACCTGAGGTGCCACACGAGACCCAGGTCCGGTGAAATGACGAAATCGTCCAATGCGTCGGTGATATCCCGAACGGCCTCGCGGTGCGTCAAGGGCGCGGAGAACATCGCGTCGATCAAGTCGGCGAGGCTCATGCCCTCGACGAGCATGAATCGCGCGACCTCGTCACCGTAGGCGTGCCGAAGCGCTGAAACGATCGAAGCGACGGCATCCGGATTCTTCAACGACACGGTAAAGCGGGCCTCCGGAGCCATCATGCCGGAGGCGGAATATTCTGCAAGCTCAGCGAGCGCCACCGCGGAACAAGGGGCGCGGCCTCCGGCCGCGACGCCCGGTGCCGGGACTTCCGGCAGCTCGCCTTACCGAGTACGGGCCCGGACCGTACCGACGCGGCAGCCGTCGTTAGAACGTCACCCGCATCCCGGCATAGAACGCGCGCGGCCTTGCAGGGCTGAGCGAGCGCGGGTCGGTGAAGTCGGCGCCGCCATTGGTGAAGTTAGGCAAGGCATCGCGGTCGAAGAATTGGCCGTAGGTCACATAGCGCTTGTCGAACACGTTGTCGACGCGGCCGTAGAGGTGGACGTTCTTCGCGACCTGGTAGGAGGTGTGGAGATTGAAGACCGTATAGGAAGGCAGCTTTGCGTACTGGTTCGACTCGTCGCCGACCAGAAATTGATCGGAGACGAACAGCGCATTGCCGCCCACCTTCCAGACGTCGGTCACGGCGTAGTCGACGCCGACCTTGACGCGGTGGCGCGGGACCGCGGGGATCTGGTTGCCGGGCCGGACCTGGATCGTCTCGGTGGCCGGGTCGGCAAACGGGCTTTCGGAGCCAAGCTCGAGCGGATCAAGGTAGCGTGCGTCGACGAAGGCGTAGCTCGCCCGGAACTGAAGCGTGGGCGACTTGATGTTGACTTCGGCCTCGAGCCCCTGCCGCCTTGTCCGGCCGACATTCGTGAAATAGCCGAAGCCGGTCCGGCCAACGACCGGCACCGCCATGATGTCGTCGTGATTGGTGGCGCGGAAGCCGCCAATCTTCCATCCGAGCGTGCCGATGTTCAGCTCCTTGGTGCCGCGGAAGCCGGCCTCCACGGTCTTGGAGACGACCTGCTTGAGCGGCGGATCGGAGACCAGAAACGCCGCGATCAGGCAGGGGCGGGCTGGATCGGAGCAGCCGAGCTCGAGCGGCGTCGGCACGCGGTTGGCCTCGGAATAGCCGGCATAGGCTGTCAATCCGGGCGTGATCTTGTAGGTGCCGCCGATGACCGGATTGAAGCGCATGAACGTGTGGTCGCCGTTGAGCGCAGTCCCGAGCTGATCTTCCAAGGTGATCCGCGCCGCGTTGAAGCGGCCGCCGCCCGTGACGGCGAAGGCGTCCGTGACGTTGAACGTATCCATCGCGTAGAGGCCGTTATATTGGTTGACGGTTCGCAGCGAGACGGGGCCGGCGATGGGGTCCGCGGCGGGAGTTGGACCGAGGAAAACGCCGCCGCCGCTGACGACGTAGTTCTCTCCCATCGAGCCGATCTCGGAGCTGGCGTTGTAACGCGTGACGCCGACGTCATAGGTTGTGCCGACCACGAAGCGGTTGTCATGACCGAACAGTTGATCCGTGTTGGTGGCTTGCCCGGACACGCCGAATGTCGTCGAACGGATCGAGCCCCGGTCGATCGCGCCGAGGATCGTTCCCGGCGCAAAGGGATTGGCAAGCTGCACGCCGCCGGCGCCGTTGGCAGGTGTGGTGTCATCGCCAAAGCAGAGCAACGCCGGATTCGCAGCACACTCCTCCGCGTCGGTCGGATTGCCGTCGACGATGTTCTGCTCGAACCTGCGCACATGGGCGGTGCCTTCAAACGTCCAGGTCGGCGTCGCGTCGACCTTTCCGGTCAGGTTGAGATAGCCGACGCGGTTGGACGTGGTCTGCGGTGTGGTGTAGGTGGCGCCCCAATATTTATCCAGCAGCTCTGCCGGGACGATGGCGCTGGCGCCGAAATGGTTCTTGGCCGCTCCCATGTTGACGTGGAACTCGCTGTCGCCGCCCCTGTAGCCGACATCGCCGTAGAAGCGCCGCACCTCCGATTGCGAGAAGTTGCGGAAGCCGTTGTCGCGCACGCCTTCGAGCGCGCCATAGACGGCGTAGTTCTGATCGACCTGCTTGCCCCATTGCGCCGACCCCTGAATGCGGCCGAACGAGCCGCCCATGATGTCGAGCTCCGTGCCCTGATAGGTGAAGCCGTCCTTCATCTGCAAATTGAGCGCGCCGCCCAGCGCGTTGAGGCCGAAGGCGGGATTGTTGGTCACCAGCGTCACCGACCTGATCGCGGCGGTCGGGATCAGGTCCCAGTTGACGGCGTCGGAGAAGGCTTCGTTGATGCGGACGCCATTCTGGTACACCGCGAGGCCCTGCGGCGTGCCCACGACCGGAGAAGCGACGAAGCCGCGGAACTCGATATCCGGCGTGAAGGGATTGCCGGTGACCTCGCTGATATTGACGCCGGCGATGTTGTCGCGCAGCGCATCGGTGACGTTCAGCGAACCCGTACGCTTGATCTGATTGGCGTCGACGGCATTGATCGCCGACGGAACCTTGTCGACGTCGAGACCCCTGCCGGTGCCCGGCGAGGTCGGATAGACATAGAGCCGCGTTCTCGGGGCAGCAGACCCGGGCACACCGATACGCGCGACCGGCCGCGAGGGCGCCGCACGCCGCGTTGCCGTCGGAGGTGCAGTCACCTCGACCGGTGGCAGGTTCTGGACGTTGGTCTCTTCGTCCGGAGCGGCCCCGGCAGGGCTCGCAAGGACCAACCCCGACAACAGCCCCGTCGACACCGAGGCCATCAACAAACCACGCTTCAACTTGCTCATCCCCTTCCCCATCCGTAACCACCGGCTGTTTTGATTTTCGCCGATTGGCCCGGACGAGTGTATTCGGCCGCGATGGGTGCGCCAGCCACAAAAGATCGGCAATATCCGCGCCCGTTCTCCCGATCAAATCGGGAATTTTTCCCGACCATTTCGGGCGCGATCAGGCAGTCGCCGTCGGGACCAGCGCCTCCACGGTCAAGCCGCCGTCGCCAGAGACGACGTTGAGCGTGCCACCCAAGGCCAGAATGCGTTCCCTCATGCCGACGAGGCCGAAGCCGAGCTTCTGACCGGGCTCCATGCCGCGGCCATTGTCGCTGACCCGCACCCTCGCGCAAAAGCGGCCGTCGCGTCCCGGCTGTCCGGCCGGCTCGATGAGCACGTTGACCGAGGTCGCGCCGGCATGGCGGAACACGTTGGTGAGCGCCTCCTGCACGATGCGGTAGATGGTGAGATCCGCGGTCTCGCCGGTCGTGCCCAGCGCCGGTGAGATCGAGGTCTCGATGGCGACCTCCGGGTGCGCCTCCCGCCACAGCCGCGACAGCGATTCCAGCGCCTGGCGCAGACCGAGCTCGGCAAGTCCGACGGGACGCAGCCGCTCCAGCACGCGGCGGGTGAACTGCTGGAGCGCGTTGATCTGCTCCAGCAAGGCGCTGCCATGCTTGCGGACGGCCTCCGCACTCGGCGCGCGTCCGTCCGCCAGCTTCGCCAATGCGCTGGCATGGGCGCGCAGCGAGAACAGATAAGGCCCGAACTCGTCATGCAACTCGCGCGCGATTTCCTTGCGCTCGACGTCCTGGAGCGACACCGCGCGCTCGGCAAGGCGCCGCTTGTCCTCGACCGCCTCTCCAAGCACCGCCGCCAGATGATTGAGCTTGCCGCAGATCGCGGCGAGCTCGGGGGCCCCTCCTGGCGTGACCCGCGCGTCATAATGCCCGCCCTCGATCTCTCCCATCGTCTCGGCCAACGACTGCAGCGGGGCCAGCGCGCGGCCCACCACATTCATCATCACCAGGAACAGCACTACCGCGACGACCGAGCCGACTTCGAGCTGGGTGACGATGCTGTCCCAGATTTCGGCAATCTCGTCGGTCGGATGCGAGGTGACCACGAGCGAGCCGGGCTTGCCCTGGATCGAGACGGGTACGCTGACTGCGGTCTGCTCAGGATGAACCAGGCCGACAAACCAGGCCGGCGGCCCGCGCATGTCAGCGTCAGCCCCGGTTCGAGGCGGCGTCAGCGGACGACCACTGGCGTCATGGAGGGCGATGCTGACATGGCGCAGGCGGCTGAGGTCGCGCGCGATCTGGTTCAGCTTGGCATCAGGATCAGGCGCCTCGTTCAGGTCCGCCACGATCATCTCGATGAACTCACGCGCGAGCCGGATCACGCTCTGGTCCTCGGCCTGCACCCGCGGTCCGGCTTCCGCCACCTGGCGGCCGATATTGACGGCGAGCCCCAGGGCCAGCAGCAGCGCCAGCAACAGGTTGATGCGCCCGCGCAAGGATAGATTTTGCCACATTGGTATCGCTCGTGCCCCGCGAAGGTTTGGCCCGCGCCTGCCCGATGACGTTGACAGAGGGGAAGCTGCGGATATCTAATCGGAAGCGTACAGCAATCCCGGCCGGGTTGCATGAGGCGACATGAGACCCGCGCGGCGCCATGTTCGGTATCATGCGGCGCGACAACAGGCCGGCGCTGTCACAGGGAAACGCCTATGCGCATTCTGATCGTCGACGATCATCCCATTGTCGCCTCCGGCTGTCGCGCCGTGCTGGCCGACGAGGGCGAGATCGAGATTCTGGAGGCCGCCGACGCCGAGGACGGCGAGTGCGTCTTCATCGTCGAGCGCCCCGACCTCTGCATCATCGACATCAATTTGCCGACCGTCTCCGGATTCGAGCTCGCCCGCCGCATCCTCGAGCGCGCGCCCGAGGCCCGCATCATCATGTTCAGCATGAACGACGACCCGGCCTTTGCCGCGCGCGCGATCGAATGCGGCGCCAAGGGTTACGTCTCCAAGACCGGCGATCCCGACGACCTCGTCGAGGCGATCCGCGCCGTCGGCGGCGGCGGCACCTACCTTCCGACCGCGATCGCGCGCAGCATCGCCTTTGCGGGACCTGCGCTGGCGCAAAGCCCGCTGTCGAAGCTGAATGCGCGCGAAATGGAGATCCTGCGGCTGCTCAGCGCCGGCAAGAGCCTGTCCGAGATCGCCTGGCTGGTGCAATCGTCCTACAAGACGGTGGCCAACACCTCGTCCATCATGCGCCAGAAGCTCGGGGTGAAGACCTCCGTCGAGCTGGTGCGGCTGGCGATCGACAGCGGCGTCGCCTGACGACGCCATAAATTCGGTCACATAAGCGTTGCAATGCTGATGCGGTGAGATGCCAAGGAGCTCTAAGGCATGACGATCCAGACTGTCTCGACGAACAAATCCTATGGCGGCGTGCAGGGCGTCTATCGCCATGCGAGCCAGGCGACCGGCACCGACATGGTGTTCTCGGTCTATGTTCCCCCGCATGCCGAGGACGCCAGGCTGCCCGTCGTGTGGTACCTCTCTGGCCTCACCTGCACCCATGCCAACGTCACCGAGAAGGGCGAATTCCGCAAAGCCTGCGCCGAGCTCGGCCTGATCTTCGTCGCGCCCGACACCTCACCGCGCGGGCCCGACGTGCCCGGCGATGCCAACAATGCCTATGATTTCGGCCTGGGTGCCGGCTTCTATGTCGATGCGACGCAGGAGCCGTTTGCGCGCAATTATCGCATGTGGAGCTATGTGACCGACGAGCTGCCGAAGCTGGTCGCCGAGAACTTTCCGGTCGATGCCAAGCGGCAATCGGTGATGGGCCATTCGATGGGCGGTCACGGCGCATTGACGGTGGCGCTGCGCAACCCGCACCGTTTTCGGGCGGCTAGCGCTTTCGCGCCGATCGTGGCGCCCTCGCTGGTGCCCTGGGGCATCAAGGCGTTGACCGGTTATCTCGGAGCGAACAAGGACACCTGGCGCGGCCACGACACGGTGGCGCTGATCGAGGATGGCGCGAAGTTTTCCGGCTTCCTGGTCGATGTCGGCGAAGCCGACAACTTCCTGAAAGAACAGCTCAAGCCGGAGCTGCTCGAAGCCGCCTGCACCAAGGCGAGCATCCCGCTGACGCTGCGACGGCAGGCGGGCTACGATCACAGCTATTATTTCATCTCGACCTTCATGGGCGATCATCTGCACTGGCATGCGGAGAAATTGAAGGGGTGATCCCCTACTCCCGCCTCCCGTAGTTCGGGGCCAGCAACCGGTTGCGGATCAGATAGCTCATCGTGCGCGTCCAGGCTTCATCCGTGTTGCCGCGCATGTCGGCGCTGGCGGCGGCGATCATGTTGCCGGTCTTCACGTCGCGCAGATAGATGTTGAGGTTGATGATCAGGTTCGAGACCTTCTGTACCATGCCGGTGATCTCCAGGTCTGCTCCCAACTGCCCGGCAAGCTTGAGATCGCAGCCGCCGCAAGCCTGCAAATTGGCCTGACGGGCCGCGTCCCTGACCGGCGCGATGTCGAGCACCTGGAACCTGCCGGAATCGGCCAATTCCTTGCGCAGCTGCTCGCTGATGCGTAGCAGCCGCGCCTCTTCCGGCCTGGAGCCGTAGAACTCGCCGGGCAGGCTGGTGTCGATCAGCTCGAAATCGAACACCGCGAGTTTCGGCGGGTCGGCGAGCGCGACCGAGCCCGTCAACAGCAAAGCCGCGAAACCTATCAGCGCTCGCATGATCGTGATTCCGGTCCTCGTGCGCGCGGGGACGAAATGCGGGGTTGCATGCCCTGACAAATCGGTCATGCTTTAGCAGAGACAATTCTCTACCGGCGGTCAAGCGGGGGAGAACTCTTGGAGGAAACATGATCCGATGGCTGGCCGGTCTGATCGGCTTTGGTCTCGCTGCGACGAGCGCGCTCGCGGCGGAGCCTGCCCTGATCGGCGTCGGCTATCTCGGCCTCGCCGCTTCCCGATCGACGCTATCGCTGGTCGATCTGCCCGCGGAGAATGACGGCCTCGCCGGAGCCCGCCTCGCCATCGAGGACAACAACACCACCGGGAAATTTCTGGGCCAACGCTTTGCGCTGGAAGAACGGCGCATCAAGGAAGGTGAGGACCCGGTCCAGGCCGCGGCCGCGCTCGCGGAGAAGAACGGCTTCATCATCGCCGACCTGCCCGCCGATGCTCTGCTAAAGGTCTCGGACGCCCTGCGCGATCGCGGCACGCTTCTGTTCAACGTCGGTGCAATCGACGAGCGGCTGCGCGAGGCCGATTGCCGCGGCAATGTGATCCACACCGCGCCGACGCGCGCGATGCTGGCCGATGCACTCGGGCAATACCTGGTGTGGAAGAAGTGGTCGCGCTGGCTGCTGGTGGTCGGCTCGCATGACGAGGACAAGCTGTTCGCCGATGCACTGAGGCGCACCGCGACGCGGTTCGGCGCCAAGATCGTGCAGGAGCGCACCTTCGAGGACAAGGGCGGCGCACGCCGCACCGATAGCGGCGTCACGCTGATCCAGCGCCAGATGCCGGTATTCACGCAGCAGGCGCCCGCCTATGACGTGCTGGTCGCCGCCGACGAGAGCGAGGTGTTCGGCGCCTACCTGCCCTATCGCATTTGGGATCCGCGGCCGGTCGCGGGCTCGGCCGGGCTCGTGCCGCGCAGCTGGGACGCCGCGCAGGACCAGTGGGGTGCCATCCAGATCCAGAACCGCTTCGTCAAGCTGAACGCGCGGCGGATGACCGCGCTCGACATGCAGGCCTGGACCGCGGTGCGCATGATCGGCGAGGCCACCTCGCGCACCAGTTCCGGCGACGTGAAAAAGGTGACCGACTTCATCAAGGGCCCGGACTTCTCGGTCGCCGCCTTCAAGGGCACGCGCCTCACCTTGCGCGACTGGAATCTCCAGCTGCGTCAGCCGATCCTCCTGGTCGACGGCCGCATGGTGGTGTCAGTCTCGCCGCAGGAAGGTTTTCTGCACCAGGTCTCCGAGCTCGACACGCTCGGCTACGATCGTCCGGAGAGCAAATGCAAGCTGAAATGAGGACGCGGATGTTGCGCATGTGGCGTGTTGGGCTTCTCTCCGGACTGGCGCTGGCGGCCGCGCCCGCGCATGCGTTCATCGCCTATGTCTCGAACGAGAAGAGCAACACGGTGACGGTGATCGACACCAACAGCTGGACCGTGACCAAGACGATCAAGGTCGGCCAGCGCCCGCGCGGCATCGATCTCACGCGCGACGGCAAGTTCGTGATGGTCGCCGTCGGCGACGACGACACCATCCAGATGATCGACGCCAAGACGCACAGCGTCGTGGACAGCCTGCCCTCCGGACCCGACCCGGAATTATTCGCCCAGGATGCCGCCGGCAAGATCCTCTATGTCGCCAACGAGAACGACAACACGGTGACCGTGATCGATCTCGAGAAGCGCGCCCGGCTCGGTGACATCCAGGTCGGCGTCGAGCCCGAGGGCATGACCATCAGCCCCGACGGCAAGACGCTGATCAACACGTCCGAGACGACCAATATGGCGCATTTCATCGACACGGCCTCGCGCCAGATCGTCGCCAACGTGCTGGTCGACGCCCGGCCGCGCTTTGCCGAGTTCAAGCACGACAGTTCGGAAGTGTGGGTGTCCTCCGAGATCGGCGGCACCGTCTCGATCATCGACCCGAAGAAGCACGAGGTGATCGGCAAGGTCACGTTCGAGATTCCGGGCCTGCGGAAAGAGGCGATCCAGCCGGTCGGCATCGGCATGACCAAGGACGACAAGACCGCCTTCGTCGCGCTCGGCCCCGCCAACCGCATCGCCGTGGTCGATGTCGCCACGCGCAAGGTGACGAAATATCTCCTGGTCGGGCAGCGGGTCTGGCACGTGGCGTTCACGCCCGATGAGAAATACCTGCTCACCACCAACGGCGTGTCGAACGACGTTTCCGTCATCGACGTCGCCGCGCAAAAGGTAATCAAGACCATTCAGGTCGGCGAGCTGCCCTGGGGCGTCGCGATCGCGCCATGATCAGCCCTGCCCCCATCGCCGAACCGCGTGAGACGCCGGGGCTGGAATTGGCCGGGGCGCCGGCACTGTCGATCGACGGTGTCAGCCATGCCTATGGGCCGCGCCGCGCGTTGATCGACGTCTCTTTCAATGTGCAGCCGGCGAGCTTCACGGCCCTGCTCGGCCTCAACGGTGCCGGCAAGAGCACGTTGTTCTCGCTCGTCACGCGCCTGTTCGGCATTCAGTCCGGCCGCGTCGGCATTTTCGGCCATGACATCGGCAAGAGCCCCGGCGAAGCGCTGCGGCTGCTGGGGGTCGTGTTCCAGCCGCGCACGCTCGATCTCGACCTGTCGTTGACGCAGAATTTGCTCTACCACGCCGCGCTCCACGGCATCAGCCGGCGCGAGGCGGCCGCGCGCAGCGCCGAGCTGCTCGGCCGCATCGGGCTCGAAGACCGCGCCGGCAGCAAGGTGCGCGATCTCTCGGGCGGGCAGATGCGGCGGCTGGAGATCGCCCGCGCGCTGCTGCACCGGCCCCGGCTGCTGCTGCTCGACGAGCCGACCGTCGGCCTGGACGTCAAAGCGCGCGCCGACATCATCAGCCAGGTCCGCCAGCTCGTGACGGAACAAGGCATCGGCGTGCTCTGGGCGACCCACCTGTTCGACGAGATCATGCCGAGTGACGACCTCGTGGTGCTGCACCAGGGCAAGGTGCTGGCGCGGGGGCCGATGAGCCGCGTCATCGCGGAGGCCGGCGCGCAGGACGTCAACACCGCCTTCATGCGCCTGACCGGCGCGCAAACCATGCCGGGAGGCGGCGCATGAGCAGCATCACCACGCGTGACGCGCCGCGCGGCTTCTCGGCCGCCGAGTACATGACCTGCCTCACCGGCATCGTCTGGCGCGAGGGATTGCGCTTCCTGCATCAGCGCGAGCGCTTCGTCTCGGCGCTGGTGCGGCCGCTGGTGTGGCTGTTCATCTTCGCCGCCGGCTTTCGCCAGGTGCTCGGCATCTCCATCATCCCGCCCTACGAAACCTATATCCTCTACGAGGTGTATATCGCTCCCGGTCTGATGGCGATGATCCAGCTCTTCAACGGCATGCAATCCTCGCTCTCGATGGTCTATGACCGCGAAATGGGCAACATGCGCACGCTGCTGGTGAGCCCGCTGCCGCGCGGGTTCTTGCTGTTCTGCAAGCTGCTGGCAGGCACCGCGGTGTCGTTGCTCCAGGTCTATGCGTTCCTGCTGATCGCCTGGTTCTGGGACATCACCCCGCCGTCATCGGGCTATCTCACCGTGCTGCCGGCGTTGATCCTGTCGGGGCTGATGCTGGGTTCGCTCGGCATGCTGATCTCCTCCGGCATCAAGCAGCTCGAAAACTTCGCCGGCGTGATGAACTTCGTGATCTTCCCGATGTTCTTCGCTTCCTCCGCGCTCTATCCGCTCTGGCGGGTGCGGGAGGGCAGTCCTTATCTGTACTATCTCTGCGAGGCCAATCCGTTCACCCACGCAGTCGAGCTGATACGTTTTGCGCTGTACGGACAGATCAACTGGATCTCGCTCGCGGTGGTCGCGGCTTGCACAATCGTCTTCATGATCGGCGCGATTTGGGCCTATGATCCCTCGCGTGGGCTGGCGCGACGGGGGCCTGCAGGAGGCGAAGGATGAAGGTTCTGGCGATGGCAGTTCTGGCGCTCGTGCTGTCCGGCACGGCGGCCCGCGCGGCCGATCCGCGCTACCCCAACTGGCCCTGCACGCAGGCCAAGGTGCCGGAGATCTCGCTCGCCGCGGTCTGGGCTGGTCCTGCGCTCGACGACGCCGAGACCAGGTGGAAGAACGACACGAAAATCGTGGCGCTGGTCGCAAAACTGTCAGCGCGCAAGACGTCGATGGACGAAGCCGAGAAGTCGGTGAAAGACTTCTTGGCCGCCTCTTCCGCCGACAAGTCTGCGAATGCCAAGCTGCTGTTCGCCGGCCTGTTCGAAACGCTCAACGCCCAGCGTTCGCAAGTCATGAGCGGGCTGGAGCGCGTCAGCCGCAAGCAGCGCGAGGCCGCCGACAGGATCCGCGAGGAGGCAGTTCAGCTCCAGGCGCTTCAGGGGGCCACCCCGCGTGACGAGGCCAAGGTGGAGGCGCTCGGCAACGAGCTCATCTGGAAGACCCGCATTTTCGAGGACCGCAACAAGGTGGTGCGGTTCGTCTGCGAGGTTCCAACCACGATCGACCAGCGCCTGTTCGCGCTCGGCCGCGTGATCCAGCAGGAAATGGAATAGGGTCGGCAGCATGAGCTTGCTTCAAAGTTCCCGAGCTATGTTCACGATCGTTAACCTTTCGCCGCGCTAGCAGGCGGAACCAAATCGCCTTGGGAGGTCTTGTCCAAGTCAATCCAAGACATTCCAATCCAGGACATCGGGAGGCCTCGATGGGAACCATGAAATTCATCCTCGCGGGCGCTGCGGTCGCCACGATGCTCGCAACCAGCGCCCTTGCCGAAGACATGACCGGAATGGTCATGCGGATCGACCGGCTCAACGGCACGATCTCGATCCAGCAGGCGCAAAAGGGCACGGTCGGCGCCAGCACAGGTAGCGCCGGCGCGCTCCAGGAATACAAGGCAAAGGACGCCGCGATGCTGGACGCCGTCCATGCCGGCGACAGGGTGAGCTATACCGCCACCGAGGCGAACGGCACCGGCACGCTGACGAAGTTGCAGAAGCAGAAATAGTCCTGTCTCCGCCTCTCCTCGCTCACGGGGAGAGGCGGGCATCTGCGCCCATCACTACTGCTCCGGCCGCGGCTCCGGCTGCACCTCTTCGGTGGGGAGCCTGGCACGCTCCCAGCCGTCGGTGCCATCGGGGTACCAGGCGATGTTGGAATAGCCATAGGCGAGCGCGCGCTTGGCGGCGTTCCAGGACATCCAGCAGTCGGCGAGGCAGTACATCACAAGCAGCGCCGACTTGTCGCCGCGCGAGGCGCGCGCGAGGCCGCGCTGGAAATAATCGTCCATGGCGGGCGGCAGCGTGCCATAGCCGGTATCCGGCAGCCAGATGCTGCCCGGAATGTTCCTGCGCGGCGCATCGCGCCACACCGTGCCTTCCGGAAGGTTCTTCGGCTTCGGCGGACGCGGCAGCACGTCGATAAACGCACCGCTTCCGGCACGCCAGATCGCTTCGGCTTCCGCCGTGGCAAGCACCCGCGCGCCGGCGAGCGTCGCCGGCACCGGCGCGCGATAATTGTCGGTCCGATAACCCTCGGGCTCGAACGGCTCCTGCTGCTGCGCCAGAACCGGCGCCGCCAGCAGGGCGGCGACGAGCGCAGCGGCAAGAGGCCGCCTCATGGTGTCTGCCTCATGGCGTCTTCTTGACCGTCTCCGCACTGAGCGGCCGATCGCTCTCGTCGAGCAACGGTACGCCGAAGTCGACCAGGATCTTGTTGATCTCGGCCTGGTTCTCCTGGATCAGCTTGTTGAGCTGCCGCTTCCAGTTCTGGTCGGCGGGCCGCACGCCCATGCCGATGCGATAGACCAGCTTCGGACCCGTGGCTTCCTTCACCAGCGGCGTGACGTGAAGCGAGCCGACCTTCTTCGCATAGTAGCCGGCCATGGGTCCCCACAGGACGCCGGCGTCGATCTTGCCGGCGGCGAGGTCGTCGATCATGACCTGCGCCGAATTGTCGTAACGCGTGTCGACCATCAACGGATAGGGTTTTGCATCGCCCATCAGGCCGGCAATGGCCATGTTGGTCGCCGGCGGCGTTCCCGCGACGATGCCGACATGCTTGCCCTTCAGCTTCGGATCCTCGAGCGTAGCCACGCTCTCGAGCCCGCTGCCGGCCTTGGCAACCAATGCATAGCTCGTGCGGTAATAGGGGTTGGTGCCCTGCACGACGTCATCGCCTTGCGGAAAGCCCATGATGACGTCGCAGCGATGCGCACCCAGCGTCATCCGCACGAAGCCGGTGGCCTGCGGGAAGAAGACGTAGTCGAGCTTCTTCTGGAGCTTGTCTGCAAGCAGCTCGGCCAGCTTGTTCTCGAACCCCTCGCCCTTCTCGTTCGAGAACGGCAGATTGCGCGGATCGGCACAGACGCGCAGCACCTTGGGATCAACCAGCTCGAATGAGAGATCGCCGGCCTCGTTCGTCTGCGCGACGGCGACATCGCCGAGCGCACAGGATGCAACCAGAACCCACATTGAAAACAACCAGCGACGATGTCGTCCGGCCTCCGTCATCGTGCTTCCTCCTCGTTTTGTTTGAATGCTATCCATGCAACGCATGACGCGCCATGATGGGCCAGACTTCGCTGGCTTCGCTTTGTTGCAGTGCAATGCAGCGAACCCTTTGAACTGAGGCAGAAAAGTGTCCCGCATCGCTCGAGTGATCGCAGCCTTGTCCCTGCTGGGGATCGCAACGCTAGCACGGGCCGGGGCGGCCGAATTGCCTGTGAGCGAAGTCGCACCGGGAATCTTCGTCCATTCCGGGGCCATTGCCCTGATGACCCGCGAGAACGAGGGCGACATTGCCAATGTCGGCTTCGTCGTGGGCGATGACGCCGTGGCCGTCATCGACACCGGCGGCAGCCTTCGCGAAGGCGAGGCCCTGCTGGCCGCCGTGCGGGTCCGCACATCCAAGCCGATCCGCTATGTCATCAACACCCACGGCCATCCCGACCATGTCTTCGGCAATGCGGCCTTCGCCACCGCGGGCACGAGCTTCGTCGGCCACAACAAGCTGCCGCAGGCGCTCGCGACGCGCGGGCCCTTCTATCTCGACAATTTTCGTCGCATCATGGGTCGCGAGTTGATGGATCCCGTGAAGATCATTGCTCCCACCTTGCTGGTTTCGGACACAAAAACGCTTGATCTCGGGTCGCGCCAACTGACCTTGCGCGCCTGGCGGACCGGGCACAGCGACAGCGATGTCACCGTCTACGACGAAACGACCAAGACCCTGTTCGCGGGCGATCTCGTCTTTCTCCGCCACATTCCGGTCATGGATGGCAGCATCCGCGGCTGGCTCGAGACGTTGAAGGAGCTGGAGACCATCCCGGCGCGACGCGTCGTGCCGGGTCACGGCCCCGTGAGCGACTGGCCTGCCGCGCTGACCGATGAGCGGCGTTACCTGTCAACGCTGCTGTCCGACGTCCGCGCGCTGAACAAGAACGGCGAGCCGATCCGGGCCGCCGCCGACAAGGCGGCCGCTGAGGAGCGGTCGCGCTGGGAGCTGTTCGGCGACTACAACGCGCGGAACGCAACTGCAGCATTCTCGGAAATTGAATGGGAGTAGCAGGCGCGCTATCATGAGCAAGAGATCAGCTTCCGCGGGAGATCAGCTTCGCTGACTCTGGACGAGATCAGCTTTGCTGACTCGGAGGACCACGACCATGACCAGATGGACACGCCGCCTGCCCCTGATCGCCGCATTGCTCGGCATCGCCTTTGCCGTGCCGGCGCAGGCTGCAGACGCCGACGATCCCTGGCCGGGCTTGGTCCAGGATATCTTCAATAATCGCCCGATGAACGACGGCAGCGCCGTCATCGGCATCGAGATGCCGTATCGCGCAGAGGACGCGGCGATCGTTCCGGTGACTCTGCGCAGCAAACTGTCGCCCGCAGACAGCCGCCGCATCCGCTCGATCACCCTCGTGATCGACCGTAACCCGGCGCCGATGGCGGCGAAGTTCGAGCTCGGCTCCGATGCCAATGTCACCGAGATCTCGACGCGCGTGCGCGTCAACAACTACACCGACGTCCATGCGGTGGCCGAGCTCAGCGACGGCCAGCTCTATGTCTCGAAGGTCTATGTGAAGGCCTCGGGCGGCTGCTCTGCGCCGGCAGGAAAGAACGCAGAAGAAGCCAACAGCCGGCTGGGCCAGATGCGTTACCGGCAATTCGCGCGCGAGGAGGCGCCGGCGAGCCGTATCCGCGAAGCGCAGATCATGATCGGCCATCCCAACAATTCCGGCCTGCAGATGGACCAGGTCACGCAGCTCTACATTCCCGCCTTCTTCGTCAACCAGCTGAAGCTGACGCAGGACGACAGCCCCGTGCTGTCGATGGAAGGTGGCATCTCGATCTCGGAAGATCCCAATCTGCGCTTCACCTACGTCTCCAACGGCGCCAAGCGTTTCCGCGCGGAAGCCAAGGACACGGACGGCCACGTGTTCCGCAATGAGTGGGACGTGGAAAAGCCGGGGACTTAAGGCGCTCCTCCTCTCGTTCCGGGCCGCGCGAGACGCGAACGGGCGATCATGGTGTTGCGGCTTGCTGTGGGCGGCTGCGCAATTCGGGAATGGCTCGGACATAAAGCTGCGGCATTGCTCCGGCTTGTCGGCCGTCCTGCCCTGCTTCCTCCCCCGGAATTCCCATGTCTTCTGCCGACCGGCCTTCGACGCGACTTGCGACCCGGCTTGCCTTCCTCGTTGCCGGCTTCGGCATCTCATGCTGGGCACCGCTGGTGCCGTTCGCAAAGACGCGGCTCGGCGTCGACGACGGCGTCCTCGGACTGCTCCTGCTCAGCCTCGGCATCGGCTCGGTCGTTGCGATGCTGCTGACCGGAATCATGAGCGCGCGACACGGCAGCAGGCCGATCATCATTGCGGGCGGCTTCGGCCTGGCGCTGGTCCTGCCCCTGCTCGCGGTCGCGAGCTCGCCCGCAACGCTGGCGCTGGCGCTTTTCGCATTTGGCGCGGCGCTCGGCTCGATCGACGTCGCCATGAACATCCACGCCGTGGAGGTGGAGCGCGCCGCGGGTCGCCCGCTGATGTCCGGCTTCCACGCGTTGTTCAGCATCGGGGGGTTCGCCGGATCCGCGCTGGTGACGGCGCTGCTCTCGCTGCAGTTCGGCACGCTGGCCTGCACGCTGATCTGCTCCGCCCTGATGCTGATTGCAATGATCGTGACCTGGCCGCGCCTGCTCCGTTCAGTGCAGGTGCAGGAGGGCCAGCTGTTCGTGATGCCGCACGGATCGGTGCTGCTGCTCGCGCTGCTCGGCGCAATCACTTTCCTGGTCGAGGGCGCGATGCTCGATTGGGGCGCACTGCTCGTCATCGGCGCAGGGCTCGTCACCGAGGCTCAAGGCGGAGCCGGCTACATCGTGTTCTCGATCGCGATGACCGCGGGCCGGCTCGGCGGCGACGCCGTCGTTGCGCGCATCGGGGACCGCGCGACATTGCTCTGGGGCAGTCTCATCGCGATCGCCGGTTTCGTGGTCCTGCTTACGGCGCCCGTCGCGGCAGTCGCCATCGCCGGATTCCTGCTGATCGGGCTCGGGGCGTCGAACCTCGTGCCGGTGTTGTTTCGGCGGGCGGCGCGGCAGACCGTCATGCCGACGGGGCTTGCTGTCGCCGCGATCACGACCGCGGGCTATGCCGGGATCCTGATCGGCCCCGCCGGCGTCGGCTTCGTCGCACATCTTGGCGGATTGCCGCTGGCGTTCTGGTTGCTGGCCGCATTGATGGGTCTCGTCACGCTGTCGGCGCGCATCGTCGCAAGGTGAGCGCGCGCCTCGTCCTTCGCCCGCTTGCGCAAGCCCCTCAGGATGAGGCTAGCGTTTCAACCCTTGGCCATTCGGCGTTAGCCGCCCATCGCGGCCGCTCGGCGCGGCAGCTTCCAGCCGGGCCGGATGAAGTGGCAGGTGTAACCATCAGGATAACGTTCGAGATAGTCCTGATGCTCGGGCTCGGCTTCCCAGAACTCGCGCACGGGCGCGACCACGGTCACCACCTTGCCGGGCCACAGGCCGGATGCCTCGACGTCGGCAATGGTGTCTTCGGCAATCCGCTTCTGCTCCTCGCTGGTGTAGAAGATGGCCGACCGATAGCTCGTGCCGATATCGTTACCCTGACGGTTGAGCGTGGTCGGATCATGGATCTGGAAGAAGAACTCCAGCATGGTCCGGAAGCTGGTCCTGGCCGGATCGAACACGATCTCGATCGCTTCGGCATGGCCTTCGTGATTGCGGTAGGTGGCGTTCTTGACGTGCCCGCCGGTGTAACCGACGCGGGTGGAGATCACGCCCGGCTGCTTGCGGATCAGATCCTGCATGCCCCAGAAGCAGCCGCCGGCCAAAACTGCGCGTTCCGTCGTCATGTGATGTGCTCCCAATGATCGCTCAACAGCTTGTCCATCATATAGGCTTTCGGCCGCCCGGCCGAAAGCCGCGCCTCGACGCCCATCCGGTCGCCTGGATCGAATGGCGCGGAGCAAACGCTCGCCCCAGCGCGCGATGGCTTTAGGTCGAATCGATTGCCCCGGGCTCGGTGCGACCTCTCCCGCTTGCGGGAGAGGTCGCGCCGAAGGCGCGGGTGAGGGCTTTCTCCTCTAGGGGGCTATCCCATTGTGGAAGCACCCTCTCCCGCAGGCGGGAGAGGAGTGCTGCACCGCCGTCGTCGCAGCAATCAATCCTCATCTCATCGCGCCTAGACCAGCTTGGCGTCGAGCGTGATGGCGGCGTTGAGCACCTTGGACACCGGGCAGTTCTTCTCGGCCTCGCCGGCGATCCGGGCGAAGCCGGCATCGTCGAGATTCGGCACTTTCGCCCGCAGGGTCAGCGCGGATTTGCTGATCTTGAAACCCTTGCCTTCAGGCTCGAGCGTGACGGCGGCTTCGGTCGAGAGCTCGTCCGGTGTGAAACCCGCCATCTGCAGGCCGAAGGCTAGCGCCATGGTGAAACAGCCGGCATGGGCCGCGGCGATCAACTCTTCGGGATTGGTGCCCTTCTCGTTCTCGAAGCGGGTCTTGAAGGAATAAGGCGTCCCGGCAAGCACGCCGGATTCGCTCGACAGGTGGCCCGTGCCATCGCGACCAGTGCCCTTCCAGACTGCTGTTGCCTTGCGGATCATCTCAGTTCTCCTTGCTTGCCTAAACCGGATCGAATGCGCGGATCGGCGGCAGATTGCCGGTGAACTTCTCGACCTCGACCGCCGTCAGCTGACCGGTGCAGCCCTGCGCCAGGGACGAGGTCCCGACGTCGCGGGTGAGCACGTTGGGATTGCCGTGAACGCAGAGCGGCGCCTCGTCCTCGGGATCCATCGGATCGTACCAGGCCCCGGTCGGCAGCTGCACCACGCCGGGCGCGATGCCGTCGGTGACGTGGACCGCGGCAAGGCAGGCGCCGCGCTCGTTGAACAGGCGGATGATGTCGCCATCCCCAATGCCACGTGCGTCCGCATCAACCGGGTTCATCCGCGCGACCTCGCGGCCACGATGTTTGGCGGCAAGCGAATGGCCGCCGAAATCGAGCTGGCTGTGCAGGCGCGTCACCGGCTGATTGGCGACGAGGAAGCACGGCGCCCCGGGCTTGGGCATGTCGGTCTTGTCGAGCCAGACCGGATGACCGGGACAATCCGCATCGCCATGGCCGGCGATCTTCTGCGAAAAGATCTCGATGCGCCCGCTCGGCGTCGGCAGGGCGTGATTGACCGGGTCATCGCGAAAACGGCGCAGCCGGCCGCCGTCATCGGGCTGCTGCGGCACGACCAGGCTGCCGCGCGCCCAGAATTCGTCGAAGGTCGGCGCTTCGAGGCCACGCTTCGCAAGCGAGGCGCGGGTCGGCTCGTAGAGATGCTCCAGCCATTGCCGCGACGTGCGTCCCTCGGTGAAGGGTTCGCGCGCGCCGAGACGATCGGCGAGATCGGCGAAGATGTCGTAGTCGTCGCGCGCAAGGCCAAACGGCTCGGCGACCTTGTGCATCGCGACCATCAAGGGATCATTGGTGGAATAGCCGATGTCCTCACGTTCGAGCGTCATCGTCGCGGGCAGCACGATGTCGGCGTGGCGCGCGGTGGCGGTCCAGGCGAGCTCGTGCACGACGAAGGTGTCGAGTTGCGCAAAAGCCTTACGCAGGCGGTTGATGTCCTGGTGATGGTGGAAGGGATTGCCGCCGGCCCAATAGACCAGGCGGATGTCCGGATAGGTCCGCGTCTCGCCGTTATAACGATAGGTGGTACCGGGATTGAGCAGCATGTCGGCGATCCGCGCGACCGGAATGAAATCGGCAACGCCGTTGCGGCCCTGCCCGAGCGTCGGCCCCGGCACGTCGTTGACGCGGCGGCCGTAATAGCCGATCGCACCGAGCGAATAAGCGTAACCGCCACCGGGAAGGCCGATCTGGCCGAGCGCTGCCGCCAGCACCATGCCCATCCACACCGGCTGCTCGCCATGCTCGGCGCGCTGCAGCGAATGTGAGACGGTGATCAGCGCACGCTTGCCGGAGGCGCGGCGCGCCAGCTTCCGGATCGTGTCGGCCGCGACGCCTGAGATCGCGGAGGCCCATTCGGCGTGCTTGGGCTGGCCATCGCTTTCGCCCATGAGATAGCGCAGGAAGACCGGCCAGCCCTCGGTGTAGCGATCGAGGAAGTCCTGGTCGTGCAGACCTTCGCTGACCAGCGTGTGGACGAGGCCGAGCATCAGCGCGGTATCGGTGCCGGGCACGCAGCTCATCCATTCCGCACCAGCTTCGACCGGCAGATCATCGCGGAGCGGGCTGACCAGGACGAACTCGCAGCCGCGCTTGCGGGCTGCGGCCATGGCGCCGCGCTCGACATGCTTGCTGATCGAGCCGCCGGCCACCATCGAGTTCTTCAGCGCCATGCCGCCAAAGGCCAGCACGATGTCGGTGTCTTCGGCGATCTGCTCCCAAGTGACGTTGCGCCTCGTGATGTCCTCATAGCCTGCCAAAATTTGCGGCAGCAGCACCGAGGACGCGCCCGAGGAGTAGGAGTTCACCGAGCGGACATAGCCGCCCATCGCGATGTTGAGGAAGCGATGCACCTGGCTCTGGGCATGATGAAAGCGGCCGGCGCTCGACCAGCCATAGGAGCCGCCGAACACCGCGCCGGGGCCGCGCGTGTCGCGGATGCGACAGAGCTCGTCGCCGAGGAGATCGAGCGCCTTCTCCCAGCTCACCGAAACGAACTCGTCGCGGCCGCGGCGATTGTCGGGGCCCGGCCCACGCTCGAGCCAGCCGCGGCGGATCGCCGGCTGGGCGATGCGCGCCTGATGGCGGAGTGCACCGGGGAAATTGTCGATGATGCCGTTCGGATCGGGATCGCCCGCATAGGCCCTGACCTCGAGGCCGGCCGCGCCCTGACGCGCGGAGAACACGCCCCAATGCGAGGTGTGCGGCTTGAAGCCGTCCGACAGATCGAGACCGGGGTCGGGGAAACCAATCGTATCGTCCATCATCTGATCCTTGTTCCGGGTCCGGCTTGCAATCGGGTGGGGTAATTATACCGATCCGTGCCGGACGTCGTCGAGATCAGCGTTGACGGAAACGCTGGGCTGCCCCGCGCGATGCAAGCCGAGCCCGGTGCGGCGGCCGCACCGGGTTCGTCGTCGCCCTCGCGAACTTCGTGATCACACTATGACCGTGCGTGCCGGCAGGTGCTCTCCGGCCGAGGACCGCCGGAATTCGGCATCACTCACCCACGCAGCAATCAACCAACAGCTGCCAGATCCGCTGCGCCTCGCCCCGCTCGTGACTCTCCGGCGCCTTCTCGGCGCTGGACTGATCATAACCGGCGATGGCGCGCGTTTCGCGAGGCTCGATCCACCGCTCCGAGATCGGGTCGTACCATTTTCCGATGTTCATCTCAGTCACGGCGATCGACTCGCAGATTTGCTCAACAGCCGAGCGGGGCGCCTGCCGCGGTCTCATGCGAACCATTCGGCGACGCGCCACCCGGTTTACCAATCATGAGCTCGCATGATCGTTCCGCTTCTGGACCTCATCCCGGCCGCGCCGGATGAAGCGTGCGCGGATGCCGCTCGTGCAGCAGCCGCGCGAGCTCCTCACGCTCGCTCGCGCGTCCCTTCATGGCGGCCTCGAACAGCGCTTCCTGGATGTCGCGAGGCATGTCGCCCCACACGTCCATCGCGGCGCGTCCGAGCAGGCCCGCGAGATGATCAACTCCATCGCTCATTCGGCTCTCCTGGTCAGCACACGGGAATGGAACAGCTGCGGGCGTCCGGCGTTCCAGTGTCATCATTGTGAAAAGGAGACGTCTTTTATGGGATTCTTCACCAAGGACATCAAATCGATGGAAGACCTGCTGCTGCACGGGCTGCAGGACATCTATTACGCGGAGCAGCAGATCCTGAAGGCGCTGCCCAAGATGATCGACAAGGCGACCAACAGGGACCTCGCGGCCGGACTGAAAGCTCATCTGGACGAGACCAACAAGCAGGTCGAACGACTCGACAAAGTGTTCGCCAAGCTCGGCAAGGAGCCCAGCGGCACGCAGTGTCCGGCCATCGACGGCCTGATCGAGGAAGCCGACGCGACCGCGAGTGAGATCGAGGACAAGGCCGTTCTCGACGCGGCGATCGTCGCCAATGCGCAAGCCGTGGAGCACTACGAGATGTGCCGCTACGGCACGCTGATCGCCTGGGCGGAACAACTCGGCCACGACGACATCGTGCGTTTCCTCACGACGAACCTGAACGAAGAGAAGGCGGCCAATACCAAGCTGAACACGGTGGCGCTTCGCAAGGGCGTCAACGCCAAGGCTTCCAACGCCGCCTGATAAGGATCTGCCATTGCGACGTGGCGGCCCGGCCTCCCGGTGCCGCCACGATTCTATGAGCTAAGAAACGGTCAGATGAACGGCTTCCCACCGGTGACGGCCAACGTCGCCCCTGAGGTGTAACTCGAGAGCGGATCGGCCAACATGACGTAGGCGGTCGCGAGTTCGGCCGGCTGGCCGGCCCGCTGCATCGGGACCTGCTTGCCGAAGTTCTTGACCCGTTCCTCCGACATGGTCGATGGAATCAGCGGCGTCCAGATCGGTCCCGGCGCAACGGCGTTGACCCGAATGCCCTTCTCCGCCAGCATTTGCGCCAGCCCGCCCGTAAAATTCTGGATGGCGCCCTTGGTCGTGGCGTAAGCCAGGAGAGTTGGGTTCGGCATGTCCGAGTTCACCGAGGCCGTGTTGATGATCGCAGCGCCCGGCCGCATGTGAGGCACGGCCGCTTTGGTCAGATAGAACATGGCGTGGATGTTGGTCTCGAACGTGAGCTGCCACTCCTCGTCGCTGATGTCTCCGATATCCCCGAACGTGGCCTGATGGGCCGCATTGTTGACGAGGATATCGATGCCGCCGAGTTCCTCGACGGTGTGGCGTACGATGGCGCGGCAGTGCTCGGGATTGCCGATGTCACCGGGCATGAGGATCGCCTTGCGTCCCTCCCGCTCCACCAGCGCCTTGACCTCGGCCGCATCCTCGTCCTCGTTCAAGTAGGAGATGACGATGTCGGCGCCTTCACGCGCGTAGGCGATCGCGACCGCGCGGCCGATGCCGCTGTCGCCCCCGGTGATGAGCGCCTTCTTTCCGGCCAGTCGTCCCGAGCCCTTGTAGCTCTCCTCGCCATGATCGGGGCGTGGCTTCATCGCACGCGTCGAACCGGGCATCGGTTGCTGCTGCGACGGATAGGGTGGCTTCGGATAGTCGGTCATGAAGTGGCTCCAGCGGATGTGCTCCGCTAACGGAGCCCCACCGGAAGCGTTCCTGCGACCCGCGCTGCTGCACCGCGGAACCATTTGCGCCGCAACATCCAAAATGAGACTGCCCGTCAAACCAAGGCAGGCGCCCGCGCATGCACCGCGTGCGACTTCGGCTAGCTTCTCTTCAAAGCCGCGGGCCTTCGAGAGTCACGCGGCGCCGCGCCAGTTCGGCACGGCCATAAATCGACGTCACAGGGAGGAGCACAATGTCGAAATGCAGTGTGGGACTGCTCGCGCTGAGCAGCCTGTTTCTTTCGGGCGCAGCGATCGCCCAGGAAAAAATCAAGGTGGGCGTGACCGCGACCCTCGAAGGCACCTACACGGTGCTCGGCGAGGACGGCATGCGCGGCCACCAGACCGCGCTCAACGTGCTGGGCAAGAAAATCGGCGACAAGGAGCTCGAATTCATCGTCGCCTCGACCGACGCGACGCCGGACTCGGCGGTGCGCGCCGTGCGCAAGCTGATCGAGCAGGACAAGGTCCAAATCCTGCTCTCGCCGCTGTCCGGCGACGAGGGCATCGCGGTCAAGAACTTCGCGAAGACCCATCCGGAGCTGACTTTCATCAATGCGGCCTCCGGCGCGCAGGAAACCACCTATGTCGATCCTGCCCCGAACTTCTTCCGCTACAACATGGACGGCGCACAATGGCAGGTGGGCCTCGGCAAATACGCCTATGAGGAGAAGAAGTATCGCAAGATCGCAACCGTCGGCGAGGACTATTCCTTCATCTACACCCAGGTGTTCGGCCTCGTGCTCGAATTCTGCGGCGCCGGCGGGCAGGTCACCAACCGGCAATGGGTGCCGCTCGGCACCAAGGATTTCGCTTCGGTCATCGCCGCACTGCCCGACGATGTCGACGCGATCTATCTCGGCCTCGGCGGCGCCGACGCCGTCAACTTCCTCAACCAGTACCAGCAGGCCGGCGGCAAGGCGCATCTGATGGGCGGCTCCATCATGATCGACCAGACGATCCTGTCGTCCAAGGGCAACGCCAAGAACGCTCTCATCGGCACCATCGCGGCCAGCGGCCAAGCCGACACCTGGGAAGATCCGGGCTGGCAGAAATTCGTGAAGGCCTATCAGGACGCCTTCCCGCCCAACAAGCGCTTCCCGAGCCCGTCGCTGCTCGCGACCAACTACTATGACTCGACCATGGCGCTGATCCTCGCCCTGCGTCAGGTCAATGGCGATCTTTCCAACAACCAGGCGAAGTTCAAGGAGGCGCTGGCGAAGATCGAGATCGATGCGCCGAACGGCAAGATCAAGCTCGACTCCAACCGCCAGGCGATCGGCACCAACTTCGTCACAGAAGTCGTCGACGACGGCAAGGGCGCGCTGTTCAGCAAGGTCGTGAAGGTGATCCCGAACGTGAACCAGACGCTGGGCTATGATCCGGCCGTATTCTCGAAGATCGGGCTGCCGAGCCGCACCGTGCCGGAATGTAAGAAGTACTGACGCATCACGCCTGGACGGAACCGGGGAGCGACTTGCTGACGCGGTCGCTCTCCGCTCTTGCAAACTTGTCGGCGTTGTTGAACGCTGACCGAAAAGACAAGAACATTCGGGAGGGGAAGGCATGAGCCGTGCGCTCGCCGTCTTCCACGGCCGGTTCGGTCGGGCGACGGTTTATCAGTTGAACCGCCCTTTCAATATCCACGCCCATCGCGAAGGTCATCTGATCTTCCATGTCGGCGGCATGCCCGCATGCATCGACGTGTCCGACGGGCACCACGATCTCACCGAGTCGTCCGTCGTCGCGGTCAACCCCTGGGAGCCGCACAATTTCCTGCCTGCCGATCTGGAAGGAGGCGCGATCTTCTTCGTGCTCTACGTCAATGCCGAATGGTTTGCACCAGATGCTTCGGGCACCCACCGGCTGCGTTTCGGCCGCACCCAGTTCAAGCGCACGCCGGCCCTCGACAAGCACATCAGGCGAACCGCCGCGCTCGTGTGCGGCGCACCATCGCTCTCCAGTCTGGATTCCGAGCTGCGGAGGTTGATCGACATCTGCTACGACGAAAGCTGGCAGCAGGCCGAGATCGCCCGCGATCCGCGCGCAAGCGGGTCCGTCACCGATTTCCGCGTGCGCAAATGCATCAAGATGATGTCGGAAAGCCCCGGTGCCGAAATCGAGCTCGATACGATCGCGCGCGAATCCGGCCTATCCCGGCCGCACTTCTACCGTCTGTTCCGCACACAGACCGGCGTCACCCCAAATCTCTATCTCAACACGTTGATCATGGAACAGGCACTCGACGCCCTGGTGGCGAGCGAGACGCCGATCGCGGACATCGGATTCGATCTCGGCTTCTCCTCGCAGAGCGGCTTCACCCGCTTCTTCGCCGCCAATGTCGGGATGGCCCCGACCGATTATCGCCGCGCAGCCAAGATTTTGCGCGCCTGAGCGCGGCCACGAAAAGATACTCACGATCAAACGTCACTCTCGCAGCCTCGCTAGGATGCGGGCAACGCGATCCCGAAAGAGGGTCGCTGGTCCAGGGAGGACGTTCGTCCATGGCAGGGCTCGCAGCCGGCAGGGGCTTGCATCCCTCCTCTCCGCGCCTGCGGGGAGACGGTTGGGCTGTGCCCGCGCCTTCGCGACCTATCCCCGTGTGCGGGGCGAGAGCATGAGCCGCTTTGTCGAACGCCATCCGGCCTGGGCACTGATTTTGATTATTGCCGTTGCCGTCGCGCTCTGGCTGATCTTCGCGGTCTGGCCGCCGGGTCTCGAAGAAGCCGTCGGCCGCAAGCGCGTCTTCCTCAACGCCGTCTTCAACGGCATCACGCTTGGAGGGCTCTATTTCCTCGTCGCCAGCGGCTTCACGCTGATCTTCGGATTGATGCGCAACGTCAACCTCGCACACGGCTCGCTCTACCTGTTCGGCGGCTATGTCGGCTACGCCGTCAGTACGGCGACCGGCTCCTGGGTGCTCAGCTTCATCGTCGCCTTCATCCTCACCGCCATGGTGGGCGTCCTGCTCCAAGTGATCGTGTTCCGCCGGATAGAGGGGCAGGATCTCAGGCAGACCATGGTGACGATCGGGCTTTCAATCGTGTTCGCCGATCTCATGCTGTGGGCCTGCGGCGGCGATTTCTACCAGATCCAGACACCGAACTGGCTGATCGGCCCCGTGGAGCTGCCGCTGGTCACGGCAATCAAATCCTCTGGCGAGCCGGTCTATCTCAGATATCCCATGGTGCGGCTGGTGATCTTCGTAGCATCCGTGATCATCGGCGTGGCGATGTGGCTTGCGCTCAACCGCACTCGCATCGGCATGATCATCCGCGCCGGTGTCGACGACCGCGATATCCTCGCTGCGACCGGTGTGCGTATCCAGCTCGTCTTCGTAGCCGTGTTCGCGTTTGGCGCGGGACTTGCGGGCATGGCCGGCGTCGTCGGCGGCACCTTCCAGTCGTTATCGCCGGGTGAGGACATTCGATTCCTGTTGGCCTCGCTCGTCGTCGTGATCGTGGGCGGCATGGGCTCGATCCCCGGCGCGGCACTCGGGGCGCTCATCATCGGCCTCGCCGAGCAGCTCGGCTCGGTCTACATCCCGACCTACGCCATCGTCGTGACCTTCCTGATCATGGTGCTGGTGCTGGCGATCCGGCCGCAAGGCCTGTTGGCGAGGCGCTGACATGTCGCTCGCCCACGATGCCCGCGTTACCGCACCTCCCGCCACACTGGCGCAGCGCGCGGCCCGGACGTGGCCGGAGATCAACAATCCCGCGGCCTGGATCGTCGCGGTCGTTCTCGTGATCATGCCGCTGATCGCCAACGGCTTTTTCCTGATCGAGATCTTCGCCTCCACCCTCATTCTCGGCACCATGGCGCTGAGCCTGATGTTCCTCGCCGGCTATGGCGGCATGGTCAGCCTGATGCAGCTCACCATCGCGGGCTTCTCGGCCTACATGGTCGCCGTGTTCGGCGTCAGCGGCAACGCCAATATCAGCCTGGGCTGGCCGTGGTGGCTCGCGGTCCCCATGGCGCTGGCGCTGGCAACCGCGTTCGGCACGCTCGGCGGCGCGCTCGCCGTGCGCACCGAGGGCATCTACACCATCATGATCACGCTCGCGATCGGAGCTGCCTTCTACTATTTCACCAATCAGAACTGGGCGATCTTCAACGGCCATACCGGCATCAATACCGTGGCCACGCCACATTTCTGGGGCGTCAACTGGCGCGCCGACATTCCCTTCTATTACATCGTGCTGGCGGTCGCCGCGCTCTGCTATTTCGCGGTCGAATATCTTTCGCGCGCACCCTTCGGCCTCGCCCTTCAGGGCGTGCGCGACAATCCGCGCCGCATGGCGGCGCTCGGCTTCAACGTCAATGCGCACCGCATCGCGGCCTATGCCTTCGCTTCCTTCGTGGCCGCGCTGGCCGGCGTGCTCCAGGTCTGGAACTACCGCCAGATCTCGCCGGGCTCGGTCAGCGTCGGGGCCTGCATCGACGTTCTGATCATCGCCGTCGTCGGCGGCATCACACGCCCCATCGGCCCCTTCATCGGCGCGCTGATCTTCGTGCTGCTGCGCACCTTCGCGCTCGACTTCCTGGTCAGGATCGGCCTCGACGGCAACCGCTTCCGGCTGCTGATCGGGCTCGGCTTTCTCGCCATCGTGTTCTGGTCCTCGGACGGCGTCATCGGCCTGTGGCAGCGCTGGCGTCAGAGCCGGCGTCCGGCCGCAAATCGACCTGGCGGAGGACGCGGCCATGGATAGCGTCGCGCAACGCCTTTCGGCCGTCGGCGCCGGTGCAGCGCTTGAGCTGCGCGGTGTGACGAGATTATTCGGCGCGCTCGCTGCGCTGACCGATGTCACCATGACCGTACGCCCCGGCGAGCGGCGCGCCGTGCTCGGCTCCAACGGTGCCGGCAAGACAACTCTGTTCAACTGCATCACCGGAGACTTCGCGCCCTCCTCCGGCACCATCCGCTTCTTCGGCGAGGACGTCACCCACTTCCCGCCCTACGAGCGAATCCGGCGCGGGCTGCGCCGGACCTACCAGATCTCGGCGCTGTTCCCCGGCCTCACCGTGCAGGACAACGTCTACCTCGCCTGCCGCGGCGTCTCGCGCGGGCGCTACTCGTTCCTGCGTCCGGGACAGAACGATGCCCTGATGCATGCGGCCGACAATCTGGTTCAGGCCGTGCATCTTTCGGCCGTGAAGGATCAGCGCGTCGCCGAGCTCGCGCACGGCCAGCAGCGCCAGCTCGAGATCGCGCTGGCGCTCGCCGGCGCCCCGCGCTTCGTCCTGTTCGACGAGCCGGCCGCGGGCCTGTCGCCGACCGAACGGGCCGAGCTGATCGAGATCCTGACCTCGCTCCCGGCGCATATCGGCTACATCATCATCGAGCACGACATGGACGTCGCGCTACGCGTCGTCGAGAGCGTCACGATGATGCACAATGGCCGCGTCTTCAAGGAGGGCCTGCCGGAGGAGATCCAGTCCGACCCCGAGGTGCAGGAGCTTTATCTCGGAGGCGGCCATGAGTGAGGTCCGCCGCTCCGCCGCCGCACTCGAGGTCCGCGGGCTCGACGTCTATTACGGTCATTCGCACGCCCTGCAAGGCGTCGACCTCACGCTGGAGAGCGGCGTGTTCTCCGTCGTCGGCCGCAACGGCATGGGCAAGACCACGCTGTGCAAGGCGATCATGGGGCTGGTGGCCGTGAGCGGCGGCTCGATCCGCGTTCGCGGCGAGGACGTCACGCAGCGGCCTTCCGCCCAGATCGCCCGGCTCGGCGTCGGCTATGTGCCGCAGGGCCGCCGGCTCTGGCGCTCGCTCAGCGTCGAGGAGCATCTGCAGCTCGCCGGCGGGATGCGGCGAGGTGCCTGGACGGTCGAGCGCATCTACGACACCTTCCCCCGCCTTGCCGAGCGCCGGGATCACGGCGGCGGCCAGCTCTCCGGCGGCGAGCAGCAGATGCTGGCGATTTCGCGCGCGCTGCTCACCAATCCGCAGCTTTTAATCATGGACGAGCCGACCGAGGGCCTTGCGCCTGTCATCGTGACGCAGGTCGAGGAGATGCTGCTGCGGCTAGGCGAGGACGGCGATATGTCCGTGCTCGTGATCGAGCAGAATATCGGCGTCGCCACCGCGATCTCGCGCAACGTCGCGATCATGGTCAACGGGCGCATCAACCGCATCATCGATTCCGCGCGGCTTGCCGCCGACCGCGAGCTGCAGCAGCGCCTGCTCGGCGTCGGGCTTCACGCCGAGCTCGAGCCCGATGTCGATGTCGCGGCGTCCGGCACCGAAGCCAAACCGGCGCCGGCCCCGCGCCGCGACGGTCCGATCCGCATCTACATCTCCAACCCGACGCTGCCGACGCGGTGGTCGCAGCCGGTGCCGATCGCCCGCATCGAGGCGGCGGCGCGCACGCTCTCGACGCAAGTCGCGCGGCTCGACGATACGGCGCGGCGCAAGCGCGAGCCGGTAGCGGCGCAGACCGCGGGCCCACCGGTGGTGCTGGTCGTCGGCACGCTCGACACCAAGAGCATCGAGCTGCGCTACATCCGCGACATCATCGCTGAAAGCGGCCTGCGCACGCGGCTGGTCGACGTCTCGACCAGCGGAAAGCATTCGTCCTGCGATGTCTCCGCGCAGGAGATCGCCCTGAATCACGGCCGCGGCGGGGCTGCGGTATTCGGGCCGGATCGCGGGGTTGCCGTGACCGCGATGGCCGATGCGTTCGCCAACTGGCTGCGGCGCCAGGGCAATGTCGCCGGCGTGATCTCGGCCGGCGGGTCCGGCGCGGCCTCGCTGGTTGCTCCGGGAATGCGCGCGCTCCCGGTCGGCGTGCCCAAGCTGATCATCTCCTCCGTCGCGTCCGGTGACGTCGGGCCCTATGTCGGCCCGGCCGACATCACGATGATGTACTCCGTCACCGACGTGCAGGGGCTGAACTCGATTTCTCGCGCGGTGCTGGCCAACGGCGCCCATGCGATCGCCGGCATGGTCAAAGCGCGCCTCGATGCGCGCGCCGCCACGGCATCCGAGACCGGCCTGCCTTCGGTCGGCATCACCATGTTCGGCGTGACGACGCCGGCTGTGCAGAAGATCGCCGTCGATCTGCGTGACGATTTCGAGTGCCTGGTCTTCCACGCCACCGGCGTCGGCGGCCGCTCCATGGAGAAGCTCGTCGAGTCCGGCCAGCTCGCCGCCGTCATCGACCTCACCACGACCGAGATCTGCGATCTCCTCATGGGCGGCGTGTTTCCGGCGACGGAGGACCGCCTCGGTGCGGTCATCCGCACGCGCATCCCCTATGTCGGCTCGGTCGGCGCGCTGGACATGGTCAATTTCGGCGCGCCCGAGACCATTCCCGAGCGCTACCGCGGCCGCAAGTTCCACGTCCATAATCCGCAGGTGACGTTGATGCGGACGACCGTGGAAGAGAACGAGCGGATTGGCCGCTGGATCGGCGAGCGGCTCAACCAGATGGATGGCCCTGTGCGCTTCCTGTTGCCCGAAGGCGGTGTCTCCGCGCTCGATGCGCCGGGCCAACCGTTCTGGGATCCGGACGCCGACGCCGCGCTGTTCCGCACGCTCGAGCGCACGGTACGGCAGACCGGCAATCGTCAGCTCCTTCGTGTCCCGAAGAACATCAACGATCCCGACTTCGCCGCCGCCATCGTCAGTGCATTCCGAACCCTGTTCGGCCGCACGGCAACGCGGCGGAGACTAGCGAGGTGACCGATGGCAAGGTTTGAACGCACGGCACTGCTGAGGCGGTTTCGCGAGATGGCGAGGCGCGGCGAGCCGATCGTCGGCGGCGGCGCCGGCACCGGGCTATCGGCCAAGTGCGAGGAGGCCGGCGGTGTCGATCTCATCGTCATCTACAATTCCGGCCGTTATCGGATGGCCGGCCGCGGCTCGCTCGCGGGGCTGATGGCATACGGAGATGCCAATGCCATCGTGCTCGAAATGGCGAACGAAGTTCTGCCCGTGGTCACCAGGACGCCGGTGCTCGCGGGCGTGAACGGCACCGATCCGTTCCGCGACATGGACGTGTTCCTCGACCAGTTGAAGGCGCTCGGCTTTGCCGGCGTCCAGAACTTTCCGACCGTCGGCCTGATCGACGGCACCTTCCGCGCCAATCTCGAAGAGACCGGCATGTCCTACGCGCTGGAGATCGACATGATCGCCAAGGCGCATGACAAGGACATGCTGACGACGCCTTACGTCTTCAGCGAGAAGGAGGCCGCCGCGATGGCGATCGCCGGCGCCGACATCATCGTCTGCCACATGGGGCTGACGACCGGCGGCTCGATCGGCGCTCAGACCGCGCCAAAGCTGAACGACTGTCCGGCGCAGATCGACACCTGGGCATCCGCCGCACTCAGCGTCAATCCGGACATTCTGGTGCTGGCGCATGGCGGTCCGATCGCGGATCCCGCCGACGCCGATTTCATCATGAAGAACACCCGCCATTGCCACGGCTTCTACGGCGCCTCCTCGATGGAGCGGCTGCCCGTGGAGCGGGCGCTGACGGAACAGGTGCGTCAATTCAAGGCGATCGGCGCGCGGTAACGCCGAAGGTACGAGGGAGGGAAAGATGTCGGGGAATCTGGTCGGTGAATTGATCCTCTGGCTGATCGTCGCGATCGTCGTGATCGTGGTCGGCGTCTACATCGTGAACTGGCTCTACCACCGCTCCTCCAAGGAGACCTCGTTCGTCCGAACCGGCTTCCTCGGCGAACGCGTGGTGATCAATGGCGGCGCGTTCGTGCTGCCCTTCATCCACGATTACACGCCCGTCAACATGAACGTGCTGCCGATGGGCATCGTACGCTCGAAGCAGGATGCCGTGATTACCCGTGACCGCATGCGCGTCGACATCGAAGCCGACTTCTATGTCCGCGTGCAGCCGACCCGCGAAGCGGTCTCGATCGCAGCGGCAACGCTCGGCCGCCGCACCCTGGAGCCCGGGCAGTTGCACGCGCTGCTCGCCGGCAAGTTCATCTCCGCGATCCGCTCGGTTGCTTCCGAAATGACCATGGAAGAGATGCACGAGCGGCGCGGCGACTATGTCGCGCGCGTCAAGACCGAAGCGGCCGAGGCCCTCGCCCAGAACGGCCTCGAGCTGGAATCCGTCGCCATCACCGATCTCGACCAGACCGACCTCGAATTCTTCAACCCGTCGAACCGGTTCGACGCCGAAGGCCTGACCCAGCTGATGCAGGACATCGAGGCCAGGCGGAAGCTGCGCAACGACATCGAGCAGGACTCGATGATCAAGATCCGCACCCGCAATCTGGAGGCCGAGCGGCAGGCGCTCGAGATCGAGCGCGAGAGCGAGACCGCACGGCTGGAGCAGGAGCGCGACATCGAGATGCGCCGCGCGCTTCAGCGCACGGAAGTCGCCCGTGAACGCGCGTTGCGCGAGACCGAGGCCGAACAGGCCCAGATCTCCGCCCGCGAGACCATCGAGCGCGCCCGCATCGCCAATGACCAGGCGATCGCCGAGGCCCGCATCGCCTCGGAGCGGGAAACTCGCCAGAAGGAGATCGAGCGGACCCGGACCATCGAGGAGAAGGAGCTGCTGGCACGGGAGGAGATCGAGAAGACGAGGATCGCCAACCAGCGTTCGATCGACACTACGCGGATTGCGTCAGAGCGCGAGGTGCGCCAGCGCGAGATCGAGCGCATGCGCACGATCGAGGAAGCCGAGATCGCCGCCCGCGAAGCCATCGAGAAGGCGCGGATCCAGCAGGATCGCGTCGTCACCGATGCCCGTATCGCCAACGAGGAGGAGACGCGGCGCCGCGAGATCGAGCGCTCGCGTGCCGTGGACGAGGCTGAGATCGCCGCCCGCGAGGCGACCGAGAAGGCCCGCATCGCCCAGACGCTGATCGTCAATGTCGAGCGCATCTCCTCGGATGAGCGTACCCGCGCGCTGGAGATCCAGCAGGTGCGCACCATTCAGGAGGCCGAGATCGAGGCCCAGCGCGCCGTGGAAGCCGCCCGCATTGCCCGCGAGCGGACGCTCGCCGCAGAGCGCATCGCCGCCGAACAGAACACGCGGCAGTTGGAGATCGAGCGCAACCAGGCGCTCGACGTCGCCGGCATCTCCGCGCGCGAGACCACTGAGGCCAGCCGCATAGCCCAGGAAGAGCGCGTGCGTTCGCTGGAGATCGCCCGCAACCGTGCCATTGAGGAGGCCGATATCGCCTCGCGCGAAGCGATCGAGGCGGCCCGCATCGCCCAGGAGAAGACGGTTGCGGCAGAGCGCATCCAGGCCGAGCGCGACACCAAGGCGCTCGAAATCGAGCGCACCGGCGTGCTGGAGGCGGCCGAGCTGAAGCGGCGCGACGCCATCGAGCGCCAGCGCATCACCGTCGATCTGGCGCTGGAGGCCGAGCGCATCAATTCCTCCAAGAAGCGCGAGGTGCTCAATATCGAGCAGAAGAAGGCGGTCGAGATCGCCGACGAGGACCGCGTCATCGCGCTGTCGACCAAGCGATCCGAACGCATCGATGCCGATCGCCAGGTCCGGCAGGCCGAGATCGTCGCGCGCAAGGAGGTCGAGACCACCGATGTCTCGCGCGAGCAGGCGCTGGAAGCCGCGCGCATCGAACGCCGCCGCGCCATCGAGCAGCTCGAGGTCGCCCGCGTGCAATCCTTGCAGGAGGCCGAGATCGCCTCCCGCGAGGAGGTCGAGCGCGCACGCATCGCATCCGACCGCGGCCTGGATGAAGCCCGCGTCGGCCGCGAGCGCGAGCTGCGCAAGCTGGAAGTCAACCGCGAGAAGGAGGTCGAGACCGTCCTGATGGAGAAGGCGATCGCGATCCACCTGAAGTCGTTGGAAGAGTCCGCGGCCAAGGCTTCGGCAGAGGAAGCGCGGATGCGTGCGACGGAAGCAACCGAGCGCGTCATCACGGCGCGCGAGAACGAGATCGCGAAGCGACGCAAGACAGTGGAAATCCTGATCGCCGAGAAACAAGCCGAGGAGACCCGGATCGCAGCGGAAGCCGAGCGCGTTCGTGCGGCGGTCGAGGCCGAGGCGCAGCGGATGCTCAACGAGGCCGAAAACGTGCTGACCGATCAGGCGCGCTACTCGCTGTTCCGCAGAAAGCTGCTCGACCGGATCGAGGGCATCGTGCGCGAAAGCGTCAAGCCGATGGAGAAGATCGAGGGCATCCGCATCCTCCAGGTCGATGGCCTCAACGGCAACGGGAATGGCGGCAATGGCGGCCGCAGCGCCACCGACGAGGTGATCGATTCCGCCCTGCGCTACCGCGTCCAGGCGCCGCTGATCGATTCCATCCTTGCGGATATCGGCGTCGAGGGCGGCAGCCTCGCCAAGATGCCGGGCCTGATCCGCGAGGCGCGCGACATGCAGGGCATCAAGGAGTCCGCGCGCAAGGGCGGCGGCGGTGGGGGTGACAAGCCGGCGGCCTCCCCGCCTGCGGCCGAGGGCGGCGAGGCGGCGGCCGAGCGCGGGCCGAAGAAGAAGAGCTGAGGTCGCACCATGGCTCGCGTCTACGTCTCCACCGTCGTCAACGCCCGCAACGACCGCGTCTGGGCGCGGGTGCGTGATTTCAATGGCCTGCCGAACTGGCATCCGGCCATCGCCGAAAGCCGCATCGAGGGCGGCGAGCCCTCCGACAAGATCGGGTGTGTGCGCGATTTTCGCCTGCGCAACGGCGACCGAATCCGCGAGAAGCTGCTCGGCCTCTCCGACTACGACATGTTCTGCACTTATTCGATCCTGGAATCGCCAATGGGCGTCGAGAACTACGTCGCGACCCTGCGGCTGACCCCCGTCACCGACGGCGACCAGACCTTCATGGAATGGACCGCCGAGTTCGACTGCGCGCCGGAGCGGGAGACCGAGCTCGTCAGCAATATCGGCGGCGGCGTGTTCCAGGGCGGGTTCGACGCGCTCAAGCGCGTGTTCGGAGGCTAGCGGTGCCGCATATCGTCAAGAGCACGATCCTGGACGCGCCGACCGACGCGACGTGGGCGGTGCTGCGCGATTTCAACGGGCATGATCGCTGGCATCCGGCGGTCGCGACCTCCTCGATCGAGCGTGCGCAGTCGTCCGACAAGATCGGCTGCGTCAGGCGGTTCAAGCTGACGGACGGCTCCGAGTTGCGCGAGCAATTGCTGGCGCTGTCGGACCTGGAACAGTCCTTCAGCTATTGCCTGCTCGATACACCGGTGCCGATGTTCAACTACGTCGCTCATGTCCGGCTGCTGCCGGTCACCGACGGCGACCGGACTTTCTGGCACTGGGAATCCCGTTTCACCACGAAGCCCGAGGACAAGGACCGTATGACCCATATGGTCGCCGAAGACATCTATCAGGCAGGCTTCGAGGCGATCCGCCGGCACCTGAAGGAGGCCGCGTAATCATGGCTGTGACAGTGAAGACTTTTGCAAGCGCCAGCGAGGCGGCCGGCGCGCTGTCCTCGGACCGCAGCGCGCGCTATCTCGGCGGCGGCACGCTGGTGATGCGAGCGCTGAACGAGGGGGATGTTTCCATCTCGACCGTGGTGCGCGCACAGGACCAGGCACTGACCAGGATCGACGCCTCGGGCCCACGCATCACATTGGGCGCCGGCGTCACCTTCGCGCGCGTCCTCGCCGAACGCGACCTCGCCTTCCTGCACGCGCCCGCCCGTTCGATCGGCGGTCCCGCCGTGCGCAACATGGGTACGGTCGGCGGCAACCTCTTCGCGCCAAATCCCTACGGCGATTTCACCGTCGCGCTGCTGGCGCTCGATGCTACCGTCACTGTAGCCGGCGGCTTTGGCGCGCGCGACGTCCCGATCGAAGAGTTCCTGCAGGCGCGCGAACGACAGGCCGGGACATTGGTGCTGTCGGTGTCCTGCACCCGTCCCGCCAACAGCGAAGCCTTCCGTTATCGCAAGATCGCGCGCATCAAGCCGAAGGGCGGTTCGGTCGTCACGCTCGCGGCCCATCTGCCGATCAGCGGCGGACGTATCGCGGGCGCCCGGATCGCGCTGGGATCGATGGCACCGACCCAGATCCGCGCCCGCGCCGCCGAGCGCGCGCTGGAGGGCCGCTCGCTGGATGCCGCGACCATCGCGACGGCCGCATCCGCGGCCACCGAAGGAACCTCGCCATCCGACAACGCGCTCGGCAGCGCCTGGTATCGCCGCGAGATCGTCGGCGTGCATCTACGTCGTTTGCTGTCGGAACAGGAATAGGGCCATGGCCAAAATCCCCCTGCAATTTCGTCACAACGGCCGCGACGTCGCGATCTTCGTCGACGGCGGCACCAATCTGCTGGTGGCGCTGCGCGAGCTGATCGGCGACATGACGCCGAAATTCGGCTGCGGCCAGGGTGGCTGCGGCACGTGCAGCGTGCTCGTTGACGGCGAGCTGCACCTCTCCTGCCTGACGCTCGCCGAGACGGTCGCCGGCCGTTCGATCGACACGCTCGACGGCATGAAGCAGGGCCCGAACCTGCACCCGCTGCAGCGCGCCTTCGCCGACAATTTTGCCGCCCAGTGCGGCTATTGCACCCCGGGGATGCTGATGGCCGCCAAGGCGCTGCTCGACCGCAATCCCTCGCCCAGCCGCGACGAGGTGATCGAAGCCATTTCCGGCAACATCTGCCGCTGCACCGGCTACGAGCCGATCATCAATGCCATCCTCGCTGCCGCCGGCGGCCGGGTCAGCGCCTGAGGTCAGACCATGCTGGAACTGCGCAAGGACATCTTCGCCGACGAGCGCGACGACAACCTCAAGGAGATCGGCAAGGGCACCCAACGCCAGGACATGCTCGGCCATGTCACGGGCACGTCGAGCTACTTCAACGACCATAAGCTGCAGGGCATGCTGCACCTGAAGGTCGTGCGCTCGACACAGGCCCACGCACGGATTCGTCGCATCGACACCACCGAGGCGGAGCGGTCGGCCGGCGTACGCCGGATCATCCGCGGCGCGGACGTGCCGGTCAATCTCAACACGCTTCTGAGCCTGATCAATTTCGGCAAGGACGACGAGCCGTCGCTGGCGGTCGACAAGGTCCGCTACAAGGGCGAGCCTATCGTCGCGATCGTCGCCGACAGCGAGCGCGAGGCCTTCGAGGCCATCGCGAAGGTCAAGGTCGACTACGAACCGCTGCCGACCGTGTTCGACGTCGAGGACGCGCTCAAGCCCGGTGCGCCCGTGGTCAACGAGACCTATCCGAAGAACGCTTTCATCTATCACGATGTCTACGACCACCAGCGCCTGCGGTTCGGCGACGCCGATGCGGCGCTGGCGAACGCAGATCACGTGCTCGAGCAGCGCTACCAGATGTCGCCCATCGAGCACGCGCCGACCGAGACCAACGGCGCCATCGCCGCGCCTGACACCAATGGCCGCTACGTCGTCTATACCTCGACGCAGGCGCTGTTCTTCTCGGTCGACACCTGCGCCAAGATCTTGAACGTGCCGTCCAACACCTTCCACTTCATCGGCGGCACCGTGGGTGGCGGCTTCGGCGGCAAGGTGGACACTTTGACCGAGCCGCTCGCCATCCTCGGCGCCATGCTGACGGGACGCCCCGTCCGCTACGTGTTCGGGCGCGAAGAGGAAATGCAATACGGCCCGCCGCGCGGCGCTGAACGGATCTACATCAAGGATGGCGTGATGCGTGACGGCCGCATCGTCGCGCGCAAGATCCGAGCCTATTTCGACAGCGGTGCCTATACGCGGCTGTCGAGCTACGCCGCGGTGAAGTGCGCCGCGCATCTGCCGGGCCCCTACACCATCCCGAACGTCTATGGCGACGTCTATTGCGTCTTCACCAACCGCACGCCCGCGACCGCCATGCGCGGCTTCGGCGTCACGGCGATGGACTTCGCCATCGAATGCCAGATGGACAAGCTCGCGAACCTCGTCGGCATGGACCCGATGGAGTTTCGCATCCTCAACGCCTATCGCGACGGCGACATGAAGGCACACCGGCGCGAGGCCAAGAACACCGCGCTTATCGAATGCGTGCAGGTCGCCGCTGAGAAAGCCAAATGGCAGATCCGCGACGAGTTCAGGCGCGCCTCCTCGCGCAAGGAGGGCGGCGGCAGCCGCGCGGTGATCCCACCAACGCCGACGGATTCTTCGCGCGCACGTCCAGCCGCGCCGGTCCAGCAGCGCACCAGCTATGACCGGCTGCCGCCAACGGTCACGCGAGAACCGCCGCGCGATCCGCCCCCGCCGGCGCCGCCACCTCCCCCGCCGCGCCCGGCTGCGCCATCCCACGGCGCGACGCGGTTCTCGTCGGTGTTCGGCACCAGGAGACGCTGACATGACCAGGCATCGCGGACGCGGCATGGCGTCGATCAATTATCCCATCGGCATGAACCTTGGCGGAGATCCCAGCCAGGCCCTGGTTCACTCCAATCCCAGCGGCAAGTTCACCGTGGCCTTGTCGTCGATCGACCTCGGCCAGGGCATGAAATCGGTGACGCGGCAGATCTGCGCCGAGACGCTGGGCGTGCCGGTCGAGGATGTCTATGTCGACACGGCGGACTCCGACACCGGTCCGCACTGCATGGGCTCGTTCGCCTCGCGCGGCACCCACCGCGTCGGCAACGCCGTGATGGCCGCCGCCCGCGAGGCGCGCGGCGTGATGATGGAGGCGGCCGCCGAGGAGCTGGAGGTCAACGCGGCCGATCTGGAGACCGACGGCCGCGGCAACATCCACGTCAAAGGTGCACCGCACCGCTCGATCTCGACCAAGGACGTCGCGATTGCCGCGCAGTTCAAGCAGGGCAAGACCATCTCCGGTCGCGGCATCTTCCTGGTCCCGCTCTCCAACGTCGATCCCGAGACCGGCGAGATGTCGCCGGCAACCTGCTATGCCCATGCCTGTCTCGTTGCCGAGGTCGAGGTCGACGACGAGACCGGCGAGGTCGCGATGGTACGGATGGACTCCGCCTATGAGCTCGGCCGCGCGCTCAACCCGCGTCTGGTGGAGCAGCAGCTCGTCGGCGGCGCCTGGATGGGCGTCAGCCACGCGCTCTACGAGACCCCGGAACCCTATTATCCCGATCCCGTTCACGGCCCCCGCGACTTCGTCGAGTATCTGATGCCAGGTCCCGGCGACATCTGTCCGCACGATATCGCGGTGCTGGAACGCCCCGCGCCCGATGGTCCCTTCGGGGCAAAAGGCCCCGGCGAGATGTGCGCCAACCCGGTTCTGCCGGCCGTTGCCAACGCGATCTTCAACGCCGTAGGCGTGCGCATCGACGACCTGCCGATCACGCCTGAAAAGGTACTGCGCGCGATCAAGAGCCAGGGCGGCGCACGGCCGCAGGCACGGCGCTAGAGGATTAAGCCGTGGCGGTTCGCAGCAACATCGTCGGCATCGACAGCCCGGAGGCACTGGAGAAGGCGCTTCGCGCGGCCTACTACCTCGCCGACGAGGGCCTTGCGACATCAGCCTATCTCGGCCTCGCGCTCGGCAAGCCGCTGCTGCTGGAAGGCGCGCCGGGCGTCGGCAAGACGGAAGCCGCAAAAGCGATCGCCGCCGTGCTCGGCCGCCGCCTCATCCGCCTGCAATGCTATGAGGGCATCGACGCGTCCGCTGCGCTCTACGAATGGAACTACCCGCGCCAGATGCTGGCGATCCGCCAGGCCGGCGACGAGAGCATCGACATCTATGGCGAGACCTTCCTGATCGAGCGGCCGATGCTGGCGGTGTTGCGCGCGCCCGATTCCACCGTGCTCCTGATCGACGAGATCGACCGCGCCGATCAGGAGTTCGAGGCGTTCCTGCTCGAATTCCTCTCCGACTTCCAGATCTCGATTCCCGAGCGCGGCACGGTTCGCGCGGCCGAACGCCCCGTGGTCGTGCTGACGTCGAACCGCACGCGCGATTTGCACGAGGCCCTGCGCCGCCGCTGCGTCTATCACTGGATCGACTATCCGACCGCCGAGCGCGAGGCGCGGATCATCATGATGCGCGCCTCCAGCGTCGCCGAGGCCACCGCCCGCGCCGTCGTCACAGCCGTGGAAAAGTTGCGGCGCGAACCCCTCAGCAAGGCGCCGGGCATTGCCGAGGCGGTCGACTGGGCCGAGGCCGCGACGCTCCTCAACAAGGGCGGTGCGCGATGGCCGGATGCCTTCAAGCGCTCGATCGGGGTGGCGCTGAAGGACGAGGAGGATCTGCATTTCATCTCGCCGCGGCTCGATGCCATGCTCGCGGAGGCGACGGCATGAGCACCGAGCCGCAGCTCCCGCGCGCCGCGCGCGTCTTCGTCGCCTTCGTTCCCCTGCTGCGCGCGAACGGCTTTGCCGTGGCACCGGAGCAGACCACGACGTTCCTAGCGGCGATCGGATTGCTTGGCCCCGATAGCGTCGAGCACATCAGGCAGGCTGCCCTGGCGACGCTGGCCCCGCCGCCCGAGCGCCGCGCGACCTTCGATCGGCTGTTCGATTTGCATTTCCGCGGCAGCGAGGCCATCGAGCGCACCGACGACGGCGAGGATGACGAGACCGTCCGGCTTCAGGAGGAAGGCCGTGGTGATGAGGAGCCGCTTCTCTCGGAAGAGGCGAGCGAGTCCGGCTTGACCGCAACGCGCGCCGAGGCGCTGGTCGAGCGCCGCTTCGGGGCGACCGCGAACGCGGATGCGTTGCGCCGCCTGGCGCGGGAGGCGCCGCGACGCCTGCCGCGGCGGCGCGGCCACCGCCGCATGCGCACCCGGCGCGGGCCCTTTGTGGACCTTCGCCGCACCTTGCGCGACAGCGTCCGCAGCGACGGCGAGATCTTGCGGCTCGGCCACATGAAGCGGCGCCGACGCCCGCGCAAGATGCTGCTGCTGATCGACGTCTCCGGCTCGATGAAGAGCCGCACCGAGGAAAACATGAAGCTCGCCCATGCGCTGGTGCAGGCTGCGCCCAATGTCGAGGTGTTCACCTTCGGCACGCGGCTCACCCGCGTCACCCGACCGTTGCGGCTGAAGCGCCGCGAGCAGGCCATGAATGCTGCCGCGCATCTGGTAAGCGACTGGGACGGCGGCACCCGGATCGGCGACGCGCTGCAAGCGTTCCTAGCCGTCCCGCGGTTCGGTGGCTACGCCCGCGGCGCCGCCGTGGTGATCGTTTCCGACGGGCTCGAACGCGGCGAGACCGACGCCCTCCGCGACGCCGTCGCGAAGCTGTCGCGCCGGGCCTGGCGCGTGAGCTGGCTGACGCCGCTGGCGACGGGCCCCGGCTTCCGCCCGCAGACCGAGGCGCTGGTCGCCATCGAGCGCTTCGTCGACGACCTCGTGGATGGCGGTTCGAGCGCGTCGATCGTCGCGCACATTCTGGCTTTGGGACGAAGGAGAGCGGCGTGACCGGTATTGTCGATGGCCATCATCACATCTGGCGGCAGGCCGACCTGCCCTGGCTGATCGGCCCCATGCAACCGCGCATCTTCGGACCTTACGAGCCGATCCGGCGCGACTATCCGATTCAAGAATATCTCGAGGACCTCAAGGATACCGGCGTCACGCGCTCGGTCTATGTCCAGACCAACTGGGCCAACGACCGCTTCGAGGACGAGGCTGCCTGGGTGCAGCAGACAGCGGACGAACACGGCTGGCCGCACGCGATCGTCGCTTATGCCAATTTCGCCGCGGACGACGTACGCCCGCAGCTCGACCGCCTGAAGCGCTACCGGCTGATGCGCGGCGCGCGCATGCAGCTGCACTGGCACGAGAACCCGCTCTACCGCTTCGCAGCCCGCGCAGATCTCTGCGCCGATCCGATCATTCAGCGCAACGTCGCGCGCCTCGCCGACTATGGCTGGAGCTTCGACCTGCAGGTGTTCACCCCGCAGATGCCGGACGCCGCGGCGCTTGCCGAGGCTTGCCCCGAGGTGACCTTCATCCTCCAACATGCCGGTATGCTGGAGGATCTCTCTCCGGCGGGACGCGCGGCCTGGCGTGCCGGAATGGCCCGACTCGCGGCCTGTCCGAACGTGGTCTCGAAGCTTTCGGGGCTCGGCACCTTCATCCATCGCAACGATCCCGCGCACATCGCCGCCGTGCTCACCGACACCGTCGCGATCTTCGGCGCCGAACGCTGTCTGTTCGGCTCCAACTTCCCGATCGAAAAATTGTGGACCAGCTATCGCGAGCTCGTGAACGCCTTTCGCGGCGCCGCGGCGCCGTTCAGCGCCGAGCAGCAGGACGCCATCTTCAGGACGACGGCGACGCGCGTCTACCGGCTTTGACAGACAAGAAACAGATGAGGGAGGGCAACGAATGGCGCTGGAGATCAAGATCCTGGACTATGGCGATATCGAGCTGGAATCGAGCTTTCTGGTTCTCGGCCGCGATTGCGGCCGCACCCGCCGCGTCCTCACCCTCGGCTTCCTGATCCTCGGGGGGAAATATCCCGTCGTGGTCGACACCGGCTACCGCTCCAACCAGATCATGGAGACGCTGGGCATGCGCGGGCTGCAGTACCACGAGAACATGATCGAGAACCAGCTCGCGCGCCACGGCGTGCGCATGGGCGACGTCCGCTTCGTCTGCCATACCCATCTGCACATCGACCATGCCGGCAAGGACGATCTGTTCTCGATGAACACGACCGTCGTGCTCAATCGCAAGGAGCTCGAATATTCCGTCTCCGGGCTGATGCATCCGCAATATCCGGCGCCCGACATCAAGCATTTGATCGACCGCCTGCACACCAAGAGCGCCCTGCGCTTCCTCGACCTCGAGATCACCGGCCCGATCGAGCTGATGCCCGGCGTCTATTGCGACGCCGCCAATGCGCACACGGAAGGCTCGATGAACGTCATCGTCGAGACGGCCGACGGCATCGCTACCATCTGCGGCGACGTGATCTACGACTTCAACGATCAGATCGTGACGCCGTTCAACGAGATCCACGATTGGGAGCCGCGCACGACGGGCAATCACGGCACCAGCAAGCGGGCGGAGAAGGCATCGATCAAGAAGCTGCTGAGCAATTCGCGCTATCTGCTGCCGGTGCACGACCGCCCCGCCAAGATCGAAGGCGGCAACGTCGTCGGACGCCTGCACGACCAGGTTCCCGGCCCGGTCGTGCAATCGCTGCCCGCACGCAACTGGTTCCCGGCGTAACGTGAGTTGAGGATCGGCCGATGACCCATGTCACCTTGCGCAGCGAGTTCGAGGCCCTGATCGACCCCTATGCCCCGGTCGCGCAGGTCGGCACCGGCTTCGACTTCACGGAGGGACCGATCTGGCATCCGGTCGACCACTACCTCCTGTTCTCGGACATGCCGGGCGACGTGCGCCGGCGCTGGGATGCGCGGCGCGGCGTGGTCGAGGTCAAGCGCCCCTCCAACAAGTGCAACGGCATGACCTATGATGCCGAGCTCAATCTGATCGTCTGCGAGCACGCGACATCGTCGCTGATCCGCGAGCGGCCGGACGGGCGGCGCGAAGTGCTGGCTTCGCATTTCGGGGGACAGGAGCTGAACAGCCCGAATGACGTCTGCGTACACTCGTCCGGCGCGATCTATTTCTCGGACCCCTGGTACGGCCGCATGCCGGTCTATGGCGTCGAGCGGCCGCGCCAGCTCGGCTTCCAGGGCGTCTATCGCATCGTGCCCGGTAGCGAGCCGAAGCTCGTCGTCGAGCGCAATTTGTTCGACCAGCCGAACGGTCTGTGCTTCTCGCCGGACGAGAAGCTGCTCTATGTCAACGACACTGTGCAGGCGCTGATCCGGGTCTTCGACGTCAATGCCGACGGTACGCTGTCGAATGCGCGGGTATTCGCAAGCGGCATCAAGTCCGAGCTGGAGCCGGGCCTGCCGGACGGCATGAAGTGCGACCAGCACGGCAATGTCTGGGTCAGCGCGCCCGGAGGCGTCTGGGTCTATTCGCCGCGCGGCGAGCTGCTCGGCAAGGTGCGCGTGGCCGAACTGGTCGCCAACCTCGCCTGGGGCGGGCCGGATTTCCGAACGCTGTACCTGACCGCGACACACTCGGTCTATGCGATTCCGACCAAGGTCGGCCCGCGGCACGAGCCCTATATGAGCGGCCGACGGAGCGGCGGCGGCGCGACCGCAGGCGTTGCGCCAGCGGCGCCGATCCTCGCTGATGGGGACATGCGGCTCGATCCGCAGCGCTGCGCCATGATCATCCAGGATCTGCAGAACGACGTCATCATGGACGGCGGCGCCTTCGCCGATTCAGGCTCACCAAGCCACGCGAAGCAACAGCATGTTGTCGAGAATGTCCGCCGCCTCGCAGAGACCGCGCGGAGCCGCGGCGTCGCCATCATCCACGTCTGGTTCGTCGTCGAGCCCGGCGCGCCCGGCGTGACGCTAAATGCGCCGTTGTTCGAGGGTCTCGTCGACAGCAAGGCGATGGTGCGCGGAAGCTGGGGCGCAGCGCCCGTCTCCGGCCTCGAACCCCGGCCCGGCGATTTCGTCGTCGAGAAAATGCGCATGAGCGCCTGGGAAGGCACGCGGCTTGAAACGATCCTGAAGGCGACCGGGCGCGACATGATCATCAACACCGGCGCCTGGACCAACATGTCGGTCGAGCACACCGCCCGCACCGGCGCCGACAAGGGCTACTTCATGATCGTCCCCGAAGATTGCTGCTCGACCATGAATGCCGATTGGCACGCCGCGTCGATCAATTTCGCCATGCAGAACGTCGCGATCGTCACCCGGGCGGACACTGTCATCAGAGCGTTGGGATGAACGCTGGTGAAGCTCCTGCACCTGTCCTGCTCGCCCCGCACCGACTCCGTCTCGAGCGCTGGCGCGCGCGTTTTTCTCGACGGCTTTCGTCAGGCGCGGCCGGACTGGGACATCGATGTCGTCGACCTCTGGCGGGAGCGGATGCCGGAATTCGCAGGTCCCATCGTCGAAGCCAAATATGCGAGGATGAACGGACAGGCCTTCAACGACACGGAGCGTGATAGCTTTGCCGAGGCCGAGCGAATGGCCACCCGCTTCGCGCTCGCCGATCGCGTGCTGATCTCGACGCCGATGTGGAACTTCGGCATTCCCTACAAGCTCAAGCATTGGTTCGACATCATCGTCCAGCCCGGGCTGACCTTTCGGTTCGACCCGTCACAGGGCTATCTTCCGCTGCTCAAGGACCGGCCGACATTGGTGATTCTCGCCAGCGGCAGCGACTTTTCCACCGGCATGAATCGCGGCCGCATCGACATGGCAACGCCCTATTTGCGAGACATCCTGCGCTTCATCGGCATCGATAATGTCCGTTTCGTGCCGATCGGGCCAACCACCGGACCGCAGCAGCCGATCGAGGCTGCGCGGGACAGAGCGCACCGACGTCTGGCCGCAATGGCCACGAGCTTCTGATGCACCGGCATCGCTCTGTCCTCTTACGCCGCCGAGCCCTGAGCACCGCCTGATCGGGCTTGACGATAGAGGTGCCCTGGCTCGGCCCACAGGAACCCATTCGAGAACGGCACACCGGGATAGGCCGCCGCAAGGCGGCGATTGCCGCCATCGACATCGTCGCGGCCGTCGAGCACGTCGCGAAAGGTCCTGGCGATTTCGACCATGTCGCAATCCTGCGGCGACAGGCGCAACGAGCGAACGTTGCTCTCGCGCAGGAGGCTGGCCTCGCCCAGCAGATTGGCGCAGGTGTGAGACAGGGTCTGCACGCCATTGATGGTCAGGAAATCCTGATGCTCCAGCGTGCTCAAGAGCAGACCGTCCGGATCCTTCTCGCAGACGAAGCGACAATTGTCCTTCGCGAGCTTGTGGAGGCGCGCATGATAGCAGCGGGCAGAGATGGCGAGCGGCACCCGGCCGAACGCGAACACCTCCGTGGTAACATCAGGAACGGCCTGCGCGATCGCCGCGATCGAAGCCAGCGGCAATTCCGGCGGCAGGCAGATGCGTTTCGCTCCATGCGCGGCGTGAAAGGCCGCGCTCGCCTCGTTGTAGATGTTGACGAAGGGCCCGATGGCATGCGACCGGCCTGCGAGCGCCTTGAGGCAGGTCAGATCATTCACCTCGACCAGCGCGCCCTCAGCCGAAGCGAGCTCTTCGGTCTGGCGGCGTTCACGCCGCAGCGAGACCAGGATGAGCGAGCCCAGCAGTACCTGTTTGCCCGCGCCCTGCAGCCGCTCCACCACGGAGGGGATGTGGTCGGCGAAGAACGGCGAGCGTTTCGAGCAGACGATCTCGCCGATGGAGACGACGTCGACCGGCGCCTCGTCAGCGATGCGGAAATAGAAGTCGCGCCAGCGTTCCGGCGCCCAATTGTACAGAACTGGACCGAGGCTGAGTTGCATCGCTTGAGCTCGCATATTCGAACGGATCAACGCCAGGTCTTGCGATAGGCGCCGAGCGTGGAGGCCTGGCCTTCGGCGAAGGGCTTCAGGCTCGCAATATCCGTCTCACTCCGGGCCTCGAGCGCCGCGAGCGCACGACGGAAATGGCGTACTACGCTTTCGACATAGGCCCGGCCGCGCTGGCGGCCCTCGATCTTGAGCGCGGTCACGCCGGCATCGCGCATGCCCTTGAGCAGGGTCGTGGCGTCCAGGCTGACGGGATCCTCGAAAATATAGCCGGCGCCCTGTGCGGTCGAGAAGCGGCCCTTGCACAGCGTCGGATAGCCGGCGGGCTCGCGCATGCCGAACCGATTGATGGTGAAGCCGCCGAGGCTGGACTTGGTCCCCTCCGCGGTCTGCTCATAGGTCACGTGGCTCGGCGGCGAGCAGACGCCCTGCATGTTCGGCGACTTTCCGGTGGCATAGGACGACAGCGAGCAGCGCCCCTCGGCCATCACGCAGAGGCCGCCGAACACGAACACCTCGGTCTCGCAGGCGGACTCGCGGGTGATCTCGGCGATCTCAGGCACGCTGAGCACGCGCGGCAGCACGACGCGCTTGGCGCCGAAGGTTTCGGCGTAGAAGGCGATGACATCGGGATTTGCGGCCGCGGCCTGAACCGAAACATGCAGACGCTGGTTCGGATGGCGCCGCGCGGTGTAGTCCATCAAGCCGATGTCGGCGAGGATCAGCGCATCGGCGCCGGCACTCACCGCGTCGTCCACGGCGCGATGCCAGATGTCCACGGCGGAGGCGCGCGGGAACGTGTTGATGGCCACCAGGACCTTGGCGCCGCGGGCGTGCGCCAGCGCGATCCCCTTGCGAAGCTCGTCGCGGCTGAAGTTCAGCCCAGGAAAATTACGCGCGTTGGTCTCATCGTTGAAGCCGCAATAGATCGCATCGGCACCGGCATCAATGGCGCTCTTCAACGCGGCCGGCGTGCCGGCAGGACAGATCAACTCCATCATCTCGATTGCTCGCCTTGCCCCGGTGAACCGATCACGCGGCCACGGGCGGCCGCGAAGGCGCGCCGCGCCGGCGCGCCCAGCGGGCCGAACAACGAGGACAGCTCAGTGACGAGATCGAGCTGGGTGTCGTCGATCGTATTGCGCAGCGCCAGCACCGCCTCGACATCGCCCTCGACGACGAGCTCGCGCGAGAACATCAGGGCATCGCCATCGACCCTGCCTTCGAGCAGGGCCAGCAGATTGGCGAGCGAGGCCGAGATCCGCGCGTCCAGGTCTTTCGGCAGGTTGCGCACGACTGACAAGCGCGGCGGCCTCGCCTCGACCACGAAGGCAAAGGGCAGATCGATCGGCTTGATCCCGAACCGCGCGCGCGCGTGATCGCCGAGCCGGTCGAACATTGCGGGATTGCGCCGGTGGATCCGCTGCAGGACGCCGCCGAGAACGAGCTGCAACGGCAGCAGAGGTAGCGGACGCATGGCAATTGCGACGAGCGGCGGAATCGTCGGCAATTGGCCGGGCGTTGGGGCGGACGGATCATTCATGGGCCTCACATCTGGACGGATTGCACGCCGCTGTATTTGAGCGGGAACAATGAAGACCGAAAACAGGCCGGCTAGCTGTGATTTTTTGGGAGCTTGCTCGATTGCAACGTGATGTGCCGCGCTTTCGCGACTTGTCCGACTTTCTCCGCTTCATCGAAAGCCGGGGGCAGTTGCAACGCATTCGCGAGAAGGTCTCCGTCGTCCACGAAATCACGGAAATCCACCGGCGTGTGCTCGGCGCGCACGGACCGGCATTATTGTTCGAGCAGCCCGTCAAGGCCGATGGCAGCCCATCGGAGATGCCTCTCCTCACCAATCTGTTCGGAACGGTCGAGCGGATCGCATGGGGTATGGGAATCTCGCCCGACCGTCTCGAAGAGCTTGGCGCGCTGATGGCCGAGCTGCGCGCGCCACGACCGCCGAACAGCATCAGGGATGTCTTCGACAAGCTTCCGCTCGCCCGCGCCGCGCTGGCGACGCGTCCGCGCACGCGCGCGGCGGCGCCGGTCCAGGACTGCGTCACGATGGGGCCCGACATCGATCTCGCGCGCTTGCCGGTCCAGGTCTGCTGGCCCGGCGAGCCGGCGCCGCTGATCACCTGGCCGCTCGTGATCACCGTGCCGCCCGAATCCGCGACGGCCGACCAGGAGGAAAATGTCGGCGTCTACCGCATGCAGGTGCTCGGTCGCGACCGCGCCATCATCCGCTGGCTCGCGCATCGCGGCAGCGCCAGGCATCACCGGCAATGGAAGGCGATCGGGCGCGACATGCCGGTCGCGATCGTCATCGGGGCCGATCCCGCGACGATCCTTGCTGCGGTGCTGCCGCTACCGGAGACGATGTCCGAACTGCGCTTCGCCGGAATCCTGCGCGGCGAACGACCCGACCTCGCGCCATGCCTCACCGTCCCGCTCGCGATCCCGGCCGAGGCCGAAATCGTCATCGAAGGCTTCGTCTCCGCGACCGAGACCGCGCCCGAGGGACCATATGGCGATCACACCGGGTACTACAATTCCGTCGAGGCATTCCCCGTGATGCGCGTGACGGCGATCACCACCCGTCGGCAGCCCGTCTACCTCTCGACCTTCACGGGCCGACCGCCGGACGAGCCGTCGCGGATCGGCGAGGCGCTCAATCGCCTGTTCGTACCGCTGATCCGACAGCAATTCCCCGAGGTGACCGACTGCTGGCTGCCGCCGGAGGCCTGCTCATACCGCATCGCCGTCGCGGCGATCAGGAAGCGCTATCCCGGCCAGGCGCGGCGGCTGATGCTCGGCCTGTGGTCGATGCTGCCGCAGTTCAGCTACACGAAACTGCTGATCGTGGTCGACGACGACATCGACATCCGCGACTGGCGCGCCGTGATGTGGGCCGTCTCCACGCGTAGCGATTCCTCGCGCGATCTCGTGACGCTCACCGACACGCCGATCGACTATCTCGACTTCGCCTCGCCGAAATCGGGACTCGGCGGCAAGCTCGGCATCGATGCCACGACCAAGATTCCTCCGGAGACGGATCGGGAATGGGGCGTTCCGCTGGCCATGGATCCTGCCGTGATCGCGCGTGTCGATGCAATCTGGGCCAGCCTCGGCCTGTCCGGCATGCCCGCACGCGTACCGGTCCTCACATGAGCGCGCGGCAGGGCATCATCGTCGGCATCAGCGGCGCCTCGGGCGCCGCAATCGGCATGCGCATCGTCGAGCTGCTGGCCGACAACCCGCATTACGCGGTGCACCTCGTGGTTTCGCCCGCGGCAGAGCGTACGCTGAGCGCGGAAGTGGGGAGCGATGCGCTCTCGCGGCTGCGCGCGCTCGCCTTCCGCGACCATTCTCATTCCGACATCGGCACCGCGATCGCCAGCGGCTCGTATCCGGTTGCCGGCATGATCGTGGCACCGTGCTCGATCCGCACGCTCTCCGCCATCGCCTGGGGACAGCTCGACAACCTTCTGACGCGCGCGGCCGACGTGCAGCTCAAGGAGCGCCGCCGGCTGGTATTGCTGGTCCGCGAGAGCCCGCTGCATCTCGGCCATTTGCGCAGCATGCTGCAGGCGACCGAGATCGGCGCGATCATTGCCCCGCCGATGCCGGCCTTCTATCTAAAACCACGGTCGCTGGACGAGGTGATCGACCAGATCGCCGCCCGGGCGATCAATCTGCTCGACCTCGCGAAGCTTCGCGCCCCCGCGAAGATCTGGCCCGGCCCGGGCTCCGACGGCATGTAGCCGGCCCGGCCGCCCCGACCGGTTCAATTCACCTCGGCAAAGCCGAGCGATGACCTGACACCCGGCGAGATCATCGAGGGCTGCCAGGGCGGCTCGAACGTCATGGTGACGTCGACCGAGTCCACGCCCGGAACGAGGCACGCGCTGCTCGCGACACCCTCCTTGAGAAAGGACGCGGCGGGACAGCCGCGCGTCGTCGCCGTCATGGTGATGTGCGCGGCGCCATCGTCGACCGACACATCATAGATGAAGCCCAGGTCGACGATGTTGTACCCGAGTTCCGGATCGATCACGACCTTCAGCGCCTGCTTGATCTGCGCCACGAGATCGTCGTCGTTGGTCGTCATGCGTGCGCCCTCACCGTCAGGTGATAGGCATCCTTCTGCCGCGTGAAGCCGCCGCGCCACTGATGGCCGCGCTTGGTCAGCTCCCGAAACAGGAAGACCGGTTCGCGACTGAGCAAGGCGTGGAGAGTCTGGCCCGGCGCGAGCCGCTCCAGGGCGGCCAGAATGCGCACCATAGGCTCCGGCGGATCGAGATCGCGGTTGTCGAGATGAACCGCGGGCTCCGGCCAGTCGCCGTCGCCCGGCGCGGCGGGGGGCGGTTCAGCCGCCTCGATCGACCCGTCGTCCGGCATAAAGCGGATCTCCCATTCGCCGCCTTCCAGCTCGGCTTCCCGATGCGCAAAGCCTCTGCTCGCCATGACGTCGAACAGAGGAACCGGCTTGAAGGGAGCATAGAGCCGCAGCCCTTCCCCGGGCTCGAGCCGCTCGAGCGCGGCCATGATGATGGAGAACGGCTCGCCGCCTGCGCGCAGGATCGGCCGCACATCGACGTCGATGAACTCGGTCATGGCAATCTCCTTTCAGTTCCGCGAGACCAGAAGATGAGGCATGACGGCTCCGGCCGGCAGGCGCATCGGCTGCGCAACGTCGGTGAGCCGCCGGGCCCTGATGAACTCCTCGCTCAGGCCGAGCGTCGCAAGCGTCACCACCGCCACGGCGGCGCGGAAGCCGAGCGGCGCATCGAACAGGAGCATCAACGCCGCCGTCCAGCTTCCGGCGAAGAACAAGACAAACCATCTCAACGCGCGGCGCTCGGCAACGAGGTCCTGGACGCGAGGCGTCGCCACCCTGCCCATCACCGGACCATAGGTCTCGAGCCAGGTCAGGAACGGGACGATCTTGTAGAGATTGGCGAGCACGAGGCCTGTGAGCCAACCGAACGCGACGAGAAAGGCGATCGCGCCGACATGGGACGGAGATGACCCGGCCGCAAGAAGCGCGGCGCCAAGGATTGCGGCCGCGACGAGGCTTGCCAGCGAAACGAGGCTCATGCGCGTGTTGAGCTCGAGCGCGCGACGTTTGCGGTTCCTGTACAGGCCGAGCACGTCGCGGCCGTAGGCGCCCAGCGACAGCAGTGCCGCAGCTCCTGCAAGCAGAAGCGCCAAGTTCAGCCCGGTCATGCGCCAGAATGCAAGCACGACACCGACAAGTCCGATGGCCAGCGCGGCGATTCCCGCAAGCCAGGCAAGCCGCCCGAGCCTCGCATCGCCGTCGGGCGCGAGCATGAACATCGCAAGCAGGCGATAGCTGACGCCCATGGCAGTGAACGTCAGCCATCCGCCAAGCCCCGCAATCGCGTGGATCGGAACGCCTGCGACCGACAGGTCCGGCCATTGCGCACCGACGGCGATGCCGGACAGCACCAGCGAGAATGTGCCGCCGAATGCCGCCGTGACGCAGATGCCGACAAGCCCGCCTGCGACGAAACGCGCAGGCCCCGGCAGTGGACGGGCCGACCAGAGCGTCATGCCGAGATTGGCAACGACCAATGCGAAACCGGCAATCAGCAGGCCAGCTCCGAGGGGAAGCAGCCAGGGCGGCCCGTTGAAGTGCCCGCCCAGCGCCAGAAAGCCTGCGAGCAGGACCGTCAGCCCCAGCGTCAGCAGCGCGAGAGCCGGCAGCGTCCAGCGCTCCGCATAGAGCGGCCTTGCGACCAGCACCGGCACGAATTGGAACAGCGCGCCGGACAGAACCATGCTCAACCAGCCGATGCAAACCATGTGGACGATGACGAGCGTGTCCGGGCCGCCGATGTCGTCGTTCGGGAAGCCGAACCCGACGACCATCAGTCCTTCCGCGAGCAGCAGCCATACGATTGCGACCGCGAAGTAGCTGATGGCCCATCTGCAGAGGCTGGTTCCGATCACGGTGCGCTTCCCATAGCTGCACACGAAATTCCGTGCCAGCGCACCAAAACGGTAGAGGTTGCAGTCGCAATGACGTTGTCGAGGCGCAAACTCCACCACCATTCGCGACAAGGGGCGGAATCACCTTATCGTCCTGCCGAGCCACGCCTCGGCTGTGGCGGCGAACCCGTCGCCACGGCTTTCGAAGGAGGCGTCCGGAAGCTTCGACTAACCAATGATCCTTCGGCTGACACTCTTGCTTCGGTGCCGTCTGCGCCAATGGTCAAGTCGCGTTGGGATAGATCTGCTCGCGGTGAACTTCCCGGCCGCTCTCGTCGATGACCACGATCCGGAGGTCCGGATGGCCTTTCGGCTTCTCTCTGCGTACCCTGTCGGCCAAGTTCTTGCTGTGCGCAATGGCCGCCCCATCACTCACTAACTCCAGTCCTGACCTGTCCCGGAGGGGCACGCCGTCCTTGAAGTCGAAATAGTAAGTCGGCATCGGCTCATTCCCGCGCTACCACGCGAATCGGTTGAAGTCATCATTCCCGGAAAGGGCCGCCGAGGCCCATGGATTGGGGCGCAACTGCGCGTCGCCTTACGCAAGCTGCATGCTAGCGGGCCCGGCCCGATCAAGGCTTGATCGGGATCAAGTCCCGATCTGCCATTACGTTCTTGCGCCGCGGGTCGCGTGTCGGACGTTCGTCCCGGTATGGGGCGAGGATAGCCGGCAGTGGCGGGGTCAAGAATCCCGCATCATGCACAACCCCGGCACTCTGCCAGTTCGATTCCAGAATGCGGCGAAGCCACTGCCGCGGTCACCTCCTGCACCGTATTGGACTCGGCGCGCGGCGGCAAATCGGTACCGAGGACCGCTTGATGGCTGTGTCAGGCCTGCAAACAGCAGGCCGGCAATAGCGCGGCAGTCGGGACATCCGCGAGAAAGCGTAGGGCTTACCGAGCACGTCCCGGGCCACTGCCGCTCGCCAATCGACCCCGGGGCGCGACTAGGATCGGCGGTCATCGGTACGCGTGACGCTCATATTGACGGCAGCATCCATGAACAGCGCAGGCTCGGACGCAGCTCACGCCGCGTCCACCGCTCTGGCCGTCGCGAATTCATTCGGACTTGGCGTCCAACACCTCGCCGAAGGCTTCCCAGGTTGAGCCGGTCCACCGCTGCAGCCGCATCTGCGTCCAGATCATGTTTTCGGATTCGCTGGTATTGACCTTGATCCCTGGCAGTACCGTCGGAACGATGAAATCCTTGAAGTTCTTGGCCTGCGCGAGGATGTTCTTGCGGGACAGATCATTGCCGCATTGCTTCAGGATCTGCTCGAGCAGGATGCCCTGCTGATAGCCGGTCAGATAGCTGCCGTTGGTGATGTCGACCCCCGCGAGATACTTGTCGAGGAATGCCCGATAAGCCTGCATGCCCGGATCGTCCTTCCAGTTCGGATCCATGACATCCTTGTTGGTCGTCCCGACGATCACGCCGGTCGACTTGTCGAGGCCGGCCGGCGCCAGTGTGCCTCCGACCGAACCGGACGGAAAGTTGATGATCACTGTCGCTTTCCAGCCGATCACAGAAGCCTGCCGGATCGCCTGCGCTGCGAATTTCGGCGTTCCCGCGATTATCAGGGCCTCGGCGCCGGAGCTCTTCAGAGTTGTGATCTGCGAATCGACGGTCGGCTCCGTGACCTCATAGGACGCGCTGACGACCTTCCCGTCGTAGTCCTTGCCTAGAAACGACTTGAACGCATTGACGTAATCTTTGCCGAGATCGTCGTTCTGATAGAGGATCGCGTATTTGGCCTTCGGCAGCGTTTTGGTCAGGTACTTCGCGTAGATCTTTCCTTCGGTGTCGTAGCTGACGAGGCCTGTCGTGGTCAGCGGGTAACTCGCGACGTCGGTGAACTTGGACGAGCCGCTGATGATGGCGATGCTGGGCACCCCCTTCGCCCTCAGGTACTTCGCCGTGGCCGAAAGGCCCGGCGTGCCGAGCTGGCCGAACATGAACGCCACTTCGTCGCTCTCGACGAGCTTGCGGACATGCTCTACCGCCTTCGGAGGGCTGTAGGCGTCGTCATAGGCGATGTAGTTGATCTTGCGGCCGTTGATGCCGCCGCGGTCATTTATCGATTGAATGTAGGCAATCAGTCCCTTGCCGACGAGACCGATCGACGATGCCGGGCCGCTGAACGGAAACACTCCACCGATCTTGATCTCGGTCGCGGTAACTCCGGGCTCGTCAGCTGCGAACGCCGGACTGCTCAAAAGCAAAGCCAGAGCCGCAAGACTCTTCCATTTCGCCAACATGCTAGTCCTCCCTGATGCGCGCCCATCCGGGGGCACGGCATTGTGTTTTGTTGCCTCACCCGGCCGCTCGCCCGGCATCGCGCCGCGCGAACTGCGCGCCGCGCTGTCCGACCGTCATTGCCAGCGCGTGGCCGTCGCGTTCGGCGCGTCACACGCGGAACCTACAGTTCTTTTATAGAACTCGTCAAGCGCCCGGATGATCATTCGTCGGCCGCGCCCTCCGGCCCAGCAGTCGGTGCGACCTTCGGTCCTATAGTCTTTTCAAGATCCAACCCTGATCCGGGTGAATGCCGCGCCCGACAGGCAAGTCGGATCGCTCAGGTGGGATATTAATTCTATTATTGAACTTGCGTTCATCGCAGTCTGCGGGCAGGCCCATGACCACCGATCGCTTCACAATCGGATGCCTTCCTTGCGGACGAGAGCTCTCACCTTGGACCGCCATCGGATCGGCCGTCCGCATTCGGCATGACCAGCCGTTCCTGCCATAGGCTCGCCAAGCCGATATCGATGGATGGGGCGACCATGGGCCAACTCGTGGCCGCTCGTAGGCCGTGCGGGACTCCGCCTAGCGATCAGGCTTCGTGGATATGATCTCACCCGTCTTCGCGTCGGCGTGGAACTTCATCCTCTGACCATCCTTGATGCCTTCGCCTTCCCAACGACCGTCATCGGCCTCGATTTTGCTGACCAGCGTGAAACCCGACTTGAGAACCTTCTCGATCACTTGCTGGATCGGCATCCAGTCGGCCCCCGGCCGGTCAGCATGCGCGACGTTTATGGCAACTGCCGCCAGAACGACTGCCAGAACTACAGGTGCACTCTTGTTCATGCGGATCCTCCTTGCAGCGGATGCCGGCAAGTCTTGCAGCATTTGTGGAACCAGAGCACTCCCAAATTCCGCCTAAGGCGCCATGGGACAAATACGGACACAGCCGGCTGTGACATGGTCCGACGAAACACCGCTCGGCCGGCGGAGCCTCTCAGGGCGCCACCAGTTTCTTGCGGATGGCGTAACGGACCAGTTCAGCGGTCGACGACATTCCCAGCTTGCGCATCGCCGACGCGCGATGGGTTTCGACGGTTTTGACGCTCAACTGCAAAATGGCACTTATGGACCTGTTGGTATGTCCTTCCGCGATCAACTGGACCACGCTCTGCTCGCGCGAGGTGAGCAGCATATCCGACTTGTTCAGCTTGTTGAGCTGGTAGTCGTGGAGCAATTTCTCCAGCAACACGCTGGTGAAATAAGGTCTGCGATCCAGCAGCGCCTCGACGGCGGACAGCAGGTGCTTTCTCGCATCCGATTTGAACAAGAAGCCGCGAACACCCGCCAGAATGGCTTCGGTCAGCAGCTCTTCGTTTTCATGCATCGTCAAAATCAGAACTTCGCTGCGCAAGCGAAGCGACTTCAATCGGCGGCTGACCTCCAGCCCATTCATGAGGGGCATCGAATAGTCGACGATCACGACGTCCGGCGTCGTCTCCAAGGCCAACGCCACGGCCTGCTCGCCGTTCATTGCTTCGCCGACGACGATCCAGTCGGAGCGCGTGTCGATGATCGCGCGGAGCCCTGAACGCACGATTTCATGATCATCCGCAATCAGGATGCGCTTCACGGCGTGGTTCTCCTATCCGACCGCAATCGGCGGAGATGATCGGCAGCAGAACGGTCGAGCGATCATACCGATCGCGGGCCTGAGCATCATCCTGCAAAACCCCGAGATGGCCGGGCGAATGTACTGACGCGGCCGCGGCCATCAAACCCGGCGGGGCATCGTCATGCCTCGACCAGTTGCGCGCGGACCGCGTATCGGACCAGGCCCGCAGTCGAGCTCACGTCCAGCTTGCGCATCGCGGCGGCCCGATGCGCCTCGGTGGTCTTGACGCTGAGGTTGAGGATCGCACTGATGCCCTTGTTGCTGTAGCCTTCGGCAACCAGTTTGACGACCAGTTGCTCGCGCGGAGTGAGCCCCGGATGCCTGTCTGCATTGCTGCCAGATTGGCCGTTCAGCTCGTTCCGGCACCTCTCGGTGCAGAACCGTTTGTGCGCCAGAAGCGAATCGACGGCCGCCATCAGCAATCTGTTTGCGTCGGATTTCACCAGGAAAGCGCGCGCGCCGGCTTCAAATGCCTGCTGGGCGAGCAGGCCGGAGTTGTGCACCGTGAAAATCAGGACCTCGGTCTGCAGCGGATATTCCCTGATCCGCCGCGCGACCTCCAGTCCGGTCATTCGCGGCATGGAAAAATCGACGATGGCCACGTGAGGCCGGCTCTCGATCGCCGCTGTCAGCGCCTTGCCGCCGTCGCTCGCCTCGGCGACCACTTCCCAATCCGCCCGTTGTTCGAGCACCGCTCGCAAGCCCGACCGTACCGCTTCGTGGTCATCTGCGATGAGAAATCGCTTCATGACGAGCACTCCAATGTCGTTACTCGGCGGCTTGGCCGAAACGAACGCGTTCCGACCTGCTGCCGGTGATCAGTGTTTTTCTTCCCTCAGTGGGTGCCCGCGGGGACCCTCGTGACAGTGGCGTCCTTTCGCCGATTTCGCCTGTTAGTGACCAACGCATGCGGAAAGACGGCGCACAGAACGGTGCCGGAACGAGGCGTTGCCGGATCGGTGCGGATCTCCAGCGAACCTCCGATCTGCTCCAGTCTTGCTCTCATGGCGGGAATTCCAACGCCGGTCGATATCGGCCGGTTCGCACGGCCGGCCTGAAGCCCGCGCCCGTTGTCGCTGATGGTCAGCCGAAACTGGCTGCCGGCCCCGTCAATGACGATGCTCACCTCCGTCGCCTTTGCATGGCGGAATACGTTCGTGAGAGCTTCCTGAACGACCCGAAGCAATGAGCGCTGCGTCTCGTAGGGCAATCGATCAACGTCGGCCAGGATCCTGGTCGTGACCCGCAACGACGTGCGCGCCGCGAATCCATCGGCATAATGCTCGATCGTGGCCTTGAGCCCTTCCGTCAGATTCTGCGGGTGCAGCAGGTAGGCGAAGGCGCGGATTTCCCTGAGCGCCTCGTCGATCGACGCGTCGATCTCATCGCAAAGGCGCTCGGCTCCGACCGGATCGTCCATGGTCCGCCGGATCCGCATCAGACCGAGGCTCGCGGCAATCAGATGCTGACACGTCGAGTCGTGCAGATCGGATGCAATGCGTTGTTGAATATCCTCCTGAATAGACAGCAAATTGACACTCGCCTGCGCGGCGTCAGATTCTTCGACGCCGCCTTCGAGAAGTCCGTTGCGCGCGATGCGATGGCTACCGATCAACCGGACCGCACCACCGGCGGCGCCGTCCATGATCGGAGCGATGGTCGTTTCCATGTTCTGGCGCTGGCCGCCAAACGCAAGGCGATGGCGAATCCTGACCTCGGCTCCTTCTGCGAGACACGCGCGGAGAGCTTCGCCGACGGCTCTGGCGTCGTCTCTGCCGAGGCAGTTGGAGACGTCCATCTCCCGGATGTCTTCCGACGAGACGCCGAGGCGAAGCTCGAACGCCGGATTGATCCCCTCATACACGAAGTGCCCTTCAAACGAAGGGCGTACTGCAAAAAGAAGATCGGATGAGAAGACCCAGTAAAGGCGTTCGCTGGTTTCTTCCGGGCCAAGTCTTTCTTGCGAGCCAAGTCGCAACCACCCTCTGACACTGGTTCCACTCGACTCACAGGCGGGCGAGCTATGCAGCTTCACGGTACGCACCACTATTCACCGGTGACGCCCGACATTGAAGCTCAACATATTGAAGCTCAATACATTGAGGTCGAACATCGAGAGTCTCCTCCCTGCCCCGCCGGCGAGATATCCATCCATGGACCAGGAGACACACGCCCTTGGGGTCGGCAGAGTATACACCGTAAGGTTGCTCACACCACCAGGTAGTGTTGCTGACGGAATAAAATCTCGCACCGGTGAAATGACGTCGGGAGGGATCGAATGGCTGGTTTTTGCCGGATTATCCCGCCGTAGTTCAAATAAGCTGCAACAGATACTCAAGCGCAGCAAATCGCCTTCACGATTGCGCCGAGGCGATCGCACCAGTTGAGACGCGATGTGCTAGCGGCTCATAGCGCCGCGCGTATTCGACTTGTTCTTCTTTCCCTTCTTTGCGTTTGGCACAGGCTGTTGCGGCGGCACGATCACCAGCGGATGAGACGGCGCCCGTAACCGTTGGGTGCCGGCGTCGTCCCTGAGTGCATCCGTATCGAGACGCTGGCTCCGGTCCACGGAGTCGCGCGCGTCCGCGGCGGATGCCGCCGTCAAACTGACTATGACCCCGAATAGCACCCCAGCGCGCCTCAACGTCATCTTGCAGATCTCTCAAAAGGCAAAGTCAAGCCGGGGACCGATCCTGATATCCCTGTAGCGCCGCACCATGACGTTCGATTCTCGCGCCTCATACAGCACACTCGTCGTAAGCGAAATATTGCTGGCGAAATTATACCTCAGGCCGATGTCCGCGGAGTAGATCTGATCCTGTCGTCCCCTGTTCAAGCCGTCGGTGAACCAGAAGGCTTCGAACAACGGCGTGCTCACGATCGACCATTCCGGATCGAGCTTGACCTCAATGCCGAGCAAGGCATCGAAGCGCCAGCGCCGAGCTTCCGCTAGGTCGGAGAACCGGTAGGTCAGGAGTAATAGCGGTGAGAATGTCACATTGTTCACGCGGAAGTCGCGTGCCACCGAGCCCATCAGATCGTCCGACGTGAAAGCGAGATCGCGGTAGACCCCGTCGAAATCGTATCGGTGCTCGTAGATGGCGGAGAAGCGCCAGCCGTTCCAGTTCTCCGTCAGGCGCGCTCCCATCCGCGCCACTGCGGCATTGCCGTCCTTCTCTCTCGCAAAGGCATCGTATTGTGCGCGTGCGTAGAGCCGGTACGACAGGTCATCTGTGAGGTTCCCATCCAGCCTGACGCTCACGTCGGGCTCATAGAAGAAATCCGACCTGCGATTGTCCCGGCTGAACAGGGCATTATCGGTAAAGTTCGACGTGACGGAACCGACGACACTCCAGGACGGAGCGGAGTAGTACGGAACGGGACTGCTCGCCTTCAATTCGGTGAGATCAACGTCGGCAGCCCAAACAGTGCCGGTTCCCAACAACCACAAGACCGGCAAAAAAGCTCTCGACCTGCGCATCGTGTGCCTCGTTGGCTCTTGCGTGCACCAGGAATCGCCTTAGCCTGGGCAACGATTGTGACGTGTTGATGATATGATTCAAAATCAGAGATTGAATCGACGACCGCCATTTCGTGAATTGCCGAAAGGTTCTCACTCACCGCGTCGCATGGAGCCAATCCTGCGCCTCCTCCAATCGCGCAGGTGCAAGTGGGCCGGAGCAGAGCTCCGCCCCGACAGACCGGCCTCACGACCGAACCCCGTCTTTTTGCATGGCCTAGTAGTCCGCCGCATCCCTGATGATCGGACAGGTCATGCAATGACCGCCTCCCCGTCCGCGCCCGAGCTCCGCACCGACGATCGTGATCACCTCGATCCCTTCCTTGCGCAGCAGGGTGTTGGTGTAGGTATTGCGGTCATAGGCGAACACCACGCCAGGAGACGCGCAAACCAGATTGGCGCCGCTGTCCCACTGTGTTCGTTCGCGCATATAGGCGTTTCCCCCGGTCTCGATCACACGCAACTTCTTCAGACCAAGGGCTTGCGCCACGACATCCACGAACGGCTTTTCATCCCTGCGCAGCTCGAGGCCGGCCGAATTGTCAGCCGGCCGGTAGGAAAACGCCGCGATGTTGTCGACGATGTCGGGATACAGCAGAACGCAATCCCTGTCAGCGAACGTGAAGACGGTATCGAGATGCATCGCCGCACGGAGCTTCGGCATCGCCGCCACGATCACGCGCTCCGCTGCCTTCTTCTTGAACAAGGCTGCGGCGACCTGGCTGATCGCCTGCCGCGAGGTGCGCTCGCTCAACCCGATCAGCACGTTGCCCTTACCGATCGGCATCACGTCGCCGCCTTCCAGCGTCGCAAGACCGTGGTCCCGCGTCGGATCACCCCACCAGACATTGACCTTACCGGCGAAATCCGGATGGAACATGTAGATGGCGGTCGCGAGGATCGGCTCTTCGTGCCGCGCCGGCCAGTAGAGCGAGTTCAGCGTGACCCCGCCATAGATCCAGCAGGTCGTGTCCCGCGTATACAACGTGTTGGGAAGCGGCGGCAGCAGATACTCGGTCATGCCGGCGGCTTCGCGCACGAGCCTGAGCATCTCGCCGCCATGAGCGTCGGGGAAGTCGTGGGTGGAAACGCCCCCGATCAGTGTTTCGGCCAGGTCGCGCGGCTTCAAGCCGTCCAGATAGCTCCGCAGTTCGTCGACCAGGCCGAGACCGACCTGATCGGGCACCACCTGGTTATCGAGAATCCACTTCCGCGCCTCAGGGATTGCGACCGTTTCCGTCAGCAGGTCGTGCATCTCGACGACTTCGATACCGCGGTCACGCATCTTCTGGACGAAGTCGAAGTGATCGCGCTTGGCATTCTCGACCCACAGCACGTCATCGAACAGCAGGGTGTCGCAATTGGACGGTGTAAGGCGTTGATGGGCGCGGCCGGGTGAGCAGACCATCACCTTGCGGAGTTGACCGACCTCCGAATGGACCCCGAAGGAAACCGAGCCCGACGCCTGCTTTGCCATGGGAGTTCTCCCGGGAGTTGCCTTGCCTAGATGGTGATGTAGCCGATGGCCAAACCGTGGATTCCGACAGCAGCGCCCACGGCGGCGGCGATGAAGATGACCCACTCGACGGCCGTAAAGACCCTGGCTTTCTGCTCCAGACGCGCCCAGAAGTAGAGTACCGTCCCGGGCGCATAGAGGATCAAGGACAGTAGCAGGAACTTCATTCCGGCGGCGTAGATCAGGAATAGCGTGTAGACGACGGCGATGCCGGCAAAGATCATGTCGCGTGTTCTGTTGCCGTTGTCCTTCCCATAGGTCTCGCCTCGCCTGGCGAGCAGAAGCCCATAGGCTGCGACGAGGAAGAACGGAATCAGCGACATCACGCTCGTCAGATTGAGCATCAACGCGAATGCATCCTGCGACCAATAGGTGCTGATGACGAAGAGCTGAACGATCGCATTGGTGAGCCAAAGCGCCGCGGCCGGCACCTTGTTCGCATTTTCCGTGCCGAACAGGGCCGGCATGTCCCTGGTCCGGCCCGCGGCGGAGAGCACTTCGGCGCAGATCAGCGACCAGGCGAGATAGGCCCCCAGCACCGAAACCAGAAGCCCGACGCTGACGAAGATCGTGCCCCAATGTCCGACGACCGCCTCAAGTACGGTCGCCATCGACGGCTGCCGCATGCCGGCGATCTCGGCGCGGGGAAGCACGGCATAGGGCAGCATGGTCACGAGCACCATCAGGCTCGTCACGATCGCAAATCCCAAAATGGTCGCAGCGCCGACATGCGCGCGTTCCTTGGCGTAGCGCGAATAGACGCTGGCGCCCTCGATGCCGAGAAAGACGAAAACGGTGACGAGCATGGTCGCACGAATCTGCTCGAACAAGCCCTTGTCCGGCATGCCTTCACCGCCCCAGAAATTCGTTTGAAACAGGTCCGCCTTGAACCCGACGATCAGAATGACGATGAAGACGAGGATCGGCACGATCTTCGCGATCGTCACGATCGTGTTGATCGCGGCCGCCTGCTGCACGCCGCGCAGAATCATGAAATGGAACAGCCATATTCCGATCGAAGCGACGACGATCGCGATCACGGTATTCCCGTCCCCGAAGACCGGGAAGAAGGCGCCCAGCGTCGACTTGATCAGCACCCAATAGGAGACGTTGCCGATGCAGCTCCCTATCCAGTATCCGAATGCCGACAGAAAGCCGGGATAGTCGCCGAACCCCTCCTTCGCGTAGGCATAGACGCCGGCATCGAGCTCGGGCTTTCGTTCCGCCAGCGCCTGGAATACTCGCGCGAGGGTGTACATGCCGCCGCCTGCGATGCACCAGGCGAAGATGGCACCGAACGGTCCGGTGGCGATGCCGAAGGTTCTCGGCAGCGAAAAGATGCCCGAGCCGACCATCGAGCCGACCACCATCGCGGTCAACGCGAACAGCGAGAGCTTCTGGATTGACGACGTCTCAGCCATGTGAAGACCTCGCGACACGAGCTTGCGTTGCATCCCGGCCGATCGACTTGTCCACCGGTTGCACCATGCGCCTTGCGCCGGGGCTGGAATATCGGGTGATTACCTAGTCGAGGATCGGGATTCTCCTCGCCAATGAAGGAGCGCTCCCGATGAAGACGCATTACGCAGCCGTTGGGGAGCCGTTTTCTCTTCGCGCCAGGCACTGCCGTTCAGTATGTCGATGCCTGTGGCCGTGGGAGGCGGGAGCTCAAGCATCGGTTGGGAATGGATCGGATCCGCCGTCCCTCCATGGAGATGATCAGGAACATTCATCCCACACCTCCCGGGGTTTTCTCCGATGCCGCGCCGGGGAGCCTGCAGCTAATCTTTCGGTGTGTCCCGCCGGGCCTCCCAGGCTTGGCCGGCGGAGCTCGACCCAGCAGGAGGCTTGCATGTCCGATCTCGTAGCGATCGTGTATCCATCCGAGGCGAAGGCCGAAGAAGTGCGTCAACGGCTGCTCAGGCTGCAGAAGGAATATCTGATCACACTCAGCGACGCCGTGATCGCCGTGAAAACCGATTCCGGCGGCATCAAGCTCAATCAACTCGTCAACACGACGGCGGTGGGCGCGATGACCGGAAGTTTCTGGGGTCTCCTGATCGGCGTGATCTTCCTCAATCCGATCCTCGGTGTCGCGGTCGGCGCGGCATCCGGCGCGCTCGGCGGCGCCCTGTCCGATTTCGGCATCGACGACGCCTTCATGAAGGAATTGTCTGCTTCGCTTCACACCGGCAACGCCGCCTTGTTCGTCCTGATCAAGAACATGACGGCGGACAAGGTGCTGAAGGAGATCAAGGACGCCGGGGGGACTGTGCTGAAAACGTCGCTGGATGACACCAAGGAACAGGCCTTGCGCGACGCGCTCGCAAGCGCGGCTGAACGGCCGGCGGCCTGAACGGCCGCCTTCGGCCTGCTCAGCGCCGACCACCGGCGAGGCGCAGCAGCATCATGAACAGGTTGATGAAATTGAGGTAGAGCGACAGTGCCGAAATCAGGGACTTGCGGCCAGCCGACGTTTCATCATCCCTGCCGTCGTACATCGCCTTGATCCGCTGCGTGTCGTAGGCCGTGAGTCCGGCAAACACACCGACGCCAACGACCGAGATCAGCCAGTCCAGCCCGGAAGACTGCAGGAAGAAGTTGACCAGGCTGGTGATGATGACGCCGATCAGGCCCATGAACAAGAAGGTGCCGAGACCGGACAGGTCGCGTCGTGTGGTGTAGCCGAATACGCTGAGCGCTCCGAAGGTTGCTGCCGCGATGAAGAAGACGCGCGTGATCGACGCATTGGTGTAGATGTGAAACAGCGTCGAGAGCGACACGCCGACCAGGGCGGCATAGATGAAGAACAGAAGCCGTGCCGTTGATACCGACAGCGTATCGATGCGCGAACCGATGAAGAAGACCAGCGCCAACGGCGCCAGGATGAAGACCCACATCAGCGGACTCTGCAGCAAGGCGGGACCGGTCAGTTGATAGGTCAGCCACGCGACGACGGCGGTCAGGCCGACGCCGGCGGCCATGTAATTGTAGATGCGCATCATGTAGTCACGCAGTCCGGCATCCACCGCGATTGCGCCACCACCGCCCGCACGCGCGGCCGTCAGGTTCTGATCGTAGTTCGACATCGCTCGTCTCCTCTCAGCGCTTGCTGACAGGGCCTATGCTATTCCCCGCGATCAGAGGACGGCATCGGACAATCACCCGAATGCCGGCGGGGAAACCACTCTGTTTGCCCTGCAATTTACTGGCGATCCGCAGCGACCGTCCCGCCCATTACAATGCGGAAATCTGGAACCGCCGCTCACCTGTCCTCCTTTTGGAGGGGGCGCCTTACGCGTTTGTCACTAGGAGATGGTCGCCGCGCGGACTAATCCGCTGACATGCGCTTCTATTTTCACATCGTCGACAGATACGGTCTCACTCCCGATGGGATCGGCTGCGAATATTCCGATCAGGATGCGGCAGTTCTGCACGCCCAACGCATTGCGGCCGAGCTCGCGAAGGCCGGTGAATTCTGCCGTGCCGGCGTCGTGCTTTTGGCGGCCGCTCCCGGGCCATCATCGGATCCCAACGAAGGCACGACCGCCCCACTGCTACGGCCTGCAGGCGGCGCAGAACCGACTGGCCATTTCCTGCCCCTGCTTCCTACAGAGAATCCCTGATGTGCCAGCGGGAAAGCCGCCTCTAAGGTCTTCGCCGGGATCGAGCGGCATCGGTGTCCGCCGATCGCGGATTGGAAGGCCATCTTGCCATGGCTTCGTTACCGAATGAGGTCGACCAAAAACTCTCGCGCAATGCGCTCATCGCGCTCGTGGTGGGGTCGATGGTCGGCTCCGGCATTTTCGCACTCCCTGCATCATTCGGGCGGACCACGGGTGCGCTCGGCGCGATGATCGCCTGGACGATCGCAGGCTCCGGCATGCTGATGCTCGCCTTCGTGTTCCAGGCCTTGTCGTACCGAAAGCCGGACCTCGACGCCGGCATCTATGCCTACGCCAGGGCCGGCTTCGGCGAGTATATCGGCTTCGCTTCGGCCGTGGGGTACTGGATCGGATGCTGCCTTGCGGATGTCGCCTGTCTCGTCTTGATCAAGGCAACACTCGGACAGTTCTTTCCTGTCTTCGGTGACGGTACAACGGCGGTGGCGATCGCTTCGGCGTCCGTCCTGCTGTGGAGCGTGCACATTCTGCTGCTGCGCGGCATCAAAAACGCCGCCACGCTCAATACGATCGCGACCTACGCCAAGATCATCCCGATCCTGCTGTTCATCGCGGCCGCGGCCATCGCCTTCGACGGCGGGCTTTTCTCCATGAACTTCACGGGAACGGAGCAGCCTGAGCATTCAAATGTGCTCACCCAGGTTCGCGGCACGATGCTCCTGACCGTGTTCGTGTTCGTCGGGATTGAAGGCGCCAGTGTCTATTCCCGCTATGCCAGGAGCCGCACCGATGTTGGGTTTGCAACCATTGCCGGCTTTCTGACGGTGCTCAGCTTGCTCGTCCTCGTGACATTGCTGTCCTATGGCGTGCTGCTGCGGCCGGAACTGGCGGATCTGCCGACGCCATCCATGGCCGGGGTCATGGAAGCGATCGTCGGCCGCTGGGGCAGCATGTTCATCAGCGTGGCACTCCTGATCTCGGTCCTCGGCAACTACCTGTCCTGGTCACTCCTGGCGGCTGAGGTGCTGCATTCCGCGGCGGTCCACCGCACCATGCCGTCCTTTCTCGCAACAGTGAACGCGTACAAGGTCCCTGCTGGAGCGCTCTGGCTCACCAACTGCGTCATCCAGACTTTCCTCCTCGTCACCTGGTTTGCGGAATATGCCTTCACGCTCGCCTTGAAGATGACGAGCGCGATGACGCTGATCCCGTATTTCTTTGTTGCGGCTTACGGTCTCAAGCTCGCCTGGACCGGCGAGGCCTACGGCGCCGGCGAACGCGCCCGTGTCGTTGATTGGATCCGCTCGGCAGTCGCGACGGTCTACGCGGCCGGCATGATCTACGCAGGCGGGCCGAAGTTTCTCCTGCTGTCCTCGATCCTCTATGCGCCCGGCACGCTGCTGTTTCTTCTCGCCCGGCGCGAGCGCAAGGAAGCGGCATTCAGGCCATTCGAGGCAGTCCTCTTTGCGGTGATCACGGTCGCCGCATGTGTCGGCGTCTACGCACTGTCCACCGGAGCCATCTCGATTTGAGTCCTGGTCCTTGGCTGCATGGAGGCGAATATGAGCATTCGAACCATCTGGGGCGCCCTGATCCTGGGCGGGTTGGTGGCGATTTCCGTAACTCCAACCCCGTTGCTGGCCCAGTCGACTGACAAGGGAGTGCTGGCGCCGAAGGACACCGGCGCGTCGGCGAAGAACGTGGCGCCCAATGTCAATACGAACCCGACCAAGCACCGCTACTGGCGCCATCGCGGCGGCAAGCATCCGCATTTCGGCAGCCGGCGCGTCCGCACCTAGGTGCCGCGAACGATCATCCACCCTCGCGATTGGACCGATCCATGAGCGATTCCAGAACAGGGCCGGAGCGGCTTCGCGAACTCGTTCCGCACGAGGAGTCCAGCGGCCTGCCGGAGCAAGCCGGGCGCGGCGTTCTCGCGACCGCGCTCAGCCTGCTCGCTGCCTGCGTCCTCCTGTTCCTGGCGTGGCAGACAGTGTCCAGTCTCCTGCTCATCTTTGCAGGCGTGTTGTTCGGCGCATTTCTGGATGCCTGCGCAAGGGCGCTGGCCCCGATCCTTCCGCTCGCTCGCGTCTGGCGGCTGACGATCGTCCTGCTGCTGTTCTCCGCCCTGTCGGGATTTGGACTGGTATGGGGCGCTGGCAAGCTACCAGAGCAGACCCGCCTGCTGCTGAAGGTCATGGACAGCCAGATCGACGTCCTGCAGGAGCATCTCCTGTCCTACGGCGTCGACCTGCTCGGTCCGGAATGGGGCCGCGACTTTGCGCAATGGCTGTTCTCGGACCAGGGGCGTTTTCTCAGCCACGCCCAGTTCGTGCTCGGCGGAGCATCGAGTCTTCTGACCGGCGCGCTGGTCATCGTATTCCTCGGAATCCTCTTCGCCTTCGATCCGACCAGCCATCGCGAGAGCCTGGTCATGTTGGTGAAGCGACCCTACCGCGCGCGAACAAGAGCGGTCATGGACGAGATGGGCAGCGTGATGCGGTTGTGGCTGATCGGACAGTTCATCCGGATCATTCTCATGACGCTGTGCGTCTGGGTCGCACTCTATCTGGTCGGGCTGCCTGGACCTCTGGTGCTCGGACTGCAGGCAGGCTTGTCGAACTTCATTCCATACCTCGGACCGATCGTGGCGGCGCTTCCGATCGCGCTGGTCGCAATGCCACTCGGCGGCTCGCTTCTGATCTGGGCCGTGCTCATCTACACGATCATCCAGTCGATCGAAGGCTACGTGATCGGCCCGCTGATCCACCGTCAGGCGGTCGAGATCCCTCCAGCCTGGACGCTCGTCGCGATCGTGATGCTTGGCGCACTGTTCGGCGTCCTGGGCATCGCGATGGCCATGCCCCTGGTGGCAATCGGCCGTGTCGCAATTATCCGGTTCTACGTCGAGGACTATCTCGGCGACGACCCCAAGCCGACGTTCGGCAGCAACCGATCGTGAGTGAGTAGATCATGAGCGAGACCGATCTACAACGGAACGAGGGCACGGAGCCTGCCGCGCCTCATTTCAACATGGCCCGTTTCTTGTGGCAGCAACTCCCTTATGTGGTGGCGCTGGTGCTCGCCGTCGCAGGCGTCGCCTATACCAACGTCTCCCACCAGCCTCTCGTCGGCTACTGGGAATTCCTGGCGCTCGCCATCGGCGTGGTCTGCGTCGTCACGAAATGGCCGGAGACACAAGGCAAGGACGCCCAGCTCCGATTGATCTGGACCCAGGCGCTGCACTGGATCGCCGTCCTGGTCACGATGAACATCATGCTGATGTCGGGGGTCCAGCAATTGCTCCCGACACCGGCGACCGGCTTGGTCCTGCTGACGTTGCTCGCGCTCGGCACTTTCCTCGCGGGCGTCAGCCTTCTGTCGCTACAGATTTCATTTCTGGGCCTTGCGATGGGCGTGACCGTTCCGGCGATATCCTGGCTGAAGCAATCCGTCTTTTTCTTCCTGCTTGGCGCGGTGCTGTTGATCGGCCTCGGCATCACGTTCTGGCTTCGCCAGGATCGACGACCCGCGGCCGCGCCCGTGAACGACCAGATGGAGGCTTGAATGCCAATGATACGGTTCCTTTGCCTTGCTGCATGCGCGTTGCTTTGCACCGCCGCATCGCCCGCCCGCGCCGACGCATTCCGGGTCGGCAGACTGTTATGCCTCAGCTCACCGCGCGTGGGCTTGGTCCTCGGATCGGTGCAATCGCTGCGCTGTACTTTCTTCTATGCCCGCAGACCGCCTCGACAATACATCTACGAGGGACGCATAAGGCGCGTCGGTCTCGACCTGGGAGCGACCTCCGCGGGTAGTCTCTCCTGGGCGGTCTTCGCCAAGAATTCGCGGATCGGTCCCGGTACGCTGCGTGGAAACTATGTGGGCGCGAGCGCCAATGTCGCATTCGGCCCCGGCCTCGGGGCCAATGTCCTGATTGGCGGCTCGCGCCGGAGCGTGATGTTGCAGCCGCTTTCGATCGAGCGATCCATTGGAATCAATCTGGCGGCGGGCGTGACCAACCTCTCTCTCGGTCCGCGCGGCAGGCGCTAGCTCGTTCAGGGCGATCCCTCCCGAGACTCCATGCGAACATTCCCGCCCGGTCGCTCAGGGTTTCGTCGGATGTCGACGCTCCGGCTCCAAAGCTACCGTCGCGTCGGGGTGGCGATCCCTAGTAGATCAGGAGCGTGGCATGACAGTCTATGACAGCCGGTCCGGCATCGCAGCTCTGGGCCCTCCACCCCTGTGGGTTTGCGCTCTCCTTGGCGTCGTCATGATCGCCGCCGGTATCGCAGCCCTCAGCGACGTGGCGTTCGCGACCATCATCAGCGTGAAGTTGATCGGATTGACCGCGATCGCGGCCGGCGCATTCGAGATCGTCCACGCTTTCTGGACCAAAGGATGGGGCGGCTTCCTGTGGCAGATCCTGCTCGGCGCCCTTTACGTCGCCTTCGGGCTCGTGCTGCTGACCGAACCCGCCTCCGGCGCCCTGGTCCTCACGTATTTTCTAGGCGCGGTCCTGATCGCCTCAGGTGTCATTCGATGCGTGCTGAGCTTTGCCCATTGGCGCGAAAGCGGATGGATGATGCTGATCTCCGGCATCTTCGGGTTGGTCGCCGGCGCGCTGATCCTGTTCAGCTTCGTCACCATGAGCCCGTGGATCCTCGGATTCCTGCTTGGCGTCGACCTGATCTCGCACGGCCTCGCCTGGCTGCTTTACGCGCTTCAGTCCGTGCGACGGACTGCGTAACACAAGGAGAGAAGATGATGGATACGCCCAACCGCCGCGCTTTCCTTGGCCTTGCCCGATATGCCGTAGCTGCCGCGGCGATCGGCGCCATCGGCGTCCGCTTCATTGCGGTTGCGGAAGCGATGCCGATCGCACCCGATCTCGGCCAGACCGACCGGCGGCCGGATCTCCTGACGCAGGCACAATGGGGACCGCCGCCTCGTCCTGGCTGGCGCCGCCGGCGACCGCGCAGCCGCCGCTGGGTTTGCTGGTGGCATCGCGGACGTCGGCGCTGCGGATGGCGGTGGCGCTAGGCCCACAGCCTTGCGCAACCGCAGGGCAGCCGACGGGTCATGAAGGCGCCGGGTAGCACCAAGCCGGACGACGGAGGAGATCGTGCGCCACACCAACCTATGGCTTCTCGGAGCCATTCTCGCGGCGCTTCTCGTTCTCGCGACCTGGTACTCCCTGGCGGTATGGCAGGAAGCGCCATCAATGCCGTTTTACCGCAACGCCATCCTGGCGGGCGCTGCAATCCTGATGCTGGTGTCCGGCGGCGGCTTGATCGCACTGATGTTCTATAGCCGGCGCAGGGGTTACGACGAGCCCGTGCGCGGCGATCGAGCACCGCGGGAGTAAGGAGGCGCCGGTGAAGCACCGGCCCGGTCCCAAGCCCGGTTGCAAGGAGCGGACAATGAACCTTGCTGGCGTCTCGATCAGGCTGCTGGTGGCAATTCTCCCGACGATCATCGCCGGCGGGCCGGGCCGGACCCAGCCCGCCGCGCCGGGGCCACCCGCGGTCGGCGTGGTGGAAGCGACAAGGCGACCCATCACCGAGAGCAGTGAATTTCTCGGGCGGATCGAGGCGATCAACCGGGTCAATGTCGTTGCGCGCGTCACCGCATTTCTGGAACGGCGCCTGTTCGAGGAAGGCGCCGAGGTCAGCAAAGGCGATGAGCTCTACCGGCTCGAGCGTGGCCCGTTCGAAGCGGATCTGGCGTCGAAACAGGCGCAGGTGGCGCAGCTTCAGGCGACACTCGAGAATGCCAAGCAGACGACGGAACGTGCGCGGACTCTGCTCGGAGGCCCTGCCGGGCAACAATCCACCTACGACGCCGCCATCGCGAACCAGCTCAGCCTCGAAGCCCAGGTCCAGGCCGCGCAAGCCCAGGCTCAGGCCTCCCGGATCAATCTCGACTACACCAAGATCGTCGCGCCGATCGCCGGCAAGATCGGACGCACGGCTTTGACGGAAGGCAACGTCGTCGGCCCAAGCTCGGGCGTGCTGACCACCATCGTCAGTCAGGACCCGATGTATGTCACCTTCCCCGTGCCATTGCGCCAAGGACTGGAACTACGGGAACGATACGGGCCGCAAGGCGGCCTGGAGGCCGTCGTCATCAGGCTGCGACTGCCCGACGGTCGCATGTACGGTCAGTCCGGCAAACTGAATTTCGTCGACAACACCATTGCCCAGAACACCGACACGATCACCGTGCGCGGCGAGATCGGCAATCCCATCCTGCGGGCGTCCTCGGCGCCCGGCGTCACCGTTCACGAGCTGACCGACGGCGAATTCGTGACGGTCGTGCTGGAGGGGGTCCAGCCGATCGAGGTGCTGGCGATCCCGCGCTCCGCCGTACTCTCCGATCAGCAGGGCGATTATGTTCTCGCAGTGGGCGCCGACGACAAGGCCGAGCAGCGCCGCATCCAGCTCGGGCAATCGACGCCGACCATCGCGGCAGTCATCGCCGGGCTCGCGGCCGGCGACAGGGTGATCGTCGAAGGGCTGCAGCGGGTTCGCCCCGGCCAGGTCGTTTCGCCGGGGCCGGCGAGCCCAATGATCCTGTCGAGCATGAAGGCCGCGGATGGTGCGGCTCCGCAAGCAGCTCCGGGCACCTCCGGCAAGGCCGGCCGGGCGGACGACAGGCCATGATGTCCGCGGTCTTCATCGATCGTCCCCGGCTAGCGATGGTGATCGCCTTCATCATCACCATCGCCGGCGCGCTCGCTCTGACGCAGATTCCGGTGGCGCAATTTCCCGACATCGTGCCGCCACAGGTCACCGTCTCGGGCACCTTCCCGGGCGCATCCGCCGAAGTCGTCGAGAACAGCGTCGCCCAGCCCCTGGAGGCACAGATCATCGGCGTCGACCGCGCGCTCTACATGAAATCGACCAGCGCCAGCGACGGGAGCTACACGCTGACGGTTTCGTTCGCGCTCGGCACGAACCCCGACATCAACACCGTCAATGTCAACAACCGCGTGCAAAGCGCGATGTCGCAGTTGCCGACCGAAGTGCAGCAACAGGGAGTGACGGTCCGCAAGCGGTCCTCGTCGATTCTGCAATTCCTCGTGCTCTACAGCGCCAATGGCGAGCAGGATCCGCTGTTCATCACGAACTACGCCATCATCAACGTGCTCGACGCGATCGCGAGCACCCCAGGCGTCGGCCAGGCCAATCTGTTCGCCAAGATGAACTACTCGATGCGGATCTGGTTCGACACGCAACGGCTCACCAGCCTCAATCTCACGCCGTCGGACGTCATTGCCGCAATTCGCACGCAAAGCGTCCAGGCGCCGGTCGGCCGCATCGGCGCGCGCCCGATCAGTGACGACCAGCAATTCCAGTTCAACGTGCAGACCCTGGGTCGGCTCGCCACCGTCGACCAGTTCGCCAATATCGTGCTTCGCGCCAACCCGGACGGCTCGTCCCTGCTGGTGAAGGACGTCGCCCGTGTCGAGATGGGCGCACAAAACCTCGACAGCGAAGCGCGGATCGACGGACGCGCAGCCGTTCCGGTCGCGATCTATCTGGCGCCGGGCGCCAACGCGGTGACCACCGCGCAAGCCGTGGCGGCGACGATGCAGCGGCTGTCGCAGCACTTCCCCGCCGGGCTGAGCTACCTCGTGCAATACGATTCCACGAGCTTCGTGCGCGACACCATCGCGGAGGTGTTGCAGACGCTGGGCGAGGCCTTCGTGCTGGTCGTGATCGTGGTGTACCTCTTCCTCGGCAATCTCCGAGCCACGGTCATCCCGGCAATTGCGGTTCCGGTGAGCCTGATCGGCACATTCGCCGTCCTGCTGGTGCTGGGTTATTCCGCCAATACGGTATCCCTGCTGGCGATGGTGCTCGCGATCGGCATCGTCGTGGACGATGCCATCGTCGTCGTCGAGAACGTCGAACGGGTCATGCAGGAGAAGCCTGACCTTTCTCCGGCCGAGGCCAGCAAGAAGGCCATGACCCAGATCACCGCGCCGATCGTGGCGATCACCCTGGTGCTGCTGTCGGTCTTCGTACCTATTGCATTCATTCCAGGCGTTTCCGGAACTCTGTTTCGCCAGTTCGCGGTGACGATCAGCGCCGCGATGGTGATTTCAGCGTTGAACGCGCTGACACTGTCGCCCGCTCTGTGCGCGCTGTTCCTGCGCCACGCCAGACCCAGGCGCGGCATCATGGGCCGCGTCCTCGGCTCGATCGACTGGATTCGCAACCGCTACAGCAGCGGCGTCCGTCGCCTCGTGAGCATGGCCAGCCTCTCCGTTCTGCTCGTCGCGCTCTTTGCCGCCGGCATCTTCGGCATGTCGCTGATCACGCCGACGGGTTTCCTGCCCGAGGAAGATCAGGGCGCCTTCTTCACCTCGGTGCAATTGCCGGACGGCGCGTCGGTGGCGCGAACCAGCGAGGTCACCCGAGAGGTCGAAGACATCCTGAAGCAGATGCCAGCTGTCGACCACGTTCTTGCCATCGTCGGCTTTTCCCTGCTCGACGGCGCCTCCGAATCGAACAGCGCGCTGGTCGTGACGCGCCTGAAGCCATTTGCCGACCGCAAGGCAGCAACGGATTCCGCGCAAGCACTGATCCGGCAGACCTTCGCGGCCGGCGCGCAGATCCGACAGGCCAATGTGCTGCCGTTCAACCTGCCACCGATCATCGGTCTCTCCACCGGCGGCGGGTTCGAATACCAGCTCCAGGCATTGGAAGGACAGAGCCCGGCCGAGATCTCGAGCGTCACAAACGCGCTGATCGGCGCCGCCAATGCCGATCCACGTCTGGCGCGCGTCTTTTCCACTTTCACAGCGACCAATCCGTCGATCCATCTCGACATCGACCGCGGCAAGGCGCAGGCACTCGGAGTGACGATCAGCGACATCTTCACCGCCCTGCAGGCGACGCTCGGCGGCATCTACGTCAACAACTTCAACCGGTTTGGCCGCACCTGGCAGGTCAACGTCCAGGGCGAAGCGTTCGATCGCAGCGATATCTCTGACATATGGCGCATCTATCTGCGCAACGCCGCCGGCCAGATGGTGCCGATCAGATCGCTGGCTGGGGTCAGGATCGTGACCGGGCCCCAGGTGATCACCCGCTACAACAATTACCGCTCGGTCACAGTGAACGGCAGCCCGGAGCCCGGAGTCTCCTCGGGCACCGCGATGGCCGCGATGGCCGATGTCTCAAATGCCGTGCTGCCTGTGGGTTACAGTTTCGCATGGACCGGCACCGCGTACCAGGAGCAACAGGCCGCCGGCCAGACCGGCATCGTGCTGATGCTTGCCGTCCTGTTTGCCTACTTGTTCCTGGTGGCGCTCTATGAGAGCACGGTGATCCCGATCCCGGTGCTTCTGTCCGTCGTCGTCGGTGTGCTCGGCTCCTATGCCGGCATCAAGCTCGCAGGCCTCAATCTCGACCTCTACGGCCAGATCGGGCTGGTGGTGCTGATCGCGCTCGCCGCCAAAAACGGGATTCTGATCGTCGAATTCGCCAAGGAGCAACGCGAAGCGGGCGTGGCGCTAGAGGACGCCGCGGTCCAGGGCGCCCATATGCGCTTCCGCGCGGTCATGATGACCTCCGTGGCCTTCATCCTTGGCCTGCTGCCGCTCGTGATCGCGACCGGCGCTGCGGAGCTCAGCCGCAGGGCTGTCGGTACAGCCCTGTTTGCGGGCATGCTCGCCGCGAGCTCGATCGGAATCTTCCTGGTGCCGATGCTCTATGTGACGTTCCAGCGTCTGCGGGAGCTCGTGAAGAGCAAGCCATTGCCCGCCCATTGAATCGACCGGGCACACTTGGTCGACCACGTTGAATTGGGTCACTCGCTCACGCCGTCCCGCAGCACCAGCCGCGCGATGTTGAGCTGATGAATCTGGCTGGCGCCTCGTAGAGCCGGAACAGGCGGACGTCCCTGTACCAGCGCTCGATCGACGAAAGGTTCGCGATATAGCCGGCGCCGCCGAACATCGGCACGCAACGGTCGGCCACGCTGCCGCACATCTCCGTCGCGAAATACTTGCACATCGACGCTTCGATCGCGACGTCTTCGCCGCGGTCGCGCTTGCGCGCCGTCTCGAGGATCATCGATTGCGCCGCAAAGATCTCGGTTCGCCAGTCGGCGATCATCGCCTGGACGAGCTGATAGTTCGCAACCGGCTCGCCGAACTGGACGCGGCTCTTGGCATGACGGACGGCCATGTCGAGCATCCTCTCGCTCGCGTCGTGCGAACACGGGCCATCGCCTGCCACGCAGAAGAGCTGCGGGGATTTCAGGCGACGCGACGTCGCGAGTGCTTAGCCGGCGGGGCAGAGCGCAAGCACTTAATGCGGGTGAAGAAGCCTCATATCGCCGCCCCCTTGCGTGCATGGCGCGCCGTAGCGGTGCAGGAGATCGCTCGTGATGACCTCGTTTGCTGCCAAAACGGTCCGGGAGGTGGTCATCTCCCCTCTGCTCTCGTCCTAGATCTGAGCGAGATTTGCCCTTTCCCCGCTCCGGTATCCCTCGCGCGAGGTAACGCGCTCAAGATACGGAACGGCACTGTCGCAGATCCCGACGCCGTATTCGATCGCCCATGTCAGACAGGTCGTTAGCAATATATCGGCCGTGGTGAACTGGTTTCCCATGAGGTATTGACGGCCGTCGGACAGCGCAACGTCGACATGCCGGAGTTGCCCGCGAAAGTACTCGGCAGCCTGGGAAACGACCTGAGGAGCTTCGCCGTAGATGTGGGCCAGCCCCTTGTTGGTGCCATGCCGCCTCATGACATACAGGCTCGTTGAATCCAGTTCGGTTACGATGAAGAAGCACCACTCCAGCCACTTCGCGTAAAGCTTCGGGCAGTTCGGAACGAGGCCGCCATCGGACGTCCGGTGCTTGCTGGCCAGATACGCTACGATCGCAGCACTTTCTCCGATGGTCAGGTCACCGTCCTGTAGAAGCGGAATCTTCTGGCGCGGATTCAGCGCCGTATATTCCGCCGTCTTGGTTTCTCCCGATCGCGGCAGGATCGGCCGCGACTGGTACGGAAGATCGAGTTCATGAAGCGCCCAATGCGCGCGAATGGTGCGTGAGGTGCCGACACCCCACAGGATGAGACCATCTGTCATCACCATGTCTCCACCGACGGACGCAAATCGAGTTCGTGAGTCCAGCCGTCTCTGGATTGTTGGTGAGCAAACCAGTACGCTTCGGCAATGGAGGCCGTTTTGGTAAGGCTATCGGGTGGAATTTCGCTAGCGCTAACTCCGGTCGCCGCCTTCATGCGCTGATGAATGGCTTCGCTGTCAACGCCCGCGTCGATCAAGAGATGGACGACGTGAATGTTCTTCGGTCCAAGCTCACGGGCCATCGCTTGGGCGACGGCTCGCAAGCCGAACTTTGCCGCCGAAAATGCTGCAAAGCCCTTTCCTCCTCGAACGCTTGCGGTCGCGCCGGTGAACAGCATCGTACCCCGTCCACGTGTGGACATGTGCTTCGCCGCCTCACGGCCCACTAGAAAACCCGCGTAGCAAGCAAGTTCCCAGGCCTTGAAGAACAGCTTCTCAGTCGTCTCTAGCAATGGCTTGTTCACGTTCGATCCAGCATTGAAGAGACACACTTCGATCGGGCCGACATCTCTCTCGACATCCGTGAAAAGTTTCTGAACTTCCTCTTCCTTGCGCGCATCGACGCTGTAAGCGCGCACCTCATGTCCAGCGGCGTTGAGTTCGTCAACCAGTGCCTGAGATTTGGCGGCCTCTCGCCGTGCGATGCAGACCTTGTACCCGCCTTGCGCAAAACGGCGCGCCACGGCTGCACCTATGGCGTCCCCTGCACCGACCAGAAGGGCTACCCCGTTTGACTTCGTCATTGCTGTCTCCACAACATCAGATTTTACTTGGACGCCGCGCGGACAGACTTGTTCGCGATCATTGCATCGATTGCGCTGTCACTGTAGCCGAGCTCGCGCAGTACCACGCGCGAGTGTTCACCTACCCGTGGCGCCGGACCACCGATGGCGGCCTTGTTGACCTCGAAGATGGCTGCAGGCTTCGGCTGCCGCACCCGCCCCACCGTCGGCTGGTCGAACTCTTCGATCAGGCTGCGCGCTACGACCTGCTCGTTCTGGACGATCTCTCCGCGACGCAAGATCGGCGCGCACGGCACATCGGCGGCATCCAACCGCTGCAGCCACTCAGCGGTGGTTCGCTCAGCGATGTACTCCTGCATCTTGTTGATGCGCGCGGTGGCGTTTACGAAGCGCGCCCCCGGGGTCGCAAACCGCTCGTCCTCGGCCAGCTTCGGATCGCCCGACGCCTTGCAGAAGCCCTGCCATTCGGAGTCCGAAATCGTGCCGCAGGTGATATACCCGTCGAGCGTCTTGAATACGAGGTCCGGCCGATCGTTGGGATCCGTGGTCGTGGCCTCGGCGCCGACCACCGTATATTGCATCATGCCTTCCGGCCACAGATACGAGATCATGGCATCCAGCATTGCCACCTGGATGTGGTCGCCCTGCCCGGTCTTCTCCCGTGCATAAAGCGCCGAGGACACCGCCTGCGCCGTGAACACCGACGTTGTCTTGTCGCAAACGATGGTGCGGATCATCTGCGGGCGATTGGTCACCGGCTGCGACTGAATGTCGGCAAAACCGGACAGCGCCTGCACGATCGGATCATAGACGCGCTTCTTCACATACGGCCCGCTGTCGCCGACCCCGCTGATCGAGACATAAATCAGCCGCGGGTACTTCTTGCGCAGCTCCTCCTGGCCGAGTCCGAGGCGCTCCATTGTGCCGGGACGGAAGTTCTGCACCAGCACGTCGCTCTGCGCCGCCAGCTTGGCCAGCACCTCGCGGCCCGTCTCGCTCTTGATATCGATCGAAAGGGAGCGCTTGCCGCGATTGCACGAAACGAACAGCGCCGAGAACTCGCCGGCTGCGTCGATCAGCGTCCGGCTCCGACGCGTGCCGTCGCCGCTCGTCGGCTCGATCTTGAGCACATCCGCTCCCTGATCCGCCAGAAACATGGTCGCGTATGGACCCGACACCACCGCTGTCAGATCCAGGACGTGCACTCCACTCAAAGGTCCTGGCATTTCCTCACTTCCTCCGTTGGTCCGTCGTCTTCAGCTTCAATGTCACACGCTCAAATACATGCGCCTGATATCGTCGTTTGCAATCAGGGATTTTGTGTCGCCGGCGAATTGAACCCGCCCCTGGCTGAGCACGTAGACATAGTCAGCCAGTTGGGTCGCGAGGTGATAGTTCTGCTCCACCAGCAGAAGCGGGGTCCCGGACGCCTTGATGTCCATGAGCACGGCTTCGAGCTTCTCTATGATCACCGGCGCCAGGCCTTCGCTGGGTTCATCGAGAATCATGAGGTCTGGACCTGCCACCAGCGCCCGCCCGATAGCCAGCATCTGCTGTTCACCGCCAGACAATTGTCCGCCGAGACTTTTGCGCCGTTCGGCGAGGCGGGGAAAGATCTCGAACACATACTCGATGGGCTTACGCCGGGGCCGGCGTTTCGACGCACCATAGGCAATGGCAAGATGCTCTTCGACAGTTACGGTGGGGAAGATGCCGCGATCCTCCGGCACGAAGGCAATGCCGGATTTCACGATCCGATGCGTCGGCAGCCGTGTGATGTCAATCTCATTGAAGACGACGCGGCCACGCCGCGCGGGCGTCAGCCCCAATATTGAGCGCAGCGTCGTCGTCTTGCCAGCACCGTTGCGGCCGAGCACCGCCACGCACTGCGCGGTGGTTACGGAGAGATCAACGCCTTGCAGGACATGGCTTTCGCCATAATAGGTGTGAAGGTGCTCGACTTTAAGCATGACGCTGCCCCAGATAGGCCTGGATCACCTGAGGATTGGACTGGATCTGATCCTTCGTGCCCGTTGCGAGCACCCTGCCGTAGCTCAGCACCGTGATGATGTCGCAGATCGCAAACACGACATCCATGTCGTGCTCGACAAGCAGAATAGTCAATTCGGGTGACAAGCCGTTTATCAGCTTGATCAGACTGGTACGCTCGTCAGGCGACGTGCCCGCCGCAGGCTCGTCCATCAGCAAGATCTTCGGCTCCGCACAGAGCGCGATCGCGACCTCGAGTTGACGCTTCTGTCCGTAGGAGAGTTCGTTGACTTTCCGGTGCAGCACGGTGTCCAGATGCATTTGCTCTGCCGCAAGCCGCGCTTTCCGGACGACGTCGGTAAATGACCGGCACGACCGGAATATGGAACGCCGCGAGGCATCAAATGCTTGACATGCAACACGCAGGTTCTCAAGAACAGTGACACTCTCAAGCAGCATGTTCTTTTGAAAGGAGCGTGAAAGACCGCCTCGCGTGACGAGATCGGGCCGCCCCTGCTTCACCGGAACGCCCTGAATGAGAATTTCGCCGCTGGTCGGCGGCTGCCATCCCGTGATGATGTTGAACAGCGTGGTCTTGCCGGCGCCGTTGGGGCCGATCACCGCATGGCGTTGACCAGACGGCACCTTCAGATCGAGGTCACTGATGACCTGCAGCCCACCGAAGGCCTTGCGCAGGTTTCGGATTTCGAGGGCGCTCATTGCCGTTTTCCGATCAGCGCGCTGATGGAGCCGAGAACGCCACCACGGAAGAACGCAACCACAAGCATGAAGAAGATACCGAAGAACAAATTGTATTCTTCCGTAATCATGCTCAGCGCCTGCTTGACCACGACGAAGACCGCGGCTCCCACAAATGGCCCGAGAATTACATTGGCGCCGCCGATGATGACCATCAGCACCCCCTCACCGCTCATCTGCCAGCTCATCGCATCGGGATTGACGAAATAGGTGTACTGCGACTGAAGAATACCTGCGACCGCACAGATCACGGCAGCCAGCGCGAACGATCCGACCTTGTAGTTGGCGACCGCATATCCCATCGACATCATGCGACGCTCGTTCTCACGAATGCCGACGAGGACGCTGCCAAAGGGCGAGGTCACGATCCGCCACAGCATCAGCAGGGAAAGCACCGCGACAACGAGTACGTAATAATAGAAGACGGTGGGATTGTCCGCGCTCATGCCGAGCAGCGACAGATCGGGACGCGGAATTCCCGTCATTCCATCCGACCCGTTGGTCCAACGCAACTTGATTGCGGCCCCATAGAACATCTGCGAGAACGCCAGCGTGATCAGGAGGAATTCAACGCCACGCGTCCGGGTGCAAATCGCGCCGATTGGCGCCGCGACCGCAGCCACGACGACTAACGTGACCGGGGCTGAGATCCACAGCGGCCAGCCCAACAGAGCCGTTCCGATCGCGATGCCGTATCCCCCGAACCCGAGAAACATCGCCTGTCCTAGAGAGACGAGACCGGTGTATCCGGTCAGAAGATTGATGCCCGATGCAAATATTCCCGCGATCATGACTTCGACTGCCAGCGTCATGACGTAGCCGGACACGAACGATGGCAGCGCGCATAAGCCGAAGCCAATCGTGACGAGCAAGGCGGCGTACGCACGACGTGAAGCGGGAAGCGGCAGAGGCTTCATTGCGCCGGCTCTCCGCTCGCTCGTGAGCATGACATCTGCGCTCATGCAACCCTCCCGACCGCGCCGAAAAGGCCCTGCGGGCGAAAGATCATCACAGCTATCAGAAGGATGTAGATTGCAAACAGCTCGGCTTCCGGAAGATAGGCCTGAGCAAATGTATCCGTCATGCCGACGATAAGCGAGGCGTAGAACGACCCCTTGAGATTGCCGAGGCCGCCCACCACCACGACCACAAAGGTCGTGACGACAATGCCGATACCCATGCTGGAGTAGATGCTCATGACCGGCGCCGAGACGACGCCGGCAAATCCGGCTAGCGCGGAACCGAACCCGAATACCAGCGCGAACAAGACATTGATGTTGATGCCGAGCGCCGTGACCATCTCGCGGTTGTCGACCCCGGCCCGCAGCGTGGCCCCGACCAGGGTGCGATCGATCACCAGGATGAGCCCGACGGCGATGGCGATGCCGATCGCGATGATGAATAGCCGATAAATCGGATATTCAATTCCCAGCAAGGCGACACGGCCCATCAGGACATCGGGCGTGACAATGCTGTGAAACGCCGATCCGAAGATATACTCGACTGCGCCGGCGGTGGCGAACAGCAGGCCGAACGTCAGCAACGCAAGATCGAGATGCGTCGAGCGGCCGCGCTGCGCCAGGGGCTGCAGCACGAAGAATTGGAGGATGAAGCCGGCCGCGAACGGAAGCAGCGGACCAACGAGCAGCGCGAGCCAGAACGAACCCGTGTTGTTGGCGACGACCAACCCGAAATAGGCCCCCATCGTAAAGAAGGCGCCGTGAGCCAGATTGAGAATGTTCATCAGCCCGAAGATCAACGTAAGGCCGACGGCGAGAAGGAACACCAACATGCTCAACTGCACGCCGTTGAGAAGTTGGATCAGGAAAGGCTGCATGCTTCACCCAAATTCGAGAGACGCGGGGCCCGCCGGAGCGAACCCCGCCTCGGATCAGAACGATTTCGTGCAACCCGGCAGATCGCCAGCGCCAGGAAACTGGTCCAGCGGCTTACGCTGCATCTTGCCGTCGGCGCCCTTGACGATCTCGACCACATAGACCTTCTCAAGCAATGCGCTGTTCTGCGCGTTGAACTTGATCTTCCCGCGTGGCGAATCGAACGTCAGGTCTCGCATGGTCGAAATGAACTTCGCGCGGTCTTGCGGCATCTCGCCGCCGAGCTTTTCGAGAGTGAGCATGATGGCCTTGCCGTTGTCGTAACCAAGCGCCGCGCTCACGTCGGGATCCTGCTTGTACTTTGCGTTATAGGCCTTGACGAACTTCTGATTCGCCTCGGTTTCGATGCTGGGGTGATGCGTGGCGACGTGCTGGGCATTGAGCGCCAGATCGCCGAGTGCGGGCCACAGCGCCTCGTCGTAGACCCAGTGATCGCCAATAAACGGAATCTTGGTGCGAAGGCCGAAATCAGCGTGCTGCTTGACGACCTGGATTGCTTCCGCGCCTGCATAGAATGCGTAGATGATTTGCGCGCCGGAGTTGGCAGCCTGCGTCAATGCGGCGCTGTAGTCCTTTGTCTTCTGGAACGGTGTCCAGATTTCCTCGATAACCTTTCCGCCGTTGTCTTCGAAGCCGCGCTTGAACCCCCCGATAAATGCGCGGCCCGCAGAGTAATCAGGCCCCATCGTCACGGCGGTCTTGATCCCCTTGCTTGCCCAGTACTTGCCGGAGGCATATTCAAATCCGTTGGCGCTGAACGAGGTGCGAGCGATGTATGGGCTGCAGAACTTGCCGGTGATCTCGTCCGCGAAAGCGTTCACGAACACCATCGGCATTTTGTTCTTGTCGGCAAGCTCCGAGATGGCAATGCCGACATTCGAACCGACGACACCGGCAACCAGATCGACCTTGTCCGACTGAACGAACTTGTTGAATCTCTGAACGCCCACGCTCGGCGTCAACTCGTCGTCCGCGCGGACAATCTCGATGGGACGACCGTTACTCTTGTTGCCGAACTCTTCCAGTGCGATTTGAAAGCCGCGATCGATGCTTTCCGCCGGAACTGCATAGACGCCCTTGTAGGGCAGCATCAGACCGATCTTGATGGCGCCCTTCTCCTGCGCGTAGGTCGGCACGCCGGCCGATGCTGCGAGACCGATCGCCCCGGCGAGCCCCACAAGCACATATCCCTTGAAAGAAGTTGCCATTTCGCTCTCCCTCGTGCCGGCCCGTCCGCCCGGAACTCCCGCTTGAGGAGTCGCGGCACGGCGGTCGCGGTCTGCGTCGATTTTTATGGGAGAGTGTTAGATCGCGAGGCTGATCCTGACTTGCAGAATAGCGCCACGGCTTTCGTCAAAGCGCCATCTTGTCCCGAAGGCCGTGGCGCGCTCAAGCTGGCGTTGCCTATGACAGGCAACGCTGACGGAACCCCGAGGGAGTGATGCCGGTCGCCTTCTTGAAACTCGTCGAGAAATGCTGGGCGTCGTTGAAACCGGTCGCAAGGGCTACATCGACAATGCTGTCTTCCGTTGCCGAGAGCCGTCGCTTCGCCTCCTCGATCCGAAGCGAGAGCACGTAGTTGTACGGCGTCACGCCGACGCTTTCCTGAAATGCGCGCAGGAAGTGCCGCTTGCTCAGCCCGGCGATTTCGGAGAGTTCCGCAAGAGATATGGGCTGAGGGAGGTTCTCACGCACATACTCCTCAACACTCCGTAGGCTTCGGCCCGATAAGCCGCCGCGCAGTTTGTTGGACGGCTGCTGGCTTCGATCGCTGATGCGAGAAATATGAGCCAGCGCCTGGATCGACCACCCCTCCGCCATGAGGCTGAAAACATTGTCCGGCGAGGTCGCTTCGCGGCAAAGTTCGGCGAGGCCACGCGTCAGTCCATCGTGCTCAAAAGCGATCGTGCAGTTCGTGATCGCGTGCTGCAGGCGCTCGCCCACAAAAGATGGGTTTAAGAATACCACGGTGTAATCGAGGGTCGGTCCGACGTTCCACTCACCTTCGATCTCGATTGCGGCGGGAAAGATGGCGAGCTTGGACTTCCCGGAAAATCGCCGCTCAACCGGACGTCCGTCAATCGTCGCTCTTAGACGTTCGGCCCCCTTTCCGAACCAGAACAACGACAGCTCGGGCTGACGAAAATGCCAGTGCATGCGCCCGATCGTCTCCCTGCGAAGAATTTCGATCCGCATACTCGGGGTATCGGTGATCACGGATGACACGAGATCGCCGCCAACCAACCGAACGTAGTTCTGACCGACGGTTCCCATTCCGCAAACCTCATTGAACGCGCGTTCCAATATAGAATGCACTCAAATTGGGGGAAGGGCGAGGCCCTTTCCGTGATGCGATGCAGCATAGTTCTTAATGGTTCAATTGCTGCGCGGTCCCGGTAATTGTTGTTGCGACACTCCTGATCCAGAAGTTCGTTCTGCGCGACAAGGTCGGATCGGCCAAGGCGATCTCGGTCTGATCGGCCTTCGGCGCAGCTTCAAGTTCGGTTGCTGGAGTTATCACCGGCCGGCCTGCCCCTGACCGGACCTGTCGGCGCAGAGCGCGGGACGTGCTTCGGCTCGTTGTGCCCGAGGTAATTCCGACCATATTGGCGACCACGACAGGGCCGGGGTGTCCCCCTGCTCCCGATCTCTGCCGCGTCGTCATGGCAGGCTCTCTCGAAGAGCTTGTCTGCAGCGGATATCGAGGATGCCTGTTATATTCCGCCGGAATCGGTTGCCGACGGCACCCTGTTGGGTGAATTTCATCCGGCTGACACAATATGCAATTTTGCAAATCGCGCGTCCTTACGTTGCTTGCCATCAGGCCCGATGGGCGAGCAACCGTCGCAGAGCTCGAGCAGCACCTCCGGGACAATGCCGATACTCAAGTGCCAGAAGTCGTAGACAAGCTGCTTGACGACATCGATATGATCGAAACGGGCCTCGTCATATCCGACGGCAAAGAGCTACAGATCACCGACGCCGGCCGTGAGGTCGCAAATGTAATTAGGCACTATCGCGATCAACTCCCCTTTACGCCGGGCGCCGAGGCTTTAGGGCTGATCGACCGGCTTATCGGCTCGGACGTGAGATCGCGGATTTTCGACCTTGAATTCCGAGGTGCAGACACAGATTCAGCCGAACGAGCCGGCGAAGAAGGCAAAGACCAGCAGCCGCCGCCTCCCATAGAGCCGCTCACCGCAGCGCAACAGTCCTTGCCCATCGCAGCTCTAGGTTCACAAGACCCAGCGAATTCCCCCATTCCCGAGCCCATCGAGCATTCGCCCTCAGTCAGACCTGATCCCCGACCGAGCGCTCGGCGCGCGTTTTCCAACGACACCGGCCACACAGCCCCGCGAGCCCCCGCATCGCGAGTGCCTGTCGGCAAGACCATGGGCGGCATGCTTAGTCGCCTGGGCCTCATGTGGCGTAAGCACTTGGAGCCGGATCTGCCGAAAGAACGACCGACGAGCCGGAGCACGGGGCTCAACGGCGGACTCGTTGCGCTGGTCAGCTTGCTGGCCCTCATCATCTGCGCCGGAGCGGTCATCGCGCTGGCGCAGATCAGATCGTTGAAGACGGAAATTTCCTCGCTGCAGCGCGAGCTGTCACCTCTGAAGGAGCGGCTCGCTCGCATGGATCTGGCAGAGAAGGCCAGAGAGGCCAAGGATGCAAAGGCGCGAGAGGAAGCCGACCGACGGCCGGCAGCTGTTCCCCAGCAGGCGGCTCTCAGCCTGTCCCGCGAGGAGATTCAACTCATTCGCGAATACATCAAGCCGGCGCCTGCCAGCGGCCCTTCCACGGCATTGGCAAACGTAGGAGATGCCGTCGCATGGCCGACGATTCCGTTTCCTTCGCCCGTGACGGAGAAGGTGCCCAAATTGCTTGGGGCGCGGTTCACGATTCGCAACGGCGCCATCCTCGTCGTGCGGCGCGACAGTCGCCAGGTCGACGCTGTGCTGGGTCCGAATTGATTTGAATCTCGCGAGTGCGCCGACGATCACGACGCAATCGGTTTCAGGCCGTGCGGGGCGCGCGCAGGTAGAGGAAATGGGAGATGAGGCACGACGTCAGGGTAGCGCCCAGGATCCCTGCCAGCAGGTAGAATCCTTCCCCCGACGGCACCGCGATCCAGCCCAATGATGCCTGCCGGGCCGCCTGTGCAGGGCTTTGCCACGACATCAGCAGGAAGCCGGCATATCCGGCGGCGAACTGCGTCGAAACGGCGAGCGGCAGCTTGGAGCGCATCATCAGGCCGAGACACGCCAGCGCGAAGATCGGCAGCGCAATGCCAAACAGCTGGACGCCTGCGAGGTCGGTGTATTCGGCCAGCGCCTCGTGGCTGCGCTGAAACAGCCCGAACACCCTGAGGTTCAGGTACCAGAGCGTCGCGGAGGACGGGGTGCGCTCGAGCGCGAGGGCGGCCAGCTCGGCCGACAGCGTCGCCACGAACAGGGCCAGGGGTCCGAGAAACTGGAGTTTGAATAGCCGACTCATGGGACAAGACTAACGTTGCAAACGTTGATCCTGTCTTAAGAGTTCCCACGCCCCCGGCCGGAAAGCCGAACGCCGTCAATCGCCGGTTAAGCCCCCTTCAGGGCTGGTTGTTCGGCGGCCGCTCGATGAAGCGCCGGCTGCCGTTGAGCAGCTCGAGATTGTTGGCGATGACGGGATTGCCGGGGTCGAGCGCATAGGCCTTCTCGAACTTGCGGCGCGCCGCCGACAAATTGCCGCGCAGCATGTAGGAGTAGCCCTGATCGTTCAGGAGCTGGACGGTCTCGCCGCCGAGGCGGACTGCCTGCGCGTAGGCCTGGTCGGCGAGATCGAAGCGGCGCAGGCGGTCGTAGCTCGCCGCAAGACCCATCCAGGCGGTCAGATCCTTCGGCGACTTCTCGACGCCATCACGAAAATAGCGATTGGCGATGCCGTAATTGCCGCGATTGAAGTGCTCCAGCCCCAGCCGCACCGGCTCGTCCGACGGATAATATTTGACGTCGGTCGGCTCCTGCACCGGATCCGGGCCGCCGGCGTCGACAGGCGCGACGATCGCGGCCTGCCGCACCGTGTAGTCGCACGCGGCGAGGCCAGTCGCGAGCCAGCAACAGGTCAGCATCAGGATCAGACGCCGCATCGGTCCTTGTCCCCCGCCAGCTTCGCCTCGCCTTAGCCAGCCCCCAACAAAATTCTGCAAAACAACCCCATGCACAGTAGCTATATAATTGAAATCACTTTGCTTTTTATTTTGCTCCCACGCCGCCCACCGGTACCGAGACACCGGCCGACGCGCCAGCTCCCAAACCTTGCACGTCGATGCTCTGGGTCGGTGTGGGCCGTACTCCCATCTGCTTCGTCGAATCGCCGATATCCGGAAGCTGATCTGTCGGCTGCTTGCTGTTGCCATAGCGCGTGACGGCGGCGCCGGCGCGGCGCGCGTCGGTGGCGATCCGGGTGTCGCCGACATAGCGCGGCCAGGGCGTGATGGTGTGGGTGGCGGCGTTGACCTGCTTGGCGTCGCCGGCGCTCATGGTGATGGTGTCGGAGCGCTGGAAATAGCGGTCCATCTCGTCGTGCCCGGCGAGGCCGTAACACCCCCCGAGCAGGAAGGGCGCGCACAGAGCCAGATACCTGATGGTCATCTCTCGCGTCCTTCAGTTGAGGGTTTTCACGACGGTCTGGTCGGCGGGAGGCGGCGGAGGCGGCGCCCTGAGCTCAGGCGCGATGATGTGGCCATAGGGCCCCTTCACCTCGCCGCCGGAATTGACGTAATCGTTGTAGCGCTTGCGGACTTCCATCTGGCCGTTGAGGAAGAAATCGACGTCGTTGGGCGGCAGCCGCGAATCCAGCGGCGAGGCCAGTTGCTGGCCCGGCGCGGCCGGCGCAACAAGCCGCGGCGTGACGATGATGACGAGATCGGTTTCCTGCTGCTGGTAGGACGAGCTGCGGAACAGCGTACCGAGCACCGGCACCGAGCCGATCCAGGGCAATTGAGAGACGTCCTCGCGGTTTCGTGTCTGGAGCAGGCCGGCGATGGCAAAGCTCTGGCCGTCGCGCAGTTCGACGGTCGTGCGCGCGTCGCGGCGCGACAGTGCCGGGATGGTCGTACCTGCAATGGTGACCGCGTTCTGGAAATCGAGCTCACTGACGGAGGGCTCGACGCGCAGATTGATCGCGCCGCGCGAGAGAACGGTGGGAACGAAGGCCAGCTCGACACCGAACTTCTTGAACTCGATCGTCACTGTGGGGACAAGGCCGGCGGTACCAGCCGTGGACGCGACAGGAACCGGAAATTCACCGCCGGCAAGAAAACGCGCAGCGTCGCCGGACAACGCCATCAGATTCGGCTCCGCCAATCGACGCAATAAGCCCTTTTTCTCAAGGGCCGTAACGAGGAGATCGACCGAACCACCGCTGCTGGTCCGCACAATGCTCGTCAGCAAATTTCCGAACGGCACCGCTCCGCTCGCCAGTGTGCCGGCCGTGCTGAGCAGGGGAAGTGTGCTGGGAGGATTGCCATTGCCGATGGGGGTACGTCCAGCGGCAACAACGTCTCCCAATCCGGTTTGGCCCACGTTCGTGCCGTTCGCATTTGCTGCGTACAGATTCATGCCCAGGTCGCGGCCGGCAGTCCTGTTGACCTCGAGAAAACGCACCTCGAGCATCACCTGCTGCGGCGCCGCGACGCTCATCGCGTTGACGACTGTGCCACCCTTGGCAACCGTGCCCGTGGCAATCGCCATGGCCCGCTCGGCGGCGACGGCATCGGCGACCATCCCGCTCAGCACCACCTGCCCCTCAGACGAGGACACGCGGATGCCCTGCGAGCCCGTGCTGGCGCGGATGTTCTGCTGCAGGCTGTTGGTATCGATGGCGACCTCGACATCGAGGATGCCGATCTGCTTCATCGATGAGTCGAGCAGGATGACGTTGGTGGTGCCGGTCTGCTTGCCTTGGATGTAGATCAGGTGATCGCTCAGCGACTTGACGTCGGCAATGTCGGACGAGCCCGCCACGATGGTGGCGAAGGCCTGGTCGACCCGGAAAGTCCTGGACTTGTTGACGATGACCTTGACGCGCTGGACGTCGTTCATCTCGCTGACGAAGACGCCGCCGGGGGAAACCCGCCGATCGGCCGCGCCGGCGCGGTCCACAGAACCGACCAAAGCAAGTCCGGCGCCCAGAGCCAAAACGCCCCAGGCGAAACGCCCAGCTCCGGCCCCCATGAAAACGCGACCGCCACCCATTTCAAAACCCCTTGCCGCTTTCTGCGGCTGTCCCCAACACTATATTCCCGGGCGCCTTAGCTACTCTCCTTCGCACGCAACGCCACAGAGCTTACAATTCGTTCCACTACAAACCGTTACCAGTATTTCCCGGTCGGCGGAGGCTTCCGACGTCACCCCGTCCGGCCGAAGCGCCGGCCGCGCAATGCACCGGCCAGAGGATCATCATCAATCCCGGGATGAAATGGCAAGGCGAGACGTCTCTTGCAGTGCGGTAACGCCACAGAAAACTGTCAAATGTTGCCCCCCGGCACCACTTCTCGTTGCCGAGCCGACGCGGCCTCGCAGGAGCAATACCCGCAATCGGCAGGTGCAATTGCACCGCTGAACGCCCCTCGGCAATACAACCGTGCGCTAGAACGGGATATTTGTTGAGGCGCTTGGCGCGTCGAGGGCCGAGCCCCAAATCGGCATCAACGGGGTAAATCCTATAGACGCCGTCACAGTCAGTGCATTTGCTCCTGCTGTCGTTGCCAACGTCGGTGAGACGCCCCCAACGAACAGGAACGGGGCAGCATCTTGCTTCTGCGCGGGAGATAAGTAATCGCCAGTGCAGCCGGAGGGCGACGTTTTGCCGATGACAGCCGGCGTGTAGCAGGTAATCATGTTTGCCCGCGCCCCTGCACCTGCAAGATTTCTGAGCGATTGCATCGTGATGACGTATCGTCCAAGATCGAATATGGCGAATATCAACGTGAAGAACGCCAGGGCGACGAGGCAGAATTCAAAGGCAGCAACCCCACGCTGATCAAGCTGCCTCATCACTGCACCAGGCGCACAGTCTGGACGTTGGGTTTGGTCGCGCTGTTGCTGCATCCTGAGTTATCCAGCCTCGTATTGCCCGCGAAAGTCACGCCATAGGCGATAACTTGATAGCAGCCGGAAGTAGGCGCAACTCCAGCAGTATTGCCTGAATACGTAACAGGAGAGTTGGGCACATAGACGATACCGTTGAAATAGCTGGTCGAACTACCAGTGACTTTGACGCCGCCGCTCGTGACCTCCCCGTCGTAGATGAGGAGATCGGTCATCAAACTTGCCACAGGAGCTAGTTTCGGCGGCACCGCGGGATTCTTCATTGCCGTTAACTGGATGGTCGGACCACCATTGATAGAAAGCGTCCCGCTCCCGAAAAATATCAAAGTGGCCGTTCCGATGACCGTCGTGCTGCTGCTCTGGATTTTGACGTTGCCATTGAAGTAGTACGTTCCGGCCAAGGTCCCGCTTAGAGTCTGAGTGCCGTTATTGTAACAAGCGCCCACCTCATACGACTTCAGTGTCCCGCCGCACGGACCGCCCGGGAAGTCGGACGTTTTCAGTGCTGAGATCGCCGCATTCACAGAACTCAGGGGGTCCGGAATGAACTTCGAGTAAGTCTGCACCTTGTCGCACTGACTTCCTCCAGTCTGCGAACAACCACCGACGGTGTAACTTGGTGCATTCAGATTGATGCCATTGTTACCCTTGAAACCAATTGCATCCGCCTCAGCACTGTTCGACGAAATACCGCAACTCGACGACGATACAGTCGGGCTTCCCTGGAACGTGACGGAATCCTTCAAAGCTAGGACACAGGGAGGCTTCGCCAACGCATCGACTTGCGCAACAGCAGTGGCGCCGATGTTTACCGTCGACAAACCAAGCACCGCAGCTAGGTATGCGGGCTGTTGTTGGGCAACAGTCGCCTGAACAAAGTTTCCGGCGACACCGTTCCACGAACCTAACGTCGCGATCTGAACCGTCCGCACGGTGTTTGCCGGAAGGGTCGAGCAGATGGAGCCGGGATAGCCGGTGTCGCCCTGGTTGCAGAACGCGTTCTGAGCTGCGACTTGCTTGCCGCGATAATCCACGTTGGTATCGCTGCAAGAGACTGTCCCGCTCGCGAGAGTGCACGCCAGCGTCAAACCGCCGGAATAGGCCGCACCATCAGCCGCATTCTGCGCATGTCGCTTAGTAACGTACCAAGAGCCCGCCTCAGCCCCAAGCGCAACAACTCCAATTAGCGGCACGAGGGCAACCACTGTCGCGAAGGCGACCGAGCCTCGACGGTTGCGGAGCACGTTGCGCATAGAAGATCCTATTGAAACCGCTCGGAGTAAGACAATGTAAAGGTGCAAGGATTAGTGGCGCTACTCGTACACAATACCGATTGCAGCAATATGGGAGTCAATGTGATGCTGGTCTTGAACGTATAAAACTTAGCTTTCGCGGGATTGGTCGAATCGAGGTTAGTCGTAGAACAGGCGATGTTGTTGTCGCCGCAAATAAGCTGGAAGTCTGAAATTGGATACTTCGGATCGGCTTTTGCGAGAGCAGCCTGCTTCCAATTTGACGCGTCGGTGACGTCGGGCGGCGGGAAGTATTGGATCGACTGCCCAAAGCCGCGCAATGCTTCCCAGGCCGAGATGTACCGGAAGCCCGCGATAGCGACGTCAGCCAGGGGCACTAGAAGACTGAGAATCATGAAGCCATAGACAAACGGCATCTCAAGCGCGACCGCGCCACGCTGATCCCGAATAAGAGATCTTCTTCGGTTTCCAGACCGTCCTGGACAAACACAGACCGTGGTCATCGTTCTTATCCGCTACCAAATTTGCTGAAGGTACGAATGAGGTGCAGGAAAGGACTTCCGCCCAAGACAATGAACATTGCCGGAAGCAGAAACAGCACCATTGGAATTGTCAGCTTGGCGCCCAGCTTATGCGCTCTTTCTTCCAATTTGGTCATACGATCGCGGCGCAGGTCCGCAGCAATCGTGCGCAGGGCCTGGCTCAACGGCGCTCCGTATTGCAGGCTTTGGCCGACCATAGTACCGAACCGGCGAAGCCCATCCGACATCGCCCCAAGCTTTTCGAATGCATCGACGCGGTTCGGCAAGATCCGAAGATCGTCGAGAAGACCGTACAACACTCGCGCCATCATGGGGTTAGTCTGGATCATCTCATTCGCGACGCGCTCTAGCGCGCTCTCCAGACCCATTCCTGCTTCGCTGCATACAACAAGCAAATCGATCGTATCTGGCGTACCCAGCCGAATAGCAGCATCGAAACGTCGCCTCATCATCAGCAGTGTAAGCCGAGGCGCCATGATTCCGACCACCACGCCGACCAGCGTATAGATCAGCACGTCGGCAGGCGGCCTCCCCGAAAGCTGCGCGAATAGGAAGACGACGATCGGCAGCAGGAACATGCTGACGATCTTGACACCGATCCAGATCGGCAGTGTTCGATGGTAATTGAAGCCTGCTGACTGGAGGACCGCCCTTAGCTGATCCAGCTCTTCCTCAGCATAGAAGCGCCGGTAACGCGTACCGATCGAAGAAAACCAACCGACCATACCTCGCGAGCGCGCTGGCCGCTCGGAGATTCCCAGCACAGCATTTGATACCCGGGCATTTAGCGCGCGGATATGCATCTCGCGGATCATCAACACGAAAATCGCAACCGCTGCGCCTATCGCCAATGCCACGAAACCGAGAGCGGCCGTCATAGTGCCGTCTCCTTGCTGATTATCCAGCGTATAACGAAGTGCCCGAGCAGCACCGAGCCGATTGCATAGGCGAGCAGCTTGTTTCCGGTCGGATCATAGAACAGCAGGTCGATTGACTGCGGGCTGATCAAATACAGCAGCCCGCCGACGATAAAGGGCGCGGCCGAGAGAGCACGCGAGGAAAAAATCACCTCTCCAGCAAGAGCCTTCGCGCGCGCAGCCAGTGCAACGCGTTGCCTCACGGTCTCGCCGAGAGTTTGCAGCGTTTCAGCTAGACTGCCACCGGACTTCAATTGGACTGCAAGCGTCACCGCAAACATCGCGTACTCAGCCACTTGCGTTCGCAAGTAAACGGCTTCGATTGTCTCCTCTGGAGATCTTCCCAGACTCAGTTCGTTACAGACTAGGGCAAACTGCCCCGCCGTCGGTTGCGGCATGTCGCGGGCAATCGTGCGAAATGCCTCGTTCACCGGTAGTCCGGCCCGCACGGTACTCGTCACCAGTTGGACGACGTCGGGTAGCTGTTGAAAGAGCTGATTGGCGAAGCGGCGCTGCTGCCACCCGAACAGGCCACGCACCACTAGAAGTGCAGCAATTGCGGCCGCGACCGACACGTAGGGAGTCGAATACATGAACAAGAGATTTGCATAGAAGACCGCTGAGGCTGCGATAGCTCCGGCGAGCAGCACATAGGCCGGGTGCCAAGCGTATACGATACCGATCCGATAGTTTACCAAACGGTGTAAAAACCGTGAGCCGGTTCCGCTCTCCAAGCGACGGATCGAGGGCAGACTCTGCGACTCGCGGGTCGGTAAAGCTGTCTCCATCTGACGATTCATGCGCCTTGCGCGCGCGTCGAGCCACAGCGACACGGCAATAGCGCACAACAGGAGCGTCAGAACGGTCAGGATGACAGATTGCGGAATCATATCTGCCTCATGGCCTCGGCCCAGTCTCGATCAACTCCGTAGTAAGCGAGACGGCTCTTGAATTTCGGGACCGCGTGGGTGGATTTGTAGGTGCCCAAGATCCGCCCGTGAACGTCCTCGTCCTGGTACTCAAAAGCCGCAATATCATTGGTGGTGATCACCTCGCCTTCGAGGCCGATCACCTCGCTGATCTGGATGATGCGGCGCTGGCCGTCGCGCATGCGCTCGACCTGCACTATGAGATCCAGGGCCGCGACGATCTGGGCCCGGATCGCGCGCGAGGGCAGATTGACCTGCCCCATCTGCACCATGTTCTCGACACGGGTCAGGGCGTCGCGGGTGCTGTTGGCGTGCACGGTGGAGATCGAGCCGTCATGGCCGGTGTTCATCGCCTGCAGCATGTCGAAGGCCTCGGCGCCGCGCACCTCGCCCACCACGATCCGGTCAGGACGCATGCGCAGGGCATTCCACAACAGATCGCGCTGCGTCACCTGCCCGGTGCCTTCGAGGCTCGGCGGCCGGGTCTCCAGGCTGATCACGTGCGGCTGCTGAAGCTGCAATTCCGCCGCGTCCTCGATGGTGACGATGCGCTCGCGGGGATCGATGAACTGGCTCATGGCGTTGAGCAGCGTGGTCTTGCCGGAGCCGGTGCCGCCGGAGACCAGGACGTTCAGACGCGCGCGGCCGGCGATCTCCAGCAGTTTCGCGATGGCCGGGGTCATCGAGCCGTTCTCGACCATGCCGGCCATGTCGAGCCGGCGGCTTGGAAACTTGCGGATGGAGATGCAGGGGCTGTGGATCGCGAGCGGCGGCAGGATGATGTTGACGCGGCTGCCGTCCGGCAGGCGGCAGTCCACCATCGGGCTGGATTCGTCGACGCGACGCCCGACCTGCGCTGCGATCTTCTGCGCCACCGAGGCGATATGGTCATTGTCGCGGAAGCGCACCGCAAGCCGCTCCAGCTTGCCGCTGCGTTCGACATAGACGTTGCTGGGCCCATTGATCATGATGTCGTTGATCGTTTGGTCCATCAGCAGCGGACGGAGCGGGCCGTAGCCGGTCATGTCGTCGGCGATCTCGTCCGCAAGCAGCATCTGTTCGCGGCCCGACAGTTCGAGCCGGTCCTGGTTGGCGATGGCGTGGATGATTTCCTCGACCTGCCGCCGCAGGATATCGCGGGACACGGTGGCGGCGACCGCGGGATCGATCTGCTCGATGACGCGCTCACGCAGCGACGCCGGCATGACGGGGTGATGAATCGCACTTTCCTCGCGCCTCGCCGTCACGACGGGTGTCGCGGCAGGCGCACCTGGTGGCGGCGACTGATTCAGGATCGGCGGAGGTGCAGCGGGCATCGCCAGAGGCAAGCCTGCCGCCAATGCAGGCAGACTATCCGGCATGTCGTCGGGGCGGCGGCCGAATTTCTTCATAGCCCGAGCAGCCTCCGCAACCGGCCCTTACGCTGGGCGCCGATGCCGGTGATCTCCCGGACGATGGGCGCCAGATGGCGCCGCAATTTCCTGACGTGCTTCAGCGCGGGGATGCCGAGATTGACCGCCTGTGTCATGCCCTTGCCGAGATCGGGAATCACCATGTCCGGCTCGGCCCCGAGCGCCTTGACCATCGTGGCCCGGGGCAGCCCGCCGGCGCGATCGGCCCGGTTGAGCAGCGTGAACACCCGGTCCTTGCCGGCGATGTTGGTGACGGCGGTACGCAGCGCATGGGCGTTGCGCAGCCCGGTCACCTCGGCTTCCAGCAGCACCAGCACGTGACGCGACAGCTCGATGACCGAGTGCATCGAGGGCGGGAACGGCACGGGCACGTCGACGATGACATAGTTGAAGCGCTGGCGGAGCAGGCCGAGCACGTGCCGCACGCCCGCCTCGGTGATGTTGAGCTGCGCGTCGAGCTCCTCATCGGCGGAGATCAGGGACACCCGTTCGTTGACCTCGATGGCCGCCCGCTCGAGAAACAGGGTGTCAGCACGCGCGGGGTTTTCCAGCGCGATCCGCAGCCCCGGGCCCGGCCGGACGCCGAGCATCACGGCGGTCTCGCCGCCCTGCAGATGCAGATCGAGCAGCGCGACCTTGGCCTTGGTGGTCTCGGCAATCTGCAGCGCGAGGTTGATCGCGATGCTGGTGGCGCCGGCGCCGCCCTGCGCGCCGCAGATGGAGACCACGTGGCCGCCGCGATCGGCCGGCGCGTGCGAGACGGCGCCCAGCAGCTTCGGGCGCAACTGATCCAGCACGACATCCCGCGTCAGTGGCTTGGGAAGATATTCGCTGAGGCCGAGATCCATCAATTGGCGATAAAACGTGATCTCCCTGTTGTCGCCGACCAGCGCCACGCGGACATCGGGCGGGCAGACGCCGGCGAGGCGCTCCAGCTCCGGAAAGGGATCATCGATGCCGCTGATATCGGTGACCAGGGCGAACAGATCGGTGTCCGTCTCCAGCATCCTGATGGCATTGCGGATGGTGCCATGCTTGATCGTGAGATTGCTGCCTTCGAGCCCCTTGCCGAGCGCGCCGGCGCTGATGTCGTCGTTGACGAAACAGACGATCCGGTTGCGCGAGACGACGGACGTCGTTTCCTGGGGCGGAGTGACCACGGCCATGTTCATCAACGTTTCTCCGGCAGCCTGGCGGCATAGCCAATTGCGCTCGCGGTGCGGGCAGCAGTTTCCGATCCGTCGCAGCTCACGGCGACGTCGCTGCCTTCGGAGTCCTGCTTCCGGACCGTGTACTGCTTGACCTCGCCGCCGGAATGAACGACCACCGCCGTCCTCTGCCCCGCCATGGCATTCTGGCGCGCAAGTTCCGGCGAGACGTCGCAGCTCGAGATCGAGCCAGTGTCGCCCTTGTCCCACTGGTCGATGGCAGCCCGGACCGCGAGAGACAGCGTACCGAGCTGCTTGGCGACCGTGACCTTCTTGACCTGTTCCTGCGTCAGCTCCAGCGACACCGTCTGCGGCAGCTTCCCTGTCGCAGAGGCAACGCTGCGTCCGCCCTGCACGATCTCCTGATCGATCGCGATGACACGGACATTGCGCAAGACGGTCTCGCTCATCGCGCGGCGGGCGGGATCCGCCTTCTCGAACACCTGGGTCAGCACGACGTCGACATGATCGCCCGGCCTGACCAGGCCCGAGACGCCTGACTCCTCGTCCACCTTGATGCTGATGGCGCGGCTATCCGGCGCCAGCACGCTGGCGAGGAAGCCGCGATCCCGCGGACGCAGGATGTCCTGCAATGTGACGGGGCTGCCGGCCTCGACGAACTTTCGCACCAGAGAGCCGGGCAGCCCGGCCGCCGATTCCGGCGTTTCGAGGATCGCGCCCGTCGGGACGCGATCCGGCGCCACCTGGCGAAGCGTGAAATCTTCCTGGCGGGCCAACGTCCCCTTCGGCAACGCTCGGGTCGCGACGTAGTAGCCCACCGTTGCAGGCGCCGCCGGCCCCTTTTCCGCAATTTGCACGGGGACCTGCCTCGGCAGGTTCATGTTGTAGGCAATGAGCCCGAACGCTGTTGCTGCGAGCAACAGGACCATGATGATCGAGATGCGCAAGGCGGATGACATGTCAAAATCCTCGACTGAAAATGGTCCAGATACCGCCGCAAGCGATGGCAACGCCGTAAGGCAATGGTGCATGGCGTAGATGGCGCCAGCGCTCGACGGCGTAGACGCGGCGTGCGAACGACGATCCGATGGGCGCCAGTTTTGGATAGGGCAAGTTGCGCATCACCAGATGCGCCATGGCAAGAACACCGCCGGCCAACGCCGTGATGGTCAATAGCTGGATCACCTCCGTCAGCGGAAAACCAACCGCCACGGCAGTGAGCAGCTTCACGTCGCCGCCGCCCATCCATCCCCGCGTATAGATGATCAGCAGCAGCACAAAGAGTACCGCAGCAGCGATGAGCGATTGAGCAAGTTGCACCGGACTGGCAATTTGACTGGCGATTCCAAGGAACCCCAGCGCCAGGCAGACCTCATTTCTGATCAGTCGCGTCGCGACATCGAGCGTTGCGACATACAGCAACAACAGGATTTCAAGAATTGAGGCTATATAAACAATCCAACTCATTTAAAAACGCGCCTCAAAAAAATCGTCAGTCCAATAATCTCCTAGTCAGACGATCGAATAACCCCACAGCGGTATGCTGATCGCCTCACTCAGCGGTCGTCTAGAGCACCGCACTAGCGCTGGCGACGCCAACGCCAGCTGTAACAATGTGATGTGGAGGCACAGGGGGGCTACAGCCTAGTTGCCCCCCCGCATTGCGACGCGTGCTTAGGCGGGAAGCTTCTTGATAATCGCGTCGATCGCAGTGGTCAGCGCGTCTTTGAGAGCGCCGCCGGTGCCAGTACCGAACGCGAGAGCCACCGCCGAAACGACCGCAAACGCTACGATCACGTACTCGAACGACACAACGCCGTCCTGGTCCTTGCGCAGCTGCTTCAGGGCTTCGGTGGTCTTGATGTAATATTTCAACATAGGAGAAAATCCCTCTTACTAAAGATGAACTGACCGTTACCGTTGGCAGGCAAAATTGAGCCAACTGAGAAATTGCTACTATTTCCCGGATAAGTTGTCACCTGGTAATCCTTTCTTAACCTTACTCAGGGCGTCCGGACGACTACGGTGAGGAACTTTTCCCGAGCGCCAAAGCGGTGGATGCCCATTCGGAAGCCCCGAACTGCATCATCGGCGGGCAATCAGCCGCGGATTTGACGAAATGAGTGGCAGAGCACGGCGCGCTGTCGCCGTCACCAACCGCGACAAATGACCGCCGACGGCCGGTTGAGGACGACCAGGCCCGATCCGAATTTCCGAAGGCAATGGCCGCAGGCGCCAACCCGCTAGGCGTGAGGCGCCATGGCCGACCTCACCCCCTCTTGCTCAGCGAGATTCCCGCGGCAGCCCGGCGCTGGGGCCGGAGGGCTCGCCGCGCTGCTGGTTCTCCGCTGTTGCCCCGTAAGGCAGCGGCTTGGCATCGGGGTCAGCGCGGCCGCAGGAGCGGCTGGTGCAGAAATAGCCGACATAGTCCTTGGCGTCCGCCCGGTAGATCTTCACCAGCCCCTGGGTCTGGTCCACGATGATGTTGGAGCGGTGGACGACCTGACCATCGGCGGCATAGGCCGACATCAACACGCGCCCGGCCTTCAGGCCGCGGATCGTGAAGACGCGATCGGTCTCGGGAATGACCTGCGCGATGTCCTCGACGGAGAGCGAGAACCTGGTCACGGGCTGATCCAGGGTGAAGGTGCGGGCCTGCTCGGCGCGAAGCTCGATCGTCTCGGTGGCGACGATCTCCTGCATCCGCTGGGCGCTTGCCGGGCCGGTGACGCAGACCGTGATGAAGGACAGCAATGCCGCCGGTAAAATCAATCGTTTCATGAAAAACCTCCCGAGAGACAGAAAAGCTGGTGAGTGCAAATGACACGCGGGCAGCGAACCCTAGCACGGTCCGCAGCCGCCGTCTCTTTCGTGTTGATGCGATGCGCCCCGCGCTTGCGTTCGAGCGAGGCTTGGGAGAAGCTGAACGCGGGCCGCCGGGGACAGCCATGCGCATCTATTTCGGTTTATCCGCACTTCTGGTTTGCTGCTTGATGTCGGCCGGCGGCGCGCACGGACAGGCCGCGTACCTGGTCGACGAGCGCCCCTGCCCGGACCAGGACCCACGCCTGCGGCAGCCGCGCGCCAACGAATGGTGCGACTACGTCACCAAGATCAAGCGCTGCGACGGCGATCTGGCCGAGCGTCTGGTTCAGCAGAGCCGGGCGCCTGCCTACCTGGCGTCCGAGCTCGGTACCGAGCATCCGCGCCGACTGATCTGTCATCCCGGCGAATAGCATCGCCGGCGGCAAGCCGGCGTGACGCCTCGCATCAGGACAGTATTAGGTACAGTATTTTCCCGGAATCGCCTCCCTCCTTCCGTACCTCTAACGTAGGCATCGCCGGGGCTGGCATTTCATCCCGAACGCGATTTCAACCGGCAAGGGGTCACCGAAAGGTGGCCCCTTTCAGTTTGTTCAGTTTGGCGGGAAAGGAAGCCCGCCCCCGGCAATATAGCGATCGGAGGCGGGCCAAGGTCTTTTCGCGGCGCCTGAACTTCCCGGGGCTGGCTTGGGAAGCGTCGCTTCGCAATGGAACCCTAGCACTCGGAAATCCGACCCGGCACCCGTAACAATACCGGTCGCAAGGCTTTGACCAGAAGGCGCCGATACTCATCCAGATCGCGAAGACCGCGACAAACATCGGCAACGAGGCACAGAACCAGACCAACGCGCTCACGGTTGCGGCTTCGGAAAGCCCCGTGACATCAAAGTGCGGCCACGCTTGCGAAGCCGTGCTCCGCAGCCTCGAGAGCCACGGCGATGTCGGCCTCGGTATGGGCGGCGCAAAGGAACATGTTGTGCTTGGGATGGAAGTAGACACCCCTTGCAAGCATCGCGCTGCAAAAGGCCGAACCTTTCCGATAGTCCGGGTCCCCTTCAAACAATAGGGTCGGCATTTGCACAGGCCCCGACTGACGGATTGAAAGACCGAACTGGCGGGAACGCGTCTCGAGCCCATCACGCAGCGTTTGCCCGAGCTGCGCAAGGCGGGCCGGAACATCGTCCCTGCGCACGATCTTCAACGTCGCGACGGCAGCAGCCATGGCGACGGCGCCGGCCCAGAATGACCCCGTGACAAAGACCTGACTGGCCGCGCGGCGCAGCCAATCGGCTCCGGTGACGGCCGCCAGGGCATGACCATTGGCGATCGCCTTGCTCCAGGCGGACAAATCGGGCCGAACACCAAGGCCTTCCCAGCTACCCGCGGCATTCAGGCGGAAGCCCGCGCGAACTTCGTCGATGAGCAGCGCGGCCCCCTTGCTGTCACAGATGCGACGCGCCGCGCGCGCAAACTCTAGGGTTGGAAGTTCTTGGTCGAACCCGAGATCGTGGCGGAACGCCGAAACCAGAATTCCGGCAAGATCATCACCCGCCTCCTTGGCCGCCGCCTCGAGGCTCTCGACGTCGTTGAACGTGAAATATGCGAGATGGGCGCGATCCTCCGCGGTCACACCGAGAAGCGACGGTGAGCACCACGGTACGGCACCATGATAGGCGCCCTTGGCGACGAGGATCTTTCGTCGACCTGTTGCAGCCCTCGCGATCGTGACGCACGTCGTCGTCGCATCGGTGCCGTTCTTCTGAAACTGCGTCCAATCGGCATGTCCCACCATATCGACGACAAGCTCGGCCAACTCGACCATGACTTCGGCCGGACCATTGAGGCAGTCGCCGTCGCGCCGCTGACGCTCGGCGGCTTCCTCCACCTCGGGATGGTGGTGGCCGAGCAGGTTGGGACCCCAGCTGCACATGAAGTCCACGTAGCGGTGACCGTCGACATCCCAGAGCACGCCGCCTTCGCCGCGGCTGAAGAACTGCGGATACGCCTCCGGCAACTTGGCCGCGTGGAGATGTCCCCACATCCCGCCTGGCACGACCTTCTCGGCCCGCGCCCGCAGGGCGGCATCCCTTGTCCTGATCAATTCCGGCATGCCTTCTCCTCTCCTCGAGTTTTGATATATCATATATTATTATCTCGGCTACAAGGGAATTGTTGCTGCCCCAGGCCCGTTGACCTCGTGGGCGGCAGCCGATCCCGGAGCTGACGAGTTTGGATTTTCAGGGGGCGGCGAGCTTGAGGGCTCTGTCGCAGAAGAAGCGCAGACGGTCAGTGCGCGACAACGACATCCTATATTATATACGAAATGGATTCGAACCCGGGTCGGCGCTGATGGCCGAAACGGCCCAGACCTTTCGGGGACCGAGCATGGTTGACGTTGAACAGAGGCGTGGCGAGGGAGGCGTGGGCCCGGTCGCGCGCGACAGCCTGACAAACCTGGTCTACAACAATCTGCGCCAGGCGCTGATGGAAGGCCGGTTCTGGCCGGGCCATCGCTTCAAGATCCGCGACCTTGCTGCGACCATGAGCGTGTCGGAGACGCCCATTCGCGAAGCCCTGATGCAGCTCGTGCGCGGCCGCGCGCTCGAGATGCAGGCGGGACGCTCGATCATGGTCGCCCACATGACGGCCAAGCAGTATATCGAGCTCAGGACCGTCAGGCTGTTTCTCGAGGGACTTGCCGCCGAGCACGCAACCACGCGCATCTCGGAAGCCGACATCGACAGGATGGAGGCCACTCACCGCGAGCTGATCAGCGCGGAGAAGGAGCACAGATGGTCCGACGCCGTTCGCGCCAACTGGCAATTCCACCGCGGTCTCTATGATGGATCGGGGCTTCCCGAAGTGCTCGCCATCCTCGACGATATCTGGATGCGGAACGGCCCCTTGTTGAATTTCCATTACCCGAACGCCCCCCCGACCTATCCAAAAGAGCACCAGCACCTGTCCGTTCTCAAGAATCTGCGGCAGCGCCGGCCGGACAAGGTTCGCGAGTCGATCCAGGCGGACATGATGGAAGGCGGCCAGAATCTCGTCCGGTTGCTGGAAAAGCATGGCGGCACGCGCTTCATGACTCCCGAGACGGCCATCGACGACGACCTCGAGATCGAAGCGATGAAGACGCGCACTGCACCACCTGCCAAGGCAGCCCGCGCGAAATCCAGGCGTCGCTGAGAGCTGCTCACGCGGAACGGGGCGCAGTGAAGCGATCGAGGATGTTGCGGGTGATCCGCTGCGTGAACGGATCGCCGCGCTTCAGCCCCATCACCCATTCGCAAGTCGCAGCCGTCAGCACCTCGCCCTTGCCGCGGGTCATGTGCACCATCATGCCGGAGCCGTATTTGTAGCGGGCCAGACCCTCGGGCGTAACCTCGCCGGTGATGCACTCCACCAGGCCTTCGTGGTCGCTGCTGCGTACGTAGTAGCGGAAGCCCTCACCCTGCGGCTCGTCTTCGGCCAGGACGGCTGGCGCCATCGCCAGGATCTGAATGGTCTCGGGCTGCCCTTCGACCGGCACCGGAAAAGGAAGACCGTTGCGGAACGTGTAGTCCAGCCCGTCGACCTCGTAGGCGAAGATGTGCTGCTTGTCGCCGAAGATGTCGGCATAGTGCAGTCCTGTGCCGGCAAATGCCCAATGTTCGGGGCGATAGACCGTAAAGCCTCGTTGGCCGTTCGGCGCGAAGCCACCCCAGGACGCGTAGAGGCCGTGCGCACCGTTCACGCCGACCGTCGAGGCGCCGGGCCAACGGACGTTGCGATCTTCCCAGGCAGACGTCATCAGGCGCGCGCGGTCCGTGCCGACGATCGGATCCTTGTGGATGGCTTTGAACTTGTAGCAGACTTGGCGCTTGCCATCGTCCTCGAGCCGGATCTGCCACAGGAAATTCGCGCCAAAGCGCGCGAGCCGCCCGCCGCCCTCCACGTAGCGCTCCATCGCCTCGCGCATCTCCCATGTCCAGTACTCGTCATGGCCGATGATGGTGACGCAAGGGTAGGCGTCGAGCAGCTCGGGCCTGTAGTGAAGATCGGTCTGGGTGATCATGTCGAGGGCGTAGCCTTCCTTCTGCGCCCAGAGCACGAAATGCCGGTCGTACTGGGCCCAGCCCGCTGCCGCGTAATATTGGCCAAAGCCGTTGGAGAACGCCCACTCCTTCATCTGATAGCGTGGCGCGTCACCCATCTCGGGCGCGGGATCGGCGCAGATGCGCGGCGCACCGGGCGGCAGCCAGACCACGCCGCGCGTCCATGGCCGCTGCAGCGACAAGACCGGCGACGGCTCGTCCCTGTCAGGACCTTCGACGCCGAAATAATGATTGGCACCGCCAAAATCGTTGTAGGCGGTCCAGGTGCCCGTCGGCAGGATCATCAGGATCTTCGCGCGCCGCGTCTTCTCGGTCGGACGCACGACGAAGAAATGATGTTGGACGAAGCGGGCCCCGTTCGCTCGCTCGCACGAGGAGACCACACGATAAAAGCCCGAGCGCAGATCCGGCGGCAACGTCCAGCGATGAGCGACGGGCCAGTTGCAGCCATTGCGATAGGCATCGGATGGCGTAGCCGCGAACACGCCGTCAAGCGCATCGACCTCATGCACCATCTCGGGCTCGAGACCGTCGCGATAGATCTGCAGCCGCCAGGCCTTTGCGGTCGCGGAGGAGCGAAAGACGACTTCGTCTCCGGGGTCGTAAGACATCGCATCGGTATAGGTGTAGACCTCCGCGACGGAGGGATCGCCACGCGGAGCCTCATACCAGGGCTGGCTGGCCCAGTGCTCGTCCGCATGCATCGGGCGCGCCTTGCGGGGAGCGACGTTGACCGATCCCAATTCCGGGGGGTGAAACTCAGGCTTGTCCGACATGACAGCCTCCCTGGTTCGAGAAGCCATCTCTGGCGACGAGATGGCGATCTTGCATGTTGGGCCGAAATCGAGGCCGCAGTCTAGGTTTTGGCAGGCATGATGAACGGCCTTGGATCGAGAAACCGATTCACGACGTTCAACGTGATGGTGCTGATGTTGTTGTCGTAGTTGTTGTGACCCAACGACATGCCGTAGGTGATCGATCCGGTCGCAAAGACGGCGCCGCCATGGGCAGTCTCGAAGAACACCATGTCGGCGCGCACCAGCGCATTCTGCGTGCCGTCGAGTCCGTCGACCACGGTGCGGAACTCCTCCGGCGTGGGCAGCGCGCCCGCACCCAATCCTTCGGACGTTGCGATCCGCAACGCATGCGGCGGCGTTCCGAGCTCGAGATCGTACCGGTCGATCTCGCTGCCGACCGCACCATTGTAGCGAAACCCGAAATCACCGAACTTTTCGTGACGCCCTGTGCCCTCGAAGATAAACGCGACGCGCGCATCCTCGCTTTCGGCGGTACGCAGATAATAGCCGCAGGTATCGTTGATCATGGCCGAGAACCCGACGCCGACCAGCTTTTGCGGCGCAAAGCCCGAATGCCGCCACAGCGAGCCCGGCTCGCCGGTGCCGGCAAGATGCACTTCGCCGGGCTCCGATTCCCAGGTGCGCGTTCCTGCCATGCCGCGGCGAACCTCCAGCGCGGCGGGTGCGGCCGGGTGAAAGCCGCAGCGCCAGTAGAATGCATTGCCTCCCATCGAGATGTGCCGCCCTCCGGCGTTCTGATACGCCATGATCGCGTTCATCATGTTGAAGCTATAATATTCGGGATGGGTCGGCGTCATCATGACTCGGTAAGCAGCGAGTGCCCGCGCTCCCTCCCGGTCAAGCTCGACATCCGTGATCAGATCGTAGGCGATCCCCTTCTCCTCGAGCCAGTCGAGGATATGTGTGTCGTTGATCAAATTGAACCAATAGCCGCGCGGACGCATGTTGAGGACCGGCCGCAGCCAAGAGCTGTATGCTCGCCCCGAGCCGTCGACATGGCAATCATAGGTCGACTGGCCGATCTCCGGGTTCTCCTGCATGAAGACGTCATCTTGCGGCAACCACAGAACGTGCTCCATCAGAGTCTCGAAGTGAACCTGATAGAGGCGCAACGCGCTGTTGGCATAAGCCAGATATGTCGCGATCGAAGCGACCACGACCAGATCCGCCCGCCGGGACGCCTTGCCGGGCGTCACGAAGAAGGTGACGTAGCTTTCGCAGTCCCGGTCTGGATTGTCGCCTGCCGAGGTCAGCCGGAGCGCGTAGACGCCGGATCGCCAGTGGGCTGGCACATCGAGCGTGCAGGTTGTCTGCCATTCGCAATCGTAGATGTCGTCGCTGTGGAAATGAATCGCCGCATATTCCTGCGGCGACAGCCGCCAGTCGTGAACGGATCCAGACCATTGAAAGCCGGTCACGCCCCTGCGGGGCAGCTGGCGGAGGCTACCGTGCAGGCCGTTCGGTGAAATATCCTTGATCGACAGAGACGAGATTCCGTTCGAGAGGTCCCAGAAGGCGACAAGCCCGGCATCGCTTACCCCCGTCCGCAGCCGGCCGTCGAATACCCGCAACGCCTCTGCGTCCAACGGACATGAAAGGACACGCGGAGCTTCGATCTTGCCGTCGAAGTGCGAGGTATATTGGCGATCACCATTCGCATGATGGGCCGCGATCAGGAACGGCAGGCCGGAATCGAGCGCAGGCGCTTGCGGCAGGGCGAACGATTTCGAATGGGCAGCGGCCGGCCGAACGCCGTCTGCCGGAACAATCAGCGACAAGGAGGCCGATCCCCGCGCAAGGTCAAGCGCGCACGATACGAATGCCCAGACGCGTGGGCGCAGCTTGACGTCGAGGGCATAACGCGCCGGCGCACCGCTCGCCTGGCCCAGCACCAGGACCAGATACCCTTCCTCGTCGAGCTCCAGCGCATAGCCGCGCGCCGAGCCCTCGCACCAATTTCCCAACACGGCCTTGGCATTGTCCGCGATCCGCGTCGGATACACGTAGGCTCCGAAACACCAGTGCCCGCCGGTCGGGACCAGTGCACCGTCGTGGTCGACGACGGCGTTGGATCCCGGCCGGATCGGTTGGTCGAGGCAGGCATGCTCACCGTCAATGGGGCTCGTCATGACCTCATATTTGAAGCCTGGGCCGTTGGTATCGACATCGCCGCAGCGCAGCCTGAGCACCTCGACCTTCACGCTCGGCCGCTTGCTGCTGAGCTGAAACCTGACGGCTTCCCCTGCCGGGACGCTGATGCGGTCCGGATAGCCGAGATACTCGTTGGTCCTATAGATCACCGGACATCTCCGAAGGCAAAGTCGTTCCCGTCATTTCCTGCCAACGCAGCTTGAAGACATGCCACTCCGCTTCAACAAGAGACGTGAAGACGCGATCATCGACGAAAGGCATCGGATCGCCTCGACGCTTGGGGATGCGCGACAGCCGCCAGGCTTTGCCAGGCTCGAGCACGATCAGGACAAGCCGCCCTTCCGGCTTGCCCCATCGCATCCGGGCCAACAGCTTGCGAAGTTCCGGGCTATGCACGCCGAGCGGACTTGCGCGGAACTCCTCGACGAGATCGAGCCTTCGAGGATCGATCACGTAGCGCAGCGCGCCGGGGTCACTGGTGTGATCCATGGTCCATCCTCGTCTTGCAAGTGCGAATGGCGCGAGAAGCCAGTGCGGCTTAGCGGGTCAGCCAAGCCATCCACCGCTCACGCAGCGCGTTACGATGTTCGCCGATCCAGGCGAAATCGGGCTTGACCAGCTTTTCGTAGTTCTCGGGCGAGGTCGCGTAGAGATTGCGCTCCTCCGGCTTCAACAGCTCGATGGCCGACTTGCTGGCGGTCGCATAGTTGACAGCGCGCATGAACGGAACATGCGCGTCGGAGCTCGCATAGAAGAAATCGAGATAGGCCATGGCTGCATTGAGATCAGGCGCGCCCTTGAGGACAGCCATGTAGCCGGTGTCGCGGATGGCCTGATCCCAGGACATGGCAACCGGTACGCCCTCCTTCACGACGGCGAGCGCGCGGCCCGAGTAGCTCATGGCCATGACGACCTCGCGGCTGCGCATGATCTGCTGCACCTGGTCGCCTGTCTTCCACCACACCGCGACATTGGGACGGATCTCGTCCAGCTTCTTGTAGGCACGATTGATGTCCAGCGGGAAGAGCTGCTCCGGCTTGACGCCGTCGGCGAGGAGCGCAGCTACCGGAACCCACCAATCGCTGTCGCCGGTGTCCGGCAGCCCTCGCGGCCCGGGAAACTGCTTGACGTCCCAAAAATCCGCCCATGTCTTCGGCGCCTTGCCCTTGAACGTTTCGGTATTGTAGGTGATCAGCATGCCGCCGGTCGTCCGGGCGATACCGTAGGGCTGACAGGCGTCGGAGACACCGAACTTCTGGACGCTCGGCAGTTTCGCACAGTCGATCTTCTCGAGCATGTCGGTGCGTCCGACCAGGTCGGGACCCGTTGCCGTGACGATATCGAATTCCACCTTGCCGGTTCGCTGCATCGCCTTGGCGCGCGCCCACTGATCGGGGACCTCGATTGCGACCGGGACGATCTCGACATTCTTGGCCTTGTTGAAGGGATCGTAGAAATATTTCGCGAGGGTGTTGCCCATCAGGCCGCCGGTCGTGGCAATCACCAACTGGTCTTCCAGCTTTTGGGCGGCTGCCGGCAGCGCTCCACAAAGAACCCAAGCAAACACGACAGCTGCCGAGCTCCACATCCAACCTGTTCTTGGCATCGACGATCTCCTCTCTGGCTTCTCGCCCGGTTCGCTACCGGGTGACGCTGCGGGATCTGAGGACATGGGCCCCCAGCAGAATCAAGATGGACAAGACGATCAACAGTGTCGCGATCGCGGGAATCACCGGCGTCAGGTTCTGCTCGATGTCCTCGAACATTCGGCGCGGTAGCGTCTTCTGGCGCACGCCGGACAGAAAGAACGATACCACCGGCTCGTCGAAGGAAATGATGAAGGCAAACAGCGCACTGCTGGCGAGACTCGGCAGGACGAGCGGCAGCGTGACCAGGCGGAAGGCTTGAAAGCGTGTCGCGCCGCAGCTCATGGCCGCCGCCTCCAGATTGGCATCAACCTTTCCCAGGGCGGCAGCCATCGTGAAAACGACGAACGGCAAGGTAAGCACCGTATGCGCCAGCACGAAGCCGGGAATGGTGCCGGAGAGACCGATCGTCTGAAAAAACAGATAGAGCCCGACGGCGAGCGCGATATGCGGCACAATGATCGGCCCGATCAGGAGGATCTGGAAAGCCGTTACCAACCGGCTGCGGCCGCGGATCATTGCATAGGTCGCGGCCGTGCCGATGACCGACGCGAAGAGAGAGGTCAGCAATGCGACCTGTACGCTGAGCCAGGTCGCGGCACGCCATTGCCTGCTGTCAAAATACTCCGCGTACCATTTCAGCGTAAAGCCGGACGGCGGAAATGCCAGATAGTCGTTCTGGCTGAACGACATTGGAATGACGATGACCAACGGCACGATGATGAAGGCCAGCACGGCATAGACATAGGCTCCCAGCGCCAGCGATCCGCGGTCGGTCGGCGGTCTCATGAGGCATTCCCCATCAGCCGGTCGAAACGGAGCATCTTGCTGAAAATGACCGCCAGCAACGTGACGAATACCGTCAGCACTCCGACCAGCGCCGCAGCGAAGGGCCAATCGAGAATCTCACGAATCTGCTTCGAGACGAGCGTCGAGATCATCATCTCCTGCGGCGAGCCGAGCAGCGCGGGCGTAATGAAGAAGCCGAGCGCCGTAAGGAACACGAGTAGCGAACCGGAGACGACGCCCGGCAGGCTCAAGGGGAGGATCACTTCCAGAAAGGTCCGCAGGCGCGTTGCGCCGAGCACGGCGGCCGCACGCCCGTAGTCGCTCGGAATACTGCGCAATGCGCCGTAGATCGGCAGGATCATGAACGGCAAGAGCACGTGGGTCATGGCGATGACGACGGCGCTCTGGGTATACAGCAGCTTGAACGGCTGTGACGTCAGACCGAGAGACATGAAAGCCGAATTGATCAGACCGTTGCGCTGGAACAGGAATGACCAGGCGGCGGTGCGCACCAGGACGCTCGACCAGAGCGGCAGGATGACACAGACAGCGACAAGGGCGGCGACCGTCCCCTTTGCCCGGCTCATGTAATAGGCCACCGGGAAGCCGAGGATCACGGACAAGGCGGTCACCAGCGTAGCGGTCCAGACCGTGCGCATCAGGACACGCATGTGAACCGGATTGTCGACGACGCGCGCATAGTTGTCCAAGGTCGGATGCGGCTCGAGAATGCTGATCGCCAGGAGCTGCAGGATCGGATAGACGAAGACGAAGGCGATGATGGCGAAGAACGGAAGGAGCAGCAACAGCGTCGACAGGCCGCTCAGCCGGCGGCCGTCGGAATGCCAGAAATGCGATCGCTCCTCCCTCATCGCCGCTTTCCCCGGTAGAGCAGCATCGCCTCGGTAGGGATCGTGAAGGACGCAACGTCACCCGCGGCCAAGGAGCTGAACTGCGAGGCGCCGGGGATTCGCGCGCGCATCTCGGTGCCATCAGGCAGACGTCCTATCAGAAGCAGGGCGGCCCCGGCATAGACGACGTCGCTTAACGTTACAGCGATGACTTGCCCGGCGGGACTGGCGCCGAGTTGCAGCCGCTCGGGCCTCACGGCCAGCACCGCTGCCTCGCCGGTCGCAACCGGCTCGACTGCCGCCGTCGCCGGCAGGCGCCATGTCTCACCCGATGGCAGGGCCACGGAGATGTCGTCGCCGACGCTTTGGACGGCGACGTCGACGAAATTCATTTCGCCGATGAAGCCGGCGGTAAAGAGATTCGCGGGCCTTTCGTAAAGCTGGCGCGCCGGCCCGATCTGCTGGATCTTGCCGTCTCTCAGGACAGCGATCCGATCGGCCATAGTCAGCGCCTCGCTCTGGTCGTGAGTGACGAAGATGACGGTGATGCCGAGTTCGGCATGCAATCGCTTGATCTCGAGTTGCATGTCTTCGCGCAAATTCTTGTCGAGCGCACTTAGCGGCTCGTCCATCAAGAGCACGCGCGGTTGGTAGACGATCGCACGCGCGAGCGCCACACGCTGCTGCTGACCGCCTGAAAGCTCATTCGGACGGCGGTGGCCATAGCCTGCCAGACGCACGGTCGCGAGCGCGGCTTCGGCGCGCGCGTGGCGCTCAGCTGTCCGGAGACCGCGCATCTTCAAGGGAAAGGCGACATTGTCCAGGATCGACATGTGCGGGAACAGCGTATAATTCTGGAACACCATTCCCAGGTTACGCCTGTTCGAAGGAACATAGGTCAGGTCTTCGGAATCGACGTGAATGGTGCCGCTGGTCGGGAATTCGAATCCTGCAACACTCATCAGGATCGTCGTCTTTCCGGAGCCGCTTGGTCCGAGCAAGGCGATGAACTCACCGGCAGCAATATCGATATCGACGCCATCGACGGCGGACACGGCACCGAAGCGCTTCTCCAAGCGACTGATGCGGATCGATGCGCCCGACGCCGATTGCCTGGCCGATGCAATATTCACGGAGCCTCGCTTCCCTTCCGTCTTGCCTTCGATCCGGCGGCCCTTGCACCCAATCCCAATGCCACCGTTCTAGATATAATATTTGATATATCAGGCTATCGCGCGATGAACCCCGCGACAAGGGCCATCTGCGCATCAAGCATAGGCTTTCCGCCGATGACCTTTGCGCCCTGCGCAGCCGCCCTTGCAAGAAGCCGGGTCACGGCTGGATTTACGATAATGTCGCTGACGGTGGCGCCGGCACCGACACCTTCGATATCCACCGGAAGCGGATCATCCGGTTTCATGCCGAGCGACGTCGTATTGACGATGAGATCGAATGCGCGCGCCTCCGCGCGGCCGGCGCTGACCTTCGCGGCGGGATAGTGCGCAGCCACGGCAGCCGCAAGCGCGCGGGCTTTCTGATCATCCCGGTTCATGATCGTGAGTTCGCGCACGCCGGCCTCCGCCAGGCCGAATGCAGTGGCACGTCCCGCACCACCTGCACCGACCTGGAGCACCTTTCGACCGCGAACTGCAACTTCGTGCTGAGCGAGGCCGGCGATGAATCCCCTCGCATCCAGATTGTCGCCCACGAGGCGCCCTTCCGCCGTCCGCTTGACGAAATTGACCGCGCCAATCAGTTGCGCCGTCGGCGTGATCTCATCGAGATGCTCGATCACGCAGGTCTTGTGCGGGATCGTGACGCCGAAGCCGAAAACGTTGCGCATGAGCCTGATGCTCGCGACGGCCTGGCCGAGATCGCCGGGCAGGACATGGATCGGGGACACCGCCAGATCGTCGCCGATCGATGCGAAATAGGTATTCATGACCGCACTCGCCCGCACATGATCGATCGGGTCGGCAAGCACAAACATGATCTTGGTCTTCCCGGTGATCTCCATGGAGCTGTCCTTCTCAGGCCGGCAGAGCAGCGCGGCCGTAGCTGCCATAGCGCTCGACCACCCGCGCCATTTCGTCGTCGGGAAGGATCGCGGGTGCGCCGGCCTGACGGGCAAGAAGATACTGCCGAGCAAGGGTTTCGAGCTTCACGGTGAGGTCGAAGGCCGCCTGCAGCCCTTTGCCGACGGCAATCATCCCGTGGTTTGCGAGCAGGCAGGCTTTGCGCCCTTTCAGCGCCGCGACGGCGCCGTCGGCGAGAGCCCTGGTGCCGAACGTGGCGTAGGGTGCACAAGGCACATCGTTTCCGCCAAAACCGGCGACCATGTAGTGGAATGCCGGAATTGGTTTTGCGAGGCAGGACAGCGCGACGCAGCAGTCGGCATGGGTGTGCACCACCGCGTTCAAGTGCGGATAGGCGTTCAAGATCGCCAGATGCATGTGCCATTCACTGGAGGGCAAGCCGCCGCCAACCACGGTTCCGTCGCGCTTCAAATGGACGAGACCATCGATGGTCGTGTTGCCGCTATTGCCGCCGCTCGGCGTGATGAGAACGTCTTCTCCGATGCGACAGCTGACATTTCCGCTGCTGCCGTGATTGAAGCCCTTGGCTTCCAGGCGCGCCACGGTATCCAGGACGGATTGTCTAAGTTCGCGTTCGTTCAATTGACCGCCTCCGGATTCGACATCGCTTCCAGCGTCGTCGCGAACAGGTCGATGGGGCCCAGCTTGCCGGACTTCAGACAAAGGGCGACCGGATCCTCGTCTTCGGTCACCGCGGTGCCGATGCCGGGTCCGCCATAGGGACCGACCCGCAAGCGCCGAATGCCGAGGTGTTCGACGATCGCACCAGACGTCTCGCCACCGGCCACAACGAAGCGCCGCACGCCGATGCTGCGAAGAGACACGGCGAGCCGACCAAGAATGGCTTCGGCGAGTTGCGCCGCGCCTTCACGACCATAGCGCTGCTGAGCCATTTTGACGGCCTCCGGCGCGCCCGAGGTGGCGAAGCCGACAGGACCGCGGTCCAGCCGCGGCCGCGCCCAGTCGAGCGCATCGCCAACCGTCGCCGCCACATCTTCGGCGTTCGGAAGATCGATGCGAAACACGGGATGGCTCCTCTCGAATTCGGCAAGTTGCTCCAACGTCCGCTCGGCGCAACTTCCGGCGAGAACCACGCCGCCGCCGCCGACCGCACGCAAGCCGGGCGGTCTCCTGGCCGTGGCGAGGAGCCCCCGCGCCTTCCAGATCGCCGGGTAGTGCTGCACGATCGTCGCATTGCCCGTCATCAGCTTCCAATCGCAGGTGAGCGTGGCAAGCGTGTCGAGATCCCGATCGTAGATCGTGTCCGCAATGAAGTAGCGGATACCGCGAGCCGCCGCTTCCGCGATCGCACAACCGGCCGTGTCGGCGCCGGCGTTGACCTGCGAATGCGCCAGAAGACCGACCCTGACCCGCGTTTGACGTTGCAGAACCCGGACGAGATCGGGATCGGTCATCGGGGTCAGCGGGTCATTGCGCTTCGGCGAATCCGAGATCAGCTCGGTTCCGAGAAACAGATGACCATTATAGACGGTCCTTCGAAGGGCGGGAGAAGCCGGGCAGAAGGCGGTGTATTCGGCGCCGGTCAGCTGCATCAGCAGGTCGGAGACCGGGCCGATATTTCCCTGGTCGGTGGAATCGAATGTCGCACAATATTTGAAGAAGATCTGCTTCGCGCCCCGCGCAAGCAGCTCACGTGCCGCCTTCGCCGTCATGCTGACGGCTTCGCTTGCGGGGATCACCCGCGTCTTCTGCGCGACCACGATAGCCGGCACATCGCCGCAGCTGCCGACGAGATCGGGGTCGGTGACAAATCCGCATTCGATCCCGGCAGCGACCAGCATGGCGGCCGTTTCCATGCCGCCCGTCAGATCGTCCGCCACCACTCCGAAGATGAGCTTCGTCATGCGTCCCGCAGGTCTCGTGCAATACTGGCGAGCTTTGATACATGATATATCAAATATTTGCAATACCGGCTTTACCCGTCTGCGAGCGCGGCGGTGTTCAAAGCTGGCAAGTCTTTGATTTATGTGGTGGGCGCACCAGGGCTCGAACCCGGGACCCGCTGGGCGTGGCCCCGATCTAGGGTCTGTATTGCGCGACGGGTCGCTACGCGGCAGTGACCATCCGCCACAACGTCTCGACCAGCACGGCGTAGCCCTTGTCGAGAGCTTCAGGTGCCGTGAATTCGCGCGGATTGTGGCTGAGCCCGCCCTGGCTCGGCACGAATATGAGCGAGGCCGGGATGCATTTCTGGACCGCCAACGCGTCATGCCCTGTGATGGTCTTGAGCGTCATGGCCTTGCAGCCGAGATCGGTCGCAACGGCAAGGATCAACTCGACACCATCCGGATCGAGCACGGAGGCCGACCGCCTCTCGTCGGCGGCTATCGAGATTCCGACTTCGATCTGGCGAGCTTCGCGCTCGATCCGCGTTAGAAAGCGTTCACTGATGGCGGCCACCACGGCTTCTTCTTCGTGCCGGATCTCGAACCAGACTCTAACGCGGCCTGCGACCACATTCGGTGAATTCGGGTGAACGCTGACACGCGCCGCAGAGGCGTGCGCGCCAGCGTTCTCGCGCGCGACTTCGACGTAGAGGGCTTCGATCGCGCGGGCCGCCGCGCGTAGGGCGTCCCGGCGCAGGGGCATCGGCATCGGTCCCGTATGCGAGTAATCACCCTCGAAGACGACCGATATCTTGCGCGTCATCCAGGCGCCGGAAACCGCGGCAATATCCCCGGAAACCTGCTCGAGCCGATCACCCTGCTCCACGTGAAGTTCCACATAACGTACCGGGCGGTACTCGAGCGGCGTGACACCGCAGTAGCCGATCGCGGCCAGTGCAGCGCCGAGCGTGACGCCGTCGCCATCCACACAGGCATAGGCGTCCGGCAAGCTCAAGCTGCCGGTGAAAACGGAGCTGCCGGTCAGGCTAGGCTGAAAACGGGCGCCTTCCTCATTGGTCCAGTTCACGACGGCCAGGTTGCGTCGTGCGGCGCCGGGGTTCGCAAAACAGCGCTCCCTGACCGCTTCGACCGCAAGGAGCCCTGCCAGTACACCATAGACACCATCGTATCGCCCGCCCGTCGGCTGGGAATCGAGGTGCGAGCCGGTGATCACGACGTCGTCCAACGCGGGGTCGAGAATTGCGACGCCGAACATATTGCCGATCGCATCGATCCTCGGGACGAGGCCACGGTTGCCGATCTCGCGCAGAAAGAGATCTCGCGCCTGTTTGTCGAGCGCCGTTGCCGCAAGCCTGCAGACGCCGCCGCCGTCAGTCGCGCCAATGGCCGAGAAACTTGCGATGAGATCGTGCAAAACGGTCATGTACCGAGATCACCGCGAATGGCTGCAAGCGTCAGTTGCTCGAACTCTGCTTCGGTCAACTGGCGAGGATTGGTGCCCGCGGTCGGATCCCTCGCCGCATCGGCGGCAATTGTCCGGGCCTCACTCTCCTTCACACCGAGCTCGGCCAAAGTGTGCGGTACGCCAAGCTTCTTTCGCAAGGCCAGGATCCAGGACAACACCGCATCGAAATCATGGCTAGGCAAATTCAGCGCGCGAGCTATGTGCGGCATCTTGTCGGCAATCGCGTTTCTGTTGCAAACGACGACGTAAGGAAAGACCACAGCGTTGGTCAGCCCATGGTGGGTGTCGTAGCGCGCACCGACCGGATGGGATACCGAGTGGATCGCGCCCAGTCCCTTCTGGAAGGCGGCGGCCCCCATCGACGCCGCGGCGAACATGTAGGATCTGGATTCGAGATCCCGACCATTCTCGACGGCGCGTGGCAGGTAGGTGTCGACGATCTTCATCCCCTCAAGGGCAATGCCGTCGGCGAGTGGATGAAACGCCTTGACGCAATAGGCCTCAAAGCAATGGGACAGAGCGTCCATACCCGTCGCCATCGTGAGAAATGGCGACAGCCCAACCGCAAGCTCGGGGTCCTCGATCGCGATCTTCGGCATCACCATGGGATGGAAGATGATCTTCTTCTCATGGGTGTCTTCGCGCGTGATCACGACGGCACGGCCCACCTCGGAACCCGTGCCGGCCGTGGTCGGCACGGCGATGATCGGTGCGATGCCATGCGTGTTGGCGCGGGTCCACCAGTCGCCGATGTCCTCGAAGTCCCATACCGGCCGCGACTGCGCCACCATGAACGCCACGCATTTTCCGACGTCCAGCGCCGAACCTCCCCCGACCGCGATCACGCCGTCATGGCCGCCCGCTTTGAATGCGCGCACTCCAGCGCTCAGGTTCGCCGCTGTCGGATTTGTCTTCACGTCGGAAAATATGCCGAGCGGTATTCCCGCCTCGCGAATGCGGCTGACAATGCCGGCGATGAGATCGGTCTTGGCGAGACCGTGGTCGGTGACCAGCAACGGTCTGGTAAGGCCATATGTCCGGCAGGATTCGGGGAGCTCGGCGATGCGGCCCGGACCGGTAATGACACGCGTCGGAAAATTCCAGGCCCCGGTGATCTGAACATCCATGTGCGGCTCTCAGTGCTCGATGCGAAGGTGGAACGATTTCCGCCGGGTCAGCGCTCCAGCGAAATCAGACGATCTCGAAGTAGCGGGCAAGTTCCCAATCGGTGATGGCTTTGCGGAATTCGCGTTCCTCCCACTGCCGTGTCATGGCGTAGTGATCGACGAAGACGTCTCCAAACAGATTGCGGGCCGCCTGCGAAGCCATCAATCGCTCGGCGGCTTCCGACAGCGTGCGCGGAAACGCCCGCTCGGGCGGGAGCATTCGCTCATAGGCATTCCCGGCGATTGGCTCGCTCGGTTCGATCTTGTGCTCGATCCCCCAGAGCCCCGATCCCAGCGCCGCGGCGATCGCAAGGTACGGATTGATATCGGCGGCAGCGACCCGATATTCCACACGCTGACTCGCAGGTTTTCCGGGAATGACCCGCAGCGCACAGGTGCGGTTCTCGATTCCCCAGGTAGCATCCGTCGGCGCCCAGAAGCCCGGTACCAGACGCGAATAGCTGTTCACGGTGGATGCAACCATCGCCAGCAATTCCGGCAGCAATGCCTGCTGGCCGCCGACAAACCAGCGCATGGTGTCGGACATGTTGCCGGGGCGCCCGCTCTGGTAGAATGCTGGGTTGCCGTCCTTGTCGCGCAGCGAAAGATGCAGGTGCCCGGATTGTCCAGGATACGCGCTCGACCATTTGGCCATGAAGGTGAGCATCTTGCCCTGACGCTCGGCCCAGACTTTTGAAAAGGTCTTGAACAGCACCGCGCGATCCGCAGCCTCGAGCGCATCGGTGTACTGGATCGCGGCTTCCAGGACACCGGGCCCGGTCTCGGTGTGCAGACCCTCGATCGGCATATCCATCTCGTCACACAGCTTGAGGAGCGAGCGATGGAATTCCGACTCCACGGAGGCGCGCAGCATGGAATAGCCGAACCAGCCCGGCGTGAGATTCTTCAGCCCGCGAAAGCCCTTTTCTCGCACGCTGTGGGGCGTTTCGTCGAACACGAAGAATTCAAACTCGGCAGCCACCGATGGGGCAAATCCCATGACTTCGGCACGATCGATGACCCGGCGAAGCAGCCCGCGCGGGCAGAGCTTTTCCGCCTCACCCTCGAACTCGCCGAGAAAGAACAGCATGTTCTCTTCCATCGGGATATCGCGGCAGGTCGCCGGATCGATGCGGGCAGTGGCGTCGGGAAAGGCCGTGTGCCAGCCGGTAAACTTGCCGGCGTCGTACATCTGGTCGTTGGAATCCCAACCGAAGATGATATCGCAGAAGCTGAGGCCACTCTCCAATGCGCCAAAGAACTTGTCACGCGCGAGATATTTTCCACGAATGACACCATCGAGATCGACGACCCCAAGTTTGACGTGAGACAGGTTCCGTTTCTCGACCAGAGCCTTGGCATCGGCGGCGGTTTTTACGTGTCTTGCGTCCATGAACTTGAACGAGCCCCTTAGGCCGACGCGATCGCGCGCAACTCTTCATCGCAAGCAGTGATGAACAAATCCGCGTGGTCCGTGCCGAAACACAGCGGCGGGCGAATCTTGAGAGTGCTGCCGAATGGTCCGGCAGCGCCGATCAGGAAGCCGCGCTGGCGCAGGCGGTTGATTAGCATGATTGCGAGCTCCGGCGCCGGCTCCTTGCTGTCACGATCAAGTACGAGCTCGAGGCCGATGAACAGACCGGCGCCGCGAACATCCCCGATCTGGATGTGGCGATTGCCGATCTCGCGCAATCCGTCCATCAGATGACGTCCGACCTCGCCCGCATTCTGCAACAGGCCCTCATCTTCGATCACGTCGAGCACCGCAAGCCCCGCCGCTGCGGCCACTGGATTGCCACCGAACGTGTTGAAGTACTTCACTTCCGCCGCAAAACAATCGAGCAATTGTGCACGCAAGGCGACGCCTCCCATGGGAAAGCCATTGCCCATGGGCTTGCCCATGGTCACAATGTCGGGGACAACACCATGGCGCGCAAAGCCCCACATGGCTGCACCGGTGCGTCCAAAACCTGGTTGCACCTCGTCGGCGATGAACAACCCCTGGCGTTCATGGACGAGCTTTATGGTCGATGCCAGGAAGCCGGCCGGTTCGGCGTAGACACCGTCGCTCGAAAAGATCGTGTCCACCAGTAGCCCTGCGAACCCGACACCGCTTCGCTCGAGATCGGCAATTGCCGCCGCAACATTGTCGGCGAAACGCCGCCCCGGATCGCCGACGAGATTGCGGAACATCTCGGGCGCTGGCACCACCCGCACATGAGACGGCAACGGTTGGCCCGGACGTGAGGACGGCGATATGTCGGTCACGGCTGTGGTGTTGCCGTGATACGCCGTCTCCGTGACGATGAAGCCGGCCCGGCCGGTCGCGACCTTCGCGATCCGCAGCGCCAGATCGTTAGCCTCGCTACCAGTGCACGTCAGCACCAGATGATCGATCTCGGATGGAAATGTCGCCAGCAAGCGCTCCGCATAGCCATCCACCATATCGTTGAGATAGCGCGTGTGGGTGTTGAGCAGACCGACCTGGCGACGAATGGCCTCAACGACGCGAGGGTGCGAATGCCCGACCGATGGGACGTTGTTATAGAGATCGAGATATCGGCGGCCCTCGACGTCGAACATGTAGACGCCTTCGGCGCGCTCCATTCGGATCGGCTCCTGGTAAAACAGGACCGAAGCCTTGCCGAACGACCGCAGGCGTCGTTGCACCGCCTCCCCGAGTTCGGCGCCCATCGCGGGCGCACGACTCTGGTCGAAGGCATTCAACGCCAGAATTTCTGTTTCCCGCTGCACTACACGCCTCCTCTGACCGCGCCTTGCGCAAGTCAAAGCGATCACTGCAGCGATCGTGCCGCAGTCATTTCCCGATCAGCTTGAAGAAATGTGCGAATTCCCACAATGACAAGCCGACCAGAGGCAAAAGACATCGGAGCCTCAGGCATGCAGCCTCACGTCACTCCAAATACTATCCTGCTTTCAATGGATTAGATCGATACCAACCGTTGCATGCGGAGATACTGGGCACTCCACTGCCCAGAATTTGAGGGACTTGCCACATAATTGGTGTATCTTTCCAAACTGCCGTGAGAAAGACTTGCTTGTCCCGACGGCCGAGGCAGATGAGGACACGTCAATGACGAGCGAGCCGCTTCAGACCAGCGACGCCTCCGCGGCCGACAGACGGCCACGAAAGAGCGACGGCGATCGCCTCTCGAAGCTGGCGCGACACAAGCACATCATCGCGCAACTCACCGCCGCCCCGACCCTGCGCGCCTCCGAGATTGCGGCGTCGCTTGGTGTCTCCGGCGAAACCATACGCCGAGACCTCGTGGAGCTTCAGGAACAGAAGCTCATCAACCGCACCTATGGCGGCGCGTCCCGTCCGTTTGCGCTCGAACCGGCTCTCACCGATCGCAAGGCGCTCATGATCGCCGAACGCGAGGCGATCGCCGCCGTGATCGCCGACCTCGTTCTACCGAACGAAGTCCTGATGCTGGCCGCCGGCGCCACGACGTTTCATGTCGCCAGACGATTGGCTTTGCGCGCGCGCGACATCACGGTCATCACGCACGACTATGCGATTGCGGGCGCGCTCGCGGTCAATTCATCCATCCGGGTGCTGTGCTGTCCGGGTCGCTATCACCCGACCGAAGGCTATGTGTTCGGCACACAGACGATCGCCAACATCAACAGCTACGAGGCCAACCGCGCCATCGTGAGTGCGACAGGCATCAGCGCACGGGGCGCCAACGATGCGGATGATGAGGCCGGCGCGATCTATGGCGCGATGGTCAAGCGCGCAGCGGAAGCGATCCTCGTCGCCGATCACAGCAAGTTCGACCAGCGCGCCCTGACCGTGTTTGCGCAATGGACCGACATCGACCGTCTGGTTACCGACCGGCAACCGGAAGGATCTCTGGCAACGGCGCTCCGAGAAGCCGGAACGGAGTTGATCGTTGCCCAACCCTGAGAGAGACCAAACCATGGCAAGCCTCACATCTCTTGCTTCTCGCGAGGAGTATACCGGCCTTGATGATGGTGGCGGCGACAAGGGTCCTGCATCGCATAGGCGAACCAGGATCGGACGCCTGGATCTTGAACTCGTCGCGCCGCAGCAAGCCTTCGCCTGCAGCTGGAAACGCACCTCCAGCATTCACGATGCTTCCTATGTGCTCGTATTTCCCCTGACCGGATGTGTGACGTTCAGCCAGGACGGCCGCGTCGGCATTGCCCGGGCCGGCGAATATGTCCTGCTCAGCGAACTCGCCTTCTACGAATTGTCGTCCGACAAGACCACACGCCTTCTGATGCTTCGGATCCCGGCCGCGGAGCTGCGCGGACGTCTCGTCTCGATCGAGGATCACATCAGCCGACGCTTCAAGCCAAACGAGCAGATGACCCGCCTTCTGGCCGGAATGGTCCAAAACGTGGCCGAGCTGTTCATCGAGTTGCCGGCGCCGAATCCACAGGCGCTTGCGACGGAAGTCATCAGCTTCGTGGCCCTCACGATCGGCTCGGAGGACAGGGGCGCCGCCACAGACGTCCGCAATGCGCGCTATCACCTGCGTCGCCGGATCGTTGATTTCATTGAAAGCCATCTCGGCGACCAATCCCTGTCACCGAAGAAGATTGCGGCCAGCAGCCGCATCTCGCTGAGCTATCTCTACAGTCTGTTCACGGACAACGAGACCACGGTCAGCCAGTTCGTGCAGACCAAACGACTGCAGCGAGCCTACGAAATCCTGGTTGCCGATCCCAAGGGCCACCGTACCGTGTCGGAGGTCGCCTACGAAGTGGGCTTCAAGAACGTCTCGCATTTCTCGCGCTGCTTCAGCCGCCACTTCAAGGTGGCCCCGCGTGACGTTCGCCAGGCACCGCAAGCCGCGCCGCGGCCGGGCCCAGCTGCGCGCGCTGCCGGACCGAACGGATCGTCTTCGCCACGAATGGCTTCCTCACGCAAGGCATTCGGGTCCCCGTATTGGAACGTTCGCAAGCAACAGCTTCACGAGACGGTTTAGAGCCGAATTCCCAAGGCCAGCCTCTGCGCCGCTCATGCGCGACGTGCTTTCCCCTGGAGCGAGCATTGGACGACATTCAAGACAAGATTTCTGCGAACGAACTCGCTGCGTTCTTCCATGAACTCGCCGACGTGGCCGGCCGGATTGCGTTGACCCATTTCCGTTCCAGTGTCGATTTCGAACGCAAGCAGGATCTGACGCCGGTGACGATCGCCGATCGTGCGATCGAAGTGGAATTGCGGCGCCTGATCAGCGCGCGCTTCCCCGATCACGGCATCGTCGGTGAGGAGATGGGATCGACCTTCGGCGAGCGCCACACCTGGTACCTCGATCCGATCGACGGAACGAAGAGCTTTATCTCCGGAATGCCGCTGTTCGGCACGCTTGTCGCGCTCGCCGACGAACACGAAGGATCGGTCGTCGCCGGCATGATTGACATGCCGGCGCTGGCCGAACGGTGGTATGGCACGCGGCGTGGGGTCAGCTTCAACGGCAAGCCCGCCATGGTCAGCCGCACGGCAAGACTGGAAGACGCACAGATCTACACATCTTCGCCGGACTTCTTTACGCCGCAGGATTGGGCTCGCTATGACTTGCTGAGCAAGAAAGCCATGTTCCGACGATTTGGCGGCGATTGCTATCAGTATGGGCTGCTGGCGTCCGGCCATTGCGATCTTGTCGTGGAGACGTCGCTCAAATCGTTCGACTTCATGGCATTGATTCCCGTGGTCGAGGGCGCCGGCGGAATCATACGCGACTGGGATGGGCGGCCACTCACACCGGACTCCGACGGCCGCGTGATCGCCGCGGCGAACGACAGCCTGCTCGAGCAGGCCCTGACCATCCTGAAGCAATAGCCGCAAGAGACCGTCGGGGCCGGCGCCGGCTCACACCAGCCGTAACCAGCCGTCCCAGCGCGGGTCATACATCACGTCGCGGGCGCGCATGTATTTCCAGACGCCGTACTTCTGGTAGTCGAAATCCCAGGTGTTGAGCTTGCGGTTGACGACCGCCCATGAGGCCCATTTCATATCCGCGAGCGCGCGGTTGAGAATGACGCGCGCAATCATCTGCGGACGAACCTCGCCCAGATATTGCTCGATGAGGGCTTCCGTCAGCTTCTCGTCAAAGAACATTTCGGCAAATAGCACGCCGAGCTCGTAGCTGCGCTCATTGTTGGAGGCGAATTCGTAGTCGATCAGCTTCATCGGCCTGGGCGCGCCGACTTCGGCCGAAATGAGGAAATTCCCCGGCATGGGATCGTTGAAGCACGGAACGAGGTCGAGGCCCGACGCCAGGAAGGCCGACTTGGCCTGATTGTAGCGGTGCATCAGCCAGGGCATGTCCTGCGGGAAATGCGATCCCAGTTCCTTGCCCTGCTCGATATGTTCCTCGATCATGTCGAAGATCGTCTTGGTCTGGCCGAGCTTGGGGCCGCCATGCAAACGGCGATAGAGATCGAGCACGTCGGACTGGATGGCGGAATCGCCGAAATCCGCATTGGTGCAGGCGCGGTAGCCCTCCAGAAATTCACTGATCTCCAGCCCGTCCGCCGCGTCGAAGAAGATGACCTCCGGCCCGACACCCATGGCATGGGCATTGCGCGCGGCCTCGTTGGCGGTGACGCGATCGATGAACATTTCCGAGCCCTCGCCCGGCACCTTGACGAAATAGCGGCGCGCGTCGCCGGACATCTCGACCAGCCAGTTCTGGTTCGACAGGCCGCCGACCAGCGGCGCATAGACGGCCGCCTTGCCGCGCCATTGCGGGACGCGAGCGATGGCGGCTTCGACGTTGCGTTCGTGAACCGTGGTCCCCTCACCAACTTTTCTGCGAACGGTCATGCGATCCTCCGAAGCATCTCGCCAAAGCGGGGCTCCCGAACCGCCATGCGGCAACGCACGAAGCGCCAACTGGCGAATTTGTAGAACTCCAGCGTATTGCGCGCCGATTTGGCGGCGAGCAGCGCGCCGATCAATCCCCAGCGCAGATCATCAGCCACGCCGTAAATCCGCGCACGGTTGAACGTCCCCTCGTCGAATGTCCCGGTGCTGCGGGTGAAGAGGTCGCGCGCCTCGGGCTCCTGCGCGCAGGCCTCGACGAAGAAGGTGCCAATATCCTCCAGCGGGTCGGCCGTCGTCGCGCGATCCCAGTCGATCAGACGAACCTCGCCTGCGTCGCTGATCAGGATATTCGAAACATTGCCGTCGCCGTGGATCGGCACCGCCTTGATGTCCAGCATCCGGAGGACGTCGGCCGCAAAGCGCAGCTCCTTGACCAGCCATTCGGCATCCGACGGCAGCTGTGCTTTCGCGGCCGCCGCAGCAGCATGGAAATGCTCGATCTCGTCAAAGACGCTGTTGCGGCGTGGCAGCGGCGGTCCGGATTGAAACAGGCGCATCGCCGCAATGACGGCGTCGACTATGTCGGGCTCGAGCATCCTCTCCAAGGTACCGACCCGCCAGCCCTGGTTGAGATCCTCCATCACCAGCAGGCCCGCCTTCGGATCGGCCATCAGCACTTTGGGCCCGATGCCGAGATCGGATGCACGCTGCGCCGCCTCGAAGGCGCACGCCACGTCGATATAGAGCTCCGCATCACGATCCATGGCCTTGATGAAGATGCTCTCGCCACTGCCCTTTCTGGTGGCGCGCCAGGGAAAGCCGTCGACGCCTCGCCAGCTTGGCGAAGCCAGGATCGGGATGGCAGGTTCGATCACGATGTCTCCGGCTCCCCATCCGGGGAGCCCGGCAATGGAATTCCGGATGGTAGCCAGTTCCGTTCCAGATTGACTCATTCCAGATTGACTCATGGCGACTTCCGATCTCTTGCAGTTGCCGTTCAGCCGACCTTCGTGTCCGCCCAATTTGATCAGGCAAATTTTGATCAGGCAGATTTTGATCAGGACAGATGCAAAAGGGATGCCTCGCGCTCCACCAAATCATGCCGTTGAACCAGCGGGCCTACCCTTATGCGCGCTATGTCCGCTATCCGGAGTGTGATCCGGGACGCGACCCATCGAGGCCACCATGTCTGCTGCAGAACTGATCGGGATGAGCCTTGCCGAGCTGGCGGAGGCGTACGCCTCGCGCGCGCTGTCTCCGGTGGAGGTGCTGCGAGCGACCCTCAACCACTCCGAGGGGGTCAATACCGCGATCAACGCTTTGTTCAGTTTCCGTCCGGAACAGGCCATCGCCAGCGCGCAACGCGCGGAGGCGCGATGGAAGGCCGGAGCTGCGCTGGGTCCGCTCGATGGGATTCCAATGACCGTCAAGGACAGCGTCGCCATGGCCGGCTGGCCCTACTTTCATGGCATCGGAGCCAACCGCGCCCTGCCGCCTTCAAATTACGATTCACCACCGGCGATCGCATTGCGCGAAGCCGGCGCGGTGATCTTTGCAAAAACCACGATGCCGGATTGCGGCCTGATGGCGTCAGGCATCAGCTCGCTGCACGGCATCACCCGCAACCCCTGGGGGCTTGCCTGGAACACCGGCGGCTCGTCGGCCGGCGCCGCCGCGTCGGTCGCTGCCGGCGCCGGATATGTCTCCGTCGGCACGGATATCGCGGGCTCCGTCCGCCTTCCAGCTGCACATTGCGGCCTCGCCGGACTCAAGCCCACCCACGGACGCGTGCCGCATCTGCCGGCCGACACCATGCGCATGGCCGGTCCCATGGGCCGCAGCGTCGACGATATCGCCCGCCTGCTGACCGTGCTGACGCGGCAGGACGAGCGCGACACCTGGAGCCTCCCCGCCGACGGCGTGCGCTATCACGAGCGCCTCGAGCGCGATGTGAAGGGATTGAAGATCGGAATCCTCACCGACATGGGCTTTGGCATGAAACCCGAAGCGGTCGTGCGCGAGACCGTCGAGGCGACCGGAAAGCTGCTGGCGGGCGCAGGCGCGTTCGTTGAACCGTTTGCCTCGCCGCTAGACCATGACGCCTATGCGGCGATTGACCTGTTCCTCCAGGTCCGCGGGTATCTCGAATACACCTCGCTGCCCGCGCATACTGACACCCCACGCGACATCGATCCCTACGTTCGCGCGTGGTCTCTCGGCGGAGAAAAGCATTCAGGCACCGATCTCTACCGGGCCCTGGGGCAGATCGCCAAAATGAAGGCGGCGCTGCTGGGGGCGTTCGAAGGCTGGGACTATGTCATCTCACCGACGCTGCCGGTGGTGAATTTTCCGGCGGAAGAACCGGGTGTCTCCCGCGAGACGCCGCTCGCGCACACGCTGTTCACGGCCATGTTCAACCAGACCTGCCAACCCGCTTCCACAGTCTGCATGGCGTTCGATTCCCGGGATCTGCCAATCGGTGTCCAGGTCATCGGCCATCGCTTCGACGATCTCGGCGTCCTCCAGGTGACGAAGGCGCTGGAAGATCTGCGTTCAATCAAGATGGGCTGGCCGTTCAAGCCACGACCCTGACCGTCAGGCCGCCGCCTGCGCCTGATCACCATCGAGCAGATGGCAAGCGGCGAAGCGCCCCGGCGAATGCTCGACGAGCCCTGGCGTCTCCACCCGACAGCGGCCGAAGGCCTTCGGACAGCGCGACGCGAAGCTGCAGCCGGCTGGGATGTCGATCGGGCTGGGCGGCTCGCCCTCGAGCAGAAAATCGGAGGGATCAAACGGCTTCTGCTCCAACGTCGGGGCCGCCGACAGCAGCGCCTTGGTATAAGGATGCTGCGGGTCGAAGAAGAGATGGTGGTTGTCGGCAATCTCGACCATCTCGCCGAGATACATCACCGCGATCCGCGTGCAGACCTTCCGCACCATGGCGAGATCGTGCGAGATGAAGACGTAGGTGAGGTCGTTCTTCTCCTGCAATTTCGAGAACAGCTCGATCAGCCTGCCCTGCTCGCGCTGGTCCAGCGCCGACAAGGTCTCGTCGAGGATCAGGAGCTTGGGATCGAGAATCAGGGCTCGTGCGATCGAGATGCGCTGGCGCTCGCCGGTCGAGAGCGCGTTCGGCAGCTGATCGTAGAGCTCAGCGGCAAGACCGACTTCGGCCATCGCCGCGATCACTCGCTTCCTCAAATCGGCGCGCTTGACCCTGCCACGGATCAGGAGACTCTCCTCGATCATGCGGCCGACCGTGGTCCGCGGCGGCAAGGCATTGTAGGGATCCTGCAGGAGCAGCTGGAACTCGTTGCGCTTGCGGATCAAATCCCCCGACGACAGCGCACCGAGCGAAGTCCCGTTCAAGACGATGCTGCCGCTGTCAGGCGTCTCCAGCCAGGCCAAGAGCCGGGTCAGGGTCGACTTGCCGCAGCCGGATTCTCCGACGATGCCGAAATTCTCGCGTGGCATGATGTCGAGCGTGACACCGCGCACCGCCTGCACGTTGCTGTAGCTGTTGAACGTGCCGCGCTTGCGGGCGCGATAGGTGCGATGGACATTCTCCACCTTCATCAACGGCGCCTCGCCCTGCGCCTGACGGCGAGCAAGCGGGCCCTCCGCCGTCTCCCACATCCGCGGCACGCTTGCGATGGCCTTGCGCGTGTAGTCGGATTGCGGCGAAGCCAGCAGGTCGGCGAACGCCTGTTGCTCGACAAACCGGCCCTGGTGCAGCACGGCCGTTCGATCGCCGAACTGGCCGAGCGTCGGCAAGGAAGACGACAAATAGATCGTCGCCATCTTGTGCCGCGTGCAGAGGTCATGGAGCAAGGCCACGATCTGCGCGGCGATGGTGACGTCCAGCGGCTGGGTCACGTTGTCGGCGATCAGCACGGCGGGTTCGGCGCAAATGGCATCCACGATCATCGCGCGCTGCATCATGCCGCCGGAGAATTTCGACGGGTAGTCCCAGTAGCGCTCCTTTGGCGAGGGGATGCGGACCTCGCCGAGCAGCTGCATGACCCGGTCACGACACTCGCGCCCGTTCCATTCAGGCCTCACACTGTGCAGCTTCTCCGCGATCTGGACGCCAACCGGCACGGTCGGATCGAGCGAACTCTGCGGCTTGGAGCCGATATAGGCGATATCGCGCCCGATCCGGATTTCGCGCGCGCCGGCGCCGAGGATGTCATGACCGGCGAAGGCGACCCGTCCGGCGCGATATTCCAGGCTCTCCGGCAACCAGTTCGCCAGCGCGCGGCTGAGCACCGTCTTGCCCGCACCGCTTTCCCCGTAGATGCCGAAAATCTCCGACGTGCTGAGGCGGAAGCTGACGTGATCGAGAATGGGAACCGCCCCGGATGTCGTCGCACCAACCGTCAGATCGTCGATTTCGAGAATGAGCGAGAGATCCATCTCAGAGACCTCCATAGATGCGGTTGCGCGCCTTTTCCAGCGCAGAGCCCATCAGATTGATCGAGGTGAGCGCGATGGCAAGGAAGATGCCCGGGATGGTCCCGATCCACCAGGCATTGAGCAGATATTTGCGGGAATCGGCGATGATGCTGCCAAAGCTCGGGGTCGGCGGCTGAATGCCGAGCCCGAGGAAGCCCAGGATCGCTTCGAAGATCATCATGCGAGCGACATCGAGCACTGCGACGAACGCGATCGGCGGCAGGATGTTGGGCGCAGCGAACAGCAGCAGGATGCGCCAGTCCCCGGCCCCGAGCACCCGCAAGCCACGCACATATTCCTTGCCGCGCTCGGCGACCGCGGCACTGCGGGCCACCCGCGCGTAGAGCGGCCAGCCGGACAGCGCCAGCACGATGATGATGGTCGGGACGGTCGGCCGCGACACGCCGAGAATCGTGATCGCCAGGATGATCATCGGAATCGAGAGCTGCGCGTCGGTGATCCGCATGATGATGGTGTCCCACCACTTGCCCTTGAAACCCGCGAACAGACCGAGGCCGCAGCCGATGATGAAGATCAGGAGCACCGTGACGATGCCGACCAGCAGCGAATAACGCAGTCCGATAAGGCTGCGCATCAGGATGTCACGGCCGAGCTGATCCGTGCCGAGCACGTGATCCCAGGTCCATTTCTCGCCCAGATAGACCGGCGCCAGGAATTTGTCTTTCACCACCATCTTGGTGGCGCTGACCGAGGACACTTCGGGATAGATCGCGGACGCCAGCAGCAGCGCGATGAAGACAAAGAAACCGACCTTGAAGCTCGACATGCTCCAGGCTGCAGCCAGGATCCGCCGATTGACGGACCGGATGCGCGCCAATCGAGGTTCAAGCTCCGCAGCAATGACCGTGGTGGCCGTCATGGTCAGATCTCCACGCGAGGGTCGATGAGATAAGCGACCAGATCCACGATGATATTGATGAACACGAACACCGCGCTGGTCGTAATGGCGATGCCCTGGATGACCGGGAAATCACGTCCGACGACGGAGACGACGGTCAGATTGCCGAGGCCCGGATAATCGAAGATGTATTCGATCACCAGCACGCCGCCGATCAGGGTCGAAAGCTGGATGCCGAGCAAATTGACCAGCGGCACCGCGGCATTGCGCAGCGCATGGGAATAGACGATGCGGCGGCGCGACAGGCCGCGAACCCGGGCTTCATCGATGAACGGCGCCTGCATCACCTCGCCAAGTGACGTCGTCAGTGTCCGGATAATGAAGGGCGCGATCTCCACCGCCAGCACCAGGGCCGGCAGAATGACATAGGAGAAGCCCTGGTAGCCGAGCGCCGGAAGCAGCTTCAGCTTGATTGACAGAAACAGGATCAGAACGATCGCGAGCCAAAAATTCGGGATCGACACGAAAAGCGACTGCATGCCGAACGCCAGGGCGTTCTGCCATCGATGCTGATGCAGACCACCGGCTATTCCGACCGGAAACGAGATCAACAGCGCGAACAACAAGGCCATGCCGCCCAATTGCAGCGTGAATGGCAATCGTTCGAGAATGAGGTCGGTCACAAGCGCCATGTCCGACTTGGTCGGATCGACATATTGGCCACCGGCCGCAATCATCCCGCTACGCGGCCGAAGATAGGACTGTCCGAGGTCGCCCTGGAGCAGACCGCGCATATAGCGGCCGTATTGAACGATGATGGGATCGCGCAGCCCCATCTTGGTCGCCACCTGCTCGACCACATCGGGCGGCGCCATGCCGCCGACGATCAGACGAACGGGATCGCCTGGAACCACGCGCAACAGCGTAAAGATGATCAACGAGGTGATGAAGACGATCAGGAGGCCCTGCGCGATCCGCTTGACCAGGAATTCCAGGATCAACATCGGGAAGAGCTACCCTTGCATTCGTCGGGAGTTCCGGCAGGCCGGGTCGTCTGGCCCTGCAACCGACCTGAGAAACCCGATAGGTCGGACAAGTCCGACCTATCGGAGCAATCATCATGCCAGTGTGGCCTTGGTCATGTCCTGCATGCCGTTCGGGTAGATGTAGAGGCCGTCGAGCTTCTTGCTGTAGGCGTGGATGAAGACCGAGGTGAACAACGCCAGTGCCGGCGCCTTTTTGGCGATGGTCGGCAGCGTCTCGGTCTGGAGGATCTTCTTGCGCTCTTCGATAGAGGTGGCGTTGCGCTCCTTGTCGAGCACCGCGTCGATGTCCTTGTCGACGATGCCGGTGATGCGCTTGGATGAGGAATGGAAGTGGGTGCGCAGCACCAGATCCGGCTCGGGCGAACCCGTGCACCAGCCGCAGTCGATCATGTTGCCTTCGCCGCCGCCCGGCTTGTCATAGAGCAAGTTGCCCCAGGCCGCGACTTCGAGGGTCTGAAGATTGACCTTGAAACCCTGTTCCTGGAGCATGCCGGTGATCAGCTCGGCATATTCCTTGGTCTTCGGATAGAAGCCCACCGAGGTGTAATAGGTGAGTTCGGGCAGGCCCTGGCCCTTCGGGAAGCCGGCTTCCGCCAGCAGCTTCTGGGCCTTGGCTGGATCGAATTCCGGATACTCGGCGACCTCCGTATAGCCGAACTTCACCGGCGAGATATGCGCCTTGGAGTAGGTTCCGGAGACGCCGAGAATTTCAAGAACCTGCTTGCGGTCGATTGAATGGCACGCCGCGAGACGAATGCGGGGATCGTCGAACGGCTTCTTGGAGCAGCGGAAGAACAGATATTTGTTCTCGACCGACACCGCCTTGTGGATGTTGAAGCGGGCATCCTTGGAAATCGTATCGACCTGCTCCTGCTCCAGCCGCTCGATGATGTCCGCCGAGCCATTCAGCAACGACAGCGTCCGGGTCGTGGTGTCGCCGACGAAATGATATTCGACGCCAGGAATCTTGGGCGCGCCGAGGAAGAAGTCGGCGTTGGCGGCGAGAACGGTGGTATCGCCCTTCTGCTCGACATATTTGTACGGCCCGGTGCCGTTCATGCGAGCCGACAACTGCGCCTTGTTGGCGACGTTCTTGGCGGACATGATCGGCAGGAACGAGGAAAGATAATAGTAGAGCGACGCCGGATAACCGTGTGCCTTGGTGTTGATGCGGCAGGTGAAGTCGTCGACGACGTCAACGGTGACGAGGCCCGGATACCACTGCGCCGGTCGATCGGGCAGGCAGCCATATTCATAGGTCGCCTTGACGTCGGCTGCCGTAAACGGCGTGCCGTCGTGAAACTTGATGCCCTTCCGAAGCTTGACTTCCATCGTGGAAGCATCGATCGGCGTCATCGACTCCGCCAATTCGAAGATCAGCTCGTCCGGCTTGTCCGGCTTCATCGGCGCCCGCGTCAGATAGCCAAACACAAACCCCTCGACGATGAGCTGGCCAAGATTGGTGTGCGTGGTCGGATCCCAATTGCCGGACAGCGCCTCGGCGCCGAGAAAACGCAGCGCCTTGCCTTCGGCCGCAAAAGCTGAATTTACCAGGAAGTCCGGGTTGACCCGTCCGAAGCCGAACGCTGCGGCACCGGCAAGCCCTCCTAACATCACGTCTCTACGGTTGATCATGTCCTATCCCTCGATGATTTTGGCAACGTTGAAACTGCTGCCGAGGGCGCGGGGCCTCAGCCGTTTCGATCGTCTCGCGCAACGTCCTCAACCTGCAAAGCGTAGACCAAAGGCCGCGCTTGCCCGATTCCTGCTGCTCCACGATTCCGTTGCTGACACTCCCGGATGCGACGATTGCGCGCGGCGACTCCTGATCGCCCGGAGCGCAGCGCCCAACTCCGAGGCATCCGCGCCTCTCCACTGTGCAGGACAGGAATGATGGACGCTCGGAACAGCGGTTCGGAGACGGTGAGCCTATAATTTTCGCCTTTCGAAATGAGCGGAATCCCTGCCTTGAAAACACAGACGTTCCCGACCGTTCGCGGCATCATCTCGGACCTCGACGGCGTGGCCTATCGAGGAGATGCCGCGATCCCAAGCTCGGTAAGAGCGTTCCGCGCCTGGCACGAGCAGGGCCTGCCGTATGCGTTCGTCACCAACAACTCGACCAAATCTGCCGCGCAATTTGTGGCGAAGCTGACCAGCATCGGCATTCCGGCAAACTCACGGCAGGTCTTCAATACCATCTCGGCGGCGACGGCCCTGCTCGCAAGACGCTGGCCGCAAGGCACGCCGGTCTTTGCGATCGGCGAACAGCCGTTGCTCGCGGCCATTGAGGCAGCCGGCTATGATCTGACCTCTGTGGACCCGGAAGTCGTGGTGCTCGGCTTCGATTCGATGCTCGACTACGCCAAGCTGCGAACGGCCATACGGGCCGCACTGGCGGGAGCAGCGATCGTTGCGACCAATCCCGACGTCCTCACGCCCGTGCACGATGGATATGACCCTTGCGTCGGCGTGCTGACGGCGGCGGTGGTCGCTGCAGTACCAAGTGCGAAGCCGATCGTCGTCGGCAAGCCACATCCGTTCCTGATCGAGCAGGCGCTTGCGCATCTCGGCACCGCCAAGCACGAAACGATCATGATCGGCGACCAGGTCGCGACCGATATCGCGGCGGGCAACGCCGCCGGCCTGCGCTCCATCTTGCTCGCCAGCGACGTGCCGTTCAACGCGGCCGCGGGCGTCGTCCCCGATCGCATCGTGTCGAGCCTTCTTGATCTCCTCGATGCCACTTCCGGGACGGCCGGCCGGCTCTCATGATGACTCCGAGCTTGATCGAAAGCATGCAGACCGAGCTTGGCGCGGCATTGCCGCTCTGGGGCCTCTCGTCACAATCGACGGTCTCCTTCCTCAGCCATTCCGAGAACACGACATTCCTGGCACAGGATGCGGCATCTGGACGGAGGCTTGTGCTGCGCGTGCAACGGATCGGCTACCACACGTCGGCCGAGATCAGGTCCGAGCTCGCCTGGATCAATGCGCTGATAGCGGAGGATATTGTCGTCACGCCTCGCCCGGTCGCCGATCGTGAGAGCCGGGCGCTATGTCCGATCGTCTTGAACGGCTCGCGGCGACAGGTTGCGGCATTCGAGTTTCTCAGCGGCAAGGAGCCCGATCCATCGGACGATCTCGTTGCCTGGTTCGGCAAGCTCGGTGCGATCTGTGCCAGGCTTCATGCGCATAGCCGCCGATGGAAGCGGCCGCCGGACTTTCAGCGCAAGATCTGGGATTTTGATGCAATGTTGGGCACACGACCGTTGTGGGGCGATTGGCGGGCCGGCCTCGGTCTTCGCGACGATGGCCGACAATTGCTGCAGAGGGTCGCCGACACACTCAAGCAGCGTCTCGATAGCTACGGAAACACTCACGACCGATTCGGTCTGATCCACGCCGATCTGCGGCCGGCCAATCTTCTCGTCGACGGTGCGCGTCTCGGCGTCATCGACTTCGACGATTGCGGCTTCTCCTGGTTCTTCTACGACTTTGCCGCCGCCGTCAGCTTCATGGAGCACGAGCCCGTGGTGGCTGAACTCCAGGCATCATGGCTCGACGGATATCGCGCGATCGCGTCGGTTTCGCGCGAAGACGAGCTCATGCTGCCCATTTTCGTGATGCTCCGGCGCATGCTGCTGACTGCCTGGATCGCCTCGCATTCGGACACCGAGACCGCACGACGGCTGGGAACGGACTACACCGATGCAACCGTCGCGATGGGAGAGCGATTCCTGCAAGCGCTTTGATGGTCGCGCGTGACGCGACCAGGTCGCTTGTTTTGATTTCGTTCCAGTTTTGCCCTCGCTCCAGTCTTGCTGTTCCGCGGCTCCAGAGCGCCATGACCGGCGCTGCCCAGCCGGGAAAGAATCCTGGGAACGTCAGCATCATCACAATTTCCGATATCGGCGAACGATATTTCGAATTTTACAAGCGTCTGCCGCAACGCAAAACTCCGTTTGTGATGGGCGGCGAGTGAGAAGGCGTTGAGATGGCTTCCGGTGGTTTGGAGTTGGGCGCTCGCGACGTCAGCGTCCAGTTCGAAGGCTTGAAGGCGCTGTCAAAAGTCACGCTCACGGTTCCGCGGGGACGCATCACCGGACTGATCGGCCCCAACGGCGCCGGGAAAACGACACTTATTAATGTGCTGTCGGGGTTTCAGCCGGTCGGCACGGGGACCGTCGAGCTGGAAGGCGAGGTCCTCAACGGCATCGCGGCCCACAAGCTGCGACGCAAGGGCGTCGCGCGCACGTTCCAGTCCGGACGACTTTTCCGCGATCTGCCGGTTGTGGACAATCTAGAGGTTACAGGCGTGGGTCTCGGTCAGACCCGGCGCGAGGCGATCACGGAGGCCGAGCGCGTGCTGACCTGGCTCGGCATATCGCACCTCGGCAGCACGATCGCAGGCGCCCTGCCCTATACCGACGAACGCCGCGTCGCTATCGGCCGCGCCATCATGTGCACGCCGCGCTATCTGCTGCTGGACGAGCCCGCGGCCGGCATGTCCGAGCATGAAAGCCACGATCTGGCCGTCATCATCAGGCGGATCGCCGGCGAACTCGGCGTCGGCGTGCTGCTGATCGAGCACAACATTGGCCTCGTGCTTGAACTCTGCGAGCGCATCTTCGTGCTCGATTCCGGCGAGATCATCGAAGTCGGCGCGCCTGCGCAGATCCGCGACAGCGACGCGGTCCGGCACGCCTACATGGGCACGCAGCGCGACGACGTGATTCCGGCGCTCGCGACCGAGATGGGCGCCGCATCATGACGCTGCTCGCCGTCGACGACATCACCGTCAGCTACGGACGCCTGACAGCCCTGCGCGGCGTCACGCTAGAGGTCGCCGAGGGTGAGGTTCTCTTCGTGACAGGCCCCAACGGCGCAGGAAAGTCGACGCTGCTGAACGCGCTCGCCGGCGTCGTACCGGTGGGATCGGGCTCCATCACCATGGACGGCGCGAAAGTGACGGGCGCCGCGCCGGAGGACATCGCGCGCCGCGGATTCTCGCTGGTGCCGGAAGGACGCAACGTCTTCGGCGCACTGAGCATCGAGGAGAATCTCAAGGTCGGCACCGGCATGCGAGCCGACAGGCACAAGATCGCCGGCGACCTCGAGTCCGTCTACGCCGAATTCCCGATGCTGGCCGATCGCCGACACACGGCGGCCGGCATGCTCTCGGGCGGCCAGCAGCAGATGCTCGTCATCGGTCGCGCGTTGATGACGGCTCCGCGCATCATGGCGATCGACGAGCCGTCGCTCGGACTTGCACCCAAGATCATCGATCAGGTCTACGAGATCCTGGTGCGGCTGCGGGCGCAGCGCAAGCTGACGCTGCTGATCGTCGAGCAGAGCTCGACGCGCGCCATGATGGCCGGCGGACGCATGATCCTGATCCGCGGCGGGCGCATCGTCCTCGAGGGCGCAGCCGCCGACATGATCAAGGACGAGCGCCTGAAGCAGGCCTATTTCGGCTTCGGAGATCACTGAGAATGACCGCGGTCCTGCAGATCATCTTCGACGCACTGAGCCTCGGCAGTCTCTATGCCCTGGGCGCGCTCGGTATCGCGCTGATCTTCGGCGTCATGCGGCTCGTCAACTTCGCCCATGGCGACTTCATCGCCTTCTGTGTGTTCGCAATGCTGTGGCCGTCGGTCAACGCAACAGCGGTGGTCTTTGCCGGCATGCTGCCGTTCTATCTCCTGATTCCGCTCTTGCTCATGATCGGCGCGGCACTCTCGATCCTGTCGGAGATCGTCGTGTTCCGCCGTTTCCGCAACGCCAATCCGGCAACGATGATGATCGCCTCCTTCGCTCTCGGATTCGTCATCCGCCACGTCCTGCTGACCTTCTATTCGAGCCGCCCGAAATCGATCACCCTGTGGCCAAGCCTCGGCCTGCCGGTGGAATTTCTCGGCGCCCATATCCCGATGCTGCAAGTCGTGACCATCGTCATCACGCTGGCCGCGCTCGCCGTGCTCGTGCTGTTCCTCAAGCGCACGCGCTATGGCCTCGAAATGCGCGCGGCCGCCGAAAACTTCACCATGGCGCGCATGCTCGGAGTCCGTGCCAACGGCGTCATCCTGCTGGCCTTTGCCATCAGCGGCATGCTGGCCGCGGCGATCGGATTGATCCTGGCCACCATCTCAGGCACGGCCGACATCAACATGGGCGCCAATGTGATGCTGATCGCCTTCATCGCCACCGTGATCGGCGGTCTCGGCAGTGTGCCCGGCGCTGTCGCCGGCGGCTTCATCATCGGCGCCGCCAGCGTCGTCTTCCAGGCAACATTGCCGCATGACGCGCGCGTCTTCCGTGATGCCTTCGTCTATGGCGCGGTGATCGTCGTCCTGCTGGTGCGGCCGCAAGGCCTGTTCGCGCCGAAATCCGCCAAGCAGAGGGTCTGATCGATGCCAAAGCGGCCGTCTGTCATCCGGCGAACGATCCTGACACCGATCATCCTGATCGTCGTGCTGCTCGTCATGGCCGCTCTAAGCTATCAATTCGGCAGCCGTGCGTTCAACCGAACTGCGGTCGAGATGTTCATCAACATCATGGTGGTCGTCGGCCTCTACGTCTTCGTCGGCAATTCCGGCCTGCTGTCGTTCGGGCACATCAGTTTCATGTGCCTCGGCGCCTACATGACCGCCTGGCTCGCGATTCCGCCCGTGATGAAATCGATCACGCTCAAGGGACTGCCCGCCTGGCTGCTGCATACGCAACTGCCGATGTGGGTGGCCACACCGATCTCAGGGGTTTTCGCGGCCTTGTTCGCGCTCGTCGTCGGACGCGTGATCATGCGCCTGTCGGGGATTGCAGCCTCGATCGCGACCTTCGGACTGCTTGGCGTCATCAACAACGTCTATTCGAACTGGGATTCGGTCACGGGCGGACAGGGTTCGATCGTCGGCATACCGCCGACCATGAACGTCTGGATCGGCTGGCTGGGGGCGGCGGTTGCGATCGTGATCGCATACCTGTACGCGATTTCCCGCTCCGGGCTCGCGCTTCGCGCCACGCGCGACGAGTCCGTCGCCGCCAGCGCCTCGGGAATCGACATTGTTCGCGAACGGCTGATCGCGTTCGTGGTCAGCGCCTTCATCATCGGCATCGCCGGCGCGCTCTATGCGCACTTCCTCAGCATCGTCAATCCCGGCGCCTTTTACCTGCGCACGACGTTCATCACACTGTCGATGCTGGTCGTCGGCGGCATGTACAGCCTCAGCGGTGCCGTCACCGGCGTCGTCGCGATCTCGGTGCTGATCGAGCTGTTCCGCAACCTCGAAAAGGGCATCAGCCTTGGCGCACTCAAGGTCGCACTGCCCAACGGGATCCAGGAGATCGCGATCGGCATCATCACCATCGTCATCCTGATGTATCTGCCGACCGGCCTCACTCGCAACCGGGAGTTCTCCTGGCGCGGATGGCCGGTGCTGCGACGATGGTCACGCCCCGTGCGGACGGCGAAGGAACTGAGCTGAATTTCACTGCACAACTGGAGGAATGGTTATGCGTCTTGCGAGAATACTGGGCGTCCTGACCGGAGTGGCCGCACTCTGGCTCACACCGGCCAAAGCGGCCGACGAGATCGTCATCGGATTTGCGACCGCGGCTTCAGGCTTCATGCAGGCATATGACAAGCCGGCACAGGATGCGGCCATGATCCGCATCGACGAGATCAACAAGGCGGGCGGCCTGCTCGGCAAGAAGATCAAGGCCGTCTTCGCCGACACCAAGACCGATCAGGCTGAAGGCGCCAAGGCCGGCCTCGCCGTCCTCGACCAGGGCGCCGACCTCGTGATCGTTTCCTGCGACTACGACTTCGGCGCGCCGGCGGCGCTCCAGGCGCAAGCGGCCGGCAAGGTCTCGTTCTTCCTTTGCGCCGAATCGATCAAGGCCGGCATCCCCGGCGTCGGTCCCTACTCGTTCTCCGCCTCCGTGCTGGCCGCCGTGCAGGGCGCGACCATGGCGGAATGGGCTTACAACAAGAAGAATGCCCGCAGCTTCTACCGGCTGCTCGACAGCTGGACCGTCTACAACAAGGGTATCTGCGACGGTTTCGACTGGATGATGCCGAAGCTGAAGGACGCCAAGCTGGCCGGAAGCGACACGTTCAAGAATGACGACGCCTCGATCGCGTCCCAGATCACGCGCATCAAGAGCCTGCCGAAGGAGCCCGACGCCATCATGGTCTGCACGATGATGCCGGGCGCGGTCTCGGCCATCAAGCAGATCCGGGCCGCCGGCATCAAATCGATGATCCTCAACGGCTCCAGCATGGACGGCAGCTACTGGCTGAACGCCATTCCTGACCTGTCGAACTTCTACGTTCCGGTGCAAGGCTCGATCTACGGCGACGATCCCAATCCGAAGGTCAACGAGTTCAACAAGAAGTACAAGGACGTGACCGGCGGCGATCCCTCCAGCCAGTACGTCTATCCCGGCTATGTCCTGATCGAAGTCTGGGCCAAGGCGGTCGAACGCGCCAAGACCACCGACGCCCCGGCCGTTGTCGCCGAGCTGGAAAAGATGAACAACGAGGCCACGCTGTTCGGACCGCGCACCTTCAACAAGGACATCCACCATCAGAACCAGGGCCGTTACCTGATCATCGACACCGAGGGCGGCAAGCCGAAGATGGTCGATCAGTGGACGATTTCGGAGAAGATCCCGGTCGACTATCTGGTCTCGAAGTAAACCGGCCACGCGCCGCCCGCGGTGCCTGTCGCACCTGCGGGCTGCCGTCCCCCTTGGATCGAACGCAAGCCGTTGAGAGGAAACAGGAGAATGGTCGTGATTAATTGCGACATGGGCGAGGCCTATGGCCTCTACAAGATGGGCGACGACAAGGGGTTGATGCCCCACATCGATGTCGCCAACGTGGCTTGCGGCTTCCATGCATCCGACTTCAACCACATGCGCAAGACGGTGCAGCTCGCCAAGCAATTCGGCGTCAAGGTCGGCGCCCATCCGTCACTGCCGGACTTGCAGGGTTTCGGACGGCGCGAGATGAAGATCGACCGCGAGGAGCTGACGAACTGCCTGCTCTATCAGATCGGCGCGCTCAAGGCGTTCCTGGATGCCGAAGGCCTGCCGCTCAATCACATCAAGCCGCACGGCGCCCTCTATGGCATGGCCGCGCGCAACGAGAACATCGCGGAGGCCGTCGCGGACGCCGCCGATGTCTACAAGGTACCGCTGCTCGGCATGAAGGGCACGCTGCATCAGATGGTCTACGAGCGGCGCGGCCACACCTTCGTCGCCGAATACTACGCCGACCTCGACTACAATGCCGACGGCAGTCTCATCATCACGCGCGAGCACGAGGCCAAGGATCCGGCCGATGCGGCATCGCGATGCACACGAGCCGTGAATGAAGGCAAGACCCGCTCGGTGGCCGGCAACGACGTCCTGGTCGGAGCCGACTCGATCTGCATCCACTCCGACACGCCCAATGCGGTTGCAATCGCGCACGCCGTTCGCGAGGCCGTCCGCCCCTATCTCACCGCGCGGTGAGGCGGAAGGCCGGAAAAGACGATCCACCAGGAGAACCCCATGGCAACACAGCAGATCTTCTCGCCGCTACCGGGCATATTCTATCGCAAACCCGCACCCGACAAGCCGGACTACAAGACCGATGGAGACGCGATCACGGAGAACGACACGATCGGGCTCATCGAAGTGATGAAGTCATTCAACGAAGTGAAGGCCGGCGCGGCAGGCAAGATCCTGCGTTTCCTGGCCGAGAACGAGGAACCGGTGATGGCCGGCCAGCCGATCGCCGAAATCGACGTTTGAGAGCTTTCAAGCGTCCATGACCATTCACAAGCTCCTCATAGCCAATCGCGGCGAGATCGCCGTCCGCATCATTCGTGCGGCGCGCGAACTCGGCATTGCGACTGTCCAGGTCTACAGCAAGGCCGACAAGGACTCGCTTGCTGTCCGGCTCGCTGACGAGTCGATCGAGATCGGTCCGCCGCAGGCTTCAAAGTCATATCTCAACCAGGCGACGATCCTCGCTGCTGCGCGTACGACCGGCGCCGACGCCATCCATCCCGGCTACGGCTTCCTGGCCGAGAACGCCGAGTTCGCCGCCGCCGTCGAGGCGGCGGGACTGGTCTTTGTCGGCCCGACGGCGCAATCGATCCGGCTGATGGGCGACAAGGTTGCGGCTCGCGAGGCTGCGGCCGCGGCCGGCGTGCCGACCGTCCCCGGCAGCGCCGGACGCCTGGAATCTGCCGACGCAGCTTTCGCACTGGTCGAGACAACCGGCTTTCCCGTGATGATCAAGGCCGCCGCCGGCGGCGGCGGACGCGGCATCCGCATCGCGCGTTCGGCCGAGGAATTCCATCATCTGATGCCGCAGGCGCAGGCAGAAGCGATCGCCGCTTTCGGCGATGGCGGGCTCTATGTCGAGAAGCTGATCGAAGGCGCGCGGCACATCGAGGTGCAGATCCTCGGCGACGGGCGCGACGTCATCCATTGTTTCGAGCGCGAGTGCTCGCTGCAACGACGCCGCCAGAAGGTCTGGGAGGAAGCCCCCTCGCCTTCGCTGACGCCGGCGGTTCGTGACAGACTGTGCTCGTCTGCCGTTGCGCTTGCCAAGGCCGTCGACTATCGCGGTGCCGGAACGCTCGAATATCTCTATGACGACCGCAGCCACGAATTCTACTTCCTGGAGATGAACACGCGCATCCAGGTCGAGCATCCCGTGACGGAGATGATCACCGGCATCGACCTCGTGTGCGAGATGATCCGGATTGCCGGCGGCGAGCCGCTGCGCATCCGCCAGGAGCAGGTTCGCGTTCGCGGTCATGCGATCGAGGTCCGCATCAACGCCGAGGATCCGGCGAAAGGTTTTATGCCGAGCCCTGGCACTATCAGCGCACTCAGTGTTCCCGAAGACGAAGGCGTGCGCTTCGACAGCATGCTCTACCAGGGCTACACGGTGCCGCCGTTCTACGACAGCCTGCTCGGCAAGCTGATCGTGCACGACAAGGATAGACCGAGTGCGATCCGGCGGCTCGAGCGCGCCCTTGCGGAGCTCCGCGTCGAGGGCCTTGCGACCACAAAGCCCCTGCATCAGGCGCTCGCGCGCGATCCCGACGTCATGGCCGCGCGCTTTCATACAGCCTGGCTCGAGCCATGGCTGGAAACCCATGCTTCGTCGCTCGGCACCGCGACGCCGTCACCGACCGCCAAGGTCGCACAATGACCGCGAGAGAACCCGCCCCGTCAGCAACAGGAGGCCGCTAGTCATGCAAACCCGATTTTCCTACGGCGGCGACGAGCACATCTTCGCCGAAGTCGCCGAGTCCATGTCGCTGGAGGCCTTCTTCAAGGGCCTCTTCGTCACCAATGCGGTCCGCGACGCCAAGATCAAGGGCGTGACCGAGATCTGCCCGGCCAACGCATCCTATCAGGTCAAGTTCGATCCGGACCGGATCAAGCCCGATGACCTGCTTGCCGAGCTGAAACAGCTGGATTCCGCATCTGAAACATCCGCACCGGTCATCAAGACGCGGATCATCGAAATCCCCGTTCTTTACAATGATCCCTGGACGCACGAGACCTTGATGCGCTTCCGTGAGCGCCATCAGGATCCGAACGGCACCGATCTCGAATACGCTGCGCGGATCAACGGTCTCGACGGAGTCGACGCCTTCATCAAGGCGCACTCCAGCGCGCCGTGGTTCGTCTCGATGGTCGGCTTCGTCGCCGGCCTGCCGTTCCTGTACCAGATGGTGGAGCGCCAGCGGCAGATCCAGGCGCCGAAATATCTGCGTCCGCGCACGGACACGCCAAAACTCACCGTCGGGCACGGCGGATGCTTCAGCTGCATCTATTCGGTACGCGGTGCCGGCGGCTATCAGATGTTCGGCATCACGCCGATGCCGATCTACGACCCTAACCAGAAGATCAGCTATCTGCGCGACTTCATGTGCCTGTTCAAGCCGGGCGACATCGTGAAATGGAAACCGATCGACCGGCCGGCCTATGACGCTGCGGTCGCCGATGTCGATGCGGGCCGTTTCGCGCCTATCATCCGCGATGTCTCATTCTCGCTGACCGAGTTCAACAACGACATCGACGCCTATAATCGCAAGCTCGAGGGGGTTCTCCATGGCAATTAGAGTCTTGAAGCCCGGCCTTGCCACCACCGTGCAGGATCTGGGGCGTCCCGGCTACTATCACATCGGCATCCCGCTCTCCGGCGGCATGGATCGTCACGCGCTCGCCGCTGCAAACCTGCTCGTGGGCAACGAGGAGGGCGCAGCCGTCCTCGAGGCCGTCTTCATGGGGCCGGAGCTCGAATTCACCGAGGACGCCCTGATCGCAGTTACCGGCGCCGAGCTGCCGCCAAAGCTCGATGGTGAGCCGCGCGAGACCTGGACGAGCTTCAAGGTGAAGCGCGGCCAAAAACTCTCCTTCGATTTCCTCAAGCAGGGCGCGCGCGGCTATATTGCAATCGCCGGCGGCATCGACGTGCCGCTCGTCCTGGGCTCTCGCTCCACCTATGCGCTCGGCGCGCTCGGCGGCTTCAAGGGCCGGAAGCTCGAAGCCGGTGACGAACTTCCCATCGGCAAGGCAAGTTTCCCCGTCAAGGACGGCCGCACCGTCGCGAAGGAGCTGCGCGGCCTGCCGGCGGCGATGCCGACGGAACTGCGCGTGATGCCCGGGCTCTACTGGCATCGCATCACCGAGACGGCCGGCGTCGGGTTCTTCGGCGACACCTGGAAGGTCGCGCCGGAAGCTGACCGGATCGGCTACCGCTTCAAGGGCGGCAAGCCGCTCGAATTCGTGCCGCGCGAGCCGCCTTTCGGCGCGGGTTCCGATCCTTCCAACATCACCGATGCCTGCTATCCCTATGGTTCGATCCAGGTCCCCGGCGGCACCGAGCCGATCGTGCTGCATCGTGACGCGGTCTCAGGCGGCGGCTATTTCATGGTCGGCACGGTCATCGCAGCGGACATGGATTTGATCGGCCAGCTCCAGCCCAACACTCCGGTGAAATTCGTAAAGGTCGGAATGGATGAGGCTCTTGCGGCGCGCAAGAGCCGGGCCGAGTTGCTGGGCAAGCTTCGCAGCGCTTTGACATAGCCGCCCTGGAGCTCTGGCACTGAAGGGGCGTGCGGTATCTGGCTGCATACTCGACTGCCGGGCGCCGATGCGACGGCGCCTGGTCGCTCTGACCGCCCAACTTTCCACTAATTCTGTTCTTCCACTTACCAGTGCGCCCGTTGGGCACGAGAGTTGCAGTGAAAGCTCTGTGCCGAGAAGCCTTGCTCGACCGCTCCTGAGTTCAAGCAAAATCAAAATATCGGATCGACCGCGATGTCCGTTTCTCTGAAACAAATCCGCTATTTCGTCGCCGCAGCCGAAACTGGACGCATCAGCCAGGCGGCCATCGACCTGAATGTCTCGCAATCCGCGGTCACCGCCGCGATCCAGCAACTCGAAGCCACAGTCTGCGCCCGCCTGCTGGAACGCACCCAGACCGGCGTGACGGTCACCATGGAGGGCAACCGGTTCCTGTCGCAGGGGCGCCAGATCCTTGCTTCCGTCGCCGAAGCCGTCCGCGGAACGCACATGTCCGCCGGTCCGCTATTCGGAACGGTGCGCATCGGCGTCACCTATACCGTTTCCGGCTATTTTCTGCCGCGCCATCAGATGCGTTTCCAGGCGAGCTTTCCCGGGATCACGGTCGAGCTGTACGAGGCGCCGCGCGACGTTCTTGAACGCGCCGTCGTTGACGGTGCGCTCGATCTCGCCGTCATGCTGGTCTCGAACCTGCACAATAATGCCATGCTTGCGAGCGAGACGTTGTTGCGCTCGCCGCGCCGGTTGTGGCTTGCTCCTGATCATCCACTAACGCGCGCCGAGCGGGTCCATCTCGCTGAGATCGCAACCTACCCTTACGTCATGCTTACCGTCGACGAGGCCAAGCACACGTCGATGCGCTACTGGAACGCGTTGTCGCTCGAACCACGAACGATCTTCCGCACCTCCTCCGTCGAAGCCGTCCGATCCATGGTTGCGGGCGGAATGGGCATCACCATCCTGTCCGACCTCGTGTACCGGCCCTGGTCGCTCGAGGGCCAGCGGATCGAGACGCGCGTCATCGAGAACGAGGTGCCCAGCATGGACGTCGGACTGGCCTGGCGCCGTGACAGCCAATTTTCCGAGGCCGCGAAGGCGTATCGCGACTTCATGCGCTTTGCCGTGGCGGGCGTTGGCCCGGCGCGTCCTCCGGTCGGCACCGACCACCGGCAACGATCGGACGAGGCCATCGAAATCTGAGATATCGGTGCCCGCTTAATTCGATTTGACGCCGTCAAGTCGTCCTCGCCAAGCTTGGGTGATCACGGCGGCCGGCGCGATGACAGAGCATAGGGCCCGAACGGGCGACGGCAGGGACGGAGTGCGGCATGCAGGCCACTTACGCGACCAGCAATGTTCCCTCGCAAAGTCGGCGGCATTTCTGGCAGGACGTTGTCTCCAAAACCTACTTCCCACTCGATCTTGTCTTTCCCGGCGGCCGCGACTTCCACGCGAGCCTGGGCGCCTGGTCCATGGGTCCGCTCTCGGTATCCCGCAATGTCTCGAATGGCCTGCTCTACAGGCGCCGCGAGCAGCACCTCGTGAACGAGCGCGAAGAATGCTTCCTCATCACGGTCCCTGAGCTCGCCGAGATCCGTTTTGAGCAGGACGGCAAGGACGTGCGCTGCCGGCCGGGCGCCTTCGTGATCGAGCGAAGCCATCTGCCCTACGAATTCAGCCATCAGGATCCGGCAGCGCTATGGGTGCTGAAAGTGCCGAGCGCCGTCCTGCGCGCCCGGATATCGCGCCCCGAACGCCTTGCGACGCTGCAATTCGACGCCAGCCGCAGCGTGGGCGCGCTTTTCGTCGACACGCTGCGGCTTGCCGGCGAACGCATCGCGGACATGGACGATGCGGCCCGCACCGTGATGGGCAAGCATCTCATCGATCTCCTGGCGATGGTGATCGAGTCCGACGACCGCGTGCTGGTCGGGCATTCCTCCTCCGTTCGCAACGGCCACCTCCATCGCTGCGAACAGTTCATTCGCTCACGCCTTGCCGACATGCGGCTCACCCCGCAAATGGTCGCGGACGGCTGTGGCATCTCGCTTAGATATCTGCACCAGATATTTGAGGGAGAAGGCATCACCGTTTGCGCCCATATCAGGAACCAACGCCTGTCGATGTCCGACGCAATGCTGCGTGATCCCGGCTGCCGCAAGAGCATCTCGGAAATCGCCTACCAATGGGGTTTCGGAGACCAGGCGCAGTTCAGCCGGAACTACCGCCGCCGGTTCGGCTGCACCCCGAGCGAAGCCCGCGCCGCGGCACGCATCGCCCTTCCCTGACAGCGCATCCGTGCGCCGCGACCTGACCGATCCTTAGGCATCCGGCAGCCGGTCCTGGCGGATCGGCCGTTGGTGCTCTCTCGCACAAATCTTCCTGCGCTCAGCGTCAAGAACTGCCGCCACCGATCTGCCTATGATCGGCGAAACGCAATTCGATGAGGAAGTCGCATGGTGCAGAACCTTCGTGTGGCCGTCGACGTCGGCGGCACCTTTACCGACATCTGCATCATGGACGAAACAACCGGCCTCATCCGCATCGAGAAGACGGCGTCAACCCCCGATCCGATCGACGGGATCATGGGCGGCGTGTCCAAGGCCGGTGTCGATCTTGCCGGGGTGGCGCTGTTCTCTCATGGCACGACAGTTGCGACCAACGCACTGATCACGCGCCGCCTGCCCCGCACCGCCGTGGTCACGACCAAGGGGTTTCGCGACGTCATCGAGATCCGGCGCGCCAACAAGGAAGACCTCTGGGATACCTACAAGGATGTCGTCAAGCCTTACGTTCCGCGGCGCGACCGCCTGACCGTGCCCGAGCGCGTCGATGCCGGCGGCATCGTGATCGAGCCGCTCGATGTCGAGGCCGCACGCAACGTCGCGCGCATTCTCAAGCGCCGCGGCGTTGCCGCGATCGCAGTCTGCTTCATGAATGCCTATCTCAACGGGGCGAACGAGCGGGCCATGCGCGACATCCTCATCGAGGAAATGCCCGACATTCCAGTCTCGATCTCCTCGCAGGTGCTCCCTGAAATCTTCGAGCACGAGCGGTTCTCGACCACGGTCGCCAATGCCGTCGTCAGTCCGGTCGTCGTCAGTTATACGAGCCGGCTCGGCGAACGTCTCGCCGACGAAGGCTATACCCGCGATCTCCTGCTGCTGCACACCGGTGGCGGCGTCATGACGCCGGCCAGCGTCAAGGACTTCGCCGCGCGCCTAGCTGGTTCCGGAATCGCCGCCGGTGCCATCGCCAGCCGCTACATCGCCGGCCTCTGCGGCTTTCCCAATTCGATCGGCCTCGACATGGGCGGCACCTCGACCGACGTGTCGCTGGCCTATGAAGGGCAGTCCCGCATCACCAAGGACTGGTACATCGAGTTCGGCTATCCGATCCGCTTCGCGTCCATCGAGGTCCTCACCATCGGTGCCGGCGGCGGATCGCTGGCCTGGACCGACGCGGCCGGTTCCCTGCGCAACGGCCCGCAATCGGCCGGCGCCTTTCCGGGCCCGGCCTGCTACAGCAACGGCAACACGCAACCGACCAACACGGACGCCAACGTCACCCTGGGCCGGCTCGGCACCAATCTGGCGGGCGGCAAGGTAAAGCTGGACCCCGCACTGGCACGCCAGGCGGTCGAGGACGGCGTCGCAAAGCCGTTCGGTCTCGGATTGCACGAAGCTGCCGACGCGATTGTCAAGGTTGCCAACGCCAACATGTCGGACGCGGTGCGGCTCATCTCAATCAGCCGCGGCTACGATCCGCGCGACTTTGCCCTGGTGGCCTTCGGCGGCGCCGGTGCGCTGCACGGGGTCGATGTCGCGCGCGAACTGGCGATCCCGGTCGTGATCGTGCCGCCCAATCCCGGCGTGACCTCGGCGCTCGGCTGTCTGCTGGTCGACATGCAGCACGATTTCTCGCAGAGCTGCATGGTCGGCGCCGACGAGGCCGATGCCGCCGACATCGAGGCGCAGTTCGCGGCGCTGGAGAAGGATGCGCTTGCCCGGCTCACCCACGAAGGCATCGCGTCACAGGATATCGTGCTCCAGCGCTCCATCGACATGATGTATCGCGGTCAGTGGCGCTCGCTCGCGGTCCACGCGCCCAGTCCGATCGGCGCAATCACCGACCTCGTCCAGAGCTTCCATTCCGAGCATCAGCGCGAATATAATTTTCGCCGTGACAGCGCCCCGGTCAGCTTCTTCCGTCTCAATCTCAAGGCGGTGGGCGTCGTCCCCAAGGCGGAGTTCGCCGTCCACGAACCGACCGGTGTGATCCCTGAGCCGGTTGGCCGCCGCAGGGTGTGGTTCGAAGGCAACGGGTTGGACACGCCCGTCTACGAGCGCGACGACCTGCCCTGCGGCTTCTCCTTTCAAGGCCCCGCGATCGTCGAGCAGGTCGACGCGACGACCGTCGTGCCGCCAGGCGCCAGCGCCGAAGTCGACAAATATCTCAACATCATCATCCGCGTGAAGGAGTGAACCATGGCCGGAGATCTCCCGCTCGACCCCGTGACCTTCGAGGTTCTCAAGAACTCCTTCATCACCAGTGTCGACCAGATGGGCGAGCAGGTGCTGCGGACCTGCTACTCCTTCGTCATCTACAACCGCGATTTCTCCAGTGCCCTGCACGACGCCAAGGGCGAATGCGCCGCACAGGGCAATCAGGACATCGCCGTCCATGTCGGCACGCTGCATTTCACCTGCAAGGACGTCATGCGTTTCTTCGACGGGGACATGCATGAGGGCGACGTCTTCGCCATCAACGACCCCTACGCCGGCGGCACGCACTTCCCGGACGTGCGCCTGATCCGGCCGATCTTCGCCGACGGCAAGATCATCGCCTTCAGCCAGTCGAACGGCCATTGGTCCGACGTCGGCGGCAGCGTGCCGGGATCGTTCGATGTCGCCGCGCGCGAAATGTTCCGCGAAGGCCTGCGCATCACGCCGATCCGCCTGTTCGACAAGGGCCGCTTCTGCAAGGACGTCGCACATCTGATCGCCTCCAACACCCGCGATCCGGCTTCGATCATCGGCGACATCCAGGCGCAGTCCCAGGCCACCCAGGTCTGCGAACGCGAGATCCTGCGCCTCGTCAACAAATACGGTCGCGACACGGTCGAGACCGGCCTTGCTGCCGTGCAGGACTATGTCGAACGTTCGGTGCGCCAGCGCATCGCGGCCCTGCCCGATGGCGAGTGGGAGACGGTGGACTTCATCGACCGCGATCCCGCCGGCAGCGAGGGCATGATTCCGATCCGCATCAAGCTGACGATCAAGGGCGACCGCGCCATCTACGACTTTACCGGCAGCCATCCGACCATCGGCTCGATCTACAACTCCGCCTTCGGCACGACCTTCTCCGCCGTCGCAGCCGGCATGAAAACCTTCTTCCCGGACCTCCCGCTCAATTCGGGCTTCTACCGCTGCTTCGAAATCATCGCGCCAGAAGACTCGATCGTCGATGCCAAATGGCCGATCGCGGTCACCGGATTCCTGATGCCGTTCGAGAAGATCATGAACTCGATCTACGAGATGTGGTCGAAACTGATGCCGGAGCGCGCGCTCGCCTGCGCCTTCAATCTCGAATATCTGCTCACCGGCGGGCTCGACGCCCGCAGTTCCGACAAGCCCATCTTCATGTTCTATGACTGGCTACCCGGCGGCTGGGGCGGACGCAACGGCAAGGACGGCAGCAATGTCACGACGGCTTGCTTCGGCACCGGCCTGATGTCGCAACCCGTCGAAGGCCAGGAGCGCGCCAATCCGATCCTGACCACCGAATGCGAGATCCTCAAGGACTCGCCCGGTCCGGGCAAATGGCGGGGCGGCGCCGGTGTCGTGAAAACTTCCCGCATGCTCCAGGCCGAGAAAACCGTGATTTCCTACATCTGCGACCGCGAGCGCGCCGTGGTGTGGGGCATCGAGGGTGGCCTGCCGTCCATGCCGCACGGGCTGACATTGACGCGTGACGGCGGCAAAGGCGAAGAGCGGCTCGGCTCGATCTTCTCCGATGTCCCGATCGGCGAAGGCGATATTTTCTCGCGCCCGACAGCCGGCGGTGGCGGATTCGGCGATCCGCTCGAACGCGACCCGGCCCTCGTGATCGAAGATATCAAGGACGACTACGTCTCGGTCGAACGCGCTGCCAAGGATTATGGCGTGGTCGTGCGCACCGTCGATGCCGAGCTGTGCGACTATGAGGTGGACAAGGCCGCGACCGCAGCGCTTCGCGCCAAGATCAGGGCCGAGCGTGTCGCCAATGTGCGGCTCGATCCTGAGATCGTGGCGGAGAATTACCGCAGCGGCACGATCGGCGCGCTCGACGTGATCCGCCAGCATGCCGTGATCCTCGACTGGGGCACGGGCGCCCTGCTTCCAAAATCCACAAGCCAGTTCCGCGAGGTGTTCGAGCGGCGGTCGGTGGCGAAATGGAGCACAGGCTGACGGATCGAATCGGGAGTGCCGCCACCATGGAGACGTTTGCTTCAGGATCCCTCTATGTCGCGCCATCGCTAATGGCGGCGCTCGATGCGCTCGACGAAGGCGGCTCTGAAGCCGCGCCCTTCGCCGGTGGCACGTGGATCATGCGCGCCCCTATCCGGCATGAGCCGCTCAAGTCGCGTTACGTTGCGATCGGGAAGATACCAGAGCTCCACGCGATCAAGATCGATGCCGGCGAGGTCGAGATCGGTGCGGCGGTGACGCACGCCGCGCTAGCGGCAGCGCTGGCGGAAATTTCGGAGTTTGACGTGCTTACGGCGGCAGCCGGCCGCTCTGCCAATCCTGCTATCCGCGGGATGGCGACCATCGGCGGCAATCTCGCAACGACGGCGTTCGCCGCAGCCGATTGCGTGCCCGCGCTTCTCTGCCTCGACGCCGACGTCGAGATCGCGAGCCGAGGCGGCCCGGAGCGAACCAGCCTGGAGCAGTTCCTGAGGATGAGATCGACACTGGCGCCCGGGCGGCTGCTCCAAAGGATCATCGTGCCCCGGCGCGGGCGCAAGACCGTTCACGCCCGCCTGCCGCTGCGGCAGGCCGGGGACTATCCGACTGCCATCGTCAGTCTCGCCGTGAGCATCGACGATGCCGAGCGCGTTCAGACGGCACGTGTCGCCGTCGGTTCAGTCGAGCCGGTCGCGCGCCGATGGGAGCGCCTCGAGGCCGCGCTCGTTGGACGTCCGTTGAACGCGGCGAGGGCCGCGGAGGCCGCGGCCGGGCTCGCGGACGAATTTACAGGCCGCGACAGTGCCGACGTGCCTGCCTGGTACCGGGCGCGCGTCCTGCCCGGCCTCGTCCGCCGTGCAGTCGCCGCGCTTGGCTCTTGAACCGTCGGGGGTGAACATGAGCCATAGCCTGACCGTCAACGGCGACCACCTCACCTCCACTGCCGATCCTGTCACGCCTCTCGTCGACGTCCTGCGCGAGGAATTCCATCTGACAGGCGCAAAGCCCGTCTGTCGCGAGGGCTTTTGCGGCGCCTGCATGGTGTTGATCGACGGCGATCCCACCCCGTCGTGCCTGATGCCGGTCGCGCTCGCCCAGGGCTGCGATATCCGCACCGTCGAAGGCCTTGCCATAAATGGCGGATTGAACCCGATCCAGGCCGCGCTCGAGGCCTGCGACGCAGTCCAATGCGGCATGTGCTTTCCCGGCATGGTCGTGAGCCTGACGCATCTCCTGACGACCCGCCCCGGGGCAACGCGCCACGACATTCGAGCTGCACTGACGGGCAACATCTGCCGTTGCACCGGATACGAACGCATCATCGAGGCCGCACTGCTGGCGCTTGCGACGACATGACGGGAGAGGCAAAGATGTCCGACGCTTCCGCAACCATGAATTTCGCGCGACGCGACGCGACCGACAAGCTGCGCGGCCGCACGCGCTACACCATCGATCGTTACCTGCCCGGCATGCTGCACGCGGCGATCTTGCGCGCCGGCGTGCCGTCGGGCCGGATCGCCCGCCTCGACATCACCAAGGCTGCCCGCATGCCCGGTGTGCGCGCCATCGTCACCGCAGCCGATGCGCCCGGCATGATCGGAATCGGCATCGCCGACCACCCGCTGTTTGCCCGCGACGTGATCCGTTATGACGGCGAGCCGATCGCCGCGATCGCGGCGGACACGCTGGTGCAGGCGCGGGCCGCGCTTGCGACAATTGACGTCGAGATCGAACCGCTGCCCGTGGTTCTCACCATGGCGGATGCGCTTGCGCCTGGCGCTCCGCTCGTGCACCCCGACTGGCGCAACTACGAGGTTCTGCTCGAAGGCGGGGCCCGCGGAGGCAACGTCGCCTGGGAGGCGACCGTCGTTCGCGGCGACGTCGATGCCGCGTTTGCCCGGCCCGATGTCTACATCATCGAAAGCTCGTTCCGGGTCGGCCGCCAAAACCATGTCGCCTTCGAGCCGCGCGCGGTGGTCGCAAGTTATGAAGACGGGCGCTTCCACATCGAGACGTCGACCCAGGTGCCCTGGACCATCCGCAACGCAACCGCACGCCTGCTGGGCGTGCCGGCCTCCCAGGTTCGCGTCACCGTACCGCCGGTCGGCGGCGGCTTCGGCCTCAAATTCGATCTCGCGATCGAGCCCTTTGCAGCCTTGCTCGCGCGGGCAAGCGGACGGCCGGTCCGGCTGGTCAATTCGCGCGAGGACGAGATGCTCACCTGCCTCTTTCGCGAAAACGCCGACATCCGCATCCGCTCGGCGGTGACGCGCGATGGCGAGATCGTCGGACGCGAGGCCGTGGTCCTGATGGATTGCGGCGCGTATGGTGGCGAACAGGTTTTCCTGACCACGATGACCGCTCACACGCTCGGCGGAAATTATTCTCTTGGCGCGGTCCGGCTGGTCTCGCGCGCGGTCTATACCAACACCGCCCCGAACGGCGCTTTCCGCGCCTGCAACGGCGTCTACAACACCTTCGCGCTCGAGCGGCATACCGACGAAATCGCGGCCAGAATCGGCATGGACCCCCTCGCCTTCCGCCGCCGCAACGTGCTCGGCGACGGCGATCTCGGCGCCACCGGCCAGGTGTTCGAAGGCGACGTGCTCGGTCCGATGCTTGACCGGATGGATACGTTGCGCGATGCCGCCGCAACGCCGCCCAAGCGTACCGACGGCCGGCTCTATGGACGCGCGACGGTTGTCGGCACCTGGTTCGTCTTTGTCGGACCATCCGCCGCGACCGTGAACATGAATGCCGACGGGACGGCAACGCTGGTGACATCGGGCGTCGAGATCGGGTCAGGCTCCATGATGCAGGCTCTGCCTCAGATCGTGGCCGGCACGCTCGGCCTCAACCCCAACGATGTGATCGTCCGCGCGGCCGACACCGATGCCGCCGGCTACGATGTCGGTGTCGGAGGCGGCCGAACCACTGTCTCGCTCGGTGCCGCCAGTCTGTCGGCGGCGCAAGAGGTCCGCACGAAGCTGTTGAAGGTCGCCTCCGAGATGATCGAGGCCGCGCCTGAGGATCTGGTCATGCGATCGGGGCGGATTGAAATCGCCGGAGCGCCCGGCTCCGGCCGCCTGATCTCCGAAGTCGCAACGCGTGCCCAGGCGCAGATCGGTCCGATCTCCGGCACCGGGGCCTTCACGGGAGCTGGCGTGCCCTCGATGCCCGGCTGCGTCGCCGGCCATTTCATCGACGCGATCGACATCCCCGTCTTCGCCGTCCATGATTGCGAGGTCGCCGTCGACACCGAGACAGGACACGTCGAGGTGTTGAGCTACCGCGTCGTCCAGGACGTTGGCCGCGCGCTGAACCCGCGCGCGATCCATGGCCAGATCCAGGGTGGCGTGGTTCAGGGATTGGGTTACGCCTTGCACGAGGAAGTCACGATCGGCAGCAATGGCCGCGTCTGTCAAAATGGCTTCGAGACCTACCGCGTGCCGCTGGCCCTCGATGTCTTGCCGGTCGATATCAACCTGTACGAAGGTGCGCCGTCGATCGGACCGCTAGGGACGAAGGGCGCCGGCGAAGTTCCGATCCTGAATGTCGCGGCCGCCGTCGCATGTGCCGTCGCCAACGCAACCGGAAAGCCTGTCCAGGAACTGCCATTGACTCCGCCGCGGGTGCTCGAACTCCTCCTCGACCAAAAGCCAACTCTCTCCCTGTCCCACATTGCCGCGGCCTGGACAGACAATCTGGTGCGCCCGTACAGCGGTGGCGGATCGAATTGAACAACCGAAGGCGACGAGACCATCCGCCTATGAGTTGCCTGCCGGCTCGGGACGCCGGGTTGCACGCGTTAGCTGTAGAAAATACCTCCGTCCACGTTGAGGGCCTGACCTGTCACAAACGCTGAATCATCGGACGCGAAAAACGCCACGGGCCCGACGACGTCCTCCGGCTGCCCAAGCCGGTGCAAGTCCGTGACCTTCTCGAAATAGGCGACGCGCTCGGGATCACGGAGATTGTTCATCCCCATCTCGGTCACGATGATGCCCGGGCATACGGCATTGACCGTGATGCCGAAGCCTCCGAACTCCATGGACGAAACCCGGGTGAAGCCGACCACGGCCGACTTCGACGCGGCGTAGTGGGACTGTCCCGGACCGCCCGTTCGTGCCGCGAGCGAGGCGATGTTGACGATCCGTCCGTATTTGCGCTCCTTCATGTGCGGCACCACGGATTGGGTCATCTGGAAGACGCCCCGCGTGTTCACGGCGAATGTCTGATCCCATGTCTCGGTGGTCAGCTCGTCGATCGTCGCCAGTCGGAGGATGCCGGCGTTGTTGACGAGGACGTCGATGTGTCCCAGCCCCTGCACGGCTTCCGCCATGGCCCGCTTGCAATCCCCGAGATCGCTGACGTCGCCAAGCACCGGGATGCAACGACCCCCGAGCGCGGCGATATCGGCGACGGTCTCGAGCAGGACTTTCTCCTGAGGTGCGATGTCGGTCAGCGCGAGATCATAACCGCGCCTGGCAAGACCCATGGCGATTGCTCGGCCAATTCCGCGGCTTGCTCCCGTAACGATTGCATGTCGGGCCATGTTATTTTCCCCTATTGGTCGGATTGACGTATTGATGAGTGGTTGGCTCACGCCTGAGCGGGCTTGCGCACGGGGAGCGAGTTCATCGCCTTCGCGGTCTCCTCAAATGACACGAGGTTGGCGCCGGAGCCGAGACCCGTCGCGACAATTGCGGATGTCGCCGTCGCAAGCCTGGCGCAGTCCAGCAAATCCCAGTCGCGCACGAGACCCGCGATGAAGCCGCCGGTGTAGGAATCGCCGCATCCCGACGTATCACGAACCTTCACCTCGAAGGCAGGTACGGTGAACTGACGTCCGTCGCGCGTCATCACGAACGAGCCGTCGGCGCCCATGGAGATAGCGCAGGCTCCGGCTCCCTTCTCGATGAAGAAGCGCGCGCATGCGGCCGGATCCGCGGTCCCAACCATCGCATGGGTCTCATCAATGCTTGGCATGAAGAAGTCGACATAAGGCATCAGAGGTTCGACCAGTGCCAACGTCTCGCCGCGAGCCTGGATCAGGTCGAGCGTCGTCGTGCAGCCGGCCGCCTTCGCCTCGCGCAGCAATGCGACGGACGGCGCTCCATCCATCGCCAGCAGGGAGCCAACCCCGCCGAGATGCAGAATCTTGCTCCGGCAAGCGGCGCTTTGCGTTTCGGGTGCGATGCGCCAGCGGGCGGAAGCGCCCCTTGCGTGCATGACCGGACGCGAGCCGTCGGGCCGGATCGGCAGGATCGTGGCCGAGGTCGGACTGCCGGCCATCCGCTCCATGAGAGAGATGTCGATGCCTTCACGCTCCAGCGCGTTCAGCATCCAGTCGGCCTTCTCGTCGGAGCCGACGGCGCCTACCGCGAGCGCCTTCAGACCGAGACGCGCGCAAGGGACGACCGTTCCGCCGGCGGTGCCCGCGACCGCGAGCCGAATTTCTTCGATCAGCAAGCGGCCGCCGCCCGGCGGAATCTCGGTCACCGGGACGCCAAGAATATCCAGAATATAAGTACCGCAGACGCTGACGTCGTGAGAGTGAGCCATGTTTTCTCGCAGATGGTGGTGTGACGTGATCTAGCTCGGACGCTGGGGAATCTTGGGCGCGCCGTCGCTATCGCGCAGGCCGTACTGCCCCCATCGCTTCAGGATGCTGTCGATCTCCTCGTCCGGCAGCAGCGGAGGAGAGCCAAGTTGAAGACAGCCGTGATATTGCTTGGCGAGCACCTCGACCTCCACGGCGAGCCACAAGGCCTTGCGCAAATTAGGACCGATGGCGATCAGCCCGTGATGTGCGAGCAGGCAGGCGCGTCGATAGCGAAGCGCGTCCAGGGCCGCCTGCGACAGCTCGGCCGTGCCGTATTGGGCATAGGGCGCGCAGGGAATGTCGTTTCCGCCAGCAGCGGCGATCATGTAGTGAATCGCGGGGATCGCGCGATTCATGATCGCGATGATGGTGCAGAAGATCGGATGTGCGTGGACGACGGCGCCGACCTCCGGTTTCGACTTCAGGATGTCGAGGTGAAAACGCCATTCCGTCGACGGAACGTTGCCGGCCGGCGCGCTCCACGAGCCGTCCCACTTCATGGCCACGATGTCCTCGGGCCTCATGCGGTCGTAGGGAAGACCGGACGGCGTCAACAGCATGCCGTCGTCGGTTCGGACGCTGATGTTTCCGGACGTTCCCTGGTTGATACCTTGCGCCGCCATCTCACGACATGCGTCGATGACGGACTGACGAAGCTCGAGCTCTGTTTCGCGACTGGTCATGCGCTGTTCCGACTCTCGTTCATGTCGTTGCTCCGAGCTGAACCTGGCGGTCGACCAGCAGCCACGTGGTTCGTGCCATCGCCAACACTTCCTGTTCCGGGCCCAACAAAGCGCTCTCGGCAAAGAGCTTGCGGCCTTCCCGCCCTGTCGGCCACGCCACCACCACACATCGATCTTCCGGGCGCGGCCGGCGCTTGATCCGTGCCGCCATGCGTCCGAGCAGGGCCGTTTCGTCACCATTCAATCCGAGATGACGGGCGCCCACGCTGCAATAGCCGGTCGGGCAATCGAGCGCGGCCCAGACGAATTCCGGCGCGACATAGCCGTCCACGCCGGACAGACTGCCGTGAGGCACCCAGGAGGCCGCGAACACGACGGGCTTGCCCGGCACTGCCCCCACCTGCAGCGGACCTGCGAAGATCCGGAGACCGTCGCCATGGCCACGTGCGGGACCGCAGACGAAACATCCCGGAAGGTTGTGGGTCTGCTCGTCATAGGGTGTTCTGCCAACCGCTTCTTCGGCCGCCGCATAGCTCACCCTGGGAACATCCGTCACATCGACGCTCCCGGCATGCGCCGTCGCGAGCAGCCTGCCGTTGTCATACAGCTCGATCCCGCCGTCGCTCCCCGTCCGCACGTCGAGCCGCCGCTCCAGCGGCGGCGGCGCGCGCAACGTCACTTCGGCGTCTCCGGCAACGTGCCTTGCGAGACATCCGCACACATAGCCTCCGTTGCCGGAATTGGGCGGGCCCCGGAAGCGCCTGTCGATGACCAGCGATACCATTGCAGTTCTCGTTTGCGGCGCTCAGCGTCCCATCGCGAAGAACTCGTCGTTCGGACGCATGCTGGTGACGTTGGCGAGGCGGTTCGACATGCCGAAGAAGGCAGCGATGGCCGCGATGTCCCAGACGTCCTCCTCGGTGAATCCGTGTCCTTTGAGATCCCGGACGTCAGAGTCGTCCACCTCATAGGCGCGCGCCGAGACCTTCATCGCGAAATCGAGCATCGCCCGTTGCCGCGCGGTGATATCGGCCTTGCGATAATTGGCGGCGACCTGATCCGCGATCAGCGGATTCTTCGCGCGTACGCGCAGGATGGCGCCGTGTGCGACGACACAATACTGGCATTGATTGGCGCTGCTGGTCGCGACCACGATCATCTCGCGCTCGGCCTTGGTGATCGGCCCGGGCTTGTCCATCAGAGCGTCGTGATAGGCGAAGAAGGCCCGGAACTCGTCAGGACGATGCGCGAGCGTCAGAAAGACGTTGGGGACGAAGCCGGACTTCTCCTGAACCGCCTCGATCCGCGAGCGGATATCCTCCGGCAGCGTCGCGATGTCGGGAACGGGAAAGCGACTGATGGCGGGCGCAGACATGTTGCAAGCTCCTGTTAGACTGCCGCAAGCGCGACGAGCGTTTCTTGATAGGCCTCGAACGCATCGCGCCGATCGGCGGCGTAGGGCTCGACCCGCACCAGGCAGGTATGGGCCGAGCAGCCCTGGCCGAATTGGGATGTGCCGATATCGAGCGTGAGCACGTTCGGATTGCCCGCGACCTCCAGACCGCTATTGCCGGTCGGCGTGAACCAGGCGCCGGTCGGAAGCACCAGCACGCCTTGACGGACCTTGTCGGTGACCTCTGCCGTCGCGAGGCACTCGCCACGGCGGTTCCAGATGCGGATCGTCCGGCCGTCGGCGATGCCGAGTGCGGCCGCGTCGTCAGGATGAAGGCGAGCCTGTTCACGGCCATTGCGTTTCATGGCCCGGCTCGATGCGCCGGTTTCGAGCTGGCTGTGAAGACGGCCGGCCGGCTGGTGCGAGATGAGGTGCATCTGGCCCGCCTCGGCGGCGTTGCCCAGCCATTCAGCCGGCTCGATCCACGCGGGATGCGGGCGGCAATCGGCATAGTCCAGCCTGGCCAACGTCTCGCTGCCGAGGACGATCTTTCCACTCTCGGTTCTGAGTGGATGCGCCTCGGGCTCGTTGCGGAAGTCGGACAGGAACGTATGCCCTGCTTTGACCGGGCAGCGGGCATAGCCGGCCTCCCAGAACGCATCGAAATCCGGCATCGCGAAGCCGAAGCGCTGCGAGGCGTCGCTGCGGCAGGCTTCATAGAGATGGCGGACCCAGCCCATTTCGTCCCGGCCTTCGTTGAACCGATCGGCCACCCCGAGCCTGCCTGCGATCGCATTGAAGATCTCGAAGTCGGAGCGGGATTGGCCCAGCGGCTCGATCGCCTTCTTCATCGCCAGGATGAAATCCGAGCGCCTATTGCCGGCAAGATCGTTGCGCTCGATCGATGTGGTCGCCGGCAGCACGATGTCGGCCCGCTGGGCCGTCGCCGTGAACATCGGGTCCTGCACGATGATCGTTTCCGGCCTCGTCCAGGCTTCCGACAGGCGATTGAGGTCCTGGTGATGATGGTAGGGATTGCCGCCCGCCCAATACACCAGCCTCGTATCCGGATAGGTGCGGATCTCGCCTTCGTAGCTGAACGGCTTGCCGGGATTGAGCAGCATGTCGCTGATCCGCGCCACCGGAATGAAGCTGTCGATCGGTCTCGTCAGCTGTGAAATGGCAGGAGAGCGACCAAGGTTGAGCGGTGCCCCGACGCCGCCCAGGGAGGCGTAGCCGTAGCCGACGCCGCCGCCCGGCAACCCGATCTGGCCGACAACCGATGCAAGTCCGAGCGCCGCCCAGAACGGCTGTTCGCCGTGATGTGCACGCTGCAGGCTCCAGCTCACCGTCAGCATGCTCCGCGTGTCGACCAGGCGGCTAGCCAGCGCCGCGATCCTGTCCGCATCGAGGCCGCAGATGTTCGCGGCCCACACAGCCTCCTTGCGCACGCCATCCGGCTTGCCTTCCAGATAGCCAAGCAGACGATCCGCGCCGCTGGTGCAGCGCGCCAGGAAATCCGCATCGTGCCGGCCCGCCTTCACGATCTCGCCGGCAAGCCCGAGCATCAGCGCAGCATCCGTGTTCGGCCGGATCGGCCACCATTCGGCATCGACCCACTCCGGCAGGTCGTCCTTCAGCGGCGAGACGTGGATGACCTTGACGCCGCGTCCGACGATTTTCCTGAGATAAGTCTCGAGGCGATGGCTGCCAATTCCTCCGGCCTCGTTTTGCGCGGTTCGCGGCGAGAGAGCACCGAACACCACCAGCGTCTCGGTGTGCTGCGCGATCGTGTCGAGCGTATTGGCGCGGCCGCCGCATGCGTCGTCGCTGCCGAGCGTGTGGCGCAGGATCACGGGACCTGCCGCGATCGAATAGGTGTCGACGTGCCTGGTGAAGCCGCCCACCAGATTGAGCATGCGCTTCAGAAGCGAGGAAGCATGATGCAGGCGGCCGGAATTGGTCCAACCATAGGAACCCGCGAAGATCGACGCGTTGCCGAACGTACCGGCCACGCGGCGCACTTCGTCGGCGACCAGCGTCGTCGCCTCGTCCCAGCTGACCGCGACGAATTTTTCCCGGCCGCGTCCGCGGCGATCGCTCTTTTCGCGCTTGTCGAGCCAGCCCGAGCGAACCATCGGGCGCAGCACGCGCCGCTCGGGATTGGCCCATTCTGCAATGGAATGGATGATCGGGGAAGGCGCCGGGTCGTGCTCGAACGGCTCGACACCGACGATGCGATCGTCCTCGACGAGGATCGTGTACGCACCCCAATGGCTGCAATGCGGAATCCGCTTGATCCTGCTCATGCGTCGACCGCCACGAGATCGCGCCGCATCTGCGCGGCGAATTCGGGATAGGTCTCGGCGAGTTCGCCGAACACACGGCCGCGGAGCAGGTCGAGCGTCGATCGATCGGGCAGCGGGGTCTGCCGCGGCTCGGCATCATGGCCAAACCGGAATCCTGTCGCTTGCTTGATCTCCGCGAGATCGTGCCCGGGATGGACGCTCTCCAGGTCGAACCCCGGCCGCGTCTTGTCGAAGCGGAAGAGTCCCTTGCCGGTCAGGAGGGCAATGGGGCCGCCGCTCCGGAAGACCCCCTCGGGACTGACGCCCGGCGCGCTGATGAAGTCCACGTGCTCGACGAAGACACGGGGCGTATGCTCCTCGCGGAAGAGAATGACCCGCGGCACGACGAAGTAGAGATAGGCCGACCCGAACGAGCCGGGCCAGCGCACGCTCGAGCGCGGATAATCACCGGTGCCGACGAGGTTCACGTTGCCGAAGCCGTCGATCTGTCCGCCACCGAGGAAGAACGCATCAATCCGGCCCTGACCGGCACAATCGAACAGCTCCGCCGAACCGTTGGTGAAGAAATTATGCTCGACAGAGCCGAGAATGGAGATGCGTGGACCGACAGCGCCGCCCGCTTCCTTCATGGCACGCAGCAGCATCGCGCCGGCGGCAGGAATCGGAGAGGAGGCGCCTACGGCGACGTGCCTGACCCCGTCGAGCAGCCGCGCGATCGTGCAAATCAGCACTTCGCGGGGGAGGACTTCGGCCATCACGCGGGTTCCATCTGGGCCTGCGCCATATAGGCAGAGAAGCCGTCCGCCGTTCGCGCGGCCTTGGCATAGCGCGCGATCTCCGCGCTGTCGGCCGGATATTCACCCCACAGACCGTAGGGCCACGCCCCCTTCGGGGCGCGCGCAACTGCCGTGACGTAGAGTGCCGGCAGCACGCCGGCAGCGCTCATCTCGTCGGCAAGCAGATTTTGCTCGACGATTCGCTCCACCGTGACCAGAACGGTGCGAGAAGCGTAGGCCATTGCGGCGAGCTCGCGTCGACGGCCGATCCAGACATTGCCGAAGCGATCAGCCATGGGCACGTGGAAGATCGTGACGTCCGGCTTGATGGCAGGAATCAGCACGATCGGATCGCCTCCATCCGCCAGCGGATTGTCGACGACGCGCCAATCGTCGCGATGGCGGAGCAGATCCGTTCCGATCAGCCCCCGGAGCGGCATGAAGGGGCTGCCCTTCTGCGCCGCCATCAGGCCGGCATGGATGGCAGGACACGTTGCGTCCTTCAGTCGAACGGCACCCTCCTTGACCGCAGCGTTGAACCGGGGCGCTGCACCGGCTTCACCCAGCGACACGGCGCTGGTTTCCACGGTCCGGACAAGACCGGCGCCGACAAGCTGGTCCACCTGCAATCCGCCGGTTGGCACGCAGACGAGATCGAGATTGCCCGCACCATGCTCGATGATGGGCCGCGTCATCGCCATGGAGACGCCGGCGTAGTCGACCGGGAGCGCTACACGCATGCCCGGCTCGATGTGCTTCGCCATTGCGCGAGGCTCGCTCAACACCATCATCCTCCCGTCTTGTTCTATATTGTAGAACGCCATTCCACGTTTATGTTAGGCGGATCCGGACGACACTGTCAATCTGACTTGGTCGGCGAAGCCTTTGACTACAGGGGATCTCAGCTCCGCATGGGCCGCAGCGGGGTGCCATTGTCCCGCGAGCGGTCGGCTCGACTTGACAAGACGGCGCGCTGCGCCAACAATAATTGGAATAGCGTTCTACAATATAGAACAATCTGGGAGGAGAGAATGGGTGAGCCCGCGGCTCTGCGCGCACTGCGCTCCGGCGATGCGAACGTTGGGACGTCGCCGACCGGCCGCCGCCGGGAACGCGACGCCATCGGATCGAGCATCGCCGTTCGCGAGGCGGTGAAAAGATACGGCAGCTTCCACGCGGTCGACCGCATCAGCATCGACATCGAGCCGGGCGAATTCATCACGCTTCTTGGCCCTTCCGGCAGCGGAAAGACGACGCTGCTGAACCTCGTGGCGGGCTTCCAGAGCCTCGACAGCGGCGAGATCCTCGTCGACGGCAAGCCTGTCCACAACGTTCCGACGCACAAGCGCGGCTTCGGCATGGTGTTCCAGAGCTACGCGCTGTTTCCGAACATGACGGTCAGCCAGAACGTCGCGTTTCCGCTTCGCATGGCCGGTGTCGATCGGGCGACTGCGGAGCGACGCGTCGCCGAAACGCTGGAGATCATGCGGCTGACGGAGCATGCGACGAAGTCTCCTTCGCAAATGTCCGGCGGGCAGCAGCAGCGCGTCGCAATCGCCCGCGCGATCGTCAAGAGGCCCAAGGTCGTGCTGATGGACGAGCCCCTCAGCGCCCTGGACCGGCGGTTGCGCGAGCAGATCCAGATCGAGATCCGCGACCTTCACCGGACCATCGGCAGCACGATCCTGTTCGTCACCCATGACCAGGGCGAAGCCCTGACGATGAGCGACCGCATCGCGGTACTCAACGCCGGCACGATCGTTCAAATCGGCCGCCCGGTGGACATCTACCGGCATCCGACCGATCGTTTCGTCGCCTCGTTCGTCGGCGAGAGCAATCTGATCGAGGCCGAGATTCTGCAGAAGCGCGGCTCGACGCTGACGATGAAGAACCGCGCAGGATACGTGTTCAGCGCCGAAAGCCGGGACACGATCGACGTCGGGCGCGCAACGGTGCTCGTGCGTCCGGAACGCATCGCCGTGTCGAACGAGCCGAGTGCCAACTCAACGCCCGTCAGCGTCACGTCTGCGATCTTCCTCGGCGAGATCCTGCGGATCGAGGCGCAAATGGAGGGTGGAGATCCGCTCCTGATCCGGTGCACCGACATGGCCGACCGGCCATTGCCGAACGTCGGGGATCGTCTGCACGTGAGCTGGGGCGCCGCGGACTGCTGGGTGCTTGCATGACCTCGGCATCGATCGGCCTCCAGGCAGACCGTCCCGCGAATCTCGATCTCGTGAGGAAGTTGAAGGATCCGGCGCTGCTGCTCCTGCCTGCGCTCGCCTTCCTGGCCTTCATCTACTTGCTGCCGCTGATCGATCTCATGCGTATCAGCGTGAGCGGGCCGTCTTGGACGTCCTACTTCGAGCGGGTGTTCGCGATACCACTCTATTGGGATTCGCTCGTCCGCACGATGCAGATCTCGGTCACCGTTGCGTGCCTGTGCCTGCTGTTCGGATACCCGACGGCGCTGCTCATTCACCGCAGTCGCGGCATAGCCCAGGTCATGATCGCGACCGCGATCGTGCTGCCCTATTTCATCGCCATCCTGATCCGGACCTACGCCTGGATGGTCCTGCTCGGCCGCAACGGGCCGGTCAACAAGATGCTGGTGTCGATCGGCATATTGAGCGAGCCCGTGCAGCTTCTGTTCAATCGCGGCACGGTGCTTCTCGGCATGACGGCGGTGCTTCTGCCGTTGATGGTGCTGACGATTTATTCCAGCGTGGCGCGGCTCGATCAAAGCCTGACGCGCGCGGCACTGGCCAGCGGCGCCGGGCCCATTGCGGCTTTCTGGCGCGTGATGTTGCCCCTGACCTTGCCCGGCATGGGTGCCGGCTTCCTGCTCGTCTTCGTCGCCGCCATCGGATTCTTCATTACGCCGACCCTGCTCGGTGGTCCCGGCGACCAGATGTTTGCCATGCATATCACCCAGCAGGCGGACTCGGTCACCTCGGAGGGATTCCTGCAGGCGTTGGGTGTGGTGCTGCTGACGATCACTTTGGCCGTGGTCGCGGTGGCCGGACGCTTCCTCGGATTCGAGTTCATCTGGGGCGGCCGCAAGCTGACGGAGGCCACACCGAGGACGACAGACCGCCACGCTATCGATGCCAGCCGCCGCAGTCTCGGCGCCTCAGCTGCCGACGTGATCGGTTGGCCGCTTCTGAGGCTGTTCGGGCGGTTGCCGGCGAGCTTCGGGACCTGGACTGTCCGCCTCATGGGCGGACTGGTCATTGCCATTCTCATCCTGCCGATCATCGTGGTGATGATCATTTCCTTCAGCAGCGCAAGCTATCTGACCTTTCCGCCGCCGGGCTTCTCTCTGCGCTGGTACGAGCAGTTCTTTTCCGATTCGAACTGGATGCGGGCATTCTGGACGTCCTTGGTGGTCGCGGCGATGTCGGCGGGAATCGCGATCGTGCTGGGCGCGTCGGCCGCACTCGGCATCGTCAGGAGCAGCATTCGCGGCAAGTCCACCATCATGCTGCTGCTCGTTAGTCCGATCATCGTGCCTCCGGTCGTGCTCGGCCTGTCGCTCTATAGTCTGTTCCTGCGTTTCGACCTGGTCGGCTCCGTCTTCGGCCTTGCCGCGGCACATGCGATCGGCGGCCTTCCCCTCGTCGTGGTGATCCTGTCCGCATCGCTTCAAGGCGTCGATAGCAGGCTCGAACAGGCGGCTTCCGTCCATGGCGCGTCGTCCCTGACGGTGTTCCGCCTGGTGACTCTGCCGGCCATCATGCCGGGCCTGGCTGCGGCGACATTCTTCGCCTTCCTGCATTCGTTCGACGAGTTGGTGCTGACGCTGTTCCTGTCGAGCGCGGAGCTCAAGACGCTCCCACTCATGCTGTGGGGTGACGTCAATTATCGGCTCAATCCGGTGCTGGCCGTGGTCTCGACGCTGGAGGTGCTGCTGGTGGTCGCCGGGCTAGCTCTTGCACGACCGGTTCTCGCCACGTCGCGGAAGGCAACGTGACACAGATCAAGTTTCAACTGGAGGAAGAGAAAATGCTGGGAATGAAACGCTTTCGACTATCGGCTTCCGTGCTGGCCTCGGCCCTGCTCGCCGCGATGGGGACAGGTCTGGCTCAAGCGCAGAGCAACGTCGTGATCATGCAGGACCCGGGCGGCGGTTATGGCGATGCATTGCGCAAAGTCATGTACGACCCCTTCGAGAAGGAGACCGGCATCAAGGTGGTCACCGTCCAGGAGGCCCGCAGCGGCCCACGCATCAAGGCCCAGGCCGAAGCCGGCAAGGCGCAATGGGACCTGACGTTCATCTTCGACCAGGAGACCAAGCTGCTCGGCGATTGCTGTCTGGCCGACATCGACTATTCCAAGCTGTCCGACGCGGCGAAGCAGACGCTGGCGGCAATGCCGGACAATCTGAAGCGCAAGAAGGGCGTGGCATTGCAGGTGATCGGGGTCGGGCTCGTCTACAACAAGGACAAGTACAAGGGCGAGAACGTACCGACCAGCTGGGCCGACTTCTGGGATGTGAAGAAGTTTCCCGGCCGGCGCTGCATGCCCGCCTGGCCGCGTTTCGTATTCGAGGCGGCGCTGATGGCCGACGGCGTGGAGAAGAGCAAGCTCTATCCGATCGACATGGAGCGGGCGCTGAAGAAGGTCAAGGAAATCAAGCCGCACATCGCCAAATGGTGGACGACGTCCGCACAGCCGCCGCAGCTCCTGCTCGATGGCGAGGCCGACATGTGCATGGCCTATACCGGCTCGATGAGCAAGCTCGCCCTGGAGGGCGCCCCGATCGAGCTGACCTTCAATCAGGGCTTCATCTACTACGACTTCTTCTCGATCCCAAAGGGAGCGCCGAACTATGATAACGCGCTGAAGCTGTTGTCCTGGCGACTCGAACCCAAGCGCGCGGCGCAACTCACCTCGACCTTCCCGGTCGCCCTTCCCTCCCAGGTCGTGTTCGAGGCCGCGACCGACAAGAAGCTCGCGCGCTACTGGGCCAACAACCCGGACAACGTCTCGAAGGCGATCGAATGGAGCCCGGATTATTGGGGCGCGGCTTCGCCGGCCGGAAAATCCACCAATGAAGAGTACGGGCAGGAGAAGCTGAACGCCTTGCTGGCCCAGTAGGCAGGCTGATCGGCCCCGATCCGAACGGACCGGGGCCGATCCCCACACGCGGGCTGTTGCGGATCGCGCGACCATGCTAGACGCTGAGAAAGATCATTCTACTTTGGCTGGTGGATGGATAAGGCTTTTACTAAAGGGCTGCGTCTCCTGGAAGCACTTGCTCTGAGCGAGCAGCCCCGCGGGGTCACGGATCTCGCGAGCGAGCTGAAGCTCACCAAGAGCAACGTGCATCGGCTGTTGATGACGTTGCAGTCCCAGGGCTATGTGCGCCAGATCCCCCCGCATAGCACCTACGAGCTCACGACCAAGATCTGGGCGCTCGGCAGCCACGTCATCCACCGGATGGATCTCATCAACATCGCGCGACCGGCAATGACGAAGCTTGCCGAGATCACCGGCGAAACCATCCATCTGTCGGTGCTCGAGGACACCGACGTCGTCTACGTCGACAAGATCGAAAGCGCTCACCACATCCGCGCCCATACGAGCGTGGGGATGCGCGCCCCCGCCTTCACCATGGCGACCGGAAAGGCGATGCTCGCGCATATGCCCGATGACTATCTGGAACGATTTCGCCCGCATCTCAGGCGTTACACGGACTCGACGCGAACAACGATCGAGGAACTGCGGGAGGACATCGATCTGGCGCGCGCGCAGGGCTATTCTTCCGTGCTGCACGGCGAATGGCGCGAGGGCATCGCGGCCTGCGCTTGCGCGATCCTCGGCCGTTCGGGCGAACTCGTCGGAGCGATCGGCATGTCGGGCCCCGACAGCCGCATCAAGCGCAAGCAGATCAAGGAATATTCGGTTCACGTGATGGAGGCAGCCAGAGCCATCGGCGCTGCGCTCGGCTATTCCAGTAGGCCGGCGGCGTACCCCGCGGTGAGAGGCGATTCTACAATGTCACAACTACGACGCGCCCGTTGATTTTGCTGCCACAATTTCTGCGGCGGTGCACCGGGCAATGCCGGCATGACGAAGTCGCGCGCTCGCGTGCTGGGCCCGAGGTGCGGGTGCTCGCGGTCGCGCCCGGCGTGGTCGACACCGCCTTCGTTCCCGGCCGCGGCGCGGACTTCAATGCCAAGACCGCCAACACCACGCCGCTGAAGCGGATCGCGTTACCTATTGCAGTTCGCTCCGCGTGCGGGAAGAGGTTGGACGCATCGCCAGATGCGTTCCGGTTGTAGTACATTGGCGCAACGTTGAAGAAAGCCCTTGCACGGTAGGTCGAAGGCGAACTGCAGGCCGATCACGCCTACCACCTCGGCGGCACTTTCATCCACTAGACATCATGAGCTTCTCCCGACAGCCCAAACCGGCGGAAGCCGCCGGAATCGAAGTCATGATGGGCGCTATTGGGTATGCGGCGTTTCTTGGTCGATAGCGGCACCGTATCGTTAGGCCTCTCAACGACACCTTGCCGTTCCACGGCCCGGCATTGCCGGGCCTGTCGAGATCGCGTCCAGAAACAATCTGAAACAAAAATCTCCGCCATTTGGTCCGAATCTTGGACAAACAAGTTACATGGCCATTCTCAATCCCAACATCCTCGTCGTCGAGGACGACCGCGAAACCCGGACGTTGATTGCGAAGTACCTGCGCAACAACGCCTGCAACGTCACAGCCGTGAGCGACGGCCGCGAGATGTCCCGCGCCATGACCGATCACCGCGTCGACCTCATCATCCTCGATGTCATGCTGCCGGGGGAGGACGGCCTGAGCCTTTGCCGCAGGGTTCGCGCCGAATCGCAGACGCCGATCATCATGCTGACCGCGCGCGGCGAAGACGTCGATCGCATCGTCGGTCTCGAGATGGGCGCGGACGACTATCTGCCCAAACCCTTTAACCCGCGGGAGCTGCTCGCCCGCATCAACGCAGTGCTTCGCCGCCAAGCCGCCGCGCAAGCGGCCAGCGCGGTCCAAGGCGCGAGCACGCTTGCCTTCGAAGGCTGGCGCATCGATCTGCGGCTGCGCGAATTGCGCAATCCGGACGGCGCGCGCGTCGCGGTAACCAGCGCCGAGTTCGATCTGCTCAGGACGTTCTGCGAACGGCCCGGCCGCGTGCTATCACGCGACAGCCTGCTCGACCTCACGCAGGGCCGCAACGCCGGCTCGTTCGAGCGCTCCATCGACGTGCTGGTCAGCCGCATCCGGCGCAAGATCGAGCCCAATCCGGCCGATCCTACCATCATCAAGACGGTGCGCTCAGGCGGTTATCTGTTCACACCACGAATCGAGCTCGCGGGAACTGAGGCAGCAAGCCCCGAGGCGGTCGCAAGGCCCCTGAGCAGCTGACGGGGAGACGATGAAGCCGTTCTCGTTCCTCCACCTCAAGGGCATCGGCGGGCAGATCGCCGCGCTGGTGCTGGCCTCGACCGTCGCGCTCCATCTCGTCGTCACCACCGCCTTCCTGATCAGCCGGCCGGACCGCCCCGACGCCTCGCCTGAAGGGGCGCATCAACTGGCCGATGCCGCACTGCTGCTTGGTGCCGCGGAGGCGAGCGAGCGTCCGCGCCTGCTTGCCGATCTTGCGCGCGCCTTCCCCGGGCTCGGCATCGAGATGCTGGCGCCCGGCACGGCAAATCTCGAGGAGAGCGACAGCCTGCCGCTGCGCGCGATGCATCGCCATCTCGGCCGCGCCTACAATACGGGACTGCTGGCTTCAGGCGGCATCGAGCCCCGTATCGGCGTGCAACTGCCCGACGGTACCGTGATTGCGGGCCATGCCGATGGCGGCCCGCGACCGCGGTTCTGGGGCGGACCCTGGCTGATGGCGCTGATGAGCACCTTCATCTGCGTCACCGTGCTCGGCCTGTGGGCGGCGCGCGCGCTGACGCGGCCGCTGTCGTCCTTTGCCGAGGCGGCGGAGAATTTCAGCCTCGACGGCACCGCCGAGCCGCTGCCCGAGCGCGGCCCAGAGGAGATCCGCGCGGTGGCGCGCGCACTCAACCGCATGCAGGAACGGATCGCGCGGCTGATGTCGGATCGCACGCGGATGCTGGCCGCGATCAGCCACGATCTGCGTACGCCGATCACGCGGCTGCGCCTGCGCGCCGAATTCATCGAGGACGAGGGCAACCGCAAGCACATGCTGATCGACCTCGACCAGATGCGCTCAATGCTCGAATCGGTCCTTTCGCTCTTGCGCGACGACCGCAAGATCGAGGCCGTGACGCTAGTCGATATCGCGAGCACACTGCAGCTCGTCGCCGACCAGTTCGGCGACATGGGCCATGTCGTGTATTATGACGGGCCAGCTTCCGCGAGCGTCGTCGTACGGGCCGACGATTTGCATCGCGCCGTCACCAACCTCGTCGAGAACGCGGTCCGATTCGGCGCGGAAGTGAAGATCCGTCTCAAGATATCGGGCACAGGGCTCGTCATCGACGTCGAGGACGACGGTCCCGGCATTTCGGATGCACGCAAGCAGGAGATGCTGGAGCCGTTCGTGCGCGGCGACAATGCGCGCACCATGGACGACTCCACCGGCTTCGGGCTCGGCCTCTCGATCGCGCGTGCGATCGCGATCGCCCATGGCGGCGAGCTGTCGCTGCACGACCGCAAGCCGCATGGGTTAATCGTGCGGATTCAACTGCCTGTGAAGCAGCAGAAATCCACATCAGCGCCAATGTGCGATCGACCAGTTTCTGGTCGAGAGAGCCTTCTTTTTTGATCAGCCTCCGGCCCGAGCGGATCGGCTTACATTTTTCATTTGGATTCCCATTTGCTCATCGGGTATTCGATCTGGCTCCCCTGGAAGGGTTCCGGACCATCCGGTCGAGCCCCGGCGACTCTCTCTATTACCGAACGAACCCGGCCCTTGTTCACTTCAGATAACTCGCAAGATTCAGGCTCAATATCTTCCCGAGAGCAGAATAGGACGCCGTGAGTTGCGTCTCGTAAGTCGAAAGCTGCGCCGTAATGGCGGCGACGTCGACGCTGGTCAGGTCATTCGACAAGGTCTCCGCGTAACTCTTGTAGTCGGCCTGGCGAGCGCTCGCGGTCTCGATCGATGACGCGGCGCCGGACAGCTTTGCCTGCACGGCAGCGGTGTCGTCGAGCGCCGTGCTGGCGAGATCCAGCGCGCTGGTGATATCCGCAGACGACAGCGTCGTGCTGTTGGCCACGAACTTCAGGACGCGCATCACCTCCTCGAACGCCGAATTATCCGCGGTGACGCCGTATGATACGGTTTCATTGGCGTCAACCCGTACCGAGGCGATCTCGCTGTCGCCATTGTAGTAGCTGGTGTCCGCAGTCGTGGTCGAACCAGTACCAGACGAAAAGCTCGTGAGATCGACCGGAGCCGTGTCGGTCTTGCCGCCGGCAAACACGTATTGGCCGTCATACTGCGTGTTCATCAGCGAGCCCATCTGCTCCAGCATCTGCTGGGCTGAGCTGATCGCCGAGTTCACCTCGGTCGAGCTCCCGGTCGAGGCGGCGCTGAGCTGGGAGCGCAGCTGCGTGAGGATGTCGGTCACCGAGCCGACCGCCGAATACATCACCTGGACCTTGCTGCCGGCGAGCGTAGCCGCGTCGATATAGGATTGCGCGCGCGTCACCGAGACCTGAAGGTTGATGACGTGCTGGGCGTCCGCGCCATAGCCGCCGAAATCCGTCGAGACGACGCCCGTCGATTCCTGGATCTGCTTGGTGGCCATGACCGATTCCACGCGCATGGCGTCGGCGATCATCCTGTTCGACTGGGCGAAGGTGGCCACCCTCATCGCGACCATAATCGTCCCCCTTACGTCGACTGCACGGCGGTGAGCAGCGCCGAATACATGGAGTTGATGGCCTGGATCAGCGCCGACGCCGCCGAATATTTGTTCTGGAGCGTGCTCAAATTGGCCGTTTCCTCGTCCAGATTGACGCCAGACTGCGACGACAGCGAATTCGCATAGGTCGACTGCGCGGTCTCCTTGGCGGTATAATCCGTGGAGGCCTGCGAAGCCTTGCTCGAGACGTGGGAGACGATGGCCGAGGCGTAGTCGGCGAGCGACCCGGTGCTGGCGGCGAGCCCGCCCGTCGATGCAAACGTCTGCGAGGCCGTCAACGCATCGTAGAAGGCATTGATCACGGTGGCGGAACCGGACGACAGCACCGAACTTCCGACAGTCAGGCTCGACGACGAGTCCAGCGTCGCAAGCTGGAGCTCGTTCGTGCCGGACAGAATCTTGCTGTTGACCGCGATGTCCGAAGCGCTCGTTCCCGTCACCAGATCGTTGAGGCCGAAATATTCGGAGAATCCCTCGCTGGAGCTTCCGACCGAGCTCGTCATCTCGTTGATGGCGACGCCGTTGCCGGAGCCGGTCGCCGTGATCGAGAGATGGCCATCCGAATCGATCGAGGCGGACAAGCCGGAGATGCCGTTGATGGCGGTGACGAGATCGCCGACCGTCGCGTAGGACGACAGGTCGAGATCGGCGTAGGAGACCAGGTTGCCGCTCTGGTCGGTGGCCGCGATGCGCACCGACCCAGAGGCGGACAGGGCAGAACTGCTGGTGACGGCCGTCGTCCCCGTCAGGCTGGTCGGCGCCGGCACCGAAGAGGCGCTGTTCGAGACGTTGTTCATCACGGACGCCAGCTGCTGCGCCAGCTGGTCGAGCTGGGACTGCGCGTCCGGCAGAGTGTCGTCACGGAGCGTGATGAGCGCGCCGATATCCCCACCGGTGATCTGGGAGGTGATGTCCACCCCGTTCACGGTGATCGCGCTGAAGCCGCTCGACGAGGAGCCGGCGGTGTAGGTCGTTGACGCCGTCACATTGGACGCAGCCGTATAGCTGATCGTATGCGCGGAACTGTCGACCAGTGCCTGGCCTGATTTGGTGTAGATCTGTATGTCGCCGTTCGAAGCGGTGAAGTAATTGATGTTCATCTTCGAGGCGAGGTCTTGAAGCGCGGTGTTGCGCTGGTCCTCGAGGTCGGCGGTGGACTGGCCGGAGGCGGCCGTCTGCTTGATCTGGGTATTCAGATCCGCGATCTGCTGCAGGTCCGCGTTGACGTCGTCGATCGAGGACGCGATGTCCAGATCGGCGTCCGACCGCAGCTTCTGGATCCCGCTGGAGGTCTCCCGCAACTGGCTTGCGACGTCGTCGAGCGCGCTGACGGCGTTGGATTGCAGCGAGGCGCTGCTGGGCGTGCTCGCCAGCGACGACAGCGCCAATTCCAGCGAGGCGATGCTGTTGGCGAGCGAGGTCCCGGACGAGGAATCATCGCTGCTGCTGATCGAGCCGTAGAGCTGCTGGAGCGACGTCAGGTAGGTGTTGGTGGTGTCGGCCGCGCCGAGCTCGGAATCCGCGCTGACCAGCGACTTCAACAGCAGCTTGTCGACGGTCGAGGTGATGCCGGTCACCGTGACGCCGGTGCCGACGCCGTTGGTGACGCTGCTCGACTGGGTCGCGGACTTCCTGGTATAGCCCGTCGTGTCGGCGTTCGAGATGTTCGACGACGTCACGCTGATCTGCACGGACGTCGCAGACAGCCCAGTGAATGCGACCGATCGAGCGATATCGAGCGACACGGCGGCTTCCCCCGTTCCGTCAGGCGCTGCGGCTGGTGCCGCTGGACACCGCACGGGCGGCAGCGACGCGGCCGGATGCACCGTAGGGCGAAACGGCGACGATCTGCTCGCGGATCGCCTGCATGACGGCCTCGATCCGGCGGTTGCTGGCCTCGATCGCAGCGCGCAGACGCACCAGATTCTCGTCCATCTCCGCCCGCAGCCTCAGGATCCGCTCCAGCAGCTGCTCGCGCAGGATCCGGTCCCGCACCGTCAGGCTGGTCGTGCCTGCCGCGCACTCGGCAACGGTTCGCTCGAAGATCTCCGCCAACTTGTTCTTCTCGTCGACCTGCTTCAGGCGCGAGGCCGGCAGGCCCTTTGCAAGCTCCGCGTTCTCCTCCGCGATCAATGCAGTCAGGGTGTCGATCAGCGTGATCAGCGACTTGATCCGGGCATCGCCGTTCACGGCGCTCGTCCTTGTGGCTTGGGCTACAGTCATGGTCATCGCCTTCTTCTAGTTATTCCGTTTGCCGCGGCCGCCTTGCGAGTTGCGCAGGTAAGCGCCGATGGCGGCCGTCCTGGCAGTCGTCTGCCGCATCTCACCGTCGATCTCCGCGGCTCGCCGCACGAGGCCACGCCGCGTCGTTTCCACGTCGTCGAGCAGCACAAGCAACTGCTTGCGGTCGCTGCCCTTGACAGTTGCGGCCCGTGCCATCAGCCGCTTGAGCCGGCGCAGCAGCGCCTCCCCAACGGCGTTCGCTTGCTCACCGTGCATCGCTCACCTCATCGCCGAGATCAGGGTGTCGTACATCTCGTTGACGGTGGAGATGATCTGGGACGCAGCGGAATAGGCCTGCTGCGCCGAGATCATGTCCGAGAACTGGCTGGAGGTGTCGGTGGTCGATGATTCCAGCTCGCTGCCGTAGATCGTGCCCGCGCCGTTCTCCCCAGAGCCCTGCAGCGCGGCATTGCCCGACGTCACGGTCGCTGAATAGATGCCGTTGCTGGAGGCGGCGAGCCCGCTCGGATCGGCGAAGGTCGCCACCGCGATCTTGTAGATCGCGATGCTCTGGCCGTTGGAATAGGTCGCGTTGACGAGGCCATCGTCACCGATCGAGACGCTCGACAGCTTGCCGTAGGACAGGCCATCCGAATCGATGCTGGTGACGTTGACTGACGGGGTGGTTTCGCCCGACGCATATTGCGTGAGGCCGTCGGTCTTGCCGGCGGTTCCGAGATTCATGGTGATGGTGCTGTTCGCCGCACCGTCGATCCAGCCGGTGATCGAGACGGTGGCCGGATTCGGGCTGGTACTGGCGAGCGAACCGTCGCTATTGAAGGTGATGTCGATCGTGCCTGAGGCCGTGCCTGTTGCGGTCGTGGTGTCCGAGACCGACGTCGGATTGGCGAAGCTCGCGCTCCAGGCGTTGGTGCCCGTCTTGGTCCAGGTGACCTGCATCGAATTCGAGGCGCCGAGCGAATCGTAGACCGTCATCGAGCTGGTGTAGGTGGCGCCGGTCGCGGCATCCGACGGCAGGTTCGCCGCGATGGTGGTCTTTGTCGTGGCGCTGCCGCTGGTCGAGGCGACCTGGGTGTTGATGGCCTCCAGATTGCTCGCCGACTCGCTGCCGACGACGTCGCCGTCCGCGTCGGTGCGCCAGCCCTCAAGGTAGTAGCCGTTGTTCTGGAGATAGCCGGCATTGTCGGTGGTGAAGGCGCCGTTACGGGTGTAGGCGACCGTGCCGCCCGACTTGGCGTCGGTCACCACGAAAAAACCCGAGCCCTGGATCGCGACGTCCGTGGCGTTGGAGGTCGCGGCGAGCAGGCCCTGCTGGGTGATGTTGGCGCGGCCCGAGACGGTGACGCCGCCAGAAGCGTAGGAGGTCGTATTGCTGGAGGCGGTCACGAGCGCGTCGAACATTCCCGACGTGGTCTTGTAGGCGGTCGTGTCGGAATTGGCGATGTTGTCGCTGATCATCGACAGGGATTGGCTCTGGGCACTGAGCGCCGAGATCGCCGATGACAATGCGCCGGTGAGACTCATGATGAAGCTCCGAGGAAATCAGGATGTGAGATCAGGATGTGACGCCGAGGATGTTGGCGGCGCTGACCGCGACGCCGTTCACCGTGAGCGAGGGCGTGGACGTCGAAGTGTCGATGCCGGTCACCTTGCCGGTGACGGTCGTGTAGTTGAGCACCGAGTTGCCGGCGGTGTCCGTCGCCGTCACCGATATGCTGTACTGGCCGCCATCGGAGAGCTGATTGCCGCTGGAATCCTTGCCGTCCCAGGTGAAGGTGTTCGAACCCGAGTTTCCCGTCCCGGCGCCGGTGTAGACGACGTTGCCGGAGGAATCCGAGATGCTGATCGAGACGTCCGAAGCGGTCGACGACAGCGAGTAGCCATAGGTCGCCGAACCGTTGCTCAAGGTCGCCGTATCGGACTTCGCCTCGACAGTGTGGCCGATGTAGTTCACCGAGTTCAGCGTCACGAGGCTCGAGAACGAACTCGCCAGCGACGACAAGTTGGAGTTGATCGACTGCTGCGAGGTGAAATTGGCGTAGGAAGTGAGCTGATTTACGAGGTCGGTGGTCGAGGTCGCATCCAGCGGATTCTGGTTCTGCAGCTCGCTGACCAGAATGCTCAGAAAATCGCTGGATGTCAGCGTCGAGTTGGACGACGTGCTCGACGACGACGATGTCGTGGTGGTCGCAGTCGTTGCAGAACTCACGGCGGAAACGGTCATCGGAGACTCCGGCGTCATTCGCTGCCGGCGAGCGGATGTCGGCTCGCGGCGCTCGAAATTGGTGTGCTGATGAAACGGCTGGCCGCGCGGATTCAGGCGCCGATTCACGCGCGCGATAACGGCATTCGACACGGCAAAATCTGCCGTGTGCGCGTCTTAAGCGAGCGCTGAGTTCGAGTTGATTTGGCGCGGCGGTGGCAGTGCACTGCCTCGCTCCACTCGCGGGGAGAGGCAGGGCTATCGCATATGACTTGTGGCGGCGGCCTGCGCGCACGCCTCGTCCTTCGAGACGACGCTTACGCGCCTCCTCAGGATGAGGCTAATCAGCATTAGTGCTCGTTGAAACTGCTGCCACGCACTCCGCCCTCATCCTGAGGAGCCCGCCCAAAGCGGGCGTCTCGAAGGATGGCCGCGGGAACTCCCAAATGCGATTGCCCTGCCGCACGCGGGGCGAGGTGAAGGAAGCGACGATTCAGAGCAGAGCGCTCAGCTCCCCGCCGTCTCGCCTTCGGTGCGCGGCTCGGCGGCGTCATCTTTCATTCTCGCGGCCGCAGCGACAATGCGGTCGGCGAGGCCTGCCGGCGCGCGCACCGGCGGTGCCGAGAGCGCGAGGCGCAGGGCGCGCGCCTCTTCCAGCAGGGCTTGCGCGGCCGACGATCGTGACAGCAGCTCTTCGGCGGGCAAACGCCGATCGTCGGGCCAGAGGGAGAGATCCTCGCCCAGCCGATCGATCAGTTCCTCAAACTCGATGACGTCCATCGCCCGCCGATCCCGCCTCGGTCGGGCTGTCATAGAGCATTGCAAGCGCTCCGGAAACCGGATTTCAGCGGCTTCGCGCGCCAAATGTGCCCGCAGCACTACGAAAGCGGTGGAAACGGCGACCGTTCCGGTGCCCGCCCTCCCCGCGTCGCGGGGGAGCAGGCGGCTTCAGCCCTTGCGGGCCGAATCGACCGGTCCAGGCTTGCTGCTCCGCACGGTTGTGTCGACGAACTCCCAGGCCTCCCGCAGTTCGGTCAGCCCGGCGATGATGCGGCCGAAATTTTGCCGGGCGTGCGGACGGCCAAAGGCCCGGTGGCTCGCCAGGATCATCGCGTGGTAGGTCTGGAACAGCTGCTCCGCCACGTCGCCGCCTCTGGCGAAATCGAGGTTGTGGCTGAGCCCACGCAGGATCGAGGTCGCCTTCATCAGGTGCTCGTGCCCTTCCTCGAAACGCCTTGCCTCCTGGGCGGCGAGCGATCTCTGGAGAGAGATGATCGTGCCGCCGAGCAGCATCGAGACCGCCTTGAGCGGCGGCACGGTCGTTGCCGTCCCCCGATAGGCCTGGTTGGCCATGTACGCCATCGGATTATGCATCGTCAATCACTCGAGTTGAGCAGGGCCTTGAGATAGTCGAGCGTGCTGCTCGCACTCTCGATCGCGGCTTGGTACTTCGCGTACTGCGTCTGCAGCTGCGATTGCAGCGTCGCCGCGGCGCTGTTGATGTCATCGACCTTTTGCTGGAGCTCCTCGTCGCGCGTCGTCAGACTGGTGATCTGCGTTTGCAGCGCGCCAGTCGATGACGAATAGTCCTTCGCAAGCTGGTAGATCTGCGATGCAATCCCGGTGCTCGAGGTGACCGTGATCGACTGCGAAGTCGAGCCGCTATAGGTGAAGGCCATGCCGGCATAGATCGAACCGGACGCGCCGATGATCGTGGTGCCGCTGACCGTAAACAGCGAGGAGTCGCCGCCGACAGAGGCCGAGGACAGGTTGCCGTCGGAATCGACGGTCAGCTCCAGGGTGAAGGATTGCGGCGACGTCCCGGTGTTGACGACGCTGAGCTGGCTCGACGATGTCGTGGTTTGCGCCGACAGCAGCTTGGTCACGCCGCTCAGGTTAGTGCTCAGGATCTCCGACAACGTGCTGGTGTCGAGCTCGAGCTCGTTCTTCTCGTTGAAGGATAGGCCGAGATCGGCCATCGTCATGCCGCCCACGGTGCTGTTCAAGGCGTTCTGGAGCGCATCCATGATGTTGCGCATGGTTCCGTCGCCGAACAGGACCGCGCTCGAATCTGCGGTGCCGTCGGTCGTGGTCGTCTGCTGGGCGATGACCTCGTCGCGAAAGGCATTGTAGTTGGTGACGAAGGTCTCGAGCGCCGCTTGGATCTGGCTGGTGTCGGTCTCGATACTGATGTTCAGCGAGGTTCCGTCCGGGGTCGCCTGGAGCAGGCTGAAAGTGACCCCGCTGAGAACGTCGGTGATGTCGTTGGTGTCGCGCGTCATCGAAATGCCGTCCAACGTGAATTCGGCCGACTGCGCCTCCTGGATCACGTTGGTAAAGCTGCCCGAGCCGTCGGTCACGCCGAGCTCGTTCATGATTTCGTCGCCGGATGTGCTGGAATAGGTGATGTCCACCGCATCCGCGGTGCCGGTCAGCACCATCTGGAATGACGTGCTGGATACCTGCACGATGGAGGCCTGGACGTTGGTGGTCGAGGTCTGCGCATTGATGGCATCGACAATGTCCTGGAGCGACATCGTGCTGGTGACGGTGATGTCGGACGTAGCCTCGCCGTCCAAACCGATGGAAAACGTGCCGGAATAGCCGAGCTCGTCGGTCTGGCTCGATTGCGAGGTGCCGACCACCTTCTGTGCGGCCGCGAGCTGACTGATCGACAATGTATGGTCGCCGATCGCCGCCCCGTTCTTGATCGTCATGGAAAGCGCCGAGGAGGCACTCACGTCTCCGGTCGAGCTGATGCTCGCCGCGCGCGTCGCGAATGCGCTGGTGGAGAGCGAATTGACCACCGCCGTGGATAGTGAAGACAAGCCGGAATACAGCGTCTCCAGATCGCTCTGAAGCGTCTGATAGGCCGAGATCTTGGCCTCGTTGTTCGTGATCGTGGTCGAGATCGTATCCGCCTGCGCGGTCTTCGCGTCCACGGCGGACTGTATCAGCGCTGACCAGTCGATACTGCTCGAATTGGTCGACCCGCTCGTGGTGACGGTGACACCCGAGCTTGCGCTGCTGGTTGAGCTGACGCTGGCCACTTTGGTTGCCTATTCCCTGGCAGTGAGCGGGCCGGCCTCATGCCGGCCCGCTCGGATCGTCATCAGTTCAGCAGCTGGAGCAAGTACTGGGGCATCTGATTCGCCGCGGCGAGCGCCGACACGGCAGCCTGTGTCTTCACTTCGGCCGAAGACAGCTTGGATTGCTCGGACGCAATATCCACGTCCTCGATCGCGGAGTTTGCCGCCTGGAGGTTCTGCGTCTGGGTCGAGATCGAATCCGACGAGAAGTTGAACCGCGATTCCTGAGCGCCGATCGAGGCGCGCGCGGCAGAAACAGTGTCGATCGCAGTATCGATGGCATCGAGCGCCGATGTCGCGCCGGACTGAGTGCTGACGTCGAGCGTGGAGACAGCGAGAGAGGACGCTGTCAGGCTGGTCAACTGGATGTCGATCGTGTCAGAGCCGTCCGAGCCGACCAGCACGGACACACCGGACGAGAACACGCTGGATCCATCGAGCAAGCTCTGGCCGGAATAGCGGGTACCGGTCGCGATCGAGTCGATTTGGGCGTTGAGCTGCGAGAATTCCGATTGGATATAGGCGCGACTGGAGTCGGTCACGGTGCCCGACGCGGATTCCGACGCCAGCGACTTCATGCGGGCGAGAATGTCCGAGATGTTCGATGCGCCGCCGTCGGCGGTCTGGAGAATCGCGGTCGCCTGCGAGGCGTTGGTCGCAGCCTGCTGAAGCGTGGTGACGTCCGAAGAGATGCGCGTGGAGATCGCAAGGCCCGCGGCGTCGTCGGATGCCGAGGTGATGCGCGATCCGCTCGACAGCTTCGAGAGCGAGCTGCTCTCCTGCGCGGCGTTGATGTTGAGATAGCGGACCGCCGCATTGGCGGCGGTATTGGTGCTGATTACGGGCATTGAGAGCTCCTGTGCTGATGGGCATGGCGTGCCGCATCGTTGAGATCGACTGACGACGACGCGGACCGCAGCCCCGTCCGTTCGCTCAAACGGCGGAGCGCAAGGAGATCAGGCGCGAAAAACTTGGCGAGGCGATCTTTATGGTTAGCAGTCGGTAAACGCGGTGCGGATGTCCCGCTCGTGCTTGCGCAGGAGCTGGCGAAGCTGCTGGCGGCCGCGCTTGAGCAGCGACTCGACGGCGGCGACGGTTGTATCCATAACCTGGGCAATTTCGCCGTTGCTCATGTTTTCGTGGTAGGACAGGATTACCGCGACGCGCTGTTGCTCGGGCAAGCGCTGCATCGCGAGCTCCAGCATGTCGTTCAGCTCGCGACGCTCGATGAGCTCGACGGCGCCGGGCTGATTGTCAGCGACTTCCGGCACGGCCTCGACGTTCTCGGTGCGCGGCTTGCGACGCAGATCGATGCAGCGATTGGAGATGACACGGTAGAGCCAGGTCGAGAATTTGGCGCGGCCGTGCTGCCAGCGTCCGCGATGGCTCCAGATCTTGAGCATGGAATCCTGCACCACGTCCTCGGCGTCCGCGGCGTTGCCGACGATACGCAGCGCAATGGCATAAGCGCGATCGATGTGACGCTCGACCAGCATGCGGAATGCGACTTCGTCGCCGGTGGCGAGCTTGTCCAGGAGTTCGCTGTCCTCGTCGTAGACGACATCGGCATCGGGCGCGCCATCCGGCGCGAGCGGCGCGGACGGCATCATCGGCACCGGCGCTTCAGCCGGCACCGTCGTCGCAATCTCGGCCTCGGCGGGAGCCCAGACCTCAGCAGCGTAACTCATCCCGCAACCTCCAACCCGCAATGCCGGCGGCGCCAATGCCACACGGCTTCCACGCGTTGAACGCGGGGCGAAAGCAATCCAGGCGATAAATTTCCGTTGTTTTTCAAAACGTTACCTGGGTCTTTTTTGCCGAGTACCGGGCAGCTATTGCCGGTCGCGCGATCATCTTGGGCGTCGTACGCACAATCATCACATCGTCTCGGGCCATGGCGGATCGTTCATCCTGAGCAGATGTCGTCGAGAGAAGAACGCTGACATTACGCGGCCTAGGTGATCAGACGCGACACGCACTTGATGCATGAAGAGACAATTGTTTCCGAGTGTGAATGAACGCGAGACAACTTCTGCACCCGGCAATTTTTTCCGAATCACCATTTTCGAACCTAGCGATTTTTTTGAACTTGTCAGTCGCGACGAGCACGATTTCGAATCGCGCGTGAACTTTTTTCGCGCGTGTGGCGCCTGACATCACGCACACGCACGTTAATCGCTCTGATTGGCGGGGATTGCTGGCATGACGATCGCAACGACTGGCGCAGCGCGCCGCGCGCAAATTGTTTCTGCTTGGTCGTTCGATGTTTTCGATACGTTTCTACTTCGCGCCTGCACGACTCCAGATGGTGTGTTTGAAAGGACTTACGAGCTTTCGAGCATTTCACGATCATGTCCCAATGCTTCCGCGAGTTTCGTTCAGCATCGCATCCAGGCCGAAGCGCGTGCACGCCGGATCGCGAAGGAGAAACGCGGCGTGGGCGAAGTGCACATCGAAGAGATCTATTCCTGTTTCCCGTTCAAGCTCTTCGTTCGGGCGCGCGGCGATCTGATAGATCTGGTCGAATCAGAGTTTGCGGCGGAGATCGAGCTTTGCCGCGCAAATCCGGACATGCTTCGGCAATATCAGGACATGAAGCGCGCGGGCTACCGTGTCGGCTTCATCTCCGACACCTATTGGGATTCCGACCGGATGGCGCGATTGCTGCGGGCTTCTCATCCCGGGCTGAGCTGGGACTTTCTTTACGCATCCTGCGACCACGGCAGCAGCAAGAGCGGCTCGCTGTTCGCGACGTATCTATTCGAGCAGAACATCGACCCCAGCGCCTCCTTCCACGTCGGCGACAATGAAAAGGCCGACATCAGGGGCGCGACGCGCCACGGCATTCGCCCGCGCTACTATCCGCAGGCCACCGCCCAGCTTTCTGCGAAGTTTCAGCGCGAGACCGCGCTGTTCGAGCTGTTGTGCACGGGTGCGCCGTCTCGACTCGATCACGGCGCACGTACGCTGCGGCGCATGGTCGCCGCGCGCAGCGCCGAGAGGTCGCCGGCGTTCCATCTGGGAGTGACAGTGATCGGTCCGGTGATGAAGGCATTCGATGCCTTTGTTGCGCGGCGCTGCGAAGAGGTCACAGGTCCCGGCCGAAAGGTCGCCCTCGGCTTCCTCGGCCGGGACGGCTTTCTGTCGCACCAGATCTGGCAGCGGCTGCACGGCATGACCTCGGCCTATATCGAGATCAACCGCCGCGTCAGCCTGATCGCCTCGGCGGACACGATGCAGCCGCTCATCGATCTCCTCAGCAAGGTCTTCAAGATCGACGCGCCGACATTCGGCGAGATGCTCAAGGTCATGCCGGCGAGCGTCGCCGCATTCTTTGCCGGCTTCCCGGACGGGATCGCTTCCGGCGAGGAACTCGCCGAGGCGCTTCCGGAACTGATGAATCCAGCCGAAGTCGTCGAGCTTGCCGCAGACTTGCGCGCGCGGCTGCTCGCCTATCTGCGTCAAGCTGTACCTGGGTTCGATGACTGCACCGATCTCGTCCTCGCCGATCTCGGCTATTCCGGCAGCGTGCAGAAGGCGCTGCGTCGCATCTTCGACCTCGAAGGCATCGGCATCCGCCTCCACGGCGCCTATCTGATGTCGCTCGACGACGCCTTCGACGACCTCGCCGAGGAGGACAGCGCCGAAGGATTCATCTCCGACCTCGTAGTCACCCCTCACGCCAAGCGCATGCTGATCCGCAACGTGGCGCTGTTGGAGCAGATCTGCTGCTCCGCCGACGGCTCGGTGCGCGACTATGACGGCAACCAAGTTCTGCGCGAGATCAATCCGCGCCCCGAAAGCCAGATCGCGCTGGCCGCCGAGATCCAGGCCGGCGCTCTCGCCTTTGCAGTAACGGCCGAAGACGCCGCCCTCGATTTTGGTCTGAGCCCCTATGCGACACCCGACGTCGCCGCGCGCTGGTGCGCGGCAACCTTGGCGCGCCTCTTGTTGCTGCCCGACGATGACGAGCTGGCGCTGCTGGGCGAACTGAAGCACGACGTCAATCTCGGCACCCGTGCGCTGGCACCAATGATCGACGGCGACTTCATCCGTCGGCAGATCACCGCCCGCGGCCTCTCAGCCGCCTGCACGGCATCGGCACCGCCGATGTGGCTCGCAGGCTGCTTTGCGCGGCTATCGGCGTCCCACTCCTATCTCTACACGCTGTTTGGCGCCAACCGCCTGCCGGCCGACGTCTTCGAGGACAGGCCCTGCGGCCAGGTCCAGGTCGGACTGTTTCGCGGGAATGGCGAAGCGACACTGGAGACGGTGACGCTTCACCACAACGGCCTCGGCGAGTTGCGCCTGCGCATTGCCCTGTCGCGGAGCATGGTGGTGACCATGATCGCACTGCCGCTGGCCACATTCGCGCCCGATGGCCTTCTTCACGGCGTGACGGTGCAGCAGGGCGACGACTCTCGCGACGCAGCCGAGAGTCAGGACGTCACCGGCCTTGCGGAGGACAGCCTGATCTTCGCCGGTCTGCAGCGGACCGGCAGCCATTATAGCACCAAGACCGAGGACGGCTGCCTCCTGATCCCGGTCGCCGCGATGGCGCAGGACATTGCGATCTACTCCGTGGCGATTACGCCGCTCCGATCCGGCCCCAAATAGTGCGCCTGATCGCGCCGTCAGGACCGTTGAAGTCCAAGGGGTGGCACGAGGGGCACGGAATTGACGGACGGGACGCACGCGAATCTTGATCGGCTACTGCAATCCGGCGGCATCCGGCTCGGCGAGGCCCAGCACGACCGTCTGGCCTGGCTGGTCAGCCGGTACGGTGCACCGACGCTGGATGGCGTCAGCGAGGGGCGGCGCAACGGCGTCGTCATTCTTCGAGAGCCGCCAAGCGGCGCGGCCGCCGAGTTGATCTACCGCTCGCTCAATCCCGGCTGCGCCGTCGTCATTCCCAGAGGCGAGAACCCCGGCTTCGACTTCCTCAAGTCTAAGCTGACCGAGTTCGGCACTTTCGGCCCCTGTGGCGCGGACGGACCGCACGAGATGTGGTGGGGCGGCATCGGCTGGTCGAAATTACTCTCCGCCGTCGATTCATCAACCCTGCGTCCGCGGATCGTCTCCTGCTATCCGCGCGGCGGCGACGCAACCGCGGCCTTCGCGCTCCAACATTCGCTCGAACGGCTCGACCTCGCCTGCCACATCGAGCCGGTCGAAGCCCAGCTCGGCGACCGCATCCTCTGCTTCGAAAAGGCCGAGTTCATGATGCGGATGTGGAACAAATATCGCGAGCCGCTGCTGTTCGTCGAAGCCGGCGCGGTGCTGCGCGAGGCGCCGCTGCTGCCGTCCTTCCTCGGCTGCGACCTGGCCTTGCACAAGTGGAGTCGCTGGGAGATGTCGGCGCGCACGCTTTATCTCGGCCGCACCAAAGCTGCGGAGATGATGCTGCGCACGTGGCAGCAACTCGCCGCGTCCTATCCTGCGATCTGGGAGGGCTATCTGCTCGATCAGGCCTGGAGCCTGACGTCGTCGCAGGTGCCGCTCGACACCGTATGGCTGCCGCGATCCTATCACGCACTGAAAGGCGACCTCGGCGCCTCGCGCGCCACGATCCTGCATGACCAGCAGACGACGACGCTGGAGCTCGGTCCCGATCCCGGCTTTGCGAGCATAGTGCGTGCCGCCCGTCGCGCCGGCCGCACCGGCGCCCGCGACGCCTTCATGGTGATGACCTCGAAAGCCGGGACCGGCAACGGCATCGCCGTAATCCTGCGCAACGTCTCGGCCAGCGATGCCGGCGTGGTGGCCGCGACTGTGGAGGCCGTGACCGGCGCCTATGCCGCCGATTGCGGCGGGTACAGCCGGCTCGAGCTGTCGCTCTGCGCCTGGCAGGAAGACGTCGGTGCCGCGCGCGAGGCCGCCGCCCAAGCGCGCTGCCGCGTCCTGGAGATCGCGCCGGGACAGCGCATCGCCAACGACTTCTTCGCTGCCACGCTTCCGACGAAGCGCTCATGACCGCTCGCCACATCCTCCCCTGACGGACACCTCACGATGCTCAAGACCATCATCCTGCTCACCGACACCGTGCAACAACAGCAGCCGCTGGCCAATCTGCTCCGCGAGCACAATCGCGATCTCTCCTTCTGTTCGGCGCTCCGCGCACCGGGCCTCAGCGCGATCGAGCCTGACGTGTTGAACGAAGCACGGCTGATATCCTTTGCGGCCGATGTCGCAGTTCCGGAAAAGCTCCTGCTCCAGCTCGGCTATGGCGCCTACAAGTTCTACGCCGCGCCGACGCAATATCCGGGCTTGCCACCGGTGCCCGACGAGAGCGACGACGATCCACGCTGCTATTCCGTGATCGCACAATCAATGATGATCTGGCCGGATTTCAAGAAAATAGTCGGCCTGGAGACCGTGACGATTCCTGACGGGACCGTTGCTGCCGAGCGCGAGCGGATGGTGTTATCTCGCCTTGCGTACCTGTTCTGGCAGATGTCGGGTCTGATCGCCGGCGAGGCCACCGATCTCCCCGGCATCATCGAGCCCAGCGAAGGCCGGCGTCCGGCGCTTGCGATGATGAATTAAGGGCCGCCAGCGCGGTGCGAGGCTGCGTGGAGCGCCACGCGATGCTCCGGCACCGCGAACGCGATCGTCCGGCCCCCGCACGGCAAGGCCGCAGTCGCGCAGCTCCGCGTGCCCAATTCTCCGACACCAACATCCACATCGATGCTGGCGTGCCGCCTGCTCATGTGAGCTTGGCGTTCGACGGGACGATGACCCTCCACGATGAACATCGACAAAGACGATCATGGCCTGGACTGCCGTCGAGCGCCGCCTCGCCCAAAATGAGCGATTCGCTTTCGCAGGATCTCCTTGGCCCGCCAATGCTCGCGGCTCTCTCCTAGATTGACGCGTTCCTCTCTCGATATGCAGCGGCGGGCGTCCAGCTAGAACGAAGTGCCACCCCCAAACCTGAACTCCTGAACCGTATCGTACTTGCCCTTCGTCAGCGGCACGGCGTAGTCGAAGCGCAGCGGCCCGAACGGCGAGGCCCAGATCAGGCCTACGCCGACCGACGATCGCACCACGCTGCTGTCGTCATATTGCAGTCCGCAGGTCGGGCAGGCCTTGGTATTGACTTCGCCCGTGGCCGACCACGAGGTCGGGCCCTGGTAGCCCCAGAGCGATCCGGCATCGGCGTAGAGCGCGCCCTTCAGGCCGACTTCCTTGGGCAGGAACCAGAACGGCATCTGCACCTCCATCGACGCGCCCCAGTATTTCGTGCCGCCAATCGCATCGCCGCTCGCGCCCAGGCTCCAATAGCTGATGTCGCGCGGACCGATGCCGTTGGAAGCGAAGCCTCGCACGAGGTTCGGCCCCATCTGGAAATGATCCAGCATGCGCAGATCCTTGTCGCCGATCTTGTTCAACAGGCCGCCCTGCAGATGGATAACGCTGACGATCTCGGACACCAGAGGCGTGTAATATTTGGTGTCGAACGCGGTCTTCAGATAAGCTACGTCTCCGCCGACGCCGGCGAAGTCCTGCTTGAAGTCGATCAGCAAGCCGTCCGTCGGGTTCTTGGTGTTGTCGAGCGTGTTGTAGGTCAGCGTATAACCGAGCGCCGACGTCCAGGTCGCGCCGTTCGCCAGCTCTTTGCGAACCGGCAGGCTCGACTCCCCGTCGCCATAACAGCCGTATCCATAAACGCCGGAATCCGTGGAATTGGTCGGGTCCACACCGCCCAGCACGTTCTGGATGTAGGCTGGCGTCGGGTTGAAGGCCAGCGAGGAATTCGCCGCGTTGTTGTTGCAATTGTTGTAGGCGCTGGCGAGGGAGATGGTCTGCCGATAGAGCGAATAGCGTAGCTGGAGCGACAGGTCCTCGCGCAAGGCAAGACCGATGCGCGGCGAGAATCCCAGGGTCGTCACCCCGTAGCTCGTGTAGCTGTTGGACTTCTGCTCACGCCAATAGGTGTCCAAGCCCAGAGCCAGCCTGTAGTCGAGCAGATACGGCTCGACGAAGGACAGCGATATTCCGCGGGAGTATTGACCGTAGGTGACCGAGGCCTTGCCGTAAAAGCCGCGACCGAGCAGGTTGCGCTCTGAGATCGAGACTTCGGCCAGCGCGCCGTCGGTGGTCGAATAGCCGCCCGAAACCGAGAAGTCGCCGGTCGACTTTTCCTCAAGATCGACGATCAGGATCACGCGATCGCTGGAGGAGCCCGGCTCGGTGACGATCTTGACGTTCTTGAAGTAGTCCAGATTCTTGAGGCGCCGCTCGGCACGGTCGACCAGGGCACGATTGTAGGCGTCGCCTTCCGAGAGGTCGAACTCGCGGCGGATCACGTAATCGCGCGTGCGGGTGTTGCCGCGCAGGTTGATGCGCTCGATATAGGTCCGCGGCCCCTCATCGACGTTGAACACGACAGAGACGGTGTGCGCCTCGAAATTGCGGTCGCCGGCGGGCCGAACCACGGCAAAGGCGTAACCGCGGCGCGAGGCTTCGATCTGCATCTCCTCGGTCGATTTCTCGATCGATTCGACGTTGTAGAGCGAGCCGACATTGACGCGCGAGTAGGTGCGTAGCGCGCCCGCGTCGAAATTGACGATGCTGGAGCGGAAGCTCACCGATTCGACCCGATATTGCTGCCCCTCCTCGATCCTGAAGCTGACGAGGAAGCCCTTCTTCTCCGGATCGTATTCGGTGAGTGCGCCGACGACCTGGACGTCGGCAAAGCCGTTCTTGAGATAGAAGCGGCGGATCAGGTCGCGATCGGCCTCGACGCGGTCGGGATCATAGACGTCGTTGTTGCCCAGAAAGCTGAGCAGGTTGCTCTCACGGGTCTTTATGACGTCGCGCAATCGCGAGGCCGAGAAGGCGCTGTTGCCGATGAACTCAACGGACTTGACCGGGGTCTTGGCGCCCTCCTCGACCGTGAAGACGAGATCGACGCGGTTGTTCGGCTGCTCGATGATTTCGGGCGTGACGCGCACGTCGTACCGACCCGAACGTCGGTAGATCTCGGCGATGCGCAGCGTGTCGGATTGCACCAGCGCCCGCGAGAAGGTCCCGCGCGGCTTGGACTGGATCTCGGCCGAGAGCTGCTCGTCCTTGATCTTCTTGTTGCCCTCGAAGGCGACACGGCCGATCACGGCATTTTCCACCACCGCGACCACGAGACGGCCGCCGGACTGACCGATCTTCACGTCCTGGAACAGGCCCGTCCCGATCAACGCCTTGAGTCCGTCATCGACGGCGGCTTGATCGAGGCGGCCGCCCGGTTCGGGCCTGAAATAGGAGCGGATCGTCTCGGCCTCGACGCGGCGATTGCCCTCCACCGCGATCGTCTCCACCCCCTGCGCGGCCGCCGGCTGCGGTAATAGCACGAGCGAAATTGAGCTCGCAACGCATACGCCACTCGTCATCACTGCAATCAGCAAGGCCCGCAACACCGACATTCCACACCTCAAGAGCACCTTCTGCTCTGAGACGAGACCGCTGTGGCCGAGATGTGGCTTTGAGATTTCTGGATTGTTTCCAGTCGTTGAGATTGATTTGCGGATCAGTCGCTCGAGTGCGTCCATCATGACGAGCGCACGAGGCTTCATCGGCGAACGACCGGCATGCCGATGCCCGCGCAGGGAGCGCCACCATCCGCACGTGCAGCAACATCGCGCAACGGCAGAGTTCTTTACAGCCTCTCACGTCGGTGCGAGAGGCGACGCATCGAGAATTCGCATGGGGCATTTGCCGATGAACGCGCTTGTCGTAACCAGGACGATGCTGGTCGTCGTCCTTTCCTCGACCCTCTCCGTCCAGGCCGCAACCACCCGCAAGCGCAACCAACGACAAGCGTCGCACGAGGTCGTGTACGAGTATGGTCCGCACGGCCCCAACCGGTCGTACCAGTCCGGCCCGCATACGCGCGTCTACGTGAGCAAACGCTCGTGGCTCGATGGCGGGACCGAAGTGCTTCCGGGAGAGCGCAAATTCACCGACTACGCCTTGCCATCCGGCACACCGTTCGCACGCGAGAACGGCAACCGGCCGCTCGACCGTCAACCCCTGAACCCGGACTCGGACCTGGGTGGATTTACGCAGAGAATTCCGATCTCGTGGTGACCGCACAGCAGCATACAGGTGAAGCCCAACACGCGGCCTTCCCTGCGCGATGGTCGAACGGCTTATGCCGCGCCCTCCCGGGAGCCGCACTTTCCTTCTGGCCTCCCTCGCCCCGCGAATTTGAATGATGCAGTCCGCCCGGTTGGGCTCGCTCGCACCTCCGCAGACAGCTTGACCGTGACAACGACGGCCAGGACCACACGGTTTTGCCATACGCACGGCCCGCCATTTCGCCGCAGTTTTCCCGGCCCTGTCGACGGAGCCGGAAACTTACAAACGAGACGAGGCCCTGGCAGCGCCGTTCGTCCGCACGCGGCCGCGGGCTCACGGGGACTACCCGCCCTGCCCGCACCTCTCATGCCGACGCTGCCGCGTCCACCGCATTTCGGTAAATAGGAATGTTCTTGCAGAGAGGGATTGACGCAGCGGCGAAACAGGATCGATGTCTTGCCTAATAGGCACCGTGCGGCGGCGCGAGATGCCCCGCAACATCTGTTTACATCCAGCAACATTCCAGCTGCCGAAAGGCCACGATCGCGCGGCTACTGGGGGCCTGTACATCCTACCCTTCCGAAGGCCAATGGGCCACCGCACGTCCCGCGGCAAGGCTCATGGATCTCAGCCGATTTGATGCCGTCACACTTGTTCGTCGCCGTTCCCGCGCTATCCGCAGAGGAGAACCATCACTCGACGCCGTCCCCGTTGCGCGCCGCCCTGTCGCGCACCGGATCGGCTTGCGTCGCGCTGATGTTGGCTGCCGCACTGGCTGGCTGCGCCGTCGGGCCGGATTATGCCGGGCCGCCCGGGCTGGTCATGCCGTCGCACTGGAGCGCACAACCAACTTCCCGGCGTCAATCCGGCACGCTGGATCGCTGGTGGATGCGCCTGCGCGATCCCCTGCTCAACCAGCTGATCGAACAGGCGGTCGAAGCCAACCCCAATGTTGCCAAAGCCAAGGCGGTCGTGCGCGAAGCGCGCGCAACGGTTCAGCAGACCGGCGCAGGCCTGTTTCCCTCCGTCAGCGGTTCGGCCTCGGTGACCGACAACAAGAGCAGCGCGGGCTCCGCCTCGGCCGTCGTCGACACAGCGCCCTACACGCTGCATCAAGCGAGCTTCGATTCGAGCTGGGAGCTCGACCTGTTCGGCGGTACACAACGGAGCATCGAAGCAGCGGTGCGTGGGCAGCAATCGGCGGAGGAGGATCTGCGCGACAGCCTCGTCACGCTGATCGGCGACGTTGCCGCCTATTACGTGGAGGCGCGCGGCTACCAGGCGCGGATCGCGCTGGCGCGGCGAACATCGATCTCGCAGCGCGACACCGAAAAGCTCACCCGCAGCAAATACGAGGCCGGCAGCGGCAACGCCGTCGATCTCGCCAAGGCGACGGCACAAGCGGCGAGCACGGAAGCGAACGTTCCGACCTATCAGGCGGCGCTTGCGGCCGATATTCATCGGCTCGGCATCTTGCTCGGAAGGCCGCCCGACGGCGTCGCTTTGCTGATGGCACGGTCCGCGCCCGTGCCTGCTCCGCGCATGCCGTTGCCCACGCGGTTGCCCGCCGATCTCCTCAAGAGTCGCCCCGACGTCGCCAGCGCCGAGCGCAAGCTCGCCCAGGCCACCGCCAAGATCGGCGCGGCCGAAGCTGACCGCTATCCAGCGGTGTCGCTCACCGGCTCCGTCGGCACTTCTGCCCTGCGTGCCGGCGATCTCGCAAAATATTCCAGCGTGAGCTGGTCGGTGGGCCCCTCGGTCACAGTGCCGCTCTTTGACGCGGGCAAGCGCCTGGCGACGGTCAAGATCGCGGAGGCGCAACGCGACCAGGCGTTCGCGACGTTCCATTCGACGCTGCTCACCGCGCTTGAAGACGTCGAGAACGCGCTGGTGTCGATTTCGCAGGAGCGTGTTCGCGGGGTCAAGTTGGCCGAGGCGGCGAAGAACTATCGCGAGGCCGCCCGGCTGTCGCGATCGCTGTTCGAGACCGGTAGCGCGAGCTTCATCGACGTGCTGGACGCCGAACGTTCGCTCTATTCGGCCGAGGATTCGCTGATCCAGAGCAAGGTATCCGCGGCCAAGGACTACATTTCCCTGGCGAAGGCCCTCGGTGGCGGCTGGTCCGATCCGGTCGACACATCGACGCCGATCATCGTGGACACCAACACAGGACCACACTTCCGGGAGACGGCAAAGTGACCGATATCATCACCGCCAGGCGCGTGAAGATTGCCGCCGCGGTGGTTGCCGTCGTGGCAACCGGGGTGGTGGCCGCCATGCGCTTTCCGGCGACGTCGAGCAAGACGCAGTCCTACATCACTGCGCTGGTCACCGTCAGCGATCTGCGCGAGGAGGTGCTCGCGAGCGGCACGCTCAAGCCGGCGCGCCTGACCGCCGTCGGCGCGCAGGTGTCGGGCCGGATCACCGCCCTCAATGTCCGCGTCGGCGACACGGTCAAGGCCGGCGACGTCATCGCCCAGATCGACCCTGTCACCAAGCAGAACGATCTGCGCAGTTCGGAAGCTTCGCTCAAGAACTACCGGGCTCAGAAGCTCGAGAAGGAAGCCGCGTTGGTGCTGGCGGAAGCCAACCTCGCGCGCCAGCAGGCGACGCTGGCGCAGCGTGCTACCTCGCGCAGCGATTTCGACAGCGCGGATTCGACGGTGAGGCAGACCCGTGCCCAGATTGCCGCCCTCGAAGCTCTGATCGTGGGAGCCGAAGCCAGCGTCGAGACGGCCAGGGTCAACCTCGACTACACCAGGATCACCGCGCCGATCGACGGCACGGTGCTCGCCACCGTGGTGCAGGAGGGGCAGACAGTCAACGCGGTGCAGTCCGCGCCGACCATCGTCGTGCTCGGCCAGCTCGAGACCATGACGGTGCGGGCGGAGATCTCCGAGGCCGACATCGTCAAGGTCAAGCCGGGACAACCCCTCTACTTCACCATCCTGGGCGACCAGGATCACCGCTACGAGGCCAGGCTGGAGCAGATCGAGCCGGCCCCCGAATCGATCAAGAGCGACGCGAGCTTCTCTTCGACCACCACGTCGAGCTCGAGCACGAGTTCGTCGAGCTCCACCAGCACCGCCATCTACTACATCGGCGTCTTCAACGTCCCCAACAAGAATCTTTCGCTACGGACCTACATGACCGCCGAGGTGCACATCATCACCGGTGAGGCCAAGCGCGTGAAGGTCATCCCCGCGCTCGCGCTGATGCGGAAATCCGACGGCCGCAGCACCGTCCGCACTCTCGATGCGTCGGGTGACGTGCACGAGCGCGAGGTCAAGACCGGACTCAATGATCGCACGACGGTCGAGATCAGGTCCGGCCTCGATGAAGGCGACCGGGTCGTCACCGGAGAAGCCAGCGAGCAGACCGCATCGCGCGGCATGCCCGGCGGCCCGTCCGGAGGTCCCTGAGATGGCCGACCCCATCATTGCGCTCGAGAACGTCCGGCGGGAGTTCAGGGCCGGCGACAGCAGCGTGGTCGCGCTCGACGATCTCTCGCTGGGCATCCAGCCCGGCGAGATGGTGGCGATCATCGGCTCGTCGGGCTCCGGCAAATCGACGCTGCTCAACATCCTCGGCTGCCTCGACCGCCCGACCTCCGGCACCTATCGCGTCGCCGGCAAGACCGTCTCGGAGCTCGACGCGGACGCGCTGGCAGCGCTGCGCCGCGAGCATTTCGGCTTCATCTTCCAGCGCTATCATCTGCTCGGCGACCTCTCGGCCGCCGAGAACGTCGAGATCCCCGCCATCTATGCCGGGATGAAGGCCAGGGAGCGCCGCGCGCGCGCCGAAAAGCTGCTGGCGAGGTTGGGGGTGAACGACCGCCGCGGCCATCGCCCGAACCAGCTGTCGGGCGGCCAGCAGCAGCGCGTCTCGATCGCACGCGCGCTGATCAACGGCGCGGAGGTCATCCTGGCAGACGAGCCGACCGGCGCGCTCGACCGCCGCAGCGGCGAGGAAGTCCTCAAGATTCTGAAGGAGCTGCACCGCGAGGGGCGGACGATCATCATCGTCACCCATGATGCCGACGTCGCAGCAAGGGCGGAGCGCATCATCGAACTGCGGGACGGCAGGATCGCAGCCGACCGCCGAACCGAAACCGCAGATATTTCCGAACCGTCGCCACCGGCCTCCCGGAGTTCGTGGGAGAGCGGTCACGGCTGGCCGGGTGCATTGCGGCGCCTGCGGGAAGCCTCGCGGATGGCGCTGGTGGCGATGGCCGCACACCGGCTGCGCGCGTTCCTGACCATGCTCGGAATCATCATCGGCATCGCCGCGGTGTCGTCCGTGGTCGCGCTCGGCAACGCCTCCCAGCGCAAGGTGCTGTCCGACATCGCGAGCCTCGGCACCAACACGATCGAGGTGTTTCCGGGAAAGGACTTCGGCGATGCGCGCGCCGGCAAGATCAAGACGCTCGTCCTCGGCGATGCCCGCGCGCTCGGTCAGCAGGGTTTCATTGCCGGGGTCACGCCGACGGTCTCGACCAGCACGACGATCCGCTACCGCGGCAACGAATCGAACGTGCTGGTCAACGGCGTCGGCGAGAGCTACTTCCTGGTCAAGGGCGCCAAGCTCGCGAAAGGACGCCTGTTCGACGCCGATGCGGTTCGCAACATCGAGCGGCAGGTCGTCATCGACGACAACACCCGCAAGACCTTCTTCGCCGACGACCAGACCGCAGGGATCGGTCGCGTCATCTGGCTCGGCAAGGTGCCCTGTCGCATCGTCGGCGTCATCGCCCAGCAGCAGGGCGGGTTCGGCTCGAACCAGAACCTCTCGGTCTATCTTCCCTACACCACCGTACAGGCCCAGTTCACCGGCGACCGCGCGCTGCGCAGCATCCTGCTCCGGATCAGCGACGAGATCTCGACCGCGCTGGCACAGGATGCGGTCACCACGCTGCTGACGCAGCGGCACAACACCAGGGACTTCGTCATCCTCAACACCGACGACATCCGCCGCACCATCACCAGCACGACACAGACCCTGGCCTTCCTCGTGGCCGCGATCGCGGTGATCTCGCTGGTCGTCGGCGGCATCGGCGTGATGAACATCATGCTGGTGTCGGTCTCGGAGCGGATCGGCGAGATCGGCGTGCGCATGGCGGTGGGGGCAAGGCGCAGCGACATTCTCCAGCAGTTCCTGGTGGAGGCGACGCTGATCTCGTCGATCGGCGGCATCGCCGGCATTCTGATCGCGCTCCTGCTTGGCACGGCGATCAATTTCGCGATCCCGGGGTTTCAGGTCACCTATTCGATGTTCTCGATCGCGGCGGCGTTCCTGACCTCGACCGGTATCGGGGTTGCCTTCGGCTTCTTCCCCGCCCGCCGCGCCGCTTTCCTCGACCCCGTAGTGGCTTTGAGCCGTGACTAATTCTAGGATTGCAACATGACCGTAGTTCTTCGGACGAGACAATCGTCCGCAAATCGACCAACGATCGGGACACCCGATGCGATATCAGTCATGACCAACGGCACGCAGAACATCCTGATCGTCGAAGACGACCGGCAGACCCGCGACCTCATCTCGCGCTATCTGCGCGAGCATTCGTTTTCGGCGGGCGCGGTCACCAACGGCAAGGAGATGGACCGCTACCTCTCGCAGAACAAGGTCGATCTGATCGTGCTCGACCTGATGCTGCCGGGAGAAGACGGCCTCAGCCTGTGTCGCCGCGTGCGCATGGAATCCATGACGCCGATCATCATCCTCACGGCGAAGGGCGAGGACCTCGACCGGATCCTCGGCCTCGAGATGGGTGCCGACGATTATCTGCCGAAACCGTTCAACCCGCGCGAGCTGGTTGCCAGGATCAACGCCGTTCTGCGCCGGCAATCGAGCGAGCGTACGACCAGTTCCACGGCGACGCGGCTCAAATTCCAGGGGTGGACGATCGATCTTCGCCTGCGGGAGCTACGCGACCCCGGGGGCGCTCAGGTGCCGCTGACCAGCGCCGAGTTCGATCTGCTGCAGGCTTTCTGCGAACGGGCCGGCCGCATCCTGACCCGTGACAATCTCCTGAGCATAACGCGCGGCCGTCCCGGCGGCAGCTTTGGCCGCAGCATCGACGTGCTGGTCAGCCGGCTGCGCCGCAAGCTCGACCGCACGGAAGAGACATCCATCATCAAGACCGTCCGCACCGGCGGCTACGTCTTCACCCCGGTGGTGGAGGAAGCATGAGCCGCACCGCCGGCATCCTGGCGCTGTTCAGCTTCAGGCGGATCAGCGGCCAGATCGCGGCCCTGGTACTGGTCTCGCTGGTCCTGATCCACGTCTTGATTGCCGGGTATTTCCTGCTCAGCCGTCCGAAGCTCTTGACCGATGCGCCGGTCGAGCAGTTCGAGCTGATCGCCCAGATCATCGGCAATACGCCCAAGGCCGAGCGCGCGGTCGTCCTCGATAGCATCAGCCGGACCTTTCCAGCGCTCAAGCTGCAATTGCGGGAAAGTGTTTCCACGTCCGCGACGCCGCTGCCGGCGCGGACGCCCATGTCCATCCCGTCAGCGCTTGGCGGTCGGGCCGAGTTCATTCCCGGCACCGGCGCGCAGCAGGACCGGGTGTGGTTCTACCTGGCGGGCGACGACGTGCTCGAGGCAACGATCGGATCGTCCAAGATGCCGGCCTTCGTCAGCGGCCTCTGGACCTCCACGCTGCTGTTCCTGGTGGCGAGCGTCACGCTGCTCGGCATATGGGCCGGCCGCGCCCTGTCCTCGCCTCTGTTGGCCTTCGCGCGCGCCGCGGAGAATTTCAGCCTGAACCGGTCCTCGCCGCCGTTGCCGGAAAACGGGCCGGAGGAGATCAAGTCCGCAGCCAGGGCGTTGAACCGGATGCGCGAGCGCATCACGGCGCTGATGAACGAGCGAAACCGCATGCTCGCCGCCATCAGCCATGACCTGCGCACCCCGATCACGCGATTGCGGCTGCGCTCGGAATATATCGAGGACGCGGCCCAGCGCATGCAGACCGTACGCGATCTCGATCAGATGCAGTCGATGCTGGAGTCGGTGCTCTCCTTGTTGCGCAGTGAAAGCGCTGCCAGACCGACACTGGTCGACGTTGCCGCGCTGCTCCAGATGGTTTGCGACCAGTTTTCCGATAGCGGCCACGCGGTGCATTATCTCGGTCCGGACAGAGCCGCATTCATCGTCCGGCCGGACGAGATCATTCGCGCGGTCACAAACCTGGTCGAAAACGCCACGCGCTTCGGAACCGAAGTCCGCGTCGAGCTCTTGATCGCCGGAGATCAGATTATCATCGACGTCGTCGACGACGGCCCTGGAATACCCAATGAGAAGAAGGCGGCGATGCTGGAACCCTTCGTGCGAGGAGAAGAAGCCCGCACCATGGACGAAACGGCGGGATTTGGCCTCGGCCTCGCGATCACGCAGGCAATCGTGACCGCGCATGGAGGAACGCTGCTGCTGCTCGACAACGAACCGAGGGGTCTTCGCGTCCGCCTGCTGCTTTCCAATGCCGGCCGTAGCCACGACTGAAGCTGCCGATCCGGCGTTGTCCTGGAAGCAAGAGCGCGGTGAGGTTCCCTGCTGCTCTGGTTGTCCTCGAACGCCACGTTGTACGCGATCTGACGGCGACTTCTAAGAGCTGCCAGCAGATCAAAATACAGGTCGACACTGACATTGGCTAATATCCTGAGCGTCCCCCTCCGACCCGCACGGATTGCGTTACGATTGAAGAGACCATCTTATTGGCACAAGTGCGCGAGTCGTAACCTGTCAGACAGCGATTGAGCTTCGGGAAAACGTTTCTCGGTCAGCTCTGCCTGCTTCCGACCCGGCCGAAGTCGCGCGCGTTCGCAGGCGCCACTCGGCACCGAGCACGAAGCCGGACAGCCTGAAGCCCTGAATGTTAGTCGAGCACACATGGCAGTAGCATCGGCAATTCCAAGTCTTTGATCGACAGCGCCTGCCGCAGGATGTTTTCGCGACTGAGGTCGTTTCTCAGCGCACGGCTAAACGCCTCGCATGCACGAATAAAGGAACTCAAGCTTCGGCTTCAACTGGATAAGGTCCCACCCGAACTCGTGGTCAACGAGGACAATGGTGAGCCTTACGACGAGACTACCTATCGCCATTGGGTGTCGACCGCCAACGTCGACAAGCTGTTCGCCCCTTTCCTCTCGATGAGGAGAATAAGGCGCAGCGCGCTCGAGCGGTCGATCAGCGCAAGCGCGCATTAGCGGAATGGCTGGATGCGCAGACCGCTCGCGACAGCAATGGCCATGAGACAGCATGGCGTCTAAGCCTTGCCCGGCCCTGATGTTCGTCAACGGCGCCGGGCATTCATACCGAAGCGCGCAGACTATCGTGAAGCACTACCGCGCCCGCGATGCGGCTCGTGCCGATTCCGGTATCGACAGGCTTGAATTGCAGGTGCGGAAGGAAGGCATGAGGAGCTGAACGCAGACCAGTAGGTCTCATTTTGCTGCGCGTTTCAGCGGTGGATGAGCTTCGGCCCTAATGATCCGGCTCGTCGCACGGCGTGCGACGTACGACCATCAAAAGCGTCGCACGAGACCCAGTTTGTTCTGTCGCGGAATTTAAAAAAGCCCTTGCGGGCCAATCGCTTAAGGGTGGTGGGCGCACTAGGGCTCGAACCTGGGACCAGCTGATTAAGAGGCATGCTGTTAGCGTTGATTTCTCGAGAGAATTTCTCCAACCAGGCCAAGGTCCCGTCAATACAGATCAGTAGCTTACAGCGAGAAATCCAACCCCGGGTAAGCAACGTGCCGGCTTGCTAAGCGGTCCATCCGAGTTCCGGGCTCGAGTCTCTGGTCCGCTACATCGCTAGACCACTGTTCGATCGGATTGAGGTCGGGGCTGTAGGGCGGCAGGAAGAGTAGATGAGCTCCTGTTGCGCGGATGGCGTTGCGGGCAGCCTTGCCCTTGTGACTACCGAGATTGTCGAGGATGACGACCTCGCCTTTCGCCAAGGTGGGGGCCAACACTTTCTCGACATAGAGCGTGAAGAGTTCACCGTTGATAGGGCCATCGATAACCCAGGGCGCGCTGATCCGGTCGTGGCGCAGCGCTGCAATGAAAGTCATGGTCTTCCAGTGGCCAAAAGGCGCAGATGCTTCAAGACGCTGCCGACTCGGTCCCCAGCCGCGCAGTGGCGCCATGTTGGTTTTGATCCAGGTCTCGTCGACAAAGATTAGGCATGAAGCCTCGATCCTGCTCTGATGGCCTTCCAGCGCGCCCGCTTACGCGCGATATCGGGGCGGTCTTGTTCGGCCGGCCGGAGCGTTTTTTTTGAAGCTCAGCCCCTCGGCGTGAACGAACGTCCATACCGCCCGCACGTCTGTCTTGATCCCGCGCTCAGCCAGTTCCTGCGTCAGCTTCCGCAAAGTGAATGGTCCGGAGCGAATGAGTTTGCGCAGCCAGTCCGCGTTAGCGCCGGACAGAACCGGCTTCTTGTGACCGCCGATCTTCCCGGGAGAAACGCCTCCGGTCTCCCGCCGTAGATTCTTCCACTTCGTCACACAGGAAAGATTGATCTGAAGCGCTTCTGCAATCGAACGAACCGTCTCGCCTGCATCAGCCCTCGCCAGAGCGAGTTCGCGAAGGTCTTCCGAATAGGTCGCGTCATCCATGCTGGCCCACGTGCCCAGCATGGAGTTTGAATCAGAAATTCTGCCCGCTGGGAATCCGATTTCGGTAAAAAATAACATGCTCTAGCTAACCGCGCACCATCAATGACGGAGCGCTTTCAGGGATCTGGGCTCCGGCCAGCACACCGAAACCGGTCCTCACCAAGCTGCGCGCCGCAATGGCGCAGGCCATGAAATTCACCCGATCTCAAGAGGCTGATCGAGGGGACCGGGAATCTCCTGTAGCAGGGGACACCCGCGACGCCGATATTCGACGGCAGGCCATCAATACAGGGACGACTTCAAGAAGCTCGGCATTCAGCCGGAATGAATATCCGAGGGGAGCGGCCGCAGTTTACCGGAGACCTCACTCCATGCCTCCGGAGAACGCCAGGAGGTTCCCCAGCCGGCGGTCCTCGGCGAGCAGGGCATGGCGCGCGCGAAAGTGGGCTCGCTCGGCGCGCTTCTGCGCCATCCTGAAAAGAGGACGGGCCGCAAAATGCCCCAGCGCCCCAGGATGGCGCGCCAGGAGGCGCAACGGGTGCCGCACGACGAGCTCGAGAAGCGAGTCGTCGAGAGAGAGGATCGCTTCCGTGCTGCCCATTTCGCCGCGCCGTCCGGCGCGGCCTTCGAGCTGACGGTCGATGCGACCGGCGTCATGCCGCTCCGTCAATATCACGTGCAAGCCGCCCCGCTCCGCAACGCCGGGCATCAGGCGAATATCGACGCCACGTCCGGCCATGTTGGTTGCCACCGTGACGCGGCCCGCCTCGCCCGCGTCGGCGATGATGTCGGCTTCCTCGCCGTCATTTTCGGCGTTGAGCACCGAATGCTGTAACCCGACCTCCTTCAGTATCGCGCTCAGGCGCAGCGATGCGGCGATGGAGCGGGTGCCGATGAGCACGGAGCGCTGCTCTTTCAGCACAGCTTGCGTGCGTTCGACGACGAGCTTCCATTTCTCGTCCTCGCTGGCACAGACCAAAATCGGAAGCCGGCGCCGGCGCGACGGGACGTTCGTCGGCACGCGCACGACCCGCAGCCGGTAGACGCTCCAGAACTCGGACGTCGTCTCCCACGCGGTGCCGGTCATCCCCGCAAGCTTCTGATAGCGGCGGAAGAAGCGCTGATAGGTCATTCGCGCCATGGGCAATTTGCGCGACGTGACCTCACACCCCTCCTTCACTTCGACGAGCTGGTGCAGGCCGTCGCTCCAGGAGCGGTCCGCCATGATGCGACCGGTGTATTCGTCGACGATCTCGACCTTTCCCTCGCGGACGATGTAATGGTCGCCGCGCTGGAACAGGAGCTGCGCGCCTAGCGCCTGACGCGCCGCCTCCTCGCGGCGGATCTTGCTGAGCCAGACGCCGCCCATCTCCGCCCCGAGCTCCGCGAGCGTTTCACGCCCGGTTGCCGTGAGCTCGATCCGGCGTTCCTCGCGCAAGAACCGGTAGTCGCGATCGGGAACGAGCTTGCCGACCATGCCGAATGCATCCTCGGCCCAGCGGCGTTCTTCGGCGGCGTCGGTCTGCTGCGAAATGATCAGCGGTGTCCTCGCCTCGTCGATGAGGACGCTGTCGGCCTCGTCGACGATCGCGAACGGCAGACCACGCATGACGCGCCGGTCGTCTCCCGCCGAGGCCTGCTGCAAGCGCCGCAGCTTGAGCCGCACCGCCCGCGGCCGGGAGCCCATGGCAAGCCGGTCGCGAAGGTAATCGAACGCGATTTCCTTGTTGCTGGCATAAATGACGTCGCGGGCGTAGGCGGCGCGCCGCTCCTCCGGCGACAGGCCATGCACGATCGTGCCGATGCCAAGGCCGAGCGAGCTGTAGATCGGCTCGAGCTCGCGCGCGTCCCGCGCCGCGAGGTAATCGTTGACGGTCACGACATGGACCGGCATCCCGGACAAGGCCGCCGTCGCGGCCGCCAGAACCGCCGTGATGGTTTTGCCTTCGCCGGTGTCCATCTCGGCGACGCAGCCCTCCAGCATCGCCAGTCCACCGAGAACCTGCACGTCGTGATGGCGCTTGCCGACCCGGCGCCGCGTCACTTCCCGGATGATCGCAAAGCTGCCGACAATGCCTGCGTCCTTCAGGCCGCCACGGCGCAACTCCGCGCGAACGCGAAGCGCCGCCCGCGAGAGCTGCTCGTCATCGAGTTGAACGAGCTCTGCTTCGCGGGCGGCAATCTCGCCGACGAGACGCCGCCACCTTCGCCGCCTGAACCGGACCCCCAGCTTGCGCGGGAGGGCCAGCGTCGCCGTTTCGACTGCGTCGAGCCAGTGCTGCGGCGGGTCGTCACGCTCCGGATAAGGGTCCAGAGTTTGCAGCGACCAGGTGCTGGCGATGGCCACGGTCAGCCTCCGCCGTGCTTACTCGACGGTCGCCTCGGCGTGGGCGCGGCCGTTCTTCTTCTTGCCTTCGGCCTTCGATGAGCCCTCGCCGTTCGCTGACGCATCGCTTTCGGCCTCGGTGCCGATGGTCTGCTGCTTCGGCGCAAAACGCTCAAGCATGCCGCGGAAGTGACGGAGCGAGGCAAGGTGCAGATACGCGCACTCCAATTCGTCCTTCTGCGCAAGGTCGGCCAGCACGTCGCCGGACAGCCCCTTGAGCTTTTCGCGGTCGATCGTCATGAAGCCGGACAGCGTGCGCTGCTCGCCGGTGTTCAGGTTGAACTGCGCCTGCATCGGCTGGAGCAATTTCAGCTCTTCCAGCTTCTGGCAGAAGACCTTGGTGCGCTGGAAGCGCGCCTGATAGTCCTGAAGAAAGTTGAGAATGCTCTTCAGGTACTGCGTCTGCGCACCGTCGGAGTCGAACAACCGCTCGCCGCGGCCGGTCTGGTTCATCCCTTCGAACTTTTCATCGACGTAAAGGATGAGGTTCTTGCCGTCCTTGTCCTGCGCGAACACGAACGGATAGCGCCGCACGAACGCCGGGATGTATTTTCCCTGCCAGGCGCCGTCCGGGCCGACGTAGAGATTCTCGCCGTCGCGCACGCCGAGCACGATGGCCGGCATGATGTTTCCTTCGGAACCGGCGAAAACGATCGGATACTCAGCCGCCGCCATCGCAAACTCGATGGCCGTGACCGGGACTGAGTTGACCTTGTTGGCGAAAGAATAGCTGTTTCCGGTCTTTACGGACCAATCCTTGTGGCGCTGGAAGCTGACGGGAACTGCGGTCTCATAGAAGAGCTGTTGAATGGCCATTGGTCTCATCCCTTCGTTGTCGTGGTTACTGAACGCGTCTTTGAATGTTCACTCGTCGGGTGCGCAATCGTTCACACCTTGAAGTGCTTGAGGAAGACCTGCCGCGACGCGCGATAAATCCTTCCCGCAAGTGGTTCGTTGCCGTGGAAAAAGCGGACATAGGCGCGCTCGCCGATGCGATCGGAGTCGAACGTGCCGAGAAGCTGGATCTCAAGATGCAGGAGTTTGGTGAGGGCTTTCTCCTTTCGGGTGTCGGTGGGGTCGAGAGCGATCTGGCCGCCGCCATGCGTGCTCAGCGCCCGGTTGGGAAGATCGGCGGCGAGCGCCGGCACCTCGCGCGCGATCCGCGCCTCGAATGTGGCGTCGCGCGTTCCAACAAAACGCACGTCTAGCTCTTTCGTTTGCTGGCGCACAAGATCGGCGCTGTCCTCGGGAACGACCGCCAGAATGACCGGGCTTTCGAAGCGGACGACGTAGCCCAGCACCTCGCCCTTCTTGACGAACCGCCCGACCAGGTCCGTCGCGCGCGGCAGAATGAACTGCCCGTCGGTCCGGCTGCGAACGCTGAGCTCGGTCTGTCGCTGCTTCGCCAAGGCGAGATCGGCCTGAGCCTGGCGCAGTTCCTCGCGGGCGATCTGCATTTCAGACTGGTTGGTGACCTCGAGCATCGCGCGGCGGGACTCAAGCTCGGCCACGCGCGCTTCGAGCAGCCTCACGCGCGCCGCAACGCCCGGATCGGAAAGCTTGATGAGCAATGTCCCGGTCGTGACGCCGGTATTGGGCGATACTGAAATTTCCTCGACGATCCCGTCGGCGCCGGCATGCACGATGGCCTCGCCGCGGACCCACACGATGCCCTCGGCCATGGTCGAGTACGGCAGCGGCAGCAGGAAGAAGATCGCGGCGCAGGTCACCACAAAGGCTCCAGAAACGAGCAGCGCGCGACTGCGTTTGCGATTGAGAACGGGGTTCGTGAACAGGAACTGTAACTGCTTGAGGAGGGGAAGACCCAGCATCAGGATCACCGACCACATGGCGATGAGAATGCCGATGATGAAGAACTGGTTGGCGACCAGAACAACGATGGCGAACGTCACAACGAGACGATAGGCAAATGAGGCAATCGAGTAGCTGAACAGCCAAAACCGTTCGCCGGGCGCGGTCACCGGCGACTGCGCGTCGGTGAGGCCGAACGCGTAACGCTTGAGCAGGTAACCCAGATACTGGTTCGACCGGCTGCCGAGATTGGGAATCTCGAGAAGATCCGAGAACACGTAATAGCCGTCGAAACGCAGCAAGGGATTGCCGTTGAACAGCACGGTCGAGACGCCGCCGATCAGCATGACGCTGAACATCAGCGCCCTGAAGATGCCCTCCTCCGAATTCACCCACAACACTATCGCGATGGCCGCGAGGAAAAGCTCGACAAGGATGCCGGCCGCGCCGACCAGCGCGCGCTGCCACTTGTCCTGAAACGCCGCGCTGTCCGAGGCGTCCACATAGGGCACCGGCATGAAGACCAGAAGCATCACACCGACTTCGTGGACATGGCCACCGAGCCACTTGACCGCGTAGGCATGGCCGAATTCATGGAACGTCTTCACGACCGGATAGGATATCGCGAGCAGGAGCAGCGATTCAGTCGCCAGAACGCGGTCGGCGATATCGGAGGTGAGCTCCGACCAATGCTGGCCCCAAAGAACGCAGCCATAGACGAGGAACGCGAGATAGATCGCGATGCCGACGACCGAGAAGAGCGGCCTGATCAGCGGGAGAGTTGCGCCGAGGAAATTGTCCGGGTCCAGCAGCGGAATCCGCAGCGCCAGCGGATTCATGAAGCTCATCATCAGCTTTCGTTGACGCTGGCGACGGCCGCGGTCCGACAATTCTTCGAAGAACGGCGGTGTATCGCCGTAGAGCACATCGGCGGCATGCAACTGGCCGAGCAGGCGAATGACCTGGTCCTGGGTCAGGACATCATCCTGCAACCGCGCGCCGGCGACGTCCCAGATCTCCTGAACGGTGCGTTCGCCGTTCATGAGGCTGATGATGAGGTAGGCCTCGGGCGAGAAACGATGCAAGCGGCCCGACGTGCGATCCTGGAGGACGTACCAGAGCTGCCCGCGAAACTGATGGCGATGAATGCGCGCATGGGACCGCAGCCGGGGCCGCACATTGGCAACCCGGTACCAAGACGCGCTATGAAACGACTTGTCCATGCTTACGCCTAGCTGGCCCTAATTTCTGTTCTCGGTGCGGCGGAACGGGACTTGCTCACGGCAGCCACCGCCAGATCGCAAGCCGCACCCAGTCGACGAGCTTGTCCGTCCAGATGTGAATGAGCAGCCGCCGGTCGATATCGGTTTTGGCAATTCCCGCCATGCTCGGCCGAAGACGTTCGTTCGCGCCTTCGACCAGGGCTTCCGCGCGGAAGAAATTCCGTCCCTCGGCCTGCTCCGACGTCGGGGTGATCCGCTCGATCTGATAACGCAGCGCAAGATCGGGCAGCGAGGCCAGCACGAGAGTGCCGCCCTGGCCTTCCCGAACGTACTGGATGTCGCTCTCGTGGATCTCGAGGACGACACGGTAGGCGTTCAGCGGCGCGATCTTGAACAATTCCTGGCCGCGCTCGACCGAGCCGCCGATCTTCTGGCTGAGATCGCCGCTGACGACAACGCCGTCGAACGGCGCAGTGATCTTGGTGCGGGCCAGTTGCTCGTCGAGCAGACCGAGCTGTGCGTCGGCCTGGTCGACCTGGCTGCGCGCGATGTTCGCCTCCGCGCGCTCGCCCTTCGCGAGCGCACGGTCGTATTCGGTCATTCGCTGACGCCGGGTCGTGCTCCAGCGCAGCCGTTCCAATGAAATATCCTGGTCGTCGAGCGTGGCGAGCAGTTGACCCGCACGGACGACGGCGCCGGCGCGCACATACTCGGCACCGAGATAGCCGTTGAAGGGTGCCACCAGCGTCCTTTGAATCTTTCCCTCGACGACGGCAGGCGATGTGACGGCGTAGTCGCTCTTGACAACGCTGAAAATGCCAACCACCACGGCGGTCAGGGCAACCGCGAGCTTGCGGCCGAAATAATTGGGCCCGAACAGCCGTCGCGCCTGGGTCGCGATGCTCTCACCCGCCTTGGTGATGAGAAGCCGGTCGTTTGCCCGCTTCTCTGCAAAGACCGGTCCGACCACGGCCGCAACGGCATCGCACAGATCGACGGTCGCCTCGTCGAAGCCCCGGCCCCGCAGACGCTCCAGCGTAACGGCCCCGATGATCTCGCCCGCGGCCTGCAACGGGATGGTCAGGATCGCACCCGTCTTGTGCGCGGCCGCCAGATCCGCATGCGCACGGGTGACGCGGTATTCCCATTCCTCGTTCGCCGGGTAGAGCACGATGGCCTTCTGGTCGACCGCCTCGTCCATGGCCGCGCCGATGTCCCGGATCAGGTCCATCCGGTTGCCGAAAGCCGCGGAATGAGAAACCGCAAACACCTTGCAACGCCCGCGGCGCACAAACCCGATGCTGACCGGATCGCACTGCAATCTGAGCGCGAATTCGGTGACGAAGGCGGTGGCAGCCTCCTCGAGGCGCTTGTGTTCGAGAAGCGTCGCCAGCAAATCCATCGCGGCGCCGGTGCGCTCGCGCTGCTCCGCCTGAGCGGTGCTTTCTTCCCGCCTGAGCAACAGCTCGATCCAGGCCGCGCCCCACTGGAGCTGGCGCATGACGAGCTGGGCCGGCGACGTCGAATTCGAGACGACGATGGCGCAGACGCCGTGCAGCCGCTCATCAATGAGCAACGGCACGGCGAAACAGCGGCCGGCTCCGCCGGCGTGAGGCGCAACGACGGCCTGCCGCTGCTTCATCGCCTGCTCGGCCGCATTGGTGAGTTCTGGCCGGGTGACGTTCTCGTCCGGCCACACGGCGGCCGGCGCAAAGGGTCCGACGTCCGGCTGGCCGAGCACGACGACGCCGCCGGTTGCGCCCTCAATCAGGCGGCATTGCAGGGCAAGCCACGCAACAGAAAAGGCTTCGGCGTTTTCCGCCGCTCGGAGCTGATTCCACAGCACTTGATCGAGCACGGCGAAACCCGCCGTTCCCGGAAGCGCCGCGATGCGGTCAGTCACGTCGGCATCGACACTCATGATTCAGTCACAGGACGTCCGCACGCACTACTCGGGTCACCTCTACTGCACGCAAACTCACGCATTCTCGCCTGTAGCTCTCCTTTTTCGGCTTCGGGCCGGCGGCAGTGCATCGGGGGAGGGAACGCATCAGCGACGCCCCGCCTGCTTCAGCAACTTGTTCGCCCGGGCGGACCAGTCGATCAGTCCCGAAGGTCCCGCGTCGTCGCCATCGAGGCCAGCCGCACCGGGCGTGTCGATCGTGACGAAGTCGGGCTGAGCGAAATTCGCCGCCGCAGGCGTGCCCGTGCCCGCCTGGTTGACGAGTGCCGCCAGCCGCGCCGGCACGAATGCACCGAGTTGCTCGATGAAGACGTGCGTGTCGGCATACGGTGTCTTGGGTCCGGCCGCGTTTGGATGCTTGCTGTCGGCCGTGCCCGCGTCGAAGGACAGCCGCTGGCCCGCATCGAGGTTGGGGCTCATGACATACCCGTCCGCATCATCAACGTGCTCGTAGCCGATTATGTGTCCGAACTCGTGGGTCACGACGCTGAGCAGATCCATACGACCGTCGGCAGGTCCGCCATCGACCGCAACCAGATTGCCGTCCGCATCGCGGACGAACTCGTTGTCGTTGTCCGGCGTGAGATCGACGAACCAGCCATACCCCGCCCCGTCGGAGTCGAGATAGAGGGTGTTGCCCTCGACCTCGCCCAGGATCCGGCCGGGCAGATCCATGACCTCGATCCGGACCCCTGCCAGCGCAGCAAGCTGCTCGGCAGTGGCGAGACCGCTCTCCACCCAGTCCTCGCGGGCGGCAACCAGCAGCGGTTCGACCTGCGACACGTCGAGCGCTTCCACCGTGACCGGGCTGACCGCCTCTTCCGAGGCCATCAGCGGGTTGGCGGCCTTGAAGGCGGGATCGTTCGTCCGGATGACGATTTCATCGAAACGTCCGGTCCCGTTCGTCAGCAGGCCGAAGTCTCCATCGACCAGCGCAGAGTTGAAGCCGTAGGTCCCGACCACCGCTCCATCGACCGTGATGGTGGCCGCGGCGCCGATAAAGGACAGCTTGATGCGGTGGCTGGCCGCGTTGTCCAGAGCCTTCGTGTAGGTCATGTCGATCGAGAGGCCGTCATCCGGGTCGACATGGCCAACCTGGACCTTGTCGCCGACGACGTCGATCAGCACGAACTTGTAGTCGTTCGGTCCGTAGTAGTCGAATACCAGACCGCTGACGCTGCTGACCGGATCGATCTTCGCCTCGAGCTCGAGAACCGAGCTGACCGAGAGCTCGGCGCCGATATCGCCGAGGCTGATCGCGGGCCCGCCCACAGAGGCCGTGCCGATGTAGCGGCCGCCGGTGACCTGCCAGGTACCGGTCGCAGGCGTATAGGCCTGGGCCGCCTGGGCACCGCCGAAGTCGTCCTTGAGCTCCAGCGTGAAGTCCGGCGGCAGGACCTGGACACGGAAGTTGTCCGCCCGGCCCTTCGAGCCGTCCATGCCGAACCCGACCATGCCGCCGTTGAGCGGAATGGGCTGGCCGTAGGCATCGAGGCGCGGCGTGAAGTTGTAGGAGAACCAGTTCACGCCCGCGACCTGGACGGTCACGTTGTTGCCATTCACCGCAACCAGCACGTCGTAGTTCGTGTTCGCCTTCACCTGCACCGGCTTGTTCGACTGGACCACGTAGTGCCAGCCGGACGCATCCTTGTAGCCCATCTCGATCTTGTTGGTCGAAACGTTGAGGCCGGCGAACTTGAAGTCGTTGTCGCTGTAGTAGTCGAAGATGATGTAGCCGTTCGCCTTCCAGCCCGAGACGGGCTTGTCGACGTTGATGGTCGCTGCGACCTCGTAGTAGGTCGGCAGGTAGCTATCGAGCAGGAACACCGCCGAGCTGGTCGAGGTGCCGTTGGCAGACGCGACGTTCATCACGCCGTTTGCCGCCGTGAAGCTGCCGACATCCGCCGAGAAGCCGTTGAGCGTGCGGTCGTTGAAGTCCGCCGTGCGCAGGATGTCGCGGCGGCCGCCCGGGATGTTGCCGGCCTGCGGATCGGTCGGAGGTCCGGCCTGATCCTGCCAGAAGCCGTGATCCTGCTGCGTCACCAGGCCGATCTCGCCGTACGGGTCGCCCTGCTGCTGGATCACGTTCGAGTAGCGCGACTGATGGTTCGGGCCGACATCCGCGGTCCGGGTCATGTCGACGCCGTCCGAGAACGCTTGCGCCGCCAGGAAGTCCCAGAGCTGCGGCGGCACCTGCCGGCTGACCGTCGCGATGCCGAACGGCGCGAACGGCACAATGTAGGAGTTGAACTCGCCGAGATGATCGATCAGCCGGTCACCACCGGTGTTGCCGATCAGGATGTCGAGCCCGGCTCCGCCGAACACGCGGTCTTCCCAAGACAGGTGGGTCTCGGGCGTGTTGTTGAGGCCGCCATCCGGATCGTCAGCGGATCCGAAGTTGCCATTGTCGTAGACGGACACCGGACCACCCATGACGTCGTCGGCATTCATCAGGTCATTGCCGAAGCCGCCATAGATGTGATCCCGGCCCGTGCCGCCGACGATCCAGTCGTTGCCCATGTCGCCGAAGATGCGGTCGTTGCCGTCGCTCTGGACCGCAACCTGCGAGCCGATCGGCGTGCCGTTCGGCGCGAACTCGACATAGCTGAGGACCAGATCGCCCTCGTTGTCCGGCGCATTCAGGAAGTAGCTCTTCTTGCCGACGATCGAGCCGGAGTCCCAGACCGAGCCGTCGTCGTTGAACAGGATCACGCGGCGCGGATCATACTCGTCGTAGAGATAGAACTCACCCGTGCGCGAGCGAACCGGGGTCGGCTCGTTCCAGTGCGGGTCGCCCGTGTTGAAGAGCAGGATATTGCCTGGATTCCACGGACGAGTGAAATCGGTGCGCACGAGGCCGGTCGGCGTGACGAGGTTGATGCCGTCCGTGCTTTGGTCGGGCGTGCCGTTCACCGGCGTGAACAGCTGGATATAGCCGTCCGCGATGGCTTCATGGCCGCCGATCGCGTCGTCGCCCGAGCCGCCATGCAGGAAGTCCTCGCCGAGGCCGCCGAAGATCACGTCATCGGCGAACAGCGGGTTGTGGTTCTTCGGATCGGCCGAGGCATCCGGCACGAGGACCGCATCCTCGACGCTGTCGAACGGCGTGAGGTCGACCGACTTCACGATCGCATACTCGACGTTGATCAGCTCCACCTGGACATGGCCGGGGGTGTAGATCAGCTCGTTGATCACATTGCCCTGGCTGGTGCGGTCGTCAGGATCGCTCTTCAGGAGGCGATAAATGCCGAACAGGCTCTCCGCAAACTCGGTGCCGTAAGCGCCGCTGCCGGCCATCCGGGTGTTGCGGTTCGTGAAGATCCGGCCGTCATCGCCGAGAATGCCGTCGATGCCGGTACCGCCCGAGATCCAGTCGTTGCCCCAGCCGCCGATGATGTCGTCGTTCTCGGCGTCACCGAAGGAAATGTCGTTGCCGCCGCCGAGATAGATGGTGTCGTCCCCGGTTTCGCCATGCACTTCGTCATCGCGGCCGATATCGACCTGCGACCAGAAGCCGTAGGTGCTGTGCCAGCCCTCGCCTCTGTCGATGTCGGTCGGCGTCTCGAGGTCGAAGAGGTCGGATTCGAAGTCCGGACCGCCCGGCGTGTAGTCGAGCTGCGTAACGCCGCGAACCACGATGCGCTCGCTGCCCTCGGCCGCGTAGTCCGCAACCGTCTGACCGTTGACCACCAGGTAGGTGTCGTAGACGTAGGACAGGAACATGCCGTTCCGCGTGTTGTAGAGCGACTGGTAGGTCGCGCCGAACACGTTCGGATCCGACAGATTGGCGGGATTGATCTTGCCCGCGAGCAGGTCCGTGCCGTTGATGCCGACGAGACGGATGATGTCGGCGTTGTCGCCGGCGATCGTATCCGCGTCGCGGGTGTGGCGGCCGAGGACCTGCGTGCCATCGGTCAGGAAGCTCGCGTCGTTGCGGTCGATTTCCTGGCCCGAGCCACCGAAGATCATGTCGCCGCCGTCCGGACGGTTTTCGGGATCGACGAGGCTGAAGAAGCTCGACGAACCGCCGACGATGTCGTCCTGGCCGAGGCCGCCGAAGATCGTGTCGCAGCCGCCGCCGCCCTCGATGTAGTCGCTGCCGTCGGTCGCGAGACCGATGGAGGCAACCACCTTGAGCGCGCCGGTCGGATCGGTGATCTCGGGCATCTCGCGTCCCGCGCTGACATAGCGCGAGAGCGGCGTGAAGCCGTCTATCGTACCGTCGCCGCGGCCGGTGACCGCGCCGGCGATGGTGCCGTCACCCTGGATGACGTCGTTGCCGAGCTGGCCGAAGATATAGTCGTTGCCCGCACCGCCGGCTATGTAGTCGTTGCCGAAGGAGCCGGCGCCGGTGATCCCGGCCTCGACTTCGAAGTTGTGGTACTGCGCGTAGTCGATCTTGTATTCCGACCACCAGGACGGGCCGTTGGGATCGCGGAAGTCGCGTGCGATCGGATCGCCGTTCTGGTCGAGCGAGACGAGCAGCACGCCGCTGTTGTCGCCCGACACCTGATTGAGGTCGTAGCCGGCCGAAGCCGGACGGTCGCTGCGCGAGTACATCAGCGTGCCGGCAAGCGTCTGGAAGCGCAGGCTCTTGATGTCGTCGTACAGGCTGCCATCGGCGCCCCCCATGCGGGTGAGATTGACGTTGTCGCCGAAGATCAGGTCGTCGCCCTTGCCGCCGTCGATCGCATCGTTACCGGCGCCGCCGATGAGGATGTCGTCGATCTCGGAGCCGATCACCACGTCGTCGCCGCCGGTCTGCGGCTCCTTCGAGTTGATCGCGATGACCGTCGAAAGCAGCGTCGTCTGGATCTTCTGGTCGAGCGGGAACGGCTCGTTCGGATCGATGACGAGCTGGATGACCTCGCCGTGGTCGGCGAAGACGATGTCCGGCGTGCCGTCGGCGATGCCCGAACCGTTGCCCTCGATGTGGTCGGAGCCGGCACCGGCGACGTTCGTCGTGCCGGTCGCGTCGGCAAGGCGGTTGCCCATCGGATCGCGCACTTCGCTCGGCACCGGCGCGAAGGTGTTGTCCGCCTTCTTGGTCGTCGGGTCGATGCTGGGCGCGGGGCTCTTGTCGAGCGTGTCGATCGTGAGCGCGCGCGTGAGGATGTTCACGTTCACGCCGCTGTCGCCGTAGATGTGATCCGTGCCGCGCTGGCCGAGGATCCTGTCATTGCCCGAGCCGCCGGCCAGATGGTCGCCGGTCTGCGAGCCGATGATCAGATCGTCGCCCATGCCGCCATAGGCGGTGATGCCGACGGACGGGAATATCCCGGCGTTGGCTTCGGTCGCGAACAGCGCCGAGGCGTCGATGATGTCGTGGCCGTGGAAGTCGAACGGGTTGGCGAGCGAGAACACCCACTCGTCGTCCTCGTTCTGGCCGTCCGGCAGATGCGGGAACGGATCGAACGGCTTCTCGCCGAACTCCAGGCCCAGCCGGTCGTAGCTGTGGCCCGAATACCATATGCCGTCCTGGCTGGTGTCGCCGTAGATGACGAGCGGGCTCTTCGGACCCGCGCCGCCGACCACCACGAAGTGGTCGCCGCCCACGCGCTGCCCGCCGGAGCGGGTGATGTCGTAGGTGGTGATCTTCAGCGTGGCGATGCCGTCGGAGCCGGCGCAATCGCGCAGCGCCGCATCGAGCAGCACGAGCTCGTCGCCGTCGATCGCCTTGATCTCGAAGGCGCCGGGGCGGCCTTCGATGAACAGCGAGCCGCCGACCTCGAAGCCGAGATCGCTCCAGTTTTCGCCGCTCAGCAGGCGAACGACGGTCTCAAGGGTTGCATCATTGCCCGGAATCTGGGCCTTGATCTCGATCTTCACCGTTTCGGTGATGGTCGTCTCAAAGGCGTCGGCCACATGCACGAGGAGTTTCTCCTCCTGCAGATCGCCGAGCACCGTGCCACCCGTGCGGAGCGGATCGCTCAGCACCAGCACCGATCCGGTGCCCCAGGTCTTGAACTCGCCCGACGGCGTCGGGATGAGGTGCTGCGCGGTGTTGTGGATCGCAAGGACGGTACGCGTGTAGGTCTCGCCTTCGAGCTGGATCACCTGGCCGACTTCGAAGCCGACCTCGGCGAAGCTGCGGCCGTCGCGGCGGACCAGCAGGTTTTCATCCGTGTCGAAGTCGAACGTGCCCTCGGTGTTGATCTGAAGGTTGCCGCCGCCGTGCAGAACGGTGAGGCCGCCATGGGCGCCCTGCACCCAGAAGAGACCGTTTAGCGAGGAACCCTGGGCCAGCGCGAGACCCTCGACGATGATGCTCTGGCCGTCTTCCGAAATCTCGACGATCCGCAGGTCGATCCGCGAGCCGTCCGCGAGATCCACATGGATGAGGTGGCCTTCGAGGAAGCCCGCCTCCTCCCAGTTTGTCGCCGGCACCGCGCCACCCGTGCGCGAGTCCCACCCGATGGTGGACAGACCGGCATTGACGCTGGTCACCGTGGTGTTGAGAACCTGCAAGACGTCCTTGTCCACGGCCACGAGCTTGGTCGAGCCGGAGATCACGACGCCAGCCGGCAGAGCTGACCGGTCGACGATCAGGAGCGAGTTGTCGCTCGGATCGCGATAGGGCTCGCCCGTCGCCGGATCGATGATCGGATTGCCGAACTCGTCGAAATAGGCGATCGCGTCCTCGATCCCGATGATCTTTCCGAGCGCGTGGCGGACGCCGTTGTCGTCCACGTAGAACAGGTCCTGGCCCACGAGGAAACCCTCGCCCTTCCAGTTGAAGCTGTCGCGCGTGATGACGAGCTTGTTCTGGAAAGCCGGGTTCTGCATGTAGAGGAACTGGTAGTCGCTGTCGTTCCAGTTCGGCATGAACTGGAAGACGTTCTCGGCCGAGACGTGGTCCGCCGGATTGAGCGTGCCTTCCACGCGCAGGTCGTCATTGCCCTCGCCGAGCATGACGTTCACGACCTCGACGGTGGAGACCGTGGAGTCGTTCGTCACGCCGTTGGCGCCGAAGTTGACCTTGCCGAAGCTGATGCCGCCCGGGAAGATCAGGGTTTGCGGTCCCTGGCCCTCGGGGCCTTCGCCGTAGAGCGGGCCCTCGACGTTCGGGAACACCAGATCCGGCCCCATCGCGAAGCCCTTCAGCGTGGTGTCGGTCAGGATGCCCGTCGTATCGGCCTTGGAGCCGTCATTGTAGATGTTGAGGACGTCGATCTGCTGGCTCTCCGGCGGCTGCGCGCCGATGGCGATCAGGAACGCATCCGTCTCGCCCGGCAGCTTGACGCCGTTGGTCAGCGACCGGTCGGCACCGGCCGGCCCGCCCTCAACCGCGAGAGGCCCGCGGATTTCGGACAGACGGTGGTTCTTGACCGGGAAGATCTTCACGCCTTCGCGGGTCGTCGGCACTTCGTAGTACGGATCGGCGGTGAGCTCGATCGTCTGGAGCTGGTGATAGTTGGTCGTCGAGAACGTCGTCACCGCGGCGATGCGGGTGACCGTGACGTTCTTGTTTCCGGCCAGCCAGCCGAGATCCGCAGCGGCGAAGTTCGCACTCGGATCAAGCGTGAATTGCAGCGAGTGATCCTGCGTGCCGTTGAAGCCGCGAATGATCGCGATCTTGGCGTCGATCGAGTTGGTGCCGTCGCTGATGCGCACCCACTGGCCTTCGAGGAAGCCTTCCTTGAGCCAGCCATCGACGTTGAAGTTCGGATCGCTGTCGGGATCGGCGATGTTGGTGACCTCGGCCTCGACGCGAACCAGCCGCCAGGCACCGTCCACCTGGTCAAGGCGCACCTCTCCGGACCAGGTCTCGAGCTCGAGCAGCCGCGAGATGATAACGTCCTTGACGGACGTGTTGAGGCCCGTCGACGTCTTCAGCGTCAGCGTGTCCTCGGTCACGGAGGCGACCTCATAGTCGTCGCCCGTGTTGCTGAGCCGCAGGAGGTCGCCCGCCTGCCAGCCCTCGGCGATGAAGCTGCCGAGATCACTGCCCGAACCGCGCGTCAGCGTGGTGCCGTTGAAGTTGATCGTGCCGTTGAAGACCTGGACGGGACGCAGGCCGCCGACTTCCTTGTAGGTCCAGGAGATCGCTTCTCCCGCATCGTCGATATCGCCGTCGTTGTTCAGGTCGTAACCGACGCCGCTGACATTGGCGAGGCCATCCGTCAGGATCGCCACGTCGACGTCGAACTTCGGCGCCTTGGTCAGCCGCAGGCGATAGCTGTCGGAGACGGATTCGTTCTCCGGATTGGTCGACAGGTCGTCCGGGATCAGGATCGTGTCGCGGCCAGTTTCCAGCACCACCGAGCCAGCGGTGTCGTCATCGATTACCTCGATGTCAAGGAGGCCGGTGCCCGAGCGAAGGTTCGGGAACGCGAAGTCGCCATCCGCATCAATCGTTTGATTGCCATTGGGCACGGCCTTCTTGACCGTTACCGAGGCATCCAACCCCAAGGTCGCGCCCGCGGCCGCGATGTTGAGTTGCGCCACCACACCGCCGGTCGAGAAACCGGTGATCGTCGCGGTCGTGCCGTTCGGAATTCCGGCGATGCCGGTGAGAATGACGCTCTGACCGATCTCGAAGCCCTTCGAAGCCCAGGCCATGGTGTCGAGCGAAAGCGACAGCTTGTTCGTGCCGTTGTCGTTCCAAGTTCCGACCGTCATCGCTTGCGTGACGGTTTCGACGTTGAGGCCGAAGCCGATCACCGCTGTCTCGGGATCCTCGCGCACGTCGTCGCTGCGCGCCTCGAGGGTCAGGATGACGTCGTCATCCCAATTCGACGAGTTGAACGTCATCGTGAGATTGGTCGCGTCGAAGCGGCTATCGCCCGACGTGATCTTGATGCCCTTGTCGACGAGGTCAGCGAGGAGCGCGTCGCCGGTGAGACCGCCGAAGTTGAGCTTGACGACGATCTGGTCGGTCACATCCGGCTCGAGTGTGAGCTGGACCGCGATGCGGTCCTTGAGCCCTGTGAGACCGGTGCCGTCGTCTTCGACCAGCAGCGTGCGCCCATCCTCGACATCGATGAACGGATCGAGCTCGGTGACGAGCACGCCCGGAGTGTCGTTGTCGCGCAGTTGCGCCTCGACATTGCGCACGTCGATACCGTCGTAATCCGACGAGGTGGTGGAGATCACCGAATGCTGGACCACCACGACGCGGTCGCCTTCCGCCCGCTCGTCGTCGACCGCGTAGAGGAAAACCTCCTGTGTCTGGTCCCAGTTGAGATGGTCGAAGCGCAGCACCACCGCACGGTTCGGCACGCGGACGGTCTGGCCGTCGATCACGACTTCGCGCAGGAAATCTTCGTTCACCTGGCTTTCAAGGCCGTCAAAATCGATGAGCGAGCCGGTCAGCGGGGACTTGGTCACCCACAGCGTGTCGCCAGGGCCGTTCGGGAGCGGCGCCGGATTGGCGAACGCGTCGTCACGCTCTTCCTGCGGCGACAGGGCCGCAGACACGGTGACATAGACCACCTCGCCGTCCTCCAGCGGACGGGCGAGACGCACGCCATAGCTGTTGGTCGGCTGAGAGCCCTCGCGCACCGCCGTGAAACCGTCGGAGCCCTCGTCGATGACCACAAGGCCCTCGCCGTCGGTCGTCACGTTGTAGTCGATGCCGTCGATGACGATGCCGTCATAGAGGACGTCGTCCGAGGTCACGAGATGATCGATCGCCCCCGAGACGCCTTCGAGCTCGCGCGTGACGATATCGGCCGTCACATCGCCCGCTACGTTGATGACGTCGGAGCCGAGGCCGCCGATGACGCGGTAGGCGACGCCGAACGCCGTGGACTGGACGAAGAACTGGTCGTCGCCCTCGAGGCCGTCGACCTCGACCACCTCGATGGTGGTGTAGCGGACATTGAGACCCGCGCCGAAGATGCCCTGAGCGGTGATGGCGATGTCGTCGGCGAATTCCGTGCCGAGTATGACGAGCTTGTCGAAGCCCGTGCCGCCGTCGACCGAGACCGGAGCGTTGACGTTGTAGCGCACCTCGTCCTGGCCGCCGCCGGCGCGGATGTCGGGCGCCTGCGCGACCGAGAAGCCCAGCCCAATCTGCGGCGTCGCGACGCCGTCCTCATCGAGCACGATGACGTCGTCGGTGGTGTCGCTCGCGGTCAGGTAGACGTCGAGGAAGTTGATCCCGCCGTCGCCGGTGGTGCCGTCAACAATATTGCGGTCGAAGACGTAGTTGGCGCCGCCATTCTTGAGCGCGGTCTTGAGGAACGCCGCATCGGAGCGGCCCGCGATCGCCTGCTCGAATGCCGCCGCGCCATCATTGAAGCCGATGGTGAGCAGATCGACGCCGGCCTGCAGATCGTCGACGTTGATGACGCCGTCGGCATTCCAGTCGTAGTCGGTGGTCGCCGAGATGGCGAACGCGCGGACGATGAACAGATCGTTGTTGTCGTCGCCTTCAAGCCGGAGCTCGGACTGGTTCGAGTAGACGCGGAATTCGTCGTTGCCGGTGCCGCCCTGGGCGATCATCGGCGCCGAGGAGCCGCGGCTCAGCCACCCGCGGGTAGTCGGCCGTAGATCCGGGAACTCGTCCTGAGGCAGCAGATTGCCGTCGGCTTCGGTGCGGTTGGAGCCGAAGATCTGGCCGATCTGGAAGGTGTCGTCGCCGGCGCCGCCATCGAGCGTCGAGATGACAGTCACGTCGTCGGAGAAGAAGGAGTCGTCGCCGCCCATTCCCTCGACCGTGAGACGGCCGTTCAGCCCGCTGTCGTAGCTGATGCGCTGAACTTCCGCCGAATCCTCGTTACCGGTGATGACGTCCTGATACGGATCGAGCGTGCCGTGCAGCAGCGCGACATAGCCCGGCCGGTCGGCCGTTTCGTGCGGCAGATAGGCCGCCGCGCGAAGCAGGAAGATATCGTCGTCGCCGTCATTGCCGTAGATGTTGAGCGTGTCGACGCCGTCGTCTTCCTCGCCGGTGTCGAGGACGTTGATGATGTAGTTGCGCTCGTCACCCTGGGAACCGAGCGTATAGACCTCGTAGGTGTCGGTATCCGACTGGCCGTCGAGGGTCAGCGTGTGCTCGGCGAGCACGTTCATGTTGTAGGTGGACGGCGCGATCGGAGCGCCTGTGGTGTACGGGTTGACCGTAAAGCCGACCGTCGAGATCGCTGGCGACGTCTGCGCCGCCGCATCCTGCAGGAAGTAGACCTTGAAGTCGTCTTCGCCGTCGTTGCGGGCATCCGGCGTCGCGTAGTCGCCGGTCACCGCGCTGGTGCTGCCATAGACCCGCGTCTTCGAACCGATGAAGACGTAGCCGTCATCGCCCCAGACCGTGCCGCCAGTCGCGCCGGTGGCGTCGCCGAACTGGAAGAAGTCGCTGTCGGCGTTGCCGAAGATGCGCGTCGTGCGGTCGGCCGCAGTGACGTTCGTCGTGGTGTCGTCGGGACGCCAGGTGCCGATCGGCCGCGATGCCGAGGTGCCCGCCGGCGTGCTCGGCGCGCGGTTGCCGGCAACGACCATGATGGCGCCTGCGATGAGCTGACCGCGGATCACGATCGTCGTGCCGTAGCCAACGTCGCTGTTGGTGAAATCGCCGAGGATGTCGATCTGGTTCCCGGCTACGATCGCCGAGTTCTGGTGCGTCTCGATGTCATCGCCGACACGAAGCAGCACGGCGCCCTGCTCCGCCAGGATAAGACCATGCGGCAGCGGACGGGATGCATCGACATGCAGACCGGGCGCCGTCAGATTGTTCTCCGCAAAGCGCGCGCTGCCATTCTCGATGAGTTGCAGATCTTCCGCGGTGGAAGTCGCCGAGGCGGACTCCTGCACCGTCAGCGTGATGTTTCCGAGATAGGTGTGGGCGAGCACGAGGCGCAGTTCGCCCTCGACCTCGGTCAGCCAGATGTTGTTGGTCGCTTCGAGCGCGACATCATCCACATCGGCTTCGAGGTCGTTGTTCTTGGCGAGCCCGTTGCGGCTGTTGATCTCGAGATCGTCACCCGCTTCACCGATGCTGGCGCCATCGCCATTGGCATCGAGGTCGATGGAGAGACCGATCACGTTCGGCGCGCTCGATCCGTTGCGATCGATGATCGACCCGTTGAGCGTGCGCAGCGACACGTCGTTGACCGTGTTGACGGTGTGGACGCGCAGATTGCCAGCGATCTCGTCGAGGAAGATGCCTTGCGTGCTGGTCGCCGTGGTGTCGTACGCGCGCAGCACGCCGGTCAGCAGATTGCGGTTGTCGACGTCGATCTCGAGGAAATTGTCCATCCGGCCGATGCCGCCGAACGCGCTGGAGCCGCCGGTCAAATTCGGATTTAGGACCTGGTTCGGCACCTGGTTGGCGTTCGGGTTGGCAAAGAACGCATCCGCAACCATGGTGATGTTGCGAGCCGACAGGTCCGCCGCCGACTGGTTGGTATCCCACTGGGCGTCGACGATGCTTTGCGGCGAGTAGAGCAGAACGTCGTTCGCCGTCGACTTGATGGTGCCGACGCGGAAGTCGCCGCTGATCTCGGTCAGCGCGATCCAGCCATTGGTCAGAACCGAGGTGTGGCCTTCGCCCTGAGCGAAGCCCGTCGTATCGACCTCGACGAGGGCAAGCACGTTGATCGTGGTGTCGGTGGGCGCGCTCTCGGCCGCCACGACATTCACGTTGCCGTCGTGCGTCACGTCGCCGGACTGGAGGCCTGCGATCGTGCGGTTGCCCGAGGTGTCGAGACCGCGGAAATCGTAGGTCGTGCCGATCTTTGTCGTGCCCGCGCCGTAGGCACCGCGGCTGACGCCGACCGGATCCTGATCCGGCGGCGGGTTCGCCTTCACGAAGTTCGTGTAATAGGTGAACTCCTTCTCGCCGGTCGGCGAGACACCGCGGTGGCGCACCACCACGCCGCCCGAGTCGCCCTCGCCGGTTTGCAGATAGGTCGGCCGCAGCAGCACGTCGGCATCGTCGCCAGCCGCGATGCGATCGACATTGACGACATAGAACGGATCGGTGGCGAAGTCGGCGGCCTGGCCGTCGCGCATCAGCGCGCGAACGTCGAGGAAGATGTCGTTGCCGGCATCGACGGTGAAGCTTTCCACGCCCCGCAGGCTATGCGTGTTGGTGAGCGCACCGGCGACGTCGATGTTCACCTTCTGGGTCAGCGCCGCATCGGTGAAGAGCTGGACGCCGACCATGCCGGTGTCCGGATTGAAGGCGTCGACGCCGAACGACACGTAGTAGTAGCCGCCGTTGACGAGGCCGGAAATCGGCGTCGACGAGGCCTGGTACTGTACCATCTGGCCTTCGTAGAAGCGGTTGCCGAGACCGAGGAAGATGGTGTCGGTCAGCCCGTTCACCTGGCTGGTGCGGAACTGGAACGCCTCGGGCACGCCCGCGGATTCGACGATCTGAACGATGACACGCGTCGCGTCATTCGACCCGGCATTCTCCGAGGCGTCGATGTTCAGCGTCTCGGTGCGAACGACCGAGTCGCCGCCCGACTGATCGCCCAGCACTGAGCCGTGCTGCGCGACGATGGTGGTGACGCCGATCGGGTTGTTGATCTCGCCGTTCAGCAGGATGTCGGCGTTGCCGGTGTTGGTGATCTCGACATAGGTCGGCGACACTTCCGACGCGATGTTGAAGGTGAGCGTCATCGTGTCCGACGTGCCGGTCGGCGTCAGCATGACCAGCGGCTGCCGGTCAGCCGTCACGTCGATGTCGTTGATCTGGATGTCCTTGTCCGACAGATTCAGGATTTCGACCCGTTGCAAGGTCTCGCTGAACGTCCAGGTACCGCCCGAGCCGGAGATGTCGGTCGACTTGAAGGCGACGTCGCCTGGACCCGGATTTTCGATGTCGTTGACGTAGATCTTGTCCGAAAGGATCTGCCCGGAGTCGATTGCGCCGCCGCCACCGCCCTGCGAATCGTTGACCGTGATGTTGACGGCCCGCTGGATGGTCGCGTCGCCGCTGACCACCAGGGTCTTGGTGACGAGCTCGGGCGACTGGCCCGACAGGATCAGCACGTTGCTGGAGAAATCGATCTCGTCTTCCTTGGAATCGCCGTCGCGATGTTCGTCGCTATCGCCGGCAGCAAGCGCGCGCCGCTGGTGAGTGGCGTCGTCGTCAATCGTGTTGGTGCGATTGTCCGCCAGCACGTAGAAGGCCAGACGCTTCTCGCCGCCCGCCAGCGGGGCGTAATCGAAGTCGTCGAGATGGCCGCCGTCCAGATGGCGGGGACCGGCGGTCACCAGCGTATTGTTGCCGCCGCCGCCGCCGCCGGTGTCGCCGAACACGTTGGCGTCGAGGTCGTAGGACGTCTGGGTATCGGCGTCGATGTAGCCGAACAGGCCGGTCGAGCGCGCGTTCGCCCGGGTCTTGAGCAGGTTGTCGTGGTTCTCGACCACGAAATCCACGCCTTCCCAGCCCGTGATCTTGGCGCCGCTGTTCACGGCATCGTTGTCGAGAATCCGGATGCTGGATGTGAGGGCCAGCTTGGCCGTCGCATCGCCCTGGCCTTCGGCGTAGAAGCCGGCGCCGCGGCCATCCGCGGTGACGAACACGTTCGTGCCGGTGCCGTCAGCGTGCAGGCTGACCTCGTTACCCTCGAGCAGCGCGCCATGCTGAACTTCGATCTCGAGATCGGAGTTGTTCATGGTGTACCTGGCGGTGGCATCGCCATCGCCGCCGAGACCGATGCCGTTGGCATAAGCCCTGGCGCGGCCGGTCATTGCGCCATTGACGCGGGCGTCAATCAACCCGGCGGCGAGCACCACGGCATTCGCGCCAACCTCGATCCGCGACTTCCAGTCGGCGGCGACAAGCGCCTTGGCGTTGGCCAAGCCGACCAGGCCGCCCGTCGTGGTCTCGCTGTCGGCATCGAAATTGCCGGTGCCTTCCGCGTGCATGGTGAGGTTGCCGTCGGCGACGATCTGCGTGCCCGAGCCGACCTTCACGTCGACCGTCATGCGGTTCGCCGACTGGTTGATCGTGGCGTCGGCGCGACCGACACCGACGATGCCGCCGCTGCCGTTGCGGCCCAGCGCCGTGCCTTCCATCTGGCCGTCGGCCTCGATCGTGATATTGCCTCCGGAGGAGACGAGCGCCGCCGAGACATTGGCCTCGAGCACCGGCTGGATGTTGAGCTCAGCCTTGTTGATACGGATGTCGGCCAGCACCGAGCCGCCCGATCCGCGCGCCGTCACGCCGGACGTTCCGTCGCCGGAGGGCGGCGCGATCGTGGCAAGCGAGACGTCGTCCGGACCCGTCAGCTTCTGGCCGACGAAACCGCCCGACGTCAGATCGATCCTGAGCTCGTAAGTGTCCGCGTTCGTGGTCGCGTTCAGCTCGATGCCGAACTTGCCGAGATAGTGGTTATTGCCGTTGGTCGACGCAGGCGTGAGCGCAAGCACGGAACCGCCAGACGTCTCGGAGAGGCGCACCTGCTGGCCGTCACCGCTCTTCTGGACGACGTAATAGACCTGGCCGCTCTTGAGCCCGCCGATCGGCGCGTTCTGGACCAAGGTGAGCTGATGGATGCTCGGGTCGGCCTTGTCGTCCGTAGCAAGGTTGCCGTCGCCATCGGGATCGGCCGGGATAATGCCGTCCGTGTCCTTGTCCGGCTGCAGGTCGATAAAGCTCGCATCGAAGTTATCGTTCTCGGGGCTCGCGAGCTGCACCTGCGCATTGACGAAGCTGTTTTGAGTCACACCAGCCGCGCCGAGCGACAGCGTGATCGTGTTGCCACTGACGCTGAGGATCGTACGTGCGCCATTGAGGGTGCCATCGAACCCGCTCAGGGTAATCGAAGCGCCATTCGTGAAGCCCGAACCCCAGTTTCCGTTGCTGAGCGTCAGGGTGATGCGATTGTCGACTCCAGCGCCGGCATCGACATCGACCTGACCAACGGTCATCTGCTGATCGATCCGCGTGACGCGGTTCAACGTGCCGGTGATCGTCAGCGCGGCGCCATTGATGGAGTCGATCGTGTAGGTGCCGTCGTTGCCGTTCGAGTTCGCGATCGTGAAGGTCTCGTCCTCGTCGTAACCCAGCGACGACCAGGTAGAGCCGTCCGTCAACACGACCTTGTAGGTATTGGCGCCTTCGCGCTCGTAATAGACGTCTTCGTTAACGCCCGCGGCGCTCTTCAGCTTGATGTAATACCCATCCGCGGCCGAACCCTTTTCGGCAACGTAGTACACCCTGCCTTGCACCAGCCCGCCCAGATCGTTGCCGACAGCCGTGCCGGCGGCGTTGGTCGAGGTGTAGACGACGGCGTCGCCGACGTTGAAGCCGGAATTGATGTACTGGCCTTCGGTCGGGCTGTCCTCGACGAGGTCGACGAAGTAGATGCGGTTGTTGTTGGTGGAGTTGCTCGCCAGCGCCAGGTTGGTCGACCCGTTGCCGAGAGCGCTGTCGATCGTCGCCTTCGACACGTCGACCGTGCCGACGCCGAAGTTCTGGCCGCCGCCCGGCGCCTGGTAGGTCACCGCGTCGCCGACGTTGAAGGGGTTGTCGGCTCCGAGGTTGATCCAGTTGTTGAGGACGTTGGACGGCAGGAAGGTCTGGGCGTTGGACGTGAACCAGCCCGGCGCGGTCTTGGCGACGTCGTCCACAAGCTTGATGGTCTTCGCATCGATGACGACCACCCAGAAGGTGTTGCCGGCGGCATGCTCGATGTCGCCCGGCACGCTGCCGTCGTCACCCGTCACCTTGGTCAGAACGACCTTGTCGCCAGTCTGGTAGTTGTGTGCGCCCTGGAACCTGATCTCGTCGCGGTTGTCGATGATCTCGTTCGACGAACCGCTGAGGAAGTTGCCGAACGCGATCGTGTCGTTGTTCTGGCCGATGACGATCACATTGTAATCGCGCTCGTCCACGTTCGGATTGTCGCCGACTTCGACGACATCGCCCGTCGTGAGGCCGTGGCCCACGACGTGCAGCGTGTGCGAGTTAGTGTCGACGGACTCGATCACATAGGTGGGAACGGTGCCCGTCTGCGGCGTCGCAACGGCCTTGACCGTGACGTCGCCGTCGGCCGCAAGCGAAGTCCCGGTGTCGATCATTGCGGTGACCGTCGGCTCGATCGTGCCTTCGGCATTCGACATGCCGACCGAAATGCCGCCGCCGCTGACGCCCTTCACATTCGCATCGACCTCGGGCCGCGCCGTCGCGACGACGGAGACCGCGCCCGCGGCCAGAATACCCAAATTCTTGCCGATCTCGGCGCGCGTTTCGCCGATCACCGAGGCATCCGCCTCGTTCACGCCGACTGCAAGCAGACCGCCACCGGCGGCATTCACCCGGGCGGAGGCCGTATCCTGGCCCGTCGCCGTCACTTCCAGCGCGCCGATCGTGTAATCCGGTGTGCCCGAGATGCTGCCCTGGTCGAGAATTTCCGCGATCGCCGTGCCGTGAGCCTGCGCATCCGCCTGCGTCGCGCCGATGGCGGCGAGAATGCCGACGTTCAGTCCGTCGGTGAACGCGATGGCGTTGTTGACGCCGAGCGCCTCGATCTTCACGAAGCCCGCGCCGAGCGCATCGACCGTGTCGATGTTGACGCCGCCGGCAATCTGCGCCCTCACCTGGGCGTTGGCCTTGGCTTCGGTGCGGTTGATCTGGAGGCCGACAGCCGAGACTCCTGCCGCCTCGGTCTTGGCATTGGCGCGCCATGTCGTCGCCGGCAGACCGAAATTGTGGGTCGCACGAACCAGCACGTTGCCCGCGGTGATGGTCCCGGCATCGATGATGGCCGTGACGATCGGACTGACCGTGGCGCGCGCGAAACCAGCGCCGACGCCGGCGAAGCCGCCCGCCTTGCTGTCGGTTTCGGCATCGGCCTTGCCTTCGGAGATCGCCTTGACCTCGACATTGCCGCTGGAGGTCGTCGAGCCGTTCAGCCGCGCCTCGATCGTCGGCGACGAGGTCGCCGTGGCGTCATGGCCGTTGCCCGTAAAGAGGCCGCCGCCCGAAGCTTCGGCATAGGCGTCGGTGACAACGATCGCCTTCGCCTGGATCAGCACCGAGCCGCTGCCATCGATCTCGCCGTTCGAGATTGCCTTCGAGCTGCCGTCCACCTCTGCCTTCGAGATGCTGGCGCCAATGCCGATCGCTCCGAGGCTGATCGACAACACCTCGGCGTGCGCCTCGACGTCGAGCAGCGACATGACGTTGACCGCGCCCGACGCGTCGATGTCGGCCGAGTCGTCGATCAGAGCCAGAACGTTCTGGTCTGACTCGACGAAGCTGAAATTGATGCTTGCGCCGACCAGGCCTGCGCCCACGCCGAACACATTGGATTCCACGTAGACATCGGAATTCGCCTGCACCGTCAGGCTGCCGATCTCATCCGTCTGGCCGATCTGGACGTTGTCGCCGATGCGCGCGGCGGTTTCGGCCGTCGCGTTGTTGTCATCGGCCAAGTCGATGCGGGCAAAATTGACGCCGATACCGGCGGCGCCGATCGTGACCGAGTACACGTTGCTCGTGTAATCCTGGTCGTTCTCGGCCGTCACCGTCACAGCGCTGGCGCCGTCGATCGAGGCGTTGTCGCTGATTTCGGCAAGCTGCGTGCCTTCGTCGTTGATGATCGTGACCGTCGCACCCAGCGCAATGGCACCAGCCGCGACACCCACCGAGACGCCATCGCCGCCACGATCGCTAGCGGCCGTCACGTTCACGAGGCCGCTCGCATCGACGTCGCCGCCGAGCGCTGCCAGGACACGGCTGCGGACGTTGATCACCGTGACGCCGGCGCCGGCGCCGACAAAGCCGCCGGCCGCGGCGCCCGTGATGAAGTCGAAGGAGATGCGCTCTTCGGCCTTCACCTCGACGTCGCCGGTCTTGATGCTCGTCTTGTTGGCGCCCGAGCCCCCCTGCACGACGGCGGTGACACCCTTCTCGACCGGCGGGGTATTGAGCCCGGTGAGAACATCGACGCCGCCGATCGACGTCGTCGACATGATGCCCGAAATGCGCTTGTCGGCGCTGCCATCGGCCGCGCCCGAGCCACCGTCCTGCATCTCGCCGAAGGCGTTGTTGACGCTCGTGGTGCCCTCGCCGCCTTCGTCGTTGGCATAGCTCTTCATGTCGGTGGAGCCGCCGCCGCCTTTCTTCAGCTGCGTCGCGTCACCGGAATTGCCGTCTTCGTCGACGTAACCGCCTTCGAAGTCGTCGTTGATCGCAAAGACGTTGACCGCAGCCGCCACGCCGACGAGACCGCCGGCACCCGAGGCCACGTAGCCGCGCACGTCCTTCTCGCCGAGCGCCGTCACTTCGACGCGGCTCTTCGCACGCACGTCCGCACCCGCACCGATCAGCGCCGCCACATTGTTGCGCACGCTGCCGAAGCTGATGGAGGCGCCGACGCCGACCACACCGCCGGCGAGACTGATGGCCGCGTTGATGAGCTTGTAATCGTTCGAGGCGGTGACCCAGACGCCCTGCTCGCTGCCGACCGTGTCGCCCTGGTCGAAATTCGCCGTGTCCATGTTGATCTGGGCGTCGGCGTCGATTGTCGCGATGGTGTCGCTGTCGATGACTGTCACCGTCACGCTGCCTGCGATACCCGCAATGCCGCCGCCCGCGGAAACGGCCAGGTTCAGGATGTCTTCGGATGAGCTCGCCTGCACGACCACGCCGCGGGCCGTACCGAGCCCGAATTCGCCGCCGTCCGCCCAGTCGCCCGTGAGGATGTCGCCCACGCCGCCGCTTCCGAGCGCCTGCGCGTCAATCTGCGCACCGTCATCGACCAGCGCCGTCGTGTCCTTCGTCACGACGAGAACGCCGACACCGGCGCCGACGCCAGCACCGGCGGAGACGCCGACGCCGAGGTTCAACTGGGTGAAGTCGGTGAAGTCCTCGGCGATCACCGACACGTCGCCGCCGGCCTTGATGATCGCGCCCGCGCCGATCGTCGCCGAGGTGATGTTGGTGACCGACACGACGGACACGCCGCCGCCGACGGAAGCCAGCCCGCTGCCGGCCACGCCAAAGCCCACCACGAAGAAGTCTTCGCGCGCGATGGCATTGACCGCGACGTCGTTCGCCGCGCGGACATCGGCACCCGCGCCGATTGCCGCCGTCGTCGTCTGATTGACAACGGAGACGTCGACGCCCGGTGCGATGCCGGCCGTCCCGCCGATCGCCCCACCGGCGCCGATGCCGACATGATGGAAGTCGGTGGCCGCGATGACGTAGACCGACTGCCCGGCCGCGGCCGCCTCGGTGGACTTGTTGATATCGGTGTTCGCCCCGATATCGGCCGTGGTGTTCGTGGTGACGACGCTTACCGCCGCGCCGATGCCGACGCCGAAGGTGCCGCCGGCCCCGAAGCCGATCGCATAGGATTCGAAATCATCCTTGCCCGATGCCGAAACGACGACGCCGCTGGTCGCGGTGTCGTTCAACGTCGCAGTGCGTTGGCTCGTCAGGTTGGGATTGGAGATCTCGTCCTGCTGATTGGTCTCCTGAGCCTTTCCGGTATTGCCGTCTTCCTGGGTCGGATCGCCCTCGGCGACGAGATCGGTCGGGACCTGCTCGTCGCTCGTATCGAGGAGACCGACTTCGAAGGAATCCTCGTTGAGATTGTTCTTCGAGTCGGCGTTCGTGAATTCGAACGAGCCGGTGTTCACGCCGGTGTTCGAGCCCGTCGAGCCGATCGCGTACTGGCCCGTCTTGGCCTGGGTGGTGAGGAAGCCGAGGCCGACCACATCGCCATTCGCGCCGATATCAGCGTCGATGGTCTTGTTGATCACGGCGACGGCCGCACCGGCACCGGCACCACCGGTGCCGCCAACCGCGGCTCCGACGACGATGATATCGATTTCGGATTCGTCGGAAGCCTGGACCTTGACGCTGCCGCGTGTCTTGGCGATCGCGTTGTCGCCGATCTGGGCGCGTGTCGTCGGAGACAGCAACAGGACCTCGGCACCGATGCCGACGCCGACGGAGCTGCCGACGCCGCCGGCAACGCCGAACGTCTTGACCGTCTCGACCGAGCGCGCATCGACCTCGATGTTGCCTTCGGCAAAGGAGCCCGCCACCGCCGGGTTGCCGCCAATATTGACGTTGTTGCCGATCAGCGCCACGGTCGTCTTGCCGATGTGATGGACGCTGATGCCGGCGCCGATGCCCGATCCGCCGGCCGAAACCGCCAGGCCGCCGGCAACGGACAGAATCGTGGTCTCGCTATCCGCATCGACAATCACGCCCGGATTGATTCCGGCGGCGGCGTTCCATGCGTCGACCTGGACATGGTTGCCGATCACGGCGCGGGTGTCTTCGGTCATGACCGACACGAGGACCGAGCCGCCAATGGAGACGGGACCGCTGCCGGAGACACCGGCGGCGACGACGATGTCGAGGATCTCTTCAGAGCTAAAGGCATCGACCGTCAGGCCGATCGGGCCATGGGTCTCGATCTCGGCGTAGTCGCCGATGAGCGCCTGAACGGAGTCATCGTGAACGAGCACGTTGGCCGCGATGCCGATCGAAGACGAGCTACCCGAGGCGGCCACACCGCCCGCAACGAACGTCAGGTCGAGCGTGCTGGAGGCCGTGACGTTGATATTGCCGCCGGCCGTCAGTTCGGTGACGTCGAGACCGCTGTCGCTCTGGACATCGGCTTCCGTCGTCGTGAGCAGAACCGCGACGGCAATCGAGGCCGCCACCGCCACGTCGGACGACGCGGCACCGAAGGTCGCTGCGACCGACGTCATCTTGTCGACCGCGTGAGCCGTCACCGACACATCGCCATTGTCCGAGGTCAGGCTGGCACCGGCCTCGACCTTGGCGCGGGTGGTCCGCGTGACGACGTCGACATTGATGCCGATGCCGACGCCCGCTCCGCCCGCCGAAAGGCCGATCGAGCCGGCGCCGGTGAACAGAGTCATGGTGTCGTCAGCACTGACGATAACGCCAGAGTCGCCCTCGACATCGGCGTCCGCGAAGATGGTCGCTTCGGTGTTGATAGTTATGACGTTGATCGCAGCGGAGCCGCCGATCGCTTTGCCGCCGCCCGACGCAGCAGCACCGGCCGCGAAGTTCGTGAGCGCAATTTCCTGATCGTCGATCGCGCCAAGACCAGTGTTCAAGCCCAGCGTGTCCGACAGCGGCGTGAAGCTGCCGGTCGCCTTGACCGTCACCGAACCACCATTGGCCGTGACGTCGGCACCGGAGCCGACTTCGGCCTTGGTCTCCATGGTGTTGATGATGTTGATCGAAACCGCGATGCCCGCGCCGGTCCCGCTCGACGTTGACAGCGCGGCGCCACCTGAGAGGTTCTGGACCTCGACGAGATTTGCGGCCTCCACCGTGACGTTGCCGTTACCGGCGGTCACCGTCGCGTTAGCGCCGATCTGCGCCTTGTTGGAAATGTCCACGTAGTTGATGGCGATGGAGCCCGCGATCGCATTGGCGCCCGCCGCGGCGCCCGAAAGCGCGCGCACCTGGAACACGTTCGTCTCGCCAGCCGGCTGGACGGCCTTGACTGAAACGGAGCTGCCGGAAACCGTCGCGTCGCCGATCCGCGCCAGACCGTCGAACTGAACGATGTTCAGGCCGACGGCAGCCGCGACGCCATCGCTGTTGGAGTTCTGGATGTCGGTCGCGGTCGCAAGCGCCAGCGCCTTCGCGGTCATCTGCGAAGTCGTCTCGACCTTCACCACGCCCGATGCGTTCACATTGGCGTTGTCGTCGATCTCGGCAGTCGCGCCGCCTTCGAGATAGTTGACCGCTACCGTTGCGGCCACCGTCGTACCGCCGCTGGCGTTGCCGCTGGTGCCGCCGGCGCCCGTCTTCAGGCCCGAACCGGAGTTGGTGGTCGAGCTGCTGTTGGCGCTGTTGAACATGCCGTCGCCGGTCTGGCTCGGCGTGTTCGTCGCCTGGCCACCGGATTGCTGGTTGGCGAAGCTGCCGGCGTCGGACGTCTGCTGGTCGGAGGTCTTCGTCTTGTCGGCGCCCTTGGCGCTGGCCTTGGTGGTCGCAATGGAGCGCAGGATCGAATCCGTCGTGACCGTGGCGCCCGTGATCTCGTTCAGGCCCGTCGTCATCGAGCGACCGACATAGGCCTCGCTTTCGTCGAGCCCGATATTCACGGCAACCGACGCACCGACACCGGTGCTAGCACCGGCGACCTCGGCATCCGCCCTGGAGATGATGTCGGCCGTGTGGTCGGCGGTGACGGAGAGCGCACCACCGGTCATGGTGAAGTTGCCGGTGCCGACGCCGATCCGCGCGTTCGTGGTGTTCTCGATATAGGTGACGGCAATCGCGCCGCCGACCGCCGTACCCGCGCCCGCAGCACCGCCCAGCGCCTCGGTGATTTCCTCCGTGCCGGGTTCGGCCGAAAGCAGGCTCGACGTGACATCGACCGAGACGCCATTGGCCGTGCCGTTCATCACGGTGTTGTCGCGGATGCCCGCGTCGGTCGTGTCGAACACGATCGAGAGCGCGATCGAAGCGCCAACGCCGGTCGAACCCGAACCTTTCGACAGGCCCTTGGACGACGCCAGCACGTAGTGGCGGGAATTGCTTTGCGCGTCGATGTCGATCGGGCCGTCCGACAGCGTCAGCGTGCTGCCGGTTCCGCCCGCAAGCGGATTGGTGTTCGAATTGATGAAGTCCAGCGCGAAGGATCCGGCGATGCCGGTATCGCCGCCGCTCGCGGCCGAGGAGGCCTTGGCGAGGTAATCGTGCGTGGAGTCGCTGCCGACGGTGCGCATCGTCGACGACAGAACGAGGCCCTGGGCGGTCACATCCGTGCCCACCGCGACGCTCGCGGAGTTTTCCATGGTTGCGACGTTGATCGCGACACCGATGCCGACGGCGTCGCTCTGCGCCGACGTCGCCGCTTCGCCCTTGCCGAGCGCCGAGGCGTCGATGTTGTTCTTGGTCGTGAGCGACACGTTGCCCGAGGTCGCCGTCACCGACGCGCCCGAGATCGTCGCCTCGGCGATCGAGGACGAGACGTTCACGGCAAGCGCCGCCGCGACGCTGATGTCGCTGCCGTTCTGACTCGCCGTCGAGCTCGTGCCCTTGGGAGCCGTGCCGGTGCCCGCGGCCTTGGTATTGCCCTGGGTGGTGGCGGCGTCCTTCTGCTGGTTGGCGGTCGCGCCGCCGGTCTTCTTCACTCCCTTCGCCGAAGCGGCCGCCTCGGTCGCGGACGCGCCATCGCCGAGCGCGCTCAGCGTCACGCTGTCGGCAGACACACTACGGGCGATCTCGGCGCTCGCCATGTCGTCGACGAGGCCGAGCGCGATCGAGGCACCGATGGCCGTGCTGCCGACGGCGCTGCTGGTGGCCGTCGTCGTGGTCGCACCATGATGATTAGCCGAGACCGACATTGCCCCGGTCGCAGTCAGCAGTCCGCCCGTGCCAATCCGGGCCGACGTCGTCTGGTCGATAACCGAAATGACGATCGCGCCACCCACCGTGGTGGAGCCGGCGGTCTTGCTTTCGGCACCACCGGTGCCCGCGACCGTATTTTCGCCGCTGCCCGTCGCCGACAGAGTGACGTCGTCCGCTCCGGTCACCGAAATCGAGTCGACGATCTCCGCCTCGACCTGCATGTTCGAGACGTCGATGGCGATGGCGGCGCCGACACCGGTCTTGCCCGCCTTCGCGCCGGCCTCGGCCTCCGCATTGGTCGTCTGCGTCGAGGCCGCCGCGAGAACGACGTCGTCGCCCCCCGCGATCACGGTGCCGCCGATTGCGGCGCGCGTGTCGGTCTCCGCGATCGAGAGCGCGAAGGAGCCCGCGACGCTCATGTCGCCGCCGGAGGCGCCGGACGTGGCCGTCGCGCCGATCACATGGTTGCCGTCGCCCGAGGTCGCCATCAGCGCCTCGGCCGAGAAGCCGCCTGTCACCGCACCGCCGATCATCTCGGCGCGGTTCTTCATCGTCGCGACGTTGATCGCGACGCCAATGCCGACGCGATCGCCGCTCGGAGTGCCGCTCTCCTCACCCGAGGAGGCCGAACCGTCGGCAATGGCCTGCGCATCCATATCCGCGCGGGAATCGAGGGTGACGTCGGCGATTACGGTCCGGTTCTGAAGAACGGCCGTGACGTTCAGCGTCGAGACGTTGAGAGCGACCGCCGCGCCGACCGCGACCGAGCCGCTCGACCCGCTCGCCGAGGTATTCTTGCCGCCGGCGTTCGGATTTTGCGCCTGGCCGGACTTCGTGCTGGCCGAGGTCACACCCTTGCCGACCTGATCGTCGGCCGTGGTGTTGCCCTTCGTACCCTCCTTCGACTTGCTCGTGCCCTCCGCTGAGGCGATCGCCTCGGCTTTGGAGGCGCCGGTGCCGCTCGCCGACATGCCGAGCGTTGCAGCGGTCAGATCGCGATCGAGATCGGCTTCGGCCGTGTCGTCGACGAAGGACAATGCGAGCGCGGCGCCGACCGCCGTGTTGCCGGAGGCGTCGCTGTCCATCTTCGCATGGCTTGAGCCGACATGAGTCGCCGTGAGCGCCACATCGCCGGTCAGGGTCATCGCCGCGCCGGTGCCGATCCGCGCACGCGTCACACGATCATGCACGTCGATGACGAGCCCGCCACCGACGCCGGTTCCGTCCCCGGCGGCGCCGCCGGCCTCGCCCGTGGTAGTGGCGCTGTAACTGCCGGTCGTCGTGGCGCTGAAGTCGTTGGCGCCAGTGATGGCGCCGTTCGCCACAGCTTCGGTCAAATGGTTCGCGATGCTGATCGCAATCGCAGCGCCGACACCCGTGGCGCTGCCGTTCGTCTGAGCGGCCTTCGCCTCGACCGTGTCGGTCGTGGTCGACGCCGCGGTCAAGGCGACGTCGCTGCCGTTTGCCGTCACGTTGCCGTTGAGCAGCGCCTGGGTATCGTTGTCCACGACGCTGAGCGCGAAGGAGCCGGCGACACCGGTGTCGCCACCGCTCGCGCCGGAGGTCGCTTGCGCCTCGAAGACGCTCGTCTGGTCGAGCCCGACAGCCTTCATCGTCGCCGACAGCGTAATGCCGTCGTCGGCGTTGACGGTCGCGCCTGTGCCGATGATCGCCCGATTGGTCAGTTCGGCGGCGTTGATCGCCACCGCGATGCCGACCGATGTCCCGGTCGCTTCGGCCGCGAGCGCCGCCGAGCTATCGGCGATGGCGGACGCGTCCATGTTGTTCGAAGACACCAGAGCGAGGCTGCCGGTGCCGTCGCCATCGCCTGCCGTCACGCTGAGCGAATTGCCGATGCTGGCAACGGCCTCGCTGTCCGAGAAGTTGAGCGCCAGCGCCGCCGCGACGCCGATATCGCCGCCGCTGCCGCCGTTGCCCGAATTGGCGGTCTGGTTGGCGGTATCACCCTTGCCGGATTTGCTGTTGGCGAAATCGACCTGCTTCTGCTTCTGGTCGTCGGCCTTGGTGTTACCCTCCGCCGACTCCTCGCCCTTGTCGGCGCCCTTGGCGCTCGCCTTGGATTGCGCCTTGCTCGATCCGTCGCCGAGCGCCGAAAGGCTGATGGAGCCGTCGGCGCGCGTGTTGCGGCCGATGGTGGCAAACGCGCGGTTGTCGACGAAGGCGAGCGAGATCGCCGCACCGATCGCGGTCGACCCGATCGCCGTGCCGTCGGCGAGCGCCGCGCTAAGCCCATGATGGGCGGCAGACGCGGAAAGATTGCCGGTGATGTCGAGCTCGACGTCGTCCGTTCCGATCGACGCCGTCGTCACGTTGTCGATCACATCGATCGCGATCGCGCCGCCGAAGCCCGTGCCGCTGCCCTCGGCGCCAGCCTCCGCCTTGGTGTCGGATTCATGGTTGCCGGTCGCCGACAGCGTGATGTCGTCGGCTGCCGTGACCGTGGCGCCGTTCTCGAGCGCGGCTGTCGTCGTGTTTTCAATGACAGCCAGCGCGACGGAGCCGCCAATGCCGGTATCGCCGGGTTCACCGGGATCGGAGTGCGGCACCGCATGCGTTTCGGCGTTCGTTGTCGACGACGCGGTGAGGCTGAGGTCGGCGCCGTTGAGATCGACGCTCGCATTGGCGTCGATGACGGCTTCGACGTTGGTGCTGATGATGCTGATGGCGAGAGCGCCGGCAACATTGGTCCCGGCGCCGCCCGCGCCCGCCGTCGCCGTGACGACAAAGCTGTCGCCGGCAGACAGGTTGGCGCTGAGATCGACCGAGGTGGCCGTAAGATCGGACGTGCCGGCAATGGCGGCGCGCGTCGTGGCGTCGACTATGCCGAGCGCGACCGCAACGCCGACGCCCGTGCTGCCGCTGCCGGTGGCCGAACCGTCTGCATTAAGCGTGACTTCGTCTGTTGAGCTTGCCGTGAGCGTGATCGCGCCGGACGAGCTCAGCGTCGAGCTGTCGATATAGGCCTCGGTCGTCGGCCTGTAGTCCGACACCGCAACCGCACCGGCAAACGAGATGTCGCCGCCGCTGGTCGTGGCCTTGTCCGCCGTATTGCCGTCCTTGTTCGGATCGGCGAGACGCTTTTCCGATTCACTGCCGCCGCCGCTATCGCTGGCGCCGCCGGCGGTCGATATCGCGGTGGTGGTGACCGAGGTGGTCAAGGTAGCGCCGAGAGCGATGCTGTCGGGCATATCGGTGGCAATCCCCTGAATCAGCGACGCGCCCGCCACATAAGCCTGCGTTGTCGCATTGACCTCAGTGACCGCGACGCTCGCGCCGGCCGAACCGGGCGAACCGTCGGCCGTGGTGACGATGTTGAGGTCAGTTTCCGCTGTCAGTGAGACATCGCCGGACACAGAGAGCTCGCTCGCACCCTTCACTTCGGTGATGGAGTCGCTGACCACCACCGTGACCGCGATCGCGGCGTCGCTCGAGGTATCGTTCTCGCTCGCGTCGGCGTCATCCTCCGCCGCGATCGTCACGGTCACATGGCTGCTCGCCTGCAGGCCCGCGGCGATCAGCGTCGTGCCGTCAATGGTGATCCGGGCCTCCGGCACGATCACCATGATCGTCCCGCTGACTGGTCCCAGATTGAAGATCGTTGCCTCGATGTTTGCGGTCGCCGAGGCCGACAGAGTCACCAGCCCCGTCGCCGTGATGGTGCTGCCCGTGAGATCGATGACCGCCGTGGGGAGCGCGATGATGATGCCGTCGAGGTCGAAGTCCGTTACGTCGTCGGGCAGGCCCAGGAAACCGTCGGGCACGCCGAGCACCCCGTCCTCTTCGGCAACGGCGGTCAGCGTGACCGTCCCGGCCGTGATCAAACCGCTGACCGTAATTTCCTCGGCGTCGACCGTGAGGTCGCCGACCGTGACCGTGCCGGTGAAGATGACCTCGTCCGTCCCCTCCTGCCCCAGAATGATAAGATCGGCGCCCCCGAGATCCAGATCGGTGAGGGTGAGCGTGTCGCTGGAGACAAACGGGACTTCCGTGTCGTCGCCTAGGCGAATCGTCAGGCTCTCGGTCGGCTTCGCGAAAGTAACCGATTCAAATGTCGGGATGATACCCGCGGTAGTTCCGACCGTTATCGTTGCACCGTCGTCGGTAACAGTCGCTTGATCGGAATTTTCGCTGAGGTCGATGACTCGATTGGTAACGTTCGAATTGTCGGTGATCGGCTCAAGGCCGTCATAGGTCAGGATCTGACCGTCGCGGGCGATCGTGCCCGAGTTCGCCGAATGCGCCACATAGGTGACGGAGTCGAACACGCCGCCGTCGAGCACCATGCTGTCGAAGCCGCCGGCGCCGCCGTCGATCATGCCGTCGACGCCGCCGGTCGCCGAGACGATGAAGGTGTCTTCATTGTCCGCCGCGCCGGACAGATTTTCGATGCCGGTGAAAGTCGCCCCGGCGACATTGCCCGAACTATGCCCGGTCAGATTCCAGACCGTGTTCGCGCTCGGGCCGGCCAAGGTATCTTCGCCAGTCGAGCCGGTGATGCGCACGCGACCGAGCAAGGCGGCATCCGCTCCGTCCAGCTGGATGCGGTCGCCGGCCGCACCGGTCAGAATTTCGAACTTGTCGGTGGGCGCCGAGAACAGGAATGACGCCACGCTTCCGCCGCCGGTCGCATCGAGTTGCGAGAGACCGTCTGCGGCGGCCGCGCCGTCGGAGAGGCGCAGTGTCAGCGAAAGACCTGTCTCGTTGACGAGGAAGCGATTTGCGACCTGAGAAGCGTCCAGCACCGTTTCCACGCCGGAAACGTTGACGGAGCTATCTTCGCCTCCGCGCGTCAGGCTGACGCTCTGGCTGCCGTCAGCGTTCGCCTTGAAGGTCGAGTTGTCGAGCTGGCCGCCGATGATCTCAAGCTTGTCGAGGCCTAGGCCGCCGTCAAACTGGATCGAAACGGGGAAGATGGAAGCCGTGCCCAGATCGATGCGAAGGGTGTCGTTCGCATCGGTACCGTGCACGCGAATTTCGGAAGTCTGCTGGAGGCTGCGCTGATCGAGCAGCGTGCCGCTCAGCGTGTCGTGGACGTTGAAAGTCTGGGAATCGGCGTCGTAGCGCAGGGTCAGATGATTGTTGTCCGGTCCGTCCATGTTAACGGCGAAGGGCATCAGATCGGCTGACAACAAGTAGCGCGGCTCAAGCGCCTCAAGGCGCAGTCCCGAGAACCGCCCGCCGGCCATCTTGCTCAGCGTTCTGGTCGCGCGTTGTCGCGTTAGCGACGTCGAACTCCGAAAATGATTCTTCCGCCACGCTTCGATTTCTTTGGTCGTCGTGCGAGCAAACAAGGAGTGAAGCATGGCAGCCTCCTAATTATTGCTTAAACTACAAATCAGTAAACTTCGATCTTCGTCAGTGCCCTCGCGGCCGAACGCACCGCGAAGTCACGCCTTCGAAAGCGAAACAACAAACGAGTCTTGGACTTAGTCTTAGCCTACGCCTCGTTCGAATGCGTGGCGATTATTGCCACTTCATCCCGAATGATAAGCAACCACTTTGACAGACGATTGACAGGCCAGCAATCATTTTTCGCGTGGACGGGAATATCAAAAAAGCGAGCAAAATCAGGCACAACTGTCGGTATAATTGTAGAGAAGATGCACTGCCGCAAAAAATCCTGCGGCAAGATATTCCCGATTAGAACGGCCGCTCATTGCTGATTGAACAAGCAGATCTAAGGGTTTAGGAACGGTGCGAGACGAAATGCATGAGTGCCGAAAATGCGGTGGATGAACTTGGATTCGGCAGCTGCGGGGTTGCTCGTGTGCTTCAGCGTCTGCGGTTCGACGGCAGCGTCCGCGCAGGTCCTCTCCCTGGCTGGACGTGACTTCGACTGTCTGATGGAGGCGCGCGTGACGGTGAAGCTCGGCGCCGCGGTGACCGGGCTCGTCAAGAAGGTCCTTGTCGACCGAGGCGACATCGTCAAGGAAGGCCAGGCGGTCGCGGAGATGGAGTCGGACGTCCAGTCGGCGGTCGTTGCGGTCTCGCGTATCCGGGCGACCAACAATTTCCAGATGCTTGGACTTACGAAGCGCGCCGAATTTCTGAACAGGAAGGTCGACCGGCTGCTCAGCCTGCGCAAGACGGAAGCGGTATCACAGGTCGCCGTCGACGAGGCTCAGACGGAAGCGTTCATCGCCGAGCACGGCGTAAAAGAGGCGGAGCTGAGTTTCAAGCTCGCGCAGTCGGAGCTCGAGCGGGACGAAGCGGCGCTCAATTTGCGGACCATCAAGAGCCCGGTCGACGGTGTCGTCACCGAGCGGCTGATGTACGCCGGCGAATACCGTCATGACGCGAATCCACTGATGACGATCGCACAGATCGATCGTCTGAACGTCGAAGCGTTCCTGCCGGTTTCCTTTTATCGTCAGCTCACTATCGGTTCGGTTGCAGAAGTTCGCCCCGAAGAACCGATCGGCGGAGTCTACAAGGCGACCGTCACCGTGATCGATCGCGTGCTGGACGCGGCAAGCGGCACCTTCCGTGTCCGCCTGACGTTGCCGAATGCAGACTACGAGCTCCCGGCAGGCACGCGCTGTAAGTTGAGGTTTCCGTGAGCGGAAGACAACGGAGGAAGCGGGACTGACGACGCGCCAGACAAAGGGCTGAAGTCAGGGCAATTGTTGGCCCGCAGGGTCTTCAGGCTTTTTGCGGCAAAGCGTGACCGACTGGTGGGGGGGGCAGGCGCCGTCGAGGTGGTCTCCGGGCCTATTCCCTGCGAACAGGGAAAATAACGGGGAATTTTTCACAGATGGCTCCGAGCGACTTTATGCATTTCGGCTCGGAGGAGCAGCGCAAGAAATACCTGCCGATCATCGCCCGAGGCGGCATCGTCACCGCGATCGCCATCTCCGAGCCGCAGGCCGGCTCGGACGTCGCCGCCATAAGCACCCGCGCCCGCAAAGACGGCGATTGCTACGTTCTAAACGGCCGCAAACAATGGTGCAGCTACGGGGTCGTGGCCGACTACATCGTCGTGATGGCGCGGACGAGCGATGGCAATGGCGCGGACGGCATCAGCGCCTTCATCGTCGAGCCGAAAAAAATGTCCGGCGTTTCGTTCGGACGCCACGAGCGCAAGATGGGCTTTCGCGGCGCCCCCAACACGCCGATCTTCTTCGATAATGTCAGGGTTCCTCTTGAAAACCTCGTCGGCGAGGAAGGCAAGGGATTCCGCGCCTCCATGCGAGCGCTCGACCTCAACCGCCCCACCATCGGCGCCCAATCCGTTGGCCTCGCACAGGGCGCGCTCGGCGCCTGCGTCGCCTATGCGAAGGAAAGGAAGCAGTTCAAGAAGCCGATCTCGGAGTTTCAGGGCGTCCAGTTCATGCTTGCCGATATGGCCATGCACATCGAGGCGGCACGCGCGCTGGTGTACGAGTGCGCCCGCGCGGGCGATGCCGGCGACTGGAAGCGCCTTAACGTGCTGGCCAGCATGGCCAAGTGCGTTGGAAGCGACATGGACATGAAGGTGACGACCGACGCCGTCCAGATATTCGGCGGCTACGGCTACACCATGGACTATCCGGTCGAGCGCATGATGCGCGATGCCAAGCTGACCCAGATATTCGAAGGCACGAACCAGATACAGCGATTGGTGATTGCCCGGGAGCTGCTTCGCTAAACTAGCTGCGAGCCGTCGGATGACAGAGAAAATCGCGGAACGCATAGTCCTGGCGCGAAAGCTCGTTGTTTTGGTAGCGGGGCGCCACTCGCCCTCTTACCCGAACATTCCGGTTGTGTTCTGGGGCGAGTTGCGCCCGTCGGACTTTCCTATCTGCGCGCGCTAGTATCCCAATCTACGACGAGCTCGCAATCGATCTGTACCAATTGACCTGAGCGCTGTACTTCGTGGCGAACGTACAGAAACGAAGGAGAAGCGCTCGAAAGCTCAGAACGATCAAGCCGGGTTTCCAACTGAAAGAGCCCGTTCTGATCCGCAAATGCCCTAAGTCTTTCAAAAGATTGGTGGGCGCACCAGGGCTCGAACCTGGGACCCGCTGATTAAGAGTCAGCTGCTCTACCAACTGAGCTATGCGCCCGAAAGGCGGTCAATTGCCTTGCGAGGCCGGTCGTTTAGCAAAGCGATCCGGGTCTGGCAAGCGACCGGACGCAAGTTTTCCAAGGGTTCAACGAGGGTTCGCCAACATCCCCACAAAAGCGAAAAGCCGCTGGATTCCAGCGGCTTCGCCAAGGTTAATCGTCGCAGATCCCCGATGGCTCAGAGCCGGCCCTCGCGGTCCCGGTCCGAACCACCGTCGCGGTCGAAACGGTCATGGTGGCCCATGCCCCGCTCCATCATGCGGTCCATGCCGCGTTCCATGAAGTGGTGGCGGTGCCGCGGGCCGTCCTCGCCGCCGCCGAACGGGCCGCGGTGGCGGGTCAGCACGGCGAGGCGCCGCTTCTGGCCCTCGTCCAGGGTCTTGTACAGCGGGTCGGCGGCATCGGCGATCTTCTTCAGGGCCGCGGAGCTGGCGCCCATGTCCTCGGCGCGCTGGCGCAGGCGGGCGATCGGATCCTCGGGCTTGTCGGCGTCGCCCGGCCCGGCATTCATCCGCGCATTGGCGCGGTCGATGCGCAGCTTGGCGAACTCCCGCACGGCGGCCTCGACCGGCGGCCACAGCTTCTCCTGATCGGCGGTGAGCTTCAGCCCGGCATGGACGGCGGCGATCCGCGCGTCGACGAAGGCGGCCCGGTCTTCCGGGTTCATGCGGATGTGGCGGACGTGCTCCATCCACGGGCGATGATATTGGGCATAGACCGCGCCAGAGCCGGCAATGCTGAGCACGGCGATGGCGGCGATGGTGAACTTCCTCATCCGAACCTCCTCTGGAAGGATGTCCATCAAGATGGGCTCGGTGCGGCTGACACGCAAATTACAACTTGGACAGGGAGCGCTTCTTTACCGGGATGTAACGGCCGATTTTACCTCCAACCGCGATCGGAAATCATTCGCAACAGAAAGGCTTCCGTGCAGACCGCACGGAAGCCTTTCGTTGATCGTTCGGATGGATCAGTTCGTCGTGGTCTTGGCCTCTTTGAGGAATTCGTCGATCAGCGGCTGGCCGATACGGCCCGCGGCGTCCTTGTAGACCGGCTCCATCGCCTTGCGCAGCGCCTCGTCCTGCTCCGGCGTGAGCTTGACGATCTCGCTCTTGCCGCTCTTCTTGATCTCGGCCAGCGCGTCGTCGTTTTCCTTCTGCGACTGCGTATTGCTGAAGTCGGTCGCTTCCTTCATCGCCTTGGTGAGCGGGTCGCGGATGTCGGCCGGCAGATCGTCCCAGAACTTCTTGTTCACGATCACGACGTAGCCGATATAGCCGTGATTGGTCTCGGTGATGTACTTCTGTACCTCGTGCATCTTCTGGGTATAGATGTTCGACCAGGTGTTCTCCTGGCCGTCGACTACGCCGGTCTGGAGTGCCTGGTAGACTTCCGAGAACGCCATGACCTGCGGCAGCGAGCTCAGCGCCTTGAACTGGGCCTGGATCACCCGCGAGGACTGGATGCGGAATTTCAGGCCCTGATAGTCGGCAGGCGTCACCAGCTTCTTGTTGGCGCTCATCTGCTTGAAGCCGTTGTCCCAATAGGCAAGTCCCGTGATGCCCTTGGCATCAAGCAGCTTGAGCAGCTTCGAGCCGAGCGGGCCTTCCGTCACCTTCCGCAGCGTCTTCAGATCGGGGAGGATGTAGGGCAGATCGAACACCTCGAACTCGCGGATGCCGAGCGGCCCGAACTTCGAGTTGGACGGCGCCAGCATCTGCACGCTGCCGAGCTGGAGCGCCTCGAGCTCTTCCTTGTCCTTGTAGAGCGTCGAGTTCGGATAGACCTCGACCTTGACCTTGCCGCCGGTGTACTTCTCGGCGAGCTCCTTGAACTTCTCCGCGCCCTTGCCCTTCGGCGTGTCGGTGGCGACGACGTGGCTGAACTTGATGATGATCGGCGATTGGGCCAGTGCGGGGCCGGTCAGGCCAAATGCCAATGCCGCGACGGACGCAGCGATCGCGAAGGTGCGCATAATCTCTCCCTGTTGTTTTATTTGAGCCGCCGGCGTGCCGAGCGGCCTATCCTCATGCCGACAGTATCAATACAGCCCGGCGGCTTCCGCTGCTATTGGCCGTTAGCAGGGCAGGCATCACCTTGGCCGTCATTCCGGGGGCGGTCCGCAGGACCGAGCCCGGAATCTCGTCATTCCGGGCTCGATGCTTCGCATCGCCCCGGAATGGCGAACTTCGCTCGTCAGCTCGCCGCCGCGGTGCTCACCGTGTCGCGCTGGCGCTTCATGACGATCTTGTTGAGCGCACCGAGATAGGCCTTGGCCGAGGCCACCAGCGTATCCGGATCCGCCGCGCGGGCCGTCATCGAACGCCCCTCCTGCGAGAGGCGAACCGATACCTCCGCCTGCGCGTCGGTGCCTTCGGTGACCGCGTGGACCTGGTACAGCTCGAGCTTGGCCTCGTGCGGGACCAGGCGCTTGATGCAGTTGAACACCGCGTCCACCGGACCGTTGCCCTCGGCCTCCTCGATCTTGATCTGGCCGTCGACGTCGAGCTTCATGGTCGCGCGCTGCGGGCCATGGGTGCCGGCGATCACGGTCAGCGAGGTCAGCTTGATGCGGTCGTGGGAGGCCGCCATCTTCTCGTCGACCAGCGCCTCGATGTCCTCGTCGTAGATGTCCTTCTTGCGATCGGCCAGAGCCTTCATCCGCGTGAACGCATCTTCCAGCTGGTTCGGGCCGAGCTTGTAGCCCATCTCCTCCAGCTTGTGCACGAAGGCATGGCGACCGGAATGCTTGCCCAGCACCAGCGAGGATTGCTTCAGGCCGACCATCTCGGGACGCATGATCTCGTAGGTCGAAGCGTCCTTCAGCACGCCGTCCTGGTGGATGCCGCTCTCATGGGCGAACGCGTTCCGGCCGACGATGGCCTTGTTGTACTGGACGGGAAACGAGGTTGCCGCCGAGACCACCTTCGAGGCGCGAGTGAGCTGGGTGGTGTCGATCTTGTTCCAATAGGGGAATTTGTCGTTGCGCACGTTGATCGCCATCACGATCTCTTCGAGCGCGGCGTTGCCGGCGCGTTCGCCGATGCCGTTGATGGTGCACTCGACCTGACGCGCGCCGCCGGTGATGCCGGCCAGCGAGTTGGCGACCGCCATGCCGAGATCGTTATGGCAGTGCACGGAGAAGATCGCCTTGTCCGAATTCGGCACGCGCTCGATCAGCGTCTTCATGAAGTGGGTGTATTCCTCCGGCACCGTGTAGCCAACGGTGTCGGGGATGTTCACCGTGGTCGCGCCGGCCTTGATCACGGCCTCGACGATGCGGCACAGGAAATCCATCTCGCTGCGGGTGCCGTCCTCGGCCGACCATTCGACGTCGTCGATCTGGTTGCGCGCGCGCGCGACCATGGCGACCGAGGTCTCGATCACCTGCTCCGGGGTCTTGTTCAGCTTCACCCGCATGTGTAGTGGCGAGGTCGCGATCACGGTGTGGACGCGGCCGCGTTTTGCAAACTTCACCGCCTCGGCGCAGCGGTCGATATCGGCCGGGTGCGCACGGGACAGGCCCGCAATAACCGCGTTCTTGGAGCGGCGGGCGATCTCGCTGACGGCCTGGAAGTCACCTTCCGAGGTGATGGGGAAGCCGGCTTCGATGACGTCCACGCCCATATCGTCCAGCAGCTCGGCGACCTCGAGCTTTTCCTCGAAGGTCATGGTGGCGCCGGGGCACTGCTCGCCGTCGCGCAGCGTGGTGTCGAATATGATGACGCGGTCCTTGTCGGACTTGTTCGCGGTGGCCATTTCAAATTCCTTTTGAGCTTTTGCGCCGTTCAATGGTCTGGGCGCCTGAGGTGTCCGGTGATCTCGACCAACCCCTGAGTGCCCAGGCGCGTAGCGCCCAGCCGGCCCTCAGGGGCAAGTAAGAAGAAGGCCGCCAATAAGGAGGGTGGGCAGCAGCGCGGCCGGGATCGTGGCGGCGGCCAGAGCCACCTCCCCCGAAATCCCCTCGATGTGGCCGCGAATCAGCATTGCCAGACCCTTTTGAGCCCACAAATCCTCGGTCAAAACCGTTGACGGTTGGTTGCCGGGAGGCTCAGTGGCCTGTTTCTAGACGAGAAATGGCAGCAACTGCAACGCCAAAAGATGGTCAGGGAAGCTGACCTGGTTGGGGCTTGGTCTCCGTGTCCGGGACACGCTGCGCCGTTCTTACGCTGCGGCGCAGAGCCGGGACCCAGGGCGACACGGCACAATGCGGCGAGATGGGCCCCGGCTCTGCAGCGCATCACCCGGACGATGCTTCGCATCGCCGGGGGCGCGCTGGGCTGCGTCCGGGGCACGAGAACGGAGTGGGACCGCGCCCTGCACGTCATTGCGAGGAGCCCTTGCGACGAAGCAATCCAGACTGCCTCCGCGGATGGATTTCTGGATTGCTTCCGCCTTCGCCAAGGCTTCGGCGGACAGGTCGCTGCGCTCGCAATGACGGAGTGTGACGCAACCGCATCGCGCTTCCCGCACCATCTCGCTTGCAGACACGCCTTATCGCTCTCGCGGCTGAACTCGCCCGAGCTTTGCTTGATCACTCCACCCTCAAGACCAAGAGGGCGCAGGGAAGGCCGGGTGCCAGCTCGCACCCGCGGTCCGCTGCGCGAAATGCACGCGCAAAAAGAACCGCACAGCAGCATACAGGTGGTGCCGATCACTCGGCCTTCCCTGCGCGATGGTCGGACGGCTTATGCCGTG
>NZ_JAFCJE010000007.1 GCF_018131185.1 Bradyrhizobium diazoefficiens | reverse complement strand
GTGCCCGCGAAGGCGCCGATGGTGGCGCCGAGCGTCGTGGTGCCGCTCGCAGCCGTCGTGCCGCCGGCAGCGCCGCTGAACACCACGTTGCTGCTCGCCGTCGCGCTGGCGAAGCTCGTCGTGCCGCGCAGGTCAGCCGCCGTTGCGCCGGAGATGGTGGCGGAAACGTTGGACTTGGTGGAGTAGCCGACCGTGGTCTGCAGCGCCTGGTTGGCAATCGACTTGGCGCTGTCGATCAGCTTCTGCAGCGAGGTGATGCCGGTGTTGGCAGCCTGCAGCACCTGCACGCCGTTGGCGATGCCGTCGAGCAGATTGTTGATGTCGCTGGCGCGGTTGTCGAGCGACTGGGCGGTGAAGAAGTTGGTGGGATTGTCGAGAGCCGAGTTGACGCTCTTGCCGGTCGACAGACGGTTCTGCGTGGTGGCGAGGAGGTCAGCGGTGGACTGGAGGGAGAGCAGGTTCTGGCGAACCGACGCGGAGAGAACGATACCGGACATGACTCTGTTACCTTTCTGGTAAACGACGCTTACTGTTACACGTCTGCTTGGATCGAGATCGACCCAGCGACGGCGGACCGTGGCGCCGAGACCTCTAACGAAACATGAAATGAAACCCGTGCTTTTGCCGGGTGGCGTGTGATTCGGCGGTGGACGCCGCGCGCGGCGCCGCGCCACCCCCCCCGCCACAGCATTGGAAACACTGGGTTTTTCCGCGCTAACGCACGGGATTTAGAGCTCGTTAACTAATTCCGAGCGAGAATCACGCCCTGATAGGCCGCAACGAACGCTCGGTTACGAAAGCGTTGATGGAGAACAGGCATGGCCCTCAAAGTCGAGCTCAGACCGCACGAACGTATCATCGTCGGCAACTGCGTGATTACCAACACGGACCAGCGCGCCCGCCTCCTGATCGACGGCGACAACGTACCGATCCTGCGCGAGCGCGACATCCTCACGCCCCAGACCGCCGATACGCCGGCCAAGCTCGTCTATCTGGCGGTGCAGCTCATGTACATCTCGCCGGATCCGCAGACGCAGCACGGCACCTATTTCAACCTGGTGCGCGACATCGTCACCGCGGTGCCGAGCGCCTGGCCGATCATCGAAGCCATCAACAACAACATCCTGAACGGCGACCTCTACCGGGCACTGAAGGATGCCCGCAAGCTGATCGCCTATGAAGAGAAGCTGCGGAGCCAATTCGAGGCCGCCCATCCGAAGGCCGAAGCGGACAAGGACGACGTGAGCTCCGCCGCCTGACCGCGCTCCCTCCCGAAAACCACAACGGCCCCGGATCGCCTCCGGGGCCGTCGTCGTTTCCGGCATGCACCAGTGCTATTGCGCCGCGAGCGGCGGCGCCTCGATCTCGATCACATCGTCGCCGCAGCGCCGACTGCCGAAGTCCAGCACCGCCGCGACCAGCGCGTCGATGTCCGTCTCCTTGGTGCGGTGATTGACGATCGCGGCACGGATCGCAAACTTGCCGTCCAGCGTCGTGCTCGAGGGCGCTGCAATTCCGGACTCCTGAATGTCGGCGACGATCTCGCGATTGGCCGCATCATCGGCGCGGTAGCGGAAGCAGACGATGTTGAGGTTGACCGGAGCCAGCAATTCCAGCCGCGGCTCGGCCAGCACGCGCGTTTCGAGATACTTCGCCAGCGCGCAGCTCCGCGCAATCGTCGCACCCAGCCGGTCGGTGCCGAACGTCTTCAGCGTGAACCACGTCTTCAGCGCGCGGAAGCCGCGCGACAGATCAGGTCCGAGATCGCAGGGCCAGACGGCCCCCGCCGCAAGCCCCCTCGCCTCGCGGCGCAGATAGGCCGCCGGCTGCGCAAAGGCCTGCCGATGCTGCTCGCCGTCACGCACCAGCAGGAAGCCGGCATCGTAGGGCACCTGTCCCCATTTGTGGAAATCGAGTGCAATGGAATCGGCAAGCTCGATGCCGCCGAGCTGTGGCGCGAGCTCGGGCGAGAGAATCGCGAGCGCACCGAAAGCGCCGTCGACGTGAAACCAGATGCCTTCCTCTCGACACAGCTCCGCGATCGCCTTGAGGTCGTCGATCGCACCGATGTCCACCGTGCCGGCGGACGCGACGACCAGGAACGGCTTGAAGCCGACTTCGCGATCAACGGTGATCTGCGCGCGCAGCGCCGCGACGTCGATGCGATGATCGGTATCGACGCCGATCTTGCGCAGCGCATCGGTGCCGAGCCCGGCAATGTCCATCGCCCTGGAGACGCAGCCATGCGCGGCCTGCGACGTGTAGGCCGTGAGCAGCGCACCGTCATTGCCGATGCCGTACTGCCGCGCCAGCGTGCCGAGCGCAGCCGTGCGCGCCACCAGCACCGCCATCAGATTGGCCATCGACGTGCCCGTGACGAAGATGCCGCTCGCGCTCTCCGGAAAGGCGAACAGGCGCCGCATCCAGTCGACGATCTGACGCTCGACCTCGATCGGCATGTGATCCCGCCCGCCGAGATTGGCGTTGAGGCCGGCTGCGAGCATTTCCGCGAGCATGCCGACCGCGGTGCCGCCGCCATGCACCCAGCCCATGAAGCCGGGATGGACGTTGCCGGTCGCATAGGGAGCGATGTGTTCGGCGAACTCGCGATAGACTTCGGCAAGGTCGCTCGCCTCGCGCGGCACGTCGGCCTTGAATGCGGCACGCACGCCATCGGGGATCGGCTGCCAGACGGGACGCGAGCGGACGTTGGCGATGCCGTCGATCGTCTCGTCCAGCATGCGATGGGCGAGCGCGCGAAACGCACTCCAGTCCTGCGGGTCGAGCGAGGCATGCGCAGTGGCGCTTTGCGCGTTGCGGATGATCTCGTTCATGTTGCGCGCCCCTCGCCTACTCTTGCATGCCGCGACAGCATCGTCGAGAACGCCGCGAAGATCCTGCGCATCTGCGGCGGCTTGTAAGGAAACACGTCCGGCGAATCCATGTTGTGCACGACGGCGGTGTTGTCGGCTTCGAAGACCAGAAGCTCGCCCTGCTGGTTCTCGGCGCAATCGACGATGAAATAATCGAGGCCGACCCGCCTGCTCATCTCGTCGAGCGCGCGTCTGTGGCGTGCCGCGAAGGCGTTGTCGAACTCGCGCATGAAGACGGCTTCCTCGGCCCGCTTCTCCTCGCTGAACGCCATGTAGGCGTTGAGATACCAGATATCCCAGCGGTCGGCGATCGCCATGTGGCAGGCGTAAGGCTTGCCGTCGACCATCGCGAGACGATATTTGCGGTAGAGCCCGTCCGGGTTCACATAGTCGACGAAGCGCGCGACGAAGAAATCCTGTTCGTCCCGCCCCGAAAGATAAGCCGCGAGCGCAGCCGCATCGTCGAGCTTCGCGAGCCCGACGCCGGCATGCGAGCCGCGCGGCCGCGCGATCATCGGAAAGCGCAGCTCATCCGCAATGTCCACGCAAGCGATCTGCTCTCGCGAAAGATCCGATAATTGCGCGCGCGTCGCGTGGATGGTCGCGGGAATGTCGAGGCCCGGCACGCCGGCCAGCAGCCGATACAACTTGTCGCGATCGAGATTGCCGATGCGGTCGGGACGATTGAGCAGCGGTCGCGGCCAGTGCGGCGCGGCCTTCGCGATCAAGGCGAGCGCCTCGCGGCATTCCTCGGAATCGGAGGCGACCACGATGGCAACGTCGTGCTCGGGCAAATTCTCCGGCAGACCGACGCCCTTGATAACGTAGAGCGTCAACAGCTCGACGTCGGAGCCTTCGAGCAGAAAATCGATCGGCGTGTTGCCGCCCATATCGATGTCGGCTGCAAGCGCGAGCACGCGCAGGCCCGGTTTCGGAGCAGCGCTCGGCGTGCGAAACAATTGATGGAAGGCGAGCACCTCCGACTGGATCGCGAGCCCTTGATCCTTGTCGCCGAGAAGCTGGTTGACCAACGACAGATCCAGCGCTTCGCCCGCGAGCGCGGTCCCCGCCGCGATCCGCGCGACGAGCTGGTCGCGCAACGGATGCAGGTCGACGCCTTCGAAGGCCCGGCGCGTCAGCTCCGCAAAGCCGATGCGGTCGGCATAGTTCGCCGCAATCATGCCGATGGGCGCGGAAACCGGATGCTGCATCTCACACCTCGAACGCGGAGTTTAACGGCACGGCCGCGGCTGCGCCACGGTCAAGCAGCAGCTCGATCTTTACCAGGACATGGGCGATGCGATCGAGCACGCGCTGCACGTTGCGCCCCGCCTCCGCCGCGTCCGGCGACCAGATCTCGGTCACGAGCCGGGCGCCGACGCAAAGGCGCAGCACGGCCTGCGATGCCCAATCCTGCCGCTCCAAACGGACCGGCTGGCCGATCAGGCAGCGCTGCGCGGCGACCTGCCGGTCCGCCGCGCTGCCGCTGATCTCCTCGTTCATGTCACGTGCCATCGCCCGATGAATCGCGCTGGTCTCGGCGATCGGAACCGGTTTTCCGCCGCGCAACAGCATGAACGGAAAGATCGTGGTTTGCGCAAATTCCTCGTCATCCACGTTCGCCGTCCTGGCCGCGCCTGGAACGGAGCGAAGCGACGGCGACAACGCGATCATGCTGTCGATGCCGGCGGCGAGTTCGGCCAGCACCTTGGCGCGGAAAGCGCCCGGCACGGCGTAGTAGCTGCCGATCTCGGCAAGCGCTGCCTCCCAGCGCAGCCATTGGCCGAAGTTCGGACGGCGCTCGAAGCGCGAACGCAGCGCCGTCCAGGCCATCGGCCAATCGCAACGGCCGGCATAGTCGAAGATGCCGGGCGCTATTCTCTCGACCCGTTCGAGCGATCGCGAGAGGCCCTTGGGCACCAGCAGCGCACCGCTGAAGGCAGGCCCACCGAAAAATTTCGAGCCTGACATCAGCACCATATAGCCGCGGTCGAGATAGGAGCGCAGCCGGCGGCGGCCGAGCCGGGCCTGACAGGCGTCGACGACGATCTGGACCTTGCGCGGCCAGCGCCGCACGATCTCATCGAGGCAGGCCGCGCTCGGTGCACGCCACCCGAGCTTCGAGGAATCCATGATCTGGAGCAGCACGGGCACACCTTGCCCGATCGTGGTCTCGATCGCATGCAGCACCGCGGCATCGGCGTCCGCGCGCATCGCGATCCCAGGTCCGAGCAACGGCAACGCGATGCTGGATCCGGCGAGCCCCGCAACCGCGCCGTCCTTGCGAACCGCAATTCCGCTCGCCGTCATGGAGCTGAAATGGTGCCCGCGGGCGGTATGGGTGGTCCCGCTTCCGGTCTGGTCGGCCCCGACCACGATCGTCACCGGCCGCGCTCCGAGCGCCGCGCCCGCCAGGAACAGGGCGTGGATCTGGGAGTCCGTGCCGGAGGGCGAGAACACGACATCGACGCGCGGCGGAAGCTGGAGATGGCCGCGCAGCTCCTCTCGCATCCCCTCGCAGCGCGCATCGAATGCGATTTCGACCTCGTCGAACAGGCATTTGTGCATCAGTTCTTCGCGCGCCAGCGCGGCGCGGTCATAGGCCGCTTGCGAGATCGTCGACGCGGTCGAGGAGGCGAAATTCCAGATCTCCGGCTCCGGCGAGGCCGCGCAGCCATAGGCGTTGGCGCGATTCCTCGGGTCGAGCGCCAGCCGAGGATCGCCGCCGGAGACGAGCAGCGTGTCGAGCGGTGTGAAGAGATCGCGCAGGTGGTAGCGCGAGCCGCCGTTGGATGCGCGTTCCGGTTCTGACGGATGGGATGCGCCGGCACTCATCCCGGCAGGCTCACGCCGCGGCATCTGCCGCCGCCGCGGGCGCCGGTGCGAATTGCGAGGCGATGTCGCCGTGGAACACCGACGGTCCGACGTGATCGAGCGAACTCTGGATGTCGGCCCAGATCTCGCCGCCGATATCGGTCCAGCGCTTGCAGAAGGCGAAGTCCTCGGAGAGGTACGTGCCGGTCGCCGGATCGATCATGCATTCGAACAGCGCGAACCGGTTCTGGCTCGCGGCGAGCGTATCGTGCGAATGCTCGCGGAAGAATTGCAGGCTCGCATAATTCGGATGGCGGCACATCGCCTCCAGCACGTGGCGCCGGATCATCAGGAAGCCCGTGCCGGCATAGCGCACGCGGGTAAAGCCGTTGACCACGACGATACGGTCGGGATCCTCGATCTCGAGCACGTAGTCCAGCGAAGCCGCCGGTACGTCGGCCCGGCCCGACTGGATCGCCCGCGCCGCCTTGTCCCAGTTGACCCGCTTGATCGGATAGCAGCCGGCGACGACGTCCGCGCCGCATTCGATCAGCCGGAACACCTGCTCCGGCTTGAAGCCGATATCGGCGTCGATGAACAGGAAATGGGTCGCCTTGGGATCGTCCAGGAACATCGCGGCCAGATTGGCCCGGGCGCGGGTGATCAGCGCGTCGCCGTCGCGCAGGAGCACCTTGAGCTCGAGATTGGCCATGCCGTGCACGGCACGCTGCAGCGCGAAGATCGAGCTCGCATAGATGCTCGACACCTGCCCGCCGAAGCACGGCGTTGCCACCACCAATTGCATCTTGTCCGACATCGGCAGCTCCGCCCCGCTCCAATCCTCACCAAGAGGTAAAGAGGCATGGTTAACGGCGTCTTAACGCGGCCTTACAGGAACTTGACGAGCGAGAGCTGCGCCAGGTTCGAGGTCACCTGATAGGAGGCCTGCAGCGCGTTCTGGAGCGCCAGGATCTCGCTCGCGACCTGGTCCGGCGAGGCCGATTCCGCCTGGTCGATGATGGTCTGAAGCTGCGCCTTGGCCTGGGTCTGGCGCGTGCTCGCATCCTTCATCGTGTTCTGGGCCATCGCGATATCGGTCTGGATGTCCTCGATGCGCTGCTGACCAGGCTGCTGGGTCAGCGCCTGCGTCACGCGCAGGCTCAGCGCGGCGACCTGCCCGCCAGAATACTGGCCGGTCGGCGAGGTCGAGAAGGTGCCGAACACGGCGGTCGCCTGCAATTGCCGGCGGATCGCGTCCTCATTCGCCTGGGCGCCATACTGCACCGTCACGGCATCGTCGACCCGCGCCATCGCGGTCGAGCGCGCCGAGCCGGGCCCGTCATTGCCCTGGTACCATTTCACGGTGGTGGCCGAACCGTTGACCAGGGTAGTCGCCGAGCTCGCGGGCGAGGAGCCTACGCGCAGCGGCGGCTGGGTGGCGGTCACGGGCGTCGCGCCGAAACCGAGCGAACCCAGCGCTCCCGTATTGGAGCTGGTGATGTTCAGGCTGGCCGCATCGTCGGTGTTGATCGTGATCGAGCCGCCATGGACGGTCGATGGCTTCGACGTGCCCGTGATCGCGTCGATCTTGCTCATCAGCGTCTGGATGCTGTCGGTGACGTTGAGCTGGTCGCCGGTTGCGCCCGAACTGACGAAGGTGAGCGTGGTGCCGTTGACGGTGATGGTGTCGCCGGCGACGAAGCCCGGCGAAATCGAGTCCGACGGGCTTGCGCCGGACAGCGCCGTCGCGCCGCTGATCGGCGCCGGCGGCGCCGCCTGGTTGTTGACGGGCGTGCCGATCGCAGAACTGGCGGTGTTGAAGAAATTGTCGCCGGCGACGACCGCGGAGGCCGCGACCAGCGAGGTGTTGGCGAGCTTCGTGATCGCGGTGTTCAGCGCCGTGTTGAGGTTCGCGGCCGTATTGTTCGGGTCGACCGGGGTACTCGCATCGATCGCGAAGCTGCCGAGCGGCGTCGGCGTCGCCGTCGACGCCGTCAGGTCGATCTGCTCGGTCGTGCCGTCCGGCAGCGTGAACTGGACGCTGAGCTTGTCGCCGTTGTTCGGATTGACGCCGTTGAGATCGACCGAGAACGACACCGGAGATCCGCTCGGGCCGGTGATGGTCGCGCCCGTCAGCGTCGAGGAGACCGCCTTGAGCTTGAGGCCGAACGGCGAGCCCGCGACGTCCTCCGACACCTGAACCGAGCTCGGTGTCGGCTGCGTCTGGACCAGGCGGCCCATGCCGTTCGCGCCGAGATCGGCGGCCTGGCGCTCCGCCATCACCGTCTTGAATCCCGCCTGGGTGGTCGTGCCGTTGATGATGTCGCCGGCATCCGCAACCGGCTGGGTGTTGACGGCCGTTCCCGAGAACAGATAGCGGCTGCCGGTCTGCGTGTTGAGCACGCCGACCATCGAGCCGAATTGGGCTGCGGCGGTGTTCTGCGCGATGGTCTGGCCGTTGACGTTGAGATCCTGCGCGGTGTTGGCGGAGCCCGTCTGCACCGTGCTGCGGATCTTCGTCAGCGACTGCAGCGCGGTGTTGGCGAGGTTGATGCTGACATTGACGTTGGTGATCGTGTCGGTATAGGCGGCGATGTTGGAGAGCTGCGCGCGCCCGGCGATCGCAAAGCCCTCGTTGGTGCCCATGCCGGCATAATTCTGCGACAGCTTGCCGGTCGAGAGCTGCGTCGACAGATCGGTGAGCTGCTGATTGATGTTGCGGATCTGCGAGCCGAGAACCGACGAAGAGTAGTTGATGCTGCTGATCGACATGTTTCAGAGCCCTGTTACTTGTTACCCTTGAGCCTGGAGCAACGTGTTCATCATGCTCTGCACCACCGACATCACGTGCGCGTTGGCGGCATAGGCATTCTGGAGCTGGATCAGGTTCGACATCTCGGAGTCGAGATTGACGCTGGCGGTCGAGTTGAACTTGGCCTGGAGCGTCGAGACCACGACGCTCTGGCCCTGCTGGAGCTGAGTGGCCTGGGTCGCCGCATTGGCCTGCACGCTCAGGAATTGCTGGAGATAGTTCGAGACGCTGCCGCTGAAGGGCTGGTTCGCCGAGCCGAGACCGCTCTGCGGCGAATAGGAGAACACCGCCGAAGTGAGCTGCGAATAGAGATAGTCCGACCGCGTGGTGTCGCCCGCGGGCGTCACCGGCGACGTGCTGTAGATCGACATCCTGGTCGGGTCGTTGACCAGCTGCGTGTTCACGGCGATGCGCCCGGCAAGTCCGGTCATCTGCGAGCCCGAGCCGGTGATCGCGCCGGTGTAGAGCGCCTGTCCGCCGTCGGTGAACAGCGGCAGTTGCGGATTGCCCGAGGTCAGCGACGAGATCGTCTTGCTGGTCGAGGCCGAATTGAGCTTGGTGAGGCCGGTATTGTCGTCGGTCACCCGCAGCGTCGTGGCTGTCGCGGGCGACGGAGCGGCGGAGAAAGACAGATGCGAACCTGACAGCGCGGTGTTCAGCGCGGAGGCGATCGCGCCCATGCCGCCGGCGAAATTGATGCCGACCCGCATCGGGTTGGCATTCGTCGCGTTCTGAAGCGGCAGCGCCGCCGGATCGGTCACGTTGACCAGCGTGATCTGACGCTGGGTGTTGGTCACGGTGTCCGTGTAGGTGATGTTGACACTATTGCCCGGCATGGCACCGGCGAGGTCGAGATCGAACCCGGCCGGCGGACCGGACACCGTGTTGCCGGCCGTGGTCTTGTCGGACAGCGCGCTCGCCATCGTGGCGGCGAGCTGGTCGATCTGGTTCTGCGCCTGCACCAGCACCTCGTCGCGCAGCTTCAGGTCGGCCGCGATCTGGCCGGACGACACCACGTTGTTGGCGACGACGTCGATCTGCGAGCCGTTCGGCAGCTTGATGCTGAACGCACCGACGCCGGATTTGGCCGGGTCGATGTTGTAGAGCGAGGTCGCCGACAGCGCGCCGGCGGAGGCAAAGGAGAATTCCGAGGCGAGCCCGGCGCCGACCAGCTGGATGCCGGTGGTGGTGTAGATGTTGGCCTGGTTCGAACCGTCGGTGGTGACGCGGACGTCGACATAGTTCGACAGCGTGTTGATGGCCTGGTCGCGCTGGTCCATCAGCGTGGCGGCCGAGGGATCGTTGGCCGACAGGCCCTGGAGCTTGGTGTTGATGTCGGCAATCTGCTTCATCGCCACATTGGCGGCCTGCGCCGAATTGCCGAGATCCTGCTCGACGTTGGAGCGCAGCGACTGGATGCCCTTGGTGGTGACGTTGAGCTGCTGCGCCAGCGCCTGCGCCGCGCCGAGCGCGACGGTCTGCGCCGACGACGCCCCCGAACTGGTCGACAGCGCCTGGAGCGCGCTCGTGAAATTGTTCAGCGCGGTTTCGAGCGTGCCGGAATTGCCGGGCGTGCCATAGACACTCTGAAGCTGCTTCAGGATGTTGGCCATCTGGTCGGCGTAACCGCTGCCGCCGGTCTCGGTGCGCAGCTGGTTCAGCACGTAGGTGTCGAGCTCCCGGCTGACGCCGGTCGTCATCGCCGTCGCGCCGAACTCGCCGGTGGTGACCTCGATCTGGTTCGCCCTCTGGACGACGTAACCCGGCGTCTGCGAGTTTGCGACGTTCGAGGAGACGATCGAGAGCGCGGCCTGGTTGGCACGCAGGCCGCTCATCGCACTGGCGAGGGCTGAACTCAAACCCATATCACTGACCCGCCTTTGGTTACGTTACGCGCCGATCAGCGCAACACGTTCAAGAGATCCTGCACCATCGAATTCGCGGTCGTGATCACCTTGGTGTTGGCCGAATAGGCCTGCTGGGTCACGATCAGCTTGGTGAATTCGTCCGCGATGTCGGTGTTGGATCCTTCCAGCGACGAGCCGCTGATGGTGCCCGAAGCGCCGTCGATGGCGTCGCCCGACTGCTCGGTCGCGGCATAGGCGCCGCCGTCCATCGCCTTCAGATAGTTGGTGCCGTTGAAGTGCGACAGCTGCACCTGCGCGAGGTTGAGGTTCTGGCCGTTCGAGAAGGTTCCGACCACGATGCCGTTGTTGTTGACGGCGACCGAGCGAAGCTGGCCGGCGGCATAGCCGTTCTGGGTGATGGTGTTGATGGTCACCGCGCCGCTGGTGCTGGCATATTGCGTCAGCCCGCCAGAGGAGATGTTGAAGGCGACCGAGCCGAGCGACTGACCACTGACGCTGACATTGTTGATGGTGATGCCCGAGCCGCTTGGCGAGGTCAGCGAGCCGTCGTTGGCAAAGGTGAAAGTCTGGCCGGTATTGACCCAGCCGACGGTCGTGCCGGTCGCGTTCGGGTCGGTCTGGTAGAACAGGTTCCAGCTATCCGAATGACCCGCGCCCAGCGAGGCGCTGTCGGTCTTGGCCCAGCGCAATTGCAGGTTCACCGGCGTGCCGGCGGCGTTGTAGGCCGTCACGGCGCCGCCGCTGATCGATTCCTTGGTGAAGGTCGCGATGTCGTTGCCGATCACGCCGCCCGTGCCGGCGGTGCCGCCGCCGTCGCGGTTCCTGGTGATGGTCGAGGTGAAGCCGAGCGCGGCGAAGGCGGCGCTGTTCGAGCTGGACACCGACAGGTTGGAGACGGTGCCGGTGTTCAGCGTGATGACGCCGCCGCTGCTGACCGACGATCCCGACGCGCCGGCCAAGGCGTCGATCTTGCCGAGCAGCGTCGTGATGTTGTCGGTGACGTTGATCTGGTTGTTGCCCACCGCACCGGCGGCCATGAAGGTCAGCGTCTGACCATCGACCGTGATGGTGTCGCCAGCGACGAAGCTGGACGAGAGCACCTGGGCGCCGCCGGCCGTCGCGCTGCCGCTCAGCACTGTCGCGCCCGAGATCGCGGGCGATGACAGCACGTTGCCGCCGCGGGTCACGCTGCTGATGCCGAGCGCGGTCGCTGCCGTGCCGCTGCCGACGGCGACGTCGGTGCCGGTGCCGCTGGAGATCACGATGTTGCCGCTGGCGGAGAGCGAGGCCGTGACGCCGGCGCCGCCGGCGGTCTGGATCCCGTTCAGGATGTCCGCCACGGTGGCCGTCGTGCCCGCGCCGAGACCGATCGTGGTGTTGTTGCCGACCGTCGAGACCGTCGTGCCGGCATTGAAGGTGATCGTGTTGCCGTTGATGGTCAGGGTCTGGCCGCTGAGCGCAGTGAGAATGCTGGACGCCAGATGCGTGCCGACAGTGTTGTCGAGCGATGTGGTGGTCGAGGCCACCGCAGACGAATTGTTCTGGAGTGCGACCGTGCCCGTGGCCGTCGTCGACGAGTAGGCCGAACGGATGTTGCCGGTGGCGGCTGCGCCCGAGACCGTGGCGTTGGCATAGGGCGCGGGAGGTGTGCCGACCGGCAGCGGGTTGGCGGCGAAGTCGGACGGGTTCAGCCCGCCGGCCGCCAGCAGCGTGCCGGCCGCCGCGGTCGTTTTCGCCACCGTGTTCGGCTGGGTCGGAAGGTTCGCGGCGTACTCGATCGAGGTGGTTGCTTGCGCCGGAATGAAGTTGTTCTGGAATTGCAGCACGTTTGCCACGCTGCCGGTCGGGTTGCCGGTCTTCGGGTCGACCGTGACGCCCATCAGGTAATAGCCGGCGCCGTTGACCAGATTGCCGTTGGCATTGAGCTGGAAGTCGCCGCGCCTCGTGTAATAGGTGACCCCGGTGAAGACAGGCACGTTGTCGACGACGCCGCTCGCCTTCTGGATCGAGAAGAAGCCGTCGCCGGTGATCGCCATGTTGGTGGCGACGGTGGAGCCGGAGATCGTGCCCTGCGTGGTGATGGTGGCCTTCGCATTGGCCGTCACGCCGCCCGCGACCTGCTTGCTCGGCACCGAGGAGTCGGGAATGAGATCGACGAAGCTGGTGCCGATGCCCTTGTAGCCGGTGGTGGATGAGTTCGCGATGTTGCCGGAAATGTTCTGCAGCGCGTAGGACTGCGCCTGCAGGCCACCCACCGAGGTGTTCATTGCATCGAAGATACCCATAACTTTGTCTCCAAATCCGATCTCGGCGGCCGGTCGACCAGGGCCGCAGTCGGGGGAGACCGTCGCAAGGCCTATGCCAATGCGGGTATCTCTAAGAAATCAATGACTTAATGAAAAAGCCCCGGCCTGGTGACCGGGGCACAATTGCCGGGACCGGCAACAATTGCCGGGACGTGAGGTCATTCCGGAGCGGCCCGCAGGACCGAATTCTGGTGCGCACCTGAGCATCTCGAGATTCCGGGTTCACCCTTCGGGCGCCCCGGAATGACGGAAGCCTAACCTAGGTCGCCGACGCCGCAGCCGGGTGGAAAACCAGCCCGAAACCGTCGATGCAATAGCGCAATCCGGTCGGCTTCGGACCATCGTCGAAGACGTGGCCGAGATGGCCGCCACAGCGCCGGCAATGCACCTCGGTGCGAACCATGCCGTAGGCTCTGTCCTCGGTCTTGCCGACATTGCCTTCGATCGGCGCGTAGAAGCTCGGCCAGCCGGTGCCGCTCTCGAATTTGGTCTCGGAGGCAAACAACGGCAGGTCGCAGCCGGCGCAGGCGAAGATGCCCTTGCGGTGCTCTTTCAGCAGCGGGCTCGAGCCGGGCCGCTCGGTGCCGTGCTTGCGCAGGATCTCATATTGCTGCGGCGTGAGCTGGGCGCGCCATTCGGCGTCCGTCTTCGTGATCTCGAATTTTGCAGCGGCTTTCTCACCAGCCTCGGCCGGTGTTCCTCTCAGCCAGCGGAAGGCCGCAAGGCCGAACAGGCCGGCGGTCGTCGTCAACAGGATGCGGCGGTCAAACATCTCATTCTCCGTGTGGGAGCGTCCACCCCTGAGATACGGGCTTCCGACGGCGGAGGTTACACGTCCGGGCGGAATTTTTCTCGGGCCTATCGCGCGACGCCGGCCTCCTGCGAGGCCGGTTCCACAGCCTGTTCTCCTTCTTGGGCTACGGGTTTCGGCGGCGGGGCCGGCCGTGGCCGGATGCCGGGCGGCGGGCGGCGCGGACCGGTGCCGGCGGCCCGGTTGGCTTCGGCGAGGCGGGCCTCGCGCTCCCCGTCCTTGACCCTGGCCCGTTCGCGGTAACGGGCGAGCGAGCCTGCGGCGGCGGAGCTCGCCCTGCTCCAGATTCCGACCAACTGGCCTGCGACGCGCCCGGTGGCACCGCCCGCCCAGACCAGTTCGAACGGCGAGAACAGCTTCCAGCGCTCGTCGCCCCGCAGGATGCTGCGCGCGATCATCTGCCCGGCCATGGCCGAGGTGTTCATGCCCTGGCGGCCGAACCCGCTCGCCACCCACAGGCCTTTGCGCAACTGGCCGATCTGCGGCATGCCGTGCACGGTCTGGCCGGTGGCGCCGCCGAACATCTCGGTGATCTCGACATCGCCGAGCGCCGGGAAGATCGAGCGGATCCGGCGCCTGACGGCGCCTGCAAAGCGCTGCGGCCGCGCAGCCCAGGTGGTCTCCGGACTCTCCCACATCAGGCGGTCGCCATCGACGATGCGGAAATGGTCGACGCCGTCGGAATCCATCACCGATCCCTTGAAGGCGATCAGCTCGTGCACGCGCTCACCGAGCGGCGCCGTGATTCCGGCATAGCGCCAGACCGGCAGCAACGTGTCCGACAGGCGCCGCAAGGGCGCGCCGAGGTGAATGTTCCCCGCGAGCACGATATGGGTTGCGCGCAGCCGCGCCGAGGGCGTGACGATGCGTTTGCGGATGCCGGAATGATCGATGCTGACGACGGGCGTGTCCTCGAAGATGCGGGCGCCTGCCCGCCGTGCCAGCGCCGCCAGGCCATGCACATATTTGCGGCCGTCGACCTGGAACGCCTTCGGATAGTACACGCCGTGGAAGTAGCGATCGGTCTTGAGCACGTCGCGAACGCGATCGACCTGCCAACCCTCGACCTCGGTGTCGAAATCCTCGTTCAGCATCTGCAACCGGCTGATCAGCCGGTCGCCTGCATCGACGTTGGAGACCTCCAGCACGCCGTCATCAGGGCCGATTCCCGGCATGTTCTCTTCCGTGGCGTTGGCCCGCACGAATTCGGCGCCCTCCTTCGACAACCTCCACAATTCGCGCGCGTCCTCGAAGCCGACGCGCTCGATCAGATCGGTGAGCGGCAGCGCGAAGCCCGGCATCACGGTGCCGAGCTGGTTGCCGGACGCGTTCCAGCCGATATGGCGGCCCTCGAGCACCGCGACACTCGCCCCGAGCCGGGCCGCCTCCAGCGCGATGGTGAGCCCGGCAAGGCCCGCACCGATGACGCAGATGTCGGCGTCGAGGTCGAATGACAGCCGCGTGCGGTCGCGAAAGCCGGCTTCTTCCTGGGACACGCTTGTGAAAGTCTCGCTCATGTCGTTTTCTTAGAGCATGATCCGGAAAACTGCGCAGCGGTTTTCCGATGAGATCATGCGGAAATAACAACCTGGTACCAAATGGGCGCCTGTCACCTTGTCCTCGACCGGCGCCTGTAGATTATTCTGGACGGATAACGATTCGGGAATGCCATGCGCCGTTTGATGCTGCTGCGTCACGCCAAGACCGAGACCGACGCGCCGAGCGGCCGTGACCAGGACCGCCGGCTCGACGATCGCGGCCACAAGGACGCCGCCCGGATCGGCGACTGGATGGCCACCCATCCGCCCTTCCCCGACACCGTGCTGGTGTCGCACGCGGTCCGGGCCCGGCAGACCTGGGACATCGCATGGGAGGCGATGAAGGACCGCGTCCCGACGCCGCAGGTCGAGATTTTGCCGGAACTCTACGGCGCCGATCCCGCGCAGATCCTGGAATCCATTCGCACCGCAACGGCGCCTGCCGACCCCAAGCAATTGCTCCTGGTCGCGCATAACCCCGGGATGCACGAGGCCGCGCTGATGCTGATGGGCGGCGGCGATCCTGATGGCGCCAGGGCGCTCGCCGACAATCTTCCCACCGCGGGGCTTGCGATCTTGGACTTTGACGTCAAGGATTGGGGTGACGTCGCCTACCGCCGCGGCAAGCTGGTGCTGTTCACCAGTCCCAGGCTGCTTCGATCGGGGTGACCGCGCGACGTGCCGACAAGACGTGCTGACTGGAAGATTTGGAGGCGCAGATGTTCAAGTCCATCCTCGTGCCCATCGACCTCGCCGACACCGATCTGGCCAAGCCGGCGATCGCGACCGCGGCAACCCTGTCGCAGACCTGGAACGGCCAGGTGCGCCTGCTCAACGTGCTGCCGATGACGCCGGTGATGCTGGCCGAATACGTGCCGGCCGATTTCGACGAGCAGCAGCGCCAGACCTCGGAAGAGGCGCTTGCCATCGTCGCGCGCGAATCCGGCATCGAGCAGGCGCGGATCTCCAGCGTGGTGCGCCAGGGCGGCATCTATCACGAAATTCTGGAGGAAGCGGTGCACATGAAGGCCGATCTGATCGTGATGACCTCGCACCGGCCGGCGATGCGCACCTATTTCCTCGGCTCCAACGCCGGCCATGTGGTGCGCTACGCGAAATGCTCGGTGCTGGTGGTGAGGCATTGAGGAAGGCGGAGGCGATACCCGAGACCACTCCTATCGCCCATCCCGGACGTCGCTTCGCGCGTCCAGGCCACAATGTGAAAGCAGTTACAATTGGCTTGGCAAAACAGGCAGGCATAGCGGCACTGGTCATTGCATTCGGCCGGTTGCGTAGCCATTTGCTCTTCAGCGACGACGCAGACCGGACTGTCGCAGCGATGCCGACCTGAGTTCAGCCAACACGACTCGACCGGCGACCAATTCCAGTCAGCGCAGTTGGAGCCGAGGCCTAAGCATGCAGATCCGGGTCGGCTTCGAAATGGTCTACGACTTCCCGCAAGTCACGCCATTGATCGCGATGGTCGGGACGCATTTCACGCGGGCATCCGATGTTATTGTGCCGGATCACCTCGTCACCTCGCCTTCCGTTCCGATCACGCCCTACCGCGACAGCTTCGGGAACTGGTGCAGCCGGCTGGTTGCGCCCCGCGGCCGCATGCGCCTTACTGCCGACGGAACGGTGCGCGACAGCGGCTTGCCCGATGTAATCGTGCCTTCAGCCGCGCAACACGCAGTCGAGGATCTTCCATCGGACACCCTGCTCTATCTGCTCGGCAGCCGGTATTGCGAGACGGATCGGCTTTCCGACATTGCTTGGAAGTTGTTCGAGAAGACGGCGCCCGGCTGGCCTCGCGTCCAGGCGATCTGCGATTTTGTTCACCATCACATCGCGTTCGGATACGAGCACGCGCGGGCGACCATGACGGCATGGGAGGTCTTCAACGAGCGAAAGGGCGTTTGCCGCGACTATGCGCATCTCGCCATCGCGTTCTGCCGCTGCATGAACATTCCAGCGCGCTACTGCACCGGCTATCTCGGCGATATCGGCATTCCGCCGCCCCACGCCGCCGGCGACTTTGCAGGTTGGTTCGATGCCTACCTTGGCGGTCGCTGGTACACCTTCGATGCACGCAACAACACTCCGCGCATCGGCCGTGTCCTGATCGCCCAAGGCCGCGATGCGGCGGATGTTCCGATTGTTCATATTTTCGGACCAGGCGAGCTCATCAGCTTCAAGGTGTGGACCGATGAGCTGGTGTGAGCCGCTCGTCGTGGTCAGTTTCGCGCAAGCCGGACGAGATTGACCTCGCTAATTGACAAGATGGGTGCTACAGGGTTGGCATCACCGCGCGCTTCCTGGCTGTTATCGGTGACTGAGAGCATCGCGCTCCCGCCTCAAACGAAAGAAGGCGGTCATATGTCCGATCTGGTCAAATTCGACATTCGTGAGTGGCTCGTTCCACCGATATTGGTGCCTGTCTTCCTGGTGCTGGTGATCGCGATCTCAGCCGTTCTTTAGCGGCAGGTCCGTTCAATTGCCCTGCGCCAACTGGCAGGCGCAGCCCCCTGAGCCAAAGCCACGACTCAAAACCAAGACTCAAGCCAAGGCGTGAGCAGAGACAGGAGGCGGAATGGCAAACACGGCAATCATCAGGGATGCCTACGGCGTTCCGGCGGTTTTCGTCGGTTCGAAGACGGGTCGGGACGATGCTCCCTTTGTCTTCGTGAGGGTCGGAGACGAGGAGCGCAGGATGCGCTGGTCCGAATGGGATGCTCTTCCGGCCTGGACCGGCGAGCCTGCGACTTGGGCGAATAGAGCCAAGTAGCGATGGGGTGTCGAACATGAAGACGGCCCGAACAAGGAACGCGGCGCTTCTGCTGGCATCGGCACTGGGCACCTTCACGCCGGCAGCTTTCGCCGCGGAGCCGAACTGCCGAGCGATCGAAAGCACCGGCGCGCGCCTCTCCTGTTACGATGCGGCATTTCCCCCGAAGCAAGCAAATCCGCCGAAACCGGGCGTCGACCCATCGTCAGGCTACAAGGACCCGTTTCTTGCGGAAGAAGCCCGAACTGCCGCGAAGCTGAAGAATATATGCCGCGGCTGCTGAGGTTTCACCGACCTCGGACGTGTGCCGAACGTCGCACTCCAATTCGGAAGGTCGGATGAATGACGAAAGAAACTGCGAAAGGTGGCCGAGTGGTCCGCCAACGAAAGCGTGCTCTTCATCTGGCCGGTGCGGTACTGGATGACAGGGCCGACAGTTCCGCCAGTTCCAACGACCAATCGAAGAGAAAGCAGCGCCTGCTTGATGGGCCTATGGAATTCAGAACTGTTCGCGTTGATCGTTCAAACCGCCCTTCCAGCGATGACCAGTAATCCAGCCAGCGGCGAGCCCTGGGCTGTTTTCCGATAGTTCCTGCGCGAACGGAACAAAGCCCTCGCTATTCGGGAGATAAGGGCGCATTGTCTCGTTACCGCCGAGCGGCCCTTAGCATTTATCGGTGGTGTGGACGCGAGTTGCGCTCCCGCTCAACCTCGAAGCGGAGCATCAAAATGCCGGCTCGACGATCCCCAGAACCATCATCGACATTCGAATACCGCATGGCGCAAGAGGCACTCAACCTTCGTCAGCAGGCCGAAGGGATGCCCGCTGGCATCCGCCGCACGGAGCTTTTGAGCAAAGCCCGGCAGATCGATGTTGCCGGAGAGGTCAACAAGTGGCTGACCTCACCGGGACTGTTTGCGCCGCTTTAGGGCTTCATCTCCAACAGGCTGAACTTACGGCCTCCGCGTGGAGACCAACAGGTATCGGGATTTTACTCTCACCCTCCCGAGTTGATCAGGCGCCGCCTGCGCGGTATTTCAAGCGGGCGGCGTTTGCTTGTGTAAAGCCTTTCGCCGGGACTGCATCCCGCAATCAAGAGTGAAGCTGAGTGCCTCCCAGCGCGTCGCTGAAAGAGCCGCTTTGACCATGACGCCTTTTGCGTTGAGCTGAACGCTTCTCGTCGCCCCGGATTGCGCTCCTTCCGCTCGGCAAAAAGTACAATCCCTTGCGTTGCCCGACGGGCAAAACACGCAAGCCCTAGGTCAACGCACGCCGCGAAAAACATTCTACTTTACCGAAATTCGGAAAGGGCGTATGTGTCGCGGCAACCTGGCCCAAGGAAGAGGGGCGTATCGCGATCGTCACGAACGCGGGCCGGGCGGCGGTGGACGCTGATTGCATCGGCGCGAAGAGCTTCGCAGGGCGGGCAACCGTGAGCGAGAGCGTCGCGCACACGACCGGTGTAATCAGCGTACGGCAAAATCGTGTGGTCCTGACGCCCGGGGTCTGTGCGTCAAGTCTTGTGGTGATGTGTCTCGTCCAACCGGACGTACGCGTCAGCCATCCGCAAGGCGACGGGGGCAATAGTGCAACGCTCCCCGGGGAGAGTACGACATAAGCCGTAAAACCCCTGCGCAGGGAAGGCCGGTTGTTTGGCTTCACCTGTATGCCGCTGTGCAGAGTCTTGCTCTACCCTTCGCACAGTGGACCGTGGGTGCCCGGCCGGCACCCGGTCTTCCCTGCGCCCTCTTTCAATTGAGGGCAAGCGACGAAGCAAAGCTCGGGCGAAATGCGCCGCGAGGATGATCAACCATGTGTGCCGTTGAACAAAGGTCTCGTGCCCCGGACGCAGCGCAGCGTCCTTTCGACGATGCGCTGCAGAAGCCGGGGCCCATGCATCAGCGAGTGCGTGGCCTGCTGGGTCCCGGCTCTGCGCAGCAACGCTTGCGCGTTGCAGCGCGTCCGGGACACGCAGGGATCAGCGTCGCACGTGCCTCACAGGTATCGCGTCAGCTCGGTCTTGACCTGTCCGTAGACGGCGTCCTCGATCTGGCTGCGCGTAATCCCGATGTCGCGCAGGGCGCGGTCGTCGAGCTCGTTCAGGGTCTTGACGGCGGAGCGGTGCTCCAGGCGATCGAACAGCGCGTAAACAACACTGGCGAGCGTTGCAAAAAATCCGCTCGATGAGGATGGGCGTATGCTCCGCCCGGCAGTTTGTGAGATCAGGGTCATTTTTCTTCTCCGGCAGTCGTCCCACGCGGCGAAGCCGATGCCGTTGGCGCAGACGCTACGAGCGCTTGCACCTCATTGCCGTCGGATTGCTCTCGCTCTCCTCGGCTCAATCGCGGAACTTGATGGAACTTAAATGCTCCAGTACACTGCTCGGAGCAAGTAAAACATTGCTCTCGGTGCAATAATGTCCAAGTTCGAGTACGTGAAGCTTGCCGATGCCATTGCCGTCGATATCGCTAACGGCACGTTAAGGCCCGGCGACCGCCTGCCGCCGCAGCGCAATTTTGCCTATGACCGTGGCATCGCGGTCTCGACCGCGAGCCGGGTTTATACGGAGTTGCTCCGCCGTGGGCTCGTCGTCGGCGAGGTCGGCCGCGGCACGTTCATCTCCGGCGACATCAGGCGCGAGGTCGAGGCCTTGAGCGAGCCGCGCGATGCGCGGATCGATTTCGAGGTCAATTATCCGCTGCTGCCGCAGCAATGGGCGATGATCGCCAAGAGCCTTGCGGGCCTCGAGCGCGTCGACGCACTTGAATCCGCGCTGCGCGTCTCGACCAGCACCGGCACCAGGAGCGCGCGCAATGCCGCCGCCGCCTATCTCGCGCGGAAGGATTTCGCCCCGCAGGCCGAGCAGATCGTCTTCACCGCCAACGGCAAGCAATCGCTCGCGGCCGCGCTCGCGGCACTCGTCCCGACCGGCGGCCGCTGCGGCGTCGAGGCGCTGACCTATCCTTACGTCAAGAGCATCGCCGCGCGGCTCGGCGTGACGCTGGTCCCGATTCCCATGGACGAGCATGGCGCGCGGCCCGACGCCATCCAGAAGGCGCATCGCGAGGCGCATCTGTCGGCGCTGTATCTCCAGCCCATCATCCAGAACCCGCTCGGCGTCACCATGACCGCGACGCGGCGCGCCGACATCATACGCGTCGCCGAGAAGCTCGACCTCACCATCATCGAGGACGCCGTCTACGGCTTCCTCGCCGACGACACGCCGCTGGCCGCCCTCGGGCCGGACCGCTGCATCGTGATCGACAGCCTGTCCAAGAAGGTCGCGCCGGGCCTTGCGCTCGGGATCCTCGTGGCGCCGCCTCGCTTGCGCGAAAGCGTGATGAGCGCGGTGCGGACCGGCGGCTGGATCGCCTCGGGCTACGCGCTCGCATCCGGGCAGCGGCTGATGGCCGACGGCACCGTCGCCGAGCTGACGCGGCTGAAGCGGATCGACGCCGCCCGGCGCCAGCAGACCGCTGCACGGCTGCTGGCCGGCTACCAGCTCGCCGCCGACCCGCGCTCCTACCATCTGTGGCTGACGCTGCCGCCGCACTGGCGCTCGCAGACCTTCGTGGCGGCGGCGGCGAGGCGCGGCATCGCGCTGACGCCGTCCTCCACCTTCGCCATCGCCCACGGCCACGCACCGAACGCTGTGCGCCTCGCACTCGCCCCACCCACCTTCGAGCAGCTCGATTCCGGCCTGCGCACCATCGTGTCGCTGCTCGGCACCAAGGAAGAGGATTTCGACTCGACGGAGTAGCTCAGATCTCGGGCCAATCCGCGATGAAGCCACTCGCTTTGTAGGGCTCGATCTTGTCCCATTCGTGCAGCATGCGGCGGCGAAATTCGGCATCGGTATGCCAGAGCGAACGCGGCGTCGCGAAGCTGTCGACAGTGAGCAGCATCTTCTCGACCTCCGGCCAATGCCTCTGCAGCGTCATCGGGTAACGCCGCGCGGTCCAGGTGTTGCCGAGGCAGATCACGCTGCGGATGTTCCGCAGTCCGAGCGCCGCATCGATCACCGGAAGCGAGAAGATCACGTTCTCGCCGGTGTTCATCGCGCGATGCTCCTCAAGGATAACGTCCGCCGGAATGCCCGCCGCGATCATCGCCGACTTGATGATCGTGCACTCGGTTTGCTCCGAGCCCGGCGTCATACCGCCGCTGACAATCGACCAGCGGAATAGACCCTCGCGCCAGAGCCTTGCGGCAGTGCCGGCACGTAAGCCCACCTCTTCGCGGGTGCCGAACATGAACAGCAGGTCCGCTGGCCGCAGCGGCGTGTCGATCAGATGGGTGCGGTTGATTCTGGCGATCTCATCTGCCGTCGGCAGACGGGTGCTGCGGTCCACGACTGACATGAACGCAAGATGCGACGTCCGCGCCGCGACGCGAAGTCACGTTTGATTGCTGCCGATTGCACTCAAGGCAGCAGCGCCTTCGGCACCTGATCGAAACTGTAGCTCTGCGGCTGGTTGCGCCGCACGAAGCCGCCGACCTGCCAGGCGAACAGCGCGGCAAAGCCGAGGATGAACAGCACGCCGGCGAACTCGCCGATCACGAGGGCACGGATCAACAGGCCGGCCATCGCCACCGTCAGCATTGCGAGCAACGCCAGCACCGCCGCATAGGCCGCACGGCCAAGCCCGGCGGTCAGCACCGCGCGGCTGCCCGCCTTCGCCATCCGCGCATGCAATTCGACGATGAAGGCGCGAAAGCCGTTATCCTGCGGCGCCATCAGCGCCGCGGTCTGCCAGCTCGTCGACAGGATCGTGATACGGCGGCCACTGCTGTGGGTGACATCGGCGCGGAAGCGATGCTGCTGCATCGAGACCGGGCGGAACGACAGCCGGATCGCGCTGATCTCGGCATAGGGCCACAGCGCGGCGCGGCCGCCGATGTGCCAGGAAAGCCCCTCCTCCGTCAGCTCGAAGCGATGCGCCGAGCCGATCAGCGACGCCTTGTAGGCGTAGCTCGTGACCGACGCCGCCTCGGCTCCCGAATCCTGCATCCTCACAATCAATCCAATCCCGCGCTCCGCGACCCGCTTGCGTGACCGCCCTGGCCCATCCTACAAGCGGGACATGGCTGAGACGATTTCTTTTCCGCGCCGCCTGATTCTCGGCGCCGCGATGACCTCAGGCGTGCTGCTCGCGCTCGCGGTGCACATGCTGGGCGCGCGCTACGGGCTCGACCTCGGCGAGCTCTGGCGCTCCGACTCGCATGAGTTCATTCCCGCCGGCGCGGCGATCGCGTGGTGGCTGATCGCGACCGTCGGCTTCTCCGGCGGCTATTTCACGGCGACGTTGATGCAGAGCGCCGTCTCCGGCCAGATCCCGCAGCGGATGCGGCAATTCCTGATCGCTGTCGGCGTGCTCCTGCTTGCTGGCGCGGGCCAGGCGGCTTCGGCACCGAGCCCGATCCCGAGCGTCTCGGGCGTGCTGGCCGGGCTTGCCGCGCTATGCCTCGGCGCCGTGATGGCGTTCTGCGGGGCCCATTTCGCGCTGCGCCGCGGCTGAATATCAGGCAGACACGCGCAGCCGCGGGCGGTCCAGCATCATCGCCACATCGGAAGCGGGCCGCGGCTTGCTGAACAGATAGCCCTGCGCCTGGGTGCAGCCCTCGCGCCGGAGCAGCTCGAGCTGCGCATCGTTCTCGACGCCTTCCGCGGTGGTGACGATCCCGAGACTGCGGCCAAGGCCCGTCACGGCGCGGATGATCGCCATGGAATCCTCGCGCGTCGTCAGTTCCGACACGAAGGAGCGGTCGATCTTGATTTTGTCGAACGGGAAGCTGCGCAGATAGCTCAGCGACGAATAACCGGTGCCGAAATCGTCGAGCGAGATCCGTACGCCCAGGGCGCGCAGCTCGTGCAGCGTGGTCAGCGTCGCCTCGCTGTTCTGCAGCAGCACGGATTCGGTGATCTCGAGCTCGAGGCGCCGCGCCGGCAGTCCCGAGGCGGCTAGCGCCGCGATCACGGATGTGATCAGGTTCGGATTCTTGAACTGGACCGGCGACAAATTGACGGCGAGGTCGACATCATCAGGCCAGGTCGCCGCATCGATGCAGGCCGAGCGCAGCACGAATTCGCCGAGCTGGACGATCAGTCCGGTCTCCTCGGCCAGCGGAATGAAGTCGATGGGAGCAATCAGGCCGCGCTGCGGATGGTTCCAACGCAGCAGCGCCTCGAAGGCGACGACGCGGCCGCTGGCGACGTCGCGGATCGGCTGATAGTACGCCTCGAACTCGTCGCGCTGCAGCGCCGCGCGCAGATCCATTTCAAGGAGACGACGCGCCTGCGCGCGGGCGTCCATGCCGGTCTCGAAGAAGCGATAGGTGCTGCGGCCGTCGGCCTTGGCGCGGTACAGCGCGAGGTCGGCGTTCTTCAATAGCTCGTCGGGATTGTTGCCGTCCTGCGGCGACAGCGAGATGCCGATCGAGACGCCGATCACGATCTGATGGTCGTCGATCTCGTAAGGTGCCGAGATCACCTCGACGAGGCGGCCGGCAAGCGATCTCGCAGCGGCTTCCTCGGAGCGTCCGATCTGGACCACGGCGAACTCGTCGCCACCGAGCCGCGCCACGGTGTCGCTTTCGCCGACCGCGAGGGACAGCCTGCGGCCGACTTCCCTCAGCAGGGCATCGCCGATGGGATGGCCGAGCGAGTCGTTGATGTCCTTGAAGCGATCGAGATCGAGACAGAGCACCGCGAGCTGATCGCCCGACCTGGTCCGGCGCAGTCCCTGCTCGAGCTGCTCGTGGAACAGCACGCGGTTCGGCAGGCTGGTCAGCGCGTCATGGCGCGCCATGTGCGAGATCTTGGCCTGCGCTTCCAGCCATTCGGTGATGTCCTCGAAGGTCGCGACCCAGCCGCCACCCTGCATCGGCTGGTTGACCACCCGGATGGAGCGGCCGAACCGGCTGACGACGTCGGTCGTGGTGCGGCCCTCGCGCGCATCGGCGACGAGGCGGGCGAAGAATTCGTCCGCGTCGCCCTGCCACTGGCCCCTGGCCTGCTCGTCCCGCAAGATGTCGACCAGCCGGCGGCCGGTGAGCGCGATGTCGGTGCGGCGAAGCATCGCCGCATAGCGCTCGTTGAACAGGATGATCTTGCCGTCGGCGTCGAACATGCAGAGCCCCTGCGACATGTTCTCGAGTGCCGTATCCAACACCATTTGCTGGGCACCCAATTGGCCCCTGGCACGACGGTCGAGCAGCGCGGCCACGAGCGCGATCGCAATGATCGCGACCGCAGCGCTGGCGGTGAGGAAGGACAGCGAGGCCGGCGGGATCGACAGGCCTCCGATCGCGAGCGTCGGATCCGGCGTCAGCAGCACCGCGCCCATGGCCGTGAAATGATGCGCGACGATGGCGACCGTCAGCAGGGCCGTCGCCGCCAGCGCGTGGACGAGGTCGTCGCGGCGCGCCGCTACGAACAGCGCAAGTGCCGCAAAGAAGATTCCTGAAAGCACCGAGACGGCGACCGTGCTTCCGATCCAGTCCACCCGCGCAGGCATCTCCAGCGCCGCCATGCCGGTGTAATGCATCGCCGCGACACCGGCGCCGACGATGGCGCCGCCGAGGACGATCCATACCGCGCGCGAGGACGATACCGCGATGCTCAGCCCCACGAAGGTCACGGAGATTGCCAAGATCAACGACAGGATCGTCACCGGAATGTTGTAGGCGCCCGCGCCTCCGGGCCCGTAGGCGAGCATCGCGATGAAATGCGTCGCCCAGATGCCGCATCCGCTGACGGCGGCATCGAGGCCGAGCCAGGCCAGACGCCCGGTGCCCTGCGTCGCGCGCGCCCGGTGGAACAGGCTGATCGCCGCCGCGCTGGCGAGCAGACACACCGCGCCGCCAAGCGCGACGAGCCGCAAATCGTGCTCTTCGGTAAGACAGTAGAGAACTTGGTACATCCACGGGCCCCTATGGACCCGCACTTCAACCAACAGAAGTGGACAGTCGGTAACCGGCTAAGCGCCTGTTGCGGCAATGGTGAACGGAAGATGTGCCCATTCACTCGGATTGTTCATCCTCGCGTGCGCGCACAGAGGCGCCAGCCATACGGCTCGACGCCACTCTTCGGGGACGACGGAATATGGTGCAGGCATGCAAGCGCCGCGCGGATGACCGCGCGGCGCCATTCCCGTCAAGCCAGCTTAGCTCGCCGCACGCAGGTTCACCTTGCTCTCGGCGAGTTTCGTCAGCTTCATGTCGGTCGCCTTCTCTTCCTCGAGCGTCTTGGCGAGCACACTGGCGCAGTCGTTGCGGCCGAGCTGCCTGGCCCATGCGATCAGGCTGCCGTAGCGTACGATCTCATAATGTTCGGCGGCCTGCGCCGCGTTGATCAGCGCGGCATCGAGCACCGCCTTGTCGGCGACCTCGCCGGCGGTCTCGTCGGCTTCCTCGATGATGCCGTCGATCGCCGGGCAGTCGACCGCCTTCACGGGAACGCCATGCATCTTGAAGACCTCCTCGAGCCGAGCGACGTGCTGCTTGGTTTCCTCGAGGTGCGTCAAAAAGCCCTGCTTTAGCCGCGGATCGGTGGCCTTGCTTGCCATTTTCGGCAGCGCCTTGGTCAGTTGCTGCTCGGCATAATAGATGTCCTGGAGCTGGTGCACGAACAGGTCGTTCATGGTCTTGATGTCTTTTGTGAACAGTCCCATCGTTCCGTCCTCTCGGTTTCTCTGGAACAACACGGCAGCGGCCTGCACGAAAAGCCGCTTATTCCGCCATGTTCGGTTGCTGATGAGGCACAACGAGTGCGCGGCAGCGACGTTCCAAAAAAGCCCGTATGGCTTGCGCTGGAGCAACGCGGACCAAGCCGGGATCTGAGATCATCTCAACATTCGAAACGCACGAGCCGGCCGGTTTCACGACTCATATGCTTAACGCGCCTTCCGATGTGAACCGCGTATGACAAAATGGCCGGTCCTGCGCAGAACCTATTGTTGTCAAGGGCTGCACAAGCCGGTGTTTTTGCCTTAAATGAGCCGGATCATGCCTAGCGATCGATGCCTGCCTATGGCCATCATCGCACCCGATTGGCCAATGCCTGGCCCGGTCGGTCTTGCCCCCCGCCGGGAGGATGAATGCACGGACTGCTGACCGCGCTGAAGCGCGGCTTCAAGAGATGGATCGGCTGGCGACGGCTCGGAGTCGCCGCGAGCATCTTCATCATCGCCTTCGCGATCACCACGCTGGTGCGGACCCTCAAGGGCATCGATACCGGGGTCATCCTGACCGCGTTGACCGAGATTCCCCGCGGGAGCATCGGGCTCGCGGCAGTCTGCGTTTTCTTCGCGTTCTGCACGCTGACCTTCTACGACTATTTCGCACTGCGAACGATCGGCAAGAAGCACGTGCCCTATCGCATCGCGGCGCTCTCCAGCTTCACGTCCTATTCGATCGGTCACAATATCGGCGCCACCGTCTTCACCGGCGGCGCGATCCGTTTCCGGATCTATTCGGATTACGGGCTGAACGCGATCGACGTCGCCAAGATCTGTTTCCTGTCGGGCCTGACCTTCTGGCTCGGTAACATCTTCGTGCTCTCGATCGGCCTGGCCATCCATCCGGATGCGGCGTCCTCGATGGATCAGCTTCCCCCGTCGATCAACCGGCTGATCGCACTCGGCGGGCTTGCCTCGATCGGCGCGTATCTGGTCTGGCTGTGCATGGGCGAGAAGCGGCGGGAGCTCGGCCAGAAGGGCTGGAAGGTGGTGCTGCCCTCGGCGCCGCTGACCCTGGTGCAGATCCTGATCGGCGTGGTCGATCTCGGCTTCTGCGCGCTGGCAATGTATCTGCTGATGCCTGCCAATCCGCCGATCGACTTCATGTCGCTTGCCGTGGTGTTCATCCTGGCGACGCTGATCGGCTTTGCCAGCCATGCGCCCGGGTCGATCGGCGTGTTCGATGCCGCCATGCTGGTGGCGCTGCCCCAGTTCGGCCGCGAGGAGCTTCTGGCGACGCTGCTGGTGTTCCGCATCCTCTATTTCGTGATCCCGTTCGGCCTCGCCATCTCCATCATGGGCACGCGCGAGCTCTGGATGAACGTGGTCGCCCCCTGGCAGGAGCGGCGGCGGCTGGCGGAGGCCTGCGCCCAGGCCAATCTGCCCAAGCAGGTGGCCGGGATGGAGCGTGAACGGGCGCTGCGGCAGGCCGGCAAGCGATAGGCGGATCCTCGACCCGTGAGACAAAGGTTGCAGGCGGGGGAGCAATCCTCTCTTATTTCCGCCTCAACTTTGCCGTTGAACACGCGGGCCATGATCCCTCGCCCCCTTCGTTCCCTTTCCGCAGGCGCCCTGCTGCTTGCGGCGATTCTGGTCGCCTTGCTGCCCCAGCGCGCCGTCGCTCAGGACGCCGGCGCCCTGCAGATCAGCTGGGAGGTGCGTAACCGTTTCCGGCTGTTCCGCGAGGAGCGCGACTTCCTGCTCCATGTCGAGAACGCGCGCAACCGCAACATCCTGGCCGCCGAACAATCGCTGGAGCTCCAGAGCGAAGGCCGCGGCTGGGCCCGCAACATGGTCAACCGCCTCTGCATCGACCTCCAGGGCCGGGTCAACCAGCCCTGCACCCGCGACAACACCAAGGAAAACTACCTCACCCCGATCGACCACCCGGTCACCGTGCGCCTCGTTGGCGCGGTGCCGGTCGGCGCCACCTGCGCCTGGTCGTTCGACGACGGCGACGGCCCGCAACAATCGACCTTCGACTGCGCCGAGCCGATCAACCTGCGCGTCCGCTACGGCAAGCAGACGGTCGCAACCGTCGACGTCTCCTCCGGCTCCGATCCGACCCAGCGCGTCCAGACCGAGATCCAGGTCCGCGACATTTTCGTCGCCGGCCTCGGGGACAGCATCGCCTCGGGCGAAGGCAATCCGGACCGTCCGCTGGCGCTGTCCGACGAAGGCTTCTGCTTCCGCTCCTACCTCGGCACCGCCGGTGCGCAATATTACCGGCCGAGCCGCCAGGGCTTCAAGGGCGGCCGCGCCTGCGAGGCGCCGGATACGCTTGCCAACTGGCAACGCTACAGCGCGCTCTGGTTCAACGCGCCCTGCCACCGCTCGCTGTACAGCTACCAGACGCGCACCGCGCTGGCGCTCGCCGTGCGTTACACCCATATCGCCGTGACCTACCTGCCGCTCGCTTGCACCGGCGCCAGCATCGGCGACGGGCTGCTAGGCTCGCAGCGAGCCCGCGAGTGCCCGCCCGGCAAGACCGGCGTCTGCAACACCAGCGTGAACGCCCAGGTCGCCGAGCTGCGCGAAGCGCTCACCGCGGCGAAGAAGCGCCAGCCCGACCGCACACTCGACCTGGTGCTGCTCTCGGTGGGTGCCAACGACGTCTATTTCTCCGGTCTCGTCGCCGACGTGATCGTCGAGACCCCGACCGAGCGCACGCTGTTCCGCCGCTCCGGGGTGATGGCGAGCGTCGACGATTCCCGTGATGCGCTGGCGCGCGAGCTGCCGCAGAATTTCGTCAAGCTGCGCGAGGCACTGAAGCCCCTGGTCGACGGCGACCTCTCGCACGTGGTCTATGTCTCCTATGCCAACCCAGCGCTCGCCGACGGCGGCGTGCCCTGCCGCGGCGGTCGGGCCGGCTTCGACATCCATCCGTCGTTCAACGCCGACCCACAGCGCCTTGCCCGCGTCTCGACCTTCGTCGACACTGAATTTCTGCCGCAGCTGAAGGGCCTCGCCACCTGCACGCGCGGCGCGCTGTGCCGCGATCCCGAAGCCGATCGCATGACGTTCGTCGATGCGCACCAGGCCGCGTTCGCCGATCACGGCTTTTGCGCCCATTCCGGCAACGATCCCGAATTCGACCGCAGCTGCTTCGCCGAGAACGGCCAGAGCTTCAATCCCGACATCGTGAGCGGAGCGAACCAGCCGATGCTGTGCGGCCGCGGCGCCTCGGAATACCGCGCCTACCTGCCCCGCGCGCGCTGGATCCGCGATGCCAATGACAGCTATTTTGCGGCGATGACCTATCCGCAAGGACTGCCGGCCGCGAGCCAGCCGACCGACATCCACGACGCGACCTGGGGCGTGCTCTCCGCCGTCTATGGCGGCGCCGTGCATCCGAGCGCGGAAGGTCATGCCGCGATGGCGGATGCAGCGCTGCCCGCCGCAAGCGCCGTGCTCGGGCTCGACGCCGTGCCGCCGGGCGTGACGCGCGGATCCCTGCCGCAGCTGTTGCCGAGCGCAAGGCAGTAGCGCAGACGCGAGCTCGTTCCACACACTCGGTGTCGTCGCCCGACTTGATCGGGCGATCCAGTACGCCGAGACAATAGTGATGAATCGAGAAGCCGCGGCGTACTGGATTCCCCGCCTTCGCGGGGAATGACAGCGGTGTGTGCGGCATCATCTTGCGCATCACGACCGCTCGCACGTTCTCCTCGCGCCATCATCGTTCCCCCCGACCTGCCTTTCATCAATCCAAAAACGGCATCGATCGATACTGCCTTGAGCTTGGACACTTTGCCGCGCGCGCCTCTAGGACTCGTCTCGGGGAAACGGGTCGAGTTCAAGGAGGCGCCTGATGAGCGCAGTGGTGTCCACAGCGGATGCGAGGAGATCTCGCGTCAGGCTGTTCATCGTGACCATGTTGTTCCTGGTCACCACCGTGAATTATGCCGACCGCGCCACGCTGTCGATCGCAGGCCCCGCGCTCTCCAAGGAGCTGCATCTCGATCCCGTCGCAATGGGCTGGATCTTCTCGGCCTTCGGCTGGTCCTATGTCGTGGCGCAGGTGCCGGGCGGCTGGCTGCTCGACCGCTATGGCTCGCGCATCGTCTATGCCTTCAGCATCATCATCTGGTCGTTGTTCACGCTGATGCAGGGCTGGATCGGCTTTCTCAGCGCCGGCGCGGCCGTCGTCGTGCTGTTCGCTCTCCGCCTCCTTGTCGGCGTCGCGGAAGCGCCCTCCTTCCCCGCCAATGCCCGCATCGTCGCGGCCTGGTTTCCAAGCAACGAACGCGGCACGGCATCGGCCTTCTTCAACTCGGGACAGTATTTCGCCACCGTGATCTTCGCGCCGCTGATGGGCTGGATCGCGCACGCCTATGGTTGGCGCTTCGTGTTCTTCGTGATGGGCGCGCTCGGCATCGTCATGGGCTTGGTCTGGCTCAAGACCATTTACGGACCGAAGGAGCATCCCTCGATCAACGAGGCCGAGTTCGATTACATCAGGGAAGGCGGCGCGCTGGTCGATCTCGATGCGCCCAAGGACGATCTGCCGCGCGCGCGTTCGCCCGAGGCCGGCTCCGGCTGGCACCACATCCGCCAGCTGCTCTCCAACCGCATGATGCTCGGCGTCTATCTCGGCCAATACTGCATCAACACGCTGACCTATTTCTTCCTGACCTGGTTCCCGGTCTATCTCGTCAAGGAGCGCGGCCTGTCGATCCTGCAGGCCGGCTTCGTCGCGACGCTGCCGGCGCTGTGCGGCTTCATCGGCGGCGTGCTCGGCGGCATCATCTCCGATGCGATCCTGCGCAGGACCGGCTCGCTGACCATGGCGCGCAAGATTCCGATCGTCGGCGGCATGCTGCTGTCGATGTCGATCGTCGCCTGCAACTATGTCGACGGACAGGCGCTGGTGGTCGGCTTCATGGCGCTGGCCTTCTTCGGCAAGGGCATCGGTGCGCTCGGCTGGGCGGTCGTGTCCGACACCTCGCCGAAGGAAGCCGGCGGCGTCTCCGGCGGCCTGTTCAACACCTTCGGCAATTTGTCCTCGATCACCACGCCGATCGTGATCGGCTACATCCTGGCCGCGACCGGCTCGTTCAACGGCGCACTGGTGTTCGTCGGCCTCAACGCGCTGGTGGCCGCCTTCGCCTATCTCGTCATCGTCGGCAAGATCGAGCGGGTGACGCTCAAACGTTCCTCCTGAGGGCTCCCATGGGAGCTCGACCAGGCAACTCAACGGCGGCCCTCAAAGCCGCCGTCTTTGTTTTTGGGGGTGATCGATGCTAGAAGTGCCAGGGAAACGCCTTATCCATCTAAGGCATGTATCGATGTTCGACCTCAACCAGCTCCGCTGTTTCGTCACGGTGGCGGAAGAACTGCATTTCGGCCGCGCCGCCGCGCGGCTGAACATGACCCAGCCGCCGCTGTCCCGGCAGATCCAGGTGCTCGAGCACATCATCGATGCGCCGCTGCTGGAGCGCACCAGCCGCTCGGTCCGTCTCACCCCTGCGGGACGAAGCTTCCTGCCCGAGGCGCGCCGCATCCTCAAGCTCGCCGAAAGCGCTTCGCAAGTCGCTCGCCGCATCGCGCTCGGCAAGACCGGCTCGGTGAAGATCGGCTTCACCGCGGCCGCGGCCTATGGCTTCCTGCCCGAGCTCGTCGCGGCGTGCCGCGCCAAGCTGCCCGAGGTCGACTTCTCGCTGAAGGAGATGGTGTCGGGCGACCAGTTCGAGGCGTTGACCTCGGGCCAGATCGACGCCGGCCTGCTCAGGCCGCCGATCGCGCGGCCCGAACTCGCCAGCCGCCGCGTCGTCGCCGAGCCCCTGCTCGCCGCGATCCCGAAGAAGCATCCGCTCGCGAATGCCGAGAGCATCACCATCAAGGATTTCGACGACCAGCCCTTCGTGATGTATTCGCCCTATGAGAGCCGCTACTTCCACGATCTCCTGGTGGCGCAATTCACCCGCGCCGACGTGCTGCCTCGCTACGTCCAGCATCTCAGCCAGATCCACTCGATCCTGGCGATGGTCCGCGCCGGCCTCGGCCTCGCCATCGTGCCGGCCGCGGCTGCGGGCCTGAAGATCTCCGACGTCCGGCTGCGGCCGCTGAAGCTGCGGGGCCGCGTGCCGGTCGAGCTGTTCATGGTCTGGCGCCGCGACGACGAGAATCCGCTGCTCTCGGCCCTGGTCAAGATCGCCGGTGAACTGTCCTCCGCGGAGGTGGCGGAAGATTGATGCTCAATCCGCATCGGTCGATATAGGCTTTGGCTTGGACCCGCATCGAACGGTCTCCTAAATCACGGCGCATCGACGCGCAGGCATCGAGGACCGCGTCCTCCACAACACGCACGAAGGGAACAGCGCCCGTGAGCAAGATGACCCCGCAGGAAATGGCCCAGAAGATCGGATCCGGCCTCCTGTCCTTTCCCGTCACGCCGTTCAGGGCGGACTACTCCTTCGACGAGGCGACCTACCGCTCCAACATGGACTGGCTGTGCGGCTATGACGTCGCCGGCCTGTTCGCTGCCGGCGGCACCGGCGAGTTCTTCTCGCTGACGCCGACCGAGGTTCCCGAAGTCGTCAAGATTGCCGTCGACGAGACCAAGGGCCGCGTGCCCGTGCTCGCCGGCACCGGCTATGGCACCGCGATCGCCCGAGAGATCGCGATCGGCGCGGAAAAGGCCGGCGCCGACGGCCTGCTGCTGCTGCCACCCTATCTCACTCATGCCGAGCAGGACGGCCTTGCCGCCCATGTTGAGGCGGTCTGCGCCGCCGTGAAGATCGGCGTCATCGTCTACAACCGCGACAACGCCATCCTCCAGCCAGACACGCTCGCGCGTCTCGCCGAGCGCTGCCCGAACCTCGTCGGCTACAAGGACGGTATCGGCGACATCGAGCTAATGACCCGCGTCCACACCAAGCTCGGCGACCGCCTGACCTATGTCGGCGGCCTGCCGACGGCCGAGACTTTCGCCCTGCCCTATCTCGACATGGGCGTGACGACCTATTCCTCCGCCGTGTTCAACTTCGTGCCGGAATTCGCCACCAATTTCTACACGGCCGTGCGCAAGCGCGACCACGCCACGATCCAGGCCGGGCTGAAGGATTTCATCCTGCCGCTGATCGCGATCCGCAACCGCAAGAAGGGCTATGCGGTCTCGATCATCAAGGCCGGCATGAAGGTGATCGGCCGCGATTCCGGCCCGGTCCGCCCGCCGCTCACCGACCTCACCGAGCAGGAGATCGCGGAGCTGACCGCGCTGGTGAAGAATCTGCCCGCCATCCGATCGTCACAACAGGCTGCAGAATAGGACGCCGACAGCGAGGAGCGTTCGATGGCCCAGACCAATATTTCCGGCGCACCTGTTATCACGGCGATGCAGGTGATCCCGGTCGCGGGCCGCGACAGCATGCTCCTCAACCTCAGCGGTGCGCACGCGCCGTTCTTCACCCGCAACATCGTCGTCCTCACCGACAATGCCGGTCACACCGGCCTCGGTGAGGTACCGGGCGGGCAGAAGATCTGGCAGACGCTGCAGGACGCGCGCGATCTCGTGATCGGCAAGACCGTCGGCGCGATGAACAATATCCTCGCCGAAATCCGCACCGCCTTCGCCGACCGCGACGCGGGCGGCCGCGGCAAGCAGACCTTCGACCTCCGCGTCATGATCCATGCGGTCACCGCGATCGAGTCCGCGCTGCTCGACCTGCTCGGCCAGCATCTCAACCTGCCCGTCGCCGCGCTGCTCGGCGAAGGCCAGCAGCGCAAGAGCGTCGAGACGCTCGGCTACCTTTTCTTCGTCGGCGATCGTCGCAGGTCGAAGCTCGACTACGTCGCGGGCGAGACCGGCAAGGCGGAGTGGTTCAATCTCCGCCATCAGGAGGCGATGACGCCCGAGAACGTGGTGCGGCTCGCGGAAGCCACCCACGACCATTACGGCTTCGCCGACTTCAAGCTGAAGGGCGGCGTGCTGCGCGGAGAGCAGGAGATCGAGGCCGTCACCGCCATCGCCAAGCGCTACCCGAACGCGCGCGTCACGCTAGACCCCAACGGCGCCTGGTCGCTGGAGGAGGCGATCAGGCTCTGCAAGGGCATGCACGGTGTCCTCGCCTATGCCGAGGACCCCTGCGGCGCCGAGGCCGGCTTCTCCGGCCGCGAGATCATGGCCGAGTTCCGCCGCGCCACGGGGCTGCCCACCGCAACCAACATGATCGCGACCGACTGGCGCCAGCTCTCCCATGCGCTGCGCCTCGGCGCAGTGGACATTCCGCTGGCCGATCCCCATTTCTGGACCATGCAGGGCTCGGTGCGCGTCGCCCAGACCTGCCGGGACAACGGCCTGACCTGGGGCTCGCATTCCAACAACCATTTCGACATTTCGCTGGCCATGTTCACCCATGTCGGCGCCGCCGCGCCCGGCAAGGTCACCGCGATCGACACCCACTGGATCTGGCAGGACGGCCAGGCGCTGACCAAAGAGCCGCTCCAGATCAAGGGCGGCAAGATTGCCGTCCCCGACGGGCCGGGGCTGGGTATCGAAATCGACAGGGCCGCTATCGACGCGGCGCATGACCTCTACAAGCGGCATGGACTTGGCGCCCGTGATGACGCTATTGCCATGCAGGACCTGATCCCAGGCTGGACCTTCGACGACAAGCGTCCCTGCCTCGTGCGGTAAACACTTTGGAGGAAACGATGACTGCGATCCTTAAAAACTTCATCGGCGGCGAATGGGTCGACGGCTCGGGCGTCACCAGGAACATCAATCCCTCCAACACCAACGACGTCGTCGGCGAATACGCCAAGGCCGACAAGGCGCAGACCGAGAAGGCGATCGCCGCCGCCAAGGCCGCCTTCCCCGCCTGGGCGCAGTCGACGCCGCAGGCGCGCTTCGACGCGCTGAACAAGATTTCGCTCGAAATCCTCGCCCGCAAGGAAGAGCTCGGCCGCCTGCTCGCGCGCGAGGAGGGCAAGACCCTCCCCGAGGGTATCGGCGAGGTCGCCCGCGCCGGCCAGATCTTCGCGTTCTTCGCCGGCGAGGCGCTGCGCCTGATCGGTGAGAAGGGCGCCTCGGTGCGTCCCGGCCTCGACGTCGAGCTCACCCGTGAGCCGATGGGCGTCGTCGGCATGATCACGCCCTGGAATTTCCCGATCGCCATCCCTGCCTGGAAGATCGCGCCGGCGCTGTGCTACGGCAACACCGTGGTGTTCAAGCCGGCCGAACTGGTGCCGGGCTCGGCGCATGCGCTGTCCGAGATCATCACCCGCTCCGGCATTCCCGCCGGCGTGTTCAACCTCGTGGTCGGCTCGGGCTCGGTGGTCGGACAGACCCTGCTCGATCACCCGGACGTCGCCGCGATCTCGTTCACGGGCTCGGTGCAAACCGGGCGCAAGATCGCGCAGGCCTGCGTGCTCTCGAACCCGATGAAGAAATTCCAGCTCGAAATGGGCGGCAAGAATCCGCTGGTCGTGCTCGATGACGCCGATCTCAAGACCGCCGTCGAAGTCGCCGTCAACGGCGCCTATTTCTCCACCGGCCAGCGCTGCACGGCCTCCTCCCGCCTGATCGTCACCGAAGGCATCCACGATCGATTCGTCGCGGCGGTGGCCGAGCGCCTCAACAGCCTGTCGGTCGACGACGCGCTCAAGGCCGGCGTGCATATCGGCCCCGTGGTCGACCAGAGCCAGCTCGACCAGGACCTGCGCTACATCAAGATCGGCCAGGACGAGGGTGCCAAGCTCGCCTTCGGCGGCGAACTGCTCAAGCGCGAGAGCCCCGGCCATTACCTCCAGCCGGCGCTGTTCACCGAAGCCAACAACAACATGCGCATCGCGCGCGAGGAAATCTTCGGACCGGTCGCCGCCGTGATCCGTGCGAAGAACTACGAAGAGGCGCTGGCGATCTCCAACGACACCGAGTTCGGCCTCGCCTCGGGCATCTGCACCACCAGCCTGAAATACGCCTCGCACTACAAGCGCAACAGCGAGTCCGGCATGGTGATGGTCAATCTGCCGACCGCCGGCGTCGACTACCACGTGCCGTTCGGCGGCCGAAAGGGCTCGAGCTACGGCGCCCGCGAACAGGGCTCGTATGCGCGCGAGTTCTATACCACGGTGAAGACGGCTTATACGTTCCCGGGCTGACCGGGAAGATCTCGTAGGGTGGGCAAAGCGAAGCGTGCCCACCGCCTACGTCTGATGTGAAGCGTGGTGGGCACGGCGCGATGCGCCTTTGCCCACCCTACGGCTTCGGAGGCAAGCCCAGATGGACCAGGACGTCGCAGCGAAAGAGCAGCCCCGCTATATCAAGCTCAACGAGCGCGACAATGTCGCGATCGTGGTCAATGATTTCGGGCTTCCCGCCGGCTCCCGCTTTGCCTGCGGGCTGACGTTGCGCGCCTTCGTGCCGCAGGGGCACAAAACGGCGCTTGTCGATATCGCCGAAGGCGCGCCGATCATCCGCTATGGCGAAATCATCGGCTATGCGCTGTCGCCGATCTCGGCCGGCGAATGGGTGGACGAGGCGCGCATCCGCATGCCGGAGGCTCCCGACCTCGACAAGCTCGAAATCTCCACCGCCGTGCCGGCGCCGCTGCCGCCGCTCGAGGGCTTCACCTTCGAGGGCTATCGCAATCGGGACGGCTCGGTCGGCACGAAAAATATTCTGGGCATCTCCTCCTCCGTGCAATGCGTCAAGGGCACGATGGAATATGCGGTGAAGCGCATCCGCGCCGAACTGCTGCCCAAGTACCCCAACGTCGACGATGTCGTGCCGCTGACGCATGCCTATGGCTGCGGCGTCGCCATCACCGCGCCCGACGCGGTGGTGCCGATCCGAACGCTGCAGAACATCGCGCTGAACCCGAATTTCGGCGGCGAGATCCTGGTCATCGGTCTCGGCTGCGAGAAGCTCGCGCCGGAGCGGTTGGTGCCCGAAGGCGTCAGCGATGCCATCGTGCGGATGCAGGACGAAGCCTTCGACGGCTTCGGCGCGATCGTCGATGCGATCATGTCCCAGGCCGAATCCCGGCTGAAGGTGCTCAACGCCCGCCAGCGCGAGACCTGCCCGGCCTCCGATCTCGTCATCGGCCTGCAATGCGGCGGCAGCGACGCCTTCTCCGGCGTCACCGCCAACCCCGCCGTCGGCTTCGCCGCGGACCTCCTGGTGCGCGCGGGCGCTACCGTGATGTTCTCGGAAGTGACCGAAGTGCGCGATGCCATCCAGCTGCTGACGCGGCGCGCCATCAACGAGGACGTCGGCCGCGCGCTGGTGCGCGAAATGGCCTGGTACGATTCCTATCTCGCCCGTGGCGGCGCCGACCGCAGCGCCAACACCACCCCCGGCAACAAGAAGGGCGGCCTCGCCAACATCGTCGAGAAGTCATTGGGCTCGATCGTCAAGTCCGGCTCCTCCGCAATCACCGGCGTCCTTTCGCCCGGCGAAAAGGCGACGCAGAAGGGCATGCTGTTCGCGGCGACGCCCGCCTCCGACTTCATCTGCGGCACGCTGCAGCTCGCCTCGGGCATGACGCTGCAAGTGTTCACCACCGGCCGCGGCACGCCCTACGGGCTCGCGGCAGCGCCCGTGATCAAGGTCGCGACCCGCAGCGAGCTCGCCCGGCGCTGGAAGGACCTGATCGACTTCGACGCCGGCCGCATCGCCACCGGCGAGAAGACCATCGAGGAAACCGGCTGGGACCTGTTCCGCCTGATCCTCGACGTCGCCTCTGGCCGCACCAAACCATGGTCGGATCGCTGGGGCATCCACAACGATCTCACGCTGTTCAATCCGGCGCCGGTGACCTGAGCGCCGCGGAGTCGGTCGATCACTGCCTGTCGATCAGATGCATGTCGCCCAGCGTGACGGGCAGGCTGCGCGTGATCAGGTCCGCAATCGCCGCGCGCAGCCGTTCACTTGCAGCCGGTCCGTCGAACATGTCGTCGACCTGGCCGCTCGGGCCTGCGACGCTGACGGTCCCGGTATTGTCGAGCGGCGCGGCCGCCCGCTTCTCGATCACGTCGAACGATTTGCCCTCGATGACGCGCACTTCGTACAACGCGTGGATCAGGCCGTAGTTTGCAAGCAGCGTCCGGTATTCGGCGAAGCCGACGCCCTCGACGCTGCGTCCATTTCCGAGTTTCGATCTTGCCCGGGTGATGACGATATAGGCATCCAGCCCCTGCGGGGTGATGTCGCTGCGAACCAGCTCCTTGAACGGATCGCTCCGCAGCAGATTGACGGGCGCAACCGCCGAATCCCGGATCGCAGCGAATGCCGCGCGCCTGTACGTCACCGGCTGCACGCGAAAACGTCCGCCGAGCAGCTTCGTTGCCTGCTGGACGATCAGCTCGTCCAGACCCCATGCGCTGATCGACACGCTTTGCGCGCTGTTGCCAAGGCCGGTCAATCCGGCTTGCATCAGGCTCATTTCCTCGCCGATGGCCGAGACGATGCCGACGGTCTTGATTGCCTGGAGACGGCTCGCGCGCGTCTCGAAGGCCGCGGCCGCGCCGAGAGCGACGCAAGCGGCCGCGAGGCCAATCCATAGGAAAGCAGTGCGGCGCATGGCGAGCTACCGAATCCTGAAGTCGAACGAATAGGACGCGCCGAGTCCAACGGTGGTCTGGTTCGACGATCCCCGCAGCTTGACCAGCGGGCTGTCCGCGGCGTCGCCGAGCAGCTTCTCGTACTCGACATAGGCGTGGACCTCCCACTGCGGATTGATGCGGTAGGAGATCTGGCTGCCGAAGCCGACCGAGTGTGCGCCGCCCCTGGCATCGTATCTCGCCAACCCCGACGCCAGCGCCTGCGCAGCGTCGACGCCGAAATACGGCGCGGTCGCCTTGGTGCTCTTCCAGGTGAAGCGCGGACCGGCCGAGATCGTGAGCCTTTGAATCAGCGGAACGATGACGTCGGCGGAGACGTCGGCGACCGTGCCGGTGTGGCCGCCGATACCCTGGCGCAATTCGCTGCGCAGGCGCAGCCAGTCCACGGGATAATATTCGACGAAGCCGCCGAGCTCGTATGCGGCATCGACATTGCCGAGGCCTGTCAGCTCCGCATATTTGTCAGCCTTGCGCGAGGCGACGTATTTGAACGCAGGGCCGGCGCGAAAATTGCCGACGTCGAGCAGCGCGATGCTGGCGCTGTCGCGCGGCCCGCGAAACTGGTCGACTGATCCGGCACGACGGATGGTGAAGATCGGAATCGGGAGGAATTTCCCGTCGTTCGACCCGACGAAATTGGGCATGTACTGTCCGCCGATGCCGACCATGACGGTCCAGTTGCCCGAGGGCGAAGGCAGCATCGGCAGCTCGAACGGCGGCGCGGGCAGCGTGACCGGGGTCTGCGCCGATGCCGGTTGTGGAATGGTCGCGATCGCACCGAGTGCGGTAAGGAGGGCGATGGTCAGCCGCGCATTCACCGTGAGGCGGAAGGCGGCTTCGTCAAGATGCTTCATTACGGGCCCCGGACCGGCCTTGCTGGCCTGGTCGACTGATGTGGTTCGGAGCCTCAGCATGTGGTCCGGCAAAATTGCCCCAAGATTGCAAGGCGAGAGCCGCTGAGACAATCCGCTCCCGGCGTGTGCTGCGCATGGCTCGCCGAACCAATATTGCCCGAACATTGCCGACAGGCGCCCATGCGCCCAAACTTTGGCCGGCAGTGCCGATCAGCCCGCTTGCGTCTGCCTTTTATTCGCCAAGCTCGCTGCCTTTATGGGAACCCTGCGCACGAGCCGAAACGCCAGACTTCGGCCAGGGAGCGTCACGCTCGGGTTCTGTTGCCAGCACAGTCAAGGACGACCCGCGTGCGCTCCCTTGTGATCGAAGACGAACCGCAGATCGGCGCTTATGTCAGCCGCCTGCTCGGGCAATTGCACGGGATCGTCGATCTCGTCAGCTCGATTGCCGATGCCCGCCAGGCGCTGAGCAACTTCAAATATGATCTCGCGATCATCGACCGGATGCTGCCCGACGGCGATGCGCTCCAGGTGGTCACGGCGCTGAGCCAATCGCCCGACCGCCCCGCGATCATCATGCTGACGTCCAGGGACGCCACGGAGGATGTCGTCGATGGTCTCAACGGCGGCGCTGACGATTATCTCGGCAAGCCGTTCGAGCCGCAGGAGCTGCTCGCGCGGGTACGCGCGGTGCTGCGGCGGCCCCGGCTGCTCGCGCCCTCGGTGCTGTCGCTCGGCAATGTCGAGCTGCATCTCGGCAGCAACGAGGCCGTCGTCGCCGACACCAAAATTCTGCTGCGGCGGCGTGAGGCCCTGATCCTGGGAGCGCTGCTGATGCGGCGCGACCGCGTCATCACCCGCGCCGCCCTGATCGAGGAGATCTACGGCTTCGACGACGAGATCGAGTCCAACACACTCGAATCGCAGGTCTCACGCCTGCGCAAGAAACTGGCTGAACTCGGCGGCGACGTCGAAATCCGCAGCATGCGCGGCATCGGATATATCCTGCGGCTGGCAACACCTCGATGAGGTCGATCGCCCGGACGTTTGCACTGTCGCTCGGCATCGCCGCCACGGCGATCTTCCTGATCATGCTCAGCATCTTCATCTGGCGCTACCCGACCGAGGAACGCGAATTCAGGTCCTGCCAGGTCGTGGCCGCCATTCTCGATCGCGCGACGGTGATCGAAGGGCAAAAGCTGACGGTACGTTCGACTCCTGCCCTCGAGGAACTGAAGGCGGACAGTCCAAACCTCTGGTACGTCGTATCCTCGGGCGACCTGCTCAGCGAGTACGGCAGCGAACATCGGCCCGCCCTCCCCTTCGTGTTTCCCTACCACGGGCCCGTCGGCTCGTCCGTCTTCAGCACGCTCGACCAGAACAGCACCTTCTGTCTCTCCGCCGTGCAACGGGGCTCGTTGCGGCTCGCGATGATGGTGGGCGAGCCTCAGGTCCGCTTTGGCCGGATTGCAAGGACTTTTCTCCTGCGAAGGGTCTTTTCGATCATCCTGGTGGCACTGGCCTTTGCTGCGACCGTCGCGATCGGCTCGGCCCTCGCCGCTCGTTTCGTCTCACGGGGGATCGAGCGGGTCGCGAAGCGCGCCCTCGCGATCGATCCGTCGGCGCCGCAAGGCTCGATATCCTTGTCGGAGGTTCCTTACGAGCTGAAGCCGCTGGTCGAGGCGTTGAACCGTGCCTTCGGCGAGATCGACGCCTACATCAGGATGCAACGCCGCTTTCTCGGCAACGCTGCCCATCAACTCCGCACGCCGCTCACGCTGCTGCGTGCGAAGATCGAGGACGTGCCCGAGCCGGCGCTGAAGGCCGAATTGGTGCGCGACGTCAGGCGCCTGACGTCACTGGTCTCCGCCATGCTCGACCTGGCCCGGCTGCAAAATCATGCGATCGAGAAGCGGCCGATCGATCTCGCCCAGATCACACTCGACGTGCTGGCCGATTTCGGTCCCTCGGCACTGGACGCCGGCATCGAGCTCGCGCTGGAGCAGGACGGGAAAGGTCCGCTCCTGGTGCAAGGCGTGGATGCCGCGATTCGCAGCGCGCTCGCCAATCTCGTCGGAAACGCGCTCATCCACGCCCATGGCGCGCAACGCATCGTCGCCACGCTCAGCCGCGATGGCATCTCCATTCACGACGACGGCGCGGGCCTGCCCGATGGCGCCGAACTCGGGCTGACCGAGCCGTTTCAGACCGGCAACGCGGCCGGCGACGGCGCGGGCCTCGGCCTGTCGATCGTCCGCGAGATCATGGCCGCTCATGGCGGCGAGCTGGTCATTGCTTCCACGCCCGGCCGCGGCACGACCATGAGCCTGCGCTTTCCCGCGGCCATCGCGCCGGTCAAAGCCCCGCAGCCCGATCTGCAAGAGCACTGAGCGAGGCGTACCGATCCGCGAAACCGTCCGGAAACACTGGCGCGAAAAGCTTCTTCATCGTTTCGTCCTTTCGCATCAGGCAACCAATATTGCGCCCAAGGCCAATCGAATGTTCGCACACGCGCGAACCTGTTCCTGCACCGTCACGACCAAACCTCCGATTGACATCTTCAACGGAGATTTTCCAATGCGTGTTTTCACAATGATTGCCGTCGCCGCCGCTGTGATTGCGAGCTCGACCAGTGCCTTCGGCAGCGAGCTTCCCTCTTACGAAGTGACGTCGTTTCCGATCTCGGCGACGCAAGTGCAGGTGCTCGGCGGCGGCGGCGTCGAGGAGCAGTCGGCTGCGCCCGAGATGATCGTCGCCGGCATGCCGGCCTCGCCCGCGCAGGTCTCGGTGCTGTCGCCGCGCGTCAAGCAACTCGCGAGCGCGGGTTCGGAGAGCCAGGCGCGCTAAGCCTTTCTCGTCATCCAGCAACAATCACTCTTTTTGCGCTGAAACGTCATGGCCGGGCTTGTCCCGGCCCATCCACGTCTTGCTCCGCTGCACGAAGAATGTGGATGCCCGGGACACGCCCGGCGTGACGTCCTCTCCCCGCACCAATCGGAATGGCACGCGCGTTCAGATGCTGCCCGAACGAAACAGCGCATCCGCAAACGCCGTCGAATTCCTCGCAAGGGGCGACGGCGACGCGTGGCGCGACAGCCGGTCGGGGCAGGACGCGCGGGCAGACGCTCTATTGCTTGGGCGCCGGCGCCATCATCCCGCCGCCGCTCTTCTTCGGCGCGGGTGCCAGCGGCTTGGTGGCCGCAGCCTGCGCGGGCAGATATTTTGCCACGATGGCGGGATCGACCTGGGCGATGTTGGCGTCAGGCAGGCGCGTCCAGGTCTCGTCCTTGCCGAGCAGCGAGAATCCGAGATAGCCGCGCAACGTCAGGGTCTGGCCATCGGGACTGACCTTCATGTTGGCCTTCCAGATCTGGCCGTCACGCGGATTGAGCACGTTGCCGCCTTCGTATTTCAGGCCTTCGCGCTTCATGTTACGGACGAAGGAGATGCCGAGCACCGGCGCGTTCTTGCGGTCGTCCGTGCACTTGGAGCACACCTCGTTCGGATCGTCGCCGGGCCGCGGGAAGGTCTTCGCGATCACGCCTTCGAAGACGCCGCTACGGTCGACGAACAGGAACCATCCGACCGTCTTGCCGTCTTCGACCTTCTGCCAGAGGCCCGCCGCCGTGGGCTCGGCGGTCTGCGCCGCAGACGGCGTCACCGCCGCGAGCGACAATGCCAGCGCGAGGAAGGGCAGCCGAAAGCTGGGAGAATTCCGCATTAGATCACCTTGCTATTCCATGACCGGAATGGCCGCAGACTACGGCGATTTCGCGAACAGCTCCAGCACCAGAAACATGGGGCATCGCCTCCCCCGCTCCGCCGCCGTCAGTTGACACCCAGCTTCTTTTGCAGGCTGGAGGATGACGTCGTGTACTGGAACACGAGCCGCTTATCCGGAAAGACATAGCGATGGGCTTTTTGCGACATCAGCGCACCCTCGTGGAAGCCGCACAGGATCAGCTTGATCTTGCCGGGATAGGTGTTGATGTCGCCGATCGCGAAGATGCCCGGCACGTTGGTCTCGAACGCGGAGGTCTCGACCGGCACCAGATTGTTCTCCAGCGCGATGCCCCAGTTCGCGACCGGGCCGAGCTTCATGGTCAGTCCGAAGAACGGCAGCATGGTGTCGCAGGAAATGTCGCTCACATTGTTGTCGTTGCCCTTGATGGTGGCACCGGCGAGCTTGCCCTCGGCGCCCGAGAGAGCCGTGACCTGGCCGAGCCGCAGATCCATCTTGCCGGCGGCAACCAGCGCGCGCATCTGCTCGACGCTGTGGGGCGCGGCACGAAACTCGTCGCGCCGATGCAACAGCGTGATGCGCTTGGCGATCGGATGCAGATTGAGCGTCCAGTCGAGCGCGGAATCGCCGCCGCCGACGATCAGCACGTTCTTGTCGCGGAACGTTTCCATTTTGCGCACGGCGTAATGGACTGACGTGCCTTCATAGGCCTCGATGCCCGGCACCGGCGGACGCTTGGGCTGGAACGAGCCGCCACCGGCCGCGATCACCAGCACCTTGCATTCGAACACTTTGCCCGCATCCGTGGTGCAGCGAAACAGGGGATCGCCGATCTTCTCCACGGTCTCTACCATCTCGCCGAGATGGAAGGTCGGATGGAACGGCTTGATCTGCTCCATCAGCGCGTCGGTGAGGCCCTGCCCCGAAACCTGCGGAATGCCGGGAATGTCGTAGATCGGCTTTTCCGGATAGAGCTCGGCGCATTGGCCGCCGACCTTGTCGAGGATGTCGACGAAATGAGCCTTCATGTCGAGAAGGCCGAGCTCGAAGGCGGCGAACAGACCGCAGGGGCCGGCGCCAATAATCAGCACGTCGGTTTTGATCACGTCGCTCATGTCGTCTCTTTATCGATCGTTATCGGTTGGACGGCGCCCTTCGGGCCGAGGTGACCCTGCCTGTCTAGCCAACGGGGATGGATCAGGGAAGGCATAAAAGCGGGAGGCCCCGCCACCGCGCCCACTTGCCGGGACAGGATAAGTGGGCTGTAACGAGCAAGGATATGACGGAGATCAATCGGTGAACGCACCAAGCCGCCTCGACACCACGCCGCGCCTGGAGGACTTCCCCTTCCGCCTCAGCGACAATGTCCGCTTCGGCGATCTCGATCCCAACCAGCACGTCAACAACGCGGTCTACGCCACCTATTTCGAGACCGGCCGTGTCACGCTGATGAAGCTGCCTCAGTACGGCCTGACCCCGCCGGGCCTCGCCTGGATCATGGTGCGGCTCGACATGCATTTTCGCGCCGAACTGCACTGGCCGGGCACGATCGAGCTCGGCCTTGGCGTGGTGAAGTTAGGGCGAACGTCCGTGACCTTCGAGCAGGTCGTGTTCTCGGAAGGAAAGTGCATCGCCTCGGCGATGTCGGTCGGCGTCATGCTCGACGAGGCGACGCGGCGGCCTGCGCCGCTCAGCGCGGAGATCGTCGAGAAGCTCAGACCCTGGCACAAGCGCGGCATCGAGGTCGTGCCGCCGAGCAGTCAGTCTGTTTGAGGGACGATCAGGCTTGCCGTTCCGGCGTCGTCACGACGAGACCATCGAGGTCGTCGGAGACCTTGATCTGGCAGGACAGACGTGAATTCGGGCGCACGTCGAAACCGAAATCGAGCATGTCCTCCTCCATCGGAGTCGGGCTGCCGACCTTCTCGCGCCAGGCTTCGTCGACATACACATGGCAGGTTGCGCACGCGCAGGCGCCACCGCATTCGGCCTCGACGCCGGGAATGCTGTTGCGGATCGCGGCTTCCATCACGGTTGCGCCGTTCTCGATTTCCACCGTGCGGGTTTCGCCCTTGTGGTCGACAAAGTGAATCTTGGCCATGTGTGCTCGTGCTGCCGCGGTGCTGGAATGAAGGAGGGTCCGGGCTGTCCTATAACGGGTCGACCAGCCCGGCGCCATAGGGTTTTGACGCGAAGTGAATCCCGCTTTGCGGCAAGAAAATGCATCAAAACAAGCGACTAGAGCCGGCTCGGCCGGCTGGCCCTAGGGCTTCAGGATCGCCTCGATGGCAGCGCGGGCCTCGATCACGGCCTCCTTCAGCGCGGCGAAGGCGTGGTGCTGGCTATGGCCGGTCTGAATCGCGGTCTCCAGGCTCGCTGCGGCATCAGCCACCGCGAAAGCGCCGATCCCGCAGGCCGAGCCCTTGAGCTTGTGGGCAATTGCACCGGCCTCCGCCGGCTGCGCCGTCATCGCCGCCATCAGGCGGACCGTCTGCTCGGCGAACATGGCCAGCACTTCCTGTTCCAGCTCCGCGTCGCCGAGCGTCATCCGGGAGAGATGATCGAGGTCGAGAGGGCTGTCGATGGGTGCAAGCGGGGGCGAGGGCATCCAGTCCATCCGTTGCAGTTCAGGCGTCATGGCGCAGGCCCCGGCATCGCGCGACGGTTCCGCCGGTCCGGCGGTGGATTTCGCCTCACCCAAGCATGGAAATGGTTAACGAAATGTTTGGCCCGTTTGACGCAGATCTGCCCGTTTATTGACGAAAAGTTGCCGCAATCCGCCGAGACCGGTGGAGAATTGCATTTGTTGCTAAGGCGTTACGGGCCGATCCTGTTAACGATGATTAAGAATGTCTTAATCGCGGGCATTTCATTCGCCACGCTCTGCCAATAGGATGTTGCAGAAATTGGCGGACAAGCCGTCCGGGTGGGGACGGCTCGGAGATCCGCGCAAGCGGCATGATCCGGTCTGTGGGCTTGCGCAGCGCGCAGGGCTCGCGGGGGGACGCGTACAAGTAACGAGGGCTCGGACTGAACATGGCGAACACTCCGAAAAAGGTCAAAGACCCCACAGAAGTTGCGCTTTCTGCGATCCAGGAAGCCCTCAACATCAGCGACACCGCTGCGGACACCAGTCGCAACGCCGCGATGCGCAACGAGACGACGTCCTCGGTGGCGCCGCCGCCCCCTCCTATCTTCGATGAGCCGAGCTTCGAGCCGCGCCCCGCCGCCAACGAGCGGGCGAACGTGTTCGACCCGATCGAGGAGCCGCGCACCGCGCGCCGCGCCGCCAACGACGACCGCGAGACCATCGGCCAGCTGCTCCAGGCGCTGCAGAAGGGCCGCCCCGCCCGCAGCGTCTACACCTTCGCCACCATCTTCGCCGGCGTCTGGCTCGCCGCCTGCGCCGCGCTGACGTTCGGCTTCCTGCCCTCGATCCAGGCCGCCATGGGCCAGAGCGGCGGCGTGCTCGTCATCGCCGGCCTGATCGCGATGTTCTTCGCGCCGATCATGCTGTTCTACTTCCTCGCCAGCCTCGTCTGGCGCGGCCAGGAAATGCGCATGATCGCGCAGGCGATGGCGCAGGTCGCGATCCGCTTCTCCGAGCCGGAAGGCTCGGCCTCCGATTCCATGGTCACCGTCGGCCAGGCCATCCGCCGCGAAGTCGCGGCGATGGGCGACGGCATCGAGCGCGCGATCGCGCGCGCCGGCGAGCTCGAGACGCTGGTCGCCAACGAGGTCGCGGCGCTCGAACGCGCCTATTCCGACAACGAAGTGCGCATCCGCGCCCTGCTGCAGGACATCGCGCATCAGCGCGACAATCTGGTCGGCCAGGCCGAGCAGGTCCGCAGCGCCATCTCCGGCGTGCAGATCGATCTGCGCCACGACATCGCGCTGATCTCGGACGCGATCGCCTCGCGCGTCGACGAAGTCGCCAAGTCCATCACCGGCGCGCTGGAAGAGCGCGGCGCCCACATCACCAGCGCGCTGAGCAATGCCGGCGACAACATGATCCTGGCGCTCGGCGAGCGCGGCGGCGACCTGCTCGACCGCCTCGAGGAGGCCAGCAACGAGACCACGCGCGCCGTGCTCGACGCCAGCGAGCGGCTGACCACCAGCCTCAACTTCAAGACCGGCCACGTCCACGACGAGTTCGTCGACCTCGCCGACCGCGTCCACGAGATGCTGAACGAGCGCATCGACCGCATCACAGGCGAATTCGAGCAGCGCTCCGCCGCGATCGTCGACGGCATCTCCGAGCGCACCGAGCAGGTGCACGACAGCCTGAAGAATTCCTCGGACTCGCTGCTGCTCGAGCTCGAGCTCCGCTCCAACGACCTCTCCGCCAAGATCGACGACGCCGGCAACCGCCTCGCCGGCCAGATCCTGACGAGCGGCGACAAGGCGAGCGAGGCGCTCGACGCTACCGTCAACACGCTCGTCGCCAAGGTCGTCAGCCAGACCGAGACTGCGCACGATTCGCTGTCGCTGCAGATGAGCGCGTTCGACGAGCTGGTGCGGAACCAGGGCACCGAGCTGGTCGAGAAATTCGCCCGCGACTCCGGCACGCTGGGCGCCCTGATCACACGCCACATCTCCGAGTTCGACCGTACCGTGAAGACCTTCGGCGGCGAGATCGTCGAGCGCATGGGCCAGCGCACGCAGGACATCCACGAGTCGCTCAAGACCTATGTCGACAATTTCGACACCCGCTTCACCGCCAACGGCGGCGAGATCACGGCGGTGCTCGACAAGCGCCTGGTGCAGTTCGAAACCACGATCGGCGAACGCGTCAGCAATCTCGACCTGTCGCTGAACGGCAAGATCTCCAGCCTCGACTCGACGATCGAAGGCCACATCAAGACCTTCGACGCGCAGCTCGGCGGCCGCGTCAGCGCGCTCGAACAGTCGTTCGACACCCGCGCCAAGTCCGTCACCGACACCATCGATCAACGCCTCAACACGCTCGCCTCGTCGCTCACCGACGGTGCCGCGCAGGCGATCCAGTCGGTCGACTCCCGCCTCACCCACCTCACGACGTCGCTGACCGGCGGCGCATCGCAGGCCATCGAAACCATCGATGCGCGCCTCAACCACCTCACGACCTCACTGACCGATGGCGCGTCCCAGACCATCCAGTCGATCGACACGAGGCTGACCCACCTCACGACGACGCTCACCGGCGGGGCGACGCAGGCGCTCGAGTCCATCGACTCCCGCCTCACCTACCTCACCACCGCGGTGACCAACGGCGCATCGCAGGCCGTGCAGTCGATCGACACGCGCCTGACCCTCCTGACCTCGACCCTCACGGACGGGACCGCGCAGGCGATCGAGGCGGTCGACCGCCGCATCACCGGCGTCACCGAGATCATCGACGGCCGCAGCACGCACCTCACCGACACGGTCACGGCGCGCTTCCAGGAGATCCATCAGGTCATCGAGACCAAGGTCGGCTCGGTCGCGAGCGACATCGACGTGCGCGTGGCGCAGTTCGAGGACCTGCTCGGCTCGCGCGTCGAGGCCGTCGCCGGCCGCATCGAAAGCAGCGGCCGCCAGGCCAGCGAGGACATGATGTCCCGCGCCGAGATGATCTCGACCGCGATCCGCTCGCATGTCGAGGATGCCGAGCGCTCGCTCACCAACCTCGTCGTCAACACCAGCGAGACGATCCAGACCGGTGCGCGTACCGCCCAGCAGTCGCTGATGACGGTCTCCTCCGACGTCAACGCCCAGCTCGCGATGACCTCCGCCGAGGTCGAGCGCGCGCTGACCGCGGTCGGCACCGGTGCTGCAAACTCGATCCTGAGCAGTGCTCGCGAGGCGCAATCGACGCTGGTCGCGGCATCGGGCGATGCGTCCAACCAGATCAAGGGGCTCGCGGCCGACGTCGAACGCACGCTCTCGGCGGCAGGCTCGGCCACCGCGGCCTCGATCCTGGCCGGCGCCCGCGAGGTCCAGACCACCCTCGTCACCGCGTCCTCGGATGCGGCCAACCACGTCAAGACGCTCACCGCCGACGTGCAGCGCTCGCTGTCGCTGGCCGGCTCCACCACGGCGGAATCGATCACCGCCGGCGCCCGCGATGCGCAGAGCGCGCTGATCGCGGCTTCGACCGAGACCGCCAACCAGATCAAGGCGCTGTCCTCGGACGTGCAGCGTTCGCTGACGATGGCCGGCACCTCGACCGCCGAGATCCTCACCAGCGGCGCCCGCGAAGCCCAGAACACCCTCGTTGCCGGATCCTCGGATGCGGCGGCGCAGGTCAAGTCGCTCACGGCCGACGTGCAGCGCTCGCTCACGATGGCCGGCACCTCGACCGCCGAAACCATCACCGCCGGCGCTCGCGAGGCGCAGAACATGCTGGTGACGGCGTCCTCCGAGGCGGCGAGCCAGGTCAAGTCGCTCGCGGCCGAAGTTCACCGTTCTCTCTCGCAGGTGGGCCAGTCGACCGCCGAGACCATCACCACCAGCGCCCGCGACGCCCAGAGCACCCTGCTCACGGTCTCGGCCGAGCAGACCAGCCAGGTCCGTTCGCTCGCGGCCGAGATGCAGCGCGCGCTGGCAACCGCCGGCGGCGCCACCATCGAGGCGCTCACCAGCGGCGTGCGCGAGGCCCAGGGCTCGCTGATCTCCGCCTCAACCGACGCGGCCAGCCAGATCAAGTCGCTGACCACGGACATCGAGCGCACGCTGACCGCGGTCGGCGCCGACACCGCCTCGACCATCCTCAACAGCGCACGCGAGGCCCAGACGTCGCTGACCTCGACCTCGGCGGACGCCGCGAGCCAGATCCGCACGATCTCGACCGAGATCGAGCGCACGCTGAGTGCGGCCACCGCGAATGCGACCAACGACATCCAGACCAGCGCGCTCAATGCCCAGAACGCGTTGATCACGGCCTCCAACGAGGCGAGCTCGCGGGTCAAGTCGAGCTCGTCCGACGTCGAGCGTTCGGTGCTCGCCGCCAGCTCCAGCTTCGGCCAGGCCATGACCGGCAAGACCGACGAGATCGTCACCTATGTCGCGCAGCAGGCCGACCGCCTGTCGAACATGATCGACGCCAAGCGCGGCGCGCTGGTCGATGCGATCGGCTCGAAGACCAGCCAGCTCACGCTCGACATCGACCGCGTCACCTCGGATGCGCTGAAATCGATCGAGACGCGCGGCCAGGCCTTCTCGCAGACCATGATGGGCAACGGCTCGGAAGTCGCCCGCACCATCAACGCTGCGAGCGAGATCGCCACCAGCGCGGTGGGCAAGTCGCTCAAGGACCTCGAGCAGGCCTCGCGTTCCGCGATCGACCAGTCGCGCCAGGTCTCTATCGCGGCCGTCACCGAGATGCAGGAGACCAGCAAGATCCTGCGCACCGACACGGTAGCGCTGTTCGAACGTCTGCGCGAAGGCAACATCCTGCTCCAGGAGGTGCTGACCGGTGCGCACGACAACCTCAACTCGCTCGAGCGAGCGCTGGTGACGCGCGTCGCCGACTTCGTCTCGGCGATGAACGACGTCACCTCGCGCAACGGTGCGGCGACGCAGAACCTGGAAGAGCAGCTCAACGTCTTCAACAGCAAGACCACGAAGGCGCTCCAGGATCTCGGCGAGCTGTCGACCCAGTTCGACGCCCACGGCAAGGCGCTGGTCGACGCCGCGCAGGTCGTCGAGCAGAGCAACAAGAACACCACCGCCTCGCTCGCCGAGCGCAAGCAGGCGCTGGAATCGCTCGTCACCACGATCGACTTGCGCACGGCCGATCTCGACCAGCGGCTGTCGCGCTTCACCGGCCTGCTCGATGAATCGCTGGCGGCCGCCGAAGAGCGCGCCCGCGACATAGCCCGCGTGGTCGCCGAGACCGCCGGCGCCGGCTCCGCCGCGATCACCCGCCAGTTCGAGGCGGTGCGCGTCGCGTCCGAGGAAGAGCACCGCCAGACCATCGAGGCGATGCACGACATCTACCGCCAGACCACGGACGAGGCGGATGCGATGTTCAAGCAGTCGACGGAGAAGTTCACCAACCTCGTCTCCAGCATGAAGCAGATGGCGCTCGAGATGCACAACGAGCTCGAAGCCACCCGCAACGAGCTGCGCCGCGGCGTGCTCGAGATGCCTCAGGAGGCCGCCGAGAGCACGGCGCAGATGCGCAAGGTGATCGTCGACCAGATCGAGGCTCTCGCCGAGCTCAACCGCATCGTGGCCCAGCATGGCCGGGGCCTCGACGTCACCACGACGAGCCGCGCCAGCGTGCAGCGCCAGGAAGAGCCGGTGCTGGCAGCCGTCGGCCTCCGTGCCACCGAGACCCGGATGCGGGACGCCGGCAGCGCCTCGACGCTGCCGCCGCCGGACCTGGGCATGCCGGCCGCGCGCCGCACCGAAGCGCCGCCGGTTGCCCCCGCGGGCAACGACCAGGGCCGTGACGGCTGGCTGTCGGACCTGCTCAACCGGACCGACGCCAATCAGGGCGCCCCGACGGGTCAGGCTTCCCGTGGCCGCGCCGCACCCGGCCCGCAGCCGCAGGCCAGCAGCAATCCGCTGGAGTCGCTGTCGCTCGACATCGGCCGGCTGATGGACCGCAACCTGGCCGCCGAGATGTGGGACCGCTACCAGCGCGGCGAGAACAAGGCCTTCACCAAGCGCCTCTACACGCCCGCCGGTCAGAAGGCCTTTGACGAGGTCGCCCGCAAGTATCGCGCCGACCGCAACTTCAAGGGCACGGTCGACCGCTACGTCGCCGAGTTCGAGCGCCTGCTGGACGAAGTCGCCCGCGACGGCCGCGGCCCGCAGGAGCTGTGCACCCACCTGACCTCGGAGACGGGCCTGGTGTACACGCTGCTGGCGCATGCGGCGGGACGGCTGGGGTGAGACGAAGCTCGCGAGTGGCGAGCGGCGAATAGCGAATGAAAACGGAGCCCTCACGGGCTCCGTTTTTGTTTGGGGGCGTCATCCGCGCTCTCGTGCGCCGGACGCTATGCAGCGCTTCTTCAGCGGTGCGCTGCAGAGCCGGGGCCATCTCGCAACGTGTTCCGTGTTGCCTGCTAGGTCCCGGCTCTGCGCGGCAACGCTATGCGTTGCCGCTTGTCCGGGACACGAACTCACTCGCCTCCTACCGCCTCGGCGCAGGCGCCTGCCTCGGCGGCTCGGGCGCCGGCGGCGGGGCGGCCGGCGCGCTGTTGCTGGCGCCGAACAGCACGCGCGTCGGGTTGCGGTCGAAATTGTTCACGGCGCGGCTGATGTCGCCGAGGGTGCGGCGGCCGTCGGCTATCAGCGCACCGGAGCGCTTGTCGAAATCGTCGGCGAGTTCGCGGATCGACTTCACCGCCTGGAACAGCTCGCCCCCGTCCTTGCCGCCGGCGAGCGTGTTGAGGCCGAGCATGAGATTGTCGGCCTTGAGCATGACGCCGTCGACCTTGGCCATCACCCCGTCGATCTTCTCCGAATTGCGCGCGAGCGAGTTGGTGAAGGTCTCCAGATTCTTCAGCGAGTTCTTCACCGATTCCTGATTGTCCGCGACGATCTTGTTGATGTTCTGCAGCGTGCCGCGGATCGCCTCGGTGACGTCCTGGAGCTTGTTGGGGTCGGCGGTGAGCGTCGGGATGCCGTCCTGGTCGAGCGGCGCCGAAGGGGCGGCCTCGTCGCCGCCCTTGAGCGAGATCGCGGCGACGCCCGTGAGGCCCTGGAATTCGAGGCCGACCAGGGTGTCCTTGCGGATCGGGGCGTTGTTCTCGATCATGGCTAGTGCGACAACCCGCCGCGGGTTGTCGAGCTTCACCGAGACCACCTCACCCACCCTGATACCGTTGAAATTGACGCTGCCGCCGTTGCGCAAGCCCGCCGCCGGGCCCTCGAACACGACGCGGAGGGGGCTGCGCTGCTTGGTGGTGTGCAGCGACTGAAACCACAGCACGAAGCCGATCGCGGCGGCGATCACCGCCAGCGTGAACGACCCGATCAAGACGTAGTTCGCCCGCGTTTCCATCAGGTGCTCCGGCTACCCATCCCAGCTACTCAACCCAGCTCTCAACCCATGACCGCGCGGGCGCGCTTGCCATGGAAATACTGCCTCAGCCAGGGATGCTGCGAGGCCTGCATGTCGGCGATCGACCCTGCAGCAATGATCTTACCGTTCCCTAAAACGGCGATGCGGTCACATGCTGTGTAAAGGCTGTCGAGGTCGTGGGTTACCATGAAAACCGTCAGCCCCAAAGTGCGCTGGAGCGTCCGGACCAGCTCGTCGAAGTCGCCGGCGCCGATCGGATCGAGGCCCGAGGTCGGCTCGTCCAGGAAGACGAGGTCCGGATCGAGCGAGAGCGCGCGCGCCAGCGCCACGCGCTTGATCATGCCGCCCGAGAGTTCGGACGGGAAGCGCTCGGCCACTTCGGGCTTGAGGCCAACCATGGTGAGCTTGGCCATGGTGATCTCGTCCATCAGCCGCTGCGAGACCCGCAAGTATTCGCGCATCGGAAACTGGATGTTCTGCCGCACCGTGAGCGAGGAGAACAGCGCGCCCTGCTGGAACAAAACGCCCCAGCGCCGCTCGACGTTGCGGCGCTGCGAGGTGTTGGAGGAATCCAGATCGACGCCGAACACCTCGATGGAGCCTGCGACCTTCGGCACCAGGCCGATGATGGTGCGCGTGAGCACCGACTTGCCCGCGCCCGATGGGCCGACAAATCCCAAAATCTCGCCGCGCTTGACGTCGAGGTTGAGGCCGTCGAGCACGCGGGTTGCGCCGAACTGCACCGTGATGCCGCGGACGCGGATGATGGGATTTTGCATCTCGCCTTGCGCTTCTCCTGCCATCGTCACATCCCGATCGAGGCGAAGAAGATCGCGAACACGCCGTCCATGACGATGACGAAGAAGATGCCCTTCACCACCGAGGCCGTGGTGTGCTGTCCGAGCGATTCCGCGCTGCCCTGCACGGCGAGCCCTTCGACGCAGGCGACGATGCCGATCACGGCGGCCATGACCGGCGCCTTCACGATGCCGACGATGAAATGGTCGATCGAGATGGCGTCGCGCAGGCGCAACAGAAAGGCCTCCGGCTGGACGCCGCCATAGAGAAAGGCGACGAGACCGCCGCCATAGAGCGCGGCCATCGCACCGAGAAAGGCGAGGATCGGCAGCGCGAGCACGAGGGCCAGCATGCGCGGCAGCACCAGGACCTCGATGGGATCGAAGCCCATGGTGCGCAGCGCGTCGATCTCCTCGCGCATCTTCATCGAGCCGAGCTCGGCGGTGTAGGCGCTGCCCGACCGGCCCGCGACCATGATCGCGACCAGGAGCACGCCGATCTCGCGCAGCACCAGCACGCCCAGCATGTCGACGACGAAGATGTCGGCGCCGAACCTGCGGAAATGAAAAATGCCCTGCTGTGCGATGATGCAGCCGATCAGGAAGGTGATCAGCACGATGATCGGCACCGCGCGCCAGCAGACCTGCTCCATGTGGTGCACGGTCGAGGTCAGGCGGAGCGAGCGCGGATGGATCAGGACGCGAAAGCCCGCCGCGAGCACCGCGCCGAGCATGTCGACGAGTCCTGCGACCGTGCCGGCAATGCCGGCGACGGTCCGGCCGATCTGCTCCAGCATGCCGGTGATGGTGATCGGGCTGCGGTCGGTCACGGGGGCCGCCCGCACCCGCCGCACCTCGTCCACGAGGCTCGAATAATTGGCGGAGAGCCCCGCGATCTGCGGTTCGACCGCGCCGCTGGTCAGACTGCGGCGCAGCCGCTCGATCAGCCAGGCGCCGAAGGTGTCGAGCTTGGCGACCTCGGAGACGTCGATGAAGATGCTCTGCGGGGTGCCTGCGAGCTTTTCGGCATCGGCCACCATCCGCTCCAGGACGGGCGCGAAGCTCGCGGTCCAGGTCCCGGTAGCGCAAAGTGCCAGCGCGTTGCCCTTGGCAATCCGTTCCAGCTTCGGATCGCTGTTCAAGATGTCCGCTCCCGTGCCGGGGCGGAGAAGATCAGAGAGTTGCGCACGCGCCCTTACCCAGAGAAGGTATCCCCAAGTGGTTAATGTTAGTTGCTAGAGGTAACTAGCAGGTTCAGATTTCGCCAGAGTTCAAAATGACTTCCATGAAATTTGCTTCCCTGGCGGCGCGAATCGAGCGCTTCCCGATCGCGGGCAGCTTTACCATCAGCCGGGGGGCCAAAACCGAGGCCGTGACTGTCGTGGCGGAGGTCAGCCGGGACGGGCTGACCGGCCGCGGCGAGTGCGTGCCCTATCCCCGCTATGGCGAGACGCCCGAGGCGACGCTCGCGGCCATCCAGGCCATGCAGCAGGCCGTCGCCGACGGGCTCACGCGGCAGGCCCTCCAGGCCTCCATGGCGCCCAGTGCGGCCCGTAACGCGCTGGACTGCGCCCTGATCGACCTCGAGGCCAAGGCGGCGGGCCTGCGGGCCTGGAACCTGCTCGACCGCCCGGTCCCGGGCGAGCGCACCACGGCCTACACGATCTCGTTAGGAACGCCCGAGGCGATGGCCGTGGCGACCGCCAGGGCCGCGCACCGGCCGCTTCTCAAGATCAAGCTCAGCGGCGACGGCGATCCCGAGCGCATCGCAGCGGTGCGCAAGGCCGCCCCCGAATCCGAGCTGATCGTCGATGCCAACGAGGCCTGGACCGAGGCCAATCTGGAAGCCAACCTCGCCGCCTGCGCGGCGACCGGCGTCACGCTGGTCGAGCAGCCGCTGCCGGCGGGGAAGGACGAGGCGCTGGCGCGGATCAAGCGGCCGCTCGTGGTCTGCGCCGACGAGAGCGTGCATGACCGCACCTCGCTTGCGCCCTTGCGCGATCGCTACGACGCCGTGAACATCAAGCTCGACAAGACCGGCGGCCTCACCGAGGCGCTCGCCATGGCCGACGCGGCACAGGCGCTCGGCTTCGAGATCATGGTCGGCTGCATGGTCGCGACCTCGTTGTCGATGGCGCCGGCGATGCTGGTGACGCCGCAGGCGCGCTTCGTCGATCTCGACGGCCCGCTGCTGCTGGCGCGCGACCGCGATCACGCCCTGCGTTATGACGGCAGCCTGGTCTATCCGCCGGACGCCTCGCTCTGGGGATGAGATCGCCCTAAGTGTGATCCTTGAGGTATTATGGGGCCAGCCGTCACTCTTGCGTTCGTATCTGCCGGCGCGGGAACGCTCGTCGCGATCCTATTCCTTATCCTGCTATTCAGATATTCCGCCAAACGGGCGCTTGGGTTGGCCCTCGCCTTCGTCGGCGGAGCGATACTCTCCGCCGCTCTCGCCGTTCTAGCCGCAACGTTGGGGATTGGCATCGGGCCAACGCTTCAGTCCACGTTCGCTGTCGTGGTCTACTTGGCCTGGGTGGCTTCTGCGAGCGTCGCGGGCGGCATTGCCGCTGCCCGCGCTGCCTCGCGTCTCCTTCTTACTCGGCTTGAGCCTTGAGCCGGTGCCGCGCCGACCAGATCACGAGCGCACCGGCAGCGGCCATCGCGGCCATGACGTAGTAGAGGCTGTCGCCAATGCGGGCGTAGATCACGCCTGACGCGATCGAGGTCGCAGCGCCGAGCAGACCGTTGCACGCGGCGTAATAGCCCTGCCCCCGCGCGATCTGATGCGGGGGCACACGCTGCACCAGGAGGTTCATGGTGCCGAGAATGGTCATGCCGAAGGTGAGGCCGTGGCCGAGCTGCACGATCGCAAGCAGCGCCAGCGGCGGCTCGTTCGCCGTCACGATCCAGCGCATCACCGCGCTCACACCACCGATCACGATCATCGTGGACGGGTGCAGCGAGAAGCGCGGCGACAGCGCGAAGACGACGATCTCGGCGATCACGCCCAGCGTCCACAGCCCCGCGATCGTCAGCCCGCTGATGCCATGGAGCTGCCAGTTGATGGCCGAGAAGGTGTAGTAGGCGACGTGGCTGCCCTGGATCAGCGCGGCAGAGGCGATGATCGCCCAGAAGCCGGCATCGCGCAGCAATGCCGTGTCGGCGCGCGCTGCGGCGGTCTTGCGCCTGATGTCGTCGAGCGGCTGAAGCAGCAGGCTGGCTGCGACCGCAACGACCGCCCACGCAACGATGATCCAGATCAGGTTGCGCGCCGCGATGCTGTCGATCAGATAGCCGCAGGCGAGCGAGCCGGCGGCGAAGGCCGCCGAGCCCCACAGCCGCAGGGGTCCGTAATCGAGCCCGTAACGGGCGACGCCGCGCAGTGCATAGGCATCGGTCAGCGGCATCGTCGGGGTCCACATCATGCAGGTCAGCGCATAGATCAGGAACAGCGCCAGCGGGTGCTGCTGCAGGCCGACGGCCGCAAATCCGATCGCCGTCGCCAGCACCGACACCATCATGGCGGCGCGGATGGCATGCCGCTTTTCGGCAAAGGCGGTCACTTGCGGCAGCGTGGTGAAGCGCGTGATCGCCGGCAGCGCGTTGATGAGGCCGATCCAGGCCGCGTCGATGCCGATAGCCTTCAGCCACACCGGAAAGAACGGCAGATGCGTGCCCGAGACCGCGAAGACGGCCGAATAGAACACCGCAAGACCCACGGCGAATCGCCGCTTTTGTGCCGCTGCGATGGGGATTTGTGATTCGCCTGCCATCAAACCAATTGCGATTCGGCCGATATCGTGGTGATCGTTACAGTAACGCGTACTGATTTGCGCGACGAGATTGTCATGGCCAACGAAGCATTCGCCCTCTCGCCCATGTCTGCCCGCGCGGCCGAGCCGAACGAGCAGGATTACGACGCGATCCGCGAAGCCTTCATGGAGACCGCGCGCGGCCGCTGGTTCCTCGGCGAATACGCCAAGCGCAACCGCAATGCCGACACGAGCATGGTGTTGGACGCGGTCGCCAGAATCGAAGAAACCCTTGCGGCGCAGCGACAACCCGTCGTCGAAGACCGCCTGCCGGAAGCGTTGGTCGAGATCCGCCGCGCCATCCGCGAAGCCGAGACGATCGCGATCGCCGCGTTCGACCCCACGGCGATCGAGGCCAGCCTCGCGGCGATCCCGCGCGGGGTGCGCATCATCAAGGAGATCTCCTGGCGCTGGCGCGAGATCGGCGCGGACGGGCGAATCTGCGACCTCATTGATTCGCAGCTCGCCTCGATCGAGGCCGCCTGCGGACAGGTCCAGGCGATCGATCCCCGTGTCGAGCTCAGGATTGCCTTCGATCTGCTGAAGGATCGGGTCGACCAGACCGAGGGCGGCGCAACGAAACAGGCGGCTGCCCCGGCTCCGGTGCAGGAGGCGCCCTCATCCGCCGCTGAAGCTCCGCCTGCCGAGACCGCGCCTGCCGAGACCGCAGCCGCAGCGATGGCCAACGAAGCCCCCGTGGCTTTTACGGAGCCCCCGCAGGACGTCGCGGCCGAGCCCGAGGCCGCCGTTGAAGCGGCCATCGCCACCGAATCGTTCGCCGCCGCCGAGCAGGCCATGGAAGCGGCCGTCGCGTCGGAGATTGCGGCTGAAAGCGAGACCCCCATCGAAAACGCCGCGCTCGATCATGTCGTGCCGGAAGATACCGCGCCTGAAGCCGTCGCGTTCGAAGAGCCGGTCGCGGACACTGCAGCCTTCGCCGAAGAGTCCGACTCCAATGCCGCTGACGCACCAGCGCTCGACGCTGCGGCGCAGGCCGAGGACGACGCCGTGCTCGAGGCCATCGCGCTCGAGATGGCCGCCCCCGATCCGGAGTTCGACGAGATCATCGCGCCGATCGAGATGGACGCGGCCGTTCCGGAGCCGATGCCAGCGGAGGCCATAGCGCACGTCGCCGCCGAGCATGCCGAGCCGATCGCATCCGAGCCGGTTGCCGCCCCAGTCGCGGAAGAGCACCCGGCGGACGCACCGATCGCAATGGACTCGCTTGCGCGCCTCACCGACGCCATTGCGGAGGCCGCCGCCGAAGTGATGGAGCAGCAGGCCCCGGCGATGGCAGCCAGTGCCACCTTCGCCGCGGCGCCGGCCACGACGCTGACCGCGCCCTCGCCTCTGTCCTCGTCCGAGCCCTCGCTCGGCGCCACCATCCTCGCCAGCGGCATCCTGCAAAAGCCCCGCGCGCCGGCAAATGACCCGCTCGCGCCGATCCGCCGCATGACACAGGCCGAGAAGATCGCGTTCTTCTCGTAACGCGTATTCACTCTCATGTCCCGGACAAGCGAAGCGCAGATCCGGGACCCAGGAGCCACGAGTTCTACTGCGACATGGGCCTCGGCTCAGCAGCGCACCGTCGAACCTGACGATGCTTCGCATCGCCAGGGAGAAGCTGCGCTGCGTCCGGGGCACGAGAGCGAGATGCGGCGCGTGCATTCTCGCCACATCGTCATTGCGAGCGCAGCGAAGCAATCCAGAATCCCTCCGCGGAAACGCTCTGGATTGCTTCGTCGCTTCTCTCCTCGCAATGACGAACTAACTACCGTTCGCTAACTCGATCACCCGCAATTCCACACCGCCCCGATCGGGGTCCGCGTCCAGCACGGGCCAAAGCTGCCGCCATTGTAGCGGCCGCCGTTGAAGCCGGGACGGCCGAAATAGCGCCACTCGCCGTCCCATCCGTAATATTGCGGAACCGGGTCGATGTACCAATGGCGTCGATCGGCGCGCGACATTCGGCGCATCGCGTCCTTCTGCTTGTAGAGCGGAATGCTGTTGCTCAGCGGCTGCCGATAACCCGGCAGGAAGCCGTAGCCTTTCCAGACCGGCTTAGGCGGCTTGTTTGACGCAGCGGGCGCTGTGGCGGGCAGCAGCGACAGGATGATGGCAACAGATAGACACACAAGGCGGGACATGGTTCGAACAATAGACAGGCGGATGCGAGAAGACCACTCAAATTCGAGTGCGAGGCGTTTCGCCGCTTCTGCTCATCCGCTTCTCTCGATAGGTTGCAAAGTGCAGCATGAGTGCTGCGGATGTCTTGCAAGTTCCGGAATGGACCCATGTCTGAGCCCCCGCGCGTCGGCGCCTTCGCGATCATTCCGAGCAACGATCTTCCCGCCGCCACGCCGTTCTGGGAACGTCTCGGATTTACACGCACGGGCGGCGATGACGGCTATGTCATCATGAGCGGTTGGGGATGCGAGGTTCATCTCACGCAAGCCGGCGATGGTCCTTGGCGTGTGCCGGAGCACAATCCCTTTGGTATCTTCATTCGCACGCCCGAGGTCGAAGCCATCGCCGCGCGCGTGGACGATCTGATAATCCGCCCCGGCGGCGTGTTGCGTCACCGCGAATGGGGCATGTATGAAGTGGGCATAAACGGTCCTGACGGTCTTCTCGTCCGGATCGGCTGGCCGTCGGCGTTGATGCGCAAGTCCAGCTAACCGATCACACCCTTCCTGATCAGGAAGCAACCATAGCCTCGGCTGTCGCCGACCTGCACGACGCCGAAACCTGCCGCTGCCGCGCGATAGAAATCCGCCCGTGAGAGCCTGCCGGGAGCAATGGCGCTGCCGCTGGCGCGTTCGATCTCAGCCAGGACCGCGCGCTGCACGTCGGGCACGCGGTCGGGATCGTCGACCGGCATCATCACCCGCACTGGATCAGGATCGAAATCGTCGAGCGGATAGAGCGTCATGATGGCGCGGACGACCGTCTCCATGCGCAGGCCCGGCAAATGGATCAGGCGCTGGGACGATGTGCTGCTGGCGATGTGCGTGGCCGGGTGGTTGGCGTCGACGACCACGAGGTCGTCGCCGTGGCCCATGGCGGCCAGCAGCCAGAGCAGGTCGGGCGTCAGGATCGGATCGATCGATTTCAGCATGTGACGGCGGTTCCTGTTATCGATCGCTAACCATAGCAGGTTCCAAGCGTGATTCAGATCACGCCCACCGTCATGGTGACAGGGATCACGGAGCATATGCTCGAACGGGGCCAAGCTTCCTCGCCACCAATCTCGCATCGAGATCAGTGCCAGAGGAGCACGCCATGTTCCGCCTAAAGTCTTTTTTGATGACGGCCAGCCTGCTGGGAAGCCTGTTCGGCTTCAGCTGCGGGCCCGTTTCCGCGCAGGTCGCCCCGGTCCAGCCTGCCCCCACCGCGCTGCAAGGCCCCGAGCAGCGGGTGGCGCTGGTGATCGGCAATGCGAACTACAAGAACGCGCCGCAGCTTGCCAACCCCGACGATGACGCGCAATCGATGGCGCAGTTCCTGAACTCTGCCGGCTTCGAGGTGGTCTCGGCAACCGATTTGACCCAGAACGACATGCTCCGCGTCGTCCAGGACTTCTCCGCGAAAGTCGCTTCGCGCGGTCCGAACACGGTGGCGATGGTCTATTATGCCGGCCACGGCGTGCAGCTTGCCGGTGAGAACTACCTGGTTCCGGTCGATGCGAAAGTGTCCAGCCCGACCGAGCTGGTCAACAACTCGGTGCGCCTTGTCGACGTGATGTCGACGCTCGAGACGATCCCGAGCCGCATGCGCATCGTCATCCTCGATGCCTGCCGCAACAATCCGTTCCCCGAGGTCAACGACGCCGGTCGCGGCCTGGCCATCGTCGATGCGCCGAACGGCTCGATCGTCGGCTACTCGACCGCGCCCGGCGCCGAGGCGCTCGACGGCACTGGCAGCCACAGCCCCTACACGCAGGCCTTTCTGAACGTCGCGCGCGAGCCCAACGTGCCGATCGAGCAGCTGTTCAAGCGCGTACGCCTGCAGGTGAACCAGACCACCAGCGGCGCGCAGATCCCGTGGGAGAGCTCCTCGCTCACGAGCGACTTCACTTTCTTCGGTGACACCGCCGTCGCCGCCAACCGCGCGCCGGTGAAAGCGCCCGTGGTGCAGATGGCGGCAAACCTGCCGAGCCGCTCGACGCGCCAGGCCTATGACTACGTCGTGTCCGAGGGCCGGCCGGAATACTATCAGGAGTTCATCCGGATGTATCCGCACGACCCGCTGTGTGACCACGTCCGCTGGCTGCTCAACAACATCCTGCTCTCGCAGGCATGGCACAAGGCGGTTCTCGTGAACTCGCCCGTGGCGTACAAGAGCTTCTACGACAGCTACGGCAACAGCCCCTATGCGCAAATCGCGCTGAAGCTGCAGGCGCAGCCGAAGCAGATCCCCTTGATGCAGGCGACCAAGTTCCTGGCGCCTCACAACATTGCCCCGACCTTCAAGATCGGCAATCTCGGTCAGCCGAAATACATGCCGATGCAGCAGGGTAATGGTGGACCGCAAATGGGCGGCAACCTGCCTCTCGTGCAGAAGCCTCTCGACGGCAAACTCGGCAATGGCGGCCCGATCGTCAATTTGCCGGCGGGCAACAACAACCAGCAGAACCAGCCGAACGGCACACCGTCGCAGACCCCGGGCAAGATCGTCACCCTGCCCGCGCCGGCCAACACGACCAGCACCAAGGACGGCGGCAAGATCGTGACCTTGCCTGCGACCAACACCACGCCCAATGGTAATAACGGCAGGCCCGGCAAGATCGTGACAATGCCGGTGAACGTCGGCAAGCCTGGCCCGAACATCGAGTCGAAGCCGGTCAACGTTCAGACGCAGAACCGCCCGATCCGCATCAACGATGGCGTGAAGATCACCAACAATCCGGTGAGCAAGGTGCAGGGGCAGAACAACGTGCAGAACCACCGTCCGCAGATCAACACGATGCCGAGCCGCATGGTCAGCAGCAGCAACAACAACTTCCGGCAGTCGATGAACCAGGCGCCGAGCATGGGCGGCGGCAACCGTCGCGGCGGCTTCATGCGCTGATCGTGCGAACGGCGCACACAACAGAGGGGCAGAGCAGCGACGCTCTGCCCCCTTCTTGATCTCAGATCCCAACGTCGTCATTCCGGGATGCGCCGAAAGGCGCAGGCCCGGAATCCATTGCGCGGCAGAGTCGGTCGAAAAAGGGATTCCGGGCTCTCGCTTCGCGAGCCCCGGAATGACGCCTAAGCCACCAGCTCCGCGAACAAATCCGCATCGACATTGCCGCCGGAGAGCACGATGACGACGTTCTTGCCGGCGACGTCGAGACGTCCCGCAAGCAGCGCGGCAAGACCGACCGCGCCGCCGGGCTCCACCACGAGCTTCAGCTCGCGATAGGCGAACGCCACGGCCGCACCGACTTCCTTGTCCGACGCAGTGACGCCGCGCGCGAGCAGCTTGCTGTTGATCGCAAACGTCATCTCGCCGGGGATCAGCGCCATCAGCGCATCGCAGATGGTGCGGCCCGCGGGCGCGTGCGGCTCACGATGGCCGGCGGTCAATGACAGGCCGTGGTCGTCGAAGGCTTCAGGCTCGGCCACCACGATTTCCGCGAGCGGATAACGCGCCTTGATCGCGGTCGCAACGCCCGCGATCAGGCCCCCGCCGGAGGCCGGCGCCACCACGATGTCGGGACTAAGACCGAGCGTTGCCATGTCTTCCGCGATCTCGCGACCCGCGGTGCCCTGCCCCGCGATCACGAAGGGATCGTCGTAAGGCCTGACCAGCGTCGCGCCGCGCTTCTCGGCGATACCGCGCGAGATGGCTTCGCGGTCGTCGCGGTCGCGGTCGTACAGCACGACCTCGGCGCCATAGGATTTGGTGCGCTCGCGCTTGGACAACGGGGCATCCGCAGGCATCACGATGGTCGCCTGCATATCGAGGATCTTGGCCGCCGCCGCCACGCCCTGGGCGTGGTTGCCGGAGGAGAACGCGACGACGCCGCCGGCGCGCTTCTCTTGCGGAATCGAGAACACCTTGTTGAAGGCGCCGCGGAACTTGAAGGAGCCGGTGCGCTGGAGCATCTCCGGCTTCAGGAACACCTTCGCACCGACGCGCTCGTTGAGCACGGGAAAGGACAACAGCGGAGTGCGGATGGCATAGGGTGCGATCACGCGCGCCGCGGCATCGATGTCGGCGGGGCCGATCGGGAGCAGCTGTTCGGTCATGGAGGAATGTTATCGCGGCCAATGAGGCCCGGGCAAGACACCTCCGCGAGAGGATTTTGAGCGGTCAGGCGACGAAGCGGGGCTGTTCCGCACCGTTCCGGCCGGGCAGCACGGCCCCCACCGCCCTGATGCCGTCGACGAAGGCCCTCGCCGAGGCTTCCCAGGTGTAATTGGCCGCGAACGCGACGCAGTCCTGCCGGGAGACATCGAGCGCCGCGAAGCAGGCGTTGCGCAGGTCGTGATTCAGGGCCCCGACCGGGGCATCGCCGATCACGTCGCGCGGGCCCTTCACCGGGAAGGCCGCAACCGGCAGGCCGCTTGCCAGCGCCTCCAGCAGGACCAGTCCGAACGTGTCGGTCTTGCTCGGGAACACGAAGACGTCAGCCGCAGCATAGATTTCCGCCAGCGCCTCGCCATGCTTCTCGCCGAGGAAAATCGCATCGGGATAGGCCTCTTCCAGCGCCACGCGCGCCGGCCCGTCGCCGACGATCACCTTGGTGCCGGGCAGATCGAGCCCGAGAAAGGCCTCGAGATTCTTCTCCACCGCCACGCGCCCGACCGACAGGAACACCGGCGCCGGCAGGCAGAGGTCGATGGCGCGGGGATGGAACACATCGGTGTCGACCCCGCGGGGCCACAGCACGACATTGTCGAAGCCGCGCTCGGTCAGTTCGCGGGCGAGCGCAGGCGTGGCTGCCATCACGGCGCGGCTGGCGCTGTGGAAACGGCGCAGCGCTCGCCAGATCAGCGAGCCCGGAACCGGCACGCGGGCGCGGACATATTCGGGAAAGCGGGTGTGGAAGCTGGTCGTGAACGGCAGCCTGCGCTGGCGGCAATAGCGGCGGACCATCAGGCCGATCGGCCCTTCCGTCGCGATGTGGATACTGTCGGGCCGCGCTTCCTCGATCAGCTCCGCGATCCGCGCCGGGCGCGGCATCGCGAGCCGCACGTCGCGATAGCTCGGCATCGCAAAGGTGCGGAAGGATTGCGGCGTCAGGAACGCGAACTCGACGCCGAGGCTTTTGCCGGCGTCGGCGAGCTTGGTCAGCGTCCGAACCACACCGTTGACTTGCGGGTGCCAGGCGTCGGTCGCGACCAGGATGCGCATCAGGCTGCCCTTATCATGCGGCTCTTGCCGCGACCTGCGGCACGGCTGCCGGCTTCTGCAAATGATCCGCCCAGGTGATGATCTCGAAATGGCCGTCGTCGTGCTCGACCAGCGCGGTGCAGCTCTCGACCCAGTCGCCGCAGTTCATGTAGCGGATGCCGGCCTCGTCGCGGATCACGGCGTAGTGGATGTGGCCGCAGATCACGCCGTCGGCGTCGTGACGCCGCGCCTCTGCGGCCAGCGCCTGCTCGAACGCGCCGATATAGTTGACGGCGTTCTTGACCTTCTGCTTGGCCCATTGCGACAGCGACCAATAGCGCACGCCGAACAGGCGGCGGAAGAAGTTGACGAAGCGATTCATCTGGATCGCGAAGTCGTAGGCCTTGTCGCCCAGATGAGCGAGCCAGCGCGCGTTCTGCACCACGAGATCGAAGATGTCGCCGTGGATGACGAGATAACGCTTGCCGTCCGCGCCGGTGTGGACGGTGTTCTCGACCACGTCGATGCCGCCGAAATGCGTGCCGTAGTAATTGCGCAGGAACTCGTCGTGATTGCCGGGGATGTAGACGACCTTGGCGCCCTTGCGCGCCTTGCGCAGCAGCTTCTGGACGAGGTCATTGTGCGATTGCGGCCAGTGCCAGCTCGATTTCAGCGCCCAACCGTCGACGATGTCGCCGACGAGATAGATGGTATCGGCATCGTGGTAGCGCAGGAAGTCGAGCAGAAGATCGGCTTGAGAACCGCGGGCTCCGAGATGAACGTCGGAGATGAACAACGTGCGAAAGCGCCGCTCCGGGCTCTCGTCACTCACATCGTAACTTCCCATGCGCCAGCCTGTAACAATGTCCCGTGACAGGGGGATGACTGATTGAACCCTTGAGGCACCTTCAAATACGAATCACGCCTTGCCTCGCCCTCCCCGCGAATATCAGTCGCATGCGACAATCTGGCGACATGGCGCGGCAGGCGGGGTGCCCTTGAGCGCGGGCGGGGTCCTCAGGACGAGGACCGAATGCGCGGCAGCAGTTTCGATGGGCGCGGCGCTGCTAGCCTCATCCTGAGGAGACAGCGAAGCGGTCGTCTCGAAGGACGAGGCGTGCGCTCACGCGTTGCCTGCGTCAGTAGAACTTGTGGAAATGATGGATCGGGCCGTGGCCGTGGCCGACGCTGAAGCGGTCGGCTGCGCCGATCGCGGCGCTGATCCAGGCCTTGGCGTTGCGCACCGCGCTTTCCAGATCTTCGCCCTTGGCAAGGCCCGCCGCGACCGCCGACGACAGCGAGCAGCCGGTGCCATGCGTGTTGCGGGTCGCAACGCGGGGCGCGGCGAGCGCGATCGTGGTGTCGGCATCGATGAGATAGTCGGTGCTCTCCGCGCCCTCGCCGTGCCCGCCCTTGATTAGGACCGCACGGGAGCCGAGCGCCAGCAGGCGTCGCCCCTGCTTTTCGATCTCAGCCTCGCTGGCCGCGATCGGCTCATCGAGCAGAGCCGCGGCCTCCGGCAGATTGGGCGTGATCACGGACGCCAGCGGCATCAGCCCGGAGCGCAGAGCGTCGACGGCTTCGGACGCGAGCAGGCGGTCCCCCGATGTCGCCACCATCACGGGGTCGAGCACCACATGCCGCGGCTTCCAGCGCGAAAGCGCCGCCGCGATCGCATCGATGCTGGCGACCTGGGCCACCATGCCGATCTTCACGGCACCGACCTCGAGATCGGCGAACACCGCGTCGATCTGCGCGGTGACGAAGTCGGCAGGCACGGCGTGAATGCCGGTGACGCCGCGCGTGTTCTGCGCCGTCAGTGCCGTGATGGCGGAAGCGCCATAGACACCGAGGGCGGCAAAGGTCTTCAGGTCGGCCTGGATGCCGGCGCCGCCGCTCGAATCGGAGCCGGCGATGGTGAGTGCGACCGGGGTCGTCATCGCCGGACACGTCTGCTGGATACGAACACCGCCATGGCCTGTCCTAGCGCGACCGCGGAGTACCGGCAAGCGCGCCGGGCCGCGGCCGACCGTGATTCGCGATATCGTGGCACGCACGCCGAATCAGGCGGATGTTGCGGGCCACGCCCCGCAATGGCGCGGGCTTGAAAATGCAACCGCGCCGGACCCTTGGTATAGTCGCGAACCTGCTTCGCCGATGAGTGAGACGTCAGGTGGTGGAACCATTCACCGATGCTGCGGGCCGGCCCGGCCCGCAAGCTGCCTGGAACGGAATCTTGGGGTGGAACGATGTGGGCCTTTTTCGAACGTCTCCTCGACTCGTCCATGCTTTCGCCGCACGGCATCTGCCTGTTATGGGAGCCTCAGCTGATCTGGCTCCACGTCGTTGCCGACACCTGCATTGCCGCCGCCTATTTCTCGATCCCGTTTGCCCTCGCCATTCTCGTCACCAAGCGGCGCGACCTCAAATTCGGCTGGGTCTACTGGGCATTCGCGGTCTTCATCATGGCCTGCGGCCTGACCCATGTGCTGTCGATTTACACGCTCTGGGTTCCGATCTACGGCATCGAGGGCATCGTCAAGGCGGCCACGGCGGTCGCGTCCGTCTTCACCGCCGCCGCGCTTTGGCCGCTGCTTCCGAAGATCCTGACAATTCCCTCTCCATTCGAACTGCGGCAAGTCCAGGCCGCGCTCGAGGAAGAGGAGATCAAGAGCCGGGACGCGACGCTTCTGCTGCAGCAGGTCAGCGATGCCCAACGCGCGATGCGCGACAGCGTGGCGCGACTCACCGCGATCGTCGAGACCGCGGTCGACGGCGTCATCCTTTTCGACGCGCAGGATCGCATCCTGCTGTTCAATCCGGCCTGCGAGCGCCTGTTCGGCTACTCTGCCGAGGAGGTGATGGGCTGGAACGTCAGCATGCTGATGCCCGAGGCGGACGCGTCGTCCGACAATGCCACGCGGCATTTCGCCACCGGCGGCGAATCTGTCGGCCTGCGCAAGGATGGATCGACCTTCCCGATGGACCTGTCGGTGGGTCAGGCGCAGCAGGACGGCGAATTGATCTTCGTCGGCATCGTCCACGACCTGACTGCGCGCAAGCTGACCGAGCAGCAGCTCCAGCAGGCGCAGAAGATGGAGACGGTCGGCCAGCTCTCCGGAGGCATCGCGCACGACTTCAACAATCTGCTCACCGTCATCATCGGCAATGCCGAGCACTTGAGCGAGCAGCTCAAGGCTCGGCCGGATCTGCGGCGCTTTGCCGACGACATCTGCCAGTCGGGCGAACGGGGCGCCGAGCTGACGCAGCGGCTGCTCGCATTCAGCCGCCGCCAGTTGCTGCAGCCTCAGCTGATTGATTGCCGCGGCCTGCTCGATTCCATGTTCAAGCTGCTCAAGCGCACCTTGCGCGAAGACATCGAGATCAGGACGAGCACTGGCCCCGGCACGATCGTGGCGTTTGCCGATCGCGCCCAGCTCGAATCCGCCGTGCTCAACCTCGCGCTCAACGCGCAGGACGCCATGCCGGCAGGAGGACATTTGACGCTGAGCACGGAGCTGACCGAGATCGACGACGACTACAGCGCCCTTCACCCCGAAGTCGCAGCCGGCGCTTACGCCTTGATCTCGGTCACCGACGACGGCGAAGGCATGCCCCCTGACGTCATGGCACGCGCCTTCGAGCCGTTTTTCACCACCAAGGAAGTGGGCAAGGGCTCGGGTCTCGGCCTCAGCATGGTCTATGGCTTCGCCAAGCAATCGGGCGGCCACATCTCGATCTACAGCGAGATCGGCCTCGGGACCACGGTCCGAATCTATCTGCCGCGCGCGGACACCGGACAATCGCAGGCCGACCCGTCCGATGGCGAGGACGCGGCGCCGCGAGGATACGAGACGATCCTGATCGCCGAAGACGATCCGTTCGTCCGATCCTCCGTCGTTCGCAGGGTGGAAGCTCTCGGATATCGTGTCGTTGCCGCAGTCAACGGCAAGGAGGCCTTGCAGCAGTTGCACACCGATCCCAGCATCGACATGCTGTTCACCGATATCGTGATGCCGGGCGGCATGAACGGCTGGGAGCTCTCCGATCAGGCGCGGCGGATTCGTCCCGGTCTGCCGGTCCTGTTCACCTCGGGCTACGCATTGGAGACCCTGGTGGAGCAGGGCCGCGCGCCCGCACAGGCGATCGTGCTGACCAAGCCCTATCGCAAGATCGAGCTCGCCCAGCGGCTCAGGGACGCGTTCGCCGCGGCGGCCATGACGCCCTGAACGCCCGAGCGGAATCTGGCGGCCGGCAAGTTCGCTTGCTAAATCATGCCGGTTTTGGCCTATTAGCCGCCAGATACGCTTTCGGAGTGCCCGCGATGGTTCCTTTTTTCGTCCAGATCAAATGCAAGCTCGGCCAGTCCTATACGGTCGCCAATGCGCTTGCCGAAGCCGAGATCGCGTCCGAGATCTACTCCACGGCCGGCCAATACGACCTCCTCGTGAAGTTCTACGTCGACAAGGATACCGACATCGGCCATTTCGTGAACGAGAAGGTGCAGGTGCTCCCGGGCATCCAGGACACCCTCACCATCATCACCTTCAAGGCGTTCGGCGCCAGCTGATCATGCGCCGAACGACGGCCGAAGCGCGTTGACGATCAATCCAAATCTCATCGCGCTTGAGGTTGTTGTTGACGCATGATCTTTCCGGAAAACCGCTTCGCACTTTTCCGGATCATGCTTTAGCCGCCTTCCTTGCGCTTGGGCGGTGTCGGTCCCTGCACTGGCGGCAGCGACTTCAGATACGCGGCCATCGCGGCGCGGTCTTCCGCGGTCAGTTGCGCCAGATTCTTGATCACCGGCCGCATCGCACCCGAAGCGCTGTCGCCCTCGGGCATGTCGCCGGTCTCGAGAAAATCCGCGATATCCTTCTCGCTCCAGCTGCCGATGCCCTGCTGCGTGATGTTAGGCACCCAGCCCTGCCCTTCCGGATTGGGACCACCGGCAAAGCGCTGGCCGGCGATGATGCCGCCGAGCGCATTGCGCGGGCTATGGCATTCGGCGCAATGGCCGAAAGCGTTCACCAGATAGGCGCCACGATTCCATTGCGGCGAGCGCGCGGCGTCCGCCACGAACGGCGCGGTGTCCATGAACAGCAACTTCCAGATGCCGACATTGCGGCGGATGTTGAACGGAAACGGCAGCGCGTGGTCGTGAACTCTGCCGGACACCGATGGAAGCGTCTTCAGGTAGGCAAAGAGATCGCGGACGTCGTCGGTGCTGGCGAGATGATAGGACGTGTAGGGAAATGCGGGGAAATAGTGCGTGCCCGCGGGCGAGATGCCGCGCATCACGGCGTTGACGAAATCGGCCTCGCTCCAGCGGCCGATTCCGTCGGCCGAATCGGGGGAAATGTTGGGGGCGTAGAACGTTCCGAACGGCGAACCCAGCGCCAGCCCGCCGCCGAGCCGCAGACGATCGGGCTGATTGGGGGTGGCATGACAGGACGAGCAGCCGCCGGCATTGAACAGCTCCTGCCCGTTGGCGAGATCGGGGCTGCGGGTCGGCGCCGGCAAGGCCAGCGCGGCCGGGGCGGTCGCCCACCAATAGAGGGCGAACGCCGCGGCAGCGGCGATCAGGGCGGCAAGAAGCGTTCGTCGCAGCATTCGATCATTCCATCGTGAAAGCGCGAACTTAAGGGTCATGCCGCGCCCGATCCAACCACGAATATTTTAAGCGGTCCGGCTGTAATGCCGGAATAAACCGCATGCCGCACTGTTTGAAGAGCAATCAGGCCTCAACAGGGAGAGACCCATGACCAAAGCCTTTTTTGCCACACTGGCACTTGGAGCTGCCGTTGCGTTCGCCGCCCCGGCCAGCGCGGAGAAACTGAAGGCAACGCTCGACGGCAAGTCCGAGGTGCCGGCAACGACCACTAGCGCCACCGGAACCGCCGATCTGGACTATGACGCCGCCAGCAAGAAGTTATCCTGGACCGTCACCTATTCAGGACTGTCCGGCCCCGCCACGGCCGCGCATTTCCATGGGCCCGCCGAAGCCGGCAAGAACGCCGGCGTTGCCGTCCCCATCCCCAACGCGGCTTCGAGCCCCGTCAAGGGCGAAGCGACGCTCACCGACGCGCAAGCCGCAGATCTGCTCGGCGGCAAGCTCTACATCAACATCCACACCGCGGCCAATCCGGGCGGCGAGATCCGCGGTCAGGTCATGAAGTAGGCCTCAACGCTGCTGCGTCGCGCGAAGGCCGGACGCCGGAGGGGTGTCCGGCCTTTTCGATTCCGACGGTGTCCTAAGCCGCATTCAGCGCCTGCGTGAGATCGGCGATCAGGTCCGACGGGTTCTCGATGCCGATCGACAGACGGATCGTGGAATCGAGCACGCCGATCTTCCGGCGGATGTCGGCGGGAACGCCGGAATGGGTCATGGTTGCAGGCAGGCTCGCAAGCGACTCGGTGCCACCGAGACTCACCGCCAGCTTGAGGATCTGCAGCGCGTTGAGAAATTTGACGGCTGCCTCCTTGCCGCCGACGATGTCGAACGAAAAGGTGGATCCCGCCCCCAGGCACTGCCGCGCGAATGCAAGCCCGGCCGGCGACGACGCCTCGTGATGACCAAGATAGTGGACCTTGGCGACCTTGGGATGATCGCGCAAGAAGTCCGCAACGAGGCGCGCATTGCCGTTGGCCTTCTCCATGCGCAGGCTCAGTGTCTCGAGCGAGCGATTGATCATCCAGCAGGAATGCGGATCGAGCTGGGTGCCGATGGCGCCGCGCAGCGCCTTGATGCCCTTCATGATCGCCTTCGAACCGAGCGCGGCACCCGCGATCAGGTCGGAATGACCGCCGACATATTTCGTCAGCGAATACAGCGAAATATCAGCGCCGTGCTCGATCGGCCGCTGAAACACCGGCCCGAGCAGCGTGTTGTCGCAGGCGATGATCGGTGTGTTGCCTTGCGCCTTTCCGATGGAATCGGCGACACGGCGGATCATGGCGATGTCGACCAGGCCATTGGTCGGATTGGCCGGAGTCTCGATCAGGATCATCGACACGCGGCCTTTGGCCATGGCCTCTTCCGCGGCCTGCTTGACCGCCGCCTCGTCGATCCCGTCGGCGAAGCCGACGGCGCCGATCGACAGACGCGCCAACGTGTTCGTCAGCAGCGTTTCCGTTCCGCCATAGAGCGGCTGGGAATGCAGGATGACGTCGCCGGGCCGGACGAAGGCGAGGATGGTGGTCGCGATGGCCGCCATGCCCGATGAGAACAGCGCGCAGCTCTCGGTACGCTCGTAGATCGAAAGCCTGTCCTCGACGATCTCGCTGTTGGGATGATTGAAGCGCGAATAGACCAGGCCCGCGCCCATCCCTTCCGGCGGCTCGCGCCGGCCGGCGACGAAATCGAAGAAGTCCTGTCCGTCATCGGCCGTCTTGAACACGAAGGTGGAGGTCAGGAACACCGGCGGCTTGATGGCGCCTTCGGACAATTGCGGATCATAGCCATAGGTCAGCATCAGGGTTTCCGGATGCAGCATATGGTTGCCGATGTGGGTCTTCGACGGGAACGGTTTTACCATGGCCTGCCTCGCTGTTCTTCAGGTGCTCGCCGGGCGTTGGAACTCATGGTGTCATGACGCAGTCAGGCGCGAGATGCGCCTGTATCCAACAGCTCACGTTGATGCCGCAGCGGCTTGCATTGAAGATAGCCGCTCTCAGAGCGATCCGTCAGGCCTTGCGACCAGAATTTCCTGATGCTGAGCGGCGATGCAAAGAGGGCGGCTGCTTTCGCAACCGCCCTCTCCTGCTCGTAGGCCGAATGGCGCGAAACGCAATCCGGGACGGGCCATCAGCCGGGATAGACCCGGGATTTCGCTCCGCCGACGGACACTGTGCCCAGCTATTTCAACTTCACGCGATAGGTTTCGTGGCAATCGTTGCAGCGATCGTTGATCGTGGTATAGGCCGCTTTCAAGCTCGCGACGTCGGTAATCTTGCCTTTGGCGTCGGCAATGGCTTTCTGCACTGGCGGAATCTTGGAGTCGAAATCGGCCTTGTTTTGCCAGACCTTTTGCGAGCTGCCGTAGGTCGCGTTCACCACGTCCTGCTTGGGATTGATCTCGAAGGTCTTGGCGATCTTGGCAACATCGGCCTCGATACTGGCGATGGCCTCATCGACCGCCTTCTTGTCGAAGGGGATATCGCCCTTGGTCATCTTCTGGATGACGCCATACTGATTCTTGGCGATCGATCGCATCAGATTGTCCTGCTGGACGGCAATTTCCTGTTGCGCCATTACGGCGCCCGCGCCCAACACGAGGACGCCCGCGACAATCATCGTCCGTTTCATTGGTTCGTTTCTCCGGCTCTCGATACGGTCAGGGAATGAGACTTCACGGGCTTCGGGAGAAGCCTGGACCCATCATGGGTAGAACCCCGCGCGGCGCTTTTATTTCCCGCGCGCGCGGGGAACTTGGCCTAGAGGCTGTGACGGCGATGGTGCTCGTTGATGGCGATCCACACCCGCTCCGGGGTTGCCGGCATGTCGATGTGGTCGATCTTGTATTCGCGCCAGAGCGCGTCGACGATGGCGTTGACGACGGCCGGACAGGAGCCGATCGCGCCGGCCTCGCCCGCCCCCTTCACGCCCATCGGATTGGTCTTGCAGGGGACGTTGGCGGTCTCGAACACGAAGGCCGGCCCGTCCGCCGCCCGCGGCAGCGCATAGTCCATGAAGGTCGCGGTGATCAACTGGCCGTCGCTGGGGCCATAGACCACCTGCTCCATCAGCGCCTGGCCGATGCCCTGCATGGCGCCGCCATGCACCTGGCCGGCCAAGAGCAGCGGATTGAGCGTCTTGCCGAAATCATCGACGATCACATAGTTGACGATCTTGATGATGCCGGTGGCCGGGTCGATCTCGACCTCCGCGACATGCGTACCGTTGGGATAGGTACCGTCGGCACTGGCGAAGGTCGCGCTGGCATTCAGCTTGGACGGATCGGCGCCCGGCTGCTTGGCGAGATCAGCGAACGAGATCGAACGGTCGGTACCGGCGATCCGCACCACCCCTTCCGAGATCTCGAGGTCCCCGGCGCTGGCCTCCAGCGCCTGTGCCGCGACCTCCTTGAGCTTTTGCCCGAGCTCGCGCGTGGCCCGCTCGACGCTGACGCCGCCTGACGGGATCGAGGCCGAGCCGCCCGTGCCGAGGCCGGTGGCGATCATATCGGTGTCACCCTGGTGGATGTGCACGCGCTCTGGCGCAACGCCGAACTGCTCGGCGACGATCTGCGCATAGGCGGTCTGGTGACCCTGCCCGCTGGATTGCGTGCCGATCAGGACGGTGATGTCGCCGTTGGGGTCCATCCGCACATTGGCGGTCTCCTCGCCCATGGTGCCGCACACCTCGACATAGCTGGCAAGACCAATCCCGCGGATCAGGCCGCCCTTCTTGGCCATCTTGGCGCGCTTTGGAAACTCCTTCCAATCGGCGATTTCCATCGCGCGCTTCAGATGCGCGGCGAAGTCGCCGGAATCGTAGACCTTGCCGGTCGCGGTCTTGTAAGGCAGCGCCTTCGGCGGGATGAAGTTCTTGCGGCGGACGGCGTCCGGCGTCATGTCGAGCTTTCGCGCACAGGCATCGACGAGGCGCTCGATGACATAGGCGGCCTCTGGGCGGCCCGCGCCGCGGTAGGCGTCGACCGGCACGCTGTTGGTGAAGATGGTGCGTACCCGGCAGTGGAAGGCCTGGATGTCGTAGAGGCCCGGCAGCATGCCGGCGCCGCCATGCGGGATGTAGGGCCCGAAGGTCGACAGATAGGCGCCCATGTCGCCCATCAGGTCGCAATCCATGGCGAGGAATTTGCCGTCTTCCGTCAGCGCCATCTTGGCGGTGGTGACGTTGTCGCGGCCCTGCGCGTCGCCCATGAAATGCTCGGTGCGGTCGGCCGCCCATTTCACCGTTTTCTTGAGCTTCTTGGCAGCGACCGCCATCAGGGCGTATTCGCGATACGGGAACAGCTTCGTGCCGAAGCCGCCGCCGACGTCGGGGCAGATCACCCGCATCTTGTCGGTGGGGATGTTGAGCACGTTCTGGCAGAGGATGTCGCGCAGCCGGTGGCTGCCCTGGCTCCCAATCGTCAGCGTCAGATGGTCGCGCTTGGCGTCGTATTCGCAGACGGCCGCACGCGTCTCCATGAAGCTCGCGACGACGCGCGGATTGACGATCGAGATTTCGGCGACCGTATGCGCCTTGGCGAAGGCGGCTTCCGTCGCGGCCTTGTCGCCGATCGAGACGTCGAACAGCACATTGCCGGCCTTGTCAGGCCACACCTGCGGTGCGCCCTTCTTCACCGCATTGACGACGCCGGTCACCGCCGGCAGCGGGCTCCATTTGACGTCGATCGCCTCGATCGCGTCACGGGCCTGGTCGATCGTCTCGGCAACGACGAAGGCAACGGCGTCGCCGACATGACGCACTTCGCCCGCAGCCAGGATCGGGTAAGGCGGGCCGGTGAACGGATCGGTCTCGAGATTGAACAGGCAAGGCAGATTGCCGAGCTCCTTCACATCGTCGGCTGTCAGGATCAGCGCCACGCCGGGCAAGCCGCGGGCGCGGCTCGCATCGATGGTGTACTTGGCATGCGCATGCGGCGAGCGCAGCATCAGGCAGCGGAGCGCGGCCTGCGGCGCATAATCGTCGGTATAGCGGCCCTTGCCGCGGATGAGCGCGTCATCCTCCTTGCGCAGCACGCTTTGGCCAACGCCGAACTTGATGGGAGCCGCCATTTTATCTTCCCGTTCTCATGGTTGTTTTGTGGGCATATTGCCGTGGAAAAACTGGCAAGGCAAACGGGTTTAGACGGGCTTGGTCGCGAGGATTGGCCCGGGCCTGCCCTATCAAAGCGGGATAGGACAAAAAGGCCGCAGCTCGGTCATTTCCCTGTGAAGATCGAATAATTCTGCACCGCAGCGCATTCCTGCGGACAAGCAACAGGATCGACCGCCGCTTGTTCGCAAGCGCATATCTGCGTCTGCCAGGATCATCTACATCCCACTGTGGTTCTACAAAGACCTCGCGCGATCTCTCACCGCATCGATAGCGCGCCCAGGTGCGAGATAGTCGACCTCGTCGCGCGTCAGGCCGATATCCCTCAGGTCCCTGTCGCTCAGGCCCTGCAAGATCACCCGTGAACTCCGATACCATCCCCGAAACGCGCGCCAGTATTGCTTGAGCAGGACGAGGACGCTTTGCGCCGGTTCGGCCGCTGCCGGTACGTCCTCCCTTCGCGACACGTCGCTGCGCGGCGTTGCAACGGATGCGTTTAGGCGCGCCGCAGCCGTTAAGACCTCGTCCATGGCTTCCTTTGCCAACGCGATCGAGCGGTCGAGGCGGAGCACGGCGGCATCGCGCTCGGCCTCGGATGTGATGGTCGTCAATTGGGGCGGCATCGCACGCTCCTGCTGTTGTGCCGGCAGGGAAGCGTGGCCACAAAAAAGGCCCCGTCCGATGCCGGCGGGGCCTGGTGGAAGAAATGTCGTCGAAATCCTAGCGCACGACTCCTCCCACGGCCCGGCAAGAGCGGGTCACGTGACGACGGTCGAGTTTGCGCGACTTGATCATGCGTCGCTCGTAGCACGGCGGGCGCGAAAAAACAATAGACACGCCGGTGCGAGACGACGCTATGGGGGGTGGTTCAAGATAAACCGATACTCCGTTTCGCAAACAGCATGGACTTCCTAGCTCACTCCCTTCGGGCCGCCTTCAACATTCGCTCGACAATGCCGTCGAACTCCGACTTGGCAATTGGATCGGTCGCGGCCATTTCGTCGTAGGAAGTGACATACGCCTTCCACCATCCGTGCCGACCTCCGGATTCGTGCAACACCCGCGCTGCTGCCTCAACTTGCGTCAATGACGGACGCCATACAAACAAGGAAATCAGATAAACAGCGTTGAGGATCAGCATCGCTTCAATGATAATGAGCATTTGCCTAGCTCCGAAAAGTATCATCTCACGGCCCATTAGCAGCGCGCCGAATGCCGAAAAGCAGATCAGGACAAGGCGTACAATCTTGATGATCATAGACCCGACACTCCTACTCATCCTCTGAAGGGCCAGTTGCGACACAACGTTGTGTATCGCATCCAGCCGAGGACGTTATGTAATGCACCTAACCGCGCACCAATGCGACTAGCCAACTCCGGCCGAACAACGCGAGAATAGCGACTGCGTAAATGATCGTGCCGCCGACAGCGAGCAGCACCAACATCAGCTCATCCTGGAAGTGCATCGAACCCAGCCAAACGCCGCCAAAGCGCGCGATCAGCCAGAAGGCGGTGGCCAGGACGAGGCCGATCAGCAGGAACTTGGCGATCGACAACAGCCAAGCGCGGCCCAGCACGAGAAAGCCCCGGCGCACGGCGAAGTACAGCACCAGCAGCAGATTGGTCCAGACGCCGACGGCTGTCGCGAGCGCGAGGCCGATCTGGGCCAGCGATCCCATCAAAGCGACCTTCAGCGCAACGTTGACGGCGATGCCGGTCAGCGACGCGCGCACCGGCGTCGCCGTGTCCTTGCGCGCATAGAAGGTCGCGACCGCGCTGCGGATCAGCACGGCCGGGATCAAGGCGATCGCATAGGCCGCGAGCGTTGCGCCGGCGGCAGCGGCGTCCGCTCTGGAGAAAGCGCCGTGCGCAAACAAGGCGCGCATGATCTCGTCAGGCACGGTGATGAACGCAGCGACGAACGGCACTGAGAACAGCAGCGTGAAATCGAAGGCGCGGCGTTGCGACCTCATCGCACCGTCATGGTCATTGGCCGTCAGCCGGCGCGACATCTCGGGCAGCAGCACGGTGCCGATGGCGATGCCGATGACGCCGATCGGCAGCTGATACAGTCGGTCCGCATAATAGAGGGCCGACAGAGCGCCCGCGGGCAGGAAGGTCGCGATGATGGTGTCGGCGAACAGCGCGACCTGCGTCCCCATCGAGCCCAGTGTCGCCGGGCCCAGCGCTTTGAAGAAGCCGCGGACGTCCTCGTCGAGCTTGAGCGGCGCAAAGCGCGGCAGGCCGCCATGGCGGGCGAGATCGCCGGCGAGCAGGAAATATTGCAGGAAACCGGAGATCAGGACGCCCCAGGCCGCGGCGTGGCCGGCCGTCGGAAACCAAACGGCGACCGCCAGCGTCATCATCATCGCGACGTTGAGGAAGATCGAGGCCGCCGCGGCGCTGGCAAAGCGCTGCATCACGTTGAGCATGCCGCCATAGAGCGTCACCAGCGTGATCAAGAGCAGATAAGGAAAGGTGATCCGGGTCAGCTCGATCGCGAGCTTGCGCTGCTCGGCATCTTCACCGAAGCCCGGCGCCAGAATGCTCATGGCCTGCGGCATGAACAGCCAGGCGACGATCAACAGCAGGACTTGCGAGGCCAGCAGCAGCGTGAAGATGCGGTCGGCGAACAGTTTTGCCGCCGCCTCGCCCTTCTCGCCATGGACATGCGCATAGGCCGGCACCCAGGCGGCGTTGAAGGCGCCCTCGGCGAAGATCGCGCGGAAATGATTGGGCAGCCGCAACGCCACGAAAAAGGCGTCGGCCACCGGGCCTGCGCCGAGGATCGCCGCGAGCATGATGTCGCGGGCAAAGCCCGTCAGCCGCGAGAGCAGCGTGTAACCACCAACCGTGAAGATGCGTCCGAGCATGCGTCTGTTTTAGAGCATGGCGCGATTAGGTCTAGGTGCTAGCGGCCGGGAAGGTGGGCTCCCTCCCCGGCTTGCGGGGGAAGGTTGGCGGCGCTACGCGCCGACCTCTCCCGCAAGCGGGAGAGGTGTCCCAGAGACAGCAGGGCAACGAAGCCGCGGAATCAGCCCGCCAGCGCGCCGCGGACGGCGGCGATCACGCGTTCCTGGTCGGCTTCGGTCAGATAGGCGTGCATCGGCAGGCTGATGACGTCCTGCGACAGGCTCTCGCAAGCAGACAGGCCGCCGTCGGCGACCGGGTACTGCTTGTAGGCGGTCTGCTGATGCATCGACTTGCCGTAATAGATCGCGGTCGGCACGCCCTGGGCTTTCAGCGCGGCAGCGAAACCGTCGCGGTCGGTGCCTTTGGGAAGACGGATCGTGTACTGCGCCCAGACCGAGGTGTTGCCCGGCGCCAGACGCGGCACGGTGACGACGTTGGACAGGCCACGCGCGTAGCGCTCCGCAACCCTGTTGCGGGCGGCGATCTCGTCGTCGAATATCTTCAGCTTCTCGATCAGGACAGCAGCCTGCATGGTGTCGAGCCGGCCGGTCAGGCCGAGGCGGACGTTGTCGTATTTGTCGACGCCCTGCCCGTGCACGCGGATGCTGCGCAGTGTCGCCGCCAGTTCGTCGTCATCGGTGAAGATCGCGCCGCCGTCGCCGAAGCAACCGAGCGGTTTTGCCGGGAAGAAGCTGGTCGCGGTGGCAAGGCCGAAGGTGCCGAGCTTGCGGCCCTTGTAGCTCGCGCCAAAGCCTTGGGCGGCGTCGTCGAGCACGAACAGGCCTTCGGCCCCGGCAATCTCGGCAATGGCGTCGTGGTCGGCGGGCTGGCCGAACAGATCGACCGGAATGACCGCGACCGGCTTCAGCCCCGCCTTCCGCGCAGTCGCGATGCCGCGCTTCAGCGACTCCGGGCTCATGTTGAAGGTCGTCTCGTCGACGTCGACATAAACAGGCGTCGCACCGGTCCGCGCCACCGGCGAGGCCGTTGCGATGAAGGTGAAGGACGGACACAGCACGGCATCACCGGGCCCGACATTCTTCGCCATCATCACCATCAGAATCGCGTCGGTGCCGCTGGCGCAGCCGATCACATGCTTGGCACCGCTGTAGGCCGCAAGCTGCTTCTCGAGCTCGGCGACTTCAGGGCCATTGACGAACTGGCAATGGTCGAGAACGCGCTTGACCGCGGCATCGAGCGAGGCGCCGAGCCGGCGGCGCTGCGAGCCGACATCGATGAAGGGAATGGGTTCGGAACGCAGATGCTGGTTCATGGTCTGGTTCTTGGCGCCTTCTTGCATGGTCGACATGAAAGGGGTTCAGCCGGCGACGCGGCGCGGACCCTTGCGGGCGGACGAGGTGGCCGCGGGCTGCGACGGCGTTTCGAGGCACTGCGTCGCGATCTCGAGGCTGGCGACGCCTTCGTCGCCGGTGACCGCCGGCGTCTCGCCGTGACGCACGGCCCTGAGGAACGCGATCAGCTCGGCGCGGAGCGGCTCGTCATGGCCGACCGGCAGATGCCGCATCGAATAGCTGCCGTCCTGCTTGAAGCCGAAGCACTCGGTGACCTGGCGCGTGAGCAGATCGCCCATCACATATTTGCCCCGGGTCGCAACCGTGACGCTGCGCGCCTTGAACGGGGTCAGCCAATTGGTGTTGATGTGCGCGAGCACGCCGTTGGCGGTACGGAACTGCAGGAGCGCGATGTCCTCGCGCTCGGCGACCGCGCTCGAGAGCTGCGGCTGCACCTCGACGATGTCGGATTCGGTGAACCAGCGGATCAGATCGATGTCGTGCACGGCGAGGTCGATGACGACGCCGACATTGGACATGCGCGGCGGGAACGGGCCGACGCGCGTGATCGCGATGGAGAGAATATCCTCGCCCGCGATCGCCTGCTTGACGGCGGCGACCGCCGGATTGAAGCGCTCGACATGGCCGACCATCAGCGTCACGCCGGCCTTTTGCGCGGCGGCGACGATCTCGCGGCCCTCTGCGACCGTGGACGCAATCGGCTTCTCGACCAGGACGTGAATGTTCTTGGCGATGCAGGCGAGCGCGACCTCGTGATGCAGATGGGTCGGAGCTGCGATGGTGACCGCGTCGACGCCCTCGGCGAGGAGCTGGTCGAGCGTCTCGAAGCTTTCGCAATTGGCAAGTTCCGTGGCGCGCGCGCGGTGCGCCGGCGAAGGATCAACCACGCCGACGAGACTGACGCCGGGCAGACCGCTAAGCACGCGCGCATGGTTGCTGCCCATCACGCCGGCGCCAATGACGCCGACGCGCAGGCCGGCCTTTGCCGGTGCAGATCCTTTGGAACTCATTTGAGCAAACCCCGATTCAACGCAAATCCCCGGCGCGCTTCTAGCACGGACGCCACATTTGTGGCGAATGCCGCCCAAGCGGCCCGGACACGATTTGATTCAAAAAGTTACACGTTCCCCGGGCCTTAGGGCGAAAAATACCGCCTGCTTGGCCCGGGTCGCGTGATTCGGAGCTTGCTGGTTACGACCTTTGATAGTCGTCTTCAATCCGGATGATGTCGTCTTCCCCCAGATAGCTTCCGGTCTGGACCTCGATCAGTTCCAGCATGATTTTACCGGGGTTCTCCATCCGGTGCACGGCGCCCATCGGGATGTAGATCGACTCGTTCTCGTGCACGGTCTTCACGGTCTCGTTGACGGTGACGCGGGCCGCGCCGCGCACCACGATCCAGTGCTCGGCACGATGATGGTGCTTCTGCAGCGACAGCCGCCCGCCCGGCTTCACCACGATGCGCTTGACCTGGTGGCGCTCGCCATTGTCGACGGATTGATAGCTGCCCCAGGGCCGATGCACCTTCAGATGCTCCTCGGTGACCTTCGGCGCGACCGCCTTCAGCTTGGTGACGAGGCGCTTCAGTCCGTTGGCATCCTTCTGGCGCGAGACCAGAACCGCATCCGCGGTTGCGACCACGACGAGATCGTCGACGCCTTCGAGCGCGACCAGCGCGCGGTCGGTGGTGACGTTGCAGTTGCGCGAATCCTCGAACACCGCGGCGCCATGCGCCGCATTGCCCTGCGCGTCCTTGTCCGAGAGCTCCCACACCGCGTGCCAGGAGCCGACATCCGACCAGCCGCACGACACCGGAACGACGGCAGCGCGCGAGGTCTTCTCCATCACGGCATAGTCGATCGAGATCGCCTTCGCCGAGCCGAACGCCTCGGGGTCCAGCGTGACGAAGCCGAGATCGCGGCCGGCATTGTTGACTGCATTGGTGACCGCCTCGACGCTTGCCGCATCGACCTTGCGGTATTCGTCGAGCAGCACGCTGGCCGGGAACATGAAGTTGCCGCTGTTCCAGAGATAGCCCGAATTGACGTAGTCGGATGCCTTCACCGCGTCCGGCTTCTCGACGAAGCGCGCGACCGCATGCACCTCGCCGGAGATCACCTCGCCCGGATTGATGTAGCCGTATTCGGTCGCCGGCCGCTCCGGCTTGACGCCGAAGGTGACGATGCGCCCGGTGCTCGCGGCCGCAAGACCCTCGCGGCAGGCGGCGACGAAAGCGCCGGTGTCCTGCACGACGTGATCGGCTGCGAGCGCGAGCACGATGGCATCAACGGCGCGGTTCTGCGCGAACACCGCGCCGGCCGCGATCGCAGGGCCTGAATCACGCCGCATCGGCTCGAGGATCACGTCGGCCTCGATGCCGATCTCGGCGAGCTGCTCCAGCACCATGAAGCGATAGGACGCATTGGTGATGACGATCGGCCGGTCGAACAGGGAGGAATCGGAGACGCGCAGCAGCGTGTCCTGGAAGGTCGAGCGCGTGCCGAACAGCGGCAGGAACTGCTTGGGCCGCACCTCGCGCGAAGCCGGCCAAAGCCGCGTGCCGGCACCGCCGCACATGATCAGGGGGATTATGCGTTTGTCCATCGTCATCTCAAACCTTGAAGTAGTCCCGATACCAGGTGACAAAATTGTGGACCCCATGCTCGATCGGCGTTGACGGTGCAAAGCCGGTGTCGCGCATCAAATCCTCGACATCCGCGAACGTTTCCAGCACATCTCCCGGCTGCATCGGCAGCAATTCTTTGATCGCCGTCCGGCCCAGCTCCCGCTCCAGAAGACCGACGACGTGCATCAGTTCCTCCGGATGGTGATTGCCGACATTGTAGAGCTTAAACGGCGCATTTGCGGCAGAAGGATCGTCCGCGGGCACAAGATCGATCAGTCTGGACACGACGCGCGTCACATCATCAATATAGGTGAAGTCGCGGCGCATCTTTCCATGGTTGAAGAGCCGGATCGGCTTGCCCGCCATGATGGCGTCCACGAACAGAAACATGGCCATGTCGGGGCGGCCCCACGGGCCGTAAATGGTAAAGAAGCGCAGCCCCGTGACCGGCAGGCGATAGAGATGGCTGTAGGACTGCGCCATCACCTCGTTCGCCTTCTTGGTCGCGGCGTAGAAGCTCACGGGATGGTCGGTGCGGTCCGCAACCGCAAAGGGCAGTTTTGTGTTGGCGCCGTAAACGGAGGATGACGAGGCGTAGACGAGATGACGACAGCCGTGGTTGCGGCAGCCCTCGAGCACGTTGAGAAAGCCCTGCAGATTGGAATCGGCGTAGGCGTGCGGCTGCTCGATCGAGTAGCGCACGCCGGCCTGCGCCGCGAGATGCACGACCGCTGTAAAGCGATGCCGCGCAAACAGCCCCGCCATTGCCTCGCGGTCGGCAAGATCGGCCTCGACGAACGAGAAACGGGAATCGCTCTGCAACAGCGCCAGGCGCGCCCGCTTCAAAGCCGGATCGTAATAGGCGTTGAGATTGTCGAGCCCGACGACGGACCGGCCTTCGCCCAGGAGCTGCCGGGCGACGTGAAACCCGATGAAGCCGGCGGCCCCCGTGACCAAAATCGCCTGATCCGTCATCCTGTTCCCCGCGGGATCCCTCGCCCGCTCCGGTTTAGCCGCCACCTCAAGATGGCCGCAATAGGCCCGCCCCGCCTCATGCCCGCCATGACCCGCCACGACAGCCATTGCAGGGAGGGCTATTGCAAGGAGGGCTATTGCAAGATCGGCGCCAAAACCATACCAAAGCGGCCGAATTCGGCGCTCGCGTCGGGTTGCCTCAAATCTTCGCAAACCCTGTTCATGCGGACGAGATGCGCCGAATCCTGCTTTCTGCGGCCAAGATCCTGATTTCCGTGGCGCTGCTCTATCTGGCGCTGCGCAAGGTGGACCTGTCCGAACTGTTTTCGCGCTTCACGGTGACCAGCCTGCTCTGGATCGGTGTGGCGATCGCGGTTACGTTCCTGCAGATCTTCGTCGGCGTGCTGCGCTGGCGCGAGATCAGCGCCGAATGCGGAGCGCCGCTCGAGCTCGACCGCGCCATGCGCTACAACGTGATCGGCGCCTTCTTCAACCAGACGCTGCCCTCGGCGATCGGCGGCGATGCCGTCCGGCTGTGGCTGGTCGCGCGCGCCGGCGCCGGCTGGCGTGCTGCGACCTATTCGATCTTCGTCGACCGCGCGATCGGCCTGATCGCGCTCGCGATCGTGATCGTCGCGAGCCTACCCTGGAGCTACACCCTCATCACAGATCCGCACGGGCGCTCGGCGCTGCTGCTGGTCGATTTCGCAGCGCTCGCGGGCGGCCTCGGCTTCCTGATCTTCGGCGCGCTGAAATGGCGCTGGCTGAAGACCTGGTGGGCGACGCATCACATCCACGCCTGTGCGGTGATCGCCAACCGCGTGATCTTCAGCCGCAGCCGCGGACCGATCATCGCAATCCTGTCGGTCCTCGTTCACGTGCTCGCCGTCGTCATCGCATGGTGCGTGGTGCAGTCGATCGCCGCGCCGATCAGCTTCGGCCAGATCTTCCTGCTCGTCCCGCCGGTGATGCTGATCACCTTGATGCCGATCTCGATCGCGGGCTGGGGCGTGCGTGAAGCCACGATGGGCCTGGCATTCGGCTTTGCGGGACTGGCCACGAACGAGGGTGTCAACGTCTCGCTGCTGTATGGCGCCGTGTTCTTCATCGTCGGCGCGATCGGCGGCCTGGTCTGGATCCTCAGCGCAGAGAAGGCCGCGCAAGGCTCGGCTCCGATCGGGGTGCCGGAGTGACGGCTCTCGGCTCGAGTCCGGAAGTTGCGGCCGGACTGGTGCTGCTCGCGATCGCGCCGGCCTTGCTGGCTGCACCACTCTCCTCCTGCATCACCTGGCTGAGCATGCCGCTGCTGCAACGCTATGCGTTGGCACGTCCGAACGCACGCTCATCACACAGGATTCCAACTCCGCAAGGCGCGGGTATCTCGGTTGTCGCAGCGACCTTGCTGGTTGCCGTGCCCTGGGCCGCTTGGATCCATGACGCGCTTCCCCTGGCTCTGATCGGGTCCGCCGTGCTGATCGCCCTGGTCGGTCTTGTCGATGATATCAAGCCTCTGCCGGTCGTCGTTAGGCTCTTGTTGCAAGCCGCGGCCGTGACCGCCATCGTGTACCCGGCGCCGGAAACCCTGCGCATCGTGCCCGCTCTACCGTTTGCCTTTGAACGTGTCCTGATCGTCATCGCCGGCGTCTGGTTCGTGAACCTCGTCAATTTCATGGACGGGCTCGACTTGATGACGGTATCCGAAGTGGTGCCGACGACGGCCGCGCTCGGGCTGATCGCATGGTGGGGCGACCTCTCCGCATCCGCCGGACTGATCGCCACGGCCCTGTGCGGCGCCACGCTCGGCTTTGCGCCCTTCAACAAGCCGGCCGCAAGAGTATTCCTCGGCGATGTCGGCAGCCTGCCGATCGGCCTTCTGCTTGGCTGGTGCCTGCTGGATCTCGCCTGGCGCGGGCAACCGGCTGCGGCGCTGCTGCTGCCCGGCTATTACCTTGCGGATTCCACCATCACGCTGTTTCGGCGCATCATCAGGCGCGAGCCGTTCTGGTCGGCACATCGCTCGCATTTCTATCAGCGTGCGACGGACAACGGGTTCACGGTGCCCCAGGTCATCGGCGAAGTGTTCGCGCTCAATCTGGTGCTCTCCTTACTTGCCATCGTCAGCGTTCGCGCCGGCTCGCTGACGGTCACGATCGTGTCCCTGCTCGCAGGCGCGGTCGCGGTCGCGTTCGTGCTGCGGCGCTTCTCGCGCCCTCAGGCGTCCTGAGCCGCCAGCGCCAGCCGCAAGCCTTCGTCGAGGGAGACCTGCTGCTGCCAACCGGTCGCCATCGCCTTGGAGATGTCGAGCTCGAGCGAGCCGATCAGGCTGTCATGCGTATCCTGCCGGCCCATGACGCCGAGCAGCGTGCTGAGCATGCCCGCCGGCATGCCGAACAGCCGCAGGCGCTTGCCGGACGCATCGGCCAGACGCGTGATGAATTCGGGTGTCGAGACCTGCTCCCTGTCGGCCACGAGAAAGATCTCGAAATTGCTGTCGGTATTGGGATGACCGAGCCGGCGCACGATGAAAGACGACAGGTTCTGCACGGCGAGGAAGGCGCGCTGGTTGCGGATCGCTGCAAAGGGCAGCGGCAGCCCGAGATCGACCGCGCGGGTCAGCAGCGCGAAATTGCCCTTGGCGCCCGCGCCATAGACCAACGGCGGCCGGATCACCGAGATCTTCATGTCGTTGTCGCGCGCCAGCGTTTTCAAGCCCGCCTCGGCCGCGGCTTTGGACATGCCGTAAAGGCCGCGCGGCGTCAGGATGTCGTTCTCGCTGAACGGGGCGCGGCCCTCGTTGCTGCGGCCGTGCACGAGCACGGTGCTGACGAAGACGAACTGGCGCACGCCGGCCGTCGCCGCGCAGCGCGCCAGATGCAGCGTGCCGGCGATGTTGACGTTGCGGTAGAGCTGAACCGCGTGCTCCTCGCGCTTGCGGTGCACGCGTGCGGCGAGATGAACGACGGCGTCCACACCTTCCAGCGCGGCCTGCCAATCGGTCTCCGGGCCGATCGTTTCAATCACGACCTCGTCCTCGACACCTTCCGGACTGCGAACCGCGCGGCGGACCGACCATCCCTCGCGAACGAGCGCCGGCACGATATGACGGCCGACGAAGCCGCTGGCTCCCGTCACCAGCACGACCGGTTTCTTCTCGTTCATCGTTGCTCCGACAGGTCCGGGTTGCGCAACAATTCGTCGATCAGCGCCGCATAAGCGTTCATCGCGGTCGTCCTGTCGAACCGCGATGCCGCCTTCACCGCGCGTGCCGCGATGGTACCGTCGTCGGACCGGGACGCCGCGCGGATCGCATCGGCGAGCTGATCGGCGCGGCCTGGCGTCACGACCCAGCCGAGCCCGTTCTCCACCACCGTCATGGCGGCCTCCGCCTCCGGCTCGGATACCAGCACCACGGGACGGCCGACCGCCAGCAGATTGTAGAACCGGCTCGGCACCGACACCCCCGCAACGTCCTTCCGGTACGGAATGATCCAGAGATCGGCGGACGCCAGAAACGCCTCGAGCTCGGAATCCGCGACGCGCCCGACAAAGGAGACATTGGGCAGGCTCGCCGCCGCCTGCAACTGCTTTAGCCGTTCGAAGCCGATGCCCCAGCCGGACAGCAGGAAGTGGATGTCCGCCTCGTCCTTGAGAAGCCGCGCCGCCTCGAACACGATCTCCGGGTCATGGGTGAAGCCGAGATTGCCCGACAGGCCGACGATGAAGCGCGCGGCAATCGCCTTGCGGAACGGATTGTCCGGCGTGACCGGGCGCGGCGCGGGCACCAGGGTCGCCCAGTTCGGGATGAAGCGGATCTTGTTCCGCCTCATTCCGGAATAGCTCAGCAGCGGCCGTTCCGCATCGCGCCCGATGGTGATGACGGCATTGAGCGCGCGGAACATCAGGCTGTTGGCGGCCCGCATCGTCCGCGTCACCAGCGAGCCGGGTTTCAAGAGGCCCGCCATCACCAGCACGTCGGGAAAGAGGTCGTGCAGGATCAGCGCCGAGCGCGCGCCCTTGCACCTGGCTGCCGCCGCCACCGCGTAAGGCAGCATGAACGGCGCGGTGACCGTGAGCACGACATCCCCTCGCCTCAGCTGCCGCAGCAATGCGAAAAACGTGCGCGCCGCGAACAGCAGCTCGGACACGCCGCGCCGCACCAGCGCCGCCTTGCCCGCCATGTGGTTCTTGATTGCGACGACGCGGGGCTTGCCCGGGCCGGTCTGCGAGGCTGGCAAAGCGCCCGGCCAGCCCGAGAGCACGACGACCTCGTGCCCGGCGGCGAGACGGCAGGCAATCTCGGCCATGATCGCCGCCGTCGTACTGGTATCCGGCGGATAATGCTGGCTCGCGACGACGATCTTGCCGGAAGGCTGCATGGTCAGGCCGCGGTCGACCCGAACTCGGGCACCGCATCCTTGAGGATGGTCTTGATGGTGGCGCGATCGTCGCGCGCGATCGCCTGCTCGAGCGCCGCGATCCATTTACGCAGCGTCTGCATCGGCGGCTCGTTCGGCTGCGCAGCCATGATGCCGGCCACGCCGATCTCGCGGGTCGGCTCCTCGGATGCGAACAGGATCTCGTGGAGACGTTCGCCCGGCCGCATGCCCGTGAACACGATCTCGATGTCGTAGCCGGGCTGCAATCCGGAGAGCCGGATCATGCGCTCGGCGAGATCGACGATCTTCACCGGCTGGCCCATGTTGAGGACGTAGACCGAGACGTCGGGACGCGGCGCTCCGAGCGCATGCGTGGCCGCGGTGATGACGAGGTCGCAGGCCTCGCGGATGGTCATGAAGTAGCGGACCATGTCGGGATGCGTCACCGTCACCGGGCCGCCGGCCTCGATCTGCGCCTTGAATTTCGGCACCACCGAGCCGTTCGAGGCCAGCACGTTACCGAACCGGACCGAGATCAACCGCATCGGCGGCTTGGCGCCGTGCGCCGTCCCTGCGAGGTCGTGATCCAGCGCCTGGCAGTACATCTCGGCAAAGCGCTTGGTCAGGCCGAGCATCGATACCGGCTCGATCGCCTTGTCCGTCGAAATCATCACCATGGCTTCGGCGCCGGCGGCAACGGCGGCATCCGCCACGTTGATGGAGCCGAAAATGTTAGTCTTGACGCCCTCGCTCCAGTCGCGTTCGAGGATCGGCACGTGCTTGAGCGCGGCGGCGTGGAACACGATGTCGGGCTTGAAAACCGCCATCAGGCGCATGATGCGCTCGCGGTCGCGAATGTCGGCGATGCGCCCTTCGATCTCGGCGGCAGCGCCTCGCGCGGCGAGCGCTTCCGTGATGGCATAGAGCGCCGGCTCCGAGTTTTCCACGATCAGGAGCCGCGCCGCGCCGAAGGCAACGACGCGCTCGCAGATCTCGGACCCGATCGAGCCGCCGCCGCCGGTGACGATCACCGCCTTGCCTTTGATCAGGGCTTCCAGGCGGGCATAGTCGATCGTCTCGCTCGGCCGCAGCAGGAGGTCCTCGACCGCAACGGCGGTGAGCCGCGGTGTGTCGCCGCTCTCGAGCGAGGGCATCCGGTTGACGATCACCCTCAACTTGCGCGCCCGCATCAGGATCGATTCCGGACGGGCCTCCGGCTCGAATGCCGACGGCGTCATGATGAGGCGCGCGATCGGCTTGTTGCGCTTGGCGAAATCGGCGATGATGTCCTCGACGTCGTCGATGCCGCCCAGCACCGGCACGTTGCGGATGAACTGGCCGCGGTCGGAGCTCGATGGCGACAGCACGCCGACCGGCCAGATGCGCTTGATCGCTCCGCTCTCGATGCCGCGCAGCAGCACCTCGGCATCCGCGGCACGGCCGATCAGCAGCGTCGGCGCGGCCTCCCCGCCTCTGGCGTGACGCCGCACCCGCGTATAGCGGAAGTAGCGGTAGGCCAGCCGCAGCGCGATGAGAAAGGAGATCTCGAGGAACCAGTAGAGGACGATCGTCACCTTGCCGAGGAAGAAGGCGCCGCGGACGTTGGGGGCGACGAAGATGTAGTCGAGCACGAGCAGGGCAACCGTCAGCACGGTCGCGACGCGGATGATGTTCAGCGCGTCAGGCAGCGAGATGAAGCGCCATTTCGTCGTGGTCAGGTTGAAGATGAAGAACACCACTACGCTGAAGGCGAGGAAATAGGGCAGGATCTGGAACAGCAGCGGCAAGCGGTCGAAGAAGCCGTCGCCACCCTCGAATCGCAGATAGAAGGCGGCAAAAAGCGCTGCCGCGGTCGCCAGCAGGTCGTGAAGCGCGATCAGGAAATTGCGCAGGGTGAGATGCGAAAGACGCGTCATCCGCCGACCGATGAAAGCCCAGTTAGATGCAACCTTACCGCGCTGATAGCCCATCTGGACCAGACTTGCCAGCCGCGCGGCCGCTCAGGAACCGGCTTCCCCCATCTTCGCCTCACCCTGTTGTGCCCGGATCACCATGCCGCCGGCGACACCGACGCCGATGACGTACATCCAGCCCTCGTGGAAGTCGAACAGATGGGAGTTGAACAGAGAGGTGAAGACGTTCTGCACCACCACCAGAAGCCCGATCCAGTTGACAAGCCCCTCGCCGCGAAACAGTTGCAGATGCAGGATCCAGATCGCGTAGAGAACGGCGATGCCGATCACGCCCCACTGCACGGCAACGTTGAGCGTCTGGTTGTGCGGGTTGCCGATCACCTCGGCGGAGGCCTGGTACAGACCCTCAGCCGTCGCGGCGCGTTCGAACAATCCGCGCGTCGAGCCGGTGCCGTGCCCCATGATCGGCGCCTGCACGAAGAAGCCGAGCGACTTCCGCCAGAATTCGAGCCGCAAGCCCGCCGAGCTCGGCTCGCCCCTTTCCATATAACGCGTGTAGTCGCTGCTAAACCTCTCGGCAGTTTGGCGCAATTGCGGCGAGGTCTGCCAGGCCAAAACGGCGCCGACGAGCAAAGCGGCAGAGATGAGCGCAATGCTGCGCCATTTGAGGTGAAGCAGCGCGAACACGCCGAACATGATCGGAACGGTGACGAGCGCGGTACGTGACACCACCACGAAGGTCATGTTGAGGAAGAAGCCCAGCGCCAGCGCCGTGAGCAGCCCGGCGAACCAGTATCGCTTCTCGCGCAGCAGCGTCACGATCGGATAGGCGAGCGCGACGGCGCAAAGCGCGAATTCCTGGCTCTGGTCGATGTAGTTCTTGACGAAGATGCCGCGTTCGGGCGGATCGGGCTTGAGCGAAAGATCCGGGTAGAAGGCGACCAGCCAGGACATCACCGACAACAAGGCGCAGGACACCAGGAAGGCGATGAATACCCAGTGGCCGCGCGTCGAGCGCTCGAAATGGTAGAGCAGGACCGGCAACACGAGCAGCTTGATGGTCGGATTGACCGCATAGAAGCGCGCGCCCCAGGTCGCGTCCGACCAGAGTGTCCCCACCAGCGCGAGCAGGACCAGCGCGATCGGCGCAATGCAGATCGGACGCTTCAGCGATTGCAGGAACGCGCGGACGTCGAGGAACGGCACCATGCAGAGCAGCATCAGCACATTGAAGATCCCCGCAAGCGAGGTCGACCAGGGCAGCGAGGCTGCGGTCAGGACCGCGAATATATCGACGGTCTCGCGCCAGGCAGCCGGGCTGCGTAGACGGCGAATCAACATTCCGCCGGTCGTCTCGCGTGCGAGGGCGGTCACTGGTCGCCTCCCCGGGCGCGATGCACCAGCGCCGTCGTGCTGAAGCCCTGGAGGATGTCGACCAGCACGACCGTTCCGCCGGCTTCCTCGACGACCTCGTGGCCGACCACCTGCTCGCGGGTGTAGTCGCCGCCCTTCACCAGCACGCCGGGCTTGATCCGTGTGATCAGGTCGATCGGCGTATCCTCTTCGAAGATGACGACGAGATCGACGGCCTCGAGAGCGGCGAGCACCTCGGCACGCGCACGCTCGTCCTGGACCGGCCGCTCGGCGCCCTTGAGCCGCCGCACCGAGGCGTCGCTGTTGAGCCCCACGATCAGGCGATCGCAGGCGGCGCGCGCCGCGGTCAGCACCTTGACGTGGCCGGGATGCAGGATGTCGAAGCAGCCATTGGTGAAGCCGACGCGCTGGCCCTGCCGCTTCCATTCTGCGAGCTGCGCGTCGAGGGCGGTCGGCTCGAGCACGATCTTCTCCTCGGCCGCGAGACTGGCATGCGGAAGGATCTTGCGACGAAGCTCGGCCGCGCTCACACTGGCGGTGCCTTGCTTGCCGACGGCGACGGCGGCCGCCGCATTGGCCATGCGCAACGCCGTATCCCAGTCCGTGCCGGTCGCAAGCGACGCCGCGAGCGCGGCGGCGACGGTGTCGCCGGCGCCCGAGACATCGCGCACTTTCACCGGAAAAGCCGGAACGTGAACGGCCTCGCCGCTCCGCGGCACCAGCGTCATGCCGTGCTCCCCTTGGGTAACCAGGATCGCCTCGCAATCGGCGAGCCGCATCACGTCCTCGCTGGCGTCGACGATGCTCTGCAGCGTGTCGGCGCGGCTGCGCGTTGCTTCCGAGAATTCCTTGCGGTTGGGGGTGAGCAGCGTGGCGCCGCGATAGATCGCCCAGTTCAGGCTCTTGGGATCGACGATCACGGGCTTGCCGAGTTTCCGCGCCGCGTCGATGGTGTGGCGGATCACGCGCGCCGTCAGCACACCCTTGGCGTAGTCCGAAAGCAGCACGATGTCGGCGCGCGCGATCTGCGGCAGGATCGCCTCGATCAACCTGGTCTCGATCTCATCGGAGGCAGGCAGCGCCTGCTCCCAATCCGCGCGCAGCATGTGCGTGGAAAAATGTTCGGAGACAAAGCGGACCTTTCGCGTGGTCGGCCGCGACGGGTCGCGCACCAGCACGTTCTCGATTGCAGCGAACTCATCCAGCGCCGCCTTGAGCCGTGCACCGGCATCGTCCTCGCCGACGAGGCCGATGAAGATGCAGCGCGCGCCCAACGAGGCGACATTGCGCGCGACATTGCCGGCGCCGCCGATATGGATCTCGCTACGCTGTGCCGCGATGACGGGCGTCGGCGCTTCCGGCGAGATCCGCGACACCTCGCCATAGACGAACTCGTCCAGCATGATGTCGCCGATGCACAACACCGTGCGGCTCGTGATGGCCTGCGCGAGGGCGTCGAAATCGAGAATGGGCGTCGGCATGATCTTTTGGCCTCAGATCCTGGGGGCCTCAGCGGAAGCGGTCGGGCCGGTCGAGATAATCCCCGACAAAGGCCTTCACCGCGTCCTCGAGCGTCGTGAAACCGCCGTTATAGCCGGCGCGGTGGAGGCGATCGACCTCGCTCTGGGTGAAGTACTGGTAAGCTCCGCGGATCTGCTCGGGCATATCGATATATTCGATGTTGGGCCTGGTGCCGAGCGCCGCATAGGCAGACAACATCAGATCCCTGAAGCTGCGCGCCTTGCCAGTTCCGACGTTGAAGAGTCCGGACACCGACGGCGTCGCGAGCAGCCACATGACGACGCGCACGACGTCGTCGACATAGATGAAATCCCGGCGCTGGTCGCCATCTTCTATGCCTTCACGATGCGACTTGAACAGTTGCACGACGCGGCCGGCCTTGACGTCGTCGAAGCGGCGCGCCAGCACGCTCATCATCGAGCCTTTGTGGTATTCGTTGGGGCCGAACACGTTGAAGAATTTCAGCCCGGCCCATTGCGGGGGCAGCCGATCGCCGTTCGCCACGCGCTCGGCAACAGTGAGATCGAACAGGTGCTTGCTCCAGCCGTAGAGATTCATCGGCCGCAGTTTCTTCAGTGCCGGCAGAGAGGCGTCGTCGTCAAAGCCTTCCATGCCGTCGCCATAGGTCGCGGCCGAGGAGGCGTAGATGAACGGCACCGCGTTCATCGTGCACCAGTCCAGAAGGCGCACCGACAGACGGAAGTTGGTCTCGATCACGAGGTCGCCGTCGGTCGCGGTGGTCGCGGAAATCGCCCCGAAATGGATGATCGCGTCGAGCTTGCGGCCCCTCAGCCAGTCCATCAGCTCGGCCGGCGGGACGATATCCACGAGCTGCCGCTTGGCGAGGTTGCGCCATTTGCCCTCGTTGCCCAGCAGATCGCAAACCACGACGTCGCTGCGGCCCGCGTCATTGAGCGCGGCCACGACATTCGACCCGATAAAACCGGCCCCGCCGGTCACCAGCAACATTCCGAAACCCTGCCCGATTTTTGCGGCCCGATCCTGCCCTAGCGCATGAGCCGCCAAAGTGTAAGCGGTTTTGGGATTGAGTTATCAGCCGGCTTTACCTGCTGGCCCGGAGCGGCTAACCGGACGCCATAATCAGATTGCCTTCGGCTCCATCAACGAATGAATCAAGATTCGCAGTTTAGTCGACAGGTAGATCGGGACGATACTCGCCCGATCCTGATCATTCCCTACATGTGGATCGGCGATTTCGTCCGGAATCACACCGTCGTCCGCGTTTTGAAGGAGCGCTGGCCCAATCGCCCGGTCGATCTGCTGACCACCTCCCTGTGCGCCCCGCTGGTCGATTACATGCCCGGCGTGCGCGCTGGCATCGTCTGGGACCTGCCGCGCGGCCGCCTGGCCGTCGCCCGCCAGCTCGCTCTAGGCAAGCTCCTGCGCGAGCGGAACTATGGTACGGCCCTGGTGCTGCCGCGAACCTGGAAGGCCGCCATCGCGCCCGCCCTCGCCGGCATCCCTGAACGGGTCGGCTTCGTCGGCGAATTCCGGTTCGGCCTGCTCAACCGCTGGCGCTGGGGCGAGAAAAAGCTGCCCCGCTTCATCGACAAGAACGCTGCCCTGGCCCAGCCCGACGGTGCGCCCCTACCCCCGGAATGGCCGGTCCCGCAATTGCGGGTTCCGGCCGAGGACATTGTCCGCTGGAGGCAGGCCAATGGCCTCAGCGCCGGCGCCGCGGTGGCGCTCGCCCCGGGCTCGGTGGGGGTCTCAAAGCGCTGGACGTCCTATCCGGAGGCGGCCCGACTCCTGGTCGAGCGCGGGCTGGAGGTCTGGGTGGTCGGGGGCCCCGGGGAAAAAGGCCTCGCCCAGGAGATCGTCGCAGCAGGCGGCCCGGGCGTGCGCGACCTCACCGGCAATGATTTGCGCAACGGCGTGCTGGCCATGGCCGCGGCCGGCGTCGCCATCTCCAACGATTCAGGCTTGATGCACATCGCAGCCGCGCTGGGCACGCCCACCATGGGCATCTTCGGCCCGACCAGCCCCTATCTCTGGGCGCCGCTCAACGGCCTTGCCGCAACCGTGGTCCAGGACAAGAGCGTGCTGTCCTGCCAGCCTTGCCAAAGCACGGTCTGCAAGATGAACGACCACCGCTGCATGCGTGATATCGCGGCGAGCGAGGTGGTGGGGATTGCTGAGAGGGTGCTGGGAGAAGCGGGGGCGAAGGCAACGACGTGAGCGTCAGCGAGGCCTGTGCATTGATGGTCGTGGCGATGTTTTGCCCGCTGCGTCAAATCATTTTCGTGTAATCCGCAACGCCTCGCGCCGGCCGCCAACCCATTGATTTCGCTGGCCCCGTCTACTGTGCATGGGGTTGTTTTCGCAATTTTTGTTTGCCAGTGCGAGAGCGGGCTCAAAGCAGCGGCCGATAGACCTCCCCGATCCACGCCGCTTCGGCATCGAGGCTGAACTTTGCCAGCACTCTCGCCCGTCCCCGCTCGCCCATCGCCGTCGCCGAGGCCACGTCGCGCATCAGCGGCTCGAGTGCCGCGGCGAGCGCATCGGCATCATCCGTCGGGATCAGCACGCCACTCACCCCGTCCTCAACCACGAGCTCGGCCGCGCCCGCGCGTGCGGCGACGAGGGCGCTGCCCGCCGCCATCGCCTCGATCAGCGTCAGGCCAAAGCCTTCGTTGCGCGAGGTGAAGGCGTAGATCGTCAGCCGTTGATACCAGCGCTGCACCGCTTCGATCGGCAGTTCGCCGGTGATGACGACGCGCGATTGCAGGCCGGCGGCCTCGATCCGCTTCTTCAGGTCATTCGCGAAACCAGTCTGCTCGGCCGTGACCTGACCGACGATGACAGCGGTGAAATCCGGGTAGCGCGGCAGCAGCCGGCACATCGCATCGACGAACACATCGGTGCCCTTCTGCGCCCGCACGCGACCGAAGCACCCGATGGCGTAGCTGCCCGGCAGCGCGGCTTCAGCGAAGGCGGCGGCGCGATCTGTCGGCGGTGCGTAGACTTCGGTGTCAACGCCGTGCGGGATCACGGTCGCCTTCACCTTCAGGAACGAGGCGGAGATGTCTGAAGTCGCGATGATCGCGTCCATGCGCCGGATCAGCCAGCGCGTGATCCAGCTATGGTGCCGCTGCGCGGCCGAGGTGAACACGAGCTTCAACGGCCAGCCGAGCGCGCGCAACGCAACGCCTGCGATCATCTCGTTGTTGCGGCGCGCATGCCAGATCAGTGGCGCGTTGCGGCGCCACAGCTTCAGGAAATCAGCAACGGTCAGCCGCGCGATCCCCGCCGGCGCATCGGACCCGAACCAGGCGGCGCGGTACAGTTTCGCCAGTCGCGGCGCCACCATCCGGTTGGTCGCGGTGACCCCGGAATAGCGCCTGTGCAGATTTGGCACGATCACTTTGAGATCGTCGGGGAAATTCGCCACGTCACGCTCCGTTTCGAAGGTCCCCTATACGCAACATTAAGCATAGTGACCAGTTCGGCCGCGCCGATACCCACTCTTCACCACGCAAGCGTTAGCTTTGCGCGTTGATCGAAGACGGGTGAGATCATGACTGTGCTAGTCACCGGCGGCGCCGGTTATATCGGAAGTCACACGGTTCTCGCGCTGGCGGAAGCCGGCGAGGATGTCGTCGTGATCGACGATCTCTCGACCGGTTTCTCCGCCTATCTGCCCGAGGGCGTACCGCTGTTCATCGGCGATGCCGGCGACGAGAACCTGCTCGAAGGCGTGATCGCGCAGCACAACATCGAGAGCATCATCCATTTCGCGGGCTCCGTCGTCGTGCCGGATTCGATGCGCGATCCGCTCGGCTACTACCGCAACAACTTCATGACCGCGCGTAACCTGCTCAACGTCGCAGTGAAGCGCGGCATCAATCGCTTCATCTTCTCCTCGACCGCCGCCGTGTACGGCAATCCGGACCAGGTCCCGGTGCCCGAGCACGCGCCGACGCGGCCGCTGTCACCTTACGGCTCGTCGAAGCTGATGACCGAGATCATGCTGCACGACGTCGCCGCCGCCTACGGCATGCAGTACGTGACCTTGCGCTATTTCAACGTCGCCGGCGCCGATCCGCACGCCCGCATCGGGCTGGCCACCGCCGGCGCGACGCACCTGCTCAAGATCGCGGTGGAAGCCGCGACCGGCCAGCGCGCCAAGATCGACGTGTTCGGCACCGACTATCCGACGCCCGACGGCAGTTGCATCCGCGACTTCATCCACGTCACCGACCTCTCGCAGGCGCATCGCTCGGCGCTGGCTTACTTGCGCAATGGCGGCGCCTCGACGACGCTCAATTGCGGCTATGGCCGCGGCTATTCGGTGCTGGAGACCATCGACGCCGTGCGCCGGGTTTCAGGCCGCAGCTTCGCCGTGCAATACGCCCCGCGGCGGCCCGGCGACATTATGACCATGGTCGCCGACACCAGCCGCATCCGCGGACTGCTCGACTGGAAGCCGCAATACGAGGACCTCGAGACGATCGCGGCTCACGCTCTGGCATGGGAGGACAAGCTGTTCCGCGAGCGCCATGGCGAGCTCCGCCAGGCCGCCTCGGCCTAGATTCCCCTGCGACGCAAGCCCTTAATTGGGCTTGAAAAACCCCGCTTGAGCGGGCACAGAGGCCCATCGATCCCTGACGCGCGGGCAGGCTTTGTCCTGCGCCGTCAATGGACACCGGATGGCCCAGTTTCCAAAGAAAATCACCGACGATCCCTATGCGGCAGCGACCTTGATTCGCCGCCTCGTCACCGAACAGGGCATCGTCTACTGGCGGCGCTACCTCGTCGCCTTCGCGTTGATGGCGGTGGCCGCGGGCGCGACCGCATGCGCGACCTATGTGCTCGGCCAGGTCATCAACCAGGCCTATGTCGACAAGAACATCCCGGGCATCGCGATGTTCTCAGGGATCACGGTGCTCCTGCTCTTCATCAAGGGCGTGGCGACCTACGGCCACATGGTGATCCTGACCAAGATCAGTAACGCCATCCTCGCCACCAACCAGCGCCAGCTGTTCGCAAAGCTGATGCGCGAGAGCGTCGGCTTCTTCTCCGAGCGGCACTCCTCGGAATTCCTGGCGCGGCTGACGGCCGGCGCCAAGTCGATCACCGACGTGCTCAACATGCTGGTCAACGCCATCGGGCGCGACCTGCTGATGCTGCTCGCGATGATCGGCGTGATGGTGTGGCAGGACCCCGTGATGTCGTTCATCGGCCTCGTCGTAGTGCCGCCGGCGATGCTGGTGCTGCGCAAGCTGGTCAAGCGCATCAAAGGCCTCGCCTTCAACCAGTTTACCGGCACCGCCGACATCATGGAGACCATGCAGGAATCGCTGCAGGGCATCCGTACCGTGAAGGCGTTCACGCTCGAAGACACGATGCAGAAGCGCATCGACGAAAACATCGCGATCGTCGAGCGCAACGCCAACAAGATGGCGCGCGTCGCCAACCGTTCCAATCCGCTGATGGAAATGCTGGGCGGTTTCGCGGTCGCGGGCTGCCTGATGTACGGCGGCTACAGCGTGGTCGCGCTCAACGCCACGCCCGGCGCGTTCTTCTCCTTCATGACCGCCTTCCTGATGGCGACCGAGCCGGCCAAGCGGCTGGCCCGGCTCAACATCGACCTGAACAGCCAGCTGGTCGGCGCGCGCATGCTGCTCGAAGTCGTCGACAGCCCCGCGAGCGAACGGTCGGACGACGACAAGCCGGCGCTGAAGCTCTCCGCCGCGCGCATCGAGCTGCGCGACGTCAGCTTCGCCTACCGCACCGGGGAGACCGTGCTCAATCGCATGAGCTTCGTGGCCGAGCCCGGCAAGGTCACCGCGCTGGTCGGGCCCTCCGGCGGCGGCAAGTCGACCGTGCTGGCGCTGCTGCTGCGCTTCTACGAGGTGACGCAAGGCGACATCGTGATCGACGGCCAGTCGATCGGCGCGGTCTCGCGCAAATCGCTGCGGGCGCAGACCGCCTATGTCGGCCAGGACGTCTATCTGTTCCGCGACACCATCCGCAGCAACATCGCCTTCGGCAAACCGGGCGCAAGCGAGGACGAGATCATCGAAGCCGCGAAGGCGGCCTGCGCGCATGATTTCATCATGGCCTTCCCGCTCGGCTACGACACCCCGGTCGGCGAGCACGGTACGCAGCTCTCCGGCGGCCAGCGCCAGCGCATTGCGGTCGCGCGCGCATTGATCAAGAACGCGTCGATCATCCTCCTGGACGAAGCCACCGCGGCGCTCGATTCGGAATCCGAGCGGCAGGTGCAGGAAGCGATCGAGCATCTCTGTCAGAACCGCACCACCATCGTGATCGCGCATCGCCTGCACACCATCATGCACGCAGATGCCATCCTGGTGGTCGAGGGCGGCGAGATCGTCGAGCAGGGCCGGCACGACGAGCTGCTCCGCCGCGGCGGGCGCTACGCCTCGTTCTTCCGCCTGCAGCATCACGACGCCGGCGCTCTGGCGCCGATCAGCGCAACGGCATAGAGTTCGTTCCACCTCAAGAGCAGCGAGACCGCTACATGAACGCCGCCTCCTACGTCATCCCGCTTCCGCCTCAGGCTTCGCTTCCCGTCGTCGGGGAAAGCGGCCGCTATCCGGTGCGCCGCATCTGGTGCGTCGGCCGCAACTATCTCGAGCACATCCGCGAGATGGGCAATGACGAGCGCGCTCCGCCGTTCTTTTTCGCCAAGCACGCGGATATGCTGGTGCCCGACGGCGCCACCATCCCCTATCCGCCGCTGACCAAGGATCTGCATCACGAGGTCGAGCTGGTCGTCGCGATGAAGAGCGGCGGCCTCAACATCCCCGCCGACAAGGCGCTCGACCACGTCTACGGCTACGCCGTCGGCATCGATCTCACCCGCCGCGACCTCCAGATCGCCTCGCGCAAGAAGGAGCGTCCCTGGGAGATCGGCAAGTCGTTCGACGGCTCCGCCCCGTGCTCCGCGATTCAGCCGGCGTCGAAGATCGGCCATCCCGCCAAGGGCAAGATCTGGCTCACGGTCAACGGCAAGGAAGCGCAGAAGGGCGACCTCACCGAGCTGATCTGGAACGTGCCTGAAATCATCTGGCAGCTCTCGCAGCAGGTGAAGCTCGCCGCCGGCGACATCATCATGACGGGCACGCCGGCCGGCGTGTCGCAGCTCCAGGCGGGCGACAAGCTCGAATGCGGCGTCGACGGCGTTGGAACGCTGAAGGTGAGCATCGGCCAGCCGGAATAGACTTGCGGCGACTGTAGATCGAAAGGCCTCGGACGCGTCCGGGGCCTTTTGCATTTCGAGCACATGATCGCGGACGTCGTCGATCTACCAGGCCTTCACCGCCCGATTGGCGTGGCTCGCTTGCGGCACACCGCGATTGAGGGACATGTGGGAATGCACACACAGCCACCCCTCGGCATTCCTCGCAAATACCATGGTGGCCCGGCCAGGGCGTGGAAACGCGTTGCCATCGGGATGGTAGCCCGTGCTCGTCCACGGCACGATCACCGTCGCCATCGTGCCGTCGGACGATGCCAGAATCGAGACTTGATCAAGGACGAAACCGAAGTCCGTCGTCTTCGGCCAGACATTGTCCCATTGCGTCGAGACCCATTGATCGAGGCCGGGAATGACATCGTTATGCGTGCCGAAGGCGAGCACGTCCGGATGAAACAGCGGCCGCGCCGAAGCGTAGTCGACCTCGCGAACATAGCCCGCGAAGGTCTCCAGCCACTGGCGGAAGAACCGCTCGATCTCGGTATTCGCGACCGGCAAGGAACTCATTGCAAGTCCCCGATCATCGCAGTGCCGACCACACGATGAGGCCGAGGATCAGCGCCGTCAGCGAGTATTTCAGCGTGTAGTAGACGTTGCGATTCCACTCCTTGACCTTGCGGGTGGCGAGATGGATCTCGTAAAGCTTGCCGAACACCTTGTTGAGCACGCCGACATTCTCGCCGTCGACGTTCTGGGTCGCCGACGCCTTGACGATGTGGTGGCTGACCCAGCGATTGACCGCGGTCATGAAGCCGAACTTCATTGGACGCTCGACGTCGCAGAACAGGATGATGCGGTTGACGTCGGTCGCGTTCTCCGCGCTGTGGATGAAGGTCTCGTCGAACATGAAGGCTTCGCCGTCGCGCCAGACGCATTCGACGCCGTCGACCAGAATGCGGCACTTGTTCGAGTTCGGCGTGACCAGGCCGAGATGGTAGCGCAGCGAGCCCGCGAACGGATCGCGGTGGGCCCCCAGCTTGCCGCCGGGCGGCAGCATCGCGAACATCGCGCCGTGCACGCTCGGGATCGACTTGAGCAGCTCCACCGTCTTCGGGCACAACGTGTTCGCCGAGGGCAGGAAGTCGTCGTACCATTTCAGGTAAAATCGCTTCCAGCCGCTCTTGAAGAACGAGTAGAAGCCCCAATCGTTGTTCTTGGCTGCCGCGCGGATAAAACCTTCGTCGAACAGGCGCACGGCCTCGTCGCGGATGGTTTCCCAATTCTCGCTCAGCGGCCTCAGCTCCGGAAACTGCTCGACCGGGATCACCGGCTTGTTCGGGACCGCCGAGCCCGCATACATCAGCACGTTATAGGGCGCCAGATAGGTCGAGTGGTCGCCGAGCTGGCGCGCAAAGCGCAGCCTCTGTTTGCCGCGGAAGTGAACGTAAATGGTCGATGCGGCCAGGACATAAAGAATGACAAGTTGCGGCGCAATAAGCTGCTTCAACATCTCCCCGTTCCCCAGTGAACCCAGCCGGGGACGTCATCTACTCCGCACCGGCCCGAGCGGCAAGATATTCACCGCCAGGTTGAGGTTCACACCGGCGAGAGCACGGGAACGAAATGGAGGCCTAACGGGATGGGGACCGAGCCAGATCAGGCCCGGGACAACGCCTGGAGGCCCTTGAAAGTCAGGCGTTTGGGGTCGGTGACGCCGGCGAGATAGAGACGGCGGATGAAGGCGATGACGGCGTCGCGGTCACAATCGGTCAGGGCGACGACGGCGTCGACTGCGATTCTCTGGGCTTCCATTGGGCTTACCTCGGCCTTGCGAGTCACCCCGGCCGAGACAGGCTAGGACTCATCCCTTAATCCGGCGTTAACCGTCCGCCAGCTTGGCCGATTCAGTCCGGCGGCCGTATACGCAAAACGACGCATTGCCATCATGTTCGGTAACGACGGCGCGATCAGGAATACCGCATCACACCGTCGTCGATCCGGCCGAAGCGCAGGGTGACGATGTCGAGCGCGTAGTTCTGGTACAGCCGCCACGGCTGTTTCGAGCCCTGCTTCGGCATCCTGGCGACCGAGCGCTGCACATAGCCCGAAGTGAAATCGAGCGACGGCTGCGCGGTGATCTCGGGGTCGTCATTGTGCGGCATGCACTGGCGGAAATTGTGCCGGTCCATGTAATTGATGAGCCGGCAGACATATTCGCAGGTGAGATCGCATTTCAACGTCCAGGACGCGTTGGTGTAGCCGAAGGCCGAGGCCATGTTCGGCACGTCGGCATACATCATGCCCTTGTAGGTCAGCGTGTTGGCGAAATCGACCGCGCGCCCGTCGACGGTAACTTCGAGGCCGCCGACGACCTGCAGGACCAGCCCCGTCGCAGTGACGATGATGTCCGCGGCAAGCTCACGGCCGTCCTTGAGACGGATGCCGTCGCGCGTAAACGTGTCGATCTCGCTGGTGACCACGGAAGCCCGCTGCTCGCGGATCGCCTTGAAGAGATCTCCGTCGGGCACGAGACACAGCCGCTGGTCCCAGGGATTGTAGCGCGGGGTGAAATGGGTCGCGACGTCGTAGTCGGGGCCGAGCGCCATGCGGACGCCTCCGAGGATCAGACCCTTCACCTTGTCCGGCCTGCGCCGGCTGAGCTGGAAGAAGAACATCCCCCACATCACATTGCGCCAGCGGATGACATGATAGGCAAGCCGCGTTGGCAGATTACGGCGCAATTTGTTGGCGAGGGGATCCTGCGCCGGACGCGATACGACATAGGTCGGCGAGCGCTGCAGCATGGTAACCTGCGCCGCCTTCTTGGCGAGCTCCGGCACGAGCGTCACCGCAGTCGCGCCCGAGCCGATCACGACGACGCGCTTGCCCGCATAGTCGATGTCCTCGGTCCATTTCTGCGGATGCACGATGCGGCCGGCGAAATCTGCCGTACCCTCGAACTCCGGCGTGTAGCCCGCCTCGTATTTGTAATAGCCTGAGCACATGAACAGGAAATTGCAGGTGAAGCGCACGAGCTCGGTTGCGCCCTCGCCTGTCGTGCGCTCGGCCTCGATGGTCCAGCGCGCCTCGCTCGTCGACCAAGCCGCGCGCTTGACGCGATGGTGGAAGCGGATGTGCTTGTCGATGCCGTTCTCGCCGGCGGTCTCGCGCACATAGTTCAGGATCTGCGGCCCGTCGGCGATCGCCTTCGGATCGGTCCACGGCTTGAACGAATAGCCGAGCGTGAACATGTCGCTGTCGGAGCGGATGCCGGGATAGCGGAACAAGTCCCAGGTACCACCGATGCAGTCGCGGCCCTCGAGGATGACGTAGCTCTTGGTCGGGCATTTGGTCTGAAGATGGTAACCAGCGCCGATGCCGGACAAGCCGGCACCGACGATCAGCACGTCGAAATGTTCTTTGCTTTCGGACATGGCGTCCTCCCGCCACACAGGATGGCAGCGCCATACCAAATTGCAACCGTCAGGTTGCGGCAGCGACCACGGAAGCCGTGTCGAAGAACTCGTGGTACTCGACTGCCTTGCCGTCCTTGAACTTCCAGAAATCCACCTTGGGCGTCTTCGCGACTTTCCCCATCCGCTTGTTCGTCCAGGCACATTCCCCGCGGGCAACCACGGTATCACCCTGCGCGACATATTCGTTCATCGTAAAGTACTGCATGCGCCAGTCTGCCAGCAAGCCGTCGAAATAGCCGCGGAGCTCGGCGCGGTCGTCGTAACGTTTGGCGAAGGGCATCGGCTCGGCTCCTCGCGGAACCGAATCGAACTTGATCTGCGGGCCGATGACGTTGTCGAACCAATAGTCGACGTTCAGACCCTTGCTGTCGTTCCACTCGCGATAGGCGTCCTTCAACAGGGCAACGTTTGCGTCGCTGGACATGGCATTCCTCCATATGCATTCCTGACAATAAACGTGAGAAAAAGCGGCCGCCCGCTTCGAAAGTGGCAGGCTTGTTTCGGCTCTACCTGAGAGCGTATCACAGGACAGCCCAAAAAAAAGGCCCCGGATCGCTCCGGAGCCCTTGTGTCGCAATCGCGGTCGGATCAGTAGCGGTAGTGGTCCGACTTGTAGGGGCCTTCCTGCTTTACGCCGATATAGTCGGCCTGGTCCTTGCGCAGCTCGGTGAGCTTGACGCCGATCTTGGCGAGATGCAGGCGCGCGACCTTCTCGTCGAGCGTCTTCGGCAGCACGTAGACTTCCTTCTTGTACTTGCCGTCCTTGTTGTTGGCGAACAGCTCGATCTGAGCCAGCGTCTGGTTGGTGAAGGACGCCGACATCACGAAGGACGGATGCCCCATCGCGTTGCCGAGGTTCACGAGACGGCCCTCCGACAGCATGATGATGCGGTGCTTGTCGGGGAACTCGATCTCGTCGACCTGCGGCTTGATGTTGGTCCACTTCAGATTGCGCAGAGACGCGATCTGGATCTCGTTGTCGAAGTGACCGATGTTGCAGACGATGGCGCGATCCTTCATCGCGCGCATGTGCTCGATGGTGATGATGTCCTTGTTGCCGGTGGCGGTGACGAAGATGTCGGCGCGGGGCGCGGCATCTTCCATGGTCACGACCTCGTAGCCTTCCATCGCGGCCTGCAGCGCGCAGATCGGATCGACTTCCGACACCATGACGCGGCAACCGGCCTGGCGCAGCGATGCGGCCGAGCCCTTGCCGACGTCGCCGAAGCCGGCGACCATCGCGACCTTGCCCGACAGCATCACGTCCGTGCCGCGGCGGATGCCGTCGACCAGCGATTCACGGCAGCCATAGAGGTTGTCGAATTTCGACTTGGTAACGCTGTCGTTGACGTTGATCGCCGGCCACAGCAGCGTTCCGGCCTTCTGCATGTCATAGAGACGATGCACGCCCGTGGTGGTCTCTTCGGAGACGCCCTTGATGCTCTCGGCGATCGCGGCGAAGTAGCCCTTCGGCTTTTCCTTGAGCTGCTTCTTCAGGAGCGCGAAGAAGACTTCCTCTTCCTCGGAGCCGGGCTTGTCGAGGAAGGCGGTGTCGCCCTTCTCGGCGCGCAGACCGAGATGGACATACATGGTGGCGTCGCCGCCGTCGTCGAGGATCATGTTCGGATGACCGCCGCCATGCCAGTCGAACAGCTTTGCGGTGTAGTCCCAGTACTCGGTCAGCGTCTCGCCCTTGACGGCGAACACCGGGATGCCGGCGGCCGCGATCGCGGCCGCAGCGTGGTCCTGCGTCGAATAGATGTTGCAGGAGACCCAGCGGATGTCGGCGCCGAGCGCCGCCAGCGTTTCGATCAGCACGCCGGTCTGAATCGTCATGTGCAGGGAGCCGGCAATGCGGGCGCCCTTCAGCGGCTGCTTCGGGCCATACTCTTCGCGGGTGGCCATCAGGCCCGGCATCTCGGTCTCGGCAAGCGAGAGCTCCTTGCGGCCGAAATCGGCGAGCGAAATGTCCTTGACGATGTAATCGGTGAAGCCGGGCTTCGCGTTCATAGGGAGGTTCCTGTTTGTTTGGCTGGTCATTCCGGGGCGCTCGTGAAACGAGCGAACCCGGAATCCAGCAGTTCGAGATTCCGGGTTCGCCGCTCTCGCGGCGCCCCGGAATGACGCAAGTGAATCAGAGCGCGCGCTTGAGCTGCTCGACGAGGTCGGTCTTCTCCCAGGAGAAGCCGCCCTCGTTGTCGGGCGTGCGGCCGAAATGGCCGTAGGCCGAGGTGCGCGCGTAGATCGGACGATTGAGGTCGAGATGGCTGCGGATGCCGCGGGGGGTCAGATCCATCGCCTGCGCCGCCGCCTTCTCGAGCTGCTCCTCCGGCACCTTACCGGTGCCGTGGGTGTCGATGTAGATCGACAGCGGACGCGCCACGCCGATGGCATAGGCGAGCTGCAGCGTGCAACGGTCGGCAAGACCTGCGGCGACGATGTTCTTGGCGACGTAGCGCGCCGCGTAAGCCGCCGAACGGTCGACCTTGGTCGGGTCCTTGCCGGAGAAAGCGCCGCCGCCATGCGGAGCCGCACCGCCATAGGTGTCGACGATGATCTTGCGGCCGGTCAGGCCGGAATCGCCGTCGGGACCGCCGATGTAGAACTTGCCGGTCGGGTTGATGTGCCAGATCGTCTTCGGGGTGATCCAGTCTTTCGGTAACGCCTCGCGCACATAGGGCTCGACGATGTCCCGGACCTGGTTCGACGTGAGGTCCGGAACCAGATGCTGATGCGAGACCACGATCTCGCGCACGCCGACCGGCTTGCCGTTCTCGTACTGCACGGTGACCTGGCTCTTGGAGTCCGGACCGAGCACCTTTTCCTTGCCGGAGTGACGGGCCTCGGAGATCAGGCGCAGGATCTTGTGGGCGTAGAAGATCGGCGCCGGCATCAGGTCGGGCGTCTCGTTGGTGGCGTAACCGAACATGATGCCCTGGTCGCCCGCGCCCTCTTCCTTGACCTCGCCCGGCTGCAGCGCATCGACGCCCTGGGCGATGTCGGCCGACTGCGGATGCAGCAGGATCTCGATGTCGCAGGTCTTCCAGTGGAAGCCCTCCTGCTCGTAGCCGATGTCCTTGATCGCGTCCCGGACGACGCCCTCGATCTGCTCGTTGGTCACCGACTTCGGACCGCGGGTCTCGCCGGCGATCACGACCTTGTTGGTGGTCGCGAGCGTCTCGCAGGCGGCGCGGATCTGCCAGGGGTCGATGCCGGCCTTGGGCCCTTCGCGGTAGAACAGATCGACGATCTCGTCGGAAATGCGGTCGCAGACCTTGTCCGGATGACCTTCGGACACGGACTCGCTGGTGAAGAGATAGGACGCGCGCATCAGTAACCCCTTGTTCCGCCGCTAACCCGGCGGGCGTTTGCGATGTTTACCTGTGGATGGTGTCAATCACGCCGGCGCGAGATGACGTAGGATTCGTCGAGAAACCAGAGCCCATTGTACTTTCGCAGCACGTCCCTGGCGGCGTCCAGAGTGCGGCCGTTTTGAGTCATTTCCGTCAACCGGTCGTCCTCAATCTGAGCGACATACACCGCCGCATTCCACGCTGCAAAGGCCGTCGAGGTTCCGATCGTCCCGGTCACCTCGTTGGGCAGCGCTTCCATATCATACCTGAAGATCGAGCGGTTATCCGCATAAGCATTAAAATTTAAGTCGCGGCCCACCGACCCGAGTTCATACTTAACGGCGCGCAATAGCTCATGACGGCTCACCGCGAAAGGATTTTCTCCCGGCCAGATCGCCTGGATCATTTCCATGCCCGGATCCTGGCCGTGGGAGTGAATTCCGATCAGCCGGCCGCCAGGTCGAAGCGCTCGGGCCAGCGGTGCTATGATCCGCTTGGCCCGGAAATTGACCGAGGACAGAGCCCGGTAGGGCTGGGACGCGATGACGAGGTCGAAATTGGCTTCGGTCTGGCCCGGCCGCGGAATGGTCGAATCCAGCAGGAACCTGTGGTCCTCGCGATACAGCACCAGAACCACGGGCCGTTCATACAACGGCATGGCGGTGCGCGGGCTGATCGCGGCGCGCCAGTTCTGCTCCAGAAACGGCCTCAGCTCCGCGATCTGCTGCTCGAACTCGCCGGATGAGGCGCCGCGCAGCGGAACCTCGTGCCAGACCGTTGCAGCCGCCGCCGCGGGCGATGCCGGCGTGAGCCAGGGCGCCTCCGAGTAGAACATGTTGGTGAAGACGAACACCGACGCCGGATGCTCGAAAATGCGATCCGGCACCTTGTCCAGCGTCAGGCGCAGGTCCTCGAGACTGAGCTCCTTGCCGGCGACGTAGAACGGCATGTGTGGAAAGCGCTGATGCGTTGCGCGCAGCACGCGCGCCAGCACCGTGCCATCGCCGACGCCGGCATCGAACAGACGCAGGGCCGGCGGACGCGGATGAATGGAGGCAAGCTCGAGGGCAACCCGATCCGCGACCACCCGCTTTTCGCTGCAGGTGTGGACGAACAGCAGGTATTTCTGGCGGTTCTCGAAGAAACGAAAATTGCCGCGCGGATCGCGCTTTTCCGGCGGCACCTGAAGCCCCCGCGGGGGTGGCACGCCGCCAGCCATCGATGCCGCCATATAGGCCTGGATTCGCTCCAGCGTGTCGATGGTGATGCGCTTGCCCTCGCGCAGACGATGCACCAGCTTCCCATCGTTCACCGCGCGCCGGCCGAAGGTCGATTCCGCCATGTCCGCCTTGCGGCAGAACTCCGTGATCTGGCTCAGGATTTCGTCGTTCTTCATGAAGTGGGCCGCAGTGGGCAGAAAGATTGGGACCTGCGTCCTAGCAAATTCTGCCCACTCAGGGAATAGTGGATCGGGCGCGTCCCGTGGTGATCCCCATCCGCCTCGGACGGCGCGACGGCGCCGACCAGGTTACGCTCGACCCCAGTTGCGCTCGACAACAGAGGCGCGACCTCGCCGCCGCCCTTTCGCGCCATATGCGGCGCGCCAGGTCTGGAGGTTCAGCAGATCATGACGGGGTGCGGGCTGGGGGTTGGTGTCGGCCACGACGAATAAGCCGATGCGTGGTCGATGCCGGGCGAGGTCAGTCTGGCCCGCGAAGTGAGATAACTTCCGTGCCCCGGACGCAGTGCAGCGCTTCTTCAGCGGTACGCTGCAGAGCTGGGCCCATATTCCCCAAGCGCAAGTCCAGCAGCAGGGGTCCCGGCTCTGCGCAGCAACGCAAAAGCGCTGCAGCGCGTCCGGGACACGAGCGAGGCTTAAGCCTAGCTGCGGCGCTCAGTTACCCCACACTTCCTTTGCGATCTCGACCGCAAGGCTCAGCTTGGCCCACTGCTCCTCCTCGGAGAGGATGTTGCCCTCTTCCGTCGAAGCAAAGCCGCATTGCGGGGAGAGTGCGAGCTGCTCCAAGGGCGCGAACTTGGCGGCTTCTTCCAGGCGGCGCTTGATGTCGTCCTTCTTCTCGAGCTCGCCGAACTTCGAGGTGATGACGCCGACCACGACGACCTTGTTGCCCTTGGGCAGGAAGCGCAACGGCTCGAAGCCGCCGGCACGGTCGCTGTCGTATTCGAGGAAATAGCCGTCGTAATTGGTGCCCGCGAGCATGGTCTCGGCGACCGGCTCGTAGCCGCCCGAGGAAATCCAGGTCGAGCGGAAATTGCCGCGGCAGACATGCGTCGTCACCACCATGTCGGCGGGCTTCTCGGCGAGCGCGTAGTTGATGATGCGGGCGTAGATCTGCTGGAGGCCGTCCGGATTGTCGCCGCGCTCGCGCGCTTTCTGCAGTTCGTCCTGCGAGCAGAGATAGGCCCACACGGTGTCGTCGAACTGGAGATAGCGGCAGCCGGCGTCGTAGAATGCCTTCACCGCCTTGCGATAGGTCTTGCCGAGATCCTCGTAGAATACGTCGAGATCGGGATAGACATCCTTGGAGATCGACTTGCGGCCGCCGCGGAAGTGCAGCACCGCCGGCGACGGTATCGTCATCTTGGCGGTGACGTGGGCCTGGTCGGCGACCTTCTTCAGGAAGCGGAAGTGGTCTAGCATCGGGTGGTCGTCGGGAAAATCGAGCTTGTCGATCACTCGCACCGCGTCATGCCGGGTCTGTACGCCTGCGAACTGAATGCCGGCGTCCGGGTGAAACAGCTCGCAGCCGGTGAGCTTGGCCAGGAAGTCGAAATGCCACCAGGAGCGGCGGAATTCGCCGTCGGTCGCAAGCTTCAGGCCGACCGAGGCCTGCTTGTGCACGACCTTCTCGATCTCCAGGTCCTCGATCTTGCGCAGATCGTCCGCCGAGATCTCGCCCTTCTCGAGACGGCTGCGGGCTTCCTTGATCTTGGCCGGACGCAGGAGGCTGCCGACCTCGTCGGCGCGGAAGGGGGCTTTGGTTCGCTGCATTCGTTACTCCCGGATATTGTTCTAGTGGGCCGCCGCCCCTGCGACGCCGAGGTGGCGCTCCAGGACCGACGGATCGGCCTTCAACGCCGCACTCGGGGCGTCGTGGACGATCGTTCCGCGCTCCAATATCACAACACGGTCGGCGAGCCCCAAAATCTTTTGGGCGTTCTGCTCGACGATGATCGAGCAGATGCCGCCCGCCCGGGTGATGGTGCCGATCGCCTTGAGCAGCTCCTCGACGATGATGGGGGCAAGGCCCTCGGTCGGCTCGTCCAGCAGCAGCACTTTCGGGTTGAGGGTCAGCGCGCGGCCGATCGCCAGCATCTGCTGCTCGCCGCCGGAGAGCTGGTTGCCGAAATTGCTCCGCCGCTCCTTCAGTCGCGGGAACATCTCGTAGACCTTCTCGACGGTCCAGGGACCCGGCTGCGCCACGGCGGTCATGTTCTCCTCCACCGTGAGCGAGCGGAAGATGTTGCGCTCCTGCGGTACCCAGCCGATGCCCGCGCGCGCCCGCTGATCGGGCCGGAGCGAGGTGACGTCCACACCGGCGAGCGCGATGGTCCCTGCGAAACGGCGGGTGACGCCGACGATCGAATTGATCAGCGTGGTCTTGCCGGTGCCGTTGCGGCCGAGCAATGCCAGCACCTGTCCCTCGGCGAGGCGCAAGGACATGTTTGGCAGCACGACCGCCTCGCCATAGCCGGCCCGCAATGAATCGATCGCGAGCAGGTCAGACATTGACCGCCTCCTCGCCGAGATAGACCGCCTTGACCTGCGGATCGCGCGCGACCTGCTCGGGCGGGCCCTCGGTGAGCAGCGCGCCGGAGACCAGCACCGAGATGCGGTCGGCGAAGGAGAACACGAGGTCCATGTCGTGCTCGATCAAGAGCACCGTGACGCCGCGCGGCAGGCTGCCGACGACGGCAAGGATGTCGTGACGCTCGCTCTCGGGCACGCCGGCGGCGGGCTCGTCCAGCAGGAGCACGCGCGGCTTGGCGGCGATCGCGACGGCGATCTCGAGCAGGCGCTGCTTGCCATAAGGCAACGTCACGGTCTGCTCGTTCATGACGTCGAGCAAATGGAAGCGCGAGAGCAGATCGGCGATCTCACCGTTGACGTCGCTGCGCGTGCCCATCCGCCGCCACCAATCGCCGCCATGGCCTAGGCGCTCGGAGACGGCAAGGCCGATGGTCTCGAGCGGGGTCAGATCGGGATAGAGTTGGTTGATCTGGAAGGTGCGCGAGAGCCCGCGCAGCACCCGCTCGTGCACGGGCAGATCGGTGATGTCCTGGCCTTCGAGCAGGATGCGGCCCGAGTTCGGCTTGAGGACGCCGGTCAGCTGGTTGATGACCGTGGTCTTGCCGGCTCCGTTCGGGCCGATAAGCGCGTGGCGGGCGCCCTGCTCGATCTTCAAGGACAGATCGCGCGTGACGCGCAGGCCGCCGAACTGCTTTTCGAGATTTTGGGTTTCGAGCACGATGGTCATGCGTCGCTCTCCGGAACGGCGACGACGGCCTTGCGCCCGGCGATTTTCTTGATGATCAGATTGGGAACGTACAGTGCCCAGCGATGCAGACGCTGGCGGCCGACCAGCACGATCACGACCAGCACGAGGCCGATCCAGAACTGCCAGTATTGCGGGGTGATGGTGGAGAACAATTCCTGCAGCATGCGGAACACCACCGCGCCGATCAGCCCGCCATAGAGATAGCCGGTGCCGCCGATGACCAGCACCAGCATCAGATCGGCCGAGCGCTCGAAGGCAAACACATCGAGCGAGGCGATCGCCGTCGTCTGGGTGAACAGCGCGCCGGCGATGCCGGCATAGAACGCCGCCAGCGTGTAGATCGCGATCAGGCGCCGGTTGACGGGGATGCCGATCGCGGCGGCCCGCAGCGGATTGTTCTTGATCGCGCGCAGCGACAGCCCAAATGGCGAATGCACCACGCGACGGGCGAACAGGAAGAGGAGGAACAGCACGGCCAGCGAATAGAAGAAGCCGGCCTTGCCGAACATGTCGAACGGGATCTCGCCGAAGATCGGCTGCATCTCGATTCCCTGCAGGCCGTCAGTACCGCCGGTGATGTTGGAGAAGCGTTCGGCGAGCGCTTCCAGCAGCAGGGCGATGCCGAGCGTGACCATCAGGCGCGTCAGGTCGACGCCCCGGATCACCAGGAAGCTGGTGGCAAAGCCGAGCACCATCGCGGCGAGACCAGCGACGATCAATGCCAGCACGGGCTCCTTGACGATGCCGTGCAAGGCAAGCAGCCCCGCGGCATAGGCGCCGACGCCGAAGAACGCGGCATGGCCGAGCGAGACGATGCCGGCATAACCGAGGATGAGGTCCAGCGACATCGTGAACAGCGCCAGCCGCAGGATGTCGGTCATGATGAGGTAGCGGGAGGGAAACAGGAAACCGCAGGCCAGCACGACCAGCCAGAAGGCGATTTCGCCGTAGTGCCAGCGCGCCTGGCGCTGGGCGTGATAACCGACGTCGGAAGCAGCGCTCATCGGCGAACTCAACGCGCGGCGGTGCGGCCGAACAGGCCGTTCGGGCGCCAGATCAGGATCACGATCATCATGGTGTAGATCACGAAGGGGCCCATCTTGGGCACGTAATACTTTCCGGCGACGTCGCCGATGCCGAGCAGCAGCGAGGCCAGGAACGGACCTGTTATCGAGGAGGACCCGCCGACGGTGACCACGATCAGGAAGTAGATCATGAACTTCAGCGGGAAGTACGGATCGAGGCCCAGGATCTCGGCACTCAGCGCGCCGCCGAGGCCGGCGAGCCCGCATCCGAATGCGAACGTGAAGGCGAACACTTGCGGCACGTTGATGCCGAGGCCGCTGGCGGCGCGGGGATCGTCAACCGCCGCCCGCAAGCGGCTGCCGAAGCGCGTCTTGGCAAGCACCATCTGGAGACCAATGGTCAGCAGGCCGCAGATCACGATGATCATCAACCGATAGCGGCCGATGCCTACGCCGAACAGGTCGAACTGGCCCTGGAGCGCGGCCGGCAAATTGATGAAGACGCGCGAGGAGCCCTGGATGTAGTCGACGGCCGCCACCGACATGAAGGTCAGGCCGATGGTGAACAGCACCTGGTCGAGATGGCTGCGGGCATAAAGGTGGCGATAGAGCGTGCGTTCGAGCGCGATCCCGATCGCGGCCGCGGAGAGGAAAGCGAGCGGCAGTGCTGCGAAGAACGGCCAGCCCATCCGGTTGACCAGCACCATGCAAACATAGCCGCCGGCCATGGCGAAGGCGCCGTGGGCGAGATTGACGAAGTTCATCAATCCGAGGGTGACCGCGAGCCCGCAAGCGAGCACGAACAGCAGCATGCCGTAGGCAACGCCATCGAACAGGTTGGTGAGGATTGCGGTCATCGTCTCAGCTTGGAGTTATCGTCATGGCCGGGCTCGTCCCGGCCATCCACGTTCTTGTCTGGGCTTTGCGTGGATGCCCGGGACAAGCCCGGGCATGACGCAGAAAGTGGCTCGCGAGATCCGGGATGAGCGCTAAGCGCGCTCCGGGATGACGCGCTTTCGCGCATCACTTCTTGGTCTTGCCGAGATCCTTGACGGCTTCGAAGGTCGCGAACTCTACATTGTAGAGCTCGCCATCGACCTTCTCGACCTTGCGGATGTAGATGTTCTGCACGATGTCGCGGGTCTCGGGATCGATCGAGATCGGGCCGCGCGGGCTTTCCCACTTCTGCCCCTTCATGGCTTCGATCAGCTTGTCGCCGTTGGTGTCGCCGCCCGTCTTCTTCAGCGCCTCGTAGATCAGATGGATGCCATCATAGCCGCCCACCGCCATGAAACCCGGACGATTGCCGAACGCCTTCTTGTAGGCGGCGACGAAATCCTTGTTCATCTGCGAGGGATGCGCCGCGGAGTAGAGATGCGCGGTGACGGTGCCGAGGACGGCGTCGCCCATATTGTTGAGGAGATCGTCATCGGTGACGTCGCCGGGTCCGATCACCTTGATGCCGGCCTTGTCGAGGCCGCGCTCGGCATATTGCTTCATGAAGTTGCCGCCCTGACCGGCCGGCACGAACACGAAGATCGCATCGGGCTTGGCGTCCTTCATGCGCTGGAGGAACGGTGCGAAGTCGGGGTTCTGCAGCGGCACCTTGACCTCTTCGACCACCTCACCGCCGCCGGCGGTGAAATGCTGCTTGAAGAAGTTCAGCGCGTCATTGCCGGGCGCATAGTCGGAAGTCAGGGTCGCCACCTTCTTGATGCCGTTCTTGACGGCCCAGTCGCCGATGATGGTGGAGGACTGCGCCAGCGTGAAGCTGGTTCGCACGATATAGGGCGAGCGCTCGGTGATGATCGAGGTGCCGGCCGCCATGACGACTTCCGGGATCTTGGCCTGCGTCGCCAGCGGTGCGGCGGCGAGCGCGGCCGGCGTCACGCCGAAGCCGGCGATGAAGTTGACCTTGTCGTTGACGATCAGCTCCTGCGCGGCGGTCTTGGTCTTGTCCGGGATCGCAGCGTCGTCCTTGAGGATGATCTCGATCTTCTTGCCGGCGACGGTGTCGCCCTTCTGCTGCATGTAGAGTTTGATCGCGTTCTCGATCTGCTTGCCGGTCGAGGCCTGGCCGCCGGTCATCGGCAGGATCAGGCCGATCTTGACGCTGTCCTGGGCCTTCGCCGGCACGATCGCTGCAAGGCTCGCGATGGCCGCAACGGCAGCTGCCCAAGCAGCCTTGGAACGAGCAGCCTTGGAAGATGCCCTATGAGACGGTTGCTTGCGTTCGAACATCAGATGTCCCTCCCCTTCATTCCTGGCTCTTGTGCCCTGGACCGAGTGCCCGGCCCTTGTCTTAAACCTAGCCCGCTCGCGGACGACGCTCGCGCGCCACATGGGCGTCTTTCGCGCCTGCCTTGTCAATCGGACGTTTGGCGACCCTTCGGCGCAAGCCGGGCGTTCCAATGTCCCATCGACCGGAAGTCGGTCGCTCGGGTTACCTCGGATAACTCGAGCAACTCGATCACCAGGGCTTTCATTTGTACGAATGTACAAAGAAAATGGACTTGTCAACGAAAACCCCTGCCGGCGACCAAACCATGCTGCCGCGGGCCTCGCATCGCAGTCTAGAAGCGGCAGCGACCGCGTGGATGGAGGATTTCGTCTTTCCTTTGCAGAATTCGGACATCCGCGCGATTTGGCAGGCTACATTTCGGTAATAAAATACCTACCTCGAATAAGCCTATTTTACCTTGTTGAAGGCTACTCTTCCTCCGGCCGGCCCGAGCTGGCGTCCAATGACCGAACGCGTGCGCGCCCAGACAATGTCCGAATTTTTTCGGTCCAAGACTTTTCGTTCCGCCCTCATCCTCGTCGCGCTCGCCGCGGGGCTGTCCGGCTGCGGGACGGTCAACGAAAAACTCTCCGCCGGCATGGGCGACTACGTCCCGCAATGGGCCGGCGGCCTGCCGGCCGATGCCCCGCCGCGCGCGGGCACGCCGCAATACGACGTCTACATGCGGGAACGCGAACGCAAGCGGCTGCTGCCCGCTGCGGATCGCGAGAAGGAAGAGCAGGCCCAGAAGAGCGCGGCGGAGGCTACGTCGGCTGGCGCGGCGCGATAAAGGACGAATGGCGAACAGGGAGTAACGAATAGAGGGCCGCCCTGCTCCATTCGCTACTCGCCACTCCCTATTCGCTACCACTAATCCACGAACACCACGGTCTTGCGGCCGTTGAGGATGACGCGGTCGTCGAGATGGTAGCGGATCGCGCGGGCGAGCACGCGGCGTTCGATGTCGCGGCCCTTGCGGACCAGATCCTCGGGCGTATCGCGATGGCTGATGCGCTCGACGTCCTGGTCGATGATCGGGCCCTCGTCGAGGTCGCGCGTGACGTAATGCGCGGTGGCACCGATCAGCTTGACGCCACGCTCATGGGCCTGATGATAGGGCTTTGCGCCCTTGAAGCCCGGCAGGAAGGAGTGGTGGATGTTGATGCAGCGTCCCGAAAGCTTCGCCGACAGATCGTCCGACAGGATCTGCATGTAGCGGGCGAGCACGACGAGATCGGTCTTCGTGTTGCCGACGAGGTCCATGATCTGGCTCTCCTGCTCGTGCTTGGTGTCCTTGGTCACGGGCAAATGGTGGAACGGGATGCCGCCGAAATCGAGCCCGCCATAGACCTCGCGCGGGTGATTGGAGACGATCGCCGTCAGCGTCATCGGCAGCTCGCCGGTGCGCCAGCGATAGAGGATGTCGACCAGGCAGTGATCCGACTTCGACACCAGCAGCATCACCTTGCGATGCGCGGCGCGGTCGCGCATCTGCCAGTCCATGCCGAAGCGCTCCGCGATCGCCGCAAAGCCGGTCTGCAGCGCCGATAGTTCCACCGCGAGATCCGCCGCGGTGAACACCACCCGCATGAAGAACTTCTTGGTCTCGATGTCGTCGAACTGCTGGGCATCGAGGATGTTCTGTCCGTTATGTGCGAGGAACGTCGACACCGCCGACACGATGCCGGGACGATCCGGACAGGACAGGGTCAGGACATATTGATGATCGGGCATGTGATGAACGGCTTGGCTCTTGATGAAGGATTGGGCAGCGGAACTGTCCGCGATTTGCGCCTGCTCTAGCACCGACCCTGGCCTTGCGCCAATCCCGCACGCGGAGTCAGGATGAACGGACAATTGCGATTTTTGACCGGAGCACACCCATGGCCGACCGCTTGAACGGCACCCGCATCCTCATCCTGGAAACGCGCGAGGAGGCGCAGTTCTCAAAACTGCTGGCCGAGCAAGGCGCCGAGGTCGTGCAGTGCCCGATGTTCACCATTCACGACGCGCCAGACCCGGCGCCGATCGAGGCCTGGATCCGCCGCGCCATCGACAAGCCTCTTGACGACCTCGTGCTGATGACCGGCGAAGGCCTGCGGCGGATCATGAAGCTCGCGCGCGCCCGTGAGCTCGATGCCGCTCTCGTCGCGGCGCTCGCCAGAGCGCGGAAATTCACCCGCGGCCCGAAGCCCGGCAAGGCGTTGCGCGAGGTCGGGCTGGAAACGCAGCAGACCACGGAGAAACCGACCACCGAAGGCGTGATCGAGATGCTGGGCAAGCTCGACCTGAAGGGACGGCGCCTCGGCCTCCAGCTCTATCCGGACAAGGATCATGGCGAGCTGACCGGCGCGCTCTCGGCACAGGGTGCCGAGGTCGATATCGTGCTGCCCTATGTCTATGACTCCAAGGCAGCGGACGCCAACATCGTCGCCGCCATCGACGACATGGCGGAGGGACGGATCGATTGCATCGCGCTGACCAATCTCGGCCAGGTCCGCCGCCTGATCGAAGCTGCGAAGGCCGATGGCAGCGAGGCGAAGTTGCGCGCGGGGTTGGAGCGGACGCTGATTGCGTCGGTGGGACCGGCGGTATCCGGCGAGCTCGCCGGACATGGCTTGCGCACCGACATCGTGCCGGCGGAGGACGCTTATTTCATGCGGCCACTGATCTCCGCAATGGCTGTAGCGCTCGCGGAGAAGCAGCCATCACGAGGGAGCTGAGAGTCCTACACGCGCAAGACACGATACACGCTGGCGTTTCCTTCAACGCCGCGAAGAGGTGCATCGAATACTGCGATCGGATGCCCGGAGAGGAGATCACTCACTCCTGGCGCCGCATACAGCGCCTCCGAGATACAAATCTCGCCCGCGTCCGCCAACGACTGCACACGCGCGGCAACATTCACGGTCTGACCGAAATAATCCAGATTGTCGTTCAGGGTGACGGCGATAGAGGGGCCGCAATGGGCTCCAATCTTCAGGATGATGCTTGGATCGCCATGCTCGGAGTTGTGGCGCTCAATTTCTCCCAGCATGTGGAGCGCCGCCGAAACCGCGTCCGTTGGACGAGAGAAGACAGCCATGACCGCGTCACCAATCGTCTTGACGATCGCCCCGGAATGCTCCTGGACGGTCGCACCGAGCAGGGCAAAATGTTCGCGGACCAGCGCATAGGCATTGAGATCGCCGAGCCGTTCGTACATGGCGGTCGAACCTTTGAGATCCGTGAACAGCAAGGTCACCTGCCGGATACCCAGGCCCTCCCTTTCGTCCACGCGTTCTGACCGGAACAGGCGGCGAAACGTCTGTCTCGCAAGCAACATCCCTCCAGACATGTAGGGATCGAAATCAAGCGGCGGCTTGATCGCTTGAGCCAGAACTTCAGGCGGCCAATTGATCAGGAGCAAGGAGCCTCGCATCGCTCCGGAGTTCGCCGTCTCGACAATGACGGGACCGGGCGGTACGGCGGCCAGCGAAGACGAAAAGCGCTGCCCATCGTATCCAATTCGCAAGATTGTCGGCACGGTTGTCGGCTCGCCGGTCACCGCAACGACGAACGCAGCCTGGGTTTGAATGTTGACCCCCGCCAGAGCCCCGGGACCCAGCTCGCAGCGAATGGTCGTGACGCAGCTTGGTGGCAAGAACGAAAGGCCGCGAACGAACGCATGCAAATGGTCGAGAAACCGGATTTGCTGGCCCGGTATCCGTGCGTCATTCAGAAATCGAAGCTTCCAATGGAAATCCTCGACCGAAAGGGAGGCGGGATCATGAAACGGAAGCCGCCGGAGCTGCGGCGACACCGTAAACGTGACCTCTATGAAGTCGTCGAGATCGGTTTCGCCAGAGACGTCGCACAAGCCGCAAACATAATGGGTTTTGAGCGTGCGCAAGGCGCCAAAGCTATCGAGCACCATGCCGGATTGGGGACAAACAACGTCCCAGCTCATGTCGAATAGTCCGCTTCTCGTCGCATAGAGAAACAGGTCTATGCTTTCCGGCTCTGCTATGGCACGGTCGCGCGCGAATGCCAGAGGATTGACGCGGTAGAGCGATAAATCGTCACCGCTCCTGATGAGCGCTTCGAATTTGGAGATCACGCGGGGGCTCCAGGATCGGGCCCGCTCGATCTCGGTCATCTTGCTTTCGAGGAGCCTTTCCTGAATCTCGGTCATTGTACGCCCGGGATCATTACCTTCGTCACGTGCAGGCGAGGTCGGGAAAACGACGGCTGCACCTCAAGCGCAAAGGCTCATGCCTGCTGCGGCCAAGGGCAACGCGCCAACCAGACGACGATGCCTAGCCTGCCACCTGCGAAGCAGCCGACATCAACTCCTGCGGGCTCGGCATCCCGAACATGCGCTGGCCGCCTTCGGGTACCTCAGTAAAGGTCCAGCGTACGACCCCTTCCCGATCGAGCAGGAACTGGCCGAACAACTGGCCCTGGCCGGTCGCTGCCATGCGCTGATCGGCTTCCATCATCTCGTAGCCATCCTTGTTGTTGAGCTGCTCGGCAGCTGCCATGCGATTCATCGGCCCGGGCAATTCTCCGGGAATGTCCACCTGCATGCTCATGATGACGTCCATGCCCACCTTGCTCGGCCACTCCGTCTCCTTCTCCGTGAACTCGAGATTGGGCAGGCCGAACGCGCGGTGCGAAACCCGCTCGGGATCGGACGCAGCGAGCAGGTTGGGCAATGGGTGATATCGGAAGTAGAGCCGCGCCCGATCGATCGGCGTATTGACGACGGTGAGACTTTCGACGCCCTTGTCGCGCAGGGCCGCGTCAAGCTGCGCCTGTGCCGCAATATGGCGGCGGCAGAACGGGCAATGCAGGCCCCGAAACAGGCCGACCAATATCGGACTTTGCCCGCGAAAATCATCGAGCGCGATTTTCCCGTCGCGCGTGATGGCGTCCAGCACGATGTTCGGTGCGCGATCACCCGGTTGCAGCGGTCCATCGACATGACGTTCTGACATGGTTGAACTCCTTCACATGACCTAGTCAAGAAATGGCAGTACAATCAGTCCGGCGGGATCAAGCCCGTGCCTGGTGCAGACGTCATCGGCCAGCGCGAAATACCGCTCGGCCTCGGGCAAATCACCGCGATCAAGGTTCAGCGTCGCGAGACCATCATAGCATGGAAAGAGCTGCTGCGGCTCGCCGGTTTCGCTGGCGACCTCGATGGCCTGATTGTAGCAGCGGGCAGCCTGATCGGGCCGGAAATGGCATTGATGGATTTGCCCGAGTACGATCAGGGGTACGGGGAGGTGCTCGCGCTGATCGAGCGCACGGTCGATCTCGATCGCCTTTTCGGCAGCCGGCACTCCCTCCTCGGCACATCTGTCCGTGAAGGTGCAACAGGCCACGGCATAATTGGCAAGAAGGCGGGCCTGGAAGCCGAGGTCGCTGATACGATGCGCGACATCGAGCCCGCGTCTGCAAACCTCCATCGCTCTCGCCGGATCGACGATCGTGTAGAGCACGCCAAGATTGGTGTAGCCGCGACACGCTACGTTGAGGAGGCCGGCGGCTTCGGCTGCCGCGACACTTTGCTCCACCTCGCGCACCGCCTCCTGGTGTTGCCCAAGCCGCGCCAGCGCAACCCCCTTGGTGTTGAGTGCCTCCGCAATGGCGCGCGCCGCCTCGCTCCCGACCTGCTCGTCCGCGTTCGCCGGCGCGGATCGCGCGAAGCCGAGCGCCTCGTCTGCCCACCTGGCGGCGGCGACGTGATCCCCCACACGAAACGCGAGACGGCCGCGCTCCTGCAGGAGATGCGCCCACTCGATCGGCGCATCTGTCCCGCCAAGCCGTTCGGCCGCCTCGGCATAATGTGTCTCGGCGCTGGTGCGCTTGCCGGCGTCCCACAACAGGTGGCCGAGCTTCCGAAGAATTCGCGCTTCGCCGATCCGGTCCCCGGCCGTGCGATGCTCCTCAAGGGCGCGTCGGTAGTGCTCCTCGGCCGTGCTTCGGCGGCCAGCCACGCGACAGAGATCCGCGATCCGCTCATAGAGGACCAGGCGTTCCGGGCTCCGTTCGCCGCCGGCGAGCAGCACGGCGAGAGACTGCTGATAGAAGCGGATGGCATCGTCGTTGGCATAGCTCGCGCGTGCACGATCGCCGGCCGCGCGCAGATAGCGCGCGCCCTTCGGCTTGCTTGCGCTGAGACTGAAATGGTGTCCAAGCAGGACGAGATCTTCGAGCTGCTCGGGCTCGTTGCCATAGAGCCGCTCCAGCGCGGCGCCGATCCGTCCGTGGAGCTCGATCCGGCGCTGCAGAAGCAGGTTCTGATAGATCACGTCCTGAAGCATGGTCTGCGTGAAGCGGTAGGTCCGCAGCGAAATCGAGTTCGAGCCTGCGACCTCCTCCACGATCTCGGCGTCGCACAGAAGTTCGAGCCCCGGCTCGACCCTTGCCGGCTCGGTTGCCGCCGCACCGAGAACGGCCGCATCGAAGCGCGGGCCAATCACTGCGGCTTCCTGGGCCAGGCGCCTCACCTGATGCGGCAACCGATCCAGGCGCGCCAGCAACAGCGCCTGAATGCTCGCTGGAATATCGGCGGCGGCCTCATCCGCCTTCATCCGCCACTGCGCGCCGTCACGCACGAGGGTGCCGGCTTCGATGAGACCGCGGATGATCTCCTCGAGGAAAAGCGGATTGCCGCCGGCGCGCTCGAGGATACGGCTGAACAAATGTCCCGGCGGTTCACGCAGACTGTGACCGAAGTACGCCGCGATCAGCCTTTGTCCGTCAGTGTCGCCAAGCGGAGCCAGCCGAAGAGTGGCGTGACTGATCCGGCTCGAACCGAACTGATCCAGCTCCAGCATCGGCCGATGTGTGAACAGCAGCATCAGCCGCGACCGCTCCAGCCGGTCCATCAGGAACCGCAAAGCTTCGAGCGACACCGCATCGGCCCAATGCAGATCCTCGACGATGATCAGCAGCGGCGACAGCGCGAGCCGGCGTTCGAAGATGGTACGGATCGCGAAAAAGATCTGCCGACGGAGCTGTTCGGGCTCGACGTGCCTGAGCACGGCGTCGCGGTCGCCGTGGCCAAGAACGTGCAGATAGAGAGGCATCAGGCGGTCGGCCTCGTCGGTCGCGAGGCCAAGCTCCGACAGCGCTTCGGCAACCTTCGCCTCCGCCTCTGCGGCGCCGGCCTTCTGTGCGATGCCATAGGCGCTGCGCAGCACGGCGGCGAGTGTGCCATAGGATTGTTCGCCGAGCGGCGAGCAGACCGCCTGCCGGATCGCCACGCCTGCGAAGCGATCCTCCTCGCCGATGCGGACGACGAATTCGCTCACCAGGCGTGTCTTCCCGATGCCGGCCTCGCCGACGAGCCGCACCAGCTGAGCCGCGCCGCCGCACGCGCGATCGAGGCTGCCGATCACGCGCGCGAGCTCAGCGTCGCGTCCGATCAGCGGCGCATCAATGCCCAGCGTGTCGAGGCCTCGTGCCGCACGGGGCGTATCGAGCGGTCCCTTCAGACGATGGACCAGAACGCTGCCCATCTTGCCCTTGAGCGAGACCTCGCCAAGCGAATCATAGGCGAACGCATGCCGCGTCAGACGGTAGGTCAACGGTCCGACCAGCACCTCGCCCGGAGGCGCCATCGACTGCAGCCGCTGGGCGGTATTCACGGTGTCGCCGGTCACCGAATAGGATTTGGCAACGCCCACGCCCAGCCCGCCCGCAACGACGTGTCCGGTGTTGATGCCGACATGGAGCAGCAGCGGCGAACCGGCATAGGCCTTCGCGCGCTCGCTAAGTCGCGCCGTCCGGATGATCATGTCGAGGGCAGCGCGGACTGCCCGCTCCGGGTCGTCCTCGTGCGCGGCTGGCGCACCAAACAGTGCGAGCAGCGCATCGCCGATGAATTTGTCCACAAAGCCGCCAAAGCTCTGCACCGCGGCCGTCAGCTCCGCGAACAATTCGTTCTGAAGCGTCTGCATGTCCTCGGGGTCGAGCCGCTCGCTCATCGCAGTGAAGCCGCTGAGGTCGGCAAACAGCACGGTGATGGTGCGGCGGTTCGCTTCGCTATCGATTTTGTCCGACGGCCGTCGAAATGCGTGTTGCGCCTCGGGCGTGAGCACGAGCGGTGGCGAAGAGGAGCTCGACGGGACTGCCGTCGAGTCCGTCCGCACCGCTGCCTGCCCGCCGCCTTTGGGGGCCGCAGCGACGAGAGTGCCGCATTTCGGGCAATACGCGAAATCCGGTGCGCATGGAAAGCCGCAACCAGGGCACGCGCTCGGCTGCTTCGTGCCGCACTGCGGGCAGAAGGCAAAGCCGCTCTGAACCTCGAAACCGCAACCCGAGCAGTTCATGGCCCAAAACCTCGCGGGAGCCGCGATGGCGCTATCCGCTGAGCCCGACCTCATGGGCCCAGGATGCGGACCAGAATGGGCTCGACGGACCGGAAGAGCAAGCGGCGGCGACTGGTCCCCCCTTCGTAGCGGATCAGACGGCGAAGCAATGCTGCGGGTGCACTGGCGGATCGAAAGCCGGCCGCAGCGCGAAGTGATTCATGGCGCAGCGCAAATTGTCGGCAAGCATGGCGGCATGCCGTAGCGTCAATTGACACGCGCGTCACCGGTACTACGCTCACGAACAGAAGAACGAATAATTAATAAGGGCAGGGAATCGCCGTGAAACCCGTCATCGCATCTTGAACACAGCCGCACGACCTTCCGCGCTCGCGCCATTCCGCATCCGCAACTATCGCTTCCAGTGGCCGTCCGACCTGCTCACCTCCTGGGCCTTCGAGGTCGAGACGCTGGTGCTCGGCTGGTACATCCTGGTCGAGACCGGCTCGGTGCTGCTGCTCACCGTGCTTGCCTCGCTCCAGTTCGTCGGGACATTGGTCGCGCCGGTGTTCGGCATGATCGGCGACCGCATGGGCCATCGCGATCTGCTGGTCGTGATGCGTCTGGCCTATACGGTGCTCTCGTCGACCATCATGGTTCTGGCGCTGACCGGTCATTTGTCGCCGCTGAGCGTCATGATCATCGTCGCGATCATGGGCCTGATCCGCCCTTCGGATCTGGGCGTCCGGGGCGCGCTGCTCGCCGAGATCATGCCGCCCGAGCAACTGGTGGGCGCCATCAGCGTTGCACGCACCACCCAGGACAGCGCCCGCATCGCCGGAGCGTTGACGGGCGCCGGGCTGTTCGCCGTCCTCGGCATCGGCCTCGTCTATGTCGCGATCGCCTGTCTCTACTTCTCGGCCGCGCTTCTCATGCTCTGCCTGAGCCGGCCGAAAAGAATTATCACCACGACCGATCTTCCCGCCGACAGCCGCGCCATTTCGCGATTGTTCGGCGACCTCAAGGAGGGGATCGTCTACGCGTGGAACGGCCCGGGAATGCGCGCGGCGCTCTGCGTCGCTTTCCTCGCCAATCTCACCGCTTTTCCTTTCACCGGCGGATTGCTGCCCTATATCGCGCGAGAGATCTTCCAGACCGACCAGACCGGCCTCGGCTATCTCTCGGCGAGCTTCGCCGTCGGCTCGCTGATCGGCTCTATCACGCTCAGTCTCGTCAGCGGGCTGCGCATTGCCCGGCTTCTGATCGGCGCGACGCTGGCCTGGTACGCCATGCTACTGATCTTCGTCGAGGTCAGGACCATGCCGGTGGCGATGGCCTGCCTCGTTCTCGCCGGTATCGCGCAGAGCATGTCGATGATCTCGGCCGCCGTGATCCTGATGCGAACGGCGAGTGCCCATCTGCGCGGCCGCGTCATGGGTGTGCGCATGATGGTGATCTATGGCCTGCCGCTGGGGTTGCTCGCCGCCGGCAGCCTGATCGACATCATCGGCTATTCCGCGACCGGCTCGCTCTATGCCGCCGCGGGCTTCATCGCGATGCTGGCGATCGCGATCCGCTGGCGCGCTGATCTCTGGCCGACGCACGCCCCCGCCAATGCGCGCTAGAGTCCCGTTCCGATGAATCGGAACGAGATTCTCGTTCTGACGCGGTTTCTTGACGCGAACCGGTATCCACTTCGCTCGAAAACGCTCTAGTCACCGTACCCGCGCAGCCGCTCGATATCGAGGATGGTGATGCCGCCATATTCCAGCCGCAGCAGTCCCTCCTTCTCCAGCCGGTTCAGCGCCCGGTTGGCGTTCTGGCGGGACATGCCGGAGAGCGCGCCGATTTCCTCCTGGGTGATCTCCAGATGCGCCGTCGATTCCGGATAGAGGATCGGGTTGTACAGCGAGGCGATGCTGCGGGCGAGGCGCGCGGTGGCATCCAGCGTGCGGTTGACCTCGAGCATGCCGATGAACTGGCCGAGCCGTTCGTTGAGCTGGCGCACCAGAAAGCGGTTGAAGCCGACGCTGTTCTCGAACAGCCACATGAAGGCACTGCGTTCCATCAGAGCGACGCGGCTGTCGCGTAGCGCGACCACGTCATAGCGGCGCGGCTCGTTCTTGAGCACGCTGCCCTCGCCGAACCAGGCCCCCGCCGTAAGCCCTGCAAGGCTGGTCTCCTTGCCGTCCCGCGAGACGCCGCCCATGCGGGCAAGGCCGCCCACCATGCCGGCCCAATAGGCAAAAATATCTCCGCGCATGAACACGGTCTCGCCGGTGCCGTATGACCGCTCGGTGATTCCGGCCCGCGCGACCTCGATCTCCGCTCGCGTGAGCTCGCGCGACCAGGCGGCGACGCGCTTCAGATGATCTTCTGAAATCATGATCTCGCCGCCAGCCGCACCGTTCCGTCGCTCCGCCTTCTGCTGCAATGCAGCATGATGATTTCGACCGCCATCCGACGAAAGATGAAGGCCACAGCCGCCCGGCAAACTTTGTCGCAGAATTGTCAGCCGGGAGACATTTCAAAATAGCGCTATCCCCTATTGAGGACCACCTCGGGCAATGCGGCTTTTGATCCCAAACGGGAACGAGAGTGGCGCGGGCTCCGGTCGAGACCATCTGCTGCATGGCCTCACCGGCACCACCGTACTAGGATCGCCCGGAAGGAACGGACGAAGAGCGCCACTGAAGTGCGCCATCACCGGGAGGGATTCGTTTGGTGGCTACCAGTCTTGAAGTGCGCGGCGTGTCCTTGCGGTTCGGCGGCGTCCGCGCGCTGACCGACGTCAGCTTCGCCATCAGGGAGGGTGAGCTGTTCTCGATCATCGGCCCCAACGGCGCCGGCAAGACCTCGATCGTGAACTGTATTTCCGGCCGCTACAAGCCGACCGAGGGCCATCTTTTCTACCAGGGCCGCGACATCACCGGCTTGACGCCGAATGCCCGCGCCTCGCTCGGCATCGGCCGCACCTTCCAGAACCTCGCGCTGTTCCACCACATGAGCGTGCTCGACAACATCATGGTCGGGCGTCATCACCTTCTGAAGAACAATTTCCTCACGGGCTCGCTGTACTGGCTCACCGGCGCGCGCAAGGAGGAGCTCGCGCACCGCCGCAAGGTCGAGGAGATCATCGACTTCCTCGATCTCCAGTCGGTGCGAAAAGCCACCGCCGGCACCCTCTCCTACGGCCTGCGCAAGCGCGTGGAGCTCGCCCGCGCCATGGCGCTGGAGCCGCGTCTCATCCTCCTCGACGAGCCGATGGCCGGCATGAACTTCGAGGAGAAGGAGGACATGGCCCGCTACATCGTCGACCTCAACGAGGAGTTCGGGATGACGGTGGTGATGATCGAGCACGACATGGGCGTGGTGATGGACATCTCCCATCGGGTCATGGTGCTGGATTTCGGCAAGAAGATCGCCGAGGGTGACCCGGCGACCGTGCTTGCCGATCCCCACGTCAGGCGCGCCTATCTCGGCGAGGAAGACGAGGTGCTGGTCGATCCCGACGACGCTCCGCCAGCGCAGGAGAGCGCGGCATGATGGATTACGCAGGCCGCGTCGCGAAGGCCGACACCTATCCGAAGATGCTCCGGCTCAACGCGAAGGAGCATGGCAACGAGATCGCATTGCGCGAGAAGGATCTCGGGCTCTGGCGGGTGTTCACCTGGAACGACTATCAGACCCGCGTGCGCGAGTTTGCACTCGGTCTTCTCGAAGTGGGCCTTGGCCGCGGCGACGTCATCGGCATCATCGGCGACAACCGGCCGGACTGGGTGGCGGCGGAAGTGGCGACACACGCCATTGGCGGCCTCAGCCTCGGACTTTATCGCGACGTGCTCGACGAGGAGGCCTCCTATCTCCTCAACTATGGCGAGGCGCAGCTCGTCTTCGCCGAGGATGAGGAGCAGGTCGACAAGCTCCTCACCCTCGCCGAGCGCGCGCCGAAGCTGAAGCACATCATCTATTCCGATCCGCGCGGAATGAGGAAATACGACGAGCCGCGACTGATGTCCGCGGAGACGTTTGCCGAGCTCGGCCGGGCACGTGCCGCGCGGGAGCCGGAGCTTTACGATCGCCTAGTGGACGCGACCAAGGGCGAGGATGTCGCGATCCTCTGCACAACCTCGGGCACGACCTCGCATCCCAAGCTGGCGATGCTTGCGGCTGGCCGCGTGCTCGGCCATTGCGCCACCTATCTCGCCTTTGACCCGAAGGGCCCCGACGACGAATACGTCTCGGTGCTGCCCTTGCCCTGGATCATGGAACAGGTCTACGTGCTCGGCAAAGGCCTCCTTTGCCGGATGAAGATCAACTTCGTCGAAGAGCCGGACACCATGATGAACGATCTGCGCGAGATCGCGCCGACGTTCGTTCTGTTCGCGCCCCGCGTCTGGGAGTCGATCGCCGCGGACGTTCGCGCCAAGGTGATGGACGCGACGCCCCTAAAGCAGCGCATGTTCGATGTCGGCATGAAGTCGGGTCTGGCCGCGCTCGCGCAGGGCAAGCGCTCCGGTCTTGCCGACGCGATCCTGTTCCGCGCGCTGCGCGACCGCCTTGGCTTCACGCGCTTGCGCTCGGCGGCGACCGGCGGCGCCGCGCTCGGCCCAGAGACCTTCAAGTTTTTCCAGGCGATGGGCGTGCCGTTGCGCACGCTGTACGGCCAGACCGAGCTGCTGGGAGCCTATACGCTGCATCCCGAGGGCAAGGTCGATCCTGACACCACCGGCGTGCCGATGTCTGACAGCGTCGAGATCCGCATCGACAATGCCGACATCCACGGCGTCGGCGAGATCGTGGTGCGGCACCCCAACATGTTCCTTGGCTATTACAAGAACCCGGAAGCAAGCGTCGCCGACATCAAGGACGGCTGGATGTTGTCGGGAGACGCCGGCTATTTCAACGCGAACCAGCAGCTCGTCGTCATAGACCGAATCAAGGACCTCGCCGAGACCTCGCGCGGCGAACGCTTCTCGCCGCAATTCATCGAGAACAAGCTGAAATTCTCGCCCTATATCGCCGAAGCCGTGGTGCTCGGGGCTGGCCGCGATGCGCTCGCAGCAATGATCTGCATCCGCTACTCCATCATCTCCAAATGGGCGGAGAAGAACCGCCTCTCGTTCACGACCTACAGCGACCTCGCCTCGCGGCCCGAAGTCTATGCGCTGCTCCACAAGGAGGTCGAGACCGTCAACGCGACGCTGCCGCCGGCCCAGCGCATCTCGCGCTTCCTGCTGCTCTACAAGGAGCTCGACGCCGACGACGGCGAGCTCACCCGCACCAGAAAGGTGCGCCGCAGCGTCATCAACGAGAAATACGCCGGGATCATCGACGCCATCTACCGCGGCGATGCGGACATCCCCGTCGACACCGTGATCCGCTTCCAGGACGGCACCACGCAGCGCGTCCGCACGACGCTGCGCGTGGTGGATCTCGGCGGGCATGGGCACATGGCGGAGGCTGCGGAGTGAGCTCGCTTCCCGCCCAGCGCGCGATGCCGGATGATGCGCCCTCTGCCCTTGAGGGAGAGGGCCTCCCCGATGTCAGCCACACCCTCACTCGGGCGAGGGATCATCTCTCCGCATCGTCACTGCCGAAACACCCCCTCAGCCGTCTTCGCTTCGCGAAGCCACCCTCTCCCACAAGGGGAGAGGGGAAGAGCGCGCCGCATCTGTCCGCGAGCATCACATGAACACCGATTTCCTCATCCAGCTCCTGGTCAACGGCCTCGTGGTCGGCACGCTCTATGGCGTGGTCGCGATGTCGTTCGTGCTGATCTACAAGGCGACGCAGGTCGTCAATTTCGCGCAAGGCGAGCTGCTTCTGGTCGGTGCCTGGGTGTGCTGGGCCCTGCTGGCGAAGTACCAGGTGCCCTTCTGGATCGGCATGCCGATGACGCTGGTGTTCATGTTCGTGTTCGGCATCGCGATCCAGGTCCTGATCTTGCGTCCGATGATCGGCGAGCCCATCATTTCCGTGATCATGGTGACGATCGGCCTGTCGACCGTGCTCCAGGCGACGCTGAAATGGATGTTCGGCGTCAATCCGCAGCCGTTCCCGCGCGTGTTCGAGAGCCAGTCCGTCAGCCTGCTCGGCCTTCAGATCCAAACCGTCTATGTCATGAGCCTCGTGGTCTCCGTCGCCATGATGATCGGAATGGCCTGGTTCTTCCGCGCATCGAAATACGGCCTCGCAATGCGCGCCACGGCGTTCAACCAGCAGGTCGCGCAGTCGCTCGGCATTTCCGTGAAGAGCGTGTTCGCGATGGCCTGGGCAATCTCGGCGACCGTGTCCGCGGTGGCAGGCGTCGTCGTCGCGGTCGTGAACGGCGTTTCCTCGGGCCTTGCCGGCTACGGCATCAAGGTGTTTCCCGCTGCGATCCTCGGCGGGCTCGACTCCGTCGGCGGCGCCGTGCTCGGCGGCATCATCATCGGCTTGCTCGAGAATGTCGCGCAATATGTCGACAGCGAGTACCTGCACTGGGGCAATCTCTACGAGATCGCGCCGTTCTACGTCCTCATCATCGTGCTGATGATCAAGCCCTACGGCCTGTTCGGCACCCACGACATCGAGCGGATCTGACCCATGGCCGGCCCTGCCCTCATTCCTGCTGGTGATTTCCGTACCTCCTACGCGGCGGACACCACGATCTTCCCGACCACCACCAGCCGCAACTTCGCTATCGCGGGCGTCCTTCTGCTGTGCCTCGCGCCGCAGTTCTTCAGCGGCTACTGGCTCAGCATCCTGATCCAGATCGGCATCTTCTCGATCGCGGCACTCGGTCTGAATATCCTCGTCGGCTTCACCGGCCAGATCTCGATCGGGCACGCGGCCTTCTTCCTGCTCGGCGCCTTCACCTCGGCCTACATCTCCAACAACGCGCCGATCCCCGTATTCTTCGCAATCCCGCTCGCCGGCGTCGTCACCGCGCTGGTCGGCCTGGTCTTCGGCATCCCGGCCGCGCGGCTGAAGGGACTGTACCTCGTCATTGCGACGCTCGCGGCGCAATACATCCTGCTCGACTTTTTCTCCCGTGCCGAATGGTTTTCGGGCGGCTCGGTGCCGGCAAGCGCAAACCCGTTCTCGATCTTCGGCTACACGCTACGCGGCGACAAACAGTACTTCTACGTCGTGCTGGCCTATGTGCTGGCGAGCTATATCCTGGTCACCAATCTGATGCGCACCCGCGACGGCCGCGCGTTGGTGGCGATCCGCGACCATTATCTCTCCGCGGAGATCATGGGCATCAACCTCACCAAGTACCGCACGCTGTCGTTCGGCCTCGCCGCCTTCTTCGCCGGCATCGCGGGCGCGCTCTATGCGCACTACCAGCTCGTGGTCTCCCAGGAAGGATTCGGCATCGAGCGCTCGATCCTGTTCCTCGCCATGATCATCATCGGCGGCACCGGCTCGATCATGGGCACGCTGATGGGCACCGCTTTCGTGGTGCTCCTGCCCGAGGGGATGGAGTTCATCAGCCACTATTTGAAGGGCGGCGTGATCGACAAGGCGCTGTCGCTCAACACCAACATCACCTTCCTGCGCGAGATCGCGATCGGGGTGATCATCATCGCATTCCTGATGTTCGAGCCTGACGGGCTCGCGCATCGCTGGCGGCAGATCAAGGCATACTGGAAACTCTACCCGTTCTCGCATTGAGCGCGGGCAACTTCACTTAAACAATAAACAGGAGGAACCGACCCATGACGATGAAGTCCCTTTTGAGCACCGCATCGCTCGCCATCGCGATCGCCGCATTTTCGGCGGGCGCGCAGGCGCAGATCGCGATCGGGCACCTCGCCGACTATTCCGGCGGCACCTCCGATGTCGGCACGCCCTTTGGCCAGGCCGTCGCCGACACCTTCGCCTGGGTCAACAAGAACGGCGGCGTCGGCGGCAAGCAGCTCAACCTCGACACCAACGACTACGGCTATCAGGTGCCCCGCGCGATCGCGCTCTACAAGAAGTGGTCGGCGCCGGACAGCAAGGTCGCCGCGATCATGGGCTGGGGGACCGCCGACACCGAGGCGCTGACCGGCTTCCTCGCCCAGGACAAGATCCCCGACATGTCCGGCTCCTACGCCGCCGCCCTCACCGATCCCGGAGGCATCAGCGGCAAGGCCAAGCCCGCGCCCTACAATTTCTTCTATGGCCCGAGCTATTCGGACGCATTGCGCGCGATGCTGATGTGGGCCGCCGAGGACTGGAAGGCCAAGGGCAAGTCCGGCAAGCCGAAATTCGTGCATATGGGCGCCAACCATCCCTATCCGAACGCGCCGAAGGCTGCCGGTGAAGCGATGGCGCAGGAGCTCGGCTTCGAGGTGCTGCCGCCGCTGGTGTTCGCGCTCGCGCCGGGCGACTACAGCGCCCAGTGCCTGAGCCTGAAATCTTCGGGAGCCAACTACGCCTATCTCGGCAACACCGCCGCCTCCAACATCTCGGTTCTGAAGGCCTGCAAGACCGCCGGCGTCGAAATCCAGTTCATGGGCAATGTCTGGGGCATGGACGAGAACGCCGCCAAGACCGCAGGTGATGCCGCCAACGGCGTGATCTTCCCCTTGCGCACCGCGGTGAGCTGGGGGGGCGATGCGCCCGGCATGAAGACGTTGATGGAAATCTCGAAGATGTCCGACGCCAGCGGCAAGGTCTATCGCCCCGTGCACTACGTCGCGGCCGTCTGCTCGGCGCTCTACATGAAGGAGGCGATCGACTGGGCCGCCAAGAATGGCGGTGCCACCGGTGAGAACGTCGCCAAGGGCTTTTACCAGAAGAAGGATTGGGTGCCGGCTGGAATGGAAGGCGTCTGCAATCCCTCGACCTGGACCGACAAGGACCATCGCGGCACGATGAAGGTCGATCTCTATCGCACCAAGATCTCGGGCGCGACCGACGGCGACCTCAACGATCTCATGACCAAGGGCACGATCAAGCTCGAGAAGGTCAAGACCGTCGAGCTGCCGCGTAAGCCGGAATTGCTGGGCTGGTAACGCAAACTCAGACGTCATGGCCGGGCTTGTCCCGGCCATCCACGTCTGACCTCACGGCACTAAGTACGTGGATGCCCGGGACAAGCCCGGGCATGACGAGCGTAGCAAGGCTCCCCAATGACTGACACCCTCGAAGCATCTCGCACCAAGACAACCGCCCTGGCGTCGGCCCCCCTCCTCGCCGTGCGCAACATCGAAGTCGTCTATGACGACGTCATCCTGGTGCTGCGCGGCCTCAGCCTCGACGTGCCCAAGGGCGCGATCGTGGCGCTGCTGGGCGCCAACGGCGCCGGCAAGTCGACGACGCTGAAGGCGATCTCCGGGCTGCTCAAGACCGAGGACGGCGAGGTCACGCGCGGCGAAATCGTGTTCGACAACGAGCGGATCGACGGCATCGACCCCGACAAGATCGTCCGCCGCGGCATCTTCCAGGTGATGGAGGGGCGGCGCATCGTCGCCGACATGACGTCACTGGAAAACCTCAAGCTGGGCGCCTTCACCCGCAGGGACCGCGGGGTCGACGCCGACCTCGACATGGTCTTCAATTATTTCCCGCGCCTGAAGGAGCGCACCGGGCTTGCCGGCTACCTCTCCGGCGGCGAGCAGCAGATGCTCGCGATCGGCCGTGCGCTGATGGCGCGCCCGAAGATGATCCTGATGGACGAGCCCTCCATGGGCCTGTCGCCACTGCTGGTGAAAGAGGTGTTCTCGATCATCCAGAAGATCAACCGCGACCTCGGCGTCACTATTCTCCTGGTCGAACAGAATGCGCGCGCCGCGCTGTCGGTGGCGAGCCACGGATACATCATGGAGCAAGGCAAGGTCGTGCTCGACGGCACCGCCGATGAGCTGCGCGACAACGAGGACGTCAAGGAATTTTACCTCGGAGGTGCGGGCGACCAGCGCAAGAGCTTCAAGAACCTCAAGAGCTTCAAGCGGCGCAAGCGCTGGCTTTAACTTTCAAGCACCTGCTCCGCTTCCGTGACTGCGCAGAGAACATGATAGAACGACGACGCGGGAATGGTGTCGATCAGCGACTTGCCGTCGCGATCGAACTGGTCGTACCAGCCACCCCTCACGGGATGGCTGAGATAATGTCGTTCGAGCCGCACCAGCGCCGCGCGCGCCTCGTCAGCCGCGCCCGCCTCGCCGGATTCGGCCTGTGCAATCCACGCCTTCGCGATTTCGGTCTGCGGCCAAAGCCGGCGCGTGCTGCGGCGAATGTTGCCGATGTCGTCCCCCTCGTCGATCAGGCAGCCGGTGGCCTCGTCGCGATAGCGCAGCGCGGTCGCCAGGAGTTCGGCACGCCGCTGCCCGGTCGGACATCCCGTGATGCGTTCGAAACCCTTCAGCAGCCAGACCCATTCCGCCTGGTGCCCCGGCTCGACGCTGACCGGTTCGATTTTCGACCAGTCCTCCTCGAAATACTCCGTCAGGATGCGCTTCTGCTTGTCGTAGAGATTGGCCAGGAACAGCGCGAAGAATTCGCCGGCACGGTTCTGGAACGAAAGATCGTGTGTCGCGTCGAAGCAGGCAATCATCGCCTCGAACAGATGCATGTGCGGGTTCTGCCGGCGCGGCAGCGACATCGGAAGGCCTTCGTGCACGCCCCCATGCGGCGAGCGGAGGCGGCCATCGAGAAAAGCCAGCAGCGCGTCGATCTCCGCACGAACCTGCGCGTCCTGGTCGAGCCCGTAGACGGTCGCGAGCGCGAACAGGATGAAGGCATGGTCGTAGGCATCGCGCCGGCCGTCGAGCACCGCGCCGTCCGGCGTCAGCCTGTGCACATAACCCGGCCTGCCGTCAGGCGCTTTGGCCTTGGCCAGCAAATGCTCCAGCCCCTTCAGCGCGGTTTCGCGCCCCTCGGGATACCAGCCCATCTGCGCGGCCTTGGCGTAGCACCAGATCTGGCGTGCCTGCACGAACACGCGCCGCGGCGCGGCCGTATCCGCAGTACCGTCGCGATGCAGCCGGTCGATGAAGCCGCCCGCGGAATGATCCCAGCCGACCGTCGACCACAGCGGCAGCGCCTCGTTGATCATGCGGCGCTTCAGGCGCGCGACCACGTCCGCAGCCTCATCCACCGCAATGTTTCCTACGTCCGCCATCGGGTCCCCTCTAGGCCTCGCCAATGGCGGTCTGATACCCATGCCGGTGGCGGTGCGCAACGGATGCCAACACGGAAAGAACAGCCATGACCGCCCATTACGACGCCCGCGAGACGCGTGAGCCAGCAGCGCGCGAGGTCGATCTGTTCTCCCGCCTGCCGGAGGTGCTGCGAGCCGCGATAGCCGCCCCGGCCTATGCCGACCGGCTCAGGGGTGTCGATCCCGCCGCCGTGACCTCCAGAGCGGCACTGGCAGGCCTGCCGGTCTTGCGCAAGTCGGAACTGCCCGCTCTGCACAAGGCCTCTGCGCCCTTCGGAGGCTTCGTGGCGGCCGCGCCCGGCTCGTTTGCCCGTCTCTTCACCTCGCCCGGCCCGATCTTCGAGCCGGAGGGACGGCAGGCCGATCCCTGGCGCGGCGCAAGGGCGCTGTTCGCGGCCGGGTTCCGCCCCGATGACGTCGTCCTCAACACCTTCAGCTATCATCTCACCCCTGGCGGCTTCATCTTCGATGCGTCGGCGCGTGCGCTTGGCTGCGCGGTGATCCCGGCAGGGCCCGGAAATACCGAGCAACAGTTCGAGCTGATCGAGGCTTACCGCCCGGTTGGCTACAGCGGCACGCCGGATTTCCTGAAGATATTGCTCGATGCCGCGGCAAGCGCCGGCCGCGACGTCTCCTCGATCAAGCGCGCGCTGGTTTCGGGCGCCGCGTTCCCGCCCTCGCTCCAGGCCGAGATCAAGGCGCGCGGCATCGACGCCTACCAGGCCTTCGGCACCGCCGATCTCGGCCTCATCGCGTTCGAGACCGAGGCTCGTGAAGGCATGATCCTGAACGAGGACCTGATCCTGGAGATCGTCAAGCCCGGCACCGGCGATCCCGTGGCGCCCGGCGACGTCGGGGAGATCGTGGTGACCTCGCTCGACCCGCATCATCCCTGGATCCGGCTTGCTCTCGGCGACCTTACCGCAGCGCTGCCAGGCGTAAGTGCTTGCGGCCGCACCAACATGCGCATCAAGGGTTGGATGGGCCGCGCCGACCAGACCACCAAGGTCAAGGGCATGTTCATCCGCCCCGAACAGATCGCCGAGATCGGCAAGCGTCATTCCGCGCTCGGAAGACTACGTCTCGTCGTTACACGACAGGGAGAAACCGACGCGATGACGCTGAAGGCGGAAACTGCGACCGCCAACGACGCCCTGCGCGAAGAGGTCACAGCCAGCTTGCGCGCCGTGACGAAACTCGGTGGAAGCGTCGATCTGGTCGGTCCCGGCGCGCTGCCGAACGACGGCAAGGTGATCGCGGACGAGCGGTAGGCTCAATTCGATTTCGACAGTCGGTAATTGCCGAGATACAGCACGTCCAGGCCCGAGCAGAAATAGGTGTGGAGCGCCTCCAGCGGGGCGTTCACGGTCGGCTGCTCGTTGATGTTGAGGCTGGTGTTGATCAGAACCGGCAACGAGGTCGCCTTCGCGAATTCGCCGATCAGTCGGCTGTAGAGCGGGTTGCTGTCCGCATGGACGCTCTGGATGCGCGCGGTGTTGTCGACATGGACCACCGCGGGCATGGTCTCGGCGACCTTCTCATTGACCGGGAACGTCACCACCATGAAGGGCGCGTCGAAAGTGTCCTCGAAATATTCGGCCTGGCGCTCGTACAGCACCGACGGGCAGAACGGGCGGAATTCCTCGCGGTATTTGATGGTGAGGTTGATGCGGTCCTTCATGCCCGCATGCCTGGGATCGGCCAGGATCGAGCGGTTGCCGAGCGCGCGGGGACCGTACTCCATCCGGCCCTGGAACCAGCCCACCGTCTTCTGCTCGGTCAAATCGGTGACGCAGCGCGACACGGGATCGTCGAGCAGCTCGAACCGCGCCCCGATCTTGTCGAGCGTCTCCCGGATCGTGTCGTTGGAATAATCCGGTCCCCAATAAGCGTGGGTCAGCGGCGCGATCGCGTGGCCCGCCTCCGCGCATTTCATCATCGCGGCGCCGAGCGCCACGCCCGCATCGTGCGGCACAGGCGGAACGTAGAGACGCTTCACGGACGGCTCGGCCGCAATCTCCATGTTCATCTTGCAATTCAGGCCGACACCGCCGGCGATGCAGACGTCGCCGCAGCCGGTCTCGGCGATCGCGGAACGGATCACTTCGGTGGTGACGATCTCGAGCTGCTTCTGGCCGCTTGCGGCGATGTTGGTCAGCCGCGGATCGAGCGGCTGGCCGCGCAGTCGTCGCGGCCCCAAAATCTCCTCCATCTTCTCGGTGAAGATGCGCTCCTGCCGGGTCGAGAAATCGCTGGTGAAAATCTCGGCGTCGCGCCTGCGCTTGTCGAGATCGGGATCGAGCTCGTAGTTGATGCCGTTCGGCCGCAGGAGCTTGGCAAACTTGTCGAGGTATTCAGGGCTGCCATAGGAAGACAGGCCCATCACCTTGTACTCGTCGTTGGTCATCTGATAGCCGAGATACTGCGTCAGCATCCCGTAATAGAGCCCGAGGCTGTTGTTGCGGGCGAACCGCGTCAGCACGCGGAAGTCGTTGCCGCGCGCATGGGCGACGAGGCCCGAGCTGGAATCGCCCGAGAAGTCGAAGCAGGCAACGGTCGCCTCCGAGAAACCGGAGCCGTAGAACGAGCTCGCGGCATGACAGAGGTGATGGTCGTAGAGTTCGATCTTAGGGCTGTGGCCGAACTGATAGTTGAAATATTCGGTGAGACGCTGGGTGTAGTTGGTGTAGGTCTTCAGCGGCGAGCAGATCCAATCGACCTCACGCATGGTAATGCCGGCCTGCTTCAGGCAGAAGCCGATCGCGCCACGCGGCAGTTCGCCACGTGCATGCTTCGCCAGCGTGAAACGCTCCTCCTCCGCGGCAGCGATCAACTCTCCGTCGCGCAATAACACCGCCGCACCATCATGGTGCCCGTGCTTGATCCCAGAGCTGATTCCGATCACATACATGTCGCCGAGCCCCCTTGCGGAGCCTTCTATAGAAACCTCCGCCAAAGTAAATCGGCCACCCCGTGGCCGGAGCGCTCGATGGCCGCCATTTGGGCGCGATGCCCCGGGGCCAGGAACCTTGCATCGTCCCTGCCGCTCCCGTATTACGAACTCGGCTGCGATATGGCCTGGAATTGGCCCTTCCTGGACCCCAAAACGTGCTTGAACGAACCCTCGTCACCATCTCCGAGACCGAGACAATTGAGGAAGCTTTCCGGCGCCTCAATGCAAATATGCTCGGCATCCTGTTCGCGCAGGACGCGAGCGGACGAATTGTCGGCGCGGTGACGGACGGCGACATCCGCAGGCGCATGCTGGCCGGCACAACGATCCAGGACCGGGTTGCGACCTGCATCAATCGCAACTTCGTCTGGGCACGTACCGGCGGTCCGCGCGAACAGATCCTCAAATTGCTCGACCAACGCGTGCACGTGGTGCCGATCCTGGATGGCGAGGGACGACTCGTCGACGTGTTCAGCCGCGAGCTGTTCAATCTGTCCGAAGAGAGCGAGGTGTTCGCGCGCGCGCGCTCGCCGGTGCGGATCAGCTTCTCCGGCGGCGGCACCGACCTGACACACTATTTCGTGGAGAACGATGGCGGCGCGGTCATCAATGCCACGATCAAGATGTACGCTCACGCCACGTTGCGGCGCCGGAACGATTCAAGCATCCGGATCTATTCACACGATTTTCGTCGTACGATCGAGGCCAACAATCTCGCAGAACTCGGAACGGACGGAGACCTTGCGCTGATCAAGTCCGTCGTGCGCCTGATCAAGCCGACCTATGGATTCGAGCTCGAGGTCTCCGCCGACTTCCCGGTCGGCTCCGGCCTCGGCGGCTCTGCGGTGGTCACCTCTGCCATCATCGGCTGCTTCAACGAATTCCGCGGTGACCAGTGGGACCGCCACGAGATCGCGGAGATGGCGTTCCAGGCCGAGCGGCTGATGCTCAACATCCCCGGCGGCTGGCAGGATCAATACGCCACCGTGTTCGGCGGCTTCAATCACATGGAGTTCTTCTCCGACCAGAATACCATCGTGCCGCTGCGTCTCGACCCCAATATCATCGCCGAGCTCGAGGAGAGCCTGGTGCTCTGCTACACGGGCTCCGGCCGCGACTCCGGCGCCATCCACCGCGACCAGAAGGCTCAGCACGAGACCCGCGACGCGGTCGCCGCCGCTGCCAAGCAGAAGGAAGTGACGCGCGACATCCGGCGGCATCTCCTGCGCGGCCAGCTCCTTGAATGCGGCCGACTGATCGACGAGGCCTGGCACGCCAAGCGGAAGCTGAGCTCGAAGATCTCTTCGGACGCGATCGATGCGATCTACGATTTCGCCAAGCAGCATGGCGCGGTCGGCGGCAAGCTGCTGGGCGCCGGCGGGGGCGGCTATTTCATGTTCTTCGTACGGCCGTTCGAACGCTACCAGCTCATCGCTGCGCTGGAACAACAGGGGCATGGCTGCTCGCGCATCATGTTCGAAGAGAACGGGCTGCGAACGTGGAAGTCGCGCTTTCCCGCGCGATTGGCCTGACGATATGAGACGAGAATGTTGATGACATCGCCCAAACAGCCCTCTCAGGTCCGCATCGGCAACCATCTTCTGGGCAACGGCGAACCCTGCTACGTCATTGCCGAGATCGGCAACAACCACAATGGCGACTTCGATCGCGCCATTGCCCTGGTCGATGCCGCGGTCACGGCCGGGGCCGATTGCGCCAAGTTCCAGATGCGGAAGCTGGACGAGGTCTACCGTGCGTCGAGCCTCTCGGGCAAGGACGACGACCTCGCAGTCGAGTATACGCTCGACCTGTTGCGCCGTTTCGAGCTTCCGACCGCGCAGCAAAAGAAAATCGCCGAGTACTGCGCGGCGAAGGGCATCCAGTATCTCTGCACGCCCTGGGACGCGAGCAGCGTCGCCGTGCTCGAAGGCTTCGGCGTGCAAGCCTACAAGGTAGCCTCCGCCGACCTTACCAACCTGCCGCTGCTCGCGCGCCTCGCCGCCACCGGCAAGACGCTGATCGTCTCGACCGGCATGAGCACGACGGACGAGATCAAGGCCGCGGCGAAGTTCCTCGACGACCGCAACGCTAGCTACGTGCTCCTGCATTGCCAAAGCACCTATCCGGCCGCGCTCCACAACATCCATCTCCGCTTCATGGAAACGTTGCGCGAGATCCATCCGGTCGTCGGCTATTCGGGCCACGAGCGCGGCATTGCCGTTTCAACGGCCGCCGTCGCGCTCGGCGCCGTCGTCATCGAACGCCACATCACCCTCGACCGGGAGATGGAAGGCCCGGACCATGCCGCGAGCCTGGAGCCGGAGGAATTCAGATCGCTGGTCTCCGGCATCCGCGAGGTGGAGGCGGCGCGCGGCGAGAAACTGGCCGAGCGCGCGCTGAGCCAGGGCGAGTTGATCAACCGCGAGAACCTCGCCAAGAGCCTGGTGGCCGCTCGCGATCTTTCGGCCGGCACCATGATCTCCGAAGCCGACATCGCGGTGAAGAGCCCGGGACAGGGGCTCTCGCCGTTGAAGATGCCGGCGCTGCTCGGCCGCAAGCTGGCGCGGACCATGGCGGCCGACGACTATTTCTTCCAGAGCGATCTCGATGAAGGCACCGCGAAAGCACGGCGATACCGCTTCGATCGCCCCTGGGGTGTGCCGGTGCGCTATCACGACACTGAGCGCTTCCTGGAGATCTGCGAGCCCGACATCATCGAGTTCCATCTCAGCTACAGCGACATGGAGCGCGATCCCGCAGCGTATCTGTCCGGCACCTACGATCTCGGCTTCGTCGTGCATGCGCCGGAGCTGTTTGCCGGCTCCAAGCTGATGGACCTCGCAACGCCGGACGAGGCCCTGCGGCGCTATTCGCTGGAGCAGACACAGGCCGTGATCGACATTACCCGCGGCCTGAAGAAGTACTTTCCCAAGACCAAGCGCCCGCCCATCGTCGCCAATATCGGCGGCTTCACCATGGACGAGCCGCTGCCGCCGGAGGAGAAAGCCGAGCGCTACCGCATCTTCGCGCAGAGCTTGACCGAGCTCGACATGGACGGCGTCGAGCTGACGCCGCAGACCATGGCGCCGTTCCCCTGGCATTTCGGCGGTCAGCGCCACCAGAACATCTTCATCTTCCCGGAGGAATCGGCCGCGTTCTGCGCCAGGCACGATTTGCGGATGTGCGTCGATATCTCCCACACGAAGCTAGCCGCCAATCATTTCGGCTTCGATCTCGCGCAAGGGCTCGCCCAGCTCGGCCCGCACACCGCGCATCTGCATTTCGGCGACGCCAAGGGACTCGACGGCGAAGGTCTTCAGATTGGCGAAGGCGAGATCGATTTCGACGAGATCGGACAGGTGCTACGCAAGCATGCGCCGACGGCGTCGTTCATTCCCGAGATTTGGCAGGGCCACAAGAACATGGGCGAAGGCTTCTGGACCGCGCTCGAGCGTCTCGAGGGACACATCTGATGGCGCGCAAGACGCTGGCCGTGATCGCCGCGCGCGGCGGCTCCAAGGGCATCCCGCACAAGAACCTGCTCGATCTCTGCGGCAAACCGCTGATCGCGTGGACGGTCGAGCAGGCGCGCGCCGCACGCGGCGTCGATGTGGTGGCCGTGTCTTCGGACAGCGATCAGATTCTCGCCGCGGCCGAGGCCGCCGGCGCCGTCGGCGTGCGGCGTCCGGACGACATTTCGGGCGACCTCGCCTCGTCCGAATCCGCTTGGCTACATGCGCTCGATGCGATCGACGAGCGGATGGGACGGTTCGAGCGGATCGTCGCACTCCAGGCCACCTCGCCGATCCGCGAACCCTGCGACATCGAGAGCGCGCTTGCGGCCTTCGATCGCGACCATCTCGACAGCCTGCTCTCGGTCTGCGAGGTCGAGGATTATTTCAACTGGCGGATCGGCCAAAACGGACCGGAGCCGATCAACTACGATTATCACAATCGCCGCATGCGGCAGCAGATCGAGAAGCGCTATTTGGAGAACGGCTCGTTCTACGTCCTGATCCCATCCCTCCTGCGCGAGCAGAACAACCGTCTCGGCGGCAAGATCGGCTTCCATATGATGGAGCGTCACAAGATGTTCCAGATCGACCGCCCCGAGGACGTCAAGCTTTGCGCCGCCATCATGCGAAGTTACGGCTATGCCTGACCTCAGCGCCTTCTCGCTCAAAGGCAAGATCGCGGTAGTCACCGGCGCCTCGCGGGGGATTGGCGCGGCCATTGCGACCGGCCTGCAAGACGCGGGCGCCATGGTGTTCGGCCTCAGCCGTTCCGGGACCGCGCCGCAGCACGTGACCCCGATTGCCTGCGACCTCTCCGACGACAAGGCGATCGAAAACGCATTCGGCATGATCGCGGCGCAAGGCAGGCATATCGACACGCTGGTCAACGCCGCCGGCATCAGCCTCCCCGCACAAGGCGATGAAAGCGAGCTTGCGCGCTTTCGCGACACGGTCGCGACCGATCTCACCGGCGTCTACGCCACCATCCTCGCCGCGTATCCGCTCTTGAAGAAGGCGGGCTCGGCTGCGATCGTCAACGTCACCAGCATCAATTCGATCCGGGGCTTTCCCGGCAACCCCGGCTACGTGGCGGCGAAGGCGGGTCTTGCCGGGCTGACGCGCGCGCTCGCCGCCGACTACGCGCCCGACGGCATCCGCGTCAACGCACTTGCGCCGGGCTACGTCGCGACAGAGATGACCGCGAAGAGTTTTGCCGATCCGGTCATGCACGAGGACAGGCGACGCCATACCATGCTCGGCCGGTGGGGACAGCCTGCCGACATGGTGGGAGCGGCGATCTTCCTGGCATCGGACGCTTCCGCCTATGTGACCGGCCAGGAGATCTTCGTCGACGGCGGCTGGATCGCCAAAGGTCTCGCCATCAGCTCGGATACCAAATCGTGACCGCAACGCTGCAACGCATCGGCTTCATGCAGGGACGGCTCTCGGCTCTGGTCGACGGCAAGATCCAGGCATTCCCCTGGGACGAGTGGCGGGAGGAATTCGCTTGCGCGAAGGCGCTCGGCCTGACGCGGATGGAATGGACCATCGATCAGGAACGGTTGCGCGAGAACCCGCTGGCGACCGAGCCGGGGCAGCAGGAGATTCTGGCCTTGTCGCGCGAGAACGGCGTGCGCATCCCGAGCCTGACCGGCGACTGCTTCATGCAGGCGCCGTTCTGGAAGGTCGATGCCGTCGTGCGCGACGCGCTCGTCGCCGACCTCGATCTCCTGATCGCCGCCTGTAGCCGCGTTGGCATCGAGTTCGTCGTGATCCCCCTGGTCGACAACGGCAAGATCGAGCGCAAGAGCGAGAGCGATACGCTGAAGCGCGTGCTGCTTGCCCGCTCCGAGCTGCTGGCGAGACGAAACGTCAAGATCGTCTTCGAATCCGATCTGCCGCCGGACGAGCTTGCCCGGTTCATGGAGGCATTTCCGGCCGAGATCTTCGGCATCAATTACGACAGCGGCAACAGCGCCTCGCTCGGCTACGACAGCGACGAGGAAATCGCCGCCTATGCACGCCGCATTCTCAATGTACACGTGAAGGACCGCATCCGCGGCGGCACCACCGTGCCGCTCGGCACCGGCAATGCGGACCTTGCCAAGACGATCCGCCTGATCGAGCGCTCCGGCTACCAGGGCCAGTACATCCTGCAGACGGCCCGGGCGTCCGACGGCGACCATGCCGGCGCTCTGGCACGATATCGCGACATGACGGTCGGCTGGATCGAGGACGCAGCGCGATGAGGCTCGAGCTGAACGATCGGGTTGCGCTCGTCACCGGCGCCAGCCGCGGCATCGGACTTGCGATCGCGAGGACGCTCGCGGCGGAAGGTGCCAAGGTCGCGCTCGCGGCGCGCGGCGCCGATGCGGTGAACGCTGCGCGCGCAACGATCGGCATCAACGCGTCTGCCCACATCGCCGACGTCACCGATCCGGCCGCGGCGAAGGCACTTGTCGAAAGCGTCGACAAACAATGGGATCGGCTCGATATCCTGGTCTGCAATGTCGGCAGCGGCGCCTCCGTCCCGCCGGGCATGGAAACTGCGGCGGAATGGTCGCGGATCATCGATCTGAATCTGTTCGCTGCGACCAACATGATCGAAGCGGCGCGGCCGCTGATGGCCCATGGCAGCGGCGACCGGGCCATCGTCTGCATCTCCTCGATCGCAGGGATGGCGGCGCTTGGTGCACCCGTCACCTACTATGCCGCCAAAGCCGCGCTGAATGCGACCGTGCGTGGCCTGGCGCGGCCGCTCGCGCTCGATGGCATCCGCATCAATGCGGTCGCCCCCGGAAATATCCTGGCTGCGGACGGCACCTGGGCGCGCAAGATCGCCGAAAACAAGCAGGCGGTCGATGACATGCTCCAGCGTGAGGTGGCGCTGCGCCGGCTCGGTACGCCCGAGGAGATCGCCGATGTCGTCGCCTTCCTTGCGTCGCCCCGCGCCGCCTTCATCACCGGCAGCGTGATGGTGGCCGATGGCGGCCAGCTCAGAAGCTGAACAGGAGCCTTCGATGGCAAACCCCTCCTCCCGCTACGACCTGACCGGACGGACCGCGCTCGTGACCGGCGCCGGCGGCCTGTTGGGCAGGCAGCACGTCGCAGCGCTCAGCGAAGCCGGCGCGCGCGTGGTCGTCACCGACGTCAAACTGGCGCAGGCCGAAGCTGCAGTCGCGGCGCTGAAGCAGGCTTCGCCTTCAGCCGATCTGATCGCGCTCGAGATCGACGTCACCTCGCTCGAATCGGTGCGCGCCGCAAACGATCAGCTTGCCGGCCGTGGCATCACCGTCGACATCCTCGTCAACAACGCCGCGATCGACCCGAAGGTGACGTCGAGCCCGGGCATCATGCACTCCTCGCGCTTCGAGGCGTTCCCGGTGCCGCAATGGCAGACCGAAATCGCCGTCGGCCTGACCGGTGCGATGCTGTGTGCGCAGGTGTTCGGCGGCGAGATGGCCAAACGCCGTCGCGGCACGATCCTCAACATCGCCTCCGATCTCGGCGTGATTGCACCGGACCAGCGGCTGTACCGTCAGCCGCAGGTGACGCGCGAAGAAGAGCAGCCGGTGAAGCCGGTGACTTATTCGGTGATCAAGCACGGCCTGATCGGGCTGACGAAATATCTGGCGACCTACTGGGCCGATCATGGCGTGCGCGTCAACGCGATCTCGCCGGGTGGCGTCTTCAACAACCAGGATCCAGCCTTCGTCGAACGACTGACGCGCCTGATCCCCATGGGCCGCATGGCCGATGTCGACGAATACCGCGCGGCTGTGCAGTTCCTCTGCTCGGACGCATCGAGCTACATGACGGGACAGAATCTGGTCATGGATGGTGGGCGGAGCGTCTGGTAGCAGCATCGGATGGATTATCGCCCCGAAATCGATGGCCTTAGAGCGATCGCCGTTCTCTCGGTTATTCTCTTCCACGCCGGACTGAATGCGATTCCGGGCGGGTACCTCGGCGTCGATATATTCTTCGTCATCAGTGGCTATCTGATCACGTCCATCATCACCAGAGAGATGGAGGACGGCAGATTTACGTTTGCAGCCTTTTACGAAAGGCGGGCACGACGAATATTGCCGGCGCTCATCGTGGTGCTGCTTGCCTGCATTCCTTTCGTGCTCATCTTGATGCTTCCACGTGAGGTGAACGAATTCTCGAAGAGCCTGATCGCGGTGTGCGCGTTCGCCTCGAATGTGTTTTTCTGGGCGCAGAGTGGATATTTCGACAGGGCGGCCGAACTCAAGCCGCTGCTGCATACATGGAGCCTCGGCGTCGAAGAGCAATTTTACCTGTTCTTCCCCGTTCTCCTGATGGGCGCCTTGCGATTTGGTCGTGCGCGAGCGGGCATGCTATTCGCCGCGATTGCAGTTGCGAGCATCGCCTTTGCTCAATGGGGACCCCAGACAAAAGAGGCCACCTTCTATTTGATGCCAAGCCGCCTCTGGGAACTGCTGGTCGGCGCTCTCTTGGCCTTGTGGTCCACAGAGAAGTTAAGAGCCAAACTACCTGTTTCGATGCTGGACATTCTCGTTGTCATCGGAAGCGGACTTATCGGCTACGGCCTCTTTGACCACGGGGAAGTCCGATATCCCGGGCTCCGCGCGCTACCACCCGTACTTGGAGCTTGCCTAATCATCGCATTCGCAAGCGGACAGACGAGAACCGGAAAGCTCCTTGGAAGTCGAATTCCCGTAGCGATTGGTCTTATCAGCTACAGCGCCTATTTGTGGCATCAGCCGGTATTTGTGTTCACTCGATTGAGCGGCTTCGACCGGCCGAGCGTGGATCTGGCTTTCGCACTGACCGCAGTTTCTCTCGTGCTTGCTGCCTTGACCTATCGCTATGTCGAGCAGCCGGCGCGAGATCGCACGTGGTTGAGATGGCCGAAACTGGTTGCACTTTCCTCCTTCGGCGTGTCCTGTCTTGCCGGTGTCAGCATCGCTGCGATCGCCACGAATGGTTTCGAAGGGCAACGCCTTTACTTCGGCAGCGACGAAACGCGCCGCCTCTCCGAATTGCTGAAACAGAACACGGGGGGCGATTTCATTAAGGACATGGGCTCGGACGGCGATTGCGTGTTTTGGACAACCCAGTTCGAACCTGCAGCATGGGAGCGACTCATTGCTTGTTCAAAAAGGTTTGGACCCGCGACCATTATTCTCGGCGACTCACATGCGATGAACATCTACAACGCACTTTTCAGGAACAACTATGCAAAGTTCGTCGTAGGCTTGGTCGGCCCTGGATGCCGCCCCTGGGCCAGGATTCCAGAATGTCCCTATCTGGGCTTCGACAAATTCATGGACGCTCATCGGGACGTTGTGGGGACGATAATCGTGCATTTCTCCGGATCTCACCTCGTGGTCGACGAACATAACCGGCAGGAGCCTAAAGATGTCTTGAAATTTGGAGGCAAGTACCACTTCAACGAACGCCCGATCGCCATGACGATCGATTATCTGCAAACCCTGTCCAAAACGACCAATACCATCTGGCTGGGTCCCTTTATCGAAGCGAGAATGGACTTCCGCGATCTCGAAGGTATGAAACGAGTTGCACGTCGAGGCTTCCACCTCAATGCCGTGACGGTCGATATCTTTTCTGCGCTCGAGAAGCACCTTCGCAGCAAGATTGTCCAACAAAAGCGAGACTTCCGCTACATATCGTTCTCGTCCGTCGTCGATCAGGAGGCGATGGGCCTGCTGGCCGGCGATTGCCTGATCTACAGAGATTCCGATCATCTCAGTGTCTGCGGGGAACGCATCGTTGGAAATCACCTAAAGGCGCTTCTTCTGAGGGACACCTCCTCTGGGGGGTGACCGCAAGCGCCCATGGTTTTCCGATTCAACCAGAACCGGCCTGCCATCGCTGAAAAAACAAAACGCATCCATCAGTACGCGATCGCCCGCGGCCTCAATTGCTGCCGGCTTGCTCGTCATTCTTGCCTTCCAGCAATTTCCCAAGTCCTTCACTCGCCACGAACACGAGCCCCGCCAGTCCGGGTATGATGAGCCGCGTCTCGGAGAAATCCGCGATGAAAAAGACGAGCCCGACATGGACCAGACACGCCGAACCGACCACGGCGATCGTTCGGGTCAACGCAAACGTCCTCACGATCGCGATCGCGAGTACGGGACTTGCGATCGCGACCACGAGTTTCATGGTCTGCAGATTTCCAACCAGCTTGCTGAAGTCGCCATTCGTGACCAGGAACGATTTGTAGTCCGTTCCCGGATGCATCCAGATCAGCGCCTTCGGCACGGCCAGTGAGATACCGATCAGCAGCCCGAACACAGCCCATTCCTTCAGGGTCGGCCATCGCCGCTCGAAAGCTGCAAGGCTCAGAAGCGAGAACGCTGAAGCGAACACGACGTCGGTCCGCCCGAAGCTGATGATCAGTCCTGAAATGATCGCGGCGGGATATCGCCGCGACGTCAGCAGAAAGAGCTGCCACAACAACCCGCCCGCGATGAACACGGGACCCATGCGTCCCGGATAGATCGCGATCTGCGTGTAGAACGCAAAGGTGAGCAGGCAGAGCCATGTCGCAGTCGGCGAGAGAAGCAGCGTCGCCAACGCAAATACGGCGAGGAACGAGAGGGAATCGAACAGGTAGTTGGCGACGATGTGGGTGTAGAAGGTCGAGCCCCCGTGGGTACGATCGTCGCCGAGTATCTGGACGTAGGCCTCGGTAATCTTGGCGAACAACGGTCGCATGACGCCCTCGACTGCGTCCGTATGGGCAAACTCGCGCTCGCGATCGAGACTGAACTGCAGTTGCTCGCGAAGCAAGTTGGCTTCGTGTGCAGTGATGGACAGCGCAAGGCAGCAACTGACGAGCAGTCCCAGCGTGACCGGATTGAAGAAGCTTCTTCTCACCTTGAACAGAAGCAGTAGCGGAACGAGTGCGACGGCCACGTAGAAGGCTATTCCGGCGTACCGCAGCAGACCCGGGAGATACCTGTCGGATATATTTACCCAATACCAAGCAATGACCAGAACGTTCGAGACAATCCAGAACCCGAGTACCAGGCCGAGAGGTGGGGTCTTCACGACCGCCTCAGAGCTCCACAATCGTCCAAGTGCGCCACTTGATGACAACATCACCCTCGCCCCGAAAATTGGCCCGTCCAGCTAATGCTGCAGAATACCGGCGAGATTCATGTGCGCCGGACGCGAGTGTTCGATGCCCAGCAACGTCCGCCGATTGTCGTTCGTGCGCTGCAAGTGCAGGCTGGCGAGCGTCATTCCGACGCAAGTGGTAACCGTGGTCCCGCGACCGCCGAACGGCTTGAGAAAATCGAACACGCGACTGCCGAACATGTCGACGACCGACATCTCGCGCGCACCGAGCGGAGGAATTTCGCCGAAATCGCCCTCGATCTGCTCGCCATCCTCGCGGATCAGCTTCGAGGTCGGCCGCGCCGAATGAGCATATTCGGGATCAGAGGAGTGATTGATCAGCAACACGCTGCTGACGATGTCACTGGTCGCAATGATCTTCGGATTAATTCCGGTGAACCCGACATGCGCCTTGAGCCTGCCCTCGTTCAAGGGGCGGGCAAACGCGCCGGTGCGGTAGATCGCGACGTTGTCCCGATCGACATAGGTCATCGAATAGCTGGCAGGCGAGGATCGGAAGCCGTCCATGCGGCCGCGCGACATCACGGCAATGACCAGATAATCGTCCTGCGGCAGCTCGAGCGAGGCGAAAAGGCGCGACAGCTCGATCTCGACGGAGGCGCCAGGCGCGTAGCTTTCCGGAAACGCGTAGGTCGCCCGGTACTCGCCATCGCGCGACAGGATGTGTAGCCTGAACCGGAGCTTCTTGCTGAAGCCCGAGGCGACCAGACTGGCGAGCTCGGGCACGAGATCCTTGACCGTTTCACGAAGATTCTTGCGCAGGCTGCCGGCGACGAGGCTACGAAGATACCTGACGTCGACCGGACGGTACCAGGCAGGGATCGAGAAACCCATGCGCGACTCGACACCCGCGAAAGTCGGAAACATGAATCGGGGCTCGTAGGGCTTCCAGGGACTGGACGAGAAACGTGTCACGAATGCGCCCCTAAAAATGATGCAGGCTGAACTTGCCGTTGGCAAATTCATAATAACTGAACGGACTGGCGATGTTGGTTCCCTTGAACTCCAGGGCGAAACCTTCGGCCGCGCCGATCAGCCCTTCAGCCTCGGGGAAAAGGTCCAGCGTGCCGATGCGAACGGCGCCCATCGGTGCGATCTCAGGCAGCGCACGCTGACCCAATTCGGTGCCGTCCAGGGCCACGAGCCTGGCCGTCCCGACCGAGACGCCCTCGGATGCGATGCAGGAGTTCACGAGCACCACGCCGGACTCCTTCAAGAACCGCGTAAGATAGGATTGCATCCAGGCGGAGGTCGGGAACGGCGCTGCGGCGACCGGTTCGCGCTCGTGCGACAGCGTTATCGCGCCGTGCTGCGAGAAATATTGTGCGTAATAGCCGGTCGTCACCTTCCGTCCGGGACGAAGCTTGGTCTCGTGCTTCGGGACCAGCGTCATCGCGACCGTTCCCGAAACGCGTGAACACAGCTCCGACGTCTGCAATTGCAATTGTCCGTTGACGCCGAGTTCCCTGTGGAAATATCCGGCCGGCTTGCCCGCCCCGTCGAAGAGCCAGACATGAGCATCCACCTCCGGATGATCCTTCATGAAAACCGAGAAGTAGTTGAAGGCGCAGATTTCCGTCGTGACGATCTCGTCGTTGCGCAGGTATAGCACGGCGGGCGGATAGCCCCTTGCGACGGCCTCGCCAATCAGCAATTCACCGGGCATGCGACAGGACTCGGCGGGAGAGCAAGGGATCGGCATGGACCGAACCGGCCGGCGGCTCTGGACAAATCATACGCGATGTTCTTGCCCGCATGCTAAAACGTCGACGCGATTTCAGGCTTGTTTACGCTGAGCCGACAGGAGAATCAACCGGGAACGGCGTCGCATCGCGCAGCTCGAAAGCCACGGCACGAGCACCGTCGTCATGCTCACGAGCAGCCGGTTTTCTTCAGCCGCGTGGCAGCCGGAAAACGCGCGGCAGCCGGACAAGATGATGCTGTACAGGCGCCCACGACTTCCCTGCCCTGGAATCCTTGCAATGCCCCTGCGGCTCCCGTATGACCGAATCCGGCTACGGGACCTGGTACCCGCTTGAAAACAGGCCGGAACATCGGCCTATCCTGGATCAAAACCGTGCTTCAGCGACTGCTCGTGCGCATCACTCCAATCACGGCGTCCATTCCGCCGAGGAACCGCTGACGTGCGCTGGCAGACAAAGGCGCGAGCGTTCTCGGTGCTGTCGAATATCCCCTGGGGCGAAGACTTGCACTATGCCCTGCAGCGCTACGTCACACGACGACTGCCACGACCCGAGAAGCAGGTCAGATCCATCTACACCCTTGCCCAGCGGCTACTGGCAGTCCACGAGACGTACAGCTTGCGGCCGCTGCGGGATTCGACCTGCTTCGAGTTCGGCGCAGGACGCGATCTGATCGTTCCGCTGGCTTTCAGCGCCCACGGCGCACGGCGCTTCATCACCGTCGACATCGAGCGCTTGGCCAAGCTGGAACTGATCCGCTCCAACGCCGCCATCGTTTCTCGACTGAGCGGCACTGACCACCCCGAGATAAATTCCCTGGAGGATCTCGAGCCTTCGTGGAGGATCGACTATCGCGCACCGTCCGATGCCCGGACGACCGGCCTGCCCGCCGCCTCGATCGACTGCGCGGTCTCCGTCGAAACGCTCGAGCACATTCCCAAGCGCGACATCGCGGCAATCTTGAAGGAGCTGCGACGCATCATGCGTCCTGACGGACTGATCCTCATGCAGATCGACTATGGCGATCATTTCAAGGGCTTCGATCCGTCCATCAGTTCGTTCAACTTCCTGACCTATTCCGAGGAGGATTGGGCGCCTTTCCAGTCGCGCTTCCAATACGTCAATCGTTTGCGCCACAGCGAATATCTACAGCTGTTCAGGGAGGCAGGGTTTCAACTGCTGAGCGACCAACCCGACCGCCGGCCGCCGGAACAGCATATCCTGGAGCGACTGGCACCATGTTTCAGAGACTTCTCCGAAGAGGACCTTTTTACGCTCGGCTCGCTGATCGTTGGCCGCCCGGCCGCACATTGATAGGAAACTGAAGATCGCCCTTTGTTTGGCAGAAGCCCATTGTAGAGATCTCCCGATGTGGACGACCACATTTGTCCTGACGTTCCTGTTCTTCCTGATACAGCTCGGCACCGGGTTTTCGATTCTGGCCATTGCCTCAACGAAATTCGTCGAGGTGTGCCGATTCACGAGGGCTCAGTTCGTCGTTCTCGGATTTACGGTTGGCGCCTCGACAACGGGCATCCTGCTCGGACTACTCTCGCTATTCGTAAGCGATATGAGGCTCCACCTCGCCGCAATGCTTGCCGTCTCCGGCTTCGGCCTTGCATGGTCATGGCCCTACTGGCGCCTCGGCCCCGGAGAGACACGCGCCGCGGCTACTTGGTGCATCCTGGCGGTGCCGATCGCGCTCCTGACGTGGTGGTGGTCCTTCGGCGCATTTTCGAGCTTTCCTTACGGGGACATCGGCGCGGATGTTCACTGGATGAAGACCGCGCAGGAGTACGCCGACGGTGGGGTCATCAATCCCTACGCCGCCCAATCCTATGTCGATCTTCGCTCGGCCCTCGCAGGCTCCCTCGCTGGAACGCTCGGCTTGGATCTTCTGAGATTCCACTGGACATATCGCTTCTTCTCAATCCTGTTCTTCCTGTTGGCGTCCTACGCCTTCGTGCAAGGCATCTATTCCACGTCCCCGCGAAAGTGGATCTCCTTCTTCTTTGCCGCGACCGGCAACGCTATCGTCCTGATGACAAACGGTAGCCTGGCTGTCGCCAGCAGTGTCGTGTTTCTCGGCGTGCTGATGAACAATGCCGAGCGGCACGCAAACGATCTGTCGACACGATCTGTCTTGCTGCTGACGGCTATCGCCGGTGCAACGCTTCTGCTCGCGTTCGCATTCAACAACAACACGCTTGTACTTGCGTTACTCATGGCCGGGTTACTCGTGGTGAGGATCCTGGGCAACACGCGAAGATATGCAGGGCTTCTCTTTCTTGGTTGCATCTGGCCAGCAACGCTGCTGCTTGCACACCGCGGTTCCTTTCTGTTCGTTCCAACAGTCCTGGTCTGCTGGCTTCTCTATCTTGCCATCGTGCGGGTGATTTCCGTATGGCCATCCGCCAGCATCTCGGTCCTGCGATTTCTTTCCTTCGCGCTGCCCCTGATCATTGCCGGAATTGTCATCGGCGTTGCAGGAATGCGCTTCGGCTACATTCCGCCGATGAGCGCCAATGACACGTTCTCCCCGATCACTGGCCTAATTCTGGGCAGACGGATCGAGGGCGGTGAAGAGCTGTTCCTGGGCTCCGGGCCGCAGGTCGCGATGATCGAGCTTGGCAGGGCGATGGGCCCGCTTTTCACCATTTGCATCACGCTGGGCGTCGCATGGTGGTGGATGACCCGACCGGTCCTCCGTAGTCCCTCGGGCGCGATCGGACCTCAAACCGAAAGCTTCCTGACACTCGTGTGGTCCTGGATTGCCGGCTGCGGCCTGATGCTGGCCGCTCTCTCGGGCTTCCCTTTCCTGTATCGCATCAGCACAATCATATTGTCGTTGCTGACGATCACGGCCACCGAGACTTTCTGTCAGTTACTGATCGATTCCAACCCTCCCCGATCCCGACGGGCCCTGGTTGCGGCGGCGGTCGCGGTGCTTGCGACCGCCCTTGTGGTCTTGATCTACGCGTTTGCGTGGCGGACCGACCTGCCTTTTGCCGGCTACCAGTCATTCCTGCGACCGACGGAAATCGCAGGCATCGTACTGCTCACGGCGCTCGCACTATTGACCCTGGCCCGGTTGAGACGGGTCTACATTTACAGTCTCGCCGGGGTCGTGGGGTTGGGCATGGCGATCGACAAGATCGGCCTGTCAGGCATTGTTAGAAGCTACAGTTACGGTGCGCTTCCGGACCGCACTGAGGTCATTTCCCATTACAACGCCGACGATCTTGAAGTCGCACGCTGGGCCCGCGGCAACCTGCGAAAGGGCATCCTTCTCTCGGATCCGTATACATTGGGCATGGTCCAGGCCATCACGGGCGCACCGGCCGCCTATCTGTTCTCCAATCTGGACACCGTGAACGAAGCGGTCGCGAAGCGGACAAAATCGGTGGTGCGCACGATCCTGCAGCCGACCGAAGGACATCAGCGGCTCGAAAGCACGTGCAGCTTGATCGCTCCCCTGGTGGGGGCGATCAATTCGGAGGCCTTCTTCCAGATGCGAAGGGTCGACGCGTTGGGCGGAATCATGAAATCTGTCCGCACCGTGCCCGCAGCGGTCCGGAAGGCGGCCCCGCCCTCTTCCGACCTCATCGCGTCCGGAAGCCCGGAAATGCCCGCCGAGCAAGCCAAGTCCACGATCACGAACATCCTGGCGACGGGTGAGAACGCCTGGAACCTCGTCGCGATCATCACGCCCCGCACGATCGCGTGGACACATCTCGCGGCCGACCAGCGTCTGAGCTATTTTCCTCCTGTCGAGCCGATGGAGCCCGCTATCGCCGATGCGCTTCGCGCAAGCCCGTTTCCGGTGCTGTTCGCCAACAGGCAGGCGATCGTCGTTCGCATTCCCTGTTCACGCTGATCGTGGAAATGGGATTGAAATTGTCCCTCGCATTGTCGCAGATTGCGTTAGGCACCACCGTCCACACCATCAAAAGAGCACATCATGCTGAGACAGGCCGTCATCCTCGTCGGAGGGCTCGGCACACGGCTAGGTGAGCGCACCAAGCTGGTTCCCAAGCCAATGCTCGAGATTGGCGGGCGGCCGTTTCTCGACACGCTGATCGACGAACTCGTGCGCTATGACGTGTTCGACGAGATTCTCCTGCTTGCCGGACACAAGGCCGAGATCGTCGAGAGCCATTATGCCGAGAAGAGCAAGGGCCGGGCAAAGATCCTCGTGTCGCGCGAGATCGAGCCGCTCGGCACCGGCGGCGCGCTGGTGCATGCGCGCGACCTGCTGCACGACCGGTTCCTGCTGCTCAACGGCGATTCGCTGTTTGACTTCAACCTGCTCGATCTGATCTCACGCGCGCATGGCGGCCGCGTCCACATGGCGCTTCGCGACGGCGTCGTCGGGGACCGCTACGGGCGCGTGGTTCTCGATGGCGACGTCGTGCGTGATTTCATCGCTCCCGGCGCGGGCGCCACGGGACCGGTCAATGCCGGGATCTATGTCGTCGACAAATCCATCCTTGCCGACATCGTAGAACTTCCCGCATCGCTCGAGCAGGATGTCTTCCCCAGCCTTTCCGCGTCCGGCACACTGCGCGGTACGGCCTATCGCGGGTACTTCATCGACATCGGAATTCCCGACGATTTCGCACGTGCCGATCGCGAGTTGCGGGAGCAGCTACGGCGGCCGGCCGTGTTCTTCGATCGCGACGGCGTGCTCAACCACGATTCAGGATACACTTTCGAGACGCACAAGCTCGAATGGATCGAAGGGGCACGCGAGGCCGTGAAAGCCGTCAACGACGCCGGCTATTTTGCCTTCGTCATCACCAATCAATCAGGCGTCGCACGCGGCTACTACGAAGAGCACCACGTCCTCACGCTGCACCGCTGGATGGCGGACGAGATGGCGCTGATCGGCGCGCATATCGATGCGTTCGAATATTGCCCTGACCACCCCGACGGGACCGTTGCGCGCTATTGCCGAATGAGCGACCGACGCAAGCCGGCGCCCGGCATGATCACCGATCTCGTCAAACGCTTCCCCGTCGACATGACGGGCAGCATGGTGATCGGGGACAAGGAAAGCGACATGGAAGCGGCGCAGGCGGCCGGCGTGGCGGGACATCTGTTCTCGGGGGGCAATCTGGAATCCTTCGTCAAGCAGCACCTCGGCCCGGCACGTGGGGTCTAATCCGGTCGGACTGCGCTCAAATTGCCTGCGGAAGTGGTCATCCGGTGGAGAGGAGGACTCGTCTGTTGCACGCAACCGCCAGTGTGCTATAGCGCCATCCTATTGCGAAGACTGGATTAATCGCGTTTGGGGTCCGGCATGGAAGATCTGAAGGGCGCCCGCGTCCTCGTCACCGGCAGCGACGGCTTCATCGGCTCGCATGTCGTCGAGGAGCTCGTGAGAGCTGGCGCCCGCGTCAAGGCGATCGTCTATTACAACTCCTTCAACTCCTGGGGCTGGCTCGACACGGTACCGGCCGACGTGATGACGTCGGTGGAGGTGGCGGCTGGCGACATCCGCGACCCGCATTTCATGATCGCGGCCGCGAGCGGCTGCACCGACGTGCTGCACCTCGCCGCGCTGATCGCCATCCCATTTTCCTACGTGGCGCCCGATTCCTATGTCGAGACCAATGTGCGCGGCACCGTGAACGTGCTCCAGGCCGCGCGCATGGCCGGCGTGCGGCGCTTCGTTCAGACCTCGACCAGCGAGGTTTACGGCACGGCGCAAACGGTTCCGATCAAGGAGAGCCATCCACTGGTCGGGCAGTCGCCCTACTCGGCCTCAAAGATCGCCTCCGACCAGATGGCGCTGTCGTTCCAGGCTTCGTTCGACATGCCCGTCGTGGTGATCCGGCCGTTCAACACATTTGGTCCGCGGCAATCGGCGCGGGCAGTGATCCCGACGATCATCAGCCAGATCGCGACGGGCAAGCGGAGGATCCGCCTCGGCGCCGTCAGCCCGACCCGAGATTTCTCGTTCGTCACCGACACCGCGCGCGGGCTGATCGCGGGCCTCACGGCGCCTGCGGAGCAAGTCGTGGGCCAGACCATCAATCTCGGCAGCGGCTTCGAGATTTCGGTCGGCGCGACCGCGCAGATGATCGCTGACGTCATGGGGACGACGATCGAAATCGAGACCGATGAAATGCGACTGCGTCCCGCCAATAGCGAGGTCGAGCGGCTCTGGGCCGACAATTCCAAGGCACGCCAGCGGCTCGGCTGGAGCCCGGAATTCGGCGGCATCGAGGGCATGCGACGCGGCATGGTCGAGACGGTGAACTGGTTCACCAATCCTATCAACCTCGGCCGCTACAAGGCTGACGTATACAATGTCTGAGGCGATGGTGGGCGCTCCCGTGACGAAGTCAGGCTTCGATCAAAAGACGATCGTCGATGCCGTGCGACGCGCGGTGGGAACGCCGAACGGCATCCTCGGCCTGCATGAGCCGGTGTTCGCCGGCAACGAGATCGCTTACCTCGAAGAGTGCATCAAGAGCACCTTCGTCTCCTCGGTCGGTCCCTTCGTCGATCGGTTCGAACGCATGCTCGAGGAGGTCACCGGCGCCAGACGCGCGGTCGCCGTCGTCAATGGCACGGCCGCGCTGCATGCCTGCTTCAAGCTCGCCGGCGTCGAGCCCGGCGACGAGGTCATCTCGCCGGCGCTGACCTTCATCGCGACGACAAATGCAATCGCCTATTGCGGTGCAGCGCCGCATTTCGTCGACAGCTCGCTCGACACATTGGGCATGGACGCGCGCGCGCTCGCGGTGCGACTCGATGCGATTGCGCAGAAGACCGCGACCGGCACCATCAATCGGGAGACCGGCCGCCGCATCGCGGCTATCGCGCCGATGCACACCTTCGGCCACCCCGTCGATCTGGACGCGATCGCCGCCCTTGCGGACGAATGGAACATCGCACTCGTGGAAGACGCCGCGGAATCGCTGGGGTCGACCTACAAGGGCCACGCGGTCGGATCGCGGGCGCGCCTCGCGGCACTCAGCTTCAACGGCAACAAGATCGTCACCACCGGCGGCGGCGGCGCCATCCTGACCAATGACGAGGAGCTCGGCCGCCGCGCCAAGCACCTGACGACGACGGCGAAGCTGCCGCACAAATGGGCCTTCATCCACGACGAAATCGGCTTCAACTACCGCCTGCCGAACTTGAACGCGGCACTCGGTTGTGCCCAGCTCGAGCAGCTCGACGGCTTCCTGGCGAGCAAGCGCAAGTTGGCTTCAGCCTATCAGCGCGCCTTTGCGGATGTTCCCGGCGTCCACTTCTCGCGCGAGCCAAAGGACACCACGAGCAATTACTGGCTGAACGCGATCCTGCTCGACGAAGCAAATGCCGACCGCCGCGACGACGTCCTTGCCGCGCTCAACGATGCCGGCTTTGGCGCGCGTCCGGCCTGGACGTTGATGCACAAGCTGCCGATGTTCGCGCAAAGCCCCCGCGGCGACCTTTCCACCGCCGAATCCATCGAACGCAGGCTGATCAACCTGCCCAGCAGCGCCAGTATCAGGACCCGCGATGAATAGTGGCGCGCGAAAGATCTGTTTCGTCACCGGCAGCCGTGCCGATTTCGGGCTGCTGATCTGGCCGATGCGCGCCATCCGGGGAACACCCGGCCTGACACTTCAGCTCGTCGCCACCGGCATGCACTTCGCGCCGGAGTTCGGCTACACGTTCAACGCAATCCGCGACGAGGGGTTCGAGGTCGACGCGCGCGTCGAGACCTTGCTGAGCAGCGACACCGGCGCCGGCGTCGCGAAATCGGTCGGGCTCGGCGTCATCGGCTTTGCCGATACCCTCACACGCCTGCAGCCGGATCTCATCGTCGTCCTCGGCGACCGGTTCGAGATGTTCGCAGCCGCGCAGGCCGCGATGTTCATGCGGCTGCCGATGGCGCATCTGTTCGGTGGAGACGTTACCGAAGGCGCGGTCGACGAATCCACGCGCCATGCGATCAGCAAGATGTCGCACCTGCATTTCACCAGCAATCAGGGCTCGACACGACGATTGATACAGCTCGGCGAACACCCGTCCCGTATCCACACTATCGGCTCGGTCGGCATTGACGCCATCAAGCATCTCGATCTGATGAACCGCGACGACATAGGCGGCGCGATCGGGATGCCACTCGGCGAACGCAATGCGCTCATCACATTCCACCCCGTCACGGTCGAGGCCGGACGCTCGGTGGCCGAACTGGACGAATTGTTCGCAGCGCTCTCGACGCTCGATCCCGCCTTTCGTTTCGTCTTCACGCTCGCCAACGCCGACGCCGAGGGCCGCGCCTTGAACGCCCGGATCGAGGCTTTCGCGGCCGGCCGGCCGAACACGATCGCGGTCGCATCGCTCGGGCAGCTTGGCTATCTCAGCCTGATGAGCCAGGTGGACGTCGTGATCGGCAATTCCTCGAGCGGCGTGCTCGAAGCGCCCTCCTTCGGAGTTCCCACGGTCGATATTGGCGACCGCCAGAAGGGACGCGAGCGCGCGACGTCTGTATTTCACGCAGCGCCCGAGCGCGGCGCCATTGCCGCCGCCATCGCCGCGGGGCTGCAACGCGGCCGTCAAGCCACCGTCAACCCTTACGGCGACGGCGAATCCAGCCGCCGATTTGCTGAAACTATCGCCGGCATCCCCGATTTCAGGCCGCTTCTGGTCAAAGGCTTTTACGAGCTTCCGCCAAGAGGGGCGCAGGCATGACCACGCACACGCTCATCATCGCAGAAGCCGGCGTCAATCATGACGGAAGCCTGGAGAAGGCGCTGGCGCTGGTTGAGGCCGCCGCGGATGCCGGCGCCGACATCGTCAAATTTCAGACCTTCAATGCGAAAGCACTGGCTGGCAGCGCAGCAAGGAAGGCCGATTATCAGCAGCGCACGACGGATGCCGACGAAAGCCAGCTTGCCATGCTGGAACGGCTCGAGTTGCCGCAGGCCGCGCATCACACGCTGATCGAACGTGCGAGGGGGCGCGGCATCGAATTCCTGTCGACGCCGTTCGACGACGCTTCGCTCGCCTTCCTGCTGTCGCTGAAGCTGCCGCGCATCAAGATCGGATCAGGCGATCTCACTAATGCACCGCTGCTGCATGCGGCCGCCAAGGCCGGCGCGACATTGATCCTGTCGACAGGCATGGCAACGCTCGGCGAGATCGAGGAGGCGCTGGGCGTGCTCGCGCATGGCTACAGCCAATCCGATGCCCCACCAGGCATCGTCGCTTTCCGCGCCGCATGGCGCGATCCAGCAGCGCGCACGACGCTCGCACAGCACGTGAGCCTGCTGCATTGCACGACCGAATATCCCTGCCCCGTCGGCGACGTGAACCTCGCGGCGATGGGCACGATGCGGTCCGCATTCCAGCTTCCGGTCGGCTATTCCGATCACACCGACGGTTTCGAGATCTCGGTGGCCTCCGTCGCGCTCGGCGCGACAATCATCGAAAAGCACCTGACGCTCGACCGCGGGGCGCAAGGCCCCGATCACGCGGCTTCGCTCGAGCCCGACGACTTCAAACGCATGGTCATCGCCATCCGCAACGTCGAGCGTGCGCTCGGTGACGGCGTGAAGACGCCAAAGGGCTCCGAGATCAGGAACGTCCCTGTGGCGCGCAAGAGCATCGTTGCGGCGCGTGCGCTGAAGGCTGGCGAGACCATCGGCCCCGCCGACATCACCGCCAAGCGACCCGGTGCGGGCCGGCCGCCGATCGACTATTGGTCGCTGGTCGGAACGACCTCGCCTCGCGCGCTCGAACCGGACGATCCGCTTTAGCCTTGCGGCTTGGCCGGCACACCGCGAAGGGCCGATCCCGGCGGGCATGGCGCCGTGACGACCGATCCCATCGCGACCAGCGTGTCGTTGCCGATCGCGATGTGGTCCCTGACCCGGCTGCCGAGGCCGACGAAGCAGTTCTCGCCGATCGTCGCGCCCCCGCCGACCACGGTTCCCGGCGACAGGTGCGTGCAATCGCCGATTCGCACGTCGTGCTCGACGACGACAGCGGAATTGATGATGCAGTGATCGCCGATGCGGCTTCGTGCATTGACGATCGCGCCCGGCATGATGACGGTGCCTGCGCCGATCGTGGCTGACGGCGAGACGATCGCGCGCGGATGAATCACGGACGCCCAGCGCTTGACCGGCATGCGGCCGATCATCTGCCGGCGTGCGGGCCCCGCCTGCATCGATCCGACACCCACCACGAAGGCGGCATCCGGATACTCTGGCGCGGCCTCGTCGGTTCCGAGATAACTGACGTCGCCCAGCGTTCCGGGCTGCCGATCGAGGAAGCCGACGACCTTGAACTGGCCGGACAACAGCGCCGCTTCGTAGACCATGAAGGCATGCTCGCCGCCGCCCATGATGATGAGATCATCCATCGCGATTCCCCTGCGCCCGGCGATCTTAACGGGGGATCGCGGGTCTTCAAACCGTCGATTCGGGCCGCGAAACGCCGGGGTTAACGGAGCTGTTCAGGGGGTTGCCGTTGGGGTTGACGCCGCGTCTCGCACCCGCGATATAGCAAGCTCAGCCGTGGGCCGCCCCCGATATCTGGCGTATACGAGGCAGATTGCCATGAAATCCTGGCGTAAGGCCGTCGTTGGAACGCAGGCGACCGTGGGCGAGGCCATTGCTGCCATCGAGAGCGGAAGCATTCAGATTGCGCTCGTGCTCGACGACCAGAATCGCCTGCTCGGCGTGGTCACCGATGGTGACGTGAGGCGTGGCCTGCTGCGGGGTGTACCGCTCACCGGACTTGCAACTGACATCATGAACCGCGGCCCGGTGTCGGCTTCTGCGACGCTGCCGCGCGAGGATCGCCTGCAGCTGATGCGGCAGAAGTCGATCAAGCAGCTCCCGCTGCTCGACGAGGGCGGCCATCTGGTCGTGGTCGAGACGCTCGATGAACTGCTCGAACCGGCTCACTATCCGAACCCTGTCCTGATCATGGCGGGCGGCCTTGGCGAGCGCCTGGGCGCGCTGACGCGCGACGTGCCGAAGCCGATGCTCAATGTCGGCGGCCGACCGCTGCTCGAGACGATCGTCCGCAACGTCGTGCAGCAGGGTTTTGGCAACATCTTCATCTCGGTCAACTACAAGGCCCAGACGATCAAGGACTACTTTGGCGATGGTGCCGCCTTCGGCGCCAATATCCAGTACGTCCACGAAACGGAACGCCTGGGGACTGCAGGCGCCCTCGGACTCTTCAGGGCGCCGCCGGCTCTGCCCATGATCGTCACCAACGGCGACATTCTCACCACGATCAACTACGGGGCTCTCCTCGATTTCCACAACGCGACGCCGGCTGAAGCGACGATGGCCGTGCGCGAGCACAAGGTGCACGTACCCTATGGCGTCGTGTCCACGTCAGACGGTTTTCTCGACGCCATCCGCGAGAAGCCGACCGAGAGCTGGTTCGTCAGTGCCGGCATCTACGTGATCGGCCAGTCCGTCTTTCGCCACGTCACGCCCGGCGCCAGTATCGACATGCCGACCGTGCTGGAACGCGTGATCGCCGGCAAAGGGCGGGTTGCGGTCTATCCCATTCGCGAATACTGGCTCGACATCGGCCGCCTGGAGGATTTCGAGCAGGCTCATGCGGAGTTTCACGAGGTCTTCCCGTGACCTCGACAAAAGCCGTCGTGGTTGGCCTCGGCTCGATCGGCACAAGGCATGCGCGCATCCTGCGCGAGCTTGGCCTGGAGGTCGCGACCGTCAGTCGCCGCGAAGGCGGCGATTACGGATCGATCACGCAGGCCGTCGCGACGGCGCATCCGGACTATGTAGTGATTGCCACCGAGACCGCGCGCCACGCTGACGATCTGCAAGAGCTCGCGCAGGCAGGCTTCCACGGCAGCGTTCTTGTCGAAAAGCCGCTGTTCGCAACACCGGCACCGCCCCCGAGATATCCGTTTTCCCATGTCAGCGTCGGATACAATCTGCGCTTTCACCCCGTGATGACGTCTCTGGCCGAAAGACTGCGCGGGCGCGACGTGATCACGGTCGCCGCCTATGTCGGCCAGGACATCAGGGACTGGCGGCCCGGCCGCGATCACCGCGCGACCGCATCCGCCACGGCCGACGCCGGCGGCGGCGTGCTGCGCGATCTCAGCCATGAGCTGGATTATCTCCTGTGGCTGTTCGGCCCGTGGCATCGCGTCGCCGCGCTCGGCGGCGCGTCGGGCGCGCGCGACATCGACGTCGATGACCACCTCGACCTGCTGCTCGATATGCAGCGGGCGCCGTCGGTCCACGTCCACATGGACTATCTCGACCGACAGGGCATCCGCCGCATTCGCGTCAATGTCGACGACGACACCATCGAGGCAGATCTCGTTGGCAGCCGTCTTGCCGTCAACGGCAAGGCCATGGAGATCCCCAGCGAGCGCGACCAAAGCTATCGCGACATGCATGCCGCGGCGCTGCGTGGTGCCAGCCCGGCTTGTTCGCTGCCCGAGGCGCTCGGCGTCGTCCACCTGATCGACGCCAGCGAGCGTGCTCTACGCACCAAGACCTGGATTTCGCCATGAGTCTTCTCTGCACGATCTGCGCGCGGGGCGGCTCGAAAGGAGTCGTCGGCAAGAATGCGCGCGACCTGCTGGGCAAGCCCGTGCTCGCATGGAGCATCGCGCAGGCGCGCGAGACCTGCCTGTTCGACGCGATCGCCTTCAGCAGCGATTCGGATGCACTGCTCGATGCGGCACTTAAGGCTGGCGCCGACATCGCAATCCGACGTCCGGACGAGATGGCGACCGATACCGCACCGAAGCTGCCGGCGATCCGCCACTGTCTCGAGCAGGCCATCGCGCAAACGGGCAAGACGCCGGAGATCTTCGTCGATCTCGACGTCACCTCGCCGCTCCGCCTGGCCTCAGACATTACTGGTGCCGTGGCACTGCTGCGCGCAAGCGGCGCGCGCAACGTCATCACCGGGGCGCCGGCGCGACGCTCGCCCTATTTCAACCTGGTCGAGCAGCGCGCCGACGGCAGCGTCGGTCTCTCCAAACCGGCCGACCCTCCGATCACGCGCCGGCAGGATGCGCCGCGCTGCTTCGACATGAACGCATCGATCTATGTCTGGCGCGTCGCGTCATTCCTGGAGCAGCCTGCGGTGTTCTATCCGGACACGCGCCTGTTCGAAATGCCGGAAGAACGCTCGATCGACATCGATTCCGATCTCGATTTTGCCCTGGTTGAATTGCTGCTGCGCCAACGACTGCCGGCCTGAGGAGCCTCAAGCGATGACCACGAGCTTCAAGGCTTTGTTCGATCTGACCGGCCGAACCGCCGTCGTCACCGGAGGCTGTGGCATCCTCGGGCGCCGCTTTGCCGAGGGCCTTGCCGAGTTCGGCGCCAACGTTGCGATTGTCGATCTGGATCAGGCCGCAACCGAGGCTGCAGCAGCCGACGTCGCCTCCCGCCATGCCGTCCGCGCCAGAGGCTACGGTTGCGACATCACCAATCCTGAAGCGGTCCGCAACACAGCCGATGCGATCGAGGCCGACCTCGGACCGGTCTCGATCCTGCTCAACAACGCCGCCAGCAAGACCCGCGACGTCGACGCCTTTTTTGCCCCGGTGGAAAAGTTCTCGCAGGACACCTGGCGGGAGATCATGGCAGTCAATCTCGACGGCATGTTCAACGTTGCGCAGGTGTTCGGCGGCCGAATGGCCGAGCGCGGCTACGGCGCTATCGTGCAGACAGCCTCGATCTACGGCCTGCTGGCGCCCGACCAGCGCATCTACGAAGGCTCCGAATATCTCGGCCGGGCCATCAACACGCCCGCCGTCTACACGGCATCCAAGGCCGGCGTGATCGGCCTGACCAAGCACCTGGCGACCTATTGGGCGGCGAAGGGCGTCCGCGTCAATACCCTCACCCCCGGCGGGGTCGAGAGTGGGCAGAATGAGACCTTCAAGGCGCGCTATGGAGCCCGTATCCCCATCGGCCGCATGGCTCGCGCGGACGAGATGGTCGGCACAATGCTGTTCCTGGTATCGGACGCCGCGTCCTACGTGACTGGCCAGAACATCGCCGTCGACGGCGGCCTGAGCGCCTGGTAGCACGACCTCAATGATCAAGCGCCTGATCCAGAACACGGTGATTTCGGCGCTTGCCTTCGGCGTAGCCGCCTTGCTGGGCCTTGCGGTCATTCCGCTGATCATCGGGACCTGGGGGGTGACCGAGTTCGGCCTCATTGTCATCTCGCGGCTATTGCTTCCCAGCGGGATGATGGCGGTGCTGGACCTCGGCCTGTCCGAGGTCGCCACGCAGGTCGTCGCGCGCGCGAGAGAGCATCGAAATTGGACGCAGGCCAGCCGTCAGATCGCTTTCCTGGGGGTGGTCTCCATCGCTCTCACCGTGATCCTCAGCGCAGCCATATGGTTCGCGACACCGCTGTTCGTCATCGTGATGAAGGTTGACGCCGCGCATCTGGAGACGTTCACCCGGATCATGCACTGCACCGCCCTCGCGAATCTGATCTTCGTTCCGGCGCTGGTGTGGGAAGGTATCGTCAAGGGCTTCGAGCGCTACAACCTGCTCCGCATTGCGGAAGTCACGTCAACGGCGGGGTATGTCGGTCTGACATTCGCAGCCGCGTGGGCCGCGGCAGGCTTTGAAGTGGTCGCCTACATCTATCTTGCCACGCTTCTGGCCCGCGCCGTCGTCATTGGAATTGCCGCGTTGGTCGCCCTGCGGCACAAGCACGTGCGATTGCTGCCGTGGACGTCGGACATCCGGCAGGATATTCTGCACCGCTGCGTGCTGCTCCTGCAGGGCAAACTGATGGGCGGCGTTTCCGGACCGCTTCAGCCGTTCCTGATCGGATTGCTGTTCGGCCCCAAGGCCGTCGGCACCTACGACGCGCTGGTGCGATTGTCACGGGTTTCCAAAGTCGTCGTCAGCCTCCTGACATCCGCCTTGCTTCCCGTTGCCAGCCGCCTCGACGAGCGCGGCAGCGCGACGGCGTTCCAGCGTCTCGGTGACCTCGGCCTCGTCATGATGCCGATGTTCGTGGTGCCGCCGCTTGCCGCGACCGCGATCCTCTCGCCCGAGATCATGAACATCTGGATCGGTCCCCTTCTTGCGCCATACGCGTTCTGGATGGGTTTGAGCTTCCTGGTTCCGATCTGTGCCCAATACGTGGCGATTGGCAGCCTGATCTTTCTGACGCGGCCGAACGTGCAATCCAGGCTCAACAGGCTGGTCGCCGTTCAGCTTCTGGTCTGGGCGGTGGTCTCCGCCGCGACATTGCACCTGTTCGCGGAACGCGCTTTGATACTCGGCCAAGTCGTCGGCAGTATCGTTATCCTGCCCTTGCAGCTGAGAGAGTTGCGCGGTGCACTCGATCTCGACCGCAATCGCTTCGCGAAGGGTATCGGAACCCAGTTCGCAATCCTTGTGCTGGCAAGCATTTTTCTAGCAACAATTGCAGGTTACATTCGGTTCGACAGCGTGCTAAAGCTCGCGCTCGGTTCCATGGTTTTCTGTCTGGTTACCTGGACACTCCAGTACTTCCTCGTGCTTGAAAAGCGGCACCGGACTGTATTTCCAGCCGTCGGACAACTGATGGGACTGACATCCAAAAGCAATTGAATGAACATCCACGCGACAGACACGAAAGCCGTCATCACAGGTTTCGCTCCGGCGTCGTTGTCGGACAAGGCGGCGACTTATGCGCTGGATGCAGCGAGGAGCATCGGACGCCTCGCGATGCGCCGCGTCAAACGCACGGCCGACGTCGTAGATTCCGAGTACAATCTATCGCACTGGCAGCGAACGCTGTCGGAAAAGGCCTGGACGAAGGCCGCAAGCATCGGCGAATTCCTGATCCCGAAGAATCCCGCGCGGGGTCTTCGCAAGGTCGACAATCAGATCTGCAGGGTCGCAGCCGACGACTATTATCGCTATCGCGCCAGGGCCCTCGGCGAGCTACTCGCGCGACACACGGGTGGCGCCACTGAGATCGTCGAACTCGGTGCGGGCTGCGGCATCAATCTGCTGTCGCTGCATCTCAATCATCCCGACTGGAGGCTGCGCGGGTTCGACATCGCGCCGAACGGCATCGCTGCGGGCCGCGAGATCGCAGCGCATTATGGCCTGTCGGACCGGATAACGCTCGACAGGATCGACCTGACCGACGGCAACGACCCAAACTACGCGGCGATCAGCGACCAGGTCGTTTTCACCTATTTCTGCATCGAGCAAATTCCTTACGACGTGCGCAAGGTGGTGGACAACATCATCGCTGCGAGGCCGAAACGCGTCATCAACATCGAGCCGACGACGGAGCTGCTGAATTTTTCGAGTCCGCGAGATCTCGTCAGCTTTCTCTACATCCGCTCGGTCGACTACCAGACCCAGCTGTTCTCGACGCTCGACGATTACGAGCGACAGGGCCGCGTCCGCATCTTGGCTCGCGAACGCATGCCGTTCGCACCGACGATTCACAATGATGGTTTTTTGTATTGCTGGGAGCCCACATGACAACCGTCGACACGACGGCTGATCGGCCTGCCCCGAAAAAGGCGAAGATCAGCCAGTTCCGCCGCCTCCTATGGCACGTCAACCGCACCGATCTCGGATGGGGGCTGAAGGCGGCTCTGACCGCCCTGCAATTGCCTGCGCGCGCAAAGCGCGTCGCGCTTCTCAAGCAGCTTCCAGCCAAGCCCGAATGGGCCGAGGCGAGCCGCAAACTCGCCGAGGACGGTTACGTCGACGTGTCCGCGCTCATCGATCGCAGCCTCGCGGAAGCCGTCGCGACGTTCGCCGACGGCAAGGTGAGCCGCCTCAATGAGCTCGTCGGCCAGCAGAAGGAACGGCACAAATCGTTCTGGGTCAGTCTGCTGGACGAGGATCTCGTCAACGGCGCCTTTGCGACCGACCATCCGTTCGTGCGCAACGCCCTGCAGCCAGCCGCGCTGCGCATCATCGGCGATTTCATGCACGACCTGCCGCAATTGTCGGACGTGGTGCTGACGCTGTCGCAGCCGACTCCGAACCGGGCGCTGAGCTTCTCCCAGCTATGGCATCTCGACCACGACGACAAGCGTGTCTGCAAGCTCTTCATCTACCTGACCGATGTGCGGAACACCGCCGACGGTCCGTTCACCTTCATTCCAGCCGGACCATCGAAGGCGTTCCGCAACACGCTCAAGAGCCACATGAGCGATGCGCAGGTATTCGCCAAGACCGGTCCCGGCGTGGTCAAGGAGATGGTCGCGCCCCGCCTGTCGTGCTTCATCGTCAACACGGCCCGCTGCCTGCACATGGGAAGCCGGATCCAGTCGGATCACAGCCGCCTCCTCTACACGGCAACCTATATCCAGCAGCCGCGCATCTATCCCGAACCGCCGGCGCGCTTCCGCGCGGCGGGTGCCCTGACGGAGCTTGAGCGCACCGTGATGCGGCTCTGACACGGACCTGCCGGGAGCCCACATCTTGCGCATAGGCCTGGTGGTCGATCACCCCAAGCGTGACCTGCCGGGGGCAGTCATGCTCGGTTATCAACTCGCGCGGCGCGGCGTCTCCGTCGTGCTGGTGCCGATGTACGAGCAGGCCGTCGATGTCCCGCGACTTGGGCTGGACGCGCTGGTCGTCAACTATGCGCGTCCCGTCAATCTCGGCCTGATGCAGAGCTTTGCCGGAGCCGGGCTGGCGCTGTACGTGCTCGATACCGAAGGCGGCGTGCTCGCGGAAAAGGGCGGCAACTCGCCTCCGGCGATGGCCGCTCATATCAAGGGCAGCGGCTACGCCGATATCCTGTCGGGCTATTTCTTCTGGGGAAGCCGGCTGCACGACGCCTTCCTCGCAGCCGGAACGATGAAGCCGGAGCAGCTTCACCTCACCGGATGTCCCCGATTCGATTTCGCAGCCCCTCGCTGGCGGGCGCTGCTCGACGGCGAGCCACGCGGCTATTTGCTCGTCAACGCCAATTTCCCGCTGGTCAATTCGCGCTTTACCGGCAAGCCGGGCGGAGAACGCGAAGCGATGGTGCGAGCCGGTTGGGATGGCGCCTATGTCGACCGCTTCATCGCGGACCTGAAGCAGGTCTTCACCAACTATCTCGCCGAGATCGAGCGGCTCGCCGCAGCGCGGCCCGACCGCAACATTCTGGTGCGCCCGCACCCCTTCGAGAGCGAGGAGGTCTATCGCAACGCCCTCTCGCGCCACCCGAACGTCCTGATTGACGGCACCGGCAGCGTGCTCGACCGCATCCGCAATGCAGCCGCCGTCATTCATCTCAACTGCGGGACGGCGGTCGAATCGGTCTTGCTGGGGAAATTGCCGCTCCAACTCGAATATTTGAACACATCGATCACCGCCGGCCATGCCGCGCTGCCCGCGCGCGTGAGCCGGCAGGTTGACTCGTTCGAAGAGCTGCTCGGCGCAGTCGATCACATCGAGCGTGAGACCGAGACCTTCGATTTCGCTCGCGTTCACGCCGCCGATATCGAAGCCTTCTTCCATCTCAACGACGGAAGAGCTGCCGAACGCGTCGCCGACGTCCTAGCCCGCGCAACGCATTCGGGCCACCCCTACCTCTCGCTGCTTGCGACCGTGAAAGGCACGCGGGCAAAGCCGAGCCTAGGCCAGATCGTCAAAGGCGCCGCCAGCGCAGCGCTCGGCTCGGCCGTCACGGAGCGGCTACGCAGCCAGTTCAACCCGGCTCGACGCGACAAACGGATCGCGCCGTCATTCGTCCAGACCCTGCTTCAGCGCATCGCCGCCTATGACCAGGCGAGCCCGTCTCAATTTACGGCAAGACGCGCGCAATGCGCGACGACGGGCTTGCCGCTCGCGAGCATTGCGATCGAACACGTCCGATAGAACCATGGCAACATCTGCAAAGACCATTCTCATCACCACCCTTGCCGAATACCAGACCCGGTTCTGGATTCCGGTCGCGCAACGCTTGCGCGCGGCAGGCCACGATGTCGAGCTGCTCGCCTTCGATGATCGCAGCGCGGAGATGTCGGCTACCGAAGGCGTTCCGGTCACGAACATGTATCGTGAAGGCCTCAAGGCCGGCCCCTCGCCCGAGGATCGCAAGGCGCTCGACGCGCGCGTCGTATCTTACGGGCTCGACGGAACCAATTTCCTGTTTAGCCACGAGCGGTTCACTTTCGGAATCCGCGATACTGCCGCGCTGCGCCGGCGCTTCATGATCTATACCAACGCGATGGAGGCGGTGCTCGACCGGCTTGAGCGACAAGGCAAGCGCCCCGAACTGGTGCAGGAACTCGGCGGCTTTCTTTCCGTGATAGCGAGCTTCTACGCCGCAAAGCGCCGCGGCATCCGCAACTGGTTCATCGAGCCTTCGTTCTTTCGCGGACGCATGTACTTTACGCCCGACACTCTCGGCGCACCCGACGTAATGCCGACGCCGGCGGACGCTGTGTCGCCCGAGGTGCGCGCCTATCTCGACGAAACGCTGACGCAGCGCGCGATTGTCATCCCCAGAAAGGATCAGCACCATTATTCGGCGGCCTTCAAGAAGATCCTCAATTTTCGCAACGCCCGCCGCCTCACCGAGAAGCTGTGGGACCAGTTCGCGCTCGGCAAGCACCAGGAGTTCGGGCACAATCTGCGTCATGCCCGTGTCCACGCTGCGATGGCGCTCAACGCGACACGGCTGCGCAAGCTCTACAAACCGATTCCGGAAACGCCCTTCGTCTACTACCCGTTCCACGTTCCCGCCGACATGGCGCTGACGCTGCGCTCGCCGGACTATCTCGACCAGGTCGCGACCGTTGACTTTCTGCTGCGCACGATCCCGGATTCGCATGTCCTGGTCGTGAAGGAGCACCCTGCCCAGATCGGTGCGATCTCGGCCGATCGCCTGTTCGAACTGGCCCGCCGTTTCGACAATTTCGTACTGCTGCCGCCGCAGACGAATAATTACACCGTTCTCAATCGCGCCGATGCGGTCATCTCCGTCAACAGCAAGTCTGGTGCGGAAGCGCTGCTGCTCGGCAAGCCCGTCGTGGTGATGGGTGATGCGTTCTACCGCTCCTGCCCGCTGGTATACGCGGTCGATCGTCTGGCCGAAGTGCCCGCGCGACTGCGCGAGGCGCTCTCCGCCGGTCCGTTCGATCCGGCCAAAGGCGCGGCTTATTTCGAATCTGCCTGGCGCCGGTCTTATCCGGGCGAGCTTTATATCGGCGATCCCAAGCTGCTCGACACGTTTGCGGCCTCCTTGCGCGCGGCAATCGCCGAGCCGGCCCGCGTGAGCTGAACGGACCCATCATGCCGCTCGTCTCGATCATTACACCGTCCTGGAATGTCGAAGGCCTGATCGAGGAGACGATCCGCTCGGTGCAGAACCAGACATTCGCCGATTGGGAGCTCTTGATCGCCGACGACTGCTCGACTGACAAGACGCCGGCTATCATCGCGGACATCGGCGAGCGCGATCCACGCGTCAAGCTGATCCGGCAAGCCAGAAATGGCGGCCCGGCGCTGGCGCGCCAGGCGTCGATCGACGCCGCTCAGGGCCGCTATCTCGCCTTCCTCGACAGCGATGATCTTTGGCTGCCCGAGAAGCTGGAGCGGCAGCTTGCCTTCGCGCAGGAGAAGCAGGCCGCCCTCAGCTACACCGCCTTCCGCCGTATCAACGAGGCTAACACCGTCACCGGACGGCTGATCGAAGTGCCGGCCTCGCTGACTTATGACCAGCTCCTGAAGAACACGGCGATCGCGACGCTGACGGCGATGGTGGATCGCGAGATCGCCGGCCCCATCGTGATGAAGAACGAGGGCTACGACGATTTCTGCCTGTGGCTATCGATCCTCGAGCGCGGCCACACCGCATACGGCCTCAATGAGGATCTTGCACGCTACCGCGTCAGGGGCTCCTCAGTATCCAGCCGCCCGATGCGCTCGGCCAAATGGGTCTGGCAGATCTACCGCAATGTCGAGCACCTCTCCCTCGTCAAATCAGCCTGGTGTTTTGCCCATTGGGGAGCGCGGGCCTGGCTGAAGCGACGGGAGTTCTAGTGACGGCGCAGCTCACCGCGCAAGCCGCACGCTGCAGCGGCCGGAAATGAACATTGCGACCCGGGTCGGTTGTCTCTAGTCTGGCCCAGATCGCAGGGGGCTTTGCGTGGACAATCAAGGTGTTATTCCACTCGCAGCGCGTCCCCACGCCGATGGCCGGGCCTGGATTGGCTGGACGCTGTGCAGCCTGTTTCCTGCAATTTTTCTGCTGGTTCTGTTCGCGCTCACGTCACTTAGCGCGCCCGAACATGACGACTTCTGCTTCGCGGATTTGTACGCGCGTCATGGTTTCATCGATACCGTATCGCTCTTCTATCACTCGCAATCGGGCCGAGTTCTGGCTCTTTGGCTGACCCAGGTTCCGCCGGCGATCTCCGCAGCGGCGGGTGTCAGCCTGTTGTCGGCCTATTCACTGACGATGGCCGCGAGCGCAGGGCTGTTCCTGGCCGGCACGGCGCTCGCCATAGTCCGTGCATGGCCTCGCACCACCGCTCTGCAATTGGTTTTCCTCATACTTGCATTCGCGAGCGCCGTGGTCAGCGCTGCCCCGAGTGTGCGCGATCTGCTCTATTGGCTCTCGGCCGTGACCTGCTATGTCCCGCCCGCCTTGATCACCATCCTAATCCTCGGAGAGTGCATTCGGACCCTTGACGGGGAGGCCGGCTTCTCCTGGACGCTCAGCCTTGCGATGGCTCTAGGCGGTTTCGCGGCTGCGCTATGCAACGAATTCACCGGGCCGTGGCTGCTGCTGATTGTCTCGGCGTCACTGGCTGCGCGCCATCTCTTCGGCCAGCAGCGCCAGATCGTGCATCACTTGCTGATCGCGATCGCCATCGCGATCGGGTGGATCATCGTTGTCTCGGCCAGCGGCAACAGCGCGCGCATGGAACAACTCCCGAACGGCGGGCATGTGACATGGTCGGTGTTTCAAGCGCTCATCGACTCGCTCGTCGGTCTCGGTCGTTTCCTTCGAGAGCCCGCCATCGTCGCCTGGTTCGCCGCCGTCGGCCTCATCGCATTGATCGAGCCTGACCCGACGCCCCAGGGGCCCCAAGTGAGAAAGCTGTTGGCTCTCGGCACAATCGCGATCTGCCTGGCGTGCTGCTACTTCGAATATTTCGCTCATCGCTATGCGACGGGCATGCGGCTCATTGAACGGGCGCAGAACCAAGCATTGATCCTGCTGCTGTTCGGATCGACGCTGGGAGTCAAGCTGATCGTCGGTGCCTACCGCCCGCAATTGCGCGAACGGGTTGCGGCGGGCGCGTTTCGCGGCCTGCTCGGCCCCATCGGGATGCCTGCGGGCTTGGCACTGCTCACGATCGCTTCGCTCTGCCTGAGCTCCACGGCATTTCAGCTGCGCGCGCAGTGGCAGGGCCTGTACCCGTACTGGCGGGAGAGCGCCGAACGGCATGCCCTCCTGACGACGAACCGCGAGCCCGTTGTCGCGGTTCCCCGTCACAAATGGACGCCGTCCCTGCTGATGACCGCCGATGTGACTGGCAACGCTGACCGGTTGCCGAACGACTGCATCGCCAGATATTACAACAAGTCCGCCGTCTACGCCGCCGACACGCCGCGATGAACATTTGCCCTTCTCGAGAGATGCGAACGTGAAAACAATCAGCGTCATCACGCCCTGCTATAATGAAGAGCTCAACGTCAGGGATTGCTATGATGCGATCCGGAAGATCTTCGACGCCGAGCTCCAGGGCTATCGGCGCGAGCACATCTTCTGTGATAACGCTTCCGACGATCGCACGGTCGAGATCCTGCGCGAGATCGCTGCACAGGACCCCGCGGTGAAGATCATCGTCAACGCGCGTAACTTCGGCCCGCTGCGCAACACTTTCAACGGCGTGATGGCCTCGCGCGGCGACGCTGTCCTTCTGTTCATGCCGGCCGACCTGCAGGATCCACCCGAATTGCTTCCCGAATTCGTCAAGCTGTGGGAAGCCGGATACGAGATCGTCTACGGCATCCGCGCGGTGCGCGAGGAAGGGCGGCTGATGCGCGGCATCCGCAACGCCTATTACCGCCTGCTGACCCGCTTCTCCGAGGTCAACGTTCCGCCCGGCGTCGGCGACTTCCAGCTCGTCGACCGGCGCGTGGTCGAGGCCATGCGGCACGTTCGCGACACATATCCGTTCATGCGGATGATGACGTTCGAATGCGGCGGCCGCGCCGTCGGCGTCCCCTACACCTGGCGCCAGCGCAAGAAGGGATTGTCCAAGAACCGCGCCGGCGCGCTGATCGACCAGGGCCTCAACGGACTGGTGTCCTTCACCACGGCACCGGTCCGCTTCGGGCTGCTCGCGGGTTTTCTGATCTCGGCGCTGAGCGTCGGTTACGCCATCGTCAATTTCGTGGTCGGCCTGATTCTGTACCGGCAGCTCGCCGAGCCCGGCATCATCACGCTGATCGTCGCCATGTTCTTCTTCGGCGGCGTGCAGCTGTTTTTCATGGGCATGATCGGCGAGTACGTCCTCGCGATCTACGGACAGGTGCGCGAGAAGCCCGTTGTGTTCGAGCGCGAGCGCGTCAATTTCGATCCCTCGCCGCCGTCTGGCGCATGATGCGCAGGCGGCGTCAGAGCTTCGCCAGCGACTGCTCGATCCGCGCGACGATCGCCTCGGCTGAAAGGCCGGCGGCATCAAGCAGCGCCTCTCGCGACCCCGCCTGCGAGGTCTTGCCGCCCTGCTCGGGAATGCCCATGCCCGTGATCGGCGGCCGGACTGCGTCGCCGGCAAACGCGCCCGCCACCAGGCTGAACAGGCCGCCGCGCAGAATATGCTCTTCCAGCGTCACGATGAGGGAGGCATCGCGCACGACGTCGCGGATCGCGAGCTCGTCGAGCGGCTTCAGACAGGAGACGCTGACGACACCGACGCCGCACCCCCGCCTGGCGAGTTCGCCGGCGGCATCCAGCGCGCGCGATGCAATCGGCCCCGACGCAAGGATGACGACATCCCGTCCGTCACGCAAAACCCTGGGCTTGCGCAGGTCGGTCACGGCGGCGCCGAGAGTCGGCTCTCCCTGACGGCTGAGCCGCAGGTAGGATGGCTTGCCGCTCGTTGCGATCAGACGCGTCGCAGCCCGCACCTCAGAGGGATCGCAGGGTACGAACACCTCGATGCCCGGCAGCATCGACATGATCCCCGCATCCTCCAGCGCATGATGGGTGTAGCCCTGGCTGCCATAGGCATAGCCGGCGCCCACCGCCACGACCTTGACGTCGGCACCATGGTAGCAGACGTCGTTACGGAGTTGCTCGAGGCAGCGCAACGTCGGAAAATTTCCGATCGAATAGATGAAGACCGTCTTGCCCGACAGCGCGATGCCGGCGGCGATGCCGGCCATGTTCTGTTCGGCAACACCGACATTGAGATAGCGATCGGGAAACTTCGCCGCAAACGGCTCCAGCACGGAGTAGCCGAGATCGCCGCAGAGCAGCCAGATGTCGGGGTTCTCGCTCGCGGCCTGCGACAGGCTCTCGATGAACGTCGTTCTCATGCGCCAACCTCGGCCAACGCCTGCGCGAGCAGCTCATCAGAAGGCGAGCGGTAGTGCCATTCGAGCTTGTTCTCCATGAAGCTCACGCCCTTGCCCTTCACGGTGTGCGCGATCACGACCGTCGGCCGGCCCGACGCCGTCGGCACACCTCCCAGCACATGCTCGAGCGCAGTGAGATCGTGGCCGTCGATCTCCTCGACCTGCCAGCCGAACGCCTTCCATTTCTCGGCAAACGGATCGAGGTTCAACACCTCGGCGACCGAGCCAAAACTCTGGATCTTGTTGAAATCGACGATGACGCAGAGATTATCGAGCTTGTGATGGGGCGCGAACAGGATGCCCTCCCAGTTCGAGCCCTCGTCGCATTCGCCGTCGCTGAGCAGGCAGAAAACGCGGCTGCCAGCACCCGCCGTTCGCGCGGCTATCGCCATGCCGATTGCAATCGGCAGACCATGGCCGAGCGAGCCCGTGGAGACCTCGACGCCGGGCACGGCATGGCTGACGTGTCCGGTGAAGATCGATCCGTCGCGGCAATAGGTGTCGAGCTCTGCCGGGGAAAAGAAACCGCTTTCGGCGAGGGCGGCGTACATGATCGCCGTGGCGTGGCCCTTGCTGAGAACGAAGCGATCGCGGCTTGCTGCTTGCGGATCAGCCGGATCGATGCGCAGGATCCGCGTGTAGAGCACCGCCAGGATGTCCGCCATCGAGAGGCAGCCGCCGATATGCGAAGCCTTGGCGGCATGCACCATACGCAACGCCTGCGCTCGAATGCGTCGTGCGAATTCTTTCGGCTCAGGAAGATTTGGTCGCGTCATGCCAGTCTACCGTCTCGCGTAATCCCTCATCCAACGGCACTTCGGGCTTCCAGCCCAAGGCGAGCATGCGCGAAACGTCCGCAGCCAGGACCATAACCTGATCGGGCCGATACGCCAACTCGCCGAAGCCGAGAGCAGCACCCGGGTCAATCAGATCGCGCAGCCGCGTCACGGTCTCGCGCAGCGGCGGTGCGTCCGCACTGCCGACATTGAAGATGCCGCTCGCCGCATCATGCGTGATCGCCAGGCGGAAAGCGCTGGCAGCATCGCGCGCGTGCAGAAATCCCCAGCGCTGCTCACAAGCCGTCAGCGCCATGGGATGCCCGGAGCGCAAGTTCCGAATCATGCTCGGGATCAGCCAGTGGTCGGCATCCTTCGGGCCGTATGTCGAGAAGATCCGGAGCCACGCTGCCCGCAGCCCGCGCTCCTCGCACAGGCGCATCGACATCGATCCGGCCGCCAGCTTGGCCATGCCGTACAACGTCGTCGGCCGCGGCACATCGTCCTCCCGGATCGCGCGATCATAGGGTCCGTATTCCGCCTGCGAACCGGCTCCGACGAAGATCCTGGCGCCGGCCTGGGCGGCGAGTTCGACGAGGTCCACCGTATCGGCCACATTGACGGCCTGAACCGGACTGTTGCGATCGCTGCCTGCGACGCCGCGCCAGGCCATGTGCACGACCGCCTCGGGCGCGAACGCCCCGAGTGCTGCACGCAGCCCGTCCGGATGCTCCAGACTGCCCGGGATCACGTGCAGCCGGTTACGAAGCTCCCCCAGGCGCCAATAGGAACTTGCCGGCCGCAACAGCACGGCCACCTCGTGCCCGCGCGCCAAGAGGTCCGCGACGAGATAGGAGCCCAGGAAACCGCTCGCACCGGTGGCAAAAACACGCATAAACCCCGGGTAGATCAGCTACCCGGGCCCGTCAATGTCGCGCTTCCGCAACTCCCCCTGCCCGGTCCCTCTCCCGGCACGGCTGAACGGCGATCCGAACTTGATTATCCGGCCCATGCGGCTAAACGGAGGGCCGGACCGAGGTTCGACGACGCAGGGGTAGACGCATGAACGACTTCAGGCTGGCCATGATTTCCGCGGGCTTCGAGCACGGCGGAAACGTCACCCATCGTCACTTCGACGGCCATCCCGACCTGCTCGTCTATCCCTTCGAATCGCAGCTCGGCAATCGGAACTTCAACGACTTCCTGGCTTCGGTCGAGCGCGTCCAGTACCGCTATCCCGAATTCCCGGAGGGGCTGACGGCGATCGAGCTCTACGAGCAGATGATCGACGAGGAGCTGAAGACCTTCCTGCGCAAGCGCAATGGCTCCAAGTTCCGCGATGCGGATTGCGTCATGGACGAGAAGAAGCGGATGGCCGAGTTCGCCCGGATCGTCGGCCAGCCGCCCATCTTCCGCCGTCAGGTGGTCGAGGCCTTCTTCCGCGCGACCTTCGCAGCCTGGGAGAACTACTACACCAAGCCGCGGCCGGACATGGTTCATGTCGGCTACTCCCCCGCCATCGGGATCGATGCCGATCGCATGGTGCGCGACTTTCCCAACATCCGCATCCTGCACATCGTGCGCAATCCATTCTCGGCCTACCGAGACACCAAGCGCCGCCCGTTCCCGCAGCCGCTGTCCAAATACCTGATCACCTGGAACATCTATCACTCGACAGTCGAGATGTTTGCCAGGATGTACCCGGAGAACGTGCGCATCTTCCGTTACGAGGACCTCGTGGACGACAAGCGCAAGTTCATGACCGAGGCGGCCGGATTCATCGGCGTGCCTTTCGCGGACAGCATGCTCTATCCGAGCTGGAACGGGGTCGAGATCAAGGACTCCATCGCACCCTGGGGAACCGTGCTCAAGAGCACAAGGGACTACAACCAGGCCGTGATCCAGGAACTCTCGGACGATGAGCGCAGGCAGATCGCGCAGGGCACCGCAGCCCTCGCCCGTCATTTCGGCTACGACCGGATCGACTATCTGAGCCAGCTCTATCGTGCTGAGTAAGATCGCGTTCTTCGAAACCCGCGACCGCCCCGACATCGCTGCCGATCGCGCGCAGCTCCTGCCCGCGCTGCGGCGACATCTGCAATCCTTCGACCGCAACGCCGCCGTCATGGCGGCCCCTGGCGGCACGCTCGGTGCCTGCTACGATGTAGACATCTCCGGCGAAAAGCGCTTCTTGAAGACGCATCTGCCGGGCGCGCGTGCCAACCTCGCCAAGGAAGCCGACATCCTCGAGCAGCTCTACGGCGACATGATCGTGCTCGACCGTTTCGAGATCCCGCTCGCGGATGGAACGGCGCGGCTCTGCCTCACGATGCCCGCGCTCACGCCGCCGGCCGGCCCGATAGAGCCCGCTGATGCCGCTGCAATGGCAGAGGCATGCAGTGAGCGGCTCAAGGGCTGGCGGCCGAATGGGCTTGCCTCGTTCGAACTCTATCTGGCTGCTGCCGCAGTGGCTCTGAAGACCCTTGCGAGCCGCCGTCTGCTGGAGCAGGCCACCGCGGCCGAAGTCCACAGACTGATCGCGCTGCTCGGGGATCGTCACGCGAATTTGCCCGAGGCGCTCTGTCATGGCGATTTCGGACCGAAGAACATCATGCTCCAGGGAACCGCACCGTGCGTCATCGACTGGGAAGACGCATTCCGCGGGATCGCCGGCTACGACTACCTCTATTGGCTGACTTTCATGGAGAACCGGCCGTGCCTGCAGACGGCCGCTTTCGGCCGAACCGGCCTTTCGCCCGACGTCGAGCGCGCCATCCTCGTGCTCGTCGTCCTGCTCAAATCCTATCTGGCAGTCTTGTCGGACGAGCACCTGAAGCACGCGGTGTCGGCAGAGGACCGCATCACTGAGATCCTCCATCTGCCGGGCTAATCAGGCCTGCAGGGCGCCAGCGACCTGATCGAGCTGATCGAGCGAGAAGCTGCGCAGGTCCCGGCCTTCGCGTAGCGCCTTGTACCAATCGACAGTCAAGCGAAGGCCCTGTGCCAGATCGAGCCGGGGCGTCCAGCCGAGTTCGTTCCGCGCCTTTGCGCAATCAAGCCTGAGATAGGCAGCTTCGTACGGATGCGGTCCGGAATCGGCCGTCCACCGCGCGCCGTCGCCCCACAGCGCGATCAGGCGATCGACCACCGTCCCGACCGACACCTCGCTTGCGGTATCCGGTCCGAAATTCCAGCCCCCGACGAAACGTTCATCGCCCGCCAATCGCTCGACCAGCGAGAGATAGCCGAGCACCGGATCGAGTGCGTGCTGCCAGGGCCGCACCGAATTGGGATTGCGGATGCGGAGCGCCTCGCCTGCCAGGAAGGCCTGCATCGCATCGGGCACCAGGCGGTCGCGCGCCCAGTCACCGCCGCCGAACACGTTGCCGGCACGCGCGGTCGCGACGCGCGCCGCGCCGCTCGTGTTGAAGAAGCTGTGGCGGTAGGAATGAGTCACGAGCTCGGCACAGGCCTTGCTGTTGCTGTAGGGATCGTCACCGCCGAGCCGGTCGCCCTCGCCGAAGGCGGCGCCTGTACCGTTGTTCTCGTAGCACTTGTCGCTGGTGACGTTCAGGATCACCTGCACCGAGCGCAGATGCCGCGCCGCCTCCAGCACATGTACCGTGCCCATCACGTTGGTCGCGAAGGTCTCGACAGGCTCTTCATAGGAGGGGCGAACCAGCGCTTGCGCCGCCATATGGATGACGATATCGGGCTCGGCCTCCGCCATTGCGGCGCGCAAGGTCGGGAGATCCCGGATGTCGGCCACGCGGTGCCTGATGTCGTCGGCGATGCGCGCCGTGATGAACAGCGCGGATTGGTGTGTCGGCGGCAGCGCATAGCCGTAGACGTCAGCCCCGAAACGGCGCAGCAGCAGCGAGGCCCACGCCCCCTTGAAGCCGGTGTGGCCGGTGAGGAAGACCTTCTTGCCGCGCCAGAATGCCGGATCCGTCACCAGATCCTCCATTTGGCGCGGTTGCTGGCCCATTCGCCCTCGAGGAAGTTGCGATCGCGCAGCGAGTCCATCGGGTGCCAGAAGCCGGGATGCACATAGGCGCGCAGATCGTCACCGCGCACCAGTTGCTCCATCGGCTCGCGCTCCCAGATCGTGTTGTCGTCTGCGATCAGCTCGCCGACCGATGGCGACAATAGAAAGAAACCGCCATTGATCCAGCCGCCATCGTCATTGGGCTTTTCCTCGAAATTGACGACCCGGTCACCCTCGATCGCGATCGCGCCGAAGCGCTTGGCCGGCCGCACCACCGAAACGGTGGCGCGGCGCCCATGCGCCTTGTGGAAAGCGATCTCGGCGGCAAGGTCGATGTCGGCGACACCGTCGCCATAGGTCAATGCGAAGAAGGGCTCGTCCGCGACGTAGGACAGCACCCGCTTCAACCGGCCGCCGGTCTGGGTGTCCTCGCCGGTGTCCACCAGCGTGACCCGCCACGGCTCGGCGGTTTCGCGATGCACTTCCATCCGGTTCTCGGCGATGTGAAAGGTCACGTCGGACATGTGCAGGAAATAGTTCGCGAAGTACTCCTTGATCATGAAGCCCTTGTAGCCAAGGCAGATCACGAAATCATGGAAGCCGTAATGGCTGTAGATCTTCATGATGTGCCACAAGATGGGCCGCCCGCCGATCTCCACCATCGGCTTTGGTCGCGTGCTGGTCTCCTCCGCGATTCGCGTGCCGAGGCCCCCTGCAAGAATTACGACTTTCATTCGTTTGCTCCGAACGGGAGGCCCGCTCCCCGCGTATTCCCGACGGCTTCTATACGAAGTGGCGAGACCTGGAAAATCATCGGCTCTCAAGCAACTTTCGATGTCAAGAGGTATTTAATTACCCTCTTGCAAAGCTATTGGCGTTTTCGCCCGTAGCCGATACCACTCTGCCCGCCGCACCGGGGCAAGACCGTCCCGCGACCCAGCTGGAACCGACCATGCCGTTTGAAAACTACAGGAACAGCCGCATCCTCGTGACCGGGGGCGCCGGGTTCATCGGATCGCACCTCTGCGAGCGACTGCTCGATGCCGGGGCCGAGGTGGTGTCCGCGGACAATTATTTCACCGGCAGCCGGCGCAACATTGCCCATCTGATCGCAAATCCGCTGTTCGAAGCGGTCCGGCACGACGTCACCTTCCCGCTCTACATCGAGGTCGACGCGATCTTCAACCTGGCCTGCCCCGCCTCGCCGATCCATTATCAGCGTGACCCCGTGCAGACCACCAAGACCTCGGTGCACGGCGCCATCAACATGCTGGGGCTCGCCAAGCGGCTCAAGGCGCGCATCTTCCAGGCCTCGACCAGCGAGGTCTACGGCGATCCGCTGATCCATCCGCAGACCGAGGATTACTGGGGCAACGTCAACCCGATCGGCATCCGCTCCTGCTACGACGAGGGCAAGCGTTGCGCCGAGACGCTGTTCTTCGACTATTGGCGTCAGCACGACCTGCCGATCAAGGTCGCGCGCATCTTCAACACCTACGGCCCGCGCATGCAGCCAAATGACGGGCGCGTGGTGTCGTCCTTCATCGTCCAGGCGCTCAAGGGCGAGCCGATCACCGTGTTCGGCGACGGTGGGCAGACCCGCTCGTTCTGTTATGTCGACGACCTCGTCGAAGCCATCATGCGGTTGATGGTGACTGCGGAAGACATCACAGGCCCGATCAACCTCGGTAACAATTCCGAGTTCACCATCCGCGAGCTCGCCGAGAAGGTCATCAATCTCACCGGCTCGCGCTCCAAGCTGGAGTTCAAGCCGCTGCCGCAGGACGACCCGCGCCAGCGCCAGCCCGACCTCGCCAAGGCGAAAGCGGTGCTGAACTGGCAGCCGAAGGTCGCGCTCGAGGACGGGCTGAAGGAGACGATCGCCTACTTCAAGCATTCGCTCGACATCGCCTGATCTGCTCGCAACTCCCGTCGTTCGCAGCGAGCTAAGGCCATGAGCGCACCGCCCGGCATCATCAGCGATCTGCGCGCCCGCCTGGACTCGAAAGCAGCGCTGACGAAACTGGTCCTGCTGCACAGCGCCGTTACCTGCCTGTCGCTGATCGAGGTCGCGACCTTCCAGCTTTCCATCGACTTCGATCCGAAACGCCTCTGGATCGCGGTTCTCGTTGCGGCCGGCTTTTCCGTCGTCTCGCTGCTATTCGCCTCCGCCCGCTTCAGCTTCGGCTATTTCGTCGGATTCTATTTTTACACGATGATCCTGGGCTTCCTGTGGATCGACGTCTTCTCCGACTACAACTACCCGCGATTGCTTGCAGGAGTTTCGGCGGCATTGGCGCTGCTGCTCTTCCTGATCCCCGTTTTGTTCATCGGGGCGCCGCTGCGGCAATTCGTGCCCCTGTCCAACGCCCGCTTCGAGCATTTGCTGACGCTCATTCTGGCGGTCTCCATCGCTACCCTCGCGGTCGCTTCCACCTACAATTTCCGAATGGTCTCGGTCGCGCGCATTTACGACTATCGCGACGCCCTCGAATTTCCGGGAGCGCTGCGATATCTCATAGGGTGGGTTTCCAGCACGCTGCTGCCGTTCGCCTTCGCCTGCTACTGGCTGCTCGGCCATCGCGTCCGCGCCGTCCTGGTCCTGGTCCTGCTTCTGTTGTTCTATCCCGTCACGTTGACGAAATTCGCGTTCTTCACGCCGGCCTGGCTGATCACGCTGGTCGTGCTGTCACGGCTTCTGGAAGCGAGAGCATCGGTCATTGCCTCGATTTTCGTCCCGATGCTGATAGGACTACTCGTGATCTGGCTGACAGAGCCGAGCCTGAGGAGCATTCCGGGCAGATATTTCGACATCGTCAACATCCGGATGATGGCGACGGCATCAGGCGCGCTCGACCTCTACAACCACTTCTTCGCGAACCACCCGCTGACCTGGTTCTGCCAGATCTCCGTCCTCAAGCCGCTGATGCATTGTCCCTATGACGAACCGCTGGCGGTGGTGATGCAGAACACCTACGGTTTCGGACAAGTCAATGCATCGCTGTTTGCGACTGAGGGCATTGCCTCCGTCGGACCGTATCTTGCGCCTCTGACCGCGCTCGCATCCGGCCTGGTGCTCGCGGTTGGCAATCGGACGTCGGCGGGGCTGCCGCCCCGCCTCGTACTGATCTCCGCCGGAACGTTGCCCCACGTTCTGCTCAACGTGCCGCTTACGGTCGCGCTCCTCACGCACGGAACGGCCCTTATGTTCCTGCTCTGGTATGTGGTGCCTCGGAGTATCTTTGCACCGAAGGTCTAGTTGGGCCGCGTGCTCAGCCGGCCCGTGACTCCATCACGTCCCGAGTCAGCCGGATGAAATCCGCAACGAACGCCTCGACGCGCTGCTCGAGGTTCGGCAACAGATTGCGGACGGTCGCAGCCTCGGCGGCTTGCGCAACCTGCAACATTTGATCGGCCAGCGCCGCGGCGTCTCGAATGCCGAAGTATCGCGCGCTACCCCCGGTCTGTTCGCGATGGACATCGATGTCGGACAGAATCATCGGGACACCGAACGACTTCGCTTCCTCGACCGTCGTGCTCCACCCCTCGCATTCCGAAGGATTGATGAGCGCCATCGATGCACGCAGGAGGGCGTAGACATGATCCAGCGGGATCATTCCGAGATGCTTGAAGTTCGGCTCCAGCCCGCGCGAGCTGACCTCGCTCATGGTCCTGTCGAAAAGGCCGGACTCGCGGAAGTCCTCCGTATTTCCAGAGGCCGCGACGACGACGTCGCGCCCCCGAGACTTCAGCAGATCGAGCGCATCGACCACGAGCCGGTGATTCTTGTGCCGCCAGAACTGGTTGGGCAGATAGAAATACCGTCGCGGAAGATCATAGCGGGCGATCACGTCAGACGGATTCGTGGTGAGCAGGCCGACAGGGGGCTCGCTCGCAAACCGAACGACCGAGACGCCGTTCGAACTGGCCGGATAGAACTTCCTGAGATCGCCGAGCGCGCTGGCGCTGCTCAGCATGATGTGCCGACCAGACGCGATCTGAGCCCGAAAGCCGAGATCACGCCGCCAATAGGCGGCCCTGGAGAAAAGATGGGGAAGCAGGCGATGCTGAAAATCCGGGAACCATGCGACTGCCGGAAATGGCAGGCGCCAGCCAAAGAAGCGCGCGGATTCGAACACCATGTCGATCCCGTTGGCCTTGAATTCGGCAACGGCAGGCGCGTCCAAGCCAAAGACGATCGCTCGAGCGAGATCCGTCGTGCGGGCAAGTCCGGTCGCGCCGTGATCGAACACCGGCGAGCGCACGACCTCGACGCCGGGAATGCTGGCCAAGGCCGCGATCTCATCGGGATCGTCCGTCGTTCCGGCAAACAGCACAGGGACCACCATTCCCGGAGAATGCCGGTTGAGCACCTCGAACAGATTGCGTTGATAGTTGTAACCGCCCGCCCATAGGCGTCGCGGGACGTTGGTGAACGCAATCCGCAGCGGTGCGCGCTTAGGCACGGCCGGGGCCCCTGAACCATTCGACGTAATCGGCAAGACCGCGCTCCAACGGCAACCGCCAGTCGAAATTCATCTCGCGCAAACGCCCGTTATCCGCCAGCAGGCTGACCGGGTCGCCCGGCCGCGCCACGCCGGAATAACGAACGACGGTGTTGCTTCCCCAATTCCGGATCAGGCCGTCGGCAATATCGGCGACGCTCGTGCCGCGTCCCGAGCCGCCATTGATCGGCCGGAATTCATCCTGGTGAACCTCCTCTGCAACGCGGGCCAGCAAGCGAACGACATCGCGGACGTCGGTCCAGTCCCTTATCTCGGCCCCGGTCCCTCCCAGATCGAGAGACCGTTCATCCCTGCTCAGCCGTGAGCAGATGTCCCAGAGCAGCTGCTTGCGAAGGTTCGGACCGTAGACCGAGAACAACCGCACGACAGTGCAGCGAATGCCGAAACTCTGCGCATAGCTCCGGCACAGCTGCTCCATCATCAGCTTGTGATGACCATAGGGCGACATCGGCGCGAGTGCGGCGCTTTCGGGAATCGGACCGGCATGCTCCGAACCGTAGACCGCCGCGCTCGACGCGACCACCAGACGGCACGCCGGTGCAGAGCTTCGAAGCCATTCGAGCAGGCGTGCCGTGCTCGTCACCGTCCGCGAAAAGTCCTCGAACGGGCGCGCGATCGACGGCCCGACCGACGATCCACCCGCTAGATGGAAGATCTGCGACGGCAACCCGCGCGCAGCGGCGAGCGCACTCAGGTTGGCCGCGTCAACCTCGCCGTTGATCCACGTCTGCAAGCCGAGGGCGCGCGCATCGGCTGCATCGAGCGCGCCGTGACCAAGGCCATGAACTGCACGCCCGGCGCCTGCCAGCTCGCGAACGAGATGACGGCCGATGAACCCGTTCGCACCGGTGACCCACGCGGACATGATCTAAACCTTGTGACAAACGAACGAATAGAGCCGGCCAGGCCGACGGTCAAAGCCCTTGGCCAGCGAAAGCAGCGATACGAAGACACGCTGCGAAGCAAAGGCCGCGCGCCACAGCGGACCGACTGGAATCTTCCTCGTCAGCCTTTCGACAACCGCGGATCGCAGCGTCTCCATCGTGTAGGGAAACAGATTGATGGGACTTTGCAGCGGAGCCAGCGTCTCGACAGCCGCAAAGCCGGCCGATTTCAGCGCACCGGTATAACGGTTGAGCAGGTAGGCATGCTCGCCGCCGTAAAGGCGATGCAGCGGGTGCTGATCGAGGAACTGCAGAAGATCGCTTTCCTTGCTGATCACATGCTCCCGCGCGGCGATCAGCATCCCGCCGGGGCGAAGCACACGAAACATCTCGCGGCAGGCGCCGTCGAGGTCGCGCATATGATGCAGCACCGCGCGCGCAAATACGAGATCGAACGTTTCGTCCACGAACGGCAGGCGCTCCGAGAATTCCTCGACCACGTGGATCGGCAGCTTTGTCTCGGCCGCCAGATCGCGGATCGCCGCCGCACCGACGATCGCGCTGCCATCGGGCTCGAGGGCAGTTACCTCAAATCCACTGCGAGCCAGCGCGTAGCTCGCAATGCCGCGACCGGCGCCGACGTCGAGCGCCGAGCCGGAGCGGCCGGACAGCAGCGCCGCAATCGCCTGCCACTCGGAACTTCGAAAATAGCGCTCGGCAGCCGCGGCCAGCGGATCATCGTAGAAGGCGTCGCGCACGAGCTGGCCCTGATTCGGCTGATTGCGCAGCCAGACCACGGCTTCCTCCCACGTCGTGAACTTCCCGTTACCGCTCATCGGGCCGGAGCTCCCTGACCAGCACCGCCGGGTTTCCGGCCACGATCGAGAAGGCCGGCACGTCCTTGGTGACGACCGCGCCGGCCGCTACCACTGCCCCCTCGCCAACCGTTACGCCGCGTAGCACCATCGCACCCGCGCCAACCCAGGCATCATCGCAGATCCGAACCGGGGCTTCGTCGAGCGAAAGCTCACGTGGATGACCGCTCGTGAATATCTGTCGGACCTGTTCGTGTCGCGCGGCCGCCCCGATCGGATGAGTCAGACTGTCGAATACATTCGCCGAATGGGAGATCAGAACCCGGTTTCCAATCTCGATGGAGGCGGCGGACCAGATCCGCGTCCCCTCGCCGACATAACACCATTCGCCGATCCTGATCTGCCCACCATGGGCGAAGGTCATGAGTTCGCCGAAAATTCGGCTCTGCGCGCCAATGTCGATCTTGTCGGTGTCGCCGCAGATATTCCTCATCCTGGCGTCGGCGCCGAGCACAGCGCCAGCACCGAGACGGCACGTCGCACGTCCAACCATCCGCTGGACCATGTAGTCGACATTGCGGCCGGTGAACCGCTGAATCAGAAAGTTGAGGTTCATGCAATCCACTGAAAATCGCGTCGTCCGGGACGCTCTAGCACGGCTAAATCCGTCCGACGAGATCGCCGAACTGCTTCCATTGCACGTCCTTGCGGTAGACGTCCCGGACGCGGGCCCGGCCAAGGGCGGCGATCTCCGCCGACCTCGGCCAGTCCTGCAAGCTTCGAGAAATGACCTCGACGGCCTGCTCCGGGGTATCGTAGGTCTCGATGGTGCGCCCCTCCTCCATACCCTCCGGATACCCCCCGGCGTCGGAGACGAGCAACCCGCCGCAACCCATCGCCTCGAAGCAACGCATATTGCCGCGATCAGTGCCAGCCATGTCGATCGCGCCGTTGAGCACGATCTTCGACGACCCGATCAGTTCGTAGAGGTCCCTCCCAAACACGGGAGGCTTCGCAATGGCGGCGATGGCATCGGGACGCCGGTGCTTGCGCAGCGGGAGCAATCGTCCGAGCGCGGTCTCGGCGAGCCTGGTCAGACGCGAGGCATCGAGACACAGCACGATGTTGCGACTGGCCGCGAGCTGCGCGACCTGCTCCAGCGTCCGGGCGCGCGCCCGATGGTGCCGCGAGTAGCCGCCGACGAAGACGACGTCGATCGGGCGTTCGCCGTGGCCATACTCGTCCATCACGGGATCATGTGCCGGAAAGAACAATTCGGCCCGGCATCCCTTGCCGCGCCAAATGTCGAGGATCGACGGAAAGTTTCCCAGCACGGCGCCATACGCCGTGAAATCGGCATTTCCTGACGGCGCCGCACGCCAGCACAACGCCGTCTTGACACAGCCCGGCAGCTTGGCGACGAAGGCGCTCGGATAACGCACCGGATCGAGGTTGTAGAACACCTCGGTGGCGTGATGCTCGATCTGCGCAAGCAGGATGGCCTCGAGGGTCGGCTCGCCCGACATGCCCTGCTCGCGCGCCCAGCGGCGCTGCAGGATCTCGTCGTCGCCATTGGTGAAAAAGGCTTCCGGCGATGCATCGAGCACAGGCTTGAGGAAATGCGCCGCGCCGAAACGGTCATGCAAGAACACATCCCGCCGCTCCGCGAAGCTATGGGTATTCGCCGCGAGCTGGTTCAGCCGCAGCAGATAGGACGGGTAGAGGGCGCTATTCTGGAACAGGCGCATCGCTCAGGCGTACCTCGCCAACATCCATTTCATGTTCAAATACGGCCAGATCCGACCGACCGTCTCCCAGTCCCAGGTTTTCGACGCCGTCAAGCGGCTCACCGCTCTGCGCAATGCCGTTTCATCCACCATTTCGGCAAAGGCCGGCACCTCGCGGTCGAGCAGGTCCGCCGTCCATCCGGCCAAAGGTCCGTTCAGCCATTCGGGCATCGGTGAATTAAAGCCGACCTTGCGGCGCGCGGTCCGGATCGATTCCGGCATCAAATTGGCCATTGCCCGCCGGGCGACCGCCTTGGTGTAGCCATCTGCGAACTTGCTGCTTTCGGGAAGCGCCATCGTGTACGTCACCAGGCGCCAGTCCATGAAGGGCATGCGGACTTCGACGCCGTGAGCCATCGAGAGACGATCGAAGTTGCGCAGGATGGTGGGAAGCACCGTGCTGTGAAACATGCGGTAGAGGCGCTTGTTCAAGCCGCCCCATTCGCGCGGCAGCACGTCGTCCTCCGCCGTCAGCGGGAGTTGAGCGGGAAGATCGCGCAGACCGCCGCGCAGAAAGTACACCCCCTGGCGCCTGAGGCCGAACGCACGCAGGACATCCACGCCGCGCCGGGTCAGCGCCGAGCGCGAGGCGAGGTCTTCGGCTGCGTTCCGGATTCGGAATGCACGCGCCTGTCCTTGCTGCAAATAGGCGCCCATCAACTCGTCCGCGCCGTGGCCGTCCAGCGACACCGTCACGTTCTGCCGCCTCAGTTGCCGATAGATCAACCACACGGCGCTGGGCAGCCCGATATAGACGTCATCGAGATCGTCGAGAATCCGATCCAGGTCTGCAAGTGCATCCGCCTGCCCGATTTCGAGGAAGGTCGGCGCAACTTCAGCCCAGGCGGCGGCCTCCTCTGCCATCGGCCGCTCGTCGTTCGAGGCGCCGGGAAACGTCGCGACAAAGGCATGACGCCATGCGGCGCTGTCGCGCGGCCCCATGCCCGCCTTCTCGTGCGCCGCCATGGTGCAGATCACCGCCGATGAATCGAAACCTCCAGACAGGCAGGTCCCGATCGGCACATCGCTGCGCATGCGCAGTGCCACGGCGTCCTGGAACAGCTCGCGAAAGCGCGCGGCGCGTTCGGCTTCGGTGGCAGGCACGGTCGGCAGATGATCCACCGTCCGCCACCAGCGCCTGACACTGACCTTGCCCTGGCGCAGCCACATGCAATGACCGCCCTGCAGGCGGCGAACCTGGCGAAACAGGGTTCGCTCGCTTCCTTCGATCCCGAAGGGGTCGAGCAGCAGCCGGCGCGCCACTTCCGTGTCAACGGATGCATCGATCAGCCCGCTCCGCACCAGCGCCCGCTGCTCGGACGCGAAGATGAATCGCTCCGGCGACGCCGCGTAGAGCAGCGGCTTGATGCCGAAGCGATCGCGCGCAAGAAACAATTCGCGCGTGCCCGTGTCGAAGATCGCCAGAGCCCACATGCCGTTGAAGCGGGACAGCATGTCTTCCCGCCAGGCCTGCCAGGCCGCCAAGATCACTTCGGTATCGGACTGGCTGCGGAACACCGCGCCCTGCCCCTCGAGTTCGCGGCGCAGCTCGAGAAAATTGTAGATTTCGCCATTGAACACGATCACATGGCGGCCGTCCGCAGACAGCATCGGCTGATATCCGCCCTCGCCGGGATCGATGATCGCCAGCCGGCGGTGGCCGAATGCGAGGCTTCGGTCTGCGCTGAACCAGGTCCCCTCGCCGAACGGACCACGATGCGCGATCAGGCCCGTCAGCCGCGAGATGTCAGCCCGCTCCACCGCATTGCCGCCCAGATTTACGATGCCCGCGATTCCGCACATGTCCTAGACGGCCTTGAGGGGCAGGAAGCGAGCGAGGATCGAACGAATATCTTGCCGGCACACCTTCCGATACGGGCCCAACTGCGAAGCGGCAACCGCGACCACGAGGATGATCGCAGCCGTCAGCGACGAGACGGCCCCCACCGACCACCAGGACGGCGCGAGCCGGAGCGGCATGCGGTCGAGACCGTACCGCACTGCCAGCGCCATCGCGATCCCGATGCAAAGCGGCGTCAATACGCAATGCGCGACACGCGACCACATGCCGGCGAGCTTAAAATTGCGCCGCAGCAGGAAGACGACAGTCAGCATCTGCGCGATCATGCCGGCGCATGCGCTCCAGCCCGCGGCATGCCATCCGAAACGCGGCAACGCGAACGCGCTGGTGACGAGTGTGACGACACCCGTGATCAATGCGATGAGCGCGTTGGAGCGTGACCGCCCCTGCGCCAGCAGGTAAAAACCGAAGACGTTCGCGCTCGATCCGAGTATTCCGGCGATCGACAGCACGACGAGAACCCGCGCAGCCTCGGCCGCGACTTCGGCGCCGGTCCAGACATGCAGCAGCGGGCCGGCCACCGAAATCAATCCACCCAGGGCACTTGCGGCCAGGACGTTGAGAATCCACGAAGACCGGAACAGCAGATCGGCCTTTCGGTCCTCGCTCTCGCCTTGCAACGTGCTGAAGTATGGAAACAGGATTTCGCCGACCTTCAGGATACCGATATAGGTCGCCTCCTGGAGACGTTGCGCAACACCATAAAAACCGACGAACTGCGGTTGAAGCAGCGCGCCGAGCAGATATCGATCGGCCTGCCCGGCGAGCAGCGCACCGCCCTGCGCGGCGACCTGCCAGCTGCCGAACCGGAGCAGCCTGCCAAGCGCCTCGCGATGCAACGCTGGCGGTGCCAGCCATTCGCGCAGTGTACCGCACGACCAGGCCACTGCGATCAGCAGGCTGGTCGCGAACCCCAGCGCCTGGCAGCCGAGGAAAGTCGATGCGTGGGGGGCGGCAGGGATCAGGAGGAGCATTGAAACGGTCGAGACCACGGTGCTGACAATGCCGGTCGAAGCGATCCGGCGGTAGTCCTGCCGCGCGGTGAATAAGGAAATGAAGACCGCCGACACGCATTGGCTCAGCCAACCGAGAGCGGCCAACGCGAAGGCCCATCCAAGGTCCTCGGCGGCTGGACCGGCCAGATGAAATCCGAGCCGCGCAAGCGGAGCTCCGGCGACCAGAAAGAAAATGGTGATCAGGCCGCCCGCGCCAGCTGCAAGCATGACCGCGGTCGCGAACAGGCGTCGCGCATCGTCGCGGTCGGACGGCTCCAGTCGCTGCGCAAGCTCGCGCGCCGTCGACAATCCGAGCGTGTTGCTGAACACAAGGGCAGGCGCAATGCATGCGGTGACAAGCCCCGCGATGCCGAATGCGGTGAGGCCGAGGTGAACGATCACGAAAGGCAGGATGGCCAGGTTCAGCACCACCGCCAGCAGGAAGGCCATCGCATTCCACGCGGAGTTTCCCAGCAGGTCGGGGGGTCTTTTCCTGAACGTCATGCCAGCCAACCGGCCATCACCTCACCAAGCCCTTGCCGCATCTCCGATCGGGTCCCGCGAGGGGCGCGAATTCGGGCTAGCAGCCGATCCAGGGAATGTCGATAGTCGATAGTCTACAGGGGCCCGGCGCGCCTGCCAGCGCTCAGAGTCCATCCGACTCGCCGTTCTTCGGCGTCGAACGCGGCACGAAGGGAGAGAACGCCGGATCGGCCGGGCCGGGCATCGTCAGCTTGCCCCCGGCATCCGCGGGCGGGCCCGCGGGAGCGGCTGCATCCGACCGCTGGAGCACCAGCACCTCGCTGCGCTCGCCCTGCTTGAACGTCACCTCGCGCGGCTGCACCGACGTCAGCGACCAGCCAGCGAGCGATTCGCCCTGCCGCAGACGCACGACCTTCTGATCGGCGCGGTTGACGAGAATTGCAATCGCGTCGCCTTCGCCCACCACGGCCCCGACCAGCAACAACGGCGGCGGCGCCTCGACCGGCTTGGGCGTTGCCGCAGGACTTTCCTCGACCGGCGAAGCGGCGACCGCGCGCGGCGGTGGCCGGCGCATAAACGAGAAGATCGGGCGTTCCTGGGTTGCGCTCAGCGCCGAGAGCGGCACCGACCACAGCGGATTGCCACGAGGGATAGGCTTGCCGGGCATTTGCTGCACGGGCCGCGCGATCGGTCTCACCGTTCCGACGTCGACACTTTCAGCAGGGCTGCCGGCCGCGTCGTCCGACAGGACGTCCACCCGCGACGAGGTGGCCGCCATGGTTCCGGCAGCGCCCAGCACCACGCACAGCACGGCCAATCCTGTCGGCCTCAGCCAGCCGGACATCGATATTCCCCTGCGACGACGGACCACGCCACGACGACGGCGAGGCATCCGCGCCAAGCTAGTTCCGATCCACGGCGCCATCAACCCGTCCTGCCACCCTAACTAGCATGCGCACTCCGCGCTGAACCTATTGCAATGCACGAATATGTTGCCCGACGGCCACGATGGCTGAAAATGCAGGGCGGACAGGCCCGAACCCAACGCAAATGGATATCCATTCATTGCAGGCCGTTGCGGCGCCGTGAGATTATGGCGCGGGCGCCGGGCCTACGTACGCGCCCAGGTTGCATGCTCGCGATGATTTCTTTGATGTTTTGAGACGATCGGATGGCTGGACCGACAATGGCAGGTGGGCGAATCGGATACGGGCTGCGATCCGTCGTGCGCCACTCCCTGGCGACACTCCTCGCCACCACGGCACTCGGCGTCGTCGCCGCGCCTGCCGTGGACGGCACATGGACCGGCGGCTCCACAGACTGGACGGATCCCACCAATTGGTCATCCAACCCGAGTGTGCCGGACGAGACCGCGACCTTCAGCAACACCGGAAGCACGGCGGTCGACAACAACAACGGCGTCGTCAGCATCGGCACGATCCAGTTCTCGAACGCCTCGCAGGCCTATACGTTCACGATCGGCAACCCGTTCATCGTCAATGCAACGGGCATCATCAACAACGATACGGGCAATACCCAGAATTTTGGAGTCACCGCCGGCAACAACCTGGTGTTCCAGAACAGCAGCACGGCGAGCGGCGGCGCCGGGGCCGTGACCATCACCAACGATGTCGGCGGCAACGTCAACTTCATCCAGGACAGCACCGCAGGGACGGCAACTCTCGCCAACAGCGGCTTCGTCACGTTCGAGGATTCGGCCTCTGCCGGCAGCGCCCAGATCACCAACAACGCCACCGGCCAGATCGATTTCTTCAGCAATGCTTCGGCCGGCACGGCTACGATCAACAACGGCGCAGGGGGAGTGCTGAGCTTCCACAACACCACCACCGCCGCCGCCTCGTCCATCATCAACGACGGAACGTTGAATTTCGACGGCTCCGCCACCGCCGGCAGCGCCACCATCACCACCAACAACGGTGCAACGACGAACTTCAGCGGGTCGGCGACCGGCGGCAGCGCGCGCTTCACCACCAACGCCGGCGGCACCGTCGACATTTCGGGCCTGACCAGCGGCGGGATGACGTCCGGCTCGATCGAAGGCGCCGGCAATTATGCTCTGGGCGCCAATACGCTTACCACCGGCAGCCTCAACACCTCGACCCAGGTCGACGGCATCATCTCCGGCACCGGCGGCCTGACCAAGGTCGGCGCAGGCACGCTGACGTTGACCGGCACCAACACCTACACGGGCGCGACGACGATCTCGGCCGGAACGTTGGCAATCTCCGGCTTCGGCAGTATTTCGTCATCCAGCGTCGTCACGGTGGACGCGACCTTCGACATCTCGGCATCCGCGGTTCCGTTCAACGCCATCACGACGCTTGCCGGCAGTTCGAGCGGCGCCGTCAACCTGGGCGCCAACAATCTGGTCATTACCAACGGCTCGACCGAGTTCTCGGGTGTGATCCAGGGCACAGGCGGGTTCGAGGTTTTCGGCGGAACGCAGACGCTCTCGGGCCTAAACACCTACACCAATGTCACGCAGATCGACGCGGGCGCAACCCTGGCACTGAAGGGCGGCGGCTCGATTGCAAATTCGCTTTATGTCGCCTTCTCGGGCGCGGCTTCGACGCTCGATATTTCCCAGACCACGTCCGGGGCATCGGTGACTCAGCTGCTCTCCTTCGGCACCAATGGCGTCGTCGCGCTGGGATCGAAGACGCTGACGCTTACGGCTGGCAGCGGCACCGCCTTCGGCGGCGTGATCCAGGACGGCGGCATCGGCGGCGGCACCGCCGGCAATCTTGCGATCGCGAACGGGGGGCTGCAGCAGCTCTACGGCACCAACACCTATACCGGCACCACGACCATCGCCAGCGGCGGCGAACTCGATCTCGTCAATTTCGGCGGCAGCGACGGCAGCATCGCGACCTCGAGCAGCGTCATCGCCAACGGCATCTTCGACATCACGGCCTTGAGTACCGGCACCGCGATCAAGTCGCTCTCGGGCGCGGGCACCGTCAATCTCGGCGCCAACACGCTGACCATCACGAACGGCAACGGCACCTTCTCCGGCGTCATCGCCGATGGCGCCGCCGGCGGCGGACTTGCGCTGACGGGCGGCATGCAGACGCTCACCGGTATCAACACCTATACGGGCGCCACCGCCGTGAACGGCGGCACGCTGGTGGTGGACGGCTCGCTTCTGAACAGCCTGACCACCATCAACACCGGCGGCACGCTCGCCGGCAGCGGCACGATCGCGGGCGTCGCGGTCAATGGAGGCACGCTGGCGCCCGGCAGCGCGGCGAATCCGTTCGGCACGATGACCATCAGTGGATCGCTGATCTTCACCGCCGCCTCGACCTATCTGGTGCAGGTTTCCTCGACCAGTGCCAGCCTCGCCCAGGTCAATGGCGCGGCCGACCTCGGCGGTGCAACGGTGCGCGCGAACTTCACCTCGGGCACGGTCAAGAAGCAGTACACGATCTTGACCGCGGCCGGCACCCTGGCCGGCAGTACCTTCAATTCGACAGTCTTGTCGAACATGCCGACGCTCAACGCGACGCTGAGCTACGACACCAACAACGTGTTCCTCAACGTCAATGTCAATTTCGCGCAAGGCGCCGGGCTCAACGTCAACCAGCAGAACGTCGCGAACACGCTAACCAATTTCTTCAACACCACCGGCGGCATTCCAGCGGCCTTCGCCGCGCTGACGCCGGCGGGACTGACGACCGCATCGGGTGAGCTCGGCACCGGCATCATCCAGTCTGCAATCAACGCCGGCGGCCAGTTTCTGAATCTGATGCTCGACCCGACCGTCGTCGGGCGTAGCGGCGGCTTCGCCAAGGCGGGCAGCGTCGCGCAGTTCGCCGAGAGCAACGAGGCGGCGGCCTACGCGTCGAAGCGGCCCGCCACCGCGCGCGAGCGCGAGGCTTATGCGATGGCGACCAAGGCGCCGCTGTTCTCCTCGCAGCCGAGCAGCCGCTGGAGCGTCTGGGCAGCCGGCTATGGCGGCTCGGCCGGGGTCGGCGGCAATGCGCAGGTCGGCTCGCAGGACCTGACCGCGCGGGTCTGGGGCGGCGCGGCCGGTGCCGACTACCGAATCTCGGTGGACACGCTGGTCGGCTTTGCGCTCGGCGGCGGCGGACTGAACTACTCGCTCGCCAATGCGATGGGCACGGGCTCGGCCGACCTGTTCCAGGCCGGTGTCTATGGCCGGCACAATTTCGGACCGGCCTACGTCTCGGCCGCGCTTGCCTATGGCTGGCACGACGTCACGACCAACCGCACCGTGGCGCTCGCCGGGGCCGACCAGCTCCAGGGCCGGTTCAAGGCCGACACGTTCTCGGCGCGCTTCGAGGGCGGCTATCGGTTCACGACGCCGCTGATCGGCATCACGCCCTATGCCGCGGCGCAGGTGACGAACTTCAACCTGCCCAACTACTCCGAAGTCAGCCTCAACGGCGGCGGCCTGTTCGCGCTGAACTACGCTTCGCAGTCTCTGACCAATACCCGCTCCGAACTCGGCCTACGCACCGACAAGTCCTACGCCATGCAGAGCGGCGTGCTGACGCTGCGCGGCCGTGCCGCCTGGGCGCACGACTACAATCCGAGCCGCGCCGTCACCGCCCTGTTCCAGACCTTGCCGGGCACCGGCTTCGTCGTGAACGGCGCCAGGGTCGATGCCGACTCCGCGCTCGTGAGCGGCAGCGCCGAGATGAAGTGGCTGAGCGGCTTCTCCATCGCCGCCACCTTCGACGGCGAGTTCTCCGGCAACGTCACCAGCTATTCCGGCAAGGGCGTGTTCAAGTACGCTTGGTGAGGCTGACCAGTCCGCCTTGATTTGGCCGACCTACTTCCCCGCCTGCCACTGGCCCGAGACGCCCAGGATCACCCTGACGCGACCGGTGCCCGCGTCGCTCAGCGCGGTGGTCTGCGGCACCTGGACGTCGAGCTGATCGACAAACAGGAACGGCATGCCGGCCTCGATATCGTAGAGCAGCTTCTGGAGCGCGGGCTGTTCCAGCTCACAGCTCACGACGAGGCCGACGAAGCCATCCTTGGTTCGCGCGCCGGATACGTCAACTTGCGAGGACTGGACCTGGCCGCCGGCATCGCTGACAGCAGCGGCAACCCTCTGCAGCAGATTGGCGCCCGCGACGGTCACGGTCGGCCCCTCCAGGAACGGCGTACCCGGCCGCTCGGCCGATAACGCGGCGGCATTCTTGGCGCCTCCCTTGCGGCCACGCAACTGGTCGAGCAGGTCGGAAGTCTGCGCCAGCGCTTGCCGATGGGCGACGATCTCGGCGATCGACAGCCCCGTCGTCAGCAGCAGCGCGCCGGCAATCGCCACATAGAGCGTAACCGCGATCAGCGGCGAACTCGCGAGCGCCCGCGCGACCGCATTGCCGCCGGTGAGCTTGGCACTGCTCATGGCACGTTCCTCGGTTCGATTTGCGCCTCGATATGGAAGCGCTCGCCGGGATCGGAGGAGCTGCGCGTTGTCGGGGCGTAGAAGGTCGCGCGGTTGAAATGTCCGGATTGCTCGATCAACGGGATCAGCGAGGGCGCATCGCGGGTGATGCCGCCGATCTGCAGCTTGTTGCCCACAAGATGCAGCTCGGTGACATAGGTATGGTCCGGCAACACCCGGCTCAGCGTTTCCAGCACGATCACACTCGCCGCTGTCTCGTATTTGCGGCGTTCGAGCAGCGCGAGTGGGGATCGCTCGCCGCCATCGCTGCCGCGAAGCGCGGCGCGGCGCTGGGTGATCTGCCGTTCGAGCTCCTTCTCCTGCGCGCCGAGGCCGTCGGCAAGATAGCTTGCCGCGACCGATCCCGTCACCGCGGCGACGGCGGCAAGAGCCAGCACCGCTTGCAGCGCCCGGCTCAACCGCGCCGGATCGACCGCGCCGCGCGACCTCTGCTCGAATACCTTGATGCGTCCGCCCGCGCTCGCCTCCGTCGCGATCGCGACCGCCGACGGATGGAACGGGGAGACGGCATCTACATAGCTCATCGCCAGCTTGCGCGGCGCCGCGGCGATCTCCGTGGTGATGCTGTCGCTGCCATGCGCCGCCGGAGCGCGACAACCGAACACCGCTTCGTTCGCGGTCCACGGCGTCAGCCGGTCGATCTGCGCCCGCACGATGCCGTCGAGGAAATCGGCGGCACGCGCCGGCAGTTCCAGCGGACGAAACAAAAAGCGCGACGACCGCAGCACGATCTCGACGCGGCTGCCGCGGACGATCTGCGCGAGATTGGCGCTTGCAAACTTGCCATCCTCGAACACAATCTCCTTCGGGACGTTCTCCGACTTGGCCGCTTCCAGCGCGAACGTGCCGGTCTCGCTTTCGACCAGCCGGACCACCCGCGGCGACACGGCCCGCTCCATGGCGCGAACGATCGTGCCGGCTACAGTGCCGGTCCAGGCATCGAGAATAGCGCGAAGAGAAACGAGTGAGCTCATCTCACAGAGGCTTTCCGGCGGAGCCGTCGACGGCGTTATGCCACGACAATACACGATACGGCTCATCGCCGGTTTCGAGAAGCAGGATGACGACCTCGGCCGAGCTCCGCCGATGCGACAGCAGCTCGACCGCGACCGTCAACCGGTACGCCTTCGAGCCTTCGATCGTCGCATTGGTGCTGCCGGCAAGCCCGACCAAGGCCCGGGAATCGACGTTGGGATCGGTGCGGTCACGCAGCACCTGCTGCAATAGCCCGGGCGACATGCCCGGCAGCGCCGCCACTACCTGCGGCGCGGCGTCGAGCACGTTCACCGTCCGCATGTTGCTGAACACCGTGACGAAGGGCAGCACGCGCTCCACGACGGCGGCCGGAATGCCGCGCACTAGCCAGAGTTCGTCACTATGCGGAAACGGCGCGTGACGCGGCAAATAAGGCGCGCCGAGCGTGCGATAGTAGGAATCTTCCGCATTCTCCTGGCCGGGCTCGGTCGATGCGCGCCAGGCGAGAATCCGGTCGGCATAGACGGGTGCGTCCGTCGCGGAGACACCGAGCGCCGTCATCAGGCCCGATAGCAGCGGCTTCGGTGCCATGTTGAGATCGACGCGCGCAGCCTCCGAACGGAACGTCACGCTCACCCGACCGGCACCGACCCGGGCATTGAAGGTGCCGCTGGTCGGACGCAGCGCCTCGTTCTGCGCCGTCAGACGATAGGCCGCGAGCTCGATCCCCGCGGTCACCAGCGCATCGGCCTGCAACCGGTCGGCATTGACGGAGACCGTGACCGCCGTGTTGGTCACATAGGTCAGGTAGATCAGCGCCAGCGCCGCCAGCGCCGCCAGCATCCAGAGCACCGCGACGACGATGAAGCCGCGGCCGTCGCGAAGCGTTGCATGCGCGTCCCTTGCTCCGCTCAAAGCTGCTGCTCCTCTTTCTCCGCCTGTTCCGGCCGAGAGCGCGCCGTGACGCAGGTCGCCGGGTTCTTGGCCCGGGCGCATTCGGCCGGCGCCGTAATGCGCGGGACCGCCGCGCCCGAGACCGCGAGCACCTGCCCGGTCGCACTGTCCCGCACGGTAATGCGGATGCGATCCGGCAGCTGCGGCTGCCCCCGCCAGATCGGCTGCCACTGACCGTCGGGCCCGGCATAGGCGAAGCTGACGCGGAACGGCGCCCGGATCAGCACGACCTGATCGACGAAGCGGATCTGCCCGTCGGTCGGCATCGGTTGGAACGGCGCGCGCTCGCGCACCAGGGCGAGCCCTTGAGCGTCGGCCTTTTCGATCAGACGGACGAATTCGAGGCCTGGACGCGCGCTCGGGCCGAGCGCCGTGCGCAGGAAGGTCACCGACAATTCGCCGCCGTCGAACAACGGCACCCTGGCGTCGCCGTTCACTGTCATCTGCTCGGCGACGGAGAGGTCGGCGACGATGCGCTCGAGCCCGGTCGCAAGACGCTCGGCCCGCTGCACGCGGGCAATGCCGCGATTCCAGTTCGGCAGCCATTGCGCCGTCACGGTCGCCAGCGTCGCAAGGATGACGGTCATCAGCAGGGTTGCGAGCAGCACTTCGAGCATAGTGAAGCCGGCCTCGTTGGCCAGCGCGCGGCGCAGGCGCTTCATTGCCAGGCGTTTCGTTGCCAAACCCTTCATTGCGCCGCCCTCGGCACCAGTTTCACCGTCGTGACCTGGATCGCGCTACCGTCGGCCCGCTGCAGGCGCAAATTGACGGCCAACGGCACGAAGCGATCGCTGGCGGGATCACCGCCCGGCATCTTCATCGGCGCAACGTCGACCCGCCAGCGGCTGCCGGCCAGTTCGCCGCTCCGCCGGCCGGGTTTCAGCAAAGAGCGCGGCGGCAGGTCTGCGAGCAGGGTCTCGGCCGTGCCTGCGAGCGCCAGACGCTGGTCGATCGCGCGCGTCCCCTTCACCGTCGTGGCGATGACCGAGCCGATCGTCCCGAGCATGACCGCGATGATCGCGAGCGCGACCAGCGCCTCGATCAGGGTGAAACCGGCGGTGTCAGAGCAGCTTCTGCGGGACAATCTCGACGCCTCCGGTCAGCCAGTTGACGCGCACCTCATAGCCGATACCCGGCCTCGCTATCGCGATCACCCCGCCACACGACATGCCCGACGGAAAGAAATCGATCGTCCGGCCCGCGGCCCTGTCGGCGCAGCGCGAGGCCAGCATCGCCTGCACCACCACGTCATCAGGCAGGCGGATGGTCCGGCCGGTGACACCGGAACGGATCGCGCGCGCCTCCGCGTCCACCTGGGTCGCCACCCTGGTTTGCCGGCGCAGCGCCGCGTTGCGGTCGGCTTTCAGCAGCGCCGCGGTCTCGACCGCGTAGCTCTCCAGCCTGGCGCGCGTCGTCGTGCGCGGGACAGCCGGCAGGATGATTGCCGCGAGCAGGCCGATGATCGCGAGCACGCACAGGATCTCGATCAGCGCGAAGCCGCGCGCATCGCCGATGCCCTCAGCGCGCGCCGCTGACAATGTCGGCCGCCGTTCCACTGCCGCCTTCCTGACCGTCCGATCCCAGCGAGATGATCTCATAGGGCGCGCTCGCGCCCGGAGCGCGATAGACATAAATGTGCCCCCAGGGATCGTTTGGGACTACCCCGCCGCGCAAATACGGCCCGTTCCAGCCGGCCTGATTGGTGCTGCGGGTCAACGCGGTGAGGCCTTCGTTCGATGTGGGATAACGGCCGAGATCGAGAAAATAGAGATCGAGCGCGCTGGAAAAGCTCTCGATCTGAATCTTGGCCGCCTTCGCCTTGGACTCGCTGAGATAGTTCAGCACCCGCGGGCCGACCAGCGCCATGATCATCCCGATGATGGTGATGACGACCAGCATCTCGACGAGGGTGAAGCCCGCCTCCCCTCGGCCGGCGCGCCGCCGGCCGCGCTTCGCGCTTCGATATTTGGTCACTCCAAGCCTCTCCCGTTACCTGCTTGCCATCTGGCCCAACTAACCGACAATCTGGCTCACCGACATCAGCGCCGTCATCACCGACGTGATCAGGCCGCCGACGACCAGCGAAATCGCGATGATCGCCGCCGGGCCCGCGATGCCGACCGCGCGGTCCAGCGTGCGCTGCAATTTGGCCTCGTAGAATTCGGCGATCCGTCCCGACAGCATCGGCAATTGCCCGGTCTCGTCGCCGAGCCGGAGCATGCGGACCGCCATTGCGGGCAGTGCTTCGGTCTCGGCCAGCGCATCGGACAGCTTCGAGCCATGGCGGACGCGGTCGGCGGCATTGCTCCAGACCGCGGACGGACCGGTTGTCGCCATCATGTCGACGAGGATGCGCAGCGTGATGGTGAGATTGACGCCGCTGCCGAGGAGCAGGCCGAGATTGCGGCAGAACAGTGCCGTCCGGTATGCGCTCATCACGTTGCGGATTGCCGGCAGCCGCGTGATCGCATTGGTGACGCCGCGCCGGACGCGCTCTTGCCGGAGCAGGAGCCACGCCGCGGCGATGGTGGCCGCAAGGCCAGCCAGCACCGCGTCCGAATTGCCGCGCAGGAAGGTGGAGATGTTGAGAAAAATTCCGACCACCGGATCAATCTTGGCCCCGAAATCCTGCAGCACGCTGGCGAACTGCGGCAGCACGAAAGTGAGGAAGAACAGCAGCACGCAACCCGCCGCGCCCAAGACGAACAGCGGATAGCGGATTGCATCCGACAATCGCCGCCTCAGCCCCTCGCTGCGCGTGCGCTCGCCGGCCAGCACCTCAAGCACCTGGTCCAGCGATCCCGAAGCCTCGCCGACCCGCACCAGCGCGACATACATTGGCGGGAACAGCCCCTCGTGCCGCGCCAGCGCTTCGGCAAAGCTCTCGCCCGCGACGACGCGCGAACGGATGTCCGCAACAACCGGACGCAGCCGACCGAAATCCGGGTCGGCCGCGAGCAGCTCCAATCCGTCATTGATGCGTGCACCGGCGCGCAGCAGCAGCGCGAGGTCGCGGGTGAAGATTGTGACGTCTTCCGGCTTGGGCCGGTTGAAGAGGCTGAACACGCGGCCCGCCGAGCCGCCCTCTTCCGGCGTGACGTTGTCGACCAGCACGAGACCGAGCCGCTCGATCCGCTGCGCGACGTCGCCAGGCGCGGGCGCGGCAATGGCGCCGGAGACCAGTTCGCCGTTGGCGTTGAGCGCGCGGTAGCGATAGTTCGGCATGCGTCAGCGCACCGTCGTGACGCGGAAGACCTCGGGCACGGTGGTGAGACCTGCCCGGCATTTGGCGACCGCATCCTCCAGCATCGTCGTCATGCCGGCCCGCATCGCGGCGGCGTCGATCGAGTGCGAGTCGGTCTGCGGGCCGATCAGCGTACGCACCTCGTCGGACATTTCGAGGATCTCGAACACGCCATTACGGCCGCGATAGCCTGTGCCGCCGCAGCGCTCGCAGCCGCCGGCCTCGTGCACGACCTCGCCGCACTTGAAGCCGATCACCGCAAAGCGCGGGTCCTCGGCGAGATCGGCCTCGGTCAGCGCATGCGGGACCTTGCAGCGGTCGCAGAGCACGCGCACCAGGCGCTGCGCCACCACCGCGCGCAACGTGGACTTCAGCAGGAAACCCTCGATGCCGAGGTCGATCAGCCGCGGCACGGCGGCCGCGGCCGTCTCGGTGTGCAGCGTCGTCAGAACGAGGTGGCCGGTGAGTGCCGCGTGAATGGCGATATGCGCGGTCTCCGCATCGCGGACCTCGCCGACCATGATCACGTCGGGGTCCTGGCGGACGAAGGAGCGCATGGCGGAGGCGAAGGTCAGCCCGATGGACGGCTTGACCTGGGACTGGTTGATGCCGGGAATCTCGTACTCGACGGGATCCTCGATGGTGAGGATCTTGCGCGTGGGCTCGTTCAGGATCGACAGCATGGTCGCAAGCGTCGTGGTCTTCCCGCTGCCGGTCGGGCCCGTGACCACGATCATGCCATGCGGCATCGCGAGCAGCCGCGTCATCACGCTCTCGTCGCGCGCGGCGAGACCGAGCTTGCTCATCTCCAGGAGACCACGGTCGCGCGGCAGCAGGCGGATGACGGCGCTCTCGCCGTGCTGCGTCGGCATGGTCGCGACGCGAACGTCGATCTCGCTGCGCCCGACCCGCACGCGCGCGGCGCCGTCCTGCGGCAGGCGCCGCTCCGCGATGTTGAGGCTGGCGAGAATCTTGATGCGCGAGATCAGCGCCTGCGGCGGAATGCCGTGCGGCGATGGCAGCGCACGCAGCAGGCCGTCGACGCGCATGCGCACGACGAGTCCGGCGCGGAACGGCTCGACGTGAATGTCGCTGGCACGCAAGTCCACGGCGCGCTCCAGGAGATCATTGAGCGCGCGCACCACCGGTGCGCCGCTGGCGAGATCGCGCAGGCTCTCGATGTCGTCGTCCGACTGCTGTGCAACGCTCCTGCCGGTTCGATCGGCATTTGCGTCGTCGGCATCGGCCCGTTGATCGAGGACCGTGGTGATGTCCTCGTATGAGGCCACGACGACATCGACCGGCGCTCCGAACACGATTTCGGCGGCACGAATGGCAGCCGTGTCCGAGGGATCGGCGACAGCCAGCCGAAATACGTCGTTGGGCGCACTGAAAGGAAAGATGGTGGATTCACGCAGAAAGCGGCGCGAGAAGCCGTCGAGGCAAGGCGTGGCTGCGAGCAGTTGCGGCAGGCTCAGCCGCGTCAGACCGAAATGATCGGAGACTTCATCTGCGAATTCGGCGGCGGAAAGATCGGTGGCCTCCCACAACTCCCGCAAGGGACGCATGAGCGCGGGGTTGGCCGATTTATCGACATGGGCATGCGCCCGCGGCGGCAATGAATATTTTTCCAGGAGGTGCTGCCGGAAGCTATCTGCGGAGCGGTCGCGCATCGCATTCACGGCGTTGACCTTGTGACCTGAAAGCAACAACTTCGGCGGGTGACGATCGGCCCTTTGCCCTTGACTTATTTATTAGCAAAAACATAATCGTGGCGCAAATTATTGCGCGTCCGAACCAAAGGGGGATCGGATGCAATTTTCAATCAATATCAGCGTGGGCAGGCGTATTTTGTTCAAGGTGGTCCAGCCGCTTTTGCGCCTTCGCTCAGCGTTGTCTGGAACGCTCCTCCTGTTGTCGTCCGCTTTCGTGCTCGGCGCCTGCATCGTGACCGCCGACCAGTCGATCGAAGCCGATCCAAAGGACCCCCGCGCCCAGGACATCGCCGACAAGGTCCGCTCGCTCGATCTTCAGCCGCGTCAACCCGCCGACGCTGGCGCGAGCGGCATTGCGCAGGCGCAATCGTCAAAGCCGGCGATCTATCTCAGCGATGGTGCAACGCCGCAGGGCGGCGGGCTGGCCGAACGCGACGATGCCGGCGGCAGCGGTTACGACCTGAATTTCGAGAACGCGCCGGTCGCTACCGTCGCAAAGGTCGTTCTTGGTGACGTACTCAACGTCGGCTACACGATCGACCCGCGCGTGCAGGGAACCGTGACCCTGGCGTCGGTGCGGCCGGTGCCCAAGGCGGATGCGCTCTACGTGCTGGAGAACGCGCTGCGCATGTCCGGTGTCGCGCTGGTCCGTGACCGCACCGGCTATCGCCTGCTGCCGGCGCCCGAGGCCGGCCCTGGCGGGATCGATCGCTCGCTGAACGCTGCGGCCGGCCAGGGCATCACCGTGGTGCCGCTTCGCTACGTCTCGGCGCAGAACATCTTCAAGCTGCTCGATGCCTTCGGCGTGAAGGCCCAGACCATGCGTCCCGACAGCGCCCGCAACACCGTGATCGTCAGCGGCAGCGGCACCGACCGGGCGACCGCGGTCGACACCATTCTCTCCTTCGACGCCGACTGGATGCGGGGGCAATCGGTCGGCATCTTCCCGGTGCGGAACTCCACGCCCGAGCCGCTCATCTCCGAGATCGAAAAGATCATGGATTCGGGCGAAGGCGGCCTGGGCCAGAACGTGGTGAAATTCCAGCCGATCGGGCGCCTCAATTCGATTCTGGTCGTCAGCCAGAAGCCGGAATATCTCAAGCGCGCGCAGACATGGATCGCGCGGCTCGACCGCTCCGACACGGAAGGCGTGAATCTGAAATCCTACCCGCTGCGCTACGGCAACTCTAAGGCGGTGGTGGCATTGCTGAACGAGATCCTGTTCAGCCAGAGCGCGACCAGCACCTCCTCGCTCGACAATTCGGCGGGCCAGATCTCGCCGGGCGCGGGCATCGCGACGTCCTCGTCCGGCACCAATCCGATCGCCTCCCTCAGCGCACTACCGACCGCAGCGGCAGGTGCCGCAACCCCGGTCACCGGCGCTCCCGGCTCGTCGCTGGCCGGCCGCCCCGCCCCTGCTGCGGCCGGCCTTCCCGGCCAGGACAACGGCTCCCTGCTCGGCACCGGCGCAAAGCCCGTCAACAATGCGATCCTTCAAAACGTGCGGATCACGGCCGACGTCACCAACAACGCAGTGCTGGTCTACGCCAACGCGGAATCACAGCGCGTCGTCGAGCAGACGATCCGGCAGATCGACCGGCCCCAGCGCCAGATCGCGATCGAGGCGACGATCGCTGAGGTCACACTGAACGACGCCTTGAACTACGGTGTCCAGTTCTTCATCGCCAGCAAGCACGGCTCGGTTTCCAACACCATTGGCGGCGTCAGCAACAGCGCTTCGGTCGGCAGCAACATCGAGCAGCAGACCGGCGCGGTCAACGCCGCCGCCGGCGCGCTGCTCGGCCGCGCCCTGCCCGGCTTCAACTTTCTGATCGGCGCGGAAAACTCTCCGCGCGTGGTGCTCGATGCGCTCCACAACGTCACCACCGTCAAGGTGCTGTCCAACCCGTCGCTGGTCGTGCTGGACAATCAGCCGGCGACCTTACAGGTCGGCGACCAGGTGCCGTTCTCGACCGGCACCGCGACCGTGCTGACCGCCAACAACACCGTCGTCAACACCATCGACTACAAGAACACCGGCATCATCCTGCGCGTGCTGCCGCGCGCCAACGCCAACGGCAACGTCGTGCTCGACGTCGAGCAGGAGATCTCGAGCGTGGCCGCCGGCAGCACCGGCTCGCTGACGCCGACGATCTCGCAGCGCCGGGTCAAGAGCTCGATCGCGGTGACGAGCGGCCAGACCGTACTGCTCGCCGGCCTGATCAGCGAGACCGAGAACAAGCAGCGCCAGGGAATTCCAATCCTCGACTCCATTCCGGGCGTCGGCGATGCGTTCTCGCACCAGGGCAGTACGCGCGCCCGCACCGAGCTGATCCTGTTCATCCGCCCGACCGTCATCAAGGATGGCGTCGATGCGCACGTCATTGCGGAGGAAATGCGCAGCAAGATGAACAGCCGCCTCGTCGGCACCAGCAATCCCGTGATTCCCGTGAACCCGCCCAAGGCGGCGCGCTAAGGGCGTGATGGATCGGGCGGCGAATGCCGGAACGGGCGCTTCGCTCGCCATCCTCCTGCTGCTCGGCGTGCTCGCAAGCCTCGTCACCGCGCCGGGCGCCGAAGGCCTGTACGGCGCGTTCCTCGCCGCCCTGATGCTGGCGACCGCGGCGAACGATGCGCGCCACTACCGCATTCCGAACGAGCTGACCGGCGCCGCGTTCGCGATCGCGCTGCTCCGCGCCGGCGCGTTCGTGCCCGACATCGCCGCCGAAGCGCTGCTCTGGCCGCTGATCCGCGCCACGGCCACGGGCCTTCCGCTGCTGCTCCTGATGGTGCTCTACCGCCGCTGGCGCGGCCGGGACGGGCTCGGGCTCGGTGACGTCAAGCTCGCCGCCGTCTGTGGCGCCTGGCTCGATCTTGCGACCGTGGTCGCGGTGATCGAGCTTGCGACGCTGCTCGCGATCGGCGCTTATCTGGCCAATGCCGCCCTGCAACGGAAGCCGCTGCGCGCCACGGCGTACCTGCCGTTCGGGCTGTTCCTGGCACCGGCGATCTGGATCGGCTGGCTCGGCGAAACCTGGTACACGAACTGGCTCGGCGGCTGGCCGGGCTGAAGCCTGGGATCGGGACCACCGTCGTTCCCGGGGCCAGCCCCGCCCACAGAATCGCAAAAACAACCCCATGCACAGTAGCCGGGGCTAGGTTTTTCAATGACTTACCAGTCGGCCACTTTGAGGATTTTACGAAGCGATTTGACAGATCGGGCAGAACACCGGCCATCACGGCGATTGCGCTGCACTCCCTTCCCCCACCTCACGAATCGATAGGCACCGAGCCGATTGGCGGGCAAGCCGCAGCGCTCAGTGCTCGCGGCTCGGGGCCCATTCCAGCGCGCGCAGGCGGGCCTGGGCGATCTCTCCGCGCGTCATCTTGGTAGTGACGGCATCGCGAATCCGAGCCCGCGCTTCGCGCGCCGGCGGCGGTGCGGCGGCCGTGGACAGATTGAGCCATTTGGAGGCTTCGACGATGTCCTGCGGAACGCCCTGGCCGCGGTCGTAAAGAAGGCCCAGCGAATACTGGGCGCGGCTGTCGCCCTGCTCTGCCGCGCGCCGGTACCACATCGCGGCCTCCGTATAGTTCTGCGGCACGCCGCGGCCGGTCTCGAACAGGAAACCAAGATAGGACTGTGCAGCGGCATTGCCCCGTTCGGCGAGTGGAATGAAGATGCGGGACGCCGTCAAATAGTCCTGGCGATGGAAAGCGGAGACGCCCTGACGGAACGATTGGGCGTGGGCCGGGATTGCCAGGGCGAGCGTCAGCAGAAGGGCGGCACAGCCCCACCCCGCCCGTCGCGACCAACCGCGCGTTTGAGGCGCCGAACGGCAAAGCCCCGAATTCTGGCTGTCGAGGGTCTCCATGCCACCCGCGCTCCCTGCGTACGCGGCCAGACTAGTCTGCAGGCGTTCCGAAATCCATAGCGGTGCCAGGCACAAGAAAGCTCCGGGCGCATCGCGCCCGGAGCTCGTCGATTGGACAGGCCTAGTGATACCCGCCAGCGGTAGCCGGCGTCGTGTCCGGCCCATTGCCGTTGATCTGGTTGTCCAGATAGGACAGCACGTTGCCCGTCGTGGCTGCGCCGAGATTGTTGACGATCATCGATCGACCGATACGTGCCGCTGCAACACCGCTGAGGGCGAGGCCCGTGCTCACATTCTCCGAGATGCTGGTGTTGTTGACCTGGACGTTGGACGATCCCTGCACGTTCAGGCCGACGAAGTTCTTGTGAATGGCCGTGTTGTTAATCAGGACCCGGCTGCTGCCGCCGTTGGTGTTGATGTTGATCCCGGCGCCAGCGGCGGCGGCGCCGTTGTGGGAGATCACGCTGTCACGGATCATCAGCATGGAGTTGAAGTTCGACGGATTCGAGAAGATGCCGGCTCCGGACGCACCGTTGAAGTTCCTGATGAAGCAGTGCTCGATGACCACCGAGGCCGCCTGGAGGATGTTGACGCCCTTGAGACCGGTGCCGGCACCTTCGATGTCGAGGCCGCGAAGCACGATATGATCGGTCGCCGCGGCGTTGACGTTGATGCCATTGGTGCCGGACGCCAGGATGCTGCCGACGACGCCTTCGCAATAGATCGTCATCGCCTTGGTGATGGTCACTGTGCCGAACCCGGCGGAATCGAGGCAGTTGATCTCGCCGCCCGCGGCGGTCTTCGAGATCGCGCCGGCGAAGGTCTTGCACGGCGCGGTGCGGCTGCACGGATTGACGTCATCGCCAACACCGGAAACCCACGTCCTGGTCGCCTGGGCATGAGCCGGCTGCGACACGGCGAATGGCAAGAGAAATCCCGCGACAAGAGTCCATAGAGCAATACGGCGCATATTGAACCTCCAGAATTGAACGGAAAATTTGACGTTATTGTCAGGCCAGTAGATTCACAGGACTTAATGATAACCACCAGCGGTGGCCGGCTTCGTGTCCGGGGCGTTGCCGTTAATCAGGTTGTCCAGATACGACAGCACATTGCCGGAGGTGGCCGCCTCCCAATTGTTGACGATCACCGAGCAGCCAATCCGCACCCCCGCACCGCCGGTAAGCGCGAGGCCCGTACCGAGATTCTCCGAGATTTCATCGCCCACGCCCGACACCCACGTTCTGGTGGCCTGAGCATGCGCCGGCTGCGATGCGATCACCGGTGCGAACATCCCCGCAACCACAGCCAAGAGTGCAATTCGGCGCATTTCCCTTCCTCCCCGAGATTGAGCTGAGAGCCCCAGCCTGCTGCTATGCACACATCTTCGCTGCCGCAGCCCGCAGCTCGCGCGGCTTTACGGCATCATTCTCCATATTTCGCTGAAACTTCCCCCGCCGCTTTCGGCGCTCGCAATACGGCCTTCGCGTTCGAATGATTGGGTACGCAATGCTACTGGGAAAAATGGATGCAGGCTTCTTGGCACCTCGGCTCGCGCAACTGTTGCGCGACGTACCGCGGGCTTTCTAGTGGTCGCGCCGGATCAGGCAAGGTTCAACTCGATCTATCAATTTCTGTGAGGACTTTTACGCCAGGAGCGTGCCCACGACGTCACGAACCTCGTCCATGACGGCCGCCAGGACCGAGACTCGATCGCAAACACATCGTGCATGACACACGATGGCTACGTTAAAGCCCAGCCATGACGGGAATGATGGCCCGCGCTGCGTCGATTGGACGCGACGAGACCCATGCCGTCAGCTCAGCAGGAAGCCGGGCCCGTGCAGGTTGTGAAGAAAATCGGCCACTATGTCGAACGCAGCAGCCGTGTCGTGGCTTCCCGTCAGTTGAGACCACTGCTCCGACGTGGTCTGCACATTGGCTGGCGCGGGCATGGCATCCGGTAGCTCGGACGAAGTGGTCAATGGGGTCCCGCCCTCGGTGAAGTTGAACGCAAAGCCGTCACCGGACGTCCCGGCCCCCGCCGTGGCGGGCGGCGCTGCACCGATGGCACCGTCGCCATTGAGGTCCTGGTACAGCGTCGGCTCCAGCGCCTTCAGAGATGGGTCGGTTCCCAGCACTTCCGGGGACGCGGCGAGCGTGGTCAGGAAGTTGCCATTGCTGTCCGTGCTCCACACCGAATAGTGGGCGTTCGCCGAGTTCTTCCAGACCACGTCGTAGCCGCCGCCGGACACCTGCTCGGCGCCGATCACCGACCACGTGCTGTAATTGGCGGCATTCACGACCGAGCCAGCGTATTTCAACGTGGGGCCGGTACCGGCCGCATCGTACAGATAGTAGTTGCCACTAAACAAGACTGCACGGGTCGCTCCGAATGCCTCGATGGTGACGCCGTTGACGGGAATCAAGGAGAGACCGATCGTGCCGTCGCCGTTGAGATCCTGGTGCAGCGTCGGCTCCAGCGCCTGCAGCGACGCATCGGTGCCCAGCACTTCGGGAGCCGCGGCGAGCGTGGTCAGGAAGTTGCCGTTGCTATCCGTGCTCCAGACCGAATAGTGGGCGTTCGCCGAATTCTTCCAGACCACGTCGTAGCCGCCGCCCGTCACCTGCTCGGCGCCGATGACCGACCACGTGCTGTAATTGGCCGCGATCACCGCAGCGCCGGCATATTTCAGGGTCGGTCCGGTGCCAGTCGAGATGCTGTTCAGGTAATAGTTTCCACCAGACAGGACCGCGCTGGTCGACCCGAACGTCTCGATCGCGACGCCGCTGACGACGGGGATGCTGACAACCCCTGTCGTGCCGTCGCCATTGAGATCCTGTTGCAGCGTCGATTCCAGCGCCTGTAGCGAGGCGTCCGTCCCCAGCATCTCCGGAGCCGAGCCGAGAGTCGTGATGAAATTGCCGGTGCTGTCCGTACTCCAGACCGAATAGTGGGCGTTCGCCGAATTCTTCCAGACCACGTCGTAGCCGCCGCCCGTCACCTGCTCGGCGCCGATGACCGACCACGTGCTGTAATTGGCCGCGATCACCGCGGCGCCGGCATATTTCAGGACCGGTCCGGTGCCGGTCGAGATGCTGTTCAGATAATAGTTACCGCCCGTCAGAGCCACGCTCGTCGATCCGAACGTCTCGATCGCGCTCGGCACGAGGCTGGCGGCGGCAACCGTAACGCCCGCGAACTGGAAATATTCGACGCCGGTGACCGTATCGGTGCCATCGGGCACGCCGCTGCGCTGGTCGGTCAGAGTGAACGTCTGGGTCGCGGAATTATATGAGACCAGATAGTTGGCCCGGCTGCCCGAATACACCGCCGTGTCGCTGCCCGAGCCGCCATTGATGCCGTCGTTGCCCGCGCCGCCGACGATCGTGTCGTTGCCGCCGCCGCCGTTCAGCGCGTTGGCGATCGCGTTGCCCATCAACGTGTCGTTGCCGGACCCGCCAGTGGCGTTGTCGATGTAGGAGCGGGCGTCGCCGTTGTACAGATAGGCGTTGTAGACGTTGCCCGATGCGTAATGGCCGTTGCCGAGATTGGCCAGTTGCACGGAGGAGAACACCGACGAGGCACCGGGATTGAGGTTGATGCTCAGGTTCGTCGTGTAGTTCGACAGATCGTAAGTATCGACGCCGCCGCCGTCCCAGACCGTCTCGTAGATGCGGTTGGCCGAGCCGCCGACGCCGCCGCCCGGCGCGAGCTGCCCGACGCCGTTAATGAACTGCTGCCCGGTGGTCGGATTCCAGGTGTAGACGGTATTGCTGCTTTGGGTCGTGTAGTCCGCGCCGTACATGACCTGGAGCGCGAGAATATCGTTGGCCATGTAGGTCTGCGAATATCCGTACGCTTCGTTGGTGTAGCCGCTCGTAGTCGAAGCGCCGACATAGCTGCGATAGCTCATGACGGTATATTCGCTGCTGTCGTGCGCGCTCGGCACAGCGACGTTGCCGGGGCCGCCGGCCTCCTGGCTGTGCTTGAGACCGAGGGCGTGGCCGAGCTCGTGCATCGCGGTCGTGAAGTAATAGTTGCCGAGCTTGGCGAGCGAGAAGTTGTATTGAGTGCCGAACCAGATGTCGCCGCCGGACGCATAATTCCCGGGATAGTAGGCATAGGCCGTTGGATTGGCCGCGGGCGACTGCGCGATCATGATGTCGGCGCCGTTCGTTCCCGCGTACTGGATGTTGGCGTTGGTGTAACTGAGGATCAGCCCGACCGCGTAATTGATCGCCGCCTTGATCTGGGTGGGCGCCGAGGCAAGGCCCGATGTGGTCGGCTCGCTGTCGCCGCCGTAATAGGGATTGGGGTAGTCGCTGGATGCGTCGGGAAAGCTATAGGTGATCGTGCCGGTCCATTTGACGCCGGACAGCAGGCCGTCGATCTCGGCATTGTTGGTGGCACTGACATTAACGGCGGTAGCCAATGGACTCTCCAGAGCAACGCATCGCGCGATTCGGAATAAAGCAGATGATTCTAGCTTGGGAGTTAAACGTTTGGTTTAAATTGGGCAGCGGCGTCCGCGCGCCTTCCATAAGACTATGTTAGCCATCAAATCCCGTAGTCATACGGTCCCTCAGTTCCCGCGGCACGCGTCATTTGCAGGGTTTCAATGAAACGACGTTCGTTCCTGGCCGGTCTATTGTTCGGTACTCTGATCGCGCTGGCCGGACTGGATCACCAATCTTTCGGAGGACTGCCCGCCATGGTGGAGAAGGCCAATGCGGACGAGAACGGCAAGGCGGGACGCGCGCCCTCCATGCCGATGGCCCGAGATCCTGCCGCCGCCGTGGCAGAGGAATACGAAGCCGCCCGCCGGAAGGGAACGCGGGAGGCCTTCGAGCTCTTCATCGCCCGTCACGGCGATGACCCCCTCGCCGAACGCGCGCGCGCGGAGCTGAAGCGCCTCTCGCGCTGATCTCAGGCACCGCATCAGGCATGGCATTTCGGCAGGCTGCATCGGCGCCGGGCCGGCTTGTCGCATGATCTTTCGACACTATGGTAGGCCCGCAATCTGCCCCGGAGCCACTCAAGATGCCTTTTCCGCATGCCTCGGAAGCCCTGTCGCGCTTCACCGTGCTCGATCTGACCCGCGTCCGCTCCGGGCCCACCTGCGTGCGGCAACTGGCGGACTGGGGGGCGAATGTCATCAAGATCGACGCGCTGACCGAGGACGCCGGCGGCGAGCAGCCGGGCGGCCCGCGCCGAGGTTCCGACTTCCAGAATCTGCATCGCAACAAGCGGGCCATGACGTTGAACCTGAAGGACGAGCGCGGGCTCGCATTGTTCAAGCGCCTCGCCGCCAAGGCCGACGTCGTGGTCGAGAATTTCCGGCCCGACGTGAAGAAGAAGCTCGGCATCGACTATGAGAGTCTCGCCGAGATCAATCCACGCATCGTCTACGGCAGCATCTCCGGCTTCGGCCAGGACGGGCCCTATCACAAGCGGCCCGGCTTCGATCAGATCGCGCAAGGCATGGGCGGGTTGATGTCGATCACCGGGGCACCGGGCGAAGGCCCGATGCGGGTCGGCATTCCCGTCGCCGATCTGACGGCCGGCCTGTTCTGCGCCATGGGCATCCTCACCGCGCTGCTCGAGCGCGAGTTCTCGGGCAAGGGCCAATGGGTGCAGACCTCGCTGCTGCAGGCCCAGATCTTCATGCTCGACTTCCAGGCCGCGCGCTGGCTGATGGAAAAAGAGGTCGCCAAGCAGGCCGGCAACAACCATCCAACCAGCATTCCGACCGGCGTGTTCAGGACCTCGGACGGCTATATCAACATCGCCACCACGGGCGGACGGATCTGGGAGCGCTGCGCCCAGGCGATCGGCGCGCCCGAGCTCTACAGCCATCCGGACTATGCGACGGCGCCGGCCCGCTCCAAGAACCGCGACGCGCTCAACGCCGAGATCGAGAAGCGCACCTTGACGAAGTCGACCGATAGCTGGGTCCGCGAACTCAACGAGGCCGGCGTACCTTGTGGGCCGATTTATGCCATCGACCAGATGTTCGAGGACGCGCAGGTCAAGCATCTCGGCATTGCGCAGGACGTGCCGAACGACGACGGCCGGCACATCCGCCTGCTCGGCCAGCCCGTGACGCTATCGCGCACGCCGAGCAGGATGGTGGCGCGGCCGCCGGAATTCGGCGAGCAGACCGACGAGGTGCTGAAGGAGTTCGGCTTCGGGGCCGACGAGATCGCAGGGCTCAGAGACGCGAAGGTGGTGTGAATGTCGAGCGCCCCCGTCTACAACGACAAAGCCCGGCGCGAGCCGGGCTTTGTTTATTGTTGGACGCCTCTTTTGTAATCCAGCTCGCTCAGTACTTCGCGACGACCGGGCCACCGAACTGATAGTTGATGCCGGCGCGCAGGATGTGGTCGGTGAAGCGAGAGGAAGCACTGGCCGCAATCGTGGGCAACGGCGCCAGCGAGAACGGACCTGACGAGAACCGGCCGAGATCCACATAGAGATATTCGAGCTTGGCGCTCCAGTTCTGAGTGATCTTGCCTTCCACACCCGCACCCACGGTCCAGCCGACGCGCGTGTCCGACGTAGAGCTGGTCGAGGCGACCGCGACACCAGCCGGCGTGAAGCCGGCAATGGTGCCCGTGGTCTTGATCTCGCCGAAGGCCACGCCGCCGGTGCCATAGAAAAGCACTTTCGGCGTCGCCAGAATGCCAACGCGGCCGCGCACCGTGCCGAACCATAGCAGATGCTGGTCGAGCGTCAGAGTGGTGCCGGCAGCAGCGCCGGGGGGCAGAAAGGTCAGGCCCGGAAGACAGGCGCCGCCTGCAAGGCTGGTGGGGCCGCAGTTGAAGCCGGCGCGGCCCTTTTCGTCGGACCAATTCAGGTCGCCCTCGATGCCGAACACCCAATTGGCGCTCTGCCAGTTGTAGCCGGCCTGGCCACCTGCGACGGCGCCGTTCATGTCGAACGAGGCGCTGGTGATGGAGCCGGCCGGCGGCACGATCACCGCACCGGTCGCCGTGTTGGTGTAGGTTACGTCAGTGCGCGAACGGCCCCAGCTATAGCCGCCATTGGCGCCGACATAGAAGCCGGTCCAGCTCCAGACCGGATCGACGATAGGCGCCTTGACATAGGGCCTTGCCGCGAGATCGGCAGCAACCGCGCCCGTCGCAAACAGCGACATCGCCGCCGCCATTCCAATCACAATCCGCTTCATGGAGAATCCCCCGCTGCACAATTTCGTGATGAAACCATACGTCGAGGCGTGCCCAAGTGCTGTGCCGGGCCAGCAACAGCCAGAAACAATCGCGGCGTATAGCGGCTAGGACCAGGGCGACACCGCCATTATACCGTTGAATTTTAAAGATATTTCTCCCTAGCTGGACGCTGGCTTGCTCCCCTGCGTCAATCCGACACGGGCGAGCAAGCCGTCGATTGCCGGCCAGAACAGCAGCACGATCGCCAATGTCGTGATCGAGCCGACCAGCCCATTCGACCAGAACACCTTGAGGTTGCCACCCGAACCGATCATCGACAGGCGGAAGGCGTCCTCGGCGCGGTTGCCGAGCACGAGCGCCAGCGTGAACGGCGCCAAGGGGATGCCGATCTTCTTGAAGACGTAGCCGACCACGCCGAAACCCAGCATCAGCCAGATGTCGAACATCGCGTTCTGGATCGCATAGGCGCCGATCGCGCAGGACACCACGATCATCGGCGCCACCGCGGCGAACGGCACACGCAGGATCGAGGCGAAGATCGGCACCGTCGTCAGCACCAGCACGAGGCCGACGACATTGCCGAGATACATCGAGGCGATCAGGCCCCAGACGAAGTCCTTGTGCTCGACGAACAGCAGCGGGCCGGGATTGAGGCCCCACACCATCAGGCCACCGAGCAGGATCGCGGCGGTGCCGGAGCCGGGGATGCCGAGCGCCAGCATCGGCAGCAAGGCCGCTGTGCCGGAGGCATGCGCCGCCGTCTCGGGCGCGAACACGCCTTCGATGCGACCCTTGCCGAAACCCTCGGGGTCCCTGGCGAAGCGCTTTGCCAGATTGTAGCCCATGAAGGAGGCAGCGATCGCACCGCCCGGCGTGATACCGAGCCAGCAGCCGATGAAAGAGGAGCGCAGCAGCGTCATCCAATATTTCGGCAAATCTCTCCAGACGCCGAGCACGACGCGGAGCGAGATGCTCGCCGCGTGTCCGCGCAGCGCCAGCCGCTCCTCCATCGTCAGCAGAATCTCGCTGATGCCGAAAAGGCCGATGACCGCGACCAGGAAGTTGATGCCCCGTAGAAGCTCGGCCGAGCCGAAGGTCATGCGCAGATTGCCCGATACGGTATCCATGCCGATGCCGGCCAGCAGCAGCCCCAGCGACATCGAGATGACCGTCTTGTGCTTGGCTTCGCGCCCCAATCCGACGAAGGAGCAGAAGGTGAGCAGATACACCGCGAAGAACTCGGGCGGGCCGAACTTCAGCGCAAAGGACGAGATCATCGGCGCGAGGAAAGTGATCAGCAACACCGCGACCAGCGAGCCGATGAAGGAGGACGTGAACGCCGCGGTCAACGCTTCGGCCGCCCTGCCCTGCTGCGCCATCGGATAACCGTCGAATGTGGTCGCGACCGACCAGGCCTCGCCGGGGATGTTGAACAGGATCGATGTAATCGCGCCGCCGAACAGCGCGCCCCAATAGATGCAGGACAGCATCACGATGGCCGAGGTCGGATCCATCGTGAAGGTGAGCGGCAACAGGATCGCAACGCCGTTGGGGCCGCCGAGCCCCGGCAGCACGCCGACGAAGATCCCGAGCACCAGCCCGACCATCATCAGCACGAGCGTCTTCCACGTCAGCAGGACGGCGAAGCCGTGAAGCAGGAGACCGAGAGCTTCCATCGCGGGACCCGCCTAGCGACCGAAGGCCGCTTCGAGCGGCCCTTTCGGCATGATGACGTCGAAGGCGACATCGAAGGTGACGAACATGATCGCCGTGAACACGAGAGCGGTGAGCAGAGACTTCCACAGCGCGATCTTGCCGACGAAGCGCATGAAGCCGGAAATCAGAAGGAAGCTTGCGACATAGAGGCCGAGGAACTGCATCGCCAGGCAGAACAGCAGCGTCGGCACGAATACGGCCATCACGCGGCGGGCTTGCGCGCGCGTGACGAAGGTCTGGCGCACCGCGCGCTGCGTGCGCAGCGCCGCGACAAGGCCGTAGAGGCTGCCGCCGCCGAGAATGATGGAGAGGTAGAAGGGGAAATAGCCGGGCTCGGGCCCGGTCGCATCCCAGGCCGCGCCCGTTCGCCAATTGTCGTAGCCGAGCGTGACGGCCAGCGCGAACAGCAGGAGACAGACGACAATCTCGATCGTGCCTCTAGAGACGACAGAAGGCGAGTCGTCTTCAGGCGCGGTCGGATCGTCGACGACGATTTCAAGATCGGTTTGGGACATGAGCTGTCAGGGACGGAGTGCGGTCAATCCTCCCTCTCCCCGTGTGCGGCGAGAGGGTCGGGGTGAGGGGGAGTCTCCACGGGGACAGTGAAAGTCGGACTCGCGGAGAGTCCCCCTCACCCGGATTGCATCTTCGATGCAATCCGACCTCTCCCCGCGAACGGGGCGAGGTGAAGAGGTCACTTCGCGACGAATCCGGCTTCCGTCATCAGCGACTTGTTGACGGCATCGTCCTCCTCGAGGAACTGCACCATGTCCTTGCCGGTGAGGAAGATCGGCTTCAACGCCTGCTTCTCCATGTACTCCTTGTACTCGGCGGTCTGCGTCACCTTGTGGAAGAGATCGACGTAGAAAGCCTGCTGCTCCGGCGTGACCTTGCCGGGCAGGAACATCGCGCGCAGCATCAGATACTGGACGTCGACGCCCTCCTCCTTGCAGGTCGGGATGTCGGCCCAGGACTGCGTCTCCGTCACCTTGGTGGTGTAGGCGATGCGCTCCTTGTCGAACACGCAGAGCGGTCGCACCTGGCCCGCACGCCAGACTTCGAGATTCTCGGACGGATTATTGACGTTGGCTTCGGTGTGGTTGCCGACCAGCTGGGTCGCGGCCTCGCCGCCGGACTTGTAGGGCAGATAGGAGAACTTCGCGCCGGTCTTCTGCTCCAGGAAGACGGTCAGCACGTGATCCTCGCGCTTGGAGCCGGTGCCGCCCATCTTGAACGGCGCGCTCGCCGCCTTCGCGGCCGCGACGAACTCCTTCACCGTCTTGGGGCCAACGCTGTTGTCCCAGAGCACGAACTGGTCGAGCGCGACCACGGAAACCGGGGTCAGCTCACGCCAGTTGAACGGGATCTTCGCCGACAGCGGCAGCATGTAGATCAGCGAATAGGCGATCAGCACCTTGTTCGGATCGCCCTCGCTGGACTTCATGTACATCAGCGCTTCCGCGCCCGAGGCGCCGCCCTTGAGCGAGACGACCACCGGCTGCTTCATCAGATTGTTCTTCTGGATCGCGGCCTGCATCATCCGCGCCATCTGGTCGGAGGCACCACCCGCGCCCGCCGCCACCACGATCTCGACCGGCTTTGCCGGCTCCCAGGCCGCAACAGCCGGCGTGCCGCAAAGCGCGGCGGCGAGCGCAATTGCGGCCTTCATTCCATGTCCCACGTGCGTCTTCCCTATGTTCTTGTTTGGATTGGAAATTCAGAGACGAATTCGGCGTCCATTGTGCTGGGTAATCCAGCCGAGTTCAAGCCACCCCGCGTCATCCCGGTTATGACTTTGGAATGAGAATGGCGCGGCGCAAAAAAGCGCGGGCCCGCCGTAGGGCCCGCGGCTCGGCTCGATGGCTGAGCCTACACGACCAATATGTCGTGCTGATTGAGCATCACGCCGCTCTGGACGCTGACCACGGCAACAGCCGCGCCTTGCGTCCCGTCGGCGCTGTAATAGAGCGTCTGGCTGCTGGTGTCGAAATGGAATTGGGTGAGTCCCGAAAACACAGCGTCACCCGAGGTTTCGAACGTCACGTCCATCCCAGCCGTCAACCCGCCGCCAAAACCGCTCGCCGAGACCGCGATGTGGTCCTGCTCGGTGGAATTGTTGAAGTCGCCGATCGTGCTCGAACCGGAGGGCTGGAGGAAAGCGAAGGTGTCATTGCCACCGCCGCCGGTCATGGCATTGCCGCCCGCGGCGGCGATCAGGACGTCGCTGCCGCTGCCCCCGTTCACCGTCTCGGTTCCGTTGACCGCGATCAGGATGTCATCGCCACCGGTGCCGGTCAGCACGGTCGCGCCGGCCGCGTTGTTGATGATGGTCGCGGTCGCAACATTGGACGAAATCGTCGAGCCGTCGGAAGTCGTGTAGCTGAACGAGCCGCCGAGCGTTGCGTCATCGCTGAAGAAGGCATTCCCGAACGCGACGGCACCGCCGCCGGAACTCGCCGTGATGCTGCCGAGCGACAGCTGGTCGATCGTGTCGGGGTCGGTGTCGTTCAAGGCCAGGGCCCAGCTGGGGATTTCGACGGTCGCGTTGGGGCCGACATCGGTGATCACGGTCTCGCCGACCGCGGTCGGCGCGTCATTGGTGCCGATGATGGTGACGGTGACGCTCTGCGTGGTCGAGCCGCCATTGTTGTCGGCGATCGTCACCAGATAGTCCTGGGTCAGCGTCTGCCCCTGCGCCAGGAACTGGATGTCGGAATTGTCGACCGTGAAATGCCAGGCGACGGTTCCGGCGCCGCCGGCCTCGCTGACCGGATCGAGCGAGAACGTACCGACATAGCCGCCGTCGCCCGGCACGAAGCTGGCGCTGTGTGTATCGCCGGGATCGATGTCGGAGAACGACAGCGAGCCCGCGGCGGATTCGGTGGCAGGTCCCGTCGCCGGACTGACGTTGACGGAGTCGAGGATCATGCCGGTGCCGTCGTTCTCATAGGAGAACTGGAGCAGCGTAGACGACAGCAGGCCGTCGCCGAGCACGTTGAAGGAATAATGGTTGACGCCGGCCGGCACGTTGGCGAGCGCGAGGATCGTCACGCCGTCCCACGACACCGTGAACGGCGCGCTGACGCTCTCGGGATCGCCGATGACGTCGAAGCTGACGAAGTAGTGCTGGCCCGGCGTGGTCGCGACGTTCTGCGACAGTGTTTCCGGGCTGCTATTGGGGAGCAGCTCGACCGAATAATGGCCGAAGCTGCCGCCGAGCTCGAGCTGCGTCACGTGGATGTGGCCGCCGCCGCTCACCGTCCAGTTGGCGAAGTTGCCCATCTCGAAATCGCCGTTGAGGATCACCGGCGGGCCGGCGTCCTCGGTGACCGATCCGCTGAGATTGGCCGCGGTGACCTGTGGATTGTCGTTGGCGCCGGCGATGTCGAATGTCAGCGTGGTCGAGGCCTGATGCCCCTGGCCGTCGTCGACGGTGAACGTGAACTGGTCGGTGACGTTTTCGCCGTCGAGCAGCGCATCGACCGACGCATCCGCGACATAGCCGTAGGAGCCGTCGGCGTTGAGCACCAGCGTTCCATGCGCACCGGACACCGAACTACCGACATTGGCGGCGCTGCCGTTGATTTCGGTAATGGTCCGCGGCGTGCTCGAATCCACCGGCTGGGTGATCTCGAAGATGGCGCCGGTCGCGATGGGCATGCCGGCATCCGGACCCGCGGTGTCGAACGTCGCGATCGTCAGCGGCGTCAGGACCAGCGGATCGGCCGCACCATCGATGGTGACGGTGACGGTCTGGACCGAATTGGTGAACCCGTCCCAGACGTTGACGGCATACTGCACCGTCAGCGTCTCGCCGAGGCTCAAGAAATCGAGATCGGCATCGGCGATGCTGAAAGTCCAGTCGACACTACCGCTGCCGCTGCCCGTGGAATCGTGCAGCACTGTCGAGAGCGCCGATTGGAGGTCCACCAGCGTCTGCGCCGGGACCGAGAAACTGTTGGCCGACCACAAAGCGTAATCCAGCACCACGCTGATCGAATGCGTGTCCGACAGATCGACGTCGTTGAAGCTCAGCGTTCCCGTCGGCACCGGGCTCGTGGTGTTGGGCGACGGGGATCCGGTCACGCCCGGCTGCTCGGACAGCGAAGCCGATCCCGGCCCGCTCGTGACCACCGGCGCGTCGTTGGCGCCGGTAATGACGACGGAGACCGTCTGCGTCGAGCTGGTCGAGCCGTCCGCGACCTCGATATTGTAGGTCACCGTCAGCGTCTCGTTGAACGCGAGATAGTCGAGGTCCTGATCAGGGATCGCAAAGTTCCAGTTGATGCTGCCGGAGCCGGTGCCCGTGGAATCCTGCAGCGTCGTGGTCAGCGCCGCGGCGAGGTCGGCCTGTGTCGGGGCCGGCGGCGTTGGTCCTGAGGTCGAGTCCAGCGTCACCGTGACCGTATGCGTGTCGCCGGTGTCCTGGTCGGTGAAAGCGAGCGTGCCCGCCGGGGTCGTCGGCGTCGTATCCAGGACTGGGGAGCCCGTGGTGGCGTCCTGCTCGACCACGGTGGAGGATTGTGGACCACTCGTGATCACGACAGGCTCGTTGATGCCGAGGATCGTGATGGTGACGTCCTGGGTCGTGGCGGCGCCGGCGGAATCGGTGACCGTGACGTGATAGACCAGCGTCAGTGTCTCGCCGCCACCGAGGAAACTGGCTGAGGAATTGGGCAACGCGAAATTCCAGTCGACCTCGCCGAACAGGTGACCGGTGGAATCGTCGAGAGAGGTGCCAAATGCCGCGAGCAGCTGTGCATTGGTGAGCGGAATTGCGCCGCCGCCCGAGCGGGTCGCCGTCACGCTGGTCGAGACCATATGGGCGTCGGCGAGATCGATGTCGACGAAGGGCAGATCGCCATTGGCGTGCAGATTGCCCGAGGAATCCAGGTTCTGGTCCTCGACCAGGTTCGCGCAGTCCGGCGGCCCGAGGAACACCGGCTTGTCGTTGGTGCCGACCACAGTCACGGTCACCGTCTGAGTGGAAACCCCGCCGGCATGATCATCGAGCTGCACCGTGTAGGTGATGTCGAGATGCTGGCCTGCGGCCAGATAATCGAAAGCGAGATCCGGCGCGGAGAAGGTGGTGTTGATGATTCCGGTCGAGGAGCCGGAAGCCTTGACGACGTTGTCGACGTGGAAGAACGACATCAGCACGGCATTGCCGAAAGAGCCCGGCAGCAGGCCGGCCGTTGCGCCGGAGGCGGACACGCCTGTAATTGTCGCGGTGTGCCCGGTATTGGCCAGGTCGTCATCGGTGAAATTGAGCGTAACCTGAACCGTGTCGGGCGTGAGCGACAGCGTCTGGTTGGCCTGCTCGGTGACCGTCGCCGCCGTCGTCATGTTGATGACGGGCTTGTCGTCGGTGCCGGTGACCGTGATCTTGACGGTCCGGATGGCGAAGCCGCCGTGATTGTCGAACACCTTGACGTCATAGATCAGGACCAGCGTCTGGTTCTTGGCCAGGAAGTCGAAATCCTGGTCCTGGTCGCTGAAACTCCATTTGAGCTGACCCGAGCCGTTTGAATCGCTCAGGATCTGCGATTGCATCGCGGTCTGAAAATGCGCAAGCGAGGCTGCCGGAACGGTCGTTCCGCCCGAGACCACGGCGGAATGCAGCGTCACCGACGTCGTATGGGTGTCGGTCCTGTCGCCGTCCCTGAAGCTCATCGTCCCCGACAGCGTGTGCAGCGTCGTTGAATCGTTGAGGTTGGCAAATTCGGTGAAGCTGCCCGTCGCGGATGACGAGGTGAAAACCGGCGTTTGGTTGGTCATGGAAAAATCCCTGCCTGCGTTGCCATGAAATTGCTGCCGCACGAGAGCGCGGCGACGTGACTAATCGGTCTGAGAAATCAGACTGGACTCAACGGTCTTGCATCAAAGCGTTGGCTTAGGGTCTTGATCTAGGAGCTTGGCTTGTTCGCGAGGCCGCGCCTGGCGTTGGGATGGTCAGCAGCAATGAAATTGGGGGCGGCTCGCGTCGTCGAAAACTACGTCACTATGTCTTCAGTTCAATGACATCAGGTTGCAGCACGGTCGGTCAGAACGCTTCACACAATTCACGTCGGTCAATTCGATCAGGCCTAAAATGACATGCTGGCCGGCCTGTCGGCACGAAGGATACGAGAAGTCATCATGCAACCTCCACGATCTTATGCCTGAGCTCGCCGCGTCGTCAACGTGGACCCGTCATCGCGGGCGCACGCGATTGCGTTCCGGAGGGTGGAACCGGTTGTGACAATTGCAATTTACCCGGGATGGCCGACGATTGGCCTTTCAGCACTCGCTTCTGCCCCCGCCGCACCCGGAGTGGCCAACCAGCAAAGGAGGCGGGCTACTTGCCCTTCCAGTTCGGCGTGCGCTTGTTGAGGAAGGCGTCCATGCCCTCGCGGAAGTCTTCGCTCATGTAGGCTTTCAGGATCAGGTCCTCGCCCTCCTCACGCGACAGCGTGCGGCGAATGCGGTGCACCGCTTCCTTGGTGGCTTCCAGCGTGAGCGGCGCGTGGCTGGCGACGAGCTTTGCGGTCTCGTCCGCGCGGCGCTGAAGTGTCTCGACGTCGGGCACGACCTCGTTGAGCAGGCCGAGTGCGAGGGCTTCCGGCGCCTCGACGAGGCGCGCCTTGAAAATCATATCCTTGGTGCGAGCGGGACCGACCAGCGCGACGACGCGGCTGATGTTGGACATCGACAGGCAGTTACCGAGCGTGCGCGCGATCGGAAAGCCGATCCGCGTCGTCTCGGTGCCGATACGGAGGTCGCAGCAGGCAGCAATGCCGGCGCCGCCGCCGGTGCAGGCGCCGGCAATGGCCGCGATCACGGGCACGCGGCACTGTTCGAGCGTGCCGAGCACGCGGTCGATGCGGGCCTCATAGTCGAGTGCATCCTGCGCGGTCTTGAAGGCGCGGAACTGCGAGATATCGGTGCCGGAGGCGAACGCCTTGTCGCCGGTGCCGGTCAGGATCAGCGCCTTGATCGAGCGATCGGCGTTGATCTCCTGGCAGATCTCCGCCATGCGATCATACATGGCGAAGGTCATTGCGTTGCGGGCCTGGGGTCGGTTGAAGGTGATCCGCGCGATGCCGTCCTGGACGGAGTAGAGCAGGTCTTCGTTGGCGGTGGTCGGTGCGTTCATCGCGCGCTCTCTTCTTGGTCAGGTCGGTTCAGATCGCCTTGGCCCTTAGGCAACCTGAGCTTTGGTCATCGGCACGACGTCGCGCCCCTTCAGGACGTCCATCGCCGCCAACACCCCGCCGCTCCGGTGCGGAATCTTTGCAAGATCGAGGCCCATCTCGACGCCGGCGAGCGTGCCCATCAGCATCAGATCGTTGAAATGGCCGATATGGCCGATGCGGAACACCTTGCCCTTGACCTTGTTCAGGCCGGTGCCGAGCGACATGTCGAAGTTCTCCAGCACCACCTTGCGGAAGGCATCGGCGTCGTGTCCATCCGGCACGCGCACGCCGGTCAGCGCCGGCGAGTGCGCAGCCGGGTCGGCGCACTGGGTCTCCAGGCCCCAAACCTTGATCGCGGCGCGCGTCGCCGCGCTGTGGCGCTTGTGGCGGGTCCAGACGTTCTCCAACCCCTCCTCTTCCAGCATCTTGACCGCTTCGCGCAGGCCATAGAGCAGATTGGTCGCGGGCGTATAGGGGAAGGTGCCGAGCTTGTTGAAGTTGATCACCTCCTGCCAGTCCCAGTAGGAGCGCATGCCGGGGTTGGCCTTGGCAATGGTGAGCGCCTTCTCCGAGACGGCGTTGAAGCCGAGGCCGGGCGGCAGCATCAGACCCTTCTGCGAGCCGGCGACCGAGACGTCGATGCCCCAGGCGTCGTGCTCATATTCCATCGAGCCGAGGCCGGAGATGGTGTCGACCATCAACAGCGCCGGATGCTTGACGCGGTCGAGCAGCTTGCGCACCTCCAGCGGCGGCGTCACGCAACCGGTCGAGGTCTCGTTGTGGACGACGCAGACCGCTTTGATCGCGTGCTGCTTGTCGGCGACCAGGCGCTTCTCGATCTCGGCGAGGTCGGCGCCATGGCGCCAATCGCTCGGAATGAAGTCGACGTCGAGCTTGAACTTGTCGGCGATGCCGCGCCACAGCACGGCGAACTGGCCGGTCTCGCACATCAGGAGCTTGTCGCCGGGTGCGAACACGTTGACCATCGCCGCCTCCCAGGCGCCGGTGCCGGACGAGGGGAAGATGATCACGGGCTGCTTGGTGCGGAATACCCGCTGCATCGAGGCGAGAACCGCAAAACCGAGCTCGGCGAACTCCGGACCACGATGGTCCAGCGTCGGCATGTCCATCGCCCGCAGCACCCGGTCGGGCACATTGGTCGGTCCTGGAATCTGTAGGAAATGCCTTCCAGTGTGCACGGTCATCGGCGTCCTTCCCGGTCTTTGAAGCTTGTCTCGGCGTTGGCGTCGGTGGGCCCGAATTCGGGGCGCCGGCGAGCCGCTCGCATATCACTATTCGTCGGGCTTGTCCCTCGCCCGGCGGGGTCCGTCAATGCACAAGAAGCAGGGCTCGCTTGCCAAGGGCCGTGACGGGAGGCAAGACGGTGCCGGCAAACGGCGAGAGCGGACCATGGCGGCGGAAGTGGCTGGAAAATCACCGGAATCGGTCCAAACGGACCGCCTGGCCGCACGTCTGGCCCGGGAAATCACCGGCGACGTCCTGTTCGACCCCTTCAGCCGCGGCCGCTACGCCACCGACGCCTCGTTCTACCAGATCGTGCCATCAGGCGTGGTGGTCCCGAAGACCATGGACGAGGCGTTGCTGGCGCTGGCGATCGCCCGCGACGAGGGGTACAAGGTCACCCCGCGCGGCGGCGGCACCTCGCAATGCGGCCAGACCGTCAATGACGGGCTCGTGGTCGATCTCTCCAAGCACCTCAACCGGATCCTGTCACTCGACGTCGAGGGCCGGACCTGCGTGGTCGAGCCCGGCATCGTGCTCGACGACCTCAACCGCCAGCTCAGGAAGCACGGCCTCTGGTTTCCGGTCGACGTCTCCACGGCCTCCCGCGCCACCATCGGCGGCATGGCCGGGAACAATTCATGCGGCGGCCGCAGCTTGCGCTACGGCACCATGCGCGACAACACGCTGTCGATGGAGGCTGCGCTCGCCGACGGCACGCTGAGCCGCTTCGGCGAGGTCTCGCGCGATCTCTCCGATGTCGAGGCCGGCGACAGTGCGCGCGCCCTGTTCCGCGACCTGCTCGATCTCGGCGCCCGCGAGGCCGACGAGATTGCCACTCGCTTTCCAAAAGTGCAGCGCCGCGTCGGCGGTTACAATCTCGATGCGCTGGTCCCGCGCAATGCGCGCAACAACATGGCGCATCTCCTGGTCGGCTCGGAGGGCACGCTGGCCTTCACCACCAAGGTCGAGCTGAAGCTGTGGCCCGTGATCCGCAACAAGGCCCTCGGCGTCTGCCATTTCGGCAGCTTTTACGAGGCGATGGATGCGGCCCAGCACCTGGTCAAGCTGAAACCGATTGCGGTCGAGTTGGTCGATCGCACCATGCTCGCGCTTGGCCGCGACATCGCGATGTTCCGCCCCATCATCTCCGCCGCGATCAAGGGCGATCCTGACGCCGTGCTGGTGGTCGAGTTCGCCGAAGAAGACCAGGCGGATAACCTCGTGCGCCTCAAGCAGCTCGGCGAGCTGATGAGCGATCTCGGCTTCGGCTGGAACAACGAGACGCGCAAATGGGGCGGCGTGGTCGAGATCATTGAGCCGGCGCTGCAGAGCGGCATCGCCGATTTCCGCGCTGCCGGCCTCAACGTCATGATGTCGATGAAGCAGGAGGGCAAGCCGGTCTCGTTCGTCGAGGACTGCGCCGTACCGCTGCCGCATCTTGCCGACTACACCGCGCGACTGAACGAGGTGTTTGCCAGGCATGGCACCAGCGGCACGATGTATGCGCACGCGTCCGAGGGCTGCCTGCACGTCCGTCCGGTGCTGAATTTGAAGCTGGAGAAAGACGTCAAGGCAATGCGCGCCATCGCCGAAGAGGCGTTCGCGCTGGTGCGCGAATACAAGGGCTCGCATTCCGGCGAGCATGGCGACGGCCTGGTGCGCTCGGAATTCCACGAGACGATGTTCGGCGAGCGTCTCGTCGCCGACTTCAGGGAAGTGAAGCAGCGCTTCGACCCCGAGGGTGTTCTGAATCCCGGCAAGATCGTCGATGCGCCCAGGATGGACGATCGCTCGCTGTTCCGCTTCAAGCCGGACTATCGCGTCGGCGAGCTCAAGACCAGGCTCGACTGGTCGGCCTGGCCCGGGGCCGGCGGCGGCTTCCAGGGCGCCATCGAGATGTGCAACAACAACGGTGCCTGCCGCAAGCTCGAAGGCGGCGTGATGTGCCCGTCCTATCGCGCCACGCGCAACGAGAAGGATGTCACGCGAGGGCGAGCGAACACGTTGCGGCTCGCGATCTCCGGCCAGCTCGGCGAGGGCGCGCTTTCTTCCGACGAAATGATGGAGACGCTAAAGCTCTGCGTCTCCTGCAAGGCCTGCCGCCATGAGTGCCCGACTGGCGTCGACATGGCCAAGATGAAGATCGAAGTGCTCGCCGCGCGCGCCGCCTCTCACGGCCTGACGCTGCGCGACCGCCTGGTCGGCTATCTGCCGCGCTATGCCGGCCTTGCCTCGCGCTTCGCGCCGCTGGCTAATTTGCGCAATCGCAGCCCGCTATTGCGAAAGCTGTTCGAGCGCGTTGCCGGCATCAGCGCGCGCCGCACCATGCCCGCCTTTCGCAGCGACGTGTTTGCGCCGGCAACCGAAGCGATTGGTCCGCAGATGGGCCGCGAGGTCGTGCTGTTCGCCGACACCTTCAATCGCGTCTATGAGCGCGAGAACCTCGACGCCGCGCTGCGCGTGCTGACAGCCGGCGGCTATCGTGTGCACCTGCCCAAGTCTTTGGCCGGCAGCCGCCCGCTTTGCTGCGGACGCACGTTCCTCTCCGCCGGTCTCGTCGACGAGGCCAAAGCCGAGCTCGATCGTCTCGTGGCGACTTTCGCGCCCTTTGCCGCGCGCGGCGTGTCGATCGTCGGCCTCGAGCCGAGCTGCCTGTTGACGCTGCGCGACGAGCTCGCTGCGCTGCGCCAGGACAACGATGCCAAGGCGGTCGGCGCCCATGCGCTGACCTTCGAGGAATTCCTGGTGCGCGAGGCCGAGGCCGGCCGGCTGCAACTGCCACTCGGCGCGATCGCTGACAAGGCGATGGTGCACGGCCATTGCCATCAAAAATCCTTCGGCGCCTTCAAGCCCGTCGAGCAGGTGCTGCGGCTCGTCCCCGGCCTGAAAGTCGAGACCATCGAGTCGAGCTGTTGCGGCATGGCCGGGGCATTCGGGTATGGTGCCGACACCTATGATGCCTCGATCGAGATGGCCGAACTGTCGCTGCTGCCGGCTGTGCGGCGTGCGGACCAGACTGCGCTCATCGTTGCCGACGGCACCTCCTGCCGGCACCAGATTCATGACGGCGCCCAGCGCGAGGCGCTTCACGTCGCGCGCGTGCTGGCGATGAGCGTCGACCGCGCCAAGTCCAATCCCACGTCCCTCGCTGAAAAGGAAACCAGTCATGGCTGACCTCACCCTCGATACCGCCCGCAAGATCCTCGACGCCGCCTTCGTGAAGGCCGGCGAGCTCAAGTTGAAGCCGCTGGTCGTCACCATCCTCGACGCCCGCGGCGTGCTCAAGCTCGCGGCCGCGCAGGACGGCACCAGCCTGATGCGCGCCGAGATCGCGCACGGAAAGGCCTATGGCGCGCTCGCCATGGGCGTGGGCTCGCGCGCCCTGTTCCAGCGCGCGCAGGAGCAGGCCTATTTCATCGATGCCGTGAACACCATGGCCAGAGGCGCCCTGGTGCCGGTGCCCGGCGGCGTGCTGATCATGGACGGCACCACCCTGCTCGGCGCCGTCGGCGTCTCCGGCGACACCTCCGACAATGACGAGGCCTGCGCGCTCGCAGGTATCCAGGCGGCTGGGCTGAAGGCCAACGCGGGGTAGTTCGTCATTCCGGGGAGCGCCACTTGGCGCGAGCCCGGAATCCATTTCCCCGCGTCGCTTGCTGCACGATGGATTCCGGGCTCGCGCTACGCGCGCCCCGGAATGACGGCGGAGGAATGCGGCCTCCGTTGAAATCTAATCGAGGTGGTAACCCCCCTCTCGTGCAGCTACCTCCCCGTCCAGACCGGCTTGCGCTTTTCGCTGAACGCCTTCAGGCCCTCCTTGGCGTCCTCGGTCATCGCAAGCAGCGCGATCTGGCTTTCGGTATAGGCGATGCTCTCATCGAACGACATCGAGGCGATGGCGCGCATGGCATATTTGCCGCGGCGGATCGCGGTCGGCGATTTGTCGACGATGCGGCCGATCAGCCAGTCGACCTTGGCATCGAGCTCCGCCGCAGGCACGACGTAGTTGAGAAGGCCCGCGGCCTGCGCGGCCTTGGCGTCGAACGGCTCGCCCGTCAGCGCCCATTCGTTGACGAGGCGCCGGGGCGCGATGCTCTGCAACAGGCTCAGCACCTGCATCGGGAACACGCCGACCTTTACCTCCGGCAGGCCGAAGATGACGTGATCGGCCGCGACCGCCATGTCGGTCATGCATAAAAGGCCCATGCCGCCGGCCATGCAGACGCCGCCGACCCGCGCAATCGCCGGTTTTGTGGCGTTCTGTGACAAACGTAACAGATCGGCATAGTCGACATTTGGTTTGGAATGATCCATCGCGAAAGCCGCGCCGGAATTCTGCAAGTCGGCGCCCGCGCAGAACGCCTTGTCGCCCGCGCCCGTCAGCACGATGACGCGGACGTCCTTGTCGTCGTGCGCGTCGCGATAGCCTTTGGTGATGCCGGCGATGACCTCGCCGTTCAACGCGTTGCGTTTCTCCGGCCGGTTGATGGTGATCCAGAACGCCTGGCCGCGCTTCTCAGTGATGATTGCCGTGGTGTCGGTCATGGTGGGTTCGCTTCCTTGTGTTCCGTTTTGCGGCCATTTGCGGCAGGACGGGCGACGCGCGCAAGGGCAATCTGCAACGCCGTGTCACCATAGCGTGTGGGCACAAATTCGCACGGCGATTGAATTAACGGTGACGACCGCTATCCTGGCTGGAGATTTTGATCACCGATGAGCCATTTCATGCGCGCCGCGATGACGATGTTGCTGGCAGGCCTGCTCGCGCTGAGCGCAGGATCCGCAAGCCGTGCGGCCGACGCCGCCAAGCTCGCGCTGGTGATCGGCAACGCAAGATACCCCGACAATGAAGTGGTGCTGAACGAGGTCGCCAACGATGTCCAGGACGTCGCTGAGGAACTGAAGCGCGGCGGCTTCGTTGTCGATCGCCAGAGCAATCTCACGGCCGACGCCATGCGGCAGGTGCTGGATCGCTTCTATGCCCGCATCGAACGCGGCGCCGTGGCGTTGATCTTCTTCGACGGCTTTGCCATCCAGTCCAACCGGCAGACCTACCTGCTTCCGGTCGACGCGCAGATCTGGACCGAGCCGGATGTGGCGCGCGACGGCTTCAGCCTCGACGCCATTCTCGCCGAGATGAACACGCGCGGCGCCGCGATCAAGATCGCGTTGATCGATGCCTCACGCCGCAACCCGTTCGAGCGGCGCTTCCGCCGCTATTCGGCGGGCCTTGCGCCGGCGATCGCGCCGAGCAATTCGCTCGTGCTCTACTCCGCAGCGCTCGGCGCGGTCGCCGTCGGCGGCAAGACCGATCACGGCCTGTTCGTCGCCGAGTTGCTCCGCGAGATGCGCGCGCCGAATATCAGCGCCGAGCAGGCTTTGACCAACACCAAGAACGGCGTGGTCGCCGCCACCAAACGGGAACAGGTGCCGTGGCTGTCGTCCTCGCTGACCACGGAATTCTCGTTCGCCGGTTCGGTGGCGCAGCCGGCCGACAACAAGGCCGGCGAGCCGGCGAAGCCGGAGCCTCAGAAAGCGGAGCCGCAGAAGCCGGTCTGCGACGCGCTGCAACCAGAGCCTGCTCCGAACGCCGGCGATCTCGCCAGGGATCCGGTCATCGCCGATCTCAGCCGCAAGATCGCAGCGAACGCCAATGACGTCGCCTCGCGATACAAGCGCGGCCAGGTCTATGCGATCAAGCGCGCCTACGCGCTCGCCATGCAGGATTTCGACGTCGTGATCCGCAAGAATCCCAGGGATGGCGAGGCGCTCAACAACCGCTGCTGGACACGCGCTGCCACCGGCGATCTGCAGGGCGCGCTGGCCGACTGCAATCTTGCGCTCCAGATCAATCCCGGATTGAGCGATGCGCTCGACAGCCGCGGGCTCGTCAACCTCAAGCTCGGCCGGACCAATGAGGCGATCAAGGACTACAACGACGCGATCCAGCGCAACCCGCGCTCGTCGTCGTCGCTGTTCGGCCGCGGCATCGCCACGCGCAGGAGCGGCGGCGACGGTGCCATCGATATCGCTCAGGCGAAGTCGATGAACCCTGATATCGCGAAGGAGTTCGCGGGCTATGGCGTCACGGAATGCGTGCCCTGAGCCGCAGAGGCTTTCCTGATCCAGACCTTGTTGTCATGGAATGCGGCCCCGCCGATCGGCGCGACGGCTTCGGCTCCCGTCAGCATGTTGATGCCACGCCCGCCGATATGGTTCTTGTTGGGATGAACGGATTCCGCGATCAGGACCCCGCGCCGCACGCCGTCGAACAGCGTCGCGACCAGCGTGGTCTCGCCACGGGTATTGCCGAGCGTCACCGCATCGCCGTTGGCGATGTCGAGCGCGGCCGCATCCAGCGGATGGATCATCACACTCGCCTTGCCCTCGCGAGCCTGCGAGGACGGCGTCTCGTTGAAGGTAGTGTTGAGGAAGCTGCGCGAGGGGCTGGTCGCTAGCCGGAACGGATGGGCCTGGTCGGAATGCTCGATCACCGCCCAATGGTCCGGCAGATCAGGCATCTTGTCGAAATCACCCATGGTCACGCCGAACGGCAGATGTGCCCAGTCCGCCCTGAAATGGAATTTCCCGTCGGCATGGGCAAAGCCATCGAGATAATGCGAGGTTCGGAAGTCCGGCTGCAGGTCGCGCCAGAGGTCGGCTTCGAGGCCGCCAATGTCGCCGTGATTGCTGAGCTTCAGCGTCGCGTCGATCAATTCGCGCGGCGTCATCTCGAAACCCGGATGCCTGGCACCGAGCCGCGGCGCCAGTCCCTGCAGCACCTCATGGTTGGAGCGGCATTCGCCGGGAGGGTCGATCAGCTTCGGCCCGACCGAGATGTGCTGGTGGCCGCCGCCGTAATAGAGGTCGTCATGCTCCATGAACATGGTCGCCGGCAGCACGATGTCGGCCATCAGCGCCGTCTCGGTCATGAACTGCTCGTGCACTGCGACGAACAGGTCCTCGCGCGCAAAACCCTCGCGCACCAGCGCCTGCTCCGGCGCCACCGTCATCGGGTTGGTGTTCTGGATCAGCATCGCCTTGACCGGGCCCTTGCCCCGCAGGGCTTCGGCATCGCCGGTGAGGATGCGACCAATCTTGGACTGGTCGAGCGCGCGCACATTTGGGTCGATGGCATCGTGGCCTTCGATGATGGATTCGTTGAAATGCCACAGGGCGTAATTGTTGAAGAAGGCGCCGCCGCCTTCATGCTGCCAGGCGCCGGTCACCGCGGGAATGCAATTGGCCGCGTGCATCTGCGTGGCGCCATTGCGGCTGCGCGTGAAGCCGTAGCCGAAGCGGAAGAAGGTGCGCTTGGTCTCGCCAACCGCTTTCGCAAACGCTTCGATTTCCGCCACCGGGACGCCGCAAATCGCAGACGCCCATTCCGGCGTGCGCGTCTTCAGGTGCGCCTCGAGCTCGGCGGGGCAATCGGTGTATTCGTCCATATAGGCGCGGTCGGCATAGCCGTCGCGAAACAGGACGTGCATGACGCCGCAGGCAAAGGCACCGTCGGTGCCGGGCCGCAGGATGATCTTGATATCAGCCTGCTTCATGGTCTCGTTGTCGTAGATGTCGACCGCGGCAATCTTCGCGCCGCGCTCCTTGCGGGCGCGGGAGGCGTGCGTCATCACGTTGACCTGGGTGTTGACCGGGTTGGTGCCCCAGATCACGACGAGGTCGGAGAGCGCCATCTCGCGCGGATCGACGCCGGCGATCTTGCCGGTGCCGATGGCATAGCCGATGCGCGCGACATTGGCGCAGATGGTCTGATAGAAGCGGGAGTATTTTTTGACATGCGTGAGACGGTTGAGGCCGTCGCGCATCACCAAGCCCATCGTGCCGGCATAGTAATAGGGCCAGATCGATTCTGCGCCGAACTCGCGCTCGGCTGCATTGAAGCGATGGCCGATCTCGTCCAGCGCCTCGTCCCAGGAGATCCGCACGAATTGACCTGAACCCTTCGGCCCGGTGCGGCGCATCGGAAACATCACCCGCTCGGGGTGATGGATGCGCTCGGCGTAGCGTGCGACCTTGGCGCAGACGACGCCGGCCGTATAGGTCTGCCGCTTCGAACCACGGACGCGGCCGATACTCCGGCCGTCGACCACCTCGACATCGAGAGCGCACGCCGAGGGGCAATCATGCGGGCAGGTCGAATGGCGGATTTCGATCTTGGCGTGCTGGTTCATGGCAGATTGGTAACACCAAAATACCAGCCAGCCGAGCGCATTTATCCGGCACTGCCATGCGATTTGCTCAAGCCATGCCCGTTGCAAGGTCTTGTCGCAACCGCGAAATGCCGCCGGAACTCCGAACGAGGCGCGGCTTTCGTGCGCGGATCGACCTATTTGTGCAGCTGGGTGAGACCGGTCGGCGGGCCGTCGACCGCGGTCCAGCCGCCATCGACGAACAGCGTGCTGCCGCTGACGTAGCTCGCGGCGTCCGAGGCGAGATAGGCCACGGCGGTGGCGACCTCATCGGCGCTGCTCCAGCGGTTGAAAACGGTGTGGCCGGCGTAGAGGTTGTAGATGTCGGGGCGCTGCTTGAAAGGGCCAGTCAGCGCGGTCTCGGCGATGCTCGGCGCGATCGCGTTGACGCGCACGCCGGCGTGGCCGACCTCGGAGGCAAAGCCCTTGACCAGCAGGCCGATGGCGGCCTTGGTCGAGCCGTAGACACCGAGGCCCGGCTCGATGGTCACCGCGCGCACCGACGAGCAGGCGATGATGCTGCCGCCCTTCTGCTCGACCATGATGCGGCCGAACGCCTGGAAGAACCAGACGGTGCCTTTGACGTTCAGGTTGAGGACGCGGTCGAGATCCTCCTCGGTGTAGTCGAGGATGGTCTTGCGGATGTTGAGCCCGGGCGTCGTCACGGCGATGTCGAGCCGCGGAAATTTCTGCATCACGATTATGGCGAGCGCGTTGACGTCCGCAGCGCTTGCGGCGTCGCACGCTGCTGCCTCCGCCCAGCCGCCCTTGTCGCGAATACCTGCGGCCGTCGCTTCCGCAGCGTCAAGCGCGCGATCGGCGCAAACGACACGGGCCCCTAACCCGGCGAGGGCCTCGGCCGACGACTTGCCGATGCCGGATGCGGCACCGAGGACGACTGCCGTCTTGCCGGTGAGATCGAAGAGCTTGCGATAGTCCGTCACTGATAGTGTCTCCCTGGTGCTGCTAGCCCTTGTAGCCCATCAACAGGCGAGGCAGCCACAGCGAGAATGCAGGGACGTAGGTCACGAACATCAGTGCTGCGATCAGCGCGGCATAGAACGGCAGGATGGTGCGCATCACCGCACCCACCGAGATGCCGCCGATGGCGCAGCCCACGAACTGCGTGGTTCCGACCGGCGGGGTGTTGAGTCCAAGCGCGCAGTTGATCAGCATCAGCATGCCGAACTGCACCGGGTCCATGCCCGCCTTCATCGCGATCGGCAGAAAGATCGGAGTGCAGATCAGAATGGTCGCCGCCATGTCCATGAACGTGCCGAGCACGAACAGGATGACGTTGATGAGCAGGAAGATGACCCAGGGTTGCGTCGACACCTTGCTCATCATCTCGCCGGCCAGGTCGGCCACCTCGTAGAGTCCCATCAGGTACTGGAACATGGTGGAGACCCCGATCAGCAGCAGCACCACGCCCGTCGTCTTCACGGCCTTGGCCGCGGCACGCAGGAAGTTGCCCCAGGTCATGGTGCGGTAGATGAAGAAGGTCAGCAGGATCGTGTAGGTGACCGCGATGGCCGCAGATTCGGTTGCCGTGAAGACGCCGGACAGGATGCCGGCCAAGATGATGCCGACGATCAGAAGACCCGGCAGCGCGGCCGCGAGCGAGCGGAACACCTCGGCCCAGCCCGGGAACTTGCCGGCCGGATAGCCGCGCTTCACCGCGACAGCGTAGGCGGCCACGAGCATGCAGACCATCAGCACGATCGCCGGCAGGAGGCCGGCGGCGATCAGCGCGCCGATCGAGACCTTGCCGCCGGCGGCCAGGGCATAGATGATCATGTTGTGGCTGGTCGGCATCAAAGCTCCGACCAGCGAGGCGTGGGTGGTGACGTTGACGGCGTAGTCGGTGTCGAAACCCTCTTTCTTCATCATCGGGATCATCACCGCGCCCATGGCGGACACGTCGGCCACGGGCGATCCGGAGACGCCGCCGAACAGCGTGCAGGCGACCACGTTCGACATGCCGAGCCCGCCGCGGATGTGCCCGACGAGATTCTTGGCGAGTTGCACGATCTTGTCGGCAACACCGCCATGCAGCATCAGCTCACCGCTGAACACGAAGAACGGAATGGCAAGGAAGGAGAAGATGTTCATTCCCGACATCATCTGCTGGAAGATGACCGCGACGGGCAGGCCTTCGTAGAGAATAGTGCAGATCGCCGAGAGGCCGATGGCGAAGGCGACGGGAACGCCAAGAACGAGGAAGCCGAAGAAGGTGGCGCCGAGGATCATCAGTTCCATGAGGGGACGACCTCTTCGCCGCGCAAGAGAGCCATGATGTGCTCGATGGAAAAGGAAACGATCAGGAGACCGGAGGCGATGAGCGGCACGTAGCGGATCACCTCGGGCAGGCCGAGATTGGGGATCTTCACGGTGCCGACCGAAGACCCGAGGATCCAGCCGTTATAGGCCATCGCAATGCCGAACACGGCCACCAGGACGTGGATCACGAGCTCGATCTTCTCCCGCATATGATCCGGAAGCATGACCAGCAGACTATCCATGCCGATGTGTCCGGCATCGCGCACGCCGACCGCGGCCCCGATCAGCGTGACATAGAGGATCAGAACCAGTGCAAGGTTCTCCGTCCAGGTCGGGCTGGAATTGAGAACGTAGCGCCCGAACACCTGATAGAACACGATGGTGACGATGACGAGCAGGCCGGCCACGGACAGATACATGCCGATGCGAGCAATTGGAGCGTTGATCCGTGACAGCAAGCCGGTGGACGGTCGTCCGACCGCCTCATGCTCATGATCTGCGACGTGTGGGTCTGTCATCCCGCGCCTCCCCGCCTGGGTCCGGTGTCGCGGGTCGGCGACTCCGGACCCGACGCCGTTGTGCTTACTTCGAGTCCTGGATGCGCTTGACGAGGCCCTGCAGCTTCTCGTCGCCGGCGAACTTCTGGTACACCGGCTTCATCGCATCGACGAACTCCTGCTTGTTGGCGATTGTCACGACCTGGACGCCAGCCGCCTCGACCGTCTTGCGCGAGGCCTGCTCACGCTCGTCCCAGAGCTTGCGCATGACGGGCACCGATTCCTTGGCTGCCTTGCGGACCATCGCCTGGTCTTCCTTGCTCAGCGTGTCCCAGACCTTCTTCGACATCACGAGAACTTCGGGCGCCAGGGAGTGCTCGGTGATGTTGTAGAACTTGGCGGCCTCGAAGTGGCGCGAGGACTCATAGGAGGGCCAGTTATTCTCGGCAGCGTCGACAAGCCCGGTCTTGAGCGCGGTATAGACTTCGCCATATGGCATCGGCGTCGGATTGGCACCGAGGCTCTGGATCATGCCGACCCACAGGTCGGATTGCTGGACGCGGATCTTCAGACCCTTGAGGTCGGCGAGGGACTTGACCGGTGCCTTGACGGTGTAGATGGAGCGGGCGCCGCTGTCGTAATAGGCAAGGCCGACCAGGCCGGCGGGCGCCATCGCCGCCAGGATCTCGTCGCCGATCGGCCCGTCGAGGACGGTGCGCATGTGCTGCGTGTCGCGGAACACGAAGGGCAGGCACAGCGCGATGGTCTCGGGCACGAAATTGTTCAGCGGCGAGGCGTTGATCCGCATCATATCGAGCGCGCCGATCTTGAGTTGCTCGATGGTGTCCTTTTCGGAGCCCAGGGCACCGTTCGGAAACACCTTGACGCCGAGCTTGCCGCCGCTCGCCGCCGCGAGCTGCTTGCCCATGAACTTGACGGCCTCGACGGTCGGATAGTCTGCCGGATGGACGTCGGCCGAGCGGAAATCGCGTGCGGTCGCCAAAGGCGCCGAGAGCGCCAGCGCAACGGCTGTGATGATACCGGTGAGTGTCTTCATCTGGGCTTCCTCCGGGGTTGATTATTTCGTTGTCGGGCAGGCTGCGGGCCGCCTTGGGTCGCTCCACTTCAGGCGTGAAGTCAAGCACCAAGTCGTCCCTAGGGCGGACGGCATTCTCTGTCCAACCCAATTCCAGCATCGATCAATGCAAGAGTTGCATCGATCAATTTCTGACGCAATTCGCTTTATGGCGGGTACGGCTGGTGTCCATCGTCGCCGCCACGTGACTTGACGCCGGCAACAGGGGCCCCTCAAGATATTCGAAACAGCGGACCATGTTGAGGGAATGCCCATGCCGCGGAAGCTGATCGATATCTCGGTGCCGCTGCGAAACGACGTGACGGCCGATCCGCCGGGCAACCATCCGACGATCCAGTATATCGATCACCAGCAAGGCCTGCCCCGGATGCTGCAGTTCTTCGATGGTCTCGAGGCGCAGGATCTGCCGGACGGACAGGGCTGGGCCGTCGAACAGGTCTCGCTTTCGACCCATAACGGCACGCATCTCGATGCGCCCTGGCATTTCCATCCGACCATGAACCGCGGCGAGCGGTCATGGACCATCGACGAAGTCCCGCTGGAATGGTGCTTTCAGCCCGGCGTGAAGCTCGACTTCCGGCATCTGCCTGACGGCTATGTGGCGAGCGCCGACGACGTCGAGAACGAACTGAAGCGCATCGGACACACGCTGTCGCCGCTGGAGATCGTCGTCGTCAACACCAGCGCCGGGGCCAAATTCGGCCAAGCCGAATACGTCAATTCCGGCTGCGGCATGGGTTATGCGGCCACCATGTACCTGCTCGAACGCGGCGTTCGCCTGACCGGCACCGACGGCTGGAGCTGGGACGCGCCGTTCGTCTACACCGCGAGGAAATACGCCGAGACAAAGGATGCCGGCCTGATCTGGGAAGGCCACAAGGCCGGACGGCACATCGGCTATTGCCATCTCGAGAAGCTGCACAATCTCGATCAACTGCCCTCGACCGGGTTCACGGTCTCATGCTTCCCGGTGAAGATCGAACGCGCCTCCGCGGGCTGGACCCGCGCGGTCGCCATTATCGACGATCAGGCCTGAGGCATCACTCGCCGTTGAGGCCGCTCTCGGCGAGTTCGCGCAGCGCATCCGTATCCAGCACGACGATGGCGCCGTGCTCGAGGCGAACCCAGTTGCGGCCGGCCCATGCGCGCAATTGCTTGTTGATGCTCTCGCGCGTCATTCCCACCATCTCGCTGATCTCCTGCTGCGTGATGGCCAGTGTGCCGCTGCCGGAGTCGAACTTGCGCTCCTCCGTGAGACCGAGCAGCGCGCTGGCGAGCCGCCCCGGCAGGTTCTGGAGAATGACCTGCTCGACCTGCTGGCTGGTCCAGCGCAGCCGCGCACAGAGCAGCTCGATGAACTTCATCGCCAGAGCCGGCTGGCTTTTCACGAACGGCAGGAAGTCCCGGCGGTCGATGATATAGAGCTCGCAATTGGTGTTGGCGGTGGCGTCGGCGGACCTGGGCGCGCCGTCGAGCACCGCGATCTCGCCGAAGATTTCCCCGGGACCGATCAGATTGAGAATGGCGTTCCGCCCATCTGGCGACGAGGAGGAGATCTTCACGGTCCCCGAGATCACCGCGAACAGATTGTTGCCTGGATCGCCCTTGGCGGCGATCGTCGCTCCGCGCTTCACGGTGGTGTGCTTGGCGTAGCGGCAGAGTTGATCGAGAGCCTCCGGCTCCAGATCCGCGAAGATCGGGTGCTTGCGCAGGACCGATAGTTTGTTGCCCGCCGACTGTCGGGGGTCGCCGGTCTTGTCCTGAGGCACGCCGCGGGGCTCCTAAGACTACGAGGCACTGAGGTTCCTGCGTAGTCAACGTTATCAGGCTTTTCAACCGGAAAGCACGCGCGCGGTTTGAGGCAAATGCCGCGAAAAAGCCGCGGTCATGCCGGAAGTCCACATCCGAAGGATGCGTCGATGCGTTTTAATTGATGCAGAGTTGCAGGCCGCGCAACGCGCGATTGCGTTGAGACGCTGGCCTAAGCCAGCCGGACGAGCGTCGGCCGCTGGCTCGTCTGAGCGGACGAAGACTTCAGGCGCTTCAGCGCTTGGAATCCGGATCGAGCCGGCCGGCGCTGGTTTGCCGGTCCGCCCAAGCCAGAGCTGCGGCGAATGCGACGAAGATCGCGACGACGACAATGGACATCAACAATGCGTCAGCGGGCATCATGCTCCTCCCTGATGGTTGCGCCATTATTTGCCGCGGCCGGCCGGCGTCATTGATTGAGATCAAAAAAGGATCAGGGCGCCGCGGACGGACCGTCAGGCTGCGGCCAGCGCTTCGGCGCGCGCAGGATCGAGCAGGCTGATGCCGCCGTGAATGATCTCGATCACGCCGTGACGCTCCAGCTTGGTGAAGGTGCGACTGACGGTTTCGATGGTCAGGCCGAGATAGTCGGCGATGTCCTGACGGCTCATCGGAAGCGGGACCGTATCGGACAGCCCATTGTGCGCGACCAGCCGTCCACGCCAGCCGAGCAGAAAGGCTGCGACTTTCTCGTCGGCGGAGCGGCGGCCGAGCAGGACCATATGGTCGCGCGCCTGGCTCAACTCGCGAACGGCCAGCTCGTTGATCCGCCTGAGCAGCTGCGGCCGGTCTTCGATGAAGCGGCCGAACGGCGCTTTGCCGAACTGGCACACGGTGACCGCGCCGATCGCATCGGCAGAAAAATTGTGCCGGCCGGACAAATTCATCCCCAGGAAATCGCCGGGCAAGGCAAAGCCCACGATCTGTCGCCGGCCGTCGGGCAGCAGCTTGTACAGACGCATGACGCCTTCGAGAACGTTGTAGAACGAACTGGTGATGTCCTCCTCGGAGAACACGGTCTCGCCGGAGCCAAAATGAACGCGGCGTCCCAGATGTTCGAACTCCCTGAGCTCGGCCGCATCCAGTGACGAACAAACCGCCGCTCCTCGCACGGCGCAATCGTCGCAGAAGTGCCCGCTCGGCTCAATCGTGACCACGGAAGGCTTCATCCACCGCTCCTCGCGTCGATCCAGCTCCGCCCCCCGGCCGAGCCGGCCACGCATCTGCATTTTACTGCACTGCGCCAAAGCCAGTTGACTCAGATCAAATTCGGGTGGCATCCCCGTCTTATTCTGCATCCAGCGTTCGACAGGATCACTTTCCATGCTGCAAGGCGCCCTGCGTCACGGCCTGATTGGGCTGCTTCTGATTACGCCTGCGCTGGCGGCTCCCACCGCCGAACAGCGCGGCAAGGCCTTTGCGCGGGCCAACTGCGCACGCTGTCACGCGATCGACCGCGTTTCCCGCAGTCCGCTCGAGGGCGCGCCGCCGCTGCGCACCCTGCATCGGTGGTATCCGATCGAGACCCTCGGTGAGGCGCTGGCCGAAGGGATCTACACCGGTCACGCCGACATGCCCGCCTTCGAGCTCAGTCCAGACCAGATCCACGACCTTCTGTCCTACCTGAAGACGCTGCAATAGGCGTCACACCGCCTGCACGGTCCACCCGATCAGCTCCTTGGCGATGCGGGCAAAGGCCGCGTCGAAGGCGGCGACTGAGGCGGCCGGCTCGACCTTGTCGAGCTTTTCGCTGGTCTCGACCAGGCGCGAGGCGACCACCTTGCCGTTCTTGTCGACGATCCGCGCCGACACTCCGATCTCGACCCGTGGCTCACCCTCCGTGGCAATCCGAAAGCGCCGAATGTCGATCAGGAGCTGATAATCCGCCTGGCCGAGGTCGGACGTGCGCAGCGGGGCGTGAGCGATGTCGTAATTCTCGAAGCTGTCGATCAGGCGCGCCTGGAACAATTTCGGAATGCTGTCGGACCAGAGGAAGTCCGCAAAGCCCGGTCTGTCCCCGGCGGGCGCGAACAGCATGCGCTGGGTCTGCAGCATTGCGACCGCGCTCGGCTCGGGAATGGCCAGCGACGCCATGAGCGTCTTGCCGGCCGGACCGAGGTTCTGCGGCGAGTGCAGGTCGTAGGTGACCTTCTGCGCAGGCGTACCGCCGCCGGTCATCTTCTCCAGGCCCGCCAGAATGCCGTCGATCTTGCCGGTGTTGCGCGCCAGCCCATCGGAGAACGTCTTCAGATTGGCTATCGTGTCCTTCAGCGGACCGGAATTGTCCTCGAGGACGGTGTCGACCCGCCGCAGGGCATCGCGCGCGGCCTGGGTCATGCTTTGACCGGCGCCGGCCTCGGCGATCAGGGTCAGGGGCTCGCCGGACTTGGCCATGATCACACCGCCTTCCAGCGTCACCACCGGCACGCCGGTCAGACCCTGGAATTCGAGACCGACCTTGGTGTCGGAACGCACCGGAGTGGCGGTGGCAACCGAGATCGTCGCGTTGACGAAGCGCGGGTTGTCAGGCGCGAGCCCGAGCTGGGTCACCTCCCCGACACGAATACCATTGAACAGCACGCCGGCGCCGACCAGAAGTCCCGGGACCGGCCCCTGGAATTGCACGTGGTAGTTCGTGCGCGGCCCGATGCCGCCGGTGTTGTTCAGCCAATAGACGAAGCCGAACACCGCGAGGATCGCGGCCAGCACGAAACTGCCGATCAGCACGTAGGGAGCGCGGGTTTCCATGTCTCATCTCATCTCGTGTTGCAGCATCTGCGAGCGCTTGCCGTGGAAATAGGCGCGCACCCAGGGATGCTCGGATTGCAGCAATTCGCGCATCGGGCCGATCGCCACGATCTTGCCGTCGGCGAGCGCGGCGACGCGGTCGCAGACCGTGGTCAGGCTCGCAAGGTCGTGAGTGACCATGAACACGGTCAGCCCCAGCGTCTTCTGCAGCGTCTTGATCAGCGCGTCGAAATCGCCCGCGGCGATCGGATCGAGGCCGGATGTCGGCTCATCGAGGAACAGGATCGGCGGATCGAGCGCGAGCGCGCGCGCCAGTGCCACGCGCTTGGTCATGCCGCCGGACAGCTCCGCCGGATATTTGTCCGCGTCCTGGGCGCGCAAGCCCACCATTTCGAGCTTGGCGATCGCAATCTCGTCCATCAGCTCCTGCGACAGGACGAGATTTTCACGCAAGGGAAACTGGACGTTCTGGCGGACCGTCAGCGAGGAGAACAGCGCGCCCTGCTGAAACAGGATGCCCCATGTCGTGGCTGCGCCGCGGCCGTGACCACCGGTGGGTTGTCCCATGACTTCGATGGCCCCGCCCTGGCGCGGAATGAGGCCAATGATGGTCCGCATCAGCACCGATTTGCCGCCGCCGGACGCCCCAACCAGCCCCAGGATCTCGCCCCGGCGGACGTCGAGCGACAGATGGTCGAGCACGATCTGGCGGCCGAAGCCGACCACGAGGTCGCGAACGCGGATCGCGAACTGGTCTTGCGGTGCATCCATCGTCACATTCCGATCGACGCGAAGAAGATCGCGAACAGGCCGTCGAGCACGATCACCAGGAAGATCGACTTCACCACCGACGTCGTGGTCTGCCGTCCGAGCGACTCCGCGCTGCCCTTGACGCGCAATCCCTCGCTGCAGGCCACGATCCCGATCACCAGCGCCATGAACGGCGCCTTCAGGATGCCCACCTCGAAATGTGTGACTGTGATGGCCTCGAGCAGCCGCGCGATGTAGATCGCCGGCCCCATGTCGCCATAGAACTGCGCGACGAGACCGCCGCCATAGAGCGCGGCAATCGATCCGATGAAGGTGAGAATCGGCAGCGCAATGATGAGGGCCAGAACGCGCGGCAGGATCAGGACTTCGACGGGATCGAGCCCCATGGTCGAGAGCGCGTCGATCTCCTCGCGCATCTTCATCGAGCCGAGCTCGGCGGTGTAGGCGCTTCCCGACCGGCCGGCGACCATGATGGCGACGATCAGCACGCCGAGCTCACGCAGCACCAGGATGCCGACCATGTCGACGGTGTAGGACTCCGCGCCGAATCTGCGGAAATGGAAGAAGCCCTGCTGGGCGATGATGGCGCCGATCAGGAAGGTGATCAGCGCGACGATGGGAATCGCCTGCCACCCGATGCGGTAGAGCTGATACACCAGCGACGTCAGCCGCAGCGAACGCGGCCGTCGCAGCACACCGATCACCGCCATGAACAATGCGCCGAGCATCTGGAGGAAGATCGTGACGTCTTCCCGCGCGCCAACCGTAGATTTTCCGAAATCGCCAAGCCTCGCCAGCAGCGGATTGGGCGCAGCCGTCGGCGCCGGCGTATTGCGGTTGACCTGACGTACCTCGTCCATCAGCCCACTGAAATGATCGGCGACACCGACGAACTCGGTCGATCTGCCGGATGACGAAGCCCTGCGAGACAGCTTTTCCAGGATCCAGGCACCGAGCGTATCGAGCGCGCTGACGCCCGACATGTCCATGGTGACGACGCGCGACCGATCGACGTCGGGTCCCACCGACCGCGACAACGTCTCGAGCGTGACCACATTCGCGGCGGTCCAGGGCCCTTCGGGACGCAAGTTCAGCACGTCGCCGGACGGCGTTGCGAGCAACAGCGGTTCGTGGTTCACGCGTTCCACCTCATCGGGGCAATTGGCCCCCAGTCAGACAGCATTTCTAGGCCAGCATATGGCCGCCGGCTTGACCTGTCTCAAGACCCGGACCACGCCGCGGATTGACGCAAATCAAGCGCGATCGCGCGCGCGGGTCCTAGGCTTGCTCACGTTCAATGGGGATACCAAGTCCATGTTCAACAGTGACGGGATGAGCGAAGAACTGCGGGCGCTGAAGGTCGATGTCACACGCTTGCTGAGCACCGCCGGCGAAGAGATGTTCGAGAGCTCGAAGGATCGCGCCGAGGCGCTCGCCGATCAGATCCGGGCCGCGCTCACCGAACTCGGCGAGACCGTCGACGACGAGCAGGAGCAGCTTCAGGGGCTCATCGCGGAGCGCCCGATCACATCGCTCGCCTCCGCGTTCGCACTCGGCGTGATTGTCGGCTTCATGCTGAGGAGACACTAAGTGAATACCGAGAATGTGGTCAAACATCTGCGCGCGCTGTGGCGCACCGACCGGATCATCGCGGACATCAGGCTGCGCCATCTGTTGATCGGCCTCGGCCTGCGCGCCTTTGCGGCGCTGATCGCGGCGTTCGGGCTTCTGATGTTGGAGCTGTCTGCCTATTTCGCGCTGGTCCAGATCTGGAGTGCGATTGCCGCGGCGGCCATCCTCGGCGCCGTCAATTTTGCCATTGCGGCTGTTCTCTTCGCGATCGCCGGCCGCGCTCCGTCAGGGCGCGACCTCGAACTAGCCAGCGAAATTCACGACACCTCCATCGAGGCTCTCCAGCTCGAAGCGCGAGCCCTCCAGGCCCAGGTGTCGGGCGCCGTGCATCATCCGCTCAGCACGATCGTGCCTGTGCTGGTGCCGTTGATCGCGATCATCGTCAAGAACTTGCGCACAACGGCCAGGAAGTCTGCCGCAACGTCGACTGAAGCGGGCTCCTAGAGCGCGCTCAGAGCTTCAGCTTGACGTCGCAGATATCTGGCTCGGCGGGATCCGGCTTGACCTCGAAGCCGAGGTCCCGGCACATTTCGAGCATTACGATGTTCTCCTTGAGCACGTCGCCCGATATGACTTTCAGACCTTCCGACTTGGCGTAGTCGATGATCAGCTGCATGAGGGCCCAGCCGAGCCCCCTGCCCTTGAGATCGGATCGCAGCAGGATCGCGTATTCGCCGCTCTCGTAGATCGAGTCCGAATGGAGCCGGACCACGCCGACCATTTCGCCGGTGGCCTCGTCGAATGCAATGAAGGCCATCGCGCGCGCATAGTCGAGCTGGGTGAGGCGTGCGATGAACTCGTGGGTAAACTCCTTCATCGGCGCGAAGAAACGCAGGCGAAGGTCGTGCGCCGTGACGTGGCGCAGGAATTCGTGGATGGTCGGCTCGTCCTCGGGACGCAACGGCCGCACGAAGATGCGCCAGTCGTCCTTGACCTTGAGGCGGCGCTCCCATTGCGACGGATAGGCGCGAACGGCGAAATTGGCCGGGCCGGAGCCGACAAACTTCCGTTGCGGCGGCCCGACCGCGACGCGGGCATCCACCGCGGTCACGCCGGTTTCGTCCGCCAGCAGCGGATTGATGTCGAATTCGCGGATCTCGGGAATGTCGGCCGCCATCTGCGCGAGCTTGACCAGCACCATGGCGACGGCATCTGGCTTCACCGCCGGCACGTCCCGATAAGCAGGCAGCAACCGCGACACGCGGGTGCGGTCGATCAGGTCGCGGGCCAGTTGCAAATCGAGCGGCGGCAGCGCAAGCGCCTTGTCGTTGATGATCTCGACCGCGGTGCCACCACGGCCGAAGACGACCACGGTGCCGAAAGTCGGATCGTCGGCGAGGCCCAGGATGAGTTCGCGCGCCTTCGCCTTGACGACCATCGCCTGGACGATGACGCCGCCAATGCGGGCCTCGGGCCGCAGCTTTCTCGCCCGGGCGAGAATGTCGGACGTGGCCGCTCGCACGGCCTCGGGCGTCGTCAGATTGAGAACGACACCGCCGACATCGGATTTGTGGATGATGTCCCGCGACATGATCTTCAGCACCACGGTGCCGCCCTGTGCAAAGATCTCCTTTGCGTAGCTCACCGCCTGCTCGACATCGGCCGCCGCATAGGTCGGGACCATCGCGATGTCGTAGGCTTCGAGCAGGTTCTTGATCTCGACAGGCTCGAGCCATTCGCGGCCGTCCGCAATCGCGGCGATGACGATCTGCCTCGCTTCCCGGGCGTCCGGAACGAACGTATCAGGCATCGCGGGAGGAACCTGGCTCAGCTCCTCTACCACTTCGCGGTGTCGGACCAGATGCATGAAGCCGCGCACGGCGTCGTCTTCGGTCGGGTAGTTCGGCATACCGGCGCCGGAAAGCGCCTGAATGATGTGCTGATCGGCTCCAACCCAGGCCGCCAATACGGGCTTCGCCCAGCGACGATGCTCCTCGCGATATTTTCCGACAAGGTTCGTCACGGTCGTCGCGATGTCGGCCGCCGAGGCAATCGCCGTTTGCACGTTGAGGACCAGGACCGCATCATTGTCGCGATCGGCCAGCAGCACCTCCAAAGCCGCCGCGTAGCGCGAGGCGTCGGCGTCGCCCACGATATCGACGGGGTTTGCCCCGGACCAGGTCGGCGGCAGGACCGCGTCGAGCGTCTTGCGCGCCTCAGCCGAGATGGTCGCCGGGATTCCGCCGAGCTCGACCAATCGATCGACGGCGAGGACGCCGATCCCGCCACCGTTGGTCAGAATAGCGAGACGCTTCCCCGCGGGCGATTCGACTCGGCCGAGTGTCTCGGCGCAATCGAACAGCTCACGCAGATCGGAGACCCGCACCACACCCGCCCGGCGGAACGCCGCGTCATACACGGCGTCGGCGCCGGCGAGCGCGCCGGTATGCGTGGCCGCCGCCTTCGCGCCCTGCGCCATGCGGCCGGACTTCACCACGACGACGGGCTTCACGCGCGCGGCGGCACGCGCCGCCGACATGAATTTGCGCGCATCCTTGATGGACTCGATGTAGAGAAGGATCGCGCGCGTCTTGTGATCCATCGCGAAATAGTCGAGCAGATCGGCAAGATCGACGTCGATCTGATCGCCGATCGAGACGATGCCGGAGAAGCCGACGCCGCGCTGCGCAGCCCAGTCCACCATGCCGGCAGCGATCGCGCCCGATTGCGAGATCAGTGCGAGGCTGCCCGCCCCCGGCATATGCGCCGCAAAGCTGGCATTGAGGCTGACCCCCGGCATCATGATGCCAAGACAGTTCGGTCCGATCAGCCGCATGCCGTATTTGCGGGCCGCGGTGATCGCAGCCTCGTACAGAGATCCCGGTCCATGGCCAAGCCCGGCCGAAACGATCAATGCGCCCGCCGAGCCGCGACGCCCGGCCTGGTCGATGATGGCGGGAATCTCGCGCGCTGGCGCCGTGATGACCACGAGCTCGGGCACGAAGTCCAACCGGTCCAGACTCTTCACCGCGGCGACGCCGCCGATTTCGGCATGGCGCGGATTGACGAGGCCGAACCGTCCCTTGAATTCGGCCTTGTGAATGTTCTCCAGGACAGCGCGTCCGACGGAGGCCGGACGGGCGCTCGCGCCGACGAGCGCGACTGAACGCGGCGCCAGCAGATGGTTCAGACGATAGGTTGACATGAAAGCAAGCGAGCCCGGTCAGCGACGGTTCGATGGTTGACGATCAGGCTGGAGAATAACGAGCCTAGTGTGAGATCATAACCCAGCATGGTGGCTGGCCAATGACGGTCTTTGTCACACCGCCCCACACGATCTCGTTCAAGCGCGAATGATGATAGGCGCCCATCACGATCGCATCCATTCCATGGGAATTCGCCCAGTTTCCCAAGATCTTGCCGATCGACCTGCCGCTGCCTCTAGCCGTTTCGAAGGAGGCGTGGACGCCGTGTTCCCTCAGATGATCGACGAGAGCGGCTCCGGATTGCACGACCGCTTCGGTCTTGTCATCCGTAACCGTCACCACGCGGACCGAGGCGGCCACCTGCAGGAGCGGCAGTGCATCGCCGACCGCCCGCGCCGCACGTGCGGAGTGATCCCAGGCGATCATGACGTTCTCGAATTCCGGCCGAAGTTCGTCCGCGTGATGTTCCGGACAGAGCAGAAGCGGTCGGCCGGATTCGAACAGGAAGGTTTCGACAATGGTCTCCGTTCGACTGTCGTGCGGCTTCACCGGAACCAGTGTGAGATCGCTGAAACGGGCGTGTTCCGCCAGGATCGCCGGAATCTGGTCCGCCGGCGCCTTGCCCGTTCGGCTCCGGGCGCGAATATTGGCGCAGGACGCCGCATTGGTGAATGTGTTCAGGAGCCGTTGCGCGTCGCTCGCCTCGCGCGAAATGCCGGCCTCCGCGGCCTCGCGATCGTAGGGCAGCATCACCTTCGGCCGCTCGTCAACCTCTTCCTCAAGCGCCAGCGCGGTGATCCTGGCACCGAGGTCGGCGGCGACGGCCACGCACTTCTCTATCGCAGCCAAGGATGGCCCGCGCGGCTGACCGACAAGCGGCAGAAAGACATCCTTGATGGGCATCGGATTCTCCTTGGCCCGCCACAATAAGCCGGCTTTCATCGAGACGCTTGATCCTCGTCAAGCCAAGGGAACTCGGTCCGGTGGTTCGCGGCGGGCGTTGATCGACGTCAAGGACTGGCCGCGATCCGCTCGTAGGGATTTGATCGTCGGGCGGACCGCCTCCCGACGCATCTGGATGTGCCAGACATGACAGACGATTCTGCGACCCAGGACCGGATCTTCGTGGCGCTCACCAATTCCGCTGAGCATCCGAACGTCAAGCGGATCGACACGCATGCGGCTTCGGTCTTTCTCGACGGCAGGCGTGCGCTGAAGATCAAGCGCGCCGTGCAGTTTCCGTTCCTCGATTATTCGACGCTCGAGAAGCGGAAGGCAGCCTGCGAAGAGGAGATCCGGATCAACCGGCCGCTGGCGCCGCAGATATACCATCGCGTCGTCGCGATCACCGAGGAGCCGGACGGATCGTTCAAGGTCGACGGCCCCGGCCGTCCGGTCGAGTATGCGGTCGACATGTCGCGCTTCGACGAAAACCGCACGCTGGATCATCTGGCAAGGGCTGGCCCGCTGGATGCCGCTCTTGCCTCGGCCGCTGCTGACGCGATCGTAGATTCGCACGCCGCGGCGGCCCGCGCCGGGAGCGAGGCATGGATCTCCTCCATCCCGGCCCTGATCGACGGCAACAGTCACGGCCTGCGAGCCGGCGGCCATTTCGACGCGGGGGACATCGAAAAGCTCGGCAAGGCCTCGCACGAGGCATTTCTGCGCGTTCGTCCCCTGCTCGAGGAGCGCGGCCGGAAGGGCTTCGTGCGCCGCTGCCATGGCGATCTGCATCTCGCAAACATCGTTCTGATCGAGGACCGGCCCGTGCTGTTCGACGCCATCGAGTTCGATGTGCAGATGGCAACCGTCGACGTGCTCTACGATCTCGCATTCACGCTGATGGACCTGCTGCACCACGATCAGCCAGATGCGGCCAACATCGTCCTGAACCGCTATCTCGCAGCGACGCCGGCCGACAATCTCGATGCGCTCTCGGCCCTGCCGCTTTTCATGTCCGTCCGGGCAGCGATCCGCGCACAAGTGGCCCTGGCGCGGCTGAAGCCCGCGCATCCCGATGACCCCGGCATCCTTGGCGAGGCAAGACGCTATTTTGACCTCGCGGGGGCGCTGATCCATCCCGCCGCACCGCGCCTGATTGCGGTCGGCGGCCTGTCGGGCACCGGCAAGACGGTTCTGGCGCAAGCGCTCGCACCCGTCGTCGCACCGCCCCCCGGGGCCGTCGTGCTTCGCAGCGATCTCGTGCGCAAGCAGATGTTCGGGGTCGAGGATACGCACCGCCTGCCGCCGTCCGCTTACACGCCGGAACACGCGGCGCGCGTCTACGATGCGCTGGCTCAGCGCGCCCGGAGGGTGCTGGCGCAAGGCCATTCGGCGATAATCGACGGCGTGTTCGCCCGCGAGGACGAACGGGACGTGATCGCCGCGCTGGCACGCGAGCGCAACGTGCCGCTGAACGGCCTGTTCCTCGTTGCCGATCTCGCGACCCGGCAGATGCGGATCGGACGCCGCCGGGGAGACGCATCCGACGCCACGGAAGAGGTTGCCGCGCTGCAGGAGCAATATAGTATCGGCCATGTTGGCTGGGCGACCATCGATGCATCCGGGACACAAGAGCAAACGCTCCAGAGCTGCCGGGACGCGATCGCTGAGGGGCAATAGGGCAAGCTGATTGACGCGGGCAAGGATGTCGCGACCCACCAAAAGCTCGACGGCGGCCAAGCATGCCAAGCCGGCGACGCGGCGCAATGCCCTGCCCACGCGCCTCAGCCCCGGCATGGCCTGCGACACCGCCTTCCGGATCATCGCGCGCCGTCACCTCGACGCCGTCCTCGCCCAGCATGACGGCACCTGCCGCGGCGATCCCGACGCGCTGCACCAGATCCGAATCGCATTGACACACCTGCGCACCGCCATCCGCTTCTTCTCCCCGATGGTCGACGACGCTGTGCGCCCGAATGTCTGGGCCGAACTGAAATGGCTCAACGGCCAGCTCGGCATGGTGCGGGACCTCGACGTGGCGATCGAGCGGGTCGTCGCTGAGAGTGGCGACGAGCTTGCCGTGATTGCCGAGCTTCAGCACTGGGACGAAAAGCGCGCCGAGAGCCACCGCCAGCTGGCGCGCGCGTTGCAATCCGCGCGCTATCGCCGCCTTGTCGAGCAGACCTCGACCTGGATCGAGAGAGGCCCCTGGTCGACCCGGCGCAGCAAGGAAGCCATCCGATTGCGCCGTTGCACGCTCGCTGACCATGCGACGGAGCGGCTGACCGAATGGGAAACGACGCTGCTCAAGAAAGCGCGAAAGCTCCGCAAGCTCGACGTCGAAAAACGCCACAAACTACGCCTTCTCAACAAGCGGATGACCTATTCGATCGAGTCGCTCCAGGACCTGTTCGCCGGAGAATCGCTGACGAAACAGAAGTCCATCCTCAAGAAGTTGCGCAAGGCGCAACGATCGCTCGGACAATTGAACGACGATGCGCGGGGACAAACGCTGGCGGCGTCGTTGAACGGCGCCGGCCTCGATGCGAGCAATCGCTTCCTCAATCGCAAGCGGGAAAAGAAGCTGTTGCGGACGGCGTCGGCGGCCTATCGGAAACTGAACAAGACCAAGCCCTTCCGCTCCTCGGAGCTCGCGCCGAGCTCCGAGCCGGAGGTCTAGGTGTGAACGTAGTCTCCCGGCGCATCCGGGAGGCCGAGCGCATCTCCAAGCCCGATCTGCGGTGGATCGCAGGGCGCGCCGGACCGCGCCGCCAGCCATTTGGCCCATTCCGGCCACCACGACCCTTCAACGTGCGGGGCCAGCTTCAGCCATTCCTCCGCGCCGACATAGGGCGCATCAGCGGCTTTGGTCAGCACCTGATAGCTATGGCCGGGCTCCTCGGGAGGCGCAACCACACCGGCATTGTGACCGCCGCTGGTCAACAGGAACGTCACGTCTGCATCGACCTGATAGTGGATCTTGTAGACGGATCGCCATGGCGCCACGTGATCGGCGAGCGTGCCGACCACGAACATCGGAGCGTGAATATCGGAGAGCGAAATGCTCCTGCCTCCGACCTGATATCGCCCCCCGGCGAGATCGTTGTCGAGGAACAGTTTTCGTAGATATTCCGAGTGCATGCGATAGGGCAGCCGCGTTGCGTCCGCGTTCCATGCCATCAGATCGCTCGGTGGCGCGCCCTCGCCCATCAGATAGTCGTGTGACAGACGCGACCAGATCAACTCGTTGGAGCGCAGCAGCTGGAAGGCGCCGGCCATCTGCGTCGTGTCGAGATAGCCATGCTGCCACATCATGTCTTCGAGAAAAGCGACCTGGCTCTCGTTGATGAAGAGCGTCAGCTCTCCCGCCTCGGTGAAGTCAGTCTGGGCGGCAAGGAGAGTGACGGTACCGAGGCGGTTATCGCCGTCACGCTCCATTGCAGCGGCGGCGATCGACAGCAATGTGCCACCCAGACAATAGCCGAGCGCATGGATCTTCCGCCCCGGCATGACCAGGCCGATCATGTCCAGCGCCGCCATGACGCCCAGCCTGCGATAATCGTCGAAGGCGAGATCACGATCCCTCGCATCCGGATTGCGCCAGGAGATCGCAAACACGGTGAAACCTTGACTGGTCAGATATCCGACCAGCGAGTTCTGCGGCGAAAGATCGAGGATGTAGTATTTCATGATCCAGGCCGGCACGATCAGGATCGGCTCGGGTCGGACCTGCGCGGTGGTCGGAGAGTACTGAATCAGCTCGATCAGTTCGTTGCGGTAGACGACCTTGCCGGGCGAGGCGGCCACCGTCTTGCCGACCACAAACTGCGCGTCATCCGCCAACCTCGCGTTGGAGAGCAGGCGCATCAGGTCGCTGCACCAATTCTGCCATCCGAAGACGAAATTTTCGCCGCCACTCTGGAACGCCTTCTCCAGCACCTTCGGATTGGTCGCCGCGAAATTCGACGGCGCCAGCATGTCGAGCATCTGCCGCATCGAGAACTCCACGATGGCTTCGTTGGTGTGCGAGACGCCTCGCACGCCGATCGCGGCATCGCGCCACCAGCGCTCTCCGAGCAGAAATGCCTGAGCCAGCAGATTGAACGGTGGGACCTCCCATTGCGGTCCACTGAAGCGGCGATCCCGGCCCTGCGGCTGGATCACCGACCACGGCTTCTGTCCCGGTGACGCCGTGTGCGCGACCGCTTCCACGAGCCTGCCGGTGTCGCGCACAGCGTTGCGGAAAATCTCCATCTGACGTTGTGGCGCCGCAGCGAGATGCGCCCCCCAATCGAGCCAGGCGAGCGACAGGGCAAGCGGCGAAATTCCGCCGGTGACCCGCGCCAGCATCGCATGGAACGCACGGTCGAGAGGGTATGGCTCTGACGCAGACAGAGGATCGGCGGCGGCCGCCATTCCTGCAAGCTTTTCGGGGCTCACGGTCGAGACTGCGCGACCCGCGGCGGGATCGACGGAGAGAGCCTGCGCCGCCGTTTCTTCGGTCCGGGGAAATATCTGGACGACGCTCATAGCTGAATGCTTCCTGTCGGCTCTGTTCTAATTCCACAGGATATGGCCCCGCTTCGCATCGGGGTTGAGCTGCATCAAATCCGGGCGCTTGTCGCAGTTGCTTAATCAGGATGGGCGGGCTTCGTCCGATTGACCTGCGTCAAACCGCGCCCGGATGCTCCAGCTAGTTTTCGCGCATCGAAATTCGACAAGCCAGCGGAGTTGTCCATGCGCGCCCACCAGATCATGACCCGGTCGGTCATCTCGGTTACCCCCGACACCAGCATCGTCGAGGCGGCAAATATCATGCTGAAACGGCACGTCAGCGGTCTCACGGTGGTCGACGATGCCGGCAAGCTGGTCGGCGTCGTCTCCGAGGGAGATTTCATCCGCCGCAGCGAAATCGGCACCGGGCGCAAGCGCGGTCGCTGGCTGAGGTTCATCCTCGGCCCGGACAAATCGGCCAGCGACTTCGTCCACGAGCACGGCCGCAAAGTCTCGGAGGTGATGACAGAATCGGTCGTGACCATCACCGAGGATACGGCGCTTGCGGAGATCGTCGAGCTCATGGAGCGGAACAACGTCAAGCGGCTTCCGGTGGTGCGGGGCGACAAGGTTGTCGGGATTGTCTCTCGCGCCAATCTGCTTCAGGCGGTGGCGGAGCTCGCACGCGAGGTGCCGGATCCGACGGCGGACGACGACCACATTCGCAGCCGTATCATGGATACCATGGAGAAGAAGGATTGGTGCCCATTCGGGCTGAACGTCATCGTCCGCAACGGCATCGTTCACCTCAGCGGCGTTATCACCGAGGAACGCGCTCGGCAGGCAGCCGTCGTCGCGGCGGAGAATGTCCCTGGCGTGAAGAAGGTGCACGACCATCTCTGCTGGGTCGACACCATTTCGGGCGTTTATCTGAACTCGCCCGAAGACAACGAACTCGCCAAGGCGAGCTGATCGAAGGCGAGCTGATCAAGGCGAAACTGATCGCAGCAGAGTTCAGCGAGGGATGACGGCGGTGGCCTCGATTTCGACGCGCGCCGCCTTCTCCACAAGCCGAACGACCTGCACCAGCGCCATCGCAGGATAGTGCGCGCCGAAGATGTCGCGGTAGACCCTGCCCAGCTCCTTCAGATTGGCTAGGTACTCGTCCATGTCGACGACGTACCAGGTCAGGCGCACGAGATGCTCGGGCCGGGCTCCGGCCTCGGCAAGGATCGCGGCAATATTGCCCAAGGTCTGATGCACCTGCGCGACGAAGCCATCGGCGAGGCGCTCATCGGCATCCCAGCCAATCACGCCGCCGCTAACGACGATGCGCCCCTCGGCGGCCATGCCGTTGGCATAGCCCTTCGGCATCGGCCACCCCGACGGCTGGAGCACCTGCACCCGCGGACGGGCGTCATTCTCGGCTGCGGTCGGTAGCGCCGCCAGTTGCGGGCCTTTCGGCGTCGTCACGGACAATTCTCCATCCCTCTCATTCCGCCGCGACACCCGAAGACGACACAGCGGCCTGCGCCAGTTGCCGCAGGGCAAAGCGCTTCAATTTTCCGGTCTCGGTTTTCGGGAGTTGCGTCACGAACTCGATGGCGCGCGGATATTTGTAGGGCGCGATCTCGCGTTTGACATGCTCCTGCAACTCGGTCACCAGCGCGGCGTCCGGCGTCACACCGGGCGCGGCGATGACATAGGCCTTCACAATCATGCCGCGCGCCTCGTCCGGGGCGCCGACCACACCGCACTCGGCGACCGCCGGATGCGTGAGAAGCGCCGCCTCGACGTCCGTGCCGGCGATGTTGTAGCCGGCAGACACGATCATGTCGTCGGAGCGCGACTGGTACCAGAAATAGCCGTCGCTATCCATCAGGTAGGTGTCGCCGGTGATATTCCAGCCGTTCTGGACGTATTTGCGCTGGCGCTCGTCGGCGAGATAGCGGCAACCGGTCGGCCCGCGCACCGCAAGCTTTCCCATGGTTCCCGGCGGAACGTCACGGCCCTCATCATCGACGATCTTGGCTTCATAGCCCGGAACGGGCTTTCCCGTGGCGCCGGGACGGATCTCGTCCTCGGTCGCGCTGATGAAGATGTGCAGTAGCTCGGTCGAGCCGATACCGTCCATCAACTTGATGCCGGTAGCCTTGAGCCACGCGTCGAAGGTCGGCTTGGGCAGGGTCTCGCCTGCGGAAACACATTTGCGAAGCGAGGAGATGTCGCGGCCGGGAAGCTTGGCGATCATCGCCCGGTATGCGGTCGGCGCAGTGAAGCAAACCGTGGTCTTGTACTGCTCGATCGCCGCCAGCATGTCGTCCGGCGTCGTCTTCTCGAGCACGACGAACGAAGCGCCGATATGCATCGGAAACAGCACGCCGCCGAAACCGAACGTGAATGCGAGCGGCGCCGAGCCGACGAAGCGATCCTTCTGCTCGGCCCGCAAGATATTGCGCGCATAGCCGTCGCAGACCGCGAGCATGTCACGGTGGAAATGCATGGTGCCCTTGGGATCGCCTGTCGTGCCCGACGTGAAAGCGATCAGGCAGATGTCGTCGGACGCGGTATCGACCGCCCTGAACTCCGGGCTCGCATCGGCGATCAGCGCCTCGAGCGTGGTGCCCGGACCGCTCCCCCAATAGACCACCTGCTTGAGACCGATTGCGGCGGCTTTCGCCTTCTCCATCTCTTCGGAGAGCTTTCCGTCGCATAGCGCCAGCGCAATCTCCGCCTTCTGGATCGGATAGGACAGCTCCTTGGCGCGCAGCAGCGGCATCGTCGCCACCACAATGCCGCCCGCCTTGATCACCGCGAGATAGGTCGCGACCATCATGGGGTTGTTGGCAGAGCGCAGCAGCACGCGACCGCCGGGGACAAGGCCGAGCTTGCCGACCAGCACGTTGGCGATGCGGTTCACCAGGGCTTGCAGCTCGCGATAGGTGTAGCTGACGGAGGGGCTGATGACGCAAGGCGCATCGCCAAGTCCCTGCTCGACCCAGCGGTCGAGGAAATAGCTGACGCAGTTCAATCGCGGTGGATAATTCAGCTCCGGCCGCGTGAAGATGAACTCGGGCCAGAGCTCGCGCGCCGGCAGATGCTGCTGCGCAAACGTATCGACATGGGCCGTCGCGGCGTTGCCGTCATGCGAGCCCGTCACTTGAACCTTGGCGGCGTTGGCCATCGCACGCTCCTTTCAGCATGGATTGCACCCGGCAGCACGATCTGGAAAACATTTTAGGCTTAAAGCAATTTGGCGCAATAGCGGATTTTGGGCATCCGGTGCTTTTTCCTGCGGCAAAAGGGATTGGCGGCCCACCGGCCCCGCGCTTACGCCCGGCGGCGCGCGGCCGATTTCTGCGCCGACGCCTTGGTCTTGGCGAGGAGCCGCATCAATTCGCGCACATCCTTCGGCGACAGATCGGCGAAGAGATCGGCGATCCAGGTCTCGTGCTCCGCGGCCATCCTGCGGAACTCGGCACGGCCGAGCTTCGTGAGGCGGATCACCTGGACACGGCGGTCGGTCTCCGAGGTCCGACGATCGAGATGGCCGGATTCCACAAGGCGCTCGACGAGACCCGTGACGTTGCCGTTGGACACCATCATGCGCTTGGAAACATCGGACAGCGTCATGCCGTCAGGGGCCTTGTCGAGCTGCGCCATCAAATCGAAACGGGGCAGCGTGACGTCGAACCGCTGCCGCAGCCGGCCACGCACCTCGCCCTCGATCAGGGTCGTGCAGGTCAGCAGACGCAACCACAGCCGCAGTTCGTCGGCATGGTCTTCCGGCGTTTCGACAGCCTTGGTCTCGGAATCGAGCATCCCGGTGCAGTCACTCTCGGCGGGCATTGGCGCCAGCACGGATTCCCCAACATTTTGAGCTTCAAGTAAATTGAAGCCGGCCGCAAGTCCAAAGCTGCAACAATCGACCGCAGATGAGTTTCTTTAAGCTTCAAACAATTGGCGCGCCGCTTGCATGCGCACTGCCTGCTCTGATGGCGGCGCCTTGAGCTTGCTTGCCGCGGCAGCCATCATCGGCATAAGCTTGGATTGGAGTACGGCCTGCAACGCTCGCCGATAGTCACGAGGGACAGATCATGAAGATGCAGATGACCTTGGCCGCAGCCACCGCGCTGCTTGGCACCGCGATGACCCCTGCCCTCGCACAGGAGAAGATCAAGCTGGGCGTGATCGTGACCCTGTCGGGGCCTGCGGCTGCACTGGGCCAACAAGTTCGCGACGGCTTTGCGCTTGCGGTGAAGGATCTCGGCAGCAAAATGGGCGGCCGCGATGTCGAGGTTGTCGTGGTCGACGATGAACTCAAGCCGGACGCGGGAGTGACCAAGGTCAAGGGCCTTCTGGAGCGCGACAAGGTCGACTTCGTGATCGGCCCGATCTTCTCCAACATCCTGCAGGCGATCCACCGGCCCGTGACGGAATCGAAAACCTTCCTGATCAGCCCCAATGCCGGTCCGTCGACGTTCGCCGGCAAGGACTGCAATCCGTTCTTCTATGTCACGTCCTATCAGAACGATCAGGTTCACGAGATCCTCGGCAAGGTCGCGCAGGATCGCGGCTACAAGCGCATGTACCTGATGGTGCCGAACTATCAGGCCGGCAAGGATTCGGTGGCGGGCTTCAAGCTCGACTACAAGGGCGAGATCGTCGAGGAATCCTACATGCCGCTGAACACCCTGGACTTCCAGCCGGAGCTGTCCAAGATCTCCTCGCAGAAGCCCGATGCCCTGTTCACGTTCATGCCGGGCGGCCTCGGCGTCAATCTCGTCAAGCAATACCGGCAGGCCGGGCTCGCCGACAGCATTCCGGTGCTCTCGGCCTTCACGGTGGATGAATCGACCCTGCCGGCACAGCAGGACGCGGCCGTCGGCATGTTCGGCGGCGCCAACTGGGCGCCCAATCTCGACAATCCCCAGAACAAGAAGTTCGTCGCCTCCTACGAAGCCGCCTACAACGTCGTGCCTGGAACCTACGCCTTCCAGGCGTATGACGCCGCGATGCTGATCGACAGTGCGGTCAAGGCCGTGAAGGGCGACCTCTCGAACAAGGACGCCGTCCGGGCCGCGCTGAAGAAGGCCGACTTCACCTCGCTGCGCGGCGCTTTCAAGTTCAACACCAATGGTTATCCGATCCAGGACTTCTACCTGACCAAGGTGGCCAAGCGTCCGGACGGCAAGTTCCAGACCGAGATCGTCCAGAAGGTCTTCGAGAATTACGGCGACCGCTACGCCAAGGACTGCAAGGCGGCGAACTAAGCCGCGGCGGATTACGGGAGGACTTCAATGAGCAGCGAAATCACCGGCATCACGCGGGCCAATGAGGGCATCCAGGGCATTTCCTGGAACATCCTCGGTCAGACCTATGTGCCGAAGAGCTATGCCGAACACAGCTTCTCCTGGCATGCGACCTTGCCGCCGGGCACGTTCGTGCCGCCGCACATTCACCCCGACCAGGATGAATATCTCTACATGCTGGAGGGCAAGCTCGACTTCATGCTCGGCAATTCGGAGTCGCAGGCAACCGCCGGCGACCTCATCCGTCTCGGCATGGGCGTGCCGCACGGCATCTTCAACAAGTCGGAACAGACTGCAAAAGTGCTGTTCTGGGTCTCGCCAAGCCGCAAGCTGTTCGACTTGTTCTGGGGCCTTCACAACATGAAGGAACAGAAGCCGGAGGACGTGGTGGCGATGGCGGCTGAGTTCAACATCCACTTCCTGCCGCCGCCGCCCGGCAGCTAGCCGCGCGTCTTACGCGCGGACCGCGGCAAGTCCCGGCACTGCGGCGAAGCCCGCCTTGGTGGCATAGCCGCGCACGATGGCTTCGCGCTGGGAATAGCTCAGGACATTGTCGACATTGTCGAATCCATCTGGCGCGAGCTGCTCGACGGCGTCGATGACGCCCTCGGGGCCGCCGCGCCGGTTGGAGCGAACGATATCGGCCGTCATCGGCAGGCGCTTCTTCTCATACTCGAGCAGCGCCTGGCGCGGATGCTCGGCACGCACCAGCGCGTCCGCGAGGCAGCGCGCATCGAGGATTGCCTGTGATGCCCCATTGGAGCCGACCGGATACATGGGGTGCGCGGCATCGCCGAGCAGCGTGACGCGTCCGGACGACCAGTACGGCAAGGGATCGCGGTCACAGGTCGGATATTCGTAGAATTCGGGCGTCGCCGAGATCAGGCTCCTGATGTCGACATAGGGTACGGAGAAGCGCGCGACGTGGGGCATCAGCTCTTCGCGGCGACCCGGCCGCGACCAGTCTTCCTTCCGCGGCGGCGGCACATTGCCCTCGCCGACCTTCACCAGCACGGCCCAATTGGTCAGGCGGCTCGCCGGGCTCGATCCTTCCGCGATCGGGTAGATCACCACCTTGGCATTGAGGCCGCCGGCCACGATCATCGACTTGCCGGTGAGGAACAGCGGCCAGTCGCGCGCACCGCGCCATAGCATCAGGCCGTTCCAGCACGGCGGGCCCTCGTTCGGGAACAACGTCTCGCGGACACGGGAATGGATACCGTCAGCACCGATCAGGATATCGCCGCGCGCAGTGTAGACATGGGCGCCCGCGCGATCGAAGAAATAGGCGGTGACGCCGCCCTCATCCTGAGTGAACGCACCAAGCCGGCAGCCGGTGTGGATCGCCCCCTGTCCGAGCCGCTCCTCGACCGCGCGATGGATGACGCCCTGGAGGCGGCCGCGATGGATCGAGAATTGCGGCACGTCGTGGCCGGCGTCGATGCCGCGGGCTTCGCGCCAGACCTCCTGGCCGTGGCGGTTGAGATAATAGAGCTGATCGGTGCGGATCGCGACGTCGTCGAGCTTCTGCAACAGGCCGAGACCTGCGAGCTCGCGCATGGCGTGCGGCAGCGTGTTGATTCCGACGCCGAGCTCGCGAATCGTGTCGGCCTGCTCGAAGATCTCACAATCCAGGCCGCGCGAGCGCAGCATCAATGCCGTGGTGAGACCACCGATACCGCCACCGATGACAATCGCCTTCATCGCCCAAACTCCACTCGAAACACAGGCAATGGGTTAACGTCGCACGGGCGGTCACTCCGCCGCAAGCGGCTTTGTCGCCTCCGCCTTGAGCTCGGCCCGGGTCTTGGGCTTAGCCTTAATTCTCAGCTCCTCGAGGTCCTGCCGGTCGCGGACGCTGTTGCGGAAAATTTGCTCTTTTCCGGGAAGATATTGCGGCGGACAGAACGCCTCGTTTGCCCCGTACCAGGCCGCCGCCTTCATGGTGAAGAACGGGTCGACCAAATGCGGCCGGCCGAGTGCGACGAGATCCGCCCGGCCGGCGGCCAGGATGGTATTGGCCTGGTCCGCGGTCGTGATGTTGCCGACGCACATCGTGGCCACGCGCGCCTCGTTGCGGACCTGATCCGAGAACGGCGTCTGGAACATGCGCCCATAAATTGGCTGCGCATCGCGGACGGTCTGTCCCGTCGAGACGTCGACGAGATCGACACCGGCTTCGGCGAAGGCCCGCGCGATCGCCACCGCGTCGTCGCCGGTGATGCCGCCATCGGCCCAGTCAGTCGCAGAAATGCGCACCGACATCGGCTTGTGCGACGGCCACACCAGTCGCAGCGCCTCGAAGATCTCGAGCGGGAAACGCAGACGGTTTTCGAGCGAACCGCCATACTCGTCCGTGCGCTTGTTCGTCAACGGCGAGATGAAGCTTGCGAGCAGATAGCCGTGAGCGCAATGCAGCTCCAGCATGTCGAAGCCGCAGCGCTCGCCGCGCTCGGCTGCCGCAACGAAAGCATCCCTCACCGCGTTCATGCCGGCGCGATCGAGCTCGCGCGGCACCTGGCTGTCGGGGAAATAGGGCAACGGCGACGCCGAAGCGATCTCCCAGCCGCCTTCTTCCAGCGGACGGTCCATGCCGTCCCACATCAGCTTGGTAGCGCCTTTGCGGCCGGCGTGACCCAGTTGCAGGCAGATTTTCGCGGCCGAATGGCCGTGGACGAAATCCACGATGCGACGCCAGGCGGCCTCTTGCTCGTCGTTCCACAGGCCGGCGCAGCCGGGCGTGATACGGGCATCGCGGCTGACGCAGGTCATCTCGGTGAAGACCAGTCCCGCGCCGCCGATCGCGCGCGAGCCGTAATGCACGAGATGGAAATCGGTCGGCACGCCTTCCTTGGCCGAATACATGCACATCGGCGACACCACCGCGCGATTGGCGAGCTCCATCTCGCGCAATCGGAACGGCTGGAACAGCGGCACCATCGGCCGCTCGGTGCCGACATCGAAACCGCTGCGGCGCACCTGGCTGGCGAATGACTTTTCGACCTCGGCCACGAAATCGGGCGCGCGAAGTTTGAGATTGTCATACGTGATTGCCTTCGAGCGTGTCATCACGCCAAAGGCAAACTGCACGGGGTCGAAATCCCAGAAGCGATCGACATGCTCGAACCAGACCAGCGAGACGTCGGCGGCGTGCTGCGTCTTCTCGACCTCCTCACGGCGGCCATGTTCATAGAGATCCAGCGCCGCCTTCGTGCTCGGCGCGTTCTGCATGGCTTCGGCCAGCGCAATCGCGTCTTCCATCGCGAGCTTGGTGCCGGAGCCGATCGAAAAATGCGCGCTCGCCTTGGCATCGCCAAGCAGCACCATGTTGTCCTTGACCCAGCGCTTGCTGCGGATCATCGGGAAATTGCGCCACATCGAACGGTTGGTGAGCAGCTTGTGTCCATCGAGGAACCAGCCAAAAATCTCGGCCATCCGCGCGGCGGACTGCGTCTCGTCCAGCCCCGTCAGGCCGGCCCGCTCGAACGTCTCTGGATCGGTCTCGAAGATCCAAGTCGAGTGTCCGGCCTCATATTGATAGGCGTGAGCGATGAAAGGACCCCACTCGGTCTCCTGGAAGATGAAGGTGAAGGCGTCGAGCGGCCTTGTCGAGCCCATCCAGGCAAACTTGTTGGAGCGGACGTCGACCTCCGGCTGGAAATGATCAACATATTTCTCGCGGAAGCGGCTGTTGATGCCGTCGGCGATCAGGATGAGATCAGCATCGGCAAAGCGGGATTCGTCGTCGACGTCCACCTCGAAGTGCAGGACGACGCCAAGCTCGCGGGCCCGTTCCTGGAGGATCAGAAGCAGCTTGCGCCGCGAGCAGCCGCAAAAGCCGTTGCCGCCGACCCGGTGGACGGTGCCGCGAAAATGCACGGCGATGTCGTCCCAGTAGGCGAACTCCTGGGTGATGCGGCGATAGCTCGGCAGATCGTGCTTCTCGAAGTTGTCGAGCGTCGCATCCGAGAACACCACGCCGAAACCGAAAGTATCGTCGGCACGGTTGCGCTCATACACCGCGATATCGGCGCCCGGACGCTGCTTCTTGAGCAGGATCGCAGCGTAGAGACCCGCAGGTCCGCCACCGATGATCGCGACTTTCATGGGAGCCTCGCCAATTCACCCGGCCATGAAACTATTTTAAGCCTAAAATAATTTCGCGCAAGTCCCCTTAGCTGGCGTAGCGTCGGCAAAGGCGTCCATTCAATCGCCCCTGAAGACCGGCTTGACCTTGTTGGCGAAAGCCTCGAAAGCGCGCGTGAAATCGGCCGTCGTCATGCACAGGGCCTGGGCGACGGCTTCCGCCTCGATCGCTTCCTCCACAGACATTGCCCATTCCATCGCCAGCATCCGCTTGGTCATGGTGTTGGCGAAGGTCGGCCCTTCCGCGACCTGCTTGGCCAGCGATTGCGCCTGGGTCAGCACCTGCTCCGGCGTCACGATGCGGCTGAAGAAGCCCCAGCGCTCGCCCTCCTCCGCGGTCATGAACCGGCCGGTGTAGAGCAACTCGGAGGCGCGGGACTGTCCGATGATCCGCGGCAGGATCGCGCAGGCCCCCATGTCGCAACCGGCGAGGCCCACCTTGTTGAACAGGAACGCGACCTTGGCCCCGCTCGCCGCGAGGCGCATGTCCGAGGCCATGGCAACGATCGCACCGGCCCCGGCGCAGATGCCCTCGACCGCAGCCACGATCGGCTGCGGGCAGGCCCGCATCGCCTTGACGAGGTCGCCCGTCATCCGCGTGAAGGCGGTCAGCCCCTTGGTGTCCATCTTCACCAGCGGACCGATGATCTCGAACACATCCCCGCCGGACGAGAAATTGCCACCCGCGCCGGTGACGACGATGGACTTGACCTCGTCGTCGAACGCGCAGGCGCGGAAGAAGTCGGTCAGTTCCCGGTAGCTTTCGAACGTCAGCGGATTCTTTCGTTCGGGCCGGTTGAGCGTGACCGTCGCAACGCCGTCGACCACCGCCAGCAGGAAGTGCTGCGGCGAATAGTCCGCGAGCGGAATGGTGACAGGATTTGCTGGTCTGCTCATGCGATCTCCTTGGCTTCCTTGTTCGGCGCCTGCGCCATGTACGCTAGACCTCGCCTCCGGCGACCGCAATCGCCTGCCCAGTGATCGCGCCGGCGCCTTCGCCGCACAACCAAAGAACCGCGTCTGCCACCTCCTGAGGCGTGATCAGGCGTCCTTGCGGATTATGCTTGGCGAGCTCTGCGATCGCCTGCTCGCGGCTGCGCCCTGTCTTGGTCATGATGTTCTCGATACTGCCCGCGACGAGATCGGTGTCGGTGAAGCCAGGACACACCGCATTCACGGTGACATTGCTGCCGGCCATCTCGAGGGCGAGGGAACGCACGAGGCCGATCACCGCGTGCTTGGCCGCGCTGTACGCGCTGACATAGGCGTAGCCTTTCAGACCCGCCGTCGACGCGACCGCGACAATACGGCCGTAGGGACGGCCCTTCATGCCCGGCAGTACAGCACGGGCGGCGTGGACCACGCCCATGAAATTGACATCCATCATGCGCGTGAAGAGAGCGGTGTCCGACTTGGTGAAAGGCGCGGATTCAGCGCTGCCCGCGTTGGCAACGAGAATATCGATCGGCTGCCGCGTGCTCGCCTCGGCAACGGCTGCCTTCAGCGACGCCTCGTCGGAAACGTCGGCGACGGCCGCAAAATGCGCGGCGCCGGCGTCGATCGCCTCTGCGAGAGTCGCGGCGTTCCGGCCGAGCACGGTCACGGTGGCGCCGGCACCGACGAGAGATGCCGCTATCGCGCGGCCGATGCCGCGACCTCCACCTGTCACCAGCGCGTGCGGCGAGTGCGGCAATCCGGACATGCGCTGGCTCCCTGAGGTGCTCGTCGCTCTCCGATATATTTTAACCTTCAAGTTTTTGCAACGAGAGCGGCGCTAGCCGCCACGAATGCCGCGACACGAGAGGGCGCGGCCCGGAAATTGCTTTAAGTATAAAATTATCACTTCCCATCCCCCACAGGCCTGTTAGCATCAAAGGGCCGAGCAAAAGGATGTCGCGTGTCGCAGCCTGCGCCAATGATAACAAAGGACGGACGCTTCGCCTATGAAGCCGCGGGCGATCCGGACGCGACACCTCTGATCTTCCTGCATGGCATCGGTGGGGCCGCGCGAGCCTGGCGGCGCCAGCTTGCCACATTTGGCGACCGCTTCCGCGCGATCGCTTGGGATATGCCCGGCTATGGCGGATCGGCGCCGCTCGCCAGCGTCAGCATCGCTGCCCTGGCGCAGGCGCTCCAGCAATTCATCGAACAGCTCGGTGCAACCAGACCCATTCTGGTCGGTCACTCGATCGGCGGCATGATCGTCCAGAAATGGCTGGTGCAATCGCCAAAACTGGCGCGCGCGGTCGTGCTGGCGCAGACCAGTCCTGCCTTCGGCAAGGCCGACGGCGACTGGCAGAAATCGTTCATCGCGGCGCGGCTCGGGCCGCTCGATCGCGGAGAGACGATGAAGTCGCTGGCACCCTCGCTGGTGAAAGAGCTCGTCGGCGACGATCCCGATCCGGCCGGGATGGAGCTTGCACGCGAATGCATGGGAACTGTGCCGGAGGCAAGCTATCGCGCCATGATGCTGGCTCTCATCGGCTTCGATCAGCGCGGTACGCTTGGGGATATCTCCGTCCCGACACTGCTGCTGTCCGGCTCCAGGGACAACAATGCGCCCGCGCCGATGATGGCAAAGACGGCGACATACATTCCCTTGGCCGAATATGTCGAGCTTCCCGGCGTCGGCCATCTCGCCAATCTCGAACGCCCCGATGCCTTCGACGAGGCGCTTGGCAAGTTCCTGAACTCTCTCGCGACCAAAGCGTAAGGTGACTGCGCAATGACGATGCAAGTCAGCAAGACAATTGGAGCCACCGGCAAGGTCGCACTGGATGCACCGATCTTCGATCCGGTCGCATTCCGCCTGAGCGACGAGCAGGCCAGCATCATTGCGCGCGCCCGCGAGATCGGCCAGAGCGTGTTCGCGGCGCGCGCCGCGACCTACGATCGCGAAGCGACTTTTCCCACCGAGAATTATCGCGACCTGCACCGCGTCGGCCTGCTCGGCATCGCCGTTCCAAAGAAGCACGGCGGGCTCGGCGCGAACTACCAGACTTACGCGTTAGCGGCCGCCGAGATCGGCCGCTATTGCGGTGCGACCGCGCTGACCTGGAACATGCATGTCTGCTCGACACTGTGGTCGGGGCCCCTCGCCGACGACCTCGACATGGATGCCGAGACCCGCGCGGAGCACGAGCGGCGTCGTGCGGTTCACTACAAACGCATCGTCGATGACGGCGCGATCTATTCGCAGCCTTTCTCGGAGGGTGGTGCGGCCGCCGCCGGCGGCGTCGCATTTGGCACGGAAGCAAAACCCGTGAAAGGCGGCTGGATCGTCAACGGCAAGAAGATCTTTGCATCGCTCTCCGGCCACGCCGACTATTACGGCGTGCTCTGCACCGAGATCGAGGAAGGTGAGAAGGCATCGCGCCGCAACACGCTATATCTGGCCATCTCTGCTAAATCGGATGGCGTCTCGGTCGTCGGCGACTGGGATCCGCTCGGCATGCGCGGTACCGTTTCGCGGACGCTCCTGTTCAAGGACGTGTTCGTGCCGGAGGATTCCGCGTTGATGCCGCGCGGCGTCTATTTCCAGGCTGCGATGCGCTGGCCGCACATGTTCCTGACGTTGTCGCCGACCTATATGGGCCTGGCTCAAGCCGCCTATGATTTCACCGTCCGCTACTTGCGCGGCGAAGTGCCGGGCATGCCGCCGGTCAAGCGCCGGATGTACCCGACCAAGCAGATCGCGGTCGCGCAGATGCAGATCAAGCTCGAACAGATCAAGGGGATCTGGTTCCAGGCTGTCACCGAAGCATGCGCCAACCCGAGCAAGGAGCAGGTTCTGCGGGCCTACGCCGCGCAATATTCGGTGATGGAAGGCGCCAATGAGCTCGCCGCGCTCGCGATCCGCACCTGCGGAGGCCAGGCCATGCTTCGCTCGCTGCCACTGGAGCGGATCTATCGCGACAGCCGTTGTGGCTCGCTGATGCTGCCCTGGACCGCCGAACTGTGCCTCGACCGGATCGGACGCGAGGCGCTCTACGAAGCTGGCGAGACGGACGACTGACCGTGGACCTTTGCAGTCTAATCGACCGCAACGCGGCGTTCGCGCCGGACAAGACGGCCATTGTCTTTGAAGGCGAACGGCTGAGCTATGCGGCTTTTGCCGCGCGGATCGAGCGGACCGCGACGGCATTGAAGCAGCAGCTCGGCGTTGGCCGCGGCGACCGCGTCGCCATCCTCAGTCTGAACCGACCGGACTACCTGGTCCTGCTTTATGCCTGCGCGCGGCTTGGCGCGATGCTGGTGCCGCTGAACTGGCGCCTTGCAGTCGCCGAGCAACTCTTCATTCTCGCTGACGCCGGCGCCAAGGTGCTGGTGCTCGAGCAAGCCTTTGAAGGCGTTCTTTCCGAGCTTGGGCAGACCGCGCCGGGTACGGCCATCGTCGGTCTCGACTTCGCGCCGCCTCGCGGCACGACCTTCGAAAGCCTGCTGGCGCGCAGCGACGGCACCGGCCGGAATCCGCACGCCGATCTCTCCTGCCCGCTGCTCATCGTCTACACATCGGGAACAACAGGGCGGCCGAAAGGCGCGGTACTGCGCCAGGAGGCACTGTTCTGGAATGGTGTCATGAGCCAGCACATGCACAATATGACGTCCGACGACCAGGTGCTGACCGTCCTGCCATTCTTCCACGTCGGCGGCCTCAATATCCAGACGACGCCGGCCCTGCAGTTGGGCGCGACCGTCAACGTCCATGCGCGCTTCACACCGGAGACCACGCTTGCCGCCATCGAACAGGAACGGCCGACGCTCACGGTGATGGTGCCTGCGATCATCCAGGCCGTGAGCGAGCATCCCGCCTGGGCTGCTGCGGATCTTTCGTCGCTCAAGGCCGTCGCCACCGGCTCGACCATTGTGCCTCCGCACCTGATCGAACGTTTCGTCGCGCGCGGCGTCCCCGTGCTTCAGGTTTACGGCTCGACCGAGACCTGCCCGATCGCCATCTACACGCGGCTTGGCGGCGACCTTTCGCGTGCGGGATCGACCGGACTTGCCGGCCTGTGCTGCGAGGCGAAGGTGGTCGATCATTCCGGTGGCGAGATGCCTGCAGGCACGCCGGGCGAGATTGCGGTTCGCGGACCCAACGTGTTCTTCGAATATTGGGGCAACGAGGCAGCAACGCGCGAGGTGTTGCACGACGGCTGGTATCGCACCGGCGACATCGGCCTGTGCGACGCCGACGGCTATTTCTGGGTGCGCGACCGCAAGAAGAACATGATCATTTCAGGCGGAGAGAACGTCTACCCGGCGGAGGTCGAGCGCGTCCTGCTCGAACACCCTGATGTCAGCGAATGCGCCGTGATCGGCCGGCCCGACCCGCGCTGGGACGAGGTGCCGATCGCCTATGTCATCCCCCGGTCCGGCTGCCGACCCGAGACGGACCAGTTGCGAGCCCATCTCAAGGCGCAACTGGCCCGCTACAAGGTGCCGCGCGACATCGTCTTCGTCACTGACCTGCCGCGCACGGCGCTGGGCAAGGTCCAGCATTTCCTGCTGAAGCAGCTCGATGCGCAGTCCCGCGCGCAAGGAGAAGCATCTTGAAGATTGCGGTTCTGGGTGGGGGAAACGGCTCTTTCGCGGCCGCAGGCGATTTTGCGCTGTCTGGGCATGAGGTGCGGCTTTGGCGACGCGACGCCGATCAGGTCGCAGCGCATCGCGCCGCCGGCTCGCGCATTCTGGTGAGGGATCACAACGGCCGCCACGACGTGACGCTCGCGCTGGTCACGACCGATATCGCCGAGGCCGTCGATGGCACAGAGCTGATCCTGTGCCCCGCTCCTGCCTTCGCGCAAGCAGATATCGCTCGCCTCCTCGCCCCGCATCTGCGGGACGGTCAGGTCGTCTTCTTGCCGCCGGCGACATTCGGTTCGATGATCTTCGCGCAAGCTGCACGGAATGCCGGGAACCATGCCAAGGCGAGCTTTGCCGAAACCGGCACATTGCCGTGGCTCACCCGCAAGCACGGACCGTTCGAGGTTGCGATCACCATCCGCGCCAAGCGGCTTCCGGTCGGCGTGTTTCCGCTCGACCACGCACCACGCGCGCTCGAGGTGATCGGACGTGCTTTCCCCGATGCGATCGAGCCGTGCGGAGACGCGCTGTCCGGAGCGCTGATGAATGCAGGACCGATCATCCATCCGCCATTGATCGTGATGAATGCCGGTCCGATCGAACATTTCGAGCGCTGGGACATTCACAAGGAAGGCACGCAAGCGGCGATCCGGCGGGTCACCGACGCGCTTGACGCGGAGCGCATCGCGGTGCGCGAAGCGCTCGGCTACAGCGCGCCACATTTCCCGCTCGCCCATCATTACGCCAAGGAAGGCGAGATCTGGATGTATGGCCGCGGCTCACACGACCGGCTGACCGAATCCGGCGACTGGCGCGAGCGAATTGTGCTGACCGAGCACCGCTACATGCGCGAAGACCTGCGGCTTGGGCTGTCTCTGCTGGTGTCCGTCGCCGGCCTGGCTGACGTGGCCACACCGCTGGCCAAAGCGTTCCTGTCGATCGGCGGCGCAGTCTGCGGCGAGGATTTTGCGCAAGGCGGCCGAACGCTGGAGACGCTGGGGCTCGACAATCTCAGCAAAGCTGAATTGCAGACGCTGCTTCGCAATGGATTCTGATCGATGACCCATCGCATCAATATCGCCTGTCTCGGGGCTGGTCGCATGGGGCGCGGCATCGCCGTCGCATTCGCCTATGCCGGGCACAAGGTCACCATGATCGACGTCAAGGCGCGCTCCGCGGAGGGGTTCTCCAAGCTGGAGGCGGACGCGCTGGGCGAAGTCGGCAAGACCTTTGCCAGCCTGTCGAAGCTGGGACTGCTGACGGAAGCGGACGTTGATCCGCTCATTGCACGGGTCTCGGTGGTATCGGCCGGAGAAAGCGGCGAAGCGCTAGCCGGCGCAGGGATCGTCTTCGAAGGCGTTCCTGAAGTCGTCGAGCTCAAGCGAGAGGTACTGGGGGCGGCTTCGAAGCAAGTCGGACCTGAAACGATCATCGCCTCGACGACATCTACCATCCTGGTCGACGATCTCTCAGGCGCGATCGTCAACCCGCGCCGCTTCCTCAATGTGCATTGGCTCAACCCGGCCTATCTGATCCCGCTGGTCGAAGTCTCGCCCGGCAAAGCCACCGATCCCGCCATCGTCGGCGAGGTCAAGAGGCTGCTCGAAGGTATCGGCAAGATGCCGGTGGTCTGCGCGGCGACGCCAGGCTTCATCGTTCCGCGCATCCAGGCGCTGGCGATGAACGAGGCCGCACGCATGGTCGAGGAAGGCGTCGCCAGCGCGGAGGAAATCGACAAGGCGATCCGCTACGGCTTCGGCTTCCGCTACGCCGTGCTCGGGCTGCTCGAGTTCATCGACTGGGGTGGCGGCGACATCCTCTACTACGCCAGCCGCTATCTCGAAGGCGCACTCGGCAGCGAGCGCTATCGGGCGCCGGACGTCATTTCCCGCAACATGCATGAAGGCCGGATCGGCCTGCGCACCGGCGCAGGCTTTCTCGATTATTCCGGTCTGGACATCGACGCCTATCGCGCAAAACGGCTGCAGGCCATGGTCGACCTGCTTCGTCACTTCGATCTGGCGCGGCCTCCGGTGCTCGACCGCAACGACTAGCCGAAGACGTCCTGGAGCACGCCCTCCCGAACCACGGCAACGCCATCAAGCTCGATCGTCGTGCCCATCATCGGCAGATCGAAATGCCCCGCCGTGTAGCGGCCGGCAAACTCGTTCGCGCCGGTCGAGAACAGGAAATTGCCGGAGACGGCTCGGATCTCGGTGCCGTTGGTGTCGCGCTGATCGTACATCGACAGCGCTTCATAGCGCGCACCGGGGTTCATGCCGAAGCCGACATGCGACACCGCATAGGCTTCGCGATCGCCCCATGCGCCGAGATAGGCGCGCATCATGGCGGCATCCGTGCCCTCGCCTTCCAGCTCGACGACATAGTCGTCCTTCAACGTCATCTTCACAGGTGAGGTCAGGTAGCGCTTGAACGTGAGATTGATGTCCCCGGGCGCCATCACCAATGTGCCGTTGATGGTCCCGCTCTTGGGGAAGCTGACGACGATGCCACCGGGCCAATGCGCCAGCGTGCCGGGCTTGTCGGTCCAGCCCCACACGCCGACAGTGGACGCGCCGACCACGTCGACATCGAGCGCAGTGCCGGCCTTCGAGGTCACCCGCATCCGCTTGGCCCCGCGCAGCATCTTCGCCGCGGCCCGAACGCGCTTCTCGAGCGCAGGATCCGGCACCATTCGCTCCAGGGCTTCGGGATGCTCGTTGGAGATCACCAGGATCCGCGCGCCGGCCTTCAATATCTCGGGCGTCTCCACCGCGTGCATCAGGCCTTCGATGGTGCAATCCACTACGAAGCCTGCCTGCTGAAGTGCGGTGATAACCGGACCAAGCTTCTGGATCGCCTCGCTCGCCCCTGTCGAACGAACTGGAACGATATTCCGGTTACGCGGTGTCGGCATCACCACATGAAACGGCCGCGCACCCATTCGCAGCAACGCCAGTTCTGCCAGATGCACATTCAGCGCGCGCGACTGGGTCTCCGAGAGGATCGCGGCGGTATCCCCGGCCTTCACGGCGCAACGTTCAAAGATCTCGCAGAATGCGTCAATCCATTTTGCCTCGATGCGATCAGCCAGCATGGTTCACTCCCGGTATCGTCGGTTTCTTGTCGAGACGGATCACGCCTCGGAAAAGCCCCGCAAGAGATACGATCGCAGGGCTCCCAGCAGGCCGTTCAGGATCAACCCCAGCAGCGAGATCGTGATCAGCGGCACGAACATGTCGACGGCTTGGAACGTTCGGGCCGCGGTCACGAGCGCGTGCCCCAATCCGTCTGTCGACGTGATCATCTCGGCCAGAAACACCACGATGCACGAAATGACAAGCCCGATCCGGCATCCGGTCAGGATCGATGGCATCGCCGCCGGCAGCACCACCTTGAAGAGGATTGCGTAGCGCGGCGTTCCCGCTGCCATCGCCGACCAGATCAGCTTCTGTTCGACGGTCGACGCGCCGTAGTAGGTGGACAATAGAATGGGGAAAAGAGCATCGGCAGCCACCAACGTGATCTTCGACCCGTGGCCGAAGCCGAGCAGCAACAGCAATGCCGGATAGAGCGCGACCTTGGGCAATGGCGCCAATACGCGCACGATCGGCCGAACCACCGCGTTGATTGCCGGATTGGCGGCGGCGGCAATGCCGATACTGACACCCAACACGACCGCAATCGTGAACCCTGCAAACAGCCGGATCAGGGTTGCCGCGATCTCCTGCTGAAACGTCCACGTCACGAGTTGCTGGAGCAGCCGGCCGAAGACGAAACCCGGTGGCGGCAGCAAGACCGCGGGCGCGAAGCCGAATGACACCAGGCCTTGCCACACCGCGACGATCAGCACGATCGGGGCAATCCCGAGAAGGACGTTTGAGGAAAACAGGCGCGACATCATGAGAAGCTCAGCGGCATGTCGAACTGAGGCTCGGACCAGCGCACCAGTCTTGCGCGGATCCGTTCGAAAATCGCATCGAGACAGATTCCCATCGCACCCACGATGATGATCATCGCGAAGACGGTTTCATACTGGCCCATGTCGAGCGCGTTGAACAGGATGTTCCCGGCGCCGGACTGGCGGGCGATCATCTCGCTGGTGATCATCGTGATCAGCGCCAGCACGAGGCCCGTGCGGCACCCGGTCAGGATTTCGGGCAGCGCCGCAGGCAACACGATCCGCACCAGGCGTTGTGCCGTCGAAAGCCCCATCGCAGCGCCCGACCACAGCATCTTCTCTTCGACGGCCTTTGCGCCTTCAAAGCTGTGATAGATCACGGGAAGGCTGACGCCCAGAAAGATCACCAGGGTCTTGGTAACGTCGCCGACTCCCAGCCAGAGCATGATGATCGGCATCAAGGCGGCCTTCGGCACCGGATAGATCACCATCAGGAGCGGATTGAAAAAAGCCGCGACACCCCGGCTGCGCCCCATCAACAGGCCCAGCGGAATCGAGACCAGCACCGCCACCCCAAACCCGATCGCCATGCGGCGAAGCGAGGCCAGGATGTTGATCAGCGATTCCTTATCGCCAAGAATGTCGGGAATCGCCCGGATCGCTTCGATCGCCGTCGGGAAACTGTCGTTCTTCAGCGCAAGCGAGGCGGCCTGCCACACTGCCAGCAAGCCGATGCAGGCCATCACCGGCGCGGCCCGTCTGATCAAGGCGGCCGGCGACGTCATGAGGCAGGCCCGCCTTCCTCGCCTTCATCGAACATTCGCTCGATATCCACGACGTATTTCTGGTAGCGCGGATCGAGTAACAGCTCGTTGCGGCGGCGCGGACGCGGCAGATCGATGTCGATCACCTGCCGGATGCGGCCGGGAGATTTCGACATCATCACGACCTTGTCCGAGAGAAAGACGGCCTCGTCAACCGAGTGAGTGACGAACAGCACCGTCTTGCGATCACGTTCCCAGATGTTCAGAAGGTCGTTCTGCAGGCGTGTCCTGGTGTGTGCGTCGAGCGCCCCGAACGGCTCGTCCATCAGCAGCACTTCTGGATGGTAGGCAAGCGTCCGCGCCAGCGCGACGCGCTGCTTCATGCCGCCCGACAATTCCTTGGGATAGAAATTTTCAAAGCCCTTGAGGCCGACCATCTCGATCAAGGTCCGGCTCTGCGCTTCCGCCTCAGTGGCGCGCACACCTTGCTGACGCGGGCCATACATCACATTGCCCAGCACGGTCTTCCAGGGGAATAGGGCAAACTCCTGGAACACCGGTCCGCGATCCGGACCGGGCCCCGTGATCGCATGACCCTTGATCTTTGCCGCACCGCTGGTCGGGCTGACAAAACCGCCGACGATGTAAAGCAGTGTCGACTTGCCGCAACCGGACGGACCGAGGATGGAGACGAAGGCCCCCTCCTCGATCGTCAGCGAGATGTCCGAAAGCGCCACATGATCCTTGCGCGCCGAGGTCTGAAAGACCTGCGAGACGCGGTCGATCTCGATGATCGCAGAAGCCGGCTCGTGTGATGTCACCGGTCTCACCCATTCGCTCGATCTCGCCGGCACTACCGTCATCCCGTCTCTCGCCCCACGCGCGCGAACATTCTTCGACGAACCTGCTGAACGTTCTCCGTCAGCGGCACGAGCTTAGCAAGAAACCTGCCAGACAGGCGGCCATTTTAGCACCCGTGCGGTGCGTCATTCGAACCACGGCCATTCTGCCGGGCCTTCATGCGTCACGGCTCCGCCTGGCGCTTGCCCAACCAGCCGCGCATATTTTGCAAGAGCGCCTGCACGGTGACGCGGCGGACGCTGCTTCCAATCTCGCCGCCGCGTGGTGAGTTCCTGCTCGTCGAGCAGCACATCCATCCGCCGGTTTGCGGCATCAATCCGGATCCTGTCACCGTCGCGAACGAGCGCGAGCGGACCACCGACAAAGGCTTCGGGGGCCACGTAGCCGATGCACATACCGCGGGTCGCGCCGGAGAACCGGCCATCGGTGATCAGCGCCACCTTTTCGCCCATGCCCTGCCCGTAGATCAGCGCGGTGACACCGAGCATCTCGCGCATGCCGGGGCCACCGACCGGCCCTTCGTTTCGGATCACAAGCACCTCGCCTGCCTTGTAGCTGCGATCCCGTACGGCTTTGACGCAGCCTTCCTCATCTTCGAACACGCGCGCCACGCCTTCGAAGAACTGGCTCTTCAAACCTGCGACCTTGATCACCGCACCATCGGGGCAGAGATTTCCCTTCAGCACCGCCACGCCGCCGTCAGGCATGATCGGCGCGGCAGACGCGTAAACCACCTCGCCGTCCGGCGCGTTGGCTGCACCGTATTCTTCAGCAAGCGAGCGCCCTGTGATGGTGATGCAGCTGCCGTCGATGTGACCGCTCTGAATCAGCTCGCGGATCACCACGGCGGCTCCGCCGATGTCGTACACATCCTTCGCCGTGTATTTTCCCCCGGGGCGCAGATTTCCGATCAGCGGTGTCCTGGCAAAGACCTCGCCCACATCGTCGATCCCGAATACAATGCCCGCCTCGTTCGCGATCGCCGGCAGATGCAGAGCGGCATTGGTCGAGCCGCCGGTCGCAGCAACGATCGCCGCGCCGTTCTCCAGGGACTTCCGCGTCACGATGTCGCGCGGCAACGGCCCGCCACGCTCCAGCATCTCCATGATCAGGCGGCCGGCCCGTCGCGAGATCTGTGCGCGTTCGGCATAGACACCGGGCACCATCGAGACGTTGGGAATGGTCAGCCCCATCGCCTCCGAGACCATTCCCATGGTGTTGGCGGTGAACTGACCGGCGCACGCGCCGATCGTCGGCAGGCAGGCACGCTCGATCCGCTCGAGCGTGGCGCCGTCGATCTCACCCGTCATGAAGCTGCCGACAGCCTCATAGGAGTCGAGCACCGTCAGCGTCCGCCCATCCACCCGGCCCGGAAGCGAGCTGCCGCCATAGATGAAGATGGAGGGTACGTTGCAACGAACCATGCCCATCATCACGCCAGGAAGGGTCTTGTCGCATCCGCCGTATCCGATCAGCGCGTCGTAGGCCAGACCATGGACGACGGCCTCGATCGAGTCGGCGATCAGTTCGCGCGAAAACAGCGAAAACTTCATTCCCTCGTGATTCATGCTGATGCCGTCCGAAACCGACACGGTCGAGAATTCGCGCGGCGTGCCGCCGGCCTCCTCAATTCCGGTTTTGGCCGCAGCCACCTGGAAGTCGTGGGTCATGTTGCAGGGCGTCTGCTCGCCCTTCATGCTGACGACGCCCACCATCGGTTTCGCGATCGCGGCATCGTCGAGCCCCATCGCGCGCATGAATGCACGGTGCGGGGCCCGGTCGAGGCCGTCTGTCGTGACCCGTGATCGCAACTTCTTCATGCGTGCATCTTCTTCGTGCCGCGTCCCGGATCATCCGGGACGCCGCGAGCTCCTCGTTCGGATCGCACGATCGCTCGTCTATTCCAGGGGAGCGACGATCGACGGATGCTTGAACTGTGCAACATCCAGTTTCGGCAGCATTCCGGTCTCCGCGTAGATGTCCAGCATCTTCTGGATCGCGGGGAAGTTCGGCGCCGCGCCAGGATCACGGCCGAAATCGTTGTCCTTAAGCAGATAGGTCTCGAGCACCGGGATAGGCGCTTTCAGAACTTCATTGACGACCTTCAAGGTCTCCTCCCGGTTCGCCAACGCCTTCTTCATTCCTGACGTGATGTCGCGGACATAGGCCTTGACCGCTTCAGGGTTCTTGTCGACGAAATCGGCCCGGCAGGCTTCCAGGATATGCACGATGTTCGGCATGGCCTCCGACAGTGAGAACAGTTTTCTCGTGCCGCCCTTCGCCTCCGCGCGTGCGGCAAATGGCTGATTCATGTTGACGGCATCGACGCGGCCCTGGCGCAGCGCATCCTCGGACACCGCAAAGCCGACCTCGACGAGCTTGATATCCTTGGCCGGATCCACACCATTCTGCTTTAGGAGCAGGTTGAACGGACCTTGCGTGCCGCCGCCGATCACGGAAATGCCGACCGTCTTGCCCTTGAGATCGGCGATCGTCTTGATCGGCGAGTCATCCTTGACGGCCCAATAGACCGAGAAACCGCCAGGCTTCTCGAACACGTGCTGCGCCACGATATAGGCTTTGAGGTTGCCGCCCACGACACCATTGGACAGCGACAGCGGCGCCTGCGTTGCGCAGTCGAGCGCGCCGGCCGCCAAGGCCTGCGTCATCGGCGCGGTGCCCTGAAACTGGGTCCATTCGATGTTATAGGTCTTGCCGAGATTGGGAAATTCAGCCGCGCGGCGCATCATCCAGTATTTGGATTCCTCGGCTGGAATCGTCCAGCCGACGCGGATCGTCTGCTGCGCCCATGACGAGGTTGCCCCCGCGCTCACGGCCGCCGCCGCCCCCAAAGCCAGGATCCACTTCGAAACGGTTCGCATCGTGCCCACTCCGCTGCTCCGGCGCCGACCGGCGCCACCTCAACCCGACCGCCTCAAATGTTTCATGGTTCAAACAATCAGGCAAGCCATGCGAGGCCGATGGTTTCGTCGCCCGCCGCGCAATGTATGATAAAGGGCGCCGCTGCGGCAGAAGGAGGCAACCTATGGCTGATGCGAGCAAGGCAAACCCGCAAGGCGCCGAGAGGCTTGGTTATCTCGGCCTCGGGCTGATGGGAACACCGATGACCCGACGCCTGCTCACGGCCGGCTATCAGGTCACTGCCTGGAACCGTTCGGAGGGCAAGGTGGCCGCGCTCGTCGAAGCCGGTGCCAAGCGCGCAGCCACGCCGCGCGATCTCCTGATCAACTCCGATATTGCCTTCATGTGCGTGACCGATGCGGCGGCGGTCGAAGACGTGATCTTCGGGCCCGAGGGGCTGGCAGCGGCATCCGGCGCTGGCAAGCTTGTCGTCGACTTCTCGTCGATACATCCCGACGCCGCACGCAGCCTCGCAAAGCGACTGAAAGACGCCAATGGCGCCGGCTGGATCGACGCACCGGTTTCCGGCGGCACGAAGGGAGCCGAGGAAGGCACGCTTGCAATCATGGCCGGTGGAGAAGCTGCTGACATCGAGAGGGTACGGCCCTACGTGTTGTCCATGGCGCGCAGATTCACCCACATGGGCCCGACCGGCGCCGGCCAGACCACAAAACTCTGCAATCAGGTGATCGTCGGTTGCGCGATGGCCGTTCTCGCGGAAGCCACACGTTTGGCCGCGAACGCGGGAATTGATGCCAATCGCTTGCCCGAAGCCCTCGCTGGCGGCTTTGCAGACTCCATTCCACTACAGCTTTTCGTGCCGCGGATGGCCCAAGGCATTCACTCGCCACCCCTTGGCCACATTGCAACGATGCTCAAGGATCTCGATACGGTCGTCGACGTCGCACAGGCGACGTCGACGCCTGTGCCAATGGCCTCGCTTGCGGGCCAACTCTTCAGGCTGGCGAAGGCGGCGCGCGGCGCGGAAGCCGACGCGCTGGAAATTTACAAGCTTTCAGCGGCGGAGCGTTAGGCCATCCATCGCCTGAAGCACGCTAAGGGGACTTTTTGCGCTCGTCGTCCGCGAGAAATCGGCCGAACGCCCCCCGCGCGAAGAGCAGCGGCTCCCGCGCATTGTAGGTATAGGCCTCGACCGCGCCGAGAAAGATCACGTGGTCGCCGCCATAATAGCGATTCACGGAGCGGCATTGGAAGTTGGCGACGCTTTCTGCAAGGACCGGTGCCATGCCGAGGCCCGGCGTCCAGTCCACACCGGTGAACTTGTCATCCGACGATTTGGCGAATTTGCTCGCAAGTGCCTGCTGGGAGGCGCCAAGCACGTTGACCGTGAAATGGCTGGCGTTCTGGAAGATGGTCAGGCTCGAGGAATAAACGACAAGGCTCCAGAGAACCAGCGGGGGATTCAGCGACACCGAGGCGAACGAATTGCACGTCAGCCCGTAAGGTTTGCCGTCAGGCGCTGCGGCCGTGATGATCGTCACGCCCGTTGCATAGGTTCCGAGGGCATTGCGAAAGTCGCGGGGATCGATCTGCGAGTTATCGCTCGCGAACTCGTTGGCGGGGTCGGAAACGCGGGGCTGCTGCGGCAGATCACTCATCAGCCGGCCTCACAGCGTGAGATTCTCGGACGGCAGGCCCAGCGCCACGCGTCCATAATTGGTCCCGGCCGCATCGAAGTTGAATGCGAGATGCGAGTTGATCGCGTGAGCATCGCGGAATTGCCGCTGCAACACACCAGTCGTGAACAGCCCGCGCGCACCGCTCGCGGCAAACAGCATCGAGACCGCGTCCGTGCACAGGTTCACTGAAAAAGATCCATCGCGTCGATATCGGGTCTTTTTTGCCATATCAGGGACGTGACCGCGCCGCGCGTCCTCCATGGCATCCAGGCATGCCGACCGCATGATCAGGCGCGCGGCATCGATCTTCGCCGAGGCTTCTGCGATCTTGATCTGAGTGCTCTGAAAATCGCTCAGCTTGGCGCGGTTGTAGGTCGAAATGCGATGACGCGCGACCTCCGTATAATCGTCGAGGCACGCCTGCGCATTGCCCAGCGCAACCCCGGAAAGGACGTATGGGAACAGCGAGAATACGGGGAGCGCATACAGCGGATTTGGATTGATCTTGCTTCCCGGCGTCGGGCCGCCCGAGAGATCGCCGACCGCAACCGTCATGTGGTCAGCCACGAAGGCATCCCTGACCTCCACGTCGCAAGATCCCGTCCCGCGCAGTCCCGCGACGTTCCAGGTGTCCAGCACCTTGTAATCGGCTTTTGGCAGCAGAAAGATGCGATACTCGATGCCATCGGCCTCGTCGTCGGAGTAGACCACGCTCGCAAGCATATTCCAGTCGCAGGAGGCTACACCGGAGGAGAACGGCCAGCTGCCGTGCAGCCGGTATCCCCCCTCGACTTTCGTGGCGCGTCCGGCGGGGAAAATGAACGAGGATGCAATCAGCGCATCCGGATCACGGCCCCAGACAAGATCCTGCGCCTTATGCTCGAACATGCCGAGCATCCAGTGATGGCTCGCCAGATTGGCGAGATTCCAGGCGACCGAAGCGTCCGCTTGTCCGAGCAGCTCCGCGCAGTCGACCAGGGCGACATAATCAAGCTCGGCGCCGCCAATCCGCGCCGGTTGGAGCATCCGGAATAAACCACCGTCGTGGAGATCCCTTTCGGTTTCCGACGGCAGATGCCGCAGCTCCTCTGTCCGCGCCGCCCTCTCTCGGAGTCGCGGCAGCAGGGCCGCAGCCTTCGCGATCATTGCCGCATGGGCGTGCTCGCCGGCGTCCGGCCCGGTGGGCTGACCCATGCTCGGCTTTCGACCAGGCGCCATTCGTGTCCCTCGCTTTCCTGCATTTATGCGGCCGCCCCATCGCCAAATCAAGCCAATGCAGCTGGCATCGCGCCGCATCGATTCGCACGCCGGCCGAAGCCGGGTGCCATGAGGGTTGACCGCTCAGGCTTAGACCGGCGCCGAGGGACTGCCTGAGCCAAAGACACCCTTCCGGCTAAACTCCGCGATCCGACGCTCGTCATACCCGAGCACGTTGCGCAAGACATCCTCGGTATGCTCACCTAACAGCGGGGCAGCAACGGGATCGACCGCGCCGGTGAGGCTCATGGAAATTGGCGGCTCGATGTTGGGCACCCATTCCGCAGTACGATGCGGGATCCGGTTCAAGCGCTGGCGCTCGCGGGCTTCGGGTGCGTTGAACCCCTCCTCGACTGTCCGGAGATAGCCGACCGGAATATTGGCCTGCTTCATCTTCGCCATCCAGTTCTCGAGAGTATCGCCGGCAAAGACCTCCGCGATGGCTGCGCGCAGGAGCTCCTTGTTCTCGGAACGGTCCTTGCGCGTGGCAAACTGCGGACCGGTGATGAGATCTGGCCGGTTGAACACCTCGACCACGAGCCGGCGATAGAGCCGGTCGTTGGCGCAGGCCATATAGAGCGGCCCATCGGAGGCCTCGTAGACGCCGACAGTCGGAGAGCCGCTGGGCGAATTGCCGAACCGGCCGGGGTTCTCGCCGCTCATAAGATAGGCCATGCCGTAGAAGCCGGTCATCCCCATTGCGACGTCGAACAAGGCGACTTCGACCTGTTGCCCGCGGCCGAGCCGGTCCCGCGCCAGCAGCGCCATCAGGATGGCGTTGCACGCAGATATCCCCGTTGCCATGTCCACGATCGGCGGGCCGGTACGAACCGCCGGGCCGTCGGCAAATCCATTGAGCGACATGAAGCCGCTCTCTGCCTGCGTGATGGGATCGAAGCCGGGGCGCGAGGCGAACGGTCCGGAGCGCCCGTAGGCGGAGATCGAGCAATAGACCAGCCGAGGATTGAGCGGCGCGACCGTCTCATAGTCGAGCCCGAACTTCTTCATGACCCCGCTTGAAAAATTCTCCACGACCACATCCGCCTTGCGGATCAGATCCAGCGCGATCTCGCGGGCTTCGGGCACCGTGAGATCGAGCGCAATGCCACGCTTGTTGCGGTTCAGGCTGAGATAGGCGGCGCTTTCGCCGCCGATTTCAGCGTGCTCATAGGCGCGCGTATCGTCGCCGCCGTCGGGATTTTCGATCTTGATGACGTGCGCGCCGAAGTCGGCGAGTGTCTGCGTGCAGGCCGGGCCGGCGACGACACGCGTGAAATCGACGACCAGCAGACCATCGAGCGCAGTCAGGCCTCCGGTCGCCCGCGGCGAACGTTCCGGCAATTGAGGTCTGTTGGGCATCGATAGCGCTCCCTTACATCGGCTTATGGCCGCCGAATTTCCTGCAGGAGCAGACTTAAAGCCCGGCGCCGCCAACTTCGCAAGTGCCTCGCTCGCTTCACTCCAAACGCAGAAACGGCCCGGCAGCCGTCAAGCTGCCGGGCCGTTAGACATTTCCGGGCGTACGGAAGCTACGCGCGGCTCGCGCAGCCACTCTGGTATGAGATGGTCACGTTCCGCGTCACGGGAAGCCCGCTCCAATTGCTCAGCGCAGCCACTTCCGCCAGTAAAGCGTATGCGACCAGCCCCAGGGCGTCTCGGGCTCGTGCAGCCGATAACCCGCACGGATGAAATTGTTGGCAGATACCGGATTGTCCGTCGTATCGGAGACGATGCTGTCCCATCCGAGGCGCCGCGCTCGCACTTCGATCGCCCGCATCAACCTGAGTTGAAGTCCCCGCCCCCAGTGCCGCTGCAAGACCCCGACGCGGCAGAAATATCCGCTGTTCCGCGCATGCGTTGAGGGCACGACGCCTGCGAAGGCAACCGCGTCATCGCCGTGGTAGGCGATCCACCACGTCCCCAAATCGAATTGCGGCATTGAGGCCCCATGGAAGAATGTCAGCCGATGCAGATCGCCGAGCATCTCGGCGGTTTCGTCATCGTCCGCATCGACGGTTCGAATTCTGTACATCGGGTAACCTGTTGGCGAGGTAATGCTGCGACGGCGATTCCGTGGCGCCGAGGTCACTTGCCCAGCACGACTTTGACACCGAGCCAGACCGCCCCCATCAGGCCGGTCGCAATCACCGTGATCACAGCCTTGAAGGTGTAACTCTGGGCCTGTTCCACACTCTTACGCCAGCGCCGCAGGTGCTGGAAATCAGCTCTGAGCTCTTTGCGGTCATCGTCTTCGATCCCGAACGAGGCCAGGACCGATGCCACCGCTTTCAATACGATGGCGTCGATGCTCTCCTGCTGAACTCTCTGTTGCTCGGCCAGCGTCTGCGCGACAATCGCTCGAATCTCTTCGTCCTGGATTTTCACCGCTTGATGATCCTCGCAACGTTCTCGAAACCGCGCTTGGCGAAGTAGAAGGAGACGACCAGATTGGCCGTGATCGCCGCAAATCCCGCCAGAGCGTCCGTCGAGCCAAATCCAAGCACCTTGTCCCAGACCAGGAGCTTTGCGAAGTAGATCGTCACGCAATAGCCCATCAGCTTGTCCGGCTCGTACCAGTGCCCGATCTCGGCGATCCGATACCGCATCACCGCGTTGGTCTCGGCCGTCTGCGAGGCGATCTCGCTTGCCGCGAGATCGGCTGCAATCTTGCTGTCGAGATTGCCGGCCTTGAGCTTGGCGCTGTAGGCTTCGATCAGTGCCTTGACGACGGGGCCGCCGAGGAAACCGAGGAGGGTCATCCACATCAGTCTCTCCTCCGAAGGGTTCGCATGCGTGCGATGATCGTCACCACTGAGATCGCGAGCAGAATACGTCCTGTCATCTCGACGTCGCCGATCGCTGCCCCGATCTGGTCCTTGACGCTGGGATCGCCGAGCGCGTCAGCGAGGTCGTCAATGACTGAAGCCAGCGCGCCCGCAAGCGCGATGCAATAGCTCCAGGCAATGGTCATGGAATTCAGGCAAACCGCTTTGAGCCTTGCGAGCATCACGACTTCCTCCGCAGCACTGCAAGCCGAGCCTCCAGTGACTTGATCAGGGCCTTGGCTCCGGACACGAGTCCGAGGAGCGGATCTCTGCAGAACCAGCAAGCTACAAAACCGGCCGCAAAGACGAGAATGTCGAGGATCGCCCGCATGTTCATTTCCTTCTGAAAATTGTTTTGACCAAATTGACCACGAACGCACCGATCGAGCCTTTCGACGGGTTCGCCAATGAGGGGCTCACCGGATCTGCGACAGCCGGGCTCCTTGCACTCTTCGTCGCCGCAAGGCTGATCTCAGGATCGATCTCCATCAGCGCGATCAAGAGCGCCGCGCAGCCCAGTTGCGCATCGACCTTGCCGGGATCGTAAACGCCGTCGCGGACGTATTTCCCGATGCGGTATTGGTTGGTCCCGGACCAGAGATAAGGCGACGGCACGCCGCGGGCCGCATAACCAATGCCGTTGTAGGTCTCGAGCGCCGTCAACGCTGCGGCGATCGACCAGTCTTTGTGGCGCGCGAGGAATGGAGGACATTTGACCAGAGCATCGATGGCCGCAGCCTCCCATGAAGCGAACGGGCCGCGCCCCGCCGGCACATGCACCGACACGCGGCTCCACGGATCGCCCTGCGCCAGTGAAGCCTTCCAGTCCTGCGACGATTCCCGTTGGTGAATGACGGCGATCGCCGGCCAGGGGACGCCGGTCTCTCGTTCGACCGCCTGGTATCGGGTCCTGGCCTTGTAGAGGCGCAATGCGACTCTGGCGGCTTCGGCTTTCCGGGTCGGCTTGGCATTCAACCAGCGCGCGGCGTTCGCCCGCGTGAGGGCGTTTAGGTCTACCATGGGGGTGATCCGGTTATAGTTGGGAATAGGTAGGACGAAGGGCGGAACGGCAACGCCAGGAACCGCGCAAGCGATCGAAGCCGGCTGCTCAGGCTCTCATCGTCGCTGAGTTTGGTCCGGATGCTGGAGCCGAATCCAGGGAGAAAGTGCCGGGAGCAGGGACGCAATTCGCGGTTGCATTCTTCTGTGAATGGTGGTCTTTGTGGCCAATGGAGTTTCGGAGAACTTTCCCGTGGATATTGGCTGCGGCATTCGCAATTGCCGCAGGGGCGTCTTTTTCAGAAATCCATCGTCTTAAGGGGCGAATCGGCGAATTGACCCGGCACGAATTCCGCGATCACAGAGACGTGCGGCAGCTCGTGATCGCCGCCGCTGTTGCGGACGCCACGGATCCTATCGTTGTGCTCGGCGACAGCATCACCGAGATGGCGCCGCTGCCGCGTGAGATATGCGGGCACCCTGTCGTGAATGCCGGCATCGGCGGCCAGACAATCCAGGAAGCCCAACGGCTGGCTACGCGGATCTTAGGTGAACGTAGCGCCTACCTTGTCGCGCTTTCGGTAGGCGCAAATGACGTCGGATCGACCACTGTGCAGAAGGATTTCGGCGCTTTAATCGACGCCGTTAGAACGCTCTCGGCGCTTACGCCTGTGGCGGTCTCTGTTACGTCAGATGCGCCGACCAACCGAGGAATTGCCGCCGCCGCGACAGCTCGCGGCGTTCGTTTCGTTGCCCCAGAGATCCCCGCCGGCTCGATGATGACTGACAATATTCACTATCTATCGTCAGGCTACCGAGTATGGGTGCCGGCGCTGGAAGCGGCGATCGTCAAAGAATGTTCCGCCTCCTAAATAATGCGAAGCAACTTATTGGCGATGATAGTTGGTTGGAGCATCGCATGCGCGCCTCCGCCACCTGCGTTCTGGATAGAAATTCCTGTTGTCGCGCTATTGATTCCGGCGTTCGAGGAAAACGTAGCGGCGCTCGTCCCACCTGCGGTAAAATTGGTATTCGGGCTGTTCAACTGCGCATTGGTTGCGTGACTGTGCCCGGGATCGTTGACGCCGTGGCTATGGGCAGGAATTTCGGTCGTCGTCAAAATATGCGTGGCTGTCCCGCCAGCCGATCCCAGCGTTGTTCCACTGATAGTTCCGCTGTCCGTCACGACGGACCCAATGCGACCACTCGCGCTCCCGCCCATATCATCCTTACCAGCGACCACGCGCCCGCGAAGATCGGGAAGATTGAATGTTGTCGTTCCGTCACCGAGGCCGAACGTGGTCCCTAGCAGGCCGAACAGAGCCCCATAAGCGGTGCGCGAGATTGCTTGGCCATACATGAGCGCGAAAGAGCTGTTCGGCGCCGTTGAGCCCCAATAGTCGATACTGCCTCCGATCGGGATTAGGTACGGAGATCCGTGGAAGCCCTTCAAGTAGAACGCCTGATCTGTGTTGTTGTAGAGCGCAACATAAGGTGTTCCCTGGATTAGGACACCTGCCGACAGTTCAACGTTCGGCGCCGCCCGCAACGGCTTGCCACCGAGTGAATCGACATTGAGCGTCACGGTCGCGCCATTCGTCGCATGCGGCGTGAATGCGATCACTTGGCCATTCAACTGCGAGACCGACTGGAACACCTGATAGGTATTCACCGCATAGGCCGTGCTGCTGCCGGTCGTCACGATCGCACCAGCGGTATCGTCGCGGTACTTGGCAATCGCTGCCATCATCGCCCGTGCTGAATCGTTGACGCTGGCGGGCGACTGGCCCTCCGCCCAGTTGATCGTCGAATCCGCCGTGGCGTCGGCGGACGCCGTTTGGGACCATTTGTAGAGAGTCATCCTGTATCCTTGATGTGAACAAGCGACGCCACGGGCGCCATCGCCTGGTTCGATGAAGTCGCGCCGCGTGCCGTCAGTCCGGCGTTTTCGTCTCTCTGCTGCACAGCTCGATGTACTGGGCACAGCGACAGGACGGCGCCCGGGCCGTCAGGAGGTTGCGGATCACGCCTGCAGGGACGCCGGGGCTTTCGCTTGCGATCCGGGCGACGCGAGCGTCGATGATGCCGTCGATCTCGGCTCGCAGCTCCTCGATGCGATCTTCAATTCTGGTCATGCGTTGCTGCTTCGTTGCCATCGGTCCTTCCGTCCTTGGTTTCAGCCTCGCGTGCCGCCAGTTTCTGGCGGGCCAAGGCAGCATCGTTCTGCGCACGCCGCAGCGCGCGTTCGCGCTGCGTTTCGTGCGCGGCGAGATGAATCTGGATGTCGTAGGGGAGCGCTGTGAACCGTTGCTTGAACGATGCCGGCCAGGACCGCGGCGCCGAAATGGCCGCAACCGCGCTAATCGCGTTTGCCGCCGCACCGCCGAGAGTGGGATCGGCGAGGCCCAGCGATACGTGCATGCGCGAGATGTCCTGCACGGCCGGCCAGAGCCTGCTCATGCCGAGCGCTGCACAATCGGTCACGAAACGCGCCACAGATGAGGGCGACGCCGGACAAGCAGTCACGCCGTTCAGCTCGCACCATCTGACGAATATCGGCGCCTCGCGCAGGCGCGCCTGCGCAAGCGCCGTCAGCAGTGGATGGGTCATCGCCTGGCTTTGCGCAGCGCCTCGTGGAGGCGGCCCATGCGCCGGCGCAGATCGACGAGCTGAACACGCTTTCGCAAACTGTGAGGGCTCGAATCGATGTCACCGCCCAGCTCGGCGTCGAACCGCTCGAGCGCGGCCACACGCTTCTTCAGTCCATAAAGCGCGAAGTTTTCCGCAATCCGATCCGGCGACATCGGCTCGCCATAGAGATTCCCGGTGATGGAGTCGGCGCGTTCGATGAAGTTTCGATTGTCTTCGTTCATGGTGTGCTTTCCTGCCGTGAATTCAGTTGATCGGCTATGGTGAGACGACTGACGGCTTCTAGAAGGCAAAGAATGGGTGGGGCCAGTCGGCGCTCGGGCTTACTCCAGGAGATCGCCCAATTGCTTGCGAACGGCATCGTAGATTCGCGGACGGTCTGCCTCCACGATCGTCGTCTCGTAGTCAGGCGGAGGCAGATATTGTCGTTCAATGGTAGCCATGATGAACTCCTGTTGAAGCGAGCCGAACCGTCCCGCGATCAACGGAGGATCGCAGGATGATTCAGCTGACAAATAGGTGTGAAAGACGGCCGGGCGTCCGCGCCTGGACGCAAACTACTTCAAGTCCGAGAACTGCAAATAGAGGAGGCCCAAAGGAATGTTCTCGACGTATTCGTTTCTCTTGCGTGCTTGCCCTTCGTAGATCCACAGGCGAAGCAATGGCTCGGTAAGCTTCTTTTCGGCCAGGCGGTCGCCACCCGAGAAATAGCAGCAACCGGCGCTGCGGCTGCCGCCGCCGTAGGCAAAGACGGTCACCTCATGCGCCCCTGAACGCTCAACCTTGAGCGATATCGTCAGATCCGATTTTGTCAGCTCGATCGTGCAACGCCTCTCGTACTGACATTCCTTCACGACCCCCTCTTCGTTGGACGCGCTCATCGCGCCCCGGGCAACGTCCACCCTCGTGGTGCCGTCGAAGGCATAGGAAACGGTGAAATCACCAGCAAACGCATCGAGCGAGAGAAGAAGGCCTGTCGCGACAATCACGAGGGACAAAACAAGTCTCAACGGCATGGGCACTCTATCCTGTATGATCTTTCGAGCCGACCAAGGTAACGCGCTAATGTCGTATGCGAAGGCGGACCGATACACATTTCATGGCCGAGCGGCCGTCTTCGCTCGGTAGAGCGCGACCGCATCCTTGAGATCGCCCGTGCTCGAAAGCCGGGCGCTTAGCGTCCTCAAATCCTGCTGGCCACGCTCCCCCCGGCTCGACGCCATGCCCGGCCTCTGCACCGGTGGCATCGGTCTCGCCGCAACCGCATCCTTCGCCTTCACCATCAATCGGTATTTTCCGGCATCGTACATCATGCGCTGGAACGTCGCATTGCGCATCAAGGGCTCATTGTCGAAGAGGCGCTGCATTTCCTCCGGCTCGATGCCGCTGGCCTTGGCCGATGTCATGATCTCCCGCGCCACCGCCTGCCTGACGTCTCGCGGCTCGTCCTTGAGCAATGTCTCCAGGCGAGCGTCCTCCGCCTTCGCATAGTTCTGAAAGCTGCGGCGCGTGGCATCCGCCGCCCGCTGCATCTCCTCATTCTGGCGAGCACGCAGCTGCTCGCTACTCGCGACGATGGCCTGAATGCGGGCGAGCTTTGCGGGATCGTGCTGCGCGATTTGCGCGAGGGCTTCCGGCAGCCGCTCCGGCGCGAGGCCGACCAATTCCGGAAACTGGCTGACGAAGCTTGCTTGCGCGACCTGCATGGCTGCATCGAGACCATCGACATAGGTCCGCCGCGCACGCTCGACCTCGCCCACCTTTTCCTCGAGCGCCTGCCGCACTTGGGGATGCTGCAGGAGCTGCTCGATATCCGGGTCGAGCTCGGCAGCGCGTTTTCGATGATCCTTCGGCGCATCTGCGGGAGCTTGGCCGCCCCTCTCGTGCACATCGCTGTCCTCAGGCTGTTCAAAGCCATAGAATTCGGGCGCATCAGGGTCGTTGGCGGCGACCTCCGCACGCAGCTCGTCGATCCTTGCGGCAAGCGTCTCCGACGATTCGCTCTCGGCGGACTGCCTGTCGGCGGCCGTGGCGCCTGCATAGTCCCGCGCGGCGCGCGCGAGGGTTACAGCCTCGTTTGCGGCGGCCGGCTTGCCTTCGGCGTCCGTGTATTGTCTGACGACGACTTTCGGCTGCTGGTCGGACATCTGGTTAGCGGCATCGCGCAGCGACGCGCTGTCGCTCTCGATCGACTGGCGTTCCTCCTCCCGGGCCGGGTCCGGCATCTGCGCATAATCTGCGTTGGCGAGATCAAAAGCGGCTCCAGTGAGCTCTCCATCCGTCTGATGTGTCATGTCCGACCTCGTTACTTACCCTTGAAGGCGTTGACCAGTCCACTGATGCCGTTCGCAATCGTCGCAAACTGGTCGACGCCGGACTTCTGCTGCGTCCCTGTCGTCGTGCTGTTGCTTTGCGTCCCGAGCTGCGCGATCGGAATGCCGATTTGTGCGAGCAGGCTCAGCGCTTGGACGGGAATGCCGCGGCGCTGCGCCTCCGCCGCGAGCGTGGCGTTGGCTCCGTAGTTCTGGGCATCGAGTGCCGATTGCGCTGCGGCGACGCCCTGGCCACGATTGGCGAGGTCACTCTGTTGCATCTGGGTCAACGTATTGGCCGTCGTATTTCCAGCATTGTAGAGCGCGCTTGATGCGGCGATCTGGTTCGCCACGTCCTGGTTGTATTGCGCCGCGATCACCGGGGCCTCGGCCGCCGCGACACCCCTGCCATAGGCCATCAGGTTGGCACCGCTGAAATCGCGGCCCGCGGCGGCGAACTGCGAGTTCACGTCATTACCGACGTCCGACCGGATCTGCGCAAGCTGCGCGGTCAGGGCTGGATTGTTGCCGACCATGCTGCCGTTCGCGTAGGGCGTAAGCCAGTTGCGGTACGTCGCAAGATTATCACGCACGTTACCGCCCTGCGCCATGGCGCCGCCGCCGTCCAACAACGACTGTGCATAGCCTGCAATCTGCCCGGCATAGGGATTGCCCGCAGAAGCATTGTTCTTCAGCGTATCGAGCGCAGAGCTCTCCGCTGAGGTCAGGCCGGTGTTGTTGAGGCCCGTGCTGATCTGGCCCAACATCGTTTGTAGTGCCGGTTGCGCGGCAGCCCAAGGTGCGCTCTGCGACTGCACGGTCTGCGTGGAAGTGGATTGTCCGCCCATGGACGGTGCTCCTTCTCTTGAATCTGTTGTGTAGGGATGGCCCTCAACGCTGGGGGCAATGGCGCGGGCGATACTGCCTCACGAAGCTGTCTGTCGAACGGGAAGAAAATCGGCGGCTGGAGGGTTCTGCCGTTCGAAGGAGTACCCTTAGTCATCTTGTCGGCCAGCAAGGATTGGCGCCATCGCCTTGGCTCCGGCCGTGGCCCGCCAATGACAACACGCCTCGCTGGACCCGACTGGGTCCGATGTCCGACATTTTCGATATCCACAAATGCGACGATCGAGATGTCATGCACATCTAGAACAAATCAAGAACTCATGCAACCCCCGGCTGCGTCGCGCAGTGCCCCTGTGATCGGGCCGTCCGCCGCGCAAGGGCGTAAAGCGAGCGTCCCTGCGGGCGGCATCTCACCGATTACGGCAAACGCTTGTCGATGATCGCATAAGTCTGCCGATATCCTTCCAGCACGCGCGCCCAGCCCTTCCGTCCGAAGATGCGCACGCAGCGACATCCCTCCGCTTGCGCATAGGCTTCGATGCCGCGGATCAGCGGCAGCCAGCGCGCCATGCCTGTGCCCGCGCATGCCGTGATGACGCAGATCTTGCCGGAATCCGTTTGCTGAAGGCTCGTGGCTGCAGCGGCCTCGATCACCGCACCATTCGAGGCAACCCAAAGCAGCGAGGCGCCGACGAGGATGTCATGCTCGATTGCCGCGAACGACGACAAGCCTGTCGTGACAATCGCCCGCTCAATGAGTGGAGCGACAAGCGGCCAAACCTCGCGCACGCGGTCCGGATCGAGGCAGACGAGTTGCGCGTTGTGACGTCGATCGGGGTAGACGCCGCGTGTCTGCGGCAGCCTATTGCTCATGACCAATTCCGAATACCGAAGACGATGAACGAGACGCCGGCTCCCCGTGACGACGCGAAACTTCGCCAGCCCTCAGCGCGGCCGATGCCGATAGCGCGGGATCAGATGAAGCGTCAACGAAAGCGACCGACGGTTTCACGTCCAGTCGTTTGCCGGTTCGTATTTGGGCGGCTCGTCAGCCAAACTGTCCTCCGGACGCCTTGGACGAAACTCGTTGTAACGCTCGAGAACGTTTTTGCGAATGAGGCCTGGGGGGGCGCGATCAACAAAATCACGCTCGCGGCCGATATCGGGCACACCTGGCGTCATTTGAAGGGACATGATCTCCTCGAGCACGTCGGACAACTCGTCACCCCGAGAAAGTCTCAGCAAAATCCGGGCCTTGTCGCCGAGGGCTTCCCGCCGGAAGAAGCCGGTTCGACGCGCCCGCTCCAATGCAACCTCAATATACTCGAGCGCTTGCTCGGGCTGGTCGAGCGCCCAGAAGTAGGTGGACGACTTGCTCATTGCAGCGCGAACGTCGTCGGGAAAGCGGTCCGACACCTGATCGAGTGTCCGGATTGCTTCGTCAATTCGTCCGGCCTCACGCAGCAGGCTCGCCAGTTCAAAGGCAAGGAAGTGATAGCCATCGTCATCTGCTTGCTGCGCTCGCTTACCAACGATGTCGATGACGCGATGAAGCGGCCGCTCTCGGCGCAATTGCCATACCCACTCGGATAATTCTATAAGGGGATCATCGCGCTTTATCGTCATTACCAGCACTCCCGTCCGGGAGTATTTTCGAACGTCACAAGCAGTTCTGTCAACTCTTGCCCGCAGCCGCCCGTCGTCACCGTCCTATATTGATGAATACCTCCTCATCCGGATCGAGACTCCACTTTTTCGGCTCCCACGGCGGCGGTGTCCCACCGTTCCGATTACAGGCATCCCAACGTAGCTTAGCTCTCTCCTTGCACGCTCCGGAAAAATCCTTGTGCGCATACTCCTCGTTCCACCGTCGCTTGTTGCATTCACTCTCTTCTTCCCATCTGCGACTCGTACAATAGTCATCATCATCGCCACCGTTGCCGCTAGGGCCTTTGCCGCCGGGGCCACGACTACCAGCCCCGGCTGAGGAACTCGTACGGGGGAAGCTACCTCTTGATGAGCCTCTTCGAACTGTCTTCTTCCTTTTCTTACGCCAACCGATCAATGAAGGATCGAACAGGTCGGATGTCGAGCCGACTTCTTCACTGTCCGGGCTCACAGTCGTCAATTCGCGATGGTTCGGATCAGGTTGCTCCGACACTTGCGGCTCGGTATCGAACGACTCTTCCTGCCTCCTCCCCTTCTCCAAAATTGCTGGTCCGAAGATCCCGGGAGGTTGATTTCCCGGAGGGGTGACCGGGGGTTGAGGGGAGCGCTGTGACGACAACGCTCCATCCTGCCCCTCAGCGGCTCGATCCGATGATTCGTCACCGACCAATTTGCGTCGCAATATCCACGGAAGAAGGGTCGCCGCGTTCCAGATGTCCCGCGTGGGTTGGGGAATGAATCGTTCGAGATGCGGGTTCGGAATCTCGACGATTCTGTCGGGCGGGGGCCCCCCCGGTACACCAATCCCGAGCCCGAACCGTCCAACCGGCCATGGTCCTCGTGGGCCAACCGCAGCCCTTGTCGGCGGCGAGAGTGCTTCCACCAACCATGGAGTGTGTTGAGATGGCGAACCCAACGCACCGAGCACGCCACCGGACGAATAGCCTCGGCCTGTCGTGCTAGCCTCCGAGGGCATCGTATAGCCAAACGGCGGAGATTGACTAGACGCCCTTGATGAACTGGGCTCAGCCGAATTGCTCGGAGATCCGAGCATTCGCAGATAGCGCTCGTATAGGTCCTGGATATCAGGGATAGCCATCGAAATGCCCCGTAAAGTATGGTTGGAAACGCGCGCATGATGCGCGCCGCGCAAACTCGATCGGACGCGCAGAAGCGAGGCCGCTCAGTTGGATCGATGATTGAAAGAGAAGTTGCCGCCTGTGTATTAGGGTGGCAGGACGCGAAGGCGTCCACGTCCTCACCCCACCACCGCCCACAAGAACGCCCGCCCCGCCGTCGCCGAGTTCGCATGCGCAATCGTGAACGCCCCATTGGCGACCGCGCTCACATACATCGTCCCGTTGCCCAGTTCCGCCGCCGCACTCGCCGACGCCGGCACCAGGATCGGCACCGACCCCGCTGCGCAGTTCGCCGTCGTCACCGTTGTGCTCGATGCGCCCGTCGTCAGCGTCACGCTGCCGACGGCATTCGATCGTCCGGCCGCAAGCTGCTGGATCGCGAGCACGATCTTCTTCAGGTCGGTCTCGGTGATGCCGGGAACATAAGCCGTCATAGCGTGCCGTTGGGTGAGAGATCCGGAACGATGCCTGCGCAGAAGGACCAACTCGTCGCGGCGGGAATGCGGACCTTGAAGCGCGAATACCTCGTGTCGCGTCGGACGTCGCAGCGGCCGGTCCGCGCATTGACCAGCACCTCCGCGCCCGGTGTTGCCGCTGCGGCCGGCGTGTCGCGCCAGGAGACCGAGCCGAACAGCGTCGCCGCATCCGTCACCGGGCGGAAGCCGCGGATGGTGATGCGGTTCTCGTCCGTGCCCTGCTCCGCGGTCTCCAGCGTCGCCTCGAGGCTGGAGCCGCGGAAGAAGCCGAGCACATGTGCGCTCGAGAATTGTGCGATCTCGGGCTGCACAGCTGTTGCGTAGGCATCGAGGCTCAGCGTCAGCGCGTCGAGCGATGACGAGATGCTGTCGAGGTTCTCCAGCGTCAGTCCCGTCTGCGAGATCCCGAGCAGATACTCGCCCGTCACCGCGACCGGAAAGAAACGATCGAGCAGAAAATCGTAGCCGAGCAGCTTGTCGTAAGCGCCGACGATGCCGGACACCGATTTGTAGGCCCAGTAGACCCGCGTCGAGCGCGGGTCCGCCGCGCCCATGAAGAGCTGGAGGTTGCCCTTGTCGAGATCGGCGAGGAAGCTGCGGTCGACCTTCTCGCGCCCGATCTGCTGCGGCACGCCGCCGGGCTCGATCTTGTGAAAGCCCTGGCCGGCGTAGAAGAAGATGCGTTCGCCGGCGCGGATGATCGAATACGGCGCGTAAAGACCTTTGTCCTGGGTGATGCGATCGATCTGGAAGATGATCGGTGAACCCGGGACATAGGACATCCGCCGGATCGCCTGGTCCTGGAATATGATCCCGGACTCGCCGCCGGCGACACCACGAACGATGCCGCCGTCCGGAAAGTCCTGGAAGTCGGACGACTTGATCCCGCTGATCCAGCTGTCCGCAGCGTTGAAATTGTTCAACCCGGACCACTGAATTCGGTACGGCGTCGACAATAGCCCCGACAGCACCAGAAAGCGCCCGACCACGCTGATATAGGCGGCCTGTGGCGGCGCGCCCAATGCATCGGCGAAGGCGGTGGACGACGAGAGATCGAAGACTTGCAGGACCGCGTTGGCCTGCGTCGCGAAGACGAAGTTGCCGGTCTGGGCGAATTGCCATTGAGCCGTCGCCGACAGCGCCGAATAGGACGCTCCCCCTTTGGAGACGTCGACCCAGGTGAAATCGATGTTGTTGAGGCGGTAGAGCTTGGTGCCCGTGCCGGCAAAGGTGACGACCGTGCCATCCGATTTCAGCGCGTAGAATGCGCCGCGGCACGGCGCCGGCAGCGCGGATGTGTAGGCGGAGAAGGACGGAAACGGTCCATAGCCGTCGCCGCGCGGAATGACGTTGAGGATGTTGCGCGAGGCCTGGCCTTCATAGTCGCTGACGTCAGGGCGATATTCGCCATAAGCAAGGAGTGGCATTGTTTGTTGACCTCGTTTCAAGATGTAAGCGCCAACGCGCAGCGCCGCACATTGCCCGGCGGCCCTTATTTCAGACTCGGAGCTCGCATATCCCGACTCGCGCCGACGAATTCGGCATCGACCTGTCAGACCAGACCGGCGAGGATTCTCGGCAAGAAAATATGACGTTCGTCACTGCGGCAGGCTGGCCATCAAACGACGGAACGGATGTCGGCATTCACCTGCCAGCTTCCGCACGTTGGCCAGCCGAATGCCCGCGCGCGTCGCGCGCGCGAGCAATGCAGTCCAGAAACCTGATATCAGGTTATGAGCGGGACTTTCTCTGACTGCGCCGCCTGGAGATCTGTCTCTTCTTCTGCGTCACGCACTTGTCGACCATCTCGCAGAGCTGGCGATGAAAGTCGACACCGAAGCAGAACGGCAAATATCGTGGAAAAACGACTTCGTAAGACTCCTTCTCGAATTTGATCATCTTCAAACGGTCAAGCGACGCGCGAACAGCCATACTCGCGATTGTCAGGGCCTGAAGCCCATCCACTCCTCGAGCTCGACGAACTCTACTGTCTTTGAACCCTTCGATCTGAAATGAACAAGCCCATTCATCCTCATACGTTTCATCACGCTCGGGAAAACCCAGCCGAGCTACCGCCTTGCGCTGGAGCTTACCGTAGTTGAATTCATACTCTATCAGCGCGCGTTCATTCCACGGCATACGCGATCATCATTCGAGTGTTCAGATTGCAACGATTGAAAGACGCAAAAACCCAATTCTAGCTGTTGCGCCAACCTTGGAACAAATCAAGAACAATGTTAAATTATGGCGTGTCAAAGTTGCCGTATTGATTTTTACACCATCCGGTGTTGTGCTCTCCGCTCTCAAACTCTTTCGACCAGCAAGCTCGTCTTGCGGTCTCACCTCCAACGGTCCTGCTCATCAAATCAGGTGGAATGCTCTTACAAAATTCCTCCCAGTCTTCGGTGCTCCCACTGGCAGCACGAAGGCATCGATTAAAGTCGCTGCCCCCTCCACCGGATGCTCCGACCCGAGGCGAAATAAGGCTCCAGAATTCTTTCAGCCGCCGCCAGAACTCTTGCGCTTGAGGGCTGGCAAACATACGCCAGGTGAAATGAAGTGCATTGTCGACGAACGTGGCGTGTAGCCGTGACCTCGAACTCGCGCTGAGAATCCGCGAGGCCTGGCCTTCCTAAACGCTGACGTCAGGGCGATATTCGCCATACGAAAGGAGCGGCTTATTCAGTCGTCCATGGTTCGGGGTCAATCGAAGCGGGCGTCCAGGCGGTTGAGGGCTCCGCATCGATTGCCCAGGAGGTCGCGGCTCGATCCCTCGATATCCAGGCCTCGTGCTCCGTCGCGCTGGCCGTCCAGCTGTCGGGATCGAAAGGCCGCGGATACCAGGCTTCGAAATTGCGGGTAAACGTCGAGGGATAGCCGCTCACACCGTAGGCGCCGGAGACGGACAGCATCGAGGTGCCCGCCGAAGCGCCTTTGCCCGCGAGCACAAAGCTGGAAGGCAAAGAAGCAAGCCGGACAGCAAACCTTGCGGGTGATCCGCCGACAGAATGTCCGCCAGCGCCTGCCGCGGAGGCGCAGCGGAAAGAAGCAGTGCTCCCTGCCACGACGTAGCCTGCACCTCCCCCCGGGAGCACGCCCCGGAATGTGGCGGCGCGCCCGGACAGCGTGAACAAGCCCGGGTTGCCCGACTGCTCCGATCTGAAAGCCGCCGTTTGTCCCGCGACCCCATGGGCGCCAGTCGTTGTGAGCAGAACGGTGTTGGTCAGCCCAAGCGTCGGCAACTGCCCGAGCGCAAGCCGCCCGGCAGCGTCAAATCCGAGAAGGGACATCAGGTGGACTCCGAAGAGCGCGCGGGTGAAGTTTGCCGTCCGCGCGGATGCGAGGTCGCTGGTTCGGCGGCTCGTGAGCGCAGTTGGATCGCTCAGCCGACCTTGATCGCGACGAGTTGCGTATCCTTGCCGGCGCCGGCGTCGTTGTAGACGATCTTGCCGTTTGCACTCGTCGCGTTGAACCCCTGCATTCTGATGGGGGCGACAGGATTGGTCACGATTGCAGCAAGCGTGACCTGTACGGCATTGCCGGCCCCCGTGGAGTAGACCCATCCGCTGTAGGCATAGATGTTGGTCCCGTCAGTCAAGCGCGCGAGAAACTTGGCCGCGGCGCTGGTGTCCTTGAGCGACATGGTCCCTATGACCAGAAAAGTCCCACTCGTTCCCAGGGGAAGGGTCAGCGCGTCGAACAGCGTATTGACGGCCGACATCGCCACGTCTGCGCCGAGGATGGCCGAAGAGCTCGATATCGTCTGCTGAGCGTCGATATTGCTTCGCGCCTGCGTCTTCTGGACGGCGGTGAAACCGTTGCTCTCCTCGACCGAAATCAAATCTTCCTTCAGCGCAACGATCGCCACCTGCGGTGTCGCGGCGAAGTTGATCTTTGCGGACGTCCCGGACGAGTTGAACAAAACGGTTGTCCTCGCCAGCACGCCGGATGAGGTATTGTAGGCGCCCTCCCCGATCTCCCATTGACTGAGATCGGCGCTCTCGGCGCGATATTTGTACAGGCGACCGTTGACGACGCCGGCCGCAGCGGGGCTTTGATAGCCCGTGACGGCCGACGCATAGGTCCAGTCGGTGGTGCCGCCGGCCGAAGGGCTGAAGCGGCAAACGTCGAGAAAAGCTGCCATGTCAGGTGATCGTCAGGATGCCATTGGTCTGGTCGAGATCGACCGTAAACGTATTGCCGTTGGTAAGCGTGATCGGGACACCATAGTCCCACCAACCGATCAGCGGCTTGGTGGACGACGTCGAATTGTAGAGCACCGCATATTGAAACGGCCCGATCGAGCCGCCCGATGCGGTCCACGCCGGATCCGTCGCGCCGACGAACTTGAAGGTGCCCGTCGTTTGCGCGCCGGTGATGGTGCCGACGCTGTTGCCACCCGCGACGTAGCCGTTGCCGGCCGCGAGATCCGCCGGCGCGTTGTAGATCGTGTTGGCGGCGACCGGCGCCGTGTTGGTCAGATAGACCTTGTAGACCTGCGCCGTACCCGTCTTCATATCGTGCAGCGCGTTCGCGACGTCCTGCACAAAGCAATAGAACTTGTTGAAGCTTGCCATGGCCCTCTCCTAGATGACCTGTCCTGATACGCGCACCGTCATCGGGCCCGCATTGAAGGTCGATGTCAGCCCGAGATTGTTGAGGTCCGCGAGCGCCGACGTGAAGCCCAGGCCCCAGGTCTGGATGCGCGCGTCTTCCTTGATGTACGGCGCTGACTCCAGCAGGGCCGCGTAGAGATAGACGTCGGGCGCCATGGTGAGCAGCCAGTTGCCGCCGTTCGACGCGAGCGGCGGAATGTTTTTCCGATAGACCATTTCGATCGTGTAGGCTGCGTCGGGCGTCGGCGCGAGCTCGAGTTCGTTGCCGAAGACAGTGAAATAGCGTGGTTGCGCGGCGACATCGGACGTCGCGAAGCGGTATTCGTCCATCTGCGTCCCGGATCTGAATTCGAGGCACGGCTTGCCTGTCATGCTCGACAACCGAACCCTGCGCATCGACTGGAAATCCGCCGGGAGCGAGATGAACTCCGGCTCGTTCGAGCCGAGGTCGACGAGCGCGGTCGCCCGCTGCTCCATCTGCCGCACGAACAGCTGGCGGTTGAACTTGGCTTCCGCGAGCTGGACGAAGGTCGGGATTCGCGCGATCAGCGTCGTATCCTGATCGCGCGCGAGATACTCGGTCACCGCTGACTGCAGTGAGGTGTAATCGGTTATCTGGGTCACGAGAGCTCCGCTGACCAGCCGGCCTGCAGCTTCGGCTTGTCGGTTCGCAAATAGGCCCACTCGGGATCGTCCAGCTTCCGCTGCACGATCGCGTCGAATTCGGGCGTGAACAACCGCAGCGACGTGTTGCCTCTGGCATGCTCCTCGTTGAGCCACTGAACGTAGATGACATTGGGAATGCGGGCGACGTGCCGGCCCCAGTCCCCACGCTGCTCGTCCAGGCGCGCCTGCCTGTTCCATTCCAGGATCGGCGCCACGTCCTGGACGTGCTCGATCGCCAGCTCGCGGCCGTTGCTGTCGAGGTGAGGCCTGATCAGAACGCCGTCCATCACGACAGCTCCGTGACCCAGAGCGTGCCGGCAGTCGCCGTGACCAGGCCGTTGGTCGCCGCTTTCAAGGCCGCAATGCGCTGGCCAGGACTCACGGTGACGTACTCGACCACGTTGGCCGGCAGATAGGGGTCAGCGACGGTCGCAGTCTGGGCGCCATCGCCAATGCGGTAGCAGCAGCCTGAATTTGCGACCAGACGGACCTGAAACGTCCCCGGCCCGAAAGCGCTGGCAGCACCCACACTGCCGTCATAGGCGACCGCCTGGGTCGGACCAACGCGCGAGGAGTTTTGTTTGGACTGGAACGACATGTCAGGCGGTCCTCACGTAGATGGCGTAATGCATGGGAATCGAGGCACCCGACGCGCCGGAGGGCGTCAGCACGATCACGTCGTCCTCGTTGAGATAGGTCGGCGACGGCGGGACCGCCGAGAACAGCTGACCCGCAGCGGATCCTGCCTGGGTCACGGTGAATGTCGCCAGCGTTGCCGCATTCGCCGAGACTGTGATGGTGCCGTCGGCGGTCGTGATCGCACCGCCGAGGATGCCGGCAACCTTCAGCACGCGGCAACGAAAGGGAACGCGAACATAAGCGGCGACGGGGCTGGCGCCACATGACGGGGTGTAGGCGGTGAGATCGGCGGTATTGAGGGTACGGTTGCCGGGAAGCGGCATCTTGGCTCTCCAAAAGAAAGGGGCAGCCCGAAGGCTGCCCCGAGGTTGAGATGAATGGTCGCGTGCCCTCAGGACGTCGTGTTGTCGAAGACGCCGCCGGAAGCTTTCTCGTTGCGGGACACCAGCGCGTATTCGGCCAGGATCTGCCGGCGATCGGAATCGCCGGTCTTGGCGAGCGGGATCGAGATCATGTTGCGGCCGTTGAGATAGGCCACCGCCCATTTGTCGAGCTCGAGCACCAGGACATCGCGCGGCCGCTGGAAGCGGTTGGCGACGACCTTCAGCTTGCCGAAATCGGATTCATACGCATCGACGGATGCCACGATCTTCTTCGACTTGGATTCCTCGATCGCGGTGGAGCGTCCCGTGAAGGTCGAGAACACCTGCTTGTTGAAGGCGCCGGTCATGATGGTGCCGGGCTTGCCGCCATTGGTCCAGATCGAGGACAGCACGGTCTTCAGGCGCACCTCGGTGAAGGCAAGCTGAGTGCCGTCCGTGCGCGTGCCGCTGCCGTCGGCCGTTGCCGGATCCGCCGCACCGCCGGCCGTCCCCTTCGAGGTAGCGGACACGATCCAGGAGAGGACGGACGCGGTCTTGCGCGGCGTCGTGGTGTTGCCGACGACCTTGGCCTGGTTGGTGCCGCACAGGATGGTCTCGAGGTCGCGCTTGAGCTCGAGTCCCTTCAGCATCTCCTGGTAAGCGAGCTCGTTGTCGCGGCCGGCGTGATCCACCGCCTGCTGCGTGCCCGAGACCCGCGCGACCTTGTAGGAGATCTGGCAGAGGTTACCGAGACGCACGGTCGGCGTGGTGGTGTTGGTGTTGGGATCGTCGCCCTCGAGCTGGGCATTGGCGCCGTCGGCCGCCGCGAGAGCCTGCGTCTGCCATTCGTGATTGACGGCGGTCGCCTTCTCCTTGTCGACGCCGCTCATGAACGGGGTGTCGACGGGGTCGATGCGATAGATCATGTCGCTGAGGTCTTCGCGGTTGCCCACCGCGGAGTAGGTGACGAAGGTGGAGGTTGGTAGAGCCATCGGGATTCCTTCAGAAGAAGCCGCGCGTCACCTGGCGTGCAGGACTTGTCCTGCCGCCGGCGCATCGAGGCATGGATGTTTCGAACTTCAACGTTGCGGTCTCGCCTGAAACGATCGCGCGGAATTTCAATTCCGGTTCGGCAGGCCGACACCTCGTTGCCGGGAGCCCGCGAGACGCGGGGGCGGCGTTGCGGCGAATGCGACGTTATGGTCGCAGTATGTACGAACTGAGATTGCGCACCGGGGCGGCAGTCTGTGGCGGCCGGGCGGGCAGCGCCTCCTCGTCCGGATTCACACCAGTCAGCGAAGACGGAAACGACAAGACGCCACCGCCCTCACTCATCCCCCTTGCGGTGTTCCGAGCTGAGGCGGGATAGCCGTAATCGTTATAGGCCGACGGCTGTTGCCTTGCCGCTGCGCCAGCTTCATAACCTTGAGCAATATTGGATTCTTGGTTGCAAGAACTAGATGATTCCGAACCGCTTCCGCCGCTCCGCCGTTTCCACGAGGTCCTTCAACTCGGCTTGTGCCAGCTTGCCGTTGGCGATGACGCCGGCGAGATGGTCCCGCACCTTGCCGACGATGTTGATGGCGAGGAAGAGTTTCTCGCGGCTCGCCGCATCGTTCACCGTGGTGGCGCGCCAAGCCGCGATGTAGCTCTTCTCCAGCATAGCGAACGCTTCGTTCAGCAACTCGTCATCACGCAAGGCTTCGGCCCGGATCGCCCTCGCCGCCGCTCGCTGCAACACGCTTTCGTCAGACATTGCCTCCCGCCTCCTTGTTCGGCCGCATCCTCATCTCGTGACGCGTCGCGGATGCGGCAAGATCCAGCGCGGCTTCCGCGACGTCCATCCGATGCTGCTCCTGCGCATGCTCACGCTTCTGCTCGTGGCCGAGCGCCTTGAGCTGCGCGTCGAGCACGGCGAACTTCGCGTCGAGGCCTGCCCTGATTCTGGCGATCTCGATCTCGGCTTGCATCTTCACCTGCTGGTGGATGGCGTCGGCCTGAGCCTTCTCGCGCTCGATCTGCGTTTTGTGAGCGGCGGCGAGCTGGTCCGCCTGTAGCCGCGCCTGCAACGCCAGAAGTTTCGGATCGGGCGGCGGCTGCGGCGGCGCCGGCGGCGGATGCAGGAGCTGTCCGGTTTGCGGATTGACGGCCAGGGGATCGTTGAAGAACTGGTCGGGATTCCTGTGCCCCATGATCCGCGTCAGCTCGGCCGCCGTGTTGTAGAGCTGGCGGTCGCCGACCAAGTTGATCTTTCCGCCGGCGAGCAGCTCCTTCTGCACGTTGGCGATCGCCATGGTCTGGGCGAATTGCTGGGCCTTGCCGCCGGCGCCGAGGCCGACATTGATGGTCATGTCGTCCCGCGTCTTCCAGTTGCGTGGGTTGACGGCGACCCAGGCGTTACGCAAGCGCACCGTTTCCTCGCGCTGGCCATGTTTGCGGATCGTGCCGTGCAACAGCGCGAAGATATCGCGCACGCCTTCGGCCATCACTCGCGCGATCAGCTTGATGCGCATCTGCGAGGCCGAGAACACCTGCGCCACCGCGGTTGCCGACTGGTTCTGCAGCGCGTTGGCGTCGATGCCCTGCGCCTGCTTGGCCAGCCCGGTGCGGATCTCGAGCTCGGCGTCGAGATACTGCAACATCGGGTAGATCGACGTGGTGATGTCGGGCACGACCTGCCAGTTCAGCCCGCCCGCGGTCTTGGTGCGGACCACCCCGCCCGGCCGCGACACCAGGAGATCGTCCAGCGTGTTGGGCCCGGCATTCTGCTCGGCGACCTCGACGCGCGGATTGTTGTGCAGATAGAGATTGTCGAGCGCGCCGCGCTTCAGCGCCGTCTTTTCGCGCTGCAAGGGCATCACCAGATCGGCAATCGAGCGGCCGAAGAAGCGATGCGTCACCGGCACCGGCGTGGTCGCTGCAAACGGCATCTCGTCGAACGGCGTGACGCAGTCCTTGCCGTCCTTGCGCAGGATCTCGGCCTGGTCGCCGCCGGTGATGACCTGATAGAGGCAGGGACGGCCCGAGCCCTCATAGTCCATTCGGACATAGTGCTCGGTGATGCGCACCAGCCGCGCCGCCGCATTGGCGCTGCCGCCGCCGGCGGTCGCGGACAGATGCTCCTCCACCGTGTCGCGCGCCAGCGTCTCGATCTCGGTCGTACCGTTGTGCGGCAGCAACGCCCTGATCTGGCCGGCATCGAAACCTTCGGCGATCAGCTGCGCCTCGGTCTTGGTCACGACCTCGTGGAAGCAATAATTGCAGTCGCGGATGCTGCGCGCACCGCGCTCGATGCCGAATTCTTCTGGCGGCACCCCCATCACCCGCGCCTGCGCAAGCTTGCGCGTGGTGACGATGGTGACGTCATGCGTGACGAGAGAGCCCATCGGCGCGAGCGGCGCCGGGGCTAGCAAGGGAATGGGCATATGTGACTGAACTCTCAGGTTTGCCGCGCGTAGATAGGCGGCAGAAGGGCAGCAGCGGCTAATAGCCGTTATTGCGCATGTATTCCTGGATCATGCCGAGCAGTCCGGCGGGCGGCGGACGATCGAGACTGGATGGAACGTCCCGTGCAATCGAGGAGACCTCTCCAGGCGGGCTGGCGTAAGCGCGTTGCGTGGGCGGAGATACGTCTCTCCGCGGTGAAGGCGAGGCCCATTGATCCAAAGCGCGATCGCGATCGGGCGCAAGCAACGCCTCGAGTGGAAATCGTGCCGAAGGAAACGCAGGCGAACTGAGCTGATTGGGCGCGAAGTACAACGGCGGCGGCGTGGGATTGCCAGCCGGTGCGGGTATCGAAGGGGCTTGCGAGCGTAGGCGCAGAGGAGGCGTCAATGGTGCCGGACCATTAGGTCCACCGAGCGACGTTGGACCCTTTGCGCCGGAGACTGCGGTGCTGGGCAAGTCGCGCGGGGGCATGACCAGGGAACGTGGGGAGCGAACCCGCGGTGCAATCGTGCGGTCGTCTGGTGCTCCAACGGAACTGAACGGTCGTCTCGCCGAATCGAGAGGGTTCAGCTGATCACCGCCCGGCTGCGAACCTGAATTTGGAGCATCACCAGCGCGCGCCGCACCGATGTTGAACTGACGCTGGATATCGTGGATATCCTCTGGGTCCAGCAACATGCTTCCCGCGCCCGGCTTCACGGGAGCGCCGCCGTGCAGCCGCGGCTCCGTCAAGCCCATGGATGCGATCAACGTGCTCAAATACGAATTACTGTTCTGCCCCAGTCCGAACCAAGGGTAGTGGATGTCCCGCGCGTCCATCTTTGTGCGGGCAGCCGCGGCGGCGTTCCACAAACTCATGATCTTGGCCTGATCGCCGGAGGCGACCTCTGCCTGAGCAAAATCGGGTTGATACCAACGCTTGTCATGATGACCCTTCAACCTATCGGACGGCAAGTTCCCGATAGGCTTGGCACGTCCCTCCGCGTCGGTCGCCAAGCCGTGAAACTCGCTGATCACATTCCCGTTCGGGTCAATCAACACGAGAAAATTGTGGCCGGCGATCCCACCAAGAAGTGGAAGCTCCACTTTGACGATACGATATTGACCTTCCGCCATACTTCACCTGCTCATTCGTCGGGAACGTAGCGTTTATGAACTTGCACGACTGCGTCATGCGGCTTCAGATAGGAGAGCCGCACGTCGACATGATAAAATGATCGTGCTCTGTAGTCGGGACCATCTCGCGGGACATATCGCTGGTCGTCTCGAACCCAGTATTCACCCGAATAGCTGCACTCCTTGCTGGGCGCCGCGGCGCACTGCAAACCAAGAGCTTCTGCATCGTCACGAGAAATGCCCTTGGCAGGCGTCTGCTCGACAATGAACTTTTTCGTCAGTTGCTTCAGACCATCGGCGCCATGGTTGGTGTTGCGGCCAATGAATTTCGCCAGCTGGCCTTCGCCCAATCCCTCAGTATTGACGTCGACGCGCGGCCACGGCCCGGACCAGGAACATCCGGAGATGATGAAAGCGATGGCCAGCAGCGAGAGAAGGTTGAGTATCGGAAACTTCGGCATTTCAAGTACTTCTCCAGGGAAATGCTTTGTCTGCTTATCCTTCGGGGTTGCGTGTAGGCTGCCTCGATCGTTCACAATACAAGGCGGCATCCAACGACAAAGCGGCAACCATCGGCTCCATCGTCTTTCGCCGTATGAGAGCGCGCGTACCGCACTACCATCTGTGATTTAGATAGAACAAAACAGGAATATCGTCAACAGATTGCTCACCGGCGGGACGCTGACCTGGCCGATCGTCCCCATGCGGGACTGCAGAGTTCGGACGATCGGTGATACTTCATCAATCGGTCCCATCGCGCGAGGCGCAAAGAACGACTGTAGCCAACCCGCGATCTGCTCCGGCGTCACGGTCGTTGCAAATGAGGGCGAAATGTTTAGCGTGCCGGTCCCGGCACCGACGGAAGTCACTCCGGGCATCGCGACAGGTGGAAGCAAACCGTCACCATTGGGAAACGTGGTATTCAAACTCACCGATGGAACGAACGTCGAAACGTTTCCACTGATGCCGGATCCCAGCGTGTCGCGGCTGGTCATTCCGGGCGCGAGGAAGACGGCCTCCAACCCGAGCCCGGGGGCGCCTAGGCCGCGGTCGACCGACCATCGCGGTGCGGTGGGGGAGTCGGGATTCCAGTAGTAGTTCCACCGAATCTGCCGATAAGCGATCAAGACAAGATCACCGCGAGCGCAAAGAAGGAAGTGGACCAGTCATTGCGCAGAGCGACTGACGTAAACTCTTCGATGATGCCACTATAGAGGTGTTTTGCCCGACGCGTCAAAGCCAATTTCGGATTTTCATATTTGATCAGGTACCTGGCTCATGGCTAGTGGCCGCGGCTGCGCATGTAGTCCTGGATCATGCCGAGCAGCCCACCGGCCGTGCCGCTTGCCGCGCTCGTCGCGTCACCGCGCTTGTCAAAGCCTCGCATCGAGGATGCCATGGACGCGCTGGACTCATTTGCGAACACGCCGATCGGCCGGCTGGCCTGCGACGGTTGCGGCCCGCCAGGCAGTCCGCGCCAATCGCCAAATCGTTCGTTGAACGTCGATGGATAACGAGCTGGAGCGCTTCCCGACGCCGAAACGGGCTCAGCATCTCCGGAATCCACGCGCGTCAGACGTCGAACGGGAACGGTGTTGGATTCGGGGCTCCTCTCCCCGTCCGGCTCCGGATAGCCATATTCCAACACGTTTCGGCGGCTTGGCACCCCCGCTCCGACGGCGGAATCTCGGATCAGCTGCCTGATCCACGGCTGCGAGTAGTCCTCAGAGAAATCGAAAGGGCCAATTCCATAGGTGACGCCAACGCCGGGCGTGCCAAAGCCAACACCCGTCTCGGTGCCGACTGTCGCCACGTTGGCTCCGATCCGCCCGAGAGTACCTGCTGCCGATGGTCCCGTCAGCAGAGCCCCCAGATCATTGGTGTATCCCGCCGATAGACCCAAACCAGGTGTGCCGTAGTAGAGCTGCGGATAAAGCCTGCCGGAATTGTCGATATAGGCTCCAAAGCCCACTCCTCCTGCCAACGTCGGAAACCCCACAGTGAATCCGCCATAGGTCCCCTTGTCGCTCATTGGTTTTCCTCATCGTTCCGGGCCTCGGCCCTTCTGCAATTCTGCTCGTAGATCCTCGAACATTTGATTGCGTAAAACACGCTGTAAACAAAGGCCGCCAGTAGCAGCACGCCGAAGACCATCAGATCCGCCCTTCCAGATGAAAGGCAGGCCAACGCGCCGGCGAGCATCATATAGGGGTATCCTCTGACAAGTCGGACATAGTCTTCCTGGACAGTCAGTGGCATCGGATGCTGCAACGCCCATACATCGAGCGCATAACGCGCATACTCGTAGTCCTGAAACTGCGGCGGAAGATGCTCGCTTGCGGCATTGAAGACCCGCATGTACGTGAGGCCTACCCAGATGACGGCGAACCCGGCCAAAACTGTGAAGAGAACGACCATGATGTGCTTTCGTTGAACCATGCTTGGCGCGAGAAGCGTATGCGCCTCGCTGTTTGTCGGCAAGCCAGCCTGGCCAGACCTCCGACCATGCCGCGTCCGGTCGGTGGCCAGCCAAAAGCGAGGGATGGGTAACGTTAGAGGCCTTTAAGCGTAACCTGAGATGGATCTCTCTCATCGGTCCCATCGTACACCGTATGCGCGACGATCTTCATCGCGCCGTTCGATTCCGCCACGTCCTGGGCCAGCAGCGCGAACTGGTCGTCGGTGAGATCGTAATAGGTCTCGCGGCTCTCCTCCTCGCGCTCCTCCCACCAGACCTTGACGATGCCGGCCTTGGACAGCAGCGCATCCTTGATGAAGGAATAGAGCACCATGAAGCCGCCGTTCTGCTGCATGAAGACGTGGTTGACGTAATCCGTCTCCTGCTGCGCGGCAGAGACGTCCTCGGGGCCGACCGGCTCGAACCGCACCACCTCGTCGGAGCCGGCGAAGATGTCCATCAGCTGCGGCATCAGGCCTTCGATGGTATCGGCGACGTCGGTCGACACCGCGCGCGAGCGGCCGTCCTGCGCCGGCATGTCCTTGCGCATGTCGCCGAGATAATAATCCATCGCATCCGCCCGCTCCTCGGCGAGACGCGCCGCCGACATGGCGGCGAGCGCGTTAGCCTTCTCGGAAGCGAGCATCGCCTTCACGTCGGAAATCGACATCTTTTCCATGAGATACCTTTGATCAAATTCATGCGTACGGCGACGTAGCTTCACCAGCGCGACAGATACGGCACCGGCGGGGCGCCTGACCTAAACACATCCGCCTCGCTCGGATCATCGCGCCGGCTCAACCGGCGGATGTCACTGCGACGGACGGCGGGCACACCGCCGCCGTTCAGTTCGGGTGCGTTCGGCGCCTGCGCGCTTGTGGCCGGAGGCGACGGCGCGTCGTAGCCATCTCCGATGGACGCATAGCTTGCACTTGCCGGGCCCAAGACCCCACCGAGGCCGCTCCATTTGCCGAAGCGGTCGGAAAGATCCCAAGGCGCGGCACCGGGCGCGGGAAGTGAATTGTCGAGCGCCTGTTGGGCCCGCATCGTTCCTTCCAGGAAGGGTATCGGCGCGGCGCTCAGTGCTCCGGCAATACGACGAGCTGCATCGGGCGACAACAGGTTGGGCGAAGCGGGACGTTGCGGCCAGCTCGTGGCGTCGAACGCCGGCTCCGCGGCCTGCGTTTGCGCGAGCCAAGGAACGGGTTGGCCGCCGGTGCTCCACGGCACGCGGCGGCGCGCGACGTTAGACTGAGACGTCGCAGCGTCTTCCACCTTCTTGTTCGCCCAGGCGATGACCCAGCTGGCTGTCTTGCCGCGAAGGAAGGGATTGGCCTTGATGGCGTTGTCGTCGAAAATCGACTCCACCGGCGTATTTGGATCCGCCTTCATCAACTTGACGCCGCCGCCCGGGCCGGCAAAGTGCATGAGATAGGTCGACGTCGGCGTGACGGGGACGCCGGCCCGCCGAAGCCTGGCTTCGTTCTCCGTCGCATACGCGTCCGTCATCTTTTGCGAAAGAGCCGCGTTGGTGCGCATCGCAAGGATTTCGGCGTCCGATTTGCCTCGCGCCAAGTCGGGTTCGAGGCGCTTGATCATCTCGAGCCATGTCCGGTTCACAAACTGCCCTAGCCCAAGAGCGCTCGACGTCGGGCTTTGTGCATCCGATTTACCTTTGCTTTCGATCCATGTGATGTTGTTGGGCACCGCGATCATCTCCACAAACGACAACAGCGGCCCGCAAGGACCGCTGCTCAATCTCTTCCGGATATTTTGACACTTTCCTTACACCGGTGGCTCGGCAGCGCCGCCAAGCCACGGCTCAATTCTGCCGGCAAACAGCATTCAGTACAAGAGCAGCACACCACTGTGGGGGTGCCTGCACTGCGAGTTCGCCGCATCATTCGTCAGGGCCCAGCGCTTGCTTCAGGGCCTTCTGCTGGGCCGCGTTTGGCGCGCCGAGGTAGGAGATGCTTCCTTCATGAGACAGAACTGCCCACGCCTGGGCCGCGTTGGGCGCGAACATGATAATCAACTCGCTGACGTTACAATTCTGAGACTCGCAGGTGTAATACAGCTCGTACGTCGTGCCGTCGATCGTGACATTGGCGACGGATGCCTCGACGCGCCAACCCTTCCCTCTGCCCATTCCCTGAGCCCATTCCGGCAGCGCGTCAGCATGATCGAGCAATGCATTCAACGCTCGCGCATAGGCCGGATTTTTCTTCATCGTCTGGGACAGGTAGGGTCCGGTCTTTGGCGGCGGCTCGGGGGTCGCAACGGATTGAACATAGGCAGGCTTTGGCAAGCTCCCGGACAAATGACCAACGGCCATAGCCGGCGGGCAGGCGATGGACAACGTGACCAGACCGATCGACGTCCAACGAGCTTGTCGTCTCATGAGAACTCCTTCGGATGACCCAGCCAACTCTCTACCACAGGTCGCGCAACACCGAACAGATTGTGGCCATGAACAATTGGCCAAATAGCAGCTCGCTTGGACGCATGCGGGTCAAACGGCGGATATCTGCGAGCCGCACGGTGTCTTCCGCTCTCGTCGCAGCACATCAGCGGTGGCGGGCGCGGTGACGGATTGAGACGCGCTTCGATTTCCAAGACGCCTGGCATAGGATGGATCATTCCTTGACGCGCGATGCCCTGCATTTGCCCAGCTTCTCTTCTCACAACGAGATGCCGCGAAAAATGGCCGCGATCGCGAGCAGCATCAGGAGGCACATTGCAAACCCGATCCAACCAGCAGCGTCCTGTCGCAATTCGATCCGTCCATCCGCGTCGAGACGGTACCATGGGCGACGCAGTGACGGCGTCGATGCGCTGAACGGTTCGACATGGATTTGTCCGAACGAAAGGAATGGCAAAACAGATCGCGCCACGGTGTACCCGATCAACTCGACCAGCATTCGCAGCGCCGACATTGCAAAACTCACGCAACAGTAGAGATTGCGCATTCTAGAACATAACAAGAACATACGTCAACCGCAGGTTTATCCCGGGGGTATTTATCTCCTCACATCCATCCCCGTTCCGCATACCGGATCGGCCGGTTGAACGCCGCCACCCTGCCCGGCTGCTCGTAGCAGATCGCCATCAGACCGAGCGCATCCGCAGCGTGGCTCGACCAGTCGTGCTCGGGGCCGAGCCCGATGTTGCGCGTCTCGTCCTTGCGCTCGTGATAGAAGCCGAGCGCTTCGCGGCCGGGCTCGGTGGTCTCCGCGTTGAACCAGAGCTGCGGGCCGAGCCGGCGCAGCGCCTCGATGCGCATCATCGCGGCCCCCGGACCCTGGTTCTTCACCGGCGGCTCGACCTTGAAGCCGGCCTCGCGCAGATGATCCTCGTAGCGCTTGCCGGTGACGTTGTTGGCGGCCATGCCGTCGTGCGGGAGATAGAGCACGGCGTTGTCATAACCTCGCGAACGCAGCCAATTGACGTGGAACGCCAGCACCTGGCCGACGCTCTCGTAATAGTCCAGCACGCGAATCTCGCCGCCGACCCACTGCACGATCCACATCGTGAAGGCGTCCGCCGCGGCCCCCGCGCCGCCGATGTCGATGAAGGCGCGAAGCGGCAACAGAGGATCGGCGGAGACCTTGCCGATCCGCCCGCCGGCGCGCGCTTCCGACAGCAGCGAGGCGAAATAGGCGCCCTCGAAAGCGCGGGCATACTCGCCCTCCCAGATGTGATCGTAGCGCTCAGGGTATAGCTTCTGATCCAACAGCCGCTCCTCTCCGAGCACATCCGGAAACCAGGGATTGTCGCGCCAGTTTGCCTTGACCAGCACGGCTCCGTCGGGCTTGCGCCCGCGCAGGAAATCGTCGATCGCATCGCTCTTGCGCCGCGGATTCCAGCTCGCCCACAGCTCTGAATCCTTGACGCGGATCGTCGGCCGCAGCAGCGCGAGGCTGCGCGCGCTGAGGGATTGCGCCTCGTCGATCCAGGCGATGCGAAACCCCTCCAGCGATTTGATCGAGTCGGCGGTGTGATCCTGAAGGCCACGGAAGATGATGAGCCCGTCGCCGGGCGTCTCGATCTTGTCGCTGAACAGCTTGAAGCCGTGGCCGAGCCTCAGGCTCGCGATCTTGCCTTCGATCAGGCGCTTGGACGATTGTGCCAGCGAGCGCTGCGCCTCGCGGATGCAGACCGCGAGCGTGCCGCGCTCGGCCTGACACGTCTCGACCAGAAGCTCGCCGAAGAAGTGCGATTTCCCCGAGCCGCGTCCGCCGTAAACGCCCTTGTAGCGCGCAGGCTTCAGCAGAGGCTCGAAGATCTTCGCGGTCGGAATTTTGAGGATGGACAATGGCTAGGCTCGCTCTCCCTTAGGACGAGTACGTCGCATCATGTCGTCCCACATTTTGAATGTCCTTTGAGAGTGCGAGAGCCTCACGCGAATCGACAAGCAGTATCCTCACCGTTTCGCTGGTGGGCGACGGCTTGCTCAACTGTTGCTGATCAACGAAATGTTTCGCGCGCGGTAGTTTCGTAGAAGCCACATGCCGCATTCGTCGAGAAATGAGGGGGCATGCGTGAACACAGTAGTTCGTCGTCGGATTCTCAATCAGGCACCCGAACACCATTCATGGCCGTAAGAACCTGATGTTCAAGAAGATCGACGACAAGACCGTGATCCTCTGGATCATCAACAACGGGCGCTTCACCGGCGATGGCAGAAAGCTGTCCTATTGCAGCGACCGGGTGCAGCGCGCCTATGCCGGGCAGAGCCGGGCCGGCAAGCAGACCAGGAACCATGGATCACCGAAATGAAAAACCCGCGGTGCTCTTGTTAAGACGAGCCTCTCGTCCACCTACATAGTTGAAGTTGCAGAATTTGATGAAAGACGCCATGGCTGCCCTCCGGGTCTTGCCCGACGCGTCGGGGCGAACTTCAAGGGTCGAGCTTTCCGGTCAAGCCTTGGGACCGGCCTCGCCGCCGACGGCGTCGTCCGGGCGCACGATGACGCGCTCGACCCTGTGGATCGTTTCCACGCCCTCTTCGCCGCTCTCGATCGGCTGCGCCGACTTGCCCCAGCCGCGATCGAGGATGGCGTTGGCCGCGGAGAGTCGCACGGCCGGCGTCGCGTCGTCGCTGCGCATGATGCCGACGAGAACTTTCAGGGCCGTCCTGGTGTGGCTGCGCGCCAGCGAGCGGATCTCGGTCAGGGTGCGCGCCCTGGACGGCTTCCTGGCAGCCGGCGATCGGGTCGGCTCACCTGCGATCTCTTCATTCATGTCAACATCTCCCACAACACGATCGCGACCAAGCCCGCGAGCGCGAGCGAAATCAGATAGACGGTCATCATCCCTCCATGCGAAGAAAATGCGCGGCAGATCGCGCCGAGGCGCGATCGTTTCGGGCGCGAACCCTATCTCCGTGTCTTCCGGAGACCGCAGCGGCGCGGGCCATCGGCCCATGCGCCGCGGGCCGGCACGTTCGCGCGTGCACGGCCGGCAATGGTTCGGACGGCGGGCGCGCCGATCGGCGCTCCAGGTTTGACGAGTGCGTGGCCGCAATGCGCCGCCGCCGTCCGATTCTGAAATCGAGACGAAAAAACCCGCGGCGGATGACGTCCGCGCGGGTGAACCAAACTCGTCTCGATGATGTCATCATGCCGGTGTTTTGCCCGGCGTGTCAAAGCCTCTTTCGAAAATGAAGCAGCCCGCTGCAGATTGCTCCGCGCGGGCTGAACCAAACCTCTTTCGATGATGCCATTCTGCCAGTGTTTTGCCCGACGTGTCAAAAGAACTTGCAGGCTCGGTGAACGTTAGCCGATCGGGAGGATCGGCCCATGACACGAGAGACGACGCACCAGCAGGCATCGCGCGGCCTGCCCGCAGACAAGCCGCGCCGCGACGAAAAGCGCGAGATGCAGGATTCGATCATCGAAGAGCCCGGCGAGACCCGGGACAGCGGCCGCAATCTCGAGCACGGCGAGGGCGGCACCATCAGCGTTCCTGAAAAGCCCGGCGATGTGTCGAAGGACGATTAGGCCCGCAGGAACCTACCGGACGAGCGGCGCGTTTACCCCTCTGGTTGCAAGGAATGTCCGCGCGATGAGCCACACTGTCCTGATTGTTGACGACGATCCCGCCGTCCTCGACGTCGTCGTGGACATGCTGGAAGAGCTCGGCTGCGAGGTGGTCAGGGCCCAAAGCGGACCGGACGCACTCGACCGGCTCGAGCAGCACAAGGAGATCTCCATTCTCATCACCGACATCAACATGCCCGGCATGGACGGTCATGAGCTGGCCGAGCTGGCAAGGCGAGTCCGTCCGGAGCTCAAGGTGCTGCAACTCTCCGGTCGCGAGCCCCGGCGCGGCGGCCTGCCGATGATCCGCAAGCCTTTCTCCTTCGAGGAACTCGCCGACGTCATGCAGCGAACCACCGGCATTTGCTGAATCGGCAAAACAAAACCCGCGGCGGGCATCTCCCGCGCGGGCCGAACCAGACTCTGTCGATGATGCCATCATGCCGGTGTGTTGCCCGACGTGTCAACGCGGCCAACGCGGAGGAGCAAGCCTCTCCTCCCAACTCGATATGTGGTGCGCAACGGGCTTGCTTCAAGTCCCCGCCTCTGCCGTAGAACCCCCGACCCGACACCAAGCCGAGGGGTCACGACATGTCCGTACTGCTTCCCAGTTCCCGTTCGCGCCGCCGCCCGCAGCGAACCCGCGCGGAAAACCCGGTGCGGAACGAGCACGCCGTGGTGATTGCGGGCGGCGGCCCGACCGGGCTGATGCTGGCCGCCGAGCTCGCGCTCGCCGATGTCGACGTGGCCGTCGTCGAGCGGCGCCCCGATCAGGCGATGGTCGAGACGCGCGCCGGCGGATTGCACGCGCGCACGATCGAGATACTCGATCAGCGCGGCGTTGCCGACCGCTTCCTGCGCGAAGGACAGATCGTGCAGCTCGCGGGCTTTGCCTGGACCAGGCTCGATATCAGCGACCTCCCCACGCGGCACGCTTACGGGCTCGCGCTGCGGCAGATCCACATCGAGCGCATCCTGGCCGATTGGGCCATGGAGCTCGGCGTTCCCTTCTATCGCAATCGCGAGGTCACGGGCTTCGTGCAGGACGAGACCGGCGTCGACGTCTCGCTGTCCGGCGGCGAGCGCTTGCGCGCAAATTACCTGGTCGGCTGCGACGGCGGTCGCAGCCTGGTGCGCAAGACCGCCGGCATCGACTTCCCCGGCACCGCGCCGACGCTTGTTAACCTCATGGCCGAGGTCGAGATGCGCGAGGCGCCGGAGTTCGGCCTGCGTCACGACGCGCTCGGCTTTCACGGTCTCAGCAGGGCCGAGAGCGGGCGCGTGCTGGTCGTCGTGACCGAAGCAAGTCTCGATCGCACCGGTCCGCCCACCCAGCGCGACCTCAGCGACGCGCTCGTGGCCGTCTACGGCACCGATTTCGGCCTGCACGATCCGGCCTGGATCTCCCGCTTCACCGATGCGGCGCGGCAGGCCATGTCCTATCGCAGCGGCCGCGTGCTGCTCGCCGGCGACGCCGCGCATATCCATCACTCCGTCGGCGGGCAAGGCCTCAATCTGGGTGTGCAGGACGCCGTCAATCTCGGCTGGAAGCTGGCGCAGGTGGTCAAAGGCATCTCGCCCGACAGCCTGCTCGACAGCTACCACGCGGAGCGCCATCCGGTTGGCGCGCGCGTCCTCAAGAACACCATGGCGCAGATCGCCCTGCTCCGCCGCGGCGACGAGGGCCGCAAGGCCGCGCGCGAGGCCATCGCCGAGCTGCTCGGCATGGACGAGCCGCGCAAGCGCTTCGGCGCGATGATGAGCGGGCTCGACATCGCCTACGATCTCGGCGAAGGCCACGCGCTGCTCGGCCGGCGCATGCCGGATCTCGATCTGACGATCGAAGGACAGAAGCAAAACCTGTTCACGCTGCTGCACGGCGCGCGCGGCGTGCTGCTCAATTTCGGCAAGCGAACGGCAATCGGCCTCACGCCCTGGGCGGACCGCGTCGGTGTGGTCGACGCCGCCTATGACGGCCCATGGGAGCTTCCCGCGATCGGACAGGTCACCACGCCCGGCGCAGTGCTGGTGCGGCCCGACGGGCATGTGGCCTGGGTGGGAGACGGGAGCCAGGGTGGGCTAGAGGATGCGCTGATGCGGTGGTTTGGATTGGCTGCGGCGTAGCGCGTCTTCTCGTGACTCACGCGCTTAGTTTGGGTGCTGAGATGTCCGATCATCCTTCAAGGCGCTATCAGCACTGCTCCGAGAAGGACCCGCACCGCTATCTCGCGGAATGCGATTTCCGCTATTCAAACCGCTCCGCGACCGGCGTTGAGGACGGGGAACGTGCCAACCTTGCCGTCAAGGGCGCGTCTGGGAAGACGTCTGGACGTATCGTCAACCTCACTAAGCCAGACTTCAAGAGACAGGCTTGGCGCTTCCTTAAGTGGCGGACCAAGAAGCATCCTCCCAAGCAGCCAATCCGGGGCCAAGTACTGGCGAACGCGCTAGTTGTGCACAACGCGCACAAACCCTGAACGGGGGCTACCATTACGGGAATCAGGATATACTGGAACAATGATTCGAGAGGGGCCCTGTGGCGGGGCTCCCTCTCGAACCCGCATAACGCAGCTAGGGGCTGCTAGCGGGCATTGACGATACCAACAGCCGGACAATGAGTCCGGATTCGTCAGTAGTCAATAGCGGCCCCTGAACTCAGAAGGGGCCAGAATGGCTCATTACATTTGTAGTTACGACCTCCACCACGAACGACACTACCCTCCAGTCTGGGAAGCGCTCGAAAAGATGGGAGCAACTCGCTTGCTGGAATCTCTTTGGGTTCTTTCAACCAACCTTACAGCCGGCCAAGTAAGAGACCGAATTAAGCAGGCTGCCGATAATGACGACTCCATTGCGGTGGTAGAGCTTAAGGCGGGTTCGAATTGGGCCTGCACGAAAGCCAAGGCTAAAGGCGTGGATTGGCTTCGCCAGAACATTCTGGCGTAACCCCCAGCCAAAACTCTTCGCGTACCTTAACGGGTACGCGGAGAAGCTTTGCCATAAAGCTAATGATTGCGAGACGCATTCTCTTCATTCCTTTGCGACCCCCGTCTTCTTTGCACCTTCGGTTTTTCCTTCAGCGGCTTCGCTGGCGTCTTGAGCGCGCCACGTAGCGCAATCTCGGCGCTCTTGCGCTTCTTTCTTCGTAAATTGCTCCCCGTCGTTCTTGCTAGACAAGGAGATTTCTCTCGTGGTTGCTCAGAATGAACTACTCAAGAGTGAACTTAGGCTCATAGGGCTCATTGTACAGCACTGGTCCTACCTAGAACACGCCATCGAAAAGGTTATCTGGGAAACTCTCAGGTTAGATCACGCTATGGGCAGATGCGTTACCGAAGACATCCAGTTCCGGCATCGGTCCAAGATGCTGGGGAAACTGATCCAAGCCCAGCATCTACCCATTTTTGACGTGTGGAAGAACGTCGCCTCCGACCTCCAAGCTCTAGAAGAACAGCGCAATCTAATTGTACACGGCCTGTGGCAGCGCGTAGATGGCGTTCCTCACGCCGTCGCCTACTCGCTTCGCAAACGCAGAAAGGGTGATCCACCTTCAAAAGTGTATGGTGAAGGATTCCCTCCTGACCGAATGCAGGAAATTGACGAACGCATATCCGCCGCGTGCCACTACCTTGATGAACTGAAGGGTGTCATCGCTCACGCAAACGAGGCATCTCGGAAAAAATCCGAGAAACCAACTCAGATCCGCTAGTCCACCCCGGATCAAAGTCAGCAGTTCGTTGAGCCCGGCCTGGCCGGGGTGATCCCCACATCGGGCGCGCTATCCGCCAGCAAATCAGCCGACAGCGGCTCACACGTAGATTTTGGGCCCAGTCCGCTACACCGCGCGGGCTTCTAAAGCTTCAAGTATTGAATACTCGGCTCAATCACCGAACGTTGCGTGGTTCGTTGGTTTCCAACGAGGCTACCTTGAAGCGTCGAGTCCACTACCGGAGCGAGTTTCTCCGGCTTGTGGGCAAGCGCGTCGGCGATCCATTGCGGCAACTTGGCTTCCGGACTCGGCTCAGGAGGCCGTTGAAGTAGCTTCCGAAGCATGTCGCTCATGCCTGCTCCTGCGACCGCAGCCAAAGCTCTTCGTGGGAGGCATCGCCGTCGCGCACCGCCCCTAAGCTGCCGAGAACGCTGATCGGTGCCCGCTGAACGCTCTCCTCGATCACCGCTTCCATCGTCACATTGTCGCCGGGATGAACAATGACCCGCTCGATGCGGTGAACAAACTGGAGCGGTTTGTCGTCCTCGCTCGCAATCGTTTGCAACGGCTTGCCCCATCCCCGATCGAGAAGAGCGTTGGCCGCCAGGACGCGGGCATGGGCAGGCGCATTCTTGTCGCCCGCGATCTGCACGAGAGCTCTCATGGCGACATTCGTGTGCGTCCGGGCCACGGACTTTATTTCGGTCAACGTCCGCTGCTTCAGAGCTCGGCGAGCGGCCGCCCTCGCAAGAGCGTTCTGGGACAAAAGGTTGTTCTTGGCCGATTCAGTCATTTCGAAATTCCTTTTCAAACAATCCAATTGCTCACGCTGCATCGGGACGCAAAAAACCCGCGGCGGAAAGCTCCGGCGCGGGTGCAAAACAAACTCGTCTCGATGATGCTATTCTGCCGGTGTTTTGCCCGACGTGTCAAACGTCTTGCTAAAGGCTTGCTTCGACTTTGCGCGACAGCTGGGCCAAATCTGTCGATAACTGCTCAACCAAGCCTTGCAGTTTACTCTTGAATTCTCTCGCGGCCTCCGGCGTTGGAGACGAGGCCGCTAGGATATCTCTAGCGTAATTACCGCGCGCTCGTAGATCCTGCACCGCGATAAGCGAAAGAACTTGTCGTATTCCATCGGGTTCTGCCAAAATGGCACCTTGCAGACCAAGCTCAGGCCGCAAGCTTGCATCGAATTGCAGAATGCCCTGCATCGCCTCTCGAACAAGTTTGAGGAGTTCAGTCGTTTCGGTTTTGACCCTTTCCCAATTCGTATCAGTGGGATTCCGTATGTACGTGTCAAACGTGGGAAATAGAAACATCTCCTTTTGCGAGAGGATTAGAGCGAGCTTGTTCTTAACATCGGCAATGGTGTTCACAGTCTTTCGTTTGGCATCGTCGCGACTCAAACCGCACTCTACTGCAAGCGTCGCCCGATCAAGCGTCGGTGCACAGCTTGTTTTTTTAGATGGCACAGCTCTCATGGCAGCGCTCAATGCAAGGTAGGGGACGTCACCCTTCCCGCTGGGTTTGACTATGTTGATATGATCGGCTTGAACAGGATCGAGGCGCTTATTGCAAAGATTAGAAGCGCTCGCGAGCGTTACCACCATCACGCCGTAGGTCGGCTGCTTCTCGTACGCGCAGAATGACGGTATCTTTAGATCGGCAGCCAGCCAATCACGAAGCAGGTCACTAAGGTAGCCGGTTGCGTTTCGGTCCATTGGCTTCATAGCGAATAACTGCGGGCTTGACGAGAATAGGCCTGCTAAGCTGGCTATCTCAGAGCCTGTTGAGGGGGTCGAAAAAAAGTAGATCAACCGAGTCTTCTCCGCCACCGGTCGATAGCGCAATAGATAGGCACGTAAGACTAGGCCACCCATACTATGAGCAACGAACACGATATCCTGGTAATCCGAGACGCCTTGGGCCTCGAAAATCAGGCGCGCGTTTTCGGCCAGCTCACTTATCGAGAAACTTGAGCCCGCTAGTGTAGTGGGATAGTCGTGAACAAAGATGTCGTAACCACGGAAAGCGGTATCTTCCGTCAACATTGACGGCCAATCCTTTCCGTTCTCGTTTTTCCACGAGGTGCTGCCATTTCCGAGCACGCCATGAATAAAAACTATTACTGACGTTGTGCCCGGAGTCTGCCTTACGAAGCGAGGTTCTGCGTAAGCAGACGACGTGACGAACTGAACGACGCAGAAAAATAATACGATGAATGAAAATCTTTTCATGAGGTAATCCGCCTGGACGAATACGCTTGCAGTCTAACAACCTTAACGAGAAGTTCCACCTAAATTTGTGCCATGGAGTATTGCGTATTTCGCCGGCTCGACGGCTGAGGGAGAAAGCGCACAAGCCCATTAGAAAAGGGGCTACCTCGCGATAGCCCCTTGCCGGTTGAAATCGTTGTTGGGATCAAATGCCAGCCCCGGCCTGCGTACTTCTACCTAGATCACGCAGAACGGGGAGTCCGGAAAACTGCGGTGTCCGCTAAACGAACACTCAGCCTCGCTCTCTGCCTCAGCGCCCTAGCTTCCGCTCTACTTTCTTCCGGCTGCTGCCCACCTTCTTGACCGCCTTCTTGACAGCCGATGCCGAGCGGCCCGTCTTCTTGGCCTCGTAGCTGACTTCGTGTTTCTGCCCGCCCGCCACGCGTGCGCGGTCTTGCTTCCGACCGCGTGCGGTCTGCTTCTTCGCCTTAGCCATAGTGCACCTCCATGCACTGCGAAAACGCGAGAGGATTCAGTTGGTTCCTCATTGCCCTTCGCCGCGCCAAGTCCGCCGAGGGTAAGGTGCGGCATCCATTTTTCAAGGGATTGCGGGAGGACTTATAATGGACGCGTTTGATCACTGGCGGATATGGGCGGACAAGTCGCTTGATGATCCGCAGACAATTCCGGCGTGGCTGCACACGGCCGTGCTGAGCCTGCCGCCCGAGGAGCGGCAAGATCGCGCCAAGGTGAATGCAGCAGCAAAAGAAGCGAAGGCTCGCGATGAGACCTCCACCGAAGGTTGGCAGCCTGCAAGTGAGGAAGATCACTTCATGACCTGTCCGACCTGCGGCCAGCGGTTCGATTGCGCGACCTCGGCGCGGCGCTTGAGCACCAACATGGCGAACCCGTTGAGGAGGAGCCGACGAAGTACTGACGACGAGGTTTTCCACACCCACGAGGAGCAGTGGCTGACAGGCTCCCTCGCCTACTAGGAATCGATAATTTGCCAACCGAGTTGGCTCATGGCCTTGATGATCGGATGTCCACGAAGTCGCGCCAATACCTCTTCGGCACTCAGATCAAGATGTCGGCCGAGCGGGCCAAGAAAGCTCGGAAGGAAGCCGACAAGCTGGCCTGCGAGGCGTGGAACTATCGCATGCTTGGTTACAAAGGTGCCGCCCAGCCATCGCCGACGATCGGTGACGCCATCAACGCCGGCTTCTTGTACCTTGAGGTTCGATGCCTTGGATGCGACACCAATCAAACCGTCGCCCTCGACATCATTCGGCGAGCCAAGACGACGCCCGTCCATGAATTAGAGCGTTACATGCGCTGCAAGGACTGTTCGCAGATGCGGCGCTACCAGTATAAGCGTAGCCAATTGGTGGCGCTAAGACCGACGAAGATTTCCGCTGAGCATCCCGCTTCATATTGGTGGCCCGGCGAGCGCTAGGATATTCCTCCCCATGTGCAATCTCTATTCGATCACGACCAATCAGGCTGCCATCGCCGAGCTCTTCCGCGTCGTGCGCCGCTACGAAGGAAATTTGCCGCCGATGCCCGGCGTGTTTCCGGATTACCCCGCACCTGTCATCCGCGACGCAGGCGGCGGCGAGCGCGAGCTGGTGATGATGCGCTGGGGCATGCCGCCACCACCAAGCAAGCCCGGCCCGCCCGTGACCAACATTCGAAACACCTCCTCGCCGCACTGGCGCGGCTGGCTCAAGCCGGAGCACCGCTGCCTCGTGCCCGTCAACAGCTTTGCCGAATACGCGCCGGAGCCGAACCCGGAGACGAAGAAGAAAGACATCGTCTGGTTCGCGCTTGCGGAGACGCGACCGCTGTTCGCGTTCGCCGGCATCTGGACGACGTTCAAGGGCGAGCGCGGGACGAAGTCGAAGCCCATTCCCGGGCCGCATCAGGTCTTTGGTTTTTTCACAACCGCGCCAAATGCGATCGTCGAACCGATTCATCCCAAGGCGATGCCGGCGATTCTGACCACGGCCGAAGAATGGGACGTGTGGCTACGCGCGCCTTGGGATGAAGCGAAAGCGCTGCAGCGGCCGTTACCCGATGTCTCCCTGAGGGTCGTCGCGCGAGGAACTGATAAAGAAGACGTAATATCTTGAACGAACTTCTGACGGGGCACTGCGGTGGAGCATCAGTTCAATACTTGGTCGCATCGGTAAATCCGATGCCTTTCATGCCGGCCTCCTTGCACGCATCCTTAGCGACCTGGTCACAGACTATCGTGGGATAGAAGAGAAGCCTGAAGATATGAGCCGCCCCGACACTATCCTCTTTGAAGACGAGGCTGCTTCTTCCCCTCAGATTGTAAACTTTGCGGCCGGGCGTGGGATATTCGATCTCAAGAACCGATTTCGCTTCGTCGACTGCATCGAGGACCCTGACGACATCACAAAGCCAATATGTTGGTGCCGCTCGACCGTCTCGGTAACGTGTCTCGCATCTGACGAAGCGAACTCCCTCCAAATCCAATTCCTCGAGGAGGCTCTTCATTCGATCCGAAACGAGCCGGTAGTCGTGAAAGAGCTCCCAGTCCGCGGGAGCTCGGCCAAGAGATTTGTCGATGACCAGACGCGGTGTTTCAGGGTAAGGCACGAAGCCTCGTCCCGGCGGTGGAATGAGTACTTGGCGTCCCCCTGCGAGAACTGCGAGATTCTCCATCTCCCATCCCGGCGCCGTTTGAAACCGAGCCAGACCAACGACATAGAACCTTCGAGCCTTCGCCTTAACCCGGCGTCGCTCAGGAGGAGAACCAACCATCAGTCTTCTCTCGTTTGCACAGGTCTCGCACATCCCCGTGCGGGGTGCCGAGCTGCCGATCTACACAGGATTGTCGGTAGAGTAAAACACCGGCAGCCAAACACTTCAGAAGCCTCGGCCGGCGATAAAGATAAGTACCACGGGTCGCTCCGTTTCGAAGCTGAACTCGAGTATCACGGCGCACTCAAATTGAGTAATTCGCTCAACCGGCTCAGATTCACCTCGAAAATTTAATCTGCGGCACGTATCAAAAGATACCGACTCCCCGCCGCGGCAGGCCTAGACTTCCTCCGTCACCGCAAGGCCCTTGGCATGAGATCGGTGATGAGAACGCCAGTTGCGCTCCCGCCCCCACGAACAAGGGAGATGCGCCATGATCACACGGCGACGCATCAAGCATATCAAGACACTGACCGAACGTCTCGCGGACGAAGCCGCGCGCTGCCGCGAAGAAGCGCGTGCGCTGGCGCCGGGTCGCCGCCGCGAGATGCTGCTGCGCCGGGCGCGGCAGGACGAGACCGCCATGCAGATCGCCGCCTGGCTGCATTCGCCCGGCCTGAGGGCGCCGACATGAGTCAGCAATATCGCGCTTACCTCGTCGGCGAGAACGGCGTCTTCCGCTCAGCCGAAGCGTTCGAGGCCCCGTCCGACGAGTCCGCCCTCACCTTCGCGCAGCAGTTCACGCGGCACGGCAAGGTGGAAGTTTGGCAACTGGGCCGCAAGATCGCCGTGCTGGACTCGGAGCAGTCCCAACCGCCACCGCCGCCCACGCGATCCCGGCCGTCACTGACACGTCAATGACCGCGTGCGCGCGATCGCGACGCGAGATGATCGATCTCGAAGCAGAACTTCACCTGCATGATTGGCCCATTGGCGTCGCGAACATCGATCGCCATCTCTTGCCTGCCGCCCGCGGGCGAGGCGGCCAGGACGGCGTCGCGCGCCATGTCGGCAATCGATTTGGCGGCCTCGGCCTGAACCGCGCGCGGGCTGGACAATTCCAGCCCCTCCTCGTCCAGCGCAGTTCCCGTGTCGTCGCGAAGGTCGAAGTAATATCGAGCCATGTCCGCATCCTTTGCGGTATTAGGCGCGGGGCGGACAAAGGTTTCTTTCGGGACGAAAATTCTGTCGGGATCCAGCGGTTCCGGGAACGCGAGACCTGGCCGCGGTCCGGCCGCCCGAATGCGCCAGCCTACTCCTCCGCCAGCTTGCGCTCGATATAGGCGTCCACCGTCTCGGCGAACGAGCGCTGCACGCCGACCGCCACATCATGCTGGTCGAGTGCGTCGCGCTGGAGCACGCGCAGGCCGCGCCCGCGGGCGCTGAGCGGCGCCGTGTTCAGGAACTGGTCGATCGCGCCTTTGGCGAGCGGGATGGCCTTGGGATCGCCCCTGGCGATCAGGAGCCGCAACAGGCTCTGGCATTCGGCCAAACCGGGCATGGCTTTGAGCCTCTCAGCCTTGCCGCGATTTCGGCTTCGGCCGCTTCACGGGCTGGGTGTGGGTGCCGAACAGCGCCAGCAGAAACGCGACTTCTTCCTTCGAACCGATCTGGATCATGATGATCTCCTTTTCGCTTGGTTGGTCGAGGCCCGGGCACGCGGAGTTCAGGACAATCGGGTTTCAGCACTGTTTCAGGCGTGTTTCGTGCGGTGGTGCTACTCCATGGCGTCTGTGTGAAGATCTGAACATTACGGCTGCCCGAGGCCTTTCTGTTCCTTAACGCGCCTCCCCGAACGGCGAGAGCGCGCACAGCGTGCTCGGCCAGCTCACCGACGAGCGGCTCTACCGCTTCGACCAGGCCGTGGACGGCGCTGGACGATTTCGGCGCCGGCTATGCCGGCCTTCATGGCGCTGCCGACGGTGCGCGGATTCGAGCGGATCGACGTGTCGCTCGCGGGGTGACCGGATTCTCCCGGAGCCACCCAAGATGCCAAAAGCCCGCGCGGATCGCTCCACGCGGGCTTTTGCTTGCCGCTTGCGCAGCCTCCTTCTTAGTTCGACGTGCAGACCTTGACGGTCTTCATGCCGGCCTCGGCTTCAGACCTCGTCTTGTACACGGTATCGCCGCTGACGACCGTCGTCTCGGTGGTGGTCGGCTTCGACTCCGTGATCGTGCACTTCTTGGTCTTGGCGTCCTGCACCACGTAGAACGCCTGTGCGAACGCAGGCGCGGCAAACGACGTCAGCACGGCAGCGGCAATGATGGTCTTGATGTTCATTGTGTCCTCCTCCAGCCCGGTGATCCGGACCTGTCTTTTTAAACTTCAAATATTGCCACTTGTTCCCGGTTACTGCCCGAACCAACGGCCGCGCCCTGCGTTCACAAGCGAACCTGGAGGCTGCAATGTTGGATCTGAGACTTGCGATGACGGCGCTCGCGATGCTGATGGCCCTGACCACCGTAGCGACGGCCGAGCCCGTCAAGGACCAGGCGCGGCCTGCGGTTCAAGCCGCCGCCGAGGCGCGTCCGATCCGCGTCATCCTTCCCGCTCCCTGGGAGCCCGCCACGACGCAGGCCGAGGCCCGGCCGGTGAAGTGACGCGGCCCGTTCAATCGAGGCTTCCGCTCAACGTCTTCAGAAAGCTCGCCCCGCTCGCCTGCGGTCGCCAACACCGGCGCGGCTCATTTGCCGCGCTTGGCCGTTACGGTGCGCAGCGCGATGCCGTGCTGCCAGGCACGCACTCTCACGGCCGCTTCGCTCCGGTTGAGCTCGAGGGCAATCTCGTCGGGTCGCCGGCCCGCTTCCGCCATGGCCTTCAAGCACTCATGCTCTTCCGCTGTCCACCTCTTCAACAATGGATAGCGTGATTGCATGGTTGGAGCTGCCTCGCCTGCCGTGAAAGCGAGGACAATCAGCCGCCAAAGGCGAAGTTCCTCGGCTATCCCGAATGCGAGAAGGCGAAGCGACCAAACGGGACATCGTGGCAATCGTTCCTCGCGGCCTCACTTGAGTGAAGCTCAATCGAACAAGTCGGTGCCGCGGCAACTCGGCAGCATCGAACCCGAGCAACCATTTCGAATCTCGCTTGTTGTCGCCGCACAATCACTTGCAGGAGACAACAACATGAAACGTTCAACTCTGCTGGCCGCAACCTTGTTGCTGCTCGCCTCGGTGCCCGCGGGCGCCCAGTCGCAGCCTGCGCAAAGCGGGCCGGGCAACAACGCCGTCAACAGCTCGGACCAGAACAACTCGAACAAGCCGGTCGAGGGCCGCAACAGCTTCACCGAGGGGCAGGCGAAATCGCGGATCGAAGGCGCCGGATATTCCAACGTCTCCGGCCTGCAGAAGGACGACCAGGGCGTCTGGCGCGGCAAGGCTGACAAGGCCGGCACCAAGACCGACGTCACCCTGGACTTCCAGGGCAACGTGAACCCCGCCAAGTAAGGAATCCCAGACATGACAATCACCATCTCCCGCCTCTACGACAATTATTCCGACGCCGAGCGCGCCGTGACCCGGCTCGAAGCGGCCGGCGTGCCGCACTCCGACATCAGCATCGTCGCCAACAATTCCGACAATTGGTTCGGCTCGCGCTCCGGCAAGGTCGATCGTGACCGCGACGGCACCGACGATCGTGCCGAAGGCGCCGGCGCCGGTGCCGGCATCGGCGCCGGCCTCGGCGGCGCCGCCGGCCTTCTCGCCGGTCTCGGGCTGCTCGCCATTCCCGGTCTCGGGCCGGTCGTGGCTGCAGGATGGCTGGCGGCTACCGCAGCCGGTGCGGCCGCCGGCGCGGCCACGGGTGGAATCGTCGGCGCCCTGACGCAGGCCGGCGTCTCCAACGAGGATGCATCGCGCTACGCCGAAGGCGTTCGCCGCGGCGGCACGCTGGTGTCCGCGAGGGTGCCCGACCAGGACCGCGCGCGGCTCGATGCCCTTCTGCACGAAAGATCCGTGAACTTGCAGGATCGCAGCGCGGCCTGGCAGAAGAGCGGCTGGACCGACTTCGATGCCGCAAGTCCTCCGCTGTCTCCGCAGGACATCGGGCGCGAGCGCGAGGTCTACGGCGCGGGTACGCGGCGATAGCTTTCGTAAGACCCGACAAGACCAGGCCCCGCGGTGCGGGGCCTTTTTGTGCGTGAGGGCGAACCCGCCGCCGCGCCGGGAAAAACAGGCAATTGGCATCAAATTTAGCCAAATCCGCCGCATCGGATTCGGCGGAATGAAATCTCTTCGCGCCATGCTGAAGCATGTCGCCCGCTCTCCTTATGCGGACGCAATCGGGAGAGCCTCGGAGAGATCGCTCATGTATTACGTCGCCGCCGCATTGCTGGTGCTGTCGGGACTGTTCTATTCGGCGAGCCGTCACGAGCTCGGACAATTCGGCTCGGACGTCTGCAGGTATGGCAGCACGTTCTGCGACAATCCGGTGATGCTGTTCACCGGTGCCGCGCTGGCCGCCGCCTGGGGCATGTTCGTCAGCATCAAGTAGCGAGGCACCTCGGCCGCCGCCCGGCATTGGCGGGACGACGCGGGCAGTCCCTGCGAACCGCATCAGGTGCCGGCATGTCTTGCGATGATGCCACTCTACATGTGTTTCGCCCGGCGGTCAAGTCGAATTAGCATTTTCAGAAATCACGGCGACACCTCGCGCGCGGCAGGGAACCACTGTTCCCTCTTTGGCATTTGCTCAAAACACCGCGTCCTACCAGAGGTCCACTTCCATGAGCGACGGCGCCCTCACCCCGACGAAATCCGCGCCGACGCTGTTGCAACGGCTGGGGCCGGGCCTGGTCACGGGAGCCGCCGACGACGATCCGTCGGGCATCGCCACCTATTCGCAGGCCGGCGCGCAATTCGGCTACGGACTGCTATGGACGGTATTTCTGACCACTCCGTTCATGATCGCGATCCAGCTCGTCAGCGCGCGGATCGGCCGCGTCACCGGCAAGGGGCTCGCCGCCAACGTCATGCAGGTCGCGCCGCGCTGGGCCGTGCTGGGCCTCGTCGCCATGCTCGTCGCGGCGAACACGTTCAACATCGCCGCCGACATCGCCGCGATGGCCGAGGCGCTCTCGCTCGTCATTGGCGGGCTCAACCACGAGCACGCGCTGATCTTCGCGGCGGGCTCGACCCTGCTGCAGGTGTTCGTGCCCTATCGCCGCTATTCGCCGGTGCTGAAATTCCTCACCTTGGCGCTGTTCGCCTATGTCGCGACCGCCTTCACCGTCAATATCCCGTGGAGCACGGCGTTGCTCGCCGCGGTGTGGCCGAAGGCAAATGTCAGCGCCGACTATCTGATGATGGTCGTGGCCGTGCTCGGCACCACGATCAGCCCGTATTTGTTCTTCTGGCAGGCTTCGCAGGAGGTCGAGGAGATGAACCAGGGCGAACGCGACAGGCCGCTCCGTGACCTCAAGCGTGGCGGCAATCACGAACTCGATCGCATCAAGACCGACACCATCTCCGGCATGCTGCTCTCCAACGGCATCGCCTTCTTCATCATCCTGACGACCGCATCGGTGCTGCACGCCAACGGCGTCACCAACATCGATTCGGCGACGCAGGCGGCCGAAGCGCTGCGGCCGCTCGCCGGAGACTTCACCTTCGCGCTGTTCGCGCTCGGCATCATCGGCACGGGCCTGCTCGCGATCCCGGTGCTGGCGGGCGCGGCCGCTTACGGCGTCGCGGAGATCTTCGGCTGGCGCGCCACGCTGGAGGCCAAGCCCGACGAGGCGGTCGGCTTCTACACCATCATCGCCGCGGCAACCATCATCGGCTTCGGCCTCGGCTTCACGGGAATAGACTCGATCAACATGCTGGTCTGGAGCGCGGTACTGAACGGCATCGTCGCCGTGCCCATCATGGCGATGATGATGCTGATCGTGTCGAACCGCGCCATCATGGGCCGCTTCAGGGCGCGGTCATGGTTGATCGCGCTCGGCTGGCTCGGCACCGCGCTGATGGCGCTGGCCGTCCTCGCCTTGCTCGGCTCGTCGGTGATGGGCTGAGGCGAGAGAACGCCGCAGGGCGCGCTCGCGGCGCCGTATCGCTGCGAGCTCACACAGAGCTGCAGCGACTGACGAAGTTACGGCGTCACGGGATTGACTGTCGGCGATGTCTTGGGCCCCGGTCGCGCAGGCTCGATCGGCGATTTCGGGGTGGTTGGAAGCACCTTGGCGCCAACGGCCCGTGCCGCCTCTCCCGTGGTTGCATACATCGCGACATGGGCCGGCTGGGTCTTGGCGCGATTCCAGGGGCCGTGGTCGACGACCAGCATTGCCGCAATCGCCACGCCGGCCACGATAAGCGCGATCACGCCCGGATGGCGGAGAGCGCTAGAAATGGAGCTTGCGAAACGACCACTCGTCATCGAACTATCCGCTGTTGTCCTGTCCCGGGTTAATTCGAAACGGCCTTGCCGGTTCCCCCGTTCCCATAGGCGGGTTCCAACAGAGGCCGGATTGGACCCCGCGCCGTCGCCCTCCCCGCCCATATTCTGTCGATGCGGATGCAACGCTTCAAATCAGCCAGTCATGGGGCGCATGTCCAACGCCGTGATGTGGATCGTCAGTGCGGTGGTTGGCCGCCTGTTCGTCCAGTGCACCGGGGACAATTTCGGCGATCTTCTGGGGAGCGTCTTTCTGATCGCGCATAACGTGGGGACCAGCAAGTTCTTTCGGCTCGCGGACAGTGACGAGCGTGGAAGGAGTGTCTTCACCGTTGAAGCGGAACACTGGTTGCTGATCGGCGCTGCCAAACTCGAACGCGGCTTTCGCGGGCTGCTCGGCTTCCGACAGGTTTGCAACGAAATGCACAACCTGCTGAGAGTTGCCGTGGTCTGTGTTGCCGTGAGTTGCGACGCTCTCGCCTGCGTCCGCTCCCTTGGCAGAAGCCGCGCGGGCCGCATTGCTATGCTCGGCGCCGCCTGACTCTGCGGTCTTCACGGCCTCCGGCGGCGTGTCCGGAGTTTGGGAATTGTGCTCATGGTCATTCCCGACGCCATTGCCGGACTTGGATTTGGCTTCCGCCATCTCTGCGGCCGCAGACCCCGGCTCCGCAGCCTGCTGTGAGTCGCGGTGCTCCGTATGACCGGGACTTGCGGTCATCTCGACCGCTTCCGCTCCTTGGGCGGAGGCCGCGTGGCCCGAATTGCCTTGCTCGGCACCGCCTGACTCCGCGGTCTTCACGGCGCCCGGCGGCGTGTCCGGAGTCTGGGAATGGTGCTCATGGTCATTCCCGACGCCATTGCCAGGCTTGGATTTGGCTTCGGCCATCTCTGCGGCCGCAGACCCCGGCTCCGCAGCCTGCTGTGAGTCGCGGTGCTCCGTGTGACCGGGACTTGCGGTCATCTCAACCGCTTCCACTCCTTGGGCAGAGGCCGCGTGGCCCGAATTGCCTTGCTCGGCACCGCCTGACTCCGCGGTCTTCACGGCGCCCGGCGGCGTGTCCGGAGTCTGGGAATGGTGCTCATGATCATTCCCGACGCCATTGCCGGACTTGGATTTGGCTTCGGCCATCTCTGCGGCCGCAGATCCCGGCTCCGCAGCCTGCTGTGAGTGGCGGTGCTCCGTGTGACCGGGACTTGCGGTCATCTCAACCGCTTCCACTCCTTGGGCAGAGGCCGCGTGGCCCGAATTGCCTTGCTCGGCACTGCCTGACTCTGCGGTCTTCACGGCCCCCGGCGGCGTGTCCGAAGTCTGGGAATGGTGCTCATGATCATTCCCGACGCCATTGCCGGACTTGGATTTGGCTTCGGCCATCTCTGCGGCCGCAGATCCCGGCTCCGCAGCCTGCTGTGAGTGGCGGTGCTCCGTGTGACCGGGACTTGCGGTCATCTCAACCGCTTCCACTCCTTGGGCAGAGGCCGCGTGGCCCGAATTGCCTTGCTCGGCGCCGCCTGACTCTGCGGTCTTCACGGCCCCCGACGGGGTGTCCGGAGTCTGGGAATGATGTTCATGATCATTCCCGACGCCATTGCCAATCTTGGATTTGGCTTCCGCCATCTCTGCGGCCGCAGACCCCGGCTCCGCAGCCTGCTGCGAGTGGCGGTGCTCCGTGTGACCGGGACTTGCGGTCATCTCGCCCGCTTCCACTCCAACTCCCTGGGCGGAGGCCGCATGGCCCGAATTGCCTTGCTCGGCGCCGCCTGACTCTGCGGTCTTCACGGCCCCCGGCGGCGTATCCGGAGTCTGGGAATTGTGCTCATGGTTATTCCCGACGCCATTGCCGGGCTTGGATTTGGCTTCCGCCATCTCTGCGGCCGCAGACCCCGGCTCCGCAGCCTGCTGTGAGTGGCGGTGCTCCGTATGACCCGGACTTGCGGTCATCTCGCCCGCGACCACTCCTTGGGCGGAGGCCGCGTGGCCCGAATTGCCTTGCTCGGCGCCGCCTGACTCTGCGGTCTTCACGGCCCCCGGCGGCGTGTCCGGAGTCTGGGAATGGTGCTCATTGCCGTGACCGACGCCATTGCCGGGCTCGGATTCCGCCTGGGCCATCTCTGCCTTTGCCGACCCTGGCTCCGCAGTGTGTTCCGAATGACCTTGGCCGGTGCTGTTCGCGGCGTTGAAGCCAGGTTGGACCAACTCGCTCTGCTGCGTCGACGGAGCCCCGGTGTTCGGATTAGTCGGCACATTCTTTGCGAAGAGGTTTTCCACGGCCGGAGGCGACTCACCATGACCGGGCGCGATTGATGATCCGTAAGCCGGCACACCGGACGCACTGGCACTCTCTTCCGTTGCATCCGCCGAATCGCTCCCGAAGCCGTTGGACTTTGCCGACGTTCCGGAGCCAGTTCGAACGTGTGCGAATTGGAAGCTGAAACCGTCATCGACCGAAGCGCTCCAAACGGCGGCCGCGCCGGAATCCTCGCTCGCGCGGCCGCTGTTCGTACTCAGGGCGGCCTCATCGATCGTGGCCGCCATCAGCGCCTGTTCGAGTTGCTCCAAGGTCACCGCGACGGCCGTACCTTCGGACTGATGAACGAGATCCGCCGCCGCAACGGATACAATTCCCTGCAGATGGATTTCGAGCAGGCCGTGGTCCCCGATGTCGAGGGGATGGTCGGTCGGATTTACATAGACGATCGTTTGATTGCTTGCGGGGTCGTAGATCCAGGCGAGGGTATGTGGCGGGATGGATTTGACTGTCGTTGTCAGATGCAGAAAAGCCAGCCCTCCGAATGCCGCAAGATTGAGCCTGCCCGGCCCGGTCGCGACATCCGAGACGGAGTCGGGAGAGACAGCGTCGGAAGAGACAGACTTGGAATCGATTGGGGAGAGAGACGCAATGTTGACAACGTCGCCCCCCATCAGCTGATCGCGGCTGTATCCGTCCGGACCGGAATCGGGACCGGAGTCCAATAGCCCCACGGGCTTTTGGACGTCGCGACCGGCGGCGTCCGGCCCCGCTTGGCCCTGCGCGCTTTCTTGCGTGACGCCATTTCCAGGGGTCACAAAGGCAGAACGCGGACTGAAATCGTGCGAAAGGAAATTCGTGGCGATGCTGTCTGCATGATCGGCGTCAGCATCACGCACCGCGGCCAGCTTTGTGGTGGCCTTGTCTCCGATGCCAGCCAGGAAGCTGTCGATCGATGCCTGATCCAGTTCACGCGCCTGCGCGGCGATATGAGAGTCGCTGAGATCGTAGATCAGTGCCCCGGCGAGAGCGGCGAAGGTGCCATACCCTCCATGAATCGGGATCGGATTGGAAGCAGGCCGTGGAATTTGATGTTCCGAGCCTGCGCCAATCTCTGTGTCGCTGACTGCCCGCGGCAGATGCGCTGGAAGAATGCTCGTGCTCGATCCAACCGGACCGCCATCCTTCCACTGCTTCGAGCCCAGGAATTGCTCCGCGGTGCGCAGCGCTTCCATTGCCGCGGCCGGGTTCGCGGCCAGGCTTGCTTTGGCAAGCAAGTCCTTCTCCGTGAAAGCAGGCGTCCCGCCGGATTTCGAGACGATGAGATGCTGGAGGATGGCTTTTTTCCAGACCTCGTGTCCGGTGGGCTCGTCCACCTGACGTGGGCCATCGTCATGGGCAAACATGTCGTTGGCTTCCGACGCCTTGAGTTCGTCGGCAATTGCGAACGCCAGAAAGCCCAGGGCGAGCGCGCTGAAGCCAGAGGTGCGTTGCAGTAATGAGATGGTGGCGAGCACCGTTCTGTTGGTGATCTCGAGCTTCTGAAAGATGTTGTGCAGGTGGACTTTGACAGTCCCCTGGGAAACGTCGAGCGTGCGCGCGATCTCCTTGTTCGACATTCCTTCCGAGACCAGTCGAACGATCTGGACTTCGCGGGGTGTCAATAGCTCAAGCATCTTCTCGATCTTGCCGCCGCCGTCGGCTTCCTTGCCGGTTGGCAGGAGATCGGACTGCTCCAGCGACACACCGCTCTTCGTCATCAGCCGCAGTGATCGCAGCATGGTGGCAGGAGCGGAATATTTCGAAATTGCGCTGCAGGCGCCGACGGCAATCGCAGCCGTCAGATTGTGGTCGCTGTCCGACTCGGTAAAGAACACCAGGCGCGTTGAAAGCTTCTCGGCTTTCACGATCGCGAGGATGTCGGCTGCCGTCGCGTCCGGCAGGGTGTCGGCAATGAGCGCCACGTCGGGTGTCAAACTCCGAATGGCCCCGAGGCAGCTTGTCCAGTCGCAGGTCGATGCGACGACATCGAAATCCTGCTGCGTCCCGAGTACCGACTTCAACCCCTGCAGGACGATCGGCTGCCGATCGACGAGCACAACCCGGATGGGCTTGAGGATCCCCTGCTTGGCGGACGCGTCCAACATCAACTTTGCCTCGGCCCGGTCCTCTATGTCCTTCGGCATATGGCCGTGGCCGGGTGGCGCATTAAAATACAATTAATCGATTGGAGAAAGGGGCTTAGCGGGGTTTACGCGGCCTTAATCTCAGATTTGGACGGTATATGAGAACCATGTCATTTGACCCGATGGCCGTTGCGGTCGATTGGCTTGATGCCTATCGCGCCGGCGATATCGAAGCCCTTTTGGAACTTCATGCCGACGATGCCGTGGTGCACTGCGGCTGCAGCGGCATCCAGACCATCACCGGCCGCGAGGCACTTCGTGCCTATTGGATCGATCGCCTCCGCAAATATCCCGCAGGCACGTTGGACGATCTCAATCCTTCGGACGATAGAACCGTAATTTCTTACGCCACCAGCACGGGTGTCATGAGCGCCGTGTTGGCATTTGACGGCGCCGGGAGGATCAAGGTGATGGACTGCCGTCCCTTGCATGAGGCTCGCGGAACGTCACTGCTGCAAGTGGCGCCCCAAGCCTAGGCTTCAAAGCGCGTCCTCAACTAACTCCCGAACAATGCGCAGGGCGATCACGATGATCGCCGCGATGAGAAACGACACCGCGAGCAGGGTCCAACTCGGCCTTGTGCTCCCGCGGGCCACGCGCGCCACGAGCATTTTCATGTTCGTCAACATTCGTCGCTGGGAAGCCGGTGCAGGTAGGCTATCCCGAAGCCGGCGAGCTCTTCGGCGTCGCTCTCGCGCTCTTCCCATCTCCTGAACAAATAGCGTTCCAGCAGGCATCGCCGACTGTCGCATGCGTCGACATCGGGATGCCGCGCCCGGTACACCGTCCAGGCGGTCTCAGTGGCATTCTTCCACACGGAATCGTCCAAGATGCTTGCTCTCCAGAGCTCCATTCCATTGCTGCCAACTCGAGCCATTCCTGAAAGTTTCTAGCTTTTCCCGATTTTCAGTAATCTTGAAGTTGGCTCGCGCTGGCTCGGAAGGTTGGGTGCTGCCATGAAACTGCTTCGGAAGTGGCTTCGGCAGGATGGTCCGGAGATAGCAACTATTGCCTACTTTTCCCGTTATAGCCGGGGCAGCAGCAGATGTGATGTAAGAGGTATCGCGATGAAGAAGATTGCAATGTCTGCGCTGATGGCCGGCGCTCTTGGTCTGAGTTCGGTCGCGGCGACATCTCCAGCCGAAGCTCACTGGCGAGGCTGGGGACCGGGCATCGCCGGCGGCCTTGTCGCAGGTGCCGTGATCGGTGGTCTTGCCTCCTCGGCTTATGGCTGGGGTCCCGGCTACGGTTATTACGGTTACGGTCCTGGCTACTACGGCGCCGGCTACTATGGCGGCCCCTATGCCTATGACTACGGTGCGCCGTATCGTTGGGGTGGCGGATACGCTACGACGACCTATTACACGCAGCCCGTTTCCTACGGCTACCGCTATCGCCGGGTCGTACGTCCCGCCTACGCCTATTACCGCGGGCCCTATCCCGTCATGCGGCACCGCTGGCATCATCATCACTGGTAAGCGTGTCGCGCGTTATCACGAATGCGGCCGCGCTCCGAAGGGCGCGGCCATTTTCGATGAGGCGCTGCGTTTCGCTAGGTTCGAGGGGGTGGCTGCGACGGCGCGGCAGGTTGTTGAGAAGGCGCGGCGGGCGGCTTGGGCGGTTCCGTCGGCGCAACGGAATCTCCGCCGCCGTGCGGCACGCAGGTGCCAACGTTGCTCAGCAATCTCTTCGCCTCGAGATCGCGGGCCTTCTTGTAGTCGCTGCGCCGGTCTATTCTCGCTGCGGCCAAACGGTCCCAGGCATCGAACGCATCCAGGTAATGCTGTCGCATCTGCGCCTCGGCCGAAAGGCAATCGGCGAACCTGTCGAATACGAGATTGGTATTAACCGGCGCGACGCCACCCACCAGGACCACAAGCATCCATTTCATGGTGTCCGCCTCTATTGGCGACTGCCGGAAAGATAACGCGTCGGCAAGGTCCGGCCGCGCCGCCGTCCGGTCTGGGGAAAAAGAGGCCCCAGCTCGCGGGGTTATGGGGACATCGGAGCTGGGGCCATCGGGGTCACCCTTGGGGAAGGGCACCGGGAAAACTTGGCAATTGCGCAAATGTTCCCTTCCTGTTGGAAGCGGCGACATCGAGAGAGACGCCGCCCTTGAACAGGCTGCGGCAATCCGTTCAACCCAAACCCATCCCCTGCTTCAGGAGCTCGAAGCTCACCGGCTTTGTCAGCCGCCGCTTCACTCGCCCGGAGCGATCGCGTTGCTCGGCGTCGGGCGGTCGGTGATCTGCTGGCCGAACAGGCTGCCGATCAGCTCGACCGCAGTCCGCGCCGTCCGGCCGCGTTCGTCCAGGAAGGGATTGAGCTCGACGATATCGACCGATCCGACCGTCCCTGAATCGTGCAACAGCTCCATGATCAGGTGTGCCTCGCGATAAGTCGCGCCACCCGGCACCGTGGTGCCGACGCCCGGCGCCGCGGACGGGTCGAGGAAATCGACGTCGAAGCTGACGTGCAGGACGCCGTTGCGGGCCTTGACGCGCTCGATGACCCGCCGGATCAAAACGGCGACGCCGAACTCGTCGATCTGGCGCATGTCGACCACCCTGATCTGGCGCGCCCGCATCAGCTCCTTCTCCAGCTTGTCGATCGAACGCGCGCCGAACAGATCGAGCCTGTCAGGGCTGATCGAAGCGCGCGGATCGTCGCCAAGCAGGCCGTCGAGGCCCGGCTCGCCGCACAAGAACGCTGCCGACATGCCGTGCATGTTGGCGGTAATCGTCGTCTGCGGCGTGTTGTAGTCGGCATGGGCATCGAGCCAGAGCACGAACAACTCGCGTCCACGTTCCTGCCAATGGCGCGCCATGGCATTGACCGAACCCATCGACAGCGTGTGATCGCCGCCGAGGAAGATCGGCAACGCGCCCGTCTTCGCGATCTCATGGCCGCGTTGGCTCAGAAGGCGCGTCCAGCGCTGGATCTCGCGGTAGTGATTGGCCCTTTCCGGCGGCCTGTCGGCGAGGTCCCGGACATCGCTTACGGAAAGATCGCCGTAGTCGGCGACCTCGAAATCCAGGCTTTCGAGCAGGGTCGCAAGGCCCGCGGTCCGCAGCGCCGCAGGACCCATCAAGGTGCCGCGCTGCGACGCGCCCATGTCGATGGGGGCGCCGAGCAAGGCGATGCGCCGGGCGCGATCCGTCACGGTCCGATCGGTCACGGCTGCCTCCTCACGTCACAAGGTTGAGCAAGCCTAACAGAGATTCGCACCCGTCGTTTCCCGGGTACCTCTTCGATCGCCGAATCATCTCGGAACAAAATCCCGTGCGCTGAATTGCTCATCCAAGGCCGGCACCCGCCGTCAACCACGGCGCCTCGCGCGGATAGCCAAAGGTCATCCGACCCGCTGTTCAAAACGAGCGCTCGCGCGGATAGCCAAAGGTGTCGGCCTCCATCATCAGGCTTGGAGTCGCGCGCTTGAGCACCGAGATACCGCAGTCCACTTCGCAACCCGGCGCGGCCGAGCGTGCCATCGATACGGCAGCCGATGTCTCCCGCACGATCGGTGAAGTCGCCGGCGGCCTGCACGCAGCAGTCGGCCGTCTGACATCTACGATCGAGGAATCGCGCAAGCCCGGCGGAGCCCTCGCGACGGTCTCGGCGATCACGCGCGAAGCGCCGCTCGCCAGTCTGTTCGTCGCGTTCCTCTTCGGGATGGCAATCGCGCGGCGGAGATAGACCGCCGCCACTTGCTCAGGCGGCGCTGACAGCTTCGAGCTCGGCCGCCAGGAACTGCTTTTCGAATGCCTCGGCGGGCATCGGACGGCCGAAGAAATATCCCTGCGCTTCCTCGCATCCCATGCTGACCAGGAAGTCGGCGGTTGCGCGGTTCTCGATGCCTTCAGCCACGACCGTGAGGCCGAGCTGCTTGCTGAGCCCGATGGTCGAGCCGACGATCGCGGCATCGTCGGAATTCGCGAGCAGGCCGAACACGAACGACCTGTCGATCTTGAGCCCGTCGAGCGGAAATTTCTTCAGATAGCTCAGGCTCGCATAGCCCGTGCCGAAATCGTCGAACAGGATGCGGACACCCAGTTGCTGGATCCGCTTGAACATGTCGAGCACGCGGCTTTCGTCATGGAGCAGGATGTCTTCGGTGACCTCGATCTCCAGCAGCGAGGGCGCGAGCCCCGTCGATTCGAGCAGTGCCGCAACCGAATGTGCGAGATCGCCGGAGTCAAGCTGCGAGGGCGAGAGGTTGATCGCGACGCGCACGCCGTTGCCGGACAACTCCCAGGCACGCGCCTGACGGCAGGCGGTCTCCATCACCCAGTTCGCGATCCGCTCTGACAGTGCCGAGCTGTTGACCACCGGCATGAACTCCGCAGGCGAGACGTAGCCGCGCACGGGATGTCGCCAGCGGATGAGCGCTTCGGCCCCGACAAGGCTGCCGTCGAGCAGACGAACCTGGGGCTGGTAGAATAGTTCGAACTCACCGCGATCTGCGGCAAGCGCCAACTCGCTCTCCAGCGTCAGCCGGTTCTCCAACTCCTGCCTGATCGCAGCCTCGAACAGCACATGGCTGCCCCGCCGCGTCGCCTTGGCACGGCTCAGCGCGAGATGGCCGTTGCTCAGGAGTTCGTCAGCGTTGTGTCCGCCTTCAGGATAGACGGCAACTCCGATGCTGATCCTGACGCGGTGCTGCCGCGCGCCCGTCGCAAGCGGCGCTTCGAACGCGTACGCGATCCGCTCGGCGATTGCCGCGATCGGCTCGCCCGCCTCTGCACCATCGAGCGCGATGGCGAATTCGTCGCCGCTGAGCCGGGCAACGACCGCCTTGCCATCGACTTCTGTCCGCAGACGCTGCGCGACCGCCCGCAGCACGAGGTCTCCGGCCGCATGCCCAAGCATGTCGTTGATTTGCTGGAAGCCGTCGAGCCCGATCACGAGCAACGCGACCTCGCGAGGCTGTCGCTCCGCATCCGCGATCATGCCGACCAGTCCGGCATGCAGCGCGTTGCGATTGGCAAGACCGGTCAGCACGTCGTGTTCGGCAAGATATTTGACGCGTTCGGCCTCGCGTTTGCGCACAGAGATGTCGCGCAGGATCGCGCCGTACTGAAAGCCATCCGTTCCCTGCCAGCCCGAGAAGCTCGCCTCGACGGAGAAGGTTTCGCCATTCTTGCGCCGGCCCTCGAACTCGACCACGACCGCCCCGCCCGGAACCAGAAGCGCCTGGCGCGCGGCGTCGTGCATGGACGGGCTTGCATTGCCGTCCCTCGCCACAGCGCACAGCGTTTCGAACGGGCGGCCGATCATCTCGGCCGGCGTGTAGCCGAAGATCGCGCTCGCGCCCGGATTCCAGACCGTGATCCGGTGCTCCTCGTCGGTGCAGACGAGGCCGTCGCCGAGCGACATCGCGATGCGGTGAAAGCGGCTCTCGGCGATGCGTCCCAGCAGACCGCGAAAATCGATCTCGTCCAGCGCAATCGCGGCCAGATAGGCGATGATCGCGATGTGGAATAGCGAGGTGTCGATGACGAGGGGCCATCTTGCCTGCACGAGGCCTGCAATCAATTCGACGGCCGCTCCGAGGGCGATGAGGACAGCGACGCGAATTCCGGGTGCGACGCGGCGCCACGAATACACCATCAGCAGGCAGATCAAACCCAGGCCCAGAATCATGCCGACATCGGACGTCCAGCGCAGCATCCGGCCCTGAAGGATCGATTCGGCGGCCAGCCCCTGGAGGACCGGCCCCGAGATGATCTTGCCGTTGGGAACGCTGAACCGGTCACCAAGCTCGAGCGCGGTGGCACCGACGATGATCTTCTTGTTCCTCAGCTTGGCGAGGGCAGCGGTATCGCCGCGCAGCACGTCGACATAGGATACGCTCGGAATGGAGGTTGCGCGAATGCCGAAATCGATCAGGAAGGGCGGCCGCCGATTGGCGTCCTGCCCGGCCAGCACGACGGCCATCGACGGCATCAAGGCATCGCCGAGCCTTTCTCCGAACGGATAGCGGCGAACGAGCCCGTCGGATTCGACTGCGACGTTCACGAGGGCCGGCCAGGACTGGTTGGCGAACGGCTTCAGTGGGCGATTGACGTGCGCCGGTCCACCGTTCGGCGACGGCTGCTTGAAGGACGGCAGGATCGTCGAGCCCCCGACCTCGCGTAGCGCATTGACGAAGGCCTGGTCGGAAGCCGGATCCGACGGCGTGCTGAAATCGACATCGAAGGCGATGTCCCCGGCTCCCGCAGCCTCGAGCCTGTGCAGCAGGTCCGCGTGCAGCTGGCGCGGCCAGGGCCACACCCCGATCCGATCGATAGATGGGGCATCGATGGCCACCACGACGACATTGCCGCTGGCCGCACGCAATTGCCAGCTGAACCGCAGATCGGTGAGCGCGTTGCGTAGCGCGCCATGCCATCCCGTGGACAGCACGATCGCGAGCGCGATCACGACGAGAATATGCGGCCGATAGCGTTTCACTTCGATCCTCCCGCGCGCTCTCTGCAATGGGAGCGCCCCCTTCATTTCCCGAGAAAACCGTCTCAGCGTCTGCCGTGGGCAACGCCATGGCCGTTGCTGCCATTGCCGCCGCCATTGCCGTTGCCGTTGCCGTTGTTGCCCCTGCCGTTGCCGGTGGCACCATTGTTGCCGTGGCCGTTATTGCCGTTGTTGCCACCGCCATTTGCGTTGTCGGCCCCGGGGCTGTCGCTCGATGCGCCGGCTGTTGCTGCAGCGATCGCCGCTCCTGCATGCGAGGCGCCATTGCCGGCCGTCGCACCTCCGCTGGTCGTGAGCGCGGTCTGGACAGAGCTGTTGGATCCGGTCGGATTGGTCTTGCCGTCGCTCCAGACCGTCGCCTGGCTTCCGGTGCTCGCATTCGCCCTGCGCACTTGACCGGGAGCATCGACGCCGTGGGCCAGCCCGCGCGTGGCCTTGTGGACGTTCAGCTTGACCTCGCCGAGCGAGCTCGAGATGCGCACGACGCCGGGCTTGGGGCTTCCGCCGCCCTTGAGGGTGTCAGCTCCGGCCGCCTTGCTGCCCTTATCGACCGGACCGAGCGCGTGGATTGCATGGCCGTTCCCGGCATTGCGCGGCGCCGTCAGGCCTGATTTCGGCACGGGAATGCGCTCGACCGTCGGAGCGCGCGGCTTGCCATGCTCGATGGGATTGAACGTGCCCGCACCGCTCAGGCTGAGGCCAGGCTTGCCGTGCTCGGAGACGGTGGCCGCCTGTCCCGGCATGACCTGGGCAATCTGTCCCGTCCTGAAGTCGGAGACCTCGACCTGGCCGCGGAGCACGCCGACCTTGGTACTGCCGGCCTCCACCGTGACACTGAACTTCGTTCCCTTGACGACGGCGGCGAGATAGGGCGTCTCGACCTCGAAATGCTTGACGTTGCGCTTCTCGACCTCGAGCAGGATCGAACCCGCCTGCTGGATGATGGTGGTCGAGAGCCCCTCCTTCTTCTCCGCCGGCAAGCCGACCACGGAGTTGGGAGCAATCAGTATCGTTTCCTCGCCGCGGACGAGCAGCACCCGGCCATTACGTCCGGTGCGGATGGTATTGCCGGGCTTGAGGGTCTCTTCCGGGTTCAGCGAAACCTGTTGCGCCCCGTCGGTCGCGATCCACACCTCACCGGTGGCCTTGCTGACCGACCAGACACCATCGTCCGCAGCGAACGCACCGGAAGTCATTCCCAGGATCAGTGCCGCCGCGAAGGCGCACCGCATTCCAATTCTGTCGAGCATGACGACCCTCAGTCCGCGTTACAGCCGGACCTGAGGCGTATCCGAAATCACTCAAGAGAGAATTAGCGGGTGACGGGCAGCGGAGCAGCCACCTTAACCAATCATTGACCATAAAAAACTATGAAAAATCATGCAGCTAATGAACTCTTACCGCCCCGCGGCAGCTTCTCCGTCAAACTACGGTGAACGACTCGCTGCGTGCGTCGAGAGGCGGCATCTCATTACCGCGCTGGCGCTATTGGCTCCCATTTTTGCGGGAGTTTCCCAAGCCTTCGCACAACAGGCGAACCAGCCGGGTTTCGATCCGCGCCAGCCCGAGAAATACTTTGAAAACCAAACCGAGCGGGAAACGCGGAGCCGTCCGCCGGTCAGGCTGCCGTCGGTCGGCCAGCCCAACACCGGTGGCAACACCAAGCCGCAATTCGTGCTGCGCGGCATCAATATCAGCGGTGCCCACGCCGTCTCCCCCGATCGCCTTGCCGCTGTCTATCAGCCGTATGTCGGCAAGAAAGTCTCGCAGGCGGATCTCGCCGGGATCGCAGGCGCGATCAGCGATCTCTACCGCGCCGACGGCTTCCATCTGAGCCGGGCCATCGTGCCGCCGCAGGACATTGCGGATGGCCGGGTCCGGATCCAGGTGATTGAGGGCGCCATCGTGCAGGTCGAGCTGAAAGGCGACGGCGCCGAGCAGTTCGGCGTCAGGCCGATGCTCGGACCGGTTCTGGCCGAGCAGCCGTCACGCCTGCCGACGCTCGAACGCCAGCTCTTCCTCATCAATGGCAGGCCGGGCATCCGGATCACCGATACCGCGCTCGAGGAGATCGGCGGCGCATCCGGCCGCTTCCGACTCACAGTCCATTTGAAGACCTGGCACGTCTTCTCCTCGTTCGGTCTGGACAATCTCGGATCATCCTCGGTCGGGCCCTGGCAGACCTATGCCACCGGCGCGTTCAACTCCTATCTCGCGCCGGGAGACACGCTGGCGGTCAACCTGTCGACGATCGCCAACGATCCTCGCGAGCTCGGCTTTGCGCGGCTGTCTTATGACGTGCCCGTCGGCGTCGACGGCGTACGTCTCGGCGCTTCCGTCCTGTACAGCGCGGTCCGGCCGGGCGATGCCCGTCGCCTCGACAGCGACATCACGACGACCGAGGCCTTCGAGCTGCGCGCCGGCGTCGTTCCGCTGCAATCGCAATCGTCCACGCTCACGCTGACTGCGGCGGCGAGCTTCAGCAACGTGTCCGAGGACGACCTGTACGGCCCCTGGTACAATGACCACATCAGGACGGCGAGCCTGACCGCCGACTACAGGCTGCAGGATCACTTCGGCGGAACAAATTTCGCAACGCTGACCTACCGCCAGGGCCTCGACGTCTTCGGCGCTTCGCATTTCAACGACGATCTGGTGTCGCGCAACGGCGCCTCGTCGAACTTCTCGGTGCTGAACCTCTGGTTCACGCGCTACCAGACGCTCAACGATGCCTGGTCGCTCAAGCTCTCCGCGGCGAGCCAGACGGCGTCGCGGCCGCTGTTCACCTCGCAGCAGTTCTATCTCGGGGGTGCGGCCTTCGGCCGGGGCTACGGCGCAGCCGAGATCAGCGGCGACAACGGCCTTGCCGGCTCGCTCGAACTGCGCTTCGACCAGAAGCTCAATTTCCGCTACTGGACCGGCTATCAGCTCTACGCCTTCGGCGACGCCGGCGCCGTCTGGAACCACGGTTACCGCCTGAGCGAGGGTCTGTCGCTCACATCGGCCGGAGCCGGTGTGCGCTTCTTCCTCCCAGACGATCTACAGGCCGATCTCGGCGTGGCCGTGCCCTTGAGCTACCGGGCACCGGACAACACGCGCCGCAGTCCCCGCTTCCTGCTCACGTTGTCGAGCGCATTCCGGCTCTGCCCCGAACGCGGCAAATCTGGCTGTCTCTAGCCCTCCGCCGCCGTTCGCAACGTAGTCCCCCCCGGGGCATGCGGCCCTTTTGCGGCCTTGCTCACAAACTTGCCTGAATTTAATCCCGTAACCTGCTCACGATCGCTCGATCCGGGAGTTCCCAATGACCATATTCAGCCGAACGTGATTGAGACGAAACCATGAAGAGGGTGTTTGCCATCCTGGCGTTTCTCTGCGTCCTCGGCGTCGGGGAGTATTTCCTCGTCAGCCGGTTCGCGATCCGCCATGAGGCCCTTGCGTTGTTCGATGCCTCGCGTCAGCGGCCGATCGCCGTCGAGGTGGCCGTGCGGCGCGACTACGAGACCAAGGCCAATCTCGGCCTCTGGAAGCTCCCCCTCGCCATCATCAGCAACGGCAACACCGTCAAGGCCACCGAATATTCATTCCTCGCCAACGGACTCGCCGCGCGGGGTTACCTGGTTGTCAGCATCCAGCAGGACCTGCCGAGCGATCCGCCGTTGATGACCCTCGTCGGGCAGCAATATGTCGGCCGGCGTGACGTCTATATCCGCTGTGAGGCCAATATTCTTTTCGTGTTGGGCGAATTGAAGAGGCGTCTGGAGAACGTCGACTACGACCACATCACCCTTGTTGGCCATTCCAACGGCGGCGATGTCTCGATGTATGTCGCCCACCAGCACCCGGAGCTGGTGTCGAAGGTGATCACTCTCGACAATCTGCGGGTGCCTTTCGTGCTCAGCGACGGCATGAGGATCCTGTCGTTCAGGTCCAAAGACCCGCATTTCGTGACCGATCCCGGCGTGCTGCCGACGCCGGAAGAGGCCAAGGCGCGTGGTATCGACATCGTCCACACCGGCGCGCAGCACACGGAGATGAGCGATCGCGGCCCCAACGCGGTCAAGGAGAAGATCCAGGAAACGCTTGACCGCTTCCTGCGTGACAGCGCCAGCAGCGCGCTTGCGCCGGCTGACACGAAGAGCCCGATGATCATGAATCCGGGCGACTATTAGCCGGCGGGCGCTTTGCGGCAGATCAAGGCGGTTCCGGGGCGGCGGGGTAGAAGAGCCGCATGGCCTCGGAGAGACATGTGTCGCACTATATCGAAAGTCTTGATACCAAATGCCTGCCCGCGGCGAGGATGCCGGCACCCGTGCGGCATCTCTACCGTTCGGTCCGCAAGCTGCTGCGGTCGATCATCGCCCGCATTGATCTCTCGCAATTTCCAGGGTCGTGCTGCGGATGAGCTTTGCCGCCGACGAATGCATGAAGGTTACCCTATGCACCAGCATTTGAGACGAATCTGCGTGCTGCTCGCCGTAACCTCGAGCGTCGGCACGTCCTCGGCGCTCGCAGCCGATGCCAATCACGGTGCCGATCTCGCCAAGCGCTGGTGCGCGAGTTGCCATGTCGTCGCGAACGGCCAGGCTCAGGCGAGTGCCGACGTCCCCTCCTTTGTCGCCGTCGCGCGCAGGCAGGACTTCAATCCGGAGAGGCTCGCCTTCTTCTTGCTCGATCCGCACCCGAAGATGCCGAACTTCCCCCTGAGCCGGACCGAAGCCGGCGACATCGCCGCCTACATCGCATCGCTGCGCTAGGGCACGATCCGGACCCGAAGGACCGCGTTAGCGCAAGGCGTGAAGCGGCAGCCGCCGGGGACCACATCTGCCAGAAATGCAAATCCCTGCCGGAGGACCGACAGGGATCAGCAGAAGAGATGCCAGACGGCGAATGAGCTCATTCGGTGGCCCGGCATGGATCCGCACCAGCATCGAAGTGCGGATCGCCACGCCATGCAAGTTCAATTTATGGGCACGCTGTGCACAAGCCGAGCCTCAGGACTTGCCCTTGCCCGGTTGCATGAGACTGCCGGTCATCTGGCGCATGTGATCTCCGGCACTGGTGAACTGGCTACGCAGGAAATCGGACTGGATTCGCATCGCTTCCTGAAGGTCGGTGGCATGAACCAGCTTGCGCGCATGCTCGAAGGCCGACTTCATGTTCTGCTCGGTGAAAACCAGCGCCTGTTTCGACACTTCCGTCCCTGCGCCAGGAACGGACGACATTGATTTGGTGGCGGCTTCGAAAAACATCCCGAATGCTTTCTCCGCCTGGTCAATCGTCTTCTCGGCCAGGTCGCGCAGTTCGGCCGGAACTTCGAGCTTCGGTTCGATCATGGTCGCACTCCTCCCGTTTTCCCAACTGAATACCACACTTGCCGGATCGCCTTCCAGCGCCAGCCTCGGTGGAAATGTCGCCGGAGACCGGCTCCGGCAGGAAAAAGAAAAGAAGCGGGAAAGGAACGGCGCAAGGCCGGCGCGCGTCCCGGGCTCAGGACAAGGGGTGCTCGGGAAGAGCTTCTTCGGTGGCGAGGTCTTCGACCAGCTTGATGACCTCGAAACGCTGTCGAGGCGCGAGCTTCAGGAACGCACGGAGCAGCCGCAGACTTTCGACCGTACCGCTTGCAGGAGCGCCGAGCTTGAGGTGCAGTTCAGCCGCGAAATTGAGGTTCTTCATCTCGCACCTATGACAAGCATCGGCCCTTGTGATCCATTCGAGAACCGGACGCCACGACCAGACGCCACAACAGCCCTATCACGACGAACTCTCGACCGGATGGCCCCGACCGGTTGGCACGCTGAACGAACTATCCAAGCCACGAGCTCAACCAGAGGGTTGCAATTATGCCAAGAAACAACCCCTCCGACAAGTCCATCAATGGCTGTAGCGATGCTTCGTCTGCATCGCGCCATGGCAATTCCGGATAACAGGAATATCGACCGCCGTCACCCACCTGCGTCAAGAAGCGGCATCAATCACGCACACAGCCACGGTCGCTGTCAATCGGCGCAACGTTTCGGCTCGTTTCCGACATGAATGGACGTTGGCTGCGAATTCGGCGCCTTCCAGCGCATACACGCAATTGTTGAGTCCAACCTTAGCGGTTGTATCGACGGCGAAATGAAGATGGATCTCACAGTCGATCTCCCGATCCCAGCTGGGTTGTCGCATCGGGATTCACTGGTCCGGAAATGCTCTCGGCCATGAACCGTTGTCCACGAACGAACGACCAAGCCGTTGCGACACGGCCACGCAGACGACGGCGCCATGGCTGAAGACTCTTCGATTCGGGCGCCTCAGCACCAAAGGACGACGGCATGATTTCTCGCTGCGATCTCATCAAGGGCGCCGCGGCCGCGCTTTTCACCCTCTCGATGCAAGGCGCATGGGCGCAGGAGACCAAGATGAACCTGTTCAAGATCATCACCGTCAAGGACGAAATCGTGGTCGGATTGTCGGCGGAGGACCTTCAGGCGCTCGGAGGCAACGATGCGAGCGCGGTTGCGCATGCGCTGGCGCAGAAAGGCGATCTCACGGTCTGGCGATACAACGTGCATCGCGGCCCGAACGGTGAATTGCAACAGGCGCCGACCGCCAAGATCGGACTTTTGGCCAACACCTCACTCCGTGTCGAGCCCTATACGACGCCTTACCAGATCGTACCGCATCCCTAGAGCATGATCCGGACCCGGAGGGCCGCGTTAGCGCCAAGTGCGCAGCGGTTTTCCGAGAAGATCACGACAACGTAAAGCGCGACGGCGATTCATCGCGTTTTGGGCAACGGACCGGCACGCCGGCAGCCGAGCCTGCCGGCGTGCCGTCTTCATCTTCGCCGCTGTGCCCGTTGCGTCGCTGTTTCCGTCGCAAAGCCGTAGATCAGCGCCAACCGGTCCAGGCATTCGCGAAAACGTCGCGCAAAATAGTCGTTCCAGCGCTGTGTCCGGACGGCGCGACGTTGCCCGATCTGATCCATGGTCAGGCCCAGCACGAGCACGTCGTGCACCAGCGCGGCGCCGTCGGTGCCGAGTTCGCGTTCGACCCGGTTCAGCCGCAACACCGCCTGGCGCTGGCTCTCGGTGACGGGCTCGCGCATGCGCGCACCGTCGACATATTCCGTCGTCGGGTCCATCGCCTGAGGACCCCGCTCCGCCCTCTCCCAATCGCTCTGGAAGGCGCGCCCCCCAAGGTATTGCGCCTCGTCGACCTGGTGGTGTGCGTGCAGCCGGCCGAGGGGATCGCCACGGATCGACCGGATGGCCAGGATCTTCTCACCGGAATCGAGCGCCAGCGGATTGTCGACCTCGACCTCCGCCACTTCGGCATTGAACGGCACCTCGCGGGAGCGCCGATCGTAGATCTGCGCCAATTTGTAGGATTTGTTGCGTCGGACACGAGCCACTCGGATACTCCTTGCGAAATTGACGATGGAACGGGGACCACGAACTCAGGCCGCAGACACCAGCCTCAGCACGACGGGACCGGGGATTCGGGCGGACGCAGCACCGGAGCGGCGGGTCAGGCGCGCATGCGGCGCGCAATAGCTGGAGCCCGGCTGGCAGGGATGACCACAGAAGGCGATCTCCTCCCCGTCCTTGTCGCCCCCATAGGGATAGCGGCAGTCGGCCGGCCCGAGTTCGACCAGTTGGACCAGGCGGGGCTGAACGCCGACGCAGCGCAACTTCACCGGCACCGCAGGCTTCATTGCGGACTTCGGCGGCACATTCAGGTTCGGTAACACCGCGCGGCGCGGCGAAACCGGTGCCTCACCCGGCAGATGCGGGGCGATCGACGGGCTCGCTATCCATTCCGGTATCACGAGCCGGAGCCGCTTGGCGCGGCCGATCACCGCATTGCGCGTGTAAGCCGTTCCAAACCTTGCGTTAATCTGTCGTCCGATCTCCGCGTAAGACATGCCCTTGAAAAAATAGTCGCGAAGCGCGTCGGAGTGCTCCGACGGCCAATGGCCCGGTTCCATATTGCTGTCCTGTGATCGGCCTCAACTGATCGAACGACCGGAGGCGAAACACACATTCCGGTATTCCGAAGATCAAGTCAAGCGATAATTCTGATATTCATAATTGCAACAATTCCGAATTTCGGATTACAAGAGCCGGACCGGTGCGCAATCGAGGGAATCACCATGTTGGACGTTGCAATGATCGAGCGGGGCCTGGAGAAAACGGGCAAGAGCAAGGGCGGCCTGGCGGCGGCCATGGGCGTGCGGCCCGGCGCAGTCTCGGAGATCCTCGGCGGCGAACGCCTGGTGAAGGCCTCGGAAATCATTCCGATCATGGAATATCTCGAGCTCAATCTCGCGCCGATCATGGGCCGCGTCGGCGCCGGCGCCGTGATCGAGCCGGATTACGAGCAGGTTCCGCCGGAGGGGCTCGGCGACATCGCGCTGCCCTTCCCGATCATGGAAGAAACCGTCGCATTCGAGATCGTGGGGGACTCGATGCTGCCCAAATACGAGAGCGGCGACGTGATCGTGGTCTATAAGGACCAGCGCCATCCGCTGTCGAGCTTCTACGGCGAAGAGGCCGTTGTCCGGCTCAAGACCGGCGAACGCTATTTGAAGACGATCGAGCGTGGGAAAAGCCCGTCCGTCGTCAATCTCACCAGCTTCAATGCCAAGCCGATCGTCGGCGTGAAGCTGGAATGGGTCGGGGAGATCTGCCTGTCGATGCCCAAAGGGCAGCTCGAGCGGCTGCGCGCGAAGTCGGCGCGCCCCCGCAAGAAGGGGAAGTGAAGAGCTTCGGTCAGCCGATTTCGCTTTTCTAGAAATTCTTCTTGACTTGATTCCGTTTTTCAGAAATACTCTGCCGTGCTCCCGCAACGGGGCGCGGCAGGGTCGTTTTTCCATGCAGTATTTCGTCGTGATGATCGACTATGGACGGAGGGGCCGCGAGGCGATCGTCGACCCTGAGATCACGAGGCGAGAAGTCATCTCCCGCATCGCCTCGGGTGAATACCGGAACGTCTCGTTCATCCACGAGATTGCCGGGAATTCGGTCGAGGACGTCACCGAGGCCATCCTGACCGAGGCCGCCCTGCCCCAGATCCCGCCGGAGGATGTCGATCTCCAGACCTTCCGCTTCGACCACATCCGCGATCTGCGCAAGCACGAACGGACGTGACGCAGGCCGGATGGCCTGCGCCACCACCCGGCCGGACCTACACCAGAAGAACGGTCGATCCCGTGGTCTTGCGTGCGGCGAGATCGGCATGCGCCTTTGCGGCGTCCTTCAGCGGATAGGTCTGGTGCACCTCGATCTTGACCGCACCGGACTTGACGACGTCGAACAGTTCATTCGCCATCGCGACCAGATTTTCGCGCTTGGCGGCGTAGGTGAACAGCGTCGGGCGGGTGACGTAGAGCGAGCCCTTCTGGGCCAGCAGGCCGAGATTGAGCGGTTCGACCGCGCCCGAGGACGCACCGAACAGCGCGGCGACGCCGAGCGGCGCGAGGCAATCCAGCGATTTCAGGAACGTATCCTTGCCGACGGAGTCGTAGACCACCGGAACCTTCTTGCCGCCCGTGATTTCGTCGACCCGCTTCACGAAATCCTCGCGCGTGTAGATGATGACGTGGTCGCAGCCATGTGTCTTGGCAAGCTTGGCCTTCTCGTCATTGCTGACGGTGCCGATCACGGTCGCGCCGAGATGCTTGGCCCACTGGCCCAGGATCAAACCGACGCCGCCGGCCGCGGCATGCAGCAGGATGGTATCGCCGGCCTTCACCCGATAGGTTTGCCGGATCAGATATTGTGTGGTGAGCCCCTTGAGCATCATCGCCGCCGCGGTCTTGTCGTCGACGCCGTCGGGCAGCTTCAGCAGGCGGTCCGCAGGGATCAGCCGCGCCTCGGAATAGGCACCGAGCGGCGAGGCGCCATAAGCGACCCGATCGCCCGGCTTCAGATCGGTGACGCCGGGGCCGACCTCCTCGACGATTCCGGCGGCCTCGCTTCCGAGCCCGCTCGGAAGTTGCGCCGGGTACACGCCCGAGCGGTTGTAGATGTCGACGAAGTTGAGGCCGACGGCGGTGTGGCGGATGCGCGCCTCGCCCGGACCGGGCTTGCCGACGCTGACCTCCTCCCAGACCAGGACTTCCGGTCCGCCGGTCTTGTGAAAACGAATGGCGTGCGTCATGGGCATTGCTCCCTTATCGTTGAGTGGAAATCCGAAAAGGCGGATTGGCCGGAGAAATAGGCATCGGTCCGCCCGTTACAGTACAGACACGTAACAAGAATGTCACAGCGAGCGACAAACCTCCGCCGTTCCATCTCTGTTCGAAAGAGTTGATGACGCGCCTGGAGCAACCGGCAGTAGCTTTCCAGCGGGGTTTGGTGGTCGCCTGCGAAGGAGAGCCGAGATGCCAGCTTATGTACAGCATCATCAGGATGTCGAAATCGCGCCCGTGAATTGCCCCACATGCATGGGGTTTCTGCCGATGTATGTGCGCGAGGTCGAACCGCATTGGAGCCTTGCCAAGATCGACTTTGTCTATGAATGCGCCGATTGCGGCGCCGAGGTCAGACAGACCATCCGCAAGCCGGAGCTGCTGCGGCACTGATTGCGCGAACGGCGAACCGCTCGACTATTTGCGCTAAGCGGAAAAACGCCGTTCACGCGGGTCTGATGCCTCCCAAACGAGGCTTGTTCTTTGCGGGGAACGCAGGCAGAACAAGCCTCAAGCAAGACCTTTGGGAGCGCCCTTTCGTGGCTGAACAGAAGGCCTCGACCTCGATCGAGGCAGTGGAGAGCGGCCTCGCCGCGCAGGGCTATATCGCGAGCCGGCAGATCGCGACCGCCGTCTATTTGTCGCAGCAGATCGAGAAGCCGATCCTGGTCGAGGGCCCCGCGGGCGTGGGCAAGACCGAGCTTGCCAAGGCGATCGCGGCCTGGCGCGGCATGAAGATGATCCGCCTGCAATGCTACGAGGGCCTCGACGAGGCCAAGGCGCTGTACGAGTGGAAATACGCCAAGCAGCTCCTCTATACCCAGATCCTCAAGGACAAGCTCGGCGAAGTTCTGGGCGGCGCGCAGACGCTGCATGCCGCGCTCGACCAGCTCCACGATTTCGGCGACGTGTTCTTCTCCAAGGAATTCGTCGAGCCGCGTCCCCTGCTCCAGGCGCTGGAGCAGCCGGGCGGCTGCGTGCTGCTGATCGACGAGATCGACAAGTCGGACGCGGAGTTTGAATCGCTGCTGCTGGAGATCCTGTCCGACTTCCAGGTCACGATCCCCGAGCTCGGCACCGTCTCCGCCATCACACCGCCGACCGTGATCCTCACCTCAAACAGCGAGCGCGACCTCGGCGACGCCTTGAAGCGGCGCTGCCTGCATCTGCATATCGGCTTCCCCGAGCAGCGGCTCGAGGAGCGCATCGTCGAAAGTCGTGTGCCCGGCATCTCGCAGACACTGCGCCGGCAGATGGTCGGCTTCATCCACGAGATCCGCTCGCTGGATCTGAAGAAGCTACCGTCGGTCAGCGAGACCATCGACTGGGCGCGCGTTCTCGTGCTGCTCCAGGCCACGGAGCTCGACACCGAGATGGTCAAGGACACGCTCAACGTGCTCCTGAAATACGAAGCCGACATCGAGGCAGCAAGGCCGCAGGTGACGACCTTCATTGCCAAGGCGGCGCGGTCCAACGTCTTCGGTTGACGCCGATGCGCGAGAATCTCCATCGTTTCTTTCGGGCGGCCCGGGGCGTCGGCGTTCACGTCTCGCCTGCGGAAAGCATCGATGCGATGCGCGCGGTCAAGCAGGTCGGCTTTTCCGACCGGGCCATCCTGCGCGACTCCCTGCTGCTGACGCTTGCCAAGTCTCAGGACGAGAAGCTCGCACTCGGCGACTGTTTTGACCTGTTCTTCAGCCAGCCGGAGCCGCGGCAGGATCAGCCCGAGGCCGACAGCGACGAGAACGCCTCGCAGGATTCGGATCAGTCGCCCTCCTCCGGCTCGGCCAGCGAAGCAGGCGAAGGTCGGCCTCCCCAGGAGTTAGGCCCGCTTGCGCAGATGCTGCTGTCGCAGGATCGCAATGCGATCGCAGCCGCCATCGCCAGCGCCTCCGGGGCCGCCTCCCTGTCGGATATACGCTACTCCACCCAGCGCGGCATCTTCTCGAGCCGCATCCTCGACGCTATGGGTCTGCAGCGCCTGCGCGACGATCTCGACGAGCTGACCGCGACCAATCCGGCACTGGCCGAACGTCTGCGCGCTGCGCTTGATGCCTTGCGCGAAGCGGTGCGCGACACGGTCTCCCAAGGGCTTGCGCTCTACGCCCGCGAGGAGGCCGAAAATCTCCGCAACGAGATCCTGCGCAACGCGCCGCTTGCGCGCATCGAGCGCCGCCAGGTCGCCGAGATGCGCGCCCTCATCCGTCAGATCGCGCGCCGCCTGCGCGAGCGCTATTCGAAGCCGCGCAAGCGCCAGCGCCGCGGTCATCTCGACGTCCGCCGCACGCTCCGCCGCAACGCGGCCTGGGGCGGTGTGCCGTTCCTCACCGCATGGAAGCGCAAGCATCGCGACCGGCCCAAGATCGTGGCACTCTGCGACGTCTCCGGCTCGGTCGCGCAGGTCTCCGACTTCTTCCTGCTGCTGATCCACTCGCTGCACGAGGTGGTCGACGACGTCCGCTCATTCGCCTTCTCCTCGCATATGATCGAGGTCAGCGAGATCCTGGAGAAGAACTCGCCGGAAGAGGCGATGGCCGAGATCATGTCCAAGGTCGGCTTCGGCTCGTCCGACTACGGCTCTTCGCTGGTCGATTTCGAGAAGGATTTCATGAGCGCGCTGACGCCGCAGACCACGGTGATCGTGCTCGGCGATGCCCGCAGCAACAATCTCGACCCGCGCGCCGACATCCTGCGCCGCATCTCCGAGCGTTCGAAGCGGCTGGTCTGGCTCAATCCCGAAGGACGGCTGGCCTGGGGCTTTGGCGATTCCGAGATGCCGCGCTATGCCACCTTTTGCAGCGTCGTACGCCAATGCGCCACCGCGCAACAGCTCGAGCGCGCCGTGTCCGATATCGTGGCGACTTACCAGTAGGTCCCGCTCGCGGCCAACCTCGGTTGCGAAAGGTCAGTTTCGCGCAAGCTCCGCCAGGCCGACGTTACACTCCCGGAAGTGATAGGCGATTTCGTCGAGCGCGCGCTGCTCCCATTCCTCGGCTTGCGCGAGCCAGAAAATCCGGCGTTCGAAATCGAGCGATGCACGCTCCCGGCACAGGGATTCCTGACTGCGAATTTCAACCAGCCTGTTCATGCACTCCACTCCTGCCGTGTGAAGTCATTCCCCGGGAATCAACGTAGCAGAATCCCGGACTGCTCGCCTCAGGATTTCCAGGCATCTCGCGACACTGAATGGGACAGCGATACTTCCCATGCGCTGCGGTAGCTTGCAGCGCAGCATCAACCGCAGATCATCAATTGGTGATCGCCGCGCCGGCACGGTTCGCGATCGAGTGATCTCGCTCTCGTATCGCAACGAGGCGCGGCAATTTGTGAAGAGACGTTCTAAACTGCTCACCGAATTCCCGACTCATTGTCGTCGCACGGTCTTCATGCGGCGTCGCTAACAGAGGCGCCAACGGTCCCATCGCGCGAGGCAACATGAACAGCGATTCCGACGTCGAACTTGCACCGGACCAATGGGAAGCTCTGCGCACACTTCGCAACCCACCATCGAAGGGTCGCCTGTCGAAATCCTATCTCATCGAAGGCCTTGTCGAACTCGGCTTGGTCGTCATCAACGACGGCGTGCCAGCGATGACACCGGCCGGCCGCAAGATACTCGTGCGCGGATCGTGCCGGCTGCTGGATCTCGTGGCGTGACAGGTTCGCGCTGATCATCTGCGCCATTCCTCCGCCGGCACATCACCGCACCAGTCAGCCATTCCACTGCAGGAGCGGCGATCCATACGCCCTTCTCCAGACGGAGAGGAAACGCGGAAACCACGAGTGAGCCACCGCGCCCTTATAGGCCCAGGTGCGATATTTCAGACCGTGCTCGGAGATCAGTTCCTGATATCCGCCGTGGAGTTCGGTCGCGGTGCGAATGTCCTTCAATACGCCTTGCGCGCAGGAACGGTAGGTATTGCTCCCCGACAATTCATCGTAGTCCAGCATGCGATCGGCGAACTCGACGTTGAACGTCGGCCAGGAGGAGCGTCCCTGATAGGCGGGCGCCGCAATCTTGTGGATCACCTTGGTCCGCGGATTATCCACGGACACCAGGAAATGGAACGTGCTGGGGATGCGAAAGCGCGGCTCCGCAATGATGAGATCCGCGGTGGCGGCAAACAGCGTCCGCTCGCTCGCATCGTTCAGATCCCAGAAGCCGCGATGCACGCTGACGAAGTCCAGCGCGACCGAGGACGCCGGTGAGTTCGCCGGACCATCCAGGGAATGCCTGACATGTCCGTCCCTGCCGAACAGACGGAGCAGATCCTTCTTGTACTGCGCAAGGTCGCACCCGAGCAGCCGCTTCAGCTCGATCTCGTCGACCAGCCCGAGCTGTACGCTCCACACGAAGGTCGTATGGACGCAAGCATTGGTCACGAAGCGCCGGCGCTCGGCACGGGTATCCGTTGCGGCGGAGCGAGGTGCATTTGCGTCACACAGCAAATACCTGCTGCCGCCGTCATCGAGCGGCTCGAGCTCGCTTGCGAGCTGCAGGATCGCACGCTTCAGGTCACCGCCATACTCGGCCAGCAGCAGACGGCCGGCATGCGCGCATTGAGACATCGCCAGATAGGATGGCGCCCTCTGATCGGCGGAGATCATCTGTTGCAGGCCGGCCAGAATGCCGAGCAGCGTATCCGACGGACGCGAAAAATAATTCACGCCGAGATATCGACCACGCCCCGCCGGGACGATGGTCGTCGTGACCACGCCGGCACGAACCGCCTCCAACAATAAACGGACGCTCTTGTCGAGTAGCCGAGCCCGCCGCACCGCGTCCTGTGCATCCATGATGGTCTCGGGGTCCAGGACATCGGGATAGAACCAGGCGAAGTCGCGGGGATAATAGGCGGATGCGTGCGGCGCGCCGGTGACAAGGAAGGCCTCGGTCACGCTGTCCATCGAGTGCCGGTAGAGGTCCTCGATGGCCGACAACGAATGATGCGATTTTCTCAGGAACCGATCCCCGAGAAAATTGACCGCCTGGAGGGCGTTGGCGAAAAACGTCGCAGCCGCACCCTGGTAGAATCGGTTTCCGCGATTTGAAGGCAACGAGATATCGCTATTCATATGTAGGCTAAGGTAACTCCGATGGTGCGGCCACCACCCGGAGCTTGCCTGATTCGTATTTCTCCCGGATGACTTTCCGGCCTGCCGGTTCCGGTGGATTCGTGTATGAAACACGAGCCCAGCGAGGCCGATCTTGCCCAAGTCGGCCGGCGCACAGCGGAAACAATGACGGCGGAGGATTGATGACCGGCGCATCCGAACGGGACGAGCACTTCCTGCGCCTGTCCTTCGCGGTTGCCCGCCGCTCCCTCACCCATGGCAATCATCCGTTCGGCTGCATCGTCGTCGCGGACGACAAGGTGCTGATCGAGGCCGAGAACGGCTACATGCCGGAGCACGACGGCACCGCGCACGCCGAACGTCTCGCGGCGACGCAGGCCTGCCGCACGCTCAGCCGCGAGGTGCTGGCAACGGCGACGCTTTATTCTTCGGCAGAGCCCTGCGCGATGTGCGCCGGCGCGATCTACTGGGCCGGCATCGGCCGCGTCGTTTACGGCCTCAGCGAGCATCGCCTGCGCGGCGTCACCGGCAATCATCCGGAGAACCCGACCCTCGACCTGCCCTGCCGCGACGTCTTTGCCAGCGGGCAGCGGCCGACCGAAGTCGTCGGGCCGCTGCTCGAGGATGAAGCCGAAGCGCTGCACGAGGGCGCATGGACGACGTAGATTGCGGTTTCTACTGGCTTGGACCGTCACAAATCTGCAACAGCGCACGCGGGACGGACGTCTCTTCGCACCGGCGAAACCAAACGAGCCGCCGGTCCCGGCCGCCTGCCAAAGCGTTGAGCAAGGGATGACGCATTTTCACACCTTACGCCGGGGTTCAAACTGGCCCACTATTGGGGCACTTCACCATGCAAGCGCATCAACGAATGTTGGATTCGACACGTGACAGCCTGAATTCCGGCGAGTCCCCGCTGCTGCGGGCGATCGGGCTCACCAAACGCTATGGCGATTTCCTTGCCAACGATTCCATCGACATCGATATCTGGCCGAAGGAAATCCACGCGCTGCTCGGCGAGAACGGCGCCGGCAAGTCGACGCTGGTGAAGGCGATCTACGGGCTGATCCAGCCCAGCGCCGGCGAGATCCGCTGGCAAGGCGAGGGCATGATCATGTCCGGTCCCTCGGACGCGCGCCGCCGCGGCATCGGCATGGTGTTCCAGCATTTCTCGCTGTTCGACAATCTCACCGTCGCCGAGAACGTCGCGCTCGGCCTCGACGGCAAGGAGTCTTTCAAGGACATGTCGGCGCGGCTGGAGCAGGTGTCGAAGACCTATGGACTGCCGCTCGATCCCCGGCGCGAGGTCTGGCAATTGTCGGTCGGCGAACGCCAGCGCATCGAGATCGTCCGCGTGCTGATGCAGGATCCGAAATTCCTGATCCTGGACGAGCCCACCGCGGTGCTGACGCCGCAGGAAGCCGACCAGCTCTTCGTCGTGCTGGAGCGGCTCAAGGCCGAAGGCCGCGCTGTCCTCTATATCAGCCACAAGCTCGAGGAGGTGAAGCGGCTCTGCGACACCGCCACGATCCTGCGCGGTGGCAGGAAGGTCGCGACCTGCAATCCCAGGCTCGAGACCGCCGCCTCTCTCGCGCGCATGATGGTCGGTGGCGAGATCAAGGAGGTGAAGGCGGCATCCGGCCGCAAGACCACCGTGCCGCGGCTCGTCGTCAACGATCTGTCGCTGGCCCCCAGCGAAGCACATGGCGTACGGCTCGAACACATCTCCTTCGAGTTGAAGGGCGGCGAAATCCTCGGCATCGCCGGCGTCGCCGGCAACGGCCAGGACGAATTGTTCGCCGCGCTGTCCGGTGAGCGGTTGTCGAAGGACCCGGGCACGGTCGTGATCGAAGGTATCGCCGCCGGCCATCTCTCGATCACCCAGCGGCGCAAGCTGGGTGCGGCCTTCGTGCCCGAGGAGCGGCTCGGCCATGGCACGGCGCCACGCATGAAGCTCTCGGAGAACGCGCTGCTCACCGGTCATGCGGCCAGCGGCATGGTCCATCGCGGGTTCATCGATACCGCCGCCACGCTCAAGACCGTCGACCGCGCGACTGAGACGTTCGACGTGCGCAAGGCCAAGCGCGACCCGGAAGCAGCATCCCTCTCCGGCGGCAATCTGCAGAAGTTCATCGTGGGCCGGGAGATCCTGCGCAACCCCGCAGTACTGGTGGTGAGCCAGCCGACCTGGGGCGTCGATGCCGGCGCCGCCGCAGTGATACGCCAGGCGCTGCTTGATCTCGCAACAGCGGGCGCCGCCGTGCTCGTGACCAGCCAGGATCTGGACGAACTCACGGAGATCGCCGACCGCATCGCTGTGATGTTCCACGGCCGGCTCTCCGCACCGCTTGCAGCGAGCGAAGCGAGCCGCGAAAAGCTCGGCCTGCTCATGGGCGGCAGCAGCCTGGAGCCGAAGGAGGCCGCGCATGCAGTTGGTGCTTGAGAAGCGCGCCGAACGCTCTGGCACAATCGCCCTCGTCTCTCCGCTGATCGCGATCGGCCTCACGATCTCGACCATGGTCATCCTGTTCGCGATCCTCGGCAAGAATCCGCTGCTCGCCTTGCACGCCTATTTCATCGCGCCCTTGACCGACGGCTATTCGCTTCAGGAGATCGCGGTGAAGGCGACTCCGCTGGTAATGATCGCGACCGGGCTGTCGCTCTGCTATCTCGCCAATGCCTGGAACATCGGCGCCGAAGGACAATTCCTGATCGGCGCGGTCGCCGGAAGCTGGATCGCGGTGAAGACGCAGGGCACCGATGCCGGGAGCTGGGTGCTGCCGGCGATGTTTGTGCTCGCGGCCGCCGCGGGCGCGCTCTATGCGCTGATCCCGGCGATCTGCAAGGTGAAGTTCGGCGCCAGCGAGATCCTGACCAGCCTGATGCTGGTCTATGTCGCCGACCTCTTCCTCGACTATCTCGTGCGCGGGCCCTGGCGCGATCCGCACGGCTTCAACTTCCCGACCACGGCGGAGTTCGATCCCGTAGCGACGGTGCCGCTGCTGATCGAAGGCGGCCGGCTGCATCTCGGCTCGATCATCGCCTTGCTCTTCGTGGCGGTAGCGGCGATCCTGCTCGCGCGCACCATCAAGGGGTTCGAGATCCGCGTCGTCGGTGCGGCGCCGCGCGCCGCACGCTTCGGCGGCTTCAATGCCAACCAGCTCGTCATCCTGACCTTCGCAGTATCAGGCGCGCTCGCGGGCCTCGCCGGAATCATCGAGGTCGCAGGTCCCGTCGGGCATCTCCAGCCCGGCATATCGCCCGGCTACGGCTTTACCGCGATCATCGTGGCCTTTCTGGGCCGGCTGAACCCGCTTGGGATATTGATTGCAGGCCTTTTCCTGGCGTTGACCTTTATCGGCGGCGAGCAGGCGCAGATCGCGATGAAGATCCCGTTGGACGTCACCAAGGTGTTTCAGGGTATTTTGCTGTTCTACGTACTCGCCTGCGATTCCCTGATCCTCTATCGTTTCAAGCTGGTGTTTTCGAGCCGACAGGTGACTCGTGGAGCTGGTTGAGGCCATCATCCTCGCGGTGCTCGCCGCGTCGACGCCGCTGCTGATCGCGGCGACCGGCGAGCTCGTGACCGAGCGCTCCGGCGTGCTCAACCTCGGCGTCGAGGGCATGATGATCGTTGGCGCGGCCTGCGGCTTTGCCGGCGCCTGGCTCACTGGATCGATTTTCATCGGCGCGCTGTTCGGCATCGTCGCGGGCACGCTGATGTCGCTGATCTTCGCGCTGATGACGCTCGGGCTCGCCGTCAACCAGGTCGCGACCGGCCTTGCGCTCACCATCCTCGGCGCTGGACTCTCCGGCCTGATCGGCGCCCGCTTCGTCGGCGAGCGCATCGCGCCGGCGGTGCATCTCGCCATTCCCGGCCTCACGGACATCCCGCTGATCGGCCGCGTGCTGTTCGGCGAGGACGGCTTCGTCTACTTCTCCGTCGCGCTGATCGCCGGCGTCTGGTGGTTCCTGTACCGAACGCGGGCGGGATTGATCCTGCGCGCCTGCGGCGACAATCACGTTTCCGCACATGCCCTCGGCTATCCCGTGCTGCGCATCCGCACTTTCGCCGTGATGTTCGGCGGCGCCTGTGCCGGCCTGGCCGGCGCCTATCTGCCGCTCGCTTATACGCCGTTCTTCATTCCCGGCATGACCGCAGGCCGCGGCTGGATCGCGCTGGCGCTGGTGGTGTTCTCGTCCTGGCGGCCGGGCCGGCTCGTGGTCGGCGCCTATCTCTTCGGCGCGGTGACGATCCTGCAGTTGCACGCCCAAGGCTGGGGTGTCGGCATCCCCTCGCAGTTCATGTCGGCGCTGCCTTATCTTGCGACCGTCATCGTGCTGGTCCTCCTCTCCCGCGCGCGCACCGGCGGCTCGACCGCACCGGCTGCGCTCGGCACCGTGTTCGTGCCCGACCGCTGAGCTTTCATTTCCGCGGCGTGCGCGATGGGGCGCGCACGTTGCGGGTCGTGGCCGTCCCCTGAAGTTTGGAGATTGATGATGAGGAAATCACTTCTTGCACTCGCTGCCGGGCTCTTGCTTGCCGGGAACGCCAGTGCAGCCTCCGCCGCCGACAAGCTGAAGGTCGGCTTCATCTATCTGGGTCCGATCGGAGATCTCGGCTGGACCTATCAGCACGATCTCGGGCGCCAGGCACTGGTGAAGGAATTGGGCGACAAGATCGAGACGACGTATCTCGAGAACGTGCCCGAAGGCCCCGATGCCGAGCGCTCGATCGAGCAGCTCGTCCGCGCCGGCAACAAGCTGATCTTCACGACCTCGTTCGGCTACATGGATCCGACGCTGAAGGTCGCCAAGAAATATCCGAACGTGCACTTCGAGCACGCCACCGGCTACAAGCGCAATCCGAACATGTCGACCTACTCCGCCAAATGGTATCAGGGCCGCTACATTCAAGGCCTGATCGCGGCCAAGATGTCGAAGGCCGGCGTGCTCGGCTATATCGGTTCGTTCCCCATTCCCGAGGTCGTCTCCGGCATCAACGCGACGATACTGGCGGCGCAGACCATCAACCCGAACATCAAGGTCAAGATCATCTGGGCCAACACCTGGTTCGACCCGGGCAAGGAGGCCGACGCCGCCAAGGCGCTGATCGACCAGGGCGCCGACATCATCATGCAGCACACGGATTCGCCCGCCGCGATGCAGATTGCCAGCGAACGCGGCAAGCTCGCCTTCGGCCAGGATTCCGAAATGATCAAGTTCGGACCCAAGACCCAGCTCACCTCGATCCTCGACACCTGGGGCCCCTATTACATCGAGCGCGTCAAGGCCGAGCTGGCGGGAACCTGGAAATCCGAGGACACATGGGGCGGCCTCGACAGCCACATGTTCTCGATGGCGCCGTACACCAACATGCCTGACGACGTGAAAAAAATGGCAGAGGATGCCCAGGCCGCGATCACCGCTGGCAAGCTGCATCCGTTCAAGTGCCCGATCGTTGGGCAGGACGGCAAGGCGGTGGAGTGCAAGGGCGGCGATCACCTCGATGACGGCCAGATCCTCGGCATGAATTTCTACGTCAAGGGCATCGACGACAAGCTCCCGGGCAAGTAGCACGCTTCTTGCTTGACCCAGATCACCTGCTCCTCCCGGAGGAGGTTCGGAGGGGGTGGCCAGAAGCACCCGGCACTTGTGGTCGCCCCCTCTTTCAATTCCTGTCCCTATCCGGCCTGCATGGCCCGCCCGGCCGAGCTGTGGCGGCGGATGAGGTCGGCGACATCGAGGCCCGGAATCGCGCCGTCGATCACGGCCCATCGTCCCGCCACCATCACCCGGTCTGCCCGATGCGCCCCGCATAGCACCAGGGCGGCCAGGGGATCGCCATGGCCGGAGAAGCGCAATTCGTCGAGCTTGAAGAGCGCGAGATCGGCGGCCTTTCCGACTGCGATTTCGCCGAGTTCCGGCCGTCCGACGCAGGCCGCCGATCCCTTGGTGGCCCAGCGCAGCGCATCCTTGTGGCTGACCTTGGTCACGCCATAGCGCGCCCGTTGCAGCAGGAAGGCGGCGCGAACCTCCTGCATCAGGTTCGAGCCGTCGTTCGAGGCCGAGCCGTCGACGCCGATCCCGATCCCGACCCCGGCCTCCTCCATTTCGCACACCGGACAGCAGCCGGAGGCCAGCAACTGATTGCTGCACGCGCAATGGCTGATGGTCGTTCTGGCCTTGCCGAGCCGCTTCATCTCGTCCGCATTGAAGAAAATGCCATGGGCCAGCCACGTGCGCGCATTGAGCCAGCCGCATTGCTCGAGATAGTCGAGCGGGCGGCAGCCATACATCTGCTCGCAGAATTTGTTCTCGTCCTCGGTCTCGGCGAGGTGGGTATGCAGGCGCACGTCGAGTTTTTCTGCGAGATCGGCGGTGGCGCGCATCAGCGAGGTCGTCACGGAAAACGGCGAGCACGGCGCCAGCGCGATCTGCACCATCGCATCCGCGCCGCGCTGGTGATGCTTCGCCACCACGCGCGCGCTGTCGGCGAGAATGGTGTCCTCGTCCTGCACGACGCTGTCGGGCGGCAGGCCGCCGTCGCGTTGCGACAAATTCATCGAGCCGCGCGTCAGCAGCACGCGCATGCCGAGCCGCCTTGCAACACCGACCTCGATATCGACGGCGTCTTCGAGCCCCGCGGGGAAGACGTAGTGATGATCCGTCGTGGTGGTGCAGCCGGAGAGCAGCAGCTCGGACATCGCCACGGTGACGCCGAGCTCGAGCGCTTCAGGCGTCAGCCGCGCCCACACCTGATAGAGCGCCTGTAGCCAAGGGAACAGCTCGCGGTCCATCGCCGCCGGCAGCGCACGCGTCAGCGTCTGGTAGAAATGATGATGGGTGTTGATCAGGCCCGGCAGCACCACGTGTTCGGCCGCATCGAACACCGCGACATCAGCGGTCGCAGGCGTGCCCCCGGCCGGGACGAGCTCGACGATCCGGCCGTCCTTCACCACGATCCCGCGCTCGGCACCACCCGCGAGGATGGCCAGGGGATCCCTGATCCAGATCGGCATTGAATCGCTCATGATCCCGCTCCTCGCATCCCCTGACGGCAGGCTCACAAGGCTGGCACCAGCCTGAACACCATCCCGCTGCGACTTGTTGTTGCGACTTGGCTCCGGTCTTGCAAGACTCATGCGCACGATTCACCGGGGCGAAGCTTTGGCGCAGCCATGGATTTGAATACCATCACAGCGATCGCCCGTCCGCAATCGCGCGCGCAACTGCCTGACTGGACGACAGGGGACGCCTGGCTCGCGGGCGGCACCTGGCTGTTCTCGGAGCCGCAAACGCAGCTGACGCGGCTGATCGATCTTACCGATTTGAAATGGCCGGCGCTGACGATTACGGAGCGCCATCTCTCGGTGGCCGCCACCTGCACCATCGCAGAGCTCGATGGTCTCGCCTGCCCGCCTGACTGGCTCGCAGCACCGCTGATCGGCCAGTGCTGCCGTGCGTTCCTTGCCTCGTTCAAGATCTGGAAGACCGCGACCGTCGGCGGCAATCTCTGCATGTCGCTGCCGGCGGGACCGATGATCTCGCTCACCGCCGCGCTCGACGGCGTCTGCACCATCTGGAAGGCCGGCGGCGGCGAACAGCGAATTCCTGTCGCCGAGTTCGTCACCGGCAACCAGCGCAATCGCCTGACGCCGGGCGATCTGCTTCGCCAGATCGATATTCCGATTGCCGCGTTGAAGCGCCGCACCGCCTTTCGCCAGATCTCGCTGGCGCCTGTCGGCCGCTCGGCGGCGCTTCTCGTCGGCAGCCTTGATACCGATGGCACCCTGACGCTCACAATCACCGCATCGACCGTGCGGCCGATCCAGCTCCTCTTTCGCAAAGTCCCGGATGCGAGCGCGCTTCGTGCCGCGCTGGTGCAGCAGATCACCGATGAGCTGTACCACACCGACATCCACGGCCAGCCGCTCTGGCGCAAGCACATGACACTGCGGCTCGGCGAGGAGATCCGCGGCGAACTCCTGGCCGGAGGGCCCTCATGAGCTTCGAGATCAACGGCAAGCCATTTTCGCAAGCGCCACGCGCCGGCCAGTGCCTGCGCACGTTCCTGCGCGAGCTCGGCCATTTCGGCGTGAAGAAAGGCTGCGATGCCGGCGATTGCGGCGCCTGCACCGTGCTGCTCGACGGCGAGCCCGTGCATAGCTGCCTGATTCCGGCGTTCCGCGCCGAGGGACGCAGCGTGACCACGATCGAAGGTCTTGGCGGGGAGCACGGCGACCATCCGATGCAGCAGGCCTTCCTCGATGCGCAAGGCTTTCAATGCGGCTTCTGCACCGCCGGCATGATCCTGACCTGCGCCTCGCTGAACCAGGCCCAGCGCACCGATCTCGGCACGGCGTTGAAGGGCAATATCTGCCGCTGTACCGGCTACCGCTCGATCGAGGATGCGATCCTCGGCAAGACCAATGTCGAGGCGAGCGTCGAGGCCGGTGCCGCATTCGGCCGCAGTCTGCCGGCGCCGGCGGGCCCCGACATCGTGCGCGGCGCGGCCCGCTACACTTTCGACACCGCCATCGACGGCCTGCTGCACATCAAGCTGGTTCGGTCACCTCACGCCCACGCCAGGATCGTCGCGATCGACAAGTCGGACGCCCTTCGCGTTCCCGGCGTTCATGCGGTGCTGACGCATGAGGATGCACCATCGGTCCTGATCTCGACTGCGCGGCACGAGATGGACTGGATGGACCCGGAGGACACCCGCATTCTCGACGACGTCGTCCGCTTCATCGGACAGCGGGTTGCAGCCGTCGTCGCCGAGAGCGAAGCCGCCTCAGAGGAGGCGTGCCGGCGGATCAAGGTCGAATATGAGGTTCTCCCCGCGCTGATCGATCCGGAGCAGGCGATGGCGCCGGGCGCGCCCGTCATTCATCCTGACCGCACCACCGCGAACCGCATCGCCGACGCCAAGCGCAACCTCGCCGCGGAGACGCATGGTGAGTTCGGTGACGTCGCGGCGGCGCTCGCGACGTCCGCCGTCACCTTCGAGGGCACCTTCCACAGTCATCGCGTACAGCACGCCGCGTTGGAGACCCATGGCGGCCTCGCCTGGCTCGATCCTTCCGGCGTGCTCAACGTCCGCACCTCCACCCAGGTCCCGTTCCTGACCCGCCGCGCACTGGCGGACATCTTTGAGCTCCCCATGGACAAGGTCCGCGTGTTCTGCGAGCGCGTCGGCGGCGGCTTTGGCGGCAAGCAGGAGATGTTCGTCGAGGACATCCTTGCGCTCGCTGCGCTGAGGACCGGACGTCCCGTGAAGCTGGAACTCACGCGCGAGGAGCAGTTCATCGCGACCTCGACGCGGCACCCGATGCGGGTCCATATCAAGGCCGGCGCCGATGCCGACGGCAAACTCACCGCGCTTCAGCTCGACGTGCTCTCCAACACCGGAGCTTACGGCAATCACGCCGGCCCGGTGATGTTCCATGCGCTGGCCGAGTCCATCAGCGTGTACAATTGTCCGAACAAGCGGGTCGACGGCGCCGCCGTCTACACCAACACCGTGCCGGCGGGGGCGTTTCGCGGCTACGGCCTGCCGCAGGCGCTGATCGCGGTGGAAGCCGCGATCGACGAGCTGGCGAGGCAGCTCGGCATCAGCCCCTACGAGATGCGCCGGCGTAACATCGTCAGGCTCGGCGACCCCATGCTGTCGCCGCCGCCGTCCGAATTTCACGACGTCGTCTATGGCTCCTACGGGCTCGACCAATGCCTCGACCTCGTCGAGCGCGCCATGCAGGCCGGCGGGCCGCAGCCGGAGCTTTCGCCGGAATGGCTGCTCGGCGACGGCATCGCCCTCACCATGATCGACTCCGCACCGCCGGCCGGGCACATCGCCGACGCCATGATTGCGCTCAACGAGGACGGCGGCTTCGACCTCACCGTCGGCACGGCCGAATTCGGCAACGGTACCAGCACGGTGCACCGGCAGATCGCAGCAACCACGCTCGCGACCACCGTCGACCGAATCCGTCTGCGCCAGTCCGATACCGCCCATGGCGGCCACGACACCGGCGCCTATGGCAGCGCCGGCACCTTCGTCGCCGGCAAGGCGACGCATGCTGCTTCCATGCAGCTTGCGACCGAGCTGAAGGCGGCGGCGGCCGATGCCTGGCTGTGCGACGTTCAGGCCTGCGTGCTCGAGGACAATGCCGTCGTCAGCGGCGTCCGGCGCATGCCTTTTGCCGAGCTGGCGAAGCTCGCGCGCGCACGCGGACAGCCATTTGCCGCCCGCGGTAATTCCACGGGCACGCCGCGTTCGGTCGGCTTCAACGTCCAGGGGTTTCGCATCGCCGTAAACAAGGGCACCGGCGAGCTCAGGATTCTCAGGAGCGTGCAGGCGGCGGACGCCGGTGTCGTCGCCAACCCCATGCAGTGCCGCGGTCAGGTCGAAGGCGGCGTCGCGCAGGCGCTCGGCGCTGCGCTCTACGAGGAGATGGTGATCGACGCCAACGGCCGCGTCGCCAACCCGAAATTCCGCGACTATCACCTGCCCTCGTTCGCCGACGTGCCGCGCACGGAGGTGTTCTTCGCCGACACGTCCGACACGATCGGGCCGCTTGGCGCAAAGTCGATGAGCGAGAGCCCATACAATCCGGTCGCCGCCGCGCTCGGCAACGCCATCGCCAATGCAACCGGCATCCGCTTCACCGCGCCGCCCTTCAAGCCGGACCGGCTGTTTCCCGCGTTGCTCGACAAGTTTGGTTAGGTTGGGAGGTCTCATCGATGTCCAGCGAAGTCCATCCCGTCGACGAGGTCCTGCCGGTCCCACGCCTCTTGGCGCTCGGGCTCCAGCATGTGCTGGTGATGTATGCCGGCGCGATCGCCGTGCCGCTGATCATCGGACGCGCATTGAAGCTGCCGCCCGAGGATGTCGCCTTCCTGATCAGCGCCGACCTGTTCGCCTGCGGGCTCGCGACGCTGGTGCAATGCATCGGCTTCCCCGGCGTCGGCATTCGCCTGCCCGTGATGATGGGCGTGACGTTCGCGTCAGTCGGTCCGATGCTGTCGATGGCGGCAGCGCCTGATATCGGTCTGCTCGGCATCTACGGCTCCGTCATCGCCGCGGGCATCTTCGGCATCATCGTCGCACCGTTCGTCAGCAGACTGTTGCCGCTGTTTCCTCCGGTGGTCACCGGCAGCATCATTCTGATCATCGGCATCTCCTTGATGCGCGTCGGCATCAACTGGGCCGGCGGCGGCCTGCCGACACTGACCAAGATGGTCGACGGCGTCGCCGGCAGCTTTCCCAATCCGGCCTATGGCCAACTGCAGGGCCTCGGCATCTCGTTGTTCGTGCTGCTGTTCATTCTCGGCCTGATCAAATGGGGTACCGGCTTCCTCGCCAATGTCTCGGTGCTGCTCGGCATCATCGCCGGCGCCGTGCTCGCGAGCATTCTGGGCGTGATGCATTTCGACAAGGTCGCCGCCGCCTCCTGGGGCGCGCCGATCATCCCTTTCCGCTTCGGCATGCCGCAATTCCATCTGGTGCCCGTTATGACCATGTGCGTCGTCATGATCGTGGTGATGATCGAATCGCTGGGCATGTTCCTCGCACTCGGCGACATCACCGGCAAGACCGTCGACCGCGAGGCGCTGAGCCGGGGCCTGCGCGCGGACGGCGTCGGCACGCTGCTCGGCGGCATCTTCAACACCTTTCCGTACACCTCGTTCTCGCAAAATGTCGGCCTCGTCTCGGTCACTGCCGTGCGCTCGCGCTGGGTGACCGTGACGGGCGGTTGCATCATGCTCGTGCTCGGCTTGTTGCCGAAGCTGGCCGCATTGGTCGAGGCGGTGCCGCTGGTCGTGCTCGGCGGCGCAGGCCTCGTGATGTTCGGCATGGTAGCCGCAACAGGCGCGCGCATCCTCACCTCGGTCGATTTCCGCAACAACCGCTACAATCTGTTCATCGTCGCGGTCTCGATCGGCTTCGGCCTGATCCCGCTCGCCGCCCCCGGCTTTTTCCGGAATATGCCCCACGATCTCCAGCCGCTGCTGGAGTCCGGCATCCTGCTCTGCGCGATCGTTTCCGTGCTGCTCAATGCCTTCTTCAACGGCCTGAGCGGCGGCGCGACAGCGGAGGCGGACGCGGCGACGGTCGCCTCATCCGCGCAACACGTTTAACTGCCGCGATAGGTCGAATAGCTCCAGGGCGTGACCAGCAAGGGAACGTGATAGTGGCTTTCCGGCTCGCCGATCGCAAAGCGCAGCGGGATATCGTCGAGGAAGGGCGGGTCGGACAGCGGCACATTGCGTTCGGCGTAATATCTGGCGACGCTGAATCTGAGCTCGTAGCGGCCGATCGGCAGCGGGCGGCCGCCGATCAACGGCTGGTCGGTGCGACCGTCGGCATTGGTCACCGCGCGTGCGATGACGCGGCTCTCGCCGAGGCTCGCGAGCTCCACCAGCTCGATCGGGATGCCGGCCGCGGGCTTGCCGACGTGATTGTCCAGCACATGGGTCGAGAGCCGGCCATGCACCTTCAACTTGTCGTCGGCAAGGACGAGCTGATCCAGCCGTAGCGCGGAGATACGGCCGATTTCCTCGATCGCGCGTCGCGTCTCCGTCTTTGCGATGTTGCGCAAGCGCGTCTCGAAGTCGCGCAGCACGGAATCCTTGGTGTGACGGCGCACGCAGACGATGTAGGGGAAGCCGAACTTGTCGCGGTAGGCGTTGTTGACGCGCTCGAACGCAGCGTACTCGGCCTCCGACAACCGGTCGAGGCCGGCACTGTTCTGCTCGTCGGTCGATTCTGCCGTCAGGCCCGCCGCGCGCTGGGTCTTGTTGGCGAGATCGGGATGCGCCCTTATCAGCGCCAACTGAACATCAGGCTCGGCGCTCTGGATCGCCGCCATCAGGGCCGTGTGCAACTGGTTGATACCGGCGAACGGCCGCTTGCCGGCGAGCTGCTCGGCGATCCACGGCGAGTATTCGACGACGTTGGCGAGCGCCGCGACAAAATCGACGTGGCTTGCTGCATTGAGATCGGCCAGCGAGATCTGCGACATCTTTCACCCGATCTCGAATGCGTCGGCCGCCAGATGGGCGTGCTTGTCATGCCAGTGCCGTGCGATCTGCAATCGCGTCGGCACCCAGACGCGGTCGTGCTTGCCGATGTAATCCAGGAAGCGGATCAAGCCGGCAGCGCGGCCGGGCCGGCCGGCGAGACGGCAGTGCAGGCCCACCGACATCATCTTCGGCGCGCTCTCGCCTTCGGCATAGAGCACGTCGAAGGCATCCTTCAAATAGGTGAAGAACTGCTCGCCTTCGGAAAAGCCCTGCGGGTTGATGAAGCGCATGTCGTTGGCATCGAGCGTATAGGGGATGACGAGCTGCTTGCCGCTCCTGCCCTTGATCCAATAGGGCAGATCGTCGGCATAGGAGTCGCAGAGATAGAGGAAGCCGCCTTCCTCCATCAGCAGGCGGTTAGTATTGATCGAGGAGCGTCCGGTGTACCAGCCGAGGGGGCGCGAGCCGGTGGCTTCGGTATGGACGCGGATCGCCTCCGCGATCTCGGCGCGCTCCTGCGCCTCGGACATGTCCTTGTGCTCGATCCATTTCAGGCTGTGGCTGGCGATATCCCAGCCGGCCTCATTCATGGCAGCGACGATCTCGGGATTGCGCTTCAACGCGGTAGCGACGCCGAACACCGTGGTCGGCCAGTTGCGCGCGGTGAACATCCGCCACAGCCGCCAGAAGCCGGCGCGCGAGCCATATTCGAACATCGATTCGATATTGGCGTGGCGCTGACCCGGCCAGGGCTGCGCGCCGAGCACGTCGGACAGAAACGCTTCCGAGGCGCGGTCGCCGTGCAAAATGTTGTTCTCGCCGCCTTCCTCGAAATTGACGACGAACTGCACGGCTATCCGGGCATCGCCGGGCCATTGCGGGTGCGGCGGGTTGCGGCCATAGCCACGGAGATCGCGCGGGTAGCTTGTGTCGGTCACTCAGACTTCCTCGAAACGAATCGGCAGCGCGCCGTTCCACAGCACGCTCTTGCCCAGCGTCGCCAGGTTCTCGAGGCCCGAGGTCAGCGTGATGAAATGGTTGCCGGCGAGCTGGCCCATCTTGCTTGCAAAGCGCACCCCGCCATAGGCGAGCAGGATCTCGGTCTCGCTGATGCCGCCGGGATAGAGGATGATCTGGCCGGGCGCGGGGTAGCTCGTGTGGTTCTCGTAGCCCACGCCGAAATCGAGATCGCCGAGCGGCATCCATACGCCCTCGCCGCTCCAGCGCACATGGATGATGTGGCTTTCGAACGGCAGCGCCTTGCGGAAGGCGGCGACGGTCTTGGGTGCCAGTTGCTCCTCGAAGCGGGCATCGAAGCTGAAATCGCCCGCACGGATAGCGAGTTTGCCCATTTCATCTCTCTGAATCGGGGCCGGTGGCCCGTCGGACACTTTCCAGCAAAGAGCACTCCCGACAACTTCGCGCAAGTGCCGCGGCAACATCACCTGCGGTCGCAGGACCAGCCGAAAATGCCGCTCCGCCGCGTCTCCGGTTCCGGCTCGGCGGCCGGCAGCGGCGCCTCCTTCCGTTCGGCTTGCGGGGGCGGCGCCGGCAGGGTCTCGCATGTCATGGCGTAGACCAGCTTGCCATCCGCAGTACGCCCGGTCGGGGCACAGGGATCGGGATGCGCCGCGTTGGTCTTCGGCATTTTGGCTTGCGCGGCCGCCGGGGAAACCATCAGCAGCAGGTCCAGCAGATATCTCGACATCGTTGTCGCCTTACGCAGCATTCGCCCATTGAACCGGATTGCCACCGGCAAGTCCATCGGTGCCAGCGGGCCGCGATTGCCGAATAATTAGCCGGCATGCCGGCGCACTCTCTCCACATCGTCATTGCGAGGAGCCCTTGCGACGAAACAATCCAGAATCCCTTCGCGGAGGGATCCTGGATTGCTTCGTCGCTTCGCTCCTCGCAATGACGGAGTGTTTGGTTGCAGACACGCCTTATCGTTCTCGCGGCTTAATTCGCCCGAGCTTTGCTTCATCTCTCACCCTCTTGTCCAAGAGGGCACAGGGAAGGCCGGGTGCCGACAGGCACCCGCGGTCCGCTGCGCGACATGCGCACGCAGGAAGAACCGCACAGCAGCATACAGGTGGTGCCGATCACTCGGCCTTCCCTGCGCGATGGTCGGACGGCTTATGCCGTG
>NZ_JAFCJE010000006.1 GCF_018131185.1 Bradyrhizobium diazoefficiens | reverse complement strand
CATGATCGCCCCTCTTGAGTGAGCCGGGATGCACGACACATACGCCGAAACCGAATTTCGGTAAAGTGGAATATTTTTGCGACGCTGGGTTGACAGAGGCCGACACAGGCGCGATCGTCCCATCACGCTCTGGTCCATTGACTGGCGTGCTGATCAGAAAGTTGCGCCGGCCTTGAGCAGATAGGTGCGGCCGGGCAGCGGATAAGCGCTGAAGCGGCCGTCCGTGAAGGTGCTTGCGATGGCGTAATCGTAGTAGAGCGCATTCAGCACATTGTTGACGCTGAGCGACCAGAAGTAGCGGTCAACCTGGCCGCTGAGCTTGAGGTCGATCGTGCCGTTGGCGGGAATCGGCTTCTGTGTGCCCGCCTGATCGTTGTCCATGCGCCGCTCGCTCCAGAACCGCGCGGTGGCGTCGAGCACCAAATAGTTCTGCCAGATGTTCCAGGTGACGCCCGCACTCGCGGTGTAGCGCGACACCAGCGGCACGTCATTGCCGGTCCAGATGCCTTCGCGGAAGACGGCGCGGGTATAGGCCATGCCGGAGCGCAGCAGCAGAGCGTCGTTGACGCGATAGGACAGGCTGGTCTCCGAGCCGTAGCGGCGGGTCGGATCGAGGTTGGTGTTGTAGAACAGCACCGGGTTGAAATGGACCTCGTTGGTGAGGTCCATCAGATAGAGGCTGCTCTGCAGCTGCAGTCCGCCGCCCTTGATGCGCAGGCCGCCCTCGATGTCCTGCGAGGTCTGGGTCTTGAGTTGAAACGTTTGCGGGATCGCAGCGAAGGTCAGGGGATCGAAGGACGGCCCTGAGGACAGGCGCTCGTCCACGTCGGGCGTGCGGAACGCGCGCGCGGCGCGGCCGAACAGCGAGACCACCTCATTGAGGCGATGCTCGGCCCCGAGATGCAGCGCATATTGGGTTTCATCGCTCTGGAGCGGGAGGGCGCCGATGTCGGCGTTGAACGGCGCCGCCGGGTCGAAATTGTCGCGCGCCGCAAGATTGATCGTCTGCACCCGCGCGCCATAGGAAATGTCGGTCGCAGGCGACACGCCCAATGTGTGCTGAAAATAGCCCGCAACCGTCTGCTGCCTGAGGTCGTAATTATGCCAGGGGGAGAGCCCCTGCCCGGCGCCGCGGTTCTGCTGAAAGCTCGCATCGTAATAGTCGATGCCGGTGAGGAGCTGCGATGGCATTCCGAGCAGCAGGCTCTTCACGCTGAGCCGCGGTGTGATCGACCACGTGGTCAGATGGGAATCGGCATAGGTCGACGTGAAGAAGCCCGGAACCGGCACCGGGCTGGAGAAGAACGCACTCTGCTGTTTCTTGTCGCGCACGCCGCCGTCGACGATGAGATCGACTCCGTTGACGAGGGTCTTGGTGAAGCCCGCGGTCGCGCTGAAGCCCTGCTGGTTGGCATAGTTGAACGGCGTGCTGGTCCCTCGCCGGTCGGTCGCGACCTCGTCGAGGCCGATCGATGGGTCGACGGTGCGCCCGCCCGGCAGCCGCAACTCCTGATGATCGCCCGTGACGGTGAGAAAAGCGGTCAGGCCCGGTGTCGCGTAATTGAGATTGCCGACGCCGTTCTGCTGGGAATAGCGATTATTGTCGCGGTAGCCATCGGTCCTGACGGCATTGCCATAGAACGAGGTCGACCACGGACCGGAATTGAGCGAGGTCGAGACGTTGCCGAGCCCCGTGTTGAACGAGCCGAAGCCGGCCTCGATGCGCGCGGTCACGGGCGGTCCGCCGACGCCGCTTTTGGTGACGATGTTGATCACGCCGCCGACCGCGTTGTCGCCATAGAGCACCGCTCCGGAATTGCCGCGCGTGATCTCGATACGCTCGATGGAATTGAGCGGGATGGTGGAAAGGTCCACCTGTGCCATGTCGACGTCGTTCAGCCGCCGTCCGTTGACCAGCACCAGCGTGTTGGCGGTTGCAAACGCGCCGAAGCCGCGCAGGTCCACGCCGGTCTTGGCACCGATCGGGCCGCCATAGAACGTCGTGATCTGGGCCCCCGGCGTCTGCGTCGCGATGATCTCGGCCAGCGTCTGCGACGGCGCGTGCGCGATATCCGCGGCCGTGACGACGGTCGTGGCAGCACCGACGATACCGCCGTTGCCGGCGACAGCCTCGACGGCCGAGCCGGCGCCATTGCCCGACGGCGCGACATCGGCCGTCGCGCGGGGCCTCGTCGCGCCGTCACCGGTCGCCCTGGCCCGCGTGCGGTTCTGGTCGTCGGGCTTGGTCACTTCAATCGGTGGCAGCTGCTCGGCAAGGACCTGCTGGGCGAAGGCCGGAGAGAGATCGAGCGAATGGAAGGCAACGGACGCGAACAGGCCAGCGCTGAGGCGCCCGGCGGCAGAGACAAGACGGGACACAATTGTAAACCTCGGTATGACGTCAGTGGCACGTCACAGCGAACGAGGTTTCACGGTGGAGCGATGGATTGCTCCGGTGAAGCCGATGTCTGCACTCCCCGACCGACATCTTCGCGTGTGACCACGGCTGACGGCAGGTCTCCTGGCTCGCGGGTCGTTACCTTACGTCGCCTTCCCAGGACCGAGTTCCCAGTGGCATAGGACGAAAGATTCACCGCTTACAGTTGCGGGGGCAGCCGTGGCGTTGAGACAATTCCCGTTGGGACAATCCCGCACCACATTCCCTTTTGATCTCCCTGAGGAGAACCGTCACCGATCAACTTACGTGTCGTTCCGCCGGGGAGTCAATCGACCGGTGGCCGTTGTCACCGCGCTCAGGTCCGCCCTCGCAAACGCTGGGCCTGTGCCCAGGCGGCAGCGACGTCGCGTGGCGGAACATCGACGCGCTTGATCGGAGTCAATTCGCCGGAGGCCGAGACGATCGCGGTTTCCTCGCGTCGGCAGCGCGTGCAGACAAAGCGGACCTCATGCGGGGACGCCCACCAGCTCGATCGCTTCACGTTGACCGCCATCGGCCAGGCATCGCAGTGCGAGCAGGACACCAGAAATCGACCGGGATCGAGCATACCCATTTCATCGGACTCCGCGTCCTTCCGCTTCTTCAATGATTAACCCAGGTGAATCGTTCCGGTGCCCAAGCACCGCCGGTTGCTCTCAGCGCGCGCCCTTGAGGGTGCAGGAGGTCGTGCACGTGACCGTGGTGCCGCGATCGCAGGATCTGCAGGCATTGACACACTGGTTCATGTCGCGGGGATTGTACGAGCTGTAGTTCCGCATCGGGCAGGCCGATGTCGAGCCGGTGATGTCCTGATCCTGATTGCAGGACGCCATCATGAGCGCAAATATGATCACGGCAACGAGGCGCATGTGATTGCCCTGTCGAGCATGGCAAATGACACTCGCGAGGCACGCTGCACTGCAGCGAACCCCGGCCTTCCCAGCACGAGCGATCGCTCGCTGCGTCAAGGATGCGCGCCAAACCTTAAGAACGGATTGCAGCCGGCCTCAGGCCGCGGCCTTGGTCGCGATCGCCTGCCGCATGTCCGTCGCCAACTGACGGTACTGCTCCGAAAGCTTCAGATAGAACTCGCGCTTGGTGCTGTCGGTCGCGAGCTTGGCAATCAGCTCGCATTCGGCGGTCAGCGTCTCGAACCGTTCCAGCCTGTCCTGAAGTTCCGTCATCGGCGTGTCCCCGTCAAACGCCTCAAGGACATCCAACCTAAGCCCGGGAAATAGGTCACGGCGAACATCGTTATCGAGTAGAAACAATTTTTCCGGGGCGGCAGCTATTTGCTGTCCAGCCGCCAGGCGCCGTCCCAGCCGGCGTCCGGCGGGCTCGCCTCGAACTGCGCGATGCGGCCGAGCATCGCGCGCGACGGTCCGTCGCCGGGGACGGCTTCGAGCGCCGCGTTGAAAGCAGCGCGCGCCTCCTCGAAGCGCCGGGCGCGATAGGCGGCGAGCGCTTCGGCATAGTGCATGCGCAGGCTGTCCTGTGCGCCGGTGAGCGCGCCCGCCCTCGCCATCACTTCGAAGATCGCCTGCGGCGCGCTCTGGCCGGCGACCGCGAGACGATCGATCTCGCGCAGTTCGAGCCGCGATCCGACCGCATCAGCGGTGGCCTGCGCGATCAGGATGCGGGTGCCGTAAACCTTGTTGACGGCCTCCAGCCGGGAAGCGAGGTTCACGGCATCCCCCATCACCGTAAAGCTCATCATCAATTCGGAACCGATGCTGCCGGTCAGGACCTCGCCGGTGGCGATGCCGACCCGCAAATCGCACGGCGCCGGCATGGCGCGGATGCCGAGCAGGTCGGGCAGCTGCTTCTGGAGCGCCGGCACCTGCTCGGTCATCTCGATGGCGGCGAGGCCCGCGAGCAACGCCTGCTCGTCGTCCTCGATGAAGGGCGGGCCCCAATAGGACATGATGGCATCGCCGATATATTTGTCGATGATGCCGCGATTGCCCCTGATGGGGGCGGACATCACCGTGAAATAATGGTTCATCACTCGCACGAGCCCGCGCGGGGTCATGCCCTCGCTCATCGCGGTGAAGCCGCTCATGTCGCAGAACATGATGGTCATGACCCGGCGCTCGCCGTCGATCGCGATCTCCGGCCGGTCGATCAGCCCCTGCACCACCTTGGGATCGATGTAGCGGCCAAAGGTCTCGCGGACGCGCTCGTTGTGCCTGAGCTGCTCGGTCATGCGGTTGAACGCCGCGGCGAGTTCGCCGATCTCGTCCTGGGTGGAGACGGTGATGGTCTTGTCGAAGCGACCGGCTTCGACCTCGCGGGTGCCGGCGAGCAGCAGCCGCACCGGGCGCGTGATACCGCTGGACACCAGGAGCGCAAAGGCAAATCCGAGCACCGCCGCGAGCAAGGTCACGGCTCCCGACACGATGATGGCCTGGTATTGGCGGCCAATCACTTGCGACGTCGAGAAGAAGACCTGCGTCAGCATGTCGGCCCTGATCGCGTCGACCTTCCGGTTGAACGCATCGCGCAGGGTGTCCAGCTGTTCCAGCGTGGCGCGGGCCTGGACCACGTCCTTGGCCTCGATCTGCTTGAGCAGTTTCGCATTGCCCTCGTCCAGATTGCGCCGCAACTCGGTGACGGCGCTCTCGATGCGGACGTCGAGCCGTGCCAGCGCGGCATTGTCGGAATACGTCCTGGGATCATCGATGATCGCGTTGATGAGCTTGCGCGCTGCCTCGGCTTCTTCCTCGAACTTGCGGTCCAATGCCTCGAAGTCGCGAAGCCGCGCCGCATACGTCTCCTCGTCCGACGACGCCCCCATCTTGGTCATGACCATTTGCCGCAGCGCCAGGGCGCGCTCCAGCGAACGGATATTGGCGCGGGCCAGATGGCTGTAGGCCGGGATGTAGCGGTTGGTCAGCTCGCCCAGGAGGACACCGACCTGGCTCGACATCACCATCGACAGGATCGAGGTGACCAGCATCAGGACGATCAATCCGAGGGCGATGCCGACGATCTTGCGCCGGATCGACTGGTTGAAAATCGGCATAGGCGCGGGGCAAAGGCTCAAAGGACGAAGCGAGGGATTCCATACACCGGATCGGGATTCGGGAACACGCGCAATCTGTCCCTGCTGACGCCCTGGACCCGGCCAAACCGTCGCGCGGGTCCGGTTTCGTTAACAAAGGCTTAAGAGGCCATCCTTCATTCCCCCAGCGCGGGAGTTCCCTCATCACATCCGTATTTTGCCGCATTGTTGCGACAGCGTGAGGATGCGACACGGTAGTGATGCACCGTGTCGGTGCCTTGATTCTCAAGCCGCATGTCGTCGCGGACCTTGGTTTGTAGTGGTTTCGCAGGGGGACCATGGAATGAACCAGTGCCTACGCTCGCTCGCGTGTGTCGTTGCCGTGGCCGCAATGGCCCTTCTTCCCACCGAGATGGCGGCCAAGAGCAGCCACAAATCGTCCGCGCCGAAGAAGACGCATGAGGCGAAGGGCGGCAAGCATCGCCACACGGCGGTGAAGTCGCGCCACGGCAAGCATGCCGAGGCCAGACACAAATCGAAGAAGGCCGACGAAGCGCCGTCTGACAAGCCCGCAACACCGCCGCTGACCGGCGACCTCGCCGCGCTGAAGGACGCCATCGATCTCACCCGCAAGGGCAAGACCGATGACGCGAGCGCAGCGCGCGAGCGCATCACCGATCCCGCCGGACGCAAGCTCGCGGACTGGTTCATGCTGCGCCACTCCGACAGCACGGCGAATTTCAAGCGTTACGCCGCCTTCCTCGAGGCCAATCCGGACTGGCCGAGCCGCGCGTTGCTGCGCCGGCGCGCCGAGGCGCGGCTGTGGCAGGAGAAGGCCGACGCCGCCACCGTGCACAAGTTCACCATGGACCGGCCGACCAGCGCCAAGGGCAAGTTCGCGCTCGCCCGCGTGCTGTTTGCCGAAGGCGACGCCGACAGGGCCGCGCGACTCGTGCGCGAGGCCTGGCGCGCGGACGAATTGTCGGAGCGCAGCGAGGAGGATTCCTACGAGGCGTTCCGCGACCTCCTGACCGCGGACGATCATCGCGCCCGCATGGACAAGCGGCTCGGCGCCAAGGACTATTCGGGCGCGCGGCGCGCCGCAAAACGGCTCGGCGAGGATGCGCTCGCGATCGCCAAGGCCTGCGCCGCCGTCACCGGCAAGTCGAGCAAGGCCAAGGACTATCTGGAGGACGTCCCGACCGAGGCGCGACGCGATCTCGGCTATGTGCTGTGCCGCGCCCAGTGGCATCTCCAGAACGACCGCATCGACGACGCGGCCGAGGTGATCCTCGCCGCCCAGCCCGACACCATGGCCGCGCAAGATACCGATGCCTGGTGGCGCGAGCGCCGCATGCTGGCGCGCAAGCTGCTCGACCAGGGCAAGTCCAGGACGGCCTATGACGTGGTTCGCACCGCCGCGGTGCCCGAGAAGGAAGTCTACCGCGTCGACTATCATTTCATGTGCGGCTGGATCGCGCTGCGCTTCCTCGACGATCCCCAGGCGGCGCTGGTGCACTTCGCCGCCATCGACGAAGGCTCGGCCAATCCGATCGCGCTGTCGCGTGCCCATTACTGGCGCGGCCGTGCCGCCGAGGCGATGGGCGCGACCGCAGATGCGCGCATGAGCTATCGGGCGGCATCGCGCTATTCGACCGCGTATTACGGCCAGCTTGCGCGCGCAAAGCTCGGTCTCGACCGCATCGAGCTGCGTGCGCCCTCGCCCGTGCTGGCCTCGGCCGACACGCCGCCCGCAGACGAGCGCGTGCGTGCCGCCGACATGCTCTACGACATCGGCGAGCGCGACATGGTGTTCTACTATGCCCAGGATTTCGCCAAGGAGAGCACCGACGTCGCGGCGCTCGAAGCGCTCGGCGAGCTCGCCGGCCGGCGCAACGATGCGCGCGTGATGCTGGAGGTCGGCAAGTCGGCGCTGGCGCGCGGGCTCGCGCTCGACCATTACGCCTTCCCCACCATCGGCATCCCCGAGCACCAGCAGGTCGCGCCCGCGATCGAGACCAGCGTGATCTATTCGGTGGCGCGCACCGAAAGCTCCTTCGAGCAGCGCGACAAGTCGCATGCCAACGCGGTCGGGCTGATGCAGGTGACGCCGGAGGCCGGACGCGATACCGCCAGACGTTTCGGACTGACTTACGACTGGGGCAAGATGGTCTCCGACCCCGTCTACAACACGCAGATGGGCGCGGCCGAGCTCAGCGCGCTTTTCTCGGAATACCGCGGCAACCAGATCATGACCTTCGCCGGCTACAATGCCGGCCGCGGCCGCGTGCGCGAATGGGTGCAGGCGCGCGGCGACCCCCGGGATCCCAGGGTCGATCCGGTCGATTGGGTCGAGCGCATCCCGCTGTCGGAGACACGCAACTACGTCCAGCGCGTAATCGAGAACGTGCTGGTGTACCGCGCGCGGTTCGAGGGCAGCAGCATGATCGCCGGCAAGAGCAACGAGCGTGTGGTGACGCACGAGGCCGGAGCAACGGCACCCGTGGCGGCCGCAGCGCCCGCTCCCTAGTCGACGCCGCCGGGGCTGAACACCGGCGCCTGCAAGGTTACGTCGCTGCGGCTTCCACGCGAGTGCAGTCGCGCAGCTAGATGTCACCTCCTTCCAGCGTGATCGGATCGCGACCTTCCAAGGATGCGCCGGTCAAAGCTCTTGCGAAGGTCCAAGCGTGCATCGTGCAGCTCCAGCACCAGACCGCACCCAGGGCCGCCATCGTCTCGATCATATTGCGAGCGGCGAGCTCGACGTTCGCGGCGGCCGGTTCTGTGCACCCAGGCATCGGCCATTGTACGAAGAACGGGACGAGTTCGCCGCGCCGGTAGCAATCGTAGTCACAGTAACGGCGCTGTGTGCGCGCATGCCGGACATAGCCGGAGCAGAGCGACCGCGAGCAGGTGCTGCACGTGGCCGCGCGCAACGGAGGCTCGTGGTTGACCACCACGAATTTCATGACGCCACCCTCACGCCATCCGTCGCGAGGGCCTCGCAGAACAGCGCATAGCACTGATAGTCGCAGTAAGGCAGACGGGTCGCGATCTCGCGGAGATAGCTGCCGCTGATGGCCTCGCAGCACTGCATGCACCAAGTGTGCCGGAACGGGGTCCGGTCGTTCACGAGCACGAAGGCGAATCTCATGTGGCACCTCCCAGGGCGAAGCAGTAAACGCTGTCCAACGGAGACAGGGCGGGCGGTGGAGCGCAAAGGTGGTTTCGGCCGTCCGGATTATCCCTGTTTCGCTCCACCTTCTGGGGTGGGATCAGAATGTATCTCCCGTCCTCCCGGCGTCGGGCATAGATCTGGCCGTCGATGTATTTGATATCGGTCGGATAGCAGTCAGCGCTGTTGCAGCAACTAAGGCTCGGATTGTCCGGCATGTGCCAGGTCGAATAGAATTTCTCGTGCAGCGCCTGGTCCTGGAGTGGATGCTGGCGATGAGCGGTGCCCTGTCCAGTCTCCTGTGCCTGGACCGCAGCGGAGCCGAGAAGAACCAGCGAGCACAAGAGCTTGCATGAGCGCTTCAACGCACGGGCTCCCGGGTCAGACCTTCGGAACGAAGTCAGTTCTCTAATTCGGCCTCAGGCAACCTGAACCCGAAACAACCACCGGCGGTCGCGTTCGCGGCGGGTGCGGAAGCGATCGACACACTTCTTGGAGCAGAGCGCGGTGCGCCAGGAATAGTAGCGGATCAGACCGAACTTGCCGCCGCACACCCCACAGCCATTGACTGAAGGGCAAGGTTCGGACTGGGATAGGCCACGCTTAGGAAGTACCGATGTATCGCACATTGTTATCTTCCTCTGTCGCTTGGTTACTTGCGCTTTACCAGTTCATTTCCTTCGACCTCGCGCGGGTCGTGAATTGCCGCGGCGGCGGCTGCATCACGAGTATTCCGGCGGTTCGTCCCTGGTCGTTGTTTGTCGGTAAGACACCTCGGCCGCTAGCTTCAGACCGGTTCTCGTGCGCTCGCTGCGATCGACCGGTCGACACTCCCGATTGGTCATAAGGCTAGTTCGCCGGGCACGAGATGCTCAATTGTACGGAGGTAAATGGCCAATATGATTAGGAATGGCGGCCCTATACCTAGGTTTGTCCCGTACTCGCCCCGGGGCTCCCCGGCTCATGTTCAACGAGACGGCGCACGATGCTCCGGCCGCACGGTCACCGTGAAGATCCCGCCGGCATGGCGTCCTCGGGGCGCCACGCAATGGACAGAGCAGCGCTCGATGCAGAGGCGCACGTCATGATCGCCCGTCGACTTTGGCCGGAATTGCTCCTCTCGCGGCAACGTGCTCTACTCGTGTTCACGCAGAGAGCGCCGGGAGCGTCTGCGATGAAGCCGGGCCGGGCAGCAACGTTCGGGAAGTCAGCCGCACAATTCCTCGTCGGCTGCGTCAGGCAGGTTGTCACTGCCGGGCCGCACACTGAGCCGGACGCCGGTTTGCTCGAGGCGGTCAAGCAGTGGCAGCAGGTCTTCGAGCACAACCCGGTCATGTACTTCATGGTCGATCCGACCGGAACCGTGATCAACGTGAACACGTTCGGCGCGGCGCAGCTCGGCTACACGGCCAAGGAATTGATCGGCCGATCGGTGCTGGATGTCTTCTTCGAGGAAGATCGTGACTTCGTCCGGACGTGCGTCGCGCTGTGCCTCAAGACCATTGATCAATCACACACCTGGGAAATCCGGAAGGTTCGCAAGGACGGCTCGGTGCTATGGGTGCGCGAGAACGCCAAGACCATGCTGCGGGCCAATGGCGGACCGATCGTGCTGGTGGCCTGCGAGAACATCACCGAGCGCAAGGAAGCGGAGAATGCGCTGCGACAGAGCGAGGCCTATCTCGCCCAGGCGCAGGAATTGAGCCACACCGGCAGTTTCGGCTGGAAGGCCGCGACCGGCGAGATCACCTGGTCCAAGGAGACCTATCGCATCTTCCAATTCGAGGAGGGGACGAAGCCCGAGGTCCCGCTCATGCTCGAGCGTATCCATCCGGAGGACCGGCTTGCGGTGCAACGGACCACGGGTCGGGCGGCACGCGAGGAAAGAGATTTCGATCATGAATACCGGCTCATAATGCCCGACGGCACGATCAAGTACGTCCGAGCGGTAGCCCGGGCGATGCGGGATGCGAGCGGTCACGTCGAATTCGTCGGATCGGTGACTGACATCACGGCGACCAAAGAGGCAGAGCGCAAACTGCGCGATAGCGAGCAGCGCTTCCGCGACTATGCCGAAACCGCCTCCGACTGGTTCTGGGAGACGGGGCCGGACCATCGCGTGACCGAGATATCAGAACACTCAGATACCATTTCTGCTCCCGTGGGCCTGATCGGACTTACGCGTTGGGATATCGCGCCGGATGCCGATCTCGAGCCGGAGAAATGGCAACAACATCGGGCGGCGCTGGACGCCCACGTCCCGTTCCGCGACTTGGTGTATCGCAGCAAAGACCGCAACGGGCAGCCGATCTACGTCCGGACCAGCGGCAAGCCGTTCTTCGACGCCGACGGCGCTTTTCTCGGCTATCGCGGCGTCTGCACCGACGTGACCGCCGCGATCCGGACCAATCAGGCCGAAGACGCGCTGCGCAAGGCACAGGCCGAGCTCGCACATGTGACGCGCGTCACAACACTGGGTGAGCTGACCGCTTCCATTGCACACGAAATCAATCAGCCGCTCGCCGCAGTCATCGCAAATGCCGACGCCTGCCTCGCCTGGCTGCAGCGCAGTCCGCCCGATCTCAAGGCGGCCCGCCGCTCCGTAGAGTGGATCATCGAGGACGGCACGCGTGCCAGCGACGTGATCCGTCACGTTCGGGCGCTCGCCAAGCGGTCCGGCATCGAGATGGTTCCACTCGACGCCAACGTGGTCGTGCGGGAGGCCGTCGCGCTCGTTCAGCGCGAGATGGCCAGCCACGCCGTATCGGTGCGAATGGAGTTGTCGTCGGCACTGCCGAATATCTTTGGCGATCGAATCCAGTTGCAGCAGGTCCTGATCAACCTGATCATGAACGGGATCGAGGCCATGGAAGACGTCCACGATCGCCCACGCGAGCTGGCCATCCGTTCAGGAGCGAGTGGCGATGGCGCGATGCTGGTGAGCGTTTCCGACTGCGGGGTCGGCATCAGTGAAGAGGCGATAGATCGGCTGTTCACGCCGTTCTTTACCACGAAATCCGCCGGCATGGGCATGGGACTGTCGATCTGCCGCTCCATCATCGAGGCCCATGGCGGACGGCTTTCGGCCGCACCGAACCAGGAGCGGGGCGCGACCTTTCAGATCACCCTGCCCCTCTATCGAGAGCAAACATCGTGACCAAGCGCGCGGAGCCTTCGCCGCAGCCGGACGGCGATCAGCCAATCGTCTTCATCGTCGACGACGACGCATCGATGCGCCGCGCACTCACCAATCTCTTCGAGTCGGTCGGCCTCAAGGTCGAAGCATTCGGCTCGGCACCGCAACTCCTCCACGCCAAGCCGCCGGATGTCCCCAGTTGCCTGGTGCTCGACATTCGCCTGCCCGGAGCCAGCGGCCTTGACCTGCAGTCCGATCTTGCCAAGGCAAATATCCACACGCCAATCATCTTCATTACCGGTCATGGTGACATTCCCATGACGGTTCGGGCCATGAAGAGCGGCGCGATCGACTTCTTGACTAAGCCGGTTCGCGACCAGGACATTCTGGACGCGGTTCAGGCCGCTATCGAACGAGACCGCAAGCGCCGCGACCTCAACAGGACGGTCTCGACCGTGAAATCACGCTTCGAGTCACTATCCTCGCGGGAGCGAGACGTATTGTCACTGGTGACGTCCGGCCTGATGAACAAGCAAGTGGCAGCCCAGCTCGGATTGGCGGAAATCACCGTCAAAATCTATCGCGGCCAGATCATGCGGAAAATGGGCGCGAAGTCGCTGGCCGATCTGGTGAGGATGAGCGAGGCGCTCGGGATTGGATCCAACAAGCCCGGCGCACAAACCTAAGTATGAGTTTCCAATGGCGACTGGCAGGTCCACCTTGCGCGTTTATGTATAGCCGTGGCGACGGCAAGCGTAATCCCGGGCGAGGAGCGGACGTCTTGTCAGTGGCTTCGGTCATTTCGGTGCTTGACGACGACCCTTACGTGCGGGCCGCAATCAACAATCTCTTGGAATCGCGTGGATATATCGTTCACACATTCGCCTCAGCCGAGGAGTTTTTGAGATCGGACGATTCGAATGACACCTCGTGCGTGATCGCCGACGTGCAGATGCCGCTGATGACCGGGATCGATCTGTTGACGCAGATGCGCGCGCATGGCTCGGCAACGCCGTTCATCTTCATCACGGCTTTCCCGGATGAGAGCGTACGTGTACGTGCACTCAACGCCGGGGCAACCTGTTTTCTCGGAAAGCCGTTCGCCGCCTCGGATCTGATGCAATGCCTGGACCGTGCGCTGGCAGCAGGTCACGAAACCACGCAGTGAGCGACCGGCGGCGAGCAAATGCGAGGGTGGACAGCGACCAGGATCAATTCCGCTTCTCGCGAGGGCCTCCCGCGAGATGCCCCGCGTTCGCCGCCCGCTCGGAATGCGTCGCGGAACCTGACGACATGCAGCGGGGCATGGCGCCGCCCGGCTTAATCCACCTTGATGTTCGCGGCCTTGATCATCGGCCACCATTTGGCGATCTCGGCCTTCTGACGGGTGCCGAGCGCTTCGGGCGTGAGCTGATCGTTCGGCGTCATCTCCAGGCCCTGGCCTTCGAGCTGCTTCCTCACAGCGGGATCGTTCAGCGCCTCCACGGCCGCGGCGTTGAGCTTCGTCACGATCTCCTTCGGCGTGCCCTTCGGCACCCACATGCCCGACCACAGCGTCATGTTGAAGCCCGTCAGACCCGCCTCCTCCGCGGTCGGGATCTCCGGTGCCGAGGATAGGCGCTTGCTGTCGGTGATGGCGTAGGCGCGGATGGTGTTGGCACGGACCTGGCCGATGGAGTTGGACGTCTGGTCGACGATGAGGTCGATCTGACCAGCGATGAGATCGTTCAGTGCGGGCGCGGTGCCGCGATACGGAACGTATTGCAGCTTGATGCCGGAGACGCTTTCGAAATAGACGCCGGCGATGTGGCTGCCGGAGCCGGCGCCGGCGGTGCCCGCTGTCGGCGGTGAGGGCCGCGACTTCAGCCACTCGATCAACTCCTTCAGCGAGGTCGCGGGCACTGCGTTCTTGCTGACGATGATCATCGGATTGCTCGGCAGCAGCACGACCGGCTCGAGGTCGGTGACGAGGTCGTATTTGAGCTTGTAGACCGCACCGTTGGCGACGTGGGTGCCGAGATGGCCGAAGGAGATGGTGTAGCCGTCCGGCGGCGATTGCACCGCGCGGCCGACGCCGATCGAGCCGCCCGCGCCGGTGACGTTCTCGACCACGACGGCCTGGCCAAGCGACACCCGCATCCGCTCGGCCAGCACACGCGCCATCGCATCCGACGGTCCGCCGGCCGAGAAGGGCACGATGATGGTGATGGGATGGGAGGGATAGTCATCGGCGCGCGCGGCGCCGGTCACAGCGAGAACAGCAAACAGCGCAGCCCAGACGACCTTCGTCATTGTCTTCTCCCCGGCGATGTCGTTGTTATTTTTTTGCTCTTCCCGCGTACGGGAAGAGGAATCATTCGTCGCGCAATGCGCGCTAGAACTGCGAATAGTCGATCGGCTTATGGCGGTCGAGCGTGCGGGTGACCGGCGGCAGCGGATACTTCAGGCCGGTCGCGCAGTTGAACAGCATCACGCGGTCGCTTTTCGAGACGCGGCCGTCGGCGAGGCTTTCCTTGTAGGCGGCATAAGTGGCGGCGCCCTCGGGGCACAGCAGCAGCCCCTCCTCGCGCGCGACCTCGCTGAGCGCCGCCGAGATCTTGTCGTCGTCGACCGCGATGGCAAAGCCCTTGCTCTCGCGCACCGCGCGCAGGATCAGGAAATCGCCGATCGCCTGCGGCACGCGGATGCCGGAGGCGATGGTGTGAGCGTTCTCCCAGCGCGTGGCGTGCTCGGTGCCGGCCTCGTAGGCGCGCACCATCGGCGCGCAACCGGAGGCCTGCACCGCGACCATGCGCGGCCGCTTCGAGCCGATGAAGCCGATCTTCTCCAGCTCGTCGAACGCCTTCCACATGCCGATCAGACCGGTGCCGCCGCCGGTCGGATAGAAGATCACGTCGGGCACGTCCCAGCCGAGCTGCTCGGCGAGCTCGAGGCCCATCGTCTTCTTGCCTTCGATGCGGTACGGCTCCTTCAGCGTCGAGGTGTCGAACCAGCCGACCTTGGCCTTGCCCTCGCCGACGATCTTGCCGCAATCGTCGATATAGCCGTTGACGCGGTAGACGGTCGCGCCCTGCAGCTCGATCTCGCTGACGTTCACCTCCGGCGTATCGGCCGGGCAGAAGATCGTGGTCTTGATGCCGCAACTCGTGGCGTAAGCGGCCAGCGCCGCGCCGGCATTGCCGTTGGTCGGCATCGCCATGTGCTTGATGCCGAGCGCCTTGCCCATCGACACCGCCATCACGAGGCCGCGGGCCTTGAACGAGCCGGTCGGCAGACGGCCCTCATCCTTGACGATGACCTCGCCGCCGCCGAGCTTTTTGCCGAGCTTGGGCAACCGGATCAGCGGCGTCGTGACCTCGCCGAGCGAGACGATGTCCTTGCACTTGCGCACCGGCAGCAGCTCGCGGTAGCGCCACATGTCGCCGGGACGTTGGGCGAGCGCGTCCTTGGTCAGCGCCTTCTTCACGCCGGCGAGGTCGTAGCGGACGAGAAGCGGCTTGCCGGCCTTGGAGAGGTTGTGGACCTGGTCGGCGGCGTAATGATCGCCCTCCATCGCGCATTCGAGATGGGTGACGAAGGTCGGGCGTTCGATGGTGAGGTTGTCGTTGTCGTGCATGTTGCTTCTTTCTTCTTGCTTATTGAACTGCTCTTTTTACTCGTCATTGCGAGGAACTCTCGCGACTAAGCCATCCAGACTCTTTCCGCGGAGGCATTCTGGATTGCTTCACTTCGCTCGTGACGGCGGCCGTCAGATATTCAACACCCTTCCATACGCATCCAGCACGGCTTCCTTCATCATCTCCGACAGCGTCGGATGCGGGAAGACCGTATGCATCAGCTCTTCTTCCGTGGTCTCCAGGTTCATCGCGACGACGTAGCCCTGGATCAGCTCGGTGACTTCCGCGCCGACCATGTGGGCGCCGAGGAGCTGGCCGGTCTTCTTGTCGAAGATCACCTTGACCAGGCCCTGATCCTCGCCGAGCGCGATGGCCTTGCCGTTGCCGACGAAGGGGAAGCGGCCGACGCGGATCTCGCGGCCGCTCTCCTTGGCCTTGGCTTCGGTCAGGCCGACGGAGGCCACTTGTGGCTGGCAATAGGTGCAGCCCGGGATCAGGTTCTTGTCCATGGGATGCGGGTGCAGTCCCTTGATGGCCTCGACGCAGATCACACCCTCATGCTCGGCCTTGTGAGCCAGCATGGGCGGGCCCGCAACGTCGCCGATGGCGTAGATGCCGGGGACGTTGGTCTTGCCGTAGCCGTCGACGACGATGATGCCGCGGTCGGTCTTCACGCCGATCTTTTCCAGACCAAGATTTTCGATGTTGCCGACGACGCCGACCGCCGAGATCACGCGCTCGAACTCTGATGTGACCGGCTTCCCCTTGCCGTCGTCGATGGTGGCGACGACGCTGTCGGCCTTCTTCTCCAGCTTGGTCACCTTGGTGGAGGACATGATCTTGATGCCCTGCTTTTCCAGGCGCTTGCGCGCAAGGCCGGCGATCTCGGCGTCCTCGACCGGGAGGATCTGCGGCAGCACCTCGACCACCGTGACCTCGGAGCCCATGGCGTGGAAGAACGAGGCGAACTCGATGCCGATCGCACCCGAGCCGACCACCAGCAGCGACTTCGGCATCTTCTCCGGCACCATCGCCTCGAAATAGGTCCAGATCAGCTTCTTGTCGGGCTCGAGCCCCGGCAACACGCGCGGCCGCGCGCCGGTGGCGACGATGATGTGTTTCGCCTGATAGGTCCCCTCGCCCAGCGCGCCCTTCGGGCCCTCGACGTCGGACTTCTTCACGACAACTTTGCCCGGCGCCTCGATCGCGGCGGCGCCCCAGATCACGCTGACCTTGTTCTTCTTCATCAGGAAGCCGACGCCGTCGTTCAGGCGCTTGGAGACACCGCGCGAGCGCTGCACCACAGCCTTCGGATCGAACGAGACCTTCTCCGCCGACAGGCCGTAGTCCTTTGCGTGCTGCATGTAGTGATAGATCTCGGCCGAGCGCAGCAGCGCCTTGGTCGGGATGCAGCCCCAGTTCAGGCAGATGCCGCCGAGATAGGATTTTTCGACGATCGCGACCTTGAAGCCGAGCTGGGCGGCGCGGATGGCGGTGACGTAGCCGCCGGGGCCGGAGCCGATGATGATGACGTCGAAGGATGTATCGGCCATGGCGGCTCCCGTTCAACTCAAGAGGCGCCGCGAGCGCGGCGCTTGACCAGAAAAGACCTCACCAGCCATTCGAGCACCACCACCAGGGCTATGACGGCCAGCGCGGTAAGCACGATAGGCTGAGCGATGTTCCGTGCCAGTTGCTCACCGGCAAAGAACGCAGAGTGAAGAAAATCGAGCCCAATCGGGTTGAGCGCGACGGCGGCGGCGAGCAGCAGCGACATCCATGGCCAGCGGGTCCGGACATGCAAGGTTGCCCCCTCTGCCGCCGCGTCAGACCATCATCATCACAGGATTTTCGATCAGCTGCTTGAAGGCGCCGATCAGCTCGGCGCCGAGCGCGCCGTCGATGGCACGGTGATCGCAAGACAAGGTCACGCTCATCATGTTGGCGATCTCGATCTTGCCGCTGCGCACGACGGGACGCTCCTCACTGGTGCCGACCGCGAGGATGGTCGCATGCGGCGGGTTGATCACGGCGGTGAAGTGGCTGATGCCGTACATGCCGAGGTTGGACACGGCGGTGGTGCCGCCCTGGTATTCCTCCGGCTTCAATTTGCGGGACCGTGCGCGCGCGGCAAAATCCTTCATCTCGTTGGAGATGGTGGAGAGCGTCTTGGTCTCGGCCTTACGGATGATCGGCGTGATCAGGCCGCCGGGCATCGCCACGGCAACGCCGACGTCGGAATGGTGGTGCTTGACCATGCCGCTTTCGGTCCAGCTCACATTGCAGTTCGGGATCTTCTGCAGCGCGACCGCCATCGCCTTGATGACGAAGTCGTTGACAGAGATCTTGTAGAGCGGCTTCTTCTCCTTGTCCTTCGGCGCGGCTGCGTTGATCTCCTCGCGGGCGGCGAGCAGCTTGCCGATGTCGCAGTCGATGGTGAGGTAGAAGTGCGGGACGTTCTGGATCGACGCCGTCAGGCGCTGCGCGATGGTGCGGCGCATGCCGTCATGCGGGACGATGTCGTAGGAGCCCGGCTCGAACAGCGACAGGATCTGCTTGTCCGACATGGTCGGTGCGATCGAGGACGCACCGGACGGTGCCGCGGCAGGCGCCTTGAGGCCCTTGCCCGACTTGGCCTGCTCCACGTCGCGCGCGACCACGCGGCCGTGCGGACCGGTGCCGGTGACCATGCCGACATCGATGCCGGCTTCCTTGGCGAGACGCCGCGCCAAAGGCGACGAGAATACGCGGCCGCCATGGCCGTTGCCCTGCGCGGCCGGTGCGGTCTGCGGCGCCGGTGCAGCGGCGGGGGCCGGTGCAGACTTGGGCGGTGCGGACTGGGGCGGTGCAGATTTGGGCGCAGCAGGCGCGGGAGCCGGCGCTTCGGCAGCTTTCGGAGGTGCGGCCGAAGCGCTGGGCTTGGCTGCGCCGGCCGCCTTCACATCCTCGCCCTCGCCGGCCAGCACCGCGATCACATCGTTGACCGGGACGTCCTGCGTGCCCTCGGGCACCAGGATCTTGGCGATCGTGCCCTCGTCGATGGCCTCGACCTCCATCGTCGCCTTGTCGGTCTCGATTTCGGCGATGACGTCGCCGGATTTGACCTTGTCGCCTTCCTTCTTCAGCCACTTGGCGAGGTTGCCCTTCTCCATGGTCGGCGAGAGAGCGGGCATCAGGATGTTGATGGGCATGCTGACCTCAAGAAGAACTTTGCAAAAATTCGTCTCCAAAAGCGAAGACGAACAGACCAGGTTTAGTTGCCGATGTCGCCCTGCCACAGGCGCTCATTGGCGGGATTGGAACGCCAATTCTTCATCATGGTGATGGAGCGGTCGTCGGCAAGGTCGATCCAGGGGATGCCGAACTTGTCGAGGATGTCCTTGGATCCCTCGAAGGTGACGGACTCTCCGATCACCACCAGCTTCACCTTGAACAACCCGAGCGCGCCCGCGCACATCGAGCATGGCGACAACGTCGTGTACATGACGGTGTCGTGGAACGAGATCGCACCGGCCTCGCGCAGGCAGCTCATCTCGCCGTGCAAAATCGGATTGTTCTCCTGCACGCGGTTGTTGTGACCGCGGGCGATGATCTTGTTGTCACGCGTCAGCACGGCGCCGATCGGCAGGCCGCCCTGCGCGATCGAAGCCTCCGCCTCGCGGATCGCCTCCAGCATGAAATCGAAGTGATGGGGTTCGATTGCCATGGTCAGTGTCCCTTGCCGCGCGGCGTCGTGGTGCCGGTGTCGGTCGGACGCTCGATCTCGGCCTGGAACATCTCCAGGATCCGGTTCAGGGCGTCCTCTTCGGTATAATCGCTCTCGCGCGCATAGGCGCGCGCGGCGTGGCGGGCGAGATCGACGAGCAGCAAGCCCCACATGTCTGGCTCCTCGAAGGCGCGCTGGAACGCCATCGATAGTCCGCCATCCAGCACGAACACGCGCAGGATCTCGACCGCGTCGTCGCGGGCCATGACGTCCGGCGGCAGTGGCTGCTCCTTCGGGCCCGCCATGATCTACCTGTAGCAGACGGCTTTGGCGGCCTCGACGACTTCCGCGGCCGAGGGCAGCGCGAGCTTCTCCAGATTGGCGGCATAGGGCATCGGCACGTCCTTGCCTGAGACGCGCGCAACCGGCGCGTCCAGATAATCGAAGGCGTTCTCCATGATGCGCGCGGCGATCTCGGCGCCGACGCCGCTCTGGGCCCAGCCCTCTTCCACCGTGACGGCGCGGCCGGTCTTCTTGACCGAGTTGATGATGGTCTCCGTGTCCATCGGGCGCAGCGTGCGCAGGTCGATCACCTCGGCCTCGATGCCATCCTTGGCGAGTTCGTCGGCCGCCTTCAGGGCATAGGTCATGCCGTTCGACCAGGAGATGATGGTGACGTGGCTGCCCGAACGCACGATTCGAGCCTTGCCGATCGGGATGATGAAATCGTCGAGCTTGGGCACTTCGCCGGTGTGACCGTAGAGAACCTCGTTCTCGAGGAAAATCACCGGATTGGGATCGCGGATCGCGGCCTTGAGCAGGCCCTTGTAATCCGCTGCCGAGAATGGCGCGACAACCTTGAGGCCCGGGACGTTCGAATACCAGGCCGAATAGTCCTGGCTGTGCTGGGCGGCGACGCGGGCGGCGGCGCCATTCGGCCCGCGGAACACGATCGAGCAGCCCATCTGGCCGCCGGACATATAGAGCGTCTTGGCCGCGGAGTTGATGATCTGGTCGATCGCCTGCATGGCGAAGTTGAAGGTCATGAACTCGACGATCGGCTTGAGGCCGGTCATCGCAGCGCCGACGCCGACACCGGCAAAGCCGTGTTCGGTGATCGGGGTGTCGATGACGCGCTTGGCGCCGAACTCCTGGAGCAACCCCTGCGTGACCTTGTAGGCGCCCTGATATTCGGCGACCTCCTCACCCATCACGAAGACATCGGGATCGCGACGCATTTCCTCGGCCATGGCATCGCGCAAGGCTTCGCGGATGGTCTGCGTCACCATCTCGGTGCCTTCAGGCACTTCCGGATCGGGCTCGGCGACGGCCTGCGGCGCGGGCGCAGCCTTCGGTGCCGGCGCTTCGGCCTTCGCAGCGGCAGGGGCAGCGGACTCCGCGGCCTTCTCCTGCTTCGCCGGCGTGGACGCCTTGGCAAGATCGGCGGCGCTCTCGCCGTCGGCGAGGATGGTCGCGATCGGCGTGTTCACCGCGACGTCGGCGGTGCCCTCGGGGATCAGGATCTTGCCGAGCGTCCCCTCGTCGGTCGCCTCGACCTCCATGGTCGCCTTATCGGTCTCGATCTCGGCGATGACGTCGCCTGATTTGATCGTCTCGCCCTCTTTCTTCAGCCATTTGGCGAGGTTGCCCTTCTCCATCGTGGGCGACAACGCGGGCATCAGCACTTGAATTGGCATATCGACTCCAAGGGAAAGCTTGCGCGCGTTCAGCGGTAAATGTCGGTCCAGAGCTCGGCTGCATCCGGCTCGGGATCATGCTGGGCGAAATCGGCGGAGGCGTTGACGATGTCACGCACCTCGGCGTCGATCGCCTTCAGATCCTGCTCGCTGACCTTGGCCGCGAGCAGGCGGTTACGCACCTGCTCGATCGGATCCTGGTCGTGGCGGACTTTCTCGACCTCCTCGCGCGTGCGATATTTTGCAGGGTCGGACATCGAGTGACCGCGGTAGCGGTAGGTCTGCATTTCGAGGATGTAGGGGCCCTTGCCGGCGCGGCACCAGGCCACCGCCTCTTCGCCGGCAGCCTTCACGGCGCGGACGTCCATGCCGTCGACCTGCTTGCCGGGGATGTTGAAGGACGCGCCGCGCTTGGAAAAATCCTGCTGCGCCGAGGCGCGCGAGACCGAGGTGCCCATGGCGTAGCGGTTGTTCTCGATGACGTAGACCACCGGCAGCTTCCAGAGCTCCGCCATGTTGAAGCTCTCGTAGACCTGGCCCTGATTGGCCGCGCCGTCGCCGAAATAGGTGACGCTGACATTGTCGTTGCCGCGATAGCTGTTGGCGAAGGCGAGCCCGGTGCCGAGGGAGACCTGGGCGCCAACGATGCCGTGGCCGCCGTAAAAGTGCTTCTCCTTGCTGAACATGTGCATGGAGCCGCCCTTGCCCTTGGAATAGCCGCCGCGGCGACCCGTGAGCTCGGCCATGACGCCGTTGGCGTCCATGCCGGTGGCGAGCATGTGACCGTGATCGCGATAGCCGGTGATGACCTGATCGCCCCGCTTCAGGGCCATCTGCATGCCGACCACCACGGCCTCCTGGCCGATATAGAGATGGCAGAAGCCGCCGATCGCGCCCATGCCGTAGAGCTGGCCGGCCTTTTCCTCGAACCGCCGGATCAGGAGCATGTCGCGGAGCGCCTTGAGCTCCTGCTCCCTGGTGAATTCCGGGGGCGAACCGCCGTCGGGCTTGTCCTGTGGAGTGCTTGCGGCGGCTTTCTTGGGTGCGGCCATAGGAATTCCGGGTCAGAGAAAACTTCGCCCTCTCTAACCCAAGTCAAACGCCCTTGGAAAGCACCGCGGCGACATGGCACGACTTTCATTATGCCGCAGTGCAACGTTGTCGAAATATTGCAAAATCTTTGGCGCCGATCGGGCAACAAATCCATGCGCTTCACGCACGTGCGCAGATTCGTGATCGGATCAAGAACGATGGGCCACGCCAATCCCGGCCTTCAGAGCGGACGGCGCCGAAATGGCGCCGCCCTCGCCGCACCGTCCGATCAGAAGAAGCCGAGCTTCTTCGGGCTGTAGCTGACCAGGAGGTTCTTGGTCTGCTGATAATGATCGAGCATCATTTTGTGGGTCTCGCGACCGACGCCCGACTGCTTGTAACCGCCGAACGCCGCATGCGCGGGATAGGCATGGTAGCAGTTGGTCCAGACGCGGCCGGCCTGAATCGCCCGGCCGAAGCGGTAGCAGCGGTTGGCGTCGCGGCTCCAGACGCCGGCCCCGAGGCCATAGAGCGTGTCGTTGGCGATTTCGAGCGCTTCCTCGTCGGTCTTGAAGGTCGTGACCGAAACCACGGGCCCGAAGATCTCCTCCTGGAAGATCCGCATCTTGTTGTGGCCCTCGAACACCGTCGGCTGGACGTAGAAGCCACCCGAGAGATCGCCGCCGAGTTCGGCGCGTCCGCCGCCAGCGAGCACCTTGGCGCCCTCCTGCTTGCCGATATCGATGTAGGAGAGGATCTTCGCCAGCTGCTCGCTGGATGCCTGGGCGCCGATCATGGTATCGGCCGCACGCGGGTCGCCCTGCTTGATCGCCGCGACGCGCTTCAGCGCCCGCTCCATGAAGCGGTCATAGATGTCGGCATGAACCAGCGCCCGGCTCGGACAGGTGCAGACCTCGCCCTGGTTCAGCGCGAACATGACGAAGCCTTCGATTGCCTTGTCGAAGAAATCGTCGTCCTCGGCGGTGACGTCGTTGAAGAAGATGTTGGGCGACTTGCCCCCCAGCTCCAGCGTGACTGGAATGAGGTTCTGGCTGGCGTACTGCATGATCAGCCGGCCCGTCGATGTCTCGCCGGTGAAGGCGATCTTGGCGATGCGTGGGCTGGAGGCCAGCGGCTTGCCGGCCTCGAGGCCAAAGCCGTTGACGATGTTGAGCACGCCCGGTGGCAGGATGTCGGCAATGAGTTCGGCCCAGACCATGATCGAGGCCGGGGTCTGCTCGGCGGGCTTGAGCACGACGCAATTGCCGGCGGCGAGCGCGGGCGCGAGCTTCCAGCAGGCCATCAGCAGCGGGAAGTTCCAGGGGATGATCTGGCCGACGACGCCGAGCGGTTCGTGGAAATGATAGGCGATGGTGTCGTGGTCGATCTCGCCGATCGAGCCTTCCTGGGCGCGCACGACGCCGGCGAAGTAGCGGAAGTGATCGATGGCGAGCGGAATGTCGGCGGCGCGGGTCTCACGGATCGGCTTGCCGTTGTCCCAGGTCTCGGCGATGGCGAGACGCTCGAGATTGTCTTCCATGCGATCTGCGATCCGGTTCAGGACAGCGGCGCGCTCGGCGACGCTGGTGCGGCCCCAGGCGGCCTTGGCGGCATGCGCCGCGTCGAGGGCGGCCTCGACGTCCTGCGCGTCGGACCGCGCGATCTTGCAGACGATCTGGCCGTTCACGGGCGAGGCGTTGTCGAAATATTTGCCTGATATCGGCGCGACGAACTTGCCGCCGATGAAATTGTCGTAGCGTTCGGCGAAGGGAACTTTGGTGACGCTGAGGAATTCCACCTTGTTCATTGATCACTCCCGATGTTTGCTGTTTGCGCAATTCGTCGCGTGGTCGCGACTTGCGCGGACGATGCTGCGGGAGGCGTTTTCTGTCAGCCCTGGCGGGAACGATGGCGAGGCCGACCTGTCGCAGTTCTGCGACAGGTGATCGTGTCCCGGACGCGCTGCAACGCTTTTCGCGTTGCCGCGCAGAGCCGGGACCCAGAAGGCGAGACCTGAGGATGCAGAGACGTGGGCCCCGGCTCAGCAGCGCACCACGTCGCAAGGGCGACGCGCTGCGCTGCGTCCGGGGCACGAGATCAGAGTTCGAGGAAAGCAGCAGGGCTCAGTGGTTCAGTTCGAACCGCTTCAGCTTCCTGTGCAGGGTTGCACGGCTGACGCCGAGGGCCTTGGCGGCCGCCGAGACATTGCCGCCGGCGCGGAGCAGCGCCCGCTGCACCACGGCGCGTTGGCCGCCGGCCAGATGATCGCGCGCGGTATCGCCGCCGAGCAGATCGGCCGCGGGCACCGGCTGCAATGCCCGGCCGGGGGCAATGCCGAGCGCCACCCGGGCGGAGCGGGTCGCGCCGATCACGAGATCGTCCGCATCGACCGCGACGAGGCCTGCGCATTGGCCGTCCGCAGCTTGCGTCAGCACGATGCGGGCATGGGCGAAGGCCCGGCGGAACAGATCGGCCTCGATGCGCTTGGCCGCCTCGCCTGCCGCCAGCGCGATCAGGCTGGAGAATGCATCGGTCCGGTCAGCGCGGCAGGAGGACACGTCGAGCACGCCCGCGAGCGCCGCCTCATGGTCGTAGATCGGAACGGCGCTGCAGCTCAGAAGCGTGTTGCGGGTGAAGAAATGCTGATCACGGTCGATCGTCAGCGGACGCTGCTCGACGAGGCAGGTGCCGATGCCGTTGGTGCCCTCGTGCTCCTCGCTCCAGAGCGCGCCGGTCCACAGGCCCCAGGACTGAAACGTCGCGTCGTCCGCCGCCGTGCCGCGGCGATCGACCGGCACGCCCTCCCCGTCGGCGAGCAGCACGCAGCAGCCGCTCGCACCGACGGCCTGATAGAGCCGGTCCATCACGCCTTGCGCGGCGGCCAGCAGCGGCGCGACACGCTCGCGCGCCTGATGCAGCTCGGCATCGGTCAGCCGCATCGGTGAGCTGCGGCCGCCGGGATCGAGATGATGCAATCGGGACGAACGGCGCCACGAGGCCACGAGCGCGGATCGTGCCGCCTGGCCTGACGCGATGGCGGCCTCGACACGGGCCGCGTGATGCCGGGGCATTGTCCCATTCATCACAGTCTCCTCCGGGTGACAGACTAGAACGTGCGGGCGCGGCCTGATTGATCTGCGTCAACTTGGCGACCGCGACAGAAGCCATGGGCCCGCTGCGGCGCTGCCGTCAAGGCGGACTCCGGTTCGGGGGCCTACGACCTTCGCAGGAGCGAGACGGCACGGCGGGGCGGATTTCGGCAGCAGCTTTCGTCTCAGTTTTCGAAAGCTTCGGAAAACGCTACTTCGCCGGGATCATCCGAACGAGGTCATGCGGATTGACATAGTCGAGCTGGTAGCGCGCCCGCTCGTCCAGCATGTCCGGATCAATCCTCGACGTGCGCAGCAGCGATACCCGCTGCTCGCTCCTGGCGCGCTCGCGCTTGAGCTGGGCCAGTTCGCTGGTCAGCGCGATGATCTCCTGGTCGAGTTCCTGGCGGGCGTTGAGGCCGTATTTGCCGGTATAGGCGTTGACGCCGAAATAGCCGACGATGGCGATCGCCATCGCGTAGAGGGCAAGGCCGGTCAGAATCGATTTCAGACGCGCGCGGGAGACCATCTTGGGAAGATGGGACAAGTTGGTTAAGGGAGTGCTAATTCCAGGCCACTCCCGTCGTCATGCCCGGGCTTGTCCCGGGCATCCACGTTCTTCGGTGCGTGGGCAAAGACGTAGATGGCCGGGACAAGCCCGGCCATGACGGAGAGAGTACGGGCTCAGCCCTGATGTTTCGCCACGTGCGCGGCGAAGGCGTCGATGTATTGCTGCAGCACCGTTTTCAGGGAGTCCTTGGTCAGTTCTCCGTTCGCGTCGAACGCATCGCCGACGGCGTTGAGATAGATTTCCGGCTGCTGGAGCAGCGAGCCGGAAATACCCGGCAGGATGTTCTGCAGATGCTTCGCAGCGCTGACGCCGCCGAGCGGGCCCGGCGAGTTCGAGACGATGCCGACCGGCTTCCCGAGGAGCGAGCTCTTGCCATAGGGGCGCGAGGCGACGTCGATGGCGTTCTTGAGGACGCCCGGGATCGAGCGATTATATTCGGGGGTGACGAACAGGACGCCGTTCGATTTCTGGAGCTTGTCGCGGAAGGCCAGCCAGTCCGCGGGCGGCGCGCCTTCGAGGTCCTGGTTGAAGAACGAGATGCCCGCAGGTGTGATGACCTCGAGCTTGAGCGAGCTTGGCGCAAGCTTGGCGAGCGCGTTGGCGATCTTCAGCGAAAAGCTCTCCTTGCGCAGGCTGCCGGCGATCGTGACGACGTTGTAGGCCATGAGGTGTCCTTGAAACCTTGAGGGAAATGCGTGATGGCACTTAAGCGATCCGGACCGATGGATGCAAGTGCATGAACCGGTCCGATTTGGAAACGTAGCGTTTCGCGAAAGCAGATGGTTCAGACAATTCGGGCCGCCAAGGGGCGGCCCGATCCTTGCGCACGGATACTGACCCCGCTCAGAGCGTCGGATTCCACGCCGCCCGGATCAGGCGATACTTGGCGCCGTCCTTCTCGACATGGCCGACCGACGGGAACGAGAAGTGGAAGCCGACCACGGTCGCCTTCTCCGCAGCCGCCATGTCGTAGAATTTGTGACGCGTCTCCTGCGCCATCGCAGCATCCATGTCGAACGCGACGTGCCAGTCCGGATTGCGCAGGAAGAATTCCGGGATGTTGGTGACGTCGGACTGGATCAGCACCTTGGAATTGCCCGATGCAACCGCAAACGAGGTGTGGCCGGGCGTGTGGCCCGGCGTTGCGATGGAGGTGATGCCCGGCGCGACCTCCTTGCCCCACTCGTACTTCGTCACCTTGGACTCGAGACCGGCGAAGGTTTTCTTCACGTTGGCGAAATTGCTCTTCAGCCCCTGATTGGACTCGGCTTTGGCGGCGTTGTCCTCACTGGTCCAGAACTCCCACTCCTTGCCGGGCACCATGACCTCCGCGTTCGGAAAGGCCAGGGCGCCGTCGGCCAGGCGGATGCCGTTGATGTGGTCGCCGTGCATATGCGACAGCAGCACGACGTCGACGCTCTTGGGATCGACGCCGGCAGCCTGGAGGTTCTGCAATGTGCGGCCGACGGCGCCCTTGCTCGCCTCGAAATTGGCAATGCCGTTGCCGGTATCGATCAGCACCAGCTTGGAGCCGGTATTGATGAGCTGCGGGTTGAACGGGATCGTGACCATGCCCTTCGGCATGTAGGCCGCCTCGCCTGCGGCCAGCGCTTCGTCCTTCGACAGATTGACGACGAATTTGTCCGGCATCGGGAAGGTGCGCGCACCGTCATTGATCGAGGTGCACTCGTAGCTGCCGACCTTGTAGCGATAAAAGCCCGGCGCCTGCGTCCCCGCTTGCGGCGCTGCGGCCCTGGCGGTGATGGGCCCAAGCCCGGTCAAGGCAGCCGCGCCCGTCGCGGCGGCGCCTGCAAGCAGGTGGCGGCGATTCAAATCAGTCATGAAGAGGTCCCTTCTGAGCGCCCCGCGGCTTTTCCGCGTTCAAATGGCGGCGGAATAATCTCCCGCCGCGCTCAGAAGGCAAGACCCTCCTTCGGTGACCTGCGGTCGCAGATCACGATTATTTATTCGGGTTAATGAGGAATTTTTCGCCGGTGGCGCGTTTGGCGTACACGGCGATGTTGGCGGGGTCGAGCACCTCGGGCAGCGACACCACCTTGGTGTAATGGCTGGCGAAGGTGGTCTTGAGCTCGGACGCGACGCGCTGGCGCAGACGACCGATCTCGGCCGGGCCGATCTTCTGGAGGAACGGGGTGAGCAGCCAGCCACCGACGCCCCAGCTCAGGCCGAACGAGCGGTTCAGCTCGGTCGGACGCGTGTCGAGGCTACCGTAGATATAGACCTGCTTGTACACGTTGGAGCCGTAGCGGCTGTATTCCTTCGCGGTCTTGTTGGCCGCGACTTCCATGGCGGTCAGAATCTGGCTCGCCAGCTTGCCGCCGCCGATGGCATCGAAGGCGATGGTGGCGCCGGTCTCGACCAGCGCATTGGTGAGATCGTCCATGAAGCCTGGCGCGCTGGAATCCACGACGTGCCTGGCGCCGATCTTGTGCAGGATCTCGGCCTGCTCCTTGCTCCTGACGATGTTGACGAGGCCGATGCCGTCCTTGATGCAGATCTTGTTGAGCATCTGGCCGAGATTGGACGCAGCGGCGGTGTGCACGAGCGCCTTGTGGTTCTCGCGCCGCATCGTCTCGGTCATGCCGAGCGCAGTCAGCGGATTGACGAACCAGGACGCGCCGTCGGCGGCCGTGGTGCCCGCCGGCAGCTCCATGACGTCGCGGACCTTCAGCACGCGGTACTGCGTGTACATCGCGCCGCCGATCATCGACACCGTCTTGCCCATCAGGGCTTTGGCCGCATCCGAGGATCCGGCCCCGATCACCGTGCCGGCGCCCTCGTTGCCGACCGGCAGCGACTGATCGAGCCGGGCTCCCATCATCCGCATCGCGGCTTCAGGCATGGTCGCGGTGATGACCGGCATCTCCTTCGTGCCGGAGGCCTTGGCAGCCGACATGTCGGCGGGCCCGATCAGGAGACCCAGGTCGGACGGGTTGATCGGGGTCGCCTCGACGCGAACCACGACCTCGTCGTCGGCGGGCTCGGGTGTCGGGACATTCACGAGGGACAATTCCAGCTCGCCGCTCTTCTTCAACAGCGAACGCAATTGCAGTCCGGTCTTGCCGTCGCTCATGTCGATCCTCCCCTGTCCCTGTTCTTCGCGCGGTGACGCCGGCTTATGCCAGCGCCTTCAATGCCGCCTTGCCGCCGTAGAGCGCCTGCTTGCCGAGCTGCTGCTCGATGCGCAGGAGCTGGTTGTATTTGGCGGTGCGATCGGAACGCGCAAGGGAGCCGGTCTTGATCTGGCCGCAATTTGTGGCGACCGCGAGGTCGGCGATGGTGGAATCCTCGGTCTCGCCCGAGCGGTGCGACATCACCGAGGTGTAGCCGGCCTTGTGCGCCATCTCGACGGCGGCGAGCGTCTCGGTCAGCGTGCCGATCTGGTTGACCTTGATCAGGATCGAGTTGGCCCGGCCCGCCTTGATGCCTTCGGCGAGGCGCTTGACGTTGGTGACGAAGAGATCGTCGCCGACCAGCTGGCACTTCTTGCCGACGAGGTCGGTGAGCTCCTTCCAGCCGTCCATGTCGTCTTCCGACATGCCGTCCTCGATGGTGACGATCGGATAGCGCGCAACCAAGTCGGCAAGATATTTGGCCTGCTCGGAGATCGAACGGGTCTTGCCCTCGCCTTCGTAGACATATTTTCCGTCCTTGAAGAACTCGGTCGAGGCGCAGTCGAGGCCGAGCACGATGTCGCTTCCCGCCTTGAAGCCGGCCTTGCCGATCGCGTTCATGACGAATTCCAGCGCGGCATCGGCCGATGGCAGGTTCGGGGCGAAACCGCCCTCGTCGCCGACATTGGTGTTATGGCCGGCCTTCTTCAGCTCGGACTTCAGCGTGTGGAAGACCTCAGCGCCGTAGCGCAGACCCTCGGCAAAGGACGACGCGCCGACGGGCAGGATCATGAATTCCTGGAAGTCGATCGGGTTGTCGGCATGAACGCCGCCGTTGATGATGTTCATCATCGGCACCGGCAACAGGCGCGCCGAGGTGCCGCCGACGTAACGGTAGAGCGGCATGTCGAGCGAGTTCGCCGCGGCCTTGGCGCAGGCGAGCGAGACGCCGAGGATGGCGTTGGCGCCCAGCCGGCTCTTGTTCGGCGTGCCGTCGAGGTCGATCATGATCTGGTCGATCTGGGCCTGCTGCTCGACGTCGAGGCCGCTCAGGGCCTCGAAGATCTCGCCGTTGACGGCACCGACCGCCTTGGTGACACCCTTGCCGAGATAGCGGGCCTTGTCGCCGTCGCGCAGTTCCACCGCCTCATGGGCGCCCGTCGATGCGCCCGACGGTACGGCGGCGCGGCCGAGCGCGCCATCCTCCAGCACGACATCGACCTCGACGGTGGGATTGCCCCGGCTATCGAGGATTTCGCGGCCGATGATGTCGATGATGGCGGTCATGATGTGCACTTCCGTTCGTTAGGTTTGATCGGTTCGCCGCGGGTCTTACACGGGCCGTAAGCAAATGTGAACGCTTGGACGGTGGGCTTCGACTGACGCGTGAAGCGGCCGGGGCTAAGCTTGAACGCGACTGATTTGAGCGTCCAACCTCAATCTGAACCAGCCGGGGTAACGCCATGAATCGCCGCCAGTTTCTCGCTTCGAGTGCCGCCCTGTTGGTGGCCCGCCCAGGTTTTGCCCAGGACGGCCCGTTCCGGACAAAATATTACCCGATCAGTGCCGGCATCGGCCTGCACGATCTCGCGCCCGCCCCTGACGGTTCGGTCTGGTTCACGGCGCAGGGCAAGGGCCTGCTCGGCAGGCTCGATCCCCGGGATGGCCGTTTCAAGACGGTCGGCCTCGGTCCGGGCGCAGCTCCGCATGGCGTGACCATCGGCCCCGACGGCGCGCCCTGGATCACCGAGGGCGGCCAAAACGCGATTGCGCGTGTCGATCCCGGCGATCTCAAGGTCACCCTGTTCCGCCTGCCGGAGAAGTTCGCCTACGCCAACCTCAATACCGGCGTGTTCGACCAGGAAGGCATCTATTGGTTCACCGGGCAGTCCGGCTATTACGGCCGCCTCGCGCCGAAGTCCGGCGAAATGATTGTGTTCAAGGCGCCCAAGGGCGTCGGCCCCTACGGCATCACCGTGACGCCCAAGGGCGATGTCTGGTACGCCTCGCTCGCCGGCAGCTACATCGCGAAGATCGATCGCGCGACGGGTGATGTCGCAATGGTCGAGCCGCCGACGACCAACCAGGGCGCGCGGCGGGTGTGGTCGGACTCGAAAAGCCGGATCTGGGTCAGCGAATGGAACAGCGGAAACGTCTCTGTGCACGATCCCGCCGATGGCTCGTGGAACACCTGGAAGCTGCCGGGCGAACGCCCCCGCGCCTACGCCGTCTTTGTCGACGACAAGGATAAGGTCTGGCTGACCGACTTCTCCGCCAACGCGATTCTTCGCTTCGATCCTGCCACGGAGAAATTCGACGTGTTCGCCAGCGACAAGGCCAATGCCGCCGTCCGCCAGCTCGACGGCAGGCCGGGCGAGCTCTGGGGCTGCGAGTCCGGTAACGACCGGATCGTCATGATCCAGACCATCGCCGCCGGTTGACGACAGCGGCATTTGCGTCCATCCCGGCATTGAAACAGGATGTGACGACGATGGCGAAAAACTCCCTCCAGCTCGGCCGCGCGGTCGAGTGGCCGGATACACCGGAGAAGGCCCAACTCGACCGCGTGCCCAATCCGCAAAAGGGCACCGACTATCTGGTGCGCTTCACCGTGCCGGAATTCACCTCGCTCTGTCCGGTCACGGGGCAGCCCGATTTCGCGCATCTGATGATCGACTACGCGCCGGGCCCGTGGCTGCTGGAGTCGAAATCGCTGAAACTCTACATCGCGAGCTTCCGCAACCACGGCGCCTTCCACGAGGACTGCACCGTGATGATCGGCAAGCGCATCGCTTCCGAGATCAAGCCGAAATGGCTGCGCATCGGCGGCTACTGGTATCCGCGCGGCGGCATTCCGATCGACGTATTCTGGCAGACCGGCCGCGTGCCGAAGGGCCTGTGGGTGCCCGAGCAAGGCGTCGCGCCCTATCGCGGACGCGGCTAAGCCTCTCTCGTGTCCCCGACGGTGCGGCGCTGCATCCGGGGAACAGGCATCGGCATCGATGGCCAATCAATAGGCGCTCAGCAAATCCACCTTCGCATTCGCCAACACCAGCCTGCGTGCCAGGATCGCGGCGAGATTGCGCATGATCTTCAATGCCGTCTCCGGGTGCAGGCGGCGGTAATCGGCAAAGCTGTCCAGCGGCAGTTCGAGGCAGGCGACGGGCGTATCGGCGACGACATCGGCGCTGCGGCGTCCCTCCAGAATCGCCATCTCGCCGAACTCCATGCCGGGGCCGAGGGAAGCGAGCCTCACACCGCTCGGCAGTTTCACGCTGACCATGCCGCTCTCGAGGAAGAACAGCGACTTTGCGGGCTCCCCGGCCGCGATGATGCGCTGGCCAGCCGCGTAACGCCGCGCGGTCGAGAGCTTGACGATGGCGGCGATCTCGTCGGCGTCGAGCTCAGCGAGCAGCGCCTGCTCGTGAAGATGCGTACTCTCCTTCACGTCGGTGAAGCCGCCAAAGCGATAGATCACCTGGTCCTCGGCCCATTCGATGGCATCGTCGAGCAGCGTGAAGCGCCGCAGCCGGCGCGAATCCGCGGCGCGGGCGGAGATCGCGCGCCAGACCGCGGAGGTCTCCTCCAGACCCGACAGAATCGTAAAGACGCCGCCATGACCGAGTGCGGTCAGCGTCTCGCCCAGCAGTTCGGCACCCGCCGCGGTGATGTCGGGCACGCGGCGGAAATCGATGATCAGAAACGGCGCGTCCGGCGGATCGCTGTTGAGCTTTCGCGTCACATAATCGATGGTGGCGAAATTCATCGCGCCGACCAGTTCGAGCACACGCACGTCGCTGTGGCGGTCGTCGAGAATCTGCTGCTCGTGCGGCTGGCGGCTGCGGCGCGAGGAGATCCCGTAGATGTCGTAGTCCGCCATGATGCTGGTACGAACGTCGGCGTTGCGGTTCAGCATGTGCAGATCGTAGCGCGCCGACAACGCTTCGCAGACCTTCAGGCCGCGCACGCTGTTGAAATGATCGTCGAGCAGCGGCGAGAAGGTGCCGAGCCCGAGCTGCGAAGGCAGCGCCGCGACGATGCCGCCGCCGACGCCGCTCTTGGCGGGAATGCCCACGCGATAGGTCCACTCGCCGGCATAATCGTACATGCCCGAGCTCGTCATCACCGACAGCGTGCGCGCGACAATGTGCGGCGTGATCACCCGCACGCCCGTCACCGGATTGATGCCGCGGTTGGCGAGCGTTGCCGCCATCACCGCCAGATCGCGCGCGGTGACGAGAATGGCGCATTGGCGGAAATAGACGTCGAGCACGGCGTCGACGTCGTCAGGCAGCACCGCGTAGTTCCGGAGCAGCCAGGCAATGGCACGGTTGCGATTACCGGTCGCCGTTTCCGAGGCATGAACGGCATCATCGACGCCGAGCTGGCGGCCAGCGAACTCGCTGAGCTTGGCGTGAACGCGCTCGAAGGCGCCCTTCCCGTCCATCCCGTAGATGAGGCCCGAGCAGGCGATGGCGCCTGCATTGACCATCGGGTTGAAGGGCCGGTTGTCGTTGGTGAGCCGGATCGAATTGAACGCTTCGCCGCTCGGTTCGACGCCGATGGTGGCCGCGACACGCTCTTCGCCGACCATCTCCAACGCCAGAGCGAAGACGAACGCCTTCGACACCGACTGGATCGTGAACGGTACCGCGCTGTCGCCAACCTCGTAGACATGGCCGTCGATGGTGACGAGCGCGATGCCGAAATGATCGGGGTTGGCGCGCGTCAGCTCGGGGATATAGTCGGCGAGCAGGCCGGAATGATCGAGCCTGAACTCCTCGTGGCAATTGGTCAGGAAACGGCTAAGCGGGGGCCTGGTGGGATACCCGGTCGGTCCAGGCGTGCCTGCTGAGCTTGGCAAACGGTCGGGCTGCGCATCCACGGTCTCACACCTCGATTTGCCCAGATTAAAAGCAATTCGTGTGCCATGCATACGCGATCGACGGTGTCCTGGTGGGGGCGACGCCCCGTTCAAGGGCTGCCTGGACCTCCGCGCGCGTCCGCCGGCGCGCGCTGCTTGAGCAGCCGGGCACAGACGACGCCCAGCACCACCATGATCCCTGCGCTCGCGAACAGCGTCGGCATCTTGCCGGCGTGCTGGAGCCCGAAGCCATAGGCGAGCGGCCCCACCGTCTGCCCCATGAAAAAAAAGAACGAATGCAGTGACAGCGCAGTCGCACGCGCCTCGACCGAAAGCTCGCTGGCGAAGACCTGCAGACACCCATGGGCGATGTAAAAGCCCCACCCCATCACGACGAGATTCAGGGCCTGCACTTCCCAGCGTGGCCCAAAGGCGACGGCAATGAGCTGCGAGGCCACCAGCGTCATGCCGGAGATCATCATGCCCTTCACGCCCAGCCAGGGCAGCAGGCGCGACACGGTCAGCGTGTAGAACAGGCCGCCGACCGCAAAACCCGCGATGACGATGCCGGCGATCGACAGCGAGGTCTGCCCGAGCTCGAACAGGAACGAGGCGATGTAAGGAAACAGGCCGAGCACGCAGCAGCCTTCGATGAACACCGCCGAGTAGCAGACATAGGCGTTCGGATTGGTGAAGATGGTGCGATAGCCGGCCTTGAGCGCCGACAGGCTGGTCTTCGGCGGATGCTGGACCTGGGCGCCGTGAAAGCCGGCCGCGACCGCGATCGACGCCACGATGACGAGCACGCCCAGCACCGCCAGCACGCCGCGCCAGCCCAGGAAATCGCCGATCAGCCCGGAGGCCGAGGCGCCGAGCAGATTGCCGGTCATGGCGCCGGCGAGCGTACGGCTGATCGCGACCTGCCGTTTCTCCGGCCCGACGAGATCGCTGGTCAGGCTCAGCGCCACCGGAAACACGCCGCCCGAGCCGATGCCGGCAAGGATGCGGGTCGCGAACAGAACCGAGAACGAGGACGAGAGGGCGCCGAGGATGTTGGCAAGCCCGAGCAGCGCGAGACAGCCGATCATCAGCCGCGTCTTGCCGAACAGATCGGCGGCGGCGCCGACGATGGGTTGGATGATCGAGAAGGTGAAGGCGAACACCGCGGCAAAGCCCGCGGCGGTCGCGATGCTGACGCCAAAATCCTCGGCGACATGCGGCAGCACCGGATCGAGCGCGCGCGCCGACAGCGCTGCGGCAAAGCTCGCGCCTGATATGACGTAAAGCGCTGTCGGCAAGCCGTGATCTTGCGGCCGTGCCTCGCCTTGCTGCATCAGCGCGGGTTCTTTGCCAGCGCGTCGAACGCCATCAGCCTAGCGATCAGGCCCTCGAACTCACGCAGCGGCACCATGTTGGGGCCATCGGAGGGCGCACGATCGGGATCGGGATGGGTCTCGATGAAGACGCCGGCGACGCCGACCGCAACGGCCGCGCGCGCCAGCACCGGCACGAATTCGCGCTCGCCGCCCGAGGACGTCCCCTTCCCGCCCGGCTGCTGCACCGAATGGGTGGCATCGAAGATGACAGGCGCGCCGGTGGTGCGCGCCAGGATCGGCAGCGCGCGCATGTCGGAGACCAGCGTGTTGTAGCCGAAGGACGCCCCGCGCTCGGTGACGAGTACATTCGAATTGTTGGCACTGGTGATCTTCGTGACGACATTCGCCATGTCCCATGGCGCCAGGAACTGCCCCTTCTTGACGTTGACGACCCTGCCGGTCGCAGCGGCAGCGAGCAGGAGATCAGTCTGCCGGCACAGGAAGGCCGGGATCTGCAGGACGTCCACGGCTTGCGCCACCTCGGCGCATTGCGTGGCATCGTGCACGTCGGTCAGCACAGGCAGGCCGAGCGAGGATCGGATCTCCGCGAAGATCGGCAGCGACTGCGACAGGCCCAGCCCGCGCGCAGCGGATGCGCTGGTGCGATTGGCCTTGTCGAAGGAGGTCTTGTAGACGAGGCCGATGTTCAGCCGCGCGGCGATCTCCTTGAGCGCGGAGGCGACCTCCAGCGCATGCTGGCGGCTTTCGAGCTGGCAGGGTCCTGCAATGATCGCAATCGGCAGATCGTTGCCGAACTTGACCGTGCCAATGGTAACGACCGGCGCCGCTGAATGCGAAGAGCTCAAGGCCAATCCCTCGTTTCGCCGCGACCATAGCCGCCGTGGGGGTCGGATCAACCCCATTCGGCCCGGGCCGTTCGAATATCAGGGTTGCGCCAGGGGCCCCAATGAGGCCGCGCAGCGCCGGCCGGCGCTCACTTCACCGCCGAGAAAGCGGTCGGCGCCAGAATCTGGCTGACGATGTTGGCAACGATCTGGCCGTCGGCTTCGCTCTCGGCACGCGCCTTCATCCAGTCCGGATCCGTCATGAACGCGCCCCACTTCTTCTCGCGCTCGGCAAGCGAGTCCCAGGCCAGGAAATAGGTCAGCTCCTGGTTGGATTCGCCGATCACGGTGGTGAAGAACCCGGCCTGCTTGATGCCGTGCTTTTCCCAGATCTTCAGCGTGGCGGTCTCGAACCGCTTCAGCAGTGCCGGCAGGCGGCCGGGCAGGCAACGATACTGGCGCATTTCGTAGATCATTCATGGTCCTCCCTGACAGGAGCGGCGGTTATACCCGCTGGCTACAACTCTGTCTTGAGCCTCGCCCGGGCGCCCCTCATGGCGTTTCGTGCATAGCTCGATAGCGGGGGGCCGGCGCTCTTGATAATGTGCAGGCTCGGTGCGGCGTATCAGCCGCCGACAAACCGAGAGCAATCGGCGAAACGACCGAAGCGATCAGAGGAGGCAGAGGCAATGACCTATTTTGATCTCGGATCCTACAGCCGCAAAATCACAACGACTTCGCCTGATGCGCAGCTCTGGTTTGACCGAGGGCTCAACTGGGTGTTCGGATTCAACCACGGCGAGGCGATCAAATGTTTTCGCAAGGCGCTCGAGTTCGATAACAGCTGCGCCATGGCGCACTGGGGCATCGGCTACGCCGCGGGTCCCAACTACAACCTGCCCTGGGTCCGCTATGACACACAAGGCCGTCAAATGGCGCTCGCGGCATCATACGATGCGACGCAGGACGCGCTCGCGCAAGCGGATAAGGCGAGCCCGGTTGAGCGAGCCCTGATCCGCGCCTTATCTGCGCGCTATCCGCAGCGTGAAGCGATCGAGGACATGGCGCCGTGGGACAAGGCCTTCACACGAGAGATGCGAAAGGTCTTAGCCACATATACCGACGATCTCGAGGTCAGAGCCATCTTTGCCGAATCGATCATGAACGAGACGCCGTGGCTGATGTGGGACCTTGAGTCTGGAGAACCAACCAAGGGCGCCGGCACCGAGGAATGCAGGGCCGTGCTCGAACAAGCTTTCGATCGATGGCCGGCAGCGTGGAATCATCCGGGACTGCTTCATCTCTACGTCCACCTCATGGAGATGTCGCCCTTCCCGCAACGGGCGATGCGGGCTGGCGACCGACTACGCGCGATCGTTCCCGATAGCGGCCATCTGATCCACATGCCGACGCATCTCGACGTGCTCTGCGGGCAGTACAACGACGTCCTGCTCTACAATCAGAAGGCGCTGACGACCGACCGCCGGTTCCTCGCTTATTCGGACGATCCGGGGGTCTACTTGGTCTATGTCATCCACAACTTCCACTTCGCCATCTACGGCGCGATGTTCCTGGGTCAATACACCCCCGCCATCGCAGCGGCCGAGGAACTCATTGCCACCGTGCCCGAGCCAGTGCTGCGCATTCAATCGCCCCCCATGGCGGACTTCCTGGAAGGCTACTTGACGATGAAGCAGCACGTTCTCGTGCGTTTCGGCAAATGGCAAGACATCATTGCCCAACAGCTGCCGGAGGATCGCGAGCTATACTGCTCGGTGACGGCGATGATCCACTACGCCAAGGCGGTGGCTCATTCGGCGCTTGGCCATGTCACTGAGGCCGAAACTGAGAAAGCGTTGTTCGCACAGGCGAAGACGCGCGTGCCGGAGAGCCGGCTCGTGCACAACAACAAGGTCGTCGCCCTGCTCGGCGTGGCCGAAGCCATGCTGAATGGCGAACTGGAATATCGCAAAGCCAACTACGACCTTGCGTTCGCTGAGCTGCGCAGATCCGTCGCGCTCAGCGACGCCCTGCCCTATGACGAGCCGTGGGGATGGATGCAGCCACCGCGTCACGCACTCGGCGCGCTGCTGCTGGAGCAGGGACGGATCGAGGAAGCCGAGGCGGTGTACCGTTCCGATCTCGGCCTCGATGGAAAGCTGAGCCGGGCCTGCCAGCATCCCGATAATCTGTGGTCGCTTCACGGCTTGCACGAATGTCTCATGCGGCGTGACGACAAGGCCGAGAGGCCGCTGATCAAACAGCGACTTGACCTCGCCCAGTCGCGGGCGGAGGTGCCGATCAAGGCATCTTGCTTCTGCCGCAGGATGGACATCGCGGGGGCGTAGCCGGACGTGCGAGCAAGACTTCGTCAGGGAAGACCGAGCCGGCTACACCAGCCGGCTCTGCACCATCGCCGCCTGAATGAACGAGGCGAACAGCGGGTGCGGCTCGAACGGCCGCGACTTCAGTTCGGGGTGGAACTGGACGCCGATGAACCAGGGATGATCCTCGTACTCGACGATTTCAGGCAGCACGCCGTCCGGCGACAGGCCTGAGAATTTCAAGCCGTGCTGCTCGAGGCGGTCCTTGTAGGCGGTGTTGACCTCGTAGCGGTGGCGGTGGCGCTCGGAGATCTCGGTGGCGCCGCCATAGACCTGCGAGACGCGGCTGCCGCGATTGAGCGCAGCGGGATAAGCGCCAAGCCGCATCGTGCCGCCGAGATCGCCGGCCTGCGAGCGCTTCTCGAGCTCGTTGCCCCGCAGCCACTCCGTCATCAGGCCGACCAGCGGCTCCTTGGTGGGTCCGAACTCGGTGGAGTTGGCGTCCTCGATGCCGACGAGGTTTCGCGCGGCCTCGATCACCGCCATCTGCATGCCGAAGCAGATGCCGAAATACGGCACGTCGCGCTCACGCGCGAACTGCGCCGCACGGATCTTGCCTTCCGCGCCGCGCTGGCCGAATCCGCCCGGCACCAGGATGCCGTTGACGTGCTCGAGGAACGGCGCGGGATCCTCCTTCTCGAAAATCTCGCTCTCGATCCAGTCGAGATTGACCTTCACCTTGTTGGCGATGCCGCCATGCGAGAGCGCCTCGATCAGCGACTTGTACGCATCCTTCATGCCGGTGTACTTGCCGACGATGGCGATGGTGACGTTGCCTTCGGGATTGCGCACGCGCTCGTTGATCTGTTGCCAGCTTCGCAGCTCCGGCGGAATCCGCGAACCGATGCCGAAAGCGGCCAGCACTTCGTCGTCGAGGCCCGCGTTGTGATAGGCCTCGGGCACCGCATAAATGTTGTCGACGTCGCGTGCCTCGATCACAGCGCTTTCGCGCACGTTGCAGAACAGGCCGAGCTTGCGCCGTTCCTCCTTCGGAATCTCGCGATCCGTCCGGCAGAGCAGGATGTCCGGCTGAATGCCGATCGACCGCAGCTCCTTCACCGAGTGCTGCGTCGGCTTGGTCTTCAATTCGCCGGCGCTCGGAATAAAGGGCAGCAGCGTGAGATGGATGTAGACGGCATGATCGCGCGGCAGCTCGTTCTTGAGCTGGCGGATCGCCTCGAAGAACGGCAGGCCTTCGATGTCGCCGACGGTGCCGCCGATCTCCACCAGCACGAAATCGTAATCGTCGTTGCCGGAGAGGACGAATTCCTTGATCGCATTGGTGACGTGCGGAACCACCTGGATGGTCGCGCCGAGATAATCGCCGCGGCGCTCCTTGGAGATGATGTCCTGGTAGATCCGCCCCGTGGTGATGTTGTCCTGCTTGGTCGCAGGCCGGCCGGTGAAGCGCTCGTAGTGACCGAGATCGAGATCGGTCTCCGCGCCGTCATCGGTCACGAACACTTCGCCATGCTGGTACGGCGACATCGTTCCGGGATCGAGATTGAGATAGGGGTCGAGCTTGCGGAGGCGGACCTTGTAGCCCCGGGCCTGCAACAGCGCACCGAGTGCCGCTGAAGCCAGACCCTTGCCGAGCGAAGAAACCACGCCGCCGGTGATGAATATGTACCGCGCCATGGGACTTAACCTCTAATCCCCAAAATTCGATTCGCCAAAGCGATTCGTATTCCGCCCCCGAAGATTCTGTGGGCCTGTGGGTGAACCAAAACGAAGAGTGGTGACAGTGCCTTGATGGGGATTGTTGATGCAGGGCGCTAGGATCCGCCCTGCATGGCCCCCCTGCTTTATTGCGAGCGCGGCACCTGCGGGCCGCTCGGGGCCGGGGCCTGCTGCTGCTCGTCGGCCTTCTTCAGCGAATCCAGGATGCCGCCCGAGGTCGGCGGCGCGATCGGCGATCCGCCGGCCGGCTGGGTCTGTGACGCCGGCGCGCCGATGATCGACGACGGCGCACGGTTGTAGCCCGCGTGCCAGGACAGGAACATGCTCGTGAGGAAGAAGCCCGCAGCCAAAATGGCGGTGGTTCGCGTCAGGAGGTTCGCGGTACCGCGGCTCGACATGAAGCCCGCGCCCCCGCCCATGCCGAGGCCGCCGCCTTCCGACTTCTGGAGCAGGACGGCGCCGATCATGACGGCGACGATCATGAGGTGGATGACGATGACAACGGTCTGCATAATGCCCTTCCGTCACAAGCGGGCGGCGCCTGACGGCGGCCGATCGCGCTTCGCGGGTTTCCTGAAGTTGCGCGGTGTTACACGATCGGAGGGGGTATTGCCACCCCCGATCGGGTCCGGACCAACGGTTTGAATGAGTTAGGGGCAGCCCTTCGCAATCGCAAGGAAATCGGCCGCCTTCAGGCTGGCGCCGCCGACCAGTGCGCCATTGACGTTCTTCACCGCCATCAACTCGGCGGCGTTCGAGGGCTTGACGGAGCCGCCATAGAGGATGCGCATCCTGGCACTATCAGCCTTGAACCTGACGGTCAGGAGTTCCCGGATAAACCCATGAATCTGCTCGACATCCTGGGCCGTGGGGGTCAGCCCGGTGCCGATCGCCCAGACCGGCTCATAGGCCACGATGAGATTCGCGGCGGTCGAGCCGTCAGGCAGAGAGCCGCCGAGCTGCCCGCGCAGGATGTCCAGGGTCTGGCCGGCGTCGCGCTGACCTTGCGTCTCACCGACACAGACGATCGCCGTCGCCCCGGCGCGCCAGGCGGCTTCAGCCTTCTGGCGGATCAGGGCATCGCCCTCGCCGTGATCGGCGCGACGCTCGGAATGGCCGACGATGATGGCCGTCGCCCCCGCGTCCACCAGCATTTCGGCGGCAATATCGCCGGTATGCGCGCCGGAGGCCTTGGGGTGGCAGTCCTGGGCCCCTACTGCGACCTTCTTGCCGCGCGCCTTTTCGGTGAAGGCGGCGATCAGGGTCGCGGGCGGACAGACCAGCAGGTCGGCCTTGCCAGCCACGTCTGCCGCGCCGTTGAGCATGGCGTCGAACTCGGCAGCCTGGGCCTTCAGGCCGTTCATTTTCCAATTGCCGGCGATCAGGGGGCGGATGGCGTCGGTCATGTCAATTTCCAGCAGATTGAGGGTTTGTGCATGCGCTAGCAGAGCTCCCGCGGCAGTTCCAGACACCAGAGGCTTTTAACCGCAGCCTCGAGCCGTCGATTGACCTGAGGTTGCGGGGGGAAAGCCACCACTTTATGATGATTGATCAATTTGGTGAGGCGCTTTTGCTGAATTTGCATTAAGACGCGCTCCCGTTCCCCTCCTGCTCAAACAAGTTGGACCAAATGCTTCGAGGAATGCGCAAGGCCTCATCAAACTGGCTCGGCAAGATCATTATGGCCGTGGTGATGGGCGTGTTGATCATCAGTTTCGGCGTTTGGGGCATTGCCGACATCTTCAAAGGTTTCGGGCAGTCCACGGTGGCCAAGATCGGCAGCACCGAAATATCGCTCAACGAGTTCCGCCAGATCTACACCGACCGCCTGCAACAGATCAGCCGCCAGTTCGGCCGTCCGCTGACGCCCGACCAGGCGCGTGCCTTCGGCCTCGACCGCCAGGTGCTGCAGCAGGCAATCGCAGAAGCCGCCCTCGACGAGGAGGCGCGCCGTCTCGGCCTCGGTCAGTCCGACGAGCAGATCCGCCAGGTCATCATGAACGATCCCAACTTCAAGGGCATCGGCGGCAATTTCGATGCGAACCGTTTCCAGGCCCTGATTCGCAATTTCGGCTATACCGAGCAGCGCTACGTCGCCGAACAGCGGAAGGTGTCGCTGCGCCGGCAGATCACCGGCACGATCGGCGCAGGCGTCGAGCCGCCAAAGACCATGCTCGACGTGCTGACGCGCTTCCAGAACGAGCAGCGCTCCATCGAGTTCGTCAAGCTCGACGCCGCCCAGGCGGGTACTATCGACGCGCCCTCGCCCGAGACGCTCGCCGCCTATTTCGAGGATCACAAGGTCCAGTTCCGCGCACCCGAATATCGCAAGATCGCCTTCGTCGCGGTCTCGCCCGAGGAAATCGGCAAGTGGACCGAGGTGTCGGACGATGACGCCAGGAAAATGTTCGACCAGCGCAAGGATCGGCTAGGTACGCCGGAGAAGCGCCAGATCCAGCAGATCGTGTTTCCGAACGTCGCCGACGCGCAGGCCGCGCGCGAGCGCCTCGTCGGCGGACTATCGTTCGAGGACCTCGGCAAGGAGCGCGGACTGAGCGCCTCCGACGTCGATCTCGGGCTCGTGACCAAGTCTTCGCTCGCAGCCGCAGTCGGCGATGCCGCCTTCGCGCTTCCCGTCGGCGAGATCAGCCAGCCGATCCAGGGCGGGCTTGGCGTCGCGATCGTCAGGGTCGACAAGATCGAGCCCGGCAAAGAGGCGGACTACGCCAGTCTTGCCGGCGACATCAAGCGCGAGATCGCCACCGAGCGCGCGCGCGTCAAGGTCGCCGATCTCCGCGACAAGATGGAAGACGAGCGTGGCGGCGGCTCCAGCGTGATCGACGCGGCGCAGAAGCTCGGCCTCACCGCCGTGACCATCGAGGCCGTCGACCGCTCCGGCCGCGCCCCGAACGGCCAGCCGGTCGCCAACATTCCGCAAGGGCTCGACGTGGTGTCACAGGCCTTCAACACCGATGTCGGCATCGACAACGACTCGATCTCGTTCAAGGGCGGCTATGTCTGGTACGACGTGCTCGCCGTCACGCCCTCGCGCGACCGCAATCTCGACGAGGTCCGTGACCAGGTCGAGGCGCGCTGGCGCCAGGACCAGATCGCGGCCAAGCTCAAGACCAGGGCGAGCGAGATGGTGCAGAAGCTCGAAGCGGGCGGCAAGCTCGCCGATGAAGCAGCGGCGATCGGCGCCAAGGTCGAGACCGCGTCCGGCTTCAAGCGCGACGATTCTCCGGCCGGCGTGCCCGCAGCCGTGGTGTCAGCCGCCTTCCGCACCGCCAAGGACGGCGTCGGACAGACGGCCGTCAGCGGCGGCAGCGAAGTGGTCGTCTTCCGCGTCACGGACATCGTCGAACCGGCGATCGACGCCGCCTCCGACGCGGTCAAGAAGCTGAAGGAGAGCCTCGACCGCGCCCAGACCGAGGAGCAGGTCGCTTCCTACGTCAACAAGCTTGAAACCGACATCGGGACCACCATTAATCAGGCCGCCTTCGCGCAGGTGACCGGCGCGAACCAGTGAGTTGAAAGCACGCGATGGACGACCTGAAATCGATCATTGGAAAAGTGGCGACCGGCGCCAGCCTGTCGCGTGACGAAGCCGCTGCCGCCTTCGACGCCATGATGTCCGGCGAGGCCACGCCCTCGCAGATGGGTGGCCTGTTGATGGCGCTCAGGGTGCGCGGCGAGACCGTGGACGAAATCACCGGCGCCGTTGCGGCGATGCGCTCGAAGATGCTGACCGTGACGGCACCGGCTGACGCCGTCGATATCGTCGGCACCGGCGGCGACGGCTCCGGCTCGGTGAATGTCTCGACCTGCGCTTCCTTCATTGTTGCGGGCGCCGGCGTGCCGGTGGCCAAGCACGGCAACCGCGCGCTGTCGTCGCGTTCGGGCGCGGCCGACGTGCTGGCCGCGCTCGGGGTGAAGATCGACCTCAGGCCCGAGCAGGTCGGCCGCTGCGTGCGCGAATGCGGCATCGGCTTCATGTTCGCCCCCGCCCATCATCCCGCCATGAAGAACGTCGGTCCGACCCGGGTCGAGCTCGCGACGCGCACGATCTTCAACCTGCTCGGTCCCCTGTCGAACCCCGCCGGCGTCAAGCACCAGATGGTCGGCGTCTTCTCGCGGCAATGGGTGCAGCCGTTGGCGCAGGTGCTGAAGAACCTCGGCTCCCAGTCCGCCTGGGTGGTGCACGGCTCCGATGGCCTCGACGAGATCACCCTCACCGGCCCCACCTTCGTCTCCGCGCTCCACAATGGCGAGATCCGCAATTTCGAGGTGACGCCCGAGGAGGCCGGCCTGCCGCGCTGCGAGGCCGGCGCACTCAAGGGCGGCGACGCCGACGCCAACGCAATCGCCTTGCAGAGCGTGCTCAGCGGCAAGCCGAGCCCCTACCGCGACGTGGCACTGATGAACGCGGCCGCCGCGCTGGTCGTGGCCGGCCGCGCCAAGGACCTCAAGGAGGGCGTTGCAATCGGCACCAAGTCGATCGACAGCGGCGCGGCGAACGCGAAGCTGAAGCACCTGATCACGGTCTCGAACGGCTGAGCGCCCCCATGTCGGATATCCTGGCCAAGATCGAAACCTACAAGCGCGAGGAGATCGCCGCGGCCAAGCGCGCGCAGCCGCTCTCGGCGGTCGAGGCGAAGGCCAACGCGCAAGCCGCGCCGCGCGGCTTCCTGCGCGCAATCAGGGCCAAGCACGCCGCTGGCGACTACGCGTTGATCGCGGAAGTGAAGAAAGCCTCGCCTTCGAAGGGACTGATCCGCGCCGATTTCGACCCGCCGGAGCTTGCCAAGGCCTATGAAGCCGGCGGCGCGGCCTGTCTGTCGGTGCTGACCGACACGCCCTCGTTCCAGGGCCATCTCGACTTCATGGTGACGGCGCGGGCGGCGACGTCCCTGCCGGTGCTGCGCAAGGATTTCATGTTCGACACCTATCAGGTGGTCGAAGCCCGTGCGCACGGCGCAGATTGCATCCTGATCATCATGGCGGCACTCGACGATGCCGCCGCCCGGGATCTCGAGGACGCCGCGACTGCCTTCGGCATGGACGTGCTGATCGAGATCCACGACCGCGCCGAGCTCGACCGGGCGCTGAAACTCCGTTCGCCGATGATCGGCGTCAACAACCGCAATCTTCGCACCTTCGAAACCACGCTCGCGACCAGCGAAACGCTGGCGCCGCTGATTCCTCAGGACCGGCTGATGGTCGGCGAGAGCGGCATCTTCACGCCGGCCGATCTCGCCCGGCTCGAGCGCGTCGGCATGTCGACCTTCCTGGTCGGCGAGAGCCTGATGCGACAGGCCGACGTCACCGCGGCGACGCGCATTCTGCTCGCGCGCGAGACAACGGCGCGCGCGACGGGCACGACCTGACATGGCGCGCAAGCCCGCGAAGACCAAACCGCCCAAGGCCGGCCCCGCCCTCACCCATATCGGCGCCTCCGGCGAGGCGCGAATGGTCGACGTGTCCGACAAGCCGGCCACCGAGCGGCTTGCCGTCGCGGAGGGCCGCGTCGTCATGACCAGGGCGACGCTCGACCTGATCGTATCAGGCAACGCCAAGAAGGGCGACGTGCTCGGCACAGCCCGCATCGCCGGCATCATGGCCGCCAAGCGCACGGCGGAGCTGATCCCGCTCTGCCATCCGCTCGCGCTGTCGAAGGTGACGCTCGACATCGAGCCCGACGCGAAACTGCCGGGCTGCCTGGTTCGCGCCAGCGTGAAGGTGACGGGCCCGACCGGTGTCGAGATGGAGGCCCTCACCGCGGTGTCGGTCGCCTGTCTCACCATCTACGACATGATCAAGGCGGTCGAGCGCGGCGTGCGCATCGAAGGCATCCATCTGGTCGAGAAGCTCGGCGGCAAGTCAGGGCACTATCGCGCGTGATCGTTACTTCAGCGACGTGCTGATCGACGCGAATTTCGTGCTGAGCCTGGTGCCCATGCCGTTCACGACGGTAATGATCGCAAGTGCGATGCCGGCGGCGATCAGGCCGTATTCGATCGCGGTCGCGCCACTCTCGTCGTCGATGAAGCTCTTCAGAATGCTCGTCATGATCATGTCCTCGCGGTGTGGTTGGCAGATGAATTCGCAAATCGCGTGCCAATGCGCCTTCGAGGAACGCCAACATGTTAGATGGTTAAGCCCTGGTTGATCACGCCACGGGCGGCAGGAATTGACCGGCATCGCGGGAGCCCCGCGGCAATTCCTGCACGGTGTTGCGCCCGCACATCGATCGGTTTTTTGCGCGATCGTTCACCTGGCATTAACCGCGCTTCCTAACTTCACCTCCATACCGTTTCCGTAAACCGACGGATGTTTGCGGGGCCAAGAATTGATCCTGGCGTGTGTACGGCAATGATCCAGCATGATGACGAGCTTCGGCAATCGCCTATTTGACCAGGCCTTCGTGCGCGGCGGACCAATCCGCTGGCTGGTGGTGGGCGGCACGCTGCTGATCGCAGCAATTGCCATAGGTTCGGTCCTGATGGCGCAGAATTTCCGCGAGCGGGCGCTGCGCAACTCCGGCCGCGAGCTGGAGAACACGGTGCTGCTGGTCGCCCACCATTTCGATCAGCAACTGCAGGACTTCGCGGTCATCCAAAAGGATTTCGTCGACCAGGTCCGCACGACCGGAATCAACAATGCCGAGGACTATCGCAGGCGCCTTTCGGGCCAGGACGTCCACCGGATGTTGCGCTCGAAGATCGAGGCGCTGCCCTACATCGGCGGCGTCAACATCATCGATGCCGACGGGGATCTGATCAATTCATCGACGGCATGGCCGGCTCCGAAAGTAAACGTTGCCGATCGCGGCTATTTTCGCACCTTCAAATACGATCCCTATTCGCCTGACGTCCTGATCGAACCCTTGCACAGTCGCATCACCGGAGCATGGACCATCCTCGTGGCCCGAAAGATCGTCGGGCCGAACGGCGAGTTCCTGGGTGTCGTCGGACGCGGCATCGAGCCCGCCAATTTCGAGAAGTTCTTCGCCTCCCTCGCGCTCGGCGAAGACGCGACGATCTCGATGCTGCACCGCGATGGTACGCTGCTCGCCCGGTATCCGCATTCCAGCGAATTGATGGGTCGGAACTTCAAGAACGGTGCATTCGAGCAGCAGCGGGTTTTCGGCCTCGATCACTTCGCCGGCCGTTTCGTGAGCCCGGTCGACGGTGAAGACCGACTGATCTCATCGCGCGCCCTGCCCCACTTCCCGATCCTGATGATGGCCACCACGACGCGTGCGGCTGCACTGAGGGACTGGCGCGAGCAGATCGGCATTCTGATCTCGGTCGCCGCCTCGTCCGCGCTCGCCATCGCAGGCGTGCTGATTGCGGTCGTGCGCAAGCTGCTGGAGCAGCACCGCCTCTCGCGGGAACGGTTGACGCTGGAAAAGCAGCGGCTCGATCGCGCCGTCAACAACATGACGCAGGGCCTCCTGCTGTTCGACGCCGAGCGGCGGCTGGTGGTCTGCAACCAGCGCTACATCGAAATGTACGGATTGTCGGCCGAGATCGTGATGCCCGGATGCAGCTTCCGCGACATCATCGCCCATCGCAAGGTGACCGGCTCGTTCACGGGCAACGTCGACGATTATGTCGCGCGCGTGCTGAACGACGTTCATGCGCGCAACTCGATGGTGGTCGAGACCTCCGACGGCCGCTCGATCCAAATCCTCAACGAACCGCTCGCGGACGGCGGCTGGGTGGCAACCCACGAGGACATCACCGAGCGCCGGCGAACCGAGGAGCGCATCACTCACCTCGCTCATTACGACGCGCTGACCGATCTGCCCAACCGCACCATGTTCCACGAGCATCTGCGCGAAGAGCTCGCCGCTGTCGGCCGTGGCGAAGAGATCGCGGTGCACTACATCGACATCGACGAGTTCAAGGGCGTCAACGACGCGCTCGGCCATCTTGTCGGCGACGAGCTGTTGAAATCGGTTGCCGCAAGCCTGCGCCACTGTGCGGGCCCGGAGAATTTCGTGGCGCGGCTCGGCGGCGACGAGTTCGCCATCGTCCAGAGCGCGGTGACGTCGCGGGACCAGGTCAACGAGCTCGTCGCGCGGGTCTTCGCGGCCATCCGCGCGCCGTTCGACTGCCTGGGCCATCATCTCAACACCGACGCCAGCATCGGCATCGCGCTCGCGCCTGAACACGGTACCGCGCTCGACCAGATCCTCAAGAACGCGGACATGGCGATGTACGCCGCCAAGTCCGCCGGACGCCGCACCTATCGCTTCTTCGAGCCGGAGATGGACGCCAAGGCCCGCGAACGCCGGCAGCTCGAGAGCGATCTGCGCCACGCCATCGCCCAAGGGGGCCTCGAAGGCGGCCTCGAGGTCCACTACCAGCCCTGTCTCGGCCTGAAGGATGATCGCATCACCGGCTGCGAGGCACTGGTGCGCTGGCGCCATCCCGAGCGCGGCATGGTCTCGCCCGCGGAGTTCATCCCGATTGCAGAAGATACGGGCCTGATCAACGAAATCGGCGAATGGGTGCTGGCGACCGCCTGCCGGGACGCGGCAAGCTGGCCCGACGACATCCGCCTCGCCGTCAACGTCTCGCCGGTGCAATTCAAGAGCGGCACGCTGGCGCTGAAGATCATGGCGGCGCTCGCCGCTTCGAATCTGCCGGCGAGCCGACTGGAGCTCGAAATCACCGAGGCGGTGCTGATCCGCGACGACGATGCCGCGCTTGCAATCCTGCACCAGCTCCGGGCCATCGGCGTGCGCATCGCGCTCGACGATTTCGGGACCGGCTACTCGTCGCTGAGCTATCTGCACCGCTTCCCGTTCGACAAGATCAAGATTGATCGCTGTTTCGTTGACGACATCGCCGGTCCCGACGGCTCCGCAAGCATCGTCCAGGCCGTGGTCAATCTGGCGGCCGCGCGCCGCATGACCACCACGGCCGAGGGCGTCGAGACCGAGGAGCAGCAGCGCCTGCTCCGCGCGCTCGGCTGTTCCGAGATGCAGGGCTATCTTTTCAGCGCCGCGAAGCCCGCCGACAAGGTGCTGGAGCTGTTCGCGCTGCATCGCAGCCGGCTCGCACAGCGCGACGGCGGCAAGAGCCGCCGGCGCGAGGCCGGTTAGCTCCGACCTCGGTTGTCGGCGCAACGGCACTCCCAGAAGCTTTCCTCGAGACAGACAACGCAGGTCTGCTCGAGGCGCTCCTTCAACGCTTGTCGCGCGCGATGAAGCCGAACGGTCAGGTTGTTCACGGTCACGCCCAGATCGGCGGCAACCAGTTCCCGCGGCTCGCCGGCGAGATCGACCCTTCTAATGACCTCGGCATGCTCCGGCTTGAGCAGAGACAGATGGATATGAAGACACTCGCAGACCACGGCATTGGCCGCGGCATCCTGGTCGACGGCAAGACGATCGTTGAGTTCATGCGGGAACGGCATCTCCCGCGTCCTGCTCCTTGATGCCTGGCGGTGGAAGTCCGCGATGGTCGTCGCCAGAACCCTGCTCAGCCAGCCTCGAACCGAGTCCGCATCGCGAACGTCGCCGGACCGCTCCAGTGCGCGTAACATGAACGCCTGGAGCACCTCCTCCGCTTCTGCCGTACCGCCAAAGCGTCGCTGCAGATAACCGCGCAGGCGATCGTAGCTGCCGACAAGGGCGGAACGCACGACCGCTTCCTGCGATTCCAGGAAAGCTGGTGTCTGCACCGATGGACTCTTGTTCGGCGATTTCATGACTCATCGTCCTTGCATGCCATTCGGCCGATCGCTTCATCGGAGCGAAATTGGTCGGATCGCACGCGGCTGCGATCCGCGGATGCAGTAGCTCCCGAACGATGTTCGCGAGAGATCGTCGCTACGGTGGTGCCTGCGCGGCCGATCTCGCCTGCCGCAGGCCAATGATCGCCACGTCGACGTTCTTCCACTCGACGCGCCGCGCGCGCGAGGCCTGGCGCACCGCCATCATCCGCCGGGTGTTGCACCCGTCACAGACGTGTCGATCCGCGCTCGGACCAGGAGCGGCACAGTTCGATCTTCGGGAGCTATTTCAGGCGATGGGGGGCCGGTAGTGGCGGCGGGATGCGCCTTCGTCGCAGATCACGTCCGGCCGCGCTTCGCAGCGCGCGTGCGGCGCCACGAACCCCGCGATCGCGGGAGCTTGAGGCGACACTGCGGTGAAGCACAGCACCGAGCCGCAGCAGGCTGCATGCCGATCGCCGGACTGGTCGTGGTCGCCGTCACAATCTCCGGCCATCGCACCGTCATGCGAATGCGGCGCCGATCCGGCGTCGGCATGATCGTGCCCATGCGTGGACTGATGCTCGCACGGGTTCGCCGTGGCAGGAGAGATCGAGATCGCGAGAGACGGCGTCATCGACGCAAGCAGATAGGCGGTGGCGACAAGCCATCCCCACCACCTTCGCCTTGGCTTCATCAAGCCAATCATTCCAGCACCTGAGATCCGTCCTGCAACATATAACCCTGGTTGTACTGACGGCCAACAGAAAACGGCGCATGCCGACCCGACAGTTCAGGACACGCCTTACGCCACGTTAGGCCGACGGAATTCTGGAGCTCGCGAGGCCGTCGAGCTCTGGCGATGCGGCGCGAACACCTCGCAAAATATTCTTTGCTGACTCTGTAATTTACGGGACCCATCTGCGTCGCACCTGTCAATGATGCTTCATCCAGCCGACGCTTTTGATGTTGTTGAACGAATCCGTCATGTGGCACAGAAAGCACTGATCGACCGATGCGTGCTCCTGCCCCGCGATGACGCGATCCATCATGATGAAGTGGCCCATGTAGTGGCTCGGCGGCGCCTGATGGCACTGGGCGCAGTCCTTCGAGGTTGGCGAGGGATGCAGGAACCCCACGACTTTCCAGGACGCGAGCGCGTGGCAGGCTGCACATTCCCGTCCAAACAATCCGCTGTGCGGCTCCCGGTTGCTGTGGCAGCCGGCGCAATCGAGTGCAGACCTTTCCGTCCGCTCGGACTTTGGCAGGCCCAGAAAATCCGTCAGATCGGCCCTGAGTTGATCGGCCGTGCTCCGGTCGAACACCTTCATGCCGGAGGCAGGCATCGCAACTTGCAGCAACGACGCGTGGTTCATCCTGATCGGCCGCAAGCCGCCCTGGTGCTCGCGATGGCAGCCGGAACATTGACCACCTGCCAGAGCGTGAAACGCCGTCGATTGTTTGGCGAGATCCGCGGCCGAAGGCGCGTGACAGGCGATGCAGGCGGCCGCCTCGACGCCTTTGATCGGGGCATGGCAGCTCTCACATCGGTCGGACAGAAACGCATGCTTCGCAGAAAGCGGTCCGGGGCTGACGAGCTTCGTCCAACCCGGGCCAGGGCTTCCCCGATACAGGCCGATCGATGCGACCGCTGCACCTGCGACCGCCAGTGTCGCGACCACGACGTAGAGCACGCCCCGGATCGTCACGCGAGCCACCTCCGTCCATAATAGACCTCGGCGGCCACGTGGACCGCGAGCAGCGCATACATGACGATCGCCGCGAGGACATGCAATCCGATCCACTGCATGAAGACCGCCTTGACCGCCTCGCTCGACGCGATGGCCGATTCGAGATCGGAAATGCCATCGACGAGTTGCAGCAACGGCACCTTCTGCAAGGCCAGTGCATGCTTGCCGGCCCCGTCACGTTCATCCTGATCGGGCGACGACAAGGTCGCCACCGTGTGCTCATAGGCCAACCTCAACGTCGCCAGATGCGACTGCTGCTGGCGGAGCTCCATCGCGGTTTGCGGCAGATAGTAGCGCCCGACAAGCCCGGTGATGACGACGATCAGCATGCTCGTCACCAGGGCAATCCCGAGCGGGCTCTGAAATTTGTGCCCGGTGTGCAGCAGCGCGAAGAACGCCGCGACGATTCCAGCATAGGCGTGAAACGCAAGGAGCGTCGGCATCGACACGCATCGCGTGACCAGGGCCTTCAGGCCCGCGCTATGGGCCGCCATCGGATAAAGCAGAAGGAGCACTATCAGCGCCGCCGCGCCCACCCCGAGGACAAAGCCGGCCAGGCTTCCTGCAAACCGGCTGTCGGAGTGAAGCAGGAAAGCCGGCACCAGCAGCAACAGGGCGGCCAGAACGACGTCGGCAACCAGGCGCTCTCTCACATTCATTATGTCAGGCCTCGACGACCAGATCCCCGACCGATCTCGCCTGGCAGGCCAGGATGAGCCCGTTCGCCTTGTCGTCTGCCGTCAGGGCGTCCTGAATTTCCATGGTGACGTTTCCTTGCAAGAGGTGCGTCTTGCAGACACCGCAGACCCCGGCCCTGCAGGAATAATCGATCGCGACGCCCGCGCTCTCAGCGACCTCCAGGACGCTCTTGTCCGGTGGTAGCGCCGCCACCTTGCCGGATATCGCGAAGCGAATGGTCGCCGTTGCCGGACCGATCGCCGCGGTCCCTCGGTTGCCCGCTTGACCTTCCGTCGGTTGCGCTTCGGTGGCGGTTCTGCCCGGTGGTGGAACGGCTCCGCGGGCCGGGCCAAAGGCTTCCGTCTTGATCTGCTCGCCGGGCACGCCGATTCCGATCAGCGTTTTCCGGAGCGCATCCATCATTCCGGGGGGACCACACAAATGAACGCGACGTCTGGCCAGATCGGGCACCGCCCGCGCCAGGAACTCGGCGGTGATCTGTCCCTCGCTTCCCATCCACGAGGTGCCTGCAGCCCGCACCATCGTGGCCGCGACATGCAAATTGTTCATCCTGCGCTGGAGATATTCGAGCTCGTCCCGGAAGATGAATTGCTCGGTCGTCTGCGCGCCATAGACGAGGTAGATCTGGCCGGGCCATGCTATGTCCGAGAGATAGCGGATCGCCGCCATCAGCGGCGTGATGCCGACCCCGCCACCGATCAGGACGACGCTATCGGCCTCCTTGCCCGTGAACGTAAAGGCCCCGGAGGGGCCTGCGACCTCGACGAGGTCTCCCTCCTTCAGGTGCCCATGCATGTAGTCGGACAGGAGCCCGCCCTCTTCGCGCTTGATCGTGGTCTCGACATAAGCAGTCTGGGCGGCGGACGAGGCGATCGTGTAGGAACGCCTGACGGTCTTTCGGTCAATCTCGATGGCATAGGTCAGGAATTGCCCAGGCAGGAACGCAAACGGGATCGCGCCGCCGTCCACCGCTTGCAGACGGAAGGTCTTCACGTCAGGCGTCTCCTGATAGATCGCGCAGATCCTCAGCTTGCCGTTCCAGAGGCTGCTCGCGCCCCGCCGCAGTTGGTGACTTGTCTCTCGAGAAGGTGTGGCCTCCGCCTTGTCGTTCGGCAGACCGGCGGCTGGCATGGGGACGAGTGGCGTGGCGGCGCTTGGAGCGGCCGCCGCGCGGGTCAGCCGGTCGACCAGTACGTTCGTCCGACGCATCCGCGCGACGTAGACGGCGAGCATCGCGAGCGAGAACAGCACCAGCAGCGCCATGGTCGTGACGTGAAACCAGGAAACTCCCGGCGCGCCGTCATCGCTATCCGTGGTGCCTTGCTGAGGCAGCAGGTTCATTTGCGATTTGAACCAGGCCTGCGCGATTTGCTGCGGCGGCCTGCCCTCTTGCAGCGAACGCAGCGCGACCACGCCGCTCTGGACGGCGTTCAGGGAGTCGCGGAGCCGGCGCGCGGCCTGATCGGCGGCAACGATGTCGCCGGCGGCGATGGCGTGCCGCAGATCCATTTCGGCACCCGCCAGGCGATCGGCCTCAGCGCCGATCCGCACGCGGGCCTGGACTTGCAGACCGTTCCTCTGCTCGGTGGACAGCGCCGGCATGTCCATCAATGCCGGATAGAACTCCCTGCGCGGCCGGCCCATCATGCCGTCCATTCCACCCATCATCCCCGGCATCCCCGGCTTGACGCCGCTCGGCGGCGCACCCGCGGCGTGAGGGTCGTTCAGACCTGCTGATCCGTCCGGCTTCGGCGCCGCATCGCCCGCGATGCCGGAAGCTGCGGGATGATGCGCCGTGTGGTCTCCCTCTGCCTCCGCCACCTCCCGGAGCGGAGCGAACCGTGCAGCCCCATGCGTCACCCCACGGCCGACCTCCGATGCAGGCGCGGCAATCGGAGCAAGCTGACTCGCAAGGAGACCAAGCGCAAACAAGCCGGAGCGACATCGAAGGGACGGACCGAACATGACCTTGCGCTCGCTTCAACCGCTAGAATGACGCAATCAGCGGCAGCAGGATGGTATCCGCGGTCTGCTTCTGGTTTTCGTCCAGCGACGCGTAGAGCCGCGTGAAAGCCAGGCGGGTCGATTTGATCGCCTCCAGACGCTCAGACAAGTGCCGCTCATAGTGCTCCAGACGGTCGGCGCTACCCAGCCTGTCGTCCATTGCGAGCATCTTGCGCGCCTCAAGCAGGTGCTGCCGGCTGGAACGCAAAGCGTCTGCGACACTGTTCCAGCCCGCGGTCTGCCCGTCGTTGATCTGGAGCTCCGCCTTTAGAAAGGCGATCCGCCCTTCGAGCCGTTCGGTCACGTCGACCGGTCCACTCCTCGCGTTGCCGTTGCCGGACGAACTCATCTGGCCGTGCATCATCTTTTCCATCATTTGCATCATCGGCATCATCTGCATCATGCCGGAGTTCTCCTGGCAGCCGGCACCCTGGCAGCCCCGCATCTGACCTTGCGGCGGCATCTTCATCTTGTCATCGCTCATCCGGCCGCTGCCCATGTTCTGAGACTGCCCGGCGGGTTGGCCCACGTTCATCTTGCCGCTCGAATCCGACGGATCCGGCATCCTCGACATCTTGTCGTCATCCATCATCGCGATCTGGTCGGGACCGGCGGCGTATGCGGGCGGCAGCCCGACCGGCCCGAGGACGAGGACGGCGAAGGCGGCTGCGCTCACGATGGCACTTCTCGAACGGTTCATGTTTTCTCTCCTGGTTAGATTCGGATGGGTCATCTGATCGCCGAGGTCGCCGATCAGGCGATGCGGTACGGGGCGGGTCAGGCGCTATAAATGCGAAGCGTCTGCGGTCCTTACGCGCGGAAACGTCACGCAGCTCGACGGTCTCTTCCGCGAAGATCAGCCCGGACGTGATCATCCGCCCGCCTCCTCGCCCGGCAAGCGACTCCTGTCGATGCCCTTCGACCACGTTCGGTAATACGCCACGATCGTCATGATCCAGAGACCCGCCGCGCCGACCAGCAGCTGGGCCCACAGCCCCTCAGGTCCGGACTCGAGCACGAAATGCGCGACGAACGACAGAAAGAGGCCGACGCAGAACACCGACAACGACTGCTGGCCGCATCTGATCAAGGGTTGGAGCAAGGGCGACTTGAGACCGGGCCAGTCGATCGGAATGAGCGAGACGGCGATGAGCAACAGGCTCGCCAGATGGATGATGCGAGAGGGACCGAGATTGGTTTTGTCGTTGGGAATGAAGATCGCGGCGAGCCCGTGGGGAACGGAGTCTCGCAACTCCGGGATTCGTTCGGCCAGCGTCATCGCGAGCGCAAAGAGCAGGAAGCCGCCGCTGAGGATGAGCGCCGTACGGGCCGACAGCAGCCAGCGGCTCGCTGCCGCCCCTCCCAAGGCCAGCCAGGCTCCGAATACGAAAAGCAATTGCCAGGCGAACGGATTGAAGTACCACACTCCAGCCGGATAGGACGGCAGATTCCAGTCGTAATGGCGGGCCGCCAGATAGAGCCCGATCGAGCCGATCATCACCGCATTGCGCCAGCGTAGCATGAACCAGAGCACGACGGGAAACGCCGCCATCAGCACGATGTAGAGCGGCAGCACGTCGAGATTGAGCGGTTTGAATTTGAGGATCAGGCCCTGCGAGAGCGTCTCGACCGGAAAATTCATCAGCGGCGCGACGTTGAACTGGTCCATCAAATGAGGATCGTCGAACCTGTGCGCGAGGTAGTGCACGGCGGTGAGATAGACGAAGAACAACAGCAAGTGAGCGACATAGAGCTGCCAGACCCGCCGCAGCAGCCGGGTTGCCCCGACGACGAAGCCGCGCTCCATCATCATCGTGCCGAACACGAGAGTCGCGGTATAGCCGGAGATCAGCACGAACAGATCGGCGCCGTCGCTAAAGCCGTAATTGCGCGTCGTGAACCAGACGAGCGCGGACTCCGGAATGTGTCCGAGAAAAATCAGCCAGTTCGCCAGCCCGCGAAACAGATCCAGGCGGACATCGCGCCGCGGCTCGACCAGCATCGATCTGATCGTGATCGTCTCCCAGAGCCGACGACGCAACTGAAGTACGATTTGCAGGGGCCGACCAGGATCGTGAATAGCTTCGTCAGTCAACGGCGCGCTCTCCATCTTTACGATCGGCCTTTGGGATCGCAACCTCGTCGCTGCTCATTCGCGCCGACACGCTAGGTTGCGCCACTGGCCCAAGTTTGATCGACCTCAAACTCGGTCGACGCGCCAGCCAAATCTTTTTGTGATTCACTCGCGTAATGAATCGAGACGCATCTCGTCCTCAAGCGGAGGGCACTTGCCGACGACAGCGCTGGGCCGCCCAGCAACACGATCGAGGGCGTTGCACGCGCCTCATTATTTTCGGCGGTTCGTTCGATTTTTTTCTGTAAGAAGCGCGCCGCTTCCCGTCGCCTGCAGCAATTCGACGATGTTCGCATCGATCGGCGAAGGCACGCACATCACCATGTTGATCTTGCTCAACCCGGATGCTCACGCTCCGGGTTTGCTGGCGGCTCGATCAAGCCACCGGGACTTGATTGGCACCAACTTGAAAGATCGAACAGGAGAATCCCAAATGAGTCACCGCAAGCTGATCGTGGTTGCCGCGATCATGTCCTTTATCACGCTGCCTGCCATGGCGCAGACCCGCGCCTCCGACGAGAAGAACGGCCACCACTACACGGGTGGACCGAAAACCGAGGTCCCGCATCACATGGGCAAGAAAGAAAACGATGGCGGGTCAACCAGCGGTTCGGGCGGCAGCCATCATTACGGCGGCGGACCGAAGTCCGAAGTCCCGCACCACACGGGTCCCAAAAAGCAGCAATGACGATTGCAGTGATCCGCGGCTCGCCGCGAGCCATCACACCGAACTGAGACACGACCAAACGAAATCGCCCGGCAGCGGTCATCCGCTGCCGGGCGATTGTCTGGACGTCGCGAAGAGTCTAGTTCGGCACCGCGGCCTTCGACGCGCGCTTCGATGCAACCGCATTCGCGGTGACGCCGTGCAGGAAGTCATAGGCCGCGTGCAGGGCCTTGTCGTCCTCCGCCTTCGGCGGCACGTAGGACTGCGATCCGGTCTGCTCGCCGCCCTCACCGGCCGACAGATGCCCGCGCATCTGCGACTCCGCCATGGTGTCCATCCGGCCCTTCAGCTCGGGCGGCACGTCCTGCAGGATCTCGATGTCGGGGGCGATGCCCTGAGCCTGGATCGAGCGTCCTGACGGCGTGTAATAGCGCGCCGTGGTCAGCGCCAGCGCACCGTTGGCGGCGCCGAGCGGAATGATGGTCTGCACCGAGCCCTTGCCGAAAGAGCGCGTGCCGATGATCGTGGCACGCTTGTGGTCATGCAGCGCGCCGGCCACGATCTCCGAGGCCGAGGCCGAGCCGCCATTGACCAGGACCACCAGCGGCTTGCCCTTGGTGAGGTCGCCGCCATGCGCGGTGAAGCGCTGGGTCTCTTCAGCAGTACGGCCGCGGGTCGAAACGACCTCGCCGCGTTGCAGGAACGCGCTCGACACCGACACGGCCTGGTCGAGAAGACCGCCCGGATTGTTGCGCAGATCCACGACATATCCGACGAGCTTGTCCTGCGGGACGTCCCTGGAGATCGAGGCGATCGCCTTCTTCAGGCCGTCGGTGGTCTGCTCGTTGAACGATGTGATGCGGATATAGCCGATGTCGCCGTTCTCGACATGGAAGCGGACCGGACGCACATGAATGATCTCGCGCTTGATCGCGACATCGAGCGGGGCGTCGGCGCCCTTGCGCAGGATGGTGAGCTTGGTCTGGGTATCGACCGGGCCCTTCATCTTGTTGACGGCCTGCTCGAGCGTCATGCCCTGCACGGCCTCGCCGTCGATCTTGCTGATGAGGTCGCCGGACATGAGGCCGGCCTTCGAGGCGGGCGTATCGTCGATCGGAGAGACGACCTTGACGAGGCCGTCTTCCATCGTGACTTCGATGCCGAGGCCGCCGAACTCGCCGGAGGTGGTCTCCTGCATCTCCGTCCAGGCCTTCGCATTCATGTAGCGCGAATGCGGATCGAGCGAGGTCACCATGCCCGTGATCGCACCCTCGACCAGCTTGGCATTGTCGGGCTTTTCGACATAGCTCGCCTTCACGCGCTCGAACACCTCGCCGAACAGGTTGAGCTGGGAATAGGCATCATTCGCGCCCACTGCCGCCCGTGCCGCCCATACGCCGCCGTGCGGGCTGGCCACCAGAAGGGTCAGACACGCTCCGGTGAGCGCGCCCAGAGGGAACAGCAGGGATTTCCGCATGTAGTCTGACCTTCTCGCTTGGGGCTTTGGAGCGCCATGCAATTGGCGATCCAGTCCGCTTCTCACAATACCATTCTGGTTTCTTCAAGGCCGGGACGCCGCGCCAACGGGACCGCCGCAGAAATCGCTTCGTCCGGACCTAAACTTTTGGCAACGTTGCAGGACTGGTCCGCCCGCAAGGGAAATCGGTCGGCCGGTCACGCCTCGCAGCTATGCGATTTTAGGATAGTTTTGGAGGGCTGGACGGGTTAGGCGATGACATAAGGCTTCAAATTCTCGGGAGGATAACAATGAACGAAGCACCCCGCATCCGGGCGGAACGGAACGTCGAGCTCGGCGCCAGCAACGAGCCGTTCCAGAACCTGCACGAATTCGTCCGGAAAGCGCGGGCCAATCTCAACCAGAACGCCTGGGACTACATCGTCGGTGCCGCCGAGACCGAAACCACGATGCGCCGCAACCGCATGGCGCTGGACGAGATCGCCTTTCGCCCGCGCGTGCTGCGCGACGTCCGCAAGGTGGACGGCTCGGTTCAGCAGTTCGGCCGCAAGATGCGTCTGCCGGTGGTGCTCGCCCCCGTCGGCGCGCTCGAGATCTTCGACCCGGACGGCGCGGCGAGCGTCGCGCGCGGTGCCGGCGCCTTCGGCGCATCGCACATGCTGAGCTCGGTCTCCGAGCCGGGACTGGAGAAGACCGCCGAGGCAGCCCCCGATGCGCTCCGGCTCTATCAGCTCTATGTCCGCGGCGACGACGCTTTCGTCGCCGATGTCGTCAGCCGCGCCGAGAAGAACGCCTATGCCGCCTTCTGCCTGACCGTCGACACCGCCCATTACAGCCGTCGCGAACGTGACATCGCCAAGCGCTACGTTCGCGAGAGCCGCCTGCGTGCCACCGGCGGCGATTTCCAGAAGGGCCTGGAGTGGCGGACGGTGAAAATGGTCAAGGACAAGTTCAAGATCCCGCTGATCCTGAAGGGCATCGCCACCGCCGAGGACGCCCTGATCGCGGTCGATCACGGCGTCGAATGGATCTACGTCTCCAATCATGGCGGCCGCCAGCTCGACCATGGCCTCGGCGCCATGCATGTGCTGCCCGAGATCGTCGAGGCCGTGAAAGGGCGTGCCAAGATCATGGTCGATGGCGGGGTCTGTCGCGGCACCGACATCGTCAAGGCGATCGCGGCAGGCGCAGACCTCGTCGGCATCGGCCGGCTGCAATGCTGGGCGCTGGCGGCGGCCGGCGAAGCCGGCATCACGCGGATGCTGGAGCTCTTGGAGGACGAGGTGCTGCGCTGCCTCGGCCTGCTGGGCGCCACCTCGTTTGCCGAGGTCGACAGATCCTGCCTGCGTCCGGCCACCGCCACCAACGCGCCGAGCGTGTTCAGCGCGTTCCCGCTGTTCGACCACGAGCCTTATCGATACTGACTTGTCGAAAGTGACCCGTCGAAGGTGACTTGCCGACCCTTGCCGATGCTGAACTGAAAAGGACGCAATGACATCGCTCTCTCCCGGCAGCGCGGATGCGCTTCTGTTCGATCTCGGGCGCGTTGTGCTCGACATCGACTTCTCCAAGGCGATCGCCTGCTGGGCGGGACATGCCGGCTGCCGGCCGGAGGCGATCGTCGCGCGCTATGTGCGTGACGAGGCCTACCAGCTGCACGAGGTCGGCAGGATAACCGACGAGGATTATTTCGCCTCGCTGCGAAGCTCGCTCGGAATCGGCATTTCGGACGCGCAGTTCCTCGAGGGTTGGAACGCGATCTTCGCCGGCGAGATGCCTGATATCGCCGAGCTGTTGCCGCGTGCGGCAAAGCGGATGCCGCTCTACGCATTCTCCAACACCAATCGGCCGCATGTCGATTATTTCTCGAAGGAATATGCCGGCCTGCTCGGCCATTTCCGCGAGCTGTATCTGTCGTCCAGCATCGGCCTGCGCAAACCGGATGCGGCGGCTTTCGACCATGTCGTCTCGGCGATCGGCGTCCCGGCGGAGCGCATCCTGTTTTTCGACGATCTCGCCGAGAACATCGAGGGAGCCCGGGCACGCGGCCTGACCGCCGTGCATGTCACCTCGCCGCGCGATGTCGGGAACGCATTGAAGGCACTGGGCATCTGAGGCCAGCCGGCCGTCGCCGCGGAACCGGCCTCCCGAAGGCAAAATTTGCACAGAATGGGGAACCAGTTCCCTTTGTGCATTTTTGTACAGAGTTCCGGGAACGGAATACCGCCCTTAGGACTCATGAGTCCGTTGGGACTTCTACATCGGACTTATCGACGTGCTGGGCAAAACCTATCTCACCAAGCAAGCCTCTCTCCTGCTTGAATTCGCAAGAACCACCTCGGATTCTGACCTTTCCGCCAAGCTGATCAGCAAGGCCGCCGACCTGAAATCCTTGGCCGATCCGCTACCGGACAAGGATCAAGGTCCCAAAGCTCCCGACGTCGCACTGGACGACGGCTCGGACCGACCGAGCGGGAGTTGACCGATGCTGGCCGTGGTGCTCGTCCTTCTCGTGCTCGCCATGGCCATCCTCATCCCGGTCTGTCTCGCCTTCCGGATCATGCCGCGACGGACGTGAGCTGCGTCCTCCGCTGGGGCCACGCAGGCTAAATCACCTGCGTGCTGCTTTGCCTCGCGCCCGCACTCGGATAGAACTCTCGCCGGCCATTTATCGATGTGCTCAGCAGGAGTTTAGCCCTTGGCTTTGATGCCCGTTTCTGACGCGCTTGCCGCGGTACTGGCGGGTGCGGAGCCGCTGGCTGAACAGATGGCTCCGCTCGACGATGCCTACCATCGCGTGCTCGCGCGCGACGTCGCGGCGCGGCGCACGCAGCCGCCGCAGGCGATGTCGGCGATGGACGGCTATGCCGTCCGCGCCGCCGATGCGGCAACGATCGATTCCCGGCTGACGGTCATCGGCGAGGTCGCGGCGGGCCGTCCTTTCGCAAGAACGGTCGGCGCCGGCGAAGCCGTACGGATCTTCACCGGCGGCGTCATTCCCGACGGCGCCGACGCCGTCGTGATCCAGGAGGACACCGTCGCGGACGACAGCTGCGTCACGATCAAGCAAGCCGCGATCGCCGGACGGCACATCCGCCCGGCAGGCGTCGACTTCCGTGAAGGCGACGTCCTCTTGCGCAAGGGAACCCGGCTGACGGAGCGCGATCTCGCGCTCGCCGCCGCCATGAATTACCCCCACCTCGCCGTCTGCCGCCGTCCGAAGGTCGCGATCCTCGCCACCGGCGACGAACTGGTGATGCCGGGCTCAACGCCCGGGCACGGCCAGATCGTCTATTCCAATGGCTACGCCCTGCACGCGCTCGCCCGCAGCGAGGGCGCCGAGACCATCGACCTCGGTGTTGCCGCAGACACGCTTGCAGCCACCTCCGCCGGCATCCGGCGCGCCCGCGAGGCCGGTACCGACATCCTGGTCACGACGGGCGGCGCATCTGTCGGCGACCACGATCTGGTCCAGCAAGCGCTCCGGGACGAAGGCATCTCGATGGCGTTCTGGAAGATCGCGATTCGGCCCGGCAAGCCGATGATGCACGGACGGCTCGGCGCGATGCGCGTGATCGGCCTGCCCGGCAATCCGGTGTCCTCCTATGTGTGCGCCTTCCTGTTCATGGTGCCGTTGATTCGCGCGCTGTCGGGCCGTTCGGTGATTCATCATCGCCGCGAGCGGGCCGTGCTGGGCCGCGATCTCGGCGCCAACGACCAGCGTGAGGATTATCTGCGCGCGCGCCTGGAGCTGCGCGACGACGGCGCGCTCGTTGCCGTTCCCGTCAGCCATCAGGACTCCTCTCTGCTTGCGAATCTTGCTGCAGCACAGGTACTTCTCGTGCGCCCGCCGTTCGCGCCGAAGGCCGAGGCGGGCAGCCCTTGCGAGGTGCTGCGCCTCCCCGTCTGAACTGCGCGGCCACACGCATTCCGCGAACTCGCCCCTGTTCACGGTAAATTAAGCAGTTGCGGAACATGTATCGAACATATAGTGTCCGTTCATGATTTGTTTCGAGCATGTAGCGGCTTATCGCTGAATTCATCGTCTCGGAATCGAACGACATCAACCGGGGGACTTAGGTCGAGATGTTAACGCGCAAACAATACGAGCTTCTGCGGTTCATCAGTGAACGTTTGAAGGAAAGCGGCGTGCCGCCGTCCTTCGACGAGATGAAGGATGCGCTCGACCTGCGCTCGAAGTCGGGCATCCACCGCCTGATCACCGCGCTCGAGGAGCGTGGCTTCATCCGCCGCCTGCCCAACCGCGCTCGGGCCATCGAAGTCATCAAGCTGCCGGAGCTTCAGGCTGCGGCCGGCAACCGGCGCGGCTTCACGCCGAGCGTCATCGAGGGCAATCTCGGCAAGGTGCGCGCGAGCTCCAGCCCGCCCGTTGACGAGGGCGAGCGGCCCGTCGCAGTGCCCGTGATGGGCCGCATCGCGGCCGGCACGCCGATCGAGGCGTTGCAGACCCGCAGCCACACCATCAGCGTGCCGCCCGACATGCTCGGCTCCGGCGAGCACTACGCGCTCGAAGTGCGCGGCGATTCCATGGTCGAGGCAGGTATCCTCGACGGCGACATGGCGCTGATCCAGCGCAACGAGAGCGCCGATACCGGCGACATCGTGGTGGCGCTGATCGACGACGAGGAGGCCACGCTCAAGCGCTTCCGCCGCCGCGGCGCCTCGATCGCACTCGAGCCCGCCAATGCCGCCTATGAGGTGCGCATCCTGCCGCCGAACCGCGTCAAGATTCAGGGCAAGCTGATCGGGCTTTACCGGAAGTACTGAGAGCCCTCGGCGGTCATTCGATACCCATGATTCCGACTGGAGCGGATCTGATCCGCTCCTGCTGGGCAATCTTCTGGTCTTGCGCAGATTGTCCGGCCCCTCTTCAGAGGCGACGCCTCGGCGTGTCGCCACAAGCCCCCATTGCTTCGCGGTCTCGAGTCCTCGAGCAGACATGACGCATCGGCGCCCGCGCGCCGCTGACGTTGGTCCTCGCCGAATGCATTGATGTGAGCTTTGTTCCTGTCGGATTCGAAAAGATAATTTGATCGCGTCCCGCAGACCAGCCGCAGATTTGCCTACAACCAAGCAGAGCGTTGCGTGCTTCCACTCTGATAGAGGCTTGCGCCTCCGAGGGAGGCGCGGGTTGCTATCTTCGAATGAGGAGCACCCGATGTGTGACTACAGCCTGCATGCCGTTGCATCGCGCCCCGCCGAAGTCGGCGAGACGATCGTGTCGACAACGTTCCGCGGCACCTCGACGCGTGGCTTTGCTTCTGCCGCCGATCCGACCGTGGCCGTCTGTCTGCTGCCCGGGACGGAGCTCGCCTTCGCCGACAACGTCCGCTACGACAATCGCTGGATCTGGACGCGCACCGTCAATTCGCGCGTCGGCAAGTTCGGCAAGATCGATCCGCACATTCCCGATCGCCACCACGACGCGATCGAATTCCCTGACGGTAAATACGTGCTGGTGACACAACTCGTCGAAGGCCAGCGTGCCACCGTGTTGCAATTGCCGGTGACCCAGCCCGTCGGCGAGCGCGAGCACAAGCCGCAGATCATCGACGACAGCCGGTCGCCGGTCACGCGCCTGCCGATCGGCTGACGCCACCTCGACTGACAACTGGATGCCGCCAGGATTGAAGTGCCATCGCCGGCAGACGCCGGCGAGATGGCATGGTTCGTGTTTTCACGAACATCGATCGGCCCGCCCGGCGCCGCACGAAGTTTGAGCCGTCCTGCCTGAATTTTGAACGTCCGCTCCGCAGCCAAATGACCGATGCTGTCGTGGTTTGAGGCGGCGGACACGCTCGATGAAGACCTTCATTCGCGTCGTTGAACTCTGGGTGCCCGACCGGACGCGCAGGCGTCTGGAATTCGGCGGCGGCCTCTACGGCGAAGGGCTGTCCGCGTTCAAGTCCGTGAGCGAGGACCTGCACTTCGGATATGACGAGGGACTTCCCGGCAAGGCCTGGGCCTCTGGCCATCCCGTCATCCTCACGACCTTCGCCAACTCCTATTTCAAACGGACCGAGCAGGCCGTCGCGGCCGGCCTCACCTGCGGCGTGGCGGTGCCGGTGTTCGCGGGCGAATTCCTGCAAGCCGTGATGGTGCTGTTCTGCGGGGACGACGAGGCGCATGTCGGCGCGATCGAACTCTGGCACAACGATCCCGATCGCTCCCACGAGATGGCGCTCGTCGACGGCTATTACGGCATGGCGGACATGTTCGAATTCAACTCCCGCCACACCAGGTTTCCGCGCGGCTTCGGCCTGCCCGGACGCACCTGGAAGGCGGGTCTGCCGCTGATCATCAAGGACCTGCACGACGCCAAGAGCTTCCTGCGCTGGGAGGACGCGGCCAAGATCGGGATCAATTTGGGGGTCGGCGTGCCCTACCGAACCGGCACCGAGACGTGGGTTCTGACATTGCTCTCCGCGCAGGCAACCCCGATTGCGCGACGCTTCGAGATCTGGGTCCCGAACGAGGCCCGCTCAGTGCTGGTCTTTCGCGCCGGCGATTGCAGCGCGCAGACCGACCTCGCCGCGCTCTACGCGGGTAGATCCATCGGCAGGGGCGAAGGCAGCATCGGCGGCGCATGGGCCACCGGCATGCCGGCGCTCGACGACGATCTCACCCATGACAGCTCGATCGCCGGCTCCGAGGCCCGCGTAGCCGGGCTGAGCCGGATGGTGGCCCTGCCGGTCATCGACAACGCCAGGCTGGAAGCCGTGCTGGCCTGGTATCTGTAAATCAATCGCATCAATCGTCGGCCTGCAAGTTAGCCTCCGACGGCGTAGCGTCCCGGTTGCGGGGCGCCACCTTCGGCGCAAGGCTGCCGTCGAAATCACCTTCGCCGGCACCGGCGGGCAGCCACGGGCGGTTCGTGCCTCTCGCCCTCACCGCCTGCACGGAAAAACCCTCGCCACGCTGCGTCAGGGCCAGCGCACCCTGGCGAGCGAGCCGCTGCCGATCGACCACCATTGCCGCGCAATCGGGCGGCGCGGGCCGCGACGCCACCACCAGTGCAGCCCGGCTGCAATCGTCCACCAGCGCGTCGATGCGCGAGGCCAGCGCGACCAGCCGCCCGTCGGCGAGCGGCGTCACGCAGCCGGACTCGTCGCACGACACGCCCTCGCCTAGCGCGCTGCTGCCGGCATCGCGCGGATCAGCGTCGGCCGCCAGCCACTCCTTCAGCAGGAAATTGTCCTTGCCCGTCCTGATCAGGTGCAACCGCCCGTCCCCGCCGCGTACCGCGACGCTCGCGCCATCCCCTGCAATCAGGATATCGGGCTGCCGCACCGACAGGCCCCAGGCGATGGAGGCCAGCAGCACCACGGCACCGCACCAGCGCAGGGGCGTGCGCAGCAGACCCATCACGATGATGCCGAGGCTTGCTGCAATCAGCGGCGCGATGCCAAAGGCTGGAATGCGGCCGACCGCGCCCGGCAAGGCCGCCACCCAGCGCGAGACCGCGACCATCCAGTCGATGCCAATCCCCATCAGCCACCAGAACGCGCCGTCGAGCCCGAAGGGCGCCGCGAGCAATCCCAACAGGCCTGCCGGCATCACCAGCGCGGAGACGACCGGCATCGCACCGAGATTGGCGAGCACGCCGTAGGGCGTGACGCGATGGAAGTGGAAGGCGGCATAGGGCGTGGTCGCAAGCCCCGCGATCAGCGAGGCCAGGAACAGCATCGCGATCTCGCGGCCGCCCCACAGCGCGACGCGCGCCGTCGCCGAATGATCGGGCGAGGCAAGCAGGTTCGGCATGCCGATCTGCACCAGCGCCACCAGCCCGAGCGTCGCGGCGAAGGACATCTGAAAACTGGGATGCACCAGCGCCTCGGGCGCAACCGCGAGCACGATCAGCGCCGCCACGGCCAGGGTGCGGAAGGTGATGGCACGGCGATCGACCATCACCGCGATCAACACCACGGCGGTCATGAAGAACGAGCGTTGCGTCGCGACCTCCGCACCCGACAGCAGAAGATAGAACGCGGCCGCCACCAGGGCGGCTGCTGCCGACCATTTCTTGATGGCGAAGCCGACTGCGAGGCCCGGGACCAGGGCCAGCAGCGCGCGCACCGCGAAGAAGACGACGCCCGCGACCACCGCCATGTGATAGCCGGAGATCGAGAGAACGTGTCCGAGTCCCGAGATGAACATCGCATCGTTCACGGGCGCGGAAATCGCATCACGCCGTCCGGTGAGCAGCGCCGTCGCGATCGCGCGGTTGTCGCCCTCGAGCGTTGAGCGGATGCGGGCGTCGATGGCATCGCGCAGGCCCTGCATGAAAGCGGCATAGCGCAGCCGCAGGCCGCCGGCATCCGGCGGGACAGAAGCCGTGATCGCGCCCATCACGAAGCCGGAGGCGCCGATACCCTGGAAGAACATGTCGCGTGAAAAATCGTAGCTGCCGGGGCGGACCGGCGCGAGCGGCGGCATCAGCCGCGCCTTGAGCTGCACGAAGCTGCCGACCTCGGGCGCCGTGCCCTTGCGCACGGAGAGGCGGACGCGTTCCAGCTTGACGTCGCTGCGCTGCGCCTCCATGGCGGTGACGCGCAGCACGAAACGATCGGTGCGCTCGCGGATATCGCGCGTCTCGACGAAGCCCGACAGCGACACCGAATAGAGCGGTTTTGCCAGCACCGGATGGGCGATGCGCGCCGTCTTCCAGGTCGCCACGGCAAAGCCCGCGGCGACCACAGCGATCATGATCGCGGGCGCGAACAGCCGGCTCCGCCGCAACAGGATCGCGCCGAGCAGCAGCACGATCGCCGTCGTCGCGACAACCCACAGCACCGGCTCATGATCGGCGGCAAAATAGAACGCGATGCCGCCGCCGAAGGCGACCGGCACCCACGGCAACAGACGCCCGGGACCGGCCTCGGCGCGGGCCCATGCGCGGATTGTTTCGACGATCGCGGGCCAGATGCCAAAGCCCGCCGGAACAAAGCCGCCGGCGGGCGCAGCACGGCCGACCGGCCACGTCCCGGCAATACCTTGGGACCGTACTGGCCGGCCCGGCTCCGCCATCTTCCCTGCACCCTACGCGACGCGATTGCCGCCAAGGCTACCGGAACGTGCGGTCGGGCGAATAGCGGTACAGATCGGGAACGCGAGAGGGCGCCCTACTTTTCCTCTTCCATGGTCACGGCCACCGAGGCCTTGGCCGAGAGACGGACCTTGTTGCCCTCGACGTCGGCGACCAGGCCCTTGTCGATGAAATGATGATGGCCCTTGTGGCTGCCCTGGCCGCTGTCCTTCTTGGTCAGCTTGATACGATTGCCTTCGACCTTGTCGACGGTACCGACATGGACGCCGTCGGCGCCGATGACTTCCATATGCTCTGCGATGTTCTGCATGGTGGGTTCCTTGTTGGACCCACCTCAACGCGCAGGATGCACGTCCGTTCTCTCACGAGAATGACGATGCCGTGTGCTGCTGCTTGGCAGGTGCCGTAGGGTAGGCAAAGGAACGCGTGCCCACGAATTTTCTCGTCACCGAGAGAGGGTGGGCACGGCGCTTTGCACCTTTGCCCATCCTACGGCACGAGTCGTCATTCCGGGGCGCGACGTCGCGAGCCCCGGAATGACGAAACCGATGGAGTCGCGTCAGATCAGCGGCGCCTGCGACGAGGCGTGGTGATTGACGATCTTCCACTCGCCGTCCTCGCGGATGATCACCCAGCTCATCTTGACGATGAGATCGTCCCGCTCGCCGGCGAGATCGAACGAGATGGTCGCGGCCATGTTGATCAGATCAGGGCCGGCCTGCGCTGCGTTCACGTCGGAGAACACGGCGCTCGGCTTGCGCCACCGCGGCAAGCCGTCGAAATACTCGGCCACGCCGTCCCTGCCCCGATAGAGCTTTGGGTTGGAGCCGAAGAAGAACGCGTTCTTCGCATACAGCGACGACAGCGCGGCCGCGTCAAGGCTCGCGAAACCGGCGCACCATTTCGCGATGATGGTGGAAACAATGGCGTCGGCTTCTCTGCTCATGCGCGCCTCACCCCTTCGCGACTTCCTTCGCGAACGTGTCGCGCAGGCCGATGGTGCGCGAGAACACGGGCTTTCCGGGCGTCGAGTCCTTGTCGCGCACGAAATAGCCCTGGCGCTCGAACTGCATCGGCTCGGTCGAATTGCTCTCCGCGACCGATGCCTCGATCCGTGCGTCGGACAGGATCTCCAGCGAATTCGGATTGAGATCGGCCGCAAAATTCGAGGCATCCGGGCTGGGGTTGGAGAACAGCTGGTTGTAGATGCGGATCTCCGCGGGCACCGAGGTCGCCGCCGGCAGCCAATGCATGGTCGCCTTGACCTTGCGGCCGTCGGGCGCGTTGCCGCCCTTGGTCGCGGGATCATAGGTGCAGCGCAGCTCCACCACCTCGCCCTTGTCGTTCTTGATCACGCCGGTGCACTTGACGAAATAGGCGTAGCGCAGCCGCACCTCGTTGCCCGGCGACAGGCGGAAGAACTTCTTCGGCGGGTTCTCCATGAAGTCGTCCTGCTCGATATAGAGCTCGCGGCCGAACGTGATTTTCCGTGTGCCCGCGCTGGGATCGTCAGGGTGGTTGATCGCCTCGAGCTCCTCGGTCTGCCCTTCCGGATAGTTCTCGATCACCACCTTGAGCGGCCGCAGCACGCCCATGCGCCGCTGCGACGTGCGGTTCAGCTCCTCGCGGATGCAGAACTCCAGCATGCCGACGTCGACCACGCTGTTGGCTTTCGCAACCCCAATGCGCTTGACGAACTCGCGCAAGGCTGCCGGCGGCACGCCGCGGCGCCGCATGCCCGCCATGGTCGGCATCCGCGGGTCGTCCCAGCCTGCGACATGGCCGTCGCGGACGAGCTGGGTCAGCACGCGCTTGGACAGCAGCGTGTAGGTCAGGTTCAGCCGCGCGAACTCATACTGGTGCGGCTGTGACGGCACCGGCAGCTTCTCGATGAACCAGTCGTAGAGTGGCCGGTGGTCCTCGAACTCCAGCGTGCAGATCGAATGCGTGATGCCCTCGATCGCGTCGGACTGGCCGTGCGCATAATCGTAACTCGGATAGATGTGCCACTTCGTGCCGGTGCGCGGATGGTGCGCGTGCAGGATGCGGTACAGCACGGGGTCGCGCAGATTGATGTTGCCTGAGGCCATGTCGATCTTGGCCCGCAGCACGCGCGCGCCGTTCGGGAATTCACCGGCCTTCATGCGCCGGAACAGGTCGAGGTTTTCCTCCACGCTGCGGTCGCGGAACGGCGAGTTCTTTCCGGGCTCGGTCAGCGTGCCGCGGGAGGTGCGGATCTCCTCCTGGGTCTGGTCGTCGACATAGGCGAGCCCGTCGCGGATCAGCTTCTCCGCCCATTCGTACAGGCGGTCGAAATAATCCGAGGCGAAGAACAGGTTCTTGCCCCAGTCGAACCCCAGCCAGCGCACGTCGGCCTGGATGGAATCGATGTATTCCTGCTCTTCCTTGACCGGATTGGTGTCGTCGAAGCGCAAATGGCAGCGGCCCGGAAACTCCTGGGCAATGCCAAAATTGAGTGCGATCGACTTGGCGTGGCCGATATGCAAATAGCCGTTCGGCTCCGGCGGGAACCGGGTCACGATCTCGCTGTATTTGCCCTGATCGAGGTCGGCCTGGATGATGTCACGAATGAAATCGCGCCCAACCTCAGCTGCCACCGGTTCTGTCATTACGAAAATCCTGTCGGGAAATCAGCGGTCCTTCTGCCAAATTCGCGTGGCCGCGCCAAGGCCCACGAGGTCCGCCGACGGGCTTTAGTTATGCTCCGGTCCTGCTATACACCACCGCTTCCCATGCACAGGCCCTGCCAAGAATGACCGATTCCGTCGTCACCCGCTTCGCTCCCTCGCCGACCGGCTTCCTCCATATCGGGGGCGCCCGCACGGCGCTGTTCAACTGGCTCTATGCGAAGAAACATGGCGGCAAGATGCTACTGCGGATCGAGGACACCGACCGGGAGCGCTCCACCGAAGCCGCGATCGGCGCCATCCTCGACGGGTTGAAGTGGCTCGAGCTCGGCTGGGACGGCGAGGTCATCTACCAGTTCAGCCGCGCCGCCCGTCACCGCGAGGTCGCCGAGCAGCTGCTCGCCGACGGCAAGGCCTATCGCTGCTACGCGACCGCCGAGGAGCTCGCCGCCATGCGCGAGAAGGCGCGCGCTGAAGGACGCACCCGCCTCTATGACGGCATGTGGCGCGACCGCGATGCCGCGACCGCCCCGTCCGACGTGAAACCGACCATCCGCCTGCGCGCGCCGCAGACCGGCGAGACCGTGATCGAGGATCAGGTCCAGGGCCGCGTGGTCTGGCAGAACGAAAACCTCGACGACCTCGTCCTGCTGCGCGGCGATGGCAACCCGACCTATATGCTCGCCGTGGTGGTCGACGACCACGACATGGGCGTCACCCATGTGATCCGCGGCGACGACCATCTGATCAACGCGGCCCGCCAGAAGCAGATTTACGATGCGATGGGCTGGACCCTGCCGAGCATGTCCCACATTCCCCTGATCCACGGCCCTGACGGCTCGAAGCTGTCCAAGCGGCACGGCGCGCTGGGCGTCGATGCCTACCGCGCCATGGGATACCTGCCGGCTGCGGTCCGCAATTACCTCGTCCGGCTGGGCTGGAGCCATGGTGACCAGGAGATCTTCTCGACCGAGGAGATGATCGCGGCGTTCGACCTCGCCAGCGTCGGCCGCGCCGCTGCCCGCTTCGATTTTGCCAAGCTGGAAAATCTCAACGGCCACTACATCCGCCACGCCGACGATCAATCACTCGTGAAGATGTTCGAGGACGTGCTCGACCATCTCGTGCCCAGCCGCGACGAGCTTAAGGCCAAGTTAAACGACAGCACGCGCGCACAGCTTCTCAAAGCCATGCCGGCCCTGAAGGAGCGCGCCAAGACGCTGATCGAGCTGATCGACGGCGCCTATTTCATCTTCGCCGACCGCCCCCTGGAGCTCGATCCCAAGGCGCAGGCGCTGCTGACACAAGAGAACCGCAAGCTGATCGGGCAGCTTCATTCCGCACTGGAGAAAGTCGAGACCTGGAGCGGCGCCACCACTGAAGCTGCGCTGCGCGCTTTCGCCGAGGAAAACAGTCTCAAGCTTGGCGCGGTCGCCCAGCCGCTCAGGGCTGCGCTGACCGGACGAACGACATCGCCTGGTATATTTGAGGTTTTGGACGTCCTGGGACGCCAGGAAAGCCTCGCCCGGCTCAAGGACCAGGCTACGACGTAAGTCGACCATGCGTGGGGTGATCTTGCAGCGCACACAGCAATAATATACCCATCTCCCCCGTACCTTCTGGAACTTCCGGCCTGCCCCATCATCTCGCAAGGGGCCTCCGGCTCCGGCCCGTTTCACCATACATCGGGGACCTACGATGGACGCAAAACCGAGCAATAAGACCGCTACGCTGACGGTCGGAAACAAGAACTACGATCTCCCGATCCATAGCGGCAGCGTCGGGCCTGATGTCATCGACATCGGCAAGCTCTACGGCCAGTCCGGCCTGTTCACCTATGATCCCGGCTTCACCTCCACCGCGAGCTGCCAGTCCAAGATCACCTATATCGACGGCGACGCCGGCGTGCTGGAATACCGTGGCTACCCGATCGAGCAGCTCGCCGAGAACGGCGACTTCCTCGAGACCTGCTATCTCCTGCTCTACGGGAACCTGCCGACTGCCGCGCAGAAGAAGGATTTCGACGACCGCGTGATCCATCACACGATGGTGCACGAGCAGATGGCCCGCTTCTTCCAGGGCTTCCGCCGCGACGCCCATCCGATGGCGGTGATGGTGGCCTCGGTCGGCGCGCTCGCCGCGTTCTATCACGACAGCACCGACATCAACGATCCGAAGCAGCGCATGATCGCGTCCATGCGCATGATCGCGAAGATCCCGACGCTGGCGGCGATGGCCTACAAGTATACCGTCGGCCAGCCCTTCGTGTATCCGAAGAACTCGCTCACGTTCTCCGAGAACTTCCTCAACATGTGCTTCGCCGTGCCGTGCGAGGACTACAAGATCAACCCGGTGCTGGCTGACGCGCTGGACAAGATCTTCATCCTGCACGCCGATCACGAGCAGAACGCCTCGACCTCGACGGTGCGCATCGCCGGCTCTTCCGGCGCCAACCCGTTTGCCTGCATCGCCGCCGGCATCGCCTGCCTGTGGGGCCCGGCGCATGGCGGCGCCAACGAAGCCGCGCTCGCGATGCTCGCCGAGATCGGTACCGTGGACAAGATCCCCGAGTTCATCGCCAAGGTGAAGGACAAGAACTCCGAAGTCCGCCTGATGGGCTTCGGCCACCGCGTCTACAAGAACTATGATCCGCGCGCCAAGATCATGCAGAAGATGTGTCACGCCGTGCTCAAGGAGACCGGCCATGGCGACGATCCGATGCTGAAGGTGGCGATGGAGCTGGAGAAGATTGCGCTCAGCGACCAGTACTTCATCGACCGCAAGCTCTACCCGAACGTCGACTTCTATTCGGGCATCACGCTGAAGGCGATGGGCTTCCCGGTCTCGATGTTCACCGTGCTGTTCGCGGTCGCCCGTACCGTCGGCTGGATCAGCCAGTGGAGCGAGATGATCGAGGATCCGCAGCAGAAGATCGGCCGTCCGCGCCAGCTCTACACCGGCGTCACTCGCCGCGACTACGTCGCGATCAAGGATCGCAAGTAAGATCGGACGGAAGTGTCCAACGAAACGGCGCCATCGCAAGATGGCGCCGTTTTTGTTTGTGCATGCGCTTTGCCCACCCTCAAGACCGATCGTCCCGCTCCACGCTTTGCTGCCACGCACAACAACAAATCCACGCATCGCGCCGCCGAACGCTTGACAGTCGAAACGCACCGCGCGCATTCTTACACTAAGTAAGAATGACGACAGGGACGGAAATGCCGGAGCAGCCGAGAAGTCGGCGGCAGACGCGCGCTGCCATTTTGACTCATCTGCTACAGTCGGGCGGATCGTTTCGCCCGCCGCTGGCCAAGGCCGTGCGCCTGTCCGAGGCGAGCCTGTCGCGCATCCTGTTCGACCTGAAGGCCGAAGGCCTGATCGAGGAGGTGCGGCGCCCTGCCCCTTACGTCGGCGGCCCGACCGGTCTCGTGTCGCTCGATGGCTCGGTCGCCCTCGCAGCCTTCGAGCTGACCGCTCAGCGGCTCAGCGTCGGCGTGGGCGCCCTGTCGGGCGAACTGCACTACACCGAGCGTGTGCCGCTGCCGAATACGCCGACCGCCGAGACCGTCGGCCGGGCGTTTCGCGAAGCGATGACGTTGCTGCGCGACTGGACGCGGCGCCGCCGGATCAGCCTCTCCCAGATCGGCGTCTCCATTCCCGGCCTCGGCCGTCTCAGCATATCGGCCAATCCGATCATTCCCTGCGACGTCGCGCGCATCAGTGACGTGTTCGGCGAGATGTTCGCCGGCGTGCCGCTGGCATTCACCAATTCGGTCGTCGCGCACGCCACCTTTCACCGCTGCCGCACGGAAAACTATCCGTTCAGCGACACCCATCTGTTCGTCTTCGTCAGCCAGGGCGTTGCCGGAGCCTGGATGGACGATCCAACCGAGGCCGACGCCCTGCAGCCGGTCGAGCTCGGCCACATGGTGTTCGGTTCCGACGGGCCACGTTGCCGCTGCGGCCACCACGGCTGCGTCGAGGCGTACACGTCGCATCCTGCCCTGGCCGAGCTCCTCGGCATTGCCGAAGCCGAATTGCTCCAGCTCGGCAGCGAATGGGTGACCACGATTCCGCTCTCGACGCGCGTGCGCCAGGAGCTGCGGCGACGGCTGTTCCGGCTTGGCCTTGCGATCGGCAATACGTTGAACGTCAAGCCATGCGGCGGCGTCGCGATCAGCGGCTGGCCGTCGCTTCTCTCCGATGACGATCGCAACGCTGTGATCGAAGGAATTGACGCCTGCCTGCTGGGCGGACGTAAATTGGCGCAAGTGTCCCTCGCCTTCGTTCCGCCCTCGACCGGCAACGATCCGCAGGCTGCGCTCGCCTTCGCCGCCTTTTGTCTCGCCAGCCGCGGCGGCATGCCGGCCAGCTCGACGGAGGCGGCCTGACATGCCCTGAGCCTGCGCGCCGTACGCGCCAATGCCTGTGCAAAGAACTTCACACCGGGAGGAACTGCCATGCCGATCACGACAACAAGGCGCCGTCTGCTCGCTGGATCTGCCGCCGCGCTCGCACTGCCCGCCTTTGCTCGGGCGCAAGGCGCGGCCAAGCCGCGCCTGACCGCGATCTCGCAATGGTCCGCCGGCAGCGACGGGGCTGCCATCACCGCGCTCGGCAAGAAATTCGAGGAGAAAGGCGGGGTTTGGCAGCATTCGCCGGTCCCCGGCTTCACAACCGAGATGATGAACAAGTTGCGCGCGCAGATCATGGCCGGCGATCCCCCGGCCTGTTCGCAACTCAAAGGTCCGGAGATCGCAGCCTGGTCGAAGATCGCCCCGACCGTCGATCTCGACGCCGTCGTCGCAGCCGCCGGTTACGAAAAGGTCGTCGCGCCTGACCTTGCGAAACTGCACAAGCCGGCCGGCAAGTGGATCGCCCTACCGTTACAGATCTACAGCACCAATATGCTGTTCCTGTCCAAACGCGCGATGGACAAGGCCAAGGCCGACAAGATTCCGGTCACATGGGCGGAGTTCAACGACCTCGCGGAAAAGATGAAGGCAGGCGGTGTCGCCGCTCCCATCGCCAACGGTGGCACCCGCCCGGACGACGGGCAAAAATTCGAGGCCGCTCTCGCCGGCATCAATCCCGCTGCTTACCGCGCCGCCATCATGAATCTCGACAAGAAGGCTCTGGAGGGTCCTGAGATCAAGGCTGCGTTCGCGCAGCTGCGCAAGATCGCCGACTGGATGGACCCCAATGTCGGCGCCCAGCACTTCTCGACCAATTTGAAGCGCTTCATCGACGGCGACATGGGCATGATGATCATGGGCGGATGGGCGCAAGGCGTATTGCGCAATGCCGGGTTCAAGTTTGAGGACTTCATGATTGCGCCAGGCCCCAGTGACAACGGCAAGCCGGTCTTCCTGTTGAATGCCGATGCCTTCATCTTCTGGCAGCGCAAGGAGGCGGACCTGCAGGCCGGTCAGACGCTGATGGCCCAGCTCGTCATGGATCCCGCAATCCAGACCATGTATTCGCAGATCACGGGATCGATCCCGGTACGCACCGACGTCGATCTGTCAGGTGAAGGCTGGTCCGAGGGGCAACGAACGACCGCAAAGGCCCTGAAGGACGCCATCGCCGGCAATCAGGCGGTCCTCAGCCTCGCGCACAACATGGCGCAGGAAAACGGCATGACCGCAGCGATGATCGACGTGATCACGGAATACGTGAAGAACAAGACGATCAAGCCCGAGCAGGCGGCCACTCGTCTCGCCGAGGCCGTCGAGGGCGCACGTTGAACAATGCGGCCGCGATGAGACCGGGCCGGCCGGCGCTTCCTGAATGGGTGCGCCGGCTGCCTGAATATCTGATGATCTGGGTGCCGCTGCTGCTGTCCGCCGCGCATCTCGTCTCGTTCTCATTGTGGACGATCTGGATCTCCTTCACACCATCCACCCTCGTCCCGGTCTCGGGCTGGGTGGGCCTTCGCAATTACTCGGCCGTCTTGGCATCGCGGAACTGGCAGATCGCGTTCGATAACCTGCTGCTGTTCGGCATCGCTTTCGTGGTGTTGAGTGCGACGACCGGCCTCATCCTTGCGATCCTGCTCGACCAGCGCATTCGCGGCGAAAACGTGCTGCGCTCCGTCTTCCTCTATCCCCTCGCGGTGTCCTTCGTGGTCACCGGCACGGTCTGGAGCTGGCTGCTCAATCCCGGCCTCGGGATCCAGAAGCTGGTTCACGATCTCGGCTGGACCTCCTTCAAGTTCGACTGGCTGATCGACCGCGACATGGCGATCTGGACCATCGTCATCGCCGCGATCTGGCAATCCTCCGGCTTTGCCATGGCACTCTTCCTCGCCGGCCTTCGCTCCGTCGACGCCGACATCATCAAGGCCGCGCAGATCGATGGCGCGGGACCGGCCCGCATCTATCGGCGCATTATTCTGCCGTCGCTGTGGCCGATCACCATCACCGTGGTGGTGATCCAGTTGCAGTTCGCGATTTCGACGTTCGACCTCGTCCGCGCGCTCACCAATGGCGGTCCGGGAATCGCGACCCAGTTGCCGGCGCTCGTCGTCTACGACCTGATGTTCCAGCGCAGCCTGCTTGGCCGCGGCGCGGCGGCGGCGGTGCTGATGTTGCTCATTCTGCTTGCGGTGCTGCTGCCCTATGCGGCGTGGCGATATATCCAGCGACGGCGGGCCACCCATGCGTGACAGCTCCTTCGCGCCAAGCCGGATCTTGATCTATCTCGCCGTATCGCTGATCGCGGCCGTCTGGCTCGCGCCGCTGATCGTTGTGGTGCTGAACTCGCTCCGCAGCAACGAGGAGATCGCGCAGGCCTCGATGATCGGCTGGCCGCAGCAATGGGCTTGGAGCAATTACGCCACGGCCTGGAGCGGATTCTGCGTCGCCGAGACCTGCGCCGGCATCCGGCCGTACATGCTGAACTCGGCGCTCGTCACGATTCCCGCAACGATCTTCTCGACCCTGCTCGGTGCGATCGCAGGCTACGCCGTGTCTCTGTGGCGCTTCCGCGGCGACAACTGGATCTACGGCATCGTGACCCTAGGCCTTTTTCTTCCGCAGCAGATGCGCCTGCTGCCTTGGACCATCGTCCTGCGGGACATCGGCCTCATCAACACGCTGGCGGGTCTGGTGCTGATCCACACCATCCAGGGCCTCTCCTTCACCACACTGTTCTGCCGGAACTACTACGTCGCCATTCCCCCTGAATTGATCAGGGCCGCACGCATCGACGGCGCCGGCTTCTTCCGCATCTTCTGGCGCATCATCCTGCCGCTCTCGGGTCCGATCCTGATCGTCACGGTGATCTGGCAGTTCACCCATATCTGGAACGAGTTCCTCTATGGCGTGACATTCACGACGGGCCAGCAGCAGCCCGTCACGGCCGCCTTGATCGCGCTATCCGCGGCTGTCGCGGATATCCCGCAGCATGGTGTGCAGAGCGCAGCGGTGATCATCGCAGCGCTGCCCACTCTGTTGATCTATCTCCTCGGCGGTAAGTACTTCGTCCGCGGCCTCACCGCCGGGGCCGTGAAATGATGGGATTGCCATGGCAGCACTGAGCATTCGCGCCCTGTCGAAGCGCTACGCCAATCTCGAGGTGCTGAAGGATATCGCGCTCGACATCGAGAGCGGTGAGTTCACCGTCCTGGTCGGCCCATCAGGCTGCGGCAAGTCCACGCTGCTCAACATCGTCGCCGGCCTCGATCGACCGAGCGCGGGAACGATCGAGATCGGCGGGCGTGTCGTCAACGACGTTCCGCCCAAGGACCGCGACATCGCCATGGTGTTCCAGTCCTACGCGCTCTATCCCTCGATGACGGTGCGCCAGAACATCACCTTCGGCATGGAATGCCGCCACGTGCCCAAGGCCGCCCAGGACACTGCGGTCGCGAATGTCGCAAGACTGCTCCAGATCGAGCCGCTGCTCGGCCGCAAACCCTCGCAATTGTCCGGTGGCCAGCGCCAGCGCGTGGCGATGGGGCGTGCGCTGGTGCGCGATCCCCTACTCTTCCTGTTCGACGAACCGCTGTCCAATCTCGACGCCAAGCTGCGCGTCGAGATGCGGATGGAGATCAAGCGACTGCACCAGCGCATCGGCGCCACCATCGTCTATGTCACCCACGACCAGATCGAGGCCATGACGATGGCGACGCGAATTGCAGTGATGCATCAAGGCAGCGTGCAGCAATTCGCCGACCCCGATACCGTGTACCGTTATCCCGCCAACCTGTTCGTCGCGCGCTTCATGGGCTCGCCCCCGATGAACACCATGCCTGCACGGCTCGAGACCGAGAATGACGGGCTGGTGGTCGTGATCGGTGCGGGCCGGCCGGACGAGATCCGTCTGCGCCTGAGGGACTATGACGGTGCAGCGTCCTTTGTCGGGCGGGAGGTGGTGTTCGGAATCAGGCCGGAATGCATTGCCGAGAGCAGCCGCGCCTTTTCGACAGACGCGCCCGTCCTCGTCGAGGCACCCGTGGAAATGGTCGAGCCGACCGGTGCCGAGACGATGGTCTCGCTGCGGCTCGGAGGTGAGCCGGCGATGGCGCGCATCTCGCCCGATATCCGGCCCGTGCCCGGCGCGTCCGCCTCTTTCGCGCTCGACACCCGCCGCGTTTGCCTGTTCGACCCCGAGACGGAGCGACTGATCGCATGACCAAGACGACCTATTCAGGCCTCGCCGACCGCGTGGTGCTGATCACCGGCGGCGCCAGCGGCATCGGTGCCGCCTTCGTGCGCGCCTTCGCCGCCCAGCGCGCCCGGGTCGCGTTCCTCGATATCGACCAGACGGCGGGCAGAGCGCTGGTTGACGAGGTGGCTGAAGTGACCGAGATCACGCCGCTGTTCGTGCCCTGCGATCTGCTGGACGTCGACGCGTTGCGCGCCGGCTTGGCGGAGATCCAGCGATCGCTCGGTGACGCCGCGGTGCTCGTCAACAACGCCGCCAACGACCAGCGCCAGGTGCTGGCGGAGGTGACGCCCGCCGAGTTCGACTGGATGATCGGCGTCAATCTCAAGCACGTCTTCTTCGCCGCGCAAGCGGTGGTGCCGCAGATGCAGGCGCGCGGCGGCGGCTCGATCATCAACATGTCCTCGATCGCCTGGATGCGCGGCGCGCCGGCACTGCCGGTCTACGCCGCGGCGAAAGCGGCGATCGTCGGCTTCACCAACTCGCTGGCGCGGTCGGTCGGTCCCGACCGCATTCGCGTCAACGCGATTGCGCCGGGCATGGTGATCACCGAGCGCCAGCGCCGGCTGTGGTATCCGGACGATCGGGTCATCGCCGAGATGCGCTCGCGTCAGGCCGTTCCCGATGCCGTGACGCCCGAGGACATCGCCAACATGGCGCTGTTCCTCGCCTCCGACGAAAGCCGGCGCATCACTGGACAGTGTTTTCGCGTGGATGGCGGCGTTGCGTAGGGCGTGCACTCCTTGCTCATCCGGGTTGCTCTCCCAGGGAGACGTCAAGCTGACGACGATGCACTTGAGCCAATAAGAGACGTTGCCCCTGCCTACCTCGCGGCCAAACGAGAGACAGCATTCAATCACCTGATCCGCCTTTTGCGGAGCGACCCACCCGCCCTGCCTTCCCGCAAATAGCTGCTTCTGCGTTGGGCACTCCTCGGTGACCGAGAGCCTTACGGCCGGATGGGTCTGACAGGCTTGCTTCCCTACACAAGCTGCCAGTTACTGTTGACTCGCATCGCGAATGGGCAAATCCTCCCCACGACAAGATTGCCATCGCTAATTTCAGAACTGCGAAACTTCGGCGGCCCGATCCTTATCGGCGCCGTCCAGCCAAATTTTCTGGAGAAAACGGAGGGCACGATGCGCGCGCTCGTCTTGAGAACCGCCTCTCTTCTCGTCCTCGCTACCCTGGCCTCGATCCCAACCACGCCTGCAGCCCGCGCAGAGGACGGGACCGAAGAGCAGTTTGGCAGGGTGCACTTCCGGACCACTTGCAACGAGGTCGCGCAGCGCCGCTTTGACCGCGGCATGCGCTATCAGCACTCGTTCTGGTACCGGCCGGCGAAAGAGATTTTCCAGGAGACGTTGCAGGCCGATCCGGAATGCGCGATCGCCTATTGGGGCATTGCCTTGAGCCTGCTGTATAACCCGCATTTTCCCGCGCCGAAGGAAAACCTCACTGAGGGCGCCGCCGCGCTGCAGAAAGCCAAGGCGCTCGGCGCCAAGAGTGAACGCGAACGCGACTATATCGACGCGTTGCTCGCCTTCTATTCGGGAGACGAAAAGACGACGTTTGGCCAACGCGCGCAGGCCTATCTCAAGGCGGCCGAAGCCGTCGCCGCGCGCTATCCCGATGATGACGAGGCGCAGATCGCCTACGCCATCACACTGAATGTCACGGCGTCGCCAAACGACAAGACCTATGCCAACCAGCTCAAGGGCGCTGCCATTCTGGAGCCGATCTTCAAGCGGCAGCCGCGGCACCCCGGCGTGGCACACTACTTGATCCACCTCTACGACTATCCCGCGATCGCGGAGAAAGGTCTCGATGCTGCGAAGCGCTATTCCGAGATCGCGCCCGCAGCGCCGCACGCTTTGCATATGCCATCGCACATCTTCACGCGCGTCGGCTACTGGAACGAATCCATCGAGGCCAATAGCCGTTCCGCCAAGGCCGCCAAGGAGGGCAAGGACGCCGGCGAGCAGTTGCATGCCAACGACTATATGGTCTACGCCCTGCTCCAGCTGGCGCAGGACAGCCGAGCCCGCGACGTCATTGCGGACATGGTTGCGACCACGGGCTACGCGCCGGCCGTCCGCGCCGGCCCCTACGCGATAGCGGCCAGCCAGGCGCGTTACATGGTCGAGCGCGGCGATTGGCAGGGCGCGGCCGCGCTGAAGGTCGAGCCGAGCCGGTTTGCCTACGTCGATGCGATCACCTATTTCGCCCGCGCCATGGGCGCCGCGCGTTCCGGCAATGCCGACGCAGCAACGGCGGACATCGCCAAGCTGGCGGAGCTGCGGGACAAGCTGCAGCAGGACAAGGACGCCTATTGGGCCGAGATCGTCGACATTCAGCGGCAGGTGGCCACAGCTTGGCAGCTCAATGCCCAAGGAAAGCAGGCGGAAGCGTTGGAGGCGATGCGCCTGGCCGCCGATGCCGAAGATAAGACCGAAAAATCCATCGTGACGCCAGGACCGCTTGCCCCGGCACGCGAGCTTTACGGCACCATGCTGCTCGAGCGTGGCGAGGCCAATGAGGCACTGGCTGCGTTCGAAAGCACCATGCGCAAGGAGCCGAACCGCTTTGGCGCGACGGTCGGAGCCGCTCACGCCGCCGCGAAGGCGGGGGACGCCGTGAAGTCACGCCAGTACTACCGGAAAGTCGTGGACATGGCCCGCGATGGCGACCCTGCGCGAGCGGACCTCGCGGCCGCACGAAACTTCATGGCTCAGAATTAGCAAAAGTGCCGCGATGGCTTCCATGCGCCTGGCGAGCAAATTCGTTGCGATCAGCGCAGCAACCGCCCTGCTCTGCGCGGCTGCGGCGGTCTGGATCTTGCGATCCGGCGAACCGGCACGCGCAACAGCGGCGTACGGTGAGGTCCGCCCGGTGTGGACGGAAACCGACTGGCCTTTCGGCGCAGATCCCTGGGGGAGAGGAAAGGCGTTCCGCTGCAAGGCCGCTGATTGCGGCACCGAGGTCCAGCTCTACGTTCGCGCCAAGCTGGGCTTTTGCAATTGCGCCACGGGCGTCGCCGACGATTCCGACCTGGACCAGATGGGCGACCTTGCGCTGGTCGGCAAGGCAACGCCGACCGGGGCGGGCCGAGAGATCATCGTCGGTCCGATGCGCGGCCGCAGTCGGACCTATCGCATCGAAGGGATTAGCAAAGCCGCACTTTCACTCGCTTTCAATCAGCGCTGTGACATGGTGGCAGCGGTGGCTTTGGTCGGGTCGGACGCGCCCGCATTCGCGGAGCCGACGGTCCTGGCGTTCCTCAATAGCGACCGCATGTTGCAATGGGCCGAGATCGCACTTGGCTTGTGACCAGGCGCAATTCGAACTCCATCGGTTTCAGAAGCATAGAACTGACGACACGCCTTAGCTCACGCCCCTGCCTTTCCGCATCGTGGCGAGCACAACATCGGCCGCCAGCACGCTCGGTGACTTGTTGCCGGTCGACATGATCTGATCGAGCTGGGCGAAGGCGTCGACCTGTCGCCGCCGCAGCGGAGAATCCGTCAGCACGTCATGAAGCGCGAGCGCCAGCTTCTCCGGCGTGCACTCCTCCTGCAAGTACTCCGGAATGACGTCCCTGCCGATCACGAGATTGGCGAGGATCACCGAGGAGACGCGGATCGCGCGGCGCAGAATGAAGGCCTCGATGGCGCCGACGCGGTAGGCCGTCACCATCGGAATGCCAGATAGCGCGAGCTCCAGCGTCACCGTGCCGGATTTGGCCAGCGCCGCATGCGCGATGCGGAAGGCGGCGCGCTTCTCGTTCTCGCCGGTCACGATGCTCGGCTTGACCGGCCAGCTCGCGATGCCCTCACGGATGGTGGCTTCGAGGTGCGGCATGGTCGGCAGCATCAGCTCGAACGCGCGCCCTTCCGTCTTCAGGCGGCCGAGCGTTGCACCGAACACTTCGAGATGATGCCTGACCTCGCTGCGACGGCTGCCGGGCAGCACCAGCAGCACCGGCGGCTCGCTGTTGCGGCGCGCCTGCTCCTCGGCGCTCGGCCGCAGCGAGGACAATTGCTCGACTAAGGGATGGCCGACATAGCTGCACGGCGGTCCGCCGAGCTTGCGGTATTCCTCCGGCTCGAACGGCAGGAGACCAAGGACGTGGTCGACATAGCCGAGCATGGTCCGCGCCCGCCCCGGCCGCCATGCCCACAGCTGCGGCGAGACATAATCGACGACGGGGATCGCGGGATTCTTCGCGCGCACGCGGCGGGCGACGCGATGGGTGAAATCGGGACTGTCGATGATGACGAGCGTGTCCGGCGCGGCCTCCAGCACGGCGTCCGCCGTCTCGCGGATCAGCCGCAGGATCTTCGGCAGTTGCTGCACGACCGCGGCGAAGCCGACGATCGAGAGCTCTTCGATCGGAAACAGCGATTCCATCCCCTCGCGCGCCATGGTGCGGCCGCCGACGCCTGCGAATTCGACGCCGTCGCCGAGGCGCTGGCGCAGCACCTTCATCAAGGCACTGCCGAGCCGGTCGCCGGATTCCTCGGTGGCGATCAGGAATATCTTGCGCTTGGGATCGCGCGACTGCATCACGCCGGCAGACCAATGACGAAGAGATATTTCGCGTCGGCCAGCGCGATCATCGCCTGCGGCTCGGCGGCGATGGTGTTGCCGGCGATGACGGCGATGCCGGCCAGACCTGCGGCGGCAACACCTTCGAGCGTGCGCGGGCCGATCGTCGGCAGATCGAAGCGCAGGTCCTGGCCGCTCTTGGGCGCCTTCACCAGCACGCCGCGACCCGCGGCGGCGCGGATGCGCCCCTCTTCGCGCAGCCGCCTAACGCGCGCAAGCAGCGCGTCGGTGCCCTCGATGTCCTCGACCGCCACGACATGTCCGTCGATCACAACGGCGGCTTGGCCGATATCGAACGGCCCGAGCGCGGTCAGCACCGCACGGCCGCGCTCGATGTCTGTCTTGCTGTTGTCGTTCGGCCAGGCGCGGCTGATGCAGCCCTCGGGCATCAGCAGATCGGGCGCGACGTCCTTGATGCCGACCATGCGAAAGCCGCCCTGCTCGAGGATGCGGCCGACACCGGACAAGAGATGATCGTCGCCGCCTCGGAAGGCGCGGATGACGTTGCCGAGCAGGCGCAGCGTCGTGACGTCGAACCTTATTTCGGTCAACGAGGGCCGCACCAAGGTGCCGATGAAGATCAGGTCGCGGCAGCCCTCCTCGCGGAACACCCGCATCGCCCGGCCGAGCTGGCCGACCGAGATCCAGCGGTGGCGGAATTTCTCCACCCGCGCCGGATCGCAGGCCCCCCGAAGCGGAAACAGAACCGGCGTGATGCCGCGCGTCGCAAGCGAGTCCGCAACCGCGAACGGCATCGCGCCGCCGCCGGCGACGATGCCGACCGTCGAAGACGTCTCAGAAGCCGCCGATGTCATGCCCGCGGCCATCTCGACATCACTTCGCAATGGCAGGAAGACAGAGCGGGCGCTTACCCTTGCCGATGAAGTCGAGGATCTCGGCGATCGCCGGATCCTCGCCCGCGAGCGGCCTTGATGCCTCCAGCCGCTCGGCGAAGGTGCCGAGGCCGTGGAAGAGCTTTTGGTAGAATCCGCGCACGGTCGCCAGCCGCTGCTTGGTGAACTTGCGCCGCTTCATACCGATCAGGTTGAGGCCCTCCAGCACCGCATATTGGCCGTTGACGAGGCCAAACGGGATGATGTCGTCGCGCACGCCGCAGACGCCGCCGACCATGACCTGCGGCCCGATACGGGTAAACTGATGCACGGCGGACAGTCCGCCGATGAAGACGAAGTCGCCGATCTCGCAATGACCGCCGAGCGTTGCCGACGTCGCGAAGATGACGTCATTGCCGACATGGCAATCGTGGCCGACATGGCTGCAATTCATGAAATAGCCGCGGTCGCCAACCGTGGTGACCCCGCCGCCGGCGACGGTGCCCGCGTTCATGGTCACGGATTCGCGGATGGTGCAGCCTGAACCGATCTTGAGCTGTGTCAGCTCGCCCCGGTAGCTGAGCGACTGCGGCGGCGTGCCGAGCGAGGCGAAGGGGTAGATGGTGCAATCGTCGCCGATGGTGGTCTGCGCGGTGATGTGCACATGCCCGATCAGCTTGCAGTTTGCGCCGATCACGACATGCGGGCCGATGATGCAATAGGGTCCGATCTCGGTGCCCTCGCCGATCACGGCGCCGTCCGCGACCCGTGCGGTGGGATCAATTGTGCTCATCAAGCCAATCTTACTCGTTAGGAAGCGCTGACTATGTGTTGAAGTCGCTTAGTTTTCCGGTGGTTAGCGCGACTATGCCCGATCTGTCCAGTGACGTATCATCTCGGCCTGTTTCAAGGTTCGGATGAGGCGCCTTCCCGGCGCCTCATCACCTTCATGTGGAGCTTCAGCACGCGTGGTCAGGGCCCTGGCATTTCTGCTCGTACAGCTCGCAGCCGCACCGATCGTGTCCGAGACGGTCGAGACCGGCGATCGCCGTCCGATCGACCTCGCGACATTCGAGTGCCGCGACATCAGTCGCAGCACGGTACTTCAGCGCGTCTGCTACGACCGCGCGCACAACGACCTCGTCGTCGCGACCGGCGGCTTCTATGCGCGCTATTGCGGCGTCGCGGCCGAGACGGTCGACCGCCTTCTGGGCGCGCCGTCCATGGGCCAGTTCTTCAACCGGCATATCCGGCGGGAGGCGGCCGGCGGCCGCTACGATTGCAACGCGTGAGTCCCGGCCCGCGGCGGCTCAGTCCGTCAGCATGGCGCCGACATCGGCTTCCGCAACCACCTGCCCGTTGACCTTGGCATCGCCGTGAAACCACCACATGGCCTTGCGGCGGCCGACCGAGCGCATGTGGTACTCGATGGTGTCGCCGGGCAGCACGGGCTTGCGGAACTTGCACTTGTCGATGGTGAGGAAATAAACCGCCCGCGGCTTCTCCGTGCCTTCGACCGACTTGATGCCGATCACGCCCGCGGTCTGCGCCATCGCCTCGATCATCATGACGCCGGGATAGACCGGGCGCTCCGGGAAATGCCCCTGGAAGGCCGGCTCGTTGAAGGTGACGTTCTTGATGCCGATGCCGCTGTAGTCGGCGCGGATGTTGATCACGCGGTCGATCAGCAGCATCGGAAAGCGGTGCGGCAGGGTCTGGAGGATGGCGTTGATATCCACCAGCTCGAACTTAACAGGTGATTCCGCCGTCATTCCCGTCCCTCGTCCTTCGCATCGGCCTTGCTGTCGCGCACCAGGCGCTCCACCGCGATGATCTCCTTGAACCACTGCTTGGTCGGTTTGGCAAAGAAGCCACCCCAGCGTCCGCCAGCCGGGATGTCGTCCTTGACGCCGCTCATCGCGGTGACCTGGGCCCCATCTCCGATCTTGAGGTGGTTGTTGATGCCAACCTTGGCTCCCAGCGCAACGTTGTCGCCGATGGTCAGGCTGCCGGCGAGACCGATCTGAGCCGCCAGCAGGCAATTCCGGCCGATGGTCACATTGTGGCCGATCTGGACCTGATTGTCGATTTTGGTGCCCTCCCCGATCACGGTGTCGCGCAAGGATCCGCGATCGATGGTGGTGCCGGCGCCGACCTCCACATTGTTCTGGATCAGCACGCGGCCGGTCTGCGGCACCTTCAGATGGCCCTCGGGGCCGAAGAAGATGAAACCGTAACCGTCCTGGCCGATCGAGCAGCCGGGATGGATCAGCACGTCGTTGCCGATCAGCGCGCACTGGATGGCGGTACGGGCACCGACATTGCAGTCCCGGCCGATCTTGACCCCGGGACCGATCACCGCCCCGGCGCCGACCACCGTGCCGCTGCCGATCTCGACATCCGGGCCGATCACCGCCAGGGGATCGACGATCACGCCGTCCTCGAGCCGGGCCGTGGGATCGATGATCGCGGACGGTGCGATACCGTCATTGCCGACCCAGGATTGCGGCCTGAGCGCATCGCCGTGCCATTCCCGCGCGAGCCTGACGAAGGCCCGGAACGGTTGCGTCACCCGCAGCACAGCCACATGCGCGGGCACCTGGGCCTCGAAGCGCGGGCTCACCAGGCACGCGCCGGCCTTGGTCGCCTTGAGCTCGTCGGCGTATTTCAAATTGTCGAAGAACGCCAAATGCATCGGACCCGCTTCGTCGAGCGAAGCAAGGCCTGTGATGACGTTGCCGCCTCTGCCCGGATCGACCAGCTGCGCCTGGATCAGCGTAGCGATGTCAGCCAGGGCTGAGGCAGGCGGCTTTGTGAAGAAGATCGGCTGCGCCATTCCACCCCGTCGCGGTCCGGCTTCGGCATGAAGCGGTCAGGCCGCATCATGCCCCATCTCTTGGAATGGCACGATCCCTTTCGGAAACCGGCTCCAGTGATCCGGATCGTGCCGTGCTGATCGAACTAGAACGTGGTGCCGCCGCCGAACCGGAACTCCTGCGTGCGGTCGTACTTGCCCTTGCTGAGCGGCACGGCGTAGTCGAAGCGCAGCGGACCGAACGGCGACTGCCAGATCAGGCCGACACCGACCGAGGACCGAACCACCTTGCTGTCGTCGTAGACGAGGCCGGTACAGGTTCCGGTGCTGGACGGATTGATGCTCGAGGGGATACAGCCGGGTGCATTGACCTCGTTGGTCGTGGTCCAGCTCGTCGGTCCCTTATAATCGTAGAGACCGCCGGCATCGGCATACACCGCGCCCTTCAGACCCACTTCCTTCGGCAGGAACCAGAACGGCATCTGCAGTTCGAGCGAAGCGCCCCAGTACTTGGTGCCGCCGAGCGCGTCCTGGCTACCGAAGGGGTTCAGATCGCGCGGGCCGATGCCGTTCGGGGCAAAACCGCGGACCAGATTCGGGCCCATCTGGAAGTGGTCGAGCATGCGCAGATCGGTGCCGATCTTGTTCAGCATGCCGCTCTGCACGCGGACGAGGCCGACGATGTCGGACACCAGCGGCGTATAGTACTTCGCGTCGATCACCGACTTCAGATAGGAGACGTCGCCGCCGACGCCGGCGAAATCCTGACGGAAGTCGACGAGCAGACCATCGGTGGGGTTCTTGTTGTTGTCGAGCGTGTTGTAGGTCAGCGTATAGCCGAGCGCGGAGGTCAGGGTCTTGCCGTTGGCAAGCTCCTTGCGCACCGGCAGCGAGGCTTCGCCGTCGTTGTAGCAGCCGAGGCCGTTGGTGGAGGCGAGACTAATGCCATTGGCAGCGGCGTAAGCCGGGCTCGGGTTGAACGCCGAGGAGAGCGGGTCGTTGTTACAGTTCGCCAGGTAGCCCGGCAGCGTGATTTCCTGCTGGTAGATCGAGTAGCGCAGCTGCAGCGCCAGATCTTCACGCAGGGAGAAGCCGAGGCGCGGCGAGAAGCCGATCGTCTTGGTGCCGTAGGAGATGTAGCTGTTGGACAGCTGCTGGCGCTGATAGAGGTCGAGGCCGAGCGCGACGCGGTAGTCGAGCAGATACGGCTCGACGAACGACAGCGAGTAGCCGCGTGCGTACTGGCCATAGGTCACGGCCGCCTTGGCGAACAGGCCGCGGCCGAGCAGATTGCGCTCGGCAACCGAGACTTCGGCCAGCGCACCGTCCGTCGTGGAGTAACCGCCCGAGACCGAGAAGTCGCCGGTCGATTTCTCTTCCATGTCGACGATCAGGATCACGCGGTCGGTCGACGAGCCGGGCTCCGTCGTGATCTTCACGCTCTTGAAATAGTCGAGGTTCTTCAGGCGCCGCTCGGCACGGTCGACCAGCGCGCGGTTGTAGGCATCGCCCTCGGAGAGGTCGAATTCGCGACGGATCACGTAGTCGCGCGTGCGCGTGTTGCCGCGCAGATTGATGCGCTCGATATAGGTGCGCGGGCCCTCGTCGATGTTGAACACGACGGAGACGGTGTGCGCCTCGAAGTTGCGGTCGCCACCGGGCCGGACCACGGCGAAGGCATAGCCGCGCCGCGAGGCCTCGATCTGCATCTCCTCGACCGACTTCTCGACCGACTCGACATTGTAGAGAGAGCCGGCATTGACGCGGGAATAGCCGCGCATCGAGTTGGGATCGAAGTTCGGAATGCTGGAGCGGAATTCGACCGCGCCAACGCGGTACTGAAAGCCTTCCTCGATCTTGAAGGTGACGTTGAAGCCCTTCTTCTCGGGATCGTATTCGGTGAGCGCGGCCACGACCTGGACGTCGGCGAAACCGTGCTTGAGATAGAAGCGGCGGATCAGGTCGCGGTCGGCTTCGACGCGATCGGGATCATAGACGTCGCCGCTGCCGAGGAAGCTCAGCAGGTTCGTTTCGCGCGTCTTGATGATGTCCCTGAGACGATAGGACGAGAACGCAACGTTGCCGACGAACTCGATCGATTTGACGCCGGTCTTGACGCCCTCCTCGACCGTGAAGATGAGATCGACGCGGTTGTTCGGCTGCTCGATGATCTCGGGCGTGACGCGCACGTCGTAGCGGCCCGACCGGCGATAGATTTCGGCGATTCGCAGCGTGTCGGACTGCACCATGGCGCGGGAGAAGGTGCCGCGCGCCTTGGACTGGACTTCAGCGGTGAGCTGTTCGTCCTTGATCTTCTTGTTGCCCTCGAAGGCGATCCGGCCGATCACCGGGTTTTCCACCACCGAGACGATGATCTGGCCACCGGCGCCGCGGTTGATCCTGACGTCCTGGAACAGGCCGGTCTCGATCAACGCCTTGAGGCCGTCGTCGACGGCGCCTTGATCCAGGCGACCGCCCGGACCGGGCTTGAAGTAGGAGCGGATCGTCTCCACCTCGACGCGGCGATTTCCTTCGACGGAAATCGACTGAACGGTCTGAGCGAGCGCAGACGAAGACACAAAAACAGCCCCGACCGGGGCAACCACCGGCGCGCCGAACATGATCAGGGTTGCGAGCAAGCCCCCCCGGAGTCGCAGTCCAAACTTCATCGCGCAACGCGCCCTTATCATTCCGAGCCAGACCCAACCCCAACGCCGGTCTGGAGATTCCCCAAGTCGAGGCCGCTTGTAGCCAATTTCGCCGACGCCGCAAACGGCCGAAAGCGTCGTGATTTCAATTTCATTGCAAGACGTTGCTCAACAGCAACGCCACAAAAAAGCCTCCATCAGGATGCCGCCATTCGCAGGATGTCGTTGTAGGTCGCAAACACCATCAACATCAGCACCAGGCCGAGCCCGATTCGGAACCCCATCTCCTGAGTCCGCTCCGACAGGGGCCGGCCGCGGGCCACTTCGGCCGCATAGAACATAAGGTGACCGCCATCGAGCAGCGGAATCGGGAATAGGTTCAACAGGCCGATCGACACCGACAGCACCGCGCACAAATTGATCACGAACTGGAACCCGGCGCTGGCCGCCTGCCCCGACATCTTCGCGATTCCCAGGACGCCGCTGACCTCGTTGGGATTGCCCTGACCAACAAACAGCGCTCCCAGGAACTTGAATGTGCTGGTGATGATGAACCAGACCTGCTCGACGCCGATCTTGAGCGCCTCGCCGACGCCGACCGGCGCGGTCGAGGCCTCGCCGGCCTGGGCCTTGTGCTCGATGCCGAGCACACCGAGCCGGTGGCTGTTGCCGAACGGATCCTTGCGCTCGAGCAGCGCCGGGGTGGCCGTCAGCGAGACGATGCTACCGTCCCGCTTCACCTGGAAGGCAAGCGCCGAACCGGCATTCATCGCAACGATTCGCTGCATATCCGCAAAGCTCTCGATCGGCTTGCCGTCGATCTGAACAACGACGTCCCCGACCTTGAAGCCGGCCGCGGCCGCAGCGCCGTCGGCGACGACGCCGTCAACGCGCGCGATCGTGCTCGGCTTGCCGTAGTACAGCGCCATGCCCGCGAAGATCAGCGCACCCAGAATGAAATTGGCGATCGGGCCGGCCGCGACGATGGCGGCGCGCGGGCCGACTTTCTTGTGGTGGAAGCTGCCGGCGCGCTCCTCGGTCGTCATGGCCTCGAGCGTCTGGGCCGACGGGGTCGATGCCTCGCTCTCGTCGCCGAAGAACTTGACGTAGCCGCCGAGCGGAATGGCCGAGATCTTCCAGCGGGTGCCGTGGCGGTCATTGAAACCGACCAGCTCGGGTCCGAAACCGAGCGAGAAAGTTAACACGCGAACGCCCGCCCAGCGCGCGACCAGAAAGTGGCCGAGCTCGTGAAAGAACACGACGATCGTCAGGACGAACAGGAAGGGAATGGCGTAGCCTAGGACCCCATGGCTCAACGTATTGAAACTATGAGCAAAAAAATCGATCATCGAATTCCCTCATCCAGCGCCGCAAGGCCCTGGCCGCGAACCATCTAGGATGCCTTTAAGGCAATTTGAGGCAATAGGGCGGCAGCCCTATTTCGAGCAACATGGTCAACAGAGATTGCATCGTCGGCGGAGGTCAGAGGCGCCAGGTTCCCGCCGCGGATCCAGTCGTCAAGTGTCGCCTCCACCAGCCGGGCAATCGCGCCGAACCGGATCTTGCCGGCGATGAACGCGGCGACGGCAACCTCGTTGGCCGCGTTATAGACGGTGGTCGCCCCCTTCCCCGTCCGGAGCGAATCGTAAGCCAGCCGAAGTCCGGGGAAGCGCTCGAAATCGGGGGCCTCGAAGGTCAGCTGGCCGATCTTGGCGAGATCCAGCTTGGCCGCCGGCCCCTTGATGCGATCGGGCCAGCCGAGGCAGTGCGCGATCGGGGTGCGCATGTCGGGCGCACCGAGCTGGGCCACCACCGAGCAGTCGGAAAACTCGACCATGCCGTGGATGATCGACTGCGGATGAACGAGAACATCGATCTCGTCGGGCGTGAGCGCGAACAGATAGGACGCCTCGATCACCTCGAGCCCCTTGTTCATCATCGAGGCGGAATCGATCGTGATCTTCTGGCCCATGCTCCAGTTCGGATGCTTCAGGGCCTGTGCGAGGGTCGCCTGCTCGATATCCGCCGGCTTCCAGGTGCGGAACGGACCGCCCGAGGCCGTGATGATGACGCGGACGAGTTCGTCGCGATTGCCTGAAGCGAGCGCCTGGAACAGCGCGTTGTGCTCGGAATCGGCCGGCAGGATGCAGGCTCCCGCCTTGGCCGCGCGCTGCATGAAGAAATCACCGGCGCAGACCAGACATTCCTTGTTGGCGAGCGCCACATGCGCGCCGCGATCGACCGCAGCCAGTGCCGGCTTCAATCCGGCGGCGCCGCTCACGGCCGCCATGACCCAATCGGCCGGACGCGCGCCCGCCTCGATCACCGCGCTTTCGCCGGCACCGCATTCCGTGCTCGTTCCCGCCAGTGCGGACTTGAGCTCGGCGAGCTTGGAGGTGTCGGCGATTGCGACGTAACGCGCGGAAAATTCCTTCGCAAGCTTTGCCAGCGCTTCGACGTTGCCGTTCGCCGTCAGCGCCTCGACGCGGTAGCGCTCTGGCGAGGCGCGCAGCAGATCCATCGTGCTGTCGCCGATCGAGCCGGTGGCGCCGAGAACCGTGACGCTGCGGACGGACGACGCAGCAAGCCTGTTATTACGCAATGGGACCGCGCTCATATCCTCACCAAACCATAAGACCGCTTCCGGCGCTATGCACACCATGGCGGAGAAAGCCGATAATCCATGCCGCCAGGATGGCGGCGACAAAGCCGTCCAGGCGGTCCATAAGCCCGCCATGGCCGGGAATTAAGTGACTGGAATCCTTGACACCGAAGCGCCGCTTCACTGCGGATTCGAACAGATCGCCCAGCGCCGACACCACCGAGAGGATGGCGCTGACGAGGAGCAATGGCGCCATCTTTCCGAGCCCGCAAGCGGCGAAGCCGACCGCAACCAGGAGGCTCGCGCCAAAGCCGCCGAGAGCGCCCGCCCAGGTCTTCTTGGGGCTCACGCGCGGCCAGAGCTTCGGTCCGCCGATGCTGCGGCCGGCGAAATAGCCGCCGATATCGGTCGCCCACACCACGAGCAGCACGAACATCAATGCGGAGAAACCGTTGGCGAGATCCTTCCGCAGCAGAATCGAGGCGAGCAGCGCCGCCGCTGCATAAGCGAATCCGGTCGCCGCCCAAATGAACTTGCCGCGCGCGATCAGCGTTACGACCGCCCCGCCGACGAGGCCGACGATGAGGGAGGTCTTGAGCCCGCCAAAAGCGACAGCGGCCCCCATCATCGCGATGACCACCGTCCCTGCCCCGGTCAGCGCGGCCGATCCCGCGCCCACCACCATCAGCCATTCTGCGAACAGTCCGATCGAGACCAGGGTGACGAGCAGCGCCCACAGCCAGCCGCCGGCATAAGCGATCGCAATGGTCAGCGGCGCCAGCACCAGCGCTGCGAGGACCCGCATCACGAGATTGCTTGGGGCGGGCTTGGCGCCCGCCGGTGCGGAATCTTGTTCGCTCACGAGGCGGTCTTTGCGACCAGACCGCCAAAACGGCGCTCGCGCCTGGCGTATTCGGCGATCGCGCTTTCCAGCGCCGCCTTGTCGAAATCGGGCCAGTGGATCGGCACGAACACGAGCTCGCTATAGGCGGCCTGCCACATCAGGAAATTCGACAGGCGCTGCTCGCCGCTGGTGCGGATGATGAGATCGGGATCCGGAATATCGGGCGCATCGAGATGCGCCCCGAGCGTCTCGGCGTCGATCGTATCAGGGTCGCGCTTCCCTTCCGCGACCTCACGGGCGAGCTTCTGCGCCGCCTTCGCGATCTCGTGCCGCGAGCCGTAGTTGAAGGCGACGACGAGCGTGAGGCGCGTGTTGTCGCGTGTCAGCTCTTCGGCCTCGTTCAAAAGCGCGCAGATGTCGCTCTCCAGCCCTTCGCGCTCGCCGATGATGCGGACCTTGACGCCGTCACGATGCAGGCTCGCCAGGTCGTTGCGGATGAAGCGGCGGAGCAGACCGAAGAGATCGCCGATCTCGCTCGCCGGGCGCGACCAGTTCTCCGAAGAGAAGGAGAAGATGGTGAGATAGCGGATGCCGAGCTCGTGCGAGGCACGCACGACGCGGCGCAGAGCCTCGACACCGCGGCGATGCCCCTCCGCACGCGGCAGACCGCGCGCGGCCGCCCAACGCCCGTTGCCATCCATGATGATGGCGACATGTGCGGGCGCCTCGGACCGATCGGGTCCTTCCGTTGCGGGCGCGGCGGCGTTGGACATGAAGGCGGCCTTAAACGGTGAGGATTTCTTTTTCCTTGGCGGCCAGCAGCTGGTCGATTTCGGCGATAGTGCCGTCGGTCGCCTTCTGCACCTCGTCGGCGTGGCGCTTCTGGTCGTCCTCCGACATCTCGTGATTCTTCTCGAGCTTCTTGAGGACGTCGAGACCGTCGCGGCGGACGTGGCGCGCGGCGACCTTTGCGGCTTCCGCATATTTGTGCGCGACCTTCACCAGCTCCTTGCGTCGCTCCTCGTTGAGCTCGGGGATGCGCAGACGCAGCACCTGGCCCTCGGTCGCGGGCGACAGGCCGAGATTGGAATCGACGATCGCCTTCTCCACCGCCTTGACCATCGACTTGTCCCAGACCTGCACAGAGATCAGGCGCGGCTCCGGCACGCTGACGGTGGCGAGCTGATTCAGCGGCATGTGAGTGCCGTAAGCGTCGACCTGCACCGGATCGAGCATCGAGGCGGAGGCGCGCCCCGTCCGCAGACCGCCGAGTTCGTGTTTGAGGGACTGGACGGCGCCCTGCATGCGGCGCTTCACTTCGTTGAGGTCGAAATTACCCGTGGGCATCACGTTTCTCCTTCAAAATCCCGGCGACCGCTCGGCACCCTTCCCGAAGGGCGCGCCCGTGAGCCGTCAGCCGGCGACGATGGTTCCGTGGCCGCCGCCACGCAGAATCGCGCCGATCGACCCCGGCTCCGCGATCGAGAATACGATGATAGGCAGCGACGTCTCGCGGGCAAGCGCGAAGGCGGTCGCATCCATCACCTTGTAGCCGCCCTCGATCGCCTGCGAATGGCTCAGCCGGTCGAACCGCGTCGCGGACGGATCCTTCTTCGGATCCGCCGAGTAGACGCCGTCGACATTGGTCGCCTTCAGCACCGCCTGAGCGCCGATCTCGGCGGCGCGCAGCACGGCGGTCGTATCGGTGGTGAAGAACGGATTGCCGGTGCCGCCGCCAAGCAGAACGATGCGGCCCTCGGCGAGATATTTGTGCGCCGCAGTACGGGTGAACAGCTCGGAAATCTCGGGCATGACGAAGGCCGACAGCGTGCGCGCCGGCGTGCCCTTGCGCTCGATCGCCGCTTCCAGCGCGAGGCAGTTCATCATGGTGGCGAGCATGCCCATGGTGTCGCCGGTCGGGCGCGACACGCCGCGGGCCGAGACCTCGACGCCGCGCACGATATTGCCGCCGCCGATCACGACCGCAACCTCGGTGCCGAGCTTGCGAGCCGCGATCAGATCGTCCGCAACCCGGTCGACGGTCGGCTGATCGATGCCAAACCCTTGCTGTCCCGCGAGATATTCGCCGGACAGCTTGATCACGACGCGACGATAGACCGGATCAGTCATGAGCACTTTCCTTGTCCGGGCGCCGCTTCCGGCGGCACGCCGGAAGGAACGTTCCGGCGCTTACTTCTTGCCGCTGGCCGCGGCGACCTCTGCTGCGAAGTCGCTTTCCTGCTTCTCGATTCCCTCACCGAGAGCATAGCGCACAAAGCCCGCGATCTTCACAGCGCCGCCGACCTTGCCCTCGGCCTCCTTCACCGCCTGCGCCACCGACTTGCCGGTGTCGTGGATGAAGGCCTGCTCGAGCAGACAGACTTCCTTGTAGTAGGTCTTGAGGCCGGACTCGACGATCTTCTCGATCACGTTCTCCGGCTTGCCCTGCTGGCGATATTTGTCGGCGAGCACGTCCTTCTCGCGCTTGACGACCGCCGGGTCGAGGCCGGACGGATCGAGCGCCAGCGGGTTGGCGGCGGCGACGTGCATCGCGATCTGGCGGCCGAGGGCCGCGAGCTCGTCGGCCTTGCCGGCCGATTCCAGCGCCACGATCACGCCCATCTTGCCGGCGCCGTCGATGACGGCACCGTGGACGTAATGGGCCACGACGCCCTGGCTCACCTCGAGCGAAGATGCGCGGCGCAGCGTCATGTTCTCGCCGATGGTGGCGATCGCGTCATTGATCGCGGCTTCGACCGTGACCTCACCGACCTTGGCGGCCTTGATCTTCTCGACATCGGCGCCGACGTCGAATGCGACCTGGGCGATCATCTTGACCAGGCCCTGGAACTGACCATTGCGCGCGACGAAATCGGTCTCGGAGTTGACCTCGACCACGACGCCCTTGGTGCCCTTGGTGAGCGCGCCGATCAGACCCTCGGCCGCGACGCGGCCCGACTTCTTGGCGGCCTTGGACAAACCCTTCTTGCGCAGCCAATCCTGCGCCGCTTCCATGTTACCGTCGTTCTCGGTCAGCGCGGCCTTGCAGTCCATCATGCCTGCGCCGGTCGACTCGCGCAGGTCCTTGACCATCGCAGCTGTGATCGTTGCCATCGTTGAAAATCCTTTGTGCCTGCCGGTTCGCCGCGGCGCGGCCTGATCGCCTCGCCGCGGTCCATCTCAGGGATTCGCGTCAACTGAAACGGTGGCCGGATCCTATCCGGCCAATCCATCGCTCTTTTTGACTATTCCGCTTCCGCGGTCAGCGCCTTGGCCTTGGCCACCCAGGCATCCGCACGGCTGGGCAGACCGACTTCTTCGCCGATCTTGTGCGCGGTGTCGTGATCGAGCTCGGCGAGCTGCCAGTAATGGAAGATGCCGAGGTCGTTGAACTTCTTCTCGATCGTACCCGACACGCCCGGGAGTTTCTTGAGGTCGTCGGCGGTGCCGCGCGGACCCGCAAGGCCCTGGAAGCCGCTCGACGAAGCAGCCGGCAACTCCTCGGCGATCGGCTTGGCCGAAGCACCGATGTCGATGCCCGAATCGCCCTGGGCGCGCGAGATGCCGTCGATCGCCGCGCGCGCGATCAGGTCGCAATAGAGCGCGATCGCGCGGCCGGCGTCGTCATTGCCCGGCACCACATAGGTGATGCCCTTGGGGTCCGAATTGGTGTCGACGATCGCGGCGACCGGGATGTTGAGGCGCTGGGCCTCCTGGATCGCGATGTCTTCCTTGTTGGTGTCGATCACGAAGATCAGGTCGGGCAGACCGCCCATGTCCTTGATGCCGCCGAGCGAGCGGTCGAGCTTGTCGCGCTCGCGCTGAAGCGTCAGGCGTTCCTTCTTGGTGTAGGAGCTGGCATCGCCGCCGGCCAGCACGTCGTCGAGGTGACGCAGGCGCTTGATCGAGGCCGAGATGGTCTTCCAGTTGGTCAGCGTGCCGCCGAGCCAGCGCGAATTGACGAAATACTGCGCGCAGCGCTTGGCAGCGTCCGCGACGCCGTCCTGCGCCTGGCGCTTGGTGCCGACGAACAGGATACGGCCGCCCTTGGCGACGGTGTCGCTGACCGCCTGCAAGGCCGTGTGCAGCATCGGCACGGTCTGCGCGAGGTCGACGATGTGGATGTTGTTGCGAGCACCGAAAATGAAGGGGGCCATTTTCGGATTCCAGCGGTGAGACTGGTGACCAAAGTGCACGCCAGCTTCGAGCAGCTGACGCATAGTGAAATCGGGTAGTGCCATCGTTCTAATTCTCCGGTTGGTTCCTCCGGAAACGTGTGAGCAAGACGGAGCGTCCTCGCCCCGGTTGCCACCGGACGGCCTTGCGAGCCATGTTTCCGTGTGAGATGGCGCGCTATATAGCGCCATTTCGGCCAGAAGCAAGGAAATAACGGCCGATCAGGGCGCCTGTAAGCCTCGGTCGCTTCCCGGCGCCCGATGGGCTGGCACTGGGGGCCTAGCACCCATCGCCTAAAACCTATCGCCTAACACCTGGGCTGGCCGGGCGGGCAAGCCCTTGGTGCCGGTCCGGCCGGTCGCGCTGGCGGTGGCGGCGGTGCTGCCATGCGCGGCGGCGCGGCGGCCATGGGAGGCGGCGCAGGCCGCGCCACGGGAGGTGGCGGCGGCGCAGGTCGCGCCATCGGCGGCGGTGGCGCTGGTGGCGCCGCCCGCACCATTGGAGGCGGCGGTGCGGGCCGGGCCATAGGCGGCGGGGCTGCAGGACGCGCCGCTACGGGCGGAGGCGCTGCACGCGGCGGCGGAGGTGGTGCGACGCGTGGCGGCGGCGTCGGTCTCGCCAAAGCTTGCGGAGGGGTTGAGGGCGAGACGGGCCTGGCCGCCTGCGGTGGCGGAGCGGGCCGGTGATCCTGAATTCTGGAAGGCTCCCGCGCGGCTACGGGCGGCGGTAGAGGCGTCGCCGGCCTGACCGGCGTCGGGATCGCCGGTCTACCGGCCGTGCTCGGGGACGGCAAAACGCCCGGCTGGGCGCCGCCCGGCCGGCCGCGGGGATCAGTCGCGGATGGCGGCGATGCACCGGGCCTGGGCAGCCCAGCGGATGGCGCCGGCGCACCTCCCGGGACCGGCTGGTTAGGCGCCGGAGTTGTTGCAGCGTTTGGCTGCGCCGGGGGAATCGTCCCGGCGGGCGGCGTGGTCGTCGCAACGGGCTTGCCCTGCGACGGTGCAGCGCCGGGCCCGCCCCCTGGCCTTGCCGGAGGCGGCGGTCCCCCGGGGGTGCCGGGCGTCGGCAGCGTATTGGCCTGCGGCAGCTTATCGGCCTGCGGCAGCTTGGCCGGTGCCGGCGCTTGCGGGGTCACGGCAGCATTGCCGGCCGGGGCCGTGGCGGTCGGGCTCGGTGTACCGCCGGGCGCGACAGCGCCGGGCGCCGCCCCTGCCCCGGCCGGTGGCGCGCCAGGAGTGCCCGGCGCCGGCAAAGTATTGGCCTGCGGCGGCTTGGCTCCGACCGGCGGCTGCGCAATTGCGGCGGGAGCGACATTGGCCGGCCCCGGTGCCGCGATACCGGGCCTTGCCGTCGGCTGAATGGTCGAGCTCGGCGGCATCGGCGCTTTGCCCTGCTGGATCAGGGTAGCGCGCTGGACGACGGCCTGCGGCACCGCCGGACCCGCCGGGTTGGCGCGGCCGGCGACGGCCGGCGCCAGATTGCCGGGCGCGGGCCCCGCGCCCGTCGGCGGAGGCGGTGGGCGATTGATCACGGTGTTGATGACCGTGGTGTTGTGGATGTTCTGGTAGATGATGTTGTTCGGCGGCGGCGCGACATACAACGGCGGCCTGACGAACACAGGGATCGGCACGAACACCGGCTGCGGCAGCACGAACAGGCCGATCACGGGCAGCGGCGGCGACAGCACGACGAAATCCGGCGGCGGCGGCGGCAGATAATAGACCGGCGGCGGCGGTGGCGGCGCGAAGCCGAAATCAGGATCGCCGAAATACAGCACGGGGCGATCGACATAGAACACCTCCTCCGGCGGCGGTGGCGGCACGTCGTAATCGATCATCGCGAAGGTTGGCGGGGGCTCGGGCGGCGCAGTGAGGATCGCCAGGCGCCGACGCGCATCCGCCGCATGGGGCCCGCGCGGATAGCGGCGCAGATACGACCAATAGGCCTCCGGCGTGTCGGTGCGGTAGGTCCGCCGCCACGTGATCGCCTCGCGGCGCGCCGCCGCGATCGCCCTGACGCGCTTGGCGAGCGGATCACCGGGATAGGCCGCGAGGAATTCCTCATAGGCCGGCAGCGTGTCGCGCTCGAGCGCGGCGGCATAGGCATCCTGCACGCCGAGATCGCGGATCGGCTTACTCCGGATCGCGGCGACCTGGTCGTTCGCGGCCTCCGGCGGCGCGTCCGGCCCACGTTCGAAGAACGAAAACGGAGCCGTGATCTTCTGCTCGTTCCAGGGCACTTGCGCGCCCTTGCTGGCCTCGTTAACGCGCAGGCGGACGCGATCGAATACCTCGGCCAACGGCAGGCCGCCGGTGCGGATCATCTCCGCCAGCGACTGGGCGTAGATGCCGTAGGGCCCCGCCTCCTCCGGCGCCGCCGTGCCGGGCGCGGCGTTGAAGGCGATCAGCATGTTCGCGTCGGGTTCGACCAGCGCCAGCCCGCTGGCGATCGGCTGGCCGCCCTCGATGAAGGGCTGCGCGCGGGCGGCGTCGAGCACGACGATGTTGGCCTTGAGCGGGATGGCGGCGAGCTGGCGCGCGTAGTCGCTGATGCGCAGGGCCTCGGTCGGGATGTCGGTGTCGCGGGTGATGTTGGAATCGACCGGGATGAAATAGTTCTCGCCGGCAAGCTGCACGCCGTAGCCGGCCAGATAGACCATCGCGACCGTGCCAGGTCCGGACGCCTGCGCCTTTTGGACGAAATCGCGAAAGCTCTTGCGCAGCGTGTCGCCATCGAGATCGCGCGCGCCGACCACGTCGAAGCCCGCCGCCTGCAGCGTCTGGGCGATCAGGCCGGCATCGTTCGCGGTCGTCGCCAGCGGCGACTTGGCGTAGGCGCCGTTGCCGACCACGAGCGCGATGCGCTTCTCCTGCTGCTGGGCGCGTACTGGTCCCGGCGCGCCGGCGGCAACGATCACGATCGGCAGGAAAAGGCAGATAAAGACCCTGAGCGTCCCACGCATGGTTTACTTGCCCATTATTCCAGTTGAGGTGCCACCGCGCATGAGGCGCTCGGCCGCCTGAACGGCGGTTGAACGAAAGGCGCGGATTGAGGCGGTGGCGTGGCCACGCGCGAACGGCGTCGGCCCGAGGTCAGCCTTGTACCAGCCTCAAGCCAGCCTCGGCGCAGCCTGGAAACTGCGCGAGGCTCCTTCAAGTCGCGCCCTGGCGGCCGCCCTTCAACGGGCAGAGGCGCGGCCGCCTGGCTCCGGTAGCCCCGGAGTGGGGCTCAGCTCTGGGCAAGCAACTCGACGGTCCCGGTGCTCAAACGATAGATGCCGCCGAGCACCTTGAGCTTGCCCTGCTCGACCGCTGCGTTGAGGATCGGGGCGGCCGATTTCAGTTTGGCGACGTTGTCGAGGACGTTCTGACGAATGGCGTTGTCGAGCGCGTTCCCGCTCTGCTGGGCCGCCGTCTTCACCGACGGCGCGATCGCGGAAACCAGCGTCGGGATGTGCCCCGGCAGCGGCTTGTCGTCCTTCAGCGACTTGATCGTCGCGTCGACGGCGCCGCAATTGTCATGGCCGAGCACCAGGATCAGGGGCGTGCCGAGCACGGCGACGGTGTACTCCATGCTCGCAACGGTCTCATCGCCGGCAAAGTTTCCGGCGACGCGGCACACGAACAGATCACCGCGTCCGCTGTCGAAGGCATATTCTGGCGCGATACGCGAATCGGCGCAGCTCAACACGGCCGCGTACGGATTCTGACCGCCGACCAGTGCCTCGCGCTCGTGCTTGAAATCGTGCCGGCGCGACACACCCGACACATAGCGCGAATTGCCCTCCATCAACCGCTTGAGCGCCGCATCGGGCGACAGCACGTTCTGGGGCTTCGGCGGCGCCTTCGCCTCCTTGGCCGATGCGCCCCCGCCAAAGGCCGCTGCGCCCAGCGCCGAGGCGGCAAGAAGCATCATCGAGCGCCGGGACGTCGCCAGCGATTGATCCAGATTTTCAGAGCATTTGTCACACATGATTCGTCTTCCTTGGTTCCCGCCGGGAACAACTGATAGCTGTAGCCGGCAGACTTCGAAACCATGCGTGACCTTGTTAGTTAAGCTTTGGTTTGCGGCAATGCGCGCAAGCGTCAGATCTGCTGCACGTCCACTACGCCCGCGACCGCCTTGATCGCGCCGGCGATCTGCGGCGAGACCTTGAAGCGGCCGGGCAGCTTCATCTCGACCTCGGTCTCGAGGTCGAGCATCAGCACCAGCGAGACCTCGCCGTCGCCATTGGAGCGCGGCGCGATGGCCGGACTGCCGATCTTTGGCGCGGCGCCGTTCGATGCGGCCATGTCGGGACCGGCCAGACGCTTGGCGATCGAGTCCAGCGGCTTGGTGTCGCGCAGGAAGATGCGCAGGCCCTTCTGCGTCTTGGCGGCGGCATCATCCAGCGGCTCGGCATGCAGCACGCGGGCGCGGACGTCCTCGCCCTGGAGCTCGGCGCCGAGCTGCAGCAGCACGGCGGCGCCCGGCTCCAGCACGTCGCGATATTGCGCGAGGCCTTCGGAGAACAGCACCGCCTCGAAATGGCCCGTGGGATCCGAAAGTCCCATGATGCCCATCTTGTTGCCGGTCTTTGTGCGCCGCTCCATGCGCGAGACCACGGTGGCCGCGACCTTGCCGGCGGTGGCGCCGGTTTTCACCGCGCGCGAGAATTCCGCCCAGCTCTGCACCCGCAGCCGCTTCAGCACGGTGGCGTAATCGTCGAGCGGATGGCCCGACAGGAAGAAGCCGACGGCGTCGTATTCGCGGCGGAGCTTTTCGGCCGGCAGCCACGGCTCGATCTGCGGCAGCATGATGGTCGGTGCATCCGCCGACATCCCGAACATGTCGTTCTGGCCGATGGTTTCGGCTTGATGCGCGCGCTGGCAGGCGGCCAGGATCGAGTCCGCGCCGGCGAAGACGCGGGCGCGGTTCGACTCCAGCGTGTCGAAGGCGCCGGCGGCCGCGAGACTTTCGATGATGCGCTTGTTGATCGCGCGCGGATTGACCCGTGCGGCAAAGTCGGCGAGCGAGGTGAACAATCCCCGCTTGGTGCGCTCCTCGATGATCTGCTCGATCGCCTGGATGCCGACGCCCTTGAGCGCTGCGAGCGCGTAGTAGATCGTCTTCTCGCCGACCTCGAATGTCGCGCCGGAGCGGTTGATGTTCGGCGGCTCGACCTTGATGCCGAGGCGCTGCGCCTCGGCGCGGAATTCGGAGAGCTTGTCGGTGTTGTTGAGATCGAGCGTCATCGACGCCGCGATGAACTCCACCGGATAATGCGCCTTCATGTAGGCGGTGTGGTAGGATACCAGCGCATAGGCCGCCGCGTGGCTCTTGTTGAAGCCGTAATCGGCGAACTTCGCCAGCAGCTCGAAGATGGTCTCGGCCTGCCCCTTCGGCACGCCGTTCTTCACCGCGCCCGCGACGAAGATGTCGCGCTGCTTGTCCATCTCGGCGCGGATCTTCTTGCCCATGGCGCGGCGCAGGAGGTCGGCGTCGCCGAGCGAATAGCCCGACATCACCTGCGCGATCTGCATCACCTGTTCCTGGTAGATGATGACGCCGAAGGTTTCCTTCAGGATCGGCTCCAGCACGGGATGCAGATATTCCGGCTCCTCGTCGCCGTGCTTGCGCGCGCAATAGGTCGGGATGTTCGCCATCGGGCCCGGCCGATACAGCGCCACCAGCGCGATGATGTCCTCGAAACGGTCCGGGCGCATGTCGACCAGCGCGCGCCGCATGCCCTGGCTTTCAACCTGGAACACGCCGACCACCTCGCCGCGGGCCAGCATTTGGTAGCTCTCGGCATCGTCGATCGGCAGCGTCGCAAGATCGACATGGATGTTGCGCGGCTTCAAGAGTTTGCACGCGACGTCGAGCACGGTAAGCGTCTTCAGGCCGAGGAAGTCGAACTTGACGAGGCCGGCCGGCTCGACCCATTTCATGTTGAACTGGGTCACCGGCATGTCGGATTTGGGATCGCGGTAGAGCGGCACGAGTTCGCTCAGGGGACGATCGCCGATCACGATGCCGGCCGCATGGGTCGAGGCGTGGCGCGTCAGGCCTTCCAGGCGCTGGGCGATGTCGAAGGCGCGTGCCACCACCGGATCTTCATCGCGAAACGCCTGGAGCTTTGGCTCGCTCTCGATCGCGGCGGCCAGCGTCACCGGCGCGGCCGGATTCTGCGGCACGAGTTTTGTGAGCTTGTCGACCTGCCCGTAAGGCATTTGCAGGACGCGGCCGACGTCGCGCAGCACACCGCGCGCCTGCAGCGTCCCGAAGGTGATGATCTGCGCGACCTGGTCGCGGCCGTAGCGCTGCTGCACGTAACTGATCACTTCGCCGCGGCGATCCTGGCAGAAGTCGATGTCGAAGTCCGGCATCGAGACGCGCTCGGGATTGAGGAAGCGCTCGAACAGCAGGCCGAACTTGATCGGGTCGAGGTCGGTGATGGTCAGCGCCCAGGCGACCAGCGACCCTGCGCCGGAGCCGCGGCCCGGCCCGACAGGAATGCCTTGGCTCTTCGCCCATTTGATGAAGTCGGACACGATCAGGAAGTAGCCCGCGTATTTCATGCGCATGATGACGTCGAGCTCGAATGCCAGGCGCTTGTTGTAGTCCTCTTCCGTGGTGCCCTGCGACAGGCCGTGGACGCTGAGGCGGTTGGCAAGCCCCGCCTCCGCCTGGCGCTTCAATTCCGCCGATTCGACCGCCGCGGCGTCCGAGCTCTGCGCGGCGCCGACAGTGAAGAACGGCAGGATCGGCTTGCGCGTCATGGGGCGGAAGGAGCAGCGCTCGGCGATCTCCACCGTCGAGGCCAGCGCCTCCGGAATGTCGGCGAACAGCACCGCCATCTCGGCGCGGGTCTTGAAGCGGTGATCGGGCGTGAGCTGCTCGCGCTCGGTCTCCGCGATCAGCCGCCCGCCGGCGATGCACAGCAGCGCGTCATGCGCTTCGTAATCGTCGGTCGAGGCGAAATACGGCTCGTTGGTCGCAACCAGCGGCAATCCCTTGGCGTAGGCCATGTCGATCAGGCCGCTTTCGACACGCCGCTCCTTGTCGGTGTTGTGGCGCTGCAATTCGATGTAGAGGCGGTCGCCGAACAGGCCGGCCAGACGCTCGCAGCGCTGCGCGGCGAGCTCGGCATGGCCGCCGGCCAGCGCCAGCGAGACCGGCCCGTCCGGTCCGCCCGTCAGCGCGATCAGGCCTTCTGTCTCCCCGTCGAACCAGTCGAGTTTGACGAAGGGCGCATGGCTGTCCGGCGATTCGAGGAACGCGCGCGAGTTCAGCCGCATCAGGCTGCGATAGCCGCGCTCCTGCGCCGCCAGCAGCACTACGCGCGAGGGCCCCATCGCGTTGCGCGCGTTCGGATCCTGGTCACCGAAATCGACCGCCAGCTCGCAGCCGACGATCGGCTGGATACCGGAGCCCGCCATCTTGTCGGAGAACTCCAGCGCACCGAACAGATTGTCGGTGTCCGTCAGCGCCAGGGCCGGTTGGTGATCCTTCTTGGCAAGCTCGGCGAGCTTGGCGATCTTGATCGAGCCCTTGAGCAGCGAATAGGCCGAGTGAACGTGAAGGTGAACAAATCCGGCGCTCGGCATGGTCGCGTGACGGCCTCTTGCAGATGGGATGGAGCGGTTGCCGGCTCTTCAAGGCATCATGCTCTCGCCATCTGCCCGTTCTGCCGACTCGCCTCACAATGGTGAGGTGTCGCAGCGTCAGAGTCCACGCCGCAGCGGCCGATTGACCGCGTCCTCCCGCTTTTCCCCAGGGCCACCGAAAGAGGAGCACCGGTTTCCAAAACCGCCTGCCCGAGACGGGCGGAATCAAAGCTGCGGTATGACCTGGGCCCAGATCGCGATCATCCCCACGAACAGCGTGATCGAGGCCAGGGCAGCCGCTTCTTCCACGAAAATCTTGAACATGATCTCGCTCCTTTGCTAGAACGTATGAAGAACATTGTTCTCATTTCGTTCTCGGGAGTCAAGTGATCTCCACCATCCCGCGACGGAATGGTTAACTCGCGGAATTGACACAATAAAAAAGCCCCGGCGCAAGGCCGGGGCTTTCCACGAACGCTGAAAGAGCGATCGGTATCAGTAACGGCCGAGCATCGGGCCGCCGAACTTGTAGTTCAGGCGAACGAGACCCATGTCGACGTCCTGCTTGACGTTGACCGCCAGAACACCAATGGGGCCGGTCAGGTTGCGGTCGTTGCCACCGAGGAAGATGTGGTTGTACTCGGCGCCAACCGACCAGTTCGGGGCGAAACCGAACTCGAGGCCCGCGCCGACCGTGCCACCCCAACGGGTGTCGTTGGCTGATGCCAGGGACACGCCCGCGAAAGAGGCGTCGTACTTGGTGCCGACCACAGCCGCACCGCCCTTGACGTAGAGCAGCACGTTATTCCAGGCGTAGCCGACCTGACCGGTGATCAGACCGAACGAATCGATCTTGGTGTTGTTGGTGAAGCCGGAGATCGCGCCGACATGGCTGCCGGAGAAGTCGGCCCAGTTGCCCTGGCCTTCCAAGCCGAACACGAACTGGCCGGACTGCCAGCGATACCCGATCTGGCCACCGACGGTGCCCCCGGTCGCATCGTGCGAACCATCACGGCCGAAACCGACCAGGTCCCATTTCGCGCTCGACGAACCGCCGCCGCCGTTGATACCGATGTAGAAGCCGCTCCAGTCATAGACCGCGGCGACCATCGCAGGCGCCTTGGTGTAGGGTCGCGCCGCGAGGTCAGCAGCCAGCGCCGGCGCAGTCGCGCTCAGCGCGACAAGGCTCACAGCGGCAAGCAACAAATTCTTCTTCATTTGAGTCCCGTTCCAGTTTCGTCGTTAGGCCCCCTGGCCGTGCCGTGGTCATAACAGCGATCGACGGAATTGCTGTAACCTCGACGACACAGTTGGCTCCAAAGGCCCGCGCTTCATGAATGAAGATTTCTCAGCGTGCGCTGGAAACCCTTTGGAACAAGTGTTTTCTGTAGTTCTCGTGCAGGCGAGACGAGATAAAGTGCATGTACGCGTAACGACGTCGCGCGCACGTTCGCGTGATGAAGAATTGAAATGTCTGGACAAGTTGCCCTCCCCATTGTCGCCACATTTCCGCTCGCTCGCCACATTTGCATTCGTGTCGAGCGCAAGCGCACCTGCGCGCGCGTTCGGCACGCACCATCCGTTCCGCCTCACCGGCGATGAATGGCCGGGTCTGAGCAATTGCAGGTTCGACGCTTACGCACAGTGTCGGGCAGCCGCATCGGGACGCGCTGACCTGCATCACGAATCCGTATTTCGCAGGACAGAGCGACGACCCCTACGCCTATCAGAATCGTCGCGCGCACAGCCGCCGGGCGTAACGTCGGCGCAGACCTTCCGTCTGCGCGTCCGACATCCCACGATCGTCCCTATCCTGCTCCTCTTGGCCTTGCTGTCGACATCCGGCGCATTGCATGCCGCGGCGGCGCGGCCGAGAAACCGCGCTTTCCTCCTCGTGGGCCTCGCCCGAAACGTCTTCAACCCTCGTCGAGCAGATTGCGAACCTTGGCGGCCAGGTCTTCGATCGCGAAGGGCTTGGAAAGCAGATGCTTGCCGGCATCGAGCATGCCGTTGTGAACGATCGCGTTGCGCGTATAGCCGGTGGTGAACAGCACCTTCAGATCCGGGTATCGCTTCGACAGTTCGGCCGCAAGTTCCGCGCCGGTCATGTCGGGCATGACGACGTCGGTAAACAGCAGATCCGGAACGAAGCCATTTTCGATCGTCCTGACCGCTTCCTTGGCGCTCGCGGCCTCGACCACCGTATAGCCAAGCTCGCGCAGGCTTTCGGATGAGATGCTGCGAACCCGCTCATCGTCCTCTACGACGAGAATGGTCTCGCTCTGAAGGCTTGCACCAGGATGGGTCACGCCTTGCGACGACGTTGAACGCGCCTCCTCGCCCGCGAAGCGTGGAAGATAGATCTTGACCGTCGTGCCAACGTCGACTTCCGAGTAGATTTTGACGTGGCCACCCGACTGCCGCACGAAGCCGTAGACCTGACTGAGGCCGAGGCCGGTGCCCTTGCCCACGACCTTGGTCGTGAAGAACGGATCGAACACCTTCCCCAGCACATCGGCCGGAATTCCAGTGCCGTTATCCGTGACGGCGATAAGAACGTACTGCCCGGGCGACAATGCATATTCGCGGGCGTATTTCCGGTCGATCGAAGCATTGCTCGTCTCGATCGTCAGCCGGCCGCCCTTCGGCATGGCGTCGCGCGCATTGACCGCAAGGTTGATGACAGCGCTTTCCAGCTGGGCCGGATCGGCCTTGACGCGCCAAAGGCCGGCCGCCAGGACGGCCTCGAGGCGAACAAGCTCTCCGAGCGAGCGCTCCAGCAGCTCGCTCATCCCACCGACCATCTTGTTGAGGTCCACGACCTCGGGCGCCAGAGGCTGTTGACGCGAGAACGCGAGCAGCCTTTGCGTCAACGTGGCCGCGCGATTTGCGCCATCGATCGCGCCCTCGATGAAGCGGTCGATGTTGACCTCTCCCTTGCCGAGCCGCCGCTTGGCGAGATTCAAGCTGCCGAGAATCACGGCCAGCATGTTGTTGAAGTCGTGCGCGATCCCGCCGGTCAACTGCCCAACGGCTTCCATCTTCTGGGATTGCCGCAATTGCTCCTCGGCCTTCATGCGCTCTGCGATCTCGTCGGCGACACGTTGCTCCAGCCCGGCGTTGAGCGTCTCGAGCCGGGTCAGAAGCCGGGCGTTGTCGATGGCCGTGGCGGCGTGGCCGGCGATCCCGAGCAACGCCGCTTCATGCTCGGGCTGGAACATGGCTATCTCGGCATGACCGAAGAAAAGCCCTCCAAGCACCTCGCCCGTCCGCGAGATCACGGGGACCGCGAGATAGGATCGAACCGGAAGATGCCCCTCGGGCATGCCCTTTCGCGGTGTGTTTTTGCCATAGCGCGGGTCTTGCAGGATGTCGTCAGACCTCACAACGCTCGTGCCTTTGAAGGTCGGCTCGAACACGGCCGTATTGCGAGGCATCGGGAAGTTCTCGAAGGCCGATCGCGGCACGCCGGACAGCGAATACAGCATGTAGCTGCCGCCATCCGAGGTCAGAACATTGTAGAAGAAGGCCCCGAACTGGGCGCCCGTCAGCTCGACGCCCGCATCCGTCACGATCTGCACGATCTTTTCGAGGTTGCGCTCGCGGGCGACCGATGCACCTGTGTCGTTCAGTATCCTGAGATGACGCTCGGTTTTCTTTTGCGCGGAGATGTCCAGGACCGTCCCGATGAAACGAACGGCCTGACCGTTGGTGAAGATGGCCTGCCCCGTTGCCGCAATCCAGCGTTCGACGCCATCCTCGATACCGACGGTGCGATATTCGATGTTGTAACTCGTCGGAGCATGAGGACTGAGCGCGGCGGATACGGCTTCGTGGGCGCGCTGCCTGTCGTCGGGATGGATGCCCTTTAGGAACGCCCCTTCGTAGCTGACCTCGGCGTCCGGCGAGAGACCGAACACCTCCTTGCAGCGACTGTCCCACCGCAAGACGTCGTTGACCGGATCGTAGTCCCAGGTGCCGATGCCGGCCGCCTTGTTCGCCAGGACCAGCCGTTCGGCAGCTTCCCGGGCTGCCTGCTCCGAGCGGACGCGCTCGATATGCGCCCATGATCGCTCGGTGACCTCGGTGAGCAAGGCGAGTTCGCGCGCCGTCCAGCCATGCGGGCCGCGGTGATGAATGGCCATCAGGGCAGTGAGCTGCCCTTCCTTGACCAGGGGCATGCAGATCGTCGAGCCTATGCCGATATTCTGGAAGGTTGCGGCCTCCTCGGGCGCGATCTCCTTCAAATTGTCGTTGATGATGAGGGGCCTGCCGGCGCCGAGTTCTCGCACCGCCTTCTCGCCGAAGTCGGCCAGACTGTAGTGCCCAAGAATATGCATCGCGCCTGGGGCAGCCCAATCACCGCGAATGGTGAAGCCGTCCTGATCGGGATCCATGTCGGCATAGGCGCAGTTGGAGACGCCGAGATGCTCACCCAGCATCCTCGTCGTCACCGCCATGACCCCGTCGGCATCACGAGTCCTCGCGGTCTCCTTGTTGAGGGCGTCCAGAAAAAGCAGCCGCGCCTCGTTCTCCCGCACCGCCGCCTCGGCACGTCGCCGCTCGACGGCGGTCCGTGTGCGCTCGGCGACGTCGTGGATGAGCTCGAGCTCCTCGGGACTCCATTCTCGCGGCGTAGCGTTGTTGAGGTACAGCAGCGCCACGACCCCGTCGGGCTCGGAGATCGGCATGTTGACCAGCGCGCGCGCAGAGATGGCCTCGAGCGCCTGGGCACGGTCACCGACGCGGGGGTCTTTCTCCGCATCGGCACAGATGACGGTCTCGCCGCGCTTCAGGTCTTCGATGTAGCTGCCGTAGTCGCGGAAGCGAAGCACCCCTGCCAGGCTCTTGATGCCCGGCGCATTCCAGTCGCGCGCAATCGTGATGGTCTCGGCCGACGTGTCGACCGTGCCGTAGCCGGCCCTGCTGACCCTCAGGCTCCGGCCAAGCAGCTCAGCCGCAGCGTAGGCAAGATCGTCAGGGTTATTGATCTCTCGGATATAGTCGCCAAGTGCAGCCAGGACGGCATTGCGATCGGTCGAGGTCTCCCCGGCCGCCGTTGTCATTGGTCTTCCCCTGCCACTTCCTGTCTCCTCGAGGAGCCAATGAAACGATCTTCACCCACATACACGCATCGAGCAGCGCGAGGCTGCCCGACATCCAGATGCAGGCGGCGAGCGCAAGCTGCCCGTCGTTAACAGCATGATGGCTTTTGGGTTCCCGGGCGCCCAGCCGGGCCGACCAATACTATCGGCTTGGTGCCTCAACGCCCGACACCGGCGTGTAGATCACCAGCTTCAGCGCGGGGTCGTCGTTGGCCTGGAAGCTGGTGTGCTCGAACCGGAGCATGCCCCTGGTCGGATGGTTCATGGTCTTGAGGCCGGACATGGTGCTGCGGATGTCGTGGGCTTCCCACCATTTGACGAATTCCGGACTGCCTTGGCGCAGCCGCGTCAGCAGCTCCGTGAAGGCGGGATCGCCGGCCCAGACATCGTGCGTGGCGCGAAACATCGCAACCATGCTCTTGGCGACGTCGGTCCAGCTCGCGCCGTAGAACTTTCGCGTCTGCCTGTTGGTCAGGACCAGCAACAGCGTATTGCGATCCTGCTCGGGCAATTGCCCGAAAGCGAAGACATCATCGGCAGCGTCGTTCCAGGCCAATACGTCCCAGCGCCTGCCGGTGACATAGGCCGGCTGTGTCAGGCTCTCGATCATCCGCCGGATCGGCGGCGGCACGATTTCGCGCGTGAACGGGCTTCTTGCCCCGTCGCGAGCCAGCGCTTTCAGATGCGCCTGCTCGGTCTTGCTCAGTCGGAGCGCGCGGGCCAGCGCGTCGATGGTCGTGACGGACGGGCTGACGGTGCGGCCCTGCTCGAGGCGGATGTACCAGTCGACGCCGATGCCGGCGAGTTGCGCGACCTCCTCACGCCGCAGCCCTGCGGTGCGCCTCCGGCGGCCCGCCGGAAGCCCCACCGTCTTCGGCGAAAGCTTCTGCCGGCGGGACCTGAGGAAATCGCCGAATTCGACGCGGCGCGGATCTGCCATTGCTGTCGCTCCCGCGATGGAGGGCCTCTGAAATACTAGGATAATACCAGGCCTTCTTGCCTCCTCCAAGCCAGCGCATATGGGTTCCACCCGACTTTGAGGTGAACATCATGAAAGCTGCCGTGCTCAAATCCTTCGGTTCGCCGCTGGCGATCGAGAATGCCCCAGAACCGGTGCTCGGCACCGGCGAGGTCATCGTCGACGTCGTCGCCACACGCGTGCTGTCCTATATGAACGAGGTTTTCAGCGGAGAGCGCAACTACGCGCTCGACTTGCCGATCATTCCGGGTCCGGGCGGCATTGGCCGCGTGCGCGCGATCGGCCCGGACGCAACCAGGCTCGCAATCGGCGACTGGGTGTTCTGCGACCCGACGGTGCGCTCGCGCGATGATGCCGTTGCGCCCGACATCGCGCTGCAAGGACTGACTGCCGCCGGTCCCGGCGGCATGCTCCTGCAACAGCATTTTCGCCACGGCTCCTTCGCCGAGCAGATGCGCGTGCCGACCGAGAACGTCAAACGCCTCGGCGCGATCACATCGGAGCAAGCGACGCAATGGTGTGCCCTTGGGACGCTACTGGTGCCCTACGGCGGCTTCCTCGCCGCCAACCTGCAAGCAGGCGAGACGGTGCTAGTGAGCGGGGCCACCGGCAATTTCGGCAGCGCGGCCGTCTCGGTCGCGCTGGCGATGGGCGCGGCGTGCGTGGTCGCCCCCGGCCGCAACGAGACGATCCTGGCCGACCTCGTCCGCCGCTTCGGCGCCCGCGTGAAGCCGGTGAAACTCACCGGCAATGAGCACGACGACCGCGAAAGCATGAAGCGCGCCGCATCAGGGCCGATCGATTGCGTGTTCGACATCATGCCGCCTTCGGTCGGCACCAACGTGGTGCGGGCGGCGGTCATGACGGTGCGCCCCTATGGACGCGTCGTGCTGATGGGCGGTGTCGGCATGGCAGGCGGCCCGGGGCTCGAGCTGCCCTACCCCTGGATCATGCGCAACTGCATCAGCATCCACGGCGTCTGGATGTATCCGCCGGACGCCGCGAGCCGCCTGATCGCGCTGGTGCGGTCGGGTCTGCTACGGCTCGATGAATATGAGACCACGGCCTTCGACCTCGACCATGCCAACGAGGCCGTCGCCCATGCCGCCGCCAATGGCGGACCGTTCAAAATGACGGTGATCAGGCCTTGAGCATCCGGGCGGCGGCGGAGCCGCCGTCGCCGATTTTTTCCTAAATCCAACCAAGCACTTGGCTACTGTGCATGGGGTTGTTTTCGCACATTTTGCTAGTCGAGCTCGACCACCTGGCCGTTCGACAGCGAGACGCGCCGGTCCATGCGGCCGGCGAGCTCCATGTTGTGAGTCGCGATCAGCATCGAGACCTTGGTTGCCTTGACGAGCTGCATCAGCGCCTGGAAGACGTGATCGGCGGTGTGCGGGTCGAGATTGCCGGTCGGCTCGTCCGCGAACAGCACGCGTGGCGCGTTGGCAACCGCACGCGCGATCGCGACGCGCTGCTGCTCGCCGCCTGACAGCTCGGCGGGGCGATGGGTGATGCGGTCGCCGAGGCCGAGATAGCCAAGGATCTCCTTGGCGCGCTTGACGCTCTCGGACTTCTTGAGGCCGCGGATCATCTGCGGCATCATGACGTTCTCGAGCGCGGAGAACTCCGGCAGCAGCCGGTGCGACTGGTAGACGAAGCCGATATCGGTGCGGCGCAGCTGCGTGCGCTCGATGTCGGGCAGCTGCGAGGTCGGCGCGCCCGAGACATAGACCTCGCCGGAATCGGGCGCTTCCAATAGCCCTGCGATGTGCAACAGGGTCGATTTGCCCGAGCCGGACGGCGCCACCAGCGCGACCGATTGACCGGCCCACAGCGCCAGCTTGGCGCCGTCGAGGATCGTCAGCGGCACCTCGCCCTGCAAGTACTGCCGCTTTATCTCGTGGAGATAAATGACCGGTACATCTTCAGCCCCCTGCTGCTGATCCATCAGCCCCTCACTCGTACCGGAGCGCTTCGACGGGATCGAGGCGTGCGGCGCGCCACGACGGATACAGCGTCGCCAGGAACGACAGCGTCAGCGCCATGATGACGACGGCCGTGGTCTCGCCGACGTCGATCTCGGCAGGCAGTTTCGACAGGAAATAGAGTTCCGGCGAGAACAGCTCGGTGCTGGTCAGCCAGGACAGGAATTGCCTGATCGATTCGATGTTGAGGCAAATCACGAGACCGACGAAGAAGCCGACCAGCGTGCCGACGACGCCGATCGAGGCGCCCGTGATCAGGAAGATCCGCATGATCGATCCCTGCGAGGCGCCCATCGTGCGCAGGATCGCGATGTCGCTGCCCTTGTCCTTCACCAGCATGATCAGGCCGGAGACGATGTTCAGCGCCGCGACCAGCACGATCATGGTCAGGATCAGGAACATCACGTTGCGCTCGACCTGGAGCGCGTTGAAGAAGGTTGAGTTGCGCTGTCGCCAATCCACCAGGAACACCGGCCGCCCCGCGGCCTCCGTCACCGCCTTGCGGAAGGCGTCGATCTTGTCGGGGTTGGCGGTGAACACCTCGATCGAGGTGACGTCGTTGCTCCGGTTGAAATAGGCCTGCGCTTCGGCGAGCGGCATGAACACGAAGCCGAGATCGTACTCGGACATGCCGATCTCGAACACGGCAACGATCTTGTACGGCTTGATGCGCGGCGTCGTGCCCATCGGCGTGACCGCGCCCTTCGGCGCCACCAGCGTGATGCTGTCGCCGGCATGCAGCGACAGCTGATCGGCGAGGCGCCGGCCGATCGCGACGCCCTGCCCGTCGTCAAAGCCCTCAAGCGAGCCCTGCTTCACGTTCTTGGCGATCGAGGTGAGGTTGTTGAGATCGTCGGAGCGAATGCCGCGCACCAGCACGCCCGAGGCGTTCCAGGGCGATGATGCCAGCGCCTGGCCATCGACCACGGGCGCGGCGAGCCGGATGCCCTGGACCTGGCTGAGGCGGTCGGCGACGTCCTTCCAGTCCGTCAGCGGCGATTCCAGCGGCTGGACCAGGATATGGCCGTTCAGCCCCAGGATCTTGTCGAGCAGCTCTTTGCGGAAGCCGTTCATGACGGCCATTACGATGATCAGTGTCGCCACGCCCAGCATGATGCCGAGAAAGGAGAATCCGGCGATGACCGAGATGAATCCCTCCTTGCGGCGCGCCCGCAAATAGCGCCCCGACAGCATCCACTCGAATGGCGCAAAAGGCGCGGTCTGCACGGTTTCGGTCATGGTCTCATCCATCGCTCGATAATCCCATGATTCGGGGTCAAATGTGGCCGGATTACCGACCCGCTATCGCGCGATGAACACTATTCAGCCGACCAACCGGGCGACTGCGTCGGCAGGCGACATGGTCTCGCGGGAGCCGTCGCTTCGCCGCTTGATCTCGACCTTGCCGTCGGCGAGCCCCTTCGGCCCGATCATGATCTGCCAGGGGATCCCGATCAGGTCGGCGGCGGCGAACTTGGCGCCGGCGCGCTGGTCGGTGTCGTCATAGAGCACGTCGACGCCCTTGGCGGTGAGCTCGGCGTAGAGCTTCTCGCAGGCTGCGTCGACCGCGGCATCCCCCTGCTTGAGGTTGAGAATCGACACGCGGAACGGGGCAACGGCCTCCGGCCATTTGATGCCGGCATCGTCATGGCAGGCCTCGATGATGGCGCCGAGCAGGCGCGAGACGCCGACGCCGTATGAGCCGCCATGGATCGGCACGTCGACGCCATCGGGGCCGGCGACCAGCGCCTTCATCGGTTCGGAATACTTCGTGCCGAAATAGAAAATCTGGCCGACCTCGATGCCGCGGGTGTTCACCCGTTTGTCTGCGGGCACTTCCTGCTCGAAGCGCGCGGCGTCGTGCACGTCCTCCGTCGCCGCATAGACTGACGTCCATTGCTTGATGATCGGCGTCAGGTCGCTCTCATAATCGACATCCTCGCCGGGCACCGGCAGATCCAGCACGTCGCGATTGATGAACACGCCGGATTCGCCGGTCTCGGCCAGCACGATGAACTCGTGGCTGAGGTCGCCGCCGATCGGGCCGGTCTCGGCCCGCATCGGGATCGCCTTCAGCCCCATCCGCGCGAACGTGCGCAGGTAAGCCACGAACATCTTGTTGTAGGCGACGCGCGCGGCGGCCTCGTTGAGGTCGAACGAATAGGCGTCCTTCATCAGGAACTCGCGGCCGCGCATCACGCCGAAGCGCGGACGCTGCTCGTCGCGGAATTTCCATTGAATATGATAGAGATTGAGCGGCAGGTTCTTGTAGGACTTCACATAGGCGCGGAAGATCTCGGTGATCATTTCCTCGTTGGTCGGCCCGTACAGCAGCTCGCGCTTGTGGCGGTCGGCGATGCGCAGCATCTCGGGGCCATAGGCGTCGTAGCGGCCGCTCTCGCGCCAGAGGTCGGCAAGCTGGAGCGTCGGCATCAACAGTTCCAGCGCGCCGGAGCGGTCCTGCTCCTCGCGCACGATCTGCTCGATCTTCTTCAGCACGCGGAATCCGAGCGGCAGCCAGGCATAGATGCCGGCCGCCTCCTGCCGGATCATGCCCGCGCGCAGCATCAGCCGATGCGAGACGATCTCCGCCTCTTTCGGATTTTCCTTCAAAATGGGCAGAAAGAACCGCGACAACCGCATGGCAATACTCTGGGAATCAGTGACCGGGTGCAGTGAAACCGGATTGAGAGCGAAAACACAAGACCGGGAATGAGGAAAACCCGCTAAGGCAACGGAATTCCTGTCATTTCTCCGTCAGGCTTCAGGTTCAGCTTGAGCTGCGACTCATGGCGATGGGACGTCGAGTTCGTCTTCGAGCGTGATTTGCTCGAAGTCGGTCACCAGCGCGTCGATCCGCACGCGCCAGCGGCCGGCAAAGGGAAGCTCCACCTTGCGCGCATGCCAATAGCCGTCCGGCCCCAGCGTGACCTTCCGCTCCATCGGCTCGATGCCGCGTTCGGGCAGGCTCAGCGTCAACGTCACCTCCTTGGCCTTGAGCGGCATCCCCTCGCCGGTCATGAGCTGGAGCACGAAATCGTCGAGCCCCGGCTTGCCCGGAGAGACCAGGACCTGGAACATCGCCTTGTCGCTGTGGATGTGGATCGCCAGCGGTGCCTCCGGAACGATCGTCCGCGGCGGCGGCGTGAAGCGCCAGCCGGCCACCACGGCGAGAATGGCGAGAGCGACAACGCTTTCGAGCAGGATCGATCGCTTGAGGGCAGGCGTCCCTGTCTCGTTCCGGGCCAGATCCGGCGTCAGCCGGAACCGATTGAGCGCGGCCAGCGCCAGCAATCCTGTGACCAGGACGAGCTTGGTCGAGAGGATCAGCCCGTAACTCGTCGCGACTAGCGCTCCCGGCTTTTCGAGTTGCACGATCGCGAGTGCGAGGCCAGTCAGGGCCAGCACGCAGACCGCGAGCGCGGCAATGCGGGAAAAGCGGTTCACGATCGGAAGCGTCGCAGTCGTCGGCTTGGACACCAACGCCACGAGTGGAGCCAGCGCGCCGATCCAGAAGGCAACACCGAGGCCATGGAGAAAGATCGCCGGCCGCGTCAGCGTCTCCGGCGGCGCCGTTGCGGCATGCCCGGTCATGGCGAGCGACAGACCGACGCCGATGAAGGCGATCATCGCAAGAGCGCGCGCGTACCATGCGCTGCGCAGCGCCATCCATGCGAACAGCATGGCCGCGAGGGCGACCATCAAGGCAGGGCCCGCACTGGTCGCGAATGCGACCTTCCAGGGACCAGCCGTCCAGAGAGCATCTGGGGGCAGCCCGAGGAGATCTAGCCCCAACGTGCCAACGGACGCCACCGCGCTCGGAAAGCCGAGACCGAGCGCCAGGCGCGGGACAGCCATCCCGATCATCGACCACGCAACCCAGCGCGCGAAGAACACGCCGCCGACCCCGACGAATAGCCCGACATAGAGGCCAACCCGCGTCAGCCAGATCAGCACGCCCAACCCGTTATCCGCGGTGGCCGGCGGCTTCGTCGCCGTCGGCATGCCGATCGAGAAGGTCATCGATCCCGTAACGGGATGGCCGTCCTGCGAGATCACGCGATAGCTGACGACCGCGGTCCCCTCAGGCAGATCGGCCGGCATCGCGACCGAAATCGTCTCGCCCGATGCGCTGACGCGTGGATCGTTCCGCGTCCTGCCCGCACCGTCGATCAGCCGGATCGCGCCGGGCGTCACCGCCTCGTTGAAGCGCAGCTCCACCGTCTTGGGTGCAGTATCGAGCACGCTGCCGCTTGCCGGCTCGACCGAGACCAGCGCGGCGTGCGCCCATGCCGCGCTGGCGAAGCCGGCAGCGAGGAGCAGCGTCGCAAGCGCGGCGAGCAGGCGCATCAGGGTTTTGGCAACAATTTCACGCCGGGCGCCGGCGACTTGCCCTCATGCGAATGCCCTGCCCCCGCCGCCGGAATTTCGATCCAGCGGCTGACGCCGGTCTCGCATTCCTGGACGACGGGGAAGTACAGCGTCGTGTTCGGCTTGAGCTTGTCGGTCAGGAATGTGTGCATGACGAACTCGTCATAGTTCTTGTCCGGCAGCTTGCCGCCGGACCACGCCACCTCCTTGACGCCGGAGCCCAGCTTGTTGCCGTGATAGTCATATTCGCCGGCATATTTGCCCTCGACGACGTCGACGTTCCAGCCTGCCTTCGGCATCGGCTTCACCGCAATCACCCCTTCCGGGATCTGAATGCGGATCTTCACCGTCGGCGAGCCCGAGCAACCGTGCGGCACAGTGAACACAGCCTTATACGACGTGCCGACCGCGGCTTGCTTGGTCTCGAGCGAGACATGCGCCGCCGCTGGCGAGGCGGCGAAGGCGGTGATCAGGAACAGGCAGGATCGCTTCATGTTCAGTCTCCCGAAAACCCAGATCGGTCTCATTTCATCTTCATTCCCGAATGATCCGGCATCTTCTTCATGTTCATATGACCTGAATGTCCATCACCACCCGGCGCCTGCGCACCGACGCCCTGAACATCGAGGGAGACGGCGACTTTGCCGGCCTTCTCGAATTGCAGCGTCACCGGCACCTTGTCGCCCTGCTTGAACGCGCCTTTCAGTTCCTGGAGCATTAAATGATTGCCCCCGGGCGCGAGCTTCACCGTCTTGCCGGGGTCGATCGCGAGCCCCTTGTCGAGCGCACGCATCTTCATGACGCCGTTGTCCATCGCCATCTCATGAATCTCGGCCTTGCCTGCGATATCGGCGGACACGCTGACCAGCCTGTCCGCTGCCGCGCCCTTGTTCTCGATGGTCAGATAACCGCCGGCGACCTTCGCGCCGCCCGGCGTCGCGCGGCTCCATGCCTGCGAGATGACGAGATCGCCGGCCTTGATGTCGTCGGCAAATGCGGCCGCGCTGCCGTTCAGAAGAATGGCGATTGCGAAAAGTGTTTGCAGGCTCTTGCTCATTTTAGTTTCCTCATGGTTGATCTGACCGACCGCGTAAGGTCGTGGTTGTCTCAGCGAACCCGCAGCACTCACCATCGATACCTCATTCCGGTGTAAACTGCCCTCCCCGTTCCGGGTTCGAACAAAGTCGACGCCGCAGTCGCACGATCGATGATGCTGGCGCTCGCAATATAGGTTCGGTTGGTGAGGTTGCGGCCCTCGACGTAGGCCGAGAACGGACCGCCGTTGTCAAAACCGGCCTTCAGTCCCAACAATGCATAAGGCTCCGTCGTCAGCGTATTCATGCTGTCGACGAAATAGGCCTTCGGCACCCATTCGACGTTAGGTCCGATATAGAGGCCGGTCGGATGCTTGTAGAGCAATTCGGCGCGCAAATAATGACGAGGCGCTCCCGGCAACTGATTGTTGCCGAACATGGCATCTTTGTCGAAGCGAAAGTCGTTGTAGGTGTAGGCCAGGTTGAGCCACACCTTGTCCGGCGCGCTTCCCGCCACGAAGATATCGCGGAAGATCGCGGCCCCTGCGCCGGCTTCGATGCCCTGGTGGATGGTCCGATCCGCATTGGTCACGTTGCAATTGCCGAAGGCGCTATAGAGGCATAGCAGCTCATCGCGGATGTTGGCGCGATAGGCCGTCAGCTCCCACGAGTAGTCCGGCCGCCGCATGCGCGTGCCGATCTCGTAGGTGGTCGCGAGCTGGGCGTGGATGCTGGTGAACGGAATCGTCGGAATGCCCGGACCATTTGAGCTCTCGCCGAAGCTCGGCACCTCGGCGCTCCGCGAGACGTTGGCGAAAGCCTGCCATGTCGGATCGATTTGCCACAGCAAGCCCGCTTTCGGCGACCACAGATTGAAGCGGGTTGTCCCCGATTGATCGCCGTCGCTGAGAAAACGGTCCTGCCGGCTACGAGTTGCATAGAGAAACTGCGTCCCCGCGATCGCTGCAACGCTGGGAAGGAAATAGAAGCTGTCTTCGACGTAGACGGACGTGTTCCTCGATCGATCGATCGACGACGAGCGCAGAGCTCCCTTTTGTCCGGCAATGTTGGCGAATTGCTGATTGTCGATGCTCCCATTCAGCACATTGACGCCCGCGACCAGCCTGTTGCGGAAGCCGCCGATGAAGCGCTCGTCGGTAACTTTCGCGAAGCCCCCGTAGTCCCTGTAGCGATAGTCGAGCCACTGGAAAATCGGATGCATCAGATGGCGATCGACGCCAAAGGCGCCGAATTCAACCTTGGTCTCGTCGAAACGGATCGTCGTCTTGTTTGCGAGCCTGACCGTGTCGATATTGCGCTGCTGATCCATGGCAAAATTTGCCGGAGCTGCAGCCTCGGGATTGGTCAGCGCAGACGTCTTGGTGACCGTGCCGGGAATGCGTTGGCGCACCTCGTTGGCATTGAGATAGAAGCGTGTCTCGAAGTCCGGCGAAAACTGATAGCCGACATTGGCGCTGAGACGGTTGCTCGAGCCAAAGCTGTGGTCTCGAAAACCATCCGCGGCCTGCGTCGAGGCCGTGACGAAGCCGTCCCAAGGACCGTTCGTTCCGCCAGCGTTGGCCTGGGCGCGCTTGTATCCAAAGCCGCCAATATCGACGGATACCCCGTTCGGAAACGGATCGCGGCCGGTCGGCGTGACGAAGTTGATCGCTCCGCCAAGCGAGTTCGCTCCGAACTGGAGCGCGTTCCCGCCCTTGTAGACCTCAACGTATTTGTAGGCGGTCGGGTCGATCTCCTGGAAATCGCCGTAACCGTCCGCAGTGTTGATCGGGATGCCGTCCATATAAAGCTGCACACCGCGCAGATGGAAATTGCGCGACAGCCCGGAGCCGCGGATCAAGAGCCGGGTGTCGTCGCCCCATTTGGGCTGGGCAAACACACCGGGCACGTAATCCAGAACGTCCTTGATTGTGCTCGCGGGCGTGGAATTCCGGTAAGCCTCGGCCGTCACCAGCGCCACGCCGCCCGGCGTCTGGTTGATTTCCGCAAGGGCCTGCTGCGCCGTCAGGACGGTCAACGCACCCGGACCGCTGGCGCCCTCCCCTTGCGGACGCGCCTCATGTTGCGGAGCCGAGCTGCGCGCGCGCGTCGACCGCACGGGAGTCCGCCGCGGGTGGGCGGGCGCGGCGCGCTTCTCCCGCGGCGAGTCCACGATCACCGGAGGAAGTTCGCCCCGACTTTCCTGCGCATCGGCAAGCTGTGGGAGGGAGAGAGCAGAGAGAGAAGCAAGCACGATTCCGCGCGCGGAAGCGTGCTGGAACAAACCAAAGCGAGACATATAACAATTCCTGATGCCGGCACGAGCGCCGGTGCATTGCGAATCCCCGTGCAGCAGCCGCCGGGGCAGATTCGTCGCTACGTCAGGAAATGTGAGGGGGCGCGCGCGCCCGGGCGCTCGAGCCCTCGTGCACGGCGATGGCGAGCGCATCCGCCGGATGCCACACCACGCGCTCGGCATGACGGAAGGGAATCGGGAGCGCCGCGTGTGCGGGCGAATCGAGCGACGCGTTGGCCTGGGCCAGGCAACACAGCGCGCACGCGCCGGCATGCGCGATCGGCGCGCCGGTTTGGTCGCTCAGCCCGCCTTGATCGCTCGCACTGTGGCAGATGATTCCGGCGGACAGCGGATCGGCAACGGCCAGGCCGGCCGCAGCGCAGGCGGCAATCGGCGCCAGCACCTGCATCACCAGGGCGAGCAGGACCAGGGGTAGGAATTTCTGTAGCCGTGCGCGCATCCGCCGAACCATTCGTTCGCCTGCTGACTAAACACGGTACCCGGCCCCAAGTCGAGGTCAGTTCAGCCGCCTGCTTGGCCCAGCGCAAATCTGCCGAAAACCGTGCTCGGGTAACCCTGCACGGCACCCCGATGGGGCATTTGAGGCACCTCAACAGCCCCGGCCCCTCCACAGATTTCTTATGTTTGTCATATACTTGGCACGGGATGAAACCCAATCGTTTCGTCTACTGATCGAATTTTGAACATTCGTTGCTGAAAATGATGACAAGTGAGAAAAGTTGAACTAGCATCCCTCTTGCTCAGGCGCTGACCGCGAGGTCGAGGCCTGGTGGTCCAAGTCTCGGGAGGAGCCCCTGGCGCGCAAAACGCAGCGTCGCCCCGTCAATCAAGAGCAAATCTTAGAATCGGGGATAATAGGGTCGACACAATTTTCGAGCGGGGCTAGGGCCCCGCTCTTTTTTTGTCCGCGAGGCTGAAGCGCCGATGAAGGCGTCGTCCAATCCGATCGAAATCAGCTTCGAACTCGCGGCCTCGCGCTGTGCGGATCTCACGCCCCTCGTCTACCAACGCCTCTTCGACGCGCATCCCGAAACGCAGGCGATGTTCCGCTCGGGCGGCGCTGACCTCGTGAAGGGGTCGATGCTCGCGCTGACGATCGAGGCTATCCTCGATTTCGCCGGTGAGCGCCATGGGCACTTCCGGCTGATCGCCTGCGAGGCCGCCTCCCACGACGCCTACGGCACGTCGCGGGAGCTGTTCGTCGCGTTCTTCACCGTGATCAGGGATACGTTACGCGATCTGCTGGGCGATGAATGGTCAACCGGGATCGCACAGGCTTGGGACACGTTGCTCGTGGGCATCGACACATTCAGCGGCGCAGCAGGCTGACGCTTTGCGCTGCACCAACGCAGCTCGCCGCGCGCGAGTGATTGCGGATTGAGTGGCATCAACTCTTGTGAGACACTTTCGGACATCGGTAGCGCTATCAATGACGCACCGACGACAAAATACATGGGAGCGAGCGATGTCCGGGACGAAAGATTTCTCGACGACGAGGCGCGATCTTCTTCAGGCGGCAGCGACCGCCGGCGCCGGAGCTGCCCTGTTCGGCAGCATGGGTATCAATCCAGCACTGGCCGCCGAAGTCGGACGCAGCGAGAAGCCGCTGAAGGCGGCGTTCTCCAATGCGGGCCTCCAGGCTACCTGGTGCGCCCAAGGCAAGAAGGCCGCGGAATTCTGGGGCAAGCTGTTCAACGTCGAGGTGACCTGGTTCGACGGTCAGCTCGACGCGGTGAAGCAGCGCGCGGCAATCGACAACATGGCCTCGCAGAAATGGGACTTCGTCGCGATCCAGGCCTTCGGCATCGGCACCCTCACCCAGCCCGTGCAGAAGATGATCGACGCCGGCACGCCTGTGATCGACATGGACACGCTGATCGCGCCGCTCGATCAGATCAACGTCCACTCCTTCCTCGCTCCCGACAACGAGTTCATGGGCGCCTCGGTGACCCAGGCCCTTTGCAATGCCATGGGCGGCAAGGGCAAGATCATCATGACGCAAGGCGCGCTCGGCCATACCGGCGCGCAAGGACGGGCCAAAGGCTTCACCTCGGTGGTCAAGCAATTCCCGGGCATCGAGGTGCTCGACACCCAGCCGGCCGACTGGGACGTCTCCAAGACGGCGCGTCTGTGGGAAACGTATCTGACCAAATATCCGCAGATCGATGCGGCGTTCTTCCACAATGACGACATGGCGCTCGCCGCCGCCAACATCATGAAGGCGCGGGGCCGCACCAACATCCTGATCGGCGGCGTCGACGCCATGCCGCCGGCGATCCAGGCGGTGAGCGAAGGCCGCATGTTCGCGACCGTGCGCAATCCCTCCTGCCGCATCCATGGCGGCGCCATCATCGCGGGCGTTTCGGCTGTTGTCGGCGGCGAGAAGAGCGGTCAGGGCATTCCCAAGAACGTGGTCACCGACGGCCCCGTCGTGACCAAGGCCAACGCCGCCGGAATGCAGTGGATGCAGGATCACTACCTGATCTGAGCCTCCAAGATCTGAACTTTCATGTCAGAGGGTCGCTCGCCCATCCTTGAACTGCAGGGCATCACGAAGAGCTTCGGCGGTGTCGAAGCGCTTCGTGGTGTCGATTTGGCGCTTCTTCCCGGCGAGATCCACGGTCTCGTCGGCGAGAACGGCGCCGGAAAAAGCACGCTGATGAAGATCATCGCCGGCGTGCACACCGAGTTCTCCGGCCGCTTCCTGATCGACGGCGCGGAGACGCATTTCCGTTCGGCGCGTGATGCACACGCGGCCGGCATCGCCATGGTGCATCAGGAGCTCTCTGTCGCACCGGACCTGACCGTCGCCGAGAACGTCTTCCTGGGCAACCAGCCGACCAACGCCCTCGGCCTCGTGCAGTGGCGACGGATGGCGCGCGAAGCGGGCGAACAGCTGGCTCGCTTCGGCATCGACGTTAATCCGATGTCGAGACTCGGCGACTTACCCATCGGGCTGCAGCAGCTGATCGAGATCGCCCGCGTGCTGTTCTCCGGCGCCCGCATCGTCATCCTGGACGAGCCGACCTCCGCCCTCTCCCCGCCGGAGGTCGAGCGCCTGTTCGCCACGCTCCGGCGACTGCGCGAGGAAGGCACTGCCATCGTCTTCATCTCGCACTTCATCGAGGACATTTTACGCGTCTCGGACACCGTGACCGTGTTCCGCAACGGGCGGAAGGTAGCGGAGACGGCGAGCGCTGCCACCAGCAAGGGCGCGTTGATCGAGGCCATGATCGGCCGCGGCGGCGAAGCGCTCGAGCACAGCTACACCGACGATCTGCTGCTGCCGCGCCCAAGTGAGAGCCCGGTCGTCCTGAAGGTCGACCAGCTGTCCCTGGCCCGCAGCTTGCGGGCCGTCTCGTTCGAGGCCCGCGCCGGCGAGGTGCTCGGCATCTACGGCTTCATGGGCTGCGGCCAGCAGGAGCTGTCGCGCATCCTGTTCGGCAAGCTGAAGCCGGACAGCGGCACGCTTCTCGTCGGTGGCAAGCCAAAGACCTTCGCCAGCACGGCGGCGGCACGGCGTGCCGGCGTGGCGCTGGTGCCCGAGAGCCGGCGCGACATGCTGTTTCACCAGGAGCCGGTCTACAAGAACATCTCGATCAGCATCCTGGATCGCATCTCGTCTTTGCTGTTGAAGCCGGCCCAGGAGCGCGACATTGCTCAGCGTCAGGTCGAGCAGTTGCAGATCAGGCCCCCGGTGGTCGGTCTCGACCTCGGCATGCTCTCGGGCGGCAACCAGCAGAAGGTCGCGCTAGCGAAATGGCTGACCTACCCGCCCAAGCTTCTGGTGCTGTGCGAGCCGACCCGCGGCATGGATGTCGGCGCCAAGAACGACGTCATCAACATCGTCCGCGATCTCCGCGCCAAGGGGCTTGCGATCATCGTGCTGTCGACCGAGCCGGAAACGGTGCTGTCGCTGGCAAACCGCATCCTCGTGCTCAAGCGCGGCGCTTTGGTGCGGGAATTCAGGAACGAGCCGGTCAGCAAGGACCGCCTGCTGGAAGCGGCGTGACGGAGAAGCATTATGGCGAGCAGTGACACGGTTCCAGCGGCGGGTGCGCGGGCGCGGGGGCTCGCGCCCTTCCTGCGCTCGCAGATGCGCAACATTGCGCCGTTCCTGACGCTGATTTTCCTGACCGCCTTCTTCGCCTTTGCCAGCCCCTCCTTCGCGACGCTGGACAATCTCGGCAACATCCTCACGCAAGTGTCGATCACCGGGATCATCGCGGTCGGCCTCACCTTCGTGATCCTCTGCGCCGAGATCGACCTCTCGATCGCGGCCATCGCCAACGTTACCGGCATCGCGGTCGCCTACTTCACGCTCCAGGAATCCTACGTCAACATCGCCAATGTGCCGCTGCCCGGCGCGGTCGCGATTCTCCTCTCGATCCTGCTCTGCGCCCTGCTCGGCCTCGTCAATGCGCTGGGGCTGACCGTGATCGGCATCCCCTCCTTCATCATGACCTTGGCGATGATGCAGATCGCCGCCGGCGTCTCGGCGCTCCTGGTACGCGGCCAGATCGCCTACAAGGTGCCGAGCCTGATCACGACGCTCGGCTCGGGCTCGATCGGCGGCATCCCCTGGCTCGTCATCGTCGCCGCCATCATGCTGCTCGCCGGCCATCTGGTGCTGACCTACACGCGCTTCGGTCGCTACGTCTACATGGTTGGGGGCAATCGCGAGGCGGCCGAATATTCCGGCCTCAACGTCAAGCTCATCCTCGGCGCCGTCATGGTGATCTCGGCGGTCTGCTCGGGCATCGGCGGCATGCTCGGCGTCGCCCATTTCGGCAGCGCGCAGCAGAACGAGTTCGACACCTATCTGCTCGACTCCATCGCCGCCGTCGTCGTTGGCGGCACCAGCCTGTTCGGCGGCCGCGGCGGCATCGGCAACACCATCGTCGGCCTGTTCGTGCTCGGCGTCCTCAACAACGGCCTCGACCACGTCAACATCGACAGCTTCCTGAAGATCCTGATCCGCGGCCTGATCCTGCTGGCGGCGCTGGTCATCAACGTCTATGCGCAGCGCCTGAGGGAGAAAGCCGCGGAGTAAGGCGCCCCGCGCACCAAAAAGTGCGAAAACAACCCCATGCACAGTAGCCGGGGCTAGCGATATCAATGGGTTGCCGGCAACCGCCGCATGACTTCTGATTTGACGCAATCCGTTTGACGCGTCGGGCAAAACACCGCCATGCCGTCTCCATGGCGGTCACCTCGAACGTGAATGGTGGAATGCCCCGGGTACCCTTGCCATTGCACGGCGGCGGAGAGCAGAACAACCTCGAGAACGCCGTTAGCTTCTCCCGTGCGGCGGCAGCCGCGAAAATCTGAAATCGCAATGGCTGGCGCCGCCGGCCAGCGTTTGCGTCCGTTCCAGACGGATACCGCGCGTCGCGTATGCGACGAAATCGAGCCCGCAGATGTTCGGCAGGATATCCTTGTCGCCGTGGCGTGCGGCGAATTTGCAGAAGCCGCAGGCCATGTAGTTGATGCCGAATTCGAAATCGTCATTCGGGCCCGGCTCGACGAAATCGTAGACGAAATCCCCCGGGAACGCGTCCCTGTGGCTCTTAGTGACGCTTTTCGCGGCTTGCTCGCGCAGCAAATTCTTGTTTTCCGACGACATGAATTGGCGTCCCGCGGCGAGACGTTCCGCCTCGGGCACCGTGAGCAACTGCGTCTTGTAGGTTTCCCGCTCGATGTCGCCGATCACCGGCATCGGCACGCTATGTCGCCGGAGCACCCGGCTGATGGCCATGAAGCCCAGGAGACGCATGAAAAACTCGCTCATGCGGTTTGCTGCTCCTCCAACGTAGGGCATCTGGGCAAGCACGAGCGCGAATTCGTTCATCACCTCCCGCCGGATCGCATCGAAATCGGGCAGGTCCGCGCGCTCGCGCAGCATTGGTTCGGCGAGGTCGAGCCGGTGGCGCATTGCGGCTTCCATTGCCGCACGATGGACCTCGTAAAAGGGATGGATGGTCTCAGCCATGGGTACACCTGACGCAGTTGACTTATTGCGCGTTCGCCGAGCTGGCTTCATGCCGCGGCGATCGCCTCGATCTCCAGCAGCCATTTGCTGTCGACGGTTTGCGCGATCATGACGGTCAGCGCGGGCTCGTGTCCCGCCAGCATCTTGCGGCGCACGCCACGATTGGGCACGACCTGACTGAGGTCGGTCAGGAACGTGGTGACCTTCACCAGATTCGTTACATCGAGGCCGGCAGCGGCGAGCACCTCGATGACATTGCGCCAGGCTTGCTCGCATTGTGCCTCGAAACCGTCCGGCACGCTGCCGTCCGATGTCGCCGGCACCTGTCCGCTGATGAACAGCAGGCGACGATGCTGACTGAGTTCAAGTCCCATGCTGTAGCCGCCGGCCGGAGCATGGACCGTTGCGGGATTGTGAGTGACGAATTGGGCTGACGCCATGTTGTTTCTCCAGATTGCGGGATGACCGTATCCGGAGGCGGCGCCGCGGCGCAAAGCATCATTCCTGCGGTTCAGCGCAAGAAAATCTATTGCAAGGCCACGCTCCATCGGTGTCAAAGTGCGGCGCGATGACCTACGCCCTTCCCCCGCTCAACGCGCTCCGCGCCTTCGAGGCCGCCGCGCGACACCTCAGCTTCAAACTGGCCGCGCACGAGCTCCACGTCACGCCCGCCGCCGTGGGGCAGCAGGTGAGGGCGCTGGAGGCGCGCCTCGGCGTCCGCCTGTTCGATCGGCTGCACAAGCAGCTCATCCTCACCCCGGCAGGCCAGGCCTATCTGCCCGGGATATCCGAGGGCTTTCGTCACATTGCCGAGGCGACCTCGCATCTGAAGCCGGCAGGTTCGGTGCTGCTGCAATTGGGGGTCCATGGCACTATCGACCTGCGCCGCCTCGATCTCGCGGAGTTTCGCAGCACACACTCGGACATCGGTCTGCGGGTGCTGCAGCCGGCCGGCCTGCACGAGCTGGTCGAGGGCAAGGTCGACCTGCTGATAGCTCGCGGACTTGGCCACCATCCGGGCTATCGCTGCGATCGGATTAGTGCGGGATCTGGTCCAGGCGATTGGCTGATTGCGCCCGAAGGCACGGCGGATTGCCCGGAAGTCGTCAGCTTCCGTGAATGGCTACGCGCTCTACCGGCCGAGAATTCGCGCGCAAGCCACCACCGCCCTCGCCTGGTCGGCATCAGCGGACGTTGATGCGTATTGCGGTGCGTCGTCGCCCAGCCAGAAGCACTGAACATTTTTCGTGATCGACGCGACCAAGCTCAGGATCGTTATCTGGGCCCCAAGGACCGCCGAAAAATGAGACGCGGAACACTGGCTATCCTGCTCGCCGGCAGCCTGGTCGCCGCGACGGCGGCGATGGCGATCCCTGTCACGCCAGATCCTGTTCGCGACAGCCCGACGAACACCATCCAGATCAACTGGTCCCGCACCACGCGGACGAACGGTTTTGTCGACAATACATGGTGGGCGCTGAGGGACCGTTGCGCCCCGGACTATCTTGGCGAGCGCCTGCTCTGCGATGCCGTCGGGCTTCTGGCACGGGCCACGAGCCGGACGTTCGAAGCCAGGATGTCCGACGACATCGGCCTGCCGCTCGCCGACCGTTGGAGCCTGATGACCGCGAAGAATTCACCCTTCATCAGGTCGGCTCACGTCGAGACGCCGCTCGGTCTGGAGGCCGTGCTCGGCTTCTATCGCGCCGCCCTTGAAAAGCGCGGCTGGACTGAAAACGGCGGTGCAGTCGTCGAGCCTGACAGAGCCGTTGTCGCCTTCACGACGTCGGATGGGCCGGGGCTGCTCCGGCTTGTCCGTCAGGACAACACGACGATCGCCGACCTTTCGCTGCGCAAGCCGTTGGCTGCCACAGCCGGTATTCGCCCGGCGCCGGGACAAGTGACGTTGCTGCTCGGCAACAAGACGGATGAAGCGGCGGACCTCACCGTCAATGAGCGAACCATCAGACTGGCGGCTCGCGCCGGAGAGAAACTGATGGACACCGACGCCGCCGCGGGCAAGCTGCCCGAGAACCAGAAGATCGATCTGCCGCCAGGCAGGTACAAGGTCACCCTCAAGCTCGAAGGCGGCGCGGCGCAGAAGCGGGAGTTCGAGGTCGCGGCCGACGAGACCTGGGGCCTGCTGGTCGGCCCCGATGGCACACCGCTCCCGATGCGGCTTTATTGAGCGCGCGTCTGTGCTGGATGGCAACGTCGCAAGAGCTCCTCGCCATGACGGAGTCTGCGAGGTCGCTTTTCGCGACGTCTTCAGCCGGATAGCTCCGCTTGCCAATCGCGCAGTCTTCGCGCGGCGCTCGTGACGTCGGCGATTGTCCGAAATGTCCCCGTCTCCATCATCATCGCCCGTGCGAGCCGCACGGCGCGGGCTTCGCTGATGGCGCGCTTCTTCGGATCCTCGATCAGCTCGAAATCGATGTTGTGGGCGAGACCGAAGATGCGGCGGATGATTTTTGCGGCGGCGAAGCCGACGGCATCAGTGAACAGGCGCTGCATGTAGGCCTGCCGTTCGGCCTCCAGCCGTGCTGCGCCCGGCTCCCCCGCGAAGAGCGAGGCCGGATAGGCGTCGCCTGCTCCGCCCGCGCGCCAGAGTTCGAGGAATTTCCGGACGAACCCGTGCCAGACCTGCTCGACCGTCTCCAGCACCCAGGTCTCGAACGCGGCCCGCTCGCCCGGCGAGCGCTCGTGGCCGGCGGAGGCGAAAAAGGCCATCAAGAGGTTGGCCAGCACGGCGCCGACGTCGAACCCCATCGGGCCGTAGAAAGCAAATTCCGGATCGATCACCCGCGTCTGGCTGTCCGTAACCATGATCGAGCCGGTGTGGAGGTCGCCGTGCAGCAGAGCTTCCGGGCTCGCCATGAATTTAAGCTTGAGGCGGGAGACCGCAACGTGCAGCTCCATGTCGTCGCGCAGCTCGGCAGCCAGGCCGTCGAGATAGGGCGCGGTCCAGCGGTTCTGCTCGGCAATACGGTAGGGATCTGTGAAGATCAGGTCCTCGGTGATCTTGCAGAGCGCGTGGTTGCCGGCGAAGGCGGCGATCCCCTCCTTCTTCTCTGCCGCCGACAATGCGAGGTCGGAGGTGAAGAACAGGGTCCGCGCCATGAACGTGGTGATGTCGTCCACGAAGCGCGGATAGCGCGTTCCCGCGACCAGCCCCTTGCGCATGATGATGTGGGGCTCCAGCAGCTCCATGACCGTCAACGCCAGCGCCTCGTTATGATGCAGCACTACCGGGACGAGGCCGGGCGCGAACCGGGCGTGCTTGGACAGCGCCAAATATTCGTAATGGGCCCTCGACAGCGGCAGCGGCCAGCTCTCGCCGACGAGACGGACATAAGGCAGCGCCTGCTTCACCGCGATGCCGCCACGCGCGCCCTTCACGATGAAGACGAGATTGAGATTGCCGTCGCCGACCTCGGTGATCGCCCAGGATGCCGGCGGGCCGCCCAGTCGGGCTGCGACATCGAAGACATCCGCAATGTAGTCCCGCAGATCGGCTTCCTGGAGAATCCGATAATCCTGGCGCCGCGGATCGGCCAACGTTCGAGGCGATGAACTCATGCCGGTCTCCCCCCTCTGCCGGCGGGAGCAATCGTGCACTCCCATGTCAGGATTCAGGCCGGCCTTGTTTTCAGGCCATCATAGTCGCAAAGGACGCCGTCGCCTATCGCGACGATCATTCGGCCCAACCGGGCGCGTCGATGAGCTGTGCCAGCCAGACGGTGTGGCCCCCGCAAGCGGGGTCCTCGACCACATGCGCCACGACGCGAAAACCGTTCCGATCGAGCAGCGCGCGATATTCGCTTGCATCCAGGCTCGCATGATACAGGGTCTCACCCCCCAATTGTCCGGTCGCCTCGCCATGCGCCGGACCGCTCGTGAACATCAGCACCGCGCCTGGTGCGGCGTGCTCGCGAAAGCGCGAAAACATGCAGCGCTGGTCGTCAAAGGACAGGTGAAAGAAGCTGTCCCAGGCCAAAATGCCGCAAAAGCGGCGCTGCAATGCAAGCCGCCGCATGTCGCCGACGATCCATTCCTGCTCCGGAAAACGACGTCGGCAGGCTGCAATCATCGCCGGCGCAGAATCCACGCCGGCGACGCTGAGACCGCAACCGATCAGGTATCCGGCAATCGGCATGGCCGAACCGCAGCCCAAATCGAGCACCGCGCCGCCCGGAGGCAGCAGCGCTCGGAAGCGGTCGACCCAGGCGCGTTCGAACAGGCTGCTCCGGGCACGCTGCTCGATCCAGTCCGATGCATGGCGCTGGTAGAGATCGACGATTCGGTCGGCGGCGTAGGATGATGTCATTTTCGTTCTCGCGCGGTGCTTCGTCCCGGGCTCCTCCGGCTCCGGTCCGTTCAAGACATGATCTAACACGTCCTGGCGCGCTGTCCCCGGCCTGCCGTTGCAGCGGGCGTCTCTGCGGCCGCGCGAGCCGGGACGCTTCGCCGCGCATGAGCGTCGGCGACTTCGGGAACTCAAGCGGGCTGAGACAGTTTCGCTTGTCTCGGATCTCACGGAGACGCCAATGGCCCGCGGAATGCCTTCCATGACTGCCCTGCTGGCGATGCTGGCAATAGCTGGCTACCAAAACCGCGACAAGCTGGCCGAAATGCTCAAAGGTTCAGGCGCGGGATCTGCTGGCGGAGGACCCGCCGGCGCGAATGTCCAGGAGCCGCTCGGGGGGCTGCTCGGCAACCTCGGCGGCATGCTCGGCGCAGGCGGGATCGGGGGTCTGCTCAATGGCGGAATTGGCGAGCTCCTGGAAAGGTTTAACCAGAATGGCAAGGGCGAGATCGCCGATTCCTGGGTAAAGCCCGGCCCCAACAAAGAAATCTCTCCGCCTGAGCTGAAAACTGCCGTCGGCGCCGACCTGCTCGAGCAACTCGAACAGCAGACGGGGCTCTCGCAGGACGAGATCCTCGCAAGGCTGTCCCGGGAATTGCCCGCAGCGGTCGACAAGTACACGCCGGACGGCCGCCTGCCCCAGGCTTGAATCTGCTCAACGTGAAGAGGTTTTGGACATGAGCATTCTCTGGACGATCATCATCGGCTTCATCGCCGGCGTCATAGCCAAGTTCATCATGCCCGGGGACAACGAGCCGTCGGGCTTCATCCTGACGACCATCCTCGGAATCGTTGGCGCTTTCGTTGCGACCTACCTCGGCCAGTCACTCGGCTGGTATCGTCCCGGAGAAGGCGCGGGATTGATCGGTGCAGTCGTCGGGGCGATCATCGTGCTGTTCGTCTATGGCATGATTGCAGGCCGGCAACGCCGAGCCATCTGACCGCCGCGCGTAAAGCCTCCCTTGCAGGGACGCTCTCGCGCGAGAAGCGTGCAGGCCTTGCCGAGTTCACGCCCGGCGAGGCTGAACCATTACTCGCGCTCCAGGAAGCTCGAGCCGATCTCGGCCTTTTTCTTGATGGGATCGTAATCACAGTAAACGAGGTCCGCCACCAGCGTGTAGCTGGCGCTGACGGTGTATTTGTCTGTCTTGACCGAGTTCAGGCCGATCACCGAGGTGCTCTTGCCGCCGTTCCATTTGAACGGCGTCGAGCTCTTGGTCTGCTCGCAGGCCATCACGGCTTCGTTGAAGACATAGCCCTCGACGAATGCCTTCAGCGTCCGCACCTGCACGGCCATCTTCCATTCGATATAGCCGACGGCGCCGAGCCCTGCGACGATCAGCACCAGAAGCGCAATGACGATCCTCTGAAAAGTCATGTGTCCCCCAAAAATGTCGTCAGCAAAAGCGACTAAAACGGCATTCCCATCAGTTTCGACAGGCGCTCGATCGAGAGATAGCCGGCGTTAAAGGCGATCATGCCGAGGCCATAGATGATCGCAGAGATGATCGTGGTCCAGATCAGCTTGCGGCCCATCCGGGTCAGGATCGGGGCACCGGGGTCGGTGCCGGGCGCGCCGACGCCGTCCTCGTGCTGGCTGCGCACGCCGAACGGCAGCGTCAGGAACAGCGCGACCCACCAGATGACGAAGTAGATCGCGATCGCGGTCGATATCTGGATGGCCATGGGACGGCCTTACGCCTGCTCGATTTCGACCAGCGCCCCGGAAAAATCCTTCGGGTGCAGGAACAGCACCGGCTTGCCGTGGGCACCGATCTTCGGCACGCCGTCGCCGAGCACGCGAGCCCCCTCCTTCACCAGCGTGTCGCGCGAGGCGATGATATCCACGACCTCGTAGCAGACATGGTGGATGCCGCCGTCCGGATTGCGCTCGACGAATTTTGCGATCGGCGAGGCCTCGCCGAGCGGCTCAATGAACTCGATCTTGGTGTTGGGGAGCGTGGCGAACACGGTGATGACGCCGTGCTCGGGCAGCGGAACGGCCTCCGAGATCTCGGCACCGAACGCCGCGCCATAGATCCTGGCGGCCTTGACGGCATCCTTGGTCGCGATCGCGACATGGTTGAGCCGGCCCAGCATGGTTCTCTCCCCTTAGACTGTCAGTACGTGTACCAGACAGGGGGGCTTTTTGCCCCAATGTTCGTTGATGACGGCCCGGACAGCGCGTCGCACCGACTCGGCGAGAGCGTCAGCATCGCGGCGGCGCGCCTTCGGCAGTCCCTCGATGGTCGACATCACGGCATCGAAGACGAGGTCGTCGAAGGGCTCGCCCGCCCTGTTCTTCTCGGGGATGCCGACGAGATCCACCTCGGGATCGTCGGCAAGCTCGCCCTGCTCGGTCATGGCAATCGCGACGAAGGCGCAGCCGGAGAAGGCCATGCGCCGCCGCTCGACCACCGCGCGGGACTTGGAATCCTCCAGGATCGTGCCGTCCTTGTACAGACGGCCCGACGGCACCTCGCCAATGATGCCGGGATCGCCGGGGCCGAGCTTGACGAGGTCGCCGTTGCGGCAGACCAGCACGCGCGGCACGCCGGCAGCGCGCGCCAGCTTGGCGTGCTCGTGCAGATGCAGGGCCTCGCCATGGACGGGGATCAGGAGCGGCGGCCTGGTCCAGGCGATCAGGTCGCGCAATTCGTCGCGACGGGGATGACCGGAGACGTGGACCAGAGCGTCGCGGTCGGTGATGATCTCGACGCCCTGCAGGACCAGATTGTTGACGATCGAGCCGACCGCCTTCTCGTTGCCCGGGATGGTGCGTGAGGAGAAGATGACGCTGTCGCCGCGGTTGAGCGTGATCTCGGGATGGTCGTCATTGGCGATGCGCGCCAGCGCGGCGCGCGGCTCGCCCTGGCTGCCGGTGCAGAGCGCCAGCACCTTGTCCTGCGGAAGGTGGCCGTAGATGTCGGGCGAGCGGAAATTCTGCACGCCGTCGAGATAGCCGGTCTCGCGCGCGACCTGAACCACGCGCTCCATGGCGCGGCCGACCACGACGACTTCGCGGTCGGAAGCTTTCGCAGCGGCGGCCACCGCCTTGATGCGGGCGACGTTGGAGGCGAAGGTCGTGACGGCGACGCGGCCCTTGGCCGCCTTCACGAGGTCGATGATGGTCTGGGCGACGTCCGCTTCCGAAGGCGAGCGGCCGTCGCGCACCGCGTTGGTGGAATCGCCGATCAGGGCGATCAGCCCCTCATCGCCCAGTTCGCGCAGCCGCTTCTCGTCGGTCGGACGTCCGAGGGTCGGCGTCGGGTCGATCTTCCAGTCGCCGGTGTGCAGCACCGTGCCGACCGAGGTGTGGATCGCCAGCGCGTGCGCCTCGGGAATGGAATGCGCGACGGGAATGAACTCGACGTTGAACGGGCCGACATCGACGCGGCCGCCCGACGGCACCACCGTCACCGGGATCTTCGGCGCGTTGCGCTCGGCGGCGCATTTGGCCTCGAACAAAGCGGCACTGAACTGCGTCGCATAGATCGGGCATTTCAGCTTGGGCCAGAGGTCGATGATGGCGCCGAAATGGTCCTCATGGGCGTGGGTCAGCACCAGCCCCATCAGGTTCTTGCGTTCCTTCTCCAGGAAGCTGATGTCGGGCATGATCAGGTCGATGCCCGGCAGATGCTCCTCGTCGCCGAAGGAGACGCCGAGATCGACCGCGAGCCAGGCGCGCTGCTGGCGGCTGCCGAGGCCGTAGATCGACAGGTTCATGCCGATCTCGCCGACGCCGCCGAGCGGCGCAAATACCAGTTCCTCGGGCTTCGCCATCACGCAGCTCCCACGGAGGCGACCGGGCCGAAGAACACCTCGCCCGCGGCGACCGGTACGCGGCGGCCCTCCGCGGTACGGACGATCAGGCAGCCGGTGTCGTCGATGGTGTCAAAAATGCCTTCCAGCGTCGTCGTTCCCGTGTGGATCGCGACCTTCTCCCCGAGACCGGCGGCGCGCTCCAGCCACAGCCTGCGGATCTCGGCGAAGCCGCGGCCATTGTCCCAGATGCCGCGGAACTCGACCCAGGCGTCGGAGAGCGCCGAGAACAGCTCCTCCGCGCTGATCTGGACGCCGAGCGCAGCCAGGGACACCGCAGGCGTCGGCGTACCCTCGGGCGCGGCGACGACATTGGTGCCCATGCCCGCCACCACGGCGAGGCGATCGCCGATGGCCTCGGCTTCGAGCGCTATGCCGACCAGCTTCTTGCCGCCCGCGAGCACGTCGTTGGGCCATTTCAGGGCGTAGCGGGGGCGGCCCTCGCCGAGGCGCAGCGCGGCCTCGAGGCTGACCTTCTCCAGCGCCGCCTCTTCGGCGAGCCCCGCGGCAAAGCCGAGCGTGGCGGCGACGGCAGGGGCGACGTCCATGACTTCGAGGATGCTGGCGGCGAGATTGCCGCGCGGCGCGATCCAGGCGCGCTGGCGGCGCCCTCTGCCGGCGGTCTGTTCCGACGTGACGAACCAGATCGGGCCGCGCTCGCCGGCCCTCGCCCGCTCGATCGCCTCGGTATTGGTCGAGCCGATCCGTTCGAACGCCGCGAGCTTGTAGCCCGCGGCCGATGCGCGAGGACCGAGCGCGAAAGCCATCCTAGAACAGCGACTTTGCGGCGGCGGAGGCGACGCTCACCACCGGACCTGCGAACAGCGCAAACAGGATGTTGAACAGGCCGAACACCGCCAGCACCGTCTTGACCTCGATACGCACCGGATCGACCTGCCCGGCCGGCTCGTCGAAATACATCGTCTTGACGATGGCGAGGTAGTAGTAGGCTCCGACCACGCTGGTCAGCACGCCGACGACGGCGAGCGTGAACAAATTCGCCTTGATGGCGGCGACGAAGACGTACCATTTGGCGAAGAAGCCGGCGAGCGGCGGGATGCCGGCGAGCGAGAACAGCAGCATCGCGAACATGAAGGCAAGCAGCGGATTGGTGCGCGACAGACCAGCGAAATCGCTGATCTGCTCGACGGCCTGGCCGTTGCGGCGCATGGCGAGGATGATCGAGAACGAGCCCAGCGTCATCGCGACATAGATCACGATGTACATCAAGACGCCCTGCGCGCCCTCGACCGTGCCCGAGGCAAGGCCGACCAAGGCAAAACCCATATGGCCGATCGAGGAGTACGCCATCAGGCGCTTGATGTTGCTCTGGCCGATCGCGGCGAACGAACCCAGCGCCATCGAGGCGATCGCCACGAACACCAGGATCTGCTGCCACTGCGAGACGATGCCCGGGAATGCGGTCAGCGTGACGCGGGTGAAAACCGCGAGCGCGGCCACCTTCGGCGCCGAGGCGAAGAAGGCGGTGACCGGGGTCGGCGCGCCCTCATAGACATCAGGCGTCCACATGTGGAACGGCACGGCCGAGACCTTGAAGCAGAGGCCGACGAGCAGGAAGACGAGGCCGAACACGAGGCCGACATTCGAGACCGTCGCCGCCGCAGCGATGCCGGTGAAGCTGACGGTTCCGGTAAAGCCGTAAATGAGAGAGGAGCCGTAGAGCAGCATGCCCGACGACAGCGCGCCGAGCACGAAGTACTTCAGACCGGCTTCGGTCGACTTGGCGTTGTCGCGGTTGGAGGCCGCCACGACGTAGAGCGCAAGCGACATCAGTTCGAGGCCGAGATAGAGCGAGATCAGGTCGCCGGCCGAGATCAGCACCATCATGCCGAGGGTCGAGAGCAGCACCAGGATGGCGTATTCGAAGATGCGGCGCGAGGGGTCGGACAGGAACTCGGTCGACAGCACCAGCGTCACCGCCGAGCCGATCAGGGCCAGGATCTTCATGAAGCGGGCGAAGTCGTCGACGATGAAGCTGCCGCCGAAGGTCACATGCTTGCCCGCAGGCAGCATGTATTCGAGCACGCCGACCACCCCCAGGAGCACGACCGCCAGCGAGGTGATTGCGCCGGTCGTCCCCTGCCCGCGATAGGCTCCCAGCATCAGGAGCGCCATCGCGCCGACCGCGAGCACGATCTCGGGCAGCACCGGCGCCAGTTGATAACCTGCAGTCTCAAAGCTCATGGCGATATCCTGACCTGCCCGATCACTGGAGCAGTGCGGCGGCCTTCACGGCCGTCACAGCGGTGTTGTAGTTGTTGACGAGTTGCTGGACCGAGGCGGCCGACATGTCGAGCACCGGCTTCGGGTAGACGCCGAACAGGATCGTCAGCGCGATCATCGGGAACAGCGTCAGGCACTCGCGGAAGGTGAGATCCTTCATGCTCGCGAGCTGCGGCTTGACCAGCGCTCCGAACACGACCTTGCGGTAGAGCCACAGCGCGTAGCACGCCGACAGGATCACGCCGAAGCTGGCGAAGAACGCCGTCGGGATCGAAACCTTGAAGGTGCCGAGCAGCGTCATGAACTCGCCGACGAAGCCGCTCGTGCCGGGCAGACCGACATTGGCCATGGTGAAGACCATGAATGTCATCGCGTAGAGCGGCATCCGGTTGACGAGGCCGCCATAGGCCGCGATCTCGCGGGTGTGCAGACGGTCGTAGACGACGCCGACGCAGAGGAACAGCGCGCCGGAGACGATGCCGTGCGAGATCATCTGGAACACGCCGCCTGCGACGCCCTGCATGGTTCCCGCGAAGATGCCCATGGTGACGAAGCCCATATGCGCCACCGACGAGTAGGCAATCAGCTTCTTCATGTCCTCCTGCATCAAGGCCACCAGCGAGGTGTAGATGATGGCGATGGCAGAGAGCGTGAACACCAGCGGCGCGAAGTCGTGCGAGGCCAGCGGGAACATCGGCAGCGAGAAGCGCAGGAAGCCGTAGCCGCCCATCTTCAGCAGAATCGCGGCGAGGACCACCGAGCCCGCCGTCGGCGCCTCGACATGCGCGTCGGGAAGCCAGGTGTGCACCGGCCACATCGGCATCTTCACCGCAAACGAGGCGAAGAAGGCGAGCCAGGCCCAGGTCTGCAGGGACCGCGGCACGGCGGTGTGCATCAGGGTCGGGATGTCGGTGGTGCCGCCGTTCCAGTACAGCGCCATGATGGCGAGCAGCATCAGGACCGAACCGAGCAGCGTGTAGAGGAAGAACTTGAACGACGCGTAGACCCGGCGCGGACCGCCCCAGACGCCGATGATCAGGAACATCGGGATCAGGCCGCCCTCGAAGAACAGGTAGAACAGCACGAGATCGAGCGCCGAGAAGGTGCCGATCATCAGCGTTTCCAGGATCAGGAACGCCATCATGTATTCGCGGACGCGGTTGGTGATCGCCTTCCAGCTCGCGATGATGCAGAACGGCATCACCGCGGTGGTGAGGATCACCAGCGGCAGCGAGATGCCGTCGACGCCCATGTGGTAGGTGATGCCGGTGGCGAGCCAGTTCGCCTTCTCGACGAACTGGAAGTCGGGATTCGACGGGTCGAACCGCATGACCAGGATCACCGACACCGCGAAGGTGATCAGCGTGGTCCAGAGCGCGATCCAGCGCGAGTTGCGCTTGGCCGCCTCGTCATCGCCGCGGCTGAGATAGACGATCAGCGCGCCGACCAGCGGCAGGAACGTCGTGACCGAAAGAATGGGCCAGGTTGTCATTTACTGGCCTCCAAAGCCGAACATGAACCAGGTGATCAGGCCGGCGGCGCCGATCAGCATGGCGAACGCGTAGTGATAGAGATAGCCGGTCTGGATCTTCACGACGTTGCGCGTGACGTCCAGGACCCGGGCCGAAACGCCGTCGGGACCGAGGCCGTCGATGATGAAGCCGTCGCCCTTCTTCCAGAGCTGGTAACCGATCCACTTCGCCGGACGGACGAAGATGATGTCGTAGAGCTCGTCGAAGTACCATTTGTTGAGCAGGAACTGGTACAGCATCGGCTGCGTGTTCGCGAGCTCGACCGGCAGGTAGGGCCGGCGGATATAGAACAAGTACGACACCAGGAAGCCCAGCACCATCATCACGGTCGGCAGCAACGCGATGGCCTGCGGGATGTGGTGCATCTCCTCGATGATGTGCGGATTCATCTTCACGGACTCGCGGAAGAACTCCTCGATGCCGTGACCGGCGAACAGCTCCTTGAACGGCAGGCCTGCGACGAACGAGCCGACCGCGAGCACGCCGATCGGGATCAGCATCCAGATCGGAGCCTCATGCGCGGCCTCATAGTGATGCTCGTCATGCGGCTCTCCGTGGAAGGTCTTGAAGATCAGGCGCCAGGAGTAGAACGAGGTCAGGCCGGCCGCGACGACCGTCATCAGGAAGCCGTACACTCCGAACGGATTATGCGAGGCGTAGGCCGCTTCGATGATCGCGTCCTTGGAGAAATAGCCCGCGGTAAGCGGGAAGCCGGTCAGCGCCAGCGTGCCGACCACCATCACCGCATAGGTGTAGGGGATCTTCTTCCAGAGGCCGCCCATGTTGCGGATGTCCTGCTCGTGGTGCATCGCGTAGATCACCGAACCGGAGCCCAGGAACAGCAGCGCCTTGAAGAAGGCGTGCGTGAACAGATGGAACATGCCGACCGAGTAGGCCCCTGCTCCCATCGCCACGAACATGTAGCCGAGCTGCGAGCAGGTCGAATAGGCGACGATGCGCTTGATGTCGTTCTGGACGAGGCCGATGGTCGCGGCGAAGAACGCCGTGGTGGCGCCGAAGAACATCACGACGGCCTGCGCGTTCGGGGCGAGTTCGAACAGCGGCGACAGGCGCGCCACCATGAACACGCCGGCGGTGACCATGGTCGCGGCGTGGATCAGCGCGGAGACCGGGGTCGGGCCTTCCATCGCGTCCGGCAACCAGGTGTGCAGCAGGAACTGTGCCGACTTTCCCATCGCGCCCATGAACAGGAGGAGACAGGTCAGCGTCAGCGCGTCGGCATGCCAGCCGAGGAAGTTGATGGTCTTGCCGGTAAGGCCAGGCGCGGCATGGAAGATGGTCTCGAAATCGGTCGAGCCGGCCAGCATGAAGACCGCGAAAATGCCGAGTGCGAAACCGAAGTCGCCGACGCGGTTGACCACGAACGCCTTGATGGCGGCGGCGTTCGCCGACGGCTTCTGGTACCAGAATCCGATCAGCAGATAGCTGGCCAGACCCACGCCTTCCCAGCCGAAGAACAGCTGCACGAGGTTGTCCGCCGTCACCAGCATCAGCATGGCGAAGGTGAACAGCGAGAGATAGCCGAAGAAGCGCGGCCGGTTCGGATCCTCGTCCATGTAGCCGATGGAATAGAGGTGCACGAGCGAGGAGACGGTGGTCACCACCACCAGCATCACGGCCGTGAGCGTGTCGACGCGCAGCGTCCACCAGACCTGGAGGTCGCCGGAAAAGATCCAGGGCAGCATCTGGATCCTGTAGTCGTGGTGCATGAAGCCGACATCGACCAGCGTCATCCAGGACAGCGCCGCCGAGACGAACAGCAAAGCCGTCGTGATCAGCTCGGCGCCGCGCGAGCCCGCCGCGGCCGGCTCGGTCGGGCCATGGCCGTGATCGTCGTGGCCATGGTCGTCATGCCCATGAGAGTCATGGGCCGCCGACGCGTGGGCATCGCCATGGCCGTGGTCGCCGTGATGATCGAGCTCGTCGCCCGAGGGGTTGCGGGCATGCGCGCCGAATAGCGCGATCAGGCCGGCCAGAACGGCGCCCAGCAGAGGCAGAAAGACAATTGCCTGAACCATGACTTACTCTTTCCGCATGATCTGGTCGGAAAACCGGTGTCCACTTTTCCGGATCATGCGATCAGCCCTTCATCAGATTGACGTCCTCAACCGCGATCGAGCCGCGGTTGCGGAAATAGACCACCAGGATGGCGAGACCGATCGCGGCTTCAGCGGCTGCGACGGTCAGCACCAAAAGCGCGAAGACCTGGCCGACGATGTCGCCGAGGAAGGTCGAGAACGCCACGAGGTTGATGTTGACCGCGAGCAGGATAAGCTCGATCGACATCAGGATGACGATGATGTTCTTGCGGTTCAGGAAGATGCCGAGGATCCCCAGCGTGAATAGGATCGCGCCGACCGCCAGATAGTGCCCGAGCCCGATCGTCATTTCACCCACTCCGCCGCATCGGCGTCCGAGAGCCCCTGCCCCGGCGCCACCTTGCGCATCGCCATCGCCATCTCGGGCGTGCGCGCGTTCTGAACGTTGATGTCCTGCCGCTTGACGCTCGCCTTGTGGCGCAGCGTCAGCACGATGGCGCCGATCATGGCGACCAGCAGCACCATGCCAGAGAGCTGGAAGTAGTGGATGTACTTCGTATAGAGCACGAGCCCGAGCGCCTCGGTATTGGAGACGTTCGCCGGGATCGCCGCCGTGATCGTCTTGGCGACGCCGGGGTTGATGACCCAGAAGCCGACGGTGAGCAGCAGCTCGAACAGGAAGATGCCGCCGATCACGAGGCCAACCGGCAGATACTCGATGAAGCCCTCGCGCAGCTCGAGGAAATCGACGTCGAGCATCATGATCACGAATAGGAACAGCACAGCGACCGCGCCGACATAGACGACGATCAGCATCATGCCGAGGAATTCGGCGCCCATCAGCACGAACAGGCCGGATGCGTTGACGAAGGCCAGGATCAGGTACAGCACGGAGTGCACGGGATTGCGCGAGACAATCACCATCACCGCCGAGGCGACACAGACGCCGGCGAAGAGATAGAAGAAGAGCGCGGGAAGGATCATGCCCTCACCTCACCGGTACGGCGCGTCGAGCTCGATCGCTTTCGCGATCTCGCGTTCCCAGCGATCGCCGTTGGCGAGCAGCTTGGCCTTGTCATAGAACAGTTCCTCGCGGGTCTCGGTCGCGAACTCGAAGTTCGGACCTTCGACGATGGCGTCGACCGGACAGGCCTCCTGGCAGAGGCCGCAATAGATGCACTTCACCATGTCGATGTCGTAGCGCACGGTGCGGCGAGTGCCGTCGTTGCGGCGCGGGCCGGCCTCGATGGTGATGGCCTGCGCCGGGCAGACCGCTTCGCAGAGCTTGCAGGCGATGCAGCGTTCCTCGCCGTTCGGATAGCGGCGCAGCGCATGCTCGCCGCGGAAGCGCGGCGAGATCGGGCCCTTCTCGAACGGATAGTTCAGCGTCGGCTTCGGCTGGAAGAAATAGCGCATGGCGAGGAAGAACGCCGAGACGAATTCCGACAGCAGAAGCGAGCGAGCAGTGGCGTTGATGTTGATACCCATGACGGCCCTCACTTCGGCGCGATGCCGGCGAAATGCAGCACGCCGGCCACCACGATCACCATCACCAGCGACAGCGGCAGAAACACCTTCCAGCCGAGGCGCATCAGTTGATCGTAGCGGTAGCGGGGCACGATCGCCTTTGCCATCGCGAACAGGAAGAACATGAAGAACAGCTTCAGCGAGAACCAGATGATCCCCGGCACCCAGTTGAAGGGCGGCAGGTCGACCGGCGGCAGCCAGCCTCCGAGGAACAGGATCGTCGCCAGCGCGCACATCGTGACGATCGCGACATACTCGCCGAGCATGAACAGGAGGTACGGCGTCGAGCCGTACTCGACCATGAAGCCGGCGACGAGCTCGGATTCAGCTTCCACGAGGTCGAACGGAGGGCGGTTGGTTTCCGCCAGGGCCGAGACGTAGAACACCACGAACATCGGGAACAGCGGCCAGACATACCAGTTCAGGATGGTCAGCTGCGGCAGCCCGATCAGGCTGGCAAGGCCGCGCGCGTGCTGGGCTTCGACCACGGCGGAGAGATTCAGCGTGCCGGCACAGAGGAGCACGGTGATGATGACGAAGCCGATCGAGACTTCATAGGACACCATCTGCGCCGCCGAGCGCAGCGCGGCGAGGAACGGGTATTTCGAGTTCGACGACCAGCCGGCCATGATGATGCCGTAGATCGACAGCGACGAGATCGCGAAGATGAAGAGAACGCCGACATTGATGTCGGCGATCACCCAGCCGAGATTGGTCGGGATCACCGCCCAGGCCGCGAGCGCCAGCACGCACGACACCAGCGGGGCCAGCAGGAACACGCCCTTGTTGGCGCCGGCAGGGATGATCGGCTCCTTCAGCACGAACTTGAGCAGGTCCGCGAAGGATTGCAGCAGCCCCCAGGGGCCGACCACGTTCGGGCCGCGCCGGATCTGCACCGCCGCCCAGATCTTGCGGTCGGCGAGCAGGATGTAGGCGATCGCGACCAGGAGGACGACGAGCACGAGGACGCTTTGCGCGACCATGATGATCAGCGGCCAGAGGAACCCGGTCCAGAATGCGCTTTCGAAAAATTCCATCAGATCACGCTCACTCCGCTGCGGTCAGCATATGCCCGGAGGCGAGGCGCGAGCATTCCGCCATCACGGCGGAGGCACGCGCGATTGGGTTGGTCAGGTAGAAGTCCTCGACCAGCGGCTTGAACGGCGCCTTTTCCGGCGAGCCGCCCTTCCCTGCCAGCTTCTTGATCTGGTCGGCCGAGCCGGCCTCGATCTGATCGAGACGGATCAGGTGCGGCACCGCCTTGAACACCGCCTGACGCAGGGCCGCAAGCGAGTCGTAGCCCAGCTTCTTGCCGAGCGCTTCCGACAGCGCGCGAATGATCGCCCAGTCCTCGCGGGCCTCTCCCGGCGGGAACGCGGCGCGGCCGGTCATCTGCACGCGGCCTTCGGTGTTGACGTAGATCGCCGACTTCTCGGTATAGGCCGCCGCAGGCAGGATGACGTCGGCGCGGTGTGCGCCGCGGTCGCCATGGGTGCCGATATAGACGACGAAGGTGCCGTCAGGCGCGTTGATCTCGTCGGCGCCGAGCAGGAACAGCAAGTCCAGCGTGCCGAACGTGGTCATCTGCGCAGCGTTCAGCCCGCCGCCGGTTGCCGAGAAGCCGATATCGAGCGCACCGACGCGCGAGGCGGTCTCGTGCAGCACGCCAAAGCCGTTCCAGCCGTCCTTGACCGCCCCGACGTCGAGCGCGAGCTTGGCAGCGGCCGCTAGAACGGCCGCGCCGTCGTGGCGCGAGGCCGCGCCCCCGCCGACCAGGATGATGGGGTTCTTGGCGTTCTTCAGCACGTCCATGAAGGAGTGCCTGCCGGCCGCCAGCTCACCGAGCGTCTCGGTGCCCGCACCGAGGTGATCGTAGTCGTAGGTCAGATCTGGCTTGGCGCCGATCACGCCGACCTTGAAACCGCCGGCGCGCCAGCGCTTGCGGATGCGGGCGTTGAACACGGCCGCCTCCTTCCGCGGATTGGCACCGATGATGAGCAGCGCATCCGCCTGCTCCACGCCTGCCAGCGTCGGGTTGAAAATGTAGGAGCCGCGGCCGAGCGCGGGGTCGAAGGCGTCGCCGCCCTGCACCGCCAGATTGGCCGAGCCGTATTTGGCGAGCAGGTCCTTCAGCGCGAACATCTCCTCGACGCCGGCGAGATCGCCCGCGATCGCGCCGATGCGCTTGCCGTCGGTGCGCGCCGCCTTGGCCGCGATCGCAGCAAAGGCCTCGCTCCAGCTCGCCGCGCGCAGCTTGCCGGCCTCCCGGATATAGGGCCGGTCGAGGCGCTGGGTGCGCAGGCCGTCGACGACGTGGCGGGTCTTGTCGGAGATCCACTCCTCGTTCACCGCCTCGTTGATGCGCGGCAGAATGCGCATCACCTCGCGGCCGCGGGTGTCGACGCGGATCGCAGATCCAACGCCGTCCATGACGTCGATCGACTGGGTCTTGCCGAGCTCCCACGGGCGCGCCGCAAAGGCATAAGGCTTCGAGGTCAACGCGCCGACCGGGCAGATGTCGACGAGATTGCCCTGCAATTCAGACGTCAGCGCGTGCTCGAGATAGGTCGTGATCTCCATGTCCTCGCCGCGACCGGTCGCACCCATCTCAGGGGCGCCCGCCACTTCCGCCGAGAAGCGGACACAGCGCGTGCACTGGATGCAGCGGTTCATCGAGGTCTTGACCAGCGCGCCGAGATATTTGTCCTCCACCGCGCGCTTGTTCTCGGCGAAACGGCTGGTGTCGACACCGTAGCCCATCGCCTGGTCCTGCAGGTCGCACTCGCCGCCCTGGTCGCAGATCGGGCAGTCCAGGGGATGGTTGATCAGAAGGAATTCCATCACGCCTTCGCGCGCCTTCTTCACCATCGGCGATCGTGTCGAGATTTCCGGCGGTTCGCCCTTGGGACCCGGACGGCAATCGCGCACGCCCCAGGCGCAGCTCGCGACCGGCTTCGGGCCGCCCTTCACCTCGACGAGGCACATCCGGCAATTGCCGGCGATCGACAGCCGCTCGTGATAGCAGAAGCGCGGAATCTCGGCGCCGGCCGCTTCGCACGCCTGCAACAGCGTGTACTCGGCGGGGACATCGATCTCTTTGCCGTCGATGATGAGCTTGGTCATTCTTCTTACTCCGCCGCGACCATGTTTACGGGATCGCGGACGCCGATATCGTCAATGTCAGCTCTATGCGAATACTCGTCGATGCGCGCCTCGATCTCGTGACGGAAATGCGCGATCAAACCCTGGATCGGCCAGGCCGCCGCGTCGCCGAGCGCGCAGATGGTGTGGCCTTCGACCTGCTTCGTCACCTCGAGCAGCATGTCGATCTCGCGCTTGTGGGCGCGGCCTTCGGCCATGCGGGTCAACACGCGCCACATCCAGCCCGTGCCCTCGCGGCACGGCGTGCACTGGCCGCAGCTCTCATGCTTGTAGAAATAGGAGATGCGGGCGATGGCGCGGATCAAATCGGTCGACTTGTCCATCACGATGACGGCCGCAGTGCCGAGGCCGGAGCGCAGCTTGCTCAAGGAGTCGAAATCCATCGGCGTGTCGATGATCTGCTCGGCCGGCACCATGCGCACCGACGATCCTCCGGGGATCACGGCCTTGAGGTTGTCCCAGCCGCCACGGATGCCGCCGCAATGCTTGTCGATCAGCTCACGGAACGGAATGCCCATGGCCTCTTCGACGTTGCAGGGCCGCTCGACATGGCCGGAGATGCAGAACAGCTTGGTGCCGACATTGTTCGGACGGCCGATGCCGGCGAACCAGGCCGCGCCGCGGCGCAGGATGTCCGGCGCAACCGCGATGGACTCGACGTTGTTCACGGTGGTCGGGCAGCCGAACAGGCCGACATTGGCCGGGAACGGCGGCTTCAGCCGCGGCTGGCCCTTCTTGCCTTCGAGGCTTTCGAGCAGCGCGGTCTCCTCACCGCAGATATAGGCGCCGGCGCCGTGGGCGACGTAGATGTCGAACGGCCAGCCGTTGACGTTGTCCTTGCCGACCAGCTTGGCCTCGTAGGCCTGGTCGATCGCGGCCTGGAGATGCTCGCGCTCGCGGATGAATTCGCCTCGGACATAGATGTAACAGGCATGCGCATTCATCGCGCAGCTCGCGATCAGGCAGCCCTCGATCAGGAGATGCGGATCGTGCCGCATGATCTCGCGATCCTTGCAGGTGCCGGGCTCGGACTCGTCGGCGTTGACGACGAGATAGCTCGGCCGGCCGTCGGTCGATTCCTTCGGCATGAACGACCATTTCAGGCCGGTCGGGAAGCCGGCGCCGCCGCGGCCGCGCAGGCCGGAGGCCTTCATCTCGTTGATGATCCAGTCGCGGCCCTTGTCGATGATGTTCTTGGTGCCGTCCCAGGCGCCGCGGCGCCGCGCACCCTCGAGCCCCCAATCGTGGAGGCCGTAGAGGTTCTTGAAGATGCGGTCCTTGTCCTCGAGCATATCAGTGCTTTCCGATCAACGAATGGACTGCTTGTAGGCAAGTCCGGCGGCGCAGACAGCGAAGAACAGCGCCCAGAGCAGACTGGTCTCCTGCGACGCGTTCATGAAGAAACGCTGCAGCAGGAACATGAAGGCAGCCGCGATCGCAGCGTGCATGGCGACAAAGCCCCATCTCTTCACGGCCGCGGTCCCTCCCATTGCGATGAGATCACGCATCAGGTGATCTCCTTCAACGTTGTCGGCCCGGTGATCGGCGCCGAGAACTGGCGGCCGTTCTGCGGACCGGGTTTGGGCGGATTGCCCGAAGCAAAACCATCGAGCACCTTGCCGAAGCTCTCCTTGGTCAGGTCCTCATAGGTGTCCTTGCCGATCAGCACCATCGGCGCGTTCACGCAGGCGCCCAGGCACTCGACCTCTTCCCAGCTGAAATTGCCGTCCTTGGAAAGATGGAAGGGCTCGTGATGGATGCGGTGCTCGCAGACGTGGATCAGATCCTCGGCGCCGCGCAGCCGGCACGGCGTGGTGCCGCAGACCTGTACGTGGGCTTTCTTGCCCACGGGGGCGAGCTGGAACATGGTGTAGAAGGTCGCCACTTCCAGCACGCGGATATAGGGCATGTCGAGCATGTCGGCGATGACGCGGATCGCGGCTTCCGAGACCCAGCCGTCGTGCTGCTCCTGCGCGCGCCAGAGGATGGCGATGACTGCGGAGGCCTGGCGGCCGGCCGGATATTTCGCGATCTGCTGCTTGGCGAACGCGAGGTTCTCCTCCGTGAACGCGAAGCTCGCGGGCTGGACTTCCTTCGGTGCTAATCGGCGAACGGACATCTCTTCAATCTCTCACTGCATGCGGCGCGCTGTTTTCGCATTCAGGGCTTCGATCCTGTCCTGCCAAAATGCGCTTGCGGTGCCGAAAACGTTGTAGCCGACGTGGGTCGAGACCTTGATCCGGTCGAGGATCGACAGCTCGGTCACGGTCTCCATCCGGTTGCTGCGCGGATCGAACACGATCAGCTTCAGCGGGGTCTGCTCGAGGATGAAGCGCGACACCGCATGAGAGCGGTCGCTGCCGTGCTCCTCGCACATGATGACGCTGTCGGCCTGGAGCAGCCGGGCGCCGCCCTTGATCGCCTCGATCTCGACGCCCTCGACGTCGAGCTTGATCAGGTACTTGCCGGTAGCCGCGACCTTGCCGTCCTCGATTAGATTGTCGAGCGAGATGACCGGCACCTCCTCACCGCCGGCCGACGGATCGCCGGCGATGCTGAAGGCTTCGTGCTTGGTGCCCGACAGCCGCGCCGTGCCGCGGGTGGCGCCGATCGCACATTTCATGGTCTCGAAGCGGCCGCCGTTGACACGGGCGTTGTTGGCGAGCTTCGGGTAGTTCTGCCCCGACGGCTCGATCGCGATGGCCTTGTGCGAACCGAACGGCTCGCTCGAGACCAGCACGGACCAGTAGCCGTAATTGGCGCCGCAATCGAGCAAGGTGTAGTCGACGTCGATGGAGTCGGCGAACAAGAGTTCGAGTTCGTCCTCGTAATTATAGGAGCGGTTGAGCAGCTTGCTCCAATAGCCGTCGCCATAGGGGAATTCGAACACGGCATCGGGATTGAGCCTGATCGCGATGTTGCGCTCGGGCAGCGTCTTCCGCAGCAGATTGGCGCAGGCGATGTAGCCCATATGCGAGAAGTGCGAGGAGATCTTGGATCCCGTCACCAGCGCCAAGGCAGCCGTCCGCTCCCACAGGTTGGCCCCTTCAAGGGCCCCCGAGGCGCGGTCGAACTGGATTGGCGCCTGCTGCCCCATCAGCGATCGACCTCTCCGAACACGATGTCGAGCGAGCCGAGGATCGCCGAGACGTCGGCGAGCAGATGGCCGCGGCAGATGTGGTCCATGGCCTGCAGATGCGCAAAGCCCGGCGCGCGGATCTTGCACTTGTAAGGCTTGTTGGTGCCGTCGGAGATCAGGTAGACGCCGAACTCGCCCTTGGGCGCCTCGACCGCGGCGTAGACCTCGCCGGCCGGCACGTGAACGCCTTCGGTGTAGAGCTTGAAGTGGTGGATCAGCGCTTCCATCGAGCGCTTCATCTCGCCACGGCGCGGCGGCGCGACCTTGTTGTCTTCGACGACGACGGGGCCCTTGCCGTCAGGCGCGTTCAGCTTCTGGATGCACTGCTGCATGATGCGCACGGACTGGCGCATCTCTTCCATGCGGATCAGATAGCGGTCGTAGCAGTCGCCGTTCTTGCCGATCGGAATGTCGAAATCCATCTCGGCGTAGCACTCGTAGGGCTGCGACTTGCGCAGGTCCCAGGCCGCGCCCGAGCCGCGCACCATCACGCCAGAGAAGCCCCACTCCCAGGCTTCCTTCAGCGGCACCACGCCGATGTCGACGTTGCGCTGCTTGAAGATGCGGTTGGCGGTGAGGAGCCGGTCGAGATCGTCCACCACCTTGAGGAATGGATCGCACCAGGCCTCGATGTCGTCGACCAGCTTCTGCGGCAGGTCCTGATGCACGCCGCCGACGCGGAAGTAGGCCGCGTGCATACGGCTGCCAGAGGCGCGCTCGTAGAACACCATCAGCTTCTCGCGCTCTTCGAAACCCCACAGCGGCGGGGTCAGCGCGCCGACGTCCATCGCCTGCGTGGTGACGTTGAGCAGGTGCGACAGGATGCGGCCGATCTCGCAATAGAGCACGCGGATCAACTGACCGCGGCGCGGCACCGCGATGCCGAGCAGCTTCTCCGCCGCGAGGCAGAAGGCGTGCTCCTGGTTCATCGGCGCGACGTAGTCGAGGCGATCGAAGTACGGGATCGCCTGGAGGTAGGTCTTCTGCTCGATCAGCTTCTCGGTGCCGCGGTGAAGCAGGCCGATATGCGGGTCGACGCGGGCCACGACTTCGCCGTCAAGCTCCAGCACGAGGCGCAGCACACCGTGCGCCGCCGGATGCTGCGGCCCGAAGTTGATGGTGAAATTGCGAAGCTGTTCGGGTTGCTCGTTCATGATCAGACCTTCGGCCCCGCTTTTTCATCTCCCGGAAGGACCGGATAGTCCGCCCCTTCCCATGGCGAGAGGAAATCGAACTTGCGGAATTCCTGGTTGAGCCGGACGGGCTCGTACACCACCCGCTTCTCCTGGTCGTCGTAGCGGACCTCGACGAAACCGGTGGTCGGGAAATCCTTGCGCAGCGGATGACCCTCGAAGCCGTAGTCGGTGAGGATGCGGCGCATGTCGGGATGGCCGACGAAGAACACGCCGTAGAGGTCGTAGGCCTCGCGCTCGAACCAGTCGGCGCCGGGGAACACGTCGATCAGCGACGGCACCTGCGTAGTCTCGTCGGCCTGGGCCTTGAGCCGGATGCGGGTGTTCAGGGTCGGCGACAGGAAGTGATAAATAACGTCGAAGCGCTTTTCGCGCGACGGATAGTCCGCGGCCGTGATGTCGGTGAAGTTGATGAAGCGGCAGTTCGGGTCGTCGCGGAGGTACTTGACCACCTCGACGATCTTGCTGGCCTCGACATCGACCGTGAGCTGGTTGAAGGCCACCGAATGACCGGTGGCGGCGCCCGGAAGCGCGCTAACGATCGTCTGCCCCAGGGCGTCGAGCTTGGCGTCGTCCATGACGTAAAACCTTAGCGTTCGATGGTGCCGGTACGCCGGATCTTCTTCTGCAGCAGCAGCACGCCGTAGAGCAGCGCTTCCGCCGTAGGCGGGCAGCCCGGCACGTAGATGTCGATCGGCACGATGCGGTCGCAGCCGCGCACGACCGAGTAGGAATAGTGATAGTAGCCGCCGCCATTGGCGCAGGAGCCCATCGAGATGACGTAGCGCGGCTCCGGCATCTGGTCGTAGACCTTGCGCAGCGCGGGCGCCATCTTGTTGGTCAGCGTGCCCGCGACGATCATCACGTCGGACTGGCGCGGCGAGGCGCGCGGCGCGAAGCCGAAGCGCTCGACGTCGTAGCGCGGCATCGACACCTGCATCATCTCGACCGCGCAGCAGGCGAGACCGAAGGTCATCCACATCAGGGAGCCGGTGCGCGCCCAGGTGATGAGGTCGTCGGTCGCGGCCACGAAGAAGCCCTTGTCGGACAGCTCGGAATTGACCTCGAGGAAGAACGGATCATTGGCGCCGACCGGCTTGCCGGTCGACGGATCCAGGATGCCCTTGGGGGCCGGCGCGAGAACCGGACCCGTGGACGATGCAGGGTTCAATCCCATTCGAGTGCTCCCTTCTTCCATTCATAGGCGAACCCGACCGTCAGCACGGCGAGGAACACCACCATGGACCAGAAGCCGGTCGCGCCAAGCTTGCCGAACGCCACCGCCCAGGGAAACAGGAACGCCACCTCGAGGTCGAAGATGATGAAGAGGATGGCGACCAGGTAGAAGCGCACGTCGAACTTCATGCGCGCGTCGTCGAACGCGTTGAAACCGCACTCATACGCCGACAGCTTTTCCGGGTCCGGCTGTTGGAACGCCACGACGAAGGGCGCGATCAGCAGCACGAGGCCGATCAGGCTCGCTACCCCTATAAAGACGACGAGTGGAAGATAGTTCTGCAGAATGCCGCTCATTGGCGAGCCCTTTTTCCCGCAGCCTCGGGACAGCCACGGATTCGTCCGATTTGGAATTATTCTGAGCCTTAGCGCAGTGCACCAATGGGCGCAAGACACGCTCTTTTTAGGCCCTTTGCCGCCCCCAGAACGGTGAAAATCCCGGAATCACCCCGCGGGTGGTATGGAGCAGATCGCTGGGCCCAGCAAGGGCGTCCGCGTTTTGCAGAATTGCAGGGCCGGCAGCACGTCCGGATTTGCTGCGCGCAGGCTGCGTCAACTACTGATCGCGTGCCGGCCGTGAAAATTGCCCGGTTTTTTGAGTGCGGCAGCGCACCCAAACCCAGGCGATCACCAGCACGGGGGCCCCCACCGTCAGCCAGGCGACATATTGGCCGGCCGTCCCCCAGAGGAGCGCAGCCAGGAGACCGGTGATGGTCGCACCCGCGAGCGTGATAGGTGCAGCAAAGACACGTATCCACAGGCGCGAGCGATCGGACCAGCCATGCATCACGACGGGACCGGGGCTCGTCCGACGAATGCGTCGGCGCGGGCGGACTTTCTCTTCCGCCGCCGGGCCAGCCAGAGATAGAGGCCGCTGCCGATCACAACGATGGTGAGCAGGTCGAGTGCGGCCCAGATCACCTTGAGCGGCATGCCGCCGTAATCGCCGAAATGCAGCGGCTGCGAGATCAGCAGGGCCTGGAGATAGAGCGGCAGTGCCCTGCTGTCGGCGACCTCCCCACTTTCGCCGTCCAGCAGGACTGGCTTGAGCAACCGCGATGTCAGCGCCGAGTCGCCTCGCATGAAGGCGGCAAAATGATGCGAGGACGTGAACGGCGTGCCCGGATAAGCAACGAACGCGATCTCCATGCCGGGGGCCGCCCCTTTCGCGCGGGAGACGACATCATCGAGCGAGGCCAGATGCACGGGCGGCGGCTTGCCGGCATAGGGTGCGACCATGCTGGCGAGCTCGGTCGCCTTCCACTGGTTCAGCATCAGCTCGGCCCAGGTGTTGACGACGCCGGTCAGTCCGACCACCAGCGCCCAGGCCACCGTCGCCACCCCGATCAGATTGTGCCAATCGAGCCAGCGCACGCGTCGGGACGCATGATCACGGATCGTGGCAAAGCGCAGGCGGCGGGTGAACGGCCAATACAGCACCACGCCAGAGACGATGGCGACGGCGAATAGCAGCCCCATCGCACCGAGAAACAATTTTCCGGCCTGGCCTGCGAACATGTCGGTGTGCAGCTTGAGGACGATCAGCATCGGCCCGACGCCGACCGGCCCGAGCAGTTTTGCCGAGAGGGCGTCGAAGGCCCGCACCGTCGCATTGTCGGGAAGCCCGTCAGGCGCATTGTTGGTGAACGCCATCACGATCCCGGGCTCGTCCTTGTCCCAGGAGATATATTGCATCACCCGGCCCGGATCGGCGGCGAGCGCGGCGTCGGCGATGGCTTGCGGCCTCGCGCGCGCCGCGCTCGCATGAGCTTCGGGCTGGGGGGCATAGCCCAGGAGCTCATCGATCTCGTGGTGGAACACCAGCGGTAGGCCGGTGAGGCAGAGCAGCAGCAGGAAGACGGTCGAGATCAGGCTGGTCCAGGTGTGGACCACGGACCAGAGCCTGACCGCGCGCGCCTTCACGAAGCCCTCCCCTCGCCGGCGCTTACCACTTGTAGGAGACGCTGGCGGTGACGCGCCGGCGGTCGCCGTAGAAGCAGGAGGTCGGGAACGAACAGCTCGCGACATAGATCTTGTCGGTCAGGTTGACCACGTTGAGCGCCGTACGCCAGTTCTGCCATTCGTAATGAAGCGCGAGATCGCCGAGCACCACCGCGGGAACCTCAAGGGTGTTGGCCGGGTCGGCCCAGGACGAGCCGACGTAGCGCACGCCGCCGCCGAAACCGAAGCCTTCGAGCGGCCCATCCTTGAAGGTGTAGTCGGCCCAGCCGGAGACCAGGAGCTGAGGCGTATTGGTCGGCGCCTTGCCGACCAACGACGGATCGAGATCCCGGCTGTTGAAGAGATGATAGGCGGTGAAGGCGCCGATCAGCTTGAGTTCCTTGGTGGCATTGGCCACCGCTTCGAGCTCGATACCGCGCGAGGTCACCTCGCCGGTCTGGTTCAGCAGGATCGGCGTACCGGCGGTCGTCGCCACGTTCTGCCGCTTCAGGTCGAACACCGAGGCGGTGAAATAGCCGTCGAACCCCTTCGGCGCGACCTTCACGCCGATTTCGGTCTGCTGCCCGGTCTCCGGCAGGAAGAGCTGGTTGCTGGCGTTGAGACCGATGACCGGATTGTAGCTCGTCGCATAGGAAATATAGGGCGCGATGCCGTTGTCGAAATTGTAGATCAGCCCGGCCCGGCCGCTGAACTTGCTGTCGTCACGGCTGGCGACCGCAGCCCCGGTGTCACGCGCGTCCTGCTTTGTCTCGACCCAGTCGTTGCGGCCGCTCAGCACCAGCGTGAAGTTGCCGAGCTTCATCTGATCCTGAAGGTAGGCGCCTGCCTGCTTCTGCGTGATCTGGAAATTGCGGAACGGAGCGCCCGTGAGCGGAATGTTGAGACCGTAGACGGGATTGAAGACATTGATCGACGGGACGGTGCCGAAATTGAAGTTCTGGTAGTCGTCGATCTGATAGCCCTTCAGGTCCACCCCGAACAGCATTGTGTGCCGCACCGGCCCCGTATTGAAGCGATACTCCAGCTGGTTATCGAGATTGGCCTGGTTCGCCGTGTTCTTCGCGTACCAGTTATAACGGCCCATCGTCGCCGTGTTGATGTTGTCCCAGCCGTTGCCGATGAACCCGCGATAGGTCAGGTCGATGTGCGCGAACCGCGCATTCTGGCGAAACGTCAGGTCGTCGTTGAGATGACGTTCGAACTGGTAGCCGAGCATCTCCTGCTCGCGCGTGAACTTGTCGACATTGGGATCGCCGACGAAGAAGCTGGTCGGGATCTTGCCGAACGGCGCGTTCGTCACCGTGCCCTGGTATGGCAGGAAGTTGATGCCTCTTGTGTCCGTCTTCGAGGCCGATGCGAGAACCGTGAAGGTCGTGTCGGCATCCGGCTTCCACGTGAACGACGGCGCGATGAAGTAGTTGTTGTCGGGTGTGAAGTCGACCTGCGTACCGCCGTTCCTGACCTCGCCGACGACGCGGTAGAACAGCTTGCCGTCCTGCGGCTGCGTCGCGATCGGCCCGCCGACATCGAAGCCGATATAGGCATTGCCGAAATTGTTGACGCCGGTTTCGATGTAGCGGATCGGCTCGGCCGGCGGCATCTTGCTGATGACGTTCACGATGCCGCTCGGGCTCGATCCGCCATAGAGCACGGCAGACGGACCGCGCAGCACCTCGACGCGCTCCATGTTGGAGGGCGGCAGCCGCCAGCTCGCATAGGAGGTGTAGAACAGCTGCATGCCGTCGAGGAACAGTCCGATGTCGTCGGACTTGAAGCCGCGGATCAACCACCAATCGTTGCGCGTGTCCGCGCCGAAAGTGCCGGCGCGCACGCCGGCGGTATAGCGCAGCACCTCGTCGAGCTTGTTCGGCTTCTGGTCGCGGATCTGCTCGGCACCGATCACCGACACCGACTGTGGCGTCTCCATGATCGGCGTGTTGGTCTTGGTGCCGGACGAGCTGCGGCCGGCGACGTAGCCGTTCACCGGGCCACGCGGCGTCTCGACGAAGCCGACATTGCGCTGCGGCTGCGGCCTGCTCCTGGCCGCGGTCTGCGCCGACCGCGGCGCGCGACGCTGCGGCGTCGCGGCAGCTCGCCGGCGTGCGTCCGGCGCGGTGACGGTCACCGACGGCAGGTTCGTCGCGCCGCTCTGCGCGGACGATTGTGCAAGCGATGCCTGCGGCACCAAAATCAAAGCGGATGCGGTCGCCAACACGGCCGACCGCAGCATTCCAAGTCTGTTCACGCGCCACCCCAAACGTATTTTGCATGCGTCATGCCGTCAGTCCCGTGACGGCATGCGCTGCGATGAGGCTTATGGGAGGGTGCGAGAATTCCCTAATTGAAATGTTCTTAGAACGACTCTTAGAGTCGATCTAACGACGATCGCGGCGAGATCAGCGCGAACTCTTCTCACTCTCGAGCATGTCGGCGGCGATCGCCGTGAGCTGATCGACCTGCCCCCAGGACCGCCAAGCCGGGTCACCAAGCCTAGGCGGTCATCGCCATGCTCGCACGCTCTTGCTCATTGGGCCGCCCGCGCGATCCGGGATGACTACGGCCATGCCGGCGCCCGAGACCGGGTCCGGCCCGCCCCACCCGGCGAAACCGCTTGGGCGCGAGATGAAACCATTTCGCGGAACCCGCGAAACCATCCGGAAACAGACGGTCCTTAAGACAAGAGCCATAGACGGCGGCAAAGCCCGTCGGGAGGCTCAGATGAACCACTCAATTCACTCCGCTGATCGTGCGACCCACCTGAAGATCGTGGTGGTGGCGCTGGTGGCCGGCATCATGGTGGCCGGCTTCGGGATCGCAGCCCGCACCAATGCCGATCACACCCAGACCGCCCAGTCCACGCCCGTGATCAAGGCCGGCAAGCCGGTGGTGGTGACGAGCGCCGGGACGTCGGAGATTCGCTGAAACGTCCTCTTCCGGGCTGACCCATGGCCGCCTCCGGGCGGCCATTTTCGTTTTCCAGAGCAATGCTTAGCCGAGATCCACCACGCCAGCGCAACGTCCTTGACTTCACCCAGCCCCGCCTTTAAGTCCCCCCTCGTTCCGCGCGCATCAGCGAACCACGCGGGAGTAGCTCAGTTGGTTAGAGCGCCGGCCTGTCACGCCGGAGGTCGCGGGTTCGAGCCCCGTCTCTCGCGCCATTTTGGCAATCCCCTCAAAGTCTTAGCCTGAAATCCTCGAGGTCTGCCGCGGCTGCGGCGAGCCGTGGACGGCGTTCGGCCGGCGGGAACCCGTGGCATGGTCAACCCGCGCCCGAATCGTCTACGCCTGAAAGCACTTAGAGGGATCCCCACCCCATTCTCGGCTTTTCCAGGGATGCCCCGTCATTGGACCGTCGAGGAGGCCTGCCATGGCGAAGAAGGATCTGGCTAAGAAGGATCTGGCCAAGAAGGATTCGGCAAAGAAGGCAGCCGCCCCCGCCACCATCACCCTCAAGCACCTCGCCGCTGACATCGCGGAGAGTCAGGACCTGTCGAAAAAGCACGCCGAATCTGTCCTCACCGACATGGTCGATCTGATCACCAGGCACCTGAAGAAGGGCGATCGCGTCCGCATCGTCGGCCTCGGCATCCTCCAGGTCCGCAAACGGGCCGCCCGCACCGGCCGCAATCCCGCCACCGGCGAGCCGATCCACATCAAGGCCAGCAAGAAGGTCACCTTCCGCCCAGTCAAGGAACTGAAAGAGGCGATCTGAGGTTCAGCGTTTACCAGGCCTGCTCCGCGCCGTTCCGGCCGCATCGCGGCCCGCTTTTTCTGATATACCGCCCGCTTCCCCTGACCTCGGCGGTTTGACCAGAAATGTCCTCCCTCACCTTCTCGCATACCGTGACCGAGCGCTTCCTGCGCTACGTCACCATCGACACCCAGTCCGATCCGGAATCCCCCAGCTCGCCATCCACCGAGAAGCAGAAGGATCTCGGCCGCGTGCTCGCCGCCGAGCTGAAAGCCATGGGCGTTACGGACGCCCATCTCGACGATTACGGCTATGTCTACGGCACGATCCCGGCCAACACCGACAAGAAGGTGCCGGTGATCTGCTTCTGCTCGCACATGGACACCTCGCCCGACGTCACGGGCAAGGACGTCAAGCCGCAACTGGTGAAGAACTATCGTGGCGGCGACATCACCCTGCCGGGCGACACCAGCCAGGTCATCCGCTTCAATGAGCACCCTGCGCTGAAGAACCAGATCGGCAACGACATTATCACCACCGACGGCACCACGCTGCTCGGTGCCGACAACAAGGCCGGCGTCGCCGAGATCATGGATGCCGCGCATTTCTTCATCAACAACCCCGATGTGAAGCACGGCACCATCAAGATCCTGTTCACGCCGGACGAAGAGATCGGCCGTGGCGTCGACAATGTCGACCTGACGAAGCTGGGCGCCGATTTCGGCTACACCATGGACGGCGAGAGCGCGGGCTGCGTCGAGGACGAGACTTTCTCGGCCGACGGCGCCACCATCACCATCAACGGCGTCAGCGCCCATCCCGGCTACGCCAAGGGCAAGATGGAGCACGCAATCAAGATCGCCGCCGCCATCGTCGAGCGGCTGCCGAAGGAAGGCTGCTCGCCGGAGACGACGTCGGGCAAGCAGGGCTTCCTGCATCCGATCGGCATCGAGGGCGCACTGGAGCAGGCAAGCCTGTCCTTCATCGTCCGCGACTTCACCGAGGAAGGGCTGAAGGAGAAAGAGGACCTGCTCGAGGGCATCGTCAAGGACGTCATGAAGGACTATCCGCGCTCGACCTACAAGTTCGAGGTGCGCGAGCAGTACCGCAACATGAAGCAGGTGATCGACCGTCACCCGCACGTGCTCGAATACGCCATCGAGGCGATCCGTCGTGCCGGCCTGCGTCCGATGCGCACCGCGATCCGCGGCGGCACCGACGGCTCGCGCCTGTCCTTCATGGGCCTGCCCTGCCCCAACATCTTCGCCGGCGAGCATGCGTTCCACTCGCGGCTGGAATGGGTCAGCCGGCAGGACATGGAGAAAGCCGTGCAGACCATTGTCCATCTGGCGATGATTTGGGAAGAGAAAGCCTGAAACGCGCGACGAGACCGAAATGAATCATCATCGCGCTTCGATGCAACACATCGCGTCTGGCCGTGCCGGCCTTGCGACAGACGTCGCAGGCGAAGGCACTGCAGTCGTCTTTCTTCATGCCAATGTGTGCGACCGGCGCATGTGGCGCGCTCAATTCGACGGAATGAGCGCCACGCACAAGGCCATCGCCTATGACCGGCGCGGGTTCGGCCAAACCCGCGTCGAGCCTGAAGACTTTTCCGCCCTCGCCGATCTCGTCGCAGTGCTGGAGGCGACTGCAGGCGGCAGGCCCGTAATCCTCGTCGGCTGTTCTCTCGGCGGGCGCATCGCGCTCGATGCCGCGATCCGCCATCCTTCGCGAGTTCGTGCGCTCGTTCTGATTGCCCCCAATGTCGCGGGTGCACCCGATCCAACCTATCCAGCCGACATCGCGACACTGATGATGCAATGGAAGGAGATCGAGGCATCCGGCGATCTCGATCGGATGAACGCGATGAAGGCACGTCTTTGGCTGGACGGACCGCGGGCCCCCGAAGGCCGCGTTGCCGGCCCGGCTCGCGATCTGCTGCTTGAGATGAACGGCATCGCGCTCCGCTCTCCACCGTTCGGATCGGACATCGACGTCACACCGTTCTTCCACCGGCTCCACAAGATCGCGGTGCCGACCCTCGTGATATGGGGTGACCTCGATTTCCCCTATGTTCAGGACCGCTGTCGCCATCTCGTCGCGGTAGTCTCGGGCGCGGAGGGCCGTGAATTGCCTGATGTGGCCCATCTTCCCAGCCTGGAGCGCCCGGCGGAGATCACTGCTCTCGTTACCGAGTTCGTTCAGCGGCATGCGGGGGTGGACCGATAGGTCCTCGCCCCCGACAAGCTTACGGCACCGGCATCGCGCGCGGGCTGCGATGGAAACGGTTGGAGCTCGCCATCCAGTTCGGCAGCTGCTCTCCATCGCGGTGGCGCCCGCCGGCGACAGCCGCCGCCCAAGCGACCGCGGCGCCGATCAGGGTCGCGGCTGCGACCGAGAACGCAACGATGATCGAGTTGCGCCGCGCGCGGTTGATGGCCGTCCGGGAGTCTGAGATCAGCGCATCGACGCGCCGCTCGGCGTCGGGAGCGGCCAGCCCCGTCACCGCGGCGACCTGCTGCACGAGGTAGGTCCGGTCATCGGCGCTGACGCCGCTGTGGCTGGACGACGTCATGAGGACACGCCCCGCTTCGGCGCGGGCTTCCCTCAGATCCGTGTTGGGCGCGCGGCGGGGCGCGCGGAACAGCTTGTCGAGCTCATAGCTCAACAGTGGCTCGGCTGCGGACGTATTGCTCGCCGAGCTGCGCACCGGCGAACGGTCGATCGCAGCAGCGCCAAGAAGCGCCAGCAGAGCCGCACCAGCCAGCACGGCCAGCGCCCACGACGTCAGTCCATGCAGCCCATCGCGCCGCTCACCATCGTCCTCGACCGTTGCCAGGGCAGGCGCCGGTCGCGCCGTCCGTCCGGCGATGTAGCCGCCGACGCCGAAGCTGATGATCGCCTGGATGATCAGATAGAGCCCGGAGAGCAGCGCCAGCGCCGCCGAGGCATCGCGCCATGTCGGCGAGGCCGAACTGACACCGAGGCCGACCGCAACACCAAAGCCGACCAGGATGAAGGACATTGCGCCCGCGGCGAGAGCGCCTGCGAGCACCGAGCTCCACTGGATGGTCCAGCGGTCGTCGACAGCCGCACCGCCTTCCATCCTGTTATCCCGTGCGAGGGTTTCCATTTGCCGTCCTCTCAGCGCAGGCCGAAGAACGACAGGATCGCCATGATCACGACGATCAAGCCGATGAGATAAATCAATCCGTCCATAGTCCCATCCTCCTTTTTATGGTCGCTAATCGGGAGGAAGGAATAACGTTCCTAATTCGGTGTCAGTTGCGGAACGAACCGGCAAGGCGGGCATTACCTGTCCGAGTCCCAAGGATGAAGATTGTGAGCACAAAGGCCTCAGCCGGTCAGGGCTGGGGCCTTTCCGCGTTTGGAGCGCCCGATCTCTTCCTCGCTTGTCCTATGTTAACGACGCCGGCCCCGGGATCATCAAAGATGCGATCGGGGCGGAACCTTCCGGATCGGGAGCGGCGCGTGGACCGCAGAACGGCGTGCCTGCATCAGGCGGATGCATTCCGGGAGAAGGCCCTCGCCGATCCCGAACACCACGATCAGTGGATCGATGAAGCCATCAAATGGCTGGAGCGGGCGATGGAAGCGGGTCGTCGTGCCGCCATCACCGTGGAAGCCTACGATGGCAACCACGTCCAAGACCCGACCGTCCCGGCCGACATCGAAGCCACTGCCCCGCGCCGACGCGTCATCGCGCGCCAGTGAAGAGGCAGCCGCGACGCAGTGCTGCGGCAATTGTTCCATGGACGTAACAATGTTGCGGGTCGACACTGTTCCCGTCGCCATGCTAGGCCGGGCACAGACCGTAACCAGAGTGACGTCGTGCTCGCGAACCGGCAGCCTTGCAGAACTTTCCGTCCGCGCCATTGGCGCGGGCTGCTGTCTGTGCTGATCGCGGTTGTCTATCTCCTCGCGAGCACGCTGCACGGCTCGCACGATATCGACGTCACCACGCCCGGCGGCAGCTCGGAGATCGCTGCGGTTCTTGACGGCTCCCCGGCTGACACCGACCACAAGGCCGTCGGCGGGCATCATTGCCACGGTTGCTTCTCGCTCACGGTGACGCAGCCGGCGCCATCGGGCGCATCGGTCGCGCTTGTGTCGGCCACCAGGTCGCAACACACACCCCGGCTCGCCGGAATTGTCCCCGATACCGACTCCCCGCCTCCCAAACATATTGCCTGACGGATTGGTCGGGCGTTCGGCGCCCAATAGGTTCATCCTTCACAGGTCGGTTTCATGTTTCGCAGGGGAATGGCCGCGCGCCTGGCGTGCGCGGCGGCGTGTCTGATTGTTGGAGCGGCGCTTGCGCCGTCTCACGCCCAGACTTTGACGATGCGGAGCGCGTTGTCGCGCGCGCTGACCGCAAGCCCGCGGCTGACGGCGGCGGAGCGCGACGTCGGCATCGCCACGGGACAGCGCATCCAGGCCGGCGCGCTGCTCAATCCGGAACTGACCTATGAACAGGACGATTCCTTCGGCTCCGGCAGATATCGCGGGACGCGATCGGCCGAGACCACGCTCCAGATCAGCCAGGCCTTCGAGCTGTTCGGCAAGCGGGAGGCGCGGGTCGCAGCCGGGCAAGCCGGCATCGAAGTCGCCGCGATCCAGCGCAAGGCCGTCAGGCTCGAGGTGCTGTCGGAGACCGCGATCGCCTTCCTCAGCGTGCTCGGCGCACAGCGGCGCATCCAGATCCTGGACGAGCAGATCGCCGCGATCGATCAATTGACACCGCTGCTGCGCCGCCGCGTCGAGGCTGGGGCCTCCTCGCCGGCCGAGACCGGCCGCGCCGAGGTCGCCTCCGCCCTGGTGAAGGCCGACCGCGAGCGCTTCAAGGCGACGCTGGCCAGCGCCCGGCGCGAGCTTGCGGTGCTGATGGGAGATCCCGCCGCCAAATTCGGCGAGGTCTCGGGCCGGCTCGACACCACGGGACGACCGCCCGCGTTCCAGGCGGTGGTCGCCGCCATCGACGCCAATCCGCAACTGGTACGCTGGACCGCCGTGTACGCCCAGCGCAATGCTGAACTCCTGCTGGCACGTCTCAGGCCTTATCCGGACGTGCGGATCGCCGCCGGCTGGCGCCATTACAACGAGACCAATGACGATGCCGTGCGCTTCACCCTCTCGGTGCCGATCCCCGTGTTCGACCAGAACCAGGGCAACATCCTCTCGGCACAGGAAAGCCTCGCCAAGACCAAAGCCGAGCGCGAGGCCAACCGCAACACGCTGATCGTGATCGCCGGCCGCGCCTACGATTCGCTGCAAGGCTCGCTGCGCGAACTGGCGATCTTGCGCGAGACCGCTATCCCCAAGGCCGTTGAAGCGTCCGAGGCGATCGCGCAAGGCTACGGCCAGGGCCGTTTCACCTTGCTCGAGGTGCTCGACGCCCAGGCGAGCGTCACCCAGGCGCGGCTGCGGGAGCAGGAGGCACTCCAGAACTTCCACGCGGGCGTTGCAACCATCGAAGGCCTCGTCGGCAACCCCTTCACGCTGGCGCGGGAGAGCGCACGATGAAGACGTCCTCTACGCTTGTCGTCGCCATCCTTGCCGCCGTACTCGGCGCTTACGGCTATTCTCTGCTCGCGCCGGGCAAGCCTGCGCACGGCGAGCATGCCGAGCACTCGGAACACAAGAAGCCGAACGACCATGTCGAGCAGGATGAGCACGGTGCCGATCGCATCCGCATCTCCGACGTCAAGCTCGCGGCCGCGGGCGTCACGCTGGCAGAGGCTGCAAGCGCGACACTCACCGACACGCTCGCCTTCAACGGCATCCTGCGCGCCAACCAGGAAGCGGTGGTACAGGTGACGCCGCGCTTCCCGGGCCTCGCCAAATCCATCCAGAAACGCATCGGCGACAAGGTCGGCAAGGACGATCTGCTCGCCGCGATCGAGAGCAACCAGAGCCTCACCGTCTACGAGCTGAAGGCGCCGATCGCCGGCACCATCATCGAGCGACAGATCTCGCTCGGCGAATACGCTTCCGAGCAGAAGCCGGCCTTCGTCGTCGCCGATCTCTCCACCATCTGGGTCGATCTGTCGATCTACCGGCAGGACCTCCGGCGCGTTCGCCTCAATGACGAGGTGCTGATCGATCCCGACGACGGCCGTGGCGAGATCAAGGGCACGATCTCCTACATGGCGCCGATCGGCTCGAGCGAGACCCAGACCGCACTCGCCCGTGTGGTGCTGCAAAATCCGGACGGCCGCCTGCGCCCCGGACTGTTCGTCACGGCACGGCTGATCCTCGCCGCCCGCGAGGTCGCGGTCGCCGTGCGCCGCAGCGCGATCCAGACGCTGGAGAACCGGACCATCGTGTTCGTCCGCGAGGACGGCGACAAGATCGAGGCGCGCCCGGTGGAGCTTGGCGATTCCGATCCAAGGTTCGTCGAGATCAAGGCCGGTCTTGCGGCCGGCGAGCACTACGTCGCCGAAAACAGCTTCGTCGTGAAGGCGGAGATGGGCAAGGGCGAGGCCGAACATGATTGAGCGCCTCATCGCCGTCTCGCTGCAGCAGCGCTGGCTGGTCCTCATATTCGCGCTCGGCGCCCTCGCCTTCGGCGCCTGGAATTTCCAGCGCCTTCCGATCGACGCCGTGCCCGACATCACTAACGTCCAGGTCCAGATCAACACCCGCGCGCCCGGCTATTCGCCGCTGGAGACCGAGCAGCGCATCACCTTCCCGGTCGAGACCGCGATGGGCGGCCTGCCCAAGCTCGACTACACCCGTTCGCTGTCGCGCTACGGCCTCAGCCAGGTGACGGTCGTCTTCAAGGACGGCACCGACATCTTTTTCGCCCGCCAGCTCGTCGGCGAGCGCATCCAGCAGGTGAAGGACCAGCTTCCGGCGGGCATCGAGGTCGCGATGGGGCCGGTCTCCACCGGGCTCGGCGAAATCTTCATGTACACCGTCGAGGCGAAGGCGGGCGCCAAGACTCAAGGCGGCCATGACTATTCGCTGACCGATTTGCGCACCGTGCAGGACTGGATCATCCGGCCGCAGCTTCGCAACGTGCCGGGGGTGATCGAGGTCAACACCATCGGCGGGTTCGAGCGGCAGTTCCATGTCCTGCCCGACCCGGGCAAGCTGATGGCCTACCGGCTCGGCTTTCGCGACGTCATGACGGCCCTCGCCGCCAACAATGCCAATGTCGGGGCCGGCTATATCGAGCGCAACGGCGAGCAATATCTGGTTCGCTCGCCGGGCCAGGTCGGCAATGTCAGCGAGATCCAGGACATCGTCATCGGCTCGCGCGGCGGCAATCCCGTCCGGATCAGGGACGTCGCGAGCGTGAGAGAAGGCCGCGATCTTCGCACGGGAGCGGCGACGTGGAACGGCGAGGAGACCGTGCTCGGCACCGCCATGCTGCTGATCGGCGAGAACAGCCGCAGCGTGGCGCGCCGCGTCGCAGCCCGCCTGGAGGACATCGGCAAATCGCTGCCCGAGGGCGTCGTGACGCGGACCGTCTACGACCGCACCGATCTGGTCGAGGCCACCATCCGCACGGTCCAGAACAATTTGCTGGAAGGCGCGGCGCTGGTCGTGGCCGTGTTGTTCCTGATCCTCGGCAACATCCGTGCCGCGCTGGTCACGGCCTGCGTCATCCCCCTGTCCATGGCACTGACCATCACCGGCATGGTCGAGACCAAGGTCAGCGCCAACCTCATGAGCCTGGGCGCGATCGACTTCGGCATCATCGTCGATGGCGCCGTGATCATCGTCGAGAACTGCCTGCGCATGCTGGCCGCCGCCCAGCGCGAGAAAGGCGGGCTGCTGACGACGCCCGAACGACTGCGCGCGATCTTGCGCGGGTCGAGCGACGTCATCAAGCCGAGCCTGTTCGGAACGCTGATCATCGCAGTGGTCTACCTGCCTGTGCTGACGCTGACCGGCGTCGAAGGCAAGATGTTCACGCCGATGGCGCTGACCGTGCTGATGGCGCTCGGCGCCGCCGTGCTGTTCTCCGTCACTTTCGTGCCGGCGGCCGTTGCCATCTTCGTCACCGGCAAGGTGTCCGAGCACGAAAACCTGTTCATGCGGGCGGCGAAGCGCGCCTATCTCCCCCTGCTCCGGTTTGCCATCGACAACCGGGCCGCCGTCGCCATGATGGCCGTCGTCATCGTGGTCGCAAGCGGCATCGCGGCCTCGCGCATGGGCGGCGAGTTCATTCCGAGCCTGGACGAAGGCGACGTCGCATTGGCCTCGATCCGGATTCCCGGCACCAGCCTCACCCAATCGCTGGACCTGCAGAAGGCGCTGGAAAAGCGCATCGTGCGGATCCCTGAGGTGAAGGAGTTCTTCACCCGCATCGGCACCGCGGAGATCGCGACCGATCCGATGTCACCGGCGCAGACCGACGGCTACGTCATGCTGAAGCCGCGCGCCGAATGGCCCGACCCGGACAAATCGAAATCCGAAGTGATCGAGGCCATCGAGCATGCCGCTGACGAGATTCCCGGCAGCGCCTATGAAATCTCCCAGCCGATCCAGTTCCGTGTCAACGAACTGATCTCCGGCGTGCGCACCGATGTCGGCGTCAAGATATTCGGCGACGATCTCGACATCCTGCAAGGGGCTGCAAAGCAGGTCGAGGCCGCAATTCGCGGCATCCGCGGCGCCAGCGATGTCAAGATCGAGCAGGTCGCGGGCCTGCCGATCCTCACCGTCCGGCTCGACCGCCAGGCGCTCGCCCGCTACGGGCTCAGCATCAGCGAGGTGCAGGGCATCGTCGAGATCGCGGTCGGCGGCAAGTCGGCCGGCAAGCTGTTCGAGGGCGATCGCCGCTTCGACATCGTCGTGCGCCTGCCCGAGCATTTGCGCGGCAATCTCGAGGCCATCAGGGCCATCCCGATCCCGCTGCCGCCCGGTGAGGAGGCCGGCTCCGGCGCTGCCGTTCGAACGGCACTGGCCACCTCCCCGCTCACCCAGATGCGCTATGTGCCCCTGTCCTCGGTTGCGACCGTCGATGCGACGCCCGGTCCGAACCAGATCAGCCGCGAGAACGGCAAGCGGCGGATCGTCGTCACGGCCAATGTCCGCGCGCGCGACCTCGGCTCCTTCGTGTCCGAGGCGGAAGCGGCGGTGGCGGAGAAGGTCAAGCTGCCGCCCGGCTATTGGATCGGCTGGGGCGGGCAGTTCGAGCAGCTGGTCTCGGCGACCAAACGGCTGACGATCGTGGTGCCGGTGGCGCTGCTGCTGGTGTTCCTGCTGTTGTTCATGGCGATGGGATCGGCGGCGGATGCGGCGCTGGTGTTCTCCGGCGTGCCACTGGCGCTGACCGGCGGCGTTGCGGCGCTGCTGCTGCGCGACATCCCGCTGTCCATCAGCGCCGGTGTCGGCTTCATCGCCCTGTCGGGCGTCGCCGTGCTCAATGGCCTCGTCATCATCGCCTTCATCGAGCGCCTGCGCAGCGAGGGGCATTCCGTCGTGGATGCCGTGCGCGAGGGAGCGCTGACGCGGCTGCGGCCGGTCTTGATGACGGCCCTCGTCGCCTCACTGGGCTTCGTGCCGATGGCGCTCGCCACCGGCGCCGGCGCCGAGGTGCAGCGGCCGCTTGCGACCGTGGTGATCGGCGGCATCCTCTCCTCGACGGTGCTGACATTGCTGGTGCTGCCGGCGCTCTACATGCTGTTCCGCCGTGACGGGGCAAGTGAAACGCCTACAATGGCGTCTGATTTGGCGACTTCCCGGGAGCGTTAGGATTGGCCGGCCACGACCACCACGGTCATCACCACCATGATCATGGCGACCATACGCATGGTCATGGTCACGACCACAGTCATGGCCATGATCACTCGCATGTCCACGCGCCCGCGAATTTCGGCAAGGCCTTCGCGATCGGCATTTCGCTCAACATCGCGCTGGTCGTGGCCGAAGCGGTCTACGGCTATATCGGCAACTCCACCGCCCTCCTCGCGGACGCCGGCCACAACCTGTCCGACGTGCTCGGCCTAGTCGTGGCCTGGGGCGCCTCGATCGCGGCGCGGCGGGCGCCGAGCGGCCGCTTCACCTACGGCTTTCGCGCCTCCACCATCCTGGCGGCGCTGGCCAATGCGGTGTTCCTGCTGGTCGCAACCGGCGCGATCGGCTGGGAGGCGATTTTGCGCCTGCGCGAGCCGGAGCCGGTCGCAGGCGTGACCGTGATGGTGGTCGCCGGCATCGGCATCCTGATCAATGGTTTCACGGCCCTGCTGTTCGCGAGCGGGCGCAAGGACGACATCAACATCGAAGGCGCGTACCTGCACATGGCCGCCGACGCCGCGGTCTCGCTCGGCGTCGTGGTCTCCGCCGCGCTGATCATCTGGACCGGCTGGCTCTGGCTCGACCCCGTCACCAGCCTCGTCATCTGCGCCACCATCCTCTGGAGCACGACCAGCCTCTTGCGCGGCTCCATCGACATGTCGATGGCAGCAGCGCCCAAGGGCACCGACCTCGCCGCGATCAGGGCGTTCCTGCTCGCGCGGCCCGGTGTCTCGGCGATCCACGATCTCCACGTCTGGCCGATCTCGACCACCGAGACGGCGCTGACCTGCCACCTCGTCATGCCCGCCGGCACCGGCGATGCGTTCCTGATGGAGACGGCGCAGATGCTGAAGACCGCCTACCGCATCGGCCACACCACGCTTCAGGTGGAAACGCATCCCGACAACGGCTGCGCGCTGGCGCCCGATGATGTGGTTTGAGGCGGCACAGCCCCGTCCACGTCGTCATCGCGAGCGCAGCGAAGCAATCCAGACTGTCGCCGCGGAGGGACTCTGGACTGCTTTCGTCGCACGCGCTCCTCGCAATGACGCGGAGAGAGCGCGGTGCCCTACCCAGCCTTTGCCGTCACGATCCAAATCGCGCCCTGGAGCGCCACGCTCTGCCCCTTCAGGAACGGTGCGAGCGCCTCGCGGATCGAAGCCTTGGCAGCTTCATATGTCTCCGGCGGATGGCCCTGGAGTGCGCGGCTGGCGGGGCCGATCTGGAGAGCGCCGTCCACGGCTGCATCGAGGCCGCCGCCGATGGCAACGTCCATCGCGAGATCATGCGGCTCCATCGCCACGCCTGTGAAGCCTGCGCCTTTGAGAATTCGCATCACACGCTCTTCCGAGGCGAATGCGAACGGGCCCGGCTCCTCCGGCCCGACCGGCGGCATTTTGGGCACGTGTTTGTAGACCGCCATCAGCGGCGCCATCATCCAGGGATTTTCCTTCGGCTCGCGCCAGCAGACGAAGGCGAGCCTACCGGTCGGCTTCAGCGCGCGGCGGAGATTGGTGAAGGACGCAACGGGATCGGCGAAGAACATCACGCCGAAACGCGAGGCGAGCAGATCATAGCTCGCCGGCTCGAACGGATGAACCGTCGCATCCGCCAGCACGAAATCGAGCGGCAAGCCTTTCGGCGCCAGCGAACGCGCCTGGGACAGCATCGGCTCAGAGACGTCGAGGCCGAGCGCGAACCCGTCGGGCGCCACTGCCTTCGCGAACGCGAACGTCGTCGCACCGGAGCCGCAGCCGACGTCGATCACGCGCTCGCCCGGCCCGGGCTTGGCGCGGTCGATCAGCACATCGGCGATAGGCCCGAGCAACTTCTCCTGGACCGCGTGGCGATCCGCCCAGCGCTGCCCGCCCGGGCCGTTCCAATAGGCGATCTGGTCGGCGTTTTGCTCATGTCCGCTGGGCTGTTGCATCGGGATCCTCTTGGCAGGCGCGTCATCTGCGCTCGCAACATCGCGCATCTGTTCTCGAGATCGCTATCAGATCTTCATTCGACGCTCGTTTGGAACGCAGAACACGTTCACCTGATAGCCGGCGGCCTCCCACCCCGATTTGGCGCCCTCGAACATCGTGAACTTGTCGCCATCGGGATCAAAAGCGAGGAAGTGATACTGCCTCTCGCTCAGAAACTGCTGGACGATATCCGATCGCGGCGGGGTCCACTCCATGAGTATCACCGGACGGTTTCTTGAAATCGTCTGCTCGAGCCCGATCAACGCGGGCAATTCAAAACCTTCGATGTCGATCTTGATGAGATCCGGTGACAGTGCCAGCTCGTCCAAGGGAGCAACCCGGCTCCGTTCTTCGGTATGCTCGACGGAGCGATCGCGCCCGTAGTCCCGTTCGACGGCGATCTTCATATAATCGAGATCAACCGTCGTAAGTGTGTGCTGCCTGATTCCGTCAATGATCGGCGTGTAGAAGGTCAGCTCGGCGGCCTCTGCGCCGGCCCCCATGATCCGGTATTCGAAGATTTCGCGTCCGGGCCGATTTAGCCGCCGGGCAACTCTCTGCAGGCTTGGCTCATGCGCGGGGCTCGCTTCGATCGAGACTATTTTGTAATTCGGGAGCAGTTTGTGCAAGCCGAGCGCCGAAATGCCGTTGTTCGCGCCGATATCCAATATCAGGCCGCCGTCTGGCTTCGCAAAATGCGGAAAGCCGAGATAGCTTTGTTCGTGCGGCAACACCCACGGGAACCGTGTCGCACCCTCCCAGGCCAACCACCACAGAATCGGGTAGCGCTTGATGCGGCTCGCGATGAAATGGCCAAGAGCCAAAGCATTCTCCGGATAATGACTGCGACAGAACTCAACCCGGCCCCTTGGCGGCGTGGCAAGAATCCTGCAGGCCTCACGGCCTATGGTATAATAGGTTGCATTGTCGTAGTACAATTGCTCATTCATGTCACCGCTCGGCAAATCTGGCTGGAGATGATCGCGAAGAACAACGGAACCAGCTCTCGCGATCGCGAGCTTGCGATCTCGAACATCGCCTTCCCGGCCGGGCAACTCGACGCTGGTCTGGACGTTCTCGACGAGTTGAACGTGCGTTCGGTCGAGTTGGCCCCCTATAACGTCTTCGGTCGGTGGGAGGTCGCAAGGCGCGACCTCAACCAGTTGCGCGCGCACCTCGATGCCAGAGGTATGAAATGCCGGGCGCTGCAAGGCATCGCGTTCAAGGCTGGAGCGGCCCACCTTTTCGCATCCGCCGAGCAGCGCCAGCTTCTGTTGGAGCACCTCAGAGTCGTTGCGGAGATGGCAGGCGCCCTTGGCGCGACCGCCTGCGTTTTCGGCGCACCCCAGCTTCGCGACCCGGGCACGATCGGGCCGGATCAGGCGCATGCGATCGCCGTCGCGTTTCTGAGACAGCTCGGTCCCATCTTCGCATCCGAGGGGACCGTCCTCAGTTTCGAGGCGAACTCCCGCCACTATGCCTGCCGCTTCATCACCAAGACATCGGAAGCGATTGACCTCGTCCGCGATGTCGCTGCCCCCGGGGTCGCTGTCCAGATCGATACAGGCACCGCCTTTCTCGAGAACGAGAATCCCGAGGTGCTGGTCGACGCCGTCCCATACGCTGTCCACGCGCATATCAGCGAGCCAGATCTTGCTCCGGTCGGCTCTTCCGGACGCGACCATGGGCCATTCTCCCAAGCGTTGCGCCGTGGCGGTTACGCCGGCGCGCTTTCGATCGAGATGAAACAAGTCGATGATTGGCAGGACGGGCTGAGACGAGCCGCTGCCTTTGCACGAGAGACATATTGCTCATGACCGGCATCACACAAGAGATCGAGGTCCCCGACAGCGACGTCACCGTCCTGCATCCGCGGCATTGCGACTATGCGCTCGTCATCCCCGTCATCAACGAGGGCGAACGAATCCGCAAGCAGCTCCGTACCCTGTTCGCGCTCAAGTCGCCGGTCGACATCATCATGGCGGACGGCGGCTCCACGGACGGCTCGCTTGATCCGGAATTCCTGAAGACCGTTGGGTGTCGCGCGCTCCTGGTCAAGCGCGGGCCCGGCAAGCTGGGGGCTCAGCTCCGCATGGCCTACGCCTGGGCCCTTGGGGAAGGCTACAAGGGCGTCGTCACCGTCGACGGCAACGGCAAGGACGGACTGGAAGCGATCGAGAGCTTCGTCGAGAAGCTCAAGGACGGCTTTGACTACGTGCAAGGGTCGCGCTATGTACCCGGCGGACGGGCGGTGAACACGCCGATGGACCGAAAGATCGCGGGGCGGCTGATCCACGCCCCAGTCCTCAGCCTGTTTGGACGACGTTGGTACACGGATACGACGAACGGATTTCGGGCTTATTCAGCCCGCTACCTGCTCGATCCCCGTGTCGCGCCGTTTCGCCATGTATTCTCTCAATACGAGCTGTTGTTCTACCTGACGGTTCGCGCCGGTCAGCTCGGCTATCGCGTGGTCGAGATCCCGGTCGAACGGCGATATCCAAAGGGCGAAAAGACGCCGACGAAAATCTCCGGATTCGGCGGGCGGATACAGATGTTGGGTCAACTCTTCGCGGCAGCGCTGGGCCGGCTCAATCCCGGTTGAGCCGACCATATGCCGTCATCAGACATTCAGGCTTCCGGTTCTGAACGGTTCACGGCGGCCAGCAGCGCGTGCCTAATCGCGCTCGTCCTTTTCGTCGTGCTGTCTTACAGCTTCTGCACGAACGGCTTCGGAATCGTGCCTGACGTCTTTTACAGATCGCATGGAGCCGATCCCGAGTCCCTCGTCGTCGGCCGCCTGCTTCAGTCCGAAAGCAGTGGACTGACGAGCAACACGGGCTTCCTGATCCACCACGGATACACGGACACTTACAAGGAATTCAGGACCGGTCGGCGGCCGATCCAGATGACACAGACTTACAAGGGACAGGTCGGGCTGCAGGGCTGGATCCTATCGGCCATCGACCTTGCGATGTACAAGGCGGGCATCACCGCCCCTCTTCGGCTCACACTGCTGCGTGTCCTTGCGGCCATGGCACTCGCCGGCACGCTTTGCGTCTGGATCTATCTAATCGCGATGGAGTTCGGCGCAGGTGCTGGCCTGACGGCCGGACTCATGATTCTGTTTTCGCCGTGGCTCACGGTATTCGCGGACAATCTCTATTGGGTCCCCGTCACATGGTTCATTCCCGTTGTCCTGACATGGTATTGGACCGTCTATCGGCCTGACCTGCTTCTGACTTCCCCACAGACCTTCTACCTCCTCCACGGCGCTGCCATCGTGGCAAAAGCCATGTGCGGGTTCGAGTACCTGCCGGCCGTGATAGGAGCGAGCGGCGCCGCCTTCCTCTACGGCGTCTCTCGGATGGGATGGGACCGGGGGACCCTCGCCCGAATCTTGGCGTTCGGCATGACCGCAGTCGCTGCGATCTTTCTTGCCGCGGCAATACAGCTGCTGCTCCTGACAATCCATACGGGATCGTTGAGCGGAGCGTTCGGCGACTTCGTCGGGCGGGTCAACTACCGGTCGGTCGGCGGAGGTCAGCTTCCGCCCGAGTTGGCGGCGTCGCTCGCCGTACCGCTCAAGCAGATCCTCATCACATATCTGTACGAGTCATCGGCCCTGAATATTCCGGGCTTGCGGACCTACACCGCGGTTGAGGCGCTCATCGTTTTCAGCGCGCCCCTCGTAATGGCGATACTCTATATCGATGCCCGTGACCGCAGTGTGCGCCGAACGCTACCGGCATTTCTGCTCGTGGTGGTCTCGGTCGTTGCTTCCTTCACCTGGCACGTGGTCGCGCGCGGCCACTCCTCCATTCATACCTTTCTCAACTACGTCCTCTGGTTCGTGCCGGTGCTGATCATCCTGCCCGCCGTCGCAGTCGGGATGTTCTCTGAGGCATTCCTGAACAGGCGGGCGGCACCTCTCAGGGCGATCGTCGCGGTGCTGGTCCTCAGCATCGGTTGGACCATTTACTGGTCCGGGGCCGTCCGCGCCGGCGTGATCGCGTCCGGCATCCTCAAGCGGTCCAACACTCACGTGGGTCAAAAGATCACGCTGCGCTTCGGCGAAAGGACGATCGAGGGTCAGTTTCAATGCGATGGCTTAGACCTGTCCCATCCGTTCTTTTTGCGCCTGCATGCGAACTCCACCCCAGGCCAGCCTGATTCCTCCGATGGCATCCTGAAAACATTCGCCTTCCGCAGCTACGCCATATCCACCGAGCTGAACGAATTTCGCCACGGCACATGCGCGTTCCAGTTCGCGAACGAGATCCCATTCACCCGCCTGACCATCGGTCAGTTCTCGGACGGCAGCGGCTCGGCCGTTGACTGGAGGGAAGACTTCCAGAACGCCGCGGCGAGGTAGCCGTCGCTACTCGATTCCCCGCGCAACAAAAGCGCCGATCTCTGACATGACCTGGCTCGCGCTCATGACATGGCCATCGCGACCGCCAAAGAGGTTTGCGAACCTGCTGCGCAATCGATACTGCGCACCCGGCGCCGTAACGTCGGGGATTTCATGCTGGGGAAAGTACCTCTCCCAGATCGCGCGAAGTGGAATCGGCTCGGTCACCAAATTGACGCGCTGGAGATCGGCCCGCTCGATGATCGTCAGATCGTTGAGCAACTTCCCGACCGGGTACCACTGAAAGATCCCGTTGGGATTGATGCGATCGATCTCGTGATTGCTCACGAGGTCGAACAAGGCGTTCTTCTTCAAGCCCGGGCCAAACAGGGCGGGCAACCGCACGATCGAAAAGCGCTCGAATGTCCCCGCCACGAACTCTTCGAGACGAAGACGGTGCGTGCCGTAAGCATGATTCTCACCGCCGATATCCGCCGCCTCGTCGAGTGGAAGCGAAGTGTCAGGATAGACATCGACCGTGGAAATGAGGATGAAGCGGCGGGCCCTTATAGTGGCCAGTTCGGCGATGAGGGCCGATATCTGCTCCCAGTCGGAGGCGGGATCGAGGTTCGCCTTCCATTTGGCCGCGCTGACCCCCGCGCAGACGATCGTGTCGAATTGCTCGTCTCGCATCTGCCGAAAATTCGAGGAATTGTAGCGATGCGAGAAGCGCGCGCCTCGCGCCAAGTTGGACCCGACAAAGCCGGTATATCCAACTAGAGCGCATCGTTCATTGTCGTTCCACATGCTTGACGCTCCCGATCATGTTCGCCCCGCTCAGTCGCTGCCCGGCTCCGGCCGCGCTCCGATGAGATGGACCGCCCCAACCTGAAATTTTCCGCCGGGATCGACCACATTCAGCCTGGCGCTGCGCTTGGTGCGTGCGCTACGCCACTCACGCATCACCAGGCCGCGGCGCCAGCGCGCGGGGTTGGTCGAATGGATCTGCACGACGTATTCGGCAAGTAGGATGAAGATCGTCGAGAACAACAACATCATGCCGGAGATCTGCAGCGAAAGCGTCGTCCAGCCACGCACGTAAGGCACGAAGAAGTACACGAAGAAGACATAGACGGAGTAGACGAGCGACAGGATCGCCGCGGCGAAGGACACGAGCAGCGCGGCCCGGAGCGGCGCCGCATTGGAGCTCAGCATTCTCAGCGCCTTGCGCCAGGCATCCTTGATATCGCGGATGTACTCCGTTCCTTCCGAAATACCGGCAATGGAGAGTTGGGTAGCGGGAAATCCGCTGCCGATATCGCGTGACTTGAGCAATATCTCTCCGCCGAACTGATTGGCGACGTAGAGCGCGGCCGGCCTGGAAAGCAGCCTGAGCGTGGCCCCCTCCGGCTTCACGGTACGCCCGGTCAAGATGCTGTAGAACTTGAAATAGACCTCATAGAGCAGCCAATAGACCCATCGTCCTTCGAACTTCTGCTTCGCCTCGGGATCTACGACGGTAACGAGGTCGAAGCCCTTGCTCGTCTCCCGCGCCAGGCTCTCGGCGGCCGAAAGCTCGGCATTGGTCGGCGTCAGGAACACCACGTAATCGCCGATGGCGTAGTCGATGCCGATCAGCCGGGCGACATCCGTATCTGTGGGCGCAGCCAGGATCACGCATGTCGTGTCCGGGATCGATTCAACGAACGGCCGGAGGGTTCGGACGATCTCCGCGGTCACGTTGTTGGCGACGATGATCACTTCGGAATCGACGGCGATGCGGGACAAGGTCGCGTTCAACCGTTCGAACAGCGACGGATCCGGATCGGTCCGGTCCTGAACCACGATCGCCGAGATCGAGGTGAGCAACGCCATTTCAGTCACTCCACGTGATGGACCGCAGATAAGCCCGCGTATCGTAGATATTATCGATCTTCGCACCCAAAATGGAGAAAATCCGCGGATGCTCCCTGTTGCGCTCGAACAGGATTGGGCGACCGTCGTCGTCCTCGTTGCGCGCGATCGTCGCCTTGATCTCGAACAGCGACGTCTCGTAACGGCAGCTCGACATGGCCGGAATGAAGCGCGCGGTGTCGCGCAACATGTAGCTGGCGTTCGAGAGCACCGGCGCAAGCGGCTCCGTCAGATCGAGGCTGGCCTGATGTGGCGTATAGCGGACGTGGGACAGCGAGTACATTCCGAGCGCGGGGAACGGCATGAGCGAAAAGAACGGCCCGTCCAGGACGGTGATGCCAAGCCCGTCGAGGGCCGAGGGTGGCCGGATGATCGCGAGCTCGGCCATCTCGCGCTTGATCCTGGTCTCGATGTCAATTCCGATCTGCCCAAGGTCGGAATAGGTGCAGTTGAACAACCAGCGTGCGTCCCCGCGCTGACCGTTGAGCTCGAAGCTGACGCCCGCGCCGTCACTCCCGAGGACGCGGGCCGCCGTGCCGAGCCGGAGATCGACTTCAAGCCGCCGAAGCCGATTGGTCATATGTCGGGCCAGAACGGTCGCGTCAAACGCCAGTTCCTCGGTGACAAAGACAGCCTCGACGAGCGCAGGATCGAACAGGTTCTCGTATTGCGACGGGGCGACGTGGCACGGCGCGCCGATACGCTCGCAAAAGACCGAGAATTGATGGGCGCTGATCCGCGAATCCTTGGCGATCGCGTAGAGCTTCACCATCGTGGAGAGCACCGCGTCCGGGTAGTCGCGCACGAAGCGTTCGAAATTGATGCGCGATCGTTCGGCGGTCGTGATCGAGCGCGGGTAGTGGTAGCCGTTGTGGATCCGCGCCTGGTTCGCATAAGACGCCCGGCCGAACAGGCAAGATTCCCGCTCGGCCAGAACGACCCGCTCGAACCCCATTGACTTCAGTTCGGCGGCGATGTCGCAGCCATAAGCGCCACCGCCAATGATCAACGCATCTATCATTCCGAACCCAGGGCGAAAGGGCTATGGCCAAAATCGTCCCGATCGTGCCCAAACGGGGTTACCCGATGAGGCTGAATCCCGCAAGCGGGCGCAGCGAAGGGGGCCCCGCGCCCTGCCTGCCAGACCTTATTTCTTCGCGCTAATCGCGGGCTGTGCCGTGCCGAGCCGCAACTCGTGAAGGTTGGTGGGCGGTCACGGATTCGAACCGCGGACCCTCTCGGTGTAAACGAGATGCTCTAACCAGCTGAGCTAACCGCCCTCGCCGCCTCTTTAGCCCTACGGGCCCCAACCGGGCAAGACCCCGGCCCAACCACTTGACCTCAATCCCCTGGCCTTCCCGGCAGCAGCGGCACGGCATCGATCCACACTGCTGCGGACTGGCACCAGATCTGCCTCACCGGCCGCAGCTTGTCACGCTGGCGGATCGAGCCCCAGCGAATCCCCCAATCGTCCGCCTGATCGCCCTCGCCGCTGGTGAACAGCGGGGAACCGCAGTCCTCGCAGAAGTGCTGGAAGCGCATCCGGCCGTTGTCACCGCGTTTGCCGTAGATTCTTGGCGTGCCGCCGGTCAGGCGGACGTCGTCCCTGGTGCAGACGGCCGTCACCCGGAACGGCGAGCCGGTCAGCGCCTGGCAGTCGGTGCAGTGGCAGACCGAAACCGCCTCCGGATCGACCTCGGCCTCGAAGGTGATTGTCCCGCAATGGCATCGCCCGTTGACCTGCATCGCCCTCGTCTCCCTGCCCCCATAAAAAAACGGCGCCCGAAGGCGCCGTTTTATCATCATTCCGAGCTGCGATCTCAGTGAGCGGTCAGGCCGCCGGCGGCTTCATCGCCGTCCGGCTTCACCGTCACCTTGGTGTCCTCTTCCCAGACGATCGGCACGGGCTTCTTCACCAGCGCCTTGGCGACGACGTCGTCGAGACGCGAGACCGGGATGATCTCCATGCCGCCCTTGATCGCATCGGAAATCTCCGTGAGATCCTTCGCGTTGTCCTCGGGGATCAGCACCGTCTTGATGCCGCCGCGGGCCGCAGCCAGCAGCTTCTCCTTCAGGCCGCCGATCGGCAGCACGCGGCCGCGCAGCGTGATCTCGCCGGTCATCGCGACATCGTGGCGGACCGGGATGCCGGTCATGACCGAGATGATCGCGGTGGCCATGGCGACACCCGCGGACGGACCGTCCTTCGGCGTCGCGCCTTCCGGCACGTGCACGTGGATGTCGCGTCGATCGAACATCGGCGGCTCGATGCCATAGTTGATCGCGCGCGAGCGGACATAGGACGCCGCCGCCGAGATCGACTCCTTCATCACGTCACGCAGATTGCCCGTGACCGTCATCTTGCCCTTGCCGGGCATCATGACGCCTTCGATGGTCAGCAGCTCACCGCCGACATCGGTCCAGGCAAGGCCGGTGACGATACCGACCTGCGGCTCGCTCTCGATCTCGCCGAAGCGGTACTTCGGCACGCCGAGCAGCTCTTCCAGAGTCTTCTCGGTGACCTTGACCGACTTCTTCTTGGAGATCATCAGCTCCTTCACCGCCTTGCGGGCGAGTGTCGAAAGCTCACGCTCCAGGTTACGCACGCCCGCTTCGCGGGTGTAGCGGCGGATAAGAAGCAGCAGCGCGTCGTCGTCGATCGCGAACTCCTTGGAATCCAGACCGTGCTTGGACACCGCGTTCGGGATCAGATGCTTGCGCGAGATCTCGACCTTCTCGTTCTCGGTGTAGCCCGCGATCCGGATGATCTCCATGCGGTCCATCAGGGGGCCCGGAATATTGAGCGTATTCGCGGTGGTGATGAACATCACGTTGGACAGATCGTAGTCGACCTCGAGATAGTGGTCGTTGAACGTCCCGTTCTGCTCGGGGTCGAGGACCTCGAGCAAGGCGGAGGACGGATCGCCGCGGAAATCGGCGCCCATCTTGTCGATCTCGTCCAGCAGGAACAGCGGATTGGACGACTTGGCCTTGCGCATCGACTGGATGATCTTGCCGGGCATCGAGCCGATATAGGTGCGGCGGTGACCGCGGATCTCGGCCTCGTCGCGCACGCCGCCGAGCGAGACGCGCACGAATTCGCGCCCTGTCGCCTTCGCGATCGACTTGCCGAGCGAGGTCTTGCCGACGCCGGGAGGTCCGACGAGGCACAGGATCGGTCCGGTCAGCTTGTTGGCACGCGACTGCACGGCGAGATACTCGACGATGCGCTCCTTGACCTTCTCCAGCCCGTAGTGATCGGAGTCCAGGATGGCTTGCGCCTGCTCCAGGTCCTTCTTCACTTTGGACTTCTTGTTCCACGGGATCGACAGCAGCCAATCCAGATAGTTGCGCACGACGGTCGCTTCCGCGGACATCGGCGACATCTGGCGCAGCTTCTTCAATTCATGCTGCGCCTTCTCGCGCGCTTCCTTGGAAAGCTTGGTCTTGGAGATCTTCTCTTCGAGATCGGCGAGCTCGTCGCGACCGTCGTCGTCGCCGAGTTCCTTCTGGATCGCCTTCATCTGCTCGTTGAGATAATACTCGCGCTGGGTCTTCTCCATCTGGCGCTTGACGCGCGAGCGGATCCGCTTCTCGACCTGCAGCACCGAGATCTCGCTCTCCATCAGGCCCAGCACCTTCTCCAGGCGCGTGGTGACTGACAGCGTCTCCAGGATGCCCTGGCGGTCGGCGATCTTGACGGCGAGATGCGAGGCAACGGTGTCGGCGAGCTTGGCGAAATCGGTGATCGCCTGCACGACGCCGACGACCTCGGCCGAGATCTTCTTGTTGAGCTTCACATAGCTCTCGAAGTCCGACACGACCGAGCGTGCCATCGCTTCGGCCTCGACCGACTTCGCATCGGTGTCGGCGAGTGCAATGGCGGTGGCTTCGTAATAGTCGGCGCGATCGGTGTACTTCTGAACGCGCGCACGCTCGAGCCCTTCGACCAGCACCTTCACGGTGCCGTCGGGAAGCTTCAAGAGCTGCAGCACGCTGGCGAGCGTACCGGTCTCGTAAATGGCATCGGGCGCCGGATCATCGTCGGACGCGTTCTTCTGCGTCGCGAGCATGATCAGCGCATCGTTCTTCATCACCTCTTCGAGCGCGCGGATCGACTTCTCGCGGCCGACGAAGAGCGGAACGATCATGTGCGGGAACACGACGATGTCGCGCAGCGGCAGCACGGGATAGGCGTGCGTTTCGCCATGAACGATGGTTGGCCGGGGTTTTGGATTAGTCATGGCCTTTTCCTTTTGCTTTACCCCCTCGCACGCAGCCCGCTGATCATGCGCAACCGCCACAAGGTGCCGAATTGATCCGCAAGGCCGGTCGGTCCTCTACGAGTTGGACCGGCTCGCCGGATCGGAACTGAGGCGAATCTGGAAGAGAATTTTCGCTCGCCGCCGACATTAGGTGGCTATCGACCCGGGGGGTGTCAAGTCATCGAAAAACGCGCGCCATCAGGCGCTTACGCAACGCGGTAAGCGACGCAACACCGGCTGCGGAGATACACTTCCGCAGCCCGACTTGGGGATACAATTGCAGCGTTCCGGCCGCCAGATCAGGCGCTGGCGTTCTCGACGGCGCGATCGGACCGATCGGCGTAGATGTAGAGCGGACGCGCCGTTCCTTCCACGACTTCGCGGGAGATCACGACTTCTTCCACACCTTCCAGGCCCGGCAGGTCGAACATGGTCTCGAGCAGGATCGCCTCGAGGATCGACCGCAGGCCGCGCGCGCCGGTCTTGCGCTCGATCGCCTTGCGGGCAACCGCGCCAAGCGCCTCGTCGGCGAAGGTCAGCTCGATGTTCTCCATCTCGAACAGCCGCTGGTACTGCTTCACCAGCGCGTTCTTCGGCTCGGTGAGGATCTTCTTCAGCGAGGCCTCGTCGAGATCCTCGAGCGTCGCCACGACGGGCAGACGGCCGACGAATTCGGGGATGAGGCCGTACTTCAGGAGATCCTCGGGCTCGACGTGACGGAAGATCTCGCCGGTCCGGCGATCTTCCGGCGCCATCACCTGGGCCGCGAAACCGATCGAGGTCGACCGTCCGCGTGCCGAGATGATCTTCTCGAGGCCGGCGAACGCGCCGCCGCAGATGAACAGGATGTTGGTGGTGTCCACCTGCAGGAACTCCTGCTGCGGATGCTTGCGGCCGCCCTGCGGCGGGACCGAAGCCACCGTGCCTTCCATGATCTTGAGCAGCGCCTGCTGCACGCCCTCACCCGACACGTCGCGCGTGATCGAGGGGTTGTCGGACTTGCGGCTGATCTTGTCGATTTCGTCGATGTAGACGATGCCGCGCTGGGCACGCTCGACATTGTAGTCGGCGGCCTGAAGCAGCTTCAGGATGATGTTCTCGACGTCCTCGCCGACATAGCCGGCTTCGGTCAGGGTCGTCGCATCCGCCATCGTGAACGGCACGTCCAGGATCCGGGCGAGCGTCTGCGCGAGCAGCGTCTTGCCCGAACCGGTCGGACCGATCAGCAGGATGTTCGACTTCGCGAGCTCGACGTCGTTGTGCTTGGTCTGGTGGTTGAGGCGCTTGTAGTGATTGTGCACCGCGACCGACAGGACCTTCTTCGCATGGCTCTGGCCGATCACGTAATCGTCCAGGACCTTGCAGATTTCCTTCGGCGTCGGAATGCCGTCGCGCGACTTGACCAGCGAGGATTTGTTCTCCTCGCGGATGATGTCCATGCAGAGCTCGACGCACTCGTCGCAGATGAAGACCGTGGGACCCGCGATCAGTTTGCGGACTTCGTGCTGGCTCTTGCCGCAGAACGAGCAATATAGCGTGTTCTTGGAGTCGCTCGTGCCGACCTTACTCATTCATGTCTCCGTCCGCGGTTCGATCCCGTTCCGCTCGATCGCTCCATTCCGACACGAAGGCCGGCATGAAGCTTAAGTAGAGCAAATTCCGTACCAAAAAAGACCCTACGCGTTACACACCGTGCGAATCACGGCAGCTCGATTCTCCGCGATCATAGCCGATCAATCGTAGCCAACCATGCTGTCACCCGACTATCAAGAATTCGCTAATCGGGGGTCGTCGGCTACCCGTGACAATACCGTGATTTCCGGTCTTGGCACGGGCGAAGTGATCGAAATCACCCCGACGTTGCTGGATTGCCACGAAAAACAAGCACGAAAGCGGAACTTTCTGCCTGCCGCAGGGCGCAAAACCGCGTTTTGCAACGCGCACACGCGTCCATAGCGTGAACGCCACCCTGATGGTGCGAGACGATCCCAAGCGGCTGCCGAGGGATCGCGTCGCGTTCCAGTGGTGCTACGGGGTCTTCGTTCCTGCCGCTTCCTCAGCGCGCTTGTCGATGACCCTGTCGACCAGGCCGAACTCCTTGGCGTCGTTCGCGGTCAGGAACTTGTCGCGTTCCAACGCGTCCTCGATCGACTTGTAGGTCTGGCCGGTGTGCTTCACGTAGATTTCGTTGAGCCGCTTCTTCAGGTTCAGGATTTCCTGGGCGTGCAGCATGATGTCGGTGGCCTGGCCCTGGAAGCCACCGGAAGGCTGATGCACCATGATGCGCGCGTTCGGCAGCGAGAAGCGCATGTCCTTCTCGCCGGCGCAGAGCAGCAGCGAGCCCATCGAGGCGGCCTGCCCCGTGCACAGCGTCGAGACCGGCGGGCGGATGAACTGCATGGTGTCGTAGATGGCAAGACCCGACGTCACCACGCCGCCCGGCGAGTTGATGTACATCGAGATTTCCTTCTTCGGATTTTCCGCCTCGAGGAACAGGAGCTGAGCGACGACCAGCGTCGACATGCCGTCCTCGACCGGCCCGGTCAGAAAGATGATGCGCTCCTTCAGCAGGCGCGAGAAGATGTCGTAGGCGCGCTCGCCACGGTTGGTCTGCTCGACCACCATGGGCACGAGGTTCATGTAGGTTTCAACCGGATCGCGCATGAGTCACCTAGGGTTTTCGGAGACGGACACCGCCGGGCAGGCTTGCCAGTCTGGCTGGATTTGCCGGGGCGGATGGACGTCCTGTGATGCAGGAACTTGGGTAAGAAGCAGAAAGGCTACCGACAGATATAGCCCAATTCGCTCCTGACAAGTGCGGAGCGCATTAAGGCTTAATCCGTCGGGCAGTTGAAGCTGATTCGCACAAAGAGGCCCAGCCGGCCATCTGGCTAGCTGGGCCTCTTTGCCGATCATCCTTAATAGGAGACTATCCTGGAGCCCCATTCCGATGAAATCGGAACGGGCCTCCGGGTTTTAGTTTGACGCGTTTTCTTTACGCGAACCGGTATCCACTTCGCTCGAAAATGCTTCAGAGCCTTCAGGCGGCGGTCTTTTCAGCCTCGTCGTCCTTGTAGAGATCCTCGCGCGTGACCTTCTTCTCGGTCACGTTGGCGAGTTCGAGGATGAAGTCGACGACCTTGTCCTCATAGATCGGTGCGCGAAGCTGGGCCAACGCCTGGGCGTTGCTGCGGTAATAGTCCCAGACTTCCTTCTCGCGGCCGGGCATGGAGCGCGCGCGCTCGATCACGGCGCGGCCGACCTCGTCGTCGGTCACGGAGATCTTGTTCTTCTCGCCGATCTCGGAGAGCACGAGGCCGAGCCGCACACGGCGGTCGGCGATCTTGCGATACTCTTCCTTGGCAGCATCCTCGGTGGTGTCCTCGTCGGCAAAGGTCTTACCGGCGGAATCCATCTCGGCCTTGACCGAGTTCCACATCAGATTGAACTCCTCGTCGACCAGCGAGGGGGGCGCCTCGAAGCGGTGCGCTTCGTCGAGGCGGTCGAGCAGCGCGCGCTTGACGCGCTGGCGCGTCGCGCCGGCGAACTCGGCAACCAGACGCTCGCGCGCGGCTTCCTTCAGCTTCTCCAGCGATTCGAGGCCGAGCGACTTGGCGAACTCGTCGTCGATCGCGAGGTCCTGCGGCGCCTCGATCAGCGTCGCGGTGGTCTCGAACTCGGCCGGCTGGCCGGCGAGCTTCTCGTTCATGTAGTTCTTCGGGAACGACACTTTCAGCGTGCGCGTCTCATTCGCGCCGATGCCGATCAGCTGCTCCTCGAAGCCGGGAATGAAGGTGTTGGAGCCGATGGCGACTTGGATGCCCTCGCCGGTGCCGCCCTCGAAGGCTTCGCCGTTGATGCTGCCCTTGAAGTTGATGGTGACGCGATCACCCGAGGCGGCCTTGGCGCCCTCGCCCTTGTCGGCAAAGCTGCGGTTGGTATCGGCGATGCGCTTGATCGCCTCGTCGACGTCGGCGTCGGTGACGTCGGCGACGGGCTTCTCGACCTCGAAGGTCTTGAAGTCGGCGAGCGCAATCGAAGGCACCACCTCGATCGCGACCGTGTAGGTCAGATCGGTCTTGCCGCTCAGCAGCTCCTCGACCTCGGCCTGCTCGCTCGGCATGGTGATCTTCGGCTCGGTCGCAAGGCGGAAGCCGCGCTCGGAGAACAGCTGCGTGTTGGTGTCGCGGATGGTCTGGTCGATGGTCTCGGCCATCACCGAGCGGCCGTAGACCTTTTTCAGGTGAGCGACCGGGACTTTGCCGGGACGGAAGCCGTTGATGCGGACCTTGTCCTTGAGGTCAACGAGCTTGGCACCGGCCTTGGCGTCGAGATCAGACGCGGGAACGCTGATCTTGAACTCGTGCTTCAAACCTTCCGAGAGGGTCTCTGTGACCTGCATGGCGTCCAATCTTCTTCTCTTCGGCCCCGGCGCGCATGCGTCGGGACGCTGTCATCAATCGATCCGGCGCGAGGCAAGCGCCTCAACGCCGGTGCTTCATTGGACCGGCTCCCGGCGGACGAACATCCGCACGAAAGCAGGTCTCGTAATCCGTGCAAACGCGATAAGCGCTTGGTGCGGGCGGAGGGACTCGAACCCCCACAACTTTCGTCACTGGAACCTAAATCCAGCGCGTCTACCAGTTCCGCCACGCCCGCGTGAAGTTGCATCAAGACCGGCCGCGATGCCGCGGGCGGCCGGGCTTATAGCATGTGCCTGACTGTTCGCAGCAAAAAAATGGCCCGATGGAGGCAGGCTTTACGTAGGCACGACGGCTGGACTTATCCAGCGCGCCGTGGTCCGGATCGGCCGATGAAACCTGGGATCTTCGACCCGACCCGACGCGAGCTTTTGGCCGGACTTTCAGCCGGGCTCTCAGCCGGACTTGGCGCCTCGGCGGCCGGGCTGTTGGCGGGTGGCGCAGGGCCGCTCGTGACCGCCCAGCTCGCGCTTCAGGCAAGGCCGGCAACGCTGGCTCTGAGGCCGGGGCAGCCGCCGACCCCCATCTGGGAGCTCGCCGCCGCAAACCATCTCAGGGACGTCCGTCTGAGGCGTGGCGACCGTTGCGAAGTGGTGTTTCGGAACGACCTGCCTGTGCCGCTTGCGCCAGTCTGGTACGGCCTCAGCGGGGGAGCCCCGGCCGACCCGCTCCGGGGCCGCGCCCCTGCGCCGCCAAATGCGGTTGAAACATCAATCATTTCAATTCCCAATGCCGGAACCTTGCTGGCCGACTTCCGCCTGTTCGAGGACGACCTGAAGCAGCCGGCGCGCCCGCGTCCGATCATCGCGGCCGAGGCCAGCCCGGTCGCCGTCGACCGTGACGAGGTTCTGCTGATCGAGGAATGGCGCCTGCAGCCGGATGGCACCGCGGTCCCACCGGGCCAGGCCCCGAAGGACGCGGCGACGCTTTACACGATCAACGGACAGACTTCATTCGAACTCTCAGCCCCAAGCCATCAGCGGCTGCGGCTGCGCTTTATCAACGGCTCGCAACGTACTGTTCTCGCAATCAAATTGGAGAGCCACGACGTCCGCGTGATGGCCTTGGACGGGCAGCCCGCCGAGCCGTTCTCGGCCCGCAACGGCGCCCTGGTGCTGGCACCGGGCGCACGCGCCGACGCCTTCGTGGATGCGGCCACATCGGCCGCATTGCTGCTGCATGACGGCAAGGAGGCGCGCCAGGTCGGCCGTCTCATGATATCAGGCACACTGGACCGGCGCGCGCCACCCCCGCTTGCACAGCCGCTCCCGCCGAACGACCTGCCCGAGAAACTCGACCTGAAAGGCGCCCTGCGGTTCGATGTCGCGCTTGGCGCAACCGACGCCGGCTGGACCCGGCCTGCGACCTTCTCCACCGCCTCGACGCCGGCCTTCCGCGGCAGGCCCGGCCGCACCGTCGTGCTGGCCCTGAAGAACCCTGCCCCCGCAACCACCGTCTTCCACCTGCACGGCCCGCCCTTCCGCCTGCTCGACAGGCTCGACGACGGCTGGAAGCCCTACTGGCTCGACACGCTCGCGATCGAGCCCGGCCAGACCCAGCGCATCGCGTTCGCGCCGACCTCTCCCGGACGATGGCTGATCGAATCCGTCACAACCGACTGGGCCGCGCCACGGCTGGTGCGCTGGTACGCGGTGGAGTGAGGCGCGCGGTTAAGCGTGCGGCTTGGCGGTGAGTTCAATTCCAAGAGCCTTCATCACCGCGATCGTCGTCTTGAGCGTCGGGTTACCGTTGGTGCTGAACGAGCGATAGAGTTGCTCACGCGACAGGCCCGTGTCTTTGGCGATCTGCGTCATCCCTTTGGCGCGAGCGACGACACCAAGCGCATGCGCGATATAGGCAGCATCCTCGGTCTTGAATGCCTCCTCCATGAAGATGGCGATGGCCTCGTCGGACTGAAGGTCCTCGGCTGGATCATAGGTCGTCAGCTTCTCGCCCATCTTACTCGCTCCACGTCTCGGCCAGGCGCTTGGCCGCCTTGATGTCTTTCGCCTGCGTGCTCTTGTCGCCATCGCACAGCAAAACGATGATGAGGCTGCCCCGCTTCTCGAAATAGATGCGATAGCCGGGGCCGTGATGAATACGCAGCTCGCTTACTCCGTCGCCCACCGACTCAACATCACCGGCATGTCCTTGAGCTAACCGATCCAGTCGCGAGGCGATCAGGGCCTTGGCGCGCTCGTCTCGGAGCCGCGATCGCCACTTCCGAAACGTTTCAGTCTGCTTGAGCTCAACCACATGTAGTTTTTAGACTACAATCCATCAAAGATCAACTGGCGCACGCGTCCAGAGGTAGCGGACGTCCGGCTCCCGCTCCTCGTTCCGCGCCCCGTCCGTCTGCTCGACCAGTTCGAACCCGCGCGCCTCGTAGAAGCGTCGCGCCGTTGCGTTGCGCTGAAAGGTCCAGAGCTCCAACCGCTCGCAGACGCCCTTGGCGACGTAGAGGAGCTCGGTGCCGACGCCCCGGCCTTGGGCGGTCGGAAGCACGTAGAGCTGCTCGACGCAGCCCTCGCGGAACGCGATGATCCCGCTCAGTTCGCCATCGTCGAAGCATCCCCACACCCGGCACGTCGGAAAGACACGCTCGCGATAGAACCAGCGATCCTCGTCCGGCGTGCGCAGCCCGGCGAGCCACGGCATCGCCCGGTCGAACGCGATCCGATGCACCCGCGCAGCTGCGCCCATATTCACGAGCGCGAGCTGTCTGAGCACTAATACTCTACCCCCAGCGCAGAATAGATCTGCCGGTGCACGGCCGGCAGCGTCTCGGTGAGGTCTTCCGCGATCAGGCCCGGTCCCGCCTCGCTTGCCGCCTCGCCATGCATCCAGACGCCGATGGTGGCGGCTTCGAACGCCGGCACGCCCTGCGCCAGCAGTCCTGCGATGATGCCGGAGAGGACGTCGCCTGCGCCGGCGGTAGCGAGCCAGGGCGGCGCGTTGGCGGCGATGGTGGCGCGGCCGTCGGGAGCGGCGATGGTGGTGTCGGGCCCCTTCAGCAGCACGACGGCGCCGCAGCGCTCGGCAGCGGCGCGCACGCGCTCCAACTTGGAGCGGCCCGGATGCTTGTTGCTGAGGTCGGAGAACAGGCGTGGAAACTCGCCTTCGTGCGGCGTCAGCACCACCGCATTGTCACCTGAGGACTTGATCGATTCGAACAGGCGCTCGGGGGTTGCGGCAAAGCTCGTCAGCGCATCGGCATCGAGCACCAGATGACGCTGCGCGCTCAACGCGGTGTGGACGAGATCGCAGGTGCGCTCACCGATGCCTGCGCCGGGACCGATGATGCAGGTGCCGTAGCGCTTGTCGCCGAGCAGCTCGCCGAACTCGATCGCCGTGTCGACGGGACGAACCATGACGGCCGTGAGCGCGGCCGCGTTGATCGCGAGCGCATCGCGCGGGCTCGCCAGCGTCACCAGGCCCGCCCCTGCCCGCAGCGCGCCGCGCGCTGCCAGCCTCGCCGCGCCGGTCGCCGTCGCATCGCCCGAGACCGCCAGCACATGACCCCGCGCGTATTTGTGGCCGTCCATGCGCGGCACCGGAAAAGCGCCACCCCAGAAATCCGGATCGTTCTCGAAAGTCTGCGGCGCGATCTCGTCCAGCACCTGCGCGTCGATGCCGATGTCGGCGACGCGCACGCGGCCGCAATGCATCCGGCCCGGCAGCAGCAGATGCGCCGGCTTCTTGCGAAAGAAGGTGACGGTCTCGGTGGCATTCACCGCCGCGCCCATCACCGCCGCGCTGGTGCCGTTGATGCCGCTCGGCAGGTCGACCGCCAGCGCCGGGGCGCCGTTGGCATTGATCGCCTCGATCATCGCGCGCGCCTCGCCGTCGACGGGACGGCTGAGGCCGGCGCCGAACAGCGCGTCGATGATCAGCGCGGGCCGTCCGATCGCCTGCGGGTTGAACGGAAGCAGCGGATGCTTCCAGCCGCGCGCGGCGGAGGCCGCATCGCCCTGAAGCTGGTCGCGTTCGCACGCCGCGATCACCGAGACCTCGCGGCCCTGGGCTGCGAGCTCGGCGGCTGCGACAAAACCATCACCGCCATTGTTGCCGGGCCCGGCCACGATCAGGATCGGCCCCTCCTCCACCAGCGCCTGGGCAGCATCAGCGACCGCCTGGCCCGCGCTGAGCATCAGCTTGAAACCGGGCGTGCCGGCCGCGATGGCGAGCTGGTCCGCGCGCTGCATTTCGGCGTTGGTCAGAACTTCCATGCCACTTCCCTAGTACAATCGCCTTTTCAACAGGCATCTTCCGTGCCGATCCGACGCGGGGAACAACGATCTGCACACATATTGAACCGTTTGCCTATTTCGTAGTCTTCGGTATTTTGTGCAGGTCGGCGCTACACTCAGAGATGCTCGTTAAAAGGCTGATAACGCTTCAATAATCAGGGCATTTGCAACTTGGCATAGACCCTGCTTTCGAGGAAGCCGCTTCGGTCCGTCGTGCTCACTGGCATTTATCAGGGTGTCGCCGGCCGTTGTAGGCCGGACAGTCAGGGATCCCGGCTTAGCGAAGACAAGATCGTGCGTTGAGAGAAGCGCATCCTGACGAAGACGTTGCATTTTGTTCGAAAGGCCGGGAGGCGCGCAGTGAAGAAAATCGAAGCCATCATCAAGCCATTCAAGCTCGACGAGGTGAAGGAAGCGCTTCAGGAAGTCGGCCTTCAGGGCATCACCGTCACCGAAGCCAAGGGGTTTGGCCGGCAGAAGGGGCACGCCGAACTCTACCGCGGCGCAGAATACATCGTCGATTTCCTGCCCAAGGTGAAGATCGAGATCGTGATCGGCGACGATCTGGTCGAGCGCGCCATCGACGCCATCCGCCGCGCCGCGCAGACCGGGCGCATCGGCGACGGTAAGATCTTCGTCTCCAACATCGAAGAGGCGATCCGCATCCGAACCGGCGAATCCGGGCTGGACGCTATCTGAACCGGGTGCTATCCCGAATTTTGCGACACTCCGACTAGAAATAAGGCTGCTTCGGCGGCCTGATTTCGTTTGTGCGGTCGCGCAAAACTCGCTCGAGCGAGAATAATTTTGCTCATCTGGAAACCGACCCGCAGAGCCAAAAGGGGTATGCATGAAGACCGCCAAAGACGTCCTGAAATCGATCAAGGACAACGACGTCAAATACGTCGACCTGCGCTTCACCGATCCGCGCGGCAAGTGGCAGCATGTGACGTTCGACGTCAGCATGATCGATGACGACATCTTCGCCGAGGGAACGATGTTCGACGGCTCCTCGATCGCCGGCTGGAAGGCGATCAACGAGTCCGACATGTGCCTGATGCCCGACCCGGTCACTGCGACGATCGACCCGTTCTTCGCCGAGACCACCATGGTCATCACCTGCGACGTGCTCGAGCCGACCACCGGCGAGCCCTACAACCGCGACCCCCGCGGCATCGCCAAGAAGGCGGAAGCCATGGTGAAGTCGATGGGCGTGGGCGACAGCGTGTTCGTCGGCCCCGAAGCCGAGTTCTTCGTGTTCGACGACGTGCGCTATTCGGCCGACCCCTACAAGACCGGCTTCCGTCTCGATTCCTCGGAGCTGCCGACCAACTCCGACACCGAATATGAAGGCGGCAATCTCGGCCACCGCATCCGCACCAAGGGCGGCTACTTCCCCGTGCCGCCGCAGGACTCGGTGCAGGACATGCGCTCCGAGATGCTCGGGGCCATGGCCAAGATGGGCGTCAAGGTCGAGAAGCACCATCACGAGGTCGCCTCCGCCCAGCACGAACTCGGCATGAAGTTCGACACGCTGACGCTGATGGCCGACCACATGCAGATCTACAAATACTGCATCCACCAGGTCGCGCACATCTACGGCAAGACCGCCACCTTCATGCCGAAGCCGATCTACGGCGACAACGGCTCGGGCATGCACGTGCACCAGTCGATCTGGAAGGACGGCAAGCCGGTGTTCGCCGGCAACAAATACGCCGATCTGTCGGAGACCTGCCTGCACTACATCGGCGGCATCATCAAGCACGCCAAGGCGATCAACGCCTTCACCAACCCGTCGACCAACTCGTACAAGCGTCTGGTCCCGGGCTATGAGGCCCCCGTGCTGCTCGCCTACTCCGCGCGCAACCGCTCGGCCTCCTGCCGCATTCCCTACACCGCTTCGCCGAAGGCCAAGCGCGTCGAGGTGCGCTTCCCCGATCCGATGGCCAATCCCTATCTCGGCTTCGCCGCGATGCTGATGGCCGGCCTCGACGGCATCAAGAACAAGATCGATCCGGGTCCGGCGATGGACAAGGACCTCTACGACCTGCCGAAGGAAGAGCTGAAGCAGATCCCGACCGTCTGCGGTTCGCTGCGCGAGGCGCTCGAAAACCTCGACAAGGACCGCGGCTTCCTCAAGGCCGGCGGCGTGTTCGACGACGACTTCATCGACGCCTACATCGAGCTGAAGATGACCGAAGTCGCCCGCTTCGAAATGACCCCGCACCCGGTCGAGTTCGAGATGTACTATTCGAACTAAGCGACCCGGACTTCATGCGACAGCAAAAGGCGCTTCCGGTGGAAGCGCCTTTTCGTTTCAGCGATATTGAAATCGAAGCTCCCGACCTGCCGTCAAGGCGGGTGAAAAGCTGGATCAAGCCGAGCCGGACGATTGGCTGGCGCGCCTGCGCTTCGTCCGCATGGCGGCCGTGTCGCTTGCGTCTCGGACACGTCGGCTTTCGTTCTGCATCTGACTCCACTTCGTTCTCAAAGAACAAATCAGATCCGCAAAAACAGCCACGGACCAATTCCTACCGATTGGTTTATTTCACCCGAGATTTCGGACGCGCATTGGATGGGTGGCGCAGTCGCCACTCTTGTCCAACAAGCGCAGCGTAAGGATGGCGAACGCGCGGCATCGTCACTTGTCCGGAAAGTTGACGCCGATCTCGGTCACGACGGGCGCCCATTTCACCAGCGCCGCGTTGTCGGAGGCCGCCTTGACGCCGTCACCGGACAACGCTTTGGGCGCGCCGATCTTCCCACCGAAACGGATCGTCATCCGGCAGCCACCTTGCATCGGACGTCCGAGCGCCCCGCCCTTCCAGTCGGTGACGAAACCGCCATAGTCCCATTCGAAGCCGCTGACGAGGAACGGCTTGCCGTTGGCCTTCTGCACGTCGGCAAGGGAGGATCCGATCGTGACACCGGCGACGTTCCACAGACTGGGCCTGCCTGCATCGCGCAAGGTCAGGCCGGAGGCGCGCCCGGCCTTGTCGTCGGTGAAGGCAATCTCGATGCGACGGTCCCTCGCCTTCGGGAACAGCACGACCCCCTTGTAGCGTTCGCCCTCGGCGCCAGGCACCTCCTGCACCACGGCGTCCTTGCCGTAGCGCTGTTTGAGGCTCTTCTCGGTGTCGTCAGGCGCCACCGGCGACGTGCAGGTGATCGGCCCCTCCTGCGGCGGCGCGGTTTGGGCCGATGCGGAGAACGCAGGCAGGAGCAGAGCGATGGCGGTGATGATGCGCGTCATCGGATGCAATTCCAATTTGAGAAACGCGTTGGATGGTCGCGCGTAGGGATGATCCGGCGCCCAGGATTGAACGAAGCGAAGTTCCGCCGCTGAAGAGGTCCTCAGCGGACAACGCCTGCCGCGTCGTCATCGCTTGGGATGAGCCAGTCGAGCCCGATCAGGCAAACTTCGAGCAAAACGAAAGCGACAATGCCGCCGAACCAGCCGAAGAACACGATGGAAAAGGTCCCGAGCAAGATTGCGCAAAATACGTCGGCAAGCACCTTGCAGATGCGGAAGTCTCTGTCTTGTCCAGATGGGAAATACGGCATCGGGCTCTCCTAATGCTGCTCCGGGCTCGGATTTAGCCACAGCACGAGGTGACCGTCTACTCCACCGGCCGATTTCACGCTCAGAGCAAACGCGGAGCCCGCGAAGAGTGCGATCTGAAGGAGCGATGGGCCCCAGGCGCCTAGGTAGGTGCCTGTGATGGTACCGAGGATGAAGCCGACGATGATCACGCAATAGCCGAGACCGCCACGAATGGGACCGAACAACTGCCCCATCGAATCCGGCATGTCCTCTGCGAGGCAGCATCGTTTGAGGATCGTGCCTAACGCAATTCAGGCGCTCGCTCCTGCGAGGAAGGCGCGTTCCGCTTCGGAGCAGAAAAGAAATCCAGCCAAGGCCAGCGATAAACTACGACGCGCGCTGCGGCGGCGGCGGCTTCCAACTCCCGTCGAGGATTTCCTGCCGCGGACGATAGAGCCGTATCGTGTAATTCCAGCCTTTCATGATCGGAAGGCAGTTCGGCGTCGCCTTGCCGCAGCCGCCGAACTGTATCACGACGGCGCCGCTCGGGTCCGGCGTCGCCGTGAGGTTGTTCAGAGAATACGCGTCGAGCGCGTTCTTCTGGAAAAATCCTTTCTCGTTATAGAGGCTGACCGACCAGAACCCGTCGACCGGCACGGCCTTCAAGGTGAGGCGATAGACGCCCTTGCCGTCGTTTTGCGGCGGATAATAGCTCTGATAATCGGCCGCGCTGCGTGGGTTGCCGCCCCATCCGATCGCGGTGCCGACGAGATGATCGAATGGGTCGACCTCGCCTTTCCTGCCGAACCGGTCGACGACGTCGCCCAGCGAGCCGAGCGCTTCGAGGGCGCTGCGCGCCTTATCCTGCGATGTCTTGTCCCAGCGCGGCACCTCGAACTTGCCGGCAGACGCCTGTTCGACCTTGATGCCATCCTGGATGACATTCGCAGCCTTCACGTCCTGCGGGCTTGCCGAGTCCACGAGCGTGCGAATGATGACGTAGACGTAGCGTGTTCCCACCCTGTCCTTTGAATAGGTGAACGTGCCAGGACCGTAGACGACATCCGTCGTGTAATGTTCCTGGGAGATCACCTGCATCGACATGAAGCGCTTGCCGGCGTCCGGCAGCGTGATCGTGACCGGCGCGGCGTCGAGATCGAACACACCGGACGAATAGAGCGTGTCGCGGTTCATGCGCACGACGTCCTGCTTGTCGATCGATGCCACCGCGCGGCGGTGCCGGAGCTTGCCGAAGGCGCCGTCGTCCACGGCAGCCTTGCGGAAATAGAGATCGGTCTCGGCGCGAACGAAATTGTGCACATTGACCATCTTGGGCGCTTGGTCCCCGCTCTCGGCGGCGACGGCGGGGACCGCCAGCATTAGCAGCAGCGATAGACAGGCCACGCGGCTCATTTGGAGCCTCCCTTTGGAATGCCCATTTCCTCGTCGACCTCGTCCTCGAAGGCGCGCTTCTTGTCGGCGATGAAGCGGCGATATCCCTCTGGATCGATCCAGGCTTTCACGCCCTCCGTCCTGGCGCGCTCGCGCTTGCCTTCGAGGTCGTAATACTCATTGTGCTGCGCCAGCCAGATGTCGGGCCTGAGCATTTCGAGCGCATGGTGTGTCCGGCGGTAGTCATCGGCAATGCCGGGATAGGATGGACTTTTCGCCAATCGATAACCGGGATTGAAGCCGGCGCCGTCGGGGAAGGCAACGATCAAAGGCTTGCCGTCGACGACGAGGTTGGCGATCCAGGTCGTCGCGCCCCTGGTATGGCCCGGCGTGTGGTAAGCGGTCAGCAGCACGTCGCCCATCTTGATGGTGTCGCCATCGCGCAGGATGCGATCGACCTTGACGGGCGGATAGGTGAGATCATTGCCATACTTGAAGTCGTCGGCATCGCCGCTTTCCATCGCCGCGACGTCGTCCTTCATGACGGCAAGTTCGGCCGCGAACCGCTCCTTGAGCCAGGCAAAGGCACCGGCATGGTCCACGTGAGCATGGCCGTTGATCATGAGCTTGATGTCTTCCGGTTTGAAGCCGAGCTTACGGATGGAATCGACGATCATGGGCCCCGACGAAGGCATTCCGGTATTCATCAGGATGTGGCCCTCGGCGGTCGTGAGAAGAAAGATGCCGAGGCCCTTGGTGCCGACGAAATGGATTGGACCGACGATACTGACCGGCTCGGTCGGCTCCTCCCACTTCAGCGCCTTCTTCGCCAGCGTGACGAAGAGTTTGTTGTCGTTGGCGAGTTGCTCCTTGGTTGGAGCATTGGGAGGCGTGGTCTGTGCCACCGCCTGGGCCGTTGCGAGGTGAAGGACCGTAGCGGCGATCAGAATCGCACCAACTCTGTCTGGAGAAGCCATCGTCATCTCCCCGAGCCCGGGTCTGCGGTGCTCCCGAGCATAGGCGGAAATGCAGCGAATGGAAGTCCGCGCCGGCATCCGTAGAGCGATGGTCCCTCATGGCGGCCGCCCGCGAGGCGTCGGGCAAAACAGCGCGCTTCGCGATCGTCACGAGATGCGGGCCGGGCTTGCGGTGGACGCGGTAGCGCCGGCGCGACATGCCCGATGACAGGGCGGGCAACCGTGAGTCTTCAGGCGGCGACGTTGCGCCGCAGAGCCGGGAGCCCATTCCCAATGGTGCGCGAGTTTCGTTGCCGGTTTCCAGCCCGCGGTCTAGGATGGAAGAGACTGACTTCGGGCGATCGAACGAGAAGTTTGATGTCTGACCCCAGGGACGAGCAGGGTCGCAACGCGTTTTGGCAAAAGATGCTGTCCGGCGAGCACCCCACGCTCCGCCGCGGCCGCACGGTGATGCGCATGCTGTCGCCAACCGCGGACAACCGCTGCCGGCTCTGTTGCGTGGGTTTCGATGGCTTCACCGCGCCAGCCTTGCGGCTTGCGGGCTTTCGGCCGTGGCGGCGCAATCCGCACATCTGCGAGCAGTGCGAGACAGTGCTTGCCAAAGAGCGGGGCGGCGCCGAGGTCGAGATCGCGATGCTCTATGCCGACGTACGCGGATCGACCCAGCTTGCTGCGCGCATGGGCCCAACCGAGTTTGCGGCGCTCATGCAGCGTTTTTTCCGCGTGGCAACCGACGTGTTCGCCGAGACCGACGCCGTGGTCGACAAGATGGTTGGCGACGAGGTGATCGGAATTTTTCTACCTGGCTTTTCGGGCCGCGATTATCGTCAGCATGCGGTCAACGCCGGGCTCGCGCTTCTGCGCGCGACCGGACATGACGATCCCGCGGGCCCCTGGCTTTCCATTGGCGTCGGCGTGCATGCGGGCAAGACGTTTGTCGGCTCGATCGGCGTGGAGGACGGCAACTACCAGTTTGCCGCGCTTGGAGACCCCATGAACTTCTGCGCACGGCTGGTCGCAGCGGCCAGGGGCGGCGAGATCATCATCAGCCCGGCGGTCTGGGACGAAGCATCGACCGGCATCGCGGCCGAGCAGCGCAGCTTGCTTCTCAAGGGTTACCCCGCCCCCATCAACGCCTATGTCGCAAAGCTCACGCGTTGATGTCCAGTCGCTCCTGCGAGCCTTCGAGGGCGGTCCGCTATTGGCGCCGAGCGTGCCCTACGCCGCCGCCTTCTGCCGCGCGACCAGCGCTTCGCCGAAGGCCTCGAACAGCTTGCGGTTGATCGGATTGTGCTGGGGATCGTATTCGGCGTGCCATTGCACGCCGAGCGCAAAGGTCGGGGCTTCCGCGATGCGGATCGCCTCGATGGTGCCGTCCTCGGCGATGCCCTCGATCAGCACGCGCTTTCCGGGCTCCAATATGCCCTGCCCGTGCAGCGAATTCACCCGGATCTTCTCGCAGCCGAGCAACTGCGCGAATGCTCCGCCCGGCGTCAGGTCGACGTCGTGACGGTCGGCGAACACGACGGTCGGATCGGGATGGATCTCGCCGTTCTCGAGCCGGGGCATGCGATGATTCATGCGGCCGGGAATCTCGCGGATCTCGGGATGCAGCGAGCCGCCGAAGGCGACGTTCATCTCCTGGAGGCCGCGGCAGATGCCGAACAGCGGAATGCCGCGGGATACGCAGGCGACCGAAAGCGCCAGCGCCACCTCGTCGCGATGGATGTCGTACGGCTCGTGCCGCTCACACGGGTCGACATTGAAGCGGGTGGGATGGACGTTGGCGCGGGCACCGGTGAGCACGATCCCGTCGACCACGTCCAGCAGCGCGCCGATATCGGTGATATCGGGCGCGGCCGCGACGATCAGCGGCAAGCCACCGGAGACCTCGGCCACGGCGCGCAGGTTTCGCTCGCCGACCATCTGGACCTGGAATCGATTTTCGACGCGATGGGAATTCCCGATCACGCCGACGACCGGCTTTCTCATCTGTCGTTCCGTGCCTCGCCGCCGCAGAAGATTCTCCAAAGATGCCCCTCCGATGGAACAAATTCAACAGAAGGGATCGCGGGACGGCAATGCTATTTTCGCGTAAAGGCCTCCCGGGCCTCGCCCTCGACGGGCAGGCCGGCGGCCTTCAGGGCGGTCGCCGCCGGATCGCCCTCCGCGGCCAGCCAGGGCAGTTTCTCGTTGATTCCGCGCGTCACGGGGTCCCCGAGCACCCCGCCGAAATCAATCGGCCAAAACCCGTTGGGCACGACCTCGGCCGTGATGCCACGGATCGCATAGCCCTCGCCCAGAACCGCTTCCGCATGGTCGCCGGCGACAAGGCGCGCGGTCTTGGGATCATTGGGGTCGCCAAAGCTCACGAGCACGGGAACGAGATCTCCCTGCACCGGAACGACGCCGGTTTGCCGGTGGATATCGTTGAACGCGACGCGGTTGCCGCGCGAGGCGCCATAGGCGCGGAGCGCGACATAGTTGATGTCGTCGAAGTCCAGCTTGGCGCCCTGCCGGTGCGCCAGCAAGGCCACCAGATTCCTCCCTTGGCCGTGGACTTGGCGATGGTCTTGGCCGAGGTCTTGGCCGAGGTCGACGAACACCGCCTCCCCGCGCATGGTGGTGCGGCCGCCGCGGTTATAGTTGCGGTCGGGCACGACGGCGAGAATGCCGGACGCGGACTTGATCCCGTCAGGCGTCGTCACCTCGACCGTGAGGCGGAATTTGTGGCCGGGCCGGTTGATGCGGATCTGGTCGCCGATCACGAGCACGGCCAGGAGCCCGAGCAGACCGACCCATTTGCTGATGAAGCTCAAGCCGCCCCCATTGTTCTTCCTCATGGCTCTGCACCGTCAGCGCGCCGGCGTCAAACCAGCGCGTTGACGCGGTCTTGATCGGAAGTGCGTTTGTCGAGAGAGTGCAGCGCGCACTGCGCTGAAAGGACCCGATGTGACCATGTCGAAAGATGAACGCTCACGGACCCGCAGCGACCTGGCCCGAGATCAGGCTTGGGCGATCTCGGTCGGGGGCATCGGCGTCGTGCTGTTTACGGCAATGCTGCTCTTCACCTGGTATTTCGCCGCCACCTTGCTCCTGATCTTCACCGGCATGCTGCTCGGTCTCGGCCTCAACGCGCTGACCATCGCGCTCGGCCGCCGCGTCCCGCTGCCGCATGCGGTGCGGCTCACGATCGTGTGCACCGCGCTCGCCCTGATGCTCGCCGGCATCGCCTATCTCGGCGGCGCCACCATCGCCGAGCAGGCTTCGCTGCTGAGCAAGACCCTCAAGTCGCAACTCGTCAACGTCAGGTCCTTCCTCGATAGCCACGGCATCGACACCAGCTTCTTCGATCTCGGCAACGGTGCGTCGGATTCGTCGGTCAATGCGTCATCGGAGGCGACGCCCTCGCCGGCAGCGCCCACGCGCGGTCCCTTGCCCGGCGCGGGCGCGCTGGCCTCCAGCGGCGGCGCGATCGTGAGCCAGACCGTCAAGCTGCTGCTCGGCACCATCCACGGCGTCGGCAACATCTTCATCGTGCTGTTCCTGGGCTTCGCCTTCGCCGCCCAGCCCGCCGTCTATCACGACGGCCTGCTGTTCCTGGCACCGGCGAGGCACCGCACCCGCGTCGCCCTCGTCATCGACCGCATCGCTGAGACATTGGAGCGCTGGCTGATCGCGCAGATCGTCGTCATGCTCGCGGTCGGCGCAGTGACCTGGATCGGGCTTGCCCTCATCGGCATCCCCGGCGCGTTCATCCTGGGGATTCAGGCCGGCCTGCTCGCCTTCATCCCGACCGTTGGGGCCATCGTCGCCGGCGTCATCGTGGTGCTGGCAAGCCTCGCCTCGGGCTGGATCCCGGCGCTGTCGGCCTTTCTGCTTTTCATGGGCGTTCACGCCATGGAAAGCTACGTGCTGACGCCGATCCTGCAGCGGCAGGCGCTCGACATCCCGCCGGCCACGCTGTTCGCGTTCCAGATCGTGCTCGGCGTCGTGTTCGGAATCTGGGGCCTGGCACTGGCGTTGCCGCTGGTCGCCATCGCCAAGGTCATGATCGACCACTTCAAGACGTATGAGGAGGCGCCGCCCCTGGCCGAGGCGGCGTAATACGTCATGAAGCAGATCAGGTCGTCAGCACGGTCTCGGTGTGCTCGACCTCAGGGGGCGAGGCAAAATACTGGCCGACGAGACCGCGCCATTCGGTGAAATTCTCCGAGCCGCGGAAATCGACGGTGTGGTTTTCCAGCGTGGCCCATTTCACCATGAGCCGGTAGCGCTGCGGCTTCTCGATCGATTTGTGCAGTTCGAAGCCGTGAAACCCCTTCGAGCGGCCGAAAGCGGCCTTGGCCTTGGCGACGGCGGCCTCGAAATCCTTCTCGCTGCCCGGCTTGACGTCGATTTGCGCGATCTCGGTGATCATCGGTTTCCACCCGTTTTTGTTCGATGGGCGTGTCTAGCGCAGCCGGCCAGAAAGAAAAAGGCGCCGAAACGGCGCCCTGGTCGGCCAAAAAATGCAGGTCTCCTGATGCAGGTCACTCAGACGAGCAGCAGAACCGTGCCCGTCACGATGAGGGCGCAACCGACGAACAGCACGAGCGGCCAGTGGCTGCGGCGGCTTTGCGCGTAGCGTCCCTGCGCGCGGCGCTCGCTGATCAGCGCGCTCTCATATTCATCCGCGGTCGAGAACAGACAGGCGAAACCGCTGCGCGCCGACGCTGCAGCGGCTTCGAGCGACATCAGGGCGGCTTGCGGGTTCTGTCGACGGATCGATTCCATGACCGCAATGGTAGGGATCGAATGGTAAACAGAAGATTTACCGCAATGCCGCCTTGCGTCTTTAGGCGGTAGCCGGCCGCGCCTGCGGCGCACCAATCCGCGCCGCGCTCTGGCGGCGCCAGTTCTCCAGCGACAGCGGCAGCTCCTCCGCCGCCTCGACGCGGTTACGGCCGCCGCGCTTGGCCTGGTAGAGCGCGGTGTCGGCCGAAGCCAGCAGCACCTCGAGCTCGGTGCCGGCCGGACCGCCAGCGACGCCGATGCTGACGGTGGTGTCGACCGGGCCCTCATCGACCACGACGCCGGAGGTCTCGAACGCTTCGCGCACGCGCTCGGCGACCAGCACGCCCTCCTCCAGCGAACACGGCAGCAGCGCTGCGAATTCCTCGCCGCCGATGCGGCCCGACAGGTCGGTGATGCGCAGATTGCTGACGACGACGGTCGAAAACAGTTTCAGCATCTCGTCGCCGGCCGGATGGCCGAAACGATCGTTGATCGACTTGAAGTGGTCGATATCGAAGATCATCACGGTCACGGGACGTCCGGCCTTGGCCTCGCGCTCGATCACGCGACTGCAAGCTTCCGAGAAGCCGCGCCGGTTGAGCATGCCGGTCATGGGATCGGTGGATGCTGCGGTCCGGTGGGCGGTGACGGTGCGCTCGGACACCAGCATGAAGATCACGAACACGGTGCCGACGGCATAGAGCACGAGCTCGACCGCGAACACGGTGACCCAGATGCTCGAGGAGAAGCCGGCATCGTGCGGGCGCAGGAAGCTGCCGATCAAAATCGGCAGCATCAACACGCAGCCGTGCACCACCGGCACCACGAAGGCCGGCCAGCGTCGCTGCAGGCTCTTGCGCCGCTCGTTCCAGAGCTCGCTTGCGGTCAGCGCCGCATAGACCGAGACGATGCCGGCACCGGCGATCATCCGCAGCATGGATGCCGCAGGATCGAGCAGCGTGACGGCGGCGACCCAGGCGAGCGCGCCCAGCAGGAGGCCGGGCCAGTTCGGCTTGCGGCCGTGGAAGACGCGCGCCGCATTCCACACCATGCCGCAGGCGACGAAGCCGACCGCATTTAACGCGAGATAGAGATGCGGGCCTAGCCTGTCGCCGGCCGCGGTCCACAGCGCGACGGATGCGGCACCGAGCAGATAGGCGGTGCCCCACCATTTCAACGCAGGACTGTTTTCCTGCGTGCCGAAGAACACCATCATGGCGCCGAGCAGTGCGGCAACCATGGTGGCGACCAAATAGAGCGTGATGCTATCGAGCGACATCATGTCGGCCCCCTCTAGAACATAGCAGTTACGCGACCGGCCCAGCCGGTTTGCGCGCCCTTCCGAATGCAACGCTAGGTCCTGCGAGTTCCATTCAGGTTTTTGCGCCGCCCTAAGTTTTCGGGAAACACTCCATCAATTTGCGTACAAACGAACAACAAAAAGGGCGCTGAAAACAGCGCCCTTTTGCATCTCATTGGAACCGCTTTCGCGGCGAATATGACCGAAGCGATTAACGCTTCGAGAACTGGAAGGACCGGCGGGCCTTGGCCTTGCCGTACTTCTTGCGCTCGACCACGCGCGAGTCGCGGGTCAGGAAGCCGCCCTTCTTGAGCACGCTTCGCAGCTCCGGCTCGAAATAGGTCAGCGCCTTGGAGATGCCGTGGCGGACCGCGCCGGCCTGGCCGGAAAGACCGCCGCCGGCAACCGTGCAGATCACGTCGTATTGGCCGGAACGCGCGGCCACGGAGAACGGCTGCTCGATCATCATGCGCAGCACGGGACGGGCGAAATAGACCTCGACCTCGCGCGAGTTGACGGTGACCTTGCCGGCGCCCGGCTTGATCCAGACGCGGGCGACCGCGTCCTTGCGCTTGCCGGTGGCATAGGCGCGGTTGAACTTGTCGACCTTCTTCTCGTGCTTGGGCGCGTCGGGCGCGGCCGCCGTTTTGAGCTGCGAGAGCTGGTCGAGCGACTGGATGGATTCGGCCATGTTATGCGGCCCTCGTGTTCTTGCGGTTCAACTTGGCGATGTCGATCTTCTCGGGGGTCTGAGCCTCGTGCGGATGATCGGCGCCGCCGTAGACACGCAGGTTGCCCATCTGCACGCGACCGAGCGGGCCACGCGGGATCATGCGCTCGACGGCCTTCTCGAGCACGCGCTCGGGATGCTTGCCCTCGAGGATCTGGCGCGCGGTGCGCTCCTTGACGTGGCCGACATAGCCGGTGTGCTTGTAGTAGGTCTTCTGCTCGCGCTTGCGACCGGTGAGGACCGCATGCTGCGCGTTGATGATTATGACGTTGTCGCCGCAATCAACGTGCGGGGTGTAGGTCGGGAGGTGCTTGCCGCGCAGGCGCATGGCGACGATGGTGGCGAGACGGCCGACGACCAGACCCTTGGCGTCGATCAGCACCCACTTCTTCGTCACCTCAGCCGGCTTTGCCGAAAAGGTTTTCATGTCAGAGTTTCCGTGGACGGGGAGCATCGGCGCGAACACCGCACCAGACTGCGCGGGTTCTAGAGAAGAGACGCGCAACGGTCAATGGCCGAAGATGGAAATTATATCTGCAATATCAGCTACTTAAAAATATGGTGCGATATTACCTGCGAAAAGCTCAAACATTTGGAATGGAATAGGTCGAGGTGACATGGGCGATCGGATCGGGCGAGGTGCCGGACAACAGCTTCACTTCCCCGACCGCCAGCCGCTTGCCGAGCTTGAGCAGCCGCGCCTCGGCCAGCACGTCCTGGCCGGGCTGGCCCTTGCGCAGGAAATTGATGTTGAGATTGGTGGTCACGGCGAGCCCGATCGGCCCGATCGCCGACAGGAGCACCACGTACATGGCGAAATCGGCGAGCGCCATCAGCGTCGGGCCGGACACGGTTCCGCCCGGCCGCAGCATCCTTTCGCTGTAGCGCTGGCGCAAAAGGCAGGTCTGGCCGTCGGCGCTTTCGATCATGATGTCGTCGCCGCTGAAGGCCTGGGGAAACTCATGGCGGAGAAACTGCTCGAGCTCCGCCACGCTCATTTTCGCTAACGCCATGCTGTTCCCACCCTCGCTTCACGTTCCCTGTTACATTAAGTTATCTGCGTCATCCAAACGCAATAATCCAACGGAAACGCTCGATGTCCGGCCAGGCCGCCCGCGCCCCCTCCCCGCAACCGCCGATCCTGCTGCGCGAGACCGCAGGCTCCATCGCGGTCCTGACCCTCAACCGCCCGGCCGCGCGCAACAGCCTGTCGGAAGCGATGATTGCCAGCCTGCATGCCGAGCTTAACGAGCTCCGTGACGACAAGGCCGTCCGCGGCGTCGTGATCGCGGCCAACGGCCCCGCCTTCTCCGCCGGCCACGACATGAAGGAGCTGACCGCGCGCCGCACCGACCCCGATCGCGGCCGTGCGTTCTTCGCCGAGATGATGAATGCCTGCAGCGCGATGATGCAGGCGATCGTGCATCTGCCAAAGCCGGTGGTCGCTGCCGTCCAGGGCATCGCGACGGCGGCGGGCTGCCAGCTCGTGGCAAGCTGCGATCTCGCCATTGCCTCTGACGCAGCGCACTTCGCCACCCCCGGCGTCGACATCGGCCTGTTCTGCTCGACGCCGATGGTGGCGCTGTCGCGCAACGTGCCGCGCAAGCAGGCGATGGAGATGCTGCTGACGGGCGAGCCGATCCCGGCGGTGCGCGCCCGCGAGATCGGACTCATCAACCGCGTGGTGCCCGCCGGTACCGAACTCGGTGCCGCGATCGAACTCGCGCAACGGGTCGCGCTGAAATCTGCCTACACCGTCAAGCTCGGCAAGGAGGCGTTCTATCGCCAGGCCGAGATGAGCCTTGCGGACGCCTATCGCTATGCGGCCGAAGTGATGACCGAGAACATGATGGCGCGCGATGCCGAGGAAGGCATCGGCGCGTTCATCGAGAAGCGCACGCCGGCATGGCGGGACGAGTAACTGCAATTTCTTGCACCGTCATTCCGGGGTGATGCGAAGCATCGAGCTATGGTGCGCAATTGCGCACCTGAGAATCGCGAGATTCCGGGTCGGCTATTCGAGCCGCCCGGAATGACGAATGAAGGATCACATGAACCACGACGCCTATCCCGATAATTACATCCGCGGCATCCTCAACAGCGTGAAGTCGATCGCGATGGTCGGCGCCTCGCCGGTCAATGTGCGGCCGAGCTATTTCGCGTTCAAATATCTGGCGCAGCGCGGCTACGACATGATCCCGGTCAATCCCGGCCATGTCGGCAAGGAGTTGCTCGGAAAGCCCTTCGTCGCCTCGCTCGCAGACATCGGCCGTCCCATCGACATGATCGACATCTTTCGCAACTCGAGCCACATCATGCCTATGGTCGAAGAGGCGCTCACGCTCGATCCGCTGCCGAAGGTGATCTGGATGCAGCTCGGCGCGCGCGATGAAGCGGCCGCGCTGAAGGCGGAATCGGTTGGTATCAAGGTGGTGATGAACCGCTGCCCCAAGATCGAATATGGCCGCTTGTCGTCCGAGATCTCCTGGATGGGGGTGAACTCGCGCACGCTCAGTTCCAAGCGCGCGCCGGCACCGACCCAGGGCATGCGGCTATCCCTCAATCGGATGAGTGTCGGCGGTGGCGATACCGCAGCATCGGATCGCGCCGCCAAAAACAAGACCGAGCAAAGCTGACGCAATCACGAAAGATTCCTTTCGCGAACGCGACAATGCGTAGCACGATCATGCCCAAATGGCATTGATATGAAGCGGCACCTTGACGGCGGGCACCGCGCCCATCAGCATGCCGCGCGATTTCAGACCAAAAAACAGGACGCCCTCAATGAGCGATCGCCTTCCGGGATTTTCAACCCTCGCCGTGCATGCCGGTGCACAGCCCGACCCCACCACCGGTGCGCGCGCGACTCCGATTTATCAAACGACCTCGTTCGTCTTCAACGATGCCGACCACGCCGCCTCGCTGTTCGGCCTGCAGGCATTCGGCAACATCTATACCCGCATCGGCAATCCCACCAACGCTGTGCTGGAAGAGCGCGTCGCGGCGCTCGAAGGCGGCACGGCTGCGCTTGCGGTGGCCTCGGGCCACGCCGCGCAGGTCGTGATATTGCAGCAACTGCTCCAGCCCGGCGACGAGTTCATCGCCGCGCGAAAGCTCTATGGCGGCTCGATCAACCAGTTCACGCATGCGTTCAAGAGCTTCGGCTGGAACGTGGTGTGGGCCGATCCCGATGACATCGCAAGCTTCGAGCGCGCCGTGACGCCGCGCACCAAGGCGATCTTCATCGAGTCCATCGCCAATCCCGCCGGCAGCATCACCGACATCGAGGCGATCTCGACCGTGGCGCGCAAGGCCGGCGTGCCGCTGATCGTCGACAACACGCTCGCTTCGCCCTATCTGATCCGCCCGATCGACCACGGCGCCGACATCGTCGTGCACTCGCTGACGAAATTCCTCGGCGGTCACGGCAATTCGCTCGGCGGCATCATCGTCGATGCCGGTACCTTCGACTGGTCCACCGGCGGCAAGTATCCGATGCTGTCGGAGCCGCGGCCCGAATATCACGGCATCCGCCTGCAGGAGACCTTCGGCAATTTCGCCTTCGCGATCGCCTGCCGCGTGCTCGGCCTGCGCGACCTCGGTCCCGCGCTGTCGCCGTTCAATGCCTTCATGATCCTGACCGGTATCGAGACGCTGCCGTTGCGCATGCAGAAGCACTGCGACAACGCCAAGGCCGTCGCTGAATTCCTCGCGGGACATCCGGCGGTCGCCTCCGTCAACTATGCCGGCCTTGCCAGCGACAAGTACAACCAGCTCGCACGCAAATACGCGCCGAAGGGCGCGGGCGCCGTGTTCACCTTCAGCCTGAAGGGCGGCTATGACGCCGGCGTCAGCCTGGTGTCGAAACTGCAGCTGTTCTCGCATCTGGCCAATGTCGGCGACACCCGCTCGCTGGTCATCCATCCGGCCTCGACCACGCACAGCCAGCTCGACGATGCCGCCAAGGTGAAGTCCGGCGCCGGCCCCGACGTGGTGCGGCTCTCGGTCGGCATCGAGGACAAGGAAGATCTGATCGCGGATCTGGAGCAGGCGCTGGGGGCGTAAGATCACTCTCGTCATTCCGGGGCGCGCGACAGCGCAACCCCGGACTCTCGATATTTCCTTGCAAGCTCTAGATTCCGGGCTCGATCCTGCAGGACCGCCCCGGAATGACGGTCGCGAGAGGACCGCCGGTTAACAGTCGTTAACCATATCTGCCGCATACATCGTCGCTGGATCGCCCTTTTGATTCGGAGCCGAAGATGTTGCGCTGGATGATGCCTGCCCTGGCAGTGACGCTGACGGTATCGGCTGCCGTTGCCGCCGACCTGCCGGCCACGCCGAAGCGGCGGGCCGCCGCTCTGCCGCAGGAGCCGCCGAAGGTCTATGTCGAGACCGATCCGGACGCGCTGATCTCGCCGGCCTATGGCATCGGCAGCTACATCCGCAACCTGCCGGGCACACCGCTGCTGCCGGGCTCGCACACGCTGCCGGGCTACTACGGCCGCCCGTGGAGCTACGATTATCAGGGCGCCTATTACGGCGGGAAGCAGGTCGATTATTTCTGGCGGCTGCCCTATGCCTGCGGAGTCTACGGCTATTGCTGATCCGATCAGCCGGCCTGACCGACCGGAACCGCGCGCGGCTGCGCGTGCGCCTGCTGGCGTGAAACGAGCCGTTCCACCTGCACCACCGCAAGCGTCAGCACCACGATCGCAACTGCCTGGTGCGACAGCGCAAGATCAATCGGCACCTGGTTGACCAGCGTGAGAATGCCGAGCACCGCCTGCAGGCTCACCGCCGCGAACAGCCACAGCGCACCGCTCGCAGCCGCCCCTGCCCGTGAGCGCACCGCGTCGATCGCGTGCAGCGCCGCCAGCGCGAACAGAAAATAGGCCGTCATGCGGTGCTCGAACTGCACCGTCAGCACATTGTCGAACATGTTGCGCCACCACGGCGTCTCGAACCACAGCCGCTCCGCCGACGGAATGAACGCGCCGTCGATCTGCGGCCAGGTATTGTAGGCACGCCCGGCGCGCAGGCCCGCGACCAGCGCGCCGAAATAGATTTGCACGACGGTGACGCAGAGGAGCAGCGCGCTCGTGAAGCGCAGGCGCGCCGACGCTGCGATCTGCGGCCGCTCCCGGAGCCGCCGCACCGTCCAGACGATGCCGGCGAAGATCAGCAGCGCCAGCATCAGATGCGCCGCGAGCCGATATTGCGACACCTCGGTGCGCCCCGAAAGACCCGAGGCGACCATCCACCAGCCGACCGCACCTTGCAGGCCGCCGAGCGTGAACAACAGCCACAGCCGCCGCTTCAATTCGCCAGACAGGCCGCCACGCCACAGGAAGAACAGGAACGGCAAGAGATAGGCGACGCCGATGAAGCGGCCGAGCAAGCGGTGGCTCCACTCCCACCAGAAGATCTGCTTGAACTCGGACAGGCTCATGCCCGCGTTGAGCTCGCGATATTGCGGGATCTGCTTGTAGGCCTCGAACGCCTCGGACCACTGCGCCTCCGACAGCGGCGGCACGCTGCCCGTAACCGGCTTCCATTCGACGATGGAGAGTCCGGATTCCGTCAGCCGCGTCGCGCCGCCGACCAGCACCATCAGTGCAATCAGCGCGGCGACGACGATCAGCCACCAGCGCACGGCGCGATGCGGGTTGGTTGGAACGGAATTCGTCGTCATTTCAGGGGTTAAAACCAGGGCTTGAACCGGACTGCGTGCCCCTTATAGTCCCCCGCTCCCGCAGCGCAAGTTACGCGAAGGCCGCAAGCTCCCGCCATGACGATCCGCACCCGCAAGTTCCTCGGCGCCATCCTGCTCCTGGTGCTGGCCACCGTCTGGGCCCTGCTCGGCATGGCGGCCGCGCAGATGCCCTGGATTGCCGAGTCCGGCTGGCGGCAGGCCATCTATTACGTCGTCGTCGGCATGGGCTGGGTGCTGCCTGCGATGCCGATCGTGAGCTGGATGCAGCGTCCCGATCGCGCCAGATCCAATTCGTAGCCTCTAGTTCGCAGCACCTGTCGGCTTCACCGGCGCAAAGGCGACGCCCGACACCAGCACGCGCAACATGCGCAGCGAGCGCACACGGCCGTCCCATGAAATCCGCGGCAGCGCCCGCAGATTGGTCCGCCCTTCCGCATCCACGATGCCTGATATCGTCGACACCGCGCTGGCAAAGCCGGCCTCCTCCGCCATCATGACGTGACTGCGCCGGAACGCGGCGCGATCACCGAACGGAAAGGCCAGATGGCGGATCTCGCGCCCGAAGGCCGCTTCGGCGACCGCCTTGCCCATCGTCAGCTCGCGGAGCGCGGCTGCGTCCTTCATGTTGGCGAGCACGGGATAATTCACGGTGGCGCTGCCGATCGTAACCAGCGGATCGGCCGCCAGCTTCGCCAGATCCTCCCAACTCATCGACGCCTCGCGCGAGAGCGCGGCGAGGTCGATCCGATAGCGCGTACAGAGATCGGCGATCGCCGCCGACAGATCGGCGGGCGGCAGCGAGCGCAGCCAGCTCTCGAGATGCGAAAACAGCGCCTGCTTCTCGGCACGATCGGTGACGACGAAGCGTTGCTCCTTCTCCGCCATCATCAGGCTGATGCGACTCTCGCGCGCGATCACCTGTTCGAGCCCGAGCCACCAGGCCTGTCCGACGCCGTCGGGAAAGGCGGTAGGTACGTAGACCGTAAAGGGCACGGCGTGATGCGCCAACGTCGGGTAGGCAAAGTCGATCAGATCCTTGTTGGCACCGTCGAAGGTGAGCGCCACGAAGCGCCGCTGCTCCGCCAGCGTCACCGCGCGCCGGCAGACCTCGTCCATGCCGAGAAAATCATACTTCCAGCGCTTGAGCGCGCGAATGGCGCGGTCGAGAAATTGCGGCGTGATCTCGTGCGCGCGCAGCGGCTGAAACCCGCCACGCCGCGGGCGCACCCGTTCAAAGCGCAGGATGGCACCGGCACCGCGACTCCGCAGCGCGGCCCGGCCGGTGAACCAGGCCAGTTCGAGGCGCAGCCGTTCCAGCCATCTGTCGTCGGATGCCAATATCCCACCCTTCGCGCCCGCGGGCGCCTGTTCCCGCTCCCATTGTCCTTACCCTTTGTTGACATTTCTTTGCAAAGGTCGACCCTAGGCCGATTACGCAAATTCTTGATTTCTCGACAGGTTTCGCGAATGACCATGGCTGCGGCGATGCAAAGCCGGACGGCAGAAGCGCCAGCGCGGTCGAAAGCGGGCAGGATCGCGCATGTCGATATCGTCACCGATCTCGGCGCCGTCGAGGCGCTCTGGCGCGCATTCGAGGAGCCCGGCCATCTCTTCACGCCCTACCAGCGGTTCGATCTGCTGAGCCCCTGGCAGCGACTGGTCGGCGAGCGCGAGGGCGCGCGCCCGTTCGTCGTGATCGCCCGCGACGCCGAGCACAGGCCGCTCGTGCTGCTGCCGCTCTCGCTACGCCAGGGCCACGGCGTGCGCACGGCCTGCTTCATGGGCGGCAAGCACACGACCTTCAACATGGGCCTCTGGAACGTGGAGTGCGCTGCGCAGACCACCAGCGCAGATCTCGAGGCGTTGCTTGCGCCGCTCGGTGAGCACATCGACGTGCTCGCGCTGACGCAGCAGCCACTGCGCTGGCACGACCAGCAGAACCCGTTCGCACTGCTGCCGCGACAGAGCGCGATCAACGGCTGCCCGAAGCTGGTGATGGAGCCGGGCGTGCCGCCGGCATCGCGGATCAGCAATTCCTTCCGGCGCCGCCTCAAGAGCAAGGAAAAGAAGCTCCAGACACTCCCGGGCTACCGCTATTACCTCGCCACTACCGATGCAGACGTCACCCGCCTGCTCGACTGGTTCTTTCGCGTCAAGCCGGTGCGGATGGCCGAACAGAAGCTCCCGAACGTCTTCGCCGAGCCCGGCGTCGAACAGTTCGTCCGCAGCGCCTGCCTTGCGCCGCGCGGTGAAGGCCGCGTCATCGACATCCACGCGCTCGAATGCGACGACGAGGTGATCGCGATCTTCGCGGGGGTCGCCGACGGCGAGCGCTTCTCGATGATGTTCAACACCTACACGATGTCCGAGCACGCACGCTACAGCCCCGGCCTGATCCTGATGCGCTATATCATCGATCGCTACGGCGAGCGCGGCTACCGCTCGCTCGACCTCGGTATCGGTTCGGACGACTACAAGCGGATGTTCTGCAAGGACGACGAAGACATCTTCGACAGTTTCGTTCCGCTGACCTCGCGCGGAAAACTCGCGGCGATGGCGATGTCCTCGCTGAGCTGCGGCAAGCGGCTGGTGAAGCAGAACCAGATGCTGTTCGACCTGGCGCGGCGGCTGCGGCAGGCGTTCGGGTAGAAACTCTCCGCGAACGCCGATATCGTAGGGTAGGCAAAGCGGAGCGTGCCCACGTCTTCCGTTCCTACATTGGACAGGTGGTGGGCACGGCGCAAACGCGCCTTTGCCTACCCTACGATTCCGAGTGTGCGGAGAGAGCTTACGCCGCCACGACGCGCGGCGCTTCCACCGCATCCGACGGCTGCACGGGCTTGCTCAGCATCGTCACCTCGCTGAAGCCGACCGCCCTCAGCTGCTCGCACATCAGCGTGCGTGCATCGCTCGCCATCGACGCATCGGGCACGACGACGGCGCGGGCATGCGCCGTCAATAGCTCAGCCGGAAGGTCTGAGGCGCTGCCGGCGTCGATCAGCACGTGATCATAGGCGCGCAGCAGCGCGTCGATGGCGAGCGTCACCCGCGGCGATTGCAGCAGGCTGCGGTCGAAACCGGGACGACCGGCCATGACGAGATGCAGCCGCGACAGCTTGTCCCGGGTGATGATCTGCGCGAACGATGCCTCGCCCTGCATCAGTTCGGCAAGGCCGGAAGCCGAGGCATCGACCGACACAGCGGCGATCGTCGGCGAGGACGCGGCGAGATCGACCACGACGACGCGCGCCTCGCGCGCCAGATGCCGGGCGAGCGTCAGCGTCGACAGCGTGATGGCTTCGCCTGAGGCGGTGCCGAGCACGGTGATCTTCTTCGCTGCAGCGCCGGCGGCACGCAGGCTCTCGGCGAGATGCTCGATCTCGGTGAATTCGGTGACGTCCATATCGGTCGCCATCTCCGGCTGGAGCGGCGTGGGCTCTGCCAAGGGGGTGGCGATGCCGGGATCGGCGATCGGCTCGACGACCGGCTGAACGGTCGCCCTTTGGCGCACCGGCGCCTGCGCCGGGCGCACCGCCGCCACGGCGCGCGGCGCGGTCTGGCGGAGCAGCTCGCCGGTGACGACGACGCCGGACGAGAGCAGCAGCGTCGCGATCGTCGCGATCAGCACGATCGGCAGCTTCTTCGGATAGGCCGGCGTGTTCGAGACGATGGCACGCGAAATGATGCGTCCGTCGGTCGGCGCCGTGTCGATAGTCTCGCGGGTGTTGGCCTCGCGGTACTTGGCGAGGTAGGTCTCGAGCAGGTCGCGCTGCGCCTTTGCCTCACGCTCCAGTGCGCGAAGCTGGACGTCCTGGCCGTTGGTCGAGGCCGCCTGCTTCTTGAGCTGCTCGAGACTCACGGTCAGGCCATCGACCCGGCCGCTGGCAATCCGGGCGTCGCTCTCGAGCGAGCGCGAGATCTTGGCCGCTTCGTCGCGGATCTGGTTGTCGAGATCGCCGAGCTGCGCCTTCAGCTCCTTGATCCGCGGGTGATTGCCGAGCAGCGTGGACGACTGTTCGGCGAGCTGCGCGCGCAACGTCACCCTCTGCTCCGACAGCCGCCGCATCAGTTCTGAGTTCACGACTTCGGATGCTTCGATCGGCTTGCCGCTCTGGAGCATCTCCTTGATCAGCCGCGCCTTGGACTCCGCGTCGGCCTTCATCGAGCGCGCATTGTTGAGCTGGGTGTTGACTTCACCCATCTGCTGGTTCGACAGCGTCGTGTTGTTGGTACCAATGAAGAGTGACGACTTGGAACGGAAGTCCTCGACCCTGGCCTCGGCGTCGGAGACCTTCTTGCGCAAACTCTCGATCTCGCCCGCAAGCCACTGGCTGGCGTTCTTGGCCTGCTCCTGGCGCACGCCCTGCTGCAGCACGAGATAGCCGTCGGCGATCGAATTGGCGACGCGGGCGGCAAGCTCGGGATCGGCGGACTGGAATTCGACGACGATCACCCGCGACTTGTCGACCGCATAGGCCTGGAGGCGCTCGTAATAGGCATCGAGCACGCGTTCTTCCGGCGTCATCGAGAACGGATCGCGGCCAATACCGATCATCGCGGCCAACGACTTCAGCGGCGAGATGCCCTGCAGTACCGGATCGAATTCGGGGCGCTCGGCCAGCTTGTTCTTCTTGATGATCTCGCGCGCGAGATCGCGCGACAGCAGGAGCTGCACCTGACTGGTGACGGCCTCGGCGTCGAGCGCTTGGCGCTCCTCGTTGCGGTCGCTGCTCGGGCGCAGGAACACGTTCTCGCGGCCATCGATGAGGATGCGCGATTCGGACTTGTAGCGGGGCGTAACGAGATTGACGACGGCAATGGATGCAACGAGCGCCAGCACCGTCGGCGCGATGATCCAGCCGCGCCTGCGCGCCAATGCCGCGCCGAGCGCGTGCAGGTCGATGTCGCCGGATTCGACTTGTGGCTGCCCGGTGAGGATGGGCGCAGGCCTGGGCTCGACCTCGGCTTCGACCTTTGCCTCGAGCTTGCTTTCAACTTTGGGCGCGGCGTCGGCTTTGGACTTTGAAACAGCCCGCGCAACCACAGCCTGGTCTTTGCCGGCACGCCAAAACGCTAAACGCATCGAACACTCCCGCAGGGGCAACGCCACCAAGCTACCTCAACCCCGGCGATTACACTCCATTAAGGTTGCCGCTGGGTTAATCGCAGCGTTCGGCGATTGCCGCGCACGCGCTCGTCACCGTTTGTTAACCACGAGGGCCCTTAATCCGTCTCGATATTTCGTTGAATTGTTCGGCATTCGCCGTCGAGCGCTGGTTTTGATCATGCCCCCCTCTCACGACCGGCCGCTTCGTATCCTGCACGCCGTGCGCGCGCCCGTCGGCGGCATCTTCCGCCATATCCTCGACGTCGCCAACGGCCAGGTCGATCGCGGCCATCATGTCGGCATTCTCGCCGACAGCCTCACCGGCGGCGAGCGCGCCGACAAGGCACTGGCCGAGCTCGCGCCGCGGCTGAAGCTCGGCGTGCACCGGCTCGCGATCCGCCGCGAGCCCTCGCCCGACGACATCCTGGTCTGGCTTCGCATGCGGCGCCTGATCGCAACCCTCAAGCCCGACGTCATGCACGGCCACGGCGCCAAGGCCGGCGCCTTCATCCGCATGCGGCGGCGCTCCGACGATACCATCCGCATCTACACGCCGCATGGCGGCTCGCTGCACTATCCCCTCAACACGCTGAAGGGGGAATTCTACGCGCGGCTCGAGCGCGCGCTGATGGATGCGACCGACCTGTTCCTGTTCGAGAGCGCGTTCGCCCGCGACACCTATCAACGCATCGTCGGCACGCCCAAGGGCGTGGTGCATTGCGTCTTCAACGGCGTCACCCCGGAGGAATTCGAGCCCGTCGTGACCGCCGACGATGCCACCGATCTCTGCTATGTCGGCGAGTTCCGGCACATCAAGGGCGCGGATCTCCTGGTCGATGCCGTGGCGCGCCTTCACGAGGGCGGCAAGAAGGTCACGCTGACGCTCGGCGGCGACGGCGAGGAAACAGCGGCGCTGAAGGCGCAAGTCGAGAGGCTCGGCCTCACCAGTGCCATCCGCTTCATCGGTCACGTCAAGGCGCGCTACGGCTTCTCCAAAGGACGGCTGCTGGTCGTTCCCTCGCGCGGTGATTCCATGCCCTATGTCGTGATCGAGGCCGGCGCGGCCGGCATTCCCATGATCGCCGCCCGCATCGGCGGCATTCCCGAGATCTTCGGATCCGACAGTCCGGCCCTGTTCGCGCCGAGCAATTCCGAGGCCATGGCCGAGGCGATCGCGGCGGCACTCGACGATCCCCAGGCAACGGCGCAACGTGCGGTTTCGTTGCGCGAACGCATCTCGGTGCATTTCTCGCAGGCCGCGATGGTCGACGGCGTGATCGCCGGCTATCGCGACGCATTTGCCAATCATTAACCATTCTTAAGCCCGCTTTAGAAAATCTTCCGATTTGTCCGATAATCGAAGAGCCAGGGGATGCTCGCCCGGGGCGCTCAAGGCCGTGCCGCGGGCTCTGGAATGGACGTGGACGCCCGTGGAACCGCTCAACGCACGCTCGATGCTCGACGCCGCGACCAGCGCCGCGGCAAAGTCTGGCGACCAGCCCTTTGTGGAGCGCCGCCGCCGGCTCTCTCCTGCTGCGCTCGAAATCGTCAACCAGAAGGTCGCGCGCGCCTATTCGCCGGTCGTGATCACCGGCTTCGTGCGCCTCGCCGACTTCGTGCTGCTCAGCCTCGTCGGCCTTGCGCTCTATCTCGGCTATGTCATGCCGCGCGCCGGCGCCTTCAGCTGGCTCTATCCCGCCCAAGTCGTCGCCGTCGCATTGGCAGCCGTGGTGTGCTTCCAGGCGGCCGACATCTACCAGGTGCAGCTGTTCCGCGGGCAATTGCGGCAGATGACGCGGATGATCTCGTCCTGGTCCTTCGTCTTTCTGCTGTTCATCGGCATCTCCTTCTTCGCCAAGTTCGGCAGCGAGGTGTCGCGGCTCTGGCTTGCCGCCTTCTATTTCCTCGGGCTCGCTGCACTGATGGTCCAGCGCCTTGTGCTGCGTGCGCTGGTGCGCGGCTGGGCGCGCCAGGGCCGGCTCGACCGCCGTACCATCATCGTCGGCTCCGACAGCAATGGCGAACAGCTGGTCGAAGCGCTGAAGGCACAGGAGGATTCCGACATCCACGTACTCGGCGTGTTCGACGACCGCAACGACAGCCGCGCGCTTGACACCTGCGCCGGCGCGCGCAAGCTCGGCAAGGTCGACGACATCGTCGAGTTCGCCCGCCGCACCCGCATCGATCTCGTGCTGTTCGCGCTGCCGATCTCGGCGGAGACGCGCATCCTGGAGATGCTGAAGAAGCTCTGGGTGCTGCCGGTCGACATCCGTCTCTCCGCGCACACCAACAAGCTGCGCTTCCGGCCCCGCTCCTATTCCTATCTCGGCGAGGTGCCGACGCTCGACGTGTTCGAGGCGCCGATCACCGACTGGGACCTGGTGATGAAATGGCTGTTCGACCGCATCGTCGGCAGCCTCGCCCTGCTCGCCGCCCTGCCGGTGATGGGCCTCGTCGCACTCGCGGTGAAGCTCGACAGCCCCGGCCCGGTGCTGTTCCGCCAGAAGCGTTTCGGCTTCAACAACGAGCGCATCGACGTCTACAAATTCCGCTCGATGTACCACCATCAGGCAGATCCCACGGCCTCGAAGGTCGTCACCAAGAACGATCCGCGCGTCACCCGCGTCGGCCGCTTCATCCGCAAGACCAGCCTCGACGAGCTGCCGCAGCTCTTCAACGTGGTCTTCGCCGGCAATCTCTCCCTGGTCGGCCCGCGCCCGCATGCGGTGCAGGGCAAGCTGCAGAGCCGGCTGTTCGACGAGGCCGTCGACGGCTATTTCGCCCGCCATCGCGTCAAGCCGGGCATCACCGGCTGGGCCCAGATCAATGGCTGGCGCGGCGAGATCGACAACGAAGAGAAGATCCAGAAGCGCGTCGAGTTCGACCTCTATTACATCGAGAACTGGTCGGTGCTGTTCGACCTCTACATTCTCCTGAAGACGCCGATCTCGCTGCTGACCAAGAACGAGAACGCGTATTGAGTTTGCTACCCCCGAGTCACGCTGTCATCGCCCGGCTTGACCGGGCAATCCAGTCATCACCGGCAGCGGGAACGGCCACGAACGGCTCGGAGTACTGGATGCCCCGCTTTCGCGGAGCATGACAGCGGAAGTTGTAACTACTAGTAGCGTGAGCGTATGAGAGTCTGATGGCGTATGCGGCGACAGCCGGTGAAGTGAAATTGGCCGCACCGGCTGCGCCCGGCGTGCTGGCGCTGCAGCGCGCGCTGGTGTGGCTGGTCGGCGCCTCCGGCGCGATCGTGTTCATCGAGCCGAGCCCCTACGAGATCGCGACGCTGCTCGCCACCGTCACATTCTTCGCCACCGGCCTGCGGCTGAGGCTCGTGCTGATGCCGCTCGTGCTGATTCTGGTCCTGCTCAATGTCGGCTACACCATCAGTGCGATCCCGCTGTTCGACAAGTCCGAGGTGGTGAGCTGGATCGCCACCTCCTGGTATATGGCGGTCACCGTGGTGTTCTTCGCCATGGTCATGTCCGAGGATACGCTGGCCCGGCTCGACATGCTCCGCCGCGGCCTCGTGGTCGGTGCGATGGTCGCCTCGGTGTTGGCTGTCGCCGGCTATTTCCACCTCGTTCCCGGCGGAAACGACCTCCTCACGCTCTACGGGCGCGCGCGCGGCACGTTCAAGGACCCCAACGTGCTCGGCGCCTTCCTGATCCTGCCCGCGCTGTTCGCGCTGCAGAGCGTGGTTTTGGACAAGCTGGCTAAGGCCGTCCGCAACGTCATCGCCTTCGGCATCATGTCGCTGGCGATCCTGCTCGCCTTCTCGCGTGCCGCCTGGGGCGGGCTGGTGCTGACCTCCGCCTTCATGCTGGCGCTGATGGTGCTGACCAGCCGCACCAACGCGCAGCGCTCGCGCATCATCATCATGGCGATGGTCGCCGCGGTGCTGGGCCTGGCGCTGATCGCGGTGCTGCTGTCGTTCGATTCCACCGCCGAGATGTTCAAGCAGCGCGCAAGCTTCGGCCAGAGCTACGACGAAGGCCGCTTCGGCCGGTTCGGCCGCCACATCCTGGGTGCGGAGATGGCGCTCGACCTGCCGTTCGGCATCGGCCCACTGCAATTCCACCGCTTCTTTCCCGAGGACACCCACAACTCCTACCTCAACGCCTTCATGTCCGGCGGCTGGCTTGCCGGCGTGTGCTACCCGGCGCTGGTCTTCACCACCGTCATCATGGGTTTCCGGCACGTCTTCGTCCGCGTGCCCTGGCAGCGTGCATATCTCGCCGTGTTCGCCGCCTTCGTCGGCACAGTCGGCGAAAGCTTCGTGATCGACACCGACCACTGGCGGCACTTCTGGATGATGCTGGGCGTGATGTGGGGCATGATCGCGGCCGCACAGATCTACAAGATCAGGGCTGGCGAGGACGCGTCCTCGGCTTGAGATCGGGCCGCTTTTCCGGCGGCGTATCGAGCAAACGCTTGAGCGCCTCCGTGGCCGCGAGCACGCCCTTGTAACCCTCATTGGCGAAGCGCAGCAGCAGACGCAATTCCTCGTCGGAATAACCGCCGCACACCTTCTCCATGGCCTGCTGCATCGGGACGTAGAACTGGGTGAGCTTTGCGATCGCCTCGGGCACGACCGCGATGAAAACCTTACGGCGGTCCTTCTCGTCGCGCTCACGGCGGACCAGGCCGGCCTTTTCGAGCCGGTCGACCACGCCGGTGATGGCCCCCGTCGTGAGGCCCGTGACCTCGGCGAGCCTGCCTGCGGTAACACGGCCTTCGAGGTACAGGATGTCCATGCATTCCAGGTCGGAATTGGCAATTCCGGCAACGTTGGCAACGGTTTGCCCGTAGAGCACGCCTTGCGCGGACGACCGGCGCATCGCCTCCTCGAGCTGCTGCAACAGCGCCGTCCGCGCCTTCGTCCTTGACAAGGCCCACCTCATCTCTTAGGCGATATATATCTTAGTCGCTAAGATATTTAGCGACCTTTTTCTCCCTAGCACCGCGGAAATGTCGGGAGCAAGCCCATGTCCTATCGTCCCCGCAAGGCGCTGATCATCGGCGCCGGCATTGCCGGACCCGTGGCCGCGATCCTGCTTCGCCGGGCCGGCATCGAGTCCGAGATCTACGAGGCCTGGCCCTACTCGAAGGGAATCGGCGGCGGCCTTCAGATCGCGCCGAACGGCATGCATGTCATGGACGAAATCGGCCTTGCGCAGGAGCTGGTCAGCCGCGGCTCGGTCGCGGAGGCATTCGACTTCTATTCGCAAGGCGGCGAACGGCTCGGCTCGATCAACCGCGACATGGCGCGGCGCTTCGGCCAGCCCGCGGTGAACATCTCCCGCGCCACGCTGAACGAAATCCTAATCGACAAGGCCTGGTGCGCCTGCGTCTCGCTCTATTTCGAGAAGCGGCTGATCAAGATCGAGGACCGCGGCGACCAGCCGATCATCGCCTACTTCTCCGACGGCAGCACCGCCGAGGGCGACTTCCTGATCGGCGCCGACGGCCTGCACTCGGTAACGCGCCGCCAGGTGATCCCGGACGGACCGCAACCGTTCGACACCGGACTCATCGGCTTCGGCGGCTTCGTGCCGCACGCCGTGCTCGACGGCAGATCGATCGGTCAGCGCGTCGAGACCACCTTCGGACGGAGCGGCTTCTTCGGCTACGGCTATTGCAGCCCCGATCCGAACGACGGCGTGATGTGGTGGAGCACGCAGCCCGCGCACGGCATGGACGCGGCGATGTTTCGCGCGCTCGATCCGACGACACTGAAGCAGCATCTTCGCGACTTCCACCGCGGCTGGCACGATCCAATCCCCGCCATCATCGAAGCGGCCGAGAACATCGTCGTCACCGACACGCTCGATCTCGCAACCCTGCCGACCTGGTCGCGCAAGCGCTCGCTCCTGATCGGCGATGCCGCGCACGCGACCAGCCCCCATGCCGGCCAGGGCGCCTCGCTGGCGCTGGAGGACGCGATGCGGCTCTCGCGCCTGATGCAGCAGGGTCAGGAGCTCGGCGCCACCTTCCAGGCCTTCGAGGCTGAGCGCCGCCCGCGCACCGAGAAGATCGTCGCCATGGCGCGCCGCAACGGCAACGGCAAGCGCGAGTTCAGCGCCACCGGCGCATGGGTTCGCAATCAGATGCTGAAATGGCTGCTGCCGCTTGGCGCCAAGGGCATGGATTTCATGTACGCGTATGACGCGCGGGCGGTGTAGCGACGACCTGCCATAGGCTGGGTCAGCTAACGAAGCTCACCAAATAAAAACGCCGCCCGGAATTGGGCGGCGTTTCATTCCAAGAGGCGTAGAGGTCAGTTGGGTGCTACTCTACACCAAATCCCGAAAATCTCAAGACCGATAGCCCGGAAGCTCGCGGTCGAGCTTGCGCAGCAGCGGCGGCCACACGAGGTTGGTGGCGCGCAGCTCGGCGCGATCGCGGTTGGCGAGCAACTCGGTGTTCTTCTCGATCGCAATCTCCTCGACCGGATAGACCGGCGTGCCCAGCGCGCGCGTGCGCACCTGCATCGAGCAGGCGCGTTCGAGATGATACATGCGCTCGAAGGCGGAGGCGACAGAGCGGCCGACCGTGAGCGTACCGTGGTTACGCAGCAGCATGTGGTTGTGGTCGCCGAGATCCTTCTGGAGCCGCGGCCGCTCGTCGTGGTCGAGTGCGATGCCTTCATAGTCGTGATAGGCGAGGTCGTGGGTGACGAGCTGGGCCGTCTGGTTCAGCGGGAGCAGCCCTTCCGCGCAGCTCGACACCGCGGTGCCGTCGAGGGTGTGGAGATGCAGCACGCAGATCGCGTCCTCGCGCACCTCGTGGATCGCCGAATGGATGGTGAAGCCCGCCGGGTTGATGCTGTACTCGCTCTCGGAGAGCTGATTGCCGTGCAAATCGACCTTGACGAGGCTGGACGCCGTGATCTCGTCGAACATCAGCCCGTAGGGGTTGATGAGGAAGTGATGATCGGGACCGGGCACGCGCGCGGAGATGTGGGTGTCGACCAGATCGTCCCAGCCGTACAGCGCGACCAGGCGATAGCAGGCGGCGAGATTGACCCGTTGCTGCCACTCGGCCTCCGTCATATCAGACGGCACTTCCTTCAGGCGCGCTTCCGCTGGCGACATGGCTGGTCTCTCCGAACATCGTTGTTGCGTGGAGGGAGCGTAGTACCGCTACTCGTTGGCAGCAAGGTGCGCAAAGCGCGGCAGTCCAGCGTAGTCCGCATGGAGCCAACGGGTCGGCGCGAAGCGCCGCCCGATGACAGGCTCCGCGGAATGCGGGGCCACTCCGACAGGGGTCCCGGATTTCGCTGCACTCCATCCGGGCCACGTCTCAGGAGAAAATTCTACGGCGCCGGAATCGACAGCAGGCTGGAAATACTGCGGCCGCGGATGTCGTAGACGCGGGCGAACACCACGTCGTCGCGCTTGATCTCGACCATCACGGGCGCGGTCAGGCCCTTGCAGTAGAACTCGCCGAGCGTCATCGCGAAATCGGCAGCGTTGGAATCCCAGCCGATGGTGAAGTCCGGGCCGAGCGCGACCTGGGCCGGGCGCTGCGGGCCGCAGACCGCGACCTTCCATTTGCGATTGGTCGGCGGCACCTCCTGGCGCTCGACGAGCTGCTCGCGCAACTCGTCGGAGGCCTGCTTCAGCGCAAGACCCCAATAGTCCAGCATGAAGCGGTTGTCGGCGCCGCGCACGGTGCCGGCAATATGGTTGAAGTGGGTGTACTGATAGGGATGCAGTCGGATCATCTCGGCGAGCGACAGCGCGAGGCCGAAGCAGAAGGTGGCGAGCACGACCGGCTGCCAGGTGCGGTGATTGGCGCGCAGGCGCTCCATGGCCCAGCCGAAAGCGACGCCGCCGAGCACGGCCATCGGCGGAATCACGAACACGAAATGGCGGATGCCATTGTACAGCGCCGGCCGCTTCACCATCGCAATCGCAAGCGGCAGGGTTGCGGCCAGCGTCAGCATCAGCAGGATGGTCTTGCGCCGCGCCGGAACCTCGCGTCGCGGCAGCACGGCGAAAGTGCTGACCACGGCGCCGGCCATCAGCACCAGCATCACTTCGGGCAGCTGCAGCGCAAACAGCGTCGGCAGATAGGACCAAGGCATGTCCGGCACCGATACGATCGCGCCGTCGAACATCTCTTTCCAGGGCTTCTCGAAGAAATGCGAGAAGTAGGTCAGCGCCTCGAAGGGATTGCCGGGCTCCATGATCGACCACGGCCAGATCAGCCCCATCACGAGGTAGCCGAACACGAGGCCGGGCAGCAGCACATAGAGGACGTGGGCGAAGCGGCGGATCGACTCGCGCAGACCTTCGTTGCGCAATTCTTCCAGGAAGAGCGGGATGAAGGCGATCAAGGCATAGACCAGCGCGAGACCGCCGAGAACGCGGCAGCCGAGCGAAAGGCCGGCGCCGAGGCCGACGATCAGGATCGTGCGCGGCGACGGCTGCGGATATTCATCGGCGAGTCGGACGAGGCCGAGCATCAGGACGACCATGGCCACTGCGAAGGGCGCGTCCTTCGGGTTCATGAACATGTGGCCGTAGAAGATCGGGCACAGCGCGAGCAACAGGAGTGAGGCGAGACCGGCAAGCGGGCCGCCGATGCGGCGGCCGAGCCGCCACGTTACCGCAAGACCGATCACGCCGACGATGGCGCCGACCAGACGCCGCGTCTCGAACAATTCGAGCGGAATGATCTTGTGCAGGAGAGCCGCGACCATGTCGAAGCCGCCGCCATACATGTAGAGATTGGCGAAAGAGAGCGCCGCGGTGTCCTTGAAGCCGGAACCGAACATGCGCAGCAACAGGTCGGCATATTCGGCGTGAGTGTAATCGTCCCAACCGAGGCCGTAGTCGCGGAAGGTCAAGCCGGCAATGACGGCGACCGCAGCCAGCACCAGCATGGCCAGATCGTCGCAAGTCCGTTCGACCGAACGCCGCTGAGGCGTATCGATCGCCGACGTCGTGATGGATGTCATGGCTATCGGTGCCCCGGAATCCCCTCTTGGCCCTGCTGGCGCGCGCGGGCCTCAACCCCGGATTCCCTATAGCGCAGTTCCATTACCAAGTAATTGGGCATTATGGCTAAATTCCTGATGCGATGCAGCAATTCCGGATGGTGACGGCAGACGAGCAGTAGCGAGCCCTGGCTGAAGGGAATGTGAATAAGTCTCTGATTTCCTTCCTCTTAGGAACGTGGCTTGCAATTCGCCGTTGGCGTGGAACATCGTATGACGGTATCGTGGCGTGACGGGTCGCGCGTGGATGCGCGGCCGGGGGTGAGTTCGATGACCTTGGCATTGTTGATCGCGGGGATTTTCGCCGTCGTGGCGGGCCTCCTTTCGATCCTGTTTGGCTTCTCCGTCAGAGAGTTCAGCCTCGGCAGCCCCCTGATAATCTCGGGCACGATCGCAGTCTGCTCCGGAATGTTACTGGTCGGCCTCTATGTCGTGGTCGGAGAACTGAAGAGCATCGCTCGGCGGCTGGCCGGTGCAGTCGCGCCGTCGGAGGTTCGGGTCAGGCCCGTGCTGCCCGGCCTTGCCGTATCGGGCGCAGCAGCGCCCGAGCCGACATCCGGCTCGGCCGCGAGGACGGAGCCGCCACCGCCGCCACCCGCCGCAGGCCCCCCGCCATGGCAGAGCGAAGCTACCGCGCGCGAGCGTCCGCGTGTCGAGGTGCCGCCGGAGCCGGAAGCTCCGACGCCGCCCGCGCCTCCGGAAGCGCCGCGCCGGCGCAACCTCCTGTTTGCCTCGACCTCACGCAAGGAGCGCGAGCGCGCGGAGGCGAAGGCCACCGAGGGGGCGCCACCGCAGCTTCCTCTGGAGCCCAGTGAGGCCCTGGAAAGTCCGCCTGCCAGTTTCGACGATGCCTGGCCGAAACCCGAGCGCATGCGTCCGCCGGAGCCGCCGGCCGCCTTGCGTCGCCAGCCGCCGCGCTCGCCGTCCACCTTTGCGGAGGCCGCCCCGCCGCCTGCACCCGAGCCGGCGCCGCCAGCCGTCGAGCAGCCGCCCGTGACCGTGCTCAAATCCGGAATCGTCGACGGCATGGCCTATTCGCTCTATTCCGACGGCTCGATCGAAGCGCAGATGCCGGAGGGCATGATGCGCTTTGCCTCGATCGACGAGCTGCGCGCCCATCTCGACCAGCGGGGCTGAGGCGGGCTGCGCCCGAATAAAGCACCACCTCGCCAGTCATCAGCTCATCCTGTCAGTTGTCGAATTTCGGCCGAACGTATTGTTGACACCGAATAGTTCGGCGTCGTCTATCCCGTGAGGCGCAAGGTGGAGAGAGGGCGGGCTCATGTCTGATGCCGGGGCGAAGAATTTCATCGAGCTGACGGCGAGCATCGTGTCAGCCTATCTCAGCAACAATCCGACGCCGGCTACGGAGATTCCGAACCTGATCAGCCAGGTGCACGGCGCCCTGGTGCGGGTGTCGTCGGGCCGCACCGAGACCGCGCCGCTCGAGCCGGCCAAGCCGGCGGTCTCGCTGAAAAAGTCGATTGCGCCCGATTATCTGGTCTGCCTGGAAGACGGCAAGCGCTTCAAATCGCTGAAGCGCCATCTGCGTACGCAGTACAGCATGACGCCGGAGCAATACCGCGAGAAATGGGGCCTGCCGGCCGACTATCCCATGGTCGCGCCGAACTATGCGGTGGCGCGCTCGCAACTGGCGAAGCAGATGGGCCTCGGACAGCAGCAGCGGAAGAAGGGGAAGTAGAGTCGGGCACGATCTCGTCGGGCGGACTAGAGGCTAATCCACCCGACGATCCGAAACTAGCTTTCCACCCCAAACGTCAGCCCGGCGTGATCGACCAGCCGCTTGATAAGCTTGTGCTGCATCGCTGCGCCCGGCGTCCAGAAGCCTGCCGGAACGTCCGTGGTATCGCGCAGCATGCAGATCGCGCATTCGGAGATCATCTTCGAGGTCGAGCCGTAGCCGGGATCGCGGTCGCCGGTGACGCCGGCGCGGACCATGCGGCCGTCGGGCGCGATCGCGACATAGAGCAGGTCGAAGCGGCCGTTCTCCTGCTCTTCTTTCGACGGCCCCTCGCCCGGCTTCGGCGCATTCGGGCCGGTCTTCTCGGCGTTGGCGGCCATCACGCGCTTGGCGTTGGCCTCGCCTTTCTCGCCGGGACCTGTGAGGACCATCTCGTCGTAGACGAAATCCTGGCCGTAGGGAAAGCCCATCAGCATGTTGGAGCGATGGACGTTGCGCGTGTTGATCAGCGCCATCATGAACGGCGCAGCCCAGGATTGCAGATCCTCCTCGAAGATCGCCCTGTTGCCCTTCGGCTGCTTCGGCCCGGTGAAGCCGGGCGTCAGTGCAAAATGATCGTTGAGAATGGCGACGAGGCTGAGGTCCTTGGCGACCGCATCGAAGGTCGCTTTCGCGCTCGCCGCGGTGCCGCCTGACAGCGTGCCGCGCATGTCGCGCACGCGGCCCTTCACGCGCGGCGCCGGCGCGCCGAACACCCGCTTGGCTTCCTCCTGCACGAAGAAGGTCCCAAGCTCGAACGGCACGGAATCATAACCGCACGAAAACACGATGCGCGCGCCGCTCTCTTTCGCAGCCGCCTCGTACTTGTCGATCATCTGCCGCATCCAGATCGGCTCACCGCAGAGATCGAAATAATCCGTGCCGGTGGCGACGCAGGCAGCCAGCAACTCCTCGCCGTAGAACTGATACGGACCGACCGTCGTGATCACCGACATCGTCTGCTCGGCCATTGCCTTCAGCGACGCAGCGTCGGACGCATCGGCCACGATCAGCGGCGTATTCCCGGGCGCCCCGATCGCATCGCGTACCGATTTCAGCTTGCCGAGGCTACGGCCGGCCATCGCCCATTTCAGCGAATTGTCGGTCTTGTATTGCCTGGTCAGATACTCGGCGACGAGCTGGCCGGTGAAACCGGTCGCACCGTAGACGACGATGTCGAATTTCGCAGAGCTCATGCTCGTCCCTTACTTTTTCGCGTAACTCACGCCCATGCCGGCACGGACGTCGCTTTGAATGCCGTAGGGCGGGATCGGATAACGCAAGCCGTTCTTGGCCAGCGCCTTCATGCCCAGAACCGCCTTGGCGAGATGCGACGGCTTCAAGGCCATCAGCATCTCCTCGTCCGGCACGCCGCCATAGCGCCGTTCGGCATAGCATGGCAAGGACAGGCTGGGCTCCCCGGTCTTGAGCGCCCGGCCCCACGAATCCGCGCAGGCGGTCTCGCCGACCACGCCCCATTCGAACTTCTTGTAGCCGGTATATTGCAGTCCGTTGATCAGGATAATCATCTGCCCGGGCGTCGCATAAACGAGGCAGATGTCGGGCGGATCGAGCCGCCCGCTCGCGAGCGGGCTGACGGCGAGCGCCCGATATTGTCCGAACTGAACCACGTCCAGTGCCTCCTGGCGCCTGCGCGCGTCTTCCGCCGTGCCATGCCAGATCCCGACATAATTTTCGCCGGCGAGCCATGTCTCGTCCTGCGGCGCAAGGCCGATCACCGCGCGGCATTGCGCGCCGACGAGATCGTCGGCGGTGATGCCGACGGTCCAGCCCAGCCGTGCGGCCATCGAGACGATCTGGTCGGTGGTGTGGATCGCATTCGGCCGCCGGATCTTCGGGATCGCTTCCATCTCGGCCGCTTGCGCGAACAGCTTCATCCCGATCACATTCGTCTTCAGCCGCAGCAGGCTGTTGAGATCGGCGACGAGGCCGGCCAGATCGATGCTGTCTGCATTCTGCTGTTGCATGGCTTCCTCCGGACAGGCGATCGCGCCTTGCGTGGTCTTGTTTTGCGGTCCTCGTTCTAGTCCTTGGTGGGCCCCGGAAGCAACTCGCCGGTCCTGCCCATCAGACGGTAAGCCACGAGGCCGATCCATTCGCGCACGGCAACTTCGGTTCGGCCCAGCCCGTCCGCACCCATGTTGGTGAAGGAAAAAAGGTCGTCACGTCCGCCCATCCGCCAGTCCACGGGATAGGCCTCGACGTCAAATCCGGCCTTGCGGAAGATCCCCATCGAGCGCGGCATGTGGAAGGCCGACGTCACCAGCAGCCAGCGTTCGCCCGGTTTCGGCATCACCAGCTCTTTCGTGAAGATCGCATTCTCCCAGGTGTTGCGCGAATTGCGCTCGAGGATCATGCGTTGCTTCGGAATGCCGAGATTCTCGAGGATGGGCGCCGAATAGTCGGCCTCTTTCGCGTCGGTGGAGATGATATTCGCCGACCCGCCGGTGAAAACGATGCGCGCATTCGGATAGCGGCGCGCGAGCTCGGCCGGCGCAAACAGACGATCGGCTGCGTGCGCGACGACAGGCGTGCGATGCGCCGCCGACAGATCGGTGTCGACCGAGCCGCCGAGCACGATGATGCCGTCGGGCGCGCCGCGCGAGGAATCCCAAACCGGGAAGCGCGATTCAAGCGGATAAATCAGGAGATTGCCGAGCGGCGAGAACGCCGCCAGCGCCAGCAGCACCAGCGTGGTCACGGCGAGCTTGCGGCCGAGCGCGGCAAAGCGCGTCGCCATCAGCACCAGCGACAGGATGCCGAGCTCGACCAGCAGGTTGATCGGCAGCAGCGCGGCGCCGATTGTCTTGGACAGAACGAAAAACAGGGGAGCCTCGCTGGATGATCTTGCCTCTGCGCAGGGCTTGACCCGCCCGGCGATCCTCGGAAATCTTCTTGAAAGAGGATCAATCGCCGGGTCAAGTCCGGCCTGATGAAAGTGATCGGACGCGGCAAATGACCCATCACCACCTGCATTCCAGCCCGAAAACCTGCCATTGGGGCTTCTTCGAAGCCGCGCTCAAGCCCGTCCTCACCCTCGCGAGCGGCGATGAAGTGACGGTCGACACCATCAGCGGCGGACCCGACATGCTGCCCGACGGCGGCAAGTTTCATATTCCGCCTGAGATGCACGAGGTTCATGCCAACAACGAGCGCATGTTGCCCGGCCACATCCTCACCGGCCCGATCGCCGTCGAAGGCGCCGAGCCGGGCGACGTGCTCGCGGTCGAGATCCTCGACGTTCAGCTCCGGCAGGATTGGGGCTGGAACATGATCAAGCCGCTGTCCGGCACCCTGCCCGACGATTTCCATGAGACGCGCATCCTCAACATCCCGCTCGACCGTACCAGGATGGTCGGCCGGATGCCGTGGGGGCTCGACCTGCCGCTCAAACCGTTCTTCGGCGTGATGGGCGTTTCACCGCCACCGAGCTGGGGCCGCATCTCCTCGCTGATCCCGCGCGCCATGGGCGGCAATCTCGACAACAAGGAGCTGGGCGCCGGCGCAACGCTCTATTTGCCGGTGTTCGTGCCGGGCGCGATGTTCTCCTGCGGCGACGGCCATGGCGCGCAGGGCGACGGCGAAGTCTGCGTCACCGCGATCGAGACTGCGCTGCAGGGCCGCTTCCGCCTGACGCTGCGCAAGGACCTCAGGTTCGACTATCCCCGCGCCGAGACGGCGACCCACTACATGACGATGGCGATGGACCCCGACCTCGACCAATGCGTGGTGCGCGCCCTGCGCGACATGATCGCACTGCTCGGCGAGAAGCGAAACCTGTCGCGCGAGGACGCCTATACGCTGTGCAGCCTGGCGGCAGATTTGCGGGTGACGCAGACCGTCAACGGCGCCAAGGGCATCCATTGCATGATCGAAAAGGCGATCGTGCACGGCTGAGCCCGGCCGCCCCTTCCCGACCTGTTGACGCCCGCCGCCGCCCGGTCTTCCGCGCGGCGAGCTCGGTCGTGACTAATTTCCTTTGCGATTCCAAAGCGCTGAGCGTCAAGCGCAGACTGCATTTGACTTCCGCCCTCAAACCTAAATAGAGTCTTAATCGTTACTTTTATGTACCTGAGTAAGAGGCTAGCGTTCGGGCCATGGCCACCGAAAAAGCCGAGACTGACCGTATTCCCGTAACCTTGGCGCTCTCGACCATCACCTATCTGGAAAAGCTGGTGAGACAGGGCACCCACGGCACCAGCGTTCCCGGCGTCGCGCGTACCCTGATCGAGGAAGGCATCCGTCTCGCCATCAAGGACGGGCTTTTGTCGATCCGCGACAATGGCAGGACGTGAGCGCGCGCCGGACGTGAAGCGGACGGATCTCGGGAGGCGGAGGCCGCATCTGCAACCTGGGACCGCACCACATGCCTGTTCTCTCCCCGACCTGGACCGACGAACGCATCGAACTTCTGAAGCGGCACTTCGAGGCCGGCCTCTCCTGCCGCGAGATCGCAGCCGACATCGGAGTCAGCCGCAACGCCGTGATCGGCAAGCTGTCTCGCCTCAATCTGACCCGTGGCAGGACGAACGACGACCGCAAGGTTCAGGAGCGGGGCCTGGCGCGGGCATCGAGGGCCGTGCCACGGCTGCAATATGAAATGCTCGCCACGATCTACGGCGACACCGACGCCCCCGTGGTGACAGGTCCCATCGACGACGCCAACCGCTGCTCGCTGCTGGAGCTTGCCGAGAACCGCTGCCGCTGGCCGATCTCGACGCCGGGCGCCGAGGATTTCTGCTTCTGCGGCAACTCCGCGCCCGACGGCCAGCCCTATTGCGCCGGCCACAGCCGCCTCGCCTACCGGCCGAATGCGCGCTTGCGCGTCGCACGCGCTTAGCCTGCAGGGCTCATCGCAAAAAGGCTCATCGCAAACGAAAAACCTCCGGCAGGGCATTGCCGGAGGTTTCGGAGGCCTAGCATGAAGCCAGGAGTGACAACTCTCATTGTCAGCCAAGCGCTATATAGCTTAGTAACTCACGTAAGTAAATAATTATCAGAAGCGAACGCACCGAAGCTTCCAGCTTTTCTGTGGAACGCCATCGGACGGCCTGAGCGCCGATGCTTCGCTCGGCCCCGGAAGAAACCCGAGAATGACGAGAGCACACAAGAACCCCGGCGGTTTCCCGCCGGGGTTCTCTGATCAATCGGCGAGATTGATCTTAGAAGTTACGCTGAGCGCGGAGCAGCATGCTGACCGAGTTCTGATCCTTCAGCTCGTACACTGCCGCCGGCTTTGCCGCGGTGGCAACGCCCGGGCTCGCGATGGCGCCGGAGTACTTCTGGTCCAGACGCGACCAGCTCACGTCCGCAGTGAATGCGAGGCCCTTGACCGGAGTCCACACGGTATTGACGCCGACGACCGCGAAGTTGAAGTCCGGATTACAGGTCGCACCGGGCACGGCAATCGCTGCGAAGTTGGTGCAGATCAGGGCCTTGCCCGCATCGCCGTACTTCAGCTGGGCATAGCCGCCATAGACGCCGCTCGTCCAGTTCGGGCTCCAGTTGTGGGTGAAGCCACCGCGAACGCCCCAGGTCTTGACCGTATCGATGCCGGTCCCGATCCCGAAGACACCGTCGGCAACTCCGGCGAAGCCGGTGCTCTGATAGGCTCCGGTGCCGCTACCGCTGAACATGAAGAAGCTCTGCGGAAACAGGCTCTGGAAATTGTAGCGGGTTGCACCGTCGGTGTAGACGGCCTGCAGGTTGATGACGTCGCCCGCGCCGGTCGGGATGTTCTTGATCGACAAGGCACCCTGCACGGCCCAGCCCCACTTGTCGGACGGGTGACCACTGGTTTCCGTCGCGCCGTAGTAGGCCGCATGGATGTCATGCGCCGCGACCGAGATCTGGGCCAGACCCCAGGCCTGGTCGACGCGAACCTGACCGATGATGTCGGGCGTACGGGTGCCGCCCCAGGCGCTGGTGCCGTAGACGCCCGTCACGAACTGAGCGGCCGTACCGGTCGACACGTTCCAGAGGTTCGACTGGCCGTTGGTTGCCGTCGATTCATCCTGCAACGCGAACGAAGCGGTGATGCCCTGGCCGAAATCAGCCGTGTAGGCAACCTGATTGACGCCGTTGGTGTGGTTGCTGCCGCCCGGAATGGTGTCGGGGCCGCCTGCCGGATAGCTCTGCCACGGAGCGTCGAAGATCGAAACCGTGCGGCCGAAGGTGAAGCCGGCGAACTGGATGAAGGCGTGGAAGAGGCCGAGCGAGGCCGCGCCGGTCGGGGCCGTCGTGCCGCCGCCGCTGCCGGTGACGGATGGGCTGTCATAGGTGGCGACCACATCGGCGTAGGTGCGCACCACACCGTATTCGGTCGCCGTGCGGGTATCGACGGTGAAGTCGAAACGGGCGCGGCTGTACCAGTAATTGGTCAGACGGTTGTTCGAGCCCTGATTGCCGCTCGAGCCGCTTTGCTGGAAGCTGTAGGGGCTCGCGCCGACAACCGCGTCGGCACGCAGATAGCCGCCCAGCTTGATGCAGGTGTCAGTGCCCGGCATGTAGTAGAATCCGGCACCGTACAGCGAGCAGATCTTCACGTACTCGACCGCCTTGGCCTTCACGGGGAGATCAGCCGCCTGAGCTCCACCGACGGCGATCAGTCCCGCCGCAGTGCCGAGCAAAAGGCTCTTCACCATCTTCATTTAAAACCTCCAAGTTGCTATTTTACGGAGACTGGACCGAAAGGCCCCCCAGATCCCCGTCTCTTCGAATCCGCTCGGTCACTTTGCGCTTCCGGACACACCCGCCTTCGGGAGTGACGTGAGCGAACCACCTGCAACGGGACGATCGAGTACCCCCCACCGCCATGAGCAACATATCTGCGCCATTCAGCTACTCAAAATACTTTATCTACTAAGCTTTGTGGTTTCACTAAGCCTGTGCCCCGCGCGCAACACCCCCAGCCGATCCCCTGAGTCGGTCATATTTGTAATTTTCATGACGAAATTACTTTGCTCTGCACTTGCGTCAGAGCAGGCTTGCGTGGACTAATGCCCATCCACGAGCACCGGCCCGAACAATCGGTTCACGGGAGAGACGCAGTGTCCGCGACGAGGAAAGAAGGAGCGCGCCTGCGCTCGATCGGCAACCTGGATATCATCAGGCGCTTCACCTGGGAGATATCGTCGATCAACATGTATCTGGAGGAGTTGCGTCAGTTCTGGGCGAAGACGCTCGGCATCAGCGGCCCGCAATGGCTGATCCTGATGGCGATCTCCGACCTCGACAAGGACGACGGCATCCCGGTCAACGTCGTCTCCAAGCTCCTCCACGTCGATCCGTCTTTCGTCACCACCCAGTCCAAGCTGCTCGAGAAGAAGGGCCTGTTGCGCCGTCGCCCCTCGCCGACCGACGCCCGCGTGGTGCGGCTGTCGCTGGCCGAGAAGGCGCAGAAGCACATCACGAGCCTCAACGAGCAGTACAAGACGATCCGCGAATTCGTCTTCCAGGAGTTCGACGAGAACGAGTTGACCGAATTCACCACCAAGCTCGCGACGCTGAAGAATCGCCTCGAGAAGGCCTGCGTCCGGATCTCCCTCGACTTCTAGCGCCCTACGACGGCGCTCAGATCCGCCCCGGCGGGGCCGAGCCGCGATTCGAGCCAATCGAAGATGTACTCGTTGGCAAGGCTCGGATTGTCCGCATGGGCCTGCGCTGCGCCGGTCTCGGCCGCAGTGAACACCTTCAGCATGACATTCGAGCTGCCGAGCCGGGAGCTCTGGACGATCTGACGCGCCCGGTCGGCCTTGAGCCAGCCGTCCTCGCCGAGCGTGATCAGCACCGGACAGTCGGCGCTGGAGGCCATCAGCGGCGCGTGCGGCACCGGCACGATGCTGAGGTCGCTCCTCGCGAATCGGCTGGCAAAGAAGGCCCGCTCGTGCAGGTCCCACAGGCCCCCGTCGCAGACGGCGGCGGCAAGCCGCGGCTCCTGCAACACGGCGCGCGCGACAAAGGACGAGCCCCAGCCGTCGGCGATGATCCCGACGCGCGCGAAATCGACGTCGCTGCGCGTCTCGAGATAGTCCATGACGCAAGGAATCGCGCCCTCGATATCCCGGCGCCGCAGCAGCGCATCGATGTAATCGTCACGCTGGTCGCCGAACAGGTCGAGGGCCAGCATCGAGAATCCTCGCTCGCGCGCATGCGGCACGAGCTTGAACAGGAACTCTTCCTTGCGATGGCCGGGCTCGCCGATGCAGATCACTGTCGGCGCCTGGCCGCCTCCCGGCTGCGCAGGGAGGAAGTAGCCCTGCAATGCGTGGCCGTCGAGCCAGGGGATCGTTACGACCTCGCCCGCCGGGCTACGCGCCGAAAGATAGCGGCGCGCGCATTCCTGCATCGCGAGCACGGCAACCCAGCGGCGCTCGTCGTCCGGCTCGAGCGGCATCGCCGCGGCACCGTAGTAATTCATGGCGCGCAGCCAGTTGCGCTGGGCACTCGCCATGTGACCTTCGGCGAACGCGGCCTCGGCGCGCTGCCGATTGGCCTGCGCCAGCCTCTTCCACTCGCGATGCCAGGAGCGGTCATCGCCCCCCTTCAATTGCCGCGCGATCATCAGGCATTCGGCGATCGTGGCTCCGCCATCCTGGGCGGCGATGAGCAGCCGCGTGAATTCAGCGGAGATGTCCTCTCGCTCGGGGCAAAGAAGCAAATCGTCCGAGAGGCATGCGGGTATCATCGGGAGCTACGCTCTGTCATCGCTTACACCAGACTGACTAAACCATTTCGGTTCCCCAACCAAGCGGCCGCGCGTGGCATTACAGCCGTTCGAGATCACCATCGCTTGAACAGACATTCACGTCGCATGCGTGACATTCCGTTTTGTCATGAGATGGCGAACGCGCACGAAGGCGGCCGGTCAAAATGACCGGCGCGACTCTTGACATGATAACTATCATACCTAAATACGCGCGCGTTCCACGAGGCTCGGCCTGGCGGTTTCAACCGAGCCGCCAGCCGACCTCCTGCGTAAAACTTTCGTAGAAGGCGCGGTCATACGCCTGCTCGGGCGTCGCGCGCACGCGTGCGTCGAGGCGCTCGGCGTCCTCGCCGACGAGAATGCGCCAGCGCTCCGCCTTGACCCCGTCGAGGATGATCTTCGCGGCCTCTGCCGCGCTCGTCGGCGCATCCTCGAGGAAGCTGCGGGCGCGCTCGGCGAACACCGCCTGGATGTCATCGTCCGACATTTTGTCAGCAGCTGGCACGCCGGCCGCGACCATGCGCTTGCGTGTCAGCGCGACCTCGTCGGCGTTGAGTCGCTCCGATCCGTCGGCGCTCTGCACCTTGCGCGAATTCGAGACGATCGAGGTGCCGATGTGACCGGGCATCACCACCGAACATTTGACGTGCGGCGCGTGCAGGCGGAGGTCGTTGATCAGCGCTTCGGTAAATCCCTTCACCGCGAACTTGGCGGAGCTGTAGGCGGTGTGGGCCTGGCCCATGCCGATCGAGGCCCAGAAGCCGTTGACGCTTGCGGTGTTGACGATGTGGGCCTCGTCCGCGGCGACCAGCATCGGCAGGAAGGTGCGCACGCCGAGATAGACGCCGCCCCAGCAGATGTTGAAGGTGCGCTCCCACTGCTCGCGCGTGTTGGTGAACAGGCTGCCGCCGCCGCCGATGCCGGCATTGTTGAACAGCAGATGGATCCTGTCGGTCTTCTGCTGCTCGGCGAGCTCGTCGCGGAAACGCTTCAGATGATCCTCGATCGCGACGTCGGCGACGTGCGTCGTGACGCGCAGGCCCTGCGGCAGCTTCTCGGCCTCGCAGAGCCGCTTGGTCTCGGCCATCGCGGCCTCCGAGACGTCGCACATCGCGACATTGCAGCCCTCGGCCACGAGCTGCCGTGCGAGCTCGCGCCCCATTCCCGTGCCGCCGCCGGTGATGACCGCGATCTTTCCAGCAAAATCCTTCATGGGACTTCGGTCCCTCCCTGTCGGCATGTTTCTTCGTTAGCGCGCCACTTGCCGGGCGCGCGCAAAATGTAGCAGCGCTGCACGCGCAATTGAAAGTGGCGCGCCGTGATTGTTCGACATCGATTATTTCGGCGCGCGGATTAAGCGAAGCTCACGCAATCACGCGCCCTGCATCCGGGCGGCACGTCCTTCGAGACGCCCGCCGCTGGCGGGCGCTCAGGACGAGGGAGGTGTGCGTTGCGCCAGTTTCAACAGCAGCGATGCTTGCCAACCTCATCCTGGGGGACTGCTGAAAGCGGTCGTCTCGAAAGACGAGGCGCTGACGATCGTCGCCGGGAAGCTCCGTTGCGGGGCGTGCCGGCATCGCGGCTCATGCCCGTAGAGCTGACGGGTTCCCGTATTTGTCCGGCTTCGGTTTATGGGCAATTTTTTTACAACCCGAATCATCAAATGGAGTTCGGACGCTGGGTCGAGTCGGCCAGGCCAGCGTGTTGTTTGCGTGTCACAGGCTCTGGCACTCCGCTTGCATCCTCTTCGTGGTCTGAAACTACCGATGAGGTGACTGGAATGTTCGTGACCGTCGTTGCCGTGCTCTGCCGGCTTAGCGTAGCTAGCTCAGGCAGTTGCGTCGAGGAAATCGTGACTGACAGCAACATGACGCCCGAGATTTCGATGATGCAGTGCGCGGTCGGCGCACAGGCACCACTGGCGAAATGGATGGGCGAGCATCCGATCTATCACGCCAATTGGCGCCTCGAGCGCTACAAATGCGTGCCCGGCCATTACGAGATCAAGGGCCACGCCTAAGGCCCCGAAGAACTACGGATAGCGAGGAAACGCCCGGGGGTCGCCTTGTCCCTCCGCACGGGCTCAAGCTGCGCCAGACCCATTGCGTCAGCGCTTTGTGACAATCGTCACGCTCTCCAATTGAGCAATCTCACGCAAAATAATCGCATGCGCGTTGCGCGCCCCTCCGCCGATCAACAGGGCCGTGCGCAAGCTCGTGACCGTGGCGGCGATCCAGGTCAGCGCGTCAGCCCCGAAGCTGCACCGCGTCCTCGCTGAGCAGGTCTCGCGCCGTTGGTTGGAACGCCGCGACGGGATCGCACCGATCCTTAATCACTCGCCCCTATCGTGAACTTTCCACGAAGGAGAGATCGATGTCGGGGGCCTGCAAGGGATGCGGCGGCGGCGAGGGACTGCCGTTCGAATTCAAGATGGCGTTTCAACCGATCGTCGCCGTGAACGAACAGCGCGTCTGGGGCTATGAAGCATTGGTGCGCGGGCCCAATGGCGAAAGTGCACAGAGCGTCCTGAGCCAACTGACCGAAGACCAGCTTTACCGCTTCGACCAGGCCGCCAGAGTCATGGCGATTGAGACCGCCGGAAAGCTGTTTGACGATCCGCAAGCTCGGCTGTCCATCAACTTCATGCCCAACGCAGTCTACGAGCCGCAGGCGTGCATCCAACAATCCCTGGCGGCGGCGCGCCGTTCGAACTTCTCGCCCGCGAACCTCATGTTCGAGTTCACCGAAAACGAACGTATGGCCGATCCTGCGCATGTCGAGCACATTGTGCGAACCTACAAGACGCTCGGTTTTCTGACCGCGCTCGATGATTTTGGGGCCGGCTATGCCGGGCTCAGTTTGCTGGCGAGGCTCCAGCCGGACCTCATCAAGATCGACATGGAGCTTTTGCGCAACATCCACCTCAGCCGCCCGAAGCAGGTCATCGTCGCCGGCATCGCGTCGATGGCACGCGAACTCGATATCAAGCTCCTTGCCGAGGGCGTGGAAAGCGAAGCCGAACTGACGGTGCTCCGGGCTGCGGGGATCGACCTCTTCCAGGGATATTATTTTTCCAAGCCGGGGTTCATGAGCTTGCCGAACGTGCACGCGATTTCCGCAACGGAAGCGGCCCTCGCAAGCTGACGGTCGCCGCGTCGATGACGAGCCGCCTTCCCCCGCCCCAACATTGCAGTCGCCAGACCCGCCAAGGCTGCCCGCCCTGTGACGTCAAGCACACCTTTCGTCCCCAACCTCTTGCCTCCTAAGCTATCGCGCGCATGATGAGCGCACGCGCCTGCCGCCCCTCCGGCGTCGGCATCAGCGCATAATTGTGCGGCTGGTCGCGCAGCAGATGCAGCTCGACCGGCACGCCGACCGCCCTCGCCCGCTCTGCAAGATCGACGCTGTCGGGGTACAGCAGATCGCGCGTGCCCGAGAAGATCGTCATCGGTGCGAGGAAACGGAAAGTGCCGTTGAGCGGGCTGACGAAGGCATGGCCGACATCGAGCTCGCCGGCATAGAGCCGTCCGGCTTCGATGATCCCCGGAATGTCCTGGACCGGATCGCGCGTTGCGATCTCGACCTGCTCCGGACGGCTGACCGACGCATCGGCCGCCGGCGAAATCAGCACCAGCCGCGCCGGCTGCCGATGGCCGCCATCGCGCAGCCATTGGCAGGCGGCAAGCGCAAGTCCTGCGCCCGCGGAATTACCCACCACCGTGACCTTTGCGGTGCCTGCGTCTTCCAGCAGCATCCGCAGCAGCTCGGCCGTCCTCGGCACGACATCCCCAGCGGTCGCGCGCGGCGCCAGCGGATAGATCGGCACGACGCAGGAGACACGCGCCTTGCGCGTCATCTCGCCGATGAATCGCCAATGCGCCGGCGCGATCTGGTTGATGTAGCCGCCGCCGTGCAGGAACATGACATAGTTGCAGCCCTCATGGCCCGAGGACGGCGCGGTGTAATAGACGGGCCAGCCGCCCATCCGGGTCAGGATCGCCTCGACACCGCGACCGAGCCCGGTCGGCTCGAACGAGGCGGGCTGCAAGGCAAGCTTCTGCACATGCGCCTGCACCGCCTCGGCGGAGGCGAGTTGTTTCTTATGTGGAAGCCGGCGCAGCAGCAGGTTGAAAGCGCGGCTTTGCAGGCTTGGCGCGGGGTCGCGGCTCCGCGGCCCGCAGATGTCAGGACAAAACTGCAAGGCCGACACAAGTCTTGCGACGCTCATGGTCCGTTCTCCGCCTGGCCCCGCATCCATATGGCGACACAAGGGGCTTGCCGACAGGCCGCCACGGGCCGATATAATGCGAGTATTCGCTCGCTTTTTCTACTCGCATTCAGGACCCAGGCCCATGGCGCGCAAGCCGCCGACAAATCCGCGGAAAAATGCCTCGCAGGCGCGGTCGCGCGCCACGGTCGACGCGCTGGTCGAGGCGACCGCTCGCATTCTGGTCCGTGAAGGTTTCGAGAAGGCCAGCACCAACCGCATCGCCGAGATCGCCGGCGTCAGCGTCGGCTCGCTTTATCAGTATTTTCCCAGCAAGGAAGCCCTCGTCGCCGCCGTGATCGAGCGTCACAACGACGAGATCATGAAGGTCGTCCGCGCCGCCTTCGCCGAGGTGACGGACATGCCGATCGACAAGGCGGTGCGCCGGCTCGTCACGGTCGCGATCGAGGCCCACCACATCGACCCCGACCTGCACCGCATCCTCGCCGAGCAGATCCCGCGCATCGGCCAGCTCAGGGACGTCGAAGCGTCAAACCGCGAAGTCCACGCCCTCGTGCGCGGCTATCTCGAAAGCCACCGCAAGGAGATGCGAAAGATCGACATCGATGTGGCGACCTTCATCTGCGTCAGCGCGATCGAAGCGGTTGCGCACAACACGGTGCTGAACGGGGCCGAGATGCTGTCGGAGAAGATGGTGAAGGTGCTGGTGGAGGAGACGACGCGGATGGTGGTGGGGTATTTGAGGTAAGATGGACCGGCAACTGGGATGTGGAAGATGTTCGCTAGTCAGAAGGTCGACGCGAGTAGGCGCGCTTCCTCACCGATTGCCGTTGAAACGGCTTCCTAGATTATCCACACAGAGGCCGGTCAAACCGCTTCGGAAAAACGTCATTCCATCAACGACTTCGCTACTGTGCATGGGGTTGTTTTCGACATTTTAGCCTACCAGCCGCGGAAGCCCGCCCGCTAGCGCCCCGGTCGCGCATGCGTCACCGGCGGAGCAGGCGCTCCACGCCGACGGTCATCCACCCAACCGATGCTTTGGAAATTTTGGTCGGAGCGAGAGGATTTGAACCTCCGACCCCTAGTCTCCCAGACTAGTGCGCTAACCGGGCTGCGCCACGCTCCGAACGTCGTTCCATTAGCTAGGATCGGCGCGATGCGCAAGGCGAGCGACACCATTTTGGTGTCTCCGTCCGAGCCCGGGAACTGGCCGCACAACAAGCGGAAGCGCCCCTACCCCTCGTTCAGTGCCTGATCCAGCATTTCGCGGCAGGCGACGAGGTCGGCGAGCGCCCGCCCCAGGCGCTCCCGGTCCAGCGCGCTGGGGCCGGCCGGTGCGGCGGTGGTGCCACCCTTGCGGAAGGTCGTGAGGATCTCCTCATCGTCGACCTCGGTGAAGCGGAAGTCGATGCCTTCCTCCTCATCGCCCTGGTAGTCGTCATCGTCGGCGTCGGCGATGCCCTTGATGGGCGCCTCGTCGTCCTCGGGCTCCCTCAGGCTGGCACCGATGGCATCCTCGATCGCGCCGAACGAGACCGCTGCCGCGCTATCGGCGAGGCCCTGCACCGATTTGACGCCGTGCTCCTTCAGGATCCGCTGCACACCGCGGATGGTGTACCCCTCGCCGTAGAGCAGCCGGCGGATGCCCTTGAGCAGGTCGACGTCGTCGGGGCGGTAATAGCGGCGGCCGCCGCTGCGCTTCATCGGCTTGATCTGGGAGAAGCGGGTCTCCCAGAACCGCAGCACGTGCTGCGGGATGTCGAGCTCCTGCGCTACTTCGCTGATGGTTCGGAACGCATCCGGCGCCTTGTCCAAATGCCAAATCCTTCGCGAAAGGCGTTACGCCTCGGGTTGAGCCTTGCTGGCATCGCCATTGGTGCGGTGCTGGGCGTTGATCCGCTGCTTCAGGATCGCCGACGGCTTGAACACCATGACCCGGCGCGGCGAGATCGGCACCTCGGTGCCGGTCTTCGGGTTGCGGCCGATGCGCTGGCCCTTCTTGCGGACCATGAAGGACCCGAACGAAGAGAGTTTCACCGTCTCGCCCTTTTCCAGGCAGTCGGTGATCTCCTTCAGCACGAGTTCCACGAAGGCGGACGATTCCGTGCGCGACAGGCCCACCTTCTGGTAGACGGCTTCGCACAGATCGACACGCGTTACGGTTTTACTTTGATCGGTCATCGCCCTGCCCCACATCACGGCGAACAATTGTTGTCTGAAATTATGAGCTTACGATACGACGGTCAACAGCGCTCATCAATGCAGGCGCATCGATAATCGGCGCCGATTCGGCAAAATTTTATCGACTGTGGCTCTACCAGCGCACGAGCGCGGAGCCCCAGGTGAAGCCGCCGCCCATCGCTTCCAGCAAGATCATATCGCCCTTCTTGATGCGGCCGTCCTTGCGCGCCACCGAGAGCGCCAGCGGGATCGAGGCCGCCGAGGTGTTGCCGTGACGGTCCACCGTCAGCACCACCTTCTCCGGCGCGATGTGGAGCTTGTGGGCGGAGGCGTCGATGATTCGCTTGTTGGCCTGATGCGGCACGAACCAGTCGATGGTCTCGGCATTGAGCCCGGTCGCCTGGAAGGCGTCGACGATGACGTCGGTGATCATGCCGACCGCATGCTTGAAGACCTCGCGGCCCTCCATGCGCAGATGGCCGACGGTCTGGGTCGAGGACGGCCCGCCGTCCACGAACAGCTTTGCCTTGTGGCGGCCGTCGGAGCGTAAGTGCGTGGTGACGACGCCGCGATCGGTCGCGGCATTGCCCGGCTGCTCCTGCGCCTCGAGCACCACCGCGCCGGCGCCGTCGCCGAACAGCACGCAGGTGCCGCGGTCGTTCCAGTCGAGGATGCGCGAGAAGGTCTCGGCGCCGATCACCAGCGCGCGCTTGAAGGCGCCGGTGCGCAGGAAATTGTCGGCGGTGGCGAGCGCGAACACGAAGCCCGAGCACACCGCCTGCAGGTCGAAGGCCGCGCCGTGATTGATGCCGAGCGCGTTCTGCACGGCGACGGCGGTGGCGGGAAAGGTGTTGTCCGGCGTCGAGGTGGCCAGCACGATGAGGTCGATCGACTGGGCGTCCATGCCGGCATCGGTGAGCGCGGCCTGCGCGGCCTTGATCGCCAGATGCGAGGTGAACTCGCCCTCGGCCGCGATATGCCGCTCGCGAATGCCGGTGCGCTGAACGATCCACTCGTCCGAGGTATCGATGCGCGCCGCCAATTGGGCGTTGGTCACCACCTGCTCCGGCAGATAGGAGCCGCAGCCAAGCACGACCGAACGAATTTGAGTCACGAAACAGCCTCCTGCGCGGCCTGCACGGAATTGAGTGCACCGCCCTCGCGGTTGAGCATCTGATTGATCTTGTTCAGGAGATCGTAGTGAGCCATCTCATAGCCAACATCGATCGCATAGGCAAAGCCTTCGGCGCTGGTTCCGCCGTGGCTCTTGACCACCAGTCCGTTCAGACCCAGGAACACGCCGCCATTGGACTTGTTCGGGTCCATCTTGTCGCGCAGGGCCTGGAAGGCGCTGCGGGCAAAGAGATAGCCGAGCTTGGACAGCCAGCTCCGCTTCATCTCATGGCGAAGTAATTCGGCCATCTGCCGCGCGGTTCCCTCGGCGGCCTTGAGCGCGATGTTGCCGGCATAGCCTTCGGTCACGATCACGTCGGCGACGCCCTTGCCGATGCCGTCGCCCTCGACGAAACCGATATAATCGAGCTCCGGCAGGTTCCGCGCCCGCAGGATTTCTCCGGCCTCGCGAATCTCCTCGTGCCCCTTGATCTCCTCGGTCCCGATATTGAGCAGCCCGACGGTGGGCCGCTTCTTGTCGAACAGCACGCTCGCCGTGGCCGCCCCCATGAGCGCGAGCGACACCAGATGGTGCGCATCACCGCCGATGGTGGCGCCGAGGTCGAGCACGACGGATTCGCCGCGCCTGGTCGGCCATATTCCCGTAATGGCCGGCCGGTCGATCCCCTTCAGCGTGCGCAGGTGGAAACGCGACATCGCCATCAGCGCGCCGGTATTGCCGGCGGAGACCGCGACATCGGCCTCGCCCTGCTTCACCGCATCGATGGCCAGCCACATCGAGGACGTCCTGCGGCCGCGCCGCAGCGCCTGGCTCGGCTTGTCCGAACCACTGACGGCAATGTCGGTATGGATGATCTTCGCGGCGGCCTTGAGCTGAGGGTACCGGTCGAGCTCGGGCTCGATCTTGGCGCGATCGCCGACCAGCAGGAATTCGGTGTCGCGATGCCTGCCGAGCGAGATGGCCGCGCCCGGAATGACCACGGCGGCGCCGGCGTCGCCCCCCATGGCGTCAAGCGCAATGCGAACCTTGCTTGGCATAAAAGTCCTGGAAAACCTGGTCTGGTGCGGTCTTGAACGAGCGGGACCGCAGAATGGGTCCGCCATGGACATGGCGACCGGTCAGGCGCCACGCCGCGCCCGGACCGGGGCGCGACAATAGCGTTTTGCGATCCCGAAACAACCTCTTGCCCCCAGCCTTTTGCTTTCAGGGCGATCCGGAGGCCAACAAGGGATTTTCAGGAAAAACGCATGAAATCAAAGGAATAAGTCAGCCTGTCAAACCACTCCCGCAATCCCCTCACGCCCGCTGGCAAGTGGCCTGAGCGGGAATGCCCAGCTATTTGTCTTTCTTCCTGCCCTTCTTGTCGTTGTCCTGGAGCGCCTTCAGCGCCGCAAAGGGATGATCCTCCGGGTCCGGCGCCGTGATCTCGGCCTCGAACACGGCTCCCTCCTTGCGCGGATAGGGGTCAACGGCAAGGAACAGGGCGTCGGTGGCGATCCGGCCGAGGTCGATGATGCCGTTGATGATCGGCTCCGGTGGATCGATCACCTCCGGCGGCTCCTCGTCGTCCCGCCCCTCCTCGATCAGGTCGGCCATCTTCCGAACCTCGGCCTCGGGAGCGAACACCAGGTCCACCGCCTCCGCGATCTCGCTCTCCATGGGATCGAGGGTGACCACGCAGGTCTGGCCGATCCGGGCGCGGATGGTGCCGGTCACCTGGACCCGGCCGCCGCTCTTGGGCACCACATCGAGGTCGGCCTGGGCGGACAGCACCTCGCGCAAACCGCCGACTTCAGCGATGGCCTGCCGCTCGGCGGCCGAAGCCTCCAGCTTGCGATGCAGGCCGCTGTCGGGGATCTGAGCGACGATGACGGGAGACCGCCAGGGATCAGGCCTGGAATCGGCATTCGGTCGGCTCATGGCGTGACATCCTCGGGAGTAGCAGGAGGAAACCTGAAGGAGGCGCGCAGCAGCGCAGCCTCATCGGCCTGGCCGAGATTGGCCTCGCTGGCCCGGGCATAGGCCGCGAGCCGCTGCGCCTGGTCGAGGCCAGTCCCATTCAAGATATTCTTGCAGATCGCCTCCGCCAGGGCCTCGCCGCCGGCCTCCATGGCCTGGTCATAGGCCTGCACCCGGCCATAAAACGCCTCGCCGAAGGCGCGCATCCGCTTCGGCACGGTCTGGTCGCCGATCCCCATCTCGCGTAGATTGTCGTCCATATCCTCGCAGAAGCGGTCGAACAACGCCTGGGACAGCTCGGTCGCGCCTCCGGTGGTGTCTTGGACCGTGCGGAGGCGGCGCAGCAGCAGCCACAGATGCAGCAGCAACAAGTCGAAACGCCCGTTAACCGTATCGGGCACGCCCAAGTCACGGTAAAATATGGGTTCTCGCGCCTGCGTCACGATCATGCCATAGATGGCTTCAATGGTGCCGGACGGGGTTAGCCGGGGTTTCCTGAAGTGATTGAACGGCCAAAGCATTGTGGTTTCCGCAAGCGGGCGCGCGCGTGTTGCATTCAGACGCCCTGCCCGGTACTTCAGCGCCTCGCGCGACGCAAGGGGACGGAATCAGTTCCGCTATGACCACATCGAACCAGATCAGCCTGCGCGCAGACAAGCGGCGCGGCCTTCGTGCACGCTGGCGCGGCCTGCGCATGCTTGCCGCCGTCACCCTGATCGGCGCCGCGCTCACAGGCTGCACCGGCGAGCAGTTCCAGAAGGGTTACATCCTGCCGCCCGGCGCGCTGGAGCAGATTCCGATCGGCGCGAGCCAGGATCAGGTGCTGATCGTGATGGGTACCCCCTCGACGGTCGCCACACTCGACGGTGAGGTCTTCTATTACATCTCGCAGCGCTCGGAGCGCACGGTCGCCTTCATGAACCAGAAGGTGGTCGACCAGCGCGTCATCGCGATCTATTTCGACAAGAGCCGGCGCGTGCGGCGGCTGGCGAATTACGGCTTGCAGGACGGAAAGATCTTCGACTTCATCAGCCGCACCACGCCGACGTCGGGCCAGGAGATCAACTACCTCACGCCGCTGTTCAAGCTGCTCAGCTTCAACTGAGCAAAGCGTTCTCGAACGAAGTGGATACGCGTTCGCGTCGAGAAGAGCGTCAAACGAGACACTAGAGCCCGTTCCAATTCCACCGCAAGGTAAATGGCGCTCGCCTGCGGCGTCGTGCCGCCCTTCGCGCGGCCTTTGCCGTGGCGTGCGACTTGCCGTGACAAGTCAGGTTCCCTACGCTCCCGCCAAAGCAAGAAGCTGGGAGTGGATTCGTGTCCAAGAAACTTCAGAAAACTTTGTTGTCCCGTCGTCGCGTGCTCGCCGGTGCTGCCGGCCTTTCGGCTGCGGCGATCCTGCCGCGTTCGAGCCTCGCCGATTGGAAGCCGACCGAGACCGTTCGTCTCATCGTACCGGCCGCCGCCGGCGGTTCGACCGACGTCATGGGCCGGCTGCTCGCCGCTCACCTGCAAAGCGCTTGGGGCGGGTCGGCCGTCGTGGAAAACCGCTCGGGCGGCGGCGGCACCATCGGCACCGCCGAGGCGGTCCGCGCCAAGCCTGATGGCCACACCATTCTGGTCGGCAATCCTGGTCCAAACGCGATCGCCTACAGCATCTTCAAGAACCTCTCCTACAAGCCGGACCAGCTTCAGCCCGTCTCCAACATGATCCGGATCCCGAACATCGTCTCGGCGCATCCGAAGACCGGCATCAAGTCGATTCCCGAGTTGATCGCGTATCTCAAGGCCAATCCGGACAAGCTCAGCTACGCCTCCTCCGGCGTCGGCCAGAGCCCTCACCTCACCGGCGCCTGGTTTCTCCAGCTCACCGGGCTGAAGATGACTCACATTCCGTTCCGCGGAGCGGGCCCGGCGCTTCAGGCCGCACTCGCCGGCGACATCCAGATCCTGTTCGACAATCTCTATCCGAGCCTGCCGCAGGTGCAGAGCGGCACCCTCACCGGTCTCTGCGTCACCACCACAGAGCGCAGCGAACTCGCGAAAGACCTGCCGACCATGCGCGAGAGCGCTCCGGAGCTGGCGAGTTTCGACGTCTCCTCGTGGTTCTCGGTGTTCCTGCCGAAGGGGGTCTCGCCCGAGGTGCTGGGCGCGCTCAATCTCCAGGTCAAGGCGATGCTGGAGCGCGACGACGTCAAGAAGCAGATCGCCGCCATGGGCGCCCGCGCCGACTACGGCACGCCGGAGCAGTTCGCCGCCTTCCTGGATGCCGAGACGAAGAAGTTCGCCGGCATCATCCAGAAGGAAGGCCTGCAGATGGACGTGCAATAGGAGCTCGTGTCCCGAACGCGGTGCAGCGTGTAACGCTGCACCGCTGAGCCGGGACCCAGCCGCGACGAGGACCCCGGATCTGCAGCGCACCACTTCGTGCTGCGCAGCGTCCCGGGAACGCAAGACAGAGCGACAGACCCAATCAAAAACCCCGCGGCTCGCGCCGCGGGGTTTTGTCTTGGTTCGTCTCCGCCGCTCAGTGCGCCAGGATCGCCAGCAGCAGCAGAGCCACGATGTTGGTGATCTTGATCATCGGGTTCACCGCAGGACCCGCCGTATCCTTGTAGGGATCGCCGACGGTGTCGCCGGTCACCGCCGACTTGTGGGCATCACTGCCCTTGCCGCCGAAATGGCCGTCCTCGATGTACTTCTTGGCATTGTCCCAGGCGCCGCCGCCCGAGGTCATGGAGATCGCGACGAACAGGCCCGTCACGATCACGCCGAGCAGCATCGCGCCCACCGCGGAGAAGGCCGCCGACTTGCCGGCCACACCACCACCCGCGATCACGTAGATCAGGAAGTACACCACGATCGGCGACAGCACCGGCAGCAGCGAGGGAATGATCATCTCCTTGATCGCCGCGCGGGTGAGCAGGTCGACCGCCTTGCCGTAATCAGGCTTGTCGGTGCCCTGCATGATGCCGGGCTTCTCGCGGAACTGACGCCGCACCTCCTCGACGATCGCACTGGCAGCGCGGCCGACGGCGGTCATGCCCATCGCGCCGAACAGATACGGCAACAGGCCGCCGAACAGCAGGCCCACCACCACGTAGGGGTTGTTGAGCGAGAAGTCCGGATTGACGCCGGCGAAGTAGGGATGGCGCGCGGAGTCCGCAATGAAGAACTTGAGATCCTCGTTGTAGGCCGCGAACAGCACGAGAGCACCGAGACCGGCAGAGCCGATCGCGTAGCCCTTGGTGACCGCCTTGGTGGTGTTGCCGACCGCGTCGAGGGCGTCGGTCGACTTGCGCACCTCCTTCGGCAGTCCCGCCATCTCGGCAATGCCGCCGGCATTGTCGGTGACGGGGCCGAAGGCATCGAGGGCGACGATCATGCCGGCCAGCGCCAGCATGGTGGCGGTCGCGATCGCGATGCCGAACAGCCCGGCGAGGCTGTAGGTGACCAGGATGCCGGCGATGATGACGATCGCAGGCAAGGCGGTCGCCTCCATCGAGATGGCGAGCCCCTGGATCACGTTCGTGCCGTGGCCGGTCACCGAGGCCTGGGCGATCGACTTCACCGGACGGTAGTCCGTGCCGGTGTAGTATTCGGTGATCCAGATGATCAGCGCGGTGACGACGAGACCAACCACGCCGCACTCGAACAGCGCCATGCCGGTATAGCTGACGCCGTCGAGCTTGCCGAAGCCGATCAGGTAGTAGATCACCAGCGCGATGCCGACCAGCGACAGCACGCCGGTCGCGATCAGGCCCTTATAGAGTGCGCCCATGATCGATTGGCTCGGCCCGAGCTTGACGAAGAAGGTGCCGATGATCGAGGTGATGATGCAGACGCCGCCAATGGCGAGCGGCAGCGTCATCATGGTGGCGAGGATCGGCGTCTTGGCGAAGAAGATCGCCGCCAGCACCATGGTGGCGACCGCGGTCACCGCATAGGTCTCGAACAGGTCGGCGGCCATGCCGGCGCAGTCGCCGACATTGTCGCCGACGTTGTCTGCGATCGTGGCGGGGTTGCGTGGATCATCCTCGGGAATGCCGGCTTCGACCTTGCCGACGAGGTCGCCGCCGACGTCCGCCCCCTTGGTGAAGATGCCGCCGCCGAGACGGGCAAAGATCGAGATCAGCGAAGCGCCGAAGCCGAGCGCCACCAGGGCGTCGACAACGACCCGGCTGTCGGGCGCCAGTTTCAGCGAATGGACCAGGAAGGCGAAATAGATCGTCACGCCCAGCAGCGCGAGACCGGCGACCAGCAGGCCGGTGATGGCGCCCGCCTTGAAGGCGAGTTCGAGACCGCCGGCGAGCGACGTCGTCGCGGCCTGGGCGGTGCGCACATTGGCGCGGACCGAGACGTTCATGCCGATGAAGCCCGCGGCGCCGGACAGGATAGCGCCGATGGCAAAACCGATCGCGACATAGAGCCCGAGGAAATAGGCAAGCAGCACGAAGATGACGATGCCGACGATACCGATCGTGGTGTACTGGCGCCGCAGGTAGGCCTGTGCGCCTTCACGCACCGCTCCTGCGATCTCCTGCATGCGCGGCGACCCCGCATCCGCGCTTAACACCGAAGACGTCGCCCAAATCGCGTAGACGACGGAAAGTACTCCGCAGAGCACAATCAACCATAATGCTGTCATGTGATGTTTGCCTCAGATCCTTGATGTACCCCCGGCGCCTTTTGTTGTCCGTCGTGCGGTGCGGCGCCTTGATTTCGAACAAAGCCGCCCCTTGCCCAAAAGGGGCGGCTTCAGTCAGCCACAAGCTTGCCAAAATCAAATTGAGGGTGCAACGCCGGATAAGGCCGAAAACGCCGATCTCGGCAGGTATTTAGCACCAAGTGCCGAGAACTAACGTGCCGTTTGGAGCAATTCCTAGAAGTGGCTGTAGGACAGCCGCTTCAAGGTCAATTCCTGGCCCTGCCCGTCCAGGAAGCGCGGCCTCTCTTTCCCCGCGACGATGGTGCCGATCGCCGTGACGGCAAGGCCGGCCACCCGCCCCGCGCCAATCAGTGCATCGGATTGCGCCGGCGGCACAGTGCACAGCACCTCGTAATCGTCGCCCCCCGCAAGCAGCGTCTCGACGCAAACGATTTTGCGGGCGACCAGGCCCGCCGCCGCGGCTGAAAGCGGCACGCGTGTCACCTCGACCGTGGCCGAGACCCCGGACGCTGCGCAGAGTTTCACCAGATCGCCGGCGAGCCCGTCGGAGACGTCCATGGCCGCGGTCGCATGATCGCGCACGGCGTGCGCCAGCACATTGCGCGGCTGCGGCACGCGATAGCGCGAGACCAGGGCGTCCCGTGCTGCGGGATCGCTCGCGAGGGCGGCCGCAGCGGCGCCGCCTGTGAGCACGTCGAGGCCAAGCGCAGCATCGCCGATGGTGCCCGTCACCAGGATGCGATCGCCAGGCCTGGCGCCACTACGGCCGACCATCCGCCCCTGCGGCACGCGGCCGAAGGCGGTGATCGAGACCATCTGCGGGCCCGGCGTCGAGACCGTGTCGCCGCCGAGCAGCGGACAAGCGAATTCCTTCGCGTCCTCGCCCAGCGCGTCCGCGAAGGGCCGCAGCCAGGCGTCCTCCCTGCTGCGCAGCGCCAGCGTCAGCACGAAGCCGGCCGGCACCGCGCCCTTGGCAGCGAGATCGGACAGGTTCACCCGCAGCGCCTTGCGCGCGATGGTGCCGGGGGGATCATTGGCAAGATAATGCACGCCCTCGACGACGGCGTCGGTGGTGACGACGATGTCGTCGCCGGACGAGGCCAGCACCGCGGCGTCGTCGACGAGGCCGAACGCACCGGGATCAGTCGCCAGCGGCTGGAAATAGCGGGCGATGAGCGAGTCTTCGGCGGAGGGATTTTGTGGATTTGCCACTGGCTTATCCCCGCAAACAGGTGTCGTCGCCCGGCTCGACCGGGCGATCCAGTATTCCATAGGCGCTCGTTTCAAATCGATAGGCCGCGGCGTACTGGATCACCCGCCTTCGCGGGTGATGACAGCGGAGAATGGGGCTCGCGTATTGCTTCAATGCGACGCCCTTCAGCACGACTATCGCCCGAACTCGTCACCGCGAAACTGGCGGCCGATCTGGTCGAGAACCGCATTCACCATGCCGGTCTCCTCGCGGTCGACGAAGGCGTTGGCGACGTCGACATATTCGGAGACGACGACGCGTCCCGGCACGTCCTTGCGATGCTCCAATTCGTAAGCTCCCGCACGCAGCACCGCGCGCAGGATCGCCTCGATCCGCTTCAAGGGCCAGCCCTTCGACAGCGCCTCGTCGATCAGGGGATCGAGCTTCTTCTGGTCGCGCACGACGCCGGAGACGACGTCGCGGAAGAACGCAGCTTCCGCCGGCAGATATGTGTCGCCCTCGACCTCGTTGCCCAGCCAGTGGCTCTCGAACTCGGCGAAGATGTCGTTGATGCCGGCGCCGGCGATATCCATCTGGTACAGCGCCTGCACGGCCGCGAGCCGCGCCGCGCCGCGCCGGTTCGCCTTCTTCTCGAGCCCCGCCGGCTTTTTGGTGTTGTCGGCCATGGCTTTAGGCCCGCGCCAGGCGGCGTTTGATGCGCAACATCGCAATCGCCGCGCGCGCGGCATCGCCGCCCTTGTCGAGCTCGCTGGCGCGCGCCCGCGCCCAGGCCTGCGCATCATTGTTGACGGTGAGGATGCCGTTGCCGAGCGGCAGTTTTCGCGTCACCGCAAGGTCCATCAGCGCGCGCGAGGATTCCTGCGACACGATCTCGAAATGGATGGTGTCGCCGCGGATGACGCAGCCGAGCGCGATCACGGCGTCATAGGGCTTGCCGTTCGCCGCTGCGGCGTCCACCGCGATGGCGACCGCTGCCGGGATCTCCAGCGCGCCGGGAACCGTGATGACATCATGCGTCAGGCCGGCCGCCTTCAGCTCGGCAATGGCGCCGTCCAGCAGCGCGTCCTGGAGATCGTCATAGAACCGCGCCTCGACGATCAGCGCGCGCGCGCCGGAAATGTCGGTCTGGTCCTTCAGGGGTGCGCGCCGCGCGTCTGCCATCGTCAAATCCGTTCTACAGGGTTGGCGCGTTATGTAGTCGCCGCAGGCGGGTAAGCCAAGTTCAAAGACTGTCATGCCGGAGCGCGAAACGCCCCCGGAATGATGGCTAAGCCGTCATTTCCGTCAGCCGCGCCGCGTAGCGGGCCATCAAATCGACCTCGATATTGACCTCATTGCCCGCCTTCCAGCCGCCGATCGTCGTCATCGTCAGCGTGTGCGGGATGATCAGCACTGAAAAGCTCACGTCCTGCACCGTATTGACCGTCAACGACACGCCGTCGAGCGTGATCGAGCCCTTGGTGGCGATGAACCGGGCCAGCTCCCGCGTGGTCGCAAGCTCGAACCGCGCCATGTCGGGCAGATCCTCGCGGCTGAGAAGCGTCGCGATACCGTCGGCATGGCCGGCGACGATGTGCCCGCCGAGCTCGTCGCCGATCTTCAGCGCACGCTCGAGGTTGAGCTTCGTTCCGACCTTCCAGTGCTTTGCCGTCGTCAGTGCCAGCGTCTCCGCGCCAGCATCGACGTCGAACCAGGTCTTGCCGCCATCGATGCCTGAGGCGACCACCGTCAGGCAGACGCCGTTGCAGGCGATCGAGGCGCCGTCGGCAATGGTGGTCTGGTCATAGCGGCAGGCGATGCGCAGGCGGTGCAACTGCCCCTGCGCCTTCGGCGTGAAGCCGACGATCTCGCCGATATCGGTGACAATGCCGGTGAACATTACGCGCGCTCGTAGATGGTGAGAGTATCCCTGTCGAATGTCTCGCTAGCATGAACCTTGTAAGCCTGCGACTGCGTGATTTTCGACAGGGGCAATGCATCGAGCGCATCGACGCCCTCGGCGCCCACCGCTTCCGCCCCGCGGAACAGCCAGATCTCGTCGACGAGATCGGCCGCGATGAAGGACGCTGCAACCCGGCTGCCGCCCTCGACCATCAGGCGGGTGATGCCCTTCCCGGCCAGCGCATGCAGCACGGCGGGCAGATCGAGCCCGGAGGCATTTGCCGGAGGAATGCGGATCACTTGCGCGCCGGTCGCACCGAGGCGCGTCGCGGCTGCGGCTTCCGCAAGCTCGGACCCCATCACCCAGAGCGGCGTCTCGCGCGCGGAGCCCACAAGCTTGGTCGATGCAGGAATGCGCAGGCTTTGATCGAGCACCACGCGCACCGGCGAGCGCGCGGCCATGCCCGGCAGGCGGCAGGTGAGAAGCGGATCGTCCGCCAGCACCGTACCGATGCCGACCAGAATGGCATCGCTCTGGGCGCGGAGCAGATGCACGCGATTGCGCACAGCTTCGCCGGTGATCGCGACCGGCTTGCCGCCGGCGGCGCCGATCTTGCCGTCGGGCGACACCGCGAGCTTCAGGATCACATGCGGACGCTTGTCCCGGATCCGGCGGAAATGCCCGGCATGATCGAACGCGGCCTCTGCCGCGCACAATCCGACGTCCACCGCAATGCCGGCGGCGCGCAGGCGCGCATGGCCCTGTCCCGCGACCTCGGGATTGGGATCCTCGATCGCCGCCACCACCCGCTTGATGCCGGCCGCGATCACCGCGTCGGCGCAAGGCGGCGACTTGCCGAAATGCGAGCACGGCTCCAGCGTGACATAGAGCGTGGCGCCCCGGGCCGCCTCGCCTGCCCGCAGCAAGGCCTCGGGCTCGCCATGCGGCCGTCCTCCGGGCTGCGTCCAGCCTCGCCCGACGATGACACCGTCCTTGACGATGACGGCGCCAACGGCCGGATTGGGCCAGGTGCGCCCCTGCCCGCGCTTACCCAGCGCCAGCGCAAGCTGCATGAAACGATGATCGGCGTCCTTGGCCTCACGGGCCTTCTGCGCGAACTGGTCTTCCAGGATGCGGAAGATCATTTGCGGATCGCGGCGAGCCGCGCTTCCTCCTCACCGGAGAGCTCGCCGAGCACGTCGGCGAAATCCTTGGCCTCGCGGAAATTGCGATAGACCGAGGCAAAGCGCACATAGGCGACGTCGTCGAGCGTGCGCAGATGCTCCATCACGGTCTCGCCGATCACCTCCGAGGAGATCTCGGCCTCGCCCCCGGTCTCGAGCTCGCGCACGATGGTGGAGACCATCTTCTCCACCCTTTCAGGCTCGACCTGCCGCTTGCGCAGGGAGATCGAGACCGAGCGCATCAGCTTGTCGCGGTCGAACGGCACGCGGCGGCCATTGCGCTTGATCACCGTGAGCTCGCGCAGCTGCACGCGCTCGAAGGTGGTAAAGCGGAAATTGCAGGCGACGCACACGCGACGCCTGCGGATCACGGACGAGTCCTCGGTCGGACGCGAGTCCTTTACCTGCGTATCGAGACTGTTGCAGTTCGGGCAGCGCATCCGCTTGCTTTCACCAGTTTACCTTGGCCTTACTGATAGATCGGGAACCGGTCGGTGAGCGCCTTGACGCGTTCCTTGATCGCGGCTTCGACCAGCGGCGCCTTGCCGTCGTCGGACTGCGCGATCGCGTTGAGGACCTCGGCAATCATGCCGGCGACCTGCTGGAATTCGGCGACGCCGAAGCCGCGGGTGGTCGCCGCCGGAGTGCCGAGACGCAGGCCCGAGGTGACGAAGGGCTTTTCGGGGTCGAACGGAATGCCGTTCTTGTTGCAGGTGATGGCGGCGCGGACCAACGCCTTCTCCGAGACGTTGCCCTTGAGGCCCTTCGGCCGGAGGTCGACCAGCATCAGATGGTTGTCGGTGCCGCCGGAGACGATGTCGAAGCCGTGGCTCTTCATCGCCTCGGCCAGTGCCTTGGCGTTCTCGACGACGTTCTTGGCGTAGACCTTGAAGTCCGGACGCAGCGCCTCGCCGAAGGCGACCGCCTTCGCCGCGATCACATGCATCAGGGGGCCGCCCTGCAGGCCCGGGAAGATCGCTCCGTTGAATTTCTTGGTCAGCGTCTCATCATTCCACAGCATCAGGCCGCCGCGCGGACCGCGCAGCGATTTGTGCGTCGTCGTCGTGGTGATGTGGGCATGCGGCACGGGCGAGGCATGCACGCCACCGGCAACGAGGCCGGCGAAGTGCGCCATGTCGACCAGGAGATAAGCGCCGACCGAGTCCGCGATCTCACGGAAGCGCTTGAAGTCCCAGTCACGCGAATAGGCCGAGCCGCCGGCCACGATCAGCTTCGGCCTGACCTCTTCGGCCTGCTTGGCGACCGCGTCCATATCGATGATCTGGTCCTCGCGGCGCACCGTGTAGTGCGAGGCCTTGAACCACTTGCCGCTCATATTGACGGGCGAGCCATGGGTGAGATGGCCGCCGGCCGCAAGGTCCAGACCCATGAAGGTATCGCCGGGCTGCAGCAGCGCCAGAAATACCGCCTGGTTCATCTGGCTGCCGGAGTTCGGCTGCACGTTCGCGAAGTTGGCGCCGAACAGCTTCTTGGCGCGATCGATCGCGAGGTTCTCGGCGACGTCGACCCACTCACAACCGCCATAGTAGCGCGCGCCCGGATAGCCTTCCGCGTACTTGTTCGTCATCACCGAACCCTGCGCTTCCAGCACGGCCCGGCTGACGATGTTCTCGGAGGCGATCAGCTCGACCTCGTGGCGCTGCCGGCCGAGCTCGCCCTTGATGGCGGCTGCGATTTCCGGGTCGGCCTGCTCGAGCGAGGCGCTGAAAAACGAATCGGGCGCGGAGGCGGTCTTGGCTGCGGTCATCTTGCGAATATCTCCACCGCCGCAGCCTTTTGGCGGGCTACGGGCGGTCTGGTGTGGCGATCGGAAGCGGCGAGCGCGATCTACCACATCGCCCGCAACTGGCCAAGGGTTTGCGGGTCGGGGCCAAGATTTGTGCAAGATATGGTGGGATCGGACGTTCTCGGTAGCCGGCCGGCCTGGGAGACGGCCCGTCCGTCACCTCCGAAATGGGTCCGCTTCGGGCCTTTAACGTCTCATGCCCGAAGCCTCGACGTGCCGCGGAAATCGCGTCACAACCCGGTATACCCCGCCTTCACCGGATCCACGCTGCCGTCGAGTTGGCGCAGATAGGTCAGGCCGCAAACCGTCAACCTGTGCGGGTCCTTTTCGCCGGCCTCCATCAGAGTATTGAGATAGTTCGTGACCTTGGCCCGTGCCTCCTCGCTGGCCGCGGCGGTGCGGTTGGCGAGCAGGTCATAGGTCTGCATGATGCGGTCGATGGCGGCTTCCATGGCACCCTCTGGTTCTCTTGCATGTTCGGAGCTTCGATCAGGCAACCGCGCGGGCCTCGGTCTGCGTCTCGAACCGATTGATCGCCTTGTTTGCGAGCCTGATCTTGTTGAATTCACCTTGCTGGAGCAGCTTCACGACAATCCCCAGCAGGCGCTCGTCGGTGACGAGAGTATCGGGGATCGCGCCGGAGCGGCGAAGGTAGTTCGCAGCGATTGCGTAGGCCTCACTCACGAGTTCCACGTTCATCGCCTGAAGCCCGCGCTCGACCAGCATCGACTTGTCTCCGATCCGAAGGAGACAAGCGCTGGGCTCGAAACTGGTTCCACGCCGCAAGCAATTATTTCGCAGTTGCACAAAGCAAAACGCACCGGTCCGGACGAATCCGGGCCGGCGCGCTGGGGAAGTTGAGGCACGTTCGGGGGGCTTGCCGGTCTTGTTTTGGGCCGGCTTGGCCCTATCCCGTAAAATCTCAGAGGCGATACAGGATCTGGTCGGTCCAGAACCGCTCGAGGCGATGCAGCGACTTGTTGAGGGTCGAGAACTCCTCGCCCGAGATGCCGCCGACCTGCTCCACCGTCTTGACGTGCTTCTGGTAGAGCGCATCGACGATGCGGCGGACTTCCTGGCCCTGCGGGGTCAGGCGGATGCGCACCGAGCGGCGATCGACGCGCGAGCGCTGATGATCGAGGAAGCCGAGCTCGACGAGCTTCTTCAGATTGTAGGAGACGTTGGAGCCGAGATAGTAACCGCGCGTGCGCAATTCGCCCGCGGTCAGCTCCTTGTCGCCGATGTTGTAGAGCAGGAGCGCCTGCACCGAGTTGATGTCCGCGCGACCGCGGCGATCGAATTCATCCTTGATCACGTCGAGGAGCCGGCGATGCAGCCGCTCCACCAGAGTCAAAGCTTCCAGATAGAGCGACTGCACCGAACCCTGCTGGCCGGAGACGCGCTCTGCGGTATCTGCCGCAGTTGCGACGGCTTTCATCATGACACTTCCCCTGTTGTCGTTTTTATCGACACTTATTCGACGAAACTTGTGTCCCGTCTGATAGGTGCAACTTAAGGGGCTCGTTTGAAGATCGGCTTAAATAAGAGAATAAAGAGATCATGAATTTAAGACAGTGAATTGCGGATTAAGCCTGTGCCACAAGCACTTTTCGCAACGCTCTGTTGACCTTCGCAAGGTCCTGTTCACCCTCCGTCCGCCCCCCTTGTCACATTCCAGAACAGCCCCGCTTCGTTTCGAAACGGGCGCGTAAGAGCTGTGGCGGAACCGGCTGGTCAACGAAAACTTACCGCAAATTTTAGGCAACCAACGGTCAACCAAGCGCAACACTCTCGTGTCCCGGACAAGCGCCGCAAAGCGGCGCGGAGAGCCGGGACCCAGATGTTTCAAAGCGAGATTGCGGAAAGATGGGCCCGCCTCTGCAGCGCATCACGCCGCACTGGACGACGACGCTTCGCTTCGCCAGGGGCGCGCTGCATTGCGTCCGGGGCGCGAGAGCATACGCCTATGGCGGCCGTTCGCGCGCGGCCATCCAGGCGAGCGCGAGATAGGCGGCGAGCATGAAGGCCTCGACGCCGACGACGATCAGGCTGCCGCCGTAGATGCCCGGGAACATCAGCTCGATCACCGCCATCGACACCACGGTCGTGAGCCACACCACCGCTCCCCACGGGGTTGCCAGCCACAGGCCGACCGCGGCGACGAGCTCGATCACGGCGAAGTAGACCGTCGCGGCCTGCCAGGCCATCGACTGGTTCTCGAACGCCTCGTCCTCGCCGCCGACAAAACCCGTGACCTGGGCCCAGTGATACAGACCCTTCAGGATCGACAGCAGCGCCATCACCCGCAGGAACAGCACCAGGCGGCGCGTCCAGACATTGTCGTCGGACTCGACCCGCTCCGACGAGATCGCAGCGACCGACATCGCCGTATCTCTGGCATTCTCTCTGGCAGTGTCCCTGGCGCCGTCGCGGGCCGCATCGCGGGTGGAGATCTCGGACATGGACCCCTTCTGGCTGCTTCGGCCCGCAAAATCAATCGGCTGCTATCCCTTGCGGCAGGTCAAGCCGCGGTGACGGGAACCATGCGAGCTGGTATAAGAATAATTCCAGCCGGAGGAAGAGAGATGGCGATCAAATACGGACGGCCGATCGAATTGCGCGAGGTTTCGCGCCGGGAGGGAGCGGCGGTGCCCCATGCCCTCGATCTGACCGTCCGTCCCCGCCGCAACCGCAAGGCCGAATGGGCCCGGCGCATGGTGCGGGAGAACGTGCTCACCACGGACGATCTGATCTGGCCGCTATTCCTGATCGACGGCACCAACAAGCGCGAGCAGGTCGCCTCGATGCCCGGCGTCGACCGTCTCAGTGTCGATCAGGCGGTGCGCGAGGCCGAGCGCGCCATGAAGCTCACCATCCCCTGCCTCGCGCTGTTTCCCTACACCGACCCGTCCTTGCGCGACGAGGAAGGTTCGGAAGCCACCAACCCGAACAATCTGGTCTGCCAGGCGGTGCGCGCGATCAAGAAGGAGTTTCCTGAAATTGGCATTCTCTGCGACGTCGCGCTCGATCCCTTCACCAGTCATGGCCACGACGGTCTGATCTGCGACGGCAAGATCTTGAACGACGAGACGGTGGCCGTTCTGGTCCGTCAGGCGCTGGTGCAGGCCGAGGCCGGCTGCGACATCATCGCGCCGTCCGACATGATGGACGGCCGCGTCGCCGCGATCCGCGAAGGGCTGGACCGCGCCGGCCAGCCCGACGTGCAGATCATGGCCTATGCCGCCAAATATGCCTCCGCCTTCTATGGCCCGTTCCGCGATGCGATCGGCTCGGCCAAGACGCTCACCGGTGACAAGCGGACCTATCAGATGGACAGCGCCAACACCGATGAAGCCCTGCGCGAGGTCGAGCTCGACATCGCCGAAGGCGCAGACATGGTGATGGTGAAGCCCGGCATGCCCTATCTCGATGTGGTCCGCCGCGTGAAGGACACCTTCGCGATGCCGACCTTCGCCTACCAGGTCTCCGGCGAATACGCGATGATCGCGGCCGCCGCCAACAACGGCTGGCTCGACGGCGAGCGCGCCATGATGGAGAGCCTGCTCGCCTTTAAGCGTGCCGGCGCCGACGGCGTGCTGAGCTACTTTGCACCGAAGGCCGCGGAGAAGCTGCGCAGCCAAGGATAAGGTGCCGTAGGTTGGGCAAAGGCGCATTTGCGCCGTGCCCACGATCGGCCCCTGCCGGATGGTGGGCACGCTTCGCTTTGCCCACCCTGCTCGCTGTATCTCCGCCCCCGAATCGCCGGATTATTTCGGCTTGTTAATGTCCTGCGCCCTTGGCACGGGGATGGCCTGTTCCCATGTCCTGTCCTCAAGGGTTTCCCCTTGGGAGGACGGACAATGTCGTATCACTCGGGCAATTCAGGAGCCTGGCGCAATGACGGCGGCGCACAACCACACGCCTTCGACCCCGATCTGAATCCGGAGCTGTTCCGCGGCGTTGCGACGCGGCGGGTGTTCGCGTTCCTGATCGACATGGTCGTGATCTCGGTGCCGGTGATCCTCGGCTACATCTTCATCGCATTGTTCGGCGTGGTCACGCTCGGCATCGGCTGGGCGCTGTTCTGGCTGGCCTGGCCGGCCTCCGTGATCTGGGCCATCGTCTACTATGGCGCCTGCATCGGAGGTCCCTCCTCCGCGACGATCGGCATGCGCGTGATGGACCTCGAACTGCGCACCTGGTACGGCGCACCCGGCTATTTCGTGCTCGGCGCCACCCATGCGGTGCTGTTCTGGGTGACGGTTTCGTTCCTGACGCCCTTCGTGGTGCTGGTCGGCCTGTTCAACGGCCGCCGTCGCCTGCTGCACGATTTCGTGCTGGGAACGGTCGTGATCAACAATTCGGTCCGCGCCCCGGCGCCGCAGGCCGCAAGGACCTGGTGAGCAAGGGCCTGTCAACCCGGACCTACTAAGCTGACTGATCTGATCTGCCGAGCAGGACAATTGACCGTGGGCTTCTGGAGCGCGATGCTGAACCATACTTCGGAGGCCCACGACGTCCCTTGACCCAGCACTCGCGCGACACCCCACAATTCTACCTGACGGCGCCCTCCCCCTGCCCGTATCTGCCGGGCCGGCATGAGCGCAAGGTGTTCACGCACCTCGTGGGTGAGCGCGCGGGCGATCTCAACGATCTCCTGACCCATGGCGGCTTCCGCCGCAGCCAGTCGATCGCCTACCGGCCGGCCTGCGATCAGTGCCGCGCCTGCGTCTCGGTCCGGGTCGTCGCCAACGAGTTCCGCCCCTCGCGCAACTTCCGCAAGGTGATGGCGCGCAACGCCGACATCATCGGCGAGCAGCGCAGCGCGGTGCCCACCTCCGAACAATATTCGGTGTTCCGCGCCTATCTCGACGCCCGCCACCGCCATGGCGGCATGGCCGACATGACCGTGCTCGACTACGCCATGATGGTGGAGGACAGCCATGTCGAGACCCGCATCATCGAGTACCGCAAGCGCGGCCCGGACAGCGGCATCACCGGCCGCGGCGAGGAACTGATCGCGGTGGCGCTGACCGACGTGCTCAGCGACGGCCTGTCGATGGTCTATTCGTTTTTCGAGCCCGGCCAGGTCAGCCGCTCGATGGGCACCTTCATGATCCTCGACCACATCGCCCGCGCGCGACGTCAGGGCCTGCCTTACGTCTATCTCGGCTACTGGATCGAGGGCTCGAAGAAGATGGACTACAAGGCCCGCTTCCTGCCGCAGCAACGCCTCGCGCCCTCAGGCTGGCTGCGCATCGACGCGCAGGGGGATTCGGCATCCGAGCCGCAGGACTAGGATGCGAATGGTGAGCGGCCGATAGCGAAGAGGAGAAACACTCCCTACCCGCTATTCGCCTCCTCACCCGAAGAACGTATCCACCAGCAGCTTCAGATTCAAAATCACGATCACGCCGGCGACGATCCATGCGATTGCGGCGACGTAGGTGGGAATCGCGAACTTCCCCATCTTGCGTCGGTCGGAGACAAAGCGCACCAGGGGGATGACCGCGAAAGGCAGCTGCATCGACAGCACGACCTGGCTGAACACCAGCAGATCGGCCGTGCCGCGCTCGCCATAGATCGCGGTGACGATGATCACGGGGACGATGGCGATGCCGCGCGTCAGGAGGCGACGCGCCCAGCTCGGCAGGCGCAAATCGAGAAAGCCTTCCATCACGATCTGGCCGGCGAGCGTCGCCGTCACCGTGGAATTGAGGCCCGAGGCGAGCAGCGCCACCGCGAACAAGGTCGAGGCAATGCCGAGACCAAGCAGCGGCGACAGCAACTCGAACGCCTGCTCAATCCCGGCGACGTCGGAATGGCCGCTCTTGTGGAAGGTCGCGGCAGCGACGACGAGGATCGCGGCGTTGATGAACAGCGCCAGCATCAGGGCGATGGTCGAATCCGTCGTCGCCCATTTGATCGCCTCGCGGCGGCCGGTGTCGTTGCGCTCATAGGCACGCGTCTGCACGATCGAGGAGTGCAAATAGAGATTATGCGGCATCACGGTCGCGCCGATGATCCCGATCGCGATGTAGAGCATTTCGGGGTTGGTGAAGATCTCGCTCTTCGGCACGAAGCCGCGCAGAACCTCGGCCACCGGCGGCGCCGCGGCCACGATCTGAACCGCGAAGCACACCGCGATCACCACGAGCAATGCGATGACGAAGGCTTCGAGGAAGCGGAAGCCGCGATTCATCAGGATCAGCAGCAGGAACGCGTCCAGCGCGGCGAGCAGCGCGCCGCCGATCAGGGGAATGCCGAACAGCAGCTTCAGTGCGATCGCGGTGCCGATGACCTCGGCGAGATCGCAGGCGATGATCGCCGCCTCGCAGGCGAGCCAGAGCAGGAAGTTCACCGTCGGTGAATAGGTGGCGCGGCAGGCCTGCGCGAGGTCGCGGTCGGTGACGATGCCGAGCCGTGCAGCCAGCGACTGCAGCAGGATCGCCATCAAATTCGAGAGCAGGATGACCGCAAGCAGCGTGTAGCCGAATTTCGATCCGCCCGCGAGGTCGGTCGCCCAATTGCCGGGGTCCATGTAGCCGACCGAGACGAGATAGCCCGGACCGACGAAGGCCAGCAGCCGTCGCGACCAGTGGCCGGCGGCCGGGATCGCGACTGTGGAATTGACCTCGGCGAGGCTCTTGGTGGTGGGTGCGTCAGCGCGCCAGCCGACGGCTTCGGGACTCAGGTGGGGTGATCGGGCATCCATGGGGCCAGAATACCCAACTTCGTTCTTATTGCAACTCATTTGCAACTGCATCTGGCGGCATCGGCGCTCCCGTCCTCGCCGCTGTTCGCCGCCCTGTCGGAAAGCGGGTGGGCTTGGCGGACCTCGGAGCCGGATACTGGCGCCAACCCGACCTTGCAGGACGTGAGCCATGTCAAACCCGCCCCGTCTCCCCGACACTTTTGGCCGCCTCGCCTGGTCGAACCTCGCGGCGCAGTCGGCCGAGCAGATCGCATTGGCCGCGGCCCCCATCGTCGCCGTGCTGACGCTCGGGGTGGCGGAAGGGCAAACCGGCCTGTTGCAGACCGCGCTGACCCTGCCCTTCGTTCTGTTCGCGATCCCGGCCGGCCTGCTCGCCGACCGCGTCTCGCGCCGCTCGCTGATGGCGGGGGCGGAAGCGATGCGCGCGGCGGCGCTCGCTGCCATCGTGCTGCTGCTCGCGCTCGGCGCGCTCAATCTGCCGCTGCTGGCGCTGCTCGGCTTCGCGGCGGTTTGCGGCACCGTCGTCTACAGCGTGGCCGCGCCGGCGCTGGTGCCCTCCCTGGTGAGTTCGGAGCAGTTGCCGGCAGCGAATGCGCGGATCGAGCTTGCGCGCACCGTCGCCTTCGCCAGCGGGCCTGCGCTCGGTGGCGCGCTGGTCGGCTGGTGGGGCGCGAGCCCGGCCTTCGGCTTTGCCGCGGCGCTCTCGGCGATCGCGGTGGTGCTGCTATCAGGCATCTACGAGCCTGCCCGCGCGCCCTCGCCGCGCCGTCATCCGTTCCAGGACATCCGCGAAGGCGCGGCCTTCGTATTTCACCATCCGCTGCTGCGGCCGGTGTTCGTCACCCAGTTCATCTTCAACACCGGCTGGTTCCTGCAGATCGCCGTGTTCGTGCCCTACGCCGTGCGCCACCTCGGCCTGACCGCCGCCGGCGTCGGCACCGTGCTGACGATGTACGGCGTCGGCATGGTGATCGGCGCGCTGCTCGCGACGCGCGTGATGCAGCGCGTCGCGTTCGGCACCGTGGTCGGCCTCGGTCCCGTCACCGGCTTCGTCGCCGCCTTGGTGATGGCGCTGACGGTGCTGGTCCCCTCGCCCTGGCTCGCGGCCCTGAGCTTCTTCCTGCTCGGCGTCGGACCGATCCTGTGGGTGATCTCGACCACGACACTGCGCCAGTCGGTGACGCCGCCGCGCCTTCTGGGCCGCGTCTCCGCCATCAACATCATGAGCTACGGCGCCCGTCCGCTCGGTTCAGCGCTGGGCGCGGTCGTCGGCGGGCTGTGGAGCGCGGAAGCATGCCTCTATCTCGCCGCCGCCGTGTTCGGCGTGCAGGCGCTGGTGATCTGGCTGTCGCCGGCTGTGTCGCTGGATCGGCAGCCGGACATGGTGGGTGATGAAGCAGCGGTAAGGTGCTAGCCGCGTCGCGCATGCCGGGCCGCCCACTAACTCGCCAGGTACCGCTCGTAGCTTCCCGTCACCGGCTCGCTGGCATCGACGTCCGGATCGAGCGTGTAGAGATCCTGCGCGCGGCCGATGCCGCGTAGCGCGTAGCGGCCGGTGGAGACCAGATAGCGGCGCCCGGCAGCATCCAGGCCCTTGTAGAATTCCGAGGAGGCCAGCAGTTCGCGGTCGACCGAACGGCTCATCGAGGCGATGCGGCTGACCTCGTTGACGGTGGGGCCGACCACGGTGAAATCGAGCCGGTCCTCGCTGCCGATATTGCCGTAGAAGACCTCGCCGACATGCAGGCCGATATAGGCTGACGTGGTGGGACGGCCATCGGCCTCCCGCCGCTTGTTCAGCGCCGCGACGTTCTTGCGGAACAGATGCTCGGCCCGAAGCGCCGCGCGCCGCGCCGCCGCCATGTCCTCGCCCCAGAACATCGCGAGCACGCCGTCACCGATCAGCTTCAGCACGTCGCCGCCGGCTTCGTGGATCGGATCGATCACGGCCTGCGCGTAATCATTGAGGAATGGAATGATCTCGTCAGGGCCGATGCTCTCGCTGATCCCGGTCGAGCCGCGCAGGTCCGAATACCAGAGCACGGCGTTGATGCGCTCGGTGACACCGCGCGAAATCCGCCCGCGCAGGACCTGCTCCGACGCGTCGCGGCCGAGATAGACGCGGCCGAGCGTGCGGGCGATGTCGACCTGCTGCGCCGATTTGATCGCGAGCCCCAGCACCGGCACCAGATCGCGCAGCGCTTCCAACTCGCCGTCGGTGAAGCCGCTGTCGCGGCGCGTAGTCCAGCAGGAATAGAGACAGTCCATCAGGCCGAGCGCGCCGTTCTCGCCGAAGCGGTGCACGAAAGCGAGATAATGCTTGTGGCCCTTCTCGGCGAGCTCGCCGATCTGCGAGAAATCCATCGACGGCGCATCCGCGAGATCGATCACCATCTCGTCGTCGCCATTCTCGAGCATGTGGAAGAATACCGAACGGCGCCAGCTCTTGGCGGCGTCGCCGTCGGCAGTCGAGCCGTATTCGAACGCGTCGCTCTCGTTGCTGGGACGGTCGCTCCAGCGGAAGCCGCGGCCCTCATAGATCGGATGCAGCGTGTCGATCACGACCAGCCCGCGCGACAGGTCGAGCCCTTCGGCGCGGCAGCGCTCGCAGAAGCCGCGAAGCAGCTCGTTTTCGGGCAGGCCCGTGAGCCCCTGGCCGGTGAGCCAGTTCATCAGCGCAAGGCGGGAGGTCAATTGCATGCGCCATTATGGCGTGCATTCGTGACGAGCGGAAGGCCACGCACGAACCTGGTGCATCCGAGGCTCCCGCCCACAGCAGGTCGATCATGCCGCAGCCGCTGTTGACGCGCTGTCATACCGGCTGCAAATGGAACCGATGACAGTGCCGACCACGAAGCCAGGACTATGAACCAGCGGCAGCTTCCGATCATCCTGGCGCTCGGCACGACGCAGACGCTGGCCTGGGCTTCGAGCTATTATCTGCCGGCGCTGATCGCCGATCCCATGGCGCGCGACCTCGGCGTCTCCTCCAACTGGATCTTTGGCGCGTTCTCGGCCTCGCTGGTGATCTCGGCGATGCTCGGCCCGCGCATCGGGCGGCAGATCGATCTCGTCGGCGGCAGGCAGGTGCTGTCGGCGTCGAACCTGACGATTGCCGCCGGCCTCGCGCTGCTTGGCTTCGCGCACTCCGTTCCGGTGATGGTATTCGCCTGGCTCGTGCTCGGCATCGGCATGGCCATGGGACTCTACGACGCCGCCTTTGCCGCGCTGGGGCGCATCTACGGCACCGAGGCACGCAGGCCCATCACCGGCATCACGCTGATGGCGGGCTTTGCCTCCACGGTCGGCTGGCCGCTCACCGCCTGGGGCCTCGCCCATATCGGCTGGCGCGAGACCTGCTTTGCCTGGGCGGCCGCCAACCTCCTGATCGGCCTGCCGCTCAATCTCTTCATGCTGCCGGCGATCAAGGGCGCCAGGCAGGCGGCGGCCACGGCCGAGAAGCCGCATCTGCCGCTCGACCGCACCATGGTCCTGCTCGCCTTCATCTTCGCGGCGGTCTGGACCGTCACCGGCGCCATGGCCGCGCATTTCCCGCGCATCCTGGAAACGACGGGCGCGACGCCGGCCGAGGCGATCGCGGCCGGCGCATTGATCGGCCCGGCGCAAGTCGGCGCGCGCATGCTGGAGGCCGGCTTCCTCAGCCGCTTCCATCCGCTGTGGTCGACGCGCCTTGCCTGCCTCACTCACCCGATCGGCGCGGTGATCGTGGCGATCTTCGGCGGCGCCGCGGCGAGCGCCTTCGCGCTGTTCCACGGCTCGGGCAACGGCATCCTGACGATCGCGCGCGGCACGCTGCCGCTGTCGATCTTCGGCCCGAAGGATTTCGGCTACCGTCTCGGCATCATCGGCGCCCCGGCACGGATGGCACAGGCGGTGGCGCCGCTGGCCTTCGGCCTGCTGATCGACCTCATGGGCGCCAAGGTGCTGATCGTCTCCTCCGCCCTCAGCCTCTCGGCGCTGGCGGCGCTGTTCCTGATCCGCACCAAGCCGCGGCCGGATTGACCGCCCAACCGCTTTCGCGCACAAGCGGGCCATGAGCGAAGAACCCGGCCCGCCCCGTACATTCAAAAGCCTGCTGCGCTGGGCGACCACGCCGCCGCAGGCCTGGGGCGTCTATCTGCTCGCCCTCCTGCTGGTATGGCTGGTGTCGTTCTATGCCGGCACGCTGAAGCCGAAGAAGACACTGGAGCCGAGCCCGCCCGCGGCGACGGCGCCGAAAAGTTGATCCGCGCTCGCATATAGAACTCGGGCGCTGCCGCGAAGCGTCCGCGATAGCCGCGCGTCAATGCGGGCAGGTCTCGACCTCGACCGTGACGTGGCTGAGGCCCTTGAGCCCGGCAAGCCGCTGCTTGTAGACGGCCGGCTGCTTCGGCTGGTCCGACACCACCGAGAGCAGCACGGCACAATGGCCGGGGCCGACCTGCCATAGATGCAGGTCGGTGACGCGGTCGTCGCCGACCTCCATGCGCGCGCGGATCACCCGCTCCAGCTTCTCGTCGGCGCGCGCGTCGAGCAGCACCGCGCCCGACGACTTGACGAGGCCGAACGCCCAAGCCGCGATCACCGCGCTGCCGATCAGGCCGACGGCGGGATCCGCCCACACCCAGCCCGAAACCATGGCGACGGCCAGCGCTGCGATCGCCAGCACCGAGGTCGCCGCATCCGTCATGACATGGACATAGGCCGCGCGAAGATTGTTGTCGTGATGATGGTGGCGATGACCATGGCGATCGTGATCGTGATCGCCGTGGTCGTCATGCGCATGGCTGTGGCCATGCTCATGGCCGTGATGGTGATGATCGTGGTTGTCGCGCAGCAGCCACGCACTGGCGAGATTGACGCACAACCCGAGGGCGGCCACCGCCATCGCCTCGCCATAGACGATCGGCACCGGATTGATCAGCCGCAGCACGCTCTCATAGGCGATCTCGACCGCGATCAGGCCCAGGATGATCGCGCTGGCGAAGGCGGCGAGATCGCCGAACTTGCCGGTGCCGAAGGTGAAATGCGCATTCCCCAGATGCCGGCGCGCGAAGCGGTAGGCGAAGGCGGCGATCCCGAGCGCGGCCGCATGCGTGCCCATGTGCCAGCCGTCGGCGAGCAGCGCCATCGAGCCGAACAGCGAGCCGGCCACGATCTCGCCGACCATCATGACCAGCGTCAGGACCACCACGAGCCAGGTGCGCCGCTCGTTCGCGTCGTGCTTCTCGCCGAGAAAAGCGTGGTCGTGGGTCCATTGTTCGATGGAATGGGAATGCATCGAATTCTCCGAGAGTTCAGGTCTGTCGTCCCGTAGCATAGAGCGCGGGCGCTACTTTTCTAAGGTCCGATCGTCCCCGCCGATTGACAGTGCTTCTTAGTTTCGCTGTAATCTGCCCATGGGGATTTGAGCGATCTCCCCACGAGGCGACATGCCCAAGTATCGCGTCCCGTCTGATTTATGCGAGGACGCATCATGCCTACGTTCACGACCATATCATCCGATAAATTGGCGCGCCTGATCGGCACGGCCAACGCGCCTGTCCTGATCGATGTCCGCACCGAGGAGGATTTTGCCGCCGACCGGCGGCTGATTCCCGGCTCGATCAAGCTCAGCCACGAGACCGTCGCCGAATGGGGCGGCGAATTTGCCGGCCGCTCGGCCATCGTCTCCTGCCTGCGCGGCGCCAAGCTGGCGCAGGGCACGGCCGCCTGGCTGAGGCAGCTCGGCGCCGAAGCCGAAACGCTGGAAGGCGGGTTCGAAGGCTGGAAGGCGGCCAAGCTGCCGCTGGTCGACGCCCGCAAGCTACCGCCGCGCGATGCCAAGGGACGCACGGTCTGGGTGACGCGGGCGCGGCCGAAGGTCGACCGCATCGCCTGCCCCTGGCTGATCCGCCGTTTCGTCGATCCGGGCGCGGTGTTCCTCTATGTGGCGCCGTCCGAGGTGGTCGCCGTCGGCGAGCGCTTCAATGCCGCCCCCTTCGACATCGAGAACGTGTTCTGGAGCCACCGCGGCGAGCTCTGCACCTTCGACGTCATGATCGAGGAGTTCGGCATCGCCACCCCCGCCCTGCTCCGGCTGGCGACGCTGGTGCGCGGCGCCGACACCGCACGGCCGGATCTGGCGCCGGAGGCCCCCGGCCTGCTCGCGGCCTCGCTCGGGTTGTCGCGGATGTATGACGACGACCTCGAACAGCTCGAGGCCGGCATGTTGCTCTACGATGCCTTCTACCGCTGGTGCCGCGATGCCACGGCCGAGACCCACAACTGGCCGACCAACAAGGTGAAGGCGTAATGGATAGCCGTAACGTTCAAGCAGGAGCTGACGCCGGTCACGGCGTCAGCTTCGGCGAAGCCTTCCGCGTCTGGCTTCGCGTCGCGTGCTTGAGTTTCGGCGGGCCCGCGGGCCAGATCGCGGTGATGCATCGCATCCTGGTCGAGGAGAAGAAGTGGATCTCCGAAGGCCGTTTCCTGCATGCGCTGAACTATTGCATGCTGCTGCCGGGACCGGAGGCGCAGCAGCTCGCGACCTATGTCGGCTGGCTGATGCATCGCACCGCCGGCGGGCTGATGGCGGGCGGGCTGTTCATCCTGCCCGGCATCATCGCCATCATGGGCCTCAGCTACATCTACGCGGCTTTCGGCAATATCAGCTTCGTCGAGGCGCTGTTCTTCGGCCTCAAGGCCGCCGTGCTCGCCATCGTCGTCGAGGCCGTGGTGCGCGTCGGCAAGCGCGCGCTGAAGAACCGCATCATGATCGCCCTCGCAGCCGCGGCGTTCGTCGCGATCTTCTTCTTCGCGGTCCCCTTCCCGATCATCATCATCGCCGCCGGCTTGATCGGATATATCGGCGCGCGGCAAGGCCGCCCCGAATTCGCCCCAGCCGGTCACGGCGATGGCGGCGGCGGCGCCGCGATCGACAGCATGCTCGGCGAGACCATGCCCGACCACGTCAAACCCGATACCGCGCGCGCAATCCGTGTCGGGGCGCTGTGGCTGGTGCTCTGGCTGGTGCCGGTGGCCGTGTTGCTGCTCGCTCTTGGGCAAGGCAACGTCTTCAGCCAGATCGCGCTGTTCTTCTCGAAGATGGCGCTGGTCACGTTCGGCGGCGCCTATGCCGTGCTGGCCTATGTCGCCCAGCAGGCGGTCGAGCATTATCACTGGCTGAAGCCGCACGAGATGCTTGATGGCCTCGGCATGGCCGAGACCACGCCGGGCCCCTTGATCATGGTGCTGCAGTTCGTGGGCTTCATGGCGGCCTATCGCGATCCGGGCGGGCTGTCGCCGATGCTCGCGGCGACGCTCGGCGGCCTGCTCGCGACCTGGGTCACCTTCACGCCCTGCTTCCTCTGGATCTTCGTCGGCGCGCCCTACATCGAGCGGCTGCGCGGCAATGCAGGCCTCACCGGCGCATTGAGCGCCATCACCGCGGCCGTCGTCGGCGTGATCCTCAACCTCTCGATCTGGTTCGCCCTGCACACGCTGTTCCGCGAGACGGTGCCGGTGCATGCATTTCCGCTGAACTTCGACATGCCGGTGCTGACCAGCGTCGACATCCCCGCGCTCCTGCTCTCGATCGCGGCGGCGACTGCGATCTTCCGGTACAAGCTGGGGATGCTGACGGTGCTGGCGGGAAGCTGCGCGGCGGGTGTGGCGCTGAGGCTGGCGGGCATCATTTGAAGGAACGCGCCGCTACGCTGTCCGTCCTGAATGTCCTGGGCCGGTCGATGGCTTGGCCTCAGGCTGCGGTGTCCAATTGCCCGAGCGCAGCCTTGATGTCCTTGGCGGGGGGCAGCCCGAACATGCGCCCATATTCTCTCGTGAATTGCGGGACGCTCTCGTAACCCACTTCGAAGGCCGTGCTGCTCACGTCCAGGCCATCCGACAGCATCCTCCTGCGCGCCTCGATGAGCCGCAGCTGCTTCTGAAATTGCAAGGGACTGAGTGACGTAATCGCGCGGAAGTGCTGGTGGAACGAGGAAGGACTCATGGCAGCCGCTTCCGCCAGGCGTTCGACGCGCAGCGGCTTTTGGTATTCGGATCGAATGATCGCGACGGCGCGCGCGATCCGTTGCGCATGGCTGTCGGCCACCCCCAGCGCCCTTATCGCTGCGCCGTGTCGCCCCGCCAGCAGCCAGTAGTGGATTTCGCGAACGAACTGAGATCCCAGAACCGGCAAAGAAGACGGGCGCTCGAGCAGCCGCATCAATCGAAGCGCGGCATCGGCAACCTCCGAATCGGTCGGATCGACTCGTACGGGAGTGCCTTTCTGTTCCGGAGCCAGGTTCATCTCAACGATCAGGCTCGCGATCATCGCCGGGTCGAGTTCAACGACCAGAGAAACATAGGGAACTTGCGCGCTGGCCCGGGTGATCTGGCTGACCGTCGGCACGTCCGCCGAGATCAGGAGCGACTGTCCCGCGCCGAAATCGAAGGTGTGCGATCCCATCGTCACGCGCTTACGGCCCTGCAGGACAAGCGCAACGAGCGGCCGGTTGATCGCGTGCTGGAGCTGGCCCCGCGTCGCAGCCCGTACGGCCGTAAGCCCGGGGATCGGCGTCTTGGCGGCGCCGTGTTGGTCCGAATGCAAATCCGCGTAGCGGCGAACAACTTCGAGCAAGGTCGTCGTCATTCCGCGAATTTATATCAACCGCGGGCTCCGGCAACCGGGCATGACTGGACTGCTCCAACTTCCGCATTGTGAATTGAACGACCGACGTCCTGCTAGCCGACCTGGGCGGCGCTGGGCGGCCATTTGGAGGAATAGGCAAAAACGTTCAAGGATCCGGCAATTGGAATGTTGCGGTGTGTGCCACCTTCGCGGCGTCAACGAAGGAGACATGACATGGCTAAAATTGCAATCGTCACTGGCGCGAGCCGCGGCCTTGGCCGCAACATGGCCGTCAACATCGCGCGCAGAGGCAGTGACGTCATCATCACATACAGGAGCCGTGCGGATCTCGCGGAGAGCGTCGTTTCCGAGATCAAGGCGCTCGGACGCCGGGCCGTGGCCTTTCAGCTGGACGGCGCCGACGTCGCCAGATTCCCAATCTTCGCGCAAACACTGGGTCAGACGCTGAAGGAAACATTTGGTCGCGAGAACTTCGACCACCTCGTGCACAATGCCGGCGACGGCCTCTACGCCACGATCGGCGAGACCACCGAGGCTCAGTTCGATCAGCAGATGAACCTGCATGTCAAAGGCGTCTTCTTCCTCACGCAGGCGCTTTTGCCGTTGATGGCAGACGGTGGCTCGATCGTGACCATTGGCAGTGGCCTGACTCGGGTCACCTATCCGGGCTTCGCCGTCTACACCATGGCGAAAGCCGCCGCCGACATGATGGCGGTCTGCATGGCCAGGGAGCTTGGCCCGCGTGGAATCCGCGTCAACAGCGTTGCGCCGGGGGCCATCGAAACCGACTTCGGCGGTGGCCTGGTGCGCGACAATCCGGACGTGAACAAGCAATTCGCCGCGATGACAGCGCTGGGCCGCGTTGGCGTCCCCGATGATATCGGCCCGATGGTCGCGAGCCTGTTGAGTGAGGACAATCGCTGGGTCACGGGACAACGGATCGAAGTATCGGGCGGTCAGACGATCTGAGCGTCGAGTGCCGCCTCACTGACATTGCAAAGGCCGCCGCGATAGCTTGCGGCGGCCTTTGCAGGCCGGAAACACTCGCGAGCATCGATGGTCGCAAAGCATTGTCGATAAACGTCTTCCGAATGTCCCTGACGCTTCAGGCATATCGGATGTTGTTCGATCAACGGGGTGGACCAGTGTCGTAGATGCACCGGAATCCCACGCAGACGGCGTAGGCCGCGGAATAGCGAATGCAGCCTTTTAGGCCGCTCTGCCATCTCCGGAGCTTGCAAGCTTGGCGAGCAGGTCGCTTACGACGAGTAGATCCCTCGTCTGAAAACCCTCGGTAAATTCGTCGTAGATCGGCAGCAGCATCTTGCGGGCATCATCCCTTCGCGACCGGGCGCACCAGAGCTTCGCGAGATCATTCGCTGCGCGCAAACGCCACGACAACGCACCGATGTCCCGGGCAAGCTGGATCGATTCCATGAGGCTTGCCTCAGCTTCTCTTGTCTGGTCCTGGGCGGCGAGAATGAACGCATGGACGCGAATGACTTCTGGAAGGCACCAATCTTCGCTCCGCGCTCGGGCGGTCTTCACTGCGGTCAGGATCGTTGCTTCAGCTTCGCCGAACCGTCCGGCACGGGCAAGAGCATCTGCCAGAACACTGAGGTAATAGGGCATCCGCACCAGGTAATTGACATTGCGGAACTCCTCGATCGCCTCCTTGAGGGAATCGATCGTGTCCGACGAAGCGTCGCCTTTCTCGTGTGCCAAGGCAGCGCGATAAAAACTGGCAATCGGCCGTCTCGTGAATAGTCCCTGCCTATCGACATGTTCGGCGAGCAATTCGACGTATTGATCGCATTCCTCGTAACGCCCGCACCAAAAGAAAACTGGGCATGAGTATGTAAGCGCGTTGTTCAGCGAAAGGTGATGGTGGCCCGGTCGGGCACGCTCAAAGGCGGCAGCAGCGGTCCGGCTGGCAGAGTCTGGCAAGCCCCTCAACCACAGTACCTGAGATAGCGCGCATTCCAACAGAATGACAATGTCGGCCAAGTACCGAACGCTGTACGAACGATTGAAATATCGCAGATCGCGCTGCCGTAGGCTTTCCAGTCGGTGCTGGGCGTCTTGAAGACGACCGAGAAAGAGGTCGGCTATTCCCAAGTGAACTTCGCCCTCGGGAAGAATCGAGGGATCATCCGCTGCGGCTACCGAGGCGAATGTCTTGATCGTGCGTATTCCTGAGTCGTACTCACCCGTGAAGAGTTCAAATGCCGCAATCAACATCAGGCAACGATGACGATAATCGGTGTCACCAATCCGATTTGCGATCTCCGATGCGCGCCGCAATGCAGCCATGGCCGCCGGCTTCAGACCACGCGTGATCATGGTCGAGGCTCCGAGCCACAGCTTGAACTTCATCTCGAATGCCGTGCCGGCGAGTCCAGCGGCATCGAGTTCCTCGACCGCGCGTGAAACGTGGACGTGGCATTCCTGGATCAGCGAAAAATGATTCCAGAGCAGCAGGCCTGCAACGGTCAGTCGAATTCGCAGCGACCGATTTGCCTCGTCCCGACGGGCCCAAGCCAGCGCAACACGCAGATCGTCGACGACGTGGCGGTAGGCGGCGCCCCATTCGTGGGCTGGACGCTGCGACCACTCGCTTGCGGCCTGCTCCAGCACCGCACATACATGTTCCGCATGACGGCAGCGGACTGCCTGATCCTCACCGCTGATCCGCAGGCGCTCCGCGCAATAGCTGCGTGTCGTTTCCAAGAGGCGGTAGCTGACCAAGTCTGCATCCGTATCCATCACCAGCAGCGACTTCGCGGCAAGCTTGGCGAGTGTATCCATTGCCTCAGCGGGCCCTCCGTTCGACACCGCGGCTGCCCCATCGACACTGAAAACACCGGCGAACACGGAGACTTCACACAGCAATGCGGCCTCACGCTCGGAAAGCAGGCTGTAGCTCCAGTCGAGTGTCGCAAGCAGCGACTGCTGTCTCTGAGGCGCGCCAAGGGGGCCGAGATTGAGCAGGCGGAAACTCTCGTCCAGCATCTGCAGGATGCGTGCCGGCGAGAAGGCGGCCGTTTGTGTTGCGGCGAGCTCGATGGCGAGTGCGTTGCCATCAAGCCGGCGGCAGATTTCCGCCACCGCGGCGGCGTCCGCGTCTGTTAGCCGATATCCCGATCGCTCGGTTGCGCGCGTGGCAAACAACTCGACTGCGGGAAACTTGCAAGCCTCGTCTGCTGCGGGACGTTCGCTGGGATCGCATTCCAGTCCGCGGATGCGATGTATCCGCTCCGCGCCGCCCAGCCCGAGGGGCTCCCGACTCGTTGTGAGAATGCGCACGCCATCGAGCTGGCGAGCAAGCCGATCAACTGCAATCGCGACGGAAGGAAGCAGGTGCTCGCAATTGTCGAACAGGAGGATCTTTTCCTGCAGCTTCAAAGCACGCAAGACGCTCGACAGCGGATCCCCGCCCGTTACGCCGAGCCCGAGCGCGTAGGCGATCGCCGTAGGCACGAACTGCGGGTCGCTGATTTTCGCAAGGTCCACGAACGTGGCGCCGTAGGCGCGCTGGCGAGACGCTTCGTGAGCTGCCGCTACGGCGACGGTCGTCTTGCCGACCCCGCCGGTCCCCACGACCGATACAATCTTCGATACGTTTAGGTCGTGAAGGATTGCATCAATGACGTCTGCTCTGCCAAAGATGCGCGCCACCGCCATCGGGAGACCTTGCCCCCCTGTCGCCGTTCCGGCTGAGATCCCTTCTTCGGCTGCCTGGACCTGCGCGATAAATCGGTAGCCACGCCCGGTTACGGTCGCGATATACTTGGCCGGCTCGGGCCCGTCGCCGAGTGCCCGTCGCAGGGCATTCATGTTGACCTTGAGATTTGCCTCTTCGACAATTGTGTTCGGCCAGACACGCGCGAACAGCTCCTGCTTGCTCACAATTTCGCCCGGCCGCTCGACCAGTGCCGTCAAGATGTCCAGCGCGCGGCCCCCGATGCGGACTGGTACCTCTCCGTTGAGCAGCAATTGGCGTTCGGGAATAAGGAGAAACGGCCCAAAGCCGAAAGATCGCGCGGTTCGTTCTCCGCAGTCACTCGTCACGAGCAGCACCTTCTAAGGAGATCGGAACAAGTACAGCATGCCAGAAAAGCGAGGGCGGTCACACCGGCAATTTAGCACAAGCCGTTGTGTCTTTGCTTGCTCCAAAGTCCGCTTTGAGCCGCAGGCCGGCGACTATGACCGGTGCGACTTCCGCCTTTTCAGGAGCTGCCATTTTTGTACCCGTCCTCGAAGCAAAAACTCCCCCGTCGGCCCGGCCACCCGTCGGGCAAAACAGCCGCGCGCCCGGCTGCGCCGCTGTCAAGGTCCATGTCGCAAAATATTCCACTTTACCGAAATTCGGATTTGTCGTACACACAAAACACCCTGGCCCGAGACAAGGGGCGGATCGCGATCGTCACGAACCGCGGGCTGGGCAGCGATGGACGCGACGGCGTCGGGCGCAACGGGCATTGCAGGGCGGGACACCGTGAGCGATTGCCTTTGCGCAACGACACAACGCCGACAGCGTCTTCGCATGGCTTCGGGGGCGAGCACACGCCACCCCTCGCAGCGACATGCGAAGACGTGCGCGGACGGAGAAGTCGTGTGGTCCCGACGCCCGGGGTTCTGGCGTCAAGTCTTGCGGTGATGTGGCGGCCGACCGGTCCGCGCATCGATCATCCGCAAGGCGACGGGGGCAATAGTGCAACGCTCCCCGAGGAGAGCACGAAGGACACCGTTAAAACCATTCGCGCAGGGAAGGCCGGGCGACCGGCACACCTGTGGTCCACCCCGTGTGCATTTCTATCGCGCACGGATCGCGGGTGCCAGCCGGCGCCCGGCCTTCCCTGCGCCCTCGTCTTTTCGGGGGCGGCACGTCGAGCAAAACTCGGGCGACATGCGCCGCGGGAAGACGATGACGCGTCTGCTGTTTGAGGTGTGAATTGGAGCGCGATGGCCCCGCCCCTTGCTCCGTCATTGCGAGCGCAGCGCACCAATCCAGAGTCTTGCGGTGGGATTCTGGATTGCTTCGCTGCGCTCGCAATGACGATGTGGAAGCCGCGGGCCCCACCCTCCGGGTCTTCGCCCGGCTTGACCGGGCGATCCAGTACTCCGAGACAGTCGTGGTTGAATCGATGGGCCGCGGCGTACCGGATGCCCCGAGCCGGGGCATGACACCGGCGCGGCAGACCTACCGCATCATCATCCGCGCAATCGCTTCCCCGATCACCACCGTGGTGAAATGCGTGTTGGCACGGCAGTCGGATGGCATGATCGAGGCGTCGGCGACGCGCAGGCCCGAGATGCCCTTCACGGTGCCGTCGGGATTGACCACCCCATCGGCATCATTGGCGCCGCTCATGCGGCAACTGCCGGCGGCATGCTGGATGTCGCCGGTCTCACGCCGCAGCACCGCGTCGAGCTCGTGATCCGGCAGGCTGGCTGCTTGCGGCAGCGTCAGGTCGGTGTCCGCGAGCCGGATCCAGTCGGCAATGCCTGCCAGCGCGGGCTGCGACGTGATCACGGCGAGCCTCTTCACCGCATCCATCATGCGCAGCATGTCGCGGGGATCGGCCAGCATGTTCTCCTCGACGATCGGATCGATCGCAGGGTCGGTCGAGGCCAGCTTCAGCGTGCCGCGCGAATACGCATTGAACAGGCCCGCACCGATCGCCCCGGAGTTGCCGATGCCGCGGTGATTGAAGGCGATCAGGATCATGTCGCGCTTGCCGCCGTCGGCGAGACCCGACGAATACGTCACGCAGCAATTGGTGTGGCGCGTATCCGGATCCGTGGGCCGCAGATTTTCGCGGAGCTGGATCGTCGCGCGAAACAGCGGGTGGTCGAAGTAGTGCTTGCCGACCGGCAGGTCGCGCTCGACCGCAATCCCCATCGCCTTCAACTCGTCCGCTGGCCCGATGCCCGAGCGCAGCAGGACGGCCGGGCTGTGGATGGCGCCGGCGCACAGCACGATCTGCCGCGCGCTGATCTCGTGGGTACCCTGCCCCTCGAAATGGACGCGGACGCCGGTCGCGCGGCCGTCGCTGATCAGCACGCGATCAACCAGCGCATGGCCGCGGATCTCCAGATTGGCGCGGCCGCGCGCGGGCTCCAGGTAGCCCTCATTGGTGCTGATGCGGCGCAAGTCGCGGCTGTTGATGGGATAACAGGCAACGCCCTCGCCATCGGGACCGTTGAGATCGGCGCACCAGGGATAGCCGCTCGCCAGCGCCGCATCGCGCAAGCCGCGATCGATCGGGCCCCATGTCTCCGGCGGCGCGCGATAGACCGGCAGCGGTCCACCGCGGCCATGGCCCTCGGCGTCGCCGAACTCAAAATCGTCCTCGATCACGGAGAACAGCGGCATCACGTCCTTCGCCGACCAGCCGGTGCAGCCATTGGCGGCCCATTCGTCGAAGGCGTCTGCCACGCCGCGGATCGCGATCTGGCCGTTCATCATCGAGGAGCCGCCGAGCCCCTTGCCGCGCCAGTAGAAGCGTGGCTCCTGCCCGGCCACGCGGCGCGACAGCAGATCGGGCCACTGCCATTTCTCCTGGTATTCGCGCTTGTGGATGATCGGGATGGGATTGGGCGTCCGCACCTCCCACGGCGCCTCATCGGCGCGCCAGTCGCGGCCCGCTTCCAGCAGCAGCACGCGGCGTGCGGAATCCTCGGACAGCCGTGCGGCAACCGCCGCGCCAGCGGAGCCGCCGCCGACAACAATGACATCGTACATTGCGTTATTTCTCGACATTCCAGAACACCGGGATGGCGGACGGTATCAGACCGCGTAACGTCGCGCGATAGGCGGCAGGCTGCGCGAACTGGCCCCACGGAATTCCGGGCGCCTGATTGTACATGACGGCCTGGATCTCGCCCGCGATCTTCTTGCGGTCCTCCTCGGCCGGCGCCTTGGCGAAGGCTTCCATCAAGGGCGTGATGCGCTGGTCGCACTGCCAGCCGGTGAAATCGGCACAATTGAAGGCGACCATCACATTGGTCAGCGGCGAGCCGAGATCGAATCCGCCGGCGTGCACGCCATAGACGCTCCAGCCCTCCTTCTTGGCGCGGCGCGCCAGCACGCTGGCCCAGTCCATCACCTGCAGATCGACGTTGAAGCCGGCGGCCTTCAGCCGCTCCGCAAGCACCTGCGCCGAGACGCGCGGCGCTTCGAGATCGTTCGCCTGCATGACGATGACGGGCTCGCCGGCATATTTGGTCGCCTTCAGCGCAGCCTTCGCCGCCTCGATCGAGGGCTTTGCGGCGGCTTCGGTGCCGGCCTTGCTGTCATAGGTGGTGCCGCAGGTGAAAAAGGTGGCGCAAGGCGTGGCGTATTTGGCATCGAGTCCGAGCGCGTCCAGCACCTCGCGCTGGTCGACCAGCTTCCACAGCACGCGGCGGATCGCGGGATCGTCGAACGGCTTCGATGCGGCATTGAGGCGATAGGCGCCCGCGAACATGTTGCCGCCGGTGAAGTTCACCAGCTTGACGCGGGAATTCTTCTCCATTTGCGGCAGCAGATCGAACGGCGCGTATTGCATGAAGTCGACTTCGCCGGCCTGCAGCGCCGATGCGGCGGTGGCACCATCGGGAATGACGCGGATCTCGAGCGTGTCGACGTTGACGCGCTTGCCGCCGGCGAGGAAGTCGGCGGGCTCGGAACGCGGCACATAGTCGGCGAACTTCTTCAGGATCATCCGGTCGCCGGTGCGGTGATCGGCCTTGCTGTAGACGAGCGGGCCGGAGCCGACGATCTCGGTGATGCGCTGGTCGCCGGGCGTTTTCGCAATGCGCTCGGGCATCATGAAAGCGACGGGGCTGACGGGATTGCCGAGCGCGTCGATGACCAGGCCGGACGGCTCCTTCAGCGTCAGCACGAAGGTCTTCGCATCGCTCGGCTCGAGCGAGGCCGTGATCGCTAAGATGCGGCGGCCAAGCGCGCTGCGGGTGCCCCAGCGGCGCAGCGAGGCCACGCAATCGGCCGCCGTGACCGGCTGGCCATCGTGCCATTTCAGCCCGTCACGCAGTGTGAACGTGTAGGTCAATCCATCCGCGGAGACCTTCCAGTCCTGCACCATCTGCGGCCTGATGTCGCCCTTGGAGTCTTTCGCGAACAGCGTGTCGAACACCATGTAGCCAAACGTGCGCGAAATATAGGCCGTGGAGAAATGCGGATCGAGCGTGACGATCTCCGCCTCGAGCACCGCGATGAGATTGCCCGCCGCATGCGCAGGTGCCGCAGCGATCGCGAGCCCAAGCAACGCCGGAATGAAAGCCTTTGGTTTGAACATTGGTGTGGTTTTGCCTTTTGACTGAACGTTCGCAGTCGCCAGGAAAAAGCAATGTTCGTGCCCGGACGCCAAAAGCACTCATGCGCTCACGACTATCTGCCACGCGTTTGCGGGATGCGCACTTTTGAGTTGGAGCGCGGCGCCATCGCATCCCGTCATTGCGAGCGCAGCGAGGCAATCCAGGCTGCCGCCGCGCAAAGATTCTGGATTGCTTCGCTGCGCTCGCAATGACGATGCGATGCAGTTGCGCGCTAATCTTTCTCGTGCCCCGGCCCATGCATCAGCGTAGCGTGTAGCTTGCTGGGTCCCGGCTCTGCGCAGCAACGCGAAGCGCGTTGCAGCGCGTCCGGGACAAGAGAGCCCCTACCCGATCACCTTGCCGAACTTGTTCGATTTCGGAAAGCCCTTCGGCGGCAGGCGGCCGGCGTCGGCACGGGTGCCCTGCCACTCCGCCAGCTCCTTCATGGTTGCGCTGAATTCGCGCCCCGCCGAGTCCTTCCAGGTCAGGCCCGCCTTGGCCTCGAACACGACGACGTCGGAGAGACCGCCGTCCTTGTACTTCTGCAGGCGCACGCCGCGGCCGCGGGCCATCTCCGGCACCTGGTCGAGCGGGAAGACCAGCATTTTGCGGTTCTCGCCGATGACCGCGACGGTGTCACCGAGCACTTCGGTAACCACGCGCGCCTCGTTCGGCATCTCGACGTTGAGGACCTGCTTGCCCTTCTTGGTGGTGCCGACGCAATCGTCCTCGTTGACGACGAAGCCTTGCCCTTCGGTACTCGCGACCAGGAATTTGCGTCCGCCCCTGTTGACGAACAACGCGACGGGCGCGGCCTCCTGCTCCATGTCGATGAACAGGCGGATCGGCTCGCCATGGCCGCGGCCGCCGGGCAGTTTTGCGACATCCAGCGAATAGAACTTGCCGTTGGTCGCGAACAACAAGAGCTTCGAGGTCGTTTCCGCAAAAAACGCAAAACCGAGCTTGTCGTCCTGCTTGAAGGCGAGGCCCGAGAGATCCTCGACATGGCCCTTCATGGTGCGGATCCAGCCCTTGTCGGAGACCACGACCGTCACCGGCTCGCGCTCGACGAAGGCTTCCTCGATCGCGGCGAGATCGTGCTCGGGCGCGTCGGCAAAGGTGGTGCGGCGCTTGCCGAGCGGCGTCTTCGGCCCGAACATGTCGCGGACCTTGCCGATCTGCTCGCCGACCTTCTTCCACTGCTCGGCTTCCGAGGCGAGCACCGCGTTGATGCCCTTGAGCTCGGCGCGGAGGTTCTTGTCCTCGGTGCGGATCTCCATTTCCTCGAGCTTGCGCAGGGAGCGCAGGCGCATGTTGAGGATGGCTTCGGCCTGCACTTCGGTGAGCTTGAACGCCTTCATCAAGGCCGGCTTCGGCTCGTCCTCGTTGCGGATGATCCGGATCACCTCGTCGATGTTCAGATAGGCGATCAGGAAGCCGCCGAGCACCTCCAGCCGGTGCTCGATCTGCGCCTTGCGATAGTTGCTGCGGCGGATCAGGACGTCGCGCAGATGGTCGAGCCATTCGCGCAGGCACTCGGCCAGCCCCACGACCTTGGGCACCTTGCCCTTGATCAGCACGTTCAGGTTCAGCGGAATCTTGTTCTCGAGCTCGGTCAGCCGGAACAGCGATTCCATCATCAGCGCGGGATCGACGTTCTTCGACTTCGGCTCGATCACGATGCGAACGTCTTCGGCCGACTCGTCCCTGATGTCGCCGACCAGCGGCAGCTTCTTCTGGTCCAGCAGCTCTGCGACCTTCTCGATCAGGCGCGACTTCTGCACCAGGAACGGGATCTCGGTGACGACGACAGCCCAGGTGCCGCGCGCGCCCTCCTCCTGCGTCCAACGCGCACGGACGCGGAACGAGCCGCGGCCCGTGGTGTAGGCTTCCGCGATGGCCTGCTTGGAATCGACGATAATGCCGCCGGTCGGGAAGTCCGGGCCCTTCACCCACTTCATCAGCGCCCTGGACTTCGCATCGGGCTTCTCGATCAGATGCAGCGCGGCATCGCAGAGCTCGGCGGCGTTGTGCGGCGGGATCGAGGTCGCCATGCCGACGGCGATTCCCTGCGCGCCGTTGGCGAGCAGGTTCGGGAAGCCGCCGGGCAGCACGACCGGCTCCTTCGACTGGCCGTCGTAATTGGGACGGAACTCGACGCCGTCCTCGTCGATGCCCTCGAGGAGAAGCCGCGCGACGTCGGTCATGCGGGCTTCGGTGTAGCGGTAGGCGGCGGGGTTATCGCCGTCGATATTGCCGAAATTGCCCTGGCCGTCGACCAGCGGATAGCGCGAGGAGAAGTCCTGCGCGAGGCGGACCATGGCGTCGTAGATTGCCTGGTCGCCGTGCGGATGGAACGAGCCCATCACGTCGCCGACGATTTTGGCGGATTTCTTGAAGGCGGTGCCGGGATCGAGCCTGAGCAGGCGCATGCCGTAGAGGATGCGCCGGTGGACCGGCTTCAGGCCGTCGCGCGCGTCGGGCAGCGCGCGGTGCATAATGGTAGAGAGCGCATAGGCGAGATAGCGCTCCTCGAGCGCTTCACGCAGCGGCACCTCGTGAATTTCGGCCGGCTCTTCCGGCGGAATCAATCGTTTTCCCATGCCGCCCGGTTAAACCGTGGAAGCGAATCGGGCAAGGATGGATTGGTTCCCTGTGGGCGGCTAGTGGCCCGCCCATCCGGCTGTCACGGTTTGGGACTTGTCCTGAGGCGGCGTCGGCACATTGGCCAGACAACGCCGGGCGGCCTCGATTTCGGCCTCCGTCGCCCCCTTCGACCGCGCCCATGTCTCTGCGGCCGCAGCAGAATATTTGGCCACATAGTACCGGACGACGGTGCAGGAGGCCCGGCGAAACGCGCCGGGTTGCGGCTCCGCAGCCATTGCATCAGGCGCAAACGCGAGCAGCGCCGCGGACAAGGCGAATCCCCTGATCAACATTTAGGCTGTCCCCGGTTGTGGAACCCTCATTGCCAATTCCATCAGTCTGGATTTCGTTCCATGGAACTTCGCATCAAGCGACAATCCAGAGTCCCGCCTCGCTCATGGCGCGGAGATCGCCGCCTTTGCCTGCTGCCGTGTCAGGGCATTGATGAAGCCCGCGCGCGCGTCGGAATGGCCCTGCCCGCGCGGCTCCAGCACGTGGCGCAGCAGGAACAGGCCGGTGAGCCGAAAGCCGTCCTGGAGATCCTGCTCGGTGAGATCGCTGGCGGTTTCGCCCTGGCGCAGGAATGGCGGCAGGCGCAACAGGCGGTCGCGCCAAGGCTCGCCTGCGCCGCGCGATACCGCGCCGCCGGATTTCGGCGAGACGTAGATCAGGTCGGTGGTCTCGCCGGTCACCGCGCAATTGTCCAGCGCCAGCCCGAAGCCGAGCTCGGCGAGCATCGCCAGCTCGAAATGGATGACATGGACGGCGGCGCCGCCGATATCGTCGAAATCGTCGAGCGAATGCTCGAGCAGCGCAAAAATCTCCTCGTGCGGATCGCGCTCCGGCAAGAGCCGCGCAATCGAAGCGAGATGAGTGACGCCGTAGACGCCATGGGATGATCCGAGCAAATTGGCCGCGCGCAGCTTCAGGCCCTCGATCGCGTAGGTGCCGAGATGCTCGTCCAGCCGCGCCCGCCACACCACGCTCACGCTGTTCCCCGGCTGCAGCAAGGGCCGCATCCGCGAGCCGGCGCCGCCGCGCACGAGACCGAGATGCCGGCCGTGCCCGCGCGTCAAGAGCTCGACGATGGCGCTGGATTCGCCATGCCGCCGCACGCCCAGCACGATGCCCTCGTCGGTCCATTCCATGGGAGGAATCTTATCGCATTTCGAACTATTATGGGGTGGGCAAAGCGATGCGTGCCCACGCATTTTTGCGACCATGATGCGATGGTGGGCACGGCGCGCAAGGGCGCGCCTTTGCCCCACCCTATGGCACCGCGCAAAACGTCACGCGTTGAACCAGCCCTGCGCGTCGCCGGTGAAGGAGTAGTAGAGGCCCATCGTCGTCAGCGCGCAGGACACGATCTCGATGGCGCTGTCGAGCTCCAGGCCCTTCTCCCCAATGATCTGGCCGAGCGAGATCACCGTCAGCACCAGCGCTGCCGCCAGCACAAAGCGCGGCCAGTTCTTGCGATGATGCGCGGCGAGCCTGACGAAATAAACCAGGAGCAGGATCATGCCGCCGGCCAGCAAGGTCCCCGTCATGATCATCTGCTCGGTCACCTGGGCATTGGGCGTGCGGTCCTGCACCGCAACGGACAAGGCGTCCAGCATCAACGATGCGTAGAGCAGCGCTTCGAAGCGCCTGACGTTGCTGGGCACGCTCATCGGATACCGATCTTTCCTGGTTATTCCCTGGGAAAGTCCAGGCCCATCTCGCGGTAACGATCGGGATCGTCGCCCCAGTTCTCGCGCACCTTGACGAACAGGAACAGATGCACCGGCACGTCCAGGATCTGCATCAGCTCCTTGCGCGAGTCCGCGCCGATCGACTTGATGGTGGCGCCGCCCTTGCCGAGCATGATCTTGCGCTGGCTTTCGCGCTCGACGAAGATCGTCTGCTCGATCCGCACCGACTTGTCCTTGCGCTCCTCCCATGTGTCGGTCTCGACCGTGGACTGGTAGGGCAATTCCTGGTGCAGCTTCTGATAGATTTTTTCGCGCGTGATCTCGGCCGCGAGCTGCCGCATCGGCGCGTCCGACATCTGGTCCTCGGGATAGAGGAACGGTCCCGGCGGCACCATCTCTGAAAGCGTCGTGCGGATGTCGTCGACGCCGTCGCCCGAGATCGCCGCGATCATGAAGGTCCGCGCGAACTTCATGCGCTCGTTGGCGGCCTGTGCCAGCGCCAGCAATTTCTCGCGCTGGACCAGATCGACCTTGTTGATGACGAGGATCTTCTCGTGGTTGACGCTGGCGACCTTGGTGAGGATCGCCTCGGCTTCCTCGTCGATTCCGGTTTTGGCATCGAGCAGCACGCAGACGAGATCGGCGTCATGCGCCCCGCTCCAGGCGGTCGAGACCATGGCGCGGTCCAGCCTGCGCTTGGGCAGGAAGATGCCGGGCGTGTCGACCAGGATGATTTGCGCGTTGTTCTCGATCACGATGCCGCGGATCAGCGCGCGCGTGGTCTGCACCTTGCGCGAGACGATCGTGACCTTGGCCCCGACCAGCGCATTGACCAGCGTGGACTTGCCGACGTTCGGCGCGCCGATCAGCGCAACGAAGCCGCAGCGCGTCGCAGTGGGCGTCTCGCCGCTTGCTTCAGCCGTCATTGCTGCCGCCGACGCCTTCGCGTTCGATCATCACCGAGGCTGCCACCTTCTCTGCTGCGCGCTTGCTGCCGCCGATGCCTTCGGCCGGCGCGAGGCCAGGCAGATCCACCGCGACGCGGAATTGCGGATCGTGGTGGGGGCCGGTGCGCTCGACCTCGCGGTAAACCGGCGTCGGCAGCCCCTTGCCCTGCGCCCATTCCTGCAACACGGTCTTGGGATCACGCAGGGGACGGCGCGGCTTGTGCATGCGCTCGGTCCAGTTGCGTTTGACGAAATCGGACGCCGCCGCGTAGCCGCCGTCGAGGAAGACAGCGCCGATCACGGCCTCGCAGATGTCGCCGAGCACCGATTTGCGCAAGCGCGCGTCGGCGCTGGAGCCGACCGAGCCGAGCTTGATGTCGTCGAGCAGACCGAGCGACTTGGCGACGTCGGCGCAACTTTCCTTGCGCACGAGCTCGGCAAGACGCTTGGACAGCTCGCCCTCATCGGCGTTCGGGAAGGCGTGATAGAGCATGTCGGAGACGACGAGCCCGAGCACGTGGTCGCCGAGAAATTCCAGACGCTGATAGCTGTCACCGCGCTTGCGCCCGGACTTCAGCGCCGAGACATGCGTGATCCCCTGCATCAGGAGGTTCGGGTCGGTGAAGCTGTAGCCGATGCGCGCCTCGAGCGCCGCATTGGCATCGCTGCCCTTGGCCTTTCTGCTCCGCGTCCGCTTTTTCTTCGCGGGCGCCTTGGCCTCAGGAGTCTTCGCTCCAGGAGTCTTGGTTTCCGGAGTCTTGGTTTCAGGAGACCTGGCTTCCGGAGTCTTGGCTGCAAGGCTCTTGGTCGCAGCTTCGCCGTCGGGGCCCGATTGGGCCTCGATCGATTGGATCGCGCTATCCTTGGCTTCGTCTTTCATCGGACAATTTTGAAGAAGCGATTCCAGCGCACCGCCCACGGCCAGCGCCAGAACATCCAGGCATGCTCGCCTTCGGCGATGGAGAAGAAGATCATCTGGGCGCGGCCGATCAGATTCTCCTGCGGCACATAGCCGACCTGGCCGAGGAAGCGGCTGTCGGTGGAATTATCGCGATTGTCGCCCATCATGAAGAAATGGCCTGACGGCACTGTGTAGACGTTGGTGTTGTCCACATAGCCGTTGTCGGCACAGTCGAGCGTCTCATAGGACACGCCGTTCGGCAGCGTTTCCTTCCAGCGCTTCACCCGGGAGATGCCGCCGCCTTCCGAGCCGCAGGGCTCCTCTCCGACATATTCGCTCATCCGCTGCCGCTCGACCGGCGCGTCGTTGATGTAGAGCAGCCCGTCCCGCATCTGGATGCGGTCGCCGGGAAGGCCGATCACGCGCTTGATGTAATCGGTGGAATCGTCCTTCGGCAGGCGAAACACGACGATGTCGCCGCGGGCCGGATCCGAGCCCCAGATCCGCCCGGAGAACAGCGGCGGCGAGAACGGAATCGAATAATGGCTATAGCCGTAGGAATATTTCGAGACGAACAGATAGTCGCCGACCAGCAGCGTCGCCTTCATCGAGCCGGACGGGATGTTGAACGGCTGGAACAGGAAGGTGCGGATCACCAGCGCGATCAGGAGAGCGTGGATCACGACCCGGATCGTTTCGCCGACGCCGCTCTCAGTTTTCGTTCCCGAAGTCACGCTCATTGCTCTCTCAATTCCGGCGGCGATCACAGAGCGCCCTCCTCCCGCGAACGGCCCACCGGTTCGCGGCGCAAGGAGATTGTCCTGATTCTGATAGTGAGGGCCAATTCCGGCGTAAAGCCGAATTCGCCCAGGCTGATTTGCGTCCGCGGACTTTTAGACGGTTGTCGGAGGCCACGCAATCAAGGATCGCATCAAAACTACATAACTTATTGATTTATAACATAATTCATGGAATTCACGGGATCGGTCAGGGTTTCGGCAGCGGCACGGCGGAAATGATGACGAAGGCCTGCGCCAGCGGCCAATCGTCGGTGATCGACAGGTCGATCCGCGCCTCGAACCCTTCCGGCGTCAGGGCCTGAAGCCGGGCCAGGGCGCCGCCGGTCAGTTGCATGGTCGGCCGGCCGCCCGGCAGGTTGACCACCCCCATGTCGCGCCACCACACGCCGCGCCGGATCCCGGTGCCGAGCGCCTTGGAGCAGGCCTCCTTGGCGGCGAAGCGCTTGGCATAGGTCGCCACCACCATCTTCTCGTTCTTGGCGCGCCGCTCCGCCTTGGCCCGCTCGGCCGCGGTGAAGATGCGGTCGAGGAAGCGCTCGCCATGGCGCTCGATCACCTTGCCGACGCGGGTGATGTCGATCAGGTCGGAGCCGATGCCGATGATCATGCCCGGCTCCGGCCGCGGTCCATCGCCGCGCGCATGCTGCGCACCGTCTCGGCAAGGCCGACGAACAGCGCTTCGCCGATCATGTAGTAGCCGATGTTCAGCTCCATGATGTCAGGCAGGGCTGCGATCGTCTCCGCGGTCGTATAGTCGAGCCCGTGCCCGGCATGAACCTCGAGCCCGGCAGCCCTGGCCAGCTTGGCGCCCGCCACGATCCGCTGCCATTCGGCCTCGGCCTTCTCCGTGTGGCCGTCGACCACGGCGTCGCACCAGGCGCCGGTGTGGATCTCGATCACCGGCGCGCGCAGCCGCGCCGCCATCTCGATCTGGGCGGGATCGGCGGCGATGAACAGCGAGACCCGAATACCGGCGTCGTTAAGCCGCGCGATGTAAGGCGCGAGCGCGTCGTGCTGGCCGGCCACATCCAGCCCGCCTTCGGTGGTCACCTCCTGGCGCCGCTCGGGCACCAGGCACACCGCGTGCGGCCTGGTGGCAAGCGAGATGCGCATCATGTCGTCGGTCGCCGCCATCTCGAAATTGAGCGGCTTGGAGATCTCGGCCTTCAGCCGCGCCATGTCCTCGTCGCGGATGTGGCGGCGATCCTCGCGCAAATGGGCGGTGATGCCGTCGGCGCCGGCCTCGATCGCCAGCAGCGCCGCCCGCACCGGATCGGGATTGCGGCCTCCGCGCGCGTTACGCAGGGTCGCGACATGGTCGACATTGACACCGAGGCGGAGCTTCGAAGCGGGCATTTCAGAACTCACGAAATCAGAGAGACGGGCGCATGCGGGATGCGCCTATCCATTAACACGTTCGACTTTGGCGACGACTGCCTTCGCGCGCAGCTGCGCCAGGATCGCGCTGAGGTGCTTCAAATCGTAGACCTCGAGATCGATCGTCGTCTCCGTGAAATCGGGTGAGCGGCGCTGCATGCTGATATTGTCGATGTTGCCGTCGTGCTCGGCGATCACGGTCGCGATCTGCGCCAGCGCCCCGGGCTCGTTGACGTTCTCGACCTTGATGCGGGCCGGGAAGCGCTGCGGCGCGGAGTCCTCGATGTCCCAGCGCACATCGAGCCAGCGTTCCGGCTCCTCCTCGAAATCCTTCAGCGCCGGCGCCTGGATCGGATAGATCGTGATGCCCTCGCCCGGCGTGACGATGCCGACGATGCGGTCGCCGGGCACCGCGCCGCCGTTCGGGGCAAACTTGATCGGCAGGTCGGAGTTGATGCCGCGGATCGGGATCGCGACCGGGCTGCGCGGCGCCTCCGACGACTTCTCCTTGAGCTTGGCGGCGAGCCCCTTCTTGACGCCGTAGCGCGCGATGCGCTCCTCCTTGTAGTCGGGGTACATCGCACGCGCGACGTGGGAGGCCTTGATCTCGCCGCGCCCCACCGCCGCCATCACGTCCTCGATGGAGGTGCGCGCGAGCCGCGGCAGCGCGCCCTTGAGCTTGTCGTCGGCATATTCGATCTTGGCGCGCTCGAACAGGCGCTCCACGATGCGCCGGCCGAGACCGGCATATTGATCTCGCACGGCGGTGCGCGTGGCGCGGCGGATCGCGGCGCGCGCCTTGCCGGTGACCGCAAGCGTTTCCCAGGCCGAAGGCGGTGCCGATTGTGCCTCCGAGGTCAGCACCTCGACCTCGTCGCCGTTCTGGAGCTCCGAGGACAGCGGCGCGAACTGGCCGTTGATCTTGCAGCCCACCGCGCTGTTGCCGACGTCGGTATGCACGGCATAGGCGAAGTCGATCACGTTGGCGTGGCGCGGCAGCGCGATCAGCTTGCCCTTCGGAGTGAAGCAGAACACCTGGTCGTGGAACAGCTCGAGCTTGGTGTGCTCGAGAAATTCCTCCGGGTTGGCGCTCTCCGAGAGAATACCGATGGTGTGGCGCAGCCAGGCGAACGCGTTGGACTCGCGCTTGAGGAATTCGGTCGGGGAGCCGACGCCTTCCTTGTAGAAGACGTGCGCGGCGATGCCGCGCTCGGCGATCTGGTCCATCGCCTCGGTGCGGATCTGCAGCTCGACGCGCTGGTTACCCGGGCCGATCACCGTGGTGTGGATCGAACGGTAGTCGTTCTGCTTCGGCGTCGAGATGTAGTCCTTGAAGCGCCCCGGCACGACCGGCCAGGTGGTGTGGACGATGCCGAGCGCGCGATAGCAGGCCTCGATGTCGTTGACGACGAGGCGGAAGCCGAAAATGTCGGACAATTGCTCGAAGCCGACCGACTTGCGCTCCATCTTGGTCCAGATCGAGAACGGCTTCTTGCGGCGGCCATAGACCCGCGCTCCCAAGCCCCGGTGGCGCAGATTGTTGGAGAGCTGGTCCTCGATCTCGCCGATCAGATTGCGGTTGCGTTCGGCCAGCGCATCGAGACGCTGCATCACGACCGAATAGGCTTCGGGATCGAGGGTGCGGAAGGACAGATCCTCCAGCTCCTCGCGCATTTCCTGCATGCCCATGCGCCCCGCCAGCGGCGCATAGATGTCGAGCGTCTCCTCGGCGATGCGCCTGCGCGAATCCGTCGGCACGAAGTCCAGCGTGCGCATGTTGTGCAGACGGTCGGCGAGCTTGACCAGGAGCACGCGGACATCGTCGGCAATGGCGAGCAACAATTTGCGCAGGTTTTCGGCCTGCTTGGCCTCCCGCGACACCAGCTCGAGCCGCTTCAGCTTGGTCAGGCCTTCGACCAGGGCGCCGATCTCCGGCCCGAAGATCTGGTCGATCTCGGCCCGTGTCGCTTCGGTATCCTCGATCGTGTCGTGGAGCAGCGCGGCCACGATGGTGGCGTCATCGAGCTTCAGGTCGGTGAGAATCGCTGCCACTTCGAGCGGGTGCGAGAAATACGGATCGCCCGAGGCGCGGGTCTGCGAGCCATGCGCCTTCATGGCATAGACATAGGCGCGGTTCAGCAGGTCTTCGTTGGTGTTGGGATTGTAGGACCGGACGCGCTCGACGAGGTCATATTGACGCATCATGCGCGCGCGAGGCTTGGCCGGGCGGGCGACCGGCGCAGTCGGGGCCACTGCAACCGATTCGGTTGCGGCCTGCATCTGCGTGGATCTGCGGCGCCGATATACCATGCCGTCCTGCCTTCAAACGGGCCCTAAGCAGCCCGCTCCATACATCTTAGCTCCGATCGCGCTCGTGTCCGATCAATTCGGTGACAGGACGCATCGCCAGCGACGACGCCATGGTAACCACGAAAACGTCAACAAAAGCAAAGGCCCGAACAACCGTTCGGGCCTTTGACGAAATCACAGGAAGTCGACGATCGCGACCGACGATTTACTCGTCTTCCTCGGGCTGCTCCTCGGGCGGCGCGAGGCCTTCGAGACCCTTCAGGAGCTCCTCTTCGGTCATGCGCTCGACGGCGACTTCGGTATCGTCCGCATCGACGCTTGCACCCGCGGAACCGATCAGCGGCACCGTATCCGGCTCGGGCTCGTCGACCTCGACGAACTTCTGGAGCGAGTGCACCAGCTCCTCGCGGAGGTCCTCAGGCGAAATGGTCGTCTCGGCAATTTCGCGCAAAGACACAACAGGGTTCTTGTCGTTATCGCGGTCAACCGTTAGTTGTGAACCGGACGAGATCATGCGGGCACGGTGGGCGGCCAGCAGGACCAAGTCAAACCGGTTGTCGACCTTGTCGATACAATCTTCTACGGTGACGCGAGCCATGGACTGTCGCTCCGTTGTGGGTGGGACGAAATATGTGGATGATTGGGGCTAGTTATAGGGGCCGGGACGGTTTCGCAAGGCCAATTTGTGATTTGGCCTCGCCAAACGGCTCTGGTACCCCCACATTGGGGCTGGGATGGGTGGTTTCCCGGGCTGCCATTGAGGGCGGCGCCGGGGATATGAATGTCCGCCATAACTATACCTTGATTGCCCCGACTTCTCCGGATTTACGGTTTCGACGGGTCCTAGCGGCACTTTAGAAATGCGCGGCCTGCTGTCGCCGCGCCAACAATAAACGATCAATCACGAACACTACGCGAGCAAACTGAATGTCACCTTCCTCTACCGACAAGATCGCGCTCTTCATCGACGGAGCCAATCTCTATGCGACGGCGAAAACTCTGGGCTTCGACATCGATTACAAGCGCCTGCTGAAGGAGTTTCAGAGCCGCGGTACGTTGTTGCGGGCTTTCTACTACACCGCGATCATCGAGGATCAGGAATACTCCTCGATCCGCCCGTTGATCGACTGGCTGGACTACAACGGCTACACGGTCGTCACCAAGGCGACCAAGGAGTTCATCGACGCCTCCGGCCGCCGCAAGGTCAAGGGCAACATGGATATCGAGCTCGCCGTGGACGCCATGGAGCTCGCCGAGCACATCGACCAGATGGTGCTGTTCTCCGGTGACGGCGACTTCCGCTCCCTGGTCGAGGCCGTGCAGCGCCGCGGCGTGCGGGTCACCGTGATCTCCACCATCGCCAGCCAGCCGCCCATGATCGCCGACGAGCTGCGCCGCCAGGCCGATGTCTTCACCGACCTCGTCGAGCTGCAATCCAAGCTCGGCCGCGATCCGTCCGAACGCCCTGCCCCGCGTGACCGCGGTGAGCGTGGCGAACGCCACCACGCCCCGCAATTCCTCCAGCGCGCAACCACGATGGCGCCGAGGGGCGATGACGACTTCGAGGAGTGAGGCGGCCCCGCCAAGCCGCCAGCCCTCCACCGTCGTTCCCGACCGCGATTGTCCGCTCTGTCCGCGCCTGGTCGCCTTTCGCGAGGCGAACCGGGCGCGCGAACCGTTGTGGCACAATGCGCCGGTCGCGCCCTTCGGCGACATCAAGGCGCGCCTTTTGATCGTCGGCCTCGCGCCGGGAATGCAGGGCGCCAACCGCACGGGGCGGCCGTTCACCGGCGATTATGCCGGCGACCTGCTCTATGCCACGCTGCTCGAATACGGGTTTGCCAAGGGCACGTATCAGGCGCGTCCCGATGACGGCCTGAAGCTGATCGACTGCCGGATCGCCAACGCCGTGCATTGCGTGCCGCCGCAGAACAAGCCGCTGCCGGTGGAGATCAATACCTGCCGGCAGTTTCTGGTCGCAAATCTCGAGACGATGCCGAAGCTGCGCGCGATCATCGCGCTCGGACGAATTGCGCACGACAGCGTGCTCAAGCCGCTGAAGCTGAAGGCCTCTCAGGCCCCCTTCGGGCATGGCGCCGTGCATCAGGCCGGCCCGTTCAAGCTCTACGACAGCTATCACTGCTCGCGCTACAACACGAATACGGGCGTGTTGACGGCCGACATGTTCCGATCGGTGTTCGCGAAGGTGAAGGCGGATCTCGACTAAAGCATGATCCGGAAAAGTGCTCAGCGGTTTTCCGAAAAGATCATGCTTAAACAACAACCTAAAGCGCGATGGCGATTCATCCTAATCGCATCGCGTTTTAGGCGGCCTTTGCCGGATGGGCCTTCAGCCAGTCCAGCACGTCGCCGGCGTTCCGGTCGGGCGGAAAAACCGGATAGAACGCATGCGTGATGCGTGCGTCGTCGATCACGAGCGCGAGGCGCTTGATCAGCGTCAGGCCCGCGACGTCCATCGTCGGCAGCTTCAGCGCGCGCGTCAGCGCCAGCTTCTCGTCCGACAGCACTGGAAACGGCAGATGCAGCCGTGAGGCCATCTCGGTCTGGTAGTCGTTGCTCTGGGTCGAGAGGCCGAAAACATGGGCGGCACCTGCGGCCCTCAACTCGGCGAACAGATCGCGAAACGCACACGTCTGCGGCGTGCAACCGCGCGCACCCGGGATCATGTCCCAATCGTCGACCAGTGCAATCTTGCCGGGCTCGCCCGTGCGCGGATAGGCGAACACCACGGTGCGACCGCGCAGTGCCGACAGCGTGACCGACGTGTCGTCGGTCGCGAGCAAGCCGATCGGAGGCAAAATCATACCCTCAAGATGGGCGGCACCGCCGTCATCTTCGGGCGCCGGAATCTGGGTCCAATCGACCTCGAGCAGGTTCCGCTGCGCCATTTTCGTCAGCCCCTCGCCCGCATCAGGCGCCCCTTCTCCCGGCTCCAGTCGCGCTTCTTTTCGGTCTCGCGCTTGTCGTGCAGCTTCTTGCCCTTTGCAACCGCGAGCTGCAGCTTGGCGCGCCCACGCTCGTTGAAATAGAGCTTGAGCGGAATCAGCGTCATGCCCTCGCGGTCGACGGCGCCCATCAGCTTGTTGATCTGCCGGCGGTGGAGCAGCAATTTCCGCGGCCGCTTGGGCTCGTGATTGAAACGGTTGCCTTGCAGATATTCGGGGATGGTGGCGTTGATCAGCCAGATCTCGCCGTCCTTGGAATCGGCGTAGGATTCCGCAATCGTGCTCTTGCCGTTGCGGATCGACTTGACCTCGGTGCCGGTCAGCGCAATGCCCGCCTCGATCGTATCCTCGATCGCATAGTTGAAGCGGGCCTTGCGATTTTCCGCCATGACCTTGATTGGACGTTCGTTTTTATCGGCCATGACAGGCAAACCTCATCGAGATGCGCAGCAAAGCTAACAGTTCGGATGAAGCGCGCGCGTCACTTCTTGAGGAGATCGCGGATTTCGGTCAGCAGCTCGACCTCGGCCGACGGCTTCGTCGGAGCGGCAGGCGCGGCCTCCTCCTTGCGCTTCAAGGTGTTCATGGCGCGGATCACCAGGAACAACACGAAGGCGACGATGATGAAGTTGATCGTCAGCGTCAGGAAGCTGCCGTAAGCAAGTACGGCGCCTTGCTTTTTCGCGTCAGCTAAGTTGGTGGCGGTGACCGCCTTCGACAAGGGGGCAAAGTAGTTCGAGAAGTCGAGGCCTCCGGTGACCGCGCCGATGATCGGCATGATGATGTCACCGACCAGCGATGTGACGATGCCGCCGAAGGCCGCACCGATGATGACGCCGACCGCCAGATCGACGACATTGCCCTTCATGGCGAATTCGCGGAACTCCTTGAGCATGCGCGTGCCCTTTTCCTCGACGCTCATGAACGGCCCCCGATGCGAGCGCGTCAGTTGATCAGGCCAGCGTGCACCATCGCACTACGGACCGCAACGCGGGTCGGCTCGGAAACCGGCACCATCGGCAGCCGCAGCGTCTCGTCCAGCTTGCCGAGCAGCGACATCGCATACTTGATCGGGGCCGGATTGCTCTCGATGAAGAGGTTGTTGTGCAGCGGCATCAGCTTGTCGTGGATCGCGAGCGCCGCCTTGGTGTCGCCCTTGGCCCAGGCCGCCTGGAACTCCGAGCACAGGCGCGGCGCGACGTTCGAGGTGACCGAAATGCAGCCGTGGCCGCCATGGGCCATGTAGCCCAGGATGGTGGCATCCTCGCCGGAGAGCTGGTTGAACTCCTCGCCCATCGCCGCGCGCTGCTGCGACACGCGCACCATGCTGGCGGTGGCGTCCTTGACGCCGGCGATGTTCTTCAGCTCCCACAGCCGCTTCATGGTGTCGACCGACATGTCGATCACCGAGCGCGGCGGGATGTTGTAGATGATGATCGGAATCCCGATCGCGTCGTTGATTGCCTTGAAGTGCTGGTACATGCCTTCTTGCGTCGGCTTGTTGTAATAGGGCGTCACCACCAGCACGGCGTCCGCGCCCGCCTTCTCGGCGTGCTGGGAGAGTTCGATCGCCTCCTTCGTCGAGTTGGAGCCGGCCCCCGCGATGACAGGCACGCGACCCTTGGCCTCCGCGATGCACCATTCGACCACCTTCTTGTGCTCGTCATGGCTGAGCGTCGGGCTCTCGCCGGTGGTGCCGACCGGGACCAGACCGTTGGTCCCCTCTGAAATCTGCCAGTTGACCAGCGAGCGGAATGCGGCCTCGTCCAGCGAACCGTTTTTGAACGGCGTGACCAAGGCGGTGAACGACCCCCGGAATTTCGTCTTGGCTGCCATGGACTTCCTCCGTACGCGGCTATCTCTCGAGCAAGCGCCATTCATATCGGGTCTATCCCGCCGGTAAAAGGCCCGCTTCCGTGTGACGCACCGTTTAGGCCGCGATTTTGCCGCGGTGGTGGTGCAAATCGGCCCGCGGTAAGCGGCTGTTGGTATTTTGTCCGCATATTCAATCAAATACAGATAGATCTTGAGCCACTTGACTGATTCGGGGCGACGAAACCCGTGACCTCATTCCCTCGCGCCGCTTGGCGATCCACCGGTCTGGTCGTGTGCCTGATGGCAGGGCTGTCGGTCGGCTGTGCGGCTTTGGCCAAGCCCAACGAGCCGACGGCGGAGGACGCGAAGAATTCCGCAAAGCCGGTCGCCAAGAACCAGTCCAAGGGAGCCGGCAAGGAAGCGCCCAAGGAAACGCCGAAGGATGCCGCCAAGGGCGCCAACAAGGGCACGGCCAGCGCCCCTGCCAAGGATGCCGGGAAGAAGGCTGCCTCGGACACCGGAAAGGAACCCGCCAAGGACAAGCCCAAGCCCGCGGCAGCAGCGAATCCCGCGGCAGCAGCCAAGCCCGCAGCAGCAGCGAATCCTGCGGCGGCAGCCAAGCCTGCGGCGACGGCGCCGAAGCCGCACCCTGCCGCCAGCGGTTCGGCCCCAAGACCCGCGCCCGCCCCGGCTTCAACGGCCACCGTCGGACCGGCCGCCCCGGCCGCCAGGCCCATCGCAGCTCCGGTGCTGGCGCCCGCCACCCGCCAGCATGCAGCGCCGCGCAAGCCGGTGATACCGGCTGCGGTCGCTGCGACGTCGTCGACGTCGCAGGGCGACAAGGAGACCCTGGAGAGCGTCATCGAGCTCGTGCGCAAGCGCAAGGCGGGTGAAGCCACCAACGCGAGCGCCAGCATCTCGGATCCGGTCGCGCGAAAACTCGCGGAATGGATCATCCTGCGCAGCGAGGACAATGGCGCAACCGTGGAGCGCTACCGCGCCTTCATCTCTGCCAATCCGAGCTGGCCGTCGCAGACCTTTCTGCGCCGGCGCCTCGAAGCTGCGATGTGGGACGACAGGCGTGACGATTCCGTCGCGTGGTCGTGGTTCGAGAACGAGTCCCCCATTTCCGCCAAGGGCCGCTTCACGCTCGCCAAGGCGATGCTGGCCCGCGGCGACCGCGCCAATGCCGAGCGGCTGGTGCGCGAGGCCTGGCGCAGCGATCCGATGTCGGAGGACACGGAGAACAACGCGCTCGACCAGTTCGGCGCCCTGCTGACGCCGGGCGATCAGAAGGCGCGGATGGACACGCTGCTCTACGGCAGCGAGAACGAGGCCGCGCTGCGCGCCGCAAAGCGCCTCGGCGCCGGCTATGTCGCACTCGCCAAAGCCCGCATCGCCGCCGTCAAGAAGGCACCGAACGCACGCGCTCTGCTCGACGCAGTGCCGCGCGAGCTGCACAACGATCCCGGCTTCATGTTCAGCAAGATCCAGCTGCTGCGCCGCGAGGAGAAGTTTGCCGAAGCCGCGCAACTGATGCTGTCGGCCCCGAAGGATCCGGGCCGTCTCCACAATCTCGACGAATGGTGGATCGAACGCCGCCTGCTGGCCCGCAAGATGATCGACACCGAGGAATTCCGCAGCGCCTATCTGATCGCGCGCGACGCCGCGCTGCCTTCGCGCGACATCTACAAGACCGAGCAGGAGTTCACCGCCGGCTGGATCGCTCTGCGCTTCCTCAATGATCCCGCGACCGCCGCCCAGCATTTCGCCCGCATCGGGGTCGGCAGCGTCAATCCGACGGCGCTGGCGCGCGCCGGCTATTGGCAGGGCCGCGCCGCCGAAGCGATGGGCCGCCAGCAGGAGGCGCGCAATGCCTATGCGCGGGCCGCCGAGCAGTCGACCAGCTATTACGGCCAGCTCGCACGCGCAAAGCTCGGCCTGCCGCAGATCGAGCTCAACAGCCAGCCGCGCGGGCGCGGTGCCGAACGGCTGGAGATCGTGCGCGCCGCGCATTTGCTCTACGAGCTCGACGAGCGCGAGATGGCGATACCTCTGCTCGCGGACATGGGTGAAAACGGCGATCCCGAAGCGCTTGCCGGTCTCGGCGAACTGACGCAGCGCTACAGCGACGCGCGCGGCATGCTGCTGCTCGGCAAGGCCGCGCTCAACCGCGGCCTGCCCTTCGACTTCTACGCCTATCCCGTCAACGGCATTCCGCAGTTCACGCCGATCGGGCCCGAGGTCGAGCGCAGCATCATCTACGCGATCGCGCGCCAGGAGAGCGCGTTCAACCCGTCGGTGGTCTCGCCGGCGCAGGCCTATGGGCTGATGCAGGTGACGCCGGACGCCGCGCGCTATGTCTGCAAGCGGCACGGCGCGACTTACGATCTGGGCCGGCTGAAGAACGATTCGGTCTACAACGCCACGCTCGGCTCGGCCGAGCTCGGCGGACTGCTCGAGGATTACCGCGGCTCCTACATCATGACCTTTGCCGCCTACAATGCCGGCCGCGGCAGCGTGAAGAAGTGGATCGACCGCTATGGCGACCCGCGGGACCCGAAGGTGGATGCAGTCGATTGGGTCGAGCTGATTCCGTTCTCGGAGACGCGCAATTACGTGCAGCGGATCATGGAGAATCTTCAGGTCTACCGCGCCCGCTTCGGCGGCGGCTCGCGCCTGCAGATCGAGGCCGATTTGCGCCGCGGCACCGCCAGCGTGGAGTAAGACAGGTCGACGAAGCCAGTCCTGCCCCGAGCCGTGGCCTCGGGCTTCGGCAGAATTGCATTACTCAGGCGGCCGCATGACGATAGAATTGGAATTGGAACAAGCCGTGCCGCTCGCCGGTTGGTAGGCACTACAAATCTGGAGACGTGTCATGTTGCGCGTAGTCGGTGCATTCGCGATGGCAGCCGTGATCCTGTCCGGTCTTCCGGGCGGCTCGACCGCCTACGGCAAGGACCGCCATCCCCGGCCAGAGGCGCAGCCGACCGGCATTCAGGATCGCTATTGCCTGCAAGGGCAGCGGTGGGGATATCCTGGCAACTGCCAGTTTTCCACTTACAGCCAGTGCATGGCGACCGCGTCGGGGACCATCGATGGCTGCGGCCTGAACCCGACCTATGCCTTCCAGGAGTGGAAGGGTCCAAGATGGTGATCTGACCGCTCTCGTCGAGCGTGCGCGGGGTTCTACGCGGGCGCGAGACCCCGCCTCCCAAAGCGCGACGCGATCAGGATGAATCGTCTTCGCGCTTTAGGATGTCGTTTGAGCATGATCTTTTCGGAGAACGCTGCGCACTTTTCCGGATCATGCTCGAGTTCAGGATTCGATCCTCACCACATTCTGTCGGGGGCGGATCGCCGGTGAGTCGGGCGAGCTGAGGTCGGCTGCGACCAATATGGATTCGTGAGGCACATCGCCGGCAGTCCCATCGCGGACGCCTTGCATGCCTCCCACGACGGGTAGCTACAGGAAATCCTGCTGCTGCCGCCCCACTCCCATTGCTGGAGGCACACCGGATAGGCGGAATCCACGGGTGCGGCAGCTACCGGCGCGACTACCGGAGTAACCACGGCAACCATCGATGTCGTGGCGAGCACGCTCAGCCCCCGTCTCCAGATCGTCGAAATGTTCATGGCCTGAAGCTCCTTACCGTGCTCTCGAACGAGCTATCATCTAGGTACTCGGTGCACGGCCCGCAAATAAAAACCCCGGCAGTTTCCTGCCGGGGTTCTTCGATCAACCGGAAGATTGATCTTAGAAGCTGCGCTGAGCGCGGAACAACACTTGGAGGTTGCCCTGATCCTTCAGCTCATAGGTAGCTGCAGGCTTCGCAATCGTGGCAGACGCCGGAGCAACGATCGTGCCCGAGTACTTCTGGTCGAGCCAGACGTAGCTCACGTCCGTCGTGAAGGCGAGGCCCTTGACCGGGGTCCAGACCAAGTTGCCGCCGATAACCGCGAGGTTGAAGTCGGGGTTACAGCCAGCAGCGCCGAGCGACGGAGCCAGACCCGCAACGAAGTTCGTGCAGATCAGACCCTTGCCCGTGTTGCCGTACTTGAGCTGAGCATAGGCACCGTAGATGCCCGACGCCCAACCCGGAGCCCAGTTGTGGGTGTAACCACCGCGGAAGCCCCAGGTCTTGACGGTGTCGATGCCGGTGCCGGCACCGTAGATGCCGTCAGCGATACCAGCGAATGCGAGGCTCTGATACGCGCCGACGCCGCTGCCGCCATACATGAACAGAGTCTGCGGGAACAAGCTCTGGAAGTTGTAGTGCGAGGCACCGTCGGTGTAGACGGCCTGCAAGTTGATCGAGTCACCCGCACCAGTCGGGATGTTCTTGATCGACAGAGCAGCCTGCACAGCCCAGCCCCACTTGTCGTCGGGATGGCCGGTAACTTCAGTCGCGCCATAGTAGCCCGAGTGAATGTTGTGCGCGACGGCCGACAGCTGGAACAGGCCCCAGGCCTGATCGACACGAACCTGACCGACGATATCGGGCACGCGCGTACCACCCCAGTCCGACACACCGTACTGGCCCTGGATCATGGCCGCAGCCGCAGCTGCCGCCGCCGGGGTCACAGTGACGACGCCCGTGCTGCTAACCGAACCGGAAGCCGCGAACGCCGTGGCGTTCCAGAGGTTCGACTGACCGCCGGCACCCGTCGACTGATCCTGCAACGCCAGCGAACCGGTGATGCCCTGACCGAAGTCGGCCGTATAGGCGACCTGGTTGATACCAGTGACGTAGTTGCTGCCGCCCGGAAGGAAGTCGGGACCGCCAGCAGGATAGCTCTGCCACGGAGCGTCGAAGATCGAGACCGTACGACCGAAGGTGAAACCAGCGAACTGGACGAACGCGTGGTAGAGGCCGAGCGAAGCCGCACCGGTCGGGGCCGTCGTGCCGCCGCCGCTGCCGGTGACGGACGGGGTGTCGTAGGAGAACACCATATCGGCGTAGGTACGCACCACGCCGTATTCGGTCGCCGTACGCGTATCGACCGTGAAGTCCATACGAGCGCGGGTCGTGTAGTAACCGCTCAGGCGGTTCTTCGCACCAGCGGGAGCGCCCTGGCCGATGCCGTAGTCGCTGTTGGTGTTCGCGAGCGCGTCAGCGCGCACGTAGCCACCCAGCTTGATACAAGTGTCGGTGCCCGGGATGTAGTAGAAACCCGCGCCGTACAGCGAGCAGATCTTCACGTATTCGACCGCCTTGGCCTTCACGGGGAGATCGGCTGCCTGCGCTCCGCTCACGGCGATCAGACCCGCCGCTGAGCCGAGCAAAAGGCTCTTAACCAACTTCATGTTAAACCTCCAAGTTGCTCTTCAGGGAAGGTCACTGACCGGACGGCCAATTCCCCAACCCCCTCTAAATCACCGCTTTTGGCTCCTTCGCGTCTTCGGACACACCCGCATGAACGCGAGGGACTTAAGCGAATGACCTAAACGGGACGACCTCGGGATGCCCCCCTCCGTCGCTCAGTCACAATTACCGAACGTCCTTGCACACACAACAACAGAACGCTTCGAAGCGGGCCTATGAGGCTTGTTTTCCGACGGGTGTTGCACAAATAACACGCAGATGTGATCGAAGCGCCTTTGCAAGCTATTGTTATCATTTACTTTTTTGAGACGGTTCCGCTTGCCATCAAAGTTCCTCACTTAAGGCACCGCAGATGAGGACCTTGGCCTGAAGGGGCTTGGAGGTGCTCGAATCCTGGAATCAAAGGGAGACTCACGGCGAAAAGCGCACCGACCTGCGCGACGACTCTCCAGCTTCACGCAGGGACGGACCTCGGGGCGCGCGGCACACCTGCAGCGAACACTCTATTATGAAAGCGCAGGATTATGGGGGCCGGCTGGCCGGAGGCAGGCGAATCGACTTTCGACGGGCCGCCTCCCCGCCCGATCAAATATTCCCGTAAACTCAGCGTCTTACGTGAGATCGACGGCTCCGAATGCGGAACATCGTGCTAGGCACTTCTCCCTCGGTGCCCATTCTCCCAATGTTGCGTTCACGCGCGGCGGCCAAGTCGTCTTGTTTCGAAAATCGCTGGGAATATTCGAGCGAAAACACACGCTTCCAAATTGACCGGCCCAAGCAATTAGAGGCATAAGGCTCGCACCGGAGAGGTGGCCGAGTGGCTGAAGGCAACGCTTTGCTAAAGCGTCATACGGTCTCAAGCTGTATCGAGGGTTCGAATCCCTCCCTCTCCGCCACCCAGCGGCAGAATCAACCGAAGTCCGGGCGTTTCACCTGAAGCGATCGTGAGGCCGGCGCGAAAACCCGGCGCAAGGATCGGCGCGGTTCCAACGCGATTCGCACCGTCCTTTATATATGTGTGGTCCGCGTCTAGCGGGGGAACCGCCAGATCCGCCAGTGCGACGGCGCAATCAGCACCGCTTCGTCCGCCCAGGTGTTGAACCATACGCCGGACCTGCGCCGGCACGGAAACGACCAGGGCAGAATTCCAGTCTTGTGCCGACGCCCGAGTTCCAGGTCGCACTCATCGGGAGCGATCTGAATCGGGAGCCATCGTCCATGCGTGTCGGGGTCGCTCATGCCGCTCGGGTCTATGTGGCGGCACGACGAAGAAACTTGATTCAGCGCAACCGCGCCCACCCGTGCGAACACGGGTGTGGATGCGCCGAGGTTCAGTGGGCGGAAACCCACGCCCTCGCCTCACGCTGCGCGGCCGAGATCTCGATCTCCGACATCTGCCCGGCGACTTCCTGGCGCAGCGCCACGGCGTCCTTGCGGCCCTTCAGCGCGGCGAGGTTGAACCATTTATGAGCGGCCACGAGATCGACGAGGCCGGAGCGGCCGCTCGCCCAATAAATCCCGCGTTCGAACAGCACGTCCGACAGCGCGCTCGCGTCGATCGGCGTTGCCGTGTCCATATCGAAAGTACCCTGAAACATCACGCATCCCCTTTTTTCTTGTGCCGCCTCGTTCCCCCGAGCGCGGCTCCCGTCCAACTCTGATTCCGCATGATCCTTCCCGGGATCGTGCACTGTTCAACTCATCCCCATCGCCGTTTGCCGGCTTGTTGAAGCGGATGATGGCGGGCAAATTTGAATGGCAGTTTAAGCATCGCGATGAAGCAGACGTAAACGCGGACGCGCGGCGCGGGTGCGAAGAATTGGAAAAGTCTCTGTTTGACGGGCACTTCCGCGATTCGTCAGATTCGGTTTACCCTGCGATTTTGGGAGAACGATAACCATCGCGCGCGGTCGGATGCGCGCGGTCGCGCTCTGTGCGCCGGTCTTGGTCGTCACCACGCAGGTGGGGATCCAATCTTTCGGAAGCAGCAGCCGCCCGTCGAGAACCCGCTGGGTGGCCCGGTCACGGCCGGGCGGAGACACCGCGATGGCAATGCGGCAGCGGGCGAACATCGCAATCAAGCCGACGCCCTCGCCTGCACAAGGACAGAGCAAGACGTCAGTGCGGCCGCGTCGCGGTCAGATCGGCAATGTCTGGGAAAGGAATGCCGGCAATACCCCGGCCTCAGGAGAACGAGGGCGTCGGCGAACACGTCAGGACCAGATTTCACGTTGGCCCGAAGGCCGCCTGTGAAATTGCGGACCCCCTCGCGGGGAGCACCGCACCGAACGAAGAAAACTCGTTTCTTCTGCCGGACCGTGAAAGAACGATCCGACCGTTGACCTGATGTCTCGCCGACACCCTCTATCGTCGATCAGAACCTCGAGGCGCTGATGACGTGCCGGCTACTGGAGCCGGCAACTTCAGAAGTCGAAGTTACTTCTTCTTCTTGGCGACCTTGCGGGTCTTCTTCGCAGTCTTCTTCACTGCGCTCTTCGCCTTCTTCGCCTTCGCCTTCTTCGCTTTCTTGGCCATGTTGCCCTCCGATGTGTGAGATGGCTTTAATCGCTGCATGCAGTCGGGGATCGAATGCACACTCATCCCGAATACACCAACACGACGAAAAAAACAGCTTCTCGCTTAAAGAAGTGTTGACGACGCAACGCGCGTGCGCTTGGCGAGCGCGACGCAAGCGCACTGCATGACGCGTGCGATGGACCGCGAAGAGTGCTCGCGACATCGACGTTCGCGGCATATGCGATTGCAGGAAAACACTATGCAGCAAGTATTTTTCTGTAAGCGCGCAGCGCTCGCGATCATCGCGATGAGGTGCATCGGCAAACCCGCGACGACCTCGCAAGGGCGCTCCGCGGACTCTGAGTCGCGACTTTTGGCAACGAAAATATTTTCGTGCTTAACGCCGCGAGCGCTCGCCGAAGCGTGCGCGAGCCGCCGTTTTGCGCGAATCGCGTTACGGCGATTCGGTCGTCAGATCGCTGATGATCGGGATGAAGTTTGCCGCCGAGGACGCAGGCGCGGGTCGCGCCGCGAGCGGAAAGCGAGGTGACGGACATGCTCCATCACCTCGTTCGAACGCGCGACGCTAGACGCCGAGCTTGGACTTGAGCAGGTCGTTGACGCTCTGCGGGTTGGCCTTGCCGCCGGACGCCTTCATCACCTGACCGACAAACCAGCCGAGCGACTGCGGCTTGTCCTTGACCTGCGCGGCCTTGTCGGGATTGGCCGCGATGATCTCGTCGACCACCTTCTCGATCGCCGAGAGGTCGGTGACCTGCTTCATGCCGCGGCTTTCCACCAGCGCGCGGGGATCGCCGCCTTCCTGCCAGACGATCTCGAACAGATCCTTGGCGATCTTGCCGGAGATCGTGCCTTCGCCGATCAGGTCGATGATCGCAGCCAGTTGCTCGGTGTTGACGGGAGAGTCCGTAATATCCCGGCCTTCCTTGTTGAGACGGCCGAACAGCTCGTTGATCACCCAGTTCGCCGCCATCTTGCCGTCGCGCGCGCGGTTGGCGAGCCTGTCGAGCACGGTCTCGTAGAACACCGCGCTCTCGCGCTCGGCGACCAGCACGCTCGCATCATAGGCCGACAGGCCGAGATCGGCGACGAAGCGCGTCTTCTTCTGGTCGGGCAGCTCCGGCAGCTCCGCCTTCAGCGCGTCGACGAACGCCTGGTTGAATTCCAGCGGCAGCAGGTCGGGATCGGGGAAGTAGCGGTAGTCATGCGCCTCTTCCTTGGAGCGCATCGAGCGCGTCTCGCCCTTGTTGGGATCGTAGAGCCGCGTCTCCTGGTCGATGGCGCCCCCGTCCTCGAGGATCTCGATCTGGCGCCGCGCCTCATACTCGATCGCCTGGCCGATGAAGGTGATCGAGTTCATGTTCTTGATCTCGCAGCGGGTGCCGAGCGGCGCGCCGGGCTTGCGCACGGAGACGTTGACGTCGGCGCGCAAGCTTCCCTTCTCCATGTCGCCGTCGCAGGTGCCGAGATAGCGCAGGATCGAGCGCAGCTTGGTCACATAGGCCTTGGCCTGCTCGGCGTCGCGGATGTCGGGCTTCGACACGATCTCCATCAACGCCACGCCGCAGCGATTGAGGTCGACAAAGGACATCGTCGGCGCCTGATCATGCAGCAATTTGCCTGCATCCTGCTCCAGATGCAGCCGCTCGATCCCGATGGTGGCGACCTTGCCGCCGTCCAGTTCGACGACGACTTCGCCCTCGCCGACGATCGGCGACTTGTACTGGCTGATCTGGTAGCCTTGCGGCGAGTCCGGATAGAAATAGTTCTTGCGGTCGAACACCGAGCGCAAATTGATCGCGGCGTTGAGGCCGAGCCCGGTTCGGACAGCCTGCCTGACGCACTCCTCGTTGATGACAGGCAGCATACCCGGCATCGCCGCATCGACCAGCGAGACATGACTGTTCGGCTCGCCGCCGAACTCGGTCGAGGCCCCGGAGAACAGTTTGGATTGCGAGGTGACCTGAGCATGCACCTCCATGCCGATCACGACCTCCCAGTCGCCGGTCTGACCCTTGATCAGTTTTCCCTGTCTGACTGACGCGTTCATGCTTTTCCATCCCCGAGCAGCGCGGACACCATCCGCTCCCACTCCGCTTCCAATGAATCCTTCGCCACGACCTGCCCAGCCTGGCGGTACCAGTAGCCGGCGTTGCCGAGATCGCCTTCGACGCGGTGCAGGTAGGCGTGCACCCAGGCCGCCTCGCGGCTGCTCTCGTCCTGAACGATCTCGTGCGCGCGATCCCAGTCGCCCTTGGCGGCCCACCAGAGACCTCTGAGCGGCGCGTTCAGGTCCGGCGCGGGCGCCGCGCCGTCGAGGCTCGCGATGAACGCGGCGGCATTCACCACCACCTCGCCGGCGTGAAGCGGCCGGCGGCCTGCTCGATCACCTCGCCGAGGGAGAACAGCGTCTCCTCGTCGAAAGGACGTCCGATCAGCTGCAGACCGAGCGGCAGGCCCTGCGCGTCCTTGCCGGCGGGCACGGCGATGCCGGGCAGGCCCGCCATGTTCACGGTCACCGTGAAGATGTCGTTGAGGTACATCTCGACCGGATCGGCGCCGCCCTTCTCGCCGATGCCGAAGGCGGCCGACGGCGTCGCCGGGGTCAGGATCGCGTCGACTCCCGCAGCGAAGCAGTCCTCGAAATCCTTCTTGATCAGCGTGCGCACCTTCTGGGCGCGCAAGTAATACGCATCGTAATAGCCGGCCGAGAGCACGTAGGTGCCGATCATGACACGGCGGCGCACCTCGGCACCAAACCCTTCGGCGCGGGTGTTCTCGTATTGCTCGATGATGTTCCTGCCCTGCTCGCGCAGGCCGTAGCGGACGCCGTCATAGCGCGCGAGGTTGGAAGACGCCTCCGCAGGCGCCACGATGTAATAGGCCGGCAGCGCGTATTTGGTGTGCGGCAGCGACACAGGGACGAGCTCGGCCCCCGCGTCCGTGAGCCACTTGGCGCCCTCGCTCCAGAGCTTCTCGATCTCGGCCGGCATGCCGTCGAGACGATATTCCTTGGGGATGCCGATCCTCATGCCCTTCACGGATCTGCCGATCGCGGCCTCGTAGTCCGGCACGGGAACGTCGACGGAGGTCGTGTCCTTTGGATCGTGGCCGGCCATCGAGCGCAGCAGCATCGCGCTGTCGCGGACGCTGCGCGCGATCGGACCGGCCTGGTCGAGCGAGGAGGCAAAGGCGACGATGCCCCAGCGCGAGCAGCGGCCATAGGTCGGCTTGATGCCGACGGTCGCGGTGAAGGCCGCCGGCTGTCGGATCGAGCCGCCGGTGTCGGTCGCGGTTGCGCCCATGCACAGCAGCGCCGCCACGGCCGAGGCCGAGCCGCCGGACGAGCCCCCCGGCACCAGCGTCGCGTTGCTTCCCTCGCGCCGCCAGGGATTGCCGACGGGGCCGAAGCACGAGGTCTCGTTGGCCGAGCCCATCGCGAACTCGTCGTTGTTCAGCTTGCCGAGCATCACCGCGCCGTCGCGCCAGAGCTGCGAGGTCACCGTGGACTCATAGGTCGGCACGAAATTACCGAGGATCTTCGAGCAGGCCGTGGTGCGCACGCCCTTGGTCGCGAACAGGTCCTTGATGCCGAGCGGGATCCCGGCGAGCGGGCCCGCCTCACCCTTGGCGATCCTGCCGTCGGCCTCGCGCGCCATGTCGCGCGCCCGGTCCGGCGTCTCCATCACGAAGGCATTGAGCATGCGCGCGGCTTCGATCGCGGAGAGGTGCGCGTCTGTCAACTCGAGCGACGTGAAAGTCTTGTCGGCGAGACCCTTGCGGGCCTCGGCGAGCGTCAGCGATGTCAAATCGGTCATTTATTGATCGGGCTGCAGAAGAACGGAGAGAGGGTCTTGTCGTTGGCCGGGTCGTCTTTTTTAGCGGCGGCTTTCGCAGCGGCCTCGATCTCGTCGAGCACGGCATTGACGGCGACGTTTGGATCGGCAGCCTTGCCCTGCCGCTCCATCTTGTCGAGGTAATTCATGTAGGCCTGATAGGCCTTCTCATCGTCGCAAAGCAGACACATCGGACTTGGTCCTGAGACTCTTTAGTTTGACGCGTTTTCTTCACGCGAACCGGCTTCCACTTCGCTCGGAAACGCGATGCTATTCGACGACCTTGGGCACCAGGAAGAAGTGACCTTCGGTCGCGGGCGCGTTGGCAACGATATCGTCGGCGATCTCGCCGTCATCGACCACGTCCTGCCGCTTCTTCATCTGCATCGGGGTGACCGAGGTCATGGGCTCCACGCCCTCGACATTCACCTCCGAGAGTTGCTCGACAAAGGCGAGCATGGCATTGAGCTCGCCCTGCAGATGTGGAACCTCGCCCTCGGAAACCGCGATGCGCGCCAGATGCGCGATGCGGCGGACGGTAGCGGCGTCGACGGACATTATATAAGGCCTCTCACGGCAAAACCTATGTGCCGTATAGCAGAGGCCGGTTTTGCGCCGCAACCGGCGCGGCTGGCTAGCCTGCCATCTGGCGCAAGCGTGCAAGGGCCGATTTCGCAAGATCCCGGGTCAATTCGGCCGCCGGTACCTCGCGGCCAAGGGCAATCGCCTGGCCGGCCCAGAGATTGGTGAAATCCACCCTGCCCTGCTTTTCGGCGGCCGCCTTGAGCGGCCCCAGCGCGGTCGCGGCATGGGGAAACGGCGGCGCATCCGGCGAGATCGGGCCGGCCTCGCGCATCAGGCGGTTCTGGACGCCGCGCGCCGGACGACCGGTCATGACGTTGGTGATGACGGTGGAATCATCCCCAGCTTCGGCGAGCGCCTTGCGACCGCCCGCGCTGACCTTGGACTCCGGACAGCGCAAATACGCGCTGCCGATCTGGACGCCGGAGGCGCCGAGCGCGAACGCCGCGGCAATGCCGCGCCCGTCGGCAATGCCGCCGGCCGCAATCACAGGCACCTTCACGGCATCGACGACCTGCGGCACCAGCGCAAAGGTGCCGGGCTGCTCGGCGATCCTGTCTGTCAGGAACATGCCGCGATGGCCGCCGGCTTCGGCGCCTTGCGCGATCACCGCATCGACGCCGTGCTGCTCGAGCCAGACCGCCTCCTTCACCGTCGTCGCCGACGAGATGACGCGGCAGCCAGCCGCCTTGACGCGCTTCAGCAGCGCCTGCTCCGGCAGGCCGAAATGGAAGCTGACGATTTCCGGCTTCAGCTCCTCGACCACCTCGCAGAACGCCGCATCGAACGGCGCACGGTTCGCGGCGGTGATCGGCGCGGCGGGATCGAGGCCATGCTCGGTGTAATAGCCCGCGAGCCGCTGCTTCCAGCGCGCCTCCGCCTCGGTCGTCAGTTCGACCGGCGTGTGGCAGAAGAAGTTCATGTTGACCGGCGCCTTCACGCGCTGGCGGATCAGACCCACCTGCTCGCGCGCCTTCTCCGCCGAGATCATCGCGCAAGGCAGCGAGCCCAACGCTCCGCCTTGCGCAGCCGCAATCACCAGTTCCGCATCCATCACGCCGGCCATCGGCGCCAGCACGATCGGGAATTCGGTCTTGAAGAGATCGATCAGTCGACGGTCAGGCCACATGGTTGTTCTCTCGTGTTTCAGGCGACGGCAGCAATGGAGTTGCGCCGGCCTGAGAAAAGCAGCTCCGCTTCAGCCGCAATCCGCGCGACGATCTCGGCCGCCGGTGGAATATCATGAATCAGCCCGACCGCCTCGCCCGCGATCACGGCGGCGACGTCGAAATTGCCGGCGGCCCTGGCCGCGCCGTACTCCGCGGCAACCGTGGCGACATGCTGCATCAGCTCGACCTCACGCCCCATCCAGCGTCTGGCATGGTCGTTGATCAGGCACCGACCGGTAAACGGCGCCGGCCACACATTGTTGCGGGAGAGATCGAAGATGATACCGCGCACGGTCGAGCCGCTGTTCGCCGCGCAGATCCGCCGCTTGGCTTCGTCAGGACCATCGGCCTCCTGGCTCGCGTAGAAGCGCGTGCCGAGCAGCACACCGCTGGCGCCCAGCATCATCATGGCGGCGAGCCCGCGGCCGTCGGCGATGCCCCCTGCCGCGACCACAGGCACGCGGCCTGCCGCGAGATCGACGATGGCGGGCACGAGGTCGATGGTGGTGCGTGAGGCGCCATGGCCGCCCGCCTCCGTCCCCTGCGCGACCAGGATGTCCGCACCGGCATCGAGCGCCTGCAGCGCCATGGTCTCGTCCTGCACCTGGCAGATCAGGCGTGAACCCGCCGACTTGATCCGGGGCGCGAACGGCGCGGGATCGCCGAACGACATCATGATCGCGGACGGCTTTGCGGCGAGCGCGACGTCGAGAAGCTCGGGTCGCTTGGCCAGGCTCCAGGTGATGAAGCCGATGCCGAAGGGCTCACGCAATCCGGCAAGCTTCGCCGTCTCCCGCTCCAGCCACGCTTTCTCGCCATAGCCGCCGCCCAGAATGCCAAAACCGCCGGCGTCGCTCACGGCCGTCACCAGCCGGCTACCTGCGAGGACGTCCATCGGCGCCAGCAGGATGGGATGCTTGATATCCAGCAATGTGGTCAGCGACGTCGCGATCGGCATGACATCTTCCCCGGTCTGGACACCGAAACTAGAGAAGGCTAGCATTCTCTGAAAATGAATTATTGCGAACGTTGCCATCTCAAAAGCGAAACGATTCCATGGAACTCAGCGATCTCCAGACCTTTGCCGCCGTCGCCCGCACCGGCGGCATTACCCGCGCAGCGGCGGAGCTGAACACCGTGCAATCGAACGTCACCCAGCGCGTGAAGGCGTTGGAGGCCGAGATCGGCGCGGCGCTGTTCGAACGCCATAGCCGCGGCATGACGCTGACAGGCGCTGGCAAGCGCCTCCTCCCTTATGCGCAAAAGATGGCGGCGCTGTCGCGCGAGGCCGTGCTCGCGGCCTGCGACGATGGCGATCCGAAGGGACCGCTCGCAATCGGCTCGATGGAGACGACCGCGGCGGTGCGGCTGCCGCCGCTGCTCGCCGACTTCCACCGCCGCTTTCCCGCCGTGCGGCTCTCATTGCGCACCGCGCCGACCGCCGACCTCGTCGCTGCCGTGCTCGACGGCACGCTCGACGGTGCCTTCGTCGCGGGTCCCATTGCGCATGCCGACCTCACCGCGACCAGTGCCTTCCGCGAGGAGCTGGTGCTGGTCAGCGCGAAGCGCTGGGCTTCGCTGGCCGAACTGCGCGCCGGCACGCCGGAGTCCGGCCCGACGGCGCTGGTGTTCCGCACCGGCTGCACCTATCGCCAGCGGCTCGAGCAGGTGTTCGTCGAATTCGGCTGGCCGTCGGCAGCGCGTTTCGAGCTCGGCACGCTCGACGGCATGATCGGCTGCGTCGCCGCCGACATGGGCGTGACGCTGCTGCCGCGCGCGGTCGTCGAATGCAGCGCGATGAACAGCAACGTGTCGATCCACACGTTGAGTACCTCGCACGCGCGCGTCGAAACGCTCTTCATCCAGCGCAGCGTCGGACATCAAACCAAGGCGCTCTGCGGTTTTGCCGGATGTCTGAAGCAGGAGGAAGACGTCATTGCGGCCTGACGCGACGCTTCGTTCCACAACACGAAATTCACTGCCACAAATCCGTCGTACTTGAATCAATCGCCGCGGCCCTGCGCTCAGCCGTCGCAGCGCAACGCGTTGAAACATTTTGAAGCACCCGATTCTTTGACGTTAGGATGCGTCACTACCAACGCGAACCATAACGAAGCCGAACATCGGCAAGACATCGGGAGGACTAACGATGCGCAATACGCTCGTGTTGTGCTGGGTCGCTGCATTGTCGGCGATCACAGGCACCGCAAATGCCCAGGACTGGACCAAATCGAAATGGGGGCCGAACGACGAGATCGGCGCCGCCAACTACATGACGCCGGAGCTCGTGGTGAAGGCGGCATCACTTGTAAAGTCCGGCAAGACCTACGCGCTCGGCATGGCCGTCGATTCCAAGACTCCGGCCTATCCGCCGCGCGACTACAAGATCACGATCGTGCAGCCGGGACAGGCGGGCAGCAGCGGCCTTGGTCCGAACAAGGCGACCTACAACGATGACATCCTGAATACTTGGGTCGGCGTCGGCAGCCAACTCGACGGGCTCGGCCATCTCGGCATCGAGCACGTCTATTACAACGGCCACAAGCTCGCCGATTTCGCCGATCCGACCGGCCTAAAAAAGCTCGGCATCGAGAAGGTGCCGCCGATGGTCACGCGCGGCGTGCTGCTCGACATGGCAGCCTATTTCAAGACCGACGTGGTGAAGGAAGGCACCGCCTTCAACGTCAAGGAGATCGAGGAAGCCGCCAAGCAGCAGAACGTCGAGATCCGCCAGGGAGACGTCGTCATCTTCCACACCGGCTGGCTCGGCCTGGTTGGCAAGGACGACAAGCGCTATTCGGCCGGTGAGCCCGGCCTCGGCGTCGAAGGCGCGAAGTATTTGACCGGCAAGGGCGTCGTCGCGGTGGGTGCCGACACCTGGGGCGTCGAAGTGGTGCCGTTCGAATCCAAGAACCTGTTCGAGGTGCACCAGATCCTGCTCGCGATGAACGGGACCTACATCCTCGAGAACATGGACACCGCCGCGCTCGCCAAGGACAAGGGCTACGAATTCCTGTTCGTGCTCGGACAGCCGCGCTGGACCGGCGGGGTGCAGGCGATGATCAATCCGATCGCCATCCGCTGAGCGCAAAGCTTCTCAAGGGCGAGGACCGCACGTGCCTCGCCCCCTTCCTTACTGCGGCCTGAGGTGCCACCGCCGCAGCGCCACCAGGGCCCATATCGCCTCGACGAGGCCGAATGGCCAGGCGCCCTGCAAGAAGCCGTAGGCCGATCCGAGCGCGCAGGACACCGCAAACAGCAGCACAAACCAGTGGCTGCGATCTTCCATCGCATAACAGACCAGCATCGCCGTAACGGCAAACAGGCCGAATAGTGTCAGCGCGTCCATTGTTCCGGGTTCACTCCGCGGCGTGACGCGTGATATGCGCTACGCCATGCCGGCTCTTATCCTGCCTCTCGTCGATGCTGCAACCCACTGGCCCGCGCGCGGCGCGCTGGTCGGGCTCGATCTCGGCACCAAGACCATTGGCGTTGCCGTGTCCGACCCGGACCGGCGGCTTGCGACCGGCGTCGAGACGGTCCAGCGCAAGGCGTTCAAGCAGGACGCCGCCCGGCTGCTCGCGATTGCGGCCGAGCGCAAGGCGGCCGGTTTCGTGCTGGGCCTGCCCATCAACATGGACGGCAGCGAGGGCCCGCGCGCGCAATCCACCCGCGCCTTCGCCCGCAACCTGGCCGGCCTGACCGCGCTGCCCATCGGCCTGTGGGACGAGCGCCTCTCGACCGCAGCGGTCGAACGCGAGCTGATCGGCATGGACGTCAGCCGCGCCAAGCGCGCCGAGGTGATCGACGAGCATGCCGCCATCTTCATCCTGCAAGGCGCGCTCGACCGCCTCGCCAATCTTCGCGCCAGCCCGGGGACCGACTGAGCCATGGCCGTCGTCGTCGCGGCGCTGCTGCCGGTCTTCATCCTGATCGTGCTCGGAATCGTGCTGAAGCGCAGCCTGATGCGGCTCGACACGCAATGGCACGGCCTGGAGCGGCTGACCTATTTTGTGCTGTTTCCGATGCTGCTGATCCAGACGCTGGTGAAGGCCGACCTCTCCAAGGTGCCGGTCGCCGGCGTCGGCGGCGCGCTGCTGCTGTCCGCGCTCGCAATGTCGCTGCTGTGCCTCGCGTTGCGTCCCGCCCTGTCTCGGCTCGGTATCGACGGTCCTGCCTTCACCTCGATCTTCCAGGGCGCGACGCGCTGGCAGACCTTTGTGGCACTGTCGATCGCCGCCAATTTGTTCGGCGATGTCGGACTGGCGCTCGCCTCCGTGGCGATGGTCGCGATCATTCCCCTCGTCAACGTGTTCAGCGTCGCGGTGCTCGCTCGTTATGCATCGCCCGAAAAGCAATCCGGCCGCGCCATCGTCATGACCCTGGTGCGCAATCCCCTGATCTGGGCCTGCATCATCGGCCTTTCCGTGAATGTCTCCCATCTGCCGCTGCCCAGGCTCTGGCATGAGGTTGCCGACGCGCTCGGCAGTTCCTCGCTCGCCATTGGCCTTCTCGTCACCGGCGCGGGGCTGCATCTCGAAGGGCTATTGCGCCCGAGCCTCGGCGCAGGCATCGGTGTCGTCTTCAAGCTCGTGCTGATGCCGGCGCTCGCCCTTGGGCTCGGTGTCTGGTTCGGGCTGTCCGGCAACAGCCTTGCGATCGTGGCGATCTGCTCGGCGGTGCCGACCTCGTCCAGCGCCTATGTCCTCGCTCGCCAGATGGGCGGCGACGCGCCACTGCTGGCGCAGATCATCACGCTGCAGACGATCCTGGCGGCAATCACCATGCCGATCGCGATCGCGCTGGTCGCCTAGCTCCCCAGCCACATCGTCAGCACTACCGCAGTTAGATTGTTGAGCGCGTGCAGCACGATCGTCAGCCAAAGCGAATTGGCACGATGACGCATGTAGCCGAACCACAGGCCGATGGTGAAGACCTCGGCGAGGAAGTACATGTCGTATTGCAGATGGACGATCGTCCACACCAGCGACGACAGCAGGATTGCGCCCGGTACGCGCAGGAAGCTCGCCGACCAGCCGCGATAGAGGAAGCCGCGCGCCAGAATCTCTTCCGACATCGGCGCGGCCACGCTGAAGGCGAACAGAAGCAGCAGCGCCGCGCCCTTGTCGCGACCGGATTTCAGCAGATCGGTCATGAAGCCCGGCGTCGCCTCGCGGCCAAGCGCGCGCGACATCGTCTCCCAGACCAGCACGATCACGATCAGCCCGACCGCACCGAACAGGAGCTGCTTCCAGGACGGCCAATGCAGCGCCAGATAGTCGACGAAGGAGGCCTTCTTGATGCTGATGGCGAGCCACACCGCCAAAAGCGTCGTCGGCAGGCCCATGATGACCGAAAGCGCGAGCGTCTGCGGCTCGTGGCCGACGAGCTGGATCGAGGCGAGGTCCATGGGAAGACCACGCTGCACCGCCAGCAGAACGACGGCGCCGATCTGCCCGACGAACATCGCGAAGAAGATGAAGAGGCCCCACAGCGCCGTGCCCCAGAACTTCCAGACGCGCGGCGCCTGTTCCGCAGGCGTCGCAGTCGGCGGGGGGTGATCGGGATTGAGGGAGTCCATCAGGAGGCTTTCGTTGGGGAGGCTCACGGCAGCGCCCGCTCCAGCAATGCGCGCACCTCGCCGCTCTCCAGGTCCACCGCGCCATACATGCTGGCGTGATTGGCTGTAAGACGCGTGCTCGCGAACAGTTCGGCATTGCGCGGTGACACGCCGTTGAGCGCCGCGGCAGCCGCAAGCAGCGCCAGCTTCTCGACCGCAAGCCGTGCAATGCGTTCGCCATCGGCGCGGCGGAAGGTCTTGCCGATGAAGGTGACCGCCTCGGCTGCCCCGGGCAAGCCCTTCGTCTCGGCCGCCAGCGATTGCAGCACCGCTATCGCCGACTCCGGTTCACGCGAGAGCGCGCGGAGCACGTCGAGGCACATGACGTTGCCCGAGCCTTCCCAGATCGCGTTGACCGGCGACTCCCGATAGTGGCGCGCCAGAATGCCGTCCTCGACATAGCCATTGCCGCCGAGGCATTCCATGGCTTCATAGAGGAACGGCGGCGCGCTCTTGCAGGTCCAGTATTTGATCGCCGGCGTCAGCAATCGCATATAGGCGGCCTCCGCCGCATCGTGCGGGGTGCGATCGAAGGCGCGGCAGAGTCGCATCACCAGAGCCGTGCTCGCCTCCACATGGAGCGCCATATCCGACAGCACCGCCTGCATCAGCGGCTGATCGGCGAGATGCTTCTGGAACACGCTGCGGTGACGGGCGTGATGCAGCGCATGCGCCAATCCCGAGCGCATCAGGCCGACGGAGGCGATCGCGCAATCCTGCCGCGTCAGCTGCACCATCTGGATGATGGTGCGGATGCCCTTGCCCTCCTCGCCGATCCGTTCGGCGTAGGCACCTGCGAATTCGACCTCGGAGGAGGCATTGGAGCGGTTGCCGAGCTTGTCCTTCAGCCGCTGGAACTGAATCGCATTCACGGCGTCATCCGGCGCGAAGCGCGGCATGAAGAAACAGGTCAGCCCGCCTTCGGCCTGCGCCAGCACCAGGAACGCATCGCACATCGGCGCCGACATGAACCATTTATGGCCGGTGATGCGATAGGCCTCGCCCTCGCGCACCGCGCGGGTCATGTTGGTGCGCACGTCGGTGCCGCCCTGCTTCTCGGTCATCCCCATGCCGAGCGTCATGCCGCACTTCTGCCACCACGGCGCAAAGCTGGGATCGTAACTCCTGGTCGACAGTACCGGCATCACGCGCGCGAGCAGGTCCGGCTGCGTCGCCAGCGCGCCAACGGCGGCGCGCGTCATCGTGATCGGACAGAGATGCCCGGTCTCGACTTGTGCCGCCATGTAGAACTTTGCCGCACGAATGACTTCCGCGGCATCGCCCGCAGGTTTGCCGTTCGCAGTCCAGGTCGAATTGTGCACGCCGGCATGGGCGCTGTGCGCCATCAGCTCGTGATAGGCGGGGTGAAACTCGACCTGGTCGCGGCGATTGCCTTTGGCATCGAAGCTGCGCAGCTTTGGCGTGTTCTCGTTGGCGAGGCGCCCGCGATCGGCCATCGCGGCCGAACCCCATTGCTTGCCGAACTCCGACAGCTCGCGTTCCGCCGCCCCACCGCCATTGGCCTTGACCGCCTCGACCAGCGGCCGATCCACGGCGAACAGGTCGATATCCTCGAACGGGGGCGATTGATTGAAGACCTCGTGGGTCGCGAAGCTCGGCTGGGTCATCAGTTCCTCGGCGCGGTCTTTAGTTCCGGCGCGGCTCGATCGGGAAATCATAGGCTGCCCCACCCGCCCCCGGCAGGGAAAAATGCCACCACTCTTTCGAATAGTTCACAAAGCCTTGCCTGGCCATCGCAGCCACCAGCCGCCTGCGCCAGGTGCGCTGCTCCCCTGTGATCGACGGTGCCGCAGTATGGCCTTTCGTGTCGGTGCAGTCGTAGCCGGTGCCCATGTCGACGCTGCCTTCGGGCGCGCGCGCCCCGACCGGCGCGGTGCAATCGGCATAGGTCTTTGAAGGATCATATTTCGCGGTGTTGTCGGCCTTGAGATCGACCAACGTGAGATCGAGCGCGGCACCGGTCGAATGCTGCGAACGGCTGGCGATGTAGCCGAGGCGGAACAGCTCCGTCTTGGGAATTTTGGGATTGTAGCGCCGCTCGGCGGCGGTCTCGTGGCCGTTCTGCGACCACTTGACCATGTCGAGCGAGGCCCGCGCCGGCCGGTAGCAATCGAACATCTTGAGCGACAGGTTTTGCGCCGCGAGCTCTTCCTGGACCGCCTTCAGCCGCAGTCCCACCTCCCTTTTGACCACGCACTCTCCGGCGCCATAGCCCGCAAGCGGACGCCCGACGAAATTGTTCGACGTGGCATAGCGAATGTCCTGGATGATGCTGGGGTCGATGTCGCGCAAGTACGCGAAGCCGCCCGGCAAGGTCTGCGCCCGCGCCGGCACGGGGACGGATGTTGCAAGCAGCACGATCAGCGTTGCCCGGGCCGCGATCCCAATCCTTGCGGTCATTGCACCGGATCCGAGCTGACCAGAAGTTTCGTGATCGCGGTGTCCATGTATTTGTTGCCGGCCCAGACATCGTCGATGATGAACTGCAGCCAATAGGCCGCAATCGGCGGCCGCAATGTCAGGAGCTGCGCCGACAGCCTGTCGTCGAGAATGAAAGTCCGGGACTCGCCGCCCGAGAGCAGCACCCGGATCTGACGGACCCTGTTGTTCTTGGCGAAGATGTCGGGGCTCTTCTGATAGCCGTTCTGCACATGGATCGACTTGACAAGCCGCAGGGTTTCGAACTCGATCGTGATCCATTCGCCGATGCCGTTGCCCGACGCACCCTCGACCCAGGCCGTCCCGGTGGAGGCGTCGAACAGGTTCGCAGCGCCGTACGAATTGCCGTATTGCGGCTTCAGCATCGAGCTGACGCAATAGGTCTCGAATCCGCTGCGGGCGCAGCTTTCGCCGGCCGTGGACGGGCGCTGCGGACGAAAGGCCGATCGCTCCGCGACCGCAGGACTTGCCGGCGGCTTCACCAGCATGCCCGCCACTTTCGGCGCCCCGTTCGACGATCCCGCATTCCAGAGAAAGATGCGCCCGCCGAGCGTCTGGTCGTAGTAGGCCGGCGTCTGTTCGTGTGGCGCCGGTTGCCCTCCACCGTCCGTCGCGGTCTGCGCCAGCGCCGCCACACGCTCGCGGACTTCGACCGCGAGATCGCCGAGGTGCAGCTCGGGCCGCTTCAGCTGCTCGATGAATATCCGCGTGAACACCGAATTATGTGCATTATCGTTGCTGCTGAGCTGATCGAGCGCCGTCTGGCCGATCCCGGCGGAATAGAGCGTGAAGATCCCGCGCGCCGGCCGCGCATCAGCGAGCCCCCGCGTATTGCCGATCGAACGGCCGGAGGCACGCGGAAACGGATTGTCACGGCAGGCGTCGATGACGATGAAGGCGACCCGCACCGACTTCGCCTGAAGCTCCGCAATCACGTCAGGTTCAGCGATCGAGGCCCCGCGCACCCGTGCTTCGGCGCCCTCGACGACGGTGGGAACATCGCTCGGCACGAGGTAGTTCACCCCGGCGATGGCAACGCCATGCCCTGCATAGAACACGGCAGCCGTATCGCCCGGCTCGAGCCGCGCCGTGAAGTCCGCGAGCCGGTCGATCATGCCCTGACGGCCGAGATTGGTCCCGAGCACGATCTCAAATCCAAGTGACCTCAGCGCATCGGCGACGGTCGTTGCGTCATTGGCCGCCTTCTTCAATTGCCGGTCGGCCGGCAGGTTCGGATAGAGGTCGTTGCCGATGACGAGCGCCACGCGCTTCTCCGCCAGCGCCGGTGTCGCCAGGCCGACGAGGCACGCGGCGCTCAGCGCAGCAATATTGCGCGCCAGTCGATTAAAATACCGCGTGCTCGTCATGATCCAGCCCGTGACGCAACGAATGGCGCGAGTCTAGCGCAAAGCGGCTGCCCCGAACACAGGCTGCCGGCGTCCTCCCGACCGCAAAGCGCCGTGGATAAGTCCGCGGGCCGGATTTGAAGCTTGCTCCCCCCGTCATCCCCCCCTATAGCTCTGCTTTTAATGACATCGAAATCGACCTTCGTCCTCGGCCACCGGCATTTGCTGGGCATCGAGGGCCTTTCCGCGGCCGACATCACCGGCCTCCTCGACCTGTCCGAAGAATATGTCGAGCTCAACCGTCAGGTTGACAAGAAGCGCACCGTCCTGCGGGGACGGACGCAGGTGAACCTCTTCTTCGAGGCCTCCACCCGGACCCAATCCTCGTTCGAGCTCGCCGGCAAGCGGCTCGGGGCGGACGTCATGAACATGTCGGTGTCCTCCTCGTCCATGAAGAAGGGCGAGACGCTGATCGATACCGCGATGACGCTGAACGCGATGCATCCGGACATCCTGGTGATGCGCCATCACGCCTCCGGCGCGGTGGAACTGCTGGCGCGCAAGGTTGACGGTTCCGTGATCAATGCCGGCGACGGCGCGCATGAGCATCCGACGCAGGCCCTGCTCGACGCGCTCACCATCCGCCGCAACAAGGGCCGGATCGAAGGGCTCGTGGTCGCGATCTGCGGCGACGTGCTGCATTCGCGAGTCGCCCGCTCCAACATCATCCTGCTCAACACGATGGGTGCCCGCGTCCGCGTGGTCGGCCCCACCACATTGATGCCGCCCGGCATCGAGCGGATGGGCGTCGAGGTCGCGCGCGACATGCGCGAGGGGCTCAACGGCGCGGATATCGTCATGATGCTGCGGCTGCAGCGCGAGCGCATGAACGGCTCCTTCGTGCCGTCGTCGTCCGAATACTTCCACTATTTCGGGCTCGACCAGAAGAAGCTCGCTTACGCCAAGCCTGATGCCCTGGTGATGCATCCCGGCCCCATGAACCGCGGCGTCGAGATCGATTCGATCGTGGCCGACGGCGCGCAGTCCCTGATCCGCGAACAGGTGGAAATGGGCGTCGCCGTGCGCATGGCGGTGCTGGAAGCGCTCGCCCGCAACCTGCCGAACGCGTGATGCCGATGCTGACCGATCGCCGCCCCATCCTCCTCGCCAACGCCCGCGTCGTCGATCCCTCCAGGGATTTCGACGGTGTCGGCGACGTCCTCATCGCCGACGGCATCATCCGCGAGACCCGTCGCGGCATCGGCGCTGCCGGCGTCCCTGAAGGCACCGACATCGTCAACTGCTCCGGCAAGGTCGTCGCGCCCGGCCTGATCGACATGCGCGCCTTCGTCGGCGAGCCCGGCTTCAGCCATCGCGAGACCTTCGCCACCGCGAGCCAGGCGGCTGCGACCGGCGGCATCACCACCATCATCTGCCAGCCCGACACGTCTCCGGTCATCGACAACTCGGCGACCGTCGACTTCGTGATGCGCCGCGCCCGCGACACCGCGATCGTCAACATCCAGCCGATGGCCGCCCTCACCAAGGGCATGCACGGTCAGGAGATGACCGAGTTCGGCTTGCTCAAGGCCGCGGGCGCCGTCGCCTTCTGCGATAGCGCCAGAAGCGTGACCAATGCGCAGGTGATGCGCCGCGCGCTGACCTACGCGCGCGATTTCGACGCGCTGATCGTCCACTACACCGAGGACCCCGATCTCGTCGGCGAGGGCGTGATGAACGAAGGCGAGTTCGCCTCGCGGCTCGGCCTGGTCGGCATCCCGAATGCCGCCGAGGCGGTGATCCTCGAACGCGACATGCGCCTCGTCGCGTTGACCGGCGGCCGCTATCATGCGGCCTCGCTGACCTGCATCGACTCGCTCGACGTCCTGCAGCGCGCCCGCGATGCCGGCCTTCCCGTCAGCGCCTCGGTCTCGATCAACCATCTCGCGCTGAACGAGAACGACATCGGGCCCTACCGATCCTTCCTGAAGCTGTCGCCGCCGCTACGGACCGAGGACGACCGCCGCGCGCTGGTGGCCGCAACCGCCTCCGGCCTGCTCGACGTCATCATGTCCGACCACAATCCGCAGGACGTCGAGGTCAAGCGCCTGCCCTTCGCGGAAGCCGCTCCCGGCGCCGTCGGTCTGGAAACAATGCTGCCGGCGGGTCTGCGCCTCGTTCACAACGGCGAGCTGGAACTGAAGACGCTGATCCGGGCAATGTCGACCCGCCCGGCCGAGCTGCTCGGCCTGCCTGGCGGAACCCTGCGCGCGGGCAGCCCGGCCGACGTCATCGTGATCGACCCCGACGTGCCCTGGGTGGTCGATCCCGCCGACCTCAAATCACCCTGCAAGAACACCCCGTTCGACGAGGCCCGCTTTACAGGCCGCGTGGTGCGCACCATTGTCGGCGGTCGCACGGTGTACGAGCATGTCTGACGTGCAAGATCGTTCGAGGCAATTCAGCCTTTGGAGACTCAGCCATGGGGCTTGAAGCCTTCCTGCCGGTGGCTTTCGTCATCGGCTACCTCTTCGGCTCGATTCCGTTCGGGCTGGTCCTGACCAGGCTCGCCGGCACGCAGGATATTCGCTCGATCGGCTCCGGCAGCATCGGCGCCACCAACGTGCTGCGCACGGGCAGCAAGGCTCTTGCCGCAGGCACCCTGTTGCTCGATGCGCTCAAGGGCACCGCGGCTGTGGTGATTGCCGGCTATCTTGCCGGCCCCAACGCCGCCATGGTGGCCGGGCTCGGAGCGTTCCTCGGTCATCTCTTCCCGGTCTGGCTCAAGTTCAGGGGTGGCAAGGGCGTCGCCACCTACATCGGCGTCCTGCTCGGCCTGTTCTGGCCCGGCATGGTGGTGTTCTGCCTGCTTTGGCTGGCGACCGCCTTAACCACCCGCTATTCGTCGCTCTCGGCGCTGGTGGCGGCCTTCATCACGCCGATATTCCTGTGGTGGTTCGGGCACCTCGCGCTCGCAGCATTGTTCGCGGTGCTGACGCTGCTGATGTTCTACGCGCATCGCGAGAACATCAAGCGGTTGCAAGGGGGCAAGGAAAGCCGCATCGGCGAGAAGGCGTAGCGCATTTCCAGAGAAGCCGGGCATCTACGGATACCGAAGCAACCCTTCTGCATTATATGCCCAAATCCTGTTCGCAACTCGCGGCCGAATCACGGTTGTATTGGCGAGCGGGTTCCGAGCCTGTCATCCTGACGGCGGAAATGGCGGCGGTTGCTCAGCATGAGCGAGAAGATTGTCGGCACGCATGACGGAGTTGGTTCGCTGGGTGCTTCCTGCACCGCAGCAAGCCGTCTGCTCTCGACGACCAATATCTGGTCCGACCCGCCCTCGCCTTCGCCAAAGTCTCTTCCGGGCTTGCCGCCAGCGGCACAACTCGATGTGATCGCGCAAGCGCCCGCGACGATCGAGGTCGCGACCAGAGCTGCGCCGGTCGGGCCCGCGCAGGCACGCTCCGACCAATGGCCGCCGCGAAGACTCTCGCTGGCGCTCCAGGGCGGCGGCACCTTTGCCGCCTTCACATGGGGCGTGCTGGAGCGGCTGCTGGAAGAGCCCATCGAGATCGACACGATCAGCGGCGCCAGTGCCGGCGCGATCAATGCGCTCCTGCTCGGCTCCGGCCTCGCGGAGGGCGGCCGCGAAGCTGCACGTAGCCGGCTGAGCCGGTTCTGGCTTCGCCTGATGCATGAGGCCTCGTTTCGCTCGCTGATGCTGGTCGGTGGCTTCTCGCCGGCGGGAAGCTCGGTCGCGTTCGGTCCGACCTTGCGCTCCGGCCATTTCGATCCGTTCGATCTCGATCCGCTCAGGCAGGCGTTGTCGCGCGACATCGACTTTTCCGCGCTGCGTGGCGCCCGCTGTCCAAAGCTGCTGATCGCGGCGACGCGGATCCGCGACGGGCAGCAGCAGATCTTCCGCAACGACGCCCTCACCGCCGACGTCGCGCTGGCCTCGACCTGCCCGCCGCTGGTTCACTGTGCCGTCGAGATCGACGGCGAGGCCTATTGGGACGGCGGCTTCGGCGGCAATCCGCCCCTGCTGCGGCTGGCGCAGGAGACGACAACGTCCGACGTCCTGCTGGTCCAGGTCACGCCGGCGCGCGACGGCTACGTGCCGATCACGCTCGCTGCGATCGACCGCCGGCTGGACCAGATCGCGGCCAACGCGGCGCTCAATGCCGAGATCGCCGCGATCGAATGGGCGAAGGCGCATGCCGCACCGTCGCTGCGCCTCACCAGGATCGCGGCAGAAGACTCCGTTGACGGCCTGGCGCAGCGCTCATCGACCGATCTCGGCCGCGGCTTCATTCGGCAACTGCACCGGAGCGGCCGTCACGCTGCCGAGCGCTGGCTCGGGCAAGACGTGACGAGCAATGAGACTCAACGCAAATTGCCCGCGGCCGAACCGGCGCTAGCCTGACTTCGCCAGCGCGTCCTCCAGGAACCACGCCGCCGCGAGTGCGACCGGATCGTTGCCGAAGCGCGCGATCACCTGCACGCCAACAGGCAGGCCACCCACCTTCAGCACCGGCACGTTGACACAAGGATTGCCCATCAGGGTCCAGAGCCGGTTGTAGCGGGGATCGCCTGTCGTCGCGAGCTCCTTGGCCGGCGCCGTGCCCGGCGCCGAATAGGTCAGGAGCACGTCGATGCCCTCGAACAGCTCGCCGAGCTCGCGGCGGCCACGACGGCTGATCCGGCGCGCATTGTCATAGTCCTTCGGCGTCAGATTGGCGGTCGCATCGAGGCTTGCCCGCAGCATCGGCGCGATCTCGTCGTGACGCTCGGAAAACTCCCAGGCCAGCGCGCGATGCGCCTCGAAATCCTGGACGATGGGATGGATGCGCCAGGCCTCCTGCACGGCCTCAGGCAGATCGATGGTCTGCACACTGGCACCGGCACGTTCGGCGGCTTTGATCGCGGCCTGCAAACCCTCTTCGGCCGCCGGCTCCACGCTGCCTGCAAACTCCTGCCTGACCACGCCGATGCGCGGCGATTTCGTCGGAACGATGCCGGCAAACTCGGTACGCCCCGTCATGGCCAACAATCCGCGCGCGAGATCTTCCGCCCGCGATCCAAACAGGCCGACAGTGTCGAGCGCCCACGAATAGCACTTCACGCCGACCGTCGGCAGCATGCGGAACGACGGCTTGATCGCGGCGGTGCCGCAATAGGCGGCGGGCCGGATCACCGAGCCACCGGTCTGGGTGCCCAGCGCCAGCGGGATCATGCCGGCGCCGACGGCCGCCGCCGAGCCCGAGGACGAGCCGCCCGGCGTGTGGCCAAGGTTATGCGGATTGAGCGTCGGCGTTGGATCGCGCGAGGCGAACGCGGTCGTGGTGGTCTTGCCGATGATGGTGGCGCCTGCCCGCTTCAGCATCATCACCACGGGTGCGTCGGCGCGCGGCTGCCAGCCACGATAGATCTCCGAGCCCATCTCGGTCGGCATGTTGGCGGTGTCGATGATGTCCTTGATCCCGACCGCGATGCCGCGCAGGGGACCCGTGGCCTGCGCTCTTGCCGACTTGTCGTGGCGGACGAAGGCACGGACGTCCTTCTCCTTGGCCTCGATCGCCGCGTGCGACTGGGCGATGGCGGCATCGGGCGACAACTCGCCCGCTTCAATGCGGCGCTGGAGGTCAGCGAGTGAGATCATGGCAACATCCTTCTTATTGGCATCGCTTTTAACATCGGGGCGAAGTCGCGCAAGCACACGCCGCTGTTGCGCAACGCCCTCAGGTTGTTCCATGCTGTGCCTGCAAGGAGACGCCGTGGACGCCATCAATTCGAGCGTGGAGCTGACCGAGGCTGAGCGGATCGACCAGCTGCGACTGATCCGTTCCGACAATGTGGGCCCGCGCACCTTCCGCTCGCTGGTCGATCATTTCGGCACCGCGCGCGCCGCGCTGGAGCGGCTGCCGGATCTGGCGCGGCGCGGCGGCGCGCAGCGATCGGGGCGCATCTGCAGCGCCGACGAAGCCAGGGCCGAGCTTGCCGCGAGCCGCAAGTTCGGCATCGCCTGGCTTGCGCCGGGCGAGGACGGCTATCCGGCCCGGCTGGCGATGATCGACGATGCGCCGCCGCTGCTCGCCGTGCGCGGTGACGCGAAAACCTTGATGCGGCCGATGATCGCGATCGTCGGCTCGCGCAATGCCTCCGGCGCGGGGCTGAAGTTCGCCGGCCAGCTCGCGCGCGAGCTCGGCGAAGCCGGCTTCGTCGTCATCTCCGGCCTGGCCCGCGGCGTCGATCAGGCCGCGCATCGCACGAGCGTCGACGGCGGCACGGTCGCAGTGCTGGCCGGCGGGCATGATCGCATCTATCCGCCCGAGCATGGCGATCTCCTCACCGCGATCCTCGACCACGCGGGCGCCGCGATCTCCGAGATGCCGCTCGGCCACGAGCCGCGCGCCCGTGACTTCCCTCGCCGCAACCGGCTGATCTCGGGCGCCTCGCTCGGCGTGGTCGTGGTGGAGGCAGCGCACCGCTCGGGTTCGCTGATCACCGCGCGCATGGCGGCCGAACAGGGCCGCGAGGTGTTCGCCGTGCCGGGCTCGCCGCTCGACCCGCGCGCCGCCGGCGCGAACGATCTGATCAAGCAGGGCGCAACGCTGGTCACGGAAGCCGCCGACATCGTCAACGCGGTCCAGCCGATCATGGAGCGGCCGCTGATGCGTCCGGCTGAAGAGCCCGACAGCGAGCCGTTCGAGAGCGATCCGCAGGGCCACGACCGCGACCAGATCACCGGCCTGCTCGGCCCTGCCCCTGTGACGATCGACGACCTCGTGCGGATGTCGGGCGCCTCGCCCGCGATCGTGCGCACCGTGCTGTTGGAGCTCGAGCTTGCCGGAAAGCTCGAGCGTCATGGCGGCGGGTTGGTGTCGCTGATCTAGTTATCGTTGCGCTGATCGAAACGTGTCCGTGCAGCCTCGATCTGCGCGAGATGCTCCATTGCCCATCTGCCAAGGGCCTCGACCGGCTGCGACAGCCCGCGGCCCAGATCGGTCAGCTCGTAATCGACGCGCGGCGGAATGGTCGGAAAGATCGTGCGCGTGACGAGGCCGTCGCGCTCCAGCCCGCGCAGCGTCAAGGTCAGCATCCGCTGCGAGATGCCGTTGATCATGCGCTTGAGCTCATTGAAGCGCTTCGGCCCGCCGCCGAGCATCATGATCACGAACACGCTCCATTTGTCGCCGACGCGGGACAGCACGGAGGCGACCCCGCGGCAGTCGGCATGGTTGGGATCCGGCCTCGCATCTGACCCTGGATTTGGCCTCGGCGAGGCAGGCAAATCGGTGTTCTCAGGTTTCAACAATGTGCCCATGGCTCAAAAAAGTGCGTTCTTGCGGGGATTTCGATAGTCACTCATGTAGCTCTGGTTACAAACTTATACCAGGGTGACCTCGAATGAAACTCCTCCATATCGACTCCAGCGTGCTCGGCCCCCACTCCGTCTCCAGGCAGGTTTCCGCCGCCATCGTCGATCGGCTCCGGCAGGCGACCCCCGCGCTCGACATCGTCTATCGCGACCTGACCCAGATCCCGCTCGCCCATCTCTCCGGCTCCCACCTCGCAGCCGCGCAAGGCGCGCCGGCGCCGGCTGAACTGGCGCCCGACCTCGCCGCCAGCGCTGCCGCGCTGGACGAGTTCCTGGCCGCCGACATCGTCGTGATCGGCGCGCCCATGTACAATTTCACCATTCCGAGCCAGCTCAAGGCCTGGATCGACCGCATTCTCGTTGCGGGCAAGACATTCAGCTATGGGGCGAATGGACCGCAGGGCCTTGCCGGCGGAAAGCGCGTGATCGTGGCGATCTCGCGCGGCGGCTACTACGGCGCGGAGACGCCCTACGCGGCCGGCGAACATCTCGAAACCTATCTGCGTTGGGTGTTCGGCTTCATCGGCATCACCGATCCCGAATTCATCTTCGCCGACGGCATCCAGGTCGGACCGGACCATCGCGAGAAGGCGCTCGCAGGCGCGCTCCAGGCTGCAACCAGCCTGCGCGCAGCCTAGAGCTCACGACAGCTGACCCGTCGGGCGCAACTCGCGTGTTGCGCCCCACCAGGTTCGCTGGGGCGATCAACCGCGATAGATCGGCGCGCCGCTCGGAGAGGCCACCGCACCGCCGTCGACGAAGATCTCCTGGCCCTGCACATGCGCGGAATCATCCGAGGCCAGGAACAGCACCGTCTTTGCAACATGATCGGTTTCGCCGAGACGGCCGAGTGGCGTCGACAGCGCGATCCGCTTCTCGAATGCCTTCTCGGCTTCGGGCGTCGCGGTCGCAGGTCCCCAGATCGGCGTGCGGGTCGCACCGGGCGCCACGACATTGACGCGGATGCCGCGCGGCGACAGCTCCGATGCCATGATCCGCGCCATCGCGCGCACGCCGGCCTTCGCGGCACCGTAGGCCGAGTAGCCGGGAATGCCGAGCACGGAGATGACCGAGCCGTTGAGGATGATCGAGGCGTTGTCGTTGAGATGAGGCAGCGCGGATTGGACGGTGAAGAACACGCTGGTCAGGTTGGTGCTGATGACCTTCTCGAAGACATCAAGCGTTGCCGAGCCGAGCGGCGTGCCGCCGGCGATGCCGGCATTGGCGAACACGATGTCGAACTTGCCGAATTTTTCGGCGCCTTGCTTGATCGCAGCTTCCGTCGCGGCGATGTCGGTGGCATCGGCAGCGAGCGCGAGGGCGTTCGGCCCGAGCTCCTTCGCGGCGGCCTCCAGTGTCTCCTTGTTGCGGCCGGTGATCACCACTTTCGCGCCCTCGGCCACGAACAGCTTTGCGGTCGCAAGACCAATGCCGCTGTTGCCGCCGGTGATCAGGGCCGTCTTGTTCTTCAGTCTCACGTTAGCCTCCAGTGGTTGCATAATAAAACCAATTTGCCATCTAGGGCATATGGTTTTATAATGCAACCACACAAGCGTGTGATCGGCGCCAGACTTGGCGAAATGCTGTGGGACATGGACGATGGTGAAACGAACGAGCTTCGAAAGCGATTCCTGCCCGGTCGCACGGGCGCTGGACGCGATCGGCGATTGGTGGTCGCTGCTGATCATCCGTGAGGCGCTGTCCGGCCAGCGCCGCTTCGGCGAGTTTCAGAACAGGCTCGGCATGGCCAAGAACATCTTGTCGGCGCGGCTGCGCGCGCTGGTCGATCACGGCATCCTGGCGACCGCCCCCGCCTCCGACGGCAGCGCGTATCAAGAATATGTGCTGACGCCAAAAGGCCGCGGTACCTTCCCGATCCTGGTCGCGCTGCGGCAATGGAGTGAGGAATTCGACGATCGCCCCGAGGAAATCGCGACCATCCTGGTTGATCGCGAGAAGGGCCGCCCGGTGAAGAAGCTGGAGATGCGCGCGGAGGACGGGCGGCTGCTCAGCTCGGCGGAGACAATGCTGAAGCCGCGGTCGGCTCCGCGACGGCGATCGGCCTGAACGCGCACGGCTGCCACCACGCTGTCATTGCGAGGTCAGAGCCGCGCTCTCAATCTGTCACCGCCCCCCGGGGCGTCCGCTCACGCCTCCAGCGACAACGGCTTTGCCGTTGCGCGGGGATCACGGAACCAGCAGCATGTCGTGTTCACGACAGCTTGCGCTTGCTCCGCAGCCTCAAGTGCTCGTCGGCCTCGAGCTGCGTCATGCCTAATAAATAATGTAACACGTGCAGCTTGTGGCGCTCGGCGAGCTTGCGCAGGGCGGCGCTCTGCTCGGCAATGAAGGCGACCGCCTCATCCGCCCCGCCTTCGCCCGGTTCCTCGTGGCGCGAGCCCCCCGGCGCGCCTGATGCGACGCGCGGCCGTTTCTTTCCCGGCTTAGTCACCAGACCCCACCCCGAATCCATGCCCCGGTGAAACATTACGCCGACATCGGCCGCAACTCCAAGGTGGTATTCTGCAACTTTCTCGATATGAAACTTTTCCCATCGCGGCGGCCTTCAACACCCTTCGATTTGACAGGAACGACCTCACCACCCATGTTCGGGTCGAAACGGCCGACCCGAGTCCTTTCGTTTTCGGCCCAAGATTTTCCCATAAGTTACTGGAACTACATGAATATCGTCATTGTGGAGTCGCCGGCGAAAGCCAAGACGATCAACAAATATCTGGGCTCGTCGTACGAGGTCCTGGCTTCGTTCGGCCATGTCCGCGACCTGCCCGCCAAGAACGGCTCCGTCGATCCCGAGGCCAATTTCAAGATGATCTGGGAGGTCGACCCCAAGGCGGCCGGCAGGCTCAACGACATCGCCAAGTCCCTGAAGAACGCCGACCGCCTGATTCTCGCCACCGACCCTGATCGCGAGGGCGAGGCCATCTCCTGGCACGTGCTGGAGGTGCTGAAGGAAAAGCGCGCGCTGAAGGACCAGAAGATCGAGCGCGTGGTGTTCAACGCCATCACCAAGCAGGCGGTCACGGACGCGATGAAGCATCCGCGCCAGATCGACGGTGCGCTGGTCGACGCCTATATGGCGCGCCGTGCGCTGGACTACCTCGTCGGCTTCACCCTCTCCCCCGTGCTGTGGCGCAAGCTGCCGGGCGCCCGCTCGGCCGGCCGCGTGCAGTCGGTGGCGCTGCGCCTCGTGTGCGACCGCGAGCTCGAGATCGAGAAGTTCGTCGCGCGCGAATATTGGTCGCTGATCGCGACCCTGCTGACCCCGCGCGGCGATGCGTTCGAGGCCCGCCTCGTCGGCGCCGACGGCAAGAAGATCCAGCGCCTCGACATCGGCACCGGCGCGGAAGCCGAAGACTTCAAGAAGGCGCTGGAAACCGCCAGCTATGCCGTCACCGCGGTCGACGCAAAGCCGGCCCGGCGCAATCCGCAGGCGCCCTTCACCACCTCGACGCTGCAGCAGGAAGCTAGCCGCAAATACGGCTTCGCGCCGGCGCACACGATGCGCATCGCCCAGCGCCTCTATGAAGGCATCGACATCGGCGGCGAGACCACCGGACTCATTACTTATATGCGTACCGACGGCGTGCAGATCGATCCGTCCGCGATCACCCAGGCGCGCAAGGTGATCGGCGAGGATTACGGCAACGCCTACGTGCCGGACGCGCCGCGCCAGTATCAGGCCAAGGCCAAGAACGCCCAGGAAGCGCACGAAGCGATCCGCCCGACCGACATGTCCCGCCGCCCCGACAGCATGAGCCGCAGGCTCGATGCCGATCAGGCGAAACTCTATGAGCTGATCTGGAAGCGCACCATCGCGAGCCAGATGGAATCCGCCGAGCTGGAGCGCACCACCGTCGACATCGCGGCGAAGGCGGGTGGTCGCACGCTCGAGCTGCGCGCCACCGGTCAGGTCGTCAAGTTCGACGGCTTCCTCGCGCTCTACCAGGAAGGCCGCGACGACGAGGAAGACGAGGATTCGCGCCGCCTGCCCGCGATGAGCCCGAACGACGCGCTCAAGCGGCAGAGCCTGTCGGTCACCCAGCATTTCACCGAGCCGCCGCCGCGCTTCTCCGAGGCCTCGCTCGTCAAGCGCATGGAAGAACTCGGCATCGGCCGGCCCTCGACCTATGCCTCGATCCTCCAGGTGCTGAAGGACCGCGGCTACGTCAAGCTGGAGAAGAAGCGCCTGCACGGCGAGGACAAGGGCCGCGTCGTGGTCGCGTTCCTCGAAAGCTTCTTTGCCCGCTACGTCGAATACGATTTCACCGCCAATCTGGAAGAGCAGCTCGACCGCATCTCCAACAATGAGATCTCCTGGCAGCAGGTGCTGAAGGATTTCTGGACCGGCTTCATCGGCGCCGTCGACGAGATCAAGGATCTGCGCGTGGCGCAGGTGCTCGACGTGCTCGACGACATGCTCGGACAGCACATCTATCCGCCGCGGCCCGATGGGGGCGACATCAGGCAGTGCCCCAGCTGCGGCAATGGCCGTCTCAATCTGAAGGCCGGCAAGTTCGGCGCCTTCGTCGGCTGCTCGAACTATCCTGAGTGTCGCTACACCCGCCAGCTCGCCGCCGATGGCGAGGCGACTGCCGACCGCTCGCTCGGCCAGGACCCCGAGACCGGTCGCGATGTCTGGGTCAAGGCCGGCCGCTTCGGCCCCTACATCCAGCTCGGCGAGCAGAAGGACTACGAGGAAGGCGAGAAGCCGAAGCGCGCAGGCATCCCGAAGGGCACCTCGCCCGGCGATGTCGAGCTCGAGCTCGCGCTGAAGCTGCTGTCGCTGCCGCGCGAGATCGGCAAGCATCCGGAAACCGGCCAGCCCATCACCGCAGGTCTCGGCCGCTTCGGGCCGTTCGTGAAGCACGAGAAGACCTATGCCAGCCTGGAAGCCGGCGACGAGGTGTTCGACATCGGCCTCAACCGCGCGGTCACGCTGATCGCGGAGAAGGTCGCCAAGGGCCCGAGCCGCCGCTTCGGCGCCGATCCCGGCAAGGCGATCGGCGATCATCCGACGCTGGGCACCGTCACCGTCAAGAGCGGCCGTTACGGTGCTTACGTCACCGCCGGCGGCGTCAACGCGACGATCCCGGCCGAGTTCGAAAAGGACACCGTCACGCTGCCGCAGGCGATCGCGCTGATCGACGAGCGCACGGCCAAGGGCGGCGGCAAGAAGCCGAAGAAGGCCGCAAAGCCGGCCAAGGCCACCAAGAAGGCTGTGGCGAAGGCCGCGGACGGCGAGGACGCCGCGCCAAAGCCGAAGAAACCGGCCGCGAAGAAAGCCGCGGCCAAATCGAAAACCGAATCCACCAGCAAGGCGCGCGCCGCCGTGCCGTCGTCGGCCAAGACGTCGCCGACCAAGGCCGCCGCCAGCAAGGCTCCGGCCAAGAAGAGTGCCGGCAAGCCTTGAACAACAAGACTTGAGATCAAGAATTAGAGGCTAAGTGAAACGCAAAAATGACCGTGGCTTTCCCGACAGGCAAGCCATCGTCGCCTTCATCAAGGCAAATCTAGGAAAGGTCGGGACTCGCGAAATTGCGCGCGAGTTCGGCCTGAAGAACGCCGATCGCGTCGAGCTCAAGCGCATGCTGCGCGAGCTCGCCGACGACGGGACCATCAAGAAAAAACGTCACAAGGTGTCCGAGCCGGACGCGCTGCCGCCGACCCTTGTCGCCGACATTACCGGACGCGACTCCGACGGCGAATTGATCGCCTCCCCAACGGAATGGGACGAGGTCGAAAGCGGCGAGCCGCCGAAGATCCGCATCCAGATGCCGCGCCGGCCAAAGCCGGGCACCGTCGCCGGTGTTCGCGACCGCGTGCTGCTGCGCGTCGAGCCGAGCAACGAGGCCGAAGGCCCGGCCTATCTCGGCCACGTCATCAAGGTCTTCGACAAGGCCAAGAGCCGTATCCTCGGCGTGTTCCGCAGCCTTCCCGAAGGCGGCGGCCGGCTCGTGCCCGTCGACAAGAAGGCCGCCGACCGCGAACTGAACATCGCGGCGGCCGATACGCACGGCGCGCAGGACGGCGACCTCGTCAGCGTCGACATCGTCCGCACGCGCAGCTTTGGGCTTGCGTCCGGCCGGGTCAAGGAGAAGCTCGGCTCGGTCAAGTCGGAGAAGGCGATCAGCCTGATCGCAATCTACGCCCATGACATCCCCCTGCAATTCTCACCTGCCGCCGAGCGCGAGGCGGAAGCCGCAGAGCCCGCGAACCTGAAGGGGCGCGAGGACTGGCGCGACGTGCCGCTCGTCACCATCGATCCGCCGGACGCGAAAGATCATGACGACGCGGTGCACGCCGAGCCCGATCCTGATCCGAACAACAAGGGCGGCTTCATCGTCAACGTCGCCATCGCCGACGTCAGCTTCTACGTCCGGCCGGGGACCGCGCTCGACCGCGACGCGCTCGACCGCGGCAACTCGGTCTACTTCCCCGACCGCGTCGTGCCGATGCTGCCCGAGCGCATCTCCAACAATCTGTGCTCGCTGGTGCCGGGCGAGCCGCGCGGCGCGCTCGCGGTGCGGATGGTGCTCGGCCCCGACGGCCGCAAGCGTTCGCACAGTTTTCATCGCATCCTGATGCGCTCGGCCGCAAAGCTGAGCTATGCGCAGGCGCAGGCCGCGATCGACGGCCGGCCGGACGACGCCACCGGCCCCCTACTCGATCCGATCCTGCGGCCGCTCTATGCCGCCTATGCCTGCGCCAAGCGCGCACGCGACGAGCGCGATCCGCTCAATCTCGATCTGCCCGAGCGCAAGATCCTCCTGAAGAGCGACGGCACGGTCGACCGCGTCGTCGTGCCGGAAAGGCTCGACGCGCACAAGCTGATCGAGGAGTTCATGATCCTCGCCAACGTCGCCGCGGCCGAGATGCTGGAGAAGAAGTCGCTCCCGCTGATCTACCGCGTGCATGACGAGCCGACCTTGGAAAAGGTCCACGCGCTCAGTGAATTTCTTGAAACGCTGGATATCCCCTTCACCAAATCAGGCGCGCTACGCCCTACCCTGTTCAACCGCGTGTTGGCCCAGCTCGAAGGCCATGATTATTACCCGCTGGTGAGCGAGGTGGTGCTGCGGGCCCAGGCGCAGGCCGAATATTCCTCCGAAAATTACGGTCATTTCGGCCTGAACCTGCGCCGCTACGCGCACTTCACCTCGCCGATCCGCCGCTATGCCGACCTCGTCGTGCACCGCGCGCTGGTTCGCGCGCTCGGCCTCGGCGAAGGCGCCCTGCCCGACAGCGAGTCGCCGGAAAGCCTCGGCGAGGTCGCCGCCCACATCTCGGTGACCGAACGCCGCGCGATGAAGGCGGAGCGCGAGACCGTCGATCGCCTGATCGCCCACCATCTCGCCGATCGCATCGGTTCAAGCTTCCAGGGCCGCGTCTCCGGCGTCACGCGCGCCGGCCTGTTCGTCAAGCTTGCCGAGACCGGCGCCGACGGCCTGATCCCGATCCGATCCCTCGGCACGGAATATTTCAACTATGACGAGGGCCGGCACGCCCTCGTCGGCACGCGCAGCGGCACCATGTATCAGCTCGGCGACGTGGTCGACGTCCGCCTGATAGAAGCTGCTCCCATCGCGGGCGCGCTGCGCTTCGAGCTGCTGTCGTCGGCCAGTGAAAGCGCGCCGCGAGGCCGCAGGCCATCCGGCCCGCAACGCCGCCCCTCGTTCAAGGCGCATCCCGGACGCAGCCCGGATAAAAAACGCAAGCCGGCAAAACACAAGTCCGGCAAGCCGAAGAAGGGCAAAGGAAAGAACAAGGCAAAAGGCGGGGGTAAAAAGGGCAAAGCATGGTGACGACGAGCACGGCCCCAAAAATCTGGACGCGCGAGACGGGTCTGGTCGAGAAGCGAGATCTCTGGACGGCAATGAAGCGCGGCTTTCGCGGCCGCTGCCCGCGCTGCGGCGAGGGAAAGCTGTTCCGCGCCTTCCTGAAGACCGCGGACAATTGCGCCAAATGCGGCCTCGATTTCACACCGCATCGCGCCGACGATCTGCCGGCCTATCTCGTGATCGTCATCGTCGGCCACATCGTGGTGCCGGCCGTCTTGTGGATCGAAACCAATTACACCACGCCGGTCTGGATCAGCTTCGCCGCCTATCTGCCCTTCACCTTCGTCGCCTCACTGGCGCTGCTGCAGCCCGTCAAGGGAGCTGTGGTCGGCTTGCAATGGGCTCTGCGCATGCACGGGTTTGACGAGAACCCTCCGGATGGTATTCCGCCTGTCTAAGCCAAATAAGCAAGAACGGTCTGGGTGAGGACATGACGGATACGACGCAAGTTGCGGAGAAAGCCCGGGTTCACGAGGAAAAGGAAGCGGACCACCATCCGTATTTCCGCCCGAGGGATGCGGCGACCCTGATCCTGGTCGATCGCAGCGGCGCCATTCCGAAAGTGCTGGTCGGCAAGCGCCACGACAAGGTGGTGTTCATGCCCGGCAAGTTCGTCTTCCCGGGCGGGCGCGTCGACAAGGCCGACTATCGCGTGCCCTGTGCGGCGCCGATCACGGCCGAGCTCGAGACCAATCTCGCCAAGGGCAGCCCGAAGACGCCGGCCTCGCGCGCGAAGTCGCTGGCCATCGCCGCGATCCGTGAAGCCTGCGAGGAGACGGGACTCTGCCTCGGCCGCAAGTCCGAGGGCAAGACGCCGAAGCTCGACGGCCCCTGGAAGCCGTTCGCCGATGCAGGCCTGCTGCCCGATCCCTCCAGCCTGTTCCTGATCGCCCGTGCCATCACTCCGCCCGGCCGCGTCAAGCGCTTCGACACGCGCTTCTTCACCGCGGATGCCTCCGCGATCACCCACCGCGTCGACGGCGTGATCCATGCCGATGCCGAGCTGGTCGAGCTGGTCTGGGTCGAGCTCGGCTCGAAGCCGCTCGCCGATCTGCATCCGATGACGCGCAACGTGCTCAACGAGCTCGACACCCGCCTTGCCACCGGCCCACTCCGCCACGACGCGCCAGTGCCCTTCTTCCATTTCTATGGCGGCAAGATGCAGAAGGATGTTTTGAGCTAGCCGACACTGCGGGACACGGCTCTTTCCTCCGTCATTCCGGGGCGCGCGCAGCGCGAACCCGGAATCCATCGCTCAACAGTCCTTGCGGCCCGATGGATTCTCAGGTGCGCAATTGCGCACCATAGCTCGCCGCTCCGCGGCGCCCCGGAATGACGTGCTGAGGGAGCGTCAAAAAACAAAATAATCTTCCCGCCTCTCCCGATGGCGGAGTTCCCCGCCATGCCTATGTGTTCCCGAGCGTCACCAAGAACGGACCCCGGGCGATGGCACAACGGCAACTCAAGCTTGGCGCATTCATGCGCCCGATCAGCATCCACACCGGCGCCTGGCGCTATCCCGGGGCCTGGCCCGACGCCAATTTCAACTTCTCGCACATCAAGACGCTGATCCAGAAGTTGGAGGCCGGCAAATTCGACGCCTTCTTCATGGCCGATCACCTCGCCGTGCTGAACATGCCGATCAACGCGCTCAAGCGCAGCCACACCGTCACGTCGTTCGAGCCGTTCACGCTGCTGTCGGCGCTCTCCGCCGTCACCGAGCGCATCGGCCTGATCGCGACGGGCTCGACCACGTTCGACGAGCCGTATCACGTCGCGCGCCGCTTCGCCTCGCTCGACCATCTCAGCGGCGGCCGTGCGGGCTGGAACATCGTCACCACCTCGAATCCCGACGCGGCGCTGAATTTCGGCCTCGACGATCACATGGAGCACGCCGAGCGTTACAAGCGCGCGCGCGAGTTCTACGATGTCGTCACCGGCCTGTGGGATTCCTTCGCCGACGATGCCTTCGTGCGCGACGTCGAGAGCGGGGTGTTCGTCGACCCCCAGAAGATGCACACGCTCGACCACAACGGCAAATATCTGAAAGTGCGCGGCCCCCTCAACATCGCTCGCCCCGTGCAGGGCTGGCCCGTGATCGTGCAGGCCGGCGCCTCCGAAGACGGCAAGCAGCTCGCGGCCGAGACGGCGGAAGCCGTGTTCACCGGCGGCGGCAGCCTCGCTGACGGGCAGAAGCTCTATGCCGACATCAAGGGCCGCATGGAGAAAATCGACCGGGACCCCGAGCATCTCAAGATCCTCCCCGGCGCCTTCGTCGTGGTCGGCGACAGCGTCGATGAAGCCAGGGAGAAGCGCGCGCTGCTCGACAGTCGCGTGCATTACGACAGCGCCATCGCCTCGCTCTCCGTCATCCTCGGCACCGATGCTTCCGGCTTCGATCCGGATGGTCCCCTCCCCGACATTCCCGAGACCAATGCCAGCAAGAGCGGCCGCCAGCGCATGGTCGATCTTGCCGCCCGCGACAAGCTCACCGTGCGCCAGCTCGCCCAACGCGTCGGCGGCTATGGCGGGCTGTCCTTCGTCGGCACCGCCAAGACCATTGCCGACCAGATGGAGGAATGGCTGGTTGGGCGCGGCTCCGACGGCTTCAACATCATGTTCCCGTTCCTGCCCGCCGGCCTCGACGATTTCGTCGACAAGGTGGTCCCGGAGCTGCAGCGCCGCGGGATTTTCCGCAAGGAGTATGAAGGGCCCACTTTGAGGGAGAATCTCGGCCTGCCCAGGCCGAAAAACCGGTTCTTCGAGGGGTAAAGGGCCCGTTTCGGGCAGTTTTCAACCCCTAAAACCTTGACATCAGGCGGTTTCTGGCTAGGTTGCCGGCCAACGCGGGCCGTTTGGCCGGCTCCAGATTCCCTTCATTTCTGAGGTTTAAAACATGGCCAAAGCGGTCACCATCAAGGTCAAGCTCGTGTCCTCGGCCGACACCGGCTTCTACTACGTCGCCAAGAAGAATTCGCGCACCATGACCGACAAGCTGGTCAAGAAGAAGTACGACCCGGTTGCGCGCAAGCACGTCGAATTCCGCGAAGCCAAGATCAAGTAAGATCGGCTTAAGCGTCGAGGAGTTTTGCGGGGCCCTTTCGGGCCCCGTTTTATTTTGTGCCATCTCGTGTCCCGGACGCGCTGCAGCGTGCAACGCTGCTGCGCAGAGCCGGGACCCAGAAGCCAACACGGCACAATGACATGAGCCCCGGCTCTGCAGCGCTTCGTTGGAAGTGACGCTGCGCTGCGTCCGGGGCACGAGAGCTGAGGACATCTACCCCCACATTCAGATCTGCACGGTCGGCGCGCTGGAGCATGTGTGACCCACCTCGCAGAGCACCCTGACCGGATTCACTATCTCCTGCGTCATCGTCGCATGAATCCGGTCCATTGCCGTGAAAAACCATTTGCCCCTGCTGGATCCGCTCCGCTTCGCCGCCGCGCTCGGCGTCGCCATTTTCCACCAGATGTTCTGGTCCTGGGCCTGGGTGTCGATCGGCGTGCCGGGTTTCGAACGTCACGTCGCCGCCGACGTACTTTACCCCTCCGCCGCGTCCTACACCTGGTTCGGCTGGGTCGGCGTCGAGATCTTCTTTGTCATCTCCGGTTTCGTCATTGCGAATTCGGCGTGCCAATCCTCGCCGGGCGCGTTCCTGCTCGGCCGCGCACTCAGGCTTTATCCGGCGGTCTGGGTCTGCGCCACCGCCACTCTCCTGGTCCTGCTGATATTCGGGAGCGGGCCGGCCTCCGAATTCATCCTGCCCTACATCCACGCCATGCTGATGGTCCCCAAGGGCGTCACCGGCGACTGGCTCGACGAGGTCTATTGGACGCTGGCGGCCGAGATCGCGTTCTATGGCCTGGTGTTCTGCGCGATGCTCACGAAGAGGATCACGCTGCGTCACCTGGCCTTTGGCCTCACCATCTACAGCGCGATCTTCAACGCGATCGCGCTCGTGGTGCTGTCCTGCACGACGCCGTCCGACCTGCCTTATCTCATCATGTTGATGTTCCGGGTGCCCTGCGCGGCGTTCCTCTTGACGCACGGCTGCTTCTTCGCGCTCGGCATCTGGCTGTTCATTTCAGCGAACCGGCAGCTGACCGCGCTCGAGCAGATCGCTGTCGCCGTCACATGCCTTTCGGGCGCGGCGGAAATCTACTTCTTTGCCTCGTTCCTTTTGACGTCGGTGCCCGCCATCGCGGATCAATCGGCGCTTGTGCCAATCATAGTCTGGGCGGCCGCAGTGCTGCTCATTGCCCTGGCCGCGAGGCGCAGCAGGCGTTCGGCCGGTATCCCTGCTCCTGAATCACCGGCCTATTTGAGGACGCTCGGGCTGATCACCTACCCGCTCTATCTCACCCACAACGTCATTGGCGCTGCGATCATTCGTGCCCTGGTCGACGCCGGCCTCGATGCCACGTCGGCCCTTTGGATCGCGCTCGGCGTGCTTGTCCTGGTCTGCTGGTTCATTTGCGCGAGGATCGAGCCGGTCGTCAGGTCTGCGCTGATGCAGGTCCTCTCGCGCTTTGGCAAGCTTCCGCCAAGGCAGCCGGCGTTGCGCCGCCCGGCTTTGGCCCGGGGTCTGCGTCTCCAGCTGCCTGTTCCCGTCAACGTGAAGGTCGCGGCTGCTAGCTGACGCCCTTGCATCCGCTATTCGCCCGGGAACCGATGTGATGCACCTGAGACCGCAGCGCTTTCTCCTGTTGCAAAGCTGACGTTCCGCCCTTCGCGTCCGCCTACGCCGTCCGCAACGCCTGCGCCCGTAGCTGCGATGGCCGGATTGGCGCGAACGTGACCTGGATGAACCCGGCCTTTAATCGCTTCGGCGTTTGCGAGTTGTCGCCTTGGTCGTCGTTTCGGATGGCCATGCCAGCATCGCGAGTTCGACCACTCGGCGAACTTCGCCAGCCGTCGCCCCGGCCTGCGGCAAATTCATGATGGCTTGCAACACACCGAGGTAGTGCCATGTCAGGCCATCGATATCGGCGGCTGGCGTTAACTCTCCGAGTGTGACCGCCTCGCGCAAAATCTCGCGAAGGATTGCGCGCTGTTTTGCCAGTCCATCCAGCGCGACTGACCGACCCGCGGGAGGCAAATCGTCCATCTCGGCGCAGGATCGAGCCAGCATGCAACCGGCAGGGCGCGACGCTTTCCCCGCCCTCGGCAGGAATTCGAGCAACAGCGCTTCGAGCTGTTGGCGCTTTGTATCGGCTCGAACGCCGCTCATCCGTTCCAAGACGCGCCCGGCATAAATCGAAAGCACCTCCTGGAACAGTCCATCCTTGTCCCGAAATCGCTTGTACAGGCTGGAACGTGACAGACCCATCGCCGTCGTCAATTCGTCGATCGATGATGCGGCGTAGCCGTGACGCCAGAAGACCTCCATCGCGGCTTTGATCACGGCACCGTCATCGAATTGGGGCTTTCCGCTCATCGGGCTCTCGCTTGACATCATGGAACGATCATTCCAAGATAGTTGGACTGATCGTTCCAAGATACATAAGGATACCCAGATGGCCAAGCCCTCCCAGCCCAACGCCAGCCGCGTCCGGATCGCCGTGGCCGGAGCCACAGGCCGCGTTGGCTCCGCCCTGATTGCAGGCTTGGCCTCAGAATCCCTGGACCTTGTGGCGCTAACACGAAACCCGGACGCCGAACGCTTGCCCTCCGGCGTTTCGATCGCGGCTGTGGACTTCGACGTACCGTCTACGCTCGACAGCGCCCTGCGCGGCGCCGATCAGCTATTTCTCGCCCACGGCACGTCACCTCGTCAGGTCGCCAATGAGATCGCACTGATCGACGCGGCCGCCGCCGCAGGCGTGAGTCGAATCGTGAAATTGTCGGCGATGGGTCCGCCCTCACTGTTGCATCCGATGGACTGGCACATGCAAATCGAGGCGCATCTGGCGACCGTTGGCGTCGGCTACACGGTTTTGCGGCCTTCTACCTTTGTCGACATCCTTGCGCGAGCCGGCGCTCAGGTTGCCGATGACTCATGGGGCGGGGCAGCGGGCGATGGAGTGGTCAACCTGATCGATACGCGCGATGTCGCCGATGCCGCGCGCATTGCTCTTCTGGACGACGCGCACCCGACCGCTCAGCGCGTCTATCACCTGACCGGACCACGGGCGGTAAGCATGTCGGAGGTCGCCGAAGAGATATCGAAGCTACTCGGCCGGACCGTTAAATATCGGCAGCGAAGCCCGGCCGAGCAGCGCGAGAAACTGCTCAGCACAGGGCTGAATGAATTTGTTGCCGACTTGCTGCTCGGATTGGACCGCCTCTTTTACCAGTCGGCGCTCGCTGAAACAACTACGACAGTCAGGGAATTGACGGGCCACGCGCCGCGGTCTCTCGTGGATTGGTTGAGCGAAAACATTTCGATGTTCCGGAAATAGATCAGAGTTCGGATGGCGCCCCGCCTACGCCGCCTTCAGCACCCGCGCCGGTGGCTGCGATGGCTGGACCAGCGCGAACGCAACTGGACGGTGCCCCCGGCAAGGCCGAGCGCGACGCCAATGCGCCAGGCCATCGTGTGCGAACCCAGCGCGTCGTATAGCAGCCCTCCTCCATATGCGCCGAGGAAGCTGCCGATCTGGTAGATCATGAAGGCGAGGCCCTGGATCATCTCCTGCCAGCGCAGACCGAACATCTCGGCGATGGCGGCCGCGACCAAGGGGCCTACGCCCATGATGGCGACGCGAATGCAGCCCGCGTTGCGCCGCCCGGCCTGGCCCGGGGTCCGGTCTCTGTCCTGCTCAAAGGCGAACGTCGCGGGGTCTTGGGCGTGATGAGGCCAGATGGCTCCGCATCGGCCTTGGTCCAAGCGCTCCTCCATCGGCAGAGATGCGCGTCGTGCCATTTTTCGCTCACAGGAACCTTTTCAGGATGGAACGGTTGGCATGCGATGGCGAGGCCGCAGCACAGCCGCCGCTCATGAAGACCGCGTGGACCAGTGCCCTGAGCGGCTGTCCGATGCAGTGTCGTCCTGCACTCCCGCAGCTGAATTCAGTAAACGCTCAGCGGACGACGGGACAGGGACAGCATGAGGCCTGTAACGCGACAGCCCTTCAAACCTCGCACCCCTGAAGAACTGATGGCGCTGCTGGGTGCAGTAGCAACCGCGGTTCTGACCGTCATCATCATCTCGATGCTCTATTTCGGTCGGGATATATTCGTGCCCGTTGCGCTGGCCATACTCCTCAGCTTTGTACTGGCGCCGCTGGTCGGAATATTGCAACGAATCCATGCCCCGCGGGGATTGGCAGTCGTGAGCGTGGTTGTCGTCGCGTTCATGCTGATCTTCGCGATAGGAAGCCTTCTCGCCACCCAACTGACGCAACTCGCTGGGGACCTGCCCAGATATCAATCCACGATCAGCGACAAGATCCAGGCCTTCCGGGACACCAAGGCCGGCAGGAGCACGCTGGAGCGTGCTTCCGACATGCTGAAGGATCTCAGCAAGGAGCTTGATAGACCAAAGGATGCCCCGTCCCCGCCCCGGACCGGCATGGTCGCTGGCTCAAATGCCTCGGCGCCACCGGTACCGGTCGAAGTGCGCCAGCCCGATCCCGGCGCGCTGGAGAGTCTGCGAACCCTGATCTCTCCGCTCATTCATCCGCTCGCGACCACCGGCATCATCATCATTTTCGTCATCTTCATCCTCATTCAACGCGAGGATCTTCGTAACCGCTTCATTCGGCTAGCGGGCTCCTCGGATCTGCAGCGCACCACCGCCGCATTGGACGATGCAGCGAGCCGCCTCAGCAAGCTGTTTCTGACCCAGCTCCTCCTGAACGGCGCATTCGGCGTGGTGATCGGCACCGGCCTCTGGGTCATCGGAATTCCCAGCGCGATCCTCTGGGGCATCCTCGCGGCTGCGCTTCGTTTCGTTCCCTATGTCGGCGCCGTCATTGCCGCCGCATTTCCGCTGACACTCGCAGTTGCCATCGATCCCGGCTGGTCGATGCTGCTTTGGACTCTCGCGCTCTTTCTTGTGGTTGAACCGATCGTAGGCCATGTCGTCGAGCCGATGGTTTACGGGCGCAGCACGGGGCTTTCACCCGTTGCCGTCGTCGCATCGGCAACGTTCTGGACAGCGCTTTGGGGACCGATCGGCCTTGTCCTTGCGACTCCCCTCACGATTTGCCTCGTGGTGCTCGGGCGGCATGTGGAGCGATTGGAATTCCTCGACGTCATGTTTGGAGACCGGCCAGCGCTTTCTCCTCCGGAAATCTTCTATCAGCGGATGCTGGCGGGAGATCCGACCGAAGCGGCCGAAAAGGCGGAGGAGTTTTTGAAAGAGCGCTCGCTGGCTTCGTATTATGACGAGGTTGCGCTGAAGGGTTTGCAGATGGCGCAAGCCGACGCGGAGCGCAATGCGCTCGACCAGGAACGTCTCACGAAGATTCGAGACGCCGTCAGCGAATTTGCAGCGGATCTTGCCGAACAGGACGACCGGCCCCCCGCGAAGAGCAGTTCAACCAAAGATGTCGAAGCCTCATCCGCGGTTGAAGGCATTGCGGAGAATGCGGCCAACGAACACCTGCCTTACCTCCGCAAAGAGACTCTCCCGCCGGACTGGCAGGGCGAACACCCCGTCCTCTGCGTGGCCGGACGCACGCTGATCGATGAGGCGGCCGCGATCATGCTGGCCCAGCTTTCGACCGAGCACGGGCTCGCCGCGCGGGTCGAAGGCGCGGCGTCGCTTTCCACGACCAATGTCTTTCGTCTGGATACGACGGGCGTTGCGATCGTCTGCTTGGTCTATCTGGATGCCCACGCTGCGGCACACATGCGGTATTCCGTGCGGCGTCTGAGACGGAAACTGCCGAAGGCAACCATCATCCTGGGCTGCTGGGTCAAAGACGTTGACCCGGCTGCCCTGGAATCGCTGCGGGAAGGCGCCAAGGCCGATCTCGTTGCAACGAGCATCGGCGAGGCCGTCAGGCTGTGCATCGACGCGACGGGGGTAACGGAACAGCAGCGTGAAGCCCCCGGGCAGGATGGAGCCACAATTGCTGCGGCATGACATCTCCATCGCAACACGGGCCGCTCAGCCCCTCCGTACTACGCCGCCTTCAACACCGGCGCCGGCGGCTGTGACGGCCTGACAAGCGCGAACGCCACCTGCACGATGCCTCCCGCCAGGCCCAGCGCGACGCCGATGCGCCAGGCCATGGTGTAGGAGCCAAGCGCGTCGTAGAGTAGCCCTCCCCCATACGCGCCGAGGAAGCTGCCGATCTGGTGGCTCATGAAGGCGAGGCCCTGGATCATCGCCTGCCAGCGCAGGCCGAACATCTCGGCGACCGCGCCCGCGACCAGCGGCCCGACCCCCATCCAGAGAAAGCCCATGATGGCGCCGAACAGCAGCGTCGAGAACGGCGTTGCCGGCAGCATGAAATACCAGGCCAGCGCGACCGAGCGCAGGATGTAGATGCCGCCCAGCAGCGCCAGCTTGTTCCAGCGCTCGCCGGCCCAGCCGAAGAACAGCGAGCCCAGCACGTTGAAGCCGCCGATCATGCCGAGCGTCTGCGCGCTCAGCATCGGATCGAGGCCGCAGATCGCCAGATAGGACGGCAGATGCGTGGTGAGGAAGACGAGCTGCATGCCGCAGACGAGATAGGCGCAGGTCATCACCACGAAGGAGGCATTGCCGAACGCGGTTCTCGCCGCGGCTGCAGCCGAGGCATCGTCGATCTCGTCGGCGGCCGGCTTCGGCAGCGGGATCTGGTCAACGCGCCCCGCATACCAGGCAGCCGGAATCATCAGCACCGACATGACGACGAAACCGGCAAGGCCGATGCGCCAGCCGAACCCCTCGTTGAGCATCTGTCCGATCGGCGCCGACAACAACGCCCCGAGCGAGCCCGCGCCGGAGACGATGCCGAGCACGGTGGAGCGCACCGTTGCGGGCACCGCGCGCGCCGCCACAGACATCGCGATCGCGGCTGCGGTGCATGCCAGCGACGTCCCGATCAGCACGCCGGCGCCGATCATGATGCTGATCATCCCGTTCGCGGTCGCCATCAGCGCGAGGCCCACGATGTACATCAGCGAACCCACGATCATGATGGGACGGAAGCCGTAGCGCACCGTCATTGCGCCGGCGAGCGGCTGGAGAAAGCCCCAGGCGAGGTTCTGCACGGCCAGCGCCAGCGTGAAGTCCGAGATCGAAATATGGATGTCATGAGTCAACGGCTGCATGAAGATGCCGAGGCTCTGCCGCAGCCCCATGCTCAGCGTCAGCATGATCGAGGCGCCGATCAGGATGGGCAATGTCGGGCGCAGGACCTGCAGCAGGGGCATTTTTCTTCTCCCTTTTGGGCACGGCGCAATTGCCGTCGTCCGCTTTTGCCGTTGATTTTGGTTACACAGACCTGTTTACATAGGCTATGGATAGCAGGTGCTGTCAAGCGAACAGGACGCATTCCGCTGCATGGCTCCCCCGCCCGCCCCACAGACGATGAAAGAGCGGATCCTTCAGACCGCCGACAAGCTGTTCTATCTGCAAGGCATTCGTGCCGTCGGCGTCGACACCATCGCGGCCGAGATCGGCATTTCCAAGCGCACGCTCTACAACCACTTCCCGTCCAAGGACGCGCTGATCGCGGCCTATCTCGAACGCCGCTTCGTCGCTCAGCGTCCCTCGGACAAGCCCCCGGCCGAGCAGATTCTCGGCACGTTCGATTCGCTGGAGCGGCGCTTCGCGGCCAAGGATTTTCGCGGCTGTCCGTTCGTGAATGCGGTGGCCGAGCTCGGCCCTGCCGACCGCGCCGTGAAGAAGATCGCGGTGGCCTTCAAGGAAAGCCGCCGTCTCTGGTTTCGCGACCGGCTTAACGAGCTCGGTGTGCAGGACGCGGACGCGCTCGCCACGCAGCTCGTGCTGCTGGTCGACGGCTCCATCGCCCAGGACCTCGTCCGCGACGATCCCGCGATGGCGCGGGCCGCGAAGGAAGCGGCGAAAGTGCTGCTGCGGAATGCGGGCGTGGATCTGGGGGATGAGGCAGTGAAGGCTCCGACGACGCAAAACAAACGTCCACCACACTGACCACCGTCGCCGCATCGGACGGTGTCATCACCCGCGGAAGCGGGTGAACCAGTATTCCACAGCCGATTGTGATTGAACCGAGAAGCCGCGGCGTACTGGATTCCCGCTTTCGCGGGGAATGACAGCGGAGCTTGATGGACCGTTGCGATCCCACCAACATGCCCCTGTTTTGCCCGACGCGTCAAAATCCGCGCCCCGGCGCGAGCCATTTCGCCAACCGCCTAACCCATTGATCCCGCTAACAGCTTCTACTGTGCATGGGGTTGTTTTCGCGAATTTTGCTAAGCCGGCCGTCACGCCGCCTGCGACACCACGCGATTGCGCCCATCGTGCTTGGCGCGATACAGCGCGGTGTCGGCGCGCTTGAGCACGTCGGCGACCGCCTCGCCCTTCTGCTCCAGCGTGGTCAGGCCGATCGAGATCGTGACCTCGATGCGCTTGGCACCCTTGTGGATCGCAAACGGCTCGCCCGCGATCGAGCGGCGCAGGCGCTCAGCGACCATGCCGGCGACATGGAGATCGGTCTCGGGCATCACGATGACGAACTCCTCGCCGCCATAGCGGCAGGCGAGATCAATGCCGCGGATCGACTTGCGCACCCGCACGGCGAATTCGCGCAGCACGTCGTCGCCGGCGTCGTGGCCGTAATTGTCGTTAATCGACTTGAAGAAGTCGATGTCCAGGATCATCAGCGCCAGCGGCTTGCCGCGGGCTGCAGCCTGCTCTGCCAGTGTCGCCAGATGGCTCTCCATGTAGCGGCGATTGTGCAGGCCGGTGAGCGCGTCGGTGATCGCCATCTCGATCGAGTTCTGCACGTTGTCGCGGAGATGATCGGTGTAGCGGCGGCGGCGGATCTGGGTGCGGGCGCGCGCCAGGAGCTCGATCTTGTCGATGGGACGCAGCAAATAGTCGTTGACGCCGATCTCGAGGCCACGGAGCAGCCGCGTCGAGTTCTCGGGGTCGGCTATCGCCAGGATCGGCACGTGGCGCGTACGCTCCAGCGAGCGAGCCTGGCTGCAGAGTCTCAGGCCGTCGAAATTGTTGAGGTCGAGCGAGACAATCAGGAGATCGTAATTGCCCTCGGCGGCGTGGAACAGCGCCTCCGACGGGTTCGGCTCGACATCGATGGTGTGCTCGGCGGCGAGGATCGTCGCCAGCCGCTCGTAGGAGGACTGACGGTCGTCGACCAGCAGGACGCGGCCGCCCTTGCCGGTGTCGGAGATGGCGCTGCGCTCGGGCGCCTGCATGCCGATCTCGAGCGAGGTGATCGCGCGCATGCGCAGCTCGTCCGTCATCATCTTCAGCCGCGTCAGCGAGCGCACGCGCGCGATCAGCACGACGTCGGAGACGGGTTTTGTGAGGAAATCATCGGCGCCGGCCTCGAGCCCGCGGTTGCGGTCGGAGGGACTGTCGAGCGCCGTCACCATGACGACGGGAATGTGATGCGTGGCCGGATCGGTCTTGAGGCGACGGCAGACCTCGAAGCCGTCCATGTCGGGCATCATCACGTCGAGCAGGATGATGTCGCATTCGGCGCGCCGGCTGATCGCGAGCGCCTCGGTGCCATTCGCGGCGGTCATCACGTCGAAATATTCGGCGGACAGGCGGGCTTCGAGGAGTTTGACGTTGGCAGGAACGTCATCGACAACCAGGATACGCGCGGACACTGTGAACTCACTTCCTATCCGATAAAACGCCGGACCGTCTCGATGAATTTGCCGACCGATATCGGCTTTGACAAATAGGCTTCGCAGCCGCCCTCGCGGATGCGCTCTTCGTCGCCCTTCATCGCGAACGCCGTGACCGCGACGACGGGAATGGCGCGCAGCTCCGGATCGTCCTTGATCCAGCGCGTCACCTCGAGGCCGGAGACCTGCGGCAATTGGATATCCATCAGCACGAGGTCGGGCCGCATCTTGCGCACGAGGTCGAGCGCCTCGTAACCGTTGCTGGTGCCGGAGGTCTGGTAGCCGTGCGCCTCCAACAGGTCGCGGAAGAGCTTCATGTTGAGCTCGTTGTCTTCCACGATCAGGACGGTCTTAGCCATCCCGCCCTCCTGATTGGTCCAAAGGACCGATACATGTGACGCCTCAGGCGCCGCTCGCCGGCGCTTCGAAAACTGGATTCAAACTAGCCTCAGATTCGCTCGAGTTTCGTTAAACCCGAGGGTCGACTTTCTACGATGTGGTTTCCAGTTGCTTGCCTGGGGCCGGAAGACTCACGGACGAGACTCGGGCATGATGATTCCAAAGTAGACACTGAAAGTTAACGGAAAGGCAAACCGGCCTCGTGAAAAAGCCTGTTCACAACCCTCGCGAAGTCGCTGAAATCGTTGCGATTCAGGCCCTGTCCTTTGTCGCAAGCGAGCCCGAGCGGCTGGGCCTGTTCTTGGCCGAGACAGGGGTCGGTCCGGAGACCCTGCGCAATGCCGCCTCCGACCCCAATTTCCTGCTCAGCCTGCTCGATTTCGTGCTGCGCGATGACGCCACTGTGAAGGCCTTTGCCAGCTCCGCGGACCTGCACCCGACCAACGTTGCCGCTGCGCGGCAGGTCCTCGGCGACGCGCTCGGCGACCCCTCCTGGGAGCGTGACGTGCCGTGACCGTCCCCGATCCGGCCGGGCCCCGCTGCTTCTGCCGGGATTGTCTGGCCGACCTGGATATGGGCGTGCGGCGCTGCTCGGCCTGTGGTTCCCCCCGCCTGGTTCGCCACCGGGCGCTGTCTGCGCTGAACATCGCCCATATCGACTGCGACGCCTTCTATGCGACGGTCGAGAAGCGGGATAACCCGTATATCGCCGACAAGCCCGTCATCATCGGCGGCGGCAAGCGCGGCGTGGTGTCGGCTGCCTGCTACATCGCCCGCACCTATGGTGTGCGCTCCGCCATGCCGATGTTCAAGGCACTCGAAGCCTGCCCGCATGCGACGGTGATCCCGCCCGACATGGCGAAGTACGTCCGCGTCGGCCGGCAGGTGCGCCAGGCCATGCAGGCGCTGACGCCGCTGGTCGAGCCGCTCTCGATCGACGAGGCCTTCCTCGATCTCTCCGGCACCGAGCGGGTCCACGGCATGATCCCGGCAAAGGTGCTGGCGCGCTTTGCCCGTGAGGTCGAGCGCGACGTCGGCGTCTCCGTCTCGGTCGGCCTGTCCTGCAACAAGTTCCTGGCCAAGATCGCCTCCGACCTCGACAAGCCGCGCGGCTTTGCCACGCTCGACCAGGAGGAAGCGCGCGCGATGCTGGCGGACAAGCCGGTCGGCTTCATCTTCGGCGTCGGTCCGGCCACGCAGGAGCGCCTCGTGCAGCGCGGCTTCCGCATCATCGCCGACCTGCAGAAGGCCGACGAAATCGAGATGATGCGCCAGTTTCCAAGCGACGGCCGCAGGCTGTGGCGGCTCGCGCGCGGCATTGATGACCGCCGGGTCGAACCAGATCGCGGCGCCAAGACGATTTCCAGCGAAACCACCTTCGAGAGCGACATCCGCGATTTCGCGACGCTGGAGAAGATCTTGTGGCGGCTGTGCGAAAAGACGTCGTCGCGGCTCAAGAGCAGCGAACTCGCCGGCACGACCGTCACGCTGAAGCTGAAGACCGCCGATTTCCGCCAGCGCACCCGCTCGCAGTCGATCACAGCCCCAACCCAGCTCGCCGCCAAGATCTTTGCGATCTGCCGCGAGATGCTGGCGAAAGAGATCGACGGCACCGCCTTCCGCCTGATGGGCGCCGGCGTCAGCGCGCTGCGCGACGGCTCGGCCGGCGACGACACCGACATGCTCGACCGCCGCGCCGCCCATGCCGAGCGCGCGGTGGACAGCCTGCGCAAGAAGTTCGGCAGCGCCGCGGTGATCCGCGGGATTGCCTATGACGGGCCGAAAGCGCAGGAATGATCGTCTCGATCGATCGCGAGCTGTCGTCGCACCCCCTGCAGCCGCACCCGCAATTGATCGTCCGTCTCGTGGACGAGATCGAGCAGCCCGCGATAAGGGTCCCCGCCGATCCCGAGCACGGCGGCGAATGCCGGCTCGGTCTTTGCACCCCGCGATCTCAGCCGAATGACGGCGTCGCGCAGGCGACCGTCGTCGAGCGCCAGCAGTCTTTGTTCGATCTCGAAATGCAGCCATCCTTGCTGCTCGTCGACCGACCGTTGAGCTCCGAATATCTCGAACGGCCATCCGCCCCACGCGAAACGGGCGATCACCGGGCGTCCGGCAGACGTCCACTGATAGAGCAGGAAGTCATCGCAGGCCTGATAGCGTCGCCAGATCACCTCGGAAAAGGCGACGGGATCGAAGGCATGACAGACGATATCCACGTCGCTGCCCGGCACCGCAAGCCCGAGCGGAAGCGTGCCGACGACACGCGGGTCGAACGCAAGCAGCGTCTGCAACACGCCTGAGCTATCGATTGCAGCTTCATAATCCATTGCGCTCCGTATAGCACCGATTACTGTCGCTGGATTGCGAAGTCATCCGCGGAAAGGCAACGCGCCGTGGCCGGTGAGCTCGATCTCAACGCCCTGTTGAAGGACATGAAACCGGAGCTGCACCCGGACATCTTCGTGTTCTGCACCGTTGCGCGCGATCAGCTCGTGCCGGATTCCATCCGCCCGCAACTGACGTTCCGGGAGCGTGAAGGCACGACACTTGTGATGCGGCGTGAAGACGCCAAGCGCGCGGGACTGCGCTACGCCTTTGCCTCGCGCCTGATAACTCTGACGGTTCACTCCGCACTCGACGCGGTGGGCTTTCTGGCGGCCGTCACGTCACGTCTGGCCGAAGCCGGCATCAGCGTGAATGCCGTTTCGGCCTTCCATCACGATCACCTCTTTGTGCCGGCGGACAGGGCCGACGAGGCAATGGCGGTCCTGCAAGGGATGTCCAAGCCTACGTCAGCGTAGGCCGGGTTCAATCCGCGACCGCCACCGCCTCGATCTCGATCAGCCATTCCGGCGCCGCGAGCGCGGAGACGCCGACCAGCGTGGAGGCCGGCGGCTCCATGCCCTCGAAGAAGGCGGAGCGGGCCTTGCCGATGATGGGGCGCAGCTCCGGCTTGTAGTTCACGACGAAGGTCGTGATCTTGACGATGTTGGAATAGGTCGCGCCCGCCGCCTTCAACGCGTGACCGAGATTCTGCATCACCTGCGTCGTCTGCGCGGCAATATCGCCCTCGCCGACGATGCGTCCTTCCTCGTCCACGGATACCTGGCCGGAGATGTAGATGGTCCGCGCGCCGGTCGCCGTCACGACGTGGGAATAAGCGGGATTGTGATGCAGGCCGCTGGGACGGAGATGATCGAGCTTGGGCATGGTGCTTGCCTCCCGGATGTTTGTGGTTGGGAGGGAGCGTAGCTGGAGAGTGTGACGAGAGCTAGATGCCACGGGCGCTGTCGCCGCTCCGTCATCCTGAGGTGCTCGCTTCTTCGGCGAGCCTCGAAAGGATGAGCGGGCACGCTGCGAGATCCGGGCCGTCGCCCTTCGAGGGCCGCTGAAGAAGCGGCCACCTCAGGGGGACGGTGAAGGAGTGGAGTGCGCGGTGCGCGCCCCCGGGACGCGCCCTTCAATTACAAGGCTTGCTGTCCTTAACGTCGAACTTGCCCATCGCGCCGGAGATGACGAAATCGTTGTAGTCGAGCACGAGCTGACGCGAGACGCCGTTCTCGTAGAGCTCGAACGCCATCGCATAGATCGGCGTCTGCTCGCCTTCCTTCTGCTGGGCGTCGCGATCGAAATAGCTGACGGTGACGGGCCAGCGTTTGAGCGATTTCATGTGCTCGTCCGCGGTCGAGGGGTCGGACGCCGTGGCGCGGTCGGCTGGGATCGGCTGGCCGATCACGGTCAGCGTGTTGTAGACCTTCTGGCCGTCGTCGGAGCCGTCATAGACGGAAAGCTCGAGCAGCGACTTGCCGTCCTTGGCGGCTGCGATGATGCGCTGGATCTGCTCGGTCGGGAACACAATGCTGCCGTCGAGCGTGAAAGTCTTCGGCGCCGGCAGCTTCAGCTTGACGTTGATGTGGTCGCCGTCGCGCTCGGCGGAACCGTCGACGCGGCCGGCATCGGTCTCGTTCATGCGCGTCTCGATCTTGAAGCGGTAGCTCTTGCCGGCGGCATCCTCCCAGGAATTGGAACGGAGGTCGCTGAGCGTGACCTTGCCCTCGCCGCTGTCGAGCTCGGAGACCTGGCGGAATTCGGAAGTATAGCCCTCGCAGGCGTTCCCCGCGAAATTGTAGAGGATGCGGCCGCGGGCGCTGTTGACCGAGTTGGAGCGCGATTTCACGAGGCTGAGATCATAGAGCGCCTGATGCGGAAGGAACGGACCGTTGGCGGCCTGGGCCCCGCCGCCAAGGCCGACAGTGGCCGCGGCGAGCGCCATCACACCGAGCGATGTCCGGAAAAGGTGCACCATGTCTCATCCCTAGGGAAACGCAGATTCGGCATTTTAATGACCGTTCCATTGCGTCGCAACTGAGGCCGTTTCACGTAAAGTTGCGGCCCGTGCGTTGAACCTGCTGCCCGACCTCAACAAAATACGGCCCCTTCGGTTGCTTGCATGTGGCGGTCCGATGGGCGAAACAGGGCGCGCCGGCTGCCTTTGCGGACGCCGGGGCGAATGTTTTTCTGGACAACGAGGTCGAACATGGCGGGCACGGTCGAGCAAAAGCTGGCGGAACAGGGCATCAAGCTGCACGAGGCCCCCACGCCCGTTGCCAACTACGTGCCGTTCGTGCGCACCGGTAATCTGCTGTTCGTCTCCGGCCAGGTCTGCTTCGATCCCGCCGGCAAGCTGATCGCCAAGGGCAAGCTGGGTGCCGGCGTCTCCATCGAGGACGGCGCTGCGGCCGCGCGCGGCTGCGCGGTCAATTTGCTCGCCCAGGTCAAGGCCGCGCTTGGCGACCTCGACAAGGTTGTGCGGGTGGTGCGCCTCGGCGGCTTCATCAACTCGGCGCCGGACTTCCTGGACGGGCCGAAGGTGCTGAACGGCGCGTCCGACCTGATGGTCGCCGCCTTCGGTGACAAGGGCCGCCATGCCCGCACCACCGTCGGCGTCGCCTCGCTGCCCGCCGATGCGGCGGTCGAGGTCGACGGCGTGTTCGAGGTCGCCTGAGGCGGATGCGCGCTCCGGATTGGCTGACAGCCCGGCCGGTCGCCCATCGCGGCCTGCACGACATTTCGCGCGGCATTGTCGAAAACATGCCGGGCGCCGTGCAGGCTGCGATCGCAGGCAATTTCTCGATCGAGGTCGATATCCAGCTCTCCGCCGACGGCGAGGCCATGGTGCATCACGACCATGCCCTCGGCCGCCTCACCGAGGCGTCCGGCGAGGTGGTCGAAAAGACCGCGGCGGAGTTGAAGGCGATCAAGTTCAAGGACACGCCGGAGCGAATGATGTCGCTCAGCGACCTCTGCGCCCTCGTCGCCGGCCGCGTCCCGCTGGTGATCGAGGTGAAGAGCCATTTTGGCGGCGACCGCAAGCTGGTGAAACGGATGGCGGAGGTGCTGGCGTCCTATGATGGGCCGGCGGTCGGCATGTCCTTCGATCCAGATCAGGTGCTGGCGCTGCGCGAGCTGTTGCCGGGCCGCCCGCGCGGCATCGTCGCGCAGCGGACCTATGAGGACGATTACTGGGCCAAACTGAGTCAGGAGCAGCGCGACAGCATGCTGTATCTGCGCCACGGCCTCCGGACCCAGCCCCACTTCGTCGCCTTTCGGGTCGACGACCTCCCGGCCCCCGCCCCCTGGATCGCCCGCAACGTCTTCGGCTGCGCCCTGCTGGGATGGACCGTGCGGACGCCCGAGCAGCGGACGCGGGTCGGGCAGCATGCGGATCAGATGATCTTCGAGGGGTTCGTGCCGTAGGCCCTGCCCGTGTCCCGGACAAGGTGCAACGCGCAGCGTTGCGGCGCAGAGCCGAAGGAGCGCTGTGCCGCGTCCAGGGCACGAGGGCGTACCCTCCACCCCCTTGAAGTCGCTGCTGCAATGCACGATCTTGGGGGTCGATGGCATCATCCGACATCACGCTCGAGGCCGTACCTTCGATAGGCAATGTGTCACCGGAGGAGTGGGACGCCTGCGCCAATCCCGCCGGGCGGTGCCATGAGGCTGGCAACGGAACCTCATCCGCACTTGCAGACGATTCCCTTGGTCTCTCAAAACCCGCCTATAACCCCTTCGTCTCCCACGCATTTCTGTCCGCCGTCGAGACATCGGGTTCGGCGACCATCCGCACCGGCTGGGGGCCCCGGCATCTCGTGGCGAAGCTCGATGGCCGCGTCGCCGGCGTCGTGCCCTGCTATCTGAAATCCCATTCGCAAGGAGAGTACGTCTTCGACCGCGGCTGGGCGGACGCCTATGAGCGCGCCGGCGGGCGCTATTATCCGAAGCTCCAGGTCTCGGTTCCGTTCACCCCGGCAACCGGGCCGCGGCTGCTGGTCCGCGACGGCGTGGATCGCGAGCTCATCATGGAGGCTCTGGCGAGCGGGCTGGTGGCGCTGTGCGGCGTCAGCAAGGCCTCCTCCGTCCACGTCACCTTCGCGCCCGAAGCCGAATGGAAGCTGCTCGCCAGGCACGGCTTCCTGCAGCGCACCGACCAGCAGTTCCACTGGAACAACGAGGGCTTTACCGGCTTCGACGACTTCCTGGCCACGCTGAACTCGCGCCACCGCAAGTCGATCAAGCGCGAGCGGCGCGATGCGCTCTCCGCCGGGATCTCCATCCACTGGCTCACGGGCAAGGACATTACCGAGGATGCCTGGGATGCATTCTTCATGTTCTACATGGAGACCGGCTCGCGCAAATGGGGCCGGCCGTATCTGACGCGCGAGTTCTTCTCGCTGATCGGCGAGACCATGGCTGAGGACGTGCTGCTGGTGATGGCCCGCCGCAACGATCGCTGGATCGCGGGCGCGATCAACTTCATCGGCTCGGACACGTTGTTCGGCCGCAACTGGGGCGCGGTCGAGCATCATCCGTTCCTGCATTTCGAGGTCTGCTACTATCAGGCGATCGATTTCGCGATCAAACGCGGCCTGAAGCACGTCGAGGCCGGCGCGCAGGGCGAGCACAAGATCGCCCGTGGCTACCTGCCGCGCACCACCCATTCCGCCCACTTCATCGCAGATCCCGGCCTGCGCCGCGCCATCGACGATTACCTCAAGCGCGAGCGCGCCTATGTCGCGGAAGCCGGACGGGAGCTCGCCGAGCTCGGCCCGTTCCGCAAGGGCATCGACGAGGCGCCTTGACGCCTCGTCGTTGCTGGTGACAGTAAGCGCAAAATGCTGAGCGCAAAAGTTCTCGAAAGTTTCTTGGGAGCCGTCATGACCGCCTACGACACCAACAACATCTTCGCGAAGATTCTGCGCGGCGAGCTGCCCTGCTCCAAGGTGTACGAGGACGAGCACGTGTTCGCCTTCCTCGACATCATGCCGCGCGTCCCCGGCCACACGCTGGTGATACCAAAGGCCCCTGCCCGCAACATTCTCGACATCAAGCCCGACGACTACGCCCATGTCGCCCGCGGCGCGCACAAGATCGCGGCCGCCGCGATGAAGGCGTTCAACGCCGACGGCATCACCGTGCAGCAGTTCAACGAGCCCGCCGGTGGGCAGGTGGTGTTTCACCTGCACATGCACGTGATGCCGCGCCATGACGGCGTGGCGATGCTGCCGCCCGCGAGCCGCAAGGAAGACGCCAAGGTGCTGGAGGAGAATGCGGCGAAGCTGATCGCGGCGTTGAAGGGTGGGTAGCTCTATCCACTCGTCATTCCGGGGCGCGACAAAGTCGCGAGCTATGGTGCGCAATCGCGCACCTGAGAATCCATTCCACCACCACCTCTGACGCGCGATGGATTCCGGGCTCGCGCCAAGAGGCGCGCCCCGGAATGACGGACCTCACTCCGTCTCGAAATCGCCCTTCTGCGGCGCGGCCAGTGGCGTGAACTCGCAACGATCCGGCTTGATGTCGATCAGCGGCGTGTTGTCGAGGCAGTCGAGCCCGCGCACCAGGATCGCATTGCCCTCGATTCCGACCAGCTTGACGATCGAGGTCCCGATCGGATTGGGACGCACCGGCGAACGCAGCGAAAACGTGCCGCGGGTCTTTTCGTTGTTCTTCGGGCTCTGCAGAATGATGTCGCGGCGCGACTGGTCGAGCCAGTAGAGCACTTCGAGATTGCCGTAGAAATCGACGCCCTTGATGGCCGGCACGAACGGCTCGAAGATCTCGAGGCGGCACACCGGGCCGTCCTGGCGTCCCTGCCGCGGCGTCTCCAGCCGCGACGCCCAGGGCGTGCGGATACGGCCGATGAAGACGAGGCCGGCATCTTGCGTCGGTGGCAGCTCGATGGCGACCTCGCCCTCGCGGAGCTCCTGTTCGCGAACCATATTTCCTGTTCCTTGGCTGTTCGCCGCTGGTTTTAGCCCAACCACCACTTGCCGGCCAGCAGGAAGACTTCGCCGGTCACGACACCCGCGAAGATCGATCGGCGGGCCAGCAGGAAGGCGACGAGGCCGGCCGCCACCGCGCCATAGCGCAGGGCATCCGGCACGCTGGACAGCGCGCCCGGCGGTTCGACCACGATCTGGGCGATGACGCCGGCCAGGATCGCGGTTGCAACCGCGCGCACCCAGACGAGCAGCTCGGAGCCCTCGTCGATGCCTCCGCCGAACCACAGGCCCAGCATGCGCCAGATCTGGTTGGGAACGACGCCGGCGACGAACAGCACCGCCAGTGCATGCCAGTCGCCGATTAGCTGCGCGTAGCTCATGCGCGCACCTCCCGCCACCGATGCACGCCGTAGGCGATCGTACCGGCTATGAGGCCGCTGACGAGGATGTCGAGGCCGGAGTTCATCTTCGCCGCGATCGGATAGAGCAGAACGCCGAGCACCAGTGCGACGACATCCGCAGCCTCGCGGCTGTTGCGCGCGGTCGAGAACAGGAACGACAGTGGCGTCAGCAGCAGGATGGCGGCGCCAAGCGTCTGCGTCAGATTGGCGGCGAGGAAATAGCCGACCGTGTTGGCGGTCAGGCATACCGAGACGAGACCGAAGCCAAGTCCGTGAACGAAGGCAATCCGCCGCTCGCGCGGCACCTGAGGCAGGAAGCGATGACACTCGACCCACAGCGTCACGGCGGTGAGATGCGCCGCGAAGAACAGCTCGCGCCGCTTGGTCGTCGGCGTGCGCATCAACGGCAGCACGGAGACCACCATGGGAAACAGCCTGATGGCGCTGACCGTAACCGCGATGGCCGACTGGATGATGGTGGCGCCGGAGCCGAGCGTGGTGATCAGGATGATCTGCGCTGGCCCCGCCCAGACGAACAGCGTCGAGCAGAGCGCCCAGAGCAGGCTGAAATGGGTGTCATGGGCGAGCGCGCCGATGCCGAGATAAGTCACGAACAGGACCAGCGTGAGGATCGTCTGCGTGATCGAGCGCAGCCCCCAGCCGAAGGCAAGCCAGGGGCTATTCCATTGCGGTGAATCGAGTGGAGGAAGTGCCACGGGTTTTTTTGGACGGGTTTGCGGAATCGTGCCCGCATAACGGGCAATGCGGCGGCTCGCGTCAAGGAAACACGCGGCGGGGCTGGCATGCAGGACGCTTCAATCACAGGCCGTCATTCCGGAGCTCACCCTCTTGGGCGCGAGCCCGGAATGACGCGTGTGTAGGTAACGCCCCTACCCGCTCACACCCCGGTTCCTCAGCACGAAGCACGCACCACCGGCCTTACGGATGCGGCTGCACAGATCATCCGCTTCGCTGCGCGTCTCGGTGCCGATGCGCACCTGGTAGAACGCGCGTGTGCCGCGGCTGCGCATCACGGAAGACAGCAGGCTCGGATCGCGCTCACCGATCACCGTGCTGAGCCGCGTCACGGCGCGGGAATACATCGCCAGCGCCCCGTTGCGGTCGAAGCCGGCGGCAAGCTGGACGCCCCATGCCTTTGCGGCCGCAAGCTCCACATGCTGCTCGAGCTCGGCGACGAAGGCATTCGGCGCGCGCTTGAGCAGCGCCATCAGGTCACGGCAACTCGTCGGCGGTGAGCTTGGCGGTCCCTTGCCGGTGTTGCCCGCCTTGGCCCAGGCATCGACGCTCGTGCCCGTGATGGCGTAGACGTAGTTGCGGGTCTGCTCCGGCATCGGCCCGGTGCCGGCGAGCCATTCCTGCACGCGCCGCGGACCGGCATTGTAGGCGGCGGCGGCAAGCCCGAGATTGCCGAACTGGTTGCGCAGTTCGCTCAGAAACTCCGCCGACTTCGGCAATGCCTGCACCGGATTGAACGGATTGAGCAGCCCGCGCTCGCTGGCGGTGCCCGGCATGAACTGCGCGATCCCCTGCGCGTGCTCGCCGCTGCGCGTCATGGGGCCGACCGCATCGGCCTGGAATCGGCTTTCCTGCCAGATCACCCGGGCGAAGAATTCCAGCGGGAGATTGGCATCGCGCGCAGCCGCCTCCACGATCAGGCAGATCGACTCCCGCGTGTCGCTCTCGCGCGCGTCCTTCTGTGTCTCCGCCGGCTTCGCGGGCTCCTCCGCCTTCGGAGGCGCGACGGGCGGCGGCGTCTCCTCCGCGAGCGTCGGCGACAGCGCGAGAGCCTGGTACAAGACAGCGATAACCCGAGCTATTCGCATGGCATCGATGCAATCGACCAAAATCGGACCTTGACTTGGAACCCCAGCCAACTAGCAACAGACGGCAGTATCAACGCAGGTCCCGCCCGAATGGTGACAATCTTTTTTGATCTCGACGGCACGCTCACCAACCCGAAGCCGGGGATCACGCGCTCGATCCAGTATGCGCTGGAGCGACTGGACGTCGCGGTGCCGAGCGAGGACGAGCTGACCTGGTGCATTGGCCCGCCGCTGCATGCCAGCCTGAAGAAGCTCACCGGAACCGACGAGCTCGCCGATCGCGCGCTGCTGCTCTATCGCGAGCGCTTCAGCGATATCGGCCTGTTCGAGAACGAGGCCTATGCCGGCATCGTGGACACGCTGACGACGCTGGCCGCGACGACACCGCGCATGTTCGTCGCGACCAGCAAGCCCGCGGTCTACGCCACCCGCATCGTCGATCATTTCGGCCTCAAACCGTACTTCGAGCGCGTGTTCGGCTCCGAGCTCGACGGCACGCGCGTCGACAAGCGCGACCTGCTGCGCTACGCGCTCGACGAGACCAGGGTCGATGCGAGCAGCGCCATCATGATCGGCGACCGCAGCCACGACGTGGTCGGCGCCCGCACCAACGGCATGACCGCGATCGGCGTGCTCTATGGCTATGGCAGCGAGGCCGAGCTCAGGGATGCCGGCGCGCATCACATCTGCGCGGCACATCCCGAGCTGCTCGGCCATTGCGTGGGCACCTCATGACCGATCTTGAATTGGATGCTTACGCCAAGTTGGTCAGCGCCCTGACGTTGACAGTGCGCCAATTCGAGACTTCGAAGCCGGACGAACTCCCAAGGATAAACGAGTCGAACCTGCCTCCGCCTTTTGTCTTCACCTGGTACATGTCGCTGCTGGAACGAAGCGTGGATTTCTTGTGGAGGCTCAAGATTTTCAAATCACTGGATAAAGAGAACAGCGGCCTCAGCCCATTTTTCAAGTTCGATTGCAATCCTGAAGACGTTCCCATCATCGCCAAGAAAAATGCTGCAAACGGCCCGACGTTGGACGGTCTGGTCTGGCTCTACATTGAACTAAGATCAGAATTTTCGCGAATGCACCTTGATCAGTCGACACTGTTCTTCGTCAACGATGCGGCGGTCTTTTCCCTTAGGGAAGACGAGAAGGAGCCGTTCGAGGACCTGAAGGAGCTTGGCTATATGGAGGCTGTTCCAGGCGGATACGCCTCAACCGTTAAGACCGACGCACTACTTTCCAAGCCATGGTGGGATGACTGAGTTGACTGCAATCAGCCCGCCGCCGCGGCAATGTCCGTGGGCTCGACGGTATCCACCGGCAACGCGAACTGCTCGACGCGCTGGTATCGCTTCTTGTTGAGCAGCAGCCGCGTCACGTCGGGCCGCGAATAGTGTCCGGCCGGATCTGCCGCGTTCTTGGCGACGCCGATCGCGCCGAGGTCGATCTCCGCGATCAACAGACCCTCCTGGTCCGGCGCGAGCTTGTCGCCGATCTGGCTGCCGTCGGGGCCGTAGATCGCGGCGAACCCGCCGCCGGCATGCAGCAGCCCGTGCTTGTCCGGCCGGTCGCAGAGCTCGTCGATCATCGCCTGCGAGACCGTCGCGCAAGGGGCGAGCACGAAGCAGGAGCCCTCCACCGCATAGACGCGCGAAGCCGCATTGTTCACCTCGGCCCCGAGCGCCGGCGCGAAGGGATCGTAGAGCGAAAAGCTCGGCCAGGCCGCGACGTGGACCTGCTCGTTCTGGGCGTACATCGCGTATTTCGATAGCGGCTGGAGATGCTCCCAGCAGCACAGCGCGCCGATGCGGCCAATGTCGGACCGCGCATGCACGGCGAGATCGCTGCCGTCGCCCTCGCCATAGACGGTACGCTCGGCATGGGTCGGCCGCAGCTTGCGGCGCTTGGCGATGGTCTCGCCGTCGGGTCCGATCAGCCATTGCGCCAGATAAAGGCTGCCGCCGTCGCGCTCGGACAGGCCGAGCACGGCGGTGAGCTTGGCTTTGCGCACGGCATCGCGCAAGCGTTCGGCTTGCGGGCTGTCATAGGACAGCGAATTGTCGAAATAGCGCTGCACGAAGCCGCGACCGATGGCCCAGGCCGGCGAGTCCATCCAGATGTGCCAGGGATAGCCGGGGATAAAAGCCTCCGGAAAGGCGATCAGCTTGGCGCCCTTTTCGGCGGCCTCCCTGATCAGCCCGATCGACTTGTCGATCGAGGCATCGAGGTCGAGCCAGGCCGGCGCCGCCTGCACCACCGCCACCTTGTATTTCGGATGTTCGATGCCCATTGCCGCCTCCATTGCTGGTTGATCGGAAGTCACGTCCGATGCAGTCTATTTGGCGGCACGGGCGGCCGGGGCGCTCGACCACGGCGGAACGAAAACTCGACTGAAAGGGATCGCCCGGTCCGGAATTTGCCTCCGGTGAGGCTCGATCCGCGCCAATATGCGGTTTTGCAGGATGTGAAAGGGAGGCTGTCCTGATGCCAATCCAGTTCACCACAGACGGCAGCCCCGGCTACCGGCGGCTTGCCCTCTGGCAGGACATCGTCTGCGACGTCTTCGTCGGACTCGACTGCAAGTCCGATCTTGGCAGCGCTTTCCACGGCTCGGTGACGCAGGCTTCGCTCGGCAAGGCCGTGTGCTCGGAGGTCTGCTCCGACCGCCAGCATGTCTTCCGCACGCCCTCGCGCATCGCGCGCTCGGAGCAGGATTTCGTCCTGGTCGCGCTTGGCAACCGCGGCGACGGCGGGGTCGCCCAGGACGGCCGCGAGACCGTGATCCATCCCGGTGAGTTCGCGCTGTACGACACCACGCGGCCTTATGAGCTGAAGTTCAACGACAGCTTTACCCAGACCATCTTCAAGGTGCCGCGCAAGATGCTTCATCGCCGGCTCGGCGGCACCGAGACGCTGACCGCGATTTCGTTCGGCACCGATGCACCGCTCGAGCGGCTCGCCTATGATTTCATCGTCAGGCTCTGCCAGAACGCAGACAGGCTCGATCCGAACAACGCGGCGGCGCTGTCGGAGCAGGCCGTCGATCTGCTCGCGATGGCGTTGAGCGAACGGCTCGGCAAGACGTCGCTGCCGTCCTCGACCCATCGCTCCGCCCTGCTGTTTCGACTGAAGGCGCACATCCGCACGCATCTCGCCGATCCCGACCTCTCCCTCCCTGAGACTGCGGCAGCGCTCGGCATCTCGCCGCGCTACGTCAATGATCTCCTCGCCGACGAGGAGACGTCGTTCCAGCGCTACGTCCTTGCCGAGCGTCTCGCCCGATGCCGGCGCGACCTCGCCTCGCCCGTGCTCGCCCATCGCCACATCAGCGAGGTCGCCTTCGCCTGGGGCTTCAACGATCTCTCGCATTTCGGCCGTGCCTTCCGCGAGCGTTTCGGGATGTCGCCGCGTGACTTCAGGCAGAGTCAGTTGCGGCACTGATTTCATTCCAGTGAGCGGTCACCGGCACCAGTGGGCTATTTCCGAGCAAGGCCGGTATGTGAGCGCGTGGTAGGACGCGGCACCTGCTTGCACTATCCTTCGGAAATCGAGCCGCAGGGATCAATCGGCGGCCAGCCAAGGAGCATATCGATGGAATTCCGACGCTTGGGCCGGTCCGGCCTCATGGTGCCTGCCTTGAGTCTCGGGACCGGCACGTTCGGCGGCGTCGGCCGCCTCGCGGCGTGGGGCACGACGGATGCGACCGAGGCTCGGCGCCTTCTGGACATCTGCCTCGAAGCCGGCGTGTCGATGTTCGACACCGCGGACGTCTATTCGCTCGGCGAGTCCGAGCGGGTGCTCGGCGAAGCCATCAAGGGCCGCCGCGACAAGGTGCTGGTCTCGACCAAGGCGACGTTCCGCTTCGGCGACGGTCCCAACGACATCGGCTCGTCGCGCCAACACCTGCTCGCGGCCATCGACGGTTCGCTGCGCCGGCTCGGCACCGACTACATCGATCTGTTCCAGCTTCATGGCTTCGACGCTTTCACCCCGCCCGAAGAGGTGCTCTCGACGCTCGACGTGCTCGTGCGCGCCGGCAAGATCCGGTACGTCGGCGTTTCGAATTTCTCCGGCTGGCACCTGATGAAGTCGCTCTCGGTTGCCGACAAGCACGGCTTCCCGCGCTACGTCGCCAACCAGACCTATTATTCGCTGATCGGACGCGACTACGAATGGGAGCTGATGCCGCTCGGCCTCGACCAGGGGCTGGGCGCCGTGGTCTGGTCACCGCTCGGTTGGGGCCGCCTCACCGGCAAGATCCGCCGGGGTCAGCCGAAGCCCGAGGTAAGCCGCCTGCCCAAGACGGCCGATTTCGGCCCGCCGGTGCCGGACGAGCACGTCTATCGCGTCGTCGAGGCCATCGACGAGGTCGCGCAGGAAACGGGAAAGAGCGTGTCACAGATCGCACTGAACTGGCTGCTGCAGCGCCCCACGGTATCGACGCTGATCATCGGCGCGCGCAACGAGACGCAGCTCCGCGAAAATCTCGGCGCAGTCGGCTGGTCGCTGACCAAGGACCAGATCGCCAAGCTCGACGCCGCAAGCAAGGTGACGCTGCCCTATCCCTATTGGCATCAGCGCACGACCTTCACCGACCGCAATCCGCCGGCAGTGTAAAGGGCCAGTCGCGTGACCGGCCGGCCCTGAAGGCTCCCGACCCGGCTTCCCATGCCGGAACGACCGCTTGCGGCACAGGAACTGTCCGTGTCCTGCCGGGTTGCGGTCGATCCGGCAATTTCCTATTCGGAGATGAACCACGGCTCGAATCAAGCGCGCCTCCATCATGTCGCCTGCCCCGATCGAGCATGCCGACGGCCTGCCGCAGCCGCAGCGCAACCAGGCCGTGCTGACCATTGCGCTGGGCATCATCATGGCGGTGGTCGACAGCGCCATCGCCAATGTGGCACTGCCGACGATCGCGGCCGATCTGGATGCGAGCCCGGCTTTCTCGATCTGGATCGTCAACGGCTATCAGCTTGCGATCACGATCTCGCTGCTGCCGTTGGCTTCGCTCGGCGAGATCATCGGCTATCGCCGCGTCTACCTGGTCGGGCTGGTGCTGTTCACGATTGCGTCCGCCCTGTGCGCGCTGGCGGACACGCTGCCGCTGCTGACGATGGCGCGCATTCTCCAGGGCTTCGGCGCGGCCGGCATCATGAGCGTCAACGCGGCGCTGGTGCGCTTCACCTATCCGCGCAGCCAGCTCGGCCGCGGCATCGGGCTCAACGCGCTCGTGGTCGCCTTCTCGGCCGCGGCCGGCCCGACGCTGGCGTCCGGCATCCTCGCGGTCGGAAGCTGGCCCTGGCTGTTCGCCATCAACGTGCCGCTCGGAGCGGTGACGTTGCTGATCGGCCTGCGCAGCCTGCCGCACACCAGGCCGGCGAGCCGCTCCTTCGACTGGCAGAGCGCGGGACTGTCCGCGATCACCTTCGGTGTCGGCATTGCCGCGGTCGACAGCGTCGGCCATGGCGAGGCCGCGATCGCCTGCCTGATCCAGTTCGCCATCGCTCTCGTCGCCGGCGCGCTCCTGATCTATCGCGAGACCCACATGACCTCGCCGCTCTTGCCGATCGACCTGTTGCGCATCCCGGTGTTCGCGCTGTCGATTGCGACCTCGATCGCCTCGTTCTGCGGCCAGATGCTCGCCTTCGTCGCGATCCCCTTCTATCTCCAGGGCCGCTTCGGCTATTCGGCGGTGCATATGGGCCTGCTGATCACGCCATGGCCGATCGCGGTGGCGTTCGCAGCGCCCCTCGCCGGCCGACTGGTCGAGCGTTATCCGGCCGGCCTGCTCGGCGGCATCGGGCTCACGCTGTTCGCCTGCGGCCTTGCGGCGCTCGCCTTCATCCCTGCGGACCCAACGCCGTTCGACGTGATCTGGCGGATGGCGCTGGCGGGCGCCGGGTTCGGTCTGTTCCAGACCCCCAACAACCGCACCATGATCGCGGCCGCTCCGCGCGAGCGCGCCGGCGGGGCCAGCGGCATGCTGGGCACGGCGCGCCTGCTCGGCCAGACCACCGGCGCGGCGCTGGTGGCGTTGCTGCTCGGACGGTATCCGGTTGAGGGGACAAGGCTGGCGCTCCTCGCCGGCGTCGGCTTTGCGCTGTGCGGCGCGGTGCTGAGCATGATGCGGCTGTCTCCCGCCGGCGCGCGGGGCGCCGAGCACGTTCGCGTGCAGGACGACCAGCGCCTCCGCGGCGAATAGCACGCTCCCACATCCAGTTGCCCGCTGTTTTCGTGCACAACCCCTGCGCGACTTAACTATCCCGACCTATGACCTATTGCCCTCGCGCTCCGGTTGCGCTTCATTGGCGCGGGGAACAAGGGGCATTTCATGCGTTCATTGGGAATCGTGGCGCTCAGCGTCATGCTGGGCGGCTGCGCGTCTGTCACGCGCGGCACGACCGAGAATATCAGCATCTCATCGACACCGTCAGGCGTCGAAGCCGTCGTCAGCGGGCTCGAGGTGCCGACAACCTGCACCACACCTTGCGCCATCGTTGCGAAGCGCAGCGCCGACATCACGATCACCTTCGAAAAGGAAGGCTATCAATCCCAGACGGTGCAGCTCACCAAGGAAGTGTCGGGCACCGGCGCCGCCGGCTTCGCCGGCAATCTCCTGCTCGGCGGCGTTGTCGGGATGGGCGTCGATGCCGCGACGGGGGCGGCAACCGATCACAAGCCCAATCCGGTCATCGTGACGATGCAGCCGTCGGTCCCGGCCCGCAGCGCACGGCCAGCCGCGCCGCACAAGCCGCGTCCGCCGGCTGCAGCGCCAGAGGCCGGGACGTAAGGCACACCCACCCTCGGAAACAAAAAGGCCGGCTCTTCAGCCGGCCTTTCGATTGATGATGCGCTGGATCAAGCCTTGACCAGCGGCCCCTTGGAGGTCGGCCCCTTGGAGCCGCCGGGGCCACCCGGCTTGGACTTGCCCGGCGGACGCTTGCGGGTGCCGGGCAGCTTCTCCTGCTTCGGCGTGACCGGGCCCTCGACGAATTCGAAGCCGATCTTGTCCTTGGTCTCGTCGGCCTCGTCCTTGACCAGAACGACGCGGACATGGCCGCCGCCCTTCAGCTTGCCGAACAGCACCTCGTCAGCCAGCGGCTTCTTGATGTGCTCCTGGATCACGCGGGCCATGGGACGCGCGCCCATCTGCTCGTCGTAGCCATGCTGGACCAGCCAGGCCTTGGCCGGCTCGGACAGCTCGATGGTGACGTCGCGATCGCCGAGCTGCGCCTCGAGCTGCAGTACGAACTTCTCCACGACCGTGCCGATCACCTCGACGCTGAGATGGCCGAACGAGACGATGGCATCGAGGCGGTTGCGGAATTCCGGCGCGAACTGCCGGTTGATCGCCTCGTGGTCGTCGCCTTCCCGCTTCGAGCGCGTGAAGCCGAACGCCTGCTTGGCCAGATCGGATGCACCCGCGTTCGTGGTCATGATCAGGATCACGTTGCGGAAATTGACCTGCTTGCCGTTGTGATCGGTGAGCCGGCCGTGATCCATGATCTGGAGCAGCACGTTGTAGAGGTCGGGATGCGCCTTCTCGATTTCGTCGAGCAGCACCACGCAATGCGGATGCTGGTCGACGCCGTCGGTGAGCAGGCCGCCCTGGTCGAAGCCGACATAGCCGGGAGGCGCGCCGATCAGGCGGGATACGGTGTGCCGCTCCATGTATTCGGACATGTCGAAACGCAACAGCTCGACGCCGAGGCTCGCCGCAAGCTGCTTTGCGACCTCGGTCTTGCCGACGCCGGTCGGACCCGAGAACAAGTAGCTGCCGATCGGCTTCTCCGGCTCGCGCAGGCCGGCTCGCGCCAGCTTGATCGAGGCGGCCAGCGACTCGATGGCCTTGTCCTGACCGAACACGGTGCGCTTCAGGGTCTGCTCGAGATGCTTGAGCACCTCGGCATCGTTCTTCGACACGCTCTTCGGCGGAATCCGCGCCATCGAGGCGATCGTGGTCTCGATCTCCTTGATGCCGATGGTCTTCTTGCGCTTGTTCTCGGCGACCAGCATCTGTGCCGCACCGGATTCGTCGATCACGTCGATCGCCTTGTCCGGCAGCTTGCGGTCGTGGATGTAGCGCGAGGAGAGCTGAACCGCGGCCTCGATCGCCTCATTGGTGTACTTCAGACGATGGTAATCCTCGAAGTACGGCTTGAGGCCCTTGAGGATCGCGATCGCGTCCTCGACCGTCGGCTCGTTGATGTCGATCTTCTGGAAGCGCCGCACCAGCGCGCGGTCCTTCTCGAAGTGCTGGCGGTATTCCTTGTAGGTGGTCGAGCCCATGCAGCGGATGGTGCCCGAGGCAAGCGCGGGCTTGAGCAGGTTCGAGGCATCCATCGCCCCGCCCGATGTCGCGCCCGCACCGATCACGGTGTGGATTTCGTCGATGAACAGGATGGCGTTGGGATGCGCTTCGAGCTCCTTCAGCACCTGCTTCAGGCGCTCCTCGAAGTCGCCGCGATAGCGCGTGCCGGCGAGCAGCGTGCCCATGTCGAGCGAGAACACGGTGGCGGCCGCCAGCACCTCCGGCACCTCGCTGTCGACGATGCGCTTGGCAAGGCCCTCGGCGATTGCGGTCTTGCCGACGCCGGCTTCGCCGACGAACAACGGGTTGTTCTTCTGCCGGCGGCACAGCACCTGGATCGCACGGTTGATTTCGGAATTGCGTCCGATCACCGGATCGATCTTGCCGTCGCGCGCCTTCTTGTTGAGGTTGACGCAATAAGTCTCGAGCGCCTCGCCCTTCTTCTTGGCGTCCTCGTTGCCCTTGGCCTCGGTCTCCTCGTCGACGCCGCGCACCGGCCGCGCCTCGGAGACGCCCGGCCGCTTGGCGATGCCATGGCTGATGTAGTTGACCGCGTCGTAGCGCGTCATGTCCTGCTCCTGCAGGAAATACGCGGCGTGGCTCTCGCGCTCGGCGAAGATCGCGATCAGGACGTTGGCACCGGTCACCTCTTCACGACCGGAGGATTGCACGTGGATCACCGCGCGCTGGATCACACGCTGGAAGCCGGCGGTCGGCTTGGCGTCGTCGGCGCCATCCGTCACCAGGTTCTCGAATTCGGTCTCAAGATAATTGACCAGGCTCGTGCGTAGCTTGTCGAGATCGACGCTACAGGCGCGCATGACGGCGGCTGCATCGGAATCGTCGATCAGGGAGAGCAAGAGATGCTCGAGCGTCGCGTATTGGTGATGACGCTCGTTTGCGATCGCCAGTGCACGATGCAGGGATTGTTCAAGGCTTTGGGAAAAAGTCGGCATTCGCGTCCTCTATGGCCCCCATCATCATGATCGCCATCGCCCGGTCAGGCAACAACAACCTTTGTCACATATAGTTATACAAGATCGCGGCGAAAGACCGGTTCCGCGACTCAGGCAGCGACATACCAGCGGCATTTTCGATGCAAATCCCGTTCCGATTTGGGCAGAACTACCCATTTGGGCAGGCTTGACGCGGATGCCGATGTGCTCGGGATCATGCAGCACGATGTGCCGCCGTCACACACCACACGAACAGAACCACTCTAAAAGACTTGAACGGCGACTACTTCTTTTCCATCACGCATTGGAGCGGATGCTGGTGCTTGCGGGCGAAATCCATCACCTGCGTCACCTTGGTCTCGGCGATCTCGTAGGTGAACACGCCGCACTCCCCGATGCCATGATGGTGGACATGCAGCATGATCTTGGTCGCGGCCTCGATGTCCTTGTTGAAGAATTTCTCCAGCACGTGGACGACGAACTCCATCGGCGTGTAGTCGTCGTTCAGGATCAGCACGCGGTAGAGGTTCGGCCGTTTGGTCTTGGGCTTGACCTTGGTGATGACCGAAGTATTCGGACCCGAGGGGTTGCCCGAACGGTTCTCGTCATTGCTCATGCGAGGAGCGTAGGCAGCGGCTGGCGCGGACAGTTCGAGTCTGGAAGTCAATTGCGGCATGGCTCAGGCGTTCAGTTCCCCACGGAAGCGAATGGCGGTCACCGCGCGACCCCGCCCTTCGGAGCCTGGCGCAGGCGCGCCGCCTTGTGGATCGCCGCTCCCGACAAATCCGGGTCCAAGCCGGATCGTTCGTCAGCAATATGGGCCCGCCTCCGGCTCGCCGCAAGCGCGCAAAAACTCGGCCGAGGTGGCCACGGCAGCCCCGATTCCCGGTCCGGGCGATCCAGCCAAGGTTAATCAACCCGGACCGATTTGACAAAAATTTCCGCTGCGCCCGTTGGAATATGTTCACCAGGAACCCGGTTATTTAACACGATTGCGACCTTTCGACCGGGATATCCCGGACTTCTACGGTGCAATTTACCAGGCATTCAATGGCATGGCGCGAAATCGGGCAAAACCACGGATTTCGGGGATCGTCATGTTTCACTCGCCGCTTGTCAGCCGGATCGGCCGACGGCTCGCCCGCTTCGCGGCGGCCGAGCAAGGGAATGTCGCGATGATCTTCGCCATCGCGCTGGTCCCGGTCCTGAGCATGGTCGGTGCCGCGGTGGACTACAGCCGCGCCGCCCAGGCCCGCACGTCCATGCAGGCGGCCCTCGACTCCGCCACTCTGATGCTCTCCAAGGATCTGTCGTCCGGCACCATCACCACGTCGCAGATCGACACGAAGGCACAAGCCTATTTCAACGCGCTGTTTACCGGCGCCGCTACCCTGCCGTCGGTGAGCGTCGCGGCCACCTACACGGCAAGCACCAGCATGGGCTCCACGATCCAGCTCACCGGCACCGGCACCTACACGACGACCTTCATGAAGATCGCCGGCTTTCCGACGCTCGGCATCGGCACCACGTCCACCAGCGCCTGGGGCAACGTCCGCATGCGCGTCGCCCTGGTGCTCGACAACACCGGCTCCATGGCCCAGGACGGCAAGATGCCGGCGATGCAGACGGCCGCCAAGAACCTGGTCGATCAGCTCAGCAAGCTCGCGAAGGCCGATGGCGACGTCTACGTCTCGATCGTTCCGTTCGCCAAGGACGTCAATGTCGGCGCCAGCAACTACGACAAGGGCTGGATCGATTTCAGCGATTGGGATGCGGCCAATGGCAGCTGGACTTGCAGCGCAGGCAACAACTGGAACTGCAACAAATGGAATTGGACGCCGGCCAGCCGCAACACCTGGAACGGTTGCGTGACCGATCGCGACCAGGACTACGACACCAAGAACACCACGCCGACGAGCGGCAATACGGGGACGCTCTTCCCTGCCGAGCAGTATTCCTACTGCAACTCCGGCAGCTCGTCCTATCTGCAACCGGTCATGCCGCTCAGCTACGATTGGAGCTCGCTCAAGAGCCGCATCGATGCCATGAAGCCGACCGGCAACACCAACCAGGGCATCGGCCTCGCCTGGGGCTGGATGACGTTGTCGACCGGCAATCCCATGAATGCGCCGGCCAAGGATCCGAACTACACCTACAAGGACGCGATCGTGCTCCTGTCCGACGGACTGAACACGCAGAACCGCTGGTACAGCAATGCTTCCCAGATCGACGCGCGACAGAAGAAGCTGTGCGACAACGCCAAGGCCGAGAACATCACGATCTACGCGGTGCAGGTGAACACCGGCAGCGACCCGACCTCGAGCGTGCTGCAATACTGCGCCAGCGGCACCGACAAGTTCTATCTGGTCACCTCGGCCAGCCAGACCGTCTCGGTGTTCAAGGACATCGGCACCTCGCTGTCGAAGCTCCGCGTGGCACGCTGACCTGACCGGTTGACCGCGCGCAAACAAAAAGCCCGGCTGGTTCAGCCGGGCTTTTCGATTCCAGGATGTCCTGAAAACGTTACTGGGCGGCCGGGGTGAATTTCGACACGATGGTCTCGACCGGCTTGAACGCCTGCTTGGCGAGGTCGCTGTAGAGGCCGGCGATCTTCTGCGATTCCGCAACGAAGGTCTCGTAGGAGGAACGGGCGAAGTCGGTCTGCGCTTCCATGGCCTTGTCCAGCGACTTCACGCCGGAAAGCTTCTCGACGAAGGACTTGGTGTCTTCGAACGACTTCTTCGTATAATCGCCATAGGCGCTGGCGATCGCCTGGAGGCCGTGCTGCACCGAGGTCGCGGAGGCGACGTACTGCTCGAAGTGCTCTTTCCCGTAGTTCTGAAAGTCTTCAACCTTGAACATTTCGGAATCCTTTTCCCTGGCTCTTGTCGGGAAGCCCCGGCTCCCTGACTCTGCCCACAATTAGTGCAACGCACAAAAAAGTCAACAATATTGTGCGACGCACAAAAATTGACGCAAATCGCCGAGATTCCCGGGGTTTCCCGCAATAGTTCCTTAAGCTTTTGGAAACCCCGGCCCCCTACCCTGATTCCCTGGACGTGTTCAACTTCCGCAGACGGTCAAAAGCCGTTTGAGAACATCACCTTAGCCAGAATAGCGGCTCAGGCTAAACGTCCTCCGCGGTGAACACCAGCGGAGGGACAGCCTGAGCAGGTAATGATCCCGGGTCCATTGGGCACAATTTCGCCTCACGAGCCGGTGATCTAGTCAGAAACGGGGACGGGGTTCCATGCTTCGTAAAAACTTGTCTTCCTCGCGCTTGGCGCGGGTTGGCGTTTTTGGGCTTCTTACGGTCACCGCCGCGGTCATCTTCACCACCGACGCCGCGGAGGCGCGGCGCCATCGCCGCCACTACGCGCACCACAAGGTGCAGCGCGATGTGTCGGACACCTCGAGTTCGAAATTCGCGTCGATCATCGTCGACGGCAATTCCGGCGCGGTGCTGCAGGCAACGAGCCCCGACGCGATCCGCCACCCCGCCTCGCTGACCAAGATCATGACGCTCTATCTGCTGTTCGAGCGCCTCGAATCCGGCAAGATGAAACTCGACACCGAGATGCCGGTGTCCAAGCATGCCGCCGATCAGGATCCGACCAAGCTGAACCTGCGTGCCGGCCAGACCATCCGTGTCGAAGATGCCATCAAGGGCCTCGTCACCCGTTCCGCCAACGACGCCGCGGTGGTGATCGCCGAAGCAATCGCCGGCGACGAGGACGACTTCGCCCAGATGATGACGCGCAAGGCCCGCGCGCTCGGCATGTCCAAGACCGTCTACCGCAACGCCAACGGCCTTCCCAACGACGAGCAGGTCACGACCGCGCGCGACCAGGCCACGCTCGGCCGCGCCATCCAGGAGCGCTTCCCGCGCTACTATCGCTATTTCGCAACCTCGACGTTCAACTGGCGTGGACAGTCGATCCGCAATCACAATCACCTGCTCGGCAGCGTCGAGGGCGTGGACGGCATCAAGACCGGCTACACCCGCGCCTCCGGCTTCAACCTCGTCAGCTCGATGCGCCGCGGCAACCGCCATTTGATCGGCGTAGTGCTCGGCGGCCGCAGCGGCGGCTCGCGCGATGCCATCATGCGCAACCTGCTCGCCGAAAATCTCGAAAAGGGCGCGACCACCCACACCGTTGTCGCGGTCACCGAACGTAACGGCACTGACGCCAATGCCGCGCTCGCCGACGCATCGGATGCTCCGGCACGGCCAGCGGCGCAGGTTCCGGCCGCTCCTGCTCCCGAGACCGTCCAATCGCGTCTCGCGGCGCGTCTGTCGACTTTGGCAGCCGCGACCGCCGCGGTGCCGCCGGCCCAGTCCAAACCCGAGGTTCGGCCGACGGAGTCCAGGATCGAGCCCGCGCCGCTCACCAATGGCGTGATCTCGAGCCAGCCGCTCGCCATCATCCCCGGCTCGTCCGAGCCGATGAAGCCGGTTCGGGTGAAGACGGTTCAGGTCAAGGCCGGCGCCGTGAAGGTCGCCTCCGCCACCCCCACCCACGTCGCCCCGCCGGTTACCAACGCCATTCCGTCCCGTTCCGACGTCGCGGAAACCTCCGGCGCCGTCGTCGCCCGGGCCGATCTCATCAACAAGCCCGAGATCGTCAGCCAGCCGGAAGCCCCGAAGGCCGAGATCGCCCGCACCGAATTGCCAAGGCAGCCGGCTGGCTTTGGCTCCGGCAACGGGATCCTCGGGGTGCTGCCGGCCGCAACGGCCGCCGCGCCCGCCCCGACCGGTCCGAAGCTCGCCTCCGCCGATCCGACGCCGGTCCAGATGAGCGCCACCACCAAGCCGGTCGTCACCCACAGCGGCTGGATCGTCCAGGTCGGCGCGCTCGAAAGCGAGAACGAAGCCCAGCAGCGCATCGATGCCGCGCGCAGCTCGGCCCGCGGCCTGCTCAGCAAGGCCGATCCGTTCACCGAGCCTGTCGTCGCCAAGGACAATCGCAAGCTCTACCGCGCCCGCTTCGCCGGCCTCGAGCGCGACCAGGCCGAAGCCGTCTGTCGCACCCTGAAGCGCGCCGAGATCTCCTGCATCACCGTCCGCAACTGATCTCCTTCCCCGTTCGAGACGAAATGCCCGCGCTTAGCGCGGGCATTTTTCGTTTTCGGGGCGCGGTCACACGGGCGCTGTTCATGACAAGGCTGTTCCGCGACAACCTCTCGTCAATAAATTACGGTTAAAACTTTCCTCAAGGGATCGACCACGCCGACAATGGCGGGCATCGGGGCGACGGCAAACGGAGCAAGCGGAGTTCACGCGGTACGGGCGTTTGTAGCGTGGTGCCGGAGTTAGCCGTTATGCGTACGAAGCAGAGTATCCTTGGCCTCGTTTACACGGGCAGCGAGATAGTTCGAGCCCCCCTGGTCGGGATGGAGTTTCTTCATCAGGGACTTGTGCGCCCGGCTGATGTCGTCGCGCCCCGCCCCCGGCTGCAGGCCAAGGATCTGATAGGCCTCCTCCGCCGTCATTTTGCCGCTCGCCGCCGTGCGGCGCTGCCCCCCTGCCGCATCGCCCTGCGCGTTCTGACGCCAAGCGGGAAACCGGCGGTCCAGATAGCTTTCAAGTAGGGCCACGCTCTCGGCGTCGAATGTCGGGACCATTGCCAGCAGGCCAGCGAGATCGAACTCGCCGAGATCGCGCCCGGCGTGAGGCCCGGCGACGATCTGCCCGCCAAGCTGGCCGGTGTCGTGGTCGAGCCGCATGTCCAGGAATTGCGAGCGCACGCGTGAGGCCTGGCCTGACGCGGGTGCAGCACCGCCGCCGAACAGCCCGCCGACATTGCCGAAGCCGGCGTTTGCCAGCGGCTTCCAACCCAGCAGCCCGGCGCCGAAAATCCCCAGCGGGATCGCCACAGCCAGCTCGCCCCGCAAGCCCGTGAATGCTGCGACCGCCAGCGCCACCACGCCGCCCCCGAACCTGATGGCGCGCGCCAACGCCGCCGGGTTGGCGGCGCGGAACATCTGGAGCAGCAGGTAAAGCGTGATAACAGCGACAGCGCCGGCGATCAGGGTCATGACCGGAATATAGTCACCCTCGCGCCAAAATGCATGGCAAAGGCCCCGCTGCGAGCCGCGACGGCCTGAGTGCTACTTCATTTGACCGATCAGCCTGGCCGCTCCGCTCGCGGTCTGCGCCAATTTCAACAATGCCGCGCGTCCGCCGGCGGCATAGGCCGCGGCCGCCCGCAGCAGCTCGCGCAACTGCGCCGCCGCGCCCGGATCAAACCGGCACCAGGCGCCGCCGGTCAGGCGCGCGATCTCGCGGAAGGCCTGCTCGGCGACCGCGTCATGTCCTTCCTGAAACACGAACACTGGGACATTCAGCATGCCGAGCTCGCCGGCCTTGGCGCAGAGCTCGTCGACGTTCTCCTCCATGGCATCGCCGACGAAGACGACGGCGCGCACGCCCGATGCGATCGCTTCGCGCCGCACCTCGCTCAGCACCTTGCCAATCTGGGTGTCGCCGCCGCGGCAATCGATCTTGCTCATCAACGCCGCCAGCCTCGTGCTGTCGGAGATCCAGCCCGTTGCGCGGCACTCGTTCAAGCCTCGATAGTAGACGAGCCGGATATCGAGACTGCCCAGTGCCGCGGTCTCGCGAAACATGTCGGCCTGAAGCGCGCAGGCCATGTCCCAGGTGGGCTGCCGGCTCAACGTCGCATCCAATGCGAAGATCAGCCGACCCTTCGCGCCCGGCGCATGGGGGGACAGCGCCCGCGCCTTGGCGACGAAAGCGGCAATGTCCTCCGCGGTCGACGTTCCGGCCTGCGGCACCGCGCCGCCTGCGTGTGCCGAGACGGCATCGCCGCGGCTCGGCTTGATAGGTTCGCCCGACATCCCTCGGCCCTGCGTGAGCGGCTAATGTGGTCAGCGCAGGCACCCCGGTCAATGTGCAAAGCCCCCGCGGGCGGCGACCGGCGGAGGCTTTGACAATCGTGACCCGCGATGAGGGAGGCGGCAGCTCTTACGCCGCCCGCTCCTAAGCATCAGCCCTTGGCAGGCGCCATCAGCGCAACCGGGCCGGGCTCGAGAATGTTCGGCGGCGACGTTTGCGTATCGACCGGCGCGATCTCGCTATCGGTCGAGCTCAGGAACTTGTCGAGCATGCTCTGGATCGAGTTCTTGGCGACGTCCGGACCGGTGTCACGCATGTCGTTGTGCTGAAACTCGGTCTTCACGACCTGGATACCGGCCTTCTCGCATTCCTCGTCGGTCGGGAGCACGCCCGCATCGGCCTTGAACTGCGGATCCTGCGAGCGGAACGACAGGATCTTGAACTTGCCCGCGGTGACGAAGGGCACGCGCAGATTGTCGAGCGTGACGACCTTCTTGACCTCATCCGGATACTGCTTGGCGAAATACATCGTGATGTCGCCGCCCATGGAGTGGCCGACCATCGTCACCTTGGCGTAGTCGGCGTTGGGCTGAACCTTTTTCATCTCATGCATGGCGAGATGGATGTTGGCGACACCGCGCAGGATCTGCGGCAGCCGGCCGACATAGAGCTCACCGGGCTTGGTGACCATCGGAGGATCGGTCGGCAGATCGTGCTGCGGGCTCACGACCATGTAGCCGCGCGCAGCGAAGATGTTGGCGAGGAAGCCGTATTCGGTGTTCTTGACAGTGTTGCCGTGATTGATCACGGCGACCGGCAGCGTAACCATGCCGGCATTGGCCTGCATTTCCTTGTCGCGCCGCACCGCGATCTGGACAGGGACAGGACGGTTGTCGCGCGAAGCGTCGTAGAAAGTGATGGTCTCGTGCTTGATCGCCCACTTGCTCGCCGTGAAATAGGCGATGCCGCAGAGAGCACTGACCGAAACCAGAACGGCAATTCCACGCTTCATTTTCGTCCTCAGCCTCAGGCTCTTGCGGCCTGAATCCCTGTTGAAAATCGTGTTCTTCCGAGGCTCTGCGTCCTCTGGTCGCCTATTCGCTAATATATGTCACAGGCGCGTGACAGGAAGGCCAAATATTGTGAACCGGCCGCCCTTTCATTGTGCGCCGCACACCTTTTCTGGGCACCTCGTTGTTGTTCGGTGGCTACGTCAGGTGCAGCTCATTATCGGACGCAATCCGTCTCGATCGGGTTCAATTTCGCGGTAAACGCAGGATGAAAACGGCCGAACGCGGCCACGGTTCCAGCATGAACCCAGCACTGAAAACCAGTCGAAAGTAGCTTTATACCGCCTCAGGCGCCCAGAATGTCGTGGACTTCGAGCGGCTTGTCGATCTGGTTGAACCACTCGGCCCGGTTGGCGGCGCGGCGGCGACCGCGCTCGTCGAGCGGCAGCTTGAGCTGGCGAAGCAGGCTCGTCACCTCTTCGCGTGCGGTGAGATGGCCGAGATTGGGCCGCATGCCCAGCGTGGCCTCGTCGATCTCGTCGAGGGCGGTGAGGCCGCGCGGGAAAAATTCGCGGTAGACCACGCGTTCGGCGAAGCCGTCGACGTAGCGGAAGCCGAGCCGCAGCGACAGATCCTTCAACCCCTCCGCGACGAGCTGCTTGTTGCGGGAGCCGAGCATCGACAGGCGGTTGCGCACGACGATCCAGTCGGTGGTCGAACCGTCGAGCTGACGGCGCTTGCGCCTGACGTCGCGCACCATCTCGGCGTAGTGGCTCTCGCCCGTCACCGCGTAGCTCGCGGGATCGACGGTGCCGAGCACGTCGAAATCGAGGAAGCTGTCGTTGATCGGCGTGACCAGCGTGTCCGCCATCGAGTGCGCGAGCCGCATGAGGTAACTGTCTGTGCCGGGCGTGTCGATGACGATGAAGTCGAAGCTGCTCTCGACTGCCGAGACCGCCTCCATGAACTGCTGGAACTCGGAATTCTCGTTCTCGGCGATCTGCATGGTCTCGCCGAGCTTGATGCAGCGATGTACCGGCAATTCGAGGTCGAGCTTGGTGCGGCGCGCCCAGGCAGAACGGTTGCCGATGTAGTGGGTAAAGCTCTGCTGACGGCAGTCGAGGTCGATGGTGGCGACGCGCTGGCCGGCCTTCAGGAGCGCGACCGCGATGTGCAGGGCGGTGGTCGACTTGCCGGAGCCGCCCTTCTCGTTGCCGAGCACGACCACATGCGCCGAGCCGGATTGGCCTTGGCTAGCCTGCACAAGCATGGCGATCCTCAACACCCCTGGTGAATATCTTCGAGTTGACCGCGTCCACGGTCAAGTGAAATGCGTGACGGGTTATGCAAATCGTACTGCGCCGTCGTCCATCATGAATAGCGGCGCCAATCTTCGTCTGTGATACAGCCCACAATGTTGCGATGTCGTGCGCCAGCTTGCGGAGAATGCTGTGCCGCATCCGGGTGCATGGCGTCCACGATCCCTGCTTGTTAAGGTTAGCCGCCCCGGGCGCCGCATCGTGCCGCGCCGCTTCCCAACCTACCGAGTCCCGATGTCATCAAGCCCCCTGATCGTCCGCACGGTCCCGACCTTGCGCCGCGCCGTCGACAATCTTCGCAAGCGAAAGGCCACGATCGCACTGGTCCCGACCATGGGGGCCCTTCATGACGGGCATGTGTCCCTCGTCCGCCTCGCCAAGCGGCGCGCCAGCCGCGTCGTGGTCTCGATCTTCGTCAACCCGACCCAGTTCGCCCCGACCGAGGATTTCGGCGCCTATCCGCGCACCTGGAAGGCCGACATCGCCAAGCTCGCGGCCGAGGACGTCGACGTCGTCTGGCATCCGGACGTCAAGGCCATGTATCCCGGCGGCTTCGCCACCCGAATCGTGCCGGAGGGACCGGCGCTCGTCGGCCTCGAGGACCGTTTCCGCCCGCACTTCTTCGGCGGCGTCGCCACCGTCGTCGGCAAGCTGTTCACGCAAGTCCGGCCGGACTTCGCGATCTTCGGCGAAAAGGACTTTCAGCAGTTGCGGGTGGTGACGCAGATGGCGCGCGACCTCGACCTCGGCGTCAAGGTGATCGGCTCGCGCACGGTGCGCGAGCGCGACGGGCTCGCGATGTCCTCGCGCAACGTCTATCTGTCGCCCGAGGAGCGGCAGACCGCCACCGTCCTCTACCGTGCCATGAAAGCGAGCGCGCAGCGGATCAAGGCCGGCGATGCCGTGGCGCCTGCGATGGCCGGCGGCGCCGAGATGATCACGGCGGCGGGCTTTGCGCTCGACTATTACGAGATCCGCCATGCCGAGACGCTGGCGCCAGCCGCCTCGCGCGAGGACGGCCCCTTGCGGATCCTGGTCGCGGCCAAGCTCGGCAACACCCGGCTGATCGACAATATCGGAGTTTAGAGCAGCCCGAGATCGCGCAATTCGCGCCGCATCGGCTCCGGCATCGCCGCGATCGAGCCGGCGGCGGATTTGCCGAGATCGGACGGCACGGAATCGTCGGTGAGGTAGCGCCAGCCCTGGAACGGGCGCATCGGCCGGGGCGACACCGAGATCACCTTCGGCTGCATCACGATGCGGCAACGCCCGATGCCGTCCTTGTCCCGGAACGGCTCGATACCGATGATCTTTTCGCGCGCGGCAATCTCGCCCTTGATCACCCAATAGAGCGACCCGCCCGCGAGGATTTCGGCGTCGCGCTTGGGCACCATGCGGGTGATGTGGATGTGATGTTGCGGCAGACCCTTTTTCTTCGCGGTCTGCATCCGTTCGGCGATCCACTCCTTCAATTCCTTGACGGAGTCGCAGCCGACGGCGAGCTTGATCAGATGTAGCGGCATGCCCAAGCATTAGCCGGGCAGCACCGCATTTGGAATGCCGATCTACTCGTTATCCGCAGCCGCGGGAGCGGCCGCCGTGGCCGGTGGCGGCGCGAGCGGAACCGGCGCTGCGGGGGCGCGCGCGGCCTTGGGGGCCGGCGGTTTCTTCGCGGCCGGTGGTGCCGCGGGCGCCGGTGCTTGTGCGGAGGCAGCCGCTGGCGCGCGCGGCGCCGGCGCTGCGTTTGCGGCGGGCGCAGCCTGCCGCGTCGTCGCCGTGGGCTCCGGATTCATGATGCTCACAGGCGGCGTCGACAAGGCGCTCGGGAACTCCGCATTGGTCGGCTTGCCCGTCGGCATCGAGGGCGGCAGCCCAGCGAGCGCCGCATTGGCCGGCATCGGCGGCACCGCTGCAGGCGGGTTCCAGGTCGGCGCATGGCGCGCGACCAGCGTGTCGTAGAGATGGGACTCCATGTTGGCGGCGACCTGCTGCTGGTCGGTCAGCGCGCGGAACGCGGCGCAGTCGAACTGCGTGCAGCCGTCGCGCGCGACCAGCACCTGCGCCACGAGGCCATAGCGGTCGCGCTCCAGCGCCTTGCGCACGGCCTTCATGTCCGCCGTCAGGCTCTTCTCGGCGGTCGCGGAATCACCGAGTGCGGTCAGCCGGTCGATCCGGGCCGCGGTGTAGGACACGGCCGCAGCCGCAGCGTCCGGCGAGCCGAACAGCGCCCTCTCGCAGCCAATGGCGACGGCATCGCCGGCGAGGTCGTCGAGGCAGGACAGCGCCGGCAGGCTCGCGACGACAGCACCTTGCGCGCGCGCCTCGGTCGGGGAGTCGTGCCCCGCCGGGCCATAGATGCGCACGGTGGCAGCTCCGGCGATCGCGATGGACAGCAGCGTGATCACGGTCAGCGCGCCGTTGGCGACCGACCTATCGGCGCGCAGCAGCGTGATCAGCAGGATCAAGCCGAAGAATCCGGCAGCGGCCAGCGTCATCCACATCGGAAAGGCCGGCGAGCGCCAGATTTGGTCGAGCGAAGTGGCCCATGCCCAGTTCATGCGCGACGTCCCCTCACGCGAGCAGAGAGCGAATGGTCAAGCGAGCACCGTGAGCCGGTAACTGCCCCGGCTCACCTTTTGAAGGTGAAGCGGGCCTTTTAACGGCGGCAGGACACAATTCCGCAGGAGGCGCGAATGCGCTGATGACGTCGATCTCTAGGAGAGCGCGAGCTGGCTTTCCTTCGCGACGCGTTCGAAGGCTTCGGTCGAGCTCTTGATCCGGTACTGGCAGTCGTCGCCGTCGGTCGGCAGCAGACGGATGACCTCATACGAACCGCTGGCAGCGGGGCGCGCGACGTTGCTGGCCGTGAACAATACGCGCGTTCCAATCGGGAATTTGTGCTTCAACACCCTCTCCACTCAAACAACGCCTGCCTCGCCCATGGTCCCACTGCGACGGCCGGCCGGAAACCCACGCGCTGTATAGCATGCGGCCGGCGGTTTTGGCCAGCGCCATGCCCGCATGGCAAACACGCAAATCTTGCAGTCTTTTCAGAATGATAGCGATGGAACCGGTGGGCCGATGATACCCGCCGGCGCCGCGCGTTCAGAGCGGTGTGTCGCAGGTCGGTCGCAGCCCACTTGATCCGCGGCTCCGGTCATTTCTGGACTGTGAGGCCGCCGGCCGGCGGCCCCCGTCGGACCAGACGATCAGGCATCCTCGAATTTTGCAATGACAAGCGTTTCGGCCAGCCCCTCGCGGGTCCATTCCTGGAACGCCGGCAGCGCCATCATCGTCTCCATGTAGGCCCTGGTGTCCGGGGCGACGTCGATCGCGTAGGTGCGCAGGCGGTGCACGACCGGCGCGTACATCGCGTCCGCCGCACCGAAGCGGCCGAACAGGAACGGGCCCGCTGCGCCATGGCGCGTGCGGCACTCGCGCCAGATCTCCTCGATCCGCGCGACGTTGGCCTTGGCGTCCGCGGACAGCGTCACGGCCCGCACTGGCCGGTGCAGGTTCATGCCGCATTCGTTGCGCAGAGCCACGAATCCGGAGTGCATCTCGGCGCACACCGATCGGGCATGCGCGCGCGCGGCGACGTCGTCCGGCCACAGCTTCACTTCCGGATAGCGCTCGGCGACGTATTCGATGATGGCGAGCGAATCCCACACCGTGACGTCGCCATCGACCAGGACCGGCACCTTGCCGGCGCGGCTGAAGGACAGGATCTGCTCCTTGTCCGCGGGATTATCGGTGTAGAGCGGGATGAGCGTCTCCACGAACGGGATGTCGTTGGCGCGCAGCGCGAGCCAGGGCCGCATCGACCATGACGAGTAGTTCTTGTTGCCGATCGCGAGTTTCAACGCAGCCATGTCGTCAGTCCTTCCCGAGACGTCTTAGAGGAGCCGCTTTTAACGCCATCGCCTGCCGCCAATCAATCGTTGCCGCATACTGCCATGCGTGGCAATCGTTGCGGTCCTCGCCAGGAGACAGACATGAGCAGGCATTGGGTCGACATCGCCGCCGTCGGCTTCTTCATCATCGAATGGCTGGTCTATGCGCTGACGCTCGAGCATTCGGCCTATGGCCGCGACAGTCTGTCGGCGCGCATGAACCGCTATCGCGAGGTCTGGGTGCGCCGCCTGCTCGACCGCGACACCCGCATGGTCGACATGCAGATCATGACCTCGCTTCAGAACGGCACTGCCTTCTTCGCCTCCACCAGCCTGTTCGCGCTCGGCGGCGCGCTGGCGCTGCTGCACGCCACCAACGACGCCATCACGATTCTGAGCAAGCTGCCGATCGACCTCAGCACCTCGCCGGCCATGTGGGAGCTGAAATGCGTTGGCCTCGTGCTGATCTGCGTCTACGCCTTCTTCAAGTTCGCCTGGGCCTATCGCCTGTTCAATTACGTCGCGATCCTGTTCGGCGGCATGCCGCCGGCGGACCAGCGCGACACACCTGAGGCCGAAGCCCATGTGATCCGCACCTCGCGCCTGTTCGAATCCGCCGGCCGCCACTTCAACCGTGGCCAGCGCGCCTTCTTCTTCGCACTCGGCTATCTCGGCTGGTTCGTCAGCCCCTGGCTGCTGTTCGTCACCACGGCGGCCGTGGTGGTCGTGACGTGGCGACGCCAGTTCGCGTCCAGTGCTTGGGCGGCGATGGCGCCGGAGGTGGACGCTGATGAGGGGATGAGGCGCGGTCATTGAAGCGCCGGTGTCCCGGACAAGCCGCACCGCCAAAGCGGCGCCGCGCTGCGTCCGGGGCACGAGAGCGAAGTGGCGCATGCTCTCCCAACGACGTCATTGCGAGAGGCTGAGTGTGAGGCGGCAGCCCGTTCTCCAAGGAACGCTGTCATTCCCCGCGAAGGCGGGGAATCCAGTACGCCGCGGCTTCTCGGTTCAACCGCGAGCGTCGCTGGAATACTGGCTCGCCCGGTCAAGCCGGGCGATGACAGTGAGTGTGTGGTGACAGACATGACTCGTCGGCCTCGCGGCTGAATTCGCCCGAGCTTTGCTTGCGTCTCCACCCTCTTGTCCAAGAGGGCGCAGGGAAGGCCGGGTGCCGACAGGCACCCGCGGTCCGCTGCGCGACATGCGCACGCAGGAAGAACCGCACAGCAGCATACAGGTGGTGCCGATCACTCGGCCTTCCCTGCGCGATGGTCGGACGGCTTATGCCGTGCTCTCCCGGGAGCCGAACTTTCCTCTGGCCTCCCTCGCCCCGCGAATTGGATGATGCAGTCTGCCCGGTTGGGCTCGCTCGCACCTCCGCAGAACTTGACCGTGGCAACGACGGCCAGGACCACACGGTTTTGCCGTACGCACGGCCCGCCATGTCGCCGCAGTATTCCCAGCCCTGTCGACGGAGCTGAGAACTTACAGGCGAGACGAAGCCTGGCAGCGCCGTCGTCCGCACGCGGTTACGGGCTCACGGGGACTACCCGCCCTGCCCGCACCTCTCATGCCGACGCTGCCGCGTCCACCGCAGACCCGGCTCGCGAAAATGACGACCTCATGATCGCCCCTCTTGAGTGAGCCGGGATGCACGACACATACGCCGAAACCGAATTTCGGTAAAGTGGAATATTTTCGCGCTAGTGGATTGACAGAGGGCGACACAGGCGACGGTATTGGAGCGGTAGCCCGGATGAGAGCCTTACTCCCTCGCTACTCCCTCGCCCGCGCCGGCATTCCATCCGCCATCGTCGTCACCCCCTTGCGCTCCACGATCAGCCCATAGGTCTGCGGCTGGCGGTGGACGTCGAAATTGAAGGTGGTGCGCTTGTAGGAATTGCAGAGATCGAGATCGCAGCGCGCCAGCGCGACTTCGTCGCCCTTGGTCGCGCATCGCGCGATGATCTCGCCCGAGGGCGCGATGATGCAGCTGCCGCCGATGTGGTCCACACCCTCCTCGAGACCGGCCTTGGCGACGCCGACCACGAAGGTGCCGTTCTGATAGGCGCCGGCCTGCATCACCAGGTGGTTGTGAAACAGCGAGAGATCGTCATGCTCCGGCGCGGGCGGATTGTGCACCGGCGTGTTGTAGCCGATCATCACCATCTCGACGCCCTGCAGACCCATCACCCGATAGGTCTCGCTCCAGCGGCGATCGTTGCAGATCGCCATGCCCATCACGCCGCCGAACGCGCTGGCGACGTCGAAGCCGCTGCCGGGCTCGAAATAGCGCTTTTCCAGATGCTGAAACTTGCGCCACGGCTCGTGCTCGGCATGGCCGGGCAGATGGACCTTGCGATACTTCAAGGCGATCGTGCCGCTTCTGTCGACGAGGATGGACGTGTTGTAGCGCCTGACAATTCCGGCCTCGACCGTCAGCTCGGCATAGCCGAGACAGAAGCCGATCCCGAGCTCGCGTGCCAGATCGAACAGGCCTCGCGTCTCCGGGCCCGGCATCTCGCGCTCGAAGAAGCCGTCGATCTCGGCCTGATCCTCAAAGTACCAGCGCGGAAAAAACGTCGTCAGCGCGAGCTCGGGATAGACGATCAGGTCGCAGCTGCAGGCCTTCGCCTCGCGCATCAAGGCCATCAGCCGGGCCACCACTTCGACCCTGGTCTCGGTCCTCGCGATCGGGCCAAGCTGGCCGGCTGCGACAGTTACAAATCTCGGCACGGGTCGTTCCCTCATGTCCCGGAGCGCGTTCGGGCCTGAGCCTATCGAGCGCCGCACCGCGCGCACAGGCCGGCTCGCCCATCGTCAGGATAGGACACAATCAAATTCCGTGCCTGCGGGTATCATCGTGCGGCTGGCCGCGGGTCGCTCGCGGAATCCGGAACTTCGTTGCGAATTTGCAACGGTTCCCCACCGTCTGAAGCCGGACAAAACAAACTCCCATTCCGGCCACGAACCGCTCTCACAAGGCCGTGAGACGATCAGGGGAACGACGATGCGTGCACAACGCGTTTGGAAAGTGAATGGGAACGCCAGCACCGGGCAGCTCCAATCGAAACTAGACGATCTGAACAAGCGTCTGGCTCAGCTCGAAAGCCAACATCCGGATAGCTGGACGCTCGAAGAGCTGAGAACGAGCGCGCTCAGCCTGTCGCGCGAGATCGACGACATCCGCTGCGCCGAGGCGACGGCGGCGTTGAGCGAGCTGCTGCGGAAGTAAGTCCGGCGGCGGTTCGCCGGCGTGCCAGGGAACCAAGCTCCACGCCCGCCATTTCCTTGAGGGCATGGAGCGCGATCATGGCCAAGCACCTGACGCGAGCCGACCTCGCGCGCGGCGTGGCCGGCGCGGTCTCCACGCTGGTGCTGCGCGCAGCGGCGGCCTTCATCATCGCGCGCCATGTCGCACTGTGAGGGATTTAGGCGCTGTGAGGGATTTCGCATGACGTCCGACCCCGAGGAGCAGGTGCGCCTGCAAGGTTTTGGCGAGATGACGTTGCGCACGGCGATCGCGACGCTGATGCAGCTCGCGCCGCGCGAACGCGCCGAAGCCGCCATCTTCCGCGTCCGCGACGACGTGCGCCTCGCGCAAAGCGAGATCGCCGAGCTCGCATCACACTGGGGCATCGAGCCGACGCCGAACGTGCGCTCGCCAAGATTGGTCCCGGAGCAGCACTGGCCGGACGTCGTGCGCGACATGGTGCGCGAGGCGCCGCTGCCGTCGTTGATGGTGGCGTTTCTGGTGGGGATGCTGGTGGCGCGAAGGTAGCCGCGCCACAGCCGCTCGCAACAGAGTTACTTCTGTTCGCTTGCCCGCATCTGCTCGGCGAAAGGACGCAGGGTCTCGGACATCTCGTCGAGACGTTTCTGCCACTCCGCGCCAGGCATGAAGGCGATCACCGGCTCATCCCCGGGCGACCCCGTCAGGTATTCCGGACTACGCAGGCCCTCCGCGATCCCGGCTTCCAGCTTCTTGACGATGTCGTCTGGAACGCCCTTGGGGACAGCAAAACCGCGCTCGGCCGTCGTCATGACCGGTAAGCCCATCTCTTCTGCCGTCGGAACGTCGGGCAGGGCTGCAAAGCGCTTCTTCGACAAGATCGCGATGACGCGAAGTGGTCCCTTGTTAGTGCCATGCAGTTCGGGAATCTCGCTGAGAGTGACCATCCCGACGTCCAGATGCCCACCCAACAGATCTGTGCGCTGCGCCGCCGTTCCTCTGTAGGAGATTTCGTTGGGCTCGACCTTCGCGACGGCCGCGAGCATGCGAATGGCCAGATGACCGTTCGTTCCGGCACCATTGTGACCGAAGCTCACCGACCCGGGCTTGCTGCGAAGCGCAGCAATGACAGCCGGCAGATCGCCGAATCTGCTGCTCGCCGGCACCACGATCACGTTCGGATCTTCGACGACCCGTGCGACCAGCCGAATCTCGTCCGTAGTGTATTGGGTCTTGCGGGTCATGGGCAGGAAGTTGTAGCCGGGCACATTGACGACACCGATCGCATAGCCGTCGGGCGCCCCGCGCGCGATCGCGGTAAACGCGATCTCTCCGCCGGCGCCGGGCTTGTTCAGGACGACAAATTTCGCCTTGCCGCCAAGCGCGCGCTCGACAAAGGGCAGGAGCTTACGCGCCATGACATCGGTGCCGCCGCCGGGCGCAAAGCCGACCACGACTTCGATGGGCTTGTCGTCCGGCCACGCCCCCCACGCTGATCCGCAGGCGGCGAAGCCAAAAGCTGCGACGAGCGCCAGCATTTTCTTGTTCATGATTTCCAGCCTTTTCTTATTGGCCGATCGCGCTCTCGAACGCGCAATCGAATGTGCACTCATCTAGCCGTCGGCCTGACCGAAGAGCAACCGGTTATCCCGAGCACAGGTATGCGGTGGGACGCGGCGCTTCGTGAGGTCATTGCGGTCGCATCAAAGGGACGGCGCTTCGAATCCATGAGGGCGGCGCGGTGTCCTCTGATCCACCTCGCAACGCTTCCCCTCGGGATCGCCCCATGGCAAGCCATGCCGCCGGAACAAGCGCCCCTGCCCGGCCAAATCGGCCGTGGACCCGCCCCGAAAATCGTTGCAGAAAGGCGTTCCGAGGCGCCGGCGGCCGGTCGGCCAAGCCTCTGGAAAACGTCGACTTTTGGAAGAATGGTCGGAGTGGCAGGATTCGAACCTGCGACCCCTGCGTCCCGAACGCAGTGCTCTACCGGGCTGAGCCACACTCCGACAAGAGGCCGGCTTATAGCGTCGGGTTTGGCGCACCGCAAGCGGCCGAGATGAGGAATTTTGTCCCTGTGAAAACGGGCCTTGAAACACTGATTTTGCCGGCTGGCGCGGCCGGCGCGGAGGCTGCCGCCAGGGCCTTGGCCGCCGGCGGGCTGGTCGCGTTTCCGACCGAGACGGTCTACGGGCTCGGGGCGGACGCCGCCAATGCCACGGCGATCGCCCATCTCTACGCCGCCAAGGGGCGGCCGGCGTTCAATCCGCTGATTGCGCATGTCGCTGACCTCTCGGCCGCGCGGCGGATCGGACGGTTCGACGCGCGCGCATTGAAGCTCGCCGAGGCGTTCTGGCCGGGGCCGCTGACGCTGGTGGTGCCGAAGACGGAAGGATGCCCCGTGGCGGATCTCGCCACGGCCGGCCTCGACACCGTCGCGATCCGTATTCCCGCCCACCCCGTCGCGCAGACCATTCTGCGCGCCTTCGGCGGGGCCGTGGTGGCGCCGTCCGCGAACATCTCCGGCCACGTCTCGCCGACGCTGGCCGCCCATGTCGAGAGCGACTTATCGGGGCGGATCGACCTCATCATTGACGGCGGGCCGGTCGAGGTCGGCGTTGAATCGACGATCGTGGGCTGCTTCGAGGCGCCGATGCTGCTGCGGCCCGGCGGGCTCTCACGCGAACGGATCGAGGCGGTGCTCGGCGCGCCCCTGGCGCGGCCGCCGATGGAAGCTGGAAGCGACGACAGCCAGCCGCTGGCGCCGGGCATGCTGGCCTCGCATTACGCGCCGCGCGCTCCTGTGCGGCTCGATGCGCGTGAGGTGGCGCCGGGCGAGGCGCTGCTGGCATTCGGTCCCGCGCGGCTGCCCGGCATTGACGCCGCCAGCGCCGTCATGAATTTGTCGCCCACCGCTGATCTCGATGAAGCCGCCGCCAATCTGTTCGGCTATCTTCGGAGCCTCGACGCGAAGGGCCCGCGGGCGATCGCGGTGATGACGGTGCCCGAAGAGGGACTTGGCGAAGCGATCAACGACCGGCTGCGCCGGGCCGCGGTGGCGCGATAAGAAGCTTGAGAAGAGACACGAGAATGAACGTCAATCCATCCGCCCCCCCGCCGCTTGCGCCCGAGTTGATCGAACAATTCCGCAAGATCGTCGGCGAACGCCATGCCATCACCGATGCGAATGACATCGCGCCCTACCTCACCGAGGAGCGCAATCTCTTCCACGGCCGCTCACCGCTGGTGCTGCGCCCGGGCTCGACGGCGGAGGTCTCGGAGATCTGCAAGCTCGCTTCCGCGCACAACATCGCGCTGGTGCCGCAGGGCGGCAACACCGGGCTCGTCGGCGGCCAGACGCCGCACAATGGCGAGGTCGTCGTGTCGCTGCGGCGCCTCGACAAGATCCGCGAGATCGACACTGCCTCCAACACCATGACGGTCGAAGCGGGCGTGGTGCTGCAGATCGCGCAGCAAAAAGCGTCCGAGGTGGACCGGCTGTTTCCGCTCTCGCTGGGCGCGGAGGGAAGCTGTACCATCGGCGGAAATCTCTCCACCAATGCCGGCGGCACCGCCGCGCTCGCCTATGGCGTCGCGCGCGAGATGGCGCTGGGGCTTGTAGTGGTGCTGGCCGACGGACGCGTGCTGAACACGCTGTCGAAACTGAAGAAGGACAACACCGGCTACAATCTGCACAACCTCTTCATCGGCGCGGAGGGCACGCTCGGCATCATCACGGCGGCGACCCTAAAACTGTTTCCGAAGCCGCGGGCGGTCGAGACCGCCTTCGTCGGGCTGAAATCGCCGGCGGCGGCGCTGAAGCTGCTCACGATCGCGCAGGGCGAAGCCGCCAATGCGCTGACGAGCTTCGAGCTGCTGTCGGAGATGGCGGTGGACTTCTCGGTGCGGCACGGCATCGACGTGCGCGATCCGCTTGAGGCGAAGCATCCCTGGTACGTGCTGATGGAACTGTCCTCCCCCGCCGAGGACGCCCGCACGCCGCTGGAGACGATCCTGACCCGCGCCATGGAGGAGGAGATCGTGGACGACGCCGTGATCGCGGCGAGCCTCGCCCAGCGCGCCGGCTTCTGGAAGCTGCGCGACGAGATGTCTTCGGCGCAGAAGCCCGAGGGAGGCTCGATCAAGCACGACATCTCCGTGCCGGTCGCGGCCGTGCCCGAATTCATCGCGGAGGCTGATGCGGCCGTGGTGAAGCTGATCCCCGGCGCGCGGCCGGTGCCGTTCGGCCATCTCGGCGACGGCAATCTGCACTACAATGTCAGCCAGCCGGTCGGCGCCGACACGGCCGACTACCTGGCGCGCTGGCACGAGATGAACGCGGTGGTGTTCGCGATCGTGCTGCGCATGGGCGGCTCTATCTCGGCCGAGCACGGCATCGGCGTGCTCAAGCGCGACGAGCTGCCCGACGTCAAGGATAAGACCGCGATCGAGCTGATGCGCGCGATCAAGGCGATGCTGGATCCGCTCGGCATCATGAATCCGGGGAAGGTGCTGTGAGCGCGCTCGCGATCGAGCCGATCAAGGATGCCGATGTCGAGATGGTCGTCGCACTCTGGCAGCGCTGCGGCCTGACGCGGCCCTGGAACGATCCGCATGCCGATATCGCGCTGGCACGGCGGCGCGACAATTCCACCGTGCTGATCGGCCGCGAGGGCGGCGCGATCGTCGCCACGATCATGGTCGGCCATGACGGCCACCGCGGCTGGGTCTATTACGTCGCGGTCGATCCAGACTGCCGGAAGCGCGGCTATGGCCGTGTCATCATGGCCGCGGCCGAGGACTGGCTGCGCGCGGCCGGAATTTCGAAGCTGCAGCTGCTGGTCCGCCGCGAGAATGAAGCGGCCAATGCGTTCTACGGCTCGCTGGGCTTCGAGCTCTCGACCTCCGTGATGTTCCAGAAGTGGCTCGACGGCCGCGCGACCACGCCGAATAATTGAGATCCCGCCATGACCATTTCCGACCGCGTCCGCATCAAGGACGTCCGCGTGCTCTCCGACGGCTGGACCACGCTGAAGACCACGACGTTCGAATACCGGCGCGCCAATGGCGAGTGGCAGACGCAGCACCGCGAGACCTACGAGCGCGACAACGCCGCCGCGGTGCTGCCGTACAACCGCGCGCGGCGGACCGTGATCCTGGCGAAGCAATTCCGCCTGCCGGCCTTCATCCGCGGCCATGACGACCTGCTGATCGAGGCCGCCGCGGGCGTGCTCGACAATGCCGAGCCCGAGGCGCGCATCCGCGCCGAGGCCGAGGAGGAGACCGGCTATCGCCTGCACCACGTCCACAAGGTGTTCGAGGCCTTCATGAGCCCGGGCGCCATCACCGAGAAGCTGCATTTCTTCGTCGCCGAGTACGAGCCCGAGATGCGGGTGAGCGACGGCGGCGGCCTGGAGCACGAGGGCGAGGACATCGAGGTGCTGGAGCTTTCGATCGACGAGGCCCTGGCGATGATCGCCGACGGCCGCATCATCGACGCCAAGGCGATCATGCTGCTGCAATATGTGGCGCTGCATGTGTTCAGGTGAGCTAGCTTACCCTCCCCTGGGGGCCAGGGGAGGCTGAGGGGCGCCGTGCCCACCATCCTCGCCTGCAATTCAGCCCTGCGCCGCCGCGCCCCCCGTTGAGCGACGCGAAAACTATCTCTAGTCTGGCCCCAACCAAGAACCAGGAGACGCGCCCATGACCGCGCCGCGCGACGACGAATTCGGCTTTGCGCCCGACTATGATGCCCCCGTCCCCTACATGCAGCGTACGCGGGATTATTACGCGGCGATCGGCTACACCACGCCGTATCGCTGGGCGCATTACACCTCGGCGCCGTTCCAGCCGCTGACGAAGCCGCTGGCAAAGTCGCGCGTGACCGTCATCACGACGGCTGCGCCGTACGATCCCGCCAAGGGAGACCAGGGACCAGGGGCGGCGTATAACGGCAGCGCGAAATTCTACGAGGTCTACGACGGCGATACCTCCAGGGAGCACGACCTTCGCATCTCGCATATCGGCTACGATCGCAAGCACACCTCGGCGACCGACAACGGCACCTGGTTTCCGCTGCCGCAGCTCCTGAAGGCGTCCGCCGCCGGGCGCATCGGCGAGGTCGCCCCGCGCTTCTTCGGCGCGCCGACCAACCGCAGCCACCGCGTCACGCTCGACACCGACGCGCCGGAGATTCTGGCGCGCTGTCTCGCCGACAAGGTCGATGTCGCGGTGTTGGTGCCGAACTGCCCGGTCTGCCACCAGACCACGGCGCTGGTGGCGCGGCATCTCGAAGAGAACGGCATTCCGACCGTGATCATGGGCTGCGCCAAGGACATCATCGAGCACGCCGCCGTCCCGCGCTTCCTGTTCAGCGACTTCCCGCTCGGCAATTCCGCCGGCAAGCCGCATGATGTCGCCTCGCAGGCGCAGACGCTCGAGCTGGCGCTCAAGCTGCTGGAGACCGCGAGCGGTGCGCAGACCACGATGCAGTCGCCGCTGCGCTGGAGCGAGGACGCCTCCTGGAAGCTCGACTACAACAACGTCGCGCAGCTCTCAGCCGAAGAGCTGGCGCGCCGCCGCGCCGAATTCGACAAGCAGAAGGAGATCGCGCGGGGCAACCGCGCCGCCTGACGTCCTCCGACAACGACAACAAGAGGGGAGAGCGACGTGACGCGACCGTTCGAGGGCGTGAAGATCCTGGACTTCACCCAGGTGCTGGCCGGCCCCTATGCCAGCTACCAGCTTGCGCTCCTGGGAGCGGACGTCATCAAGGTCGAGCGGCGTGAGGGCGAGGACATGCGCCGCACGCCGCTGTCACGCGAATGGGCCGAGCGCGGGCTGGCCCCCGCGTTCCAGGCCGTCAACGGCAACAAGCGCAGCCTCACGCTCGATCTGCAGAAGCCCGAGGCGATCGCGATCGTGAAGAAGCTTGCAGAGACCGTCGACGTCGTCATGGAGAATTTCCGCCCCGGCGTGATGGACAAGCTCGGCATCGGCTACGAGGCGCTGTCGGCGATCAATCCAAGACTGATCTATTGCGCGGTCTCGGGTTTTGGCCAGACCGGCCCGGACCGCTTGCGGCCCGGCTATGACGGCAAGATGCAGGCGCTCTCCGGCATCATGGCGATCACGGGGCATCCCGAGACCGGACCGACGCGGGCGGGCTTTGCGGTCTGCGACGTGCTGTCGGGCGCGACCGCCGCATTCGGCGTGTCGAGCGCGCTCTACCAGCGCGACCGCACCGGCAAGGGCCAGCTCATCGACGTCTCCATGCTGGAGGCGACGCTGGCCTTTCTGTCCGGGCAGATCGCGGACTGGTCGGTCGCCGGCCATCGCCAGCAGCTCTCGGGCAACCAGGCGGTCAGCCGCAGGACCACGGCGAATTTGTTCAAGTGCGGCGATGGCCATATCCTGCTCGCCGTCAACAACGAGAAGCAGTACCGCGCGCTGATGAGCGCGCTCGGCCGCGAGGATACGCTCAGCGATCCGCGCTTTGCCGACTGGTTCGCGCGCAACGAGAACGAGCCGGCGCTCCGCGCCATCATCGAGGAGGCGCTGGCGGCACGGCCGGCGCGCGAATGGGAGACTTTACTGGAAGACGCCGGCGCGCCCTGCGCCAGCATCTGGAAGGTCGAGGAAGTCATCGACCATCCGCAAATCAAGGCGCGCGCCGCGATCCAGGAGCTGGACACGCCCTACGGCCGCCTGCGCTTTGCCGGCAGCGGCTTCAAGCTTGCCCATGGCGGCGGCAGGCTGGACCGGATGGCGCCGGAGCTGGGCGCTGATACGGAGGCGGTGCTCGGCGAGCTGGGATTCGATGCGGCGGAGATTGCAGGGTTGAGGGCAAGGGAGATCGTGTGACGATAGCGCCACATACTCTCCTCGTCGTCCCGGGGCGCGCGTAGCGCGAAGCCGGGACCCATAACCACAGGGTCGCGTTTGACGAAGACTCGTGGTGACCGGCTCGCGCCACAACTGCTCCCTGTGGCTATGGGTCCCGGATCTGCGCGCGCTTGTCCGGGACGACGGCGGAGTGGGTGGCGACACTGCAGCTAGAACAACGACCCCTGCCCGTCATCCGATGAGCTGGCCACAACCTTCCGCACCGCCCTCTTCGGCCTGGCCGCCTCTGCTTCCGCCGCCATCTCCTCCGCGCTGATCGGCAAGAGCAGTTGCTCGTCGTCATTGGCGACGCGGTTGACGCGGGTGGAGACCGGGTGCCAGGCGAATTCGCCGAGGCGCGGGGTGGTCAGCAGCGGCAGGATCGCGTCGACCTCGTCGCCGCGAATATCGAGCCAGCGCTCGAAATCGCGCTCGCTGATGGTGACGGGCACGCGGTCATGCAGCGCGGCGAGATCCTCGCCCGCGGCGGCCGTGACGATCGCGACCGTGTCGAGTTCCTCGCCGTTCGGTCCGGCCCAGGTCTCGAACACAGCGGCGAAACCGAGCGGCGCACCGTCGGCGCGGTGAATGAAGAAGGGCTGCTTGCGGCCGTCCTCCACCTTCCATTCGTAATAGCCGTCGGCCGGGATCAGGCCGCGGCGCCGGCGTATCGCTCTCTTGAAGGCGGGCTTCTCGAGGATCGTCTCCGAACGGGCGTTGATCAGGAGCGTGAATCCGCGAGGATCCTTGACCCAGCCCGGCAAGAGGCCCCAGCGCATCAGGCGGAAATGCCGCGCGCCGTTCTCGACCAACACGACCGGAATCGGTTGTGTCGGCGCCACGTTGTACCGAGGCGGGAAATTCGGCTGCTCGACATAGCCGAACAGTTGCCGCAAGGCCGCGGGGGCCGAAGTTATGACGAAGCGTCCACACATCCCAGGGCGTCTATATAGGGTCCGTTCAGGTCCTTTTAACCCCGAACGTTAACACTGCGGCTGATGAGCTCAATGGCCTCCCAACCCGCGCGGACGCACGTACAGACGGGCCCCGAGGCTTCCGCCTGGGCCGAGCGGCTGCGCGTGGCCAACATCAACCCGCGGACCGGGCTTGCCACCGACTATCTCAACCATTTCAATGAAGCCGTGATGCTGCTGGAAATGGTCCCCGACATGCCCGAATGCGCGGAAGACTTTTTGACCTGGTCGCCGCTGTCCTATGCCGAGCATTTCACGGCCTCCAACTTCAAGGCGCGCGACCTCGCCATCGAGGCCTATGAGAAGGCCGATCCCAACGTGCGCGCCCAATTCGACCACCTCACCGACACCATGACCTCGATCCTGATTGCGGTCGGCTCGGCGATGCGCGACGTCGAAAAGGACACGACGCGCATTCGTCTCGCCGAGCAGGCCGCGCTCTGGGTCAAGCCGCTGATCGCGGCCTGCGGCGGCATCATCCATGGCGGGGCCGAAGCCGACGTCGATACCATCATGGCGAACTGAGCCGGGTCCTTTCAGAACAGGTCCTTCAAGAAGATGGTTTCAGCCGTCCAGCCAACCCATCCCCAGATCGCGGTCAGTGCCGCCATCTTCCGCGACGGCAAGGTGCTGCTGACCCGCCGCGCCCGCTCGCCCGCCAAGGGCTTCTATTCGCTCCCGGGCGGCCGGGTCGAATTCGGCGAATCGCTGCACCAGGCCCTGAGCCGCGAGGTCGACGAGGAAACCGGGCTCGACATTGCGATCGTCGGCCTCGCCGGGTGGCGCGAGGTGCTGCCGGCGGCGACCGGGGCCGGCCATTATCTGATCATGTCGTTTGCCGCCCGCTGGGTGGCCCGTGAGCCGGTTCTGAACGACGAGCTCGACGACTACCGCTGGATCGCGCCCGACGCCCTGGCCAGCCTCGGAGACCTCAAGCTGACCGGGGGGTTGGAAGAGGTCATCCAGTCCGCCGCGCGCCTGATCGGCCCCTGACCGCCCGCCTTGCGTCCACGGGCCCGAGGGGGCATACAGCCCGCCGATGTCCACGCGATTTCTCGCCATTTTTGCCCTGGTTCTCGCCTGCGCCTGCGTGCCCGCCCGGGCCCAGGACGTGGCGGCGCCGTTTGACGGCGATCTGCAGCGGCTGGCGGAGATCCTTGGCGGGCTGCACTATCTGCGCGGCATCTGCGGGGCCAACGAGGGCAACAAATGGCGCAACGAGATGCAGGCGCTGATCGATGCCGAAACCCCCTCCGGCGAGCGCCGCACCCGCATGATCGCGGGCTTCAACCGCGGCTATAACGGCTTTCAGCAGACCTACCGGAGCTGCACGCCGGCGGCGACGGTGGCGATCCGCCGCTATATCGAGGAAGGCTCGAAGATCTCGCGGGATCTGACGGCGCGTTACGCGAACTGAACTCTCCCTCCCGTCATTCCAGGGCGCGCAAAGTGCGAGCCCGGAATCCATACATCCACCGGCTCCGTAGCGTGATGGATTCCGGGTTCGCGCCTGTCGGCGCGACTCGGAATGACAAGCAGTGGGAACTCTGTCATCGAGTTTGTTCACAGCCGTTAACCGTTCTTAAAGATGTAGCCTAGCGGTCGTTAACGCCCGTGCTAAACCTCTCGCACAGCGCATCGCCGTGGATCGCGCCCCAGCCCTGATCGAGTTTCATGAGCCAGCCGATTTCCTACGCCCCCGCCCGCGCGCCGCTGCCCGATCACGAGCAAAAGCAGGCCGCACTGAGCTATCTCAACGAGGCCTGGGCCGAAGCGCGCCATGACGGCGTCGACGGCGACTGCCTGGCGCAGGCAAGCTTGTTCGCGGCCTTTGCCGAGCTCGTCGGCACCTACGGCGAGGACGCGGTCGCCAAGTTCGTCGAGGGCTTTCCCGGCCGCATCCGCAACGGCGAATTCTCGGTCGACATCTGCAGGCAGTAGGAACTGCCGAAAATGACCCCGCCACACGGGCGGGGCCAGTTGACGGACGAATGACTCAGCGAAAAGCGTCGCGAAGTCTGCCGTGTTTATCGCACGGAAGCGGTTGCGCGCAGACAAGCATTAGTCTCGCGATGCCCGGGAGATGTTCCCGATGCCACCGGGAACGCGCGCCTCAATCGGTCTCGATCGGCAGGGCCGCATCCCTCGCCCACTCGCCCATCGAGCCGTCATACAGCGTCAGCTTGTCGTAGCCGAGCTGGGCCAACAGCAGCAGATCGATCGTCGCCGAAATGCCGCCGCCGCAATAGAGGATCACATTCTTGTCGCGCGTGACGCCTTGCGCGGTGAATTTCGCTTCGGCATCAGCAAGGCTTGTCAGGGTCTTGTCGGCGTTGGTGAGCGTCGCGGCTGCCACGTTGACGCTGCCGGGAACGCGGCCCGGCCGGCCGTAACGGCTCGGCTCGAGGCCACGGTGAAATTGCGGCCCGAGCGCGTTGACGATGACAGTCTTGGGATCGCCGATCCGCGATTTCACCGTATTCTTGTCGACGAAGAACCCCGCGCGCGGCGTGGCTTTGAAGGTCGTGGCCTCATATCCCCCCGGTGCGCCTGTTGCGACCGGCCGCCCCTCGTCCTTCCATTTGTCGAAACCGCCGTCGAGCACCTGCGCATCGACGCCGAGCGAACGCAGCATCCACCAGAACCGGGTCGACCACATCATCGTGCCGATGCTGTAGAGCACGACGGTCTTGCCCGCGTCGAGGCCGTGGCGGCCGAAGGCGGCCTCGAGTTGGGTGACGCCGGGCATCATGAAGAACTGTTGCGACGAGGTGTCGGAGAACTCGCCCTGCAGGTCGAGGAAATCGGCGCCGGGAATGTGGCCGGCTTCGAACGTCTTGTCCCCGGGCACCGCGCGATACGGCACGTCGCTGCCGGGCGGAACAGGCTCGTTATACGTCGTGCAGTCGTAGAGGCGCAGGTTGGGATCGCCAAGGATGGCGGCGAGCTGTTCGGTGGTGATGAGGGCGTTTCGCTGGGACATCATGCGGCCTCCCAATTTGCGGTTTCGCTTCGCGGCACACTGTCATTGCCCGCGAAAGCGGGCAATCCAGGATTCCAGAGGCTGCAGTCGCATCAATCAACTCTCGTCGCGGCGTACTGGATGCCCCGGTCAAGCCGGGGCATGACAGCGGAGGCAGAGGCTTGACCTGCTTCTACTGCTTCAGCGTCTCCAGAAACCGCACCGGCTCACCCTGCGAAGGCGTCACCAGCTCGCCTTGCCACATCACGCGGCGGCCGCGGACGAAGGTGCCGACGGGCCAGCCCGTGACGCGCACCCCGTCATAGGGAGTCCAGCCGGCCTTGGACGCCACCCATTTGTTGGTGATGGTCTCGCTGCGCTTGAGGTCGACGACCGTGAAGTCGGCGTCGTAGCCGGCGGCGATGCGGCCCTTGCAGGCCATGTTGTAGAGGCGCGCGGGGCCGGCGCTGGTGAGATCGACGAAGCGGGCGAGCGAGAGCCGGCCCGCGTTGACGTGATCGAGCATCAACGGCACCAGCGTCTGCACGCCGGTCATGCCGGAGGGCGAGGCCGGATAGGTCTTCTGCTTCTCCTCCAGCGTATGCGGAGCATGGTCGGAGCCGAGCACGTCGATGATGCCTTGCTCGATACCGCGCCAGATCCCGGCGCGATGATCTGCCCCGCGCACAGGCGGGTTCATCTGCGCCAGCGTGCCCAGCCGCTCGTAGCATTCGGGCGCGACCAGCGTGAGATGATGCGGCGTCGCCTCGCACGATGCGACGTCCTTGTGGTCGCGCAGGAATTCGATCTCTTCCTTGGTCGAGATGTGCAGCACATGGATGCGCTTGCCGGTCTCGTGCGCAAGCTTGACGAGGCGCTGGGTCGCCATCAGCGCCGCAGTCTCGTCGCGCCACACCGGATGCGAGCGCGGATCGCCCTCGATGCGCAGCGATTTGCGGTCGTTGAGGCGGTACTCGTCCTCGGCGTGGAAGGCGGCGCGGCGGCGGATCACCTGGAAGATGCGGCGCAGGCTTTCGTCGTCCTCCACCAGCAGCGCGCCGGTCGAGGAGCCGATGAACACCTTGACGCCGGCGCAGCCCGGCGCGCGCTCGAGCACCGGCAGGTCCTGCACGTTCTCGCGGGTGCCGCCGATGAAGAAGGCGAAATCGCAATGCATGCGGTGATGGGCGCGCTTGATCTTGTCGGAGAAGGTCGCCTCGGTCACGGTGAGCGGCGAGGTGTTCGGCATCTCGAACACGGCGGTGACGCCGCCCATCACGGCGCTGCGCGAGCCGGTCTCGAGATCTTCCTTCTGCTCCAGTCCGGGCTCGCGGAAATGCACCTGCGTGTCCATGACACCGGGCAGGATGTGCAGGCCCTTGCAGTCGATCACTTCCGCGGCTGAGGCCTGCGACAGCGGGCCCAGCTCGGCGATGCGACCGTCCGTGATGCCGATATCGCGAACACCCTCGCCGTCCTGGTTGACGACGGTGCCGTTCTTGAGGATCACATCGAAGCGCTGGGTCATGGCTGAGGGCCTCTCTCGTCCCCAAGCGCAGGGCTCGAGGTCTTGTCGTTTATGCCTCGCGGGCTTACGTTCCGGAGCAACATGTCGCAAGAGATTTTCGCATGAAATCAGCGTTTCTTCCCGACCGGGGCGTGGTCAAGGTCGCGGGCGAGGATGCGCGCAACTTCCTCAACGGCCTGGTCACGACCGACGTCGACAGGCTGAAACCCGGGCTGGGCCGATTCGGCGCGTTGCTGACGCCGCAGGGCAAGATCATCGTGGATTTCCTGATCACGGAAGTGCCCGCGGGTCATGGCGGCGGGTTCCTGATCGACTGCCCGAAAGCGCTGGCGGATAGCCTCGCCACCAAGCTGAAATTCTACAAGCTGCGCGCCAAGGTCACGGTGGAAAACCTCTCCGGCGGTCTCGGCGTGCTTGCCGCATGGGACGGCCAGCCCGCGGCCCAGCCCGACCTCGCCTTCGCCGACCCCCGCCATGAAGGCCTCGGTGTTCGCATCCTGATCCCCGAAGATATCAAACAGAAGCTGTCCGACCTCATCGGGGCCGAAATGGTCGATGCGACCGAATACGAGGCGCACCGCATCGCGCTCGGCGTGCCGCGCGGCGGGCTCGATTTCATGTACAGCGACGCGTTTCCGCACGAGACCAACATGGACCGCCTTGCCGGCGTCGATTTCGACAAAGGTTGCTATGTCGGCCAGGAGGTCGTCTCGCGCATGCAGCATCGCGGCACCGCACGCACCCGCAGTGTGAAGGTGCTGCTCGACGGCCCCTCGCCGGAGGCCGGCGCGACCATTCTTGCCGGCGACAAGCCGGTCGGCACCATCGGCTCGACCTCCGGCGGCAAGGGCATAGCTCTGGTGCGCATCGACCGTGTCGCGGACGCGCTCGATGCCGGCCAGCCGCTTACTGCCGGAGGGCTGGCTTTGACGCTCGCTGAACCGGACGTCGTTCGCATTCCAGCCAAGCAGCCCATCGCATGAGCCGCGCCCCCCGCCTGCATCCCGACGGAAAGACCCGCTGCCCCTGGCCTGGTGAAGATCCGCTCTATGTCGCCTATCACGACACCGAATGGGGCGTGCCGGAGTATGACGACCGCGCGCTGTACGAAAAGCTGATCCTCGACGGCTTTCAGGCCGGTCTCTCCTGGATCACGATCTTGCGCAAGCGCGACAACTTCCGCAAAGCCTTCGACGATTTCCAGCCCGAGAAGATCGCGCGCTACAACGACAAGAAAGTTCATGCGCTGATGAACGATGCCGGCATCGTGCGCAACAAGGCCAAGATCGACGGCACGATCCTGAGCGCGAAGTCGTATCTGGACATCATGGAGAAGGGCCCGGGCTTCTCGAAGCTGCTGTGGGACTTCATGGACGGACGACCCAAGGTCAACCAGTTCAAGACCACGGCGAGCGTGCCGGCCTCGACACCATTGTCGGTGCAGATCTCGAAGGAGCTGTCCTCGCGCGGCTTCAAATTCGTCGGCCCGACCATCGTCTATGCCTTCATGCAGGCGACCGGCATGGTCAACGACCACCTCGTCGACTGCCATTGTCACGCGACCTGCGGCAAGACGCAGCGCAAGCCGCGCCTCAAGGCAAAATGACCGCGAAGAAAACGGCGGGCGTTGCGCAGTCCCGCGCCTGGCAGCGCATGCTGTCGGGCCGACGGCTCGACCTGCTCGATCCCTCCCCGCTCGACGTCGAGATCGCCGACATCGCGCACGGGCTGGCGCGCGTTGCACGCTGGAACGGCCAGACCATCGGCGCGCATATCTTTTCGGTCGCGCAGCATACGCTGCTGGTGGAAACCGTGCTGCGGCACGAGATGCCGCGGGTCGATCAGCGCATGCGGCTCGCCGCGCTGCTGCACGATGCCCCCGAATATGTGATCGGCGACATGATCTCGCCGTTCAAGGCCGTGCTCGACGGCCACTACAAAGCGGTCGAGAAGCGCCTGCTCGGCGCCATCCACATCCGCTTCGGCCTGCCACCGGAATTGCCCGAAGAGATCACGCAGGCCATCAAGGCCGCCGATCGCGGTGCAGCCTATCTGGAGGCGACCGCGCTCGCCGGCTTCGAGGAGCCCGAGGCGAGGCGCCTGTTCGGCAAGGATCCCGGCCTCTCCGACAGCGTCCGGCGCGACTACCTGACGCCCTGGACCGCGGCACGGGCCGAGAAGCAGTTTTTGGAGCGGTTCGGGGCGGTGTTCGCGTAGCATTGTCGTGGGAGAGTGATGCCTCACACTCCGCCGTCGTCCCTGCGAAAGCAGGGACCCATACCCACAGGGAGTGGTTGCAGCGCAAAACCGGTCATCACGAGCCTTCGTAAAACTCAACCCTGTGGTTATGGGTCCCGGATCGGCGCGCGCCTGTAGCGCGCTTGTCCGGGACGACGAAGTGGTAGCTTTGCCCACCCTACGGCACCGGCTATAATCGCCGGCAAAAAGGTCCGCCATGATCCACGTCTGTTCCCTCGCCGCGCTTCCCGAAACCGTCCGCCTCACCGGGGCCAGCCACGTGCTGACCGTAATGGCCAATGTCGAGCAGGTGGCGCGGCCGGTGTCCGTGCTGCCGGCCAACCATCTCAAGGTCTCGATGGACGACATCACCCAGGAGATGGATGGTTTCGTCGCACCGTCCGAGACGCATATCGAACAGGTGCTGAACTTCGTGCGCGGCTGGGACCGCAGCGCACCGCTGGTGGTTCATTGCTATGCCGGCATCAGCCGCTCCACCGCGAGCGCGTTCGCGGCGGTCTGCGCGCTCAATCCGAACCGCGACGAGCTCGATATCGCCAGGAAGATCCGCGCGGCCTCGCCGATTGCCTCGCCGAACCGGCGCATCGTCGGCCTCGCCGATCGTGCATTGGGACGCAACGGCCGCATGCTGCGCGCGCTCGACGAGATCGGCCCGGGCGCGATGATGGTCGAGGGCCGCCCCTTCGTGATCGAGCTGGAATGAGAGTTAGGCCACATCGCAGAAGGTGCGTCATCGCCGGGCTTGTCCCGGCCATCCACGAGCTTTCACGCGGTACGGAGAACGTGGATGCCCGGGCCTTCGCCTCGCCGAAGCGGCTTCGGCCGCGCAGGCGGGACGAGCCCGGGCACGACGTGTTTGCGGCAACAGCTGCGCGCCACATCGCATGAGCGAGACGCTCCTGACGCCGATCGAGATTGGCCTCACCGCGGCCATCGTCGCGATCGCGGGCCATGAGCCGCTGATCCTGACCGCGCGCGACAGTGACGGGCTTGCCGGCCTGCCGTTCGGCCCGTTCGACGCGGTCGCGCACCGCACTTTCGAGATCGGCCTGCGCGCCTGGGTCGAGGAACAGGCGGGCTTGCGGCTCGGCTATGTCGAGCAGCTCTACACCTTTGGCGATCGCGGCCGCCATGCCGAGGCCGGCGACACCGGGGCGCATATGGTGTCGATCGGTTATCTCGCACTGACGCGCGCGGTGGACGGCGAGCTTGCAGCAAACGCGGCGAGCTTTTCGCCATGGTACCGTTTCCTTCCGTGGGAAGACCGGCGCGAGGAGCCGCCCGCGATCATTGCCCGCGACATCATCCCTGCGCTGACCGAGTGGGCCGCGGAGGAGACGCCGGAGACCACGCGCGCATTGCCGCGAAAGGATCGCGTGCGATTCTACTTTGGCCTCGACGGAGCGGCCTGGGACGAGGAGCGCGTGCTCGATCGCTACGAGCTCCTGTACGAGGCCGGGTTGGTCGAGGAAGCGCGGCGCGACGGCCGGCCTGCGGCATTAGCGCGCAAGACGCTTCCACCGCTCGGGACCTCGATGCGGTTCGACCACCGCCGGATTCTCGCCACGGCGATCGCGCGGCTACGCGCAAAACTGAAGTATCGTCCTGTGGTCTTTGAACTTTTGCCGCCTGAATTCACACTTACCGAACTGCAGCACACGGTGGAGGCGATTTCCGGCCGACACCTGCACAAGCAGAATTTCCGCCGCCTGGTCGAAATGGAAGCCCTGGTCGAACCGACCGGGGTCATGTCGACACAGACCGGCGGACGACCGGCGGCGCTCTACCGCTTCCGCCGCGACGTGCTTCAGGAGCGGCCCGCACCGGGCTTGCGCGTACGCTCCCGGCGCTAGACAAGGATTTCGCGATCGGCCCCATCCGTCGATCGCCTGGAGGCTTCATGTTCGACGGCACGTTCGACGTCTTTGCGTGGATCATTGCGATCGCCGCGTTCATCATTGCCATCAAGGCCGCCAACCTGGCGGGCGAGCTGCGCCGGCGACTGAATGCGCTCGAAGAGGCGTTTGACGCGCAGCGGCGGATGCAGCCGCCGCCGCTCACACCTGTCTGGGAGCAGGCGCCGGCCGCCGCGACGGCTGCCGCGGAGCTCCCGCCGCTTGCGCCGGAAACCGAACCGGCGTCGCCACCCGTGACCGAAGCTGTTTCGCCGCCGCCGCCCGAGGCGGGCCCTGAAGCCGCTGCGCCGCCTCCTTTGCCCGCGCCTGCGCCTGATATTCAAGAACCTGGCTTCGAGGAGCGGCTCGGCACGCGCTGGGTGGTGTGGATCGGCGGGCTTGCGCTCGCGCTCGGCGGCTTCTTCATGGTGCGCTATTCGATCGAGGCCGGCCTTCTCGGCCCCGGCGTGCGCGTGTTCCTGGGCGGCCTGTTCGCGGCCGCGCTGCTCGGGGCCGGCGAATGGACGCGGCGCAAGGAGAGCATCTCGACCATTCAGGCGCTGCCGATCGCCAACATTCCCGCGATCCTCACCGCCGCCGGTACGGCGGTGGCGTTCGCGACGATCTATGCCGCCTATGCGCTCTACGGCTTCCTCGTGCCCGCCACGGCCTTCGTGCTGCTCGGCATCGTCGCCATGTGCACGCTCGCCGCAGCGCTGCTGCACGGACCGGCACTCGCCGGCCTCGGCGTGGTCGGCGCCTTCGTGACGCCGGTTCTCGTCTCCAGCGGCAAGCCCGACTATTGGGCGCTCTACATCTATCTCGCGATCGTCACCGCCGCGAGCTTCGGCCTCGCCCGCATCCGGCTGTGGCGCTGGCTCGCGGTCACCACGATCGTGTTCGCCGTGTTCTGGGCCCTCGTCGGGCTCGAGCCGGAGCTGCAGGTCGCGCCGCACGCCTTCCACGTCATTGCGGGCTTCGTGCTCGCTGCCCTCCTCGTCGTCTGTGGCTTCATGTTCGGCCCGGCGGCCGAGGACGGCGAGATCGAGCCGGTCTCGTCGAGTTCGCTCGGTGCCTACCTGTTCGCCACGGTGGTGATCGTGGTGTCGAGCGCGCACGCCGATCTCGCGCTGATCGCCTTCACTCTGCTGGTCGCAGGCACGCTGTTCGTGGCCTGGCGCGCGCCGGCGGCAACGGGCGCGCTGGGCGCCGCCGCAGCGACCGTCTTCATCGTGTTCGCCGAATGGGCGGTGCGTGCCAATCCGGACATGCTGGTGCTGCCGGGCGGCCCGATGTCCGGCGTCGGCCCGACGGCAATCGACAGCTCCGTGACGCTGCATCTGGTCATGGCCGCGATCTTCGCCGCAGGCTTCGGCGTCGCAGGCTTCCTCGCCCAGGGCCGGTCGAACTCGGCCGTCATCCCGGTGGTATGGTCGGCGGCAGGTGTCGCGACACCGATCGCCATCCTGGTGGCGCTCTATGCGCGCATCGCTCACCTCGACCGCTCGATCCCGTTTGCGATCCTCGCAGTGCTGCTCGCCGCTGCTTTCGGTGCTGCGACCGAAGCCCTCTCACGCCGCGAAGATCGACCGGGGCTTGCTACCTCCATCGCCCTGTTCGCCACCGGCACGCTCGGCGCGCTGGCCTTGGCGCTGACCTTTGCGCTGGAGAAGGGCTGGCTTACCATCGCGCTCGCGCTGATGTCGCTCGGCACCGCCTGGATCTCGCTGCAGCGGCCGATCCCGTTCCTGCGCTGGCTCGCCGCCATCTTCGCGGGCCTCGTCACCGCGCGCATCGCCTATGACCCACTGATCGTCGGCGATGCCGTCGGCACCACGCCGATCTTCAACTGGCTGCTCTGGGGCTACGGTCTGCCGGCGGCATCGTTCTGGGGCGCGAGCATCTTCCTGCGCCGCCGCGCCGACGACGCGCCGCTGCGCATGGTCGAGACCGCCGCGATCCTGTTCACCGCGCTGCTCGCCTTCATGGAGATCCGGCACTTCGCGACCGGCGGCCGCATGACAGCGGCCCCCTCGCTGCTCGAATTCGCGCTGCAGGTCTGCATCACGCTCGCGATGGCGATCGGACTTGAGCGGCTGCGGCTGCGCAGTCACAGCATCGTGCACAACGCCGGTGCGGTCGTGCTCACGGCAATTGCAGGGATCATCAGCGTGTTCGGCCTCCTGATCCTGGAGAACCCGTTGCTGTTCTCCGGCGTCAATGTCGGCGGCCTCGTCTTCAATCTGCTGCTGCTCGGCTACGCTCTGCCGGCAGTGCTGATGCTGCTGCTGTCCTATGCGGTGGCGGGCCATCGCTCCGTCGTCTACGCCAACACGATCGCAGGCGGAGCCCTGGTGTTCGCGCTCAGCTATGTGACGCTGGAGATCCGCCGCTTCTATCACGGCCCGGTGCTGCTCTACGGCGCCACCACGAGCGCCGAGCAATACACCTATTCGATCGGCTGGCTCGGCTTCGGCGTTGTCCTGCTCGGCGTCGGCATCCTCGTCAACTCCGAGCGGGCGCGGCTGGCCTCGGCCGCCGTCATCGCGCTCACGATCCTGAAAGCCTTCGCCGTCGACGTATGGACGCTGACCGGCGTGTACCGGGCGCTGTCGTTCATGTGCCTCGGCATCGTGCTGGTCGCGATCGGCTGGCTCTACCAGCGCATCCTGTTCCGGCGACAGGTCGCGCCGCCGCCGGCCGCGCAGACGGGCAGTTGATTATCAGGCCGCGCGGACCGATTCCAGGAACTGCGCGACCTCGACCTTGAGACGGGTGCTGTCGCTCGCCAGCGATTTCGCAGCCGAGAGCACCTCGACCGAGGCTTCGCCGGTCTCGATCGCACCACGCTGCACGTCGGTGATGTTCGCCGAGACCTCCTGCGTGCCGACCGAAGCCTGCTGGACGTTGCGCGAGATCTCCTGCGTCGCGGCGCCCTGCTCCTCGACGGCGGCGGCGATCGCCGCCGACACCTCGGACAACCGCTCGATGGTGCCGCCGATCTCCTGGATGGCGCTGACGGATTCCTGAGTCGCGGCCTGGATGCCCGATACCTGTGCCCCGATCTCGCCGGTCGCCTTCGCGGTCTGCTCGGCCAACGCCTTGACTTCCGACGCGACGACCGCAAAGCCGCGGCCGGCTTCGCCGGCGCGTGCCGCCTCGATGGTGGCGTTCAGTGCCAGCAAATTGGTCTGGCCCGCGATGGTGTTGATGAGCTCGACCACGTCACCGATGCGGGAGGCGGCCTGCGACAGCGCGTTGACGCGCTCGTTGGTCCGCGCCGCCTGCTCGACGGCTTCCGCCGCCATCCGCGCCGAATCCTGCACGCGGCGGCTGATCTCGGTGATGGAGGACGATAGTTCTTCGGATGCGGAGGCGACCGCTTGCACGTTCGTGGAGGCTTCCTCGGACGCGGCCGCGACGACGGTCGCGAGTTGCTGGCCGCGCTGCGCGGTGCCGGTCAGCGTCGAGGCCGAGGCCTCGAGTTCGGTCGAGGCGGAGGAGACCGTGCCGACCACCTCGCCGATCATGGCCTCGAAATTGCGCGTGATGGCATCGACGCGGCGACCGCGCTCGATCTTGGCCTCGGCATCGCGAGCGGCCACTTCGTCGGCGGCCTTCTTGGCGATCAGCGCCTCCTTGAAGATCTGCAGCGCATCGGCCATCGAACCGATCTCGGTCTTCTCGCCGCGATGCGGCACCTCGGCCGAGAGGTCGCCCTCGCCGAGCGACTGCATCGGACGGATGATCGAGGCAATGCCGCGAGAGACGTCGCGCACGAGATAATAGGCCGCGCCGATCGCGATCACGACGGAGAGTACGATGATGCCGACCAGCACGCGGAAGATCAACGCATAGCTGTCGGCCGCCTGCTTCGTCTCCAGCTCGGCGCCGCTGTTGTTGAGTTCGATGGCCTTCTGCAGCAGCGGATCGGCCGCCTGGGCCATCTTCGCGACCTTGGTCTGCAGCATTTCATTGGCGTCGGCCGGAAAACGCCCGACGCTCTTGCGCGACAGCGCCATGACGTCCTGCACGCCGTTCAGGTACTCGGCCCACGCCTTGGTCCACTGCCCGTAGAGCGCGCGCTCCTCGGCCGCGTTGATCAGCGGCTCGTAGACCTTACGGGTCTTCTCGATGCGCTCGCGCAGATTGGCGAGGCGCTTTTCGGCGGCCTCCTTGCCTTCGGCGGTGTCCTGCATCAGATGCAGGCGGAGGGCGACGCGCAGCTCATTGATGTCGGCGCGCATCGAGCCGAGTGCACGCACGCTCGGCAGCCAACTCTCCGCAATCTCGACCGTGTGGGCGTTGATGTTCTGCATGGTGCCGATCGCCGTCACGCCGACACCGGCGAGCGAGAGGACGAGAACTGACAACACGGTCAGAAGCTTGAAGACGATCGACAACTTCGACATCACGACAAATCCCGACGATGCCTAGCAACGCGCACGCCACCTGCGCCAGGCGTCACGACGGACGACCGTGCGGCGGTTAGCTCAACAGTGCTGGCTGGTTCTTATCCCGTAAGATTGCCTGCCATAATCGCAAGCAGGCGTTAACATGATCCTACGTAAAACTACGGCCGAGCCCGGCCCGCGCTATTTTCCATGCACGCACGCGCGCAACCGCCGCACCTTCGCGCGCGACGGTTGCAGATCAGCTCTATCGAAGGAGGCGGCCGTCAGGCGGCGCGCACGGTGCCGAGGAACTTGCCGACCTCGAGCTTGAGGGGTTGCTGTCGCAGGACATCATCTGCGCGGCGGACCTGCGAGGATGCCGAACCCGTCTCGCTCGCGCCGCGCTGCACATCTGTGACGTTGGACGACACCTGGTGAGTGCCTTCCGCCGACTGCTGCACGTTGTAAAATTGCACCCTGAGGTCGGGTCTAGGGTGCTCCGACGCTCTCGCCGAGAAGGCTGATGCGAAACACCGGCTGCTTGTTTTCGTCGAGCAGTTCCATGCACCACTCGGCATTCGGCTTCAGCCCGCGGGCGATGCTGCCGAGCAAATTGGCGCAGACTTCGGTCATTTCTGTCCAGGCGGCTGTGCGATCCTCGAACTCGTAGGGCTGGTCGGCGGCGCCGGAATAGCGACCGGTGCTGATGCGGAAGAAGTACAGCGACATCGTTGAACCCTTTTATCGCGCCGCGCCCCTCCGGCCGTACGCAAACTGGCGCGCGAACAGCTACCAAGGCATGAAAACCGCCGTCCGTATGACTACGGCGCAGCGGCTTCGCGTTCGATGGACGTCTTCAACTAAAAACTGCGCGGACCGTCCCGCGCGACCGTCTCACTGCGTCGAGCGACGCAGCTCCAGCGGGCCCTCGTTCTTGGCAGGCTCCGACTTCACCGGCTCGAGCCGGCTGCTCTCGACACGTGGCGTCTCGACGCGCGCGGCGACTTCGGTGTGAGATGCGGCGACCGAACCGGTATGCTCCGAAGAGCGCAGCGAACGCGGACGCGCGGCGGCGCGCGCCATCAGCATCTGGTTGCCGCCTTGGTGACGGAAGTCGCAATAGGCGAAGCCCATGCCCGACACCGAGCCGCGAAAGCTGCGATCATCGGTCTTTTCAAGGTTGAAACAGGGCTCGAACGGAATGCCCTTGATCGCGGCGCAGACGTTCTGGCCGCGGATCTGGAGCGTGTTGCCGGGCAGGCGAAGATGTTTCACCGGGCCTGAGCCCGAGAACTGCACCGCACCGGCGGCGCCGAGGTCGTCGAGGATGCGGCCTGCACCGCGGGTGCCGTCGAAGCAGGTAAAGGCAAACACCTTGCCGGCCACGAAGCGACGCGCCTCATCGGCATTCATGCTTCCGGCAATGGCCGGCGCAAACGTTGCTGCCGCCGTGACAGCCCCCAACACAATACGCGCAAGCATGCTCAACTCCGAACCGACCCCCGCAGCGGGCGATGCCTTATCTCTTTACCCGCTGCTTACCATACTAACCATGGCGACATTGAAGCAGCTTGGTTGGTAAAGTCTGAACGCCGTTAGACAATTTTTACCACGATGCGGCCGCGGACCTGCCCCGCCAGAATTTTCGCGCCCCATTCCGGAACTGCGTCGAGCGCGATTTCTTGAGTGATTTCAGATAGTTTTGTCCGATCCAGATCGGACGCCAGACGCTGCCAGGCGGCCTTCCGCGGCTCGATCGGACACATCACGGAATCGATGCCGAGAAGGCACACTCCGCGCAAAATGAAAGGTGCCACAGACGACGGCAGGTCCATGCCGGCGGCCAGGCCGCAAGCCGCAATTGCCCCGCCGTATTTCGTCATCGACAGCAGATTCGCCAGGGTGGTCGAGCCGACGCTGTCGACACCGCCCGCCCAACGCTCCTTGGCAATCGGCTTGGCCGGTGCCGACAATTCGTTGCGGTCGATGATTTCGGCTGCGCCGATCTCTTTCAAATAGTCGGCCTCCGAGGCGCGGCCGGTCGACGCGATGACGTGGTAGCCGAGCTTCGAAAGCACGGCGGTGGCCACCGAGCCGACGCCGCCGGCAGCACCCGTCACCACCACGGGACCGCTCTTCGGCGACAGACCGTGCTTCTCCAGTGCCAGCACCGAGAGCATCGCGGTGAAGCCGGCGGTGCCGATCGCCATGGCATCGCGCGTCGACAGGCCTTGCGGCAAGGCAACCAGCCAGTCGCCCTTCACCCGCGCCTTCTCGGCATAGGCACCGAGATGGGTCTCGCCCATGCCCCAACCGGTGCAGACGACCTTGTCGCCGGCCTTCCACTGCGGATGCGAGGATTGCTCGACCGTGCCTGCGAAGTCGATGCCGGCAATCATCGGGAAGCGGCGCACCACCGGCGCCTTGCCGGTGAGCGCCAGGCCGTCCTTGTAGTTCAGCGTCGACCATTCGACGCGGACGGTGACGTCGCCGTCCATCAGCTCGGCTTCGTCGAACTGCGTCAGCGCGGCAGTGGTGCCCTTGTCCGCCTTGTCGACCCGGATCGCCTTGAATGTGGCCACGACTGAACTCCCTGACTTATGTTTGTCGGGGATGTTTAGCCGATCAGGCAGGCTGCGCAACTGCCCGATGAACCGGTTTCTCCACGATCGGAAGATTGATGAGCGCCGAGAGCACACCGAACAGGATCGAGAGCCACCAGATCGGCGTATAGGAACCGAACCGCTCGAAGACGATGCCGCCCAGCCAGACGCCGAGGAAGCCGCCGACTTGATGGCTGACGAAGGCGAAGCCGTAGAGCGTCGCAAACCAGCGCGTGCCGAACATCAGCGCCACCAGCGCCGAGGTCGGCGGCACCGTCGACAGCCAGGTCAGGCCGGAGACCGCACCGAATGCGATCGCCGAGAACGGCGTGATCGGAAACGAGATGAAGGCAAGGGTCGCCAGCGCGCGCGTGAAGTAGATGGTCGAGAGGATGTAGCGCTTGGGCAATGAGTTCTGGAGATAGCCGACGCTCAGCGATCCCACGATGTTGAACAGGCCGATCGCCGCGATCACCCAGCCGCCGGTTTGCGCGGAGATGCCGCTATCGACCAGGAAGGCCGGCAGATGCACGGTGACGAAAGCGAGCTGGAATCCGCAGGTGAAGAAGCCGAGCACCAGCAGCACGTAGGAGCGGTGGCCGAAGGCTTCGGCAAGCGCCTTGGTGAAGGTCTGATCATCCGCCGGCGTCGCGTTCGCCGCACGTGCGACCGGCGGCGTCGAGAGCGCCAGCGACAGCGGGATGATCAGCAACATCAGGAAGCCGAACACGGAAATCGCCTGCTGCCAGCCGAAATTGTCGATCAAGGCGACGCCGATCGGCGCGAACAGGAATTGCCCGAATGAGCCCGCCGCCGTGCCGGCACCAAGCGCAAGGCCGCGCTTCTCGGCCGGCAGCAGCTTGGTGAACGCGGACAGCACCAGATTGAACGAACAGCCGGCAAGACCGAAACCGACCATGACGCCAGCACCGATGTTGAGCGACAACGGCGTCGAGGAATAGCGCATCAACAACAGTCCGCCGGCATAGAGCAGAGCGCCCACGCACATCACCCGGAACACGCCGAAGCGATCCGCGACCGCGCCGGCGAGCGGCTGGCCCAGGCCCCACAACAGATTCTGCACGGCGATCGCGAGGCCAAACACGTCACGGCCCCAGGAGAATTCGTGGCTCATCGGCTGCACGAAGAAGCCGAGCGCCGAGCGCGGACCGAAGCCGAGCATGCCGATCGCGCAACCGCAGAGAATGATGACGGCCGGAGTGCGCCAATTGGAGGAACGTGAGGCCGGAGCAAGTTCGCCCGCTGATGTCATGGTGTTCCTCGTCTTCTAAGTTGGTCTCGCAAAGCGGCGGCTGCGAACATGCGACTTAATGCACTTGCATGAAAATCCCAAGTCAAAAACGGTTGCATTCCACGGGGGGCTACCGCGGGAGCATTGCATTTCGAGGCGGCCTCGCTCCGCCCGTCGGACCTGTTTGACGGAAATGTGTGAAGCCGGATCTGGCGGTCTCAGCCCGAGCATGTTATCTCTGATTTGCTCAGAGTGAGTATATTTGACCTCGATGAAGTTCGTGCCGCCCCCTTGGGCGGATTATCTAGGCCTTAAATATACTCATTATGAGTATAAATGACATGCAAGGGAGGCTTCGATGCCGATCGCTGGAATTTACGGCCCCGACGACTTTGCCAACCGGCCCCAGGGCCACCCCGAGAACCAGGTCGCCGCCTCCCGTGCCGCACCGGCACGAACGGGGCCCGCGCTGCCGGCGCCCTCGCTGGCATGGACGCCGGAGGTCGCGCACGCCACCGCCCCGCTCTATGAGCGTGTGAAGCACGTGATTCCGCCGATCGAGTGGCCGCTGATGGCGCCGACGATCCAGGCCATCAACGAGCTGAAGCGCGCGCGGGGCGCGGTGATCCTCGCGCACAATTATCAGTCCCCGGAGATCTTCCACTGCGTCGCCGATATCGGCGGCGATTCGCTTCAGCTCGCCATCGAAGCCAGCAAGGTGAAGGCCGGCATCATCGTGCAATGCGGCGTGCACTTCATGGCGGAGACGTCGAAACTGCTCAATCCGGACAAGACAGTGCTGATCCCGGATTCACGCGCCGGCTGCTCGCTCGCCGCCAGCATCACCGGCGCCGACGTCCGCCTGCTCCGCGAGAGATTTCCCGGCGTGCCGGTCGTGGCCTATGTCAACACCTCCGCCGAGGTGAAGGCCGAGGTCGACATCTGTTGTACCTCGTCGAACGCGGTCCAGGTGGTCGAGAGCCTGGGCGCTCGAAGCGTGATCTTCCTGCCCGACCGCTATCTCGCAACTTACGTCGCCTCGAAGACCGACGTGAAGATCATCGCCTGGAAGGGCGCCTGCGAGGTGCATGAACGCTTCACCGGCCAGGAACTGCGCGCGTTTCGCGAGGCCGATCCCTCGGTGCAGATCATCGCGCATCCGGAGTGCCCGCCCGACGTGCTGGCGGAAGCCGACTTCACCGGCTCGACCGCGCATATGATCAACTGGGTGCGCGACAAGCGGCCGCGACGGCTGGTGATGATCACGGAGTGCTCGATGGCCGACAATGTCCGCGCCGAGCTGCCCGACGTGGAGATGCTGCGCCCCTGCAATCTCTGCCCGCACATGAAGCGCATCACGCTCGCCAACATTCTGGACAGCCTGCTGACGCTCCGCGAGGAGGTCACGATCGACCCCGCGCTTGCGGTGCGCGCGCGGCGTTCGGTCGAGCGAATGATCAATCTGAAGAACTAGCGTCGCACATAGCCGTCGTCCCGGACAAGCGCAGCAAAGCGGAGCGCAGGTCCGGGACCCATAACCACAGGAAGATGTGGTGCGAAGAACGACGTTGAGCAGCTTCGCACAACAACCTCCGCCGCGGCGTATGGATCCCTGCGTTCGCAGGGGACGACAGATGAGCAAGAGGAAGCATCATGACCAACAACATCCACAACCTCACCCGCCGCACCGACGACGTCGTCATCGTCGGCGGCGGCCTTGCCGGACTGTTCTGCGCGCTCAAGCTCGCGCCGCGGCCGGTGACCTTGATCTCCGCGGCGCCGCTCGGACAGGGTGCATCATCCGCATGGGCGCAAGGCGGCATCGCCGCGGCGGTGGCCGAAGGCGATACGCCGGAAGCGCACGCCGCCGATACCGTTGCGGTCGGTGGCGGTCTCGTCGATGAGGCCGTTGCATTCGGGATCGCCCGCGAGGCCGCGCCGCGCATTCACGATCTCCTGGCCTATGGCGTCCCCTTCGACCGAGATCTCGAAGGCAGGCTCGCCGTGGGACGCGAAGCCGCACACTCCGCCCGGCGCATCGTGCATGTGCGGGGCGACGGGGCGGGAGCGGCGATCATCGCGGCCTTGAGCGAAGCAGTGCGCCGCACGCCGTCGATCCGTGTCATCGAAGGTCTCGTCGCTGAAGCGCTCCTGACGGAGGATGGCGCCGTAACCGGCCTTCAACTGCGCGAGGCCGGCAACGCGGCGGCACGGCCGGTCCTGCTCGCCTCGCGCGCGGTCGTGCTTGCAACTGGCGGCATCGGGCATCTCTATGCCGTCACCACCAATCCGGTCGAGGCCAGCGGATCCGGCCTCGCCATCGCAGCGCGCGCCGGTGCCGTGATCGCCGATCCCGAGTTCGTGCAGTTCCATCCCACCGCCATCATGGTCGGGCGCGATCCGGCGCCGCTCGCCACCGAAGCGCTGCGCGGCGAAGGCGCAACGCTGGTCAACGGCAACGGCGAACGCTTCATGGCAGCGCGCCACCCGCTCGCGGAGCTCGCGCCGCGCGACATCGTAGCCCGCGGCGTGTTCGCCGAGATCGCGGGCGGGCGGGGCGCCTTCCTCGATGCGCGGCAGGCGCTGGGCGTGCGCTTCGCCGACAAATTTCCGACCGTGCATGCGAGCTGCATCGCCGCTGGAATCGACCCTGCCACGCAACTCATCCCGATCGCGCCCGCCGCGCATTATCATATGGGCGGCGTCGCGGTGGACGAACGTGGCCGCAGCTCGATCGACGGGCTCTGGGCCGGCGGTGAGGTGTCGTCGACCGGCGCACACGGCGCCAATCGGCTGGCCTCGAATTCGCTGCTCGAGGCCGTGGTCTACGCCGCACGAATTGCCGACGACATTGCCGGCCGCGCGCTCCCCTCACCCGCCCGCCTCCCCGACGCACCGGTCGCACCGCGCGGCGGCACGCCGGATGCCGCGGTCGTGCAGCGGCTGCGGGCGACGATGAGCGCGCATGTCGGCGTGGTCCGCGACGGCGACGGTCTGACCGATGCCGTGCACCACTTCGCCAGGCTCGAACGCGAGGCAACGAGCATCGCGCTCCGCAACATGGCGATTTCGGCCCTGCTCGTCGCGGCGTCAGCCTGGAGCCGACGCGAGAGCCGAGGCGCGCATTTCCGCTCCGACCATCCGGCCGAAATCCCTGCGCTGGCGCAGAGAACGACGACCACGCTCGCCGCGGCGTGCGAGATCGCAGAAGGCCTGCGCCCGTCGCCGCGCACGGCCCACCCCATGATCGCCTGATGGAGTCCCCCATGATCAATCCGACCTCGTTGCTCAACCCCGACGCCTTCCTTTCCCCGCTCGTCATCGACGACGCCGTGCAGCGCGCGCTCGACGAGGACCTCGGCCGTGCGGGCGACATCACCTCGCTTGCGACGATCCCGGAAGCGACCCGGGCAGAGGCGGTCCTGGTCGCGCGCCAGGCCGGCGTGATCGCCGGCTTGCCGCTGGCGCTGGCGACTTTGCGAAAGCTCTCGCCCGACATCGAGGTGCGCGCGCATGTCCGCGACGCCGCACGCGTGGCCCGCGGACAGCAGGTGCTGACGATCTCCGGCCCCGCGCGGGCCATTCTCACCGCGGAGCGGACCGCGCTGAACTTCGTGGGCCGCCTCTCGGGCGTCGCAACGTTGACGGCCGAATACGTCGCGCGCACCGAAGGCACCCGGATGCGCATCTGCTGCACGCGCAAGACCACGCCGGGCTTGCGGGCGCTGGAGAAATACGCCGTGCGGTGCGGCGGCGGCTTCAATCACCGCTTCGGCCTCGACGATGCGGTCCTGATCAAGGACAACCACATCGCGGTTGCCGGCGGCGTCGGTGCCGTGCTGGAGCGCGCCCGCAGCCACGCCGGCCATCTCGTCAAGATCGAGATCGAGGTCGACACGCTGGCGCAACTGCGCGAAGTGCTGGCGACGGGAATGGCCGACGCCGTGCTGCTCGACAACATGGATCTTGCGACGCTGCGTGAGGCGGTGCGGATCAACGAGGGCCGCCTCAAGCTCGAGGCGTCCGGCGGCGTCACGCTGGATTCGATCGCGGCGATCGCAGCCACCGGCGTCGACTACGCGTCGGCCGGCGCGCTGACCCATTCGGCGCCGAACTTCGACTGCGCGCTGGATATCGAGGCGTGAGGGCACGCAGCCTGCACGAGGTCGTCATGCCCGGGCTTGTCCCGGGCATCCACGGCCTTGCCGCGCGGACCTAAGAACGTGGATGGCCGGGACAACCCGGCGATGACGCGATGGAGACCTTGGCGCTCAGCTACCGCCGCTCGCTCATGCCCATTTCCGCGGAGCTCTTGGCTTCCTGCGCGAGCTCGGCGGAGAGCGCGGCGGTCTGTGCCGGCGTGCCCCAGGCCGGCGCCTCGCTGCCGTCGCCCCATTTGCGTGGGCGGTAGAAGGTGTGCACGCCGGTCTTGTACATCTTCTTCATCTCGGCGACCCAGGACGGGCGCACCCAGTAGGCGTGATAGTGCGTGGACTTGCCGACCTCGGGCAACCAGATCTGGCCGTCGAGCATGGCCTTGGCGATCTTCTTGGCGCGCTCCCACATCTCGGGCTCGCGGATCACGTCGGTGTTGTTGTCGCAGGCGAAGGTGAACTGGCAAGCGAGATGACGGTGCTTGTTCTGATAGACCGCGCCGCACACGGTGTCGGGATATTTGCCGGAGAACACACGGTTCATCACGACCTGCGCCACCGCCATCTGGCCCCGGACGGCCTCGCCGCGGGATTCGAAATAGATCGCTTCCGCAAGACACTTCTCGGACTTCGCGCGCGACTTGTCGTCGAGCGCGAGCCGTTCCGCCGGCGATCTGGTGCGCTGGTTGTCGGCGTTGACCTCGCCCTTTGGCGCGACACTCTCGCCGCTCTCGATGTCCTTGGCAATGTCCACGGTCGGCGGCGATAGCGAGGCCGTCACCTTCATGTCCGGATCGGGCATCACGATCAGCGGCTCGGCGCCGGGCTGCCAACTCTCGATGCTCTCCAGATTGCCGCCGAGCGAGGCGCTGCCGAAGAACAGGTTCGAGGTCTTGACGCGGAAGGGATCGCGCGCCGGTGCCGGCGGAACAGTCGCCTGCTTCAGCGCTTCGAGCGGCTGGACCGCGAACGCGCGCGCCGCGTCGCTGGCCTGCGGTGGATTGGCATATTGCGGCAGCGGCGGCGCACGCAGCGCTTCCTGGAGCTCGGGGTCGAGCGCAGCCGCAGTCTCTGGCGACATCGCCTGTGGCAACGCGGCGGTCTTGGTGCCGAACACCGAACCGTTCGACGTCGCGGGATCTTCCTGCGCCGGTGCCGCAGCAGGCGCCGCCGTTTCGGGAGCCTGGCCCGGTGTGACGATTGCGAGGCGATCACCCTTCATGGAGCGATCGACCTTGGGAAAGTCGGAAGCCTGGTAGCGCGGCGGCGCCTGCAGCGCCGGATTGCGGCTGATCGCGCCGGTGACGTCGCGGCCGTCGAGGCTCGCGAGGCGAACCATCGCGCTCTGCGGAACGGAGGTGCCGATGGGGCGCGAGAAACTGTAGGTGGCGAGCTGGATGGAGGACGCCGCGGAGAACACCTGCTTCTGCCAACGCTCGGCGACGCCGGGTTGGCGCGCCAGCAAGGAGGCAATGTCTTGATAGCCGGTCTCTCTCGGCATCAATGCGAAGATGCAGAGACCGATGCCGAAGGACGCGAACCGCGCGCCCTTCGGATGGTTACGCAACACTGACATCGTTACGCTCACGCTACGCTTACGCCAGAAAAATCGAGCCGCAGTACATCCGTGCAATTCGATCTTTATCGTAAGTATCTAATTTAGGTTGCCGGGGCGTTAATCCGCGTTGCGCGTGCGGCACACTCAAGCGAACACAGGTGTTTTCACGGGGCAATCGCGCACGGTGGTAAATGCGTCCTCACGTGAAGCGGTAAACAACCGGTCAATGCAAATGGTGAAGGAACCCTTGCGGGCGCGTATCATTACGGGACGCGCGGTGTTCCCGTTGTCGGTGCGGTGCTTCAACAACCTCGTCATTGCGAGCGTAGCGGAGCAATCCAGAATCCCTTCGGAGACGTCCTGGATTGCTTCCTCGCAAGGGCTCCTCGCAATGACGGATGGAGAGAGCATCGGACAAATAGAAAGAGGCGGGGCTTTCGCCCCGCCTCTTTCATTCCAGCATTCCAGTTCTTCTTACGCCTGGCTTGCGATCGCCTTGCCGAGCGCGGCCTGCGCGGCGGCGAGGCGGGCGATCGGCACGCGGTAGGGCGAGCAGGAGACGTAGTCGAGGCCGATATTGTGGCAGAAGGCGACCGAGGCGGGATCGCCGCCGTGCTCGCCGCAGATGCCGACCTTGAGCTTCGGGCGGGTCTTGCGGCCGCGCGCGACGCCGATCTTGACGAGCTCGCCGACGCCCTCCTGGTCGAGCGCCACGAAGGGATCGATCGGGAGGATACCCTTGGACACGTAGGTCCCGAGGAAGCTCGCGGCATCGTCGCGGCTGATGCCGTAGGTCGTCTGTGTCAGGTCGTTGGTGCCGAACGAGAAGAACTCGGCCGACTGTGCGATCTCGGCCGCGAGCAAACAGGCGCGGGGCAGCTCGATCATGGTGCCGACCTGATAGGCCAGCTTGGTGTTGGTATCACGCATCACCGCCTGCGCGGTGGCATCGATGCGCGCCTTGACGAGATCGAGCTCCATCTTGGTGGCAATCAGCGGCACCATCACCTCGAGGCCCACGGCCTTGCCGGTGCGCTTCTCGGCCTCGACCGCCGCTTCGAAGATCGCGCGGGCCTGCATCTCGGCGATCTCGGGATACGCGATCGCGATACGGCAGCCACGGAAGCCGAGCATCGGATTGAACTCCGAGAGCTCGCGGGCGCGGTCGGCGAGACGCCGCGGGTCGGTGTTCATGGCGCGCGCCACTTCCTCGACCTCGGCATGGGTGTGCGGCAGGAACTCATGCAGCGGCGGATCGAGCAGGCGGATCGTGACGGGCAGGCCCTTCATGATCTCGAACAGCTCGACGAAGTCGGCGCGCTGCATCGGCAGCAGTTTTGCAAGCGCGGCACGGCGCGACTGCTCGTCCTCGGAGAGGATCATCTCGCGCACCGTGCGGATTCGAGTCTCCTCGAAGAACATGTGCTCGGTGCGGCACAGGCCGATGCCTTCGGCGCCGAACTTGATCGCGGTGCGCGCGTCATCAGGCGTGTCGCCGTTGACGCGGACGCCGATCTTGCGGACCTGGTCGGCCCAGGCCATCAGCGTGCCGAACTCGCCGGACAGCTCCGGCTCGATCATCGGCATGCGGCCGGCGAGCACCTGGCCGAGCGAGCCGTCGATGGTGATGACGTCGCCGGTCTTGAAGGTGCGCGAACCGATGCTCATGGTGCCGCGGCCGTAGTCGACGCGGATGGTGCCGCAGCCGGAGACGCAGGGCTTGCCCATGCCGCGCGCGACGACCGCGGCGTGGGAGGTCATGCCGCCGCGCGTGGTGAGGATGCCTTCTGCGGCGTGCATGCCATGGATGTCTTCCGGGCTGGTCTCGATGCGGACCAGGATGACCTTGCGCCCGTCGGCCTGAAGCTTGGCCGCTTCATCCGAGGAGAACACGATCTCGCCGGACGCGGCGCCCGGGGACGCCGGCAGGCCGGTCGCGATCACGTCGCGCTTGGCGTTGGGATCGATGGTCGGATGCAGGAGCTGATCGAGCGAGGCGGGATCGATCCGCGTCACGGCTTCCTTCTTCGAGATCAGCCCTTCATTGGCGAGCTCGACCGCGATGCGCAGCGCGGCCTTCGCGGTGCGCTTGCCGCCGCGGGTCTGCAGCATCCACAGCTTGCCCTGCTCGACCGTGAACTCCATGTCCTGCATGTCGCGGTAGTGCTTCTCGAGCAGCGTATAGATCCGCGTCAGCTCCTTGAAGGCCTCGGGCATCGCCGCTTCCATCGACGCCTTGTCGGAGCCCGACTCCTTCCGCGCTTCCTCAGTGATGTCCTGCGGCGTGCGGATGCCCGCCACCACGTCCTCGCCTTGCGCGTTGATCAGGAACTCGCCGTAGAGCTTGCTCTCGCCGGTCGAGGGATTGCGGGTGAAGGCAACGCCGGTCGCCGAGGTCTCGCCCATGTTGCCGAACACCATGGCCTGCACGTTGACCGCGGTGCCCCAGGATTCCGGAATGTCGTGCAGCTTGCGGTAGGTCACCGCGCGCGCGTTCATCCAGGATGAGAACACCGCACCGATCGCGCCCCAGAGTTGGTCGTGCGGATCCTGCGGGAAGTCCTTGCCGGTCTCGCGCGCGACCGCGTCCTTGTACTTGCCGACCAGATCGACCCAATCCTCGGCCGACAGATCGGTGTCGAGCGTATAGCCCTGGCTGTCCTTGAAGGTATCGAGGATTTCCTCGAAGTGATGATGCTCGAAGCCGAGCACCACGTCCGAATACATGGTGATGAAGCGGCGATAACTGTCATAGGCGAAACGGCGGTCGCCCGACAATTCCGACAGCGCTTCCACGGTCTGGTCGTTGAGGCCGAGGTTGAGCACGGTATCCATCATGCCCGGCATCGAGGCACGCGCGCCGGAGCGCACCGAGACGAGCAGCGGGTTCCTGGTGTCGCCGAACACCTTGCCGGTCAACTTGCCGACATGGTCGAGCGCTTTCTCAACCTGGGCCTGCAATTCCTTCGGATAGGATTTGTCATGCGCGTAGAAGTAGGTGCAGACCGAAGTCGGGATGGTGAAGCCGGGAGGCACGGGAAGGCCGAGATTGGCCATCTCGGCGAGGTTCGCGCCCTTGCCGCCGAGCAGGTCGCGCATCTCCGTCCGGCCCTCGGCCTTGCCGTCACCGAACGTGTAGACCCATTTGCCGGCCTTGATGGCTGCCGGCGCGGCCTTGGCGGGCGCCGCCTTCTTCGGTGCGGGCTTCGTTGCGACCTTCGGCAGAGCCGCCTTGGTCACGGCCTTTGCCGTCGGCTTTGCCGCGGATTTGGCGACTGGCTTCGGCGCGCTCTTGGCCAGCGCCTTGCGGGCCGGCGGCGCGGCCTTAGCGGCGGCCGAGGACTTTGATTTCGCTGGCATTTTCGCCGGGATTTTCTTGGGCTTCGAGGCGGCTTTGGCCATAGCTTGCACACAACCTGCGAGAGGAATGGGAAATCGCGGGCCTTACACCACTTTGGGCGGGCCCGCGCAAGTCGGACGGTTCCGAAAAGTGAACACCTAGAAGCGGAGCCACTTCAGGAGCCCGAGCCCGATCGCGCCGTTCACGATGAGGAAGATCGCGACGATCAAGTTGAGGAGCCGCGGCATGATCAGGATGAGCACGCCCGCAATCAACGACAGGATCGGCGAAATGTGGGCGACGGTGATGTGCATGAACTATCTTTCTGTGGAGGATGAGGCGAATCGCGGGCGGATCATAGCCCTCCCGGTTCCGCGAGTAGAGACGCGCAACGGGCAGTGCGAGTTCCGGCGCACACGAAAACTGCCTGAAATTGCCGCGAATGCGGCGGGCCTTTTCCCGGAACATTGCGAAGGGTGCATGCATTGGCCAATCGGCTGCGCCACTGGCGCGTCCGAAATAAAATCACGTCGAAGGAGTTGTCCATGCGGAACAGGATTCTTGCTCTTGCAGCGCTCGCGGCCGCGGTCGGCTCGCCCCTTGCGGCGCAGGCGCAAAGCGGTGTCACCGTCGGACGCGCGCCGGCCGCGACCGACAGCATCCCGACCATTACGATCGATCAGCGGCCGGCCTTCCGCGACTATGTCGTCGAACAACGTGTGCCGCCCTTCCGGATTCCGGATCGTGTGGTGGTCGGTGCCACCTTACCCGAAAGCGGCGTCACTTATTATGACGTGCCGCAACGCTTCGGCGCCACCACCTACCGCTACACTGTCGTGAACGGCGAGACCGTGCTGGTCGAGCCGCGCTCGCGCCGCATCGTCGAGGTGCTGGACTGACATCGAATCATCGACATCGACTAGATGTCCGGCGCGTCACTTCAATCAGGCTGGCGCGAGCAGTATAGATCGGACATCGGGCCCCGCCCGGTCTTCCCCCCGCCGGGCGGGGCACTTCTTTTTGCTCCTGTCATTCCGGGGCGCGCGAAGCGCGAGCCCGGAATCCATCGTGCCGCGCGTGGTGAGGAACAATGGATTCCGGGCTCGCGCCAAGTGGCGCGCCCCGGAATGACAGCGGTGTTTAAGGCGCTACCGCGCTTCAATCCTGAATCTTCGAGAAATCCGCCACCGCGCGCGTGGCGCTGCGGATTTCGTTCAGCAGCTTCAGGCGATTCTCGCGCACCTTGGCATCGTCGTCGTTGACGCGAACTTTTTCGAAGAACGCATCGACCGGCGGCCGCAGCTTCGCCATCGCGCTCATCGCGGCGGCGAAGTCCTCCTTGGCGACGGCAGCGCTTGCTTCCGCCTGCACCTCGCCGATCGCCTTCGCCAGCGCCCTCTCCTCATCGAGGCTGTAAAGCGCAGCATCCGGAGCGCCGTCGAAGCTGCGCTTGTCCTTCTTCTCCTCGATCGAGAGGATGTTGCTGGCGCGCTTGATGCCGGCGAGCAGGTTCTTCCCATCGTCGCTCTCGAGGAATTTGCCGAGCGCCTCGACGCGGCGGACGATCATCAGGAGATCGTCCTGACCGCCGAGCGCGAATACGGCGTCGACGAGATCGTGACGCGCGCCTTGCTCGCGGAGCTGGACCTTGAGGCGGTCGGCGAAGAAGGCGAGGAGGTCGCTCGGAAGCCTCGAGACATCGGCGGGCTTCACCGACAGGCCGGCAAGCGCGGACGCAGCCAACTTCATGAGCGACAGACGCAATGCGTTTTCGGCGATCAGCCTGATCACCCCCAACGCCGCACGACGCAGCGCATACGGATCCTTGCTGCCCGTCGGCTTCTCGTCGATGGCCCAGAAGCCCACCAGCGTATCGATCTTGTCGGCGAGCGCCACCGCGACACTCACCGGATCGGTCGGCACGCGATCTGCCGGCCCTTGTGGTTTGTAATGCTCTTCGCAGGCGGCGGCGACGGAGGCGTCCTCGCCCTGGGCGAGGGCGTAGTACTTGCCTATCAGGCCCTGCACTTCCGGGAATTCGCCGACGACCTCCGTCAGCAAATCAGCCTTCGCCAAATGCGCGGCGCGTTTGGTCTTGGCGACATCGGCGCTGACCAGCGGCGCGATCTCGGCGGCCAAGCGCTCGATGCGCTTGATGCGCGCCGCCTGGGTGCCGAGCTTCTCGTGGAATACGATCTGCTCGAATTTCGGCAGACGGTCCTCGAGCTTCGTCTTCAGGTCCGTCTCATAGAAGAATTTCGCATCCGACAGACGCGGACGGATCACGCGTTCGTTGCCTGATACGATGACCTTGCCGCCGTCGGTCGCCTCGATATTGGCGGTGAGGACGAACTTGTTGGTCAGCTTGCCCGTCTTCGGATCCTTGACGACGAAGCACTTCTGGTTGTTGCGGATGGTGGCGCGGATCACCTCGTCCGGGATCGCGAGGTATTCCGCTTCGAACGAACCCATCATGACAACGGGCCATTCGACGAGGCCCGACACCTCGTCCAGCAGCACCTGATCCTCGACCAGCTCGAAACCTTGCGCGAAGGTCAGCTCCTTGGCGTCGGCAAAGATGATGTCCTTGCGCGCCTGCGGATCGAGAATGACTTTCGCAGCCTTCAGCTTCGCTTCATAGTCCTCGAAGCGGCGCACGTTGATCGCTTCCGGCGCCATGAAGCGATGGCCGTACGTGGTCTGGCCGCTCGCGACGCCGTCGACCTCGAACTTCACGACATCGGGCTCTTCGGTCTCCGGCCCGAAGGTCGCGGTGATCGCGTGCAGCGGACGCACCCAGCTCAGCGAACCGGGTTTGCCGGAACGCGCGCCCCAGCGCATCGATTTCGGCCAGGGGAAGGTACGGATGATGACGGGGAGGATTTCCGCGAGCACCTCGATCGCATCGCGGCCGGGCTTCTCGATCAAGCCGATGTAGAAATCACCCTTGGGGTCGCGCTGGATTTTGGCTTCATCGAGCGACTTCAGACCGGTCGCCTTCAGAAAGCCCTGCACGGCCGCGTCGGGCGCGCCGATTTTCGGGCCCCGGCGCTCGGTCTTGAGATCAGGCTGGCGCGCGGGGATGCCGTGCACGGTGAGCGCAAGCCGGCGCGGCGTCGCGAACGCTTTCGCGCCCTCATAGACGAGGCCTTCGGCGACGAGCTTGTCGGTGACCATGCGGCGCAGATCGTCGGCCGCCTTGGCCTGCATGCGCGCGGGGATTTCTTCCGAGAACAGCTCAAGCAAAAGATCGGGCATCAGGCCGCTCCGCCCGCTTCAGTATGGATCCAGGCCTCTCCGCAGGCCTTTGCCAGCTCGCGCACGCGAAGAATGTAGCTCTGCCGCTCCGTCACCGAGATCACGCCGCGCGCATCCAGGAGATTGAAGACATGGCTCGCCTTGATGCACTGGTCATAGGCCGGCAGCGCCATCAGATGCGCTTCGCGCTTGTCGTCCTTCCAGCCTGCGTCGAGATATTTCCTGCAGGCAGCTTCGGCCATCTTGAACTGCTCGAACAGCATCGCGGTGTCAGCGACCTCGAAGTTGTGCTTCGAATATTCCCGCTCGGCCTGCAGGAAAACGTCACCGTAGGTGACCTTCTGATCGCCGTCGCGGCCGTTGAAATTGAGATCGTAGACGCGGTCGACGCCCTGCACATACATCGCGAGCCGCTCCAGCCCGTAGGTGAGCTCGCCCGCGACCGGCGCGCATTCGAAGCCGGCCACCTGCTGGAAGTAAGTGAACTGGCTGACTTCCATACCGTCACACCAGCACTCCCACCCGAGGCCCCAGGCGCCCAGCGTCGGGCTCTCCCAATCGTCCTCGACGAAGCGGATGTCATGCACGGCGGAATCGATGCCGATCGCGGCGAGCGACTTCAGGTACAGCTCCTGAAGGTTCGGCGGCGACGGCTTCATGATCACCTGAAACTGGTAGTAGTGCTGCATCCGGTTCGGGTTCTCGCCGTAGCGGCCGTCCTTGGGCCGGCGCGAGGGCTGCACATAGGCGGCGTTCCAGGGTTTTGGCCCGAGCGCACGCAGGGTCGTCGCCGGATGGAAGGTGCCCGCGCCCATCTCCATGTCGTAGGGCTGCAGGATCACGCAGCCCTGCTCGGCCCAGAACCGCTGGAGCGCGAGAATAAAACCCTGGAACGAGCGTTCCGGGCGCATATGGGCGGGCAATGAGGCGTCCATCGTCAGATCAGGCTCTCGCGGGGGGTTTTGAATCGCGCGGGACCGTATCGACGGCGGGGGTGGGAATCAAGGCAAACGGGGCGAATTGGCCGTCATTCCGGGGCGCCCGCAGGGCGAACCCCGGAATCCATCGGGCCGCTCGCTTCGTGGTTCGATGGATTCCGGGTTCTCGCTTCGCGAGCCCCGGAATGACGCTTGAGCGGAGCGCCCCCTAACCGGGCCGATACGCTCCGGTGACGGGATCACGTTTCAGCTTCTGGATATCCCCTACATGGGCGGCTTCGGCGACGCGCGACAGGCGCATCTCCTCCAGCTCCTGGTTGATCCGGACAGCGGTCTTGTAGGCCCAGCGGACCACGGCAAGCCCACCCAGGACGCCCGCAAAAGCGACGAACGGCGGCATCGGTCGATCCTTGTTGAGTGCTCAGCCCCCAGGTGCATTGTTGCGCAGATGGTCCTGCGCCGCAATCGGCAGGCTGAGGGACGAAATGGCGCGGGAGCGTAGCGCCTAGAACCCGAATTTCGCCCAGATCGCCCGCGTCTCGACCGCCGAGATCAGCTCGTCGGGCAAGCCGGCCACTGCTTCCAGGGCCGAAAGCTGGCCCGCGCCGGGCGATTTTCGGCCCAGAAGACCGGAGAGCAGCCCGGTCGGCTGGGCAATCACGGGGGTGAGAACCTTCTCGCCGTAGCGGGCACGAAGAGTTGAGCGGAGATCGCCGATGCTGTCGGCCAGCCCGAACGCAACTGAACTCTCGCCGGCCCAGTATTCTCCCGTGAACAGCGTATCGTCGTCGCCCTTCAGCCGCGCGCCGCGGCTGTCCCTCACCAGCGAAATGAAGATCTGGTGGATCTCGCGCTGGATCGCCTTCAGCCTGGCGACGTCATCGGGGTTCTCGGGGAGAAACGGATCGAGCATCGCCTTGTGCGCGCCGGCGGTGTACAGGCGCCGCTCGATGCCGAGCCGCTTGATCGCCTCCTGGAAACCGAAGCTGCCGCCGACCACGCCGATCGAGCCGAGGATCGAGGAAGGATCACAGATGATCTCGTCGCCCGCGCAAGCGATCATGTAGCCACCGGAAGCCGCGACGTCCTCGACGAACACCAGCACCGGCAGCTTCTTCTCCGCCGCGAGCTGCTTGATGCGCAGGTAGATCTGACGCGACTGCACCGGCGAGCCGCCGGGCGAGTTGATCACCAGCGCCACCGCCTTGGCGTTCCGATACGAAAACGCCCGCTCCAGCACGCGCGCGACGCCCGCCAGCGTCATGCCCGGACGCAGCGGCGTCACCGCGCCGATCACGCCTGAGAGTCGCACCACCGGCACCACCGCAGTGCCCGGGCGGAACCGCACGGGAAGGTATTGCATGAGCTTGTCGGCCAGGCCGGAACTCTCACGATCGTTCAATTGTTCGGCCATGCCGTTACCTCTGATTAACCATTTCTTATCACGCGACTGTCATTGGAAGTGCCTGGAACGTGTTTTGCAGATTTCCGGTTGGGAGGCTGCAATGAGGCAGTGGAGAACACCATGAAAATCTATCTGCTGATGTTGCTGATCGGTGCGCTGTTCATGGCGATCCGCCTGACGTCTCCGCACGAGCAACAGTCGGAATCGCTTCCGCAGTAAGCTTTCACGGATCCACCAGCGGCAAGGCCGCTCTCCCCTCCAGAATTTCCGTCGTCTCGTTCTTAGGCACGCGTGACTCGTCGTTGAGCACAAGCCCCGGCAGCAACCGCGTCGGGGCCCGGCCGCCTTTGACTGCCCGCACCAGCACGCGGATCGCGGGCCGTCCCGCCTCGCCGTGAACCGGCAGGATCGAGAGTCCGCCGAAGCCGCGCGACAGCGCCGCCAGCACCTCCGTGATGCCGTCTGCACGCCAGATCAATGTCAGCACACCATTCGATCGGAGAATCCGCCGTGCGGCATGCACCCACGCATGCAGGGTTTCCTCCGTCGCCATATGCGCGGTGTGACGCGCCTGATCCGGCGAGCCGCGGTGTCGAGCCGGATCGTTGAAGGGCGGATTCATCAACACCACGTCGACGCTGTCGGGCGACAACCCGTTCGCCGCAAAGGCCTCGGCGCCAGCAGTGACGTCGAGCACGATCGTCTCGGCGGCAATCGCATTCGCCGCTGCGTTGTCGCGCGCGAGCCCGGCCAGCTCCGGATCGATCTCGACCAGGGTGAGCCTGACACCGGGAATGCGCCGCGCCAGCGCCAGTCCGGCCGTGCCGATACCGGCGCCGAAATCAACCACGCGGTCCTCCGCCCGGGCGTCGGTCGCCGCCGCAAGCAGGATGGCATCATGCCCGGCGCGATGACCGGACCGCTTCTGCCTCAGCCGCAGGCGCCCTCCGAGAAAGGCGTCCTCGGTCATATTTGCGGCCTCACTCATCGCCGCGCAGTTCGTGACCAAGGCCGGCGTCGGTGAGGAGCGCCCGCGCCTCCTGGGCATCATCCTCATGAACCAGGATCCGCCGCGGCAAAATGCCGAGCGAGCCCTCGATGATGCTCATGTTCTGGTCCAGCACCAGATGATGGATGTTGGCGCCGTCGAGCAGCGCGCCGATCGCCGACACCAGCACCATATCGTTGGTCCGAACCAGTTCACGCAAACGAGAGATCTCCTGCCCGAAGTAGCTAAAAGCGGCAAATGTCAATGGTTCCGCGGCACTTGCCGCATCCGCCGCCAGTTTCTATTGTCTTTCCATCAGAATAGCCCTTCCGGGGCAAATATTGGAGACCGGCGTGGCCGTCATCGTACCTTTCGAAACTCCCGGCGCGTCGATCGAAGAGCTGGTTGCCCTTGTCGCCCCTGATATGGAGCGCGTCAACGCCACGATCCTGTCGCGGACCGGTTCGGACGTGACCATGATCCCGGAAGTGGCCAACCATCTGATCTCCTCCGGAGGCAAGCGCCTGCGGCCGATGCTGACGCTCGCCATGGCCAGCCTCGCCGGCTACACCGGCGACGGCCATATCAAGCTCGCCGCCTCGGTCGAGTTCATGCACACGGCCACCCTGCTCCATGACGACGTCGTCGACGAGAGCGAGATGCGCCGCGGCAAGCTGTCGGCGCGCATGCTCTGGGGCAACGAGGCCAGCGTGCTGGTCGGGGACTTCCTGCTCGGCCAGGCCTTCCGCATGATGGTCGAGGTCGGCTCGCTCCGTGCGCTCGACATCCTCTCCGCGGCCGCCGCCACCATCGCCGAAGGCGAGGTGATGCAGCTTGCCGCCGCCAAGAACACCGCGACCACCGAGGACGAATATCTCGCCGTGATCCGCGGCAAGACCGCCGAACTGTTCGCCGCCGCCTGCGAGGTCGGGCCCGTCATCGCCAATCGCCCGAAGGCCGAGCAGACCGCCTGCCGCTCGGTCGGCATGAATCTCGGCATCGCCTTCCAGCTCGTCGACGACGTGCTCGACTATGGCGGCAAGAGCGCCAAGCTCGGCAAGAACACCGGCGACGATTTCCGCGAAGGCAAGATCACCCTGCCCGTCGTGCTCGCCTTCCGCCGCGGCAACGACACCGAGCGCGCGTTCTGGATCCGCGCGCTGGAGCGTGGCGAGATCGGCGATTCCGACCTCGACCACGCCATCGGCCTGATGAACAAGCACCGCGCGCTCGAGGACACGCTGAGCCGCGCCCAGCACTACGGCGCCATGGCAGTCGACGCGCTGGCGCTGTTCCCCTCCTCGCCGATGAAAGGCGCGCTGGAGCAGGTCGTGGCGTTCTGCCTGGCGCGGTCGCATTAGGCGAAATATGAGCGAAACGAACTTCTGGCTGTTCCTGGCGGCAGCCCTGCTGATTGCCGCTGTTCCCGGCCCGGGCATCTTCTACGTCGCAGCGCGGACCCTGTCCGAAGGACGTGCCAGCGGTTTCGCCTCGACCGCCGGCACAGCGCTGGGCGGGCTGGTTCATGTGCTGGCGGGCAGCCTCGGCATCTCCGCGATCATCCTTGCCAGCGCCGAGCTGTTTGCCGCGGTGAAGTTCGTCGGCGCGCTCTATCTGGTCTGGCTTGGCATCAAGACGTTTCGCGGCGCCAGCCGCACGCTGTCCTTCGAGAGCGAATCTGTCGGCGACAAGCGCGCGTTTCGCGACGGCGTGCTCGTCGAGGCGCTGAACCCGAAGACCGCCGCGTTCTTCCTCGCCTTCATTCCGCAGTTCCTCGATCCCACGGGATCCAACATCACGCTGCAATTCATCATGTTGGGTGCGATCTCGGTGGCGTTGAACACGCTCGCCGATGTCGCCGTGGTGTTGATGGCCTCCGCGACGCGCACTCAGCTTGTTGGACGTCCGCATCTGATGCGGCGGCTCACGCAGGGCTCCGGCGTCTTCATCGCAGGTCTCGGCCTCTCGCTGGCATTGGCGCGGCGGCCGGCGAATGGATAGCACCCCGCAGGACCGCTTCTATGAATCGCACGGCCTGCGGCTGCATTACGCCGATTGGGGCAATGAGAGCGCGCCGCCTCTCATTCTGGTCCATGGCGGCCGCGATCACTGCCGTAGCTGGGACGTCATTGCCCGGTCGTTGCAGCCGCATTTCCGCGTGCTCGCGCCCGATCTGCGCGGCCACGGCGATTCCGAATGGACCAGGGGCGGCAGCTACGCGCTGACCGAATATGTCTACGATCTCGCCCAGCTCATCCGCGTTGTCGCAGCGCCTCAGGTGACTCTCGTCGGGCACTCGATGGGCGGCATGGTGAGCCTGATCTTTTCAGGATCATTCCCAGAAAAGGTCTCGAAGCTGGTCGTGCTCGACGGCGTGACCATGTTACCGGATACGCCGAAGGCCCCGACGCACGAGCGCATCAGCAAATGGGTCGGCCAGCTCGACAAGCTGCATGACCGTACACCCCGCCGCTACGCGACCCTCGAGAACGCGGCGGCGCAGATGGTCCTTCACAACAAGCGCCTGTCCCGCGACCTCGCGCTGCATCTCGCCACGCACGGCGCGAGGCAGAATGAGGATGGCACCTATAGCTGGAAGTTCGATCCCTATCAGCGCGCCTCGGCGCCGCACCGGCTCTGGCCTGACGATCACGTCGCGCTGTGGGCGCGCATCGCCTGCCCGACGCTGTTGCTCAATGCCGGTGAAAGTTTTCTCGCCGGGGCCAGGGCCGCGGGCCTGGAGCGTTATTTCCCGCAAGCGCGCGTCGAGACCATCGCCGGCGCCGGGCACTGGCTGCAGCACGACAAGCCGCAGGAGGTGTTGGGCGAGATCCAGCGATTCCTGGGATTGCCCGAGGAATGCGGCTAGCTCAACTGCCGTAGGGTGGGCGAAGGCACGACAGCGCCGTGCCCACGTTCTTGGAAGTGGTGGGCACGCTTCCGCCTTCGCTCTTCGAGCTACGGCGGGACAAGTCGCTTTGCCCACCCTACGGCAGCGTCTTTGACGAAGCGCTGGATTAGCTCAACGTCCCCGCATGCACCCACCAGCCGGAGTGGTCGCGCCGGATCTTTTCGGCGGCGGCGTGCGCATCGGCGGCCGAGCCATAGATCGCAAAGCACGTCGCGCCCGAGCCGGACATGCGGGCGAGCTTGACGCCGGCGGAAGAGCGCAGGGCTTCCAGCACGTCGCCGATGACAGGTTGGATACGCAGCGCAGGTGCTTCGAGATCGTTGGCCACGGTTTCGAGCACATCGACCCAATCGGTGATGGAGGCCCCCTCCTCCGGCCAGGCCGGAGCGCGGATGACGTCGGTCACGCCAACCAGCAGTTCGCCGTTGCGCAGGCCCAGCGCCTGGAACACGTCCTTGGTGGCGACGGGCACGCGCGGATTGACCATCACGCAAGGCATGCTTGGCAGCGCGAGCGGCAGCAGCTGCTCGCCGACGCCGGTCATGTCGCAGGCGCGCGAGACGAGGCACACCGGCACATCGGCGCCGGTCGCGAGCGCGACCATTTGCAGTCGGGGATCATCGAGCGACAGATCGTTGAGACGGGCGAGCAGCCGCAGCGCCGCCGCGGCGTCGGCCGAGCCGCCGCCAATGCCGGCAGCAACCGGCAGTACCTTGTCGAGGGCGAAGGCGCCCAGCTTCAGGCCGGGCACCGCCTCGGCCAGAAGCTTGGCGGCCTTGAGCACGAGATTGTCGGCGGTATCGCCGCAGGCCGCGGCCAGCGGCCCAGTGGTGGCGAGCTTCAGCTCGCCGCCCGGCTCCAGCGTGAGCCGGTCGGCGCAGTCGGCAAACGCGACCACGCTTTCGAGATCATGATAGCCATCGGCACGACGGCCGACGACGCGAAGGCTGAGATTGACCTTCGCCCGTCCTTCTTCAATCAACGCCGGCATCGGCGAACGCCCCCAACTTCACTTGTTTGTCGCGCATGATCTAATCGGAAAACCGCCACACACTTTTCCGGATCATGCGACGGCCTAGCCGCCCCTGCCGTCGTCCTTCTTCTTTTCCGCCTGCGCAGCCGAAGAGTTCGAATTGTCGTCGGTCAGCCCGTTCGCAATCTTGGCCTCGATCTTCGGCAGCTCTTCCGGCTCCGGCTTGAGATCCCGGGCGTGCGACCACTGGAATTTGGCTTCCAGCGTGCGGCCGACGCGCCAATAGGCATCGCCAAGGTGATCGTTGATGGTGGGATCCTCGGGCTTGAGGTCGATCGCGCGCTCGAGATTCTTCACCGCTTCCTCGTAATTGCCGATGCGGTAATAGGCCCAGCCGAGGGAATCGACGATGTAGCCGTCGTCGGGACGCTGCTCGACGGCGCGCTTGATCATCTTCATGCCTTCGCTGAGGTTCACGCCCTGGTCGATCCAGGAATAGCCGAGATAGTTGAGGACGTGGGGCTGATCGGGCTGCAGCTCGAGCGCCTTCTTCATGTCGGCCTCGGCCTTGGCCCACTGCTTGGAGCGCTCCTCGCAGATGCCGCGATAGTAATACCAGACGCTGTTGGCCTTGTCGTTGCCGGCCGGCAGCACGTCGATGCCTTGCGAATAGGTCGCGCCGCAGTCGCCGAACTTCTTGCGGCCGCGCTGGATGTTGCCGAGCGCCATGATGGCTTCGAGGTCCTTGGCATCCTCCGTGGTGACACCCTTGAGGATCTTGATCGCCTCGTCGGTGCGGTCGGCGGAATCCAGATCAATGGCGAGCTGGATCTGCGCGTTGCGCTTGAGCGGCGAGCTCGACGGCACACGCTCATACACCTTGATCGCCATCTGCGGCCGCTTCACCGATTCGTAGAGATCGGCGAGCGAAAGCAGCGCCAGCGGATGCGTCGGCTGGAGGTAGAGCGAGAGCTGGAGATAGACCAGCGCCAGATCCTCGCCGCCGCGGCGGGTCAGCGTGGCGCCGATACCGTAGAGCGCTTCGGCGGCGCCGGCCTGGGCGGAATCGACCAGCGGCGGCATTTTCTTGCCGGCTTTGGTCTCGCGCAGGCCTTCCTGGATTAGCGGATGGCGGGCGAGCTTCTTGTCGAAGGCCTGATAGACGGTGGTCGCCGCGGCGGATTCCTTGTTGCGCGACAGCCAGCGCGCATAGGCCTCGGTCACCCGCAGCATGGAATCATCGAGCTTGTAGGCGCGCTCGAAGCGGGTGCCGGCGTCCTTCTCCTTGCCGGAGAGCTCGAGGATCATGCCGGCATGAAGGTCCTTGAACAGCGGATACCATTCGGGACCCGCCAGCTTGTCGATGGTGGCGACACCGCCCTTGGCGTCGCCCGCACCGTAGGCAGCCCAACCCGACAGCAGCGTGGCGACGAGATCGGTAATCGGACCGCGGATCGACTGGTTGATGTTGGTCTGCGCGGCCGCGTATTTCTTCACCTTGAGATCATGCACGCCGACGACGAGACGCGCGACGCGATTGGTCTTGTCGATGGCGAGGACGCGCTCGGCGAGCTTGACCGCCTCGTCGATGTCCCCGTCGGCGACCGACGAGATGAAGGCGCGGTCGAGCAGCTCGTTGTTCTTCGGATCGGTGCGCAGCGCCGAGCGGTAGAACGCAGCGGCGGAGGCGGCGTCGCGCTCGACGCTGGCGTGGCGGGCGGCGAGATAGCTGCCGGCACCGGTGAGCGACTTCAGATCGTTTCGGGTCGGAAACTGCGCCGCCGTGTTCTCCGGGTGATCCGGCGTCTGCGCCGAGACGCTGCCCGGGACGGTCGCGATCGCTGTGCCCACGAGGGCGATGGCGGCAACGGTCCAGCGGTTGAAACGATTTGAAAACATCAGGGCTCGCCTTGAGTTGGTAGTGCCTGGGTTTGCAGCAGAAGGCCGTTTCGCATGCGAACGCGGCCGGTGGCATCGGGACCCGGAACCGTCGGGCCAACAATGCCGCTTTTGGCGCTTCGCCGCAAGGATTCGGGCCGGACGATCCCCTCCACACGGCCCAAATCGGCCAGGTAACCGGTCCGGAGCAGCCCCAAGACGCCGCTACTATGGCCTTATCGTGGCCGCGACCGGTGGTCGCGGCCCCCTCCTCACGCGAACGTGCGCCCGATCACCTTTGGCGTCAGGCCTACATCGCCTCGTAGTTCGGGCCGCCGCCGCCCTCCGGAGGAACCCAGGTGATGTTACCGTTGGGATCCTTCACGTCGCAGGTTTTGCAGTGGACGCAGTTCTGCGCGTTGATCTGGAATCGCGGGCTCGATCCCTCCTCGACCCACTCATAGACGCCGGCCGGGCAATAGCGATTCGAAGGACCGGCGAACACGTCGTGCTCGGAAGTCTTCTGCAGGTTCATGTCCGTGACCTTGAGATGGACCGGCTGGTCCTCCTCGTGATTGGTGTTGGACAGGAACACCGAGGACAGCTTGTCGAACGAGATCTTGCCGTCCGGCTTCGGGTAGTTTTTCGGGGCATGCTGCCTGGCCGGATCGAGCGTGGCGCGATCGGGCTTGGCATGCGACTGGGTCCCGAACGGCGAGGCGCCGAACAGCGTGTTGCACCACATGTCGAGGCCACCGAGCGCGACACCGAGCACGGTGCCGAACTTCGACCACAGCGGCTTGACGTTGCGCACCAGGAACAGGTCCTTGCCAACGGAGGACGAGCGCCAGGCGTTCTCGTACTCGACCAGCTCGTCATTGGCGCGATCGGCGGCGAGCGCTGCCGCGACGTGCTCGGCTGCGAGCATGCCGGTGCCCATCGCATTGTGCACGCCCTTGATGCGCGGCACGTTGACAAAGCCGGCCGCGCAGCCGATCAGCGCGCCGCCGGGGAAGCTGAGCTTCGGCACCGACTGATAACCGCCCTCGGTGATGGCGCGCGCACCGTAAGCGAGCCGCTTGGCGCCCTCGAAGGTGCCGCGGATCGAGGCATGGGTCTTGAAGCGTTGGAACTCGTCGAACGGCGACAGATAGGGATCGTCGTAGTTCAGATGCACGACGAAGCCGACGGCGACGAGATTGTCGTCGTAATGATAGAGGAAGGAGCCGCCGCCGGTCTTCATGTCGAGCGGCCAGCCGAAGGAATGCTGGATCAACCCCTTTTGATGCTTCGCCGGATCGATCTGCCAGACTTCCTTGAGGCCGATGCCGAACTTCGCCGGCTCGCTCTTGGCATCCAGCGCGAACTTCGCGATGAGCTGCTTGGTCAGGCTGCCGCGGGCGCCCTCGGCGAACAGCGTGTACTTGCCGAGCAATTCCATGCCGCGGGTGAAGGAGTCCTTCGGCTTGCCGTCGCGGCCGATGCCCATATCGCCGGTGGCGATGCCCCTGACCCTGCCCTCCTCGTCATAGAGCACTTCGGCAGCGGCAAAGCCCGGATAGATCTCGATGCCGAGCGCCTCGGCCTTTCGCGCCAGCCAGCGGCAGACATTGCCGAGCGAGCCGATGTAGCAGTGATGATTGTTCATCAGCGGCGGCATCATGAAGTTCGGCAACTTGATCGCGCCGCCGGCCGTCATCCAATAGAAGCGGTCGTCCTTCACCTGCGTCTTCAGCGGGCAGTCGGAATCCTCGCGCCAGTCCGGGATCAGCTTGTCGAGGCCGGCCGGATCGATCACGGCACCCGAGAGAATATGCGCGCCGACCTCGGAGCCCTTCTCCACGACGACGACGTTGAGATCGGCATTGAGCTGCTTCAGCCGGATCGCGGCGGACAGGCCCGAGGGGCCGGCACCGACGATGACGACGTCGAATTCCATGGATTCGCGCGGAGGAAGTTCTTCGGTGCTCATCTGATCTCAGCCCTTGAGACGGTCCTTGGTCATTTGCGCCCTCTTGTTTCCGATTTTTCCGGGGAGGACAACCACGGAAATGCATTCCGCTGGGATGCAAGGCGCCTTAAACTGAACTAATAGTCAGACTTTCTCATGATACCCGAACCCGCACCCACCGTCCGCGAGCTTCTCGCCTTCTATCTGGAGGCCGGGGTCGATTGCGCGCTCGCGGAGGACCCGATCGACCGCCTGGCGGAATTGGCTGCCCCACCGCCAGCCCCGCGCGTCGCACCGCCGGTCGAGGCGCCGCGGCCGGCCGCGCCGGCGGTCATGAGGGGCGAGACCGCTCCCGCCCCCGACGTCGCGATCGCGTCGGCCCGCGAGGCCGCGCGCACCGCGCCGACGCTGGAGGCGCTGCGCGAGTTGATGCAAAGCTTCGAGGGCTGCGCGCTGAAGCACACGGCGACGCGGCTGGTGTTCGCCGACGGCAATCCGCAGGCGCGCATCATGTTCGTCGGCGAGGCGCCGGGGCGCGACGAGGACATCGAGGGACTGCCCTTCGTCGGGCGCAGCGGCAAGCTGCTCGACCTCATGATCGGCGCGATCGGCCTCAACCGCAGCACCGCCTATATCGCCAACGTGATCCCCTGGCGGCCACCCGGCAACCGCACGCCGACGCCGCAGGAGACGCAAGTGTGCCTGCCCTTCATCCAGCGCCAGATCGAGCTGGTGAATCCCGACGTGCTGGTGACGCTCGGCAACCCGTCGACGCAGACATTGCTGGGAACGCGCGAGGGCATCATGCGCACCCGCGGGCGCTGGTTCGACTACGAGACGGGCCAGCGCACCATCCGCGCGCTGCCGACGTTCCATCCGGCGTATCTGTTGCGCTCGCCGTCGTACAAGAGGCTGGCCTGGCAGGATCTGCGCGCGATCGCGAAGGCGCTGCCGGTGGTGTGAGGGACGGAACGCTCTCTCCCCGTCATTGCGAGCGCAGCGAAGCAATCCAGACTGTCTCCGCGAAAAGATCCTGGATTGCTTCGTCGCAAGGGCTCCTCGCAATGACGACGGAAAGAGCGCGCGTGCTTTCTCACGTTCCCTTCGGCCGCACGATGGCCCAGCCGATCCGCAGCAATTGCTGCCGACCCGTCACCAGCCATTCGAAGGCGCGCGGCACTTCCGGCACGATGCCGGGAAAGCGCTTGAGGATGTCGGGCGGCGGCGTGCCGGCGGTATCGGAGGCGCGCCAGACCACGACGCCGCCGGTCTCGCTGAACTTGGCCTGATTCATCCACGGCGTCCGCGCGGGGTCGGCGTCGATGAACAGATGGGGCCGGCCGGAATGCAGCGTGATCAGGCTCGCAAGCTGGGTCTCGCCGGCGACAGCGCGCAGGCGATGGTTGGTGCGGCGGGCAAAGCTCTCGTCGAAGAAATCCGAGATCGCACGCGCCGGCATCGAGGTCGCGATCTCGCTTGTCCCGGTCCAGGGCAGGAGCAGGACGGCGAGCACGACGCCGACCGCGGGCGCCACGACGGCCGCGGCCCACACCATGCGCAGCATCCGCGTGCGGCGCATGGCAATGAGATCGCCGGCGGTGACGACCACGGCAAGCCCGGACATGACCAGCACGACGCCGGCGCCACCGACGACGGTATCGAGCCCGAGCAGGCCGGAGATCAGCGTTGCGCCCAGCATGGGGGCGAGCGCGAAGAAATAGACGAAGTTGCGCGCGAGCGGCGCGACCGGCGGCCGAAAGATGATCGGCGGCTCCTCGCCCTTGGTGGCGAACAGGCCGGTGTTGAGGAAGGTCAGCGCCGGGATCGCGGCAGCTCCGAGCACGAGGCCGCCGAGCAGCCAGGCCGCGTGCAGGGCGCGGGCACTCAGCTCGGTCATTTGCGGCAGGGCCGGCATCGCAAGCGTCTCGGCCCGGATCAGCCAGACCGCATAGGGCAGCGCCAGAACCGCCACGACGATCAGCGCAAACAACGGATCGAGTGCGTGCAGCGTCCGGCGGCCGCCTGCGGTCGACACCGCGAACACGACGAGCAGCAACAGCAGGAAGATCGCCGCGGGCGTCGTCAGCAACAGGAGGCCGGCTTCGATGGACCAGGCAAACCAGGCATTGCCGCGGCGCTGGCCGATGATCTGCCAGGAATGCAGCAGCAGCAGCGCCCAGAGCGGCCTGGCCAGGATAAGCGGGCCGAAGTCGAGCGCCGACGAGGAGAAGGCAAGCACGGTCATGGTCAAGAGCACGGCGAGCACCGCCTGCTGCGAGCCGACCACGGCGCGGGAGAGATGATAGAGCGCGATGAAGGTCGCGATCTCGCAGAGCTGGGCCAGCACATAGACGCCGAACATGTGGCCGCCGGCCGCGCGATAGGCGATGTCGGCGAGCCAAAGCGGCAAGGGTGGACCAAGGTCAGTGCCGACCTGGTATTCGCGTCCGAAAGCCAGCAGCGTCGCGAGGGCGCCCGGCGGGCTGCGGTAGAACACCAGCGCCACGAACAGCCACATCCCGGCCTGGAGCAGCACGGCGATCCAGACGATCAGCCGCGGCCGGGCGCGAATGAGCTCGATAACCAGGGAGGTAAACCGCATGCAATGCCCGACAGATGCAGCCAACCCGTCCAGCCGGCCCTATTCGCTGACGGCTACTTTGATAAGGGGCGTGACGCGCTGTGGCAACTTCGGTCTGCCCGTCATGCCCGCCCATGACGAATGAGAGGCTGGGTTAGGCACCTAGAGACTTGCCGGTGCGTCGATCTCGACGGCCGCTTCCACCTGCACCTCGATCTCGGTGACCGAGAACAGATCCCGCACCGGCTCGACCGTCCAGGGCATGTGCTTGGCACGCGCCGCCGCTACGGGAGCGAAGAAGGTGCGGTGGTGGATTGAAGGGCCGAGACGGTCGAGCGCGTCGAGATGCTCCGGCACGGCGTAGCCCTTGTGCTGCTCAAAGCCGTAGCCTGGGCAATCCTGCGCCAATGCACACATCAGCCGGTCACGGGTAACCTTGGCGACGATGGACGCCGCGGCAATCGACAACACGATGCCGTCGCCGCCGATCACGGCTTCGCAGTCGCATTCCGTGTCGAGCCGGTCGCGGCCATCGACGAAGACATGCCTGGGCGTCTCCGGCAGCGCCACCACCGCACGCTTCAGCGCCCACAGCGAGGCGCGCAGGATGTTGTCGCGGTCGATCCGTGAGGGCGAGGCGACGGCAACCGAAACCTGCGCGGTGGCGCAGATCTTGTCGAACAGCTTTTCGCGTTCCTCCGCCGTCAGGCGCTTGGAATCGTCGATACCACGCGGGATGCGGTTCGGATCGAGAATGACGGCGGCCGCCACCACAGGACCTGCCAGCGGTCCGCGCCCGGCTTCGTCGCAGCCGGCGACCGGCCAGACGCCGCGCTTGATCAGCGCACGCTCGCGGCGGAAGCTCGGCGGAGCAATCGCGATGACGCCTTTCCTGCCCGCGCCCTTGCCCGTCGAAGCCTTTGCCTCGGCGGCTTTGGCCGCCCGGGCAGGCGCTGCCTTCTTCGCGGCATCCTGCTTTGGCGCGCCCTTGGCCGGTTTCTTGGCTGACTTGTCCCGAATCATGACCGGGATCGTGCGCAAGCGGCCTGGCCAGCGCAACCGGGAACCCCGGACAATTCCCGTTATTTAGATCGCCCTACTCCGCCAGATGCACCCGCCGGTCCTCGCCGACATCGATGCCCGGCGCCACCACGACCTCCCAGGGATGGCCGTCGGGGTCCGTGAAATAGCCGGAATAGCCGCCGTAATCGGTCTCGTGCGCGGCCTTCAACAAGCTGGCCCCCTTGCCGAGGGCGAACGCCAGCACCGCATCGACCTCCTCGCGCGTCCGACAGTTCCAGGCGAGCGTCATTCCACGAAAGGTCGACGGCCTCGGCCGGTCCGGCAACGCCGCGTCGGCCGCGAGCTGATCCCACGGATACAGGGCAATCACCGGACCACCAGTATCGTAGAAGGCGACGGCCTCGCCGGTCGCCTTCAGCCGCCGCGAGAAACCGAGCGCGTCGTAGAAGGCGATGCTGGCGCGGATGTCGCTGACGCCGAGGGTGACGACGGTGAGCCGGGGCACCGGGGGCGGAACTTCCTTACTCATGCTGCGCCTCTTTCATTCCGTTCAGAACAGGCTGAGCTGATCGCCGTTCCGCTTCGGCCGCGCAAAATGATCCGTCGTTAGCTTCGAGCGCCGTTTGTTGAGGCCGAGCCTGTCGCAGGCGATCTCGAAGCGGCGGCCGATGGTCCACGCCATCGGTCCCGTGCCCTTCATCCGCTCACCCCATTTCGCGTCGTAGTCGCGCCCGCCGCGCATGTCGCGGATCAGCGTGAAGACGTGGCGATAACGATCCGGGTAGTTGGCCATCAGCCATTCGCGGAAGAGATCGCGCACCTCCAGCGGCAGCCGCAGCAGCACATAAGAGGCTTCCTTGACGCCGGCATGGGCGGCGGCATCGAGAATGCGCTCGATCTCTGCATCGTTCAGCGCGGGGATCACGGGCGCGACCATCACCGTGGTCGGAATGCCGGCGTCCGAAAGCTGCTTCAGCGCCTCCAGCCGCTTCGGCGGCGTCGCGGCCCTCGGCTCCATGGTGCGCGCCAGTCCTGGATCGAGCGAGGTGACCGAGATCGCGACCTTGGCGAGGTTGCGCTTTGCCATCCGCGCGAGAATGTCGATGTCGCGCACCACCAGCGCCGACTTGGTAACGATGCCGACGGGATGCCCGGCACGCTCCAGCACTTCGAGGATGCCGCGCATGATTTTCCGCTCGCGCTCGATCGGCTGATAGGGATCGGTGTTGGTGCCGATCGCGATCATCCGCGGCTCGTAGCCGGTCGCGGCGAGCTCTTTCTCCAGCAGCGCCGGCGCCTCGGGCTTGACGAACAGTTTTGACTCGAAGTCGAGCCCGGGCGACAGGCCGAGATAGGCATGGGTCGGCCTCGCGAAGCAGTAGACGCAGCCGTGCTCGCAGCCGCGATAGGGATTGATCGAACGGTCGAAGCCGATATCGGGGCTGTCGTTGCGGGTGATCACCTTGCGCGAAGTGTCGATGCCGACGCTGGTCTTGAACGGCGGCAGCTCTTCGAGGCTCTGCCAGCCGTCGTCGAAGGCGACGCGCGCCTCGGCCTCATAGCGGCCGCTGGCGTTGGACTGCGCACCCCGCCCCCGCCTGCGCGCGCGGTCGATGGCGACGCCGAGCTCGGGAAAATCAGAGTCCGCACCCGCCGGCTCGGAGGGCGCCGTGACCGGCGGGTGCTTGAGAGCATGAGAGGATGCTGCTGGACTCATGAGGGCAAGATAGCACGCCAAAGGAACAAATCAAGAACACAAACGAAAAACTGAAAAACAACCCCATGCAAAGTGCCGCCCAATTTTCGGGCGCGATCCTTTGACCTCACGCAACACCCCGGTCATCACGATCTCGTCTGATGCCGGTCAGGGATCAATCCCCGCGGAACAATGTTGGTGACGATCGCCGGGTGAAGGTCAGCACGAACATGACAAATCAACGACAATCGGCCTCCTTGAGCAGCGACCTCGGTCTCCTCGATCGCTACTGGCGCGCCGCGAACTACCTCTCCGTCGGGCAGATCTACCTGCTCGACAACCCGCTGCTGCGCGAGCCCCTGCGCCCCGAGCACATCAAGCCGCGTTTGCTCGGCCATTGGGGTACAACGCCCGGCCTGAACTTCATCTACGCCCATCTCAACCGCGTCATTCGCGCACTTGATGTGAGCGTGCTCTATGTCTGCGGCCCCGGCCATGGCGGGCCGGGCATGGTCGCCAACACCTATCTGGAAGGCAGTTACAGCGAGATCTATCCCGATATCGCGCGCGATGTGGACGGCATGCGCAAGCTGTTCAGGCAGTTCTCCTTCCCGGGCGGCATTCCGAGCCATGCGGCGCCGGAAACGCCGGGCTCGATCCACGAAGGCGGCGAACTCGGTTACGCGCTGGTGCATGCCTATGGCGCGGCCCTGGACAATCCTGATTTGATCGTCGCCTGCGTGGTCGGGGACGGCGAGGCCGAGACCGGACCGCTCGCTGCGTCCTGGCACTCCAACAAATTCCTGAACCCCGCTCATGACGGCGCGGTGCTGCCGATCCTGCATCTGAACGGCTACAAGATCGCCAATCCGACCGTGCTCGGGCGGATGGGAGATGCGGAGATCCGCGATCTCTTCCGCGGATTCGGCCACGAGCCGCTGTTCGTCGAGGGTCATGATCCCAAACTGATGCACCAGGCCATGGCGGACGCGCTCGACGTCGCGCTCGCCAGCATCCGCTCGATTCAGCAGCACGCACGGGACGGACGCGGAAGCGTGGAGCGGCCGCGCTGGCCGATGATCGTGCTGCGCAGCCCGAAGGGCTGGACCGGTCCGAAGGAGGTCGACGGCAAGAAGGTCGAGGGCTTTTGGCGCGCGCATCAGGTGCCCGTCGCAGGCTGCCGTGAAAACCCGGCGCATCTCAAAGTGCTCGAAGACTGGATGCGCAGCTACGAGCCGGAAAGACTGTTCGACGCGAGCGGTGCCCTCGTCCCCGAGCTTCAGGCGCTGGCGCCCGAAGGCCTTCGCCGCATGGGCGCCAATCCGCATGCCAATGGCGGCCTCCTGAAGAAAGAGCTGAAGCTGCCGGACTTCCGGAACTTCGCAATCGAGGTGCCGCGGCGCGGCGTCGTGGCCGAAGCGACGCGTGAGCTCGGCAAATTCTTGCGCGACGTCATCCGCCTCAACGCGAAGGAACGCAACTTCCGCATCATGGGACCGGACGAGACCGCGTCAAACCGCCTGGACGCGGTGTTCGAGGAAACCGAGCGCGTCTGGATGGAGCCGATCGAACCCTACGACGTGCATCTGGCGCAAGACGGCCGCGTCATGGAGGTGCTAAGCGAGCATCTCTGCCAGGGCTGGCTCGAGGGCTATCTGCTCACCGGCCGGCACGGCTTCTTCTCGTGTTACGAGGCCTTCATCCACATCATTGATTCCATGTTCAACCAGCATGCCAAATGGCTGAAGGTGACGCGGGAGCTGCCGTGGCGGCGCCCGATCGCCTCGCTCAATTACCTCTTGACCTCGCATGTCTGGCGTCAGGACCATAACGGCTTCAGCCATCAGGACCCCGGCTTCGTCGATCTCGTCGCCAACAAGAAGGCCGATATCGTCCGCATTTACTTCCCGCCTGATGCCAACACGCTGCTGTGGATCGCCGACCACTGCCTGCGCACCTACAACCGCATCAACGTGATCGTCGCCGGCAAGCAGCCGGCGCCGCAATGGCTCTCGATGGAGGAAGCTGCCACGCATTGCGATGCCGGTATCGGCATCTGGACCTGGGCGGGGACGGAAGATGCAGGCCGGGAGCCCGATGTGGTCATGGCCTGCGCCGGCGACGTGCCGACGCTGGAGACGCTCGCCGCCGTCGACCTGCTGCGCAAGGCGCTGCCGGACCTGAAGATCCGCGTCGTCAACGTCGTCGACCTCATGACCCTGCAGCCGAAGAATCAGCATCCGCACGGCCTGTCCGACCGCGACTTCGACAGCCTGTTCACATCGGACAAGCCTGTCGTCTTCGCCTATCACGGCTATCCCTATCTGATCCACCGGCTGACCTATAGCCGCACCAACCATGCCGGCATGCATGTGCGCGGTTTTGCCGAGGAAGGCACCACGACGACGCCGTTCGACATGGTCGTGCTCAACGAGCTCGACCGCTACCACCTCGCGATCGAAGCGATCGAACGCGTGCCCGGGCTCGCGGCCAAGGCCGCGCAGGCGAAGCAGCAATTCCGCGACAAGCTGATCGAGCATTCGCGCTATGTGCGCGAGCACGGCGAGGACATGCCCGAGATCCAGGACTGGGTCTGGCCCAACAGCTCTGGTGGTAGCACCCCGACCGAGGCCGGCGACTAGCCATGTCGGACACGGTCCTCGTCCTCAACTCGGGATCGTCGAGCATCAAGTTCGGCCTGTTCGAGATTTCGGCGGACGAACCCAGGCTGCTTTGCAGGGGCCTGCTCGACGAGCACGAGGCAAGACCCCGGCTCGTGGTGAAGAGCCCCGCGGGCGAAGATCTGTTCGAGACACGAAGAGATGCGGCGGATGCCGAGGGCGGCCATTTGTTCGCCGACGTGCTCGCCTTCATCGAGGACCGGTTCGGCCAAGGCAATTTGCGCGCGGCCGGCCACCGCATCGTTCACGGCGGGCCGGATCATTCAGGCCCGGTCGCACTGACAGACAGCGTCATAGCGAAGCTGGAGGCATTGACCCCACTGGCACCGCTGCACCAGCCGCGATGCCTCGCGCCGATTCGCGCGCTTGCGGCGATCCGTCCTGCGCTGACGCAGATCGCCTGCTTCGACACTGCCTTCCATCACAGCATGTTCCCGCCCGCGAGCCGCTTCGCGATTCCGAGGCGGTATGAGGCGCGCGGCGTCCGGCGCTACGGCTTTCACGGCCTCTCTTTCGAATATGTCGCGGGGCGCCTGGCCGAGATCGCGCCCGAGCTCGCGGCCAGGCGCTGTGTCATCGCGCATCTCGGCAACGGCGCCAGCCTGTGCGCGCTGCGCGACGGCCGCAGCATCGACACCACGATGGGACTGACGCCGCTCGACGGCCTCGTGATGGGCACGCGCTGCGGCGCGATCGATCCCGGCGTCCTGCTGTATCTACAACAGCACGAGAAGGTGTCGGCGGAGGAGATCCAGCACCTGCTCTATCACGAGTCCGGCCTGCTCGGCGTCTCCGGCATCTCGGCGGACATGCGAACGTTGCTGGCAAGCGGCAAGGCTGCCGCGCGCGAAGCTGTCGATCTGTTCGTCTTCCGGGCGGCGCAGCAAGTCGCGATGATGGCCACCACACTCGGCGGCTTGGACTGCCTGGTCTTCACCGGCGGCATCGGCGAGCATGCCAAGGAAATTCGCAGCGCAATCTGCGAGCGCATCGGCTGGCTCGGCGTGCACGTCGATGCTGCGGCGAATGACGCGACGCGCGAGCGGATCAGCGCGGGCGATAGTGCCGTCGAACTCTTCGTCGTTCCGACGAATGAAGAGCTGACGATCGCGCGGCACTGCAAGATGGTGCTCGTGGGGTGAAGTGCCATCGGCGGCCCCAGTCTGAATTGCGAGTTGGAGTCACGGAGACAGACCCCTCACCCGAGTGAGATTGCATTTCCCAGCAGAGCTGCTCTCTCCCGCAGGGGGAGAGGGCACAGTCACGCGCAGCCCTCTCGCTGCCCTAATGCGTACCCGTCAATATCTGGTAACAGCTAATCACGACCTCGATCACGATCAGCACCACCACCGCAATCTCGAGGCGGAGCGAGCGCCTTGTGTCGATGATGTCGGTGAGCGCGTTGGCGGTCTCCGAGATGGCGGTGAGCTTGCGCTCGAGCGTGTCGAGGCGCTCCTTCAATTCGTACTCGTCCTCGAGACGTGAATAGAGCCGGTCGAGCTCGGGCTTCTCCCAGAGCACGTCGGGTTTTTCGGCCACGGCGACGCGGCCGGCAACGCGCTGCTGGACCAGCAGCGCGTTGCCGATCAGTTGCAGGATGCCCTTGCGGCCGGGCGGCGTGCGGCCGTGCTCGGCAAGCTGCCGCGCAAGCGGCTCGATCACGTCGAAGACCGCGGCGACGCGGCGCTCGTCGCGCGCCAGCGAGGTGCTCTTGGCGAGCGCGTCAGCGATCAAAAGAAGCCGGTCGTCGGAGAATTTGGCGAGGCAGATCGGACCGCCCGGCTGGATCGCCTCGGCGGCCTCGTCGTTGCAAAGCTGGGCCTGCGCGATCTCCTCCTCGAAGGGGCTGAACTCTCCGATCAGGCGTGACTTCAGGTTGTCGACGAGAACCTTTTCCTCCGAAGGAAGCAAGCCGATCAGCACCACGACGCCGTACCGGAAGATCACGGCAAGTCCGGCATGGACGCGGAAGGCGGCCGGGGTGGACGAGACCAGCGTGCCGATCTCCAGCCCGGAGGCATTGATGCGATCACCCAGCATCAGAGCCCGGATCCGCAAGGTCGGCGCGCCGTCTGCCTTCGGAGATGTTGCAGGAGCACTAACAGCGAGTTGATCGGCATTCATGGGACACTCTCGTCAGACTTACGGATGGCAGGCCGTTCCTGTGTCCGCGGTCGTTTGTCACGCATCATCCCCTTGCGGGATTGCGGTCTGCCCGTATGGCGCGCAATATCGGAGCCGAACTCCGGACTAACACTGGGCCGGCGGGCCTGCGCCGAAATATTCGGCAACATTGCCGCCCGGCAGCGGACATATTTGGATGCGATGGTTCTGGCAGTTTACCATCGAATACCGAGGCCCCCGGTCAAAAGTTGCTCTCGGCGCCGTCGCGTGTTTATGACAACATCATAACGGACTACGCTTCTCCCGAATTACGGACATCGAAGCCTCACTCATGCTGAGCGTCATCATACCGACCGAAGGTGTCGAGCAGACGGCGGTGGCGACTCTGGCCGCGCTGGTGCCCGGCGCCGCCGCGGGCATCATCAAGGAAGTGCTCCTTGTCGACGGCACCCGCAATGGTGTCATCGAGCGTGTCGCCGACGTTGCAGGCTGCCGTTTCGTCGGTTTCGAAGGATCCTCGCAAGGTGCGGCGCTCGCGGCCGGCGCGCTCCAGGCCCGTTCGCCCTGGCTGATGTTCCTCCCCGCAGGCGCGGTGCTGGACACCGGCTGGATCGAGGAGACGACCCAGTTCATCCAAAGCGTCGCGTCCAGCGGTCGGGATCGCGCAGCGGTGTTCCGCTATGCGCGCTCCCCCTACGCCGATACCGGTTTCCGGGATACCCTCTGGGCCGTGGTGCGCAAGCTCGTCGGTCCCTTGGGCGATCAGGGACTTTTGATCGCGCGCGATCATTACGACCGGATCGGCGGCTACCCGCCCCAGGCCCGCCGCTCCGAGGCGCGGCTGCTGCGGCGGCTCGGCCGCTCCCGGACCATGCTGCGCAGCCGGATCGTCATGGTCGGCTGAGGCCAAGCCGATACTTGCCAAAGTCGAATAATTATTTGACAATAGCAAGTATCGAGGGAGCCATGGCAATCGACGGTACCGACGACCAGATCGCAGCAGTTCGGGCCTTCAATCGCTTCTACACCCGCAAGCTTGGTGTGCTCGACCAGCATCTCGGCAACAGCCCATTTTCGCTCAGCGAGGCTCGCGTGCTCTATGAACTCGCACATCGCGATGGCCTTGCGGCAAAAGAGATCGGGAACGAGCTTGGTCTCGATCCCGGCTATCTCAGCCGCATCGTCCAGAGCTTCGATGAAAAGAGGTTGATCACGCGAAAGCCCCTGCCCGCGGATCGGAGGCAATACCAGCTCAGTCTGACCGCCAAGGGCCGCCAGACCTACGCCAAGCTGAACGTGAACTCGCAAAACGAGGTCGCCGCCATGCTGGCTCAGCTTTCGGCCAGCGATGGAAAGCGGCTCACGCAGGCCATGGCGACCATCGAAACTGTGCTGGAGCAACGTCGAACTCAGCCTGCGGCGTTCATGCTGCGCAGCCATCGCGTCGGTGACATGGGCTGGGTGATCTCCCGCCAGGCCGCCGCCTATGCCGCCGATTACAACTGGGACATCAGCTACGAGGCGCTGGTCGCCGAGATCTGCGCACAGTTCATCAGGAACTACGACGCGGCGCGCGAGCACTGCTGGATCGCGGAAGTGGGGGGCGAGCCGGTCGGCTCGGTCTTTCTGGTCAAGGCCACCGACGAGATCGCCAAGCTGCGCCTGTTGCAGGTGGAGAAGAAGGCGCGGGGCCTCGGCGTCGGCCGCGCGCTGGTCGATCAATGCATCCAGGGCGCCCGCGAGAGGGGCTACAGAAGGATGACGCTGTGGACACAGAGCATCCTGGCCGCCGCGCGCGGGATCTATCAGAGTGCGGGATTCGAGGTGGTCGCGACGGAGCCGCATCACAGCTTCGGACAGGATCTGATCGGAGAGACGTGGGAAATGGATCTGTGATCATCTCGCAACGAGCGAGATGCGTATAAATGTGCCCTCGCCCCTTGCGGGAGAGGGCGGCGACGCTGGTAGACACAAGCTCACGCGGGTGAGGGGTATCTCTCCGAGCACTCCGTGCCGATAGATACCCCTCATCCGGCGCTTTCGCGCCACCTTCTCCCACAAGGGGGAAAAGGGAAGAAGAAGCAGCGAGCAGCTAAACCGTCGCACCTTGCGCCTTCGGCCTTCGCAGATGCTCGTCCAGGCGCGGCATGATCTCGACGAAATTGCAGGGCCGCGTGCGGTAGTCGAGCTGGGCTGCAAGGATGCCGTCCCAGCCGTCGCGGCAGGCGCCGGGGGAGCCCGGCAGGCAGAAGATATAGGTCGCCCCCGCAACGCCCGCCGTGGCGCGGCTCTGGATCGTCGACGTCCCGATCTTGGCGTGGCTCAGCATGTGGAAGGCGATCGAGAAGCCGTCCATGCGCTTCTCGAACAGCGGCTCGATCGCCTCCGGCGTGACGTCGCGTCCCGTAAAGCCGGTTCCGCCGGTGGTGATGACGACGTCGACGCCGGCATCCGCGATCCAGCGGCGGATCACGGTGCGGACGGCTTCGACATCGTCGGTGACGATCTCGCGCGCGGCGAGATGATGGCCGGCAGCCAGGAGGCGGTCGGTCAGCGTCTGGCCCGACTTGTCGTCAGCGAGGACACGCGTGTCGGACACGGTGAGCACCGCGATGTTGAGCGGGATGAACTGTTTTGCTTCATCGATAGACGCCATAGCGCTGCACCTTCTCTCAACACCGACCACCGCCATCCTTCGAGGCTCGCCGAAGAGGCGAGCACCTCAGGATGACGGCACTACTCCCGGATTCCGAGATGCGCAATCGCGCATGATAATGCGCGCTGCGTCCGGGGCACGGAGTCTTCGTTACAACGCCCCGGCGCCGAACGTATTGCAGGCCTGGACCGTGCCCTGCTGGTAGCCGGTCATGAACCACTGCTTGCGTTGCGCGGCCGAGCCATGCGTGAAGGAATCCGGCACGACGCGGCCCGTGGCCTGGCGCTGCAGCGTGTCGTCGCCGATCGCGCTCGCCGTGGTCAGCGCGGCGTCGATGTCGCCGGGCTCCAGGAAGTTCGGGCGCTTCTTGGCCTCGCGATTGACCCAGACGCCGGACAGGCAGTCGGCCTGCAATTCGACCTTCACCTGGAGCGCATTCGCCTCGGCCTTGGAGCCGGCCTGCTGCTGCAGCCGCGTCACGCGTGGGATGATGCCGAGCAAGTTCTGGATGTGATGGCCGACCTCGTGGGCGATGATGTAGGCGGTGGTGAAGCTGCACGCCGACTTGCCGGAGCAGCCGCGGAAGCGCGTCTCGACCTCGCGGAAGAAGCTGGTGTCGAGGAAGATGGTGCGGTCCGGCGGACAATAGAACGGCCCCATTGCCGACTGCGCCATGCCGCAGCGGCCGCCATTGGTGGCGTTGCGGAACAGCACGATCTTCGGACCGGTATAGGACTGGCCGCTGGCCTGGAAGATTTCGGTCCAGCGATCGTCGATCTCGCCGAGAATGCCGGAGATCATGCTGCCCATCTCGTCGGTCGGCGCGCCGCGCTTGCCGGAGGAGGCCTGGCGATCGGTCTGGTAGGTCGGCGCCTGGCCGCCGCCGGTGAGAATCTCGGCGCCGCCGATCAGGATGCGCGGGTCGATGCCGAAGGCGTAGCCGACCAGGCCAAGGATGATGATGGTGCCGATACCGAGTCCGCCGCCGCCCATGGGCAGGCCGAACCCGCCTCCTCCTCCGCCGCCACCACCATCATCGCGACGATCCTCGATGTCGTCGCTGCGGCGGAAATCATCGTAGCGCATGGCGGGTTTTCCCTCAGTCCTCGATTGGCGTCATCCGGGCGCAGGAGCGCGAAAGCTCAACGCGCCACACACGTAAAATTTCCGTTGCTTTTATCAATATCGTGGTCGGCAAAAATTGCCTAGTGCGGCAACATGCCGATGCCAGCAATTTTTTCCGAGGGTCGAGCAATTTTTTTCGAGAGAAAATCGACGCCTTTTTCGGGCCATGATCGCTCCCGCAATGCGTCGAAACGCGAAATACACTGCAAAACACGACGAATGCGCACGATGAATCGCGCGCGAGGAATGATGCGAGTCCTGCTCGCGAAAGCGGCGGGTTAAGTCGATTTTTACTTTGCCGCTTCAATGTAACGGTCAGTCGGTTGTTTGGTCCCGCGTCGCCGACAGCGTCGCCTGAGTCAGAGTTCTTGAGTCATGGTAGAGTCGCGTCGCGGGGCGTCTGCAAGGGCGCCCCGCACAAATTTCGAGTCCCCTTCGCATCGCATCATCCTCGGCGATTGCGTCGCCGAGATGTCGAAGCTTCAGGCTGGTTCGGTCGATCTCGTGTTCGCCGATCCGCCCTACAATCTCCAGCTCAAGGGCGATCTCAAGCGCCCCGACGAATCCCATGTCGACGCAGTCGACGACGACTGGGACAAGTTCGATTCGTTCTCCGCCTATGACGATTTCACCCGTGCCTGGCTGCTTGCCGCCCGCCGCGCGATGAAGCCGTCGGCGACGATCTGGGTGATCGGCTCCTACCACAACATCTTCCGCGTCGGCGCCATCATGCAGGACCTCGGCTTCTGGCTCCTGAACGACATCGTCTGGCGCAAGTCGAACCCGATGCCGAACTTCCGCGGCCGCCGCTTCACCAACGCGCACGAGACCATGATCTGGGCCGCGCGTGATGAAAAGGCCAAGGGCTACACATTCAATTACGAGGCGCTGAAGGCCGCCAACGAGGACGTGCAGGCGCGTTCCGACTGGTTGATTCCGCTCTGCACCGGCGAGGAGCGCCTCAAGGGCGCCGACGGCAAGAAAGTGCATCCGACGCAGAAGCCGGAAGGCCTGCTTGCGCGTGTGCTGCTGTCATCGTCGAAACCCGGCGATCTCGTGATCGATCCGTTCAACGGCACCGGCACCACCGGTGCGGTCGCAAAACGCCTCGGTCGCTCCTATATCGGGTTCGAGCGCGACAAGACCTATGCGAAAGCAGCCGAAGCCCGCATCGCCGCGGTCGAGCCGCTGCCGGAGGCAAGCCTCGCCCCGTTCATGACCGCGCGCGAAGCGCCGCGGGTCGCGTTCTCCGAGCTGATCGAGCGCGGCATGATCATGCCCGGCACCAAGCTGTTCGACGCCAAGAAGAAGCTCGGCGCTCTCGTGCGCGCCGACGGCGCCATCATGTTCGGCGACAAGGTCGGCTCGATCCACCGCATGGGCGCGGTGGCGCAAGGCGCGCAAGCCTGCAACGGCTGGACGTTCTGGCACATCGAGACCAAAAAGGGTCTCAAGCTGATCGACGAGCTGCGCGCCGAAATCCGCGCCGGCATGGCGGCAGACTGATCCGACCCTGCTCTCGCAGGACCTCGTACCCGCGGGACCTCTACCCGTGGGCCCGGCGCTTTGCGCCTTTGCCCACGCTACGGCACCTTGAATGGGGAGCCAACCGGGACTAGATTCCGCTGATCAGCCCCGTCTGACCGGCCGGCTCCCATGCGACGACAGTCCGAGACATTGCTGCTGGTGCCGCTGCTGCCGATCTTCCTGGTCGGCATGTTTCCGATGTTCCTGATCGCCCTGCTCGGATTCTTCGGCCTTGCGCTGTTCGGCGTGCTCGTGATCTGCGTCGGTCTCGCCAGCAGCAACGAGGCTCACGACAATTTCAATCACGACGTCATCGTTCACGGCTATGCGCGCGGATCTGAGCGCAAGGCGCGGGCCGGCGACATGCATCTCGCCGCGCGGCTCGGGCTGCGCCTGGAAGCGGTCGGCGCGGCCATGGTCATTACGGCGGCGATCGGCCTTTGTTACGCCGGCTGATCTGCGCAGAGCGCAGATACCGCCCGGCAAACTCGCCGGTTGCCCTCCCCAACGAGGTTCGGGCAAAGAGAAGCGACCAAGCGGCGATGACGCCGCGTTTGCTCGGCAAGAAGATTGGGGAGATGTGTGATGCTCAAATTCTATTTCAACGGTTCGCCGAATCCGACCAAGGTCGCGCTCTATCTCGAAGAGGCGGGACTGCCCTTCGAGCCGGTGAAGATCGACACCCGCAAGGGCGAGCAGTTCACGGCGGACTATCTGAAGGTCAATCCGAACGGCAAGGTGCCGGCGATCGACGACAATGGAACGATCGTGTTCGACTCGAACGCCATCCTGCTGTACCTCGCCGAGAAGACCGGCAAGTTCCTGCCCTCAGCCAGCGTGCGCGGCGACACGCTGTCATGGCTGATGTTCATCGCCACCGGCGTCGGGCCGTACTCGGGCCAGGCCGTGCACTTCAAGCATTTCGCGCCGAAGGACCAGAACCACGACTACGCTCATAACCGCTACCAGTACGAGACCGATCGCCACTACAGGATTCTCGACGGCCACCTCGAAGGCCGCCGCTACATGGTCGGCGACAGCTATTCGATCGTCGACATGGCGCTGTGGGGCTGGGCGCGGATGCTGCCGTTCAAGCTCGGTGACGACGCCTTTGCGCGATACCCGAACGTGAAGCGACTGGTGGAGGAGATTTCTGCGCGCCCGGCAGCGGCGCGCGCGATTGCGCTGAAGGACAAGTTCACCTTCAAGGCCGAGATGGACGATGAGGCGAGGGCCAATATGTTCAAGCACATGACGACCAAGGTCGCCTGATCGCACCACAAACGATGAAGGGCCGCGCGCGCGCGCGTGGCCCTTTGCTTTCAGCTCAGGCGGCGTGAACCGAGCTCAGGAACTTGGCGACTTCATGCTTCAGCCGGTTGCTGTCGGCCGACAGCAGGCGCGCCGCCGAGAGCACCTGCGAGGAGGCCGAGCCGGTCTCGGACGCTCCGCGCTGCACGTCGCCGATATTGGTCGAGACCCGCTGGGTGCCCTGGGCGGCCTGCAGCACGTTGCGCGAGATTTCCTGCGTGGCCGCGCCCTGCTCTTCCACGGCCGCGGCGACCGCAGAGGAGATCTCCGACAGCCGTTCGATGGTGCCGCTGATCTCCCTGATGGCGCCGACCGACTGCTCGGTGGCGGCCTGGATGTTCGCGATCTGCTGACCGATCTCGCCGGTTGCCCTCGCGGTCTGCTCGGCAAGCGCCTTGACTTCGGTGGCGACGACGGCAAAGCCGCGGCCGGCATCGCCCGCACGCGCCGCCTCGATGGTGGCGTTGAGCGCGAGGAGATTGGTCTGGCCCGCGATGGTGCTGATCAGTTCGACGACGTCGCCGATCCGGGCCGCCGCCTTGGAGAGCTCGCCGACGCGATCGTTGGTTCGGCTAGCCTGGCCGACGGCCTCACCCGCGATGCGCGCGCTCTCCTGCACCTGGCGGGCGATCTCGCCGACCGAGGACGACAGCTCCTCGGTCGCGGTGGCGACGGCCTGGACATTCGCGGTGGCTTCCTGGGATGCGGAGGCCACCTCGGTCGACAGATCCTGGGCGCGCGAGGCGGTCGTGGTCAGGGTGCCGGCCGAGGCTTCGAGCTCGCTCGATGCCGACGACACGGTGTTGACGATCTCGCCGACGGCCTGCTCGAACTGGTCGGCGAGCCTCTCCATGTCTTTCTTGCGGCTTTCGGCCTGCCGCGCCTCGAGCTCGCTCTGCTCGGCGCGCATGCGCTCGGTGTCGATCATGTTGTCCTTGAACACCTGGATCGCCTTGGCCATGTCGCCGATCTCGTCCGCCTTGCCGCGGCCGGGGATCTCGACCTCGAGATTGCCGCCGGCAAGCCGCCCCATCGCGCTGGTCATCGAGGCCAGGGGACCGACGATGCTGCGGGCGATCAGGAAGGCGACGATGCCGCCGAACACGACGGCAAGCCCGCCTGCAATCTCCTGAACGGTCGTCGTGCCGGCGATCACCGCTTCGGCATGGCTGCGCGAGTCCTGATAGTCCTTCTTCAGGGTCGTTTCCGCGGCCTTGAGCCTGCCGATGCTGTCGACGATCAGCGGTGCGAGGCTCTTGTGGTAGATCTCGTCGGCCTGAAGCATCGCGGCCGACGTCGTCTCGAACGCGGATTTGTAGATTCCGAGCGAGGTCTTCACCGGCGCGAGGGTGGCGCGCAACTCCGCCGCCTGCGGGCTCTTTTCGAGAGCCGCGAGCCGCTGCGCCGCCCTGTCCACACTCGCCCGGAAGTTGGCCGGCCCCTGTGTGTCGCGCAGGGCGAGGAAACGCCAGTTTGCGACCCGAACAAGAAGGGTCCTGGATTCGAGGTCGGCGACAAGGGCCGCGGTGTCTTCGTCGACGGCCGCGCGCGCCGTATCGACCAGCTTGCCCATCTTGACGGCCAGCTCCTCGCCGCTCGGCAGCAACGTCGCCTTGCCCGTCCTTGCCTCGTTGACGGCGTCTGCGAGGTTGTCGCGCAGGCGTCGCATCTTGACGACGTCGTCAATGAGACCGTTGTAGAGCGCTCGCCGCTCCTCCGAGAGCGTCCCCTTCGCGCCGACCCGCAACAGCTCGGTCGCCGCGGTTTCGCGCTCTTGCGCCTCCTTCATCGCGGATTCGTTGGCATCGTAGACGTAGCGCAGATTGGCGCGCTGGATCGCCTGAAGGTGGGTCGATATCTCCAGCACTCGCGCCGTGCTGTCAGAGAGAGCGGACTGTCTTGCGACCTGATCCTGGACCGCCCACAAATTCCCGACGGCAACGACCGCCATCACGAGACCAACCGCCACCAGGGCCATGAAGCCTGCGTACAGGCGCCCCCTGATCCGCAAATGAAACTTCGGCATTCCCACTGTCCACCCAGATGCATTCCACTTCGAGCGACCGAACGATTCCGGCGATCATCGCCGGCCACCCTGGCAGCCGCGCGCCGCATTCTCGCGACCCACGCTGCACCGCGACACAATGGAGGACACTCGTTAATTGAACCTTCAAATTGTTCGCGCGTGCGCGCCTCGTCGCACACAGACTTGCTGATTTTATCGGCAGCTATGCGAAGTCATACAGGAATCCGCAGCGGCATGCATAACGTCGCACGCAAGCCCTCAGAGGGCGCTGGCTTGCTGCAGTTTACCGAGGGCGTGGTCGACCACTTCCAGCGTGTACGGCTTCTGGATGACCGGCACCGAGGCAAGCTCGGCCGGAAGCGGCGCGCGCTCGCCATAGCCGGTTGCGAAGATGAAGGGCACGCCGATCTCTTTCAGCTTCTGCGCCACCTTGATGCTGCTCTCGCTGCCGAGGTTGAGATCGAGCAGGGCAAAGCTCGGCCGCGTGCGTTCAATTGAACGCAGCGCCTGATCGACGCTCGCGGCGGTGTCGACGTGGCGCGCGCCGAGATCGAGCAGGATGACCTCCGCCGCCATGGCGATGATCAGATTGTCCTCGACGATCAGCGCTGTGTCGGACAGCCGCGGGCGGCTGGACTGCTGCTCTTCGACGCGCATGGCGGCTCCTGCTATTGATGGCACGAATTCCACGAAATTTGCGGGGATTACGAACTTCGCCTGCACGCCAAGCAGATCGAAGCGGATCTCGGCATCGCCCTTGAGATCGAACGGCACCGAGCGCTCGATGATCGTGGTGCCGAAGCCCCGCCGCGACGGCGGCTGCACCGGCGGGCCGCCGCTTTCCTTCCATTCGATCACCAGGCTCGACGAGGGATCGAGACGCCAGACCACTTCGACGCTGCCGGTGGAATCGGCGAGCGCGCCATATTTGGCGGAATTCGTCATCATCTCGTGGACGACGAGAGCCAGCGTGGCAAACGCCTTGGGATCGAGCGCGACGTCAGGCCCGCCCATCTTGACCCGGTCTGCACGCGCCCCGAGATAAGCGCCGGCCTCGGATTCGACGAGGGTCCGCAGCGCCACCGGCGCCCAGTTCAGATTGGTGATCTGGTCGTGGGCGCGCGCCAGAGCCTGGATGCGGCCGCCGAGAACGCTGGCGAACTCCTCGACGCTCGTCGCGGTATCCTTGCTCTGCGCCACCAGCGCGCGGACCAGGCTCAGGATATTACGGACGCGGTGGTTGAGCTCGGCGATCATCAGCTCCTGCCGCTCCTGCGCGCCGCGGCGCTCGCGCGCGGCGAGGTCGGATAATTGCAGGATCACTTCCAGCAGTGTGACGCGCAGGCTCTCGGCGATGCGGATGTCGGCCACCGACCACGGCTTCGACTGGCCGGCCACCGTCTCCTGCCAAAGCTCGAAGCTCTTGCGCGGCGTCAGCCGTGGTCCGTTCGGACCTTCATCATAGACCTTGTCGGGGGCGCCGGCCCAGTTCACGGACCGCATGACCTCGCGGCGGAAAAAGATCAGGCAATCACGCGGGGTTCGCGAGATCGGAATGGCGAGAAAACCCGCCGCGCGGTCGCGGAAGGACTGGCCGGCGGCATAAACCTTGGCTATCTCGGCGCTCGCCAGGATCCGCCCCGGCGAGGTCCGGTTGATGAAGGCGACGAGATCCTTCACTTCGTCCTCGGTCGGCGTGTCTCCTTGAAGCGCGACCTTGTTGTCCGACCACACCGCGACGCCGTCGCAGTCGATCATCTTGCGATAGTCGCCGAGGAAGTCGACGATGGCGCGGCGGCTGTGCTCATGCGCGGCCGCGATCTCGATTAACCGCTCCTGAACCTGGTGGGCACGGGCTTCATAGGCGACGTCGCCCTCGCGCTCGCGCCCCTCGACGATCCAGGAGAACATCTGCCCGAACAGCTCGGAGGCCGTACGTTTGTCGAATGAGATGTAACGCGGTGAATAATGATGGCAGGCAAACAGCCCCCACAGCTTGCCGTCGCGCAGGATCGACACGGACATCGAGGCGGCGACGCCCATGTTGCGCAGATATTCGATGTGAATCGGCGAGACCGAGCGCAGCACGCTCATCGAGAGGTCGAGCAGCCCGGCATTGTGCGTCGCCGTGGACGTCAACGCCGCCGGCACGGCATTGACGTCGGCGATGATACGCAGCCAGTTGCGTTGGTAGAGCGCACGGGCCTGCCTCGGGATGTCGGAGGCGGGATAACGTAGACCGAGGAAGGATTCCAGTCCGGCCTCCGCGGTCTCGGCGATCACCTCGCCCGATCCGTCCGGGTGAAACTGATAGACCATCACCCGGTCGAAGCCAGTCAGCGCCTTGAGCTGGCGAGCCGCCTCGCGCGCGAGATCGCTCATGCCGCGCGTCTTGCGGATCCGGTCGAGCATCAGACGGACGAGCTCGCCGGAATTGACGCCCGGCTCGTGGACGCTCGGCTCCGCCTCGATGATGAGATAGACGCCGGAGAAATGGATCGAGAGATCGTATTGCGGCTTGCCGGCCTGGAGCTCGATACCGAACAGGCGCTCGGTCGCATCCGGCCCGCTCAAATGATCGACGCGGCTGCGGATGGTCTCGACGGCCGCTTCGGAGATGACGGTCGCCAACGGTCGCTGGAGGAGGTCGGCAATTTCGCTTCCGAGAAAGCTGCCGACATTGTCCGAGGCCATGCAGATCGTGAAATCCGAGAGGACGACGAGCATGAAGCCGAACGGCTGCACGCTGCCCGGAATGTGGATGGGCTCGCGATCGCAATTGGTGAGATTGACGGCCTCGTTCATGCGCGATCCGCCGCCTGCTCAAACGCGGCGAACGCCATCCGCGCCGCCGCGATCACCTCGACCTCGTCGCAGACCTCGCTTTCGAGCTTCGACAGGAAGCTTTGCCAGAGCCGTTTGCCTGTCCCGTGGCGGAGATAGAGGGTGGCCGCACCGATGCGCGGATCGACGGCCTCCGTGACCTCTTTCAGCAGGAACTTGGCCCCGAGCCGGGAGCCCTCCAGCACATACATGGTCCCGAGCAGGCCACCGGGCGTCAGCGGCGGCACCGACACGGAAGACGTCGCATCGCCGCCGAGCCGTCCGAGATCGGCCGTGATCGCCGCACTGCGCGACCGATCCGGCCAGTCGGGAAACATGCTGGCGACGCCAGCCGCCTCGAGCGCGGCTTCGAGCGGAAGCAGCGCGCCGGCGCTGGCTTGGAGAAAGCGGCGATAGCCCGTCAGAACGGTAAGATCAAATGACGACAATTGCGCATCGAGCTCCCGGTGCGCAGCTGCGGTTGCATCTCTTAGTCGGTCACGAAGTCCAGGGAAGCCCGGGTTCACCTGCGTCGAGACGTCCGAAACCCCAGCCAGCATGAAATTCCCAAACACGCGCAGTGTCGGGGGCGCGATTGCCCCGGAAGCGAAGAAAACGCCGGCGGAACCCAAAAGGTTCCACCGGCGCTGGAGAATCTGAGCAGCGAACGGACCATGCCCACGCGCGTCTATGTCCGGCGGTGGGGCTTGTACAGCTCGTACGTGATCTCGGCCCTGGTCATCCCGCAGTCCAGAAGCTCCCGGTCGGTCATCACAGCGAGTTGAGCCCGGGCCCGGGATCGTTCGCGCTTGTTCCGGAGCATCTCGACCAGAGCCTGCCAGGCCCGCATGACCTTCGCCGGCTCGGCCCGATGACACCGGCCGGCGGAGGTGGTGCTCACTCTCCTCAGCTCGCAGCTCTCTCCGGCGCCTGCGGAAAAGGACCGAGCGCCCTCTCCGTCAGGATCGAGTCACAGTACTCGCGGATTTCCTTGATCTTGCCGTCCGCGAGACGAAACACCAGGCAATAGTCATTGTCGTAGCGCACGCCCTCAGGCGTGACATTGTCGCCCTTGGCCTCCACGACGACCACGTCGCCGTCGGCGATGAAGCGGTGCGCGACCGTGCGCGTGCGGTCGCGCAGGCGGGTGCGCACATAGCCGTGCAGATCGCCAAGGATCGCCTCCTTGCCCGAAAAGGTGCGCGACCAGGAATATTGGCCGGTGACGACCCATTTGGCATCCTCGGCAAGGCTTGCGGCGAACAGGGCGCGATCGCGCGCGGCCGGATCGGGATCGGCGGCGGCGGCGAAAATATCCTGCATCAGTTTCTTGTTGGCGGCAGCGCTCATGGCGGCATCTCCGTTTGGTGAGAACACGGAGATCATCGCCGCGCGATGATAATTCTTCAAATCGATAGAGAATATGATATCTATTCGTTTGATGAATTTGAATTCGCTCGACCTCAATCTGCTGACGGCCCTCGACGCCCTGCTGCGCGAGGCCAGCGTCAGCCGTGCCGCCATGCGGATCGGGCTATCGCAACCGGCGACGAGCCACGCGCTGCAGCGCCTGCGCGACACCTTCGGCGATCCGCTGCTGGTGCGCACCGGCGCGCGGATGGAGCTGACGCCGCGGGCGCAGACCCTGCGCGCGCCGCTCGCCCAGGCGCTCGACCAGGTGCGCGGACTGTTCGCGCCAGACGATTTCGATGCGGCACGCAGCGAGCGGCAATTCCGCCTGATGATGCCGGATCTGGCGGTCGAGCTATTGATGCCGCCCTTGATGGAGAAGGTGACGCGGGCCGCGCCCAATGTCCGCATCGACGTGGTGCCGTGGCGGGGACCTGCGATTTTCCACGCAGAGTTCGCCCAGACCATCGACGTCGTGATCTCGATCGGCAATGCCTTCAAGGGCTTCCACCGCCAATTGCTCTACACCGACAGCGATGCGCTGGCGGTGCGGCGCGGCCATCCGATGGGCGCGAAGCTGAAACGGCGCGAGACGTTCCTGGCGGCACGCCACGTCGGCGTGATCATTCGCGGCAGCAACGAGGATTTGATCGACACCTGGCTGCGCGCCAAGGGCATCGAGCGGCACATCGCGCTGGTGGTGTCAGGCTATCTCGAAGCCCTTCACGTCGCCGCCCGTACCGACCTCGTTGCCTTCGTACCGCGCCGCCTCATCGCAGCGCTGTCGAAACAGCTCGGCCTCGTCGCGGTGACGCCGCCGCTCGATCCGGGGATCGACGAGCAGTTCATGTTCCATCCCACCCGTGCGCAGATGGACCCCGGCTCGATCTGGTTGCGACGACTGATGCTGGAGACCGGACGGGAGCTGGAGAAGCGGAAGACCTTGTAGGGTGGGCAAAGCGAAGCGTGCCCACCATCTGTCGCGATCGGAAAGAGATCGTGGGCGCGGCGCTGCGCGCCTTTGCCCACCCTACGAGAGCCGGGCCCTCACGCCTTCTGCGCGGCCATCACCTTTGCCACGGCGGGGCGGTCGGACATGCGCTTGAAGTGATCGGCGATCTTCGGCGTCGCGTTGATGTCGACGCTGTCGCCTTCGAGCCAGGTCGAGAGCGTGTAGAGATAGGGATCACAGATCGTGAATTGATCGCCCATCACCCAGGGTCCCCGGAACATCTTCTGCTCGATCAGGGAAAAGCAGGCCGCCATGGTCTTCGGCACCATCGCCTTCATGTCTGCGAACGAGCTCTCCTGCGTCGCCCAGCGCGCGCCGCGCATCTTGTGGGCGTGGTTGATGTGCACGGTCGAGCAGAGATAGGAGTTGAACGATTGCACCTGGGCGAAGTCGAAGGGATCGTCGAGCGGCGCGAGCTTCGTCTTGGGAAACGTCTGCGCGAGGTAGGCCAGCATCGCCGGCGTCTCGGTGAGGACGCCGCGATCGGTCACCAACGCCGGCACGCGGCCCTTCGGGTTGATCGCGAGATAGTCCGGGCTGGTCTGCTGGTTGTCCTTGAAGCTCAGCCGTTCGGCCGTGTAGTCGGCGCCGGCTTCCTCCAGGGTGATGTATGTGGCGAGCGCGCAGGTGCCGGTGGCGTAGTAGAGCTTGAGCATGGCGGACCTCATGGGGAAAAGTCGAGGTTAACGGGCCCCCGCCGCGCCGTCCATAGGCGAACTCTTCGCAGTTGCCCACCGCCACCCTGCTATGCGAAGACGCGTGAATTGGAGGGGGATCTTGTCATGACCGTACTCATCGCCGGTGGCGGCATCGGCGGGCTGACGCTCGCGCTCAGCCTGCACGGAATCGGCGTTCCCGTAAAAGTGTTCGAGAGCGTCGCCGAGTTGAAGCCGCTCGGCGTCGGCATCAACGTGCTGCCGCATGCGGTGCGTGAGCTGATCGAGCTCGGTCTGATGGACAAGTTGGACGCCAGCGGTGTCCGCACACGCGAGCTCGCCTATTTCTCCAAGCACGGCAAGCCGATCTGGAGCGAGCCGCGCGGGCTGGAAGCCGGCTACAAATGGCCGCAATTCTCGATCCATCGCGGCACTTTGCAACAGCTCCTGCTCGACACCGCGGTCGAGCGACTCGGCCGCGACAACATCCTCACCAGCCACCATTTGGCCGGTTGGACCGAGACGGCCAATGGCGTGCGCGCCGACTTCATCGACCGGGCAGCCGGCAAGGCCGCAGGGACGTACGACGGTGCGATCCTGATCGCCGCCGACGGCATCCATTCCGCCGCGCGCGAAAAGCTCTATCCCAATGAAGGCCCGCCGATCTGGAACGGCCGCATCCTCTGGCGTGGCGTCACGCCGTCCAAGGCCTTCCTCACCGGCCGCACCATGATCATGGCCGGGCACGAGATCCTGAAATTCGTCTGCTATCCGATCAGCAAGGCGCCGGACGCGTCCGGCAATCACCTGATCAACTGGGTCGCCGAGCGCCACATGCCCCCGACCTATCAGTGGCGGCGCGAGGATTATAACCGCACCGCGCGGCTGGAGGAGTTTCTGCCCTGGTTCGAGAGCTGGCAGTTCGACTGGCTCGACGTGCCCGGCCTGATCAGGAACTGCCCGCACGCCTACGAATATCCGCTGGTGGACCGCGATCCGGTCTCGCGATGGACCTTTGGCAAGGTCACGCTGATGGGCGATGCCGCGCACCCGATGTACCCGATCGGATCGAACGGCGCCTCGCAGGCGATCCTCGATGCCCGCACCATCACCCGCGAGATCCTCGCACACGGACCGACGACCGCGGCGCTGCTCGCCTATGAGGCCGAGCGCCGGCCCGCCACCACCGACCTCGTCCTGCTCAACCGCAAGAACGGCCCCGAGCAGGTGATGCAGCTCGTCGAGGAACGCGCGCCCGACGGCTTTGAGGTGGTCACCGACGTGCTGTCGCAAAAGGAGCTGGAGGACATCGCGGCCAACTACAAGCGCGTCGCGGGATTCCAGGTGGAAGCGCTGAATGCCAAGCCGCCGATCGTGAGCAAGGACGCGCGGGCGGGAGCTTAGGACTTCGCACGAAGCGGGATGCGCATGGATGCGCCCTCGCCCCTTGTGGGAGAGGGCAGCGACGCAGGCAAACACAAGCTCACTTGGGTGAGGGGTATGTCTCCCCGCGTTCAACTCGCGATGAGAGTTCGCGGAGAGATACTCCTCATCCGGCGCTTCGCGCCACCTTCTCCCGCAAGGGGGAGAAGGGAAGAGGAGCGCGCGGCCCGGCCTATTTTCCCACCACCCTCGCCGCCTCCAGCAAGCGCTCACTCGCGCTTGCCGTTGCCAGCACCGTGCCGTCTTCGGCCATCAGCTTCGCCTCGACGAACGCAATGGTCTTGCCGAGCTGCGTCACCGTCGCTTCGCCAATGATCGTCCCGGGCTTGGCGGGACTGAGGAAGTTCACCGTCATGCTGATGGTGGTGGTGTAGAGCCGGCCCTCGCTCATCACCAGCACGGCCGGACCCATGGTGTCGTCGAGCATGGCCGAGAGCATGCCGCCCTGGATGAAGCCGGCCGGATTGCAGAACTCCGGCTTGCCCTCGAAGGCGAGCTTGATCCAGCCTTCCTCCGGACGGGCATCGAGCAGACGCCAGCCGAGCAGTTCGGCGCAGGGCGGCCGTGGAAAGTTGTCGAGCGCGGTCTTGACCATTGGCAGCCTCCGTTTCGCAATCCCTTAGCGCAGAACTGCTGCCAGCATGCTGTCAGGAGGATCGCCTCGGTGGAAGGTCCAGCGCGTGCGCGATCACCTTGCGCATGACGTTGGGCAGCGCTTCGTCCGCAAGGCTCGCGGTCGGCACCCACCGCATGCCCTCCGGCGCGCCCGTGCCCGCCTCCGCCTTGGCCGTATAGACCACGAGCTCCAGCGGAAAATGCGTGAAGACGTGGGTGACGACGCCCGCCTTGCGCTGCCAGCGTGACAATCCCTTCAGCGCGGGCGCCTGCCGCTTCGCCGTCGCGTCGTCTTGGCCGGCGAGCCAGTCCGAGCCCGGCACTTCCGTCATGCCGCCGAGCAGCCCCTTTTCGGGACGGCTGCGCACGAGCAGCTCGCCGCCGCGTGTGACGACAAAGGCGGCGCCGCGCCGCAGCGTGCCACTCTTCTTCGGCGCCTTGCGCGGAAAGCTCTCCTGCGTGCCCTGCAGCCGCGCCGTGCAATCCTCATTCAGCGGGCACAGCGAGCAGGCCGGCTTTTTCGGCGTGCAGATCGAGGCGCCGAGATCCATCAGCGCCTGCGCGCTGTCGCCGGCGCGGGAGTTTGCAAGCAGCGTCGCCGCCAGTTGCTGGATCAAAGGTTTCGCCAGCGGGAGTTCATCTTCAACCGCAAAGAGCCGCGACACCACGCGCTCGATATTGCCGTCGACCGGCATGGTGTGGCGATCGAAGGCGATCGCCGCGATCGCCGCCGCCGTGTAGGGCCCGATCCCCGGCAGAGCACGCAGCCCCTCCTCGGTGTCGGGAAAGCTGCCGCCATGCTCGCGCGTCACAGCGACCGCGCAGGCGTAGAGATTGCGCGCACGCGAATAATAGCCGAGCCCGGCCCACATCCGCAGCACGTCGTCCTGCGAGGCGTTGCCGAGTGCCGCGACATCAGGCCAGCGCGCCACGAATTTTTCGAAATAGGGACCGACCGCCTTTACCGTGGTCTGCTGGAGCATGATCTCCGACAGCCAGACGCGGTAAGGATCCGATGCCTCTCCAGGCGCTGCGCGCCAGGGCAATCGGCGGCGGTGGCGGTCGTACCAGGCAAGCAGGAGCGTCGGGCGCGATGATGCTTTCGAGGGGGCGGGTTCCGGCCTGGCCTTGAGGGCAGATTTGGGGCTCATGCTCTCACCCTAACGGCGTTACGCCGATCTCTCCACGTCAGGCCCGCGCTCGGCGCAGGCATCCACGTCTTTTCTTCGCAGGAGAACGTGGCCGGCCTTCGCCTCGCCGAAGCGGCCGCGTCCGCGCAGGCGGGACAAGCCCGGCCATCACGCGCCGCGGGGCCTGTGGCCCACCCGACGAAGTGCTATAAGGGCCCATGTCCAAATTCCCCCCCAAACCCGGTCCGATCAGCGCCAAGCCGCTCGGCATCCTGCTCAACGACGTCTTTGCCGAGGCCTATGCCAAGCAGGGCTTTGCGGCGCGCGAGCTGGTGACGCGGTGGGCGCAGATTGCCGGCCCGGAGATCGCGGCTCATGCCGAGCCGCTGAAGATGCAATGGCCGCGGCCGGTAGAGGGCCAGCCGCAGGAGCCGGCGACGCTGGTGCTGCGGGTCGAGGGGCCGATGGCGCTGGAGATCCAGCATTCCGCCGACGTGATCCTGGAGCGGGTCAACCGGTTCTTCGGCTGGAGCGCGGTCGGCAAGCTGGCCTTCCGGCAGGCCCCCCTGTCGCGGCCCCGGGTCCGGAAGAGGCCCGGTCCGCCAGACCCCAAGAGCGTCGCCAAGGTAGCTGAGGGCCTGGGGGACATCGAAGATGAAGAGCTGAAGACGGCGCTTGCGCGGCTCGGGGCCGCCATCAAGCGAAATTGAGCCTTATTTCGCGGCCAATCTGGACCTGTCCTGACCGCTCGCCATTGCCTCAATCGACGTTTCAAGCTAGCGACAGGCCGCCCGGGAAAGATAGATCCCTGGGGCGACATTTTTGCCAAATCTGGAGCCGACCGTGATCATCACCCGCCGCGCCTTCACCACGATGCTGTCGCTGACCGGGCTTGCCGCGGTCGCCGGGTTCTCTCCTCTGCGCTTCATCTCCGAAGCCATGATCCCTGAAGCAATGGCGCAGTCCGCAGGCGATGTGGCCAAGCCGGTGTCACTTCCCGACATGGCGCTCGGCCCGAACGATGCCGCCGTCACCATCACCGAATACGCCTCGATGACCTGCCCGCACTGCGCGGCCTTCAACGAGCAGGTGTTCCCCAAGCTCAAGAAGGAATACATCGACACCGGCAAGGTGCGTTACATCTTCCGCGAGTTCCCGCTCGATATCAAAGCCGCCGCCGGCTCGATGCTGTCGCGCTGCATCGCCAATGGCGACGCGCCGAAATACTTCGCGGTCACCGACATGCTGTTCCGCCAGCAGAACGACTGGGTGATGAAGAACACCACGGAGACCCTGACGCGGATCGGCAAGCAGGCCGGCCTCACCCAGCAGCAGGTCGAAGCCTGCCTGAAGGACCAGGCGCTGCTCGACAAGATCGCCGCCGACCAGAAATATGCCAGCGAGGTGCTGAAGGTGGATTCGACGCCGACCTTCTTCATCAACGGCGAGAAGATCAAGGGCGAAGCCTCGTTCGAGGATTTCGCCAAGAAGATCAATCCGCTGCTGAAGAGCTGATTCGCGCGCGACAATCCTGATTCGCACATCTGAGGCCGTATCTTTCCCGGCATAAATCCCTTGGGAAAAGCGGCTTTCGCCGGTTGCCCTCACGGCACACCGCGGCCATTGTCCAGCCGCATGAGGCGCCTCGCGCGACTCACCCAGAGAGCGACATTGCCTTCCATGGTATTGTCCCGGCAGGGGGATTCGCGCCTGCCAACAGAGATGCGTGCTTATGAAAATCACCCGCCTGCGCCTTCACGGCTTCAAGTCCTTTGTTGAGCCGACCGACTTCGTCATCGAGCCCGGCCTGACCGGCGTGGTCGGCCCCAACGGCTGCGGCAAGTCGAATCTCGTCGAGGCGCTGCGCTGGGCGATGGGCGAGACCTCCTACAAGAGCTTGCGCGCCGCCGACATGGACGCGGTGATCTTCGCCGGCTCCGGCAACCGCCCCGCGCGCAACCATGCCGAAGTGACGATGACGATCGACAACGCCGATCGCACCGCGCCGGCGGCGATGAACGACAGCCAGCTCCTCGAAATCTCCCGCCGCATCGAGCGCGAAGCGGGCTCGGTCTACCGCATCAACGGTCGCGACGTGCGCGCCCGCGACGTGCAAATCCTGTTCGCGGATGCCGCCACCGGCGCGCGTTCGCCGGCGCTCGTCCACCAGGGCAAGATCGGCGAGATCATCCAGGCCAAGCCCGAGCAGCGCCGCCGCGTGCTGGAAGACGCCGCCGGCGTCGCCGGCCTGCACGCGCGCCGCCATGAAGCCGAGCTGCGGCTGAAGGCGGCCGAAACCAACCTCACCCGCGTCGAGGACGTGATCGGCCAGCTCGCAGGGCAGATGGAAGGCCTGAAGAAGCAGGCCCGCCAGGCGGTGCGCTATCGCGAGGTCGCCGCCAAGGTCCGCAAGGCCGAAGCCACCCTGTTCCATCTGCGCTGGATCGGCGCCCATGCCGACGTCAACGAATCCGGCCAGACCCACGATCTCGCCGTCCGCGAGATGGCCGAGCGCACCCAGCACCAGGCCGAAGCCGCCCGCATCCAGGCGATCCGCGCCGCCGAAATGCCGGCGCTGCGCGATGCCGAAGCGCGCGCCGCTGCCGGGCTGCAGCGCCTGACCAATGCCCGCGAGCTGCTCGACCGCGAGGAAGAGCGCGCCAAGGAACGCGTCGCCGAACTCGAGCGCCGCCTCGCCCAGTTCGAAGGCGACATCTCCCGCGCCCAGCAGCAGACCATGGATGCCGACGTCGCGCTGCAGCGGCTCGACACCGAAGATTCCGAGCTGAAGGAAGAGATCAAGTCGCGCGTCGAGAAGCGTTCCGGCGTCGACGAGCGCGTCGGCGAAGCCGAAGCGGTGCTGACCGAGACCGAGCAGCAATTCGCCGAGCTCACCACCGCGCTCGCCGACCTCACCGCCAAGCGCAATCAACTCGAAGCCAACGTCCGCACCCACCGCGACAAGCTTGCCCGGCTCGACCAGGAGATCGCGAATGTTGCCGCGGAAGAGCAGAAACTTGCCGCCGAGACCGGCGGCTTCGGCGATCTCGACGAGCTGACGGCCGCGGTCGAGACCGCCGAGCAGACGCTGGCGGCCTCGGAGGCCGCGGCGCAGGCCAGCGAAGCCGCGCACGTTGCGGCGCGCCAGACGCTGGAATCTTCGCGCTCGCCACTGGTCGAGGCCGACAAGCGCGCGCAGCGGCTCGAAACCGAGGCGCGCACGATCTCCAAGATTCTCAACGGCGAAACCAAGAATCTGTGGCCGCCGATCATCGACGGCATCACCGTCGACAAGGGCTTCGAAAAAGCCATCGGCGCCGCGCTCGGCGACGATCTCGACGCGCCGGTCGATCCGTCGGCGCCGATGCGCTGGACCAATGTCGGACACACCGAGGCCGATCCGGAGCTGCCCGAAGGCGTCACCCCGCTCGCAAACCACGTGCAGGCGCCGGCCGAGCTGGCGCGCCGCCTGGCCCAGATCGGTGTGGTGCCGCGCGAGCGCGGCGCCGAGCTGGTCTCGCAGCTCAAGACCGGCCAGCGGCTGGTCTCGCCCGAGGGCGACGTCTGGCGCTGGGACGGCTTCGTCGCCGCCGCCCATGCCCCGACCGGTGCCGCGCGGCGCTTGGCCGAGCGCGCCCGCCTCGTCGACATCGAGAACGAGCTGGAGCAGGCCCGCATCGACGCGCAGATCAAGCGCCAGGCGCTGGAGAACGCCGAGTCCGAGCTGCAGATGGCGGCCAGCACCGAAGGCGCGAGCCGCGAAGCCTGGCGCGCCGCGCAGCGCGAGCTCAACGTCGCGCGCGAGCGCCATGCCAATGCCGAGCGAGAGATCAGCCGCCACGCGGCGCGCAAGGCGACGCTGTCGGAAGCGCACAGCCGCCTCGCCGCCGACCGTGCCGAAGCCGAAGCTGCCTATGAATATGCCGAAGCCGGCATCTCCGAGCTGCCGTCGAGCGAGGACACCGAGACCCGTCTCGCCGCCGTCCGCAGCGACATCGAAGGCCATCGCCGTATGGCCGCCCAGGTCCGCGCCGAGGCGCAGGCGCTGGCCCGTGAAGCCGAGCTCGCCGATCGCCGCGTGCAGGCGATCCTGGCCGAGCGCACCGAGTGGCAGAACCGCAAGGAGAGCGCGGCCTCTCACATCGACACCATCCAGGCTCGCATCGCCGAGCTCACGATCGAGCGCAGCGAACTCGAAAACGCGCCGCAAGTGTTCGCCGAGAAGCGCAGCGCGCTGATCACCGAGATCGAATACGCCGAAAACGACCGCCGCATGGCCGCCGACGCGCTTGCCACCGCAGAGACCGCGATGGCCGAGACCGACCGCGTCGCCAAGCTGACTCTCGAGGCGCTCTCCAGCTCGCGCGAGGCGACCGCCCGCGCCGAGGAGCGCATGGAAGGCGCGCGGCGCCGGCTCGAGGACATCGAGCGCGAGATCCGCGACATGCTCGAGGTCGAGCCGCAGGCCGTCGCCGGTCTCGCCGAGCTCGAGCCCGGTGCCGAGCTGCCGCCGCTGCACGACATCGAGGAAGATCTCGAAAAGATGCGCCGCGACCGCGAGCGCCTCGGCGCCGTCAATCTGCGCGCCGAGGAAGAGCTGCGCGAGGTCGAGACCCAGCACACCGGCTTGGTCACCGAGCGCGACGACCTGGTCGAAGCCATCAAGCGGCTGCGCCAAGGCATCCAGAGCCTCAACAAGGAGGCGCGCGAGCGGCTCCTGACCTCGTTTGAGGTCGTCAACAACCACTTCAAGCGCCTGTTCGTCGAGCTGTTCGGCGGCGGCGAAGCCGCGCTGCATCTGATCGAGAGCGACGATCCGCTCGAAGCCGGTCTCGAAATCATCGCAAAGCCGCCGGGCAAGAAGCCGCAGACGCTGTCGCTGCTCTCGGGCGGCGAGCAGGCGCTGACCGCCATGGCGCTGATCTTCGCGGTGTTCTTGACCAACCCCTCGCCGATCTGCGTGCTGGACGAAGTCGACGCGCCGCTCGACGACCACAACGTCGAACGCTACTGCAACCTCTTGCACGAGATGACCGGCTCGACCGATACGCGCTTCATCATCATCACGCACAACCCGATCACGATGGCGCGGATGAACCGTCTGTTCGGCGTCACCATGGCCGAGCGCGGCGTGTCGCAACTGGTGTCGGTAAGCCTGTCGGAGGCCGTGGACATCCTCGACCAGAACGTGGCTTAACGTGGCTGTCATTCCGGGGCTCGCGCGGCGAGAACCCGGGATCCCTTTCTCGACCGACTCCGCCGCGCGATGGATTCCGGGTTCGATGCTACGCATCGCCCCGGAATGACGGTGGGCATAGATGATCTCGCCCATTCTTCCCGCTGAACTGAAAGCCGCCCTCGACGGCAAGCTCCAGGGCTTCTCGCGCAGCGACGCCGCACAGCGCTCGCAGAAGATCTCGACTACCTACCGCGCAGGCGGTACGTCCGGCACGATCAAGTCGGACGCCGATGCCCTCGCTTATGCACTCGCGCGTATGCCGGCGACTTACGCGGCGGTGGCGGCCAGCCTCAATGCGCTCACCGAGATCGCGCCTGGTCTGGCCCCGGAAACATTGCTCGACGTCGGCGCAGGCCCGGGCACCGCGAGCTGGGCGGCCGCAGAAGCCTTTTCGTCGCTGCAGGATTTCACCCTCCTCGACGCCAACGCCACGCTGAGCCGGCTGGCGCTCGACCTCGCGCGCGACAGCACCCGACTGGCGGAATGCCGCTATCTGCCCGGCGATGCCGGCGCCAACCTCGCTGAGGTCTCGCCAGCCGATCTCGTGGTTGCCAGTTACGTCATCGGCGAGCTCCGCGAGGCCGACCAACGCACGCTCGCGGAAGCCATGTGGGCCAAAGCGCGCCACGCGCTGGTGGTGATCGAGCCCGGCACGCCCGCCGGCTATGCCCGCATCCTCGCGCTGCGCCAGCAGCTGATCGCCGCCGGCGCTTACGTCGCCGCACCCTGCCCGCACGAAAAGCCCTGTCCGCTCCTCCCGCCCGACTGGTGCCACTTCTCCCAGCGCCTGCCGCGCTCGCAGGCGCACCGCCAGATCAAGGGAGCCGAGGTGCCGTTCGAGGACGAGCGCTTCATCTACGTCGCCCTGACCCGCACGGCGCCCGAGCGCCGCGCCGCGCGCGTGCTGGCGCCGCCGGATGTCGGCAAGGCCGAGATCACGGCCAAGCTCTGTGCCGAGAGCAGCGTCGCGCTGACGAAAATCCCACGCCGCGACCGGCCGGCCTATGCAAGCGCCCGGCGTTGGCGCTGGGGCGACGCGGTTGTTGCCGAAAGTTAACCCCGTTCAGGCCTTCGGCTTGAACTCGGATGGCTCCTCGTCAGACCAAATCCTACCTCCCCTCCGCGACGGGCTCTCGCTCCACGCCAATTTCGTCTACCCTTGCGCCCGCCTTCTTCCCTCTTCAGGAGTTCTCCATGTCGACCGGCTGGATCGTTCTCGGCGTCATCGTCGTCCTCGCGCTGTTCGCCTTCAGCGCCTATAACCGCCTGGTGGCGCTGAGCCAACGCGTCGGCCAGGCCTTTGCCGACATCGACGTGCAGCTCAAGCAGCGTCACGATCTGATCCCGAACCTGGTCGAGACCGTGAAGGGCTATGCCTCGCACGAACGCGGCACGCTCGACGACGTCATCAAGGCGCGCAATTCGGCGATGTCGGCCCAGGGGCCGTCGCAGGTGTCCGCCGCGGAGAACCAGCTCTCGGGTGCGCTCGGCCGGCTGATCGCGCTCTCGGAGGCCTATCCGGATCTCAAGGCCAACGCCAATTTCCAGCAGCTCGCATCCGAGCTCTCCGACCTCGAGAACAAGATCGCGGCGAGCCGCCGCTTCTTCAACAACGCGGTCCAGGAATACAACACCGGCATCCAGCAGCTGCCTGCCGCGCTGTTCGCAGGCATGTTCGGCTTCACCAGGAAGGACTTCTTCGATCTCGGCGCCAGCCGCACCGAGGTCGAGGCGACGCCGCAGGTGAAGTTCTGATTGCTTGAGCATGCCCATCATTTCTTTCCGTCATTCCGGGGCGATGCGTAGCATCGAACCCGGAATCTCGAGGTTCCGGGTTCACGCCTTCGGCGCGCCCCGGAACGACGGATTTTGATAAAGACGCGTCATGGCCGCGTATGGTCTCTACACGCATATCGCCTCGAACAAGTTTCGTTCGATGCTGCTGCTCGCCGGCCTGTTCATGCTGGTCTACGTGCTGGTCTATGCCGGCGCGCTGCTCGCCGAAGTTCTCATCGACAGCAACCGGACCGTCGCCTTCTACCTGAGCCACGCCTTCCAGGATCTGAAAATCGCTGCCCCCGTTGCGACAATCGTGGCGGCGGTCTGGATCGTGATCGCCTATTTCTTCCACCAGTCGATGATCGATGCGGTGACCGGCGGCCACGGCGTCACCCGGCAGGAGCAGCCGCGGCTCTACAATCTGCTCGAAAACCTCTGCATCTCGCGCGGCATCACCATGCCGAAGCTGAAGATCATGGAGAGCCCGGCGCTGAACGCGTTCGCGACCGGCCTCAATCCCAGGCAATATTCCATCACCGTCACCACGGGTCTGCTCGATGCGCTTGATGACAGGGAGATCGAGGCCGTGCTCGGCCACGAGCTGACCCACATCAAGAACGGCGACGTACAGTTGATGGTGGTCGCCGTCATTATCGCCGGCGTGGTCGGCTTCTTCGGCGAATTGTTCTTCCGCCTGTTCACGAATCTCAATTGGAGCTCCGGCTCCGGGGGCTCATGGTCCTCGGGCTCCTCCTCCTCGTCGCGGTCGTCCTCCTCGTCGAGCGAGGGCAAAAGTTCCGGTGGCGGCGCGGTGATCGTGATCGTCATCGCGATCGTGCTGATCGTGGTGGCCTGGCTGCTGTCCCAGGTGGTGAAGCTAGCGCTGTCCCGCTCGCGCGAATATCTCGCCGACGCCGGCTCCGTGGAGCTGACCAAGGATCCCGATGCGATGATCTCGGCGCTGCGCAAGATCGAGAATCGCGGCGAGCTGCCCGGCGCGACCTCGGCCGTCATGGAGCTCTGCGTCGACAATCCCCGCGAGGGCTTTGCCGACCTGTTCGCAACCCACCCTTCGGTGCAGTCCCGGGTCGATGCACTGGTCAAGTTTGCCGGCGGCCGCGATCCAGGCCCGCTGCTGCCGAGTGAGGAAACGGACGAGCCCGAGCCACCAGCCGACCAGCAGGACGCACTGCCGCCGCCGCGTCATGGCCCCTGGGACGATACCGACGAGCGCGCCGCTCCACCGCCCGTGCCTGCATCCGGCCCCTCGGGAACCGCGAACAGCAATCCGGTCCGCGATCCCATGGGCCCCTGGGGCCGTCATTAGGCACGCGACGTCCCGCCATCCGCGGCAGTTTCGCCGCGCTTGGGAAAAACTTCCGGAATTGCCGTATCGACGGCCTGCGGAATTGAATTCTCCCTTGTTTCTGCCATGTTCGCGCCCAACAGCAGACTCGGGACATCCTTGGGACCATCCTCGGGACATCGATTTGGGGCCCGGCCGATCGCGACCTCGCGATCGGGGGGCGCGCGTTAGGGGACAGCAATGGCAAAGCCGGCAGTGGTTGTGGTGGGCGCGGACAAGGGCGGGGTCGGCAAGACCACGGTGTCGCGGACCTTGCTTGATTATTTCTCAGCCAACAACGTGCCGACGCGCGCCTTCGACACGGAGTCGCCCCGCGGAACCCTGAAGCGCTTCCACCCTGACATCACCGAGATCGTCGACATGACGACGACGGCCGATCAGATGAAGATCTTCGATACGCTCAACGCGACGAGCCCGTCGGTCACCGTGATCGACGTCCGCGCCGGCCTGCTCTCGCCGGCGCTCGCCTCCTTGCGCGACATCGGTTTCCTCGACGCCGCCAAGGCCGGCCAAATCACCTTTGCCGTGTTCCACATCCTCGGCCCCTCGATCGCCTCGCTGGACGAGATCGCCGAGACCGCGGGCTTCATGGGCGGCGCAAAATATTTCCTGGTCAAGAACTTCATCAACGACACCCAGTTCTTCCAGTGGGACCAGGCGACTTACCAATCGTATTTCAACCGCATCAAGGACGCGACCGAGCTGACCATCCCCAAGCTCAACGAAATGGCCTATGAGCAGGTCGAGGTGTCCTCCGTCCCGTTCCTGAAATTCGTCGCCAACAAGGGCATCAACGACGAGGCAGCGAACTATTCATTCGTTCTGCGCGGCTATGTCCGGCACTGGCTGGCCAACGTCTGGAGCGAGTTCGACCGGATCCGCCTGACCGACATCGTCGGATCGAAATCCGCGACCCGCAACAGCGAAAAATAGTTGCGAAGCCGGGGCTGATACGGCTGGATTGGGCGGTGAGTTGGCCTGATATAGCTGTCGATGCCCGCGACACCCGTCTACATCATCTGTTCGCCCCGCCCGCAGGTAGGAAAGACCCTGCTGGCGCGGCTCCTCAGCGAATTCCTGCTGCTCAAGAACGGCAACGTCGCGGCCTTCGACGTCAATCTGAAGGAGCCGTCGCTGCTCGACTATCTGCCGAAGGTGACCGAAACGGCCGACGTGATCGACACCTACGGTAAAATGCAGCTGATGGACCGCGTCATCCTCGACGACGGCGTTGCCAAGGTGATCGACCTCGGCTTCCACGCCTTCGACGAGTTCTTCAAGATGACCGACGAGATCGGCCTGTTGAAGGAGGCCGCGCGCCGCCATGTCGCGCCTCAGATCCTGTTCGTCGCCGACACCGACCGCGTCTCGATTCGCGCCCACGAGACGCTGCGCGGGCAGATCCCGCGCATGAACCTGATCACGGTCGACAACGAACATGTCGTGCGCGGCGAGCTGCCGGCCGCGATGGCCGGCGGCCGGCTGTTCCGCCTGCCCGCGCTGCCGGGCTTCCTCAAGACCTATATCGACCGATTGAACTTCTCCTTCACCGGCTACCTGCGCCAGGAGAAGGATGCCTCGACCGAGTTGCACCAATGGACCCGGCGCAACTACCTCGCGTTCCGCGAGCTCGAGCTCAGCCTGATCCTGCAGCGCTCCTGAAGTATTTTACCCGGGTATTATTGACAGTGGGCGGGCCTGCCGCTACTGAGTGCGCAGCAACGTCCTCAGTAAGGCCCATCCCCGTGAGCATCGACCGGAAAGCAGCGATCGCCGCCTACAAGGAGCGAGAGACCATCGCGGGCATCTTCGTCTTGCGCTGCGCGGCCTCGGGCGAGGCCTGGGTCGGCCAAGCGCCGAACTTGGAAACGATCCAGAACCGCATCTGGTTCTCACTGCGCCAGGGCAGCCACACATGCCGCAGCCTCCAGGCCGCCTGGAACGCCCATGGCGAGACCGGCCTGACCTTTGCCGAATGCGAGCGCCTGGAGGACGAAAAGAGCGCCTATGTCAGGAACGCGCTCCTGAAGGAGCGCATGCTGCATTGGCGGGACGAGCTGAAGGCCGAGATGATCTGACCGGGCGGCGGCTCAATGCCCCTCGAACGTCATCAGCGTGCGCACCGGAACGTCCATGGCACGCAGCTTGGCGGCGCCGCCGAGCTCGGGGAGGTCGATGATAAAGCAGGCGGCGACGACGTTGGCGCCGATCTGGCGCAGCAGCTTCACCGCGCCTTCCGCGGTGCCGCCGGTGGCGATGAGATCGTCGACCAGGATGACGCGCTCGCCGGGCTGGATCGCGTCGACATGCATCTCCATCTCGTCGATGCCGTATTCGAGTGAGTAAGCGATGCGCACCGTCGTGTGCGGCAGCTTGCCCTTCTTGCGGATCGGCACGAAGCCGGCCGAGAGCTGATGCGCCACCGCGCCGCCGATGATGAAGCCGCGCGCCTCCATGCCCGCGACCTTGTCGATCTTGTTGCCGGCCCAGGGATTCACGAGCTCATCGACCGCGCGGCGGAACGCGCGTGCGTCCGCGAGCAGGGTCGTGATGTCGCGGAACATGATCCCTGGCTTGGGATAGTCAGGGATGGTGCGGACGCTCGCCTTGATATCATGGTCGAAGGTCATTGGTGCCTCTCAATCAACGCGCGCATCCAGCCGGAACGCATTCTCGACAATACGTAGTCCCACCTCATTGCCGAGCGACATCAGCGATTCCGGGTGGAATTGCACGCCGGCGATCGGCAGGGTCTTGTGCTCCAGCGCCATGGCGACGCCGTCCTCGGTGCTTGCGGTGACGGACAACACCTCCGGCATGCTGTCGCGCTCGACGAAGAGCGAGTGATAGCGGCCGATGACGATCTCGTTCGGCAGATTGCGCATCAGCCGTCCGCCGCGCACCTGCACCCGCGAGGGGCGGCCGTGGGCGGGATGGGTGAGCTGCCCGAGCTCGCCGCCAAAATATTCGCCGATGGCCTGCACACCGAGACAGACGCCGAACACCGGCAGCTTCTTCTCCAGCGCCGCATCGATCGTCTTCTTGATCGCGAAATCCTCGGGGCGTCCAGGACCCGGCGACAGCACCAGCAAATCCCATGTCCTCTGCTTGAGCATGTCGAGCGCATGCACATGGCGGACCACGGTGACGCTGGCGCCGACCTGGCGAAAATAATCGGCGAGCATGTGGACGAAACTGTCGTCGTGGTCGATCAGCAGCACCTGCTTGCCCGAGCCGGTCGCATCGGGTGCAAACGTCGACAGCGGCTTCGGCGGATCGCCGCGCAGCGCCTGGAACAGCGCGGCAGCTTTCACCTGGCACTCGCGGTCTTCGGCGGCGGGATCGGAATCGAACAGGCAGGTGGCGCCGACGCGCACTTCGGCAAGACCATCCTTCATGCGGATGGTGCGGATGGTGAGACCGGTGTTGATGCTGCCGTCGAAGTTCACCGCGCCGATCGCGCCGGCATACCAGCGGCGCGGCGAACGCTCGTGATCCTCGACGAACTGCATCGCCCACAGCTTGGGCGCACCCGTTACGGTGACCGCCCAGGCATGGGTGAGGAAGGCATCGAGCGCGTCGAAGCCGGGGCGCAGCATGCCCTCGACATGATCGACGGTGTGGAACAGCTTGGAGTAGGTCTCGATCTGCCGGCGCGCCAGCACCTTGATGGTGCCGGGGACGCAGACGCGCGCCTTGTCGTTGCGGTCGACGTCGGTGCACATGTTGAGTTCGAACTCGTCCTTCTCCGAGTTCAGCAGTTGGCGGATCTGCTCGGCATCGCCGATCGCATCGCTGCCGCGCGCGATGGTGCCCGAGATCGGGCAGGTTTCGACGCGGCGCCCATCCGAGCGCACGAACATTTCCGGCGAGGCGGAGACGAGAAACTCGCCTTCGCCGAGATTCATCAGCGCGCCATAGGGCGACGGATTGATGATGCAGAGGCGCTGGAACACTTCGGCCGGCGAGCGATCGCAAGGCTCCGCGAACAGCTGCCCTGGCACCGCCTCGAACAGATCACCGCGGGCGAAGGCGGCACGCGCGGTCTCGACGGTGGCCTGATATTCGCCGGGCGCGTGATCGGCGAAGCCCTGGCGCGGCGTCTTCAGGTACGGGCTCTCGGCGGTCTCGCGCGGCAGGCCTGCGGTGGACTTGCCGTTCCAGGCGAAGTCGTAACTCAGCACGACGCCGCGGCCGGTGGCGCGGTCATAAGCCAGCAGGCGATCGGGCACGTAGAGCACGATGTCGCGCTGGTCGCTCTCGCGTGCACGCTTCTGTACGAGGTCCTCGATCTGGAACACGAGGTCGTAGGCGAAGGCGCCGAACAGGCCGAGCAGCCCGTCGTCATTGGCGGAGAAGGCGGCGACGAGATCGCGCACCAGCGACATCACGCTGGCCCGCCGGGTGCGCTGGTCCTCCTCGACCGGCGCGTCGCCGCGGATGATGTGGCCGGCCAGGCGCGAAGCGGTCTTCTCGGAGATCACTACGCAGGGCTCGCGCAGCACGTCAGTAAGGAAGGCGATCAGCACCTGCCCGCGTGCGTTCAGCGCTTCCAGCTTGAAATTGACGCCCGTGGTCTCGAGCTTGAGCAGCGGATCGGAGAAGCCGAGGTCAAAACTCTCATAGCGGCCGGGCACGGTCGTGCCCGAGGACAACACCACGCCGCGGCGGTGGTCGAGCAGGTTGATCAGGTCGTCGAGCCGGTTGGCACCGCCGGTAAACTGCTCGGCCACCCGCGTGATCGCAAGTCCCGCGCGGGTCACATAGTCGCTTCGAGCCGGGAGGGCAAAGACTGTCCTGTTCATGTCGTCCTCTTACGAAACTTGCCGAGGGAACGCCACACAGGACAAACGATTAGGCCGCCGCGCTGTGCTGGCGACCTCAGACGATTTGGGAAAGGAAAATCGCACCGGCCACCTCGTCAGGAGGTGCGCCACCAAAAACGGGCTGGGCGGACGGCGGTGCTCATGGCGTGGATACTCACCATGGCCGGGAAGCGGCGTCAAGGGTGGGCGGCAGCCCGGATGGAGCGTAGCGCAATCCGGGGACGCGCCACGACGAGACAGTCCCGGATTCCGGTGCGCTCCATCCAGGCTACCAGTTGGGTCAGGCCGCGCTGGTGCCGCCGAGATGATTGGCGAAGAACTTGATCGCCCGGCCCCAGGCGAGCTCGGCGGCTTCGCGGTCGTGCACGGCCTGGCGCTGCTCGTTGACGAAGGCGTGCTCGGCGTCATAGCGGAACAGCTCCAGCGACTTGCCGGCGGCCTTCATGGCCTTTTCGAAGCCATTGACCAGCTCCGGCGTGCACCAATCGTCCTTGTTGGCGAAATGGGCCTGGAGCGGAATCTTGACGTCGGCGGGCTTGGCCGCCTGCTCGGGCGGGATGCCGTAGAACACGACGCCGGCCGCAAGCTCCGGGATCTTGGTCGCGCCGATGATGGTGACGGCGCCGCCGAGGCAGAAGCCTGTCAGCCCGACCTTGGCGCCGTTGCGCGAGAGATATTGCGTGGCGCCGCGTACCGTCTGCGTGGTGGCGTCCATGAAGTCGAGCGAGTTCATTTCCTTGTTGGCGGAATCCGTGTCGTGGTACGGCACCACCTTGCCCTTGTAGAGATCGGGCGCCAGCGCATCGAAGCCTGCCAGCGCGAAACGATCGCACAGGCCCTTGATCTGGTCCGACAGCCCCCACCATTCCTGGATCACGACCACGCCCGGCGCGTTGCCGCGCGCGGCGTTGGCCAGATAGCCCGAGGCGTCCTTGCCGTCCGGGCGCTTGAAGGTGATGGCGGTTCCCATGGTGTCCTCCGATGAGTTTTTGGGGGAGCGGTTGAGGCTATTTTGACGGCTGGAAGCGCGCGGCGCAATCCACACTCCCGTCATTCCGGGTTCGATGCTTACCCATCGCGCTGGAATGACGGACAACAAAAAAGCCCCCATCCGGGGGCTTTTTCATTTCGCTCGTTTCGTCCCGAGCCGCTCAGTGCGAGGTGGCCCAGACCTTTTTCTTGGTGAAGTACATCAGGCCAGCAAAGAGGATCAGGAACACGAAGACCTGGAAGCCGAGGCGCTTGCGCGCTTCCATGTGCGGCTCTGCGGTCCACATCAGGAACGTGGTGACGTCCTTGGCGTATTGCGCCACCGTGGCGGGCGAGCCGTCGTCGTAGGTGACCTGGCCATCGCTGATCGGCTTCGGCATCTTGATGGCATGGCCCGGGAAGTACTTGTTGTAGTAGGAGCCCTCCGGCAGGGTCACACCTTCCGGCGCCTTGTCCTCGTAGCCCTGAAGCACTGCCGACACGTAGTCCGGACCCTGCTCCTGGTATTGGGTGAAGAAGTCGATGATGAACCAGGGGAAGCCGCGCTTGTAGGAACGCGCCTTGGTGATCAGGGACAGGTCGGGCGGCGCCGCACCGCCGTTCGCGGCACGCGCTGCCTGCTCGTTCGGAAATGGCGAGGGGAAATAGTCCGCCGGCCGGCCCGCACGCTCGAACATGTCACCCGCATCGTTCGGGCCGTCCTTGACCTTGTACTCCGAAGCGAAGGCAGCCGCCTGCGCCACCGAATAGCCCGGACCGCCGGGCTCGGCGAGATTGCGGAAAGCGACGTAGGACAGGCCGTGGCAGCTGGCGCAGACTTCCTTGTAGACCTTCAGGCCACGCTGCAGCGCGCCGCGATCGAACGTACCGAAGGGGCCCGAGAACGACCATTTGTTGCCCGGAGGCTTGTCGCCGCCTTCAGCCGCTTTCGCGCTGTCGATCGAGCCCGCGAACAACGAACCGGCGAGCGCCAGCACGATCGCGGTCGAAACCATCGGCGTCGACCTGCTGCCGGTCTTGGCGAGCACCGCGTCCGAGATCGAGTTCGGAACCGGCCGCGGCTTCTCGATGCGCGCGAGCAGCGGCAGCACGATCAGGAAGTAGGCGAAATAGCAGAACGTAAGGATCCTGCCGGCGATCACGTAGATGCCCTCCGGCGGCTGTGCGCCGAGATAACCGAGCAGGATGCAGACCGCGACGAAGATCCAGAAGAACTGCTTTGCCAGCGGACGATACTTCGACGACCTGGTCTTGGCGCTGTCGAGCCAGGGCAGGAAGCACAGGATGATGATCGCCCCGAACATTGCGATGACGCCCGCGAGCTTGTCCGGGATCGAGCGCAGGATCGCGTAGAACGGCAGGTAATACCATTCCGGCACGATGTGCGGCGGCGTCACGCCGGGGTTCGCCGGAATGTAGTTATCCGCGTCGCCGAGATAGTTCGGCATGTAGAAGATGAACCAGGCGTAGAGCAACATGAAGCAGGTGACGCCGAACATGTCCTTGATGGTGGCATGCGGCGTGAACGGCACCGTGTCCTTTTCCGTCTTCGGCTCGACGCCGTCAGGATTGTTCTGGCCGGCGACGTGCAGCGCCCAGACGTGGAGCACGACGACGCCCGCGATCACGAACGGCAACAGGTAATGCAGCGAGAAGAAGCGATTCAGCGTCGGATTGCCGACCGCATAGCCGCCCCAGAGCAGCGTCACGACGCTCTCGCCGACATAGGGAATGGCGGAGAACAGGTTGGTGATGACGGTGGCGCCCCAGAAGCTCATCTGGCCCCACGGCAGCACATAACCCATGAAGCCGGTGGCCATCATCAGGAGGTAGATGATGACGCCGAGGATCCACAGCACCTCGCGCGGCTCCTTGTACGACCCGTAGTAAAGACCGCGGAACATATGGACATAGACCGCGACGAAGAACATGGAGGCGCCGACCGCGTGCATGTTGCGCAGCAGCCAGCCGTAGTTCACGTCACGGACGATCAGCTCGACCGACTTGAAGGCGAGATCGGCATGCGGCGTGTAGTGCATCGCCAGGATCACGCCGGTCAGGATCTGCATCCCCAGCATGAAGGAGAGGATGGCGCCGAAGGTCCACCAGTAGTTCAGGTTGCGCGGGGTGGGATAGGCGACGAAGGAGGAGTGCATGAGACCAAAGATCGGCAGGCGCCGCTCGATCCATTGCAAGGCCGGATTGCTCGGCTGGTAGTCGGATGGTCCGCTCATGATGCGATCCTGAGGAAATAGTACGACGAGACGGCGCGAAGCTTCGGACGAAGGTCCGAGGCTCAGCCGATCTGGATTTTGGTGTCGGAAACGAACTGGTACGGCGGCACCGCCAAATTCGTGGGCGCGGGCCCCTGGCGGATGCGGCCGGACGTATCGTACTGCGAACCATGGCAGGGGCAGAAGAACCCGTCGTAATTGCCCTCATGAGCGATCGGGATGCAGCCGAGATGGGTGCAGATGCCGATCACGACCAGCCACTGCTCGTGGCCCGACTTGACCCGGGCCTCGTCGGTCTGCGGATCGGGCAGGCTCGCCACGTTGACGGCGCGCGCCTCGTCGATCTGCTTCTTGGTGCGGTGGCTGATGTAGATCGGCTTGCCGCGCCAGAACACCTTGAGGTCCTGGCCTTCGGCGACCGGGCTGAGATCGACCTCGATCGGCGCACCGGCGGCGATGGTCGAGGCGTCAGGATTCATTTGGGAGATGAAGGGCCAGAGCGCAGCCGCGCCCCCTACTGCTGCAGCTGCCCCGGTTGCAACGAATAAGAAATCACGGCGTGTCGGATGGTCCGCCGAAGACGCTGTCGTCACGATTCCAACCCTTTCTTCTTATGCGACCGGTGGAACCGCTCCAGGGGGCGCCCATGAGGTCCCCGGAAAGGCTGCCGGCGCCCGCGGCCCCCCGCGGCGGCAGAACTTCGCTTATCCACCTCTAAACAGGCGAAACAGCAGTCCAGAATCGTTCTATTGGCACCCTTGCCGGGCGAGCGCAAGCCCGCTATCGGCGCGGGAGCGTGCAATGCACGAATTCCCGGGCAGGCGATGTTTTATTGAGACATTTCCGCCCCACAACCAACCGCAGCCCATGATGCAGATAGCGCTCTTCCAGCCCGACATCCCCCAGAACACCGGCACGATTCTCAGACTCTGCGCCTGCCTGGGACTGGCCGCCCATATCATTGAGCCGGCGGGGTTCCCGGTCTCCGACCGCGCGTTCCGCCGGGCGGGAATGGATTACCTCGGCCATGTCAGCATCGTCAGGCACGACTCCTGGCAGAAATTCGAGGACTGGCGCGCCTCGCACGGCTACCGCCTGCTGCTGTTCACCACCAAGGGCGCCACCGACTATCGCGATTTCCATTACCAGACGTCGGACATCCTGCTATTCGGGCGCGAGAGCGCCGGCGTCACCGACGCGGTGGTCGAGGCCGCGGATGCGCGGCTGGTGATCCCGATCACGGCGGGGCTGCGGTCGCTCAATGTCGCCATGACCGCGGCCATGGCCGCAGGCGAGGCGCTGCGGCAGATGCGAGCCCCGCAAGTCTGACAAGGTCAAGTCCGGCAAGGATGAGGAGAGACAATTGAGTTACGCGGTCAAGGAAATCTTCCTGACCCTGCAAGGCGAAGGCGCCCATGCCGGGCGCGCGTCCGTGTTCTGCCGTTTTGCCGGCTGCAATCTCTGGAGCGGGCGCGAGGCGGACCGCATGGATGCGACCTGCAAATTCTGCGACACGGATTTCGTCGGCATCGACGGCACGCTCGGCGGCCGCTACGGCTCGGCCGCGGAGCTCGCCGACACCATCGCCGCGCAATGGACGGCAACCGCCGCCAACCGTTACGTGGTGCTCACCGGCGGCGAGCCGCTGCTCCAGGTCGATGCCGCGCTGATCGAGGCGCTCCATGCCCGCGGCTTCGAGATCGGCGTCGAGACCAACGGCACGATCGAAGCGCCGGAGGGGCTCGACTGGATCTGCGTCAGCCCCAAGGGTGGCAGCGAGCTGGTGCTGCGCCAGGGGCACGAGCTGAAGCTGGTCTATCCGCAGGCCCTCGCCGCGCCCGAGACTTTCGAGAACCTCGCCTTCGAGCGCTTCTCGCTGCAGCCGATGGACGGCCCCGAAGCCATCGAGAACACCGCACGTGCGATCGACTATTGCCTGCGCCATCCGCAATGGCGGCTCAGCGTGCAGACGCACAAGTCGCTCGGCATCAGATAGGACGCGACCGGGAATGCAGATGGACATGTCGACGATCGAAGACCGCAAGACCCGCGCACGCGCCTGGTTCGAAGCCTTGCGCGACGACATCTGCGCGAGCTTCGAGCGGCTCGAGGACGACGCCCCGCAGAGCCTCTATCCGGGCGAAGCAGGCCGCTTCAAGCGCACGCCGTGGCAACGCACCGACCATACCGGCGCGGCCGGCGGTGGTGGCGTGATGTCGATGATGCACGGCCGGCTGTTCGAGAAGGTCGGCGTGCACTGCTCGACCGTACATGGCGAGTTCGCGCCCGAGTTTCGGGCTCAGATCCCCGGCGCCGCGGAAGATCCAAAATTCTGGGCCTCCGGCATCTCCCTGATCGCGCATATGCGCAATCCGAACGTGCCCGCGGTGCATATGAACACCCGCTTCGTCGTCACCACCAAGGCCTGGTTCGGCGGCGGCGCAGATCTCACGCCGGTGCTGGACCGACGGCGCACGCAGGAAGATGCCGACACCATCGCCTTCCACGCCGCGATGAAGCAAGCCTGCAACCAGCACGACGGCGTTGCCGATTACGACAAGTACAGGAAATGGTGCGAGGAGTATTTCTACCTGCCGCACCGCAAGGAAGCGCGCGGCATCGGCGGCATCTTCTACGACTGGCACGACAGCGGCGACTGGGACGCCGACCTCGCCTTCACGCAGGACGTCGGCCGCGCCTTCCTGAAGATCTATCCCGAGATCGTCAGGCGCAATTTCGCGAGCGCCTGGACCGCCGCGGACCGCGAGGAGCAATTGATCCGGCGGGGCCGCTATGTCGAGTTCAACCTGCTCTACGATCGCGGCACCATCTTCGGGCTGAAGACCGGCGGCAATGTCGATTCGATCCTGTCGTCGATGCCGCCGGAGGTGAAATGGCCATGACGATGACGCCGATCTCGAAACCGTTGCCGCGCGCCATGCTGATCGACATGGACGACACCATCCTGTCCGCCTATGGCCGGCCCGAGATCGCCTGGAACACGATCGCCAGGGAATTTGCCGACGAGCTTGCGCCGCTGCCGCCCGAGCTGGTCGCAACCACGGTCCTGGCTTTCGCGCGAAACTTCTGGGCCAATGCGGAAGCCGCATGGCGGATGAAGCTCGCCGAGGCGCGGCACCTCACGGTCAAGGGCGGCTTTGCCGCGCTCGCGGCAGCCGGCCACCGCGCCCTCCCCGACGACCTCGCCATCCGCCTCGCCGACCGCTTCACGGCTTATCGCGAGGAGGAGATGTTCGTCTTCCCCGGCGCGCATGAGGCGATCGACAAGTTCAAGACGCTCGGCATCAAGCTGGCGCTGGTGACCAACGGCGCCGCCGACATGCAGCGCGCCAAGGTCGAGCGCTTCGAGCTGGCGCACCGATTCGACCACATCCAGATCGAGGGCGAGCACGGTTTCGGCAAGCCCGAGGAGCGCGCTTATCTGCACGCGATGGAAGCGCTCGGCGTCACGCCTGCGGACACCTGGATGATCGGCGACAATCTGGAATGGGAAGTCGTGACGCCGCAGCGCCTCGGCATCTATTCGATCTGGATCGACGTGCATGGCGACGGCCTGCCCGAAGGCTCGACGGTCAGACCCGACCGCATCATCCGCTCGCTGACCGAGCTGGTGCCGGACCGGCCCTGACCAAAGCAAAATATCGAAAAACAACCCCATGCACAGTAGACGGCTGTTGCAATAACAACGGCTTACGTCACGCCGAAAGCGAATTGCCGATTTTACGAAATCATTTGACCCGTCGGGCAAAACGGGCGCATGATGCCATCATCGCCGCACCCAGGACGGAACAGCCCTCGGTGACCATCGAGCGATCCCCACTCGAACCTCTGCCATAGACGCTTCGGAAGTTGACGCCAGCCGGGCACATTCGCGGGTCCCCATCCCGTGATCGGCGTGTCATGCCGGCTTGCTAGCTTCTCAAGTCAATCAACCTGAAAGGACCATCCATGGAACTGAAAGCCGGCGATATCGTCATGCTGAAATCCGGCGGGCAGCCGCTCACCGTCGCCGAAGTGAAGGGCGACGAAGTCCTCTGTCTCTGGATGGGCGTGGAAGGCGATTTGTTTCGCGAGACCCTACCGCTCGCCGTGCTCGAACAACTGGAAGAGTTGGACGAGGATGAAGAGGATGAAGAAGACGAGGAAGACGAGGAAGACGAGGAATAGGCGCGGCCGGGTCCTCATCCTGGCGGCGCGGGAACCAAACCCAAAGGCGTCGATTAGGATGTCATGATCCGCGCACCTCAATTCGCGGTTCGGGCCGGAAGCCTTGCGATGATCGCTTTCGTCGTAGCGATGACTGGCTCTGGCCCGAGCGGTGCAGACCCCTCATCTGCTTCCACAACACTTCGGAATGCCGCCGCTTTTTCGTCCATTTCAAATCAAGCGGATCGCTCGCGCGCGCTGTTCGAAGAAATCGGCAAGGTGCTCACCAATCCGCGTTGCATGAATTGCCACCCGGCCGGCGATCATCCGTTGCAGGGTGACGATAGCCACGAGCATGTACCGCCGATATGGCGTGCCGAGACCGTGCATTTCGAGGTCAATTGCTCCGGATGCCATGGCGGGAAGAACTTCTCGCTTCACGAAGCGGCCACCTATCGAAGCATTCCCGGTCATCCGCGATGGGGCTTCGCGCCACTGTCCATGGCGTGGGAAGGCAAGTCGTTGGGCGAGATCTGCCGCCAGTTGAAGGACGTCCAGCTCAATGGCGGTCGTGACCTCGCCGCGCTGCAGGAACACATCGCCAAGGATGATCTCGTCGCGTGGGGGTGGAATCCCGGCGAAGGCCGCAAGCCGGCTCCGGGCAGCCAGCAGGCGGCGGGCGAACTGGTGCAGGCCTGGATCGATAGCGGCGCCGAGTGCCCACGCTGACGCAGGCAGTTATCCGGACGTTGCGGCGCCCATAACGCGCGATGCTGAGCTCCTGGAATGTCCAATGGAACTCCCGGGAACATCGGCCGTTTCCATCCGTTCCAAAATCAGGAGACGCGCGTGAACCGCCGAGACCTTCTTCGCGCATCAGCTGCTGTTTCAGCTGCAGCCATCCTGCCACGGGCTGCAGACGCTCAGACCAGCGCCGCCGCACCCTTCGGCCCATCCACCGTGCGCGAGCTGGCGCGGGCGCTTGCGACCAAGCCATTTGTGGCTCCGGACGAGAAGCTTCCGGATCCACTGAAGAATCTCGATTACGACCGATACCGATCCATTCGGTTCGCCCCCGAAAAGGCGCTGTGGCGTGACGAAAAATTGCCGTTCCAGGTGCAGTTCTTCCACCGCGGCTTCTTCTACAAGAACAGGGTCGACATCTTTGAGGTGGCGAACAGAAGCGTCACGCCGGTGTTGTATCGGCGCGCTGACTTTTCGTTCGGCGAAGGGCTCGGGCAATGGCCGGATGCGGACCTCGGGTTCGGCGGCTTCCGTATCCATACCCCGATCAACAAACCCGATTATTACGACGAACTTTGCGTATTCCTTGGCGCAAGCTACTTCCGGGCCGTTGCGAAAGGACAGACCTATGGCCTGTCCGCGCGGGGGCTTGCGATCGATACAGGCGAGAGCAAAGGCGAAGAGTTTCCGGTGTTCAAGGCGTTCTGGCTGGAGAAGCCGGCGCCGAACGCCTCCTCGATGGTGGTCCATGCGCTGCTCGACAGCAAGAGCGCGGCGGCCAGCTACCGCTTCACCATACGGCCGGGCCAAACCACGGTATTCGACGTCGAGATGGCCCTCTATCCGCGGGTCGACGTCGAGCACGCGGGGCTCGCGCCGATGACCAGCATGTTCTTCTTCGGTCCGAACGATCGGAAGGACTTCGATGATTTCCGCCCCGCGGTTCACGACTCGGATGGACTTTCGATCTTCAACGGCAGAGGCGAGCAGCTCTGGCGACCGCTCAACAATCCGCGCGATTTGCAGGTCAGCAGTTTTGCCGATGTCAATCCTGGCGGCTTCGGCCTCATGCAGCGGGAGAGGAATTATCTCGCTTATCAGGATCTGGAATCCAGTTTCGAGACGCGTCCAAGCCTCTGGTTCGAGCCGATCGGCGATTGGGGCGAAGGGGCGGTGAAATTGATCGAGATCCCGACCAAGGAAGAGGTCCACGACAATATCGCCGCGCTCTGGCAGCCGAAGCAGCCCCTGGCGGCAAAGAGCGAGCACATCTTTACCTATCGACTGCACTGGGGACCGGACGCGCCGAAAGCCGACGCACTTGCGCGGTTCACGCGAACGGGAATCGGCAGCCGTGGCGATGACAGCAAGCTGTTCGTCCTGGAGCTGATGGGCGACCGCCTCAAAAGCATCGATCCCAAGACCATCAAAGGCATGGTGACCGCTGAAAAAGCTGAAATCAGCAACATCGTCACGCAACCTAATCCCGCGACCGGCGGATGGCGTTTGAGCTTCCAATGCGCGGTCAAGGGGCAGGCGTCGATCGAATTGCGCGCTTTCCTCGCGCAAAACGATGCGCCGGTCTCTGAAGTCTGGATCTATCGATGGACGCCCTGAAGCACTCGCAGGCGGCGCTGCCAAGCGCCCCCGCCCGCCCGTTTCTGCCGCAGGAAAGCCCGCTGACGATGCTGCCGTGCCGGCTGGACAACGCAACCGGCGTCGGGCAGTCGCAAGCGCCGGCGAGCGCCAGCCTGACGGTTCGCCGTCTCTTCATCTTTGCCGGTACCGCCTTGCTGACGCTTGCAGGCGGCTACGGCATGTACGACGTGGTGAAAATTGGCGGTGTCACCTTTCTCGAGGCGCTGCTGCTGGGTCTGTTCTTCGTGCTGCTCGCCTGGGTCGCGTTCTCGTTCATGTCCGCGCTTGCCGGATTTTTCGTGCTGTTGACGCGCGGGCAGGTCAGCCTGCCGATCGACACGACAGGCCCGCTGCCTCCCATCACCACGCGCACCGCGATGCTGCTGCCGACCTATAACGAGGACCCCCATCATGTGATGGCCCGGCTGCGCGCAATGTATGAATCCGTCGAAGCGACCGGATATGGCCCACAGTTCGACTGGTTCTTGCTGAGCGATACGACCGACCCGGACGTCTGGATCAGCGAAGAGATGGCCTTCATCCAGCTGCGCCGCGCCTGCGGCGGAGATCGGCTGTACTACCGGCATCGCTCCGACAACACCGCGCGGAAGTCCGGAAACATCGCGGACTGGGTCACCAGGTTCGGCGCGGCCTATGATCACATGATCGTCCTTGACGCTGACAGCCTCATGGAGGCTGACACGATCGTTCGTATCGTCCACGCGATGGAACACAACCCCACTTGCGCGCTGATCCAGACGCAGCCCGTCATCGTCAACGCGCGCACGCTGTTCAGCAGGCTGCAGCAATTTTCGGGACGCATGTACGGTCCGCTCATCACGGCGGGCAATGCCTGGTGGCACGGCGGCGACAGCAACTATTGGGGCCACAACGCCATCATCCGGATACAGGCCTTCGCTGCGGAGGCCGGACTGCCGGAACTGCGCGGTCGCAAACCCTTCGGAGGACACATCCTCAGCCATGATTTTGTCGAGGCCGCGTTGATGCGCCGCGCCGGCTGGGGGATCTATATGGTCCCGGCGATTCACGGCAGCTTCGAAGAGGTCCCGCCGTCATTGCTGGACTTTGCGGGGAGAGACCGTCGCTGGTGCCAGGGAAACCTGCAGCATCTCGCGGTCCTGCCGGCACGCGGGCTACACTGGGTCTCGAGGCTGCATCTGCTCACCGGCATCGGCTCCTACGTGACGGCGCCGCTCTGGCTTGTGTTCCTGTTGCTCGGTCTGCTCATCTCGCTGCAGGCGCACTTCATCCGGCCCGAATACTTTCCGAAGGGCTTCAGTTTGTTTCCGACATGGCCGCAACAGGATCCGGTGCTTGCGGCCTGGGTCTTTGCCGCGACAATGGGGCTTCTGATCCTGCCGAAGCTGCTGGCCTATCTGGTTATGATCAGCAATCGCGATGAGCGAGCCGGATTTGCAGGAAGCTTTCGTGCTCTGGCAGGTGTCGTTTGCGAGACGTTCGTGGCCGCATTGCTAGCGCCCTGCATGATGATCCTTCAGACCAAGGCCGTCGTGGAAATTCTCGCCGGCCGTGACGCGGGCTGGCAAGTGCAGCGCCGAGGCGATGGACAGCCTGCCCGCGGCGAAGTCCATCGAAAGCTCGCCGGACCGACACTGTTCGGCCTCGCCCTGTCGATATGCGCCTATGCAGTCTCCTTGCCCCTGCTGCTCTGGATGTCGCCGGTGGTGCTGGGACTGCTGCTTTCGATCCCGTTGGGGATCATGACGTCTTTGCGGCTGAGCACGCCCGGGGTCTTTGCCACGCCGGAAACCAACAGCCCGCCTGCCGTAGTGCTGCGCGCGAACGAGCTTGCCGCATCAAAGCGCACTGAAATGGCCGGGGCTCTACACCAGCTCGGCCGGGACCCTGAATTGCTGGTCGAGCATCTGGGCTCGCTCTCGCCTGCCAGCCCGCGCAGATTTGCTCCCGTCGACGTGCCTCTTGCGACCGCAACCGCCAAGGTCGAGCAATGCGAAAGCCTGGAGGATGCCGCTTCCTGGCTCGACCGCTCGGAATTGCAAGCCGTTCTCGGCCATCCGACGCTGCTCAAGCACGTCCTCGAAATGCCTCCGGGCAGGCGAGAGTAGCCGTTGCGGTCAAGCCGTTATCGGGTGCCAGGTGCGGGCGTTCATTGCTCACGGCTGCCGATCGCTGCCGCACCAATTGCGTTGGACGAAAAGGCTGACTAGGACGTTCGGATGAGCATCGAATCGCCTCCGAGTTGGCCAGTTGTGGACCCGCCGCCTTTTGTGCCCGCGCCTCGTCGCCGATGGCCGTTTGCTCTCTTCGTGGCCGTTGTCTTGGCGCTGGCAGGCGCAGGGGCCGGTTACGTCTGGCTGAATCCGGGATTGCTCAGTCAGTCCGCCGGACGCGAGGATGGGGATGCCGACAGCAGATCCGGTGACAAGGCGATCATGACCGACTTGCTCGCCGCGCAACAGAAAACGGCCGACGACCTGGCAGCGGTCGACAGGGCCATCGCCGACCAGCAAGAGCAGCTGAAGGCGATCGTAAGTCAGCTTGCCAACCTCAGTTCGAAAATTGACGCACTGAAGAGCCCGGCCCCGCAGTCATCGGTCGCGCCGGCTCCGCTGACCGCGCCCGGTGTCGCGATGCCATCGGCTTCTGTGCCTCCCGTTTCGCCAGCAGCGACAGCGCGCGTCGCCCCGAAGCAAAAGAAGCCACCGCGCGCAGCGGCCCCGAGCGGTCCGATATCAATCGGGGGAGCGCCGTTAAACGCGACGCCGGATGCGACTGTGCGCTGAGCCGCGTCGTCTACGCGATCAGCTGCCTCGCCGCCGCCGAGATCATCACCAGCCCGCCGGTGATCACCGCGGCATCGAGGATCGCGGTGTGGATATGCACCGGCATCCGCTCGACGAAGGCCTTGGCGAGGAACGCGCCGGGGATCGCGATCGCGCCGATCAGCAGCGCGAAGGCGAGCACTTGCGCGGTGACGGCGCCAGCGAGACCGAACACCGAGATCTTGATGAGGCCGGTGCCGAGCGAGATCATCGCATCGGTCGCAATCACGGCGGCGCCTTCGAGGCCGGCGGCCATCAGCAGCGAGAGCAGGATCACGCCGGAGCCCGAGGTGCCGCCGACCAGCACGCCGTAGCCGACCGAGCCGGCGGCAAGACCGCCGTCGCCGATCCGCACCTGACGGCGGCGGAGCACGCGGCGCAGCGGCACGCTGAGGATCAGCATCGAACCAATCACCAGAGCCGCGCCGGCGTTGGTGAGGCGCGTATAGCCGTAGGCGCCGAGTGCGGTCGTCAGCGCCGCGCAGGCCAGCACGATCAGCGCGCGGCGTCGGTCGGCATAGCGGATATAGGCGAGTGCACGGCTCGAATTGGTGAGCATCGCGGAGATCGCGATGATCGGCACCACCGGCTCGGCGCCGACCAGGGGTACCAGCACCAGCGGCATCAGGGCGCCGGTGCCGTAGCCGGCGAGACCACCGATGATCGAAGCAAACAACGCCATCAACGCGACCAGCAGGAGCTGAAAGATCGAGATGTCGGCGAAGGCTGAGACGATGGTCACGTTCTCTCGTCGCGGCTGACGCGGGCCGCAGCTTGATCGGCGATGGCAGCGAGTGCGGCATCATCTAGGGGAAAATCCGCCGCAAGCCAAGCGTCCTCCGCGAGCGTCAGCACATGCCCGAGCCGGGGTCCTTCCGCCATTCCGCGCGCGATGAAGTCGGCGGCCTTCAGCGGAAATTTCGGCGCAGTCCAGCGCTGCGGCAGCTCGGCGAGCGCGCGCCAGCGCGTTGACGTGACGTCGCCGCCGGCCCGCGCCCATCCCAGCAACACGCGATCGTGATAGCGCTCGGGGCCGAGCCGATAGAGCAGCCGCCGCGCATTGGCCTCGTCCTTGGTGGCGAAGCGCCACCAGCGATGGCCCATCGAATCCAGCGCCTTGGTCTCGGCATTGGACAGCCGCAGGCGCGCGGCGACGCGCTTGGCATCTTCGGTCACCGCGACGGTCAGCGCGGCGAGGCGGCGCGTGGTGCTCGCGGTGAGGCGGAGCTCGCGTTCGATCGCAATCATCGTCGCCAGCGGCCCGGTATAGACGACGCCGCCGGTCAGCGTTTGCAGCAATCCGCCCTCGGCCATGGCCAGCGCGGCCGCGGATGCGCCTGATGCCACCAGCAGCTTCAGCAGCTCCATCCGCATCCGCTCGGCCGAGAGGCTGGCGAGGCCCGCGCGTCCCCGGATACAGGCGAGATAGCCGTCGCGGTCGGGCTCGCCCGCGCCGAAGGCGGCGTGGATGCGGAAGAAGCGCAGGATGCGCAAGTAATCCTCGGCGATGCGCTGATCGGGATCGCCGATGAAGCGTACGCGGCGCGCTTTCGCATCCGCGATGCCGCCGACATGATCGTAGACGATTCCTGCCGCATCGACCGACAAGCCGTTCATGGTGAAGTCGCGCCGCTCGGCATCCTTCACCCAGTCGCGGCCGAACGCGACCTTGGCCTTGCGGCCGAAAGTCTCGGTATCCTCGCGCAGCGTCGTGACTTCATAGGGATGGCTGTCGATGACCAGCGTGACGGTGCCGTGATCGATGCCGGTCGGCACGCTCTTGATGCCGGCCGCCTTGGCGCGCCGCATCACCTCCTCCGGCCGCGCCGTGGTCGCGATGTCGATGTCGCCGGGCTCGAGACCGAGCAGCGCGTTGCGCACCGCGCCGCCGACCACGCGCGCCTCCTCGCCGTCGGCGTTGAGCAGTTGCAGGACGCGCGCGGTCCCGCCTGCGGTCAGCCAGGGCGCATGGGCGAGTAAAGGCTCCGCGCTCATCAGCCGGCCCCTATTTTTCCGTGCCCGGCACCAGCCTGCCGTCCTCGATATGAGCGGGAACGTAGGTCGAATCGGGCGACGCGCCGGAGAAGTGCGCAAGGCCGATCAAGCCCGCAATGACGAGCACGATGGCAACGAGCGCGAGGCGCGCCACGACGGTGAGCGGCCAGGACGAGCGCGCGAACAGGCCGGATCGCGTCGCGGCCAGAAACAGCGCATAGACGGCAAAGGGGATGAGGAAGATTCCGATCTCGGTCAGAACCGTCCGCATCATGATGAATAGATCCGTTCATAGAGCACGCGCAGCATCCCGGCGGTCGCCCCCCAGATGTAGCGCTCCGCGAAGGGCATCGCGTAATAGGATCGCTCCATGCCGCGGAATTCCTTGCTGTGCACCTGATGGTTCACCGGGTTCATCAGGAAGGATAGCGGCACCTCGAACGCGTCATCAACCTCGGAATGGTTGATGGTGAGCTCGAAGCCCGGCCGGACTTTCGCGACCGTCGGCAGGATGCGGAAGCCGAACCCCGTCCCGTACAGATCGAGATAGCCGAGCGGCTCGACGAAGTCTCGGGACAACCCGACTTCCTCCTCGGCCTCGCGCAGCGCCGCGTCCAGCGGCGAGGAATCGGTCGCGTCGATCTTGCCGCCCGGAAAGGCGATCTGGCCGGCATGGTCGTTCAGATGGGCCGAGCGCTGCGTCAGGAGGATGGTCGGCTCGGGATGGTCGACCACCGCGATCAGGACCGCTGCGGGGCGCACCGGCTGCTCGCGCGCGATGATCTCGAGCATCTTGTCGGTGCCGGGATCGCCTGAGGCGGGGATGATGTTGGGATCGAACAGACCGGGCGGCACGTCGAAACCAAGCTTGGCCCGGGAACGCGCGAAGAAATCCGCCGCGCCGATCACGGCCGGATCGTTCTTGGGGATAGGCTTGTTCAAAGCGCGGCCCTCACCTGCTCCGCATCGGCCATGGCGAAGAATTCGCCTGATGATTCGACGCCGAACATCGGCTGGCCATCGACCATCCGCTCCTCGCCCATGTCAACCAGATCGTAATAGAGCGCCCGCGTGACCTTGGCCCAGAGATCGGCGCGGACATGCAAGTACGGCGTCAGCCCGCCGTCCCCGGCCTGCTCGAAGCGCAGCCGGTGCGCGGCATCGCAAGGGACCCAGTCGTCGACATTGGTGCGGAAGCTGAGCACGCGATGCGTTCCCTCCCCGTCCTTCAGCATCTCGACCGCCATGAATGGCGCATCATCGACGCGGATGCCGACCTTCTCGACCGGCGTGACCAGGAAATGCTTGTCGCCCTCGCGCTTCAGGATGGTCGAAAACAGCCGGACCAGCGCGGGGCGCCCGATCGGCGTCCCCATGTAGAACCAAGTACCGTCGGAGGCGATTCGGATGTCGAGATCGCCGCAAAACGGCGGATTCCACAGGTGTACCGGAGGCAGGCCCTTTTTGGCGCCTTCGGCCTTGGCAGCAGTTTGGGCCGCGGCCGTCAGCCCCTCGAGACCACGATCGGCGCTCTGCCCTTGGTTCGCCATGGTTTGCCCTGACTTTGTCCTTTGGCACGATTGGTGCAGGTCTACGTTGTACATCGGCGCTCGGTTCCACCCCGGATTAGTGCGGTGTGGCGGTCGCCACTTCGTGATGCCGTACATAACCCGAAGCCGATAAGGTGGGGATAGGTTAATTCAACGAATACATGGCCTTCCTGCAAGTCTAGCATAGGGCCCATGATCTGGCGTGATGACCTAGCGTGATGACCTGGCGGTGATCACCTGACGTGATGAATTGGCGTGATGCGATGACATCATGACGCAAGCCGCATGGCGGGCCGAAGGAGCGAACGGATGGCGGAGAGTGTCGAGAAACTCGAGGACGGGATCGTCCGTTCGGCCGAGCAGGTGTCGGGCCAGATTCGCGCAGCGAAAGAGGCGATCGCGTCCGTCATCTTCGGCCAGGATCGCGTGATCGAGAACACGCTGGTCACCATCCTCTCCGGCGGCCATGCACTGCTGATCGGCGTCCCCGGCCTTGCCAAGACCAAGCTGGTCGAGACGCTCGGCGTCACGCTCGGTCTCGATGCCAAGCGCATCCAGTTCACGCCGGACCTGATGCCGTCGGACATTCTCGGCGCCGAGGTGCTCGACGAGAGCACCGCGGGCAAGCGCGCTTTCCGCTTCATTTCAGGCCCGGTGTTCGCGCAGCTCCTGATGGCCGACGAGATCAACCGCGCCAGCCCGCGGACGCAGTCGGCGCTGCTGCAGGCGATGCAGGAGCAGCACATCACCGTCGCCGGCGCGCGCCACGATCTGCCGAAGCCCTTCCACGTGCTCGCGACGCAGAACCCGCTGGAGCAGGAAGGCACCTATCCGCTGCCGGAAGCGCAGCTCGACCGCTTCCTGATGGAGATCGACGTCGACTATCCCGATCGCGACGCCGAGCGCCGCATCCTGTTCGAGACCACCGGCGCAGAGGAAACGCTCGCGAGGGGAGCGATGAGTGCGGATGCGCTGATCACCGCGCAGCGGCTGATCCGGCGCCTGCCGGTCGGCGATTCCGTGGTGGAGGCGATCCTGTCGCTGGTGCGCTCGGCCCGTCCCGGTCCGGACGCCGGCGAAGCCGGCAAATTCATTGCCTGGGGCCCCGGCCCGCGCGCCAGCCAATCGCTGATGCTGGCGGTGCGCGCGCGTGCGCTGATCGACGGACGCCTCGCGCCCTCGGTCGACGACGTGCTCGACCTCGCCGAGCCCGTGCTGAAGCACCGCATGGCGCTGACGTTCCAGGCGCGCGCCGAAGGCCGCACGATTCCGGACGTGATCCGGCAATTGAAGACACGGATCGGTTGATGGCAGCGGAGAACGGGCACGCGGCGAAGGAGGTCATTGCGATCCGACGTGCCGACGGCGAAAGCCGCACGCTCGCAGCTTCCTTGCCGCGCCTCGTGCTCGAAGCCCGCCGTATCGCCGCCAACGTCATCCACGGCCTGCATGGTCGGCGCCGCGCCGGCTCCGGCGAGAATTTCTGGCAATATCGCCGCTTCGTCTCCGGCGAGCCGGCGCAGAACGTCGACTGGCGCCGCTCGGCGCGTGACGATCTCCTGTATGTCCGCGAGCTCGAATGGGAGGCCTCGCACACGGTCTGGATCTGGCCCGACCGCTCGCCGTCGATGGCGTTCGCCTCGAAGACCGCGCGGGAGTCCAAGCTCGAGCGTACGCTGATCGTCGCCTTCGCACTGGCAGAGCTGCTCGTCGCGGGCGGCGAGCGCGTCGGGATTCCCGGGCTGATGGCGCCGACGGCGAGCCGCAGCGTCATCGACAAGATGGCGCAGACGATGCTGCATGACGATGCCGATCGTCTCAGCCTGCCGCCGTCCTTCGTGCCCGCGGCGCTTGCCGAGACGATCGTGCTGTCGGATTTCTGGTCGCCGATCTCCGAGATCAGGGCCACGCTCGCAGGGCTCTCCGGCTCGGGCGCGCATGGCACGCTGGTGCAGATCGTCGATCCCGCCGAAGAATCGTTCCCCTATTCCGGCCGCGTCGAGTTCGTCGAGCCCGAGGGGTTCGGCGTGATCACCGCCGGCCGCGCCGAGAGCTGGGCGCAGGATTACACCGCGCGCCTCGCCCTGCACCGCGACCAGATCCGCGCCGAGACCAGCAAGCTCGACTGGCTGTTCACGACGCACGCGACCGATCGCTCTGCCGCCGAGCTGCTGCTGTTCCTGCATGCCGGCATGCAGGTGAGCAAGTCGGGCGCCCGCACCACGACCATCAAGGCGGGGCCGGCCGCATGATGGGACTGCCGCTCGCATTCACCCAACCGCTGCTCCTGATCGGGCTGGTCAGCCTTCCGGTGCTGTGGTGGCTGCTGCGCGTGATGCCGCCGCGGCCGCGCCGCATCGAGTTTCCGCCGACCCGCCTGTTGTTCGACATTGCGCCGAGGGAAGAGACGCCCTCGCGGACGCCATGGTGGCTAACCGCACTGCGCCTCCTGGCTGCGGCGCTCGTCATCTTCGCGGCCGCCGGTCCGATCTGGAATCCGCAATCAGGCCTCGCCGCCAGCAAGGCGCCGCTGATGATCATGTTCGACGACGGCTGGAGCGCCGCATCGCACTGGGATGTGAGGATCAGGGCCGCCGACGAGCTGGTCGCCAACGCCGACACCGACCGCCGCGCCATCGCGCTGGTGCCGCTGTCCGAGCCGAACCGCGACATCACCCTCATGCCGGCGGGCGCCGCGCGCGTCGCGCTGCGCCAGCTCGCGCCAAAGCCCTATTCGATCGACCGCGTCGAGACGCTGATTGCCATCGACCGCTTCCTGAAAGCCACTGGCGATTGCGAGATCGCATGGCTCTCCGATGGCATCGACACCGGCCGCGGCGAGGATTTCGTGCAGGGCCTCGGCAAGACCATCGGCGATCGCAGCCTGACCATTTTCGAAGGCGGCACATCCTCGCCGCTGGCGCTGGTTGCGGCCGAGAATGCCGCCGCCAGGATGACGGTGAAGGTGCTGCGTACCGACAGCGGCATCGCTGTCGGCACCGTGCGCGCGCTGGACCAGAAGGCCTCGCCGATCGGCGAAGCGCGTTATACGTTCGGCCCGCAGGACAAGGAGACCGACGCTTCGTTCGACCTGCCGGTCGAGCTGCGCAACGACATCACGCGGCTCGAGATATCGGGCGAGCGCTCCGCCGGCGCGGTGCAGCTGCTCGACAAGCGCTGGCGCCGCCGCGCCATCGGCGTCGTCTCGGGCACGACAAGCGAGACCGCGCAGCCGCTTCTGGCGCCGACCTTTTACCTCGCCCGCGCGCTGGCGCCATTCGCCGACGTCAGGCTCGCCGACAAGGGTTCGCCGCAGCAGGGCATTACACAGTTTCTGGACCAGAAGCTGCCGATGATCATCCTTGCCGATGTCGGCACCATCGCCCCCGAGCTGCGCGAGCGCCTCAATGCCTGGATCGACCAGGGCGGCGTGCTGGTGCGGTTCGCAGGGCCCCGCCTGGCTCAGGCCGAGGACGATCTCGTGCCAGTCAAGCTGCGCAAGGGCGGCCGCACGCTCGGCGGCAGCCTGACCTGGGAGAAGCCGCAGCATCTGGCCTCCTTCGCCGCCGACGGTCCGTTTGCCGGCGTCGTCGTCCCCAAGGACATCACCGTAAGCCGCCAGGTGCTGGCCGAGCCCGACGCCGTGCTCGCCACCAAGAGCTGGGCCTCGCTGGAAGACGGCACGCCGCTGGTGACCGGCGAGCATCGCGGCAAGGGGCTGGTCAGCCTCTTCCACGTCAGCGCCGACATGCGCTGGTCGGACTTGCCGATGTCGGGCACGTTCGTCGAAATGCTGCGGCGGGTGGTCGACATGTCCGGCTACACCTCCAAGCCCGGCGCAGGGGTTGCCAGCGAAGCGACCACTGAAACGGTGGCGCCGTTGCACATTCTCGATGGGTTTGGCGCCTTCGGCCCGCCCCCGGCAACCGCAAAGCCATTGCCCGCGGACTATCGCGACCGCGCCACCCCCGATCATCCGCCGGGCTTCTACGGCCCGGCCGAAGGACCGCTCGCCGTGAACACGCTTGCCAGCGCCGACCGCATCGCGGCCCTCAACACCGCGAGCCTGCGCGCCCGGCACGCCACCTACACCAATGCCGAGCCGCGCGACTTGCGCGGCTGGCTGCTGTCGACGGCGCTCGCGCTGTTTCTGATCGACGCCATCATCGTCGCGGTGCTCGGCGGCGGGATCGCCGCGCTGCTGCGCCGCCGCGCCGCGCCTGCGATGATCGTGCTCGGGCTCGTGCTCGCGGGCCTTCCGGCGCTCGCGCCCGCGCCGGCGCGCGCCGATGGCGCGTCCGACGAGTTCGCGATGAAGGCGGTATCGCAGACCCGCCTCGCCTATGTCGTCACGGGCAATGCCGACGTCGATTCCATCGTCAAAGCCGGGATGAACGGGCTGACGCTGTTCCTGGCCCAGCGCACAGCGCTCGAGGCCGGCGATCCCGTCGGAATCGATCCCGCGCGCGACGAACTCGCCTTCTTCCCGCTGATCTACTGGCCGATCGTGCCCGGCGCGCCGAAGCCGCCGCAGGCCGCCATCAACAAGATCGACGCCTACATGAAGCAGGGCGGCACCGTGCTGTTCGACACGCGCGACGCGATCGAAGCACCGCCCGGCGCGAACGGCGCGGCCCAGACCCCGGCCATGCGGACGCTGCGCGAGATCCTGTCGTCGCTCGACGTTCCCGAGCTCGAGCCGGTGCCGCGCGAGCACGTGCTGACCAAGACCTTCTATCTGCTGCGCGACTTTCCCGGCCGCTTCGTCACCGGCCAGACCTGGGTCGAGACCCTGCCGCGCGACGAGGACGAGGACAGCGCGCAGCGGCCGGCGCGTGGCGGCGACGGCGTCTCGCCGATCATCATCACCTCGAACGATCTTGCCGGCGCCTGGGCTGTGCGGCCCGACGGCCAGGCCATGCTGCCGGTGACCGGCGGCGACACCCGCCAGCGCGAATTCGCCTACCGCGCTGGCGCCAACATCGTGATGTACACGCTGACCGGCAACTACAAGGCCGACCAGGTGCACGCACCGGCGCTGATCGAACGGCTGGGGCAATGATGCGGGTGTTGCGATTGGATGCTCGCCAACATGAAGCCGTCATGCTCGGGCTTGTCCCGGGCATCCACGTTCCTCGTGCCGTGTGGCAAGGCGTGGATGGCCGGGACAAGCCCGCCCATGACGATGCCGAGAGAGTGACGCCATGAATTACGGCATTGCGTTCACGCCGCTTGTCCCCACGATCGTCCTCTGGATCGCGCTCGCCGCGATCGTCGTCGTCGCGCTCGTGCTGCTGTTCGCGCGCGCACGCGGCGCCGCCGTGCGCGTCGCCGCGCTGGCGCTGTTCCTGCTGGCGCTCTCCAACCCCTCCTTCACCCGCGAGGACCGCGATCCCCTCACCTCGGTTGCCGCCGTCGTCGTCGACAAGAGCCCGAGCCAGAATTTCGGCAACCGCAATCGTGAGGCCGCGCAGGCGCAGGAGGCGCTGGTCGACAGCCTGAAGAAGATCAAGGGCCTCGAAGTCCGCGTCGTCGACGCCGGACAGGCCGACGGCGAGACCGACGGCACCAAGCTGTTCGGCGCCCTCGCCTCGACCTTGTCGGACGTGCCGGTCGACCGCGTCGCCGGCGCCTTCCTGATCACCGACGGCCGCGTCCACGACGTTCCGGCGAACGCCGCCGCGCTCGGCTTCCAGGCGCCGGTGCACGCGCTGATCACCGGGCAGAAGGACGAGCGCGATCGCCGCATCGCGATCACGGCGGCGCCGCGCTTCGGCATCGTCGGACAGACCCAGACCATCAGCTACCGCCTCGACGACCAGGGCGTCACCGGCGAGCGCGCCAGGGTCACGGTCCGCAGGGACGGCGAAGTCATCAACGAGCGCACGCTGTCGAGCGGCCAGGCCGCGAGTGTGGACGTCGACATCAAGCATGCCGGGCCGAACATCGTCGAAATCGAAGCCTCGCCGCTCGAACGCGAACTGACTCCGGTGAACAACCGCGCCGTCGTCGCCATCGACGGCGTGCGCGACAAGCTGCGGGTGCTGCTGGTCTCGGGCGAGCCGCATTCGGGCGAGCGCACCTGGCGCAATCTGCTCAAGTCCGACGCCAGCGTCGATCTCGTGCATTTCACCATTCTGCGTCCGCCGGAGAAGCAGGACGGCACGCCGATCAATGAATTGTCGCTGATCGCGTTTCCGACCCGGGAGCTGTTCCAGCAGAAGATCAACGAATTCCAGTTGATCATCTTCGACCGCTACGCCCGTCAGGGCGTGCTGCCGATCGCCTATTTCGACAACATCGCGCGCTATGTGCGCGGCGGCGGCGCGGTGCTGGTCTCGGCCGGTCCCGACTACGCCTCCAACACCAGCATCTGGCGCACGCCGCTGGATTCGGTGCTGCCAGCCGAACCCGTCGGCGTGACGGAAAAGCCGTTCTATGCGCACCTGTCCGACATCGGCAAGCGCCACCCCGTGACCCGCGCCCTGGAGGGCTCCGGAAGCGAGCCGCCGCGCTGGAGCCGCTTCTTCAGGACGGTCGACACCCGCAATTCCGTCAACCCGCCGGTGATGACGGGGGCCGACGGCAAGCCGCTGCTTTTCCTGTCGCGCTTCGGCGAGGGCCGCGTCGCACTGCTGCTGTCCGACCACATCTGGCTGTGGGCGCGCGGCTATGAGGGCGGCGGCCCGCATCTCGATCTGCTCAGGCGGATGTCACACTGGCTGATGAAGCAGCCCGATCTCGACGAGGAGGCGCTGCGTCTGCAGGTACAGGCCAAGGACCTCGTCGTGGTGCGCCAGACCATGGCTGACAGCGTCCCGCCGGTGAAGGTCACCTCGCCATCGGGCGCGACGCACGATCTGACGCTCGCACCTGCCGATCCCGGCGAGTGGCGCGCCAGTCTACCCGCGAGCGAGCTCGGCCTGTGGCAGGCCACCGACGGCACGCTGAAGGCGCTGATCAACGTCGGTCCGACCAACCCGAGAGAATTTTCGGAAGTCACCTCCACGACCGAGACGTTGAAGCCGCTGACCCAGGCGACCGGCGGCGACGCCGTCCGCGTGGCCAGCGGTTCAAGCGTCGAGCTGCCGCGCATCCTGCCGGTGCGCTCAGTGGGCATGTTCCATGGCGATGGCTGGATGGGCGTGCGAATGCGCGATGCCAGCGTGGTGAAAGGCGTCGGCGTGCTGCCGATCTTCGCCGGCGTGATCGGCCTGTTGCTGTTGCTCGGCGCGTTTGCCGCGACCTGGGTGCGCGAAGGGCGCTGAGGCGCGATGCCATCAGTCTTGATTGCAACGGGGCGCTTCGCCCCGACCTCCGCCGCACGCACGCGGGAGAGCTGAACCACCCCGCGGTTGCACGATTCAACCAGCCCCATCCGATTTAGTTGCCCGAAGGACACATCCAGCGGGCCGCCTCAGCGGCAGCCGGGACCGGCCGTTGACATCCAACGACTGGTCAGGCGATGTTACATTATAACATCGCGGCGTCCTGAGATTGGCGTCCCGGTGTGGGGGTGGCGTTTTCAGATGAAGTGGTTCCGGTCGAATATCAGGCACGGCACCCGGCTCGCGTTGTTCGCGATGCTGGTGCAGTTCGCGCTGACATTCGGCCACAGCCATTGGTTCGCCCAGGCTGCTCCCCTTGCTCAATCCTCGCTGCAGCAGACCGACGACGCCAAGGACAGTGCCAAGGACGTCGCTGCGATCGACCGCACAGCGGTTCACAAGCAATTGCCCTTGAGCCCCGACCGCGAGCATCCGGCCGAGGACAATTGCGCTATCTGCGCCATCATTGCGATGGCGGGCACGATCATATCGGCAACGCCGCCCGTGCTGCTGCTGCCGCAGGCGATCGAACTGCTCCACCGCACCACAGATGCCGAATTCATCCATCTGAAATCGGCCGGCACGGCATTTCAGCCCCGCGCCCCTCCCGCGTCCTGACCTCCAACGTCTGATCACGCCCAGCCTCGCCGCGCATCGGCGAATGCCTGGGAGAAGTTGAAGTCGAATTCCGTCGCGCTGCGACGGCGGGCCGCCTCCCCATCAGCGAACAATATGCGGACGGCCTGGCTGGAATCAGGATCATGTCATTCAAATCGCGACGCGCGCAGCGTCTTGGCGGAGCAAGCCTGCTCCTGCTCGGTGCTGCCGCCACACCCGTTTTCGCCCAAACGCCTGCGCAAGACCAATCGTCGACCGAGATCCCCGCCGTCACCGTGACGGCGCCGAGCCCGATCGTGCGCAGAGCGGCGGTGACGTCCCGCAACCCAGGCCGCGGCACGCGGACCGCGCGGGTGCGCAACCCCGCGCAAACGGCGGCGGAAGCAACGCCGGCGACGCCGGCGTCCGCCGCGCCCCAACCGGGCGTGCTGCCTATTGTGACCAACCAGTTCGCGACGGTCACCGTGGTGCCGAACGAGGAGATCCGCCGCGAGGGCGGCGGTCAGCTCGGCGATCTCCTGTTCTCCAAGCCCGGCATCACCGGCTCGAGCTTTGCGCCCGGCGCCTCCAGCCGGCCGATCATCCGCGGCCTCGACATCAACCGCGTTGGGATCATCGAGAACGGCACCAATGCCGGCGGCGTCTCCGATCTCGGCGAGGATCATTTCGTTCCGATCGATCCGCTCGCGACCAACCAGATCGAAGTGGTGCGCGGCCCCGCCGCTCTGCGCTACGGTTCGACCTCGATCGGCGGCGTCGTCAGCGCCACCAACAATCGCATTCCGGATGCGCTGCCGAACTGCGGCGCCCCGTTCCAGAGCTATGGCCTGCCGGTCAAGGCGCCGCTCGCCGGCGCCGCCTCGGCGCCTTGCGTGACGGCCGAGACGCGGACCGCGGTCAGCTCGGTCGATCGCGGCGTTGAAAGCGGCGTGCTCCTCGATACCGGCGGCGGCAATTTCGCGTTCCATGCCGACGCCTATGGCCGGACGACCTCCGACTATCACATCCCGGGCTATCCGTATCTGTTCGACCAGACGCGGCCGGTGAACGGTCGCCAGCCCAACTCGGCGACGCGCTCGTACGGTGCCTCGATCGGCGGCTCCTATTTCTTCCAGGGCGGCTATATCGGCGCGTCGATCACGCAGAACGACTCGCTCTACCACATCCCCGGTATCGAGGCTTCCGACCACAACACGCGGATCGACGCGCACCAGACCAAGATCAACGTCAAGGGCGAGTACCGCCCGGACGCTGCAGCCATCGATGCTGTCCGGTTCTGGGCCGGCGCGACCGACTACAGGCATCACGAGATCGGGCTTGGCGATCCGGCCGATCTCACCAGCGACGGTATTCAGCAGACTTTCACCAACAGGGAGCAGGACCTCCGCACCGAGGTGCAGCTGATGCCGTTCAACGCGCGCTTCGCCGAGGTGACGACGGCGCTGGGCTTCCAGGTCGGCCATCAGGAACTGAGCGCGTCGAGCCCCAACAATCCCGGTGCGCTTTTCAACGGCTTGTTGAATCCGAGCAACAGCAACCGTGTTGCCGGTTACGCCTTCAACGAGTTCAAATTCACGGAGGCGACCCGGGCGCAGATCGCCGGCCGCATCGAACATGTCGAGTTGCACGGCACGACGCCTAATTTCCCGGCGGACTATCTGCCCGACGGCACGCCCCAGGCGGCGATCGGGCGTAACCCGTCTTTCACGCCCAAGAGCGGCAGCATCGGCCTGCTGCAGGATCTGCCCGGCGGCATGGTCGGCAGCATCACCGCGCAATATGTCGAACGCGCGCCGAAGGCGGCCGAGCTGTTTTCCCGCGGCGGCCACGACGCGACGGCAACCTTCGACATCGGCAACCCGAACCTCACCATCGAGACCGCAAAATCTGTCGAAGTCGGCGTGCGCCGTGCGACGGGCCCGTTCCGCTTCGAGGCAACCGTCTACTACACGCATTTCGACAATTTCATCTATCGTCGCCTCACCGGCGTGCGGTGCGATGACGATTTCGCATCCTGCGGCGCGCCTGATGGCGAGTTGAACCAGGCGGTCTATACGCAGCGGAACGCAACCTTCCGCGGCGGCGAATTCCAGTCGCAGCTCGACGTCGGCGCGTTCCAGGGCGGCATCTGGGGCATCGAGAACCAGATCGACTTCGTCCGCGCCACCTTCTCTGACGGCACCAACGTGCCGCGGATTCCCCCGCTCAGAATGGGCGGCGGCCTGTTCTGGCGCGACGACAACTGGCTGATGCGCGTCAACCTGTTGCACGCCTTCGCCCAGAACAACGTCGCCGTGATCGCGGAGACGCCGACGGCAGGCTACAATCTATTGAAGGCCGAGGTCAGCTACAGGACCAAGCTCAACCCCAATCCATTTGGCGCGCGCGAGATGCTGATCGGCCTTCTCGGCAATAACCTGCTCAACGAGAACATCCGCAACTCGGTGTCCTACACCAAGGACGAGGTGCTCATGCCCGGCATTGGCGTGCGGGCGTTCGCGAACTTCAAGTTCTGAGCGTGGATCAAGGCCGGGGCCCACGGGCCCCGACCTACAATGTCATTGCGAGGAGCCCTTGCGACGAAGCAATCCAGACTGTCGTGTGAAAAGGTTCTGGATTGCTTCGCTTCCACCGTCGCTCTTCGAGCTATGGCGGACAAGCCGCTCGCGATGACAAAGTACGAGGCGGCGCTCACGTCCTCATCATGCCAACGTCGTCGGCCTATTACGCCCGCGCCTTGCTCCAGTCGGGGCCGACCGGGCCCGACACGCCCTCGAAGGCGCCGTCGACGAGCTCGAACACCAGGATGCGCGCGGCATCGACAGGGCCCGGCATGGTGACGCGGCCCTTGGGGACCGGCTTGAAGCCGACGCGGCTGTAATAGGGCTCGTCGCCGACCAGCAGCACGAGACGGTGGCCTTTCGCCTTCGCGTCCTTGAGCGCGCGCTCCATCAACAGACGGCCGACACCGCGGCCGCGGAACGGCGGCTCGACCGTGAGCGGCCCGAGCATCAGCGCGGGCGTGTCGCCGATCAGGATGGGCAGTTGCCTGACGGAGCCGACCAGCAGCGTGCCGATGCGGGCCGTGAAGGACAATTCGAGCAGATGGTCGACGTGCTCGCGAATCCGGTAGGCGCTGAGCACGAAGCGGCCGGGACCGAAGGTGCGTTCATGCAGCCGCTCGATCGACTGGGCGTCGCCGGCGGCCTCGGGAAGGATGGTCAGTGAGAGATCGGTCATGTCAATTCGCGGGATAGCACCTCAACGCAGCGCGGTCCATTGGGCAGCGACGGTGCTCAGCTCCTTTTCAAGGTCGGTTGGGACAGATAGGCCAGCATCTTCACTTCCCGCCGTCCTCGCGTCACCGTGTCGAGCACGAGTCCCGACGACACCGAGAGCAGGGCCATGATCGCCAAGCCCATCGACAGCACCGCGGTGGGCAGGCGCGGCACGAGACCGGTCTCGATGAAGGTGATCACGATCGGGATCGCGAGGGTCACCGAGGCCAGCGCCAGCAGGATTCCGATCACCGTGAAGAAGCGCAACGGCCGCTCCGAACGGTAGAGCTTCAGCATGGTGCCGAGGATACGAAACCCGTCGCGCCAGGTGTTGAGCTTGGAGAACGAGCCTTCCGGGCGCGCGTAATAGGGAGTCTCGATCTCGGCGACCGGCAGCGACAATTCCAGCGCGTAGACCGCAAGCTCCGTCTCGATCTCGAAGCCGTCGGAGAGGACCGGGAAGGATTTGACGAAGCGGCGCGAGAACACGCGGTAGCCGGACAGGATGTCCTTGAACGTGTGACCGAAGGTCGACGCCAGGAAGCCGGTCAGCATACGGTTGCCGGTACGGTGGCCGAGCCGGTAGGCGGCCTGGACCTGATCGACGCGAAGGCCGACCACCATGTCGAGCTGATCATCGAGCAGCCTGTCGATCATGCGCGGCGCGCTCGGCGCATCGTAGGTGGCATCGCCGTCGACCAGCACATAGATGTCGGCCTCGACGTCGGCGAACATGCGGCGCACGACGTGGCCCTTGCCCTGCCGCCGCTCGCTGCGCACGATTGCGCCAGCTTCGCGCGCGGCTGCCGCGGTACGGTCGCGCGAATTGTTGTCGTAGACATAGATCTCGGCCGAAGGGAGCGCCTTGCGGAAGTCGGCAACGACGGTCGCGACCGCCGCTTCCTCATTGTAGCATGGCACCAGCACCGCGATGCGAAGTTGCGTTGAGGTCATCGCGAGGGCACCCCGAGGCTTGCCGGCTCGCGCGCGAGCAGAGCGGCCTGCCGCGCCTGCTCGGGCTGCATCAGCCAGGCGAACGAGACGCTCCACAGCGACAGCATCGCGATCGGCACGATGTAATAGGGTGTGAAGATCGGATGGCTCAGGAAGAAGACGAGGTTGACGACGAGATTGCCGGCGACGACGAGCGCGACCTGCCGCACGCTCCCCTCGCCCACCCGCAAGAACCAGGCCGTAGAGCCGATCGCCAGCACGATCAGCGCGGACTGCGTGTCGCGTAGATACTGGCCGAGGACGGCAAGATCGAAGGCCGGCGCGACCGCGTCGACGCTGCCATAGGTGGTGGCCAGGGGGCTGCCGGCGTTGACGGCCTGGGCAAGCAATGTCGGCGTCATACCGACGAGGGCACCAACACCGAAGCCGAGCCCCTGCATGAAATCCGCGACCGTCCGCGATCGCAGGAACGCAACGGCCAGGAACAGGCAATAACCAGCCAGCAGCAGCGCGTTCGGCAGCCTGAAACTGACGGAGGCTCCCAGCAGAAGTCCGATCAGCGCGAGCAGCAGCAGACTGCGCTTCTGCCTCGTCAGCCACAGCGCGGTCAGAAACCCCGCGACGGCACACACCGCCATGGTCGGCGCGATCGAATAGCTCGCCTTCGCCGGGTTGATCATGAGATAGATTGCCAGAGCGCCGAACAGGCCCGCGCCCACTATCGAAGGCAGCGTGCGCGCCAAGAAGATGCCCGATAGCGCGAGGCCGCAGACGATCAGGCTCGCGGCAATGTAGAGCGGCACCACCTGATTGCCTTCCGGAAACAGCGCCAGCAGGAATCCCGTGCCGGGCGGATATTGAATCACGATCTTGCCGCCCGGCATCGGATTGTGGCACGGCCAGCGCGTCGGATCCTGCCACTCGGCGTACGAAATTTCCTTCCACTTGCCTTTGGCATAATCATCGTAATCAAACGCGGCGTTGGTGTTGAGCCCACCGATGCCGAGGCGCTGGAATAGATGCGCCTGCCGGAGATAGCAGATGTCGTCATAGACGCCGCGCGCCTCGCTCCAGCGCGACATCGTGACGATGTTGCTGGCAAGGATCGCAAGGCAGATCAGGCCGAAGGCGAGTTTGGCAATCTTCATCCGGGGTCCGCGGAATCCGTAGGATCCGGTTACTAGCACAAGCCGCCGTCAGCGCCACGTCGCAATCGGAGCTTGTCCGCCCACGACTTCCGCGATCCGCAGCCGCGTCCCGGGCGTGGTCCCCTCCGGCAGCGCTGTGACTGCGAAAAATCCGCACTCGACGATCTCGCGATTGGGCTCGGGCAGGCGGTCCTGGCTGAACTGCCTGACCACGTAGACCGCGACGTGGTCGCGGCGGGAGACGTGGCTGTTGAGGAAGATGCCGTGCAGCACGGCATCTCCGACCAGATCAATGTCGCCCTCCTCCTTGAGCTCGCGGCGCAGCGCCTCTTCCATGGTCTCGCCGAAATCGACGCCGCCGCCGGGCAGGTACCAGCCGCTGACGTAGCTGTGCTTGACCAGGAACACCCGATTCTCATGATCCAGCACCACGGCGCGGACGCCGAGCGTCATGGCGCGGACGACCAGGAAATAGGCGTGGAAGATTCGCCGCAGCAACGGCTCGAACTTCCTGCGAACGCTGTTCAGACGATCTTCCATCAGGCTTCCTCGAGGCCGTTGTCCCGGGCCCCGCTTGCACGTTGCCTGCGACCTTGCCATTACAGTGGAGCAATAGCGAGGCAATCGCGCGCCATGGCCCCTTTCACGCTCGCCCATCTGTCCGATCCGCATCTGCCGCCCTTGCCGAAGCCGCAGCTGATCGAGCTCGCGGGCAAGCGCGTGCTCGGCTATGTCAACTGGACGCGCAACCGCCACAAGTACCAGCGCCGCGAGGTGCTCGACGCGCTGGTGGCCGACATGAAGGCGCAGGTGCCCGACCACATCGCGGTGACCGGCGATCTCGTCAACCTGGCGCTGGAAGCCGAGTTCGCTCCTGCCCGCGCCTGGCTCGAGGGCGTCGGCCCGCCCGACCGCGTCACCACAATTCCCGGCAATCACGACGCCTATGTTCGCGCCACCTCGCATCGCTTCGGCGAGACGTTTGCCCCCTATCTTGCGGACGATGACGGCAAGATCGGCTTTCCGTCCGTGCGCCGGCGCGGGCCGCTCGCGCTGATCAGCCTGTCGACGGCGGTCCCGACCCTGCCGCTGATGGCGACGGGCACGCTCGGCAGCGATCAGCTCGCCTCGCTCGCAGGAATGCTCGAACGGCTCGCGACCGAGGACGTCTTCCGCGTGCTGCTGGTGCACCATCCGCTGAAGTCCGGTGCGCGGCAAAAACGGATGACAGATTCGGCCGCGCTGCTGGCCCTGCTCAAGCGCCACGGCGTCGAGCTGATCCTGCACGGGCACGACCACATTCATTCGACGATGTGGTTCGAGGGGCCGAACGGCAAGATTCCCGCGCTTGGCGTGCCCTCAGCCTCCGCGCTCGCGCATGGGCGCTACCCGGCGGCGGCGTATAATCTGTTCACGATCGAGAAGGACAATGCCGGCTGGCGGTGCGAGCAGACGGTGCGGAGCCTGAGAGCGGGATTGCAGATTGGGCAGATCAAGCATGTGAGGTTGATTTAGCCCCGCTGTCATTCCGGGGCATGCGAAGCATGAACCCGGAATCCATCGAGCCGCACTACGTGCTGATGAATGGATTCCGGGCTCGCGCCTTTGGCGCGCCCCGGAATGACGAGTGTGGGTCTGTCTCACCAGCTCCGCAAGGCGGCGACCACGGCGACGCCGAACAACGCGGCAGCGCCGAGAATGAAGCCGAACACGAACGGCCACACGCGTGAGCGTCGCCGCGGGGGCGCGACCTCGGGTTTCGGTTCGGGCGGGACCACCATCGCATGCTCGCGCTCGACCATGCGGCGCGCGACGTAGTCGGTGACGGCCTCGACGATCACGATGGTGTCGTGCGATTCGGCGAGCACGATGCGGCCGAAGCGGGTGTCCTGGACGAAGCGGTACATCCTCTTGTCGCGCCCCATCACAATGTGCGCGACGACGTCGATCCACAGTCTCGGCGTATCGCCCTGGCTGATGCCGCGGTCGAACAGGTCGATCTTGTCAGGCACCTGCGCGAACAGCGGATCGAGCGCGTCGTTGAGGATCTCGAGCCGCGCCACCTCGGCGTCCCTGAGATCGACCACCACGCCGGTCCGGTCGGCGGCCTCGATCCGCGCTCGCAGCAGCGCATCGCGCAGCCGCACCGGGCGCGGCTGGCCGGGATGGATCCCGCTGGTCTCGGGCTCTGACATTGTCGGCCTCGTCCTCGACTTTCCTCCGTTAACCTATCAGCAACCAATACGCCCGCAAAGGGCCCACAATTCCAGAGGCTTACGGCGCCCACAGGCCATTCACCTGTGCCAAAAACAGACGATCCCACCCGGCTTGCGCCGGATGGGACCCTCCGTCCTTGGACGTCTTCTTAGATCTTCAGGCAGCCGTCAGGCCGAGACCCGCGACGGCTCTTCCACGATCGAGAAACGGACGCCGGCCTTATGGCGGTTCTCTTCCGAGACCGTGCGCCAGGCGTCCTCGGCCTCCTTGCGGGTCTTGAACGGACCCTGCACCTGGGCCGAGCCTTCCACCAGCTTGTGGAAGTTCATCGAGCCGAACTCGCCGCCGATCACCCAGAAATTGCTGCCTTTGGTCATTGTCAGTCTCCTGTTTCGGTGCGTGCTGCGTTAGCCGAACTGGTTCATCGTGTTGTGGGCGCCGCCCGCCTTCAGGGCAGCCTCGCCGGCGAAGTACTCCTTGTGGTCGTCACCGATGTCGGAGCCGGCCATGTTCTGGTGCTTCACGCAGGCGATGCCCTGACGGATCTCGGCGCGCTGGACGTTCTTGACGTAGCCCAGCATGCCCTGCTCGCCGAAATACTCACGGGCGAGGTTGTCGGTCGAGAGCGCTGCCGTGTGATAGGTCGGCAACGTGATCAGATGGTGGAAGATGCCGGCACGCTTGGCCGAATCCGCCTGGAAGGTGCGGATGCGCTCGTCGGCTTCCTTGGCCAGCGGCGTATCGTCGTACTCCGCCTTCATCAGCTCGGCACGGTTGTACTTGCTGACGTCCTTGCCTGCTTCCTTCATCGCGTCGTAGACCTGCCAACGGAAGTTGAGGGTCCAGTTGAACGACGGCGAATTGTTGTAGGCCAGCTTCGCGTTCGGGACGACCTTGCGGATCCGATCGACCATCTTGGCGATCTGCTCGATATGCGGCTTCTCGGTCTCGATCCAGAGCAGGTCGGCGCCGTTCTGCAGCGAGGTGATGCAGTCCAGCACGCAGCGGTCTTCGCCGGTGCCGGGGCGGAACTGATAGAGGTTCGAAGGCAGCCGCTTCGGACGCATCATCTTGCCGTTGCGATTGATGATGACGTCGCCGTTGCGGGCGTTCTCCGCCGTCACTTCCTCGCAATCCAGGAAGCTGTTGTACTGGTCGCCGATATCGCCGGGCTTGTGGCTGACGGCGATCTGCTGCGTCAGGCCGGCGCCGAGCGAATCAGTGCGGGTCACGACGATGCCGTCTTCGACGCCGAGCTCCAGGAAGGCGTGGCGGCAGGCACGGATCTTGGCGAGGAAGACGTCATGCGGCACGGTGACCTTGCCGTCCTGGTGGCCGCACTGCTTCTCGTCCGAGACCTGATTCTCGATCTGGAGCGCGCAGGCGCCCGCTTCGATCATCTTCTTGGCGAGCAGATAGGTCGCCTCGGCATTGCCGAAGCCGGCGTCGATGTCGGCGATGACAGGCACGACGTGGGTCTGGAAGTTGTCGATCTTCGCAATCAGCTCCTTCTCACGGGTCTGGTCGCCTTCCTTGCGCGCCTTGTCGAGAAGACGGAAGATGTCGTTGAGCTCACGCGAATCCGCCTGACGCAGGAACGTGTAGAGCTCCTCGATCAGTGCCGGCACCGAGGTCTTCTCGTGCATGGACTGGTCGGGCAGCGGGCCGAACTCGGAGCGCAGCGCCGCGATCATCCAGCCCGAGAGGTACAGATAGGTGCGATCGGTTCTGCCGCCGAAGTGCTTCTTGACCGAGATCAGCTTCTGCTGGGCGATGAAGCCGTGCCAGCAGCCCAGCGACTGGGTGTACTTGGTCGGATCGTTGTCATAGGCGGCCATGTCGGCCCGCATCAGCGCCGCGGTGTAGCGGGCGACGTCGAGACCGGTCTTGAAGCGGTTCTGCAGGCGCATGCGTGCGACCGCCTCGGCCGACACGCCGTTCCAGGTCGGCTGGGTCTCGAGGAGCGCCCGGGCCGCCTTGACTTCGTCCTGATACGAACCCGGGCCCTGAAGGGTGCTGATACCGCGCGGCTGGTAGTTCATGTGCCTGATCCTTTCGCTGACGATGGCGATGGCTTGCCATCGACATTCTTGACAGTGCATTGCGAGATGCGTGTCAGGAGCTAAACGCGAAAACAGAAACTTCGTATAGATGGCTTGTTTTTTATTGGTGATGTCATGTAACATCAGAACATGTAATAGATGTTATTTTGTAAATCTTGTAACATATAGGTCAGCAAAACTGTCCTTTGTGCGGTCCCGGGAGATCTGAGAAATGCCCGCCAATTCCGGCAAGAAACTCTTCGTCGGCCCGCGGTTCCGGAGGATCCGGCAGCAATTGGGGCTGTCGCAAACCCAGATCGCCGAGGGACTCGGGATCTCGCCGAGCTATGTCAACCTGATCGAGCGCAACCAGCGCCCGGTGACGGCGCAGATCCTGCTGCGGCTGGCCGAGACCTACGACCTCGATTTGCGCGATCTGGCCACCGCTGACGAGGACCGTTTCTTCGCCGAGCTCAACGAGATCTTCTCCGATCCGCTGTTCCGCCAGATCGACGTTCCCAAGCAGGAGCTGCGCGACCTCGCCGAGCTCTGCCCCGGCGTCACCCATGCCCTGCAGCGGCTCTACGCCGCCTACGCCGAGGCCCGCCAGGGCGAGACGCTGGCAGCCGCCCAGATGGCCGACCGCGATGTCGGCACCCGCTATGAGGCCAATCCGGTCGAGCGCGTGCGCGAGCTGATCGAGGCCAACCGCAACTACTTCCCGGAACTCGAACAGGCCGCGGAGAATCTTCGCGACGAGTTGAACGTGCCGGCCGAGGGACTCTATGCAGCGCTCGCGGCGCGGCTGCGTGAAAAGCATTCGATCCAGACCCGCGTCATGCCTGTCGACGTGATGCGCGAGACGCTCCGGCGGTTCGATCGTCATCGCCGCCAGTTGCTGATCTCCGAGCTGGTCGATCCGCCCGGCCGCGCCTTCCAGCTCGCCTTCCAGCTTGGCTTAGGGGAATGCGCGCAAGCCCTGGAGACCATCATCGGCCGCGCCGGCCCGCTCGACGACGCGCCGCGCCGCCTGTTCCGCATCACGCTCGGCAACTACTTTGCCGCCGCCGTGATGATGCCCTATCCGGCATTCCTGGCCGCGGCCGAAGCCCTGAATTACGACATCCACGTGCTGGCGCAGCGCTTCAATTCCGGCTTCGAGCAGGTCTGCCACCGCCTCACCACCCTGCAGCGGCCGAACGCGCGCGGCATTCCGTTCTTCCTCTTGCGCGTCGACAATGCCGGCAACGTCTCCAAGCGCTTCTCGTCCGGCACCTTCCCGTTCTCGAAGTTCGGCGGCACCTGTCCGCTGTGGAACGTGCACTCGACCTTCGACACGCCGGATCGCCTGCTCAAGCAGGTGATCGAGCTGTCGGACGGCACGCGTTATTTCTCGATCGCGCAGATGGTGCGCCGTCCCGTCGCGCCGCACCCGCTGCCGCAGCCGCGCTTCGCCATCGGCCTCGGCTGCGAGATCCGTCACGCCGCGCGGCTGACCTATGCCGCCGGCATGGACCTCGAGAAAACCGAGGGCACGCCGATCGGCGTCAATTGCCGCCTGTGCGAGCGCGAAAACTGCGCCCAGCGCGCCGAGCCGCCGATTACGCGCACGCTTATCCTGGACGAGACGACGCGGCGGGTGTCGAGCTTCGCGTTCTCGAATGCGCGGGAATTGTGAGGTTTGACGGAAGGCACATACCGCTCATTCCGCTGTCATGCTCCGCATAAGCGGGGCATCCAGTACGCCGCGGCCTATCGGCCCCATCACTGCCGCCACGGAGTACTGGATCGCCCGGTCAAGCCGGGCGATCACAGCTGAATGCGTGGCGACAGCCAGCACCTCACGCCAGCGTATGCACGATCACGGGGCCCGCGGCGGCGCTCGCATGCCCGGCCAGCAGCGGGCCGAGATCCTTTTCGATCCAGGCGATCGCGCGCTTGTTGGCTTCCTCGGCCTGCTCGAACTTGTCGAAGATCGAGATCGCGGTGACCGTGTCGTCGCCGGCATAGACGACGTAATAGGCGCGGAAGCCGTCGACGTCGCTGATGATCGGAACGGCGCCGTCCTTGATCCTGCGCGCCAGCTCTTCCGCACTCCCGCTTTTCGCCTTGGCCTGACGGATGGCGGCATACATGGCATCCTCCCTTCCGGCTCGTGATGAGGGGCTTGTTGCCCGTAACGATGTTACGCCGAAGCGCCCCGCCAATCCATGCTTGGTTAACCCTGCCCTAATCCATTGCGGCGTTCTGCAACCAACGGTTAAGCACACCTCAACATCGGCGCCTTAGTCTTGCCCCACTCACTTTTCGCAAACACCGGTGACCTATTCTTCCGGGCGAAGTGACATCAGGGGGTTCATCATGCGCATTGCGTTGCTGCTGACCGCGACCATCGTCGGCGCGCTCTTCGCCAGTCCATCCCATGCTGGCTCGCTCGATGCCGGCGCAGCGCAGCCGCTGCCGCCGGGCTTCCAGAGCTACCGCGGCTACATGTTCGACCTGTCGGAGAATTCCGACCGCAAGGACGTCGACAAGCTCACCGACAATCTGAAGCAACAGATCGATCTCGTCGAAGGCGCTGGCCTTTCGCCGCGCGTGCTGCGCTTCTTCCATACCGTGCCGATCGTCGCGAGCGAGCTGGCCTGTCTCGACGAAGGCGCCGCGACCGCGTGCTACGGCCGGGTCACCCCGGAAATCCACCGCTCCGCGCCGCGAACGCTCACGGTGTGGGACCCGAACAAGCAGCGCTGGACCAACCCGAACGCCGTCGACCTCGCGGTCGATTCCGGGCTCGGCGTGATCATGCTGCGCCCGGACATGATGCGGTATGAGAAGGAAGCCGTGCTGCTGCACGAGTTGCTGCACGCCTATCACGCCCGGCTGTTGCCGGACGGCTATGCCAACAAGGGCGTGATCGCCTATTACGCGCTTGCCAAGTCCAAGGATCTTCTCCCCAAGGACTCCTATGCGATGAAGAATCCGATGGAGTTCTTTGCCGTGACCGCCAGCATCTTCCTGGCCGGAAAAAGCGAATTCCACGACCCGAAGTCGCGCGAGGCGCTCAAGGAGAAGATGCCGGATTATTACAAATATCTGGTCGGCGTGTTCGGCTTCGACCCCGAGCCCGCGGCGGCAAACGGACCGGTGGCCTCGCTGAAGTGAGGCGCCTCCCGAAACGTTCAAAAGCCGCGCGGCATGCGCGGCTTTTTTGTTTTGGCCCGCGGGAAGCTGCGGATGACGCCCCGGCGGGAATTGCCAAGGCGGGGCCTGATCTGCATAGTCCCGCCCGCATCGATACCGTTTTTCGAAGGGGATAAGAGAACATGGCGGACGCCGACCTGGATGTCGTGATCCGGCAACTGGCCAGACAGCTGCATACGGGCCTGATGACCCGCGCCAAGGAGCGGCGGGATCGCTTCAACGGCCTTGCGGTCAAGGCCAAGGGCAAGGAAACCGCCGACCGCTTCAAGATGATGGCCAAGGCCACCATGGAGCAGGCCACCGCCGCCGCCAAGCGCCTCCAGATGTCCGCCGACAACGTCGCCGACAGCTACGCGCGGTCGATGCGGATTGCCGCCAGCACGCCCGTTGCGGTGAAGGTGGAGAAGAAGGCGAAGGAGAAGCCGGAGAAGAAGGCCGCGAAGAAAGCCAAAGTGAAAAAGACGAAGTAGCCGTTGCTCTTCCGCGCTCCCGGCGCTGCTTGTCATCCCGGGAGCACTCGTCGGCTTTTCTTGTCATCTCCCGTCTGGTCGGCTCGCGGGCCTCCGCTGCAGCGTCGTTCGTTTACGACTCGCCATTTGGGCGGCGTGCTTCCGCAGGTCCGCCGCGATAGGGTCGCCCACGACGTACGAAGCGGCCCCCCGGCCCGAGGGCTGGCACACGTGCGCTACACACCGTCGATCCGTCATCCGTCACATAAAGCTTCTCACACTTTGGAGAAATCGTTCCTTCTCGCCCGGCGCGTAGCCCTGCGACGCTCCATAATACGGTTCATAGTGTTGATTGTACGGTGAGGCCCGGTAGTGCACCGGCGGCCGAGGTGGTGCGTAGGTTTGACGATGCTGACCCCGTTTGCCTCCTCTGGCCGGACCTGCGTAATAGGGATTGAGGACGCACATCTGACCGTTCGCCGACGCCCTGCATTGGTCCATCGTCATGTAGCTGCATCGATAGTACGGGGTCATTCCGAACGAAACGACGTACAGGCAAACCGGAAAAGCCGGGTCGTATGTTTGGGCCCGGGCGTGCCCCGCTGTCAGGGCGATACTCACCGTCAGAATCATGAAAGCCCATTTCCACATTGGAACCTCCAAGTTTGCACGACACAGGGTGCAGTCTGGGCGCAATCAGCATTGATCCAAATCAATTCTGGGGCATTGGTTCAAACGCCCGCGGCCGCGACAGTCTTACCGGCCGCATCCATCGCCCCTCTCGGCGCTCCAGGGCGAGCCACCCCTCTCCGACCAGAGCAAGGAGCTGTGGGCGGTGAACGCTGCTCCCCTCACCTTCCCGGCGCGGCGATCCGGGTCGGCTCGGCGCTCGCGAGCTCGGCGAGCTTTTCGCGCGCAGCCTCGCGCGCGCGGCCGTCTTTGCCTGCAGGCAGCGCCAGCGCCGCCTCGAAATCGGCGCGCGCATCGTCGGCCTGGCCGCGGGCGAGGAATGCCAGGCCGCGGTCGAGGCGGGCCAGGGCATCCGACGGATCGAGGCGGACCGCCGTGTTGTAACTCAGGATGGCGCGATCGAGATCGCCGGTGGCGGCGAGCGCAAGACCACGCTGGTGGTAGGGCGCAGCGCGCTTGGGATCATGCGCGATCGCCTCGTCATAGTCGGCGATGGCGAGCTCGAGATCGCCGTTCTGACGACGCGCGAGCGCGCGCTCGCGATAGAGCGAGGCGCGGTTGGGATTGAGGTGAATGGCCTCATCGAAATCGGCAATCGCCCGCTTGAAGTCGCCATGACGCAGCGCGATCCGTCCGCGCCCCTCATAGGCAAAGGCGATCAGCGAGCCGCGGAGCGGCGAGAAGCCGATCACCGCCGAGCAGATGTCGGGATCGTCCTCGTCACCGCAATTGACGACCATGTGCGTGGACAGGCCGACAAGGACACACAGGACGATCAGCAATGGTACGGCAGTTCTGGTCATCTTCGACGGTGGCCGGCATTGGGCCGGCCACGCATCCCCTTTCGAAGAATTGGTCTTGCCGGGGTGTTAACACCGGCTCGAACGATCCAGTGTGCGCCAGGTCACAAAGCGGGATGCAAAATTCCAGCCGGTTTTCGCATCAGCCCCAAGGGCCGCGTGAAGATGAGCGGCCCCACGGGCCTCGGGGCGGATAATTCTCGTTGGCCCCGACCGACGGCGCCGCCCGCGCGCCGAGCTCGGCCGCCAGCTGCTGGAGCGCCGCGATGCGGTTCTGGGTCGAGGGATGGGTGGCGAACAGATTGTCCACACCGTGGCCCGACAGCGGATTGATGATGAACATGTGCGCGGTCGCGGGATTGCGCTCGGCGTCATAGTTCGGCACCTGATGCGCTGCGCCCTCGATCTTCACCAGCGCGGAAGCCAGCCACATCGGTTGTCCCGCGATGCGCGCACCGAGATTGTCCGCCGCGTATTCACGGGTACGGCTGATCGCCATCTGCACCAGCATGGCGCCCAGCGGCGCGAGAATCATCATCAGGATCGAGCCGACGATGCCCAGGCCGTTGTTGTTTTCGCGATTGCCGCCGAAGAACATGCCGAACTGAGCGAGCATGGAGATGGCGCCCGCGATGGTCGCGGTGATGGTCATCAGCAGCGTGTCGTGATTCTTGATATGCGCAAGCTCGTGCGCGATCACGCCGGCGAGCTCCTCGCGGCTGAGCTGGTTCATCAGGCCGGTCGTGACGGCAACCGCGGCGTTCTCAGGATTGCGGCCGGTCGCGAACGCGTTGGGCTGCGCCTCGTCCATCAGGAACACCCGCGGCATCGGCAAGCCCGCGCGGCCCGCAAGCTCGGCGACGAGCCCGACCAGTTCCGGCGCGCTTCTGCGGTCGACCTCATGGGCGCCGTACATCGAGAGCACCATGCGGTCGGAATTCCAGTAGGTGAATAGATTGGTCGCGGCGGCAATGACCAGCGCGATCACGGCGCCGGAGGCGCCACCGATCAGATAGCCGACGCCCATGAACAGGGCAGTGAGGCCTGCGAGCAGCATTGCGGTGCGGAAATAGTTCATGGCCGTCTCCTGGGGCGGCCGCGGGCGAACCTTCGGCCGGCTCCGGCGAAAATATGGATGCCGACGGCGACCGCAAGGTTCGTGCGTCGCCGAGCCGCAGATCCACGGCAGTGCGGCAGCCTTTCCGCTGTCGCTAAACCTTGACGGGGATTTACACCAAAACACACGTGGACGGTTAGTAACCTGGAAAGCGCGGCGTCGACTTAATCCGCGGTAACCGGGCACGTCGCAGGGTTCTTGCGCATTGACCGGTTCCGTTGGCATCTCGTCAGCAAGGTGACCATCATGATGGACCGCTCAGGTGCCGCTCCGGTCGACCCCACCCCCTCCCCTACCGAGAGCAAAGCTGACGCCAAGGGCTTGCAGGAGGCGCTGCACACGCAACTATTCGCGCATGACGAGCCCGAGCAAACGTCCGATGCGCAGACGGAGCCGGAGCCAGGGCGCCGGTGGCCGCACCTGCGGCGCGGCGCCAAGATCGCCATCGGACTTGCCATCCTCGCCGTTTTTGGCTGGCTACCGCTGCGCGCGATCTGGGAATATTCGAGCGTCGAGGCCGTGCTGAATTCCCGCCTCGTCACCTTGCGCACACCCATCGGTGGCCGCGTCTCTGCCGCGCAGCGCGTGACTGACCAGGCCCGGTTAGAGGCCGGAACCGTCGTCCTGCGTGTCGTCAACTCGCGCGGCGATCGCACCCGGCTCGACGATCTCCGGCGACAGAAGTCGCGCCTGGAGAACGACCGGCCCAGCCTTGCTGTCAAGCTCGCCTCGGCGCAGGCCGCGCAAAAGGACCTGGCGCGGCAGGCAGCCCAATTCCGCGACGGACGCGTGCTTCAGCTCGAGGCTCGCATTGCCGAGATCCAGACCTCGATCGAGGCGGCGGCGGCGCGGCGGGACGAAGCCAGCGCCGCCGTCGAGCGCGCATCCTCACTGGCCAAAACCGGCAATGTCTCGACAGTCGAGCTGGCGCGGCTGACGCGCGAGCTCTCCGTGTCTCAGCAAACCGAACTCGGCGCGCGCAAGCGGCTGGATGCCGCCAAAGTCGAACTCACCGCCGCACAGAACGGCTCGTTCCTCGGCGACAGCTACAACGACCGGCCAAGCTCGGTGCAGCGCGAGGAGGAGATGCGTCAGCGTGCCGGCGACCTCGAAGCCGATCTGTCGCGCACCGACACCGAGATCGCCTGGCTCGCCAACGAGATCATCGTCGAGGAGGTCCGCTTCGCCGATCTGTCCGAAGCCAACATCACGACACCCGTCACGGGACGCGTCTGGGAGATGATGACCTCACCCGGCGAGGACGTGCAGGCCGGGCAGCCCCTGCTCAAGGTGCTCGATTGCAGCGGCGCCGTCATCACCGCCAACGTCACCGAGAGCGTCTACAACCGCCTGCAGCTCGGCGATCGCGCGACGTTCGAGCCGAATGACGGCGGTGAGCCGATCTCCGGCACGGTGGCCAACCTGACCGGCGCGGCCGGTGCGCCGGCCAATCTCGCCATCAATCCGGATGCGCTGAGCAAGGAGCCCTATCGCGTGACCGTGGCATCGCACGATGCGGCGGCCGGCGCCTGCACCGTCGGACGCACGGGCCGCGTCGTGTTTGCCCGGCACGAGACCGCACCGTGATGATGGCGCTGACGCCCGGGCTGATCGCGCTCGGCGCCTTCATGGCGATCGTGCCGCTGCTGAGGCGCGACAGCACGATGGCGCGCTCGCTCCTGGCCATCGTGTCGGTGACCTTGCTGCTGCGTTATCTCCATTGGCGCGTCACCTCGACGCTCCCGCCGCCGCACCTGACCGTCGATGCCCTGATCGGCTACCCCTTCATGCTGCTGGAAGCGGCCTCGCTGGTCGCGGTCGCGTTGTCGTTGCTGTTCCTGAGCCGCACGCGCGACCGCACCGGCACCGCGAAGATTCACAGCAGCGCCGGCGATCCTCGCGCACCGCTGATCGACGTCTTCATCTGCACCTACAACGAGGAACGAGGGATCCTCGAGCGCACCATCATCGGCGCGACCGGTATGGCGTACGGCCATTATCGCGTCTGGGTGCTCGACGACGGCAGGCGGCCCTGGCTGCGTCGGCTTTCGGGCGAGCTCGGCTGCCATTATCTGACGCGGCCCGACAACCACCACGCCAAGGCCGGCAACATCAATCACGCCCTCAAGCATGTCGGCGCGCTGCCGGAGCGGCCGGAATTCGTCGCCATTCTCGATGCGGACTTCGTGCCGCGGCCCGACTTCCTCGCACGAACCGCCTCGCTCATGGACGATGCTTCGGTCGGCGTGGTGCAGACGCCGCAGCATTTCATCAATCCCGACCCGATCCAGACCAATCTCGCTGCGACCGACGTGTGGCCCGACGAGCAGCGCTTCTTCTTCGACATCCTGCTGCCGGCCAAGGACGCCTGGGGCGTTGCGTTCTGCTGCGGGACCTCCTCCCTCATCCGCTATGCCGGGCTGATGCAGATCGGCGGATTTCCGACCGATTCGGTGACGGAAGACTACCTCGTCACCCTTCGCCTGAAGGAATACGGGCTCAACACGATCTATCTCAACGAGCGGCTGACGATCGGGCTCGCGCCGGAAGGGCTGAAGGAATACATCACGCAGCGCGCCCGCTGGTGCCTCGGCCTGATGCAGATCGTGCGCGGCCGCAGCGGACCGCTCTCGCGGAGTTCGAAGCTGTCCTTCATCGACCGGCTCTCGCTGGTCGACGCCTTCATGAGCTGGTCCGCGGTCTACACCTCGAAGGTGGCGGGCCTGGTGGTGCCCTGGCTGTTCCTGCTTTTCGGCATCCAGGCGGTGCGGGCCGACCTCAACGAGCTCTTGCGCGTCTTCCTGCCGTTCTATGTCTGGAACGGTCTCAGCATGGCCTGGCTGTCGCGCGGCCGCTCGCTGGCGATGATGACGGATGTCTCACAGCTCATCGCCGCGCCCGCCGTGCTCAAGGCCGTTGCCGCCGGCCTGCTGAAACCGAAAGGACACAAGTTCAAGGTCACCGCCAAAGGCGGCGACCGCGACCGGCGCTTCGTCGAATGGCCGCTGCTGCGGATCTATGGCTGCGCACTCTTCATCACGCTCGCGTCCATCGCCTATGCCTTCGTCCTGCAGCAGCGCGGCGAGAACATCGCCTATGGCGGACTGGCCCTGGCCTGGAGCCTCTACAACGCGCTCATCCTCACCGTGGTCTGCTTCGTCTGCATCGAGCAACCGCGCAAGCGCAAGGCGGAACGGTTCAACCGCAATGAACCGGTCCTGGTGCGCCAAGACGGCAGGTCGCATCTCGCGCGGCTCGCCGACATCTCCATCACGGGCGCTCGCCTGATCGATCCCGATCCGCCGGCGCCGGGCAGCACGATCGAATGCCGGATCTATGGCCGCCCGATCGCGGCCATCGTGGTGCGGCGAACCACCGACGGGTTCGCCGTGCGATTCGAGGAAGGCATGGATACGCGCGTGCACGCGATCAGGGCGTTCTATGCGGGCGAATATGTTCGCGCCTTCCGGGGCGTCAGGGCGCTCCCGGTCGGGAAAGCGCTGCTGATGCGGCTGTTCGGCTAGGCGGGCGACGAGGAAGTGATGGCCCGAGGCCATCACTTCACCTAAACTTCGGACGAATCCACGCCCTCCTCACCGGAACACCTATGGTCCAGACCCGATTTCTGATCGCGGCCGTCGCGCTTGTCGCATACTCAGCCACCGCCTCCGCTCAAATCCTCCCGCCTCCCGCAAGGCCCGCAGCGCCGAAGGCCGCTGCCCCTTCGCCGCGCGCGGCTTCATGCCACAACGGCGCGAGCTTCGATCGCTTCCTGGCCGACCTGAAGCAGCAGGCGATCGCGGCCGGGGTGTCGCAGCGCGCGCTCGCCGAGGCCGCGCCATACCTCACCTACGACCAGAGCATCGTCAACCGCGACCGCGGCCAGCGCGTGTTCGGCCAGGTGTTCACCGAATTCTCGCGCAACCGAGCGTCGGAGGGCGCGGCCAGGAACGCTCAGGCGCGCATCAAGATGCATGCGGCGGCGTTCGCCCGCGCCGAGAAAGAATATGGCGTGCCGCCGGCGGTCATCGCTGCGTTCTGGGGATTGGAGAGCAGCTTTGGCGCCGAGCTCGGCACGCTGCATACGCTGCCCTCGTTGGTGTCGTTGGCCTACGACTGCCGCCGCTCCGAGATGTTTCAGAAGGAAACCATCGCGGCTCTCAAGATCATCGACCGCGGCGATCTCTCACCATCCGAGATGATCGGCTCCTGGGCGGGCGAGCTCGGGCAGACGCAGTTTTTGCCCACGCATTATTTCAACTATGCAGTGGACTATGACGGCGACGGCCATCCCAACTTGTTGCGCAGCGCGCCCGACGTGATCGGCTCGACCGCGAACTACATCGCCAACGGACTGAAGTGGCGGCGTGGCGAGCCATGGCTGCAGGAAGTGCGCGCGCCCACGAACTTTCCGTGGGACCAAGCCGACCTGACGATCAAGCTGCCGCGCGCAAAATTCGCGCAACTCGGCGTCACCTATCCCGATGGCCGGCCGCTGCCGAACGACGACCTGCCCGCCTCACTGCTATTGCCGATGGGTCGTACCGGGCCCGCCTTTCTCGCCTATCCGAATTTCGCGGCCTATACCGAGTGGAACAACTCACTGATCTATTCGACCACCGCAGCCTATCTCGCCAGCCGCATCGCCGGCGCCCCGCCGATGCGGCAGCCCGCCGTGCCGGTTGCGCAACTGCCGCTCAACGAACTGAAGGAGTTGCAGCAGCACCTCGTCCGCGCCGGCTTCAATGTCGGCAAGGTCGATGGCGTAATGGGGCAACTGAGCCGCACTGCAGTGAAGGCGATGCAGATCAAGTTCGGCCTGCCCGCCGATTCCTGGCCAACCGCGGAGCTGCTGGCGCGCATGCGGGGCGGCACGGCGCAGGCGCAGCCCCAGGCGACGGTGCGATAGAATTTTCGCATCGCACAAGCCGCTGTCTGCGATTGTATTTTTCCATGAGGCTCCCATGTGAGTGGCTCAGGTTTTCTCCTGAGATTTCCCATTCACAAGCGAGCATCACATGTCCTTCTACGACGCGGCCGTCCCGGCCTATCTGCAAATGCTGAACAGCGTCACCGGCCTGCTCACCAAGGCCGAGGCGCATTGCGCGGCCAGGAAGATCGACCCCAGCGTCCTGCTCGGCTCGCGCCTTTTCCCGGACATGCTGCCGCTGTCCAAGCAGGTCCAGCTCGTCAGCGACTTCGCCGCCAAGGGCTGTGCGCGACTGACCCATAGCGAGGTGCCCGCGACCCCCGACACCGAAACCAGCTTTGCGGAGTTGAAGCAGCGGCTGGCAAAGACCATCGACTACGTGAAGTCGTTCAAGCCGGAGCAGTTCGAGGGTGCCGATACCAAAGACGTCACCTTCCCGGCCGGACCGGACAAATCCATCACCATGAAGGGCCAGCAATTCCTGAGCGCGTTCTCGCTGCCGAACTTCTATTTCCACTGCGCGACCGCCCACGGCATTTTGCGTCACAACGGCGTCGAGATCGGCAAGCGCGATTTCATGGGCGCGAACTGACTTGCGAAATCGCACGGTCGCGACAGCTGAAATCGACTGTCGCGGCCGGAATTGCACATGAATTATGCTACGCGGGATTTGCCGCGTAGGTCGCCTGCGCTTTCCGTATGGCTCCTCCCTTGCGTTGGATATCGCAATGCACAACTGTTCCAGACCCCTCACTGCTGGAAACATTGCCAATGAGCCGTCCAACCAAATTGTTTGAGACCTATAAGCTCGGTCCGATCACGCTTGCGAACCGCTTCGTGATGGCGCCGCTGACGCGCAACCGCGCCGTTCCCGGCACGTTCGTCCCCGGCGCCCTCGCAGCCGACTATTACGGTCAGCGCGCCTCCGCAGGGCTTCTGATCACCGAAGCGAGCCAGGTCTCGCAGCAAGGGCAAGGCTACCAGGACACGCCCGGCATCTACAGCAAGGAGCAGGCCGCCGGCTGGCGCAAAGTCACCGACCGCGTGCATGAGCGCGGCGGCAAGATCTTCATCCAGCTCTGGCATGTCGGCCGTATCTCGCATGTCGACCTCCAGGCGAATGGCGCCGCCCCGGTGGCGCCGAGCGCGATCCGCGCCAAGGGCAAGACGTTCGTGAATGGCGGCTTTGCCGATGTCTCCGAACCCCGCGCGCTCGAGCTTTCCGAGATTCCGGGAATCATCGACGACTTCAAGCGCGCGACGAGGAATGCGCTCGAGGCCGGCTTCGACGGCGTCGAGATCCACGGTGCCAACGGCTACCTGCTGGAGCAGTTCGCCAAGGACGGCGCCAACAAGCGCACCGACGCCTATGGCGGCTCGATCGAGAACCGCGCGAAGCTGATGCTGGAGGTCTCCACGGCCGTCGTCGCCGAGGCCGGCGCCGAGCGCACCGGCATCCGCATCTCGCCGGTGACGCCGGCCAACGACATCTCGGATTCCAACCCGCAGGCCCTGTACGACCACATTGTCGACGGCCTCGGCGCGCTCAAGCTGGTTTATCTTCACGTCGTCGAAGGCGCCACCGGCGGTCCGCGCGACGTCGCGCCGTTCGACTATGCGTCCTTGCGCAAGCGCTTCACCGGCGCCTACATCGCCAACAACGGCTACGATTTCGATCTCGCCACCAAGGTGCTGGACGCCAACGCAGCCGACCTCATCGCCTTCGGCAAGCCCTTCATCTCCAACCCCGACCTCGTCGAGCGACTGAAGCAGGGCGCAGCGCTGAACGACTGGGACAAGAACACGTTCTACGGCGGCGGCGCCAAGGGGTATACGGATTACCCGACGCTGGCGGCCGAGCCGGCGGAGTAAGGGATCATCTAACCACACAATGGCTGTCATGCCCCGCGAAGGCGGGGCATCCAGTACGCCGCGGCCTTTCGGTTCAATCTCAGCCGCTTCTGGAATACTGGATTGCCCGCCTTTGCGGGCAATGACACCGAGTGCATGGGCCGCGAGTCGCACAAGCACAAAGCAAAAAGGCCGGGATCGCTCCCGGCCTTTCGCATTTGATGACTTAGGCGCCGCTTACTTCGCTTCCGCGCGCTTGGGCGGGGTGGCCGGCCACGACTTGATCAGGGTGTCGTAGTCGACCGTCTCGCCCTTCGGCTTCTCGTTGGCGAGCTTGCGCTGGGGCGCGATGGTGCCGTCCTTCTCGGCCTTCGCGAACCAGTACTCCGGCTTCTCCTTCTTGTGGAGCTTCGGACCACAAGCGCCCTGCACGCCGGACTTCTCCAGGCGCTCCATGACGGAGTCCTGAGCCGCGGCGAGAGCATCCATCGCCTGTTGCGGCGTCTTCGCACCGGACGACGCATCGCCGATGTTCTGCCACCACAGCTGCGCGAGCTTCGGATAGTCGGGCACGTTGTTGCCGGTCGGGGTCCACTGCACGCGCGCCGGCGAGCGGTAGAACTCGACCAGGCCGCCGAGCTTCGGCGCACGTTCCGTAAACGACTTGTCCCAGATGTCGGATTCACGGACGAAGGTGAGACCGACATGGCTCTTCTTCAGCGACACCGACTTCGAGACGATGAACTGGAGATAGAGCCAGGCGGCCTTGCGGCGATCCGGCGGAGTGGACTTCAGGAGCGTGAGCGAGCCCGCGTCCTGATAGCCGAGCTTCATGCCTTCCTTCCAGTACGAGCCGTGCGGCGACGGAGCCATACGCCATTTCGGCGTACCGTCCGCGTTCATCACGGCGATGCCGGGCTTCACCATGTCGGCGGTGAAGGCGGTGTACCAGAACATCTGCTGGGCGATGTTACCCTGGGCCGGCACGGGACCGGACTCGGAGAAGGTCATGCCCTGCGCCTGCGGCGGCGCATACTTCTTCATCCACTCGAGATACTTCGTGATCGAGTAGACCGCCGCCGGTCCGTTGGTGTCGCCACCACGCTCGACCGAGGAGCCGACCGGACGGCAGCCTTCCATGCGGATGCCCCATTCGTCGACCGGCAGACCGTTCGGAATGCCCTTGTCACCGTTGCCGGCCATCGACAGCCACGCGTCGGTGAAACGCCATCCGAGCGAGGGGTCCTTCTTGCCATAGTCCATATGGCCATAGACCTTGACGCCGTTGATCTCCTTGATGTCGTTGGTGAAGAACTCGGCGATGTCCTCATAGGCGGACCAGTTCACGGGCACGCCGAGCTCGTAGCCATACTTCGCCTTGAACTTGGCCTTGTAGTCCGCGTTGGTGAACCAGTCGTAACGGAACCAGTAGAGGTTGGCGAACTGCTGGTCGGGCAGCTGGTAGAGCTTGCCGTCCGGACCCGTGCCGAACGACTTGCCGATGAAGTCGTTGACGTCGAGCATCGGATTGGTGACGTCCTTGCCCTCGCCGGTCATGTAGTCCGACAGCGCGATGGTCTGGCCGTAGCGGAAGTGCGTGCCGATCAGGTCGGAATCGTTGATCCAGCCGTCATAGACGTTCTTGCCGGACTGCATCTGGGTCTGCAGCTTCTCGACGACGTCACCTTCCTGGATGAGGTCGTGCTTGAGCTTGATGCCCGTGAGCTCGGAGAACGCTTTCGCCAGCGTCTGCGCCTCGTATTCGTGGGTCGTGATGGTCTCGGAGACGACGTTGATCTCCATGCCCTTGAACGGCTCGGCGGCTTTGGCGAACCACTCCAGCTCCTTCTTCTGGTCTTCCTTCGACAGAGTCGAGGGCGTAAATTCCGCGATCCACTTCTGGATAGCGGCCTCGTCGGCGGCGCGAACCGGCGCCGAGAGAGCGAGCGACACTGCAACGATCGCAGCGGCGCTGGACATGGTCAGAAAACTATTCTTGGTCAATGGACCTTTCCTTCTCCTAAACTGTCGCATGTTGTTCCTCCGTTGCAGCGACAAACTTTTATACAGGCCCGGGTTGGTCCCGGATCTGGCCGTCCCTTCGCAAACTTCAGACCGTGCGAAAAATGAGCACGGCCGCAGCCAGCGAAATTCCACTTGCGAGCCACAGGCTCGAAATCTCGAATCCCTCCTCGCCGATCGGCACCGTGGCGATCGCGTCAGTGCCGACGAGGCCAATCCAGGCGAGGTGGATGACCGCCGCCGTGATCAGCGAGATGAACAGGCGATCACCGCGCGTGGTCGGAATGCGCAACACACCGACGCGCTCGGCCTCGGGGTAGACCGCGGCAAGCCATGTCATCACCGCCAGCGTGCAGGCGAGCGCCGCAAAGAAGATCGCGGTCGGCAGCGTCCAGGCCATCCATGCGATGGACTCCATCAAAACCTCCTACACCCGGCCGAGCGCAAAACCGCTCGCAATGTAATTACGGACAAACCAGATCACGAGCGCCCCTGGAATGATGGTGAGCACACCGGCGGCGGCGAGCAGGCCCCAATCCATGCCGGCCGCCGACACAGTGCGCGTCATGATCGCTGCGATCGGCTTTGCATGCACGGAGGTCAGCGTGCGCGCGAGCAGAAGCTCGACCCAGGAGAACATGAAGCAGAAGAAGGCGGCGACGCCGATGCCGCTCGCGATCAACGGCACCAGGATCTTGATGAAGAAGCGCGGAAAGGAATAGCCGTCGAGGAAGGCGGTCTCGTCGATCTCGCGCGGAACACCGGAGACGAAGCCTTCCAGGATCCACACCGCGAGCGGCACGTTGAAGATGCAGTGCGCGAGCGCAACCGCCCACGGCGTATCGAACAGGCCGATCGCCGAATAGAGGTTGAAGAACGGCAGGGCATAGACCGCGGCCGGCGCCATGCGGTTCGACAAGAGCCAAAAGAACAGGTGCTTGTCGCCGAGGAAACGGTAGCGCGAGAACGCGTAGGCCGCCGGCAGCGCCACCGAAATCGAGATGATGGTGTTGAGGACGACGTAAGTCAGCGAGTTGATGTAGCCGGAATACCAGCTCTCGTCCGTGAAGATGCGCTTGTAGTGCTGGAGCGTCGGCGTGTGCGGCCACAACGTCATCGTCGAGACGATCTCGGCATTGGTCTTGAAGCTCATGTTGACGAGCCAGTAGATCGGCAGCAGCAGGAAGATCAGGAACAGCCCCATGATGAGGCGGCGGCCGGGGATCGAGTGCATCACGCGGCTCCTTCCTGGGGCTTCCGTTCGGCGCCCGCATTGGTCATGACGGTGTAGAAGATCCAGCAGACGATCAGGATGATGAGGTTGTAGACCAGCGACAGCGCCGCCGCCTTGCCGAGGTCGAACTGGCCGAGCGCGATCTTGACCAGCTCGATCGACACGAAGGTCGTGGAATTGCCCGGCCCGCCGCCGGTCACCACGAACGGCTCGGTGTAGATCATGAAGCTGTCCATGAAGCGCAGCAGCACCGCGATCAGGAGCACGCGATTCATCTTCGGCAGCTGGATCGCCTTGAACACGGCCCAGCGCGAGGCGCCGTCGATCTGGGCGGCCTGGTAATAGGCTTCCGGAATCGACTTCAGGCCGGCATAGCACAGCAGCGCGACGAGGCTGGTCCAGTGCCAGACGTCCATCACGATGACGGTGACCCAGGCATCGATCTCGTTGGAGACGTAATTGTAGTCGATGCCGATGGCGTTCAGGACATAGCCGAGCAGGCCGATATCGGGGCGCCCGAAGATCTGCCAGATCGTGCCGACCACGTTCCACGGAATCAGCAACGGCAGAGCGAGGATGACGAGGCAGGCCGCCACCGTCCAGCCCTGGCGCGGCATCGACAACGCGACGACGATGCCGAGCGGCACCTCGATCGCGAGGATCACCATCGAGAAGAACAGATTGCGCCCGAGCGAGGCGAGGAAGCGGCCGCCAAGATCGGTCGAGGGATCGAGCAATTCCTTGAACCAGCCGACCCCGTTCCAGAAGAACTGGTTGTTGCCGAAGGTGTCCTGCATCGAATAGTTCACCACCGTCATCAGCGGCAGCACCGCCGAGAAGGCGACGACCAGAAACACCGGCAGCACCAGAAACCAGGCTTTTTGATTGACGGTCTTGTCCATCAGACGGCTCCCTCCACCAGAAGGCTGTCGGCGTAGACGTGGACATGCGACGGGTCGAATTTCAGTCCGGCCATGCCGTCCGAGCTGGTGAACCCCGCGGGCGCGCGCGCCGCAAGCTTGGCGTCGCCGAAGCGCGCTCGCGCAAAACGGATGCGGCCGAGATCGTCGAGGCGCTCGATCCTTGCGGTGAGCAGACCGGGCGCAGGCGCGACGACCTCGACGAATTCGGGACGGACGCCGATCTCGATCTTGGCATCGGCAGGCAGATTGTCGTAAGCGCGGTTGAGCGCGATGACATGGCCGCCGACATTGGCCTCGCGTCCTCTCACCTCGGCCGGCAGGATGTTCATGCCGGGCGAGCCGATGAAATAGCCGACGAAGGTGTGCGCCGGCTTGTCGAACAGCTCCGCCGGCGTGCCGCTCTGCACGACGCGGCCGTCATGCATGACGACCACGGTGTCGGCGAAGGTCAGCGCCTCGGTCTGGTCGTGAGTGACGTAGATCATCGTAAGGTCGAGCTCGCGATGCAACGCTTTCAACTTGGAGCGGAGCTGCCATTTCAACTCGGGATCGATCACCGTCAGCGGCTCGTCGAACAGCACGGCGGCGACGTCGGAGCGGACGAGGCCGCGGCCGAGCGAGATCTTCTGCTTCGCATCGGCCGTGAGGCGCGTCGCCTTGCGGTTCAGATAGGGTTCGAGATCGAGCAAGCGGCCGATCTCGGCAACGCGCTTGTCGATCTCGGGCTTCGGCACGCCGCGGTTCTTCAGCGGAAACGCCAGATTCTCACCCACCGTCATGGTGTCGTAGATCACCGGAAACTGGAACACCTGGGCGATGTTGCGCTTCTGGGTTGACAGCGGCGTGATGTCCTTGCCGTCGAACAGGATTTTCCCCCGAGACGGCGTGATGATGCCGGAGATGACGTTGAGCAGCGTGGTCTTGCCGCAGCCGGACGGGCCGAGCAGCGCATAGGCGCCGCCCTGCCGCCAGGTCATGGTGACCGGCTTCAACGCAAAGCTCTCCTGCGGCGCATCATTGCCGCCGTAGGAATGGGCGAGATCGACGAGGTCAATGCGGGCCATGGCGCATGCCTCCTCAGGATCCGGGTGCGGCGACCAGACGGTCAGCCGCATCGAAGACAAAAACGTCGTTGGGATCGAGCACCGCGTCGAGCGTCTGGCCCGGCTCGAACTCGTGCACGCCGTGCAGCACCGCCACCCAGTTCGATCCATCGCGGGTCAGATGCACGAAACTCTCCGAACCGGTGATTTCGGTCACCGTCACCGTGGCATGGAAGGCGTGGCGATCGGCCTCGCCATTGGCGAGCGCGAGCTGATGGGCGCGGAAGCCGACGCGATAGGCGCCGTCGGCCAGCGACGAATAGAGCCCCGAGGCCGGCGAAGCGGTGCCGCCGGCATATTGCACGGAGCCGTTCTTCTTCTCGATGCCGACGAGATTGAGCGGCGGATCCGAGAACACCTGGGCGACGCGCAAGGTCTGCGGGCGGCGGTAGACGTTGGTGGTCTCGCCGATCTGAAGCGCCTGACCTTCCCACATGCACACCGTATTGCCGCCAAGCAGCAGCGCCTCGGTCGGCTCGGTCGTGGCGTAGACGAAGATCGCGCCGGAAGCCTCGAAGATGCGCGGCAGCTCGGCGCGCAGCTCCTCGCGCAGCTTGTAATCGAGGTTGGCGAGCGGCTCGTCGAGCAGCACGAGATCGGCGCCCTTGACCAGCGCGCGTGCGATTGCGGTGCGCTGCTGCTGGCCGCCGGAGAGCTGGAGCGGCGTGCGCTTCAGGAACGGCTCGAGCCGCAGTAGCTTCGAAGCCTCCGCCACGCGCGCCTCGATCTCGTCGCGCGGCTTGCCTTGCACGCGCAGGGGCGAGGCGATGTTCTCGTAGACCGTGAGCGAGGGGTAGTTGATGAACTGCTGATAGACCATCGCGACCGAACGCCGGCGCACGTCGGCGCCCGTGACGTCCTTGCCGTTCACGATCACCTTGCCCGTGGTCGGCTTGTCGAGCCCGGCGAGCAGCCGCATGATCGAGGTCTTGCCCGACAGCGTCGGGCCGAGCAGCACGTTGAGGGTCCCGCTCTCGAGCGTCAGCGAGACGTCGCGGATATGTGGGACACCCTCGACTGTCCGGGTCACATGATCAAGCGTCACGGTCATGAGCGTCCTCCCGCTTCCATCAGGGGAGTTTGCGGCACGGCGTGGATCCTGATCCAGTCGTCAAGCGCGCCGATCTCATCGGCAGATAGTCGCAGGCCGAGCTTGGAACGGCGCCAGACGACGTCTTCGGCGGTCACGGCCCATTCATTGGCCATGAGGTAGCGGACCTCACGCTCGGTCAACGTCGCACCAAAGGACTGGCCGAGATCGGCCGCCGATTTCGCGTCGCCGAGCAGCTTGACGGCCTTTGTGCCATAGGCGCGGGCGAGACGTCGCGCATGCTCGTGACTGAGGAAGGGATAGCCACGCTGGAGCTCGGCGATCAGCCCGTCGATGTCGGACACATTCATGTCGCCGCCGGGCAGCGGCCATTTTCCGGTCCAGCCCTCCCGCGCCTTTGCGCTACGGAGATAAGGCGCGAGCCGCTCCAGCGCTTCTTCGGCGAGGCGGCGATAGGTCGTGATCTTGCCGCCATAGATCGAGAGCAGCGGCACACCGCCGGGCGTGTCGAGCTCGAACACGTAGTCGCGCGTAGCGGCCTTGGCTTCGCTGGCGCCGTCGTCATAGAGCGGGCGGACACCGGAATAGGTCCAGACGACGTCGTCCGGCGTCACCGGCTTGGCCAGATATTCGCTCGCCGCCGTGCAGAGATACTGGATCTCCTCAGCCGTCGCCTTCACCTTGGCGGGATCGCCGTCATAGTCGCGGTCGGTGGTGCCGATCAGCGTGAAATCGTCCTGGTACGGGATCACGAAGATGATGCGGCCGTCCGCGTTCTGGAACATGTAGGCGCGGTCGTGGTCATAGAGCTTCCTGACCACGATGTGCGAGCCCTGTACCAGGCGCACCTTGGCCTTCGCGTTGACGCCGGCGCCGCGGCCGAGCACGTCCTCGACCCAGGGGCCGCCGGCATTGACCAGCGCGCGGGCCTGGATCTGTGAGCGCTCGCCGGTCAGCGTGTTGACCATGCCGACAGTCCAGAGGCCGTCGGACTGGCGGATCTCGCTGGCGCGGGTGCGGGTACGGATCTCGGCGCCCTTGTCGGCGGCATCGCGTGCGTTGAGCACGACAAGGCGGGCGTCATCGACGAAGCAGTCGGAATATTCGAACGCGCGGCTGTAGCGATTCGGGATCAGCGGCTTGCCGACCTCATCACGCCCAAGATCGACCGAGCGCGTGGCGGGCAGCAGATGACGGCCGCCGATGTGGTCGTAGAGGAAAAGGCCCAGGCGCAGCAGCCAGGCGGGACGCAGGCCGGCATGATGCGGCAAAACGAAACGCAGGGGACGGATGATGTGAGGCGCGATGCCCCAGAGGATCTCGCGCTCGATCAGTGCCTCGCGAACCAGGCGAAACTCGTAATATTCGAGATAGCGCAGGCCGCCATGCACCAGCTTGGTCGACCAGGACGACGTCCCGCTCGCCAGATCGTTCATCTCACACAGGAAAACCGTGTTGCCGCGGCCCACCGCGTCGCGCGCGATGCCGCAGCCGTTAACACCGCCTCCGATGATGGCGAGGTCGAAAATACGCTCCAACAGACGCATCCCCTGACGACCGCCCGTTCCTTCGAGCGGCTACTTTCGTTTTTGATTAGATCATACCGAAAAACGAAAGCAAGATGAAAGAGAGGCGGAGGGAAGTGAAAGCAGAACTTTTTGATGAGCAAGAAGCGACAATAATGTGCGACCGATTTGGCAATTGGGGATGCAACAGCGCTCTTGATTGGTCAGTGCCGAAGAATTATAGTCATTTTAGTCATTCTGGTTCCGCGCGCATGACCGATCGCAACACTGCACCTCACGCACTTCTGGCCGATGACACCTGGACGCTGGCCAACGCCAAGGCGCGGTTGTCCGAGGTGATTGATCGCGCTCAAGCCGGCCCCCAGGTCATCACACGACATGGCAAGCCCAACGCGGTTGTCGTCTCAGCCGAGGAATGGGCGCGCAAGACTGCACGCAAAGGCACGCTGGCCGAATTCCTGCTGGCGTCGCCGCTTCGCGGCGTCGATCTCGAACTTGAACGAGTGCACGACGCGCCCCGCGACGAGATGCCGTGAACCTGCTGCTCGACACCAATGTGCTGTCAGAGATTCGGCGTCCCGCGCCTTCGCCGAAAGTCCTGGCTTGGCTGGATACGATCGACGAGGATCGTGCCTTCATCAGCGTTGCGTCGATCGCCGAGCTTCGCCGCGGCGTCGCGTTGCTGGAGGACGGCCGGCGCCGCACGGCGCTGGCCGCCTGGCTTGCCCACGATCTCCCAGCGCGATTTGCAGAACGTGTCTTGCCCATCGACTACGCCGTGGCCGAGCGCTGGGGCGACCTCATGGCGCAGAGCCGGAGAAGCGGCGTCGCGCTGTCTGTCATGGACGGCTTCTTTGCGGCGACCGCACTCGCGCACCACCTCACGCTCGCCACGCGCAATGTGAAGGATTTTGCGGCGTTCGGCGTCCCGCTGCTCAACCCGTGGGACGATGTCTAGTCCTACCTCAGCCTGACCACGGGCGCCGCCTCGGGCACCGTATCATGCGCTTCGGCCGGCGCATCATCGATTTCCCCCGCCTCCTTCGGCATTGCCGCCATCACCTCGATGCCCTTGCTGTGACAGATGGTGGCGAGGCGCTCGGGCAGCTCCTGGTCGGTGACGAAGGTCTGGATCTGCGTGATATGGGCGATACGCACCGGCGCGCTGCGGCGCAGCTTGGTGGAATCGGCGACCAGCATGACGCTGCGGGCATTGGCGATGATGGCCTGCGCAACCTGCACCTCGCGATAGTCGAAGTCGAGCAGCGCGCCCTCCTCGTCGATCGCGGACGCGCCGATGATGGCGTAGTCGACCTTGAACTGTCCGATCAGTTGCGTCGCGGTCGAGCCGACCACGGCGCCGTCGGCGCGCCGCACCGTGCCGCCGGCGACCACCACCTCGATGCGGGGATGGCGGTACAGCAGCATCGCGACATTGAGGTTGTTGGTGATGACGAGCAGGTCCTCATGCGAGGTCAGCGCGCTTGCAACCTCCTCCGTCGTGGTGCCGATGTTGATGAAGAGCGAACAGCCGTTCGGGATCAGCGAGGCCGCCGCAGCCCCGATCGCCTTCTTCTCGTCGGCGGCGACGAAGCGCCGCGCCTCATAGGCGAGGTTCTCCACGCCGGAGGCGATGATGGCACCGCCATGAATGCGCGTCAGCGATCTCCGCTCGCAGAGATCGTTAAGATCCTTGCGAATGGTCTGCGCCGAGACCTCGAACCGGCGCGCGAGTTCCTCGACCATGACACGGCCGGAAGCGCGCGCGATGTTGAGGATTTCGGCTTGGCGATGGGTCAATCCGGTCACGGCAACGGCCTCGAATTCAGAATGATGCATGGTGCGGCGGTTTGCAGCTGCGGTCAATGCGCGCGCCGATCACGGTTAACGGACGCGGCTCCTCACCACGCCATGGCGCTCGCGAGGCGTGTCAGCAGCGCCGGATCGTCGAAGGCGCTGGCGGACATGACCGCGCCGGCGCCCACCAGGTCTGCATGACTGAGGCTGGTCCGGATGCCGACGGTTGGAATTCCGGCCGCCGTGGCCGAGCGCACGCCGGTGCGGGAATCTTCGAATGCGATCGAGGCCTCTGCGCTCGCACCGACGAAGCGCAGCCCTTCCTGATAGGGCAGCGGATGCGGCTTGCCGTGCGGCAGCTCCGCGCCGATCACGAGAGCCTTGAAGCGATGCATGATGCCGAGGCCGGAGAGCAGCAGCTCGGCGTTGAGACGCGGCGCATTGGTCACGGCCACCATGGGAATGCCGGCGCTGTCGGCCCGGTCGAGCAATGCCATCAGGCCCGGAAGCGGAGTGATCTGCCCGGCCACGAGCGTACGGAAGACCTCTTCCTTCTCATCGAGGATCAGGGCGCGCCGCTCCGGCGCCTCGTGGGGCAGAAAGCGCTCGCCGATCGCGACATTGGCGAAACCTTGCAGCTCCCTGGAGAAGCGCGCGTGATCGAACACATGGCCGTGAGGGCCGAGCACTTGGTTGAAGGCCTTCAAGTGCAGAGGGTCGGTGTCGGCCAGCGTACCATCGATGTCGAACAGCAAGGCCCTGCCCATCGTTTCCGTTTTGGCTTCGATCATTTCCGTACTTTCCCAAATCCGCGGCGCATTGATGCGCGAGACGTATCAATATGGCTTCAACCGCGCAACGACGCATGCAGATGACGACATCTGCACCACTCGACAAAGTCGCGCGCGGCTGCAACACTCGCCGCAAGATCAAAAAGGAGGAAACGATGACGATCAACCGACGCGATCTGGCTCTCTCGACCCTTGCCGTCTCCGCGCTTGCGCTCGCAACACCGGTGCTGGCGGCCTCGGCCGACGAGGAGGCCGTGGCGAAGAAAGTCGAGGCCTTCCGCCTCGCCCAGATCGCGGCCGATCCGAAGGCGCTCGGCGCGCTATGCTGGGACGATCTCAGCTACAGCCATTCCAGCGGCAAGGTCGAGGACAAGGCGACCTTCATCGCCAATGCGACCGACGGCAAGTCGAAATTCCTGCAGATCGAGTACAAGGACCCGACCATCAAGGTGGTCGGCCCCGCCGCGATCGTCCGCTTCCACTGGTTGGGCGAGCAGGAGATGGCGGCCGACGGGAAAAAAGTATCGACCAACCTTCACATCCTGATGAACTGGCAGAAGCAGGGCGACGAGTGGAAGCTCCTGTCGCGCGCCGCAACGAAATTGTGAGCAACGACGCTTGCCCTCTCCCCCTGTGGGAGAGGGTGGCTCGCCGCGGAGCGGCGAGACGGGTGAGCGGTTCGCTCTGCGAGACCTCTCACAATAGAGTGAGCTGAGGCAACCCCTCATCCGGCGCTTCGCGCCACTCCCACAAGGTGAGAAGGGTCGACAGCATTCCCGGGCGGCAAAAAATTCCGACCGCGCTTCGCGCGCCCCGGACTGACGAGTGCGGCGCTTACGCCGCCTCCTTCACATCACCGTTCACCAGCTTGCGCGCAGCGCGCTCGGCTTCGCGCGCGTTGCGGAAGAGTTGTCCTTCGAGGCGGTTGAAGCGCTGGGAGGAGGCGAAGAAGCAATAGCCTCCGGAAGAACGAACGACGATACCTGCGGTCTGCGAATCGACTTCGATGATGTAGCTGTCCGGCATGGTCCGTGGATTCCTCAGTGCGGGCAAATAACGGTGCTCCTGCCCAAAGGTTCCCCAGGCATTTGAGGCCGTTTCCACCCCGAATCGACACGCAACTGAGTACGCCGGGACCTCATCCGTTTTATGACTGGTTCTTGGCGAAGCCGCGACGAGGATGACTCAGTCGCGCCGCGTTTGACGGCGCTGCACGCGTTCGCGAGACGAGGCAGAGCGTCGCGCGCGACTACGTCGCTATCGTCGTGCCGGTCGGACGAACCGCTTGCGGGCGCCCGTGCTCGTCGATCGAGACGTAGGTGAAGTTGCCGTCGGTGACGAGAAACGGATGCTCCTCGCCGCGGCGAAGCGCCCAGGCTTCCAGATGCACGGTGAGCGAGGTACGGCCGACGCGGACGAGATTGGCGTAGACCGACACGAGATCGCCGACATAGACCGCCTTGCGAAAATTCATCGCCTCGATCGCAACCGTCACGGTACGCGACTTCGCGGCCTTTGACGCAAACACGCCGCCGCCGACATCCATCTGGCTCAGCAGCCAGCCGCCGAAGATGTCGCCATTGGCGTTGGTATCGGCAGGCATCGCCAGCGTGCGGATGCAGAGATCGCCGCCCGGCCCGGTATTCGCATGTTCGTTCATGCCGGTTTCACCTGAAATTGTCCCAGCCCGGATCGGGCGCAAAGCGCGCGCCGAATCGATCGGCCAGCCCGCGCAAGGTCGATACGACATTTTCCGGGCCACGCGTACGCGCGTAGTTCAGCGGACCACCGCGGAATGGTGCATAGCCGGTGCCGAAGATCATGGCGCCGTCAACGGCATCGGCATCCTCCACGGTGCCCTCGCGCAGCGCCGCAACGCAGACATTGGACATCGGTAGCACCAGGCGATCGATCATCTGGTCGGTGACGCGCGGGCCGGTCTCGGGGAGCGGCGCCTTCTCCGCCTTGCCGTCCTTCCAGGTGTAGAAGCCCTTGCCGGTCTTGCGGCCGAGCTCGCCCTTGGCGACTTTCTCGCGCAACCAGGCCGGCGTCGGCGGCAGGAGATCGCCGAACTTGGTGCGCAGCATGTCACCGACGTCGAGGCAGATGTCGAGCCCGACCTGATCGGCGAGTTCGATCGGCCCCATCGGCATGCCGAACTGCTCGGCCGCCGCGTCAATCAGGCGCCGGTCGATCTTCTCGTCCAGCATCACCATCGCCTCCAGCATGTACGGCGTCAGCGCGCGGTTGACGAGAAAGCCGGGCGAGCTTTTCACGGCGAGCGGCAGGCGGTCGATCGCACCGACGAAGGCGAGCGCCTGCTTCAGCACCTGCGGGTCATCGCCGTCATGGCTGACGACCTCGACGAGTTGCAGCCGCGACACCGGATTGAAGAAATGCAGGCCGACCAGCCGCTCCGGTCGCGCCAGCGTGGTTCGCAGATCCTGGAGCGGAATGCTCGACGTGTTGGTGGCGAGGATCGCGCCCGGCTTCATTCGAGGCTCTATGCTGGCATAGACCTTCTGCTTGAGCTCGAGCTTCTCCGGCACCGCCTCGATGATGAGATCGGCGCTGCGCACGCCCTCCCCGTTCATGTCGGGGATGAGGCGATCCAGCGCGTCGCGCATGTCGGTCGGATTGCGGATGATCTTGCCGTAGAGCTCATTGGCGCGCTTCACCGCGCCCGCGATCGGCTCCGCCTTCATGTCGGCGAGCGAGACGCGCAGCCCCTGCCCGGCAACCCAAGCTGCGATGTCGCCGCCCATGGCGCCGGCGCCGATGACATGGACGTGTTTGATGGAGTTGCCGCTGCCTGCGGCCTTCTTCATCTGCTCGCGCAGGAAGAAGACGCGGATCAGGTTCTGGGCGGTCGGGGTCACCATCAACTTCGCGAAGGAAGCCTGCTCCGCCTTCAGCATCGCGGCCTTGCTGCCGCCATGGGTCTCCCATAGGTCGATCAGCGCGTAAGGCGCCGGATAATGCTCGCGGGATGCGGCCTTCGCCGCCTCCGAGCGCATACGCTTGGCAAGCAGCCCGCGGACGAGGCCGACATTCGCCGCGCGCGTCAGCAAGCCTGGCCGCACCCGCTTCAGTCGGCCAAACAGCGCATCCTTCACCGCGTTACGAACGTGGCGCTCCTGCGTCACGGTGTCGACGAGGCCGAGGGATCTGGCGCGACGCGCATCGATGGTGCGCCCGGTCAGCATCAGGGACATCGACTGGACCGGATTGACCAGCGCGGTGAAGCGCGCAGTGCCGCCGAGGCCGGGATGCAGACCCAGCATCACCTCCGGGAAGCCGAAGCGCGCGCCGTCGACGGCGATCCGCGATTGGCAGGCCAGCGCGACCTCGAGCCCGCCGCCGAGGCAGAAGCCGTGGATGACCGCGACCGTCGGCAACCTCAAGGCTTCCAGATGGTCGATCACCGCATGCGCGGCGCGGATGCGCGTTTCCACCATGTCGGGATCGGACGCGCCACGGAATTCGTTGACGTCGGCGCCCGCGATGAAGCCGGACGGTTTTGCGGAGCGGATCACGAGACCGGCGGGGCGCTCAGTTTCGATTGCCGCGAGCACGGCGTCGAATTCCTCCATCACCTCGGAAGAGAGCGTGTTGGCGCTGGCATCGGTGCGATCGAACAAGAGCCAGGCGACGCCGTCGGCATCGCGCGTCAGCTTGAAGTGCCTGTACGGGCTGTCGGGCGCGGGCGTGGGCCCGAGCGTCAGCACGCGATCCGCGAGCGCGGTCATGATCTTGGAATCCATGGTCACACCGCCTCGATCAGCATGGCCCCGCCTAGCCCGCCACCGATGCACTCGGTCGCAACACCGCGGCGCGTTCCCAGCCGCTTCATCGCGTTGACGAGATGCAGCACGATGCGGTTGCCGGAGGTGCCGACGGGATGGCCGAGCGAGATCGCGCCGCCATCGACGTTGAGCTTGTCTCGGTCGATCTCACCGGCCGCGCCGTCGAGACCGAGGATCTCGCGGCAGAATTTGTCGTCGTTCCAGGCGGCGAGGCAGCCGAGCACTTGCGTGGCAAAGGCCTCGTTCAGCTCCCAGGTCTCGACGTCGTGAAGGGTCAGGCCATTGCGCCGGAGCAGCGGCGTTGCCGACATCACCGGGCCGAGTCCCATAATGCCGGGATCGAGCGCGGCCCAGTTGCTGTCGACGATCGCGGCTCTCGGCGTCAGCCTGTGCCTTGCGACCGCGGCGTCGGAGGCGAGGATCACCCAGGAAGCGCCATCGGTGATCTGCGAGGAATTGCCGGCGGTGACCTGGCCCCAGGGGCGCTCGAACACCGGCTTCAGCTTTGCCAGCGTCTCGGCCGTGGAGTCCGGGCGCACGCCGTCGTCGTGATCAAAGAATTTTCCGTCGCGCGAGAACACGGTCTCGACCTCGCCCTTGAGATATCCCGCGCCTTGCGCATGCGCCAGCCTGCGGTGGCTTTCGGCGGCATAGGCATCGGACTGTGCGCGGGTGATGCCGAAGAGATGGCCGACGACCTCGGCAGTCTGGCCCATGTTCAGATCGGTGATCGGATCGGTCAGCCCGCGTTCGAGACCGATGATCGGCTTGAGATAGCGCGGCCGCAGCTTGAACGCGGCAGCGAGCTTCGCGGCCACGCCCTTGGCTGTGGCGAGGCCGGCGAACCAGCGCACGCCCGAATTGGGCCAGACCAGCGGCGCGTGGCTCAGCGCCTCGGTGCCGCCGGCGAGGATCATGTCGGCGTGGCCCTCGCGGATGTAGCGATAGGCGGCGTCGATCGACTGCATGCCGGAGCCGCAATTGATCTGCACGGTGAAGGCGACCATGTCCTCCCCCATGCCGAGGCGGAGCGCGGCGACACGGGCCGGGTTCATCTCATCGGCGATCACATTGACGCAGCCGAGGATGACCTGGTCGAAATCAGTTGGAGCGAACGGCTGGCGCGCCAGCAGCGGCCGGCCGCATTGCACGGCGAGATCGACCGGCGTGAACGGCCCCGGCCCCGAGCGCGCCTTCAGGAACGGCGTGCGACTGCCGTCGACGATGAAAACCGGTCGTGCCATCAGCTCGCCGCCCTCTGTTCACCGAGTTCCTGGAAGAACTGATGCACGTCGCCGGCTTTCCTGTAAATCGGCGACAGGGTCTCCGGGGCGAAATCGTCGACCTCGATCACTTCGTTGACGGCCTTGCGGGCAGCAGAGATTTGCTCGCCCTCGGCCTGCGTGATCACGCCTTTGGCGACAGCTTCCTCCCAGTTGCGAACATGCGCCGCGCGCATGCGCTTGGCGATGGCGTCCGTGCCAGCGACCAGCTTGAAGGCGCGCTCCAGCCGGGCAAAGCCGCCGTCGTCATCGACATGGGCCAAATCGGGCGTCAACCGCTCACGCGCCGCCGAGGGCTCCAGCACGATGCCGGCGCATTGGTGCACGACGCGGTCGGAGGGGCCGAGGACGCGGGCGCCGAACGGCTGGACCACAAGCTTGAGGAAGGCGGCGACGAAGCGGTTCGGTAGATTGGCGAGGATCTCGGCGAACCGGTTCTCGATGGTTTTGAAGCCCGTCGCCATGCACCATTCCAGCGCGGCAAAGTCCTCCTTCTGCCGGCCCTCGTCCTGCCAGCGCTTCAGCGCAGCAGAGAGCAGATAAAGTTCAGACAGGATGTCGCCGAAGCGCGCCGACAGCATCTCCTTGCGCTTGAGCGCGCCGCCGAGCGTCAGCAGCGCCATGTCGGCGCAGAGCGCGAAGGCGGCGGAATAGCGCGAGAGCTGGCGATAGAATGGGGTGGCATCGCCAGCATCGGGCGCCAGCGCGAACGCGCCAAAGGTCCAGCTCCGGCCGAACGCGCGGAACAGGGTCCGGAAGCTGTGGCCGACATGCTTCCAGAACGCTTTGTCGAACGCGGTGAGCCCGCGGTCGCGATCGGTGTCGGCGAGCGCATTCATTTCGTCGAGCAGATAGGGATGCGCACGGATGGCGCCCTGGCCGAACACGATGAGGTTGCGGGTCAGGATGTTGGCGCCTTCCACCGTGATGCCGACCGGCACGGCGCGGTGCAGATTGCCGAGATAGTTTTGCGGGCCGTCGATCACGGCCTTGCCGCCATGGATGTCCATGGCATCATCGATCGCGGTCCGCATCCGCTCGGTCGCATGCAGCTTCATGATGCCGGAGATGACGGCGGGATGAACGCCGGCATTGAGCGCCGCGCAGGTCAGCCGCCGCGCGGCATCGAGCTGATAGGCTGTCGCGACAATGCGCGCGAGCGGCTCCTCGACGCCTTCGAACTTGGAGATGGAGATGCCGAATTGCTCGCGGATGAGGGCATAGGCGCCGGTGGTGCGCGCCGCATAGGCGGCACCCGCAGCAGAGAGCGACGGCAGGGAGATGCCGCGGCCGGCGGCCAGCGCCGTCATCAGCATCTTCCAGCCCTGCCCCAGCCGCTCCTTGCCGCCGATGACGTAGTCGAGCGGAATGAAGACATCGCGCCCGCGGTTCGGGCCGTTCTGGAACACCTGCATCGACGGCAGATGGCGCTGGCCGATCTCGACGCCGGGCAAATTGGTCGGGATCAGGGCCACGGTGATGCCGAGCTCTTCCTGATCACCGACGAGATGATCGGGATCAGAGGCCTTGAAGGCGAGACCCAGGAGCGTCGCGACCGGGCCGAGCGTGATGTAGCGCTTGTGCCAGTTGAGCCTGAGGCCGAGGACTTCGCGGCCCTCGAACTCGCCCTTGCAGATGATGCCGGTGTCGATCATCGAGGCCGCGTCAGAGCCGGCTTCGGGGCTGGTGAGGCCGAAGCAGGGAATGTCACGGCCGTCGGCGAGCCGCGGTAGCCAGCGCGCCTGCTGCTCCTTCGTGCCGAAGCGCATCAGCAGCTCGCCGGGCCCGAGCGAGTTCGGCACCATTACCGTGACCGCCGCCGCGATCGAGCGCGTCGAGATCTTGCGCACGACTTCCGAATGCGCATAGGGCGAGAAGCCGAGGCCGCCGAATTCCTTCGGGATGATCATGCCGAAGAATTTCTCGCGCTTGACGAAGTGCCAGACGTCCGGCGGCAGGTCGCGCCATTCCCAGAAGATCTTCCACTCGTCGAGCATGGCGCAGAGCTCGTCGACGGGGCCGTTCAGGAAGGCCTGCTCCTCGCTGGTCAGCGTCGCCTGCGGGATCTTCAGAAGCTTCGACCAGTCAGGGTTGCCGGTGAAGAGGTCGGCGTCCCACCAGACGTCGCCCGCCTCCAGCGCCTCGCGCTCGGTGTCGGACATCGCCGGCAGCACGCCGCGTGCCCAGGAGAAGATCGGCTTTGTCAGGGTGTCGCGGCGGAAGCTCATGGCTGACCTCGTGCATCGGCGCGGTTGTCGGGCATTTTAGCGGAAACTGGCGCGCGGAGGCGAACACTTCGCCTGCAAAATTGACGCGGCCGGGCGGCCCCCGGACCATAACGGCCAGGGTGCGCGGGCAGTTCCGGGAGGGGAGTGGGCGAGATCTCCACGTCATTCCGGGGCACGCGAAGCGTGAGCCCGGAATGACGGCTAGAGCGAAGCGGCGGCCTTAATCCGGCCGCACCATCTCGAACATGTTTTCCGGCTTGATCTCGAAATAATCGCCGCGGCGGCCGGCGCGGACGATCGGGTGGGCGGCGGCGGTCTGGTAGACGCCGTCCTTGATCATGGCCTTGTCGATGTGGACGGCGACCACCTCGCCCAGCGTCAGCCAGGCGTCGGCTTCCTTGCCGTCTGCCCCCTTGAGACGGACGATGTCGGACACCTTGCACTCGAAGGCGACCGGGCTCTCGGCCACGCGCGGCACGTTGACGAGCCTGCCGGGCACGGCGGTGAGGCCCGCGACCTCGAACTCATCGACCTCGGGAGCGACATGCGCGGCGGTCGCGTTCATGTGCTTGGCGAGCTCCATCGTGGCGAGATTCCAGACGAACTCACCGGTCTGCTGGATGTTCTCCACCGTGTCCTTCCAGTTGGTGGAAGAGAAGCCGATGATCGGCGGCACGTAGCAGAACGCATTGAAGAAGCTGTAGGGCGCGAGATTGACGTGGCCCTTGGTGTCGCGAGAGGAGATCCAGCCGATCGGACGCGGCGCGATGATGGCGTTGAAGGGATCGTGCTTGAGGCCGTGGCCCTTGGAGGGCTCGTAGAAATAGAGGTCTTTTTCGGTCACGCGCTGCTTCCTTTTCGTCATTGCGAGCGCAGCAAAGCAATCCAGAATCCCTCCGCGGAGACGGTCTGGATTGCTTCGCTGCGCTCGCAATGACGGAGTTTGTTGATCTGCTATCGCCCGTCATCCGCCCTTCGAGGGCGTGCGGGACATCTTATACGGGGAAACCGGCCGTCCGTCAGTGGCGCGGCGACAGACCCGCGATGACGAAATCGATCATCTGGTTGATGTTCGGGCCCGGCTTGGTGGCACACTGGGCGATCATCTGGGGGTGGAAGAACCGCATCATCGCGGTGCACGAGCAGAGCGCAGCCAGTTCCAGGTCCGGCGCCTCGAACTCCCCGGTGGCCACGCCTTGCGCGATCACCTGGCCGATCATTCTGGCAATGCATTCCATGTGGGTGACGCAGACGTCCCAGTCCTCCTCCATGGCGATCTCGACCATCTCATGCAGCTTGCTGTCGCCGACATAGCGCTCGGTGTTCATGCGATGGATGGTGGTCAGCAGCTCGCGGAAGCGCTCCAGTACCGGACCGGGACGCGCCACGATCCGTTGCACCTCGAGCTCGACCTCGCCCATCAAGCCCTGCGCCACCGCCTGATGGATCGCTTTCTTCGATTCGAAGAAGCGATACACGTTGGCGGGGCTCATCCTGAGCTCCTTGGCGATGTCGCCCACCGTGGTCTTCTGGTAGCCGATCTGGCGGAACAGCCGCTCGGCCACCTCGAGAATACGGTCCCGGGTGTCGCCTTCGATATGTTCCGAAATTAGGGCCATCTGTCAGGACTCGTCTGTCAGTACTTCATCTCACTTATTCAGCCGCTTCAGCAAGCGGAATAGCATGCGGGTCATTGCTCCCATGCTGCGGCGCGGCAGGCTGCTCGGGGGTGCCCGCCTCGTC
>NZ_JAFCJE010000005.1 GCF_018131185.1 Bradyrhizobium diazoefficiens | reverse complement strand
CCGATCTGCTGGGCCGCATGCGACAGCTTGCCGATGCGCCCGTCGGTCTCCCTGGCCTGAACCACGGCGGCCTCCGCGATGCGGCTGGAATCGCGCACCTGGCGGCCGATCTCCTCGACCGAGGCCGAGAGCTCTTCGGTCGCGGTGGCAACCGACTGCATGTTGCTCGAAGCCTGCTCGGAGACGCCCGCGACCTGGCTCGACAGGCTCTGGGTGGTCTCGGCGGTGCGGGTCAGCGTGGAGGCTGCCGATTCCAGCTGCACGGCGGAGGCCGAGACGTTGGAAACGATGGCACCGACCGCGCTCTCAAAATCGTCGGCGAAACGAATCAGCTCGGCGCGGCGGCTGGCCGCCTGCTCCCGGTTCTGGACTTCGCTGGCGGCGGCATCGCGCTCGGCCTTGGCCACCGCCTGGACCTTGAACTCCTCGACCGCGCCGGCCATCTCGCCGATCTCGTCCTTGCGGCCGAGGCCCGGCAGCACGACGTCGAAATTGCCCGAGGCCAGCTCGCGCATCGCCTTGCACATCGCGATCATCGGACGCGAAATGCCGGTGCCGAGCAGGAAGGCGAGGACCGCGCCAAGCAGCGTGCCGCCAATGGCGAGGATGAGAACCAGTTGCTCCGTCTGCCCGATGGTCGCTTCCGACTCCGATTCCAGCCGCTGCTGTTCGGCGACGAGGTCCGCCTTCATGGCGGTAGCTCCTTGCAGGATCGCACCGGCCGAGCCGCTCATCTCGGTGACGAGGTCGTCGACCAGCTTGGCTTTCGCAATCAGCTTCTCCAGCGCTTCGCGATAGGCACCGAGAAGCGCTTTGGCCTCCTTCAGGCCGGCGACGATCTTGTCATCCATGGAATAGACCGCGCCGAGCGAGTTCTCGACGAACTTCAGCCGCGCCATCGCACTTGCTCCGACGGCCTGGTCGGAGTTGAGGATGAAATTGCTCGCGGCCGCACTGGCGGTCTGGAATTGGGCGTTGACCTGCTTGGTGCCGAATTCGATCGCCTGCGCCTCGGAGTCGGAGGCGTTGTTACCGACGTCGTCCAGCTTGTATTTGAGGAGGTTGGCGTTGCGCTGAAGCTGATTCTGGACCAGAAGCGCGCTGTCGCGCTTGGCCTGCAGAATCTGGGCGAAGGTCGCCGAGAAGTTGGAAAACTCCTTGGCGAGCTTGTTGAGGCTCTCCAGCCGCGCTGGCTTCTTGGCATTCCTGATCGCCTGATCGATGGCATTCTTCAGGCCGGCCTCGGCGTCCAGCGCCGCCTTGGCGTCATCTTCCTTGCCGGTCACCACGAAGTAGCGGGCAGCCGAACGATAGCCCAGCAGTTCGCGATCGATATCGCGGGCGCGATCGGCCTCCGAAACGCTGCTGCGGTAGGATCCGACGCCTTCCGAAACGCGTTCGAAGCCGAAATAGGAGAACGCCATGCTCCCGGCGGAGATCGCCAGCACGACGGCAAAGCCGAGGATGATCTTGGCGCGAAACCTGAGAGTGGGAAATATTGTGCGCTTTGACGGCGACGCGATACGCCCGGACATTCCCACCCCCATTTTCATTCAGCCCCGATCCGGCGGCGCCCTGCCCCCAGATCCGAATGCGCAAAACTAGGGCAGAATGGATAAAGGGCGGTAAATTCGCCGCATCCGCGCTCCTCCGCCAAAGGCCCACCGAACCGGCAACGGCTGGCATCCCACGCAAACTCTGCACTTTAGCAGGGAAAATAGCCGGGGATCGCCCTCGCCGGTCTCAGTCCCGTGGACGGGCACCTCATGTCTCCGGCTGGATCAATGACCTTTCCATGACGCGGGCGACCAAAATCCTAGTTGCAAAGTTCCGGGTCGCTGTCTCTAATTAGAAGCAATCAAAATCAATCCCGGGAGGACTACACCGTGTCTACAGTCAAACTGACAGTGAACGGCAAGGCCGTGGCTGTCGACGTCGAGGACCGCACGCTGTTGGTCCAACTCCTGCGCGATCACCTCAATCTCACGGGGACCCATGTGGGCTGCGACACCAGCCAGTGCGGCGCCTGTGTCGTGCATATGGACGGCAGGGCGGTGAAATCCTGCACCATGCTGGCGGGCCAGGCCGACGGCGCCAGCATCACCACCATCGAGGGCATCGCCAAGGGCGACGAACTGCATCCGATGCAGGCCGCTTTCCGCGACAATCATGGCCTTCAATGCGGCTATTGCACGCCGGGCATGATCATGTCGGCGATCGACATCGTGCAGCGCCATGGTGGCCAGCTCGACGAGACGACGGTCCGCCAAGAGCTGGAAGGCAATATCTGCCGCTGCACCGGCTACCACAACATCGTGAAAGCCGTGCTGGATGCGGCCGGACGCATGAAGGTCTCGCAGGCGGCCGAGTAAAGCGGCGCGCCTCGAACGAACAAAATGACCGCTGCCGCTCTCGAAGGAAGGCGCAGCCATATAATTTCCGGTCGGGAGGACCAGACATGGGTGTTGAAGGTATCGGCGCACGCGTCGTGCGCAAGGAAGACAAGCGTTTCATTACTGGCAAGGGCCGCTACGTCGACGACATCAAGCTGACGGGCATGACCCATGCCCATTTCGTCCGCAGCCCGCACGCGCACGCCAAGGTGAAGGGGATCGATTCCTCCGCCGCGCTGAAGATGCCGGGTGTGGTCGCCGTGCTCACGGGTCAACAGATCGTCGACGACAAGGTCGGCAACCTCATTTGCGGCTGGGCCATCACCTCCAAGGACGGCAGCCCGATGAAGATGGGCGCATGGCCGGCGATGGCACCGGAGACGGTGCGCTTCGTCGGGCAGGCCGTCGCGGTCGTGATCGCCGAAAGCAAGAATCTGGCACGCGATGCCGCCGAAGCGGTCGTTGTCGATTACGAAGAGCTTCCCGCGGTCGCCGACGTCCAAGCCGCGATCAAGTCAGGCGCGCCGCAGCTTCATCCCGAGGCTCCCGGCAACCAGGTCTATGACTGGGTGATCGGCGACGAGGGCGCCACCGATGCCGCCTTCGCCAAGGCAGCCAACGTGGTGAAGCTCGACGTCACCAACAATCGCCTCGCCCCGAACGCGATGGAGCCGCGCGCGGCGATCGCGGACTATGACACGGCGGAAGAGCATTTCACGCTCTACACGACCTCGCAGAACCCGCATGTCGCCCGCCTCGTTCTGTCGGCATTCTACAACATCGCGCCCGAGCACAAGCTGCGCGTGATCGCCCCCGATGTCGGTGGCGGCTTCGGCTCCAAGATCTTCATCTATCCCGAGGAGATGGTGGCGCTGTGGGCTTCGAAGAAGGTCGGCCGTCCCGTGAAATGGACCGGCGACCGCACCGAGGCCTTCCTTACCGACGCGCATGGCCGCGACCATGTCACCCATGCCGAGATGGCATTCGACGCCAACAACAAGATCACCGGCCTCAAGGTGAAGACCTACGCCAATTTCGGCGCCTACATGTCGCTGTTCTCGTCCTCGGTGCCGACCTATCTCTATGCGACGCTGTTGTCGGGCCAGTACAACATCCCGGCGATCCATGCCGAGGTGGTCGGGGTCTACACCAACACCACGCCGGTCGATGCCTATCGCGGCGCCGGCCGCCCCGAGGCCAGCTACCTGATCGAACGTCTGATGGAGACGGCGGCGCGGCAGCTCAAGGTCGATCCGGCCCAGTTGCGCCGAACGAACTTCATCACTCAGTTCCCACACCAGACGCCCGTGATCATGGCTTACGACACCGGCGACTTCAACGCATCGCTCGATGCCGCGATGAAGGCGATCGACTATGCCGGCTTCCCTGCCCGCAAGGCCAAGGCGAAAGCCGACGGCAAGCTGCGCGGCATCGGCGTGTCCTGCTACATCGAGGCTTGCGGCATCGCGCCGTCGAAGGCGGTCGGCAGCCTTGGCGCCGGCGTGGGCCTGTGGGAATCGGCCGAGGTGCGCGTCAATCCGGTCGGCACCATCGAGATCCTCACGGGCTCGCATAGTCATGGCCAGGGTCACGAGACCACGTTCTGCCAGCTCGTCGCGGAGCGGCTCGGCGTCCCCATCAGCCAGGTCTCGATCGTCCATGGCGACACCGACAAGGTGCAGTTCGGCATGGGCACCTACGGCTCGCGCTCGGCGGCCGTCGGCCTCACCGCGATCCTGAAAGCGATGGAGAAGATGGAATCGAAGGCCAAGAAGATTGCGGCGCATGCGCTGGAAGCTTCCGAGGCCGACATCGTCATCGAGAACGGCGAGTTCAAGGTCACCGGTACCGACAAGGCGATCGCCCTGCCGATGGTCGCGCTCGCGGCCTATACCGCGCACAATCTGCCTGACGGGATGGAGCCGGGTCTGAAGGAAAGCGCCTTCTACGATCCGACCAACTTCACCTTCCCGGCCGGCACCTATATCTGCGAGCTCGAGGTCGATCCCGGCACCGGCAAGACCTCCTTCGTCGACTTCGTCGCGGCCGACGATTTCGGCCGGCTGATCAACCCGATGATCGTCGAGGGCCAGGTCCATGGCGGCCTTGTCCAGGGCATCGGGCAGGCACTGCTCGAGCATGCGATCTACGATGCCAACGGCCAGCCGGTCACGGCCTCGTTCATGGACTACGCCATGCCGCGCGCCGACGATGTACCCTCCTTCAACCTGTCCCACACCACGACGCTGTGCCCGGGCAATCCGCTCGGCATCAAGGGCTGCGGTGAGGCTGGCGCGATCGGGGCGTCAGCGGCCGTGATCAACGCGATCACGGATGCGATCGGCAAGAACAATTTGGAAATGCCCGCAACCCCCGACAGGGTGTGGCGCACGATCCACGCGGCTTAAGAGGGAGCAACCAAGATGTATCAGACCAAATATCATCGCGCTTCCTCGGTCGACGAGGCCGTCAGCCTGTTCGGCAAAAGCAGCGAGGCGAAGTTTCTGGCCGGCGGCCAGACGCTGCTGCCGGTGATGAAGCAGCGGCTCGCCAGCCCCTCGGATGTCATCGACCTCGGCAAGATCAAGGAGCTACAGGGCGTCGAACTGTCGGGTGACACGCTGACCATCAAGGCCGGCACGATCTATTACGACATCATGACGAATGCCGATGTGAAGAAGGCGATCCCCGCGATCGCCCATCTCACCTCGGTGCTCGGCGACCCTGCCGTGCGCTACCGCGGCACGATCGGCGGCTCGATCGCCAATAACGATCCCGCGGCAGACTTCCCCGCCGCCCTGCTCGCGCTCGGCGCCACCGTGAAGACCAACAAGCGGTCGATTGGGGCGGAGGACTTCTTCCAGGGCCTGTTCACGACGGCGCTCGAAGACGGCGAGATCATCACGGCCGTATCGTTCCCGGTGCCGGCGAAGGCAGGCTACGAGAAGATGCGGCATCCGGCCTCGCGTTTCGCGCTGACCGGCGTGTTCGTCGCCCAGACCAAATCGGGCGAGGTTCGGGTCGCCGCCACAGGGGCCTCGCAGAGCGGCGTGATGCGGGTGCCCGCGATCGAAGCCGCGCTGAAGGCGAACTGGTCGCCATCGGCGATCGACAACGTCAGCATTTCGGCGAACGGACTGCTGGCCGACATCCACGGCACGGCGGAATACCGCGCCAACCTCGTCAAGGTGATGGCACAGCGCGCGGTCGCAGCTGCCGGCTGACGCTCATGCGCTAGCGTCTCGACGCAAATTTTCCGCGGCGCGCACTTCGGTGCGCGCCGTTTTATTTTGGCTGCGGCATCGAAAGCGCTTGCCTCGCTGGCGTGAAGGCGAGAAAAGTTAATCAGCCGATTAACTCGCTCAAGAACAATGCAGCGGCGATGGCCGAACCATCGACAATCGCCCGCGATCCGAGGAAACAACACGTGCTCGATAAATCAGCCCCCTCCGCGTCCGTCCGCGCCTCCGGCCCGCTCTCGGGCTTCCGCATCGTCGAATTCGCCGGCATCGGGCCCGGCCCGTTCGCCTGCATGATGCTGGCCGACATGGGCGCCGACGTCGTCACGCTCGACCGCGTCGGCGCGAAGAAGAGCATGAAGTCGGTGGCGGGCCGCGGCCGCAAGGTGATCGAGCTCGATCTCAAGGACAAGGCGGCGATCGCGCAAGTGCTCGACCTCCTGGCCAGCGCCGATGCGCTGGTCGAAGGTTTTCGTCCCGGCGTGATGGAGCGGCTCGGCCTCGGGCCTGACGTCGTGCTCGCGCGCAACCCCAGGCTGGTCTATGGCCGCATGACCGGTTGGGGCCAGGAAGGCCCACTGGCGAACGCGGCCGGTCACGACATCAATTACATCTCCATCACCGGCGCGCTCGCCGCGATCGGCCCCAAGGAGACGCCGGTGCCGCCGCTCAATCTGGTCGGTGATTTCGGCGGCGGCGCGCTCTATCTCGTCGTCGGCGTGCTCGCTGCGCTTTTGGAAGCCTCGCGCTCCGGCAAGGGCCAGGTGGTTGATGCCGCAATGTGCGACGGAGCGGCCTCGCTGATGTCGTTCTTCTTCGACATGACCAATATGGGCCGTTGGACCGAACAGCGGGACCAGAACTTCCTCGACGGCGGCGCGCATTTCTACGGCGTCTATGAATGTGCCTGCGGGCACTTCGTCTCGATCGGCTCGATCGAGCCGCAGTTCTACTCGCTGCTCCGCGAGCATGCGGGCCTCACCGATGCCGATTTCGACGCGCAGATGAATCCCAAGGCATGGCCGGCGCTGAAGGAGAAGCTCAAGGCGGTGTTCAAGAGCAAGACGCGCGAGGACTGGTGCAAGATCATGGAAGGCACCGACATCTGCTTCGCGCCGGTGCTGACCATGTCGGAGGCAACAAAGCATCCACACATGGTCGCCCGCAACGTCTTCGTCGAACGCCACGGCGTGAAGCAGCCTGCGCCGGCGCCGAGATTCTCGCGCACGCCGTCAGCGGTGCGGGAGCCGGAAGGCGCGGAGATCGGCGCGGTGACGAAGGCGTGGGCGGCAGCGAAGTAACCCCGGCGCACAGTCCCGTAGGGTGGGCAAAGGCGCAAAGCGCCGTGCCCACGTCTTCGCATCAATCGGCCAGGACGTGGGCACGGCGCTTTGCCCACCCTACGGCAATGTGCGTGAGGCTGGGACCTACGCCGCGTCGCCCACCTTCAACACCCCACGCCTGATCTGATCCTCCTCGATCGATTCGAACAGGGCCTTGAAATTGCCCTCGCCGAATCCGTCGTCGCCCTTGCGCTGGATGAACTCGAAGAAGATCGGACCGATGGCGTTGGCCGAGAAGATCTGGAGCAGCACCTTGGTCTGGCCGCCCTCCACCACGCCTTCACCGTCGATCAGGATGCCGTTCCTCTGGAGACGTGCAAGGTCTTCGCCATGCTTGGGCAGCCGCGTGTCGATCTTCTCGAAATAAGTCTCGGGCGGCGCCGGCATGAAGGGCAGGCCGGCTTCGCGCAGATCCTCGATGGTGCGGTAGATGTCGCGGCAGCCGCAGGCGATGTGCTGGATGCCTTCGCCGCGATAGGTCTTCAGATATTCCTCGATCTGGCCGGAATCACCGGCGTCCTCGTTGATCGGAATGCGGATCTTGCCGTCGGGGCTGGTCAGGGCGCGCGAGAACAGGCCCGAGGCGCGGCCCTCGATGTCGAAGAAGCGGATCTGGCGGAAGTTGAACAGCTTCTCATAGAAGCCGGCCCAGACATCCATGCGGCCGCGATGGACGTTGTGGGTGAGGTGGTCGAGATAAAACAGACCGGCGCCGACCGGCCGCGGATCACGCACCCCCAGCCATTCGAACTCGGCATCATAGGCCGAGCCCTTGGCGCCGTAGCGATCGACCAGATAAAGCAGGCTGCCGCCGATGCCCTTGATCGCGGGCACGTCGAGCGTCTTCTGTGCCGAGGACACACCCGCAGGCTCGGCGCCGAGTGCGATCGCGCGCTCATAGGCGGCCTTGGCATCGACGACACGGAACGCCATCGACGGAGCGCAAGGCCCGTGCGCGGCGACGAACTCATAGCCGTGGGTGCCGGGCTCTTCGTTGACGAGATAGTTGATGTCGCCCTGACGATAGACCGTGATCTTCCTGGTCTTGTGGCGCGCGACAGGCGCATAGCCCATCAGCTTGAACAGCGCGTGCAACTCGGCCGGATTGGGATGCGCATATTCGACGAACTCGAACCCGTCGGTGCCCATCGGATTCTCGGCGCTGACGGTGGCCGGCGGCGCATCGTGCGGAAACGGTCCCATTGGCGGCTCTCCCAGATTGCTACTGAGAGGAATTATCCTTCATGAAGCCTGCAATGAACGTGCAAATGGGGCGCGGTTTGGCTATGATATGCACGTTCCGTGCATCAAATGGGCCAAGGACGCATGACCTCTGTTGACGCCTTCGATCTCAAGATTCTCAGTGCGCTCCAGGACGACGGCCGCCTCACCAATCAGGAGCTCGCCGACCTCGCGGGCCTCTCGGCGTCGCAATGCTCGCGCCGGCGCATGCGGCTGGAGGAGGAGAAGGTGATCGCGGGCTATCACGCCGATCTCTCCAGCGAAGCGCTCGGCTTCGGCGTCATCGCCTTCATCCAGGTGGGGCTTGCGACCCACTCGCCGGATAATTCGAAGCGGTTTCGCGCGCTGGTGAACCGGATCGATGAAATCCAGGAGGCCTATTCGCTCACCGGCGATGCCGACTATGTGCTCAAGGCGGTGCTCCGCGACCTCAAGGGCCTCTCCAACCTCGTCAACGACGTGTTGATGCCGCACCAGAGCGTCGCGCATGTGCGCTCCTCGATCGTGCTGGATAGGCTGAAGGAGAGTTCGCGGCTGCCGCTCAAGGAGATCAAGGCCGGCTGAAATCGAGGGAAATGCGGCATTCGCGCTAGCCCCGCGATCTGCGATGATCCGGACCAAATCGGGAAATTCCGCCATGGCGCTCCAGCTTCGACCGAACTGCGAATATTGCGACCGCGACCTGCCGCCTGATGCAACGGATGCGCGGATCTGCTCCTATGAATGCACGTTCTGCGCGGATTGCGTCGACACGAAGCTGTTCAACGTCTGCCCAAACTGCGGCGGCGGTTTTGCCCCGCGCCCGATCCGTCCCACGCAGGAATGGCGGCCGGGCGTCTGCACGACCAGGCAGGTGCCGTCGGATAAGCGCGTGCATTTGAAATACAGCGTCGAGGACGTCGCCGCGCATTGCGCGCGGATCCGCGACGTGCCGCCAGAGAAGCGGTAGGTCTCTCCACGTCATTGCGAGGAGCCCTTGCGACGAAGCAATCCAGACTGCTGCCGTGGAAAGATTCTGGATTGCTTCGCTACGCTCGCAATGACAGCGTTCGAGGCAACGGCGCGACCTACTCCGCCGCCACAATCGTCCCCTCGACCTCGCCGAACCCAACGCGATAGCCGTTGCCCTGGCACCAGCCGCGCATCACGAGGCTGTCGCCGTCTTCCAGGAACGAACGCTTGGCGCCGCCGGGCAGATCGACTGGCTCGGTGCCGTTCCAGCTGATCTCGAGCAGGCTGCCGCGCTGGTTCTTCTCCGGGCCGGAGATGGTGCCGGACCCCAGGAGATCGCCGACATTCATGGCGCAGCCTGAGGAGGCGTGGTGCATCAACTGCTGCACCGAGGACCAGTACATATACTTGAAATTGGTCCGGCTGATGCCGGCCGGCGCATTGGCACCCGCCGCACGCAAGGAGACGTCGAGCTCGACATCGTAGTTCTGCGGCGTGGTCTGCTTGAGATAATCCAGCGGCACCGGATCCTGCTCCGGCCCCTTCCGGCGGAACGGCTCCAATGCCTCGCGCGTCACCACCCACGGGCTGATCGAGGTCGCGAATGCTTTCGCAAGGAACGGGCCGAGCGGCACGTATTCCCATTGCTGGATGTCGCGCGCGCTCCAGTCGTTGAGCAGCACGAAGCCGAAGATCATCTCTTCGGCTTGGCTCTCGCTCAGCATGCCGCCCATCGGCGAGGGTTGGCCAATGACGACGCCCATCTCTAGCTCGAAATCGAGCCGCTTGCACGGGCCAAAGCTCGGCACCTCGACATTCGGTGGCTTCAGCTGTCCGCGCGGCCGCTTCACTTTCGTGCCCGAGACCACGACCGTCGAGGCGCGGCCGTTATAGGCGATCGGCATATGCAGCCAGTTCGGCTGCAGCGCATTGTCCTTGCCGCGGAACATCACGCCGACATTGGTGGCGTGCTCCTTCGAGGAATAGAAATCGGTGTAGCCGGAGACGGTGAAGGGCAGATGCAGTCTTGCATCGCGCATCGGCACGAGTGACTGCTTGCGCAGCTCCTCGTTGTCGCGCAGCTCCGGATGATCGTGACGCAGCAATTCGCTGAGCCGCGCTCGCGTCTTGCTCCAGACCTTCGGTCCCAGCGCCATGAAGGGATTGAGCGAGCCTCCGGAGAACACGCCGAGCGGACCGACGTCGAGGCGAGAGTCCTGCTCGAGCTCCCAGAGATCGAGCACGTAGTTTCCGATCGCGACACCGACGCGCGGCGTCGGATTGGCAGGGGTCGAGAACACGCCATAGGGCAGGTTCTGGATCGGGAAGTCGGAGGAAGGATCGACCTCGATGAAGGAGCGGAGGCTGGGGTCGTTGGGATGGGTTGTCACGTCTGGCTCAATTCTTTCTTCCTTCTCCCCTTGTGGGAGAACCTGGCGCGAAGCGCCAGATGAGGGGTTGTCTCCGCGAATTCCAATGAGAGATTTCTGTGCTGGGAGAACCCCTCATCCGTCTCGCCGCTGCACGGCGAGCCACCCTCTCCCACAAGGGGGAGAGGGGAAGAAAGCTACGGCTTGCTCGGATCGAACCGCTTCTCCAAACCCTTCCAGCAATCCGCGTAATCGTCCTGCAGTGTGGATGCGTTCGCGGCATGCGCGGTGACGCGCTGCGGATATCGGGTCTCGAACATGAAGGCCATGGTCCCGGTCAGCTTCACCGGCTTCAATTCGCCGTTGCTGGCGTGCTCGAAGGCGTCGCGATCGGGGCCGTGCGGCAGCATGCAATTGTGCAGGCTCATGCCGCCGGGGACGAAGCCCTGCGGCTTGGCGTCATAGACACCGTATATCAGGCCCATGAACTCGCTCATGATGTTCATGTGGTACCAGGGCGGGCGGAAGGTGTTGTCGGCGACCATCCAGCGTTCGGGGAAGATCACAAAGTCGATATTCGCGGTGCCCGCCGTCTCCGACGGCGAAGTCAGCACCGTGAAGATCGAGGGATCGGGATGGTCGAAGCCGATCGCGCCGACCGGCGAGAACGTGCGCAGATCGTATTTGTAGGGCGCGTAATTGCCGTGCCAGGCGACGACGTCGATCGGCGAGTGCGGCAGCGTGGTCTTGAACAGCGAGCCGCCCCATTTCACGTAAAGCTCGGTCGGCGTGTCCTTATCCTCGTAAAACGCAACCGGCGTGAGAAAGTCGCGCGCATTGGCGAGGCAATTGGCGCCAATCGGCCCGCGCTCCGGCAGGGTGAACGCGCCGCCGTAGTTCTCGCAGAGATAGCCGCGCGCCGGCCCGTTCGGAATCTCGACGCGGAACTTGACACCGCGCGGAATCACCACGATCTCGCCCGGCTCGGCGTCGATGCGGCCGAACTCGGTGACGAGGCGCAAGCCTCCCTGCTGGAGCACGAACATCAGTTCGCCGTCTGCATTATAGAAGTGCTGGTCCACCATCGACTTGGTGATGAGATAGACATGCGCGGCCATGCCGGCCTGCGTATTCACGTCTCCCGCCGTCGTCATGCTCTGCACGCCCTGAACGAAGGTCACGTCGTCCTTCGGCAGCGGCGTCGGATCCCAGCGCATCTGCGCGATCGGCAGATCGTATTCGTGGCACGGCGCCGAACGCCAAAGGCCCGCATCGACCTTCTCGAAACGCCCCGAATGCTTCACCGAGGGGCGGATGCGATAGAGCCAGGAACGCTCGTTGCTGCCGCGAGGCGCGGTGAAGGGCGAGCCCGAGAGCTGCTCGGCATAGAGCCCATAGGCGCAGCGTTGCGGCGAGTTGCGTCCGATCGGCAGCGCGCCCGGCAACGCCTCGGTCTCGAAGCTGTTGCCGAAGCCGGACATGTAGCCCGGCGTGACTTGCGCCGAGCTGCGGATGATCTGATCAGGCGAGGTGTTGATGTTCATGACTATCCTCCTCCTTGCAGGGCGGCCCACATCTCCTGGTCGCGCTTGTCGGTCCAGATCACGGGGTCGTCGATTCCCGACGCCTCGTCGTAGGCACGCGAGACGTTGAACGGCAGGCAGTGCTCGTAGATGGCGAAGCTGCTGAACTTCGGATCCATCACCTCGCGCGTCGCCGCCATCGATTCCTTCAAGCTGCGACCCTTGGCGACCGAAATCTCCGCGGCGCCATAGAGCGAGGTGACGAAGTCGCGCGTCATGGCAATGGCCTCGCGCACCGTGGCGGTGCCCTTGAGCGCATCGCCGCGGCCCGGCGCGATCGCCTTGGGATTGAAGTTGCGGATCTCGTTCAGCGTCATCGGCCATTCGCGCAAATGCGCATCGCCGCAATAGCAGGCCGAGTGATATTCGATGAGGTCGCCGGAGAACATCACCTCGGCGTCCGGCACCCAGGCGACGATGTCGCCGGAGGTGTGGCCGGCCCCGAGCTGCATCAGCCGCACCTCGCGCTTGCCGAGATAGATCGACATCTCGCCTTCGAAGGTCAGCGTCGGCCAGGTCAGGCCGGGAATGCTCTGCGCGTCCTGGAAAAGCCGCGGGAAGCGGCCATATTCGGAATCCCAATCCTGCTGGCCGCGCTCCTCGATCAGGCGGTACGTCTCCTGCGAGGCGACGATGCCTTGCGCCTTGTAGGCGGAGGCGCCCAGCACGCGCACCGCATGATAGTGCGACAGCACGACATATTTGATCGGCTTGTCGGTGACCGCGCGCACGCGCTCGATCACCTTGTTCGCCATCGCCGGCGTCGCCTGCGCGTCGAACACCAGGCAGCCGTCGTCGCCGACGATGATCGCAGTGTTCGGATCGCCCTCGGCGGTGAAGGCATAGAGATCGGTGCCGATCTCGGAAAAGGTGATTGTCTTCTCGGAGAGGTCGCCGGTGGATGCGAAGTTCTTCGCCATCAATTCGTCCTTCAGGTCACAGGGTCATTGTTGTTGCTGTTGTTGCTGCTGGCCGTCGATCATGCGCCTCTTGGCGAGGGCGATCGCCTCGCGCAGCACATCGATGTCGCCGACATGGTTGGCGAGGATCAGCACCAGCGCCGCGTCCAGATCGGCGCTCTGCTCCTCCGTGAGACCACGATGCGCCTCCGCGATCGCACGGAAGGCGTCGTCAGGTCGCGCGAAGTTGGAGCTGGTGGACAGCGGCATGAAAACCTCAATTCAGACCTTGCGCCCGCGACAGGGCCGCCGCGATCGCAGCCCGCGTCGGATGGCGGAAGCGCGCCGCGACGTAGCCGTCGGGCCGGAGCAGATAGGCGGCGCCCGGCTCGGCGTGATAGCGCTTTGCGACGAGGCCCGCGGGATCGGCACGTCCGCCGTCGATGCGGATCTCCTTCACCCCATCGGGTCCCGGGATCGCCGCGCCGTTGCTGAACGACAGCAGCGTAAAGTCCGTTCCACCCGTCCGGAATGCATCGGTCAGATAGCTCTGCTCAGCAATCGGCGCGTCAAGCATGGAGCAGCCGGGAGAAGGTCCGCCGCCCCACACATCTGCATCCGGCGACGACAACGGCGAATCGTAGCTGCACGGCACCGACAACCGTCCGCCATTGACCATGCGCTTGCCGAACTCGGTCTCCCTGGCGAGCGACAACACCGCCTTGCGCAGCCGGGCTTCCTGATGCGAGTTCGGCGCCATGAAATCGGTCGAGCGGGTGGATTCGCGGATGTTCTCGTCCGCCGCCATGCTGCGCTCGGCATGATAGCTCTCCAGCAGGCTGACCGGCGAAGTGCCGCGTAGCACGCGGTCGAGCTTCCAGGCGAGATTTTCGGCGTCCTCGAGTCCCGAGTTCGCGCCGCGCGCGCCGAACGGCGAAACCTGGTGCGCGGAATCGCCGGCGAAAATCACGCGGCCATGGATGAAGCGGTCCATCCGCCGGCATTGGAATTTGTACAGCGAGATCCATTCGAACTCGAACTTATCGTGACCGAGCATGCGTGCGATCCGCGGCCGCACGTTTTCAGGCTTCTTTTCGACAACGGGATCGGCGTAGCGATTGAGCTGGAGATCGATGCGCCAGACGTCGTCGGGCTGCCGGTGCAGCAGCGCCGAGCGTCCCGCATGGAACGGCGGATCGAACCAGAACCAGCGCTCGGTCGGGAATTCCGCGGTCATCTTGACGTCGGCGATCAGGAACTGATCCTCGAACACCTGTCCCGCGAACTCGGCGCCAACCATCTGCCGCAGCGAGGACCGCGCGCCATCACAGGCGATCAGATATTGCGCATGCAGACGATAGGCGCCCTCCGGCGTTTCGATCGTCAACAGGGCGGAATCGTTGCGCTGCTCCAGCGCCGTCACCTTGTTGCGCCAGCGCAAATCGATCTCGGGCAGATCGTGGATGCGATCGACCAGATAGGCCTCGGCGTAGTATTGCTGCAAATTGATGAAGGCCGGCCGCTTGTGGCCGTCTTCGGGCAGCAGGTTGAACTGGTAGAGCTGAGACTCCCCGTGGAAGATCCGGCCGACGCTCCACACCACGCCCTTGGCGACCATGCGGTCGCCGACGCCGAGCCGGTCCCAATATTCCAGCGAGCGTTTCGAGAAGCAGATCGCGCGGGAGCCCTCGCCGATGCGGTCGGCGTCATCCAGAAGGACGACGCGCTGGCCGCGCTGGGCGAGATCGATCGCGAGCGACAGCCCGACCGGGCCGGCGCCGACAACCACGACCGGATGCTCGGCCGGGCTTTGGCTGGCGCGGTCCTGATCGGGATGGCGGCGATAGCCGAACTGGGCTTTGGCCTGATGCGTCTTGGCCTCATGTGTCTTGGCCTGCGCCATGCACGAACCCCGGCTCTGGTCAGGAGAGGACCGATCTGCTAGATAGTCTCACGTGCAACTATTTTGGACCGGAGCCGGCCGGCCGTCAACTGAATTCGGAGCGCACTCCTTGGCGAGGACATCCAGCGATATCGCATTGAAGGCACGCGAAGCCGATGAGGCTTCCGCACGGCCAAAGGCACGGCTCGACCTCTTCAAGTTCGTCCCGTTCCGCCTCAACCGGCTCGCGGCCGAAGTCAGTTCCGCGCTCTCGGTCGAATATCAGGAACGGCACGGTCTCGACATTCCGGCCTGGCGCGTGATCGCCACGCTCGGGTTCCGCGTTGATGCCTGCAGCGCGCAGTACATCGCGCAATGCACCCGCACGCACAAATCGACCATCAGCCGCGCGGTGACCACGCTGCTCCACGAGGACCTGATCGAGCGGGTCGAGAACGAAGCCGACCGCCGCGAATTTCGCCTGCAACTGACCAAGAAGGGCCGCGTGCTCTACGAGGAGCTGTTCCCGCAATTGCTGCGGCGGGAAGACGAGATCCTCGCCTGCCTCTCCGCACAGGAGCGCAAGCAGCTCTCAGTGCTGCTCGGCAAGATCGAGCAGAGCCTCGACCTGATCCAGACCAGCGAAGAGGCCGACGCGAAGCAGGCGTATTAGCTTCTTCCGTCATTCCTATGTCGCAAACGACCGCGACGGCGGCAGATGCAGCGCCCAGGCATCGACCTTGTCGCTGGCGCGCGGATAGATCTCCGTCACGATCGGATCGTGGCCGGGGATGAATCGATCGGGGTGGCCGGCGAGGCGCTCGATCGTCTCCCAGCCCACCGCCATGTCGCCGACATTGTAGACGATCGGGAACGGGCTCCTGCGCTGCAGATTGGCGTAGTAATGCGCGGCATCGGATGCCAGCACCACCGGCCCGCGCGCGGTTTCGACCTTGACCACCTGCAAGCCGTCGGAATGGCCGCCGACGCGATGCACGGTGACGCCGGGCGCGACCTCGCCGTCGCCCGAATAGAAATTGACACGCTCGCCATAGACGTGGCGCACCATCTGCGTGACGTGCTCGACCGAGAACGGATGGCGCAGCAGGCCGTTGCACATGCAGCGGCCGGTGGCATAGGCCATCTCGCGCTCCTGCAAATGAAAGCGCGCCTTCGGGAAACGGTCGAGATTGCCGGCATGATCGTAGTGCAGATGCGTCACGATGATGTCGCGAATGCTCGACGCCGCAACGCCAAAGCGCTCCAGCGCATCGACCGGATTGAGCGTCAGCTTGCGCGCCCGCGCGCTCGCCTCCTCCGCATTGAAGCCGGTGTCGACCAGGATGTCGCGGCCGTGCCCCCGGATCAGCCAGACGAAATAGTCGAGGTCCTGCGCCGCGCTGTCATGTGGATCGGGCTGAAGAAAGTTCATGCTGGGGGTGCGCGGCGACATCGTCGCATAGCGCAGGGCGTAAATCTCGTAGGTGTTTCCCATGGTTCTTGCTTGCTTTTCTGAGTGGGTCTTCCAGGACGATCCTGCGCAGCAAGCCATTGTCCGCTGCAAAGGTCAAACGCCTCGCGGCGCGACGAGCAGGCCATCAATGTGCGATCCATCACATTTTCGTCGCCATGAAGGCCCTAACGTCCCGCCGGTAAAGATCGAGCCGGATGCCGTCGAGCACAACCATGACAGCCCGCATACTGCCCTTGCGACTCGCCCGGACGTTGCGGTCGATCGTCGCGATAACGCCGAATCTCCAAGTGGTTGACGCCCCCCGTCCCCGGTTTGATAATGCAGGAAGCGTAAGTTAAGGTCGCCGCGGCGCAAGCTGGGAACGGCGCCTTTTTGGCTGGACCGCGCTGATTATGAAAATTCGCTTCTTTTTTCTTCTGCCCTTGCTCATCTCACTCGTCCCGACTGCCCCATCGCTTGCGGCCGGGGATCGTTTTGCGCTGGTCATCGGCAACGCCAAGTATCCCGATGCGGATGCCCCGCTGAAGGAACCGATCAACGATGCGCGCGACGTGGCCGACGAGCTCAAGCGCGACGGCTTTGCGGTCGAGATCGGGGAGAATCTGACCGGCGACGGCATGCGCCGCGCCTTCGACAAGCTCTACGGCAAGATCAAGCCGGGATCGGTGGCGCTGGTGTTCTTCAGCGGCTTCGGTATCCAGTCGGCGCGCCAGAGCTACATGCTACCGGTCGATGCGCAGATCTGGACGGAATCCGACGTGCGCCGCGACGGTTTCAGCCTCGAGACCGTTCTCGGCGAGCTCAACACCCGCGGTGCCGGCGTGAAGATCGCGCTGATCGACGCCTCCAGGCGGAACCCGTTCGAGCGGCGGTTCCGCAGCTTCTCGGCCGGCCTGACCCCGGTCATCGCGCCGAACGGCACGCTGGTGATGTATTCGGCCGCGCTGGCCTCGGTGGTCTCGGACGCCGGCGGCGACCGCAGCCTGTTCGTCCAGGAACTCCTGAAGGAAATCCGTGTCCCCGACCTGATGGCCGAGGAGACGCTGAACCGCACCAAGATGGGCGTCACCCGCGCCTCGCGCGGCGAGCAGGTGCCGTGGATATCCTCTTCATTGGCCGAAGATTTCTCGTTCAGCCCGGGAGGCGGCGGATCGCGTCCCGCACCGGCCACGCCGCCTGCGCCTCCCGCGCCGCCGGTCGTCGCCAACAATCCTCCGCCGCCCGCGCCGCCGACCCCACCTCCGCCGCCGAAGCCGGCAGACACCGCTGCGGCACCCGCGCCAGCTCCTCCCCCTGCGCCCGCGCCGGCTCCCACGCCGAAGCCTCAGGTCGAGGCGGCCCTGCCGCCGCCGCCACCGCCACTGCCTGTGAAACCGATTGATCCGGCCCCGAGCACGGACAGCGGGCCGAGTGCCGCCACCCTGGCCGACGATCCCACGATCAAGAGCCTGACCTCCAAGATTGCCGCCAATCCGGACGACGTGAACGCGCTGTACCGGCGCGGCCAGGTCTATGCCAGCAAGGGCGCCTACAACCTCGCCATCAAGGATTTTGACGACACGCTCCGGATCAACACCAAGGATGTCGAGGCGCTGAACAACCGCTGCTGGACTCGCACCGTCGTCGGCGACCTGCAGGGCGCGCTGAAGGATTGCAACGAGGCGCTGCGGCTGCGGCCCAACTTCGTCGATGCGCTGGATAGCCGGGGGCTCGTCAACCTGAAATCCGGCGCGGTCAAGAATGCCATCGCCGATTTCGATGCGGCCCTGAAGATCAATCCGCGCCTGACCTCCTCGCTCTATGGACGGGGCCTCGCCAAGCAGCGCAACGGCTCCGCCCAGGAAGGGGCGCTCGATATCGCCAATGCCAAGGCAATGGATCCGAACATCGTTCAGGAGTTCGCAAGCTACGGAGTGCGCTAGTATTTTTTTGGCTCGAGGCGGTCGAGGCCTCGAACCTTGAACAGCCCGGGGAAGACCAATGGGCGGATGCCGCAACAGGTCTTTTTCCGGGGCCTGTTGCTCGAATTTGGAAGCACGCGAGCTGGCTGCAGGAGGGACTGGCTATGAGACTGGCTGCAAAGGGACTGACCGCGATCCTGTCCATCATCACCATCGGCGTGGCTCTGTCGCTGCCGGCCTCGTCAGCCTTCGCGGGCGAAGAAAGCAACAGCAAGAACGTCACCGAGGACGAGATCCTCCGTGCGCTCGCCCCGCCGGCGAAAAAGCCTCTGACCCGTGGGCTCTCCATTGGCCCGCAGACCGAGCCCGCGCCGAGCGCGACCGAGACCAAGCTGATCCAGTCGGTGCGCGGCCGCTCGACACGCTCGCTGTCGTCGACCGAGCGCGAGGAAATCGCCTTGGCCGCCAAGGACAAGCCGAACATCGACCTCGAGATCACCTTCGACTACAACTCCGCCAATATCAGCGCCAAGTCGATGCCCTCGGTGCAGGCGCTCGGCCGCGCGCTGACCAGTCCCGACCTGAAGGGCTCGACCTTCGTGGTCGCCGGTCATACCGACGCCGCCGGCGGCGAGGCCTACAACCAGGATCTGTCGGAGCGCCGCGCGGATTCGATCAAGCGCTATCTCGTCGAGAAGTACAGCATCTCCGCGACCGACCTCGTCACCGTCGGCTATGGCAAGAGCAAGCTGAAGGATCCGGGCCAGCCGCTGGCGGAGGCCAACCGCCGCGTGCAGGTCGTCAATATGGAAAACAAGACCACCGCATCGAAATAAGCACGACGCAATCCTTTGCAGTGACGAGTCGTGATGTGGTGTAAAGTCTCGCTTCCAAAGCGCGTCCCGCAGCCGTGCGGGACGCCGCTTCATTTCAGGGAAACGCTCTCGATGGGCCTCGCGCGGATGGCCGTGAGCCAGGCCAGGATGATCCGGCGATGAAGTTCACCGAATATCTCAAGCCTGCCGGCACCGTGGTGTTCGTCGTCGCGGTCGGCATCGGCTATTATCTGTTCGAGCACCGCAAGCGCCCCGAGCCGAAGGAGACGCAGAGCGAGGCACTCGTCATCGTGACGAAGTCGACCAATGCCTGCTTCTCCGACCTGGTGCGGGTGACCGGCTTCTTCGTGCCGCGCCGCGAGGCCGTGGTCATCGCCGATCAGGAGGGATCCCGGGTCACCGACCTGCTGGTCGCCGAGGGCGCCGTCGTCGCCGACAACCAGGAGCTGGCGCGCCTCACCCCGCCGCCGCAGATCCCGGGCCAGCCGCAGCGACCCGGCCCGCAAGGCCCGGTCTCGCTGAAGGCACCTGCCGCGGGCCTCGTCACCGAAGTCCGCACGATCGTCGGCGCGCCCGCATCGCCGCAGGCCGGCCCGATGTTCCGCATCGCCGTCAACAACGAGATCGAGCTCGATGCCCAGGTCCCGGCGGTGCACATGACCAAGCTCAATGCCGGCGCAACCGTGCGCATCAGCCGCGACGACGCGCCTGATTTGATCGGCCGGGTCCGGCTGGTTGCGCCCGAGATCGACCGTGCCACGCAGCTCGGCCGCGTCCGCATCAGCGTCACCAACAATCCCTCGCTGAAGGTCGGCGTGTTCGCCCGCGCCTCGATCGACGCCAAGCGAAGCTGCGGCGTCTCGATCCCCAAGACCGCGATCGACCATCTCACCATTCAGGTCGTCAAAGGCAACACCATCGAGACGCGCAAGGTGCGGGTCGGACTGTCGTCCGACAGCGCGACGGAAATCCTGGAAGGCCTCAACGTCGGCGAAATCGTCGTGGCCGACGCCGGCTCTTCGCTCCATGACGGCGACCAGATCAAGACCATGTTCGCCGATGAACTCGATCGCACGCGGGTACGCTGATGGCTCTCAATATCTCGGCATGGTCGATCCGTAATCCGCTGCCGTCGGTGGTCTTCTCGATCATCCTACTGATTCTCGGCTGGGTGTCTTTCACCAAGCTCGCCGTGACGCGGCTGCCTTCGGCCGACATTCCCGTGATTTCGGTCGCGGTGTCGCAGTTCGGCGCGGCACCCGCCGAGCTCGAATCCCAGGTGACCAAGACCGTCGAAGACGCGGTCTCCGGCGTCGAGGGCGTGCGACACATCACCTCGCAGATCACCGACGGCCTGTCGGTGACGACCATCCAGTTCGCACTTGAAACCAACACCGACCGCGCGCTCAACGACGTCAAGGATGCCGTGACGCGCGTGCGGTCGAACCTGCCGCAGAACGTCACCGAGCCGCTGATCCAGCGGGTCGACGTCATCGGCCTGCCGATCGTCACCTATGCCGCGATATCGCCCGGCAAGACGCCGGAGCAGCTCTCCTATTTCGTCGACGACGTCGTCAAACGCGCGCTGCAAGGTGTGCGCGGCGTGGCCCAGGTCGAGCGCATCGGCGGTGTCGAGCGCGAGATCCTGGTTTCGCTCGATCCCGACCGCCTGCAGGCGATGGGGCTGACCGCGGTCAATGTCAGCCAGAGCCTGCGCGGCACCAATGTCGACGTCGCCGGCGGCCGCGCCGAGATCGGCAAGAACGACCAGGCGATCCGCACTCTCGCGGGCGCCAAGACGCTGAGCGACCTCGCCGGCACCATGATCCCGCTGTTCGGCGGCGGCGAAGTCCGGCTCGACGATCTCGGCACCGTCACCGACACCATTGCCGACCGCCGCACCTTCGCCCGCTTCAACGGCGAGCCGATCGTCGCGCTCGGCATCAAGCGCTCCAAGGGCGCCAGCGACGTGAAGGTGGCCGAGGCCGTGCAGAAGCGCATCGACGCGCTCAAGGTCACCTATCCCGACGTCGATCTGAAGGTGATCGACACCTCGGTCGAATATACCAACGGCAATTACCACGCGGCGATCTCGACCCTGTTCGAAGGCGCCATCCTCGCCGTGGTCATCGTGCTGTTGTTCCTGCGCGACCTGCGCGCCACCATCATCGCCGCGATCTCGCTGCCATTGTCGATTTTCCCGGCGTTCTGGGCGATGGACCTCCTCGGCTTCTCGCTGAACCTCGTCAGCTTCCTCGCCATCACGCTGTCGACGGGCATTCTGGTCGACGACGCCATCGTCGAGATCGAGAACATCGTCAGGCACATGAACATGGGCAAGTCGCCCTATCGTGCCGCCCTGGAAGCTGCCGACGAGATCGGCCTCGCGGTTATCGCGATCTCGCTGACGATCATCGCGATCTTCGCACCCGCAAGCTTCATGTCGGGCATCGCCGGACAGTTCTTCAAGCAGTTCGGCATCACCGTCTCGGTGCAGGTGTTCTTCTCGCTGCTCGCGGCGCGCTTCGTCACGCCGGTGCTCGCCGCCTATTTCCTCAAGCCCGGCCATCACGAAGAGCCGCCGCCGGGGCGCATCTTGCGGTCCTATCATCGGATCGTGGCCTGGTCGGTGAAGCACTATTTCATCACGGTGCTGGTCGGCTTCGGCGTCTTCGCCGCCTCGATCTGGAGCATCACGCTGCTGCCGCAGGGTTTCCTGCCCGCGCAGGACAGCTCGCGCTCGCTGGTTGCCCTCGAACTGCCGCCGGGCACCCAGCTCGCCTACACCGAAAAGGTCACCGAAGACATCGTCGCGCGCCTGCGCAAGCGGCCCGAGGTGAGGAGCATATTCGTCGATGGCGGGCGCGTTCCGCCGGGGACCCAGGAAGTCCGGCGCGCCGCCTTGATCATCAACTACACGCCCAAGGACAGCCGCGACATCACCCAGCGCGAGCTCGAATTTTCGATCAGCCAGGAGCTGGAGAACATTCCAGACATCCGCTTCTGGTTCCTCGACGAGAACGGCCTGCGCGCCATCTCGCTGGTCGTGACCGGCGCGGACGCCAACATCGTCAACAACGTCGCCAGCGAGCTCGCGACGCAGATGAAGCGGATTCCGACCATCTCCAACGTGATCTCGGAAACCACGCTGGAGCGGCCCGAGCTGCGCGTGCAACCGCGCGCCGATCTCGCCGCACGGCTCGGCGTCTCGACCGAAAGCCTCTCGCAGACCATCCGCGTCGCCACCATCGGCGACGTCGGGCCCGCGCTCGCCAAGTTCGACGTCGGCGACCGGCTGGTGCCGATCCGCGTGCAGCTCGAAGATGCCGCACGCGGCGATCTGAAGACGCTGGAACAGTTGCGCGTGCCCCTCGGCGAGCGCGGCGAAAAGGGCGGCGTGCCCCTCTCCGTCATCGCCGACGTCAAGCTCGACCAGGGTCCGACCAGCATCAACCGCTACGATCGCGAACGGCAGGCGACCGTTGCCGCCGACCTCGTCGGTTCCGCCGCGCTCGGCGACGCCACCAAGAAGATCTACGACCTGCCGGTGATGAAGAGCCTGCCGAAAGGCGTGAAGGTCTCCCCCTCCGGCGATGCCGAGAGCCTGAACGAACTGTCCGACGGGTTCGCCACCGCGATCACGGCGGGCCTGATGATGGTCTACGCGGTGCTGGTGCTGCTGTTCGGCACCTTCCTGCAGCCGATCACGATCCTGTTCTCGCTGCCGCTCTCGATCGGCGGCGCGATTGCGGCCCTGCTCCTCACCGGCAAGCAGCTCACCACGCCGGTGTGGATCGGCATCTTGATGCTGATGGGCATCGTCACCAAGAACGCGATCATGCTGGTGGAGTTCGCCATCGAGGCCATCAAGGCCGGCAAGCCGCGCGAGGAAGCCATGATCGACGCCGGCATGAAGCGCGCCCGCCCGATCGTGATGACCACGATCGCTATGGCCGCGGGCATGATTCCAAGCGCGCTCGCGGTCGGTGCCGGCGGCGAATTCCGTTCACCGATGGCGCTCGCGGTGATCGGCGGCCTGATCTTCTCGACCATCCTGTCGCTGGTGTTCGTGCCCGCGATGTTCATGGTGATGGACGATTTCGGCGCGCTGATCTGGCGCTTCGCCAAACGGTTGATCGTGAACAGCGAGGACGCCGAGGCGGACGGTGATCACGCGGCGACGCCGGAATCGAAGAACGTCGCACATCGCGCTGCGGAATGAGATTTCCGAGGCAAGGCAGCCGGAGGACGCACTCGCGAAGGACGCCCCCAGGCGCTCCGTTACCTGCAATCCGACTGGCAGAGATTCTATTCGCTGTGACGGAGGACGAGATTCAGGACGACATCATCACTATCGACGGGAATCGTGTCCGCCGACGCCGGCTCCAGATCGGTTGAGTCCCTACTCGTTCCGCGCGATCGCCGTCAGCTTGGTCATGTTCCGCAGCAATATCCGGCCGCGCTGGAGATCCAGGATCGCCTCCTTGCGCCAGGCCTGGAGCTGACGGTTGACGCTCTCGCGCGCGGCCCCGACGAAGACGCCGAGCTGCTCCTGGGAGATGTGCACCTCGGAGCCGAAATCGGCGGCGAGTGCGCAGAGCCGCCGCGCCAGGCGCACCGGCAGCGGCTGCAGCATGGATTCTTCCATCCGCTCGCTCTGCCAGCGGATGCGCTGGCACAGCAATGCGATGATCTTGATCGCGACCTTCGGCTCGCGTTCGAGGAAGGCGAGAAAATCTTCGCGACGCAGCACGAACAATTCGCTGGCCTCGCCGGCGGTCGCATCCGCGGTGCGATTCTGGCCGTCCAGCACCGCGACTTCGCCGAACAGGTCGCCCGGCCCCATGAAATTGAGCGTCAGCCGGCTGCCGTCGGAGGCGCCGGTCTCGATCCGGACCTGGCCGCGGCGCACGCCGAACAGCGCGTCCCCGGGATCGCCCTTCTGGAACAGCACCTCGCCGTTCCCCAGATGCTGGGTATGACAGAGGTTGGACAGCCGCTGGATCTCGTCTGTACCGAGATCCGCGAACATCGCGTTCATCTTCAGAATGACCGCAAATTCGGCCTGCTTGCTCATTTCAATATCCTTGTGAGCGTCCTGGACAGCATTCTTGGAAATCGCCTGAAACCATCAACGTCAGGATCGCGTAAAACCGCGTCGGGGAAGTGTGTCATAAGTCACATAACTTTGCAGCACCCCCTGACTATTTTTACGCGCTTGGAGCCGCTTCCCGTCCGGGGATAAACTCAGGCGCAAAGGATGGTGCAAAGGACGGTCATCTGCGGGATTCAACGCCCGATTGTCCGTCGCTGGAAAGTCGAGATGAGAGCATTGAAGTTCGCCGGCGCGGCTCTGGCCGCCGTCATCGTCGTGATCGCACTCCTGCTGGTGGTCGGGATCCCCTCGGGCTTCCTGACCTCGAGGATCGCCGCACGCGTCGAGAGTGCGACCGGCTATCGCCTGTCGATCGACGGCACCACGAAGATCAGCCTGTGGCCGACGCTGAACGTCACCCTGAACGACCTCACGCTTGCCGACCCCCGGGATCGCAGCGGCATCACGCGCCTGACGGTCGACAGCGTGCAGGCCGACATGTCGCTCTCCAGCGTGTGGGCGGGCCGCCCTGAGATCAGCGAGCTCGTCGTCACCCATCCCGTGCTCTACCAGCCGCTGCTGCGTGAGCGCCTGCCGAATGCGGGCACCTCGTCGAAGCCGCCCGCGCTCGATGTCGGCGGCGCGTCCATCGACCGCGTCAAGATCACCGACGGCGAAGTCGCGTTCTCGCGCGTACGCGATCGTGTCGAGGGCCGCATCAGTGCCATCAACGCCGACGCGACCGTCGGCCGCGACCGCAAGGTCAACATCGCCGGCACCGCGCGCGTCGGCGACCACCCGACCAAGTTCGACATCAAGGCGACCTCGCCGGCGGCGCCAGGCGACCGGCCGACGATTCCGGTGGATTTCGCCATCGACATGCCCAGCGTGCTGAAGTCTCAACTCGCCGGTCATGCCGAGGTGCGGCTGAACGGCGATCTCGTGATGATCAACGGCGTGAACGGCAGGCTCGGCGACGGCACCTTCAACGGCTGGGCTTCGGTCGACATTGCGAGCAAGCCCCTGGTCAAGGTCGACCTCGACTTCCAGCGTCTGGCGATTCCGCTGGCGAAATCGCCGCAGGGCGCGCCAGGGCAACCCTGGAGCAATGCGCCGATCGACGTCTCCGGGCTCAATTATGTCGACGCGCAGGTGAGAATCTCGGCGAACGAGGCCGTGATCGGCGATGCCCGCATCGCGCCGCTGGCGCTCGATGGCAAGCTCGCCGGCGGCGTATTGAAGGCCGGCACCGCCAATCTCGGCGCCTATGGCGGCCAGGTCTCGGGCGAGGTGATCCTGGACGCGACCACCGGCGCGCCGAGCTTTGCCATGCATTCCGACCTCGTCGGCGTGCGCGCGCTGCCGCTGCTCCAGGGCCTTGCCGAATTCGACCGCATCGACGGCAAGCTGCAGGCCAAGCTCGCTCTGCGCAGCGCCGGCACCAGCCAGCGCGCGCTGATGGCGAACATGCAGGGCACCGCCTTCGTCAATTTCCAGGACGGCGCCATCCGCGGCATCAACGTCGCGCAGATGATCCGCTCGCTGACATCGGGCACGCTGTCCGGCTGGCAGGACAACCAGAGTCCCGGTCAGGAGCAGAGCACGGATTTGTCGCAGCTCTCGGCCTCGTTCCGCATCGACAAGGGGCAGGCCGTGACGACCGATCTCAATCTGATCGGACCGCTGGTGCGCGTCACCGGCGCCGGCACCATCGCGCTCGACACCAAGATGATGGGCTTTCGCGTCGAGCCGAAGCTGGTGATGACGACGGAAGGTCAGGGCCGCGCCAATGAGCCGGTCGGCTTCGGCATTCCCGTGATGATCCAGGGCAGCTGGTCGCAGCCGCGGATCTACCCTGATATGGCCGGCATGCTGGACAATCCGGATGCCGCCTATGCCAAGCTGCGCGAGATGGGCAAGGGCCTGTTCGGCCCTGACGGCGCCGGGCTCGGCAACATTCTGGGCAGCCTTGGCCTCGGCGGCACGCCCCCGCCCGGCGGCAATGCCAATCCGCAAACCCAGCAGCCGGGCCAGAACAATCCGCTCGGCGGTCCGCTGGGAGAGGCGATCGGCAATTTGATCCAGCAGGGGCTTTCCAGTGGCGCGGGAAGCAGCACCGGCGCCGCGCCAGGCAGCGGCCGCAACCGCAGCCTGCCGGGAACGCCTACGACACCGGCGCCGCAGGCCTCGCCCGCGGCTCCAGCCTTGGAAGACCCGCCGGTCGCGCAGCAGGACAGTCAGCCAATGAACGACGTGCTGCGGCAGCTCTTCAACCGGTAATGGCCGGACTGGCGGGCTCAATTCCACGGCAATCCCTGACCATCGGCCCTTCCCGCGCCCGGCTTCCTCCGAACGGATGAGGCCGCGGGCAATTCACGTCTTCCACTCGACCACGGCGTCCACAGGGAGTAACCACGCCGGCCGGTCGCGCGGCCCCGCGGCGGTCCTTTGGCCCAAATTGTGATAGAACCGCCCCGAAGGGCCTGCGGCCCACAGCGCCAGCGTCGATGGCGGCGCGAGAGGATCGGGATGGCAGGAGCGAACGACAAGAGACGGTTTCTGCGCGAGGGCCTGTTCGCCAAATACGTCGTCTCCCTCGTCGGCCTCGTCGTGTTCGTCCTCGCCGTCAACGGCGCGATGGAGACCTGGATCTCCTATCGCGCCACCAGGACGCAGCTCACCGATGGCCTGGAGGACAAGGCGCAAGGCGCGGCCCGGCGGATCGAGCAGTCGATCTCGGAGCTCGATCGCCAGATCAGCTGGGTGACGCGGGCGAGCCAGGACACCCTCGAGAAGCGCCGCGCCGACTACGCATCGCTGCTGCACCAGGTCTCCGACGTCAACCAGCTGTTCCAGCTCAACGGCGAAGGCCGCGAGGTACTGCGCGTCTCCCGCCAGTCGACCACGACCGGCAGCAATGCCGACCTCTCCCGCGACATGCGCTTCACCGAGACCGTCGCCCGCGGCGTCAGCTATGCGCCGGCCTGGTTCGCCGACCGGACGCCGATGATGTCGATCTCGGTGGCGCATTCCGGCTTCAATGCCGGCGTCACCGTGGCCGAGATCGATCTCAGCTTCCTCTCCGATCTGCTGTCGGACGCGCAAGTCGGCAAGGCGGCCTTTGCCTATGTGGTCGATCCGCGCGGCCGCGTGCTGGCGACGTCCTCGAAAGGGCCCGATGTCGGCAAGGACCTGTCGAAGCTGCCGCAGGTTGCGGCCGCGATCGCGCCCGGCCACGAGGGCGACACCTCCGGCACCGACTTCAACGGCCATGCCGTGATGAGCGCGGCCAGCACCGTGCCGAAGCTCGGCTGGAGCGTGCTGTTCGAGCAGCCGACAACGCAGGCCCTGATGCCGATCCGCGACCAGCTGGTGCGCATCGCGCTGCTGATCGGGATGGGCCTGATGGTCGCGATTCTCGCCGGCACGCTGCTCGCCCGCCGCATGATCATTCCGATCACGGCGCTGCGCGACGGCGCGCACAAGCTCGGCGAGGGTGATTTCAGCCACCGCATCGAAGTGCGCACCTCCGACGAGCTGGAAGACCTCGCCAGCCAGTTCAACCGCATGGCCGGGCAGATCCAGGAGACCTATTCGAACCTGGAGACCAAGGTCGAGGAGCGCACGCGCGATCTCGCGCAGTCGATCAATGAGCTGAAGGTGCTGGAGGAGGTCGGCCGCGCGCTCGCCTCCTCGCTCGATCTCGACGCCGTGCTGCCCACCATCGCCGCGCGCGCGATCGAGATCACCCATGCCGACGCGGTGCTGATCTACGGCTTCGATGCCGAGCGCCGCCGCTTCAACCTGGTCGAGGCTGAAGGCATCGACAAATCCGCCGACGGCGCCCATGTCACCATCGACGAAGGCGAGAACATCCTGAGCGATGCCGCCGGGAGCGGCGAGCCGATCGCGCTTGCCGATCTCGATCATGCCGCCGAGCAGCCGCTGCGCGAGGCCGCCATTGCCGCCGGCTTCCGCTCCGTGCTGGTCGTGCCGCTGGTCGACCAGCAGGGCACGCTCGGCTCGCTGGTGGTGCTGCGCCGCGCCGGTGGCGAGTTCGCAAGCAGCGTCATCGGCCTGATGCGCACCTTCGCCAACCAGGCGGTGCTGGCGATGCGCAATGCGCGCCTGTTCACGGAGGTCGATCACAAGGGCCGCGAGCTGGAGGCGGCGAGCGAGACCGTGCGCGCCCAGGCCGACAAGCTCAAGCAGCAGACCGAGCAGCTCAAGGACTGGAACAAGTCGCTGGAGGAACGCGTCAAGACCCAGCTCGGCGAGATCGAGCGCATCCGCAAGCTCGAGCGCTTCCTGGCGCCGCAGGTGGCGCAATTGATCGCCTCGTCCGACAGCCCGGAAGGGTTGCTCACCAGCCAGCGCCGCGAGGTGACGGTGGTGTTCTGCGATCTGCGCGGCTTCACCGCGTTCACGGAAGCGACCGAGCCGGAAGAGGCGATGAACGTGCTGCGCGAATATCACGCCGCGCTCGGCAAGCTGATCTTCAAATACGAGGGCACGCTCGACAAATATGCCGGCGACGGCGTGATGATCCTGTTCAACGCGCCGATCCAGTTCGAGGACCACACCCAGCGCGCGGTGAAGATGGCGGTGGAGATGCGCGAGACGATCGGCCCCCTGACCGAGCGCTGGCGCAACCGCGGACACAGCCTCGGCTTCGGCATCGGCATTGCGGTCGGCTATGCCACGCTCGGCCAGGTCGGCTTCGAGCAGCGGCTGGAATATGCGGCGATCGGCAGCGTCACCAACCTCGCCTCGCGCCTCTGCGGCGAGGCCAAGCCCAACCAGATCGTGGTCAGCCGCCGCGTCTACGGCATCGTCGAGCCTTTCGTCGAAGCCCGCGCCCTCGACGATCTCCAGCTCAAGGGCTTTAACCATCCCGTGCTGGCGATGGAGATTTTGAACTGGCGCGAGGAGGCGGCGAACGTGGTGGATGCCGCCGCGGTGCGGATGCGGGGCTGACTTCCTCGCCTGCCTCGCATGGCGAGGCGTTGCTTATTATCGCTCATCGTCAGCAATTCGCGATCCCGCGGCGCTAGCGCCCGGGTTTTGCGTAGATCTTGCTACCCTTCGAAATGGAAGGGCGCAGGGAAGACCGGGCACCGGCTGGCACCCGCAAGGCCCCTGTGCGTGAGTGCGTGATAGACGCTCACAGGGGAGAAACAGGTGTGGCCGAATGCCCGGCCTTCCCTGCGCGATGGTTGAAACGGCTTATGTCGCGCTCTCGCCGGTGAGACGATTTCCCGTTGCCACCGTCGCCTTGCAGCTGTCATCGGATGCGCCGTCCGGTCGGACGATCGCACCACTGCAAGACTTGACGCCGGAATATCGGGCGTCACGACCACACGATTTTGCCGTACGCGTTCGACATCGTCGTACACGCGCCCGCTGATCGCTCACGGGGACACCCCGCCCTGCGACCGCATCTGGCGCCAACGCCGCCCGCGTCCACCGCCCCTCACCCCACGAACCCTGACGATCGCGATCCGTCCCTTACCATGGGATGAGTTGGAGCGGATCATAGGGTGTGTCGCATTTCTGGTAAAAAGAAATTTCGATTATTCGAAGACGGATGCCGCGAGAAGATTCAAAAAACGGCGAAACAACCCCATGCACAGTAGACGTGGTGAGCCGGATCAATGGGTTAGGAGAATGGCCAAAGCCGGGCCCGACAAGCTTCTTTGACCTGACGGGCGAGACACTGACAGGATGGCATCATCGACCTTTGCGGCCGAACTCGCCCTGTCCTGGAGACGTCTCTGGCGCTCGCCGCAATGTCACCGCGGCCACCGCGCTGATTCTCGCCCGCGTCTTCGGCAACAGCCCGGACGTCTGGCCGGCGGTGCCAGCGCCTTCTAGGAGGCCGCACCGTCTTTGCGCAGAAGATGTTCGCGGGCCCTCCGCGCGCCGATCTGACGGAGAATCGCGGAATCGCCTTGATGCCGCGCGCGACCGATCCCAATGCCGGCCTATATCGAGTTCGAGGAATATTTCGGCGGCACCAATTTCGGCACCGGCAACGCGCAGCTCGACTTCAAGGACATGAAGTTCGACTGGGCATGCGGGTGATCACGCCCCGCGCTTCGGCCCGATCGCCTCGAAGGTCGCCTTCTGCTCTTCGCTCAGATCAGCCTCGAAATCGTCCAGCGCATCGGCGACGCCGTTCACGGCTTGCAGCATCGTCTCCAGCCGCGCCTTGGCGGCGGTGAGGCGCGCTTGTGGTGTTGCAGCGGGCTGTGACGGACAGGCGCCGAGCGTCTGCATGGTGCGCAGGGCGGTGTCCTGCAGCACCTCGAAGCGGGCGCGGGCGGTCTCGTCGAGGCGGAGCGTCGAGGCGATGTCGCCCGCAGGCCATTGCTGCTGCACGAGCTGCTCGTACTGACGCTGCAGCTTTTCGTCATAGCGGGGATCGCTGTCGGCATCGCAGGCGGCGGCCGCCTGCGCATCCTTGTTTGTATCCTTGTTCGTTTCCCTGCGCTGCATCGAGGCGAGCGCGGCGCGACGCTCGTTGCCGAGAGAATTGAGCCGGGCCTTCTGATCGTCATCGAGCAGACCCGTGAACTTCGCCAGCGGCGGCGCGACCGCGTCGATGGCCTTGATCATGGCCTCGACACGTTCGCGCATCAGGCCGAGGCGCTCCGCCGCATTGGCGGGGGCCTGCGCCGGGCACGCCGCGCGGATGGTGTCGCGCGCATTGATCCAGGCGGATGCGAGCTCGTCGAGCGCGGTGCGCTGCAATTCGTTCGGCGTCACGGCAGCAGCGATGCGCTCGACCGGCAGACCGCCGCTGTCGCTGGCCTCGCACAGGATTTCCGCGGTGGGGAGGCGTCGTCCACGCCGGCCTTGCGGCGCGGTGTAGGCCGCGAGCTCGGTCGCCGCATAGGGCGCGAAGATCGCGGCATAGATGTCGCCATAGCCATAGAGCGAGAGACTGGTCGCATCGCCGAGGACGACGGCATTGGTGAGGTCGTCATGCGCGAACGGCCAGAACACCGGGCCGACCCAGCCATAGCTGCCATCGGGATGGCGCCACCAGCCTTGCGCCCGGCGGCCGCCCTGCCAGCCCGCCAGCGCAGCCTGCGCCGTGAGCGCCGCGCGCATCACGTAAGGGTTCGCAGCCTGACCGCGCTCGGCGCCACGCACATCTTGACGTGGATCTTGCGACCTCAGCGCAGCGGAGCGGTATCGACCGCCCCTCACCGCCATGCGGGAATGGCGCAGTCGCGACATGCCGATCACGTGGCCGACGGCGAAACGCGCAACGCCAAGCGGACCGCCGCGCAATCCGAACTGCGCCTCGGCTCTCTCAGGCACCAGCACTGACGCAATCAGGAGCGCCGCGCCGGCGAGCGCCAGTCGCATGCGTCCCGACACGACCGCTGACCTGACCAATTCGGCCTCCTCCCCGCGCCAGCGGCGCACTGCGCCGCATCGACATGACTCGCGAGGGAACCAATTGTTCCGCAGAGACACAGGGCAAAGCGTCGCGGGAGACTGGCTTCACCGGGCGCCCGGCGGCGGCCTGAGCGCACGCCTCGCCCTTCGAGACGACCGCTTCGCGGTCCCTCAGGGTGAGGCTAACTGGCACCGGGCCGTTGAAACGTGCCGCGCACCCCGGTCCTCATCCTGAGGGCCCGCCAAAGGCGGGCGTCTCGAAGGATGGCCACAGGCAAAATCGTAAGCGACAGTCCTGCGCTCGCGGGAAGGCGTGACCCCTCACTCCGGCTTCTGCGGCATCACAAAGGTCTGGCCGGGATAGATCAGATTGGGGTTGTGGATCTTGCCGCGGTTGGCGTTGAAGATGACGGCGTAGCGGGCGCCGTCGCCATAGGCGAGCCGGCTGAGCGCCCACAGGCTGTCGCCGCGGGAGATCACCCGGCTGCCGCCTGCCTCCAATGGCGCGGCCTGCAGCGCGTCCGCCGGCGAGGCCGATGCCACCGTCGTCGCCGCGGGCGCCCGCGCCATGACCTTGGGTTTCGGCGCGCCGGTCAATTTCGGCCGGGAAGCAGCCCTGTCGGGAGCAGAGGCAAGATGCGGCGCGCCCGACGGCAGCGCCGCCACGACATCCGCCTTGTCATCCACCTTCTCGGCTTGCTTCGACTCTTGCTTCGACTCTTGCTTCGACTCTTGCCTCGCGACCGGTCCCGGACGCGCGGGCGGCGGCGCCGCTTCGGCGATGGTGACCGGCATGGTGCGGCCGGACTGCGTGACCGTGCCATCCGGCGCCCTGGCCCGGAGCGTCAATTCATAGGAACCGGGGGGAAGCTGCGGCGGGGTCATCACGAACTGGCCCGAGGCGTCGGCCACCGCTGTGTCGAGTGGCTTGCCGTCGCGCAGCAGCTCGACCTTTGCACCCGGCGCGGCCACGCCGGCAATCACCGCGGCCTCGCCGCGATCGTCGACCCGGGCGACGTCGAAACGGGGGCCGGTGTCGGCGACCGCCGGCGGCGGCTTGACCGGCGCGAGATCGGGCAGCGCCGCGACCTGCTTCTGAATCTCGACCAGCGCGCCGGTCTTCGGCTCGGGCGCCGGGGCCGCCACTGCTGCAGGCGCGGGCGGCGCGGCGGCGGCAAGCTTCGGCTGGTCCGGCTTCGGCGCTTCCGGTTTCGGCTCCGGCTTGAGCTCGGCCTTTGCTTCGGCCTTTGCTTCGGACTTGGCTTCGGCCTTGGCTTCGACCTTGGTCTCCGGCCTGGCGGCGATTGAGGTCTTGGTCCCGTCCGGGAGCAGACGGCGCAGCTCGGCCGGGCCGATCACCAGCACCGTGCCGACCAGCGCGAGCAGGCAGAAAGCAATGAAGGCCTTGGATGCGGTCATCATCGAAAAGAACCTTGCAGGCAAATCAACCGGGGCGGCAGGGTGCGCCGATTTGGCTGCGGCAGCAAGACGGTCGATGGGATGAGACCGGCGCATTTGCGAAAGCGCCGCTTGGAGCAGGATCAGACAAAACACGGCCGCTTCAGGCAATACGCCCTCGCTCGCAGGGAATAGAACGCCGCCGGTCCGTACAAATACGGGCGACTGATCGGAATCCTGACGCGATCCGAAAGGAGCCATGCCATGACCGGAAACACTGCTCCCATGCGCGATGTCTCGCAGCAGGGCGCACCCCCCGCACCTCGTGCGCAGCCGGACGACAGCTCGCATTCCGAACGGCGCGCCGCCGGTGCGGAGATGGCGCGCGTGCTCAGAACCGAGCCGTTTCGCATGGCGCTGGACGCCTCCGGTGCCGGCCTCGCGCACTGGCGACATGATCCGCTGCACGACGTCGTCGAGCCCATGAGCCACCACGTGATCATGGCGTATAACGGCATGATGCAGCGCATGGAGCGGCGGTCGGGACGATCGGTCGCGATCGGCACGTTTCGGCCGGGAGTCCTGATCATCATCCCGGAAGGATCGAGCTCCAGGTGGGATATTCCAAAGCCCGTCGACGTGGTTCAGCTGTATCTTCCCGACGCAATCCTGAAGCGCGTTGCCGACGAGGCCCAGGTCGGACCGGCCGACCTGCTGGAGCGAACCGCACATCCCGACCCCATCACCTCGCGACTGATCCTGAGCGCGGCAGACACGTTGCAAGGCAATGGAGCCCTGGACACCTTGTTCCGGCATCAGCTGACGGATCTTCTGGCCACGCGCCTTCTGGCTGCGCATACCGGCTCGCCAACCAGTTTCGAGCCGACCGTGGGCGGCTTATCGCCGAAGATCCTGCTCCGTGCGATCGAACGCTTGCGGTCGGACAGCGACGCGGACGTCTCGCTGGATGCGCTGGCATCCGATGCGGGCCTGTCGCGCTTTCACTTCTGCCGTGCGTTCAAGGAAAGCACCGGCCTGTCTCCGCATGCCTGGCTGCGCCAGCACCGGCTCGAGCAGGCCATGAAGATGCTGCGCGAGGGCGACGAGACGGTCGCCGCGATCGCAGCCGCGCTCGGCTATGCCTCGCAGACGGCGTTCGCGGCGGCGTTCCGCAAGCTGACCGGCGAGAGCCCGAGCGACTGGCGCAGGCGCCAGCGTTAGCAGCAATCGCGCTGCAATCACGGCAACTGCTCTGGCGCAGCGGCAGGCCCGATCCGGTAGATCATCATCATGTCCAGACCAATCGACGGAGACCGATGATGACCTGGAAAGACTTCATCAGCCGGCGCGTGACCGCCTCGCGCCACCGAAGCCTTGCCACCGCAACCTTGTACGGACTCTCGCTGGCCGTCCGCTTCACGTCGGCGACGGGCGAGGAGGTGGAGCTTCCGGCGCACGATGTGCACGCGATGCATCCGCTGGTATTCATCATGAACCGGGACGACTCCGGCCTGCCTTATCAGGACTGGGGCCTGAGGCCGGTCGTGTTTCGCCAGGCCTGGCCGGCGCGCTCGCCACTGTCCCGCTGCATGGCGCCTTAGACGCAGCGGTTCACTTCATCTCTTCACATCTCTTCGTGCCGTCACCGGACGCTGCCCGCGAGGGAGCAGCGACGGTTGCGCGCGGACTTTCGACACTGCCAACCAAGGAGCAAACCCATGCGATTAGTGATCATCGGCGCCGGCTTCGCCGGCATGTACGCCGCCCTTTCCGCAGCCCGCCTGCGCGAGATACAAGGCGTCTCGCCAGACCAGCTGGAGATCGCGCTGGTTGCGCCCGAGCCTACGCTCGTGGTCCGCCCGCGGCTCTATGAACCGAAGCCAGAAACCCTGACCGCGCCCCTGCTCGACGTGCTCGAGGCCATCGACGTCACCTATGTGCAAGGCACCGCCGAGGCGGTCGACACCAAATCCTGCATGGTGAAGATCGCGACGGCAAAGGGGACGACGAAGACGCTCTCCTACGACCGTCTCGTCGTGACCACCGGCAGCCGGCTGTTCCGTCCGAACATTCCGGGGCTTGCCGAGCATGGCTTCAGCGTCGATTCGCTCGACGATGCCGTCGCACTCGACAAGCACCTGCATGGTCTCGCCAAGCGGCCGGCCACGGTCGGGCGCGACACGGTCGTCGTCGCCGGCGGCGGCTTCACCGGCATCGAGGCTGCCACCGAAATGCCGGCGCGGCTTCGCGACATCCTCGGCACCAACGCGAAGAGCCGCGTCATCATCGTCGATCGCAACAATGCGATCGCGCCCGACATGGGCGCGGGTCCCCGCCCCGTCATCGAGGACGCGCTTCGCAAGCTCGGTGTGGAAACCCGCCTCGGTGCCGGGGTCGCATCGCTCGACCAATCCGGCGTCACGCTGTCGAGCGGCGAACGCATCGAGACCGAGACCGTGATCTGGGCGGCGGGCATTCGTGCGGCACCCTTGACCGCGCAGATTCCCGCCGAGCGCGACAGCTTCGGCCGGTTGCTGGTCGATCGCCGCCTGCAGGTGACAGGCGTTCAGGGTGTCTTCGCGGCCGGCGATGCGGCACGCGCGGCCTGCGACGACGAGGGAAATTACGCGCTGATGTCGTGCCAGCACGCCACGCGCATGGGCGCCTTCGCCGGCAACAATGCCGCGGCCGAGCTGCTCGGCCTTGCGACCCGGCCCTATCACCAGAAGGCCTACGTCACCTGCCTCGACCTCGGCGACGCCGGCGCGCTGTTCACGCGCGGCTGGGAGCGGAAGGTCGAAATGGTCGGCGACGTCGCCAAGAAGACCAAGCGGGAGATCAACACGGTCTGGATCTATCCGCCAAAGGCGGAGCGCGCCGCCGCTCTCGCTTCCGCCGATCCCGAGCGCGTCACCGCTCTCTAGACGTCTCGAGCCATGACGGCCGCGCGTCCCGGCTGCGCGGTCTGCCGATCAAGCCAGCCGGGAGCCTTCTCATGAAACAGGAGACCAACATGAACCTGCACAACCCTTCATATCCCGCGACATCGCGCCCCGAGGAACTGGTCCCGTCGCGCTATGCACTGAAGATCGGCGAGATCGACGTGATGGTGATCAGCGACGGCGTGCTGATGCTGCCGGGCGCGATGCTCGCCCACAACGCCGACCCGGCCGTCCGCGCGGCCTGGCTGAAGGACATGTTCCTGCCGCCGGATGCGTTCGACTGGGCGCTGAACGTGGTCGTGGTGCGCAGCGGCGGCCAAACCATCCTCGTCGACGCCGGGCTGGGGTCTGATCCGGATCTGCACTTGCCGCGGGCCGGGCAGTTGAGCAAGCGACTGGAAGCCGCCGGCATCGATCTCGGATCCGTCACCGACGTGGTGCTGACGCACATGCACATGGACCACATCGGCGGGCTGCTCGTCGACGAGGTGAAGGAGCGGCTGCGCCCGGACCTGCGGATCCACGTCGCCGCTGCCGAGGTCGCGTTCTGGGAGAACCCCGATTTCACCCATGTCTCGATGCCGCCCGGATTCCCGGACGCATTGCGGGCGACCGCCGAGCGGTTTGCGAAGGAGTACCACAACCAGCTGCGTACCTTCGAGGAGGAGCATGAGGTGGCGCCGGGCGTGGTGGTCACGCGCACCGGCGGCCACACCCCCGGGCACAGCGTGGTCCGGCTGGCATCGGGCGGCGATCGGCTGACATTCGCTGGTGATGCCGTGTTCACTGTCGGATTCGATCACCCCGATTGGCACAACGGCTTCGAGCACGATCCCGAAGAGGCCGCGCGCGTTCGCGTCCGTCTGCTGCGGGAGCTGGCCGCGAGCCGCGAGCTGCTGGTGGCCACCCACATGCCCTTCCCCTCGATCGGGCACGTCGCAATAGACGGTGATGCCTTCCGTTGGATCCCGGTGTTCTGGGACTATTGACGGCAGGACGGGTCCGGCTCGCACGAGAGCATGATCCGGACTCCCAAAGCGCGATGAAATCACCCCGATCTCATCGCGCTTTCCGGCACGCCACGAACTACATCAAACGTTTGGCGGCACGCACTTCGGCGATCTCGGAGTCGGGGTGGCTGACGATGGTGGCGAACATGATGCCGCTGATGATGAGCGACCAGGCGGTGTTCCAACAGATCCAAAACACGTGCCAGCCTCCGTTCGATTCGTCCGCCCCGCGGATCAGGGTAACGGCAAGGCGAAGCCGCCGTTCCCGGTGCGAATACATCGCTACTTTGGTTTGGTCGGCGGCGAGGCGGGATCGGTTTGACTGGTGTGGCGCTTTGCCACGACGTCGGCGTCGCGCTCGCCCTCCTGCGGGCGCGGCGGCGGCTTGGGCTGGCCTTTCTGACCGCCATGCTTGCCGCCCATGTCGGGCTTGCCTTCGAGATCGTTTTCCTGGGGCATGCCGGTTCAATGCGCTGGCGCGGCGTTGGTTTCGCATTGCACCGGCGGTTTTCGGCTGTGAACGAGTTCACAGGATTGCCGCGGTTTGAAGTGCATGATCCTGGACGGCCTGGACATCAATGACACCGACGGATTCGGCCTGATGCGGCAGCGGCTCATCGCCTGGACCATCCTCACATCCGCCCTGATTGCGGTTGCCGTCTGGACCGTGCTCGGACCGCCCGCTCCTGCGTCCAGCCCGAATCTGCCCTCCCGGACAGCTTCGGCGCGGTAGCCCTCTGCGGCGACCGATACAATTTCAGCATCGATCGATCCCAACTGGAATTTGGTGCGGGCGCGCGCCGCCCGCTATCCTCGCCGGCAAAACGACAATGAAGCGACCCGGCCTTCAGGAGGAGACCATGTCGAGACCGACCCGACGCATCGCGTCCAAGGCGCCACGCGCTGCGATCGCCACCACCCTGTTCGCAGCCCTCACCCTCATTTCTGGAGTCCAAGCCGGCATGGCCGAGACCTTCGCCTATGTCGGCAACGCCGACAGCAACGACATCAGCGTGTTCAAGATGACCGCGAGCGGCGAGATGACGCCCGTGCAGACGGCCGCCTTCAAGGGTATCGAGAAGCCCGGATCCTCGACACCCCTCGCGATCACGCCCGACCACCGCGTGCTGATTGCCGGCGTTCGCTCGCAGCCCTACCTCGCCGTGAGCTTTGCGATCGATCCCAAGACGGGCGAGCTCAGCCAGCTCGGCAACGCGCCGCTCGCCGACAGCATGGCCAATATCGCCGTCGACCACAGCGGCAAGTTCCTGTTCAGCGCGTCCTATGGCGGCAACAAGGTTGCGCTGAATCCGCTGGGCGCAAACGGCGTCGCCGGCGAGCCGAAGCAGGTGATTCCGACCGGGCTGAATGCGCACGCGTTCCTGCCCTCGCCCGACAACCGCTTCGCGTTCGCGACCAATCTGGGCTCCGACCAGGTGCTGAGCTTCGCGTTCGATGCCGCGGCCGGCACGCTGACGCCGAGCGATCCGCCGGTCCACAAGGTGCCGGAAAAATCGGGGCCGCGGCACTTCGTGTTTCACCCGGGCGGCAAGTTCGTCTATCTCCTCCACGAGCTGAACGGCGACGTCGCAGCCTTCACCTATGAGGCGAGGAGCGGCGCCTGGGACGAGATCCAGCGCACCACCGTGCTGCCGGAAGGGTTTTCAGGAAAGCCCTGGGCTGCCGACATCCACATCACCCCGGACGGCCGCTTCCTCTACGCCTCCGAGCGCACCACCAGCACGCTCACCGCCTACAGGGTGGACGGATCAAGCGGCAAGTTGACCACGATCGGCAGTGTCCCGACCGAGAAGCAGCCCCGCGGCTTCAATATCGATCCCTCCGGCCGCTACCTCGCCGCGGTCGGCGAGCTCTCCGACAGCATGACGGTCTATGCGATCGACCCGAGCAGCGGCGCGCTGGCCAGGCTGAAATCCTACCCCACCGGCAAGAAACCGAACTGGGTGGAGTTCGTGAATCTGCCGTGAGGGGGCCAGGCTGAGGGGGCCAGGCCGACCTACGTAAACATCCGTAATTTTCGCAGGCGCGCCTTGTCTTCATATGATCGGCCATGGACCGCCAGATCGTCTTCAAATGCCCGCAGACCGGCCTGAACGTGCAGCATCGGCTCGCCAACGAGCCGACCGACCGCACGCATGAGTCGGTGTCCTGCCCGGCCTGCACGCGGCTGCATTTGATCGACCGGGCCAGCGGGCGGCTGCTGGGCGAGCGCCGCGGCTGAGGGGCCCGCCATTGCGGCGACCTCAGCCGTGAGGGTCCACACCCCATGGAAAGCCGCAATCAGGCCGCCCGACCCCGGAGGGCGGCGAACCTGATCTCCAATCCCGCGACTCATCAATGACCTGCCACGGCGGCGCGCGCCGGCGTGGCATCCCGACATGGGCAACGCGGCCATAGTCCGGCCCGTTGCCATCTGCTATCGATCGAAGGGCTTGAACCCCGTGGAATTTCCGATGCGTCATTTGCCCCGTGCCGTTGTCCGAACCCTGTGCCCCGCAGCCGTCGCCGGCGCGCTCGTCCTCGGTCAATATCCGGCCCGGGCTGCCGATGACGACGCACCCAAGGGGCCGGCCGTCACGGTGCTGAAAGTCGCGAAATCCTGCTTCTCCGACATCGTCGAGGCCACCGGCACGATCATCGCGCGGGAGGAAACCTCGGTGCGGCCCGAGCGCCCGGGCCTGAAGGTCACGGACGTGCTGGCGGAAGCCGGCGACACCACCACCGCCGGCCAGGTGCTGGCGCGGCTGGCGCTTCCCGAGGGCGGCACGCTGCAGGTCACCGCCCCCGTGGCGGGCGTGATCGCGGCGTCGACGGCCCAGATCGGCAATTTCGCCTCGGCCAAGGGCGAGGCGCTGTTCACGATCGTGGCGCGCAGCGAATACGATCTCGTCGGCCTGGTTGCGACGACCGATTTGCGCAAGCTCGCCGTCAATCAGCCGGCGACGGTGCGGATCTCCGGCGCCGGCGACATCGACGGCAAGGTGCGTCGCATCGGCCCGACCGTCGAGCCGAACATCCAGCAGGGCATGGTCTATATCGGCATCTCCTCGCAGAAGCGGCTGCTGCTGAAGGCGAGCGGGCGTGCGCTGATCAAGTCCGGGCAGAGCTGCAACGTCGCGGTGCCCCTGACGGCCGTGCAATATTCCTCCGCCGGCACCGTGGTGCAGGTGATCCGTCGCAACCGCGTCGAGACCAAGCGTGTCGAGGTCGGCTTGATGTCCGGCGGCAATATCGAGGTCCGCGACGGCCTCAACGAGGGCGATGTCGTCGTCGCCCGCGCCGGCGCGCTCTTGCGCGAAGGCGATCCGGTGCGACCGGTGATGGCCGCGGAAGCAGCGAAGTAGCGATTGGAGAGCCTGTGTCCCGGACGCGCTGCGGCGTGCAGCGCTGCTGAGCAGAACCGGGACCATCTCGTCACGAAACGACAGTCCCAAAAAATGGGCCCCGGCTCAGCGTCGCATCATCCTATGATGCGCCGCGTCCGGGGCACGAGACGTCGCAAGATCCAAGGAAAAAACTAGCCGCCGGCTTCGCCGAATTGGACGTCTTCGAGCAGCGAGGAGGAGACCGTCGGGACCTGGTCGCCTTCGCTGGCGCGGGAGATGGCGAGGCGGGTCTTGTTGAAGACGCTCTCGGCGCTGCCCCGGGCGTTGAGGTTGTTGAGGAACTCGCTGACCAGCACGCTGTGCTCGCCCTTGCCGTCGTCGACGACCTTGCCGGGCGAGGCCGAGGTGAGGATCAGGGCATTGTCGGACGCGCTGATCGGCGCGAGGCCGTGGCTGTAGGAGCGGAAGCGGCGCTCATAGGGATTGCGGCGGGAGGCGTCGACGACGACGAGCTTGGCCTTGGCGCCCTGCTCCTTCATCATGTCGAGCACGCCGTCGATCGAGACGCCCTGGCGGCGGACGTCGCTTTCCTTCCAGATCACGGCATCGACCGGCAGCATGTAGCTCTGGCGGCCGGCCTGCACGCCGTAGCCGCCGAAGAACAGCATGACGACGGTATCGCGCTTGATCCGCGACTTCAGGCGGTTGACGGCGCGGACCATGTCGTCCCGGGTCGCGTCTTCCACCATGTCGACGTCAAAGCCGTCCTTGCGCAGGGACGAGGACAGCGCGCGGGCGTCGTTGATCGACTGCGTCAGCGGCGCGCTGGCGTCTGGATAGTGTCCGTTGCCGATGACGAGCGCGAGGCGGGAGGTCTGGGCGATCGAACCCGTGACCTGGTCGGTCGAGACCGCCTTGGCGGCGTCGATCGCGCGCATGTTGAGAGCAGCATGGGCGCCGATCACCAGCGAGACCGTGCCGATGAGGGCCGCGGCCAGCGCGATCGTGCGTCTGGAAAGGTCGAGCTGCTTTACATTCATCTCGGTTCGTTTCCTGTGCCAAAGACCAGCCAAGCGCGCGCACACTGTTTGAGTAGCGCGATAGCGTCTTTAGGTTTGAGGGATTGGCCGGGGATGTGCCCCCGAATTGCGCGCAATTTGCGGCGCCGCACCAAACAAACCTTTAACCGGATATAGTGCGCCCGGCAACAGATTCCCAAAATTTGATCTAAGCTACTGATGTTGTTCGTTAATTCCCTCGCCCAGTTTTGTGCATTTTGTGCTCCTGCGGGCCCTTTCGGGGTCCGATCATGCAGCCTTCGTGCCGCGTTTTTCCGTGACGTTCATCACATTTGTATTTCCTGCGAATCCGGGTAGCCTTTTCAACGACTTGCAGGGGGTGGCGCGTGGTTGGGAGCGCGATGGCCGGCCCCCGGCCAACCCCCGCCAGAGTCCGCGACCAGGTACTTCATGAACTTTCATTATTTCGCCGGCGCCGCCTGCCGGGCGCTGCTGGCGCCGAAGGACGGCCCCTCGCTTTACGACGTCTGCGATCCCGTATTATCGGCGACGGCCGGCGGCGATCCGCATCTGGCCAAATTCTACAAGACTGCGCTCGGCAATCCCGCGCTGCGGGTGCTGCTCCGGCGGGCCGGGCTGCCCGAGCTGCGCGACGAGGCCAGGCTGACGGCGCTACGCAAGGCGCTGGTTCGCGCCCGCGACGAGGCCGAGCCCGACTGGGCGGTGGTCGGCCAGCCGGTCGCCGACCTCGTCGACAGCATCGCGCTCGACCATCCGAAGCCGCCGCCGGCGATGTTCACGGGCTCGGCGCCGCCGCAAGCGCAGATCGACGGCGTGATCCGCGATTGCGCGCAGCATCTGCTCGGCTCCTACCGCCGGAACGGCTTCCTGCCGACCTATGCCGCCTTCAACCTGATCGGCGATCCGGATTTTCGCGGCCGCGAGCTGATCATGGCGCTCACGGGCCTCAACGCCCGCGGCTACAAGAATTCCTCGCTGCTGTTCAACCTCGCCCGCGTCTTCATCGCGCGATCGCCGGCCGGGGCCGTGGTCAATCCGCCCTGGCGAGGGGTCGCCGAGCCGATGTGGGAGCCGGTGCAGATCCGGCACCGCTCGGCCTATTACGACGCATTCTTCATCGAGGCGCTGCTGAACTATGGCGAGACCGAGCTCGCCTCGGCGTCCGACAAGATCGCGGCCGAGCGCGCCATCGCCGACATGGTGGATTTTTGCGTCAACATCAGCCGCGAGGAGGTCGAGGGCATCGACGGGACGCGCTTCAACGTCATCACCGCGCTGGCGCCGGCGCCGCATCCGCGCTTCTCGCGATACTTCGCGCAGATCAAGCAGGACCTCGGCTTCGGCATTTACGTGCCGGACTGCGACACCACGGCGTGCTCGATCTCGGCAGCGACGCAGGCCGGCTGCCTCGACGCGATCATCGACCAGCCGCTGCTCGACTTCTATTCCGGCTATCAGGTGCACGCCGGCGTCAACGAACCCCGCGTGACCGTGCCGCTGAACGACAATATCGACTATGAGGGCGGGGTCGCGACCTGGATCGACAACCTCAAGGGCGAGCGTCCCTACGGCAATGATCTCGACCCGACGCTCAATCTCGACATTCTCGAGGTGAGCTTTCGCAATCTGGCACGCTGGAAAGTGTTGGAGACACCGTCGCGGCTCGCGACGGTGCATCGCATCATCGGTTTCCAGAAGCGGCTGGCCGCGAGCGGCGCCTTCGCCAATCCGCGCTCGCACATCTATTACCTGCCGGAGCTCTACAGCGCCTATTTCGGCCGATGCTATGCGGCCTTCCTGACGTTGCCGCTGGCGGCGCAGGCCGCGATCGATCCCGCCGGCGATTTCGACTTCATCCGCCATCGCGTGCTGTCCTACGTCAAGGACGAGCTGATGGCCGCTGAGATGAACGTGTTCGACGCGGCGCTGGCGCTGATCGCGCTCGGCCATCTCGGCGCCGACCCGCGCGCCTTCGCACCGGCGCTGAACGTGATCGTCGCAAACCTCGGCGAAGGCGGCCGCCGCGGCCCGTTCCGCGCCTATGAGTGGAACAAGATGAAGACGCCCACGCGGATCCTGGTGGGCGGGCCGGAGGTGACGTCGGCATTCGTGCTGATGGGCCTGGCGGTGGCGCGGAGGCGAATGGTGAATGGCGAGTAGCGAATGGCGAATGGTGCGCGGCGCCCTATGCGGTACTCCCTATTCGCCACTCGCCCGGCAATGACGGGAAGTTGAAAGCTCATCCGTCAGGCAGGCGCTGGCCGGGCGGACAAAAGCCGACCACAATTGCGCGGTCTATCGAGATTTTCATCCCACGCGGACCGGCATGTTGCGAAAATTCCTGATTGCGCTGTCTCTGCTCGGCTCATCTTGGCTCGCCCTGCCCTCGCTGGCTGCGGCCGCCGACATCACCGGCATTGCAAAAGTCCGCGCTGGCGATGCCGTGGTGATCGGCAACACGCGCATCCGGCTCGGCGGCATCGACGCGCCCGCAATCGACCAGCTCTGCCTCAACACCAAGACCGAGCGCTGGACCTGCGGCGTCGCGGCGCGCGACGAGCTCGCCAAGTACACGGACGGCAAGAGCTGGGCCTGCCACGCGCGATCAATCGACCGGCGCGGCCGCACCGTGGCGCGCTGCGAGGTCGGTGGCGAGGACATCCAGAAATGGCTGGTGCGCAGCGGCTGGGCGCTGGCCTACACCCGCATGTCCCACGACTACGATGCAGACGAGAAAGCGGCGCGCGAGGCAAAAGCCGGGATGTGGCAGGGCGCCTTCATCGCGCCCTGGGACTGGCGCGTCCGCAACAAGAAGACCGTCATCCTCGGCGCGACCAAGCCACCCGAGGGGGCACACAAGGTGCTGCTCGCCTCGGCCTCGGGGCCGGTCGCGCCCTCCCCGGATTGCACCATCAAAGGCAACGTCAACAGCGCCGGCGAGTGCATCTTCCACCAGCCGACCAGCCGCTGGTACACCCAGATCAAGATGAAGATCAGCAAGGGCACCCGCTGGTTCTGCTCGGTCGAGGAGGCCGAAGCCGCCGGCTGCCGCGAGACCAAACGATAACCCTGACCTGCGTTTTCCGTGCTTTTCCTGAGCGCCTCCAACGCGTAGAAACATGGATCATCAACCTTCCACCGTCTCCACGACACAAGGACTGACAGCAATGACCGTTCGCGCGGGCCGGGAATTTCTGGCCATCCCCGGGCCCACCAACATGCCCGACGAGGTGCTGCGGGCGATGCACCGTCCGGCGATCGACATCTATTCCAAGCAGATGCTCGATCTGACCGAAAGCCTGCTCGGTGACATCTCGAAGCTGTTTGCCACCAAGGGCAAGTCCTACATCTACATCGCCAACGGTCACGGCGCCTGGGAAGCGGCGCTCAGCAACGTGCTGTCGCGCGGCGACAAGGTGCTGGTGCTGGAGAGCGGCCGGTTCGCGATCGGCTGGGGCAATGCGGCAGCGCTGATGGGCGCCGAGGTCGAGGTGCTCAAGGGCGACTGGCGCCGCGCGGTGCGGCCGCACGAAGTCGAGGAGCGCCTGCGCCGCGACAAGGAGCACACCATCAAGGCCGTCGTCGTCGTCCAGGTCGACACCGCCTCGGGCGTGCAGAACGACATCGAGGCGATCGGCAAGGCGATCAAGGCGGCCGGCCATCCCGCGCTGTACATGGTCGACACCGTGGCCTCGCTCGGCTGCATGCCGTTCGAGATGGACAAATGGGGCATCGACGTCGCGATGTCCGGCTCGCAGAAGGGCCTGATGACGCCCCCGGGCCTCGGCTTCGTTGCCGCCAATGCGCGCGCGCTCGAAGCGCAGAAGAAGGCCAACATGTCGACGCCGTATTGGAGCTGGAGCGAACGCGAGGGCACCGAGAATTATCGCAAATATGCCGGCACCGCGCCGGTGCATCTGTTGTTCGCGCTGCGCCAGGCGATCGACATGCTGCACGAGGAAGGCCTGGAGAACGCCTTCCGCCGCCACAGCCTGCTCGGCGAAGCCACGCGCCGCGCCGTTGCCGCATGGTCGGAAGGCCAGGTGCTCGGCTTCAACGTCGCGGAAGCCAGCGAGCGCTCCAACACCGTGACCACGGTGACCATGAGCAACGGCCACGACCCCGCGGTGCTGCAACGCTATTGCAAGGACAAGTGCGGCGTCGTGCTCGGCACCGGCATCGGCGACCTCTCGGGACAGGCGTTCCGCATTGCCCATATGGGCCACGTCAATGCGCCGATGCTGCTCGGCACGCTCGGGGTGATCGAGGTAGGATTGAATGCGCTGAAGATCCCGCACGGCAAGGGCGGGCTGGAAGCGGCCGTGGCGTATCTCGGGGACGAGGTGGCGGCGTAAGGCGCAAGTCACAAGCGCCGCTGTCGTCCCTGCGAAAGCAGGCCTTCTTCCTTTTCCCCTTGTGGGAGAAGGTCGCGCGAAGCGCCGGATGAGGGGTATCTCTCCGCGAATTTGAACGCGAGAGTTTCACGCGCGGAGAAATACCCCTCACCCGTCTCGCTGCTGCGCGGCGAGCCACCCTCTCCCACAAGGGGAGAGGGGAAGATCAGCGCTCGAGGCGATACGCCTCCACCTGCGCCTTCAGCTCGTCCAGGGAAGCAGTCGGCGCCTTCGGATCGACCCGGTATTCCCCGCTCGCCAGCCATTGCAGCACCAACGCATCGATCACCGGCGAGTGGTGGATGACGTCGCCGTAATTATCGAGATTATGCGTCACCGCCTTGATCGCGCGGAAGTCATGCAGGCGCACGTTGGGAAGTTGCGTCAGTCGCTGCGCAATGCGTGCCGTGAGGCCGGTGACGATCTTCAGCGTCTCGGGTGACGCGTCGCGCATCGCGACGAATTGCAGGATCGAATAGGGCGGGAAGTAGATGTCGAAGGTCACGTCCGGATGGCGCGTGATCAGGCCGACGGCATCGCGCTCGAAATGCCGCGTCATGGCCTCGTAATCATAGCCTTCGCCGAGAAATCGGCTGCGCGTGGGAGCGGTGATGTAGGTGAAGGCGGCGAGCGTCCGCTTGGCGTTGTAGCCGCTGGCAACGTCGAAATCCCGAGGCAGCGCATAGATGTCGTCGACATCGGACAGCGCAAACTTGACGGGGAGATAAGGCGCCACGCGCGTCAGCGGCCCTTGCAGCGGCGGGACGGAGCGCAGCAACGCGAACAGGGATTCCTTCGCCATCGCCGCGCTGAACAGATAGGACGCGATCCCCTTCGCTGTCCCCCGATAGAGATCGACGGACAGGTAGGGATCGGCCTCGATGTCGGCGGCATCGGCAAAGCTGAAATCGTCCATCGCCCAGATCACCCGCTTTGCGCCGCGGTCGATGGCCTGCTCCAGCACAAAACCCTGCTGGCGCGAATTCGAGCCGGTCATCGCCAGCTTGAGCGAGTGCACACCAAGCGCTCGATCGATGTCGCTCTGGCGGAAATGGATCGCGAGCGAGGTGCCCATGAACGCGGTGTCGAACGACTGGCTGCGGATCAGCCCGGCATTCTGCACGCGCGTGTCCTCGGAATAGAAGGCGGAACGCGAGGGGCGAAACAATTGCAGGGGATCGACGACGTAGGTGATCAGCGCCGCGCCCAGCACGCAAGCGGCGCTGGCGAGCAGAAGGCGTCTCAACTGTGTGAAGGAGCGCTGCATCAGAACCGGAAGTAGATGAATTCGCTGTGGCTCTGGATGCCGAGCAGCCCGAATGCGAGTACCAGCGATGCGGCGTAGAGGACCAGCGGCCGCATGCGCCCCGCCCGCAACGCCTCGCCGACCCTGCGATTGCCGTGATCATATCCCATGAGCGCCTGCGTGTTCGGCGCCAGCCACACCAGAGCCGCGTAGATGGAGACCAGCACCAGCGCCGCGATCTCCTCGCGGCCGAACACGATATGCGAGGGATCGGCCATGGCCTGGAGCACGCGCAGCGCCCAGGTGACGCTCTCGGCGCGGAAGAACACCCAGGCGACGACGACGGCCAGGAACGTCAGCGCTGCTCCGGCGATGCGGGCCGGGCGCGCAAGACCAGATGGAATCGCAGGCACCAGCGCGTTGAAGGCGTGATTGATGCAGAGATAGGCGCCGTGCAGCGCGCCCCAAATGACGAAAGTCCACGCCGCGCCATGCCAGAGCCCGCCGAGCAGCATCGTGATCATCAGGTTGACGTAGCGCAGCACGCGGCCGCGGCGGTTGCCCCCGAGCGGGATGTAGAGATAGTCGCGCAGGAATTGCGACAGCGTCATGTGCCAGCGCCGCCAGAACTCGACGATGTTTGTCGCCTTGTAGGGCGAGTTGAAGTTCACGGGCAGGAAGATGCCGAACATCAGCGAGATGCCGATCGCCATGTCGGAATAGCCGGAGAAGTCGAAATAGAGCTGGAACGTGTAGGCGAGCGCACCGAGCCAAGCCTGGTCGAAGCTCGGCGAGCGCGCCTCGAAGGCAAGCGCGACCAGCGGCTGGATGCCGTCGGCGAGGCAGGTCTTCTTGAACAGGCCGATGGCGAAGATGATGACGCCGCACAGAATGAGATGGGCGTCCGGGCGCTTGGTCTCCTCCCGCTCGAATTGCGGGATCATGTCCTTGTGGTGGAGGATGGGGCCTGCGATCAGATGCGGAAAGTAGGTCACGAAGAGCGCGTAATGCGGCAGCGCGTAGGCTGCGACCTGGCCGCGATACGCGTCCACCAGAAACGCGATCTGCGTGAAGGTGTAGAAGGAGACGCCGACCGGCAACAGGATGTGGACCGCGAGATGTGTGCCGGCCAGCGCATTGACGTTCTCGGTCACGAAGCCAGCGTATTTGAAGATCCCGAGCACGAGGAGGTCGCCGATGACGCCAAAAGCGAGCGCCGCTTTTCGCCGCATGGGGGCGAGCTCGGCCACGATGAGGAGATGGCCGACCCCGAAGTTGAAGGCGATCGAGATCAGCAGCAGGGGCAGAAATTGCCAGCTGCCGATGGCGTAGAAGGCGAGCGAGGCCAGCGCGAGCCAGACCACCGGCGTCAGATTGCTGCGCCGCCCGAGCCAGAAGTAGCCGGCCAGCACGGCCGGCAGGAACAGCAGGATGAACGGGTAGGAGTTGAACAGCATCAGGCTGGACCGGCGGCGGGAATATGGTCCGTAAAGCATACAAGGGGCCGGTCAACAACCCGGCGGCTGGCGCGGGGCGCGCTGGCAATTCGCGGAATCAGGACGATATAAGGGCGATCACGCCGTCGAATGAGGATCGAGTGACCCAAGCCAAAACACCTTCCCAGCCCCCCGTCGCCCCGCGCCGGCCGCATTCCTTCACGCGGCACGGCATCGCCGTGACCGACGACTATGCCTGGTTGAAGGACGCGAAATGGCAGGAGGTGCTGCGCGACCCAGCGGTGCTCGATCCCGACATCCGCAAATATCTGGATGAAGAGAACGTCTACACCGAAAGCCTGCTCGGCCATACCGCCAGCCTGCAGAAGACGCTGGTGCGGGAGATGCGCGGGCGGATCAAGGAGGACGATTCCAGCGTCCCCTCGCCCGACGGCCCCTTCGCCTATTTCCGCAGGTTTCGCGAGGGCGGGCAGCACGAGCTGTTCGGCCGCAAGCCGCGCGAGGGCGGCGACGGCGATATCGTGCTCGACGGCGACGCGCTCGCAAAAGACCACAAATATTTCAAGTTCGGCGGCAGCCGTCACTCGCACGATCACAAGCTGCAGGCCTGGAGCGCCGATACCAAGGGCTCCGAGTATTTTTCGATCCGCGTCCGCGACTGGGCCACGGGCAAGGACTTCGACGATCTCGTCGAGGAGACCGACGGCGGCATGGTCTGGGCCGCGGATTGCAAGAGCTTCTTCTATGTGAAGCTCGACGACAACCACCGCCCGATGCAGGTGTGGCGGCACAGGCTCGGCACCAGGCAGGCCGACGACGCGCTCGTCTACGAGGAGCAGGATTCCGGCTGGTTCACCCATCTGCACGAGAGCACGAGCGGCCGCTTCTGCGTGATCGCGGGCGGCGATCACGAGACGAGCGAGCAGCGGCTGATCGATCTCGCAAATCCCGAGGCCCCTCCGCGGCTGGTCGCGGCGCGCGAGGAAGGCGTGCAATATTCGCTGGCGGATCGCGGCGACGAGCTCTTCATCCTCACCAATGCCGATGATGCCATCGACTTCAAGATCGTCACCGCGCCCCTTTCTTCGCCGGAGCGCAGCAACTGGCGCGACTTGATCCCGTATCGTCCCGGCATCTACATCATCGACCTCGATCTCTATGCCGGCCATCTGGTGCGGCTGGAGCGCGCCAATGCACTGCCGTCGATCGTGATCCGCGACCTCGCGACGAAGGACGAGCACGCCATCGCCTTCGACGAGGCCGCCTATTCGCTGGACACGATGGGCTCCTACGAATTCGACACGACCAATCTGCGCTTTTCCTATTCGTCGATGACGACACCGTCGGAGGTCTACGACTACGACATGGTCAAGCGCACGCGCACCTTGCGCAAGCGCCAGGAGATCCCGTCCGGGCACGATGCGGCCGACTACGTCACCACGCGCATCATGGCGAGGGCGCATGACGGCGCCGAGGTGCCGGTGTCGATCCTCCATCGCCGCGGGCTGAAACTCGACGGCTCGGCGCCGCTGCTGCTCTACGGCTACGGCTCCTACGGCATGGCGATGCCGGCTTCGTTCAGCGCCAACCGCCTGTCGCTGGTCGATCGCGGCTTCGTCTACGCCATCGCCCATATCCGCGGCGGTGCCGACAAGGGCTGGGGCTGGTATCTCGACGGCAAGCGCGAGAAGAAGACGAATTCGTTCGACGATTTCTCAGCCAGCGCCCGCGCGCTGATCGACGCGAAATATACCAGCGCCAGGCGCATCGTCGGCCATGGCGGCTCGGCCGGCGGCATGCTGATGGGCGCGGTCGCCAACCGCGCCGGCGAATTGTTCGCCGGCATCGTCGCCGAGGTTCCCTTCGTCGACGTGCTCAACACCATGCTCGACGACACGCTGCCGCTGACGCCGCCGGAATGGCCGGAATGGGGCAACCCGATCGAGAGCGAGAAGGATTTTCGAACGATCCTGTCCTACTCGCCCTACGACAATGTCGCCGCGAAGGACTATCCGGCCATCCTGGCGATGGGCGGCTTGACCGATCCGCGCGTCACCTATTGGGAGCCCGCTAAATGGATCGCGCGCCTGCGCGCCACCATGAGCGGCGGCGGCCCGGTTCTTCTCCGCACCAACATGGGCGCCGGCCATGGCGGCGCCTCGGGCCGCTTCGACCGGCTCGATGAAGTCGCGATCGTCTATGCGTTCGCGCTGTGGGCGGCGGGAATGGCGGAGGCGGGGGTGTAGCGATAGCCCCCGCTGTAGCAACACCTTCCGGTGTCGTCCCTGCGAACGCAGGGACCCATACCGCGTGATGTGTCGGTGACGTGCAGGGTTTAGTACCGGCGAACGCTTCTTAACTCCAAGTCTTCGCCAAATTGCTCCCTGTGGTTATGGATCCCGGATCAGCGCTCCGCTTGTCCGGGATGACATCGCATGTGGGGCGTGGCGACGACCTCACACCGCCCCGTGCGCCTCCACGTACAGCGCATACACCGAGTGGCTGCTGGCCATGTAGAGCCGGTTGTTCTTGGGGCCGCCGAAGCAGAGATTGGCGCAGCGTTCCGGCAGCTTGATGAAGGCGAGCGGCTTGCCTTCCGGATTGAACACCATGACGCCGTCGAGATCCTCGGGCCTGGCCTTGAGCTGGAACACCTTGCGGCCGCCGACATCGCTGGGCTCGGATTGCAGCGCGCCGTTGGAGCCCCAGCCGCACCAGATATTGCCATCGCGATCAACGCGAAAGCCGTCGAGCGAGCCCTGGTCGGCGGCGTCGATCAGCTTGGTCTTGCCGCTGAGCGAGCCGTCGTCTCCGATGTTGTAGCTCCAGATGCTGCGGTTGGGCGTGCCCTTCCACTCGACGACATAGAGCTTCTTCTCGTCGGGCGAGAAGGCAAGGCCATTGGGATTGACGAGGTCGGTGAGGACCGCGCTGATCTTGCCGTCCTTGGCAAGGCGATAGACGTTGGTGGTGGCCTGCTCGGCCTTCTCCTTCTTGCCTTCCCACTCGCCATTGATGCCGAACAGCGGATCGGTGAACCAGATGCTGTCGTCGGACTTCACCACGATGTCGTTCGGCGCGTTCAGCCGCTTGCCCTCGAACCTGTCGGCGAGCACGGTGATCTTGCCGTCCTTCTCGGTGCGGGTGATGCGACGGGTGACGGAGTGCTCGCAGGTGACGAGACGGCCCTGGCGATCCCTGGCATTGCCGTTGGCGTAATTGGCGTTGGCGCGGAACACGCTGGTCTGCCCGGTCTTCTCGTCGAACTTCATGATCCGGTTGTTGGGGATGTCGGAGAACAGGAGATAGCCGCCCTCGGGAAAATAGGCCGGGCCTTCGGCCCAGCGGAAGCCGGTTGCGACCTGCTCGAGGCTCGAGGAATAGATCCGATACTTTGTGAAACTGGGATCGAGGATCTGGACGGCGGGATCGGGATAGCGCTGGTTCGGCGTGAACGGGAACGATTGCGCGCCGGCGGCGCGGGCGAGAAGCGTCGATGCCATTGCCGCGCCGGCACCGGCCATGAGGTTGCGTCGCGTGAAATTCATGAAAGTCCTCCCTGCTCGATAAAAGGCCGGCACTTGACGGCCGGCCTGTGTCTTGATCGATCTGCTCTCGGCCTTAGCGGCCGTTCTTCTTCCGCCATTCGGCAAAGTCGGTCAGCGTCTGCGGATCGGTCGCGGGATAGAGACCAAAGATGCCGCGGCCCTTGCCGACTTCTTCCGTGACGAAATCCTCGAACGCAGTCATCTCGAAGGTTTCGTTGGCGATCTCGTCGGCGAGATGCGCGGGGATCACGATGACGCCGTCGGCATCGCCGAGGATGACGTCGCCGGGAAACACCGGCGCATCGCCGCAGCCGATCGGCACGTTGATCTCGATCGCCTGGTGGAGCGTGAGATTCGTCGGTGCGCTGGGACGATGATGATAGGCGGGGATGCCGAGCCTGGCGATCTCGGCGGAATCGCGAAAGCCGCCGTCGGTGACGACGCCGGCGACGCCGCGCTTCATCAGCCGCGTCACCAGGATCGCACCGGCCGAGGCCGCGCGCGCGTCCTTGCGGCTGTCCATCACCAGCACGGCACCCGGCGGGCAATCCTCGACCGCCTTGCGCTGCGGATGCGAGCGGTCCTTGAACACGTCGATGGTGTTGAGATCCTCACGCGCCGGCATGTAGCGCAGCGTGAAGGCCTCGCCGACCATGGTCGGCTGGTCGGGACCGACGGGATGCACATCCTGGATCATCTGGACGCGCAGGCCGCGCTTGAAGAGCGCGGTGGCCACCGTGGCGGTGGAGACGGATTTGAGTTTGGTGCGGGTGGCTTCGCTGAGTTTTGTCATCGTGGGCTCTCTCTGTCGTCATTCCGGGGCGCGCGTAGCGCGAACCCGGAATCCATCAGGCCGCACGTTCTGCTGCACGATGGATTCCGGGCTCCTCGCTTCGCGATGCCCCGGAATGACGGGGTCATCAGTAAATCGACGGCTCGCCGATCGGCGCGCCGAAATCGGTCTCGAGGAAGTCGAAGTCGCAGCCGTCATTGGCCTGCTTGATGTGCTTGGTGAACATCCAGCCATAGCCGCGCTCGAAGCGGCGCTCGGGCTGCTTCCAGGCGGCGCGACGCTTATCGAGCTCGGCCTCGCTCACGTCGAGATTGATGGTGCGCGCTTCGACGTCGAGCGTGATGCGATCGCCGTTCTGCACCAGCGCCAAGGGGCCGCCGATGTAGGATTCCGGCGAGACGTGCAGGATGCAGGCGCCATAGCTGGTGCCGCTCATGCGCGCGTCCGAGATGCGCACCATGTCGCGCACGCCCTGCTTCACGAGCTTTGTCGGGATCGGCAGCATGCCCCATTCCGGCATGCCCGGCCCGCCTTGCGGCCCGGCATTGCGCAAGATGAGAATGTGATCCTCGGTGACGTCGAGGTCGGGATCGTCGACCGCCTTCTTCATCGACGGATAATCGTCGAACACCAGCGCGGGACCGGTGTGCTTGAGGAAGCGCGGCGCGCAAGCGCTCGGCTTGATGACGCAGCCGTCGGGCGCGAGGTTGCCCTTGAGCACGGCGAGCGCGCCTTCCTTGTAGATGGGGTTGTCGATGCCGCGAATGACGTCGGCATTGTGGACCTGCGCGCCCTCGATGTTCTCGCCCAGCGTCTTGCCGGTCACCGTGATGCAGTCGAGATGCAGATGCGGCTTGATCTGGCCCATCAGCGCCGGCAGGCCGCCGGCATAGAAGAAATCCTCCATCAGATAGGCATCGCCGCTCGGCCGCACGTTGGCGATCACGGGCACCTTGCGGCTCGCGATCTCGAAATCGTCGAGCCCGATGTCCTGGCCGGCGCGGCGGGCCTGCGCGATCAAATGGATGATCGCGTTGGTCGAGCAGCCCATCGCCATCGCGACCGCAATGGCGTTCTCGAAGGCCTTCCGGGTCTGGATCGTCGTCGGCGTCAGATCCTCCCACACCATCTCCACGATGCGGCGGCCGCATTCGCTGGCCATGCGGATGTGGTTGGCGTCGGCGGCGGGAATCGAGGAGGCGCCGGGCAGTGTCATGCCGATCGCTTCCGCAATCGCGGTCATGGTCGAGGCAGTGCCCATGGTCATGCAGGTGCCGTAGCTGCGGGCGATGCCGGCTTCGATGTCGAGCCAGTCCTTGTCGGAGATCTTTCCGGCGCGGCGCTCGTCCCAGTATTTCCAGCCGTCCGAGCCCGAGCCGAGCGTCTTGCCCTTCCAGTTGCCGCGCAGCATGGGGCCTGCCGGCAGATAGATCGCCGGGATGTTCATCGAGGTCGCGCCCAGCAGCAGCGCCGGCGTGGTCTTGTCGCAGCCGCCCATCAGCACCACGCCGTCGACGGGATGGCTGCGCAAGAGCTCCTCGGCATCCATCGCCAGCAGATTGCGGTAGAGCATCGTCGTCGGCTTGAGCAGCGATTCCGACAGTGACAACGCCGGTAGCTCGATCGGCAGGCCGCCGGCCATCAGGATGCCGCGCTTGACGTCGTCCACACGTGACTTGAAATGCATGTGGCAGGGCTGCGCATCCGACCAGGTGTTGAGGATCGCAATGATCGGGCGGTCCTTCCACTCCTCCGGCGCGTAGCCCATCTGCATGGTGCGGGAACGATGGCCGAACGAACGCAGATCGTCGGGCGCGAACCAGCGCGCGCTGCGGAGCTGGTCGGGCGTTACTTTCTTCTTGGTCATGATTGGGTGCCCCATTTCTGCACGGTGTTCCGCTCGATGGCGCGGAAGATCAGGTTCTCGACAAAGAGCCCGATGATGATCACCGTCAAGAGGCCTGCGAAGACCGCAGGTATGTCGAGCAGGTTGCGGTTCTCGAAAATGAACCAGCCGAGTCCGCCCTGACCCGAGGACACGCCGAACACCAGCTCGGCCGCGATCAGCGTACGCCAGGCAAAGGCCCAGCCGATTTTCAGCCCCGTCAGGATCGATCCGAAGGCGGCCGGGATGAGGATCTTGGCGACATAGGGCAAGCCGCGCAGGCCGTAATTGCGTCCGACCATGCGCAGCGTGTTGGAGACGCTCTTGAAGCCGGAATGGGTGTTGAGCGCCACCGGCCACAACACCGAATGGATCAGCACGAAAACGAGACTGCCGTTGCCGAGGCCGAACCAGATCAGCGCCAGCGGCAACAGCGCGATCGCCGGCAGCGGGTTGAACATCGCCGTCACCGTCTCGAGGAAATCGGTGCCGATGCGGGTGGAGATGGCGAGAATGGTGAAGATCGCGGCCAGCACGATGCCGGCCGAATAGCCCATGAACAACACTTTCAGCGACGCCCAGGCGCGCATCGGGATGGTGCCGTCCTTGACGCGATCGAACAGCGTGATCGCCGTATCGTGCAGCGTCGGGAACAGCAGCGGATTGTCGAGGACGACGCCGTACGCCTCCCAGACCGCCGCCAGGAACAGAATGATGACGGACTTGCGGACGAAGCCGTCGTTCCAGAGCAATTCAGGCACGCTCAGCTTGCGCTCGACCTCGCCCGCACCGGCAGCGGCCGGCTCGGCCCGCAGCAATATCTTGGCTTCGCCCATCAGAGGCTCCTCAATGCGCGGTCGCTTCTTGCGCGAACAGGAGATCGTGGATCTCCTTCTCGAGCCGGCCGGCGCTGCCGTCTTCGCTTCCGACCTTGTCGACGCCGACCACCTCGGCCTTGACGCGGCCGGGGTGCGGCGACAGCAGCAGAATGCGGTTGCCGATGCGGATCGCTTCCGCGATCGAATGGGTCACGAACAACACCGTGAATTTGGTCTCGCTCCAGAGCTGGAGCAGCTCGTCCTGGCAGGTTCGTCGCGTCAGCGCGTCGAGCGCGGCGAACGGCTCGTCCATCAAGAGGATGTCAGGCTCCATCGCCATGCCGCGTGCGATCGCAACGCGCTGCTTCATGCCGCCCGACAGCGTGTGCGGATAGGCGTCGACCACACGGGTGAGCCCGACCTTCTCGATATAGGCCCGCGCCTTCGCTTCCGCGTCCTTGCGCGAGAGCTTTCGCGCGGTGAGCAGCGGGAACATCACGTTGGCGAGCACGCTCTTCCAGGGCAGGAGCTGGTCGAACTCCTGGAAGATCATCATGCGATCGGCGCCGGGACCGTGGATCTCGCGATCGTTGATGGTCATGCGGCCTTCGCTCGGGCTCATATAACCGCCGACGGCCTTGAGCAGCGTGGACTTGCCGCAGCCGGAGGGGCCGAGCAGCACGAAGCGGTCGGACCTGTCGACCGTAAAGCTCACCCTCTCCGTGGCGGTGACGACGGCGCTGGAGGTCTTGTAGCGCAGCGTCACGCCGCTGACGTCGAGCAGCGCCATCAGTTGCCCTTCAGGTCGTGCGCGACGGGGAGATAATATTCCGTCCACGCCTTGGGCTGGGTCTTCAGGGTGCCGGTCTTGAAGAGATGGGCGGCGAACTTCATCGTGCCCTGCGGCTCGAGATTCCACTCCATCATGCCGGGCTCCTTCAGGAGTTCGAGCAACTCTTCCACGGAGGTCTTGTCGCCGGTGATCTCCTTGTAGATGTCGACCGCCTGCCTGGTGTCGCGGCGGATCAGGTCCTGCGCTTCCTTGGTGGCGTCGCGCACGGCCTGGACGATCTTCGGATTGGCGTCGGCAAATTTGGTGGTGGTGAAGAACTGGGCCTGGCTGAGCGGCCCGCCCATCACGTCCGGCGATGACAGCACGATATGCGCGCCCGGCACGTTCTTCAGCTCCAGGAAGCTGAAGGGCGGGATCGCGAAGTGGTTGTGCACCTCGTGCTTGGGGTTGGACAGCGCGGCATAGGCATCCGGGTGCCCGAGCTGAACGGTGTTGGCATCGAGCTTCGACCATTGGTCGGCGCCGAACGCCTCGGCAGCCGCGATCTGGAGCACGATCGCCTGGGTCGAGACCTTCACGGTCGGCACCGCGATCTTGTCGGAGGGGCCGAAATCCCTGATCGACTTGATGTTGGCGTCGCGGCTGATCAGCGTCATCGGCTGCGCCGAGGTCGCAACGATGCCCTTCACCCCGCCGCGGGTGCGGTCCCACAGCAGCAGGAGGTTGCCGGTGCCAGTGTTGAGGATGTCGACGCCGCCCGCGAGCAGGGCATCGGTCTGCGCCCCGCCGCCGGAGAAGGTGATCCATTTGGTGGTGACGTCTGGGACGCCGAGGGAAGCTGCGTGCTTCTCGATCAGCTTCAGCTTCTCCATGATGTGGCTCGGCATGTAGAAAATGCCGGGCTGGCGCGACAGCGCGATCTCGGATTTCTGCTGAGCGTGTGCGGCGGATGCCGACAGGGCGGTTGCTGCGATCAGGATGCCAGCCGCAAGCCTGCTGCGAAGATGGTTGATCATGGCTGTGGGTTTCCTCCGGTCATCGTCGAGTTGCGTTGACGCTGGTGATGCACTAATATATTAGTGCATCAAAGGCAAGCCCGCAGGACCCGCGATGGAATCGCCCCACCCCGCGCCGCGCGCGGCACCACGACAGGCCGCCCGGCTCGATCGCGGCCGTCAGGCCGCGCCGCAGGTGTTCGAGCGGCTGCGCAATGCGATCGTTGCCCTGGAGCTGCCGCCCGGCGCCCCACTGTCACGCGCCGAGCTTGCCGGCCAGTTCGGCGTCAGCTCGACACCGGTGCGCGATGCGCTGATGCGGCTCGAGGAAGAAGGGCTGGTCGACGTGTTTCCGCAGCATGCGACCGTGGTCAGCCGGATCGACGTCGATCGCGCCCAACAGGCGCATTTCCTGCGTCAGGCGCTGGAGCTGGAGATCGTCCGCCTGCTCGCAACCGGTGCCGACACGTCTCTGATCGTGCGCCTGGATCGCGCCATCGCATTGCAACAGCAATTTGCCAAGGCCGGTGACTTCGAGGCTTTCATGGCCGGCGACAACGATTTTCACGCCCAGCTCTACATAGCTGCGGGCAAGCAGGATCTGTGGGCGCTGGTGCGCAGCCGGAGCGGACACAGCGATCGCTTGCGACGGCTGCACCTGCCCTCGCCCGGCAAGGCCCAGAACATCGTGCGCCACCACAAGCTGATCACGCGTGCGATAGAGGCCAAAGACCCCGAGGCCGCGCAACAGCATCTGCGCAAGCATCTGTCGGGAACGCTGAGCGAGCTGGACAATATCCGAAGCAACTATCCCGAGTATCTGACAGATTAGCTAGGCAGCGTTCCGGCAGCTTCGCCGCTCTGGCCCGCGATAGTCGGGAACGCCGCCCTTGCGGCGGTCCATCGGACCGCTGCGCAGCTTGACGAAGAAGGTCTGGACCTCGGCGGCGAGACGCTCGGCCGCTCCCGAAACCTGGTTCGCCGCCCCCCTCACGTCGTCCGCCGAACGGTTGGTTTCCGCGATTGCGCCGGAGACGGTGCCGATGCTGGTGGCGAGCGTCTGTGTTCCCGAGGCCGCCATCTGGACGTTCTGCGAAATCTCCCGCGTCGCCGCGCCCTGCTGCTCGACGGCGCTGGCAATCGCCGCGGTCACCTCGTCGATCCCGCGCATGGCGGTCGCGACCTCCTTGACGGAAGCGACGGCGCTACCGGTCGAGTTCTGGATCGCGGTGATGTGCCGGGCGATGTCCTGCGTCGCGTTGCGGGTCTGGTCGGCCAGCGCCTTGACCTCCGAGGCCACCACCGCAAAGCCGCGGCCGGCCTCGCCGGCGCGGGCGGCCTCGATGGTGGCGTTGAGCGCCAACAGGTTGGTCTGGGCCGCGATCGCCTGGATCAGATCGACCACCGAGCTGATGCTCTGGGCGGCGTGCGCGAGGCCTTCGATCTCGGCTTCGGAGCGCGCGGTCACCTCGCCCGCCGATCGCACCGTCTTGTTCGACAATTCGATCTGCCGGCCAATCTCGACGATGGAGCTCGCAAGCTGCTCCGCCGCGGCAGCGACAGTCTGGACATTGACCGCGGTCTGCTCGGAGGCGGCTGCTGCGGACGCGGCCTGGTTCGTCGCATGATGCGCGATGCCGCCCAGACTCTCCGCGGTCTGCCGCATGGTGCCCGCATTCTCGCCGACCAGCGTGAGCAGGTCGCGCGAGGTCACGCGAAACTCCTCGACGGCGCTCTCCATGTTGCGATTGGACGCCTCGCGCACCTCCGCTTCGCGCGCAAGGCCCGCAGCGGCCTGCTGCTGAGCGATCACATTGTCACGGAATTTCGCCACCGCCTTCGAGACGGTTCCGATCTCGTCACCCCGTTCCGCCGTCCTGAATGCGACACTGGTGTCGCCCCCGGACAGCCGCGCGGAATCGTTCACCAGCTCGACGATCGGACGCGTGATGGATCGCGCAACCAGGATCGCAATCGCGGTGCCGAGCACAAGCCCCGCGGCGAGCAGGATCCATTGCAGCTGCAGCAGCCTCTCGGCCTCGACGGCCATGCGGCGGGCGTCCTCGGCGAGCTTCGACTGCTGGTCGCTCTTGAGGCCGCCGGCACGCTTGCCCTCCGCGTCCTTCCGGCCGTCGAGCAGGTCGAGGATGCGAGCCGCACGGGGCGCCGCCTCGGTGGACAGGATGAAGACAGGCATGTTCCATTGCGGCGTCTGGCGGATCGCGAAGATCTTGCCCGGCGACGCCGCGAAGGTTCCATTTGCCTTGGCGATGGCCTGATAGGCGGTTCTCTGCGTGGACGTCAGCAGCGCTTCCTGCGTGCCCACGGCGGCGAGCGCAGCCTTGAAGGTCGCGAGCGGCTTCTCGAATTTGTCACGGTCGGCGGCTTCGCCGGAGGCCACGTAGAGCCGCAATTGCGATCCCGCTGCGGCAAGGTTGCCGCGGACGTCGGCGAAGCTCTTGAGCAGGTGCTTGCGCTGCGGCGTCGCCTCGAGCGTCTGCTCCTCGTCGATCATCGCGGTGATTTCGGCGAACATCGTCGCGATCAGCGGCGCGGCCTCTTTCGTCAAGAGCTCGCTCGCCGGATAGGCCGACGGGGTGAAGGCGGCCAGCTCGGCCTTGTCCTGGGCCTGGCGGAATTCCGCAATCAGTGCCTTCGCCTCGCGCCAATTGGCCTTGTTTTCCGGGCTGGAGAATCCTTCCGCCATGCGGTCGACCGCAGCCACGGTGCGATCGAGCTCGGCCCAGACCGCGGCGCGGTCGCGCTTGCCCTGCGGGTCGCCGGTCAAGAGGTAGCCTCGCAGCGTCGAGAGCGTGGAATAGAGATTGCCGACGAGCTCGGTGCTTGCAATCGCGACCGGCGCCCGCTGGTCTGTAACGGTCCTGATGCGCGAGGTGATGTCCGAGACCGCGGTGACGGTGTAGATCACGGTTGCCGCGAGCAGGAGGCAGATGAGCGCGAAACCGCCGAGCAGCCGGGTGCGAATTCCGGTGCTCGCCATCGATTTGAACATGGGTCTCTCGTACTGAATTCGTCTGACCGGCGGGGCTCGCCGGGTACCCCGGACGGGGCCAATGCGATCCGTGACAATTGCCTTTTGAAACTGGTTCCGATTCTGTCCGCCGCCGTTTAACCTGCGGTGAAGTTCGGCATCCGTGCAACTACGGCGAGAAAAATAGTTCAGCCTCATGTGCACGGAACCATGCATAATGACGGCACCATGCCGAGGCCGGGGCCGGACCGCCGCACGCCATTCGCGAAGTGCTTGCAGGCTGAGCGGAATCCGAGCAACAATTTCATCTTTGATGGTTTGATTTGGGTCGCAGGGAATCTCCCATCCGGCCCGGAGGAATTCAGACGTGGCCAACATCCTGATCGTGGATGACGACCCGGCCGTTCAACTCACGATCCGGCTGCTCCTGGAGAGGGCCGGTCATCACGTCACCGTCGCCTGCGATGGCCGCAAGGGACTTGCGCTGTTCGAGGCGGGCCGGTTCGACCTGCTGTTTCTCGACATCTTCATGCCTGGCATGGACGGGCTGGAGACGATGCGGCACATCCGGGCGCTGGTTCCGGCCATTCCGATCATCGTCATTTCCGGCCGCTCGATCACGCCGGACGCCTATGCAGAGCCGGACTTCCTGAAGATGGCGACCAAGCTGGGCGCCGTGGCAAGCCTGCAAAAGCCGTTCAGACCCGGAGCACTGCTCGCCGCGGTCGACGGCTGCCTGAAGGCGGGCGAGCCGGAGGAGTCCGATGTCAGCTCCGGCCACCGATAACGAGGGCGCCTCCGCTTCAGGCCTGATCGGCCGTGATCGCCCGGGAAGTCCTGCGAGCATCCGCATGACGCTCGCCACGCGGCTGGCCATCGCAATGATCTTGCTGGTGGCGGTCACCGTGGCCGCGGTCGGCTGGCTGGGCTTTCGCAACACCACGGAGGCGGTCATTCCGCGCGTGCTGGAGCGGGTCGAAGCCCAGTCACGCCTGCTCGCGACCAATCTGGAATCCTATGTTGCCGGAGCTCGCGGCGATCTGATCGGCTATCGCTCCGCCGCGGCCATCAATGGCCTGATCCGCGCTCACCTCGGCGGAGGAATCGACCCTTCAGACGGCGTCTCTGAGCAAACCTGGCGCGAGCGCATCGCCACGCGGCTCGCGGCCGAGATCGAGGCCAAGCCCATTTACGGGCAGTTCCGGATCATCGGCCTCGACGACGACCAGCGCGAGCTGGTCCGCGTCGACCGCTCCGGCCCGAACGGAACGGCACGGATCGTCCCCGACAGCGAACTGGAGCGCAAGGGCGAACGAACCTACTTTCAGGACACGATAGGGCTGGCGCCGGGCGAGATTTACGTCTCGCCCGTCGATCTCGCGACCCGCCAGGGCGGCACCACGGCCTCGCACGGTCCGACGCTGCGGGTCGCGACGCCACTGTTCACGCCGGATGGCAAGCCGTTCGGTATCATCATCGCCAATATCGACATGCGTCCGGCGCTCGACCACGTCCGCGCGACGGCGAACTCGGGCGGGGAGATTTACGTCGTGAATTCGCGCGGCGACTATCTCGTTCATCCCGATCGCGCGCGGGAATTCGGTTCACTGCGGGGCAACCCCACCAACTGGCGCGATGATTTTCCATTCTTCTCAGCCCTGGTCGGCACCTCGGACGTGTCCACGCGGCTGATGACCGACGGATCGGGCGGGCCGAGCGGCGTGGCGATCGCGCCGGCACTGCTGGCAAGCAAGGAATGGATCGCGATCATCGTGACCGTTCCCCCGTCCGTCTTCGGCAGAGTGCCGGCCGCCATTCAAAAGACGTCCTTGCTGGTCGGCGTGCTTGCCGTCCTCGCCGCGGCTTCGCTCGCGGTGCTGCTCGCGCGCTCGTTGACGCGCCCGATCGGCCGCCTGACCGCGGCCGTCGAGGCGATCGGCCGCGGAAAACCGGCGGACATTCCCGTCGATGCCGGCGGCGAAACGGGCGTGCTGGCGCGGGCTTTCGCCCGGATGGTCGAAGAGACCCGGGCGAAAACGGCCGCGCTCGAACGCGAAATCGAGGAGCATCGCCGCACCGAGGCCGCGCGAAGCCATCATGCGGCGCGCGAGCATTTGTTCAGCGCCGCCGTCGAATCGTCCGACGACGCGATCGTGATGCAATCGCTCGACGCCATCATCACGGGCTGGAATCCTGCGGCCGAACGCCTCTATGGCTATTCGGCGAACGAAGCGATCGGGAAACCCACCTCGATCATCGTCCCGCCCGACCGCCGCGACCATGGCAAGGACTATCTGGCGCGGATCGCGCGGGGAGAGCCGATCGAACGATTCGAGACGGTGCGCCTGCGCAAGGACGGCACGCCGGTCGAGATTTCGCTCAGCCTGTCGCCGATCAGGGGGTCTTCGGGCGAGATCGTCGGCGTCTCCGGTACCGCGCACAGCCTCACCGAGGCACGGCGGGCCGAGCGGCAGCTCCAGCATCAGCTCGAAGAGCGCCGGCAGATCTTCGACACCTCGCAGGATCTCATCATGATCATGGATGCGCGGGGCCATGTCGCGCAGATCAGCCCGAGCAGCGAGACCATTCTCGGCTACCGGCCGGACGAGATGATTGGCCGCAGCGGCGCCGACTTCATTCATCACGAACATCTGGAGCAGTCCCGCGAGGACATGCGCGGACTGCGCCGCGGCGAGCGCGTCAAGGTCGGCGACACGCGCTGCTTCCACAAGGACGGGCACGCGGTCTGGCTGTCGTGGATGGGCAGCTGGTCCGAGCAGGCGCATCGCTTCTTCTTCGTCGGGCGCGACATGACGGAGGCGCGGCTCGCGCAGGAATCGCTGCGCGAGAGCGAGCGGCTCGCCCGCAACATCGTCGAGACCTCGCTCGACGCCTTCATCCAGACCGACGAGACCAGCAGCATCCTGAACTGGAACTCGCAGGCCGAACAGCTCTTCGGCTGGCACCGCGACGAGGTGCTGGGCAAGAGCACGATCGACCTCATCGTCGCCGAGAGCGAACGCGAGAGGGTCAGGGCGGGCCTGAAGCAGTTCCTGGAGAACGAGGACGGCAGATCACTGAATCGCCGCCGCGAGCTGATGTGCCGCCGCCGCGACGGCAAGGAATTCAAGGCCGAGCTGAGCGTCACCGCGCTGAAGCGCCGCGAAGGCGTGCTGTTCAACGTCTTCTACCGCGATCTCACCGACAAGATCGCCGCCGAGGAGCGCATCCGCCATGCCGAGAAGATGGAGGCGGTCGGCCAGCTCACCGGCGGCGTGGCGCACGATTTCAACAACATCCTCACCGTCATCACCGGGACGATCGAGATCCTCGCGGAGGCGGTCGAGCAGGAGCCGCAGCTTGCGGCCATCACCAAGATGATCGACGAGGCCGCCGCGCGCGGCGCCGACCTGACCCAGCATTTGCTCGCTTTCGCGCGCAAGCAGCCGCTCCAGCCGCGCGAGGTCGATATCAACACGCTGGTCGTCGACACCGCGAAACTCCTGCGGCCGACGCTGGGCGAGCAGATCCAGATCGATTCGGTGTTCGAGGACGAGATTTGCGTCGCGATCGTCGACCCCAACCAGCTCACCACCGCGATCCTCAACCTCGCGCTCAACGCCCGCGACGCCATGCCCGATGGCGGCAAGCTGATCGTGGAAACCGGCGCCGCCTATCTCGACGAGGTCTATGCCAGCGTCAACGACGTCCGGCCCGGCCATTACGTACTGATCGCCGTGAGCGACACGGGTACCGGAATTCCCGCAAACATGCTGCCCAGGGTGTTCGACCCCTTCTTCACCTCGAAGGGACCGGGCAAGGGCACCGGTCTGGGGCTCTCGATGGTCTACGGCTTCATCAAGCAGTCCGCCGGACACATCAAGATCTACAGCGAGGAAGGCCACGGCACCACGATCAAGATGTACCTGCCGCCCGGCAAGACGCCGACGGCGGCCGGTGAAGGCGTGACGCCGGCGACGATCGAAGGCGGACACGAAACGATCCTGGTGGTCGAGGATGACAGGCTGGTGCGCGACTATGTGCTGGCGCAGCTGCATTCACTGGGTTACGTCACCCTGCAGGCCGCCAACGCCGCGGAGGCGCTCGCGATCGTCGCGGCAGGAAAGCCGTTCGACCTTCTGTTCACCGACGTCATCATGCCCGGCAAGATGAACGGACGGCAACTCGCCGACGAGCTCCTGAAGACGCGCCCCGATCTCAGGGTGGTCTACACATCAGGCTATACCGAGAACGCGATCATCCATCACGGCCGGCTGGATTCCGGCGTGATGCTGCTGGCGAAGCCCTATCGCAAGTCGGATCTCGCGCGGATCATCCGCAAAGCGCTGAGCGCGTGATTGCGCTCTCGTGTCCCGGACAAGGCGCAGCGCCGCAAGCGCTGCGACGCAGAGCCGGGACCCAGAACTGTCGGCGGAGAGATTGGAAAGCTGGGCCCCGGCTCTGCAGCGCATCACTGCGTGACACGCTGCGTCCGGGGCACGAGAGGAGAGCCAGTCGCCTTACGACGCGCGCTGCGCCGCGGTCATCACGATGCGGATCAGATCGGCGGCGTTGCGCGCGCCGAGCTTCTTCATGATGTTGGCGCGGTGATCCTCGATGGTGCGCGGGCTGATGCCGAGCGTGCGGCCGGCCTCCTTGTTGGACGCACCGGAGGCGAACTGCTCGAGCACCTCGCGCTCCCTGCGCGTCAGCGGCTCGCGTCCGGGGAAATGCAGCGAGCCGAATTTCGGCGAGGCGTTCTCCGCCTGCCTGCGCGCATAGGCGCCGATCGCCTCGTCGAGCCGGCCGACGATCTCGCTGCCCCGGAACGGCTTCTCGATGAAGTCGAGCGCGCCGCTCTTGATCGCGCCCACCGCCATCGCGATGTCGCCCTGTCCGGAGATCATGAAGATCGGTGCCGGATAGTCCTCGCCGTGCAGCTCCTTCAGAATGTCGAGGCCCGACTTTCCGGGGATGTTCACGTCGAGCAGGATCGCAGCCGGTGTGCGGTTTCGGGCGACGGAGAGCAGCGCTGCGCCGTCCGCGAAACAGATCACCTCATAGCCCGCCGCCTTCAACACCATCGACAGAGTGTCGCGAACGGCAGGGTCGTCGTCGACCACGAAGATTTCACCGCGAGAGCTTTGTTCGGCCATGTGCCACATCCGGTTGGCATGAAGGACTCGCGTCCGCGCCAACCGTTTATGGCGTTCGGCGCGGATTCGGCCCACCCGTATTTGTACGGGACATGCACTTAACGCACAAGTAGCGGCAGGGTGCCTAATTGCGGGGTACGGAGAATATCCATGCTAATTTCGCTCGCATCCCCGCTCGACGCGATGCCTGAAAACGACAGCCGTCAGTTGATCGCCGCCGATCTTCGCGCTCTGATCACTCGGATCGAGAGCAGCATGCGCCTGATCGACGCAGCCATGATGGAAACCGGCTTGTTGGAAGCAGGCGATCCGGGCGGTTCCGCCGACTTTTTCGTGCTCGACGACGTCACGCCGCGCTATGCGACGGCGAGCGCCGCCCTCAACGCCTGCCGGGCGGACCTCGGCCAGGCCCTGCGATGTCTGTCGGACTTCGGCAGCCCCGGCATGGAGCGCGACCGGCGCGGCCCAGCCGCCGCATTCCCATCGCATGGCAGTTCCGCAGCCTAGGCGCGGTGCCGTTCCACGATTGCATCGGTGGCAACACCGCCCCAGGTGTGCATCGCCGGAAGACCCATCGCTGTCTTGCCGAGATTGGCGAGGCTGATGCGCAAGGCCGCGAGGTCGAGCGGCTTCGGCAGGCTCTGGAGCTCGATCCCGACGGACCGGGCGAAGCTGCGGGCGGCGCTGCGGCGCTTGCCGTCCATGCCGCTGATGACGATCACGGCGCCGCCGAACTTCGCCGCCGCCATCTCGCGCAGCACGTCGATGCCGTCGCCATCCTCCAGCACGAGATCGAGCGTCACGCAATCGAAGCGGGCGCCACGAAGCTTCTCGATCGCGTCCGCCACCGACGGCGCCACGGTGACTTCGTGGCCGGCCTGCTTGGCGGCGACCGTGATCAGGCTGCGCTGCGTGGCGTCGTCATCGACCACCAGGAGCTGAAGCGCACGCCGCTCGGTGCTGTCGGGGAGGTTTGAAGGGACGGGGGAAAGAGAACTTCTGGGCATTGCCGTATCCTGAGAATTGAGACCGTCAATGGATACACGGTTCGCGCTTCAGCGACGTAAAGCGGCCAAGGCAAATTCGCTGGGATGTTTCAGCAAATCTAAAGCAACATGCCAACGGCGCGGCCGCTGGCCCGCCGATCAGGCCGCTTCGTCACGGCCGCCGGCCGCGCCGCGCTTCTTCCTGTTCTTGCCGCGCAGGAACTGGATATCCATTTCGGCGCCGTTGACGCGGACCAGCTCACAGCGGCGATAGGCGAGGCCCGTGGACGACAGCAGCAGAAAGAACTCTTTCAGGTTCAAGCCCTGGATCGAGCCTTCCACCGTCAGGATGGCGTCGGTGTCGGAGATCGCATTGAGCTTGCAGTCGCGGCGCCAGGTGCCGTCGATGGCCATGATGCAGACGTCATAGCCGCGACTGAAAGTCACGCGCTCCGTGCCCTTGCCATCCTCGGCCATGTCTAGCGTCCTGCCATGACCGCCATGCGCGGTGCTGCTGCGCCGGCGAGAGCCGGCTTGGCGGCCGCCGCACGCGGATCGTTCGGTTTGTAGAGGCCGCGCCGCTCCGGAATCGGGCGGAACGTATCGGTCAGACCGACCACGGTTTCGGCCGCGCCCAGCACCAGGAAGCCGTCGGGCTCGATCTGGCGCGCCAGCCGGTTGAAGATGTTGATCTTGGTGTCCTGGTCGAAATAGATCAGCACGTTTCGGCAGAAGATGACGTCGAAGGTGCCGAGCTGAGCGAAATCATGCAGCAGGTTGAGCTGTCGATGCTGGATCATCGCCCGCAACTCGGGATTGATCTGCCAGGTCTCGCCGGTCTGCTTGAAATATTTCATCAGCATCTGGATCGGCAGGCCGCGCTGCACCTCGAACTGGCTGTAGATGCCGGCCTTGGCCTTCTCCAGCACCTCCTGCGACAGATCGGTGGCGATGATCTCGACGCGCCAGCCGGTCAGCGCCGCCCCCATCTCCTTCAGGCTCATCGCCAGCGAATAGGGCTCCTGCCCGGTCGAGCCCGCGGCGCACCAGATGCGCACACTCCGACGCGCCGCGCGCGCCTTGATGATTTCGGGCATGATGGTGTCGCGGAAATGATCGAACGGGACCTTGTCGCGGAAGAAGAAGGTCTCGTTGGTGGTCATGGCTTCGACCACGTCGGTGATCAGCGTACGCGAGCCGCCTTGCAGCTTCTGCACCAGTTCGGCGATACCGGAGAGGCCGGCCTTGCGGGCGAGCGGCAGCAGGCGGCTTTCGATCAGATATTGCTTGTCTGCGGACAGGTCGAGCCCGGAATTGTCCTTCAGGAACTTGCGCAGATACTCATACTCGGTCGGGGTCACGGATGGCCTCTTCGAAGCTGTACTGGAACACTCTGGCCAAAGCACTTCGGCCAGACACACTCAGACCATGGCTTGTCCGACCGGGATCAAACCAACCTCTGCGAATTTGTCGGCGATGATGTCCTTGTCGAAGGGCTTCATGATGTACTCGTTGGCCCCGCCGCTGAGCGCCTGGGCGATATGAGCCACGTTGTTCTCGGTGGTGCAGAACACGACCTTGGGCTGGTCGCCGCCGGGCAGGCGGCGCATGTGACCCATGAACTCGAAGCCGTCCATCACCGGCATGTTCCAGTCGAGCAGCACCGCATCGGGCAGCTGCCGCTGGCAGATTTCGAGCGCCTTCGAGCCGTCCTCGGCCTCGGTGACTTGGAATTCCAGGCCTTCCAGGATCCGGCGCGCGATCTTGCGCACGACGCTGGAATCATCGACCACCAAACATGTCTTCATTTTGGTTCTCCGGCTTCGACGTTTTTTCGTTGGCTCACGCGGCCATTTGCACTTTGGTTTCAAGCTCGAGGACGCGATCGACGTCGAGGACGACCATGAGCTGTCCGTCGAGGCGGTGGACGCCGCCGGCGAGCTTGGCCATGCGGGGATCGAGGTTGACGGGGTTCTCTTCCATGCCGGCCTCGGGCAGGCGCAGCACCTCGCCGATCTGGTCGATGAGCAGGCCGTAGGATTCGCCGCGCAGGTCGACGCCGACCGCCATCGGCACCTTGCCGTCCTCGGGCTGCGGCAGGCCGAGCCGGGCGCGCATGTCGACCACGGTGACGATGCGGCCGCGCAGATTGAGCACGCCTGCGATCTCGCGCGAGGACAAGGGCACGCGGGTGACGCGCTCGGGCATGAACACGTCCTGGACGCGGGAGATCGGCAGGCCGAACAGCTGGCCGCCGATCATCGCGGTGACGTATTCGACCATGGCGCCTTCAGCGGACTGGGTCTTCTTGCTGGTCATGTGTGTCTCCTGATCCCTGTCCTGCTCTTACGCCGCCGCCCGGCTCAGCTCGGAGGCACCGGCGGCGCCCGCGGTCTGCTCCTTCAGCGCCGCGATCAGACCGGGCCGGTCGAACTTGGCGACATAGTCGTGAAAGCCGGCCTGGCGGCCGCGCTCGATCGCCGCCGGCGACACCAGCGCGGAGAGGCCGATGATCGGCATCGAGCCCAGATTGTTGTCGGAGCGGATGGTCTCGGCGAACTCGAACCCGTTCATGTCGGGCATCTCGATGTCGGTCAGGACCACGTCGAAGCTCTGGGCGCGGAGCGCGGCGAGGCCCTCCTGCGCGGTCGGCGCGGTGCGGACGCGGTAGCCGGCCGCCTTGAGGACGGGGGCCAGCATGTTGCGGAAGAACGCGCTATCGTCGACCAGCAGCACCGACTGCGAGTGCAGCGACGGCTTCATCTCCTTGCGGGTGAACCAGTCGGCGAAGGCCATCGGCAGGAAGTGGCCGACATCGATCACCTCGGTGGCCTGGCCCTTGATCACGGCCGAGCCGAGAATGCCGGAGGAGGAGCCGCCGACCTCGATGTTGAGCCGTTCCTCGACGATGTCGATGATCTCGTCGACGACGAGGCCCATGGAGCGGCCGTCGTCGGCGAACACCAGGATCGGCTGGGCGCCCTGGCTGGCGATGGTGACGCCCTCCATGGCGATGAGCGGCATCAGCTGCTCGCGGTACTGCACCATGTAGCGGCCGTTACTGAACTCGATCTTGTCGGCGGGCAGCTCTTCGAGGCGCGTGACGAGGCCAAGCGGGACCGCCTTGGGCTGCGACGAGCCGGCGCGGAACACCAGCAGCGAGGTGGTCTGCTCGCCGCTTCCGATGTGGTGCGCGCCGTTCTCGTCACCCATATCGTGGGCCGAGGAGCCGGCGGCGCCGAGCGCCTTGGCAATGCCGTTGGGGTCGATGATCATGATGACCGCGCCATCGCCCAGGATGGTGTTGCCGGAGAACATGTCGATGTGACGCAGTTTTGTGGACATCGGCTTCACGACGATCTCTTCCGTATGGAAGACACCATCGACCACGATGCCGAAAGTCTGGCTGCCGACCTGCGTGACCACGATGAAGCCGTTCTCGGGATCGGAGGCCGCGCCGTCGTCGATCTTGAGCAGCTTCTTCAGGTGGATCAGCGGCAACAGCTTGTTGCGCAGGCGCAGCACCGCGGTGTCCTTGATGCGCTCGATGCGGTGCTCGGAGTTGGCGCGGGCCCGCACCAGCTCGACCACGGAGAGCTGGGGAATCGCAAAACGATCGCCGGCGGCTTCCACGATCAGGGCGGAGACGATCGCGAGCGTCAGCGGGATCTTGATGGTGACCGAAGATCCTTCGCCGGCCACGCTCTTGATGTCGATGGTACCGCCGATCTGGTCGATGTTGGTGCGCACCACGTCCATGCCGACGCCGCGGCCGGAGACCGAGGTGATGGCGGCCGCGGTCGAGAAGCCCGGCGCGAAGATGAACTTGTGGATCTGGGCTTCGCTCATCTTCTCGAGCTCGGCCTCGGTGACGAGACCCGAGGAGATCGCCTTGGCCTTGATCTTCTCGGTGTTGAGGCCTCTGCCGTTGTCGGCGATGCAGATGATGATGTGGCCGCCCTCGTGATAGGCGGACAGGCGGATGGTGCCCTGCTCGCCCTTGCCGCTGGCGAGGCGCTCGGCGGGGGTCTCCAGGCCATGATCGGCGGAGTTGCGCACCATGTGGGTGAGCGGGTCCTTGATCAGGTCGAGCACCTGGCGGTCGAGCTCGGTGTCGGCGCCGTGCATCTCCAGTTCGATCTGCTTGCCGAGTTCGCTCGACAGGTCCCGGACGATGCGGGGCAGCTTCTGCCAGGCATTGCCGATCGGCTGCATGCGCGTCTTCATGACGCCTTCCTGCAGCTCGGCGGTGACGTTGGACAGGCGCTGCAGCGGCACCTTGAACTCGGTGTCCTCGTTGCGGCGGGAGATCTCCAGCAGCTGGTTCCGGGTCAGGACCAGCTCGGAGACCATGGTCATCAGATGCTCCAGCGTGTCCACGTTGACGCGGATCGACTGGTTGGCGATGCTGGCGCCTTCGCTGGCGCCCTCGTCGGCCATCGACTTCTTCGGCGCGGCCTTCTCCTTGGCGGGCTTTGCAGCTTCCTTGGCAGTTTCCTTGGCCACGGGTGCCGGCGCTTCGGCAGCGGCCTCGACCCTGGCAGCGGGCGCGGGCGCCTCGATCGCGGTCTCGCGGAAGGCGCGCTCGAGCTCGTCGAGCGAGACCTCGCCCGGACGGAGCGGACGCTCCAGGGTCTGGTCGATCAGCGAACCCGTGGTCATGTCTTTTGCCGGTGCAGGCGCGGCGGCAGCAGGTGCTTCCGGCACCAGCGGCGGCGCCTCGGTGACGGGAGCAGCGGCTCCTGCCGCGATCGGCGACGCCGCCGGCATCGGCTGCGCCGAGCCTGACATCGCCGCCATGCCCTGCTCGACCATCGCTTCCAGCTTGTCGATCAGGTCGCGGTCGTTCCCCTCGGGCTCGGATTCGGTTGCCTCCAGACCCGCCAGAATCTCCTTGATGCGGTCGATCGAGGACAGGATCACCGTCACCGCCTGCCCGGTCACCGGCATGCCGTCACGGAATTTGCCCATCAGCGTCTCGCCGGCATGTGCCAGCGCTTCAAGCCGCGGCAGGCCGAGGAAGCCGCAGGTGCCCTTGATGGTGTGGACCAGGCGGAAGATGTTATCCAGGATCTTGGCGTTGTTCGGCTCCTGCTCGAACTTCACCAGCTGATTGTCCACGGTGTCCAGGCTCTCGCTGGTCTCCGTCAGAAACTCCCGCAACAGATCATCCATGAAAACAGGCCTTCATACAGGAAGGGCGCGCACGAGGTGTGATGCGCCATCTCGGAATGGGGCCAGCTTCACCGCAAAGCGTTTAATATTGGTTGAGTATGTGCAAAAGAACGGAACCAACAAAGAGATAAGGCGCTCCGGACAAGCCGAAGCGCCTCGTAAAGAATCAATTAACAGGCCGGGCGCGACGCGCTGTTTACGAAGCGGTAACGGTGATGGCTTCGCCTTCCGGCGCAAGCTTCACGGTGAGCCCGCAAGCCTCTGCCAGCAGCCGCGTATAATAAGGCTGGATCGCATGCGCATCCGCGGCAGGCCCGCGCTCACCGCTCAACAGCTCGGAGATGTTCTGCGGCAGGCGCGCGTTATGGCCGGTCGCGGTGATGCGAAAGCTCATCGTCTCGCCCTCGCCGATCGGATCGATCGTCAGCATGCCGCCGCGCGGGATCGTATGCTGGGCGACGACCAGCATGTTGAGCAGAAGCTTGACGCGGTTCTTCGGCATCAACAGCCGCGGCAGATTCCAGGTGATCGAGCACTTGCCATCCTCGATGTGGCCCTTCGCCATGGTCTGGGCGTCGCCGAGATCGATCTGCGCGCCGGAGGAGCCGGCCGCGCCGAAGGCGAGACGGCAGAACTGGAGCCGGGCGGAAGCGGTCTTGGCGCTCTTGCGAATCAGGTCGAGCGCGAACTCGCGGTCTTCGGGCTTGGGATCGTCGTCGAGCACCTCGAGCCCATTGACGATGGCGCCGACGGGGCTGATGAGATCGTGGCAGACCCGCGAGCACAAGAGCGCGGCGAGTTCGAGCATATCGGGAGCAGTAGCGGTCGCGGGCGACGAGGCGTCAGACATATAAGGGGTCCTGGAGGGTTCCTGGAATTGCACGGCACTGGACGCCGCGAATCACGCATGCTTGACGGATGCTGCGGGTTCTAACATTCGCCAGCCCGCGGCAGCTAGCTTGCGATCACGCCGAGGCGGTCAAAAGCCAAGTCGAATCGATCGGGACGAATCAGTCGAGGGGAACGAATTGCCGATGATTGAGGCATCCAGGTGAAGCGGATCATCGACGGCGCGGCCGCATCCGGCCTGATGGAGCCGCTGACGGCGCTGGTGGTGAAGGCGGGCGAGGCGATCCTTGCCGTCAACCGCGCGGCGATGCGGGTCGACGGCAAGCAGGACGGCTCGCCGGTGACCGAGGCCGACCTTGCCGCCGACCGCGTCATCGCGGAGGGCCTGGCCCAGCTCGCAGGGGACGTCCCGACGCTGTCGGAAGAGCGGACCCAATTCGCCTCCCCGCCGTTCGAGGGCAGCTTCTTCCTGATCGATCCGCTCGACGGCACCAAGGAATTCGTCGCCGGTCGCGACGAGTTCACCGTCAACCTCGCCCTCGTGACATCGGGCGTGCCGCTGCTGGGCATCGTCAGCGCGCCCGCGCTCGGCCTGCTGTGGCGCGGCACCGTCGGCCGCGGCGCCGAGCGCGTGAAGTTTGACGGCGCCACCATCGGCACGGCCGAGCCGATCCACACCCGCAAGCTGCCGGCCCGCGGAGAGCCCTGGATCGCGGCGGTGAGCCGTTCGCATGGCGATCCCAGGAGCGAGGCGTTCATCGACGACAGGCCCAATGCCGTGAGACGGAAGGTCGGCTCGGCCGTGAAATTCGGCCGGATCGCGGAAGGCAGCGCCGACATCTACCCCCGCTTCGGGCCCACTTGTGAATGGGACGTCGGGGCCGGCGCTGCGATCGTGACGGCGGCCGGCGGCAGGGTGACTGACGGCAACGGTGGCGAGCTCCGCTTCGGCCAGCGCAGCGGCACCGGCTTCATCATCCCGGACTTCATCGCCTGGGGCGACCCGCAGGCAGAACTCCTGAGGCGGTAGGCCGCTACTGACTGAGCTGTTCCCAGAGCGCCGGCCAGCGCTTGCCCACCTCATAGAGGAACCGCTCGGGGTCGGCGGCGAAGGCATCGCGATTGGTTTCCCGGCTGAACAAATACAGCCGCTGGGCCACGATCGCGAAGAAACGGGGATTGCCGGCGATAGTGACGCCGCGGGCGATATCGGCGGGATCGTAGCCGCCGAATTGCGGCCCATAGATTTCAGGATGGGCCAGGAAGGAGGCGCGGTTGCCCTCGTTGCGGAAGCGCCAGACCGCGCCCCAGAGGTTGGCCTCGAACTCGGCCGTCCCCTGCACCGCTCTGCCGTCCACGAAATAAGCGACGGGATCGAAGCCCTCGATGGCAACGCCGCTGAAGCGGTTGACGACGACGCGCTCGGTGGTTGCGGCCTCGGCCGGCAACCCCGAGCCGATGATCCATATGCCCGACAGCAGGCAGAGGACGAGGCCGATCAAGGCAATTCCGGGGCGCAAAGGGCTATCTTCCTGCCGTTGTGCCGTCATAGTTGCTGCGGATAACATCCGAGTCGAGGGGACATCCGGCGCAACCTAGGGCCGCGCCTGTTGGCGCCAGGTTAAGGAAGCGACCGGTTTCGGTACCAGGGGTTCTTTTATGACTTTCGCATCACGCCTTGCTGCGCTCGCGCTCGTCGCGATGGTGGGCTGGATCGTGCCGGCCTCCGCCCAGCAGGCGCCGCCGCCCAATTTGCCCCCGCCGCAGCGGACCCCGACACCCAGCACCTACGGGCCGGACGAGCTCGTCGGCGCCGGCCACCGTTTCTTCGGCAACGTCTCGCGCGGGCTCGCCTCGATCATCGAGAAGGCGATCAGCCAATGGGGCCTGCCCAACGGCTATATCCTGGGTGAGGAAGGGTCCGGCGCCTTCGTCGCCGGCCTGCGCTACGGCGAAGGCACGCTCTACACCAAGAACGCCGGGGACCTGCGCGTCTACTGGCAGGGCCCCTCGCTCGGCTTCGACTGGGGCGGCGACGGCGCGCGCACCATGACGCTGGTCTACAATCTGCCCGCCACCAATGCGATCTACCAGCGCTTCGCCGGCCTCGACGGCTCGGCCTATATCATCGGCGGCTTCGGCATGACGGCGCTCACCGCCAACAACATCGTGCTGGTGCCGATCCGCTCGGGCTTGGGCTTACGGCTGGGCGCCAATATCGGCTATCTCAAATACACGCCGCGAGCGACCTGGAACCCGTTCTAGGGTTCTCTTCTCCCATCCGGCTACGGATCAAGGTTAACGACAGGCCGGGGCTGGCTTTTTGCCGGGCCGCCATGGCATGGTCGTTGGTGAATTTTTCCTTAAGCTTGGGAGTTCTGGCCCATGGTCGAACCGATCATGTACCTGGCGATCGGTTTCCTGCTCTCGATGCTGTGCGGGCTCGCGATCGTACCTCTGGTGCATAACCGCGCCGTGCGCCTGACCACGCGCCGGCTGGAAGCCGCAACGCCGCTGTCGATGGCGGAGATCCAGGCCGACAAGGATCAGCTCCGCGCCGAATTCGCCATGTCGGCGCGGCGGCTCGAGATGAGCGTCGAGCAGCTCAAGAACAAGACCACGAGCCAGCTCGCCGAGCTCGGCAAGAAGAGCGACGCCATCAACCGCATGAAGATCGAGCTCGGCGAGAAGAACGCCACGATCTTCGCACTCGAAGCGCGCGAGAAAGCGGTGAAGGAGCAGCTCCGCGCCACCGAAGAGGAATTCAACGCCAAGACGCAAGCGTTGCGCGAAGCCGAGATCGCGCTGGCCGACAAGCAGGCCGAGCTCGCCAAGATCAACAATGAGCTCTCCGACCGCTCGATGATGGCGGAAAGCCGCCAGGTCGAGCTGGTTGCGGTGCGCGCGCAGATCGAGGAGTTGAAGAACCGCGTCGGCGATGCCGAGAAGGAGTTTGCCGCCACGCAAGCGCGCCTCGCGCTGGAGCAGACTGAATCCGAGACCGCCTCGCGCGAACTCGCCGAAGCCCGCGGCCGGGTCGAGAATCTGAGCCAGCGCGTCACAGAGCTCGATCGCCAGCTGATCGGACAGGTGAAAGAGGCCGAGATGCTGTCCGGTCGCGTCGCCGATCTCGAGGGCCGCCTCGCCACGCAGGGCAAGCTGCTCGCCGAGCGCGACTACGAGAACAACCAGCTCCGCCAGGCCAATGAGACCAACGAGCGCACCATCAAGGAGCTGCGCGTCGAGATGGCCGGCCTCAGCGGCGGCAAATCGTCGGCGGCCATGGAGGCGCTGCGCGCGGAAAAGACCGCGCTGGAGGAGCAGCTCCGCACCGCGCGCGACGAGCGCGCTAAACTGCAGCGCGACCTCAACGCGATCCAGCAGCAGGCCGAGAGCTCCTGGGCGACCGAGCGGATGGAGAACGCGCTGCTGCGCGAGCGCATCAACGATATCGCCGCCGAGGTGGCAAAGCTCGCGATGCAGCTCGAAGGCCCGAACTCGCCGATCGAGGCGCTGCTCGCGGCCGAGGCCGGCCAGCCGCCGAAGCCGGCGCCGCGCCCGGCCAACGACGCCGCCACCAAGGGCGCACCTGCCGCGAGCCTGCCCGAGGGCGGTGGAACGCTCGCCGAGCGCATCCGGGCGCTGCAGGCCCACGCCTCCCGCGCCCGCCAGCAGGGCGCGTAAGCGGCCGGAAATCCGGCCCCCCGCCGCCAATTGCGCGACGTGGCCAAGGTTTTCCGGCCCCGCGGCGCCTGGAAACTTGACACCTCAAGCCCGCACTTCTAAATCGCGGGCTCCGATGCGCCGGCCGGCCGAACAGGTCCGGCCGTCTGCATGATGGTCCCGGGCGCATAGCTCAGCGGGAGAGCGTTCCCTTCACACGGGAGAGGTCCAAGGTTCGATCCCTTGTGCGCCCACCACGCTTCGCCAAAAGGCTTCGCGTGGCGCAGCCACGTCCAATCATGGCGAAGCGTGTCCGGCGTAGCCCGAAGAGCGTCGACGGACTGGGGCATCTTGCTCGCTCCGGCAAAATCGCGAAAACAACCCCATGCACAGTAGACAGCACCAGCCAAATCAATGGTTTACGCCTTTTCCGATTCTTGGTTTGCCTCGTCAGGCAAAACAGGAGATGGATGGCCTGATCTGGAGAGAGGCCTGCGGCTCAATGTGCCATCAGGACAGGCAAATCAGCATGCTCCATGATATAGCTGGTCGCCCCGCCGAATATCATTTGCCGCAACCGCGTGCGGGTGAAGGCTCCCTTGATCAAGAGATCGCAGCCTTCAGCTCTACTCGCATCTAGGACTGCCTCTCCAGTATCGCGATTCTCCAGCTCAACCCTTCTCACCTGCGCAGCAATGTCATTGTACCGCAGTTGCTGGACGATCTGATCGACAGATGGTCCTGGTACCGCTTGGCCGCCAACAACGGTTAGGACCGATACCCGTTCGGCCAGACGAAGCAACGGCATGGCAAATGCGTTTGCCCGAGCTTGCTCGGTACTACCGTTCCAATGGATCATAATGTTTGTTGCGACGCTTCTTTGTGCATTCAATGGCGCAAGTAGAACCGGCCTGCCGCTCTCAAACAGCGCGGACTCAATCGCGCGACGGTGAGGGCCTGCAGCATCGATGTCAGACCGTGCCATCACGATCAGATCGAAAGCGCGCCCATAACTTCCGACAAAGTCTTCGCCCTCAGGCGCGGTCTCCAGCCAGCCGAAACAGGGTCGACCCAATCCAGCAGTGGATCGAGGAACATCGTGTTTCAGCATGAATGCTTCGAAAAAGTCGCGCATGTCGTTCAATTCGGCTTCGCTCTTGACTTCATACGAATCCAAGAGAATGCCGGTGGCCAATTCCGCGGCTAAATATTGAGGGATGCCGAACCGGAGCGGGAAGCCTTCAATATAGGCGCCGGTACGTTGCGCGAGGCGTACGGCAACATCGAGCGTGGATGTCATCATCGGAATATTTTGAAGCGGGACCAAGAGCGTCTTCATTTTGAATCCCCGGCATTTTGGGTGAACGGTGACAGGACGCCTAGTTTTCGCTTGAAATGGCGCTTGTGATAATTTCACTTGCGGGCCGTTCCGGTTTGTTCGTCAACAATGGCTGCAGTTACGCGGCCTGCTCAAGCCTCGTATCTATCTCCTGACGCAGCGCCGCGAAGTCGATTGGCTTGGTCATCAGGTCGGTTGCGCCGTTCGCGAGCGCCTTGAGCCTGGTCTCGGCATCGCCGTAGGCCGTGATCATGATGACAGGCACATCGGGACGGACGGAGCGCACGATGGGCAGCATCTCCAGCCCGCTCATTCCGGGCATGTTGATGTCGGACAGGATCAGAATCAGGGTGGCATCCTCTATCTCGGCCGCGCGTTGCAATGCCAACGGTGCCGACGGTACAAATTCCATGAGAAAACGACCGGCGCGCAGATCGCGCCGAAACTGCTGGCGGAATAGCGCCTCGACGTCGGGTTCGTCGTCGACCACCAATATAAAGACGCTCAACTTCTCCCTCCCGTCTGCAATGGTGCCGCCAGCGTACGCGGCAGCCAAATGATGAACTCCGTATAATCGCCAGGCTCGGTATCGACCTCGATGCTGCCGCCGTGCTGCTTCACAATGATGTCGTGGCAGATTGAAAGGCCAAGCCCGGTTCCTTCGCCGGCTGGCTTTGTCGTGAAGAACGGATTGAATATCTTCTCTCTCACGTCGGCCGGAATGCCGGTGCCGTTGTCGCGAATCCGGATTTCCACGGCGCCGCCGAGATTCGTCGTCGTCGCGCACAGCCTCGGCTCGAAGCCGTCCCCAGCAGCGTCCCTGTGCTTGCCAGCTGCGTAGAATCCATTTGAAATCAGATTGAGGAACACCCGCGTGATCTCCTGCGGATACAGATCGAGCGCCCCGGCCGACGGATCGAGATGCCTCTCAAGCGTGATATTGAATCCCGGCTTTTCAGCGCGTGCACCGTGATAAGCAAGGTTGAGGCTTTCCTCGACGACCGCGTTGATATCGGCCGAACGACGCTCGCCAGACCCTTCGCGCGAGTGCAGAAGCATGTTCTTGACGATGGAATCGGCGCGCTTTCCGTGCTGGACGATCTTTTCCAGATTACCTTGCAGCATGTGTATGAGCGCGTCGATTTCCTGCCTTGCCGCCTCACCGAGTGCGGCCGAGCGCAGTCCGTCGCTGAGCTCGTCGATCAACTCGGAGGAAACCCCAGCGAAATTATTGACGAAGTTGAGCGGGTTCTTGATTTCATGCGCAATGCCGGCGGTGAGTTGCCCAAGCGAGGCCAACTTCTCGGTATGGATCAACCGATCCTGCGCGTTTCGCAGTTCCTCCAACGATTGCGACAATTCCATGGTGCGCTCGCGCAGTTCATTCAGCAGGCGCGCATTCTCGATCGCGATCACGGCCTGGTGCGCGAAGTTGGATACGAGGTCGATCTGCTTGTCCGTGAAGGGTTTGACTTCCTGGCGGAAGATCGTGATGGTGCCGATCAGCTCGTCTTCCTTGAGCATCGGAACGATGACGAGGGTCCTTGCGCCGGCAAGGTCAGCAAGCGCGCGAACGTTCGGATTGCCTTCGACGTAGGGCGGTTGCGCTCTGATATCGTCGATATGAACCGTCTGATGAGTTTTCTCGACCGTGCCGAGCCCGCTCGCGGGATGTGGGCGAATGCTCTGGTACAGCCGGGTATCAACGTAGGCTTGCGGCGCGTTGTGCAGTGCGACCGTGCGAAAGCCGCCTTCTTCGTAGAGGTTCATGGTGCCGAATCCGGCGCCGCAGATCCGCGTCGCATTCTCCAGCATTTTGCGAAAGACCGGAGCCAATTCGCCCGACGAAGCGCTGATGATTTCGAGCACCTCCGAGGTGGCAGTCTGTCGCTCCAGCGATTCGTTCAATTGCTCGAACAGGCGCACATTGCCGAGGGCGATCACGGCCTGATCCGCAAAGGTCTGAAGCAGGCTGATCTGCTTGTCGTCGAATGGGCGTACCTCCATACGGCGCAGTACGATCGCCCCCATGCTCTCGCCTTCGCGCAAGAGCGGCACACTCAAAACAGTCCGAACGTTGGAGCGAACCGCATATTCGCGTCCTATCGGGTATTCCTCTCCATCGGGCCCGAGCAAGTCGTTCACTTGAACGGTGCGACGATCGACAATCGCTCGGCCGGTGGGCGATTTGACGCTGATCGCCCGTCGGCTCCACACTACGGGAACTTGTCCATGGTGCGCCTCGATGACGATATCGTCGCCATCCCTCAGAACGACCAGCGCATCATATGCCTCACAGAGTCCGCATGCGCTTTCCACGATGGCCTTCAGCACTGGACCGACCTCGGTCGGCGAGGAAGCGATAACCCGCAAGATATTGGCGCTGCCGGTCTGGTACGTCAGCGCCTCCGACAGATCTCGCGTCCTGGTTTGCAGTTGTTCGAACAGCCGGACGTTCTCGATGGCGATCACGGCCTGGTCGGCAAACGTAGCGACAAGCTCGATCTGCTTTTCCGTGAAGGGCTGCACCCGCTTGCGGGCGATTACGATCGCGCCGATCGGTTCGTTCTCGCGTAGAAGAGGGACACCGAGCGCCGTGCGCTGACCAGCCATGGTGACGGACTCGTGCAGGCCGTATTCGGGATCGGCAGCGACGTCGAGGATCTGCACTGGACGGCGCTCAAGCACGGCCCGACCTGTAACAGTGCTCCGACCGGGCGTAATCGGGTGACCCTGCAGGAACTCGATGTATTTCTCGGGAAACCCAACTGCTGCTCCGGCCTGATATTCATCGCCCTCGCGGCGCATGATGAATGCCATCTCCGCTTCACACAGCCGTGCCGCCGAATCGACCAGCGTGTTGAGCACGGTCTGCAGATCGAACGTCGAGCGACTGATCACCTTCAGCACATCGGCAGTCGCGGTTTGCTGCTGGAGCGACTCGGCGAGATCGCGCGTCTTCGCTTGGACCTCATCGAAGAGCCGGACATTCTCGATCGCGATCACGGCCTGATCGGCGAAGGTGGAGACCAGGTCGATCTGCTTGTCCATGAACGAGTTCACGGTCTTGCGGCCCAGAAACAGCACGCCGATCGTTTCTCCGGACCGAAGCAAAGGTACGCCAAGAAGGGTGCGGTAACCGCCGGCCCTCTGCTGCTCGGGATAGGCGTATTCGGGATCGGCCAAGACATCCTGGATCTGGACAACCCCGCCGCATAGCAGGACGCGCCCAACGAGGCTGCCGCGCCCAGCATTGAGTCGAATGCCCGCCGAGACGTCGGCCCACTCGGGTGAGAAATTGTACCGGCTCGCGTGATAGTAGGCGCCATCAGCGTCCTGCCGGACGATTGCCGCCATGTCGGCACCACACAGCCACGCCGCCGATTCCGTCAGCGTGTCGAGAACGGCTTTCAAATCGAACGCAGAGCGGCTGATGACCTTCAACACATCCGCGGTCGCGGTCTGCTGCTGCAGCGATTCCCGCAAGTCGTCTGTACGCGCCTGCACTTCATTGAAGAGCCGCGTATTCTCGATGGCGATAACCGCCTGGTCGGCGAAGGTTTGCAGAAGCTGCACATGATGCGGAGCGAAGGTACCTGGCTCGACTCGCGTCACGCTGATCATGCCGATCACCGCGCCGCCGGTCGCGAGGGGAACGAACAACATGCTGCGAAAGCCGCGGGCACGCGCGATGGGCTTGATGTCGTTCGTCAGCGCTTCAGTGTCGGGAGTCGGTACCACCTTACCCGCCTGGACTCCCGCGAAGCTCTCGAACTCGGCAATCGGCCTTGGAAACATGTTGTTCAAGGCCTGGTCGGCGGCAGGATTCGTGGGCGTGAATGCCGCCAAATGGGCCATTCCGTCGATGAAACGGAATACGGTCGTCGAAAAGCCGGCGAGCAAGGCATTGGCCTGGCTCGCGATGGCATCGAATACCGGCTTCACCTCCGACGGCGAACTGGCGATGATCTTGAGAATGTCTGCAGTGGCGGTCTCGCGATCTTGTGCGGCGCGCAATTCGGCCAGGAGCCGCGCGTTCTCGCGCTGCAAATCTGCCACCACGTCCTGAGGAAGCGCGGCCATGATGAAAATCCATATCGCCAGCTGGTTCACAGCCGACGTCAAAATCTAATCAAGAAAGCGGCGGGAATTATTCCACCATCAGGTGCGTCCGACCAGACGTATCGTTGGTTGATTTTCAATCGACTACGCGTCAATTCGTCTCCACGATCTGCCGAGGCGGCGAGTTCCACAAATCTCTGATGCAAGCCGCATCATTCGTGCCGCGCCGCGCCTGAAACGTTGAAGGGAACACGCATGGCGACCATCTTCATCACCGGCAGCACCGATGGCCTCGGCCGCGCGGCGGCGCAATCGCTGCTCGATCAAGGCCACCGCGTGGTGCTGCACGCGCGCTCGGCCGATCGCATCGGCGCGCTCGGCGAGCTGAGGTCGCGTGTCCAAGGGGTCGTGGTCGGCGATCTCAAGAGTGCGGCCGAGACGAAGGCTATCGCCGATCAGGTCAACGCGATCGGGCGCATGGACGCGATCATCCACAATGCCGGCGTCTACACGCGGCCCGGCCGTGGCGCGACGCCGGAGGGCCATGCCGAGACGCTGGCCATCAACACGCTCGCACCGTACATGCTCACCGCGCGGATCGAGCGGCCCGGTCGGCTGGTGTATCTCAGCAGCGGATTGCACAGGGGTGGAGAGGGTTCGCTCGACGACCTCGACTGGACCAAGCGTCCCTGGGATTCGGCCAAGGCCTATGCCGAGAGCAAGCTGCACGTGGTCGCGCTGGCCTTCGCGCTGGCGCGGCGCTGGCCCAAGGTTCTCAGCAACGCCGTCGACCCCGGCTGGGTGCGCACGAAGATGGGCGGCGCGGGCGCGCCGGTCGACATCGCCACCGGACAGCGGACGCAAACCTGGCTGGCGGTGAGCGAGGATTCCGCTGCCTTGGTGACCGGGCGCTACTGGCATAAACTCGAGCAGCAGCAGCCGGCCCGTGAGGCGACCGATCCGAAATTTCAGGACGCGCTCATCGACAAATTGAGCAAGCTGACTGGCGTTGAGCTGCCGCGGGTGTAGGACGCTGACGGAGCAGACTTCACGCCGCCCGCTGTGGCCGCCACGCCGTGTAGAGACCGACCAGGGTCCCGATGGCGACCAGCGCGGCTGCCAGTAGCACCTGCAATTCGCCATCGTCGGTGGGGCCGACCGACGACACGAGCCTCGTCACGATGACGAACAGAATGCCGACGGCGGCCGCGGCTCCCACGCAGAGATAAGCGAGCTCTCGTGTCAGATTGCGACCGAGAAGCCCGAGCGCCGTGAAATACATCGCGCAGGCGTTGGGATGAACGAACAAGGCAATGCGCGCGTAAGGACCGTAGGCGTCAAACAAGGACTCGCAACGGCGCAGGGCCCCTTTTGAGGCCACGCGCTGCAGGAACGGCCTGAAGAAACGAGCCTGTCCGTAGCTGAGAACGGCACCCAGGATGATGGCGAGCCACGCCACGGTGAAGACGGAGCCATCCACGGCCTTGGGATTGAGCGCCACCGACATCAGGATAAGGGCGGTGCCGGGAAAATAGCCGAAATACGGGAAGACCGCTTCCAGCAGCACGCAGACGAACATGAAGGCCGGAAACCATGCCGACCCGGCCGCGCCATGGACGACGGCGTTCAGATCGAACAGGCTCGTCCTGTACAGGACGAGGTACATGCACATGGCGAGGCCAGCCAGCGCGTAGAACGGCAGCGCTCCCGACAGAAACCGTCTCATCCAACCATCGCGCTTTGTTTGGCGGAGACGACGGCCTCGCGCTGTTCCGGATCATGCTTTAGGCGAATGAGATTGCTCCTGTCGATAGCGCCCTTTGCCACGCAACTCCCGCCTGGCCCCGCGCGTCCCTACGCGATCGCCAGAATCTCGATCTCCTGCGCGCCCGAGCCTGCGACATCGCCGACCGCCTTCCCCATCAATGACCTCGCCACCGGCGCGACGAACGAGATCGTCCCCGCTTTCGGATCGGCTTCGTCCTCGCCGACGATGCGATAGGTCTGCACGCGGCCGTCAGCGCGGCTGAAAGTCACGGTGCTGCCGAAGGCGACGATATCCGTCGAGGCCGGATCGGGCACGAGCTGCGCGGTGCGCAAGCGTTCCGTCAGATAGCGGGCGTCGCGCAAGGGCACGGCCGATTGCCGGCGTTTCTCGTTGACGTCCTCGATGGCTTGCGCGGCTTCATAGGCCGTTCGGGCTTCCTGAAGCTGCGCCTGCAACGCATGCAGGCCTTTTTCCGTCACGAGGTTCGGATGCGGCGAGATGGGGCGATCCGGCAACAGCGTCTCGGACGCGGTTTCGGCGCTTTCTTCCTTGGTAAAGGCGACGCTCAATTCAAGAATCCTGTCGAACGGTCCGGGGTCGGCGACGTAGCGCGCCGCCGCTACCGGATTATATCTCAAGTTCGACGAAACGACGGAGCTTGAAGACGATATCCGGCATGGCCTGGCGGAACCGGGTCGCATTCTGGAAATTGGTCGAGAACGGCGCGAAGGTGATCATCGCGTTCCAATGCCGGTAGCCATAGACCGTGACCGAGGCGCCGGTTGCCGGAAAATCCTCCAGCTTGCGCAGCTCCCCCAGCACGAGATCGGCGATCGCTTCAGCAGGCAGCAGCTGTCGGCCGTCCCGCGTCGTGACGATCTTGGCGGGCTGCTCGACCGGCTCCGCGGCGGCCGGCGCGGCATCGGGCGCATCCTCCTGCCCGGTCGGCGTCGGCTCGGCGACGGGCGGCGCAACCGCTTCCGCCCCGTTGGACGGCACTGTCGGCGGCCCCTCGGTTAGCGGCGGCGGTGCAACACTTTCTGCGCGCTTGTTGCCTCCAAGGATGCTGCTGATCATGGCCACGAGCCCAGCATCCTTCACGTCGTCGCTCATCATTCCCCCCGGGATTCGGCCTACTCTAGCACCGCTCTCGCAGACCGCCACCGGGATGTGAGGTGGGAAGCCGCCCGGCCGGGGCGTTCCTTCGATCGCGTCTCCCTCGAAGGTGCCGGCGCAACGGCTGACCACGTCGCGCCGCCATGCGATCGGCTACCGCTTATCAAACGGAATATATTGATGGTACTGCTTGGGCACCGAGCTGCGATAGCGCGCGGGCACGGTGCCGCTGTCGACGGAGTGGTCGATCTCCTGCTGCCGCGTCATCTTTTTCTTCGCCTGCTTTTTCGACGCGCTCTTCTTGGAGTCGGTCGGCTGGCTGGAGCTATCGGTGGACGCAGCCGGTGCCGTCGTCGCTGCCGGCGCAGTGCCTGTCGCCGCAGGCGCCGCGGTTCCGCCGGCGGCGGGTGCGGTCTGAGCCAACGCGAGCGATGTCTGCATCATGAGCGCCAATGCCGCGGTCGCGGCCAGCAAGTATGACTTTTGCATCAGAACCTCCAAAATTGCCTGATCCGAACCAGGCCAAACCTAGGCCTGCGGCATCGACGCGTGCAAGTTTGTCGACATTAGGTCTGTTCCTGCACGACAACTGTGGCCGAGATCACATTGCTCGGCGACGAGACCTCGGGTGAAAGGCTCTGAAACCATTTGTAAGAAAGCGCGTCGGCCATTAGCTGGCCCAAATCGATTAATTCGAAGCTGGTCGGTGACCTAATCCGGCTACCGAGGACATCTTTACCAGAGCACGACGGATATCATGCCGTGAGCGAGTCTCGGGGCAACAGCCAGGTCGAAATCGGACTTGCGCGGCCGGCAATTCGGCAGAGGCCATTCGGCTTCAGTTTTTCGACACCCGACCCGAGATGAGCTTGCCGGCGGATTGCGCCAAGCAGCTCGTCACTCACGACGATGAATGCGCCAAGCTTCCGTGTGAGCGCTTCGAGCTTGCGCGCCACGTTGACCGTATCGCCCGCGATCGCCTGCTCCAGATGTTGCTCCACTCCAATCTGGCCCATCCCCACCGAGCCAAAATGGACGCCGATGCCGATGCTCAGCGGCAACTCTCCGCGCGCGCTACGCTCAGCGCTCCAGGCTGCAATCGTATGCAACATGCCGAAAGCGCAAGAGAGTGCGCGGCCAGCCGCGCAGCGCGCATCGTGCGCATCACCGAATGTCGCGACGATGGCGTCACCCTGATATTGTATGACTCTGCCCTGATGCTGAATGACTCGCATCGCCATGCGCTGCTGGTAGCTGCGCAAGAAGTTTATCGTCTCCGCCGGAGACCACTCTTCCGACATGCAGGTGGATCCGATGATGTCGGCGAAAAGGACGGCTGCGTGTTCGACCCGGACGGTATCCCGTTCCGAGGACATGCAAGCGGGCTCCCAAGCGTTTACGACTGAAGCAATACCAATCTGATTTGCGGCGGTCATGGCGTAATCTCTCTGAATTCGGTTCGAGATTCGGCTGGTCGGATGATCAGCCTGCGCCACAGAGTGAGCGCGCAGCCATCAAGCGAAAACAGCATCTCGCGGTCGCCATGAGCAACCGGCTGGCCAATGCCGGCCATTCCGCTGTCAAGTTCTATCAGGTCGTGTTAGTTTGTGTCACAATGCCCGCGCTAGACAGGTGCTGGAGCGCCCAATGTCGACCAGTCTTTCCGGACGCCACCTTCTCCGCTTCAGCGCAGACTTACGGGCCCATCGGGCGACATTTTCACTCAATGATGCTGAATACGCAGATCAAATTCTCAAGATTTCGCTCAATACCTTCAAGAAATGCCTCCACCCGAACAGTGACAAGCTTCTCCTCAAACGGCATACTCTTCTCAGCATCCTTGCCAATGCGGGCTTGAATCCGCGAGGATACGGGCTCTCGATTACTCTTCCGAGTCAATCCTCGCTGTTCGGGGGATATCATACGAGTGACTACGACCATCTGTGCGGTCGATTTTTTCTCTATCGGCGCTCTTTTCTAACCGCCCGCAATATTACCTGCAGCGTCCTGGACATCCGGCCGAGCGAGAGCCATGACTGCCTGGCATTCCATGAACTGCACTATTACGTCTCCGACTCAGGCGCCCGAGATGAGATCAATTATTCCGGGAATGTTCATATGAATCTGGAGCGCAACGTCGTCAGCATGCCTGCATATTTCGAGGGACAGGTGAGGCTGACTCTCGTGCAGCCGGAACGACTCGGCAAATCCAAGGTCAAGATGCGTGGCGCGGTTCTGACATTTGGAAATCCGAAGGGTTACTGGCAGCCGACGGTCTCCTGCGTCTTTGTCGATGGACCGGTCGAGACAAAGGTTGCGCATCCGAGAAACCTTTGCAGGACAATTCTCGAAGGATCGGAGGAGCACGCAACTCTCTCCGCCGAGATGGCTCGTGTTGAAGAACATGCAACGATCATCACCCCCCTGATGTGGGCCAAGCTGCAGGCCGGAGCTACAGCCGCATAGGACATCCCATGGCGCGCACGCCACGCATCGCGGTGATCCTCGACGAGAATACCAGCGGCGATGGAAGCCGCTACGAGGCTGCGAAGAGCTATTTCACGGCGATCCGGGACGCCGGCGGCCTGCCGTTCGGCATCCCCTACCTCCCCGAAATCGTGGCGCCGGTCGCCGAGGAATTCGATGGCCTGCTCTGCGTCGGTGGACGGTTTGCTTACCCGGACGACTGGTATCTCCAGGGCAGGCTATCGAGGGCTCCGGCTTCGGAGAGACTGGCCATCGAGCGCGAAATCACCAACGAATTTCTGCGCCACGAAAAGCCTGTTCTCGGGATATGCGCCGGCATGCAGCTGCTCGCCGGCCTTCATGGGTGCCGGTTGTGGTCCGACGTCAAGGCTTCGGGCCCCTCGATCATCGAACACGACAAGAAAGGTTTGCTGCACCGTGTGACGCTCACCCCCGGCACGAAGCTGGCGGCCTTGGCGAGAGTTCCCGAAATGCTCGTCAATACACTCCACTGGGAGGCGGTTGGCGAGCTATCCTCGTCAGTGATCGCCAGTGCCCGTTCCGATGATGGGGTCATCGAGGCGATCGAGATTCCAGCGCACCCCTTTGCGCTCGGCGTTCAGTGGCATCAGGAGCAGTTTGCCGCCGACGACCACCCTGGCAACCACCTTTTTCGAGGCTTCGTGAAGGCATGCGTAACGGGTAGCGGCAACTGACCGACAATTGGCGGGAGAGCGCCATGCAAAGCTGGAATTCCCGGATGGCAGCGATCGCGCTGGGACTTGCCGTCTTCGGCCTTCGCGTCCCTGCCATGGCTCAAACCGAAACGGTTCCGACCGCAAGGGTCGTGACCATCGTTTGGCAGGATGTGTCTCGAGACGTTCTGGCAATGGCACCTGAGCTTGGAGCGCTGCCAAAGAGCCTCGCAGCGAGGCTGCTGCCCGACATCGACCGGCAACTCGAAGGCCTCGTCTTTGCGGACAAGGAAGCGTTGCGGCCTCTGGTGTCGCTCAATGCGATGACGGCTAGCGTCAATCCGCGCATCGCGAAGGTACCAATTCCCGTGCTGGCACCTATCGACAGCTCTCGATATGTGTCCGCGTTCGTCAGCTCGCGTGGCTTCGGGCCGAAAGGCACCAACGCTTTTCTCAGCCCGGCCATCAGCAGAATGCAGTTCCTCGGCAAGACGACCGGCTATGACGCCATCCTCACCGTCAAACCGTCGCTGCTCCCCCGCGGCTACAAGGCGAATGCAAATCTCGTGCGGATTCATCTCGGCGGGACCGGCCTGCTGTATGACGCCAACAATGAGGACAAGAGCGGCGGGGATGCGCGGCGGGGCGATGCCGTCGAGGACCAGGCGCTGCAGGACATGTATCCGCGACTTCGACGCAATTTCAGCGACGACGGTCTGACCTACACTTTCGTCAAGTACGGCGTTTTCTACTTCGCAAACATATCCTGTGCCAGCGATCCGCCGTTCGTTGCGGATTTCCCCTGTGCGAAGGTCGAGGGGATTCTCCGGACGGTGCTTCGCGATCTCCGCCTCGTCGGTGGCTTGCCGCTTCCTATTCCTCATGCGGCGGGAAGCGCATCGCCGCGCCCCCTGAAGATGAGCCCCGCTTTCGCTTATCATGCGCCGGGCAATCTCCTGCCAGGGACAAGCCAGGACGGCCGCGGCGGCGTGACGCAGAAGATCCTGTGGGGCGGGGGTAATTTGCGTTTCCCGATAGAGCTGGATCCAACCTACGCGAATTCGCAAACCTTCATGCATGCAGGCGATTGCCTCGGCCAGAAGATCCCTCTGGGGGGCGGTCGCTACAAGTGCCGGCAAAATCCCGGCCAGATACTCGAGCCTCGCGAAGACAAGATGGAGAACTACGCCCATCCGTGGCGTGACAATTACTGCGAGGAGCGGAACGACAATTCACGGGAGCCCAGGGACTGCCCGGCCGGAAGGCGGGCTCACGAAGGCCAGGACATCCGACCCCGTGAATGTCGATATGACGGCACGCGTTGCAAGATCGACCTGTTCGACGTGGTCGCGGTGACCAAGGGTCAAGCGTTCTGGAAAGCCAATAACAATGTGAAGTTCATCGCCGAGGACGATACCGGCGTCTATTTTGTGTACCTTCACATGAGCCCCGATGCGCTCAGGAAGGCCGGCCTGAAGCAAGGCGACATGGTCCGCCGCAATCGTGGGGACAAAATAGGCAAGGTCGGGAATTGGATGCACACCACCCCGAACGGCACGACGGCACATCTGCACTTCGAGATCCGGTCGCAAACGGAAACATGCGGGGGCTACGGTTGCACGGCTTCCCCTTACTGGACGCTCATCCGGTCGTATGAGCAGCTGATCGGCATGCAAGGAACGGAAATTCCCTGAGAGCGGGATGCTGCAAGGAGGAGTGCGTTCGGTTTTGATTTGCGGCTGTCAGGGATTGCGAGTCCGTTCAACGGCTGTCGGAGCAATGCGCCCCGTGCGTGATAGGCCCTGGGGGCGCGGCGCTCCTTTATGGCAAGGGAGAAGGTGCGATGAGGCTTGCACGGCGGGACTTTTTACGTGTGATCGGGGGAGGACTCGCAGCGCCGGCGTTATCGGGCGCGGCCTGGAGCCAATCCACCGGGAGTGCTCAGACCGCCGATGCGGCCGCGGTCGTCGAGCCGAATCCCGATTTCACCTACGTCCCCGGGCTAACTCCGCTGAAAGCGGCACTGCGGCCGTACCGGAAGAGTACCTACCGGCTGGAGAAGCAGGTGCTGAGCGGAGGCAAGCTCGTGATTCACAATTACGGGCACGGCGGCGCCGGCATCACGATGAGCTGGGGGTGTGCGCAGGAAGTCGCGGACATCGTGACGGCGCAATTTCCTAATCCGGCAGGAAAGCCGGTTGCCGTCTTGGGAGCCGGAGTCATGGGCCTGACGGCGGCAACATGGTTGACCGAAAAGCTGCGAATGCAAGCGACGGTGTTTGCCAAGCATTTGACCCCGCAGACGACATCGAACGTAGCCGGCGGCCAGTGGGCTGCTTCGAAGGTAGCGTTCCAAGCCAGCGAAAGGGACAAGTTTGTCCGCATCCTGCGCCGATCCCACAGGGAGCATGGGTTGCGCGGCAGCGCCTACGGCGTCTCCCCTCGGGACAACTACTCCCTCATCGAGCTCCCGTCGTTCACGGAGGTCCCGCCCGATCTCGTGCCGCGCACTTTCCTGAACCGGCTGCCGTTTACAACGATGAACCGATCAGGTTGGAGATATTCGACCCTGCTGGTCGAACCCCCGATACTTCTGACCAAGCTCCAGCAGGAACTGCAGAAGAATGGTGTGCGAATCGTGCAGCAGGAGTTCTTCTCCGAAGATCAAGTTCGCGCACTTGCAGCGGACATCGTCGTCAACTGTACCGGGGCGGGCTCGGACGCCATCTGGCCCGACCCCAATCTGATGCCGATCAAAGGCCAACTGGTAATGTTGCCGGCGCAGCCCCGACTACAATATCTGTTCAGTGGGAGCGGATACGTGTTTCCGCGCACGGACTGCGTCGTGATCGGTGGGACTGAGGAAACCAGCTTCACGGATGACAACCCCGATCCGCAACGCTGCGCGGCTTTGGTCCAGCACCTGAAAGATGTATTCGACGGTGTCACGACGATCGCTCCGGAATGGATGATCCGGGATGAGTGACGGATGGACGGCCTGCCGCTTCGTCCTCGAAATCCGGCCTGTATGAGGACACGCGCTACTGCGTAGCGCCGAGCCCGATCTCCGCCAGCCGCGCCGCGAACCAGCGCGACTGCGCCTCGTCGACGGCGGCGCTGACATACACTTCCGACATCGTCACGTGGTCCCGGTCCAGCACCAGCAGCACGCCGATCCAGTACGGAAACCAGACATGGACATCGGTCAGCGCCCTCAGCTTGTGCTGGTCGTGCTCGAGCGGCGTGTGATTGCTGGCCTTGCGGATCTCGACCGTGAGCAGATTGTTCGGGATCTCGCGCTGGTGCACGGCGACGTCGGGATAGATCGACTTTCCCAGATGATCGTCGGTCGAGATGATGGTGCCGTGCGGCAGATGCAGCGTGCGTTCGCCGAGCCGGTCGTAGTTGCAGTCGACCGACCAGCCCGTGAACTGCTTCTCCAGATGCACGGCGAAGCGGTGCGTGAGCGCGCGCTCGCCGATGTCCTTCTCGAACAGGAAGGCTTCATGGGCGTAGAAGTCCCGGAGCGCCGCGATCACCTTGTTCAGCTCGGTCTGCATCGTGCCTCCGGGCCCACCACGCGCACTCATTGCGCCGCCGTCAGACCCTCATGGCGAGGAGCGCGGGTCTCGAACCATGAAGGCCAGTATCCCACCTGCAAGCATCCTTCGAAACGCTCGCTTGGGCGAGGCCCTCAGGATGTCCTGGATTCGCGGCGCGACCAGCCAGCCCCTACATCTGGACTTCGATCAGCCGCGGCCCGGGCTCGGCGACGGCTTCGGCCAGCGCCTTGTTGAATTCGTCGGCATTGGTGACGGCGCGGCCGGGCACGCCCATGCCCTTCGCCAGGGCGACGAAATCCAGCGTCGGGCGGTCGAGCCGCAGCATGTCGTTGGCGCGCTGGCCGGGCTCGCCGGCGCCGACATTGTCGAACTCGCCGCGGAGGATCTGGTAGATGCGGTTGGCGAACACGATGGTGACGATGTTGAGGTTCTCGCGCGCCTGGGTCCACAGCGACTGGATCGTGTACATCGCGCTACCGTCGCCGACCATGCAGATCACCTTGCGGTCCGGACAGGCGATCGCCGCACCGATCGACAGCGGCGTCGAGAAGCCGATCGAGCCGCCCATGTTCTGCAGCCAGTCGTGCGGCGCGGCGGCCGCCGTCGGCGGGAAGAAGGCGCGGCCGGTGGTGAGCGATTCGTCGACCAGGATGGCATTCTCGGGGATCGCGTAGGCGATCGACTGCGCGATCGAAGCATGGGTCAGCGCGCCGGTCGGCTTGAACAGCTCCTGCAACGCCTGCGGCTTGACGTCCTTGGCGCTCGCCTTCACGGCACCGGCCAGCGCTTCGAGCGCTGCGACCGAGTTCTCGCCCCAGGAGGTCATGCGATGGACGTCGCAGCCCTCGGGCTTGAGCATGCTCGGCTTGTTCGGATAGGCGAAGAACGCCACGGGATCGTCGGCCTCGACCAGCACGATGTGCCGGAACTTGGCCAGCATCGGCAGCGCGTTCTCGATCACGTAGTGGATGCGGTCGATCGAATAGCGGCCGCGGCCCCGCGCCATCCTGGGGCGGAAGGTCGGGCCCATCACGGTGCAGCCGGTCTTGGCGGCGATGCGCTCGGCCAGCGCAAGTCCCTGCTCGCTCAAGGCGCTGCCGGTCATCAGCAGCAGCGTGCCCTCGCCGTCGCCATGCAGGATCTTTGCGGCCTGTTCGACCGCCTGCGGCGAATAGCTCGCGCGCTGCTGCTCGGCGGGAACCTCGGCGATGCCGTCGGCCTCGTTCCAGGCCGTGTCGGCCGGCAGGATCAGGGTCGCGATCTGCGGCGGCGCGCTCTTTGCGGCGGCAATGGCCGCGGCGCCGTCAGCGGCAACCGATTTGGCGTCCGGCGAGGTGCGGACCCAGGACGACATCGGCCGGGCCAGGCCCTCGATGTCGGAGGTCAGCGGCGCGTTGAAGCCGATATGGTAGACCGCGTGCTGGCCGACGATATTGACGATGCCGGAATTGGCCTTCTTGGCATTGTGGAGATTGGCAAGGCCGTTGGCGAGGCCGGGGCCGAGATGCAGCAGGGTCGAGGCCGGCGTTCCCTTCATGCGGAAATAGCCGTCGGCCGCGCCCGTCACCACGCCTTCGAACAGGCCGAGCACGCAGCGCATGCCGGGCACGCGGTCGAGCGCTGCGACAAAATGCATCTCGGAGGTGCCCGGGTTGGTGAAGCAGACGTCCACCCCACCCTTGACCATCGTCCGCACCAGGCTTTCCGCACCGTTCATCAGAGGCTCCCGCAACCGGCCATGTCCAGATATCCGTTCGATCAATCATTGTTCGCGCGTTCCGTCAAAGCAATAGGTGGCATCGCTGCCCTGCCCCGCGCGACGACGCGCGGGTTCGGCAAGCTGGCATGGTTGCCGATTTGATAACGCTGACCGTGGAGGATGATGGCCCTCACGGGCCCGTGGCTTGCGAAATGCCTGCAAATATGGCCAGTGACGTCAGTTGAATCGATTTTTTTGCTGGGGGAGACAATGATCCGGTTTTTTGCCGCACCGATTGCCGCAATGGCGCTGTTGCTCGCGGGCGCGACCGCTGCATCGGCGGCGGGGATGATAGACTTCACGGGCACGAGCGCCACCGGCTTTCTCGGTAGCGGCGCAAGCCCGATCCCCCGCACCACGGTCATGTACAACGGCAACTACGCACCCGGCACGATCGTGGTGAACACGGGCGAGCGGCGGCTGTATCTGGTGCTCCAGAACGGCCAGGCGCTGCGCTACGGCATCGGCGTCGGTCGCGACGGCTTCCGCTGGGGCGGGGTGCACAGGATCACCGCCAAGAAGGAATGGCCGGACTGGACGCCGCCGTCGCAAATGCTGGCCCGCCGACCCGACCTGCCGCGCCACATGAAGGGCGGCGTCGACAATCCGCTCGGCGCGCGCGCGATGTATCTGGGCTCGACGCTCTACCGCATCCACGGCTCCAACGAGCCGGAGACGATCGGCCAGGCGGTGTCCTCGGGCTGCTTCCGCATGACCAATGACGATGTCACGGACCTCTATGGCCGCGTCGCCGTCGGTACCACCGTGGTGGTGCTGAAGAACTAGACCGGGAATGGAGTGGACAAAGCGACTTGTCCGCCATAGCTCGAAGAGCGACGGCGGAAGCGTGCCCACGATTTGTGGCTGATGGCGAGAGACGGTGGGCACGGCGCTTTCGCGCCTTTGCCCACCCTACGGCACCGCGCTTGAAAGTAGCAGGAACCCGCCGGCCGCGTGAATTTGTGGTCTTGTGCGCGCGCGGCGAATGCGGCAGCGTCGCACGACGATGAGCGCAATGAATCCGCCCTCGCCTCGCCTTCGCATCGCCCTATTGGCGCTCGCCGCGCTCACATTGGTGCCTCACCTTGCAGCCATGGCCGCCGCGGCTGAATTGCCCGCGATCTCCTCGCGCCAGCGCGCCGAGAAGAAGAGCTTCACCGACGGCGAGATCGTCGACGGTTTCCTGAAGACGGCGTTCGGCGCCGAATATCACCTCGCCGGCCGCGTCGACCGTATCCGCAAATTCGACGGACCCGTGCGCGTCTACGCCGAGAGCGAGCGCACTGACCGCAAGGCGCAGCTCGCAAAGGTCGTGGCCGACATCGGCAAGCGCGTGCAGCATCTCGACCTCGCCATGATCGCGACCTCCGAAGCGGCGAACGTGCGCGTGAAGCTGGTGCGCGACCGCGATCTCTTCCGCACCCTGACCAGCTTCTACGGCGCCGAGAAGGCGCGCGAGATCCGCACCTCCCTCGATCCGCAATGCCTGTCCGGCTTCCGCAAGAACGACAATTTCGAGATCGAGCATGCCGACGTCATCCTCACCGTCGATAATGGCGACTTCACCTTCCTCGACTGTGCCTATGAGGAGCTGCTGCAATCGCTCGGGCCGATCAACGACACCGCGAGCGTGCCCTGGACCATGTTCAACGACAACGTCTCGATGGGCTTTTTCGACGTCTACGACCAGTACATCCTCAATCTGCTGTACGATCCCCGCATCAAGGCAGGCATGACCGTGGCTGATGTCAAGGCGGTGCTACCCGCCGTGCTCAAGGACGTGCGCGCGTGGGTGAAGCGGGTGAATGATCTGAAGGAGTGAGGTTTTCTTACCCTCCCCCTACTGCACCAGATCCGCAACCGTCGTCGCCGCTTTCAGCCCCGTCCCGGTGAGCACCGCAACCGTGGTCTCGTTCGCCTTGATGGCGCCGGTGGCGGAGAGTTTGTCGAGCGCCGCGGCGGCGCTGGCGCTGGTCGGCTCGGCGAACAGGCCCTGACGCGCGAGACGGCGTAGCGCGGCGACGATCTCCGCCTCGGTGAGCGCGACAGTGCCCCCGTCGCTCTCGCGCAAGGCGCCGATGATCTCGCGCAGGCGCAGCGGATTCTTGATGGCGGTGCCTTCGGCAATGGTCTTGCTCACCTCGCGGGTCACAGGCGTATCGACGCCAGCCCTGAAGCTGGCATCGATCGGCGAGCAATTGAGCGGCTGCGCCGCGAACAGGCGCGGCAGCTTCGATATCTGGCCGGCCTTCAAGAGCTCGCGGAAGCCGAAGGCACAGCCCAGGAGACTGCTGCCGGCGCCGACGGGAACGATGACGTTGTCGGGCGCGCGAAAGCCGAGGTCTTCCCATATCTCATAGGCGAGCGACTTGGTGCCTTCGAGAAAGAAAGGCTGCCAGTTGTGGCTGGCATAGAAGGTGTGGCTCGACTGCCGGATGGCCTCGGCTTCCGACTCCTCGCGCGGTCCCTCGACAAGCTGCACGGTGGCGCCATAGGCGCGCACCTGCGCGATCTTGGCCGGCGAGGTCGAGGCAGGCGCCAGGATCTTCACGCGCATGCCGCCGGCCGCCCCCAGCCCCGCCATCGACGAGCCGCCATTGCCGGAGGAGTCTTCGAGGATGGCTGAGACGCCGATCTGGCGCAGGAAGGACAGCATCACCGCGGAGCCGCGGTCCTTGAAGCTGCCGGTGGGATTGAACCATTCGAGCTTGAACAACGGCCGCAGATCGCCCCAGTCCTGCTGGACCAGCGGCGTGCAGCCCTCGCCGAGCGTGATCGGGTTCTTGATGTCCGCCGGCAGCGCCGCCCGATAGCGCCAGAGCGAGCGCGTGCGGCCGTCGATGTCCTCGCGCGAGATGCCGGCGCCCGGCGTCACCAGCAGCGGCGTGCGCTCGTCCGAGCACCAGCGCGGCTGGTCGAGCGGATAGAGCCGTTCGTTGCGGGGGTCGATGTAGCTGGCGGCGGGCATGGCAGTCTCCAGGGCAAAACGATTGACCCTTGAAAACACGAAAAATGACAATATTTCAATCTCTTAAACTGACTGCGTGAGCGCAGCCGCGAGATCGGCAGGCGTCATGGATTGGGCCGCAACCGGCCCTCCCCGCCCGGCACGATTAACTTGTCTGTCGCGGCTTGCCGCTACAATATGTTGGATTGAGCTCGCGTCGCCGGTGTCCACGACTGGTAACGCGACCGAGCCAGGCCCGTCCGAGCGGCGGGCCGTTGGCTTTTTGGGAGCCTGGACATGAGCCGCGCGAACCGTACCGACCACATCCGCCTCACCTCGCATCCGGAGCCGGGCCGGAAGGCCGCCTTTCCGATCCACTGGGGCGCGGCCGACGCGCGCGCCCGTGGACCGATCATCGGCACGGTGTCACGTGCCGCGGATCGCAACGTGATCGGCAGCCATGGCGGATCTTATGCGATGTACCGGGCGCTCGCGGTCTCCGCCGGCGCGCTCGATCCGATCCGGCGGCCCGATCTCACCAACACGTTTCCGGCTGCGACCATCGGGCCGTTCGAGCAATGGTGCGATCCCGCAAAAATCGTCGCGCTCGATCCGTGGGGACATCTGGTCGCCGAGAATTTCGGCAAGGACATTGCGGAGGGTGTCGACATCCGCCCGAGCATCGCGGTGACGCGGGCGCGGCTCGACCTGCCGGAGATCCGCGAGGCGCTGGCTGCAAAGCGGCTGCGCGCCGACGGCGAGGTCGTGCACGCCAATGGCAGCGTGTCCGTCGTCAAGATCGCGATTGATCCGGTGTGGTACCTGCCCGGCCTTGCGGTGCGCTTCGGCACCGGCGAGACCGAGCTGCGGCGCACGCTGTTCGAGCAGACCGCCGGCATGTTCCCCGAACTGGTCACGCGGCCGGACATGAAGGTCTTCCTGCCGCCGATCGGCGGCACCACGGTCTACATGTTCGGCGACGTGACGAAACTGCCGGACCATCGCACCAAGATCACCTGCCGCGTGCATGACGAATGCAACGGCTCCGACGTGTTCGGCTCCGACATCTGCACCTGCCGGCCCTATCTCATCCACGGCATCGAGGAATCGGCGCGCGGCGCGCAGGAGGGCGGGCTCGGGCTCGTCGTCTACAACCGCAAGGAAGGGCGCGCGCTTGGCGAGGTCACCAAATTCCTGGTCTACAACGCGCGCAAGCGCCAGGAGGACGGCGATGCGGCCGCCGCCTATTTCGAGCGCACCGAATGCGTCGCCGGCGTGCAGGATGCCCGCTTCCAGCAATTGATGCCGGATACGATCCACTGGCTCGGCTTGAAGCGGATCGACCGCTTCCTGTCGATGAGCGACATGAAACACGACGCGCTGACCTCGCAAGGCATCGACATCGTCGAGCGCGTGCCGATCCCGCCGGAGCTGATCCCGGCCGACGCCTATGTGGAGATCGCCGCCAAGAAAGCCGCCGGCTATTACTCGACCGACATCGCGCCGGAAAAGGACGTGGATGGCGTGGTCGGCCGCTCGCTGGAAAAATACTGATCGCGCGATGGCGGAGGCTTTGGAACGACAGGCGCGCGCGCTGCTCACCGCAGCAGCGGTTCGCGCGCGGGCCGGCGAGATGCTCGATATCGGTGTTGCCGGAGGCTTGAGCCATTTCACTGTTGATCTCGACCGCATGGATGGTGTCGCGGAGGCCGTGCTGGCTGTCACGCGAAAAGCCTATCCGATGCTGGACGTGCCCTTCCACGCGCGATGGCGGCATTTTGTGATTGAGGGCGTCGACCGCTGGGCGCGACTTGCCGACGCTGCATTGTGGCCGGATCGCGCGGCACGTGCGCGCGCCGAGTTCGACCTCGCCATCGTCAGCGTGCTGCTCGATGCCGGCGCGGGTGCGGCGTGGCGATATCGCGACGCGGTGACGGGAGAAAGCATCGGCCGGTCCGAGGGGCTTGCGGTCGCAAGCCTCGACATGTTCGCGAGCGGTCTCTTTTCGCGCGACGCCGGCTCGCCCTTGAGGGCCGACGCAGACGTGCTCGCGGAGCTGCCGCTCGACGCACTTGCGGCGGCGTTTCAGGTGAACGCGACCAACCCGCTGCTCGGGCTCGAAGGGCGAACCGATCTGCTGCAGCGCCTGGGCAGGCTGGTGGCGGAGCGCGCGGACGTGTTCGGCCTGCATGACACGCCACGGCCGGGCGGCCTGTTCGATCACATCGCCGCGCAAGCCGTCGGCGGCACTGTTGCTGCGCCCGCCGTTCTGTCGGCGGTGCTGGACCAGCTCGGACCGATCTGGCCGTCTCGGCTGGAGCTCGCAGGCATTCCGCTGGGCGATTGCTGGCGTCACCCGGCCATCACGACGGATGATGCGACCGCAGGCCTGGTGCCCCTGCACAAGCTGTCACAATGGCTGAGCTATTCGCTGATCGAACCGCTGCAGCGCGCCGGGTTCAAGGTCACCGACATCGACGGGCTGACGGGACTTGCCGAATATCGCAATGGCGGCCTGTTCGTCGATCATGCGGTGCTGCGGCTGCGCGATGCCGCGGATGCCGAGCGCGCGCATGCGGTGGATTCGCTGCTCGTCGTGGAATGGCGCGCGCTGACGGTGGCGCTGCTCGATCGGCTAGCCGAACTCGTTCGCGCAAAACTCGGCCGCACGCGCGAGACATTGCCGCTCGCCAGCATTCTGGAAGGCGGCACCTGGGCCGCCGGCCGTGCCATTGCCTTCGCACGCCGCCCCGACGGCTCACCGCCGCTCAAGGTGATCAGCGACGGCACGGTTTTCTGAACCTTCTCCCCTTGCGGGAGAGGGTGGCTTCGCGAAAGCGAGGCGGGTGAGGGGTCTGTCTCCGCGGACGCATCTCTCACTGGAGTTCGTGGAAGCAGACCCCTCATCCGGCGCTTCGCGCCACCTTCTCCCACATGGGCAGAAGGGAAGAAGAGAGCAACCGATCATGGAAGGCGTCACGATCGTCGATCATCCGCTGGTGCAGCACAAGCTGACGCTGGTGCGGGACAAGTCCATCTCGACAAAATCGTTCAGGGAGCTGATCAAGGAGATCGGCATGCTCCTGTGCTACGAGGTCACGCGCGATTTGCCGCTGGCCGACACCGTCATCGAGACGCCGCTGGCGACGATGCACTCGGCCAAGATCGCCGGCAAGAAGCTGGTGTTCGTGCCGATGCTGCGCGCCGGCACCACCTTCGTCGACGGCATGATGGACCTGGTGCCGACCGCGCGCGTCGCCCATATCGGGATTTACCGCGAGCCGCACAGCTTCGCCGCGGTCGAATATTTCTTCAAATCGCCGTCCGACCTCGGCGAGCGCCTTGCGATCGTGGTGACGCCGGTGGTCGCGACCGCGAACACGACGGTCGCCGCCATCGATCGGCTGAAGGAGCGCGGCGCCAGGGACATCCGCCTCGCCTGCCTGATCGCAGCACCGGAAGGCCTGGAGCGGCTGCGCGGGCTGCATCCGGACGTTCCGATCTGGACGGCTGCGGTGGACGAGGGCCTCGACGAGAACGGTTTTATCTTGCCGGGCCTCGGCGATGCCGGCGACCGCGCCTACGGAACGCGGTAGTTACCACGCGGCCGCGGGTACCCGATGTTAGGAACGGCTTCCATGGCGCGAGGTTCTCCTGCTTTGCATGGAGAGCACGATGACCTATCAGAATGACGACAGCAGGACGGACAGAGCACGCCGCAACAGCCCGGTCGGCTGGGCGATCGGCGCGATCTTCGTGATCGCCGTGGTCGCGGCCGTCTTCTTCTACAATGGTCGCGAGTTTAGTCCGCAGGCGACGTCGACCAGTCCAAACAACGCGCCGAGCGTGACCACGGGCTCAAATCCGCCGGCTACGCCGGCGAAGTAAGGGCCGGCCGCGGGCGGCTCACACCTTCCCGATGCCGCAAACCCCCTTCAACGCCTGCCACTCCTTGTCCGTCAATAGCGGCGGGCCGCTGGCGGGGCGATCTTCCCTGGTCATGCGGGCGAGGCGGTCCTCGGTCAGGGGATGACTGGCGAGGATCGTCGTGAGCGTGGAGCCGCCTTCCTTGCCTGTGATGCGGTACATCAGCTCGAAAGCGGGCTTCGGCGAGCGGCCGAGCTTGTGCATGACTTCGATCGCGAACGTATCGGCGGCGGTCTCGGCCTCGCGCGAATAGGAGGCCTCGACCAGGCTGCGCGAGGCGAAGATCACGGCAGAGGAGCCGGTGACATCGCCGAACAACAGGCCGATCAGGAACGAGGTGCCGCCGTTGTAGATCAGGCCGCGCATATTGTCGTGATGCTTGAGATGGCCGAGCTCGTGGGCGAGGATGCCGGCAAGCTCGTCGGGGCTTTCGGCCTTGTCGAGCAGGCCCTTGAGCACGAACACCTTGCCGCCCGGCAATGCAAAGGCGTTCGGCACCGCCGTCGGCAGCACGCCCGCCGTCATGGAATCATCGTCGAGACCTGCGGCATCACGCAGGCGATTGACGAGCTTCGTGAACGCGGCCTTGCCTGCGGGGTCTTCGCACACGCTGCGGCCGAAGATGGTCTTCACCTGGACCTCGGCGGCATCGCCAATCCGCCGCTCGACTGGCTTCGGCACCAGCGGCGCGAGACGGTCGGCGGCGAGCGGCACGCCGAACAGGACGACGCAGACGATGGAGACGGCGGCGGCCACCGACCAGCCGACGATCTTCGCGGTACCGCGCCGCGAGGTCTGGTGATCGTCGAGACGCAGGCATCGCGCGGTCACATCCGCTGCGAGCGCGGCGTCGCGGATCTCGAGCCGCGCGAGTGGCGTGGCGGATGTCGACGCCAGGCGCAAGATCCCGGCCGGGCTGTCGGCACGGCGGATGTCGGCATACGCCCAGCGCACGGGCGTTCCGCCCTCCTCGACGATCTCGAGCGCATCGCCGAGCGTCAGCATCACCTGACGCCTGCGGCTCGAGACGCCGTCGAAGAAGATGGTCGGCTTGACGGACTGCGCCGGTGCCTCGGTGGACGACTCACTCACAGCTCAAAATCCCGCGACATCGAGTCCGTCGGCGAACCCTTCACCGAGCGCGCTGGCAAGCTGGCCGCTGCCACGCACATCGGCGGCGGCCGCGATGTTGTGCACCTCGACGGTCTCGAGCACCTTGGCCCAGAGATCGCGCTGGAGATAGACCCGCATGACGATATTGATCGCGAGCGCCAGGGCGAAATAGCCTATCACCATCACCACCACCATCGGGATGCTCTTGGCGGCATTGTCGGAGCCGAACACCTCCTCCACCGGAACGCCGCCCAGCGAGACGACGAGCATCGCGGCGCCACCGAGATAGGCTGCGAAAATCATCGAAAGCAGCATCCACCAGCCGATCACCTTCCAGTACAGCCCGTAGAAGGCATCATGAGGCAGGTCCGAGGTCAGGCTGACGCCGCCAATGCGGATGCCGTCGAGCCACCAGCGCCACTCGCGCGCCTTGAATTCGGCATAGAAGAACGGAGCCAGCGGAAAAATCACCAGCGCGACCGGGCTGAGCAGCCACAGCCACCAGCCGCGCTTGAAGAAGGTCCAGCCGTCGCCTTCGAAATCACCGCGGAGGTCGCCGTAATGGGTGTGCTGCATCTTGTAGCGTTCGAGCGCGGCCTCGCGCCACGGCAACGCCAGGCCGAGCGTCAGGAACACGAGCAGGCCCCACGCCATGGCGCGGAACGCATAAGCCCAGCCGGAGCCGTCCATCCAGAACCGCACGCCGCGCCAGACCGTGCGCGTCAGCCGATAGCGCCGCGCGCGAAAAATCGCGAACTGGCCGAAGGCGTAGAAGCCGATGAACAGCGGCACCGAGGCAAAGGCCTGCCAGCGCTCGAACTCGATGCCGATCAGGAAGTAGGCGAGATAGATCGGGACCAGGATCGCCAGCGCGAACAGGAAGCCAACCAGCAGCTCCTTGGCCCGCCCGGTATATTCGGCGGCATCGCCGTCGACCGCGGTGTTCGCCCACAGATGGCGGCGAATGTCGGTGACGAGCCAGAACCGGTAGAAGCCGAAGGTGACGAGCTCCAGCATGGCACCCCTGGTGACCATTTTGCGGAACTCGGAGCGGCTTCCGGTGAAGTCGATGCCCGTGGGCGGCAACGGCGGCGGAATGGGCTGGGAGCCAATGGGGGTCCATTGCATGTCGTTCACGGCGGCAACCTCGGGATGCTGGTCGATTGCAATCAACTATAGGTCAGGGATTGGTCGATCCCCAACATGGTCGGGTTCGATTTACCTCGATTCCAGACGGTTCTGGCATGATTTCACGACAAACCGTGTGCGGGGGATCACGCTTGTCGGGACCGGTAACCCGGATGCGATTCGCTCCATCCGGGTCACGGCACCGACACCCGATCCGCTCGCCAGGATTGGGCGCAACAAAACTCTCCCTTGCTCCGGCGCAGACAACCGGCTGTAATTGCAGTTCAAATACCGCAGCGCAGAATTCAACGACGCGCGGTTCATGCTTTAGGGAGAACGGTCATGCATGGGACCATCGAAAGCGCGGCAAAGCTCGACGCCCTGCGCGCGCGCGCCACCTCACTGCCGCTGGAGCAATTTGACCCGGGCGATCCGGAATTGTTCAGGACCGACACGTTCTGGCCCTACTTCGACCGCCTGCGCCGTGAAGACCCCGTGCACTACTGCAAGGACTCGATGTTCGGACCGTACTGGTCGGTGACACGCTACAACGACATCATGGAAATCGAGACGAACCATTCGGTGTTCTCCTCGGCCTCCTCGCTCGGCGGCATCACCATCCGCGACGTCGACCCGGACCTGCGACGCGAGAGTTTTATTTCGATGGATCCGCCCCGGCACGCCGCGCAGCGCAAGACCGTGGCGCCGATGTTCACGCCGACGCATCTGGACAATCTAGCCCTGAACATCCGCAAGCGCTCTGCCGAGTGCCTGGACAATCTGCCCCGTGGCGAGGTGTTCGACTGGGTCGACCGCGTCTCGATCGAGCTGACCACGCAGATGCTGGCGGTGCTGTTCGACTTCCCCTGGGAGGACCGCCGCAAGCTGACGCGCTGGTCCGACGTCGCCACCACCATTCCAGGGCCCGACGGCCTGGTTGCGACGGACGAGGAGCGGATGGCCGAGCTCGCGGACTGCGCGGCCTACTTCTCGCGGCTATGGAAGGAGCGCGCGGAGCAGCCGCCGAAGAGCGACCTCCTGTCGATGATGGCGCATGGCGCCGCGACGCGCGACATGGACGCAAAAAATTTCCTCGGCAATCTCGTCCTCTTGATCGTCGGCGGCAACGACACCACGCGCAACACCATGTCGGGCTCGCTGCACGCGCTGAGCCAGCATCCGGAGCAATATCGCAAGCTGCGCGAGAATCCGGCGCTGCTCGACAGCTTCGTGCCCGAGGTGATCCGCTGGCAGACGCCGTTGGCGCATATGCGCCGCACCGCGCTCTCCGACTTCGAGTTCCGCGGCAAGCAGATCAAGAAGGGTGACAAGGTCGTGATGTGGTACGTCTCGGGCAACCGCGACGAGGAGGCGATCGAGAAGCCCTACGATTTCATCATCGACCGCGCTCGTCCGCGCACGCACCTGTCCTTCGGCTTCGGCATCCACCGCTGCGTGGGCCTCAGGCTTGCCGAACTCCAGCTCAAGATTATCTGGGAAGAGATCCTCAGGCGGTTCGACCATATCGACGTGGTGGGAGAGCCGAAGCGGGTCTATTCGAGTTTCGTGAAGGGACTTGAAGAGCTGCCGGTGAAGATTGCGGCGTGAATTCGAGCTATGCCCACGACAATGCTGCGCCCCCTCACCCGGCGCGCGGGACGATGCCATGCATCGCCCGGGACGCGCCGACCTCTCCCGCAAGCGGGAGAGGCTAGAAACCAACTGGAGCCACGACGATGAATATCCAAGCGCCGGTTAAAGTGGACAAAGCTGAACGCATGCGGAAGGCGCGCGAGGAGGCCTATGCGACGCCGCTGGCGCAATTCCACCCCGGCGCGCCCAGGCTGTTCCAGGACGACACGCTGTGGCCGTGGTTCGAGCGGCTACGCAAGGAAGAGCCTGTGCATTACTGCACAAACGCGCCGATCGAGCCCTATTGGTCGGTGGTGAAATACAACGACATCATGCATGTCGACACCAATCACGGTCTCTTCTCCTCGGACTCGACGCTCGGCGGCATCTCGATCCGCGACGTGCCGCAAGGCTACGACTGGCCGAGCTTCATCGCGATGGACCAACCCAGACATTCGTCGCAGCGAAAGACCGTCGCGCCGATGTTCACGCCGACGCATCTCGACGAGTTGGCAAAGCTGATCCGGCAACGCTCGCAGACCGTGCTCGACAATCTGCCGCGCAACGAGACCTTCAACTTCGTCGAGCGCGTCTCAATCGAGCTGACGACGCAGATGCTGGCGACCCTGTTCGACTTCCCCTGGGAGGAGCGGCGCAAGCTGACGCGCTGGTCCGACGTCTCGACCGCGCTGCCCAAGAGCGGCATCGTCGCCTCGGCCGAAGAGCGCCGCCGCGAGATGGACGAGTGCTACGGCTACATGTCGAAGCTGTGGAACGAGCGCGTCAACTCCGCACCGCGCAACGATCTGCTGTCGCTCATGGCGCACAACGACGCCACGCGCCACATGGACCCCGATAATCTCATGGGCAACATCATCCTGCTCATCGTCGGCGGCAACGACACGACGCGTAACACCATGACCGGCTCGGTGCTGGCGCTGAACGAAAACCCCGAACAGTACGACAAGCTCCGCGCCAATCCGGCGCTGATCGATTCCATGGTGCCGGAAGTGATCCGCTGGCAGACGCCGCTGGCGCATATGCGGCGCACCGCGCTTGCCGACACCGAGATCGGCGGCAAGCACATCAGGAAGGGCGACCGCGTCGTGATGTGGTACGTTTCGGGCAACCGCGACGAGGAGATGTTCGAGAAGCCGAACGACTTCATCATCGACCGCCCGCGCCCGCGCACGCACCTCTCCTTCGGCTTCGGCATCCACCGCTGTGTCGGCATGCGCCTCGCCGAGCTGCAGCTCAAGATCGTCTGGGAGGAGATGCTGAAGCGCTTCGACCGCATCGAGGTCGTCGGCGAGCCGAAGCGGATCTATTCCAGCTTCATCAAGGGATACGAGACGCTGCCGGTGCGGATTCCGGGGTAGGCTCTATCCGCCGTCATTGCGAGGAGCGAAGCGACGAAGCAATCCAGACTGCCACCGCGGAAACGGCCTGGATGGCTTCGCTGCGCTCGCAATGACGGAGGATTGGACGCAGCTGTCTGCCTCTCCCGCAGCGCGGATCGCGTGAGCACCTTCCAGCTATAAAATTTCGGCATGACAGCTCGCACCAGATGCGAAGACACTGCCTCGCGCGACTGTTCTACGACACGGCGTCTAACTCAATCTGATGTCCCACACGCCGTCCTTGCGGCAGGCGGCGACCTCCTCGCGCAGCAGCGCGGTGACGGCGAGCGAGGCCGTCGAGACCGGCCGGTCGATCGGAGAAGCGAAAATGAGCTCACGCGTCATCGGCTTCGATACGGGCGCGGTTTCCAACCGTTCGTCGGCGACCTCGCCGTGGACCGACGAGGGCGGCAGCAGCGCGAAGCCGAGGCCCTCCTCGACCAGGCTCGTCAGGACGCGAAACGAATCCGCCTCCAGTTGCACGTCGAGCTTGATCTTGCGCTGGGCGGCCGCGTGCTCGATCAACGCGCGAAGGCCGTGCGAATGAGAGGGCAACACGAGCCGTTGCCGCAGCAGCCAGCCGATGTCGACGCTCTTCTTGCGTGCGAGGCCGCAGCCGCGCGGACCGACCGCGACGATGTTGTCACGACCGAGGCTCGCCACGTTGAGATGCAGATCGGCCGAGCGCCCGTAGAGGATGGCGAGATCCATCTCGCCGCGATGCAGCCATTCGACGAGATGGCCGCTGTAGCTCTCGACGATGCGCAGCGAGATGCCGGGAAACTTCTCGACGCAGCGCCGCGCAAAGCGCGCCGACAGCACGCAGCTCACGGTTGGAACCAGGCCGAGCACGACTTGCCCGGACGGCGGGCCCTTGGCCGACTGGATGTCGTCGCGGATCTGGTCGATCTGCCGCACGATGCCGGAGGTGCGCGCCAGCAGCAGCCGGCCGGCTTCGGTCAGCACCATGCCGCGGCCGTTGCGGGTGAAGAGTTCGGTGCGCAGCTCGTGTTCCAGGAGCTTGATCTGCCGGCTCAGCGCCGGCTGCGCCACGCGCAGCGTGTCGGACGCCTTGGAGAGGCTGCCGAGCTCCGCAACGCAACTGAAGGTCCTGAGCTGCCGGAAATCCATGCTTGCCAATCCTGGAAGGCTACTTCATACGCTATAACAAATGAGCATAGGGGGCTGGCATTGTTTTCACAACGCCAGAGGGTTGGCCGGCGTTATCTTAACTGCCGCTAAGAATTGGAAACGCCATGAGCCAAGAACAGCACACCGAAGACTACGGCGACATCCGCGAAGCCGTCGCAAAACTCTGCGCGCAGTTTCCCGGCGAATATTGGCGCAAGCTCGATCGCGAGATGGCCTACCCCAAGGCCTTCGTCGATGCGCTGACCGAGGCCGGCTATCTCTCGGTGCTGATCCCCGAGGAGTATGGCGGCGCGGGCCTGAAGCTGTCTGCGGCCGCGGCGATCCTGGAAGAGATCCAGCGCGCGGGCTGCAACGGCGGCGGCTGCCATGCCCAGATGTATACGATGGGCACCGTGCTGCGGCACGGCAACGCCGAGCAGAAGGCGAAATACCTGCCGAAGATCGCCAGCGGCGAGTTGCGCCTGCAGGCCTTCGGCGTCACCGAGCCGACCAGCGGCACCGACACGTCCTCGCTGAAAACCTTCGCGCGCAAGGACGGCAACGACAGCTACATCGTCAACGGCCAGAAGATCTGGACCAGCCGCGCCGAGCATTCCGACCTGATGGTGCTGCTGGCGCGCACCACGCCGAAGGATCAGGCCAAGAAGCGCACCGATGGCCTCTCCGTGTTCATCGTGGACATGCGCGAGGCGAAGAACAACGGCCTCGAAATCCGCCCGATCCGCACCATGATGAACCACGCCACCACCGAAGTGTTCTTCACCGACATGAAGGTGCCGGCCGAGAACCTGATCGGCGAGGAAGGCAAGGGTTTTCGCTACATCCTGTCCGGCATGAATGCCGAGCGCATATTGATCGCGGCCGAATGCGTCGGCGACGCAAAATGGTTCATCGCCAAGGCCACCAACTACGCCAAGGAGCGCGCAGTGTTCGGCCGGCCGATCGGCCAGAACCAGGGCATCCAGTTTCCGATCGCCAAGGCCTATGCCTCGATGCGAGCGGCCGAGCTGATGGTGAAGGAAGCCACGCGCAAATACGAGGCGGGTCTCGATTGCGGCGCCGAGGCCAACATGGCCAAGATGCTGGCGGCCGATGCGTCCTGGGAAGCTGCCAATGCCTGCATCCAGACCCATGGCGGCTTCGGCTTTGCCGAGGAATACGACGTCGAGCGCAAGTTCCGCGAGACGCGTCTCTACCAGGTGGCGCCGATCTCGACCAACCTGGTGCTCTCCTTCGTCGCCGAGCACGTGCTCGGCATGCCGCGCTCCTACTGAGGTCCGACCATGGGAGCATTGGACGGGATCAGGGTGATTGCGGTCGAGCAGGCGGTGGCGGCGCCGTTCTGCTCCTCGCGGCTGGCGGACGCGGGCGCGGAGGTGATCAAGATCGAACGGCCCGAGGGCGATTTCGCCCGCGGCTATGACGCGGCGGCCAAGGGCCAGAGCAGCTACTTCGTCTGGCTCAACCGCGGCAAGCAATCCGCCGTGGTCGATCTCGCCACCAAAGAAGGCTGCGCAGAGCTGGAGAAGCTGATCGCCAGCGCCGACGTGCTGATCCAGAACTTGAAGCCCGGCTCGATGGACAAGCTCGGCTTTTCGCGCGAGCGACTGCTGAAGGACTATCCGAAGCTGATCTCATGCACCATCACCGGCTATGGCGACGAGGGCCCCTACGCGCACCGCAAGGCCTATGATCTGCTGATCCAGGCCGAGAGCGGGCTTGCCTCCATCACCGGAAACCCCGATGGAGCCTCGCGCGTCGGCATGTCGATCGTCGACGTCGCGACCGGCGCGACCGCGCATGCGGCGATCCTTGAAGCGCTGATCGCACGCGGCCGCACCGGCAAGGGCGCGGATATCCGCATCTCCATGTTCGACGTGATGGCGGACTGGTGCACCGTGCCGCTGCTCAACTCCGAAGCCGGCAACCCGCCCAAGCGCATGGGCCTGCGCCATCCCTCGATCGCGCCCTATGGCGTATTCACCTCGCAGGACGGCAAGGACATTTTGATCTCGATCCAGAGCGAGCGCGAGTGGAAGACGCTGTGTGCCAAGGTGCTCGATCAGCCGGACCTGCCCGCCGATCCCCGCGTCGCCAACATGGTCGAGCGCGTGCGCAATCGCGACTTCACCGACAAGACCGTTGCGGACATCTTCGGCGAGCTGACGCGCGACGAGCTGCTGAAGCGGCTGTCGGATGCCGACATCGCGTTTGCCGAGGTCAACACCATGGCCGATCTCACCAATCATCCGCATCTGCGCCGCATCGAGGTCGACACGCCGAACGGACGCGTCAGCTATCCCGCGCCGGCGCCGATCATCGTCGGCGAAACCCGCAGCTATGGTGCCGTGCCCGCGATCGGCGAAAACCCGAAGTCCAAGAAATAACAAGAGCGAGGCAACATGACCGAGAAGCTCGACATCGATCATCTCAGGCAATGGATCGGCCGCAGCACGGAAGCCACCGACATCGTCACCGCGCAGCTCGTGATGGGCCTGCGCGCGACGCTGTTCCAGGATGTCGGCGAGCCCAAAAAGGGTGATGCCGCGCCGTTCACAGTGCACTGGTGCCTGGCGCAGCCGGTGTTTCCGATGTCGATGCTCGGGCCCGACGGTCATCCGACCCGCGGCGGCTTCCTGCCGCCGGTGCCGCTGCCGCGCCGGATGTGGGCGGGCGGCGAGATCGAGTTCCTTCAGCCGCTGCAGGTTGGCGATGAATCCACGCGGACCTCGCGCATCGCCGATGTGCAGGTGAAATCAGGCTCGACCGGCACGCTGTGCTTCGTCTCGGTCGAGCACAGCATCTCCTCCCCGCGCGGCGTCGCCATCCGCGAGCGGCAGGACATCGTCTATCGCGAGATGACCAGCAGCGCGCCAGTGACCGCGAAGGCCTCGCCCCCACCGCCGAAGGCGCAGCACCGCGAGACCCATGTCTCCGATCCCGTGCTGCTGTTTCGCTATTCCGCGCTGACCTTCAACGGCCACCGCATCCACTACGATCGCGACTACGTCACCAAGGTCGAGGGTTATCCGGGCCTGATCTTCCACGGCCCGCTGCAGGCGGCGCTGATCATCGAGATGGCGGCGAAGCTGCACGGCGGCAAGGCGCCGAAGAAGTTTTCGTATCGCGGCCTGCAACCGCTGTTCGAGGGCACGGAGTTCTCCATCAACGCCAATGAGACCGAGTCCGGCATGGACCTGTGGACCGCGAACGCGGAGGGACAGCCGACGATGAAGGGGTCGGCGGTGTGGTGATGCTCTCTCCTCGTCATTGCGAATGTAACGGCGATGTAGGAAGTTAGACCCTCACCCTGAGGAGCGCGCCCTTCGCGCGCGTCTCGAAGGGCGAGGCCACCAGCCGGGCCTTCATCCTTCGAGACGCGCGAAGACGCGCTCCTCAGGATGAGGAATAAACAGGGACCGGAAACCATGGCCAAGAACGGCAAGACCGGCAGCAGATCCGTCACCGTCAAGCAGGCGACGCTCGACCTGCTGCGTTCGTTCGGCATCGCAAAAGTGTTCGGCAATCCCGGCTCGACCGAGCTGCCTTTTCTGAGCGACTGGCCCGACGACATCGACTACGTGCTGGCGCTGCAGGAAGCTTCCGCCGTCGGCATGGCCGACGGCTATGCGCAGGCGACGCGCAATGCAGGCTTCGTCAATCTGCATTCGGCCGCCGGCGTCGGCAACGCGCTCGGCAACATCTACACGGCGCACCGCAACCAGACGCCGCTCGTGATCACCGCGGGCCAGCAGGCGCGTTCGATCCTGCCGCTGCAGGCGTTCCTCTATGCCGAGCGCGCGTCGGAATTCCCGCGGCCTTACGTCAAATACAGCGTCGAGCCGGCACGGCCCGAGGACGTGCCGGCTGCAATCGCGCGCGCCTATTACACCGCGATGCAGCCGCCGTGCGGGCCGACCTTCGTGTCGATCCCGATCGACGACTGGGCGCATGCCTGTGCGCCGATCGAGGCGCGCAAGGTCAGCCGCGAGATCGGCCCCGAGCTTGATGCGATGAAGGCGCTGGTCGCGGCGCTCGTCGGCGCAAAGCACCCTGCCCTCGTCGTCGGCCCCGGCGTCGACCGCGCCGGCGCGGTCGACCTGATGGTGCGCGTCGCGGAGAAGGCGAAAGCCAGCGTCTGGGTCAGCCCGTTCTCAGCGCGCTGCTCTTTCCCGGAGCGGCATCCGCAATTCGCGGGCTTCCTGCACGCTTCGCCTGCGCAGCTGTCCGATGCATTGCGCGAGCACGACCTGGTCGCCGTCATCGGCGCGCCGGTGTTCACCTTCCATGTCGAGGGCCATGCCGCGATCTTCGACGGCGGCGCGACGATCTTCCAGATCACCGATGATCCGGACGCGGCGGCGGTGACGCCCATCGGCACCAGCATCATCGCCACGATGAAGCCGGCCCTGAACATGCTGCTCGACCTGCTGCCGGAGAGCAAACGCGCGGCGCCAAAGGGCCGAACGCTGCCGCCGGCACCTCAAGCCGCCGATCCGCTCCCGGTCGAATTCCTGCTGCATTCGCTGTCGCAGGCGATGCCGGAGGGTACGTCGGTCGTCGAGGAAGTGCCCTCGCACCGGCCGGCGATGCAGAAATTCATGCCGATGCCCGGCCCGGACAGCTTTTACACGATGGCGAGCGGCGGCCTCGGCTACTCGCTGCCCGCCGCCGTCGGCATGGCGCTCGGCAAGCCAAAACAGCGCACGGTCTGCCTGATCGGCGACGGCTCGGCGATGTATTCGATCCAGGCGCTGTGGACCGCAGCACAGCGCAAGCTGCCGCTGACGATCGTCGTCCTCAACAATTCCGGATACGGCGCGATGCGCTCGTTCAGCCAGGTGATGCAGGTGCGGAACGTGCCCGGGCTGGAGCTGCCGGGGATCGATTTCGTCCGGCTCGCCGAAGGCATGGGTTGCCATGCGGTGCGGGTGACGAAGGCGGCGGAGCTTGGCGAGGCGCTGAAGCGCGGCATGGCGTTCGAAGGCACCAGCCTCGTCGAGGTCGTCGTGGATTCGGCGGTGCCGGTGCTGTACGGGCAGAAGCATTGATGCCGTCGCCCCTGCGAACGCAGGGGCCCATACCGCGTGATCTTTCGGTAAGGCGCAGGTGTCAATACCGCGGGCAAAAACAACCAGCCTCCGCCAAACTTCTTCCTGTGGTTGTGGGTCCCCGCGTTCGCGGGGACGACACCGATGGTTTGGCACGCCGACCAGCACATCACGACGCCAGGAATCCCCCGTCCGCGGCCAGCACGTGTCCGACCACATAGGACGACGCATCCGAGGACAGCCACACCACGGCTTCCGCCACCTCCTCCGGGCTGCCCATCCGTCGTAGCGGCAGGCCGGCGCTGACGGTTGCGACGTCGCCAACGCCGGCGCGCAGCATCATGTCGGTGACGACACGGCCGGGGGCGATGGCGTTGATGCGGATGCCGCGCGGGGCGTTCTCCAGCGCCGCCGAGCGGGTCAGCGAGATCGCGGCCGCCTTCGAGGCCGAATAGAGCGAGAAGCCGGGATTGGGATTGCGCACGCCGCTCACGGATGCGTTGACGACGATGCTGCCGCGCCCCTGCGCCAGCATGACAGGCAATTGATGGCGCAGGCACAGGAACAGCGCGCGGACATTGGTGTCGAACACGCTGTCGTAAATGTCCATGCCCTGTTCTTGCAGCGGCGCGCGGCGCTCCTGGAAGCCGGCATTGTTGAAGGCGATGTCGAGCCGGCCGCAGCGCTCGATCGCCGTGCCGACGAGGCGCGCAACGTCGTCCTCGCGCGTGATGTCGGTCTTAAGCGCGATCGCATCGGCGCCGAGCTGACGGCATGAAGCGGCGGTCGCCTCGATCTCGGCTTCACGCCGGCCCGCAACGATGATCGCCTCGGCGCCTTCGGCCGCCATCCGCAGCGCGGTGGCGCGGCCGATGCCGCTGCCGCCGCCGGTCACCAGGCAGACCTTACCCGTCATCCGCGTTCCCGTCGGCAAAGCTCCGCTCATGGCTTACTCCAAAACGCTTGCGCGCGCCGTTGCGCTCATATAGTTGTATGATACAACTATATGCCGGGAGTCAAGATGGACGAGCTTGCTCTGATCGACGACATCCGCGCGGCCTCGCGGCTGATGGTGCGCGAGCTCGGCTTCATGGATGCGACGGTGGCGGCGTCGGACTATCCGCCCTCGGCGGTGCATACCATCCTGGAAATCGGCATCCGCGGCCCCATGACCTCGGGCGAGCTAGGCGATTTCCTGCGGTTGGAGAAGTCAAGCGTCAGCCGCCTGGTGCGCAAGCTCATCGATTGCGGCGAGCTGCGTGAGACGCCTGATGAGCTTGATGCCCGCAGCAAGCTGTTGTCGTTGACGGCGAAAGGGCGGCGCACGCTGGAGGCGCTGCATGCATTCGGACGGCAGCAGGTGCTCGGCGCGCTGGCGGCGCTGACAGAAGCGGAGCAGCGCACGGTGCGCGAGGGGATGATGCTCTACGCACGGGCGCTTAGGCAGAGCCGGGTGGAGGATGAGGCGGGTGCGGCGGCGTGAACACACTCTCGGTGTCATCGCCCGGCTCGACCGGGCGATCCAGTACTCCGCGGCGCCAGTTGTGCAAACCAATGACCGCCGCGGAGTACTGGATGCCCCGCTTTCGCGGGGCATGGCAGGGTCAACCGCAGCGACAGCGGCAGCCTACTTTCCGAACTCTTCCCGCATCCTGGCCTGGATCTTGGCCATGCCGCCGAGCCAGCGGTCGTAGTTCTCGGTCTTCTTGCGCATGTAGCCGAGCACCTGCGGGTGCGGCAGGATCAGGAACGTTTCCTGCTCGAGGCCGGCGAGCACGTCCTTCGCGACCTGCTCGGGCGTGAGGTCGCCGTCGCCGGATTGCGGGCCCTTCGGAATCGAGCGCAGCATGTTGGTATCGACGCCCTGGGGACAGAGGATCGAGACCTTGATGTTGTCAGCCTTGTGCGAGATCGCGAGATTCTCGGCAAAGCCGACCGCCGCATGCTTGGTCGTCGAATAGGCCGGGCTGCCGACCTGCGACAGCAGACCCGCGGCCGAAATCGTATTGAGGAAATAGCCGCCGCCGCGCGCCTTCATGCGGGGAACGAGGTGCCGCGCCGCATAGACATGGGCCATGACGTGGATCGCCCAGCTGCGCTGCCACGGCTCATCGGAGGCGCCGCCGGCATTGACGGACATCGGGTCGAAGCCGCCGCCGATGCCGGCATTGGAGCAGAACAGCGCGATGGGGCCGAACTGCCGCTCGGTCTCCTCGATGACGTGCGAAATGTCCTTTTCCTGCGCGACGTCGCATTTGAAGGCCGCACCATCCACCATGGCCGCGACCGCCCGCGCGTTGGCGGCATCCATGTCCGCGACGACGACCTTGGCTGCGCCCGCGTTGTGAAAGGCCTCGCACAGCGCCTTGCCGATGCCGTTTGCGCCGCCCGTGACGACCACGACCTTGCCGGTCACCTGCATGCGACGTCTCCTCTTGTCTTATACCGCTTCTTGAAGCTTGCTCAGCTCAACACGAGGTCAAGCACCGCGGTATAATGGCATGCCGCGCCGGCCAAAACAAAGCCGTGCCAGATCGCATTCTGAAAGCGCAGCCGCCGCCAGGCGTGGAAAATCACGCCGAAGCTGTAGAGCAGTCCTCCCGCAAGGATGAAGCCCAGCACCAGCGCGGGCAGCGCCCGGACCACGGCGTCGTAGAGCATCACGCCGCTCCAGCCCATGGCCAGATAGATGCCGACCGAAACGCGGTCGAACCGGCCGGGATAGAAGAGCTTGAGCACGATGCCGAGGATTGCAACGCACCAGACGCCGGCGAGCAGCACCAGCGCGAACCCGCTGTCCTTCACCTCCAGGATGAACGGCGTGTAGGTCGCCGCGATCAGGAGGTAGATCGCCGAATGGTCGAACCGCCGCAGCAGCCATTTGGCCGGCGACACCGGCCAGAGATTATAGGTCGCCGACAGCACCAGCATCGAGAGCAGGCCGGCGACATAGATCGAGACGCCGACGATGTCTGTGGCGTCGGCATAGACCGCCGTCAGCACCATCAGCACGGTCGCGGCGATGATGCCGGAGAGGACGCCGATCGCATGGACTATCCCATCGGCGATGACCTCGGCGCGGTCATAGTTCCAGCCCATCGCGTCGGCCGCGGCGTGCATGGAGCTGGATGCGAGCTGTTTCAGTTGGAAGACGGTCATGGCAATCCGCAAAATGAGGTGATGCCCTCTTCTATGGGTGTTTCGGCATCGGCGCGTCGTTCAAACGGCTGATTTACCGACAAAGGCGGTGGAAGTATGAAGCTTGATTTTCTTCAGGCAGTTGCCACTTTTGTGACTAGTCCATTCTGCGTATCCCCGCCCCACATCCCTTAACGTTCATATGGCATTCAGTTTCCAGGATATGGTCGAAGAAGCGCGCTTGTCGGCCCAGGCGCTGATCGACTATGGGGAGCACTTCTTCAATCCGACGGTGCGGTTAGGCGTTACCGGCCTGTCGCGGGCCGGCAAGACCGTGTTCATCACCGCGTTGATCCACGGCCTCACCCGCGGCGGCCGGTTTCCGGTGTTCGAAGCCTATGCCTCGGGCCGGATCGCGCGAGCGCATCTGGCGCCGCAGCCCGACGATGCGGTGCCGCGCTTTGCCTATGAGAACCATCTGCGCGCGCTGATCGAGGAGCGGCGCTGGCCGAATTCGACCGTCGACATCAGCGAGCTCAGGCTCGTCGTCGACTATCAGCGCCCGAACGGCGCCGACCGCACGCTGACGCTCGACATCGTCGACTATCCCGGCGAATGGCTGCTCGACCTTCCGCTGCTGCAGAAGAGTTTCGAGCAATGGTCGGCGGAGAGCCTTGCGCTGTCGCGCGAGGCACCGCGTGCGCATCTTGCGAGCGAATGGCACGCGCATCTCGCAACGCTCAAGCCCGAAGCGCGCGAGGACGAGCAGGCGACGCTCACCGCGGCAAAACTCTTCACCGATTATTTGCGCGCCTGCCGCGATGAGCGCTTCGCAATGAGCCTGTTGCCGCCCGGCCGCTTCCTGATGCCCGGCAATCTCGCAGGCTCCCCGGCGCTGACCTTTGCACCGCTCGACGTGCCCGCCGGCGGGCAGGCGCCGGACGGCTCGCTGTGGGCGATGATGGTGCGCCGCTTCGAGGCCTACAAGGATGTGGTGGTGCGCCCTTTCTTCCGCGATCATTTTGCCCGGCTCGATCGCCAGATCGTGCTGGCCGATGCGCTTGCGGCATTCAACTCCGGTCCCGAGGCGCTGCACGATCTCGAAGCCGCACTCGCCGGCATTCTCGGCTGCTTCAACATCGGCCGCAGCACGATTCTCTCCAGCCTGTTCCGGCCGCGCATCGACCGCATCCTGTTCGCAGCGACCAAGGCGGACCATCTGCATCATTCCAGCCACGACCGCCTCGAGGCCGTGCTGCGCCGCGCCGTCTCCGGCGCCGTTGCGCGCGCGGAAAATACCGGCGCGGCGATCGACGTTGTGGCGCTTGCCGCGGTGCGCGCCACACGAGAAGCCCAAGTCGCGCGGGGCCGCGACAAATTGCCGTCAATTCTGGGAACGCCGGCCGCGGGCGAAAGCGCCGGCGGCGAGTTCTTCGACGGCAACACGGAGGTTGCGACTTTTCCGGGCGATTTGCCCTTGGATCCCGAGCCGCTGTTCAACGGCACGGATGCGTTCCGTGGCCTCGCGACCGAAGCTGCCGAAAAGAGTGACTTCCGCTTCCTGCGCTTTCGTCCGCCCGCCCTCGATCGCGAGGGCGGCGAGCCGCCGACGCTGCCACACATCCGCCTCGACCGTGCCTTGCAGTTCCTGATCGGAGACAAGCTCGCATGAACGACCGATCGAAGCCACGGCGGCCGGCGACGTTCCGGCTCGACGATCCCGGCGTCGTCGTCACCGAGGCCGACGACACCAGCCGGCTCGGCCGCGCCACCATCCAGATCACGCCGGAGCCCGATCCGGCCATGTTGCCGGTGCCGGTTCAAACCGCGCTCCCCGCTCGCCGCGGCTTTCCCTGGGGCACGCTGTTCTGGTCGGGCGTTGCCGGGCTGACATTGCTGGGCACGGGACTGGGCGTCGTCCATCTGATCGAGGATTTGTTCGCGCGCAGCGAAAGCCTGGGCTATGTCGGGCTCGCCTTCGCGCTCGTGACCGCGCTCGCGCTCGCGGTGGTGATCGGCCGCGAGGCGGTTGGCCTTGCACGTCTCGCCACCATCGAAAAACTGCACCAGCGCGCCGCCGCCGTCCTTGCCAATGACGACCGCAAGGAGAGCCGCGTCATCGTGCAGGACCTGCTCAAGATCGCGCACCAGAACCCGCAGCTCGCGCGCGCCCGCGCCGCGCTGGAGAGCCATGCCGGTGAGATCATCGACGGCGCCGACATGATCCGGCTCGCCGAGCGCGAGCTGATGTCGCCGCTGGATGCCGAGGCGCGGCGGCTGGTGTCGTCAGCCGCGCAAAAAGTCTCGATCGTGACCGCAGTGAGCCCACGCGCCGCGATCGACGTGCTGTTCGTGTTCGTCGCCGCGCTGCGCCTGATCCGCCAGCTTGCGTATCTCTATGGCGGCCGGCCCGGCGCGCTCGGCATGATCCGCCTGCTCCGCCAAATCATCGGCCATCTCGCCATCACAGGCGGCATGGCCGCGAGTGACAGTCTCGTGCAGCAGATGCTCGGCCACGGCATCGCGGCGAAGCTGTCGCAGCGGCTCGGCGAAGGCGTCCTGAATGGTTTGCTGACGGCGAGGCTGGGACTGGCGGCGATCGACGTCACGCGGCCGCTGCCGTTCGCGGCATTACCGCCGCCGAAGCTGTCGGATCTCGCGACAGATCTACTGCGGAAGAAGGACGGAGAGGCGTAGCGGCAAGACGGGTGGGGCTCGCAACGCGCACTAGCTTTTCAAATTTTCCCGCCAGCACCTTCCACCTGAACAGCGGCGAGCCCTTTGGCGGTGACAGCTCCGGCGTCCAGCCGGTGAGCTTCTCCAGCACATAGGTATCCGAGAGAACGCCGCGCCAGCGGCGTTCGACCCGGCCGAGCCGTTCGCGCGTGGCGGGGATGTTCTCCCACAGCGAGGAGCGATCGTCCGGCTCGCGGCCAACATAGATGCCGGCGTGGCCCTTGATCCGGTCCAGACCGGGGTCACCAAAATCCTGGAAGCGGCCGCGCTCGTTGATCTCGATCACGGGCACGCGCCCCCGGAACAACCAGCGCAACATGGCATAGGTGCGGTAGTCCGTGGTGGCGATCCAGGTCGCGCCGGTTTCATCCAGCGCGGCTTGCGCGCGCGCGGCGACCTGCTCGTAACCGGCTTCGGCGCCAATCGGATCGATCTTGCCCAGGAGATTCCAGGGCGCGGCGACATAATAGAGGAACACGATCACGACGAAGGCGATGCCCGAGACGATCGCTGTCCTGGCCCAGAACAGCGACGAGTTGAGCATCCGGCCCGACCAGCCTTCCTTTGCCATCGTCGCAAGGTTCACGGCCGCCGCCGCGAAGCCGACCGGCCACATGAACATCGGCCATGTGTCGCCGACCCGGAGCGTGGTCGACTTGAAGAGGAAGTACAGAAACGGCACCAGCACCGCGGTCGACAGCAGGATCGCGACCGGCTCGCGCGTGCGATAACCGCGCCATGCCGTCAGCACCAGGCCGGTCAGCACCACAGGCAGCATGACGAAGCCGACCAGACCGAACTGCAGGCCGATAAAGTCGCCGATCGTCCGCAGCGAGATGCCGTAATTGGCGGTGGCGCGCACGCCCTGGAATCGGAACGAGGCCCAATCGTGCTGCACGTTCCAGATCAGCACCGGCGAGAACACCGCAATCGCAACCAGCACCGCGAAATAGGGATAGGGGCTGCGCAACCAGCGCCAGCGCCAATCCGGCACCAGCAGGAAGGCGGCGACCGCCGGCGCGAACATGATCGCGGTGAATTTCGACAGCATCGACAGCCCGGCGAACAGCCCGGCCACGAGCCACCAGCGTCCGTCGCCGCTCTGCGCCAGCCGCACCAGCGACCACATCATTGCCACCGCGAACGGGATCATGGCGACATCGGGCGCGACCTTGGCCATCAGCAGGCCGTAATAGAGCGCGGCTTCCGGCATCAGCACCGCGAACACGACCGCGCGCATATCATGGGTGAGGCGGCGGACGATGTCGGCGAGCAGCAGCTGCGTCACCAGCATCGCGACGATGCCGCCGAAGCGGACGCCAAGCGTGGTGTCGCCGAACATCGCGGTACCGAAGCGGATGAGCCAGGCGATGCCCGGGGGATGATCGAGGAAGCTCAGCGCTCCCTCTTTCGACCAGGTCCAGTAATAGGCCTCGTCGGTCCGCAGCTCGATCGCGGAGGCGTAGACGATGCGGAGCAGCGTCATCGCGGCGATGATCGCTGCGGCCACAAGGAGGGGCCGGCGGGAGGCGCTGCCGGAAGGCATGGTGAAGTCAGGGGCTGTCGTCACGGCCGCGCTTTTCGCCAACCTCGGAGGGGGAGTCAATGCGGGGACCACGCATTCGGTCGTCCACTCCCTGGGGCTATGGGTCCCCGGATCTGCGCGCCTGAGGGCGCGCTTATCCGGGACGACGGCTGAGGTGTGGTTGGCTTGCCACGCTCGTGATCCTGCAGGCTGTCCACATCAGGAATTAAACGCTACGCTGGCTGTTCTCTTTCGTGAGCTGATACAATCGAATCATGGCCATCGCTCCCGCACAGACGTCCGAACTTGTCCGCGCCATCAGTGTACGGCAAGTGAGGCTCATCTGCGGCGTGATCCTGTTCGCCTACGTGGTCAGTCATTTCCTCAACCATGCGCTCGGCAACATCTCGGTCGAGGCCATGGAGGCCGGGGTCTACTACCACACCCTCTTCTGGCAGTTCCTTCCCGTTTCGATCGTCTTCTATTCGGCGGCGCTCACGCATATGGGGCTCGGCGTCTATGCGCTGTATCAGCGCCGCCAGTTCCGCTGGCGGACGATCGAGCCGCTTCAGCTCTTGCTGGGCTTGAGCATCCCCGCGCTGGTGATGGGGCACGTGATCGGCGTACGGCTCGGCTACACGCTCTACGATCATCAGAAGCTCTATCCGCAGGAGCTCTACCTGTTTTTCGTCGCCGCGCCCGGGCGGCTCTGGCAGATGACGATCCTCCTGCTGATCGCCTGGGTGCACGGCTGCATCGGCATCTATTTCTGGCTCCGCCTCAAACCGTTCTTCACGCGTGCGGCGCCCTACCTGCTCGCCGCCGCCGTGCTGGTCCCGACATTGTCCCTGCTCGGCATCTATCAGGGCGGCCGCAGCGTTGCGATCGAAGCTGATGACCGGGAATGGCGCACGCAGAATCTCGCCCGCCGTCAGGTCGGGACGGTCGCGGAAAACAATACGCTCGACCGCATCACCGGTGGCCTCACCATCGGCTATTTCGGTCTGCTCGCGCTGGCGCTGGCGGCACGCGGCGTGCGGGCCCTGCGCGAGCGGCGCGGCGGCATGGTCGCGCTGTCCTACGGCAACGGCAAGACGGTGCGGGTCCCCAAGGGCCTCTCCGTGCTGGAAGCAAGCCTGCGCCACAATGTGCCGCATGCCAGCGTTTGCGGTGGCCGCGCCCGCTGCTCGACTTGTCGCATCCGCATCATCGGCGATCATGGCGCGCTGCCCACCCCGTCGCAGCGCGAGGCCTTCGTGCTTACCCGCGTCGGCACCGCCGATCCCTCGATCCGGCTGGCCTGCCAGCTGCGGCCGACGTCCGACCTCTCCTTCTTCCAGCTCTTCATGCCGCACACGAATGCGGCGGACGGGCTGGCCTCGACACCCACCAGAATCGGCCAGGAGCGCTATCTCGTCAGCCTGTTCGTGGACATGCGCGGCTCGACGCAGCTCGCGGAAAAGCGGCTGCCGTTCGACACCGTCTTCATCGTCAACCGCTTCCTCGGCGCGGTCTCGCAGGCGGTGATCGAGAACGGCGGCCAGCCCAACCAGTTTGTCGGCGACGGCATGCTGGCGCTGTTCGGGTTGAGCGCCGATCCGCAAGAAGCGTGCAGGCAAGCGTTGAAGGCAGCCTCCGGCATCGCCACGCATATCGACGAGCTCAACGAGCTCCTGAGCCACGATCTGCGCCAGCCGATCCGCTTCGGCATCGGTATTCATGGCGGCGAGGTCATCATCGGCGACATCGGTTATCGCGATCACATCGTCTTCACCGCGCTCGGCGATGCCGTGAATGTCGCCGCCCGGCTGCAGGACATGACCAAGGCGCTGGCTTGCGAGGCCGTGGTTTCGGAAGAAGTCCGCCGCTCCGCCGGCCTTGCCGACGACGCCCTGCCGCAGCAGGAGGTCGCGATCCGCGGTCGCGACGAGCCGCTCGCCGTGCGCGTGGTGGCGGATGCGCGGGAGCTGGCAGCGCTGGTCGACGGCAACGCACGCGTTGCGGCATAGGCGTAAGCCACACGGGAAGCGCGCTCCCTCCCGCTTTGCAGGAGAGAGCTGGGAGAGGGCTTCCGCGATGGGACTATCCCCAAGGGAATAGCACCCTCACCCGCGTCTCCGGCGCGAGCTCTCCCGCAAGCGGCTCTGCTATTTCGCAGCGTCCTTCGGCGATGCGTCCTGCTTCTTCTTCAGATCCTCCGTCGTCTTCGCTTGCGCGGCCTGGAGATCGAGAAGCGTCTTCTGCAGGCCGGCAAGGCTCGTTTTCAACGCGTCGATCTGACGAGCCGCGGCGTCCAGCTTCTGCTGGTGATCGAGGTTGAGCTTCGTGATCGTCTTCTGCAGGAAGTCGACATTGCTCTGCAGGCAGCTGGTGCGCCGCTCCATGGTCTTCTCGACCGTGCAGATTTCGATCCCGGGCACGTCTTGCGCGTGCACGGGCGCATTCGCCAGCGTTGCGAGCAGCAACGTTGCGAAACAAATGCCGGCGTTTCGAAGCAGCATGGATGGTTCCTCGTCCGATCGATCACGGCAATGTGCGCTTTTTGCGCACCGCAAGGCGAGGCTACCACACTCGTACCGCATTCTCGCGTTGAGCTTGAGCCCGTTCCCTTGGACGGGGAACGATGATCCGCACGCGGAAGAAGTGGGCGCTCGTTCCGCGGCTTTGTTTAGGGGAGATTTTTGGAATGGCAACGCGCGATAGACGACTGGCGGAATTCGATGGCGCCGGAGAACCACCGCCGGGCCTGGCGCTCGAAGTGCTGTGCGAGGACCACAGCGGAACGTACCAACTGCCGTTCGCCTGCCGCTATGTCGAGGGACGCTGGCAGAACAACGAAGCCGGCATTGCGGTTGAAGCCACCGTCATCGGCTGGCGCCTGCCGCGCGTGAGGCAGCGCGGGGCCGCCTGAAGCCCATATCTGTTCCAGAATGCAACGGTGCCGCGCTCCGCCTTAACTAACGGAACGCGGCCCGAACGAATCACGTCCGAATCAGCGGAAAGGCCGTGTACGCAGCTGTTCACGGCTAGATGTCGATGCTGCTGTGCGGGAGCGTACAATATCTGTGCGACGTGGCGAACGGCATCGACCCCTCACGGGCGCCAAAGGTTAATTCCCACAAGGGCATAGCTCTCTCGGGTGGCTGCAGCCGGTCCCGCCCCCGAAACAGGCAAGGCCGCGTCATGCCTGCCTAATATTCGACCTCGAGCTCCTCGATCTCGGCCGGCTCCTCCTTTGCTGCCGCGATCCATTCCTGCATCTCGGGCATCGCCATGATGGTGTCGGCATAGGCCTTCAGCAGCGGCTCCAGCTTGACGTCGTAGGTGACGAAACGCGTCACCACCGGCGCGTACATCGCATCCGCCATGGTGCGCTGCGCGCCGAACAGGAAGGGACCGCCCGATGCCGTCAGGCAGTCGCGCCAGATGGACCAGACGCGGTCGATGTCGGCCTGCGCCCGCGACCAGATCTTGAAGCCGGGGAAGTATCCTTTCAGATTCACCGGGAGCGAGGCGCGCAGCGTGGTGAAGCCGGAATGGATTTCGCCCGAGATCGAGCGGCAATGGGCCCGCTGCACGCGGTCGTCAGGCAACAGACCGGCTGACGGCATCACCTCGTTGAGATATTCGCCGATCGCCAGCGTATCCCAGACCACCGCGCCCTCGTGCCGCAGGCACGGCACCAGGATCGAGGATGACAGCAGGAGGATTTCGGCGCGCGCCGACGCATCGTCCGGTGCGGTGACGATTTCCTCGAAATCGAGCCCGGAGAATTTCGCCAGCAGCCAGCCGCGCAGCGACCAGGACGAATAGTTCTTGCTGCTGATGGTCAGTGTCGCCTTTGCCATATGGCTCTTCCCTGCTCCCGCCTCCGCCGGCCCGCGGCCGCGCGTTGTGCTTGCCGTGACGTGAACAGCAAGCGACGTGCCAATTTCGCGGCCCGGTCCGACCGACGTTTGGCGTCGTTATTGCATAGGCTCACGGAACGGGTGGGCGTTTCAGTATGATGTCGATGTATTATCAGGCTTTTCAGAACCACATGGACCTGACCGCGCCGTGGCGCGCGGGGGCTTCGTCCGCGCTCAGATTCCTCAATCTGGTGCCGCAGGGCATGTCGGATCAGGTGGTCGGCCGGCTGACGGCGGCGCTGGAGCTGATCTCGCGCTCTACCCTCACCTACCACCGGCCGGCCTACGGCATCGACAGCGTCATGGTGGGAAATCGGGAAGTCGCCGTCACCGAGGAGATCGCCTATGCGACGCCGTTCGGCTCGCTGCTGCACTTTCGGAAGGACGGCGTGGGCGAGCAGCCGCGCATGCTGCTGGTGGCGCCGATGTCCGGTCATTTCGCCACGCTGCTCCGCGGCACCGTGAAGACGCTGCTCCAGGACCACGACGTCTACATCACCGACTGGCACAATCCGCGCGACATTCCCCGCAGCGAGGGCCGCTTCGGGCTCGACGACTACACCGAGCACCTGATCGATTTCCTGGGCCAACTCGGCCCGCGCCCGCACATGGTCGCGATCTGCCAGCCGTCGGTGTCGGCGCTCGCGGCAGCCGCGATCATGTGCGAGGACAACCATCCCTCGCGCCCGGCGACGCTGACGCTGATGGCCGGCCCGATCGACACGCGGATACAGCCGACCAGGGTCAACGAGTTCGCCAAGAGCAGACCGATCGACTGGTTCGAGCAGAACCTGATCAACTACGTTCCGGTTCAATGCCGCGGCGCCTTGCGAAAGGTCTATCCAGGCTTCGTGCAGCTCACCGCTTTCGTCTCGATGAATCTCGAGCGCCACATCAAGCAGCATATGGATCTCGCCAACCACATCGCCAAGGGCGAGAAGGACAAGGCCGCGAGCATCAAGACCTTCTACGACGAATATTTCGCCGTGATGGACCTTCCAGCCGAGTTCTACATCGAGACCGTACGCGACGTGTTCCAGGAGCACCTGCTGCCGCAGGGCAGACTGATGCATCGCGGCCGCCCCGTGAACACCAAGGCCGTCAGCCGCATGGGCCTGATGACGGTGGAGGGCGAGAAGGACGACATCTGCTCGATCGGCCAGACGCTCGCGGCGCAGGACCTCTGCACCAGCGTGCGCGCCTATCGCAGGGTGCACCACATGCAGGCCGGCGTCGGCCATTACGGCGTGTTCTCGGGCAAGCGCTGGAACAACGAAATCTATCCGCTGCTGCGGGATTTCGTGCATGTCAATTCGTGAAGGGGCTTCGCGCAGAGGCAAAAGAACCGGGCCGATGATCTAACTCATCCGTCGCCGCAGCGTCGCCGACGGCGTCTCGCCGAATTTCTCGCGGTAGGCACCGGCCATGCGGCCGAGATGGGTGAAGCCGAGATCGAAGGCGAGGTCGGTGATGGAGGCATCGGGCGCAGCCTGCGCGAGGCGGGCGTTCAGACCGGCGAGGCGCATGTCGAGCAGCATCTGCGAGATCGACAGGCCGAAGTGACGACGGAAGCCGAGCTGGAGCGCGCGGATGCCGATGCCGGCGGCGCAGGCAAGTTGCGCGAGGTCGAGCGGCTCGCCGGCATTGTCCGCAAGATGGTCCCGCGCCGCACGGAGGGCGCGCGGCAGGCGTTCGGCTCGGCCGGAGAATGTCGTGATCGCATCCGACAAGCCGTGCTGCTGGCCATTGAGCAGATGATCGAGCAGAAGCTCGCGCCAATCGGCCATGGCAACCGCTGACAGCCTGCCGGAGGGGCCGCGGCGCTCGGCAAGCGTCATCAGTTCGGCAAGGCTAGTACGCAAGGCGCGCCCCGACGGCGCGTCCAGATTGATCACAGGATCGAACTCAACAGGGCCTGACGCCCTGCCCGACAGCGCCGCGGCACGCTGCTCGACCACGCGGCGGTCGACCAGCAGGATCGCCTGCGCGCAGTCGCGCCACATCATCCGGGTCGGAATTGTGGGCGACAGCAGCGACGCCGTCCGCTCCGGCGTGGCATCGAGTTCGGTATTGCCGGCGCGAATGTGGGCGGTGCCCGTCAGCGGGACCTGCACCAGGAAGAAGCGCTCGAGGCAGCCGGGATCGATGCCGACAGATCCGCCATAGGCGACGTAGTTGATGGAAAATCCGTCGAAATCAGCGCAATTGTGCCGGGCGGAGAAGCCGGCCGCGCGCGCTTGTGTCGGCTTCAGATCGTGCGGGCAGAAGATGCGCCCGATCTCCTGGGCCGCCTCGTCGACATCATCAGTGGTGACGCGGGCGAAATCCGCGAGCCGTTCGGCTGCGGAGGCTCTTGCGCTCATTTCCAGCTCGGCTGCGGACATCGCTCGACCACGCTTCGCGCCTGGGAATTGCTTTAAGCTTATAATAGTTCCCCGAACGCGGAAAGGGCCGCCGCGAAATCGTCGTGCTGCATAGCAGCACCACCTCTGGATTCGTTTAGCGGATAGACAGGCGGCCCATGGTTGATTGAAGCTCCATCCTCGCCGGAATCCAATGGGAGCGCGTCATGACTGCACTCGAAAAGGGCATTACCGCCGCTGGCACAGGCTACGGCGGCAAGAGCTGGAATATCCTCGGCCAGGTCTATTTCCCCAAGGCTGTCACCGACTCCACCTTCGCATTCGAGACCAACAGCGATCCCGGCCAGTTCGTGCCGGTGCACATCCATCCGACCCAGGACGAGTTCATCCTGGTGCAGGAGGGCACGCTCGACCTCAAGCTCGACGGTAAATGGGTCAAGGCCAATGCCGGCGATCTCGTGCGCATGCCGCGCGGCATCCCGCATGGCTATTTCAACAAATCCGACAAGCCGTGCCGAGCGCTGTTCTGGGTCTCGCCGATGCAGAAGCTGGAGGCGCTGTTCGAGCAGTTGCACAATCTGACGGACCCTGCCGAAGTCGTGCGAATCTCGGCGATGCACGAGGTGGATTTCCTGCCGCCCGAAGCCAACGACTAGGTCCCTCGTCCACTTTCATCTGCTTGCCGGCCCGCCGGCCGCGCCTCGCGGCCGAACGTGGCCGCTTGCGCGGAAAACACATTGCGAGCAAACCCATGGTCACTCCCAAGCATGTCTGCGTGATCGGCGCCGGCGTCTCCGGCCTTGCCGCCGCCAAGGCGTTCTCCTCTCGCGGCCACCGCGTCACCATCGTCGAACGCTCTGGCGATCTCGGCGGTGTCTGGGAGCCGGCGCGCTCCTATCCCGACGTGCAGACACAGAGCCCGAAGGAGCTCTACCGCTACACCGACCGCGCGATGCCGGAGGCCTATCCGGAATGGCCGACCGGTCCGCAGGTCCACGCCTACCTCGCTGACTATGCCAGGAGCCTTGGCCTTACCCGCATGCTGCGCCTCGACACCGAAGTCGCCGGCATGGCGCGGCGGGCCGACGGCGAGCCGGGATGGACGCTGGCGCTGAAGAGCAAGGACGGCACGACGACGGACGAGGATTTCGATTTCGTCGCTGTGTGCACCGGGCAGTTCAATGAGCCGCGCGAGCTGCATTGCCCGGGCGAGGACGGCTTTCTGGCACAGGGCGGCCAGATCCTGCATTCGTCGAGATATGGCGATCCCTCGCTCGCCAAAGGACGCCGTGTCGTCGTGCTCGGCGGCTCGAAATCGGCGACGGACATTGCGGTCAACGCAGTGAAATCGGGGGCGCGCGAGGTCACCATCGTGATGCGCGAGCCGGTCTGGCGCATCCCCTATTTCATCGGCGGCCTCGTGAACTTCAAGCGCATCCTCTACATCCGCGCGCAGGAGGAGATGTTTCCCGGCTGGGGCATCGGCCCGGTGGCGCGGCTCGCGCACCGCATCGCCGCGCCGCTGGTGTGGGCGAACTGGCGCGGGCTGGAGAGCCTGCTCAAGGCGCAGCTCAAGCTCGGCCGATGCAACATGGTGCCGAAGGAGCGGATCGAGGATGGCGTCAACTGCTCGGTGCCGATCGCAACGCCGGGCTTCTATCCGATGGTCGCGGACGGCCGCATCAAGGCGGTATTTGGCACGTTCGATCATTATGACGGCGACAGCATCGTGATGAGCGGCGGCGAACGCGTAGGTGCAGACGTTGCCGTACTCGCGATCGGATACAAGCTCGGCGTGCCGTTCCTCCCCGAGGCTTACAGGCAAAAACTGGTCGATGCCGACGGGCAGTACCGGCTCTATCGCCTGATCGCCAACCCCGACCTGCCCGAGCTCGGCTTCGTCGGCTTCAACTCCTCGTTCTGCACCGTGCTCTGTGCCGACCTCGCCGCCAACTGGCTGGTCCGCTATGCCGACGGCCAGCTCGCCAAACAACCGACGACGCAAGCGATGCGCGACAACATCGAGATGATGCTGCACTTCAAGCGCGTCGAACGGCCGGCCGCGGGCGTCTACGGCGGCCTCTGCGTCGCACCTTATCACTACCGGCATTTCGACGAGCTGATGGCCGACATCGGCGCCAAGAACCAGAAGCGCGGCGGCCTTGCCGGGCGCTTCTCGCCGCCGGATGCGGATGACTATGCCAAGTTCCTGGCCACGGCGCCGGACTACCGGGCGGCGTGAGGGGAAGACGGCCAGCCGCGACATTGCGGCTCGCCAGCTCGCGCCTTCGATGCTTACGATCTCACTGGCGACCGAATCGATGGGAACCGGCCATGGGATTGAGACGTCTTGCCGCCGCAGCCCTTGCGGCGCTCGCCTTGCTTGTCACGGCGCCCGCGCTTGGGCAGCAGCGTGAGCTTACGTCTCAGCAGGCGGCGGCGCTCGCCGCCTATGATCGCGCGCTCGCCGATTTCAGATCCATCCTGGCGGAGCGGCGGCGTCAGATCGATGCGAAGCAAACCTTGCCGAACCTGCCGGGGCAAGCGCTCTACCTGGCGCGGGTCGCCGTCATCAGCACCTACAAGGATCTCACGGACGCCATTCCTTCCAGAATCGGAAAGCCCAACAAGTTCGAGATTCCCCCGGCCTATTTCGACGCCGCCATCGAGCCGCTGATCGACGAATATGCCGCGCTGTTCGAGATCATGGAGGCGCCGCCAGCCGGCGCGCAGAACTCGCCGACGCCGTTCAAGGACGTCGTCGACCTCGCCGTCGCCATTGCGCGCGCCAAGGGATTGGCGCCACTTCACGCCGATATTGCCGGGCGCATCAGCCTCGGGCTGTTCTATGCGGAAACCAACGGCAAGCAGAACGTCCGCAATGCGCGCTCCAACACCTATATGGGTAGCTTCCAGACCGGCCCCTCCGAAGACCGCAACGGCCGCAGGAAATGGGAAGCCATCAAAGGAGACGTCGCCGCGATCGATCCTGCATTCAGCGCGCGCGACGACAAGGAGGAGGCTCGAGCCCGCGGCACCGACCAGCGCTTCAACCACTGGACGAACGTGCGCAACGGGCTGATGAACGCGCATGCAGATATCTTCAGGGAGATTCCGGGAATCGTGAAGACGCTGCCCGACCCGATCGACCAGATGAAGCTGTTCCAGTTGATCCAGATCGTTCCGACGCCGACGCGGTCCGCGCTCAAGTCGGGGGATCTTCTGAACTACAGGGTGTCCAGCCCCACGGTCATGAAGTATTTGCGCAACAACAGCATCTTCGCGTTCGGACAGGCCGACCGGGCGCGCACCTCGGCAAGCTTCCGCGATATCCTCGCTGCGATGTGGCTATTCAACCGGAAGTTCGAGAAAGCAATGACGAAATACGCGGAGATCAAGGGGCGCTGAGACTGCGGTTTGCAACCGCTACCGGGCGTTGTAGGCTCTTCGCCTCATCGGCGGAACGGACCTTTCCATGCGCGTCCTCATTCTCGGCGGCAGCCAGTTCCTCGGGCGCGCGATCGCCTCCCACGCTTGTGCTGCAGGCCACGACGTAACCTGCGCCGCCCGCGGTCTCGCGGGACCGATCGCGGCGGGCGCCCGCCTCATCCGGATCGATCGCGACGTCGCTGACGGTCTTGCGCCACTGACCGGCGAGACATTCGATGCAGTGGTCGACGTCTCGCGACATCCAGGTCAGGTCCGCCGCGCGGTCGCCGCGCTGAAGCGGCCGGACGTGCATTGGACCTTCGTTTCGACCATCAGCGTATATGCGGACAATCGCATCCCGGGACAACGGGCCGACACGGCGCCGCTGCGCGAGCCCGTGTCGGCGGATCTCGAACACAGCACCGATGCGATCTATGGCGCCGCCAAGGTCGCTTGCGAACAGGCGGTCGGCGACGATGCCTTCATCTGCCGCGCCGGCCTCATCGCCGGACCGGAGGACCCGACCGGGCGCTTCGCCTATTGGCCGGCGCGGCTCGCGCGGGGCGGCCAAGTGCTGGCGCCGGGATCGCCCGATGATGCCGTCCAGTTCATCGACGTGCGCGATCTTGCGCAATGGATCGTGCATGCCGCAGAGGTTCGCCTCACCGGCATCTATGATGGGATCGGACCGGTGCGCACGCGCGGCGAACTGCTCGCCGAATGCGCGGCCGCGCTGAACGCGTCCTGCACGTTCGCTTGGGTCGATCGCGCCTTTCTGGAAGCGCATGACGTGCGGCGCTGGGCGGGTCCGCGGTCGTTGCCGATGTGGCTGCCCCTGCCCGACTTCGCCGGCTTCATGACGCGCGACACCTCGCCGGCCCGCGCGGCTGGCCTGAGCTCGCGCTCCGTCGCGATCACCGCACGCGATACGCTCGACTGGCTCCGCGCCAGCAACGGGCCGGTGGTCGGGCTCAGCTCCGCTGAGGAAGGCGCGGTGCTTTCAGCGTGGCATGCGCGCGAAGCAGCCGAACTCTAGCCGGACCGCGGCAAGCCGGGCCAACAGATCTATTCCGTCCGTATCGGCGAATCCTTCAGGCCGTTGTTGTCATAGGCCTTCCGCAACGTGCCGTTCGTTGTCGCATCCGTCATGAACCTTGTGACGAACGCCAAGGCCTGGCTGTGGCCGAGCGGGACGGCGACAGCGGTCACCGTCTTCTTGAACGTCTCGTCCAGCACCTTCGTGCCCGGAATCTTCTGCGCCATCTTGTTGAGCTGGTCGCGCGACAGTGCGAAGGCGTCGATCTCGCCGCTCTGCAGCAGGCCGAAGATCTCGTCATAGGTCTGATAACCCGTGACCTTTGCATGCTTCAGATGTGCGATCGCGCCGCGCATGGTCGTCGTGGCGTTGACGGCTGCAACCTTGATTCCCGGCTGGTCGAGCGTCGCAAAATTGCTGACCGCCGACCCGGGCTTGACGATGTAGGTGGCGTCCGCGACCTCGTAGATCGGGCCGAACAGCATCCTCGTCTCGCGCTCGGGATCTTTGGGCAACCAGGTGACGTCCCACGTCCCTTTTGACGCGGCGTCAGTGATCTGTCCGGAATTCTGGTGCGCGACATAGTCGACGGGGACGCCAAGCTGTGCGGCCATCGCCTTGCCGAGATCGACGGGGACGCCGGCATAGCCGGCTTCGGTCCTGGTCGACCAGAACGCGCCGCCTGCGGGGCTGATGGCGATCGCGACCCGCAGCTTGCCGGTCGGCGCAATCTCGTCTTTCAGGCCGTCTGCTAGCGCGGGCATGGCAACGATCGCTGCGAGAACGAGGAGGCCCGAGAGGGCCGACCGGAATGGCGCTGGCATGTCATGGTCTCCTCACCTTTTCTTCTTCCCGCCGCTCCGTCTGGCTCGCGGCCTTTGATACAATTCTGGTCGATCATGACCTCGGTGAAAAGCGGTTTGTCGTGATAAACTTGTCAAAGGCCATATCGCTCGTTGCGGTGCAAGGTCGGCGACTGCCATGGCTATGGTGTTTCACGGCCAGTCGTTTGTTGCTAGCCTGCCGCACCGACAGACCGCAATCGGGGGCTACCGAATGACCGCAGCGAATCCCGCCTTTCCCGCACGACGCAATGGAGCGTGGAGGCATATCGTGCGGGGCTTTTCCGCTGCGGCGTCCGTGATCGCGCTCGCCGGATGCGAAGACAAGAACACGTTCGTGGCTCCGCCGCCGCCCAAGGTGGAGGTGGCAACGCCGGTGCATCGTCCAATCACGCGCTATATCGAGGCGACCGGCAACACCGCGCCGATCAAGAGCGTTGATCTCGTGGCGCGGGTGCAAGGCTTTCTGCAATCGATCGACTATCAGGATGGCACCTTCGTCAAGCAGGGCACCCAGCTCTTCACGATCGAGCCGGAGACGTACAAGCTCAAGCTCGAGCAGGCGCAGGCGGCAGAGGCCGGCGCGCAGGCCTCGGTCAAGCAGTCGGAAGCCGATTACAAGCGGCAGGCCGAGCTGGTGCAGCGTCAGGCGGTCTCGCAGGCCACGCTCGATAATTCCACCTCGGCGCGGGACAACGCCCAGGCCAATCTGCAGCAGGCCCAGGCCAATACCAGGCTCGCCGAAGTGAACTACGGCTACACCAAGGTGATAGCGCCGTTCGACGGCATCGTCAGCGCCCACATGGTCTCGGTCGGCGAGCTCGTCGGCGTCTCCTCGCCGACCCAGCTCGCCTCCATCGTCGCGATGGACCCGATCTACGTGAACTTCACCGTCAACGAGCAGGACGTGCTGCGCATCCGCGCGGAAGCCACTCGCCGTGGACTGACGCCCGCCGACATGAAGCAAATCCCCATTCAGGTGGGGCTCCAGACCGAGACCGGCTATCCGCACGAGGGCAAGCTCGACTACGTCTCGCCGACCCTCAATCAATCGACGGGCACACTGGCCGTCCGCGGCCTCGTCCCCAACGACAAGCGGGTGCTGCTGCCCGGCTATTTCGTCCGCGTCCGCGTGCCCTTCGACCAGGAGAAGAGCGCCCTGCTCGTCCCCGACACGGCGCTGGGCAGCGACCAGGGCGGCCGCTATTTGCTGGTGGTGAACGGCGACAACACCGTCGAGCAGCGCAAGGTGCAGATCGGCCCGGTCGACAACGGGCTGCGCGTGATCGAAAACGGCTTGAAGCCGGATGACCGCGTCGTCATCGCGGGACTGCTGCGGGTGATCCCGGGCCAGAAGATCGATCCGCAAATGACCAAGATCGAGCAGCCGCAGGCGTCTGCCAAATAAGGGGACGCAACCATGATCTCGAAATTCTTCATCGAGCGGCCGGTCCTCTCGAACGTCATCGCGCTCCTGATGATCCTGATCGGCGGCGTCGCGCTGTTCAATCTCGCCATCGCGCAATATCCGGACGTGGTACCGCCGACCGTGCAGGTCACCACGCGCTATCCCGGCGCCAGCGCCAAGACCGTGATCGACACCGTGGCGCTGCCGATCGAGCAGCAGGTCAACGGCGTCGAGGACATGCTCTACATGCAGTCCTACAGCGGCTCGGACGGCACCTACACGCTGACCGTGACCTTCAAGATCGGCACCGACCTCAACTTCGCGCAGGTACTGGTGCAGAACCGCGTCTCCAGCGCGTTGTCGCAATTGCCGAGCGCCGTGCAGAACCAGGGCGTCACCGTGCAGAAGCGGTCGACCTCGATCCTGCTGTTCGTGACGCTGACCTCGCCGGATTCGAGATACGACAGCCTTTATCTGAGCAACTACGCCACCATCAACATCCGCGACGAGCTCTCCCGCCTGCCCGGCGTCGGCAACGTCACCGTCTTCGGCGCCGGCCAGTATTCGATGCGGGTCTGGCTCGATCCCAACAAGCTGCAGGTCCGGGGCCTGGTGCCGCAGGACATCATCCAGGCGATCCAGCAGCAGAGCCAGCAGGTCTCGGCCGGCCAGGTCGGCGCGCCGCCGACGCCGCCGGGACAGGCGTTCCAGTACACGCTCAACGTCAATGGGCGGCTCGACGACACCAGCCAGTTCGAGAACATCATCGTCAAGTCGGGCGCCAGCGGCGACGTCACGCGGGTGCGCGACGTCGGCTGGGTCGAGCTCGGGGCGCAGACGTACAGCCAGATCTTCTCGCTCAACAACCAGCCGGCCGTCGGCATCGGCGTGTTCCAGTCGCCCGGCGCGAACGCGCTCCAGGTCGAGCAGGCCGTCGAGAAGAAGATGGCGGAGCTCGCCAAGCGATTCCCGGAAGGCATCAAGTACGATACCCCGTTCGACACCACCAAGTTCGTGGAGGCCTCGGTGCACGAGGTCTACATGACGCTGATCGAGGCCGGCCTGCTGGTGCTGGTCGTGATCCTCGTTTTCCTGCAGGACTGGCGCGCGATGCTGGTGCCGGCAACGACGGTGCCGGTGACGATCATCGGTGCGTTTGCCGCGATGGCGGCGCTCGGCTTCACCATCAACATGTCGACCCTGTTCGCGATCGTGCTCGCGATCGGCATCGTGGTCGACGACGCCATCGTCGTGGTGGAGGGCGCCGCGCATAACATCGAGCAGGGCATGAATGGCCACGACGCCGCCATCAAGGCGATGGACCAGCTGTTCGCGCCGATCGTCGGCATCACGCTGGTGCTGATCTCGGTGTTCCTGCCGGCCTCGTTCCTCGCCGGCCTCACCGGGCGCATCTATTCGCAATTCGCGCTGGTGATCGCGGCGACCGCGCTTCTCTCCGCCATCAACGCGGCGACGTTGAAGCCGACGCAATGCGCGCTCTGGCTGCGGCCGACGGTGCCGCCAGAGCAGCGCAATTTCTTCTATAGAGGCTTCAACGCCGTCTACAACCGCGTCGAGCGCGGCTACACAAGGCTGATCACCTTCCTGGTGAAACACGCCACGATCTCCGTCGCTTTCGCGCTGCTGGTCATCGCGGGCAGCGGCTATGGTCTGTCGCGGGTGCCGACCGGCTTCCTGCCGATCGAGGACCAGGGCTATCTGATCGCCGCCGTGCAACTGCCCGACGGCGCGGCGCTGGAGCGAACGCAAGCCGTGCTCGACAGAGCGAGCGGGATCATCAAGGACACGCCCGGCGTGGCGCAAGTCATCACCATCGCCGGCATCTCCGCGCTCGACAACAGCGCCAGCCTCGCCAATGCCGGCGTCGCCTACATCATCCTGAAGGACTGGGACGCACGCAAAGGACCCGGCGAGGATCTTCGCTCGCTGGTGTACGGGCTGAACGACAAGCTCGCGACCATCATGGAGGCACGCACGCTGGTGCTGCCGCCGCCGCCGATCCAGGGCATCGGCAACGCCGCCGGGTTCTCGATGCAGGTCGAGCTGCGCGACGGCAACAGCGATTTCGCCAAGCTGCAGGCGATCACCGGCGCGATGGTCAGCAACGCCCAGAGCCAGAGCGCGCTGCAGCGCGTGCAGTCCTCGTTCCGCTCGTCGGTGCCGCAATTCAACATCGAGATCGACCGCGTCAAGACCCAGACGCTGCACGTGACCACCGATCAGGTGTTCTCGGCGCTGTCGACCTATCTCGGCTCGTCCTACGTTAACCAGTTCAACAAGTTCGGCCGCGTATTCCAGGTCTACACCCAGGCCGATCCGGCCTTCCGCGTCACGGAGCGCGACATCGCCAACATGCAGGTGCGCAACTCGAACGGCGACATGATCCCGATCGGCACCATCGCCAAGATCACGCCGGCCACCGGCCCGTCGCTGATCAGCCTCTACAACCTCTATCCGTCCTCGACCGTCATCGGCCTGCCGGCGCAGGGCTACTCCTCCGGTCAGTCGCTGAAGCTGATGGAGGAGATCGCGGACAAGACGCTGCCGCCGGGCACCGGCTATGAATGGACCGCGATGTCGTACCAGGAGAAGGCGGTCAGCAACCAGATCTACTGGGTGTTCGGCCTTGCCATGCTGCTGGTCTATCTCGTGCTCGCCGGCCAGTACGAGAGCTGGTACGCGCCGATCTCGGTGATCCTCGCGGTGCCGCTGTCGCTGCTCGGGCCGATGCTGATCCTCAGCGCGCTCAAGATCGACAACAACCTCTACTGTCAGATCGGCCTGATTCTGCTGATCGCGCTGTCGGCCAAGAACGCGATCCTGATCGTCGAGGTCGGGCTCGAGCTGCACGGCCGCGACGGCAAGCCGGTGCTGGAGGCCGCGATCGAAGCTGCCCGCGCCCGCTTCCGCCCGATCCTGATGACCTCGTTCGCCTTCATCCTCGGCGTGGTGCCGCTGGTGCTCGCCACCGGCGCCGGCGCTAGCGCGCGCAAGTCGATCGGCATCACCGTGTTCTCGGGCATGCTGGCCTCGACCTGCCTCGCGGTGCTGTTCGTGCCGGCGTTTTTCGTGGTGGTGCAGAGGTTCGAGAACTGGCGGGCGAGCAAAAAGGCGGTCAAGGTGGCGGAGGTGAAGCCTTAACCCTGCTCCGCCGCGACCTGACGCGCCTCGCCGCTCGACACCAGCAGCACCGACACCTTCGACTGCCACAGCACGGCGTCGGCGACGCCGCCGAAGGAGAGATGGTCGGCCTGGATGCGGTCGACGCCCATGACGATGAGGTCGACGTCGGTGGTTTCGATCTCACGCAGGATCGCGGCCTCCGGCGCACGGTTCACGCGCAGCGTCGTGGTGATGTCGACGTCGTAGCGGGCAGCGAGATCGCTGGTGTCCTTGAGGATGCCCGTCTCCTGGCTCAGTCTGCGCGAGGTGCCGCGCTGCGCGCCCTTGTCGCGCGTCGTCGCCACATAAATCACCCGGAGCGTGCCTGATCCGGCCTGCGCCAGCGCCACCGCGACCTCGGCGCCCCGCTTGGAGATGGCGCTGCCGGAGACCGGAACGAGGATGTTGAGTCCTTCGGGCATCGGCTGCTTCAGGTGCTTGCCCTTGGCCGCGACGATCGCGAGCGGTCCTTCGAACGTCGCTGCGATGTCCTCGATCTTGCGGCTGAAGCGATCCTTGCTCGCAGCAACCTTGTCGACGCCGACGACGAGCAGGTCAAAACCCTTGCGTGCCTCCTCGGTGATCGTCTCGCCGAGCTCCGCGCGCCGTGCGCGGGTGATGACATCGACGCTGCCGGCGTCGCCCTCGCTGCTGGCGGACGCCGCCTCGGCCGCCTTCTTCACCACGGCTTCGTGGCTTTCTTCCCCGTCGCGGCCCTTCTCCTGCTCCTCAGGCCGCTTGCCGATGTGCAGCACGGTGATCGGCCGGCCGCGCATGCCTGCGATCAGACCGGCGATGTGGGCGGCAAAGGTGGCGTTGACGCTCTCGTCCACCGCCAGCAACGGACGCTCGAGATTGGCCAGGAAGCCGCGCTTCTCGAATTCCTCGCGCTCCAGGCGCTCCCTCTCCTCTTCGTTGATCGGCAGCCTTGCCAGCGCCGCGCGCAGCATCGGCGGCATCGCCATCGTGGTCACGATCGCCATCGTCACGATCATCGTGAACAGGTTCTGGCTGAGCACGCCGATGGAGAGGCCGATGGTCGCGATGATGACCTCGGTCGAGCCGCGGGCATTCATGCCGCTGGCGAGCGCCAGCGACTCCCGATTGTTCAGGCCACCCAATGCGCCCCCGACGAAGGCGCCTCCGAACTTCCCGACGCTGGCGATCACGACGAGGAGGCCGGTCAGCATCAGAAGATGCGGATCGCGCAGCACCGAAAGATCGGCGGCAAGGCCTGCAAGGCCGAAGAACACCGGCATGAAGAAGCTGGAGATCAACGCGCGCAGGCGCTCGTCGATCTGCCGCGTCAGGATCGGCGATTCGCCGACCAGGATGCCGGCGACAAAGGCACCGAGCACGGTGTGGACGCCGATCAGATGCGTGATCATCGCCATTACGCTCATCAACAGCAAAATCACCGTGATGACCGCTGCGGCGCTGCGGAGATTGTCGTTGGCCCAGCGGATCAGCTGGAACACCAGGCGGCGGCCGATCGTGAAACTCACGGCGAGGAAGACGAGCGTGCCCAGCACCGACTTCGCCACCGAGGCGATGTCCAGCGTTCCGTGCGAAGCCAGGCTGAAGATGACGGCGATGATGATCCAGCCGATGGTGTCGTCGATGACGGCGGTCGCGACGATGATCTGCCCGACATTGCGCCGCATGAAGTTCATCTCGCGCACCACCACCGCGACGATCTTTACCGAGGAGATCGACAGCGCCGTGCCCATGAACAGCGAGGCCACCAGGCGCTGTTGCGGATTGGGCAGCAACGCGTCGGGCAGGAACGCGCCGAGCGCGAAGCCGCAGGCAAAGGGCACGACGATGCCGGCGATCGAAATCGCAATCGCGGCCCTGCCGACCTTCCGGACCAGCTTGAGATCGGTCTCCATGCCGGTGAGCAGCAGCAGGAGCAGGATGCCCACTTGCGCGATGCCGTCGATCATCGCCTTCTGCTCGGGCGTCCTGGGGAAGATCGCGGCCTGCGCCTCCGGCCAGATCCAGCCGAACAATGACGGCCCCAGGATGATGCCGGCGAGCAATTCGCCGATGACCGACGGCTGGCCGATCCGCATCATGATCTCGCCGAGGCCGCGGCCGACCGCGATCAGCAGCACGATCTGCGCCACCAGGAGGAATTCGGACGGGCCGGCGGCTTTACCCGCTTCGGCACTGACCGCAATGGTGGTGAGGACAAGCGCCCCGGGGACAAGGCCGACCGGTCGGAGCAGGCTCCATCGCATGCAGGTGTCTTTTCCCCTTCACCCCGGCGTCGGGGCCATGGAGATAGAACCCGCGGGAGGTGGAGCGGGTTCCAGACGTGTGAGATTGGCCGCGACGATAAAAGTGCGAAAACAACCCCATGCACAGTAGGGATGGAGTTGAAAAGGCTCAAGAAATTTCGGCGTTACCGAAGCGATTTGCTTCGTCGGGCAAAACAGGGGTAGAGCGGGATGATGGACGTACGTTGGGCGACCGCGGCCGCTGCTCCATCGACCGTCATTGCGAGCGCAGCGAAGCAATCCAAAGTCCCTCCGCAGAGGCAGCCTGGATTGCTTCGTCGCAAGGGCTCCTCGCAATGACGGGCGCCTGCGCCCTTTCCGTCATTCCGGGGCGGCGCGCGGCGACGAGCCCGGAATCCATTGATCCGCAAATTCTGGCGCCCGATGGATTCCGGGCTCGCGCTTTCGCGCGCCCCGGAATGACGATGTGGAGGCGGTTGCCTGCCTCACGGCAATCCTACACCGCCTGCGGCGTCCTGATCTCGCGGGGCAGGATGATTGCGGCGGCGATCGCGAGCAGGCATAGCGCGGCGAAGGCGTGCAGCATGGTGACGAAGCCGCCCTGCTCGTAGAGCCAGGCGACCAGGCCGACCGAGGCGCCGGCCGCGGTGAAGCCGATGAAATAGCGCACGGCATAGGCGCGCGAGCGCCATTCCTCGCTGGTGTATTTGCCGACCATGGCGTCGTTCACCGTGACCTGCCCGAACGCGCCCATGACGATGCCGATCGAGACCAGGATCAGCGGCAGATTGTTCAGGGTCGCGGCCAGATACAGGAACGGCGCCAGCATGAAGGACAGCGGCAGCGCCACCGCCTTCAGCGAGTAGCGGTCGAGCAGCCGGCCGATCGTGTACTGGGTCATGGCGCCGAACACGTAGACGCAGGCCGCGATGACGCCCAGCAGCGCCGGACTTTTGGTGAGATCGGCCAGCCGCTCCGCGAACAGCTTTGGCAGCGCCACCGTGACGGCATTGAACGTGGTCGAGATCGCGATCACCACGATCAGCAGCGACAGCACCACGCGCCACATGTCTTGTTTTGCCACCCGCGCCTGCGCCGCCGCCTGCTTCGAGCCTTTGCGGTCCTCGTGCACGACCATCAGCGCAAAGGCGATGCCGATCAGGATGGTGACCACGCCGGGAACGATGAAGGCAAAGCGCCAGCCGAGATATTGGCCGATCACGCCGGTGACCAGCGCCGAGGAGGCAACCCCGAGATTGCCCCAGACGCCGTTGATCCCCATTTCGCGGCCGAGCCGGTCGGCATAGGACACGATCATCGCGGTGCCGACGGGGTGATAGATCGAAGCGAAGATGCCGATCGCCAGCAGCGCGGCACCGAGCTGCGCCGGGGTCTGCACGAAGCCGACCGAGACCATCGACAGACCGATGCCGACAAAGAAGATCAGCATCATGTGGCGGCGGCTCCAGCGGTCGCCCAGCCAGCCGGTGAGCAGCGAGCCCGCGCCGAAGGCAACGAAGCCCGGTGTCGCGTAAGGCAGAAGTTCCGAATAGGCCATGCCGAGCGCCGGCCCCATGATGATGACGGCGGCGGCGAAGATCAGCATCGAATAATGGTCGATGAAATGGCCTGCGTTGACGAAACCGATCACCCGGCTAGGGCTGTTCATTTCCAGAATCCTCTCCTGCTTCGAAATGAGTTATATGTCCTCCCCATGACGGGATGCTGCCAATGACTGTCTTGGAAAGGCCAAACTTGGAAACGCCTCTCCTCCGGGAGGTCCGGAGCAACCACCGCTCGCCCGCCGGCGTGCACCTGGTCGCGCGCGATTATCCCAAGGGTTTGCGGATCGATCCGCATTTGCACCGTGAGGCGCAGCTGATCTACGCGGCCAAGGGCACGATGCAGGTGACGACGCCCGCGGGGCGCTGGCTGGTGCCGCCGGACCGGGCCGTGTGGGTCCCGGCCGGGCTCGAGCACGCCATCGACCTGCTCGCCGACATCGAGATGCGGACGCTGTATTTCGACCTGTCCTGGCTGAAACGCGAACAGCGCCATGAGGGACTGACCAGGGAATTCGTGGTGCGAGTCTCGCCGTTGCTCAACCAGGCGATCCTTGCGCTGTTCGACGCGCGCAACACGGAGGAGCGCACCGAGCTGCTGGTTCGCCTCGTGATGCTGGAACTGCACCAGGCCGAGGATTCCGCCACCTTCGTGCCGCTGCCGCGCGAGGTGCGCTGCCGCCGAGCCGCGATGATCGTGCTCGACGACCCCACCGGCCTGCACGACATCGACACGCTGGCGCGCGAGGTCGGAACCTCCGCGCGGACGCTGTCGCGGCTGTTCTCGACGGAGACGCAATTGAGCTTCAAGAGCTGGTGCCAGCGCGCGCGGATCGCAGCGGCGATCCAGCGGCTGTCGACGGATGCCAGCGTATCGGTGAAACAGCTCGCGACATCGCTCGGCTATGCCAGCGTGCCCGCGTTCTCGGCAGCATTCCGCCAGGTGACGGGGCGGACGCCGACGGAATTCGCAACACACACCGTGTCGTCGCCCGGCTTGACCGGGCGACCCAGTACGCCGAGGCGGCGCGGCTAGCAACGAGACGCCGCGGCGTACTGAATGCCCCAGTCAGGCCGGGGCATGACAGCGCGTTGTGTCCCCGGCAGACCTGCATTCTCCAAACGCACGGCCCGACTAAAGTTGCCGCATTCCTCCGCTTGATTGTGATCGGCTTCCACCCAAATCCCGTGTAAGCTCCCGCAACGCACAAACCTGATACGAAAGCCCAGATGGCCAACGCCTTCTTCTCCGACCTGCTCGCCACCATCTCCGAGCGCGGCCGCACGCTGCTTCGTCGTGGCGATTCCGCCGACACCAGACGGGATGCCGATGGGCTGATCGAACTGTGCGATGCACTGCTGTCGGGCCGCGGCGAAGCTTCCGGCACTGCGATGGCGCGTGAGGTGCTCGACATCTACCGGGAGCTGGATGCTGCGGGGCGCCGGGCCTTCTTCGACGGACTGGTGCGCGATTTCGGTCCCAATCGGGAGCGGCTGTCCAAGGCGATCGAAAAATGGCGCGCCGCGCCGAGCGACGAGGACGCAAGCTCCCTGCACTTCGCCTCGGAGCCGCGGCGGCAGGAGCTGATCCGCCGGCTCAACCGCGCACCCGGCGGCACCGGCGATCTCGTCAACATGCGCGCCGACCTGCTCGGCATGATGAACGGACACACCGATCTCGCCGCGCTCGATCGCGACGTCTCGCACCTTCTCTCTTCGTGGTTCAACAGGGGGTTTCTCGTGCTGCGCAGGATCGACTGGTCGACCCCGGCCAACATCCTCGAAAAGATCATTCGTTACGAGGCCGTGCACGAAATCAGCGATTGGGACGATCTGCGCCGCCGCATCGATCCGGTCGACCGCCGCTGCTACGCCTTCTTCCATCCTGCCATGGTCGACGAGCCCCTGATCTTCGTCGAGGTGGCGCTGACCGAGACCATCCCCGGCGCGATCGCGCCGCTGCTCGCGGTCGACCGCCAGCACCTGCCGATCGAGCGCGCTCGCACCGCCGTGTTCTATTCGATCTCCAACACCCAGCGCGGCCTTGGCGGCATCTCCTTCGGCAGCTTCCTGATCAAGCAAGTGGTCGAGGAGCTGCGCCGCGAGACGCCCAAGCTCGACACCTTCGTGACGCTGTCGCCGGTGCCGGGCTTCATGGCCTGGGTGAAGCAGGACAAGGATTTGCCGCTGTCGGACGAGGACCGCGAGACGCTGAAGCGCCTCGACGATCCCAAATGGTTCGAGAGCCCCGAGACGACGGCACAGCTCCGCGCCGTGATCGAGCCGCTCGCGGCACACTACTTCCTGAAGGCGCGCACGCCCAAGGGCAAGCTGATCGATTCCGTCGCCCGCTTCCATCTCGGCAACGGCGCGCGGCTGGAGCGCATCAACTGGCTCGGGGACCTCTCGCCGAAGGGATTGCGCGAATCCGCAGGAGTCATGGTCAACTACCTCTACCGCCTCGACGACATCGAGAAGAACCACGAAGCGTATGCGAATGACGGCGAGGTCGTGGCGTCCAGCGCGGTGAAGAAGCTGCTGAAGGGCGAAGGGCGGCGGCTCTTGGATATGCGGTTGTCGTAAGCTCGCACTCAGTCGTCATCCCGGACTAGCGCAGCGAAGCGGAGCGAAGATCCGGGATCCATAACCACAGGATCGAGTTTGGCGAAGATCCGGAGTTACCAGTTCGCTCCATAACCTCTCCCTGGGGTTATGGGTCCCGGATCTGCGCTTCGCTTGTCCGGGACGACACCGAGTCATTGGCGCGGGCCTCGCGCCTCACTATCACTCCGCCAGCGCTTTCATTTCCTTGTAGAGATCGGACTTGCCTTCGAAGCCGATGCCCGGCAGATCCGGCATGGTGATGTGGCCGTTCTCGACGCGTACACCATCCGGGAAGCCGCCATAGGGTTGGAACAGGTCGGGATAGCTTTCGTTGCCGCCGAGTCCCAAGCCCGCTGCGATGTTGAGCGACATCTGGTGGCCGCCGTGCGGGATGCAGCGGCTGGGGGACCAGCCGTGGGTCTTCAGCACCTCCAGCGTGCGCTGGTATTCGCACAGGCCATAGGACAGCGCGCAGTCGAATTGCAGCCAGTCGCGATTGGGGCGCATGCCGCCGTAACGGATCAGATTGCGGGCATCCTGGTGGCTGAAGAGGTTTTCACCTGTTGCCATCGGCCCCGGATAGAACTCGGCGAGCGCGGCCTGCAGCGCGTAGTCGAGGGGATCGCCGACTTCCTCGTACCAGAACAAGGGATAATCGCGCAGCATCTTGGCGTAGGCGATGCCGGTCTCGAGATTGAAGCGGCCGTTGGCATCGACCGCGAGCTGCGCGTCCTTGCCGATCTCCTTCAGCACCGCCTCGATGCGAGTGCGGTCCTCCTCGATATCAGCGCCGCCGATCTTCATCTTCACGACGTTGTAGCCGCGGTCGAGATAGCCGCGCATCTCGCCGCGCAGCATCGAGAGATCCTTGCCGGGATAATAATAGCCGCCGGCGGCATAGACGAAGACGCGCGGATTGGCGGTGACGCCGTGACGCTCGGCGAGCAGGCGAAACAGCGGCTTGCCCGCGATCTTTGCGACAGCATCCCACACCGCCATGTCGATGGTGCCGACCGCGACCGAACGCTCGCCGTGGCCGCCCGGCTTCTCGTTGGTCATCATCGCGGCCCAGACTTTGTCGGGGTCGAGATTGTCGCCGGCGGCATTGAGCAGCGACTTCGGATCGGCTTCCGTGATGCGCGAGGCGAAGCGTTCGCGGATCAGGCCGCCCTGCCCGTAGCGGCCGTTGGAATTGAAGCCGTAGCCGACGACGCGCTTGCCGTCGCGCACGACGTCGGTGACGACGGCAACGAGGCTCGTCGTCATCTTCGTGAAGTCGATGTAGGCGTTGCGGATCGGCGATGAGATCGGCTTGGTGATCTCGCGGACGTCGACGATGCGGACGGACATGGGAGGGCCTTTCACTTTCGTCATTGCGAGGAGCGAAGCGACGAAGCAATCCAGACTGCCTCAACCGTGAGATTCTGGATTGCTTCGCTACGCTCGCAATGACATGGAGAGAGCGCGGCGCGGGCTCAGAAACTATTTCTTATCCCTGAAATACGGCTCGACCGGGCCGTGCACCTTGATGGTCAGCGGGTTGCCGCGGCGGTCTTTGGCGTTGCCGGCGGTGACGCGGACCCAGCCTTCGCTGATGCAGTATTCCTCGACATTGGTTTTCTCGACGCCCTTGAAGCGGATGCCGACGTCGCGCGACAGGATGTCCGCGTTGTAATACGGGCTGTTCGGATCGACCGACAGGCGGTCCGGAAATTCGTCGCTCATGATTGTCTCGCTTACAACAGTGTTTCGATTTGATTGCGCAATCCCTCGGGCCGGGCGGTCGGTGCGTAGCGCGCGATCACCTTGCCGGCACGGTCCACCAGGAATTTGGTGAAATTCCATTTGATGGAGGCGCCGAGCAGGCCCGATTGCTGGTGTTTCAGGTACTCGTACAGAGGATGCGCATTGGCGCCGTTGACATCGATCTTCTCGAACAGGGGAAAGGTGACGTCGTAATGGGTCGAGCAGAATTCCTGGATCTCGTCCGCCTGCCCCGGCTCCTGCGCGCCGAACTGGTTGCAGGGAAAGCCGAGCACGGAGAAGCCGCGCGGCGACAGATTGCGATGCAGATCCTCCAGCCCGCGATATTGCGGCGTGAAGCCGCATTTGCTCGCGGTGTTGACGATCAGCAGCACCTGCCCTTCGAAACGGCGCATGGCGACCTCCTCGCCGGCAAGCGAGTTGGCCTTGAAGTCGTAGATCACCGACATCGCTAGCCCACGGGATCGATCGGCGACGGCGGCACGCCGCCCGCCTCGATCGCCTCGCCCGCGAGCAGGCACAGATCCTCGCGATAGCGGCCGGAGACGATATGCACGCCAACGGGCGCCTTGCCGACCAGACCGGTGGACACCACGAGGCCGGGCAATCCCATGAAGGGAATTGCGATCTGCGGCAGCTGCGCTTCCCAGACCCGCTTGAACGACTCGTCGTCCTTGCGGTCGAGATGATCCGGGAACGGCAGCTCGCCGGAGACCGGCGTCAGCAGCACCGCATATCGTTCGAAGAACAGCATCCACTCGCGCGTCAGCGTGGCGCGCCGGGTCAACGCCTTCGCGTAGTTCGCCTGGTCCATCGGCGTAACCCTGCCGCGGTTGCCGCGCAGGCACGCGAGCGCGCCGGGATCGCCCTCGCGCTCGGCCATCTCGAGCTGCGCCTCATAGCCGTCGCCGAGCCAGAGCTTGATCTGCCACTCCACCGCTTCGCGCATCGGCGGCGTGTCCTCGATGACATCGACGGTCCAGCCGGCACGCTCCAGCCGCTCGCCGGCATCACTCACCGCCGCCTTTACCTCCGGCGTGGTGGCAAGCCCGCCCGGATTGAGGCAGAGCGCGGCGCGCTTATCCCGTGCGGGGCCTTGCAGCGGCACCGGCACGAACCAGGGGTCGCGGATGTCGCGGGCCGACATGGCTTCGAGCGAAATCCTGATGTCGTTGACCGTGCGCGCCAGCGGCCCCGAGACCGCCATGATCTGCGGCCCGATCGGGCGCTCCGGCAGCGCCGGATTGAAGGCCGGGATGCGGCCGAGAGTCGGGCGCAGACCATGCACGCCGCAGGCATAGGCGGGATAGCGGATCGAGCCGGCGATGTCGGTGCCGTGGGCGATGTGGCCGATGCCGGCCGCGACCGCTGAGCCCGCGCCGCCGGAGGAACCGCCCGGCGTCAGCGAGGCGTCGCGCGGGTTCTTGGTGTCGCCATGGACCAGATTGGTGGTGAACCAGCGATAGGAGAAGGCCGGGCAATTGGTGCGGCCGAGCAGGATGGCCCCGGCTTTGCGGAAGTTGGCGACCACCGGGTTGTCTTCGCGCGCGATCAGGTCGCGCTGGAGCTTCAGGCCGTTGGTGGTGGCAAAGCCCTCCTGGTCGACATTGGCCTTGATGGTGACGGGCACGCCGGCGAGCACGCCGGGGTCCTCACCCCTGGCGATGGCGGCATCGACGGCGTCGGCCTGCTTGAGCACGTCGTCCGGGCGGTGGTCGATCACCGCATTGAGCTGAGGATTGACGGCGTCCAGGCGGGCGAGACCGGCTTGGGCGGCCTCCCTGGCGGAGACCTTTCTGGACTTGACGAGGGTGGCGAGGTCGGCGGCCGACAGGCGCCAGAGATCTTGCATGGCTTGCTCCGTATGACCGGCGTCTTTTAGCGCCGGGAACGCGGCAAAGCCATGCGGATTTCGCAGGGGCGAAGGGACGTTCACCTCTCCCGGAGGAAGAGGTGGGCGCCGGGGCGAGCCTTGCTCCTAGTGCCGCGTTGCGGACGGGTCGGGGATGTCCAACAGGGCCTCGGTGAAGGGGAACTCCAGCACGATCTCGCCTTCGACGTCGGTGACCTCGATCACGGCGTCCAGCAAGGCCCGCTGGGCGCCCTCGGACTTCACTACCTCCAGGATCATCTGGCGGGCAACCTCCCAGGCGCGATCGGGGTTGCGCAGGTCCTCCCCTTCGGGATCCACGATCAGTTCGTCGCCGATGCGGGTGTTGAAAAAATATTTGGGCATCACGAGGATCCAGTTTGGGGCGCCTGTACCGGATTGAAAGCTGCACTGCACTCACAACTGCTTTATCAGGACAGGGTTCGCGACCGAATGCGCCGGACGCAAGGCAGCGCACCAGAAGTGACGTTCCAAGGGATCTTTTTCGCGGCGCAGCATGGCCGTTCTCGGGAAAATTTCACTGGCGAAGTTCTCCGCGCGCACTAACTTAACGGCTGGGCGGATACGTCCGAATTCGCGAAAATGGAGTGCCAAAATGGCCTGGAAAGCCCCGAAGATCGTCGAAGTGCCCTGCGGCATGGAGATCAACATGTATGTGAGCGCCACCCGCAAGTAAGCGGCTGGTGAGTTTGCGTTCTGCGCAGGTGGATCTTTCGGCCCACGTACTTTCGGTCACGATCAGTTTCCGGAAGACAAGAATCGTGTCGTCCTGAGATCCACCTGGCGACGTTGCCTCCAGGAGACGGATCATGCTTCGCGTCGTCGTCCTGGGCGCCGCAGCCGGCGGCGGAGTGCCGCAATGGAATTGCGGCTGCGAGGGCTGCCGGGCGGCCCGTGAAAACGGCCCAGAGCTTCAGAGAACCCAGGCCTCGGTCGCCTTCAGCGGCGACGGCGAGCATTGGTTCCTGATCAACGCGTCCCCCGATCTGCGCCAGCAACTGAATGCCACGCCGCAACTGCACCCCAAGGCCGGGGCGCTACGCCATACGCCGATTGCGGGCGTGATCTTGACCAACAGCGAAGTGGATGCGGTGGCAGGCCTGCTGTCGATGCGCGAGAGCTCGCCATTCACGATCTATGCGCATGAGAAGGTGCTGGCGATCCTTGCCAGCAACAGCATCTTCAACGTGCTGAACGAGAAGCACGTGCGGCGTGAGCCGATGGCTATCGGCGAGCCGTTCGAGCCGCGCCTGCCCGATGGTGCGCGCTCCGGGCTGGAAGTGCTGCCCTTCGCCGTCTCAGGCAAGTCGGCCTGGTATCTGGAAGGCAAGACGCATCCCGGCGGCGAGAGCGGCGACGGCGATACGCTGGGGCTGAAGATCACCGACAAGGCGACCGGCAAGTGCTTCTACTTCATCGCGGCCTGCGCCGAGGTGACCGACGCGCTCAAGGCCGAGATCGACGGCGCTTCCCTGGTGTTCTTCGACGGCACGGTGTGGCAGGACGACGAGATGATCAGGGCCGGGCTCGGCCACAAGACCGGCAAGAGCATGGGCCATGTCGCCATGTCCGGTGAGGACGGCGCCATTGCCCGGCTGGCCGACCTCACACTCGACAGGAAGATCTTTCTGCATATCAATAACTCGAACCCGGCGCTGCTGCCCGGCTCAAGCGAGCGGAAAGCCGCTGAACAGGCGGGTTGGCAGATACCGGCGGACGGAACGGAGATCGTGCTGTGAATGCGGCTTCAATGACGGGAATGACAGCGCTCTCGATCGGCAAGGACATCCGGCTCGCCAGCGCCGAGGAGCTCGAGGCGACGCTGCGCCATATCGGGGCGACGCGGTATCACAGCCTGCATCCGTTCCATAAGCTCCTGCACGGCGGCAAGCTGAACAAGGGCCAGGTGCAGGCCTGGGCGCTCAACCGCTATTATTACCAGAGCACGATTCCGATCAAGGACGCGGTGGTGATCTCGCGCTTCCGCGACCGCGCCACGCGCGTGGAATGGCGCCATCGCATCGAGGACCACGACGGCGATGTCGGCAGCGAGGGCGGGATCGAGCGCTGGCTGAAACTGACCGAGGGCCTCGGCCTCGACACGGCCTATGTGGAATCGACGGAAGGCATCTTGCCGGCAACGCGCTTCGCGGTGGAAGCGTACGTGCACTATTGCCGCGAGAAGAGTCCGCTGGAGGCGATCGCCTCCTCGCTCACCGAATTGTTCGCGCCGAATTTGCATGAAGAGCGCATCGCCGGCATGCTGGAGCACTACGATTTCGTCAACCCCGACATCATGAGCTATTTCAAGCGCCGCCTGACCCAGGCGCCGCGCGACGCCAATTTCGCGCTCGATTATGTCAAGGCGCATGCCACGACGCCGGAGCAGCGCGCGCAGGTCTGCAACGCGCTGATCTTCAAGACCAACGTCTTGTGGGTGCAGCTCGATGCACTCCAGCACGCCTATGTCGAGGGCAACATTCCGCCGGGCGCCTTCGTGCCCAAAGCGGGCTGAGGGAACAGCGATGGCCGGGCCGCGGAACATCAGCGTCAGCGAGGCAAGCCGCCCCGTGCTGCCGCGGCATGCCAAGCTGAAATATGACGAGACCCGGAAAGTCTGGGTGATCCTGGCGCCGGAGCGGGTGCTGGCGCCGGACGAGATCGCGGTCGAGGTCTTGCAACTCTGCGACGGCAAGCGCAGTGTCGGCGACGTGTCCGATCACTTGGCTGCGAAATACGCAGCGCCACGCGAGGCGATCCTGGCCGACGTCATCGTCATGCTGCAGGATCTCGCCGACAAGGGCTTTCTCACCGAGATCAGGGAGAAGACGTCATGAGCGACGTGACCATCCCACCCAGCGACAGCCTCGCGGTGCTGGAGAAGCAGCGCTCGACGGCGGAGACCTTCGGCATTCCGCTCGCGGTGCTGCTCGAGATCACCCACCGCTGCCCGCTGCAATGCCCCTATTGCTCCAATCCCGTCGAGCTCGACCGCTCCGGCAAGGAGCTGACGACGGACGAGTGGAAGAAGGTCCTGAGCGAGCTCGCCGAGATCGGCGTGCTCCAGGTGCATTTCTCCGGCGGCGAGCCGACGGCGCGCAAGGACCTGGTCGAGCTGGTCAAGCATGCCAGCGACGTCGGGCTCTACACCAACCTCATCACCTCGGCCGTGCTGCTGACGCGCGAGCGGCTGGGCGATCTTGCGGATGCCGGGCTGTGCCATGTGCAGATCTCTTTCCAGGGCATCGAGGAAGGTCTCGCCGACCGTGTCGCCGGCTACAAAGGCGGCCATCGCAAGAAGCTTGAAGTCGCGAAGTGGACGCGCGAGCTCGACTTGCCGCTCACCGTGAATGCGGTGATGCACCGGCAGAATTTGCACCAGCTTCCTGACATCATTCAGATGTCGGTCGATCTCGACGCCGACCGGCTCGAGGTCGCCAATGTGCAATATTACGGCTGGGCGCTGAAGAACCGCGCCGCGCTGATGCCGACGGTGGCGCAACTGGATGAGTGCACCGAAATCGTCGAGGAGGCGCGCGAGCGGCTCAAGGGCCGGCTGACGATCGACTACGTCGTTCCCGATTATTACGCGTTGCGGCCGAAGAAATGCATGGGCGGCTGGGGCCGGCAGTTCTTCAACATCTCGCCCGCCGGCAAGGTGCTGCCCTGCCACGCCGCCGAGAGCATCACCGGACTCGAGTTCGAATCGGTGCGCTCCAACCATTCGATCGCCTGGATCTGGCAGAACTCCGAGGCCTTCAACCGCTATCGCGGCACAGGCTGGATGAAGGAGCCGTGCAAGTCCTGCGAATTCCGCGAGATCGATTTCGGCGGCTGCCGCTGCCAGGCCTTTGCGCTGACGGGCGACGCGGCCAACACGGATCCGGCCTGCGCGCTGTCGCCGCTGCACGAGACCATCTTCAAGCAGGCGGAGCGCGAAGCCGAGGGCGAGACCAGCCGCTTCCTCTATCGCAACTTCGCCGGCGGCACCCTGGAATCCGAGAATGGCGCCTGACGCCGACGCAGGTACAGCCGCCAAAGAAGCGGCGAGGCGTGCCGATCCCTTTGCGCCGCTGACCTCCGACATGCTCGACGTCGGCGACGGTCATGAGCTCTACGTCGAGAGCGTCGGCCGCAGCGACGGCATCCCCGCGATCTATCTGCACGGCGGCCCCGGCAGCGGCTGCCAGCCCGACCATCGCCGGCTTTTTGATCCCGAGCGTATGCACGCGGTGCTGTTCGACCAGCGCGGCTGCGGCCGCAGCCGGCCCAAGGGTTCGCGCGAGCACAACACCACGGCGCATCTGATCGCGGACATGGAGACAATCCGCGAGAAGTTCGGCATCTCACGCTGGATGGTGGTCGGCGGCTCCTGGGGCGCGACGCTGGCGCTGGCGTACGCAGAAGCGCATCCCGAGCGCGTCTCCGGCATTGCGCTCCGCGCGACGTTCCTGGGCACGCGAGCCGAGGTGGAAACGGGCTTCACGGTGCGCCTGCCGCAATTCTATCCCGCGCTCTACGAGGACTTTCTGACGGTGCTGCCAAGGGAGGAGCAAGCGCGACCCGTGGAGGCCTATTGGCGCCGCATCCTCGATGCCGATCCGGCCGTGCACGGTCCCGCGGCGCGCGCCTGGCATGACACCGAGCGCGCCTTGTCCGAGCACAAGCCCGCCAAGACGCGGCTGGACCTCACCTCGCTGAACGTCTGGCGCACGCTGCCCGCGACGCCGTTCATGGAGGCGCATTACTTCATCAACAACTCCTTCATGAGCGAAGACCAGTTGTTGCGGAACGCGGGCCGGCTCGAAGGGATTCCCGGCATCATCATCCAGGGCCGCTACGATCTGTTGTGTCCTCCCGAGACATCGCAGGCCCTAACGAAAGTATGGCCCGGTTCCGAGCTTCGCATCGTGGAAGGAGCCGGACATTCGCTCTATGATGCCGGCGTGAGGGACGCGGTGATGAAGTCGATCGCCGACCTCGCATCGAAAGCCGTGCGATAGACCCTGTCCCTTCATCCTGAGGAACGCGCGACAAGCGCGTCTCCAAGGGTGAAGGGCCGAGATGTTGCGACGGGCCTTCATGGTTCGAGATGGCGCTGTCGCGCCTCCTCACCATGAGGGGATGGACTGGGAAGGACAAGAACAATGCCGCTCGCCGGGAAAGGCATGCTGCTGACGTCGATGAATGTCGACGCAGCCGACGAGGCCGATTTCAACCGCTGGTACGATCGTGAGCATCTGGAAGAGCGCGTCGCGATCGACGGATTCCTGGAAGCGCGGCGCTATGTCGCGCATGCCGCCAATCCCAAGTATCTCTCGCTGTACTCGACCGCGACGCTCGACGTGCTCGACAGTCCCGCATATCGGGCGCGGCTCGCCAACCAGACCGACTGGTCGCGGCGCAGCATGGCGCGCTTCAAGGACATGCTGCGCGTCGTCGCGCGCATCACCATCAGCAACGGCACCGGACGGGGTGCTGCGCTCGGCATGGTGCGGCTGCGGCCGACACCCGACAACGCGGCGTCCTTGCGTGATGCACTGCAAGACAGACTGAGACCCGAAACGCGCGACGGCATCATCTCGATGCATCTGCTGGAGAGCGAGCCCGAATTGTCGGGTGCGACGGCCGGCATTCCAGCGGTGCGCAATGAAGGCGCGCGCGACTGGTTCGTGCTGATCGACGGCACGCGGGTCGGCGCTGTCTCGGCCGTCATCGCCGAGCGCTTCACCGGTCCGGCGGCGGCGCCGCTGCCGCCTCCGATTTCCGTCGGCACGTACTGCCTGATGTGGGATCTGGCGAAGAGCGATATCGCGCGCGGCTAGCGTTCGGACGCATTGCAACATGCTGCATTGCACGCGAGATGACGCGCGGCGTTAATGCTGTGCGCGCGTGGCTCCTATGAAAGAGGGGACGCGCGCAAATTTGCCGTTGTACTTCGGAGCCGTTCTAATAAGCTAACCCAATGACGTCATTCAGAAACCAGATCGAAGCGCGCTAAGCGCTCGCCATGCTCACAAAAAAAGGCCGCGGGGTCTTTGAGCCTGCGCGGACAGGGTAGGAATGAAACCGACCGATATTGCGGCCCCCGACTACTTTCACAAAGTGGTCGATTGCCAATGGGCCTGTCCTGCGCACACCCCGGTTCCCGAATACATCCGACTGATCGCACAAGGCCGCTATAGCGACGCCTACATGATCAATTGGAAATCGAACGTGTTTCCCGGCATTCTGGGACGCACCTGCGATCGTCCCTGCGAGCCGGCGTGCCGCCGCGGACGCGTCGAGGAAACCCCCGTCGCGATCTGCCGGCTGAAGCGCGTTGCCGCCGATTTCAAGGACGACATCAAGCAGCGCCTGCCGAAGCCCACGCCGAAGAACGGCAAGCGCGTTGCGCTGGTTGGCGGCGGCCCTGCCTCACTGACCGTGGCGCGCGATCTGGCGCCGCTCGGCTATCACTGCACCGTGTTCGACGGCGATCCCGAAGCCGGCGGCATGATGCGCACGCAGATCCCGAAATTCCGTCTGCCCAATTCGGTGATCGACGAGGAGACCGGCTACATCCTGGGTCTCGGCGTGGACTTCAAGGGCGGCCACCGAATCGAGAGCATGAAGGCGCTGCTCGCGGAGAAATACGACGCGATCTTCGTCGGCTCCGGCGCCCCGCGCGGCCGCGAGCTCGACATTCCAGGCCGGAAAGAGGCAGCCAGCAACATCCATATCGGCATCGAGTGGCTGGCGTCGGTCTCGTTCGGCCATGTCGACAAGATCGGCAAGCGCGTGATCGTGCTCGGCGGCGGCAACACCGCGATGGATTGCTGCCGCACCGCGCGTCGTCTCGGCGGCGAAGAGGTGAAGGTCGTCGTCCGCTCGGGCTTCGAGGAGATGAAGGCCTCGCCCTGGGAGAAGGAGGATGCGCTCCACGAGGATATTCCGATCCTCAATTTCATGGTCCCTGTCGCCTTCGTCCACGACAACGGCAAGCTCACCGGCATCACCTTCCAGAAGGTGAAGGCCGAATACGATGCCAAGGGGCGCCGCAACCTCGTTCCCTCGGGTGAGCCGGACCAGACCATCGAATGCGACGACGTGCTGGTCGCGGTCGGCCAGGAGAACGCCTTCCCCTGGATCGAGCAGGATTGCGGCATCGAATTCGACAAATGGCACATGCCCAAGGTCGATCCCAAGACATTCGTCTCGACCAATCCAAAAGTGTTCTTCGGCGGCGACGCCGCGTTCGGCCCGAAGAACATCATCTGGGCAGTGGCGCACGGCCACGACGCCGCTCTGTCGATCCACAAGATGCTGTCGGGCGATGACATCACGGAGCGTCCGCTGCCTGAGGTGCAGATCTCATCGCAGAAGATGGGCATTCATGAATGGAGCTATGACAACGACATCTCCATCGACAAGCGTTACAAGGTGCCGCATCGCGATAAGGTCGTCGCGCTGAAGGACATCCGCACCGAGGTCGAGCTCGGCTACGACGTCAAGCTCGCGCTCGGCGAGGCGCATCGCTGCCTGAACTGCGACGTGCAGACCGTGTTCTCCACCTCGCTCTGCATCGAGTGCGATGCTTGCGTCGATATCTGCCCGATGGATTGCATCACCTTCACGGCCAATGGCGAGGAAAGCGACCTGCGCCAACGCCTGAAGGCGCCCTCGCCGCATCCGGACCAGGACCTCTACGTCTCCTCCGATCTGAAGACCGAGCGCGTCATGGTCAAGGACGAGGACGTCTGCCTGCATTGCGGGCTGTGCGCCGAGCGTTGTCCCACCGGCGCCTGGGACATGCAGAAATATTTCATCGAGATGACTCACGCAGGCTCAGCATGTCCGACAAAAAGCCGATCAGCAGCGTAAACGACTTCGTCGTCCGTTTCGCCAACGTCAACGGCTCGGGCTCGGCCAGCGCCAACGAGATGTTCGCACGCGCGATCCTGCGTCACGGCGTGCCGGTGTCCCCGCGCAACATCTTCCCCTCCAACATCCAGGGCCTGCCGACCTGGTACGAGGTGCGAGTCACCGAAGACGGCCATCTCGGCGCCCGCGGCGGGGTCGACATGATGGTCGCGATGAACCCGCAGACCTGGGACAAGGACGTCGCCGGCATCGAGCCCGGCGGCTACCTATTCTACGATTCCACCAAGCCGATGCCGTCGACGAAATTCCGCGACGACATCACCGTGATCGGCGTTCCCTTAACCGCCATCACCAATTCGACCTACACCGATCCGCGCCAGCGCCAGCTGTTCAAGAACATCATCTATCTGGGCGCGCTCAGTGCGCTGCTCGACATGGACCCGAAGCTGATCGAGCAGCTGATCGGCGAGCAGTACAAGGGCAAGGAGAAGCTGCTCTCCTCCAATGTCCATGCGCTGCATCTCGGCCGCGACTGGGCGCTGCAGAACTTGAAGTGCCCGATCGGGTTGCGGGTGAAGAAGTCCGACAAGGTCGGCGACCGCATCTTCATCGAGGGCAACAGCGCCGCCGCGCTCGGCGCAGTTTATGGCGGCGCCACCGTCTGCGCCTGGTATCCGATCACGCCGTCCTCGTCGGTGGCCGAAGCCTTCACGGCGCATTGCAAGAAGTACCGGCACGATCCTGAGACAGGCAAAGCCAAATACGCCATCGTGCAGGGCGAGGATGAACTGGCCTCGATCGGCATCGTCATCGGTGCGTCCTGGAACGGTGCCCGCGCCTTCACCGCGACCTCCGGCCCCGGCATCTCCCTGATGACCGAGTTCATCGGCCTCTCATACTTCGCCGAGATCCCGGCCGTAATCATGAACATCCAGCGCGCCGGCCCCTCGACGGGCATGCCGACCCGTACCCAGCAATGCGACATCATCGCCTGCGCCTATGCCTCGCACGGCGACACCAAGCATGTGCTGCTGTTCCCCGAAGATCCCGCCGAGGCCTTCGAGTTCGCGGCCGCCGCCTTCGATCTCGCCGAACGGCTGCAGACCACGATATTCCTGATGCTCGACCTCGACATCGGCATGAACCACCGGCTCTCTCGCCCGCTCAAGTGGGACGATGCCAAGCAGTATGACCGCGGCAAGGTGATGACCGCGGAGATGCTGGACGAGGGCCGCGACTTCGGCCGCTATCTCGACGTCGACGGCGACGGCATTCCCTACCGCACCTACCCCGGCACGCACCCGACCAAGGGCTCCTATTTTACCCGCGGCACGTCGCGCGACCGCTATGCGCGCTACTCCGAGGAAGGCTCGGTCTACGCCGACAACATGCAGCGCCTGATGCGCAAGTTCGAGACCGCGCAGGACATGGTGCCGCGGCCGCTGCAGGCCAATGCCGAACGGCCGACCAAATATGGCGTGATCTATTTCGGCTCGACCTCGCCGGCGATGGACGAGGCAATTGGCTTGTTGGAAGCGCGCGGACATCAGCTCGACCGCCTGCGCATCCGCGCCTTCCCGTTTCATTCGAGCGTGGCGAGCTTCCTTGCCGAGCACGACTTCGTCTACGTGGTCGAGCAGAACCGCGACAGCCAGCTCCGGCAGCTCATCGTCAACGAGAACGGTATCGACCCGGTGCGGCTCGTGCCGATCGTGCATTATGACGGCTCGCCGATCACCGCCCGGTTCATCGCAAAAGCCATTGGTGACCACCAGGATCACCTCAAGGTGACCCCGCTCCGCAAGGCCATGTCATGACCTACATTGCAAAGCCCAAATTTCACCATCCCGGCCTGAAGAAGAACGAGCTCGGCTACACCCATCGTGACTACGAGGGCAAGATCTCGACCTTGTGCGCCGGCTGCGGCCATGATTCGATCACGGCCTCGATCATCGAGGCCTGCTACGAGCTCTCGATCGAGCCGCACCGGGTGGCGAAGATTTCCGGCATCGGCTGCTCGTCGAAGACGCCGGACTATTTCCTCGGCAATTCGCACGGCTTCAACTCCGTGCACGGCCGAATGCCCAGCGTGCTGACAGGCGCCAATCTCGCCAATCGCGATCTGATCTATCTCGGCGTCTCGGGCGACGGCGATTCCGCCTCGATCGGCTTCGGCCAGTTCGCGCATTCGATCCGGCGCGGCGTCAACATGACCTATATCGTAGAGAACAACGGCGTCTACGGCCTGACCAAGGGCCAGTTCTCCGCGACAGCCGACCGCGGCTCGAAGAGCAAGAAGGGCGTCACCAATACCGACAACGCCATCGACCTCGTCGCCATCGCGCTGCAACTCGGCGCCACCTTCGTCGCGCGCTCGTTCTCCGGCGACAAGACTCAGTTGGTGCCACTGATCGCGGCCGCGATCCGACACAAGGGCGCGTCCTTCATCGACGTCATCAGCCCCTGCATCGCCTTCAACAACCACGCCGGCTCGACCAAGAGTTTTGATTATGTCCGCGAGCACAACGACGCCGTGAACCGGCTCGACGTGCTTGTTGGTCGCGACCCGATCGCGGTGGACTACGCGCCCGGTACGGTGCAGATGGTCGAGCAGCACGACGGCAGCAAGATCGCGCTGCGCAAGATCGACGCCGATTACGATCCGCATGACCGGCTGGGCGCGATGACCTTCCTGCAGAGGCACGCCGCCAAAGGCCAGATCGTCACCGGACTGCTCTATGTCGATCCCGACGCGGAAGATATGCACGAGCACCTCAACACGGTGGAAACCCCGCTCAATTCGCTGGAAGCGGACACGCTTTGCCCGGGCTCGGCGGTGCTGGACAAGATCAACGCCAGCCTGCGGTGACGGACGCTTGAACGCGGCGCACTGGCGGCGCGACTAACGGCAGACCAGCCCGCCCTGCCGCGGGCTATTGCCGCCAAGCGCCGGTGCGATCATGAAGCTTGCCCTCCTCCTTCCGCTAGCCCTTGCCGCTTTCATCGGCGCCGCCCAGGCCGAGGACGGCGACGACATCCGCGAGGCCAGCAAGGCCGAAACCGAGACCTTCAACACGCGCATGTATGCGGGCGCGCCCGACAGCAAAGCCTATGCCTGCTTCGTCCGCCGCTACGATGCCGAGCATCTGGCGCGGCATCCGAAGCAGAAAGTTGCCGCCATGAAGCTGCTGATCTCCGCGGAATTCGACAAGGAGGACAAGGAGCTGCACCATTCCTTCCGCCTCGGCTTCCGATATCGTCATCGCTCCGGCGATTTCGATTCCAGCGGCTCGTGTAACCACGCCGTGTTCACCAAGGGCGGTAGCGAGGTGCGCCTCGGCTGCGGTGTCGACTGCGACGGCGGCGGCATCGGCGTTGCACTGTCGAAGGACGACAAGTCGGCGATCGTGCGGCTCGAACGTGTCAGGGTCTGGCAGAACAACAAGCCGGACGACGAGGCCGAGCATTCGCTGACGGCCGGCGCCGACGACAAGATCTTCCGGCTCGACCGCGCCGACAACAGCGAGTGCGCCTCGCTGGTGACGGACCGCAAGGAACTCGCCGCGCTGCGCTCGAAGTGATATCTGTTCGGCGTCCAGTCGAAGGGAGATCGCCATGAACCGCCGAAACATCCTGTGGAGTGCCGTCTCGGCTTTGGGCGCGGCCTTTGGCGTCTCGCGTGCGCAAGCGGCCACGGAAGCCGGCGCGGGCAACAAGCTCAAGGTGGTCTACCATCTCAGCGACGCCGAGAAGGTCAATTTCGTGCTCGGCAACATCCAGAACCACTTCGACGGGGTCGGCGGCCCCGAGCATGTCACGATCGCTCTTGTCATCCACGGGCCGGCGCTGAAGGCATTTCACTGGGCGCAGGCCAACCCCGATGTCACCAGGCGCATCGGCGACTTTTCCAAAGGCGGCGTCGAGCTCGCCGCTTGCGGCAACACGATGAAGGTGCAGAACGTCACGCTGACTGATCTGTTGCCCGGCTTCGTGAGCGCGGAGCAAGGCGGCGTGGTCCGCATCGCGGAGTTGCAGTCCCAGGGGTATTTGTACTTGCGACCGTAGCCGTGTGCACGGGGCACCCGTATCTCCCCGTCATGCGAGCGCGGCGAAGCGATCCAGAATGCCACCGCCGAGCCAGTCCGGATTGCTTCGGCGCAAGGGCTCCTCGCCATGACGACGGGGCGAGCTGCGCGCGGTATGACCCCTTCCCTCCTTCGGACTTGACTCACCCATAACTCCACAGTTATGAATTCATCCATAACTTCCTGGTTATGGATCTTCATGTCTCCCGCCCCCGATCTCCTGTTCAGAACGCTCGCCGACCCCACAAGGCGGGCGATCTTCGAGCGACTTTGCCGCGAGGGCGAGCAGACGGTCGGGGCGCTGACGGCGCGATCGGGCGTTTCCCAGCCCGCGGTCTCCAAGCATCTCGGCGCGCTGAAACAGGCCGGCCTCGTACGTGACCGCCATGAAGGACGGCAGACCCATTACAGCGCGCTGCCCGGTGCGCTCGATCCGCTGATCGACTGGACCAGCCAGATGGCCGGCTTCTGGCAAAGGCGGCTCGACGCGCTCGACGATCTCCTGAAGAGGATGGACCAATGACTGAACCCTCAAACGAGATGCGCTCCGTGGTCGTCGAGCGCGAATTTGCCTTTCCGCCCGAGCGGCTCTGGCGCGCGCTGACGCAGCCGCATCTGATCGAGGAATGGCTGATGAAGAACGACTTCAAGCCGTCAGTCGGTCATCGTTTCAACCTGCGCGGCGAATGGGGCGGCGTGCTGGACTGCGAGGTACTCACCATCGAGCCGCAGAAGAGCCTCGCCTATACATGGAATTTCTCGCATGAGGATTCCGCCTTCGACCTCAAAAGCGTCGTGACCTTCACGCTGACACCGACGAGCGCAGGCACGCATTTGCGCGTGGAGCAGGCCGGCTTCGGCCCGACGCAGAAGCAGGCCTATGGCGGCGCGCACGCCGGCTGGAAGCAGTTCTTCAACAAGCTGGACGAACTGCTCGCGCGGGCCGACTAGCTCCATCCGCTTCCATTCCGATCAATATCAACGGAGGTCCCTAGTGAGCACGCATATGTGGGTTCGGCAGATTCATCGCTGGCTGTCGATGGCTTTCACGATCGCGGTCATCGCCAACATCGTGGCGATGACCATGCAGGTCCAGGCCGTGTGGATCGGCTTCCTGGCACTCGTCCCGCTCATTCCGTTGCTGGCGACGGGGCTCTATCTGTTCGCGCTGCCTTATCTCGGCCGGCGTGGCGGCGCGCACGGTGAGGCAGGCTCGTGAAGAAGGCGGCGGCGAAGAAGAGCAGCGCGAAGGAAACAGGCGCAGCGTCAGCCTCGAAACTGATCGACGGCAGGATCAGGGAGCTCGGCGATTGGCGCGGCGAGATGCTGGGGCGGATCCGCGACCTGATCAAGCAGGCCGATCCCGACGTGGTCGAGGCATGGAAATGGCGCGGCGTTCCCGTATGGGAGCATGAAGGCATCATCTGCACCGGCGAGACCTACAAGGAAGTGGTGAAGATGACTTTTGCCAAGGGCGCGGCGCTCGAGGATCCGGCGGGCCTGTTCAACTCAAGCCTCGACGGAAACGTGCGCCGTGCGATCGATATTCGCGAAGGCGACAAGATCGACGCGAAGGCGTTGAAGGCGCTGATCCGTGCGGCGGTGGAGCTGAATGCGAGCAAGAAGCCGGCGAAGAAGCGGCCGGCGTAGAACAGCCATCGCGCAGCCACGAACGCCTTCCTTTTCCCCTTGTGGGAGAAGGTGGTGCGAAGCGCCGGATGAGGGGTATCTATCGGCACTGAGAGTGCGGAGAGATACCCCTCACCCAAGTGAGCTTGTATCTGCCGGCGTCGCTGCCCTCTCCCACAAGGGGCGAGGGCACATCAATGCGCATCGCTCCGTGTGGCCGGCCGCCTCAAGCCACCGCCGCCGCAATCGGGCGCGGGCTCACGACGTATTCGCGCAGGACCTTGTCGTTGGCGTCGACCTCGATCAGCGCGACGTCGTAGGTCCAGAGGTCGGCGAGATGCTGCAGCACCCGCTTGGCGTCGGTCTCGTTGAGCTGCGAGCCCTTGATGACGTGGTGGTGCAGGATCAACCGGCGATCGCCGGAGAGATCGACGTCGACCACCTCGATGTTGGCGTCGATGTAGCCGACATCATGCTGCCGAGCCAGCTCGCGGCGAACGCGGCGGAAGCCGCGCTCGTCATGAATGGCGTCGACCCGGATACCGGCGCGCTCTTCGGGATCGTCATGCAGGTGGAACATGCGGAAGTGCCGCATCAGCTTCGGGCTCAGGAACTGCGCGATGAAACTTTCATCGCGGTAGTTGGCCCAGACGTCGCGCAGCACGCCCATGACGTCGTTCTTGCCGGCGATATCAGGAAACCATTCGCGGTCCTCGTCCTCCGGACGGGTAACGATGCGCTCGATGTCCTGCATCACGGCAAAACCGAGCGCATAGGGATTGAAGCCGGAGAAGCGCGGGTCGTCGAATTCGGGCTGGAACACCACGTTGGTGTGCGATCCCAGGAATTCCAGGAAGTTTCCGTCGGTGATGCGGCCCTGCTGGTGCAGCTTGGTCATGATGCGATAGTGGACGTAGGTCGCCGTCCCCTCGTTCATCACCTTGGTCTGGCTCTGCGGGTAAAAATACTGCGCAATGTGGCGGACGATGCGGAGCAGCTCACGCTGCCACGGCGCCAGACGCGGCGCGCTCTTCTCCAGGAAGTAGAGCAAATTCTCCTGCGGCAGGCCGAGCAGCTTGCGGCGGCGCTCGATGCTGAGCGCAGAGCGGGTCTTGCTCTTGCCGGCCGGCACGGTCCGCCAGAGATCGTTGAAGACCTCTTCCTCATGCTGACGGCGGCGCCCTGCCCGCTTTTCCTCGGCGCGCAGATCGAGCTTCTTCTTGCCGGGATAGCGGTCGATGCCGTGCGACATCAGCGCATGCGCGGCATCCAGCGTGCGTTCGACCTCGACGCGGCCGTAACGCTCCTCGCATTGCATGACGTAGTTCTTGGCGAAATCGAGATAATCCAGGATGCCGTCGGCATCGGTCCACTGCTTGAACAGATAATTGTTCTTGAAGAAGTGGTTATGGCCGAAGGCGGCGTGGGCGATCACCAGCGTCTGCATCGTCGCCGTGTTCTCCTCCATCAGGTAGGAGATGCAGGGCGAGGAGTTGATGACGATCTCGTAGGCGAGCCCCATCAGGCCCTTGCGATAGGACGCCTCGTGGTACGCAAAATGCTTGCCGAACGACCAGTGCTTGTAGAACAGCGGCATGCCGACCGACGAATAGGCGTCCAGCATCTGCTCGGCGGTGATGACCTCGATCTGGTTCGGATAGACGTCGAGCCCGAGATCCTTCAGCGCCACCTCCTCGCAGGCATCGGTGATGCGCTGCAAGGTGTGGAAATCCCAATCCGCGCCTTCGAACAATCGTTCCGTCATGGAGCGGCTTTCTCCTGGGCAGTCTCGCGACGCTGAAACAAATCGTGGAACACCGGAAAGATCTCGCTGCGTTCCGAGACCTTGCGCATCGAGAGCGGTGCGCCGCTGTTGCGCAGACGCTCATAGAGGGTCCAGAGCGAGGAATCGGAGAGATCGAACGCGCTGCCGCCGGATTCCCCGACCTCGAGATAGGCGAAGAACTGGCAGACCGGCAGGATCTTGTCGGTCAACAGCATGCCGGTGAGCTCGCCGTCGGAATAGGAATTGTCGCCGTCGGAGGCTTGCGCGGCATAGATGTTCCAGTCCGACGGGTTGAAGCGCTCGCGCACGATCTCGTGCATCGCCTGCAGCGCGCTGGAGACGAGCGTGCCGCCCGAGGCCGGCCCGTAGAAGAAGGTCTGCTCGTCGACCTCCTCGGCGCGGTCGGTGTGGCGGATGAAGACGATCTCGACATGCTTGTAGCGGCGCTTCAGGAACACGTAGAGCAGCATGTAAAATCGCTTGGCGAGATCCTTCATGTGCTCGGACATCGAGCCCGAGACGTCCATCAGGCAGAACATCACCGCCTGCGCCACCGGCCGAGGCACCGTCTCGAAGCGGCGGTAGCGGATGTCGAGCGGATCGATGAAGGGAATGCGCTTGGTCTTCGCCTTCAGCTTTTCGAGCTGGTCGAGCAGCTCCAAACGCTCGTCCTCGTCGGTGCATGCGGCGATCGCGGCCTCCAGCTCTTCGACCTCCTCCTTGCGGGGACGCTTGAGCGCGATGCGGCGGGCCAGCGCCAGCTTCACCGTCCGGCTCACCGAGATGTTGGCGGGCGAGCCCGAGGTCGTGTAGCCGGCGCGCTGGATGCCCTCGCTCTCGGTCTGCGCGATCTTGCGCTTGGCGAGATCCGGCAGTTCGAGATCGTCGAGGAAGAGATCGACGAACTCGTCACGGCTCAGCACGAAACGGAAGGCGTCCTCGCTGTCGCCTTCGCCCGGGCCCGAATCCTTGGCGCTGCCCTGGCCGGAGCGCTGGAGGTAGTCGCCCTCGATGAACTTCTTGTTGCCGGGCAACACCATGTCGCGCGTTCCGCCCTCGCGGCGGAAGCGCGGCTCGTGCATGCCGTCGAGGGGGATCGTGACTTCGCCCCCCTCCAGGACGTCCTTGATGTCTCGTTCCTGCGAGGTCTTCTTGACGGCGCCCTGCACCAGGGACTTGGCCCGACGCAAGAACCGCTGGCGGTTCTCAAGACTCTTGCCGCCTGGATTCAGGCGCCTGTCAATAATGTGAATGGGCACTTGACCATTCGCCTCCCATTCCGCCTCAACCGGCCTGCTTCACACGCATGTACCATTCGACGAGCCGGCGAACCTGACGCTCGGTGTAGCCGCGCTCCACCATGCGTGCGACGAACTCGCCATGCTTCTTCTCCGTCTCGCCGTCCTTCTTCGACCCGAAGGAGATGACCGGAAGCAGATCCTCGACCTGGGAGAATATCCTCTTTTCGATCACGTCGCGAATCTTCTCGTAGGAGGTCCAGGTCGGATTCTTGCCGCCGTTCTGGGCCCGCGACCGTAACGAGAATTTGACAACCTCGTTGCGGAAGTCCTTGGGGTTGGCGATGCCCGCCGGCTTCTCGATTTTCGTCAGCTCCTGGTTCAAAAGCTCGCGATCCAGCAGCTGGCCGGTGTCGGGATCCTTGAAATCCTGGTCCTCGATCCAGGCGTCGGCATAGTCGACGTAGCGATCGAACAGATTCTGGCCGTAATCGGAGTAGGATTCCAGATAGGCCTTCTGGATCTCGTTACCGATGAACTCGGCATAGCGCGGCGCGAGATCCGCCTTGATGAATTCGAGATAGCGCTTCTCGACTTCCTCCGGCAGCTGCTCGCGGCGGATCGACTGCTCCAGCGCGTACATCAGATGCACGGCGTCGGCGGCGACCTCCTGCGGGTCGTGGTTGAAGGTCGCAGCCAGGATCTTGAAGGCGAAGCGGGTGGAGACGCCGTCCATGCCCTCGTCGACGCCGGCGGCGTCGCGATATTCCTGGACGCTGCGCGCCTTCGGATCGGATTCCTTCAGGCTCTCGCCGTCGTAAACCCGCATCTTGGCGAACACCGTGGAATTCTCGTGCTTGCGCAGGCGAGACATCACCGAGAACCGCGCCAGCGTCTCCAGCGTCGAGGGCGCGCAAGGCGCCGACGCGAGCTCGGAGCCCTGGATCAGCTTCTCGTAGATCTTCTGCTCCTCCGTGATCCTCAGGCAGTACGGCACCTTGATCACGCAGATGCGGTCGATGAAGGCTTCGTTGTTCTTGTTCGCCTTGAAGCTCGCCCACTCGGCCTCGTTGGAGTGCGCCAGGATCACGCCGGTGAACGGAATCGCACCGATGTTCTCGGTGCCGATATAGTTGCCTTCCTGCGTCGCGGTGAGCAGCGGGTGCAGCATCTTGATCGGCGCCTTGAACATCTCGACGAACTCAAGCACGCCCTGGTTGGCGCGGTTGAGGCCGCCGGAATAGCTGTAGGCGTCGGGATCGTTCTGCGCGTATGTCTCGAGCTTGCGGATATCGACCTTGCCCACCAGCGAGGAGATGTCCTGGTTGTTCTCGTCACCGGGCTCGGTCTTGGCGATGCCGATCTGGCGCAGCCGCGACGGCTGGATCTTCGCGACGCGGAACTGGGAAATATCGCCGCCGAAGGCTTCCAGCCGCTTGTAGCACCACGGGCTCATCAGTCCGGTGAGACGGCGGCGCGGGATGCCGTATTTCTCTTCCAGCATCGGCCCGAGCTGATCGGGGTCGAACAGGCTGAGCGGGCTCTCGAACACGGGCGAGAGTTCATCGCCGGCCTTGAGCACGTAGATCGGATGCACTTCCATCAGCGACTTCAGCCGCTCGGCAAGCGAGGATTTGCCGCCGCCGACCGGCCCTAGCAGATAGAGGATCTGCTTGCGCTCTTCGAGACCTTGCGCGGCATGGCGGAAGAAACCGACGATGCGCTCGATGGTTTCTTCCATGCCGTAGAAGCCGGCGAAGGCCGGATAGGTGCGGATCGTGCGGTTCAAAAAAATACGGCCAAGGCGTGGGTCCTTGGCCGTGTCGATCGTCTGGGGTTCGCCGATGGCAGCTAGCAGTCGTTCGGCCGCGTTCGCGTATTTCATGGGATCGCTTCGACACGATTCCAGATATTCCGCCATCGACATGTCGTGCTGGCTTCTCGCCTCGAACGACCGAGCGAAAGCGTTGAATAGAGAATCGTTGTACATGATCCCTCTCCGCGTGAGTTCCGCTACAAGCTGAAACGAAAGCAGTTACCGGACCGTTCCTCAGGCCGTTTCGAATCAGCGTGAGCACATGACGATCATTGGACACCCGGGTGCCGACACGACGCAACGCACAACGTAGGCACTCGATGAGTTACGAACAGGCACCTGCCTGTAATTTGTGCGAATCTCTGTCTATATTGGCTCATTTCCAGAAATTGTCACTTGGTCGCAACATCCGGGCGATACCGGGGATGAGGCCATCCGGCGCTGCAGCATAGATATCGACGAGCGGCGATCTTATGACGCTTGTACGGCGAAGCCTTGGGTGTCTTTGAAGCCCTGGGCGCCTTGGGTGCCGCGTTCATCTTCCTGCTGCAATGCGGTGCGCGGACTGCCGACGGCATTGTGACAGTCGCGACAAGCGCGCAGCAATGTATCAAAATCGGTCGCCAGGCCGTCCGACCGGATGACGATTCGATTGTTCTGCGCAAGGCGCGCCAGATTGTGGATGCTGCAGAGCTGCCGCTGCAAGCCCGGCGTCGGCGTCAGCACGACCATGTCGTGACCGTCGCGTTGTTCAGCCGAAATCTCCGCGATCGAATCCCACGGCAGAAATTCATTGCCGATGCGGAGATCGCGGATGCCGTAGGGCGTGACCACCACCACCGGTCCCCGCTCGGCGGGGAGCATCCAGATCAGCCGGATTGTGATCAGGGCGAACACCACGACGCCGACAAATCCGGCCATCACGTCGTACTCGCCAAGACCATCCCACCAGTTGAAGGCGAGGCTGGCACTGAGCAGGGTCATGGCAAAGCCCGCCGCGACCAGCAGTCGCAGCGAGGTCGTACAGGAACCGATTTCGAGGTCGGGCGATGCGTCGACGCATCCGGCCGGCGGCGGACTGTTGGCGGCGGCGAACGCGACACCGTCATTTTGAGCCTGCATGCTTTTCCCCAGCGTGGCCATTCGCGGCCAGCCACGTACCAGACGGATCGGAATCCACCGATGGCCCTCAACGCAGCCACCGGTTGATAACCAAGCGGCCGACGTTACGCAACAAGACCGGCCGAACCTCGGCCAACGACTTTTTACGCAACAACGGCGGCTACCGCCCGGATCGCCATGATCGCGACGGAGTTACACCGGAGGGTATGACGCCTGTACCCTTGATTGGTTCCCTCCCGGGAGCATGTAAGTTAGAGGATAGCGCGTCAGGACCGGCGCGGAAACCCCTCGCCCGCAGGCTTGGAGATAAATAGGCATCATGAATCCCGTCAAAGAACTGGAAAAGCACGGCCAGGCCGTCTGGCTGGACTTCCTCGCCCGCGGCTTCATCGCCAAGGGCGACCTGAAGCGGCTGATCGACACAGACGGCGTCAAGGGCGTCACCTCCAATCCCTCGATCTTCGAGAAGGCGATCGGCAGCTCGGACGAATACGACGCCCCGATCGGCAGGGCGCTGAAGCGCGGCGACCGGAGCGTGGCCGATTTGTTCGAGGCGGTCGCGGTCGAGGACATTCAGAACGCCGCCGACGTGCTCCGCCCGGTCTATGACCGCCTCAAGGGCGGCGACGGCTATGTCAGCCTGGAAGTCTCGCCCTATCTCGCCATGGACACCGCCGGCACCGTTGCCGAGGCGCGGCGACTCTGGAAGGACGTGGCCCGCAAGAACCTGATGGTGAAGGTGCCGGCGACGCCCGAGGGCCTGCCGGCGATCGAGACGCTGATCGGCGACGGGATCAGCATCAACATCACGCTGCTGTTCTCCAAGGCGGTCTACCTGGAGGTGGCCGAAGCCTACATCGCCGGTCTCGAAAAATACGTCGCCGGCGGCGGCGATCCCTCTCATGTCGCGAGCGTGGCGAGCTTTTTCGTCAGCCGCATCGACTCGGTGGTCGACAAGCAACTCGACGAGAAGATCGCCCGCGCCAACGATCCATCCGAGAAGGAGCGGCTCGCCGCGCTCAAGGGCAAGGTTGCGATCGCCAACGCCAAGGTCGCCTACCAGGATTACAAGCGCCTGTTCTCGGGTCCGCGCTGGGACAAGCTCGCCGCCAAGGGCGCCAAGCCACAGCGCATGTTGTGGGCCTCGACCGGCACGAAGAACAAGGAGTACAGCGACGTTCTCTATGTCGAGGAGCTGATCGGCCCCGACACCATCAACACCGTGCCGCCGGCAACGCTCGACGCCTTCCGCGACCACGGCACGCCGCGCGACAGCCTGGAAGAGAATGTCGACGACGCCAGGCGCGTGCTGGAAGAGCTGGAGCGCTCCGGCATCTCGCTCGATGCGATCACCGAGGAGCTGGTCAAGGACGGCGTGAAGCAATTTGCCGATGCCGCCGACAAGCTCTACGGCGCCGTCGCCCACAAGCGCGCGACCGTGCTGGGGCCCGCGCTCGACCGCCAGTCTCTCTCGCTCGGCGAGGGACTCGGCAAGACGGTCGCCAAGAGTACCGAGGAATGGCGCGCATCGGCAAAGATCCGCAGGCTCTGGCAGCGCGACAAGTCGGTGTGGACCGGCGCGGACGAGGACAAATGGCTCGGCTGGCTCGACAGCGCAGCCAAGGCCGACATTGCCGACTACGAGGACTATGCGGGCCGGGTGAAGGGCCAGAAATTCTCCGACGCCGTCGTGCTCGGCATGGGCGGATCGAGCCTCGGGCCGGAGGTGCTGGCCGAGACGTTTGGCAAGAAGCCGGGCTTTCCGAAGCTGCACGTGCTGGATTCCACCGATCCGGCGCAGGTGCGGGCGATGGAAGCGAAGATCGACATCGCCAACACGGTGTTCATCGTCTCCAGCAAGTCCGGCGGCACCACCGAGCCGAACGCGATGAAGGACTATTTTCATGAGCAGGTCGCCAAGGCGGTCGGGCCGAAGTCGAAGACCGGCCACCGCTTCATCGCGGTGACCGATCCGGGCTCGTCGCTGGAGAAGGCGGCCAAGAAGCTGAACTACGCCCGCATCTTCCACGGCGAGCCTTCGATCGGCGGACGCTACTCCGTGCTCTCGCCGTTCGGCCTCGTGCCGGCCGCAACGGCCGGCATCGACGTCAAGACCTTCGTCGAGCACGCGCTGGCGATGGCCCGCTCCTGCGGCCCGGACGTGCCACCGAGTGAGAACCCCGGCGTGCAGCTCGGCCTCGCCATGGGCCTCGCCGGCCTCGAAGGGCGCGACAAGGTGACGATCCTGGCCTCGAAGAAGATCGCCGATTTCGGCGCCTGGGCCGAGCAGCTGATCGCGGAATCGACCGGCAAGGAAGGCAAGGGCCTGATCCCGATCGAGGGCGAGCCCCTGGGCGATCCCTCAGTGTACGGCAACGACCGATTCTTCATCGATATCCGCATCGACGGCGAGGCGGACGCCGCCCACGACTCCCAGCTTGCCGCGATCGAAGCGGCCGGCCATCCCGTGGTGCGCATCGTCATGAAGTCGATCGAGCATCTCGGCCAGGAGTTCTTCCGCTTCGAGATGGCAACGGCGGTGGCGGGCTCGATCCTCGGCATCAACCCGTTCGACCAGCCGGACGTGGAAGCGGCCAAGATCAAGACCCGCGAGCTCACCGCGTCGTTCGAGAAGACCGGCGCGCTGCCGAAAGAAGAGCCGGTGGTCAGCACCGACGAAGCCGATCTCTATACCGACGAGGCGAACGCCACGGCGCTCCGCGCCGCCGGCGCCAACGGCGATCTCACCTCCTGGCTGAAGGCGCATCTGTCGCGATCGGGCGACGGCGACTATGTCGCCCTGCTCGGCTACATCGCGCGCGACAAGGCCACGATCGACGCACTTCAGGCCATGCGACTGGAGGTGCGTGAGAAGCGTCAGGTCGCGACCTGCGCCGAGTTCGGACCACGCTTCCTGCACTCGACCGGGCAGGCCTACAAGGGCGGGCCGGACAGCGGCGTGTTCCTTCAGATCACGGCAGACGATGCCAAGGACTTGCCCGTGCCCGGTCAGAAGGCGAGCTTCGGCGTGATCAAGGCGGCACAGGCGCGCGGCGATTTCGACGTGCTCACCGAGCGCGGCCGGCGCGCGCTTCGGGTGCACCTCAAGGGCGGCCTCAAGAAGGGTCTTGCGGCACTCAATGCCGCGCTCAACGACGCGCTGAATTAAGGGAATATTGCAAATGCAACTCGGCATGATCGGCCTCGGCCGAATGGGCGGCAACATCGTTCGCCGCCTGATGCGCCACGGACATTCGACCGTGGTCTATGACAAGGACGCCAAGGCCGTCGCGGGCCTTGCCGCCGACGGCGCGGTGGGCTCGGCGACGCTCGAGGAATTCATCTCGAAACTCGAGCGTCCCCGCACCGCCTGGGTGATGCTGCCTGCGGGGCGCATCACCGAGACCACGATCGAGACGATCGCAGCCGTGATGCAGGCAGGCGACGTCATCATCGACGGCGGCAACACCTTCTGGCAGGACGACGTCCGCCGCGGCAAGGCGCTGAAAGCCCGCGGCATCCACTATGTCGACGTCGGCACCTCCGGCGGGGTCTGGGGCCTCGACCGCGGCTATTGCATGATGATCGGCGGCGAGAAGCAGGTGGTCGACCGGCTCGATCCGATCTTCACCGCGCTTGCGCCCGGCGCCGGCGACATTCCGCGCACGGAGGGACGCGAGGGCCGCGATCCCCGCATCGAGCAGGGCTACATCCATGCCGGTCCCGTCGGGGCCGGCCATTTCGTCAAGATGATCCACAATGGCATCGAATACGGCCTGATGCAGGCCTATGCCGAAGGCTTCGACATTCTCAAGAACGCCAACATCGACGCCTTGCCCGCGGATCATCGCTATGATTTCGATCTCGCCGACATCGCGGAGGTCTGGCGGCGCGGCAGCGTGATCCCGTCCTGGCTGCTCGACCTCACGTCGGCTGCGCTCGCCGACAGCCCGCAGCTCACAGAATATTCCGGCTTCGTCGAGGATTCCGGCGAGGGACGCTGGACCGTGAACGCGGCGATCGACGAGGCCGTGCCGGCCGAGGTCCTCACCGCGGCGCTCTACACACGTTTCCGTTCCCGTCGGGAACACACCTTCGCCGAAAAAATTCTCTCCGCGATGCGCGCAGGGTTCGGCGGGCACAGGGAGCCGAAGCAACCGGGTGCTTCGAAACCCAAATAAGCGTAACAAGCCAAGGCCAATCATTCGTGACAAAAGACCCGCAAGCCAAGCGCAAGCCGGAAAATTGCGCCTTCGTCATCTTTGGCGTGACCGGAGACCTCACCCATCGGCTGGTGATGCCGTCGCTCTACAATCTTGCCGCCGACAACCTGCTGCCGGAAAAATTCTGCGTCGTCGGTGTGGGCCGCAAGGCGCAGTCGGATGACGAGCTGCGCGACAGTCTGATGAAGGGCCTGCGCGAGTTCGCCACCCGCCCCGTCGACGACGTCGTCGCGAAACAGCTCCTGCAATGCGTGACCTTCGTCGAAGCCGATCCGAAGGATCCGCCGTCGTTCGATCGCCTGCGCGAGCACCTGGATTCACTGGAATGCTCCGAAGGGACCGGCGGCAACAGGCTGTTCTATCTCGCCACCCCGCCCGCCGCATTCGCGCCGACCGCGCGCGAGCTTGGCCGCACCGGCCTGACCAGGGAGAACGGCGCCTGGCGGCGCCTCGTGATCGAGAAGCCGTTCGGCACCGACCTCGCCTCGGCGCGCGCGCTCAACGCCGAGCTGCTGAAGATCATGGACGAGCACCAGATCTACCGGATCGATCACTATCTCGGCAAGGAAACGGTGCAGAACATCCTGGTGCTGCGCTTCGCCAACGGCATGTTCGAGCCGATCTGGAATCGCAACCACATCGACCACGTCCAGATCACGGTCGAGGAGAAGCTCGGCGTCGGCCATCGCGGCGGCTTCTACGATGCCACCGGTGCGCTCCGCGACATGGTGCCGAACCATCTGTTTCAGCTCATGTCGCTGGTCGCGATGGAGCCGCCTGCGCGGTTCGACGCGCATTCCGTGCGCTCCGAGAAGGCGGAAGTGCTCACGTCGATCCAGCAGCCGAGTCACGACGAAGCGCTGAAGAACTCGGTCCGTGCGCAATATCTCGCAGGGCGCATCGGCGACGAGGAGATCCCGGACTATCGCGAGACCGAGGACGTCAAGCCCGGCAGCACCACCGAGACCTTTGTCGCGCTGAAGCTGATGATCGACAATTGGCGCTGGGCCGGCGTTCCCTTCTATTTGCGCACCGGCAAGGCGCTCGGCCACAAGCGCACCGAAGTCGCGATCAAGTTCAAGCAGGCGCCGCTGTCGATGTTCTCAGGCACGACGGTCGACCGCTTGTCGCAGAATTTCCTGACCATCGGCATCGCGCCGACCGAAACCATCGAGCTGCAGTTCAACGCCAAGATCCCGGGGCCGAGCGTCACCATCGACGGTGTCGAGATGAAGTTCCGCTACGGCGACTATTTCCGCGCCGATCCCTCGACCGGCTACGAGACGCTCATCTACGACTGCATGACCGGCGACAACATCCTGTTCCAGCGCGCCGATGGCATCGAGGCGGGATGGCAGGCGGTGCAGCCGTTCCTGGACGCCTGGAAAAGCGAGGGCACCAACGGCATCGAGACCTATGAGGCCGGCAGCGACGGCCCTGCCTGCGCCGACGAACTGCTCAGGCGTGACGGGCGAAGCTGGCGGAAGTTTTCGTGATGGCAGCGGCGGACCAGCCGAAGCTGATCGTCACGTCCGACGCACAAGCGCTGGCGCAGGCCGCGGCGGAACGGGTGATGGCGCGTATCGCCGCCAATCCTGGCCGCATTGCGATTTGCCTCACCGGCGGCTCCAGCCCGAAGAAGCTGTATCAATTGCTCGGCAGCGATGCCTGGCGCGACAGGATCCCGTGGGAGCGCGTGCATTGGTTCATCGGTGACGAGCGCTTCGTCGACGAGGGCGATCCGCTCAACAACATGTCGGTCGCGCGCGCGACGTTTCTCGACCGCGATGCGCCTCCCGGCCATGTCCATCCGATCCCGACGATGGTTGAAACTCCCGATCGCAGCGCGGAGGCCTATGCGCACGAGCTGCAAGCCTTTTACGGCGCCGAGAACCTCGATCCGGCACGGCCGCTGTTCGACCTCGTTCTGATGGGCGTCGGCCCCGACGGCCACACTGCCTCGCTGTTTCCCGGCTTCCCCGAAATTGAGGAGGCTGAACGCTGGGTCATCGGAGTGCCCAAGGCCAATGTCGCGCCCTTCGTGCCCCGGGTTTCGCTCACCCTGCCCGCCTTGGCCTCCTGCCGCGAAATGCTGTTCGAGATTGCCGGGCACGACAAGCAGCCGATCTTGACGCGCCTGCTCAATGGCGAGACTCTGCCGGCGTTACGCGCGCGCTCGAATGGTGAGACCGTCTGGCTGGTCGATAGGGCCGCGCTTCCGGAGGGCATTCGTGGCGGGCGTTGAAGCACCTTGTGCATTGATCGTGATGGGCGTGTCGGGCTCGGGCAAGAGCACGGTTGCGAAGGCGCTGGGCGAGCGGCTCGGCTGGCGCTTCGAGGACGGCGACAGCTTCCATCCCGCGAGCAATGTCGAGAAGATGCGGGCGGGCCATCCTCTCACCGACGAGGACCGCTGGCCCTGGCTCAACGCCATCGCCGACGAGATCGGGCGGGTCTGCGGAGATGGCGGACACATCATCATCGCCTGCTCGGCGCTGAAGCACACCTATCGTGACGTGCTGCTGCGCGGACGCGACGACGTGCGCTTCGTCTTCCTGAAGGGCACGAAAGAGCTGATCGCCGAGCGGCTCGCGCAACGCAAAGGCCATTTCATGCCGCCGGAGCTGTTGAAGAGCCAGTTCGACACGCTGGAGCCTCCGGAGGCTGGGGAGCACGTCATCACCGTTTCGATCGATGAAACCGTGGAGGCGATCGTGGATGGCATCGTGCGGCAACTGAAACTGGGCCGCGCGAAACGCTGAAACAAGAACAGTTAGGTCCTGCCATGACGCAAATCTCACTGGTCATCTCCGACGTCGACGGCACGCTGCTGACCAAGGACAAGACGCTGACGGAGCGCGCGAGGAGTGCGGTGCAGCGGCTGCACCAGGCCGGCATCGGCTTCACCATCACCTCCAGCCGTCCCGCCATCGGCATGCGCTTTTTGATCGAGCCGCTGGCGCTGTGGCTTCCGGTCGGTCCGTTCAACGGCTCCTCGATCGTCGATCCCGAGATGAAGCCGGTCGAGCAGCATCTGATTCCGCCGGGTGCGGCGGAGCGGTCCTTGCAGATCCTGCGCGAATTCGGCGCCGACATCTGGCTGTTCACCACCGACAAATGGCTGATCGACAACCCGGACGGCAAGTACGTCGCGCATGAGCAGCACACGATCCGCTCCGATCCGACCATCGTGGCTGACTTCGCGCCTTACCTTGCCAGTGCCTGCAAGATCGTCGGCGCCAGCGCCGATGCAGCCGGCCTTGCGGCGTGCGAGAAGGCGATGCAGGAAGCGCTCGGCGCTGAGGCCACCGCCGTGCGCTCGCAGACCTATTATCTCGACATCACCCCGCCCGGCTTCAACAAGGGCACCTTCGTCAAGGCGATGGCCAAGCGCTTAGGGATTGCCACCGTCGCCGTCGCCACCATCGGCGACATGCAGAACGACCTTGCGATGTTCGCCGTCAGCGGCACCTCGATCGCCATGGGCAACGCCGCCGACAACGTCAAGGACCAGGCCACCCACGTCACCGCGACCAACGAGCAGGACGGTTTTGCGGAAGCGATGGAGATGATCCTGAAGCGGAATGGGGTGGGCTAGCTACTTCGAGCGCTGCATCGCAGGCTTCTCGCTCTTTTGCCTTGCCGCCGACAGATTATGAGCGGTGTTGATCAGCGCGATGTGGGTCAGCGCCTGCGGGAAATTTCCGGTCTGGCGGCGAGCGACTGAATCGTATTCCTCGGCCAGGAGGCCGACATCGTTCGCGATGCCGGCGACACGGTCGAGCAGGCCTTGCGCCTTGTCCAGTTCGCCCGACAACACATGGGCATCGGCCAGCCACAAAGTGCAGGCCAGGAACGCGCCTTCGAGCGGCGGCTGCCCCGCGGGCAATTCGCGCGGATCGTGCCGCAGCACGAAGCCGTCGCGCATCAAGCGTGTCTCCACCGCCGCGATGGTGCCGCGGATGCGCGGATCGTCCGCCGGCAGGAAGCCAACAGAGGGCAGCAGCAACACGCTGGCATCGAGCAGTTTCGAGCCGTAGGATTCGACGAAGGCGTTTTCCTCCGCGTCAAGTCCCCTGTTGCAGACGTCACGATGAATGGCCTCTCGCAAGGCGCGCCAGTGCAGCAGCGGCGCCTTGAAGCCGAAAGTCTCCGCGCTCTTGATGCCGCGATCGAAGGCGACCCAGGTCATCACCTTGGAGAAGACGTAGTGCTTCGGCTGCCCGCGCCGCTCCCAGATGCCGTGATCGGGCTGGTCCCACACTTCGGCGAGATGATCGAGCACGGCGCATTCCAGCGCCCAGGTCTCCTCGTCGAGCTGGAGCTTGGCCATGCGCGACTGGTGGAAGGCGTCGATCAACTCGCCGTAGACGTCGAGCTGAAGCTGCGCGTGCGCGGCATTGCCGACGCGCACTGGACGGGCGCCCTCATAGCCGTCGAGCCAGCCTGCCTCCCATTCCAGGAGCCGGCGCTGGCCCCAGATGCCGTACATGATCTGCATGTTCGCCGGCGAGCCGGCGGCCGCGCGCAACAGCCAATTGTGCCAGGCCGACGCTTCCTCGGTGTAGCCCGAGTTCATCAGCGCCAGCAGCGTGAAGGTGGCATCGCGCAGCCAGCAGAAGCGATAATCCCAATTCCTGCTGCCCCCGAGCTTCTCCGGCAATGAGGTGGTGGGGGCTGCGACGATGCCGCCGGTCGGGTTGAAAGTCAGCGCCTTCAGCGTGATCAGCGAGCGCATGATCAGGTCGCGATAGTCGCCGTCGCGGGTGCAATGGCCGCACCAGTCCTTCCAGAACTCCTCGGTGTCCCCAAGCGCGGTCTCCGGATCGATCGGCGCGGGCGGGTCGAGATGCGAGGGGCCGTAAGTCAGCACGAACGGCACGGTCTCGCCGGCCTTCACCTCGAAGTCGGAGACCGTGGTCAGGTCCTCGCCGCGGGTTTTCACCGGCGTGCGCAGCACGGTCATGTCCTGGCCGGCGATCGCCATCAGGGAATGATCGATCCGCCGCACCCAGGGAATGTCCGCGCCGAAACCGAAGCGGATGACGAGCTCCATCCGCATCTTCACCGTGCCCTCGAGGCCGCGCACCAGCCGCACGATATCGGACGCCTTGCCGCGCGGCGGCATGAAGTCGATCAGCGCAATGGTGCCGCTCTTCGTTTCAAAGCGCGTCTCGAGGATGAGGGTGTCGCCCAGATAGCGACGCGAAATCCTCACGATTTCGTCGCTCGGTGCGATCAGCCAGCGGCCGTTCTTGTGGTTGCCGAGGATGGCAGCGAAGCAGGCGTCGGAATCAAAGGCCGGCCAGCACAGCCAGTCGATCGAGCCGTTGCGCCCGACCAGCGCCGCGGTCTCGCAATCACCGATCAGCGCATAGTCCTCGATTCTCTGAGACAATGTCGTGCGAGCCTGAGAAGTCCCCTTCCGATCAACTACCGCCGTTCAATGAACGTTCCCGGGTTGCCGCTCGCAAGGCCGTGAGGTCGACCTTGGAGGCGATCTTGTCGAGCGCGACGGGAAGGCGCTGGCGCCAGTTCGGATGTTCGTCGATCGTGCCGGGAATGTTGGGCTGGTCGATCACGCCGAGCAGATCCTCCATCGACACCGCGAGCAGCCGCGACGGAGTGCGCGACAGGAACGCCAGCACCGAATAGAGGTCATTGGCCTTGATGCCGTTCTGGCGCAGGATCTCGTCGAGCCTGCCGAGCGCGTCCCAGCGCGCCTGATCGTTCTCGCCGGGATCGAGCCCGAGCGAGCGCTTCATCTTGAGATCGCTGAAGGAGCGCCAGCCGGCATAGGTCGACAGGTCATGTGTGTTCAGCGTGACCAGCGCATTGGGCCGGTAATGGTCGACGTTGCGGAAATGGCCGGCATCGTCGCGCTCGAACATCATGACGAGATAGGACCAGATGCCGAAATCCTGCATCATCTCGCGAAAACCTTCCGGCACGGTGCCCAGGTCCTCGCCGATCACGATGCATTTGTGGGCCGCGCTCTCGCGCGCCACGGCTCCGAGCAGCGCCTCGAACGGCATCTGCACATAGGCGCCGTTATCAGGCTTGAAGCCGCGCGGCACCAGATAAAGCCGCTTCAGGCCGAGTACGTGGTCGAGCCTGATGGCGCCGGCATGGCGCATCGAAGCCGCGAGCATGTCGGCGAAAGGCACGAAGGATTGCGCTTCGAGGCCGCCGGCGTTGAAGCCGGCAAGGCCCCAGTCCTGGCCGACGGTGTTGAGCACGTCGGGCGGCGCGCCGACGGCGAGATGACGCGAGATCGCCATCTGCTCGTTCCAGGCATCGAATCCGTTGGACTGCACGCCGACGGCGACATCGAGATAGAGCCCGACGCGCATGCCGAGCTGGCTGGCGAGCTCCTTGGCCGCATGCAACTGGCTGTCGGCCGTCCATTGCACGAACTCGACGAACTCGACCTCGCGCTTGTCAGGGCCGTTGCGCAGCCCTGCGCATTTGGCCTCGTCCGGCTGCTGCCATTCCACCGGCCATTCCCACCACGGCGCGGCGAAGCGATGGCGCAGCACCTCGAAGCAGGCAAAGCGCGACAACAGCGGTGCGCGGGCAGCACGGAAGGCGTCGAACGCCTTGCGGCGCGCTTCGCTCGCGCTCGTCACAAAGCTGCTAAAGGCGGCGCGCAGGGCCAGCCATTTCAGCGCCGCCATGTCGGCATAGGGCACGCGATCGCCTTCACGCAGACGGGCGGCGGTTGCGGCCGCGTCGGGCACGAGGTCCGCGGAGAATTCGGGGATGGCCTCGACATCGATATAGAGCGGATTGAGGAACAGCCGGCTGTTCGGCGAATAGGGGCTGCAGTCGGCCGGCTGGTCGTCGAACAGGACGTGCAGCGGATTGAGCCCGACGCCGTCGGCCCCGAGCTGCTTGGCGAGCCGCACCAGATCGGCAAGGTCGGTGAAATCGCCAATGCCCCAATTGCGGTCCGAGCGGACGCTGTAGAGTTGCACGGCGAGCAGCCAGCCCCGGTCGAAATCGCCGCCGAAGGCCCGCTCGGGCGCCACGATCATCGGCACCTCTTCCGTCACACCTTCGGCATCGGTCAGTGTCAATCGATGATAGCCGAGCGGAAGGCCGGCGGGCCAGGCGATCACGGGCTCGCGGGTCTCGCCTTGAGCGATCGATTTGCCGTTGGCGGCCAATGTCCATTTCAGGGGCGGCGCGCCAATGGCCGCCAATTCGGTGCGCGGATGTCCGAGCGCGCGAACCACGACCGGCCCGCTGACGAAACGGTAAACCCGCTTCTCCGGCAGAGCATCGAGGATCGATTTGAGGGCCACGGGGTCTGTGACCCGCAGCTTCCCCAAGGCATCGACGAATTCGGATTGAACGCCCTTGATCCGGGCTTGAGCTAAAAGATCCATTCGGCACGCAGCTTGCAGGCCACCCGGTTGCCGGGGGCATCCATTTTAACGAGGCAGCGGAAGACGTTAGTCTGGGGCAACTCACAGACCCTGCCTGCCGTTCCCAGGGGGAACTAATGACACACAAGCGGCTTTCTATATAGGTATCAAGCGTAGGTTCCCGACAAGGGAAACGGGCTCCTGCTTTCTTGTCAATGGCATCACCGTGAACAAGACAATTCAAACTGTCGAAAGTGCCGCAGCCGGCAGCGCTTTCCTCATCGAAGACGTCTATCCCGCGATCGATGGCGGCCGCTTCGCCGTGAAGCGGATCGCGGGCGAACGGGTCGAGGTGTGGGCCGATGTTTACCGCGATGGCGAGGCCGTGGTCAGCGCCGCGCTGCTCTGGCGTCCTGAGCAGGACCGGGACTGGCGGCGCGAGCCGATGATCCATCATGGCAATGACCGCTGGTCCGGTGCGTTCACGCCGGCCGAGCCCGGGCACTACGTCTATGCGGTCGAGGCCTGGACCGACGAGTTCGCCACCTGGTCCCATGGGGTCGTGCGCAAGCAGCGAACCGGCGCCGATGTCAGCCTCGATGCCATCGAGGGTGCCGGGCTCCTGACCAAGGCGCATGGCGCGCCGCAGGCCGCAGCAGAGATCATCGTCAGGCAATGCGAGGATTATCTTCAAACCGGCGACGTCACCTCGCTGCTTGCGACCGAGCTCGGCGATGCCATGGCCGAGAGCCAGTCCCGGCCTGACCTCACCCACTCACAGCCCTTCCCGCTGAGCGTCGACCGCGACAGGGCGCGGTTTGGCGCCTGGTATCAGATGATGCCGCGCAGCCAGAGCCGGATCCCCGGCCGGCACGGCACGCTCCGCGACTGCATCGCCCGCGTGCCCGATATCGCGGCGATGGGTTTTGACGTGCTCTATTTCACGCCGATCCACCCGATCGGCCGTCACCGCCGCAAGGGTCGCAACAATGCGCCGGTGGCGACCGAAGGCGAACCCGGCTCGCCCTATGCCATCGGAGCCGCCGAGGGCGGCCACGATGCATTGCATCCCGAGCTCGGCACCATCGAGGATTTTCGCGCGCTGGTCGCAACCTGCCTGGAATACGGCGTTGAGCTGGCGCTCGATTTCGCCGTGCAATGCTCGCCGGACCATCCCTGGCTGACGCAGCATCCGGAATGGTTCAAATGGCGGCCGGACCGCTCGGTGCGGACGGTGGATGGACCCTATTCCGACATCGTGATCCCGGATTTCGCCTCGGTCGACCGCGTCGGCCTGTGGAACGCCCTTCGCGATGCCATGCTGTTCTGGATCGACCATGGCGTCACCATCTTCGCCATCGACAACCACGACACTGCGCCGATTGCGTTCTGGGACTGGCTGATCTGCGACATCCGCCGGCGGCATCCCGAAGTGATCCTGTTCTCCAAGACCTTTGCGCGGTCGAAGCTGATGAAGGGCCTCGCCAAGCTCGGCTTTGCGCAGTCCTTCACCTATTTCCCCTGGCGCACCTCGCGCTGGGAGCTGGAGCAATATCTCGGCGAGATGACGCGCTATCCCGAGCGCGACTTCTACCGCCCAAACCTGTTCGTCAACACGCCCGATCTGCTGCCCTATCATCTCCAGGGCGGAGAAGCCTGGGCGTTCAAGTCACGCGTCGCGCTGGCGGCGAGCTTATCGGGCAGCTACGGCGTTTACAGCGGGTTCGAGCTGCTCGAACACGAGGCGATCCCCGGCCGCGAGGAATATCTCGATTCCGAGAAATACCAGATCAAGCAGCGCGACTGGGACAAGCCAGGCAACATCAAGGACTACATTGCAGCACTCAATCGCATCCGCAACGACAACGCCGCGCTTCAGCAGACCGCGAACTTGCGCTTTCTCGGCATCGAAGACGGCGAGACGATCGCCTTCGTCAAGGCGGCGGCCGAGCCCGCCAACACGGTCGTGATCGTGATCGCGCTCTCAGGCCACGCGCGCGAATGCTGGCTGCCGCTCGGCGACGTCACGGTTGACGCCGGCGGGCAGCGACACCATGTGACGACACTCGAAAACCTCCTCACCGGCGAACGGTCCCGCATCGAGTGGGGCGGGATCAGGTTACGCATCGATCCCGACCGCGATCCGGCGCATCTGTTCCGCTGCCTGGCGTAAGGGGCCACGCCATGAATGTTCTATCTTCCGTCGACACCAAGAAGGCCGAGTCTGCCGAGATCGTGGATGAGCTCTGGTACAAGGACGCCATCATCTACCAGCTCCACGTCAAGGCCTTCGCCGACAGCAACAATGACGGCATCGGCGACTTCGCCGGATTGACCGAGAAGCTGCCCTATCTGCAGGAGCTCGGCGTCACCGCGCTGTGGCTGTTGCCGTTCTACCCCTCGCCCGGCCGCGACGACGGCTACGACATCGCCGATTACGGCTCGGTCAATCCCGATTTCGGGACGATGAAGGACTTCAAGCGCTTCATCCAGGAAGCGCAGAAGCGCGGCTTGCGCGTCATCACCGAGCTCGTCGTCAACCACACCTCGGACCAGCACAAATGGTTCAAGCGCGCGCGCCGCAGCCATCCCGGCTCGAGCGCCCGCAACTGGTATGTCTGGAGCGACACTGACCAGAAATATCAGGGCACGCGCATCATCTTCACCGACACCGAGAAGTCGAACTGGACCTGGGATCACGAGGCCGGGGCGTTCTACTGGCACCGGTTCTTCTCGCACCAGCCGGACCTCAATTTCGACAATCCGCGCGTGGTCTCCGCGCTGATCCAGGTGATGAAGCGCTGGCTGGATGCCGGCGTGGACGGCTTCCGCCTGGACGCGATTCCCTATCTGTGCGAACGCGACGGCACCAACAACGAGAATCTCCCCGAGACGCACGCCATCATCAAGCGTCTGCGCCACGAGCTGGACTCCTACTCCAAGGGCAAGCTGCTGCTCGCCGAGGCCAATCAATGGCCGGAGGACGTGCAGGAATATTTCGGCCGCGGCGACGAATGCCACATGGCCTATCATTTCCCGCTGATGCCGCGCATCTACATGGCGATCGCCCAGGAGGACCGCTTTCCGATCACGGACATCCTGCGCCAGACGCCGGACATTCCGGCGAGCTGCCAGTGGGCGCTGTTCCTGCGCAATCATGACGAGCTGACGCTGGAGATGGTCACCGACGTCGAGCGCGACTATCTCTGGACCACCTACGCCAACGACCCGCGCGCGCGCATCAATGTCGGCATCCGCCGGCGGCTCGCGCCACTGATGGACAACGACCGGCGCAAGATCGAGTTGATGAACTCGCTGCTGCTGTCCTTCCCCGGCACGCCGATCATCTATTACGGCGATGAGATCGGGATGGGCGACAACATCTATCTCGGCGACCGCAACGGCGTGCGCACGCCGATGCAGTGGAGTCCGGACCGCAATGGCGGCTTCTCCCGCTGCGACCCGGCCCGCCTCTACGCGCCGCTGATCATGGACCCGGTCTACGGCTACGAGTCGGTGAACGTGGAGGCGCAGTCGCGCAGCCTGTCCTCGTTGCTCAGCGCCACCAAGCGGCTGATCTCGGTGCGCAAGTCGACGCTCGCCTTCGGCCGCGGCACCATGACCTTCATCCGCCCGGCCAACCGCGCCGTGCTGGCCTATGTCCGCCAGTATCACGACGAGGTGATCCTGTGCGTCGCCAATCTGTCGCGTGCCGCGCAGGCGACCGAGCTCGACCTGTCGCCGTGGAAGGACCGCATCCCGCAGGAGATGCTCGGCCGCACCCGCTTCCCCGCGATCGGCGAGCTGCCTTACATGATCACGCTGGGGCCCTACGGCTTCTACTGGTTCCAGCTCCAGGAGCGCGACAAGTCCGAGCCGGTGACGCCGCGCGCGGTGCCGGAGTTCGAGACGCTGGTGGTGCCGGTGAATTCCAACTGGGTATCGCTCGCCCGCGAGCGCGGCGTGTTCGAGCGTGACGTGCTGCCGGGCTTTTTGTCACGGACACGGTGGTATCCCGAGCATAATCCCAAGCAGATCAAGACCACGCTGACCTCGGCCGTGCCGTTCTGCGATATCGGCGACAACAGGCCCTGGATCGCGTTCTTTGAGAGGACGGACCAAGACGTCGCACGGCGTTACGTGCTCCCCATGCAGATCGAGTGGGTGCGCTTCGATCGGGAGCGATTCAACCCCAAGGCGCTCGCTGCCGTGCGCCAGGGTGCACGCGAAGGCACGCTGCTCGACGTCGCGACCGACCAGATCTTCATCGGCCTGTTCCTGCGCAACCTGTCGCAAAATTTGGTGGTTGAGGAGAACAATCTGCGGCTCGAGTTCAAGGCCACCAGCCGGTTCGCCGACTACACCATCAAGGAGCCCGAACGCATCCGTGCGATCGAGCAGTCGAACAGCACCGCGCTGGTCGACAACCAGTACGTCGCCAAGCTCTATCGTCAGCTCGAAAGCGGCATCAATCCCGAGATCGAGATCGGCCATTATCTGACGGAGGTCGCGCGCTTTGCCAATACGCCGGCGCTGCTCGGCAGCGTCGAGCTGGTCGAGGGCGATCAGCGCAGCGCGCTGGGCGTGCTGCATGCCTATGTCGAGAACCAGGGGGACGGCTGGACCGTGACTACGGGTTATCTCGATCGCTATATCGACGAGCAGCGCGTGTTGTCGGCGGGCGAAGCACCCCGCGAGACGCAGGAGCAGGCGCCCTATCTGCATTTCATCGCGCAGATCGGCAGGCGGCTCGCCGAGATGCACGTCGCCCTGGCGGCGGCGAAGACGAAGGATCTCGCTCCGGAGCCGGTCGGCCCTGCGCACGTCAAACGATGTGTGTCCGACCTCAAGGCGCGGGCCGAACGGGTTTTCGAGCGGCTGGCGGACATCCGCGACGGCCTGCGGGAGGCGGACCGGCCGCTGATCGACCGGCTCGCCGCAGTCCGCACGACCCTGCCCGACCACCTCGATGCGCTATTGCCTTCCGGGATCGGCGGGCTGAACATCCGTCATCATGGCGACTTCCGCCTCGGGCAAACTCTGATCGTGAAGGACGATATCTTCATCATCGACTTCGACGGCGACCCGCGCCAGCCGCTGGCCGATAAGCGGCGCAAGCTGCCCGCCGCGCGCGACGTTGCCGGCCTGATCCGTTCGATCGATGTTTCGGTCAACGCAGCGCTGAGCCGCGCACTCACGGGAGCCTCCGACGAGCAAGGCCGGCTCACGGCCGCGCTCGACGAATGGCGCGAGCGCGCCGCCGCAACCTTCCTGTCCGCTTATCGCGACGCCATGACCGACCGGCGGCTTTGGCCGGAAGATCCGCAATCCGCGGAAGGCCTGTTGAGGTTCTTTTTGCTTGATCATGCGTTCAATGAAGTAGAGTACGAGCTGTCCCACCGGCCTGAGGGGCTCCATGCGCCGCTGACCGGACTGCTTCGCATTCTGTCCAGCACCGAGAGCGAAGCCCATGCCTAAACTGCCTGCCGAGGCCTACGCGATCATCGAGGGCCGCCACTCCGACCCTTTCCACTATCTCGGGCTGCACCCCGAAGGCGGCAAGAGCGTGGTCCGCGCGTTTCTGCCCGAAGCCTCCAATGTCGAGGCGGTCGGTGAACATGGTGAAGTCGCCTCGCTCGACCGCGTGCACGATGCCGGGCTGTTCGTCGGCGCCCTGCCCAACGGCTCCAAGCACTATCAGCTCCGCGCAAAATTCGGCGGCAACGTCGTCGAGTTCGAGGACGCCTATCGCTTTCCGCCGATCCTGACCGATTTCGACCTTTACCTGCTCGGCGAAGGCACCCACCAGCGCCTGTATGACAAGCTCGGCGCTCACCCGATGCGGCACGAAGGCGTCGATGGCATCGGCTTCGTCGTGCTGGCGCCGAATGCGCGGCGCGTGTCCGTGGTCGGCGATTTCAATTTCTGGGACGGGCGGCGCCATCCCATGCGGGTGCGCGGCGCCGGCTATTGGGAATTGTTCATCCCGCATGCCAAGGCTGGCGATCACTACAAGTTCGAGATCATCGGGCCGCATGGCCATCTGCTGCCGTTGAAGTCGGACCCCATGGCGTTCGCCAGCGAAATGCGGCCGAAGACGGCCTCCATCGTGTTCGACGAGGCGCATCTGCCGCGGCCGCGCCCGGCACCCGACGGTATCAACGCGCTGTCGGCGCCGATGTCGATCTACGAGGTTCATCTCGGCTCATGGCGCCGCAAGAACGGCGAGGAATGGCTGACCTATCGCGAGCTGGCCGAGCAGCTGCCGGCCTATGCGCGCGACATGGGTTTTACCCATCTCGAATTCCTGCCCGTGAGCGAGCATCCGTTCGACGGCTCCTGGGGCTATCAGCCGACCGGCCTCTATGCGCCGACCAGCCGCTTCGGCACGCCGGAAGATTTTGCCGCCCTGGTCGATGCCTGCCACCGCGAAGGCGTCGGCGTGTTGCTCGACTGGGTACCCGGGCACTTCCCGGACGATCCGCACGGGCTCGGCAGTTTCGACGGCACCGCGCTGTATGAGCACGCCAACCCGCTGCAGGGCCGTCACCTCGACTGGGGCACGCTGATCTACAATTACGGCCGCACCGAAGTGACGAACTTCCTGGTGTCGAACGCCCTGTTCTGGCTGGAGCGCTACGCCATCGACGGGCTGCGCGTCGATGCGGTGGCATCCATGCTCTATCTCGACTACAGCCGCCCGCCGGGCGCCTGGGTTCCAAACCAGTATGGCGGCCGCGAGAACATCGAGGCCATCAACTTCCTGCGGCGCTTCAACACCGAACTGTTCGCCCGCTTCCCGCAGGCCACCACGGCTGCGGAAGAATCCACCGCCTGGCCGCAGGTCTCGCGCCCCGTCGAATTTGGCGGGCTCGGCTTCGGCTACAAGTGGAACATGGGCTGGATGCACGATACGCTGAACTACATCAGCAAGGATCCGATCCACCGCAAGCACCATCACGGCGACATCCTGTTCGGCCTGCACTACGCCTTCTCGGAAAACTTCATCCTGCCGCTCTCGCACGACGAAGTCGTGCACGGCAAGCGCTCGATCCTCGGCCGCATGCCCGGCGACGAATGGCAGCGCTTTGCGAACTTGCGCGCCTATTACAGCTTCATGTTCGGCCATCCCGGCAAGAAGCTGTTGTTCATGGGCGCCGAAATCGCACAGAGTCGCGAATGGAATCACGACCAGTCGCTCGACTGGCACTTGCTCGAGTACAAATACCATTCCGGCATCCAGGCACTGATCCGCGACCTCAACCGGCTCTACCGCGCGGTGCCGGCGCTGCATCAGATGGACTGCGACCAGGCCGGCTTCGAATGGCTGATCACGGACGATGCCAATCGCAACGTATTCGCCTGGCTGCGCAAGGGATTTGACGAGCACGCGCGATGCATGGTGATCGTCAACTTCTCGCCGAACGTCTACCAGAACTATCGGGTCCGCGTTCCCTTTGGCGGCAAGTGGAAGGAAGTGCTCAACTCGGATTCCGCCCATTATGGCGGCAGCAATGTCGGGAACATCGGCGAGGTCCATGCCGAGGGCGGCGAAATCCGCCTCACCATTCCACCGCTTGCCGCGATCTTCCTCGTTCCGGAAAGCTGACACATGCGCCTGACTGCTGGATCGCCCGCACGCCTCGGCGCAAGCTGGGACGGACGCGGCACCAATTTCGCGCTGTTCTCCGCCAACGCACAGAAGGTCGAGCTCTGCCTGTTCGACACTCAGGGCCGCCGGGAGCTCGAGCGCATCGAACTGCCGGAAAAAACCGAGGACGTCTGGCATGGCTATCTCAACGACGTCTCGCCCGGTCAGCTCTACGGCTATCGCGTTCACGGCCCCTATGAGCCCGAGCACGGCCATCGCTTCAACGCCAACAAGCTGCTGCTCGACCCCTATGCCAAGCGGCTCTCGGGACGGCTGGTCTGGAGCGATGCGCATTTTGCGTACCGCACCGGGAGCCCGCGAGAGGATCTCTCCTTCGACCGCCGCGACAACGCGCGCGGCATGCCCAAGGCCGTCGTGGTCGACGAGACCTTCAACTGGGGCCGCCGCGAGATCCGTCCCAACATTCCCTGGGAAGACACCGTCATCTACGAGGCTCACGTCAAGGGTCTGACGCAGAAGCGCGACGACGTGCCGCCGAACCTGCGGGGCACCTATGGCGGCCTGTCCTCGCCGGCGATGATCGAGCACCTGAAGAAGCTCGGCGTCACCACGGTCGAGTTGCTGCCGGTGCACAGCTTCGTCGACGACCGCATTCTGGTGGAGAAGAAGCTCGTCAATTACTGGGGCTACAACACGCTGTCTTTTTTCGCCCCCGAGCCGCGCTATGCCCAGGACAACGCGCTCGACTCCTTCCGCACCACGGTGGCGCGCCTGCACGATGCCGGCATCGAGGTGATGCTCGACGTCGTCTACAATCACACCGCCGAGGGCAATCACCTCGGCCCGACGCTATGCTACCGCGGCATCGACAACGCCTCCTATTACTGGCTGAACCGCCAGAACCCGCGCTATTACGACGACTTCACCGGCTGCGGCTCGTCGGTGAACCTCACTCATCCGCGCGTGCTGCAGATGGTGATGGACTCGCTGCGATACTGGGTCGAGGTCTGCCATGTCGACGGCTTCCGCTTCGACCTCGCCACCACGCTCGCGCGGGGCCCGAACGGCTTTGATCGCGGCATCTCATTCCTGACCGCGATCCGGCAGGATCCGGTGCTGGCGACCGTCAAGCTCGTCGCCGAGCCCTGGGACCTCGGCCTCGGCGGTTATCAGGTCGGCGCATTTCCCTCGCAATGGTCGGAATGGAACGATCGCTATCGCAGCGCCATGCGCCGCTACTGGAGCGGCGAAGGCAGCCTGATCGGCGACATTTCCAGCCGCATGACAGCGTCCTCCGACTTGTTCAACCATGACGGACGGCGGCCGCGCGCAAGCATCAACCACATTACCGTCCACGACGGCTTCACGCTCGCCGACCTCTTCAGCTACAACGAGAAGCACAACGCGGCCAACGGCGAGGACAATCGCGACGGCTCCAACGACAACCACAGCAACAATTGCGGTGTCGAGGGCCCGACCAACGATCCTGAAATCATCGGCCTGCGCCGCCAGCTTCGCAAGAACGTACTCGCCTGTCTGATGCTTGCGCAGGGCGTTCCACTGATCCTCGCCGGCGACGAGGTCGGCAACTCGCAATCCGGCAACAACAACGCCTATTGCCAGGACAACGAGATCGGCTGGGTCGGCTGGGACAATCTCGGCAAGGAGGGCGACGACATGGTCGATTTCGTCGCTCATCTTGCCCAGATCCGCCGCCGGTTCTCGCAGCTTCGCAGCCATCGCTGGCTCGACGGGCGGCCGGCGGACGGCCTCTCCTACGGCGCGCTGTGGTTGACGCCCGCTGGCGACGAGATGACGGAGAACGACTGGAAATTCCCGGAAGGCAGGTTTCTCTCCTATGTGATGGGACCGATGGAACCCGGTAGCGCCGCGATCTTTATCGTACTGAACGCCGCCCCCGAAGAGATCACATTCAAATTGCCCAAAATGACCGAATACAAGAGCTGGCAGCAGATCCTGAACACGACCGATGCCAAGCTGAACACGATCGACTTCCCGCCCGGAAGCGACAGCAAGGCGCCGCCACGCTCCGTGCTCGCCTTCGCGGGGGCGCTATGAGACCATCCTTCGGGGCGAAGCCGACGAAGGACGGCGTGTCGTTCCGGCTGTGGGCGCCCGCCGCGCGCCGCGTCGACCTTCTGCTCGACCGAAGGCACGCGATGCAGCGCCGCCAGGATGGCTGGTATGTCGCCGATATTGCCGGCCTTCCCGTGGGCAGTCGTTACGCGTTCAGGATCAACGACGAACTCGACGTGCCCGATCCGGCTTCGGCTTTTCAGCCCGAGGATGTGTTCGGCCCGAGCGAGGTGATCGATCACGATGCCTTTTCATGGCGTGCGCGGGATTGGCGCGGTCGCCCGTGGGAAGAAACGGTGCTGATCGAGACCCATGTCGGCACCTTCACGCCTGCAGGTTCTTACCGCGCCATGATCGATAAGCTCGATCATCTCGCGGCAACCGGCATCACCGCGCTGGAGCTGATGCCGCTGGCCGATTTCGCAGGACGCCGCGGCTGGGGCTATGACGGCGTGCTGTGGTATGCGCCCGACAGCGCCTATGGCCGCCCCGAAGACCTGAAGACGCTGATCGACGAGGCGCATCTGCGCGGGCTGATGGTGTTCCTCGACGTCGTCTACAATCATTTCGGCCCCGAAGGGAATTATCTCGGCCGCTATGCGCCGGCCTTCTTCACCGACGCGCACACGCCGTGGGGCAGCGCGATCGACTATCGCGTGCCGCAGGTGCGCGCGTTCGCGGTCGAGAACGCGCTGTCCTGGCTCGGCGACTACCGTTTCGACGGCCTGAGGCTGGATGCCGCCAATCACATCATGGCGATCCCCGGCGAACAGTCGATGCTGCAGGACCTCAGCGTCGCCGCCGGCGAGCTCGCCAAGGCGACGGGGCGGCAGATCCATCTCGTCCTGGAGAACGGCGACAATCGCGCCAGCCTGCTCGACGCCGCGCAGAATCCACCAAACGGCAAATATCGCGCGCAGTGGAACGACGACTATCACCACGTCTGGCATGTGATGCTGACGGGCGAGCTCGCCGGCTACTACGCGGATTATCAGACGCCGCGCCTCGATCTGGCGCGCGCGCTGGCGTCCGGCTTCGTCTATCAGGGCGAGGTCTCGGAGTTCTGGGGCAAGAAGCCGCGCGGTGAGCCGAGCGGCGAGCTGCCGCCGGCGACCTTCGTCAACTTCCTGCAGAACCACGATCAGATCGGCAACCGTCCGCTCGGCGATCGGCTCGAAAGCCTGGCATCGCCCCAGCAGATCGAAGCCGCGCTCGCGGTGACCCTGCTCGCGCCGATGGTGCCGATGCTGTTTCAGGGCGAGGAATGGGGCTCGACGGTGCCCTTCCCGTTCTTCTGCGATTTCCAGGGCGGACTGGGCGACGCCGTCCGCAAGGGTCGCAAGCAGGAATATGCCTGGGCCTACGAGAAATACGGCGAGGAGGTGCCCGACCCGCTCGATCCGGCCACGCTGCAATCCGCCATGCTCGACTGGACCGGCCGCACTGCGGGGCAGGACGCACGGCTCACCCTGGTGCGGCAACTGCTCGCGGTTCGCCGCAAGGAGATTATGCCGCGACTGAAGGGAGCGGCTTTCGGCGAGGCCAATGCTGCCGACAACGGCCTGCTCACCGCGCATTGGCGCATGGGGGACGGCTTGACTTTGGGCCTGACCGCCAATCTGTCGGACAAGGAGATCACGTCCGATGTCAGCGCCGGCACGCCGATCTGGGGCGGTGAAGCCGGCGAGCGGCTTCCGCCCTGGTCGGTGGTCTGGCGCCTCGGAGGTTGACATGCCTCCCGCCATTCCTCTCGCGACCTACCGGCTTCAACTCACCGCCGATTTCGACTTCGACAAGGCAACCGCGGTCGTTCCTTACCTCAAGGCGCTGGGCATCACGCATCTCTACGCCTCGCCGGTGATGAAGGCCCGCAAGGGCTCGACCCATGGTTACGACACCGTCGATCACGGCCTGTTCAATCCGGAGCTCGGCGGCGAAGCCGGCTTCGCGCGGCTGAGCGAGGCCCTCAGGCAGAACGATCTCGGCCTCATCATCGACTTCGTGCCCAACCATGTCGGCGTGCATTTCGCCGACAATCCCTGGTGGCTGGACGTGCTGGAATGGGGCCAGGCCTCACCGCACGCGGTCTCGTTCGACATCGACTGGGATCAGCTCGCCTACCGCGCCCGCGGCGGCGTGCTGCTGCCGATCCTCGGCTCGTCCTACGGCGAGGCGCTCGAGCGCGGCGACATCGAGCTGCGCTATGATCCGGATCAGGGAAGCCTCTCGGCCTGGTATTTCGAGCATCGCCTGCCCATCGCGCCCGAGCGCTATGGCGAGATGCTGCGCATGATCGTGAAGGAAGCCGATGCCGCCGAGACGGAGGCCGGTCAAAGCCTACTCGCGCTCGCGGCGCGCTACACCGGATTGCGCCGACCCAACCGCAAGGAAGCTCCCGCCTTCAAGTCGGAGCTCAGGGAGATCGGGGGAGCCGCCGAGATCATCGCACGCGGCCTTGCAGCCTATCGGGCCGCCAAGGATCGCCCCGCGCAGACGCTGGCGCTGCATCATTTACTGGAGCGCCAGCATTACAAGCTCGGGCATTGGCGGCTCGCCTCCAGCGACATCAATTATCGCCGCTTCTTCGACGTCAACGGACTGGCAGGTCTGCGCGTCGAGGATGCGAGCACATTTGCCGCCACGCACCGGCTGGTGAAGCAGCTCATCGTCGATGGCAAATTGCAGGGAATTCGGCTCGATCACATCGACGGCCTGCGCGATCCCGCCCAATATTGCCAGCGCCTGCGCCGGCTGGTGCGCGACGCGCAAGGCAACACGAAGCCGTTCTATACGGTGATCGAGAAGATCCTGTGCGAGCACGAACGCCTGCCGCACTTCGCCGGCGTCCAGGGCACCACCGGCTATGAATGGATGAACGTCATCACCCAGGTTCTGGTCGACGCCAAGGGGCTGGCGGCCCTGGACGAGACCTGGCGGCAGATCAGCAACCGGCCGCCGCGGCTTGCGCCTTACGTCAAGGACGCCAAGCGGCGCGTGCTGGAGACGCTGCTCACCAGCGAATTCACCGTGCTGACGCGCCTGCTCGCCCGCATCGCCAACGGGCATTACTCGACCCGCGATTTCTCCGCCGACAGCCTGCGACAGGCGCTGGAACTCTATGTGCTGCATTTCCCGGTTTACCGCACCTATCTGACCCACAGCGGCCCGACGGCCCCCGACCGCAAGCTGATCGACGACACCATCGCGCGCGCCCGTTCGGAATGGTTCGCCGCGGACGAAGGCATCTTCGATTTCCTGCGCGACGCGCTGACCATGGACCTGCTCAAGCCCGGCCGTCCGCCACACAGCGTCCCGCGCGTCCGCCGCTTCGCGCTGAAGGTGCAGCAATTCACAGGTCCCGTGATGGCGAAGTCGCTGGAGGACACCGCCTTCTACCAGTTCCACCGGCTGCTCGCCCTGAACGAAGTCGGCGGCGATCCCGCCAGCAACGGGCTCACCATTCCCGCTTTCCACGAGGCCCTCCAGGCCCGCGCCAAGGAATGGCCGCTGGGAATGACGGCAACCGCCACGCATGACACCAAACGCGGCGAGGACGCCCGCGCGCGGATCGCGGCACTCAGCGAAATTTCCGGCGAATGGACCAGCGCGGTTTCGCGGTGGAAGGTGTTGAACGCGCCGCACCTCGCGCTCCACGGCAATCTCCGCGCGCCGTCGGCGACGTTCGAGTACATGCTCTACCAGACGCTGCTCGGGGCCTGGCCGCTGGGCGAGACGATCGATGCCGGCTTCGTCGAGCGCATCCAGGCCTATGCGCTGAAGGCCGCGCGCGAGGGCAAGGAGGAGACCAGCTGGCTCAATCCGCACGAGGCCTACGAGAACGGCGTGAAGAGCTTCGTCGACAAGATTCTCGACCCCGCGCTGTCAGGCGAATTCCTGGAGGCGCTGCAAACGCTGGCGCGCCGCCTCGCACTGCTCGGCCTGTTGAATTCGCTGAGCCAGCTCACCCTGAAGGCGACGCTGCCCGGCGTGCCCGACTTCTATCAGGGCACCGAGTTCTGGGACCTGTCGCTGGTCGACCCGGACAACCGTCGCCCGGTGGACTTTGCCGCGCGGCATGCGGCGCTGGGCACGCTGGAAGATCCGGATTGGCGGGGCCTGATCAAGAGCTGGCCGGACGGCCTGATCAAGCTGGCCTGGACACGGCGCCTTCTCAAGCTGCGCAACGAACTCGCCGACGTTTTCGCTCAAGGCGACTACGAGCCGCTGGCGGTGCGCGGCGCACATGCCGATCATGTCATTGCCTTCGCCCGCCGCCACGGCCGCGCTGCCGCAATCATCGTGGTCGGGCGTCATTTTGCACCCTTCACGCAAGCGGGGCGGGAGTGGCCCACGCTCGAGGGATTCGACGCGACCGTCGATGTCACGAGCTATGCTGCGGCGGGTTTTGCCGGCAACGAGCTGCCGCTCTCGCAGGCCTTCCGTGATTTTCCCGCCTCCGTCATCGAGGCCCGCACGGCAGATGCCATCAGGCGCGCCCGGCCCCGCGTGCGCGCCTGAATTACTTTCCCTCGCCCTTGGTCAGCAGCAACTGCCCGCGCTTCTTGATCGTGGCCTGCGCCATCTCGGCAAAGCGCTGCAATAGCCAGGGCAGCACCACCTCGACCCGGACCTGATCATCGCCGACGTCGACCTGACCCGTCGCGACCTGTCCGAGCGCGCGGATTCGGAAATTCATCGTGTCTCCGCTCCACCGCTCCTCCTCAACCTGCATCACCGGAATGCTGGCGGCGGCGCGGCCAAGCCCGGTCTTGAGCCGGCGCACCGCCTCCTCGCGGCCGAGACGGTGCGGAATTGAAACGACAAGCGGTGCTGACATGGCTCGGCCCTGTGAGACTGATCTCACATAATCATGCCGGCTGGAACGTCAAACGTTCCATGCAACCCGATCCTGCAACCGCTGTTTCCATGGTCGGAACTTTAAAACCTGCGGCAAGTTGCCCTCGCACCACGGGACAGGTGCAAACGACCCTTTCATCAAAGGGCTGGAGGAGATTCGCATGTCAATCGGTACGATCATTCTGATCATTTTGGTCATCGCCCTGCTTGGCGGCTTCAGCGGCATCGGCGGCGGCCCGTTCTATGGCACCGGCTATTACGGCGGCGGCGGCCTCGGGCTCGTCATCGTCATCCTGCTGATCCTGCTGCTGATGGGAAGGATCTAGCGGCACAACGAGGATTGCGTAGGGTGGGCAAAGGCGCTCTCGCGCCGTGCCCACCTATTCGTCGCAAAGAAAAAGATCGTGGGCACGCTTACGCTTTGCCCACCCTACGAGAGTTGCGCCCCCAGCAAGGACCTACTTCATCTTCCCCGCGAGTTTCTTGATCGCAGACTTGATCGAAGCGGCCGCATCATCATAGCCCTCCCACGCTTTCGACCGCGGCAGCGAGCCCGGCACGGTTCGCACCGTATATCGCTTCGGATCGAGATCGTTCTTCACCTGGGCCCAGGTGACCGGCATCGACACCGTGGCGCCCGCGCGCGCCCGCGGCGATAACGGCGCCACTGCCGTCGACATGCGGTCGTTGCGGAGATAGTCGAGGAAGATCTTCCCCTTGCGCAGCTTCTTCGACATGTTGAGCAGATAGCGCTCAGAATCGTCGTCGGCCATCCACTGGCAGACGCCTTGCGCGAAAGCCTTGGCTTCCTTCCAGCTCACCTTGTCGCGTGCGCCGTGGCGCAGCGGCACGACGACATGCAGGCCCTTGCCGCCCGTGGTCTTGCAGAAGCTCTCCATGCCGATGTCGATCAGCCGCTGCCGCATCTCCTTGGCCGCCTCGACGACGTCGGCGAACTCGACATCCGGCGCCGGATCGAGATCGAACACCAGCCGACCCGGCGTATCATAGGCGTCTGGCGCGCAGTTCCAGGGATGCAGCTCGACGCCGCCGATCTGTGCAACGGCGGCAAGCCCTTCAACGCGATCAATTTGCAAATAGGGTTTACGATCGCCCGAGACCTTGGCCAGTTCGAGCAAATTCGAGGTGCTCTGCATGGCATGGCGCTGGAAGAACGTCTCGCCACCGATGCCGTCGGGCGCTCGCACAATCGAGCACGGGCGGCCCTTCAGATGTTCGATCATCCAGGTCCCGACCGCCTCGAAATAGCGGGCGAGATCAAGCTTCGTCACGCCCTCGCCATCTCCGACATCCGGCCACAGCTCCTTGTCCGGCTTGGAGATGACGACGCCCATCACCTCGGCCGTGCCGGCGTCCTTCGATCGCTTGGCCGCCTTCGTCGCGCGCTTTCTGGCCGTGGGCTCGGCGAGCTCGGTATCGACCGGCGTCTCCGCCTCGACCTCCTCGGCGGGCTTGTCCTGCCGCAGGCCCTTGAACGCCGCCTGGCGAATATTGCCGTCCGCGGTGAAGCCGGCGAACTCGATCTCCGCGACCAGCTCCGGCTTCAGCCAGTGCACCTCGCGCGTCTTCTTCGGGGCATTCTTGCCGCCGAACGGGCTATCCTTCGCCGCCATCGCCTTCAACGACGGCATGATGCGCTTGACCTTGTCGGCGCCGAAGCCGGTGCCGACCATGCCGACGAAGGCGAGATGATCGCCGCGCTGCACGCCCGCCATCAGGGAGCGGAATTTGCCGTTGGTGGTCTTGTAGCCGCCGATCACCACTTCGTGGCCGGCGCGACATTTCGATTTGACCCAGCTCTCGGTGCGCCCCGAACGATAGGGCGCATCCAGCTTCTTCGAGACCACGCCTTCAAGCTCGAGCTTGCACGCCGATTGCAGCACCGCGTCGCCGCCGCTCTCGAAATGCTCGACATAGCGGATCTGGGACGGCCTCCGCTTGCTCTTCTCCAGCAACTTCTTGAGCTGGGCCTTGCGCTCGCCGAGCGGCAGCCGGCGGTAATCCTGGCCCTCTGCGAAGAGCAGGTCGAAGGCAAAGAAAATCAACTCGTCGGTCTTGCCGTCCGACAGCGCAGCCTGCAGCGAGGAGAAGTTCGGCGCGCCATTGTGGTCGAGCGCGACGATCTCGCCGTCGATCGTCACGTCCGGCAGCGCAGCCGCTTCCTTGGCGATGGACCCGAACTTTTCCGTCCAGTCGAGGCCCTTGCGCGTCTTGAGCGTCGCCTCGCCGTCCTCGACCCGGAGCTGCACACGATAGCCGTCGAACTTGATCTCGTGGCACCAGCCCTCACCGCCCGGCGGCCGCTCCACCAGCGTGCAGAGTTGCGGCGCCACGAAGTCCGGCATCGCCGCAACCTTCTTCGCATTCGTCGCCGTCGTGGCCCTTTTCCTTGCCACCTTGGCTTTGGAGATCTTGTCGGCCTTTAATGTCGCGCGCGGCGCCGGCTTGACCGCACGCCCCTTCGCCTCGTCAGCCCGATTGGATTGCCAGACCGCGTCGGCCTTGGTCCTGGCACCTTTCGCCAGCATGAACGGCTTTGGCGCGCGGCCCTTGCCTTCGGCGATCTGCTCCATCGCACGGCCGGAGGCGACCGATCTGTCCTCGTCGAGAATGTCGTTGTCCTTGCCCTCGCGGACAAATTCGTCGCGGTGCTTGATCAGGAGCCAGTTGGCGCGCTTCTCGCCCCCGCGGTTGCGCATGCGCACCAGCACCCAGCTGCCGTGCAGCTTCTCACCATGCAGGATGAACTTCAAATCGCCCTTCTTGAAGCCACGCTCGGCGTCTTCCGATTCCCAAGTGCCGCGGTCCCACAGCATCACCGTGCCGCCGCCATACTGTCCTTCCGGAATCGTGCCTTCGAAATCGCCATAGTCGAGCGGATGGTCTTCCACCTCGACCGCCAGCCGCTTGTCGTGCGGGTCGAGCGAGGGTCCTTTCGTCACGGCCCAGGACTTGAACACGCCGTCGAATTCGAGCCTGAGATCGTAGTGCAGCCGGCTCGCATCGTGCTTCTGGATCACGAAGCGCCGCTGCTTCGATGACGTCACTGCGGTCTTGCCCGATGGCTCGGGCGTCTTCTCGAAGTCACGCTTCTGTCGATAAGTGGAGAGTTTTTGCAGCACGACCGGTCCCGCTTCTCTTTCGGCGTTCAGCCTATCACGGCCAAAGTCCCACCCGGAACCAAAACCCAACGGGAGGGTTGGGGTTCCAAATCGCCTTGAGAACGCTGGAGAATTGCATGGCCCCCCGCGCCTATTGGAAGGGAACGTTGAAGCTGTCGCTGGTCGGCTGTCCCGTCGTGCTCTACCCCGCGACAACGTCAGCCGAGAAGACGCGATTTCACCTGATCAACCGCGAGACCGGGAACCGGCTCAAGCAGCAGATGATCGATGCCGAGACCGGCGACATCGTCGAGAGCGACCAGAAGGGCCGCGGTTACGAGCTGCGCAAGGGCAAATATGTCGAGATCGAACCGGAGGAGCTCGAGGCCGTCCAGATCGAGAGCAACCATACCATCGACATCGAGAGCTTCGTGCCGAGCGAGGAGATCGACCAGCGCTATCTCAACCATCCCTATTACATCGCGCCCGATGGCAAGGCCGCGGTCGATGCGTTCGCGGTGATCCGCGACGCCATGAAGGACCAGGAGCGCGTGGCGCTCGCCAAGATCGTGCTCACCAACCGCGAACACATCATGGCGATCGAGCCGCTCGGCAAGGGCCTGCTCGGCACCACGCTGCGCTTTCCCTACGAGCTCCGCGACGAGGGTGAGTTCTTCGGCGACATCAAGAGCCCGAAGATCACCAAGGACATGGTCGAGCTCGCCGGCCACATCCTCCAGACCAAGGCCGCGCATTTCGATCCCGGCAAGTTCAAGGACGAGTACGAGACCGCGCTGAAGGCGCTGGTGAAGCGCAAGGCCAGCGGCAAGACAATCGAACCGCCTGAGCGCGCGGAGCGACCGAGCAACGTGGTCAACCTGATGGACGCACTGAAGCAGAGCCTGAAGGGGCGTGGCGGGAAAAAGACGGCGGCCAAGTCCCACGCGCGGCGGACGACCGGGCGACAACGCGCCGCGCGAAAGACGCACCGATCGACCGCGCGGCAGAGGAAGGCGGGATAGCTTGTCATTCCGGGGCGATGCGAAGCATCGAACCCGGAATCCATCATCCCAAATGCGACGAGCGGAGAAATGGATTCCGGGCTCGCGCCAAGGGGCGCGCCCGGGAATGGCAGCGAGACTAATCCCCCGCCCTCAACCGATACCCGATCCCCGTCTCCGTCAGCACATATTGCGGCCGTTCCGGATCTGCTTCGATCTTCTGCCGGAGCTGACGGACGTAGACGCGTAAGTATTGCGCATCGGTCAGCTCGTCCCAGAGTTCCCTCAGCAGGAAACGATGGGTCAGTACCTTGCCCGCGTGCTGCACGAGCACGCGCAGAAGGTCATATTCCTTCGGCGACAGCTTGACGTCACGATCGCCGACCTTGACGATGCGCCGGACGAGATCGACCGAGAGATCGCCGGTGCGGAACACCGGGCGCTCTCCCTGCACCTGGAGCTGGTGTCGCAGCGCGGCGCGCAGGCGGGCCAGGAGCTCGTCCATGCCGAACGGCTTGGTCAGATAGTCGTCGGCACCGAGATCGAGCGCCTGCACCTTGCCGGCCTCGTCGCCGCGGCTCGACAGCACCACGATCGGCACGCCCTCGTTGCGGGCGCGGATGGTGCGCAGCAGTTCATGCCCCTGAACGTCGGGCAGGCCGAGATCGAGAATGATCAGCGCCGGTTCGTCAACGAGCTTCTCCAGCGCAATCTTGCCGTTCGACGCTTCCAGGATTTCATAGCCTTGCGTCGTCAGCCCCATCCGCAGCAATTTGCGGATCGGCGGCTCGTCGTCGATGACCAGGACCTTGATCGGCGCAGCGCTCATGCGGCAGTATCCAATGCGCGGCTTAGTGCCGGAACGGGAAGACGGATGGTGAGGACAGCGCCGCTGCGGTCGCTACGGCTCGCGGCCGAGATCGTGCCGCGCATCGCCTCGACGAAGCCGCGCGAGATGGCAAGGCCAAGGCCCGTACCGGGGCGGACATGGTCGCCCTTCTGCACGCGGTAGAACTTGTCGAACACACTCTCGAGCTCGTCCGGCGGGATGCCAGCCCCCTCGTCCGAGATCTCGAGCACGACATGATCGCCGTCGCGCCGGCCGCGGATCGAGATCGTGGTGTCCGGCGGCGAATATTTGGCGGCGTTGTCGAGCAGATTGAACAGCACCTGCTCGAACAGCACGGCATCGAGCTGCAGCATCGGCAGATCGGCGGCCATCACCAGCTCGACCTTGTGGCCTTCGAGGATCTTGGCTGCCCTGCGCAGCGCGCTGCCCACGATCTCGCCGAGATCGTGCAGCGCCGTGTTGGGGACGACGGCGCCGGATTCGAGCTTGGTCATGTCGAGCAGGTTGGCGATGAAGCGGTTGAGCCGCTCGGATTCGTCGATGACGGTGGCGAGCAGGTCGCGCTTCTCGGCGTCGGACAAGGCCGCGGCGAGATCGCGCATGGTCGAGGCCGCGCCCAGCACCGAGGCGAGCGGTGTCTTCAAATCGTGCGAGATCGAGGTCAGGAGCGCGGAGCGCAAACGTTCGGATTCGACGGTGCGCTTGACGCGGTCCATATCCTCGACCAGCAGCACGCGCTCGATCGCCAGCGCACCCTGATCGACCAGCGCATCGAGCAGCCGGCGCTGGTCCGGCGTCAGCAGCGGCCCGCTGCGGTCGTCGTCGATGCCGATGACGCCGATCGGGCCGCGCCCCGTACGCATCGGCAGGAACAGCCGTTTTGCACCGGGCAACGTATCCGAGCCACGGCCGGCGGGGCGGTCGTTGCTCCAGGCCCAGTTGGCCGCGGCGAGATCAGCCTGGTCGAGCTCGTCTTCGGGCGGATAGCCGGATTTCACCGTGAGCAAGCCTTCTTCCGGCAGCAGAAGCACCACGCGGACCTTCAGCATCAATGCGATCTGGTAGGCTGTCGCCCACAGCACGTCGTCGAGCGTCGCGGTGCCCGCGAGCTTGCGACTGAAAGCGTAGAGGTGCTCGGACATCCTGATCCGGCCGATGGCGGTGTCGGCTTGCGTGCGCACGCGCGCCGCGAGATTGGAGATCAGTATAGCGATCAACATGAAGAAGAAGAACGCCGCAACGTTGGTCGGATCGGTGATCGTGAAAGTGTAGACCGGCGGAAGGAAGAAGAAATTGTAGGCAAGCGAGGCTGCAATGCTGGCAAGCAGCGACGGCCACAATCCATACCGCACCGCGACCGCAACCACCGCGGTCAACAGCAGGAGATCGACGTTCTCGATGCCGAACCGCGGCTGGAGCAGTACGGCGGCGCCGAGGCCGATCAGGACGATGCCCAGCGCCTTCAGGTGGGGCAGCGGATTGAACGGCCCGGATCGCACAGCGGTCTGTACCGCCGTCTTGGGCGCCCCCTCGGCCGAAAATTCCTCGCCCGGGATCACGTGAACGCTGATATTGCCCGCGCGGCGAACCAGGTCATGGACGACAGAGCCGCGCGTCATCTCGAACCAGCGCGAACGGGTGGACTTGCCGATCACGATCTGGGTGACGTTGTTGCCTTGCGCGAAACCGACGACGTCATCGGCGATACGGCGGCCGGCTGCCGGAATGGTCAGCGCCTCGCCGCCGAGCGATTCGGCGAGCCGCAGCGTATCGGCCAGCCGATCGCGCTGCTCGTCGGACAATTGCAGGGATCGCCGCGTCTCGATCGATATCGCGGTGAACGGCGCATGCAGCCGGTCCGCCAGCCGCTTGGTGTAGCGCACGAGGCCGGCCGCGCGCGGATCCTCGCTGACGCAGACGAGGATGCGCTCGCCCGCGGCCCACGGCCCGGGAATCGCATTCGCCTGCATGTGGGTGAGCAGCTGTTCGTCGACCCGCTCGGCGGTGCGCCGCAAAGCAAGCTCGCGCAAGGCGGTCAGATTGCCCGGCGAGAAATAGTGCTCCAGCGCCCGCTCGGCTTGCCTCGGCACATAGACCTTGCCCTCTTTCAGGCGCTGGATCAGATCGTCGGGCGTGAGGTCGATCAGCTCGATCGCATCGGCGCGGTCGAAGACGGAATCGGGCACCGTCTCGCGCACCCGGACATGGGTGATCTGGGCAACGACGTCGTTCAGGCTCTCGATGTGCTGGATGTTGACGGCGGTGTAGACGTCGATGCCGTGGGACAGCAACTCCTCGACGTCGAGATAACGCTTGGGATGGCGGCTGCCGGCCGCGTTGGTGTGGGCGAGCTCGTCGACCAGCGCGATCCTCGGCCGCCGCGCGATCACGGCATCGAGATCCATCTCCTCCACGATCTGGCCGCGGTAGTCGAACTTCTTGCGCGGGACAACTTCGTGGTCGCGCACCAACGCTTCGGTCTCGGCGCGGCCATGGGTCTCGACGAAGCCGACCACGACATCGACGCCGGCCTTGCGCTTGGCGTGGGCGTTCTGCAGCATCTCGTAGGTCTTGCCGACGCCGGGGGCGGCGCCGACGAAGATCTTCAGCTTGCCGGTCGCATCCTCCTCCCGGCGCGCTGCCTCCAGCAGCGCCTCCGGGGACGGACGTTGTTCGGGATCGCGGCGCTCTCGGACCATCTTTCCAATATAATCATCTGGGCACGGCGAGCCTAGACCGCTACTTCGCCGCCGCCCGATCGAGCGCGAGATTCAGCGCCAATACGTTAACCCGGGGTTCGCCGAGCAGGCCGAGCAGCCGGCCCTCGGTGTTCGCAGCAACGAGCTGCTTGAGCACGTCCTCCGGCAGATTTCGCGCCTTCGCTACCCGTGGCACCTGGAATTGCGCCGCTTCGGGCGAGATATTCGGATCGAGACCGCTGGCCGAGGTCGTCACGAGATCGACCGGCACCGGCTGGTTCGGATTCTCAGCCTCGCGCTTCTCAACATCCTCCTTCAGCCGGTCGGCCAGGGCCTTGCTGGTCGGGCCGAGATTGGAGCCGCCCGAATTGGCGGCGTTGTAGGGCGCCGACACCGTCTTGGTCGCATCATTGGGGTCCGGGGCCAGGGTCGCCGACGGGCGGCCGTGGAAGTACTTGTCGTCTCTGAACTCCTGCCCGATCAGGGTTGAGCCGACGACCTTGCCGTCCTTCTCGATCAGACTGCCCTCTGCCTGCGCCGGAAACAGCGCGCCGGCGATGGCGGTCATCGCCAGGGGATAGGCCAGACCCGTGATGGCGGTGAGAACCAGGAGGAGGACGACGGCGGGGCGGATTTCTCTGAGCATGTTAGGTCTCCGATTTCGTCGTCATTGCAAGGAGCGAAGCGACGAAGCAATCCAGGCTGTGGGTCGAGGAGGCATTTCTGAATTGCGTCGCTGCGCTCGCAATGACGGGGTTAGGCCAGGTGCAAGGCGGTCACGACGAGATCAACCGCCTTGATACCGATGAAGGGAATGACGATGCCGCCGAGGCCGTAGATCAAGAGGTTGCGCCGCAGCAGCGCGCCGGCACCGACGGCGCGATAGGCGACGCCTTTCAGCGCGAGCGGAATCAGCGCGATGATGACGAGCGCGTTGAAGATGATCGCCGACAGGATGGCGCTCTGTGGGCTCGACAGGTTCATGACGTTGAGCACGGTGAGCTGGGGGTAGAACGCGAGAAACATCGCCGGGATGATCGCAAAGTACTTGGCGACGTCGTTGGCGATCGAGAACGTCGTCAGCGCGCCGCGCGTCATCAAGAGCTGCTTGCCGATCTCGACCACCTCGATCAGCTTGGTCGGATTGGAATCGAGGTCGACCATGTTGCCGGCCTCGCGGGCGGCCTGGGTGCCGGTGTTCATGGCGACGCCGACGTCGGCCTGCGCCAGCGCCGGCGCGTCGTTGGTGCCGTCGCCGCACATGGCAACCAGCTTGCCCTTGGCCTGCTCGTCGCGGATCAGCCTGAGCTTGTCCTCGGGGGTTGCCTGCGCCAGGAAGTCGTCGACGCCGGCCTCAGCCGCGATCGCCGCCGCCGTCATCGGATTGTCGCCAGTGATCATGATGGTGCGGATGCCCATGCGGCGCAGCTCGGCGAAACGCTCGCGGATGCCGCCCTTGACGATGTCCTTGAGCTGGACGACGCCCAGCAGCTTGCCGTCCCTGGCAACAGCCAGCGGCGTGCCGCCGGCCTTCGATATCTCGTCGGCGATCGTCTGAAGCTCGCGGCCGGTGTCCGAGAGCGTCGCGGGCTGGATGGCACGGGCGGTGTTGCCTGAGGCCAACGCCAGCGCCGCGCCGCCGCCGACATGGTTGAGCATGGCATCGACCGCGCCCTTGCGCACCGACGAGCCGCCGGCATCGACGCCGCTCATACGGGTCTGTGCCGTGAACGGAATGAAGGTGGCGCCAAGCTCGGCCATGTCGCGGCCGCGGATGCCGTACTTTTCCTTGGCCAGCACGACTATCGACCGGCCCTCCGGCGTTTCGTCCGCGAGCGATGCGAGCTGGGCCGCGTCCGCAAGCTCCTGCTCGGTGACACCGCGCAGGGGACGGAACGCGGTCGCCTGCCGGTTGCCGAGCGTGATGGTCCCGGTCTTGTCGAGCAGCAACGTGTCGACGTCGCCGGCGGCTTCGACCGCCCGGCCCGACATCGCCAGCACGTTGAAGCGCACCAGACGGTCCATGCCGGCAATGCCGATGGCGGACAACAGCGCGCCAATGGTGGTCGGGATCAGCGTCACGAACAGCGCGACCAGCACGACCACCGAGATCGAGCCGCCGGCATAGGCCGCATAGCTCGGGATCGTCACGGTGGCGAACACGAAGATGATGGTGAGTCCGGCAAGCAGGATGTTGAGCGCGATCTCGTTCGGCGTCTTCTGCCGCTCGGCGCCCTCGACCAGCTTGATCATGCGATCGATGAAGGTCGAGCCCTGGGCTGCCGTGATGCGGACGCGGATCCAGTCCGACAGCACCTGCGTGCCGCCCGTGACTGCAGAGCGGTCGCCGCCGGATTCGCGGATGACGGGAGCGGACTCGCCGGTGATGGCGGCCTCATTGACCGATGCGACGCCTTCGATCACCTCGCCGTCCGAGGGAATCGTGTCGCCCGCCTCGACCAGCACGAGATCGCCGACCTTCAGGCTCGTGCCCGGCACGAGCTCGAAGGCGGCGCCGGCGCCGGTCAGGAGCTTGGCCTGGCTTTCGGTACGGGTCTTGCGCAGCGTCTCGGCCTGCGCCTTGCCGCGGCCCTCGGCCACCGCCTCGGCGAAATTGGCGAACAGCACCGTGAACCAGAGCCAGACGATGATCTGGAAGGTGAAGCCGAGATTGTTCTCGGCGGTGACGAGGTCGCGCAGGAAGATCAATGTGGTCAGTGCAGCGACGAACTCGACCACGAACATCACGGGGTTCTTGATCATCAGTCGCGGATCGAGCTTGGTGAAGGAGGCGCGAATCGCGGGCACCACGATCCTGGGATCGAGCATTGCCGACATCGGCGCCTTTTTGTGCGGATTGGTCGTATCCATGGCGGTCACTCCAGACAATCAGAACAGGTTGCCGGCGTTCATCGCCAGATGCTCGACGATCGGACCGAGCGCGAGTGCCGGGAAGAAGGTCAGGCCGCCCACGATCAGGATGACGCCGACGACGAGGCCGACGAACAGGCCTCCGGTGGTCGGGAACGTGCCCATGGACGGCGGGATCGTTTTCTTCGCCGCGAGCGACCCCGCGATCGCCATCGCCGGCACGATCATGAAGAAGCGGCCGACGAACATCGCGCTGGCGAGCGTGAGATTGTAGAAGAGGGTATTGCCCGTGAGGCCTGCGAAGGCGGAGCCGTTGTTCCCGGCCGCCGACGTATAGGCGTAGAGCACTTCGGTGAAGCCGTGCGGTCCGGCATTTGCCATCGAGGCGACGGCTACCGGATAGACCACGCCGACGGCGGTCCAGCCGAGGATCATCAGCGGCAGCACCAGGATGGCCAGCATCGCCATCTTGACCTCGCGCGCCTCGATCTTCTTGCCGACATATTCCGGCGTGCGGCCGACCATCAGGCCTGCGACGAAGATCGCGAGGATGACGAACAGCAGCATGCCGTACATGCCGGCGCCGACACCGCCGACGATGATCTCGCCGAGCTCGATGTTGATCAGCGGGATCATGCCGCCGAGCGCTGTGAAGCTGTCGTGCATGGCGTTGACGGCGCCGCACGAGGCAGCGGTGGTGATGACGGCGAACAGCGAGGACGCAACGATGCCGAAGCGGACCTCCTTGCCCTCCATGTTGCCGCCGGTCAGGCCCAGCGCGTGGAGCGTCGAGGTGCCGCTGGCCTCCGCCCAGTAGGTGACGGCAACACCGGCCAGGAACAGCACGCCCATGACGGCGAGGATCGCCCAACCCTGGCGCTGGTTGCCGACCATGCGGCCGAACACGTTGGTCATCGCAGCTCCGATCGCGAAGATCGACAGCATCTGCACGAAGTTCGACAGCGCGGTCGGATTCTCGAACGGATGCGCGGCGTTGGCGTTGAAGAAGCCGCCGCCATTGGTGCCCAGCATCTTGATCGCGACCTGGGATGCCACCGGGCCGACTGCGATGGTCTGCCTGGCGCCTTCGAGCGTGGTGGCCTCGACATAGTCGCCGAGCGTCTGCGGGATGCCCTGCCAGACCAGGAACAGTGTGTAGACGACGCAAATCGGCAGCAGCACGTAAAGTGTGCAGCGTGTGACGTCGACCCAGAAATTGCCGACCGTACGCATCGACGCACGCGAGAAGCCGCGGATCAGCGCCACCGCCAACGCGATTCCGGTTGCCGCCGACAGGAAGTTCTGATGGGTCAATCCGAGCATCTGGACGAGATAAGACAGCGTGCTCTCGCCGCCGTAGTTCTGCCAGTTGGTGTTGGTGAGAAAGGAGATCGCCGTGTTGAAGGAAAGGTCCGGAGCGACTGCGCCCTGCCCGGCCGGATTGAAGGGCAACACGGCCTGGAGCCTCATCACGCCGTAGATGACGAGGAAGCCGCCGACGTGGAACAGCAGCATGGCGACCGTGTAGGTCATCCAATGCTGCTCGCGCTTCTCGTCGACACCGGAGATCCAATATATGCCGGCCTCGATCGGACGCAGGACGGGCGACAGGAACGTCCGCTCGCCGCCGAACACCCGCGTCATGTACCAGCCGAGCGGTTTTGTGAGTGCGACGATGATGATGCAGAACACGATGATCTGGAGCCAACCGACCATAGTCATGGAATCAACCCTTCAAGCTTGGTGCCTGCCACAGCAGCGGCAGGAGCACCGTCAGCAGGCCGGCGACGAGCACGGCGTCGGCCAGCAGCAATTCGACGAGCAGCAACACGGGTCAGAACCGCTCGGGCCGCAGCAGCGCGTAGGTGAGATAGGCCAGCAGGCCGAACGAGACGGCGCCGGCGAGCGCATAATCGAAGATCATGATCCGCGTCCTCAAAGCCGTTCGCAGGCGAAGGCGTAGCCGATCGCGAGCGCAAAGAAGCCGCATCCCAGCGCCAGCATCAGAATGTCCATCATGGCGATACTCCTCGTTGCACCCAGTTTTGGCGCAACTATTCCTCAGGCTCGGACGGGCAGTTCGTGACCAAGACCATCCATGCAACCTCGGCGCCCGGCCGGATCTTCACCACGCTGAAGTGCCACCAGGGGCATAGGTTTTCGAGATGAGGGCTGTGGCGAAGTTATAGGAATCTCATAAAGACTGGCGCAGACGACGCGTTGACCCGCACCCGCAAGGCGCCCGGCCCGCTGCGTCCCTCAGCCACCTCTCCTGACGCCCGTGATCACGCTTGTCGCGCGCGGGCTCGGCGTCTAGCTCCTCGCTTCGCTCTCGATCAGCCGGGCCAATTCCGCCGCCGTGACCTCGATCGGCCGGCGGCTGCGCTCGACGCGGGCCTGGATCAGCGCACCCTGGAGCGCAGAGGTGCAGAGCACGGCCAGCGCTTCGGCGCGGGATCTGCCGAAGCCGTCCGCGACCAGCTTGTCGCGCAGGATCGATATTCGCGCCGCGTAGGCCTTGCGACCGGCATCGGACACGGCACGTTCGCGCGGTGCCAGCTCGAGCAGCACGGTCGTGATCGGGCAGCCATTGCGAAAGCCGGAGCCCTGCATCCAGCCCGCCAACAGTCTTGCATGGGCACGCAAGAGATCGGCGGTCGAGCCGCATTCTTCCGCGAGCTTGGCGACCGTGGCGGCGACGCGGCGGCCCGCCTCCTCCACCGCCGCCACCGCGATCGAGGATTTTCCGTCCGGAAAGTAATGGTAGAGCGATCCTTTTGGCGCACCGCTGACGTCGACGATGTCGTTCAGCCCGGTCCGGGCGAAGCCCTGGCGGCGGAACAGCGTCACCGCGGCATTGATGATGGGCTGGCGGTGTCTTGGCACGGCCGGCATGGCGTCCTCCGGTGAAAATTATATTGATTGGTCTACATCAGCCTTCGACAGTCAAGCCGTAACCACAACAAGGAGCGGTCAATGGCCAAGGCAGTAAGCTACCAGTTGGAGGACGGAGTCGCGCGGATCGGGCTCGACGACGGCAAGGTCAATGTGATGTCGGCCGCGATGCTGGCGGAGATCGGCGCCGCCTTCGACCGGGCCGAAGGGAAAGCCGAGGTCGTGGTGCTGCGCTCGGCACGGCCCGGCATCTTCTCTGCCGGCTTCGATCTCAAGGTCTTCGCCTCGGGCGATGCCGCCAGGAGCCTCGAAATGGTCCGCGCCGGCGCGGAGCTTGCGCTGCGGCTGATGTCGTTTCCGCATCCGACGATCGGCGTGATGGAAGGCCACGCATATCCCATGGGAACGTTCCTGCTGCTCGCCTGCGACGTCAGGCTGGGCGCGCGCGGGCCGCATCGCATGGGGCTGAACGAGGTCGCGATCGGCATCGCGCCGCCGAGCTTTGCCATCGAACTCGCGCGCAGCCGCCTGCATCCGGCCTGGCTCAGCCGCACCGCGGCGCTCGGTGAAATGTACGAGCCGGAGGAGGCGCTGACCGCCGGCTTCCTCGACCGCGTGGTTGCACCGGAAGCCATCGAGGGCGCGCTTGCGGAGGCCGTCGCCGCGTTGCGCGCCATCCACAAGCCATCACATGCGACCGCGAAGAAGCGCCTGCGTCAGGCCGCGATGGACGCGATGCGTATTGCGATCGACCGTGAATTGACCATGGCTGCCTATGCGGCAAGCAACCGGGCCCGCAGCGCGGTGGCAATGCCCGGCTGACGTCAGCTGTCCCTGCGGAAACCACCTAGCCGATCTGGCGCAACTCCAGGGAACCGTGTAGATCGGTTTCATGAGCAGCAACGTCAACGTCGTCACCCACCCCCTGGTCCAGCACAAGCTCTCCCTGATGCGGGAGAAGGACCGGTCGACCAAGAGCTTTCGCGAGATCCTGAACGAGATCGGGATGCTGCTCGGCTACGAGGTGACGCGCGATTTGCCGCTGGAGCTGGTGGATATCGAGACGCCGATCGCGGCGATGCAGGCACCCAAGATCGCCGGCAAGAAGCTCACGCTGGCGCCGATCCTGCGCGCCGGCGTCGGCTTCCTCGACGGCATGCTGGCGCTGATGCCCTCGGCGCGCATCGCCCATATCGGGCTCTACCGCGACCCCGAGACGTTGCAGGCCGTGGAATATTACTTCAAGGCGCCGCAGGATCTGTCCGACCGCACCGTGATCCTGATGGACCCGATGCTGGCGACCGGAAATTCGGCCTGCGCCGGCGCTTCCCTGCTCAAGGCGCGCGGCGCCCGCGACATCCGCTTCGTCTGCCTTCTGGCTGCGCCCGAGGGCATCGCGCAGTTCGAGAGCGAACATCCGGACGTGCCGATCTGGACCGCTGCGATCGACGAGCGGCTCAACGACCACGGCTATATCGTGCCGGGCCTCGGCGATGCCGGCGACCGGATGTTCGGTACCAAGTAGACAGATTTGCGCGGTCGGGTTACTCCGCTTGCCATGAGTGCCTTGCCATGAGTGCCAACGCGTTTTCGCTGCAATCGCTGATCCGGCTGGAGCCCGCCGCCGATCCCGCCTTCGTATTCGACGACACGCCAGTGTCGCGCGCCGGGTTCTCCGATAGGATCGAGCAATCCGCGGCTTGGCTTGCAGCACAGGGCATCGGCAAGGACGACGTGATCGCGGTCTGGCTGGTCAACCGGATCGAATGGCTCACGCTGCTGTTCGCCGCCGCCCGCCTTGGCGCCGTCGTCGCCGCTGTCAACACGCGCTACCGCAGCGGAGACGTCGCGCATCTGCTTCGCGTGTCGGGCGCGAGGCTGCTGGTGGTCGAAGCCGCTTTCCGCTCGATCGATTTTGCCGCAATCCTGGCCGACCTCGCCAAGGACGAGGTGCCCGCGCTACAACGGCTCGCGGTGATCGGCGCGGATGCGATCCCGGCGCATTGGCCCTGCGTGCGTTTCGACGCCTTCGACAGGGCTTATCCTCCCGCCCCGCCGGCTCAGGACGATATCGACCTGCCTGTCCTGCTCTACACGACGTCGGGCACCACCAAGGGACCGAAGCTCGTCGTGCATTCGCAGCGCACGCTGGCGAGCCACGCCGTCGCCGTTGCCAAGGCGCTCAGGCTCGATCCGCAGCGTCACGCGCTGCTGGCCATGCTGCCGTTCTGCGGCACCTTTGGCATGACGAGCCTGCTCGGCTTCGTCGCGGCGGGCGCGACCGTCCACGTGCTCGACGCCTTCGAGGCGGCACCGGCGCTGAGGATCCTCAGCGCGCACAAGATCACGCATTCGTTCGGCTCGGACGAGATGTTTCGCCGCATCCTCGCCCTCACCGACGCGCCCCGGCCGTTTCCGCATCTCGAACTCTGCGGCTTCGCTGCGTTCCAGCCCGGCTGGCGCGAGCTGGCCGCGGAGGCCGAGACCCGCGGCCTGCCACTGTTCGGCCTTTACGGGTCGAGCGAGGTCCAGGCCTTGTTCTCGATCGCGCAGCCTGGTGATGCCTTCGCCGACCGCATCGAGGGCGGCGGCTGGCCGATGTCACCTGACACGAAAGTGCGCGTGCGCGACACCGAAACCGGCGAGCTTGCGCCGTTCGGCGTTTCCGGCGAGATCGAGATCAGTGCGCCGTCACGCTTCCTCCGCTATTTCAACAATCCGGAGGCGACGCGGGAGGCGATCACCGCCGACGGATTCTTCCGCACCGGCGACATCGGCCGGCTGCGCGGCGACGGCTCCTTCGTCTACGAGACCCGCGCCGGCGATGCCATGCGGCTCGGCGGTTTCCTCGTCGCGCCCGGCGAGATCGAGGACGAACTCAAATCCTGCCCTGGCGTTACCGACGCCCAGGTGGTCGCCGTCGATCTGAAGGGCCAGGCGCGCTGCGTCGCGTTCGTGATCCCGGCGAAGGAGCCATCGATGCCGGAGACGCTGATCGCGCACCTGCGCGACCGGCTCGCCGGCTACAAGGTCCCGGCGCGAATCTATGTCGTGGATGCCTTCCCCGTCACCGACAGCGCCAACGGCGTGAAGATCCAGCGGGCCCGGCTTCGCACCATGGCGATGGAACGGATCGCTTCCGAATAGCTGTTCGCGCCGCAAGAGCCGTTCAGTAGGACTTGGCGAGGCCGAGGACCTTCTCCGCGATGAAGCTGAGCGCGAGCTGCGGGCTGACCGGAGCGATGCGCGGGATCAGAACCTCGCGCAGATAGCGCTCGACATGGAATTCCTTGGCGTAGCCGAAGCCGCCATGGGTCATCACCGCCTGCTCGCAGGCGTGATATCCGGCCTCGCCTGCGAAGTATTTCGCGGCGTTCGCGCCAGCGCCGCAGGGCAGGCCCTTGTCGTATTGCCAGGCCGCCTGCATCACCATCAGCCAGGCCGCCTCGAGCTCGACCCAGTTCACCGCGAGCGGATGCTGGATGCCCTGGTTCTTGCCGATCGGCCGGTTGAACACCACGCGCGTTTTGGCGTACTCGGTCGCACGCGACAGCGCGAGCTTGCCGAGCCCCACGGCCTCGGCAGCAATCAGAATGCGCTCCGGGTTCATCCCTTCGAGGATGTACTGGAAGCCCTTGCCTTCCTCGCCGATCCGGTCCTCCATCGGGATTTCGAAATCCTCGAAGAACAGCTCGTTGGAATCGACGATCTTGCGGCCCATCTTCTCGATCTCGTGGACCTTGATCTTCTGGCGATCGAAGTCCGTGTAGAACAGGCTGAGGCCGTGGGTGGGCGAGCGCACCTCCTCCAGTGGCGTGGTGCGCGCCAGCAGCAGGATCTTGTGCGCGACCTGCGCGGTCGAGATCCACACCTTCTGGCCGTTGACGATGTAGCGGTCGTTCTTGGCGACCGCGCGGGTCTTCAGCTGGGTGGTGTTGAGGCCGGTGTTGGGCTCGGTGACGGCGAAGCAGGCCTTCTCGCGGCCCTCCACCATCGGCGGCAGCATGCGCTTGCGCTGCTCCTCGGTGCCGAACACGACGACGGGATTGAGGCCGAACACGTTGATATGGACCGCAGAGGCGCCGGACATGCCCGCACCGGATTCCGCGATAGTCCGCATCATGATCGCAGCTTCAGTGATGCCGAGTCCCGAGCCGCCATAGGCTTCCGGCACGCAGATGCCGAGCCAGCCGGCGTCGGCTAAGGCCTTGTGGAAGTCGTGCGGGAAGCCGCCGTCGTGGTCCTTCTTCAGCCAATAGGCGTCGGGAAAGCCCTCGCAGATCTTGGCAATGGCGTCGCGAATGGCTTCCTGCTGATCGGTGAGCGCGAAATCCATGGTCTTGATCTCCCTTCGCCAAGCGTCTTTAGCTCGAAAAACTGCATGCAGATACGTGAATTTGCCCGCGAAGTGTGTCTACCATGCATGGGGTCATGCGGCGCAACGCAACGAGCGCGCCGTTATTTCGCAGGGAGGAAACCGCGATGGCCGGACTTTATTTCGAGGAGTTTTCCGTGGGCCAGGAGTTCAGGCATCCGCTGACCCGGACCGTCACGGAGATGGACAACACCATGTTCAGCCTGCTGACGCTCAATCCGCAGCCGCTGCACATCGACGCGCATTTCGCCGAGAAGACCGAGTTCGGCCAGCGCATTTTCAACAGCCTTTACACCCTCGGCATCATGATCGGCATGACGGTCTATGATACGACCATGGGGACCACCGTCGCCAATCTCGGCATGACCGACGTCACCTTTCCAAAGCCCGTCTTCCATGGCGACACCTTGCGGGCAACGACAAAGGTACTCTCGTTGAGGGAATCCAAATCGCGCCCGAGCGCGGGCATCGTCGAGTTCGAGCACCATGCCCTGAATCAGAACGACGAAATCGTCGGCAAATGCCGCCGCATGGCGATGATGCACAAGAGGCCGGTCTGATGCGCTCGATGCTGTTCGTGCCGGGCGATTCCCCGCGCAAATTCGAGAAGGCGAGCGAAGGCAAGGCCGACGCGCTGATCGTCGATCTCGAGGATTCCGTCGTCGCGGAGAAGAAGCCGGAGGCGCGCGGGCTGACGCTCCAGATGCTGAAGGGCTCTCGCGGCCCGCATCAGCTCTACGTTCGCGTCAACGCCCTCGATACCGGCTTGACGCTGGCCGATCTCGCCGCGGTGATGCCCGGCAGGCCCGACGGCATCGTCTTGCCGAAATCGCAGGGCGGCGATGACGTCCGCCAGGTCGCGACCTGGCTCGAAGCCTTGGAAGCCGCAAGCGGCATCGCAGTCGGCGCAACGCGCATCATCTGCGTCGCGACCGAAACCGCCGGCTCGATCTTCGGCCTCGGCAGCTACAAGGGATGCTCCCCCCGCCTCGCCGGCCTGATGTGGGGCGCGGAGGATCTCTCCGCCTCGCTCGGCGCGACCGAGAAAGCCTCGGGCGGGGTCTTCCACAGCCCTTATCGCCTCGCGCGCGATCTCTGCCTGATGGCGGCCGCCGCAGCGGAGGTCGCGCCGATCGACACCGTCTATACGGACATCGACAATCTCGCAGGCCTTGAGGCGGAAACGCGCGCCGCACGACGCGATGGCTTCTCGGCCAAGGCGCTGATCCATCCCAAACATGTCGATGTCGTCAACGCTGCCTTCGCGCCGACGGAGGCCGAGCGCATATGGGCGGAGAAGGTGATCGCGGCATTTGCGAGCAATCCCAATTCCGGCACGCTGCGGCTCGACGGCCAGATGATCGACAAGCCGCATCTACGCGCCGCGAAGAAGGTCCTGGGGCAACCCTAGATCGGGACACAAGCCTTCGCTGGCGAAAGGCGAAGCGCGGCGAGGTCGCCGCGCTGATGGCACGGACGGTCGACCGGCTGCGCCGCAGGAGCTTGAACCTCAGTCGAACGCCTGAACAGGCGGCGCTGACGTTTGCGCCGAAACGGCCGGCGCGGCTTGAACGGGCGGAGCCGGATTGAGGGTCGGTCGCATCTGGCCGTTGGCATTCATTGGCTCGCGCGTGCGCGGTGGAACGCGGGTCGCGGCGGCGCGGCGTGGCGGCGACCGGTGTCTTGCCGATTGCGAACCTCTCAGGCCCCAGGAGCGGGCGATCGAAGGTCCGGCCGTGTAGCCGATCAAGGCTCCGGCAACCGCACCGACCGGTCCCAGCACTACCGCACCGGATACCGCGCCGAGCGCTGCGTCGCCCGCGCGCTCCTGTGCGACCGCGGTCACGGGCACACAGGCCAGCATCGCGACAGCAGTGATCAATACCTTGTTCATCGGAGCGCCTCCCTCATGGGAAATCACTCCTGCTCAAATATGGCGGCACGACGTTTGTATGTTGCCCATAGCGGGGCAATCGGCCGTTGGAACTTGGATGAGTGGACCTCCCGCCCGGCCACCAGGATCACCCCGCGCTGCGAGCCTGCTAACGAACGAGACGATTCCCGCCGGCGACGGCACCGCTCGTTTCGGCCGCGGGAGCGATCCTCACCGCGGCCGCGAGCGGTGCGCCATTGCGCAAGAAAGTGAGCTTTACCTCGTCGCCGACGCGAGCAAGGCCGATCGTGTTGCGGAGCTGGGCGGCGGTGCGGATCGGGCGGTCGTCGGCCCGGGTGATGATATCGCCCTTGCGCAGGCCCGCCTGTTCCGCTGGCGAATCCACCGCAATCTCCGCGATGACGGCACCTTGGTTCAATCCTTTGTTGACCGACGGATGCAGGTCCTTCAGCGAAACCCCGATCCGGCCGCGCTCGACACCGCCCTTGGCGATGATCTGCTCCATCACCTTGCGAGCCATGTTGACGGGAATTGCAAAGCCGATGCCGACATTGCCGCCGGCGGGTGAAATGATGGCCGAGTTGATGCCGACCAGTTCGCCGCGCAGGCTGACCAGCGCCCCGCCGGAATTGCCGGGATTGATCGCGGCATCGGTCTGGATGAAGTCCTCATAACCCTGCTTGCCGAGTCCGGTCCGCCCCAGCGCGCTGACGAGGCCTGACGTCACGGTCTGGCCGAGGCCGAAAGGGTTGCCGATCGCAAGCACGAAGTCGCCGACCTCGAGCGCGTCGCTGTCGCCGAAGGACAGCGCCTTGAGCCCGGCCGGGTTCTGGATCTGCAGCACCGCTACATCGGTCGGCGGATCGCGGCCGACGACCTTGGCGGAGAACTGCCGGCCGTCCTTGGTGGTGACCTGAACGACGGAGGTGCCTTCGACCACATGATTGTTGGTCAGCACATAGCCGCGCTGGGCATCGACGATGACGCCGGAGCCGGTCGCATTGACCTCCTTCTCGATCTGCCGGGGGACGTCGAAGAACTCGCGGAACAACGGGTCGCGGTAGAGCGGATTGTCCTCCCGCACGCGGCCATGCACGGAAATGTTGACGACGGCCGGCGTCACCTGGCGCACCAGGGGCGCCAGCGTCGGCACCGAGCCGCCCGTCCTCAGGTCTGGAATTTGGCCAGCGGCCGGCTGCGATGCCGTGAGCGCGAGCACCAGCAGCGCCAGCGAAAGCAAACGCACGATATTCATCTTGGTCACCTGCCGCTGAACCGGGATGTGGATGAAAGAACCTTGCGGCCTCAGTCACGCGGTGCGGCGACAAGACCGTGCATGGCAAGAAACGGAACGGCAAAGGCCGCCGAGGCCTGGCCGAGCAGCACGAGCGCCAGGACGGTGTGGGTGATGATCATGCGGCGCGCCTCTCTGCGGCGGCCCAGGGCCGCCGCAACCGCATCGGGACGCCGCCCCCGCGTGGCGGGTCGTCATTGTCATTGTCGCCGTCGAGCTTGCGCAACGCCGCCAGAACATCGGCAAGCCGGATGGTGCGGCTCATGCCCGGTATCTCGCGCAAAGCGGGACAGGATTCGACCGCGTACATGTCGGAGGCCCAGGACGACAGGATGATCCGCTTCTCCGGCGCGGAGAGCTCCTCCGCGTTCAGGACGTCGGCGGGCGACTCGTAATGGGCAGCGGGATGAAACAGCGGGTTGAGTGTTCCGGCATTGGTATTCGCTTTGGTCATGGCGTGTCTCCCTGATGCTCCTTTCCGTGGGGGACGGGTTTGTTGACGTTGAGACGGCGGCGTCGATCGCCGCCGTCTCGCTTGGCACTAATGCGTGTTGATCGCGATGCGCTTGACGCCTTCGCGCGCCTTCTCCGATTTCGGCAGCGACACGGTCAGGACGCCGTTGCTGAACGACGCCTCGGCCTTGTCTTCCTCGACGCCCTCCAGCGGAATCTGCCGCTCGAACGCGCCGTAATAGCGCTCGGTGAAGTACCTGCCTTCGCCGTTGCGCTCCGCCTTTTTCTCGCCGCGGACTGTCAGGACGCCATTGGCGATCTCAACCTGCACGTCCTTCTCCGTGAGGCCGGGAAGCTCTGCGGAGACCGTCAGCGTCTTGTCGGTCTCGCTGAGCTCGACCTTCGGCCAGCCGAAACGGCCTTCCATCAGTGGGGACAGGCCGGTTCCGCCGAATCCACGGAAGACGTCGTCGAACAGACGGTTCATCTCACGGTGAAGCGTCAGGAAGTGATCGAAATTGTCGCGCGCCGGCGCAAGCTCCTGGTTTCTCGACCAGGGAATGAGATCACGAAAACCCATGGTTCTCTCCTTCATGCATCGGGAGCGCGGCCCGCGCATCCGCGCGCCGCGTTCCGCTACCAACTCGATCGAGCGTTCAAGCTGCTTTCTTTTGCTCGATCTGCGATGCCGCAGGAGCGCCGCCCGCAATGGGAATCCGGCGCGGCTTCATGGCTTCCGGAACCTCGCGGACGAGGTCGATGATCAGGAGCCCGTCCTGGAACGAGGCCTGCTTCACCTGGACATAGTCGGCAAGATTAAACACGCGCCGGAACGGACGCGCGGCGATGCCCTGATACAGGTATTCGCGCGCAGCCGTCTCGGGCTTCCTGCCCTCGATGGTGAGCGCGTTCTGTTCGGCCGTCACCGTGATGTCGCTGGCGCCGAACCCCGCCACAGCAACGCTGATCCGGTAATGGTCTTCGCCGGAACGCTCGATATTGTAGGGGGGATAATTGTCCTCGGTCGCCTGGCGCAGGGTGGTGTCGACGAGGTCGGCCAGGTGGTCGAAGCCGATGGTGGAACGCCACAGGGGCGCGAAGTCAAAACTGGTCCTCATAACCAAGTCCTCCAAAGAGCAAGATGGATACGAAGGAGCGCAAGGCAGGGGGACCCCGGCCAGACGCCCGTACCGGACCCGGGTTTGGCATCCGGCACACCGCTCTCGCGGCGAAAAACGACTTAGAAGATCGGAAGTCGGTTTCAAGGGGCCGGCTCAAAATTTTTTTGCCGCCGGGCGTCCCCCCGGCGGGCGGGCTGCCCCTCAGGATCTGAGCGCGGCGCGCGCCGTCTCCGGCGCCATCAACGTAGCGATGATCGTGATGAGCGACAACGCGATGATGTAGACCGACACCGCCCAGTAGGAACCGGCCCATGCGAGCAGCGCTGCGGCGATCAGCGGCGAGAAGCCGCCGCTCAGTGCTGCCGCGACATTGGCGCCCAGCGAGGCCCCGCTGTAGCGAACCTGGGTGCGGAACAGCTCCGGCATGAAGGCAGCCTTCGGTCCGAACAACAGGGCGTGCGTTAGCGTCATCGTCACCACGAGTGCCAGCGTGATCAGCGCCGGCTCCCTGCTGTCGAGGAACCAGAACAGCGGAAACGCCAGCGCCACCGAGAAGACGCCGCCGGCAAGATAGAGCGCCTTGCGGCCGAAGATGTCGGACAGCCACCCGGCGAGCGGCAGCGTCGCGAACTCGACGATGGCGGCCCAGACGACCGCGTCCAGGATCACCTGACGCGGCAGGCCCAGTTTCGTCGTGGCGTAAACCACGGTGAAGACGGTGAGCAGATAAGCGAGCCCAACCTCCGACACCGTGATGCCGATCGCCAGCAGAAAGCTCCGCCAGTCCCGGCGCAGCACTTCGAGCACCGGCTGCGCCAGCACCTCCCTGCGCTCGACCACCTCCTTGAAGTGCGGCGTCTCCGCAAGCTTGAGCCGCACGATGAAGCCGACACCGACGAGCAGGATGCTGATCAGGAACGGCACGCGCCAGCCCCAGCTCAGGAAATCCGCCTCGGGCAGCTGCGTCATCAGACCGAAGATGCCGGTGGAGGCGGCGACGCCGACGGGAAAGCCGATCTGCACCAGGCTGCCGTAGAAGCCGCGGCGATTGCCGGCATGTTCGATCACCATGACGACCGCGCCGCTCCATTCGCCTCCCAAGCCGATGCCCTGGACGAAGCGTAGCATGACGAGCAGGATCGGTGCCCAGACGCCGATCTGATCGTAGGTCGGCAGGCAGCCGATCAGGAAGGTGCCGAGCCCCATCGCGATCATGGTTGCGACCAGCATGGTCTTGCGGCCGAGCCGGTCGCCGTAATGCCCGATGATGGCGCCGCCGATGGGCCGCGCCACGAAGCCGACCGCATAGGTCGAGAACGCCGCCAGCGTTCCGACGAAGGGATCGAAGCTCGGAAAGAACAGCTTGTTGAAGACCAGCGCCGCCGCCGTGCCGTAGATCAGGAAATCGTACCACTCGATCGCGGTGCCGAGTGCGCTCGCCCACACCACATGCGCCGTCGTCGATTTCTCCGCCCCCGCGGAAATCCCCATTGCTGTCGTCATGCCCTGCCCCAAGATTCCGCATGCATCATGGCCAATCGCAACGACGGTTGCAACCTGAGGGCGTGTCGGCCCTCACAGGATCACCGCGCGAGATTTTGCGCGCAGCTGCTTCAACATCCGTCATCGCGATGAGCCTTTGCGACAAGACAATCCAGCCGGTCTCCGCGGGGACGGTTCGGGATCGCTTCGCTGCGCTCGCAATGACGACGCCAAGACAGCAGTTCCTCCCGGCCTCGAGGAACCTGCCTTCACCCGTTATTCGCCATTGACAAACTTATTAGCTAATATCTAATTTCCCAAACCAGCTTGCCGCCTCAGGCGGCCCATAAAGAGAGAGGAAACAACCATGAGAGGGCTTCTGGCCTGCGTGCTCGCGGCCATGACTTCGGCAGCCACGACCACAGCGGCCACCGCGCAAGTCTCCGACGAGGTGGTGCGGATCGGCGTGCTGACGGATCTGTCGAGCTGGGGCCGCGACAATTCCGGGCCGGGCTCGGTCGAAGCCGCGAAGATGGCGGTGGATGAATTCGGGCCGGCCGTGCTGGGCAAGCCGATCGAGATCATCAGCGCCGACCACCAGATGAAGACCGATGTCGGCGTGCAGATCGTCCGCGGCTGGTTCGACAACGGCAAGGTCGACGCCGTCGTCGACATCCCCAATTCCGGCATCGCGATCGCCGTCCACAACATGGTGCGCGAGCGAGGCAAGGTCGCACTGCTGTCCGGCCCCGGCGCAAGCTCGCTGACCGACGAGCTGTGCAGCCCGAATACCGTGCACTTCACCTACGATACCTACGCGCTGTCGAAGGTGACGGCCTCGGCTGTCATCAAGGAAGGCGGCAAGTCCTGGTACTTCATCACGGCCGATTACGCCTTCGGCCATCAACTCGAGAAGGACGCAACGCGCTTCGTCAACGAGATGGGCGGCAAGGTGGTCGGAGGCGTCAAGCATCCGACCAACACTGCGGACTTCTCCTCGTTTGCGCTGCAGGCGCAGAGCTCGAAATCCGACGTGGTCGCTTTCGCCAATGCCGGTCAGGACACCGACAACGCGATCAAGCAATCCGGCGAGTTTGGCCTGGTGCAGGGCGGCCAGAAGCTGGTCGGTCTCCTGATGTTCGACACCGACGTTCACGCGATCGGCCTCAAGGCCGCGCAGGGCACCTACATGACCACGGCGTCGTACTGGGCCATGGACGAGGCCACCCGCGCCTGGTCGAAGAAGTTCTACGAGCGCACCAAGGTGATGCCGACCATGATCCAGACCGGCGTCTACGGTTCGGTGCTGCATTATCTCAAGGCGATCAAGGCCGCCGGGTCCGACGATTCCGCAAAGGTGATGGCGAAGATGCGCGAGCTGCCGATCGAGGATACATTCGTCCATGGCGGCAAGTTGCGGGAGGACGGCCGCGTCATCCGCGACATGTATCTCGCCAAGGTGAAGAAGCCCGAGCAGTCCAAGGAGCCATGGGACTATCTGGACATCGTCAAGACCGTAAAGGGCGAGGACGCCTTCCGCCCGGTCTCCGAGTCCAAATGCCCACTCCTGAAGAAGTGAGATCCAGATGACCGGCAACGAGCAAAGCGCAATTGAGACTTACGAGTGCGACGTGCTCGTGGCCGGATCGGGTTGCTCCGGCATGTCGGCCGCAATCACCGCGCGCCATCGCGGACTCGACGTGCTGGTCGTGGAGAAGGAGCCGCGCTTCGGCGGCACCACCGCCCGCTCCGGCGGCTGGCTCTGGATCCCCGGCACGTCGCTGGCGAAGGCCTACGGCATCGAAGAGACGCCGGAGCAGGCCCGCACTTACTTGCGGCACGAGGCCGGCAACAATTTCGATGCCGCGCGCGTCGATGCATTTCTGTCGGCCGGGCCGGAAGCGGTGGACTTTTTCACCACCAAGACGGCGTTGCGCTTCGACATGCCGCTGGTATTTCCCGACTACCACGCCGAGGCACCCGGCGGTGCGCAAGGCGGCCGCTCCATGGTGACGCGCCCGTTCGACGGCCGCGAACTCGGCGACCTCATCAAGTCGCTCGGCATGCCGCTCCCCGAGCTTACGGTGTTCGGCATGATGCTCGGAAGCGGCAAGGAGATCATCCACTTCATGCGGGTGACGAAGTCGTTGACCTCGGCGGTCTACGTCGCCAAGCGCCTGTCGCGACACCTGATGGACGTGCTGCGCTACGGCCGCGGCATGACGCTGACGAACGGCAATGCGCTGGCGGGGCGCCTCGCAAAATCCGCGCTCGATCTGAAGATTCCGATGTGGCTGTCCTCGCCGGTGCGCGAGCTGACGGTCGAGAACGGGACGGTGACAGGCGCGATCGTTTCGCGCGAGGGACGCGACGTCCGGATCCGCGCGAGGCAAGGCGTCGTGCTCGCTTGCGGCGGCTTTCCGCATGACGTCGAGCGGCGCAAGAAGATGTTTCCGCATGCGCCGACCGGCAACGAGCATTATTCGCCGGGGCCGACCGGCAATAGCGGGGATGGACTACGTCTGGCGGAAAGCGCCGGCGGTCATATCGAGGACCGCTTGCCGAATGCGGCAGCCTGGGTGCCGGTGTCGCTGACCACGCGCAAGGACGGATCGAAGGGCGTGATGCCGCACTTCATCGACCGTGCCAAGCCCGGCGTGATCGCGGTGATGCGCGACGGCCGGCGCTTCGCCAATGAGGGCAATTCCTATCACGACTTCGTCCAGGCCATGGTCAAGGCCGCGAGGCCCGGTGAGGAGATCGCGGCCTATCTCGTGTGCGATCACAAGACGCTGCGGAAATACGGCCTCGGCTGCGTGCCGCCCTTCCCGATGCCGCTGGGTCACCACTTGAATACAGGCTATCTCATGCGCGGCGATACGTTGGAGGCACTTGCGGCGAAGGCCGGCATCGATCCCAAGGCCTTCGTCGAGACCGTCGGGCAGTTCAATGCGACCGCGCCGCTGGGACACGACGCCGCCTTCGGCAAGGGCTCGAAGGCCTACAACCGCTACCAGGGCGATGCCATGCACGGCCCGAACCCCTGCGTCGCACCGATCGAGAACGGGCCGTTCTATGCCATCAAGATGATGGTCGGCGATCTCGGCACCTATGCCGGCATCGTCACCGACGAGAATGCGCGGGCGCTCGACGCCGAGGGCCGGGTCATTCCCGGGCTCTATGCGGCCGGCAACGACATGGCGAGCATCATGGGCGGCAATTATCCCGGGGCCGGCATCACGCTTGGGCCGGCGCTGACCTTCGGCTACATTGCCGGACGACATCTTGCCGACAGCGCCGTCAAGCGCGACGCGGCATAGCGCGATCGGAGGCGCATGAAGAGGGAAAGCCGCGGCATCCAGTCGATCGAGGTCGGCGGAGAACTGCTCCGCGCGCTCGCAAGGTGCGGCGAGCCGATGATGCTGCGCGATCTCGCGCGCGAGGCCGGCATGACGCCGGCCAAGGCGCATCCTTATCTCGCCAGCTTCTCCCGCATCGGCCTGATCGAGCAGGACGAGAGTACCGGCCGCTACGAGATCGGCGCGCTGGCGCTGGAGCTCGGCCTGATCAGCCTGCGCCGGCTCTCCGGCGTGCGCATCGCAAGGCCGAAGATCGCCGCGCTCGCGAGCCAGATCGGACATGCGGTCTCGCTCGCGGTGTGGGGCACGCACGGCCCGACCGTGGTGCAGCTCGAAGAACCGGCCCAGCCGGTGCACATCGTCATGCGCGCCGGCTCGGTGATGGCGCTGCTGGAGACCGCGACGGGCCGCGCCTTCGCCGCGTTCCTGCCGGAGAAGACGATCAGCGCCGCGCTCGACAGCGGCCTCGACCGCCACGGTGTCGGCTACAACCCGAAGCGCGCCGTGAAAGGCGCCAAGCTCACCGACATGCTCGCGGAGGTCCGAAAGCACGGCCTCGCCCGCGCGCTCGGCGATCCCCTGCCCGGCGTCAACGCGTTCTCCGCCCCGGTGTTCGATCATTCCGGCCATGTCGCGCTGGTCATCACCGCGATGGGACCGGAAGGCACCTTCGATGCCCGTTGGGACAGCCCGATCGCGCATGCGCTGCGCGACTGCGCGGGAGGAATCTCGAAGCGGCTCGGCCATGGGATCGCCGTCGCGGCGGAGTGAAGCGGCGGACTGCCCGCCTCGCAACAGGTGTCATTCCCCGCGAAAGCGGGGAATCCAGTACGCCGCGGCAGATGTAGCGAGAGCGAGTTCTTCAACGCCTGCCTCTGGGATACTGGATCGCCCGCCTTCGCGGGCGATGACAGCGAATGTGGAGCGACGCCTTCCCCCTACTTCTCCTTCACCGGCACCGTGTAGTTCAGGACCAGCCTTCCGCCATCCGGATAGATCGTCTGCCCCGTGATGTAGGACGCGTCCTCGCTGGCAAGGAACGCGACCACGGACGCCACCTCGCTCGGCTCGCCGCCGCGGCCCGCCGGCGTGCGTGACAGCACGGTCCTGCGGGCATCCTCGGAAGTGTAGATGGATGACGCCACCATGTCGGTCAGGATCGTGCCGGGTCCGACCGCGACGACGCGGATGTTGTGCGGGGCGAGCGCGACGGCCGCGACGGAGGTGAGCTGCTTCATGCCGCCCTTGGACATCGCGTAGGTCGCCAGCGCCGGGATCGCCAGCAGCGCGTTCACCGAGGACATGTTGACGATGACGCCGCCGCTGCCTTGCGCGATCATCTGCCTGGCGGCCGCCTGCACGCCGAAGAACGCGCCTTTCAGATTGATGCCTATGATCTCGTCGAATTCCTCTTCGGTGATCTCGAGGATGTCCCGGTTGCGGGCGACGCCGGCGTTGTTGACCATGATGTCGAGCCGACCGAATTCCTTCACGGCGGTGGCGACGAGCTGATCCACGTCCGCACGCCTGGCGACACTGCCGACGATCGTGCGCAAGGCATCGGGACGACCGAGCTCGGCGGCCGTCGCCGCCAACCCATCGGCATCGACATCCGAAATCACCACCTTGACGCCATCGTCCAAGAATCTCTTTGCGCAGGCCTTGCCGATGCCGCGCGCCGCGCCGGTGATGGCGGCAACCTTGCCGGATAGCTTCATGGGTTCACTCCAGGACTTATGACAATAGGCCTTGTGGCGATCTCGAGGACGCGTTCACGCAAAGACGCGCGGGCGCAGCCCGGCATGAAACCAGGTGATCATGGAATAGATGTCGTAGACCGGCAACCCGACTTCCGCCTGAAGCGCGGCCGCATAGGGCGGCATGTTGGTGCATTCGAGCACGATGGCGCCGACGTCCGGGTTCTCAGCGACGAGCTGCTTGCCGGCCTCGACCACGTCGCGCTCGGCTTGCGCGATGTCCATGTCGTCCTTCTCGGCCCTGATCAGGACGCGGAAAAATTCCTTGCCGTTCTCGGTGCCGACCAGCGGCGTGTCGAGCGGCACGCCGGCGCCTTCGAGATGGGCCGGCGTCAAGGTCGAACCCGACACCGTGACGAGACCGACGCGCTTGCCGGGCGGCAAGGTCGCCTGCACCCAGGGCACCTGCATCAGCGAGGACGTCGCGACGGGAACGCCGACCGCAGCCGCGATCTCCTTCTGGAACAACGAGAGGAAGCCGCAATTCGTGGTGATGGCCTCGGCGCCGAGCCGCACCAGATCTTTCGCGGCATCGATGAAATCGGGCAGCAGGCCGGCCGCGCCCTTCAGCACCACCTTCTCCGGCGATGCCCCGCTCACGACGCGATAGAGCACGGGGAATGGCCAAGTCGTGCCGTTACCCATGTCGCCGGGAATGCGGGGAAAGCGCGCTTCCAGCATCAGGATGCCGAGCGGCGCGCCATAGATGGCCTTGCCGCCACGGGCGATGCGGGAGGACGGATTGGCTGAACTGGTCATGCTGGACCTCAGAGGAACCGTTCGGGTGCAAACGGCGTCAGCGGAATCTCGGGCGGCTTGCCGCTGACGAGCTGGGCAACGAGCCGGCCGGTGCGGGCCGAACCGACCAGGCCGACATGGCCGTGGCCGAAGGCATAGACGACGTCGCGCGAGGCGCGCGCATAGCCGATGCAGGGACGTCCGTCGGGCATGCTCGGCCGATGCCCGAACCAGGTTTTGATGCGCGAGGTCGGGATGTCCCTCGGCAGTTTGGGGAACATGCTGACCAGGTGATTGCGCAGGATCTCGGCGCGTTTCCAGTTCGGCGCGGCCTCCAGGCCGGCGATCTCGACCGTGCCGGCGGCGCGCAGGCCCTTGTTGGTCCAGTTCACCACCATCTTGGCGTCCGACGCCATCATGGAGCTGCGCGGCCCCGATTCCGGATTCTCGATCATGACGTGATAACCGCGCTCGGTCTCCAGCGGCAGCGGATCGCCGATCGAGGCCGTGAGCTGCTTCGAGCGCGCCCCGGCGGCGACTACGACGGCATCGCAGGCAATCTCGCCGGTCTCGGTGATGACCGCGAGGAGCTTGTTGCCGTCGAGCTTCAGCCCCGTCGCCTTGGCGCGCACGTGCGTTGCACCACTCGCCAGCGCATGGTTGGCGAGCGCGGCGACATAGGCGCCGGGATCGCGGCAGCGGCCCGCCTCTTCCACCACCACGCCGAAGGTGTAGCGCGGATGCAGGTCCGGCTCGCGCTGGCGCATCTCGTCGGCGGACAGCTCCAGCCACTGGACGCCGACCTTCCTGCGCAGGCGCCAGCCGAGATCGTTGTCGAAATTGCCGCGCGAAGGGAAGACATGCATCACGCCGTTACGCTCGATCAGCTCAGGCACGCCGGCTTCCTCGGCGAGCTTCCGGTGCAGCAGCGGTGCGTCCTTCAACAGATCGCGCAGCGCAAACGCCGTCGTCTCGACCCGCGCGGCGGTCCAGCCCGAGAGCAGGTACTTGATCAGCCAGGGCAGCGCCTTCGGCAGATAGGACCAGCGGATCGCGAGCGGGCCGAGCGGGTCCATCAGATAGCCCGGCACCTTCTTCCAGATGCCCGGCTCGGCCGGCGGGATCACCGAATGCGACGACAGCCAGCCGGCATTGCCGTAGCTTGCCGCCTGTTCGCCGCCGGGCTCTCCCGGATCGATCAGCGTGACGCGATGGCCCTCGCGCAGCGCCTCGATGGCGCTGATCACACCGACCGCGCCGGCACCGATGATGGCGACGTGCCGGCCGGTCGCCATCGCTTACGCCTTCACCGTGGGCGCAAAGTCCTTGCCGACCGAGATCGCGCGCGGATCGATGATGCAGTGGAGGATCGACGGCTTGCCGGAGGCCAGCGCGCGCTCGAACGCCGGCGCGAATTCCTCGGTGCGCTCGACGCGCTCGCCATGACCGCCGAACGCCTTCGCGTACATCGCAAAATCCGGGTTCTTGAGCTGGGTGCCGACGACGCGGCCGGGATAGTCGCGCTCCTGGTGCATGCGGATGGTGCCGTATTGCGAATTGTCGACGACGATGACCACCAGCGGCGCATCATATTGCACGGCGGTTGCGAACTCCTGGCCATTCATCAGGAAGCAGCCGTCACCGGCAAAGGCGACGACGGTACGATCCGGATATTGCCGTTTCGCAAGCACCGCGGCCGGCACGCCATAGCCCATCGAGCCCGAGGTCGGCGCGAGCTGGGCCGCAAAACTGTGGAAGCGGTGATGGCGATGGATCCAGCCGGCGTAGTTGCCGGCGCCGTTGCAGACGATGGCGTCCTTGGGCAGGCGGTCCCGCAGCCAGGTCATGACCTGGCCGTACTGGAACGCGCCCGGCAGCTCGCGCGCCTTGTCGGTCCAGGCGAGGTAATCGGCATGCGCCTTGGCGGCCTCGCCCTTCCAGGCAATTGCGCCCGCGGGCTTCAGCGTCTCGACGGCGGCAGCGAACGCGGCGGGCGTTGCCTGGATCGCCAGCGCCGGCTGATAGACGCGGCCGAGCTCTTCGGAGCCCGGATGCACATGGACCAGCTTCTGCTGCGGATTCGGAATGTCGAGCAACGTATAGGACGAGGACGGCATCTCCGACATGCGGCCGCCGATGAGCAGGACGACATCGGCCCCGTCGATGCGCGCCTTCAGCTCCGGGCTCGGCCCGATGCCGAGATCGCCGGCATAATGCGAATGATCGGCATCGATCAGCGAGGCCCGGCGGAACGAGGTTGCGACCGGCAGGTCGAACCGCTCGGCAAAGCGCGCGATGCTCCTGGTCGCCTCTTCGGTCCAGCGCGAGCCGCCGAGAATGACGAGCGGCGCCTTGGCGCCGGCAAGCATGGCGCCGAGCTTGTCGATGTCGGCCGGCGCTGGCCAGCTCACCGCCGGCTCGATGCGCATGGCATCGGCCACGGAAGCGGTCTCGGTCAGCATGTTCTCCGGCAGCGAGATCACAACGGGACCGGGGCGGCCCTGCATGGCGACGCGGAAGGCGCGCGCCACTAGCTCCGGAATACGATCGGGGCGATCGATCTCGACCGCCCATTTCGCCATCGTGCCGAACACCGCCTTGTAGTCGAGCTCCTGGAACGCCTCGCGCTCGCGCATGCCGGTGTCGACCTGGCCGACGAACAGGATCAGCGGCGTCGAATCCTGCATCGCGATGTGGACGCCGTGGCTGGCATTGGTAGCGCCGGGGCCGCGGGTGACGAAGCAGATCCCGGGCCGGCCGGTGAGCTTGCCATAGGCCTCCGCCATCATGGCAGCGCCACCCTCGGCGCGGCAGATCATGACGTCGATCGGACTGTCATGCAGCGCGTCGAGCGCGGCGAGATAGCTCTCGCCCGGCACGCAGGTCACGCGCTCGACGCCTTGGGCGACGAGCTGATCGATCAGGATCTGGCCCCCGGTGCGGGTGTTGCGGATGGTCATGTCGGCTCCCTCAGGGCTTTGGCAATGCGTCACTATTCGGAGACTGCGTAAGACAGCCCGGGAGGGCGCGCAAGGTCGAAAGGTCATCATAGCCTGCGCAGGCGTCATGCCCGTCCGTGCCGTTTGCACGACCGCCCATTCGCGATGATGCGACGGCGAGGATCGAGGCGTGCGGGGCGCGGCGTCCGGGGCACGAGCGGAGTGTGTGGCGCCTGCACTTTCCCCGTCATTGAGCGTGGCTGCGCTTCTCCTCCTCGACGGAGGTCTCGTGGGTGGGCAAAGGCGCACAACGCCGTGCCACCATCGCTCTCGATCGCGAAAAACGCGTGGGCTGACTCGCAGACATGCCTTCGCATCCTCGCGGCCCTTTGCGCCCGAGCTTTGCTGTCCTCTTCACGCCCTCATAACGAAAGGGCGCAGGGAAGGCCGGGCGCCGGCTGGCACCCGCTTGTCCGTCGTGCGATGAGAATGCACACGCAATGCACAACGGATGACAGGTGAAGCCGGAAACGTCCGGCCTTCCCTGCGCGATGTTTGACGGCGTATGGCGCGCTCTCCCCGGAGACGAGTGTCCTGTTTGTCTCCGTCACCTCGCGAATTGGCGGTGCGCTTCGTCCGGTCGGACGTCCCGCACCTCCGCAAGGCTTGGCTGTAGCAACGACAGCCAGGACCACGCGATTTGGCCGTACGCTTCAGCGCCGTTCGTCCGCACGCGGCCAAGACCTCACGGGGTTCTCCCGCCCTGCTCCCGCCTGTCGTGCACGACGCTGCCGCGTCCACCGCTGCCCGATCCGCGGTTCGAAACGACGTACGACCGCCCCTTTCGCCGGATCAGGATGGACGATACCTACGCCGAAACCGAATTTCGGTAAAGTGGAATATTTTTACGGCGACGGATTGACAGAGGCCGACACATGCACGATGGCGTAGCCCGGTGGAGCGCCAGCGTCATCCAGACTACGCAGGCTCAATTGGTCAAGCCAGTCCGCGCACCAACTCGCCTCCGTCAAGCGATGGCTACCGAGCCGCGACGTTTTCGTCTACGGTCGGGCCGGACTCAACGAGGACACGGGAATGCAGACCATCGGGCTGATCGGGGGCATGAGCTGGGAGAGCACCGCGCTATACTACAGGCTCATCAATGAGCGGGTCCGCGATCGCATGGGCAAGCTGCATTCCGCCCCGCTGTTGCTGTATTCCTACGATTTCGAGGAAATCAAGCAGATGCAGTATGCGGGCCGCTGGAGCGAGGCGGCGGCCAGTCTGGCGCAGGTGGCGCGGCGCCTCGAAAGCGCCGGCGCGCGAGCTATCGTGTTGTGCACGAACACGATGCACAAGCTGGCGCCTGACATCATTTCGAACGTAACCGTTCCATTCATTCACCTTGGCGACGCGACGGCGCAGCGGATCCGGGCGAAAGGATACCGGCGGGTCGGCCTGCTCGGCACCAAGTTCACGATGGAGGAGGACTTTTACATCGATCGGCTGCGCGCGCATGATCTCGACGTGCTGGTTCCTCCGGCCGGCGCGCGCGCGGATGTGAACCGGATCATCTACGACGAGCTGTGCCTCGGAATCGTCGCCGATCCCTCGCGCCAGCGCTATCGGGACGTCATGGCAGCGCTCATCGCCGCCGGCGCGGAGTGCATCATCCTCGGCTGCACCGAGATCACGATGCTGGTCGGCCCGGATGACACGTCCGTCGAAACGTTTGACACTACCGCCATTCACGCCGAGACGGCGGCGGATTTCGCGATCGGGCACCTCTGAATCAACGAGAGCACGTCACTGAGCAAACGGCGTAAGCGTGACGGCTCCCTCCTTCCACGTCATTGCGAGCGCAGCGAAGCAATCCAGAGTCTTTCCACGGAGAGATTCTGGATTGCTTCGTCGCAAGGGCTCCTCGCAATGACGACTGTAGCCTCAACGATGCTCGATCGCGCGGATAGCGCCCCGGAGCTCGGCGAGACCTCGCAGGCGGCCGATGGCGGTGTAGCCGGGGTTGGTGCGCTTGGTGGCGGCGAGATCATCCAGCATGCGGTGGCCGTGATCGGGACGGAACACGATCTGCCTGTCCGGCGCGCGCCGGGCGTTCTCCTTCAGAAGCGCCTTGAGCACCGCGACCATGTCGACATCGCCGTCGAGATGATCGGACTCGTAGAACGACAGCCCGTCGGCCTCCCGTTTGGTCGCGCGCAGATGGGCAAAGGCAATGCGCGGGCCGAAGCGCTCGGCCATCTCGGGCAGGTTGTTCTCGGGCCGCACGCCGAGCGAGCCCGTGCACAGGCAGATGCCGTTGGCCCTGGACGGCACGGCGTCGAACAGCGCCTGATAATCGTCGGCTGACGAGGCAATGCGCGGCAGGCCGAACAACGGGCGCGGCGGATCGTCCGGATGCAGGGTCAGCGACACCCCGAGCTGCTCGGCCACCGGCGTCACGCGCGCGAGGAATTCGGCGAGATGCTGCCGTAGAATCCTCGGCGTGATGTCGCGATAGGTTTCGAGCCGGTCGCGGAATTGCGGAATGGTCATCGGCTCGGTGGTCGAGCCCGGCAGCGCGCTGGCGATCACCATGACGAGATAATCGATATCGGCCTGGCTCATCTGCTCGAACAGCTTTTTCGCGCGAGCCTGTTGTTCGGGCGAATATTCCTGCGCGGCAGCCGGGCGCTCGAGGATGTGCAGCTCGAAGGCGGCAAAGCGGTCCTGGTCGAAGCGCATGGCGCGGGCGCCGTTCGGCAGCTCCCATTCGAGGTCGGTGCGGCACCAGTCGACGACGGGCATGAAGTTGTAGCAGATGATCTTGATGCCGGCGGCGGCGACGGCCTCCAGGCTTGCGATCCACGCCTCGATGGACTTCGTCGCCTTCCCGCCCAGCCGCTTGACGTCGTCGGGGATCGGAATCGACTCCACCACCGACCAGCTCAGCTTCGAGCGGCCGGGCTGACCGTTCTCGATGAAATTCTTGCGCTCCTCGACCGCCTTGCGCGTCCAGGCTTCTCCGATCGGCACCTGATGCAGCGCCGAGACGATGTCGCTCGCCCCGGCCTGCCTGACGTCGTCGAGCGAGACCGGATCATCGGGCCCGTACCAGCGCCATCCTTCCAGCATCATGCATTGCCTCCCATCAATTCGCGGTCAGCACGACCTTGACGCTCTGCGAGCGGTCGAGCGCCAGCCTGAGCGCATCGGGCGCGGTCGACAGCGGACGCTCGGCGGTGACCAGCGACAGCACGTCGACGCTGCCGTTGGAGATCAGTTCCACCGCGGTTGCAAATTCGAAGCCGAAGCGGAACGAGCCGCGCAGGTCGATCTCCTTGGCCATCACCGCGTTCGACGGCGTCGGGATCTGGCCGCCCGGCAGATTGCCGATCTGCACCACCACGCCGCCGCGCCTGACAATGCCGATCGCGCTGGCAAGCCCTGCGGCCGTGCCCGAGACCTCGAACGCAACATCGTAAGGACGCGACGCAGCTTGTGCCTTCAGCCCCTCCTCGCCGCCCGAGACATTCTCGACATGCGAAGCGCCGAGCTTGGTGGCAAAAGCGAGCGGCGCCGACGCGATGTCGGCCACGGTGACATCAGCCATGCCGGCGCGGTGCGCGGCGAGCATGGTCAGCAGCCCGATCGGACCGGCGCCGAAGATGATGCCGCGCCTGCCCTCGATATTGCCGGCGCGCGCGACCGCGTGCAGGCAAACGGCGAGAGGTTCGGCCAGCGCGGCGGCTTGATACGACACGTGGTCGGGAATCTTCACGCACTGCGCGGGGATCGCGTCGAAATAGTTGGCAAAGCCGCCCTGCATGTGCGGCGTCTTCGAGGCCGAGCCCATGAAATAGATGTTCTCGCAGAGATTGGGCCGGCCTTCGCGGCAGGCGACGCAATGGCCGCACCAGCGCGACGGGTTGACGGCGACGCGGTCGCCGACCTTCGGGTTGGCGGCGGGCCCCGCGATCTCCACGACCTCGCCGGAGATCTCGTGGCCGAGTACGAGCGGCGACTTCACGACGAAATCGCCGGTCCGGGCATGGCGGAAATAGTGCATGTCCGAGCCGCAGATGCCGCCCGCACCGAAGCGGATGCGCACCATGCCGTCTGCGAGCTTGTCGAGCGGATGCTCGACCATGCGCAGATCTTCGGGACCAAACAGGGTTGCGGCGAGAGCGGTCGAGGTCATTTGGACAATCCCATGTATTTCGGCAGCCAGAGGGTGAGTTCAGGAATGAAGGTGATCGCGATCAGCGCGAGCATCAGCGGCACCAGCCAGGGCAGGATGGCCACCGTCGTGCGCTCGACCGAGAGCTTTGCCACGCGGGCGAGCACGAACAGCACCATGCCGAGCGGCGGATGCAACAGGCCGATCATCAGGTTCAGCGTCATGATCAGGCCGAAGTGGATCGGATCGATGCCGAGCTTGAGCACGATCGGCAGCAGGATCGGCACCAGAATGGTGATCGCCGCCGTGGTGTCGATGAAGCAGCCGACGAACAGGATCAGCACGTTGGCGAGCGCCAGGAACACCCATTTGTTCTGGGTGATGCTGAGCATCCAGTCCGACAGCATCTGGGCCGCCTGCGACACCGTCAGCAGCCAGGCGAAGATCGAGGCTGCCGTGACGATGAACAGCACCGAGGCGGTGGTCTCGATGGTGTCGAACGTCGCCTTGGCGACGGTCTGGAACGTCATGGTGCGGTAGCGCACGAGACCGAGGAACAGGGACCAGATCACGGCAGCGACCGCGGCTTCCGTCGGCGTGAACCAGCCGAGCGTCATGCCGCCGATCAGGATCACCGGCGCCATCAGCGCCATCACGGCTGAGAAGTCGAAATACCAGTCGATGATGAGCAGCGTGCCGAGGCCGATGACGACGGCCATGTTGACCGACATGCCGGCCATCACCATCAGCCAGATCGCCATCGGGAAGGACAGCACGATGGCGATCTCGAGCCCGGCCGAGCCGAGCTGCGGCCAGGAGAACGGGGTGTCGCTGCCCCATTTGTTCTTGTGCGCGAAATAGGTGACGGTCGCCATCATGAACAGCGTCAGCACCACGCCGGGAATGACGCCGCCGAGGAACAGCGCGCCGATCGAGACGTTCGCCATCATGCCGTAGATCACGAAGGGCAGCGACGGCGGGATGATCGGCCCCAGTGTCGCCGAGGCCGCGGTGACGCCAACCGAGAATTCGGTGGAGTAGCCGTGGTCCTTCATCGCCTTGATCTCGATGGTGCCGAGGCCGGCGGCATCCGCGATGGCGGTGCCGGACATGCCGGAAAAGATCACCGAACCGACGATGTTGACGTGGCCGAGGCCGCCGCGCATCCACCCCACCAGCGCGACGGCGAATTTGTAGATGCGCCCCGTGACGCCGGCGATATTCATGAGATTGCCGGCCAGGATGAAGAACGGCACGGCGAGCAGCGGAAAGCTCTCGACCCCGGCGATCATGCGCTGCGCCAGCGTGACGTCCGGCGTCACGCCGCTGACCAGGATGTAGAGCAGCGACGACGCGGCCATGGCAATCGCCACGGGAACGCCGAGCAGCATCAGGACGAGAAAGCCTCCGAGCAACAGCAGCATGGTGTTATCCTTCCGATCCGTCGTAGGCACCCGGACGTTCGAGGACCGAGTAGCCCTGCCGCCAGTTCTGGACGGCCACCTGCACGGAGCGTGCGAACATCAGCACGAAGCCGAACAGCACGGCGTAATAGACGTAGTCCTTGGGAAGATTGATCGTGGTCATCTGCTCGTCGCCGATGATCTGGATGTAGATCCAGACCAGCTTGATGGCGTAGCCGAAGAAGGCGATCCGGATCAGGTCGATCGCCGTCGACAGCACGCGGCCTGCGGCATGCGGCAGGTAGCGATAGACGAGGTCGACCTGGATGTGCCGCGACAGCCGCACGCACATCGCCGAGCCGATGAAGACCACGCCGATCAGGCAATAGGTCGCGATCTCCTCGGTCCAGGCGTAGCTGTCGTTGAGCACGTAGCGGGTGAAGAACTGCAGGAAGACGGCGAGCGCCATCACCCAGAAGATTGCCAGCGCCACCCAGTCCTCGAACGCGTACACGCCGAGATCGACCTTCGGCGTCGCCTCTTCCTCGAACGTATGGGCAATCTCATCCGCGGTGATCTGCCGGTGGATTTCGGCGGTCGACATGGGTTGCTCCCTCAAACCTCGCAGTCGTCATTCCGGGGCGGCTCGACGGGACCGCGCAAGCGCGGCCCGGCGAGACGAACCCGGAATCTCGAGGTTCCGGGTTCTCGCTTCGCGAGCCCCGGAACGACGGCGTGAATTATTTCACCGCCTGGATCTTTTCCCAGTCGGCCTTGCGATAGCCGAAGGTCTCGAACGCGACGTTCTTCAGCACGGTGTCACGGAACTCGTTCTTGTCGACCTCGGTGACGGTCAGGCCCTTGTCCTTGAAGAAGGCGACCAGCTTGGCTTCGTTCTGCTTGATCTCTCCGGTCGCCCTGGCTGCGGCTTCTTGGGCGACGTCGGTGAAGATCTTCTTGTCCTCGTCAGAGAGCTTCTTCCAAAGGGCGCCGGCGATCACGGTGTTGAGGTGATCGACGATGTGGCCGGTCAGCACGATGTGCTTCTGCACCTCATAGAACTTCTTGGCCTCGATCGTGGTCAGCGGGTTTTCCTGCGCCTCGACGGTGCCGTTCTGGAGCGCGAGATAGACTTCGGCGAAGGCGATCGGTGCGGTGTTGGCGCCGCAGGCGCGGGGCATGGCAAGATAGGCCGGCACGTCGGGCACGCGCATCTTCAGGCCCTTCATGTCCGCGCAGGTCTTGATCGGCTTGTTCGACGAGGTCTGGCGCACGCCGTAATAGGTCACCGCGACGATGTGGTGGCCGCTCTTGTCCTCATAGCCCTTGGCGAGCTCCTTGAAGATGTCGCTCTTGGTGTAGGCGAGCAGATGATCGGCATCGCGGAAGGTGTAGGGATAATAGGTCACGCCGATCGGCGGGAAGCTCTTGGCCGCGAAGCTCGAGCCGGAAATGATGATATCGACCGAGCCGAGCGATAGGCCCTGGTTGATGTCGGCCTCCTTGCCGAGCTGCGAGGCCGGATAGACGTCGATCGCATAGCGCCCGTTGGTGCGCTTGCCGATCTCCTGCGCGGCCCAAACCGAGGCGGTGTGGAACGGCTCCGAGGTCTCGTAGACATGGGCCCATTTGAGCTTGGTCTGCGCCATGCTTGCGCTGGTCGCGGCCAGCAGCGTAGCGGCGGAGACCATTGCTGCAATCGTCATTGTCTTCAACATCGACTTTTCCTCCATCGTTCAAGTCTGCTTCTTGTTCGCCCGCCCCGACACGGATGCGGGCCGTCCAATCTCATCGCCGCCGCGCGCCGCTGCCCGCAGTCCGCTTCTTCGGCGCATCTTTCGGTTTCGACGGCTTTGCCGCAGGTCGCGCCGCGCGGCCGCGTCCGGGCGACGATCCCGCCGCGTTCTCGGCGCCGAAATTCTGCGCAAAGCGCTCCTGCGAGCGCGCCAGATGAGCGCGCATCGCATCGCGCGCGGCGTCCGGATCGTGCGCCGCGATCGCCTCGCGCACGGCGCGATGCTCGTCGAGCGCGGTGCGCCAGGTGCCCGGGCTCTCGAAATAATGCGCAAGCTGCGCGAAATAGGGGTTGAGACGCTGGTCGAACAGCTCGCCCACCACGCGTACCAGAACGGCATTGCCGAGGCTTCCGGCGATCGCGACGTGAAACGCGCGGTCGTGGACCATCGAGGCCTCGCCGGGATGCTCGACCTTCTCCATCGCGAGAAGGGACGCATCGATGCGGGCGACATCGTCCTTGGTCGCGACGCGCGCGGCCTGCTCGGCGATCGCACTTTCCAGGAATTCGCGGGCGCGCAACAGCTCGAACGGACCTTCGAGGCCGGCGGCTGGCGGCGCGGGTGCAGCGTCCGCGGGGTCGATCACATAGATGCCGGACCCGACGCGGATGCGGACGCGGCCCTCGACCTCGAGCGCGATCAGGGCTTCGCGCACAGTCGGCCGCGAGATCTTCAGCTGCTCGGCTAGCTCACGCTCAGTCGGCAAGCGGCTGCCGACCGCGTACTCGCCGCTGTCGATCAGGCTTCGCAATTGATCGGCGACCTGGCGATAGAGCCGTCTCGCCTCCACAGCTTCCAGCGGCACGCTGGTCCTCCCCGATAGGGTCGCGCGGGGTCTGATCAGACCCGCGGCCCGCCAATTTTGGATAATTGGCCTTACCAATTGACCGAAGCATTGACCTGATAAGGGCGCCATGTCAAGCAGCGGCAAAGCAAAGGGAGACGTCCATGCGCCCAGGTTCGACACGCCTTGGCCGCGCCAATCTCGACCGGCTGCCGCCGGCCATCCGCCGCCCGGGCTACGACCGTTCGCGCGTCACGCCCGGTATCGTGCATCTCGGTCTCGGCGCCTTTCATCGCGCACATCAAGCGGTTGTCATCGATGATTGCCTGTCCGCCGGGGCCCCCTCCTGGGGCATCGTCGGCGCCAGCCTGCGCAGCCCGGATACGCGCGATGCTCTCGCCCCGCAGGATCACCTTTACACGGCTGCGATACGCGCCGCCGAAGGCACCGAGCACCGCGTCGTCGGCGCACTGCTCGACAGCGTCGTCGCACGCGAGAACCCGGGCCGGCTGGTCGAACGGATGGCCGATCCCGCCATTCGCATCGTCTCGCTGACGGTTACCGAGAAGGGCTATTGCCACACGCCGCAGACCGGCGATCTCGACGAGCGGCATCCCGACATCGTGCACGACCTCAACAATTTCGGCGCGCCACGCTCGGCGACCGGCTTCATCGTCGCCGCGCTGGCGCGGCGGCGGGCACAGGGCCTTCCGCCTTTCACCGTGCTGTGCTGCGACAATCTCGCCGCCAACGGCCACACCGTGCAGCGGATCGTGACGCAGTTCGCCGCGCTGCGGTCGAAGGATCTCGGCAAATGGATTGCGGATACGGTCGCCTTCCCCTCCACCATGGTCGACCGAATCGTCCCGGAGACGACGGACAGCGACCGCGATACGGTCGCGAACGCGCTCGGCATGCGCGACGCCTGGCCCGTGATGACCGAGCCTTTCACGCAATGGGTGGTCGAGGACCGTTTCACGGTGGGCCGGCCCGATCTCGCCGCCGCGGGCGTCGAGCTTGTCAGCGACGTCAAGCCGTTCGAGCTGATGAAGCTGCGGCTGCTCAACGCCAGCCATTCGGCGCTGGCCTATCTCGGCTATCTCTCTGGTTATGAGACCATCGCGGACACGATGCAGGATCCGCATTTCGCGCGCCTCGCCGCGCGGGTGATGGAGGACGCCGCGGTGACGCTGACCATGCCATCAGGCACTGATCTCGCCGCCTATCGCGCCTCGCTGCTCGAGCGCTTTGCCAATCCGGCGCTGCACCACCGCACCTGGCAGATCGCGATGGACGGCTCGCAGAAGCTGCCGCAACGCCTGCTTGGCGCGATGCAGGATCGCTTGCGCAAGGATTTGCCGATCGCAGCCCATGCGCTCGCGGTGGCCGGCTGGATGCGCTACGTCACCGCAACCGACGAGCAGGGCCGCGCCATCGACGTGCGCGATCCGCTCGCCGCCGAGTTCGCCGCGCTGGCGCGTGAGGCCGGCCCCGTCGCCGAGCGGCTCGCGCCTGCACTTCTCGGGGTCGCGAAGGTGTTCGGGCCGCTCGGTTCCGAGCCGCGCCTGCGCGAGGCCGTGACCGCGGCGCTCGGCCAACTGTATCAGGGCGGTGCGCGGCGGGCGGTGGCGATGCTCGTCTCGGCCTGACCACAAAGCGGGCAAATGCTGCACTGCGGTCTGACCGACGGAAGTCGCGCTTGATTTTTGCCTGTCATTGCCCCACCCGAGAGGCATGGCAAAAGACAGCAAGATCATCGCCGCCAACGCGGCCTTCTACGCCGCTTTTTCAGCGGGCGACTTCGCCGGCATGGAACAGATGTGGGCGGATGACGACGGCATTTCCTGCATCCATCCCGGCTGGCCGGCGATCGTCGGACGCGCCACGGTGATCGGAAGCTGGCGCGACATCCTGCAAAATCCTGAAAGACCGCAGATCACCTGCGCCGAACCGCAGGCGATCGTCGACGGCGACAGCGCCCGCGTGCTCTGCATCGAGATCGTCGACGGCACCGCTCTGGCGGCTGCGAACCATTTCCGCCGCGTCGGCGACGACTGGCGCCTGGTGCATCACCAGTCGAGCCCGATCGCGCAGATCGTCGAACAGGATGACGACGATAGAATGAGCCACCGCGTCCACTGACCGCAGCCGGCACGCGGGCGCGCTCTAAGTCGCATGCTCACAATCGAGGCTGTTTCACCTTTGAGGGAGATCTCGAAGCGTCGTAGACCGATGACCGCCAAGGGCCACAAGCGGACCTTCCCCCTTGCAGCTTGTTGTCCGATAGGCCAGCATCAAGACGGAAATGTCTCTCGATGCTTCTACTCGGCAATAGGGGCAAGTCATGTCGGTCCACGAACACTGGCAAATGGATGCCAGCGCGCCGGAACTGTACGAACGTTATTTGGTGCCGGCCATCACATCAGTATGGGCCAACGACCTGCTCGACCGCATCCCACCAGCGCGCGGCGACAGCGTACTCGACATCGCGTGTGGGACCGGCATTGTCGCGAGATTGATAGAGCAACGTGGCATCGTGAGACGTGTTGTCGGCCTTGACCTCAATTCAGCGATGCTCGCGATTGCGCGCGCGAAGTCTCCAGAGATTGAATGGATCGAGGGGAGTGCGCTTGACCTTCCGTTCGATTCAGACAGCTTCGACGTCGTACTCTGCCAACTCGGGCTACAATTCTTCCCTGATCGGCTTCTGGCGCTAAAGGAAATGGTGAGAGTGCTTAAGCCCGCCGGCCACGCTGGATTCAGCGTTTATGGCTCAATCGAGAAGACGCCGGCAGCGTACGCTTTCGTGCAGGCGCTCGATAAGTGTCTCGGAGAAGGGGCCTCACGCATTAAACGTTCTGAGCATCTTTCCTGCGATGCTCAGGAGATTGCTCGTTGGGCGAAGCAGGCCGGCTTTGACTTCGTCGAAGTGGTCCCCGTCACCAAACAGATCAGGTTTCCGTCAATGCTGGATTATGTGCGCTTTCAGCTCACGGCGACGCCGATGGCTGGTCTGTTGAACGATAAAGAGGCGCCTGAGCGGGAGCGGCTAATCATGTCGATTTCCGATGATGCTGCCTCTCGGCTCGACCATTCCATGCTGGCAGGTGGCAAGCTAACGTTTCCGCAGCAATCGTTCGTGGCGATTGCCTCGCTCCACTGAAGCCCGCTTCGCGTCATTCACGTCGATTCGGCCGCGTCACCACCACGTCCGGTGTGGCCTCGGCTTCTGACCTGTCGGGTGCCATCGCGATCTTCGCCTTCGCGCCAGCATTAGCCGTCAGATCATCGAAGCAAATGCAGACTTTTCGGCCTAAGTTGGAACAGCCTCTATGATCTGGAAGTGCAAGCCTGCGCGAGCCGTGCCGCGCGTCTCAAATCCGGCCGTTCGACACAGCGCGCAATACTCGTCGTAAGTCCGTTCCAGCGCACCAAGCATGACGAGCATGTTGAGGTCACTGAGTTTCGAGATTGGCCCCTCGTTCGGCGGCTCCACAATGCGTTCAACGAGGAGCAGCCTCGCATTGGCTGTCATCGCGCGACGGCATGTAGTCAGGATAGAAATTGCTTCCTTGTCGTCCCAATCGTGAATGATCGCCCGCATCACATAGGCATCAGCCCCCTCCGGAATGGCTTCAAAGAAGCTGCCACCGACGATTTCGCATCTGTCGGCGACACCATCCCGCTTCAGAACTTCGGCCGCCTTCTCGACCACGTGCGGCTGATCAAACAGTGTTCCGCGCAAGCCCTTGTTTGCCGCGAGAATTCCCGCCAGCAATTGGCCTTGACCACCCCCGATGTCGGCCACGTGACGAAAGCGGCTAAAGTCGCAGGCGGCGATGATAGCCTCGATGGCGCCGCGAGAATTGGCTGTCATGGCTCGGCTAAAAATCGCGTTCTCATCGGGACGGGTGCTGCGATACTCCCATACGCTCTGACCATTGAGATGCCGAAAGGCACTCTCACCGGTGCGCACGCTATGTTCGAGATGGCCCCAAGCCTGCCAGGCATAAGGTCGCCCGACATATGCCGCCCAGCCGTCCAGTGGGGTCGGTGAATCAGAGCGAAGGCACTCGCTCATCGGGGCGAGCGAAAACGTTCTGTTCTCACCCTCATGGAAAACACCGACCGAAGCTAATGCCCGCAAGAGTCGATATAGTGTCCTCGGATGGGATCCGCTGAGCCGAGCAAGTTCGTTGCTGCTTAGCGGCCCATGGCTAAGGTGGTCGGCTATGCCAAGACGGGCCGCGACATGAATGGCTTGCGAAATTTGATAGCCGTTGATGAGCCGCGTCAGGTCCGAGAATGCATTCGTAGTCATGATCTCATCTCCTCCTGGACACGCGATGAAGATCGGGAAGACGTGGACGCAAACGAATTGTATCGGCAGAAATTGGGATACACGGTGTATCACGCCCAAGACGCTTCGCGGAACGATTTCAACAGAAGCAGAAGGAGCCTAGGTCGGCTTCGGGCCAATAGCTGACGTTTCCGCCCTGGTTGGCGAGCACATGCAGGCGCCAAATGATCGGATCTCAGGCGAAGGGGTCCCCGGCGTCTCAATCAGTTCAACGGCAAAGCCAGGCTTTTTGGCCGGCCTCCGCGGCATGCAATGTTGGTCGGAGGAGCAGAATGTGTCGAGCATTGGATGATGGGCGCCGCGAGATGACGGTCTGCGCGAGGTTAACAATCGCCTTCGTCATTACAAAGTTCGATTGCTGGCTTTGCGCTTAGGCGGCGCAGCCAGCCTGACCTACACCGATCTTGCGCTGCAGTTCCTTGCAGTATGCCTCAAGCTTGTGCGAGCCAAGTTCGCGCGCCACGAGCTGGGCGGCATGAACTTCCGCCGCGGCGCCGCGGACGTCGTCGCATTCGAGCTGCAGTGTTGCGATCCCCAGTCGAAGCCTCACGGCTTGGACCCGTCCTTCGATGCTCGACCAGAGCTGCCGAGCCAGGTGTAGGTGACGCAAAGCCGCTTCCAGATCACCGGCGGAATGCGCGAGCACAGATTGCGCTTCGTTGGTGAGCGCCCGGATCGACGGCATTGGCCATCGATCGGCACTGCCCGACAGCTCCTCAATCAAGACTACCGCTTGCTCGCGGCGGCCGGTATGCGCCGCGACCAGCGCCAGATGCGCGAACAGGATTCCGCGCCGCTGCAATGTCCACCAGGTCTTACCGATCAAGCTGCGCTCGAGGCTGGCATGGGCCGCTTCCGCCTCGCCCCGTTCCAGCAGCAGCATGGCGCGGCCGGGTTCGGGACACCAACCGAGCGAATAGGCTCGATCATAAGCTTCGAGCGCCGCGTCGTCATTGCCGATGGCGGACTGAATGTCGCCGAGGACGCGATTGGCATCGCCGATCGACCACGGCGCATCGCTGTTGAGACGGGACAGTGAATCCTCGATGCGGGTCAGAGCCTCGCCGAGCGATCCCCTGATGCCAAGGACTTCGGAACGGTGGAGCTGGCACGAGCCGGTCAGTTCGATCCCGCTCTCCGAGCAGAAGCCCTGGTAGCCCAACGTCCACTGGTCGGCTCTGGCCCAGTCCCCGAACATCCGCGAAGCCCACAGGATGTTGCAGTAGAGAATTCCCCCCATGACCGGATCGAGCTGGCTGCTGGAGAGCGCCAGGGTCGCCGCATGATCCTGGTCGGCCAGACCGGCCCGCGTGTCGCCAAGGCACAACCGGTAGAAGCCGCGATAGACGAGGCTCAGCGCCTCGATGCCGACCGCGTCCTTGTGGCGGACTGCGCTATAGGCCTCATCTGCCAGCGACAACGCCAGATCCGGCTCGCCGTCGAAGGCTGCGACCTTCGATTTCATCCAGAGAACCAGCGCCGCGGTCGCGGCATCCTCGATCTCGCCGGCCCAATCCTCTGCACGGGCGAGCCAGCCCTTGGCGATCGCGGCCTGGCCGCGCTCGAAGTAAAGGCCGGACAGGGCGACTGCATCGACGACGGCCGACGGCACATTGCCGGCTTCGATATGCGCCGCGATGGCGCGAGCCAGGACCGGCATGGCCGCATCGGTCCTGCCTGTGCATTGGAGCGCGAGGGCCCATTGATGCAGGTCCGCGCCATCGAGAATCCTGGCGGCCTCGGCCGCTTCGAACAAGGCCGCGGCCTCGGTCCACACCTTCGCGGACGCCGCGCGTTGCGCCCGTGTCCGCAGGTCTGTGGCATGCTCGCCAGGCGTCGCGGCAGCGGGAGCCTGCAGCTCCGGCTCATGGTCGATGCAGAAGCGATAGCCTTTGCCCGGGACATTGCGGATGGCGCCGTCCATGCCACCCTCGCGCAAGACCGTACGGAGCAGGCTCACGGCCCGCTGCAACGAATTGTCGGTGACGGTCACGTGCGGCCAGATCGCGTCCAGCAGCTCGTCCTTTTCAATCACCCGGTCGCGGTTGCGCACGAGATAGGCCAGCAGATCGAACACCCTCGGCTGCAAGGCGACCTCGCGCCGCGCGCACAGAACGACGCGACTCGCTTCGTCGAGCTCGAAGGGTCCGAACCTGTGGATCATGTCGGTGTGTCCGCGCAGGACGGGAAAGGTTCAGCCAGGCGTCAGGAAATGATCAGGCCCTGGTAAGGACGGTCAGCGCCGGCTGCGCCTATAGCTCCCAGGCGGTCGTTCGCGGCCCATCAGCCGACAACCACACCCCTGAGGAGATTTGACATGGAACTCTACGTCATTCGCCGCCCGAGCGCCTGGGCCAACCTCGCCGAGCTCGAAGCTGCAGGCGCGAAATCGGCCCGTATCGGCAATGAGCAGATGCCGGACCGCGTGCGCTGGATACGCAGCTACGTGGTTCACGAGGCCGACGGCCGCATCGGCACTTTCTGCATCTATGAGGCGCGCGACGGCGAGTCCATCCGCGAGCATGCGCATCGCGTCGGCATGCCCGGCGAGGAATTCTACAAGGTCGCCGCCACCGTCGTCGTGCGGGCCGATCCCGCACAGCAGACGGCCGCCGCGGAATAGCGATCGGCGCGATCATCCGCCGATCATGCAACCGATCCAACGATAAGGAGCAACACTTGAACAAGCCCTTCTGGAAATCCCTTCTGCTCATCGCCGGTCTTGCGGCAGGCTCGGTTTTTGGTTCGGCCGGAACGGCCGATGCAGCGAAGATGAGTTGCATTCAGAAATACAGGCTCTGCAACCAGCGTTGCGCGGGAGCCGCAGGCAGGGGCGACTGGACTGCCTGCATCAATCGGACCTGCAACCGGCAATACGACAACTGCGCGTCTAGTTACTGACTACCAGCGCGGGCGTCATCGTCTCGAACCCATCGAAAGGAAATCACATGTCCATGCCCTCCCAGGCGTCCGCGCTGAGCCCGTCGCATCGATACCTCGCTGCCCTGCTTGTGCGGCTGCGCCGGTTCGTCAACCGGTCGGTTGCCGACATGCTGGCCAAGCGCGAGCGGGCGGCCACGCAATTCATGATGAAGAAGCTCCGCGACCGGCACGGCAACGATGCCCGCCGCCGCAGCGTTCCCGACGTCCGCGCCGCGATACTCGTTCTCATGGTTGCCAGCTCGCTCTCGCCCGCCGCGGCGAAGGCGGAGGATCCGGCCGTGCGCGATCATCGCGGCGGCCAGGTCAATCAGGCGCCGAGGACATTCTGCGACCCGCGCAGCCACACCCACACGCCAGATGGCGGCTGCGACACGGCGAGAGCCGAACCAAAGCTTCGCGACCATCGCGCGCGCTGAGTAACACCTCTTCAAGGCCCCATGGCCGGCGCCGTCAGCGTCGTGCCTCACCAACTCCGACCACGAAGGCAGATCCGCCTTCGCGGTCCGAGCCCGCACGTCCCTGCAACAAGATTTCCAACCTAGGAGAAAGCCATGAACTCGCTTTTCAAGTCCAAGCATGCATTCGACAGCAACGCCTCCAAGAAGACCGCCTTCAAGACGACGATCGCGCTGGCGATCGGAATGGCAGGCGTGGTGATGACGCTGACCACGGCTTCCGCCGCGACGAATGTCCGTGACCATCGCGACAAGCCGGTGGTTCGTGACCATCGCGAGGGACAACCGGAGGTCCGGGATCATCGCAGCGCAGGAGGCGGGGGCGTGACCGTCCGCGACACCCCGCCCAAACGAAAGCCGGTCGACTGCCTGGGCAACCTTTGCCACGTCAAGAAGGTCTGCATCGGGTTCGCCTGCATCTGAGCCGGCCCGACGGCCGCGGCAACGGATCGCCGTCGCCGCCGCCGTTATCCCACCAACCGCACATCCGGAGATCAGGACATGTCCATCACCCTGCAGAACGGGCCGGTTCAGGCCCAGAGCTCGCTCGCCGCACGAAGCCTCGTGCTCGGCTACGGCGTGGTTTCCTATTCCGTCTTTTTCGGCACGTTTCTCTATGCCGTCGGCTTCGTCTCACAGCTCATCGTTCCGAAGACGATTGACAGCGGTGCGGCGCCTTCGCCTGCCTATGCACTCGTCGTCAATCTCGGACTGATGTCGCTGTTCGCGGTCCAGCACAGCGGCATGGCGCGACAGGGCTTCAAGCGGCTGTTCGCCAGCGTCGCATCGCCTGCGCTCGAGCGCAGCACCTATGTGCTGTTGGCGAGCCTGAGCCTGACCCTGCTGTTCTGGCAGTGGCAGCCGATGCCGGCGGTGATCTGGTCGATCGAGACGCCGTCGCTCGCCTATGCCGCCGTTGCCGGCCACTTCACCGGCTGGCTCATCGTGCTCTACAGCACGTTCCTAATCAGCCATTTCGAGCTGTTCGGCCTGACGCAGGTCGTCTCGCATTTCCTGGGGCGGCTGGCCGCACCCATGAAGTTCAGGACGCCCGGGCTGTATGGCCTTATCCGGCATCCCATCTATCTCGGCTTCATCGTCGCGTTTTGGACGACGCCGACCATGACGGTCGGTCACCTGCTCTTCGCATCCGTGACGACCGCCTACATCCTTTTCGGCATCTGGCTCGAGGAACGCGATCTCGTGGCGCTGTTTGGCGATCAGTACCGGCACTACAAGGAAAAGGTCGCGATGCTGATCCCCGGCCTGTTATGACGCGCAGGCGGTCATTCGCAACGAAACGGCGGACTGCTGCACGTTCCCTCTTAGCTGGACGACCGGGTGTCGCGAAGTCACGACACCCGGCTCGTTGGGGACGCGATTGCGCCGCGAAGAAATCGATGCTTTGCTGTCCGTTGACGGTTCTACCTTGCCCATTCCGTTATGAATTGGCCGGCACTTCGACGTCCGCTATGGGTCACAAGCAGCGGTCCGGGCCGGCGCGGCACCGCGTCCGGCCTACTGCCAACAGCAGGCGTCCAGATCGGCTTGTCCTTTTCAGCTGACCCCGCCGACAACGGAATTATTGGCTTGCCGCCGCGGCAGCAGTCGCCACGTACTTCGTGTAGAATTCGGCGACCCGGCCGCGCCACATTCCGACGAACGCCTCTGACGTCACGTTCTCGACCGATTTCCAGGTGCGCTTGAAGGCCGGAAGTGTATTGCCCCAGATTGCGCGTTTGCACCACCGCTCGCCCTTCTCCTTGCCTTCGCTGCTGGCGCACATGGATTTCCAGGCGAGCCGAGCGGGCTTGCTGATGTGCTCGGCGGCGCCTTCCCAGCCCTGCTGATGGATCAGGTAGAGATCGCTCATGTCCGGCGTCCGATGCGTGATCCATCCGAACTGGACGCCTTCAGTGATGATCTTGTAGGCGGCCGCGACGGCGTTATCCCGCGGGCTGCGAATCTGCCCGTAGCCGAACTTGCCGAACTCATAGTGGCTGAGCTGAAAAAGCCCGATATACGACCCTGTGCGTTGATTGGGGTTGAAGCCGGACTCGATCTTGGCAACCGCCATCATGAAATTGAAATCGAGGCCAAACGCGTCGGAGGCGCGCTTGATCTCTTCGGCCGGCGTTCCGACCGGAATGTCCTTGAACGCACGCAAGACGATCTCCGCCGGTTTCTCGACGGGCGGCAATTCGGACCAGACATAGTAGACCAGATGACGAAAATCCTGCGTCGACGCCGCTTTCGGAGCCTCGTTGGACGCATCGCGTTCCGGCGGCAGCGGTTGGACGACATCCTGTCCCAACGACGCCAGTTTTGGCGCGACGGGTTCATCGACGATCTCCGCTTCGGTGCTCGACGGACTGGAACCTGCTGACGTCTCCGAGCCAGGCGCTACACTTTCTGACCGAAGCGCTGCCGCAAGTCTGGCGGATGCCTCCGCGTACAAGGCAGGCGTCACCGTGTTAGCAGGCGACGCCATGCTCGCTGCCGCTTCGGGCAGGAGGTCCGGCGCCGTGGCGGCCGGTCTGTTACCGGCGGCCAGGTAAAGTCCCGCGGATGCGATCACAGCCACGATGCAGCTGGTCTGCCAAACCTTCATTGCCCGAAGTCTACGGATGGCTTCTGTACGAAGGCTGTTTGCATGTTCCCCGGCCCGTAGCTGAGTCCTCTTCGTAGAATCTTAAGGTTTAAATGTGGTGAACGAGGGCAGGCTCTCTGCCTCGCAGCTCGATGTATCCCCCCTGGGGTTCCCCGTTCTTTGCCCGGAGGCGAGTTCCGACAGATCATCCAGAACAGCCCGCGCCTCGCTGAAATCATCCTCCGCAAAGAACATGCTGCGGGTGATCAGAACGGGGATGCCGGCGCGTGAGGCGGCGATCAGGCCGTTGGCGGAATCCTCGATCGCGACGCAGTCGGCCGCAGCCAGCTTCAGCCGCGCCAGCGTTTCGAGATAGACGTCCGGCGCGGGCTTCTTGTGCCCGACATCGTCGCCGGCGACGATCGCATCGAACTCCGCAGCCCAGTTCGTCCCCAGCGCCTGGGACAGCAGCGCATCGATGTTGCCGTGCGAGGTCGTGGTCGCAATCGCAAGCCGCTGGCCGCGTGACTTCGCCGCAGCGAGCAGCTCGATCACTCCAGGTCTTAGGGGGCAGCAGCCGGTTTCGACCAGCTCGGCGTAACGCGCGGTCTTGATGCGGTGAAGCGCAGCGATGTCCTCATCGGACAATGGCGCTGCGATCCGCAGCCTTGCATGGTAAGCGCGCATACGCTCCTTGCCGCCGGTCACCCGCAGCAGGTCCTTGTAGACGGCGCGGTCCCACTGCCAGTCGAGACCGTGGCGGGCGAAGGCATGGTTGAAGGCCTGCCGATGCAGTTCCTCGGTTTCGGCCAGGGTGCCGTCGATGTCGAAAATCAGCGCGGCGGCGCGCCGGATCAGTTCCGCGGCACCGGATGGCGCAATCGTGGCTGTTGCTGCCTGCATGATCAGGACGCCCCTCGCTGACGGGCAACCATCGCCCGAGGTGGAGGGCGAGACAAATCGCAATATCTTTTGCCGGACCCAAAAATCTCTTATGAGCGGGGACGCGCAGCAGGCGCGAAGGGAACTCCGACCGGCACGGCAAAGACATGCGCCTCTTCATTCTGGGCTTGGGCTACAGCGCGAGGCATTTCGTGGGGAAGTTCGGCGGCACCTTCTCGCATGTTGCCGGCACCGTGCGGGATCCTGCGCAGCAGGATGATATCGCCGGCATCGAGGTGCATCCTTTTTCCGGGAGCGATCCGGATCGCATGACGGCCGAACGTATCGGCGAGGCCGATGTCCTTCTCATCTCGATCCCACCTGGCAACGCTGGCGATCCCGCAATCGCCGCGTTCGGCGACGTGCTGGCGGCGGGCCGGCGCAAAATTGTCTATCTCTCCACCATCGGCGTCTACGGCGATCACGGCGGCGGCTGGGTCGACGAGAGCACTCCGCCGCAGGCCACCCTCGAGCGCGCGCGCATGCGGATTGCTGCCGAGCAGGCCTGGATGGAGGCGGCGCGCGGCGAAGCCGCGATCCTGCGGCTTGCCGGCATCTACGGCCCCGGCCGCAATGCGCTGGCGACGCTGCGCGCGGGAACGGCCCGGCGCATCATCAAGCCCGGCCAGGTCTTCAACCGCATCCATGCCGACGATATCGCGAGCGCGATCATGGCCGCCGTCCGCCACCGAAGCGGCGGCACCTGGAACGTCTGCGACGACGAGCCCGCGCCGCCGCAGGACGTGATCGCCTATGCCGCTGAGCTGATGGGCGTTGCACCACCACCGGAAGAGGCGTTCGCGACGGCCGACATGTCGGCGATGGCCCGCAGCTTCTATGCCAGCAGCGCCCGTGTCTCCAACGCGAAGCTGAAGCGTGAGCTCGGCGTCGCGCTGGTCCACCCGACCTATCGTCACGGCCTCGATGCGCTGTGGCGCGCCGGCGAAGGGCGATAGGGTTCCGGAAATCCCGGCGCGCCCCTGTCATGCTGCGCCCGTGCTTGACTTCGCGTGAGTGCGGACGTGTTCTTGGCATCGTGGGCCTGCACATAACGAGCCCGCCCTGGGAGGACACAATGAAGAAGACGATCGCTGTGATCGCGACGGCGGCTGCCGTCATCACGCTCGGTGCGGCGCGCGCCGCACCGCTGCCCGAAGCCAACCCCGACGATGTCGGCTTTTCCGGTCAGGGCCTTGCGCGCCTCGACAATTTCTTCGCGCGCGAGATCGCCGCCAAGCGCGTGCCCGGCGCGGTCGTTGCCGTCGCGCGCAATGGCAAGCTGGTGCACTACAAGGCCTACGGCCTGCTCGATCCGGACAAGGGCACGCCGATGCCGGTCGACGCGATCTTCGCGCTGGCCTCGATGACCAAGCCGATGGCGGCGGTCGCGGGCCTGACGCTGATGGAAAAAGGCCAGTTGCCGCTGCAGGCCAAGCTGTCCAATTACTATCCCGGCTTTGCCGACATGAAGGTCGGCGTGCGCCAGAGCGACGGCTCGCTCAAGCTTGAACCGTTGGCCTCGCCGATCTTCATCCATGATCTCTACCGGCACACGTCCGGATTGATGTATGGCGGCCGTCCCGACAGTTCGAGCCCGGTGGCGCGGCAATATCCCGACGGCATTGCGCCCGCGATCGAAGGCGATACCCAGGCCTTCATCGACCGCATCACCAAGCTGCCGCTGGCGCAGCAACCCTCGACCGAGTTCGAGTACGGCTTTTCGATCGACGTGCTCGGCGCGGTGATCGAGAAGGTGAGCGAGCAGAAGCTCGGCGATTATCTCGCTGCCAATGTGTGGCACCCGCTCGGCATGAAGGACGCAACCTTCCATCCGACCGATGCGCAGCGCCCTCGCCTCGCCCGTCCCTTCGCCAACGATCCGCTGACCGGCAAGCCGCAGGCAATCAAGCTCCTGGATACGCCGACCAAATTCGACTGCGGCGGCGCCTGCGCGTTCGCCACGGTCGGCGACTACCTCCGCTTCGGGCAGATGCTGCTCAATGGCGGCGAGCTCGACGGCCAGCGCGTTCTCGGACCGAAGATCGTGCACCACATGACCGCCAACCATCTTGGCCCCGAGATCAAGAACAACGTGGCCAACGTCGAGCCGCATCGCGGCGGCTTCGGCTTTGGCCTCTCGGTCGCCGTTCGCACCAGCGAGGGCTTGTCCTCGGTCCCCGGCAATCCCGGCGAGTTCACCTGGAACGGCGCTTACGGAACGCAGTTCTTCTGCGATCCCAAGGAGCGTCTCGTCGTGGTGGTGGGGACGGCAGCGCCCGGTGAGCTCAGGAAATACTACCGCGAGCAGGTTCAGGACATCGTCTATGGCGCGATGGTGAAGTGAGGCCGTTGCGCTGGAATGAAAAGGGCGGCCGATCAGGCCATCCTTCGAAACAAGGGATCAGCTCAGGACGCCATATTTCCTGAACCAGGCCTGTGCCTGCTTCCAGGCATCTTCTGCCGCGTCCTTGCGGTAGCTGCCGCGATAGTCGGCATGGAAGCCGTGCGGCGCTTCCGGATAAATCTTGAACTCGGCCGTCTTCTTGTTCTGCTCGAGCGCGGCCTTCATCTGGTCGACCTGCGCGACGGGAATGCCGGTGTCGGCCCCGCCATAGAGGCCGAGCACCGGCGCCTTCATCTCGGGTGCGAGCTGCATTGGGCTCTTCGGCCATAGCGGATTGGCGGGATCGACCACCGTGCCGTAGAAGGCAACGCCTGCCTTGAGCGTGCCGCTGTGGGCAGCATATTCCCAGACCGTACGGCCGCCCCGGCAGAAGCCGACGATCCCGAGCCGGCCAGTATCGCCGCCTTGCGCTCCCGCCCATGCCACCGTCGCATCGAGATCCGACAACAGTTCGGCATCCGGCTTGGCGTTGACGATCGGCAGCAGGTCCTTGATGTCCGCGATCTTGGTGAGATCGGTGCCCTTGCGGAAGTAATAGTCCGGCGCGATCGCGAAGGCACCGAGCTTGGCGAGGCGCCGCGTCACGTCCTTGATATATTCGTGCAGGCCGAAGATCTCCATCGCCACGATGATCACCGGCGCCTTGGTGTTGCCGGCCGGGCGGGCGAAATAGGCAGGCATCTCCTCGGAGCCGACCTTGATCCTGACGTCGCCAGCCTGGAGACCATTTGTGTCGGTCGTGATCACCTCGGCGCGCACGGGCCCGGCCGCAAGGGTGTAACCGGCGGCGACCGCCGCGGTGGCGCTCATGAATCCGCGGCGCGAGACCGGCGCGACTTTCGTCAACCCGACGACGTCGGACGTCATGGTGTCTTCGAAGCTCATCGGTCGGTCCCTTGCTGCTGCCCATCGTGCCCCGAGCGCTGCGCATTCGCCAATAGTTGCCGGGGAAACGCAAATCACCAGCCTGCGAGCAAATGGCCTTGGGCCATGTGCGAGCTTTCCGGATCGATCGTGTGTCCGATTTAACCGCCCGGCCGCGCTGCGACGCAACATCCATTAACCGAAAATGGGGGTTCTTCCGCCGCTCCCGCACGGTCCAACGTTGCGGAGACTTCGCTCCCTGGCGCCGATCGAAACATTCGCCCGCTACAAATGGGCTCGATGGTGGCCGCAACGATACATCATGTTGCCCCGATACCGTGCGCGACCGGAATCCAGCACGCGAACCACCGTCATTTGTTTGAAATTTTCAGATGATTCGCGCTGTGCGATTTACTCGAACTTTCTGTGTGACGCCCTAGTTCCACGTCCGGAAGTTCCATCTCTCGAAACCGAGAGCTTCTTCCCCACGCGCAATCCGACCGTTCGGCACGAACGAAGGCTGCCCGCGGGCTTCATACTCGTCCACTCAGATTGCGCTGCCCAAGGCTCAATTGAATAAAGCTTTATGCGACCGGAACTGAAATGACATTGGCTCGTGAATCGATTGAACTGTTGGAGCAGGTCGCACGGATCCTGTGGTTCGAGGGCACCAAGCACGGCTTGCGCGACCGCGAGTGGATGGCGCTGCGTTTCCTCTCCCGCGCCAACCGCTTTTCCCGGACGCCTTCGGCGCTGGCGAGTTACGTCGGCACCACGCGCGGCACCGCCTCGTTCATCATCGGGGAGCTCGAGCGGCTCGGTTATCTCGAGCGAAAACGCTCGGCCACCGACAAGCGCTCGGTGATGCTGAGCGTGACGCAGCAGGGCAAGAAGTTCCTGGTGCGCGACCCCGTCAACGTTCTGGTCGAGGCGATTGCCGTCCTCGACGACGAGGTCAAGACCCGCTTCCGTGACACGTTCCGGTACGTGCTGGATCAGTCCGACGCGGCCGAGCAGCGGCACCATACCGACGTTTGCAAGCGATGCATCTTCCTCCGGGAGGAGCGCGTCACCACCGACAGCAAGGCCACGGCCGAGTTCAGCTGCCGCCTGTTCCGCTCGCCGATCGCGGAGGCGGAGGTCGATCTGCTATGCACCAGCTTCGAGCATCACCGCCAATAGAAGCCGGCGTTCGATCAGGGCGTCGCCTTGCGCGACGAATAGATGACGCCCCCGCTCGACTCCACCACGAGACGCCCGTTCTCGTTCCTGATCTCCTCGATGCGGCCAAGGCCGGGCACCTGCTGTCCAAGCACGGCCTCGATGACGCCGTTCGGGCTCTGCAGGATCGCAATTCCTTCGTAGGCCTGGCGGACCGACCATCCCTTGATGAACTTCCGCGGCACCGGCGCGCGCTCGGACGGGGCGACTGAGCCCGTGAACTCGGGCGCCGCGACCGAGGCCACCATCGCCGTTTGCTGCGGCGCGGGCTGCGATTGCACCGTCGCCGGTGCCGGCGCCTGGACTTGAGCTTGGGCAAGCCTGTCGAGCTTCACCGTCGAGGACGAACTCACCCGCTCGATGCGGTCCAGGTTCTCGGCGAACCGGCCGAAGCGGTCATTGGTCGCCTTGCTCGATTGATCGACCGCGGTGCGCAGGCCATCGAGATTTTCGGACACGCCCGACATTTGCTTGCGCAATTGCGCAACGGTCTCGCGCAAATTTCTGATCTCCGTATTGGCCGCAACGTTGTTCTGGGCGGGCTGAGTGGCGAGATAGGCGATCACGCCGGTGCACGCGCACACCACGAGCATGGCGGCGACCGCCAATGTTGCGAGCGGCGCAACCCATGTCGGGCGGGGCGGCGGCGGCTTGGCCACGATCACGGCCGGCTTGATGACGGTGGTCGCAGGCTTGGGTATCGCCATCTTGTCGAGACGGGCCTTGGCGCGAATACGTTTCAGCCCCTCGAGCGCCTCCTTCGCGAGAACCTCGTCGCTCGCCGCGGCCGACACACGCTTTGCGCCCGCAACAGGCCTGGCCGCGTGCGCCGCATCGTCCTTTGTGTCGCGTGGCTCGGGAGCAGGCTTGGCCGTTGCGGAAACATCAGCGGTCGCGTTGGGACGAGCTTGTCCATCGGACAACATGTGAAAATGCTCCGTTCGGTTCGATCTGTCGAACGACGACGTTATTTGCCAAAGCTTGCGCGAGACGTGCGCATCGAAAGATTTTCATCACGCGCGATGCGACGCTCCATGGCCTCAACGCGCCATGCACGTGGCGAGAGTGCGACTCGAAAGACACACCCTCGCCAAGATTTCGCCAAGCTGAAGTCCAGTCGCCACATGTGAGTCGAATTGTCGCATGTGGAAACAGACGCGAGTGGGTCAATCCCGGGTTGAAAACCGTTCGATATGCGTGATCCCCAGCACCACCTGAAATGGCTGTAATTGTACGGGGATGCGGAACCATAGAACCGTTACGGTGCAGAACTAGTTCAGTTATCAAATCAACTGATACGATTGAATTTATCAAGAAACAACCCGAAACAAACCAACAGCATCAAGCACACGTAGCAATCACTTTGTGGCGCACGCTTGATCGGAAATCGGCAATCGTTACGGTCCTAGTCAAGTGATTCTCGCCAGTTGGCGAGGAGATCGACACAGTTTCAGTAGTGTTCGGACGCGATGAGCAACTTGGCGCAACTGTTCTAGGTCGTTTCTCAATCCGCTCCGCGAGGTGATCCGTAAGACACCCGCCGGGCCTCACGCAGTAAGCGTTCAGTATCGAGTCGAAGTAACAGGCCTGCGAGACGCAGGCACTGAATGCGTAGGGCTGCCCGCGAATATCGAAACCATAACAACGGTTCGCGGGAAGGAATGTCGTCAAACAGCATCGTTGCCGAGCCGGGGCATCACAACAACCAACTGGCCGCAACAAGTGCGAAACAGGGGCGAAAGACTGATGTATATTATCGTTGATGATCGCGAGAGCGTCGCGAACAGCTACGTTGGAGGGCTCGTTCGCGAAGGCGTATCGTCGATCGGTTTCTCCTCCGGGGAATTCTGGGACTGGCTGCAATCCGCAAGCGAATCGGATCTGGCAGCGGTCGACGCCTTCCTCCTCGGGGATTGCGATGCCCGCGGAAGCCTGCCGCGGGCGATGCGCAAGCGTTCCTCGGCTCCTATCATCGCGGTGAGCGGCCAGAAAATGCTCAAGAACACGCTCGAGCTGTTCGAATCGGGCGTCGACGACGTCGTGCACGTTCCGATTCATCTGCGCGAGATCCTCGCCCGAACGGCCGCGATCGCGCGACGCCGGGTGGGCGAGCTACCCAGGCCCTGCGAGACCAGGATCCAGGTCTTCTTCAACGGCCGTGACCCCGAGATCGCGGGGCACGCCCTCACCCTGCCCCGCCGCGAGCTGCGCATTCTCGAATATATGGTCAGCAATCACGGCAAGTGGATCACCAAGACGCAGATCTTCAACGCGGTCTACGGCATCTTCGAGTCCACTTTCGACGAGAGCGTGATCGAGAGCCACGTCAGCAAGCTGCGCAAGAAGCTCCGCGACCGCCTGGGCTTCGACGCGATCGTGGCCCGGCGCTACGTCGGATATCGCCTCAACATCCCCGCCGGCGAGGCCCTCGACGTGCCCATGCAGGAGCTCGACGAGGTCGGCATTCTCCTCAACAGAGCGCATGCCGCGCCGGCAGCGTATCCGGCCGGGAACTGACACGGCGCAAGCCTGCTGCTCCGAACCGACAACGGCCTCCGCGAAGCACCTTCGCGGAGGCCGTTGCAGTTTCAGCGGGCGAAACGGCAGGCAGCCGTTCAAGCGGGCGTCTCGAAGGATGGCCGCAGGGAATGCCCTCAACCGCGACTACGCTGCGCCACGCACTACGGCTTCGACTGGAATTCTTCCTTGGAGACGTAGTTGAAGTCCTCGACCAGGACATCCTGGACGACGTCAGCCTGCATCCGCTCGTTGACGCGCTGCTTGATGGCCGTCGTCAGGATGGAAAGGTCGTAACGAGCGAGCTTCCTGAAGTCGAGACGGTCGTCGGCATAGATCCTGCGGAAGGCCTCGTCGACGACGAACGGCTCCGGCGGAACGCTGAGCTGGTGCATGGTCCGCGCCTCCACGGTGTAGACGAAGCGCGCGACGATGTAGCCCTGCACGTTGCCGTTCTCGACCATGGGCACGCTGAGGGCCCGCGTCTTCTGGTACTGCAGCCCGTCCAGATATTCGTCCTTTGCCGGCAAGAGGCTGCCGTTCTCCTTCCAATAGGCCACGGCGTAGCTCGTGCCCGCGGTGAGGATGCATACCCAGAGTCCGGCCAGCACCAGTCTGATCATTTTCCGTCCTGTGCTGCGCGACCGGTATAGGTGCCGTCCGACTCGGCCTCCTTGATGGCCTTGACGATGATGCCCGCGACCTCGCGCACCGCGTCGTAGTGCATTTCGAGGATCGCGCGATTGCGCTCGAGCTTCTCCCGCAGCCGCTGAATCTCCGCGGTGACCTCGCCTTCGGCGCCGAGATGCATTCCCGCCCGCATCAGCCGGACGAATTCGAGCATGCTCCGGCTCTTGCGCGCGCTGAAGTCGTCGAAATCGATCTTTTGACCCGTCGCGAGCGCGACCGTCTCCTCCTCGACGATGCTCTCGAGCCGGCGGATTGCCGCCAGCAGGCCGCTGACCTCGTCAGATCTCGCCGCATCCGCGCCGCCGACCACGGCTTCGCTGCCCACGCTCGGCAGCAGCACCGGCAGCAGCGCATCGGCTGCCGCGGCTTCCGTCATCACCTCGGTGTCAGCGACCGGCTGTTCGATCACCATGGCCGCCGCGCTTTCTCGTGCCTGCATCGGAAATTCACCCTTCGACTTCTGTCATTCATTCGCGGATCATCATCCGGCCTTGCCCGTACCGTTCGGTCCGGGCGGATGCGCAGCGGCGAGCCGCTCGGCGATGCCGATGCCCTTGCCCTTTGCCAGTTGGTTGCCAAGCTGCTCCGCCAGCATCGACTTCCAGACGCCGCCGGCCGTGCCCTTGCCAAACACCTCCTCCGAATCCTTCGGCAACATCGTCTCGACGAAGGTCTGGAGGATGAAAGCTTCGAACTTCCGGTACACCTCGCCGGATGCCGGCGCCTTGATTACCCGCACCGGCTCCCCGTTCACCGCATCCGAGTGCACCTCCGAAACCTTCGCCGCAGATTCGGTGGCCGCCGCCTTGCCGGCCTCCGCATCCATCGTGGCGGCGAAGTCCGCATCGGAGGATTTCAGCGCATCGAGCTTCGCGGTCGCCGCGCGCTGCGTCACGGGATCGGCGGCTTCGAGGACGTCGAGAACGAGGTCGGGTGTGGCTGTCACGATCATGGCTTGTTCCGGTTGGCTGGCCGCGGCGTCCAGGCGCGCACGGCAGGGCTTCGTCCCGTCATCTCCTCGAGAACGCGCTTCTCCGCATCGCGACGCTTGTCGGCCAGCGCCGCCTTCGCCACCTCCTTGAGCTGCTTCACGCGGCGGTTCTCGCTGCGAACCTGGTCGAGCTGCTGCGCGGCTTCCGCCCGAATCTCGCGCGCGCCGACGCTCGTCCGGTTCAGGCGCCGCGCGATCGATTCGCTCGACGAGCCCGCGGGCGGCTTGCCATCGTTGAGGGCACCCACCAGCCATTCCTGCTCGTCCTGCAGGCTTCTCTCCTGCTGCTGCAACTGCGCGAGCTGCCATTCGGATAGCCGGAGCTGGAGTTTCATGAGCGAGACCATCCGGCCGAGCTTGTCCGCGCGCGAGGCCATACCGGTCATCCCGCCAGCCACGACGAGACGCCGAGCATGAATTGCGTCAGCAGTTCGTCACTGGTGAGATAGAGCAGCAGGAAGCCGCCGAACAGCACGAACGGCACCGAGATGAAATAGACCGGAATTGCCGGCGTCAGCTTGTTGATCAGGCCGACCGCCAGGTTGACGATTACCGAATAGACGATGAACGGGCTGGTGATCCGCAGCGTCAGCACGAACGCGTCGGACAGACGGCCGACCAGCTGGTCGAGCGCCATGTTGCCGCCAAGCCTGCTGCCGGGATGCCAGACGTCGTAGGAGTTCATCAGCCCGCGCAGGACCTGCCAATGCTGGTCGGTCATGAAGAACAGTGTGGTGACGGACACCATGATCAGCGGCACCAGCGCCGGCGCCGGATCGCTGTCGGCGACCGGCGTCCCCGGGATGTTGCTGAGGCCGATGGCGCTCGCCATCATGGTCGCCATGGTCTGGAGCGCGAGGAAGAAGACGCGGCCGCCGAGCCCGATGACGCTGCCGACCAAGAGCTCCGAGCAGATCAGCAGCGCCAGCGTCAGCGGCGCCGCGTCCGTGAGGGGTTTCAGCACCGCGATCAGGATCGGCGCCAGCGCAAACGTCGTGACCAGCGCGACGAACAGGCGGACCTGGGCCGGAACATTGACGCTGGAATAGCCGGGCACCAGCATCAGGCAGGCGCCGATGCGGCAGAACACGATGAACGTCACCAGCACGCTGTCGGCAAGACCGCTGATCACGAGACGGCCCCGAGCGCCCTGATCTCGGCACTGCGCGCGACTTCGACATGCGACAGCACCGGCAATGTCGGGAACACCCGCTCCAGGATCATCCGGACATAGGGGCGCGCTTCCGGGGTGACCGCCAACACCACGCTGGTGCCGCTCTCGGTGAACTTGCGGATCGCGGCGCTGGCTTCCGTCGCGAACTGTTCGATCAGGCGCGGATCGGCGTCGAACTCGACGACGTCGCCCTTGGCGTCGCGCTTCAGGCTCTGGTGAAACGCGAGGTCCCAACGGTTACCGAGACGGACGACGTTGAGCACGCCGTTGTCCGAGAGGTCGCCGCAGATCTGCTGGGCAAGCCGAGTCCGCACGTGCTCTGCGACCTGCTCGGAGCGCCGCACATGGGGCGCGATCTCGGCGATCGCCTCGAGGATCAGGTGAAGGTTGCGAATGGAGACGCGCTCGGCCAGCAGGATCTTCAGGATCGCCAGCAGGCCCGAATATGAGATCTGCGACGGGCAGAGATCCTCGACGAGGCGCTTGTATTCGGGATCGAGACGGTCGAGAAGCGCGCGCATGTCCTTGTAGGACAGGAGCTGGGCGAGGTTAGCCCTGATCACTTCGCTTAGATGCGTGAGCAGAACCGACAGATTGTCGACCGGCTTGCAGCCCTGCCGCTTGACCTCGTCGGTGAAGGCCTCCGTCACCCACAGCGCTTTCATGCCGAAAGCGGGTTCGATCACCTCTTCGCCCGGCACGTCAGGCTTGCCGTCCTTGTCGACCAACACGAGCACCTCACCGAGCCTGAGCTCGCCGTGGGCGACGCGAGTGTCGTGAATGCGGATCTGGTAGCCCTTGGGGTCGATCGACAGATTGTCGGTGAGCTTGATCTCGGGAACGACGAAGCCGTACTGCTTGGCGAACTTCTTGCGGATCTTGGCGACGCGGTGCGCAAGCTCGGTGCGCGAGCCCAGGAGATGGACGGAAAGGTGGCCTCCGAGCGCCAGCTCGATCTCGGCGGTCTTGAGCTGCTCCTTGACGGATTCCTTGGCCTCGGTCTGGGCGCGCTCGTCGGCCTTGAGGGCCGCTTCCTTGCGCTCCCGGTCCGCCTGCCGCCTCGGCAGCGAGTAGCCGACGAAGGCCATGACGCCGCCGAGCAGCAGGAAGGGCGCCATCGGCAGGCCCGGCATCAAGGCGAGCACGAACATCATCAGCGCGGCGGCCGACACCGCGCGCGGATAGCCGCTGAGCTGACGCAACACGGCCTGCTCTGCCGACCCCCTGGTGCCGCCCTTGGAGACCAGAAGGCCCGCCGACAGCGACACGATCAGCGCCGGCATCTGCGACACCAGGCCATCGCCGACGGAGAGCTTGGTGTAGACGTCGGCGGCACGCGACAGCGTCAGCCCGTGATGGGTGACGCCGATGATGATGCCGCCGAAGATGTTGATCGCGGTGATGAGCAGGCCGGCGATGGCATCGCCGCGAACGAATTTCGAGGCGCCGTCCATGGCGCCGAAGAACGCGCTCTCTTCCTCGAGCTCGCGGCGCCGGCGCTGGGCTTCCTTGTCGTCGATCAGGCCGGCCGACAGGTCCGCGTCGATCGCCATCTGCTTGCCGGGAATGGCGTCGAGGGTGAAGCGGGCGCCGACTTCGGCGATGCGCGTCGCACCCTTGGTGATCACGACGAAGTTCACCGTGACCAGGATGGCGAAGATGATCAGGCCGATGACGAAGTCGCCGCCCATGACGAACTTGGAGAAGCCGGCGACGACGTGGCCGGCAGCGTGCTCGCCCTCGCCGCCGCGCGACAGGATCAGGCGGGTGGTCGCCACGTTCAGCGCCAGGCGCAGGATCGTCGCGATCAGAAGCACGGTCGGGAAGGCCGAGAAGTCGAGCGGCCGCTGGATCCACAGCGCCACCATCAGGATCAGCGCAGACAGCGCGATCGAGAACGCAAGGCCGAGATCGATCAGGATCGGCGGGATCGGCAGAAACAGGATCGTGAGCATGGCCACGATGCCGCCGGCGAAAAATGCGTCGGCCCCCACTCGTCGTGGGGTCGGCAGGCTAGCAGCTAACGTATCGGCCATGGGTCACCGGCAGAGGGGTCCGGCCTGCAATCTGCCGCGCAAAGCTTACGCGAGGGTGGTGGCAGGACGCTGCCCGGGTCAGAAGCCGTGCTCGATCCGCGAATAGACCATCTCGGTGAAGGTGGAGAGATGCGCGCCGATGAATGAACCGGAGACGGCAACGACCAGCAGAATGACGATGATCTTCGGAACGAAGGTCAGCGTCACCTCCTGGATCTGGGTCAGGGCCTGGATCAGCGCGATGACGGTGCCGACCACCATGGCGGCGCCGACCGCGGGTCCGGAGGCGACGATGATGGTCCAGATCGCCGCCTGGACGATATCGAGAGCGTCCCGCTCGTTCATGATTGGCTGATCGTGAGGCCGGGTCCGACCGCGACCTTGGTGCCGTCCTGCAGGGTCGCGATGGAGCCGTCGCTGTTGATGGAGACCGAAACGACCTTGCCGCTGAAGGTGGCGCCGCTGGCGTCGGTGAAGCTGACGGTTTTCCCGATCAGGCCGTTGGCCTGCGACAACGACTGCGACGACAGCAGCGCGTCCAGCTTCGAATTGGTCTGCATCGCCTGCTCGACCGTCGAGAGCTGGGCGAACTGGCTCATATATTCCGAGGTTTCCATCGGATTGGTCGGATCCTGGTTCTTCATCTGGGCGATGAGGAGCTGAAGAAACGTGTTGTAGTCGACGCCGCTGCTCGACGTCGTGGTCTGGTCGGTCGCATTGGACTTGCCGGTCGTGTCGGTCACGCCTGTGACGTTCATGTGTCTCTCCGCTGTCAGGCAGCTTCGACGGGGGAAATGGGTACCGCGCCGGCCAGGATCGCCTGCTCCACCGGGAACAGGGCCCGGATCCGCTTGAGCGCCTCGAAGTAACGGGTCGTCTGGACCAGTTCGTCGACCGCGCCAAGTCCGTCCAGCATCTCGCGGCTCTCGCACACGGCACACAGGGCCGCGTGATGCTGCGCGTAGATCACTGCGGCATCGCGGATGTCGGTCGGGTTCATCAGCATGAGCTGGACGATGAAGTAGAGCTGCCGCAACGCCGTGGTGGCGTCGGACGCCTGCATGACCTGCCCTTCGAGCAGGAACATCACGTCGTTGACGAGCTCGACGGAGACCTTGCGGTCCACGCGCAGCACCGCGCCGTTGATGTAGATCCGTTCGCCCGCGCGCAAGGAGACTTTCATCAAAGAGCGTCTCGGATCAGGCGGTTGATTTCGATGAGCTGCATCACGTCGTTCGATCTTTCCTCGCGAAGGCGATCGGCCTCCTTGACGACCCACAGGCCGATCGAGATGATGTCGGCGCGCAGCTTTTCCGGCAGACCGTTTTCAGGGTGCGAGAGATCCTCGATGAAGATCGTCCACAGCCGCCGCACATAGAGCAGGCTCTCGACCAGATCCTCGAAGCTGAAGTGGCCCTCCCGGAGACGCTCGAGCCGGTCGATGCCGAGGCTGAGCGCCTGCCGCTCCCGGCCCCGCGCCTCAAAACCACTTTCGTCGACGACGGCTTCATAGGCTTCAAACGTCATCATAACCACTCTGCGCAAGAGACCGGATAACAGGACAAAGGTTGCGAGCTCCGACTTCAGAGATAGTTGATGAGGCTGATCTGCTGGAGCTGCGACGTCAGCGCGAGCGCCGTCTTGATCTGGGTCTGCAAGGTGGTGACGCGGACCGAGGCCTCGGTCGGATCGACCGCCTCCAGCTTGACGATCTGGTTGTTGAGGATGTCCTTCTGGATCTTCAGCTTTTCGGATGCGCCGGTGACCCGTTGCTGGATCGAGCCGACGGTACCGCCGAGCACGGCAAGATCGTTGATCGCGCCGCTGACGAGACTGATGGCCTTGTCGACGACGACCTGAAACGTGTCCTTGCTCAGGCTGGTATTGCCGAGATCGGTGAGCATGGTGTAGGCCTCGGCCAGCTTGCGGAAGCCGGGCTGGTTGGCGCTGACCGAGCTGTCGACGACCTCGGTCGTGGAGATGCGGCTCGACAGCGTCTGGTCCGTGGCCGCCGACCAATTGGTGTTCCAGGCCGGACTTGCGAACTCGGCATCGAGGATGTTGTCGAGAAAGTTCTGCATCTGCGCCGGCGTGATCGTGCTCACGCCGGCCGCCGACTGCGAGAAGCCGAACGTCGCCAGAAAGTCCGCATCGACCTGGTTCTTGCTGGCCGAGCCGGCCGTGTAGTTCGTGACCGGCACGGTCTGCGTATTGATGCCGCCGAACAGATACGCGCCATTGTAGGAGACGTTGAGCGCGCCGATGAGGTCCTGAAGGTTGGCGGACGCGCTCGGCAGGATGATCTTCGCGCCGCTGTCGGCGTCGCGGGCCGCGATCAGGTTCTTGAGGAATTCCGAGGCGGTCGTGCCAAGCTGCGTGATCCGGTTCTGGGTCACGTCGAGGCGACCCGAAACCAGCTCGTTAGTATCGACCAGCTGATCGGCGAAGTTGAAATCGGCCCGTAGCGCCACGTCGCGGCCCGTCCCCGTACCGAGTTCGAGGCCGACATCGGCGAAACGGCCGGTGGTCGCCTCCTTCGAGGCCTTGGTCAGCGCGGCCTGATTATTCGTGATCGACGACCTCAACGAGGACGACATCATCAGGGTCGAGATGTAGTTGGCGCTCATCATGACTTAATTCCCCACGGCAGCCAGCAGGCTCTGCAACATCTCGTCGACGGTCGAGATGATCTTCGACGACGCCGAATAGGTGCGCTCGACCTGGAGCATCAACGACATCTCGTCGTCCATGTTGACGCCGCTGACATTCGACAGCGCCGCGGTGCTGCGGTCGAGCAGCGTGTTCTGGTACTGGACGTTGGCGTCGGCGGTCTTGCGCTGGCTTTCGATCCAGCTCGCCGAGGACGAGGCGAACTCGATCACGCTGCCGCTCGGCTTTCCCTGAGCCGCCGGGGCGAACGGCTGCGGCGCCTCCATGTTGTTGATGAGCTGCTGGAGCCGCGTCGAGAAGCCGGCATTGCCGGTCGTGTTGTAATTGTAGGCGGGCACGCCGCTGATCGCGCCGTCGCGCAGCAGATTCGGGTTACCGCCCGCGGCCGGATCGACCGACGCGGCAACCGCGATCGTACCGGCGAGGCCGACTGAGATCGTGGCGCTCGCGGGCATCGCCGGTGCGCCGGGATAGGTGAACAGGCCGGGCCTGTCCGCCAGCGTCGGAACAGCCGACTGATCGCTTTCCTTGAAGGCATCGATCAAGCCACGCGCAATTTCGTCGAGCTGGCTCTGGTACGTGACGGTGGCATTGTCGCGTAATTCGGCGAGGCCCGCGATCTTTCCGGTCTTGAGCGGCATCACGGAATTGGCTCCTGTGACCGGGACGCCGTCGATATAGACCGCATTGCCCGTGGTACCGGGCGTGTAGACGTTGGTCGCCACGAAGCTGACCGTTCGCGCCGTCTTGTCGAACAGCACGACGCCGCTGTCGGTGTAGAGCGCCGCGTCGCCGTTGGCACGGAGCGACATCGAGACGCCAACCTCCTCCGACAGCCTGGAGACGATGCCGTCGCGCTGGTCGAGATAGTCGGTGACGTCGTCGCCGGAGATCGTTCCCTTCACGATCGCGGTGTTGACCTCGTCGAATTGGGCGAGCAGCTGGTTGATGTTGGCGACCGACGTTGCCATGTCGGCGTCCGCGCCCTCGCGGACGGACTGGACGGTCTTGGTCGCCTGGTTGAGCGTCGTCGCCATGTCCTTGGCGGACGTCACCGCGGCCTGCGCCAGGGTCGCATTGTCGGTGGAGTTGGCGAATTGCTGCAGCGCCTGCTTGAGCTTGTTAAGCTGGGCGGTCGGCGACTGTTCGAGCTCGGGATCGTCTATCGTCGCGGCCGAGATTTTCTGCAGACCTTCGTAGATCACGCCCTGCTTGGCGGACGCCGACGTCGCGGTGAGGACGTTCGTGAACAGGCCGCCGCTTGCCGCGCGCTGTATCGCCGCGACATAGACGCCGGCGCCTGGGAGATTGTCCAGCACGGCGATCTTGCGCGAATAGCCGGTGGCGCTGGCCCCGGCAATGTTACGCGAGATCGTCGACGACTGGATGCTCGACGCCATGAGCGAGGAGCGGGCCGAGTTGAGGGCGGCGGTAAGGGACATGATCTGCTCTTGCCCGGGATGGGACTTAACGCTTCAGGTTGACGACGACGTCGAGCAGGTCAGAGCCGGTCTGGAACGATTTCGAGTTCGCGGTGAAGCCGCGCTGCGCCTCGATCATGCCGGTGAGTTCGTCCGCAAGGTCGACGTTGGAATCCTCCAGGGCGCCGGACTGGATCGCGCCGAGCCCACCCGTGCCCGCATTTCCGACCTGCGCGTTGCCGGAATTCATGTTGGTCGAATAGACGTTGCCCGGCTCGGGCGTCAGATTGTCGGGGCTCGCGACGTCGGCGAGCATGATGGTGTAGAGCGTCAGCTGCTGCCCGTTCTTCAGGATCGCCGTCACGTGGCCGGCATCATCGACATCGACCTTGTCGATGGCCGCAGGGACGCTGCCATTGACGGTGGCCTTGAAGCTGAAGTCGGAGCCGACCTGCGTCATGTTCGACAGATCCATGGTCATCGCCGCACCCCCGGGAACGGTGAAGCTGAGACCGGTCGGGCTCGCTCCGGCGAGCGCGCCCCTGCCGGCCGCCGTCGTATCGAAGGTGAAAGTGGTGGCAGCGGCGAGCGAGGTACCCGTTGCGGAATCATAGACCTGAACCTGCCAGGTATCCGAGCCGGCAGCCGTCGCCGTGTGGGACATATAAACGTCGAGCGTAACGGCTTGGCCGATATTGTTGTAGGCCACGATCGAGCTCTTCGATGAATATGACGCCGGGCCGGGCGGACCCGCAATGACGGCCGCCTTCGGATCCAGATTGCCGGTCGTGAGCGTCCCCGCCGTCGACGGCACGGGCACCTGCGAAACCTGGGCAATGTTGACGATCTGCATGCCGGACAGACTGTTCTGCGAGAAGTTCGTCACGAGACCGGGCTGGCCCAGAAGATAGTAGCCGGCCCCGTTGACCAGATTGCCCTGGCTGTCAGGCACGAACGAGCCGGCGCGCGTCAGATATTGCTGCGTGTTGTTGGCGTTCGACACCACGAAGAAGCCGTTGCCCTGGACGCGAAGGTCCGTGGTCGACGTGGTGTACTGCGTGTTGCCCGCATCACTGATGGCATAGCGAACCTTGGTCTCGACCGCGCCGGAATCATAGTTGCCGGAGCCGCTCTTCAGGATCAGCGAGGAGAATTCCGTGGAAGCCCGCTTGTAGCCGGTCGTGTTGACGTTGGCGATGTTGTCCGAGACCGTCGACAGCTTGTTGGACTGCGCGTTCATTCCGGAAACGCCGGTGCGCATAACACCATACAGGCTCATGAAGTGGGCTCCTTTGGTAGGTTGCAGCTACAATGGGGGTTCTTGCTTGCGCGGGGCTGATGATTGGGAGAGATGCACAACTTGTCGTTCGTCCCGTCAGTCGTTGCTTCAGCTCGTCACGTCATGTCGTTTTCGGCTGACAGAACGAGCGGGCCTTGTCGGTCCACGCGCCGAAACCGCTCGAAACGAGATGGGCGACGATGTGACAGACGTAGCGCTTCTGCGCCGGCTGATTGTTGGGCCCCGCATTGTAGCGGGCGACTGCCATGGTCCAGCTTCCCTCGCGCTGCTTCAGCTCTTTCAGGAAGCGCGCGGCATATTCGACGTTCCCGGCAGGATCGAACATCGCGCGCACGGAGGCGAACTTGTCGCCGTGATAATAGTGGTTGATCTGCATGCAGCCGAGGTCGATCAGCTTGATGCCCTTGCTTCTCATCGCTTCGAAGTTCGCGATCGCATCGTTGACGTCCCTGGCGAACACGGTCTGGCCGTCGGCACCGAGCGCGTAAGGATGCAGCGCGCCGCGACGCCCGGTCTCGGTGAGACCGACCGCATAGAGAATGCCGAGCGGAATCCCGTGCTGCCGGGCCGCACGCGCCATCTCGCGCTCGCAGGGCCGCGCGCTGTCGGCGGCCGCTTTGACAGTGCCCGCGTTACAGATAAACAGGGCCGCGACGAAGCTGCGGCGCCACGTCCTGGTCATGACGCGTCTCCTGGTTGGACTGGCGTTCCTGGCGGGCCTGTTTCGCGTCGCCGCCGGATTGCTCCGACGACGTGCTGCCGCCGCCGAACGAGCCTTGCGACTGCGGCGACGGCTGCTGCTGGCTCGAAAGCTGCGACTGCGACTGGCCGGATCCGCCCTGGAATCCGTCCAGCGAACCGTGCTGGACCGGCGCGACGTCGGCGACATAGCCCGCCGACTGCATGAGATCGCGGATCTGGTCGCGCTGCTGGTCCAGCATCTGGCTGGTATCCCTGCGTTCCGCCGCGAGTTGGACCGACACCTCGGTGCCGACGAGACGCAGGCGCACGGTGACGTTGCCGAGCGAGGGCGGCTCGAGATTGATGGTCAGGATCTTGAGCGGCTGATCCGGGGCATTGGTCTGGGACGCGGCAAGATCGGATGCCGCAGCCGCCGCGGGGCTTGCAGATTCCTTCAGCTCGGCGACCACTGCATTGGCGACCTGTTGTGGGGCGTTGAACTGCGCGGGCGGCAGATGGGTTTCCTGCTGGACCACGGTGACCCTGGTCGTCTCCGGCACTGCGTCGCGCCCCGCGGCCTTGGCAGCGCGCTCGACATTGGCCGTGACCGCCTCGAAGCCGGCCGCTGCGGGCATAGGGTTCGACGCCTCGCCGCCTTGCGTCGGTGTCGATCGCGGCGCGGCCATCGCTTGCGAAACCGCGGCCTGCGAGCGCGCGGCGATCGGAGCCACACCGGATGGGGCGGCATCGGCCATCGCCGCATCCTGCACTTCGCGCTTCGTCGTGGAGGCTCGCTCGTCGCGCCCGGACGCGTCCCTGCCGGCGGACTGCGTTTGCATCTGCGACTTAACGGCAGGCGCGGCCGTGGTCTCCTGTCCGATCACCACGGCCATGCCCGGCTGGTCCTGAACGTCCACCTTGGCGGCATGATCGGCCGGATGTCGTCTCTCCGACGACCTCTCGGCCTTCTCGTCGGATGGCTCCTCCGTGGACTTTTCTCGCTCGGACACCGCGATGCGCTCGTGCACCGTCGCATCCTTCGGCCTTTCCTTCTCGGCCGAATGAGCCAGATGCGGGCGCAGCGTGCCGGCCTTCCCGGTCGTCTCGCCGCCGTCTTCGTTCAGGGCCTGCTTGGCGAGCTTCGAGACGGTGTGGAGCAGATCGTTGAACGACGAGCTTGCCTGCGATTTGGCTCCGGCGCTCTTTGCCGAACGCGACGTCCCGCGCATGTTGAGGCTCTCGGCGAGACCCGAGAAAGTTTGTCCGGAGGTTCCGGTGAGCTTGGTCATGGACGGCGGTCCCTGGTGAGAAGTTCGAGTTCGCCGAGCTGCTTCCGCGCGCGTGCGAGCGCCACGGTCGACGACGCCAGATCGAGACGCGCCGGCGTTGCCGGAGGCTTATCGGCCAGCGCGGCGGATCCGCCCGAAAACGGCTTGCGAACGTCGAGCGCGAGCTGCACCGTGGCATTCAAGAGCGGGACGTCGCGCTCGGGCAGCTTCGACCGGTCGAGCGCCTTCAGCTCGGCGAGACCGCCGTCATATTCGTCGGTGAGCGCCCGCGATGCGCCGCGGAAGAAATGCGCCCGCTCGCGATCAGCGGAGGCGTCGGCGCTGAGCGTCAGCGCCCGCTCGCCGGCAAGCCGCGTCACGGCCAGCTGTCCCTGCAGCATGGCCGCGCGCGCGATCACGAGATAGAGCTTGAGGCGGCTGGTGCGATCGATCTGCTCCAGCAGGGCAGCGATCCGCGCGAAGCGGCGCCCGTCGAGCGCCAGGCTCGATTGCGTCAGGCCCGTAGAGAAGCGCTGCCAGAAATCGCCGGCATAGATCGAGTTGCGGTAATGGCGGATATAGGCCAGCGTCAGGAACTCGAACTTGTCGAAATCCTCCGCCTGCCCCACCAACAGGATCTCACGCCGCAGCGCCGCCTCCTCCACGAGCGTGCCGGGCAGCAGCAGGCGCGCATCGTCCAGGCGCTCGATCGCGAACGATGCCTCGGCACGCGCAAACAACGCGCCCTGGACCAGCGCGACCTGTCCGCCGAGGCCCGAGGGAAGCGTTCGCGGCTTGACGTCCCTGAGCTGCTCCCGCGCTTCCTCCTGACGACCCTCGACATAGGCAAGCGCACCGTTGAACAGCCGCTCGTCCACATTCATCTTGTCGCGCGGCAGCTTGCGGACGATTTGCGGCGCGCCGCCGCTGAGCAGATAGATGACCACCGCCTGGCTGTTCTGCGGATTGCTCCACGTGGTGGGATCGGCGGCGAGAAACCTCTCTCCGATCTGCCGGATCAGCGCGACGTGGCTGCCATGCGCGGCGGTATCGCCGTTGGCGATGCCGTCCTGCACCGCCTGCAGCGCGCGGACGAGCTCGTAAGGCTCGCCGCCCTGGCGCACGGGCTCGGCAAGCGCGCTCGCCGCCATGAACGGCAGGAGCAGCAGGACGATGCGGAGCCGTGGCCTGATCAAGGGCGCTTCTCACGGATCAGGATCTCGATCCGGCGATTTTGCGCGGCAGCGGGATCGTTCGGAAGCTTCGGCCGCCGGTCGGCGTAACCTTCGACATGCTCGATCCGCTGCGCGTCGACGCCGGAGCGCACCAGCATGTAATAGGCCATCTGGGCGCGAGCGGTCGACAGCCGCCAATTGTCGTAAGTCTCCGAACGATACGGCCGGTTGTCGGTATGGCCGCGGACGATGATCATGCCCTGGCGTTTCGTCAGCAGCGGGCCGATTTTGTCGATCACGCGGATGAGTTCGGGTCGCGGCTCGGCCGAGCCGACCGCGAACATGCCGAAGCTCGCATCGTCGGTCAGGCTGATCAGAAGACCCTCCTCGACCTGGCGCACCTCGGCCGCCGGCCCGGCGCCGGCCTTGATGTCCGACAGCGCGTCCGCGATCGCGGCCTGAAGCTGCTTGACGGTCGGCTGCTGGGTTTGCGCCGCATCGCGCGGTTCGCTCTCCTTCGTCGTATCAGTGGTGCGCGCGTGCGCGGCGGCGTTGGCTTGGACAGTCGTTTGGACGCTTCCCTCGCGGAGCGATTGCGCCGGCGCCGGCGGCAGCAGCGGCGACAGATTTGCGGACGATGCATCCGCGCTCGGAGCCGGGCTTCCACCGGCATCGTCTGCCCTGGCACGATGCGCCTGCGGCTCGCCCTGATGTGTGCCGGACGCGCCGTTGCGCGCGGAGGCATTCGGCTTGGACGCACTCTCGATCATGCGATCGGCGTCCTTGGACGCTTGCGGCGCCAGCTTCCAATAGCCGGGATCGAAGGGATCGCGGTAGGCGTCGCCGCCCTTGAGACCATCTTCTTCGGCGGATGTCAGCGCGCCGGCGCGCCGCTGGCCCGAGGCCTGGTTCGCGCTGCTCGCGATCTCAGCGAGCGTCGCATAGGGATCGCGAAACAGCACCTTCTCTTCATAGAAGGGCGGCTTCTCGGCCGTCGGGGAATCGCCGCGACGTTCTTCGCTCGGACCGGCCGGCTGACGCCGGCCGTCCTGGCCTTCGAACGACGACGGCTCCTTCTTGGCAAGGTCCTTGAGGCCCTTCGGGGCGGGCGCGTTCTCCGCGAGCTTGATCGGGTTGAAATAGCTCGCGACCACCTGCTTCTGGTCCTGGTTGAGCGCGTTGAGCAGCCACATGACCAGGAAAAACGCCATCATCGCGGTCATGAAATCCGCATAGGCGATCTTCCAGACGCCGCCGTGATGCGCTTCCTCGGCGAAGGCGCTGCGGCGGCGAACGATCACCAGCTCATGCTTGACCTCTTCCATGGCGGGCTACCGGCGCGCTTCCTTGAGACGTTCGCTCCAGACCGAGATCTGCGTCTCGATCACGGTCTGGTCGGCCACGACGCGGACCTCCAGTGCCTCAGCCGCCTCGTATTCGATGCCGGTTCGCCTGGAAGCATCGAGCTGCGTCTTCACGAGGTCGAGCAGCTCGCGCGGGCCGGTGACCTTGAACGCCGGTACCGACGAGTTGCCGGTCAGCGCCGAAATCTGCTCGACCAGCGATCCGATCGCCTTGTCGCGGACCGCGTCGGCGAGGAACGGCAGCAATATCCGCGCAACGGAGCTTGCGATGTTGGTCTCGATCTCACGGCAGGCCGCCTCGAATCCGCCGACGATCGCGACCGCCTGCTGGTCGGACCATTTGGCGCGCTCCTCGCCGAGCCGGATCGCGCTGCGGACGCGCTCCTCGGCAAGCCTGGCATCGCCCTCCGCGACGCCGGCCGAATGGCCACGCCGGTAAGCGTCGTCCAGGAGATTGGTCGCCGGGGCTTCCGCCGTCGGCGCCGCAGGCGGCGACTGGGACAGTGGCTGCGGGTGAGCCTGAGGCTGCGGCTGCGGCTCGCGCACGTTTTCCTTCGGCCTTGTCAGCAGGTCCTGTATCCTGGGCGGCGGAGGCGGCGGAGCCTTGGCCCGGCCGTTCGCGTCGAACTGCGTCAGGAGCTTTCCGATTGCCGCGTTCATGCCGCCTCCTCGCGTCGCATCCAGTCCTTAAGGATCGCCGCCGCCTGCGTCTGATCGAGCCGGACGATCTGCTCCAGCCGCTTCTGCGGCGTTCGCTGCATCTTGCCTTCGAGGTCTTCGACCAGATTGAGCTCGGGATCCTGGCTCTCGGCCAATGCGAGAGCGGTAGCAGCTTCGAGCTCCGCGGCCTCGGCGGCCTCGACCTGTTCCTGCTCCGCGCGATGGGTCAGAATGCCGTTGACGGCCGGCCGCAAGCCGAACCAGACCAGCATCGAAGCAACGGCCAGGATTGTCACCGCGTTGATGACGCTGCCGAGCTGCTTGTTGATCATCTCGACGAAGCTGATCGGAGGTACCGGCGCCAGTTCGCGCGAACCCTCCATGAAATCGACGGCCGTCACCTGGATCTGGTCGCCGCGCGCCTTGTCCAGTCCGCCGGCCGTCGCGGCAAGCTGGCTGATCTCGGCGAGCTTGCTGTCGACGATGGCCTGGTTGCTCTTGTCGCCGAGATCGGCGACCAGCCGCGCGCGATTGACCAGAACGGCGATGAAGAGCTTCTTCACCGAATAGCCGTCACTCACAGTCGTCGTGGTCTTGGACGAGACCTCGAAATTGGTGACGTCCTCGCGGCGGGTCTTGTCCTCGCTGGAATTCTTGCCGCCGGCGGCGTTCACCTGCTGATCGGGAAGATTCTGCTGCACCGTCGTCGGCGTCGAGCGGTCTGCGTTCTGCGACGATTCCTTCTCGCGCACGTTCCGCACCGAACGTTCGGCACGGCTCTCCGGATCGTAGACGGTCTCGTTGATCTGCCGCTTGTCGGTGGAGAGCTGCGGCGCGACGCTGACCTCGAAATTGTCGAGACCCAGATACGGCGTCAGCGCCTTGCGGATGTTCTCCTGCACCATGCCGCCGACCGTCTTCTGAAGGCTCGCCATCTTGGTCGGGGCGGCGCTGGCCTCGTCCTCTTCGGCGAGCAGCATCGAGCCGTCGGCGTCCAGCACCGTCACCTTGTCGCGGCTCATGCCCGGAATCGCGGCGGCGACGAGGTGACGGATCGACTGCGCGGTGCGCGCCTCGATCGCGCCGTCGGTGCGCAGCACGACCGAGGCCGAAGGCGGCTGCTGCGTCGCCCGGAACGAGCCGCGCACCGGCATCACGATATGCACCCGCGCCGCCTTGACGCCCTTCATCAACTGGACCGTGCGCGCGATCTCGCCCTCCAGCGCCCGGAGCTTGGTGACTTCCTGCATGAAGGAGGTGAGGCCGAGCGAGCCGATCTTGTCGAACAGCTCGTAGCCGGAATTGGCGCTGGTCGGCAGCCCCTTCTCGGCGAGCAGCATCCGCGCCTGCATGGTCTGACTCGGACGCACCGAGAGCGCATCTCCGGCGGTATTGACGTCGAAGGTGACGTTCTGCTCGCGCAGCGCCGCGCCCATGCGCGTCACGTCTTCGCGGGTGAGGCCGGTATAGAGCGTCTCGAATTCAGGTCGACTCAGATAGTACGCGCCGCCGACGACGGTGACGAGAACGGCAAAGCCGATCAGCCCCAGGGCCATCAGGCGTCGCGGCCCGAGCTCCAGCAGATTGTTGAGCAGTTGCTGTATCTGCGCGCGACTGAGCATATGACCTCATAGCAATGCGAACGTATGCGACACTCCTCTGCCAACCTTGCCTGAGGGTTGCGGGAGAGCGCGGGCGCGCCATTCGCGGACGAGGCGTTGCAATTTTACAAGAATGCGGTGATGCGATTGAACTCGGCCCGGCGGGCCGGACGCGGCTCGAACGGCCGCGACGTGTCGCATCTGGCGCGAAGAAGTCGGTGTCCGGGCACGCGCGGTGCCTTCATATCCACCGTTCGCGGCGGTGACCGTGCTCCCCGCGGGAGCACGGTCGTCTTCGAGAGCGTCGCTTAGCCGCGGAACAGCGACAGGATGCTCTGGCTGTTCTGGTTGGCGATCGAGAGCGCCTGAACGCCGAGCTGCTGCTGGGTCTGCAGCGCCTGGAGCCGGGTCGATTCCGCGTTCATGTCGGCGTCGACGAGCTGGCCGATACCGCGATCCACCGAGTCCATCAGCGACTTCACGAATTCCGTGTTGTTCGAGATGCGGTTCTTGATGGCGCCGAGGTTGGCGGCGGACTGGCTGACCGTGTTGATCGCGCCGGTGACCTGCGCGATGTAGGCGTCGATCGTGGTCTGGTCGGCCGCCGAGTCGGTCAGCGCACCGATGTTGATGGTGTCGACCGACGCGCTGCCGCTCACGGTGTCCAGGATGCCGGCCGTGGTCGAGGTGTAGAGCGAGTAGTCGGCAACCGTCACCGTGATGGTGTTGATCGTGGGCGTGCCGCCGACGCGCGAGAACGACGACACCAGGTTGACCGTCGCCGGGGTGGAGGCGTTGGTGCTCAGCCAGTTCACGCCGTTGAACGTCGCCGCGTTGGCGACGTTCTTCATGTCCTGCTGGATCTGGGTGATTTCAGCCTGGATCTTGGTGCGGTCGATGCCGGCGGTCTTGGCTTCGACCAGCAGCGCCTGGAGCTTGGTCAGGCCGGAGTTCTGGTCGCCGATGACCTTGTTCAGAGCGGTGTATTCGGTGTCCACGGTCGCGGCCGACAGACCGAGCGAGTCGGAGACGGCGGAGAGCGCGGCGTTGTCGGCGCGCATCGAGGTCGCGATCGACCAATAGGCAGAGTTGTCCGAAGCTGTCGCGACGCGCTGGCCGGTCGAGATGCGGTTTTCGGTGGTCTGCAGGCTGGCGCTGACAATCCGGAGGGTCTGGAGCGCGGTCATTGCGGCGGAGTTGGTAAGCAGGCTGGAAGCCATCTTCGATGTCCCTTTGAAAGCAGATTGGATTTTGGGGACATACCGGGCTTGCACCGGTACGACAGGGGCGGCATCATGCCTTTGGGCTGCGGAAATGCGCGTGAGCCCAACCCGTCGTAGCGGCGAGGATAGCCAGCGAAGCTTGTGCGAGGCTTGTGGCGCCGTGGTCCCTCTGCAACAGGACTGGCGGAATCACGGCGGCAGCATCGTGCCAAACGAAAGGCCGCGCTTCGCGAGAAGCGCGGCCTTCCCGAGATCGTCCTGGACTTAACGGAACAGCGACAGGATGCTCTGGCTGTTGTTGTTGGCGATCGAGAGCGCCTGAACGCCGAGCTGCTGCTGGACCTGGAGAGCCGCCAGGCGGGTGGACTCCTGGTTCATGTCGGCGTCGACGAGCTGGCCGATACCGCGATCCACCGAGTCCATCAGCGACTTCACGAACTCCGAGTTGTTCGAGATGCGGTTCTTGATGGCACCGAGGTTGGCGGCACCCGAAGCGACCGTGCCGATCGCCGCGGTGACCTGCGCGATGTAGCCATCGAGCGTGGTCTGGTCGGCCGCCGAGTCGGTCAGCGCACCGATGTTGATGGTGTCGACCGACGCGCTGCCGCTCACCGTGTCGAGGATGCCGCTCGTGGTCGAGGTGTAGAGCGAGTAGTTGGCGACGGTCACGGTGATCGAGCTGGTGGTCGGCGTGGCGCCGACGCGCGAGAACGACGACACCAGGTTGACGGTCGCCGGCGTGGAGGCGTTGGTGCTCAGCCAGTTCACGCCGTTGAACGTCGCGGCGCCGGCCACGTTCTTCATGTCCTGCTGGATCTGCGTGATTTCAGACTGGATCTTGCTGCGATCGACACCGGCCGTCTTGGCCTGGACCAGCAGCGACTGCAGCTTGGTCAGGCCGGAGTTGCTGTCGCCGATGACCTTGTTCAGAGCGGTGTACTCGGTGTCGACGGTCGCGGCCGACAGACCGAGCGAGTCGGAGACGGCGGAGAGCGCGGCGTTGTCGGCACGCATCGAGGTCGCGATCGACCAGTAGGCGGCGTTGTCCGAGGCCGTGGCGACGCGCTGGCCGGTGGAGATCCGGCTCTGCGTCGTGGAGAGTTGCGAGCTGACAGACCGCAGGGTCTGGAGCGCGGTCATGGCGGACGAGTTCGTGAGCAGGCTTGACATTGCGAATGTCCCTTTATGTACGCGTTACATTTTCATCAGGGGACATACCGGGCTTGCACCGGTACGGAGGGGCGGCATCATGCCTTTGGACTGCTGTGGGTGGGGTCCAACCCGCCGTGACGCTTTGCTAGCACGCCGAATCTTGCCGCCGGATTAAGGCCGGCTTGAATTCGGCAGCAATATCATATGGTTAATATTACTTTCCGCTAACCATAACCGGCCGGCCGGCGGCGCGCCGCGGTTTACGAGAACGAGCGCACCAGTCCGGAGGCGAGCAGATTCCAGCCGTCGATCAGCACGAAGAACAGCATCTTGAACGGCAGCGCGAGGATGGTCGGCGGCATCATCATCATGCCCATCGACATGGTCAGCGTCGCCACGATCATGTCGATCACGAGGAAAGGCAGGATGATGAGGAATCCGATCTCGAACGAACGCCTCAGCTCGGAGATCATGAAGGCGGGGATGATGACGCGCAAATCGACGCGCTTGTCGTCGAACTTCTTGCGAAAGCTCTCCGCGGCGAGCGACTCGAAGGTCTGCAGATCCTTGTCGCGGACATGGGCCAGCATGAACTCGCGGAACGGATCTGTGATCTTCAGATAGGCCTGCTCTTCCGAGATCTCGTTCTTCATCAGCGGCTGGACGCCGGTCTCCCAGGCGCGGTCGAAGGTCGGCGCCATCACGTAGAAGGTCATAAACAGCGCGAGGCTGATCAGCACCAGATTGGCGGGCGTGGTCTGCAGGCCGAGACCGGCGCGCAGGAACGACAGCGCCACCGCAAATCGCGTGAAGCTCGTCACCATGATGAGCAGTCCCGGCGCCACCGACAGCACCGTGATCAGCGCCATCAGCTGGATGATCCGGCCGCTGGTCGAACCGTTTCCGGGCGGCAACAGCGAATTGAGGTCCGGGATCTGGGCGAGCGCAACCTCGGGCAGCACCACCATGATCAACGCGAGCAGCACGACTTTCACTCTCACTGGATCACCAACGTCTCAATGATCAATTCGCGGACCTTGCCGGACGAGCGGATGTTGGCGCGTTCGGTCAGGTCGTCGCGCAGATGCTGGAGCCCGCGCGATCCCTCGAACTGCGCGACCGAGGCGGACCGCAAGTAGGTGACGATGTCCTCGCTGATATGCGCGGCCAGGATGCCGGCCTCCTCGTCGTTCATGCTCTCGGTCACCATGGAGGCCTCGATGCGAGCCCAATTGTTGGCTGGCGCTGCGAGATTGGTCACGATCGGGGACAATTTCCGCAAGCGCGCGCTGCCGGCGTAGCTCGACGCCAGCGGCGGCGGGGGCGCGCTCTTCTTCGCATCGGCGGCGCGCTCGGCGGCCGCGAACAGATGCAGGCCGGCCAGCGCGCCCGCGCCGATCGCGACCAGGGTCAGCACCACGATGGCCGCAATCAGCCGCATGATGTCCCCTGCCCTCGCGCGGCCTCGCCCGCGCAGATCTCAGAACGGTGCCACGGCATCATAGATCCGGTGTCCCCATCCAGGCTGCTGCACGTCGGACAGATTTCCGCGGCCGCCATAGGACACGCGCGCCTCGGCGATCTTGTCGTAGGTGATCGTGTTGGCCCGCGAGATGTCGCGCGGACGCACGATGCCGCCGACGTTGAGCACGCGCATCTCGGTATTGACGCGAAACTCCTGCGAGCCGCTGATCATCATATTGCCGTTCGGCAACACATCGGTGACGATGGCCGCGATGGACAGCTTGATGTCCTCGGTGCGGTCGATCTGGCCGTTGCCCTTGATCTGGGTGTTGGTGCTGAGATTGGCGCTGGCCGAGCCGGCGTCGTTCCACCCTGCGACGTCCATCAGCCAGTCCAGCCCGAACTTGACCTGCGAATCGCGCGAGCGTCCTGTCTTGTTGTCGAGCTTGGCCTTGTCCTGCATCGAGATGATCACCGTCACGACGTCGCCGGTGCGACGGGCGCGGGGATCGCGGTAGAGATCGGTGCCGTCGTCCCAGGTCGAGCGATAGCTGACGGGCGTGCGCATGCGCGGCGTCACCGGGATCGGATCGGCCTGGGTCCGGAGGCCGCTGCCGACCGGCGACATTTGCGGGCCGGTCAGGACCTCGGCCGGGTCATGGAAGCATCCGCCCAGAAGCACGGACACCAGCGGGAGGATGAGGATCGGCTTCTTCATCTATTTGGTCTTTCCGTCATCCACGCGGCGCATTCCGCCCAGGAGGTCGGCGAGGTGCGCCGCGCGTGCCGTGTCCATCTCGTTGAAGATTGCGCTCGAGCTTCTCGGGCTGAGCTTGGCGAGCACGGCGGCGGCGGTCTCGTCCGCCATGCCGGCGATCTGGGTCGCCGCGGCTTCTGGCTTCATGCGCGAATAGATCTCGACGACGCTCGCTTCGGCCTTCTTCAGGAAGTCGTCGCGCAACGCCATCCACTTCTCGTATTCGGCGCGCTTGGCCTCGACCTCGGCGATCCGCTCGCGCAGCAGGTTCTCGGCCTGTTGCAGCTCCTTGAGCTGCCAGGCCAGCCTCGCATCGACGGCGGGATCGGCGACGTTGCTGCAGAACAGGGCGACATCGTTGTCGGCGGCCGCAGCCTGCGGCGGCGCAGCCTTCGGCGGCGCCGTCACGCTGCCGGGCTTGGCCGGACGGACCGGGGCGGGTGCAGCAGCAGGAGCAGGCGTCTCGGCGGCGGGCACTGCGCCGGTGATTGCGGGTCCCGACTCTTCGGCCGCCCATGCCGTCGCCCGGATCGACGCATTGTCGCCCGGTATCGCCGCAACCGGCTGCGGCTTCTGCGGTCCGGATGCACGGGCGCGCGCGAAGGAGAGCAGGTTGAGCGGCCTCGACGGCTTGGCTTCGTCCAGGGCAAGCAGGGGCGAGGTGCTCGCGAGCACTGATGCCGCGACCAGCAGGAAAAGTTTGGCTTTGTGATCCAGCTTCAGCATCGGGCCGCGCGCGATTCTCGGTCGAGACCCGAGCATTGAGCGACCAAGCTTGCACGACGCTTATGCATCATTGCACGATGACATCGGCCTGGAGCGCACCGGCCGTCTTGATCGCCTGCAGGATCGCGATGATACCCGACGGTTTCAGGCCGATCTGGTTCAGTCCGCGCACCAGGCGCTGGAGATCGACCCCGCTGAGGATCGCCACCTGCGCTCCGGCCTCGTTGGCCTCGACCACGGTCTGCGGGACGACCACGGTCTGGCCTCGCGAGAACGGCGCCGGCTGCGACACCACGGGCATCTCCGTGACACGGACCGTCAAATTGCCGTGTGTCACCGCGACGGTCGAGATTCGCACGTCGCGCCCGATCACCACCGTGCCGGTGCGCTCGTTGATCACGACCCGGGCCGGGGTATCAGGCTCGACCGTTAGTTCGCCGATCTCGGCAAGGAATCGGACCGGGCCGATATGACGCGGCTTCGACAGCACGATGTTGCGGTAGTCTCGCTCGAAGGCGATCTGGGCGCGGTAGCGTCCGCCGGCGTAGCGGTTGATGGCGTCGAGGATGCGCGTTGCGGTGACGAAGTCGGGGTTCTTCAGCTCCAGCACCAGGAACTGCATTTCGTGGAGGCTTCCCTGCACCTCGCGCTCGACCAGCGCACCGTTCGGGATGCGCCCGGCCGTCGGCGTGCCCTGGCTGACGTTCTGCGCCTGGCCTCCGACGCTGAAACCGGCAACCGTGATCGCCCCCTGCGCCACCGCATAAACGGCGCCGTCCGCCGCGCGCAGCGACGTCATGACCAGCGTGCCGCCGAGCAGCGAGGTCGCATCGCCGAGCGACGACACGGTGACGTCCATGCGCTCGCCGGGGCCGATCGAGGGCGGCAGGTCCGCCGTCACCATCACGGCCGCGACGTTGCGCGTTCGCAGCGTCGTCGGACGCGTGGGATTGTTGGTGCTCGTGGTCTCGTTCCTGACATTGATGCCCATGTTCTCGAGCATCGATTGCAGGGACTGCTCCGTGAACGGAGCATTGCGGAGCGTGTCGCCGGTGCCGTTCAGGCCGATGACGAGGCCGTAGCCGACGATCTGGTTTTCGCGCAAACCCTTGATGTCCGCGATGTCCTTGATGCGGACGGCGGCATGGGCGCTGGCGGCGGAAAACAGCAGGACGAGCGCAACGAGGATCCTGGTCATGACCCGTCCACGACCTTGACGGTGCCGTCCGGCTGGACGATGCCCCTGATAATCACCCCGGTATCGGTATTGCGCACCGGAATGAGCGCACCGGCCGCACCCGACTGCATCGCCGCGCCGTAAGTGACGATCGACAGGCCGCTGTCTTCCACCACGACCTTGACCTGGGCGCCGCGGGCGACGGTCCAGGGGTCTTCCACCGCATTGCTGGGAATGGGCTGGCCCGGCAACAGCGCGCGCCGTGCCATGCGGCCGACCAGCACCTGGCGCCCTTCGATGAACATGGCAACGCCGAGCAGGCTCGGCGCGAAGGCCCGCTCGGTGATCATGTCGTCCCGGATCAGCTCGCCGGCGCGGATCGAAACCGCCGGCACGGGAAGCCGCTTCTCCTCGGCCACGGCGAGCCGCATTGAGGCGAGAATCAGCAGCACGGCGGCCAACCCGCGCATGATCAGGTCCACCCTGTTCAACATCAAGACACCGGAACTAGCGCATGCCCTTCGAGACGGTCTGGGCCATTTCGTCCGAGGCCTGGATGACCTTGGCATTCATTTCGTAGGCGCGCTGCGCCGAGATCAACTCGGTGATTTCCTTCACCGGATCGACGTTCGATGCCTCGAGCCATTTCTGGTTGATCTTGCCGTAACCGGAATCGCCCGGCAGGCCGACGACCGGCGTGCCGGATGCCGTCGTCTCTTTGTAGAGATTACTGCCGAGCGGCTCGAGGCCCGCTTCGTTGGCGAAATTGGCGAGGTTGAGCTGGCCGATCTGCCGCGGGTTGATTTCCGTGTCCAGCTTGGCGAACACCTGCCCGGTCTGGTTGACCGTGACCTCGACGGTTCCCTGCGGTATCGTAATCGCGGGATCCAGCAGATAGCCGTCGGTCGTGACGAGCTGGCCGTTGGCGTTGGGGGTGAACGACCCTGCGCGGGTGTATTGCACCTCGTTGTTGGGGCCGAGCACCTGAAACCAGCCGCGGCCGTTGATCGCGAGGTCGTAAGGGTTGCCGGTCTGCGTGAGCGCGCCCTGGATGTGCAGCTTGCGGATCGCCGCCGACTTGACGCCGAGACCGAGATTGGCGCCCTCCGGCACCGGCGAGGAACCGTTGACGTTCGCCACGCCCTGCATGCGGTCCATCTGGTAGAACAGATCGGTGAACTCCGCGCGTGCCCGCTTGTACGACGTCGAGTTGATGTTGGCGATGTTGTTGGCGATGACTTCGATGTTGGTCTGCTGGGCGTTCATGCCCGTGGCCGCAATGGCGAGCGATTTCACTTATCCCACTCCTTCAGATCAGATCGACATCCGGACGACTTCCTGGTAGGCCTGCACGACCTTGTCGCGAACCGCGACCGCCGTCTGCAGAGCCTGCTCGGCCGACATCAGCGCCTCCACGACGCGCCGCGTCGATTCCTTGCCCTGCATTGCCGAGATCGACGCCGCTTCGCCCGCCTTCAGCGTCCCGATCGCGTCCGTCGTCACCTGCTTCATCACCGATTCGAAGCCGACATCGTCGGAGGGCTGGATAGCGGTCGGCGCCGCGGGCGCGATGGCCTGAGTCTCGGTTGCGCGAGCCGCCGCCTGTCCTGCGGAGATCGCCGTGGATGAAATCGCCTCAAGCATTGTCAGCTCCTTAGGAGATCGATGGTCATGCCGAGCATCGACCTGACCTGTTTCACGACCTGGAGATTGGCTTCATAGGATCGGTTGACTTCGCGCATGTCGGCCATCTCGATCATCATGTTGACGTTCGGCAGCTTGACGTAGCCGGCCTTGTCTGCGGCGGGATGGCCGGGATCGTACTCGACGCGGTACGGCGTGGTGTCGACGCCGATTTCCTTGACCTTGGCGAGCTGCGAGCCCGACGCGCGATCCATCGCGGCATCGAAGGTGATCGTCTTGCGCTGGTAGGGATCGGCGCCGGCGGTGCGTCCCGTCGAGGTCGCGTTGGCGAGGTTTTCCGAGACGATGCGCATGCGCGTCGATTGCGCTTCGAGCCCGGAGCTCGCGACCGTCAGCGAGGCGCTCAGTGAGTCCAGCATGTCAATTCACCTCAGGCTTTCGCACCGGCCAGGACCATGCGGTGGAACGACCGCACGATGGCCGAATTCATCGAATAGTCGCGGCTGACGTCGCTGCCCTTGATCATTTCCTGCTCGAGGCTGACGGAATTGCCGGAGTGAACCACTTCCCAGCTGTCCTTCTTCGCGGTCGCGCGCGTGTCGGTCTCGGCCGCGGCCAATTGCAGGTGCGAGGGCGACGTCGTGGCGAGCCTCACCGGCATGCCGTCGAGCACCTTGTTGAAGGGCTCGACGTCGCGCGCCCTGAAGCCCGGCGTGTTGGCGTTGGCGACGTTGGTGGCGATGGTCGACTGGCGGAGCTCGAGATAGCGCGCCTGCGACGATGCGAGTTCGAAGAGATAAAGCGGTCCCACGACAGCCCCGTTCTGGTCCATTCGGGAGAAAGCCTAGGGCGTTAAGCTTTCGTCAAGCTGTTGGGCCGGAGGTCGTCCTCGGAATTCTACTGGACCTTCTCGGTGCGCGGCGTCTGTTTCGACTGGAGGAAGTAGATGATCTCGGCGACGGGCCGGAAGAACTCCGCCGGAATCACCTGATCGACCTGCACCGCCTCGTAGAGTGCGCGCGCCAGCGCCTTGTTCTCGATGACGGGAATCCGGTTCTGCTCGGCGACCTCGCGGATCTTCAGCGCGATCACGTCCATGCCCTTGGCCACCACGAGCGGCGCGGGGTTTTCCTCGCGATTGTAACGCAGCGCGATCGCGAAATGTGTCGGGTTCGCGATCACCAGCGTTGCGCGCGATGCGGACGCGATCATCCGCTGCCGCGAGCGGTCGCGCGCCAGCGAGCGCAGGCGCGCCTTGATCAGCGGATCGCCCTCGGCCTGCTTGTGCTCGTCCTTGATCTCCTGCTTGGTCATGCGCAGCTCACGCCGCCAGTGGAAGCGCGCCCAGGCCAGATCGATCGCCACCAAGACGATGGTCGCGATGCAGATCGCCGAGACGATCCGCATCGCGATGTTGAGAATCATCTCCGGCAGCGCGACCGGATCGGTGTACATCGCCTCGAACGCCTTCGCCTCCGATGCGCGCAGCACGAAGACGACCACGGAGGTCACTGCGGCGAGCTTGAACAGCGACTTGGCGAACTCGACGAGCCCCTGCGTTCCGAAGATCCGGCTCCAGCCGCTGATCGGAGAGATTCGCGACAGATTCGGCTTGATGCGGTCGAGCACCAGGCGCGGCGCATTTTGCAGCAGCGAGGCGGCCAGCCCGAATACCATGAGGATGACGACCAGCGGCACCAGAAATCGCAGCGCCTGGAGGCCGACCACGGCGAGCAGGTTCTGCGCATCCGCGCCGTTGCTGAGCGGGAAGCCTTCGGGGTCGTCCAGCAGGCTCGTCAATGTCGGCGTCAATTGCTGCACGCCCTGACCGATCAGGAACGCCTGAATGACCAGCAGCGCGGCCATCGACGCAAAAATAGAGGCCTCCCGAGAGACCGGGATCTTGCCCTGTTCGAGCGCATCTCGGACTTTCTTCTCGGTCGGCTCTTCTGTCTTGCTCTCCTGATCGGATGATTCTGCCATGCCCGTTCAGCGGTCAGCGGAAGACCAGCTCATCCTCCTGCTCGGGGTTGAGCTCGATTTCGCCCTTCTCCGCGAGCTCGAGCGCGAGATCGGTGATCACGCGCCGCGCCTCAAGCACGTCGCGCTGGTTCGAAGGCTCGCCGATGGCGAGCTCGTGCTCGACGACGCGGCGGACGCGCGAGGCGACCGAGGACAGGATCAGCTCGCGGAAATGCTTGTCGGTCCCCTTCAGCGCGACGACGATGCGATCGGTCGGCACCTGGTCGAAGATCATGGTGCGCGCCTTCGGCGTCAGGTTGGTCACGTCGTCGAAGGTGAACAGCAGCTCCTTCAGTACTTCGGCCGATTTCGGCCGCTTTTCCGACAGGCTCTTCAGCATGTCCTCGATGTGTCCGCGCTCCATCTTGTTGATGATGTCGGCGACGCGCGCATAGGTGTCGGCGCCGAGATTGCGGGCGAAATTGAGCGTCAGGTCTTCGTGCAGCGTCTTCTCGAGCACCTTCATGGCGTCGTCGACGATCGGCTTGAGGCTCAGCACGCGCCGCATCAACTCGTTGCGCAGGCTCGAGGGGAGCTGGCTCATCACCTTGGCGGCGCAAGACGGCTTGACCTTGGACAGGATCAGCGCCGCGGTCTGCGGATGCTCCTTGGAGAGGTAGGTCGCCAGCGAATTTTCCGACACCGACGAGACGCGATCCCACACCGACCGGCTCGAATTGCCGAGCAGGTCCGACATGATCGCCGACACCTGGTCGGCGGGAAGCACGTCGCCTAGCACGGCCTCCAGGCCACCGAGAGTCCCCAGAATGTTCGCGCCCATCGAGAATTGCTGGGCGAACTCCTCGACGATGGATTCGAGCTCCTGCGCCGTGATCGGCCGCAGCTCGGCCGCGGCCTTGGTGACGATGCGAATGTCCTGCGGCTCGAATTGCGCGAGCACGCTCGCGGCCGCCTGCCGGCCCATGGCCAGCAGGAGCGCGGCGACCTTTTCCGTTCCGCCCAGCGCGGCAACGCCTCGCTGCTTGACGGGAGCGATGCCGACCTGTGCCGCCATGGTCAGCTATCGCCCTGCCCCAGCGGTCCTACGATCTCCGTGAGCGAGACGCCGAAGCGGGAATTGTCCTCTTCAACGACGACCACCTCGCCGCGGGCGACAATGCGCCCGTTGACGACGACGTCGACGGGCTCGCCGACCCGGTGATCGAGCGGAACCACCGCGCCGCGGCCGAGCTTCATCAGGTTGGCCACCGGAATGGTCGCCGATCCCAGCACCACCTGCATGGTGACGGGAATGCGCAGGATCGCATCGACATTGGCAAACTTCCCGCTCTCCTCCGCCGTGCGCGCTGCAATCTCCGCCAGCCGCTCCAGCGGAGACGTCTCGGTGTGGCCCTCGTCGGAGTCCGGGGCTCGCGCGGCAGATTCGTAGTCGAAGGATTGCGCCATCTGGTATCGCCTCTTGGTATTTCCGCTCCCGGAGCGTCGTGACGTTCCGATCGTGTTGGTTCCGCCGGCTTCGGCTTCAGTGCTTGTTCACCTCGGTGCCGCCCACGGTCGCGGCCGGCGCGAGCCCGCTGCGGGCATCGAGCGCCGCGATCGCGTCGTGGGCCTGATCGATCTTGGTGCTCAGCACGTTGGCGAGCCGTCCGAGATTGGCCGTGGAATCATGCGCCGCGGTGATGACCGTGTCGAAGGCGCCCGCCGTCTCGTGGACGATGGTCGAGAATTCGCCCTGATAGCTGCGCAGCCGCGCCAGCTCGCGGTGCATCCGGGTTACCCGCAGGCTGGTGAAGGCCAGCGCCATCAGCAGCACGACATCAACGAGATAGGATATCATCGACGAACTCCCGTTTCTGATCGACGGGATCGGCCACCTGCATGGCGTAATAGCCATCGAGCTGGCCGATCTGACACCAGAACAGCACCTGATTGTTGCTTTCGAGCCGGGCGAGCGTGCGCGGCGTCGCTTCGAGCTCGAGCACCTGCCCAACCCTGAACTTCACGACGTCTTCCAGGGATATCATCTTCTCGTCGAGCACCGCGCTCAGCGTCACCTCGGTGCGGTGAACCTCGCTCTCCATCTGCTCGCGCCAGCGCGGATCGGAGGCGCGACCGTCGCTGACGACGACATGAGCCAGCTTCTGCCGGAGCGGGTTGAGCGCCGAGTGCGGAATGATGAGGAACATCTGACCGCCGCGGTAGAGCGCCTGCACCATCATGTTGGCGCAGATCGACATGTTGCTGGCGCGCCCGATCGCCAGCGAGGCCATCGCGGTCTCGACCCGCTCCACGCGGAAGGTAACGTTCGACGTGCCGGCGAAGGCGTTCTGCAGCGCCTTGGCGAACCGCTCGAACAGCGCCTGGACCAGGCGGATCTCGATGTTCGAGAACGTTCGTTCGACATCGAGCGGCGGTTCCGCCCCGTCGGATCCGAACATCGCCTCGACCATCGTAAAGACGAAGTCGCGGTCCAGCACGATGATGACGCGCGAGTCCCACTGCTCGGCATAGAGCACCGCAGCGACCGCGTTGCCCTCGTAGTCCTTGATGATGTCGCCGAGCGGATCGTTGGTGATGCCGTTGACCGAGAAATAGCAGGGCGTTCCAGCCATCGGCTGCAGGCTGTCGGTGCAGGATGCCGCCATGCGATCGAAGATCACATTGAGCATCGGCATGCGTTCGATCGATATGCCGGCGGCATCCAGCAGGTAGTTCGGGAGCTGCTTCTTCTGACCGACGCCGGCGTCTTCCATCATCATGCGCGGGCAGCCTTGGGTTCGGGCTCGGTGGCAACGGCCTTGGGACCTGCGATCGTCTCGTTCTCGACGACGTCGATCGACGGCCGCTCGCTGCTCGCGATCATCTTGCGGCCGTGCTCGACGGCGATCTGCGGCATGGCTCCGTTCATGAACGCCAGCAACGTCTGCTTGACGATGATATAGGGCCGGCACTTCTTCTCGCGCGTCATCTTGATCTTGATCGCGAAGGGCGAAAGGACGCCGTAGGACAGGAAGATGCCGGCGAAGGTGCCGACCAGGGCCGCGCCGATGAAGCCGCCCAGCAGCTTGGGCGACTGGTCGAGCGCGCCCATCGCCTTGATGACGCCGAGCACAGCGGCGACGATGCCCAGCGCCGGCAACGCCTCGGATACCGTCACCAGCGCATGATAGGGCGCCAGCTTGCCCTTCACGATGGTGTGGATCTCCTCGTCCATCAACGCTTCGATCTCATGTGTGCGCGCGTTGCCCATGATGATGAGGCGGACATAGTCGCAGATGAACTGGAGCAGCGAAGGATCCGCGAGCACGCTCGGGAACGCCTTGAAGATCTCGGATGACGAGGGATCGTCGATATGCGCCTCGACCTCGTTGCGGCCCTTGCCGCGAAGCTCGCGCATCAGGGCGTGAAGTGCCCCGAGCAGATCAAGGTAGTAGCGCTGGCCGGGCACCGCGCCGGTGACGGCCTGCATGCAGGCCACCCCGGTGTCCACGACCGTCTTCCACGGATTGGCCACGATGAAGGTGCCGACCGCGGTCCCCATGATGATCACGAACTCCCAGGGCTGCATGAGCACGGCCAGATGCCCGCCCATGGCGGCAAATCCGCCGAGCAGCGCCGCCACCGTGATGAAAATCCCCACGAAACTGAGCAACGCGCCACTCCATCGCCGATCCCACCGGGAATATCTAGTCGGCGAGCCTTGCGCGAAGCTGGCTTCCCGCATCGCCAGCCTCACGCAAGCAATTGGCGGCAGCTTGGGACGGCGTCGCAACAGCGGCCAGAGAGGGCGCGTGTCATGCTATCCACCATCGCGGACTACACCAGGCTGACCAGAGACATGGGCAAGTCGCTGACGCAGGTCGCAAGACAGCCGGATGTCAGCCGCGAGACCGATTACTTCCTGAGCCATATCGGCAACGTGAAGACGATCGACGACTTCCTGAAGGACTATCGCCTCTACTCCTACGCGATGAAGGCCTACGGCCTCAGCGACATGACCTATGCCAAGGCGTTCATGCGCAAGGTGCTGACCGAGGGCGTCGCGAACAAGAACACTTTCGCCAACAAGCTGACCGACACCCGCTACCGGGAATTCGCCACCGCCTTCAATTTCGCCGCGCTCGGCAGCAATGCGACGAAGACCGCCCAGGCCACGACCGGGACGGCGACCCACTATGTCACGCAGACGATGGAGCAGAAGGCCGGCGACCAGAACGAGGGCCTGCGGCTGGCGCTCTATTTCACCCGCAAAGCATCCACGATCACGACCGCCTACCAGGTCCTCGCGGACAAGGCGCTGACGCAGGTGGTTCAGACCGCGCTCGGCCTGCCCTCGACGATCAGCGCGGCCGACATCGACGCCCAGGCCAAGATGATCACCAACAGGGTCAAGCTCACCGATTTCCAGGACCCGGCCAAGGTCACCAAGTTCGTGCAGCGCTTTGCGGCGATGTGGGATGCGACCCGGGCCCAGAGCGACGGCTCGACCAGTCCCGCGCTGGTCCTGATCGGCGGCGCATCCTCGGCCGGCATGGATATCGACATGCTCTCGAAACTTCAGTCCCTCCGGCTCGGAAAGTAGCTCATGCAATCGGCCCTCTATGTGGGATTGTCGGCGCAGGTCGCGCTCGAAAGGCGTCTCCAGACGATCGCCAACAACGTCGCCAACGTCAACACGGCGGCGTTCCGCACCGACGTGGTGAAGTTCGAAACGGTGCTGTCCAAGGCTGGCCCGAACCCCGTTGCCTTCTCCTCGCCCGGCGACAACATCATCTCCCGCGAGATGGGCAACATCACCGAAAGCGGCAACCCGCTGGACGTCGCCGTGGTCGGACAGGGTTGGATAGCCTTCGCCGGTCCCAACGGCACGGTCTATACCCGGGACGGCCGGCTCCAGATCGCCTCCAACGGCGACCTTCAGACCGTGAGCGGCTTCCCCGTCGTCGATTCCGGCGGCGCGCAGATCACGCTGGACCCGAACGGCGGACCGATCTCGATCGCGCGCAACGGCGCGATCACCCAGGACAACAACGAGATCGGCACCATCGGCCTGTTCAACATTCCCACTGACGCCAATCTCGAGCGCTACGGCAATTCCGGCGTGACGCCGGACCGGCCCGCGACCGCCATCGCCGACTTCTCCCGCGACGGCTTCAAGCAAGGCTATGTCGAGGGCTCCGGCGCCAACCCGATGATGGAATTGACCAAGCTGATCGCGGCCTCGCGCGCCTTCGACGGCGCCAATTCGATGATCGAGGGCACCGAGAGCTCGCTGCAGAATGCCATCCGGACGCTGGGCGAACCCGGCAAATAGCCCGCGCCTCGCGCGCACTGACTTTGAGGTTGGACTGATACCTTGAACGCTCTTCGGCAACTCGAGTGGGCGCTGCTGGAGCTTCAGCAGAACACTCCCCTGGCAAGCGTCAGCGGCGCGATCTCCGAGATCGCGCCGACGCATTTCCGTGTCTCCGGCCTGTCGCGCTTCGTCAGGCTCGGCGAGCTCATCGGCGTCGATTCGGGCGGCAAGGCCCAGATCGGCGAAGTGGTGCGGATCGACAGCGAGGGCATCGTTGCCAAGCCGTTCGACCGGCAATTTGCCGGCGGCCTCGGCTCGGTCGCCTACCGGATGCCGCCCTTGTCCTTTGCCCCCGATCCGAGCTGGAAGGGCCGCGTCATCAACGCCCTCGGCGCACCGCTGGACGGGCTCGGCCCCCTCACCCCGGGACCCCGGGCGGTCTCGGCGGAGGCTGAGGCGCCGTCGGCCATGAAGCGCGCACGCGTGCACAAGCCGCTGCGCACCGGAGTGCGCGTCATCGATCTGTTCGCGCCGATCTGCGCCGGTCAGCGTGTCGGCATCTTTGCCGGCTCCGGCGTCGGCAAATCGACGCTGCTTGCGATGCTCGCCCGCAGCCAGGGTTTCGACACCGTCGTGCTGGCGCTGGTCGGCGAGCGTGGCCGCGAGGTGCGCGAGTTCATCGAGGACGTGCTGGGCAATGATCGTCAGCGCGCCGTCACCATCGTGTCGACGGGTGACGAAAGCCCGATGATGCGGCGGCTGGCGCCGAAGACGGCCATGGCGGTCGCCGAATATTTCCGCGACCGCGGCGAGTCGGTCCTGCTGATGGTCGATTCGATCACCCGATTCGCCCACGCCGCCCGCGAGGTCGCGCTGGCCGCCGGCGAGCCCGCGGTCGCGCGCGGTTACGCACCGACGGTCTTCACCGATCTGCCGCGCCTGTTGGAACGCGCCGGCCCCGGCGAGGAAGGTAGCGGTACGATCACCGGGATCTTCTCCGTGCTGGTCGACGGCGACGATCACAACGAGCCGATCGCCGACACCATCCGCAGCACGCTCGACGGGCACATCGTGCTCTCCAGGCACATCGCCGATCAGGCGCGCTATCCGGCCGTCGACGTTCTGGCCTCGGTGTCACGCCTCGCCCATAACGTCTGGGACCCCGAGGAGCGCGAATTGGTGAGCAAGCTGCGCGCCATGATCGCCAAGTACGAGGATACGCGCGACCTTCGCCTGATGGGCGGATATCAGACGGGACGTGATTCGGGCCTCGACCAGGCGGTCGACATGGTTCCGAGAATCTACGGCGCGATGCGGCAAGACACTTCGGCTCCTCCGAGCGCCGATCCGTTCCGCGAGCTCCGGGACATGCTCAGGGGCGACTAGCAGGTCGAGAGGTCTGGCCGGCGCGCCACGCCCTCGCCCATCGCTCCTCGTTATCGACAGACGATTGCGCATGCGCCCACGCTTCCAGCGCATGCACGCACATGGCTGCCTGTGATTTCCATCGTCCGCACGTTCCACCGTTCGGGTGAGAGGATGGGACGGTGGCGATGGAAGGGGGCGATTCGGGTCAAGATCTACAACAACCGCCGCGTGCATTTCCTGTGAGTTCCCCTTGTCGCTCCACGACGGATCGTACTAGTTGTGGATGACCCGGCGATATACGCCGTCGTCATGCACAAGCTTCGATCAACTTGCATCAACGACAGACAATCACGCGCCGTGCAATCAAACCGTCGCATAGTTGCGTACATGCTGCTCGTCGCGAAACGTATGGCGTTCACCGCGTTCACCATCATGTGTTCTGGTGAGCGAGATTGTCTTGAACGTTACATTCGACTGCAACGACATCGATCTGCGCGAGTGTCTTGACTTGATTTTGTTGAGAAGCTCAGTCATCGTTTTGGTTGATACAAGAAACGTCTGCTCGTGACTTGAACTTTAGGGGCCTCGGTTGAACTACTCCGATCCATCGTCTGCTCGCGGCGGCGACTCGGGCTCCCATGTGGCGACGACGCTAGAGCTGGACACGATTTGCTCATCGGACATCTTCAGCCGTCCGGTGTCTCTCGACGAATCCGTGAGCCATGGCGCATCGCGGCTTCGGAACGCCGCGGACGAAGTTCCGGGGACGAGGTAGATCCATGCCGTTGGCACGAGAGGCCGTCGAGCTGCTGGTTCAGGCGGCGAGGGCCTGGTATTTCGAAGGCAATCAGCATGGATTGCGCGATCGGGAATGGATGGCGCTGCGTTTTCTCGGCCGCGCCAACAGGTTTTCGCGCACGCCGTCCGCGCTCGCCGGCTTCATCGGCGCGACCAGGGCGACTGCGTCGCAGATCGTGAAGACGCTGGAGAGCAGATCGTTTCTGGTGCGGAAGCCGTCGCACGAGGACAAGCGTTCCGTCGTCCTGCACGTCACCGCCCAGGGCGAGAAATGCCTCAGTCAGCACGACCCGATCAATCACGTGGTGAATGCGGTTACGGCGCTCGGGACCGACGAATGCGTCAGGCTGCGCGACTCGCTCCGCCAAGTCCTCAATCACCTCGATGCAGCGCATCAGCGGCTCGATGCCAGCATTTGCCGGGACTGCATGTTTCTCGCCGAGCGCGGCCCGGGCACCGGCAAGGGACGCGCAAGCGCCGAATTCATGTGCCGGCTGTATCGCGCTCCTGTCTCGCTCGAAGAAACGGAACTGCTGTGCACGAGTTTCGAGCGCACCCGTGACCGCCCGAAGATCGAAGGGCATCTCGACCGCGCGCGAATGGCGAGCCAGGGCTGAGACGCGGGCCGCAACGCCGCCCGCGAGACGCACATCTCACCATCGTGTCACCGTAGGCCCGGCCCGCGTTTCGACCGGCTCGCGGACGGCCTTCTTCGTCGGGCCGGGGTAACCTATGCCGTAATTCCGAATTTCGCCGAGGAAGAACATTCCTGCGAGTTGACGGGTGGCGACACAACCACCTTGCGAAGCTCGGACGGCCCAGCGTGATCCGGGACGAGCTGCCAAGTGCGGGGCAACCTGGATCCCGGCAGCTCCTTGTATGCATTATCCCAGTTGCCATCCCCGCGCACTTCGCTTTACATGCCGGCAACTCACCCGCGGATGACGGCCGGGGCTCAAAAATCGCATACATTGTCAAAGGGACGGAGCATGGCGCGCAACATATTGATTCTCGGGGCTTCTTACGGCTCGCTGCTGGGCACGAAGCTCTTGATGGCGGGGCATAACGTGACCCTGGTCTGCCGCGCCAAGACCGCGGAGCTGATCAACCGCGAAGGTACCGAGGTGCGTATCAAATTGCGTGACGAGGCGGTGCATCGGGCGATTTTTTCGCGCAACCTGCCCGGCAAGCTCGACGCCGTGACCCCCGCCAATGTCGATCTCTCCCGCTACGATCTGGTCGGCCTTGCGATGCAGGAGCCGCAATATACCAACCACACAGTGCGCGTGCTCATGGTCAAGATCGCCGCAGCGAAGCTGCCGTGCCTGTCGATCATGAACATGCCGCCGCTGCCCTATCTGAAGCGGATCCCGGCGCTCGCCGACATGGACCTCGAAGAGGCCTACACCAATGCACAGGTGTGGGAGCGGTTCGAGCCGGGCCTCGTGACGCTGTGCTCACCCGACCCGCAGGCCTTCCGTCCGCCGGAAGAAGCCGCGAACGTGCTGCATGTCGGCCTGCCCACCAATTTCAAGGCGTCGGTTTTCGCCGACGAGAAGCACAACAAGGTGCTGCGCGAGCTGGAGGCTGACATCGACGCGGTGACGCTCGACGGTCACGACGTGCCGGTGAAGCTGAAAGTGTTCGAGTCCCTGTTCGTGCCGCTGGCGAAATGGTCGATGCTGCTGACCGGCAACTACCGCTGCATCACGCCGAGCGAGCCGCAGTCGATCCGCGACGCCGTGCACGGCGACCTCCAGCGCTCGCAGACGATCTACGATCATGTCGATGCCATCGCGCGCCGCCTCGGCGCCGATCCGCAGGACCAGGTGCCGTTCGCGAAATACGCCAAGGCCGCCGAAAGCCTGCTCAAGCCGTCGTCGGCGGCGCGCGCGGTCGCAAGCGGCGCACCCTTCATCGAGCGCGTCGATCTGCTGGTGAAGCTGATCTCGCATCAGCTCGGCGTGCCCAATCCCGAGATCGACCGCACGGTCGAGACCGTGGACCAGAAGCTGAACGAGAAGATCGTGCAGGGCGGATCCGGCGCGCAATAAGCGCGCCGTTTCGACGCTTCAAGCCGTCAGGAACGATTGAAGCCAGACGAGGCCGGTCACCGCCACAAGCGTGACCGCGCCGGCGCGCGGGACCAGGTCGGGATGCCCGAGGCGACGGGCGCCGCGGCCGAGCGTTGCGCCCAGAGTGATCCACGCAGCGCCAGCCGTGAGAATCTGAAGCGCGATCACGCCGAACCACGGCAATAGCTCGAGCGGCCCGGCCTCGAGCGGCAGGAGCAGGAAAGCGAACACGAGCGCCTTCGGGTTGAGCAGCGTGGCAAGCAGCACCTGGCCGAACGTCACCGGTGCGCCATCGCTCAGCTCGCGCGTATTGACGCGCCAGAGCATGAAGGCAAGGCACAGGATGTAAACGGTCACCGCGACGCGAAGTACGATCGCCGCGATCGGGATGTCGCTGACGACGGAGCCGAGGGCCAGCCGCAGCAGGGCAATCGCCAACAGATAGCCGGCGAGTTCGGCGATGAGCAGACGAAGCGAGCGCGCAACGCCGATCCCGGCGCCCGAGGTCGCGAGCAAGGTATTGGTCGGCCCGGGCACGGCGAGGAGGACATAGGTCGCCCCGAAGAGGGTCAGGAAGCTCATGCGGTTCGATTAGCAGGCCAGGGCCCGGATGGATTTGATCTTCGTCATCGAATCCGGCCCAAAGAGCCGGAACCGGCGCATCCGGTCAGAACCCGGGCCATTGTGGTTGCCATTTTGCGAAAACGTTGCATCCCCGCACATCTACGGCAATCCATTGCGCCTGAACGCCGCCGTGGGCAACGCTGCATGATCCGTCCCGAGCCGCTCGACGCGCCGCGGCGGGGTTGATAAGCCCCTGTCCGCAGATGACGGGGACTTGAGTCGGGACATGACGGTTGCGATCGAGATGGGGCAGACCACGGCGGGCGCCCCGGCCGCCATGGACCTCGAGGAACTCCTGGCGACCCGCCTCCTCGTGCAGGGCAATTCGGGCTCCGGCAAATCGCATCTCTTGCGACGGCTGCTGGAGCAGAGCGCGCCCTGGGTGCAGCAGGCCATCATCGACCCCGAAGGCGATTTCGTCACGCTCGCCGAACACTTCGGCCATCTCGTGATCGAGGCCGAGGATCACACCGAGCGCGGCCTTCAGGTCGCCGGAGAGCGCGCGCGGCTGCATCGCGTCTCCACCGTGCTCAATCTCGAAGGCCTCGACGCGGAGAATCAGATGCGCCGTGCGGCCGCGTTTCTCGGCGGCCTGTTCGACGTCAGCCGCGACCATTGGTATCCGATGCTGGTGGTCGTCGACGAGGCGCAGCTGTTCGCGCCGGCGGTTGCAGGCGAAGTCTCGGACGAGGCGCGAAAACTCTCGCTCGGCGCGATGACCAATCTGATGTGCCGCGGCCGCAAGCGTGGTCTCGCCGGCATCATCGCGACCCAGCGGCTGGCGAAGCTCGCCAAGAACGTCGCGGCGGAAGCCTCCAACTTCCTGATGGGCCGGACCTTCCTCGACATCGACATGGCGCGTGCCGCCGATCTGCTCGGCATGGAACGGCGGCAGGCCGAAGCCTTTCGCGACCTCGAGCGCGGACAGTTCATGGCGCTGGGACCTGCGCTGGCGCGCCGTCCGCTACGCCTGAACATCGGCCCGACCGCGACCAGCCCGCGCAATTCCACACCGCGGCTGATGCCGCTGCCGGAGGCCGCGCTCGAGGACATGCGCGCGGTGATCCTGGCCGCCCCGCCGCCCGATGCCAGCCGGCCGCAGCGGCGGCCGGCGCCGGATCTGCTCGAGCAGCTCCGCGCCGCGAAGGCCACAGCGCCGGAGGTCCCGCCCGAAATGACCGACGTGGCGGTCAGCGCCGAGGAGCTCGCGGAGCGGCGCGAGCGCGTGGATCGTACGCTGCGTGCCGTGCTCGCCGAACCCGACGCCGGCTTCCGCGCCATCGGCGTGCTCTATCAGGAGTTCGTGGTCCGCTGCCGCATCGAGGGGCTCGGCGCGGCCGTGCCCGATCTCAACGAATTCCGCCGCATGCTGACCCATGCGCGCGCCGGTCTCGGTACTGACATCGCCGATGACGACGCCTGGCAGGACGTGTCGTTGCGCGCATCCATTTTGCCCGACGACATGCAGGGCGTGTTCATGATGATCGCGCGTGCCGCGAAGGAAGGCTGGCCGTGTCCCGGCGACGCCGCGATCGCGCGGGCCTATGGTTCGCATTCGCTGCGAAGGGCGCAGCGGCTGCTCGGCTATATGGAGGAGCAGGGCCTGATCGTGGTCCAGCTCGATGGCGGTGGGCGCCGGATCGTGACGCTGGTCGAGCTGGCCTGGGCCACGGCCCCTGGCGATCCCAATGGCGATGATCTGCCGGCCGAGCCGGCGCGAAGCGCGGCTTCGGCCTGAACGTCAGGCCGCCTCCGAGCCGCCGAGATAGGCGTCGCGGATGCGGGGGTCATCCTTCAGCGCCCGCGCCGGGCCTGACAGCACGATCTTGCCGGTCTGGAGCACATAGGCCTCATGCGCGATCTCGAGTGCGAGGCTGGCGTTCTGCTCGACCATGAACACCGAAACGCCTTCCTGGTTGATGGTGCGGATCAGCTCCAGCACGCGGTCGACATAGAGCGGCGACAGGCCCATGGTCGGCTCGTCCATGACGATCATCCGCGGCCTGCTCATCAGTGCCCGCGCCATCGCCACCATCTGCTGCTCGCCGCCGGAGAGCGAGCCGGCGCGCTGCGACAGCCGCTGGCCGAGCTTCGGAAACAGCGTCAGCATCTTGTCGAGATCCTGCGCGATCACCTCGCTGTCGTTGCGTACGAAGGCGCCCATCAGGATGTTTTCGCGCACGCTCATGTCCGCGAACAGCCGCCGCGCTTCCGGCACCGAGGCGATGCCGCGGCGGACGATCTGCGGCGTGGAGAGGCCGAGCAGCGAAGCGCCGTCGAAGCTCACCTCGCCCGAGCGCGGCTTTACGAGGCCGAGGATGATCTTCATCGTGGTCGATTTGCCGCTGGCATTGCCGCCGAGCAGGCAGACGATGTGACCGCGTGCGACCGATATCGAGAGGTCGAAATGCACCTGGGCCTGGCCATAGAAGGTGTTGACGTTCGACAGCGCCAGCAGCGGTTCGGGAGAAACGTTCGTCATGCGGCGCTCTCCTGCTTTGTCGCGAGGCCGTGACCGAGATAGGCCTCGATCACCTTGGGATCGCCCCGCACCTGTTCGCCCGGCCCTTCCGCGATCTTCTTGCCCTCGTCCATGACGATGACGCGGTCGGACAGGCGCATCACCATCTCCAGCTTGTGCTCGATCAGGAGAATGGTCAGGCCCTCCGCCTTGAGCTCGGCGACGAGACCCTGCATCTCCGTGGTCTCGGTCGGATTCATGCCGGCGGTCGGCTCGTCGAGCAGAAGCAGGCGCGGCTTCAGCGCCAGCGCACGCGCGATCTCGACACGGCGGCGGTTGGCGTAGGACAGACTATAGGCCGGCTGGTCGATCCGCGGCAGCAGCCGTTCCCCGAAGCGGGAGAGAATGGCTTTCACCTCGTCCCGCAGCCGCTCTTCCTCCGCCTTCACGCTGGCTGGCCGCAGCAGTGCCAGTCCCAATTCGAGCAACGGGCCGATGACCGGCATGGCCGGCTTCACCGCGCGCAGCCGCGTATGGGCGCCGATCAGGACGTTGTCCATGACGCTGAGATTGCCGAAGACGCGGCCGAGCTGAAACGTGCGCGCGATCCCTTCGGCCGCAAGTCGTTCCGGCGCCAGCCCCGTGACGTCCCGCCCTTCGAAGCTGACTGTGCCGGCATCGGGCCGGTCGAGCCCGGTCACGAGATTGAACAAGGTCGTCTTGCCGGCGCCGTTCGGGCCGATGATGCTGATGAGCTCGCCTTTGGCGAGATCGAGATCGATGGCGTCGACCGCGGTGAGGCCGCCGAAGCGCCGCGTCAGTCCGCGCAAGGACAGCATCGAGTTGAGCCGCTCCGCCATCACACCGTCCCCAACAGACCCTGCGGCCTGAACCGCACCAGCAGCAGCAACACGACGCCGTAGATCAGGATGCGATACTCCGCCGCGATCCGGAACACTTCGGGCAGCCCGACCAGCGCGAGCGACCCGACAATCGCGCCGACGACGTTGCCGAGGCCGCCGAGAATGACGACGGTCAGCGCCAGGATCGATTGCTGGGTGTTGAAGGTCTCGTGGTTGATGTAGGAATACAGATGCGCAGCGATGCCGCCGCTGATGCCGGCGGCGAAGCCGCCGAAGATGAAGGCCAGCGATTTGTAGCGGTTCAGACTGAGACCGTAGGCGCGCGCCGCAATGTCGTCGTCGCGGATGGCGCGGAAGCTGCGGCCGAGATGCGAGGTAAGCAGGCGTCCCTGCAGCAGCGCGAGCACGATCATCACGGCAAGGCTGAACCAGTAGACCGACGTCGGGCTGATCAGATCGTAGCCGAACAGCGACAGCGGCGGGATGCCGGAGATGCCGATCGGCCCGCGCGTGACGCTCTCCCAGTTCAGGATCACCAGTGCCACGATCTCGCCGATGGCGAGCGTCGCGATCGACACGTAGTGTCCGCGCAGGCGGAACGACGGCGAGATCAACAGCGTGCCGAGCGCCGCGCTCATCAGGCCTCCGCCGATGATGGCAAGGCCGACCGGAACAGCCAATGTCAGCGACAGCAGCGCGGAAGTGTAGGCGCCGATCGCGAGCAGCGCGGCATGGCCGAGCGAAACCTGGCCCATCGTGCCTGCGACCAGCGTCAGGCTGAGCGCGAGCATGCCGAGCAGCCAGGCATTGATCAGGGTCTGGAGCATGTAGAAGGACACCGGGAGCAGCGGCAGGATCGCAAACCCGCCAGCGGCAATGAGTAACGCCCAGCTCGGAATGCGCACCGGGCGGCTCGGGGCGATGAAGGTGCCCGTGAGCGGCTCGGGCGGCGCCTGCCGCGCGCTGACGAACAGGCCGTTCGGCCGCAGCACGAGCACGACGACCAGCAGCAGGAAGGCAAACAGATTGCGGTAGCTGGTGCCGAGCACGGCAACGCCGTAGCTTTCGACCAGCCCCAGCAGCAAGCTGCCGATCACCGCGCCCGGCACGTTGCCGGCGCCGCCGACGACTTCGGCGACCACGCCCTTGAGCGTCGCCTGAAGGCTCATCGCGGTATCGATCTGGTTGTAGTACATGCCGACCAGCAGGCCCGACACGCCGCCGAGCGCCGCCGCGATGCCGAACACGGCTTGATTGACGCGGTTGACGTCGACGCCCATCTGCATGGCGGCGTCGCGGTCCTGCGCGGTGGCCCGCACCGCCCAGCCGAGCTTGGTGTAACGCAGGAACACGAACAGCAGCAGCGCGCTGCTGAGGCCGACGCCGGCGATGAGCAGATCGAGAGGCCCGATCGTCCCACCACCGACCTGGAATCGGACATCGGGCAACTGGCTCGGCAGCGCGCGCGGGTTGGGTGAGAAGGTCAGCATCACGAGCTGATCGAGCACGAAGCTGATGCCGATGGTCGCGAGCAGCGGCGCAATGCGCACGGAGTTCTGAAGCGGCCGCAGGCCGAACCGCTCAATGATCAGCCCGACGATTGCAGCCGCCGCGGCGACTACGATGATGGTGAGTGGCAGCGGCGTATGCAGCTGCACCACCGCCACCCAACCGACATAGGCGCCGACGAGATAGATCGAGCCTTGCGCGAAGTTGATCAGCCGGCTGACGCCGAAAATCAGCGCAAGCCCGACCGCAACGAGCGCGTAGACATTGCCGACGATCAGCCCGTTGATGGTGTAGTCGAGCCAGGAAGACAAACGCTGGTCCCCGCGGTGAAAGGAAGGCGGCCGGAGCGGTTGCTTCCGGCCATCAGGTCAGCTCGGCTTGCCGTCCCACAGCGCGAACTGGCCCTTGCGCACGACCAGCTCGGCATTCATCGCGCCCTTGACGCGGCGGCTCTCGACGTCGAACGTCGCGGCGCCGAAGATGACGCTGGAGACGTCCTTCACCTTGGCGAAAGCATCGCGGATGGCACGGCGATCGGTGCCGCCGATCTTCACCACGGCGGCCGCCATGTTCATCGCGTCATAGGAATAGGCATTGAAGGCGTCGGGCTCCTGGCCGCCATACTTCGCCTTGAAGCCCGCGATGAACTTCTTCACCTCGGGCCTGGGATCCTGCGGGAAGTAGCGGGTGCCGAGATGAACGTCCTCGACCGCCTCGCCGCCGAGCTCGATGAATTTCGGCGAGTAGACCGAGCTTGCGGCGCACATCTTCTGCTTAAGGCCGACCTGACGGGCCTGGCGCGCGATCAGCGCGCCGTCGGAATAATAGGAGATCAGGATCAGCCCGTCGGGACCGGCGTCGCGCACGCGCACCAGGGTGGAGCGGAAGTCGCGCTCCTCCGCGATGTAGCCCTCGGTCACCGCGATCTCGGCGCCGTATTCCTTGGCCGCCTTGACGAAATAGTCGCGGCTGGTGCGGCCCCAATCGGTGTTGAGGTGCAACACCGCGAGCTTCTTCAGGCCGAGACGCTTCACCGCATAGGCCGCCAGCAGCGGCTGCTCGTCGGCCTGGCTGACCGAGGTGCTCCACATGAAGTCGCCGCCCTTGGTGAAATCGGGGTGCGAATTGGTGAAGCCGAACTGCACGAGGCCGCCGCGCTGGTAGATGGGCGAGGCCGCCATCGAGGCGGGGCTGGAGAAGTCGCCGAGCTCCATGACGATGCGGGGATCGGAGACGAACTTCTGGGCGATCGCCACCGACTGGCGCGGATCGCTCTGGCTGTCCTCGAATTGGTAGGCGAGCTTACGCCCGTTGATGCCGCCGGCAGCCGTGATCTCGTCGAGCGCGAGATCAAAGCCCTGCTTCCACTGCATGCCATATTGCGCGTTCGGTCCCGTGAGCGGACCACTGACGCCGAGCACGATCGGCTCGGACGCCTGCGCGATGGCGGCGCGCGAGAAGGCTGCTCCCGCCATGATGGCGGTCAACGAGCCCTTGACCAGGGTACGACGATCGATGTTGCTCATGCACGGCTCCATCCACTCAGGTGTTGAACAAGCAGCAATTCTCGTGCCGCTGAGATTGCCTATTTCGAGGGCTCGCCGAGCGACAGCATCAGCCGGTTCGCCCAGTTGAAGAACGACGCGCCGTTGATGACGTCGACGATCTCGGCATCGTCGAGCCCGGCGCGGCGCAACTCGGCGATATTGTCAGGACCGAATGCGATCGGTGTCGCGGACAGGGCCACGGAGGCCTTGACCACTGCGTTCCAGCGTTCGCCGAGATCGGCCTTGATGCCTTCGTCGAGCAGGCGCTGCACGTCGTCACGGCGCTTGGAATAGGTGCTGGCAAAGCGCGCATGCACGGAGGCGCAATAGATGCAGCCATTGTAGCGCGACGTCGCAGCCGCCGCGAGCTCGCGCTCGGCGCGCGGCAGGCCGTCGGCGACATTGTAGAAGATGTCCTTGTCGGTTTTGGTGCGGGCCTCCAGCACTTCGGGATCGCGCACCAGGAGGCGGAAATAGTCCGACTTGGCGCGGGCGCGATCGACTAGGCCATTGAAGTGCCGTTCGGTCAGCTCGGCCTCGGGCAGCGGATCGATCCACGACACCCAACCCAGTTCGTCCTGGGTGAAGACGACGGGGGGATTGACGGTGGCGCTCATGATACAGCCTCCTCTTATGCGTTCACTGCGGCGAGCGTGCGCAGGCCGCTGACGACGCGCAACTGAAACGACAGGAACGCGACGAGCTGGGAGAAGGTGACGATGCCGGTGTCCGACCAGCCGGCGTCCAGCAGCGCCTTCATGTCGGCGGACGCGGCATCGCGCGGACGAAACACCAGGAGATGCGCATGTTCGAGGGCGGCTGCTAGTCGGGCGCCAAGCGCCGGCTTGCTCGCCGCGCTCACGTGGTAGATCAGGCCGGCAGTGTTCTCGATCGACAGCGGGCCGGCCGGATACGAGCCATAGGGACCCGAGGTCCTGCCCTGCGCGATCTCGGCGTCGATCGCCTCCAGCAGACGGGCGCCATCGGCGTTTGCCGCTAGCTTCTCGCGATAGAAGGCGGCGACCGGGGATTCGCCATGAAGTCCGGTCACGAAGGCAGCGACCGCGGCGCGTTCGGCCAGCGAAAAGTCGCTCGCGTCGATCGGCTCGAACAGGGAGAGATAGCTCTTCTGCGCATTCTCACGCGCCTGCAGGCGGCGGGCGCGGATGGCATCGAGAGCGGAGCCCGGCTCGATCCCGGCGAGCGTGTCGATAATATCCTGCGTACTCATCATTCAGCCTCGTGCAACGCGATGCTCTTCACTTCCGGTCAACCCGCCAGCGCCACTTCGGGTGCCGTCCGGATCCAGCCCAGCACCGGGGCAACCTTCTCCGCGACCAGATCGATCGAGCGCAGGACATGGGGATGCGGCGCGTCGACCGAATGCACCTGGAAGACGAGATCGGTCACGCGCTCCAGCGTCGCGTCGGCACGCAGCGAGGCGATGACGTGGTCGGCATCACCGACATGGGTGTCGAACGCGGTGATCATCTCCTCCAGTGTCTCGCCCGGCCTGGCGTGGCCGCCCTTGAGGAATTGCGGCAGCGCGCGGCGCAGCCCGATATCGGCAAGGCGCATCGCTTCGCCGTGGTCGTCGGCGACGAAGACGCTGCGCGAGGCCATGATGCGGGGTTCGGCTCCCTTCGGCAGCGCCTCTAGATAGGCATCGATCACCGGGTTCTGGATCTCGGCGAGCGTCGCCTTGGGCGCCTCCCTGGTGCGCGGCTGGGTGCGCGACAGCAACAGGCCATCGCCCGCCTTGCCGGCGCGGGCGCCGCCGGCGACCGAGAAGGTCGCCTGCCAGATGCGCTTGTCCAGCTGCGGCCGCTGCGGATAGATCGTATCGCCGCCATCGAGCGGCTTGCCGACCAGGGCAGTGCGGACCACCTCCAGATTGCGCGCAAAAATCTCGTTGCGCTGGGCGCTGTCGAGGCCGAAGGCGGCGAAGGCCGACGGATTTCCGCCGGTGCCGACGCCCAGCTCGAAGCGGCCGTTGCAGATGAGATCGAGCACCGCGGCGTCCTCCGCCACCCGCACCGCGTTCTCCAGCGGCAGCGTGACGATGCCGGTGCCGAGGCGGATGCGCGAGGTTTGGGCGGCGACGTAACCGAGAAAGGTGAAGGGCGACGGCAGGCCGCCTTCACGCTCGTGGAAATGATGCTGCGCGATCCACGCGGAATCGAGCCCCGCCTTTTCGGCGCGCACGATCTGCTCGGCCGCGAAGCGGTATCGCTCGGCGGGCGGGGCCTCGTCGAGAAGCCGCGTGAAGAAGCCCAGGCGTTTCAGATTTGCAAAGCGTTTCATGCGACCCCTGTCGGGCTGGGATGGCCAGGCCGCCGATGATGTCGGTTACTGCTGCTCCAGACAAGCCGCCATTGCGCAAGGCTCATACGCAAAGCTCATGCGCAAGCTGCCCGCCGGATCGTTCCTGCTCCGGAGCCGGGCAGATTGCCTACCAGCTCGGCAGCACCGCGCCCTTGAACTTGGTGAGGACGAACTCCTTGACCTCGGCCGTGTGATAGCTGTCGACGAGGATCTTGACCCAGGGCTTGTCCTTGTCGGCGGCGCGCACGGCGATCAGGTTGACGTAGGGGCCTTTCGGGTCCTCGCGCAGGATCGGATCCTTGACGGGATCGAGGCCGGCCTGGGTTGCATAATTGGTGTTGATCGCGGCGGCATCGACATCGTCCAGTGCGCGCGGCGCCTGTGCCGCATCGACCTCGATGAATTTCAGCTTCTTCGTGTTCTCGGTGATGTCGAGCACCGTCGGCTTGAAGCCGACACCGTCCTTCAGCTTGATCACGCCCTTGTCGCGAAGCAGCAGCAGCACGCGGCCGCCATTGGTCGGATCGTTCGGGATCGAGACCTTGCCGCCCTCGGGAATGTCGGCGAAGGCCTTGTGCTTCTTCGAGTAGACGCCGATCGGGAAGTTCACGGTGAGGCCGACGGCCTCGATCTTGTAGCCGCGGTCGGCCTTCTGGTTGTCCAGGTAAGGCTGGTTCTGGAACGAATTGGCCTGGATATCGCCGGCGTCGAGCGCGGCGTTGGGCACGACATAATCCGAGAACTCGATGAGCTGGATGTCGAGCCCCCGCCTGGCGGCGATCGGCTTCACCGCCTCGAAGATCTGCGCATGCGGCCCCGGCGTCACGCCGATCTTGATGGTCTCGGCCGCAGCATTCGCCGACCACGCGGCCAGGATGGTTGCAAGGATCAGGGGGAAGCGAAGCGACATCTTGGTCTCCGAAGGTCTAAGCATCGAGTGGAACCGTATTCGCTTCTCCGCGGGCCGAAATCAATGAAATGGATATCCATATTGAGCGTCGGTGGCGGGCGCGCCTTCTCCATACGGCAGCAAACGCGAAATGAATTCACGGCGGCCGCGAGGCCGTCTGATCGGCGCGGCCAACATCCGGTGACAGCACGCCGCAGCGCGAAACCAACCTCATCTTTGACACCGCCGGGCCCGACGTGCTGAGCTAGGCCACATGCAGCCGACGTCGTTTCTACGCAAGGGTGGAGGGTCTGATGAACGAGAATGACATCCGGAATCTGGTCGCGGAGGTGAAGCAAGGCACGCTGTCGCGGCGCTCGTTCATCCAGAAGGTGGCCGCGGTCGGTATAGCAGCTCCCATCGCGAGCCAGATCCTGGTCTGGAACGACGTCGCGATGGCGGATGCCACCCTGCCGTACAAGCCGACCAAGGCCGGCGGCGGCGGCACGCTCAAGGTCCTGCTGTGGCAGGCGCCCACGCTGCTCAATCCGCATTTCGCGCTCGGAACCAAGGACCAGATCGCTTCGCGCGTCTTCTTCGAGCCGCTCGCCGGCTGGGACAAGGACGGCAACCTGATCCCGTGCCTTGCCGCCGAGACCCCGACCAAGGCCAATGGCGGCCTTTCGGCCGACGGCCTGACCGTGATCTGGAAGCTGAAGCAAGGCGTCAAATGGCATGACGGCAAGCCCTTCACCGCCGACGACGTCGTCTTCACCTGGCAATACGCCGCGGATCTGGCGACAGCGGCCTATACCACCGGATCCTACAAGGACATCAAGGTCGAGAAGATCGACGACTACGCCGTCAAGGTGATCTTCAAGGCGCCGACGCCGTTCTGGGCCGATCCGTTCGTCGGCTCGGTCGGGATGATCCTGCCAAGACATCTTTTCGGCGACTATGTCGGCGCCAAGTCGCGCGAAGCGCCGGGCAATCTGAAGCCGGTCGGCACCGGTCCGTACAAATTCCTCGAGTTCAAGCCCGGGGACCTGATTCGCGCCGAGCGCAATCCCGACTACCACGTCAAGAACCAGCCGCATTTCGACACGCTCGAGATCAAGGGCGGCGGCGACGCCGTATCCGCGGCGCGCACGGTGCTGCAGACCGGCGAATACGACTTCGCCTGGAACATGCAGGTCGAGGAGGAGGTGCTCAAGCGCATGGAGGCGGGCGGCAAGGGCAAGCTCGACATCACGCCTTCCGGCAACGTCGAGTTCATCATCCTCAACACGACGGACCCGTGGACCGAGGTCGACGGCGAGCGCTCGAACGCCAAGACCAAGCACCCGACGCTGTCCGATCCCGCCGTGCGCCGTGCGATCAATCTGTTGATCGACCGCGATTCGATCCAGAAATTCATCTACGGACGCGGCGCGCTCGCGACCGCGAGCTTCGTCAACGCGCCTAAGCAGTTCAAGTCGCCGAAGCTGAAATACGAATTCAGCATCGACAAGGCCAACAAGCTGCTCGACGAAGCCGGCTGGAAGAAGGGTGCGGACGGCATCCGCGAGAAGGACGGCAAGAAGCTCAAATACGTATTCCAGACCTCGACCAACGCCCCGCGCCAGAAGACCCAGGCCATCATCAAGCAGGCCTGCGAGAAGGCCGGCATCGACATCGAGATCAAGGCGGTCACCGCCTCGGTGTTCTTCTCCTCCGACGTCGGCAATCCCGATACCTATTCGAAATTCTATGCCGACATGGAGATGTACAACACGACGCAGCCGCAACCCGATCCGGAGCGCCTGCTGAACCAGTGCGTGTCCTGGGAGATTGCCAGCAAGGACAACAAATGGCTCGGCCGCAACAATTCGCGCTATTCCGATCCCGAAGCCGACAAGGCCTACAAGGCCGCGCAAAACGAGCTCGATCCCGTCAAGCGCGCCGCACTTCTGATGAAGGTCGACGAGATCTTCTGCGAGGCCAATGTCTTCCTGCCGCTGCTCTCGCGCCACATCGTCAACGCCGGCGCCAACAATCTGATGATCGACATCTCCGGCTGGGACACTATCACGTGGAATCTGGCGGCGTGGCATCGGGTGTGAGGGGACGGGCCGACGCACGTGTCCCGGACAAGCTGCAACGCGCATAGCGCGTTGCGGCGCAGAGCCGGGACCCTCGGCGACACGGGAAGATGTGGAGAGATGGGCCCCGGCCGGTCCGAACTCGCAATGACGGAGTGAGGGGCAACGACGTCGCTCTCCACCCGCACCGCAATCGCAGACAAGCCTTCGCCGCCTCGCGGCGCGTTTCGCCCGAGCTTTGCTTCATCTCCCACCCTCTTAAGGCCAAGAGGGCACAGGGAAGGCCGGGTGCCGGCTGGCACCCGCGGTCCGCTGCGCGAATGATGCGCAAAGGAGACCGCACAGCAGCATACAGGTGTCGCCGATCACTCGGCCTTCCCTGCGCAGTGGCCGGACGGCTTATGCCGTGCTCTCCCGGGAGCCGAACTTTCCTTTGGCCTCCCTCGCCGTTCGAATTGGATGATGCCGTCCGCCCGGTTGGGCTCGCGCACATCTTCGATCCGGCTTGACCGTAGCAACGACGGCCAGGACCACACGGTTTTGCCGTACGCACGGCCCGCCATGTCGCCCGCAGTATTTCCAGCCCTGTCGACGAAGCTGCGAAACTTACAGACGAGACGAACCTAGCAGCGCCGCTCGTCCGCACGAAGCCTCGGGCTCACAGGAACTACCCGCCCTGCCCGCACCTCTCGTGCCAACGCTGCCGCGTCCACCGCAAGCCCGGCTCGCGAAAATGACGACCTCATGATCGCCCCTCTTGGATGAGCCGGGATGAGCGACACATACGATAAAACCGAATTTCGGTAAAGTGGAATATTTTTGTGGGGAGGGGTTGACGGAGGGCGACACAGGGTCGGGATTGGGGCTGGAGGGTCAATCATCGCAGTTGCTAGACACAGCACCCAGCTTCCATGGCCCCCTCACCCCGCCTCAAACGCCCCCCGCGCCGCCTTCACCGACGACGCGATGAACCGGTGCACCTCCTGGACCCTTCGCGTCCCGTGCGTATCCGGATGCGACGTCAGCCAGTAGCTCCGCACGAAGCGCACCTCGGGGAGCAGGCGGCGCAGTTCGGGGTAACGGCTGGCGGCGTAGTCGTGCAGGATGCCGATGCCGTGGCCGGCGCGGACGGCCTCGATCTGCGCGACGATGCTGCCGCATTCGTAGCGGCGGGACATCAGGCGGCCGAGGGCTGCGGCATAGTCGAGGGCGCGGCTGTAGGCGAAATCCTCGATGTGGGTGACGAACAGGCGGCCGGCGAGATCGGCCTGTGTCTCGATCGGTCCCTCGCGCTTCAGATAGGCTTTCGAGGCGTAGACGCTGAGGCTGTAGTCGGTGAGCTTGGACAGGATGAGCCGGCCCTGCTTCGGCCGGTCCAGCGTGATCGCGATATCCGCCTCGCGGCGCGACAGCGAGAAGGTGCGCGGCAGCGGCACGAGCTGGATGATCAGTCCCGGATGGCGCGCGGCCAGTGCGCCGAGATGCTCGGCGAGGAAGAAATTGCCAAGGCCGTCAGGCGCGCCGACGCGCACCGTGCCGCTGACGGTGTCCGCGCTGCCGCCGATGCTGGCGCCGACCTTGAGAAACTCGCTTTCGGCGCGCTCGGCCGCCTGGACCAGCGCCTCGCCGGCGGCGGTCAGCGTGCAGCCGGCGGTGTGCCGCTCCAGCAGCTTTGCCTTCAGGCTCTTCTCCAGCGCGGTGAGCTGACGCGCCACCGTGGTGTGGTTCAGGCGCAAATTCTTCGACGCCTTGAGGATCTGCCCGGCGCGCGCGACCTCCAGAAAAATCCTCACCCGCTCCCAATCCATCGACGGCCCCCCTCGGACCACTGTGGCGATACGACGCGTCTTGCACAAGAGAGGCATATGGGAGCGCGGCGACGAGGCCGATTTCACGCACGGCTGCCTTCTCATCTCTTTTCCACTGTGTGCTTCAGATCACAGCAGAATCGTGCGCCTGCGCCTACGATGACCGGGCATGGCCGCAAACAAGGTAACGGCGGTACGCGCGAGGCTGCGGAGGCGATCAACAGCTATGGACTTTCGAGGCCGCCAGGGTGAAGAGCCCGGCGGCTTTTTTCTTGCCAAGCCCGCTCCAAGCTCCGCTTCTATTGTTTCGGCGACGCGTCGGACGACTTCCGCTCCTCGCGTTCAGCCTCCATCTGCCGTTCCGCTTCGAGCCAGAACTCCAGCTCGCGACCCGAAGGCCGGCCAGCCTGCTCCCAGAGCTCATAGGCACGCGCGCGCACCTGGCCGCGCCGCATCAGTCGGCGGAGCTTTCGCCTCAGCTCCTCGGCAAAACTCCTGAAGCGCTGGCCGGTGGTTTCGTCCTTGACCAGCGCGGCCGCTCGCGTCGCGAATTCGATCTGGTGCTCGATTTTTTTCTGCTCGTCCACCGCCGACACTGCCGTGGGATAAGGATTGCCTTGAAGGCCCGTGCTGGTCAGACACTGAATTCATTGCCGGGGTCGTCTGTTCCCCGCGATGCGCTGCGCAGGGTTGGTTAGCCCTGCGCACCATCACGTCGGGTCAACGCCGTCAGTGCCACGTCGTGTCGGGCTCGACGATCACCACGCGTATCCCGGGATCTTCGGCGGTGTTGCAGACGCAGGGCATGCCCTCACCGCAACGGCAGCCCCCGAGCTGTTCGCTCCAGACCCGGAGCGAATGGTTTTCGCAGACCCATCCCAGTCCCTGGCAGAATGGGCAATTGCTGTCGGTCACAACGTATCCGGCGTCCGCAACGTGTTCGACTTGTCCGCGTTGCGCAGCTCCTGCTCGGCGGCGTGCCAGAATTCGTCTTCGCGGCCTTCGGGCTTGCCGGCCTGCTCCCACAGGCGGTGCGCGCACTCTCTGATCTCTTGTTCGGTGATCTCTTGCTCGGTCGGCTCGGACAATTGCATCTCCTGCTTGTGAAGCACGGCCCCACCCTGGGGGGTATGGGGGGCTTGGAGGCGGGGCCGTGCAGGCCAGCGATCGGCGGCGAGGCTGGCCCGCTGATTCAAGTTTCGACCAGGTGCAAGAGTTCCTGCGCTTCTGACCGCGCCGGATGGCCCGGCTTGCCGCGGGCCTGCCCGCCTTTCGGCCCGGCATTGTGCCGATGTCGGATGCACATCGGCCGTTTACGTCATGCGAACCCAGACGCCCTTGCCCGCGGATGACCTCACCGCCGCATCGATCAACTTCACGCCGGCGAGGCCATCCTCGACCGTCGGGAAGACGACGTCGGGATGCGGCTTTTCACCGGCCGCTGCCGCGCGGATGGCACGCGCCGCCTCGGCATAGATCGTCGCGAAACCTTCGAGGTAGCCCTCGGGGTGCCCCGATGGGATGCGGGTGACCCGACCCGCCTCGCCCGATGCACCGGCCCCGCCGCGGGTCAGGAGCTGCCTGGGCTTGCCGTAGGGCGTGAACCAGAGCTGGTTCGGATTCTCCTGCGCCCATTCGAGGCCGCCTTTGCTGCCGTAGACGCGCAGCGTGAGCCCGTTCTCATGGCCGACGGCGACCTGGCTCGCCCACAGCATGCCCCTGGCGCCGCCCTTCCACTTGAGGAGAATCTGGACATCATCGTCGAGCCGCCGCCCTTCGACGAAGGTCGACAATTGCGCAAGCAATTCGTCGAGCTCGAGCCCGCTGACGAAGCAGGCCAGATTGTAGGCATGGGTGCCGATGTCGCCGATGCAGCCGCCGGCGCCGGACCGGGACGGGTCGGTGCGCCACGCCGCCTGCTTCTGGCCGGTGGTTTCCAATGGCTCGGTCAGCCAATCCTGCAGATACTCGGCCTTGACGAGACGGATCTCGCCGAGATCGCCGTTCCCGACCATCGCGCGCGCCTGCCGGACCATGGGATAGCCGGTGTAATTCTGCGTGACGACGAAGATCCTGCCGGTCTTCCTGACCAGCGCCACAAGTTCCTCGGCCTCGGCAAGTGTCGTCGTCAGCGGCTTGTCGCAGATGACGTGGATGCCGGCTTCGAGGAAGGCTTTCGCGACCGGGCTGTGCATGTGATTGGGCGTCACGATCGAGACCACCTCGATGCCGTCTGCTCTTGCCGCTTCAGCCCGCGCCATCTCCTCGAAGGAGCCATAGGCACGGTCGTCGGCGATGCCGAGCTCCTTTGCGGAGGCCTTGGCGCGAATTGGATCTGACGACAGCGCGCCGGCCACCAGCTCGAACTGGTCGTCGATACGCGCGGCAATGCGGTGGACGGCACCGATGAAGGCACCCTGGCCGCCGCCGACCATGCCGAGACGGATGCGGCGATGGCCGCCGGTTTCATTGCTTGCTTCGATCGCCATGTTGCACTCTCTGTTCAGGAGATGCCGAGCATCTTGCGGTTGGCAGCGGCATCCGTGCCGCTGCCGGCGAAATCGTCGAAGGCCTTCTCCGTCACCCGGATGATATGGTTTCGGATGAACTCGGCGCCTTCGGCCGCGCCTTGCTCGGGATGTTTCAGGGCGCACTCCCACTCCAGCACCGCCCAGCTGTCGTAGTCGTACTGGGTGAGCTTGGAGAAAATGGCGCCGAAATCGACCTGACCATCGCCGAGGGAGCGGAAGCGGCCGGCGCGGTCGACCCAGCTCTGGAACCCGCCATAGACGCCCTGGCGCCCGGTCGGATTGAATTCGGCGTCCTTGACGTGAAACGCCTTGATGCGCTGGTGGTAGATGTCGATGTAGTCGAGATAATCGAGCTGTTGCAGCACGAAGTGCGAGGGGTCGTAGAGCAGGTTCGCGCGCGGATGGTTGTTCACCCGCTCGAGGAACATCTCGTAGGTGACGCCGTCGTGAAGGTCCTCGCCCGGGTGGATCTCATAGGCGAGATCGACACCCTGCTCGTCGGCATGGTCGAGGATCGGCCGCCAGCGCCTGGCGAGTTCGTCGAAGGCGGTCTCGATCAGGCCGGCGGGACGCTGCGGCCAGGGATAGACATAGGGCCAGGCAAGCGCGCCGGAGAACGTGGCCTGGGCACTGAGCCCGAGCCGCCGGGACGCCAGGATGGCACGCTGGACCTGGTCGACGGCCCATTCGGTGCGGGCCTTCGCGTTGCCACGCACCTCCGGCGCGGCGAAGCCGTCGAATGCCGCATCATAGGCCGGGTGAACGGCAACGAGCTGGCCCTGCAGATGGGTCGAAAGCTCGGTGATGGCAAGGCCATGTCGCGCCGCAAGGCCCTTCACCTCGTCGGCATAGGTCTGGGATTCCGAAGCCTTGTTGAGATCGAAGAGCCGTCCATCCCAACTCGGAATCTGAATCCCCTTGTAGCCCAGCGACGCCGCCCATCCGCACATCGCATCGAGCGAGTTGAACGGCGCCGCATCGCCAGCGAATTGAGCGAGGAATATCGCAGGCCCTTTGATCATCTTCATCGCGTGCTTCCTTCCTTGGACGTTTCTTTGGGCGCATGCCGCTGGGGCGTGAGCGCACAATTTGGTGCGAGGATGCCGGCCATCAAGGGAGAGAGCAACACCGCTCTGCGCGCGGCCATCCTTCGAGACGCCCGCTTGGGGCGGGCTCCTAAGGACGAGGACGGAGTTTGCGGCAGCAGTTTCAACGAGCGCTGACGTTAGATCAGCCTCATCCTGAGGAGGCGCGTAAGCGCCGTCTCGAAGGACGAGGCATGCGCGCAGGCCGCCGCCACAAGTCATATGCGATAGCCCGACGCTGCGCGCGGGGGGAGCCGCTAGAGCGAGATCGGCTACGTGAGGGAAAGCAATTGTACGGACGCAGCTCCGCATTCTCGCGGCTGAATTCGCCCGAGTTGTGCCTGGTCACTCCACCCTCTGAAAAACCAAGAGGGCACAGGGAAGGCCGGGTGCTGACATCGCACCCGCGGTCCGCTGCGCGAAATGCACACGCAGGAAGAACCGCACAGCAGCATACAGGTGGTGCCGATCACTCGGCCTTCCCTGCGCGATGGTCGGACGGCTTATGCCGCGCTCTCCCGGGAGCCGAGTTCCTTCTGGCCTCCCTCGCGCCCGCGGAATTCACCGGCCTCCGCGCCGGTTGACGCGACTGCCGCCTCCGCAAGAGCTTGACCGTAGCAACGACGGCCAGGACCACACGGTTTTGCCGTACGCACGGCCCGCCATTTCGCCGCAGTATTCCCTGACACCGTCGACAGCGCCGGAAACTTGCAAGACGAGACGAGACCTAGCAGCGCCGTTCGTCCGCGCGCGGTTTCGAGCTCACCGGGGACTACCCTCCCTGCCCGCACCCATCGCGCCCGACGCTGCCGCGTCCACCGCAAGCCCGGCTCGCGATCAAGACGACGACGCGATCGCCCCTCAAGGATGAGCCGGGATGGGTGGAGATGTACGACATTTCCGAAATTCGGTAAAGGGGAATATTTCTGTGGGGAGGGGTTGACGGGGTGGCGAAACAGGGCGGGGCCTGCGGCAGAGCCTTGTCTTCAACACCTGGGACAGCCTCAAGACCTAACAAGAATACGCGCCACAACCTTCGCTTGTAATCGCGCCACTCAAGTGGCAGGCTTCGTATTGGCCGGGGACACGAAGATGCGTCGAAGGCAAATACGTGCACTGTTTAGAAATAACCGGTCACGACCAGCGGCCCTTCGTGGAAACCGTTGGTCCGCCCCAATTCTAGCGAGCGTCGTAACTTTTCTGGTCACGGTACTTGGCTTCGGTATCTCTGCATTTGGATTTTGGTCCAGTCTTCGACAAACCGACGACCTTCGAGTGCTTATCACCTCGTCCACACCACTCATCACGATCGACAATGACAGCATCAACATTATGCAGGCGCTCGATCTAACCTACATAAACTCGGGAAATCGGCAGGCCCGCATTAGCAACCTCGGCTTGATAGGACTCAAGTACAACGATACTCAATTTCCGACGGATCGGAACTGCGACGAAGGCGAACCGGACACAAAGATTTATCCGACGTTCGACTTCTCATCCGCGACCATTAAGCCTGGCGAGATACTCGACTTGCACGATCTCAAATATAGGCACGGCGCAATGAGCAGGCCGCTAGGCAAAGGAATCTCATTTCCGAATCTCTTCCGGCTTACCGCCAGCGACTCCATGCTCGTATGCCTCCAACAACGAGTCATCACTCCAGACAGCTACGTTTCTTCGTTGAGCAAAGCACTTTGGCTGATCCGAAAAAACGGAGGCGATCTCAAACCGCTATTCGATCAGGAAAGACCAATCACCGTAAAGAAGACTACTCGCTACTTCGACTAGACGATTGAAAACCGTTGATGCTTCGGCTTGTGGCTCGCAGGATAGAGCAAGACCAAACCCATCAAACTGTCCGACGCCGAGATATGATGGGTTTTGCAAGCATCGATACCACCCGATGTGAAGCATGATGGGTTTCGCGAGTGCTCTACCCATCCTACAGGCACGTCAGCCAGCGCAAGCTCGTTCGATTTCAGTTACGTAGGATGTCCAGTAGAACGCAAAGGGGCCGACCTTCGACAGCTTGGTTTCGCTGTCATCTCCGTTTTCGTACGCAAAGTCGGACCAATGCACGACGGCCTCGCTCCGCGACACACGCGCAGTGATCGCTCCGCAGGCAAGGTCTCCGCATTCCGGACAAACATACAGAGCTACGCGGATACTCTCACCAATCGGAACGGCCGACGTCAGAAGTCGCGCAAGTCCATCGTTGAGGCGAACGGCAAGCTCGGGCTCTCGTTGAGGGACCGAAAGACAACCGGACAAATCGAAGTTGGCGGCACCGGTGACAGTAAAGAGAGATTGTCTGTTGACGGCAAAATCGAACGTGTATCGCTCCTTCTTCGGGGGGCTTCCGCTCCGATGAAGCACTACAAGTTCAAGCTGGTCCGACATTCCGCAGCACTCTGCGCCAGATTACTTTGTAATGCAGCGCACCCGGCGCCGGCCGCCAGCAGAGCCATACAAATAGCTACCGCAACGCGTCAGCATTGGAGCGAGCGCATCCGAACTCTGGGACGTTATCGGCTTTTAAGGTGAGTTGGTAGCGGGAGAGGGACTCGAACCCCCGACCCCAGGATTATGATTCCCGTGCTCTAACCAGCTGAGCTACCCCGCCACAGGGCCGCGAACGGCGGAACGGCCGATCTCGCGAACGCGCGGCATATAAGGAAGGGGGCGGGGGTAAGTCAATCCGCCTTCGCTAAAGCTTCCGCCTTCGCTGAAGCTTCGGCGGACAGGTCGGCGCGACAGGGCCGCGAGGGGCCGAAATAGCCGGTTTTGGCTCGATATGTCGTTCGTTTGCACCAAATCCAGGTACAATCGTCATGGCCGGGCTTGTCCCGGCCATCCACGTCTCAATTCGCGGGCCCAAGAACGTGGATGCCCGGGACAAGCCCGGGCATGACGGCATTCTGGGAGGCAGCGCGCCCTTATTTCGGCCGGACGTTCGGATCGCCGCCGGGGCTGCCGGGGGGCGGGATCACAGGGGTGTTGGCGCCGGTGCTGGGTGCGGGGGCGTGCATGTCGGGATCGACGCCCGCGGGCGGGCAGAGCACGCCGTCGGTCTTGGCGAGCTTGTCGCCGAGCGGTTCCCGGGACTGGCCGGTGGTGGTGCCGTCCTGGGTGGTGGCGAGCCGATCGGATGGGGCACAGCCGGCGGCGCGTTGCGGGGATGGCGGCGCGGTCGCTTGCGGCGGCGTCACCGGGGCGGGCGGAGCCTGCGCGATCGCACTGCCGGAGGCGGCGATCAGGAGGCTGGCCAGGATGATGTTCGATGTCGTGCGCATGGGAAGGGAACGCGCCGGCCTCGGCGCATGTTCCCGCGGCATGATCACGATTTGCGGTAGCGGATCAGCGAAAAGTGCCCCATCGGCGGCATCGGGCGGCGCTCGGCGAGTGTGACGCCGCCGTGCCCGGCCGCCCAGCCCTCGAGGCGGGCCCACGGGAATTCCGGGCGCCAGCCGAGGCGGCGGGCGATGGGCGCGAAGGCGAGCTCGAACAGTTTGCGCGGGCCGCTCTCGGCCCCGATGTGGTTGACGAGAATCAGCTCGCCCCCTGGCTTGAGCACGCGCACGAACTCGTCGAGCGTGCCTTCGGGATCGGGCACGGCGGTGATGACGTATTGCGCCACCACCGCGTCGAAGAAGTTTTCGGGGAAGGCGAGGTTTTTCGCGTCCATCACCGAGAGCACTTCGACATTCGAGAGGCGAAGCGTGCGCACGCGCGCCTGCGCCTTGCGCAGCATCGGCTCGGAAATGTCGACGCCGCAGATCTTCGTGGTGCGCGCGTATTCGGAGAGCGAGAGGCCGGTGCCGACGCCGACGTCGAGGACGCGGCCGCCGATGCGGTCGGCCTCGGCGATGGTCGACTGCCGGCCGGCGTCGAATACCTTGCCGAACACGAGATCATACACCGGCGCCCAGCGGCCATAGGCCTTCTCGACCCCGGCCCGCGAGATGTCTGCTGCCATGCCCCTGCCCTGCGCGTTCCTAGAGTGTGATGCCTGGTGGTGAAATCAAATCTCGTTCCGAAATTGGTCTAGTGCCTCTCCCGCAGGCGGGAGAGGGAATGCACTGCCTTCGCGGTAGCAGTTGGATTTATCGTCGGCAAGATTAGCCGCGCACGGCTTCGGCGAGCGGGCGCGAGGTTGCGGGTCCGACCTTCGCGGCGGCGCTCTGGATGAAACCGCCGCCGAGCACGCGCGCCTGCCCGCTGGGCGCGTCGTAGAACACGCAGGCCTGGCCGGGCGAGACGCCCTCCTCGCCGGCGACGAGCTCGACCTCGTAATGGCCGTCTCCGCCGCGCAGCCAGGCCGGCTGAGGGCTGCGGGTCGAGCGCACGCGCACGAACAGCTCGAGGCCCCCGCCAATGGCCCGGTCGATGTCACCCTCGCCGATCCAGTTGACGTCGCGCAAGGAGATGCGGTGCATCTTCAGCGCATCGCGCGGGCCGACGACGACGCGGCGGGTCGCGGCCTCCAGCCGCACCACGTAGAGCGGTGCGTGAGCTGCGATGCCGAGGCCGCGGCGCTGGCCGACGGTGAAATTGGCGATGCCGTTGTGCCGGCCGAGCACGCGTCCCTCGAGATCAACGATGTCGCCGGGGTCCATCGCGTTCGGACGCAGGCGCGTGATGATGTCGGTGTAGCGGCCGGTCGGCACGAAGCAGATGTCCTGGCTGTCGTGCTTGTCGGCGACGGACAGGCCATAGCGCCGCGCCAGCTCGCGCGTCTCCGGCTTGGTCATGTCGCCGAGCGGGAAGCGCAGGAAGTCGAGCTGCTCCTGCGTGGTCGCGAACAGGAAGTAGCTCTGGTCGCGATCGGCATCGGCGGCGCAGACCAGCGCGCGCGAGCCGTCTGCGCGGCGGCGCGAGGCGACGTAATGGCCGGTGGCGAGCGCCTGTGCGCCGAGCTCGCGCGCGGTCTTCAGCAGGTCGCGGAATTTTACGCTGCGGTTGCACTCGATGCACGGCACCGGCGTTTCACCGAGGGCATAGGAGTCGGCGAAATTGTCGATGACGGATTCGCGAAAGCGGTCCTCGTAGTCAAGCACGTAATGGGGAATGCCGAGCTTGGCCGCGACGTCGCGGGCGTCGTGGATGTCCTGGCCGGCGCAGCAGGCGCCCTTGCGATGGGTCGCCGCACCGTGGTCGTAGAGCTGCAGCGTGATGCCGACGACGTCGTAGCCTTCCGCCTTCAGAAGCGCAGCCGTCGTCGAGGAATCGACGCCGCCCGACATGGCGACAACGACCCTGGTGTCCTCAGGACGGCCTTCGAGATCCAGACTGTTGAGCATGGGCCTTCAGGGGTTGTGGCGGCGGCGTGCGGCGATCCGCGATGTCGTGCTTCTCGCGGGACATCGGCGATCCCCGGGAACTTCAGTTCCCGAAAGGCACGATTGCCCGGTCGAAAGCGGCTGAGAGTAACCTCTTTAATATAGGCGGCATTCCGGTGAAGCAATCACAGGGGCGGCCAGCTTAGGGCAATTCTTGCCGGGGAGGCAGAAATGGCGGGGTCGCGGCAGCTCCCGCGGCGGCAGGCCAAAATCGTCAAGCTGTTGATTATTATATGGAAAACCACACCGAGCGACGCTGGCCCGCTCCTTGCTCCCCTGATGGGGAAGATATTCCGAGGGGTTGCCTGTGGTCGGTCGTACGTCAGATGTCGTGGCAAGCGTGCAGGTTTCGAGCGCGCAGCAAAAGCCTGCGCGCTCGCAGAACGCCAAGGAGCCGTCCGCGAACGATAGCTTCGGGTCGCTGGTCGACAGCAACAGCCAGGCGATCAGCACCAATGCGGCCGCTCAGGCCCAGGAGAGCGCGCCGCGGCGCAGCGATTCCTCCTCGTCCTCCCGGGACAAGGGCCCGCGCGACACCTCGTCCACGGATCAATCCTCGCAGAGCAAGGCGAGCGACGACACCGACGCAGCGGCGCCGACCAGGAACGACAAGACGAGCGATACGGCCACCGAACCGGCCGAGGACGCGGACAAGGCCGAGGATAAGGTCAAGGACAAGTCCGAAACGTCCGGCGCCAAATCGGCTGATGCGTCCGAGGAGACCAAGGGCGACAAGACCGAGACCGCCGACGGGCTCGCCGCCGCCGCCGTCGTCGATGCCGCGGCGACCGCGCCGACCGATACGGCGCAGGCCGCCATGCCCGATCCCAACGCGATCGTGGTGGCAGCGCCTGGCGTCCCGGCCGATCCGAACGCGACCGCGAACCAGGCTGCCACGGCGTCGCCGCTGGCGATCGCCGCCGCCGGCATCGCGGCCAGCGCCTCGACCGCGGCCCAGATCGCAGGCCCCAAGACCGACACCGCAACGCCTGGCGACAAGAGCGCCAAGACCGCCGGCGCCATCGTCGATGCCGACATGTCGGCAACGCTGGCCGATGCCGCAACCGGCACAACCGACGAGGCTGCGACCGAGGCCAAGCCGACCGGCGGGCTGATCCCCGCCAATCCCGGCACGCCGAAGACCTCGTTCCAGGCCGTCGCTGCCATGCAAGGACAGGCCGACGTCTCCAATATCGGCCAGGACAACGGCAAGGTGGACGCGGCCACGACGCCAGCGCCGGGGGCTGCGACCGCCAATGCCGCCGCGCATCCGCAAAGCGGCAAGCCGCAGGCGGATGGCAGTGCGACCGAGGGCAAGCCCGGCGCCGCTGACCGCAACCCCGAGGCGATCCCGGCCGCACCGGCCGCCCACGCCCATGCCAATGCGCATGCCGCTTTCAACGCCACCGACACAAGCGCGCAGGCCGCCTCCGCCATGCAGGCGCCGCTGACCAACACGACCTCGACCGCCTCCGCATCGACCGCGACGCTGACCGCGACCGCGGCCACCGCCACGGCGGTGCCGATCAACGGCATTCCGGTCGAGATCGCGGCCGCCATCCGCTCCGGCAGGTCCCGCTTCGACATCAGCCTCGATCCGGCCGAGCTGGGCCGCATCGACGTCCGCATCAACGTCGACCGCGCCGGCAACGTCACTTCGCATCTCACCGTGGAGAAGCCGGAGACGCTGCAGATGCTGCGCCAGGACGCGCCGCAATTGCAGCGCGCGCTCGACGATGCCGGGCTCAAGACCGGCAGCAACGGGCTGTCCTTCAGCCTGCGCGACCAGAATTCATCGGGCCAGAACTCCGGCCAGAACAACGACAATGGCGGCAATGCCCGCCGGCTGATCATCAGCGAGGACGACAATGTCGCTGCCGCACCCGTCGGGCGCGGCTATGGCCGCATGTACGGGCCGAGCAGCGGCGTCGACATCAGAGTGTAAGGAGTATTGGACATGACCACGACTGGCGCCACCGCCCCTTCCGTCGTCTCCGGGACGACCGACCTCCCGAAATCCTCCTCGTCGAACTCGCTGGGCTCGACCACGGGATCGACGCTCGCCGGCAACTTCCAGACCTTCCTGACGCTGCTCACCACGCAGTTGCAGAACCAGAACCCGCTGGATCCGCTCGACACCAACCAGTTCACCCAGCAGCTGGTGCAGTTCGCCGGCGTCGAGCAGCAGCTCAAGACCAACGATTCGCTGGCCCAGCTCGTCACCCTGCAGCAGACCACGCAGGCGACCCAGGCACTGGGCTTCGTCGGCAAGACCGCCTTGGTCGACGGCTCGACCGCGACCATGAAGAACTCGTCGGCGACCTGGCATCTCAACGTGCCGACCGACTCGACCGTCGACATCACCGTCGCCAATGCCAGCGGCCAGACCGTGTTCACCGGCAAATACACCGCCGCCGCCGGCACGGACATTCCCTTCACGTGGAACGGCATGGGCAATGACGGCACGCAATGGCCCGACGGCAAGTACACGATCTCGGCGACAGGCAAGGATGTCGCGAACAACAATGTCGGCATCGCCGCGCAGGTGCAGGGCGTGGTGTCGTCGGTGGACCTGACCCAGTCGCCGCCGCTGCTCACCATCGACGGCGCCAGCTACACGCTGAGCCAGGTGAAGAGCATCATCGCGACCAGCAGCAATTAAGGGCGGACACGCACGCCACAAATTCAGTGTCATCCCCGCGGACGCGGGGATCCACAACCACAGGAAGTCTTTTTAGCGTGAGGTCGTAACCCCGAGTCCTCGTCAAACCACTCCCTGGGGTTAATGGATCCTCAGATGCGCAATTGCGCATCATAGCTCGCGCTGCGCGCGCCCCGGGATGACAGTTGAGAGCTTCGAAGCGCCCGCGTGCTGGCTCTATTCGTTAGTAAAGTATTAACGAAGACCCCCTCGACCGGCCTTCACGCCGGCCGGGAGAATCGCGTTCCAGCCATTTTCAACGAGAATTGTATTGAAGCCTTAGGCTTAGCGGATTTTTAAGCCGCCGGGCGTAGGGTTACCGGTGTGAGTTCAGTGGTTGAGAGTTTGTGAGTACGCCATGACAGAACCCCATCGCCCGAGGGTAAAATACGTCATCGGGCCGGACGGCAGTCCGTTGACGATCGCGGATTTGCCTGCACCCGGCACCAAACGCTGGGTCATCCGCCGCAAGGCCGAAGTCGTCGCCGCTGTCCGTGGTGGACTTCTTTCGCTCGAGGAGGCCTGCAGCCGTTACACCCTGACGGTCGACGAATTCCTCTCCTGGCAGTTTTCCATCGACCAGCATGGTCTGGCGGGTCTTCGCACCACCCGTATCCAGCAATATCGCCAGTAAGGCGATCCGGAAAACTGCGGCTTTTGACGAAAATCGGCCTCGCCCTGCGAGGCCGATTTTTTTCATATCGCTCTTTGTCGCTGTTTGGCGCTACTTTTGTCCGACCTCTTAACCTTCGTTAACCATATCGAAACCATCCCCTAGGCAATAATTGCCCAGTCGGCCTTTCCGGTGAAAGCGGCCGAATCTGTTGGGGCGGTTGCTTGCAAGGTCTTGCGGACTTTCTGAAGAGTATCGGCGCCGCCCGGTTCGGGGCGATGATCGCGGTCACCGCCGCGCTCATCGGCTTCTTCGCGTTCGTCATCATGCGCGTCACCACGCCGCAGATGACGACGCTGTTCACCGACCTCAGCGTCGAGGATTCCTCCGGCATCATCAAGGACCTGGAACGCCAGGGCATCCAGTTCGAGATCCGCAACGAGGGCTCCATCATCATGGTGCCCAAGGACAAGGTCACCCGGCTGCGGATGAAGCTCGCCGAGGGCGGCCTGCCCAAGGGCGGCGGCGTCGGCTATGAGGTGTTCGACAAGTCGGACGCGCTCGGCACCACCTCTTTCGTCCAGAACATCAACCACCTCCGCGCGCTGGAAGGCGAGCTCGCCCGCACCATCCGCGCCATCGACCGCATCCAGAACGCCCGCGTCCATCTGGTGCTGCCCGAGCGCCCGCTGTTCGCGCGCGAGGCGCCGGAGCCGTCGGCCTCGATCGTGGTCCGCGTCCGCGGCGCGCTGGAAGCCCAGCAGATCCGCGCCATCCGCCATCTCGTCGCCTCCGCCGTCAACGGCCTGAAGCCGCAGCGGGTCTCGATCGTCGACGAGGCCGGCCAACTGCTCGCCGACGGCGCGGCGAACGATCCGGAGCAGGCGGTCGGCGACGAGCGCCGCATCTCCTTCGAGAAGCGGATGCGCAAGCAGGTCGAGGACATCGTCTCCTCCGTGGTCGGATCGGGCCGCGCACGCGTGCAGCTCTCCGCCGATTTCGACTTCAACAAGGTGACCCAGACCTCGGACAAGTACGATCCCGAAGGCCGGGTGCTGCGCTCGAGCCAGACCCGCGAAGAGCAGAGCATGACCGCCGACAACAACGGCCAGGTCACGGTCAACAACGAGCTGCCCGGCAACCAGCAGAACAACGGCGCCGCGGCCAAGGACCAGAGCAAGAAGACCGAAGAGACCAACAATTACGAGATCTCCCGCACCACCAAGACCGAGGTGACCGAGGCCGGCCGGGTCAACCGCATCTCGGTCGCGGTGCTGGTCGACGGCATCTATTCCAAGAACGACAAGGGCGAGCTGGCCTATCAAGACCGCACCAAGGAGCAGCTCGACCGCATCTCCGCGCTGGTCCGCTCGGCCATCGGCTTCGACCAGAAGCGCGGCGACCAGGTCGAGGTGGTCAATCTGCGCTTTGCCGACGCGCCCTCCACCGCTCCGATCGGCGAACCTGGCGGCCTGCTCGGCATGCTCCAGTTCACCAAGGACGACGTCATGTACTTCGTCGAGCTCGGCGTGATGATGCTGCTCGGCCTGATCGTGCTGTTCCTGGTGATCCGCCCGCTGGTCAAGCGCATCCTCGCCTCCGACGAGGTCGCCGCCGCCATCTCCGGCGTGCTCACCGGCCCGGCGGTTTCCGAAGAGGCCGCGCCGGCCGCCCAGTCGCTGCTGCCGAGCGGCGCCGCCAGCGCGATCGACGTCGCGACCATTCAGGGCCAGGTCCACGCCCAGTCCGTTCATCGCGTCGGCGAGCTCGCCGAACGCAACCCCAACGAAACCGTCGCCATCGTCCGCCAATGGCTGAGCGAATCCGCAAAGTAATACGAGAAGTGAACTGACATGGCCGCCGCACTGCAAAACGCCAACAGCAACGACATCACCAGCGTGATCTCCACGCTTGGTCAGCGTGCCAACACAAGGGCAAAGGACGGCAAGCCGGCCGAACAATTGTCCGGACCGAAGCGCGCCGCGATCCTGATGCTCGCGCTCGGCGAGCAATATGGCGGCAAGATCTGGGGCCTGCTCGACGACGACGAGGTGCGCCAGCTCTCGCTGGAAATGTCGACGCTCGGCACCGTCGAGGTCGACACCGTCGAGGACATGCTGCTCGAATTCGTCTCGCGCATGTCGGCCTCCGGCGCGCTGATGGGCAATTTCGACGCCACCGAGCGGCTGCTCCAGCAATATCTGCCGCCGGAGCGGGTCAACGGCATCATGGACGAGATCCGCGGCCCTGCCGGCCGCAACATGTGGGAGAAACTGTCCAACGTGCAGGAAGAGGTTCTCGCGAACTACCTCAAGAACGAATATCCGCAAACCATCGCGGTGGTGCTGTCGAAGCTGAAGCCGGAGCACGCCGCGCGGGTGCTCGGCATCTTCCCCGAGGAGCTCGCACTCGACGTCGTCAACCGCATGCTGAAGATGGAAGCGGTGCAGAAGGAGGTGATCGAGAGCGTGGAGAAGACGCTGCGCACCGAGTTCATGTCCAATCTGTCCCAGACCCGACGCCGCGACGCCCACGAGGTGATGGCCGAAATCTTCAACAATTTCGACCGCCAGACCGAAACCCGCTTCATCACCTCGCTGGAGGAGGACAACCGCGAATCGGCCGAGCGCATCAAGGCGCTGATGTTCACCTTCGACGACCTCGTGAAGCTCGATTCCGGATCGGCCCAGACCCTGATGCGCAACGTCGACAAGGACAAGCTCGGCGTCGCGCTCAAGAGCGCCAACGAGGACGTCCGCAACTTCTTCTTCGGCAACATGTCCTCGCGCGCGGCCAAGATGCTCCAGGACGACATGGCGGCGATGGGCCCGGTCCGCCTGCGCGACGTCGACGAGGCCCAGGCGCTTCTGGTCAACCTCGCCAAGGACCTCGCCGCCAAGGGCGAGATCATGCTGACCAAGAACCGCGCCGACGACGAACTGGTGTATTGATGGCCGCTCCGGCGAAATTCCTGTTCGATACCGACTTCGCGGCGCCCGAGCGGGCGACGCGCGAAAAGGCCGCGACCGCCGCCGAGATCGCCCAGAAGGTCGCGGAAGCCGAAGCGCGCGCCTACCAGGACGGCTTTGCCGCCGGCCAGCGCGAAGCCAAGGCCGAGAGCGATCGCCGCGTCGCGCTCGCCATGGAGGAGATCAACATCGGCATTCGCGGCATCGCGACCGGTATCGGCAACATCGAATCCAAGATGGAAACCGAGGCCGTCGACGTCGCGGTCGCGGTCGCGCGCAAGCTGTGCGCCGACCTCGTCGCCGCGGAGCCGCTCGGCGAGATCGTCGCGCTGGTCAAGGACTGTTTCTCGCATCTGGTCGCGACGCCGCATCTCGTCGTCCGCGTCAACGATGCGCTCTACGACGCGGCCCGCGACAAGATCGAGCGGCTTGCCAAGCAGAGCGGCTTCGAAGGCCGGCTGGTGATCCTGGCCGAGCCGGAAATTGCCACCGGCGACTGCCGGATCGAATGGGCCGATGGCGGCGTCGTGCTGGAGCGCGGCGCCATCGCGGCCAAGATCGACGAAATGGTCGGACGCTACGTCGCGTCCCGCAGGGGGAGTTAACCCATGAGCAACACCGACGGACAGGTCCCGCTGCCCGATCTCAACGGCCCGATGCCGCCTGCCGGCACGGACGTCGGCTATAACGAGGACGAATATGCGGCACGTGCCGCCGCCGACCTCGAGGCCGTGTTCGACGTGCCGGTCCAGGTCTCGGCGGTGCTCGGCCGCTCCAAGATGGACGTCAGCGAGTTGTTGAAGCTCGGGCCCGGCACCGTGCTCGAGCTCGACCGCCGCGTCGGCGAGGCCATCGACATCTACGTCAACAACAAGCTGGTCGCCCGCGGCGAAGTCGTCCTGGTCGAGGACAAGCTCGGCGTGACCATGACCGAAATCATCAAGACCGAACGCACGTAATAGGCGCGAACAGGGAATGACGCGCGGCAGCGCGACCAGACGGACAGGAGACTGACATGCGGCTTCTCATCGTTGGCACATTGAAGGGCCAGCTCACCACCGCCACCAAGATCGCGATGGACAACGGCGCCACCGTGACCCACGCCGAGGATCACGAGCAGGCGATGCGCGTGCTGCGCGGCGGCAAGGGCGCCGACCTCCTGCTGGTCGACGTCGCCCTCGACATCCGCGACCTCGTGATGCGGCTCGAAGCCGAGCACATCCATGCCCCGATCGTCGCCTGCGGCATCACCAACGACGCCCGCGCCGCGGTCGCTGCGATCCACGCGGGGGCCAAGGAATACATCCCGCTGCCGCCCGACCCCGAGCTGATCGCCGCGGTGCTCGCGGCCGTCGCCAACGATTCCCGCGAGCTGGTCTATCGCGACGAAGCCATGGCGAAGGTGATCAAGCTGGCGCAGCAGATTGCGGGCTCCGACGCCTCGGTGATGATCACGGGCGAATCCGGCACCGGCAAGGAAGTGCTGGCCCGCTACGTCCACACCCGCTCGGCGCGCGCCAAGCGCCCCTTCATCTCGATCAACTGCGCCGCGATCCCCGAGCATCTCCTGGAATCCGAGCTGTTCGGCCACGAGAAGGGCGCCTTCACCGGCGCGGTCGCGCGCCGCATCGGCAAGTTCGAGGAAGCAACCGGCGGCACGCTGCTGCTCGACGAAATCTCGGAGATGGACGTTCGCCTGCAGTCGAAATTGCTGCGCGCGATCCAGGAGCGCGTGATCGACCGCGTCGGCGGCACCAAGCCCGTGCCGGTGGACATTCGCATCATCGCGACATCGAACCGCAATCTCGCCGAGGCCGTGCGCGAAGGCACCTTCCGCGAGGACCTCCTGTTCCGCCTCAACGTCGTGAACCTGAAGATCCCGCCGCTGCGCGAACGCCCCGCCGACATTCTGGAGCTGGCCCAGCATTTCGTGAAGAAATATGCCGAGGCCAACGGCGTACCGATGCGTCCGGTCTCGGCGGAGGCCCGCCGCGTGCTCGCGGCCAACCGTTGGCAGGGCAACGTTCGCGAACTCGAAAACACCATGCACCGGGCGGTGCTGATGGCGCAGGGCGACGAGATCGGCGCGGACGCGATCATTACCCCGGACGGCGACCGCCTCGACCTCGCCAAGACGGCGCCGGCGGTGGCGCATGCCACGATGGCCGCCGAACAGGTGACGCGCGCATTGGTGGGACGCACCGTGGCCGATGTCGAGCGCGACCTGATCCTGGAGACGCTGAAGCACTGCCTCGGCAATCGCACCCATGCCGCCAACATCCTGGGGATTTCGATCCGCACGCTGCGCAACAAGCTCAACGAATATTCCGACGGCGGCATCCCGATCCCGCCGGCGGGCACGCCCGGCGAATATCCGCGGATGCCGATGATGGGGGCGTAACGGCGCCTTCGAAGATCAAGAGATGCGAGTGCCCGGGCTGGTCCCGGGCATTTTCTTTTCGCGGTGAGACCAGCGCCGGCGCCACACCCCGCCGTAGTCCGCGCCTGGTGCACAATTGCGCACCAGGCGGGGACGATAGCGGTGGGCATGGCCGCACCGCGTTCTCCGACTAGGTCCGGCTCGCGCAACGCCCTATAACCCGCCTGACAACCACGCGAGGGACCACATGTCTGAAGCTCAAATCACGGACTGGCTGGCGTCGCAGAAGCAGGCGATGATCGATCTGCTCCGCGATGTCGTGAACATCGATTCCGGCTCCTATGACAAGGAAGGCGTCGATGCGGTCGGTGCGCGGTTCGAGCGGCATTTTGCCGAGCACGGCATTCCGTTCCGGCGCGAGAACCACGACGCCTTCGGCGACGCGATCCATGCCGAGGTGGCAAAGCCCGGCAGCAACGAGAGGCCGGTGCTGTTGATGGGACATCGCGACACCGTGTTCGGCAAGGGTGAAGCCGGGCGGCGGCCGTTCACGATTCGAGACGGACGCGCCTACGGTCCCGGCGTCGCCGACATGAAGTCCGGCGTCGTGATGAACATCTTCGTGGCGACCGCCTTCCACAAATTCGGCGGCAACCCGCATCCGATCAAGCTGCTGATCACCTCGGACGAGGAGATCGGCTCGCCCTCCTCCCGGCCGGTGATCGAGCGCGAAGGCCGTGCCGCCCGCGCCGTGTTCAATTCAGAGCCGGGCCGCCCCACGGGCAACGTCGTGACGGGGCGCAAAGGCGGCATCTTCATGCATTTGGCCATTACCGGCAAAGCCGCGCATTCCGGCGCCAATTTCGCCGCGGGCGTCAGCGCGATCGGCGAGCTGGCGCACAAGATCGTCCAGATCCACGCGCTCACCGATCTCGACAAGGGCATCACGCTGAATGTCGGCCTGGTCTCGGGCGGGCAGTCCGTCAACACCACGGCGCCTTTTGCCGAAGGTCAGATCGACCTGCGCTATGTCGATCCGGCCGATCGTGCGCGGGTGATGGGAGCGATCGAGACGATCGTCGCGAAATCTTACGTGCCGGGCACGAGCGCAACGCTGACCATCAAGGGCGAGTTCGTGCCGGTGGTGCAGAGCGCGGAGTCGAAAGCGCTGTTCGAAAGCTACCAGGCGGCCGCAAGGCGGGCCGGCCTCACCACGCTCCAGGGCGAATTCTCCGGCGGCTGCGCCGATTCCGGCTTCACCGCCGCCGTTGGCACGCCGACCATCTGCGGCCTCGGACCGGTCGGCGGGCTCGCACACACGCCGGAGGAATATCTCGAGCTCGACAGCATCGTGCCGCGCGCGCAGGCGCTGGCGCTGGCGATCCTGCGGGCGTGAAGCCGCTCCCCGTCATGCCCGGGCTTGCCCCCACGTCTCTCCGAAACCGCCGATGCACGTGAATGGCCGGGTCAAGCCCGGCCATGACGAGGAGAGCGTGTCGTCACGAATAACTCGGCGCGTCGGGCTTGCGGAAGATGTGGATGGGGTCGCCCGGCACGATCGGCGATCCCGAGAACATCGCATAGGCATAGAGCGCGAGATAGGCGATCGCGAGCGCGCCGACGGCGTAGAAGGCGAAGGTCGCGATGCGCTTCATCGATCCGCTCCATGGCCGTCCCGAACGGGACGCTCAGGGCGCTTCTAGAGCGATGACGAGAAAAAGGCCAGCCTCTGCGCCCCCTTCGGGCGGCGATCAAACGCCGTGACGGCTGCGCGCGGGAAAGCTGACATCGGCGAGCCTGGCCGCGTCCTCGTCCTGGTCGACCGCCACATACCGGCCGTGCCAATAGGCCAGCGCGGCGGTGCGGGCCGAGCTTTTGATGTCCCTGACGCGGCCGATGACGATGCCGTGCGAGTGGCGCTCGACGATCTCCTCGACCTCGCAATCGAAGGCCGAAAGCGCGCCCGCCAGGAGCGGAACGCCCGAGACCGCCGTCACCCACCGGCTGCCTGCGAAACGATCAGCGCCCTTCAGCCCGCCCTTGCCGGAAAAGCGCTCGGCGACGTCGAGCTGGTCGGCATTGAGGATGTTGACGCCGAAGGCGCCATGGCGGCGGATCAGCGGAAAGGAGGAGGCATCGCGGTTGATGCTGACCAGCAGCGTCGGCGGCTCGACCGACAGCGAGGTCACCGAGGTCACCGTCATGCCGGTGATGTCCTTGCCCCTGCCGGCGGTGATGACGCTGACGCCGCCGGTGAGATGGCGCATGGCGCCGCGGAAATCGGCGGACGAGACGGGGATTTCAGTCATGAGATCGCGGGGCACTACATTCATGGCATTGCTCCCCGAAGCGGGGTTCCCTGCATTTAGGTACGATCGTCCGCCGATAACAGGTGGCTCAGGATCGAGCCTTCGAGGCCGGCGAGCTCGGCCGAGCCGCGCTGGCGCGGCCGGACGGCGTTAACCGTGACATCGTGGGCGATGCGACCATCCTCGATCACGAGCACGCGATCGGCCAGCGCGACCGCTTCGGCGACATCGTGGGTGACGAGGATCGCGGTAAAGCCCTGGTCGCGCCAGACCCGCTCCAGCAGGCGCTGCATCGAGATGCGGGTCAGCGCATCCAGCGCGCCGAGCGGCTCGTCGAAGGCGAGCACGCGCGGACGCGAGACCAGCGCACGTCCGAGCGCGACGCGCTGCTTCTGGCCGCCGGACAACACCGACGGCCACTGGTCGCGCTTGTCGGCAAGCCCGACCTCGGTCAGCGCCTTCTCGGCGCGTGCATGCGCATCGCCGGATGCGCGATCGCGACCTAGGCCCACCTCGACGTTGGTCAGCACGCGCGCCCAGGGCAGGAGCCGCGGCTCCTGGAACATCACGCGAATGTCCTCGGGCTGGATATCCTGCCCGAAGCTGATGCTGCCGGCATCGATCTTGTCCAGACCGGCGATGAGGCGCAGCAGCGTGCTCTTGCCGCAGCCGCTCTTGCCCACGATGGCGACGAACTGGCCCGCCGGGATGTGCAGGTCGATGCCGCGCAGCACCTCGTTATCGCCGAAGGATTTGCGCAAGGCCCGGATGCTGAGCGGCAGGCCGGTGGTCTGCGCCGGCCGCTCCTCGCGCACCACGCGGGCGTGAGGTGCGAAATTCGCGCGGCTGCCAAGTTCAGACTCGGGAAGGGAGGTACGAAGCGCTGTCTGCATGTGATTCCCAGTCTTTCTGCTCAACGTTTCTGGAAAGCGGGGTGCCAGGAGAGCGTCGCCCGCTCCAGCACACGGGAGGCGCTGTCGGCGAGCTTGCCGAGCAGGGCATAGATCAGGATCGAGAGCACGACGACGTCGATCAGCATGAACTCGCGGGCCTGCATCGCCATGTAGCCGAGCCCTGAGGACGCCGCGATGGTCTCGGCGACGATCAGGGTCAACCACATGATACCGAGCGCGAAGCGGATGCCGACGAAGATCGACGGCAGAGCGCCCGGGAAGATCACGCGGAGGAACAGTTCGCCGTCGGTCATGCCGTAGATGCGGCCCATCTCGATCAACTGCGGATCGACGGTGCGGATGCCGTGCAGCGTGTTAAGGTAGATCGGGAAGAACACCCCTAGCGCCACCAGGAACAGTTTTGCGCTCTCGTCGATGCCGAACCAGAGGATGACCAGCGGGATCAACGCCAGATGCGGCACGTTGCGCACCATCTGCAGCGTGGTGTCGGTGAGCCTGGCCGATAGCTGCGACAGACCGTTGGCGAGGCCGAAGGCGAAGCCGATGCTGCCGCCAATCAGGAAACCGATCGAGGCGCGCCAGAACGAAACCCAGATGTTGCGGATAAGCTCGCCGGAGAGCAGCAGCTTCCAGCCCGCGAGCAGGACGTCGCTCGGCGCCGGCAGAACGCGGGTCGGCACGAAGCCGGTGACGCTCGCGATTTGCCAGATCGCGATGATGGCGAGCGGCACGATCCATTGGACCAGGCCGTCGACCCGCGGCAGGCGGATGCTGCGCGGAAGCGAGATGCTGTCGATCAGGCTCATGACTGCGACACCCGGTGCTGCGGACGGAAATCGCTGCCGACCGTCTCGCCGAACGGACCGCCGTTGAAGTGCAGCTTGGTGACGTTGGAAGGTTGCTCCAGCGCAAGCAGCGGGAACACCAGCTCGGCGAAACGGTAGGCCTCCTCCAGATGCGGGTAGCCCGACATGATGAAGGTATCGATGCCGAGATCCTGATACTCCTTAATGCGCGCCGCGACGGTCTCGGCGTCGCCGACCAGCGCCGTGCCGGCGCCGCCGCGCACGAGGCCGACGCCGGCCCAGAGATTGGGGGCGATCTCGAGCTTGTCGCGCATGCCGCCGTGGAGCTGCGCCATCCGCTGCTGGCCGACCGAGTCCATGCGGGCAAAGTTCTTCTGCGCCAGTGCGATGGTTTCGTCGCTGACATGCCTGATCAGCTCGTTGGCGGCTCGCCAGGCCTCCTCATTGGTCTCACGGACAATGACGTGAAGGCGGATGCCGAAGGAGAGCTTGCGGCCGCGCGCGCTGGCGACCTCCCTCACCTTCGCGATCTTCTCGGCGACGAGTGCGGGCGGCTCGCCCCAGGTGAGATATTTGTCGACGGTATCGACCGCGACGTCGATGCCGGCATCCGAGGAGCCGCCGAAATACAGCGGCGGGCGCGGCGACTGCACTGGCGGAAACAGCAGCTTGCCGCCTTCGACATGGATGTGCTTGCCCTCGAAATTCACCGTCCTGCCGGCGAGCAGGTCGCTGTAGACGCCCAGGAACTCGCGGGTGACCTCGTAGCGCTCGTCATGGCCGAGGAAGATGCCGTCGCCCTTGTTCTCGACGGGATCGCCGCCGGTGACGACGTTCACCAGAAGCCGGCCGTTCGTGATGCGGTCAAGCGTCGCGGTCATGCGCGCGGCGACGCTCGGCGATTGCAGGCCGGGGCGAACCGCCACCAGATAGCGCAGCCGCTCGGTGAACGGCGCGACGCTCGATGCGACGATCCAGGAATCCTCGCAGGATCGCCCGGTCGGCAGCAGCACGCCGAAATAGCCGAGCTGGTCGGCGGCCTGCGCGATCTGGCGCAGATAGTTGAAATTGACCTCGCGGCCGCCGATGCCGGTGCCGAGATAGCGGCCGTCGCCGTGGGTCGGCAGGAACCAGAGGATGTTGGCGTTGGATTGCTTGCTCATGACTATGCTCACGATCCTGACTTCCGGGTGACGTCGGAGATCCTGATGGATTTCGGGATGAGGCCGAGCGCGAAGAACGCATCAGCCACCTGCTGCTGGTCGGCGATAACGGCGTCGGTGATCGGCTTGATGCCGTAGGACTGTCGCTTCAAGGCGACCTCGACCACGGGGACCGAAAGGCCGATCGTCGGGGCCAGCTGCTCGGCGACCGCGTGGATGTCACCCTTGGCCCAGTCGTCAACGGTGCTGAGCTCGGCGAGCACGACGTCCACGACTTTCGGGTTGGCATCTAGAAACTTCTTCGAAGAGAAATAGAACTGGTAATTGGCGACGATGCCGGAGCCGTCAGCCAGCGTACGGGCGCCGGTGGCGGCTTCTGCGGCGGCCTGGAAGGGATCCCAGATCACCCAGGCATCGACCGCGCCGCGCTCGAAGGCCGCGCGCGCATCGGCGGGGGCCAGGAATACCTGCTCGACTTCCGAGTATTTCACGCCCGCCTTCTCCAGCGCCTTGACCAGGAGGTAGTGGACGTTGGAGCCCTTGTTGAGCGCGACCTTCTTGCCTTTGAGGTCGGCGACCGATTTCAGCGGGCTGTCCTTCGGCACCAGGATCGCCTCGCCTTGTGGGGCCGGCGGTTCATAGGCGACATACTGGATCGGCGCACCGGCGGCCTGCGCGAAGATCGGCGGCGCTTCGCCGGTGTTGCCGAAATCGATGGCGCCGACATTGAGTGCCTCGAGCAGCGGCGGGCCGGAAGGGAATTCGGTCCACACCACCTTGTAGCCGTCGGCGGCGAGCTTCGGCTCCAGCGTGCCCTTGCTCTTGAGCAGCACCAGCTTGCCGTATTTCTGGTAGCCGATGCGGACCACCTTGTCCTGACCGTAGGAGGTGCCGACGGCGGCGGCGACGATGCCGATCGACAGCACGATGGCCGCGATCAGACGCTGGATGATACGCCTCATGTTCAGACCTTTTGAAATTGGGAGAGTGGTCGGCACGATCAGGCTGCCGGGTTGCGCCAGACGATGTCGCGGATCGCGACCGGCTTCGGGATCAGGCCGAGCTTGTAGAAGCGGTCGGCGACGCCCTGCTGGGTTGCGACGATGTCATCGGTGACGGGACCGACCACGAAGTTGGCGCGATTGGCGGCGAGGGTCTGGATGTCCAGCGGCACGCCGGTGATCGCAGCGAGCGATCTGGCGACCTCGTCGCGGTGCTGTTCAGCCCAACTGCCCGCGGCGGTCGTCACGTCGACGATCTGCTGCAGGATCGTTCCATGGTTCTTCGCGAAATCGCGGTTGGCGATGTAGAAGGAATTCGTCTTGGTGACCTCGCGCGCATTGATCAGGATGCGGCCATTCTGCCTGGTCTCGCCGATCGCGAAGTACGGATCCCAGATCGCCCATGCTTCGATGCTGCCATTGGCAAAGGCCGGGCCCGCATCCGGCGGCGTCAGATAGACCGGCGTGATGTCGGCATAGGTGAGACCGGCCTTCTCCAGCGTCTGCACCACGACGTTGTGGGCGCTGGAGCCCTTGGTGAAGCCGACGCGCTTGCCCTTGAGGCCGGCGATGTCGCGGATCGCCGAGTCCTTCGGCACCAGGATGCCCTGCCCGTTGGTGATGGGCTGGCCCGCGGCATAGGCGATCGCAGCCCCGGCGGCTTGCGCGAACACCGGCGGAGAGTCGCCGACCGCGCCGAAATCCACGCTGCCGACATTCATCGCTTCCATCATCGGCGGGCCCGAGGAAAACTCGATCCATTTCACGTCGATGCCCAAGGCAGTGAAATGTTTTTCCAAGCTCGCCTGCTGGCGCGCGATCACCAGCACGCCGGTCTTCTGATAGCCGATACGAATTTCCTTCACAGTGCCTTGCGCGATTGCAGGCGCGGCGATCGCTGCGGCAGCCGCAGTTCCGATCGATAGTTTGAGAAAGTCACGACGCTGCATTCCACGCTCCCGGCCACGTGCGGCCGTTGTTCATCTTCGTGTGGAGGATGATGGTGCGGGTTGTTGGAGGTGTCGAGACGTCCGGAAAAATAGCGATGCGCGCACTGCGTGCGCGGCCGTGCGCATGATTAATCTTTCAAGCGCGCGCGATGGTGCAGAGAGATTCTTTTCGCACGCGAATGTGAGCGATGCACGGTTCCGGTTCGTGATCGCGAAGCACCGAACTGCGAAATGTCGAAAACAACCCCATGCACAGTAGCCGGCGGTAGGGAGATCAATGACTTGCGCTTGATGCAATCTGGTCTGGCAAAACCTTTGCTCCGTCGGGCAAAACAGGCGCATGATGAAATGATCAGCATGGCGCGCGCACGTCTGCGGGCTCAATGCCCCCATCTCACCGGCAGATTCTGCAGCCCGCGGAAGGCCCAGCCGCCGATCCGCACCGGCTCGTCATCGGCGATCTCCAGCTTCTTCGCCCGCGCAAACACGGTCAGTAGCGCGACATCGGCGATCATGGCGCGGGACGCCCAGGCGCCGGCGCAGAAATGCGGGCCGGCACCGAACGCGACGCTCTTGGTCAGGTCGCGGCGCACGTCGAACTGATCGGCGCGGTCGAAATGCTTTTCGTCCCGATTGGCGGAGCCGAACATCAGGAACACGCGCTCATCAAGCTCGAATGCCACGTCGCGAATGCTCCAGGGCTTTGCAATGCGGCGCGGCGACATGCCGATCGGCGAGATCCAGCGGGCATATTCCTCGAACGCCTGCAACCAGGTCACCTCTCCCCTGCGCACGAGGTCGAGCTGCTCGGGATGGGTCAGCAGCGCCCATACCGTGCCGGCGATCGCCTTGCGCGGTTCGTTCTGGCCGCCGGAGATCGCAAGTTTTACATTTGCGCGCACGCTCTCCATCGGCATGCCGGAGGCGAGAAGGACGCCGAGGATGCTTTGGTCGGGATACTTGCGCATCACCGGCAGAATGTCGTCGATCGCAGCGTCGATTCCCGACGTCGCGGCATGGCAGCGCGCCTCGACGGCGGGATCACCGGCGTAATTGGCGATGCCCTCGATCATGCCTTGCGACCACGCGTCCATGTCCTCATAGCGGATGTTGGTAAGGCCGGTGATCGACTTCAGGCATTCGCCGGAGAACGGCAGCGCGAAGTCGCGCATGAAGTCGATCCGCCCGGGCTCGATGCGATCGATGATGCGATCCGCATGCGCCTGGAACTGCGCGGTCCAATGCGCCTTCACCGTCCTCGGCGACACCGTCGGGAACATCGCGCGGCGCTCGACCTGGTGCGCCTCGCCGTCCTTGCGCATCATGTTGTGGCCCATCAGCCGGTTCATCAGGCCGGCGGGCTGGTGCGAGGAGAACACGTCGATCTGCTTCTCGGAGATCGAGATGTCGTCGCGGCTCGTCAGCAGCGTTGAGCCGAGCTGCGGCACGAAGGCGATCGGCGCGTCCTTCCGCATCTTCGCAAGCATCGGATAAGGGTCGGCCCAGAACGCGGCCGGGTCGATGTCGATGCGCGGCGCGGTGCTCAAGACGGTCTTCCCTTGGTTCCCGAGATGTCAGGACAGACTAGCTGGCCACGCGGCCGCCGTCTGTCCCCCACGATAGGGACAGGCCATATTTTGAAGCGCGTGTTCAGAAGCCGGGTGCGCGGGGACATCGCGCGAGCATGGCATGGATGCCGGCGAACCCACTTGTGTCAGGAAGATCGGTCGGTCATTCGTCGCCAGCGTCTGTCCCTAGCGATAGAGACGAACAGAACTGAGCTACTGCGCCTCGGCGATCTTCGCTCCAGACGGCAGCATCTGCGCGTTGGCTGCCAAGGGCCGCTTCGACGGCGGTGCCGGGTCCGGGAATCGGAAAGCGGCGTCGGACGGCGCTCCCTGGGATGGGCGACGGGCGGCACTTGCCGGAAGCACGATCACTTTCGCGCCGACCTTCACCCTCTCGTAGAGGTCCACGACGTCGTCATTGGTCAGCCGGATACAGCCGGACGACACGCGCTTGCCGATCGTATCCGGCTTGTTGGTGCCGTGAATTCGATATTCGGTCTCGCCCAGATACATCGCCCGCGCGCCGAGCGGATTGCCGGGACCCCCAGCCATGAACCGCGGCAGATAAGGCTGACGCGAGACCATCTCCACAGGCGGATGCCAATCCGGCCATTCTGCCTTGCGGGCTACGGTCTGCTCACCGGACCATGTGAAACCTTCGCGGCCGACACCGATGCCGTAGCGCATCGCCTGCCTGTCGTTCAGGACGAGATAAAGGAATGTGTTCCCGGTATCGATGATCACCGTGCCCGGCACCTGACGGCTGGCGTAGTCAACCACCTGCCGGACCAATGCTCCGGGACCATCGGCGTCGGCTTTGGGCGGTTCGACCAGAGGCGCCGGGGCGGGGATCGGAGCCGGAGTTGGCGCCGATGCATGAACGGGAGGCGCCACGTAAACTGCGCTGGACGATGCCCGGGCTTCCTGCGCGGGCGGCTTCCGCACCGGTTGCACGCTCGCCGGGCGAGACAGCAAGCCATATCCCAATGCGGCGACGGCCAGAGAGCCAATTGCAACCCTCGCGGCCATCGGGATTGCGATCGTCTCTGCCTTCTTGCCGCGCTTGGCCCGCTTGCTCATGTCTTTTCCCAGGTCACCATGCCCAAGAGAGGTAACCAGCAAGTTTTAAGAAACTTCGAAGCGATCTCGCCCGGGCCGGAACCGGCAGCGATGGTTAATACCGGACTCCGGCTCGGCAATATGAGAATAGAGCGCTTGCTCATCAGGTCACGACGTAGACGGCGCCCTCATCGCGGAAAGCCGAGGTCCGTATCGCCCGGCGCGCTCCGCTCGTTCGTTGATGACGGCTTTAGGCCCCATTAACGGACCTGCTCCCCGGCGTGACGACATCGAGCCGATTCTGCCAATGGGGCAACCAGAACTCTTCGACGAGCGGTCTGCCCCACCCGCGTCCTCCTTGATCGACGGTTCGAAAAGCAGCGTCAACCGGCGCTCCCGCGGCCAATCAACATGCCATTGGTCTTCCGAAAGGATTTCGACGTCCTTCCAGCGGCGACACCTTCAGTTCAGGCCGCGAGGCCCCGCTAGCAGACCCAGCACGATCGCGAACAATTCGTTCTGCGAGGAGATGCCGAGCCGCTCATAGGCACGCTTGCGGTAGGTCAGGGTCGAATGCAGGCTGATGCCGAGTGCTTGCGAGATCGCCTCGGAGCTGAAGCCGAGCAAGATGCGGCGGCAGACCTCCTGCTCGCGCGGCGTCAGCGCGGAGAGTGGCGCGCGCCCCGCGAACAGTGCGGCGAGGTTCTGGTCGGGCGTCGCGGTCGAATCCTGCTGGAAATGACGTGCGACACTGGCACCGATCGCGGGCGCGATCGTTTGAAGCCGCGCACGCTCGGCGTCGCTGAAGCGGCCTTGCGCGGCGATGCGGTAGAAATTGACGTAGAAGCAGGTGCCGCCAGTCCAGATCGCGGTCGCGCATTTGTCGACGATGCCGGAATCGTGGAAGAAGAGCTTGCGGTAGCGCGCGCTATACATGCGCGGCGCGAAGGCCGGTAGCATGATGGGCGCATCGCCGTCGCTTTCGAGCAGGGCGTCCCGGTTGGGATCGATCGCGTGGAACTGGCCAGCATAGGCCGCGCCGAGATCTCCGCCGATCGGAATGTTGCCGGCATCGAGCAGGCAGCTTGCCGCACCCGCGCGGCTCAGGGCGAACACCATGCAGTGGCCGACGCCGGCCTGCCGCCGCAAGGTGTCGATCAGGACATTTGGAAAATCGGAGCGGCCGATGGCGAGCACGGCGGGCGTGACGTCGCCAGCCGCCAGGCTCGGGCCTGTTCCGTGGGGCCGCATCATTTCCTCCGTCAGACGCCCTTTTGCCGGAGGATAGCAGCAAGGGGATTTCACCGGAAGGAGGGAGCGGCAGCGCCGTTGAGCCTCCAGGGGTCCGGTCCGGCGCCCCAACGCCTTCTCGCCGGCCGCCTCACAAGGCCGCCCTGTGCACTCAATGGTGGTGGCGCATCTTGTGGCCATTGTGCCCGCCGTAGCCGCGGAGCTCGGCGTATCTTCGCATCTGGTCCGGGCTGAGAAGGTCGGCGGTCGCCAAATGATATTTAAGGTGCGCTTCCCGCAGATCGCCCTGCGTGGCGGCAATTGCCGCGGTCGATGCTTTGAGGCTGGCCGGCGTGACGGTGCGGCTTGCGAACAGCCGGTCCAGCTCGGCCTCCTGCGCAATCAGCCGCGCCCCCAGGGGCTGCGCTTCCGCCTTCATGGAGTCGAACATTGCCTTGACGCGATCGCGCTGGCCCGCGTTGAGCTCCAGCTTGTCGGCCAATTCGAGAACGTGAGACGGACCCGGGTAACCGTTCAGCTCAGCCGCGAGCGCCAAACCCATGCCGCGCCCGGCATCGAGGTCCGAGACCTGCTGTTCGGACAGCGCCTTGATCTGGCGTGCCTGCATCCCGGCGTAAGGGGTCTGGGCGAAGACGGAAGCCGACGCCAGCAAGAGCGCGCCGGTCAAGAAAAGTCGCCGCATGGGTCCTCCCGCTCATATCGCTGCAAGATCTTGACGGGGAGCTTAGCCGCCACGGGACGAAGGCGGCAATCACGTTCTGGGGAATTCGGCGGCTCCGTCGCCGGGGCCGCTGAAGACGGAAACAGTCATGGCGCCGCGATGCCGACTGGACGCCGGAAGACGCAGCATTGCGTTGGTTTGCCCATCGAACCAGACTCGCGAACGAGCCTTGCGTTGGATTAAATGGACGTGCCGCGTCGCTGAACCGACGCGCGTCGGCTCGCGGCAAGAGGTATGTGCGCGCGCCCTACCCCGCCCGCGCCACGTTGATCGCGAGCTTGCCGTAGCGATCCGTGAAGGCCTCGGTGTCGATCTCCTCCAGCTCGATCTCGCCGTTCATGACGCCCTGCTTCCAGGCCGCCTGCGCCGGGTCGTTCTGGAACTCCGGCATCACCTCGCGGCCGAACAGCTCGAGCGATTCACAGATGTGCTCGTGGCTGTTCTTGCCGGCCTGGTTGAGCAGGATGACCTGGTCGATATGCGAGGACTGGAAGCGCTTCAGCTTCCTTCGAATCGTCTCGGGCGAGCCGATCAGACCGCCGCGCAAGGCCGCCTCCTGCGCCTCGGGGTTGTCGCGCTTCCACTTGTTGTACTCGTCCCACATGTTGACGGTGTAGGGCGCGGGCCGCTGGCGGTTCTGCGAGGCGCCGTAGAAGCGCAGCGCAAACTGGAAGAAGGTGGCGCCGTCGGCGCGCGCACGCGCCTCCTCGTCGGTCTTGGCGCACATGAAGAACGAGACCAGCGCCATGTTCGGGTTGATCTCGTAATCGGCGAGCTTGTGCAGCCGCTTGGTCATGGCGTTGTAGTAGGCGTGCACCCAGGCATGGGCAGCATCGGCGCTGACGAACTGGAAGCCGAGCGCGCCAAAACCGTGACGGCCGGCGCGCTCGATGGTCGGCAGTTGCGAGCAGGCCATCCACAGCGGCGGATGCGGCTTCTGCACCGGCTTCGGCACCACATTGCGCAAGGGAATGTCGAAATACTTGCCGTGATGCTCACTGCCGGCATCCCTGAACATCGGGAAGATCGCGGCCACGGCCTCCTCGAACACCTCCTTCTTGGTCTCCATGTCGCGGCCGAACGGGGTGAGCTCGGTGATGGACGCGCTCTCGCCCATGCCGAACTCGCAGCGGCCGTTGCTGAGCAGATCGAGCACCGCGACACGCTCGGCAACGCGCGCGGGATGATTGGTGGTGAGTTGCAGGATGCCGTGGCCGAGCCGAATGTTTTTCGTGCGCTGACTTGCCGCGGCGAGGAAGGATTCCGGCGAGGGCGAGTGCGAATATTCCTCGAGGAAGTGGTGCTCGACCACCCAGGCATGGTCGTAGCCCAGCTTGTCGGCGAGTTCCATCTGCGAGAGCGCGTTCTGGTAGAGGGCGAGCTCGTCGCCGGCCACCCAGGGCCGCGGCAGTTGCAGCTCGTAGAAGATGCCGAATTTCATGGCGTCGCTCTCCCGCATTCTTGTTGTTGACGTCATCTTAATGCGCGAGGCGGCGCTGTCTACGAAGTCCCAATTCCGCTCCGCGGACATCGCTCGGGGGGTCGCACGATCACACAACGCTGATGGTGCGGTGTGCAACGCAGCGTTCGCTCTGAGCAGGTTGATCTAGATCAAGGCACCAAGACCTCGTCCACCTAAGGTGCCGGCAAGGCAACGGCCCGGATGCCGTCCCGATTCCCACATCATTTCGAAGAGACCGAATATGTCGGCCCCTGACGACACGACCGCGCGCGTGCGCCGTAGGCGCATGGAGATTTTCGCTTTCCTGTTTCTGACCGCAGTCGTGATGCCCGTCCTCGCGGTCGGAACGGTCGGCTCCTACGGGCTCGGCGTCTGGATCTACCAGATGTTCGCCGGCCCTCCCGGCCCGCCCTCCCGCCATTGACTCCCCCAGAGCGAAAGACAGCCATCATGGCCCAGGTCTCACTCGACAAAGCCACACTGAACCGCCGCGCATTGATCACCGGACGGCTGCTCAGCGCCGACCGTATCGTGCCGCCGCCGGGCGCCGAGATCGCCAGCATCATCGTGCAGGCGCGCCCCGAGCGTCTCGCCGAGCTCGAGGCCGAGATCACCGCGCTGCCCGGCTGCGAGATCCACGGCCGCGATCCCCGCGGCAAGCTCGTCGTCGTGACCGAAGCGCCCGATGCCGGCAGCCTCGGCACCATGCTCAACACCATCCAGTCGCTGCAACACGTCTATTCCGCGGCACTGGTCTTCCACGCCATCGAAACCGCCTGAGTCAGGAAGAGCCATCATGACATCGCCCAAGCTCGACCGCCGCCAGATGCTGAAGCTCGAGGCCGCCGCAATCGCGGCCGCCGCCGCCGGCATGCCGGTTCCTGCGCTCGCCGCCAATCTCGTCACCGAGCGCAGCAGTGCCGAAATGAAATGGGACAAGGCCGCCTGCCGCTTCTGCGGCACCGGCTGCTCGGTGATGGTCGGGACCAAGGACAATCGCGTCGTCGCCACTCACGGCGACATCAAGTCCGAGGTCAATCGCGGCCTCAACTGCGTCAAGGGCTACTTCCTCTCCAAGATCATGTACGGCCACGACCGCCTGACCCAGCCGATGCTGCGCAAGACGGGCGGCAAATACGACAAGGACGGCGAGTTCACGCCCGTGTCCTGGACCGAAGCCTTCGACATCATGGAGCTGAAGTGGAAGGAGGCGATCAAGAAGCGCGGGCCGAACGGCGTCGCGATGTTCGGCTCCGGCCAGTGGACCATCTGGGAAGGCTATGCGGCCTCGAAACTGTTCAAGGCCGGCTTCCGCACCAACAACATCGACCCCAATGCACGTCACTGCATGGCCTCCGCCGTTGCCGGCATGATGCGCACCTTCGGCATCGACGAGCCGCCCGGCTGCTATGACGACATCGAGGCGACCGACGCCTTCGTGCTGTGGGGCTCCAACATGGCGGAGATGCACCCGATCCTGTGGACGCGTCTGGCCGACCGCCGTCTGTCTGCGCCGCATGTCCGTGTCGCCGTGCTCTCGACCTTCGAGCACCGCTCGTTCGACCTCGCCGACATCGGCATGGTGTTCAAGCCGCACACCGACCTCTACATCCTCAACGCCATCGCCAACCACATCATCAAGACCGGCCGGGTCAACAAGGACTTCATCGCCAAGCATACCGTGTTCAAGCGCGGTCAGACCGACATCGGCTATGGCCTGCGGCCCGAGCATCCGCTGCAGAAGAAGGCAACCGGCGCGGCGAAACCCAACGACGCCACGGACATGAGCTATGACGAGTTCGTCAAGTTCGTGTCGGAATACACGCTGGAGAAGGCCGCCGAAATGTCGGGCGTGCCGCTCAACCGGCTGGAGGCGCTCGCCGAGCTCTATGCCGATCCCAAGACCAAGGTGGTCTCGTTCTGGACCATGGGCTTCAACCAGCACACCCGCGGTGTCTGGTGCAACAACCTCGTCTACAACATCCATCTTCTGACCGGAAAGATCTCCTCGCCCGGCAACAGCCCGTTCTCGCTGACCGGCCAGCCCTCGGCCTGCGGCACCGCGCGCGAGGTCGGCACCTTCTCGCACCGCCTGCCCGCCGACATGGTCGTGACCAACAAGGCGCATCGCGATCACGCCGAGCACATCTGGCAGCTGCCCGAAGGCACCATTCCGGACAAGAACGGCGCCCACGCCGTGCTGCAGAGCCGGATGCTGAAGGACGGCCTGATCAACGCCTATTGGGTGCAGGTCAACAACAACCTCCAGGCCGGGCCCAACATCAACGAAGAGACCTATCCCGGTTTCCGCAACCCCGACAATTTCATCGTGGTCTCGGATGCCTACCCTTCCGTGACCGCGCTTGCCGCCGACCTGATCCTGCCCACCGCGATGTGGGTGGAGAAGGAGGGCGCCTACGGCAACGCCGAGCGGCGCACCCAGTTCTGGCATCAACTCGTCCCCGCGCCGGGCGAGTCGAAGTCCGATCTCTGGCAGCTGATGGAGTTCTCCAAGCGCTTCAAGATCGAGGAGGTCTGGCCCGCGGAGCTGATCGCCAAGAAGCCGGACGTTCGCGGCAAGACGCTGTTCGACGTGCTCTACAGGAACGGGCAGGTCGACAAATTCCCTGTTACCGACATCGAGGCGGGCTACGCCAACGACGAATCCAAGGCCTTCGGCTTCTACGTCCACAAGGGCCTGTTCGAGGAATATGCCCAGTTCGGCCGCGGCCATGGCCACGACCTCGCGCCGTTCGACACCTATCACCGCGAGCGCGGCCTGCGCTGGCCGGTGGTCAACGGCCAGGAGACGAAGTGGCGCTTCCGCGAGGGCAGCGACCCCTACGTCAAGCAGGGCACCGACGTGCAGTTCTACGGCCATGCCGACGGCAAGGCGCGCATCTTCGCGCTGCCCTACGAGCCGCCGGCGGAATCGCCGGACAACGACTATCCGTACTGGCTCTCGACCGGCCGCGTGCTGGAGCACTGGCACTCCGGCACCATGACGCGCCGCGTGCCCGAGCTCTTCAAGGCCTTCCCCGAAGCCGTCTGCTTCATCCATCCCGACGACGCACAGGACATGAAGCTCCGGCGCGGCGACGAAGTGAAGGTCGTGTCCCGCCGCGGATTCATCCGCGCCCGGGTCGAAACGCGCGGTCGCGACCGGCCGCCGCGCGGCCTCGTCTTCGTGCCCTGGTTCGACGAATCCAAGCTGATCAACAAGGTGACGCTGGACGCGACCGATCCGATCTCGCTGCAGACCGACTTCAAGAAATGCGCCGTGCGCATCGAGCGGGTGAGCCTGTCATGATGAAAAGATTTGCAATAGTCCTGCTCGCGGTCGCAATCGCCGCGGGTACCGGTTCATTGACCGCGCAGACGGTGACGTCCGGCCTGCGCGGCCCGACACCGCTCAACGACGAGGGACCGGCACCGCCGATGCTGCCGAACCGCAACACCTCCGAGAAGGAGGTGCGCAACTATCCGGAACAGCCGCCGGTGATCCCGCACAGTATCGACGGCTACCAGATCGACCTCAACGGCAACAAATGCCTGTCCTGCCACGCACGGGCGCGCACGGCGGAATCGCAGGCGCCGATGGTCTCGATCACGCACTTCATGGACCGCGACGGCCAGTTCCTGGCCTCGGTCTCGCCGCGACGCTTCTTCTGCACGGAATGCCACGTGCCGCAGAACACCGCCAATCCGCCGGTCAGCAACGACTTCATCGACATCGACACGCTGCTGTCGCGCGCCAGCCCCGGTGGCCGGCGATGACGACGACCGCTGACGGGCCCAAGGCCGAGCTGAAGACCAAGCGCGGCTTCCTGGCGCGAAGCCGGGAGTTTGCGTTGGAGCTCTGGCAGGTGCTGACCCGGCCGAGCTCGGTATTCGCCCTCGGCACCCTGGTGCTGGCCGGTTTCGTTGCCGGCGTGATCTTCTGGGGCGGCTTCAACACCGCGCTGGAAATCACCAACACCGAGAAGTTCTGCACCGGCTGCCACGAGATGAAGGACAACGTCTACGCCGAGCTGAAGTCGACCATCCACTTCAGCAACCGCTCCGGCGTGCGCGCGACATGCCCGGACTGCCACGTGCCGCACAACTGGACCGACAAGATCGCGCGCAAGATGCAGGCCTCCAAGGAAGTCTGGGGCAAGATCTTCGGCACCATCGACACCCGCGAGAAATTCCAGGACCACCGGCTCGAACTGGCGGCGCATGAATGGGCCCGCTTCAAGGCCAACGATTCGCTGGAGTGCCGCAACTGCCACAGCGCCGATTCCATGGACATCACCAAGCAGTCGCCGCGCGCATCAGTGGCGCACCAGCGCTTCCTGTTCACCAAGGAGAAGACCTGCATCGACTGCCACAAGGGCATCGCCCATCAGCTGCCCGACATGCGCGGCGTTCCCGGCTGGCAGTAAGGCCAGCCCGGCGGCTTGAACGGGCGGAGCGAATGGTTAGTTTTGGGGGATAGCGAATCGCCTCGTTTCGCACCTCTCAAGACAGACATGGCCACCTTCACCCCGCATCAGGATGCCGCCCTCAAGGCCGTCGGCGACTGGCTGAAAGCAAAACCCGGTCGTAACGGCACGCCGCCGGTGTTCCGCCTGTTCGGCTTCGCCGGGACGGGCAAGACAACGCTGGCGCGGCACATCGCCGAAGGCGTCGATGGCGAGGTGAAGTTCGCCGCCTTCACCGGCAAGGCCGCCCTTGTCATGCGCAACAAGGGTTGCGACGAGGCCTCTACCATCCATTCGCTGATCTACCGCGCCCGCGAATCCGGCGAGGAACAGCCGAGCTTCGAATTGTGGGACGACGCGCCGGCCTCGAAGGCCAAGCTGATCGTGATCGACGAATGCTCGATGGTCGACGCTGAATTGGGGCGCGACCTGATGTCGTTCGACTGCCCGCTGCTGGTGCTGGGAGATCCCGCGCAGCTGCCGCCGATCCAGGGCGGCGGCTTCTTCACAAATACCGAACCGGACGCGATGCTGACCGAGGTGCACCGCCAGGCGCAGGACGATCCGATCGTGCGGATGTCGATGGATGTCCGCGAGGGACGCGAACTCGACATCGGCCGCTATGGCGAGAGCGAGGTGGTCTCCCGCAAGGAGCTCGACCCCGACCGCGTCATGGGCGCCGACCAGGTGCTGGTCGGCCGCAACAACACGAGGCGCGCGTACAACATGCGGGTGCGCCAGCGCCAGAACATCGAGGACGTCTTTCCGGTCGCCGGCGACAAGCTGGTGTGCCTGCGCAACAACCGCAAGAAGGGCCTGTTCAACGGCGGCCTGTGGCGGGTGAAGTCACGCAACACCTCGCGCTCGAAGTCGCGCATCCTCTCGATGCGGCTGTCTCCGGACGAGGATTTCGGACACAAGGTGACCAAGGTCTCGGTGCGCGCCGATTGCTTCGAAGGCGGCGTCGAGCAGATCGCCTGGGAGCAGCGCAAGCCCTATGACGAGTTCGACTACGGCTATGTGCTCACCGTGCACAAGTCGCAGGGCTCGCAATGGGACGACGTCGTGCTGTTCGACGAGAGCTTCGCGTTTCAGGAATCCAGGGCGCGGTGGCTGTACACGGGGATCACGCGCGCGGCGAAAAGGTTGAGTATCGTCGTTTAGATTCGCTGCCGTCGGGTGGGCAAAGGCGCAACGCGCCGTGCCCGCGCTCTCCCTCAGCAAGTCAGAAATCGTGGGCGCGGTTCGCTTTGCCCGCCCTACGGCACTCCCTCACTTACCCGCGACGAAGTAGAAATCCTCCCGGCCCGGCGGCGAGCCGTAGGTGAACGGCTGCTGGGCGTGCCTGGTCGCTGCCCAGACGTCGTCGCGGATGATGTCGAACAGTTTCCGGATTTCGACGCGCGGCTGCTTGATCTCGCGGGCGAGCGCCGTGGCGAACGGGCTGTTGGCGGCACCATCACCGTCCATCGCGGTCTCGCCATGCTTGGCGGCGTAGACCACCATGAAGCCGGCGCCGGGCTCGATGTTGGAAAAGCCCCTGTCGACCAGCTTCAGCGACAGCGTGCGTTGCATGGCCGGCGCGAACGGATTGTCGCGGCAGGCATCCAGCACCACGAGACGCACCTTTCGCGCGGCCCCGACGGCGGCGATCACCTGCTCCAGCGCGACGGCCTCGGTCTCGGCGTCCTTGTCGGCGGTGAGCCTGGCATCGACCGGAACCAGATAGTTCACCCCGCCGATCTCGAAACCGTGGCCGGCATAGTAGACCACCGCCCAATCGGCCTTTTCCGCTTCCTCGGCGAAGGCTTTCAGCGTCCGGAAGAACGTGTCGCGGGTGAGGTCTTTGGCATCCATCACGCTCTGGAAGCCGAGATCGCGCAGCACGCCTGCGATCAGCTTCGCATCGCGCGGCGGATTCGGCAGCGCATGGACGTTCTTGTAGGCGCCGTTGCCGATCACCAGCGCAACGCGGCGGCCGGTGGACGCGCCTCCCGGCGTCTGCGGCATCAGCGCGGCGAGCCGCTCCTGCGCCTTGGCGCGGGCGCGCGCGACATCGGGCTCGTCGAACTTCGTCAGCGAATAGGCCGCCGCCCGATAGTCGGCGCGCGCCTGGGCGAGATCGCGCCTCATCTCATAGATCTGGCCGCGGCCGGAATGGGCGCGAACGTTGTTCGGATTGATCTGGATGGCCGTGTTGTAGTCCTTCAGGGCGGCGTCGAGGTCGCCCTTCATCATGCTGACGTCGGCGCGATTGTTGACCGCGAATACGTTCTTCGGCTGCTTCTCGATCAGGCGGTTGCAGTCGGCAAAGGCCTGATCGAACTTGCCCATCATGCCGTAGGTGATGCAGCGGTTGCCGGCGATCTGCGGCGCGGCCGGGTCGATCTTCTCGGCCTCCGCGAAATCGGCGAGCGCACCGTCGAAATCCTTCATCAGCGTGCGCGCGCGGGCACGATTGGTCCAGGCGAGCAAAAATTTCGGCGTGTATTTGATCGACAGGCTGAAATCATCGAGCGCACTTTGCTGCGCGCCTCTGCGCGCGTGGATGACGCCCCGATTGTTGTAGGGGACACCATAGGTCGGGCGCTTCTGGAGGGCGAGATTGTAGTCCGCCATGGCGAGGTCGTCCTGGCCCTTGCGCTCATAGGCGAGGCCGCGCAGGTTGAGGGCAATGACGTAGTCCGGATCGAGATCGAGCGCGATGGACAGGGTCTCGATCGCATGGTCGTAGTCGCGCCTGTTGATCAGCGAGCTGCCGCGCGCGGAGAGCGCAATGGCCTTGTCCTTGCCAGTGAGCTTGTCGGCCTTCAGCAGATTTTCGCAGGCATTGGCGCGGGCCTGCACGTCGGCCTGGCGGTCGCGGCAGGTGGCGAGCTCGTCGGCTTGCGGGTCGGCCGCGGCGCTCGACACGCCGGCGGCCAGGAGGACGAGGATCAGGGAAACCACGCGCAGCATGTTGTCGGGCCTGCTCCAGCCGAATTCCTCTTGAGTCGATCATCGATCGCCCCGGTTCATCTAGCGCCGAGTTCCCGGTCTCGCCAAGCGGGCGCTCGCCGGACCGTGCCGCCCGGCTCATTTCACAGACTCGTGTCCGTCCCGCCGTAACAATCGGCGGCTGCGCCCGTATCTCGGGTGATGCGAAAAGGCGGCCGGGCAACTGTTCGTCCGGCCGCGACCGCCCTAGACTGTCAGACCTTCCGAAAGAGGATCCGCCATGCGCCGACCTGCCCTCGCCCCCCTGCTGGCCGCAACCACCGCCCTCTCGCTCACCTTTGCGCTGGTCTTTGCCACGCCGTCCCGGGCCGCCGAGGATGCGGTCGTGATTCCCGCCCCAGCCGTGGATGCGGCACAAGCGAGCGGGATCCAGACCGCGGTGATAGCCGGCGGCTGCTTCTGGGGCGTGCAGGGCGTCTTCCAGCACACCGCAGGCGTCGTCAACGCGGTCTCCGGCTATGCCGGCGGCACCAAGGCGACCGCCGACTACAAGGCGGTCTCGAGCGGCCGGACCGGCCACGCCGAGGTCGTCGAGATCAAGTACGATCCGAAGAAGATTTCCTACGGCAAGATCCTCCAGATCTACTTCTCGGTGGTGCACGACCCGACCCAGCTCAACCGGCAGGGCCCCGACGTCGGCCCGCAATATCGCTCGGCGATCTTCGCCACCTCCGACGAGCAGAAGAAGGTGGCGGAGGCCTATATCGCCCAGCTCAATGGCGCCAAGGTCTTCAGCAAGCCGATCGTGACCAAGGTCGGCCCGCTGGAGGCGTTCTACCCCGCGGAGGCCTACCACCAGGACTATCTGACGCTGCACCCGAACCAGCCTTACATCGCCTATAACGACCTGCCGAAGGTCGAGAACCTGAAAAAGCTGTTCGCGGATAACTACATTGAAAAGCCGACGCTGGTCAGTGCCAGCAAGGCCACCAACTGATCGCGAGATCATCTCAGGAACGGGAGACCCATGCCCGACACCAAGACGAAAACCACAGACGACAAGGTCATCAAGAGCGAAGAGCAGTGGCGGCAAGAACTGACGCCGATGCAGTACGCGGTGCTGCGCGAGAAGGCGACCGAGCGGCCGTTCTCCGGCGAGTATGAGCACGACCACCGCGCCGGCACCTATGTCTGCGCCGGCTGCGGCAATCAGCTGTTCTCTTCCGACGCCAAGTTCGATTCCGGCTGCGGCTGGCCGAGCTTCACCGCGCCTGCCGTCGAGAGCCATATCGACGAGGAAAGGGACGTCAGCCACGGCATGATCCGCACCGAAGTGCTCTGCTCCAAATGCAGCGGTCATCTCGGCCACGTCTTCCCCGACGGCCCCGGGCCGACCGGCCTGCGCTACTGCATCAACTCGGCGGCGCTGAAGCTGGAGCCTAAATAATCAGCATGCGGCGTCGGGTTCCCTCGTGGAACCCGACTCCGGGATGTGCTTTCTTCTCTGGCGGTGCGGTGAGGCCGATCACGCATTTTGGCGACCGCCAGGGAGGAAGCCATGTCACTCGGGACCATCCTGATCATCCTGGTGATCATCTATCTTCTCGGGGGCCTGTCCGGCCGCCTGGGGGGTTACGGCTATGGCCTGGGCCATTCCGGCATGGGGATCGGCGGCGTCGTGCTCGTGGTGCTGGTCCTGCTGTTGCTTCTTGGCAAACTGTAAGCCAAATAAAGCATTGAAATTACAAGGTTTATCGCGCGTGCGGGGCTGCCATGCGCGGATTCATCATCTCCCATCGCGGGGGTCGCATTTTTGTCAAAACGGCCTATATTAGAGGTCGAAAATGGCATGTGCGGCGGGCCCGCTTGATTGCGGCCCTGCCCTCCCAAACCCCACGCGCTTAAAGCCCCAGACAAGATCACGAGGTCTTTGACCATGCGTCCACTGCGTCCGTTCAACTTCAACACCTCCGCCGAACTCTTCCCCGCCGCGATCCGCAAGAAGAAGCGTGCAGGCTTCACCTATCGCCGGTTCGGCACCGCGGCCGAAGCCGTGCAGTTCGCGATGGAGCAGTTGCCGACGGATTCGCTGAACGGCGCCTATCTCCAGGTCGAGGAAGCGCGCTTCGACCAGAACGGCATCCGCTCGCTCTATGAGAGCGAAGCTTTCCCGTTGCCCCGTCGTCCCAAGCCGGCGCAGCCGGCCGAAGCCGACGCCGACGCGGCGTAAGTTTTTCGCAAGCATCCGATGTGCGTGGAAAGCGCGATGGCCGAAAGGCCGTCGCGCTTTTTGCGTTTTGAGGCTTTCGTGCTTCCACAGCGTCATGGCCTGGCTTGTCCGGGCATGACGAACCGCCGGGGCAATTGCGCACCTACATCCGCGGCTGCTTGTCGAGCCAGCGCTGCAGCAGACGGACGTTGCGCATGTTGGCGCGGAACATGACGTCGAAAGCGTCGCCCGCGAACGGGACGATGCCGACCACGCCGTCGAGCGCGACATTGCCCAGCATGCGCGCGGTAATGTACCAGGGTGCGCCCAGCGCGCGGGCCTCGCGCACCAGCCACAGCGAGATCGCCGTCGTGATGATGTCGCCGACGACAGGGATCAGGCCGATCAGCCCGTCGATGCCGTAGCGGATGTTGGTGCCGGGCACGATGAAGGCAACGTCGAGCAGCTTTGCGATCGCCTCGAGCCGCGCGATCCGCTGCTCGCGCGTCAAATTGCCGAACGGATTGCCAGCAAACGGATTGTCCTTGCCGAGATCGAAGCGGAACTCGCGAGATCCCGGCTCCAGCGCCTCGGGGCGGACCTCATGGCCCTCCTGATCGATGATCGGCCCGCGCGCCGCCTTGCCTGAGGCTGCACGCGAGCCGCTGCCCGAACGGGATCGGCGCGGAGCAATGATATCGTCGTCGGACATGGTCATGGCCTCGAAGGAACGCGCCGCCGCGGCGAAAGGTTGCTGCGCCGCGCTCTAAAGTCGCGCGCTCAGGTCGGCGCCGCCACTGCTTGCGGCTCCTTGACGTATCTGTGCACGAGCCAGGACGAAATCACCGCCGGCACGAACCCGACGAGGCCGTACAGGATGAACTGCACCGCGCCCGAGTCCGGCCCGCGCGAACTGTAGGTGAGCGAAGCCAGCACGAAGGCGAACAGGCCGACCAGCAGCATCCGCAAGCCAGGGCCGATGCGCCTGATATGGACCAGGATGTCGTCGACCGCGCCGATCATCAGCGCGGGCAGGAAGCCGAACAGATAGCTGTATTGCAGGGTCTTGAAGAACACTGCGAACAGCTTGCCGACCTCGCCGAGACTGGTCTGGGTCCAATAGCCGGACTGATAGGTCGTCGTCAGCAGCAGCAGGAACCCGCCGACGAACGGGCCGACCAGCGCAAACACCAGATAGCGTTTCATCGAACACCCTCACACTTCTTCAGTGTTATAGCAGCGCCGTGGGAACCTTGAATAGCGGGGCGGACCTGCCTTTGCGGGAACAAGTGACACAGCGACGAGTTCAGACAGGACCTGAATTGTCCCTGTCACATTGGAGCCGTCCATGGCCCGCAAATTTCTTCTGGCGACAGTCACGCTGGCGGCCCTGACCGGCCTGTCGAACCCGCCCGCCCTTGCGCAAGGCCATATGGGAACGCCGCAGGAACAGCAGGCCTGCTCGCGAGACGCGCAGCGCTTCTGTCGCAAGGACCTCGGCAATGACGGCGCCGTGCAGAGCTGCCTGCAAGCCAACCGGGCCAAGCTGTCGAAGTCGTGCAGCAAGGTCTTTCAGAGCCACGGCATGTGAGGACTACGACCATCCCCAGCGAATGGAGAGTGAAGCCATGTTGCGCGACGAACAGCTCTCGATCCTGCGGGACATCAGCCAATCCGTTGCCTTCGCCGACGATCGGCAAGGCAAGATGGGGCAACTGATCGCGGACGGTTACGTGATGAAGGACGGCGACCTGTTCGAGCTCACCGCCAAGGGCGTCACCGCCATCGAGGAACACGCAGCCGCGCTCGGCGCCACCGATGCGGAACAAGCGAGCGCGTCCTCTGATCGGCTGATTTGATCGCGCGCACGCTCTGTGCGTGACGTCGATGCAACAACTGCAAATTCCTTCATGTCGACCATTGCAGCCGCTCGACAATGGCGCATACTTCGCTCGGGCGGCGCAGCACTTTTCGATTCGAACATCAAGAAATCGAGCGACCACATGCGGGACAAGGTTCCCGACGTGAAGGCTGTGACATGCGGCAGATCAAGTCGCGTGCGGCGCCCCAAAAAACCAAGTGGCTCAAGCCCAGGGACATCGGGGACCCATTCTGCATGACACGCACTCAGACCATCGCTTCGCTTTTCGTCGTCGCAACCACCGCCATCGCACTCCAGACCTCACCCGGCCTCGCCTTCTCGTCCGAAGCGCAGCAGATGTGCACGGGCGATGCGATGCGGCTGTGCTCCGGTGAAATCCCGGACATCCCCAGGGTCAGGGCCTGCATGGTGCGGAACAAGGCGCAAGTCAGCCCCGGCTGCCGCGCCGTGATGGACCGCGAGGCCGGTGCCGCAACTGCATCGCGCAAGCGGGAAGCGGCGGCGCAGTAGCGCCGGACCATCCAGTTGTCATTCCGGGCGACGGGACCGCGCAAAGCGCGGCCCGGAAACGTCGAGCCCGGAATCCATTTCTCGACGTCACCCGCTGCACGATGGATTCCGGGTTCGTGCTTCGCACGCCCCGGAATGACAGCAGCCTAGTCGCCCCACTGCGCGAAGGCGTCGTTGAAGGCGCGTTCGCCGGGGGCGCCCTTCTCGATGGCGATGATGGCGCGGCGCTGGTTGGCATAGACCAGCGGCACGTCGAACCACGAGCGCTCCTTCAGGAGCTGGACGTTGCGGGAGCGGTCGGCGTCGACATTCGACAGGCCGACCAGGAAGAAGCCGTCGGTGACCTTGACCGCGAGCCCTGCGAGCGGCGTGCCGCGGGCCTGCTCGTTCGACTTCATCAGGATTCCCGGCACGTTGGAGACGCTGCCGCCGGGAAAATCCGGCGGCAGGATGAAGGTCAGCTCCGCCGTGTGGCTCGCCGGCAGCGAGGAATCGGTGTTGCGGCGGAACGACATCGTCATCTTGAACTTGCGGTCGGGAATCTCGATGTCGGCGCGCACGGCGACGTCGGCCTTCTGGTTGCCCGACGCCTTGATCGGCTCCAGCCGCCACACCACCGAGCCGACATATTGCTTGCCCTTCGGATCGGACGGATCCTCGTCGTAGAGCACCACCTTCTGCGCCACCGGCGCGACGGGCTGGTCGCTGGCCGAAGGCTGCCCGACGCGATCGGGGATCTTCGGCTTGCTCTGCGGCTGCGCCGGCGCGGGCGTGTCCGCCACCTGCGTCGCGGACGGCTTGAGAAAGCCGTTGACGATCTGGACCAGCTGCTTGCCCCAGAGGATGCCGGCGCCGACCAGGATGAGCACGATGCCGACGGCGATCGCGCTCTTGAACGGGAAGGCGGAGCCGGTGCGGACGCGCTTCTTGGCCTCGCGCTCGGGCGCGATGCGCGGCCGCGGCGAAGACGGCTGCGGCGCGTAGCGCTCCGCCTCCTCGATCGACTCGTCGTAGGAATAGGGCGCCTCGGACTCGCCGGCGCGGTTTTCCAGGCTCGGCTCGAGCCGATCGAATTCCGGCGTGGGCGAGGGCACGTTGGCGTAGGTGCGGCGTGCGGCGCGGCTGGCCTGCGCGGCAGCGCCGCCGAGATCATTGGCATCGGCCGTGATGTCGCGGAAGCCGCGCACGCCCGGTGCCGGCGGCAGCGGCGGCGGCGGTCCGGCATCAGGCGGACGGCGCGCACCGGCGCGATCGCGTCCGGCCGGCTCCGGCATCGGTGGCGGGGCAGACGGTCCCGGTTGGCGCGGGGCGTCGAAACGGGGCGCGCGCGGCGGACGCTGCGCCTCGCCCTGGTCATCGACGTTGAAGGACGGACGGTCGGCCCGGGGCGGCGGCGGAGCCGGACGCGTACGCGGCGGAGGCGGCGAGGCCGCAGCCGCGTTGCCTTCAGTGGCTCTTGTGCTGGCGCGGCGAAAGGCGTCGCCGCTGCTGCCGCTGCGCCCGCCCCCACCGGGGCGCGAGGCCTCGCGGGCACGCTGGGCAGCCTCCGATTCGACCTTGCGGACGGCCTCCTCCAGCGACAACCTTTCGCGGGTGATCTCGGATTCGGAGAGCGGCGGCTGTACGCTGCGCAACTGCGCGATCAGGGCGGTGCGCGCCCGCTCATAGAGCGCGCGACGGCTTTCGCCGGGAGCGTTCGGGTCCAGGGCGGCAATAGCGCGGGCGATCAGCGGATAGTAATCAGCCATTTCAACTCAACTATACCCGCGTCCTGGTAAGAGATCGTTAAGCCTCAAACGGGTTTTGCACCAAGATAGTATCCTCGCGTTCGGGGCTGGTGGAAAGAAGTGCGACCGGGCACCCCACCAATTCCTCGATCCGCCGGACATATTTGATGGCCTGGGCCGGCAGGTCGGCCCAGGACCGCGCACTGGCGGTCGGCTCCTTCCAGCCCTCGATGGTCTCGTAGATCGGCTCGACCCGGGCCTGGGCGCCCTCGCCGGCCGGGAAATGGTCGATCTCCTTGCCGTCGAGCTTGTAGCCGGTGCAGACCTCGATCGTGTCGAAGCCGTCGAGGATGTCGAGCTTGGTCAGCGCCAGCCCGTTGATGCCGCAGGTGCGGACCGCCTGGCGAACCAGCACGGCATCGAACCAGCCGCAGCGGCGCGGGCGGCCGGTGTTGGTGCCGAACTCGCGGCCGCGCTCGCCGATCTTGCGGCCGGTCTCGTTGTCCTGCTCGGTCGGGAACGGGCCTTGGCCGACGCGGGTCGTGTAGGCCTTGCACAGGCCGAGCACGTAGCCGACCGCAGCCGGCCCGAGGCCGGCGCCGGTCGCGGCCTGCGCCGCCACCGTGTTGGACGAGGTGACGTAAGGATAGGTTCCGTGGTCGACGTCGAGCAGCGCGCCCTGCGCGCCCTCGAACAGCATGCGCTTGCCTTCGCGACGCTTGATGTCGAGCAGCCGCCACACCGTCTCGGCGTAGGGCAGAAGCTGCGGCGCCAGCGCGGTCAGTTCCTTGAGGATATCCTTGCCGTCGAACTCCGGCAGGTTGAGGCCGCGGCGCAGCGCATTGTGGTGGGCCAGCAGGCGGTCGATCTTGTGCGGAAGCGTGTCGAGGTCGGCGAGGTCCATCAGGCGGATGGCGCGGCGGCCGACCTTGTCCTCATAGGCGGGGCCGATGCCGCGCCGGGTGGTGCCGATCGCGGTCGCCGCGCTGGCGGATTCGCGGTGCGCATCGAGCTCGCGGTGCAGCGGCAGGATCAATGTGACGTTTTCCGCAACGCGCAGGTTGTCGGGGCTGATATCGACGCCCTGCGAGCGCAACTTGGTGACCTCGTCGAGGAAGGCGGCAGGATCGAACACCACGCCATTGCCGATCACCGATAGCTTGCCCTCGCGGAGCACGCCGGACGGCAGCAGCGCGAGCTTGTAGGTCTTGCCGTTGATGACGAGCGTGTGGCCGGCGTTATGGCCGCCCTGGAAGCGGACGACGATGTCCGCCTGCTCCGACAACCAGTCGACGATCTTGCCCTTCCCTTCGTCGCCCCATTGGGCGCCGACGACGACAACATTGGCCATTCGCGGGTAATCCTTCGAAGATTTTCTCTGTAGGTGGTATGATCCGAACAGAAAACCGGGACCCACTTTTCCGGGATCATGCCTGCGCCCAGCCCAATTCCCGGCCCAAGGCCGATCGCACGCGAGGCAGCCCAACCGGATAAAGGAAGCAGCCTCTCTAGGCAAGCAAGAACCGGACTTTTTCAGGGCTTCGAGGCCGCTCCAAGCCTTTGATATCCCCGGAAAATCCAGAAACCTTCGCCGTCGGCGCGCTCCCTTCGACCAAAGCGTAAGAGGCTCGATCCGCCGCTGCATGGTCGCGATGCATCCGGCCCCGTTGAAGCAACTTCGATTTCCGTGTCTTTGGGCAGCGCCGGGCGATCAGCCGGCCCGGATCCCGCCGGGCCGGAAGCCTCGGTGTACGCGGGGCCCACCAGACACAATGTCCGCCACCGGTCAAACCACCAGCGCGGAAACATCCGGTCATAGCTGGATCGCCAACCAGCCTTATCTGCTGCTCAGCATCACCGCGCTGTGCTGGGCCGGCAACGCCATCGTCGGGCGCCTCGCCGCCGGCCACATCCCGCCGGTCACGCTGTCGTTCCTGCGCTGGTTCTTCGCCTTCCTGCTGGTGCTGCCGTTCGCCTGGAAGCATCTCGCGCAGGACTGGCCCGCGATCCGCGGCAAGCTCGGCCTGATGGTCACGCTGTCTGTCGCCGGCATCGGCGCCTTCAACACGCTGCAATATTGGGCGCTGGAACATACCCAGGCCCTCAACACGCTGCTGCTGCAGTCATCCGCGCCGCTGATCGTGGCGCTGTGGTCGCTGGCCATCCTCGGCATCAGGCTCACCGCGGCGCAGGCGTTCGGCGTGCTGCTGTCGATGTGCGGCGTGCTCACGATCCTGCTGCACGGCGATTTCACCACGCTTTCGAGCATCGAGTTCAACAAGGGCGATCTCATCTTCATCGGCGCGCTAGTGATCTTCGGGCTGTATTCGGTGCTGAGCCTGAAGCGTCCGCCGATGCACGGCCTGTCGTTCCTCGCCTTCACCTTCGGGGTCGGCGCCGCCTGCCTCATTCCGCTGGAGATCTGGGAATTGTACGCGCGCCCGGTCATGATGCTCGACGGGCCGAATCTCTTGACGCTGTTCTACGTCGCGGTGTTTCCCTCGACGCTCGCCTATCTCTGCTTCAATCGCGGCGTGCGCCTGATCGGCGCCAACCGCGCCGCGCCGTTCTTCCACGTCGTGCCGGTGTTCGGCTCGATCATGGCGATGTTTTTTCTGGGCGAACTCCCCCAGGCGTTCCACTTCATCGGTTTTGCATTGGTGCTGTCGGGCGTGTTCGTGGCGTCGAGGACGCAGGCGAGTTGAATTCTTCCTTCTCCCCTTGCGGGAGAAGGTGGCGCGAAGCGCCGGATGAGGGGTTCTCTCCACTCGCGCGATTGTCCGTGAGGAGAGAACCCCTCACCCGTCTCGCCGCTATCGCGGCGAGCCACCCTCTCCCACAAGGGGAGAGGGAAAGAGCCGCGCCACAGACATTCCTACTTCGTCCTGAACTTGCTGTACGCCTCGCTGGTCGCAATGATCACGTGCTCGGCGCAGCCATTGAGGCGATGCGGGTCGGCTTCGCGCTCGTAGGCTTCGGAGGTCATCATGTCGAGGAAGGCCGCGACGGTCGGATAATAGACCAGCGCCACAAAGTCCCAGTCGTTGCCGGCGTGCGGTCCGAGCGCGATGGCCTTCGCCTCGCCGGTCCAGAGCAAGGTGCCGCCGCGCGCCTTGATCATCGGGACGGTGATCGCGCTGTAGCGCAAGTATGCGTCCCAGCCGGATCCGTCGCCGTCACGCGAGCGCGCGTGGAAACGCATCAGGTTCAACATCACCACCGGCGACTGTGGATCGATCTGCTCCAGCCCCTCGATGTTCAACATATTAACCGCCAAAGCCGCCTCCTCGGGTCATGCCTGCATTGTAGCATTGCGGCGCTGTGACTTGTGCCATGACGCCAATCCGGCGCAAGCTCGTAAGCAACGCCAATGACGATCGCTTCGCCCGCGCCAAAGGCCTCCAATCCGGCCAGTTGGCTCAACAACCAGCCTTACTTGCTGCTGAGCCTGACCTCGCTGTTCTGGGCCGGCAATATCGTGCTCGCGCGCCATGTCGGCGCGCATGTGCCGCCGCTGACGGTGACTACGATTCGCTGGTTCGGCGTGTTCCTGATCCTGTTGCCGTTCGCCTGGCCGCACCTGAAGAGCGACTGGCCTGCCTTGCGCAGGAGCCTGCCTCTGATGCTGTTCCTGTCGCTGGTGGGCTTTGCCTTCAACAACGCGATCTCGTACTGGGCGATGCAGTACACGGAGGCGTTGAACGCGCTGCTGATCCAGTCGGCAGGCCCCCTGTTCGTGGCGCTGTGGTCGCTGGTGCTGTTCGGCGTGCGGCTGACGGGTGCGCAGCTCGCCGGCATCGCAATCTCGCTGCTCGGCGTGCTCGTCATCATCCTGCGCGGCGATTTCGCCGCGCTCGCGAGCATCAGCTTCAACCGGGGCGACCTCATGTTCGCCTCCTCGCTGGTGGCGTTCGGACTCTACTCGGTGTTCATCCCGCGGCGGCCGAAGATCCACCAGCTCTCCTTTCTGGCCTTCACCACCTGCTGCGGCGCGACGATGCTGCTGCCCACAGCGATATGGGAGGCGGCCAGCGGCCGCGTGCTGCATTTCGACGGGATCACGCTGGCGACGATGGGCTACATCCTGATCTTCCCTTCGACGCTGGCCTATCTCTTCTTCAACCGCGGCGTGGCGCTGATCGGGCCGAACCGGGCGGCGCCGTTCTTCCATCTGGTGCCGGTGTTCGGCTCGGCGATGGCGATCCTGCTGCTCGGCGAAACGCTGCAGCGGTTCCACCTGATCGGCTACGCGCTGGTGCTCGCCGGCGTCGTGATCGCCTCGCGCCAGGGTTCGGCGGTGAAGTAATTCCGCGGGACGGACGCTGCGGGCTCGTGTCCCGGACGCGCTGCAGCGTGCAATGCTGCTGCGCAGAGCCGGGACACAGAGTGCCGCAGCATGGGCCCCGGCTCTGCGGCGCATCATTTCGTGCTGCGCAGCGTCCGGGGCACGAGACAAACTCCCGTCTTCCGGTTTCGGATCAGAGCAGCTAGGTTCCCAGCCAAGAAGAGGGAACGTCCAGGCATGATTTCAGCGTTGATTCGAAACCTGCGCGCCGTGGCTACGGCCGCGCTCTGTCTCGCCGCCGCATCCGCGGCACAGGCCGACAATTATCCCAGCCGCAACATCACGCTGGTGCTGCCGTTCGCGGCCGGCAGCGGCACCGACACCACGACGCGGCTGATTTCGCAGCAACTGTCGCAGGCGCTCGGCGTCGGTATCGTGATCGAGAACAAGGCCGGCGCCAACGGCATGCTGGCCGCGACCTATGTCGCAAAGGCCGCCCCCGACGGCTACACGCTGCTGGTGACCACCAACACCACGCATTCGGCCAATCCCTATCTGCTGAAGAGCCTCACTTACGATCCGGTCAAGGATTTTACCCCGATCGCGCGTACCGGCGATCTGCCCTTCATGCTGGTGGTCAATCCGGAAGTGCCGGCCAAGACCGTCGGCGAGCTCGTCGCCTATGGCAAGGCCAATCCAGGCAAGCTGAGCTACGCCTCGGGATCGTCCTCGGCGATCGTGTCGGGCGCGACCTTTGCGCATAATGCCGGGCTCGACCTGCTGCACGTGCCCTACAAGAGCTCGCCGCCGGCGCTCAACGACGTCATGGGCGGCCGCGTGTCGATGATGTTCGTGGACATCCTGACCGGCCTGCCGCACGTCAACGGGAATGCGCTGCGCGCGCTCGCGGTCACCACCAAGGACCGCTCGCCACTGGTGCCGCATCTGCCCTCGATGCAGGAGGCCGGCGTGCCTGATTTCGACATCTCGTCCTGGCAAGGCTATTTCGGTCCCGCCGGCATGCCCAAGGAGATCGTGGTGCGCCTCAACGCCGAGATCAGGAAGATCGTCGAGAATCCCGAGATCAAGGCCAAGCTCGCCACGCTCGGCATGGACGCGTTCTCAGGGACGCCGGAGCAGCTCGGCACGTTCGTCAACGAGCAGCTCGTGCTGTGGGAGAAGCTGATCACCAACGCGAAGATCGAGAAGCAGTAGAGTCCGCCACTGCTACTGTCATCGCCCGCGTAGGCGGGCGATCCAGTACTCCGAGACGGCGCGGCTGGAACCGAGAAGATGCGGCGTACTGGATGCCCCGCCTTCGCGGGGCATGACGGGCGAGAGGATGGAAAAAGGTGGGCACGATGCTTTCGCGTCTTTGCCCACCTTACGAATTCAGCGCAGGAAACTTACGCCGCACGCACCTTGGCGAGGAAGCCGTCCACCGCGTTGCGCAAGGCGCCGGACTGGCTGTCCAGCTCGCGGGCATTGGTGAGCACGTCGGTGGCCGCGCTGCCGGTCGCTTCCGCTGCCGAGGTGACGCTGCCGATATTGGCGTTGATCTCGCTCGAGCCGCTTGCGACCGACTGAATGTTGCGGGCGATCTCGCGGGTCGCTTCCCCCTGCTGCTCGATCGATGCGGAAATGCCCGCGGTGATCTCGCTCATCTCGGCGATGGTCTGGGTGATGCCGGAAATGGCCGTGACCGCATCGCTGGTCGAGGTCTGCATCGCCGCGACCTGCGCGGAGATCTCCTCGGTCGCCTTGGCGGTCTGGTTGGCGAGCGCCTTGACCTCGGAGGCGACGACGGCGAAGCCGCGCCCGGACTCACCGGCGCGGGCCGCTTCGATGGTGGCATTGAGCGCGAGCAGGTTGGTCTGCGCCGCGATCGAGTGGATCAGCTTGACGACCTCGCCGATCTTCTCGGCACCGGTCGAGAGCACCTGCACCGTGGCATTGGTGCGTTCGGCGTCGCTGACGGCGCGGCTCGCGACTTCCGTCGAGCGCGTCACCTGGCGGGAGATTTCCGCAACCGAGCTGGACAGCTCTTCGGCGGCCGCGGCGACCGTGCCGACATTGCCGGAGGCCTTTTGCGAGGCAGCGCCGACCGTCGCCGCACGCGACGAGGCATCACTGGCGGTCGCGGTCATCGACTGCGCCGTCGTCTGCATGCCGGCCGCGGCCGAGGAGACCGAGCGGACGATGCCGTTGACGCTGCGTTCGAAGTCGTTGGCAAGCTCCACCATCGCATTGCGGCGTTCCGCCGCGGCCCGCTGCTGCGCAGCCGCCTCGGTCTGCTCAAGCTCGCGAATCTTCTCCGCATTGGTCTTGAAGATCTGGACGGTCGCGGCCATCGCGCCGATCTCGTCGCCGCGGCCGACGCCCGGGATATCCCCCTCCAGTCTGCCGTCGGCGAGCTCCTTCATGCGGGTCCCGAGCAGGCTCAGCGGCCGGCTGATACTGCGGCCGATCAGCCAGGCGACGCCGCCGGCCACGAGCATGATGCCCAGCAGGGAGAGACCGAGCAGCCAGGCCACCGGCGCCAGCTTGGCATCGAGGTCATCGAGATACGCCCCTGTGCCGACGAACATGTTCCAGCCGGGAATCGCCACAGCATAGGACAGCTTGCGGATAACTTCCTTTTCGCCGGGGCGATTATATTCGTACCGCAGTGTGACGTCGCCTTTGGCAGCGACACCGTCGCGCAGCTCGCGCGCGAGCTTGCGGCCGTTGGTTTCGATGTCCAGGCGGTTGGTGCCGTGCTGCTTCGGGTCGGGCGTCAGCACGGCGACCCCTTCCATCGTATAGGCGAATATGTAGCCCGAGCCTTTATCATAGGTCATCGAGCTTCCGCGACGGACGAACTCCGCGATCGCCGCGTCCTTGGTGAGTTGCCCGGCATCGACCTGCTTTTGCAGACCGAGCGCCATGTTCCGCGACATTTCAACCATGGCTCTGGTCTGCTCCAAGCGGGCGTCGACCAATTCCCGCCGCATCAAGTGCGCTGCCAACAGGCCAGCGACGCAGAGTCCGAGCAGGGCCACGCCGACAAGGATGCCCAGCTTGGGGGCGATCTTCAGATTGCTCAACTTCACGGGATGGCTCCGGCAATAAGGGGATACGGGCACGCGACCAGATCGATCAAAATCAAATCAACTTCTATTGGCCGACCCCTTAGCAAGTTACTTACGCGCCTCCGTAGAAGCCCGGACGCAGGCGCGGAAACCGGCAACTTATCTCCGGCCCGACAACCGGGAATTGTAGGCCATCACCTCGATTTCGCGTAAAAGACGTAAAGACCCACCCGCGGAGGCGGGTCACAACAAGAACCGACAAACCAAATCGGGAGCAAGAAATGCCGAAATACAGGGTGGTGACGCCGAAGGGCGCGAGCTTCACGGTCGCGGGCAGCGACTATTCCTTCGAGCGCGAAGCGCTCGATCCGATCGATGCCGAGATCGTCGAGGCGCCCGCTGACGAAGCCGGGTTCATTGCCGCCGCGAAGTCCGCCGACGCGATCTACGCCAAGGGCATCCCCATCACCAAGACCATCATCGACGCGCTGGAAGGCTGCAAGGTCATCACGCTCGGCTCGGTCGGCGTCGACAGCGTCGACGTCAAGGCCGCCACGGCGCGCGGCATTCCCGTCACCAACATCCCCGACACCTTCATCGAGGAGGTCGCCGATCACGCCATGATGCTGCTGCTCGCCGGCTTCCGCCGTCTGGTCGAGCAGGACCGCATGGTGCGCGACGGCCGCTGGGCCGAGGGCCGGCCGGCGCTGCTCAAGGTCCCCAGGCTGATGGGCCAGACGCTCGGCTTCGTCTCGTTCGGCCGCGTGGCCCGTGCCGTTGCGAAGCGCGCGGCACCATTCGGCCTGCGCATGATGGCCTACGATCCCTTCATTCAGGAAACGCTGATGTACGACCACGGCGTGATCCCGGCGACGCTGAACGAGGTGCTGTCGCAATCCGACTTCGTCTCGATGCATGCCCCGGCAAGGCCGGAGGTCCATCACATGCTGACCGAGAAGCACTTTCGGCAGATGAAGAAGGGCTCGATCTTCGTCAACACCGGGCGCGGCGCCACCGTGGACGAGGAGAGCCTGATCAAGGCGCTGCAGGAGGGCTGGATAGCCCACGCCGCCCTCGACGTGCTGGAGAAGGAACCGCCCTCGCACAACAATCCCCTGCTCGGCATGGAGAACGTGACCCTGACCGCCCATGTGGCGTCGGCCTCGGCACGGTTTGACGAAGCGCGCAAGCGCCGGGTGGGCTACGAATTGTCACTGGTGCTGCAGGGCATGTGGCCGGTAAGCTGTGTCAATCCGTCGGTGCTGCAGACCACCACGCTCCGTCGCTGGCAACCCGTCAGCATGGATCGGGGGCCGAACAGCTAGGCGGTCGGCGCGAACGCGCCGACGACCGAAACGACCCTTCACCGGTGATCAACGCCGGGAAGGGAGACATCATAGGGAGGTACTGATGAGGAACGACATCACACGTCGTGATGCCTTGGCGCTGGGCCTGTCCGCTGCAACGCTCGCGGCCACCGGTGCTGCAGCGCAAACATCCAATATCAAGGCCGCGGACGTGGCGGCGCCCAAGCGCGAGATCGAGAAGGGTGCATCCTTGCGGATGCTGCGCCCGGTGCGTTTCGTCCAGGCCGACGAGGATGTGTTCCGCGCAAATGCGGCAAAGTTCACCAAGGAGACCGGGGTCGAGGTCAAGGTCGACTTCGTCGGCTGGGAGGACATCAACCAGCAGACCGCGGTCACCTCGAACTCCGGCGCCGGCCCCGACATCATCATCGGCTTCTCCGACGCTCCCCACATCTACGTCGACAAGCTGATCGACCTGACCGACGTCGCCGACTATCTCGGCAAGCGTTATGGCGGCTGGCTGCCGCTGGCGCAGAAATACGGCAAGAAGAGCAAGAGCGAATCCTGGATCGGCCTGCCCTTCGGGGCCACCGCAGGTCCCCTGATCTACCGGAAGTCGATCCTGCAATCGGTCGGCTTCGACAAGGTTCCGGAAGACCATGCCGGCGTGCTCGACCTCTGCCGCAAGCTGCACAAGGCCGGCAAGCCGGCCGGCTTCGCGCTCGGCAACGCCAAGGGCGACGGCAACGGCTTCGCCAACTGGGCGCTGTGGTCGCACAACGCCGCCCTGCTCGACGAGGAAGGCAATGTCGTCATCAACAGCAAGGAGACGATCGCCGCTCTGAACTGGGTCAAGGAGCTCTACCCGACCTTCATCGCCGGCACGCCATCCTGGAACGACGTCAGCAACAACCGCGCCTATTCCTCGCAGGAAATCTCCCTAACCGCCAACGGCGTCTCGCTGTACTTCTCGCTGAAGAACGACCCGGCGACCAAGGCGATCGCCGAGGACAGCGAGCATCAGCTGCTGCCCAAGGGCCTCGCCAAGGTCTCTCCGATGGCCGGCCTGACGCTCAACGCCATGGTGTTCAAGCACAGCCCGTATCCGAACGCCGCCAAGGCCTTCCTGCAATACATGCTGGAAAAGGACCAATACGAGCCGTGGCTCAACGCCAATTCCGGTTACTGGTCCCAGCCGCTGGCCGCTTATGCCGAGGCCGCCGTATGGTCGCAGGATCCAAAGGTGCAGCTGTTCAAGAACACGATGAACAGCACCTACTATGACGGCTACAAAGGCCCGATCTCGACGGCGACGGGAGCCGTCAGCGCGGACTACGTGCTGATTCAGATGTGCGCGTCCGTCGCGACCGGTGCAGCCACGCCGGAGGCCGCCGCGGCGGAAGCCGAGCAGCGCTGCAAGCGGTACTTCCGGCGGCAGCGGTAAGGACCGTTATTGCGAGCGAAGCGAAGCAATCCAGAAGCCCTCCGCGGATGCAGTCTGGATTGCTTCGTCGCAAGAGCTCCTCGCAATGACGGTAGAGTGACTTCCTAGAACAGGACAACGACCTGATGTCCGTGACCACCCTCTCTTCCACCGGCCTCGCGCACCGGCAGCCGTCCTGGCTGGTGCGGCTCTTCGACTACAAGCCGTTCCTGATCGTGATGTGCCTGGCGCCCGCGATCGGGCTGCTCTCGGTGTTTCTCACCTATCCCCTCGGTCTCGGCATCTGGCTCGCCTTCACCGACACCACGATCGGCCGGAGCGGCATCTTCGTCGGCATCGAGAATTTCCAGTATCTGCTCACCGATCCCTTGTGGTGGAACGCGGTGTTCTACAGCGTGGTCTATACGGGGATAGCGACCTTCGGGAAGTTCGCGCTCGGCTTCTGGCTCGCGCTGCTGCTCAACAACCATTTTCCGTTCAAGAGCATCCTGCGTGCGATCATCCTGCTGCCCTGGATCGTGCCGACCGTGCTCTCGGCGCTGGCGTTCTGGTGGATCTACGATCCGCAGTTCTCGATCATCTCCTATCTTCTCGTCGACGTGCTGGGTTGGCGTTCGAGCAATATCGACTTCCTCGGCTCGCCATGGCCGGCGCGCTTCTCGCTGATCGCCGCCAATATCTGGCGCGGCATCCCCTTCGTCGCGATCTCGCTGCTGGCGGGCCTGCAGACCATCTCGCCCTCGCTCTACGAGGCCGCGATGCTGGACGGGGCCAGCGCCTGGCAGCGCTTCCGCTACATCACCTTCCCGATGATGATGCCGATCCTCGCCATCGTCATGACCTTCTCGATCATCTTCACCTTCACCGACTTCCAGCTGGTCTACGCCATCACCCGCGGCGGGCCGGTCAACTCGACCCATCTGCTGGCGACGCTGGCGTTTCAGCGCGGCATCGCCGGCGGCGAGCTCGGCGAAGGTGCGGCGATCGCGGTGTCGATGATCCCGTTCCTGGTGTTCGCGACGCTGTTCTCCTATTTCGGCCTGGCGCGCCGCAAATGGCAGCAGGGAGAGGCCAATGACTGACACCGTCGCGCAACCGACCGCGGACGCGAAGGCGGCACCCGACACCATGGCCTGGGATTCCGGGCTGCGGCGGCTGATGATGATCTATTTGCCACTCGGCTGCTTCGTGCTGATCCTGCTGTTTCCGTTCTACTGGATGACGATCACCTCGTTCAAGCCGAACGCAGAACTGTTGAACTACAAGGACCACAATCCGTTCTGGATATCCTCGCCTACGCTCGCCCACATCAAGCATCTGTTGTTCGACACCGCCTATCCGCGCTGGCTGTGGACGACGATGACGGTGGCGATCGGCTCGACCACGCTGTCCCTGATCGCGAGCACGCTCGCGGCCTATGCCATCGAACGCTTGCGCTTCCGCGGCAGCCCTTATGTGGGCCTCGGCATTTATCTCGCCTATCTCGTGCCGCCGTCGATCCTGTTCATTCCGCTTGCAACCGTCGTGGTGCAGTTTGGCCTTTTCGATAGCCCGATCGCGTTGATCCTGGTCTACCCGACCTTCCTGGTGCCGTTCTGCACCTGGCTGCTGATCGGCTATTTCAAATCGATCCCCTACGAGCTCGAGGAATGCGCGCTGGTCGATGGTGCGACGCGCCTGCAGATCCTGCGGCGGATCACGCTGCCGCTGGCCGTGCCCGGGCTGATCTCGGCCGGCATCTTCTCCTTCACGCTGTCCTGGAACGAGTTCATCTATGCGCTCGCCTTCATCCAGAGCGGCGCCAACAAGACCGTGCCGGTCGCGATCCTGACCGAGCTCGTCACCGGCGACGTCTACCAGTGGGGCGCACTGATGGCGGGATCGCTGCTGGGATCGCTGCCGGTTGCGATCTTCTACTCGCTGTTCGTCGATTACTACGTGTCCTCGCTGACGGGCGCGGTGAAGGAGTAGCCGGCCACCGCGGCGTTTGGCCCGGTTTCACAAAACTGCAACACGCGATCCGCATAAGACGTGCTCCGCCAACAGGAGACGCACATGCGCGCGACTTTTCTTGCCACCGTCGCAACGATCATTTTCACCGCGAGCCCCGTGCTCGCGCAGAGCGAGGGCGAATTCCCGGCCAAGCTTGCCGGCCACGCAGTGATGCCGGCCGCCACCTTCATCGACGCTCCCGCAGATGCCCCCGCCGATCTCAAGATTTCGGGCAAATACACCACCGGCAAGCGCGTCGACGCGCTCGGCACGGTGATGGGCAAGTCCTATGAACGTCCGACCGGCGTGTCGCTGCCGTTCAAGGGACAGCCGCTGCAGGGCCATTCCGGCATCAAGACCATGCCCGACGGCAGCTTCTGGGTCATCACCGACAACGGCATGGGCGCCCGCGCCAACTCGCCGGACTCGATGCTGTATCTCAACCGCTACAAGGTGGACTGGGCCGGCGGCAAGATCGAGCGGCTGGAGACGATCTTCCTGCACGACCCCGACAAGAAGGTGCCCTTCCGCATCGTGCATGAAGACACGCAGAAGCGTTACCTCACCGGCTCCGATTTCGACACCGAAGGTTTCCAGATCATCGGCGACACCTTCTGGATCGGCGACGAGTTCGGCCCCTACATCCTGAAGGCCGACAAGACAGGCAAGATCCTCGGCGTGTTCGATACGATCGCGGACGGCAAGCCGGTGCGCTCGCCGGACAATTGGGCGGTGGGAACGCCGGCCGCGCCGGGCGCGACCTACACCAACGTCAACCTCCGCCGCTCCAAGGGCTATGAGGGCTTTGCGTCGTCCAAGGACGGAAAATACCTCTACGGCCTGCTCGAAGGACCGCTGTGGGACGCCGACAAGAAGGACTGGGAGAAGGTCGACGGCAAGGAAGCCGCCCGCATCCTCGAATTCGACGTCGCCGCGGAAAAATTCACCGGCCGCCACTGGCAGTATGTGTTCGAGCAGAACGGCAACGCCATCGGCGATTTCAACATGATCGATCAGGCCTCCGGCCTGATCATCGAGCGCGACAATGGGGAAGGCACCGCTGACAAGGCCTGTCCGCAAGGCCAGCGCGGCGAGAACTGCTTTCCTGACCTTGCCAAGTTCAAACGCATCTACAAGATCGAGCTGACCGACGCCAATGTCGGCAAGCCCGTGCGCAAGATCGGCTATATCGACCTGATGAAGATCAGGGATCCCGACAAGAAGGCGAAGAAGCCGCTCAACGACGGCGTCTACACCTTCCCGTTCTTCACCATCGAGAACGTCGATCGCGTCGACGACACCCACATCATCGTCGGCAACGACAACAATCTGCCGCTCTCCTCCAGCCGCGATCCCAACAAGGCCGACGACGACGAGTTCATGCTGCTCGAAGTCGCGGATTTCCTGAAGGCCAAGTGAGCCTGTGTCAGCTCCTCTCCCGCTTGTCGCGGGGGAGGAGCTCCTTCACCTCCCGAAGTTTACCGGGATGTTGATAGGAACCATTGAATATGTGATCTCGGGCGGCATTGCCGGGAACGGTTGGGCCTGACGCATCATCGCTGCGGCCTGGGCGTCAAGCGCCGCAACACCCGACGATCCGCTGACTCGGCTGGACAGGACCTGGCCGCCGCGGCCGAGCGTGAAGGTCAGCCTGACGACGCCTTTCTGACCATTGGCACCGGCCGGATACTGATGAAAGCGCATCAGATGCGCGCGGACGCGCTGGTAATAGGTCGCCATCGCGGATGCGACGGCACCAGCACTCACCGCCGAGGCAAGCGGAGCTTCGCGCTCCGCACGCGGCGGTGCGCTGGTGCGGGGCGCGGGGGGCGCCTCGGACGGCTTCCGGGCATCGGGGCGCACCAACTTGGGCTTGGCCGGCGCCGGTTTCTCGACGGGCACGACTTTCGCGGGCTCGGGCTTCGGCGGAACTGGCTCGAGCTTCTGCTCCGGCGGCGCAACCACATCCGGCTTTTCCTGCGGCGGCGTCGGCGGAATCATGTCTTCGACGGCCTGCTGTTGCACCGGCTCCGGCGGCGAGGCGTCCGCCTGCTGCATCACCGGTCCGGGCGCGATATCGAGCGGTGTTGCCTGCGGTGCCGACGTCTCCGGCGTCATATCGACGAGGACGGCCGGCATGTTGACGCCCTGCTCCGGCACGTGTTTCAGCCAGTTCATCGCCAGCATTGCGGCCGCGATGTGCAACGCCACGATCGCCGCCGCCGAAGCGCCCCAGCGCGCGCCCTCACGCTCGCCGAGCGGCTCATGCAGGGCGAAGGCGTTCGCGGTCATCAGCTGCGTCCGTCGAGGCCGACCAGCGCGACCTTGAGATAGCCGGCGTTGCGCAAGGCGTTCATCACCTCCATCAGGTCTCCATAGGAGACGGCCTTGTCGGCGCGCAGATAGATGCGTTCGTCCTTGCGGCCCTTGGTGGCCGCATCGAGCGCCGTGACGAGGCCCTCGCGTGCCATTGTCTCCTCACCGACGGCCACGGTGAGATCCGGCTTCACCGTCACGAAGGTCGGCTTGTCCGGCCGCGGCGCCGGCTCGGCGGCGGTGGCGGGCAGCTCAACGCCGATATCGACGGTTGCGAGTGGGGCTGCCACCATGAAGATGATCAGCAGCACCAGCATCACGTCGATGAACGGCGTGACGTTGATCTCGTGGGTGACGTCGAGATCGCTCGCGTCGCCGCGCGAGCCGAGCCTCGATGCGCCGAGCTTTGCTGCCATGGCCCTACTCCGCCGCCCGCGCCAGACGGAATTCTCTGTGGTCGCGCTGGCGGCTGACCAGCAGCATGAGCTGCGCCGAGGCGTCGCCGAGCAACGCGCGATAATTGGCGATGCCGCGGACGAGGTGATTGTAGATCACGACCGCGGGGATTGCGGCGACGAGACCAAGCGCGGTGGCGAGCAGCGCTTCGGCGATGCCAGGCGCGACCACCGCGAGGCTGGTGGTGTGGCTCTCGGAGATGCCGATGAAGGCGTTCATGATGCCCCAGACCGTGCCGAACAGGCCGACGAAGGGCGCGGTGGCGCCGATGGTGGCGAGCACGCCGGTGCCGCGCGCGATCTGCCGTGACATCGCAGCCTCCACCCGCTCCAGCCGCAGCGCAACGCGCTCCTGAAGACCATCGTCGAGCACGCCGCCGGACAGCTCCGCCTCCTTCGCGCAGGACTGGATGAGCTGGGCGACCGCATCATGCGCATCGCCGGCCCGTTCGGCCGCCTCTGTCAGCTTGATATTGCCCTCGAGCGCGCGCGTCCGGCGCAAGGCAAGCGCGCCCTTGCGGCGCAGCTCGATGCTCTTGGCCAGCCACACCGTCCATGTCATCAGCGAGGCGACGGCCAATCCCACCATCACAGTCTTCACGACGATGTCGGCACCGAGGAACATGCCCCAAGGCGACAGATTGCGCGGCAACAGCGCCTCGTCGATCGCGAAGGCCGGCGCCGGCGCGAGCGCCAGTGCGATTGTCATGACCACATGCCGAAGCCAAAGATTGCCCTGCATCCCGATCTCCCGACAGATAGAGAAAGCTAAGTGGCCGGCTTTGCCGCAAGACGGTCCGCGAGTTGCCGAAACCGCGCCAGTTGATCCGCACGCAGCGCCCGCGTCTCGTCGCGGCCGACGAAAACCTTGAACATGATGCCGCCGTCGGCGTTCACGAAGGCGACGAAGGCCGAAGTCTTCCCCATGAAGGGCCGCTCGACGAAGGCAACGGCCGCACAGCGCTCGTGGCGAAGATGGCCGTGCAGTCCCTTCGGCTGCATCAGGTTGAAATAGCCGCGGCCGATCTCGCCCGCGGGAATGCTGCCAGTGAACTCGAATATCGCATCGTCCGTATGCACGATCAGCGTGACCTCGCCCCATTCGGCGATGTCCCGCATGGCGGCGGCGAAATGCTCCCCGCCGCCGATGCGCACCATGGAGGACGGCAGCGCCTCGATCACCGCGCGCGGGGTGACGTTGCGCTCGCGCGCAACATCCTCGATCACCGCACCGGGATTGTCGGCCATATGCGCCTTCAGATCGGCGAGATCGGTGCTCAGCATGTCCGGCTCCCTATCGTGATCCGCCGCGATCTAAGCGGCCGCGTTCGTCTTGCGCTCGGTCAGGATGACCTCGAAGCCTTCGAACTTGGGATGGCCGAGATAGAGGCTTTCGCCGGTCTTGTTGTCGGCGCGGGCATGCGCGCGCCGGAATTCCTCCGAGCGCGTCCAAGCCTCGAAAGCTGCCTTGTCGACCCACACTGTGTGCGAGGAGTACAGCGTGTGATCCTCGAGCACCGGCCCCTTGAGCAAATGGAATTCAACGAAGCCGGCCATGCTGCCGAGATAAGACTCCCGGGTGCGCCAGACGGTCTCGAAGGCGGCTTCCGAGCCGAGCTTCACCTGAAAGCGATTCATTGCGATGAACATTCGATTTTTCTCCTGTGTCTTGTAAATCGGCGATTGCCGGTCGGATATTTTGGAACGTACAGAAGCCACGCTGAGACATCAGCGTGGCTCTGGAGATCAGCGGGGCATTTCCGGAGGACCTCGGGTCCTCTGTTTAGGTACCGCCAAAGTGGTACTTGAGGCCTCCCTTGATCACGAGCCCGGCACCGGCGCTCGCCCATTTCACGTCGTTTTGCGTATCACCCGTGCTGCCGACCGGAATGGCGTAGGGCCGATAGTACTGATTGAGAAGATTTTCGACCGAGAAGTTGAGCGTGAGATCGGGCGTTGGCTGATACTGCGCATAGAAATTCACGAGCTCGTACGAGGTAGCCGGTGTGTAGGTCCGGGGGATGTCGTAGTTCGCAAGCACCGACGTCCACATCACCGACAGGACCAGGGTTCGGTCGAGCAGGCGGACGCCCGCAGTCGTGGTGACCTTCTGCGGCGGGATGCTGTAGAGGCCAAACCCGGTCTGCAGGTTCTTGCCAGTCTGGTAGGTGCCCGACAGGCCGAAGAACCAAAGGTTGGCGTCGTACATCGCCTCGGCCTCCACACCCTGGATGCGCGCCGAGGCGATGTTCTGATATTGCAGGAACGGCAACACCGTGATGCTGGGCGCCGGCGGCGGCCCGGTCGGCACCACGAGCGGATTTCCGTAGGCGACCTGATCGATGAAGTCGCTGACGTCGTTGCGGAAGACATTGATCTTGCCGCGCAGCGTGTCGCCCGGCGTGAAGAGATCGTTCTTCTTGATGTTGAAGCCGATTTCCTTGTTCTTGCCGACCTCAGCTCGCAGGTTTGGATTCGGCACGAAGCAGAAGGTCGAATCCGCGCCCGGCCCCGGCGTGCCCGACGGACAGCGGAAGAACGAATCGTTGACCGTCGCGCCGGAATGCGGCCCGCTGACCAGCGTTTCCGTGATCGAGGGAGCCCGATAGCCTTCGGCGTAGCTGGCATAAGGGGTCACGACCGCGGTCGGAACCAGGGCGACCGTGATCTTTGGCGACAGGCGATCGCCGCCCGACGACGAGGTTGCAGAGGAAAGCTGATAATTGTCGTAGCGCAAGGCGCCGATCACCTCGAGCATCGAGGTGTAATTTGCCTTCCACTGCACGAAGCCGCCGGAGACGGTGCGCTGGCCGCCGGGCGTGGTGACTTCGGCGGTGCCTGTCCTGTCCCGCGTGGAGACCTTGTCCTGGAAAGCGTCCAGGCCATACGTCACCGCGTGGCGCCAGCTTCCGGTGTCGAACCGCGTCGTGTTGTGCACGTCGATACCGATCGTATCGAGCAGATATCCGCGGTTGCTGCCGATGCAACCGGACACGGGATTGCCGGGCACACCGCCGCAATAGACGGACGGGGTGGCGCTGGTATGTCTCGTCTTGATCTGATCGTTCTCAGTACGATTCCAGTAGATCTTCGCATCCCAGTCGAACCATTGATCGTCCGGCTGCGAGTATTTCCAGCCGAGCGTCGTGGTGTAGTTCTTCACATTGGATGCGTAGATCGACGTTCCGTTCAGATTGTTGGTGCCGTTCGCATTGGTCGAATTGGGATCGCCAGCGCGCCGCGGCGGCTGGCCCAGGCTGTAGATGTCTTCCTGGAAGATGGCGCCGAGCTTGACCTCGTGACCGTCTGCCGGCCGTACCGTCAGCTTCGCGATGCCGCTGCTGAGCCGATTGCCGGTGTTGGCGACCTCGAAACCGGTGCCGTCCTTGTAATTCTCCTGCGTGGAGTAGGTGCCGCCCGCGAACACGTCGACATTCGGGTTGACGTGAACGCCGCCGAAGGCCGAGCCGAGCGCGCGGCCATAATTGCTGCCAAGGATAGTCTTGACGTCAACACCCCAGCGCTCGCCCACGCGGACGACGTCCTCGATGTCCTTGGTCCGGAACGATGCCACGCCGCCGATCGCGCCCGAGCCGTAGATATTGGCGGTCGGACCTCGTACGATGTCGATGCCGCTGATCAGTTCGGGGTTGAGGAAGAAGGACCCGTTGGCGAAGTGGCCCGTGCGCTGGTAATTTTGCCGCGCGCCATCGACGATGACCGCGACGCGGCCGAAATCCTGCAGTCCGCGGATATTGATCGAAGTCGATGGTTCATCGCCGCGATTCTGAACCCACACGCCCGGCACATTATAGATGAGATCGCCGACCGTGCTGGCCTGGCGCCCCTCGATCTGCGCCGAGGTCACGACGCTGACCGGTGCCAACGCATCCACGGCGCGCTCCTCGGTCTTCGTTGCCGCGACAGTAATCGCATCGAGCGTTTGCACGGGCGCTACGCCCCCGGCCTGCGCTCTGGCGTTCATCGCCTCAGGCGTTGCCTGCTGGGCAACAAGCTGCGGCTTGGCCTGCTTGCGCTTCGCCTGCTTCGGCCGCTCCGAGGACGCGCTTTCAGTCTGCGGCTCGACGGTCTGCGCAACACCGCGCTCCGCCGTCATCGCCGCGATTGTCACCACCGACGCGCCCAAAATCAGGACGCGCGAATACCTAGCCCCGTCAGCCATATCAGCCCCAGCCTGCACTTCACTTCTAAATTTGGCGTCTTTGGCTGGCGTGCGTTCGCAACGCGAACGGCTGGCTGGCTAATTTCTCAAGTCTCGGGACAAGTTCCCCGCCGCCATAATTGGTTACGTGGCAACACTCTGACGGTCAATGACATCAGGTTACAGTTTATATCGATTGTAAATTGCAGCCGTTGGAATGCGCTTCGTGCCGCTTATACAAACAAGCAGCACTCCAGGATCTAGAAAGCGCATCACACCTCACATGTCAGCAATGTCCGGAGACGGCAACGGCGGCGCGGCAGAGTCGGCAGGAAGCCCTTCTGCGACAACGAGAACCCTCACCATGCGGGGGACCCGGATCGACAGCCGCGAGCTGTTTGCGGCCGAGCGCGAGATCATCATCGCGCATGGTGAGGACAGTTACCGGCTTCGCCTGACCTCGCAGAACAAGCTGATCCTGACGAAATAATCCGTAATGACACTTTGTCGCACCATCGCCAACCTCCTGCTTTCCAGCGGAATCGCGCTCGGGTCTCCCGCGCACGCCGCCGGCATCACAGTGCATGACGCGCGCAATCGCGACGTCGCCGTGACCGATTTCGCACGCACGGTCTCGATCGGCGGCGCCATCACCGAGATCCTCTATGCCCTCGGGCTCGAGAACCGGTTGGTCGGCGTCGACACAACGAGCCTTTATCCGCCAGCGGCGCTGCACGACAAACCCAATGTCGGCTACATGCGCCAGATCTCTGCCGAAGGCGTGCTGGGTCTCAATCCCACCCTGATCCTGGCGATCCAGGGCTCGGGTCCGCGCGAGACCATGGAGATCCTGGAAACCGCGAAAGTGCCGTTGGTGCTGGTGCCCGAGACCTTCACCGAGGACGGCTTGATCGAGAAAATAAAGCTCGTCGGCCATGCCATGGGCGTCGACGCACGCGCCGAGTGCCTGAGCGCCGCGGTCGGCGCCGATCTCGCGCAACTCCGAAGGCTGCGCGCCAAGGTGACCAGGCCGGTGCGCGTGATGTTCGTGATGTCGCTCCAGAACGGGCGGGCCATGGTGGCCGGCCGGAAGACAGCGGCCGACGAAATCATCCAGCTCGCCGGCGCCGCCAACGCCGTCGACGATTTCGACGGCTACAAGATCATTGGCGACGAGGCGATCGCGGCGGCAAGACCCGAATTCGCGCTGTCGATCGAACGCGGCAAGGACTCGCTGCAGGCCGACGCGATCTATGCCCATCCCGGCTTTGCGCTGACACCGGTCGCGGCCAACAAGAGCTTCATCACGATGGATGGGCTCTATCTGCTCGGCTTCGGCCCCCGGACGGCGGCGGCGGCGCGCGATCTGTCCGTAAGACTCTATCCGGCCTTGGCCGGACCGGGCGATGCGTTCACGTCGGCGCTTTCGGCGGCGAATTGCCGGCAATGAGCGTGGCGATCGGCACCGAAGCGCGCAGCCCGGAACGACGCGCCAGCGCAAGACGACGGTCCGCATCGTTCGCAATTCCGCTCCTGATCGCCGTGCTCGCGGTCACCGCGGTCGTCGCGCTGACCCTCGGCGCCGCCGGCATCCCCCTCTCCCGCCTGCCTGCCGCACTCGGGCTATCAGGCGAGAGCACGGCCATGACGAGCCGCGACCAGCTCGTGCTGTGGTCGATCCGCATTCCCCGGATCGCGGCGGCAGCAATGGTCGGCGGCCTGCTCGCTGCGGCCGGTGCGATCATGCAGGGACTGTTTCGCAACCCGCTGGCCGATCCCGCGCTGGTCGGCGTCTCCAGCGGCGGCGCGCTCGCAGCCGCAAGCGCGATCGTCTTCACCGATTCGCGCTTCGGCGAGACGCTTCGCTTTCTCCAGACCGAGCTGCTGCCGCTCGCGGCATTCGCCGGATCCCTGGCCACGACCGTCATCCTCTACGGCATATCGAGCCGATCGGGCCGCACCTCGATCGCGATCTTCCTGCTTGCCGGCGTCGCCATCACCGCCATCGCCAATGCCGGCATCGGGCTGCTGGTGTTCGTCGCCGATGACCGCCAGCTCCGCGACATCACGTTCTGGCTGCTGGGCTCGATCAGCGGCGCGACCTGGACCAAGGCCGCCGTGCTCGCGCCGATCCTCATCATCGGACTTGCCGCCTGTGCCTTCGTCGCACGCGGTCTCGATCTCCTGGTGCTCGGCGAGGCAGATGCCTTTCACGGTGGGATCGATGTCGAGCGTCTCAAGCGGATCTCGATCGTCATGGTCTCCGCCATGACCGGCGTCGCGGTGTCGATCAGCGGCGTCATCGGCTTCGTCGGCATCGTCGTGCCGCATCTGCTCCGCCTCGTCATCGGACCGACACATCGGCTGCTATTGCCGGCTTCGATCCTGCTCGGCGCGATCCTGATGGTCGGCGCCGACACGCTGGCGCGCACGATCGTGGCGCCGGCGGAGATGCCGATCGGCATTCTGACCGCGGCGGTCGGCGCACCGGTCTTCCTCGCCATCCTGCTGCGGCAGCGCGGCCTCGCCTCGCTATGAGTGCCGTGATCGAGGCGCGATCCCTCAGCAAGCGCGCAGGCCGCGCGACGCTGCTCGATGGCGTCGGCCTGACGGTTGCGGCCGGCGAGATGGTCGCCATCATCGGCCCGAACGGCGCCGGCAAATCGACGCTGCTGCGGCTGCTCTCCGGCGATCTCCGGCCTAATGCAGGCGAGGTCCGGCTGAAGCAGTGCGACATCGGCAGCTTCACGCCGCGCGAGCTCGCCGCGCGCCGCGCGATGCTGTCCCAGCACATCAACGTCACCTTTCCCTTCACGGTCGAGGAAATCGTGCTGATGGGCGCAGGCGAGCGCAGCGCGCGTGAAGCAGGCTTGCTCGTCGATGCGGCCCTGGACGAGGTTGGCTTATCGCATTTCCGCGAACGGCAATTGCCGACGCTGTCCGGCGGCGAGCAGCAGCGCACCCATTTCGCCCGTGTCCTGGTGCAGCTCGCCTGCGGCGAAGCCGAGCATGGCCCCGGACTTCTGCTGCTGGACGAGCCGACCTCGAGCCTCGATCTGCGTCACCAGATCGACCTCGTCGAAGCGGCGCGCCGGCGCGCCGCCGGCGGCACGGCGGTAATCGCGATCCTGCACGACCTCAATCTCGCAATCCGCTTCGCCGACCGGCTCGTCGTGCTGGCCGGCGGCAAGCTCGCCGCCGACGGCTCGCGCGTGGATGTCGTCACGCGCGAGATCATCCGCGACATCTTCGAAATCGACGCCGTGGTGCACCGGGACGGCGACGGCGTGCCGTACGTGCTGCCTCAGTCGATGCGGGCGACCGTACCGCCGCGGTGAAGTGCGCTCCCCCGTGTGAGCAGGGCTATGGCTCTCGGTAACAGCCGAGTGCACGCCTCGTCCTTCGAGACGCGAGCAAGAGTGGGAGCGCACTCATTTGTGGCGAGCAACCTACCCCGCCGGCACGATCACCATGCCCTTGTCCTTCGGCCAGCGGACGCGCCAGGCGAAGTTGATGTCGCGGACCTCGCCGGGCTTGGCGTCGAACGACCATTCCAGCACGCCACGCTTGTCACGGATATCCTTGGCCGTGGGCGGCGTGGTCGCGGGCAGCATCTCGACGACGATGTCCTCGCTCTCGCTGACCGGCAACTGATCCTCGATCGCGACCTTGATCGGGAAATCATGCCCGTTGCGGATGGTGGTCTTGAACGAACGCTCGTCGGTCTTGGACGTCGTGACCAGCAGGCCGGCCGAGCCTTCGTTGCGCTTGAGCACGGCGCGCTCGATTTTGATCTTGTCGTCGGCGCCGAAGCCGAGCCGCACGATGTCGTCCTTGGCAGAAGCCGAGATCTTGCCGCGTCCGACAAAGACGCCGTCGCGGTAGATCGCGACTTTGCCGGGCAGCAAGGTCGCGTCATCCGTCTGCTTGAAGCTGGCTTCGAGGAAAGCGGTCGGGTCCAACACCGGCGCGGCGCGCGCAGCGAGATCGGCCGGCACGGTCATTGCCGCGATGCGCAGGCTCTTGGCGCCCTCGGCAGCGCCGAGGCTGACGCGCCCCGGAATTCTGAAGGTGGCCTGGAAGTCGCCGATCTCGGCGACTGCCTGCTGCTCCTCGGCGCGTTCGCGCGGTTCGGCCGACTCTGCAACCTTGGCCATCGCGGGCGATTGTGCCTGACGCGTCATCGGCGCAGGCCGCGCCATATCGGAGGCCGCGCCGAGCGCCATTGGCCTCTGCGGTTGCGGATATTGCGCCACGAGCGAGCCCAGCTCCGGCGCGCTGCCGCCGCGGCTGATGCGAACCGTCGAGACGCCGAGCGTGACGTTGGACCAGTCCTCGCCGGTCGATTGCGTGATCTCGGCGCGGCGGACCAGCTCCAGTTGCGGCTTGCGGTCCTTGGCGCCGGTATCGAGCCGGGCGTCATAGAGCGGCAGCCAGCGCGCATTGCGCACATTGTAGGTGACCCGCAATGTCGCCTTGGTCGCGGCCGGCGCGGCAATGTCCATGCGAACCTCGAGCTTGCTCGCCGGCTTGGCCTTGCGCTCGACTTCGAGCTGGGCGATCTGACGATCGATCTCGCGCAATTTGCGCGTCGCATCACGGATGGCCGTATCGGCGCTCGCAATTTCCTCACCGACCGCCGCAAAGGCCGTGCGCCATTCGGCGATCGGTCGCGCCTCGCCCTTCTCGCCGATGCCCACGGGGGCGGCTTCCGCAAAGTGCTCCGCGAACTTGCGGCGGGCGTTGGCCGAGTCGATCGCGCCTTGCAGGTCGGCGCGCTGGTCGTTCAGAGCTTCGATCCGTTTTTCCAGCTCGGGCAGGTTGACCGGCGCCGCGCGCGGCGCCCGCGCGTCGATCGTGCCGATGACGAGCTTGGCTCCGCCTTCACCCTCGACCCGGATCGAGGACGTATCGAGGGTGAGCGGAAAATCCTTGGCGACGAGGGTCGAGTCCCCGGACGGCAGGTCGACCGTGATGATGCGGCTGACGGTGGCGCCATCGGGATAGACGGTGACGGTATCGATCGCCGAATTGGTGGCCAATTCTGCGGCCCATGACGGCGATGCCGTCGCCATGGTGACCAGAACCAGGCTCGTCGTCGCCAAACATCTTGCGGTGATGCGCATAAAGTCCCTCCTGCCGGTATCGCCGCGCCGCCAGCCGGACGCACGCGATCAAATGCCTCGCCAACATGGTTGGACGCGGCAGGGAAGGAACTGGTTCGATTGGGGTTTCCGTGGGGCACCGCTGCGGCGGCACCAAGGCCGCAGAACGTACGATCCCGCGGCGGCCTCACGCCTGGGTCGGCGAGCCCTGGCCGAAGATGCGCCGCAGGAGATCGGTCACGTTCTTCGCACCAGCCTTCTTCAGGATGCCGGCGCGGTAGCCTTCGACCGTCCGCGCGCTCAGATGCATACGGCGGGCGATCTCCTTGTTGGTCAGGCCGGCTGCAAGGTGCTCGAGCACGTCGACTTCGCGCGCTGTCAACGGCTCGCAGCCGGGCAGCCAGCGTTGCCGGCTCGCGCCGGGCTGGGTGAATTCGTCGATGGCGGCGTCGATCCGGCCGACGATGTCGTGGGTGCGGAACGGCTTCTCGATGAAGTCGGCCGCGCCGCTCTTGATGGCGTCGACCGCCATGGCGATGCTGCCGTTCGCCGAGGTCACCAGCACCGGCGCCATGCAGTTTTCCTCACGCAGGCGCCTGAGCATGTCGAGGCCGGAGCGATCGGGCGGCAGCTCCATCAGCACGCAGGCCGGCATCCGCGCTTTTGCCTCGGACAATAGAGATGCACCGTCAGCGAAGCAGATCACCTCATAGGCGCTCTGCTGGAGCGCAGCCGAAAGTTGTTCGCGGGAGGCCGCGTCGGTGTCGATGACGAATACCTCACCCTTGGAAAGCGTGTTTCCCGGCATAGTCCCGATCCAGCAATGTCTTGGTCAAATGGCCCGAGACGGCAGCGGGCCCCGTCGCCCAGCCGCGCCGTCGTGAGCACGGCATTCACGCCAGTGCTTCGGTTTCCCTTATGTATGTTCGGCCCGGTTCCTTGATTTGACGGATGGAGACAGAAACTTTACATTTCGGGACATCTGCGGGAATGGCTGGCAGGAACGGTTCGCATGACCGACCTCGTTCGCAGCGCAGGCTTGAGCTATTACCCGGAGATCGCCCGGTCGGTCGGGCTCGATCCCAAACAGATGATGCGCAAGGCCAAGCTGCCGCTGGCCTGCCTCGACAAGCCAGACACCCCCATTGCCGTCGCCGGCCTGCGCCGTCTGCTCGAATTGTCGGCACAGGCGTCCGGCGCCGAGGATTTCGGCTTGCGTCTCGCCGAGCGCGGCGGCCTGACCAATTTCGGTGCGGTCGGCCTGATCGTGCGCGAACAGGCGACCGTCGGCGAGGCAATCGAGGCGTTCTCGCGCTTCATCCATATCCATCATGACGGCATGCGGCTGGAGGTCGCGCGCGGCAAGCAGACCGTGACCGTCACGCTGCACCTGCGCGGTCGTCAGCCGATCGCGCCGCGTCAGTCGATCGACATGGCGCTCGGCAGCGTCCACCGCATCATCCAGTCGCTGTACGGGCATGACTGGCGGCCGCAGGAGGTTCACCTGCATTATCCGCCGCCGCGTGATCGCAAGCGCTATCGCGACTTCTTCGGCTGCCGCGTCACCTTCAACGCCGAGGACGATGCGATCCTGCTGCCGGCGCACGACATGGAGCGCCGGATCCCGAGCGCGCATCCGCTGATTGCGACTTATCTGCGCAAGCGGATCGAGGCGATCGAGTCACGGCCCGCGAGTTGGGAGGGGAAGGTCGACGAGGTCGTGCGGACTCTGCTCGCCGGCGGCGACTGCACGGTCGAGCGCGTCGCCGAGCATCTGGCCTGCACCCGCCGCACCATCCACCGCCATCTCGCCGCTTCGGGCACCAGTTTCTCGGCCATCCTGGATGCGCAACGCGCGGGTCTCGTGACCCAACTGATCGACGACCCCGACCGGCCGCTGGCCGACATCGCGGTGCAGCTTGGTTTCTCCGCGCAGAGCGCCATGGCGCGCTGGTTCCGCGGTCGATTCGGCTGCACCATCACCGACTGGCGCAAGGGCGTGCGGCCAGCGCCGCCCGATGCGCACTCGGCGACCGCAGCCTGAGTTCAGCGCGCCGGCACGGGCACGCCCATCGTGGCGAGGGCACGCCGCCGGCTGCCGGCAAGCAGCGGGCCGAACGCGACGGCAAATCCGAGGAACGCGATGAGCCAGCCGCAGGCGGCGACGTGCAACAGCACATCGCTATGCGCGGGCAGCACCACGGCGGCGACCCGCGCCAGAGCTCCGACGACGATCGCAGCATAGATTCCCTGGATCGCCGGCGAAGCCGTCAACGCCTGGCCGGTATGGCCGAGACTCGCGCGGGTCATCACGGCGAGCGTCATGGTTCCCGCCGCACCCGCCATCCAGGCGTGGATGCCGGCGCTTGGCGGCAGCGTTCCGAAAACAGCCAGGGCATGCAGAATGAAGCCGAACGGCACGAAGACGTATCCGACATGCAGGATCACGAGCAGCCGCTCGCGGAAAGTGCGATCGCCGGCCCAGCGCGCAAGCCGCACCAGATGCAGCCCGCCGACCAGCGCCATCAGAACACCGGTGACGGCATTCAACGGTGCTGCGACCCACGAGATGAGCGCGAGCGCGCTCAATCCGATCACCGCGCCGTCGAAGCGTCCGAACGGCACCGGGAGCCGACCGGGATTGAACTTGACCAGCCAGTTGCGGGTGAAGCTCGGAATGATGCGGCCGCCGATCAGCGCGATCAGAAGCACGACGACGCCGATGCCGACGCGGACGCTGACATCGGCCGCGCCCTGGTCATGCGCCTCGATATGAAAAGCGACATTGCCGGCGAGCAGAACGGACACCAGCACCACGACGGGCAGGTTGCGCCAGTTGCCGCCTGCGATGATCTCGCGCGCGGCGGCGGCGACGACCAGCGCCAGGAAGGCGGCGTCGACGACCAGTGCAAACGCCCAGCCGACATCGGCCGACAACGTCACCGCGACACGCCCCGCAAGCCAGACGGTCAAGAGCGCCCCCAGCGAGGTGCCCTGGATCGGCAGCCGCCCGGTCCAGTTCGGAATGGCCGTGAACAGGAACCCCGTGATCACCGCCGGCAGGAAGCCATAGAGCATCTCGTGGACGTGCCAGTCGCGCGGCGCGAATGCAGAACTCACCGACAGTTCGCCATAGAACATCGGCAGCCAGGCCAGGATCGCCAGCCCCGCCTGGATCGCGGCGAACAGGAAAAAGGGCCGAAAACTGTTCGCAAACAGCGGCCAGCCCTGAAAGTTGCGGGATCGGGCTCCAGCCATGGGGTCAACTCCAATAAATTTCAAACCGTTGTCTGGAAAAATACTGCCGCCCGGCGGTCCCGTTTTGCGCTATCGCAAACTATCGGACGATCGCAGGTGCCATCACACTCCCCGGTGCCAAGGAGGCAGAATGGCCAAGGTCGACACATCGCTGGTTGCGCATTTGCCGCTGTTTGCCGGGGTCACGCCGGAAGCCCTGGACGAAATCCTGCGTGAGGCCCGCTCGGCGCGTTATCCCAAGAACAGCGCCATCTTCGAGCAGGGCGCGGACGCACAGTCCTTCTTCCTGCTGCTGCACGGCCATGTCCGCGCGGCCAAGACCACGCCGACCGGCGAGCAGATCGTGGTACGCTATGTCGCGCCCGGCGAAACCTTTGGGCTGGCCATGGCGATCGGTGCCGCGCGATATCCGGCGACCGCGATCGCGGTCGACGACAGCGTGGTGCTGATCTGGCCGACTTCGGCCTGGCCACGGCTGGTCGAGCGGTTTCCCTCGCTTGCCGCCAACACGCTCCAGACCGTGGGCACGCGCCTCCAGGAGAGCCACACCCGCATCCTGGAAATGTCGACCCAGCAAGTCGAGCAGCGCATCGCCCATGCGCTGCTGCGCCTCGCCAAGCAGTCCGGCAAGAAGCTCGACCACGGCATCGAGATCGATTTCCCAATCAGCCGCCAGGACATCGCGCAGATGACCGGCACCACGCTGCACACCGTCAGCCGCATCCTCAGCGGCTGGGAAAGCCAGGGCCTCGTCGAGAGCGGACGCCAGCGCATCATCCTGCGCGACCCGCACGGGATCGTCGTGCTGGCAGAGCGGAACGCCGACAGCCGGCCGGCGTGAGCCGCCCCGGAACGTCTCCGCCAAGGATAGGGGTGAGGGGCGCTTCCGCTTACGGCGAAAGCCCTCCCTCACCCGGGACTCCGCGCGCGCCCGCGCGAAGTCCGGACCACTTCACGCCGGCACGCAATCGTACAACGCGGCGAGGAACTTCTCGCGGTCGATGCCATGCTCGCGGCAGGCGTCATCCACCGTGTGGAAGGTTGCTATCGGGCAACCGACACAAGCCATCCTGAAGGCCAGAAATACGCGGATCGTGTGCGGCGCCGTACGCATGATGTCATCGACCAGATCGTCGGATCCAAAAGACATGGACAACTCCGTTCCGATAAGACGATAGCGGAGGGGAGCGAAGTTTCTTTGTGGAAGCGCAAGCTGGTTGTCATTCCGGGGCGCGCCTCTTGGCGCGAACCCGGAAATCCATCGGCCGGCGGATGACGCACAGAAGTGGATTCTCAGATACGCAATTGCGCATCATAGCTCGCGCTGCGCGCGCCCCGGAATGACCGGCTAGACCGCCCTACTATGCAGCTGCTTTGCCGGATTGAGATGCGCGTCGAACGCCGCGGCGACGCTGCGAACCAGGAAGCGCGAGTCATTTGCGACCGCGAGGCGATTGCCTTCCAGCCTGACGACGCCGTCGGAGATCAGCGGTTTCAGACGCGCCGCCGAGTTCAGCATCGCTCCCGCCTCCGCGCCGTGGCGCGCGCAGATGTCACCGAGGTCGGCACTGAAGTCGCACATGATCCGTTCGATGATGTCGGCGCGCAGCCGGTCGTCGTCGGTCAGCCCATAGCCCTTCGCGGTGGCGAGACGGCCGGCGGCGATGTTCTGCGCATAGGCACCGATCTGCACCTCGTTCTGGACGTAACCCTGCGGCAGATGGCCAATCGCGCTCGCACCGAAACCGAGCAAGACTTCACCCTTGTCGGTGGTGTAGCCCTGAAAATTGCGCCGCAGTGTCCGCTCCTCCAAGGCCACGGCCATGGCATCGCCGGGCCGTGCGAAATGATCGAGCCCGATCTGCACGTAGCCGGCCTCCTTCAACGCGTTGGCGATCGCGCAGGCCTGGTCGTGGCGAGCAAGGCCGTCAGGCAGCACGCCCTCGTTGATCATGCGCTGGTGCTTCTTGAAATCCGGCACATGAGCATAGCCGAACACGGAGAAGCGGTCGGGGGCGAGCGCGAGGCTGCGCCGAACGGTATCAAGGCACGACGCGACGGTCTGGTGCGGCAACCCGTAGATCAGATCGAAATTGAGCCCCCCGATGCCGGCGCGCCGGAGCATGTCGACCACGGACGCCGTCTGCTCGTAGCTCTGCACGCGGTTGATCGCCCGCTGCACCACGGGATCGAAGCTCTGCACGCCAAGGCTCGCGCGGTTGACGCCGGAAAGCCGCATCGCCTCGACCATGTCGGCCGTCAATGTGCGGGGATCGATCTCGACCGCGATCTCGGCGGAGGGCAGCACGAAGAACTTCTGGCGCATCGTCGCCATCAACTCGGCGAAAGCCTCCGGCGCCATGATCGTCGGCGTACCGCCTCCGAAATGAATGTGCTCCACCTTGATACGGCGGCCGATGGTTTCGGCGGTCAGGGCGATCTCGTTGCGCAGCGTCCGCTGATAGCCGGCGATGAGTTCGTCGCGGCGGACGATCTGGGTATGACAACCGCAATACCAGCACATCTCGCGGCAGAACGGCACGTGGAGATAGAGTGACGCGCTGCCGCCCGCCGGCAGCTCCGCCAGCCACCGGGCATAGGCGCCTTCTCCGATCGCCGGCGAGAAATGCGGCGCGGTCGGATAGCTCGTGTAGCGCGGCAATCGCTCCTCGCCGTAGCTCGCCGCAAGATCAGCTCTCATGTCTTACCCATTCGTAAATTTCTGCCGTGTGCAGTCGTCACGGCAAATCACGGAATACACTCCAATACCCCGCATCCGCGGAGGCGACCTTGCGCTCGCGCAAAGTCGGCCGGGAGGACCGCGGACGTTGCGCTCGCGCAAAGCGCAGCGGCCGGTTCCGGGCCAGACTGAGGCAATTCGCACGGCATCCGGAGCGTTTGCCCATGAGGCTTCTCGCACTCGAACTGATCTTCTCCTTGCTCGACATCCGCGGCCATATCCCGCGTTTCGACGACTTCCGGCCGACCCCGGTCGCACCGGCCTCGACAGGTGCCGCGCGCGCTCTGGCCGCCGTTATCGCTGCCTTCGCCGCACTGTCGCTGGCGGTCTGGCTCGCCATCCAACTTTTCTAGCCGCGAATTCGCGAAGGCTCCGGTCGGCGCACAAGGCTCCGGAAGGGCGACGACGGCCGCGCCCGCAGTGGTATCCGAAGCGAGAGATTGTCCAATCATCTCCATGCCGAAACAGCCGCAGCGAACATCCTCGGACCTCGTCGGCGCGCCGCTCCGGTCGAAATCCAACCCGAAGATGCAAACGAATTGCGCCGAGCGCTGATACGGTTGTGCTCGCGCCCGGCAATCAACGTGACAGCACCTATCCTGCTCTGTTGAGACGCTCGAGCTGTCGAGAAGGTGAATCCGGCAATAGCTTGTCGCAGCGCAAACACTCTTGCCGTAACAGGCGCACACTGCATCCGTCATCAAAACCTTTTCACATGAAGGATGCTTCCGATGTTCACCCGCAGAGCCGCATTGATCAGCGCCGCCGCGACCGCCTTGATGTTGGCGGCTCCGGCTTTCGCCGCCAGCGACCTCAAGCTGCCGCGGCAGAAGGTGGAGCTGGTCGCTCCGCCCTTCGTGCACGCGCACGAGCAGGCCACGACGCAGGGCCCCAAGATCGTCGAGTTCAAGATGACGGTCGAGGAGAAGAAGGTCGTCATCGACGACAAGGGCACCACGTTCCAGGCGATGACGTTCAACGGCTCGATGCCGGGACCGCTCATGGTCGTACACGAGGGTGACTACGTCGAGCTGACGCTGGTCAATCCCGCGACCAACACCATGCCGCACAACATCGACTTCCATTCCGCAACCGGCGCCCTCGGCGGCGGCGAGCTCACGCTGATCAATCCCGGCGAGGAGGTGGTGCTGCGCTGGAAGGCGACCAAGACCGGCGTGTTTGTCTATCACTGCGCCCCGGGCGGCCCGATGATCCCCTGGCACGTCGTTTCCGGCATGAACGGCGCGGTGATGGTGCTGCCGCGCGAGGGCCTCAACGACGGCAAGGGCCACGCGCTGAAGTACGACAAGGTCTACTATGTCGGCGAGCAGGACATGTATGTGCCGCGCGACGAGAAGGGCAATTTCAAGTCCTACGATTCGCCGGGCGAAGCCTACACCGAGACCGAAGAGGTGATGAAGAAGCTGATTCCCACGCACGTCGTGTTCAACGGCAAGGTCGGCGCGCTGACCGGCAAGAACGCACTGACTGCCAAGGTCGGCGAGAACGTGCTGATCGTGCATTCGCAGGCCAATCGCGACAGCCGTCCGCATCTGATCGGCGGTCATGGCGACTATGTCTGGGAGACCGGCAAGTTCGGCAATGCACCTGAAGTCGGGCTCGAAACCTGGTTCATCCGCGGCGGCTCGGCGGGAGCTGCGCTGTACAAGTTCCTGCAGCCCGGCATCTACGCCTATGTCACGCATAACCTGATCGAGGCCGCGAATCTCGGCGCCACCGCGCACTTCAAGGTCGAAGGCAAGTGGAACGACGATCTGATGACCCAGGTGAAGGCGCCTTCCGAAATACCGGCTCCCAAAACCAACTAGACGCAATGAGGGGCCGGTCACCACCGGCCCCTTTTTTCTTCTTCGGGGAATGACCATGCTGATCGCGTTCAAGCTCAAACTGGCACTCGCTTGCGTCGCCGGACTTGCAGGGCCGATCGCGGTGGCGCCACTGGTCGCGAACATGGCTGTCCACGACACGGCGGCTGAGCCTGCGATCGTCAGGGTCGCGCCGGGCAGCCTGTCCTATCGCGAGGCCGGTGATTTCACGCGCGGCGGGCAGCAGGCGGAAGCGCCGCTACGCGCGCTGCGGATCGACCGGCCACTGCACATCATGCGAAACCAGGTCTCGTCGTCCAGCTATCAGCTTTGCGTGCGGGATGGCGCCTGCCCCGCGCTGGATCGCGACGTGGCGATCGCCGCTGATCGCCCCGCGGTGCAGGTGAGCTGGCACGATGCCGAGGCCTATGCGGGCTGGCTGTCGCGCAAGACGGGCCACCATTACCGCCTGCCGAGCGACGAGGAATGGGCCTTTGCGGCGGGCACCAGGTTTAGGGATGACGGCGTGCCGGTCGACGCGGACGATCCTTCGAAGCGCTGGATCAGCCGCTATGAACGCGAATCCGAACGAGACCTCTCGGACACCACGGCGTACCCGTTCGGCAAGTTCGGCCCGAACGAGCACGGCGTCGAAGATCTCGCCGGCAACGTCTGGGAGTGGACCTCGACCTGCTTCGTGCGGTCGCGGGTCGACGCTTCAGGCAATGCGATCCGTCCGACTGTGAATTGCGGCGTGCGCATCGTCGAAGGTGCCCACCGCGCCTATGTCACCGATTTCATCCGCGATGCCCGCGCCGGGGGCTGCGCCCAAGGCGTGCCGCCCGCCAATCTCGGCTTCCGCCTGGTGCGCGAGGAGACGTCGTGGCTGGTCAGCCTCTCCCAGCGCCTGAGCAAGACGAGACCGGCGAGATCATAGGGGCACCAGTGGGCTCGCTTGACCGCTCATGTCATTAGAACGAGTCTAAAGAGTAGATTGGAATTACTCTAAGCTCATGCCGTCGCGACATCGCGTCGCTGACTTTGCCCCAACGCCTGCGCTACTCAATTCGCATTCAATCGCGCGCCTGGGAGCAGCCTCTTATGATTAATCTTCGCGTCCTCGCCGCGTCTGCGGCGGTGTTGAGCCTGACCACGTTTTTCGTGTCGGAAGCAGCCGCCAATGGCGAGGTCAACGTCTATACCTACCGCGAGACCAAGCTGATCCAGCCGCTGTTCGATGCGTTCACCAAGGACACGGGCATCAAGGTCAACGTCGTCTCCGCAAGCTCCGGTCTGGAGCAGCGCATGAAGGCGGAAGGCGCCAACAGTCCGGCCGACGTGCTGCTGACGGTGGACATCGGCCGCATCGACGAGGCCGTGCAGGCCGGCGTCACCCAGCCGATCAAGTCGGAGGTGGTCGACAAGGTCGTGCCGGCGCAGTATCGGGATCCGGACGGACACTGGGCCGGTATCTCCATGCGCGCGCGTGTGATCTATGCCTCGAAGGACCGCGTCAAGCAGGACAAGATCACCTATGAGGAGCTCGCCGACCCCAAGTGGAAGGGCAAGATCTGCATCCGCTCGGGCCAGCACATCTACAACAACGCGCTGTTCGCGGCCTATACGGCCAAGTACGGCGAGGCCAAGGCCGAGGAATGGCTGCGCGGCGTGAAGGCCAATCTCGCGCAGAAGCCGTCGGGCGGCGATCGCGAAGCCGCGCGTGACGTTGCTGCCGGCAAGTGCGACATCGGCATCGGCAACACCTATTACTGGGCGCTGATGATGAACAACGATCCCGAGAAGAAACCGTGGGCGGAAGCGACCCGCGTCGTCCTGCCGACCTTCGAAGGCGGCGGCACCCACGTCAACCTCTCCGGCGTGCTGCTCGCCAAGCACGCTCCCAACAAGGCCAACGGCATCAAGTTGATCGACTGGCTCGTGAGCGAGCAGGCGCAGCAGATGTATGCCGACCAGAACTACGAATATCCGGTTCGTGCCGGTGTCGCCATCAACCCCACCATCGCGGGCTACGGCAAGCTCGGTCCGGATCCGTTGCCGATCGCAAAGATCGCCGCCAACCGCAAGGCTGCGGCCTCGCTGGTGGACAAGGTCGGCTTTGACAACTGATCTCTGGCGACCCTCCTCTGTCGAACCAGTAGAAGCTACGGGGGCGCGGCCTCGTTCGAGAGGCCGCGCCCCCGCCGGGCGCGCCGCAACCGCTATCGCGATCGCAACCGCGATCCTGGTCGCGGCGCCCGTGATCTCGATCGTTTCGCTGGCTCTTCAGCCGGCGCCCGACGTGTGGCACGACCTGATCAACTACGTGCTGCCGGCCGCGCTGCTGGATACCGCCCTCCTGCTCGTGGGGGTCGGCATGCTCACGCTTCTGATCGGCGCCGGGACTGCGTGGGTGATGTCGCGCCACGATTTTCCCGGCCGGGGCATGCTCCTGTGGCTGATACCGCTGCCGCTGGCGATTCCGACCTATCTTGCGGCTTACGTCTATGCCGACCTGTTCGAGCCGCTCGGCCTGGTGCATCGCACCCTGGCGATCTGGCTGCCGCTGCGCGATGCCCTCGGCTATCTGCCCAACCTGCGCTCGCTGCCGGGCGCCGTCTTCGTGATCGGGCTCGTGCTCTACCCTTACGTCTATCTGTCGGCGCGCGCGACGTTCCAGGTTCAGTCCGCCGAATTCGCCGAGGCGGCCAAGACGCTGGGCGCCGGCCGATGGACCGTATTCTGGCGCGTTTCACTGCCGATGGCGCGGCCGGCGCTCGCGGTCGGCGTGGCGCTGGTCGCGCTGGAAACGCTCAACGATATCGGCGCCAGCGAATATCTCGGCATCCGCACCCTGACGGTCTCGATCTTCACCACCTGGCTCAACCGCGGCAGCCTAGCGGGTGCGGCGCAACTCGCATGCCTGATGCTTGCGATCGTCGCCGGCCTGATCGCGATGGAGCGATACGGCCGCCGCAATGCCAACACCGAATTCTCGGCCGAAAGCCCGCATATGAGGCAGCGGACACTGCTTTCGGGCGCAAGAGCGTGGATCGCGTTCGCGGTCTGCGGGCTGCCGGTGCTGATCGGCTTCGTCGTGCCGCTGCTCTACCTCGTGCATCAGGCTTTCGGTCGCGGACTGCTTGCAAATTTCGACCCGCTCCTGTGGCGCCACACCTTCCATTCGTTTGCCTTTGCCGCGCTCGCGACGCTCATGGCGCTGTTGCTCGCGCTCGCCACGACGATCGCGCATCGCTTTCGGCCGGATCCTCTGCGATATTTGGCGATGAGCATTGCGCAGACCGGATACGCGCTGCCGGGTCTCGTGATTGCCCTCGGCCTGCTGACCCCGGTACTGGCCGTCGATAACGCGATGAGCGTGGTCGCCAGCGCGATGGGACGCCCTCTCCCCGGGCTGATCCTGGTCGGCTCCGGGATGGCCGTCGTCATCGCCTATACAATCCGTTTTCTGGCCGTGCCGGTCGGCATGATCAAGGCCGGATTGGACAGCATTCCGCGCGACTATGACGAGAGCGCGCGGACGGTCGGCGCCGGCCAGGCGGTCATGTTGAGGCAGATCTATCTGCCGTTGCTCCGGCCCGCGATGCTTGGCGCCGTCATCATCATGTTCGTCGACTGCCTGAAGGAGCTCCCGGCAACGCTGCTCTTGCGGCCCCTCAACGTCGAGACACTGTCGACGTCGATCTACCAGTTTGCGAGCCGCGGGAATTTCGAGGACGGCGCGCTCGCAGCCCTCCTGATCATCGCCGCCAGCATCGGCCCGGTCGCGTGGCTGACCCGCTTCTCCGAGGTGCCGAGTGGCCCCGCTTGACGGCCAAGGCCCAACGTTCGCGCATTCGCGCCAACAAGGATGATCAAATCGTCCGCGCGAACATGCGAAAGCCGGGAGCGCCGATGATCGCCTCGAAAGCCGGATCGCGCTTCTCTTCCGCAAAGCTGAAGCCAGCCTTGGCATAAGCACGCTCGGCCGGCTCATTGCCGATCAGGAACGAGATCGTCGCCCGTGCAAAACCGGCCGCTAGCCCTTTGTCCAGCGCATCGGCGATCAAGGCCTGCACCAAGCCGCGACCGCGGTGAGCCGGATCGGCCGCGACATGCTCGATCATCCAATCACCCTCGCCGCCCTGCACCCAGCAGGCACGCGTGTAGGTGCCGCGTTTGCGGATCGCCTCCAATTCCGGCGCAGCAAGCTCCGTCGCGGCCGCAACTTCCTCGATCGCGCGCCAGGCCGCGGGTCCCGTGCCCGCCGCCGGCAAGGCACAAAGCGCCGCCGCCGGCTTGCCGTCGATTTCGGCGACGAGAAATTGCGAGACGTGCCACATCGACACCGCATCCGCGGTCGCGATGCGTGCGATGAAGTCGCGGCTCTGCGCTTCTGGCCAGCCGAGCGCAACATCGAACCAGCCGCGCGGACGATAGCCGCGCTGCGACGACAGGATCGTTCGGGCGATGAATTCGGCGTCTTCGAGACGCGCAGACCGTATCGTCATGCGCGCCCCATTCCCGAGGCCTTAGGTATTCTTCAGCGCGACGCGGAATTCCGCTTCGGTCTTGGACTTGACCTCGTCCAGCGAGACGCCGTCGGCGAGCTCGATCAGGGCCATGCCGCCGCTGCCGTGCTTGTCGATGGTGAACACGGCGAGATCAGTAACGACCATGTCGACCACGCGCTCGCCCGTCAGCGGCAGGTTGCACGTCTTCAGCAGCTTCGGGCCGTCCTTGGCCGAATGCTCCATCACCACGATGACGCGCTTGACGCCGGCGACAAGGTCCATCGCGCCGCCCATGCCCTTGACCATCTTGCCGGGGATCATCCAGTTGGCGAGATCGCCGTTCTGGGCCACCTGCATGGCGCCGAGGATGGACAGATCCATGTGGCCGCCGCGGATCATGCCGAAGGAATCCGCGCTCGAGAAATAGGAGGTCGAGGGCAGTTCGCTCACGGTCTGCTTGCCCGCGTTGATCAGGTCCGCATCTTCTTCGCCCTCGTAGGGGAACGGACCCATGCCGAGCATGCCGTTCTCGCTCTGAAGGCTGACGTCCATGCCGTCGGGGATGTAATTCGAGACCAGCGTCGGGATGCCGATGCCGAGATTGACGTAATAGCCGTCACGCAACTCCTTCGCGGCGCGCGCGGCCATCTGTTCACGGGTCCAGGCCATCTTAGTCTCCTGATCTCAAGCTGCCGTGCGCGGGCGGGTGTTGCGGAATTCGATGCGCTTCTTGGCCGAGCCGACCTCGACGATGCGCTTCACGAAAATGCCGGGCGTGTGGATATGATCAGGGTTGAGTTCACCGGCGGGAACCAGATGCTCGACCTCGGCTACCGTGATCTTGGCGGCGGTCGCCATCATCGGGTTAAAGTTGCGCGCGGTCTTGCGGTAGATGAGGTTGCCGGCGGTGTCGCCCTTCCAGGCGTGCACGATGGCGAGGTCGGCGAACAGGCCGCGCTCCATCAGGTACTTCTCGCCGTCGAACTCCTTCACTTCCTTGCCTTCGGCGATCAGCGTGCCGACGCCGGTCTTGGTGTAGAAGGCCGGGATGCCGGCGCCGCCGGCGCGGATGCGCTCGGCCAGCGTGCCCTGCGGGTTGAATTCGAGTTCCAGCTCGCCGGCCAGGAATTGCTGCGCGAACAGCTTGTTCTCCCCGACATAGGACGAGATCATCTTCTTGATCTGGCGGGTTTCCAGGAGGCGGCTGAGCCCGATGCCGTCAACGCCGGCATTGTTGGAGACCACCGTCAGGCCCTTGACGCCGGACTCGCGGATCGCATCCGACAGTTCCTCGGCGATGCCGCAGAGGCCAAAGCCTCCCGACATGATCATCATGTTGTCCTTCAAGATGCCTGACAGAGCCGATTTGGCGTCGGGATAGACCTTGTTCATGCAAAAAACCTTCGACTGAACCTTCGGCTTGGAGGCGTCTCGCCGTGTTGGCGGCGATTATTAGGCGAAATCCTCCAAAGCCGTCAATGATACGGGGTTCTCCCCACCGCGCCCGGGTGATAGAAGCTGCCCACGCCGTGGGCAGAACCGTCCGCGGCCTTGAAAGCGACAAGAAAACCCATCAAGTTGCGGGACTTAACATAATAGGGCTTGGGCGTGGGCACGCAGGTTTCCCGGCCCGCCCTTCTGGCTCCAGCGACCAACCCGATCAGGACATGCCATTGACCATGGCCCAAGGAATGAAGCGCCTCGGGACGCCGATCGCGGCGCTGCTCGGCGTGACGTTGATCGCCCTGATCGCGACCTCCTGGCTTATCAACCGCGACGCGCTGCGCAAGGCGGTCGAAGCGCAGATCCGCGACGTCACCGGGCTCGAGCTCAATATTGCGGGCAGCATCGACATCTCGGTGCTGCCGGCAAGCTACATCTCCTTCCGCGATGTCGGCCTCAAGGGCGGCGGCACCAGCGATCCCGCGCTCCGTGTCGACGTGCTCACCGCCAATCTACGGCTGCTGCCCTTGCTGATGCAACGTTTCGAGATCGCCGACCTGACGCTGCTGCGGCCGCGCATCCATGTCAGCCTGAAGCCGGACGGCGAGAGCAACTGGACGCCCTTCATCCAGACCATCGCGCGCACCATGAAGCCCGGGGCCGAGAACCAGATCTCGTTCTCCGAAATCCGGCTCCAGGACGGCGTGCTCGAATACGAGGACGCCGCTACGCACGCCACCGAGCAGTTCAGCGACATCGACCTGTCGCTGGCCTGGCCCTCGATCTCGCGCTCCTTCGCGGCGACCGGACAGTTCGACTGGCGCGGCGAGCGTGTCGACGGCACGATCAGCTTTTCCGATTTCGCCGCCGCCCTCTCCGGCGAGCGCTCGGGCTTGAAGGCGCGGATCGCCAGCGCACCGCTCAAGCTCGCCTTCGACGGCAGCGTCGCCAACCGCACCAGCCCGATGATGGAAGGCACGCTCACGATCGACAGCCCCTCCTTGCGCAACGCGCTGCGCTGGACCGGGCAGCCGCAGCCCGCCAGCGGCGGTTTCGGCCGCTTTGTGCTGAAGGCGCGCGCCAACGTCGTCGGGGCCTCGATCGCGCTCACCAACGTCAATGTCGAGCTCGACGGCAACGCCGCCGAGGGCGTCATGACTTACGCCAATAACGGCCGGCAGATGCTGCAGGCGACGCTGGCCGCCGACGCGCTCGACTTCACACCTTATATCTCCACCTTCCGCCTGCTCGCGAGCGGCGCACGCGACTGGAACAGGCAGCTGTTCGATCTCAACGGATTGTCGACCACCGACCTCGACATGCGCCTGTCGGCAGCAAAGCTGACGGTCGGGTCGACGAAGCTCGGCCGGACCGCGATCGGCGCCAATTTGCGCAACGGTACGCTGGCGCTCTCGGTCGGCGAGGCGCAGGTCTATGGCGGGATCGCCAAGGGCTCGTTCAACATCGCACGCTCCGACACCATCGCCGACATCAAGGCACAATTCCAGTTCACCGACGTCGATCTCCAGGCCTGCGCCACCGAACTGTTCGGCCTCAACAAGCTGTCCGGCCGCGGCAACATCAACGTGTCGCTCCTCGCATCGGGCTCGAGCCCGTTCGGCCTCGTGCAGTCGCTCGACGGCAGCGCCACCGTGACCGGGCATAACGGCGCGATCTCGGGCTTCAACGCCGAACAGCTCCTGAAGCGCCTGGAGCGCCGGCCGCTGTCGGGCGGCGGCAATTTCCGCAGCGGTTCGACGCCCTACAACAATCTCACCATCGCGGTGAAATTCTCCGACGGCATTGCCACCGCCGAGGACATCCGCATCGAGGGGCCGGCTGCGAAGATCACGCTGACCGGCACCGCCTCGGTGCCGACGCGCGAATACGATATGAAGGGCGTGGCGAGCCTCAACACGACATCAGGCTTTCAATTGCCCTTCATGGTGCAGGGTCCCTGGGACGATCCCCTGATCTTCCCCGACTCTGAAAGCCTGATCCGGCAATCGCCTGCGGCGTCTCCGTTCCTCGATCTGCTGAAGCAGCGCATCACCGGGAGCGGAAAGCGCCCCGCGCAGGACGGATCGCCGACGGCTGAGAATGCCAAGGAGAATGCGAAGTCCAACTGAGGATCGCGTTCCTCGGCCGATGCCCGATGATCGCGAATTGATCAGGGTGAATTGATGCGGCGATTGGATCGATGCGCGCATATGAGCATCTCCGCAGCCCCGACACGCTACGATCTGGGTCCGACAAGATGCGTTGATTGCGCTACCACCATGCGCTAGTGTTTTATACGACCGGTTAAAAACACCGGCCGTTTGAGGGAGAAAAACGTGAAATCCAAGGTTATTGGCGCAGTATCACTGGCGGTCGCTGCGGTTGGACTTTTTGCTGCCACTGCACCCGCCTTTGCGCAGCAGAAGACGATTACGGTCTGGTGGGGCAAGGGCTTCTATCGCTCCGAAGACGACGCGCTGATCGAGACGATCAAGAAGTTCGAGGCCAAGACCGGCATCAAGGTCGAATTGTCGCAATACGCGATCCAGGACATGATTCCGAAGACGGTCGCCGCGCTCGATGCCGGCACCGTGCCCGATGTCGCCTATTCCGATTCCTATGACGTCCAGGCGCAGGGCAAGTGGGCCTATGAGGGCAAGCTCGAGGATCTCTCCGACGTGATGGAGCCGATCAAGGGCCGGTTCGTGCAGAACACGCTCGATGCATCGATCCTCTACAACGACGTCGCCAAGAAGAAGGCTTATTACGGCTTCCCGCTGAAGCAGCAGAGCATGCATGTCCAGATCTGGAACGACATGCTGGAGAAGTCCGGCTTCAAGCTCGCCGACATCCCGACAGACTGGGCAGGCTATTGGACGTTCTGGTGCGACAAGGTGCAGCCGGGGATCCGCAAGGCAACGGGCCAGCGCATTTACGCCGTCGGCCAGCCGATGGGCGTGGAGTCCACCGATGCCTTCCAGTCGTTCTACACGTTCATGGATGCCTACCACGTCAAGCTGGTCGACGACGACGGCAAGCTCACGGTCGATGATCCCAAGGTTCGCGAGAACCTGATCAAGGCGATGAAGGACTACACCGACACCTACATCAAGGGCTGCACCCCGCCGTCCTCGACGACCTGGAAGGATCCGGACAACAACGTCGCCTTCCACAACAAGACCATCGTGATGACCCACAACTTCACGATCTCGATCGCGGCGAAGTGGTTTGAGGATTCCTCGAACCAGGCACTGACGCCAGAGCAGCGCGAGGCCGGCAAGAAGGCCTATGAGCAGGACATCGTCACGGCGTCCTTCCCGAAGGCTCCTGATGGCTCGACCATCAAGTATCGCTCCGACGTCAAGACCGGGCTGATCTTCACCGCGGCCAAGAACAAGGCCGAGGGCAAGCAGTTCATCAGCTTCCTGCTCCAGGAAGAGAACATCCGTCCCTATATCGAGGGTGCGCTCGGCCGCTGGTTCCCGGTGACGAAGGAAAGCCAGGAAAGCCCGTTCTGGCAGGCTGACAAGCACCGCAAGGCCGTCTACACGCAGTTCAAGGGCGGCACCACCGCGTTCGACTTCACCAAGAACTGGAAGTTCACGATCCTGAACAATGAGAACATCTGGGCGAAGGCGATGAATCGTGTCGTCAGCGAGAAGGTTCCGGTCGACAAGGCTGTCGACGAACTGATCGCCCGCATCAAGCAGGTCGCAGGCTAAGTCATCGGCACCTCTCCCCGCGCTGCGGGGAGAGGTGTAAGAACAACACCGGCCGCGTTTCGCGGCCGGCTTCTCTTTGAAGAGTCCGAAAAGAATGGCGATCACGCTCTCTGGCGATCAGGCACTTCCCGGCCCGCCTTTGTCGTCGCGGCTGACCCCGGCGCAGGTCTGGGGCATCGTGCTGCTCGCGCCCTATTTGCTCGTTTTCCTCGCCTTCGTCGTCTATCCCGTCTGCTACGGCCTGTGGCTAGCTCGCGATCCGGCGAACTACGTCGCGCTGTACCATGACCCGATCTTCGCGCGCGCCGCGATCAACACGCTGATCTTCCTGGTCATTGGCATCAACATCAAGATGCTGATCGCGCTGTTCCTGTCCGGCTTCTTCGCCGTGCAGCGCCCCTGGATCAAATGGCTCTCGGTGATCTTCATCCTGCCCTGGGCGGTGCCATCGATACCGACCATCCTGTCGGTACGCTTCATGCTCAATCCCGAATGGGGCGTGATCAACCATCTCATCTTCTCCTTCACCGGCGATGACGGCCCGAACTGGCTGAACGACCCGACCGTAGCGCTCAGCATGGCGATCGCCGTGCACATCTGGAAATCGCTGCCGTTCTGGACGCTGATCCTGATCACCGGCCGCCTCGCGATCTCGCACGATCTGTTCGAGGCCGCCGAGGTCGACGGCGCGAGCTGGTGGCAGAAGTTCCGCTACATCACCTGGCCGTCGATGCAGACGCTCTACGTCACCTGCACGCTGCTCTCGATGATCTGGACGCTGGGCGACTTCAACAGCGTCTATCTGCTCACCGGCGGCGGCCCGGCCGATCTCACGCACGTGCTGGCGACGCTCGGCATCCGCTATCTCCGGCTCGACCAGCTCTCGCTGGCGATGGCATCCATCGTCTGCGCGATGCCGTTCGTCCTGCCGCTCGTGTACTTCATGATGAAACGGTTGTCGCGATGAAGCTCCCCGGCGTAAGCGAATTCTCCTGGCGCGACGTCGCGACCGAAGCGCGGCTGCTGCTGATCGGCATTCCCGTCTTCCTGTGGACGATGATCCCGATCTATCACATGTTCCTGTTCGCGATCTCCCCGAAGGAGGACGCGTTCTCGGGCAAGCTGTGGCCGGATCACCCGACGCTGCACAATTTCCAGATCGTGTTCAAGCAGCAGCATTACTTCCTGCGCGACTTCTACATCCAGTTCTGGAATTCGACCGTGATCGCCGTCTCCGTCGGCGTGCTGACGCTGGTGATCGCGACCTCGGCGGCGTTCGCGATCTCGCGATTGAAGGTGCCGGGCGGACGCACCGTGCTGAACCTTGCGCTCTTCACCTATTTCATCCCCGCGGCGTTCCTCGCCGTGCCGATGTACCGCACCATGGGCAATTACGGCCTGCTCAATAATCACTGGTCGCTGATCCTGGCCATGGTGACGATCGCCAGCCCCTACGCGATCTGGGTGCTCAAGCAGGCCTCCGACAAGCTGCCGGTCGAGCTGGACGAAGCCGCCGTGATGGATGGCGCGACGACGCTCCAGATCTTCCGCCTGGTCTACCTGCCGCTGATGATGCCTTCGCTGGTCGCGATCGGCACCTACGCGGTGCTGCTGGCCTGGAACGAATATCTCTACGCCTTCCTGCTGCTCTCCAACGACCGCGAGATCACCCTCCCCGTCGCGCTCGGCAACTTCCTCGCCGCAGACGATTCTCCCTGGGAGCTGTTGATGACGACCGGCTTCATCTACGCGCTGCCGCCGGCCGCGGTCTATTACGCCTTCCGCCGCTACATGGTGGGCGGGCTCACGGCGGGTGCGGTGAAGTCCTGACGCTGCAGGACGCATCGCGGCGCTGCAAGCAAGCCGCTTGAGTGTCGGCGTGGCCAATTGAAGATTGTCCATGCCTGCTCTAACCTCCGGGTCCCAAGGCGGGGGGCCCGGCACCATGCGCAGCAACGACGCGATCCATCTCGGCCTGATGCTGCTGGCGCTCGCGGCCTCCTATCTGGTGCCGTTCGAGCTGCTGCTGCTGGCCTATGTCGTGCTCGGTCCGGCGCATTACTTCACCGAGATCTCGTGGCTGCATGACCGCAGCTACTATCTGCCCCATCGCGGGATTGCCGCGGCCCTCGCCATCGTGGCCGTGGTCGCGGCGCTGATCGACAACGCCTCGTGGTTCGGTTTTGCGATGTGGGCAGCGCTGATCGCGTGCGCCATGCTGGCGGCGACGAATTCGGCGATCGAAAGCATGCTGCTGTTCATGGCGGCGATCGCCCTGTCCGCGATCATGTATTCGAGCGGGTCCTCGCTCGCAGTCATCGGCATCCTGATTCCGACCCTGATCCACGTCTCGTTGTTCACGCTGATCTTCATGGTGCTCGGCGCTTACCGGTCCGGAAGCCGGGTGCAGGCTGCGCTGGTGGTGGCCTACCTCATCGCCATCGCCACGATCCTGTTGCTGCCGCCAACCGCCGAAATCCGCGTCGCGAGCTTTGCCCGCGTCGGACAGGACTATTTTGGCAATGTCGGCCCGGCCCTCGGCCGGCTGTTCGGCGTGCCCGGCCTCGTCCTCGACGCAAGACTGACCAGCCTGCTCGCCTTCGTCTACACCTATCACTACCTCAACTGGTTCATCAAAGCCGACGTGATCCGCTGGACCGCGGTGCCGAAGGCGCGGCTGGCGGCGATGGCCGCCGCCAGTGCAGCCGCAACCGCGCTCTATTTCTACGACTATGCGTTGGGATTCACCTTCCTGCTGGCGCTGAGCCTGATCCATATCCTGCTGGAGTTTCCGCTCGATGCGCTGGCGCTGCGGCAGCTCGGCGCGGCCGTCCAGGACGCAACCCGAGCACGGTTCGCGGCGCGAGCGGCTACAACGGCGCGGCGCTCTCGCCCTGTGAGCTCGACAGTTTCGAGGCGAGCGAGGCGATGACGATCACTACCGCGATCAGGGCGATCACCAGGGTGCAGATCGCGTTGATCTCGGGCTTCACGCCCAGCCGCACCTCGGAATAGATCCGGATCGGCAAGGTGGCCGAGCCAGGGCCGGTGGTGAAGCTAGCGATCACGAGGTCATCAAGCGACAGCGTAAACGCCAACATCCAGCCTGCGACGATGGCCGGCGCGATCAACGGCAGGGTGACGGAGACGAAGGCGCGGACCGGGTCGCAGCCAAGGTCCATCGCGGCCTCCTCCAGCGAACGATCGAGCGAGCCGAGGCGGGACTGCACGACCACGGCGACGAAACACATCGTCAGCGTGGTATGGGCGATCGTCACGGTCCAGAAGCCACGCTCGGCATTCAGCGCCACGAACAGCAGCAGCAGCGACAATCCCGTGATCACCTCCGGCATCACCAGCGGCGCATAGAGCATTCCCGAAAACAGCGTCCGGCCGCGAAACCGCTCGCCGCGGGACAGTGCGACCGCCGCGAGCGTGCCGAGCAGCGTGGCGATGGTGGCGGAGGAGACCGCGACCCGCAGGCTCATCCAGGCCGCCTCGATCATGGCACGGTCATTGAAGAACTCGTGATACCAGCGCAGTGACCAGCCGCCCCACACCGTCACCAGCCGCGAGGCGTTGAAGGAATAGATGACGAGGATGAGGATCGGCAGGTAAAGGAACGCCAACCCCAGCGCGAGCGAGGCGATGTTGAAGCGGGAGAGACGGGAGACCTTGCGCATCGTCTCAGCGCCCCTGTTCCAGCTGCCGTTTCTGCAGCCGCTCGTACAGCAGCAGCGGCACCAGCAACACCACAAGCAGCACGATGGCCGCCGCCGAGGCCACCGGCCAGTCCTTGTTGGTGAAGAACTCGAGCCACAGGGTCTGGCCGATCATCAGCGAATTGGAGCCCGCCAGAAGGTCCGGGATGACGAATTCGCCGACGATCGGGATGAAGCACAAGAGCACGCCGGCACCGACACCGGGCAACGACAACGGGAAGGTGACGAGCCAGAACACTTGCCAGGGCGGGGCACCGAGGTCACCGGCCGCCTCCTCCAGCGCCGGCTCCATCTTGGCGAGCGTGGCGTAGAGCGGCAGGATCATGAACGGCAAATAGGAATAGACGATGCCGATATACATCGCGCTGTCGGTGGAGAGCCACACCACGGGCTGGCTGACTAGATGCAGCGCCAGCAGGATCTGGTTGAGCAGGCCGTCATGCTGGAGGATGTTGATCCAGGCATAGATGCGGATCAGGAACGAAGTCCAGAACGGCACGATCACCAGCACCATCGCCACCGCCTGCCAGCTCCTCGGCAGCCGCGCCATGCCATAGGCGATGGGATAGCCGATCAACAGCAGCAGGGCTGTCGCGGTCATGGCGACGGTGAGGCTGCGCACGTAGGCGAACACGTAGATGTCGTCGGAGATCAGCAGCTTGAAATTGTCGATCGACAACGCGGCAAGGGCCGTCTTCAGCGCGTCCCATCCCGCCGTCAGGTCGAACACGGGCTCGTAAGGCGGCTGCGCGATCGCCGTCTGCGACAGGCTGATCTTCAGCACGAAGGCGAACGGCACCAGGAAGAACAGCGCCATCCAGAGATAGGGTGCAATAGCTGCAAGGCGCGCCGGCCGCGCGAAGATGCGACGGGAGCTCATGATTTCAGCACCACGCAGTCGTCGGGCGTGAACCAGGCGACGACGTTCTGGTTCACGCTATAGGCGTCGACGTCGAGGCGCGCGCTGTTGACGACCGAAGCTTGCAGCGTTCCGCCGGCGTCGAGCTTCACCTTGTAGGTGGTGGTGCCGCCGAGATAGCAGATATCGGCGATCACGCCGTCCAGACTGTTGATCGCCGCTTCACGACCGGCCTCGGACACCGGCGCGCGGCGCGAGAGCTTGACCTTCTCGGGCCGGATCGCGACCGACAATGTCGTCCCGTCGACCGGCTCGCGCGGCTCGCCGGTCAGCAGCGTGCCCGCTTCACGTGTGGCAATCACCAGGCGATGACCGTCACGCAGCTTGATCTCGCCGTCGAACACATTGACGTCGCCGACGAACTCGGCGATCCAGCGCGAGCGCGGCGCCTCATAAAGTTCGCGGGGGCTTGCGACCTGGGCCAGCTTGCCTGATTTCATCACGCCGATCCGGCTCGCCATCGTCATCGCCTCCTCCTGGTCGTGGGTGACGATGATGAAGGTCATGCCGAGCCGGCGCTGCAGTTCCATCAGCTCGGCTTGCGTGCTTTCGCGCAGCTTCTTGTCCAGCGCCGCGAGAGGCTCGTCGAGCAGCAGGAGCTGTGGCCGCCGCGCCAGCGCGCGGGCCAGCGCTACACGCTGGCGCTGGCCGCCGGAGAGCTGGTCGGGCTTGCGCTTCTCCAGTCCGTCGAGCTTCACCAGTGCAACCATCTCCGCCACGCGCGTGGCGATATCGGCGCGCGCGAGACCTGCGCGCTTCAGGCCGAAGGCGATGTTGTCGCGCACCGACAGGTGCGGAAACAGCGCGTAGTTCTGGAACATCATGTTGACGGGGCGCTGGTGCGGCAGCGCCTGCGCGATGTCCTTGCCGCCGAGCAGGATGCGCCCTTCGTCCGGCGCCTCGAAGCCGGCGAGCATCCGCAAGAGCGTGGTCTTGCCGCAGCCGGAGGGGCCGAGCAGCGCGAAGAACTCGCCGGCCTTGATGTCGAGCGACACACCATCCACGGCCCGGAACGTCCCAAAGGACTTGGCGACGCCCTCGATGCGCAGCAACGGCTGGCCGGCGGCCGGAGGCGTATCTCCGCCGGCTGCATCGGCCGTGACGTCTGTTCTGGGCAACTCGTCCGTCATGTTCCTGCCAACCCCGAATCCGCCGCACGCTAGCGGCCGATCGGACTTTGCTCAACCGGTTCAGGATGAATCCTTCACAGCCGACATGAACGCCGCCAGAGCATCACGGTCCGCCGCCGGCATGGTCAGGCCAAGCTTGGAACGGCGCCACAGGATGTCCTCCGGAAAGCGCGCCCATTCGTGGCTCATCAGATGGCGCACCTCGGCGCCGGTCAGTTCGGGACCGAAAGCAGGGCCGAGTTCGTCACGGCTCTTGGCGTCACCGAGCACTGCCGCCAGGCGCGAGCCATAGGCCGCGACCAGCCGCTGAGCCTCCGGTTCGGACAGAAAGCGCCAGCGATCGCGTGCGAGGTCCACCTCCGTGTCGAAACGGTCCCAGGCGAAATCGCCGCCGGGCAGCGCTGCACCGCCGGTCCAGGGTGGCGTCATCGGACAGAACGGCGTCAGCTTCGTCAACGCACGCTCTGCGCGCAGACGCGAGGTGGTGACGTCGCCGCCGAACATCGTGATCAGCGGTGCCTTGCGCCGGCGCACGTGAAACAGGGTCGTGCCGTCACCTCGCCGCACGGACGCCGGCGTCAAGTTGACGCCGGAGACCGTCCGGACCACGTCGGTCGGGGCAACACGCTCGCGGAAATAGCGGCTGGCCGCCTCGCAGAGATAGCCGACATCCGCCCCTCGCATCGCAACGATTGCGGGATCGCCGATGAAATCATGCGTCACCGTGCCGATCAGCGTGAAGTCGCGCTCGAAGGGGGATGCGAAGATCAGTCGTCCATCACTGTTCTGGAAGACGTAGACGTTGTCTGAATCGAACAGCCTGGGCACGATGATCTGGCTCATCTGCATGGCCGCCACAGCAGGCTGCGGCTGACGCAGCACCGTCTCCGCGACCGTCGGCGTCCAGGCTCCGGTGGTGTTGGCCAGCGCCCGGGCCGTGATCGTGCGGCGATGGCCGCGATCGACCACCGCGAGCCGCCAAATGTCGGTCCTGTCGGCGCGCACGCAGCGAGCACCGGTCCGGATCGCAGCGCCACGCTCGGCCGCGTCCAGCGCCGTAAGCACCACCAGGCGGGAATCGTCGACGACGCAGTCCGAATATTCGAACGCCGTCCCAAACGGACGCTTCAGCGCGTCGCCGACCGGATGATGCGTGATGTCGAGGGTGGCTGACGGCGGCAGGCCGCCCCGGTTCGTGAGCGCGTCGTAAACGTACAGGCCGGCGCGAAGCAGCCAAGGCGGACGCTCGTCGGAATGCGCGGGGATCACGAAGCGCTTCGGCCGGACCAGATGCGGCGCGATCCGGAGCCAGATCCGGCGCTCGGCGAGGGCCCGGCGCACGCGCCAGAACCCACGCCGCTCCAGCACCGACAAATCGCCGTGGATCAGCCGCGGCGTTGCCGACGACGCCGCGCCGCCGAGATCGCCCTGCTCGAACAGAATAACCCGCAGGCCGCGACCCGCTGCATCACGGGCGAGGCTGACACCGTTCAGCCCGCCGCCGATGATCGCGAGGTCGTAATCCGCCATCCTGCTGTTCCGACAATTGAAGAAGCAGGATCACATAACTATCGTCGTTGTTCTAAAGTCCAGCCTACCGCGAGATTCGTGTCACGTCGTCCAAAACCAATTGGTTCATACTGCAAATGAACGATGTCAACATGTAGCCATCATGCTCCGCTAGCGCGGTATCAAACGCCCGGATATTCCAAAACGGATCATTGGCGCGCGTTGGAGGAGAAATTCCGCCCACATCGAAGCCGTGAATAAATCGCAACGCAGGAAACCCCTCGAGTGCAACCTCACTGGGCTTGAGATCATAGGTATCCCAGTTCGTCGCATAGTGCTTTCTAGCTTTTCCATCCGCCTTTGCCTCTTGTTCAATCTTCGCCGCTTTTGTTCGCGACAACCAACCAAGAGCAACGGAGCATGCAGCTTCAGGGCCCGACGCCTCCAGGTAATCCAAGGGTATCTCGCGCGTAGGAGGCTTCGTCGACATTTTGCGTGTTGTAAGCTGCGATTGTTTATCCGACGCTCTTATTTCGTGAGTGGTCCCAAAGGGCTTCATGGTTGCCCCGTAACTCCGTAGATTCCCTCGGGGAGAGCGCGGTGGATCAAGATTTCCGATAGTCTGAGTTTGCTCGGGATCCGTCTGCATGAATGGCAGAACGCGAATCAGCTCACTTAAGAGAATCGCGATGGTGCGAGCCGGATGCAACAAGCTCTCGGAGACCGAACGTCGCCTCTGCACACATTCATCGCTCGGATCGAGCTGCGTGCCCCACAATTCGATTCGATCGGCCAAGGGACGAAGGTCTCCCTTGAACGCTGGAAACATATCGTGCGTGGCCCAATCGTAGTCGGCAAGCTGCTGGACAACAGCATTCTCCGTATTCTGGACGCGATCGCCAAAACTACAGTCCAGTTGTTGCCGTCCGCCTGGCGGCCAATTTCTAGCTGCAGTGACCGATAGGAAAATTGGACGCTGATCATCTCTAAAAAAAGACTGCGAGGCCTCGTACGCTTCTCCTCTGCGCCGCTCTCCATTGATAAGAGCTAACCTCCGCCACAACGTTCGCTGGATCGCCGTCCATTTCGACGCTTCTGACGCGGGATTGATCAGCACCACCAAATCGCCGAGCACAGGCTGCATGTAGGATCCGGCCTCATGCAAGGCAACTTTCTTCACCAAGTCATCGCCGAGCGCCGTCATCAGCATGTTGCCGCCGAGCGAATGACCAAAGATAATCATCTTGTTTTTCAGTTTGCGGGGGAGCTCCGAATAGGCATCCAAGCCTAGTGTATTCTCGATCGCGCGTAGGGCCGAAAGTGCTGACGGCGCAATGGCCTCGCTGACGGGCTTTCGATCAAAGAGCGTCAAAATTGCCGAAGCGGTTCCGAGTGAAGCGCCTCCAGGAAAATTTCGGGCGAGCCAATTTTCATCCGTTCGTGCGCCTCGCCATCCGATATATACCGCCGTAACACGCATGTCCTTGTAGGCATTGTCTACGGCGGCCCGGTCGGAAATAAACCGCGCGACTTGCGCTGCATACATGCGCAAATTCGCGACGTCGGAATCGCCTATGCTTGCATCGTGTCGCCAACCGTGAATGAAGACCAAGACGTAATTTGAAGTGTTCGTCTTTAGATGGTCCACCAGAGCCTCAAGTTGCCCCTTACTTTGACGCCGTATCGGCACCCCACGCTCCGCAACACATGATTCCTGCTCCCCACATTCAAGCCGCAATGCATATGGTTTGCCGTCTTCCTGAAATTCGAGAAAAGCGACGTCATACTCGATAGGCTTGCCGTTTTCCGTCTCAGGAATTCTGTGATGCTGGATCGAGCAACTAAGCTTGCGAGCCGAAATTAGACGCTGATCTATCGCGGCCCACTCGCGGTTATTGGTGGTAGCAAGGGCGTCCCAGCCTGGCGACTTCGCATCTCTACATGAGGGGGATTCTGCGGCCAAAGCTCGCGATGGAAGATGCCGATAAGTCGGAAACAAAAGAAGATTTGCCAGAAAAAGAAAAGCGAGAACGAGCAGCATCGCTCCGACGATCCATTTTGCAATCGTCCTCGCGACACGCATCGCGCTCGCCAACACTTTGAACGGAAAAAGCATTTGTAGCTCCCTATACGAGCAAATTCTGCTACTTTAGGGTGCTTTTGTGTTGCTAGCAACTATTTGGCGTCAGACGAGCCTGCCTCTAGCCGGTCTTGAGCGCAAGCTCCATGACTTGAGCGCGGCCGACGAGCCCGGCATATTTCCCGATCGGCAAGGGTTTGCCGAGCAGATAACCCTGCACGCCGTCGCAACCCTCCTTGGCGAGGAAGGCCAGTTGCTCGATCGTCTCGACGCCCTCGGCGATGATCGACATTTCGAGGCCGTGGCCGAGATCGATCACCGCGCGGACGATCGCCGCCGATTGCGGGTTGCGACCGAGATTGACGATGAAGGCGCGATCGATCTTGATCTTGTCGAACGGGAACGCCTGGAGGTAGCTCAGCGAGGAATAGCCGCTGCCGAAATCGTCCATGGAGATCCGCACGCCGAGCGCCTTCAGGCGGCGCAGCAGCGCGAGGCCCCGGTCGAAATCCTCGATCAGCACGCCCTCGGTGATTTCCAGCTCGAGTCGGCCGGGTGCAAGGCCGGTTTCGATCAGGATCGAATGGACGAGGCCGACCACGTCGCCGTGCATAAACTGCGCCGGTGACAGATTGACCGCGACCTGGAGCGGCTTCGGCCAGGACGCCGCCTCGCGGCAGGCCTCGCGCAGAATCCACTCGCCCATCTCGACGATCAGGCCGCTCTCTTCGGCGATCGGGATGAATTCGACCGGCGAGACCTGGCCGCGCACCGGATGCTGCCAGCGTGCCAGCGCCTCGAAGCCGATGATCTCGCTCTCGGCGACGCTGTCACCCGCGGCCCCCTGCGGCTGGAACGCGAGCGAGAGCTCGCCGTTCTTGATCGCCATCGACAGGTCCTGGTGCAGCACGCGGCGGTCGCGGATCTGGTGATCCATCTCCGGCTGGTAGAGGCTGATCGTACCGCGGGACTTCTGCTTGGCGCGGAACAGCGCCGCACCGGCATTGGCGAGCAGCGCGGCGCCATCGCTGCCATTGTGCGGGAAGACCGCCATGCCGGTGGTGGCGCCGGCGCGAACCGCCCGGCCGTCGATCTGGAATTCCTTTGCGACGGCCTCGCCGAGCTGCTGCGCCAGCGCAAGGCCCGCGTCCGGCTGCTTGCCGTCGATGATGAGGCCGAATTCGTCGCCGGACAGACGCGCCACCACGCCGCCACGCGCGGAGTCCTGAAGCCGCTGGGCAACCTCGATCAGGAGCTTGTCGCCGAGCGCGTGGCCGAAGACGTCGTTGACCTCCTTGAGGCCGTCGAGGTCGACACAGAGGACGGCGAACTCCTCGCCGGTGCCTTCGCAGGCCTCGATCATCTGGGTCAGTGCCTGAAGGAAGGCAGCACGGTTCGGCAGATCGGTGAGGCCGTCATGATAGGCCATGTGCGCCATGCGCGACTCGGTCTGCCGGCGGTCGGTGACGTCCTCGTGGGTCTTGATCAGATATTGCGGCTCGCCGGCGTCATTGAGCACGGTGGCGCGGCGGGTCAGGAACAGCCGCAGGCCGTCCTTGGTGGAGATCGGATGCTCCTCGGTGATCATCCCCCGCTTCTTGATCGCGGCCTCGTCGCGCGCGATGATCAGCTTGGCTTCCTTGGGGTTGAAGATGTCGGACGCGGTCAGGCCCGTGGCCTCCTCGCGCCGGCGGTTGAGGATCGTCTCCGCGCTGCGATTGGCGAGCAGATAACGGCCGTCCTTGACCTGCTCGACGATCAGCGCCACCGGAATGTTGTCGACCACCAGATCGAGGAACTTCTTGGCGCTCTCCAGCTCCTTCGAGAGCACGCGGCGGTCAGTGATGTCCTCGAACACGAGCATCAGGAATTCGGGCTTGTTGTTCTCGTCGCGGACCACGATCCGGATCGAGGCGACCATGCGCCGCTCGCCGCCACGATCGACCTCGAATTCATTGCGGAACTGACCGTCCGGCGAATTGAGCGCCGCGCGGTCGGTCGCTTCGATGGTGGCCGCCGAGACGGGCGCGAACAGCTCGCGCGCATTCTTGCCGACGACATAATCCCGCGAGAACCCCCAGAACCGCTCATAGGCGCTGTTGGCGAAGATATAGCGGCCGTCCTCGATGTTCTTCGCGGCCACGCAGGCCGGCACGTTGTCCAGTACCGTTTCGAGGAACTGCTTGGTCGAGGCGAGCTGTCGCGACAGCTTGCGCTGCTCGCTGACGTCGAGATGTGTCGCCACCGAGCCGCCGTTCGGCAGCACGAAGTATTTTACCAGGATGGCCCGTCCATCCGGCAATTCCGTGATCAGGCCGTTGGTGCTTGCCGCTTTCTCGTAGAATTCCTCGTCGGAGGCGAGGCCGAGCACGCCGCGCCTCCGTCGCAGCTCGAGGAGCTCGTGGCCACTCATGTTGGTCCAGACTTCCGACCGCGTCAGGCCGTAAATCTCGAGATAGCGGTCGTTGCAGAAGATGATGCGGCGCTGCGCATCCGTCATCACCACGCCCTGATTGAGATTGTTCATGGCGGAGGAGACGAAGGCGTTGCGACGCAACTGCAAACGCCTGGTGCGGCGCAACGAGGAATGGATCCACAGCACGATCGCGGCAAGGAACGCGCAGACGACGATCCCCGCGATCAGGACTTCCCAGACCACGTTGGGATCCAGCTGACCCAGATAGCTCGACGCGGCGAAGCTGTCCGACAGCGCAAGGGCGCGCGCGGGCGCAACCGTGCCGGCCAGGCACACGACGGCCTGCACAGCAATCAGTAGCGTGCTGCCCTCGTGCCAGTTCTTCTCAGCCATCAGCCACCCGCGATTTCAACGTCGGATTGTCTGGCTTCACGGGTTTGGATCGGGTAAACGCCTGTACGCGCAACAGAAAAATGTGACGTAAAATACGGCAATTGCCCTGACATGATAAATTCTTCCTTAACGGAAAACGCCTCCGCGCCATTCACCCCGGACTTGATGCCAGCGGACGTCCTGCACAACCATGGATAGGGTCGATTGCGTCGTCATCGGAGCCGGCGTGGTCGGGCTCGCGGTGGCCCGAAAGCTGGCGCAGGCCGGGCGCGAGGTCATCGTGCTCGAGGAGGCCGAGGCGATCGGCACCATCACCTCGTCGCGCAACAGTGAGGTGATCCATGCCGGCATCTACTACCGCGCCGGGAGCTGGATGGCGCGCATGTGCGTCGACGGCAAGCACGCGCTCTACCGCTACTGTGCCGAGCGCGGCATCCCGCACAGGAATTGCGGCAAGCTGATCGTCGCGACCAGCCCGCAGGAGACCGAGAAGCTGCAATCGATCAAGGCGCATGCCGAGGCCAATGGCGTGCTCGACATGCAGCTGCTCACAGGCGAGGCGGCACGCACGCTGGAACCGGCGCTCGCCTGCGATGCCGCGCTGCTGTCGCCGTCGACGGGCATCATCGACAGCCACGCCTACATGCTCTCGCTGCGCGGCGAAGCCGAGGCATCAGGCGCGGCCTTCGCGTTTCACACCCCGCTGATCCGCGCCAAGGCAGCGAACGGCCTCGTCGAAATCGAAGCCGGCGGCGAAGCGCCAATGACGCTGCAATGCAGCCTCCTCGTCAACGCGGCGGGGCTCTCGGCGACGAATGTGGCACGCAACATCGAGGGCATGCCGCTGGACCGGATTCCGCCAGCCTACCTCGCGAAGGGAAACTACTTCAGCTGCAATGCCAAGGCGCCGTTCTCGCGCCTGATCTACCCGGTGCCCGAACCAGGCGGGTTGGGGGTGCATCTGACGCTGGACATGGCAGGACAGGCGCGCTTCGGCCCCGACGTCGAGTGGATCGAGACGATCAATTACGAGGTCGACGCCTCACGCGCCGAGCGCTTCTATCCGGCGATCCGCAGATACTGGCCGACACTTCCCGACGGTGCATTGATGCCGAGCTATTCAGGAATTCGGCCGAAGATCGTGCCGCCCGCAGTGGCGACGCAGGACTTCCTGATGCAGGGCCCGCGCGACCATGGCGTGGCAGGCCTGGTCAATCTGTTCGGTATCGAATCACCGGGACTGACGTCGTCGCTCGCGATCGCCGATCACGTCGCCGAGCTCGCAAACGTCTAATCGCGCAAGGATCTTTGCAAGGTGTGCACCTTGCCGCAGGGATGAGCGCAAAGGCTCTCATCCCTGCGAGGGTACGATCAACTCTACGCTGTTACGGGGGTTACTAGTGGAGCGTGTCGCCGTGCCTCAGACGCTCGATCTGGTCCTTGACCATCAACTTCCGGCGCTTCAACTCAACAATTTGCAGGTCGTCTGTTGAAAGGTGCACGAGAGCTTCGTGCAATTCGTTTTCGAGAAGTTTGTGCTTCCGCTCCAATTCAACGAGATGTGCCTGAATTGTCATTCGAAACCTCCTCGGTAGGGTTGAACCTCAGGATTCGATCCGGACAACGAAGTCTACATCACCGATTCGTTCTGTCGATGGGTATCCGTCATCGCAGCTTCATTTTTGAAAATTCATATGTAACGAAGCGTGAGTAAGGGAACCGCGCGGGAAAAATCCATGATATCAATGCGCTTGCGCGGCACCTCAGCGCCCTGCAGAAATATGTTGCGGGAGATCGACGAGCGAGGGTTGCAGATCGCTTGCGGTCACGCCGCGCAAGGACGATAATTTCCACAGGGCATCCACAGCCTTAGTCTCACGCCATCGGTTTTCGGCCACCGCAGACATGACCAATGAAGACGAGCGTGAGCTCGAAGCCGAGCTCACCCGGTTGCAGCAGGAACACCGAGATCTCGATGCGGCAATCGATGCACTGCATCAATCGCCCGCCCCCGACCTGTTGCGGCTGCAGCGTTTGAAGAAGCGCAAGCTGTTGTTGCGTGACCGCATCGCGTTCATCGAAGACCAGATTACGCCGGACATCATCGCCTGATCCGTGAGCGGCTTCGCGGCTCCCGCCACATGAATCCGCTTGACTCGAAAAGAACAAAATAGGAACATTTGGGCACCCCGGCGCCTCCAGGAAACGCCCAGAACAATTGACAAGGACAACGCAGATGTCGGCAACCGCCCTTCTCGACAACAGCCATTATGAACAAGCCTGCGATCAGGCGATCGCGATGTGCGATGGCAATCTGCGCAGCACCATCAAGGCGCTGATCATGGCCAACGAATACCTGGAAGCAGAGCTGGAAGAATTGCAGGCGGCGATTTCCGCCGGCTGCATCCCGGACGCCTCACGCAGCAAGATGCGGAGCAGGAGCAGCGCCGCCTGAGTTTCGAAGCGCGATGAGATCGCGCTTCTGTTCTAAGCATGATCCTGACAGGAAACCGCTTCACACTGTTCGCTGACGCGGCCCTTCGGGTCCGGATCATGCTCCACCGGAGCAACGCCATGTCGGACGTGACCTATTACGTTGCAATGCCCTTTTTGATCGATGCCGACGGCTCGCCTGTCGCTGGCGCAGCGGAAGAATGCCAGAGTTCGACGGCCGCGTTGCGGCGCGCCGAGATCTTATCGCGGGGTGCAGGCCATATCGGCGCGGTCGCCTTCAGCCGCAGCGGCGATCCCATGACCGGCGAATTCGGCGACGCCACGCTGCTGCGCAAATTCGGCAACGTGCCCGAAGATCTCGCCACGCTGTAAGGTTGATTGCTTGAGCATGATCCCGTCGGAACACCGCTTCACGCTGTTCGCTGACGCGGCCCTTCGGGTCCGGATCATGCGCTAGCTGCTGACCAGCCTGATCCGGGCTCGTGCCGCCGGTGCGCCTTGCGCACATACATGGCGGCATCCGCCTCCTCCAGGGCGCGGCCTGCGTCGGACTGCGCACCCAGCAGCGCGACCCCTGCGGAGGCGCCCGAGGTTACGTGCTGGCCGCGAAAGACAAAGGATAATTCGTCGACCGCCTGCTCAAACGCCGCGGCCTTCGCCTTGGCGTCGGTCTCGCTGAGATTCCAGAGCAGCAGCGCGAACTCGTCACCCCCGAGCCGGCCGACCACGTCGGAGGCACGAACCTGCCGTGTCAGCGTGGCGGCAATCGCCTTGAGCACCTCGTCGCCGGCGCCATGACCGAACGAATCGTTGATCGGCTTCAGCCGGTCGACGTCGAGCACGATCAGCGCCCCGCTGGCGCGGTAGCGCTTCATATAGGCGATGGCGCGCGCCAGCTCCCGCTCGAAGCCGCGCCGGTTGGGAATCTCGAGCAGGAAATCGGTGTCGGCCGCAGCTTCCAGTTCCGCGACCCGCCGCTGCGCCTCCCTGAGCTTGGTCCGCAAGCCCCGGATCGTCGCCCTGAGGCCGTCCTTGGCTCCACCATCGCCCGACGACGCGCCGCGCGCCGGCAGCTTCGCCGGACGCTTGGTCAGCCGCTTAGAGGCCGCTTTGGATCGGCCGAGGCTGGTCTTCCGGCCCTTCTTGGCCTTCGCAGCGCTCGCCCTTTTTGGTTTCTTCATGGGCATCCTGCTCAATTGAAGGCTTGCGGGGATTCACCAAGACAGGATAGTGGATTCCCTTCTCCTTGCCACCGCCTTGCGAGCCGCCGGCCGGAACCGTCAATCTGGCCTATCCTTCTGTTTTTCGGGCACAATAACGTCATGACCGCGCCGATCGCCATCATCATGGGAAGCCAGTCGGACTGGGACACGATGCGGCATGCCGCCGACACGCTCGGCGCGCTCGGCGTTGCCGCCGACACCCGCATCGTTTCGGCCCACCGCACCCCCGACCGGCTGTTTGCTTTCGCCAAGGGGGCCAAGGCCGCTGGTTACAAGGTCATCATCGCCGGCGCTGGAGGCGCGGCCCATCTGCCCGGCATGGCGGCGGCGCTGACCGAGCTCCCGGTGTTCGGCGTTCCCGTCGAATCCAAGACGCTCAAGGGCCTCGATTCGCTCTATTCGATCGTCCAGATGCCGGCCGGCATCCCGGTCGGCACCCTCGCCATCGGCAAGGCCGGCGCGATCAACGCCGCGCTGCTGGCAGCCTCCGTATTGGCCTTGTCCGACCCGGCCTTGTCCAATCGCCTCGCCGCCTGGCGCAAGGCTCAGACCGAGGCCGTCGCCGAGCGCCCGGAGGACAAGGCGTGAGCGATACCAGGCACGTGAAGCTGAAGCCCGGTGACACCATCGGCATCCTCGGCGGCGGACAATTGGGCCGGATGCTGGCCATGGCTGCGGCACGGCTCGGCCTGCGCTGCCAGGTGTTCTCGCCCGATCCGGACTCGCCGGCCTTCGACGTCGTCTTGAACGCGACCTGCGCCGAATATGCCGATGTCGAAGCGCTCGAACTGTTCGCGGGCGACGTCGACGTCATCACCTACGAATTCGAGAACGTGCCCGCCGCGGCCGCGATGGTGCTCGATGCACGCCGACCCGTGCTGCCCAACCGCAAGATTCTCGAGACCACCCAGGACCGGCTCGCCGAGAAGGATTTCGTGACGCGGCTCGGCATCGGCACTGCAGCCTATGCCGATGTCACCTCAGTGGCTTCATTGCGCGAGGCGATCGTCAGGATCGGACTGCCGGCCGTGCTCAAGACCCGCCGCTTCGGTTATGACGGCAAGGGCCAGATCATCATCCGCGAGGGCGACGACATCGCCAAGGTGTGGACCAGCCTCGCCACGAAATCGGCAATCCTGGAAGCCTTCGTGCCGTTCGAGCGCGAAATCTCCGTGATCGCCGCACGCTCGATCACGGGTCAGGTCGAATGCTTCGACGTCACCGAGAACGAGCACCGCGACCACATCCTGAAGATATCGCGCGCGCCCGCCCCGATCCCGGATTCGCTCGCCGAGGATGCGCGCAGCATCGCCGGCAAGATCGCGAGCGCGCTCGACTATGTCGGCGTCCTCGCCGTCGAGATGTTCGTGCTCGCCAATGGCACCGGACCGAAGGTGCTGGTCAACGAGATCGCCCCGCGCGTGCACAATTCCGGGCACTGGACGCTGGACGGCGCCTCCGTCTCGCAATTCGAGCAGCATATCCGCGCCATTGCCGGCTGGCCGCTCGGCAAGCCGGTGCGCCACGGTGAAATCGTCACCATGACCAATCTGATCGGCCATGAGATCAACGATTACGAAAAATGGCTGACCGTTCCCGGCGCCACGGTGCACATCTACGGCAAGGGCACGCCGCGCCCCGGCCGCAAGATGGGCCACGTTACCGAAGTCGGGCCGACGAAGAGCAAGTAGCGGGACCGCGGCAATCGCTGCGATCCCGCTTCGCGCGAAAGCGCTCTCTACGCAGTCTTCGCGCCTGCGACGACGCCTGCCGGCTCCTCGCTGAGCCAGCGATAGATCACCCCGCCCAGCGCGCCACCGATCAGCGGCGCGACCCAGAACAGCCAAAGCTGCGCCGTCGCCCAGCCACCGACGAACAGCGCCGGGCCCGTGCTGCGCGCCGGGTTCACCGACGTGTTGGTCACGGGGATGCTGACGAGATGGATCATCACCAGCGCGAGCCCGATCGCGAGCGGTGCGAAGCCGGCGGGCGCGCGGCCATGCGTGGAACCCATGATGATGAACAGGAACATCATGGTCATCACCACTTCGGTGAGGAAGCAGACGATCATGCTGTACTGGCCCGGCGAATGCGCATCATAGCCGTTGGACGCGAAGCCCTTGCTGACGTCGAATCCGGGAGCCCCGCTGGCGATGACATAGAGCAGCCACGCGGCCACGATCGCGCCGGCCACCTGGGCGATCACATAGGGCAGGATCTGCCCGGCGGGAAAACGGCCGCCTGCGGCAAGACCGACCGTGACCGCCGGATTGAGGTGGCAACCCGAGATATGGCCGATGGAATAGGCCATCGTGACGACGCTCAAGCCGAACGCGAGGGAGACGCCGACCAGGCCGATTCCGACCTGAGGAAAGCCGGCGGCGATCACCGCGCTCCCGCAACCTGCGAATGTGAGCCAAAACGTGCCGATGGCTTCAGCGGCGTATTTCTTGATATCCATGTGTCGTCCCCTACTTTCAAAGTTTCCGGAACAAGGCTCCGGAAACGGCCCCACACTTGGCGTCAAATCTCCCAAATCAGGGCCGCACGGAGGTATTTTGCCTTATTTAATGGCTGAACTTGGCCCAAATCCCCGCCTGGCCGGTGGACATCCCCCGTTTTGTCTGATACATCCGCGCCCTCAAGGTTAAGGGCTTGTGCGTTTCGCCATCCCCTTCGTCTTACCAGAATTCAAATCCGATCCACTGAAGAGGATGCCGCGTGCAGGTTCTCGTTCGCGATAACAATGTCGATCAAGCCCTCAAGGCGCTGAAGAAGAAGATGCAGCGCGAGGGAATTTTCCGCGAGATGAAGCTCCGCGGTCACTACGAAAAGCCCTCCGAGAAGAAGGCCCGCGAAAAGGCCGAAGCCGTGCGCCGCGCGCGCAAGCTGGCCCGCAAGAAGCTGCAGCGCGAAGGCCTGCTGCCGATGAAGCCGAAGCCGGTGTTCGGCGCCGGTCCCGGTGGCGACCGCGGCGGTCGTGGCGGCCCGGGTGCAGGTCCGCGCGGACCGCGCTGATCGACCTCGCGCGTTTAGCAAGACTTCAGTTTCCGATGACGCGGGCCTCTGGCCCGCGTTATTGTTTGTGAGCGGTGCCTTTCCGGGACGGGGCACGACCGATGCGGCGCTAAAGCGCGATGAAATAGGACAGATTGTCATCGCGCTTTAGTTTGTTGTCTGGGCATGATCTCTTCGGAACCGCTACACACTTTTCGCTGCGGGCCTTCGGGTCCCGATCATGCTCTAGCGCGAGCGAACCGTAGATGGCCTCCCCTTTCCCCGAGCGCGGCTTGGCACGGCTACGCCAGATCTGGCAGCGGCCGTTCGCGCTGGTTTTGATGGGGATCGCGCTGTGCGGCTGCTCCTTCGATCTGGGATCGCTGATGCCGGAGAAGGACAAGCCTCAGGAAGCTCCCAAGGCGGCCGCACCGGTTGAGAGCGCGGTGAGCACCGGCAACGTCACCGAGGCTCAGGCCCACACCGCGAAAGCCCAATCCCTGGCGAAGTCAGGCGAGACTGCGGCGGCACTCGACGAGTTCAATCGCGCCGTCGGGCTGGATCCCTATAATGCGCAGGCGCTCTATGGCCGCGCGCTGATCTATCAAGGCAATAACCAGCACGATTTCGCGATCGCCGATTTCACCGCGGCGAGCGGGCTCAACCCGCAGAAGGTCGAGCCCCTGCTCGGCCGCGCCACCAGCCATCTCGCGCTCGGCAAGGTCAAGGAGGCCGCAGCCGATCTGGATGAGGCCTCCGAGGCCGATCCGCACAACGCCCAGGTCTGGACAACGCGCGGACAGGCCTATGAACGGCTGGGCGACAAGGCCAAGGCGGCGGCGTCCTACACCAGGGCTGTCTCGCTTCGCCCACGCGACGATGCCGCGCGCAGCGGCCTCGCCCGCGTCGGCGGCTGACGATAGGGGCGCAACGCAGGCGCTGCCTTAATCGGGGGTGGCGTTCTTCGGCAGAACGGAGTTGAACATCGACTTCATGCCCGAGAGCATCTCGTCGGCGACATTGGTCTTCTTCGGCCGCGGCAAGGAGGCGCCGGCGTCGGCGCGCAGATCCAGCGGCGGCGCGATCACCGGCACGGGAATGTCAGCCGGCGGCGTCACCCGATTCGGATCGCCCTTGCTGACCGAGGCGGTGTAGGGCGCACCGGCCGACGAGGAGCCATCATTGCCATAGGCCTCGGATGAAGGCGTCGATACCGTGATTGGCGGCGGCAGCGGACGGACCGTAGCCGGCTCCATACTGATGACCCGCGGGGCCTCTGGCGTCGCACGGGCGGCTTCACGCACTGCAGGCTCTGTCGGCCTCTCGGCTGATCTGGCCTCGGACGGGCGAACCTCGGTGGGCTTGGTCTCGGAAGATCTGGCCTCAGCCGACCTGCCTTCGGACAGCTTGCCCTCAGGCGATTTGCGCAGGCGCTCGATCGCGGCACGGACGAGATCGTTGGCGTCGGGGGTCGCAGCCGGCGCCGAATTGGCCTCCGCCACCGGGGCAGCGGGAGCGGCTGCAGTGACGGCCGGGGCCGGGGTCGACGTCGGCGAAGACTTGGCGGCCGCCTTCTCGCGCGCCGACGGCTTGCTGCGCGGACTGGCTTCGGCCGGTGTCACATCCGCGGATTTGTGCTCGACGACCGGCTGGTCGGCAGCCTTCTCAGCCGACGGCTTGTCCGTCACGCTCTTTTCGGGAATGCCTTTGGCCTTGACGCCGGGCGCCGGGAGATTGGCGACATCGGCGGGGTTGCCGTTCTTTCCGGCCTCGGCCGGGGCCACGACGGCCGCAGGGGCATCAGCCGCCGGCTTGGCGTTGATGTAGTGGTTAACGATATACGCCCCGATGATCGTCGCGAGCACCGAGGGGAAAATATCCATCGAGATTTTAGCGAGGTATTTCAGCATTCCGGCCACTCCCCGCGCGATCTGATGCGGGAACTTTGGGGCATAGTAAGGGATCAACTGCGACGGATCGATGGCAAGTGGGTAAGGCCGGACTTACGGCTTCAGCTCGATCTCAAGGAACACGATCTCGGTTGAGGTTTCGTTAAGTACGTCATGCTGGACGCCGGCCTTGCGGAAATAGGATTTCCCGGCCGCAAGCTGCGCCTTGGAACGCTCCCCGCCGGGCGCCACGATGGTCATTTCACCCGCTGCGACGGGAACAATGACGTAGTCCATGCCGTGGGTGTGATGTCCGGTGGCACCGCCGGGCGGAAGGCGCCATTCCGTCACCCGGACCTCCTCATTGTCGACCTGAACCTCGGACCTGGCGGCAAGCATCGGAACTCCCCCTATTGCGCTTCAGGGCACGAAGACCATGAACACGTAGACCGCAAATACCACCATATGGACCAGTCCGAACAGGACATTGGTCCTGCCTGTGCCGAAGGTCAGCATGCTCAGGAAGAAGGTCAGGAGCAAGAGCACGCTGCCCTGGGCGTTGAGGCCGAGCTCGAGCTCCTTGTCGAGCGCGTAGGTGGCAACGCCGACGGCCGGGATGGTCAGCCCGATGGTCGCCAGCGACGAGCCCAGCGCCAGGTTGATGCTCTTCTGGAGGTCGTTCTTGCGGGCCGCCGAGACGGCCGCGAGGCCTTCCGGCATCAGGATCAGGAGCGCGACCAGAAGTCCGGTAAAGGCCGGCGGGGCGCCGATCTTGATCGCGACGGCGTCGACCACGAGCGAGAACTTCTTGGCGAGCAGCACGACCGCAAGCAGCGCAACCAGCAGCAGCACGACGCTGAGCACCAGCATCCTGCTCGACTGATGCGCCTCGCCGCTGCCGCCGTCCGACCGCTCGTGAACGAAGTAATCCTTGTGCAGGACGGTCTGGGTGTAGAGAAACACGCCGTACAGGGCCAGCGTGACCACGTCGACGAAACCGAGCTGAATCGCCGAATAGACGGGCCCGGGCGCGGTGGTGGTGTAGTTCGGCATGATCAGCGTGATGGTCGCGAGCGCGAACAGGACGCTGAGATAGACGTTGGCGCCGGAGAGCTGAAAACCCTGCTCGCGATAGCGCAGGCCGCCGATGAAGATGCAAAGTCCGACGAGGCCGTTGCAGACGATCATGACCACGGCGAACACGGTGTCGCGCGCCAGTGCCGGGGCAGGCTTGTCGCCGAGCATGATCGTGGTGATCAGTGCGACCTCGATGATGGTCACCGAGAGCGTCAGCACCAGCGTGCCATAGGGTTCGCCGACCCGCTCCGCGATCACTTCGGCATGATGAACCGCGGCGAACACCGCGCCGAACAGGATGACCAGAAGCACGATGGCGAAGACGAGCCCGCCCGGCGACAGCGTGAACACGTAGTCCGTCGCGCTGACGGCTGCGAACAACAGCACGGCGAGCGCCGGAAAGATCCAGGTCGACCGGGGCATCGGACTATGCGCGCTCATCCACAGCTTCCATTTTCCTGGATGAGCAGTAGCAAATCAGGCGCGAGATTCAATGCCAGTCCAGGAACGGCGCGACCGGCAGCAGCGTCAGCAGCACGAACAGGGGGATCAGCACGGCGCCGGCGCGCAGGAGATAGCCGAAGAAGCTCGGCATTTTGATGCCGTTCTCGCCGGCGATGCTGCTCACCATGAAGTTCGGCGCGTTGCCGATATAGGTGAGCGCCCCCATGTAGACGGCCCCCATGGAGATCGAGGCGAGCGTGCCCGAGAGCTGGTGCATCAGCACTTGCGGGTCGCCGCCGGCCAGCTCGAAGAACAACAGATAGGTCGGCGCATTGTCGAGGAACGCGGACATCAGACCCGTGAACCAGAAATAGGCGACTTCGCGCGGCGCACCGTCCGGCGCAGTCACCGCCGACAGCAGCCAGGCGAAGGCACCGTGATGACCGGCATTGAGCATGGCAATGACCGGGATGATGGCGACGAAGATTCCCGCGAACAGTTTTGCGACCTCGCGGATCGGCTCCCAGGTGAAGCCGTTGGCCTGCCTGTGCTCGTCGGGCGTCAGCCATACCGAGAGCGCAGCGATGGCCAGCATCGCCAGATTGCGCACGACGTCCTCCAGTTCCAGCTTGGTGCCGAAAATGTCGAAGGCAATGCCAGGCTTCCACATCGCCGACGCCAGCAGGCTCGCGACGATGGCCGCGATCAGCACCAGATTGACGAGGCCGCGGATGCGCAGCGGCTCCCCGCGGCCGGTATCGGCGGCCGGCGGCTCGCTGCGAAAGCGCCAGAGGTCGATGACGGCGAAGATGGCGAGCAGCAGCCCGGCCACGATCGCGGTCTGCAACCAGATCGTCCGCATGGTCCAGAAGAAGTCGACGCCATGCAGGAAGCCGACGAACAGCGGGGGATCGCCGAGCGGGCTCAGCGCGCCGCCGACATTGGCGACGAGGATGATGAAGAAAACGACGACATGGGTGTTGTGGCGCCGAGGCCGGTTGGCGCGGATCAACGGACGGATCAGGATCATCGCAGCACCGGTGGTGCCGACGATGCTCGCCCCGAACGTGCCCAGCGCAAGGATGCCCAAATTGGTCGCGGGCGTCGCCTTGATGTCGCCGGTGATGAGGATGCCGCCGGCCACGACATAGAGCGCGAACAGCAGCACGATGAAGCCGAGATATTCGGCGAGCATGGCATGGACGAGCGCCGCCAGCGTCGCCGTGCTGCCGGCAAAGACAATGAGCGCGGCAAGTGCCAGCACCGACCACGCAGCTGCGATCTTGCCGTAGTGATGATGCCAGATCTTCGGAAACAGCAGCGGGCCCAGCGCGATCGACAGCAACAGGCCGGCAAAGGGCAGCGCATAGGGCCAGCGCATCGCCGCCCCGTCCAGCCCGGTCGCCGCAAGCGCATCCTGGGGCAGAAGAGGCAGGCAGAAGACGGCAAGCGCAGAACCGCGGCGTGCAAACAAGCTGTCAATTGCCAATGAAGTCTCTCGCCGTTTCGATTGCGCCATATTGATCGAGATCGTCGTGCCCGCCGGCCATGCGGACGAACCGCTTGGGCTCATGGGCGAGCGCGAACAGACGCTCTCCGAAAGCGATCGGAATGGCAAGATCGTTGGTGCCATGCATCACGAGGAGCGGCACAGTGACGCGCGCGATGCGCTCGTCGGAATGGAAGGGATCACGCATCAGCAGGCGGACCGGAACGTACCAGAACGATGCCGCCGCAATGTCGGCCGTCGATGTATAGGGCGCCTCCAGGATGAGTTTTCCAACGCGATGCTCCGAGGCGATGGCAACCGCGACGCCTGTCCCGAGTGAAAACCCCCAGGCGACGATGCGTTCCGCCGCATAGCGCGCGCTCGTGAAGGCATACGCGGCTGCAGCGTCGCGCAGCAGGCCCTGCTCACTCGGCGCGCCGCTCGAGCCGGCATAGCCACGATAGGACAGCGCGACGAGCCCGGTACCGTCAGCCGTCATCGCCTTGAAGCGGCTGACGCGGCCGGCGAGAAAATCACCATTGCCCGGGAAGTACAGGATCACGGGACGGCCGGGCTTTGCCGGCACGTGCCAGACGATGACCTTCTCGCCGTCCGACGTCGTCAGGATGTGCTCTTCCGCCCCGGGCAGGCCCGCGGCATCGGGGGCGGTGCGGCCGACGCGCGGGATCGGAAACAGCATCTCGCGCTGCCGGACATAGAGCATGACGAGACCGGCGCAATAGACGGTCACGAGCAGGACGGCGATCCACTTGAAGACGGTCATGATGCGCAGCAAGCCTTTCGGCTCAGGGCTTGCGCCGGCTCCGCAGCAATTTCATGACCTCGGGCCGCCAGGCAACACGCTGCTCGCGCGTCGCCTTCAGTGGCATGCGATGGGACCGGTGCCATTCCTGTCGATGGCCACGGTCCGGGTGCCTCGGCGCTACATCGCCTTGACGATGTTCTCGGTGACCTTCTTGGCGTCGCCGAGCAGCATCATGGTGTTGTCGCGGTAGAACAGCGGATTGTCGATGCCGGCGTAACCCGAGGCGAGCGAGCGCTTGATGAACATCACGGTGCCGGCCTTCCAGACCTGCAGCACGGGCATGCCGTAGATCGGCGAGGTCTTGTCCTCTTCGGCCGCCGGGTTGGTGACGTCGTTGGCGCCGATCACGAAGGCGATGTCGGCCTGCGCGAATTCGGAGTTGATGTCCTCGAGCTCGAACACCTCGTCATAGGGCACGTTGGCTTCGGCGAGCAGCACGTTCATGTGACCGGGCATGCGGCCGGCAACCGGGTGAATGGCGTATTTCACCTCGACGCCTTCCTTCTTCAGGATGTCGCCCATCTCGCGCAGCGCATGCTGGGCCTGCGCCACCGCCATGCCGTAGCCGGGCACGATGATGACCTTCTGCGCGTTCTTCATGATGAAGGCCGCATCGTCCGCCGAGCCGAGCTTGGCGGGCTTCTGCTCGCCCGTGCCGCCGCCGGCCGCGGCGGTCTCGCCGCCGAAGCCGCCGAGGATGACCGAGATGAAGGACCGGTTCATCGCGTGGCACATGATGTAGGACAGGATCGCACCGCTTGATCCGACCAGCGCGCCGGTGATGATCAGCGCCGAATTGCCGAGCGTGAAGCCGATGCCGGCCGCAGCCCAGCCGGAGTAGGAGTTCAGCATCGAGATCACGACCGGCATGTCAGCGCCGCCGATCGGGATGATCATCAGCACGCCGAGCACCAGCGCGATGATTGTGATCAGCCAGAAATCGACCGCACTGCCGGAACGAACCAGGCCGAAAATGAAGAACACCAGCGCCAACGCAAGCACGATGTTGATGATGTGGCGGAACGGCAGGATGATCGGCGCGCCGCTCATGCGCGCGGACAGCTTCAGGAACGCAATCACCGAGCCGGTGAAGGTCAGCGCGCCGATGGCGACGCCGAGCGACATTTCGATCAGGCTGGAGGCATGGATGTTGCCGGGCGTGCCGATGTCGAACGCCTCGGGCGCGTAGAACGCGCCGGCGGCGACCAGCACGGCGGCCATGCCGACCAGCGAGTGGAAGGCCGCAACCAGTTCCGGCATCGAGGTCATCGGCACGCGGCGCGCGATCACCGCGCCGATGGCGCCACCAATGGCGATGCCGAGGATCACCAGGATCCAGGCGAGTCCGTCCGCCGGCGGATGACTGGCGAGCGTGGTCGCGACCGCGATGCCCATGCCGATCATGCCGAACAAATTGCCCTGGCGCGACGTCGCCGGGCTCGACAGCCCGCGCAGCGACAGGATGAACAGCACTCCCGCCACGAGATACAAAAATGCAGAGAGGTTGGCGCTCATCTCAGGTCCCCATTATCCCATCAGCCCGAGGTGGCCGCTTACTTGGCTTTCTTCTTGTACATCGCCAGCATGCGCTGGGTGACAAGGAAGCCGCCAAAAATGTTCACGCAGGCGAAGATGAGCGCGACGAAACCGAAGCCGCGCGCCCAGCCCGAGCCGCTCGAAACCATGCCGACGCCGACCGCGAGCAGCGCACCGACCACGATCACCGAGGAGATCGCGTTGGTCACGCTCATCAGCGGGGTGTGCAGCGCCGGCGTCACCGACCACACCACGAAATAACCGACGAAGACGGCGAGGACGAAGATCGACAGCCGGAAGACGAAGGGGTCGACGACCTGTGCAACATGCTCCATGGCGATCTCTCCTTATGCCTTCGGCTGGAAGTTCGGGTGGATGACGGCGCCGTCTTTCGTGAGCGCGGTCGCCTTGACCAGCTCGTCGTCCCAATTGACGGCGAGCTTCTTCTCTGTCTTGTCGACCATGGTCTCGATGAAGGAGAACAAATTGCGCGCATATAGGCTGGAGGCCGAGGCCGCGACGCGACCGGCGACATTGGTGTAGCCGACGATCTTGATGCCATCGAGATCGACGACCTCGCCCGGCTTCGCGCCTTCGACATTGCCGCCGCGCTCGACGGCGAGGTCGACCAGCACCGAGCCCGGCTTCATCGACTTGACCATCTCGGCGCTGACCAGCTTCGGCGCCGGCCGGCCCGGGATCAGCGCGGTGGTGATCACGATGTCCTGCTTCTTGATGTGCTCGGCGGTGAGCGCAGCCTGCTTGGCCTGATACTCCTTGGACATCTCCTTGGCGTAGCCGCCGGCGGTCTGGGCGTTCTTGAACTCCTCGTCCTCGACGGCGAGGAATTTTGCGCCGAGCGATTCGACCTGTTCCTTCGTCGCAGGCCGCACGTCGGTCGCGGTCACGACGGCGCCGAGGCGGCGCGCGGTCGCGATGGCCTGGAGGCCGGCGACGCCGACACCCATCACGAACACCTTGGCCGCAGGCACGGTGCCGGCCGCCGTCATCATCATCGGGAAGGCGCGGCCGAAGGCCTCGGCGCCCTCGATCACGGCGCGGTAACCGGCAAGGTTCGCCTGCGAAGACAGCACGTCCATCACCTGCGCGCGCGTGATGCGCGGCATCAGCTCCATCGCGAAGGCGGAGACACCGGCATCGGCGATCGTCTTCAGCGCGGCCTCGTTGCCGTAGGGATCCATGATGGCGATAACGAGCGCGCCGCGCTTGTACTGCGACAGCTCCGAGGCCTCGGGGCGCTTCACCTTGATGATGATGTCGGCGTCTTTCAGCGCGTCCGCGCTGACGGTGGCGCCTACGGCGGTGAATTCGGAATCCGGCAGGCCCGATTTGATGCCGGCGCCCGGCTCGACGGCAATCTCGGCGCCCAACGCCTTAAACTTCTTCACCGTATCAGGCGAAGCGGCGACCCGCGGCTCCGACGGATCGATTTCCTTGGCAACGGCGATCTTCATAGGCCCTCCGGCGGCGCGGGACAGCGCGCGCGCAAAACTAAGCGTTACTCCCGCAGCGTTCGATACCGGTTTTGGGACCGGCTTAGATGCAAATATTCTGGGCAGTGGCTGCCGCTGGCGTGTGCAGCCTGCCGACAGTTCAGGTCAGGAAGATCGCCATCAGAATGACGATGAGCGCGACCGAGGCCGTGCCGTACTTCACCAGCTTGATGAAGCCCTCATAGGTCTGCTCGTGGGCAACGTAATCGTTGCCGTCGGCGGTGGTGTACGCCACTTCGCTATGGTCAGCCATGTATTGTCCCCAGTCTAAAGTCGAATTCTTGGGCTGGGATACCGCAAAGCTTCGGGCAGGGCAACGGCACCTGGACGCGGTTTTCCCGCAAATCGGGTCATTTGGAATTCCAATTGTCCCGGATCCAGCGCGCGAGGCTTTCCTCGCTGACTTCGCCGGCGGCAAGGGACAGGATAATCGTGGCCGCTTCCGCTGGATCGGGACTAAAGGCAGCGCCGTTCTTGTGCAGAAAGACCATCATCGCCATGAAAGCGATGCGCCTGTTTCCGTCGACGAATGCATGATTTTTCGCAAGACCGAATGCGTATGCGGCAGCGAGTTCGTCGATCGACGCCTGTTCATAGCGCCATTTGTTGACCGGCCACGCCAGCGCCGAGCGTAGCATGCCCTCGTCGCGCAATCCTGGCGCCCCGCCAAAACGGCGAAGTTGCCGGCCATGAATTGCGACGGCCTGCTCGTAAGCGATCCAGAGCGGGCCCTGAAGATCGCTCATGCGCGCAGCCGGCTATTTTGCAAGCGCGGCGAGCGTGTCGCGATACTTGTCCATCAGCTCGTCGGCAATTTCCATTGTCCGCCCGAAGTCGGGATCGTAAGGCAACAGCTGGAAACCACCGCCGGGTAATTCCACGATGTGCAATTGCTGCCCGCGCTTGAGATCGAGCCGTTGCATCAATTCACGAGGCAGCAATAGCCCGTCCGAATTGCCGATCTTCTTGATCTCGATTTTCATGGCCGACATCTACCGCGTTATACATATGTATAACATAGACAAACGGCCGGTTGAACAGATGTTTTACGGACGTCGCCCGGCTCCCCTCAGCCCATCGCCTCCAGCTCGTCGATCATCCCCGCGATGACGCTGAGCCCGCCGTCCCAGAACTTAGGGTCCTTGGCATCCAATCCGAACGGGCGCAGCAGCTCGGAATAATGCTTGGTGCCGCCGGCCGCGAGCATGTCGAGATAGCGCTCGGCAAAACCCTCGGCCGCGTTCTCGTAGACCGCATAGAGCGAGTTCACCAGGCAATCGCCGAAGGCATAGGCGTAGACGTAGAACGGCGAATGGATGAAGTGCGGGATGTACATCCAGTAGTTCTCGTAGCCTGCCTTGATCTCGATGGCCGGCCCCAGGCTCTCGCCCTGCACCGACAGCCAGATCTCGCCGAGCCGCGTCGCGGTGAGCTCGCCGTTCTTGCGCTCGGTGTGGACCGCGCGCTCGAACGAATAGAACGCGATCTGGCGCACCACGGTGTTGATCATGTCCTCGACCTTGCCGGCCAGCAGCGCCTGGCGCTGCTTGGCGCTCTTGGTCTGCGCGAGCAGCCGCCGGAAGGTCAGCATCTCCCCGAACACGCTCGCGGTCTCGGCCAGCGTCAGCGGCGTCGGCGCCATCAGCGCGCCGTTCTTCGCCGCCAGCACCTGATGCACGCCATGGCCGAGCTCATGGGCGAGCGTCATCACGTCGCGCGGCTTGCCCTGGTAGTTCATCAGCACATAAGGGTGCGCCGACGGCGTGGTCGGATGCGAGAAAGCGCCCGGCACCTTGCCCGGGCGCACCGGCGCGTCGATCCAGCGATCGGTGAAGAAACGCTCGGCAATGTCGGCCATCCTGGGCGAGAAGCCGCGGTAGGCCGTCAGCACCATGTTGCGTGCATCGGGCCAGCCGATGATGTCGGTCGCGGCAAAGGGCAGCGGCGCGTTGCGGTCCCAGTATGCGAGCCGCTTCTTACCGAACCACTTCGCCTTGAGCGCGTAATAGCGATGCGACAGCTTTGGATAGGCCGCGCGCACGGAAGCGACCAGCGCATCCACCACCTCGCGTTCGACGCGGTTGTTCAGATGGCGGGAATCCGCGACGTCCTTGAAGCCGCGCCAGCGGTCGGAGATGTCCTTGTCCTTGGCGAGCGTATTGGTGATCAGCGCAAAGGTACGCTCATTGGCCTTGAAGGTCTTGGCCAGCGCCTCCGCTGCGGCCTTGCGCTTGGCACCGTCGCGGTCCTGCAACAGATTGAGCGTCGGCTCGATCGCCAGCTCCTTGGACCCGACCTTGAAGCGCAGGCTGGAGATGGTCTGGTCGAACAGCCGGTTGAAGGCGGAATAGCCGGTCTGCGCCTTCTCCAGGAAGAGCTGCTCTAGCTTGTCGTCGAGCTGATACGGCTTCTCCTTGCGGAGATCCTCGATCCACGGACGGTAGTACGCGAGCTCGGGCGTTTGCATCGCGTGGTTCAAAATATCGTCATCGACGCGATTGAGCTCGAGCGCGAAGAACAACAGATGCGTGGACGCGGCCGTCAGCCGCTCGGAGACATCCCCGTAAAACTTTGAAATCTTGGGGTCCACGCTGTCACCGGCATGGATGAGGCCGGCATAGGAGCCGAGACGGCCGGCGAGATCGTCGATCGCCTCATAGCGTCGCACCGCCTCCGCGAGCCATTTTCCGCCATCTTCGTTTGCTGTCCCTGTCGCCAGCTTGCCCTTGTAGTCGGTCTCGAACGCGACACAGTCGGCATCCATCTTTTCGAGATCGCGCGCCACTTCCGGCGCATCGATCCCGGAATAAAGATCAGCCAGGTTCCACTCCGGAAGCTTGCCGGTCTTGCTCGCAGGCTTTGCCGACGAAGATCTGGCGAGTGACGTTTTGGAGGACTTTGCCTTGGCTGGAGTTTTCTTGGCGGCAGATTTCTTGACGGCGGATGCTTTAGCGGCAGGCTTGCGAAGAGCGTGCTTTTCAAGAGCGTTCTTGGAGCGCGAAGTCATTGTGTGGGAAACCTGTGTTCAACAATCGCGACGGCGGGCTGGGGCATCAAGGTTTAAGAGTGCGTTAATCGGCTTCGGCCAGAGTGCCCCGATTCGAGACAGATAGTAGTAGCGTGCGGGGAACACCATGGCTGCCAGTATTTTGATCGCCGACGACGACGCCGTAGCTCGCCGGCTGGTCGAGAACATGGTGCAGAAATGCGGCTATGAGACGGTCGTCGTGGATTCCGGCGACGCCGCGATCGCCGCCCTCACCGCCCCCGATGCAGCGCCGATCGATGCCGTCATCCTCGATCTCGTGATGCCCGGCCTCGACGGCATGGGCGTGCTGGCGAAGATCCGTGACGCCGGCCTCAGCGTCCCCGTCATCGTGCAGACCGCCCATGGCGGCATCGACAACGTGATTTCGGCGATGCGCGCCGGTGCGGCCGATTTCGTGGTCAAGCCGGTCGGTGTGGAACGGCTCCAGGTCTCCTTGCGCAATGCGCTCAACGCCTCCGCGCTCAAGGGCGAATTGCAGCGCATCCGGCACAGCCGCGAGGGCCGGCTGACCTTCTCGGACATCATCACCCGCTCCGAAGCGATGGCCGGCGTGATGCGCGCCGCGCAGAAGGCGGCGAACTCCGCGATTCCCGTTCTGATCGAAGGCGAGTCCGGCGTCGGCAAGGAGCTGTTCGCGCGCGCCATCCATGGCAGCGGCGAGCGCAAGGCAAAGCCGTTCGTCGCGGTCAATTGCGGCGCGATCCCCGACAACCTCGTCGAGTCCATTCTGTTCGGCCACGAAAAGGGGGCTTTCACCGGCGCCACCGAGCGGCACATGGGCAAATTCGTCGAAGCTCATGGCGGCACGCTGTTTCTGGACGAGGTCAGCGAGCTGCCGCTGACTGCGCAGGTCAAGCTGCTGCGCGCGCTCCAGGAAGGCGCGGTCGAGGCCGTCGGCGGCCGCAAGCCTGTCAAGGTCGACGTCCGCATCGTCTCGGCGACCAATCGCCGGCTGCTGGAGCGGGTGAAACAGGGACACTTCCGCGAAGACCTGTTCTATCGCCTGCACGTGCTGCCGCTGACGATCCCCTCGCTCCGGGCCCGGCGCGAGGACGTCCCGCATCTGCTCCGGCATTTCCTGGCGCGCTTTGCCGCCGAAGAGAACCGCCAGATCACCGGCATCAGCGGCGAGGCCATGGCACATCTCGCCCAACTCGACTGGCCCGGCAACATCCGCCAGCTCGAAAACGCCGTCTACCGTGCGGTGGTGATGAGCGAGGGCGATCAGCTCGGTCTTGGCGACTTCCCTCTGCTGGCATCGCAGCCGCATCCCGCAACCGAGATTCCGACCGCTCCGCTGATGCTCGAGCCGGCGGCGACCCCTTCAATGGTATCGGGGAATGAAATACCCATCGCGCCGCTCCCGGCCGCGGGAACTCTTGCCATGCTGACCCCGACCGGCGATGTCCGCGCACTCGAGGACATGGAGAACGAGATCATCCGCTTCGCGATCTCGCATTATCGCGGCCAGATGTCCGAGGTGGCCCGCCGCCTCAGAATCGGCCGGTCCACCCTCTATCGCAAACTCGACGAGGCCGGGGTTCCCGGGCATGGCGGCAAAAGCGGTGAAGAGACGCACTGAGCCTCATGCGAACGGAGGTTCGCGGGGCGATGCGAGACCGGCAGTAAGCCGTTCGCAAGACGATAGAATTCGACTGCGCCCTGAACCGTGACTTGGAAGTGACAGACACAGGGAAAAGCGCGTGGGACAAGCGCACAATCCGTTGCCAAGAGGCGCCCTTGAAGTCAGTTTGGCGTGAGTTGTCCCGGTTAGCGCTGGCTGCAAATCCGGGGCCTGTATATCGTCTGCGTATGAATCGTTGCGTGCAGGCGTGCAACTTTCGAGAGGCCGGCGCGATTTAGCCGAAACTCATAGGCGAAAAACGAAGCTGTTCCACGAGGGACAGTTCACCCGAGGGGTGCGACACAATGCGTGACTGTTTGAACCACCGTGCGGGCTTTGACCGTGTCTTGATGACGGTCGCGGCAACCTTCCTCACGGTGTCGGCCAGCTCGGCCCTGGCGCAGGATCAGGCGCGCAGCAGCGCTGCCGAGCTCGCGATCGAAGCCGCAATCCCGCGTCCCGAGCCCGCCAACGTCCCGCCGCCGACCGCCTCCGACGTCAAGCTCGACACCACCGCGACGCTTCAGGACTCGGCCAGGGAACCCGCGAAGGCCGCAGCCGCACCGGCGCCCGACAAGGTCGAGACCAAGCCTGCCGACATCGCGACCTCGCCTGCCACCGAGGCGCCCAAGAGCGAGTCCGCAAAAACCGAGCCCGCCAAATCTGAACCTGCCAAGGCTGACACCGCAACCGCCCCGCCCGTCGCTCCTGCGGCGCCGGCCGCCGAGCCGGTCAAGGCCGCAAGCAACGTTCCCGCCGCCGACCAGCCGGTCGCCGACAAGCTCAAGGACATCATCGGCGCCAAGACGTCGCGCTATTTCGACCGCAAGAACGAGCGCGCGGCGATCGAGAAGTTTTATGGCGCACGCGACTTCGCGCCGGTCTGGACGCAAGGCGGCAGCCTGACCGCCGCGGCCAAGGGCGTCATCGCGCGGCTGAAGGACGCGGCCTCCGACGGTCTCAACCCTGCCGACTATGCGGTGCCGGATTTCGCCAGCGCCACGACGCCCGATACGCTCGCCGACGCCGAGCTGAAGCTCACCGCCAGCATGTTCGACTATGCGCGCCACGCCCAGAGCGGCCGCATGCACTGGTCACAGGCCAGCGGCGACATCCTCTATCCCGAGCATCCGGTCGATCCGAACGAGGTGCTCGCCAAGGTCACGACCGCGGCGGATGCCTCCGCGGCGCTCGACAGCTACAACCCGCCGCATAAGCTCTACAAGGAGCTGAAGGCCAAGCTCGCCGAGCTGCGCGGCCAGGGCAACGGCCCGGTGATCGAGATCGCCGACGGTCCGGCGCTGAAATATACCCCGGCCGGCAAGAAGCAGGCCGAGATCGTCGTGGAAGATCCGCGCGTGCCGCAGCTGCGCGCCAAGCTCGGCATTACCGAGAACGCAAACGACACCCGCTACGACGCGGCCGTGGCCGACGCCGTGCGCAAGTTCCAGAGCGGCGCCGAGATGAAGGCGACCGGTATCCTCGACGACAAGACGGTCAAGGCGCTCAACACCCCGAAGCGCGACAAGCAGATCGACGTGGTGCTGGTGAACATGGAGCGCTGGCGCTGGCTGCCGCGGGACCTCGGCGCGCCCGCGCTCGGCGATGCCTATGTCATCCTCAATATTCCCGATTTCACCTTGAAGGTGATGCAGCGTGGACAGCAGGTCTGGACCACACGCGTCGTCACCGGAAAGCCGGGCAAGCAAGCCACCCCGCTCCTCACCGAGACGATGAAGTACATCACGGTCAACCCGACCTGGAACGTGCCGCCGTCGATCGTCTACAACGAGTACCTGCCGGCGCTGCAGCAGGACCCGACCGTGCTCCAGCGCATGGGCTTGAGGCTCGAGCAAAACCGCGACGGCTCGGTGCATATCTCGCAACCGCCCGGCGAAGCCAACGCGCTCGGCCGCATACGTTTCAACTTCCCGAACAAGTTCCTGGTCTATCAGCACGACACGCCGGACAAGCACCTGTTCGCCAAGGAAGAGCGCGCGTTCAGCCACGGCTGCATGCGCGTGCAGAATCCGGATCAGTACGCCTCCGTGCTGCTCAACATCGTGATGCCCAGCGAGAAGTACACGCCGGAGCGTATCCGCAGCATGTACGGCAAGAGCGAGATCGACCTGAAATTCCCAACGCCGATTCCGGTCAACATCACCTATCAGACCGCTTTCGTGGACGACGCCGGCAAGCTGCAATTCCGCAAGGATGTGTATGGCCGCGACGCGGTCATGATCAACATCCTGAAGGGCAACCGCGGCAAGGACCTCGAGGCCATCGTGGCGCACTCGCAGCCGAGCTATTCGCGCCCGGCGACGACGCTGCCGTCAGGGGTAGCGGTGGCCAACAACGGCGGTGGCTTCGGCTCGTCCGGCCCGAACTTCTTCGAGCGGCTGTTCGGAGGCGGAGCCCCGACCCCGCCGGCCCCGATCGGCCGCAGGACCCAGCAGCAGCGGGTGTTTACCCGCTAAGCTCCGTTCGACGAATTCTGCAACGAAATCAGCGGCCCCGTCCCATGGACGGGGCCGCTTAACGTTAACCATTGTCCACCTAGGCCCGGGCGATGGGCGTTTTTTTGCCACAGTCAACCGGTTAGGTTTGTATTCTGACTTGGTTTGGGGGCGGGAAGGTCAACCTCAAATTAACCTTCTCGCTTTAATAAAGCGTTCATCCTCTTTCGCGCGGCTACGGGGTTGGCGGGAGAGTCCATTTTGAACGCTCGTCGACTGGGTGGGCTCATACGTGCTGACTGGTCTCGCACGCCAATTCGTTGTGCTGTCGTTGTCCCATGCGGGAGTGAAGGCCGGATCCAGGATCGGCCTTGCTGCCGCACTGCTGCTTGCTGCCGCAGGTTCGGTTCATGACGCCGCCGCGCTGAACGAGACCAAGACACTCTCCTTCCACCACACTCATTCGGGCGAAGACCTCACCGTCACCTTCAAGCGCGACGGGCGCTATGACGAGGCGGCGCTGAAGCGGCTCAACCACTTCCTGCGCGACTGGCGTACCCAGGATGAGACGGTCATGGACCGTCGCCTGTTCGACATCCTCTGGGAAGTCTACCGCGACGTCGACGGCAAGCAGCCGATCCAGATCATCTCCTCCTACCGATCCCCCGCCACCAACGCCATGCTCCGCCGCCGCTCCTCCGGCGTGGCGCGCGCCAGCCAGCACATGCTGGGGCATGCGATGGACTTCTACATTCCGGGCGTTCCGCTGGAGCAGATCCGCTTTGCCGGCCTGCGCCTCCAGCGCGGCGGCGTCGGCTTCTATCCGACCTCAGGCTCGCCCTTCGTGCATCTGGATACCGGTAGTGTCCGGCACTGGCCGCGTATGACGCATGACCAGCTCGCCCGCGTCTTCCCGGATGGAAAGACGGTGCATCTGCCGACCGACGGCACGCCGCTGAAGGGTTACGAGCTCGCCAAGGCCGAGATCGAGCGACGCGGCAGCGGCGAGGATTCCGGCAGCAAGCCGAATTTCTTTGCCGCCCTGTTCAAGGGCAAGTCGGCAGTTCCGGCCAGCAGCAGCGACGAGGATGACGAGGGCGCGCCCGCCCCGGCCGCGAAGCCGGCGGCTCCGACCGTGGTCGCCGCCGCGGCGGTCAAGCCTGCCGAACCGGTGCCGACGCCGCGCGCCAAGCCACAAATGGCCGCCACGATCCAGCTCGCCTCGGCCGATGCGCAGCTCGTCGCGGCGCCCAAGCCGAAGCCTGCCCCGGTGGCTGACAAGCCGGCCTCCGGCAAATCTCTTGACGGCAAGCCGGAGACCCCGGCCGACATCATCAATGCCCGCGGCTTCTGGGATGATGTGCCCGCGCCGCAACAGGCGACGCCGGCGCAGATCGCTGCGCTGAAGGCCCGCCAGGCCCTTGCCGCTGCCACCGATCCGCAACCCACCGCGAGCGTGTCCAACACGGCCCTTCAGGCGCTGGCGTTCGCGCCGGCCGCCTCTCCGGTTGACCGCGCCAATGTCGTCGCCGCCTCGGCGCCGATCCCACGTTCCGCCCGCCCCGCCTCGCGCAGCCTCGCTCAGGCGACGGAGGTCAACACGGTGGTCGGCAAGAGCGTCGACGGCATGGTCGCGACCGCGACCCGTCTCTCCGCCGCCAAGGGCGAGAGCATCTGGCTCAAGATCGTGATGCTGTCCCCCAGCGCCAGCCGTGCGATGTCGGTCACGCTGATGGGCGAGTTCGACACGGCCGCCCTACGCTCCTATTTCGTCAAGCCGCGGGCCGTGATCGCGATGGGTTTCGTCGACGATCCGATGCAGGGCCTGTCCTGCGACAGCTTCTCGGGCAGCGCGACCGCGAAGCTCGAGACCACCTCGTTCGTCGTGCGCACCGCCGCGCTGCGCTGAAGCTGGTAGGCTTCACCACGTCCAAGCACGTAACCTTTACCGCGCTTTCCGTCCCCGCCGATCCAGGTGATACGTCAACGCCAGCGACAGGCAGACGATGAGCTCCTGCTTCGGCAGCTTGCCCGCCACCGGCAACAACAGCGCCCTCGTCTGCCGGTATTCGAACTGATCGGGAAAGCGCTCGCGAAACGCGTCGATCAGCGTCGTCTTGCAGTTGAACAGAATGGCGGCGTGTGTGGAGTCCTTGATGCGGCCGAGCCGTATCGTAGAGCCGCTGCCGGTCTCATCGGTCAGGTAAGCCGGCTCGCCCCATTTCAACGTTTCCGTGAGCCGGCCGACATCGTCATGCGCCGCGGCAGTCGCGAAGATCAAGTCGCGCACCTGAAGCAGCCGCTTGCCGATCGGCCCTGGAAGAGCGCCAAAAGCGCGGCTCACCTCGCGCGGCAGCGCCGGTGCAGTCACGGCGGTCTCCGTTCACAGACCAGGTGCAGCATCGCCGATTCGTAGCGCCGATGGAGCGCAGCGCAATCCCGAAAATGCTTCCGCACCGCAAGCACGCGAATTTTCCTGCGCTCGCTCGCGCCGCGGCAGTGGTGGTGAGGCGCCAACGCCTCAGAGCATTCCCAGCGCCTGCATGTAGGTTTCGAGAATGGTCTCGGCCTCGGCGCGCTCGTTCGGGTCCTGCTTGCGCATTCGCACGATGGTGCGCAGCGCCTTGACGTCGTAGCCGTTGCCCTTGCTCTCGGCATAGACGTCGCGGATGTCGTCGGAGATCGCCTTTTTCTCTTCCTCCAGCCGCTCGATGCGCTCGATGATGGATTTGAGCTGGTCCTTGGCAAATTTCGTCGCGGGCTCGTCGTCGCGGACGGCGGCGGAGGTGGCCATCTAGGTACTCCCAATGGAACTGGCAAAACGAGGTGACGCCGGCATCCTCACCGCGCGTGCTGGGGAGAACCCTTAGGGTTGGTGCCGACTGCGTTCAAGGCAGCATCGCGCTCGTCCACAGCGCGCCCACATCTTCCTGCGACAGCGCAAAGAAACCTGTTGTGTGGTGCGACTCAGCGCGGCGACGGCCGGGGCCGCTCAATGCCCGTGGGGATGGACCTTCTTCATGGTCTCGAGCTGCTCGGGCGTGGCCGCGCCCTGGTACTTCGCTTTCCAGGTCTCATAGGGCATGCCGTAGACGGCCTCGCGGCTCTCGTCCTTGCTCAAGGCGACGCCCTGGGTGTCGGCAGCTTCCTTGAGCCAGTTGGACAGGCAGTTGCGGCAGAAGCCGGCGAGATTCATCAGGTCGATGTTCTGAACATCCGTCCGCGTCTTCAGATGATCGACCAGGCGCCGAAATGCGGCCGCCTCGAGCTCGGTTCTGGTTTTGTCGTCGATTGCCATGGCTGTATCCCCTTGGGCCTGCCCCGATGGAGGTCACCCTTACGGGATCAGGTGGGGCCTGTCACAGATTTTGCCATATCCCGGCGCAAACCCGCCCGGCAATGGAATGGCCGCTGCCTGGGCCGGTTCCCGACCCCTACGCCAAATCGTCAATGATCTGGTATAGCTACCGCGACAATGATTGCCGAATCTCCCCGCTCCCCGCTTCGCCTGCTCGCCCGGTTGGTCCCGGTGCTGGTGATCGCCTTGCTGTGCCTCTGCGCCAGTCCGGCCTCCGCCGATTTCCGCCTCTGCAACAACACGTCGAGCCGGGTCGGCATTGCGCTCGGCTACAAGGACGCCGAGGGCTGGACCACCGAAGGCTGGTGGAACATCTCGTCCCGCTCCTGCGAGACCCTGCTGCGGGGAACGCTCGTCGCCCGTTACTATTACATCTACGCGATCGACTATGACCGCGGCGGCGAGTGGTCGGGGCAGGCCTTCATGTGCTCGCGCGACAAGGAGTTCACCATCCGCGGCACCGAGGATTGCCTCGCGCGCGGCTACGACCGGACCGGCTATTTCGAGGTCGACACCGGTGAGCAGCGAGCGTGGACCGTGCAGCTGACCGACGCCAACGAACAGCCGGCGCAGCAACGCGTACCCGGCCTGCCTGGTCCGGTTGGACCGGGCGGGGTTCCGGGTTTGCCCAACAGCCCGCCCGGTGGTACGCCCCCCGCCGCGCCTGGGCTCCCGCCACCTCCCTCGCCACCGTCTGGAAGTAAGCAATGAGGCGTCTTCGCCGTATCAAGATTCTCGCGACGCTGGGACCGGCCTCTTCGGATCTCGCGATGATCCGCCGCCTGTTCGAGGCCGGCGCCGACTTGTTTCGCATCAACATGAGCCACACCCCGCATGACAAGATGCGGGAGCTGGTGGCGACGATCCGCAACGTCGAGAGCAGTTATGGCCGGCCGATCGGCATCCTGGTCGATCTGCAGGGCCCGAAGCTCAGGTTAGGTGCCTTCGCCGAAGGCTCGGTGCAGCTCCAGAACGGCCAGACCTTCACGCTCGATTCCGACAAGGCGCCCGGCGATGCCACGCGCGTCCACCTGCCGCATCCGGAGATCCTGGCGGCGCTGCGGCCCGGGCACGCGCTGCTGCTCGACGACGGCAAGGTACGCCTGATCGCGGAGGAAACCTCCAAGGAGCACGCGGTGACGCGTGTCGTGGTCGGCGGCAAGATGAGCGACCGCAAGGGCGTCAGCCTGCCCGACACCGATTTGCCGGTCTCCGCCATGACGTCGAAAGACCGCGCCGACCTTGAGGCGGCGCTCGTCACCGGCGTCGACTGGATCGCGCTGTCCTTCGTGCAGCGCGCGGACGACGTGCTCGAAGCCAAGAAGATGATCCGCGGCCGCGCTGCCGTGATGGCCAAGATCGAGAAGCCGCAGGCGATCGACCGCCTCGCCGACATCATCGAGGCCTCCGATGCGCTGATGGTGGCGCGCGGCGACCTCGGCGTCGAGCTGCCGCTGGAGCGCGTTCCGAGCCTGCAGAAGCAGATGACACGGATGGCGCGCCGCGCCGGCAAACCGGTGGTGGTCGCGACCCAGATGCTGGAATCGATGATCCAGTCGCCGGTGCCGACCCGCGCCGAAGTCTCCGACGTCGCCACGGCCGTCTATGAGGGCGCCGACGCCATCATGCTGTCGGCGGAATCGGCGGCCGGCAAATTCCCGGTCGAGGCGGTCTCGACCATGAACCGCATCGGCGAGGAGGTCGAACGCGACCCGACCTACCGCTCGGTGATCACGGCGCAGCGCCCCCCGCCGGAATCGACCGCCGGCGATGCCATCGCGGATGCCGCACGGCAGATCGCCGAAACGCTGGACCTGCCCGCCTTGATCTGCTGGACCTCGTCAGGCTCGACCGCCGTGCGCGTCGCGCGCGAGCGGCCGAAGCCGCCGATCGTGGCGATCACGCCGAACATCACCGCCGGCCGCCGGCTCGCGGTGGTCTGGGGCGTGCATTGCGTGGTGGCGGAGGACGCGCGCGACCAGGACGACATGGTCAGCCGCGCCGGCCAGATCGCGTTCCGTGACGGCTTCGTCCGCGCCGGCCAGCGCGTGATCATCGTCGCCGGCGTGCCGCTCGGCATTCCCGGCACCACCAACATGGTGCGCATCGCCTCGGTCGGCCCCGAAGGCGACGCGAACATTTAGGTCCGGCAGGCGCCGCCAAACAAACAGGCGCCGCCAAACAAAAAATCGAAAAACAACCCCATGCAAAGGAGCCGGAGGGTCCGGCGGGCTTGCTGCGGTCTTGCGGAAAGGCTCGCTCCGTCAACGACATGAGCGAGGTCAGGCCGCCGCCCGGCCGCGCGGCCGATGTTACGCGCCAACCAGCGCCTTCGTCGTCGGCAGCAGCGTCTGCTGGACGACCAGGCCGCGGGCGCGGGCGTCCATGACGCCGACCGCGCGCAGGGCCAGCAGCGTCACGGTCTGCACCGCGTCGCGCATCTTGACGGGATCGTCGAGATTGTCGGGCGCGAGCGGCCCGACCAGGGCCTCATGCAGCGCGCCGAGCAACGCGGTGGCCGCGAGCGCGGTGTCCTGCGCCGGCAGGTGACCGGCACGCACCGCGGCGTCGATCCGGGATGCGATCTCGCCCGCGATCTCGCGCCGGCTGGCAAGCCTGGAGGCGCTGACATCGACATCGACGGGCTCGGCCAGGATGCCCCAGGCGAGCCTGCGCTGCGACAGGGTATGGACCGCCACGGTTGTCACGGCCGCGGCCAACGCCGAGGACGGCCCGGGCGCCGCATCGGCCGCCCGGCGGATCGCCGCGAGCTCGTCGCGGGAGACCTCGGCAATCAGTTCGGAAATCAGCTCGGCCTTGGAGGGGAAGTAACGGTAGACCGTGCCGGCCGCGACATTGGCCCGGACCGCGACCGGCGCGATCTGCACCGCCGCCATGCCGCCTTCCGCCGCCGTCTCCCGCGCCGCCGTCAGAATCGCACTGCGCCGCGCCGCAAGGCGCTTAACCACTTGATGCGTCCGCCGATAAACCATGGCGCGCTTCCTGTCCCACACGCCTGCCGCACGCCCTGCGGCCGAACGCTTCGTCACGCAAAAGATGCAAATCGCCCCGCAAGGACTGAACAACTATTCAGGGTGAATGACAAGATGGAAATGCGTGACGCGTCACGGCGATCCGGACTGGAGCGCCTCCGGGGCTCGGCATTCCCGTCGTGCTGGCACTGACGGCGCGCCACGTGCGGTTGCAATTGTTCATGCTCGCGTTGAGCCTCGCGCTCGCCGTCACCATCACGATCCCGCGCTGGTGCCCGCGATCGGCACCTATTACGTACTGAGTTTGCCGGCCGCGCATTTTCCCGAGATCCACACCGCGGTCTATGCCGGACAGTTGCGCGACATCCGCCGTGCTCTACATGTGGGCGCTGTGGGCGTGCGCGGCCTCGGCGGCATCGCGCTCGCCGCCGCCTCGATCTGGGTCGTGAAATTCTACCTCGCCCGGAGCCGCGCGCTGCGCGGGTCTGCTGCGCCGGCTTCGTCGAGGGGGACTGGCAAGCCTGGCCCAAGAAAGCTGAAGAGCTGAGCTGAACTGACGAATCAGCGACAAGCCTCGCCCCAAACGAAAAGAGCCCCGTCGAGGACGGGGCTCTTTGAAATCCCTGGTTCGTCCGGCCTTACTTGAGGCTGGTCGAGATCGAGGTGAACTTGGTGTTCAGCGTGGTGCCGAGATTGTTGACGACGGTGATGATCGCGAGCGCGATGCCGGCAGCGATCAGGCCGTATTCGATGGCGGTGGCGCCGGATTCATCCTTCACGAAACGCGCAACGAGGTTCTTCATAGAAGTGCTCCAAATGAGTACACGAGGCTTACAACTGATCCGGTCTCTTCGGCTTCCCAGCGCCGCCCGACCTTGAAACCGAACGTAGAGGCAAAGAATTGCGCCGCAGTTAATTCGACTGCGTAAACACAAGGCGGGTTGCGTGTATTCGCCGATGGTAAATGGAAATCTAGAACAATCCGTTAAATTGTCGGGACATGAAACCGCGATAGCGTGGCCGGTTTACCCGAAGTTATGACCGCTATGGTCCAATGCCGACCGCTCGGCCTGAAGCGGCCCTCCGGGTCCGGATCGCGCTCGACGACAAGAACAACAGGACGACGAGGCGGCATGTCCCTTTCCTTTGCCAACAGCATCGCGGTGCAGAGCCGCGCGAGGGCCCTGGTGCCGCTGTGCGTCGGTGCCGGCGCCTATCTGTTCTACCTCTTTGTCGGCGACACGCTGCTTCAGGATTCCGACTCGTTCTGGCAGATCAAGATCGGGCAATGGATCCTCGATCACGGCGCCATGCCCACCACCGACATCTATTCCTTCACGCGAACCGGCGCGACGTGGATTTCGACGTCATGGCTGTCGCAGGTTCTGTTCGCCTTCTCCCATGCGCAATGGGGCTGGGGCGGCCCCGTCATCCTCACCGCGGTCGCGATTGCGCTTGCGCTTGCAATCTTCGTCTATCTGCTCGACGCGCAGATCGAGGCACCACGCGCCGTGCTGTTCGCGATGCTGGCCCTGCTGCTGTCGATCCATCACGTGCTGGCGCGTCCGCATATCCTGGCACTGCCCGTCATGGTGGCGTGGGTCGGCCTGCTGATGGGGGCTGCCGACCGCAGGAGCGCGCCGTCCTGGACCTGGCTGCCGCTGATGGCGCTCTGGGCCAATCTGCATGGCGGCTTCGTGCTGGGCCTGGCCCTGATCGGCCCGATTTCGCTCGAAGCGGTCGAGCATGCCGAGAAGGGACAACGCCTTCGGCTGTTCATGCGCTGGGTCCTGTTCGGAATCGGCGCGCTGATTGCGAGCTGCTGCACGCCCTATGGCTGGCGGACGCTGCAGGGCGCGACCAACATCCTCGGCCTTGGCGAGCTGCTGTCGCTGATCTTCGAATGGGCGCCGGCGAACTTCGCCACGTTCACGTCCTTCGAAGGCGCCCTGCTCGCCCTGATCGCATTCGGCTATTATCGCGGCCTGGTGCTGTCGGCGCCTCGGATCTTCCTGATCCTGTTCCTGACCTGGAGCGCACTGACCCATGTCCGGAGCATCGAGGCATTTGCGTTCATCGTGCCGCTGGTGCTGGCAAAGCCGCTCGGCCAGATGTTCCCGCGCCCGGCGCCTGACGCCACCGATGGCGACCGCTGGCCGGCCCGCTATGTCACCGCCCTTGGTGCACTGATGATCGTGGCGGCGAGCTGGACCTCGACGTCGCTCTACCTGGGGCACCACCGCTTTACCTTCACGATGACGCAAACGCCCGTTGCGGCGGTCGACCTGCTCGAGCAACGCAAGGTGCAGCGCATCTTCAACGCCTACCAGTTCGGCGGCTACCTGATCTCGCGCGACATTCCGGTCTTCGTCGACGGCCGCGCCGAGCTCTATGGCGAGAAATTCGTCATGGACTTCTTCAAGGCAACGGAGGGCAAGAAGCCCGAGCTGCTGCCGCGCCTGCTCGACGAGTACAAGATCGACGCGACGCTCCTGGTTGCCGATGCGCCGGGCCCGCAGATCCTCGACCAGCTCAAGGGCTGGAAGCGGATCTATGCGGACGACATCGCCGTCATCCATATGCGCGAGGACGGACAGAGCGCGGATAGCAGATCCACGCCCGCGGCCTCGAATTGAGGCGCGGGACGATGCCGTCCCTGCTCCTGCCGACCGCGCGAGGATCCGGCACGACATTGAGTCCCGCGATCGTGCTCACGATCGCCTGGGCGGCGATCGTGGTGGCGCTCGGACTTCCCGCGATCAGGGCCGGCGTGTTCGACACCATGTCGACCGACGACGCGATGCGACTGGTCGAGGTGCGCGATCTCCTGGCCGGCCAGGGCTGGTACGACCTGACCCAGTACCGGCTCGATCCGCCCGGAATCGCGATGCACTGGTCCCGCATCGTCGATGCGCCCCTGGCCCTGCTGATCCTCGCGTTTCGTCCCCTGCTCGGCCAGCACGCTTCGGAAGCGCTCGCATTGGTCGCATGGCCCTCGCTGTTGTTGGGCGCCGCGCTCTGGCTCGCAACGACGATCGCGGGTCAGGCAAGCGCCCCGGCCGAGCGGCCGCGGATCCAGCTTGCCACGATTCTGGTCACGTCGCTGTCGATCCCTGCCCTGATCCACTTCCGCGCCGGCGCGATCGATCATCACAATGTGCAGATCGTGTTGCTGCTCGGCTTCATGTTGTGCGTCATCGATCTCGAACATTCGGCATTGAGAGCGGCATCAGCGGGATGTCTGGCGGCGCTTTCGCTGGCGATCGGATTGGAAATGCTGCCTGCCATCGCCGTGGCGAGCGCGGCCGTGGTCGGTCTCCTGATCTGGAAGGGCGCTCACGTGCTGCGCTCCGCCTGCGCCTATGGTGCAGGCCTCGCCGGATCAGCGCTGCTGCTGGCATTGCTGCTGCTCCCGATGAGCAATCTGGCGAAGCCCGTCTGCGATGCCTTCGGAGGCCCCATCCTGCTGTTGTCCGCGGGCGGCGGCATCGCGCTGCTCGCGGTGGCCGGCGTCAGCTCTCCGCACAGCTCCCTGTGGAGGCGCCTTGCGGCGGCTGCAATTATGGGTGCGCTCCTTTTGGTCGCGTTCTTCAAATCCTATCCGAGCTGCGTTGCCTCGCCCTACGCACAGGTCGATCCCCTGCTCGTCAGCTTCTGGCTCGACCGGGTCACCGAGACCATACCGGTGACGGAGCTGGCGCGGATGCAGCCGCAGAAGCTGCTCGGGTACTACGCGTTTCCCTTGCTGACGCTCGGCCTGTGCGTGGCCGCCATCATTCGCGACAGGCCAGAGAGGCGCTTTCGCTGGATCGTCTCGACCGTCACGCTCGCAGCGCTGTACGGCGTCAGCCTGTGGGAATTGCGCGGCGCCGCCGCCGCCAACATCCTTGCCGCGCCGCTCTGCGTCATGGCAATCGCGGCGCTGCGCACGCGTCTGGTTGCCGATTGGGGGCTGGTGCGTGCCGCACTGCTGGTGTCGCCCGCCACTCTCGGCGGCATCGGCTTTGCCGTCTGGCCGGCATTCGCCGGGGCGAGCCGCCATGAGATCGCGGCGCCCGAGCGCAACGTCTCCTGCCAGACCATCTCCAGCGCCGCTCCCCTCGCTGCCCTGCCGCCCGGTCGGATCATGGCGCCGATCGACTCAGGTCCGGCGATCCTGGCAGTAACCGGTCATTCGGTGTTCGCCGGCCCCTACCATCGCAACAATGACGGTAACCTCGCCATGGTGCATGCGATGACGGCGCCGCCGCAGGCCGCGCGTGCAATGCTCGGCGTGCGAGAAGTCGATTACATCCTGACCTGCAACGGCTCCGCCGATCAGGAAGATCTTGTCCGGATCGCGCCGGAGGGCCTCGCCGCAGGGCTCGGCCGGGGGGAAGCTCCAGATTATCTGGAGCGAATCGAGGCTGCATCTCGATCCGGTATGACCGTCTGGCGCGTGCGCAGGTGAGGGCACGCAAACCGCAACTGAAGCTGCAGATCCAGCCGCTCTGTTCGGCCTTGGGACGATCTCGGACCTGTGGGCCGCATCAAGGCGCAAACGCGCGCTCTATCCGAAGAAATCGATCAGGAGCAACGCGGCGCTTGTGCACAGTCCCGCCACCGGCACCCAAATGGGCACCAGGAACACGCCGGCAGGAGGTTTCGATTCGTTCGTCTTGATCCGGAGAAGCGCCAGGTTGACCAGGACGAAAGTTCCAAGCGTCAGGCGTGAGGTCCATTCGGCCAATCCGGTCAAGGGAACGCCGAGGGCGAGAATCAGGATGGCGCCGACGCCGAAGAGGGTTGCCACCACAGGCGCGCCGCTTCTGGTGCTCACCCTCGCCAGAAGGGCCGGAAGGTTGCCCTGATCCGCGAGACCGTACAGCACACGTCCGATCATGAGCATGTGAACGATGATCCCGTTGACCGTCGCGACGATCGCGACGGCGCTCAGCACCGAGAGGGGAAGACCGGTCAACCGCTGAAATACCAGGGCGAGCGGGGCCGAGGAGTGTGCAAGTTCGGCCGGGGGCACCGCGACCACCGCAACCCAGACGACGGTCATGTAGAGGAGCGCCGTCACGCCGAGGGTGATGAGAAGCGCCCTAGGCAGGGTCCGGGAGGGATTCTTCATTTCCTCGGATATGTTCACCAGGTGCTCGAATCCGATGAATGCAAATACGGCGAGCAGTGACGTCTGTGCGATCCCTGTCCAGGCGACCTTATCGTTGATGGGGACCCACAATTCAGGCAGTCGGGACACCAGGGTGTCGCCCTGAAATAAGCCGGCCCCGACAATGAGGACCAATCCTCCGATCTCCACGACCGTCATCAGCCCGGCGAAGCTGATGGACTGAACCGCGGACAGGCAGGCGATCGCTCCCATCGCAACCACGACGCCAGCGATGATCCAGCTCGCAGGCAGCGGCAGGAATACGCCGATGTAGCCGGCGCTCCCAACCGTGATGGTCGCGCCCGAGATCGTCGCTGCGGCCACCACGAGCAACCCTGTGGCCCCGCCGAGCCATTTTCGATGGAATGCGGCCTGGACATAAGCCGCCTCGCTGGCCGCAACCGGCAGACGCGTGCCCAGTTCAGCAAAAGTCCCGGCCGTCACGCCCATCACGACGGCAGCAGCAAGGAACGCCAGAGGTGCGTGCATTCCGCTCCGCGCGGCGGCCGCCCCCACCAGGACGTAGATCCCGGCGCCGATCGTCACGCCGAGCCCGTACAGCACCGCGTGCGTCAGCGTGAGCGACCTGATCAGCCTTGGAGAACCACCTGGCGCTTTTCCCATGGCAGGTTGCTGACTGGCATCTGTTCCGGCCTCCTGCATGACCGAGCATCAATGCGAAAACAGGATCGGGATCGGAGGCTTGGAGAGCAGACCCCTGGTCGCACCACCGAGCACGAACTCCCGCCACCTCGGCGTTCCGTACGCGCCCATGACGAGAAGGTCGATGCCGCGAGATAGCACGTATGACTCGAGGACTTCGCTGATCGGCTTGCCCTCGGCATCGATCTTGTCGAGCACGACCTCGATGCCGTGGCGAGCGAGGTTCTTTCCGAGTTCTTCCGCCGAATGTTTGGAATCCAGGGCCTTCTCGTTCGTGACAGTCACGACGCGCACCGTTTTAGCCCTTTCGAGCAAGGAAAGCGCGTCGGAAACCGCTCGCGCAGCGGTGCGGCTGAAGTCCCAAGCCACGCAAACAGCATCGAGCCGGAATGGCCGCGGTCGCGGAGTTGCGGGCAGGATCAGCGTCGGCCTGCCCGATCCAAAGATTACCTCCTCGGCGTGCCACCGCTCATGGAATTCCGGCACCGCCATGATCGTGAGATCGCGAAGCTTCGCATAATCGACCAGCATTGCCGCCTCGTCGGCGGTTGCACATTGCTCGATGATGGTCTCGTGCCGAACGCCGGCTTTCACGGCCGACGCTTCGAATGCTGCGAGCAGTGCGTTCACATTCTGCCGGCTCTTGGCGGCCTCGCGCGCAACGAGCGAAGGTATGTCCAGGATGACATCCCCGAGCAGGCTTTCGCGTACTTCCGCATGGACCTCGCAGGAAATGGCTGCGAGGTGCGCATCCAGGACGGCGGCGATGGAAACCGCCTCGTCGATCACCGAAACGGGCGTCGGTTCCGGGTAGCTCGCCAGGGTCAACAGAACATCCTTGAAAGCCATGTATCGCTCCTTTGACGAGCTGGAGCCTAACGCCGTCGAATCCCCCCTTCTTGACCCACCGCAACGGATTCAGACGACATGCCGTGGCAAAACGGCCCAGGTTCAAACCATGGTACCGGGCCAGAACGCTCTGGTTCGGCGGTGCCTGCCTTGCGGGACGAGCCAGCGCGAAGCCGGCTCGCGCACGCGCGTTCGGAGAACAAAAAAACGCGGCGTTTCCGCCGCGTTTTTCAATCTGATCTGCAGCTCCGCGATTACGCCTGCGGCTGCGGCTCCAGGCCGGGATCCGCATCGGGCCGCGGGCGCGGCGACTTGCCGGCCGGGGGCACGGCAGACGCACGCGGGGTGGTCGGCTCCAGCACGGACTCGCGGTTCGGCTTCTTGCCCTTGAGCAGGTCGATGATCTCGTCGCCGCTCAGCGTCTCGAACTCGAGCAGGCCCTTGGCGAGAGCTTCGAGGTCGGCATGCTTCTCGGTGAGGATGCGGGTTGCTTCCTTGTAGCCTTCCTCGACCAGACGCCTGATCTCGGAATCGATCTTCTGGACCGTCGCCTCCGAGGCGTTCTGCGTGCGCGACACCGACATGCCCAGGAACACCTCGTCCTGGTTCTCGCCGTAGGAAACGGTGCCGAGCTCTTCCGACAGGCCCCAGCGCGTCACCATCATGCGGGCAAGGCGGGTCGCCTGCTCGATGTCGGAGGCCGCACCCGAGGTCACCTTCTCCCGGCCGAAGATCAGCTCTTCGGCGACGCGGCCGCCCATCATGATCGCAAGGCGCGAGGTCATCTGCTCCAGAGACATCGACAGCTTGTCGCGCTCGGGGAGCTGCATGACCATGCCGAGCGCACGGCCACGCGGGATGATGGTCGCCTTGTGGATCGGATCGGTCGCGGGCACGTTGAGGCCGACGATGGCGTGGCCGCCCTCGTGATAGGCCGTCAGCAGTTTCTCTTCCTCGGTCATGACGAGCGATTTGCGCTCGGCGCCCATCATCACCTTGTCCTTGGCTTCCTCGAACTCGGCCTGCGTCACCATCCGCTTGTTGCGGCGGGCTGCGGTGAGCGCAGCTTCGTTGACGAGGTTCATCAGGTCGGCGCCGGAGAAGCCCGGGGTGCCGCGCGCGATGGTCTTGAGGTTGATATCCGGCGCCAGCGGCACCTTGCGGACGTGAACCTTGAGGATCTGCTCGCGGCCGACGACGTCGGGGTTCGGCACGACGACCTGACGGTCGAAGCGGCCGGGACGCAGCAGCGCGGGATCGAGCACGTCGGGGCGGTTGGTGGCGGCAATCAGGATCACGCCCTCGTTCGCCTCGAAGCCGTCCATCTCGACCAGCAACTGGTTCAGCGTCTGCTCGCGCTCGTCATTGCCGCCGCCGAGACCGGCGCCACGGTGACGACCGACCGCGTCGATTTCGTCGATGAAGATGATGCAGGGCGCGTTCTTCTTGGCCTGCTCGAACATGTCGCGGACGCGGCTGGCGCCGACGCCGACGAACATCTCGACGAAGTCCGAACCGGAGATGGTGAAGAACGGCACGTTGGCTTCGCCCGCGACCGCACGCGCGATCAGGGTCTTACCGGTGCCGGGCGGGCCGACCAAGAGCACGCCGCGCGGAATGCGTCCGCCGAGACGCTGGAATTTGCCGGGGTCGCGCAGGAATTCGACGATCTCCTGGAGATCCTGCTTGGCCTCGTCGACGCCCGCGACGTCCTCGAAGGTGACGCGACCATGCGCTTCGGTCAGCATCTTGGCGCGCGACTTCCCGAAGCCCATCGCCTTGCCGGCGCCGCCCTGCATCTGGCGCGACAGGAAGATCCACACGCCGATCAGCGCGATGAAGGGCAGCCAGGAGACCAGCAGCGAGACGAACCACGGCACGTTGTCGCCGGGCGGCTTCGCGGTGATCTGGACCTTGCTGTCATACAGGCGCTTCACCAGCGTCGGATCGTTCGGCGCATAGGTCTGGAAGCTCGAGCCGTTGGTGAAGGTGCCGTGGATATCCGGGCCCTGGATCACGACGTCGCGCACATTGCCGCGGTCAACCTCGCTCAGGAGCTGCGAGAAGGCGATGTCCTGCGAGGAGGCCCGCTGACCCGGATTCTGGAAGAGCGTGAACAACGCCAACAGCAGCAAAACAATGATGACCCAGAGGGCGAAATTGCGCAGATTGGCGTTCATCGATCTTCCTTCGTGGTCGCGCGGATCGCGGCCTGGTCCTTCAGGAGTTACTTGGGCAGCGTGGCTTGGGCAAGCTAGAGAAAATCCCCAAGGAATCCTCTCGGTTAGAGCATACAATCTAGGTGCCGCACCGGTCGCTGCCAAGGGAACGAGATGGGACTATTTAGCCCATCTTAGAGCGATTCCCGCTGAAATAATGGCGACCTGACCGGTGATTTCCCTGCCTGGTTAAGGTGTCCTGACGGCAGGGGACCGGAATGGCCGGTGTTCACACACCCTTGCGCCGCCGGGCCGGCGCCGGTGCGATGTGGATACGCCCGCCGGCAAGGCTGATCAAGGCTCCCGCAAGGGTCTGCCGCAAGGCCTGCCGGCCATTGGCGGCAGCGCGAGGACTTGCGGCGATGGCCTGATCGAGCACAGCCAGGAGGGTTTCGACCTTGCCGAGTTCCGCCGGCCCTTCATGTCCGAGCGCGTTGATCGCCCGCAGCAGGAGCCGCAGCCGGACCTCCTCGGGCAGAAGGGCGAAGCTCGAGGCCTCGAAGCTTCGAACGCCCACCTGCGGCGCATCGCCGCGATCCCGCAAACGGAGGAAGCGCTCGGCGCCGTCGGCCAGTATCTCGACTGCCGCATTGGCCCGCGCCAGCCTTGCCGCAAGTCGCACGAGCGTGCGGGCATCGCCGCCCTCGGCGGCGAGTTGCGGCAGCAGCGCGCGCAGGCGCGGCCGGGTGAAGGCGGTATCGCGGTTACTGGGATCGTCGGCAAAGCCGATCTTGGCCCGCCTCAAGGTCGCGATCAGCTGCGCCTTGGGGACATCGAGCAGCGGCCGGGCCAGCACGATCCCCTCGCGCTCACTGAGGGACGCCATTGCCGACAGTCCGGCAAGGCCGCTGCCGCGGAGCAGCCGCATCAACAAGGTTTCGGCCTGGTCGTCGCGGGTATGGGCGGTCAGCACATGGCTCGCGCCGACCGCGCGCGCGGCCTGTGCGAGCAGACGATAGCGGGCCTCGCGCGCGGCCGCCGGCAGCCCCGTCTTCGGCTTTGCGTCGCGCCAGCGCAGGGTCCGGTGCGGTAGCCCGAGTTCAGTGGCGAGCCGCTTGACCTCGCGCGCCTCCCGCGCCGCCTCGCGCCGCAGGCCGTGATCGATCGTAACGACGGTGAGACGCGGGCCACGCGCGAGGCTGCGCTGCCAGCGCGCCGCCAGCCACATCAGCGCGACCGAGTCGGGTCCGCCGGAGACGGCGAGGACCAGCGCTGGCGCGCCTTTCAAGCCGGCAAAGAGCCGCCTCGCCTCGCGCGCCGAGATCGGAGAATTGTCGTCGTCTGACATGACGCGGGCCCTGACCTCAAAAGGCGGATGGTGACGACGTCTAGCGTAGCACCATCCGTCTTGTCAGGACCCGGACGTCAGCACTTCACGCGCTTCTGCTCGCGGTCGACCGCGGCTTTGACGCCGGCGGAAGCGCGCGGATATTTGCGGCCGATCTCGCCGAAGGCGGCGCAGGCGGCCTCCTTCTCCTTCAGGGCGGCGAGCGACTGGCCGAGCCGCAGCAGCGCGTCCGGCGCTTTGGCCGATTTCTCGTATTTGGTGGTGACGGCGAGGAAGGCTTCGGCGGAGTCGCGATATTGCTGGCGCTGGAAATAGCTCTCGCCGAGCCAGTATTGCGCGTCCCCCAGCAGCGGGTCTCCAGGATATTTCTGCGTGAAGTTCTTCATGGTCTGCTCGGCGAGCGCATAGTCCTTGCGCTGCATGTAGCCGATGCCGAGGTCGAACTCGTCGCGCGGCGTGGCCGACGGCGGCAGGGTGGCAAGCCCCGTGCCGCCCGCCGGCGCCGGATAGCCGGGTTGAGCCGGCGGATAGCCGGGCTGCGCGGCCGGGGGCGCGGCCTGCGGCTGATAGCGGGGAGCGGTGTTGGCGAGATCGAGCGGCTCGCCGGCGCCGCGGCCGCCGGGTGCGCCGCCGGGAGCCGCCTGCATCGGCTGCTGGCCGCCGCCGAGCGCGCGTGGCGCGCCCGGCGCGTTCGGGTTCTGGTTGGGATCGAAAGCATCGCCGCGGCGGCGCATGCCGGGGGCGCCGGGCGCCGGCTGCTCCTGAATGATCGGCGCAGGAGCGGCGACCTGGGGCTGCTCGTAATTGGGCTGCGCGGCCTGCTGCTGCGGCTGGCGATAGCCCGGCGCGACCTGACCCGGTGCAAGCTGGGCGGGCGGCATCGCCGCGACATTGGGCGCCTGACCGGGCGCAGCTTGCGCGCCGCCTTCGAGCGCCCGCAGCCGCTCCTCGAGCTGGCGGTTGCGGTATTGCAGCTCCTCGTTCTGGCCGGTGAGCTGGCGCAGCTGGCTCTCCAGCCGCTCGATCCGCATCTCGGGATCATCGTCCGACTGCGCGAGTGCAAGCGAGCCGAAAGAGAGCAGCGTGGCCATCGCCACGGTGCCGGTAAAGAGCTTAAATCTGGATGACATCTTGCCCTGACGACGAAAGCGAAATGGCCTGCGACGGAACATGCGACGCGCCACACATTGAAGGGGAGTACGCCAAAACTGTGACTGGCACCACCGGGTTTTAAGTCACGGATTGCTGAAACGAAACCGGCGCCCGAGAGGGCGCCGGCATAATCGGTTTTTGAAGATGAACGGCGACTGACTGATCGGCGTCAGGAGCTCGCGTTCAGCACCGTGACGGCACGACGGTTCTGCGACCAGCAGGAGATATCGTTACAGACCGCGACCGGCCGCTCCTTGCCGTAGGAGATCGTGCGCATGCGGTTCGGATCGATGCCGCGCGAGGCGAGGAACGAGCGCACCGACTGGGCTCTCCGGGCGCCGAGCGCGATGTTGTATTCGCGGGTGCCGCGCTCGTCGGCATGACCTTCGACGGTGAAGCTGTAGCGCGGATAGGTCTGCAGCCACTGCGCCTGCTTCTCCAGGGTCACGATCGCCTGCGGGGTCAGATCGGTCTGGTCGCTTTCGAAGAACACGCGGTCCCCCACGTTCACCACGAAGTCCTGCTGGCTGCCAGGCGTCGCCGCATTGGCCATCGCATCCGTCGCGGCATTCTTGTTGGCGCAGGCACCCATCGACAGCGCGACGGCAAGCACCGCGACCAGCTTCAATCCCTGGAGGATACGCATAGGATGTTTCATTCCGGAGCCTCCACGCTCACGTTAGTCCACTGCTGTCCGGTCTACAGGGGGTTGGTTAAGCGAACGTTCCGTCAACCTTGACGGAACCTTGCCTCAGCCGATCAAATGCCCCCAACCAGCGAAAAGCACCCGTCATGGTTAATGGGTTGTAAATGTGGCGCAAGGGTGAAGGCAAGCATGGCGGCCGCGGAACTGGCTAAAATAAAGCCAGGTCCGGATGGGTGCCGGACCGCAGGTCCGTTTGAGCAAGGCGCCGACGGGTTGTCAGGAGTAGACGACCAGCTTTGGACGCTCGGAGGCTACTTTCGGCGAGACGATGCTCGCCGATGGCGCGTTGCTGTCCCCAAACAGCATTCGCCGCTCGAATGCGCTTGAGCGCATGATTGGAAATCGCGTTAAGACCTTTTCCCGCACGGCACGGAAGTTGGACGCCATTAATGCGACCTTTGCCAATGCATTCGGAAACAGCCGCGGCTCTGCGATGGTTTCGTTGAGAAAGACCCGGCGATAGAACGACTCGTGCGCGGGACGAACCAGCGCGAGTCCGGTATCGGCATTGAAATGTTCGCAGGCCAGGAAGACCAGTCGCACCGTCACGTAGGGGAGCTCCGGAAAGCATTTGGCTTTTTCCGGGCTTGCGACAAAGCGGGCCGGATCGATGAAGACTTCGCCTCGATCAAGGCGGGGGTGAAGAACGTCGCCGAACAAGTCGGTCGTACAGGACATCCGCTGTTCTGGCGTCAGGACGTGGAGACGGATGGAGCTGCAGAGTTCGCCATCGACATACACTCCGAACGTCCGGGCGTTGGGCGCATCGTCGTAGTCATCCGTATAGCGCTGGGACTCTGACGGCGGAATTAGTCCGCCGCGCGTATAGGCCCTGTAGCGCATCTGATAGAGCTGGTCTTTCTCTTCAGGAGTTTCGATGGATCGGTAATCGACGCGATCGAACAGCGCTCCCCCCCGCACAGAGAGCGAAGCACGCAGCTCGGCTTCGGGCTTCATCCAACATTCCTCAACTGGCAAAACAACCCTTGCGGGTATGAAAGGATTAACAGCTTCTTAACGCCGGCGCAATTGACGCGCCCCGTTAGGGTTAATCGTACCGGTTGCAAGATGTCAGAGTCTTCCCGCAATTCTACGGAGATGTCAGGCGATCGATCGTGAAGCGATGGTCAGTTGGTCGTCGGCCGAACGGCGGCCGTGCGAGGCATCCAGCAATTGCCGAACCCGAACAGCGGGCACCGGCCGGCTGAAAAGATAGCCCTGCCCTTCAGTGATGGTGCCATCTGCGCTGATCAGTTCGAGCTGCTCGTTGGTCTCGATGCCCTCGACTACGACCGACATGCCGAGATCGACGGCTAGCCGCGCCACCCCGCGTAGCAGCGTCAGCGGCCGATCGGTGTCGATGCCTTCGAGGAACGAGCGGTCGATCTTCACCTTCTGCATCGGGAAATTGTGCAGATAGCTCAGGCTCGAATAGCCGGTGCCGAAGTCATCCAGCGAAATGCGTATGCCGAGGGCGTGAAGCTGCGACAGGACGTCGTGCGTGAGCTGCGTGTTGCGCAGCAGCGAGGACTCGGTGATCTCGATCTCGAGGCGATGGGCCGGAAGCCCGGACACTTCGAGCGCATAGCGGATTTCGCTGAGCACGTCGCGCTGGTGGAATTGCTGCGGCGAGAAGTTGACGGCGACGCTGACGCCCTCCGGCCACTTCATGCACTCCATGCAGGCCCGCCGCAGGATCCAGCGGCCGAGATCGACGATCAAGCCCATGTCCTCGGCAACCGGGATAATGTCGACCGGCGAGACCGTACCGCGCACGGGGTGGTTCCAGCGCAGCAGCGCCTCGCAGGTTGTGATCTTGCCCGATTTGAGGTTGACCAGCGGCTGAAAGAACAGCTCGAACTCCTCGTTGGCGAGCGCCTTGCGCAGATCGAGCTCCAGGATCCGGCGCGCCTCGACGGTCGCCGCCATTTCCTCCCGAAAGAAGCAGAAGGTGCCGCGGCCGTCGGCCTTGGCGCGGTACAGCGCCATGTCGGCGTTCTTCAGGAGCGTGTCGGCGCTCACGCCGCGGTCTGGCGCGGTCAGCGCAATACCGACGCTGGCGCCGATCTCGACGAGGTGATTGTCGATGCGATAGCGCTCGCTGAGGCGCTCGACGATCCGGCGGGCGAGGCTGGCGGCATCCTCAGCCGAGGCGATGTTCTGCTGAAACACGACGAACTCGTCGCCGCCAAAGCGCGCGACGAAATCTTCGGGCCGCAGCATCTCGCGGAGGCGGTTGGCAACCGCGCACAACAGCTGGTCGCCACACGGGTGGCCAAGCGTGTCGTTGACCTGCTTGAACTGGTCGAGGTCGACAAACAGGAGCGCGGAGAGGCGCTCGGCATGCTGCGCGTTTGCGAGCAGGCGCTCGATCTCGTCGCGAAAATTGACCCTGTTCGGCAGCGCCGTCAGTTCGTCGTAGCGGGCAAGATGGCTTATCCTTGCCTCGGCATTCTTGCGCTCGGTGATGTCCTCGAGCAGCATCACCATGCCGCCGTCTGACATTGGTTGGAAGGTCCAGGACAACGTGCGCCCACGCGCCGAATCTATGGTCAGGAGTTCGCGGACCCGCCCGTCCTCGATTTCCCGGAGGATCAAATTGCCGCTCTCGGTCGAGATAGAACCGCCGTTGACGCATGCCGCGATGATTTCGGAGGCATTGGGGCCACTCTGCACGAGATCGTCGGGCAGATTCATCTGTTCGCTGAAACGATGATTCATCACAGCAAGCTGTCTGTCGACACGGAACATGCACAGACCATGGGGCATGTTGTTCAACGCGCTGTCAAACTGGCCGGCCAGGGCCGCCTCGCGTTCACGCGCGACGAGCGCCCGCATGAATATCCTATGCAAATTGGCCGAGATTTGTATGACGGCCACCAGAAACGCGGCGCACAGGACTGACATGACGAGGTAATAGGGCGTGCCACGCCACGCCAGCGCGATCACCGTCGAACCGAAACAGAGCGAAGCCTGCAGCTGGTATATCCATTGCCGTCCATAAGCCCTGCCTGCGCCCCCCGCCACGAACCCCGTGGTTGTGGAGAGAGAGATCATATGGGCGACGGCATCATCACTCACCAGGAGCGTGGTGGTGCTCCAGATGCCGACCGCGGCGGCCTGGATCATCGCTCCGATCTGATGCCGGTTCTTCCATCGCGCAGCTTCGTCGGGGGTTAGCGTCGATTTGCGCATCTGGTAGCGCCGCAAGTCGAACGCCCGAATAGCGCCGGCGAGGATCAGCAGCGCAACACACGCCCAGATCAAGGGTTCTCCCGTCTTCAGCGCGGTCGCGGCCGCCGCAACGACACCGAAGACGAGACCCGTCAGCAAGGGAGCAGGCGTTTCGAACAGCGAATCGATCAGCGCCGCCGAAATTCTCGGCGACGCCGGCTCAGGTTCTCCGCTCTGGCTTGCGAATTGCATTTGTGTTTGTACGCGCGTCCTGTGTGACGCGTAGTTTTACTCAAACCAGATGAAGTCTTTCTGAGGGAACATCGTTAAAGTCGAGTTGTTTTTCGGCAACGACGAACCCATTTCTGCTGATATTTCAAGCAACTAGGCAAGGCTTGCCGAGCTCAAGGTGAAGGAAAGCTTGCTTTCCTCCCCGATCCCGAAAAAGTTTGCGCGTTTCTCTTCGACACATCGCGCGCTGCGCCGAGGGACCTACTGGCCCGCGGTCGAGGACAGCAGCGGCGACCATGCCGGGTCGGAGGCGAAGCCCGGCGTCGGCACCTTCAGCTCGTTGCGTCCCGAGATGTCGACGCTGTACAGCGAGGGCCCGCCGCTGCCGCCGGGATCACGGAAGAACATCAGCACGCGGCCGTTCGGCGAGAAGGTCGGGCCTTCATTGTGGAAGCCGGAGGTGAGCAGCCGCTCGCCGCTGCCGTCGGGCTTCATGACACCGATCGCGAACTGTCCGCCTCCCTGCCTGGTGAAGGCGATGTAATCGCCCTTCGGCGACCACACCGGGGTCGAATAGCTGGCGTTGGTGTCGTCCTTGGAGAAGGAGATCCGCTGCGCCTGCCCGCCGCCCGCGGCCATCACGTAGATCTGCGACCGGCCGCCGCGATCGGATTCGAAGCAGATGCGGGCACCGTCCGGCGAGTAAGACGGAGACGTGTCGATCGCCGGCGTGTCGGTGAGACGCGTGGTCGCGCGCGAGCGCAGATCCATCACGAACAGGTTGGAATTGCCGCCCTGCTGCAGGCTCATGATGACGCGCTGGCCGTCCGGCGAGAAGCGCGGCGCGAAGGTCATGCCGGGGAAGTTGCCGACGATCTCGCGCTGGCCCGTCTCGATGTTGTAGAGATAGACCTTCGGATCGCCCTGGCCGAACTCCATGTAGGTGATCTCTTGCGAGTTCGGCGAGAAGCGCGGCGTCAACACGAGATCCGCGCCGCGAGTCAGGTAGCGCACATTGGCGCCGTCCTGGTCCATCATCGCGAGCCGTTTGACGCGGCGCTCCTTCGGCCCGCTCTCGTCGACGAACACGACGCGGCTGTCGAAATACCCCTTCTCGCCGGTCATCCGCTCATAGATCTGGTCGGAGATGATGTGGGCGATGCGGCGCCAATATTCCGGCGACGTGAAATATTGCTGTCCCGCGAGCTGCTGGCCACTGATCACGTCCCACAGGCGGAACTCGGCCTTGAGGCGGCCGTCCGGCTGCCGCGTCATGCGGCCGGTGACGAGGGCCTGCGCGTTGAGCGTCTTCCAGTTCTGGAATTGCGGCGCGACGTCCATGTTGCTGATGCGCTCGATGAAGGCCGCCTGGTCGATCGGCGCGAACAGGCCCGAGCGCTTCAGGTTGTTGGTGATGACCTGCGTGACGCCGTTGCCGACGTCGCCGTCGGACGGAGAACCCGGCAGGAAGTTGGTGATCGCGATCGGGATCGGCTGGAATGCATTGGGGTCGATGCGGATGCGGCCGTCCTGGCCCTGAGCAAAGGCACTGCCGCCCCCGAGCATGGCAAGCGTCGATCCGGTCAGGGTCATGAAGCGGCGGCGGTTCATCGATCGGACGTCATTCATTGCAAAATTCTTTTGTTCGGATGTCACAACATATCTTTCAGGCCGAAAGTCATGGGAATGAGCTTCCAGCTCTCGTACTGCTGCTTCGGCATGAACGAATAGACCTGACACTGCACGATGGCGCGCTTGGCGCTCTCCGCCACCGCCTGCGCGATCGACCGCGACGGTCCCCGCACTGCGACGACGATCGGCTCGGAGGCGAGCGATCCATCGATCTTCATGGGAATGTCGATGTCGGCCTCGTACTGATCGGCATCCTGGCCATTGTAGGTCGGCGTGAAGCAGCGCTTGACCGCGCCCTGGAATGCACCGCGCCAGGTCGCGACGTTGTTCGCGGCTGTTCCCGTCGCGGCTCCCAGCGACGCTGACGCATTCAGCGCCGTTCCGGTGAGCTCGTGCCGGGTCGCAGCGCGCTTGTCGAGGTCGCGCTGGATCTGCGCGGGATCGAAGCTGCGCTCCTTGGGCTTGGGCTGCTGCTGCGGCTGCACCGCCGCAACCTTTTGCTCCACCGGCTTCGGCGGCGGCTTCTTGGTGTCCAGCTTCTTCTGGAGCTCGGCGATCGGATCTTCCTTGGCCGGATCAGGCTTCTTTTCCTGCGGCTTCGGCTCTTCCTTCGGCTTGGCCTCGGCAACGGGCTTCGGCGGCTCGGGCTTCTTCTCGACCGGCTTCTCGACGGGTTTCGGCGGCGGCTCCGGCTGCGAGTTGGTCTTGATCAGCTCTTTCTTCTCGGTGACCTTGCCGACGGCGTCTTCCTCGGGCTTGGGCTCCGCGATCTTCTCGACCTTCGGCTTCGGCTCTTCCTTCTTGCCGGTCTTCTGCCCCGCCATCATCTTGGCGAGCTGATCGGTGGAGATGATGTCGATGGGAAGCGACTCTTCCGGTGCGAGGTAGGCCTTGCTGCTGAAGGTGACGAGCCCCCATCCCAGCACGAGGACGTGGAGGGCGATCGACGCAACGAGTGTCTTGTCGACGTTCACCTTCACCGCTTACCCCTGATCCGCTTCCGTGACGAGGGCGAGCTTCTTGAATCCGGCGCCGGACAGCAGGCCCATCACCCTGGCCACCGTGCCGTAATCAGCCTTCTTGTCGGCGCGCAGATAGATGCGCTCCTCGAGCCCGCCACGCGCATCCGTGATCGCCTTCAGCTTGGGTACCAGCTCGTTGATCGCGATCTCGGAATCGTTGATGAAGACCTTGCCCTTGATGTCGACCGACATCTGGATCGGCTTCTGGTCGTTGTTTTCGAGGCTCTTGGCCTGAGTCTGCGGCAGGTCGAGCGGCACGCCGACCGTCAGCATCGGCGCCGACACCATGAAGATGATGAGCAGCACCAGCATTACGTCGACCATCGGCGTGACGTTGATCTCGGCAACGACGGGCTTGCGCCGGCCTCGGCGCCCGCCGCCTCCGGACGAACTCGCAACGTTCATCGCCATGATCGAGTGCCCAAATTGCCCTTCACACTATACATGCCGGCCGTCAGCCCCGCTCGTCGATCTGACGCGACAGGATGGCTGAAAATTCATCGGCGAAGCCTTCGAGCCGCTGGGCCTGCCGGTTCACCTCGGAGGTGAACTTATTGTAGAAAATAGTGGCAGGAATGGCGGCGATAAGGCCGACGGCAGTCGCAAACAGGGCCTCCGCGATACCAGGCGCCACCACCGCCAGAGAGGTATTTTTCGACGCCGCGATCGACTGGAAGCTCGACATGATGCCCCAAACCGTGCCGAACAGGCCGACGAAGGGCCCCGCAGAGCCGACGGTGGCGAGCACCAGCAGGCGGCGCTCCAGCCGCTCGACCTCGCGCGCGATCGAGACGTTCATGACCTTGTCGATGCGCATCTGGAGACCCGCGACCGAGCGGGCTTGGCTCTCGAATGACCGCTTCCACTCGCGCATCGCGGCGACGAAACAGGCCGCCATGGAGTGCGTCGGCTTGGCTGAAAGCGTGCGATAGAGCTCCTCGATCGATTCACCGGACCAGAATGCCTGCTCGAAACGGTCCATCGAGCGGCGGGTGCGGGCGAACAGGAATATCTTGTCGATGGCGATCGCCCAGACCCAGACGGAGCAAGCCAGAAGCCCCAGCATCACCGCTTTCACGATCCAGTGAGCCTGCCAGAACAGCGCAATCAGCGACACGTCGGCGGAGGCAGCAACCGGAAGGGCTGACTGAGCCAATTCGGCCGGATTCATAAGCGGTATCCTCTCAAGGCGATCGTTACCCGATGTGCCGGCCAGCAAATGGCTGCCGGTTCCCCAATAGCCGCGCTAGAACCGGGCGCGGCCGGCAAGCCCGCTCAAAGCCTTGTCTTTCTGGGGTGCAGGGGCTCGTCCAAAGCCGGCCGTCTGCATTCCCTGCCAAGATGTCAAAACTATGGGCCTTTGGCCCCGGGCCTTGACGGGCCTGGCTTTACGCTTTGGGCGCGACTGTCCGCCCTTACCAGAGCCCGCCGTTGGTTAATGCGAGGTTACCAGGGATGAATTTGGTTGCGGGAAAGGCAGCCGGCGCAGGCGGTTGAGGACCGAGCTGGTGTCCCGGGCGCGCCGCACGCTCCTTCGCCTTGCACTGCGTCCGGGGAACGAAGGTTCCACGCGCAGGGCGGACCGAGGCCCCCCGGCAAATTGTCCCGGAAATCACTTCCCGCGAGGTCCTGCCAGGACCATCAACCCCAAGACGACCGCCGCCATACGGCGATCACCCGCTCCATGATTCATCCCGTTGGCGCCGCATCTGATGACGCGATGGCGCCTCAAGCCACCGAGGCGGGCTCGGGGCAGTTGATCAATCGTGCAGGATTTCCCACGACGGTGCAGCCGCCGGGAACGTCGGCGGTCACGACCGTGTCGGCGCCGATCCGGGCAAAATCGCCGATCCTGATATCGCCCAAAATGGTCGCGCCGGCGCCAATGAAGACGCCGCGGCCGATGCGCGGCGAGCGCGTCGGCAGCTCACTGCCGCGGCCGATGCTGACATTCTGAAGAATGATGGTCTCGTCGCCGATCACGGCATTGGCGCCGATCACGATGCCCGTGGCGTGATCGAGATAGACGGACGAGCCGATGCTGGCCGAGGGATGAATGCTGACCTGCAACACGTTCGACGCCTCGTTCTGAAACAGCAGCGCCGCATCGCGATGATCATGATGCCAGAGCCAGTTCGAGACGCGCCAGGCTTGCAGCGCGACGTAGCCCTTGAAATGCAGCAGCGGCGCCAACAGGCCGGCGATGGCCGGATCGCTGCGCACGATGGCCTGCAAATCGCGGCCGGACGCTTCGATCAAATCCGGCGAGTGACGAAATGCCTCGCGCGAAAAGGCCATGAAGCGCGTTTGCTCGGCAACGCTGCCGCCAAGCCTGCGCCCGATGAGATCGGCCAAAACCGCCGCAAAGCCGTCATGGGCGAGAACCGCTTCAGCGATCGACCTGCCGAAGACAGGATCGGATGCGACCGCACGCCGCGCCTCGTCGCGAATCTGCTGCCAGAGGCCATCGCTCGTCGCGGTCACAGCTGCCGTCATCGCCGCCTCCGGTGTTTTTGGGCCGCTTTCACGTCTCAGATATAGCCCGTGGGCACCCCGCGCACCACGCCGCGCGGGCGGCACGGCGCTACCCGAGCACCATGCCGCGGTTCACCGGGAGGCTACGAGCTTGCGTGCCGGGCATCCGCGACCATATAGTCAGTCGAGTTCTCGGCCGATGCTGCTTTGGCCGAGGAAATCCCGGGCAAAGCAGCTCGTTCGCCCCCCGCGGTGGTCCGCCATCCGCGGGTTTTTCGTACCCGGCAGCCCTCGGAGCTGCCGACGCGAATCCCGGATCCCCTTTACCTGAGGTCACGCCAAGACATGTCGCCTAACGCGCCCGCCGACGACCACCACGACGACATCATGTATCCCTCCGCCGTGCCGTTCGTGTTGGTCCATCTCGGCTGTGTCGCGGCGATCTGGACAGGCATTACGTGGCAGGCCGTCGCGATCTGCGTCTCACTCTATTGCCTGCGGATGTTTGCAATCGGCGCCGGCTACCACCGCTACTTCTCGCATCGCGCGTTTGCGACCAGCCGGGTGTTTCAGTTCATTTTGGCCTGCCTGGCGCAAAGCACTGCGCAGAAGAGCGTGTTGTGGTGGGCCGCCAAGCACCGGCATCACCATCTGCATTCCGACACCGAACTGGATGTGCATTCGCCGCGTCAGCGCGGCTTCCTGTACAGCCATGTCGGCTGGATCTTTTACCGCGAGCACGACACGACCGATCTCGTGAAAGTGGGCGATCTCGCGGCCTATCCGGAGCTGATGTGGCTGCATCGGCTCGAGCTTCTGCCGGCCACCGTGCTTGCGGCGCTCTGTTTCCTGATTGCGGGATGGTCGGGTCTTGTCGTCGGCTTCCTGTGGAGCACGGTGCTGCTCTATCACGCCACCTTCTGCATCAATTCGCTCGCCCATGTGCATGGTCGCAAGCGCTACGTGACGGGCGACGATTCCCGCAACAACTGGCTGCTGGCGTTGCTCACTCTCGGTGAAGGCTGGCACAACAATCATCACGCTTACCAGAGCAGCGTGCGCCAGGGCTTTCGCTGGTGGGAGATCGACGTCACCTATTACGTCTTGACGATCCTGTCATGGATGGGCGTCGTCTGGAACATGAAGGCGCCGCCCGAGCAGGTCCTGCGCAATGAGCAGCCGCTCGGCGCGCGGGTGATCAATCGGGCGGCCCGCGAGCTTGCCGGACGGTTCGATGCGCAGACGTTGGCGCACGCGATCTCGTCGGCGCGGCGCCGTGCCGAACTCGCCCAATTGCAGCTGCCCTCGCTGCACGACATCCTCAACCGCGCACATGAAGGTGTCGATGCGCTGACGCATCTGCATCTGCCGAAGATTCCGACTCGTGACGAGTTTCTCGCCGAGGCCAAGGCGATGTTCGCGCGCACGCGATCGCTCAACGAGATCGTGGACCACGCCTACGAACACTTCCTCGCTTCGGTTCGCGCGCAGCTCGCGACAGCGCGCTGAACCTTGCGGCCACTGAGCGCATAGAGCCAGCCGCCGCGGCGACGAGAACATGCAGGACAAGCAGCGCGAAATCGCGGAGCAGGATCACGGGACGATACTCCGCTTCGCGAACAAGACCGTACGGTTGAGTGCGAAACGAGGCGCGCTCCAGTAGAGATAGAGGCTGAGGAAGAACCGCCAGGGCTCGCCGAGCTGTCACCGGGATAGAGCTGAACTTCCGTCGGCCATCCATTGATGGAACGCGATCGCTCAGCGCCTGGTCGAGCCTGGTGCCCAACGGGTCCCAGGCATGGTCGGTGACCTGCGCCGGCGGGGCGCGCATCTCAAAAGCCAAACCGCCCGCCTGCGGGTTGCGCAGACGGGCGGCTCGGGGCCATCAGGACTTTGGGGGCATGCGCCTGAAGGCTTTGAGAGTGTCGGCCTTGAAGGTCAGCCCTGCTGCTGGTCGGTCGGCGGCGGGGTCGGACGCGTCTTGTGCTGCGCCATGAACTGGTCGAACTCTTCCTTGTCCTTGGCGTGACGCAGGCGGTCGAGGAAATTCTTGAACTCGACCTGCTCTTCCTCGAGGCGCTGCAGCGTCTCAGAGCGATATTCGTCGAAGGCACGGTTGCCGGAGGACGGCGGGCCGAAGCCAAAGCCGAAGCCACGGCGCTCCATGCGGCCGCGCATGCGATCCATCTTGTACTGCATCCGCTCCATCTTGTTCTGCCAGCGATCCTGGTTGCTCCAGCACGACATTCTTCTGCTCCCGAGTGTGAAAAAGAGAAGGGCAAGTCCGATCGGCCACCAGATGATGAAGCCGAGAATGGTCACGGCAATCCAGCCGGGATGCCAGGGCGTATCGAGCATGCGTGGACGCTCGTACTGTTGGTATTGCTCAGAGGGGCCGCGCCATCGATTGACATCAGCGGTGTAGGCCATTTCCGATCTCCATCACGGCATCTGCGCCGTTGTGAATGTAAATAACATTTACATAGCTAGACCATCCCGCGATTTTGTCAAGCCGGCGGCCTGACACGCCCGCGTGATTATCTACGCAATTTTATTTCGGTTTGCCCCAGGGGCCGCCCGGAGGCAGGCCAGAACCGGAGGATGCCTCCGGTGGCACCGGTGGCGGCTCGGCGCGCTTGCCTGCGGGACGACGGTCGGTCGGGAAACCGAGGCCGCGCAGATAGATCAGCACCTCGGCCTCCAACAGCTCGTCCGGCGACATCGGCAGTTTTCGCCGCGCGGCATCACCGCGGGAAAACAGCGAGGCCACGCCATGGGCCATGGACCAGATGTGCAAGGCCATCATCATCGCCGGTGGCCGCGGCGTGCCTGGCGGCGTCAGGGCAGCGAGCCGCTCGGCTGCGGCGCGAATGATGTTGAACGCGCGTTCGCTGGCGGCCTGAAGCGCGGGATTGGCATCCACCGGCACGCCCGATTCGAACATCGCGTTGTAGAACGCAGGCTCCTCGCGGGCGAAGGCGAGATAGGCCTTGCCGACACGTTCGAACGCGGTGACCGTATCGGGCCGTCCATCGTCCCAGGCCGCGACCAGGCGCGCCTCGAACTGCTCGAAACCGCGCTGGGCGATCGAGGACAGCAGTTCCTCGCGGTCTCGGAAATGCCGATAGGGTGCCGCCGCGCTGACGCCGGCCATGCGCGCGGCATCGGCGAAGGTGAAGCCGGCCGCGCCCTTCTCGGCAATCAGCCCGAGAGCGGCCTGCAACAGGGCCTCCTTCAGATTGCCGTGATGATAGCCGCGCTCGGCGCGGCGCTGCTCCTTGCGCCAGCTCATGTGAACGACCTTTACATGAGGTGGGCGCGAAGGTCACTAGCGGCCGACGGGATTGATTAACCGGTATGTCCACGGGTCACGCCGGCGTCGGGCCGGGCGTGACCTCCTGTGAGCCAGCTAAAGCTCCGGAATCGGGAGCACGGGCATGACCTCGATCGCCTCGCCCGGGAAGATCGCAAAATGCGGATGGTTCTCGAACAGTTTTGCAGCTTCCTCTTGCGAGGCAGCGCGCACCACCGTGAAGCCGGTCAACGCATTGCTGGTCTCGGTGATGGCGCGCGCGTCGATCCTGCGGGTCTTGCCGAGCGGGCCGCCCATCTCGACGATGACGTCCTTATGCTTCTCGACCCAGCCGTGCCAGGCGGCCATGCCCTCCTGTTCCCTCGCTTTCCGTTCGGCCTCGGGCAGCGCGCGCCAGGCCGCCATTTTCGACCCGCTCATGCTGCCGAGATAGACGGCTAGAAACTTGTGTTCGGTGCTCATCGGTTCTCTCCTTGAACGATCGACGACAGCCACGAATTTTTCGCGGCTGCTGTGGCTACTTCTTCAGACCGTCGAATCCGGCGGCGGCCGCCTGAACGTCAGGCGGAAAGTCACTGATCTCCTGCACCTGCCGGATTTCGATGATCTCGTTCGGCGAGGCCGGGCACTGCTTTGCCCAGGCAATCGCCTCGGCCCGCGAGGCGACCTCGATCATCCAATATCCGCCCAGGACTTCCTTGGCCTCGGCGAAGGGGCCGTCGGTGACGATGGGCTTGCCGGTCGCAAACGAAACCCGCGCCCCCATCGATGGCGGATGCAGGCCGTCGAGCGTGATCAACACGCCCGCATCCTTCAGCGCCTCGTTGTAGCGCATCATCGCCGCGACTCGCTCGGGATCGAGCTGGACGTCCGGCGGCGCGGTCTCGTAGCCGAGCGGGATCATCAGCATCATGAATCGCATGGGTCGTATCCTGGCTTCCGGGCTGTTCCCGAGATTGTCGCAGGCCGCAGGCCCGCGCTCGGCTCCAAGACGAATGGGCTCTTACCGAGCCGACACGCCGGCTGAAATTATTCGGCACCGACCCGACCAGCCGACATGCCAGGCGCTGTCGCGCCCCCGAGCCCGGAAAAATAATGCAACAGCGCTCCGTACAATTACGGCCCGCTCTATCAACTCTGCCGTGCATATAAAGCCAAAACGCCCGCAAGTCGAGATAGATAGCAAACGCACGGAGATCCGCGGGAACGGGCCGCCGCGCGGCGGGGATTTACCGTTTGCTCAAGAAAGTCGGGCAAATTTTTTGCTTCGAGGAAACCATACGACCACCATTCATTATCACCGACCATTGCGAGGCTTAGGTGTTCAATTTCCATAGCAAGAAGGTCAGGCACGCCGTCGCCGAAGTCGAGGCGCTCGATCGGTCGCAGGCCGTGATCGAATTCGGCCTCGATGGCACCATTCTGGATGCCAACGAGAACCTCCTGAAGATGAGCGGCTACACGCTGGCCGAGATCAAGGGCAAGCATCACAGCATGTTCGTCAGCCCGGCCGAGCGCGAGAGCGCTCGCTACCGGGACTTCTGGGCCAGTCTGAACCGTGGCGAATTCCAGACCACGCAATACAAGCGGTTTGGCAAAGGGGGGAAGGAGCTCTGGATCCACGCCTCCTACGCGCCGCTGCGCGACGAGAATGGCAAGGTGGTTAGCTTCATCAAGTTCGCCACCGACATTACGGCCTACAAGATCAAGACCATGGAGGATTCCGGCAAGATCGCCGCGATCGACCGCGCGCAGGCTGTGATCGAATTCAACATGGACGGCAGCATCATCACCGCCAATGAGAACTTCCTGAGCGCAATGGGCTACGCGCTCGACGAGATCAAGGGTAAACATCATAGCATGTTCGTAACGCCCGAGGACCGCGCGAGTGCGGCCTATGCCGCGTTCTGGGCCAAGCTGAACCGTGGCGAGTTCGAGGCCGCCGAATACAAGCGGCTGGGCAAAGGCGGCAAGGAGATCTGGATCATCGCCACCTACAATCCGATCCTCGACGAGAACGGAAAGCCGTTCAAGGTGGTCAAGTTCGCCACCGACGTCACTGCGCAGAAGATGAAGGCGGCCGACAATGACGGACAACTTGCCGCCATCCAGAAGTCGCAGGCGGTGATCGAATTCAACATGGACGGAACGATCCGAACCGCCAACGAGAATTTCCTCAAGGCGATGGGCTATTCGCTGGCGGAGATCAGGGGCGAGCACCACTCCATGTTCGTCGAGCCGAGCGAGAAGAATTCGGTCGCCTATCGCCAGTTCTGGGAGACTCTCAACCACGGCGAATATCAGGCCGCCGAATACAAGCGGATCGCCAAGGGCGGACGGGAGATCTGGATCCAAGCCTCCTACAACCCCATCTTCGATCTCAACGGCAAGCCTTACAAGGTGGTGAAATACGCCACGGACATCACCGCGCAGGCGATCGGCCGCAAGAAGGCCGATAATGCGCGCGGGCTGATCGAAGCGGTCGCGGCCGGCAGCGAGGAGATGAGCGCCTCGATCCGGGAGATCTCCGAGACCATGGCGAAATCGCGCGAGACCTCCAAAATCGCGACGACGAGGGTCGAGTCGGCAGACGGCCAGGCTCAGAAGCTGGCCGCCGCGGCGCAAGCCATGAGCGGCATCGTCGAGATGATCTCGGGCATTACCAGCCAGATCAACCTGCTCGCACTCAATGCCACGATCGAATCGGCGCGTGCGGGCGAAGCCGGCCGCGGCTTCGCAGTGGTCGCCTCCGAGGTCAAAAGCCTCGCAAACCAGGCCAAGCAGGCGACCGACACGATCACCTCCGAGATCGACGCGCTCAACGTCATCTCGGGCGACGTCGCCAGTTCGCTCACCGCGATCAAGGCCGCGATTGCCGGCGTCAACGAGTTCATCGCCTCCACTGCCGCCGCGGTCGAGGAGCAGAGCATCGTGACATCGGAGATGTCGACGAACATGCAGCGGGCCTCGGCGGAACTGGCGTAGGGCCCAAGCTCTCCGCCTGTCATCCCGCGCAACCGCGCTGCGCTGCGTTGGAAACTCGCCGTGCTCAAGCTCTGCGGGCCTTCAAGCCCATTGCCACTGATCAGGCTCTTTCTCCTCAGGGCCAAAGCACAGTAAAAGGAGCTACGCCCACCCGCCGCCTCGCCGGATACAGGACAGACCCGCCCATGCCCCCTGCCCCGCACCACGTCGCCCTCGTCACCGGAGCCGCGCGCGGCATCGGGCTAGCGACCGCGAAGAAGTTCTTGGCCGAGGGTTGGCACGTCGCGTTGCTCGACATCGAGGGCGAGCTGCTCGGCCGCGCCCTCGCCGAGATCGGCCAAAGCGAGGCGACGCTGGCGCTGACCTGCGACGTGTCCGACGCGGTTGCGGTCAGCGCGGCCATGACCACGGTCGAGCAGCGGTTCGGCAGGCTCGATGCGCTCGTCAACAATGCCGGCATTGCGGTGTTCGCGCCGCTGATGGAAACGTCCGAGGCCGACTGGCGCCGCGTGCTCGAGGTCAACCTCACCGGCCCGTTCCTCTGCACCAAGGCGGCGGTGCCCTTGATGCGCGAGTCCAATGGTGGCGCCATCGTCAACATCACGTCGATCTCGGCGGTGCGCGCCTCGACGCTGCGCTCGGCCTACGGCACCAGCAAGGCCGGCCTCGCACACCTCACCAAGCAGCTCGCGGTCGAGCTCGCCTCGCTCGGTATCCGCGTCAATGCGGTCGCGCCGGGGCCGGTCGACACGGCGATGGCGAAGCAGGTGCACACCAGGGAGATCCGCGCCGACTATCACGACGCGATTCCGCTCAACCGCTACGGCCTTGAGGAGGAGCTTGCGGAAGCGATCTACTTCCTCTGCTCGGCGAGCGCGAGCTACATCACAGGACAAATTTTGGCCGTCGATGGCGGTTTCGATGCGGCGGGTATCGGCCTGCCGACGCTGCGCGGACAACGCCGCAACGGGTAGGAACGGAACTTGTAAGGTGGGCAAAGGCGTATGAGCGCCGTGCCCGCCACACCTTTCCGGATTTGCTGTGACAATGGTGGGCACGACGGTGGAGGCTTCATGCGACGCATCTCATTGCTAAAAGCCGTGATGTTTGCATTTGCTCTGCTCGCCATCACGCCGGCCGCCGCCGAAATCCGCATCATTCAGTCTCCGGGCGGGCAGGTCGGGCCGTTCCTCGATCTGTTCGAAAAGGTGCGCGAGAGCGGAGAGCGCGTGGTGATCGACGGCCCTTGCCTGTCTGCCTGCACGCTGGTGCTGAGCATCGTGCCGGACGAGCGCATCTGCGTCACCAAACGCGCGGTGCTCGGGTTCCATGCAGCACGTTCGGTGGACCGGCGTGGGCGCTTCTATGCCGAGCCGGAAGCATCGGTCGCGGTGCTTGCCGCCTATCCCGGCCCGGTCCGCGACTGGATCAGCCGCCGCGGTGGCCTCACCTCGCGATTGCTGTTGCTGAGGGGACGTGATCTCGCCGCGATCTATCCGCGCTGCCGCTGACGAATTTGACCGCCGCCACGCATGTGACGCGAATGAGTTATGTGAACCGCGTCACATTAAAGGCATTTGGCATGGCGGGCTCGAGGCCATACGGCAGGTTCCCTGTGCTCGCACCCAACGTGCACACGGGGTCTCTGTGCCATCACGCCGAAGCTGCCTTCGATGCTATGGCTGCCTTCAATAGAGAGTCTGAATCACCGGCACCAGCTTCATGCTGACGCAGATGAGCATCCCCCAAAGAGCAAAATTGATCTGTAGCGCCGCCGCCATCGGTCGCTCCCCTTCCAAGTGACGTCCATCCCAGTTTGTAGATTTTATGACTCACCAATAACGATTCTGACCTGCAGATCACAGCCCAATATTGCGTCAATTGTTGTGCGATGCAGTCCGCATGGTTTCACGAAGCGGCCTCACTGCTCCCGCAAAGTAATGCGATTGTGAATCATTGCTCGGCCATGCCGGCCAACTCGTTTGCCTTAAGTTCCATTTGACCGACGTGATGCAAGTTTCCTGTGCGGGACTTGCATCGCGCACCGAACTTTGGGTCCGGCATGATACGACACGGCTTCATCCTGCTCGCTTTCTGCGCAGCGCTGCTTGGATGTGCAGTCGCACCGGCGCAGGAGCGTCGTCCGATCGCATGGGACGGCCTCGGGCAGGACCCCAACAAGAGCGCGAACCGAACTAACATTGCGAAGCGGCGCGTAACGACTCCCGCGCCCGCGGCAACCGATCCCAATCAGGAACGCGAACGCGTGCTCGGCACCTTGCGGCCATACTCCGAAGCGTGGTGGGCAGTTTACGACGAGATCGAAGCGGAGAAGGACAGGCAGCTCGGCACCAAGCTCGTGATCTGCCCTCGCTGCGTGCAATCGTCATCGCCGGCGGGCGAGGAGGTGACCGGATCAATCCGTTAGGTCGAACCGCGCGTGACGGAACACGCTACGCTCCGTGATACCTTCGATGTGTCCCCTCTCTCGCATCAATTGAAGAGAGGGGACCAAACTCGACAAAACATGCGGACGGTCGCGACCGTCACATTCCTTCCGCGGGGCAGTTCACCATCCAGGGGATGCCGAACTTGTCGACGCACATGCCGAAGCCCTTGGCCCAGAACGTCTTGCTGAACGGCATGTTGACGGCGCCGCCATCGGCGAGCGCGTTGAACTTGCGTTCGCCATCGGCGGGATCCCTGACCGTGATCGAGATCGAGAAGCCCTGCGGCTTCTGGAAATGCTCCGGCGGCACGTCGGAAGCCATCAGCACGGTGCCGTCGGGCAGCGACATCCGGGCATGCATGATCATCTTTTCGCGTCCTGGCGTGGCGGGCACCTCCGGCGGTGCGTCCGAGGCGCGCATCATCGCATCGATCTTGCCGCCGAGAACCTTGGCGTAATAGTTGAACGCTGCTTCGCAATTGTCCTGATAGAACAGATAGGGATTGAGCATCGTTTCTCTCCTTTTCGTTGGCAGTGGGGCTTATTGCTTCTCGGTGAGCTTCTTCAGGTTGGCGAGGCCGGCCTCGAAATCCTTGCCGATCATGCTGTCCATGTTGATGAACACCTGCATCACTTTCGAGACGAACGGGGCCGGGCCATACATCGACCATGTGACCAGTGTGGCATCGCCTTGCGGCACAAAGGTGAACTCGGCGGTGTTGTGGCCCTCGAACGGCCGCTCGAAATCGAGCTTGATCCGGAGCTTCGAGGGTCCGCTCGCCTCCAGGATCTCCATGTGGCCGGCGCCGACATTGTTGTTGCCGTCCCAGGCATAGGTCGCGCCCTTGCCTTCCCCAGGTCCGCCGAAGCTTCGTTTCATGGCGGGATCGCGATTCTCATAGGGCGACCAGCCGGTCCAGCGGCGAAAATCGGCGACGATCGGATAGATCGCATCGGCGGGCGCTTTCACGGCGAGACTGCGCTCGACGCGGATTGTATCGGGTTTCGTCAGGGCAAAGACAAGGATGCCCGCAATTCCGGCCGTGAGGACGACGGCGATGACGGCAATGGCTTTCAACATGAGCGGCTCCCCTGCGATACGGGCTTAGGACGAACGGGAACGGCAGGAGCCGACAAGTTGCCGGAATGAATTTCTTGATTGTCATTCCGGGGTGGTGCGAAGCATCGAACTCCGGTGCGCAATTGCGCACCTGAGAATCTCGAGCTTCCGGGTTCACTCCTTGGGTGCCCCGGAATGACGGAGAACCGTCACGTCGCCTTCGCGCTTTCCTTCGGCTTCGGCTGGCTGTCCCGGATCAGGCGATCGAGATGCATGCGGATGTGGGCGGCCTCCGCGGACGTGTTGGCGAGCGCAATGGCGCGGTCGAAGGCGATGCGGGCCTCGTCGTTGCGGCCGAGCTGCATCAGGAAGGCGCCGCGCACACCGAAGAAATGGAAGTAGTTGGCGAGCTTCGGCGCCAAGGGCTCGATCAGGTCGAGTGCGGCCTGCGGCCCCCGCACCTTGGAGACCGCGACGGCGCGGTTGAGCGTCACCACGGGAGACGGCTGCACGATCTCGAGCGCGCCGTAGAGCAGGTCGATCTGCGTCCAGTCGGTCTCCTGCGGCGTCGCTGCGCGGGCATGCAGCGCGGCGATCGCGGCCTGGATCTGATAGGGTCCGCTGCGGCGGTGTCGCATCGCCTTGTCGATCAGGGCGAGGCCTTCGGCAATCATGGTGCCGTTCCACAACGAACGGTCCTGGTCGTCGAGCAGGATCACCGACCCGTCAGCGGCAAAGCGCGCGGCGCTGCGCGCATGCTGCAGCAGGATGAGCGCCGCGAGCCCCATGATCTCCGGCTCGCTCGGGAACAACCGCAGCAGCAGCCGGGCCAGCCGGATCGCCTCTTCGCAGAGCGGCTTTCTGATCTCGGCGGTATCGCCAGTGGTGGAATAGCCCTCGTTGAAGATCAGGTAGATCATCGCCGCGACGCCGGCGAGCCGCTCGGAGCGCTCGACCGCGCCGGGCGCTTCGAACGGCGTTCCCGCCTCCGCGACCTTTGCCTTGGCGCGGGTGATGCGCTGCTCCATCGCCGCGTCCGAAACCAGGAAGGCGCGCGCGATCTGCTTCACCGTGAGGCCCGAGACGATGCGCAACGCCAGCGCGATCTGCTGCGTCGCCGGCAATTGAGGATGGCAGCAGATGAACATCAGGCGCAAAATGTCGTCGCGATAGTGCGAGCCGTCGAGCCGCTCGGCCAGCGCGCCTTCGGCGTCGTCCAGATCGGAGATCGCCTGATCGTCGTCCGGCAGCGGCTGCTGCTTGCGGGTCCTGCGCACCTCGTCGATGGCGGCATTGCGGCCGACCATGATCAGCCAGGCCGCAGGATCGCGCGGAGGCCCGTTCTGCGGCCAGGACTTGAGTGCGCGCAGGGACGCGTTCTGGAACGCCTCCTCGGCGGTATCGAGATCGCGGAAATAGCGCAGCAGCGCGCCGACCGCCTGGGGTCGCGCAGAGGTCAGCGCGGTCTCGATCCAGGCGGTGTCGGCCTCGCTCACGTCAAATTTCCTCCGGGCCGGAACACGCCGACGGGACGCACCTCATAGGCGCCGCCGGGATTGGCCGCGCCGAGGTCGCGGGCGACGTCGAGGGCCTCGTCGAGATTCTTGCAGTCGACGATGTAGAAGCCGAGCAACTGCTCCTTGGTCTCGGCATAGGGGCCGTCGAGCACCAGCGGCGGGTCTTCCTTGCGCAAGGTCGCCGCCGCCGTGGTCGGCAGCAGCCGTGCGACCGGCCCGAGCCGGCCTTGCTTGGTGAGATTCTCCTGCACCACGGCGAGCTTCTTCATCACGGCCTCGTCCTGCTCCTTGCTCCAGGAGCCGACGAAGTCCTCATCGTGATAGCAAAGGATTGCATAAAGCATGGGCGACACTTTCCTCGTCTGTTCTGAAGACGGTTGACTATGCCCCGGGCCGACAGGGCTGCGGAAAAAAATAGCAGGAAATATCCGGCAGGTCGTGCCAAGGAGGGCCTTCCTGAGCGGAACCTGAGAGGCACTTCGAATGAGCACGGGCACACTGGCCGTCCTGATCAACAGCACGCAGCAGAACTGGCTTCCGGAGCGCTGGAAGACCCGGTTCGATGCGGTCTGCGGCGGCCGCCGCGTGGTGCTGCTGCCCGATGCTTCCCTCGATCCGGCCGAGGTGCACTATGCCACGGTGTGGAAGCCGGTGCCGGGCGCTCTCGCCGCCTTCCCTAATCTGCGGGCGATCTTCAATCTCGGCGCCGGCGTCGATGCGCTGATGGCCGACAAGAGCCTGCCCGATGTGCCGCTGGTCCGCGTCGCCGTGCCCGATCTCACCAACCGCATGACCGAATATGTCGTGCTGCACGTGCTGATGCACCATCGTCAGGAGCTGTATCTGCGGGACTCTCAGCGCGCGAAGCGCTGGGAGCCCAGATATCAATGGCCGGCGAGTGCCGTCACGGTTGGCGTCATGGGGCTTGGCACCTTAGGCGCGGACGCGGCCGACGTGCTGCGGCGGCTCGGCTTCCGTGTCGCCGGCTGGAGCCGCAGCCCCCGCGCGATCGAGGGCGTCGAATGCTTCCACGGCACCGACGGAATGAATGCCTTCCTGCGCAAGACCGACATCCTGGTCTGCCTGCTGCCGCTGACGCCCGACACGCACGGCATCCTCAACCGCGACGTCTTCACAAAGCTCAACCGCGATAGCCCGCTCGGTGCGCCGGTGCTGATCAATGCCGGCCGCGGCGGTCTTCAGAACGAAGCCGACATCCTGGCCTGCCTCGACGACGGCACGCTGGGCGCCGTCTCGCTGGACGTCTTCGTGCAGGAGCCGCAGCCGGCGGACAGCCGGTTCTGGACTCATCCCAAGGTGTTGCTGACGCCGCACAATGCCGCCGACACCGACGCGGACGCGATCTCGGCCTATGTTGCCGAGCAGATCACGCGGTTCGAGGCAGGCGGTGCGCTGGAGAACGTGGTGGACCGCGCAAGGGGGTATTAGGCCTCGGGATTTCGCGAACGCTATTGCTCCGAATCCTCGCCAAACCACTTCTTGTGGTTATGGGTCCCGGATCTGCGCGCGCTTAGGTGCGCTTGTCCGGGACGACAGCTCAGGTCTTGGAGCCCGCGCCCAACATCACGTCGATCGCACCCTTCACGATGGCCTCGAGGTCCTTGCGCGACACGCGCGCGCGCGAGCGGATGGCGATGGTGTGGATGGTGGCTGATGCGATCTGCGCCAGCACGACCGGATCCGCACTTTCCGGCAATTCGCCGTTGTCCTTGGCGCGGCGGAAGCAATTCGTGAAGCCCTTGTCGAGTTCGGTGAGACCGTCGAGCACCATGGCGCGGATGTCTGGATCACTCACCGCCTCAGAGGCCGCGGTCACCACCGTGAAGCAACCGCGCGGGCCAGACTCGCCGGACAGATAGATGTTCAGCGCACAGGCGAAGATGCGCTCGAGACGTTGGCGCACCGGCATCTCCTGTCGAAAGATCTCGACCATCGCGGCACGGGCCTCCTCGCGATAGCGCTGATAGCTCTTGATGTAGAGCTCGCGCTTGTCGCCGAAGGCGCCGTAGAGGCTCGGGCGATTCATCCCGGTCGCCTCGCTGAGATCATCGAGCGAGGTCGCGGCAAAGCCCTGCTTGCGGAACAGGTCCAGCGCCTTGCCGAGCGCGACTTCGGGCTCGTAGGCGCGCGGCCGGCCGCGGCGCTTAGGTTCGCCGCGGCGCTCGGGTTCGCCGCGGTGCTTGCGCTCGCTGGCAGCAGCTGGCGGCTTTGATTTTTGTACCATTTTGCAAATAATCCTTGACCCACCCCATATTATGCAAGACAGTACAAAAATCAATCTGGCCGGGTTGAGCGAAAATCTCAAGGAGTGCCCAAGGAGGCTACAGATGGATCTCTATTTCTCGCCGCTCGCCTGCTCCATGGCGACGCGCGTGGCGCTGTACGAAGCCGGCGCCGAGGCGAACTATCTCGAGGTCGACCCGCCGACCAAGACAGTGCTGAGCGACGGCTCGGACTTTCGAGCCGTCAATCCGATCGGCCTGGTGCCGACGCTGCGCACCGACGAGGGCGTGGTGCTGACCGAGAACGCGGCGATCCTGCAATACGTCGCCGACCGCTTCCCGCAATCCGGGCTCGGCGCCACCGCGGGCATCGAGCGCACGCGGCTGCATCAATGGCTGTGCTTCGTGGGCACAGAGCTGCACAAGAGCCTGTTCGTTCCCCTGCTCGACCGCAAGGCGCCGCAGGAGGCCAAGGCCTATGCCCTGGAGAAGAACCTGTCGCGGCTCGACTATCTCGACAATCATCTGAAGGGTCGCGACTTCCTGCTCGACCATTTCAGCGTCGCCGACGCCTATCTCGTCACGGTCATCAACTGGACCATGGCGACGCCGCCGATCGAGCTCGCGAAATGGCCGAATTTGAAGGCGTATTATGAACGCATGCGCCAGCGCCCCTCCTTTGCCAAGGCGATTGCGGAGGAGTTCGAGCTGTACAAGGCCGAGCAGGCACGCAAGAAGGCGGCGGCTTAGGCCGGATTGGACTCCGCATCGCTCGTCCTCGATCAAGACGTCGTCCCCGCCGACAAGGCCGGGGCGGCGTCTGCGTTTGATGGCGTGTTTTGCGATGGCATCGCCTTTCTCGTGTCCCGGACGCGCTGCAACGTCCTTCGCGTTGCGGCGCAGAGCCGGGACCCAGAGGGTTCCACATTCCGCTGATGCATGGGCCCCGGCTCTGCAGCGCACCACGCAGCGAAGACGCGGCGCGCTGCGCTGCGTCCGGGGCACGAGGCCGCTGTTTGGCGATAGACATGCCTTCTCATCCTCGCGGCGTGTTTTGCCCGAGCTTTGCGTTCGTCTCACGCCCTCTGAAAGCAAGGGCGCAGGGAAGGCCGGGCGCCGGCTGGCACCCGAAGGCCGTTTCGCCGGGGGTCCGGCGCTTTCTCGACATCGAGCAAGCGCTTTGCCGATCAAGCCGTTGTCCCCAGCAGGCGGACGACGGCGTTCTTTCAGATCGCGGCTCTTCGCGGCGTTCAGGCAGCCCTGACGCTGTCGAGAAAGCGGCCCACTTCGGTTCGCAGACGATCGCTGTCGGTTGAAAGGGCTTTCGCTGCGCTGAGCACCTGCGTGGAGGCCGAGCCGGTTTCGGTCGCGCCGCGCTGGACGTCAGCGATATTCGACGAGACCTGGTGCGTGCCTTGAGCCGCCTGCTGGACGTTGCGCGCAATCTCCTTGGTCGCCGCGCCCTGCTCCTCGACCGCCGCAGCAATGGCCGACGAGATTTCCGACAAGGACTTGATCGTACCGCCGATCATCTTGATGGCGTTGACCGAGTCCTGGGTCGCGCCCTGAATGCCCGTGATCTGTTGGGAGATCTCGCCGGTGGCTTTGGCCGTCTGCTCGGCCAGGGCCTTTACTTCGGAGGCGACGACGGCAAAGCCGCGGCCGGATTCGCCGGCCCGCGCGGCCTCGATCGTTGCGTTCAACGCGAGCAGATTGGTTTGGCCTGCGATCGTGTTGATGAGCTCCACCACGTCGCCGATCCGGGCCGCGGCCCTGGAGAGCTCACCGACCTTTTGATCGGTGAGGCGGGCCTGCTCGACCGCCTCATTGGCCATCCGCGCCGACTCCTGGACCTGCCGGCCGATTTCGTTGACGGACGACGACAGCTCTTCCGTCGCACTCGCGACGGATTGCACGTTGGTGGACGCCTCCTCGGAAGCCGCAGCGACCATGGTCGCAAGCTTCTCTCCGTGCTCCGCGGTCGAGGTCAGCGTGTTCGCCGAGGCCTCCAGCTCGGTCGATGCCGACGAGACGGTCTCGATGATCTCGCCCACGGCGCCTTCGAAATCCCCTGCGAGCTTGGTCATCTCCAGCTTGCGCTGGGCAGCCGACCGCCTCTGCGTCGCGCCGAGTTCATCGCGGTCGAACCGTACGATCGCCTGCAGCGTCTGCAGGTTTCTCAGCGCCACACCGAGCTCGTCGTCTCGTTCGACGACGATGCGATTGTCGAGCTTGCCCTGATTGATGCTGAGCATGGCATCGTTCAGGCGCTGAAGCGGGCGGACGATGGCACGGATGGTTTGCCGGCTCACGAGCCCGCCGATGGCGATGCTGGTCACCAGGAGAACAATCGCAATGCCGACCAACCAGCCATATTCGTATTCGGCCGCATCGTATTCCGCCTTGGCCTCCTTGACCTGGATCATCACGAGCTTGTCGAGATCGGCCTTCGCCGCCTCGTACAGCTCGCGCGCCCGCCCGGCCAGCAAGGCGGCGAGTTCCTCGTACTTTCGCTCGGCGGAGAGCGACAGCGCCGGCTTCAGTCCGTGCTCGACATAATTCACGCGCTTGGGCGTGAAGCTGTCGGCAATGCTTTTTTCTTCGGGCGTGAGGTAGGTCGCCATGTATTCGGCCCAGGTCTTCCCGACTTTCTCGAGGTTGGCGTTCACCTTGGCTGTGAGGCCTTCAACCGGCTTTCCGGCCCGTCCATTCGCGGCCGCCTCAAACAGCAGCACCGTGTTGTCCCTCATCCGGTCATTGATTTCGAAGAGCTGTTCCAGCGGCACCGCGCGGTCTTCGTAGATCGATTTCAGCCGCGAATTGCTCTGGCGCGTCCCCTGCAAGCCCATGACGCCGATCGCCAGCAAGAACAACGAGAGCATGGTGACAAGCGTGACCAGGCGCGCGTTGAGCGTGCCGGTGAAGATGGCCAATCGATCAAGCAACGAACGCCGGCGAAGCATGCCGGCATCCAGCCTGTAACCGTGCGGCTTGTTCTCGCGGATCATCGCATACACTTGTTCCGCCTCGGCGCGCTGGTCGGCGGGCAGCTTGGTGCGGATGGAACTGTATCCGACGATCTGTCCGTTCTGCCGAATCGGAGAGGCCGTCGCGAGCACCCAGTAGAAGTCGCCGTTCTTGCGCCGATTCTTCACGGCACCCGACCACGGCTTGCCCTGCTGCAGCGTCGCCCAAAGATTTTCGAAGGCCGCGGGCGGCATGTCCGGATGACGGATGATGTTGTGAGGCTGCCCCATCAACTCGGCCTCCGAAAATCCGGAGGCTTCGACGAACTGGTCGTTGAAGTAGGTCAGCTTCCCTTTCGTATCGGTGCGAGAGACGATGAGGGCTTCGTCGGTAATGGGATATTCGGTGGTCGTGACCGGAAGATTGGTCCGCATGGGAGCCTCCGAGTAGCATTCGCAAAAATCGAACCTGTAAACGTCAGGTAAGCGCCGAAAGGATTTAATTTGCCTAAATTCGGAGCATCGATCCGGGCACTGCGATCACTTTGTTTCACGGTTTTCGGCAAAAACGCATCTAGTGCGGGATGCTGCAGAGCCGCAGCAACCGCTGGATGGTCGCAGTCTCTCTCGCAATGTCACTCGCGTTCGCGGTCGCGCGCTGGCGGTCTGATCGCCGCGAACGTTGCAGCCGCTTCTCGTTCGCAGCTAGCCGTACAGCACTCGCGGTAAGATCGTGACGATGCCGGGCCAGAGCGTCAGCAGCAGCACGAAGCCGATCATGATGATCAGATACGGCATCGTCACGCGCGCGATGTAGCCGAGACCATCGTCGGTCAGGCCCTGGATCACGAACAGGTTGAAGCCGACCGGCGGGGTGATCTGCGCCATTTCGACGGCGAGCACGAGGAAGACGCCGAACCAAATCTCGTCGAAGCCGGCCCCCTTCACGATCGGCAGCACGATCGGCAGCGTCATCACGATCATCGAGAAGCCGTCGAGGAAGCAGCCGAGGACGAGATAGAAGACGATCAACGCCACGATCAGCATGAAGGGCGACAGGCCGAGCCCCTTGACGAAGGCCGCCACCGCCTGAGGGATGCCGAGGAAGGCCGCGGCATTGCCGAGGATCGAGGCCCCCAGCACGATCAGCGCGATCATCGAGCAAGTGACAACCGAGCCGATCAGCACGTCGCGCATCACTTGCTGCGACATTGATCCCTGCGCCCAGGCGACCAGCGCGGCGCCCAGCACGCCGACGGCGGCGGCCTCGGATGGCGTCGCGAGTCCGCCATACATCGAGCCGAGCACGCAGACGATCAGAAAGAGTGCCGGCGCGAGATCCTTCAGCGCGGCGAAGCGTTCGCTCCACGGCACTTGCGAGAGCCTGGCTTCCGTTTCCGGCACCATGCTCCGGTCGAGGCTCGTGTGTAGCATCACCCAGGCCATGAAGGTGGCGGCGAGCAGAAATCCCGGCAGCACGCCGGCGGTGAACAGCTTCAGGATCGAGACGTCGCCAAGCACGCCGTAGATGATCAGGATGTTTGACGGCGGGATCAAAAAGCCGAGCGTGCCCGCGCCGGCCAGCGAGCCGATCGCGATGTCGCGGGAATAGCCGCGGCGCAGCAGCTCGTTCAGCGACATGCGGCCGATCACCTGCGTGGTGGCGGCCGACGAGCCCGAGATCGCGGCGAAGATGGTGCAGCCTATCACGTTCACGTGCAGCAGACGGCCGGGCAAAAGCCCGGCCCACGGCGCGAGGCCCTGGAATAGGGAGCGTGACAGGCGGGTGCGAAACAAGAGCTCGCCCATCAGGATGAACAGCGGCAGCGCCAGCAGCTCCTGCGTGGTCAGGATATTCCAGGCGTATTGCGGCAAGAGCTTGTCGAGCGGGATCGAACGGAACATCGCGAGCAGCAGCGTCGCGGTGAGCGCGAGCGTGAGGCCGATCCACACGCCGCACGCCAGAAGCGCGAACAGGATCGCAAACAGGGCGACGACTTCGATGGTCATGCGATCTTGAATCCGGGAGCGAGCAAAGCTGTCATTCGACGGGCGAGGCCTTCATGCGATGGTCCTCCAGCGGCAGGCCGAGGGCGGCCTGGATCGCGCGCGCCAGGAACTGCAGCGTCAGCAGCAGCATGCCGAAGGTGACGACGGCTTCCGGAAACCACAGCGGCGTATCGCTGGAGGTCGAGACCTGGCCGCGCACATAGGCGCCAAAGGCGAACTTCGCCATCGCCGAGGTCAGGAACGCCATGAAGGCGAAGCCGGCCGCCGCCGACAGGATCTCGAGCCCACGCTGCACCGGCGCCGGCACGTTCTTGAGCAGCAGCACGACGCGGATGTGGCCGCCGACGCGCAGGGTCATGGCGGCGCCGAAGGTGAAGGACGCCGCCATCAGATAGGACGAGTATTCCCAGGCGATCGAGATCGACGGCGGGAAGAACGAGAAGAAGTTGGAAAGGAAGCGCGTTGCGACCTCGCACAGCATCAGCAGCGTCAGCATCACGAGACAGCCGCCGCCCATCCAGCCGTCGAGCCGGCCAAGACGGTCGATGCCGTCGAGCAGGATCCGCAGCGGCACCGGCGCCGCTGCATTGAGACTCTGCGGAGCTTCGGGCGAGACGCTCACCACGGCCGCACCCTCACCCACGCTTCATCTCGGCGAGATAGGCCCGCACCGGCTTGTCGGCGGCCGGCACGCGCTTGAGAAACGCGTCGAGTTGCGGCGCGGTCTTGCCGCGAATGTCCTTCATCATGGCGTCCGAGACCGGCACGACCTCCATGCCGCCCTCCTTGAGACGGTTGAGGCTGTCGACATCGGCCTTGAGCGAGTTCGCCCAGAAGGTCGGCTCCATCTTCGCCGCGATATCCGCAACCAGCTTCTGTTGGTCGGCGGACAGCGCCTTCCAGGAATCGAGATTGACGGTGAGCATCTGCGACGACCAGACGTGGTTGGTCGGGTAGACGTATTTGAGGAATTCCCAGAACTTGCCGTCGACGCCCGAGACGGACGAGGTGGACACACCCGAGACCGCACCCGACGCCAGCGCCGGTATCGTTTCGCCCCAGGGGATCATCACCGGCGCCATGCCGACCACGGCCAGCATGTCGACGGCGTTTTTGTCGGGCACGCGGATCTTGATGTTCTTGAGGCCCTCGACGTCGGCGACCTTGACCTTGAGGTGCAGATACTGCGTCGGCCACGGCACGACGTAGAGGATCTTCTGGTTGTTGCGCGCGGCGACCTTCTCGTATTCGGGCCGCACATATTTGTGCAGCACCTTCAGCTCGTCCATCGAACTGCACAGGAAGGGAATGCTCTCGACGCCCATGAAGGGCTCGTCGCCGACCTGCTGGATGTTGAGGACGTCGGCGAGCGGCACCAGACCGTCGCGTACGGCGCGCAGATGCTCGGGGCCCTTGAATCCGAGCTGACCGCCCGCCTTCACGGTGATCGCGACCGTGCCGCCGCTCTGCTTCTTCACCTCCTCGGCGAAAGCAAACGCGTTCTGGGTGTGGAAATTGCCGTCGGGCCAGACCGTCGACATGTCCCAGCTCACGCTCGCCGCCCGGGCGCGCGTGGAGATTTGGCCGGCGGCAAGCAGCGTCGCTGCCCCCGCGGTGAAGTTCCGACGTGTGATCATCAACCCCCTCCGTTCGTTATGCCCGTCGCCGGATGGCGTCAGCGCGCATACCCATAAACTGCAACCGCATTGTCGGCAGACACGAGGCCGCTTTCGATGTCGTCCCTGATCGCTGCACGGTCACGCTCGGTTGGCGCACCGATGCCGGCACCGCCCGGCGTCAGCACCACGAGACGATCATCCGGCGGCACCTGCTGAAAGCCCTTGCCGCGCAGCTTCTTGCCGGACTTCAGGCCGACATAGCCGGCCTCTCCGTTCTTGCCGCCATCGCGGCCGCGCGGCGGATGATCGATGCGGTCGAACGCCGCCAGGATATCGAACGGCGCGTCGACGCCGCTGCCGACCTCGATGATCTGGCCGAGGCCGCCGCGGGTGCGCCCTGCCCCGCCGGAATCCGGCCGCAGCTCCTTGCGCCAGAAGATCAAGGGCGTCTGCGTCTCCGCGATCTCGACCGGCGTGCCGCGCACGCCGCTGGGATAGGCGGTCGCCGACAGTCCGTCCTTGCCGAAGCGCGCGCCCGTGCCGCCGTTGGACGTCACCGCCATCGAGAACCCGTAATTGCCGCCGACGCCGCTTCGCGTCTGGCCGCGCACGTTGAGATTCCACAGGCACGAGGTGCCCTCCGCCGGCACGCGCTCGGGAATGATCTGGCGCAGGCAGCCGAACACGACGTCTGGCAGCATCTGGCCGATGATGTGGCGCGAGGCGACCGGCGCGGGCTTCGGCGCATTGAGGATCGCCCCTGGGGGAGCGGACACCGTCAGCGGCGAGAGCGAGCCGGCATTGTTCGGGATCTGCGAGGCGACGACACAGCCGAGGCCGAACACGGTGTAGGCGGTTGTATATGAAAGGGGCACGTTGATGCCGAACTTCGAGGCCGCCGAGGTGCCGTCGAAATCGACGTGAATGCCCGTATCCGAGATCGTCAGCGTCGCGGCCAGCGTCACCGGCGCATCATAGCCGTCGACCACCATGGTGTTGCGCCAGCTGCCCTTCGGCAGCTTTGCGATCTCGGCCAGCACGGCCTCGCGGGAGCGCTCGCAGATGTAGTCGCCGAGATCGTCGAGCGTGTCGATGCCGAACTCGGTCATCATCTCGACCAGCCGCTCGCAGCCGACGTCGTTGCAGCCGGCGAGCGAATAGGTGTCGCCCTCGGTGTCGATGGGCAGCCGCGTGTTGGTGCGGATCATCGCCATCAGCGTCTCGTTGACGACGCCCTGGTCGATCAGCTTCAGCATGGGGATGTAGAGACCCTCCATGAACACGTCGGTCGCGTCGGGCCCGAAGCCGATGCCGCCGATGTCCATGAGATGGCTGGTGCAGGAGAACAGCGCCACCGGCTTGCCGTCCTTGAAGCAGGGCGTGGTAACGACGAAGTCGTTGAGGTGGCCGGTGCCCATCCAGGGATCGTTGGTGATGTAGGCGTCGCCCTCCTTCATCGTCTCGATCGGAAAGTGGTTGATGAAATGCTTGACCGATTCCGCCATCGAGTTGACGTGACCGGGCGTGCCGGTCACCGCCTGCGCCAGCATCCGGCCCCTGAGGTCGAACACGCCGGCCGAGAGGTCGCCGCATTCACGCACGATCGGGCTGAAGGCGGTGCGCAGCAGCACCTGCGCCTGCTCTTCGACCACCGCGATCAGCCGGTGCCACATGATCTGAAGATCGATCAGGCTCGCGCCATTTGCCTTGCTCATGATCAGGCTGCCTTTCGTTCCATGACGATGCTGCCGGCACCGTCGATGTGGGCGTCGAAACTGTTGGAGACGAAGGTCGAGGTCTCGTCCTCCGCGATCACGGCCGGGCCCGCGATGGTCGCGCCCGGCGCCATGTCCTCGCGGCGATAGAGCGGGATCTCGATCACCTCGCCGGCGCGGCCATCGAAGAATTTGCGGCTGCCGGTGGCCTTTCCGGCGGGCTTGCGCGCGACGGCGGCGACCGTGGACGGATTGCGCGCGTCGGTGGTGGCTAGCACCGACCAGCTCAACACCTCGATCGCGGCACCCGGGATCGACCGCTCGAACATCGCGGAATAGTCCGCCTCGAACTTCCGGCGAAGGCCGGCGAGATCGGCCGCCGTCAGCCGCCGGTTGGGCAGCTCGACCGAGATCTCGTGACCCTGGCCGACATAGCGCATGAAGGCGGCGCGGCGCTCGCGCACCGGCGCACCGGCCGCGCCAGGCTCGACCAATGCGCGCGCTTCGGTCACCATCTCCTGCAGGAGATCGGAGACCGCTTCGGTGTCGAAATCGTCGAGCCGGACATGACGGCTGCGCACCAGCTCATAGGCGATCGGCGCGGCCAGGAACCCGACAGCCGAGCCGACACCGGCATTCGACGGCACGATCACCCGGGAGACGCCGATCTTCTCTGCGACACGCGCCGCATGCAGCGGCGCGGCACCGCCGAAGGCGATCAACGTGTGCTGGCCGACAATCTCGCCGCGCTCGACCGCATGGACGCGCGCCGCGCTCGCCATGTTCTCGCAGACGACTTCATGAACGGCATAGGCCGCGGTTTCCGCGGACAGGCCGAGCGGCTCGCCGACATCGCGCAGCAGCGCCTGCTTGGAAAGCTCCGGATCGAGCTTGATCGTCCCGGCCGCAAACGCGTCGGGATCGATCATGCCGAGAGCTACGTCCGCATCCGTCACGGCCGGACGCCGGCCGCCGCGGCCGTAGCAGGCCGGTCCCGGCTCCGATGAGGCGCTTTCGGGCCCGACGGTGACGCGCTTCATGGCATCGACATGCGCGATCGAGCCGCCGCCGGCGCCGATCTCGACCATCTCGATCACGGGAATGCGCACCGGCAGGCCGGAGCCCTTGAGGAAACGCGCCGCGCGATCGACCTCGAACACGCGCGAGGTCTCGGGCTGGTACTTCTCGATCAGGCAGATCTTCGCGGTGGTGCCGCCCATGTCGAAGGACAGCACCTTGCTCTCGCCAAGACGCGCCGCGATCTGCGCCGCGAAAATGGCACCGCCGGCGGGGCCGGATTCGACGAGACGCACCGGAAAGCGCCGCGCCGTCTCGATTGAGGTGACGCCGCCGCCGGAGGTGACGAGGTAGATCGCGCCGCGAAACTGCTCGACCTGCAGGGCGTCCGCCATGCGGGCGAGATAGCCGTCGATCAGCGGTTGCACATAGGCGTTGGCGACCGCTGTCGATGTGCGCTCATACTCGCGGATCTCGGGACACACGGCGGAGGACACGGTCACGGAGATGCCGGGCATCTCCTCTGCCAAGATCGCGGCCGCTCGTCGCTCATGCTCGGGATTGGCATAGGAGTGCAGAAAGGCGATGGCGACGCTCTCGACGCCCAGCTCACGCAATTTCGGCGCGAGTGCGCGCACCGAAGTTTCGTCGAGCGCGAGGCGGACGACGCCGTGGGCGTCGACGCGCTCGGGCACGGTGAAACGCAGGCTGCGCGGCGCCAGGGGCCTCGGCTTGTCGATGCCGAGATCGTACTGATCGTAGCGGCTCTCGGTGCCGATATCGAGCACGTCGCGAAAGCCTTCGGTCGCGATCAGCGCGGTTTTCGCGCCGCGGCGCTCGATGATGGCGTTGGTGGCGAGCGTGGTGCCGTGAATGAAGACGTCGATGTCGCTGATATGCGCGCGCGCGTCAGTGAGAATGAGGCGCATGCCGTCCAGAACTGCCTGTTCGGGCCGCTGCGGCGTGGTCAGCAGCTTGCGCGTCTTCCGTATCTCGCCCACGTCCAGCACGATGTCGGTGAACGTGCCACCGATATCCACGGCAAGCCGTACCTCGGCTCCCTCAAGCATTCCAAATTCTCCGTGCTGATCGTCGAGACTGAGGTCGAAAGCGCAGCAATTTCCATGCCATGGACGACGAGGACAACGCCGCGCCCGGCTATTCTGCTTGGCACCTATGCAATAGGCAAGGCGTGTTCGCCGCCGGTGCGATCAGAGCAGGAATGCAAGCGCCGCTTCGCAGCGCTCTTCGACCTTCAACGTCAGGAGATCGTCGGCGCGCGTGCGTCCGAGATTGACCGCCGCGATCGGGATCTGCCGTTTCGCAGCCGCCTGCACGAAGCGGAATCCCGAATAGACCATCAATGACGAACCGACGACGAGCATCGCGTCGGCCTGCGCCAGATGGTCGTGCGCCGTAGCGACGATGTCGCGCGGGACGTTCTCGCCGAAGAACACGACGTCGGGCTTGAGGATGCCGCCACAGGCCTCGCAAGGAGGCACTTCGAACGACGAAAAATCCTCGTGCTCGAGATCGGCGTCGCCATCCGGTGCATCGGCGGCATCGAGCTTCAACCACGCCGCATTGGCGTGGCCAAGCGCATGCTGAAATTCCTCGCGCGGCATCTTCGCTTCGCAGCGCATGCAGCGGACCAGATCGAGCCGGCCATGCAGGTCGATCACCTGACGGTGGCCGGCGGACTGATGCAGCCGGTCGACGTTCTGGGTCAGCAGCATCCCGCACCGCCCGTTCGCCTCGAGCCGGGCCAGCGCGCGATGCGCATCGTTCGGCCGCGCCTGGCCGAACCGCCGCCAGCCGATCAGGCTGCGCGCCCAATAGCGCCGGCGCGTATGCTCGTCCGAGATGAAGGCCTGAAAATTGACCGGCTGGGACCGCTTCCAGTTGCCGTTTCCATCGCGATAATCGGGAATGCCCGAATTGGTGCTGCAGCCGGCGCCGGTCAGCACGAACAGATTTTCGTGGCGGCCGATGAAATCCTGGAGCGGAGGGTTTGCCAGCGGAGCGTTGGTCATGGGATATGATGTAGTTCGCGCCGGCAGGTTTTGCCAGATCACGGGAGAGCCGGCTATTGCGGGGACCGGCGCCCGGTGAGATCGAGCGGACGAGGTTTCTCCTGTCCGGCAATGCGGGCGGCCCGCTGCAGCGTCAGCCGGAATTCGTCCCGCTTCTCGTGCACCGAGGCGATGGCATGCCCGACCGCAACGCCGAGACCGACCAGGGCCGCTTCGGAAAGCTGCAGGCTTGCCTCGATGGTTTCGGGCACCGCGTCGGTTGCGCCGATCGCATAGAGGTGGCGGGCGTGATCGGCGTCCCGCGCGCGTGAAACGATCAGCACATCCGGGCGCGCCGCGCGAATCCGCTCGACGACGGCATCGATCGCCGGCCGCGACTGGATGGTGATGATCACACCGGTCGTCTGCATCAGGCCGCAAGCTTCGAGGAAGCCCGGCTCCGTCGCGTCGCCAAAATAGACCTTGTGACCATCGCGGCGGTCGCGCGCCACGGCAACGGCCTCGTGATCGACCGCGATGTAGTTCAGGCCATGGCCGGTGAGCAGCGAGCAGACGACCTTTCCGACGCGGCCGTAGCCGATCACGATCGCCTGCGCCTGGTCGCCGGGCGGCCGAACCGACAGCTCGGGATCAGGCGAGCGCTCGGGACCCAGCTTTGCGGCCAATCGTCGTCCGAGCATGCTCAGAAGCGGCGTCAACGCCATCGTCACGGCGGTGACGGCGACGGCAAAGCTCGACACGCGAGGCTCGATCAGACCGCCGGCCACCGCCATTCCGATGCTGACGAAAGCGAATTCGCCGACGGGACCCAGCAGGAAGCCGATTTCGATCGCCGCGGGCCAGGAGAGCCTGAAGAGACGGCCGAGGAGGATGAGCACGATCGCCTTGCCGGCGACAATGCCGATGACGGCAGCCAGCAGCCAACCGGGCTCGCGCATGAACACGCGGAAGTCGATGGCCATCCCGACGGTGAAGAAGAAGATGCCGAGCAGCAGGCCCTTGAACGGCTCGACGGTGGCCTCGATGGCCTTGCCATACTCCGTTTCCGCCAGCATCAGCCCCGCAACGAATGCCCCGAGCGCCATCGAGAGGCCGGCCTGGTGCGCGGCAAGCCCCGCGCCGACGATCACGAACAAGGTCGCGGCGACGAACAACTCCGTCGAATGGGTGCCTGCAACCATCTGGAACAGCGGACGCATCAGCAGCCGCCCGACCAGAGTGAGAAAAGCGACCGCCAGTGCGGCCTTCAGGACAGCACTGGAAATGTGAGTCAGGACCGAGCCGCCGCTGTCCGCCCCGAGCACCGAGACGAAAACCAGAATGGGGACCACGGCGAGGTCCTGGGCCAGCAGCACCGAGAAGCTGGCGCGACCGGCCGTGGTCGCAAGGCGCCTCTCGCTGGACAGAAGCTCGAGCACGATCGCCGTCGAGGACAGCGCAAGGCTCGCGCCGAGGATCACGGCCGTATCGGAGCCCTGCCCGGCGAGAAGCGCCACGCCGAAAATGATGGCTGAGGTCAGAAGGACCTGCAGGCCGCCAAGCCCGAACACCAGGCGTCGCATCGTGACCAGCCGCCGGAAAGACAGCTCGAGCCCGATCAGGAAGAGCAGGAACACGATGCCCAGATTGGCGATCCCCTCGACGTTCTGCGCGTCCGTCACCGTGAACCAGTACAGGAACGGGACTTCGCGAACGAGCGAACCCAGCCCGAGCGGACCGAGGATGGCGCCCGCACCGAGATAGCCCAGCACGGAATTGATGCCCCAATGGCGGACGATCGGCACCACGACGCCGGCGGTACCGAGCACCACCAGCGCGTCGCTATAGGCATTGATGTTGATCGCTGTGGTCACGAGCCCTTCACGTGTCGGCGACTGCCAATAGCGGCAGCGTCGTCCACGGTCGATAGCACACAGCGCCGCAGACGCCCAACTCGGCCTGCCCTCTAGCCTCACGAGGCATGATCCTCACGAGGCATGGGGCGGCCGAAGCGGACGTTCAACTCGCCCAATTCTCCCGGAATTCGGGAAACAGCGTCAAGCCTCCGCAGGCATAGAGGGTCTGACCGGTGATGTAGCTGGCGTCGTCCGAGGCGAGGAAAGCGAACACGGCGGCGATCTCTTCCGGCGTGCCCACGCGTCCCATGGGAATGTGGGAGGTGACGACGCCACGCTTCTCGGGATCTCCCGTCCAGGCCGCGTTTATCGGCGTGTCGATCGCGCCGGGACCAACCGCATTGACGCGGATGCCTTGGCCGGCGAATTCGAGCGCGAGAGTGCGCGTCAGATTGGCCATGCCGCCCTTGCTGATGGAATAAGCGAGATAGCCAGGCTTGGGGATGGTCTGATGCACGCTCGAGCAGTTGATGATGCTGCCGCCTCCGCCGCGCTTGACGAAGTGCGCGAGTGCCTTCTGCGCGCAGAGCACGGCGCCGTTCAGGTTGACGTCGATGATGCGGCGATAGGTTTCGATGTCGAGCGCCTCGCTCGGCGATTCCTTCTGGAAGCCGGCGTTGTTGACGAGACAATCGAGGCGCTTCCAGCGCGCAAGGATCGTTTCGAACATCGCGGCGATGTCCTGCTCGTTGCCGACATTGGCCTTGACGATGCAATGTTCGGGCTCGCCGTGACCGCGATCGCGCGAAGCGGCCTGCGCGAGCGCGCGCGTCTCCTCGGCCCGCTCCTCGTGCTCGAAATAATTGATGGCGACGGTCGCGCCTTCCTGGGCAAGCCGGACGGCGACCGCACGGCCAATGCCTTGCGAGGCGCCGGTCACCAGCGCGTATTGGCCGACGAGGCGCGAGGGAAAGACGCTTGGGCGATCGGTTTGTGGCATGAGTGATCTCCGGGGATGCTGATCATCGACGGAACCCGGCGCTTTGTTCCATCCCTCAGCGCATTGCTGTACTTCAGCCAGCGTGCCGGGCTCGGGTCAAGGTCAGGATCTGGTACATGATGATGGCGCCGAAGGTTGCGGTGCCGATTCCGCCAATCGTGAACGCGCCGAATTTCAGTGTGAGATCGCCGGCGCCTGCGGTGAGCGCCACCGCGACGGTGATCAGGTTCGCGGGATCTGCAAAATCGACCTTGTTCTCGACCCAGATACGGCCCGCCATCGCCGCAATCAGGCCGAACAGCACGATCGAGAGGCCGCCGATGACGGGCCCCGGGATCGACAGGATCAGCGTGCCGAATTTCGGCGAGAAGCCGAGCAGGATCGATACGATGGCGGCGAAGGCAAACAACAGCGTCGAATAGACCTTCGTCGCCGCCATCACGCCGATATTCTCGGCATAGGTGGTCACGCCGGTGCCGCCGCCGCAGGCCGCCACGATGGTGGCGAGGCTGTCGGCGAACAGGGCGCGGCCGAGATAGGCATCGAGGCTCCGGCCCGTCATGGCGGCGACAGCCTTGATGTGACCGAGGTTTTCGGCGACGAGAATGACTGCAACCGGCGCGATCAGGAAGATCGCATCGGCCTGGAACGTCGGCGTGGTGAAGTTCGGCAGCCCGAACCACGGCGCGGCCGCCAGTTGCGCGAAGTCGATCGGCTTGCCGAATCCGAGACCATTCGCGAGCAGCAAATACAAAAGATATCCGCCGATCGCGCCGAGGATGATCGGCAGCCGGCGCCACAGCCCTGGCGCCGCCACGGCAACCACGCCGATGATCAGAACGGTCGCGAGCCCGATTCCAGTGTCGAACCCATTGGCGCTCACCGCCTTGACCGCCACGGGCGCGAGGTTGAGGCCGATCGCGGCGACCACGGCGCCGGTGACGGCCGGCGGCAGCAGTCTCTCGACCCAGCCGACCCCCGACCACATCACGATCAGCGCGATCAAGCCGTACAGGACCCCGGCGCCGACGATGCCGCCGAGCGCAACCGACAAATTCGGGTTCGGGCCCTGCCCGGCATACCCGGTCGCGGCGATGACGACGGCGATGAACGCGAAGCTCGAGCCCAGATAGCTTGGCACGCGCCCGGCGACGATGACGAAGAAGATCAGCGTTCCGATGCCGGAGAACAGGACTGCAACATTGGGATCGAACCCCATCAGCAGCGGCGCGATGATCGTCGAGCCCGACATCGCGACGCAATGCTGGAAGCCGGACACCGCGGTCTGCCCCCATGACAGCCGCTCCTCCGGCATGATCACGCCCGAGGTCTTGAGCTTCCAGCGGGGAAAATAGCCTTGGTCGGAGCTGGTTGCAGTCGCCATGTTCCCCCCAATGTCGATGCAATGATCGATCTTCGTGCGATCCGACAAAAATGTGATTGTCACTTCTGCGGCGGCCGTCACATGGTGCGGATCGAGCACGATCCAAATCCCGCAAGATCAATGCGGTCCGGGGCACATTCTATGTCACAAGTCGCGATCCAGCCAGCCATCCAGCGCCGGCATCAACCCTGGTACAAGATCCTCTACATCCAGGTCCTGGTCGCGATCGCGCTCGGCGTGCTCATCGGCTACCTCTATCCCGATCTCGGCAAGGCCCTGAAACCGCTCGGCGACGGCTTCATCGCGCTGATCAAGATGATGATCGCGCCGGTGATCTTCTGCACCGTGGTGCACGGCATTTCTTCGATGGGCGACCTCAAGCGCGTCGGCCGGGTCGGGCTGAAGTCGCTGATCTATTTCGAGACGGTCTCGACCGTCGCGCTCGCGGTCGGCCTCCTGGTCGGCGAGGTTCTCCAGCCCGGGCGCGGCTTCAACATCGATCCCGCCACGATCGATCCGAAATCGGTGGCGACCTACGTCACCAAGGCCCACGAAGAAGGCATCGTCGCCCATCTGATGGCGATCATTCCCGACAGCTATCTGGGCGCGATCGCGCGGGGCGATCTCCTGCAGGTGCTGTTGATCTCGATCCTCTCGGGCTTCGCCATCGCCTTTCTCGGCAAGGCCGGCGAACCCATTGCGGACGCGATCGACAAGGCCGCGAAGATGTTCTTCGGCATCATCCGCATCATCGTGCGCGTGGCCCCGATCGGCGCTTTCGGTGCGATGGCGTTCACCGTCGGCGCCTACGGCCTCGGCTCGCTGCTCAACCTCGCGGCCCTGATCGGCACGTTCTATCTCACCAGCATGCTGTTCGTGCTGATCGTGCTGGGCGCGATCGCCCGGCTCGCCGGCTTCTCGATCCTGCGCTTCATCGCCTACATCAAGGACGAGCTGCTGATCGTGCTCGGCACCTCGTCCTCCGAGACGGTGCTGCCGCAGATGATCCAGAAGATGGAGCATCTTGGCGCCTCGCGCTCGGTGGTCGGCCTCGTCATCCCGACCGGCTACAGCTTCAACCTCGACGGCACCAACATCTACATGACGCTGGCGACGCTTTTTTTGGCGCAGGCCACCAACACCCATCTGACCATCTGGCAGGAGCTGGGCATCCTCGGCATCGCCATGATCACCTCGAAGGGCGCTTCCGGAGTCACCGGCGCCGGCTTCATCACGCTCGCCGCGACGCTCTCGATCGTGCCCGACATCCCGATCCAGTCGATTGCGATCCTGGTCGGCATCGACAAGTTCATGAGCGAGTGCCGTGCCCTCACCAATCTGATCGGCAACGGCGTCGCCTGCGTCGTTATCAGCATCTCCGAGGGTGAGCTCGACCGCGACGCGCTGCACGAGACCATGGCCCACCCGCTGGAGATGGGCGAAGCCCTGGAGCCCGGCGGGGGCGGATCCTCGTAGTTGCACATGTCGGGCACCGTCCGCTTCCGATGCGGTAGTATCCCGGAGTAGCAAATTGATGCGGCGCGAGTCACAACAGCGACGTTGGGATCACGGATTGATACTCAGTTTTTCCGCCCGACGCGCTGGGGGCAGGGCGTCGGGCTTTTGAAGATCTTCGCCACATTTTGACCGGGCGGTGGGATCACACGATCCCACCATTGGCGTGCGACCTCATGGTCGCAAGATCGAGCCGTCGTGTGATTTCAATTGCCTGCAGGAATGCCTCGTCGTGGCTGACGACGAGCAATGCGCCATCATAGGCTCTCAGCCCAGCTTCGACGGCCTCGATCGACTCGATGTCGAGATGATTGGTCGGCTCGTCCAGGATCAGCAGGGATGGCGGCCTCGTCCCGCCCAGCACGCAGGCAAGCCCCGCACGGAACGTTTGCCCGCCGCTCAGGCTGCCGACGATTTGCAGCGCTGCATCGGCGCGAAACATGAACCGGGCCAGCGCGGCATGGCACGCATTCGCGCCCGCCGCTGGATTGAGGCGGCCGAAGTTCTCCAGGATCGATAGGGCGGGATCGAGGAGGCTCACTCTCTGATCGAACAGCGCGAAGTCGGATCTGACCCGGACGGTGCCCGAGAACGGGCGCAACTCGCCGGCAATGAGTTTCAGCAACGTCGTCTTGCCCGAGCCATTGGGCCCGACAAACGCGACGCGCTCTGGACCGACGATCGTGAACGACAGATCACGCAAGACCGGCTGCTCCGGCCGATAGCCGGCAGTGACGCCGTCGAGCCAAGCCACCTCCCTGCCCGCCGGCAGACCAGTCGCCGGCAACTTCACCGACAGCGGCTGAAGAACCTCGATGCGGCGGCGCGCCGTGTCGACGGCCTCGCGCGCTTCCGCACGCCGCCGCTCGGCGATCTGCGCGCTCTTTCCGCCGCTGTCCTCGCTGCGGTCCTTGCGCGCGCCGGCCAGGATGCGCGGCATGTCGCCCTTGGCGCGCTTCTTCTTCCCGCCGCTGTCCTTGCGTTGTTTCCGCTCGGCGGCCTCATGGGCTTTGCCCTCGATCTCGGACAGGCGCCGCTCGGCGTGCGCGAGATCGTGCCTGACGGAAGCGAGCTCGATTGCCTTCTGCTCGCGGTATCGGCTCCAATTGCCGCCGTATCGGGTTGCGCCCAGCGACGTCAGCTCGACGATCGCATCCATGGTTTCGAGCAGATCCCGATCATGGCTGACGACGATCGCGCCGCCGCGCCAGGCGGCGAGGAGATCGGCCACCGCCTTGCGTCCGTCCCGGTCGAGATTGTTGGTGGGCTCGTCCAGCAGCAGGAAGTCGGGCTCGGCAAACACCAGCGCGGCGAGACGGACGCGCGTGATCTGGCCGCCGGACAGGCGCGAGAGCTGCGTCTCGGGCGACGGATCGGAGCCGAGGCGTGCCAGCGCGGCCTGAAGCCGCGCTTCGAGCGTCCAGTCGATCGCGGCGATGTCGTCAGCGGAGGCCTCGCCCCGCTCCGCACGGCGCATCAGCTCCAGGGCGTGGCGCACACCGAACAGATCAGCCACCGTGCTATCTGCACGCGGCTGCACGTCCTGGCGCAGCAGGCCGATGGTGCCATCGATCAGAACGCCGCCGGACTGGGGAACGTGCTCCCCCAAGATCGACGCAAGCAGCGTCGTCTTGCCGACGCCGTTGCGGCCGACGAGCCCCGTGCGCTCGGCCGCAAATGTCAGATCGATGCCGGAAAGAAGTGAACGGCCGTCAGGCGTGGACAGCGAGAGGTTCGACAGGATGATCGAGGCAGGCATGGATTTCCCCGTGAGCAAGGCGGATGGGCGTTGCGGTCGGGGTGAAATCCATGGCTGCGAAGTTCCTGATTGAGAGGTCTCTAACTAGTCCCGCAAATGGGCAAGATCAAGCCGCGGTTCGAGGGAACGACAGCGCCGCGGAAGGCGCTGTCGTCGATAGGCCTGCGATCAACCCTTCAGCGCTGTCACCACCACCTCGATCAGAGCACCGCCGCCGAGGTCGGCAACGCCCACGGTGGCGCGGGTCGGCAGATTGTCGCCGAAGAATTCGGTCCAGGCGGCATCCATCTCCTTCTTCTTGGAGAGGTCCGTGACGAAGATCGAGGCGCTGACGACGCGGCTCTTGTCGGTTCCCGCTTCCTTCAGATAGCCGGCGATCTTGCCAAGGATGTTGCGGGTCTGATCGCCCATCGAGACCGAGGTGTCGTCGGCGATGGTGCCACCGAGGAAGACGAAGCCATTGGCCTCGACGGCGCGGTGCATGATCGGCGTGCGGATGCTGCGGGTAATGCTCATGATGTCCTCGTGTTGTTAGAGCGTCGTGGGATGGAAGCGGTCGATGCCGAGATCGCTGACGCGGGTCTGGGTGCCGCCGTTGACGATCAGCTCCGCCATGACGGCACCGGCGCCGGGGCCGAGCTGGAAGCCGTGCAGCGAGAAGCCGAACTGGTGATAGAGGCCCTTGTGACGGCTGCTCGGTCCGAACACGGGGATATCGTCCTTCATCTTCGCCTCGATGCCGGCCCAGGCCCGCACGATGGTCGCGCTGCGCATCACCGGAAAGAGCTCGAACACGGTGCGGGCGCTGATCGCAAGGCTCTTCCAGTCCAGCACCGTCTCGTTGCGGTCCTGATAGGGCGTCGCCAGATGGCCGCCGCCGATCAGCACGGTGCCGTTCTTGAACTGCTTGAAGGACAATTTTCGACCGCGAAGGATGACGACGGGGTCGATGAAGTGCGGCACGCGCGAGGTGATCATCAGCATCGGCGCGACGGTCTCGACCGGCACGGGCTCGCCGAGCGCGGCCGCGATCTTGCCGGCCCAGGCGCCGGCGGCGTTGACCAGCACCGGCGCGGCGTAGGTGTCCGGGCCGACGTCAACATGCCAGAGGCCGTCACGGTACCGGATATTGCCGGCCGCCACCCCCTCACGCACGGTCGCGCCAAGCTGCTCGGCCTTGCGGCGGAATGCCGTCGTCGCCTGCGCCGGGTTGGCTGCGCCGTCGCGGCGCGAGACCACGCCGCCGGGACAGGTCTCGGCGACCGCCGGCACGAGACGACGCAGTTCGGCCGCGTCGATCAGCTCTTCATGGGTGAAGCCGAGTGCATTGAGCTCAGCAACACGCGCGCGGCAGACCGCGAGCTCCTCATCGTTCTCCGCAACCAGCACCTGGCCGTAGCTCTCAAAGCTGCAATCGTCATCGAGGAGATCAGAAATCTTCTCCCAGATCCCCATCGAGCGGATCGAGAGTGGAATTTCGGGGACGTGCCGCGCGAGCTGGCGCACGCCTCCGGCGTTGACGCCGGAGGCGTGACGGCCGGCATAGTCCTTCTCGATCAGCACCGGCTTCATGCCGGCAAGGCACAGATGCAGCGCGGTCGAGCACCCGTGGATGCCGCCGCCGACGACGATCGCATCCACGTTCCTGGTCATCCGCGCACCACCGCCTTGACGTCGGCCTCGCTCTTCGGGACGGCAGCGAGCTCGGCCAGCGTGATCGGCTTCACCGGCGCGCGCAGCCGGTAGTATCCAATCTCCTGCGGGGTCTTGCCGCGTGCCTGCGCCATCAGCTCGGTGACGGTGAGACCGCAGAGCCGGCCCTGGCACGGACCCATGCCGGTGCGGCGATAGGCCTTGAGCTGGTTCGGCCCGGTCGCGCCGATCGCAACCGCGTCGAGAATGTCCTTCGCGGTGACCTCCTCGCAGCGGCAGACGATGGTGTCGCCTGCGGGAATACGGAACTGCGGTGAAGGACGAAACAACGTGTCGAGGAAGACGCGGCCGCGCTCGGCCTTGGCGAGATCGGAACGGAGCGTTGCCAGCGACGGTAGCTTCGCGCCGGCCGCGGGCGCCAATGCCTCCACCGCCGCGCGTGCCGCGATGCGACCCCGCACCACGGCCGCGTTGGCGCCACCGATGCCGGCGCCGTCGCCGGCAATCGCGATGCCGGCCACCGACGAATTACCGCTCGCATCGAGCACCGGCGACCAGCACAGTTGCAATTCATCCCAGCGATGCTCGACGCCTGCCGCCATCGCCAGATTGACGTTGGGCACGACGCCCTGATGCAGCAGCAGCAGATCGGCAGGAATGGTTCCGCGCTTGCCGCCGGCGACATAGCTCACGTTCGCGAGCAGGCCGTCACCGGATGCCGAGAGTTCGGTGACGCCGGAGACGACCTGCACCTTGGCCTTCACCTCGCGCATCATCGAGAGACCCTTGGCGAAATAGGGCGAGGTCAGGAAGGCGAAGGCGTGCGGGAGCGCCGCGAAGTAATTGCCGCGCTCGGTGGTGTCGAGAATGCGGTCGATGCGGCCGCCGAGCCGCAGGATCTGCGCGGCGAGCAGCCAGAGCAGCGGCCCCTGCCCTGCGATGACCGTGCGTCCGTCGGGCACGAGCGCCGACGATTTCAGCATCGTCTGCGCGGCGCCCGCGGTCATCACCCCCGGCAGCGTCCAGCCGGGAATCGGAAACGGCCGCTCCAGCGCGCCGGTCGCGAGGATCACGCGCTTGGCCTTGACGAAGGCGGACGCGCCGCCGATCGACACGGCGATATCGAGATTGCGATCGAGGCTCCAGACGGTGGCACGATGAATGACCTCGGCCTTGCTTGCGTGCAGCGACTGCACGAGATCGGCACCGGCCCAGTAATCGGCGCCGAGCTGGTCGCGCTCGGTGACCGGCGTCGAGGCGATGGCACGGAACACCTGGCCGCCGGGGCCGATATTCTCGTCGAGCAGCAGCGTCGACAGTCCTGCTTCGGCGGATGTCGCGGCGGCCGCCAGGCCCGCGGGCCCGGCACCGATCACCACGACGTCATAAGCTTCGCGCTTGGGAGCCACACTCATCTTCCGATCTCCCGCTTGCCCTTCTGAATCTCGATCTGCATGCCCTCAGCGACGGGCACGAGGCAGCCCTGGCGGTTACCGACGCCGTCGATGGTGACGAGGCAGTCGAAGCACACGCCCATCATGCAATAGGGCAGACGCGGCGCGCCGCTCACCGCGGTCGAGCGACGCGCGTCGCAGCCAGATGCCAGCAAGGCTGCGGAGACGGTATCGCCCTGGCGCGCCACTACGGCAGCGCCATCGACGAAGATCTGCACCTGCGGGCGCTTGTCCCGTTCGGATCGTCTAAACATCTGGCTTCCTCAATATCTCTAGTAGCCGCTGTTGTTCGCCGCGCCCGCAGCGCCAAAGCGGCTGGCGGAGAACGCGCCGACCAGCTCCGGCTCGAGCGCGCCCTGCGCCACCATGCGTGCGATCTCGAAGGCGTGGTTGGAGGCGAGCGTCACGCCGGAATGGCAGCAGGCGACGAAGGCGCCGGGATGCGTCTCCGACTGGTCGTAGATCGGAAAGCCGTCCTGCGGCATGACGCGGATGCCGGCCCAGCTCCTGACCACGTTGAGCCGCGACAGATGCGGGAACATGCGCTGGGCGCGATCGGTCATCACGGCGCTGATCGAATGCTTCAGCGCGCGATCGTCCAGCTCGTCCTCCTTGCTGTCGCCGATCATCACCGTACCCTCGTCGGTCTGGCGGATCGTGGTCAGCGGGTGCGGCAGGAACGGCATGGTGCGCTCGGTCACCACGATCTGGCCGCGGGTCGGCCCCATCGGCGCATACAGGCCGACCATCGGCGCCAGCGTCTGGTTGGCATTGCCGGCGGCAAGGACGATTTTCGCGGCGCGCAACTCGCCCTTCGGCGTGGTCAGACGGAATTCGCCGCCGCTCTTGCTGATCGCCGAGACCGGACGCTCCGGAAGATAGTCGATGCCGAACGCCTTGAAGCCGGTGTGGAACGCACGGAACGTGCGCAGCGAATTGACATGGCCGTCGAGCGGGCAATAGCTGCCGCCGGACACTTCGGGCCCGATCAGCGGCAACGCCTTCTTCACCTCGGAGGCCGGCAGCATCTCCATCTTGTAGTCGGCCGCGCCAGCCTGGTTGTGCATGCGCTTGACGAGCTCGGTGCGCTGGCCGAATTCGTCCTCGCCGAGGGTGAGATGAAAGCCGCCGTTCTGCTGGAGCGAAACGTCGAGACCGGTCTGCTGCTTCAGTTCGGAGGCAAGCCGGCTCCATGCCTGTGACGCCTGTACGGTCCAGACGGTATAGGCGGGCATGCCGAGCCCCTTGCTCTGCACCCACACCAGCGCAAAGTTCGCCCGCGAGGCGCGCTTGGTGATGTCGCCCTCGTCGAGCACGGCCACCTTCTTGCCGAGCCGGCCGAGGCCCCAGGCAATGGCGGAGCCGAGCAGCCCGCCGCCGACGACGGCGACGTCGTAGTCCCCTGACATAAGATTCTCCTAGCGTCCGGCGTCGCCACCCTTGCCGGCGAGCACGCGGTCGAGCCCGTAGAAGCGGTCGAGCAGAATGAGGGCGGTCATGGTGATCGCGATCACGCAGGCCGAGACCGACGTCACCAGCGGATCGATGTTGTCCTGGATGTAGAGGAACATGCGCACCGGCAACGTCTCGGTGCCGGGTGCCGCGAGAAAGACGGTCATGGTGAGATCGTCGAAGGACTGGATGAAGGCGAGCGCCCAGCCGCTGATGACGCCGGGCAGGATCAGCGGCAGCGTGACCCGGCGGAACAGGGTCCAGCCGCCGGCGCCGAGCGAGACCGCAGCCATCTCGACCGTGCGGTCCATGCCGGTCGCTGCCGCCAGGGTCAGGCGCAGCGCGAAGGGAAACACGATGATGACATGCGCGATGATCAGCGCCGCAAAACTGCCGCCGAGACCGGCCGACGTAAAGAAGCGCAGGAAGGCGATGCCGAGCACGACATGCGGGATCATCAGCGGCGACAGGAACAGCGCTGCCAGCGCATCACGTCCGCGGAAGCGATAGCGCGCGATCGCCAGCGCCGCCGGCACCGCGAACAGCAGCGCCACCAGGGACGACAGCGCGCCGAGCCCGAGGCTGACCCAGAACGCGTGAATGAACTCCGGGTAGTTCGCGATCGTCCTGAACCAGCGCAGCGAAAAGCCGTTGGTCGGCAGCGAAAGGAAGCCTTCGGGGGTGAACGCGACGAGGCAGACCACCAGGATCGGCGCCACCATGACGATGACGAAGACGGTGTGGAAGATCAGCGCGAGCGGGCCGTTCCGTCTCATCGAAACACCTCCGCATAGCGTCGCTCGATCAGCGCGTTGCTGCCGACGACGATCAGCACCAGTGCAGCCAGCAGCAGCGTGGCGACCGCAGCCCCGAGCGGCCAGTTCAAGGTGTTGAGGAATTCGTCATAGGCGAGCGTCGCAGCGACCTTGAGCCGGCGGCCGCCGATGATCGCCGGCGTCGCAAAGGCGCTGGCCGAAAGCGAGAACACGATGATGGCGCCGGACAGCACGCCCGGCATGATCTGCGGCATAATGATGCGGCGGATGATGGTGGCGGGGCCCGCGCCGAGCGACATCGCGGCATTCTCGATCTGCGGATCGAGGCGCTGCAGCGCCGCCCAGACCGACAGCACCATGAACGGCATCATCACATGCGCGAGCGCGATCACCATGCCGGTTTCAGTGAACATGAAGGGAATGGGCGAGCCGATCACGCCGAGCGACATCAGGAGCTTGTTGACGAGCCCGTTATTGCCGCCGAACAGCAGCGCCCAGCCCAGCGTGCGCGCCACCACGGAGATCAAGAGCGGCCCGAGGATGATCAGCAGGAAGAAGCTCTTCCAGCGTCCGCTCATACGGTTGAGAATGTAGGCTTCGGGCGCGCCGAGCAGCGCGGTCAGCAGCGTCGTCAGGATCGCAACGCGAAACGTCCGCCAGAACATTTCCGCGTAATAGGGATCGGTCGCGATCTCGTGCCAGTTCTTGAGGATGAAGACCGGCTCGATGCCCTTGTATTGACCCCAATCGTGGAACGACAGCATCACCGTCATCGCCAGCGGAATCAGCAGCACGCCGACGAACAGCAACAGGGCGGGCGCGGTCAGGGCCCATGGCGCGCGTACGCTGCGCTCCTCCTCAGCGGCCATGCTCATGCAGCGGCCCTCGCGCGAACGCTCATGTCCTCGGGACGCCACGCAAGGCGAACAGCCTCGCCTTCCGCCGGTTGCGCCGTGCCGTCATTCTGGCGGATCACGATCGCCGGGCCGCATTCGCTGTCGCACTGGAACAGCCAGTGATTGCCCTGGAAGATGCGCGTGACGATCCTGGCGCTGAGACCGACGTCGCCAAAGCCGATCCGCTCGGGGCGAATGCTGACGGTCACGGGGCCGCCAAACCCGGCTGGCGCCGGCGCGCGCCAGGAGCCCGCCACCAATTGTGTCGGCGAGACGGTCCGGTCGATCGTCGCCGCAAAGTCGTTGGTCTTGCCCAGGAACTGCGAGACGAAGGCCGAGGCCGGCATCTCGTAAGTCTCTTGCGGCGTGCCGATCTGCTCGATCTTGCCCTGGCTCATCACCACGATGCGGTCGGACAGCGACATCGCCTCGTTCTGGTCGTGGGTGACCAGGATCGTGGTGGTGCCGATGGTGCGCTGGATCTGGCGCAGCTCGATCTGCATCTCCTCGCGCAGCTTGGCGTCGAGATTGGACAGCGGCTCGTCGAGCAGGAGCACGCTCGGCTTGATCACCAGCGCACGCGCCAGCGCCACGCGCTGCTGCTGGCCGCCGGACATGCGGCGCGGATGGCGGTCCTCGTAGCCGGCGAGACCCACCATCGCCAGCGCAGCACGGACGCGCTCGGCCCGCTCGCCGCGCGGCACGTTGCGCATCTTGAGGCCAAAGGCGACGTTCTCCGCTGCGGTCATGTGCGGAAACAGCGCGTAGCTCTGGAACACGATGCCGAGCCCGCGCCTGGCCGGGTGAATCGCGGTCAGATCCTTGCCCTCCAGGCGGATCGCGCCGCGCGTGGGGTCGAGGAAGCCCGCGATCATCTGCAACGTCGTGGTCTTGCCGCAGCCGGACGGGCCGAGGAAGGAGACGAACTCCCCCTTCCCCACCGACAGACTGAAGTCGTCGACCACAGTCTGCGTGCCGAACTGTTTTGCGACCCGATCGAGCTCGAGATTGGCCATGCGCTGTCTCCGCTAGCGACGATCAGATCAACGCTCGACCTCGCGATTCCAGCGCTTGGTCCATTCCTCGCGCTTCTCGTTGATGACGGTCCAGTCCGGATTGTAGAGCTTTGCCGCGCGCTCGCCGATCGGGGCCATCTTGCCGAGGTCGGGCGGGATCACCAGCGATTTCAGCACCGGGCCGTAGCCGTAATCCTTCAGCAGCACGAGCTGGATCTTGGGATCGAGCAGCATCTTGACGAAGCTTGCCGCGAGCGGCGAGGCGTTCGGCTTGTTGATCGGGCACGCCGTCGTCAGCAGCGTCGCCGCGCCTTCCTTGGGATAGACGAAATCGACGGGGAAGCCGGTATTGGCAAAGCTCTGCACGCGGCCGGTGCCCCACACCGCGATCACGGCCTGGCCGGACTGGAACAGCTCGGTCATCTTGCCGGGCGACGGCTCATAGGCGAGCACGTTCGGATTGACCTCTTCCTTGAAGATCTTGAAGCCGGAATCGACGTTGGTCTCGCCGCCGCCGTTCATCTTCGACAGCATCACCAGCGCCTCAAGGCCATAGGTGTTGTTGATCGGCGGGATCACGAGCTGCTTGGCGTATTTCTTGTCCTTCAGGTCGTTCCACGAGGTCGGCGGCGCCCAGCCTTTCTCCTTGAACACCTTGGTGTTGTACATCAGGCCGGTCGCGACGATGCCGATCGCGACCGCACGATCGTCCTTGAAGCGCGCGGTGTCGTAGAGATCGGTCGGCAGTCCCTCGAGCTTGCTGCAAAAGCCGAGCTGGATCGCCTGGTACATCGGGCCGTCATCGACGATGGCGACGTCGATCTGCTGATTGCCCTTCTGCGCCTGAAGCTTGGCCAACGTGTCCGTGGAGTTGCCGGCGACGTATTCGACCTTGACGCCGTTTTCCTTCTCGAAGGCCGGGATCACCTCATCGCGAATGGTCTTTTCGAACGAGCCGCCATAGCCGGCGATGTAGAGCGTCTTTTGCTGGGCCGAGGCGGCCGACGGGACGGCGATGAGCGCTGCGATGCTGACCGCGGTCAGAAGGCGAAAAGTTGTCATGTGGACCGATCTCCATACCGGAATGAGGTGACGTGCCGACAAATCCCCGGCTGGGGCGCCTTCCGCATTTCCTTCCGCGCAAATTCCTCTCAGATCAGGGCTCCGGCCCCTGATCGGCGGGTTTTGACGCGATTTGGAGGTTTGAACCCCTCCAATCTGCCGAAAAAGCGGGCTGGCTCCAGCGCTGATGAAAAAGATCGCAGAACCAGGCTTCCATCGTCCAATGAATAATGGCACCCTCTGCATGCCATAATGTTATGAATGGACTTCGAGATGGCGCGGATCAATTCGCGGCAGGTGGAAGCCTTCCGCGCGACGATGCTCACCGGCAGCGTCACCGAGGCGGCAAAGCTGATGGTGGTGACGCAACCGGCGGTCAGCCGGCTGCTGCGCGACTTCCAGGCGCTGCTGAAGATGGAGTTGTTCGAGCGGCGGGGCACTGGCCTCGTGCCGACTGCCGCGGCCATGGCGCTCTATACGGAAGTGGAGCGCTCCTTCGTCGGCCTCGAACGCATCACCGCAGCGGCCGAAGAAATCCGTGGCCGCCGCACCGGCTCGCTGCGCATCGCCGCGCTGCCGGCGCTGGCGAACGGCTATCTGCCGCGGCTGGCCGGCCACTTTCTGATGGAGCGGCCTAACCTGAACCTCGCCTTCTTCGGCGTGATCTCGCCGATCGTGGTCGATTGGGTGTTGAACAACCAGTGCGACATCGGCTTTGCCGAGGTGCCGATCGCCCATTCCGGCCTGCCAAGCCTGCGACTGCCGGCGCCCGCGCGCGTCGCGGTGCTGCCGACCGGTCATCGCCTCGCGGAAAAGGAGGTTCTGGAGCCGCGGGATTTCGAGGGCGAGACGTTCATCTCGCTGTCAGCGGGATCATCGAGCCGGCATCTCGTCGACCAGGTCTTTCATCGTCACGATGTCCGCCGCGTGCTCAGGGTCGAGACGACGTTGTCGGAGATCATGTGCGGCATGGTCTCGTCAGGGCTTGGCGTCGCGATCTGCGATCCTTTCACGGCAGCGGAATTCGCCACCCGCGGCGTGGTCGCACGTCGCTTCCTGCCGCGCATCGACTTCGAGTTCTCCGCCGTCTTCCCGGCGCAGCGCAGTCCTTCACCGGTGGCGCTGGATCTGGTGCAGACGATGCGCAAGGCGCTCGTCGAACTCGAGCACGAATCCACGCGGGATTTTGCGTCCGGTTGACTTGGACGCCTTGCGATTCCTGCTGTATCCTTCGCGTCTCGCAGGCAGCACATGGCACGCATCACCATCATCGAGACCGGGCTCGTCCCGCAAGTATATCGCGAGCGTCACGGCTCGTTCCCGGACATGTTCGAGCGCATGGTCCGCGCCGAGGATCCTGAAGTCACCGTGGATGTCATCAGCATCCCGAAAGGCGATGCACTTCCCGATCCGCGCCAGCTCAAGGCGGTGCTGATCACCGGCGCTGCAGCCGGCGTGTATGACGGGCTCGACTGGATCGCGCCACTGGAAGATTTCGTGCGCGCCGCTTACGCCAACAAGACGCCGATGGTCGGCGTCTGCTTCGGCCATCAGTTGATCGCACAGGCACTCGGCGGCACCGTGCGCAAGTCGGAGAAAGGCTGGGGCATCGGGCGGCATGTCTATCAGGTACTGCCGGAGAACGGCGTCATTGCCGGCGAGGAAGTCGCCATCGCCGCCTCGCATCAGGACCAGGTGATCGAGCCGCCGAACGACGCGCTCACGATCCTCTCGTCAGAATTTACGCCACATGCCGGCCTGCTCTACGCCAACGGCACCACGCTGACCGTGCAGCCGCATCCCGAGTTCGACGTGGAGTTTGCGCAAGTGTGCTGCGACCTGCGCGACGGCAAGGCGCCGGATGACATCGTCGCCACGGCAAGAGCATCGCTGGCGGAGCCGATGGACAACGCGAAACTGGGTGGGGCGATCGCACGGTTCTTGGCGCGGCGCGTCTAGCGAACGGCACGCTCCCTTCCCTTCTCCCCTTGCGGGAGAAGGTCGCGCGAAGCGCCGTACGAGGGTTCTACCCACTCGGTGGACTGCTCGTGAAGAGAGATACCCCTCACCCGTCTCGCCGCTGCGCGACGAGCCACCCTCTCCCACAAGGGGGAGAGGGTGCAGGGTGCTCGCCGGCGAAATTCTAGAACGGCTCGGTCCCCAGCCCCGCCACATCCGCCGGCCGCGGCCCCGGCGCGGCCCAATGAAATCGTCGATCCTTCTCAGCTATCGCAATATCGTTGATCGAGGCCTCGCGCCGCTTCATCAGGCCGTGCTCGTCGAACTCCCATTGCTCGTTGCCGTAGGAGCGATACCACTGGCCGCCGGCATCGTGCCATTCGTACTGGAAGCGCACGGCGATGCGATTCTCGTCGAAGGCCCAGAGGTCCTTGATCAGGCGGTAGTCCTGCTCCTTCTCCCATTTGCGGGTGAGGAAGGCGACGATGGCCTCGCGACCCTGAAAAACCTCCGAACGATTGCGCCAGCGGCTGTCCTCGGTATAGGCGAGCGAGACGCGCACCGGATCGCGCGAATTCCAGGCGTCCTCGGCCATGCGCGCCTTTTGCGCGGCGGTCTCACGGGTAAAGGGCGGAAGCGGCGGGCGCGACATGATGAGCCTCATGGGTTGGCGAAAGCGCAATCTATCGCCACACGCCACGGAGTCGAGAGGCCGTCCCCAATCGGGCGATCACGAAACCAGATCGGCCTTCATCAAGGTCCGGATCGATTTCGGGATCGGCTGGGCCCGGCCGCCGCTGATGAAGGCGACACGCACCTCGGCTTTCACCAGCACGTCTTCACCCTTCTTCACCTCCTGCGCAAGCATGATGGAGGCACCCTTCACCGCGATCGGCCAGGTCACGACGTCGAGCACGTCGTCCATCCGCGCCGGCTTGAGGAAATCCAGATGCATCGAGCGCACCACGAAGGCAAAACCCGCGCCCTCGGTCTCGACCTGATCGAACAGCGCCTGCTGCTCGGCGCCCATCAGCCTGAGATGATTGGTCCGTCCGCGCTCCATGTAGCGCAGATAGTTGGCGTGATAGACGATCCCCGAAAAGTCGGTGTCCTCGTAATAGACGCGGACCTGCATGTGGTGGCGGCCGTCGCGGATCTCGCCGTCGAGATGGGCAGTCACGTCGCGAGCCTCTTCGCTTGTCGATCACCGGCCCGTTTTGCGCAAAAACGGCCGGCCGCGCAAGCGGGTCAGGACACAACCGACGTGGCGCGTCCCAGCGTCACCTCGACGATCTCGGGCGGCACACCGACGCGGACCGGCATGATGCTGCAACCGAGGCCGCCGGAGACGATGAGATCGCATTTCAGGCGGAAATGCCCGTAGGCGAGCCGCAGGCCATTCTTGGGCGAGACAGCCGGCGACCAGCCGAGCAGGCGGACCTGGCCGCCATGGGTATGACCGGACAGTTGCAGCGCGACGCGCGCGGGCACCAGCGGCGCGATGTTGGGCTCATGCGCGAGCAGGATGACCGGCGCATCGTCGGTGACCTTGGCGAGCGTGGCGTTGAGATCGTCGGCGCCGAACCGAGCCATGCTGCGGAACCGACGCGCCGGCAGGAAGGCGAGTTGATCGCCTAAGCCGGCGAGCCAGAACGGGCGGCCGTCCTTGGAAAGGCGCACGACATCGTTCTCGTAGACGGGGATGCCGGCCGCCTCCAGCGCACGATGCGCGATGGTCGGCCCGTGCCCCGCGCGCTGCACCGTCTTGTCGTCCCAGTAATCGTGATTGCCCATGACGGCATGGACGCCCAGCGGCGCCTTGAGGCCGGCCAGCACCTTGGCCCATTCGCTCGACGGGATTACGCGCGTAACTTGATGCAGGCCGGCGACATAGTCGCCGAGCAGCACGATGAGATCGGCGTTCAGCGCATTGGTGCGCTCGACGATGCCCTCGATCCGCCCCAGCGACATCCAGGGATCGCAGGCATGGATGTCCGCGATGGCGGCGATCTTCAGCGGAAAATCCGCCGGCCACTGCCGCGGCGTTGGATGATAGCGGGTGACGCGAAGCCGTAGCACCGGCTCGACGCCCACGCCATAGGCGGCGGTCGAGACGCCGAGAGCGGACAGCCCGCCGATGGAACGAATGAAATGACGGCGCGTGATCATGGAAGCCCGTTTCTGATGCAGCCTCTCGATGCGATCCGATTGGAGCGGAATTGGGGTGCGCTCGTGCAGGCCGTTTGCATCCGTGTGCAGAGGCCTGCACAAACATTACCAGCGGCTCTCGCCGATCAGCGCATCCAGCCGTGCTTTCAATTCGTCGGGCGCGCGGTAGTACCAGATACCGCCGAGCAGATCGCGAAAGCGTTCGTTGACACGCGCCTCGCGCTCGATGCGGTCGATCGTGGCAGCGTTGATCACGTCTTCGAGGGGACCTGCGGCCAGCAGCGACAGCAGCACGGGGTTGGCCTCGATCTTCAGGACTTCGAGAACCAGGTCGATCAGGCCATCCGGGTCCTCTTCGCGCAGGTCGCGCTCGAAATCCATGATCGCGAACAGATTGTCATCCTGGTCACGGTCCGACTTGGAATATTGCTCGACCCAGGCGCGGGCGAGCGCTGCGGTCGACAGGCTGGCGCAATCGAGCGGCTCGCGCGGCGTGCGCTTGGCCAGATGGTCGGCCTGCCAAGCCTCGCTATCGGCATGCTCTGCAAGGCGCGACATCAAGGGATCGTCGGGCGCGACGTGCACACCGCCGAGCAGCCAGCGCAATCGGTCATTCTGCATGGCCTCGTGCTCGATACGCTCGATCACGGCCTCGCCGTGCGCATAGAGCAGCGACAGCAAGAACTTGTCGTTGAGCTGCATCACCGTGGGCTTGTCGGCCTCGGTCTTGAGCACCTCCAGCACGAGATCGAGCGCCTGTTGCGGCCGGCGGTGCGGCAGATGGTCGAAATACAGTTTCAAGGCCCAGATGCTGCCGGCCTGGTCGCGCCGGCTCACGCGCTGGAGCGCGCACCACATCGACGCCAGCTCACTGATCGGCATCGGATCGAGGAACGCCTCGGTCTCATCCGGCGTGCGCAGCTGCGGCGCGGCCACGATGACCTCGAGCAAAGCGGTATCGTTCGGCGGCCGCATTCTTCCTACTCCAATCCGTGTGCGTCAGCGGCACTCCAGATCGCCGCGTGTTCGGATTAGTGAGGGGATTGACGCCGCGGGTTCACCGGTTGCGGCTCTCAGTCGTCCTCGGGCGAATCCGTGCCAAACAAGCCGAATTGCGCGGCCGCATCGCGCGAGGGCTCGGCGATGCCGAGATGGCGGAAGGCGTGCGAGGTCAGCAGGCGGCCGCGCGGGGTGCGCTGGAGATAGCCACACTGGATCAGATAGGGCTCGATGATGTCCTCGATCGCATCGCGCGGCTCGGACAGGGCGGCAGCCATGGTCTCGACGCCTACGGGACCGCCGCCATAGTTCATCGCGATGGTCGTGAGATAGCGGCGGTCCATGGCGTCGAGCCCCGCGGCGTCGACCTCGAGCGCGCTCAGCGCGTGGTCGGCAATCTTGCGGTCGATCTTGTCCGCATCGGCCGCCGAGGCGAAATCGCGCACGCGGCGGAGCAGGCGGCCGGCAATGCGCGGCGTGCCGCGGGCACGGCGCGCGATCTCGTTGGCGCCATCGGCGCTCATGCCGACATTGAGCACGCGCGCGCCGCGACTGACGATGCTCTCCAATTCCTCGATCGTGTAGAAATTCAGCCGCACCGGAATGCCGAAGCGATCGCGCAAGGGATTGGTGAGCAGGCCAGCGCGCGTGGTGGCGCCGACGAGGGTGAATTTCGACAGCTCGATCTTCACCGAGCGCGCGGCCGGACCTTCGCCGATGATGAGGTCGAGCTGAAAATCCTCCATCGCGGGATAGAGCACCTCTTCGACCGCCGGGCTGAGGCGATGGATCTCGTCGATGAAGAGCACGTCGCGCTCTTCGAGATTGGTCAGCAGCGCAGCAAGATCGCCGGCCTTGGCGATGACAGGCCCTGACGTGGCGCGGAAACCGACGCCGAGCTCCTTGGCCACGATCTGCGCCAGCGTGGTCTTGCCGAGGCCGGGGGGACCGACGAACAGCACGTGATCCAGCGCCTCGCCGCGCTTGCGCGCCGCCTCGATGAAGATCGAGAGGTTCTTGCGCGCCTGCTGCTGGCCGACGAAATCGGACAGCGATTGCGGACGCAGCGCGGTATCGCCGACATCGTCGCTGCGGCGTTCGGGCGAGACCATGCGGTTGGCCTTGGGATCGCTCACTTCGCGAGCTCCTTCAGGCCGAGACGAATGAGCTGTGCCGTTTCGGCATTCTCACCGGCACTACGCGACGCAGACGCAATCGCCGCAGCCGCCTGCGGCTGGCCATAGCCGAGATTGACCAATGCAGAGATCGCATCCGCCACGGGGCGCGGCGCGCGCTGGTCATCGACGGCGCCGGCGAGATGCACCACGGCCGGATCGACATTGGCGAAGGCCGGCGCCTTGTCCTTCAACTCGGTGACGATGCGCTCGGCGACCTTGGGGCCGACGCCGGGCGTCCGCGCCACCGCCGCCTTGTCACGCAACGCAATGGCATTGGCGAGATCGGACGGCGCCAGCGTGCCGAGCACCGCGAGCGCGACCTTGGCGCCGACGCCCTGCACGGTCTGAAGCAGGCGAAACCATTCGCGCTCCTGATCGGTGCGAAAGCCGAACAGCTTGATCTGGTCCTCGCGGACATAGGTCTCGATCGACAGCACGGCGGCTTCGCCCGGCGAGGGCAGATGCTGCAAGGTGCGCGAGGAGCAATGCACCTGATAGCCGACGCCGCCGACGTCGAGGATGACGAAATCCTCGCCGTAGGAATCGATCAGGCCCTTGAGCTTGCCGATCATATCCCCACCACCTTCAGCCTGAGCGCGGTGCTCTGGCGGTGATGGGCGTGGGTGATGGCGATGGCGAGTGCGTCGGCGGCATCCGCGGACGGCGGCTCGGCCTTGGGCAGCAGGATCTTCAGCATCATCGCGATCTGTTGCTTGTCGGCGTGACCGGCGCCGACCACGGTTTTCTTGACCTGGTTCGGCGCGTATTCGGCGACCGGGATGCCGAACATCGCGGGCGCCAGCATGGCGACGCCGCGGGCCTGGCCGAGCTTCAGCGTCGCAACGCCATCCTTATTGACGAAAGTCTGCTCGACCGCGGCTTCCATCGGCTGATGATTCGCGAGCACGGCCGCGAGCCCTTCATGGATCGCGAGCAGCCGGCTCGCCAGCGGCAGATCGTCCGGCGGCTCCACCGAACCGCAGGCGATGTAGATCAGGCGGTTGCCCTCGGTCTCGATCACGCCCCAGCCGGTGCGGCGCAGGCCGGGGTCAATGCCGATGATGCGAACGGGGCCACGAATCGGGAGCGCAGTCATGGGCCAGTGATAGCGGCTGGCCGTCGCGGGGGAAACAGAAACAGAACGGAAGTAACAGGGGAGTGGGGGGTCCCGGCTCTGCGCGGCCGCGTTCACGCTGCAGCGCGTCCGGGACACGAGAGCGGCATCAGCCGCCCATCTTCGCCATCAGCGCGTCCGACACCTCGAAATTGGCGTAGACCTGCTGGACGTCGTCGTGCTCGTTGAGCAAATCCATCAGCTTGAGCAGCTTCTCGCCGGTCTCGTCGTCGACCGCGACCGTGTTCTGCGGCTTCCAGATCAAAGCGGCCTTGCGCGGCTCGCCGAACTTGGCTTCCAGCGCCTTGGCGACGTCGCGGTAGCCTTCGGTCGAGGCGTAGATCTCGTGGCCGCCCTCGCCGGAGACCACGTCGTCGGCGCCGGCCTCGATTGCGGCATCCAGCACGGCGTCATCGGAGGCGACGCTGCGGTCGTATTCGATGATGCCGGTACGGTCGAACATGAAGGAGACCGAGCCGGTTTCGCCGAGATTGCCGCCCGATTTGGTGAAGAAGGAGCGGATGTCGGAGGCGGCGCGGTTGCGGTTGTCGGTCAGCGCCTCGACGATGACGGCGACGCCACCGGGGCCATAGCCCTCGTAGCGGATTTCGTCATAGTTCTCGCCCTCATTGCCGAGCGCCTTCTTGACGGCACGCTCGATATTGTCCTTCGGCATGTTCTCCTGGCGCGCCGCGATGATGGCGGCTCGCAGGCGGGGGTTCATGTTGGGGTCGGGCGTACCCAGCTTGGCGGCGACCGTGATTTCCCGCGCCAGCTTGCCGAACAGCTTCGACTTCTGCGCATCCTGCCGCCCCTTGCGGTGCATGATGTTCTTGAATTGGGAATGTCCGGCCATGCGTGGTCTCTTGAATGGTCTTTGGAGGTGTTCGCCGATGGGGTGGGAAGCGCGGCCTTATAGGCCGCCGGCCCACCGGAATCAAAGGGCTCTGGTGCCCTAAGGTAGCACTGTAGAGGTAGCCGCCGTAATGGTTCGTGCCTAGAGGTCGGGCATCGTTAACCCTGATTTCATTCCGGACTGCGAAAATAGCGTCCACCCGTTCCACGACAAGAGAGACGTGATGGCGTTCGGACTATTTCGGAAGCGTCTGCCGGAGGCGGCTGCGCCTGCACCAGCCCCACAGGCTGCGCAGCCGGCGGCCCATTCCGAGCCCGTGGCCGCGGCCCAAACTGATTCCGCCCGGGAAATCCTCGAACTGCTGGAACTCGAGCTCGGCGCCATGATCCGCCAGCTCGAGCGCGCCGCCAATTCGGTGGCCGGCGGCGCCGAGGCGACCGCGACGACGCTTGCCGCCATTCGCGACCGCACCGACGCCCTGACCGGCCGCACCAATGCCGCGCAATCGAACGCCTCCACCTTCGCCCATGCCGCCGACAAATTCACCCAGTCCGCCCTCGGCATCGGGGCCCAGGTCCGCGAAGCCGGCAAGCTTGCCGACGAGGCCAGTGCCGCGGCGCAGGAAGCCCGTGCCAATGTCGACCGCTTGCGCGAATCCTCTGCCGCCATCGGCAATGTCGTCAATCTGATCGCCCAGATCGCGCGGCAGACGACGCTGCTCGCGCTCAACTCGACCATCGAGGCCGCGCGTGCGGGTGCCGCCGGCAAGGGCTTTGCGGTCGTCGCGACCGAGGTCAAGGCCCTCGCGGTGCAGACGCAAGGCGCCACGGAAGAGATCACGAAGAAGATCGACGCGCTCCAGCGCGACGCCGCCGGCTCCGCAGATGCCGTGCACCGCATTTCGCAGGCGATCGAGGCGATCCGTCCCGTGTTCGAAACCGTCAACGGCGCGGTCGCCGAGCAGAACGCCACCACCAGCGAAGTCTCCGGCAATGCCGCCAGCGCCTCGGAGTTCATCGTCGCGGTCGGCGAGAGCGCGGCCGAAATCGACGCCGCGACCAAGGCGGCCGAGAGCCACGGCGAAAACGTCGCCAGCGCCGGCAAGGCCGTCACGACTTTTGCTCAAAAGCTGAAATCGCGCTGCGCCGTGCTGCTCCGCCAGAGCGAGCACGACGATCGCCGCAAGACGGAACGGCTGCCCTGCCACCTCAAGTTCGAGAGCGCGCGCGGCGTGATGCCGGTCTATGAAATCTCGATGGACGGCGTGTTGATCGGCGGCGCGGATGCAGGCCGGCTCACACCGCAAGCGATGATCGAAGGCACGCTCGAAAACGTCGGCGCCTGCCGTCTGCGCGTGATCGAGCAATCCAAGGCCGGCGCCCGCGCGCAATTCGCCAGCCCCGATGCCGAACTCCGCGAAAGGATCGAGGACAGGCTCTGGTCGATCCACGAGGAGAACACCGAGTTCGTCACCCGCGCCATGGAGGCGGGCAATGCACTGACGAAGATATTCGAACAGGCGGTAGCGCGCGGCGAGGTCAAGATCGACGACCTCTTCGACACCGACTATGTCGAAATCGCCGGAACCGACCCCCAGCAATACCGCACGAAATATCTCGACTGGGCCGACCGCGCCCTGCCGCCGTTCCAGGAAGCATTCCTGGCGAAGGACCCGCGCATGGCGTTCTGCGCCATGGTCGACCGCAACGGCTTCCTGCCGGTGCACAACAAGATCTATTCGCATCCGCAGCGGCCGGGCGACGTCGCCTGGAACACGGCCAACAGCCGCAACCGGCGGATATTCAACGATCCGGCGGGGTTGGCCGCCGCACGCAACCTGCGATCGTATCTGGTCCAGAGCTATGCGCGCGACATGGGCAACGGGAATACCGTCATGATGCGGGAGATCGACGTCGCGATCCGCGTGCAGGGCCGTCACTGGGGTGGATTCAGGACGGCCTACAAACTGTAGTGCACGCTCAGGCAAGACGCCGGGCGCGAATCATCCCTTAAGATCGAGATTGGAATGGGAATGCCGCCGTGAGCCGGCTTACGGCTCTGACTGGAGGACTCATCGAACATGTCCGTCGCACAACTTGCCGTCATGGACACCGGCTCCAACCGCACGCTGGCCGAACGGCTGATTGATCAGCTCGCCGACCGCATCGGCGGCCTCGGCGTGGAACTCGCCGACATTGCCGGCAACGTTCAGGAAGTCGCAAACCGCGTCGCGAACCAGTCGGAACGGTTCCACCACCTCCAGAAGACGGCCGAGACGATGGTCTCGGCCAACCACGACATCGCCAATGCATCGCAGGCGGTGCAAACGACCACGACCGCCGCGGTCGGCGAGATCGCGCAGTCGCGCGGCGCCGTCGACACCGCGGTCAGCCACATCTCCGAGCTGGTCGCAGCGGTGGAGCGCATCGAAACGCGCCTCAGCGCCGTCGGCTCGGCGCTGGCGCAGGTCGCGAAAGTCTCCGGCTCGATCGAGGCGATCGCGAAGCAGACCAATCTGCTCGCGCTGAATGCGACGATCGAAGCCGCGCGCGCCGGCAACGCCGGCCGCGGCTTCGCGGTGGTCGCAAGCGAGGTGAAGAACCTCGCGGAGGCCACCCGCCAGGCCACGCATCAGATCTCCGACACCGTGCGCGATCTCGACGGCCAGATCGAAGGCCTGATCGGCGAAAGCAGCGACGCATCGCAGCGCGCGAAGACCGCGGGTGAAGGCGCGCAAGCGATCTCCGGCATCATCTCGCGGGTCCAGCAGGGCTTTGCCTCCGTGGAGGCGGAGATCGGCAGCGTCACGCGCGCGGCGACCTCCAATCTCGGACATTGCGACACCGTCATCAGCGAGCTGAACGAGCTCGCCAAGGGCGTCGACCTCTCCTCTCGCGATCTCAAAAGCGCCGATCAGCGGGTGACGAAGCTGCTCGACACCTCCGAAGGCCTGATCGCGTTGATCGCGGACAGCGGCGTCGAGACATCGGACGCACCGCTGATCCGCATCGTCGTCGATACCGCGAAGCGGATCTCGGCCGAATTCGAGGCCGCGATCGACCGCGGCGACATCACGCTCGACCGGCTCATGGACGAGACCTATCGCGAGATCCCCGGCACCGATCCGAAGCAGTACCTCACCAACTACGTCGACTTCACCGACCGCGTGCTGCCCGCGATCCAGGACCCGATCCAGAAATGCGATCCCCGCATCGTGTTCTGCGTCGCCTGGGCCAGGGGCGGCTATCTGCCGACCCACAATCCCAACTACCGCCTGCCGCAGGGCAAGGACCCGGTCTGGAATAACGCCAACTGCCGCAACCGCCGCCTGTTCACCGACCGCGCGGTGCAGAAGGTCGCAGGCAACACCAAGCCGTTCCTGCTGCAGACCTACCGCCGCGACATGGGCGGCGGACAGTTCGTGCTGATGAAGGACCTGTCCTCGCCGATCATGGTTCGCGGCAAGCATTGGGGCGCGTTCCGGATGGGTTTCCGGCAGAGCTGACGCGCTGCGAGACTGCACTCCGGCCTCGCCAAAACAAAAAGTTCGAAAACAACCCCATGCACAGTAGGCGGGGTCAATGGAATCAACGGCTTGCGAGGGGGCCAACGACACGCATTGGGACGTCAGCGAAGCGGTTTGACTTGTCGGGCAAAACAGGGGCAGATTGCTATTATTCCGAAATTGTAATAGGCGTGCGGTTCTCCCCGCCGCTTGCCGAGCACCAAAAGCCGCCTGCACTGGTGCGGCGGCCGATGTTGCCCTAGAAGTGCCGCCGCGCATTCGGGCGCAAACCCGAACACGATCAAATGGTTTTCGATGTCCTGTCCACCCGCCCAAATCGGCGCGCCGTTTTCCGAGATCGATACACCGGCGCTGATCATCGACCTCGACGCCTTCGAGCGCAATCTCGACACGATGGCGGCACAGGTCGGCAAGCTCGGCATTCGCTTGCGTCCGCACGCAAAGACCCACAAATCGCCGATCATTGCGGCCAAGCAGATCGCGCGCGGCGCGGTCGGCATGTGCTGCCAGAAGATCGCCGAGGCCGAGGTCCTGGTGGCGGGCGGCGTGAGCGACGTGCTCGTCAGCAACGAGGTGGTAGGCGTGCGGAAGCTGGAACGGCTCGCCGCGCTGGCGCGCCACGCCCGCATCAGCGTCTGCGTCGACGATGCAATCGTTGTCGAGCAACTGGCGCACGCCGCGGAGCGGGCGGGATCGCATATCGAAGTCCTGGTCGAAATCGACGTCGGTGCCGGACGCTGCGGCGTCAGGCCGGGGCCGGCGGCGGCCACCCTGGCGCGGCAGGTGGCGGGCTCGCGCTTCCTGTCGTTCGGCGGCTTGCAGGCCTATCACGGCGCGGCCCAGCATTTGCGCACGCCGGAGGAGCGCCACGCGGCCATCGCCGGTGCCGCGAACGCCACCGCGGAGACACTGCGCGTCCTCGAGGAAGCAGGCTTTCAATGCCGTACCGTCGGCGGTGCGGGCACCGGGACGTTCGAGCTCGAAGGCGCGAGCGGCATCTGGAATGAACTGCAGGCGGGCTCCTATATTTTCATGGACGCCGACTACGCCAAGAACGTCGCCGACGGCGCGCGCAACGCCAATCCGTTCGAGCATGCGCTGTTCGTGATCGCGACCGTCATGAGCACCGCCTCCGGCGAACGCGCCGTCATCGATGCCGGCCACAAGGCCCTGTCGAACGACAGCGGATTTCCGGTCGTGCTCGGCCGGCCCGATTTGCGCTACCACCGGCCCTCCGACGAGCACGGCCTGCTCGACTTCGACAGCGCTTCGTCACGGCTGACGATCGGCGACAGGGTGACGCTGATCCCCGGCCATTGCGACCCGACCGTCAATCTCTACGACTGGTATGTCGGCGTGCGCGGCTTCAATACGCCGGATGCCCGCGTGGAGGCACTTTGGCCAGTCGCGGCGCGGGGCGCGGTCACCTGAGATTGACGCGTGATTGCGCGCGCCAATCTCCGCCGTCCACTGACAAGCGAAGCGCAGATCCGAGACCCATACGCCCCAGCATCGGTTTGGCGAAGACGCAAAGTGACAAGCTTTGCCAAGCAACTACCCGCTTGGGGTTATGGGTTCTGGCCCCTCGTTCGCGATTGCGGGCCAAGGCGTACAATTCAGGACTGCCCGTTTCCCAGGGACGAGCAGACGTGGCCTGCCCGGCTGGGAACGTCCGCAAATGACCCCAAGGCAGACATCTGCATTATGGGCTCTAAAGGTAGTGTCAGTGCGCTTAGGCTACGATTCAAAATCGTGGCCTAAATCACTTTGAGGCGCCGTGCTATTCGCCGCGTGTTTGCTGTTGATGGCGCTGTATGAGACGACGCGGCCGTGCTCGCCTGCGCGGCGCTACTGCGACGCACTTCCGTAGGGGAGTTGCGAGGCCCTCCGGCGCATCGATGGGGCGGTGCCTCGTCGGAGTTCGCCATCCTCAAGCCCGGCCACGCCCAGGATTCGCCACCCGCGGTGTATGGACAAGGGCCCTTTGGCGACGATAGAATTTGTCAAGTTAAGTAAGGTAAAATGAGGTAAAGAGGATCTGACCGTCCAGTCGACCGACCTGACCGAACGCGAGTACTCGTTTGGGCCTTTTCGTTTCTTCCCGGCACGGCAGCTCCTGCTGGAGGGCACGACTGCCGTTCGAGTCGGTGGTCGCGCGCTTGCGATTCTGGAGGCGATGGTCGAGCGTGCCGGCGAAGTCGTCAGCAAGGCCGAGTTGATGGCTCGGGTATGGCCCAGCACTGTCGTTGAGGATAGCAATCTTAAGGTCAACATGTCGGCGCTGCGGCGAGCGCTCGGTGAGGGCCAGCCCGGCCGCCGCTATGTGGCGACAGTGATCGGCCACGGTTATCGTTTCGCGGCACCGGTCCAGATTTCAGCGCAATATACCTCACTCCCTCCAGTGTCGGCGGCGGGTCCAAACAATCTGCCAGCCTCTTCGACCAGAACGATCGGCCGCGCCAGCACCATCGATGCTCTGCTAAAGCAACTGTCGCGACACCGGTTCATTACGGTCGTTGGAGCCGGAGGTATCGGTAAGACAACGGTCGCTCTTGCTGCCGCTGAAGCGCTGATCGCTTCCTATGAGCACGGTGTTTGGTTTGTCGATCTGGCGCCGTTGCGCGACGCGTCCCTGGTATCGAGGGCGCTTATTTCCAGCTTGGGCCTCGCGATTTCCTTCCAAGATCCCGTGGCTGCGCTGAAGGACTATCTGCGCGATAGGCGAATGCTGATCGTGCTCGACAATTGTGAGCATCTGATCGACGCGGGGGCCACGTTGGCGGAGGAACTGATTAGCAGCGCGTCCGGCATCCACATTCTCGCGACGAGTCGTGAACCGTTGCGGGCCAGAGGTGAACGCGTGCATCGGCTAGCGCCCCTGGGGAACGCGCCGGCTTCTGTCCGACTGACTGCAGCCGAAGCGCTAGCGTTTCCGGCTGTCCAGCTCTTTGTCGAACGTGCAATAGCGAGCGTCGAGGACTATGTGCTGCACGATGCGGATGCTCCCGTTGTGGCAGGGATCTGCCGCAAGCTCGACGGCATTGCGCTTGCCATCGAGTTAGCGGCGACTCGCATTGACGCGTTTGGGCCGAGGGAACTGTCGAAGCTTCTTGACGACCGCTTTCGGCTGTTGAGGCAGGACAGGCGCACCGCCCTGCCGCGCCATCGGTCCTTGGCGGCTGCTCTTGACTGGAGCTATGAGCTCCTGTCGATGGGCGAGCGATCGGTTCTGAATCGCCTGTCCGTGTTTGCTGGCGCGTTCGGTCTAGAGTGCGCAGCGGCCGTAGCTTCGGACAGCCGCATAACCGGCCGCGATGTCATCAACGGCATAGAGAGCTTGGTTGCCAAGTCGCTCGTCGTGGCCGATGCAAGCGGTGCGATCGTGCGCTATCGGCTACTTGATACCACGCGGTCTTACGCTCTGCAGAAGCTCAATGAGAGTGGGGAACTCGAGATGCTTGTGCGACGTCACGCGGAGCACCATCGCCAAATCTTTTCACGTGCTGCTAGCGAAGTCGAGGCGCGCCCCACCGCAGATTGGCTGGCGGACTATGGACACGCGATCGACGATGTTCGGAACGCACTGAGCTGGGCATTTTCCGCCGATGGCGACACGGCAATAGGCGTTGCACTTACCGTTGCTGCCATTCCTTTGTGGATGCATATGTCATTGATCGACGAATGTCGGGTCGGCATCGACCGCGCCCTCGCCAGCAATGGACTTTTTCGAAACGACCACGACGACATGAAGCTTTATGCCGGGCTGGCGGCCGCGCTGTTACACGAGAGGGGCCCTTTGCCGGAAGTGGACGCTGTCTGGACGAAGGCGCTTCAGATTGCTGAGCGCCTCGGGGATCGAGAATACCAACTGCGCCCGCTTTGGGGTTTGGCCATCGGTCGCTTCTACGTTGGAGACTATCGGTTGGCCCTTGATCTGCTGAGGCGATTTCGGAGCGTTGCACAAGAGAGAAGCGATGTCGCGGATCTGCTGAGCTGCGATAGGCTGATCGGCAGCACATTGCATTACCTGGGCGACCAGAGAGAGGCACGCCGCCAGTTGGAACACACGCTCGGCCAGCATCTGTCTCTTCAGCACTCGCACATCGCCCGCTTCCAGTACGACCAGCGTGTGGCAGCAAAGTACAACCTGACGCACATCCTCTGGCTATTGGGATTTCCGGATCAAGCCCTTGGCATGACTCAAAGCGCCCTCGAGGATGCCGAGGCGACCGGCCATGCATTCACCGTGTGCAATGTGCTGATCCACGGTGCGTGCCCTCTCGCGCTGTACGTCGGAGACTTGGCGACCGCCCAGCGCTTGATGGACCGGCTGCAGGACCACCTGACAGTGCACGCTAGAGTCGTCTCAAGAGCCGAAGGAGATTGCTTGAAGGGCATGCTGCTGGTCGCCAAAGGCGACCGCGGGGGCCTGCCGCTCCTGCGGGACGGCATCGACAGGCTGACGGATGTGAGATACCGCCTGCGATATCCGCTTTATCTGGGCACTCTTGGCATGGGTTTGCACGCCGCCGGGCAGACGGGAGCCGCGCGCACGGCCATCGAGCAAGCGCTCGGGTGGTGCGAGCAAAGTGACGAGCGCTGGTGCATGGCGGAGTTGCTACGCATCCAGGGCCATTTAATGGAAGCGGATGGAGCGGCGTCGGCGATCAAGGCAGCCGAGATTCGTTATCGGCAAAGCCTTGAATGGGCTCGGCTTCAAGGTGCGTTGTCGTGGGAACTGCGAACGGCGATTTGCTTGGCGCAGCTTTGGCGGCGGCAGGGCATCGTCAAGGAAGCCGAGCAGCTTCTCAGTTCCGTCTACGATCGTTTCACGGAAGGGTTCGAGACGGCAGACCTCAAGAAGGCTCGCTCGATCATCGAAGAACTTCGAAGGACCTGATCCGACGTTCGAAGGGTCTGCTCCGACGCCCGCTCACCGCCCCGACTTGCCCAAACAAGCGATTAGTGAGCGTAGAAGCCCAAGGCGGTTCACCGGATTTAACCACGCTTAACTCCCGCTAGTGCCTCGACTGTCGTAAGGCTTGAGCGAGCCCAGATGCACGCCAACGGCGTAGCATACCAGTTGGAAAGGAATGCGAAATGAGACTTCAAGGGAAAGTGGCGTTGGTCACCGGGGCAGCAAGTGGCATTGGCTATGCCGTCTCGGAACTTTTTGCCAAGGAGGGCGCAACTGTTTTCGCCAGCGATATTGCTTCACCCGTGAAACCACATTCCGATGGCATCGAGAACATACCGCTCGACGTCACCAGCGAAGGCGACTGGAAAACAGCGGTGGACATCGTTGTCAAAAAACGCGGTCGGCTCGACGTGCTGATCAACAATGCGGGGATCATTGCGTACGAGCCGCTGCATGAACTCGAGATGAAGGCGTGGATGAAGATGATCTCGGTCGATCAGACCGGCGTCTTTCTCGGCATGCGCGAGGCAATTCGCGTTATGCGGAAGCAGAAGTCGGGTTCGATCGTCAACATCTCGTCGATCTGGGGCAATTCTGCAGTCGCAGGCGCGCATTCCTATCATGCCGTAAAGGGTGCAGTCCGCATCATGTCGAAGAACGCCGCAATGACGTATGTTGCCGACGGAATTCGCGTCAACTCAGTCCATCCAGGTTTCATCCACACGCCGCTGACCGACGCACAAGACGCGGATCTCAACGAAGCCGTCATCGCCGCAACGCCGATGAAGCGCGGAGGCAAGCCGAGCGAAATTGCATATGGCTGCCTCTTTCTCGCCTCCGATGAAGCCAGTTACGTCACCGGTGCCGAACTGGTCATTGACGGAGGCTACCTGGCCCAATAGCAGCGCCACTATGACGGCACCCAACATGATTTGACAGTGGATCGCCCGAACGCGCGACGCGCCAGTGGGGATTCTGATCAGTGAAAAGGCTTGAAAGAAATGTGTGACGACAAGGCGAACAATCCCCATGATTCTGATCGCAGGACCGTCCTTCAGGCTGCCGGAGCCGCGCTGGTTGTCGGCATGGCGGCGACCAGCGCGGTCCCCGCATCGGCGCAGACTGCCGGCGAAATGCCTGCGGCGTCGCGAAATAGCGCCCCTCTGGGGGCGCGCTTACAAGGCGTCCAGCATTTTGGCGTCACCGTACAGAACATGGATCGTGCATTCGAGTTCTATACAGAAGTCCTTGGCGGCAGCGAAGTGATGCGAGATGGCGACTTCCAGGGTGAGGCGATACACAATACTCTGCTGACCGATCAGGAGATCGAGGCGCGCAAGCGGCGGGTTAATCCGCGCACGATGGGCGTGCCCGATCTCAAGGGCGGCGGCCAGCGCCTCGACGTGCGGTTCATTCAGTTCGACAATGTGGTGATCGAGCTATTGCAGTATCGGGATGCCACTCAGCCAATGGGAAAAGGCGATAGTTTCGCCGAACCGCATGATCATATGAGCCCGGCCTATCCGCGATCGATGCACATCTGCTTCTACATTCGCGACGATGTCGACTTCAATCAGTTCGTCCGCGATCTCGAGGCGGAATCGGCGCGCCGCGGGATGACCCAGGTAAGGGCCAACCGCGTGATCACCGTAACCTCGGAACAGGAGCGGTTGGCGGCTCCGATGTCGGCCAATACCAACCGAATCACCGCGGGAAAATCCAACGGCTGGTCGCTGATTTACTGCAAGGGGCCGGAAGGCGAGCAACTCGAATTCGTGCAAGCGCTGGGGCCCGTGAAGAAGACATTCGAGGAAGCGTTGAGCGCACGCCGGAGTAAATTGGCTGCCAACTGAGCAGGGAGGAATGCGAGCGGCAGCGCATCAATCCAGTTGACCCTACGAAAAGGTTCTCAGCAAATGCGTTCGACTCATCGAAGTCTGTCACTGACGACAGTTGTATTCCTCGCCGTTCTTGCGGCGAAGGTTGCTGCCGTGGCGCAGGAGAAGCCGGGCAGAGACTATTCCGGGATTCCAGAGGGCGCCTATTCGGTGGTTGCGCAGGTCCGGGCCAAATCGGGCAAGGAAGAGGAATTGCGCGCCGCCACGCTGCCGCTTGTCGCTCTCGTGCGCAGCGACCCAAAGAACCTCGTATATTTTCTTCAGGAAGACCGCGCAGCTTCTGGCCAGTTCATCTTCTATGAGGTCTTCGCCAGTAAGGAAGACTTCGAGGCTCATAATGAGATGCCCTACGTAAAGGCGTGGCTCGCCAAGCTGCCTGAACTTGCCGAAGGCGGTGTCACGGTGACGCGAATGAAGATTTTGAACGCCAACCGCTAGCGTCGATCATGTCCGCTTCTGTGCCCAAAGCTGACGTCGCTTGTTGCCCGCTGACGTCCGCCGCTGAGGGCAAAGTTGATATCATCGTCCGGGGACGACACCAGGTGATTTGGCTTCGCGCTTCAGCTCAGCCAGAACTTCGGCGTGGCCGGCTCCAGTCTTCCCCCAACGCGCACCGGCGCAATCTTCAGCGCGAGTCCCGTCGCATCATCCGTCTCCACGGCAACGCCGCTGAGCGTCGCCGCGCCCGCCGCCGGCTCGAAACGACCGGACGGAATGCCCGACGTGAACCGCCGCAGCGGTTCTTCCTTCTGCATGCCAATGATGGAATCGTAGTCGCCGGTCATGCCGGCATCGGTCATGTAGGCGGTGCCGCCCGAGAGGATCTGGTGATCGGCGGTGGGCACATGGGTGTGGGTGCCGACGACGAGGCTGGCGCGGCCGTCGCAGAAGAAGCCGATGCCCTGCTTCTCGCTCGACGCCTCGCAATGGAAATCGACGACGATGGCATCCGCAGCGACGCCGAGCGGGCAGGCCCCTAACTCGCGCTCCAGCGCGGCGAAGGGATCGTCGAACGGGGTCATGAAGACACGGCCGAGCGCGTTGACGACGAGCGCATGCTTGCCGTTCTTGGTCTCGACCAGAGCGGCACCGCGGCCGGGCGTGCCGCGCGGATAGTTCGCCGGACGCACCAGCCGCTCGGCGCGTTCGATGAACACCAGGGCTTCGCGCTGATCCCAGGAGTGATTGCCGAGCGTCACCGCATCGGCGCCGGCATCGAGAAACTCCTGATAGATCGCTTCCGTGATGCCGAAGCCTCCGGCCGAATTCTCGCCGTTGACGACGACGAAATCGAGCGACCAGTCCTTGACCAAGCCGGGCAGATATTCGGCGATGGCATTACGGCCGCTGCGGCCGACGACATCACCCACGAAGAGAATGCGCAACTTCAGAACTCCGGAAATCGAACACGTCCGATTCCGTTAGCACATAATCCAGCGCCACGTCGTGGGCCAATGCCGGAACCGCCTTGATCTCCTGCGCTGCAAAAGCGAGCCCGATGCCGACGATGTTCTTGGTCTTGCGCAGATGCGCGAAGGTGAAATCGTAATGCCCCGCACCATAGCCGATGCGGTGGCCGAGACGGTCGAACGCCGCGAGCGGCGTCAGCATGACGTCCGGAATGACTTCAGCCGCCGCCGGCGACGGCTCGGGGATGCCGAGCGGGCCGAGCATCAGACGATCGTTCGGATGGAAGATGCGGAAGATCAGCGACTGCCCGCGCGCGGAGACGCAAGGCAGCGCCAGCCTGGCACCCTGCTCCGCGAGCCTCGTGAGCAGCGGCATCGGATCGATCTCGCTGCGGATCGGCGAATAGCCGGAGACGATGCTGCCGGGCAGCAGGTCGAACGGCAGCCCGCGCTTGGCGAGCTTTGCGGCGGCGGCGGCGCGCTTCTTCTCGCTCAGCGCGTCACGCGCCGCGAGAGCTTTGGCGCGGAGTTCGGCTTTGGAAGCAGGCATGTGCGTTTTCCCCCGAAGGCAGAGCCTTGCTCCGCCGTCATCGTCCGCCTTGTGCGCCTTTGCGCGCTGGGGCGGACGATCCAGTATTCCAGAGACGCCAGTGCTAGACCTCGACGCCGCGGCGTACTGGATGCCCCGCTTTCGCGAGGCATGACACCGAGATTGATTGAACCGCAGGCGTGTCGGGGACGCAATTCGACAGGCACGAACCAGAAGGAAGAAACAGTGCGAAGCCGCGTACGCCGTTGAAGCACTCGATCCCGGAGTTCCCTACGAAAGTAGGTGGGCACCATATGTCCGGGCCCACGGGCCCGGCCAGGGACAGTTCCCTAAAGGATCGATAAGGCCCCGGGGATATATGGCTCCTGACGCGCGTCGCAGCCTCGCTCGGGCAATGTAACAACGATACTGACGAATCGCCAGTGGCGTGAAGTGGGGCTGTGGCCATCCTTCGAGACGCCCGCTTGGCGGGCTCCTCAGGATGAGGACTGAGCGCTTGGCAGCAATTCTATAGGCAAAGCTGTCGGTCAGCCTCATCCTGAGGAGACCGCGGAGCGGTCGTCTCGAAGGACGAGGCGCTTGCGCAGGCCGCGCGGCAGCCCCCTAGCCGATCGCTATGCCATTGCCGACCGTCCGGTTCAGGACCTGGGTCGACTTCTCGATGCGTTCGGCGGCGGCGTTCAGGGCGTTCACCACCGCGGTCTGCGTCATCCTGGCGCGCTCGACGGCCGCATTGCGGAAATCGCGAAGCTCGGTCAACTCCTGCTCCATGGCGCGGACACGGTTGCCGACGTCGACAAGCTCGTCGCAGACGGTCAGCGCCGCCATCACGGTGAGGCGCGCATCGCCGATCTCGCCGAATTTTCCGCGCAGTGACTGAATCCGTGTCTCCAGGCTTTCGGCGAGCTTGAGCAGCCGCACCTCCTGGCCCTCCTCGCAGGCCATGCGGTATTGCCGGCCGTTGATGGTGACGTTGATGTGGCTCATCCGTCCTCTCCGGTATCGAGCACCGAGCGTATCGTGACGATCGCGGAATCCAGCCGGTCCGAGATCTCGCGATTGGTGCGCTCGAGCTTGCGCGCCTTCACCAGCGCGCCGTCGAGCTCGTCGGCGAGGCGCGAGCGGTCGGCGCCGAGCGCCTGGATCCGCGCCGCGAGCTCGTTCTCGTCGCGATCGGCATCGCGCCGCCGCTCCACCGCGCTTTCGAGCGCGTCGAGCGCCGCCATCAGCCTGCGGGTCGCGATCTCGATCTCGACCGCGGAGGACTCCGTCATGGCGGAACTGTTGGACACGCGATCGTTCATTGCAGTCAGCGGTGGAACCTGGCGGCCTTTGCCCAGTGGCCTTTTTCCTGGGGCTTGCCGCCCGGCAAAAGACTCGGTTCGGCAAGCGGTTAGAAGCAGAAATTTACGTGGCAAGCTAGGGAAGCGCAACGTCGCCGCGAAACTATGCACCGATAGATCGGAAGGAGCCCGTCCCAGTTCGACCGTTGCTCCCACGCGCGAGCCCGGCGGAAAAGCGATCTCCACAGAGGCAACTTTTGCGGCCAAATCCGCGTTTGACTGCCTTGGACTCCCGGAACCGAGGTGCTATCCCAGCCCCGACCTTCAGTGGCCGCCAGGCTCCTCCCGCGCGGGCGTGCATCGCCAAGCGCCTCATTTCAGACGGATTTCAGACATGACGCAGGTCGATCACTCCCGTATGGCCAACGCGATCCGCGGCCTTTCGATGGACGCTGTCGAGAAGGCGAAATCGGGTCATCCAGGCCTGCCGATGGGCGCCGCCGACATCGCCACGGTGCTGTTCACGCAGTTCCTGAAATTCGACGCCGCCGCGCCCGCCTGGCCGGACCGCGACCGCTTCGTGCTCTCGGCCGGTCACGGCTCGATGCTGCTCTATTCGCTGCTGTATCTGACCGGCAATGCCGAGATGACGCTGGACCAGATCAAGCAATTCCGCCAGGTCGACTCGCTCACCCCTGGCCATCCCGAGAATTTCCGTACCAAGGGCATCGAGACCACGACCGGTCCGCTCGGCCAGGGCATCTCGACCGCAGTCGGCATGGCGCTCGCCGAGAAGATGCTCGCCGCCGAGTTCGGCAAGAAGATCGTCGATCACCACACCTATGTGCTCGCCTCCGACGGCGACCTGATGGAGGGCGTGTCGCAGGAAGCGATCGCGATGGCCGGGCACTGGAAGCTCAACAAGCTGATCGTGCTCTACGACGACAACGGCATCTCGATCGACGGCCCGACCTCGATCTCCGATTCCGTCGACCAGGTGAAGCGCTTCAAGTCGGCGGGCTGGGCCGCCGAGAAGATCGACGGCCACGACCAGGCGGCGATCGCCGACGCGATCACGCGCGCCAAGAAGTCCAACAAGCCGACGCTGATCGCCTGCCGCACCACCATCGGCTTCGGCGCGCCCACCAAGGCCGGCACCTCGAAGGTGCATGGCGAGGCGTTGGGGGCCGACGAGCTCAAGGCCGCCAAGGAGAAGCTCGGTCTCTCGCTCGAGCCGTTCGCGGTCGCCGAGGACGTGCTGAAGGCGTGGCGCGAAGCCGGCAGCCGCGGCGCAGCCGCACGACAGGAATGGGAGGCACGACTTGGCGAGCTCGGCAGCCGCAAGCGCGCCGAATTCGAACGCCGCCTGCGCCATGAGCGTCCGGCCTCGCTGGCAAAGGCGCTGCGCGCGTACAAGAAGGAATTGCTGGAAAAGCCGATGACCGCGGCGACCCGCAAATCCTCGGAAGCCGTGATCGAAGTCATTGCCGGCGCGATGCCGATGGAATTCCTGGCAGGCTCCGCCGATCTGACCGGCTCCAACAACAACAAGGCGAAATCGGCGACCGCGTTCTCGGCCAAGACGCCGAAGGGGCGTTTCATCCATTACGGCATTCGCGAGCACGGCATGGCCGCCGCGATGAACGGCATCTTCCTGCATGGCGGCTACGCACCGAACGGCGCGACCTTCCTGGTGTTCACCGACTACGCGCGTCCGGCGATGCGGCTTGCCGCGCTGATGGGCTCCGGCGTCGTCTATGTGATGACGCATGATTCCATCGGCCTCGGCGAAGACGGTCCGACCCATCAGCCGGTCGAGCATCTCGCCGCGCTTCGCGCCATTCCGAACATGCGCGTGTTCCGCCCGTGCGATGCGATGGAGGTCGCCGAATGCTGGGAGCTCGCGCTCAATCGCGTGGACGGGCCGACCGTGCTGGCACTGACGCGCCAGAACCTGCCGCAGCTCCGTACCACCGCACCGAACGACAATCCGTGCGCGGCCGGCGCCTATGAGCTGGTCGCAGCCCAGGGCGAAGCCAAGGCGACGCTGTTCGCGTCCGGCTCCGAGGTCGAGATCGCGGTCGCCGCCCAGAAGCAGCTTGCGGAACGCGGCATCGCCTCGCGCGTTGTCTCCGTTCCCTCGCTCGAGCTGTTGTTAGCGCAACCAGAGGCCAAGCGCGCAGCCATCATCGGCAACGCGCCGGTCAGGATTGCAATCGAGGCCGCCGTGCGCTGGGGTTGGGACGCCGTGATCGGCCAGGATGGCGAATTCATCGGCATGCATTCCTTCGGCGAAAGCGGTCCTGCCAAGGAGCTATACAAGCATTTCGGCATTACCGCCGAGGCCGCGGTTAACGCCGTGCTGAAACGCGTTTCCTGAGAGTTGAGCTTGCCCCAAAAAAGGACTACGTAGTCTCTCATATGATCAAGCACCGCCCGGCCGAACCGGGCGCCCGCCCCTAAAAAACCCTCGCAGGCGCGCATAGCGCGTTGTGCGGGATGACAACGGTCATTGAAGGAGACGAAACATGGCAGTCCGCGTTGGAATTAACGGTTTTGGCCGCATTGGCCGCAACATCCTGCGGGCTATTGCCGAGTCGGGCCGCAAGGACATCGAGGTCGTCGGCATCAACGACCTCGGTCCGGTCGAAACCAACGCCCATCTGCTCCGCTTCGACAGCGTCCATGGCCGTTTTCCCGGTACCGTCACCGTCGACGGCGACTCGATCAACCTCGGCGGCGGCAAGATCAAGGTGACCGCCGAGCGCGATCCCTCGAAGCTGCCGTGGAAGGATCTCGGCGTCGACATCGCGATGGAATGCACCGGCATCTTCACCTCGAAGGACAAGGCTTCCGCGCACCTGACCGCCGGCGCCAAGCGCGTTCTGGTCTCCGCGCCCGCCGACGGCGCCGATGCCACCATCGTCTACGGCGTCAACCACGACACGCTGACCAGGGATCATCTGGTCATCTCGAACGGTTCCTGCACCACCAACTGCCTCGCGCCAGTCGCCAAGGTGCTGAACGACCTCGTCGGCATCGAGACCGGCTTCATGACCACGATCCACGCCTATACCGGCGACCAGCCGACGCTCGATACGATGCACAAGGATCTCTATCGCGGCCGTGCGGCTGCGATGTCGATGATCCCGACCTCGACCGGTGCGGCGAAGGCGATCGGCCTCGTGCTACCCGAGCTGAAGGGCAAGCTCGACGGCGTCGCGATTCGCGTGCCGACCCCGAACGTCTCGGTGGTCGATCTCAAGATCGTCGCCAAGCGCGCCACCGACGCCAAGGAAATCAACGCGGCGATGAAGCGCGCCAGCGAGCAGCAGCTCAAGGGCATCCTCGGCTACACCAGTGCGCCGAACGTCTCGATCGACTTCAACCACGACCCGCACTCCTCGACCTTCCACGAGGACCAGACCAAGGTGCAGAACGGCACGCTGGTGCGCGTGATGTCCTGGTACGACAACGAGTGGGGCTTCTCGAACCGCATGGCGGACACCGCCGCTGCGATCGCGAAGGTGATCTGAGGATTGGGCGCGTTCCAACTGCGCCGTCATTCCGGGATGGTCCGAAGGACCAGACCCGGAATCTCGAGATTCCGGGTTCGGTGCTAGCGCACCGCCCCGGAATGACCTCCTAGAGGCCCGGGACAAGAGAACTCAGAGATGACCAACAAATTCCGCACCCTCGACGACGTCGACGTGAAGGGCAAGCGCGTGCTGCTGCGCGTCGATCTCAACGTCCCCATGGACAATGGCCGCGTCAGCGACACGACCCGGCTCGAGCGCGTCGCGCCGACCATCACCGAAATCGCGGACAAGGGCGGCAAGGTCATCCTGCTCGCGCATTTCGGCCGGCCGAAGGGACGCGATGCCAAGGACTCGCTCAAGCCGGTTGCCGAGGCGCTGTCGAAGGTCGTGAAGAAGCCCGTCGCCTTCGCTGAAGACTGCATCGGCGAGCCCGCGGCCAAGGCGGTCGCCAGCCTGAAGGACGGCGATATCCTCTGTCTCGAAAACACCCGCTTCCACAAGGAAGAGGAAAAGAACGATGCCGCCTTCGTCGCGGAGCTCGCAAAGCTCGGCGACATCTGGGTCAATGACGCGTTCTCGGCGGCGCACCGCGCCCACGCATCGACCGAAGGTCTCGGCCACAAGCTGCCCGCCTATGCCGGCCGCACCATGCAGGCCGAGCTCGACGCGCTGGAGAAGGCGCTGGGCTCGCCGACCAAGCCTGTCATCGCGATCATCGGAGGCGCCAAGGTCTCGACCAAGATCGACCTGCTCGAAAACCTCGTCAGCAAGGTCGATGCGCTGGTGATCGGCGGCGGCATGGCCAACACTTTCCTGCACGCCCAGGGCGTCGGCGTCGGCAAGTCGCTGGCCGAGAAGGATCTCGCCGCCACCGCGCTGCGCATCATGGAGAAGGCGGAAGCCGCCAACTGCGCCATCATCCTCCCCGTGGATGCCACCGTCGCCTATCATTTCGCCGCCAACGCGCCCTCGCATGCCTATGGGCTCGACGCGATCCCGGCCGACGGCATGATCCTCGACGTCGGTCCGCAGTCGATTGCCCGCGTCCACGCCGCGATCGACGACGCTGCGACGCTGGTCTGGAACGGACCGCTGGGCGCCTTCGAGATGCAGCCGTTCGACCGCGGCACGGTCGCGGCCGCCAAGCACGCTGCCGAGCGTACCAAGGCCAAGAAGCTGATCTCGATCGCGGGCGGCGGCGACACCGTCGCGGCGCTCAACCAGGCCGGCGTCGCCGGCAGTTTCACCTATGTCTCGACCGCCGGTGGCGCGTTCCTTGAATGGATGGAAGGCAAGCCCCTGCCCGGCGTTGAGGTGCTGCGCGTCAAGTAAGCTTCGATCGGCAAACATTGAGCGGCCTTGGAAGGCCCAAACGGGAGAAAAAGACAGATGGCTCGGATCACGTTACGTCAATTGCTCGACCACGCGGCGGAGAACGATTACGGCGTACCGGCCTTCAACATCAACAACATGGAGCAGGCGCTGGCGATCATGGACGCGGCCAACCAGGTCGATGCCCCCGTCATCATCCAGGCCTCGCGCGGCGCGCGCTCCTATGCCAACGACATCATGCTCAAGCACATGATGGACGCGGTCACCGAAATCTACCCGCACATCCCGGTCTGCGTTCATCTCGACCACGGCAATGAAGCGGCGACCTGCATGACCGCGATCCAGGCCGGCTTCACCTCGGTGATGATGGACGGCTCGCTCAAGGCCGACGGCAAGACCCCCGGCGACTGGGCCTACAATGTCGGCGTCACCAAGACCGTGACCGACATGGCCCATCTCGGCGGCATCTCGGTCGAAGGCGAGCTCGGGGTGCTCGGCTCGCTCGAAACCGGCATGGGCGACAAGGAAGACGGCCACGGCGCCGAAGGCAAGCTCAGCCACGACCAGCTCCTGACCAATCCGGACGAAGCCGTGAAGTTCGTCCAGGAGACCAAGGTCGACGCGCTCGCGATCGCGATGGGGACTTCTCACGGCGCCTACAAGTTCACCCGCAAGCCCGATGGCGACATCCTCGCCATGAACGTGATCGAGGAGATCCATCGCAAGCTGCCGAACATGCATCTCGTCATGCACGGCTCCTCCTCCGTGCCGCAGGACCTGCAGGAGATCATCAACGCCAATGGCGGCAAGATGAAGCCGACCTGGGGCGTGCCGGTGGCCGAGATCCAGCGCGGCATCAAGAACGGCGTGCGCAAGATTAACATCGACACCGACAACCGCATGGCGATGACCGGCCAGATCCGCAAGGTGCTCAAGGACAGCCCGGAAGAGTTCGATCCGCGCAAGTACCTGAAGCCGGCGATGGAAGCCATGACCAAGCTGTGCAAGCAGCGGCTCCAGGAGTTCAACACCGCGGGGCAAGCCTCCAAGATCAAGCGGGTCCTGACCACCGCCGAGATGGCCAAGCGCTACGCCAAGGGCGAGCTGGATCCGAAGGTGGCGTAAGCGACGTAAGGGCAGGCACCGTCATTCCGGGGCGCGCGCAGCGCGGGCCCGGAATCCACGGTGCCACCGTCGACGCGGATCAATGGATTCCGGGCTCGCGCCAAGGGGCGCGCCCCGGAATGACCGGCCTCCCCCCCTTTACCCTGCGACGAACGTTAACTCGGCAATTGCCCGAGAACGGTCTATTTTCACGGGCAAGGGCAGAATCGTTTTGGGAGGACCTCTCGATGAATCTGACTGAGCTCAACAGGGTGGCGACCGCCATGGTCGCATCAGGCAAGGGTATCCTTGCCGCCGACGAATCCTCCGGCACCATCAAGAAGCGCTTTGACGCGATCGGCGTGGACTCGACCGAAGAGAACCGCCGCGACTATCGCGAGATGCTGTTCCGCTCCAAGGATGCCATGAGCCAGTACATCTCCGGCGTGATCCTCTATGATGAGACGATCTGGCAGGATGCCAAGGACGGCACACCGCTGGTGAGGTTGATCGAACAGAGCGGCGCCATTCCCGGCATCAAGGTGGACGAGGGCACGCAAGCCCTGCCGATGTGCCCGGGAGAACTCGTCACAGTCGGGCTCGACAAGCTCGCCGAGCGGCTGAAGAAATATCATGAGCGCGGTGCACGCTTCGCCAAATGGCGCGCCGTGATCGACATCGGCGGCGGGATTCCCTCGATGACCGCGATCAGCGTCAACGCCCACGCGCTGGCGCGCTATGCCGCGCTGTGCCAGGCCGCCAAGATCGTGCCGATCGTCGAGCCCGAGGTGCTGATGGATGGCGACCACGACATCGACCGCTGCTATGACGTCACGCAACGCGTGCTCAACAAGACGTTTCAGGAGTTGCGGGTGCAACGGGTCGCACTCGAAGGCATGGTGCTGAAGCCCAACATGGCGATCTCAGGCAAGAAATGCGCGAAACAGGCCTCCGTCGAGGAAGTCGCGGAGAAGACGATCCGGCTCTTGAAGGCCTGCGTGCCCGCGGCGGTGCCCGGCATCGCCTTCCTGTCCGGCGGACAGTCGGATGAAGAGGCGACCGCGCATCTCAACGCCATGCACAAGCTGGGCCCGCTACCCTGGGGCCTGACTTTCTCCTACGGCCGCGCGCTGCAGGCCGCGCCGCAGAAGGCCTGGTCCGGCAAGGCCGAGAACGTCGCGGCCGGGCAACGCGCCTTCAGCCATCGCGCGCGGATGAACGGACTGGCTTCCAAGGGCGAATGGCAAAGCAGCCTGGAAAAGAAGGCGGCCTAGATCTTGTCGAACAAACCACCTCCGCCGCGCCCGGCGCCGCGTCTCTATCTCGCGACGCCTGTCGTCGATGATCCCGCTTCGCTTCTTGCCGAGCTGCCGGGCCTGCTCGCCGCCGCCGATGTCGCGGCCGTGCTGCTGCGGCTGAAGGAGACCGACCAGCGCACCATGATCTCGCGCATCAAGGCCTTCGCACCGCCGGTGCAGAAGGCGGGCGCCGCGCTGCTGGTCGACGGCCACGCCGAGCTGGTCGCGCGGGGCGGTGCCGACGGCGCGCACCTGCCCGGCATCGCCGCGCTGAAGGAGGCGCTGCCATCGCTGAAGCCCGATCGCATCGCCGGCGTCGGCGGGCTGACGACGCGGCACCATTCCATGGATGCGGGCGAGATGGGGGCGGATTATTTGCTGTTCGGCGAGCCCGATGCGAAAGGCCAGCGTCCCCAGGCGCAAGCGATCGCGGAACGGCTGGACTGGTGGGCCGAGCTGTTCGAGCCGCCCTGCGTCGGCTTTGCGATGTCGCTGGAAGAAGCCCATGACTTCGCCGCCAGCGGCGCCGATTTCGTGCTGGTCGGCGACTTCATCTGGTCCGATCCGCGCGGGCCCAAGGCCGCGCTGATCGAGGCGGATGCCGCGATCAAGAAGGCCCATGCGACCGCGAGCCAAGATCCTGCGAGCCATGATCCTGCGAGCCGGGAGCACGGCTAGCGCCCGACATGAAGCTCCCGCGCATCACCATCCTGGTCACGCTGCTGCTCGCGACGCCCGCGGCGGCACAGCTCCAGATCACCCCGCCGGCTACGACGCCGAGCGCGGCGCCTGAGAAGCAGAAGGCCAAGCCGCCCGCGCCTGCCAAGAAGAAAGAGGCAGCGCCGGCGCCGAAGGCGTCACCATCCCCCAAGCCGTCGCCGTCGCCCTCGCCCAAGCCCGCGACCGTCATCCCCGCGCCTCCGGCCGACAATCCCAATGTCGATCTGGTGTACGGCGCCTATCAGCGCGGCCAGTACAAGACCGCGTTCGAGCTGGCCACCGCCCGCGCGCAAGCCGGCGATCCCAAGGCGATGACCATGCTCGGCGAGCTCTATTCCAACGCCATGGGGATCCGGCGCGACTACGCCAAGGCGGCCGAATGGTACAAGCGCGCTGCGGACGCGGGCGACCGCGAGGCGATGTTCGCGCTCGCCATGCTGCGCATTTCGGGCCGCGGCGGCACGGTCGACAAGGGCGAAGCGGTGAAGCTGATGGCGTCCGCCGCCAAGCTCGGCGAGCCCAAGGCTGCCTACAATCTCGCTTTGCTCTATCTCGACGGCCAGACCCTGCCGCAGGACGTCAAGCGCTCCGCCGAGCTGCTGCGCCAGGCCGCCGATGCAGGCTTGCCCGAGGCGCAATACGCGCTGGCGACCTTCTACAAGGAAGGCACCGGCGTCGCGAAGGACACGGAACGCGCCGTGCGGCTGCTTCAAGCCGCCTCGCTCGCCGACAATGTCGACGCCGAGGTCGAATATGCCATCGCCATGTTCAACGGCACGGGCACGCCGAAGAACCAGCCGGCCGCCGTAGCCTTGCTCCGCAAGGCGTCCCGCCAGGGCAGTGCGGTCGCGCAGAACCGGCTGGCGTGGGTGCTGATCAACGGCGTGGGCACATCCGTGGACAAGGTCGAGGGCTTCAAATGGCACCTGGTGGCCAAGACCGCCGGCAAGGGCGACCCGGAGCTCGACAAGCAATTGTCCGACTTGCCGGCCGAAGACCGGGCCAAGGCGGAGGCCGCCGCCAAAAAATGGCTCGGAACCAAATGACTTGACCCAATGACTTGACGCAAGCGCCCTCGCAGGGCACCCCATTGCTCAAACAGGCGCGATTTCCCGCCCTTTCCCCCGATCAAGTCCGAAGGCTCATGCTGTATTCCGCCACTATCAATGTCATGGTCAAGGCCGCGCGCCGCGCCGGCCGCAGCCTCAAGCGCGATCTCGGCGAGATCGAGCATCTCCAGGTCTCGCTGAAAGGGCCGGCGAATTTCGTGTCGCTCGCCGACAAGCGCGCCGAGGAGATCGTCTATCAGGATCTCGCCAAGGCCCGCCCCGGCTACGGCTTCATCGGCGAGGAAGGCGGCACCCGCGAGGGCTCCGACAAGAGCCACACCTGGATCGTCGACCCGCTCGACGGCACCACCAACTTCCTGCACGGCATCCCGCAATTTGCGATCTCGATCGGCCTCGTGCGCGAGGGCACGATCATTGCGGGCGTGATCTACAACCCCGCCAATGACGAGCTCTACATCGCCGAGCGCGGCAAGGGCGCCTTCCTCAACGACCAACGTCTGCGGGTGGCCGGGCGCCGCCAGCTCAACGAATGCGTGGTCGCCTGCGGCCTGCCCCATATCGGCCGCGGCGACCACGAGGAATTCCGCCGCGAGATGGCCGCGATCCAGGACCGCGTCGCAGGCCTGCGCCGCTTCGGCGCCGCCTCGCTCGACCTCGCCTTCGTCGCCGCCGGCCGCCTCGACGGCTATTGGGAGCGCAACCTGCAATCCTGGGACATCGCCGCCGGCATGCTGATGGTGCGCGAGGCAGGTGGAACGGTGAGCGACATCGCGACGCCCGGCGATCCGCTGGTCACGGGCCACGTGGTATGCGGCAACGAGTTCGTCCACGGGGAATTGGTGAAGATCTTGAGGAAGCCCGCGTAAGGCGGCGCTCCGTCATCGGGGGCCGCGCCTTTTGGCGCTAGCCCGAATCCATTGGTCAGCATCGTTAGTGTCGCGATGGATTCTCAGATGCGCATTTGCGCATCGGAGTTCGCACTACGCGCCCCGGAATGACGGAAAAACCGTCAGTGGCCGGTCCTTGCCGGCGCGGGCGGTCCGTACGCCGCGCCCTCCTTCGCCTTCGGCTCCCGGTCTCCCGCGAGCACGCGCTGCACCGAGACGAAGAACACCGGCACCATCAAGAGCGCCAGGATCACCACCGCGATCATGCCGCCCATCACGACGCTGCCGAGCGCCTGCTGGCTGGCGCCGCCGGCGCCATGAGCAATCGCCATCGGCAGCACGCCGCAGATGAAGGCAAGACCCGTCATCAGGATCGGGCGGAAGCGCAGGCGGCAGGCTTCGATGGTGGCTTCCACCAGCGGCTTGCCCTCTTTTCGCAGATCCTTGGCGAATTCGATGATCAGGATCGCGTCCTTTGCCGCAAGGCCGATGATGGTGATCAGGCCGACGGTGAAGTAGACGTCGTTGGGCAGGCTCCGCAGCGTCGCTGCGACGACCGCGCCGACGATGCCCAGCGGCACGGTGAGCAGCACCGCGAGCGGGATGGTCCAGCTCTCGTAGAGTGCCGCGAGGCACAGGAACACCACGAACACCGACAGCGCCAGCAGGAACGGCGCCTGCGAGCCCGAGAGCTTCTCCTGGAGCGACTGCCCGGTCCATTCATAGCCGAAGCCGCGCGGCAGCCTGCCGGCGAGCCGCTCCATCTCGGCGATGGCGTCGCCCGAGGTGAAGCCGGGTTTCGCCTCACCGGAGATGCGCACCGCCGGATAATAATTGAAACCGGCGATCTGCGTCGGTCCCCGCGCCCATTCCACCGTGGCAAAGGACGAGAACGGCACAAGCTGGCCGCGGCTGTTCTTGACGTTGTAGTTGAGGATGTCCTCGGTCCGCATCCGGTCGCGGGCGTCGGCCTGCACCACGACGCGCTGCATGCGGCCGCGGTTCGGGAAGTCGTTGATGTAGTTCGAGCCGAGATTGGTCGAGATCGTGTTGTTGATGTCCTCGAAGGTGACGCCGAAGGCGCCGGCCTTCTCGCGATCGATCATGAGATTGACCACGCCTGCCTCGGGCAGGCCCTCGATATAGACCTTCTGCAGCACCGGGCTCGCATTGGCCTCGGCAATCAGTTGATCGGCGGCGCGCATCAATTGCTGATAGCCCTTCTGGCCGCGGTCCTGGAGGCGGAACGAGAAGCCAGAGGAGTTGCCGAGATTGTCGATCGGCGGCGGCTGCAGCGCCGAGATTTTTGCGTCGCGGATCGACGAGCCCAGGTCGCGGTTGACGTCGTTGACGATCGCTGAAGCGGAATCCTTCGGCCCGCGCTCCGACCAGTCCTTCAAGGTGATGAAGGCCTGCGCGGTGTTCATGCCCTGGCCGGAGAAGCTGAAGCCGGTGAGGAAGGTGACGTTGTCGACGCCCGGCCGTGCGGCAAGGTATTTTTCCACCTTCTCGATCACGGCCTCGGTACGGGCATAGGACGAATCCGAGGGCGTCTGCACGTCGGTGGTGATGAAGCCCTGGTCGTCGACGGGCAGGAAGCCGCCAGGCAGATTGACGAAGGCCCAGGACAGGCCGACCAGCAGAGCGACATAGACCAGCATCAGGCGGCCGGTGCGGTTCAGCGAGAAGCCGACGGTGCGCGAATAGCGTTCCTTGATGCCTTCGAGCAGGCGGTTGAACCAGCCGAACACGCCCTTCTTCGCATGACCGTGCCCGGCCGCGACCGGCTTGAGCAGGGTCGCGCACAGCGCCGGTGTCAACGACAGCGCAAGGAAGGCGGAGAAACCGATCGCGGCGACCATGGTCACCGAGAACTGGCGATAGATGATGCCGACCGACCCCGGGAAGAATGCCATCGGCACGAACACTGCCATCAGCACCAGCGTGATGCCGATGATGGCGCCGGATATCTGCGACATCGCCTTGCGCGTCGCTTCCTTCGGCGGCAGTCCTTCCTCGGACATGATGCGCTCGACGTTCTCGACCACGACGATGGCGTCGTCGACGAGGATGCCGACCGCGAGCACCATGCCGAACATCGAGAGCATGTTGATGGAGTAGCCGGCGAGCAGAAGCGTGGTGCAGGCGCCCAGAAGCGCCACGGGCACCACGATGGTGGGGATGATGGTATAGCGGATGTTCTGGAGGAACAGGAACATCACCACGAACACCAGCACCACGGCTTCGACCAGCGTCGTCAGCACCTTCTTGATCGAGGCCTCGACCACGGGCGTGATGTTGTAGGGGATCTCGTAGGTGATGTTGGCCGGGAAGAAGCGCGACAGCTCCTTCATCTTCTCTTCGACCGCGCTCGCGGTCGCCAGCGCGTTGCCGGTCGGCGACATCAGGACGGAGAGGCCCGCGGTCGGCTTGCCGTCGAGCCGCGTGTTGAACTGATAGCTGAGACCACCGACCTCGACACGCGCGACGTCGCGCAAGCGTACGGTCGAACCGTCGGCATTGGCGCGCAGGATGATGGCGCCGAACTCGTCCGGTGACGAGAGCTGGCCTTTGACCAGCACCAGCGCGGAGGTGCGCTGGCTCGACGTCGACGGCTCGGCGCCGATGCTGCCCGAGGCGACCTGCGCGTTCTGTGCGGTGATGGCCTTGTTGACGTCGTCGGCGGTCAACCCGTAGCCGACGAGCTTGGCCGGATCGACCCAGACGCGCAAGCTGCGCTCGGTAGAGTACAGCGTGGCGCGGCCCACGCCGGGAATGCGGCGGACCTCGCCCAGCACGTTGCGGATCATGAAGTCGCCGAGGCCGACCTCGTCGAGGCTGCCATCGGTCGAATTCAGCGTGATGATCTGCAGCACCGCGCTGGATGCTTCCTCGATCAGAATGCCCTGCTGCATCACCGCGCGCGGCAGGCGCGCCTCGACGCGCTTGATGCGGTTCTGCACCTCGACCGAGGCGGCGCTGGTATCGGTGCCCGGCTGGAAGTTGGCGATGATCTCGACCTGGCCGAGCGAGTCGCTGGTCGATTCGAAGTTGAGGATGTTGGCGGCGCCGTTGAGTTCCTCCTCGATCAGCCGCGTGACGCTGTTGTAGAGGTTTTCCGGCGAGGCGCCGGGATAGCTGGTCGAGATAGAGATCGAGGGCGGCGCGATGATCGGATATTGCGCGATCGGGAGCAGCGGCACGGCGATCGCGCCGATCAAGCAGATGAACAGCGCGACCACCCAGGCGAAGATTGGCCTGTCGATGAAGAAGCTCGCCATGCCGCGTTACCGCGTGAGTTGCTGGGCGGCGTGCCGGTTGTCCGCGGTCGCGTCGGCTTCCGACCAGGATTGCGGTTTGACCTTGTCGCCGGCTGCGAACTTCTGGAAGCCTTCGACCACGACCTTGTCACCGGCTTTCAGGCCTTCAGTGACGAACCAGAGGCCGTCCTGCACCGAGCCGGTGCGCACCGCCTGCACGGCGATGTGGTTGTCGTCCTTGACGACGAACACCTCGCTGCCGCCGCCGCCATTGCGCTGGATCGCCTGCTGCGGCACCGCGATCGCGTCGGAATCGAGACCCTGGTCGAGACGGACGCGGACATACATGCCGGGCAGGAGCTCACGCTTGGGATTGGGAAACTGGCCACGCAGCGTCACCTGTCCGGTATGGGCATCGACCTTGGCATCGGAGAACAACAGCTTGCCGTCGAGCGCATAGATCGTGTTGTCGTCGAGCACGAGCCGGACCTTGGCGGTGTCGGACGCAATACGCTCGAGATCGCCGGTTTCGAAGGCGCGGCGAAGCTGATTGAGTTCGTTCACCGACTGGGTGAAGTCTGCATAGATCGGATCGAGCTGCTGGATGCTGGCGAGATTGGTCTCGTTCTGCACGACGAGCGCGCCCTCGCTGACGAGGGCCGCACCGACGACGCCGTCGATCGGCGCACGCACGGTCGCATAGTCGAGATTGAGCTTGGCGCGCGCGAGGTCCGCCTTGCGTCCCTCGACGTCGGCATGGGCCTGGCGCTCGGCCGCGATCGCCTTCTCGTTTTCGGCCTCCGGCGCGGCGCGGTCCTTGGTGAGCGCTGCGACGCGGCGCGCCTGCTGATGCGCCTGCATCGCAGCGGCCTCGGCCTTGGCCAGCGCCGCCTCGTTAGCCTGCACCTCGACCTCGAACGGGCGCGTATCGATGCGGTAGAGCGGATCGCCCGCCTTCACCTCGCTGCCCTGGCGGAACAGGCGCTCCACCACGATGCCGGAGACGCGCGGCCGCACGTCGGAGACGCGGGTCGGCGCGATGCGGCCCGGCAGCTCACGCACGATGGCGCGCGACTGCGGCTTCACGATCACGATGCTGACGTCAGGAGCCGACGGAGGCGCGGCAGAAATCGCGGAGCTGGATTCATCGCAGCCCGCCAACAGCGGCGCCAAGGCCGCGAGCATCATTGCAACGCATGCCGATCGCGCACGAAGTCCTGACATGAAGTGGGGTGCCCCAAAATTGTTGAAACTGGTCATGCTCGCGCGAGGCCCGTTCTGGGCCTTTTGCACGCGGCTGATGCCGCCAAAATAGAGTGCATCTGCTGCAATGCAACGCATCGCGCGGGCGGCTCAATGTCACACGGGCTATGGTGCTGAGTTCTTGGCGTTTTTTACAGCTCACCCGATTGTGAGTCCGGTTCCATCCCCGCGTGCCGCGACAGAAGACCGCAACGAGCGGTGCTCCCGCCCCCCGGCAGGCGGCGTCGATCACCAGGTGAGGCGGAAGCCGCCGGTACCCTTGTAATTGCGGTTGTCCGCACTGTTGTTGAGGCTCGCATTGTAGGAGACCTCGCCGAACACAGCGTAGCGCCCATTGGCCCAGCTATAGGTGCCGCCACCGCCGATGCTGCCCCACAGCCGGTCCTGCGCATTGGCAAAACCGGTGCCGGCGACATCGACGTTGGTGCCGTTGAGAAACTCGTAGCGCAGGTTGGCGATGCCGTAGACGTCGGAGCGCACGATGCCGGTGCCGTCGTTCCAGGTCCTCTGATGGTTGAGGGCAAGCCCGGCGCGGCCGAGCAGGCTGTCGCCATCGCGCAACGCCACCGGCGCGCCGAACCGATCGGCAAAGCCGTCGAAGGCAACCTTCGAATAGGACAGCTGCGCCTGCGGCGTCAGCAGCCAGCCGCTGCCCAAACCGATCCGCTTGCCGGCTTCGGCGCTGAAGGCGTAGCCGAAGCCTTCATTGCCGTGGATCAGGCTGCCGGCCGGCACGGAGGACAGATCGCTGCGATAGAACATCGACTGCGCCTGACCGTCGACATAGAAGCCGTTGTCGCCATACCAGGTCAGGGTGCTGCCGACGCCCGTGCCCTCGACGCGGATACGCCCGTTGCCGAAGAACGAGGCGACATCGGCGGTCGTCAGGCCGTATTGCGCCGTGAGGCCGACGAACAAGCGGCCCCGCTCGTTCTCCAGCACAAGGCCGTCGAGCCCGGTCTGCACTTTCAGATGGTCGGCCTTGTAGGTCGAGCCGGTGGTGCTGGAGGGCTGCAGGTCGGAATGCCCGCCTTCGATACGGCCCCAGAACGCCGTCGGCGGCGGTGAAGCCGCGCCCGGCATCGTCGTCGCGCCACCGGCGCGCGCAAACGCATCGCTGCCGCCCCAATAACGGTTGCCGACGCGCTGCTGCAGCGTCGGCAGATCGTTCATGCCGAGCAGCACCTGCGCATAATTCTCGTACAGCGGAACGCCGGGCTGGTAGAGCGGACCGGGGGGTGTCACCGGCGGCGGGTTGATCAGGCTCGAGCGCAGATACCAATCGCCGTCGCCGGGACTAGCGATGCCGTTCTTCTGCAACGTATAGGCATAGGCCCCGCCGACCACCGCCTGCTCGCCGTGAAAGACATAGCTGCCCAGCAGCGAAAAGCTGCCGTTGGACGCGCCTGCTACGTCGACCACCTTGATGCCCTCGACGGTCTGCGCGCCGCTGCCGCCGACATTGGTGATGCGCAGCGACGATGTGCCCGACGTGCTCCCCTGCACCCGCAACAGGTCGGTCGGCGAACTGTCGTCGCCGAGCCGGGTGTTGAGCTGCACGGTGCCGCCATTGCCGACATAATTGCCGGCCACGGTCAGCGTGGTGCCCGACGCGCCGCCGAGGCTGACCGTGCCGGCATTGTCCAGCGAAGTCAGCGTTTGATTGAAGCCGGCCAGGTCGAGCGTGCCGCCGGAGGCCACGGTGAAGGCCGAGGCGGCGCTGAATGTATTCGCGGCTCCGGCGCGGAGGATGCCGCCGTTCACAGTGGTCGCGCCGGTGTAATTGTTGCTCCCCGACAGCGTCTGGGTGCCGCCAGCGAGCGTCACGCCGCCGGTGCCGCCGATCACTCCGGCGAACTGATCGTTCGCGTTGGTGATGGTGAGATTCTTCGCGCCCAGTGCGACGGTGCCGGTTCCTGCCAGGCTTTGAATGCTGGTGCCGGCAGCAGTGATGCCCGAGATGCTGAAGGCTCCGTTTGCGACGACCCGGCTCGACGCTGCAACCGAGCCACTGCTGGCGAGGGCGAGCGTGCCGGCCTGGATCACCGTCGCACCAGCATAGGTATTGGCTGCGCGGAGATTGAAGGTGCCCGCGCCGGTCTTGGTCAATCCGCCGACGCCGGAAAAACCGGCGCCCGCGCTCACAGTGAAAGCCTGGCTGTCGACGGTCAGGCCGCCCGCCGCGATATTGAGCGTCCCTGGCGAAAATCCACTGATGAAGAAGTTGTTGTTTATCCGGGCGCGCAGGGTGGCGTTATCGAAATTGACCTGCCCGGCTCCTGAACCGCCCTTCGCGAGGTTGATCGTCTCGAGCGTGCCGCCACTATTGATATTCAGCGTGCCTGTGCCGCCTGCGAAGGTTCCGAGAAAAACCCCTGTTTGGGCGACGACTCTGGCGCCGCTCTGGATGTTGAGCGTACCGTTGCCACTGGCGCCGATTTCGATCTGATCGCCGGATGTGATCCATTGCGATCCGGCGCCGTTGACAGTCACGGTGCCGTTATTCCCGCCTGCGACTCCAATCGCGAGAGACGCGCCGTTGCTCGTCAGCGTGCTGCCGTTCTGAATCGTCAGACTGCTGGAAGATCCGCCAAGGAAGAGGCTTCCGGTCGCTCCGACCGCTGCGCCACTGGCGCCGAGCACGGTCGGGTTTGGCGAGGTCGAATTGATGTTGACGACGTTGCCCGCGATTGGGACCACTCCGCCCGACCAGTTGCTGCCGACCGTCCAGTCGTTGCTGGTCGCGCCGGTCCAGTTGGCCTGGGCCGAGGCCGATCCTATCGAGGCGACCGTCAGCGCCGCTGCCGACAGGCTGGCCAGAAGCAAGCGAAATATTCGGGTACAGAGGGAAGATGGTCTGGTTCGAAACTGATTCCGGAAGGGCCGATTTTCCTGCCGTCTACGGATCGAGGCAGCCCGGATGCATTCACGCATACACTATTCCAATTGGGTCCACAGCTTCGAGGGTGCGGATTTTCTTATCATGTGATTCACGAAGGACGTCTGCGAGGCTTAAGCGAGCGGAAACAATCAGACAACAATCGAAACGTGTTTGCTCGAAGAAATACCCGGCGTGTGCCGTCCGCACAACGCAACACACTTAACGACTTCTTTAGAAGTCAATCCGCTCCGGCCGCTTTCATCCGATACTGGCTGACGCCCCATTCGGCTCCATCGGCGTAGCCGAACAGGCCCGATGTCGCGAGCAGGAACCAGCGCCAGCGCCGCAGCCAAAGTGCGGTCTGCTCGCCATGGGCCTTGCGCAACGACGCCTCGATCGCGTCCCGATGCGTATCGAAATTGGCGAGCCAGTCGTTCGCGGTGCGCTGATAATGCGTGCCGCTCCAGCACCATTCCTTTTCGACCGTGAAGATGTCGCCGAATTGCCTCACGAGGTGATGGCTCGGCATCAGCCCGCCGGTGAAGACGTGCTGCGCGATCCAGTCGTCGCGATCCAGCCGGTCGAACAGCTGCGAGCCGGAGCGATGGGTGACGATCTGCATGAAGAAGCGGCCGTCGGGCGCGAGCCATGTCCGCAGGCGCGTCATCAGCTTCCGCCAGTTCATCATCCGCTCGAACATCTCGACCGAGACGATGCGGTCGAACTGGCCGTCGGGCGCGAACACGTTCATGTCCGCTGTGACCACGCGAAGGTTCGGCAAGCCGCGCCGCTGCGCCTGCTCCTCGACATGGGCGCGCTGCGCCTGCGAGGTCGCCACCGCCGTCACCTCAGCATGCGGAAACTGCCGGGCCATCCACAGCGACAGCGAGCCCCAGCCGCAACCGAGCTCGAGGATGGTCTGGCCGTCGGCAAGACCGGCATGCTCGACAGTCTGGCGCAGCGCCTCCTCCTCCGCCTCCTGCAGGGTGGTCGCACCGGTCTTGTAGAAACAGCAGGAGAATTTGCGGCTGGGGCCGAGCATGTCGGCGAAGAACGAAGCGGGCACCTCGCCGCCCCCGGCCTCGGCATCCCCAGCGATCGGCCGCAGCATCATCCGGCCGGCGAAAGCGGCGTCGGCGGCGGCGTCATGTGCGGCGAGGCGGGTTGCGCTGCGGGAGCACAGGCGCTGGATCGCGGCACGGACCACCACGTCCGGAAGCGGCACCCGTTCGGCAGTCCCGATGATCGCGGAAACGACGCTCATGCGCCCCCCCGAATGGCGAACTTCTGCAGATACCCGGCTATCAAAGCGCCGCTTCGGCTCCGGGTTCCCCGAGCTGTCCCCGAAATCGGCGCATCCGGCGCTTTTTTTGGGCCGGCGCTGTGCCATAGTGCGCGCCGCAAGCAAGCTTTCGTAATGGATGATACCGGCCATGCCGCCTGGCACTTCCCGCTCCACCATGGATATCGAGTACACCAAACTGTCCTCACCCAGCGTCTTCCTGGTGCGGATGCTCGTCTTCCTGGTACTGTGCACGCTGGTGGGCGTGGTGCTCTACAAGCAGATCATCCAGGCCTTCTTCGCCAATCCCGGGCTCAACGCCCTGATCGGGGCGGTGCTGTTCATCGGCATCATCCTGGCCTTCCGCCAGGTCATCCGGCTCTATCCTGAGGTATCCTGGGTCAACAATTTCCGCATTGCCGATCCCGGCCTGGCACCGGCGCGGCACCCGAAACTGCTGGCGCCTATGGCGGCGATCCTCGGCGGCGAGCGCTCGGGGCGGATGTCGATCACCCAGACCACCATGCGGCACCTGCTCGATTCGATCGCGACCCGCCTGGACGAAGCCCGCGACATCTCGCGCTACATGACCGGCCTTTTGGTCTTCCTCGGCCTGCTCGGCACCTTCTGGGGCCTGATCGAGACGGTCGGCTCGGTCGGCAAGGTGATCGACGGGCTCAAGGTCGGCGGCGATTCCGGCGCATTGTTCGACACGCTGAAGGAGGGCCTCGCCGCCCCGCTCGGCGGCATGGGCATCTCGTTCTCGAGCTCCCTGTTCGGCCTTGCCGGCTCGCTGATCCTCGGCTTCCTCGATCTGCAATCGAGCCAGGCGCAGAACCGCTTCTACACCGACCTCGAAGACTGGCTCGCCACCACGGTGCGGGAATATGGCAGCGGCGAAGTCGCGGTCGCTTCCGGTGGCGGCGGCGGGGTCGCCAGCGGCGAGCTCCAGGCCGCGGTCGAACGCTTGCGCTCCGTGCTCGAGGAAGGCAGCGCCAGCCGCGGCACCACGGCCGCGATGGCAAGCCTTGCCGAAGCCATCCAGGCACTGGTCTCGCACATGCGCACCGAGCAGCAGATGATCCGCGAATGGGCCGATGGCCAGGGCGAGCAGAACCGCGAGATCCGGCGGCTGCTGGAACGGCTCGCACGCCAGCCGGAGAAGAGTTAGCGATATGGCTCTAGCGCGCGGCCGCCGCAGCGACGGCGGCCTCAACTACTGGCCCGGCTTCGTCGACGCACTGTCGACGCTGGTGCTGTCGATCGTGTTCCTGCTGTCGGTATTCCTGGTGGTGCAGTTCTTCCTGTCGCAGGAGGTCACTGGCAAGGACAAGGCGCTGGAGCAACTCAACGCCAAGATCGCGCAGCTCAACGAGCTGTTGTCGCTCGAAAAGCTCGGCAAGCTCACGCTCGACGATCAGGTCTCATCGCTGAAGGCCGGCCTCGCCTCCGCCGAGAGCGAGCGCGACCGCATCAAGGGCCTCTATGACGGCCTGGCTGCCGCCGGCAACGACGCGCAAGGCAAGACCTCGGAGCTCGGCAAGGCGCTGGACTCGGAGAAGGCCGTTTCGGCGCGGGCGCTGGCGCAGATCGAGGTGCTAAACCAGCAGATCAGCGCTTTGCGCCGGCAGCTGGCGGCGCTGGAAGAAGCGCTCGACGCCAGCGAGAAGCGCGACAAGGAATCACAGAACCGGATCGCCGATCTCGGCTCTCGCCTCAACGTGGCACTGGCGCAGCGCGTGCAGGAATTGTCGCGCTACCGCTCGGAGTTCTTCGGCCGGCTGCGCGCCATCCTCGGCAACCGGCCCGACATCCGCATCGTCGGCGACCGCTTCGTGTTCCAGTCCGAAGTGTTCTTCGACACCGGACAGGCGATGCTTCTGCCCGAGGGCCGTGCGGAACTCGACACATTGGCGACCGCGCTGATCGAGCTCGACAAGAAGATCCCGAGCGAGATCCCCTGGGTGCTGCGCGTCGACGGCCATACCGACGTCCGCCCGGTGAGCGGTGCGAACTTCAAGTCGAACTGGGACCTGTCGGCTGCGCGCTCGATCTCGGTGGTGCAATATCTGGTCTCGCTCGGCGTGCCGGCCCAGCGCCTCGTCGCGGCCGGTTTCGGCGAATTCCAGCCGCTCGATGCCGGCAACACCGAAGAAGCCTACAAGCGGAACCGCCGCATCGAGCTGAAGCTGACGGAGCGGTAGTGAGCGCCCTCCACCTCCGCGCCTATCGCCCCGAGGACGAAGCAGCCTCGATCGACCTCTGGCATCGCACCTGGCAGCAGGCCTATCCGCAGATCGACTTCGCGGCCCGTCTGGAATGGTGGCGCGAGCGCTGGCGCAAGGATCTGGTGCCGAAGGCCCGGATCGTGGTGGCGGAACTGAATGGCGGGCCGATCGGTTTCGTCACGATCGATGGCGAGGGCTATCTCGACCAGCTCGTGGTCGACCCCGATCACTGGGGCTCGGATGCCGCAAAGCTGCTGGTCGAAGAGGCCAAGCGCCTGTCGCCATCAGGCATCACGCTGCTCGTCAACAAGGACAACAGCCGCGCCATCCGCTTCTACGAACGCAACGGCTTTGCCCATGCCGGGGACGATGTGAACCCGACCTCCGGGCGGCCGGTGCTGAAGATGGAATGGCGCGGGCGATGACAGTGCGGGTGAGGCGACGATCGCAGCGCTTCACCTCGCCCGGCTCGCCGCCTCAAGCGCCCTCGAACTGCAGCCGCGCCAGCCGCGCATAAAGCCCGTTCGCAGCCACGAGCTCGGCATGCGTGCCCTGCTCGACGATCCTGCCCTGGTCCATCACCAGGATGCGGTCGCAGGACAGCACGGTGGCGAGGCGATGCGCGATCACCAGCGTGGTGCGGTGGCGCATCAGCTCTTCGAGCGCGGTCTGCACCAGCGTCTCGCTTTCGGCATCGAGCGCGGAGGTGGCTTCATCGAGCAGAAGCAGAGGCGCATCGCGCAGAATCGCGCGGGCGATCGCGATGCGCTGGCGCTGGCCGCCTGACAGCGTCACGCCGCGCTCGCCGAGCGGGGTGTCGAAACCTTCGGGCAGGCGGCGGATGAATTCGGCGGCATGGGCGAGCTCGGCGGCGCGCTCGACCTCGGCGTCGGTCGCATCGGGCCGGCCGAAGCGGATGTTCTCGCGCGCGCTCGCGGCGAACACGTTGGATTCCTGCGGCACCAGCGCGATGCGCGCGCGGAAATCCCGGGGATCGGCGGATTTGACCGGCACGCCGTCGAGCGAGATCGCGCCGCTGCGCGGATCGTAGAAGCGCAGCAAGAGGTGAAAGATCGTGCTCTTGCCGGCGCCGGACGGACCGACGATCGCGACCTTCTCGCCGGGGCGCACCGTGAATGACACGGCATCGAGCACATTGACGTCGCGCCGCACCGGATAGGCAAAGCTGACCTGATCGAAACTGACCTCGCCGCGCGCCGGCACCGGCAGCGCTCGCGGGGACGCAGGCGCCTCGATGTCCGGCTTCACGTGCAAGATCTCGAACAGGCGCTCGGCCGCGCCTGATGCCGCCGACACCTCGCCCCAGACCTCGCTGAGCTGGCCGAGGCCGGCTGCGGCGAACACCGCATACAGCACGAACTGACCGAGCCGGCCCGGCGAGATCGCGCCTGACAGCACGTCGTGCGAGCCGATCCAGAGGATCGCGACCACACTTGCGAACACGATGAAGATGATGATGGCCGTGAGCACCGCGCGGGCCTGCGTCGAGGTGCGCGCCGCCTCATAGGCCTGCTCGACCTCGCCGCCGAAACGCTTCTCGGCGAATTGCTCGCTGGTATAGGCTTGCACGGTGCGGATCGCGCCAACCAGCTCGCCGGCATAGGCCGAGGCGTCGGCGAGCGTGTCCTGCGCATTGCGCGACAGCCGCCGCACCCAGCGGCCGAAGGCGACGAGCGGCAGCACGATCAAGGGGATGGCCAGCAGCACGAAGCCCGACAGCTTGGGGCTCGTGATCACCATCATCGCCGCGGCGCCCAGGAACATCATCAAATTGCGCAGCGCGATCGACACCGAGGCGCCGACGGCCGATTTGAGCTGGGTGGTGTCGGCGGTGAGCCGCGAGATCAACTCGCCGCTGCGCGCGGAATCGAAGAAGGCTGGGGAGAGCGAGAGCAGATGAGCGAAGACGTCGCCTCTGAGGTCGGCAACGATGCGCTCGCCGATCGTCATCACGAGGTAGTAGCGCGCGGCGCTGGCGAGCGCGAGCACGGCGACCACCGCGAGCATCACCGAGAAGTAGCTGTTGATCAGCTCGATGCCCTCGGGCGTCAGGCCGAAATCGATCATCCGGCGCACTGCGATGGGCACCAGCAGCGTGGTCATCGCCGCGACCGTGAGTGCGACGAAGGCCAGCGCCGCCCGGCCGCGATAGCGGATGACATAGGGCGCCAGCGCGAGCAGCGGCCGCAGCTTGGCGCGGCCTTTGGCCGGCTCTTCGATCAGCTCGGCTTCGATCGAGGGGGTCTCGGCCGAATTCACTTGGGAGTTCATTCCGGGCTGATCGACATACTGGTCATCAAGCCGTTCCACTGCGCTCATGAGATCCGACCCATTGCATTCGTTTGCTCCCAATAGGCCGGTGCAAGAGTAGTGGCAAATCCGGGATGTCCCTTAGGGGGAAGCCCGGTTCGCGGCCTGCCATGTCTTGTTTTACCTGATATCGTGGGGTATAGAGCCGCCCAAATCCGTCATTCGTTAGCCACCAGAAGGCGCCGGGGCGCCGAGGAATTGCCATGAAAGCCGAAATTCACCCGAACTATCATACGATTAAGGTCGTGATGACCGACGGAACCGAGTACCTGACCCGCTCCACCTGGGGCAAGGAAGGCGACACGCTGAACCTCGACATCGACCCGAAATCGCACCCGGCCTGGACCGGCGGCAACGCCCAGCTGATGGATCGCGGCGGCCGCGTCTCGCGCTTCCAGAAGAAGTTTTCGGGCTTCCTCAAGAAGGACTGATCCGGCCCGCAAGGTTGGACACGAAAAACGCCCCCGGGAGAGCCGGGGGCGTTTTTGTTTGCGGGGTGCCTGAGCAAGGCCTAGATTTCGAAAGGTGGTCAAAGCGAAAGCGTGCCCACGAAACTCCTGCTGTAGTCCCAGGTGAAAGATGGTGGGCACAGCGCTACGCGCCTTTGCCCACCCTACGGCAGCGTGCCCTTAGGGCACGTAAGCTTTAACGCTCGAACGCCGCCTTCAGCGCGTTGAGATGCGGCACCAGCGGATTGCCGATCGCGACGTGCTCGGCCGGCGGGGTGTGGATGGTGGTGTCGAGGCGGCGCACGCGGGTCTGCAGGCTCATCGAGCGATGGATCAGGTCCTGGAGCTGCGAGGGCAGCTTCTCGATGGTGTCGACGGGGCCGGGATCGGCCGCGCTGAGCTTGACCTTGGTCTTCTCGCGATTGGCCTGGCTCAGCGTCATCTCGCCTTCCTTCACCGCGCGGTGCAACAGCAGCCACGAAGCGAGCTGCATCAGGCGGGTGGTGAGACGCATGCTCTCGGTTGCGTAGGTGAGGCTCACGGCACGGTCGAGGGCCTTGGCCTCGGTGCGGCCGTCGCCGTCGAGATAGGCGGCAGTCTCTTCGACGAGGTCCATGCCCTCGCGGAACAGGACGCCGAACGCCGCAGAATTGGTAAACCGCTCGCTGAGTTGAACGAGAGCGCCGTCGGCCTGCAAACGTTCCATGGTTAACGCCTCTTACGCAACTGTTTGACGATCCGGCTTTGGCGCCGGCTTATGATGAACAAATCATTGCGCGCCGGGAGCGCCGAGTCCAGTGACAAGCGCGGATATGGTTTCCGCGGGTCAATCCCGGGAATTCAACCGCAACGCGATGCAAAAACGCAAAAAAAGAGCCGCCGGAGACCGGCGGCTTTGAAAGTTGATAACAGGGAGGCGTCAAACAGAGTGGACAGGAGCCACTCGGTGTCCAAACGAGGACAGCTCCAGTCATAAACCCGAAAGCTTAATCGACGGTAAACGAGCCAATTTTTTGAGAGTTCGTTAGCCATATCGGCCAGTGGCCGAGCCAGGTCTCGTGCCCCGGACGCGGTGCGGCACGAAGTGCTGCGCTGCTGAGCCGGGGCCCAGTTCTTTGGCCGAGCGTTCGGTGAGGCATGGGTCCCGGCTCTGCGGAGCGTCACTGCGTGCCGCACCGCGTCCGGGACACGAGGGCGTGAATCCTACTTCTTGAAAAAATGATCCGCTGCATCGCGCGAGGCGCGCTTTTTGGTGGCGGCTTCTTCCAGTCTGGCGATCTCGGTCTTGAGCAGCGTGACGCGCTCGGTCAGTTCCTCCACCGACAACAGTGAGAGATCCTGTCCGATTTCATGTGTGATCTTCTTGCGCGGGCGGTCATCGTCTTCCGTCGCCATCTCGTTCCTCCTGCGTTCGCGGCACAATGCTGAGGCGGTTGCCAGCGTGGGCCGCGCTGGCTAAGCAATGGCCTCGTTCTCCCGCACCTTTGCTCAAGGACACATCATGGACAAGCTGCCCGCGCAAATGACCGTGGTCGCCATCTCCAAGCCCGGCGGACCTGAGGTGCTGGTTCCGGAACAACGCGCGCTGCCGCAGCCGGGACCGGACGAGATCCTGGTCAAGGTGATGGCTGCCGGCGTCAACCGGCCCGACGTCGCGCAGCGCTCCGGCGCCTATCCGCCGCCGCCCGGCGCCAGCGACCTGCCGGGTCTGGAGATTGCGGGCGAAGTGGTTGCGGTCGGCAGCAACGCCAAGCGGCACAAGATCGGCGACAAGGTGATGTCGCTGGTCGCAGGCGGCGGTTATGCGCAGTACTGTATCGCGCAGGACGCCCAGGCGATGAGCGTGCCGCCGGCGCTGTCGATCAAGGAAGCCGGCGCGCTGCCGGAAACGCTGATGACGGTCTGGCACAACGTGTTCGAACGCGGCGGCCTGAAGGCCGGCGAGACGCTGTTGATCCATGGCGGCTCCTCCGGCATCGGTACCATGGCAATCCAGCTCGCGAAGGCGTTCGGTGCGAAGGTGTTCGTCACCGTGGGATCGCAGGACAAGATCGATGCCTGTCTCAAGCTCGGGGCTGATCGCGCCATCAACTACAAGAACGAAGACTTCGTCGCCGTGGTCAAGGAAGAGACAGGCAAGGAAGGCGTCAATCTGATCCTCGACATGGTCGCGGGCGACTATGTCGATCGCAACTATGATGCCGCCGCGATCGACGGCCGCATCGTGCAGATCGCGACGCTGAACGGGCCCAAGGTCAGCGTCAACATCGCCAAGGTGATGGTCAAACGCCTCACCCATACCGGCTCGACCCTGCGCCCCCGTAGTAATGCGGACAAGGCGGCCATGGTGGCGGCGATCGAACAGAAAGTGATGCCGCTTTTGCGTGAAGGCCGCGTCAAGCCGCTGATGGACAGCACTTTCCCGCTGGAAAAGGCAGCCGATGCTCATCGGCGCATGGAAACCAGCGCACATATTGGCAAAATTGTGTTGGAAGTGTAGGCCGCCGGCCCACAGGGCTGGGCGGAAACCCTTTGATTTTCCTTGCTTTCGTGGCATCTATCGCGACGCACCGGACGTTTCCGTCCGGCCGAAATCGCCTTTTAGAATCGCCTTGTAGAGTTGCCTTGCACTCGAAATTTGCGTCAAACGCGGAGAACTGACCTTGCGTCTGATCAGGTGCCTCGCGCCCATCGCGCTGGGCCTCATGATGCTCGTTGCCGCGTCTCCTGCACGCGCGCTCGACGCTGTCAGCGTTCGCAGCGACGCGCCCGCGATCGACCTCACCGGCGTGCTCGAGCACCAGCGCAGTGACGCCGATCGTATCCAGGTCTCCACCGCGCCCGGCACCGACGGCATCGTCCGCCGCATCGAGGTGCGCGCCCGCGAGGGCGGCCAGAACTGGATCGTGTTCGCGCTCGCCAACAACACCGACGACCAACTCGACCGGCTGATCGTCGCTCCGCATTACCGCATCGTCTCCTCGGGGCTGCTGTGGCCCGACCTCGGCCTGTCGCGCATCGCCACCATCACGCCCTCGATCGGCGATCGGCCTGAGCGTCAGGAAAGCGCAACCGCCGACGTGTTCCGCATCACGCTCGACCCCGGCGCCGTCGTCACCTTCGTCGCCGAGCTGCGCACCGACAAGCTGCCGCAGCTCTATCTGTGGGAGCCGGAATCCTACAAGGACAAGGTCAACTCGTTCACGCTGTACCAGGGCATCGTGATCGGCATCTCCGGCTTGCTCGCGCTGGTGCTGACGATCCTGTTCGTGGTGAAGGGCAGCATCATGTTCCCGGCAGCCGCGGCGCTGGCCTGGGCGGTGCTGGTCTATATCGGCGTCGATTTCGGCTTCTGGGGCAAGGTGCTCGACATGTCGAACAACGCCGAGCGCATCTGGCGCGCGGCGGGTGAAGCGATCCTGGCGGCAACGCTGCTGGTGTTCCTGTTCGCCTATCTCAATCTCAGCCGATGGCATGTGCGCTATTCGCACATCACCGTGGGCTGGCTGGCCTTCCTGGGCTCCCTGGTCGCGCTCGCGCTGTTCGATCCCGCCGTCGCCTCCGGCATCGCGCGCATATCGCTGGTGCTGATCGCCTTCGCGGGCTTCGCGCTGATCGTCTATCTTTCCACCCACGGCTTCGACCGTGCCGTGCTCTTGATCCCGACCTGGTTCCTCCTGGTGGTCTGGGTGGTCGCGGCCGGCATGACGGTCGCGGGTTCCGTGACCAACGACATCGTCGGCCCTGCCCTGCTCGGCGGCCTCGTGCTGATCGTGATGCTGATCGGCTTCACGGTGATGCAGCACGCCTTCGCCGGCGGCGGCGCCAGCACCGGCGTCGTCTCCGACATCGAGCGGCGGGCGCTCGCCCTGGCCGGCTCCGGTGATCTGATCTGGGACTGGGACGTCTCCGCCGACAAGGTCTTCACCAGCCCCGAGACCGAAGCCCTGCTCGGACTGAAGCGCGGCACGCTCGAGGGACCGGCGGCCTCGTGGCTCGAGGTGCTGCATCCGCTCGACCAGGATCGCTTCCGCGCCGCGCTCGACAGCGTGCTCGACCAGCGCCGCGGCCGCCTGGTGCAGGATTTCCGCCTGCGCACGCCGGACGGCCATTTCATGTGGTTCGCGCTGAAGGCGCGCCCGGTGGTCGGCTCCGACGGCGAGGTCTCGCGCGTGGTCGGAACGCTCACCGACGTCACCGATCTGCGCAACGCGGAAGAGCGCCTGCTGCACGATTCCGTGCATGACAACCTCACCGGCCTGCCGAATCGCAAGCTGTTCATGGACCGGCTGGGTGCGGTCGCGCATTTCGCCAAGACCATGCCGACGCTGCGGCCGACGCTGATGGTGATCGATCTCGACCGCTTCAAGCAGGTCAACGATTCCGTCGGCATCGCGGTCGGCGATTCCATCCTGCTGACACTGGCCCGGCGTCTCACCCGCATCCTGAAGCCGCAGGACACGCTGGCCCGCATGGCCGGCGATCAGTTCGGCCTGATCCTGCTGTCGGAGCAGGACCCGGCCCGCATCACGGCCTTCGCCGAGACCATCCGCAAGACCATCCGCGCGCCGATCGCCTTCAACGACCGCGAGATCTTCCTCACGGCGTCGATCGGTCTGGCTCTGTCCGATCCGCAAGTTCAGCTCACGGACGAGATCATCAAGGACGCCGAGCTGGCGATGTATCACTCCAAGCGCATCGGCGGCGACCGTATCGACGTCTACAAGCCCGCAATGCGGGCGCGGAAGACGGACCGCCTGACGCTGGAGAGCGAGCTGCGCCGCGCCATCGAGCGGCAGGAGCTCACCATCCTGTACCAGCCGATCGTGCGGCTGGAAGATCGCTCCGTCGCCGGCTTCGAAGCGCTGGTGCGCTGGGATCACCCCAAGCTCGGACGCATGGCGCCGTCGGAGTTCATCACCATCGCGGAAGAGACCGGCCTGATCGTCGACCTCGGCATGTTCGTGCTCGACCAGACCGCCAAGCAGCTGTCGATCTGGCAGCGCGCGATGCGCTCGCGCGAGCCGATCTTCGCCTCCGTCAACGTCTCGTCACGGCAATTGCTGCGCCACGACCTGATCCACGACATCCGCACCGTGCTGTCGCGCTCCTCGGTGGCGCGCGGCACCCTCAAGCTCGAATTGACGGAATCGCTGGTGATGGAGAACCCGGAGCACGCGGCACAGATGCTGACGCGAATTCGCGAGCTCGGCACCGGGCTCTCGCTCGACGATTTCGGCACCGGCCATTCCTCGCTGGCCTATCTGCAGCGCTTCCCCTTCGACACCATCAAGATCGACCAGTCCTTCGTCCGCACCACCAATCGCGGCACGCGGCCGGTGATCCTGAAGTCGATCATCGCACTCGCGCACGACCTCGGCATGGACGTGGTGGCCGAGGGCGCCGAGACCGATTCGGATGCGGTCGAGCTCTACCAGATGGGCTGCGAATACGCCCAAGGCTTCGCCTTCGGCGAGCCGATGGACGCCGATGCCGCGATGCGCCTGCTGACGGAAGTGCGGCTGGAAGCGGCGAGCTAGGTTGCAGCGCGCGCCGCCTTCCCTTCTCCCCTTGTGGGAAAAGGTGGCGAGAAGCGCACACAAGAGAAACAACGGCGCTCTATCCCGGCCTGCGCCCGTCCTTCTTCAGCTTCGTGAACCGCACGCTCGCCCCGTCGGGCATCCGCACGGCCTTGAACCCCGCGGCGAGGCAGGCTTCGCGTTGCGGCATCTGGATGTCGGGGCTGCGCAGGCTGTCCCACCATGAGGCACGATTGGCCGCGCGCGGCAGCGCCGCGCCGATGATCTCCTCGATCTGTTCGAAGCTCAGGACGAATTCGGCCTGCTTCTGCCGCATCAGATAGTCGCGCAACGCGTCGTAGTCGTTCACAATCGTCCTCTCGCCCGGACCGTCCCATTGAGATCTGCCCAAAACCGTGGGCCGTGTAAACCGATCCTTAACTCATTGCGGCAGCGAAATCCCGCCTTAAACACTGCTCAAGCTTTCGGGCGCATCCACTGATGTCGGGAGCAAGCGATGTTGTCTGGATGGCGCGAGTTCACGGTCCGCCGGCCGTGGCGGATTTCGGCGAAGCTGCTGATCATCTCGTCCGTGGTGACGGTGATCGGCTTTTCCGCCGTTTGCGTCAACGTGATGCTCGACATGCGCAAAGGCGAGGAGGCGCTCGCCCGCCAGACGCTGGAGAACCTCGCGACGAGCATCGAGTCCGACGTCAGCCGCAACGTCGAGATCTACGATTTGTCGCTGAAGGCGGTGGCCGGCAACATGCTGCTGCCCGAGCTCGCAACCGTCTCCAAGACGATCCGTCACCTAATCCTGTTCGACCATGCAACCACCGCCAAGCATTTCGGCGCCATCCAGGTGTTCGATGCCGAGGGCCGGCTGACCATCGACGCCTCCACGCTCGATCCCCTGCCGGAGAGCCGGGGCGAGGAGGACTACTTCAAGGTTCATCGCGACAATCCCAATGCCGGGCTCTTCATCAGCCGCCCGATGCTGTTCCGCGGGGCCTATTCCATCGTGCTGAGTCGGCGCATCAGCGACACCGACGGCGGGTTCCTCGGCGTCGTCGCCGGCTCGATCCGCTTCAGCTATTTCCACGAATTGTTCGAAAGGCTGAACCTCGATCCCGAAGACACCATCACCGTGCTCAAGCGTGACCGCACCATCATGATGCGGCGGCCTTTCGACCTCGACGTGATCGGCACGAACCTGAACGACCGCAAGGCCTGGAAGCCCGAGAATCTCCCGATTGGCGCCTCCTATTCGGGACAGGGCCCGGTCGATCCGACGCCGCGGCTCTATGTCCGCAGCTCGGACAGCGGACCGCTGTTCGTGGTGGCGGGCAAGCCTCTGGCTGCAGTATTCGCGCTCTGGCAGAGGGAAGCGTTTCGCATTGGCGCGGTGGTGCTGGTCCTTGCCCTGTTCGTGCTGGGATCGACGCTGGTGCTGGCGCGCGAGATCGGCCGGCGCGCCGAGGCCGAGCGCAAGCTCGAGGAGATGGCGACGACCGATGCGCTCACCGGCCTGAAGAACCGCCGCAAGTTCGATTCCGTCATCGACGTCGAATGGCGGCGCGCCATGCGCCAGAAGACCCCGCTCGCGCTGCTGATGATCGATGCCGATCACTTCAAGGCCTACAACGACACGTTCGGCCATCAGGCGGGCGACCAGGTGCTGGTCGGCATCGCCATTTGCATTTCCGATTCGGTGAGCCGGGCCGGCGACTGCGCCGCCCGCTATGGCGGCGAGGAGTTCGCCGTGCTGCTGCCGAACGTTTCGGCCAGCGATGCCTTCAAGGTCGCCGAGGCGATCCGCCTCAAGGTGCAGGGCTGGTCCGACGAGCCGGTGATTTCAACGGTCTCCTGCGGCGTCGCCAGCCTCATTCCCACTGCCGGCATGGACTGGCCGGTCCTGGTCGCCGCCGCCGACAAGGCGCTCTACGCCGCGAAGGCTGGCGGGCGAAACCAGTCGGTGGTTGCGAGCCTGCCGAAGCTGTCGCTGGTGGCGTGAAGCGCTCCCTCCACGTCATTGCGAGCGAAGCGAAGCAATCCAGACTTTCTCCTCGGAAGCAGTCTGGATTGCTTCGTCGCTTCGCTCCTCGCAATGACGAGGGGCGCTACTGCCCCAGATACTTCTTCATCTCTGCGATCAGCCCGTCGCGCAGCTCCGGCCGCTTCAGGCCGTAGGCGATGTTGGCGCGGAGGAAGCCGGGCTTTGAGCCGCAATCGTGGCGCTCGCCCTCGAACTCGACGCCGTAGAATTTCTGCGACTTGGCGAGCCCGATCATGGCGTCGGTGAGCTGGATCTCGCCGCCGGCGCCGCGCTCCTGCGTCTCCAGTATCTTGAAGATCTCGGGCTGGAGGATGTAGCGGCCGGTGATCGAGAGGTTGGAGGGCGCGGTGCCCTTGGCCGGCTTCTCGACCATGCCGTCGACCTCGAACATCTTGCCGCTGCGCTTGCCGACGCCGCAGATGCCGTATTGATGTGTGAGATGGTCGGGCACCGCCTCGACCGCGACCAGATTGGATTTCTCGCCAAGCGAGGATGCCATCTCGATCATCTGCTTGAGGCAGCCCGGGGTGTTGAGCACGAGCTCGTCGGGCAGCACGACCGCGAACGGCTCGTCGCCGACGATGTCGCGCGCGCACCAGACCGCGTGACCGAGGCCGAGCGGCGCCTGCTGCCGGGTGAAGCTGACGGCGCCAGCTTCGGGCTGGTTCTGCGCCAGGATGTCCTGCTCGGCCTTCTTGCCGCGCGCCGCGAGCGTGGCGTCGAGCTCGAACATCCGGTCGAAATGATCTTCAATGACATTCTTGTTGCGGCCGGTCACGAAGACGAAGTGCTCGATGCCGGCCTCCCTCGCCTCGTCATAGACGTATTGGATCAGCGGCTTGTCGACGATGGTCAGCATTTCCTTCGGCATCGCCTTGGTGGCGGGCAGGACGCGGGTGCCGAGGCCGGCGACGGGGAATACGGCTTTGCGAATTTTCATGTGATTGTTCGAATACCTGGGGGCACATGGGGACGGAGCAATCGGATCTTGCTAACCTGTTTGCAACCGCCAACAAAGGCGGTTGTGGGGCCTCATCCGCGCAGAGTTAAGAAAAAGGCCGCCACCAAAATTTCACCTTTGTTAAGCTATTGGCAACCGTAACCAGGCCTCCTGATGGCGGATTCCAGAGGCCGACGGGTGGGACATGATGCAATCGGTGGCAGGGCAGGCAGGACGGGTGGTATCCGCGACCGGCGCAATGATGATTGCCGCCGCTTTGCTGCTGCCCACCAGCGCGCACGCCCAGGCACAGAACGGCCTTTCCAACCTGTTCGGCGGCATCTTCTCCGGTGCAAGCCCCGCACCTTCGCAAGCGGCGCCCAGCCCGGGCGGCGCGCCAACGGGGGCGATCCCCTGGAGCGGCGAGGACGGCGGTTCGGGCCATCCGCTGATGACGGCCGCGGCGATCCGCGAGGCCGCCGGCAATTTTGGCAATTGCGTCGCCGGGATGTGGCCCGATGCCGCACGGCGCAACATCACCCAGGAGAATTTCCAGCGCTTCACGGCCGGGCTCTCGCCTGACCTGCGCATCATGGACCTGATGGATTCGCAGCCGGAGTTCACCAAGTCGATCTGGGCCTATCTCGACATCCTCGTGAACGACAACCGCCTCGCCAGGGGCCGCGAGATCCTCACCCAATACAAGGCGCAGTTCGACGCCACCGAAAAGGCCACCGGCGTCGACCGCTACATCATCGCCTCGATCTGGGGCATCGAGTCCAACTATTCGACGCAGATGGGCGACCGCAGCGTGTTGCAATCGACCGCGACGCTCGCCTGCATCGGCCGCCGCCAGGCCTATTTCAAGGACGAATTCCTCTCCGCACTGGAAATCCTGAACCGCGGTGATCTCAGGCCCGAGCAGCTGCGCGGCTCCTGGGCCGGCGCGTTCGGCCCGACCCAATTCATGCCGACCGCGTTCAAGCGCTTTGCCGTCGACGGCGACGGCGACGGACGGCGCGACGTCGTCGACAATCCGACCGACCTGATCGCCTCGACCGCCAACAATCTGAAGAAGGACGGCTGGCAGGCCGGCCAGACCTGGGGCTTTGAAGTCGTGGTGCCGCAAGGCTTCAATTACATGCTGGCCGACCGCGCCAAGGCGATGACCATCGCGCAATGGGAGAAGTTCGGGCTGAAGCGGGCGACGGGGCAGCCATTCCCGCATCCGGCCGAGAAAGCCTATTTGCTGGCCCCGGCGGGCGCGCAAGGGCCCGGCTTCCTGATGCTGCAGAATTACCGCGTCATCATGAAGTACAATCCGGCCGAAGCCTATGCGCTGGCGATCGGCCATTTCGCCGACCGCCTGCGCGGCGGGCAGCCTTTCGTGCAGCCCTGGCCGCGGCAGGAGCGCGAACTGTCGCGCACCGAGCGGCTGGAACTGCAGCAGTTGCTGGCCCAGCGCGGCTTCTACAAAGGCACTCCGGACGGCCAGTTCGGCGGCCAGACCAGGGAAGCGCTGCGCAACTTCCAGGCCTCGATCGGGGTCCCCGCGGACGGCTTTGCCTCCTCGAATGCACTGGATCGACTGCGCGGACGGTAAAATCGCCCCGAAAGTAACCCTGAACAGGGATTTTGGCACGCAGCCTTGACGGAGGCGGCTGTTCCCCGGTGTATGGGGCAAGAATCTGCAACGGAATTTGCCTGTTTGGCGCCCGATTCCGTTATTATGTTAAGCCGCTTCCGATCCCCGTTGCGCGTGCCCCGAGATCGCATGTCGAAAAAGTCCCTGTTCAAGGCGCTGACCGAGACCGGCCCATTGATCGCGCTGGGGACGGCGCTTGCGATTCTGGTGGCGGTCGCGGGGCCCGCCTCTGCGCAGTTCTTCAACTTCCCCGGCTTCGGCGGCCCGCCGCAGCGCGCGGCCCCACCGCCACAACGCGGCGGCGGCGGTGGCGGCGGCTGGTTCGGCGGCGACTTCTTCGCGCCGTTCCAACAGCAACAGCAGCAGGCACCGCGCCAGGATTTTTCACGCGCGCCGGCGCCGGCGAAACGCGACACCATCCCCGAGAAGAACGTGCTGGTGATCGGCGACGCCATGGCCGACTGGCTCGCCTACGGACTGGAGGACGCCTACAGCGAGCAGCCCGACATGGGCGTGATCCGCAAGCACAGGACCACCTCCGGCCTGATCAAGTACCAGCCGAAGGGTGAGCCCTCGGATTGGGCGGCAGCGGCCAGGGGTATCCTCGAGACCGAGAAGCCCGACGTCATCGTCGTCATGCTCGGACTCAACGACCGCGCCGCAATCCGCGAGCCTGTCGCCGACAAGCCGGACAAGGCCACGGAGAAGGACAAGAAGAACGACAAGGGCGCCCGCGCCAAACCACCGGCAAAACCCGGCGAGACCAAGCCCGGCACCGACAGCGCCGCCAAACCGGACGACAAGCCGGCCGATGCCGACTTGCCGCAGGACGACGCCGACAATGCCGACACACCTGCGGCCACGCCGGAAAAGACCGCACGCAATCCGAGCGGCCTCTACGAATTCCGTGACGAGCGCTGGATCGAACTCTACGGCAAGAAGATTGAGGAACTGACCAATATCCTCAAGGCCAAGGGCGTGCCCGTGCTCTGGGTCGGCCTTCCCGCCATCCGCGGCCAGAAGGGCACGGCCGACATGCTGTTCCTTGACTCGCTCTATCGCGAAGGCGCGGCCAAGGCCGGCATCACTTATGTCGACGTCTGGGACGGTTTTGTCGACGAGGCCGGACGCTTCCTTCAGAAGGGCCCCGATTTCGAAGGCCAGATCCGTCAGCTCCGCAGCTCCGACGGCGTCTTTTTCACCAAGCCCGGCGCGCGCAAGCTCGCCCATTACGTCGAGCGCGAGATCACACGCCTGCTCGCGGGACGCTCCGGCCCGATCGCGCTGCCGAGCGAGCCGGCTACCCCCGACACCAGCGTCGAGCCCGGCAAGCCCGCGCCGCGGCCGCTGGCGGGCCCGATCGTGCCGCTGGTTGCGGCCTCGATCTCGGCTGATCAATTGCTGGGCGGACCCGGCTCGCGTCCCGCCGCGGTCGATGCGCTCGCCGCGAAGACGATGGTGAAGGGCGAGCCGCTGACGGCTCCGGCCGGCCGTGCCGACGACTATGCCTGGCCGCGCCGCGAAGTCGGCCGCGAGCAGGCCAAGGGCGATACGCCTGTTGCGGCGACGACGCCTGACGGCAATACGGCTGCGGGCGCAGCGGCCGTGATCGCGCCGCCAAAGCTCGCACCGAAGAGGCCGCCGATGCAGCAGCCGGCCCAGGCCCAGCCGTTATTCCGGGATTTCTTTGGCTTCGGTTCGCCGCAGCCACCGCCGCCGCGTCAACTGGCGCCGCCGCCCGGGCCACGCAATCCGAATCTCAATCCCGGGGCTCCGCGTCCGCCCGGGAACGTCGGACGCTCCGCCGAGATGTTCCGGTAATTGCCGGCAGGTCCTGGACGCGGCGCAGCACCTCTTGGTGATGCGACGCAGCCGGGACCCAGCTCTCTCACGCCAACTCTCTTGCAAAAGAATGGGCCCCGGCTCTGCGCAGCAGCGCTCTGGCGCTGCGGCGCGTCCGGGGCACGAGTGCGTGCTTGTCGCCTAGCTGTTAGTAGCGCCAGCGCGGCGGCGGACGGCGGGCAGGCCGCGACATCAGAAGCGCGAGCGCAAACCCGATGCCGCCGGCCACCAGCAGCGAGCCGAGCGGATTGTCCTGCACCTTCTTCGTCAGTGCCTGGGTCCCGTCGCGGAAAGTCTCGCCGCTGTTCTCATAGGCGTCCTTGGCGTAGCCGGCCGCAGTCTCGCCGGCGTCGCGCACGGCATCCTTGGCCTGGCCGTACAGATTCTGCACTGTACCCGCGGCTTCCCGAGCCTTGCCCGATGCCTGCGTCTTCGCATCGCCTGCCATGTCTCCGATCGCGCCTTCCGCGCGTCCGGCATATTCCTTGGCCGATCCAACAATCCGATCCGTGTCCATGATGATCCTCCTCGGGGGTCAGCCGAAGTAACCGATCAGGCGCGGCACAGTTCCAAGTCGCGACGAAAGTGTAGCTCGCTCGACTACAAGATCAGCCCGCCGTCGACGACCAGCGTCTGGCCGATGATGTAGGACGACAGCGGCGAGGCCAGGAACAGCGCGGCGCCCGCCATGTCGGCCGGCGTGCCTAATCGCCGCAGCGGAATACGCGCAAGCGCGCCTTCGAGCCGCTTCGGATTGTCAGTCGTCACCTTCGTCATCTTGGTGTCGACGAGCCCGGGCGCGATGCCGTTGACGCGGATGCCGTCCTCGGCCCAGGCCTCGCCCAGCGTCCGCGTCAATCCGACAGCGCCGGTCTTCGAGGCGTTATAGGCGGGATTGCCCATGGTGGAATGATAGGCCGCGGTCGAGGACACCATGATCAGCGAGCCCTTCGCATCCCGCAACATGGAATGAAACCGCGTCGCGCAGGCCATCAGACTCATGAGATTGACCTCGACCACCTTGCGGAAGCCGCTCATCTCGAACTCGCCGCGGCGATAGAGCACCGCGCCTTGCGCGAGCACGAGCACGTCGAGCCTGTCGAAGGACGGCTTGAACGCCTCGATCGCACTGGGGTTACCGACATCGAGCTGCGCATAAGAGAGGCCCGTGAGATCAGAGCCTTCCTCGATCGAATAGTCCTTCGGTTGTGCCCGCGTGCCGCAAACCGCGACAAGCGCGCCCCTCGTGCGAAAAGCCTGCGCGATGCCGTTGCCGATCCCGCTCGAACCGCCGACGACCAGCACCTGCCTGCCTGAGAAATCCAGCTCGTTCGCCATCGCGGCCTCCCTTTATGTCTTGTTTGTTTGACCTGTCTGCGGATCGATGCCAGCCTTGTCAATCATAACAAGAACAAGCAGGCCGCGAGGAAACAGCATGCCCGATTTCAAGCAGCTCAGCCGGTCCGTCAAGGGCTTGACCGTTCTCGTCACCGGCGCGGCCAGCGGCATGGGGCGCGCGACCGCGCGCGTGTTCGCCGCGGAAGGCGCCAACGTCGCCGTCACCGACTTCGATGCGCAGGGCGCGCAGGCTGTGGCCGGGGAGATTGCCGCGAGCGGCGGCGCGGGGAGGGCGTGGAAGCTCGACGTTGCCGCTGGTGACGAGATCAAGCGCGTGGTCGGCGAGGCCGCCGCGCATTTCGGCGGGCTCGACATCGTCGTCAACAATGCCGGCATCTCCGTGCGGGTTGCGATCGACGACGAAGGCTATGAGGACGCCTGGGCCAAGGGGATCGCGGTGATGCTGACGGCGCATCCGCGCATCATCCGCGCTGCGCTGCCCTATTTACGCAAATCGAACAGTCCGCGGATCGTCAACATTGCCTCGACCGAGGCGCTCGGCGCGACCGCATTGCACAGCCCTTATTCGGCAGCGAAGGGCGGCGTTGCGAGCCTCACCCGCTCGCTCGCCGTCGAGCTCGGTCGCGAGGGCATCACCGTCAACTGCATCTGTCCGGGCCCGATCCGCACGGCGATCACCGACCGCATCTCGGAGGAGCACAAGACCATCTACGCCAAGCGCCGCACCGCACTCGGCCGCTACGGCGATCCCGAGGAGGTCGCGCATATGACGCTGAGCCTGTGCCTGCCGGCCGCGTCCTTCCTCACCGGCGCGGTGATCCCGGTCGACGGCGGGCTGATGGCGCGGAACGCGTGAGTGCCATGCGTGCTGCGCGTTGACATCGCCGGACGCGCGAGTCATTTTTTCCGTAAACAGAGCGGAGAAACCGCTCGCAGATGCGGGAGAGAACGCCATGACGATCGCCATCCGGCAGCTTCAGAAGCATTTCGTCGGCGAGGTGTCCGGCCTCGATTTGCGCAAGCCGCTCACGGCAGATGAGGCGCGCGAGATCGAGGCCGCCATGGACAAATACGCGGTTCTCGTCTTCCACGACCAGGATATCACCGACGAGCAGCAAATGGCGTTCGCGCTGAATTTCGGCCAGCGCGAGGAAGCGCGCGGCGGCAACATCACCAAGGCGGATGAATACCGCCTCACCTCGGGCCTGAACGACGTCTCCAACCTTGGCAAGGACGGCAAGCCGCTGCCGAAAGACAGTCGCGCCAATCTGTTCAACCTCGGCAATTGCCTGTGGCACTCCGACAGCTCGTTCCGTCCCATCCCGGCAAAATTCTCGCTGCTGTCGGCGCGCGTGGTGAACCCGAAGGGCGGCAACACCGAATTCGCCGACATGCGCGCGGCCTACGACGCGCTCGACGACGACATCAAGGCGGAGATCGAGGATCTCGTCTGCGAACACTCGCTGATGTATTCGCGCGGATCGCTCGGCTTCACCGAATATACCGACGAAGAGAAGGAGATGTTCAAGCCGGTGCTGCAACGGCTGGTGCGCACGCACCCCGTGCATCGGCGCAAGTCGCTGTACCTCTCATCGCATGCCGGCAAGATCGTCGGCATGAGCGTGCCGGAAGGCCGGCTGCTGCTGCGCGATCTCAACGAGCACGCGACGCAAGGAGAGTTCGTCTATGTGCACAAATGGAAGCTGCACGACCTCGTGATGTGGGACAACCGCCAGACCATGCACCGCGTCCGCCGCTACGACCAGTCGCAACCTCGCGACATGCGCCGCGCGACGGTGGCGGGCACGGAGCCGACGGTGCAGCAGCAGGCGGCGGAGTAGGCGCGGCACAGCCCCGCTCGGCAGATGGTGTCGTCGCCAGGTCAAGCCGGGCGACGACAGCGGTGGGCGGGGCAAATACAGCGGAGCCTAACGCTACGCGTGCCCGGCCTCGTTCGAGAGCATGCCGGGATCGATACCGATCTTGCGGAGCGCGCGGGAATATTTGTCGTCGACGTCGTCGCCGAAAATCAAATCCGCGTCTGCATCGCAATGCAGCCAGCCGTTGCTCTGGATCTCGGTCTCGAGCTGGCCCGGCGCCCAGCCGGCATAGCCGAGCGCGAGAATGGCGTGCTTGGGGCCGGAGCCGTTGGCGATGGCGCGCAGGATGTCGACGGTCGCCGTGAGGCAGACGCCGTCATCGATCCGCAACGTCGCGTTTTCGATGTAAAAGTCGCTGGAATGCAGCACGAAGCCGCGGCCGGTATCGACCGGGCCGCCACGCAGCACCTTCATGCTTTCGGCATTCTCCGGCAACTTGATGTGCTCGCCCTTCCTGATGATGCCAAGCTGCTGCAAGAGCTCGGGGAAGTCGATGCTGCCGGCCGGGTGGTTCACGATGATGCCCATCGCTCCCTCCGCCGAATGGGCGCAGAGATAGATCACCGAACGCTCGAAGCGGGAATCGCCCATCACGGGCATCGCGATCAGCAGCCGGCCGTCCAGATAACCGGCGGCCGAATTGGGAAGAGCGGGGCTTGCGCTGCGGGTGCTTTCGCCCGTCCTCTTGCCTGTGGGAGCCATCGGTGAAGCACTCCGGTTTCAATTCCTATCCTGATGTCGGACCTGGCCGCTGTCAAATCAAGGCTTGCAGAGGCTCGATTCAAGTGCACCATCACAAGCAATTCAATGGTTTGCCTAGGTGCGACCTTGTAAAGACGTGCCATGCTCACAAGAGTTCCCCTGCGTGCGGCGATTGGCGTCGCGACCGCCCTGCTTGCGTCGTCGCTGGCCATCGCAGCCCGCGCCGATGACGCTTCGCCGTGGCAGCGCGACGGGCATTCCGCGGTGCGGCTATTGGCGGGATCGCGCAGCGGCGCTGTCCTGCTCGGCGGTATCGCCTTCCAGCTTCAGCAGGGGTGGAAGACCTATTGGCGCACCCCCGGGGATTCCGGTGTGCCGCCACGATTCGACTTCTCGAAGTCGGACAATGTCGAGGCGGTGACGGTGATGTGGCCGGCGCCGCTGAAATTCGCCGATGGCGCGGGCGGCCATTCGATCGGCTATCACAACCAGATCGTGCTGCCCTTGCGGATCGTCCCCAAGGCGGCCGACAAGCCGGTGACATTGCGTGCCGAGATCAACTACGCGGTATGCGAGAAGCTATGCATTCCGGTCGAGGCAAGCGTCGAACTCGGCTTCAACAGCGTCGCCTCGACCGAGGATGCCAATTTGCGTGCCGCGCTCGACACGGTGCCCAAGCCCGCCAATATCGGGGATCCCAATCCGCTCACCATCCGCGACGTCAAGCGCGACGGACCCAAGAACGTGGTGGTCGACGTGGTGACGCCGGACAGCCGCAACGTCAATCTGTTCGTGGAAGGGCCGACGCCCGATTGGGCGTTGCCGATCCCGGCCCCGGTGCAGCATAGCCCGCCCGGGGTGATGCGATTTTCCTTCGAGCTCGACGGCCTGCCGCCGGGCGCCAAGCCCGAGGGAGCAGCGCTGAAATTCACGCTGGTCGGGCCGGAGAAGTCTTACGAGTTCAATACGAATTTGGAGTGAGCAATAGTCGCGGCCTGGTTGCGCGGGCGCGACCGGATCACGATCGAACTGCACCGCCAATCCAATCACCGTGCCGGGATGGGACGCCCACCCAACCCAATCTTAACGAATGGTTGCTAATCCCTCACCTGCCACAGCATGCCTAGCGACCTGAGGGACCGTTCGAATTGGCCGTGATGGATGCAGAACCCGCAACGACTGGACCGGCCGGGCCGATCGCACGGCTGCGGGCCAAGCTGACGGGCGGCCCGAGCGAAGCATCGCTGACGCGGCGGCTTGCCGGCACCATCTTCATCATCCGCGTGATCAGCGCCGGGCTCGCCTATGTCTCGCAGGTGCTGCTCGCCCGCTGGATGGGCACCTCCGATTACGGCGTCTATGTCTATGTCTGGACCTGGGTGCTGCTGCTCGGCAGCATGATGGATTTCGGCATCTCCGCCTCGGCGCAGAAAATCATTCCCGAGTATCGCAGCAGCGGCGAGCAGGCGTTGCTGCGCGGCTTTCTCTCCGGCAGCCGCTGGCTGACCTTTGCCGTCTCCACGCTGGTCTCGCTCGCCCTTGCCGGCACCGTCAGGCTGCTGTCGCCCTGGATCGACCCGGCCGAAATACTGCCGCTCTATATCGGCTGCATGACGCTGCCGGCTTTCGTCGTTGCCAACACCCAGGACGGCATCGCGCGTTCGCATGACTGGATGCAGCTCGGCCTGATGCCGCAATTCATCATCCGCCAGGCGCTGATCATCGGCATCACGGGCGCCGCCTTCCTGCTCGGCTACCATCTCGGCGCAGTCGCCGCGATGGTAGCGAGCGCCGGCGCGGTGTGGATCGCGATGACGGGGCAGATGGTGGTGCTGAACCGCAAGCTCGCCGACCACATCGAGCCCGGCCCCAAGACCTACGACATCGGCGGCTGGCTCGCCGTCTCGCTGCCGATCCTGCTGGTCGAGAGCTTCTACCTGCTGTTGTCCTACACCGACGTGCTGGTCCTGCAGCAATTCCGCGCCTCCGAAGAGGTCGGCGTCTATTTCGCTGTCGTGAAGACGCTGGCGCTGGTCTCCTTCATCCACTACGCGATGTCCGCGACGACAGCGCATCGCTTCGCCGAATACAACGCAAGCGGCGACAAGGCACGGCTATCGGCCTATGTCGCGCATGCGATCAGCTGGACGTTCTGGCCGTCGCTGGCGGCGACGATCGTGCTGCTCGCGCTCGGCAAGCCGTTGCTCTGGCTGTTCGGGCCGCAATTCACGATCGGCTACGACATCATGTTCGTCGCCGCGATTGGCCTGGTGGTGCGCTCTGCGATCGGGCCGGTCGAGCGGCTGCTCAACATGCTCGGTCAGCAGAAGATCTGCGCGCTCGCTTATGCGCTGGCCTTCGTGATGAACCTCGTGCTCTGCATCGCGCTGGTGCCGCGCTACGGCGGCCACGGAGCCGCGGCCGCAACCTCGATCTCCCTCACATTCGAGACCGTCCTCTTGTTCTGGATCGTGCGGCAACGGCTCGGACTGCACGTGCTGGCGTTCGGCAAATAGGCGCCGCGCGCTCGCCGTGCCCGCTGTTTTCCAGGGGAACGGCTTTGTCAGCGCACCCGAGTAAACGAGGCAAACCGCCTCCCCTTGGTGAACCTAAAGCAAAATATTTCTTATTCCGCCCAAGCAGTTGCGCGTTGGGGGAACTTTATTCTACGCCATATTGCCCAGCCAACGAGATCAACCTAAGATTCCCCTGACATGTTCGATCCACTTTACGTCGCCTCCGGCTTCGGCGTCGGCCTGCTTGTCGGGATGACCGGCGTGGGCGGCGGCTCGTTGATGACGCCGCTCTTGATCCTGCTGTTCGGCGTCCACCCCTCCACAGCGGTCGGAACCGACCTGCTCTATGCCGCAGCCACCAAGACCGGCGGCAGCGTGGTGCACGGCTGGTCGCGCAGCGTGCATTGGCCGGCGGTACTGCGGCTTGCCTGCGGCAGCATTCCGGCGAGCGCGCTGACGCTGCTGGTGCTGTGGAAGCTCGACCTCAGAAGCGATTCCGAACGGAACCTGGTCAATCTGGTGCTGTGCTTCGCGCTGCTGCTGACCGCGACCTCGCTGATCTTCCGCAAGTCCATCATGGAGCGTTATCGCGGTCGGCTCGAACGGGTCGACGAGCGCACCACCGCGATTGCGACCGTCGTCACCGGCATTCTGCTCGGCGTGCTGGTATCGATCTCGTCGGTCGGCGCCGGTGCGGTCGGCGTGACCGTGCTGCTGCTGCTCTACCCTCGCCTGCCCATGGTGACCATCGTCGGCTCCGATATCGCCCATGCGGTGCCCCTGACGCTGGTCGCCGGCATCGGACACTGGGCGCTCGGTGACGTGGATTGGGCCCTGATGGGCGTGCTGCTGCTGGGTTCGCTGCCCGGCATCATCGTCGGTAGCTTCAGCGCCACACGCGTGCCCGAGACGGTGCTGCGCCTGACGCTTGCCAGCGTGCTGTTCGTGGTCGCAGGCAAGATGTTGTTTGCCGAGCTGAACTTGTCGTCCGCCTTTGTGACGGCGCTGGCCTGGGGACATTGAGCGGGAAACGAACGCCGGAATCGCAGGGTAGGCAAAGCGCAAGCGTGCCCACCCTTTTCCCAATCACGGACAGGTGGTGGGCACGGCGCAAGTGCGCCTTTGCCCACCTATGGCACCGCGCCCTACGCCGCGGTCCAGCCGCCGTCGATCGAGAGGTTGGTGCCGGTGATCTGCGCGGCATCGTCGCCGCACAGGAACAGCGCCAGCGCGGCGACCTGCTCGGAGGTGACGAACTCCTTGGTCGGCTGCGCATCGAGCAGCACGTCGTTGATGACCTGCTCGCGCGTCAGGTTGCGTGCCTTCATCGTATCGGGGATCTGTTTCTCGACCAGCGGCGTCCAGACGTAGCCGGGGCTGATGCAGTTGCAGGTGATCTTGTGGGTCGCGACCTCCAGAGCCACGGTCTTGGTGAGACCGGCAATGCCGTGCTTGGCCGAGACATAGGCCGACTTGAAGGGCGAGGCGACCAGCGAGTGCGCCGATGCCGTGTTGATGATGCGGCCCCAGCCCTTCTTCTTCATGCCGGGGACGGCTGCGCGGATGGCATGGAAGGCCGAGGACAGGTTGATCGCGATGATCTGGTCCCACTTCTCGAGCGGAAACTCCTCGATCGGCGAGACGAACTGGATGCCGGCATTGTTGACGAGGATATCGACCGAGCCGAAGGTCTTCTCGCCGAGCGCGATCATCCCGGCAATTTCGGCCGGCTTGGTCATGTCGGCAGGCGAATAGATCGCCTTGACGCCGAATTCGGACTCGATCTTCGCGCGTTCCTTTTCGATGTCCTCCGCCGAGCCGAAGCCGTTGATGACGACGTTGGCGCCGGCTGCGGCGAAGGCACGCGCATAAGCGAGCCCGATGCCGCTGGTGGACCCGGTCACGACGGCGTTCTTGCCTGACAGACTAACCATTTGATTCGCTCCTTTTTGCCGGGGATGCGGAGACGTCCCCCGTGAGATCGTAGGTCACCATGGTCTCGCCGGACTGCGGCCGCTCGAGCCAATCCCTGTGGCGCATCGACAGATGCACGTCGTTCACGCCGGCGTCCCAATGCTCGACCATGGCGACGTGCGAGAAGTCGTAATCCTTGGACGAGGATTCGTAGTTCTTGCTGCGGTAGATCAGATGCACCACGGTGACGGTGCTTTCGCGCGACACCTTAGCGAGGAATTCGACGGAAGGATCGTTCTTGAGATAATCAGGCAATTTGCCGATCAGGTCGCGCACAGCCCTGCGGGCGTTGTGCAACTGCTTGTTCTTGTCGGTGTTCATCCGCGTGCGGCTGGAATAGCGGATGTCCTTCTCGCGCTCGGCGGCTTCCAGCAGCGACGTGGGCAGATCGCCGCGCGCGGAAAACAGGTCGACCTGGAAGATCAGCATATCGCGATCGACCTCGGCATCGAGCACATAGTCGAGCGGGGTGTTGGAGGCGATGCCGCCGTCCCAATAATGCTCGCCGTCGATCATGACGGACGGAAAGCCGGGCGGCAGCGCGCCGGAGGCCATGATGTGCTCGGGGCCGATGGTCTTGCCGAGCTTCTTGAACTCATAACTGTCGAAATACCTGAAATTGCCGGAGGTGACGCCGACCGCCCCAACCGACAGGCGCGTCTTCAGGTCGTTGATGCGGTCGAAATCGACCAGACGCTCCAGCGTCTTCTTCAGCGGTCCGGTATCGTAATAGCTCTCAGCTTCGGCATGCCCCGGCGGCCAGAACGGCGCGGGCGGCACGCGCGGAACGAAGAAGCCGGGCACCCCGAAAGTGGCGATCAGCGCGGCGCTGGTCGAGTTGAACAGCTCGCGGCTGTGATCGCTCTTGCCGAGCGGCTTCCACGGCACCGGCGCGGAGACCATTTCCCAGAATTCCTTGAGCCGCCTGACGCGCGTCGGGCCCTCATTGCCGGCGATGATGGCGGCATTGACCGCGCCGATCGAGATGCCGGCGACCCATTCCGGCTCGAAGCCGTGGCCGCACAGCGCCTGATAGGCGCCGGCCTGGTAGGAGCCAAGCGCGCCGCCGCCCTGCAGGACCAGGACGCGTTGCGCATTCGCGGGGATGCTGGGGGATTCCGGGCTATGATCGGTCATGGAGGATTAATAGCAAATGGCGCGCCACCGTGGCGACACACCGCCGCGGCGTCAATGCATGCCGGGATCAAGTCTGGCTTATCGAGGCTCGGTGGAGGCCAGGATCATGGTCCAGAACACCTTGTATTTGGTGCCGGGAGCATAGCTCGCCGCGATGCCCAATTTTGTGACACCGCCCTTGAGCATGTTGGCGCGGTGCGGAGGCGAGTCACGCCAGCCGGAAAACGCTTCCGCCAGCGTATGATAGCCGGCCGAGATGTTCTCGACCGCCACGGTTGCGGGATAGCCGCCGGCGGCCAGGCGCTTGGCCAGCGGCGCGCGGACGTCATGGTCCATCTTGTTGGCAGCGGCCATGGCATTGGACTGGGATTCGGCAAGCCGCATCAGGTCGGGGTCAATGACCACGGTGCCGAGGGCGTTGTTCTGGCGGTATTGCGAGATCATGATCGCGGCCGCCTGCGCATCGAGCTTGGAGCCCGGGACCGCCATATCGGTATACATGGACGGCTGCTGGACCGGTGCCTCGTTGCCGGCACAGCCGGCGAGCAGCAAAGTGATGAGAATTGCGGCCGCAGCGCGCATGGAGGTGCCCCCGAATGAGCGGCCGTTGTTGCATACCAACCGTGGCTGAAAGGTGAATTTTGAAGAAAATCTGACCGGTGTCATTCCGGGGCAGCGCGAAGCGCTTAACTATGGTGCGCAATCGCGCCCCTGAGAGTCTCGCGCCACAATCCCGGGATTCCGGGTTCGATGCTCCGCATCGCCCCGACATGACGGTCGCTTACCCCGCAAAAATCCGGTAGTGGCGGGGCTCGAGCCCGATGGTGTCGCCGGCGCGCAGTTCCTTGCCGCGGGGCGCGTCGATCTCGATCGTCTGGCCGCCCGACAACGCGACCTCAGCCCGCTGCACCGGACCGAAATTGCGGACATGCTGCACGGCGCCCTCGAAGGCGCCGCTGCCGGGCGGGCCGACCAACATGTCATGTCGCCGCACGAACAGTTTCGACGCGCCAGACGCAAGCCCGTCCGCCGCCAGCCGCAGCGGCCGGTCGCCGAGCCTGACGACGCCGCCTTCGACCTGAACCGGCAGCTCGATGGATTCGCCGATGAACCCGTGGACGAACGCGCTTGCCGGCCTTTCATAGACGTCGTCGGGCGAGCCGATCTGCTCGATCCGGCCCTTGTCCATCACTACGACGCGGTTGGCGACTTCCAGCGCTTCCTCCTGATCGTGGGTGACGAAGATCGAGGTGACGTGGATCTCGTGATGCAGCGAGCGTAGCCACCTTCGCAACTCTTTCCGCACCTTGGCATCGAGCGCACCGAACGGCTCGTCGAGCAGCAGGATGCGCGGCTCGATCGCCAGCGCGCGGGCGAGTGCGATGCGCTGGCGCTGGCCGCCGGACAGCTGGCTCGGATAACGATCGGCGAGCCAGTCGAGCTGCACGAGATCGAGCAGCTCTTTCACCCGCGCACGGATCGTGGCCTCGTCTTTCCGTATCGCGCGCGGCTGCACGCGCAGCCCGAAGGCGACGTTCTCGAACACCGTCATGTGGCGGAACAGCGCGTAATGCTGGAACACGAAGCCGACATGCCGCTCGCGCGCGCCCTGTGCCAGCGCGTCCTCGCCGTTGAAGAAGACCTCGCCGGCATCGGGCCAGTCGAGGCCTGCGATGATCCGCAGCAGCGTGGTCTTGCCGGAGCCGGAGGGGCCGAGCAGCGCGAGCAGCTCGCCGTCATTGACCTTGAGGTCCACGCCGTCGAGGGCCGCAAAGCCTCCGAATTTCTTGACGAGATTTCTGACTTCAATGGTCACTTGCGTCGTATCCTTCGTCGAGGTGACGTTCGAGAATGGTTTTCGCGATCAGCGTGATCAGCGCCAGCATCGCCAGCAGCGAGGCGATCGCGAAGGCGGCGACGAACTGGTATTCGTTGTACAGGATCTCGACCAGCAGCGGCATCGTATTTGTCTCGCCGCGGATGTGGCCCGAGACGACGGAGACCGCGCCGAACTCACCCATCGCGCGCGCGTTGCAGAGCAGGACGCCGTAGAGCACGCCCCACTTGATGTTGGGCAGCGTGACGCGGAAGAACGTTTGCAGGCCCGAGGCGCCGAGCGAGATCGCGGCCTCCTCCTCCTGCGTGCCCTGCTCCTGCATCAGGGGGATCAGAGCGCGCGCCACGAAGGGGAAGGTCACGAAGGTGGTGGCAAGCGCGATGCCGGGCACCGCGAACAGGATCTGGATGTCATGACCGCTGAGCCAGCTGCCGAAATAGCCCTGCGCGCCGAACAGCAGCACGAAGACGAGGCCCGAGATCACCGGGCTCACCGAGAACGGCAGGTCGATCAGCGTGATCAGGAAAGACTTGCCCGGGAATTCGAATTTGGCAATCGCCCAGGCGGCGACGAGGCCGAAAACGAGATTGAGGCCGACCGAAATCGCCGCAACCAGCAGCGTCAGCTTGATCGCCGCCAGCGCTTCCGGCTCGGCGAGCGCGGCAAAATAGGCAAGGATCCCCTTCGAGAACGCCTGCGCGAACACCAGGACAAGCGGCAGCACGACGAAGACGGAGAGAAACAGCACCGCCAGTGTGATGATAACGATGCGCACCGCAGGCGACTCGGTACGAAGACTGTCGCGCGCCGCGGCGGCGCGCGCGCGCGCATCGGGCGAAGGTAGCGAAACTGAATCTGCGATTTGCATCGTCATGGTCCGCCCCTCAATGCGCCGGCATCCGGCTCTGCGCCCAGCGCTGGAGCCGGTTGACGGCGAAGATGATCACGAAGGAAACGACGAGCATGACCACCGCGATCGCGGTCGCGTCGGCGTAGCGGAATTCGGACAGGCGGATCACGATCAACAGCGGGGCGATCTCGGACACGTTGGGCAGATTTCCTGCGATGAAGATCACCGAGCCGTATTCACCGACCGCGCGCGCGAAGGCGAGCGCGAGCCCGGTCAGCAGCGCCGGTGCCAGCGAGGGTAGGATCACGCGGATGATGGTCTGCCAACGGCTGGCCCCCAGGCTGCCCGCGGCCTCCTCGATCTCGGGATCGAGATCCTGCAGCACCGGCTGCACCGTGCGCACCACGAAGGGAATACCGATGAAGATCATGGCGACGAAGATACCGACCGGCGTAAACGCCACCTTGATGCCGGCCGCGGCCAGCGGCGCGCCCAGCCAGCCCTTCTCGGCGAACAGCGCGGTCAGCGCCACGCCGGCGACCGCCGTCGGCAGCGCGAACGGCACATCGACGATGGCATCGAACAGCCGCCGGCCGGGGAAGCGGTACCGCACGAGCGCCCAGACGATGATGCTGCCCATCACGAGATTGACGCAGGCCGCCGCGAAGGCAAGGCCAAAGGACACGCGCAAGGCATTCAGGGTGCGGCGGCTGGTGAGGATATTCCAGAACTGCTCGGGGCTGAGCTCGAGCGATTTCAGGAACAGCCCGGCGAGCGGAATCAGGATGATGACGGACAGCCATGACAGCGTCAGCCCCATGGTGAGACCGAAGCCCGGCAATGTCCGACGTCTTGCTGCGAGTGCGCTCACCAGGCCCCCCTGCTAAAGCCCTTAAGACGGCGCTCGATCAGTTCTTGTAGATCCGGTCAAAGACGCCTCCGTCGGCAAAATGTTCCTTCTGCGCCTTGGTCCAACCCCCGAAAACGTCGTCGATCGTGAATAGTTCGACCTTGGCGAAGGCGTTTTCGTATTTTTTTGCGATATCGGCAGCGCGCGGGCGGTAAAAATTGCGCGCAGCAATCTCCTGCCCCTCTTTGGTGTACCAGTACCGCAGGTAGGCGTCAGCCGCGTTGCGGGTGCCCTTTTTGTCGGCAACCTTGTCCACGATGGTGACCGGCGGCTCGGCGAGGATCGACTGCGGCGGCGCCACGATCTCGAACTTGTTCGCGCCGAACTCCTTCAGCGCGAGGAACGCCTCGTTCTCCCAGGCCAGCAGCACGTCGCCGACACCGCGCTCGACGAAGGTGACGGTGGCGCCGCGCGCGCCGGTGTCGAGCACCGGCACCTGCTGGTAGAGTTTTCCGATGAAATCCTTGGCCTTGTCGGCCGAGCCGTACTTCTTCTGCGCAAAGCCCCAGGCCGCCAGATAATTCCAGCGCGCCCCGCCCGACGTCTTCGGGTTCGGCGTGATCACGGCGACACCAGGCTTGACCAGATCGTCCCAGTCCTTGATGGCCTTGGGATTGCCCTTGCGCACCAGGAAGACGATGGTCGAGGTGTAGGGTGACGAATTCTGCGGCAGCCGCTTCTGCCAATCGGCCGTGGTGAGGCCCTTGGCAGCGATGGCGTCGACGTCATAGGCGAGCGCGAGGGTCACCACATCGGCCTGCAAGCCGTCGATCACCGCGCGCGCCTGCGAGCCGCTGCCGCCATGCGACTGCTTGATCTCGACGCTCTTGCCGGTCTCCTTCTGATAGGCATTTGCAAACGCCTTGTTGAACTCGGCATAGAGCTCACGCGTCGGATCGTACGACACGTTCAACAGGTTGATTTCAGCAGCGAGAGCCGAGCTTGCCCAGAACAGTCCTGCGGCGAGCAGGACGATGCGGCGCATCATGTCCATCTCCATTCACCTCGACGACATCGGCGTCGTCGATGGCACGCGGGCATAACTCAGGGCGAAAGGCGCTCAAGTCAACGGAACCAGATTTTCTTGTTCGCAGCGTGGCAGCGCAAGCGTGCTACGAAGCCTTCATCGTGTGAATGCCGCATTCTGTCTTGGCCCGTCCGCGCCAGCGTCCGGCTCGAGAATCCTCACCTTCGGCCGTTCTGCTCGTGCAAGGCATACAACCGACCGACAAGAATCCTGACACAACCAGAGGATGCCGCGGCAATTCAGCGCGGACAAAGATCGCCTCGAGTTCCTCGCGCGAGACGTTGGCGAAGGGGTTGAACTTCAACCGGGCGCCATCCTCTTCGACGACCGGAATGTCGGCGCGTGCATTACCCTGGAAGCGCTTGCGGCCGTTGATCCAGGCCGAGAAAGGCTTCAGCGCACGCGCCAGCGGTTCCACCTTGCGGATGCGGCAGCAGGCGTCGGGATCGGAGAACCAGAGGTCGCGATCGGGATCCTCGCGCGACAGCGCTTCGTCGGCCGGCTTGATCGAACGGACGTCCTTCAGGCCCAGCGTGGCGATCAGCGTGTCGCGATAGGCGAGCGTCTCCTCGAACAACCAGCCGGTGTCGAGGAAGATCACCGGGATCGCCGGATCGACATCCGCCATGACCTTGAGCAGCGTCGCCGATTCCGTGCCGAAGGATGACACCAGCGCGAGCTTGTCGCGCCCGACCGTCTTCAGGGCCGCGGCGATGACCTCCGCGGGCGAGGCATCGCGCAGAGCGCGATCGAGTTCGTCCGCCGAAGGTAGCGCGGACACGGAGGATACCCGAGGAGCGATCGCGTTCACGTGCCGACTCCTTCGGAGTGGCGCAGCTGCATGCGCCGGTGCAGCGCCGTGATGCGGCCGTCACCGGTCGGCTGGTAGAACACGGAATAGCGCTTGGCAGTCTGCATGAAGGCTTCCGCATCGGCCTGCTTCTTGACCTCGAAGGCATCGAAGCCGGCGCGCAGCATGAACACGAACTGGTCGCGCAGCACCTGACCGGTGGCGCGCAATTCGCTGCGGTAGTTATAGCGCTCGCGCAGCAGGCGGGCCTGGCTGTAGGCACGGCCGTCGCGGAAAGTCGGAAACACCAGCGCGACGACCGCGATCTTGCCGAGAAACGGCACGAGCTCGGCGATATCGCGACTGTTCGGCCAGATCACGCCGACCTTGCCGGCGCGCTTGACCAACGCATCCGCCTCGCCGAGGAACCGCTCGGCCGGCACCAGGATGTCGCCGCCCTCGGGCAGCGGCGTATCGACGGCCAGCTTCACGAAGCTGTCGTCGGCGATCTTTCCGCCGTTAACGAGTGGCATAGACGCGCTCCTTGAAGGGTTCGACGCCGAGACGCTTCACCGTGTCCATGAACAGCTCTTCGGGCCGCTCGCGCAGCGCCAGATAGGCTTCCACGACGTCCTCGATGACATCGGCGACTTCGTCGAATTTGACGCCGGGCCCAATCAGGGTTCCGAGCGCAGCGTTCTCGTCGGCACGGCCGCCGATGGTGATCTGGTAGACTTCCTCGCCGTTCTTCTCGACGCCGAGAATGCCGATATGGCCGACATGGTGATGGCCGCATGCGTTGATGCAGCCGGAGATGTTGATGTGGAGCCGGCCGATCAGGTTCGCAAGCTCGTGATTGGCAAAGCGCCGCGTCAGCTCCTGCGCGATCGGGATCGAGCGCGCATTCGCCAGCGAACAGTAGTCGAGCCCGGGGCAGGCGATGATGTCGGTGATCAGATTGACGTTCGGCGTCGCGAGCCCGAGCTTGTCGAGCGCCTTCCACAGCGCCGGCAGGTCGCGCTTGGCGACATGCGGCAGCGCCAGGTTCTGCTCATGGCCGACGCGGATCTCACCGAAGGAATATTTGTCGGCGAGATCGGCCAGCGCATCCATCTGCTCGGCGGTGGCATCGCCCGGAGGGGCTCCGATCGGCTTCAGCGAGATCGTGACGATGGAATAGCCCTGCACCTTGTGCGGAGCCACCGAGTTCTTGCGCCACGCCTCGAAATCCGGATCGGCCGCGGCCTGCCGCAGCTCATCCGGCATGTGCGGCAGTTTCTCATAAGAAGGATAGGTGAAGCGCGAACGGATGTCCTCGATCACCTCGTCGTCGATCTGGAGCGAGGAATTGCGGATATGCTGCCACTCCTCCTCGACCTCGCGGGAGAACTTCTCGATGCCGAGCTCGTGCACCAGAATCTTGATGCGCGCCTTGTAGATGTTGTCGCGCCGGCCGTACTGATTGTAGACGCGCAGGATCGCCTCGATATAGCTGAGGATATCGCGGCCGTGCACGAAGTGCTTGATGGTCTTGGCGATGAACGGCGTACGGCCGAGACCGCCGCCGACCAGCACTTCGAAGCCGGTCTCGCCCTTCTCGTTCTTGATCAGCCTCAAGCCGATGTCGTGGATCTTGATCGCAGCGCGATCATGGTCCGATGCGGTGATCGCGATCTTGAACTTGCGCGGCAGGAACGAGAATTCCGGATGCAGCGTGGTGTGCTGGCGGATCAGCTCCGACCAGATGCGAGGATCCTCGATCTCGCCCGGCGCAACGCCGGCCCACTGGTCCGAGGTGACATTGCGCATGTTGTTGCCGGAGGTCTGCATCGCATGGATGCCGACCTTGGCGAGATCCTCCAGCGCGTCCGGCAGCTCGGCGAGCTTGATCCAGTTGAACTGAATGTTCTGCCGCGTGGTGAAGTGGCCGTAGCCGCGGTCGTATTTGCGCGCGACATGGGCAAGCGCCCGCAACTGGTCCGTCGCCAGCGTCCCGTAGGGGATCGCGACGCGGAACATATACGCGTGCAGTTGCAGATAGACGCCGTTCTGCAGGCGCAGGATCTTGAACTCGTCCTCGGTGAGCTCGCCGGAAAGGCGCCGCTTCACCTGGTCGCGGAACTCCGAGACGCGCTCGTTGACGAGCGTGCGGTCGATTTCGTCGTAAGCGTACATAGGAAGGTGCCTTAAGCCTGGGCCGACTGTCCGATGGTCACGCCGGTGCGGCGGATCTGTTCGCGCAGATTGCCGGGTTCGATCTTGCCGTCCGCGCCGATCTGCACCGGGGCGATATAGGGCCCGATCGCGCCGACGTCGTCGGCGACGGACTCAGCAAGCAACGCCTTGGCCTCGTCGGAGTTGCGCACGATCGCAGCTTCGGACAGGTCCGCAGACCAGCTCTTGGCGGCGGTGCGATACACCACGATGCCGTCCCAGGTCCGGTTGGCGGTCACGATCGAGGGGCCGGCGATCTTGATCTTCTTCTGTTCAAGCGGGGAGGTCATTCGGCTGCATCCAGGAGGTCAGAGATGATTTGCTTTGGGGTGTGGCGGCTAAGCGAGCCGGCATGCCGGACCACCTCGCCGATGATGAGGATGGCGGGGCCGCCTTGGGTCCGCCGCACCAGTTCGGGCAGATCGCGCAGCGTGCCGATCGCGCCCTGCGCATCGGGACGCGTGACGCGGGCGAACACGCCGACCGGCGTCTCCGGCGAGCGGCCGGCGGCGAAAAGGCCGGCGCGTATCGCGGGCGCCGCGGTCATGCCCATGTAGACCACGACGGTCATCTTGGTGTCGGTCAGCGTCGACCAGTCCACGACTTCCGCATCGCGCGCCTTGTGCGCGGTGAGGAAGGTGATGCGGGTCGCTTCGTGACGATAGGTGAGCGGCACCTCGAAATCGGCGGCGCCGCCGAGCCCTGCGGTGATGCCGGGAATGATCGAATAGGCGATGCCGGCGGCGCGCAGCGCTTCCACCTCTTCGCCGCCACGGCCGAACACGAAGGGATCGCCGCCCTTCAGCCGCACCACGCGCTGGCCGGATTGCGCGGCCTCGATCATGCGCTTGTTGATGGCGTCCTGGCCGATGCCGGGCTTGCCGACGCGGCGTCCGACGGCAACGCGCGTGGTGTCGCGGCGGATGCGGTCCAGAATCTCGGGCGAGACCAGCTCGTCATGGAAGACGATGTCGGCGTCCTGCAACGCACGCAGCGCCTTGATGGTGAGGAGGTCGGGATCGCCAGGTCCGGCGCCGACCAGCGCAACCGAGCCTTCCGGCTTGTCTGCGCGCGCGAATTCGGAGGGATCGGCGATAGCTTTGAGCGAGGCCTCCGCCTCGGACCTGCGGCCTGAGAGCACGGCGGCGCCGATCGAGCCGTCGATGACGCGCTCCCAGAACCGGCGGCGCAGCGGAAACTCGGCGATGCGCTCGTTGATGGACTTGCGAAAGCCGCCGATGAACTCAGCGAGCTCGCCGATGCGCGCGGGAAGCAGCGCCTCGATCTTCTCGCGCACGCGCCGCGCGACCACCGGAGACGTGCCGCCGGTGCCGACGGCGACCACGACATCGCCGCGATCGACGATCGCGGGAAAGATGAAGCTGGAATGCTCGAGATCGTCCATGACGTTGACGGGGAGGCCGAGCGCCTTGGCGCGAACGGACATCGCAATGCCGACATCGCCTGCTCCCGCGCAGACGATCGCGATGACGCCCGAGAGATCAGCGGTCAGCGGGTCACCCGCTGCGATTTCGATGCGCGCGTCGTCAGAGCCGAGGCCAAAATCCCGATTGCCGTCGATCGCATGCACGCGGACGCGCGCGCCGGCGGCCGCGAGCACGCGCAGCTTGGCGCGCAAAAGCTCGCCTGCGCCGATGAGGACCACCGGACCGGCCTTGAGATCGAGAAACACCGGCAAGAACCGCATACGATACTCGCTCCCCCCACAAACGGGGTTGACTGGAATTATTTTCTATATATGTCTCGTTTCGAGGGCGCAAAGAGAAAATTTTTTCTTCTCTTCAGCGCTGCAACTATAGAATTTTCGCCTTCAAACGCAAAGTGGCAGAGATGCATCTTCTCAAGAACGATTCCGCTGCTGATCGAATGACCAACCCGGCGCTGGCCGAGCGCGTGCGCGCGCAAGAATTTTCTGCCGAACTTGCCCCGGGCATGGACCATCTCGACCAGCTCGAAGCGCAGAGCATCTACATCTTCCGCGAGGCCTTCGCCCGCCTCAAGAAGATTGCCCTGCTGTGGTCGCTCGGCAAGGACTCCAACGTCATGATCTGGCTGGCGCGGAAGGCCTTCTTCGGCAAGATGCCGTTCCCCGCCCTTCATGTCGATACCGGCAAGAAGTTTCCGGAGATGTATCGGTTCCGCGATCATTACGGCAAAGAGTGGGATCTCGATTTGCGCGTCGAGCCCTGCCCGCCGATCGATGCCGTCGACCCAACGCTGCCGCCGGCCGCGCGTTCCGCCGCGCGCAAGACCGAAGGCCTCAAGATGGCGCTCGCCAAATACGGCTTTGACGGCCTGATCGCCGGCATTCGCCGCGACGAGGAGGCGACGCGGGCCAAGGAGCGCGTGTTCTCGCCGCGAGGCCTCGAAGGCAATTGGGACGTACGCGACCAGCCGCCCGAGTTCTGGGACCATTTCAACGCCTCGCCGCCGCAGGGCGCGCACTTGCGCATCCACCCGATCCTGCATTGGACCGAGGCCGACATCTGGGCCTACACCAAGCGCGAGAACATCCCGATCATCCCGCTCTATCTGTCGCAGAACGGCAAGCGCTACCGCTCGCTCGGCGATCAGGACATCACCAACCCGGTCGTCTCGACTGCGTCGAGCATCGACGAGATCCTGATCGAGCTCGAACAGACCAAGGTGCCGGAGCGCGCCGGACGCGCGCTGGACCATGAGACCGAGGACGCCTTCGAGCGCCTTCGCGTCGCCGGCTATCTCTGATTCCTGAGGACGCGAGCGCGTTATGAATATGATCGTCACCCCCGCTTCGCCCGCCACCCCGACCGGCACCACGTCGATGCCAAATGGCACGACGCGTCCGCAAGTGCGCATCGTCATCGTCGGCCATGTCGATCACGGCAAGTCGACGCTGGTCGGCCGCCTGCTGCACGAGACCGGCAGCCTGCCCGACGGCAAGCTGGAAATGCTGAAAGCGGTCAGCGCGCGGCGCGGCATGCCGTTCGAATGGTCGTTCCTGCTCGATGCGCTCCAGACCGAGCGCGATCAGGGCATCACCATCGACACCACCCAGATCCGCTTCCGCACCAATTCGCGCGACATCGTGCTGATCGACGCGCCCGGCCATGCCGAATTCCTGCGCAACATGATCACCGGCGCCTCACAGGCCGACGGCGCGGTGCTGATCATCGACGCGCTCGAAGGCGTGCGTGACCAGACCAGGCGGCACGGCTATCTCCTGCATCTGCTCGGCGTGAAGCAGGTCGCGATCGTCGTCAACAAGATGGACCGCGTCGACTTCTCCGCCGATCGCTTCAGGGAAATCAGCGATGAGATCACGGCTCATCTCAATGGTCTCGGCGTGAAGCCCACGGCCGTGATTCCGATTTCCGCCCGTGACGGCGACGGCGTCGCCGAGCGTACGGACCGGATCGGTTGGTACAAGGGACCGACGGTGGTCGAGGCGCTGGACCAGCTCGAGCCGGCGCGCCCGCTGGAAGCGCTGGCGCTGCGCCTGCCGGTGCAGGCGATCTACAAGTTCGACGATCGCCGCATCGTGGCGGGCCGCATCGAATCCGGCAGCCTCATTGCCGGTGACGAGATCGTGATCATGCCGGCCGGCAAGATCGCCAAGATCAAGTCGGTCGAGAGCTGGCCGGCGACGCCGGTCGCGGGACGTCAGGGCGCGGGCCGCTCCGTCGGCATCACACTCGACCGTGAATTGTTCATCGAGCGCGGCGACATCGTCGCGCATGCCGGCACTGCCCCACGCGAGACGCGCCGGCTGCGCGCGCGCATCTTCTGGCTGCACGACAAGCCGCTCGCCAAGGGCGACCAGCTCCTGGTGCGCTGCGGGCCGAAGGAAAGCCGCGCCACTGTGGTCGCCATCGAGAAGGCGGTCGATCCCGGCGAATTGTCTAGCAGCGAGAACAAGGCGATCGGCCGCAATCATGTCGGCGAGATCGATATTTCTCTTTCGAATCCGATTGCCACCGATCCCTATACCGAGAATCCGCGCACCGGCCGCCTCGTGATCGAAGTGTCCGGACGCATTGCCGGCGGCGGTCTGGTGCTGTCGGTCGATGCCGGCCAGCGCGCCGTGCCCGTCGACATCGTGCCGGTCGAATCGGCGCTGCGCCCCGATGAACGCTCCGCGCGCTACCGCCACAACGGTGCCGTGGTCTGGCTGACCGGCCTGCCGGCTTCCGGCAAGTCGACGCTGGCCAAGGCGCTGGAGCGGCGGCTGTTCACCAATGGCGGCTCGCCGATCCTGCTCGACGGCGACACGCTGCGCGCGGGGCTCAACAGCGATCTCGGTTTCTCCGCGGCCGATCGCAGCGAGAACATCCGTCGCCTCGCAGAAGTTGCGACGCATCTTGCGCGTAACGGCCACATCGCCATCGTCGCCGCGGTCTCGCCGGCCCGCGAGGATCGCGCGACCGCGCGCCGCATCGCCGACACCACGTTCCGCGAGATCCACGTCGCGACACCGGCCGAGGTGTGCGAGGAGCGCGACCCCAAGGGTCATTATAAAAAGGCGAGAGCCGGCGCGCTGGCTTCCTTCACCGGCATCGGCAACGACTACGAGCAACCTGAGTCCGCCGAGCTCGTGATCGACACATCGAAGCGGACGGTCGCCGAGGCCGCCGACGAGATCGAGCTGATGCTGAAGACCACGGGCGTGCTGTTCGACGAAGTCGTGGACCTCGCCGCGAATATTTGAGTGCGTCCTAATCCCCGCTGTCGTCGCCCGGCCTTGTGCGCAATTGCGCACTGGGACCGGGCGACCCAGTATTCCAGAGACAGCGTTGGGATACGGAGAAGCCGCGGCGTACTGGATTCCCCGCTTTCGCGGGGAATGACAGTGGTATGCTGGGCCGTCACCTCCTTGACATTTTGACAGACCTTTGAGGTCTTCTCACCGCCCCTTTTTTGGGGCTAATAAGGCCCCGAAAGTCGCTCTCTATGGGCGCATTTTGCTGCTGACGGGTCAAAAGCAGCCAAAAACAGCCATTTCCAACAAGAAAGCCCATCATGAAACGCGTCGACGCCCACGGATTGAAGATCGCTCCCGTCCTGTTCGATTTCATCGCCAAGGAAGCTGCCCCGAAAACGGGGATCGCGCCGGATGCGTTCTGGGCCGGGCTTGCCGCCATCATCAAGGAGCTAGGGCCGAAGAACCGGTCGCTGCTGGCATTCCGCGACACGCTGCAGGCCAAGATCGACGACTGGCACCGTGCCAACAAAGGCAAGGCATTCGACCTCGACGCCTATACCGCCTTCCTGAAGGAGATCGGCTATCTCGTCCCGGAGCCTGCGACGCAGAAGGTCGAGACCGCCAATGTCGACGAGGAAATCGGCAAGATCTGCGGCCCGCAGCTCGTCGTGCCCCTCACCAACGCGCGTTACGCGCTCAACGCGGCGAATGCGCGCTGGGGCTCGCTCTATGACGCCTTCTACGGCACCGACGCGATCCCGCACGACGCTGCCGAGAGCGGCAAGGGCTACAACAAGGCGCGCGGCGACAAGGTGATCGCCAAGGCCAAGGCGTTCCTCGACACCGCCGTGCCACTCGCGACCGGCAGCCACACCGACGTCACCGCCTACAGCGTCGTCGCGGGCCAGCTCGCGGTGAAGCTGAAAAGTGGCAACGCCACCGCATTAAAGAATGCCGCACAGTTCGCCGGCTTCCAGGGCGATGCGGCTGCGCCATCCGCGGTGCTGCTCGTCAACAACGGCCTGCATGTCGAAGTGAAGGTCGACCGCAGCAGCGCGATCGGCAAGGACGATCCGGCCGGCGTCGCCGACATGATCATGGAGTCTGCGGTCTCCACCATCCTCGACATGGAGGACTCGGTCGCCGCGGTCGATGCCGAGGACAAGGTGCTGGTCTACCGCAACACGCTGGGCCTCATGAACGGCACGCTGTCGGCCGATTTCGAGAAGGGCGGCAAGACGCTGACGCGCTCGCTCAATGCCGACCGCAGCTACAAGACGCCAGACGGCAAGGGCGAGCTCAAGCTGCATGGCCGCAGCCTGCTGCTGATGCGCAATTGCGGTCACCACATGTTCACCGACGCGGTGCTGGACGAGAAGGGCGAGGAGATTCCGGAGGGCCTGCTGGATGCCGCCGTGTCGGGCCTGCTCGCCATTCACGATCTCAAGGGAAATTCAAAGGTCAAGAACAGCCGCACCGGCTCTGCCTATATCGTCAAGCCGAAGATGCACGGTCCGGACGAGGTGTCGCTGACCTGCGAGATCTTCGACCGGGTCGAGAAGATGCTGTCGCTGCCCGAGAACACGCTCAAGGTCGGCATCATGGACGAGGAGCGGCGTACCACCGTGAACCTCAAGGCCTGCATCCAGCGCGCCTCCAAGCGCATCATGTTCATCAACACCGGCTTCCTCGACCGCACCGGCGACGAGATCCACACCTCGATGGAAGCCGGCCCCATGATCCGCAAGAACGAGATGAAGGCGCAGGCCTGGATCAAGGCCTATGAGGACTGGAACGTCGACATGGGCCTGACCTGTGGCCTGCCCGGCCATGCCCAGATCGGCAAGGGCATGTGGGCCGCGCCCGACAAGATGGCGGACATGCTGGCGCAGAAGCTTGGCCATCCGCAGGCCGGCGCCACCACCGCCTGGGTGCCCTCGCCGACCGCCGCGACGCTGCACGCGCTGCACTACCACCAGATCAACGTCATCGCGCGCCAGGAGGAACTGACCAAGGGCGGCCCCCGCGCCAAGCTGTCCGACATCCTCACCATTCCGGTGTCGAAGTCGAACTGGGCCCCCGACGACGTCAAGCAGGAGATCGACAACAACTGCCAGGGCATCCTCGGCTATGTCGTGCGCTGGATCGACCAGGGCGTCGGCTGCTCCAAGGTGCCCGATATCCACGACGTCGGCCTGATGGAAGACCGCGCGACGTTGCGCATCTCCAGCCAGCATCTCGCCAACTGGCTGCACCAGGGCGTGATCACCGAAGCTCAGGTGATGGAATCGCTCAAGCGCATGGCGGTCGTCGTCGACAAGCAGAACGCCGCCGATGCCATCTACAAGCCCATGGCGCCCGCCTTCGACGGCGTCGCTTTCAAGGCCGCTTGCGACCTCATCTTCAAGGGGCGAGAGCAGCCGAACGGCTACACCGAATATATCCTCACCGCGCGCCGCCGCGAAGCCAAGGCGAGCGGTTAGATTCAGTCACTCGAATGGCAAAAGCCCCGGCACCGCCGGGGCTTTTTTGTTGGACGAAACGTCGCGTTGCGCATCGGAACGGCCGCGCGCGCCTCGCGTTATTCGGCCATCAACCAACGGGAGATGGTCATGGACTGGAATCGGATCGAAGGAAACTGGAAGCAGTTCAAGGGCTCGGCCAAGGAGAAATGGGGCAAGCTCACCGACGACGACCTCAGCTTGATCGAGGGACGCCGCGAGCAGCTCGAGGGCCGGCTCCAGGAACGCTACGGCAAAGCCAAGGACCAGGTTCGCCAGGACGTCGACGACTGGCTGAAATCGCTGCATTGAAGCAGGTACAAACCAAGCCCCGGCTCACGCCGGGGCTTTTTGGTTCGGCACAGCGGCAAGTGCCTCCGCTAGAACACCGCGAGATATTTCAGCAACGAGACGATACCGATGATGATGACGATCACGCGCGCGATCTGCTTGGCGCGGCCGTCCATCGGCAACATGTTGATGAGATAAAGGACGAGAATGACGACAAGAAAAGTGACGAGTACACCCACCAGCATCGCGAGACCCCCTTCAGGCAAATTGCGACCGCTGCTCTAACGCGCGTCTCGGGTCCTGGTTCCATCACTGCAACCCGCTGCAATGTCTCGCGAATATGCACTTGTCCGACTGGCTGCATGCGACGTCGGCCGGAATTCAGGTTCCGGGGCGCCGCGAGCGCGGGCTAGCGCGGCAATGCAGCTAACGCCACCCTACTCCTTCGCCACCACCGGCACCTGGCGGAATTTGGCGCGCACCGAGTCCGGCAGCGGCGAGAAGTTCATCGCGACACCACCGCGATCGTTGGCATTGCGGCTGGCGACCACGAGGCCGTCGGCGCCGGCGACGATATCACCCTTGCGTAAGGTAGGATCGTCCTCGACCTTGACCGATGCGAGCCCGGCCGGATTCTTGCCGTTGCAGGTGCAGCCCGCGACGATCTCGTTGCGATAGCGGAAGGCGTTCGGCAGGCTGGAATAGGATTTTCCGCTGTCCGTGGTGGCGTCGTCGATATTGCTGCCATAGACCAGCGAGGTTTCGGAAGCCGGACAGAAGCTCTTGCAGGACTGCACCTTGCTCTCGGCGTCGTTGCCTTGCGCCGGGAAGTAACGGCCGTCGCAGCTACGCACGCAGTAGGCTGTGCCCCCGCCATAGGCGGCCCGCTGGCGCGGCACATCGTAACGCGGCATGTCGTCATGGGGAAACGGCGCCCGGATTTGCGGAGGTCGGCCGCCAAACGCACCGAACAGCGCCGAGAAGAAATCTTGCGCTTGTGCCGACGACGTCAGCGCAAGACCGGAGAGAGCAACGGCGAGCATTGCCGTCGTACCCGGGGCTAGTTTGCGGATCGAGCGTTTACTCATGTGACCTCACTGAAGCCTAGTTCACGGACGACGCCGATATATTCAGGGCCTGCCGCCCCGGGGGCATCGCCGTCACCACCGGGCGCTTGCGCATGGTGTCGCCACCCTTGGCCATCAATGGCGCGTTCTTCGGCAGCACCACGACCTTGGCACCGACATTGACGCGGCCGAACAGGTCGATGACGTCCTCATTGGTCATGCGGATACAGCCGGAGGATACGAACTTGCCGATGGTAGAGGGATCGTTGGTGCCGTGGATGCGGTACGCGCTGGAGCCGAGATACATCGCACGAGCGCCGAGCGGGTTGCCGGGTCCGCCGGCGACGAACCGCGGCAGATAGGGCTGACGCGCGATCATCTCGACCGGCGGATGCCAGTCCGGCCACTCCGCCTTGCGGCTGACGCTCTGCACGCCGGACCAGGTAAAGCCTTCGCGGCCGACGCCGACGCCATAACGGATCGCACGGCCGTTGCCGAGCACGTAGTAGAGATAGGTATTGTTGGTGTCGATCACGATAGTGCCGGCCGTCTCGCTGCGGTCGAAGCCGACGATCTGCCTGCGCAGGCGATCGGGCAGCTGGGCATCCTCGTCAGCCGCCTGCGGTGCCTCGTTCGCGTAGCCGTGCGAGTCATCCTGGGCCTGAGGGTACGCTTGCGGCTGCATCGGCACGTAGCCGAAGGTCTGCCCGCTCGCGCCTCCGAAGGGCACCGCGGCCAGAGCGGCTGCGAAGGCAAATGCGGCGACGGCGCGCGGCGAAAGGCTGCGACGGACTGCAGAGAATTTTGTCATGTGCTGCCCCGTTGGATGTGTGCATCAGGGTGATGCGCGTCCCAGTGAACTCCGCAGATGCGACGCAAGTTCCGGCGCGGTGCGCGGCAGCCTTGTCACAGTCAAGCGAGCGCGTGTTCACGAAGCCGCGATGGAACCGGCGCGGTGGTCGCGCATTGTCAATCAGTCAATGGGCGCGCGGATCGAGGCTTCCGTGCGGGAGAGAAATTGTGCGCGTCCTTCCCAGTGAACGTCTGATTCCGGGCAACGGCGAAGGCGAGCCGCTCCCCGAGAGACATACCGAGCTACCGCCGGTCATCCGCCGCACCGAATTTGTCGCCTTCGCGCTCGCTGGCTTGCTCCTGATTGCAGTCGTCGCCGTGCTTTATCTCGGGAGGGCGTTCTTCCTGCCCGTGGTGATGGCCTTCGTCACCGGCACGATGCTGTCGCCGGCTGCGAATTTCCTCGAACGATGCAAGGTGCCGCGCGGACTCGGCGCCGCCCTGATCGTGATCGCGGTGACCGCCGTCGTTGCCTTCATTGTCGCATTGATCGCTGCTCCCGCCATGGAATGGAGCACGCGCCTGCCGGAGCTCAGCGCGCAGTTGAAAGACAAGCTGCACGTGTTCGATCGGCCGCTGGCGCTTTGGCGTGAGCTGCAAGGCATGGTCGGCGGCTCGGAGGGGTTTCCTAGCATTCACATGCCGAAGGTGGAGTGGGTGCAGCCCACGCTGGAATACCTGTCGCCGACCTTTACCGAATTCCTGCTGTTCTTCGTCACCCTCATCCTGTTCATCGCAAGCTGGCGCGACCTGCGGCGGGCGGTGATCATGACTTTCAGCAATCATGACGCGCGGCTGCGTACGCTCCGGATCCTGAACGAGATCGAGGTCCATCTCGGCAATTACCTGTTGACCGTCACCCTCATCAATGTCGGCGTCGGCGTCGCCACCGGCATCATCTGCGCGCTCACCGGCATGCCCAATCCGGCCGGGCTTGGCGCGCTGGCGGCAACGCTCAATTTCATCCCGATCATCGGGCCCATCGCGATGTTCGTGGTGCTGGTCGTGGTGGGGATGGTCGCCTTCCCGACCATCAGCGGCGGGCTCATGGCCGCGCTCGCCTTCGGCGGCCTCACCTTCCTGGAAGGACACTTCATCACCCCGACCATCATCGGCCGGCGGCTGGCGCTGAACGCACTTGCGGTCCTGCTTGCGCTGGCATTCTGGACCTGGATGTGGGGACCGATGGGCGCCTTCCTGTCGTCGCCGCTGCTGATCGTCGCGCTGATCCTCAAGGAGCATCTGTTGCCGGCGGATGCGCCGCAGCTGCCGCAGGACTGACCGGTTTCCGCGATCGGAACTTCCCCGACGACGAAACGTTCTCCGGCTATCTCAGCCGTCAACAGTACGGAGCTCCTGATGTCCATGCCCAATGCCGAAGCCGGGATGAGAGACTGGACCGACAAAGCCACCAGAGAACGCCTCGAGAAGGATGTAGCAGCCGTGAAAAGCGATATCGCCGCCCTCACCGACCAGATTACCGACGCGCTCAATACCTTCGCCAATTCCACCAGCAAACAGGCGCGCCGAGGCTATCGCCAGGCCCGCGAGAACGTGGACTCCGCGATGGACGACATGTCGGAGCGCGGCAGCGCAATGATGGGCGCGGCCCAGGAGGCCTACGGATCGATCGAAGAGACTCTCGAAGACGCGATCACGCAGCGCCCGCTCGCGACCGTCGGTCTCGCGCTCGGCATCGGCTTCCTGATCGGCGCCGCCTGGCGCCGGTAGGTAGCGCAAACGGGTATTGAGACGGCGGCGCTACCGCGCCGCCGATGGCGGCTTGTGGACGATTCGGCTTGTGGGGATTTGAGGAGCAAGGCCATGTTTCAGCGCATCATCGACGGGATCAGTGCGTCCACCGGCACGACTGTGCGGCTGACCTCCCTGGCCGCTGGCGCGGCGTTCGCGCTGTTCATCACCACCTGCTTCCTGTGCGCGGCGGCGTTCATCTCGGTGCTCGACAAGTATGGTCCGGTGCAGGCCTGCCTCGCGGGTGCCGGCGTTTTCTTTCTCCTGACCGTGGCCGCAGCGGTGAGCTACTGGGTCTACAAGCGGGAGCTGCGCAAGCAAGCCCAGATCGCGGCCGAGCGGGCCGCGAAATCGGCGGCGCAAAGCATGCTCGCGGATCCCATGCTGCTCGCCACAGGGCTCCAGATCGTTCGTGCCATCGGCGTCAAGCGGCTGCTGCCGATCCTGGCGATCGGCGGCGTCGCCCTCGGCATCATGGCGAGCCGCGCCGGCGTGTCCGACGAGGTATCGGCCGAACCGGCCGAGTGACGGTTCGATCGGGTTAGAAAATTTCGTTCCAATCATTGCATGCAGACGGCGCCGCCCAATTTTTGGCCATGCGGCAGGAATGCCCCCGCTCACGCAAACGCTACTCGGATGGGCAGGCGGTTGCCGGTAAAAGCATCAACCTGATTCCCAAAGCTATTTTACTCAATGAAACCTTCCGTCAAGGCGAACCTCTCCGCATTCCAGCATGACGCCAGGCTGTACTTGACGCTCGGCATCGCCAATTGGTCGATTTTCGTCGACCATATCCCGAACAACGTCGTCAACCTGCTGACGCTGCGCAACTTCGGCTTCAGCGGCGCCGCCGATTTGTTCGTATTCGTGGTCGGCTATGGCGTTGCCATCATCCACGGCCGGATGGCGCTGGAGCGCGGCTACATGGTCGCGGCGACGCGCATCTTCCGCCGCGTCTGGCGGCTCTATGCCGCCTATGTCGTGCTGTTCGTGATCTATATCGACACCATCGCCTATGTCGCCTCGCAGTCGATGGCGCCGGAAATCATCCACCAATACAACATCTCGGGAATTCTCGAGCACCCGCTGCGCATCCTGGTCCGCGGCCTGGTGCTCCTGGAGGAGCCGCTGAACCTCGACCTGCTGCAACTGATGATCCCGTTGATGGCCTTCTTTCCATTCGCACTGTGGGGCCTGTTGCGGCGGCCGAACGTGACGCTGGCGGCATCGGTCGCGCTGTATCTCGCCGCACGCTGGTTCGACTGGAATTTCCGGGTCTATCCGGACCAGGAGTGGACCTTCAATCCGCTCTGCTGGCAGATGCTGATGGTGCTCGGCGGCTGGTTCGCCGTGACAGGCGCGCCCGGGCGCGCGTTACGCGACCTGCCCTGGCTGCGGATACTGGCCGGGACCTATCTCGTGTTCGCGATGGCCGTCACCTTGCTGCGCCGTTCGCCGGAATTGTCCGCCTATTTGCCGGACATTGTGCTCGACAGCATCGCGCCGACGGACAAGGAAAACCTTGCACCCTATCGCGTGGTTCACTTCCTCGCGCTCGCCTTCCTGGCGACCCATCTCATTCCGGCCGATCACCCCGGATTGCGGCTGAAGCCGCTCCAGGCGGTCATCAGATGCGGCGAGGAATGGCTCGCCGTGTTCTGCGTCGGAGTGTTCCTGTCCTTCGCCGGCCATCTCATCCTGATCACCAGTGCCAATCTGATGGTGATGCAGGTCGTGGTGAGCCTCGCCGGATTCGCCGCCATGACCGCAGTGGCCTACTACGTCGCCTGGTCGAAATGGCAGGATCTGCCCGCCGCTTTGCGGCAGCAAGCCTAGCCGGTCGCGATTCCGCTAGGTTGACCGTCGCGGCTGCGCTATCCCGGAGCGAGAGCGGATTGCGCGAGGAGACCGGGCGTGGTGACGGCGAATGGCGGGGGTAACGGGACCGACAGCGCTCCTCGACGCGGCCGGCCGCGGTCGATCGAGACCAGCAACGCCATTCTCGAAAGCGCCTACACGCTGATGGCGTCTACCGGACTTGCCGCCACCACCATCGACGCGGTCGCTCGCCACTCTAGCGTCTCCAAGATGACGATCTACAAATGGTGGCCGTCGCGCGAGGCGCTTTTGATCGACGCCTTTCTCCAGCATGCCGCGCAGATGCTGCCGCTGCCCCCGGCGAGTTACGGCAGCCCCGCGGCGCGCACTCGCCGCCATGCGGCGGCCTACGCCGAAGCGCTCCAGGGCGAGTTCGGCAGGGTTCAACTCGCCGTCATCTCCGAATGCATTTCCAAGACGGGCTCGGCCGAGTTGTTCTACGCCCGCTATCTGCAATTCCGTCGCGACGCGCTGGTGGAGATGATTGCGGCGGGCCAGGACGACGGCAGCATCCTGGCCGAAGGCCCGGCTGAGGATCTCTACGACGCGATCTACGGCGGCCTCTTCTATCGCTACGTCTTCGGCATCGCGCCGATCACGCCTGGCTACGCCCGCCATCTGGTCGACGTCGTGTTGCGGCCGAAACCTTAGCCGCACGACGTTTATCGCGCAGGCCTCACCGGGGCCGAGATCCTGTCCGTGCGATCGCGTTCGGTCATGTCGACCACCGTCTCCATCGGTGCGGTCAGCTCATAGACGTACGAGGCATCGGTGAAATAGCGCTTGGCCGTACCGCCGAGCGCCTCGGGGGCGACACGGTCGAGCAGGATCAGCCCGAAATCGGAATCGGGACGGCGCGTCGCCTCGCTGGTGTTGAGCTCCTCCCAGCGGAAATGGAAGACCTCGTCAGTCCCCTCGCCCGTCACCGTCCAACTGGCGGTGATGTGCGGATGCTTTCCGACCAGCGACAGTCCTTCGTCGGAATGCGAGGCCAGTTCGAAGAACAACAATGAGAGGCTCTGCGCCGCGCGCGCGCTGACGGCGATGTCGGGACCGGTCACGGCGATGCGATCGGCATGCGGAATGGCACGTGCCTCGAACAGGCCCTTCAGCTTGACTCCCTGCCATTGGCTCTCGCTGAGCAGAGAAACCACGTTCGACATGGCGTGGATGCGACCGATCAGGAGCTCGCGGGCGACGTCGATGTCCGAGCCGTGACGCAAGGTTCGCGTCACGATCGACTGGATGACCGCAAGGATGTTCTTGACCCGGTGGTTGAGCTCGTCGATCACTGCGGTCAGTCGGCGCTCGAAGCCGATTCTGACCTGGATTTCCCGGCTGAGCCTCAGATTGTTGTAGGCGACATAGCCGAACAGCCCGCAGACCATCGCAGTGATCGCAAAGCCGATCGCCGCCACGATGATGGCGGTCTGCTCAGCACGACGCAGCGAGTTGGTCTTCGCGTAGTAGCCGAGCTGCCAATCGCGGCCACCGAAGCTCACGGTGCGCGTTGCCGACGGCGCTGGTCCGTCCACCAACGCCCTGCGCGTCGAAACCACGCCTTGGTCGTTGGCGATCAGCTCGCCGCCTTCCTTGCGCGGATCCCTGAGCGCGACCGAGAACAACGACATGTCGTCATTGGTCAGCATCAGCGAGGCGAGCTCGTAGGAGAACGTAACGAACCCCGCCGGCTCGGTTGCCCCCTCGGGAACGACGGGGGCGGCCACGATGACGCCGACCGGCCCGTTGGCGTGCAACAGCGGAACCGGATCCGAAGCCACCGACCTCTTCTCGATCCGGGCGCGCGTCAACATGGCGCTGCGAACCGGGTCCTGATCGTAACTACGGCCCGGCAGGGCCTTGGTCTCGTCGCTGCGCGGCTCGAGATCCAACAGCACGTCGATCGGTTGCGTGATCTCGGCGGGATTGATCGGCTTGTCGTCATAGGTGCGGATCTTCGGATTCGGGAAGCCGGCGCCGCCAATGGCAGCCTGCGCCGCCGTAAGCTCGTTCGGCTTCAGCCGGGCGATCCAGCCGGCCACCACGAAATCCGTCTTGAAGGCGTAGATGGCCGAGCGCAGCGGCTCCAGCATGTTCGGCTTGATCACGGATGGCGTGCGGAACAGGCCTGAAGCGACGCGTGCGAGCAGCTCGCGCTCGGTGAGTCGATCCTGGACCAAACTGGCGTGAACGTCGATCGCACGCGCGAGCGCGATCCGATCCAGCGCCAGCTCCTGATCGTGGACGCGATAAGCCGCAAGCCCCGAGAGCAAGACTCCGAGCAGAGCGATGAAACCAATGATGAAACCCAGCCGGACCACGCGACTACTCAGGCGAACGCTGGAGGTCGGCAATAAACAACAAGCATATGAACGCCGTTCGAACGGCCACGTGCCGAAACAGGGTGGACCCCAGTGGCAGAGATAATGGAGGAGGAGACATCGGTACGCAACTTAGGTCGCCTGAAAAGCTTAATCGGCCCGGCCGAGGGTCTGGCGGGGATGGACTGCCCAGCGCCGGAGGTAATCAATCGCCGTGTCCGAAATTTGTTCCGCAGGTGCGGCGAGCCCCCAACGTTAACGACGAAAAGCGCATGCGCCAAGTCGTCGCGCCGTCAGCCGGCCCGTTTCAAACCGCCTTTGGCCTCGATGAAGCCGACGATGCGGTCAAGCCCCTCGCTCTTCTTCAGGTTGGTCATGACGAAAGGGCGCTCGCCGCGCATGCGCCTGGCATCCGTGTCCATCTTCTCCAGGGAGGCGCCGACATGGGGGGCGAGGTCGATCTTGTTGATGACCAGAAGGTCGGACCTGGTGATGCCGGGGCCGCCCTTGGACGGGATCTTGTCGCCGGCGGCGACGTCGATGACGTAAATAGTCAGGTCGGCCAGCTCCGGGGAAAAAGTGGCAGCGAGATTGTCGCCGCCGGACTCGATCAGCACGAGATCGAGCCCGGGAAACTTGGCGCGCATGTCCGCGACCGCGGCGAGATTCATCGAGGCATCCTCGCGGATCGCGGTGTGCGGGCAGCCGCCGGTCTCGACGCCGGCAATGCGGTCCGGCGTCAGCGAGCCCGAGCGCACGAGGAACTCCGCATCCCATTTGGTGTAGATGTCGTTGGTGATCGCGGCGATGTCATAGCGTTCGCGCATGGTCTTGCAGAGCAGGTCCATCAGCGCCGTCTTGCCCGATCCGACCGGGCCGCCGACGCCAACACGCAAGGGGCCGTGAGATTTCGACATGGAATTTACTCGCTCTCGATGGGTTGAAGGCCGCCTCGCTCTCACGATCGAAACAGCCTGGTATATTGCGTCTCGTGCCGCAGGCTGGCGAGATCGGCGCGGAAGGTCGCGCTGCCGAGATCGTCCAATATCGCATTCAGTGCACGATTGGCGGTCGCGGCCACAATGGCTTCCAGCCTCACCAGCACGCGCTGGCTGTCGGTCTGGCCGAGCGGGATGAGCCGGCTGGCCGCGGAAATCCAGTTCGAGACCAGCGCATGCAGGAAGGCATGAAGCGTCGGCGCCAGCGGCACACCGTGCTTGGCCGCGACCACGCCGACCGCGACCGGATAGACCAATGGCGTGCGGCATGCCGCAACCATGGCATCCAGGCCGTCGGCATCCCACGCGGCGCGGGTGATGTCGATGAAGGCGCGGCCCTGCGAGCTCGTCTCCAGCTGCCGCTCGCGCGACGGCACGAAAGCAGCAGCGAGCTCTGCGATGTCGTTCAAAGTGACCTCATCGCCCGCCTCCGTGGCGCGATAGGCATGGACCAGAAACGTCGCATCGCAGAAGCCGGAGCCGTCGCAGAGCATCGCGTCGAGCCAGTCCGCCAGCGTCGCAGTATCCGTGATGTCGCCGGCCTCGACCGCCCATTCGATGCCGCTGGAGTAGGAGAATCCGCCGACCGGGAATGCGGGCGACAACCAGGTCATCAACCGGTACAGCGCCGCCGCCTCGCGCGCGGCGAGGTCACCGGCGCCGACCGGCTCATTTGTGGTCATGAGCATGCGTGTGGCCGTGGTGATGATCGGGATGGTCGCAATGCTCGTCGTTGTGATGGTGGTGATCGTGCCCATGGTCATGCGCGGCGTGATCATGGACATGATGATCGTGGCCGTGATGATCATGGTGATCGTGATCATGATGATGGCCGTGATCGTGATGCGCATGGTCGTCGTGCCCATGCGCGTGGCCGGCATCGGCATAGGCGCCGCCTTCGGGATCGAACGGCGCCTCGATCTCGATCACGCGCGCGCCGAGCCCCTTCACCATGGCTTCGATGACGTGGTCACGGCGGATGCGCAAGGCTTTGGCCATGATCTGCGTCGGCAGATGACGATTGCCGAGATGCCAGCCGACGCGGATCAGATGGTGCGGATCGTGGCCGCGGATCTCGAGCAGCGGCTCGGGCGCCGCGACCACCTCGACCAGCCTTCCGTCCTCCAGTACCAGCGCATCACCGCCGCGCAGCGCGACGGCGTGCTCCAGGTCGAGCAGGAATTCGAGCCCCCGCGTCCCCGTCATCGCCATGCGGCGGCGGTGCCGATCGTCGAAATCGAGCACGACCGTATCCGCCGGCGCTTCCGTAAAGCGGTGCTGTCCCTTAACCTGCGTCGCCCGGATCATGCGCTTTTACCCTGTTACCGTGTCTCGACCTTCTCGGGCGTGATCACCTCGATCTTCGGCGGCGCGGTGAAGCACTTCACCGCGACCCGACCGAAGGTCTTCATGTGTTCCATGGCACGATGCGGCACCAGCGCCTCGGCATTCTCCCATTGCTCGACGAACACCATCTTGCTGGGGTCGGTGACGCTCTCATGCATGTCATAGGCGATATTGCCGGGCTCTTTCCGCGTCTCCTTGATGCAGGCGGTGGCGGCTGCAATGAATTCGGCGCGCGTTTCGGGCTTGATGGTCAAGGTAGCAACGACGTAGATCACGAGAAATCCTCCCGGCTTTTCTTCTGGGTTACGATACCGGGCGGGACATTAGACCAGGCGGGATCGAACGCAACACCGGAAAGGCCATCCTGGACACGTACCAGGACATACGTTGAGGCGCTATTTCAGTACATGAAATATCGCTGCGCCATCGGCAGCACTTCGGCGGGGGCGCAGGTGAGCAGCTCGCCATCGGCCCGCACCTCGTAGGTCTCGGGATCGACCTCGATATTGGGCGTGGCGTCGTTGTGGATCATGCTTTTCTTGGAGATCCTGCCGCGGGTGTTCTGGACGGCATAGAGCTTCTTGTCGATGCCGAGCTTTCGCGCGAGGCCGCCGGTGACGGCAGCCTTAGAGGTGAACACCACGGAGGATGCCGTGCGCGCCTTACCGTAGGCGCCGAACATCGGCTGATAGTGCACCGGCTGCGGTGTCGGGATCGAGGCATTCGGATCGCCCATGGGCGCGGCCACGATGCTGCCGCCCTTGACGATGCAATCCGGCTTGACGCCGAAGAAGGCGGGCGACCACAGCACGAGATCGGCGAGCTTGCCCTTCTCCACGGAGCCGATCAGTTTCGACACGCCATGCGCGATCGCCGGATTGATGGTGTATTTGGCGATGTAGCGCTTGACGCGAAAGTTGTCGTTGTCCTTGCCCTTGTCCTGCGGCAACGCCCCACGCTGCTTCTTCATCTTGTCGGCGGTCTGCCAGGTCCGGATGATGACCTCGCCGAGCCGGCCCATGGCCTGCGAGTCCGAGGACATCATCGATAGTGCGCCAAGATCGTGCAGGATGTCCTCGGCAGCGATGGTTTCCTTGCGGATACGGCTCTCGGCGAAGGCGAGATCTTCGGCGATCGAGGGATCGAGGTGGTGGCACACCATCAGCATGTCCAGATGCTCGTCGATGGTGTTGCGCGTAAAGGGCCGCGTCGGGTTGGTCGAGGACGGCAGCACGTTTTTGAGCCCGGCGACCTTGATGATATCAGGGGCATGGCCGCCGCCGGCGCCCTCGGTGTGGAAGGCGTGGATGGTGCGACCCTTGAAGGCCTTGATGGTGTCCTCGACGAAGCCGGACTCGTTCAGCGTGTCGGTGTGGATCATCACCTGGATGTCGTGAGCATCGGCCACCGACAGGCAGTTGTCGATCGCCGCCGGCGTCGTGCCCCAATCCTCGTGCAGCTTCAGCGCGCAGGCGCCGGCCTTGATCATCTCGACCAGTGCGGCCGGGCGTGATGCGTTGCCCTTGCCGGAAATGCCGAGATTGACCGGGAAGGCGTCGAACGACTGGATCATCCGCGCGATGTGCCACGGGCCCGGTGTACAGGTGGTGGCGAAGGTGCCATGCGAGGGGCCGGTGCCGCCGCCGAGCATCGAGGTGACGCCCGACATGAGCGCGTGCTCGATCTGCTGCGGGCAGATGAAATGGATGTGGCTGTCGAACCCGCCGGCGGTGAGTATCTTGCCTTCGCCCGCGATCACGTCGGTGCCGGGGCCGATGATGATGGTCACGCCCGGTTGGATGTCAGGATTGCCGGCCTTGCCGATGCCGGCGATCATGCCGTCCTTGATGGCGACGTCCGCCTTCACGATGCCCCAGTGATCGACGATCAGCGCATTGGTGATGACGGTGTCGGCCGCGCCCTGCTTGTTGGTGACCTGCGACTGCCCCATGCCGTCGCGGATCACCTTGCCACCGCCGAACTTAACCTCCTCGCCATAGGTGGTGAAATCCTTCTCGACCTCGATGATGAGATCGGTGTCGGCGAGCCGCACCTTGTCGCCGGTGGTCGGGCCGAACATGTCGGCGTAGACAGAACGCTTCATCTTGACGGACATCACAAGCCCCGTTTGCGTTTGAATGTTTGGTGGGTCACAGCAAGGCCCTCGCTGCTTTCACGGCATCATCGAATTTCTCGTCGAGCCAGACATTGCCGCCGCGGCAGCCCGCAACGACCTGCGTGGCCCAGCCGATGTAATCGGCGAGATCATCACGCTCCTCGGCGCTCAGGTCGGTGCGAATGCGCGCCCCTGTATTGCTGATCTTGTCGGCGATCTTGATCAGCTTGGCACCCGGCGATTTGTTGGGCGCGTCCTCGATCTGCTTCTGCCGCCGCTGCGCTTTCGGCAAGCTCATGTCGTCGGTGCACTCGGCGACGAGCGAGGCGACACGCTCCGAAAATCTGTACGCAAGCTCCTCGCGCGTGGTGTCAGTGTCCTCGATGGTGTCGTGCAGCCAGCCAGCCGCGACCAACTCGGCATCAGCACCGTCGGTCGCAGTCGCGAGCAGGTTCGCGACCTCGGCGAGATGATTGGTATAGGGCTCTTTGCCGCGGCCCTTGCGCGCCATGCCGTTATGACGATGCGCGGCGAGCTCGGCAGCTTCTGAAACGAGGCGGATGGGGGACAGCATGATCATGCCTCCTCGACGCCGGGAGACGCGCCACTCTTGTCATCAGTCAGGGACGCATCGCTGGACGGGTTCCCTCCCCCCTTGCGGGGGAGGGTTAGGGAGAGGGGTACCGCTTGCTCCGCTGCTTCGATAATGGAAAGAACAACCCCCTCGAGATTTTTCATCACGTCGTCGTTGGTGAAACGCAGCACACGGTATCCGCGGGATACGAACCATTGGTCGCGTCGCTCATCGTGGCGTACGCGGTCTTCGAAATCGTGGCTCTCACCATCGAGCTCAACGATGAGCTTGCAGGAATGAGCGACGAAATCGGCGATGTAGGGGCCCATGGGTGTTTGACGGCGAAAGGCCAGGCCCGCGAGGCGATCGGCCTTCAGGTAGCGCCACAGCAGCGTCTCCGCGCGAGTCATCTCGCGCCTCAGTCGCTTGGCGCGGGTTCTTTGCAACTGAGGGGCCTCGTCGTGTGGCATACCCCTCTCCCCAACCCTCCCCCGCAAGGGGGGAGGGAGCCCGACCGGCGTGCTAACCTCACTGTGGACCACGGCACTCGCCTCGGCTTACGTCACAGCTTCCCCATCACGTCGCCACGGAAGCCGTAAATCGTCTTCTTCCCCGCCACCGCGACGAGTTGCACGTCGCGGGTCTGGCCGGGCTCGAAGCGGACTGCCGTGCCGGCGGCGATGTCGAGGCGCATGCCACGAGCTTTCTTGCGGTCGAACTTCAGGGCCGGGTTGGTTTCGAAGAAATGATAGTGCGAGCCGACCTGGATCGGGCGATCGCCGGTGTTGGCCACCGTTAGCGTCACGGTCTTGCGGCCGGCATTGAGCTCGATCTCGCCGTTCTGGATGAAGAGTTCGCCGGGGATCATGTCGCGCTCCTACCTGATTGGCTCATGCACGGTCACGAGCTTCGTCCCGTCCGGAAAGGTCGCCTCGACCTGGATGTCGTGAATCATCTCGGGAATGCCCGGCATCACCTGGTCGCGGGTGAGAACCTGCGCGCCGGATTGCATCAGCTCGGCGACGGTGCGGCCGTCGCGCGCACCTTCGAGGATGAAATCGGAGATGATCGCGATCGCCTCGGGATGGTTGAGCTTGACGCCGCGATCCAGCCTGCGGCGCGCCACGATCGCCGCCATCGAGATCAAAAGCTTGTCCTTTTCGCGGGGAGACAGGTTCATGCAGAATCTCTTCCGTTCAACTCGTCAATTCAGCCAGTCAGTTCAGCCAGAGCCGCGGCAGGGCCGCACCGGTGCGCGCCAGCACGGCCATCATGTCGGCGCGCAAGCGCGCCGCATCTTGGGCACAGAACCGCGCCATTGCAAAGCCATTCCACGAGGAGATTCCGACCTCGCCGGAGAACGACTCCGAAGCCTCCCGAATGCGCTCGACCAGTGTCTCGTCACCGGGCACGATCAGAGCGGTCCCGATCGCGGCACCGGTTTTGGCCACGGCAGATCGCCCAAGTCTTGCGCCGATATCGCCGTCGAGCCGGACCGTCTCGGCGAATACCAGCCTGCCGCCGCGACGCAGCCGCCAGCGATCGACGAACTCGCCCTGCTCCATCCGCTCGCCCATAGCGATCCGGCCGAATACGACAATTTCACAAAGGAGCAGCGAGGCCGCCTCGTCGAGTTCGATGTCGAAGCAGCGATGGACCCGCGCGCGGTCGAACAGGATGGTTTCCTGCGGCAGCCAAGACAAATGCGCGCCTGCGCCGACCTTCAGCGCGATGCCGAGCTGCGCCGCCGCGCCCGGCGCGCGATAGACCTTTTCGGCCGCCGCCGTCGTCAAGGTCAGCCGCGAGCGATCCGCCGCCGAGATCTCGATGTCGAAGCGATCGCCGCCGGCAACGCCGCCGGCCGTGTTGACGAACACGCCGGAGAGTCCGTCGTCTTCCGGCGAAGGAAAGCGCACGCGCAACGAGCCGGATTCATGCAAAGTCCCGCGCCGTGTCACACCATCGCGCGCATGCACGTCGAAGCGCACCGCGCCGCGGGCCCGGTTCGCCTCGAAAACCCCTGACGTGACCAAAACGTCGCTGCGCATCCGCCTCCCCAGCCGATCGCGGCAGAATGGCTTACAGCGCCATCTGGCGGCTGATCTCGCCCGGATCGAGATTGGAGCGGTCGCAGCTGAACTTCACCGCGCCGCGATCCATCACGGCGAAACTGTCGCCGAGTTCGCAGGCAAAGTCGAGATATTGTTCGACCAGCACGATGGCGATGTTGCCGAGATTGCGCAGGTACGAGATCGCACGGCCGATGTCCTTGATGATCGAGGGCTGGATGCCCTCGGTCGGCTCGTCGAGCAGCAGCAATTTTGGTCGCATCACCAGTGCGCGGCCTATCGCGAGCTGCTGCTGCTGACCACCGGAGAGATCGCCGCCGCGCCGGCCCAACATGGACTGCAGCACCGGAAACAGCGAGAATACGTCGTCCGGAATGTGCCTGTCCTCGCGCTTGAGCGGACCGAAGCCGGTCTTGAGGTTTTCCTCGACCGTCAGCAGCGGAAAAATCTCGCGGCCCTGCGGCACGAAGCCGATGCCCTTACGCGCCCGCTCATAGGGCTTCAGGGCCGTGATGTCGCTGCCGTCGAGCACGATCGCACCCGACGAGATCGGATATTGCCCGACCATCGCGCGCAACAGCGACGTCTTGCCGACGCCGTTGCGCCCGAGCACGCAAGTGACCTTGCCCGGCTCGGCCGCGATGGAGACGCCGCGCAGCGCCTGCGCCGCGCCGTAGAACAGGTTGATGTCCTTGACCTCAAGCATCACTCAGCGCCCCAGATAAACTTCAATGACCCGCTCGTTGGACGAGACCTGGTCGATGGTTCCTTCCGCCAGCACCGTGCCTTCGTGCAGGCAGGTAACCTTGACGCCGAGCTCGCGCACGAACGTCATGTCGTGCTCGACCACCATCACGGTATGTGTCTTGTTGATCTCCTTGAGCAGCTCGGCGGTGAGATGGGTCTCGACGTCGGTCATCCCGGCGACCGGTTCGTCGACGAGAAGCAGCTTCGGATCCTGCGCCAGCAGCATTCCGATCTCGAGCCACTGCTTCTGGCCGTGGCTGAGGCTGCCTGCGAGACGGTTGCGGGCGTCGGTGAGACGGATCGTCTCCAGCACCTTGTCGATGCGCTCGGACTCGGCCTTGCTGCCGCGCCAGAACAGCGTGCCGCGGACCGAGTGGTCGACATTGAGCGCAAGCAGGAGATTGTCCTGCACCGTCTGGCTCTCGAACACGGTCGGCTTCTGGAACTTGCGGCCGATGCCGAGCTCGGCGATGCGGGTCTCGTCCAGGCGCGTCAGATCGGTGACGCCGTCGAACAGCACGGTGCCCTCATCCGGCTTGGTCTTGCCGGTGATGATGTCCATCATCGTGGTCTTGCCGGCCCCGTTGGGGCCGATGATGGCGCGCATCTCGCCGGGCTCGAGCGTCAGCGAAAGATTGTTGATGGCGTGGAAGCCGTCGAACGAGACGTGCACGCCGTCGAGATACAGCATCGCGGAAGTCGTGCGAGTATCCATGACGTTCATCGCGCTACTCCGCCATCTTGGGTTCGGTGACACCCTCTTCGGCCGCAGCGCTCGCCAGGTTCGCGGCGTTGCGCTTTTCCTTCGACTGGTCCCACCATGCATTGAAAGTGCCGACGATCCCCTTCGGCAGCAGCAGCGTCACCAGGATGAACAGCGCGCCCAGCATGAACAGCCAGTACGGCGCCAGCATGCCGGAGGTGAAGAACGTCTTGGCATAGTTGACGACGACGGCACCGAGCGCGGCGCCGACCAGCGTGCCGCGGCCGCCGACTGCAACCCAGATCACCGCCTCGATCGAATTGCCCGGCGCGAATTCGGATGGATTGATGATGCCGACCTGCGGCACGTAGAGCGCGCCGGCGACGCCGGCCATGCAGGCCGACACCGTGAACACGAACAGTTTGTAGGATTCGACGCGGTAGCCGAGGAAGCGCGTGCGCGATTCCGCGTCCCGCACCGCAATCAGCACCTTGCCGAGCTTGGACGAGACGATGGCGCGGCAGATCAGGAAGCCGATGATCAGCGCCAGGCAGCTCAACGCGAACAATGCGGCGCGCGTGCCTTCGGCCTGGACGTTGAAACCGAGGATGTCCTTGAAGTCGGTCAGGCCGTTGTTGCCGCCGAAGCCGAAATCGTTGCGGAAGAAGGCGAGCAGCAGCGCATAGGTCATCGCCTGCGTGATGATTGACAGATAGACGCCCGTGACGCGGGAGCGGAACGCGAGCCAGCCGAAGCAGAAGGCGAGCAGGCCGGGCACGACCAGCACCATCAGCGCGGCGAACCAGAACATGTCGAAGCCGTACCAGTACCAGGGCAGATTGGAATAGTTCAGGAACACCATGAAGTCGGGCAGAACAGGGTTGCCGTAGACGCCGCGGGTGCCGATCTGCCGCATCAGATACATACCCATGGCGTAGCCGCCGAGAGCGAAGAAGGCGCCGTGGCCGAGCGAGAGGATGCCGCAATAGCCCCAGATCAGGTCGATCGCGAGCGCGAGGAGGGCATAGCAGACATATTTGCCCCAGAGCGCGACGAGATAGGTCGGCACCTGCAGGAACGAGCCTGCGGGCAGCAGCAGGTTGGAGAGCGGGATGAGGATGCCGCAAGCCGCAACGACGGCAAGGAAGATCGTCGCGCTGCGGTCCAGCGATCGCGTCAGCATGTGAGGGGTCATGCTTCCACCGCACGGCCCTTGAGCGCGAACAGGCCGCGCGGCCGCTTTTGAATGAACAGGATGATCAGAACCAGGATGGCGATCTTGCCGAGGACGGCGCCGGCGACCGGCTCCAGGAATTTATTGGCGATGCCGAGCGTGAAGGCACCGACCAGCGTGCCCCAGAGATTGCCGACGCCGCCGAACACCACGACCATGAAACTGTCGATGATGTAGCTCTGGCCGAGATTGGGGCTGACATTGTCGATCTGCGACAGCGCCACCCCGGCGATGCCTGCAATGCCCGAACCCAGGCCGAAGGTCAGCGCGTCGACGCGCGAGGTGGCGATGCCCATCGAGGCCGCCATGCGGCGGTTCTGCGTCACCGCGCGCATCTCGAGGCCCAGCGCGGTGTAGCGCAGCATCGCGAGCAGGATGGCGAACACGGCAAGCGTGAACACCAGGATCCAGAGCCGGTTATAGGTGATGGTGATCTGCCCGAGTTCGAATGCGCCGCTCATCCAGGAGGGGTTGCCGACCTCGCGGTTGGTCGGGCCGAACATGGTGCGCACCGCCTGCTGCAGCACCAGCGACAGGCCCCAGGTCGCCAGCAGCGTCTCCAGCGGACGGCCATAGAGGAAGCGGATGATGCTGCGCTCGATCAATACGCCGATCGCGCCGGCGACGACAAAGGCGAGCGGCACGGCGATCAGCAGCGAATAGTCGAATAGGCCGGGATAGCGGGTGCGGATCACCTCCTGGACCACGAATGTGGTGTAGGCCCCGATCATCACCATCTCGCCATGCGCCATGTTGATCACGCCCATCACGCCGAAGGTGATGGCGAGCCCGATCGCGGCGAGCAGCAGCACCGAGCCGAGCGAGAGGCCGTACCAGGCATTCTGAACCGTGGACCAGATGGCGAGCGAAGACTGGATTGATCCGATCGCGCTCGCGGCGGCCTTGGTCACCGAAGCCGGCTGGTCGCCCATGCCGGTGAGCAGCGCCATCGCCTCCTGGTCGCCGCGGGCCTTGAGCGTGGCAACCGCGTCGAGCTTCTCGACCTCGGAGGCATCCGCCTTGAACAGCAGGATGGCCGCGCGGGCCTCGCCCAGCACCGTCTTGACGGATCTGTTGGTTTCCTTGGCAAGCGCGGCGTCGACGGCCTCGAGCGCGGTCTCCTCATGCGACTTGAAGACGGATTGCGCGGCCTGAAGCCGCGTCCCGACGTCCGGCGACTGGAGCGTCAGGCCGCCGAGCGCGGCATCGACGCTGCGGCGCAGGCGGTTGTTGAGGCGGACCGCGCTCGCGCTGTCGGGAACGCTGGCCACCGCCTGACCCGTCGCGGCATCGATCGACTTGCCGTCGGTGCCGGTGACGTAGACCTTCTTGCTGTCGGGGTCGGCCATGAGGCGGCCGTCCTGGAGCGCGCTGATGATGGGGAAAGCCAGGGGATTGCCGCTGCCCGCGACCGCGCCGATTGCCTCTTCCGTGTCGGAAAAATCGTCATTGGCGAATTTGGCGACCCCGTCCTCGAACGGACCGGCGAAGGCCGGCAGTGCGAACGCGATCAGCAACATCGAGAGCGCAAGCGAGCAGAGGCGCGCGGACAAATAGGCTGGCACTGTGAATGACCCCGGCGGAAATGAGTGGAGAAGGCGGCGGGATCGCCGCCTTCTCCTATCGTGCAATGCGTGTCAGATCCGGATCAGGAGCCCGAACCGAGGCACTTGTTGGTCTTGGTGTTGAAGTTGCCGCACTTCTTGCCGACCCAGTCGCCGATCAGGTCCTTGGAACCGTCGAGCTCCTTCGACCAGGCATCGCCCGCCACGAGACCGGGGGTCTTCCAGACCACGTCGAACTGGCCGTTGGCCTTGATCTCGCCGATGAACACCGGCTTGGTGATGTGGTGGTTCGGCAGCATCTTCGACACGCCACCGGTCAGGTTCGGCGCCTCGATGCCGGGAAGCGCGTCGATCACCTTGTCCGCATCGGTCGACTTCACCTTCTCGACGGCCTTCACCCACATGTTGAAGCCGATCACATGCGCTTCCATCGGATCGTTGGTCACGCGCTTCGGGTTCTTGGTGTAGGTCTGCCAGTCCTTGATGAACTTCTCGTTCGATCCGTCCTTGGTCTTGATCGATTCGAAGTAGTTCCAGGCGGCGAGATGGCCGACCAGCGGCTTGGTGTCGATACCGGCGAGCTCTTCCTCACCCACCGAGAACGCCACGACCGGGATGTCCTTGGCCTTGATGCCCTGGTTGCCGAGCTCCTTGTAGAAGGGAACGTTGGCGTCGCCATTGATGGTCGAGACCACCGCGGTCTTCTTGCCGGCCGAGCCGAACTTCTTGATGTCGGCCACGATCGTCTGCCAGTCGGAGTGACCGAACGGCGTATAGTTGATCATGATGTCTTCCTGGGCGACACCCTTGGACTTCAGATAGGCTTCCAGGATCTTGTTGGTGGTACGCGGATAGACGTAATCGGTGCCCGCGAGCACCCAGCGCTTCACCTTCTCTTCTTTCATCAGGTAGTCGACGGCGGGGATCGCCTGCTGGTTCGGCGCCGCACCCGTGTAGAACACGTTGCGCTCGCTTTCTTCACCCTCGTACTGCACGGGATAGAACAGGACGCTGTTCAGCTCCTTGAATACCGGAAGCACCGACTTGCGCGACACCGAGGTCCAGCAGCCGAACACCACCGAGACCTTCTCCTTGGTGATCAGCTCGCGCGCCTTCTCGGCGAACAGCGGCCAGTTGGAGGCCGGATCGACGACGACGGCCTCGAGCTTCTTGCCGTTCACGCCGCCTTTCTTGTTCTGCTGGTCGATCAGGAAGAGGATGGTGTCCTTCAGCGTGGTTTCGCTGATGGCCATGGTGCCGGACAGGGAGTGCAGCACGCCGACCTTGATGGTGTCGTCGGCGGCTTTCGCGCCGGTCAATGGAGCCAGGCCGAGCATCAGGCCGGCGGTCGCAGCGAGAACGCCGCGGCGGCTAAATGACGCCGCTATATCGTGAATGGATTTGCTAAGCATGAGTGTCTGTTCTCCCTGACGCAGACGTGAAAAACGCTGCGAAACGGCCCCACGGCCGCCTGCGATTAACGGATTCGCAAGAACCGTGCCATGGACGAAACACCCATCAACATCTTGATTTCGCTGGAATAACTGGCAGAAATCAAAGTTTGGCCACTATCAATCAGCTCAAATATTGAGCAGTTCAAATGTATGCCAAAGCGGCATTGGGGTTATCTTTTAGGCAGATTGCCAACTCTGGCTAAATTTCCGGCACAACTATATTTCTGCACCGCATCGCTATTTCGGGCGCTCCTGCCTTGAAACCACCCCCTCGATGTTCCATATGAACAGCCGAGATCTCTTGCGAATCAAGGGGTCGTTGCGAGCCGCGTGTTCTTAAGCCCCCTACGGGCCTCTGGCTTGCCCCATATCTCCCAAGCCATCCGACACCCTAAACACGCAGGTGTCTTCTCGACACCCTCTTGCGCGCGCCGCGCTGAATGCGCCGGGCGCCCGCTTTTGACATGGAAAGAACCCATCTTTTGACTTCGTTTCAGGATTTCGGCCTCGCCGAACCGATCGCGCGTGCTCTCACCGAAGAGAACTACGTCACTCCCACCCCCATCCAGGCCCAGACCGTTCCGATCGCACTGACCGGCCGCGACGTCGTCGGCATCGCCCAGACGGGCACCGGCAAGACGGCGTCCTTCGCGCTGCCGATTCTGCATCGCCTGCTGGAGAACCGCATCAAGCCGCAGCCCAAGACCTGCCGGGTGCTGGTGCTGTCGCCCACCCGCGAGCTGTCGGGCCAGATCCTCGACAGCTTCAACGCCTATGGCCGCCACATCCGCCTGTCCTCGACGCTTGCCATCGGCGGCGTGCCGATGGGCCGTCAGGTCCGCGCTCTGATGCCGGGTGTCGATGTGCTGGTGGCCACCCCCGGCCGCCTGCTCGACCTCGTGCAGAGCAACGGGCTGAAGCTCGGAAGCGTCGAGTTCCTCGTGCTCGACGAAGCCGATCGCATGCTCGACATGGGCTTCATCAACGACATCCGCAAAATCGTCGCCAAGCTGCCGATCAAGCGGCAGACGCTGTTCTTCTCGGCCACCATGCCGAAGGACATCGCCGAGCTCGCCGACGCCATGCTGCGTGACCCCGCCCGCGTCGCGGTGACCCCGGTCTCCTCGACCGCCGAGCGGATCAACCAGCGCATCGTCCAGGTCGACTTCTCCGCCAAGCCCGCCTTCCTGACCAAGCTTCTGAAAGACGAGCCGGTCAACCGCGCACTGGTCTTCACCCGCACCAAGCACGGCGCCGACAAGGTGGTGAAGTCGCTCGAGAAGGCCGGCATCCCGGCCAGCGCCATCCACGGCAACAAGTCGCAGAACCACCGCGAGCGCACGCTCGCCCAGTTCCGCTCGGGCGAGATCCGGACCCTGGTCGCCACCGACATTGCCGCCCGCGGCATCGACGTCGACGGCATCAGCCACGTCATCAATTTCGACCTGCCCAACGTGCCGGAAACCTACGTCCATCGCATCGGCCGCACCGCGCGCGCCGGCGCCGACGGCACCGCGATCTCGCTGGTCGCAGGCGGCGAGGAGCTCAGCTATCTCCGCGACATCGAACGGCTGATCCGCGTGGCGCTGCCGCGCGAAGACCACCGCACCGACGCCGGCCGCCGCGATGCCGGCCCTCCCCCGGCGCAGCAGCGACAGGGCCGGTCAGGCCGCCCCGGCCAGCGCCCACAGGGTGCCCGGCACGGCGACGGACGGCGTAGCGACGACAGGCATGCCGACGGACGCCATCATAGCGCCAGCAGGCAGGGCGACGGACGACCCGGCGAAGGACGCCATGGCGAGGGCAGGCCTGTTGATGGCAGGCCCGGTGAGGGCCACAAGGCCTCCAAGGGGTCTCGCCGCCGCCACGGTTCCGGTGGTAAGATGAACTCCTCACCCGCCGATCGGTCGGAACAGCGTCCCGCGCATAGCGCCGGCAAGCCTGATGGAATACAAGGCGTTGCCTTTTTGCGTCGCGAGAGTCGCCCCAACGGCCGACCGAATCGCAATCCTCATTCGAACTAACAGTCCACGACTGGAGACCCCCCACATGGCTAAGGAAGAGCTGATCCAGTTCGAAGGACTGGTCACCGAAATCCTCCCCGACGCCCGCTACCGCGTGCAGCTCGACGCCGGACACGAGATCGTTGCCTATACCGCCGGCAAGATGAAGAAGAACCGCATCAAGACGCTGGCGGGCGACCGCGTGACGGTGGAGATGTCGCCTTATGATCTCGAGAAGGGCCGGCTGATTTTCCGCCACAAGGACGAGCGTCCCAGCGGGGTGGGTGGACCGCCTCGTCCGGGCCAGCGCGGCGGCCAGTTCCGCCGCCGCTAGGCGGTTGCCGGCGCGCGCGCCGCCAGCCAGATTCCGGCCTGCCTGTCGATCCGCCGTGGCCCCCGCGGCGGATCAAAAAATCGTGCATGGCCGGATTGTTTTGAGGCCTCAATTCCGATAAAATGAATTAATCGATTTTCGGCCGGACGACATTAGCATCCACCGGTACAGCCGGTTCAGACACGCTGACGACCCTTCCAAAAATTCGATCTAACCGGCCTGCGCGAGCGGGCTCCAACATTGTGTTATCTGAGAAGGGACTACCCCCGTGAGCATGGGAACCGTGAAGTGGTTTAACGCGACCAAAGGCTTCGGCTTCATTCAGCCCGACGATGGCGGCCAGGACGTGTTCGTTCACATCAGCGCTGTTGAGCGTGCAGGCCTCGGCACGCTGCGTGAAGGTCAGAAGATCTCCTACGAGATCGTGGCCGACCGCCGTTCCGGCAAGTCGGCAGCGGACAACCTGCGCTCCGCAGGCTGAACCGCAGGGCGCCTGGCCGATCGGCTTGCGTCACCAAAGAAAGCAGGAAGGCCGTGCGCGACGCACGGCCTTTTTCATTCCGGAAGCCCGCTCGTGGAAGTCAGCACGAGGACGGCACGCCGTTGTAGGGAACGCAGGTGACCTGGCGCGGCCGCGTGTAGGACAGATCGCTCAGCGGTATGCTCGACTTCAGCACGTAGCCCACGGAAGGTATGTAAGTGTAGCTCGCCTCGCTGAGTATGAGGTAGGTCGACGGAATCAACAGGGTCGAGGGAAGCTCGCTGGTGACCTTGTCGCCGGCCTTCCGAGCCGAGGTCGCCAGCGTCGCCTGCGTCGCCCCGCTCGCAATGGTACCGGCCTTGCTCCACTGGACCGTGGCAATGCTGTTGGCGTCGATATAGATCTGGGAGATCGAGCCTTTCACCAGCGTCGCGTCGTAAGGCATGATGATCGAGATGCTTGCCGTGAACGCGTTCTGCATGTCGGAATCGGTCAGCGTCGTCGACTGCGATGTCAGGTCGGACAGCGTCCGTGCAATCAATGTGACTTTGCGATCGATCGCCACGGCCGACGAGAATTCGACGGTACCGAAGAACATCACCAGCATCAGCGGCACGATGACCGCGAACTCGGTCGCCGCGAGCGCGCGGCTGTCGTCGACGAAGTCGCGCATCGAACTGCGCACGTTCCTCGAGAAATTCGCAATCGTCTGCATCGGTGCGCTCAGATCCATCTGCCTCAGAAGGGTTCGTTCTTGAAGGCTGCGGTCGCCACCAGCAGCCGCTTGCTGCTGCAACCGATGTTGTAGCCGAGACCGGTGACGATGAGCGGCCACTGATAGAACAGCCGCACCACGACGACCTGGCTGGAGCTGCCGGGATTATATTGCACGCCGGTCGGATTGAAGTTGCAGGAATCGCCGTAGCTGGTGAGACTCAGCGCCGAGAAGGAGCTGGTGCTCACCACGTCGACGTAAAGCTTGCTGCAATCGAAGAGCGCCGGGATCTGGCTGCAGACATAGGTCTTGAACGTGTTTTGATCACAAGCCGAGACCACATTGGGCGTGGTCTGACAGGCTACCACGGAGCCGCCCTGCGCTTGCGCCTGGCCGGTCAGAATGGCACGCGCGGAGTTCTGGGTGACGGTCTCGAGCACCTGGCCTGCGAAGAACACCAGCGCCGTCTCGATGATGGCGAACAGCAGCGCGAAGAAGATCGGAGCGACCAGCGCGAACTCGACCGCCGCGGAGCCGCGGCGGCTGCCATGAAACCGGGATAGCGCTTTCCGGAGCGTGAACCTCGTAGGTGGAAGCGATGGCATCGCGTCAAATTCTCCAGCAGAGGCGATCCTCTGCTTCGATCAATAGCTAAAACTGATTGTTTAAGTGTTGCAGGCGATTCACGTCCGGCGAACCGCATCGTCAAGGATGCGTTAACCGTGCGCACCGCGAGACAGCGGAAAGACGGCGCGCGCGAAGCGAGCTCGCCCTGACATCCGGAAAATGCCCTGGCGGGATCATGCGATCCAGCCCGGGCGAACCCGCCAGTCGGCCTGGCTAGTTGGGCTTGGTGCCGGTACCGGCATTGCCGCTGGCACTGCTGCTCAGCGAACCGGCCTGGCTCATCGTGTTGTTGAAGTAGTTGTCACTGTCGCCGAGCGTCACGCGACGCTGGCAAAGCGGCACGCAGCTGTAGGACTCGCGCTCGATCCCGCGATAGACGGTGACGAGCCGGTCACTCGGACCCTCGACCTGGATCTGGCGGTCGACCAGAATCTCGCCGCTCCGGTCGAGCGCAATGAAATTGGTGGCACCATACCCCTTGCCGGTCACGACGATCATGCCGCCGGGCTGGAGGGTGACGTCCGCGATCAGGGGATTGCCGACCACGATGGTCGCTACCTTGCCGGGCAGCCGCACCAGCTTGGCCTGATCGACATTGACGGCGATGGTATCGGCGGTGGGCTCGGCGAGGCCGGCAGCCGGCGATACCAGCATGGCGGCAGCAACCAGCAGACAGACGCGCCCATGACGGCGCAGCAATTCTTTACGCATACTCTTACCCCCGGGACGTCACAAACCGGCAGAAGCGACCAGATATTGGCGGAGCCAGTGCCCGACCCCGGTAACCTGCCTTTAATTCGTGAACGTTCCGCAAACTCGCCGACTATTGTTTGAACGGACTGCCTTTACGCGCCAATATTCCAATCCTATTGGCGGAACGGATAGGCCAGCTGGCCCCCGAACTCCTTCGGCATGGTCGCTTCATCCTTGCCGTAGTCCTGCGGCAACTGCCCCTCCGGCATGCGGAAGGTGCCGAACAGCACATCCCAGATCGGGAACGTCCCGGCGAAGTTGGTGTTGCCACCCTCTTCGAGGGAGGTGTGGTGCCAACGATGGAATACCGGCGTTGCCAGCAAATATTTGAACGGTCCGAAGGTCCAGTTCAGGTTGGCATGCACGAAGGCCGAATGAAAGGTGGTGAACGGGCCGACCCAGATCATGACGTTCGGGGAGATGCCGGCCATCAGCAACACGACGTCGACGCTGATCGTCCCGAGCATGAGATTGACGGGATGGAATCGGGCCGCGGAAATCCACCCGATTTCCTCCGACGAATGATGGACGGCGTGGTACTTCCAGAAGCCGCCGTCATGGAAGAGCCGGTGCAGCCAATACAACATGAAATCGGACAGCACCAGGAACAGCACGGCCTGCACCCACAGGGGCAGCTGCGCCAGCGGGCCATGGCCGTTGTCGTAGAAGGCGATGAGCCCGTCGGCATCGTGGATGTTGAAGATGGCGCTGGCGCCGACGATCAGAAGCCCGATCCGCATGGTGCGGGCGAACACCGGAACGAAGAACCAGTAACAGATGTCGGTGACGATCTCCCGCTTGCGCCACCACGGCGCACCGGGATTGCAGGCCCAGAAATGCTCGAGCACGGTGAACACGGCCGCGAGCGCGAAGGTGACGGGGATGACCTTCACGATGGTCTCGCCGAGCATCAGGGCGACTTGCATGGGCAGGCTCGACATCATCGCCTCTCTCCGCGGAATCCAGTTCTCTTATGCCTACTCCGCTAGATTTAAGGGACGGTGAAGCCGCCGTCGTGCTCCCGCTGCATCTGGAACCGGAGCGGATTCCAACCGCGGCTTTAAGGGGAAATTCACTCTGGGCGAAAGCATCGCGCCGGAATCGGGTTTGCTCGATCGAATTAACTCTACCGAAAGAGCTCGGCTCTCATGGTCAAGGGGTCAAAGACGGCGCCGAACGAGGCGATCTTCACCCCAGATGGAGTTTTGTTCATGAAGAACTTGATTGCGCGTTTCGCGAAGGATGAATCCGGCGCCACCGCCATCGAATACGGTCTGATCGCCGCCGGCATCGCGCTGGCCATCATCACCGTCGTCAACAATCTCGGCACCACGCTGAACACCAAGTTCACCTCGATCAGCACGTCGCTGAAGTAAGCGACCGACGAACGACGGCAAGAGCCCCGGATCTCCGGGGCCTTTGTTTTTGAAGACGGCGAGTTCAAGTGGCGTTGCGCGAGTACAGAACCGATGCCGCGGTCGCGGCGAACCAGGCAGGGGCTGCGCGTGCCGGCTCGCCGGTCTATTGGGTCTGCCTTGCGCTGCTGCTTTCGACAGTCGCGCTCGCCGCGCGCATTGCCGGCTCCTGGTGAGCCCGCGTTCCGCGGCTTCGGCGCCCGCGACTCATACTGCCGTTGTCGGTTTATTTAGCACTCCCGACTAGCATCGCCCGACGCCAGTTCCCGCGGCAAAACCCTCGGCCACAAGACGCAGCCCATGATCCTCGACCTTGCGCGCCTTCTGCTCTTCCCGGCCCTGATGGCGTTCGCCGCCGCGAGCGATCTCTTCACGATGACGATCTCGAATCGCGTGTCGCTGGCGCTGGTCGCGGGCTTCTTCGCACTTGCCCTCGCCGGTGGCATGGCACCTTACGAGATGCTGACTCATGTCGGTGCCGGCGCGCTTGTCCTGGTCGTGGCCTTCACCTGTTTTGCGATGGGCTGGGTCGGCGGCGGCGACGCAAAGGTCGCGGCCTCGGTCGCGCTCTGGTTCGGATTCGCGCAGTTGATGAACTTCCTGCTCTACGCATCGCTGTTCGGCGGCGCGCTGACGCTGCTCCTGCTCCAGTTCCGGCAATGGCCGCTGCCCTATGGGCTGGCGGGGCAGGCCTGGCTTGCGCGGCTGCACGCCAAGGAGAGCGGCATCCCCTATGGCATCGCGCTCGCCCTGAGCGCGCTGATGGTCTACCCGGAGACCGAATGGGTGAAGGCGATCGACCTCGCCCACCTCGCGCTGCGCTGAACGCACTGGGTAAACCCAGCGTTAAGGCGATTTAGATACGCCTCATTAACCATGCTTTGACGAATAGCTGGTCAACTGCCGATTACGGCGGCGGCAGCGTCGCGGCGTTTTGTTGGAAAGTGAAGCGTATGAATAGGGCACGCATTGTCGTCCTGGCGGTCGCCATCTGCGCCGGCGGCGTCGCCGCGTACCTGGCGAGCGGCACGGACAATTCTGCGCCGCCTCCGGCCCCGGTCGCGCAGCTTCCGACCGTCGACGTTCTCGTGGCCAAGAACGACATCGGCCTCGGTCAGACCGTGAAGCTGGAAGACGTGCAATGGCAGACCTGGCCGGCCGCGACCGCCAGCGCCACCTTCATCCGCCGCAACGAGCGTCCCGAGGGCGCGACCCAGGTCAGCGGATCGATTGCGCGTGCCCCCTTCATCCAGGGTGAGCCGATTCGCGACCAGAAGCTGGTCAAGGCCGAGGGTTCCGGCTTCATGGCGGCAATCCTGCCCACCGGCATGCGGGCGATCTCGACCGAGATCTCGCCGGAGACCGGCGCAGGCGGCTTCATCCTGCCCAACGATCGCGTCGACGTCCTTCTCACACGCCGGCTGAAGAACCCGGACCAGAGCAGCGGCGCTCCCGACGTCGTCACCTCCGAGATCATCCTGGCCAATATCCGAGTCCTCGCCATCGATCAGGCGCCGAAGGAGAAGGACGGCCAGAACGCGGTGGTCGGCAAGACCGTCACCCTCGAGCTCAATCCCGCGCAGACCGCGACGCTCTCTGCAGCCCGCCAGAGCGGCACGCTGTCGCTGGCGTTGCGCAGCATCGTCGACGTCAAGATGAGCGAAATCACGCTCGATGATTCCGCGCAGAAGCGGGACGGTATTTCGATCATTCGCTACGGCATTCCAAGTCAGACGGCGAAAGCACGATGAAGACAGTCGATATGAAATGCAGGGTGGATCTGGCGACGATGCGGACCTCCGTGGTCCGCGCCCTGTCGTTTTCGGCCGCTATCGCGCTGGCGCTCAACCCGGTGCTGAGCCCCGTGGTCGCCGCCGATTACCGACCCGCGGCATCGGCTGCGGCGGACGGCCAGATGAACGCGCGCTTCCTCTCGCTCGGCGTCGGCAAGTCCATCGTGATCGACCTGCCCCGCGACATCAAGGACGTGCTGGTCGCCGATCCCAAGATCGCCAATGCGGTGGTCCGCTCGGCGCAGCGCGCCTATATCATCGGCGCCGCGGTCGGCCAGACCAACATCGTCTTCTTCGATTCCGCCGGGCAGCAGATTGCGGCCTATGACATCGCGGTCAAGCGCGACCTCAACGGTGTGCGGGCGGCGCTGAAGCAGGTCCTGCCCCATGCAGACATCCAGATCGACGGGCTCGGCGACGGCATCGTCCTGACCGGCACGGCGGCGAACCCCTTGGAAGCGCAGCAGGCCAATGATCTCGCCGCGCGCCTGGCCGGCGGCGCCGACAAGGTGGTGAACTCGATCATGGTCCGCGGCCGCGACCAGGTCATGCTCAAGGTGACGGTGGCCGAGGTCCAGCGCAACATCGTCAAGCAGCTCGGCATCGACCTGACCGCCAACCTCAACTACGGCACCTCCGTGGTGAGCTTCTCCAACTCGAATCCGTTCACGGCTCTCGGCAAGAATCTCGTGGACGGCAACAATCTGACCACGAAGTTCGGCGGCGCGCCGTCGGTGCAGGCCACCCTGCGCGCGATGGAAACCGCGGGCGTGATCCGCACGCTGGCCGAACCGAACCTGACCGCGATCTCCGGTGAATCGGCAACGTTCATCGCCGGCGGTGAATTCCCGGTTCCGGCAGGCTATGCGTGCGATCCCGTCACGCATGTCTGCACCACCCAGATCAGCTTCAAGAAGTTCGGTATCTCGCTCAATTTCACCCCCGTCGTGCTGAGCGAAGGCAAGATCAGCCTGCGGGTGATGACCGAGGTCTCCGAGCTCTCGAACGAAAATGCGATCACGCTGTCGCAGGCCGTCAGCTCAACGTCGGTGAACTCGCTGACGGTGCCCTCGATCAGGACCCGGCGCGCGGAGACCTCGCTGGAAATTCCCTCCGGCGGCGCGATGGCGATGGCCGGCCTGATCCAGCAGCAGACCAAGCAGGCGATCAACGGACTGCCGGGGCTGATGCAGCTCCCGATCCTCGGCACGCTGTTCCGCAGCCGTGACTTCGTCAACAACGCGACCGAGCTCGTCGTGATCGTGACGCCTTACGTCGTTCGCGCGGTGGCGCCGAAGGACCTGTCGCGGCCGGATGACGGCTTTGCCCCGCCGGCGGACCCGCAGGCCCAGCTGATCGGCAACATTAACCGCATCTACGGCGTGCCTGGCCGGACCGAACCGGCCAAGAACTACCGCGGCACCTACGGCTTCATCACCGACTGAAGCGGAACGGGGACTTCACGATGATCACAAGACCACCCCAGCTTCGCAAACGCGCCATCCGCCTCGGTGGCGCGCTCGTCGGCATCGCGCTGGCGCTCTGCGGCTGCCAGCACGACGAAGTCCTCACCGCTTCCATTCCCGACGACTACAAGCAGCGCCATCCGATCGCGATCGAGGAGCAGAACCGCTCGATCGTCGTCTTCGTCGGCCATGCCCGCGGCGGATTGACCGCCGCCCAGCGCGCGGACGTGATGGGTGTCGCATCGGCGTGGTTGCGCGAAGGTACGGGCGCCATCCGCATCGACGTTCCGTCCGGCACGCCCAACGCGCGTCCGGTCGCGGACACGATGCGCGAAATCCAGGCGATGCTGGCGGGCGCAGGCGTTCCGCCGCGCGGCGTCAACATTCGTCCCTACCAGCCGGAAGACAAACGTTTCCTGCCGCCGATCCGGCTCACCTATTCCAAGATCGCCGCGGTCGCGGGTCCTTGCGGCCTGTGGCCGGAGGACATCGGTCCTTCGATGAAGAACAAGAGGTGGTTCGAGAACAAGGACTACTACAATTACGGCTGCGCCTATCAGCGCAACCTCGCGGCGATGGTCGACAATCCGTCGGACCTGGAGCAGCCGCGGCCTGAAACGCCGTCCTACACGGCCCGACGCATCACTGGTCTCGAGAAGTACCGCAAGGGACTCTCGACGTCGACCACCTATTCCGACGCCGACAAGGCCAAACTCAGCGACACCGGCAAATGATCAGCTACGCTCGCCAGACACACGAAGAGCAGCCGGAAGCAGCTCCTCCCCCGGTCGAGGAGCATATAGCGCCCGCGCCGCGCGTCTCGGTCCAGGCCTTTTGCGAGACTGTGGAAACTGCTGCCGCCGTCCAGTCGGCCGGCGAGGATCGTCGGCTCGGCAAGGCTCATCTGAAGATCCAGATGGGCGGCATGGCGGCCGCGGTCGAAGCCTACCGCTCGGCCCCCACGCCGAACGTGATCGTGCTCGAGAGCGACGGCCGCAACGACCTCTTGGGCGGGCTCGACCAGCTCGCCACCGTCTGCGACGCCGGCACCCGCGTGGTCGTGATCGGCCGCATCAACGACGTCACGCTCTACCGCGAGCTGGTGCGCCGCGGCGTCAGCGACTATGTGCTCGCGCCGGTCGGCGCGATCGACGTCGTGCGCTCGATCTGCAACCTGTTCTCGGCCCCGGAAGCCAAGGCGGTCGGCCGCATCATCGCCGTGGTCGGCGCCAAGGGCGGCGTCGGGGCTTCCACCATCTCCCACAATGTCGCCTGGGCGATCGCGCGCGACCTTGCAATGGATGCCGTCGTCGCCGACCTCGACCTCGCGTTCGGCACCGCCGGGCTCGACTACAACCAGGATCCGCCGCAAGGCATTGCCGACGCCGTGTTCTCACCCGATCGCGTCGACACCGCCTTCATCGACCGCCTGCTGTCGAAATGCACCGACCATCTCAGCCTGCTGGCCGCGCCGGCGACGCTCGATCGGGTCTATGATTTCGGCAGCGACGCATTCGACTCCGTTTTCGACACGCTGCGTTCCACCATGCCCTGCATCGTGCTCGACATTCCGCATCAATGGTCGGGCTGGACCAAGCGCGCCCTGATCGGAGCGGATGACATCCTGATCGTGGCCGCTCCTGACCTCGCCAATCTGCGCAATACCAAGAACCTCTTCGATCTGCTGAAGGCCGCCCGTCCCAACGACCGGCCGCCGCTCTACTGCCTGAACCAGGTGGGCGTGCCGAAGCGGCCCGAAATCGCCGCTGCCGAGTTCGCCAAGGCGATCGAGAGCCAGCCGATCGTCTCGATCCCGTTCGAGCCGCAGATTTTCGGCTCTGCGGCCAACAACGGCCAGATGATCGCGGAGATCTCCGCCAACCACAAGTCGATCGAGATGTTCCTCCAGATCGCTCAGCGCCTGACCGGCCGCAGCGAGACCAAGAAACAAAAGTCGTCCCTGTTTTCACCCCTGATTGACAAGTTGCGGGGAAAATAAGCCGCCGCATGGAGTTGTTAAGTGTTCGGTAAGCGTAGCGGAACAGACACCGACCTTCGGGCGCCCAAGCCCGGCGCCGTGTCGCCCGAGCCTGTCCAGGCTCCGGCGCCGACGGTGTCGCGCGCCCCGCCTCCGCCGGCCGTCGCCTCCCCGCCGCTTGCGCCTGCCAAGGCTCCACCACCTCCGCCCATGGAGAGCCGGCGCTCGGACAATTATTACGAGGTCAAGGCGACCATCTTCGGCGCGCTGATCGAGGCGATCGACCTGGCCCAGCTCGCCAAGCTCGATTCGGAGTCCGCGCGCGAGGAAATCCGCGACATCGTCAACGAGATCATCGCGATCAAGAACATCGTGATGTCGATTGCCGAGCAGGAGGAACTGCTCGACGACATCTGCAACGACGTCCTCGGCTACGGCCCGCTCGAGCCGCTGCTGTCGCGCGACGACATCGCCGACATCATGGTCAACGGCGCCAACACCGTCTACATCGAAGTCGCCGGCAAGATCCAGCGCACGGGTATTCGCTTCCGCGACAACCAGCAGCTCCTCAACATCTGCCAACGCATCGTCAGCCAGGTCGGCCGGCGCGTCGACGAATCCTCGCCGATCTGCGACGCGCGCCTGGCCGATGGCTCCCGCGTCAACGCCATCGTGCCGCCGCTGTCGATCGACGGGCCGACGCTCACCATCCGCAAGTTCAAGAAGGACAAGCTGACGCTGGATCAGCTCGTCAAATTCGGCGCGATCTCACCGGAAGGCGCGGAGATCCTCCAGATCATCGGCCGCGTCCGCTGCAACGTCCTGATTTCCGGCGGTACCGGCTCGGGCAAGACCACGCTGCTCAACTGTCTGACCAACTATATCGAGCACGATGAACGCATCATCACCTGCGAGGATGCGGCCGAACTGCAACTGCAGCAGCCTCACGTGGTGCGACTGGAAACCCGTCCGCCCAACATCGAGGGCGAGGGCCAGGTCACCATGCGGGAGCTCGTGCGCAACTGCCTGCGCATGCGTCCTGAACGCATCATCGTCGGCGAAGTCCGCGGCCCGGAGGCGTTCGACCTGCTCCAGGCCATGAACACCGGCCACGACGGTTCGATGGGGACGCTGCACGCCAACAACCCGCGCGAGGCGCTGTCGCGCTGCGAATCCATGATCACGATGGGCGGCTTTTCGCTCCCTTCGCGCACCATCCGCGAGATGATCTGCGCCTCGATCGACGTCATCGTCCAGGCCGCGCGCCTGCGCGATGGCTCGCGCCGCATCACCCACATCACCGAGGTGATGGGCATGGAAGGCGACACCATCATCACCCAGGACGTCTTCCTCTACGACATGGTCGGCGAGGACACCAACGGAAAGATCATCGGCCGGCACCGCTCGACCGGCATCGGCCGTCCGAGATTCTGGGAACGCGCTCGCTATTACGGCGACGAGAAGCGCCTTGCCGCTGCGTTGGACGCGGCGGAAGTCAAGCCGACGACGTGAGCAGGACGGCACCGCCATGAACATGCAAGTCCTCGCCCTCGCATTTCTTGCCACCGCAGCCGTCGGCGGCATCGCCTGGGTCTTTCTCTATCCGCTGTTGTCCGGGGAACGAAAGGCCGAAAGCCGCCGAGCCTCGATCTCGCGCGCCGAGGTGCCCACGGCTCGCCAGGCCGAGAAGACCCAGCGCTCACGTCGCGAACAGGTCGAGACCACCCTGAAGGATCTCGAAGCGCGTCGCCTTCAGGAAAAGAGCGTTTCGCTCAGCGTCCGCCTGACACAGGCTGGGCTCGACTGGACGACACAGAAATTCTGGGTGGTCTCCGCCGTTGTGGCGGGCGTCTTCTTCGCGGTCGCCCTGTTTGCCGGCGGCGGCCTGATCGGTGCGGCCGGCCTTGCCTTTGCCGGCGGATTCGGGCTGCCGCGCTGGGCGTTGGGCTTCCTGAAGAAGCGTCGCGAGACTAAATTCCTGGCGGCGCTGCCGGACGCGGTCGACGTGATCGTCCGCGGCATCAAGGCGGGCCTGCCGCTATTCGAATCGATCAAGGTCGTTGCCGCCGACGCGCCCGAGCCGCTGCGCAGTGAATTCCTGTCGATCATCGAGACGCAGGCGATCGGCATGCCCCTCGGCGAGGCCTGCTCGCGGCTCTACGAGCGCATGCCGCTGCCTGAGGCCAATTTCTTCGGCATCGTGGTTTCGATCCAGCAGAAGTCTGGCGGCAACCTTTCCGAGGCACTCGGCAACCTCTCCAAGGTGCTGCGCGACCGCAAGAAAATGAAGGAGAAGATCCAGGCGATGTCGATGGAAGCCAAGGCTTCGGCCGGCATCATCGGTTCGCTGCCGCCGATCGTGATGTTCCTCGTCTATCTCACGACGCCGCAATACATCTCGCTGCTTTGGACTCATCCTACCGGCCAGCTGATGCTGGTCGGCTGCGTCGTCTGGATGTCGATCGGCATCATGGTGATGAAAAAGATGATCAATTTCGATTTTTGACGGTGCCGTATGGTCGATTTTCTCGTCTCGAAACTGCACGACGTTCGCTTCATGACCATGCTGCTGGCGGCCATTGCCGCCAGTGCCACCGTGTATACGCTGGTGATGCCACTGCTCGCCGGCGAAGGACTTTCCAAGCGCATGAAGGCGGTCGCGAGCGAGCGTGAACGCATTCGGCAGCGCGAGCGTGAGCGCCTTAACAAGAACGAAAAGGTGTCGCTGCGCCAGACCCCGAAGCAGCTCGTCTCCAAGGTCGTCGAGGACTTCAACCTCACCAAATGGCTCGCGCAGGAGGCTGCGCGGGACAAGCTCATCATGGCTGGCTACCGCGGCCATGCGCCCTACATCACCTTCCTGTTTGCCCGCATGGTCGCGCCGATCGTGCTCTTCATCGGCTCGGTCATCTACGTTTTCGGGATCGCGCATATGGAGCAGGCGCTGCCGATCAAGATCGGCATCTGCGTCGGCGCCGCCTATCTCGGCCTCCAGGCGCCGATGCTGTTTCTCAGGAACGCGATTTCCAAACGTCAGCTCTCGATCAAGCGCGCCTTCCCCGATGCGCTCGACCTGCTCCTGATCTGCATCGAATCCGGCATGTCGGTGGAGATGGCGTTCCGGAAAGTCGCCACCGAGATCGTGGGGCAGTCGATCGCGCTGTCCGAAGAGTTCACGCTGACCACGGCCGAATTGTCCTATCTGCAGGATCGCAAGGTTGCCTATGAGAATCTGGCGCGACGCACCGGGCTCGAGGGCGTCAAGTCGGTGTGTCTCGCACTCATGCAGGCAGAGCGTTACGGCACGCCGCTCGGGCATTCCTTGCGGGTCATGGCGCAGGAAAACCGCGACATGCGCATGAACGAAGCCGAGAAGAAGGCGGCCGCACTGCCGCCGAAGCTGACGGTGCCGATGATTCTGTTCTTCCTGCCGGTGCTGTTCGTCGTCATTCTCGGGCCGACCGGCATCAAGATCACCGAGCTGCATTGAGACGGGGCGATCCGCGCGGTTCCCCCTGACGCCGCAGTCTAGGGATCTGATCAGTCGGGCTGGCTGAGCGAAGCGACCGGTGTCCGCTTCGGTCCGCCGCGCGGGCCCTCGCTGCGGCTGAGCATGTCCTTGAGATAGGCGACGTTGGCGGCAGCCTGGTCCGGTGGCAGATCTGCCTTCACGATGGTCTCGGCTTCCGCGAAGCGGCCCTGAAGGCCGACGACGAGGCCGAGATTCTGCCGCACGCGGGTGCTCGCGCGCGGCGAAGCGTAGGCCTGCCGCAGCGCCTCTTCGGCCTTGGGAAGATCTCTCGACAACATGTAGGACAGGCCGAGATTGGAGAGCACGCCGGGATCGCCCGGTGCGATCTTGAGCGCGCTGGCGTAATAGGAACGCGCCTCCTCGTGACGGCCCATCTGGTCCAGCGCAGTGCCCTGCACCGAGAGCAGGCGCCAGTCCGGATTATCGGGCGAATGCGCTTTCGCCAGGACATCGTAGGCTTGCTGGAATTTGCCGTTGTCGGCGAGCGCGCGACCATACAGGGCGAGGAGTGTCTTGTTGCCAGGATTGGCGATGGTCGCCTGCTCGAGCACGGCCGCGGCCTGGGCGCGCTGGCCGTTGCTGCGCAAGGCCTGCCCATAGGCAAGCGCGGCGTCGGCATCCTTGGGATTGGCACGGTAGCGCTCGCCATAGACTTCGACAGCGTGCACCGGATCTGCCGGTGTGCGTTCGGTGGGAGGCGCCTCCGCCCGTGATCCGCCGACCGAGCCCGTCACGTCGGAGAGTTTCGACATGGCCGTGCAGCCGCCGAGGCCCATAGCCAATGCCGCGACCACTGACGTGGACGCAAGAAGCCGGGCTAGCCTGAACCGTTGACGCATGACGCCTTGACTCTCGAGCCGATTGATCGAGCCGAACGCGCCAGCAATAGACTGTTAACCCTAACGGCCGGTTAACGCCGCCTTGCAGCCGTTTGCGGCGGCGCCTCACCGCCGAGATCCAGATCGAGGCCGAGCGCCTTCAGCGGTTCGTTCATCTCCCGCAGCAACTCCCGCCTTTGCCGCGCCGCCTGCTGAGTATCGACACCCTCACCGGACAGGCTCGGCAGTTGGCGCAGGAAGTCGTCTCGGTTGATCGAGCGCCTGCCGGAGAGCGAATCGAGCTGAGCGCGGTCGACGCCGAGCACCTCGGCGGACTGCGCGATCAATCGAGCGAGCAGTGTTCTCACCGCGGACAATGCGCCGATGTCAGACCTCGGTCCCGACCTCGCGACCTTGCCTTCGAGGTCCGTCCAGGCATGAGACGAGACGACGTAGGTGTAGAACGCGTTCGCCCAGTCCGGTTCGGCTTCATCGTAGAAGCCGCGGCGCGCGAACAATCGGCGGGCGAACGCGGCGACCTGATTCCGCTTCAGCGAGACGCATGAGGCGATCTCGATTGCCGACTGAACCGCCGGATCACGGGAAAAGTCCCGCCCTGCCGACAGCCTGATGATTCCGTCCGGCAGGTTCGAATCGAGCAGCCTGAAAGCGCCATCGTTGCGCGGCCTCGAGTAGCGCGCGACCGCGAAACGGTAGTCCATACGGCTTGCATGGGACACAGGACTGAAATGGATGATGTTGAAGCCGGCATCGTCGCCGGCTTGCCCGGTCGAGGACGGACAGGAGAGCACGTAGATGGTGCGCCAGAACGCTTCGCCGCTCTCGCTCGAGGTCGCGCGTGGATCGGGAATGGAATAGCGGGTCAATCCCTCGACATGCCGGTGACCGTGCAGCACCAGATCGACGTTGAGGGAGGTTGCCGCTTCGAGGAAGGTTGCGGGCGCTGCCAGATACATCAGCGGCTCGTCGGGCACGCCGAGAAAGCGCTTTCCTTCCCCAGTCGCCTGCGGCAGCGGATGATGATGCAGGGCCAGCACGCGCACCAGATTCTCCGTCGGTTCGGCATAGTCGGCGCGCCCCGCAGAGCCCATGCTGCCCGCGAGCTCGACGCTCAGCCGGGCGGAATCCGCGACCATCGTCTTGTACGTGCCCTCATCGATGTTGCCGCTCGCAAGCGTCGTCAGGCTTGCGCGGTTGGAATCCAGCAGCACCAGGTCGAGGCCGGCCTGCCGGTAATAGACGCTCTTCGAGGTCCGCGGCAGATTGAGGTAATCATAGACGTCGTGGCGGCCGGTCCAGCGGCTCGGCCGCTTGACGTCGTGATTGCCGGCAACGGCCTGGATGTCGGTGAACACGCGTGTCTGCCGCAGGGACGCGATGACGGCGAGCGCTTCGTCGAGCGCGCGCGGCGTCGGATCGTCCACGAGATCTCCCGTGATCAGCAGGATGCGGTCGGGGACGTCGGCGAGGCCCGCCATTCTCTCGCGGAGAGCGGCACTGAGCGTTTCGATCGCCGCAAGCAGCCGGCTCGATCCGTCGAGATGCAGATCGGAAATCTGCGCAATAACGAACGATCTATCCATTTTGCGCCGCTCATTTGCCGATGCTGCGCCGCCCAAAACGATGCGAGAAATACCTTTGACGAAACAGATCGAAGCCAGTCATAGCTCGGGCAAAGATCTTGCTCTTGAGGCGTGCAGAGGCGCACGACACAATCTAAAATATTCACCAATCATGACACAACCGTGGCGCTAGTAAAGCCCCGCGGCAACACTCGGGTGAACGGCAGTTCTCAACATGAAATACGAGACCTGCCGTACGACGGTTTCATTTCGTCCGATCAATATTCGATGGCAAGCCGCTTGCGGATTTCGTCGACGCGCCTGTCCAGCGCATCGAACCGCGCGTGGACGGATCGGTCATGGAGATAAAACACGTAACCGCCGACCAGGAGCGCGAAGATCCAGTGATGGTGCTCGATATAGCCAAAAATAGCCTCGACGGCCTGTCCGATGAATGTGACCACGCTCCACACAAATTCCATTGCGCTTCCTCCCGGCGGGCTTTGTCGTCGGTCGCCCGGTTTCCATCTCTGGCGGCCTTGCCGGAACCTAGCATGGGCCCCTAGCCGCGAGTAGCGCTCGCTGAACGGTGACGGCAAAGCCGATTGCAGCAGCGGCCAAACTCTGCGAAGTCTCGTCCGGTCGTATGACCCGTTTGATCTGACGATCGGGACCCGCCAATGCCTTCTGTCTTCGAGACGTCACCCGCCGCCATCCCGATCATCTTCGTCACCAAAGCGAGCTGGGATCAGGTCGCCGAGACGCTGCCGCCAGCGCAACGCCTGTTCGCCACGGCATGCGCCTTCACCGCCAAGCCGGGCGCCTATCTCGCGCTGCCCGCGCCCGGCGGCGCGATTGCGCAGGTGCTGTTCGGCCTCGAGGACGAGGGCGCAAGATCGTGCGACCTGTTCCGGCCTGGCGCCCTGCCCGGGCTTTTGCCGCCGGGCACTTATCGCTTTGCCAATGCGCCGCATGATACGCGGCTGGCAGCGCTCGCCTTCGCACTGGGATGCTACCGCTTCGCGCGCTACCGCAAGGCTGATCGCCCCGACGTCCGGCTGGTGCCTCCTGATGGCGTCGATGCGGCCGGGATCGAGCGGATCGCTGATGCCGCAATGCTCGCGCGCGACCTCATCAACACGCCGTCCAACGACATGGGACCGGCAGAGCTGGCCGCCGCCGCGCAAGACCTCGCGGCCGAGTTCGGTGCAAGCTTCGCCTGCACCATCGGCGAAGAGCTGGAGAAGAATTTCCCGCTCATCCACGCCGTCGGCATGGCCTCGAACCGTGCGCCGCGGCTGATCGACATCGGCTGGGGCGACCTTGCTCATCCCAAGGTGACGCTGGTCGGCAAGGGCGTCTGTTTCGACACTGGCGGGCTCGATCTGAAGCCGTCGAGCGGCATGCTGATCATGAAGAAGGACATGGGCGGCGCTGCCAACGTGCTGGCGCTGGCACGCATGGTGATGGTCGCCAAGCTGAAGGTGCGGCTGCGCGTGCTGATTCCGGCGGTCGAGAACGCGGTTGCCGGCAACGCCTTCCGCCCGCTCGATGTCTTCACCTCGCGCAAAGGGATCACGGTCGAGATCGGCAACACCGACGCTGAAGGGCGGCTGGTGCTCGCCGACGCGCTGGCGCTGGCCGACGAGGAGAAGCCCGACCTGCTGATCGATTTGGGCACACTGACCGGCGCGGCGCGGGTCGCGCTGGGTCCGGAACTGCCGCCGTTCTACACCAATGACGAAACCCTTGCCGCCGACCTCGCGCGCTGCGCGGTGCAGGAGAACGATCCGTTGTGGCGCATGCCGCTGTGGCCGCCTTACGATTCCTGGCTGGACTCCAAGACCGCCACCATCACAAACGCGCCGTCAGGCGGTTTTGCCGGCTCCATCACTTGCGCGCTGTTCCTGCAGCGCTTCGTCGAGCACGCCAAGAGCTGGCTGCATGTCGACATCTACGGCTGGACGCCGTCGGCCAAGCCGGCGCGGCCCGAAGGGGGCGAGTGCCAGGCCACCCGAGCCATCTACACCTTGCTGGGCGAGCGCTATGCATGATCCAAAATACGATCCGCGGCTGACGCCGGCGCGGGGCGACCTCGCTGCGAAATATCTCGAAGGCGAAGTTGAGGCTGATCGCTTCGTCACCGGTGAGGAATTCGAGGTGGTCGAACCGATCGCGCCGGTCCGCGAGCAGCCGTCTTCGAACGCGATGCTGATGACGGAGGCACTGCGCGGCGAACGCGTCACGGTTTACGACCGCAACGGCGAGGGCTGGGCGTGGGGCCAGCTCAATGGCGACGGCTATGTCGGCTGGCTGCCGGATGCCGCGCTCGTCAAGCCGTCGGCGGCTCCAACTCACGTGGTCAGCGCCCTCAGGACGTTTGCGTTTCCCGGTCCCTCGATCAAGCTGCCGCCGGCCGAGACGCTGGTGATGGGATCCAGGCTCGCGGTGGCGCGCCAAGACGGCAGCTTCGCCGTGACGCGGGACGGCAGGTATCTGCCGAAGTCCCATCTCGCCCTGCTCGATCACCGCGAGCCGGATTTCGTCGCCGTCGCCGAGCGCTTCGTCGGGACGCCCTATCTGTGGGGCGGCAAGAGCAGTTCTGGCATCGATTGTTCCGGCCTGGTTCAAGTCTCGCTGACAGCGTCAGGCACCGGCTGCCCGCGCGACAGCGACATGCAGCTGGCCGGTCTGGGCCGCGCACTGGAGCCGCATGAGCGAAGCCGCTTGCAGCGCGGCGATCTGATCTTCTGGAAGGGACATGTCGCGATCGTCCGCGATGGCAGCACCATGGTTCATGCTAACGCGCATCACATGGCGACTGTGATCGAGCCGATCGAGCCGGCCATCGCACGGATCAAGCAGGCCGGCAGCGAAGTCGTCGCGATCAAGCGGTTGTGACGGGGCTTACGTCGCCGCCGAGCCATTCCCGGCGGTCTCCAGCCGGAACGCCGCCGCGAACAGCGCCCGCGTGTAATCCGTCTTCGGGGACTTGAACAGCTCGGCGGCCTGTCCTTCTTCGACGACCTTGCCGCCGCGCATCACGATCAGGTGGCTCGCAAGGGAAGCGACGACGCGCAAATCGTGCGAGATGAACATGTAGGTGAGCTCGCGCTTGCGCTGGAGCTCGCGCAAGAGATCGACCATCTGCGCCTGGAACAGCATGTCGAGCGCGCTTGTCGGCTCGTCCAGCACGACGAAATCCGGCTCCAGCACCACCGCCCGCGCGATGCTGATGCGCTGGCGCTGGCCGCCGGAGAATTCGTGCGGATAGCGGAAGCGCGTCTCAGGATTGAGCCCGACATCCTCGAGCGCCTTGACGACGCGCGTCTCGCGTTCTTCGCCGGACAGCTTCGGCTGATGCACGGAGAGACCTTCGGCGATGATATCGGCGACCGACATGCGTGGGCTGAGCGAGCCGAACGGATCCTGGAACACGATCTGCATGTCGCGGCGGAAAGGCCGCATCTCCTTGAAACGCAGTCCCTGGATGTCTTTTCCCAGGAATACGATGCGCCCGTTCGAGGAGATCAGCCGCAGCAGTGCCAGCCCCAGCGTGGTCTTGCCCGAGCCGGACTCGCCGACGACGCCGAGCGTCTCGCCCTTGCGCACGGCGACGCTGACGCCGTCGACCGCCTTGATGTGGCCGACCGTCTTGCGCATCAGGCCGCGCTTGATCGGAAACCAGACCTTCAAATCGTCCGCCGACATCACCACCGGCGCATCCGGCTGCGGCGGCGCCGGGTCCGGCTTCGGCTCGGCCGCGAGCAGATCGCGCGTATAGGGATGCTTCGGCGACTTGAAGACCTGCTCGACCGGTCCCTGCTCGACGATCTCGCCGCTCTTCATGACGCAGACGGTGTCGGCGATGCGGCGCACGATGCCGAGATCGTGGGTGATGAAGAGCAGGCTCATGCCGAGCCGCGAGCGGATCTCGGCGAGCAGCGCCAGGATCTGTGCCTGCACGGTGACGTCGAGCGCCGTCGTCGGCTCGTCCGCGATCAGCAGATCCGGCTCGTTGGCGAGCGCCATCGCGATCATCACACGCTGGCGCTGACCGCCGGAGAGCTGATGCGGATAGCTCTTCAGCCGCGTCTCGGGCTCGGGGATGCCGACCTGCGTCAGCAGCTCCAGCGTCCGTTTGCGCGCCTCGGCATTACTGGTCGGATTGTGCAGCTGGATGATCTCGCCGATCTGCGCCTCGATCGTGTGCAACGGATTGAGCGAGGTCATCGGCTCCTGGAAGATGATGGAGATGTCACTGCCGCGAATCTCCCGCATCTGCTGCTCGGATCGGTCGATCAGCTCCTGCCCCTTGAAGCGGATGCTGCCCGAGGGATGCGAGGCGTTCGGATAGGGCAGGAGCTTGAGGATCGAGAGCGCGCTGACGGACTTGCCGGATCCGGATTCGCCGACCAATGCCAGGCATTCGCCGCGCTTGATCTGGAACGTGACCTTGTCGACTGCAAGCGTGGTGGCGCCGCCCTGGTGGAAGGCCACCGAGAGATCGCGAACGCTGAGCAGGGGCTGGTTGATCGCGTCCATCGGCCTACCTGAACGTCTTGCGCGGATCGAAGGCGTCGCGAACGGCTTCGCCGATGAAAATCAGGAGTGAAAGCATGATCGCGACCGAGAAGAAGCCGGAGAACCCGAGCCAGGGTGCCTGCACATTGGACTTGGCCTGCGACAGCAATTCGCCGAGCGAAGGTGACCCCGGCGGCAGGCCGAAGCCGAGGAAATCCAGCGCCGTCAATGTCATCACCGAACTCGACACGATGAAGGGCAGGAACGTCATGGTCGCCACCATCGCGTTCGGCAGCAGGTGGCGGAACATGATGGTCGGGTTGGAGACGCCGAGCGCCCGCGCCGCCTGGATGTACTCGAAGTTGCGCCCGCGCAGGAACTCGGCCCGCACGAGGCCGACCAGCGAGACCCAGGAGAACAGCAAGAGGATGCCGAGCAGCACGAAAAAGCCGGGCACGAGGACCGAGGACAGGATCAGGAGAAGATAGAGCGAGGGGATAGCCGTCCAGATCTCGATGAAGCGCTGGAAGATGAGATCGACCCGGCCACCGAAATAGCCCTGCACCGCGCCCGCTGCGATGCCGATGACCGACGAAACGATCGTGAGACAAAGGCCGAACAGCACCGAGATGCGGAAGCCGTAGATCAGCCGTGCGACCACGTCGCGCCCCTGGTCGTCGGTACCGAGCCAGTTGTATTCGAGGTCACGGCAACTCGTCAGCCCCTTCTTTTCCACCACCGGCTTGCATTGCTTCTCGGTCAGCATCCAGGTCGGCGGCGACGGCGCCGGCGTCGGCAAGTCGAGATTGTGGGTGTCGTAAGAGTAACGGATCAGCGGCCAGACGATGGTGCCGTTCTTCTCCTTGATCAGCTTCTGCAAATAGGGATCGCGGTAGTCAGCCGCGGTTTCGAAGTCCCCGCCGAAGGTGGTTTCGGAATAGGTCACGAACGCGGGCCAGTAGAGGCGACCGTCGAACTTGATCAGAAAAGGCCGATCGTTGGCGATCAACTCCGCGAACAGCGAGAGCACGAACAGCGCAATGAATAACCAGAACGACCAGTAGCCGCGGCGGTTGGCCTTGAAGTTCTGCCACCGCCGCCTGTTGAGCGGCGAAGGAGCGAACGGCTTGCGTGTGATCGGAACGACCTCGCCCAATGGGGACTGGGCCGTGGTCTCGATCGGCGTCGGTGCGGTGATCGTCATCAGACCTCCCGCGCTTCGAAATCGATCCGGGGGTCGATCCACATATACGTCAGGTCGGAGACCAGGTTGATCACGAGGCCGACCAGCGAGAAGATGTAGAGCGTGCCGAACACCACGGGATAGTCGCGGTTGAGCACGCTCTCGAAGCTGAGCAGGCCCAACCCGTCCAGCGAGAAGATGGTCTCGATCAGCAGCGAGCCGGAAAAGAAGGCGTGGATGAAGGTCCCCGGGAAGCCGGCGATCACGATGAGCATGGCATTGCGGAAGACGTGGCCGTAGAGCACCCGGCCCTCGCTACAGCCCTTGGCGCGCGCGGTCATCACGTATTGCTTGCGAATCTCGTCCAGGAACGAGTTCTTGGTCAGGAACGTCATGGTGGTGAAGGCACCTAACCCCATGGCGATCAGCGGCAGCGTCAGATGCCAGAAATAGTCGATGATCTGCCAGTACCAGGGAAACTGCGACCAGCCGTCCGAGGTCAGTCCGCGCAGCGGGAACCAGTTGAAGAAGGAGCCGCCGGCGAACAGGATGATGAGAAGGATGGCGAACAGGAAGCCGGGAATGGCATAGCCCAGCACGAGAATGGTTGACGTCCAGGTGTCGAAGCGCGTGCCATCCTTCACCGCCTTGCGGATGCCGAGCGGAATCGAGATCAGATAGGTGATCAGCGTCAACCACAGGCCGAGCGAGATCGAAACCGGCAGCTTCTCCTTGATGAGTTGCAGAACGCTGACGTCGCGGAAATAGCTCTTGCCGAAATCGAAGCGGGCAAAATTCCACACCATCAGTGCGAAGCGTTCCGGTGCCGGCTTGTCGAAGCCGAACTGCACCTCGAGCTTCTTGATGAAGTCGGGATCAAGACCCTGCGCACCGCGATATTTCGAGTTGATGGCGTCGCCACCGGCCCCGACCTGCCCGGGCGCGCGCTGCGCAAAGTCGCTGCCGCCCGAAATGCGCGAAGTGCCGCCGGTGTCAGCCCCGGAGAGTTGCGCGATCACGCGCTCGACCGGGCCGCCCGGCGCGAACTGCACGACGACGAAAGACACGAAGAGAATCCCCAGCAGCGTAGGGATCATCAGGAGGATGCGGCGGGCGATATAGGCGCTCATGATTATTTCGCCTGTTCGAGCTTGGCGGCCTTGGTGGGTTCATGCCACCAGATGTCGGGCGCGCCGACGCCGTTGGCATAACGCGGCAGCTTCTGCGGGTGGCCGAACTGATCCCAATAGGCCAGCCGGTGCGTCTTGTTGTACCATTGCGGCACCCAGTAGCGGCCGGCGCGAAACAGGCGGTCGAAAGCACGACAAGCAAAGGTCAATTCCTCGCGGCTGTCGGCTGCCATGATCTTCTCGATCATGGCGTCGATGGCCGGGTTTGCGATGCCCGCGAGATTGTACGAGCCCTTGGTGTTCGCGACCTGCGAGGAGAAGAACGAGCGCATGGCATCGCCCGGCGTTGCCGACATGCTGAAGCGCTGGATCGTCAGGTCGAAATCGAAGTCATCCTGACGCGCCCTGTATTGCACCGCATCAACAAGGCGCACGTTCGCCTCGATGCCGAGCGTCGCGAGATTCTTGATGTAGGGCGCGTGATGCGGTTGGAAGGAGGGTTCGTCCAACAGGAACTCGATCTTGAACACCTCGCCGTTGGGCAGCATCCGCTTGCCATCCTTGATCGGCACGCCAGCCTCGCTCAGCAGTTGCTGCGCCTTGCGCAACAGGCTGCGGTCCTGCCCGGAGCCGTCCGTTACCGGAGGCGTAAACGGTGCGGTGAAAACTTCGTCGGGAACCTGGCCGCGAAACGGCTCCAGCAGCTTCAGCTCTTCCGGCGAAGGCGGCACACCGCCCGCCATGAGGTCCGAATTCTGGAACGGCGACACGGTACGGGCATAGGCGCCGTACATGATGGTCTTGTTGGTCCATTCGAAATCGAAGGCGTTGATCAGGGCCTCGCGCACGCGCGGGTCCTTGAACTTGTCGCGCCTCGTATTGATGAACCAGCCCTGCGCGCCGGAGGGCGTGTCGTCGGGCACGACCTCCATCTTGACGCGGCCGTCCTTGACGGCCGGGAAGTCGTAGCGCGTCGCCCAGATGCGCGAGGTGAACTCTTCGCGATAGAGATAACTCTTGCCGGTGAAGCCCTCGAAGGCGACATCGCGGTCGCGATAGAACTCATAGCGCACGACATCGAAATTGTAAGTGCCGCGGCAGGGCGGCAGATCGGCCGCCCACCAATCCTTGACCCGCTCGAACTCGATGTAGCGATTGACCTCGAACCTGCCGACCTTGTACGGACCGGAGCCGAGCGGAATATCCAGCGTCGATTCATCGAACGGCCGGGACGTGTAATACGCTTTCGAAAAGATCGGAAGACCGGCGACATAGAGCGGCACGTCGCGGGCGCGTCCCTTGGCGAAGGTGACGACGAGCGTTGCGTCGTCGATGGCTTCCGCGCTCACGAAGTCGCGCATGTTCACGACGATCAGCGGGTGGCCCTTGGCCTTCAGCGTCGTCAGCGAGAACGCCGCATCATGCGCGGTGAGCCTGGTGCCGTCGTGGAATTTCGCTTCGGGCCGCATCGTGAAACGATAGACCAGCCTGTCCGGCGATATCTGCACGGATTTGGCGGCAAGCCCATACATCGCGTCGGGCTCGTCGCTCGCGCGCACCATCAGCGGCGAGAACGTCATGTCCATGCCTTGCGCACCGTCGCCCTTGAGAATGTAGGCGTTGAGCGAGTTGAAGGTCTGGTAGGACTGGTTATGCGATTTCGTCGACGGAATCAGCGAGAACGTGCCCCCCTTCGGGGCAGCCGGATTGACGTAGTCGAACTGGCGGAAATCGGCGGGATATTTGAGATCGCCGAACGCGGAGATGCCATGGGCCTCGATTCCGGCCTCCGACGCGCCTGCCTTGCGCAACGGCGGCACGCCAAGGAACGCTCCAAAGGCGCCGCCAACACCCAGGGCCAGCACATGGCGGCGTGACATCTGCGTCATGCGGGGGATGTCCTTCACGACTTCTTTGCGATCCGTGCCGCCTTGTCTGCGTCGTACCACCAGATGAACGGGAAGCCGGATTGGCCGTATTTGGGCAGTTCCGAGGGCCGCCCAAAGCGATCCCAGCGGGCGGTGCGGACCTTGTTGTAGGTCCACTGCGGCACGACGTAGTGATTCCACAGCAGCACGCGGTCAAGCGCCTTGGTAGCCGCGACGAGATCATCACGATCGGTAGCGTAGATCACCCGTTCGATCAGCTTGTCGATCGCCGGGTTCTTGATGCCGGCAATGTTGCGGGAGCCGGCGATATCAGCCGATTTGGACGACCAGAACTCGCGCTGCTCGTTGCCCGGCGACTGCGACTCGCCCCACGAGTTGGTGACGATGTCGAAATCCCACTCGCGTGTCCTGTTCTCGTACTGGGTCGGATCGACGGTACGCACGCTGACCGCGATGCCGAGCCGCTCCAGCGACGGCTTATAGAACAGCGTGATCCGCTCGAAGCTGGGATCCGAGTTCAGCAATTCGAGGGTGAACTGGGCGCCGGTCTTGACGTCGACCAGCTTGCGGTCGCGTACCTCGTAGCCGGCCTCCTTGAACAGGCGCAGCGCCTCGCGGAGATTATCGCGCACGGCTTCCGGATTGCCGCCGACCGGATTGGTGTAGGCCGTGGTGAAGACTTCGGGCGGGACCTGGGCGCGGACGGTCTCGAGGATCTCGAGCTCCTTGCCCTGCGGCACGCCGGTTGCCATCAGATCTTCGATGCCGTCGAAATAGCTGCTGACGCGCTTGTACTGGCCGAAGAAGATCTGCTTGTTCATCTCCTCGAAGTCGAACGCATAGTTGAGCGCACGCCGCACGCGCGGATCGCTGAACTTGCCGCGGCGCAGGTTCGGCACGAAGGCCTGCATCACGCCCGAACTGCGATTGGCGAATTCTTCGAGGATCACGCGCTTTTCGGTCACGGCCGGGAAGTCGTAGGCGGTCGCCCAGTTCTTCGCGCTGTTCTCGGTGCGCCAATCGACCTGGTCGGCCTTGAAAGCCTCGATCGCCACGGTGGCGTCGCGGAAATATTCGTAGCGCAGCTCGTCGAAATTGTTGCGGCCGACATTGGCAGGCAGATCGCGGCCCCAATAGTCCTTGACGCGCTCCAGCGCGATCGACCGTCCAGCCACGAAGTCCTTGACCCTGTAGGGACCGGAGCCGAGCGGAACTTCGAGCGTGGTCGCGGAGACATCGCGCTTGCGGCCCTGCGCGTCCGTTCCCTCCCACCAATGCTTCGGCAGGACCGTGAGCTGCCCCACGATCTGCGGCAGCTCGCGGTTGCCCGGCGCGTCGAATACGAATCTCACCTCGCGCTCGCCAACCTTCTCGGCCTTCACCACGTGGCTGTAATAGGCCGAGTACATCGGGTGATGCTTCTTGAAGGAATCCAGCGAGAAGATCACGTCATCCGCGGTAACGGGCTTGCCGTCGTGCCATTTGGCCTGCGGCCGCAAACGGTAAGTGACGAAGGCGAAATCGTCCGGGTGGCTGACGGCCTCGGCCAGCGCGCCGTATTCGGTCGAGACTTCGTCGAGCGAGGCCGTCGTGAGGGACTCGTAGATGAATGCGACAGCGCCGGCGACCTGGCCCTTCACGCCCGACACGACGATGTTGAAATTGTCGAAGGTGCCGACGGCGATCTGGCGGGCGATGCCGCCCTTGGGCGCTTCCGGATTGACATAGTCGAAGCGCTTGAAATCAGCGGGGTACTTGACCTTCCCGAACAGGGACAGCGCGTGGCGCCAAGGCAGCTCATTCGCCGATTGCGCCGCAGCACTGCCGACCACGGAAAGGCCCGCTACGGAACCGAGGGCGGGAAGCGCTGCGGCCGCAGTGCCGGTGAGCAGGAGATCGCGTCGGGTAATGGCCAAATCAACATCCCTGTCTTGAAGGAGGCTACTCCTTTAAGTTCCCAATATAGGCGAGGTTTCGACCGAATATGTTGCTTTTTCCTCATCTTGGAAGCCCCGGCCGCCGATCGGATGCGGCCAAACGCCCCGATAAATTCACTGGGAGGGCCGGATAAGGAAACGGCCAGGCTTTTGAGCCTGGCCGCACATTCCAAGACGAGTTTGGGCGACGTTATTTCGCCGCCGTTGGCAGCGGCTGGGGTTTCTCCGACAGCGAATTCAGATAGGCAATGACGTCGGCCCGCTCGGAATCCTTCTGGATGCCGGCGAATCCCATCGCGGTACCCGGGACAAAGCCCTTCGGATTGGCGATGAACTTGTTGAGGTCATCGAACGTCCAGTTGCCGCCCTTGCCCTTGAGGGCCGCCGAGAAGTTGAAGCCGCCGCGGCCCTGGCCCTTTGGCTCGCCGACGACGCCATAGAGGTTGGGACCGACGCGATTCGGGCCACCCTTTTCGAAGGTGTGGCAGGCGCCGCACTTCTTGGCGGCGGCAGAGCCCTTTTCGACGGACGCGGTCTGGAGCAGCTTTTCGATCGGTTCGGAGGCTGCCGCGGCGGCGCCGCCTTCCTTACCGTGGCCGGCATCTTCCTTCACGGCGATCTCGAAGCCGGGCTTTTCCGGCATCTTGGGCGAGAAAAGAGCCTGGGCGGTAAAGCTGGTCACCAGGAGAAAGAGACAGGTACCGAGCACGGCACCCATGATCTTATTGAGTTCGAAAGAGTCCATTTCCGGCCAGGCCCCACCGCAAGAAGGAAACAGCGGCGCAATCGGCCGCCAGGACGAGCCTCGGGAGAATCAAACGTACCCTATTGTTTCCCCGAGTTTTGCCATTGAGATATCGGTTTGCCCGGGGTCTGGCAACCCGTATAAGCGACCCGGCTTTCAACCCGTCCCACCTCCATTTCTCGGCGCGGAAAACGCCCTGTTTGCAGGCTCTTGACCCGATGATCGACCCTCGCATCCTGGTGCTGATCCCGGCCCGCATGGCCGCCACCCGCCTGCCCGGCAAGCCGCTCGCCGACATCGCGGGCCAGCCGATGATCGTGCATGTGCTGCGCCGCGCCGAGGCCGCCGGTATCGGCCGGGTCGCGGTCGCAACCGATACGCCGGAGATCGCCTCGGTCGTGACGGCCCATGGCGGCGAAGCCGTGATGACGCGCGCCGACCACCCCTCCGGTTCGGACCGCATCCACGAGGCCATGCAGAAGCTCGACCCGGACGGCAAGGCCGAGATCGTGATCAACCTGCAGGGCGATTTCCCGACCATCACGCCGCAGACCATCCGCGAGGTGCTGCCGCCCTTTTCCGAACCCGCGGTCGACATCGTGACGCTGGCCTCGCAAATCCACACCGAGGAGGAGGACCTCGCCCCCAGCGTCGTGAAGGCCATCGGCTCGCCGATCGGGCCGCGGCGGCTGCGGGCACTCTATTTTACCCGCGCCACAGCCCCTTACGGCAATGGACCGCGTTACCACCACATCGGCCTCTATGCTTACCGCCGCGCGGCGCTGGAACGGTTCGTGGCACTGCCGCCTTCGCCGCTGGAGCGTCAGGAAAGCCTGGAGCAGCTCCGGGCGGTCGAAGCCGGCATGCGCATCGACATCATGATCGTCGACAGCGTACCTCGCGGCGTCGACACGCCGCCTGATCTCGAAACCGCGCGCAGCATCCTTTCCAAATCCTGAGCGGCTGGTACAAGGCGCCGCAGGAGCACTTTTAAGACATGAGCAAGCTGAAAATCGCATTCCAGGGCGAGCCCGGAGCCAATTCCCACATCGCCATCGTCGAAGCCTATCCCGACGCCGAGCCGATGCCCTGTGCCACCTTCGAGGATGCGCTGTCTGCGATCTCGTCGGGCGAGGCCGATCTCGGCATGATCCCGATCGAGAACTCGGTCGCCGGCCGCGTCGCCGACATCCATCATCTCTTGCCGGCCTCCGGTCTCTTCATCATCGGCGAGTGGTTTCTCCCCGTTCGGCATCAGCTGATGGCGGTGAAGGGCACCAGGCTCGACGACATCAAGAGCGTCGAGAGCCATGTGCATGCGCTCGGCCAGTGCCGCCGCATCATCCGCAAGCTCGGCATCAAGCCGATCGTGCACGCCGACACTGCCGGCAGCGCCCGCGACATCTCGGAACGCAAGGACAAGACGGTCGCCGCGATCGCCTCGCGCCTCGCCGCCAAGATCTATGGCCTCGACATCCTCGCCGAGGACATCGAGGACGAGGCCCACAACACGACGCGCTTCGTGGTGCTGGCGCGCGAGCCGAAATGGGCCGCGCAAGGCACGGGTCCGCTGGTCACGACCTTCGTCTTCCGGGTGCGCAATTTGCCGGCCGCGCTGTACAAGGCACTCGGCGGCTTTGCCACCAACGGCGTCAACATGACCAAGCTGGAAAGCTACATGGTCGACGGCAATTTCTTCGCCACGCAGTTCTATGCCGACGTCGATGGCCACCCCGAGGACAAGGGCCTCGCCTTCGCCATCGAGGAGCTGAAATTCTTCTCGCGCGAATTCCGCATCGTCGGCGTCTATCCGGGCCATCCGTTCCGCGCGACGTTCAGCGAAGCGCAGCAGGATTGAACTCGTGTCCCGGACGCGCGAAGCGCGAGCCGGGGCACGAGAGCGGGTTACGCGACTTCGCTTTTCGTCAGCCCAAACCCCTCCGCCAGCAGCGAATACGACTTCTTTCGCGCCTCGTGGTCATACACGGCGGTGATCACCATCAATTCGTCCGGCTTGCTCGCGTCGATCAGCGGCTGCAGCTTCCTCCGCACCGTCGTGGGGCTGCCGACGAACAGGCGGGAGCGGTTGCGGAGGATCGAGGTGCGCTCGGCGTCGGAGTAAGGATAGGCCAGCGCCTCCTCGACGCTCGGCAGCGGCAGATACTGACCGCGGTCGCGGCGCAGCCGGTTGAGGTCGAACGAAGAGGCGAGACGTTCGGCTTCCTCATCGGTATCGGCCGCGATGGCCGCGACTGCGAGGATCGCGTGCGGACTCGCGCGCCAGGCCGACGGCTGGAAGCGGTTGCGGTAATGCACCATCGCATCGATCGCATCGTGGGACGCGAAATGATGGGCGAAGGCGAAGCCCATGCCGACTTGCGCGGCCAGCTCCGAGGAATAATCGCTGGAGCCGAGCAGCCAGATCGGCGGCAAAGCGGTGTCGTCAGGCATGGCGACGACATTGTTGTAGGGGTGGCCTGCAGGGAATTCGCGCGTCTGCCACAGAATCAGTTCGTGGAGCCGCTCCAGGAAATCGTCGCCTTCGCGGCGGTCGAGCCGGCTGCGCAGCGCGTAAGCCGTTGCTCCGTCGGTGCCGGGCGCACGGCCGAGGCCGAGGTCGATGCGGCCGGGAAACAGCGCCTCCAGCATCTTGAAGCGCTCGGCCACCACCAGCGGCGCGTGATTGGGCAGCATCACCCCGCCGGAGCCGACGCGGATATGCTTCGTCACGGCGGCGATCTGTCCGATCATGACGTCGGGCGCGGGGCTCGCCACCGAGGCGAGATTGTGGTGCTCGGCGAGCCAGTAGCGGACATAGCCAAGCCCGTCGACGTGGCGGGCCAGATCAATGCTGTTGCGCAGCGCCGCGGCAGGCCTGGTGCCCGTGGTGACGACGGAGAGGTCGAGGACGGAAAGCGGAATCATGGCGCGCTAAGTTAGTTGCGGGCGGCGACGCGGCAATGGGGCGGCTGCGCAGGTCTGACGTGTGCGGGAGGCGAGCCGGTTACTTAGTTGACGTTGGGACAATTGGCAATGCAACGATCTAAAAATCACTTTGCCCACCGTCACTTTCGGCATGCATCGTGATGATGATAGTCATACTTTATTGAATTTTCGCGATATTTTTTATGAATCTCGCATCCCACTGCTCCAGCCTCAAGACCACAATACTCAGAGAATCTATCAAGAAGTGGGCCATTTCCCATCGGCGATGGGCTGTAGATCAAACTGCCTTTGCCGTATCTTAGGTCATCCAAGCGAGAACCTGACCGTCGGCCGCCGAAACCCGGCGACAAATCTGGAGTGAGTGGGGCCATGACCGATCTGACGATTCCTGCCCGCGCCGACGGGCAAGACGGGCACCTGAAGCGGCCTGCGATCTCCTTCGAGTTCTTTCCGCCGAAGACGGAAGAGATGGAGCGCAATCTCTGGGAGACCATCAACCGGCTCGCCCCGCTCGACCCGAAATTCGTGTCGGTGACTTACGGCGCCGGCGGCTCGACCCGGGAGCGGACGCACTCCACCATCTCGCGCATTCTGAAGGAGACCGCGCTGCTGCCGGCGGCGCATCTGACCTGCGTCGGCGCCTCGCGCGGCGAGATCGACGAGATCGTCGACCGCTATCACGAGGTCGGCGTCCGCCACATCGTGGGCCTGCGCGGCGATCCCGCCGGCGGCATCGGCACGCCCTATGCCAGCCATCCCGACGGCTACCAGAGCTCGGCGGAGCTCGTCGCTGGGATCAAGAAGCGGCATGCCGATATCGAGGTGTCGGTCTCGGCCTATCCCGAGAAGCACCCGGAGGCGCGCGACTTCGACGCCGACATCGACACACTGAAGGCCAAGGTCGACGCCGGCGCGAGCCGCGCGATCACCCAGGTGTTCTTCGACAATGATCTCTACTTCCGCTATCTCGACCGCGTCCGCGCCCGCGGCATCAGCATTCCGATCGTGCCGGGCATCATGCCCATGCACAATTTCAAGCAGGCGCGCAATTTCGTCACCCGCGCCGGCACGAGCGTGCCCGACTGGTTCGCCGCGAAGTTCGAGGGCCTCGATGACGACGCCGAGACCCGCAAGCTGGTGGCCGCGACGGTTGCGGCCGGCCAGGTGCAGAAGCTCGCCAAGCACGGCGTCGACACCTTCCACTTCTACACCATGAACCGCGCCGATCTCGTGTTCGCGATCAGCCATTTGCTCGGCATCCGCGCCAAGAGCGCGCAGAAGGCGGCTTAAGACACCATGACAGTATCCACCTCTCCGAAGCGAACTGCCCTGCTCAACGCCGCGCGCGAACGCATTCTCGTGCTCGATGGCGCCATGGGCACGATGATCCAGAACCTCCAGTTCGACGAGGCCGCCTTCCGCGGCGAGCGCTTCAAGAACTTCCATCGCGACCTGCGTGGCAACAACGATTTGTTGATCCTGACGCAGCCGCAGGCGATCGAGGACATCCACGCGGCGTATTTGCGTGCCGGCGCCGACATCGTCGCCACCAACACCTTCTCCACGACCTCGATCGCGCAAGCCGATTACGACCTCACCGACATCGTCTACGAGATGGCGCGCGAAGGCGCCCGCCTCGCCGGCAATGCCGCTAGGCGCGTCGAAGCCGAGGACGGCAAGCCGCGCTTCGTCGCGGGCGCTATCGGCCCGACCAACCGCACCGCCTCGATCTCGCCCGACGTGTCCAATCCCGGCTACCGCGCCGTCACCTTCGACGATCTGCGCAAGTCCTATGGCGAGCAGATCAACGGCATGCTCGACGGCGGCGTCGACCTGCTGCTGGTCGAAACCATCTTCGATACGCTGAACGCCAAGGCGGCGCTTTATGCGATCGCCGAGATCACCGAAGAACGCGGCATCGACATGCCCGTGATGGTGTCGGGCACCATCACCGACAAGTCCGGCCGCCTGCTCTCGGGCCAGATGCCGGAAGCGTTCTGGAATTCGGTGCGGCACGCCAAGCCCATCACCATCGGCTTCAACTGCGCGCTCGGCGCCGAAGATTTGCGCGCGCATATCGCCGATATCGGCCGCGTCGCCGACACGCTCGTCTGCGCCTACCCCAATGCCGGCCTGCCCAACGAATTCGGCCAATATGACGAGACGCCCGAATACATGGCGCGCCTCGTCGGCGAGTTCGCACGCGACGGCCTCGTCAACATCGTAGGCGGCTGCTGCGGCACCACGCCGGACCATATCGCGGCGATCGCAGCTAGCGTCGCTCCGCACAAGCCGCGCACCGTGCCGGAGATTACGCCGCGACTGCGTCTCTCCGGCCTCGAGCCGTTTGTGCTGACGGACGCGATTCCTTTCGTCAATGTCGGCGAGCGCACCAACGTCACGGGCTCGGCCCGCTTCCGCAAGCTGATCACCGCCGGCGACTACACCGCCGCACTGCAGGTCGCACGCGACCAGGTCGAGAACGGCGCGCAGATCATCGACGTCAACATGGACGAGGGGCTGCTCGATTCCGAAGCCGCGATGGTGACCTTCCTCAACCTCGTTGCCGCCGAGCCCGACATCGCCCGCGTCCCCGTCATGGTGGACTCTTCGAAATTCTCGGTGATCGAGGCCGGCCTGAAATGCGTGCAGGGCAAGCCGGTCGTCAACTCGATCTCGATGAAGGAAGGCGAGGAGAAGTTCATCCACGAGGCCAAGATTGCCCGTCGCCACGGCGCGGCCGTCGTCGTCATGGCGTTCGACGAGGTCGGCCAGGCCGATACGTTCGCGCGCAAAACCGAGATCTGCAAGCGCGCCTACGACATCCTGGTGAACAAGGTCGGCTTCCCGCCCGAGGACATCATCTTCGATCCCAACATTTTTGCGATCGCGACCGGCATCGAGGAGCACAACAATTACGGCGTCGACTTCATCGAGGCGACGCGCTGGATTCGCCAGAACCTGCCGGGCGCGCATATCTCCGGCGGCGTCTCCAACCTGTCGTTCTCGTTCCGCGGCAACGAGCCGGTGCGCGAGGCCATGCACTCGGTGTTCCTGTATCACGCCATCAAGGCCGGCATGGACATGGGCATCGTCAATGCCGGGCAGATGATCGTCTATGACGACATCGACCCCGAGCTGCGTCAGACCTGCGAGGACGTCGTCCTCAACCGCGATCCGGGCGCGTCCGAACGGCTGCTGGCACTCGCCGAGAAGTTCCGCGGCAAGAAGACGGAGAGCAAGGAAGCCGATCTCGCCTGGCGTGAATGGCCGGTGGAGAAGCGGCTGTCGCATTCGCTGGTGCACGGCATCACCGAATTCATCGAGCAGGACACCGAGGAAGCCCGCAAGAATTCATCGCGCCCACTCGACGTGATCGAGGGACCGCTGATGGCCGGCATGAACGTGGTCGGCGATCTCTTCGGCGACGGCAAGATGTTCCTGCCGCAGGTGGTGAAGTCCGCGCGCGTGATGAAGCAGGCGGTGGCCTGGCTGATGCCGTTCATGGAGGAGGAGAAGGCGCGCAACCTCGCCAACGGCATCGGCACGGAGGGCTCCTCGTCCGCCGGCAAGATCGTGCTGGCGACGGTCAAGGGCGACGTCCACGACATCGGCAAGAACATCGTCGGCATCGTGCTCCAGTGCAACAATTTCGAGGTCATCGACCTCGGCGTGATGGTGCCGGCAGCCAAGATCGTCGAGACCGTGAAGGCGGAGAAGGCCGACATCGTCGGGCTCTCGGGCCTGATCACGCCCTCGCTCGACGAGATGGCGTTCTTCGCCGGCGAATTGCAGCGCGAAGGCCTCAAGCTGCCGCTGCTGATCGGCGGCGCCACCACCAGCCGCGTGCATACCGCGGTGAAGATCGACCCGAGCTATCGCGCCGGTCCAGTCGTGCACGTCAACGACGCCAGCCGCGCCGTCGGCGTCGCCTCCTCGCTGCTCTCGCCGGAGAAGCGCGAGGCCTATGCCGCCGAGGTGCGCGCCGAATATGCAAAGATCTCGGATGCACATCTGCGCGCGCAGGCCGACAAGAAGCGCCTGAAACTCGCCGCTGCCCGCGCCAACCGCGTGCCGGTCGATTTCGCCAGGAGCCGGCCGGTGAAGCCGACCTTCCTCGGCATCCGCAGCTTCGACGATTACGATCTCCGCGAGCTCGTGCCCTACATCGACTGGACGCCGTTCTTCCAGACCTGGGAGCTCGCCGGCCGCTTCCCCGCCATCCTCGACGATGCCAAGGTCGGCGAGGTCGCGCGCTCGCTCTATGACGACGCCCGCAAGATGCTCGACACCATCGTCAAGGAGAAATGGTTCCGGGCCCGGGCGACCATCGGCTTCTGGCCGGCGAATGCGCAGGGCGACGACATTGTGCTCTACGCCGACGAGAGCCGCACCAAGCCAATCGCGACGCTGCACACGCTGCGCCAGCAGCTCGAGAAGCGCGAGGGCCGCTTCAACGCAGCGCTCGCCGATTTCGTCGCGCCCCCGGGCGTGCCCGACTATGTCGGCGGCTTCGTCGTCACCGCCGGCATCGGCGAGGATGCGGTGGCCGATCGCTTCAAGATGGCCAACGACGATTACTCCTCGATCCTGTGCAAGGCGCTGGCCGATCGCCTGGCCGAAGCCTTCGCCGAGCGCATGCATGCCCGCGTGCGCCGCGAGTTCTGGGCCTATGCGCCGGACGAGGCGCTCTCGACCGAGGAACTGATCCTCGAAAAGTACCAGGGCATCCGCCCCGCGCCCGGCTATCCCGCCCAGCCCGATCACACCGAGAAGGCGACGCTGTTCGAGCTGCTCGATGCGGAGGCCACGGCCGGCGTGAAGCTGACCGAGAGCTTTGCGATGTGGCCGGGCTCGTCCGTATCCGGGCTCTATTTCGCTGCGCCTGAGAGCTATTATTTCGGCGTCGGCAAGATCGAGCGCGACCAGGTCGAGGATTACGCCGCGCGCAAGGGCATGACGGTCGCGGAGACCGAGCGTTGGCTCGCGCCGGTGCTGAACTACATCCCGTCGCAACAGACCGACAAAGCCTTTGCGGCAACGCCGGCGAACGACGAGACGTCAAAGGATCTCGCCTCGCATCCGCCAGGCTGTACCTGCGCGGTGCATCTGGTCTGGCAGAAGAAGCGCGCGGGGGCGGGTTAGGCGCCTCCAAATCAAAATATGAGAAAACAACCCCATGCACAGTAGGGATGGGGTTGAAAAGCTTGAACAATTTCGGTATTGCCGAAATGGTGCTCCGTCGGGCAAAACACCTGTACTATTTCATCATCGGCTGCTGCGTGGCCTCAGGCTTTCGCCTCGCCGTCATTCCGGGGCGCGCCTCTTGGCGCGAGCCCGGAATCCATTTCTCCGCATCATCCGCCGCACGATGGATTCCGGGCTCGCGCTTCGCGCGCCCCGGAATGACAGAGGGGGGCCTCACCCCTTCGGCGGCGCCAGCGGCTGCACGATCTCCTTGAACGGAGCCAAGGCCTCGCAGCGCTCGGCATGCGCTGACAACGCCGGATAGCGCGCGGCATCGAACAGTTGCGGATGCGCTTCGCGGGTGAAGCGGACGACGCAGGCCACTGCGACGTCGGCGTGACCGATGCGGTCTCCCAGCCAGTAAGGCGTCGTCACTTTGACGCGCTCGGCCTCCAGCACTTTCAGGACGTCGCCGATCTGCGCCTGGCAGCGCTCGACCCACAGCGCAAGCTGCTCCTTCCGCAGCACGCGCTCGTAGAGCAGGCTGACCGCCTTGTCGCCGAGGCCGGATGCGAGCGCGCAGATGCGCAAATGCCTACGGCGTTCGGTGCCGGCGCGCGGCAGCATCGCCTTCTCGGGACCAACGAGGTCGTCGAGATAATCAAGAATGATGGTGCTCTCGATCAGCGCCTCGCCGTCGTCCAGCACCAGCGTCGGCACCCGGCGCAGCGGATTGTACGACGCGATCTTGTCGGCATCGCCGAAGGTCGACCACGGCCGGTGCTCGAAGGCGAGCCCGTAAAGCCGCAGCGCAATCGCGACGCGGCGGACGAAGGGGGAATCATATTGGCCGATCAGGAACATGGTTCGCGTTCTTCCTGGTTGGACGAGGCAGGGCCGATCAGTCTCCACGACCAGCTCGGTGCGGCGCAACAGATATCTTGGAAATGGTGCGTTGCGCCGGTTGCAACGACGCCGGCGACAGCGTCACGTACCACGCGGTCAAAGCCCCTCCTGGATCGATCGCTTGATCGCAGCGATGGCCGTCTCGTTGCGCTTGTACATCGTCCACTGCTTGATCCGCTTGGCACGCACCAGCTTGGCTGATGTCAGCACCCGCATGTGCTCGCTCACCGTCGGGGCGCTGACGCCGAGCTTTTCGGCGATCAGCAATCCGCAGACGCCGTCCTCGACCAGGTCGCCATCGGCCTGCTCGCGAAAATGCTTCCTGGGATCCCGCAGCCAGTCCAGGATCTGCAGGCGGCGCTCGTTGGCGAGCGCGCGCAAGGCAACGGCAAACTTCATTTAGCCATTTTGCTAATTACCTAATTGATGTCAACCGGCCGATGGGGTATTCTGAACGCATCATGACAGCGACAATTGACATCACGCGGGAGCGGATTGCGGCGACCGAGGCCGTCATCCGTCCGCACATCAGACGCACGCCGCTTCTTCAGGCCGATCTCGCCGATTTCGGCCTGCCGGCAGCGCCCGTCACGCTCAAGCTTGAGATGCTGCAGCATTCCGGATCGTTCAAGGCGCGCGGAGCCTTCGCCAATCTGTTGCTGCGGCAGGTGCCGCGGGCCGGGGTCGTCGCCGCATCCGGCGGCAATCACGGCGCGGCTGTCGCCTACGCGGCGCAGCGGCTCGGCATTCCCGCCACGATCTTCGTGCCCGACATCACCTCGCCGGCCAAGGCCGAGCGCATCAGGGGTTATGGCGCAAAGCTCGTGATTGCGGGGAGCCGCTATGCCGATGCGCTGGCCGCGAGCGAGACCCATGTCGCGCAGATCGGGGCGCTGGCCGTCCACGCCTACGATCAGGCCGAAACCCTGCTCGGCCAAGGCAGCGTCGGCCTGGAGCTGGAGCAGGACGCGTCCGGCATCGACACGCTGCTGGTCGCGGTCGGCGGCGGCGGATTGATCGGCGGCATCGCGGCGTGGTTCGGCGGCCGGACGCGCATCGTCGCGGTCGAGCCGGAGCAATCGCCGACCCTGCACACCGCGTTCGCGGCCGGCGCGCCGGTCGATGCGCCGGCCGGCGGCATCGCCGCCGACAGCCTTGCGCCGCGGCGTGTCGGCGAGCTGATGTTTCCGATCGCGCGCGCACATGTCCACCGCGTCGTCCTCGTCAGCGACGAGGACATCCGGCAGGCGCAGGAGGCGTTGTGGACCAGCGTGCGTCTGGTGGCCGAGCCCGGTGGCGCCGCCGCCTTTGCCGCGCTGCTCTCCGGTCGCTATCGTCCCTCGCCCGGCGAGCGGGTCGCGGTGCTGGTCTGCGGCGCCAACACTACGGCCGTGAATTTCGACGGCTAGTTAGGAGGCGACATGATCGGCCCGCGCGAGCTAATCCTGGTAGCGCTTCTCACGGCGGTCAGCACCGCCGTCCATGCCCAGGACCGTCCGATCGGCTTTCTGACGCCATCGAAAAACATCGTCTGCCAGTTCTTCACCGACAACGGACAGGGCGTGCTCCGTTGCGACATCATGAACATGGAGACCCGCCCGCGCCGCCCCGCCGATTGCGAGCTCGATTATGGCCACGCCTTCGAGATGAGCGCGAAGGGAGCCGCGGGGCGCATCTGCGCCGGCGACACCGTGATGGATGCCTCGCTGCCGGTGCTGGCCTATGGCGAGGTGTGGCAGCGCGCGGGATTCACATGCCGGTCGGAGCAGACGGGGCTGACGTGCTTCAACGCGATGCAGCGGGGGTTTTCGTTGGCAAGGAACAAGCAGGAGGTGTTTTGATAAGTCGTAGCCCGCATGAGCGTGGCGACATGCGGGCTACGACTGCTCAATGATCGGCACATGCTTCGCCGCGTCGCGCGGCGCCGTGCCGTCGAGGCGCGGGTCGTCGGCGATCTCGATCTGGCGGCGGAAGGGACGGAAGCCGGAGCGCTGGTAGAAGGCGACGGCGGAGGGATGATCGAGGGTGCAGGTGTGGACCCAGACGCGGCGGACCTCGCGCGACCACGCGCGCTCCAGCGCACGGTTCATCAGGAAGCGGGCAGCGCCGGTGCCGATGAGGCCAGAGGTGACGCCGAAATACACCAGCTCGCACTGGCCGGGCTCGCGGAAGCCCAGCTCGAGCAGGCCTTCGTCGCGGCCGTCCACGCCCAGCGCGTAGACCTCGACATTGGGCGCGTGGATGATCGCGGCGAGCTCGGCGTCGTTCATGCGGGCGCGCGAGAACCACAGCCAGTCCTCACCGACGCGGCGGAAGAGATCGCGGTACCAGGGAAGCGGCGGCGCGTCGGCCTTGCGCAGAGTCCACGCTCCCGGCGGATCGTCGCGGCGCTCGGGAGGTGCGGTCATCTCCAGATGGGTGACGACGGCGGCGATCTTGCCGGCGGGGACGTCGGAATAGCCGTCGGGGAGGATCATGGTTGGTTGGTACCCTTGATATTGAGTCGGCGGGCGGTGCCGTTTCTAGGAGCGACAGCAGCTTCACACTCCGTCATTGCGAGCGTAGCGAAGCAATCCAGGATCTTTCCGCGGAGGGACTCTGGATTGCTTCGTCGCAAGAGCTCCTCGCAATGACGTGGAGAGACAGCGTGTACCGCTACCCCTCCCCCTCGTCGCTCGCCAGCACGCCTTTCACCGCGCGCGCCCAACCCGCAAGCTTCCGCTCCCGTGTCGCCTGGCTCATGTTCGGCTTGAAGCGGTGCTCGAGGCGCCAGTTGTCGGCGAACTTGGTCGGCTCGGGATAGACGCCGGCCTGGAGGCCGGCGAGGTAGGCGGCGCCGAGGGCCGTGGTCTCCTGGATCACGGGGCGGTCGACGGGCGCATCCAGGAGATCGGCGAGGCGCTGCATGGTCCAGTCGGACGCGGTCATGCCGCCGTCGACACGGAGCACGACGCTGGCGGTTTCCGAGCTCGGCCAGTCCGCACGCATCGCGGCCCAGAGATCGAAGGTCTGGTAGCAGACGCTTTCCAGCGCGGCATGGGCCAGCTCGGCAGGGCCGGTGTTGCGGGTGAGGCCGAACAGCGCGCCGCGCACCCGTGGATTCCAGTACGGCGCGCCCATGCCGACGAAAGCCGGCACGAGATAAACGCTCTGCATGGAGTCCGACTGATCGGCGAGAGGTCCCGTCTCGGCGGCGTGCTTGATGATGCCGAGGCCGTCGCGCAGCCATTGCACGGCTGAGCCTGCGACGAAGATCGAACCTTCGAGCGCGTAGGTGCGCTTGCCGTCGAGCTGATAGGCGACGGTGGTGAGCAGCTTGTTCTTCGACACCACAGGCGTGGTGCCGGTGTTGAGCAAGGCAAAACAGCCGGTGCCATAGGTCGACTTCATCATGCCCGGGCGGAAGCAGGCTTGTCCAATGGTCGCGGCCTGCTGGTCGCCGGCGATGCCGGAGATGACGATGGGGCCGCCGAATAGATCGGGCGTGCTCTCGCCGAAGCGCGCGGAGGAATCCTTCACCTCGGGCAGCATCGAGCGCGGCACGCCGATGATCTCCAGGAGCTCGTCGTCCCACTCGCCCGTGTGGATGTTGAACAGCAGCGTGCGCGAGGCGTTGGTGGCGTCGGTGGCGTGCACCTTGCCGCCGGTGAGGCGCCAGAGCAGATAGCAGTCGACGGTGCCGAACATCAGCTCGCCGCGCGCGGCCCGTGCCCGCGCGCCGGGAACGTGATCCAGGATCCAGGCGACCTTGGTGCCGGAGAAATAGGGATCGATGATCAGTCCGGTCTTCCTGGAGATCACCGGCTCGCGGCCGTCGGCTTTCAGTTTCGCGCAGATGTCGGCAGTGCGGCGGTCCTGCCAGACGATGGCGCGGTGCACCGCCTGCCCGGTGGCGCGATCCCACACCACCGTGGTCTCGCGCTGGTTGGTGATGCCGATCGCCGCGATGTCCTTGGGCTTGATGCCGGCCTGCGCGATGGCGTCGCGGCACACGTTCACGGTCGAGGTCCAGATGTCCTCCGGCTCGTGCTCGACCCAGCCCGAGGCCGGGAAATGCTGCGGAAACTCGGCTTGCGCCTTCGCCGCAATGGAGATGTCGCCGCGAAACACGATCGCGCGCGAGGAGGTGGTGCCCTGGTCGATGGCGAGAACGAAAGACATGGCGGCTTACCCTTGGCGTATGTCGGCGTTTTGTTGGCAGTTTCTTGGCGTTGCCCCCGGAGGGATCATTGTGTCGCGCCAAAGGGAGCGGATTGGAGGCGGAAGGTCAAGACTCGCTTACCCTCCCCTGGAGGGGGAGGGTCGGCTCACATTGAGCAACGCGAAATGTGAGACGGGGTGGGGTGACGGTCTCTCCGCGTCGCACAGTCGTAGTCCTGCGCAAGGCTAGGACCGCTCCCGCAAAAATGCTACACGCCGGACCGGGCACGCGGGGCGGCATGACTTTCACCTCCTTTCAGTTCGGCATCTTCGTCGCGGTCGTGTTCGGCGCGTATTACCTGCCGCCTCTGCGCCGCTTCCAGGTGCAGTTGCTGGTGGCCGCAAGCGTGTTCTTCTACGGCTTCGGGCAAACGGAGTTGCTGCCGCTGTTGCTCGTCGCGGTTCTGGGCACCCATGTCTGCCTGGTGCTCGCGTTCGAGAACCGCGCTGTCTGGATGCCGGCCGGCATCGTCTTCAATCTCGGCCTGCTGGCGTTCTTCAAGTACAAATTCCTGTTCGTCGACGCCGGCGCGGCCCATCTGACCGGCGCCGCACCGATCGACTTCCTGCTGCGGCTGCCGCTGCCGATCGGCATTTCATTCTTCGTGTTCCACAATATCAGCCTGCTGGTCGACCTGACCCGCGAGAAACGCACCGCGCCCCTGCGCGACGTATTCCTCTACATCATCTTCTTCCCGCAGCTCGTCTCCGGGCCGATCACGCGCGCCGGCCAGTTCATGCCGCAGATCGTTCCCAAGCAGATCGGTGACGTCGCCTTCGTCGAGGCGGCGAAGTGGATTCTCGTCGGCTATTTCTTCAAGCTGTACGTGGCGAACAATCTGAACGAGATGACGGCCTACATGGACTTCCCGCTCTACGAGACGCTGCGCACGCAGGACCGCTGGCTGCTCGTGTTTCTCTACAGCTACCAGATCTATGCCGACTTCTTCGGCTACTCCGCGATCGCGCTCGGGCTCGGGCTGCTGTTCGGCTATCGGCTGCCCGTGAACTTCAACCTGCCCTACATCTCGACCTCGTTCTCCGAATTCTGGACGCGCTGGCATATCTCGCTGTCGAGCTGGCTCAGGACCTATCTGTACATTCCGCTCGGCGGCAACCGGCATGGACGGCTGCGAACCTATCTCAACCTGATGATCGTGATGACGCTCGGCGGCCTCTGGCATGGCGCGAGCCTGAGCTACGCGCTGTGGGGCATGGCGCACGGGCTGCTGCTGGTCATCGAGCGGCCGTTCCTGAACCTTCTCGGCAATACAAGCCCCGCGGTGCGGGTGATCCGGATGGGCATCGTGTTCTTCTGCGTCACGATGCTCTGGATCTTCTTCAAGTTGCCGAATTTCGATCACGCGCTTGGCTACCTCAAGGGGATGTTCATCGCGACCGACGTCCCCAATCCACCAAAACTGTTCACCAATCTCGCTTTGCTCTACGCCTTGCCGGTGATCATCCAGCACATCGGCATCGGCACGTTCGTCGAAGGACGGTTGCGGCGCTGGGAGCCCTATCTCTATGGTGCGCTCGCGGCGCTCGCTTATCTCGAAGCGGGACCCGACAGCGCGTTCATCTACTTCCAGTTCTGACATGCGGCAGGAATCAACGCTTTCGTGGACGATCAAATTCGCGGCAGCTGTCGCTGCGCTGTTGCTTGCCTGCGGCCTGGCCACGGCGCGGTTCGGCTTGGACCTGCAGCAACCGGCGGTCACGACCCGCGGCGGCAGCCTCGTCAGCCTCAACCGCTATGTGCGGGATCCCATGCCTGATATCGTGCTGGTCGGCAGCTCGATCGCCTGGCGCCTCAAGGAAGGGTATTTCTCCCCTCCGCGCGTCCGCAATCTTTCGTTGGCGGGCGGCTCGCCGGTGACAGGTCTCGAGATCGTCGCGAACCGGCCGAACTCGCCGAAGATCGTTCTGATCGAGACGAATATCCTGACGCGCGAGCCGGACACCGCGCTCATCGAGAGATTTTCCGGCGGCGCGCGCACGGAAGCGCCGCTCTTGCGCCCGGTGCGAACAGCGGTCGCGGGCTATGAAACGTGGAAACACGGTGAACCCGATCCCGCCCAGGCACGCGCCGAGTGGGATCGCCTGCTCGGCCAGCCGCCGAGCACGTTCGACAACAAGGTCTATCTCGACCGTGCGCTGGCGCAGATGAACGAAGCCGACCCGGCCGTCGCTCGCGCGAGTGTAGCCCGCATCAGGCAGCTCATCGACGAGCTGCAGCGGCGTGGCACCCGCGCATTTCTGATCCGCGTTCCCTTTGCGCCGGAGGTCCGAGGCTCCCGCATGGTCCGGATGACCAACGAGATCGTCGACGAAGCCTTCCCTGATCGCGCGCTTTGGCTGCAAATCGAGCCGCCGCGCCGCGAGCTGCGTTGGGACGACGGCGTGCACCTCGACGAACGTTCGGCCCTGATCGTCGTACGCGCCATCGAACGCGCCTTGGCCGAGCACGACGGCGCGCGCCGCCCGTAACGGAAGACCGGCAACTACACCGCCGCCGTCGTCACACCGCCGTCGATGACGATGGTCTGGCCGGTCATGAAGCTCGAGGCGTCGGAGGCGAGGTAGGCAACGGCGCCGGCGATTTCATCAGGCTCGCCGATGCGGCGCAGCGGCGTGGTCGCGGTGCGGCGCTTCAGCATGGCTTCGTCTTCCCACAGCGCACGCGCGAAATCGGTCTTGACCAAACCAGGCGCGATGCAGTTGACGCGGACGCCTTTCGGACCCCATTCGCCGGCGAGGGAACGGCACAGCGCGAAATCGGCCGCCTTCGAGATGCCGTAGGCGCCGATCACGGTGGAGCCGCGCAAGCCGCCGATGGAAGAAATGATGATCACGGAGCCGCCGCCGCGCTCGGCCATTTGCGGGATCGTCAGCGCGGAGAGCCAGATGTTGCTCTTGACGTTCGAGCCCATGATCTTGTCGAAGGCCTCGTCGGTGATATCGAGCAACGGGCCATAATAAGGATTCACCGCGGCGTTGCAGACGAGGATGTCGATCTTGCCGTAATGCCTGGTCGCGCCCGCGATCAGCGCCTCGACCTCGGCCTTGCGGGCGATGTTGCAGGGGATGACGGTGGCCTCTCCGCCGGACGCGATGATGCCGTCGGCAACGTCCTTGCACGCATCCGCCTTGCGCGAGGACACCACGACCTTGGCCCCGAGCCTGGCGAGCAGCTCGGCGGAGGAGCGGCCGATGCCGCGGCTGGAGCCGGTGACCACGGCGACCTTGCCGGTGAGATCGAACGGGGTGTTTTTCATTGTTGTTGCTCCGCTGCGTCCGCTTGTTCGGTGTCATCGCCCGACGTGATCGGGCGATCCAGTACTCCGCGGCCGGAGTTACGTGGACCAACTGCCGCTGCGGAGTACTGGATGCCCCGGTCAAGCCGGGGCATGACAGTCGTCGTTGTCAGATCAACCCGCCCGCATCCGCGACGCGGCGCTGGTGGTAGTCGGTGTCGCCGAAGCTGTTCTCGATCATGGTGAGGCGCTTGAAGTAGTGGCCGATCTTCGCCTCCATGGTCATGCCGATGCCGCCGTGGAGCTGGATCGCCTGCTGCCCCACGAATTTCAGCGACTTGCCGATCTGCACCTTGGCCGCAGCGATCGCATTGCTGCGCTCTGCGGCGTCCTCGAAATCGCCAGCCATGGTCGCGAACATCGACATCGATCGCGCCTGCTCGGCCGCCACGAACATGTCGGAGGCGCGGTGCTGCAGCGACTGGAACGAGCCGATCGCGACGCCGAACTGTTTTCGGGTCTTGATGTACTCGACGGTGGTCTTCAGCGATTCGTCCATCAGGCCGACCGCCTCGGCGCAAAGCGCGATGCGGGCTTCATCGACCACGCGCTCGATCAGCGCGAGCGAGTCGTCGGGATTTCCGATCGCGGCATCCGGGCCGATTTCGACGCCGGTGAAGGTGATGTCGGCGGCATGCAGGCCATCCTGGGTCGGGTAGGACTTCCTGGTCACGCCCTTGGCATTGGCAGGAACCAGGAACGCGCCGATGCCGGTCTTGTCACGGCGGTCGCCCTTGGTGCGCGCGGTGACGATCAGCGTGTCGGCATTCTCGCCGTTGAGCACGACGAATTTCTCACCGTCGATGACCCAGCCGTCGCTCTTCTTCTTCGCCGTCGTGGTGACGTCGAACAGATCGTAGCGCGAGTTCTTCTCGAGCTGGGCGAACGCCAGCGTCTTGCTGCCGTCGATGATCCCGGGCACGTGCGCGGCCTTCTGCGCATCGGTGCCGGCATGGCGCAGGAAGCCGCCGCCGATCACGACCGTCGCCAGATACGGCTCGAGCACCAGCGCCTTGCCGAGTGCCTCCATCACGATCATGGTCTCGACGCCGCCGCCGCCGAAGCCGCCATCGGCTTCGCTGAAGGGCAGGCCGAGCAGGCCCTGCTCGGCGAGCTTGAGCCAGACCGTTTTGCTCCAGCCGCCCTTCTCCTTCATGTATTTCTTGCGCTGCTCGAAATCGTAGGAATCGGTCAGCAGGCCGTCGATGCTTTCCTTGAGAAGCCGCTGCTCCTCGTTCAGATCAAAATCCATTCTCTTGGTTCCTCGTACCCGGACTTACTTTGCTTCGTCATTCCGGGATGGCCCGAAGGGCCAGGCCCGAAAATCCATTTCACCTTTGAACGTGCGGCCCGATGGATTCCGGGTTCGCGACTACGTCGCGCCCCGGAATGACGGTGGAAACATGGCCCTCCCGCCTCGCGGAGAGGGAGAAGATCACAGCCCCAGCACCGCCTTGGCGATGATGTTGCGCTGGATCTCGTTGGAGCCGCCGTAGATCGAGACCTTGCGGTTGTTGAAGTAGCTCGGCGCGATCTGGGCGGTCCAGTCCATGGCTTCGTTCGAGCCGTCGTCGCCGTGTACATCGTAAGGCGCAGCGAAGGGGCCGATCACTTCCATGAGCAGCTCGGTGGTGGTCTGCTGGATCTCGGAGCCCTTGATCTTCAGCACCGAGGAGGCCGGATTGGGCTTGCCCTTGCCGTGCTTGCCTTCGTCGGCGACGACGCGAAGCTGCGTCAGCTCGAGTGCCTTCAGCTCGATCTCGCAGGCGGCGAGCTTTTCGCGGAAGGCGGGATCCTGGATGATCGGCTTGCCGCCTGACTCGACCTTGCTGGCGAGATCCCTGATGCGGCGGATGCGCTCCTTGGAGACGCCGACGCGGGCGATGCCGGTGCGCTCATTGCCGAGCAGGAATTTGGCGTAATCCCAGCCCTTGTTCTCCTCGCCGATCAGGTTCTCGTAGGGCACCTCGACGTCGTCGAAGAACACCTCGTTGACCTCGACGCCGCCGTCGATGGTCTGGATCGGGCGCACGGTGACGCCCTTCGACTTCATCGAGAACACGATGAAGGAGATGCCCATCTGCTTCTTCGCATTGTTGTCGGTGCGGCACAGGCAGAAGATCATGTCGGCGTGCTGGGCCAGCGTGGTCCAGGTCTTCTGGCCGTTGATGATCCATTTGTCGCCCTTGCGCTCGGCTTTGGTCTTGAGCGAGGCGAGGTCGGAGCCGGAGCCTGGCTCGGAGAAGCCCTGGCACCACCAATCGTCGACATTGGCGATGCGCGGCAAATACTTCTTCTTCTGCTCCTCGTTGCCGAAGGTGTAGATGACCGGACCGACCATGCTGACGCCGAAGGCGAGCGGCTGCGGCGCCGGATAGGACTGCAGCTCCTCGTTGAAGATGTAATGCTGCACTGAGGTCCAGCCCGTGCCGCCATATTGCGTCGGCCAGTGGCTGACGCCCCAGCCCTTCTTGTTGAGGATGCGCCACCACGTCACCATCTCGTCCTTCGAGAGGTGGCGGCCCTCGACCATCTTGCGCCGCGTATCCGGCGGCACATTGTCGCGGAAGAACTGTCGCACTTCCTCGCGAAACGCCTGTTCTTCTTTCGTGAATGCGAGATCCATCGGATCCTCCTGTGAGCTTTCTTCTATGCGGATTGTGCTGGTTTCTGCCGCTGGCGCAATTCGTGGCGCGACAATTTTCCGACCGGCGTACGCGGCAGGTCGTCGACGAATTCGGCCGCGGCCGGCAATTCATGCTTGCCGAGCTTGCCGGCCAGCTGCGCGCGCAGCTGGTCGAGGGAAAACGGTTTTGCGTCCGGCCGCAGCTTGATGAAGGCCTTTGCGGCTTCGCCGCGATAGGGGTCGGGAATGCCGAGCACGATCACCTCGTGCACGCCCGGGATGGTGTAGATCGCCTGCTCGATCATCTGCGGATAGACGTTGAAGCCGCCGGAGATGATCATGTCCTTCTTGCGATCGACCAGGAAGAAGTAGCCGTCGGTGTCGACATAGCCGATGTCGCCGGTGAGGAAGCGGCCATCGACGAAGGCCTCGGCCGACCCCTCCGGCTTGTTCCAATACCCCTTGGTGACGTTGGGGCCCTTGATGCGGATCTCGCCGACTTCGCCGGGTGGCAACACGCGCTTGGGATCGTCGAGCGCGACCACGTCGAGCTCGATGCCGGGCAGCATCAGGCCGATCGAGCCCGGCTTGTCGGGACCGGTGGGCGGATGGCCGGTGCCGGGCGAGCAGGTCTCGGTCATGCCCCAGCCGCTGCGCAGCTTCTTGCCGACCTTGCGCTCGAAGAAGTTCGCGATCTCCACCGGCAGCGGCGCGCCGCCGGAGCCGATGCTGGCGAGCGAGGAGAAATCGCGCTTGTCGAGATCAGGCAGCGCGGCGATCGCGATCCACATCGTCGGCACGCCGGGAAAGTACGTCGCGCGTTTGGCCTCGATGTCGCGCATGACCGCTTCGACGTCGAAACGCTGATGCAGCGAGATCAGATTGCCGCGGCTGAGCGAGGAGAGCAGCACCACGGTGAGCGCATAGATGTGGAACAGCGGGAGCACGCAGATCACGCGCTCGACGACGTCGCCGCGCGCAGCGCGCGACGGCTTGCCCCAGACGTCGTAGATCGACACGGCGGAGGTGAGATTGCCGTGCGTCAGCATCGCGCCCTTGGGCAGGCCGGTGGTGCCGCCGGTATATTGCAGCAGCGCGACGTCGTCGGCCGTCACGTTCGGCCATTGTGCCGGCGCGGTCGCGCCCTCCACAAAAGCCTTGAAGGTGATGATGCGGGGATCATTCGGGATCGCCGCCTGCGGCGTGCCGACCTTGCCCCAATCGTCGTCCTCGCAAACGACGAGGCGGTCGATCAGGCCCTTCTCCAGGAATTTCAGCGCCGTCGGCAGCAGCGTCTGAAGGTTCGAGGTGACGAGCAGACGCGATCCTGAATCGGAAACCTTGTGCGTCAGCGCGATCTCGCCGTCGAGCGGCGACAGATGCGCAATGCGGGCGCCCGCCTTCAGCGCGCCGAAGAAGTTGACGGGGTGATCCGGCGTGTTGCCGAGGAATAGCGCGACGGAGGCGTTCTTGCCGATGCCTTCGCGCAGGAACGCCGCGGCGGCCCGCTCGGCCTGAGCTGCGAGCTCGGTGTAGGTGATGGGACGATCCCGGAATTCGAGCGCAATGCGCGGGCCGTAGTCGGAAGCTGCGTTCGACAAAAGATCCGGAAGCGTGCCCTGCGCGATGGTATCGTCCCAACGCACGCCTTCGGGATAAAATTGTTCGCCGGGATGGGTCATTTTCTGCATCATATTCCGTCGCCATTCCGGGGCGCGACGAAGTCGCAAGCCCGGAATCCATCAGGCCGCACGCTCCGAGGAGAGATGGATTCCGGGCTTGGCCCTTCGGGCCATCCCGGAATGACGTGCGGATAGACTGCGGCCATCACGCCGCCTTCGACGCCGCCGCCAGCGAGGCAAACGTCTTGCCTTCGGCCGCCAGCTTCTTCAGCAGCGGGGCGGGCTCGAGGCTGGGGTCGTCGGTCTCCTTGGCGTAGAAGGCCAGGCGATCGGCGATGTGCTTGAGGCCGACGCTGTCGGCCCAGAACATCGGGCCGCCGCGGTAGATCGGCCAGCCATAGCCGTAGAGCCAGACCACGTCGATGTCGGAGGGGCGCGCCGCGATGCCCTCTTCCAGGATCTTCGCGCCCTCGTTGATCATCGGATACATCATGCGCTCGAGGATCTCCTCGTCGCTGACGACGCGCTTCTTGCGGCCGAGACGCAGCAGCGTCTCGTCGATCAGCTTCTCGACCTCGGGATCGGGAAGCGCCGAGCGCGAGCCGGCCTCGTACTTGTAGTAGCCCTTGCCGGTCTTCTGGCCGAAGCGGCCGGCTTCGCAGAGCGCATCCGCGATCTCCGACTTGATGCCGCGGTCCTTGCGCGAGCGCCAGCCGATGTCGAGGCCGGCGAGGTCGCCCATCGCGAACGGTCCCATCGGCATGCCGAACTTCGTCACCACGGCATCGACCTGCTGCGGCAGGGCACCTTCGAACAACAGCTTCTCGGACTGCTTGCCGCGCTGGGCGAGCATGCGGTTGCCGACGAAACCGTCGCAGACGCCGACCACGGCCGGCACTTTTGCAATCTTGCGCGCGATGGTGACCGCCGTCACGAGAGCGTCCGGCGCGGTCTTGTCGGCGCGCACGATCTCGCACAGCTTCATGACGTTGGCCGGGGAGAAGAAGTGCATCCCGAGCACGTCCTGCGGACGCTTGGTCGACTTCGCGATCTCGTCGATGTCGAGATACGAGGTGTTGGAGGCGAGCACTGCGCCGGGCTTGACGTATTGGTCGAGCTTGCCGAACACTTCCTTCTTGACCGCCATGGTCTCGAACACCGCTTCGATGACCAGATCGGCATCGCCGACATTCTCGATGCCGACGACACCGTTGATCAGCGCCATGCGCTTGGCGGGCGCGTCAGCCGGGATACCGCCGCGCGCCGCGGTCGCTTCCCAGTTCTTCTGCATGATGCCCATGCCGCGCTTGAGCTGCTCCTCACCGGTCTCGATCAGGGTGACGGGAACGCCAGCATTGGCAAAGGACATCGCGATGCCGCCGCCCATGGTGCCGGCGCCGAGAATGGCGACGCGGTTCACGGGACGCGCCTTGGTGCCTTCAGGGACACCTGCGATCTTGCTGGCTTCGCGCTCGGCGAAGAAGGCATAGCGCTGCGCCTTGGACTGGTCGCTGGCGACGAGCTTCAGGAAGCCCTCGCGCTCCTTCTTCAGACCTTCGTCGAACGGCAGGTCAATGGCGTAGCCCACCGCGTCGGCGGCGGCGAAGGGCGCCTCGAGGCCGCGCGACTTCTTGGTCATCGCAGCAACCGCATTGGTGAAGATCGAACGGTCGGCCTTGGCGGCCGCGATCTTGGAATCGTCGTCCCGCAGGCGGCGCAGCGGACGCTTCTCGGCGAGCAGCTTGCGCACGAAGGCCTCGCCGCCCGATGCCGGTCCCTCGACGATTTCCTCGATCAGGCCGTTCTTCAGCGCGTCCGCAGCACCAATGGGATCACCGCCGACGATCATCTTGACCGCGAGCTCGGGACCGACCGCGCGCGGCAGGCGCTGGGTCCCGCCGGCGCCCGGCAGCAGGCCGAGCTTCACCTCCGGCAGGCCGAGCTTGGCTTCCTTGACGGCGACGCGGAAATGACAGGCGAGCGCGACCTCGAGGCCGCCGCCAAGCGCCGTGCCATGGATCGCAGCAACCACCGGCTTCGGTGAGTTCTCGATCTCCGACAGCACATCGTTGAGGGCGGGCGGCTTCGGCGGCTTGCCGAATTCAGTGATGTCGGCCCCCGCAATGAAGGTACGGCCGGCACAGGTCAGCACGATGCCCTTGATGGCGGGATCGGCGATCGCGGCCTTGATGCATTCCAGGATCCCCCCGCGGACTGCGGCACTCAGCGCATTGACCGGAGGGCTATTGACCGTGACGATCCCGACTTCGTCATGACGCTCAAGCTTGACCACTTCGCTCACGGTGTCCCTCCTTGGTGGGGCTATGTACTTTTGTCGATTTCGCGGTGCGGAATTTAATTCCGCATCTTGACGGCAGGGTTATTTTGAAGCACGGACGTTGTCAACGACTCCGCGCAAGAAGCAGATCAGGGATGAAGCGTACAGGAAAGAAGACCGCGACCGATCGGAACTTCGTCGTCGCGCTTTCCCGCGGACTGGACGTATTGCGCGCATTCCAACCCAATGACGGCCTTCTCGGCAATCAGGAGATCGCGGCGCGGACCAATTTGCCGAAGCCGACCGTGTCGCGGCTGACCTATACGCTGACCAAGCTCGGCTATCTGGCGCCGGTTCCCCGCTTCGAGAAGTACCAGCTCACGCCCGCCGCCATGTCGCTCGGCTATGCAGCGCTCGCCAATCTCGGCGTTCGGCATTTGTCCGAACCGTTTCGCGAGGACCTGATGCGCGCGACCGGGGGCGCCGTCGCCGTCGGCGGCCGCGATCGTCACAGCATGATCTATTTCGGGCAGAGTCGCGGCACGGAAACGGTCGGTGTTCAACTTGACGTCGGCTCCCGCGTGCCGATTGCAACCAGCGCGATGGGGCGCGCCTATTTCTGGGCGCTCGACCCCGACGATCGCGCAGAACTCTCGCGTCTGCTGCGCGAGCATTACGGCAGCCGCTGGACCAAGATGCGCGACGGGCTGGAACGTTCCGGGGAGACCGTGGCGAAATACGGCTTTGCGATCTCCGTCGGCGACTGGCACGACGACATCGGCGCCGCCGGCGTCGCGCTCAAGCTCAACGACGGAACTGGTCCTTACGCCTTCAATTGCGGCGCGCCCGCATTCCGCTTCACGGAAGAGCGTTTGATCAAGGACATTGGACCGCGTCTCTTAGCGATGGTAAGGAACATCGAAGCGGCGCTCGGGGGTCTGATGCCGCATTCCAAAAAAGACATCGGCAAAAAGCTGAAATCAGGAGGAAAAGTTGCGCGTGTGGCCGAGGGGATCAGATAGCTTTTGTCATCACTGGGAGCGGTTCGCATCGCCCCTTCGCTCACTCAATGATGTGAGCGAGACGAGATGACGCAGGCACAGCTCGCGCAGGGGACATCGCCCCTGCTCGCGGTTCGCGACGTCAGCGTCGTGTTCGGCGGCATCGTCGCGCTCAACGGCGTGTCCTTCGACATGCACAAGGGCCAGATCCTCGGACTGATCGGCCCCAACGGCGCCGGCAAGACCACGCTCTTCAACTGCCTGTCCCGGCTCTATCAGCCATCGTCCGGCGATATCCTGATGGAAGGCGCGAGCATCCTGACGCGGGCGCCGCACCGGATCGCGGAGATCGGCATCGGCCGCACCTTCCAGAACGTGGCGCTGTTTCCGAACTTGTCGGTGATGGACAACGTCCGCGTCGGCGCGCATTCGAAGACCTCCAGCGACATCATCAGCGACTCCCTGAAGCTTGCCTGGGTCCGGCGCAGCGAGGCCACCGTCAACAAGAAGGTGCATGAGATCCTCGCTTATCTCAACCTCGAGGACGTCGCCCACACCGTCGTCTCCGGCCTGCCCTTCGGCACGCAGAAGCGCGTCGAGCTGGCGCGCGCGCTGGCAGCCGATCCAAAGATCCTGCTGCTCGACGAGCCGGCCGGCGGCCTCAACCATGAGGAAGTCCATGTTCTCGGCGACCTCATTCGCCGTATCCGCGACGAGCGCCACATGACCGTGCTGCTGGTCGAGCACCACATGGGCCTCGTGATGTCGATCGCCGACCACGTGGTCGCGCTGAATTTCGGCAAGAAGCTCGCGGAAGGCACGCCCGCCCAGGTGCAGGCGGACCCGGACGTCATCAAAGCCTATCTCGGGAGCAAGGATCAATGACGCCACTGCTCAACGTCAAGGACCTGCGCGCCTATTACGGCCAGGTTCAGGCGCTTCATGGCCTGTCCTTCTCGCTCAACGAAGGCTCGCTCGTGACGCTGCTGGGTGCCAACGGCGCCGGCAAGACCACCACGCTGCGCGCGATCTGCAACATGGTGCGCTCCACCGGCGGCGTCGAGTTCGAAGGCAAGCCGCTGAACAACCGCTCGACCGAGAGCATCGTGCGGTTCGGCATCGCCCACGTGCCGCAGGGCCGCGGCACCTTCACCAACATGACGGTGGAGGAGAATCTTCAGCTAGGGGCGATCACCCGCAAGGACCGCGCCGGCATCGTCTCCGACATCGAGCGCATGTATGCGCACTTCCCGGTCCTGAAGCAGCGCCACACCCAGCAGGCCGGCACGCTGTCCGGCGGCGAGCAGCAGATGCTCGCGGTCGCGCGCGCGCTGATGCTGCGCCCGCGGCTGATGCTGCTGGACGAGCCGTCCTTCGGCCTCGCGCCGCTGGTGGTGCGCGACCTGTTCGGCATCCTCGGCAAGATCAACCGCGAGGACAAGGTGTCGATCCTGGTGGTCGAGCAGAACGCCCAACTCGCGCTCGAACTCGCCGACCAGGCCTATGTGATCGAGACCGGTCGCATCGTGATGTCCGGCAAGGCCAAGGACATCGCGAACAACGAAGAAATCCGCAAATCCTATCTGGGTTACTGAGGGAGCCGGGACAATGGAGCTGTTCACCAACCAAGTCCTGGCCGGCATCGCCACGGGCGCGATCTACGCCTGCATGGCGCTCGCCGTGGTCATGATCTACCAGGCCATCGACCATCTCAACTTCGCGCAAGGCGAGATGGCGATGTTCTCGACCTTCATCTCCTGGCAGCTGATGCAATGGGGCGTGTCCTACTGGGCCGCCTTCGTGATCACGCTGGCCTTCTCCTTCGTCGCCGGCATCGCGATCGAGCGCATCCTGTTCAAGCCGCTGGCGAAAGCGCCGGTGCTGACCAACGTCGCCGGCTTCATCGCGCTCTTTGCGATCATCAACTCCTCGGCCGGCCTGATCTGGGACTTCACGATCAAGCAGTATCCGACCCCGTTCGGCTCCGCACCGTTCCTCGGCAGTCAGCTGATCTCCACCCACCAAGCTGGCATGATCGGCGTCACGATAGCGCTGCTGCTCGCGCTGTACTTCTTCTTCCAGTACACGCGGATCGGTCTTGCGATGCGCGCCGCCGCCTCGGTGCCTGAGTCGGCCCGCCTCGTCGGCATCAACACCAGCTGGATGATCGCGCTCGGCTGGGGCATGGCAACCGCGATCGGCTCGATCGCCGGCATGCTGATCGCCCCGGTCGTATTCCTCGAGCCCAACATGATGGGCGGCGTCTTGATCTACGGGTTCGCCGCCGCGGTGCTCGGCGGACTGTCGAGCCCGTTCGGCGCGGTGGTCGGCGGCTTCCTGGTCGGCGTGTTCGAGAACCTCGCCGGCACCTACATCCCCGGCGTCGGCAACGAGCTGAAACTCCCGATCGCGCTTGCGCTGATCATCTCCGTCCTGGTCGTCAAACCCGCTGGCCTGTTCGGCCGGCACATCGTCAAGCGAGTTTGATCATGAGCGCAGCAGAAGAAGTCGTTGGCCAAGGCCACGAGGCGGTCGAGGCGGTTCCGAAGCGGGCCATGACGCTGGGCACCGGCACGTCGCTGGTGGTGCTGGCGGCGCTGTTGGTCGTGCCGTTGTTCGTCAAGAACTTCATCATCTTCCAGATGACGATGCTCCTGATCTACGGGCTCGCCGTGCTGGCGCTGAACATCCTGACCGGCGGAAGCGGCCAGTTCTCGCTCGGCCAGAGCGCGTTCTACGCCGTCGGCGCCTATGTGTCCGCGGTGCTGATGGAGCATGCGAACGTCAACTATGCGCTGACCATTCCGATTTCCGCGGCGATCTGCTTCGGCTTCGGATACCTGTTCGGCAAGCCGGCGCTGCGGTTGTCGGGCATCTATCTCGCGCTCGCGACCTTTGCGCTCGCCACCGCGATGCCGCAGCTGCTCAAGCTGAACTTCCTCGAGCACTGGACCGGCGGCGTGCAGGGACTCGTCGTCACCAAGCCCGACGCGCCGTTCGGCCTGCCGATGTCGCAGGACATGTGGCTGTACTATTTCACCCTCCTCGTGACGCTCGCGATCTACATCTTCTCGGTGAACCTGCTGCGCTCCCGCTCGGGCCGCGCCTTCATGGCGATCCGCGACAACGAGATCGCGGCCTCCTCGATGGGTGTCAACGTCGCGCTGTACAAGACGCTGGCTTTCGGCGTGTCCGCCGGCATCACCGGCGTCGCCGGCTCGCTCGGCGCCATCGCCGTGCAGTTCGTCGCGCCCGACAGCTACACCATCACGCTGGCGATTTCGCTGTTCCTCGGCATGGTCGTCGGCGGCGTCGGCTGGCTGCCCGGCTCGTTCGTCGGCGCTGCCTTCATCATCTTCGTGCCGAACATGGCGGAGAGCATCTCCAAGGGCCTCTCCGGCGCCGTGTTCGGCGTACTGCTGTTCCTGGTCATCTACCTCGTGCCGCACGGCGCACGGCAGGTGGCGATCCTGGGCCAACAACTTGCCGGCAAGCTCAAAAGAAACTGAAACTCTCTACAACTGTTGTTTAACGAAGGAGACCCAATTGCTTTCTGGAAGAACACTGCGAGCCGCCGCGCTGGTCACGGCAACGGCGGCCATTGCCCTCACCTCCGGCGCTGCACTCGCTCAGAAGAAATACGACACCGGCGCGTCCGATACCGAGATCAAGATCGGCAACATCATGCCGTACAGCGGTCCGGCGTCGGCTTATGGCATCATCGGCAAGACCGAAGAAGCCTATTTCAAGATGATCAACGACAAGGGCGGCATCAACGGCCGCAAGATCAACTTCGTCACCTATGACGACGGCTATTCGCCGCCCAAGGCCGTCGAGCAGGTCCGCAAGCTGATCGAGAGCGATGAGGTGCTGGCGGTGTTCAACCCGCTCGGCACGCCCTCGAACACGGCGATCCAGAAATACCTCAACTCCAAGAAGATCCCGCAGCTCTTCGTCGCGACCGGCGCCACCAAGTGGAACGACCCGAAGAACTTCCCCTGGACCATCGGCTGGCAGCCGTCCTACCAGAGCGAAGCGCAGATCTACGCGAAATGGCTGATGAAGGAGAAGCCGGACGCCAAGATCGCGATCCTCTACCAGAACGACGATTTCGGCAAAGACTACCTCAAGGGCACCAAGGACGGCCTCGGCGCCAAGGCCTCTTCCATGATCATCATGGAAGAAAGCTACGAAGTGTCCGAGCCGTCGATCGACGGCCACATCGTCAAGATCAAGGCCGCCAATCCCGACGTGCTGCTGATCTACACGACGCCGAAGTTCGCGGCCCAGACCATCAAGAAGACCGCCGAGCTGAGCTGGAAGCCGCTTCAGATCCTCACCAACGTGTCGATCTCGGTCGGCAGCGTGATGAAGCCGGCTGGCTTCGAGAACGCGCAGGGCGTGCTGTCGGCAGCCTATGCCAAGGATTCGACGGATCCGCAGTGGGCCAACGACCCCGGCATGAAGAAGTGGAACGAGTTCGTCGACAAGTATATGCCGGGTGCCGACAAGTCCGACACCAGCATGGTCTACGGCTATGGCGCCGCCTCGACGCTCGCCAAGGTGCTGGAAATGTGCGGCGACGATCTGACCCGCGCCAACATCATGAAGCAGGCGGCGAGCCTGAAGGACTTCGTGCCGGATACCCTGTTGCCGGGCGTCAAGATCAACACCAGCCCGACCGACTTCGCGCCGATCGCCCAGCTCCAGATGATGCGCTTCAAGGGCGAGAAGTGGGAACTGTTCGGCGAGATCATCAGCGGCGACGTCGCTTCCGAGTGACGCGCTGACGCAGCAGACCGAGCCCAGGAAGCCCCCGCGAACCATCGCGGGGGCTTTTTGTTGACGGCAGGCGCCAAACTTGTTCAATGCGGCGATCCAACCCGGGGTAGGAGAACAATGCCCGCCGTTCGTTTTCAGGTTGTAGCACTGTGGACCGCGCTCGCTTTGTGCACTGCGACGAGCAGCCCGACACTGGCGCAGAAGAAATACGACAGCGGCGCTTCCGATACCGAGATCAAGATCGGCAACATCATGCCCTATAGCGGCCCGGCCTCGGCCTATGCCGCGATCGGCAAGACGGAGCAGGCCTATTTCAACAAGATCAATGCCGAGGGCGGCATCAACGGACGCAAGATCAAGCTCATCTCCTATGACGACGCCTATTCGCCGCCGAAGACCGTGGAGCAGGCACGCAGGCTGGTCGAGAGCGACGGGGTGCTTCTGATCTTCGGCTCGCTCGGCACGTCCACCAACGGCGCCATCCGCAAATACATGAACGAGAAAAAGGTGCCGCAATTGTTCGTGGCGAGCGGCGCCTCCAAGTGGAACGATCCCAAGCAATATCCCTGGACCATGGGCTGGCAACCGAGCTACGCGAGCGAAGCGCGCATCTACGCCAAGTACATCATGAAGGAAAAGCCCGACGGAAAAATCGGGGTGCTCTACCAGAACGACGATTTCGGCAAGGACTATCTGAAAGGGCTGAAGGACGGTCTCGGCGCCAAGGCCTCGATGATCGTGATGCAGGAGACCTACGATACCTCCGAGCCCGCGATCGACGAACACGTCGTCAAGCTGAAGGCCTCGGGTGCCGACGTGTTCATCAGCATCACGACGCCGAAATTCGCCGCGCAGGCGATCAAGAAGGCGGCCGAGATCAACTGGCATCCGGTCCACATCGTCTCGAACGTCTCGGCCTCGGTCGGCGGCGTGATCGAGCCGGCCGGCCTCGAGATCTCCCAGGGCATCCTGTCGGCAAGCTACCTCAAGGACGGCTCCGATCCGCAGTGGAACGCCGACGACGGCATGAAGAAGTTCTATAACTTCTTCACGCAATACGATCCCAAGGCCAACAAGCTCGAAGCCGGCGTGGTGTTCGGCTATGCCGCAGCTCAAACCATGGTGAAGGTGCTGCAGATGTGCGGCGACGATCTCACCCGCGAGAACGTCATGAAGCAGGCCGCCTCCTTAAAGGATTTCGAACCCGACACGCTGCTGCCCGGCATCAAGATCAACACCGCGCCGGACAATTTTGCCCCGATCGAGCAGCTCCAGATGATGCGTTTCAAGGGCCGGAAGTGGGAGCTGTTCGGCGACATCATATCGAGCGAGATCGGCCATTGAAGCCGCACATGACGCAATTATAAATTGCGTATGTTTCGTAAGGCAATTTTGGCGTAGCTGAGTGATGGCGCGCTTCATCTCGCGCGCCGGAATATTCCGCATCCCCTCGCAGAAGAAGGACCTCGCGCGACGGCGCGTTCTCCTTGCTGGGCACCTGAGAAGGGTATTCAATGCGTGCTGGAGCGACGCGCAATGATCGCTCACGACAAGAACAATCGACACATTCAAACCGACCTAGGGAGATCAAGATGCCTGCAATGCATGTGCGATTGGGGGCCTTCTCGGCTGCCCTCGTGCTGGCTGCCACCCTGTCCACAACAGCGTCCGCGCAGAAGAAATACGACACCGGCGCATCCGACAGCGAGATCAAGATCGGCAATATCATGCCCTACAGCGGACCAGCCTCCGCCTACGGCGTGATCGGCAAGACCGAGGAGGCGTATTTCCGCAAGATCAATGCAGAAGGCGGCATCAACGGCCGCAAGATCAACTTCGTGACCTATGACGACGCCTATTCGCCGCCGAAGACCGTGGAGCAGGCACGCAAGCTCATCGAGAGCGACGAGGTGCTGCTCATCTTCAACTCGCTTGGCACACCGCCGAACACCGCGATCCAGAAATACATGAACCAGAAGAAGGTGCCGCAGCTGTTCGTCGCCACCGGCGCCACCAAATGGGACGATCCCAAGGAGTTTCCGTGGACCATCGGCTGGCAGCCGAACTACCAGACTGAAGCCCGCATCTATGCAAAGTACATTCTGAAGGAAAGGCCGGGCGCCAGGATAGCCATCCTCTATCAGAATGACGACTACGGCAAAGATTACGTCAAAGGCCTGAAGGACGGCCTGGGCGCCAAGGCGGCGTCGATGATCGTGGCCGAGGAAAGCTACGAGGTGGCGCAGCCGACCATCGACTCCAGCATCGTCAAGCTCAAGTCGACGGATGCCGACGTCTTCTTCAACGTCACCACTCCGAAATTTGCTGCTCAGACGATCAAGAAGATGCATGAGATCGGCTGGAAGCCGATGCATTTCCTCAACAACGTCTCGGTTTCCATCGGCAGCGTCATGAAGCCGGCCGGCTTCGAAGCCTCGCAAGGCATCATCTCCTCGAACTACTACAAGGATCCGACCGACACGCAATGGAAGAACGATCCGGCGATGAAGGCCTGGAATGAGTTCCTCGACAAGTACTATCCGGATGCCAACCGCACGGATTCGGCTGTGATGTACGGATACATCGTAGCCCAGGGTCTTGCGCATGTATTGAAGGCGTGCGGCGACGATCTGACGCGAGCCAACGTCATGAAGCAGGCAGCCGCCCTCCGGGACTTCGAACCCGGAGGCCTGCTGCCGGGCATCAAGGTTAACACCAGCCCCACCGACTTCGCGCCGCTGTCCCAAGTGCAACTCATGCGCTTCAAGGGCGAAAGCTGGGAGCTGTTCGGCGACGTCCTCAGTAGCGAGGTAGGCGGCTAAGGGCGCGGCCCTGCCCAATGACTACTAAAGAAGCAGCCCCTGCGGCGTCGTCGCAGGGGCTTTTTCTTGAAGGCGGCAACCAAATCGTATTGAATTGCGGCAGCGTCGCCAAAAACAATCAAGCCAAGAAAAGGGACGCCCACATCAAGAAAATAGGGAGAATGGAATGCCTGCTGTCACCGGCAAATTTGCCGCCGCGTCACTGGCGCTTGCGCTCATTGCGGCCTCGACCTCCACTGCATCGGCCCAGAAGAAATACGATACCGGCGCAACCGATACCGAAATCAAGATCGGCAACATCATGCCCTACAGCGGACCGGCCTCCGCCTACGGCATCATCGGCCGGACCGAAGCCGCCTATTTCAAGAAGATCAACGACGAGGGCGGAATCAACGGCCGCAAGATCAATTTCGTCTCTTACGACGACGCCTATTCGCCGCCCAAGACGGTGGAGCAGGCGCGCAAGCTGGTCGAGAGCGACGAGGTGCTGCTCGTCTTCAACTCGCTCGGCACCCCGCCGAACTCGGCGATCCAGAAGTACATGAACTCGAAGAAGGTGCCACAGCTGTTCGTCGCAACCGGCGCCACCAAGTGGAACGATCCGCAGAACTTCCCCTGGACGATGGGCTGGCAGCCCAACTACCAGAGCGAGACGCAGATCTACGCAAAGTACATCCTGAAGGCCATGCCCAACGCCAAGATCGGCGTCCTGTACCAGAACGACGATTACGGCAAGGACTACCTCAAGGGCCTGAAGGACGGCCTCGGCGCCAAGGCCGCAAGCATGATCGTGCTGGAGGAAAGCTACGAGACGTCGGAGCCCACCATCGACAATCACATCGTCAAGCTGAAGGCGACCGGCGCCGACGTCTTCATCAACATCACCACGCCGAAATTCGCGGCGCAGGCGATCAAGAAGATCTCCGAGATCGGCTGGAAGCCGACGCACTTCCTCAACAACGTCTCGGCCTCGGTCGGCAGCGTGATCAAGCCCGCGGGCTTCGAGAACTCGCAGGACATCATCTCGGCCGCATATCTGAAGGACGTCTCCGATCCGCAGTGGAAGGACGACGCCGGCATGAAGGGCTTCCTGGACTTCATGGCGAAGTACTTCCCGGAAGGCGACAAGCTCGACGGCGGCACCATCGTCGGCTACGGCGTGGCACAGACGCTGGTCGAAGTGCTGAAGAAGTGCGGCGACAATCTCACGCGCGAGAACGTCATGAAACAGGCGGCCAGCCTGAAGGACTTCCGTACCGAAGTGCTGCTGCCCGGCATCAAGATCAACACCGGCGCGAACGACTTCGCACCGATCAGCTCACTCCAGCTCATGAAGTTCAAGGGCGACAAGTGGGATCTGTTCGGCGACGTGATCAGCGCCGACGCCGGCGGCTAGTCGCTGGAAGACGTGGACGGCAGGCTCCCTGCGATGCTCTCGCAGGGAGCTTTTTTTGCCCACCGATTGCGATCACGCGATTGCACAATCGAATGATGGCCAAGGCCGCTTACGCTTTGGCGCCTGATGGGGTAGGCATGTGACCGGGGGCGCTCGCCGCCGATCCCTCCTGTTCGCCCAAGGCTTTTCGTCATGACCGACCGACGTCCCCTGCTCCGCGCGCTCTACGATGCCGCCGTTGCCGCCGCCCATCCCAACGTCGTGCTGGCGCCGCATCTGCGCCCCGCGCCGAGGGGACGCGTGATCTGCCTTGCCGCCGGCAAGGGCGCGGGCGCGATGGCCGCGGCGGCGGAGCGGCACTATCTCGACACCCTGGGGCTGGCGCCGGAGCGGCTGGTCGGCATCGCCACCACGCGCCACGGATACGGCGTGCCGACGCGCCGCATCCGCGTGGTCGAGGCCGGCCATCCCGTGCCCGACGAGGCCGGCCTGAAGGGCGCGGCCGACACGCTCGCGCTGGCCGGCGAGGCCGGCCCTGACGATCTGCTCCTGGTGCTGCTCACCGGCGGCGGCTCGGCGAACTGGATCGCGCCGGTGGAGGGCATCAGCTTCGCGCAGAAGCAGGCGGTCAACAAGGCGCTGCTACGCTCGGGCGCGCCGATCGGCGAGATGAACGTCGTGCGCAAGCATCTGTCGCGGATCAAGGGCGGCCGTCTCGCGCGCGCCGGCAGGAATGCCGTCGAGATCGTGACGCTCGCGATCTCCGACGTGCCGCATGACGATCCCTCCGCGATCGCCTCCGGTCCCACGGTGGCGGATCCGACCACCCTGGCCGATGCGCGCGCGATCGTGGCGAAGTACAGGCTCGACATCGACGATACCGTGCGCCGCGCGCTCGATGATCCCGCCAACGAGAGCTGCAAGCCTGACGATGCGGCCTTTGCCCGGGCGCATTTCGAGCTGATCGCGCGGCCCAAGCAGTCGTTCGACGCCGCGGTGAAGCTCGCGCGCGAGGCCGGCTACGAGACCATCGGTCTCGGCGCCGACCTCGAAGGCGAGGCCCGCGAGGTCGCGGCCGATCATGCGAAGCTCGCGCTTCAGGCACGCGCGCAAGGCAAGCGCGTCGCGATCCTCTCCGGCGGCGAGCTCACGGTCACCGTGCGCGGCCAGGGACGCGGCGGACCGAACCAGGAATACGCCCTGGCGCTCGCCAACCTGCTGAAGGACACGCCGGATATCTCGGCGCTGGCCGCCGATACCGACGGTGCCGATGGCGGCGCCGGCAACCCCACCGATCCCGCCGGCGCGCTGATCGACGCGGCGACGTTCGCGAAGATGAAGGCGCAGGGACTCCAGCCACAGGCCTACCTCGACAACAACGACGCCACCACGTTCTTCGAGGCGACGGGGGATCTGCTGCTGCCCGGCCCGACGCTGACCAACGTGAACGATATAAGGGTGATCCTGGTGGATTGAGGCGCCAGCCCCAACGACGGTGTCATTCCCCGCGCAGGCGGGGAATCCAGTACGCCGCAGCCTCTCGATGAACCAAAACGGTCTCGGAGTACTGGATCGCCCGATCATGTCGGGCGATGACAGCGGAGAATGTGGGTTGGGCTCGTCACAAGCCAGCTTGGGTTCGACGGCCGCCCCTCAAAACTCGTTCGCGATCTTCGAGAGCATCGCGATGAGCGCCTCGCGGTTGCTCTGCCCGAGCAAGTCGTTCAGCCGGGCCTCGTGCTTGGTGGCGACGAGCTTCTTGGCGCGGGAAAGCACGGCCTTGCCCTTGTCGGTCAGCACCAGGATGTGCGAGCGGCGGTCGTTGGTGGAGCGGATCCGGGCGCAAAGATCGCGGCTCTCGAGATTGTCGAGCATCGCCACGAAGTTCGGCCTGAGGATGCCGAGAGTCGAGGCGATCTCGGTCTGGTTACGGCCGGGATTCTTCTCGACCAGCAGCAGCACGGAGAATTGCGCCGGCGTCAGCTGGAGCGAGGCCATGCAGCGCAGGAAGTTCTCGAACACCTTGAGCTGCGCCCGCTTCAGCACATAGCCGAGCTGCTCCGAGAGTTCGCCGAGCTGGAGGGCTTCGGCGGACCCCTGACCCTGCGCCTCGGCCACGTCCTTGCGGCCCTTGGCCGTATCGGCAGGCTTCTCAGAGGACTTTTCGGCAGCTTTGGAAACGGTCATCGCCTCGTGCTCGTAATCCCGCTAAATTCGGGACGGGTCATCCACCCCGCCCTTGATGTTATATTTGATAATTGTTATGGACCATATCAAATATCGCATGCGTTTTTCAATGGCTGTGAGCGTACCGTCCACCGCAATCCAGGGGACCGGTCCGTAATCTTTAGGGGGAGCGTCCGGTCTTGAATACCACCATCATGCTGTTCCTGGTGCAGGATGGCATCACCAATGGCGCGATCTACGCGCTGCTCGGCCTCGCGCTGGTGCTGGTGTTCGCCGTCACCCGGGTGATCCTCATTCCCCAGGGCGAGTTCGTCACCTACGGTGCGCTGACCTATGCCTCGCTGGCGGCAGGCCAGATGCCGGGCACGGCCAAGCTCGCACTTGCGCTGGGCATCGGCGCCTTCGCGTTCGACCTGTTCGTGGCACGCAAGGCGCTGCATGGGCGGCTGATCGTGCGCAGCTTCGTCACCAACGTCGTGCTGCCGGCCATCGTGCTGGCGCTGACCGTGTATTTCGCCGCCCAGAAGCCGCCGGTCGCGATTTGCATCGCACTGTCGCTGGTGATCGTGGCGATGATCGGCCTCTATCTCTACCGCGTCGCGTTCCAGCCGCTGGCCCACACCTCCGTGCTGGTGCTGCTGATCGCCTCGGTGGGCGTCCATCTCGCGCTGCAGGGACTTGGCCTGCTTTTCTTCGGCGCCGAAGGCCAGCGCGGGCCGGCGGTGCTGTCCGGCGCCTTCACCGCCGGCGCATTGCGCTTCACCGGCCAGAGCCTCACCGTCTACGGCATCACCATCGCCTTCATCATCGGGCTCTGGCTGTTCTTCGGCCTGACGCTCTACGGCAAGGCGCTGCGCGCGACCGCCGTGAACCGGCTGGGGGCGCGGCTCGCGGGCATCCGCACCACGCTATCGGGGCAGATCGCCTTCCTGCTGGCATCCGTCATCGGCGCGCTGTCGGGCATCCTGATCGTGCCGATCACGACGCTCTACTATGACAGCGGCTTCCTGATCGGCCTGAAGGGTTTCGTCGCCGCGATCATCGGCGGCCTCGTCAGCTATCCCCTCACCGCCGCCGCGGCGCTGGTCGTCGGCCTCGTCGAGGCGTTCTCGTCCTTCTATGCCTCCAACTACAAGGAGGTGATCGTTTTCATGCTGCTGATCCCCGTGCTGCTGCTGCGCTCGCTCGCCGCGCCGGCGGTCGAGGAAGAGAAGGACTGACGCCAAGATGCAGAGCCGGTTTCCCATTCTCGTCTTCGCGCTCGTCATGGCGGCGATCCCGTTCATCCCCGGCATGCCGCCGTTCTGGATCGTGCTGCTGGACAATATCGGCCTCGCGGCCCTGGTCGCGATGGGCCTCGTGCTGCTGACCGGCGTCGGCGGCCTGACCTCGTTCGGCCAAGCGGCCTTCGTCGGCTTCGGCGCCTACACCACCGCGGTGCTGTCGACGGCCTATGGCGTATCGCCGTGGCTGACCCTTCCGCTGTCGCTCCTGGTCAGCGGATCGCTGGCGGTGCTGCTCGGGCTGATCACCGTCCGCCTCTCCGGCCATTATCTGCCGCTCGGCACGATCGCCTGGGGCCTCGGCCTGTTCTATCTCTTCAGCAAGCTGGAATTCCTGGGGAGAAACGACGGCATCTCGGCGATCCCGCCGCTGTCGATCGGCACGTTCAAGATGCTCTCGCCCGGCTCGATCTACTACGCGATCTGGATCGCCGTGATCGTTTCGGCGCTGCTGACGATGAACCTGTTGGACTCCCGCACCGGCCGCGCCATCCGCGCGCTCAGGCGCGGCCATGTCGCGGCGGAAGCCTTTGGCGTGCACACGCCGCGCGCAAAGCTCCTGGTGTTCATCCACGCCGCCGTGCTTGCCGGGCTCTCGGGATGGCTCTACGCGCATCTTCAGCGCGCGGTGAACCCGACGCCGTTTGGCGCACATATGGGCATCGAATATCTCTTCATCGCCGTGGTCGGCGGCGCCGGCTATGTCTGGGGCGGCGTGCTGGGTGCCGCGATCGTCGTGATCCTGAAAGAGGCGCTGCAGAGCTATTTGCCGCTGCTTCTGCCCGGCTCCGGCCAAGTCGAGACCATCGTGTTCGGCATCATGCTGGTGGCGCTGCTCCAGCTTGCGCCCGGCGGGCTCTGGCCCTGGCTGATGTCGTTCTTCCCCGAGCGTACCAGTGGCAAGAAGCCCGACACCTCGCTGAAACTGGAGCATCGCGCCCGCGCACCCGGCCAGTCCAGCGCCCTGCTCCAGGTCGACAAGGCGCGGAAGCAATTCGGCGGCGTGGTCGCGGTCAACAACGTCTCCTTCGACGTCCAGGCCCGCGAGATCGTCGCGCTGATCGGCCCGAACGGCGCCGGCAAGAGCACGACGTTCAACCTGATCACGGGCGTCCTGTCGGCAACGTCGGGCTCGGTCTCGGTGCTCGGCAAGAAGGTCGACAAGGCGCCGCCGCAGGAGATCGTCAAGCTCGGCATCAGCAGGACCTTCCAGCACGTCAAGCTGGTCCCTGACATGACCGTGCTGGAGAATGTCGCGATCGGCGCGCATCTGCGCGGCCATTCGGGCCCCATCTCCTCGATGCTGCGGCTCGACCGCGCCGACGAGGCCAAGTTGCTCGCGGAGGCCGCCCGCCAGATCGAGCGTGTCGGCCTCGCTGAGCAGATGCACCAGCTCGCAGGCAGCCTTTCGCTCGGCCAGCAGCGCATCGTCGAGATCGCGCGCGCTCTCTGCGTCGATCCGATGCTGTTGCTGCTCGACGAGCCGGCCGCGGGCCTGCGCCACATGGAGAAGCAGCAGCTCGCCACCCTGCTCCGCGAATTGCGCGACGGCGGCATGAGCGTCCTGCTGGTCGAGCACGACATGGGGTTCGTCATGAACCTCGCCGACCGCATCGTCGTGCTCGATTTTGGCACCAAGATCGCGGAGGGCACACCTGCCACGATCAAGTCAAATCCTGAAGTGATCAAGGCCTATCTCGGAGTGGCGGCATGAGCGCGCTGTTGTCCGTCACCGACGCCCATGTCGCCTATGGCAAGGTCGAGGCGGTGCGCTCGGTCTCGCTCGAGGTCGGCCAGAACCAGATCGTCACCATCGTCGGCGCCAATGGCGCCGGCAAGACCACGCTGCTTTCAGCCGTCATGGGCATCCTGCCGCTGAAGGGCCGCGTCACCTTTGCCGGCCAGGATCTCGCCCGGCTCGACATCGAGGATCGCGTCGCGATGGGACTTGGCCTCGTCCCGGAGCACCGCGAATTGTTCGTGACCATGAATGTCGAAGACAATCTCGAGTTGGGGGCCTTCCGCATCGAGCGAAGCAAGGCGAAGGCTTCGATGGAACGCGTCTACACGCTGTTCCCGCGGTTGAAGGAGCGGCGCAAGCAGCTCGCCGGCACGCTCTCCGGCGGCGAGCAGCAGATGCTCGCGATGGGCCGCGCGCTGATGGGCGAGCCGAAGCTCCTGATGCTGGACGAGCCCAGCCTCGGCCTTGCCCCGATCATCGTCGCCGACATCTTCCGGATCGTCACGGAGTTGCGCGCCAGCGGCGTCTCGGTGCTGCTGGTGGAGCAGAATGCGCAGGCCGCCCTGAAGATCGCGGACCAGGCCTATGTGATGGAGCTCGGCGAGTTCGTGCTGAACGGCAAGGCCAGCGACATCGCCGCGAACGAGCGCGTTGCGGCAAGCTATCTCGGCTTTCAGCATGAAGGCACGAGCGCGATCTGATTTCGTGCTGGGCGGTGACAGCTAGGCTCACGCTCTTTCCTCCTCGTCATTGCGAGCGCAGCGAAGCAATCCAGAATCCCTCCGCGGAAATCCTCTGGATTGCTTCGCTGCGCTCGCAATGACGGCGTTGACGGGGCGCGCGCTATCTCGGCTGGATGAATTCGCGGAGACTCCCGCCGGCCCCGCCCGAACTCATCGCGCCTGAATCTCTTCCCTCGCACGTTAATGCGTGATGCGAGGCTCGATGACCGCTCCACGATTGACGCTGACCGCTGATCTCTTCCGGCCCTATCTGGTCGGAACGACCTGGGAAAGCGGAACCTGGAAGCACGTCCGTTGGCTCGACGGCATCGTCGGCACCGCTGCGCGGCTCGGCGGATGGCAGGTCGGCACGGCGTCGTGGGATGCGCGGCTACGCGGGGACCATCACTATTTTCACACGCCCGATCTGTACGAGCAGGCCGGCTTGCCGCTGACAATGGAAGGATGGGGCAAGCTCCTGTCGCTCGAGACCCTGCCCGCCGGGGTCGCGAACGCCGTGACCGAGCTGTTTCGCGGCACGACCGTGGTCGGCTACGAACTGCCGGATCTGATGTGCAGGCTGCTGGACCAGGCTGGAATCGCCGTCATCGATCTGATCCTCTATCCGGTCCGCTTCCTCGACGATGTGGTGTTCGCGGCCCGCACCAACCGGGCTTCGATCCATCGGATGCTGCTGCACAACTTGCTCGACCTCCGCGACGCCGTACTCCGCGCCGGCTTCGTCAGGAGCAAGGCGAGTTTCATGACACCGTTGAATCTCAGGCCCGGGACCACCCTCATCCTCGGGCAGGTTCCGGACGACCGTGCGGCGCTCGATCTCGAGACCGGACGCTTCGTTCAGCTTGGCGATTATCTTTCAGACCTGATCGAGCTGTCGGTGCGCTCGTCGGCGGTCCTGTTCAAGCCGCACCCCTATGACCAGCCGCACTCGGCGGCGCGCAAGGCCATCAAGAGCCTGCGCTCGGTCGGCTGGACCGACCTCAACCTCTACCAGCTCCTTGCGCAGCCGGAGATCGAGACCGTCTGCGCACTGAACTCGAGCGGCCTCGTCGAGGCAGAGCTGTTCGGCAAGCGGACGATCGCGTTGAAGCCGCCGCTCTACCGCTTCGGCACCGGCGCCCCCGGCACCGACGGCGGATTCGGCGATGCGGTCCCGCAGAGCGCCGGCTGGTACAGCCCGCAGACGTGGCACTGTCTGCTGGATGAGAGCCACAGCCTGCCCGAATTCTCGCATGGACTGGAGAAGGATCGTCTGCGGCGCGCGCTCAATGCGGATTGGGGCTTTGGTGCAATCGACAGAGTGGTGGCGTGATGCCCGGAAGCTGGAGCTCGGTCCTGTCGCTGCTGGAAGAGCAACGCTTTACCGACGTGGTCGCTCACCTCGATGCGACGCTGCGCAGCCAGCCGACCAATATCGAGGCTCTGCTGCTGCGCTCGATCGCCAGAGCCAATATCGGACTGACGCAGGAAGCCGAGGCGGACCTGTGGCGCGCACTCGTCATCAATCCCGCTGCGCCCGGGATCCGAACCGCACTTGGCGATCGCTTCGTGCGTAATCCGGCGGCCAAGCTCGACGGCCACGATCTCTCGCTCGACAGCGGCGAACGTCAGACCGCGCATGAGGTCGGAGCCGTCAGACGGGACCACACCGCCCGCTACGAATTCGCCGCGCGCTGGCTCGGCCGCCACTTGACGGCGCCCCACGCGGCCAGCGGTCTCGACCTCTTTTGCGGCAACGGCTACGGAGCCAGAATCATCGCCGATCGCTGCGGTGCAAGAGTGATTGGCATCGACGGCTCCGCGCCGGCCGTCACACTGGCCGAACGATCCTACGGCGATCATCGCGTCGTCTTCACACAAGCCTACTTTCCGTTCGAGCTCGCTGCGGCGTCTGCCGACTTCGCGGTCTGCTTCGAATCGATCGAGCACGTCACCGAGTGCGACGACTTCCTCCGGCAGGCCGGCAAGGCCACCGCGGGACCGATTTTACTGTCGTGCCCGCTTGAAAGCGGTTTGCCTTTTGCTTTCCACAAATCGTCGTTCCGCTTCCATGTGCGGCATTTCACGATTGAGGAGATCGAGGACAAGCTCTGGCGCCTTGCCGGACGCCGCATCGCCGAGATCCGCGGACAAATGGTCTATCGTCTCGAGGCCGGCCGCCTTGCCGGCCTGCTCGCGCCCGCGCAAATGGAGCTTTCTCGCCTGAACGGCGACAGCCAGTTCGCAATCGTGGCCGCCGTCTAGGTCGCCGACTGTCCCTTCAGCGCCGCGACCTCCGCCTCGAGCTCCGCTATCCTCGCGTCCCTCGCCGCCAGCGCCGCCGCGACATCACCCGCATCGAACTTCTGCGGGATATGCTGCGGGCAGTTGGTGTCCCACGCGGAGATCTTGAACAGGATCACCTGCTCCGGCCGCGCGCGATAGCCTTTTGGCATCAGCGACGTGGTCAGTGCCTCGTCGTCCTCGACGACGCGCGCCTCGCCCCAGATCTTCACGCGGCGGCGATGGGCGTAATCCATCACGAAAATGTACGCCCTGGAATTCTCCGAGAGGTTACCCTGCGTGATGTATTGCCGGTTGCCGGCGTAGTCGGTGAAGGCCAGCGTCTGCTTGTCCAGCACCTTGAGAAAGCCCTTCGGGCCGCCGCGGTGCTGGATGTAGGGCTGGCCGTCGGCCGATGCCGTTGCAAGATAGAAGCTGTTGGCGTCAGCCAGGAACGCCGCGAGGTTCTCGTCGACCTCGGTGCGCCATCCGCGCTGCTCGGCATGGGCATAGCCCTCGCGCGACCCCTTTCGGGTCTGGATCGATTTCACCGCCGGCGAAAAGGCGATATCGCTGGCGTAGGTCTGAGTTGCCGTCATCGGAATGGCTCCTGAAATTCCGGCGCATTGCTACGTCTTTCGACGACCAATCTGGGCTTTTCTGCCGCCAGAACAATCCGGCCGCTTGACACTTCATCATTGCGATATATGCAATAATGCCATGGACCGCCTCGAAGCCATGCACGTCTTCGTCACCGTCGCCGATCTGCGAGGCTTTGCGCCGGCGGCGCGCAAGCTGCGACTCTCGCCCTCGGCGGTGACGCGGCTGATCGCGGCGCTGGAGGAGCATCTCGGCGCGCGGCTGCTGCAGCGGACCACGCGGCAGGTGAGATTGACCGATGTCGGCACGCGCTATCTGGAGCGCGCGCGGCGCATTCTCGCCGATGTCGAGGAAGCCGACGGCTCCGCGCGGGAAGAGCGCAACCGGCCGAGCGGACGGCTCGTGGTCTCCGCGCCGGTCGGCTTCGGCCGGCTGCATGTCGGACCGGTCATGACCGCTTATCTCAAGCGTTATCCCGAGGTCGCCTGCGAATTGCGGCTCTCCGACCATCTCGTCAACCTGGTGGAGGATGCCGTCGACGCCGCGGTGCGGATCGGCCATCTCGCCGATTCCTCGCTGGTGGCGCGCCAGGTCGGTGAGATGAGGCGGATCGTGGTGGCCTCGCCCGGCTATCTCAAGCGCCACGGCGAACCCAAGACGCCGGAAGCTCTCCCTGCGCATCAGACCATCCAGTTCGGCCCCTGGTCGGAATGGCGCTTCCAGCACGACGGCCACGACATCGAGGTGACGCCGTCTCCCCGCTTCATCAGCAACAGTGCCGACGCGGCGCTGCAATATGCCGAGGCCGGCGGCGGCGTGACGCGCGTGCTGGCCTATCAGGCCGCCGACGGCCTCAAACGCGGACGGCTCAAAATCGTGCTCGCGGCATATGAACAGCCGGCGCTTCCGATCCACATCGTCTATCCGACCTCGCGCCTGCTCTCGGCGAAGGTGCGGGCGTTCGTCGATCTCGTGGTGGAGATGGCAGAGTGGAGGTTCGGATAGGTCTTGTGTCCCGGACGCGCTGCAACGCGTAGCGTTGCTGCGCAGAGCCGGGACCCAGTCGGCGGTACTGTAGCGTGTCGATGGATGGGCCCCGGCTCTGCGGAGCGCCACTTCGCGCCGCACCGCGTCCGGGGCACGGGAGAGCTTCACCCCTTCTTCGGCACCACGCGAAACGTCCCGCTCGCTCGCGCGATCAGGGCGTCGTCGGCCCTCACCAGGCATTGCGCGAAACAGATCGTGGAGCCGGTCTTGATCGCCTCGCCCTCGACCGCGAGCCATTGGCCGATCTCGGCCGCGCCGACATAATCGACCGACAGTGAGATTGTGACGAAGGACGTCGTCCAGCCGGTCGCCTGGGCGCAGCTATAGCCCATGGCGGCATCCGCCAGCGCCGCAATCAGCCCGCCATGGATCAGCCCGCGCGCGTTGGTGTGGGGCGTAGCCAGCCGCAATCCCACGGTGACGCCCTTGTCGGTCTTCCTGGAGTAGAGCGGCTCCCAGGGGTCGGTGAGCGGCGCCTTGCGGAAATGCGGCTCGAAGCCGGAGGGGATGTCAGGAGAGGTCATTTCTGTCTCGCGCTGATGTGTTGCCGACATTGAACGCGATGTGCATGACCGTTGCACCAATTACAAAGTTTTAAACGGAATTTGCGCGGGCGTTTGAAACGGACGATGCTGCAATGACGGAGCCGTAGGGTAGGCAAAGGCGCGAAGCGCCGTGCCCACGATCTCTCACAATTGAGAAAGCTGGTGGGCACGCTTACGCTTTGCCCACCCTACGGCACCTGCGCTCGTCCTAAAACGGCAGCCCGACATAATTCTCCGATAGCGACGTCATCGCGGCCTGCGACTGCGTGACATAATCGAGCTCGGCAAGCTGGATGCGGGCACCGATGGTGCCGGTGTCGGGGAATTTGTGCAGCATCGAGGTCATCCACCAGGAGAAGCGCACGGCCTTCCAGACCCGCGCCAGCGCGGTGGCGGAATAGGCGTCGATCCCGGCGCTGGATTTCTCGTCATAGAACTCGCGCAAGGCGCTCGATAAATAATGCGCGTCGGAAGCGGCGAGGTTCAGGCCCTTGGCTCCGGTCGGCGGCACGATGTGCGCGGCATCGCCGCACAAGAACATCCGGCCGAAGCGCATCGGCTCGGCAACGAAGCTGCGCAAGGGCGCGATGCTCTTTTCGATCGACGGGCCCGTGACGAGGCTGTCGGCCGCCTCCTGGTCGAGCCGGCCCTTCAATTCGTCCCAGAAGCGATCGTCCGGCCATTGGTCGACGTGATCGTCGAGCGAACATTGGACATAGTAACGGCTGCGCTTCATCGAGCGCATGGTGCACAGCGCAAAGCCGCGCGCGTGGTTGGAATAGATCAGCTCGTGGCTGACTGGCGGCGTATCGGACAGAATGCCGAGCCAACCGAACGGATAGACCCGCTCGAACTCCTCGATCGCGGTCGCCGGAACGCTGGCGCGGCTGACGCCATGAAAGCCGTCGCAGCCGGCGATGAAGTCGCAATCCAGCGTGTGGGTGACGCCGTCCTTGACCCAGGTTACGCGCGGGTGACTGCCGTCGAAATCATGCGGCTGCACGTCCCTGGCCTCGTAGACGGAGACGAGACCGGCAGCCTTGCGGGCATTCATCAGGTCGAGCGTAACCTCGGTCTGGCCATAGATCATCACCGTCTTGCCGGTCGCGCCCTTCATGTCGATGCGGTGACGGCGGCCGGAAAAGGCGAGTTCGATGCCCTCATGCACCAGGCCCTCGGCATGTGCCCGCGCGCCGGCGCCAATCTGGTCGAGCAGCGCGACGGTTCCCTCCTCCAGCAGGCCGGCGCGGATACGGCCGAGCACATAGTCCGGGCTCTGCCGCTCCAGAATGACGTTGTCGATGCCATATGCGTGCAGCAGTTGCCCAAGCAACAATCCGGCCGGCCCGGCCCCGATGATTGCGACTCTTGTCCGCAATACTTGCTCCTTCCGATCCTGTAGGCTTTGCATGCGGCCCGCTTGTCGCGCCGGCCCGCAGACGATAATTATACTACATAATTGTTAGGCAGAAGGGGAGCGGTCGTCGCCCGAGCAGCGACAAATCCATGCAACATGGCTGACGTAGACGACGCGGCAAGGCCGCATGCCAGTTCCGGCTTGAACGCGCCAGCCAATTAGATAACATGTTAATTAATGAGACCGGGCCATCGAAGCCCGCCGTCGAAAACAGGGAGAGACGCGTGATGAGAAAAGCCTGTCTGGCATTGCTGCTGGCCGCGAGCGTGACGCCTGCCTACGCGCAGGACAAGACCTTCGATTTGAAGATCTCGCATTGGGTGCCGGCCTCGCATCCCCTGCAGAAATCGCTGGAAGACTGGGCCGCGGCGGTCGAGAAGGATTCCGGCGGCGCCATTAAGGGCAAGGTGTTTCCGGCCCAGCAGCTCGGCAAGGCCTTCGACCATTACGACATGGCGCGCGACGGCATCGCCGACGTCACCTATGTCAATCCCGGCTACCAGCCCGGCCGCTTCCCGATCATCGGCGCCGGGGAATTGCCGTTCCTGATCTCGGATGCCAAGGGCGGCTCGATGGGGCTCGACGCCTGGTATCGCAAATATGCCGAGAAGGAGATGAAGGACGTCAAATACTGCCTCGCCTTCGTCCACTCGCCCTCCTCCTTCCATTCCAAGACCAAGAAAATCGTCAGCCCTGAGGACGTGAAGGGCATGAAGATCCGCCCTGCGCACGCCACCATGGCAAACTTCGTCACCTCGCTCGGCGGCACCAATGTGCAGTCCTCGGCACCGGAAGTGCGCGATATCATCGAGCGCGGCGTCGCCGACGGCGTCACCTTTCCCTGGGGCTCCCTGGTGCTGTTCGGCATCGACAAGGTGACCAAATACGACATGGAGGCGCCGCTCTACACCACGACGTTCGTGTTCGTGATCAACAAGGACAAGTACAATGCGATGTCCGACAAGCAGAAGGCCGCGATCGACAAGAACTGCACGGTCGAGACGGCAGGCGCGGTCGGCGAGCATTGGGGCAAGTTCGAGGACGCCGGCATCGCCAAGGTGAAGGCGGAATCCAGCCACGAGGTCTACAAGCTGACACCCGAGCAGACCGCCGCCTGGAAGAAGGCCGCCGAGCCGCTGGTCAAGACCTGGAGTGACAACGCCAAGAAGGCCGGCGCCGACCCGGATGCCGCGTTTGCGGATCTGAAGGCCTCGTTGAAGAAGTACAACGCGCTGGCGGAGTGACGTCCAGCCCCGGCCGCGCACGCTCTGCACCTCTCCCGCTCGCGGGAGAGGTCGGCGCGGAGCGCCGGGTGAGGGCTCTCTCCTTGGGGGTTCTCGATTGTGGAAACACCCTCTCCCCATCCTCCCCCGCGGGCGGGGGAGGGAGCGCAGCGCCGTCGCGGACACACCTCGAACTCCTCGGAAGGACTCTTTCCCAATGAAGCGCTCCTGGATGGATCGCGTGATCGACACGATCGAATGGATCGCGGCCGGCTTCGTCGGCATCGTCGCGCTCGACATCTTCCTGTCGGTGCTGCTGCGCAACACGCTGAACTATTCGATCCCCGACAGCTTCGACATCGGCCGCATGCTGCTCGGCATCCTCATCTTCTGGGGCATCGCGGCGACCTCCTATCGCGGCACCCACATCACGGTCGATCTGGTCTGGGGCAATGTCGGGCCGCGTTATCAACGCTGGATCGACGTGTTCGCAACGCTGGTGCTGCTGTTCGTCGTCACCGTGCAGACCTGGACGCTGTTCGACAAGGTGCGCGGCACCTACAACGACAACGTCCAGACCTTCGACCTGCACATGCCGACATGGCCGTTCTTTGCGGTCGCCTGGATCGGCGACGTCTGCGCCGTGCTGCTGATCGCGATCCGCACCTACCGGCTGATCTTCCATCCCGAAGAGATGCATGACCCCAAATTGAAGGCGACGGAGTAACCATGAGCACCGATGCCGTCGCCGTAATCGGCTTCATCTCCCTGTTTGCCCTGATGCTGCTGCGCGTGCCCGTCGGCATGGCCATGGGCCTCGTCGGCGTCTCCGGCTTCGCCTATCTCGTCAACGGGAATGCGGCGCTGAAGCTGGTCGGCCAGACCTCGATGCGCACGGTGACCGACTACACGTTCGGCGTCATTCCGATGTTCCTGCTGATGGGCTCCTTCGTCAGCAATTCAGGCATGAGCCGTGAGCTGTTCCGCGCTGCCAACGGCTTCGTCGGACACTTGCGCGGCGGGCTTGGAATTGCCACCGTCGGCGCTTGCGGCGGTTTTGCCGCGATCTGCGGCTCATCGGTTGCGACCGCTGCGACCTTCTCCGCCGTCGCCTATCCCGAGATGCGCCGCTTCGGCTATCCGCAGTCCTTTGCCACCGGCGTGATCGCGGCCGGCGGCACGCTGGGCGCGATGCTGCCGCCCTCCACCGTGCTCGCGGTCTACGGCATCATCACCGAGCAGGACATCGGCAAGCTCTTCATCGCCGGCATCATCCCGGGCTTGCTCGCGATGACCATGTACATGATCACGATCTTCCTGATCGGGTATTTCCGGCCCGACTTCCTGCCCAAGGGAAAGGCGACGCCGTGGCGCGAGCGCTTTGCGGGCCTGAAGGAGATCTGGGCCCCGGTGCTGCTGTTCGTGTTCGTGATCGGTGGCCTCTATGGCCTGCCCTTCCTGCCGCGCTTCACCCCGACCGAAGCCGGCGGCGTCGGCGCCGCGGGCGCCTTCATCATCGGCGTGGTCACCCGGCGGCTCGACCGCGAGAAGATCCTGGCCTCGCTGCTCCAGGCGACGCGCACGGCGGCCGCCGTCTTCACCGTGCTGATCGGCGCGCTGATCTTCGGCTATTTCCTCACGGTGACGCAGACGCCGCAGAAAGTGACCGAATTCCTCACCGGCCTCGGCCTCGGCCCCTACGGCGTGCTGGCACTGATCATGGTGATGTATCTCGTGCTCGGCTGCCTGATGGACGCCATGGCGATGATCATCCTCACCGTGCCGATCATCTTTCCCGTGATCACGCATCTCGGCTTCGACCCGATCTGGTTCGGCATCATCATCGTCATGACCGTCGAGCTCGGCCTGATCCATCCGCCGGTAGGCATGAACGTCTTCGTCATAAAAAGTGTGGTGAAGGACGTCTCCTTCTCCACGATCTTCAGGGGCGTGATTCCGTTCGTGGTCACGGACCTGATCCGCCTCGTGATCCTGATCGCGTTCCCGCTGCTGGCGACCTGGCTGCCGACACGGATGATGGCGCATTGATGAGGGGAAGCGATGACCACACCGACGCTTGAGACCAGATACGTCTTCACCGTCACCGCCCGCATCGGCGATGTCGTCACCGCCGGCGAGACCGGCATCGGGGTGCGCCGCATCATTCCGATCGTCGGCGGTGAGGTGACGGGCGCGATCAATGGCAGAGTGCTTCCGTTCGGCGCCGATTTCCAGACCATCCGCCCCAATGAGCTGATCGATCTCGAGGCGAAATACGCCTTCGAGACCGATGACGGCGCGATCATCTATGTCGAGAACAAGGGCATGCGCTTCGGCCCGGTCGAACTGCTGCAGAAGCTCAAGCGCGGCGAGCCGGTCGATCCCAAGCTGATCTATTTCCGCACCGTGCCGCGGTTCGAGACCGGGCACGAGAAATATCGCTGGCTGATGGAGCACATTTTCGTCGGCTCGGCGGCGCGGCATGCGGACCGGGTGGTGATCGACGTGCATCAGGTGATGTGAGGCGACGTAGGGTCCGAGCCCGCGCCCAGCGCTCAGCTGTCGTCCCTGCGAACGCAGGGACCCATACCGCGCGATTTATCGATTGCGACCGGCAGGAATACCGAACAACGGGTCTGCGCCAAACAATTTCCTGGGGTTATGGGTCCCTGCGTTCGCAGGGACGACACAGAGTTTGAGGCACGGTCTCGGCCATATGATTGGCTCCGGCATATTGACTCCCCCAGAATTCGTTATACAACATAACTATTCTGACAAGGACGCAAATGACACAGGGAAACGCCGAGACCGCTGCCGCGGGCGCCTCCGGGCTGCTGAAGATCGAGCGGACCGACCGGGTTCTGACCGTGGGTCTGAACCGGCCGGCCAAGCGCAATGCGCTCAACGACGGCATCATCCTGGAAATCGGCGAGTGTTTCGCGTCCCTGCCCGAGGATATCGGCGCGGTCGTCATCCACGGCATCGGCGATCATTTCTCCAGTGGCCTGGATCTCTCCGAGCTGACCGAGCATGACGCGACCGGCGGACTGCTCCATTCCCAGATGTGGCACCGGGTATTCGACCGCATCCAGTACAGCCGCGTGCCCGTGATCGCGGCCCTCAGGGGTGCGGTGATCGGCGGCGGGCTGGAGCTTGCCTGCTCGGCGCATATCCGCGTCGCCGAGCCCTCGACCTATTTCGCGCTGCCGGAGGGGCAACGCGGCATCTTCGTCGGCGGCGGCGGCTCGGTGCGGCTGCCCCGGCTGATCGGCGTCGCCAGGATGATGGACATGATGCTGACAGGGCGCGTCTATAGCGCCACCGAAGGCGCCTCCTACGGCTTCGCGCAATATGTGACGGAAGCCGGCAACGCCCTCGGCAAGGCGCTGGAGCTCGCGACCAAGGTCGCCTCCAACGCGCCGCTGACGAATTTCGCCGTGCTCCAGGCGCTGCCGATGATCGCGGAGGCCAATCCGCAGACCGGCCTCTTGATGGAATCGCTGATGGCGACCGTGGCGCAGAGCGACAAAGAGGCGAAGCGCAGGATCCGCGAATTCCTCGAGCACAAGACCGCAAAGGTGAAGCCAAAATCATGAGCGCGCAGCCGTCCTCTTCCAGCACGGAGCGCGGCGCGAGCACTTTTCCGCTGCGGCCCATCTCGTTCGGCGATCCCGTCGTCAACATCGAGCGGCGCGACGACGGCACGATCTACCTGCGGCCCAAACAGCCGCTCGGCGACTATCCCGTCCGCATCACCGACCGCCTGCATCATTGGGCCAAGACCACGCCGGACCGCGTCTTCATGGCCGAGCGCGAGGGCGGCCGCGGCTGGCGCAAGATCACTTACGCCGAGCTGCTCACCGCGAGCCGGCACATCGCGTCGAGCCTGATTGCGCGCGGCCTGTCCGCAGAGCGGCCAGTGGTGATCCTCTCCGGCAACTCGATCGACCATGCGTTGCTTGCGTTCGGCGCTTTCTATGCCGGCATCCCGTTCTGCCCGGTGTCGCCAGCTTATTCGCTGGTGTCGAAGGATTACGGCAAGCTGTCTTACCTGATGAAGCTGCTGACGCCCGGCCTCGTTTTTGCCGAGGATGCCGACAGATTCGCCGATGCGCTCACCGCCAATGTCTCGCTCGGCACCGAGATCGCGGCGTCGTATGGCCACGTGCCGGGCCGCGACGTCACCCTGCTCGCCGACCTCATGGCGACGCCGATCCGCAGCGATCTCGACGACGTCCATGGCAGGATAGGCCCTGACACGATCGCGAAATTCCTGCTGACCTCGGGTTCGACCGGCAATCCCAAGGCCGTCATCAACACCCAGCGCATGATCTGCGCCAACCAGGTGATGCTGCGCGAGACGCTCGCCTTCCTGAAGGACGAGCCGCCCGTCATCATCGACTGGCTGCCCTGGAATCACACCTTCGGCGGTAACCACAATATCGGGCTGACGCTCTACAATGGCGGCTCGATGTATCTGGACGCCGGCAAGCCGATGCCCGGGGGCATCGAGGAGACCGTGCGCAATCTCCAGGAGATCTCGCCGACGGTCTATTTCAACGTGCCCAAGGGTTATGAATCGCTACTGCCCTATTTGCGCGACGACCAGGGCCTGCGAGCAAAGTTCTTCGACCGGCTGCATGCGATGTTCTTCTCGGGCGCCGCGCTGTCACCGTTCATCTGGGACAGCCTCGACGAGCTCGCTGTGAAGGAAAAAGGCTACCGCGTGCCGATGCTGACCGGCTTGGGTGCGACCGAAACTGCGCCGTTCTTCATGTCAGTCAATCCACGCACCAGCCGCTCCGGCCATGTCGGCCTGCCTGTTTCGGGCAACGACGCCAAGCTCGTTCCGAACAACGGCAAGCTGGAAGTGCGCGCCAAGGGGCCGAACGTCATGCCCGGTTACTGGCGCCAGCCCGACATCAGCGCGAAATCCTTCGACGAAGAAGGATTCTACAAGATGGGGGATGCGCTCAAGCCCGCCGATCCCGACGATCTCAACGCCGGGTTCGATTTCGACGGCCGTGTCGGTGAAGACTTCAAGCTCGCCAGCGGTACCTGGGTCAGCGTCGGCCCCTTACGCGCGCGCCTCACCGCGGCCTGCGCGCCGCTGGTGCGCGACGTCGTCATCGCCGGCATCAACCGCGACGAGGTCTCCGCGCTGGTCGTGCTCGACCTCGACGGTTGCCGGCTGATCAACCCGACGCTGCCGACCGACGACCTCGTCGTCGCGACGCGCGACCGGCTGGTGCGCGACGCCTTTCGCGAGCGCCTGACGCGCTTCCTCAGCCAGGCCACGGGATCCTCGACGCGGATCACGCGCGCGATCCTGATGGACGCGCCGCTCTCCATCGACAAGGGCGAGGTCACCGACAAGGGCTCGATCAACCAGCGCGCGGTGCTCGAGCATCGCGCCGCGCTGATCGAGGAGCTCTACGCTGCCAATCCGTCGGACCGTGTGATATCGGTCGGGTAAGAAACCAACGCCACAGGAGAACGCCATGTTGTTGAAGGATCAGGCAGCCATCGTCACCGGCGGTGCATCGGGGCTCGGCGCTGCCACTGCGCGAAAGCTGGCGGCGCAGGGCGCCAAGGTCGCGGTGTGCGATCTCAATGCCAAGCTTGCCGAGACGGTTGCCGCCGAGATCAAGGGCGTGGCCGTGACTTGCGATGTCTCCGATGCCGCCTCCGCCGAGGCCGCGGTCGCGCAGGCTGCCAAAGCCCATGGCCCGGCCCGTGTGCTGGTCAATTGCGCCGGCATCGGCGTCGCCAAGCGCGTCGTCGGCCGCGACGGCCCGATGGCGCTCGCGGATTTCGACAAGGTGATCAAGGTCAATCTGATCGGCACCTTCAACATGCTGCGCCTGGCCGCGACCGAGATGTCAAAGCTGGAGCCGCAGGCAACCGGCGAGCGCGGCGTCATCATCAACACCGCTTCCGTTGCCGCCTATGACGGCCAGATCGGCCAATCCGCCTATTCGGCTTCGAAGGGCGGCATCGTCGGCATGACGCTGCCGATCGCGCGCGAACTGGCGCAGTTCGGCGTCCGCGTGCTGACCATCGCGCCCGGCCTGTTCTTGACGCCGCTGCTCGCGAACCTGCCGCAGGAAGCCCAGGACTCGCTCGCCGCCGCGATCCCGTTCCCGCGCCGGCTCGGCCAGGCCGACGAGTTCGCCGCGCTTGCGCTGCACATGGTCGAGAATACGTACCTGAACGGCGAAGTGGTGCGCCTCGACGGCTCGCTGCGCATGGCGCCGAAATAAGGCACCGCGCATGTTCGTGAACCGGCGCGACGTCCAGATCCAGTGGGGTGATTGCGACCCCGCCAACATCGTTTACTACCCGCGCTATTTCGCGATGTTCGACGATTCGACCTCGACCCTGTTCGAGGTCGCCGGCTTCTCCAAGCAGGACCTGGTCCGCAAATACGGCCTGGTGGGGATTCCCATGGTCGACACGCGGGCCAAGTTCTACATCCCGTCGACCTATGGCGACTGGATCACCATCGAAACCAAGATCGAGAGCATCAAGCGCTCGAGCTTCGAGGTGAAGCACAATGTCTACAAGGACGATGCGCTGGCCATCGAGGGTTTCGAAACCCGCGTTCTGGTCGGCCGCGATCCCGTTAACTCCGACAAGCTGAAATCGGCACCATTCCCGGCGGAAATGGTAGCCAAATTCACGGGAAGCTAAATCGCCGCATCACCAAAAGAGGGGGCTGAATTACCCCCCGATTTCTGCTTTCAAGGAAACACGTAAAGGGAGGAATAGATGAAACGCTTTTACCTGACTGCCGCCATCACCGCGGCGACACTGGCCCTGCCGGCCCTGCCCGCGCTGGCTCAGACCAGCGAAGTCACCATCGGCATCACCACCACCACGACCGGCCCCGGCGCAGCGCTGGGCATTCCCGAGCGCAACGCGCTGGAGTTCGTGCCGAAAGAGATCGGCGGCGTACCGCTCAAGGTGATCGTGCTCGACGACGGCGGCGATCCCACCACCGCGACGACCAACGCCCGCCGCTTCGTGACCGAATCCAAAGCCGACATCATCATGGGCTCGGCGCTGACGCCGCCGACGATCGCGGTCTCCAACGTCGCCAACGAAGCCGGCATCCCGCATTTCGGCCTCGCGCCCTTCCCGATCACCCCCGAGCGCATGAAGTGGTCGGTGGCGATGCCGCAGCCGATCCCGATCGTGGGCAAGGTGCTGTACGAACACATGAAGTCCAAGGGCGTGAAGACGCTCGGCTATATCGGCTATTCCGACTCCTACGGCGACCTCTGGTTCAACGACCTCAAGGCCCAGGCCGTGCCGATGGGCATGACCATCGTCGACGAGGAGCGCTTCGCCCGTCCCGACACCTCGGTGACCGGACAGGTGCTCAAGCTCGTTGCCGCCAATCCCGACGCGATCCTGGTCGGCGCCTCCGGCACCGCGGCCGCGCTGCCGCAGACCGAGCTGCGTGAGCGCGGCTATCAGGGCCTGATCTACCAGACCCACGGCGCGGCCAGCATGGACTTCATCCGCATCGCCGGCAAAGCGGCCGAGGGCGTGCTGATGGCCTCCGGCCCCGTCATGGATCCCGAGGACCAGCCGGACACCGCGCTCACCAAGAAGCCGGGCCTCGCTCTCAACTCGGCCTATGAAGCCAAGTACGGTCCGAACAGCCGCAGCCAGTTCGCCGGCCATTCCTACGATGCATTCGAGATCCTCAAGCGCATCATTCCGGCGGCATTGAAGACGGCCAAGCCGGGCACGCCGGAATTCCGCGAAGCGATCCGCCAGGCGCTGCTGACGGAGAAGGAGCTGGCGGCGAGCCAGGGTGTCTACAATTTCACCGAAAAGGACCGCTATGGCCTCGACGAGCGCTCGCGCATCCTGCTGACGGTGAAGAACGGCAAATACACGCTGGTGAAGTAGGCGTCGCCACGATTCGAGACGACGAGAGCCGGCCCGATGGGCCGGCTCTTTTGTTTTTCTTCGGGTCAAATTGCTCCCGAGGTCGTCATGCCCAGGCTTGTCCCGGGCATCCACGTTCTTTGCGCGCTGCCGCAACACGTGGATGGCCGGGACAAGCCCGGCCATGACGATGTGGAGAGTTCAGAGCTTCGCGAATAGCCGACCTGCCAGCCCTAAGCCGCCTGCCGCAGCGGGGTCCAGGCGAACTCAGGATAGTAATCGTCCATCATGCGGTCGACGTAAGCCGTGAGGTTCGGAAAGCCTTCGGCGCGCTCGCGCAGAATCGATTCGAAGAAGGGCGAGAGGATACCGGCCAGCATGCCGAAGGCCGTGGCATCGACGCCGCAGGGCCTGTTGCCCATCAGGTACGCCTTGTCGCCGAGTTGCACCGACAATGCGAACAGCGAACGCACCGCGAGGTCGACGTCGTCATCGGGCGCGTGGCGGCCAAGGCCCGAGAGCAGATAGTTCTCGGCGACGCGGAATTGCGCATCCTCTCGCAGCTTCTCGCGGTTGTGCTCCGGTGCGCCGTCGAAGAAGTGGGCAGGCCCCTTGGCGAAATTGACCGGGTCGACCCAGCGCGCCCCGACCAATCCCCAATAGACGTGGTGCTCGATCATCCGTTCGAACGCCCAGGCCTGGGCGCGCTCGGCCAGCGACAGGCCGGCGTCGAAATCGAAGCCGTAGCGCCGCTCGATATGGGCGCGGATGAAGGTGGAATCGGCCACCGCCTCACCGCCGTCGTCGATGAACGGCAGTTGCCCCTTGGGCGAGGCCGGCGGCATCGCCCGCTCCTTCCGGTAGGGCAATCCCGCCATCTTGAGCTGCACCTCGGTCTTGGTGACGAAGGGGCTGATTTCCGGCAGGCCAAAGCCGGCGCCAAAGCCGTAAAGCGTGATCATGCGTGCTCTCCTGAACCTCTCGAAGACGGAACCTAGCGACCGGCTGCTGCCACCATGGTGGCAGCAGCCGTGATATCTTCTGCGAAGCGGGCGCCTCGCCAGGCGCGGCCCATCACATGCCGCACCAGCGCGTCGGCGGCCTGGACCAGCGAACGTGTCACCACGCTCGCGAGCGCCAATCGGAGGTCGACGGCCATGAGATCGAGCGAGGCGAGGCGGCTGAGCGCCAATGCTTGCCAATTCCGGGCCTGCCACATCTGGGCGCGCCACAACGGAACGGCCGGGCCGAAATGGGTTGGAATGATCATGGACAAATCCTCTTCAGTCGATGTGTTGTCCCGGTATAGAACCCCCCTGCTGCCAACATCCTGTCAGCAGCCGCGCGCCGCCTTCTGAAAAGATCACCGACAAGGGACCACTCATGAGACGCGCCGACCGGCTGTTTCAAATCATCCAGGTGCTGAGGCGCACGCGTAAGCCGCTGACGGCGGATGCCATCGCGGCCGAGCTCGAGACCTCGAAGCGCACGATCTATCGCGATATCGCCACGCTGATCGGTCAGCGCGTGCCGATCCGCGGTGAAGCCGGCATGGGCTACATCCTGGAAAAGGGTTTTGACCTGCCGCCCTTGATGCTGACACCCGACGAGATCGAGGCGGCTGTGCTGGGCGCGCAATGGGTGGCGGGCCACGCCGACTCCGCGCTGGCACGCGCCGCCGAAGACCTGATGGCCAAGATCGCCGACACCGTCCCCGAGCGCCTGCGGCCCTTCGTGCTGGAGCCGGCGAGCCGCGCGCGGCCAAGCTGGAACAGGGAGCCGGACCGGCTGGACATGGCGCGCACGCGCACTCAGATCCACGAAGGCAAGAAGATCATGCTTCGCTATCGCGACGAGCAGGGCCGCGCCAGCGAGCGCATGATCTGGCCGATCTCGGTCGGCTATCTCGAAGCCGTGAGGCTGCTCGCAGCCTGGTGCGAGCTGCGCGGCGACTTCCGCAGCTTCCGCACCGACCGCGTCGTGGAGGCGAACTATCTCGACGAGAAATATCCGGAACGACGCGACGTGCTGCGCGCAAGATGGCGGCAGAGCCTGGTCTGGGGCCCTCCCAAAGATACTTGAAGAATACGTGACGATGATGGAAGAGCACTCCCCCACCGATCCGTCGAGCTGTTGCCAGAATTGCGGCGCGTGCTGCGGCTATTCGGCCAACTGGCCGCACTTCTCGATCGAGAGCGACGAGGAGCTTGCAGCGATTCCGGAGACGCTGGTCAACGAACGCCAATCCGGCATGCGTTGCGAGGGCGATCGCTGCTCGGCCCTGCAGGGGGAAATTGGGAAAGCGACCGCCTGCGGCATCTATGCGCTGCGGCCGGAGGTGTGCCGCACCTGCATGCCGGGCGACGCCGAATGCGCGATGGCGCGGCGGAAGTTCGGGTTGCCGGCGATAGAGGCCGCTTAGGCCGGAACGGCTTCGCTGATCTCGTCGTCGAATTCGTCCTCGAGCGGTGCGAGCACCGAGAGCGGCTTGGTCGACAGCGTGATCGGCTTGCGGCCGCCCGACAGCGACGGCGAGGATTTCGCCGTGCCTTCGCGCGCCAGCGCGTACAGCGTCGAGCCGACGCGGCCACCATTCTCGATCAGGTCGCGCTCGCTGCAGCTTCCGGCGATCGCGACCGCCAGCGAATGCAGATGGCTGCGGCGATAGCAGAACAGCGCCAGCCTGGCGCGCGCGTCAGGGGAAACACTCTCGACCAACCTCGGCAGGCCACTCTCGCTGGCGCGATACATCTCGCCAAGGAGCTCGTCGCGGACCGGGCAGAAATCGCTTTCAATGGAATCGCGGCTTGAAAACATTGCAGTTCTCCCTCGTACGGCGAAGATGCAGCGCAATTCTCTAATGAAAGGTTAACCACGCTGCCCGGTAGTCACCCGGGGTGGTTGCGCCCTGGCCGCGAATCAGGCGGCCGCTTTGCCGATTGCCATCATTCCGGGCTCGCGAAGCGAGAACACGGAAATGACGGGTGCGGGCCAGCCTCAGTTCGCCGCCATATAGATGGAGAGGCCGAAGCCGGTGAGGTGATGCAGGGCCTGGTCGACGCCGATCAAGGTCCAGAACCAGGGATGCGCAAGGTCGACCCCGAAATTGGCCGAGACGAACCCTTTGGCGCGGTCGATCGTGATGTGGATCACGAAATCGATCAGCGCCACAAACCAGAATTTCGGCGCCACGATCAGGATCAGCGGCAACGCAACCGCAAGATGAACGAGGCAGTGCACCAGAAGTGGCAGGGCCCAGCCATGCTTCTGGTCCTTGCCGTGCGCCATCCAGGCGGTCTGGAGGACGAAATCGGCGATGATGTGCTTGAAGGTGAGCAGCAACATCCAGCCAATGAGCGCTTCGACCGGAACCGCCGATGACATGGGTGGAAACGACAAGCTGACGCCCTCATTGACGTGACAAGAAAAATTGGAGCGTTCAGCGCAACTTCTTCTTGGACCGGTCAAATCGCCGGGACGCGCGATTTATGACATCTCCCGCGGCGGAATGCAGCCGGGGGAACCGGAAAATCGCCAAGTGTGGCTAACTTGTGATAGGATGACTAATCGCCGCGGCGGCCTGGAGTAAGGTTACCTCCGGCTCGAAATTTGCTTTCCGCTGCCTTCGCGCTATCATTGACGGCAGCGAATATCGTTCTTTTTTCAAATGTTTATGAATTGCAGAGGCGCTCGCCGCGATCACGTCCGCGAGCCGCCGGCCACCTAAAGAATAAGGCCCGAGTGCTGCCATGAGTACTGAAGGCCCCATTTCATCACCGACCGAGCCGCCGCCCCGGCGTCCCAAGGTCATCAAGACCAATCAGCAGCAGGTCTTTCTCTACGTCGTGCTGACCCTGTTGTTGTCGCTCGCCACTGTCTGGGGCGGCCGCGCCATGCTGCACAATTCGGAAACGCTGACTTTTGCCGTCAGCGCTCCCAACAGCGACGAGGCGCTGTTCGCGGCCAAGTTCGCCACCGTGCTGAAGACCAACGCCTCGCGCTTCCGGATCAAGATCGTCAACAACGCGGACAATGCCAAGGCGCTCGCACAGTTCGACCGCAAGGAGGCCGACCTTGCTGTCCTGCGCACCGACGCCAAGGTGCCGCTGCGGGCGCGCACGCTCGCGATCCTCGAACACGATCTCGTGCTTCTGCTCGGTCCCGGCAGCAAGAAGATCAAGTCGATCGCCGAGTTGAGGAAGAAAAAGGTCGCGGTCGTCGCCGAGAACGAGTCGTCCCTCGCTTTCGTCCGCAGCATCCTCGACATCCCCGACGGTCCGGACGCCGCAAAAATCCAGATGGCGCCGCAGGGCTCGACGCTCGACAAGCTGTTTGCAGCGCCAAACGGCTTCGGCGCGGTGATCGCCATCGTCCATGCCTCCAGGGCAGTGCGGGACAAGACCTATGAGCTGGCCGCCAAGCGCGGCGGCTTCACGCTCAACGCGATCGACGAGGCCAAGGTGCTGGCGCGGAGATTGCCGGGCATTTCCAGCGAGACGCTGGCGGCGGGCACGCTGTCGGCCTCGCCTCAAATTCCCGAAGACGATCTCGACACGATCGGGCTCGAATGGCTGCTGGTCGCGCAATCCAGAATGTCGCCGAGCACGGCAGGCGAGCTCGCACGCATCATCTATGAAAACAAATCAGCGCTCGGGCTCGACAATGGCTTTGCCACCAGAATAGAGCCGGCTTCGGTCGAGAAGGACGCCTTCGTGATCGCGCATCAGGGCGCGGCCGACTACATCAACGACGACACCAAGTCGTTCATGGATAAGTACAGCGACCTGATGTATCTGGGCGCCGTCGCGCTCAGCGTCATCGGCTCGATCTTCGCCGCGATCTACGCCAAGATCACCCGCATCGCGCCCGAGAAGGCCAGCGAGCTCTCCACAGCCATCCTCGACATCGGCGAGCGGATCGAGCACGCCCACTCTCTGGATCAGCTCGAATGTCTCCAGGACGAATTGGAGGGGATCTTGCGCCGCGCCGTCATCGGCTTGCGCGACGGCACGATCAGTACTGACGGGCTCGACACCTTCAAGCTCGGCTACGAATTCGTCCGCGACGAAATCGGCATGCGTCGCGGCTATCTGAAACGTCATGCCGCCGAGGCCGAAAAGGCGCCCCGCGAGGCGGGTCCTGCCCAGCACGATGAGAGCAATGTCGTGGTGGTGAAGACCGCCCAGAGCGCCTGAAGGAGCCGATGCAGCTCGCCCGGAGCCCTGCCGGGTTCCCCGTCTAGCACGGGGCGAAATTCGGGAACCGCCGCGATCTGCAACCGTTGGTTTCCGGTTACAACCGGAGACCGCAGCATGCGTGCACTCCTCGTCGTCCTCCTCCTGGGAATGCTGGCGGCGGCCGGCTACTTCGCTTACTCCGCAATGGCGGTCGAAGGTGAGCCGATCCCGACGGAAGGCTATGTGGCGCTGGCACTGGGCGCGGGATTTTCCATCATTATCGGCATCGGACTGATGGTGCTGCTGTTTTTCAGCAGCCGCCGCGGTTACGACGAGCCGCCGCATTTCAGGTAGCGGCCCCAGCCGGCCTTTCTCATCGGCCCTCGGCCTGTTTTTCGACGACGCCTGGGCCCGGGCCTGTCGTTGACGGCCTCGACCCGGGCGGGCACTTTGGCGCCGACGTCCCAGCCGGGACCGTAAGAGCCGGAACCGAGCCGCCTTCCCGCATGTCCAAGCCGATGATCTCCGCTCTGGCCCAGTTCGCGGCCGCCACGGCCGGCCGCAACATGACCAAAGCGGCCCATGCGCGGCACGCGGATCTCGCCGAGACCATCGACGCCGAGACGAAACGGCGCGCGCTCGAAAACAGCTAAATGGAGACAAGAATGTCGGACATCACCGACGCAGCCACCGGCCCCCTGCTCGAACGCCGCGGCGCACGCGCCACCATCCGCCTCAACCGGCCCAAGCATCTCAACCGGCTCCAGGCTGAGGACCTCGACGAGCTCGTCAGACTGTTCGACCAGATCGAGACAGATCCAGCCATCCGCGTGCTGGTGCTGACCGGCACCGGCCGCGTCTTCTCCGCCGGTTACGACCTCAATTCGGTCGCCGAACGCGCCGTCAGCGCAAACGAGCAGCAGAGCGCGGGCTCCGCCTTCGAAGTGGTCGTCAACCGGCTGGAGGATTTGGGCGTGCCGACGATCTGCCGGCTCAACGGCGGCGTCTACGGGGGCTCGACCGACCTCGCGCTCGCCTGCGATTTCCGCGTCGGGGTCGACACCGCCGAGATGTTCATGCCGGCGGCGCGGCTCGGGCTGCATTATTACCGGAGCGGCATCAAACGCTACGTCACGCGGCTCGGCGTCGACAATGCGAAAAAATTGTTCCTGACCGCGCAGAAGATCAGCGCACCGGAGATGCTGCGCATCGGCTATCTCACCGCCATGGTGCCGGTGGAATTCCTGGACGAGGAGGTCGACGAGCTTGCCGGCGTCCTCGCCGGCAACGCGCCGCAGGCGATGCGCGGCATGAAGCGGGCGATCAACGAGTTCGCCCGCGGCGAGCTCGATGATCGCGCCGCCGACCAGCGCCACCGCGACAGCATGCGCGGTGACGAGATCAAGGAAGGCATCAAGGCGTTCGCGGAGAAGAGAGCGCCGAAGTTTTAGCTCCGAATCTTCGCAAAACACCACCCTGTGGTTATGGGTCCCGGGTCTGCGCTTACGCTTGCCTGGGACGACACCGAATGTGAGGCGCGCGCCCTCAGCCTCCGACCGCCTTGGCATGCTGCGCCGCCATCTCGTCGTCCGCCGCATTGACTCGCTGGAACGCCGGCCGTGCGGTCATGCGCTCGGCATAGCGGACGAAGACGTCCTTCCTCGGCACGATGCCGAACATCATGGTCCAGCTGAACGCGACGCCCCACAGCACATCGGCAGCCGTCATACGCTCGCCGAGCAGATAAGGCCCCTTCGACAGCTGCGCTTCGAGCGCGCCGAGCATGGTGTCGTAGTCGGCATAGGGCGACTGCGTGATGGGCGCCGGCTCGCGCTGCATGAACTTATCGATCAGCGCCGGCTCGAAGGATGAGCCGTAATAGGCGATCCAGCGCAGATAAGGACCGCGCAACGAATCGTTCAGCGCCGGGGTCAGCCCCGCCTGCGGAAACAGATCGGCGAGATGGATGGTGATCGCGACCTGCTCGGTTACCAGGGCGTCGCCGTGGCGAATCGCCGGCACCTTGCCGAGCGGATTGATGGCGAGATAGGCGGGTTGACGCTGCTCGCCGGCCTTCATGTTGAGGACATGGAGATCGTAGGGCGCCCCCAGCTCCTCCAGCAGCACCCGCGTGCCGGTGGCGCGGCTTTGCGGCGAGTAGTACAGCGTGATGCGGCTCGGATCGGTCATGGCAGGTCCGGTCATAACAGGTCTCCTGGGGTGTCGTCTGACGACGCGTCTTGTAGAGGCCCATACCTGACATCCTGTGTCAGGTATGGTTAAAGCAATCATGCGCGCGAGCCGGATGTTGTCGATCCTCACCACCCTCCAGGCCAGAGGGCAGGTCACCGCGCCCGAGCTCGCGGAGGCCTGCGAGGTCTCCGTGCGCACGATCTATCGCGACATCGACGCGCTGGCGGCGTCCGGCGTTCCCGTTTACGCCGATCGCGGCGCGGAGGGCGGCTATCGCCTGCTCGACGGCTATCGCGTGCGGCTGAACGGCCTGTCGCAGAGCGAGGCGGGCGCACTGTTCCTGGCGGGATTGCCGGGGCCGGCCGCGGCGCTCGGGCTCGATGCTGCGATGATCGCCGCACAGAACAAGCTGATGGCCGCGCTGCCGGCGAATCTGCGCGAGGACGCCGGGCGGATGCAGGAGCGTTTTCACCTGGACGCGCCGGGCTGGTTTGGCGAGACCGAAGACCCAAAGCACCTCCGCACGATCGCCGGGGCGGCTCTGCGCGGGACGCTGATCAAGATTCGCTACCAGAGCTGGCGCTCAGAGAAGCAGCGCCGCGTTGCGCCGCTCGGCCTCGTGCTGAAGGGCGGCAGCTGGTATCTCGCAGGGCAGGTCGACGGCAACGTCCGCACCTATCGCGTCGCGCGCGTGCTCGACTGCACGGCGCTCGACGATCGCTTCGAGCGTCCCGCCGATTTCGATCTCGCCGCCTATTGGCAGGCTTCGACGCTTCGTCTCGAGGCCGAGATGCACCCCAATGTCGCGGTCGTGCGGCTGTCGCCGTTCGGCGTCAAGCTGCTCGATGCCTTGAGCCAGCCCTATGTCAAGGCGCGCACGCAGCTCGAAGAGACCGCTGATGCCGACGGCTGGCGCATTGCGCGCGTGCCCGTGGGCAAGACATCCTGGCATGCCGCAGCCGAATTGTTGCGCCTGGGTCCCGAGGCGGAGGTGCTGGAGCCGGCCGATCTCCGCGACAAGATGACGGAGCTGACGCAGGCCATGGCCGCGCGCTACCGCGCGGCGCATAAAACCTGACCGCGGCGTGCATCGCCGCAGCCGACGAAACAATCCTGAAACACGATTCTCGGCCAACGGCGTGAACGCATTCGCGTCTCGGCCCGACCGAGATGCAGGGACACAGCAATGGCCCTAGCGCCAAATGGAGAATGAAGATGTTTCGTAAGCTTGCACTTGGTCTGATCGCCGCCGGCTCGCTCGCTGTCGCCGCTCTCGCCCCCACCGCCGCTTCGGCCGGCGGCTTCCATCATCACCACGGTCATCACCACTGGGGTCCCGGCTGGGGCTTTGGCGGCATCTACCTCAACACCGGCGTCAGCAACTGCTACCAGGAGCGCCTCGTCCGCACCCGTCACGGCATGCGCGTCCGCGTCGTGAATGTCTGCGCCTACGGGATCTACTGATATCGCCTTCACGACAAAGCTCCGGTCGCACTGCGACCGGAGTTTTGCATTTGACTAGCCGCCCTGCCGCTGCCGGCGAAACCAGGCCCAGGTCTCGCGCGTCGTTCTGAGGTAGCCGCGGCCGCGATAGACGATCTCGCCGTCGACGATCTCGTTCAGCCTGGGCAGCGCATGGAAGGGGATCGAGGGATAAGCATGGTGCTCGACGTGGTAGGGCATGTTCCACGCGAACCATTTGACGACCGCGCCGGTGTAGGTGGTGCGGGTGTTCTGGAAGGCGCTGCGGGTGCGGTCGCAGCCGGTATGCTCGGCATAGAGATAGGGCCGCAGGAAGAACTGCCCGATGACGAGCGGCACGATCCAGACCCAAAGCAGCAACGCTGACGAGAACCACAGCGAGAGCGCGAGCATCAGGACATAGAGCGCGACATAGGCGCGCGCCTCGATGACGATGGTGGCGCGCTTGCCCTCGGGAATCCAGGGGACAGTGACCTTGCCCGAGACGGCATGGCCGAGCATCAGCCGCAGACGGCCGGCGACCTGGAGCAGGCCGCTATAGGCAATCGCGAGCTGTGTGTCGGATTTGGGCTTCACGCCGACGACCAACTCGGGGTCCTTGTCCGGATCCTGGGTGTAACGGTGATGATCCCAGTGGAACAGGCAGTAATATTCGTAGGGCAATCCGACGATGAAGCCTGAGAGATAGCCGACCGCGAGGTTGAGACCGCGGCTTTTGAACGCGGTCTTGTGCGCCGTCTCGTGAACCGCCATGAACAGGAAGGCGACGAAATAGCCCTGCACCGCCATCAACGGCAGCGCCCAGAGGACGCCGTATGTCGCAGTAACCTTCCATATCAGCGTGCCGACCAGCGTGATCACGCCATAATGGCAGAGGCTACGCGCCGCGCCCTGGACATTGGAGCGAGCCGACAATTCGCGCAGCATCGCCGGCGTCAGCGGCTTCAGGCGGTGGCCGGACTCTGAAACGGTCGCGTCAGTCATGGTCGGATGCCTCTGTCACTTGCCGAGAAGGGCTGCGATCTCGGCCTTGATGAAGGCCTGGTCGCGCGGATTGCCAACGGGGTTGCCGGCGCGATGGCCGTGCAGGGACGGGATCGGATGCAGCACGGCCGATCTCGCGTTGGTCAGCCGGCCGAGTTCGTCCTCGTTGTCGCGGACGTCGAAATAACGATCGGTCGCGCCCGGCATCAGCAGCATGTGCGCCTTGATCGCCGCCAGCGCCCGATCGAGATTGCCGCCGAATGCCCCACAGTGACTGATGTCGCCGCGCTGCCAGATACCGATCTGCACGAGGAGATCATTGGCGTCGCGCCGGGCAAAGGCCGCATCCCAGGTGCGAACGAGGTAGTCCTCCAGCGAGGCGAAGCCGGCCTCGCGCCAGAGTTCGTCGCGATAGAACCCGTGCGACATTGCCCAGCCGGCATAGACGCGCCCCATGGCGCGATAGCCGGCGACGGGCTTCCCGGCGAAACGGCCGTCGCGGAAGGCGGGATCGGCGGTGAGCGCCGCCTTCACGCTTTCCAGGAAGACGTAATTATAGGGCGCGCAACGCGCACTGCCGCAGACCACGGCCGCGCGCGCGACCATATCGGGATGCAGCGCCGCCCAGTGATAGGCCTGCATGCCGCCCATCGACCAGCCGTAGACGAGGGCGAGCCTTGCGATGCCGAAGCGCTCGGTGAGCAGCCGGTGCTGGACCGCGACCGCATCGTGATAGGTCACCTCGGGGAATGGCGCCGCGGTATTCGACGGCGAGGACGACAGGCCGTTGCCGAACAGGTTCGGGACAATGATGAAATAGCGCGTGGAATCGAGCACGCCGTCCGGGCCGATCAGCCACTCAGTGTCAAAATGCTGCGCGCTGAACGAGGTCGGATAGAGGATGACGTTGTCCTTTGCCGGGCTCAACGTGCCGTAGGTCTTGTAGGCGAGCTTCAGCGAGGAGAAGACGGCCCCGGACTGGAGGGTGACGTCGCCGGCTTCGAAGATGTCGTAATGTGCCGTCAAGAACCGAACTCCCGCTCGCCACCCGGAATGCGCCGCTTGAGGCGGGATGCATCGATCATGCCGAACCGGCAGACGCGCCGTTGCGTCGTGCCACATAACTGTACTTATAGTACAGTTATTTTGGACCGGCAAGATACATCAGCGAACCGACTGCTCAGGCGATGGCGGCGATATAGCGCTCGACCGATGCCGCGAAAGCCGCCTTGGCCCCAGTGGCAATATTGCGTCCCCACCATGCGCCGTAGATCCGATCGAAGGCGAGCGGCTCGACGGCGGCCGCGATCCGCCGCACCGCGGCGGCATTGAGCGGCATGTAATTGGGGTAGGAATACATGAAGCTGACGAAGCGGCGGTCCATCGTCACCTGGGCGATGTCGCCGGTGAGCAGCGCGCCCCTGCCGTCCGCGCCGCGCGCAGCGTGCAGCATGGTGGCGCCGGCGAAATGACCGCCGGTGCGCAGCAGCAGCACATCGTCGGAGATGCGGTGGTTTTCGCCGGTCCAGTGCACGATCGAGGGATGCGGTCGCGTCACGAAAGCGCGATCGTCGGCATGCAGGTAGACCGGCACTCCGCCAAAGGTGTCGCTCCAGTCGGCGACCGCGCCGTAATAGTGCGGATGCGAGATCGCGATCGCCTTCAGTCCGCCGAGTGCGGCAACGTATTGGACGGCTTCATCGGTTGCGAGCGGAATGCAATCCCACATCACGCAGCCGTCGCCTTGAGGCACCAGCAGCGCGCGCTGCCCGATGGCGAAGCTCGGCTCCAGACCGATGCCGGTGAGGCCGAGATCGTCGCGTCCCACCAGTCGGTACCCCCGCATGAGCTCCTCACGCGTGAGGAAGCTCTGCCCTTTCCAGTTCACGAACTGCCGCTCGTCCTCGCAAATTGGGCAGGAGACGGGCGGATTTCCACCGCTCGGGAATTGAGCGCCGCAGGTTTCGCAGGACCAGAGAGGCATGACGCGAGCTCCATGGGGAATGATCGCAGGATGACATTGCGAGCAAGCGTTCAGCAAGGTCGATGAGCAACAAAGGAGTGACTGGAACCAACGCGGCCAGCGCCCGTTACGCTTCAGATCAACGCCAGAACGATCGGCAAGAGGATCACGACACACGAAGAGCATGTTCGAGTTTCGATGACATCGAGATCCCCTTCTCCGTCCCGCCTCTGGCCCCTGTTCGCGCTCAATTTCTTCATGGCCGACATGCAGTCGGGCATCGGGCCGTTCGTCGGCGTATTCCTCCAGGAGCGAGGCTGGACGACCGGACTGATCGGCACTGCGCTGACGATCGGCAATGTCGCGGGTATGCTGATCACGACGCCGATCGGCGGCTTCATCGATGCCAGCCGCAACAAGCGGATGTGGGTCGTGATTCCCGGCATCTGCGTGGTCTCGGCATCCGCAATCATTCTGATCTCGCAAAACTTCTGGGCGGTGACGTTCTCGCAAGTCGCGCAATCGCTGGCGAGCGCCGCGATCGTACCGGCGGTGACAGGCATCACGCTGGGCATCGCCAAGCAGAAGGGCTTCAATGCGCTCAACGGCCGCAACCAGGCGTACAACCACGCGGGCAACATGGTCGGCGCCGCCCTGTCGGGCTATCTCGGCTACAAATACGGCTATGTCGCCGTGTTCATGCTGGCGGCCTTGTTCGGTGCCATCGCGATCGCCTGCGTGCTGATGATTCCGGCCAAGGCAATCGATGACCGGGCCGCGCGCGGCAGCAAGGAGGATGACTCCAAGGCTCCGCCGGATGCGATGGCGATGCTGCTCAAGCACAAGGCACTGCTCGTGCTGGCACTCGCGCTCGCACTATTCCACCTCGGCAATGCCGCGATCGTTCCACTCTACGGGCTCGCGGCGGTCGCCGAGGGACAGGCCAACGGCCCGAGCTTCGTCGCGACCACCGTCGTCATTGCACAAGGCGTGATGGTCGTGACGTCGCTGATCGCGATGAAGGCCGCGAGCAAGCGCAATTACTGGCCGGTGATCCTGGTGTCCTTCATGTTCCTGCCCATCCGCGGCGTGCTCGCCTTCTTCGTGACGGGATGGTGGGGCGTCGTGCCGATGCAGGTGCTCGACGGCATCGGCACGGGTCTGCAGACCGTTGCCGTCCCCGGCATGGTCGCGCGCGCGCTCAACGGCACCGGCCGTATCAATCTCGGACAGGGCGCCGTGATCACGGTGCAGGGTGTCGGCGCCAGCCTCAGCCCCGCGCTCGGCGGCTGGATCGCGCAATGGACCGGCTACGGTCCGGCCTTCCTGCTGCTCGGCGCGTTCGGGCTCGCATCAATGGCGCTGTGGTTCGCGTTCGGAGCGGCGGTGAAGAAGTATTGAGCTTCGCCCCCGCGCGAACACCATAGCGGGAATTGCCTGTGTGATCCCGGCGTACCGAACTGCGGCACCTGGTCGCGGTCCCCGCACGTCATCGCGAGTGGCTTATCACGCAATCCCGCGCTTTTGCCGTTGCGGCGCATCAGCCTGACGGTACAACCTGCCGGCAGATCGCCGACAAACCTGCGCCTTCCGATCGATGACACAGCCACAACTCTCGTTCAACGGCGATCCGACGGGGCCGGCCTATGAGGGGTGGCGCGAGCAATTCTGCCGGCGGGTGATGGGGACCGACTTCGTTCCGATCGGAGACGGCCCGGTGCACCGAATGATCACGCCGGCCATCCTTCCGCGCCTGCGGCTGTCCGCCTCCTACGGTACGCCGATGAGCTTCGTGTCCATGGGCACCAACGACGAATTGGTTGTCGCCATGTCACCAAATTCGGCTCTGAACGGAACCATGGGCAGGCGCGGACTGAACATTGCGGCCGGCGACCTCACGATCGGCGATCCCTCGATCAAGGGTGCCCAAATCACCCAGACAGGGTACGGCAACTTCCAGACCGCACTGTTGCCCCGCAAGGCGTTACTGCGGGCGTGCCCGAATGCCGAGGACCTGATTGCCCAGTCGATTCCCGGCGCCAATCCGATCACGTCGATGTTCCTGCGGTATTACGATCTCGCGCATGCTTATGCCGACAAGCTCGCGCCTGCGGAGCTCGATGCGGTCTCGCAGCATTTGTTCGACCTTTCGGTGCCGATGATCGGCGCCCGCGGCGATGTCGCCGAGGAAGCTCGGACGCGCGGCCTTGCCGTAGCACGTCTCGAGACTCTCAAATCCGACATCCTGGCACAGTTGGACAGCCCCGCGCTGTCACTCACCGTCCTGTCGGCCATGCACCGGGTCAGCCCACGCACGATCCAGCTTCTGTTCGAGCAGGCCGGCATCACTTATAGCGGGTTCGTGCTGGAGCAGCGCTTGCTGCGCGCCGAACGGCTGCTTCGAAACCCTGCCATGCGCGCCCGCAAGATCATCGAGATCGCGCATCTCGCGGGCTTCCACGACGTATCCTACTTCCATCGCGCGTTTCGCCGCCGCTTCGGACAGACGCCCGACGACGTCAGGAAGCTGGCCGGCAACGTCGGCTAGCGAAGCTCGACCGCGACGCTGCCCAACGCCGCCCGGTTCTATGCCCCAAAATTCTTCTGGATCGCCTTGTCTAGCGTCTCGCCGCCGACGAAGCGCTGGCGCAGCTCGCGCTTGAGCAGCTTGCCGCTCGGATTCTTCGGCAACGCATCGACGAAAATGACGCGCTTGGGCACCTTGAAATGCGCCATCTGGGCAGCGCAGTGCTTGATGACGGCGTCCTCGTCCAGCTTTTCACCGCTCTTGACCACGACGATGGCGGTGACCGCCTCGATCCAGCGCGGATCAGGCAAGCCGACGACGGCGACCTCCGAGACCGCGGGGATGCGGTAGACCATCTCTTCGACCTCACGGCTGGCGACGTTCTCGCCGCCGGTCTTGATCATGTCCTTAACCCGATCGACCACGGTGATGTGGCCTTCCTCGTCGACCGTGGCGAGGTCTCCCGAGTGAAACCAGCCGCCCGAAAATGCTGCCGCAGTCTTCACCGGATCGTTGTAATAGCCGGACAGCAAATGCGGCGAGCGGTGCACGATCTCGCCGACTTCACCGACCTTGACGTCCTCCATCGCGGTGTTGACCACCCGAGTCTCGACATTGAGCACAGGCTTGCCAGCCGAGCCGGCTTTGCGCAGTTGGTCCTCCGGCCGCAGCACGGTCGCGAGCGGCGCGATCTCGGTTTGGCCGTAGAAGTTCCAGAACTTGACGTTGGGCAAGCGGCGCTGAAGCTCGAGCAACACCTCCACAGGCATGATCGAGGCGCCGTAATAGCCTTTCTGCAGGGTCGACAGATCGGTCTTGTCGAAGTTCGGCGAGCGCAGCATCGCAATCCAGATCGTCGGCGGCGCGAAGAACGACGTGATCTTGTGCGCCTGGATCAGCGCCAGGATGTTGTCGGCGGTCGGCTTGCCGGTAATCACGCCGGAGGCACCGAGATAGATCTGCGGTCCCAGGAACACGTCGAGCTGGGCGCAGTGATAGAGCGGCAGCGCGTGCAGGAACTTGTCCTCCACGCTCATGCCGCCATCGATGATGCAGCTGACATACTGCCACATCACGGCTTCATGGGTCAGCATCGCGCCCTTTGGCAGCGATTCCGTGCCGCTGGTATAGACGATCTGAGCCAGATCGCGGCTGTCGACCGACGCTTCCAGGAACGAGCGGTCGGCATGAAGCAGATCGTCGAAGGTGGTGAGGCCCGCAGGCGCGGACGCAGGGTCTTCACCCGGCAGCCAGATCATCTTCTCGACCGCACAATCCCTGGCGCTGGCTGCGCGCGCAGGCTCGACGAAATCCGGTCCGGTCGCGAGCAGCTTTGCGCCGGAGCTCTTGAGGATGAAATTGATCTCGTCCGGATTGAGCATGAAGTTGATCGGCACCAGCACCGCGCCGATCCGCGCCACCGCGAAACGCAGCGCGGCAAAGGCGTGCGAATTGCGCGAGAGCACCGCAATGCGATCACCCTTTCCGACGCCGAGGCCGAGCAGGCCGCGGCCGAGCCGGTTGCAGATCGCATCCATCTCGGCGAAGGTCCAGCTCACGCCGCCGCAGGTCACCGCAAGCTTGCTCGGCTCTCGGCCGGCGGAACGGCGCAAGAGATCGCCGATGGAATGCTCGCGCGCTTTCGAGATGGTGGCTGCGGTGTCGCCGGTCATACGTTCCTCCACGTGATGTCTTTTTTGCTGGATTTATTACTTGAGATCTTGCGTCTTGTTTGTTTGCGCTACCTATGCCGGGCCGCCCGCGCGTGCTCCATGTACATGTGCTCGACCGAACGATCGAGCGAAGCAATCTTCTCGAATCCGCGGCGCCAGTCCTGAAGATGCCGGCGCGTCCACAGCACGCCGGCCTCGCGGTCGCGGTGACGGATCGCCTCGATGAGATGGCGGTGCGCCGCGACGAGACGCGGGCCGCCTTCGGCGACATTGGTCACGATCATCTCGGTGGTCGGATAGAACAATTGCGCTGCCGGCTCGCGCGCGAGCTGGAGCACGCGGTTCTGCGAGGCCTTGGCGACCAGAACGTGGAATTCGGCATCGCATTCGGCAAGCATCGCGGCATCGCCGACCACGGCCTCGCTGCGCACGAGGTTGTCATCGAGCTCGGCGAGATTCTCCTCATTCGCCCGCTCCACCGCGCCTTCGATGCTGGCGACCTCCAGTGTCATGGAGGCCTCGTAGAGCTCGCGGAAGGTGACCTCGTGCAGGACCAGCGCACGGCTGAGACGGCTTGCGAGCTTGCTGTAGCGCGGCAGACAAGCGTGCAGGCGGCGCGAGGAATCGCGCCGGATCAGCCCGCCCTCCTCCAGCACACGGATGCCCTCACGGATGGTCGAACGGTTGACGCCGAACTGACGGACCAGATCGTGTTCGGTGCCGATGGGATCGCCCGGCTTGAGGCGGCCATTGACGATCTCGCGTTCGATGGCGTCCGCGACCTTCTGATAGGCCGGGGCGACATCGATCGGTCGGAAGAGCGGCGCGACAGGCAAATCGACCTCCAATGGCGATTGTCGGACAAATCATACGCACGGGCGCCCTATGCGTCAAACACCGACTATTCATGAGATCTTGGGAGGAAATTGACTCCGTTGGGAGCCCGATCTAGCTTTGTCGGACAAAGGGACAGAATAGTCCCGTGTAAGAGGAAACGTATCCATGAGATTTATCGCACTCGTGTCCGCGGCCGGCTTGCTGTCCGCTGCCCTGATCGCCCCCACCTCCGCCCAGCAGGCACCGCTCAAGATCGGCGTGCTCTCCGACTTCTCCTCCGTCTATTCCGACATCGGCGGCATGGGGAATGTCGAGGCGACCAAAATGGCGATCGAGGACTTCGGCGGCCAGATGTTCGGCAGGCCGATCGAGATGCTCAGTGCCGACGTGCTCAACAAGCCCGACGTCGCCTCCACCATCGCCCGCAAATGGTGGGAGACCGAAGGCGTCGACATGATCATCGACCTGCCGACCTCGGCGACCGCGCTTGCCGTGATGGAGCTGTCGAAGCAGTACGAGAAGATCATGATCGTGACGGACGCGGCGAGCTCCGACATCACCGGAAAGTCGTGCTCGCCCTACACCGCGCACTGGACCTACGACACCTACGCCAACGCCCACACCGTCGGCAGCGCCATCGTCAAGACCGGCGGCGACACTTGGTTCTTCCTCACCGCCGACTACGTGTTCGGTCATTCGGTCGAACGCGATACCGGCGACGTGGTGAAGGCGGCGGGCGGCAAGGTGCTCGGCAGCGTCAAGCATCCGCTCAACACGGCGGATTTCTCCTCGTTCCTGCTCCAGGCGCAGGCCTCAAAGGCCAAGATCATCGGGCTCGCCAATGGCGGCGGCGACACCATCAACGCGATCAAGCAGGCCGGCGAGTTCGGCATCGTCGCCGGCGGCCAGAACCTGGCTGCGATCGTGATGTTCATCTCCGACGTGCACAGCCTCGGCCTCAAGCTCGCGCAGGGGCTGATCATCACCGAGGCGTATTACTGGGATCTCAACGACAAGACCCGCGCCTTCGGCAAGCGGTTCCTGGAGCGCGTCAAGCGCATGCCGACGATGAACCAGGCCGCGACCTACAGCGCCACGCTGCATTACCTCAAGGCCGTACAGGCTGCGGGCACCCGCGATACCAAGACGGTGATGGCAAAGATGCGCGAGCTGCCGGTGCGCGACGCCTTCACCGACAACGGCGTGCTGCGCGAAGACGGCCGCATGGTGCACAGCATGTACCTGTTCCAGGTGAAGAAGCCGGAGGAGTCGAAAGGACCGTGGGATTACTACAAGCTGCTCGCCGAGGTGCCCGCCGACCAGGCGTTCCGGCCTCTGAAGGATGGCGGCTGCCCGCTGGTGAAGTGAGGCGGCCCGGATCGAGCCCATAGTTATCCGTTCGACAAGCCTCGCTCGTCCGCTTGGCAATCTGGGCGGACGAGCGGCAAGGGCGGGCAGCTCAAAAAGCGGGCAAAGACGGCTCGCGCCGCCGTCTGATCTGCATCAAGCTGCGGTGCAAAATTCGCTGCAATGTTGAGGCCGCTCTTCCGCGCGTTCCGCGGCCGGGCGTTCGTATCTCAACAATGGGCGCCGCCGCACGGCGTTTTGAACAGATGAACTTCACGCCGGGTCGAGTCATCGCCGCGATCGCCGTGCTCGTTGCAGGTGGCGGCTACTATTATTGGCAGCACCGCGATGCCAACACGCTGCCGGCAGGCTTCGCCCGCGGCAACGGCCGCATCGAAGCGGTCGAGATCGACATCGCCACCAAGACGCCGGGACGGATTCGCGATATCCTGGTCGGCGAAGGCGACTTCGTCCGCGCAGGTCAGATTCTGGCGCGCATGGACACCGAGCAGTTGCAGGCCCAGCGCCGCCAGGCCGATGCGCAGCTCCAGCGCGCAGCGATCAACGTCGAGACCGCGAAGAGCCTGGTGAACCAGCGCGAGGCCGAACGCAAAGCCGCCGAAGCCATGGTCGACCAGCGCATCGCCCAACTCGACAGCACGAGCCGCAAGCTCGATCGCTCCGAACAATTGATCAAAACGAGCGCGGTGTCGCAGCAGGTCCTGGACGACGACCGCTCCTCCAACGCCACCGCGAAGGCGGCGCTCGCCGCGTCCCACGCCCAGGTCGCAGCGTCCGAGGCCGCGATCAGCTCCGCTCGCGCGATGGTGATCGACGCCGGCGCCGCGGTCGACGCCGCCAGGGCCGCGATCGAGAGCATCAATGCCGACCTCAACGACAGCGTGCTGAAGGCGCCGCGCGACGGCCGCGTGCAGTATCGCGTGTCGCAGCCCGGCGAGGTGCTCGCCGCCGGTGGCCGCGTCCTCAACATGGTCGATCTCGGCGACGTCTACATGACGTTCTTCCTGCCGACGGCGGATGCGGGCCGCGTCGCGATCGGCGCCGAGGTTCGCCTTGTGCTCGACGCCATCCCCCAATATGTGATTCCCGCCAAGGCCACCTTCGTCGCCGACGTCGCACAATTCACGCCCAAGACCGTCGAGACCGAGGAAGAACGCCAGAAGCTGATGTTCCGCATCAAGGCGCATATCGCACCCGATCTGCTGCGCCAGCACATCGAGCACGTGAAGACCGGCCTGCCCGGCATGGCCTATGTGCGGCTCGATCCGGCCGCGCAATGGCCTGACAATCTCAACATCAAGCTGACGAGATGAGCACGGCTGCCGCAGCCGAGCGACCTGCCGGGCGCGGCAGCGTGGCGCATCTCGACGACGTGGGCCTGAACTACGGCAAGACCCGCGCACTGGATGCCATCACGCTCGACCTCCCATCCGGCTGCATGGTCGGACTGATTGGCCCCGACGGCGTCGGCAAATCCAGCCTGCTCTCGCTGATCGCCGGGGCCCGCGCGATCCAGCAGGGACGTGTCCACGTGCTCGGCGGAGACATGGCGAGTTCACGCCATCGCCGCAACGTGTGTCCCGACATCGCCTACATGCCGCAGGGGCTCGGCAAGAACTTGTATCCGACACTGTCGGTGTTCGAGAATATCGACTTCTTCGGCCGCCTGTTCGGACACGACAAGGCCGAACGCAGCAGGCGGATCGCCGGCCTGCTGCGCGACACCGGGCTGACGCCGTTCGCCGACCGGCCGGCGGCAAAACTCTCCGGCGGCATGAAGCAAAAGGTCGGCCTGTGCTGCGCCCTGATCCACGATCCCGAGCTGCTGATCCTGGACGAACCGACCACCGGCGTCGATCCGCTGTCGCGGCGCCAGTTCTGGGAATTGATCACCTCGATCCGCGCCAGCCGCCCCGGCATGAGCGTGATCGTCTCGACCGCCTACATGGAGGAGGCCGCGCAGTTCGACGTCCTGATCGCGATGAATGCCGGCCGCGTGCTGGCGACGGGAACGCCAGCCGAACTCAAGCGGCAGACCGGCGCCGATACGCTCGATGACGCCTTCATCCGCCTCCTGCCCGATGCGGATCGCAGTACCTACACCAATGTCGTCATCCCGCCGCGCGGCGAGGGGCATGACGAGATCGCGATCGAGGCCGATCATCTGACCCGACGGTTCAACGGCTTCGTGGCCGTCGACGATGTCAGCTTCCGCATCAGGAAGGGCGAGATCTTCGGCTTCCTCGGCTCGAACGGGTGCGGCAAGACCACGACCATGAAGATGCTCACCGGCCTCCTGCCGGTGAGCGAAGGCACCGCGCGATTGTTCGGCAAGACCATCGATGCCGGCGACATGTCGGTGCGGCGGCGCATTGGTTACATGTCGCAGGGGTTCTCGCTCTATTCGGAGCTCACGGTCGCGCAGAATCTCGATCTGCATGCGCGGCTGTTCAGGCTGCCGGCGGACACCATCGCCGCGCGTACCAAGGAGATGATCGCGCGGTTCGATCTTGCCGACGTCGCCGATTCCTTGCCCGACACGTTGCCGCTGGGGGTGCGGCAGCGTTTGTCGCTGGCAGTCGCCATGATCCATGCGCCCGACATTCTCATCCTCGACGAGCCGACGTCCGGCGTCGATCCAGTCGCCCGCGACCGCTTCTGGCAGATCCTCGCCGAGCTCTCCCGCAAGGACGACGTCACGATTTTCGTCTCGACCCATTTCATGAACGAGGCCGAGCGCTGCGACCGGGTCTCGCTGATGCATGCGGGCAAGGTGCTGATATCGGACACGCCCGCGGCGATCGTGGCTGCACGCGGCACCGCAACGCTGGAGCAGGCCTTCATCGCCTGCCTGGAAGAGGCGATCGCGGACGGGGCGGAGCCGGCCGGCCGGCCGGCTGCCGTCTTGCCCACTCCCGCATCGGCAACCGCCGCACCGCCCGCTCGGCGCAATGCTGCATTCAATCCGACGCGCATGCTCGCCTATTCCAGGCGCGAGACGCTCGAGCTGCGGCGCGATCCGATCCGCGCCACCCTCGCGATCCTCGGCAGCGTGCTGCTGCTGTTCGTGCTCGGATACGGCATCAGCATGGACGTCGCGAACCTGACCTTCGCCGTGCTCGACCGCGACGACAGCGCGATCAGCCGCGACTACAGCCTTCAGATCGCGGGCTCGCGCTACTTCACCCAGAAATCGCCGATCACGGATTATGCCGACCTCGACCGCCGTATGCGCGCCGGCGAGATCGGACTTGCCATCGAGCTGCCGCCGGGCTTCGGCCGCGACGTCAGCCGCGGCCGCCGTGTCGAGATCGGCGCCTGGGTCGACGGCGCCAATCCGACGCGGGCCGAGACGCTGCGCTCCTACGCGCAGGCGATCCACGCGACCTGGCTTGCGCAGAAGAGCCGCGAGCTCTACGGCGACGCGGCAATCACCGGCGCGTATCAGCTCCAGCTGCGCTACCGCTACAATCCTGATGTCATCAGCGTCGTCGCCATGGCGCCGGGCATCATCCCGCTTCTGCTGGTCATGATTCCGGCGGTGCTCGCAGCGCTTGCGGTGGTGCGCGAGAAGGAACTCGGCTCGATCGTCAATTTCTACGTCACGCCGGTGACCCGGCTGGAATTTCTGCTCGGCACGCAGCTGCCTTACGTCGTGCTGGCGTTCGGAAACTTCCTGCTCCTGGTCGCCTTCGCGCTCACCGTCTTCGGCGTCCCCTTCACGGGGAGCTTTGCGACCTACGCACTGGCCGCGCTCCTCTACGTCACGGCCACGACCGGCCTGGGGCTGGTGATCTCGGCCTTCATGAACAGCCAGATCGCGGCCTTGTTCGGCACCGTGCTGATCACCCTGATACCCGCCATCCAGTATTCCGGCCTGATCGATCCGGTCTCATCGTTGCAGGGACTGGGCGCCGTGATCGGGCGACTCTATCCCACCACCTATTTCGTCACGATCTCGCGCGGCACCTTCTCCAAGGGCCTGGCGTTCGACACCCTCCACAACGATCTCCTGGTGCTCGCCATCATGGTCCCCGTCCTGATGATTGCCGGCACGATGCTGCTGAAGAAACAGGCTCGCTGACCATGCGCTTCGACAATTTATTCCAGCTCGGTGTCAAGGAATTGCGCGGCCTGGTGCGCGACCCGATGCTGCTCGTGCTGATCGTCTATTCCTTCACGCTCGCGATCTATGCCGGAGCCAAGGCACTGCCCGAAACCTTGAACCACGCCGCGATCGCCATCGTCGACGAGGACCGTTCGCCGGTTTCCAGCCGCATCGAACTGGCATTCACGCCGCCATACTTCTCCGAGCCGCGCCTGATCTCGCAATATGAAATGGACCGGCGGATGGACGCGGGGCTCGACACGTTTGCGCTGAACATTCCCCCGGAATTCCAGCGCGACTTGCTGGCAGGGAAGTCGCCGGCGATTCAGCTCAACATCGACGCGACGCGGATCTCGCAGGCGTTCAACGGCGGCGGCTATATCGAGCAGATCGTCAGCGCGGAAATCGCCGAGTTCCTGGCGCGGACGCGCAATGCGCAGACCGCGCCGATCGAGCTGACCCTGCGGGCACGCTTCAACCCGGAGCTGAAGAAATCCTGGTTCGGCGCCGTCGACGAGGTCATTAACTCGATCACCATGCTCTCGATCATCCTGACGGGCGCCGCGCTGATCCGCGAGCGCGAGCACGGCACGATCGAGCACCTGCTGGTGATGCCGGTCACGCCGCTCGAGATCATGGTCAGCAAGGTGTGGTCGATGGGGCTGGTGGTGCTGGCCGCTTCGGCGTTGTCGATCGTCTTCGTGGTCAAGGGATGGCTTGCGGTGACCATCGACGGCTCGATCGCACTGTTCCTGCTCGGCGCGGCGCTGCAGCTGTTTGCGACGACCAGCATGGGCATCTTCCTCGCCACCGTCGCGGGATCGATGCCGCAGTTCGGATTGCTCCTGATGATGACCCTGCTGCCGCTGCAGACGCTGTCCGGCAGCATGACGCCGCGGGAGAGCATGCCGCAATTCGTCCAGGACATCATGTTGGCGGCGCCCAATACGCATTTCGTGATGCTCGCGCAGGCGATCCTGTTCCGTGGGGCGGGACTGGAGTCCGTGTGGCCGCAGCTCGTCGCGCTCGCCGTGATCGGCTGCGTCTTCTTCGTGATCGCGCTGCGGCGATTTCGCGCGTTCCTGGCGTGAGCAGCGAAGGGCTTCGCCTCAAATATGCGAAAACAACCCCATGCACAGTAGCTAAGCCATTGCCTCGCCTTCAGAATTTTTTTGACCCGTCGAGCAGATTTGGCACATCACGGCGCTGACCCCGGCAGGGCGGGGTCAGGTCAGCTCATTGCCCCGGGCGAGCAGCCCGGCCAGCATCGCCTCGGCCTTGCTCTGGAGCGGCTGCGCGCCGCATTCGGAGGCGATCGCGATCGCCGCGCGCAGAGCGGCGAGGATCGCGGCCTTGTTCGCCTCGCTCGAAGGAGGCGTCACCACGGCTTCACCGAACAGGGCCTCAGCCTCGAGGCCTGAAAACCCCTGCTGGCGGGCGGTGTTGCGCGCCTCGCGCAGCATGTACTGCGCCGCCTGGACGTCGTCGAGGCGGGAGGTCGCGAGCGCAAGGTAGATCGAGCTGCGCAGCACCGCCGAGGTATAGCCGACCGCCTTCGCCTCCTCGCGCGCTTCGGTCAGCATGCCGCGCGCCCGCTCGAACAGACCCCGCTCGAGATAGGCCATGCCGAGATGGCAGCCGAGCACCGGCACGAACAGCCGGATGCCGTGCTTCTGCGCAAGAACGAAGCCGTCCTCGAGGATGGCGGCGGCCGCAGCGGGATCGTTCTGAGCGAGCTTCAGCCAGCCGCCACTATAAGCGGCGGCGACGCGGTCGTAGGGACGGCCCGTCTCCTCGGCAATGGCGGAAGCCTCGCGCTGGAGCTGCTCGGCGGCATCGAGCTCGCCCATGACGGCGTGGGTGATGCTGTTCATCATGCAGCAAAGCAACAACGCAGATTTCGGCGTCGAGCCGAAAGGAGCACTGGCCTCCGGCCCCGTCAGCTGGGCGCAGGTCCGCACGAAGAGCCCATCAGCTTCACGATAGCGCCCGGCAAGGAAATACACCTGGCCAAGACCGTATTGCGCAGCGTTGAGCCAACCCGGATTGCCCCACTCCCGTGCAAGGCGCACCACCTCCTCGCCGACGATGACCGCTTCGACTGGGGTCCCGTAGAAATTCTGTGCAGCCGCCATGACCGTCAAAGCAGCTACTTTCCGCCCGATGTCATTGATTGCGTCGGCACGACGCTCGGCCTCCTTGCCGAGGTTCAGCCATTCGGCGATCTGGCCGGACGCAATGAACGCCGCACGCGCTTCGATGCGAACGTCCACGGCATTCGCTTCCCTTGCGGGATTGGCCGGCGTCATGTCCAGCGATCTCATCGCGGTCTCGAAATAATCTGCCGCATCGGTAAATGCCGACCGCGCCAGACATCGTCTCGCCGAGGCCCTGCCGTAGACGAACGACTTGTCCCAATCCTTCGCTCGCGTGGCGTGATAGCAGAGCTTGTCGGGATCGTCGGCGCCACCTTCGCTGCCCTCCAGGGCTGAAAGAATGCGCGCGTGGATGTCTTCACGCACCTTTTCGACCATGGAATCATAGGTGACCTGCCGGACCATCTCGTGCCGGAACTCCAGCGAATTTTCCAGCTCGCTGTCGATCCTGACGAGCAACTCGGAGCGATCAAGCGCTGCGAGGCACCCCTGCAGGACATCCTCGGGCAGGGCTGCGATCTTGCCCAGCATGGCTTCGTTCGATCTCGGCCCCAAGGTGGCGGCGATCTGCAATATGGATCGCTCTTGCTTGGACATCCGATCGAGACGCGCTGCAATCACGCCCTGAATGCTGGTGGGAATACCGAGTTCGTCGATCGGACGCACGAGCGCGAGATCGCCCCATTGGCCGCGCAGCGTGCCGCTATCCTTCAATCCGCGGCAGACCTCCTCGATGAACAGGGGGACGTTGGCGGTATGAGATATGATCCGGCTCTTCAGATCGGCGTTGGTGTCGGAGGAGCCAAGCATGTCTGCCAGCATGGCCAGCCCTGAATCGTCGTCGAGCGGCCGCATCGCGACGATCTCCGCCTGACAACGCGCAATCCAGACCGGCATGCCATTCGGCCGCGAGGTGAGGAGCACGAGAAGGCCGGCCGTCTGTAGCGAGGCGATGGCGGCCACGACGACGTCGCTGGCCCGATCGATCCAGTGCAGGTCCTCGAGCAGAACCACCGTTCGCTGGCGGCTGGCGAGGCCTCCGATGATGGCACAGCTTGCGTCGGAGAACGCTCGCCCCCGTGCATGAGGCTCCAGCTCATCCCAGTGCGGATTCGATACAGGCAGATCAAGCACCGCGTCGAGCGCAGTTTGCTGGATCGCCGGCAGGTCCTTGCGAGGATCCTCCGCGCCGTGGGCTTCCTTCGCCGCATCCATCGCCGCCAGCAAAATCCGCTTGAGCGTGCTGAACGGGGCCCCCTGCAGGTTCGGGCTGGACTCCGCGTCGATCAACCGCCAACCATCGGCTTTCAACTGCTGGGCAAACTCATGCGCAAGCCGCGATTTGCCGATACCCGCATCGCCCAGCAGCAGGATTGTCTGTCGGGCGGCCCTGGCGTTTCCGGCGGCGCGCTCCAGCAGAGCCCGCTCGGTCGTTCGATCGACGAAGCGGGAGACGCTGCGCGCCCGGCGCACCCGCCAGCTCGACAGGTCGCTCGCGCCTACGATCCGATAGACCGGCACGGGCTGGCTGAATCCGCGCAGGGACTTGCCGCCCAGCGCTTCGAACCGGACATGTCCCTCGGCGAGCTTTTGACAGGCTTCCGAGGCATAGATCTGGTTCGCCTCAGCCGCCGTCTCCAGCCGTGCGGCCAGATGCTGGGCCGCGCCACCGATCTCGTAGACTTTCGAGAACTCGCTGGCGACCATGTAGGCAACGACATGGCCGGAGTGGAGGCCGACCCGCACCTGAAGCCCGGGATCACCCAGGCTTGCGACGCGCCTGACCAGCTCGATCGCCGCGTGGCAGGCCATGGGCGCATGGTTGTCGTCGGCGATCGGGGCACCGAACACCGCGGCCAGCCCGTCGCCCAGCTCCTTGCTGACGATGCCGCCGAACTGCCGAACCGCCCCTCGCATAGCCGCCAAGGCTGGCTCCAGCCGCGAGACTGCCGCCTCCGGATCCAGTTCGGCAACCAGACCGGTGGAATCGACCACATCGGCCCGGAGAATTGTGACAAACCGTCGTTCGCTGTCGGGATCGACGCGCTGGCGGACGGCCGCTCCGCATTTGGGGCATCGGCTATCGCCCTGGTCGATCGTCGACTGACACGCCGTGCAAAGCATTCCCGTGCTCTCAGGACATTGCGGCGGCATACTCTGTCGGCCTCCGCAATCGATGGCGATAAGATCGCTTAAGGAAACCTGCTTAGCAACGGCGCATACAATTCATCTCGGGCATGGCGTCCCCCACCGGTTGGCGATCTGGACGATTCACAGTTCCAGGTGGTAGCTTGCAGGAGCTGCGCGAAAAAGAGGCTGCGAACAACGGACCGTCAGGCCCGTGTTCAAGCCGTCGACAAGCTGCATATTTCCCGAGGAAGCCAAGCACTTACTGAGAGGCAAGATACATGGGTATGTTAGTCTATACGGGTAAGCCATTTAAAGACCTGATGAACAGCAATTACTATCCCCTCGCGAACATGAAGAGGAGCGTCGCCAAGCTCAAGGCATCCGAAGACATCGATCTGCCCACCCTCGAATACGGCCAGTATCACCTGATCTTGAACCCGCCTTCGACGTGGCCGCAGGGAAGCGCCAAATACTGGCACAAGGAGAAGGGCCGGGCCCGCGTCGATCTCAGCACCCAGCCGAACACCGTTCCTCTGTCCAAGGACGAGCCCGGCGTCATCCCGCTGACGCGATGCGACCTGCTCGATGCCTGCGTCCGGAAGTGCTTCAATTCCGAACCGCCGATCCCGATGAAGACGAAGGTCATCACTCACGCTGCCAGCGACGCCTATGCGCACCGGCACGAGATCCGGCTGGAGTGGGAATACAAGAAGGGCTCGGACAAGCCGACGCTGCTCCATCTGACGATGGTGTGCCCGTTCAGATCGTGATTGGAAACGTTTGACGCCGTTGAAATGATCGTCGCCCGCGCCACAGGCGCGGGCCTTTTGTATGCTGCCTGACTGCGGAGAAGGCCCGGCGGACTCGCCGTGGTCCGGCATCTGCCCTATACGGCCTCACCCCAAGGCTTCAGGATGATCTTGCCCGCACTGGCTCGCTCGGCGAGGATACGATGCGCCTCTGCGGCCTTGCTCAGGGGGAGAATGTGGCCGATCTGAACGTCGATATCGCCGGACCTGATGAAGCCGATCAGCTTCCGCAAGGCGGCGGCCGCTTCTTGCGGCCGTGACTGAAACCAGCCTCCGACATAATACGTGATCAGCGACTGATTCAGGCCAAGCATGGCGTAGGGATTGACCGGCTTACGTTCGCGGGACGCCGCGCCGTATACGACGATACGGCCGAATGGTCCCATGGTCTGAAGACTTTGGTTCAGAACATCGCCGCCGGTGGCCTCGAGCACCACGTCAATGCCCTTGCCAGCGGTGAGCTCGCGCGCCTCTTTGACCCAATCGGGCTTGGTGTAATCGATGGCGGCATCCGCACCGAGCTTCAAGGCGAGTTCGCGCTTGGCCGGGGTACTGGCGGCGGCGATGACCTTGCCGGCGCCCAGCAGCTTGGCGAGCTGCACCGCGTAGGTGCCGACACCGCCGCCGGCCGCCTGCACCAGGACGGTTTCGCCCGGCTGCAACCGGGCGCAATCGGCAAGCGTTTGAAATGCGGTCATGCCGGCCACCACCAGCGAACAGGCTTGGTCCGGGGTCAGGCCATCCGGGAGAGGAATGACCTTCCCGAGTTTGGCGACCGCATATTGAGCGTAGCCCCCGGCCCCACCGTTTTCGAGCGAGGCAAAGACCTTGGCTCCGACCGGAATGGTCGTCACGCCCTCGCCAGCAGCTTCGACCACACCCGCGACCTCGCTGCCGGGAATAAACGGAAGCGGCGAAGGAAACGGATAGGGATCGTTGTTGCGCCTGACGACGTCGGCAAAATTGACGCTCGCGGATTCAACCTTGATCAGGACCTCGCCGGCAGCAGGTGTCGGCTTTGGCGCGTCCTCGTAGACCAGAACGTCCGGTCCGCCATACTCGTGCAGTTGGGCAACTTTCATTGCACTCACTCCGCAGCTTCCGCCGATTCAAGCGCGGGGTAGTCGACGTAACCGGGCGCGCCGCCGCCATAGAAGGTCGCGCGATCGTAGGGATTGAGCGGAGCGCCGATCTGCAGGCGGCGCGGCAAATCCGGATTGGCGATGAAGTGCCGCCCGAAGGCAACGGCGTCGCCCTGCCCAGCGCGGATCGCCGCATCCGCCGACGGGCCGATGAAGCCGCCGGCGAGAATCAAGGTGCCGGGCCAGAACGGACGTAGATCGTTGATCGCGAGCGGCGCTCCGGCCTCCCCCGCATCGGTGTTACGGGATTCGATCAGGTGGACATAGGCGATATCGAGCGGAGCAAGCTGGGACAGGACGTGGCCGTAGAGTCCGATCGGGTCGGCCTCGCCGGCATCATTGACCACGCCGAACGGAGAGAACCGGACGCCGACGCGATCTCCGCCCCAGATCTCGACCAGCGCTGTCATCACCTCGATCAGCAGGCGCGAGCGGTTTTCGACCGAGCCGCCATAAGCGTCCGTGCGGTGATTGGTCTTGCTGTGAAGGAATTGCTCGATCAGATAGCCGTTCGCCCCGTGAAGCTCGACGCCGTCGAAGCCGGCAGCCAGCGCATTGCGGGCGCCTTCGCGATAGGCTTCGACGATCCCCGGAATTTCGGCGAGATCGAGCGCGCGCGGCGTCTCGAACGGCACCATCGCGAAAGAGGGCGTGAACGCCTTGCCCGCCGGGGTGATCGCCGAAGGCGCGACAGGCCGCACGCCGCCCGGCTGGAAGCTCGAATGAGAGATCCGACCGGTGTGCCAGAGCTGCAGAAAGATGATGCCGCCCTTGGCGTGAACGGCGTCGGTGATCTTCTTCCATCCGGCAACCTGTTCGGCGGAATGAATGCCCGGCGTTGCCGGATAGCCCTGCCCATAAGGTGTGACCTGGGAAGCCTCGGTGATGATCAAGCCGCCGGATGATGCGCGCTGCGAATAATAGGCGACGGCGAGGTCCGTCGGCACATTGCCGGTCGAGCGCATCCGCGTAAGCGGCGCCATCACGACGCGATGCGAGAGCGTGTAGCGGCCGAGCTTGAGCGGGGCGAACAAGTCCGTGGAAGTCATGGCGTCATCCTTCGTTTCGGAACGAGCTGGAAGCCCGGGAGATGGGGCCCTCATTCTGGTTTAATCTTGAAACCATCGACAAGATGGCCGAGATGGTTTAAATTTGCAACCAGTTAATTCATCACATCGCCGTGGGCGGGTGGCAGACGAGGGAAGGCATGAAAGGCAAGCGGACCAACCTCGATGATGCAGGCTGCGCCATTGCGCGCTCGCTCGGCGTGATCGGCGACTGGTGGTCGCTCCTGATCATCCGCGATGCGCTGGGTGGAAAGCGGCGGTTCGGCGAGCTTCAGAAAAGCCTTGGGATGGCCAAGAACATCTTGTCGGCGCGGCTGCAGAAGCTCGTCGAGCACGGCATTCTCGCCACCGCGCCAGCTTCGGATGGCACCGCCTACAAGGAGTATGTCCTCACCCCCAAGGGAAAGAAGCTCTATCTCGTCCTGGTTGCGCTCTGGCAGTGGGGCGAGGAATTCTGCTTCGCGCCCGGCGAGCTCACCTATGACATGGTCGACAGACAGACGCAGAAGCCATTCCAGCCGCTCGAACTCAAGGCGCGCGATGGAGGCCTGCGCGGACCGGACGATATGCGGGCATTGTCGCGTCCGGCGGCAAAGGCACCGCGCAAAGCTTCAGTGAGGCGCTAGAGGCAAAGTGCGCCCCACGGAATGCTGCCGTCCACCGCCGCGCCGAATTTCTGAAAGCGGCGCCGCTCAATCATCCCCCAAAAACAAAAATGGCCCGCTTCAAGCGGGCCATTTTCATATCGGATCCGGTAAAAATCCGAATTTGGTTGCGGGGATAGGATTTGAACCTATGACCTTCAGGTTATGAGCCTGACGAGCTACCGGGCTGCTCCACCCCGCGTTAACACTTGCACGCCTTCAGCCAGATCCTGGGGACGGTCGGTTGAGGCCGACGCTGTTCGCGTGGCTTTCCTCTTCCGTCCCAAAGGTTTCCTTGGAAGGCAACCCCGGGGCAGTGCCCATCGGGTGCGGGGCGTATGTATCAAGGCGTGCTGACTTTGGAAAGGGCTGCGGGAACGTTTTTTTCGACTTTATGACAGGAGAAGCGACCGATTTTCGCGGCGTTCCGCGTGCTCTTGCCAGAAGTTCCACAAAGGGCCAGCTTGCGGCAACAAGATTAAGGCCAAAGTGCCGGCTGAGGGAGGAACGCCCGTGGACAATGCCTGATCAGCGCCCCGCGGCGGGCGCCGGAGGAGGCCTTCCGCGCCATGGTTGCGCTCTCGCGGGACGAGTTCGGCCTGGATGGCGCCGCAGCGGATCGCGATTTCCGGGCTCGCGACTTCGTCGCGCCGGGGAATGACGACCAACAAGAAGACTCTCGGGGGGAACAAACATTGAGTGACACATTCGATTTCGTCGTCGTGGGCGCTGGCTCCGGCGGCTGCACCGTTGCGGGCCGCCTGTCGGAGGATGCGGCCACGTCGGTGGCGCTGCTCGATGCGGGCGACCGGAACGACAATTGGCGGATCAGCACGCCGTTCGGGCTCGCTTTGCCGTACAGTCCGGCCAACTGGGCCTTCGATACGGTGCCGCAGAAGGGATTGAACGGCCGCATCGGCTATCAGCCGCGCGGCAAGGGTCTCGGCGGCTCCTCGGCGATCAACGCCATGGTCTACATCCGCGGCAACAAATGGGACTACGACCACTGGGCCGCGCTCGGCAACACCGGCTGGTCGTATGCGGACGTGCTGCCCTATTTCAAGGCTTCCGAGAACAACGCCGATTTTGACGGCGCGCATCATGGCAAGGGCGGCCCGCTGCACGTCAACAGGCTGCGCTCGGACAATCCGATCCATGACGTCTTCCATCAGGCCGCGCGCGAGGCGCAGTTCCGCATCCGCGAAGATTTCAATGCGGAGGACCAGGAAGGGCTCGGCAGCTACCAGGTGACGCAGCACAATGGCGAGCGCTGGAGCGCGGCGCGCGCCTATGTTCACCCCTACATGAACAAGCGCCCCAATCTGCGCGTCGAGATTGGAGCACAGGCCACGAAGATCCTGTTCGAAGCCGGCCGCGCGGTCGGCATCGAATATGTGCAGGGGAAGCAGACCAAGCGGCTGCTCGCCCGGCGCGAGGTGATCCTCGCCGCAGGAGCCTTCCAGTCACCGCAACTGCTGATGCTGTCGGGCATAGGTGAAGGCGATGCGCTGCGTTCGCATGGCATTGGCGTCATGCATCATTTGCCGGGCGTCGGGCGCAACCTGCAGGATCATCCGGATTTCGTTTTCGTCTACGCCTCCGACTATCCGCACTTCGTGCACTCGTCGATCCGTCGGCTGCCGTCCCTGCTCCGCGCCGTCCGGCGGTACCGCCGCGAGCGACGCGGCCTGATGACCACCAATTTCGCCGAATGCGGCGGCTTCCTGAAGACGCAGGTCCACCTCGACGTGCCTGACATCCAGCTGCACTTCGTCATCGCGATGCTCGACGACCATGGCCGCAAGAAGCACAAGGAGGCAGGGTTCTCGTGCCATGTCTGCCTGCTCAGACCGAAGAGCCGTGGCAGTGTCTGGCTGAAAAGCGCCGATCCGCTCGCAGCGCCGATGATCGATCCGAATTTTCTGGGCGAGGAGGAGGATCTCGAAACCCTGGTCGCGGGCTTCAAGACCACGCGGCGGCTGATGGAGACGCCTGCGCTACGCGCGTTGCAGAAGAAGGACATGTTCACCGCGAACGTGAAAACGGACGACGACATCCGCGCCATCCTGCGCAACCGCGTCGACACCGTCTATCACCCGGTCGGCACCTGCAAGATGGGGACGGATGCGATGGCCGTGGTCGATCCCACATTGAAGGTGCACGGGGTCGAGGGCTTGCGCGTCGTCGATGCCTCCATCATGCCGACCTTGATCGGCGGCAACACCAATGCGCCGACTATCATGATCGGAGAGAAGGCTGCGGACATGATCAGGGCGGAGATGCGGGCGAGTTAGGCGATAACGTCGCGCCAAGCGACGTTATCGAAGCCAGCAGCAGCATCGCGCCAGTGATGGTTTCTTTACTGACGCCGAATAGGTCTGACATGACGATCACCCTGACGCACCCCTGAGCTTTCGGAGGCACCAATACAGACGATTTTATCGATCTGAAACCGGAATGACCAGTCCGGCGTTCATTCGTTCCATCGAGGCGGGGTTTTGCTCATGAACAGTTTCGATCTCGCCGTCTATGCCGCGCTCGCCATCGCGGTCGGATTCGGCTTCAGGACCGGCCTGCTGCGCAGCGCCATGACCATCCTCGCCTATCTTCTTGCCGCGCCGATCGCGGTTGCGCTGATGCCGCTGATTGCGCCGCAAATCGCAGGTAACCCGAATTCACCGTTGCTGCAGAACTGGATCTGGTTCTTCGCCATCTTCGTCGTGGTCGGCATGCTGTTCGGGCATATCGGCCGCATCGCGCTGAACGACACCATCGGAGAGGCCGGCATCGGCGACCGGCTCTGCGGCGCCGCGCTCGGCGCCATCAGGGTCGGTCTCGTCGCCACCACGCTGGTCCTGGTGTTCGACCAGATCGTGCCGGCCAATCGCCAGCCGCCCTTTCTCGCCGGCTCGTATTTGCGGCCGCTGTTCTCGACGGCAGGTCAGATGGGGTTCAAATCACTGCCGCCGGAAGCAGCCTCCGCGATCGACCGCCTCAAGCAGGAGCAGCGCATCTAGAGCGCATTTGCATCGCCGCAGACCGCGCCATGCATTTTGACGTGGGCCCCTCCCTTATCAGCGGCGCCACGATTGGCTAGAGTGCCGCCATCCAAAACCTGCCTGACATTACGGGAGTGAAACAGTGGATCTTGGGATCAAAGGTCGCCGCGCCATCGTCTGCGCATCCAGCAAGGGCCTCGGCCGAGCCTGCGCCATCTCGCTTGCCGACGCCGGCGTTCACGTCACGCTGACCGCGCGCGGCGCCGAGGCTCTGAAGAAGACGGCCGACGACATCCGCAAGGCCTATCCCGACGTGACGGTCACCGAGATCGTCGGCGACATCACGACGCCGGCGGGCCGCGAAGCCGTGCTGAAGGCGTGCCCCGAGCCCGACATCCTGATCAACAATGCCGGCGGTCCGCCGCCCGGCGACTTCCGCAACTGGACCCGGGACGACTGGATCAAGGCGATCGACGCCAACATGCTGACGCCGATCGAGTTGATCAAGGCGACCGTGGACGGCATGATGGCGCGCAAGTTCGGCCGCATCGTCAACATCACCTCGGCCGCGGTGAAGGCGCCGATCGACATTCTCGGCCTCTCCAACGGTGCGCGCGCCGGCCTCACCGGTTTCATCGCCGGCCTGTCGCGCAAGACCGTGATCAACAACGTCACCATCAACGGCCTGCTGCCGGGTCCGTTCGAGACCGATCGCCTGACCAGCACCGCGAAGGGCGAAGCCGACAAGCGTGGCGTGACGCCGCAACAAATCCTGGCCGAGCGCGCCAAGCTCAATCCCGCCGGCCGCTTCGGCCAGCCCGACGAGTTCGGCTACGCCTGCGCCTTCCTGTGCGGCGCCAAGGCCGGCTTCATCACCGGGCAGAACATTCTGCTCGATGGTGGTGCATTCCCGGGGACGTTGTAACGCCCCCTTCGCTCTCTCCCCTCGATGCGGGAGAGAGCACTTCGCAGATCACCGCTGCCTGGTCGGCTCGTCTTCGTCCTGCTGACTGGGACCGGAGGAATCGGCCGTCGTGCGCTCGTCGGTCCAGTCGACGCCGAATTCGTCGAGGCCGTCCGCGAGCAGGTCGCCCAGCATCGGCTCGCCGAGCAGGTAGTGCACCGTTTCGCGGCGCGGGCTGCGATACTCGGTGCGCGCCTCGACCGCGCGGGCGCGCAAATCGTCCCAATCATCGATCGTGCCGTCGCCGCGACCGAGCCAGGTCAGCGCGACGAGATCGACCTGCTCGTCCTCGTTCAAGGCGATCATGAAACTTCCGAGCTCATTGACGACAGGATCGGAGCCGTCGTCCGCGAGCACATCGACCGCATCGTCATCGGCCGGGTTCGAGCCGGAATCCGGATCGGAATCGCCCTCCTTGACGTCGAATTCGCGCGCCTTCTCGATGATGAAGGCAACCTTCTCCGCGGATATTGCAAGCTCTGGCATGGCTCTCTCCAGGGTTCCGGCGATAACGCCGCACCGCGTCAGATGATCCATTGCGCATCATGGCGGAACACCGCATGTTTCGGCGTTCTCTCCTCGTCATTCCGGGGCGCTGCGCAGTCACGAACCGGGAATCTCGTGAAACAAGAAAATGGGAAGGTGCCGGATGCAGTGGAAGGTCGGCCAGGTCAAAATCACCAAGGTTGTGGAATTGGAGACGGTCGGCTCGACCCGTTTCATCCTGCCGCTCGCGAGCAATGATGAAATCCGCAGGCTGCCCTGGCTGATCCCGCATTTCGCCACCGAAGAGGGCCGCCTGAAAATGTCGATCCATTCGCTGGTGGTGGAGACGCCTTCGCAGCGCATCGTGGTCGACACCGGCCTTGGCAACGACAAGCAGGGCCGCAGCGTTCCGACCTGGAACAACCGCACCACGCCGTTCCTGGCGACGATGATGGCCGCAGGCTTTGCGCCCGACAGCATCGACACGGTGCTGTGCACGCATCTTCATGTCGATCATGTCGGCTGGAATACGAAGCTGGTCGAGGACCGATGGGTGCCGACATTTCCCAAGGCGCGCTACGTCTTCGGCAAGACCGAGTACGAACACTGGCTGGAGCATTCGACCGAGCCGGACAAGCGGGCCGTGTTTGACGATTCCGTCAAGCCGATCGTCGATGCCGGCAGGGCCGATCTGATCCCGAGCGACCACCGGCTCTGCGAGGAGATCAGCATGATCCCCACACCGGGCCACAGTCCCGGCCATATAAGCATTCTGATCCGATCGGACGGCGAACAGGCCCTGCTCACCGGAGACGTCGCCCATCATCCCTGCCAGATGACACATCTCGACTGGTCCTCGACCGCGGATTCCGACCAGACGCAGTCTGCCACGACGCGCCGTGAACTGTTCGGCCGATTTGCCGATACGCCGACGCTGGTGATCGGCGGCCATTTCTCGGCCGGGCATATCAAGCGGGATGGGGATGCGTTCAGGCTCGAGGCGCTGGGGTGATCTCCGTTTTTGGGCGGTTGAATTTCCGGCCGCCCTGTTCCATGAAGCTGTTAACCGATCGGTCCAATCCCAAGGGAGAAACGAAAATGAAGCTTGTTCGCTATGGCGAGAAGGGTGCGGAAAAGCCCGGCCTGATCGACAAATCCGGCCAGTTGCGCGACCTGTCGGCGCATCTGAAGGACCTCACCGGCGAGGCCTATTCGCCCGAGAGCCTGAAGAAGCTGGCAGGCCTCGATCCCGCCTCGCTGCCTGCCGTATCGGGCAAGCCGCGTTTCGGCGCACCGGTCACCGGCATTTCGAAATTCGTCGCCATCGGCCTCAACTACTCCGACCATGCCAAGGAGACGGGCGCTGCGATCCCGACCGAGCCGATCATCTTCATGAAGGCGAACACCTCGTTGTCCGGCCCGAACGACGCCGTCGAGAAGCCGCGCGGCTCGACCAAGCTCGATTGGGAGGTCGAGATCGCTGCCATCATCGGCACCCGTGCGAAATATGTCTCGGAAGCCGATGCGCTGGACCACGTCGCCGGCTACTGCGTCTGCAACGACGTCTCCGAGCGCGCCTTCCAGATCGAGCGCCTGGGACAGTGGACGAAGGGCAAGTCGCACGACACGTTCGGCCCGCTCGGACCGTGGCTTGCCACCAAGGACGAAATCAAGGACGTGCAGAACCTGTCGATGTGGCTGGACGTCAACGGCCAGCGCCGCCAGACCGGCTCGACCAAGACCATGATCTTCTCCATGGCCAAGTGCATTTCCTATGTCTCGCAGTTCATGACGCTGCTGCCCGGCGACGTCATCACGACAGGCACCCCGCCCGGTGTCGGCCTCGGCATGAAGCCGCCGACCTTCCTCAATGTCGGCGACGTCGTGACGCTTGGCATCGAGGGTCTCGGCGAGCAGCGCCAGGAGATCATCGCGGCGTAAGGGCCTCCGGCCCTCTCCACGTCATTGCGAGCGAAGCGAAGCAATCCAGAATCCCTCCGCGGCGACACTCTGGATTGCTTCGTCGCTTCGCTCCTCGCAATGACGAAGCAAAACGTTCATTTGTGGGATACTCTGCATGAAACTCACCTTCTCCCCCGCCTCGCCCTTCGCCCGCAAGGTGCGCATCGCCGCGATCGAGCTCGGACTGATCGACAAGATCGAGCTGACGCCGGCGACCGTTGCACCCGGCACGGCCAATGAGGACTATTCGAGGATCACGCCGCTGAAGAAGCTGCCGGTGCTGATCACCAATGACGGCGACGTCATCTTGGATTCCTACGTCATCGTCGAATATCTCAACGAGATGGCCGGCGGCAGCCTGATCCCGGATTACGGCCCGCGGCGCTGGAAGGCCAAGACCAATCACTCCCTGATCAACGGCATGCTCGATTCCATGTTGCTGTGCCGTTACGAGAAGATGGTGCGGCCGCAGGGCCTGCAATGGCAGGCATGGTCGGACGACCACTGGAACCGGGCCTGGACCGGCATGGCACGCTTCGAGAACATGCCCGACGTCCTGAATGGCCCGTTCGACATCTCGCAGATCGGCCTCGTCTGCGTGCTCGGCTATGCCGACTTCCGCTTCGCCGATTGCAACTGGCGCAAGGCCTATCCGAAGCTCGATGCCTTCCACCAGAAGATGCTGGAGCGGCCCTCGGTCAAGATCTCGGTGCCGCCGGCGGCGTAACAGGAATATGCCGGGAGAATGATGATGCGCGATCGCTCCTCCCGTCTCACACGTCTCGGCGCGAGCCTCGTGCTCGCGCTCTCCGTCTCGACCACTTCTCCACGGGCCGAGAGCATGTCGCCTGAATCAGCCGATCAGGCCTGCGGATCGCCGTCATCGATCGACGATGGCTGGGAGATCTCCTCGCCCGCCAGCGTCGGCATGGACGGCGCGCGGCTGTGCACAGTCGCCGTGCGACTCACGCAGCGGTCAACCGCGGTCCATTCGGTCGTCGTCGCCAGGCATGGCAAGCTCGTCTTCGAGGAATATTTTCCCGGCTACGACCAGCCTTGGGGACAGCCCGACGGCCAATACGAATTCACCGCAGTAACCAAGCACGACATGCGCTCGGCGTCCAAGAGCGTGACCTCGCTGCTGATTGGAATCGCGATCAACCGCAAGCTCATCGCGGGCGTCGACGAGCCCGTCCTGAAATTCTTTCCCGACACCGCAGCGGTGAAGCAGCCGGGATGGGACGCTGTCACGCTGCGTCATCTGCTGACGATGTCATCGGGCTTCACATGGGATGAGGCGCGCGCCTGGACTGATCCGAAGAACGACGAGCCGCATCTTGTCTTCGAGCCGGAGCCGATTGGCTATGTGTTGTCGCGACCGATCGCGGCACCACCCGATATGCTATGGACCTATAATGGCGGCGGCACCGAGCTGCTCGGCAACATCATCGAACGCGTCTCGAACAAATCTCTGGAGGCCTTCGCACGCGAGACACTGTTTCAGCCGCTCGGCATCACCGATGTCGAATGGAAGTCATACAAGAACGGCAAGATCGCAGCGGCCTCGGGCCTGCGCCTGCGGCCGCGCGATGCGGCGAAGATCGGCCAGATCGTGCTCAGTCGCGGCCAGTGGAACGGCCGACAGATCATCCCGGCCGACTGGATCGCACAATCGATCACGCCGCGCTTCCAGGCGGTCGGCTTTTTCGGCGGCACGCTGTTCTACGGCTATCAATGGTGGATGGGCCGCTCGTTCGCCGGCGGCAAGGAGATCAAAATGGGTTGCCGCATTCGGCTGGGGCGGGCAACGCATCTTCATCGTACCGGAGCTTGATCTCGTCATGATGACGACTGCCGCGCAATACGGCCAACCCAAAGAAGGCTTGGCTGCGATCGACATCCTCTCCAATATCGTCATTCCGTCCGTGCGCGACGCGCACTGATCACGAGGGAAGCGAACATGAGTCTGAAATTCTCGGTCGGCGATCTCACCATCCATCGCGTCATCGAGCAAGAAACCTCGTTCGTCCCGGCGCTGGAGATGCTGCCGGACCTGACGAGCGACGTGCTGGCCGAGAACCGCGCATGGATGCGCGAAGCGAAGGCGCTGGACGAGCAGGATGTGCTGCTGCTGTGCTTCCAGTCCTATGTGGTGAAGACGCCGCACCACACCATCCTGATCGACAGCTGCATCGGCAACGACAAGCCGCGGCCGCAGCGGCCGAAATGGAACATGAAGACCGACGATACTTATTTGCGCGGCCTCGGCGCCGCCGGGTTCTCGGTCGACGACATCGACTTCGTGATGTGCACGCATCTGCATGTCGACCACGTCGGCTGGAACACGCGGCTCGAGAACGGCCGCTGGGTGCCGACCTTTCCCAAGGCACGCTACGTCTTCGCCAGGCAGGAATTCGACCACTGGTCGGCGCAGAACGCGAAGGCGGCGGTCCCGCCCTTCGCCGACAGCGTGCTGCCGGTGGTCGAGGCCAAGCGCCACGAGCTCGTCGGCAATGATCATCAGATCGGCGACCACGTCCGCATCCTGCCGACGCCCGGCCACACGCCGGGCCATATCGCCATCACGATGGGCCGCAGCAAGGACGATGCCGTGTTCTCGGGCGACCTGATGCACTCGCCGTTGCAGACGCTCTATCCGGAGCTGTCGATCAAGTTCGACGTCGATCCGGCCAGGGCGGCGACGACGCGCCGCAGCTTCCTGGAACGCTATTGCGACACCGACACGCTGTGCTGCACCGCGCATTTCCCCTCGCCATCGGTCGGGAAGATCAGGCGCAAGGGCAGCGGCTTCGTTTGTGCTGCGGTTTGATGTAAGGCGGTTGCACCGCGAACTCCCGTCCTCCCCTGGAGGGGGAGGATCGGTTCGCATGCAGCGCTGCGGAATGCGAACCGAGGTGGGGTGACGGTCTCTCCACAACGGACGCTGCCCGTGTTGAGAGATCACCCACCCCGCTCGCGCTTCGCGCGATCGACCCTCCCCCTCCGGGGAGGGTAAGGAGGAAGCACCGATGGCCGATCTTCCCGACGTTCCTCTCCCCGCCAGCATCCGCTCGCGCTATGTCGACGGCATCAACGGCTTGCGCATGCATGTGCTGGAGGCCGGCTTCGAGAGCAAGGGCCGTCCCTGCATCCTTCTGCTGCACGGCTTTCCCGAGCTGGCCTTCTCCTGGCGCAAGGTGATGCCTACGCTCGCTGCGGCCGGCTACCACGTGATCGCACCGGATCAGCGCGGCTATGGCCGCACCACGGGATGGAGCGCGGACTATGACGGCGATCTGGTCCCGTTCTCGCTGCTCAACCTTGTGCGGGATGCGCTGGCCCTCGTGTCTGCGTTCGGTTACAGGCAGGTCGACGTCGTCGGGCACGATTTCGGCAGTCCGGTCGCGGCCTGGTGTTCGCTGATCCGGCCCGACGTGTTTCGGTCGGTGACGATGATGAGCGCGCCGTTCGGCGGACCGCCATCGCTGCCCTTCAACACCGCGGGCGAGCCCGCCAAGCCCGCGGTGGAAGACCCCGTCCATCGCGAGCTCGCCGCGCTGCCGCGTCCACGCAAGCATTATCAATGGTATTATTCGACACGGCAGGCCAATGGCGACATGCAGCACGCGCCGCAGGGCGTGCATGATTTCCTGCGCGCCTATTATCATCACAAGAGCGCGGACTGGACCGGCAACAAGCCCTATCCGCTAAGATCGTGGTCGGCGAGCGAGCTGGCAAAGCTGCCGACCTATTATGTGATGGATGCCGGCGAGACCATGGCCGAGACGGTGGCGAAGGAGATGCCCTCACCGGCCACGATTGCCGCCAACCAATGGCTGCCGGATAGTGACCTCGCCTATTACAGCGCCGAATATGGCCGCACCGGCTTCCAGGGCGGCCTGCAATGGTATCGCTGCGGCACGTCAGGCGCTTTCAACTCCGAACTGCAATTGTTCGCCGGCCGCAACATCGACGTTCCCTCATGCTTCATCTCGGGCATGCAGGATTGGGGCACATATCAGCGCCCGGGCGTGTTCGAGACGATGCAGGCGCGCGCGTGTACGCAGATGCTCGGCTGCCATCTCATCGACGGCGCCGGCCATTGGGTCCAGCAGGAGCAGCCCGGGGAGGTGAGCCGGCGGCTGTTGGACTTCCTCGCCCAAACCCGCAAGGCCTGATTTGACCCGGGAACCTCGGCTCCCTATATAGTTTAGAACTATTCTAAACTATGGGACATTGGGTTACCGTGAAGAATTTTGCCGATCTCACTGAGCGGGAGGTGCTTGCAGTCGCGATCTCCTCCGAAGAGGAGGACAGCCGTATCTACATGACCTTCGCAGAGGATCTCCGCGAGCGTTACCCGGACACGGCGAAGATTTTTGAAGAGATGGCCGAGGAGGAGCGCGGTCACCGGCACATGTTGCTGGAATTGTACGAGCAGCGCTTCGGCCCGCATCTGCCACCGATCCGCCGCGAGGACGTCAAGGGATTCCTGCGCCGCCGCCCGGTCTGGCTCACCAAGAACCTGTCGCTCGATGCCATCCGCAGGGAAGTCGAGACCATGGAGATGCAGGCGGAGCGCTTCTACGTGAAGGCCGCCGAAAAGGCTCAGGACGTCGGCGTGCGCCGCCTGCTCGGCGATCTCGCCGAAGCCGAGAAAGGTCACGAGGAGACCGCCGCAAAGCTCACGGGCGAGATCCTGAGTTCCGACGTCCGCGCCGAGGAGGACCGCACCAACCGCCGCATGTTCGTGCTGCAATATGTGCAGCCGGGCCTCGCAGGCCTGATGGATGGTTCGGTCTCGACGCTGGCGCCACTGTTTGCGGCGGCGTTCGCCACTCACCAGAACTGGCAGACGTTCCTCGTCGGCCTTGCCGCCTCGATCGGCGCCGGCATCAGCATGGGCTTCGCCGAAGCACTGTCCGACGACGGCTCGCTGACGGGACGCGGATCGCCTTGGCTGCGCGGGGTCACCTGCGGCGCGATGACGACGCTTGGCGGGCTCGGCCACACCGCGCCCTATCTCGTGCCGGATAGCTGGGCCAATGCGTTCTGGATCGCAACGGCCATCGCCTGCGTCGTGGTGTTCTTCGAATTGTGGGCGATCGCATTCATCCGCTCGCGCTACATGGACACGCCGTTCCTCCAGGCGGTGTTCCAGATCGTGCTCGGCGGCGCGATCGTGCTCGCGGTGGGGATATTGATTGGAGCGGCGTAGTCCTGGTCTCCTGTCGTCCCGGACAAGCGGGATATGGGTCCCGGCCTTCGCCGGGACGACAGCGGAATGTGTGGCGGAGCTTTCGCGTCTCGGTCGACCTCTCCGGCATAGCAATCGCCATCAAACGCCGGTTGCGGCATTTGGCCAAACTGCGCATCATCCTTCGACAAGAACAGGAGAAACGCCGTGGCCAAATCGCAGTGGAGTTTCAGGAGCGCCGTCGAGCTATCGGCCGCGCTGGCGGCGAAGAAGGTCTCGTCTGTCGAGCTCACGAGGGACGCGATCGACCGCATCGAGCGGCACGACGGCAAGGTCAACGCCATCTGCGTGCGGGATTTCGACCGCGCGCTCAGTGCCGCGCGAGACGCGGACGCTGCTTTGGCACGCGGCGAGCGCAAGCCTTTGCTCGGCCTGCCCGTGACAGTGAAGGAATCCTTCAACATCGCGGGCCTGCCGACGACCTGGGGCTGGACGCCGCAAAAGGATTTCAGGCCGCCGGAGGACGCGCTCTCGATCAACCGGGTGAAGACCGCCGGCGGCGTCATCGTCGGCAAGACCAACGTTCCCGTCGGCTTGGGAGACTGGCAGAGCTACAACGACATCTATGGCACGACGAACAATCCGTACGATCTCGGCCGCACGCCCGGCGGCTCGTCTGGCGGCTCGTCGGCAGCGCTTGCCGCCGGCTACGGGCCGCTGTCGCTCGGTTCCGACATTGGCGGCTCGCTGCGCGTGCCGGCCTTCCATTGCGGGGTCTATGCGCACAAGCCGACCTACAATCTCTGTCCGACGCGCGGCCATACGCCGCCGCCATTTCCCGCGATCCCGATGGAGCGCGATATGGCGGTGATCGGTCCGATGGCACGGAGTGCCGTCGATCTGACGCTGCTGCTGGACGTGATGGCCGGGCCCGATCCGCTCGACCTCGGCGTCGGATACAGGCTTACGCTGCCGGAGGCACGCCACGCCGGGCTGAAGGATTTCCGCCTCCTGGTGATCGACAGCCATCCGCTGCTGCCCGCGAATGCCGAAATTCGCAGCGCGATCGAAAAGCTGGCCGGGCAATTGACGAGCGCCGGCGCGACCGTCGCGCGCGAGAGCCCGCTGTTTCCGGACTTCCGCGAGGCCTCGCGGCTCTACATGCGCATGCTCATGGGCTTTCTCGGCGCGTTCTTTCCGCCTGATATTCTCGCCGGCGCACGTGCCGGCGCGGCGCAGCTCTCACCCGACGACAAGAGCCTTGCGGCCGAGCGGCTGCGCGGCATGACCTCCAGCCATCAGGCCTGGGTGTTCGACGAGGGCGCGCGCGCCGGCCTGCGCGCGCAATGGCGGCAATTGTTCAGGACGTTCGATGCCGTGATCTGCCCGATCATGCCGACCCCAGCCTATCCGCATGATCATTCGCCGGAGCAGGAGAAGCGGCGGATCAATATCGACGGCAAGGACCATTCCTATCCGGACCAGCTCGCCTGGCCCGGAATCGCCACGCTGACGGGCCTGCCGGCCACGGCCGTCCCGCTCGGCCTGTCGAAGGACGGCCTGCCGGTCGGCGTCCAGATCATCGGGCCTTTCCTCGAAGACCGCACGCCGCTCAAACTCGCCGAGCTGATCGAGCGCGAGTTCGGCGGGTTCGTGCCGCCGAAGATGTTCGACGACTAATGACGGAGCAAGACAACGTCGGGATTTCCGGGTTCGCGCTTCGCGCGCCCCGGAATGACAGGGAGGCAGGAACACCATGAGCAACGACCTCGATCAACTCACCGCGCTCAACCGCGACTACGTTGCCTCCGTGCAGAACTGCGACGTCAGGCGTTTCGACGAGATCCTGGCGCCGGAGTTCTATTGCTCCAATCCCGACAAGACGCTGGTCGACCGCGCGGCCTTCCTGGAGCAAACGGCACGGCCGATCGCGATCCGCAATCTGCATGCACATGATGTCATCATCCGCATCTTGGGCGACTTCGCGATCATTCATGCCGCGACGAGCTACACCACCGCGGACGGACAGCGGGCGACCGGGCGATATACCGATTGCTGGGCGAAGCAGAACGGCAGATGGCTGGCTGTCTCCGCGCACGTGTCGCGGTGAGATGGCAAGCCATTCTCATACTCCACTGTCATGCCCCGGCTTGCCGTCTTCGCTGAAGCTTCGGCGAGCCTTCGGAGCCGGGACCGGGGCATCCAGTACCCGGCGGCCGTCATTGGCCCACACAATCTCCGCCACGGCGTACTGGACGCCCGGTCGAGCCGGGCGATGACACCGATTTTGGAGCGACGCTGGCGAGCGCCAGCGCTCAACTGTCAAACATGATCACGCTGCGCAGCGTCTTGCCGGCTTTCATGTTGGCAAAGCCGTCGTTGATTTCGCTCAGCTTCAGCTTGGCCGAGATCCAGTCCTCCAGGTGCAGCCGTCCTCGCAGGTAGAAATCGACCAGGCGCGGCATGTCGACGCGAAAATGGTTCGAGCCCATCGAGGAGCCCTGGATCTTGCGCTCGCGCAGGAAGTCGAAGCCGTGCAGCTCGATCTTCTGGCCGAACGGAATCATGCCGACGATGGTGGCGGTGCCGCCGGAGGCGAGCATGCCGAACGCCTGCTCCGCCGTTTCCTTGCGGCCGAGCACCTCGAAGGAATGATGCACGCCGCCATTGGTGAGATCGCGCACCTGTTTCACGACGTCGCCATCGGCGGGATTGATGATGTCGGTCGCACCCAGCTTGGTCGCGAGCTGGAGCTTCGCCGGATTGGTGTCGATGGCGATGATGCGGCCGGCGCCCGCGATCTGCGCGCCGTTGATCGCGGCCATGCCGACGCCGCCGCAGCCGATCACGGCAACGGTCTCGCCCGCCGTCACTTTGGCCGTGTTCACGACCGCGCCGTAGCCCGTGATGACCCCGCAGCCGATCAACGCGGCGAGATCGAGCGGCATTTCCTTGCGGATTTTGACGATCGCGTTCTCGTGTACCAGCATCTGCTCGGCAAAGGACGAGAGATTGAGGAACTGGTGCAGCTTTTCCGGCTTCGACCATTGCATCCGGTTGGAGACACCCGGCAGCAGCTTAACCGTGGTGTCGGTGCAGAGCACGGTGCGGCCGGTGGTGCAGTTGTCGCAGGTGCCGCAGAACACCGACAGGCAAGTGACGACGTGATCGCCCGGCTTGACGTAAGTGACGTCGGAGCCGACCTGTTCGACGATGCCTGCGGATTCGTGGCCGAGGACCGCTGGCAGCGGATGCGGATAGAGCCCTTCCATGAAGTGCAAATCGGAATGGCAGAGTCCGGCGACCGCCGTGCGGATCAGCACTTCGCGCGGGCCCGGTTTCGGCAGGCTGACATCCTCGATGACCAGCGGCTGGTTGACTTCATAGAGGACGGCGGCCTTCATCGAGCACTCCCTGTCGCTTCTTTTGGTTGAGCGTGGCGCGCAGCCTACGCCGCCAGAACGAGTTCGCCAACCTCGCTCATGCCGGCTGAGCTGTCGCCGAGCAGCAGCGCGGCGATCTTCGCCTGCACGGCATTTTCCGTGAGCCGGAACGGATCGTTCGGTGATACCCGGTGATCGATCACGAGCCGCGACAACAGCAGCCGGCGCGCATCGCCGCGCATCTCGTGGATGCGGTGGGCCTCCCAGGCGAGCGCGACCGCACTTGCGACATGATAGAGCAGGCTGGTGGCACGCCGCGCATCGGATTCGTTGTCGGCCTTGCCCGCCACTTCGCGCGCGAAGCCGACGGCGCGATCGACGAGGCCGCGCAAACGGTCGCGCCAGGCCTGCGGCACCGAGGCGCTGTCGTCGAGCCGGGCGTGCAGATCGGCGGCGAGCGCGGACTCGGCACCGTGACGTCCGACCGCGCGCCTGAGCGCATCGATGGCGACGATGTTGCCGGTGCCCTCCCAGACCGAGCCGAGATGTGCATCGCGAAGCAAGCGGGCCGTGGCGAACTCCTCGATATAGCCGATGCCGCCGCGCATCTCGAGCGCATCGCCGCAAACCTTTCGCGCATCGCGCGTGGCGCGGAATTTCAGCGTCGGGGTGAGGATACGCAGCAGCGCTGCCGCATCCTGGCTGCCGGCTTCGGCGCGGTCGAGAGCGTCCGCGGTGAGAAAACTCATCGAGAGGGCCTGCTCGACCGGCAGCATGATTTTCAGCATCTGCCGCCGTCCGAGCGGCAGATCGATGATGCGCTGACCGAACACGACACGGTTGGTCGCCACGGTCATCGCATCATGATAGGCGCGGCGCATCAGCGCGGTGGATTTGACGCCGTTGGACAGCCGCGACGAGTTCACCATCTCGGCCATCTGCACGAAGCCGCGGTCGAGCTTGCCAACCGCGTATGCAATTGCGCCTTCGAGCTTGATCTCGCCCGAGGCCATCGAGCGGGTGCCGAGCTTGTCCTTGAGGCGGACGATCCGGTAGTGGTTCTGCGAGCCGTCGTCGAGGAAGCGCGGCATCAGGAACAGGCCGACGCCGCGCGTGCCGGGACCGGCGCCTTCGGGACGCGCCAGCAGCATCACGACCTTGGCATCGGCATTCGAGCAGAACCATTTCTCGCCGTAGAGGCGCCAATGGTCGCCTTCCTGCACCGCCCGCGTCGTCAGCGTGCCGACATCGGAGCCGCCCTCCTTCTCGGTCATGAACTGGCCGCCTTGCGTCAGCTTGCTCATGTCGGTCGATGTCAGGCCGTCCAGATATTTCGCCTTCAGTGCCTCGCTGCCGAAATTCGCCAGCAGCTTGGCGCAGCCGTCGGTGACGTTGATCGGGCAGCCCATGCCGAATTCGGTCTGGTTGAACAGGAAGGTGAAGGCGTGTTTGGCCACGACAGGATATTTGTCCGGCCAGCCCATGATGCCCTTGCGGATCGAGAGTGCGTGGATGCCGAATTCGCCGAACGCTGCATTCTCCAGCTCGCGATAGGCCGGGTGATATTCGATCCACTGCACGTCGCGGCCGAACTTGTCGCGCTGGTGCAGCACCGGCGTGTGCCGGTCGGCGAGCCGCGCGCACTCGTCGAGACGGCCGCCGGCCAGTTCGCCGAGACGGTCGAGATGCGGCTCGATGTGACGGAACAGCGTGTCCGGCAGATGGATGCGCAAGAGATCGGTGAGCGCGGGATCGGCGCGGTAGAAGTTCATGCCTGACGTATCGGGTGCCAGCAGACCGGGTTGCTCGGCCGCGACGTGTTTCGGCTGCGCCGTGACCGGCTTGTGCATGATGGTTCTCTCGTTTCCGCTGGCCCGGACGTTCAACGCCACTTTAGCGCTTGCCGCTCGGGATGATGTCGATCATGCTCCAGCCGCAGACACGTATAAAGCCGCAAATTGTCAGGGCGGCATGATCGCCGTGAGGGAGCAATTCGCCGCCCTGCGGAATTGTGACCGCGCCGGCTGGTTGTTCGCGCGGCCCATGCATAGATCAGCGTCGCCCTGTCCCAAGAGATCACGCCCATGGAACATCCGAAATACAAGATCGCCCTCATCGTCGGCGCCGGCGAAGGCCTGAGCGCCTCGCTGGCGCGCTTGCTCGCCGCGCAAGGTATTCGCGTTGCGCTGGCCGCCCGAAAGATCGAGAAGCTTGGCGCGCTCTGCACTGAGACCGGCGCGAAGGCCTATTCCTGCAATGCCACCGAGCCTGACGAGGTCGAGCGCCTGTTCGGCCTCGTCGAGCGCGAGATCGGCACCCCCGATCTCGTCATCTACAACGCCAGCGGCCGCGCCCGCGGGCCCATCGTGGATCTCGTCCCGGCCGATGTCGCGCAGGCGATCGCGGTCAGTGCCTATGGCGGCTTTCTGGTGGCGCAGCAGGCGGCCAAGCGCATGCTGCCGAACAAGCACGGCGCGATCCTGTTCACCGGCGCCTCTGCCAGCGTCAAGGGCTACGCGCAGTCCGCCTCCTTCGCGATGGGCAAGTTCGCGTTGCGTGGACTCGCACAGAGCCTGGCGCGCGAATTGTCGCCGCAAGGCATCCATGTCGCGCATTTCGTGATCGACGGCGGCATCAAGAGCGCAGCGCGGAGCGAGCCGGATGACAAGCCGGATTCGATGCTCGATCCCGACGCGATCGCGGAGAGCTACTGGAACGTGTTGCAGCAGCCGCGCAGCGCCTGGAGCTGGGAGATCGAGCTGCGGCCCTGGGTAGAGACGTTTTGAATTGAGGTTTGTCATTCCGGGGCGATGCGAAGCATCGAACCCGGAATCTCGAGATTCCGGGTCTGGTCCTTCGGACCATCCCGGAATGACAGCAGGGGCAAGGGAGGCGACATGACCGCGGAAGCCACCATCGATACCGGCACCAATGAACTCCTCTGCAGCATCCGCGACCGGGTCGCAATCATCACGCTGAACCGACCGGAGGCGCGCAATTCGCTGTCGGACACGCTGACGCCGGCGCTGCGCACGATGATCCGGAGCTGCGGCGAGAATCCCGATGTCGGCGCGCTGCTGCTGACGGGTGCGGGCGAAGCCTTCTGCGCCGGCGGCAACGTCAAGGGCATGGGCGCGCATCGCGATCCGAAGAAGCTGGAGATGTCGCTCGACGAGCGCATTGCCGACCTCCAGGAGCGGCAGCGGCTGCTCACGGGCGCGCTGGTGTCGGTGCGCAAGCCGACCATCGCCGCGCTGCCCGGCCCCGCCGTCGGCGCCGGGCTCGCCATCGCCATGGCCTGCGACATCCGCATTGCCGCGCAATCGGCTTTCGTCGCTACCGGCTATGCGCGCATCGCGCTGTCAGGCGATTACGGCATCGCCTGGCTGCTGACGCGGCTGGTCGGCACCGCGCGGGCGCGCGAATTGATGTTCACCGGCGATCGGATTGATGCCGTCAGGTGCGAGACGATCGGGCTCGTCAATCGCGTCGTGCCCGACGACAAGCTGCAGACCGAGGCCTTTGCTCTGGCCAAGTCGCTCGCCGAAGGTCCGCGCCTGGCGCTGCGCTACATGAAGGACAATCTCGACGAGGCACTGCTGTTCGACTTCGAGACGGCGCGCGACCACGAGGCCGAACGTCTAACCCGCCTGACCACGACCGCCGACCACAAGGAGGCGGTGCAGGCCTTCATCGAGAAGCGCAAGGCGGTGTTCACGGGGAAGTAGGTGCTCGCTTTGCAACAGGCCGTCGAGACGGGTAACCGGCTGTCATTCCGGGGCGATGCGAAGCATCGAGCCCGGAATCCATCTGGCCGCAAGACACGTCGTGAAATGGATTCCGGGTTCGCGCTACGCGCGCCACGGAATAACGATGTGGAGAGGGTCTTCGCACGGACCGCAACGGGGCAAAAAAAGCCCGGCGCTGGGTTCGCCAGGCCGGGCTGCAGTGGTGTCAGACCGAGGCTGAGGGGCTATCGGCCTGACGGGAAAGCGCGGCGAGGCGCCAGCTCGCGCAGGGAATGTCTTTCGGGGCGACCGAGATTTCCTTGTCGAAGCGCACCAGCTTCCAATCATCAGGATGATTGACGAAGGCGAACCCGGATTTGCGGGCGAGCGAGAGCATGGTTTCGTTGGAGCGCAGCGTCTCGCCGAAGATGCGCTCGGCGCCGAGCGCCGCGGCGCGGCATTCGAGGTTCTTCAACAGCGCGGTGGCGATGCCGTGGCCCTGCCAGCGATCATCGACCGACAGGCCGAATTCGAACGTTGCGGTTTCGGCATTCAGCGCGTATCGCGCCTCGGCCACGATGGTCTCGAAGCCGTCGATGATCATGGTCGCGACCACGCTAAAACGTTCGCGCTCGCCGACCTGAAGGAAGTCGTGCAGCAGTCCGTACGGCAGCTCGCTGATCGCGCCGAAAAAACGGTTGTAGCGCGAGCGAGTCGAGAGCGAGCGGAAATAGTGCTGGAGCTCGTCCGCGTCACGCGGCTCGACAAAGCGGACGTCGAGCGCCTCGCCATGACGGGTGCGCAGCGTGTCCGAATATTGCCGGAGGTCTTCGAGGCGAAGGGTGCTCATCACACAAGCCCTGCGGAAAAGGGACCGCCGGCGCCCCTGTCTTCAGGCGGCGCCGGCCTGGCGGCCAATCAGGCCCGCCAGAAGGGTTTGTCGGCCTCGTAGGCGATGTCGCTCCAGGACAGTCCGACGTCCTGGAGATCACGCGCGGTCCAATGGGTGAGCTCGCGCCTGTTGCGGTAGCGCTCGTACCAGACGTGAAGCGTCTCAAGGACCTGCTGAATCAGGCCGGGCGCATGATGATTTGTCATCGAGGTGTGGGTCAAAGTAGACATTTTGAGCTCCTGGAGCTAACTTGGATGCTAATATCTGCTTCTTGGTGCACTGCGACAAACGACAATTTGTACCTTTTCGCATGAAATAACGTCATGTATCCTGCTGCCAAATGACTGCCAGATTGCCGTCCCTGAACGGATTGCGGGCGTTCGAGGCCGCCGCGCGCCATCTCAGCTTCACGCTGGCAGCCAGCGAGCTGAACGTGACGCAGACCGCGATCAGCCATCAGATCCGAAGGCTGGAGGAGGAGCTCGGCATCCGCCTGTTCATCCGGCAGAACCGCGCGCTGGCGCTGACGCCGGAAGCGCGCGACTACCTCCCGGGCGTCCGTGCCGCCTTCAACGACCTCCGGCTTGCAACCGACCGGTTGCTGCGCAAGGACGATGACAAGGTGCTGACGGTCTCGACGTTGGCCTCGCTCGCCGCAAAATGGCTGCTGCCGCGGCTGACGGATTTCCAGGAGCAGCATCCCGGCATCGATGTCCGCATCACCACCTCGACCAGCCTGGTCGATTTCCAGCGCGACAATGTCGATGCTGCGATCCGCTACGGCCGCGGCCAGTGGCCCGGCCTGCGAGCCGACTGGCTGATGGCCGATGAGCTGTTTCCGGTGTGCAGCCCGTCCCTGCTGCGCGGCGACAAGCCGTTGCGCCGTCCAGAGGATCTCCGACACCATCCGCTGCTGCACACCTCGAGCTCCAACAGCGATGATTGGCGGCTGTGGCTGACCGCGGCGGGCCTGCCGGCCGACATCGCCAGGCACCCCGGCATCACCTTCGACATGATCTTCATGACCATCCAGGCAGCGATCGACGGCATCGGCGTGGCGATGGGGCGGACGTCCTACGTCCAGGACGACATAGCCAAGGGCCGCCTCGTGGTCCCCTTCAAGATCGCACTGCCGGCGGATGCCGGCTTCTACCTTGTGGCGCCCGAGGGGCGCCGGGAAGCGCCGAAGCTGATGGCCTTCCGGAACTGGATGCTTGCTGCAACGCAAAATAAGGCCTGAAAAATCAGCGGCTTCCGCGGCGAAAGCGATTGACTTGCACCGCCCCGCGCGGGAAGGGGTATGACAGATTGTCGCAGCATCAATCTGTCGCCTTGCCGGGAAGACGATTTCCGGCACGCGCGCCTTTCCAAGGGGAGAACGCCATGGCTGGATCAGCCGCATCGACCAATTCACCCGCGATCAAGTCGCGCGTCGGGGCGATCCTGCGCGCCACCTCAGGCAATTTCCTCGAGCAGTTCGACTTCTTCCTGTTCGGCTTCTATGCGGCCGCGATCGGCAAGGCGTTCTTCCCCTCCTCCGACGAGACCGCATCGCTGCTCAACACCTTCGGCGTGTTCTGGCTCGGCGCCTTGATGCGGCCGGTCGGCGCGATCGTGCTCGGCTCTTACATCGATCGCATCGGCCGCCGCCAGGGCCTGATCGTCACGCTCGGCATCATGGCCTTCGGGACCGTGGTGATCGCGTTCTGCCCGAGCTATGCGACCATCGGCATCGCCGCGCCCGTGATCGTGCTGCTCGGCCGGCTGCTGCAGGGCTTCTCGGCGGGCGTCGAGCTCGGCGGCGTCTCGGTCTATCTCGCGGAGATCGCAACGCCCGGCAATCGCGGCTTCTACACCTCGTTCCAGTCGGCGAGCCAGCAGGTCGCGATCTTCGTAGCCTCGATCCTCGGCTTCATCCTGTCCGAAGTGATGCCCGCCGACACGGTGGCCGCCTGGGGCTGGCGCATTCCCTTCTTCGTCGGCTGCCTGATCATTCCGCTGATCTTTGTCCTGCGGCGGACGCTCGAGGAGACACCGGCCTTCCTCGCCATGAAGAAGCATCCGACAACGAGCGAGGTATTCGCTTCCGCGCTCGCCAACTGGCGCATCGTCGTCCTCGGCATGATGATCGCGATCCTGACCACGACGACGTTCTATTTCGTCACCGTCTACACGCCGACCTTCGGCAAGACCGTGCTGAAGCTGTCGACACAGGACGCGTTGCTGGTGACCCTGCTGGTCGCGGTGAGCAACTTCATCTGGAATCCGGTCGGCGGCGCGCTGTCCGATCGCATCGGCCGCAAGCCGGTGCTGCTCGCCATCGCCGGCCTCTCGCTCGTCACCGCCTACCCTGCGCTGCACTGGCTGGTCATCGCGCCGAGCTTCGGCAAGCTGCTCGCGGTCGAGATGATGTTCTCGTTCTATTTCGGCGTCTACAGCGGCACCATGTTAGGTGCGCTCGTCGAGATCGTGCCGGCGCATGTCCGCACCACCTGCTTCTCACTCGCCTTCGCGCTCGCCGCCGCCCTGTTCGGCACCTTCACGCCGTTCGCCTCGACCTGGTTGATCGAGCGCACCGGCGACAAGGCTTCGCCCGGCTTCTGGCTGATGCTCGCCGCCCTGCTCGGCATCATCGCGGCCACCACGGTGTATCGCGGTGGCGGCAAGGCGGCGCCGGCATATGATGCGGTCCCGGAGCCGGTCGCGGGGCGTTAGGACAGTGTCATTCCGGGCGCCTCTTACCCTCCCCTCCAGGGAGGGTCATGCGCCGCCTACAGCTCCACCACCACGTAGTCGCTCTCGATCCTGACCGGGATGGTCTCGGCGACATACGGCCCCTTCACGACGCTCGCGCCCGGCTCGACATGGGCGGGATAAGCTTTCACGCGGAAGCGGCGAGGGTCGCAATAGGACTGGCCGGTGCGGATGTCGAACTCCCAGCCGTGCCAGGGGCAACGGATGATCTCCCCTAATTTGGTATATTCGATTTCGCCGGGCTCGCTGGATTGCGCGAGCCCGATCAATGGCCCCTCGCACAGCGCGGCGCCCTGATGCGGGCAGCGGTTCATCAGGCCGAAATATTCGCCCTTGATGTTGAAGACCGCGATCGGCCGTCCGTCGATCTCCAGGAATTTCCGCGTGCCCGGCGGAAGCTCGTCGACCGCGGCGATGACGTGTCTTGCCATCAGGAAACGCCGTAGAGCTTCTTCGCATTGCCGAGGTAGAACGCCTCGCGATCGGCCTCGCTGACGCCCGCCGGCAGCACGCGCGACGGCTCGTCATAGTCCCAATGCGGATAGTCGGTGGCGAACAGAAGCCGGTCCCAGCCGATCCAGTTGATGACGTCGAAAAGATCCTCGCGCCGCTCCGGATCCTCCATCGGCTGCGTCGTCCACCACACCTGCTCGCGGATATATTCCGACGGCGGCCGCTTCACATGCGGCACCTCGCTGCGCAGGCGCTGCCAGGCCTTGTCGAGCCGCCACGCCAGCGACGGCGCCCAGCCGAAGCCGGCCTCGATCATCACCATCTTCAGCTTCGGGAAGCGCTCGAACACGCCTTCCAGAACGAGGCTCGCCAGCGCGGATTGCTGGCACTGCGAATGCCCCACCATCTCCTCGATGTAATAGGAGGGCCAGCCCGACGGCGTGATCGGATTGCCGCCGAAGCCGAAGGCGTGCACGCCGACGGGCAGCCCTGCTTCTTCCGCGGCCTGATAGATCGGCCAATAGCGGCGCTGGCCGAGCGGCTCGACATTGCGGCTGAGCAGCAGCACTTGCACGAAGTTCTTGTCGCCGGCGCGCTCGCGGATCTCGGCGGCGGCCGACAAACCATCCTCGTTACCGACGACGATCGACGCCTTCAGCCGCTTGTCCCTGCTGGTCCATTTGTCGATCTGCCAGTCGTTGATCGCCGAGCACAAGGCGGCCGAGAGCTCGTGATTGCGGATGCCCTGCCCGGTGTTGAGCGGATTGAGCACGCCCAATTGCACGTTGTTGGGATCGAGCAGCTGCTTCTGCATGAAGGAGAGCGAGGAGCCCTGCGGCCCGCCTTCCGGTGGATAGGCATCGCGGCGCGAGGCATTGGGCTGGGCTTTGGGATAGGGCGGGCCGTCCATCATGCCCTGATAGGCATGAACCCCGTAGACTTCGAGATGATGCTGCCAGCGTTTGGCGAGATAAGGATAAAGCTCGGTGCGGGTGGCGCGGGCCGGATGGATGTCGCAGTCCGCGATCGCGGTCTTCGTCGTCAGTGGGGAAGCAGCTTCTTGGCTCTCGCGGAACTGGATATTCATCGCCTTGCCTCCTTTGGCAGCGGGCTCACCTCAGGCGGGGATAGGTCGCATGCGGATTGTCGATCATGATCTTGCGCACGAGATCGGGGGTGAGACCTTCGGGCAGCGCGTCCTGGCCGTCGAACTGCCAGTGCGGATAGTCCGTGGAGAATAGGACCAATTCGTCCGACTGCATATGATCAAACAGGCGAATTAATGTCGCGTCGTCTGGCGGTGCATCAAATGGCTGCAACGAGAAACGGATGTTGCTGCGCACAATCTCCAGCGGCGCGCGATCGACCCAAGGCGTCTCCATCCGCACCCCGCGCCAGAACTTGTGCAGGCGCCAGAGATAGGGGGAGATCCAGGAGACGCCCGACTCCAGCATCACCATTTTCAGCCGCGGATATTTGGCAAACACGCCCTCGACGATCAGGCTGGTGAGCTGGGTCTGGAACGCCTGGGCCTGCCCGACATAATCCTCGATATGGTAGGACCCCCATCCCACGGCGGTCGGCGGATTGTGATAGGCGGAACCCGCGTGCACACCGACGGGAAGTTCCAGACGTTCCGCGGCTTCGTAGATCGGCCACAGCGCGCGCTTGCCCAGCGGCGTGTCACCCATGACCAGCACCAGCACTTGCACGAAGCGCTTGTCCTGTGCACAGCGCTCGATCTCGGCAACGGCCTTCTCGACGTTTTGCGTCGGAATCACGATCGAGCCGCGCAGCCGGGAATCGCGACCGAGCCATTCCTTCGCGAGCCAATCGTTCAGCGCGCGGCAGAAGGCTGCCTGCATGTCTTCCGAAAATACCATCTGCACGCCGTAGAGCGGATTGCATATGGCGAGTTCGAGCTTGAAAGGATCGAGCACATGGCGCTGCATGTCCTCCAGGCTCTCGCCCGGCTTGCCGCGTTCGGGACGCCAGTCGGGCCGCGCCGTGATCGGCGAATTCTCCGGATAGGATTGCGAGACCAGATCGACCATGCCGCGCGTCGTCACCTGATCGCGCCAGTAGTCGTTCAGGTACGGCAAAAGGCTGGTCAGATGCGGCACGGCCGGATGCACATCGCAATCGACCCCGCCCGCGATCAGGGACGCCATGAGGTCTCCTTTGCGTTTCCTCGTCTCTCGACTTGTGTTCCCACTATTCAAGCAGGCCTGCCCGTCGCCCGCAACTCGGCCAAGGCTTCCGTCATATGCTAGGAAGGCTGAGCTCGATTGCGAGGGAATGAGAGGTCAAAAGGGATGAAAGAGCTCGTCGGCATTGCGGAACGGGTCGCCGCCAAACTGATCGCAAGCAAACAGACCATCGCGGTGGCTGAATCCTCGACCGGCGGACTGATCTCCGCCAGCCTGCTCGCGGTGCCCGGCGCCTCCGCTTATTTCCTCGGCGGCGCCGTGGTCTACACCCGCGATGCCAGGCGCGTGCTGATGGATATTTCGGATGAAGGAATGAAGGGCTTTCGCTCCTCGTCGGAGCCCTACGCAAGCCTGCTGGCCGAGCAGATGCGGACGCGCTTCAAAAGCGACTGGGGCCTGTCCGAGACCGGCGCCGCCGGCCCCACCGGCAACCGCTACGGCGATGCCGCCGGTCATAGCTGCATGGCAGTGGCGGGAGCCGTGCCCGAAGTGATCACGCTGGAGACTGGCAGCAACGACCGGCTTGCGAACATGGAGATGTTCGCGGCGGCACTGAAGTTGCTGCTGAGGAAGCTGGAGGGGTGATGCCGGTGCCGCAAGTGAGTGAGTAGAGACCGCCTCACCACCAACACCACTGTCATCGCCCGGCTTGACCGGGCGATCCAGTACTCCGAGACGGCAGTGATCGAAACGAGACGCCGCGGCGTACTGGATTCCCCGCCTTCGCGGGGAATGACGGCAGAGAGTATGGCGACCTCACCGCCCCAGGTGCCGCATGAAAATCCGCACCACGTAGCCCTGGAATCGCGGTGCCTCGTCGTACAGATCCGACGCGATCCGCTCGATGGTCTCGCGCAGCGACAGGAACTGCGCCTGCCGCGCGCTGCTTTCGGTGCCCTGCATGCCCGCGAGCTCGTCCATTGCGGCGTCGCTGATCTGGCACTGCACGACCTCGTCGCCGTTCAGCATGGTGAAGCGAAAGGCCAGCCGTTCGAGATCATGGCCAATGATCTTGTCGCGCGTCAGCGGCATCAAGTCGTCCCGGTCGAGCCCCCGCGCCGACAATGCTGAAAATCCGCCGCCTTGTCAGCAGCAAAGAGCGGCTTCGTCCTACTGGAACGCGACTTCGGCGAAACTGCGGAGCTTTCGCGAATGCAGCCGCTCCGATTCCTGCTGCTTGAGCCGCTCCAGCGCCTTCAGGCCGATCTCGAGATGTTGGCCCACGCGGCGGCGGTAGAATTCGCTGGCCATGCCGGCGAGCTTGATCTCGCCGTGCAGCGGCTTGTCGGAGACGCAGAGCAGCGTGCCGTAGGGCACGCGGAAGCGGTAGCCATTGGCGGCGATCGCGGCCGATTCCATGTCGAGCGCCACCGCGCGCGACTGCGACAGGCGGCGGATCACCGCCGGGCCTGAGATCTCCCAATTGCGATTGTCGACGCTCGCGACGGTGCCCGTGCGCATCAGCCGCTTCAGCTCGAAACCTTCCAGCCCGGTGACGTCCTCGACCGCCTCTTCGAGCGCGACCTGCATCTCGGCCAGTGCCGGGATCGGCACCCAGAGCGGCAGCTCGCGGTCGAGCACGTGATCCTCGCGCACGTAGCCATGCGCGAGCACGTAGTCGCCGAGCCGCTGCGTGTTGCGCAGGCCCGCGCAATGGCCGAGCATCAGCCAGGCATGCGGGCGCAGCACCGCGACGTGGTCGGTGACGTTGCGTGCGTTGGACGGACCGGTACCGATGTTGATCAGGGTGATGCCGCGATAGCCCGGCGCGACCAGGTGGAAGGCCGGCATTTGCGGCGTGCGCGCGGGCGCGCCCCCGCTGATCGCGCCACCGCTGCGCGTGATGACATTGCCGGGCGCGACGAAGGCTTCGAGGCCGGCTTCGCCGGACTGGAGCCGCTGCTGGCAGGCTTGCGCGAATGCGTCGACATAAAACTGGTAGTTGGTGAAGATTACGAAGTTCTGGAAATGCTCGGGATCGGTGCCGGTGTAATGATAGAGACGGCGCAGCGAGTAATCGACGCGAGCAGCGCGAAAAAGCGACAGCGGCTCGGGCGCGCCCGGCTGCAGCTCAAACGTGCCGTCGGCGATGGAATCGTCCATCGTCGCGAGATCCGGCACGTCGAACGCATCGCGCAGCGACCGCGTCACAAGTGAATTCTCGCTGGTGGTGATGGCGGCCTCGATGTTGATGTCGCGGCGGTAGGCGAAGTGGATCGGAATCGGCTCGGACGATTCCCCGATCTCGACAGGCACGCCATGGTTCTGGATCAGCAGCCCGATCTGTTCGACCAGATAGCTGCGGAACAGATCCGGCCGCGTGACGCTGGTCTCGTGCACGCCGGGGCCGGCGACGAAGCCATAGGCGAGACGCGAATCCAGCCGCGCATGCGTCGCGGTGGTGACGCGCACGAACGGATAGTAGGCCCGCACCCGCGTCGTGATCGCTTCGCCGCCAACATAGGCCTCGAACCGGTCGCGCAGGAACTTCGTGTTGCGCTCGTAGATCTCTTCGAGGCGGGCAACGGCAAGGGCCGCGTCGGAGAAGGATTCGGTGGCGATGGAGGGGAGAGATTGCATGGGTTCGACCGCCGGGTTGTTGAGGCTCTGGTCGAACTATAGCAAAGAAGGCGGTGTCGTAGGGTGGGTTAGCGCAGCGTAACCCACCACTTCTGCTTCTGCTGACGGAGAAGCGGTGGGTTACGGCTTCGCCTAACCCACCCTACGAGATCTCCGGAATGACGCGCTTTGGCGCGTCACTTCTCGCGGAACGCGCGCATCAGCTGGTCGTGCAGCGGCTTCATCAGATAGGACAGCATGGTGCGGTCGCCGGTCTGGACGAAGGCTTCCACGGGCATGCCGGGAATCATCTTGACGTCGCCGAGGCGGGCGATCTCCTCGGCCGGCATCGAGACGCGGATGGTGTAGTAGCTCTGACCGGTGCGCTGGTCGGTGGTGACGTCGGGCGAGACGCGGCTGACGAGGCCGTTGAGCTCCGGCGTGGTGCGTTGGTTGAAGGCAGAGAGGCGCAGCAGCGTCTTCTGGCCGATCTGGAGCTTGTCGATGTCCACCGGGTTGACCTTAGCTTCGACCTGGAGATCGTCGGCCTGCGGCACGATCAGCATCAACGCATCGCCGGCGGTGATGACGCCGCCGACGGTGTGCACCGTCGATTGCAGCACCATGCCGTCCTGCGGCGCGCGGATGTCGATGCGGCGAAGCTGGTCTTCGGCGGCGACCTTGCGCTCGATCAGCTCACCGATCTTGTCGTTGGTCTCGCGCAGGTCCTTGGAGACTTCGCTCACCACGTCCTTGTCGACCTGGATGATCTGCAGCTCGGTCTCGGTGATCTTGCCCTTGGCCTGGGCGCGCGCGGCGATGTACTGCGCGCGCTCACCGTTAAGGCGGGCCGAGTCGCGTTCGAGCTGGGTCAGGCGCGAGATCTGCACCAGGCGCTTGTCGTAAAGCTCCCGCACGCCGGTGAGCTCGTTCTGCACCAGCGCGATCTCCTGGTCCTTGGCCTTCTCCTGGGCGCTGAGGCCGGAGATTTCCTCGTTGAGCTGCGTGATGCGCTCGCGTAGCTGGGCCTTCTGTCCGGTGCGGCCGTTGACACGGACGTCGAACAGCTTGGTTTCGGCGGAAAGCAGCAGCTTGACGTCAGGATCGACGGCGCGATCGAGCAGGGCCTGAGGAAATTCGATTCTGTCCACACCGCGCTGCTCGGCCTGCAACCGCGCCGCGCGCGCCTGCGCGGCGTCGAGATTCTTGGTGACGATGGCAAGGTTCGCCTTGGTGACGGTGTCGTCGAGCCGAACCACGATGTCGCCGGCCTTGACCCGGTCGCCGTCGCGGGCGCGCACCTCGCCGACCACACCGCCGGTCGGATGCTGCACCTTCTTGACGTTGGATTCGACCACGATCTGCCCCGGCGCGATCAGCGCGCCCGAGATCAGCACCGTGGACGCCCAGCCGCCGAGACCGACGACCAGGACCAGCACGATCACGAGGCCGAGGATCAGGTGAAACTTGATGGATTCGCGCACGGTCTTCTTCGCGGCAGGCTTCGGGCCGCCGATGGCCATCGTGCTCATGGCTTGGCCACTCCGCCTTCGCTGACGATCTTGATCGGTGCGGGCGGCGTCACGCGCGGCTGCAGCACCTGGGCGAGCACCTGCTCTTTCGGGCCGAACGCCTGCATGCGTCCGTCGCGCAGCACCAGGATCTGGTCGACCGCCTCGACGCCGATCGGGCGGTGCGCCACCACGACGACGATGGCGCCACGCTCGCGCGCGGCACGGACGGCGCGGGTCAGCGCCTCATCGCCTTCGGTGTCGAGATTGGAGTTGGGCTCGTCGAGCACGATCAGGAAGGGGTTGCCATAGAGCGCACGCGCCAGCGCCACGCGCTGCGCCTGGCCTGCGGAAAGCGCAGCGCCCTGCTCGCCGACTTGCGTGTTGTAGCCCTCGCGCATCTTGATGATCATCTCGTGCACGCCGGCTTCTTTCGCCGCCGCGATGATGGCGTCGGAGGTCGCCTCGGGATCGAATCGGCTGATGTTCTGCGCGATGGTGCCGCCGAACAATTCGACGTCCTGCGGCAGATAGCCGATGTGCCGGCCGAGCATGTCGGACGACCATTGATCGAGCGCCGCACCGTCGAGCCGCACCTTGCCGCGCACCGGCTGCCAGACCCCGACCAGCGCGCGAATCAACGACGACTTGCCGGAGCCGCTCGGGCCGATCACGCCGAGACCGTTGCCGGCCACGAGCGCGAAGGTGATGTCCTGCACGATGAGGCGTTGATCCCCGGGCGGCACCATGGCGATGCCTTCGACCGAGAGCCGGCTGGTGGGCGCCTGCAACTGCGTCGGCATCGTCTGGGCCGGCATCTGCTCCAACAGGCGGGTGAGGCGATGCCAGCTCTGGCGTGCCGCGACGAAGGATTTCCAGTGCGCGATGGCGAGATCGACCGGTGCAAGCGCGCGGGCGGAGAGGATCGAGCCGGCGATGATGATGCCGGCGGTCGCCTCCTGGTGAATGACGAGATAGGCACCGACCGCGAGCACGGCCGATTGCAGCATCATGCGGAGCACCTTTGCGACCGCGCCCAGACCGCCGGCGACATCGCTCGCACGCTGATTGCCGGCAAGGTATTTTTCGTTGGCCTCGCTCCAGCGCGCGTTCATCCGGCCGGCCATGCCCATCGACACCATGACCTCCGCGTTGCGGCGGCTGGCCTGAGCGATATCGTTGCGCTGCGCGGCAAGTCCCATCGCCTCCTTCGCCGGCTGGCGGGACATGAATTCGGTGACCAGCGTCAGGCCGACCAGGATGATGGCGCCGATCAATGCGGTGACGCCGATCATGACGTGGAAGGCGAAGCAGATGGCGAGATAGAGCGGCAGCCAGGGCAGATCGAAGAACGCGCTCGGACCCATGCTGCCGAGGAAGGAGCGGACATTGTCGAGATCACGCAGCGGCTGGAGCCCTTCGTTGCGGCTGCCGACCAGGAGCGGCAGGCGCACGATGGTGTCGAACACGCGCTTGTTGAGGGCTTCGTCCAGCGCGGTGCCGATCCGTCCGAGGATCCGGTTGCGGATCATGTCGAGCAGGCCCTGCGCCATGTAGAGGAAGCTGGCGAGGATGATGAGGCCGACGAGGGTGGGGATGCTGCGGCTCGGCAGCACCCGGTCGTAGACCTCCAGCATGAAGATCGACCCGGTCAGATAGAGCAGGTTGATCATGCAGCTCATCAAGCCGACGCCGACGAACGCCGTGCGACAAGCGCGCATGGCGTCACCGAGCTCTGAACGGCGGGCGCCAGGGATGGCTGCCATCAGTCTGATCTCTTTCCGGTGAGAGGCAAAGCCCCTGATTTCAAAGGCGAAATCAGGAGTACTTGACTCGGATTAATATGGCGTTTTCCGCCTGTCCAACGCGGCCGACCTAATCCAGGCCTTCATGAGCCACATCTACCCTTGGTGGCCTCACGCGCAAGTCCGGAATTTCACAGGCTTGCGGCTTTTTCTTGCGGTCTTTCAGGCTCTTCCCGGAAAACCAGAGCGCGAAAGTTCCGATCCTTGGGGCGCGGGGCTAGAACCGGCCCCCGCCACGCACCAGCCGCACCACCAGCAGCAGGATGACCGCGCCGATGGCGGAATAGACGATCTCCGACACGAGGCCGGTGCCAAGACGAATGCCGAGCTTCGGAAACAGGAAGCTCGCCACCAGCGCGCCGGCGATGCCGACCACGATATCGCCGATGATGCCGAACCCGGTCCCGCGCACCACCTTGCCGGCGAGCCAGCCGGCCACCAGGCCGACGAACAGGATGACAAGCAGGCCTTCGTTGGAAATGTGCATAAGTGAGGTCCCTCTCCGTGAACCGCGCCATGGAACGGGAACCGGAATGAATGAGGTGTGAATGCTGTTCCCTGGCGGCCGGTTGAGGCTGGAAAGAGAAAAAGTCGAAAAACAACCCCATGCACAGTAGCCAAGTCGGTGTTGTCGCAGAGAAATTTCGAAGGGCGTATTACGGCATTGCGGCCGCCTGCTCCGCCAGCACACATCGCGCCGCCCGGCCCGGCCCGACCTCCACATTTGCAGGCAATTGCTCCAGGCAACGAGGCTGGGCCGCCGCGCAGCGGGGAGCGAAGGAGCAGTTGTGGGGCTGTTCGGCCAGCGAGGGCGGCGTGCCGGGAATGGTTTCGAGGCGCTGCCCGCGCTTGGCGCCGTGGACGGTCGAGGCAAGCAGGCCCTTGGCGTAGGGGTGCACCGGGCTGCGGACGATGTCGCGCAAGCTGCCCTGCTCCACGATCTGGCCGGCATACATCACCGCAACCCGGTCGCAGATCTCGATGGCGACGCCGATGTCGTGGGTGACGAAGATGACGGACATGCCGAACTCGCGCTGCAGCTCGCGCAGCAGCAACAGGATCTGGATCTGCACGGTGGCATCGAGCGCCGTGGTCGGCTCGTCCGCGAGCAGGATCTTGGGCCGGCAGGCCAGCGCCAGCGCAATCATCGCGCGCTGCCGCATGCCGCCGGACATCTCGTGCGGATAGGCGTCCAGCCGGCGCTTGGCCGAGGGAATGCGCACGACCTCGAGCATCTCGAGCGCCCGCGCCCTGCCCTCCGCATGAGATTTTCCTTCGTGCCGCACCACGCTTTCAGCGATCTGCGCCCCGATGGTGTAGACCGGGTCGAGTGCCAGTGCCGGCTCCTGGAAGATCATCGAGACGGTCTGGCCGCGGAACGACGACAGCTCCTCGTCGTTCATGGCGAGCACATCGCGGCCCATCACGTTGACCCTGCCCGAGATCTGCGTGCGCTTCTTCGGCAATAGCCGCATCAACGCACGCAATGTCACGCTCTTGCCGGAGCCGGACTCGCCGAGCAGGCCCAGCACCTCGCTGGTTCCGAGCGAGAGGCTGAGATCGTTCACGGCATAGACCGTGCGCTCGCCGGTGAAGCGGATGTTGAGGCCTGAGATCTCGACGAGGTTGGTCATGACGGCAGTTTCGGCAATCGATCGTGATAGTCGGTGACGCGCTGGAAGGCGGCGCCGATGGTGAGCAGGGTCGCCTCGTCGAAGGAACGGCCGATCAGTTGCATGCCGACCGGCAGGCCGCTTCTGGTGAAGCCGGACGGTACGGTGAGCGACGGCAGGCCGAGATAGTTCACCGGGCGGGTGAACAGCGTCAGGCGCTGCACCATGGCCGGCGCGTTCGGTCCGCCGCCGACATCGCTCTCCTCGATGGTCGGCGCCGGTACCGGCGAGGCCGGTGCGATGATCGCGTCGACGCCGGCGGTGGCTGCGTTGTGCGCGGCGAGCGCCGGACCGCGCCAGCGCATCGCCTCGAGATAGGTGATGGCGGGAACGGCGAGGCCGTTCTGAAGCCGCATCAGCACCTGCGGGCCATAATCCTGCGGACGCTCGATCATCCAGCGCTTGTGGAAGGCGGCCGCTTCCGCGGCGAGCACGAGCTGGCTCGCCGCGGACAATTGCCGTTGGTCCGGCAGCTCGACCTTGACGATGTCGGCGCCCTCGCGCTTCAGCACCGCGATGGTCTCGTCCAGCACGCGCGCGACCTCGCTGTCGAGATCGTCGACATAAAAGGTCCCGGGCACGCCGATCTTGAGGCCCTTCAGCGAGCCCTTGGTCGCAGCGACATAGTCCGACAGCGGCTCGTGGCTGCATGTCGAATCGGCGGGGTCTGGGCCGGCCATCAAGGCCAGCAGCAGCGCGCAATCCTCGGCGGTCCGTGCGAGCGGACCGACCGTGTCGAGCGATTGCGACAGCGGCATTGCGCCGGCGCGGCTGACGCGGCCCACGGTCGTCTTGAGGCCGGTGACGCCGCAGAAATGCGCGGGCATGCGGATCGATCCGCCGGTGTCCGAGCCAAGCGCCGCATAGGTCAAACGCGCGGCAACCGCCGAGCCCGAGCCCGACGAGGAACCGCCGGTAATGTGGGCGACGTTCCAGGGATTGCGCACCGGACCATAATGGGCGTTATGGCCGGTCGGGCCGTAGGCGAACTCCGCCAGATGCAGCGTGCCGAGGCGCACCTGCCCGGCGTCCTTCAGCCGCTGCAAGGCGGTGGAGGTCACGGTCGGCACGAAGTCACGGCGGATCAACGAGCCGCAGGTCGAAACCTTGCCGGCATCGTAATACATGTCCTTGTGCGCGAGCGGCACGCCATGCAAGGGACCGCGGACATTGCCCTTGGCGAGCTCGGAATCGGCGGCTTCGGCCGCCTTCAATGCTGCCTCGGCCTCGACCGACATGAAGGCGTTGAGATGCGGCTGCCACTGCGCGATGCGGTGCAGCAGCGCGCGCGTCGCCTCATGCGAGGATACCTGCTTCATCGCGATCGCGCGCGCGACCTCGGTGAGCGTCATCAATGCAGGCTCAGTGCTCATTTCGAGACCTTCTGCGTCTGCGCGAGCACATAGCCGGCGGGCTCGAGGTCGAACGGCAGCGTGCCGGCGATGGCCTCGAAGCCTTCGAAGGCGGGCCCGATGGAATTGGAGATGCGCGTTGCAATCTCATCATCCACGGGGACACCTGCGATTTGCGCGATGGGCTTGATCTCTTTCGGTGTCGGTCTCGTCATGCGGTCTTCTCCCTGGGCGCGCGGCTATGGCCTGAGCCCGGTATCGCCATGTAGCACGCGGCCTCATGGCCCATTTTATCCAGAGCTGTGAGCTTTGGTGTCGCATTTGCGCAGAGCGGCTCCGCAAACGGGCAGCGCGTGTGGAAGCGGCAGCCCGAGGGCGGATCGATCGGATTGGGCGGATCGCCCGTGATCGGCGGCGTCTCGGTGCGCCTGTCGGGATCCGAGGACGGCATCGCGGCCAGCAGCGCGCGCGTGTAGGGATGCGCAGGCCGATCCCAGACCTGGTCGACCGGGCCGAGCTCGACGACCTCGCCGAGATACATCACCAGCACGCGGTCCGAAATGTAGCGGACCACGTTGAGGTCGTGGCTAATGAACAGATAGGTCAACCCGAACTCGCGCTTGAGGTCGGCGAGCAGATTGAGCACCTGCGCCTCGACGGATTTGTCAAGCGCGGAGACGGCCTCATCCAGGATCACCAGCCTTGGCGACAATGCCAGCGCGCGCGCGATGTTGACCCGCTGGCGCTGGCCGCCGGAGATCTCGTGCGGATAACGGCTCGCGAAGTTCTCCGGGCGCAGGCCGACCTTGCCGAGCAGCTCGCGCGCGAGGGCGCGCGCCGCGCCGTCGGCCATGCCGTGGACCTTGGGGCCGAAGGCGATCGATTCCTCGATTGTCAGGCGCGGATTGAGCGAGGCGTAGGAATCCTGGAACACCATCTGCATGCCGCGGCGCAGCTCGCGCAGCGACAGCGACTGTCCGACGGTCATGCCGTCATAGATGATGTCGCCGGTATCGCGCGGCATCAGATGCATCAGCAGCCGCGCCGTGGTCGACTTGCCGCAGCCGGACTCGCCGACGATGCCGACGGTCTCGCCCTTGGCGACAGTGAAGGAGACATCGTCGACGGCGCGCACGGTACGCTTGGCGGCGAACAGCCCGCCGCGCACTGGAAAATGCTTGGTCAGCCCGTTGACCTGAAGCAGCGGCTGCGCGACGCCACCGACGTCCTCGACCTGCTCCAGCATTTCGACGGATGCGCTGTTCTCGCTCATGGCTAGTTCCTGATGTCCATGGCGCTGCGCAGGCCGTCCGAGAGCAGGTTGAAGCAGATCGAGACCGCGAAGATCATCGCGCCCGGCAATGCTGCGACCCAGGGATTGACGTAGATCGCGGTTCGCAAGGTGTTCAGCATCAGTCCCCATTCCGGCTCCGGCGGCTTGGTGCCGAGACCGAGGAAGGAAAGACCGGCGGCGAGGATCATCGAAACCGAAATGAGACTGGTGGCATAGACGAAGATCGACCCCAGCACATTGCCGAGGATGTGCACGCGCATGATGGTGAAGGGCCCTGCGCCAGAGGCACGCGCGGCCTCGACGAAATCCATGTTGCGCACGCCCGTGGTGACGCTCTCGGCGACGCGGGTGATCTGCGGCACGAACACGACCGTCAGCGACACGATGGAATTGAGGATGCCGGCCCCCAGCGCGCCGGAGATCGCAATCGCCAGCAACACGGAAGGAAAAGCGTAGAACACGTCGATCGTGCGCATGATCGCGGTGTTGAGCTTGCCGCCGACATAGCCGGCAACGAGACCGAGCGAGGTGCCGATGCAGAAGGCGAGGATCACGGGCAGGATGCCGATGACCAGCGACAGCCGTCCGCCATAGATCAGGCGCGCCAGCATGTCGCGGCCGAGTTCGTCCGTCCCGAGCGGGTAGCCCGCTGTGCCGATGTGGCGCAGGCGGCGGATCATCGAGCCCTTGTAGGGATCCTCCAGACCCAGCCATGGCGCGAGGATCGCGGAGAGGACGATCAACAGCAGCACCACCGCGCAGGCCATGCTGACCTTGTCGCGCCTGATGCGGCGGCCGACGGTCGCCCAATAACCGCGCGCCCTGGTGGCGGGCGCGACCTGCAGCGCGGAATCGGCGGTCGCAGACAATGGAAGCTCGCTCATTCCGCTAGCCCCGCTTGATTCGCGGATCGATCGCGGCTTGCGCGATGTCGACCAGGAGATTGAGGAAGACGAAGAACAGAGCCAGGATCAGGATCGTGCCCTGCAGCAGCGGCAGATCGCGCTGGAAGATCGCCGAATTGAGCAGGAAGCCCGATCCCGGCCAGGAGAACACGGTCTCGATCAGGATCGAGCCGCCGAGCATATAGCCGAGCTGAAGTCCCATCACCGCGAGCGCCGTGGGCGCGGCGTTCTTGATGACGTGGCGGAAGACGCCGCGCTCATGGAGGCCTTTTGCGCGCAAGGCCTCGACGAAGTCCTGGCTGAGGATGTCGCCGGTGAGCGCGCGCACGGTGCGGGTGACGATGCCCATGGGGATCACCGACGTCGTGATCGCCGGCAGCACCAGATATTTCAGATGCGCCCAGTCCCAGGCCCAGGAGTTGGAGCCGTTCGGCCCGGCGCCGACCGCGGGCAGCCAGTTCAGCTGCACCGAGAAGATGATGACCAGCACCATGCCGAGCCAGTAATGCGGCACCGACACGCCGGCGATGGCGAAGGAGGTCGCGATCTTGTCGATCCAGGTTTCGCGGAAATAGCCGGCGATCAGGCCGAGCAGGATGCCCATGGTGAAGCCAATGATCGCGGCGGCGATCGCCAGCGTGACGGTGTTGCCGACGGCGCGCATAACCTCGGCGAGCACGGGGCGGCCGGTGGCGATGGAATTGCCGAGATCGCCATGAAGGGCCCGGAGCAACCATAGCCCGAACTGCACCGGCAGCGGGCGATCGAAGCCATAGGCGGTACGCAGTTGCGCGGCAAGCTCCTGCGAGGCGTCGGCCGGCAGCACCGCCACAAGCGGATCGCCCGGCGTGATGTGCACGAGCAGGAAGCACACCAGCGCCACGCTGATGACGATCGGAACGACATAGACAATGCGTCTGGCGATATAGGCGAGCACGTTGTTTCTTCTTCTTCCCTTCCCCCCTTGTGGGAGAAGGTGGCGCGAAGCGCCGGATGAGGGTTCTATCCGCGGAGAGAGTCGTTACGAACGCGAGAGGGTTATCTGCGGAGAGAGACCCCTCACCCGGCTTCGCTTTCGCGAAGCCACCCTCTCCCACGAGGGGAGAGGGTGCACTGAGCCTATGGCACGCACTACTGCGCGATCGACACCGGCGAGAAGTCGATGAACCAGCTCTTCGGCTGCACGACGCCCGTCACCTTGGGGCTCATGGCGCGGGGGCCGACGTCGTGGGCAACGTAGAGGAACGCCGCGTCGTCGACCGAGGCCGCGTGCAACTCGGCGAGCGCGGCGTCACGCGCGGCGGGATCGAAGGTTTGGCGAGCCTTCTTCACCAGCTCGTCGAACTTGGGGTCGTTGATGAAGCCCCAATTGTTCGAGACCGGCGGAGCCATACCCGATTGCAGGAAGCGCACCAGCGCGAAGAACGGGTCCATCGCCGCATAGGTGACGTTGGTCGCGTTCGAGCCGTTGGCCGACGGGTCCTTGGCGCCGCGGCGCCAGTTGGTGAACAGCGTATTCCATTCGATGACGTCGAGCTTCACGTCGAAATAGCAGTCGGCGAGCGCCTGCTGGAGATATTCGTTCATCGCCAATGGCTGCATCTGTCCCGAGCCCGACGCCGAGGTCTGGGTCTTGACCGTCAGCTTCTTGCTCGGACCGAATCCGGCCTCCTGCATCAGCTTTTGCGCAGCCGCCTTGTCATACTTGATCTGGAAGCTCGGCTTGCCGCGCCAGGGATGGCCGGGCTCGAAAGTGCCGGTCGCGGGCACCATCAACCCGGCGAGCAGGCCGTCCCTGAGGCCTTCGCGATCGATGCAGAGGTTCGCCGCCTTGCGCACGCGAATATCGTTCCAGGGCGAACCCTCGACGCGCGAGAACTGCCAGGGCCAGACATGCGGCTGCTCGTTGGCGTAGAGCTTGAAGCCGCGCTGCTTCAATTCGGGCAACGCATCCGGCGCGGGCGCCTCGACCCAATCGACCTGCCCGGAGAGCAGCGCCGCGGTGCGCGCGTTTGCCTCCGGCATCGGCAAGAGCACCATCTTGTCGACCTTGGGCACGCGATCCTTGTTCCAGTAGGCCGCATTCTTCACCAGCTCGAGCCGCTCGCGCGGCGTGAAGCTCGCCATTTTCCACGGACCGGTGCCCGCTGCGTCCTTGGCAAACGCAGTCCATGCGGCCTGCGATTTCGCCTTGGCATCAGCGCCTTCGGCCTTGTCATAGAAGTGCTGCCACTTCGCAGGACTCGCCATGAAGAGGTTGGTGAGGTTGATCGGCAGGAAGCTGTCGGGCTCCTTGGTGGTGAGCTCGACGGTCATGTCGTCGATCTTCTTGGCGGAGGCCAGCGTCGGCATGCGCGAGGCCGTGACGCCGACCTGGCTGGCGTCGAATTGCGGCGCATCCTGCTTCAGCACCTTCTCGACGTTCCACACCACGGCGTCCGCATTGAAGGGCGAGCCGTCGTGGAAAGTCACGCCGGGGCGCAGCTTGAAGACCCATTTGGTCTTGTCGGCATCATCGACCTTCCACTCGGTGGCAAGGCCAGGGATCACCACGCTCGCCTTGTCGGCGGAGGACAGGTCCCAGCCGGTGAGCGCGTCATACATGGTAAGGCCGGTGAAGCGGTTGCCCTCAAAGCCCTGATCCGGCTGGCCCAGCGTGCGTGGAATATCGGCAGCGGTCATGCCGATACGCAGCACAGTCTGGGCGCTGACCGCACGCGGCCATGCAGCGGCAGTCGTTAGAGCGAGCACCGCGATCAATGCCGCGCGTGTAGTCTTCTTGGTAAGCATCGCCTTAATCCTTTTCCGGCTTCGATGACTATTTTTGATGCAATCGTATGCAATGGCTATGCCAAAGAGAAACTTATTCTGTCATTTGTCACTGCGACGACAAGTCCTTGTGGCCCGCGCGCGGGTAAGTGCATCACGCTGCCTATTCTGGCATCAAGATTGCAGGTCAGGCTCTGAAATTCGTTGGGAGCTTTGGGCCATGCGTCTTCGTTTATCGACCTGTCTCGCCGTGCTTGCGCTGGCGTCGTTCGCACTCTCGGCGCGCGCCGAAACGGTGGTGCGCTACGGCATCTCGATGGCGGATATCCCGCTGACGACGGGGCAGCCCGATCGCGGTGCCGGCGCCTATCAGTTCACGGCGTACACGATCTACGATCCCCTGGTGGCCTGGGAGATGGACGTCAGCGACCGTCCCGGCAAGCTGGTGCCGGGGCTCGCGACCGAGTGGAAGGTCGATGACACCGACAAGACCAAATGGCGCTTCACGCTTCGCAAGGGCGTCAAGTTTCACGACGGCAGCGAGTTCAACGCCGATGCGGTGATCTGGAATCTGGACAAGGTGCTCAACGACAAGGCGCCGCAATTCGACAAGCGGCAGAGCGCGCAGGTTAAGACCCGCCTGCCCTCCGTTGCAAGCTACGCCAAGATCGACGACTTCACGGTGGAGATCACGACCAAGACGGTCGATTCCTTCTTCCCCTATCAGATGCTGTGGTTCCTGGTCTCGAGCCCCGCGCAGTATGAGAAGCTGGGCAAGGATTGGGATAAGTTCGCGAGCCAGCCCTCCGGCACCGGGCCGTTCAAATTGACAAAACTGGTGCCGCGCGAGCTCGCAGAGCTCAGCAGGAATCCGGACTATTGGAACAAGAAGCGCATCCCCAAGGCCGACAAGATCGTGCTCGTGCCGATGCCGGAAGCACTGACACGCACCAATGCGCTGCTTGCGGGGCAGGTCGACCTGATCGAGACGCCGGCACCGGATGCCGTGCCGCAGCTCAAGGCCGCGGGCATGAAGCTCGTCGACAACGTCACGCCCCATGTCTGGAATTATCATCTCAGCGTGCTGCCGGGCTCGCCCTGGACCGATATCCGCCTGCGCAAGGCGCTGAACCTCGCAATCGATCGCGATGCGGTGGTCGGCTTGATGAATGGCCTCGCAAAGCCCGCGAAGGGCCAGGTCGACCCGTCGAGCCCATGGTTCGGCAAGCCGGGCTTCGAGCTCAAATATGATCTGGCCGCGGCGAAGAAGCTGGTCGAGGAGGCCGGCTATTCCAAGGCGAAGCCGCTGAAGGCCACCTTCATCATCGCGCAAGGCGGCACCGGCCAGATGCTGTCGCTGCCGATGAATGAATTCCTGCAGCAGAGTTTCAAGGAGATCGGTATCGACATCGACTTCAAGGTGGTCGAGCTCGAGACGCTCTACACGCACTGGCGCAAGGGCGCGGCCGACGAGATGAACGCCGGCATCACCGCCAACAACATCGCCTATGTCACGTCAGATCCGCTCTACGCCATCGTCCGCTTCTTCCACTCGGGCCAGATCGCGCCCGTCGGCGTCAATTGGGGCGGCTACAAGAACCCGAAGGTCGACGCGCTGATCGACGAGGCCAAGCAGACGTTCGATTCCGTCAAGCAAGACGCGCTGCTGGCGCAGGCGCATGCCCTGATCGTGGACGATGCTACGCTGGTGTGGGTCGTCCACGACACCAATCCGCACGCGCTGTCGCCGAAGATCAAGCAGTTCGTGCAGGCGCAGCACTGGTTTCAGGATCTGACGACGATCGGGATGGAGTGAGAGCGGCAACGCCGGGCATCGCTGCGGTAGCCAACCATCACCGTCGTCCCGGGCAAGCGGCAGCGCAGACTCAGGACCCATAACCAGAGGCAGTCCCTGAGTTCGCAGGGACGGCAGCGCATATGTGGCGGCCTTCAACCCACATCCGACTCCACTACTTCGTCAGCAGCGCATACGCGCCGGTCCAGCCCTCGGCCGGTGGATTGATCTGGAAATCCTTGATGCGGGCCTCGTAGAGCCTGAACAGCTTTTCCAGCGTGTCGGCATCTTCGCTGCGACGGCCGCGTTCGATCGCATCCAGCGCACCCTGCCAGTCGCGGCCACGGTAGCAGCCGAGCATCTCGATGGTGATGTTGCGCAGGCGCTGGAAGGCGGCCGAATGCATCACGTCCTCGCGACCGGCGATGGCATAGATCACCTCCGGCTCGGTCTTGCCCTTCACCATGATGAAGTCGAGCTCGAGGATCGCGAATTTATCCTTGACGGCAAGCGCGGTCCTGGAGCCCACGATGATGGGAAAGCCGTATTCCTTCGACTGGCCTTCCAGGCGCGAGGCGAGGTTCACGCTGTCGCCGAGCACCGAATAGTTCTTCTTCAGGTCGGAGCCCATGTTGCCGACGACGCCGACGCCGGTGTTGAGGCCGATGCCGACATTGAGCGGAATGTAGACATGGCCGCCCTCGGCGGCCTCCTCCTCGCGCTCCTTGTTGACCGCGTCGATCTGCTCCAGCATCCGGATCGCGGCCTCGCAGGCATTGACCTCATGTTCGGCATCGTCGAGCGGCGCGTTCCAGAACGCCATGATGGCGTCGCCCATGTACTTGTCGATATACCCCTTCCGGTCGATGATCACGTCGGTCAGCGGCGTCAGGAAGCGATTCATCAGCGCGATCAGGCCTTGCGGGTTGTGCTTGTAGCTTTCCGAGATCGTCGTGAAGCCGCGCACGTCCGAGAACATGATCGTCATCTCGCGCTCCTCGCCGCCGAGCACGAGCTTTTCCGGGGACTGGGCCAGCTGCTCGACCAGGACCGGCGACATGTACTGCGCGAACATGCCGCGGATCTGCACGCGCTGGCGCTGCTCGCGCACGAAGCTGGCGAAGATCAGCGTCAGATAGATCGCGGTGGTCGAGAGCAGCGGATAGGTGAAGTCGATGAGGTAGCGATGCTGCGCGTAGAAGAACCAGGACACGCCGACCAGGATGGCGGCAAAGGCAGCGCCAGCGAGCACCAGGCGCACCGGTCCGAGATTCGGCGTGAAGATGATGACCAGCAGGCCGATGATCAACGCCGCGATCAGCTCGACGCCGAGCGCATAGTTCGGCTGCGAAATGACCGCCTTGCTCAGCACGCTTTCGAGGACCTGAGCGTGGATCTCGACCCCCGGCATGGCCCGGGACACCGGCGTGGTCTTGATGTCGTTCAGCCCGCCCGCGGAGGTGCCGACCAGCACCAGCTTGCCCGCGATCTTGGCGGACGGTACGATGTTGTCGATGACATCGACGGCCGAGACGTAGATCGAGGGATCGCGGCGGGCATAGTGGACCCAGAGCTGGCCGTTCCGGTCGGTCGGGATTTCCACGCCCTTGAGGCGGACGCCCTTGAGGCCGGTCTTGTCGGTCCTCACAAGCAGCGTCGGCGTGCCGGTCGCAACGCGCAGGATCTCGAGGCTGAGCGAGGGCATGATGTTGCCCTGGGCGAGCATGATCATCGGCACGCGGCGAATCAATCCATCGCGCTCGGTCCTGATCGAGAACAGGCCGCGGCCGGCCGCGGCCTTCTCGATGACCGGCACGTTGCGCAACAAGCCCGGGAATTCGAACAGGAACCGTTCGGCCCCCTCCTCGCCGACGGTCGCGACGCCGGTGAACGGAAGTGACTTGTCCAGCTCGGACAGGACCTCGGGCAGCCCGGTCTCGCCCAGCACCACGCGCGAGCGCTTGATCGCGTCGGCGAGGATCTGGTCGTTGCTCGGCAGTTCGCGGAGCTTGGCGCGGGTCGCCTCGTCCAGCGAGCGCATCTGGCCCGCGACCAGATCCGGATTGAGACGGTCGGCCTCCGAGAACACCACGTCGAAACCGATCACGACCGCGCCGTGATTGGTCAGGTTCTGGATCATATCCGCGATCCGCGTCCGCGGCCACGGCCATTGCCCGAGCCTGGCGAGGCTCTTGTCGTCGATGTCGACGATGGTAACCGGCCGCGCCGCCTTCTGGCGGGGGTCGATCAGCTGGAACATGTCGAAGGTGCGCAGCCGCAATTCCTGGATCGGCGGCGGATCCCAGAGGCGCGCGCCGGCGAACAGGACCAGCAGCGCAAGGCACATCAGCCGCGCAAGGCCGAACTTGCGCGCAAACCACCGCCGCAGGATTTTGAGCCGTTTCATGATGGATGGATATCACGCTTTTGCGGCGGGCGGCAGCGCGGATCGGCTGAGCAGTCGTTCACGTATCAAGCGGCCATCAGGCGTGGAGTATGTCGTTCGTCTGAAGGCTGCTGACGCCCTTGAGGACCACCGTGTTTGCCGCATCAATCGTGATCAGGGTGTCCTCCGTCCCGGACGGGGCCACATGCTGATTCATCCACGCCGCGATGTCACTGATCGGCCCCAAGGCCGACAGGTCGATGTGATCCGTGCCAGACGTGAAGTCCAGGATCACATCGTGGTTCGAATTGGCAGCGAACACGAACTGATCCTGATAGCCGGTCCCGAACAGCACGTCCTTACCGTTGGTGCTGGCGAGGGTCACCGGGCCTTGTTCGGACAGATTGAAGATCAGGTTGACCGTATCGCTCACGCCGTGGCCGTCGGTGACGGTGATCGCGACCTTGTCCGTCGCAGGCGCGGTCGGGCCCGGATCGGTGTAGGTCAGCGTCTGCAGCGCCGAATTGACGTTATCGAGCGTGTCGGAAGTCGATGCTGGGTCCACACTGGTTTGCGAATCTGCCACCGCCGTGAGCGCGAAGGTTTCGTCGGCGAGCGCGTCGGCATCGCTGACCGAGAGGCCGTGAACGAAGACCTGATCACCCTCCTGGGTCACGCTGATCTCAGCGATGTTGATCACGGGCGCATAGGTCGTTTCGTTCGCGCCCGTCACGTCCACCGTGAGCGTGGCCGTGCCGGTCGCGCCATGAGCGTCTGTGGTTTGGATGGTGAACGTATCGACATACGATCCGTCCGCCAGCGCGTTGATCGCCGTCGCGCTGGGAACGTAACTGTAGCTGCCGTTAGGATTGACCGTCAGCGAGCCGTAGTGCCCGGCTAGCGTCGTCACCGCATGGTGGTCCGCATCCAGAACGGCATAGGACAGCGTTGCCGTCTCGCCGCTGTCGTCATCGGTTCCGGACAAGAGGCCAGTGAGCTCGGGGAAGGTGTCGGCCGCAGCGGTATCCGCGAGCGTGCCGATGTTGACATCGGCGAGCGCCGGCGCGTCGTTCGTGCCGGCGATGTTGATGGTGACGACTGCACTCGCACCCATACCGTACCCGTCATCCGGAACGATCGTGTATTGCAGCGACAGCGTCTGCCCGGCGGCGAGGAAATCCAAGGCCTGGCTGCCCGAGCTGAATTGCCAGGCGAACTGGGCGTGCGTCGCCGTGCCGTTGAGAACGGCGACGGCCGGGACGGAGAGATAATTCAACAGGGTCTCATGCGACAGCCCGCCGACGCCGGCGGCTTGCGGCGCGCCGTTGAGCGAGACCTGCACCTGGCTGACCGACACCGTGACGTGATCGGTAGCGTCGACGTCGGAGACCGCCAGCACTCCACGCGAGAGCTGGCCGGCATTGGTTTCGATGAGATCGGCGATGGCGCCGCCCGGCCCCGTGGTGCTGCTTCTCCAGTCCGCATCGCCATCGATAGTGAGGTTCTTGGCAGGGTTGACCGAATTGGCGGCCGTATTGCCGCTGCCGCCGCCCAGCTGGTAGTACGCCGCAAGGTTGGCTTCGTTGCCGGTGAGGCCTGTGAAATCGATCGACTGGATCTGCGCCTGCGTGAGCGCCGTGGTCCAGACGCTGACGTCGGCGATCGAGCCGGTGAAGCCTTGGGCTGCGAAGCCAGGGGCGTACCTGTCGCTCGCCGCCCCGATCATCATGTAGGACGGCTCCTGGCCGTTCCCGAACGGGTTCGCATTCCCGCTGCCGGAATAGACGGCGTTGCCGTCGACGTAGAGCGTGAAAATGCCATCGTCGCGCGTCAGGGCGAGGTTGTGCCATTGCCCTGCCGACAGCGCGAAGCCGGTATCCTGGATCTCGACGCCTCCCTCGAGGATCTCGAGCTCCAGCTTGCCGGCGACGACCGTGCCGATGACGCCGAAGCCGGCGCTCGAGGTATTGCCGTTATAGAACAAGACCTGACCGTCGGGCGAAGAGTCTCCGTTCCAGTTCACCCAGCCGTCCAGCGTCACGTCATCGGTGGCGACCGTCGGCACATCGCCGACCGCAATCGTCTCGCCGTCGAAGTTCATGTAGTCCGACGTCACATAGGAGACGGCGGGCTCATCGTTGGTGCCGGTGATGGTGACGGTGACGTCCTGCGAGACTTGAGCGCCGTGATTGTCGATGAAGGTGACGGTGTAGACCTGGGTGATGGTCTGGCCTTCGGCCAGCGACTGCAGCACCGGGTTGCTGTTGTCCAACGTGAACTGCCAGCTCAGCGTCGCACCGTTGCTGGTGTCGGCATTGGACTCGGACACCGAACCGATCGAGAAGGTGCCGATATGCGAACCTGTCTCGAAGCCCGGCAGAGCCGAGCTGATCGACGACGACTTGAATCCCGCCTGTGCCGTGTGCGTGTCGATCAGGTCGACGTCCTGGATCGCCAGCGTGCCGCTGGCCGTCAGAGTTGCGCCGGCATCCTCGGTGACGCCGCCCTCTGCCGCGCCTGCATTGCTCGCGATCGTCGGTGCGTCGTTGGCGCCGTTGATGGTAACCGTGACTGCCTGCGAGACTTGCGCACCGTGATCGTCGGTGAACGTGACGGTGTAGACCTGGGTGATGGTCTGGCCCTGCGCCAGCGACTGCAGCATCGCATTGCTGTTGTCGAGGCTGAAGTGCCAGCCCAGCGTGGCGCCGTTGTTGGTGTCCGTGCTGCATTCCAGCACCGACGGATCGATCGTGAAGGTACCGATGTTCGCGTTGGCACCGAACCCCGGCAGGGGCGAGCTGAGGGATGACGACGTGAACACCGCCTGTGCCGTATGGGTGTCGATCAGGTCCAGATCCTGGATCGCCAGCGTGCCGCCGATCGAGAGCGTCAGGCCGCTGTCCTCGGTGACGTCTCCCTTTGCCGCGTCCGCATCGCTCGTGATGGCCGGCGCGTCGTTGGTGCCGGTGACGATGACCGTGACGTCCCGAGTGACGATCCCACCGTGATGGTCGTCGACGGTCACGGTGTAGACTTGCGTGATGATCTGGCCCTCGGCCAGCGACTGTAGCACCGGATCGCTATTGTTGAGCGTGAAGGTCCAGCCTACCGACCCTCGTGTGCTGACACCAGGGCTCTCGCTCACCGCCGTTAGCGCAAAAGTGCCGATATGCGAGGTGCCGCTACCGAAGCCGGGCAGATGCGCGCTCGACGTCGTCGACTTCAAGACAAAGCTCGCGCTGTGCGTGTCCGTGAGGTCGGGATCATTGAAGGAAACGGTGCCGTTCGCCGTCAAGGTTGTCGCCGAATCCTCAGTGACCGCGCCGGTCGGCGTCGTCGAGTCTTCGACGATCGTCGGCAGGTCATTTGTGCCCTCGACATTGACGTCCGCGCCATCGATGGACACCGTCAACGGCGTGCTGACGACACCGCCGTGGCCGTCATCGACCTGTACCACGTAGTTGAGGATCAGCTTCTCGTCCTCGCCGAGGAAATCGAACAGATAGTCCGGAACGCTGTAGGTCCAGGTGGCCGAGCCGTTGTTGCCGTTTCCAGCGCCCTGAACCACGGTCAGCGGCACCTCGACGGCGGCGATCGCCGCGCGCTGCTCCGGCGTCAGCGTTGCGGTGATATCGTTGCCTTCGGCGTCGAGATATTTGAACGGCTGGGCGGACGAGAGCGCCGCACTCACGATCGGCCGGTCGGTCAGATCGACGTCGGTGAAGGTGACCGTGCCCGTGATGACGTCCAGCGCCTCGTTACCGGTTCCGACCTGCTCGATGACGGTGCCGCCCGACGTCGCGACCGTGGGCTTGTCGTTCGTTCCCGTGACCGTGATGGTGATGGGAATGAACTTGCTCTCGGGGCTCACCGAGAAATTGGTGTCGACGCGGACCATGTAGGTCAGCGTCACGGTTTCGCCGGCGGCAAGGAAGTCGAAGACCTTGTCCGGGATCGTATAGGTCCAGACCGCCGAGCCGTTGTTATTGTTGCCGGGGTCGGGGGCCACGCTGATCTGGATCTGCGTCGCCGCGATATTCTGCTTCTGGAGCGCGCTGAGCGAGCCGGTGACGTCCTGCTGGCCGGCATTCTTGTAGACGTAGTTCGGCGCCTCGGCGAGGCTGATGCTCACCGTTGGGCGGTCGCCGAGGTTCTGATCGACGAAGGTGATCCGGCCGGAGACCGTGTCGGGCTGGGCGTCACCCGTCGTGTCGGCGCGCTCGGTCAGCGCGAACGCCGTCTTCACGTTACCGCTCGAATCGAGGCTTTGCACCAGCGGCTGGCCGGGCATACGGGTGACGATCGGCGTGGAAGTGCCGGGACTGTCCTGTCCCTGCGGATTGAGGTTGACGAATGTCGCGGTCACGATGGCGCCGGCCGCCGACTTCAACAACACTTCCTGGTAGATCGGCGTGAGCGTGTCGGTGAAGTTCGTGGTCAGCTTGGTGTTGGTGTTGTTGTCGGTGAACTTCAGCGTGAACACGTCGGTGATCAGCTTCTGCACGTCCGGCGACATCAGTGCATTGGAGATCGAGACGTTGCCGCCGCTGATCTGGATCATCTGGCCGGCCTGGTTGACCGTCGCGATCGGCAGCAGCGTGACCTTGTCGAACAGGATGTAGGAGCCCGTCGTGCCGTTCGGCTCGACCAGCACCTGGAAACTCGCCTGCGGCTGCGGATCGCCGCCGCCGGCAGGAACGACGAAGTTGATCTGGGTCAGCACGGCGGTGCCGCGGATGCCCATGGTCGCGACCGGCGTGTCGATCTTCATGTCGCCGTGCTTGGCGGTCTCGCCGGCGACGAAGGTGATGGTGCCGGCAACCAGGCTCAGCAGCGAGGAATTGCTCGACCCGTTGGGGTCGTAGACCATCTCGTTCAGCACCATCCGCGCGTTGGAGGACAGGCCGAACACGGTGCCGTCGATGAAGGTGATGCCGAGCGTCGAGTCGGCGCCGGTCGAGACCACGTCGCCTTTTTCGACGTTGTCGCCGTTGTTCAGGATGACCGAGACGCCGTTGCGGATCGCGGTCGCGCTGCCCACGAGCTTGGTGACGTGGCCGATGACCTGGGCCGCGGCCGCGCCGGGCGCGGCTTGCGCAACCTGGACATGGCCCGTGAGCGCGTTGACGACGTCGCCGGTGAGGTGGGCGCCGTCGGGCGAGGCAAGCGCGGCGCGCTTGTCGCCCCTGAAATAATCGTGAACGACGAACTCGTGCCCCTCGTGGGACAGCACAAGATCGAGACCCGTGCGCTTGAACTCGCCGTTGAAGATCAGATTGGGGTCGGGAACAACGAACGCGCCCTCGGGCACGTGCCCCTGCGCCTTTGCCGTAAAGGAATCGACATGGGTTCCCAAAGGCGAACGGGAACCTTGGCCGTCCAAAGAAATCGCGGCGTCAAATTGGCCAGCGTAGTTCAACCGGGCACCGTAAAAAGGGTTAAAATTTAAGTAAGTATCGACTGCCTAAGCTTGCATAGCATTAGCTAGTCCTTAGCGATACCACCTATTGCTTGTGTGATTTCGCATCACTTTGCCCCAGAAGGCGGCACGGGTCAGATCACTTCCAGCCAGGCTGAAGTAATCGCTCGGATATTTTGAAGTCGAATTCAGCCTGTTTCCACGCATTTCCAGTCATCCCAAGTATCCTTTCGTATAGTCGTGGAGCAGATACTTGTGTCATCTTCCCTTCGCGGGGTCCCGCAGCATCCTGCGGCAAATACGGAGTTAAATCTGTGACCTAACTAACAGAACCCCATGAAATAGGGGGTCGTTAGCCATGGAACGCAGATTCGACAGTCCTACAACCTGTGTCTGTATTACTTCCCTTTCGCAGCAACAGGACCTCCTAGCCTCCGAATCGTAAAATTTTACGCAATCTGGACAGGCCGGTTTCAGCCTGTTCCCGCTTTTGGGAACCCCTGCCGGGCGCGTTAAGCAGAACAAAACGGCCCGTCTCGCACTATCTCCACGAAAGCAACAAAGCCCGGCGCGTCGAGGTCGAGGGGGACCTGGCGAAGCTCGGAAGGGGATGTCAGATGGAGACCGCTGCTCGCTCGCGCGCCTGGCGCGCAATCCTTGTCCTGTGCGGATTGGTCCTGCTCGGATCGTCCGCCGAGCTTCGCGCCGGCACTCTGCTGTCGCCGGGAGCAGGTCTTCTCGTGCGCAAATCCGCCGAGCCGTTCGGCGTGTTCGCCTTCGCCATCTCGTCCGGCAGCCTGCAGCAGAAATGGTCCGCGCTGAAGACCAGGCTCGACGACGACATGGTGCAGCTCGCGCTCTGCGACGGCGACCGGGACAATTGCGCATCGCCTGCGGCCGTGAAACTGCTCGCCATCGTCGACCAGGCCCGCACCCGCGATGGCCGCGCGCGGCTCGGCGAGACCAACCGGGCCGTCAACCTTGCCATCCGGGCCGCCAATGACGGCATCGACGACGTCTGGAGTTCGCCGCTTGCGACGTTCGCCCGCGGCGCCGGCGATTGCGAAGACTATGCCATCGCCAAGCTGGCCGCGCTGCGGCTGGCCGGCATTTCGTCCGAGGACCTCCGCATCGTCGTGGTGCGCGACACCCGGGCCGGCGAAGAGCATGCTGTCGTCGCAGCAAAGCTCGACGGGCGCTGGCTGATGCTTGACAACCGCCGCATGGCGATGATCGAGGACAACGCTGCGCAGGGCTACCAACCGCTGTTCACGCTCTACCAGTCGGCCGTGATGAAATATGTCGACGAACCCGCGCGGCTATCGATGCTCGCCTCCGAGGCACGTTGATCCATTCGGACGACATCCTCCACAAACCCATTCCACCGCGAGATCCGAGACGCTAGCATGGCGCCTTCCATGCGGAGGCGACTGGAATGCGGTTCGTGGTACCGACTGTGCTTGCGCTGCTGGTGTTGCCGGCGGCACCGGGCTTCGCGCAATCCGGCACATCCGACCGCTCCGTCGCCGACCGGCTGCCGCTGTTTGCCAGAAACAACTGCCAGCAGATTCGTGATCCCGGCAATCAATTGTTCTGCGGTGATGCCGCGCTCGCCGCCGCCGCCGAGAAGCTGAGCGCAGCGATCGAGGCGCGGCTCGCCCGCCTGCCCGATCGCCTGCCCGCGATCGAGGAAAACGCGATCTGGATCCGCCAGCGCAACCTCGGCTGCGGCATCGTCGGCCAGACTTCGATCCGCACCGACGATTTCGATCGGGTCAAAGCCTGCCTGCTCAAGGTGACGGAGGAACGCACCGCAATCGTGCGCGATCCTGATTTCGACTGTCTCGCAGCCAACACCGCAGCGGGCGCACTGATCTGTGCGGACCCGTCGCTGGCGCTGGCCGAAACCGAGCTCAACGGCCAGATGCTCGGCCTGATCGGCAAGCTGGACCCGACCGCGGCACGCTTTGCCTTCGCCGAATATGGCAGGTGGACACGCGAGCGCGATCGCAAATGCAATCTGGTCGGCAAGGAGAATGTGCCGCTCCAGGAGCTCGAAGCCGCGGAGGAGTGCCTTGCGGAGCATTCGCGGCGCAAGACCGACGAGATCCGCGCGGCCAAGGGCGACCCGAAGAAGGTGTTCGGCCGGCAGGTCGCGGCCCGCATCCCCGACACCGACGCGGTCGACTTCTGCGCAGCGCGCATCCATGCCGCCAATTCGTGCGGCAGTTTCCTCCGCATCAACCGCGTCTACGCGCTCGACAGCCAGGTGACAGGGCAGGAGGCGCAAGTCACAGCCGAAATCGAGATGGCCGTGCTCGCGTCCTTCAACATGTGCAGCAGGGTCGCCTCCACCTGCACCGGCACCTGCTGGGACGCCAAGACGGGTCGTCCGCAGCCGGGAGCTGGCAATGAGCGTTCCGCCGAAGCCTTCAACGTCACGCGACGCCTGCGGATCCAGCGAACGTTCGCTTTCGTGAAAGCCGCCGACGGCTGGCGTTGCCGGGAGGACGAGTTGGCGCCGGTGAGTTCGGGCACGGCAAGCGGGGGGTCGTAGGCTCTTACCCTCCCCTGGAGGGGGAGGGTCGCCACGCACGTAGCGAAGCGGAATGCGTAGCGGGGTGGGGTGACAGTCTCTCTACCGGAGTAGTGCCCGTTTAGAGAGATCACCCCACCCCGCTCGCGCTTCGCGCGATCGCCCCTCCTTCTCCAGGGGAGGGCGAATGCGAAGCATCAGAACATCAGATTGTCCTTCACCAGCACCCAGCGGCCGTTCTTCACCTGCTGCACCTGGGTGATGGTCGTGGCGAGATGGTTGGTCTTCGAGAATACGGTCGGCGGCGAATTGAAGATATCCTGGAACTTGTCGCCGGACTCGAGCGCGTCGAGCATCTTCTGGCCCGTGAGATCCTTGCCAGCTTTGTTGGCGTAATGCGCGAACGTCATCACCGCGTTGTAGCCGATGATGGCCTGGGTGTTGGCGTCGGCGCCAAACATCTTCTTGTAATTGACGAGCCAGTCCTTGACCTTGCCTTTCGCGGTGTCTTCATAGGGAATTTCGAAGCCGCTCGCGGCGTAGAGACCTTCGACGGCCTCCTTGCCGAGCGCCGGCACTTCGAGCACGTTAACGGGCGTGGCGCCGAGGAAGGTGACGTCCCATCCGAGCTTCTTCGCTTCACTCATCGTGCCGATCGGCTCACGCAGCACCGCGCCGAGCACGACGAGGTCGCAGCCATCGGACTTCATCTTGGCGACCTGCGCGCTGAAATCGGAGGCGCCGCGCTTGTAGCTCGTGATCGAAGCCGGCTGCACCTTCATGGCGGTGAGCTGCTGGTTGAAGCCGTCGAGCACGTTTTTGCCGTACTCGTCATCCTGATGCATGATGCAGGGCTTCTTGAAGTTCTTCCACTCCATCATGTATTTCAGCGCCGCGCGCGTGCTCTCGACATAGGGCAGGAGGTTGTTGAACTTCAATCGCTCCTGCGGCTTGGCCGGATCGAACTTGAAAGTGAACTCGGCCGCAGTCAGTGGAAAGAGCTGAAGCACGCCGGCGTCGAGCAGGATGTCCTGCGCGGCGAGCACGGTGGGCGATCCCATCGGCCCGACCATCGCGAAGATCTTGTCGCGCTCGATCAGTTTTTGCGACGCCAGCACGGCCTTCTTCGGATCGTAGCCGCTGTCCTCGACCACCAGCCGGATCTTGCGGCCGTTGATCCCGCCCGCAGCGTTGACCTCCTCGACGGCCATCTTCATGCCGTTGGAAACCGGGACGCCCCAGCCCTTGATCGGGCCCGACAGGTCCTGATGGGTGCCGATGACGATCTCGGTTGCCGAGATGCCCTCGTTGGTGATCTTGGTCTGCGCTGTGGCCGGCACACAGGTGAGCACCACGGCACCCACAGCAAGGCCGAATGCGCTGAACGATTTCGACATTGACGTCTCCTCTCCTAAGGGCCCGTATTACGCGAAGGGCGGGGGCCATCGCTCCTTCGCTTTCCCGAACGTGCTTTTCTCTTTCGCGCATGTCCCTTCTCGGAAAACCGGTTCCCGCTTTTCCGGGGCATGCGCATGCGTCACGCCACCGCGCGCTGGCGGTACATCGCTTCGATCTCGGCGGCGTAGCGCTTGTTCACGAAACCGCGCTTCAGCTTCATGGTCGGGGTCAGTTCTTCATCTTCCGGCGTAAGCTGGCGCTCGATCAGGTAGAACTTCTTGATGGTCTCGACGCGGGCAAAATTGCCATTGACCTGCTCGATCTCGCGACCGATCAGATCCTGGATCTCCGTCGCCCGGCACAGACTGGCATAGTTGGTGAAGGGGATGTCGTGGTCCTGGGCGAACTTCTCGACATTCTCCTGGTCTATCATCACGAGGCAGGTCAGGTACGGCCGCTTGTCGCCGATCACCACGGCGTCGGAGATGTAGGGCGAGAATTTGAGCTGGTTCTCGATCTCCGAGGGCGTGATGTTCTTGCCGCCGGAGGTGATGATGATGTCCTTCATCCGGTCGGTGATCCGGACGAAGCCCTCGTTGTCGATGGTGCCGACGTCCCCGGTGTGCAGCCAGCCGCGGGAATCGATGGTCTCGGCGGTCTTCTCCGGCTGGTTCAGATAACCCATGAACAGGAAATCGCCCTTGATCAGGATCTCGCCGTCGGGCGACAGCGCGACCTCGCCCCAGGGCACCGCCGTGCCGACCGAACCGAGCTTGATCCGCTCCGCCGGCATCATGGTGGCGACGCCGCAATTCTCGGTCTGACCGTAGAGCTCGTGCACGTCGATTCCGAGCGCGAGGTACCAGCGGATGAGCTCCGGCGCGATCGGCGCGGCGCCGGTGAAAGCGATACGGCAACGGTCGAGCCCGATCATGCGGCGGATGTTGCGGAATGCGATGCGATAGGCGAGACCGTTGGCGATGCGCAGCGACAGCGGCGGCGTCTTGCCTTCGAGCCGATAATCGACCATGCGGTAGCCGATGCCGATGGCACCGCGATAGACCCATTGCTGGAGCGGCGTCGCATCCTTCAGCGCGATGGTGATCGCGGAATAGAATTTCTCCCAGATGCGCGGCACCGCAAGGAAGACGGTCGGCTGCACCTCGCGCAAATTGTCCGGCACGGTCTCCGGGCTCTCGGCAAAATTCATCACCGAACCGAGCGCGACCGAGATGTAGTAGCCCCCGACGCGTTCGGCGACGTGGCAGAGCGGCAGGAAGATCAGCCGCTCATCGTCATCTCGCGCCGGGATGAAGTCATTGGCATGCCGCATCTGGTGCGTGACGCTGCGGTTGGCGTGCATCGCGCCCTTGGGCGGACCGGTCGTACCGGACGTATAGACGAGGATGGCGAGATCGTCGGCGCCGCGGCTGTCGATCATTTCCTGCCACAGCGCTTCGCGGCCGACCATGTGATTGCGGCCCAGCGCGCGAAATTCGTCGAGCGACATCACCATGTCGTCGGAGAAGCCGCTCAGGCCTTCCATGTCGAACACGATGATCTTCCGCAAGCTCGCGCAGCGCGCGCGGCAGGCGAGGATCTTGTCGAGCTGCTCCTCGTCCTCGGCGAAGATCACCTTCGTCCTGGAATCATTGACGACATATTCGACCTGGGACGACGCATCGGTGGGATAGATACCCGAGGAGACGCCGCCTGCGCACAGGACGCCCATGTCGGCATGGACCCATTCGGGAACCGCGTTGGCGATGATGGAGGCGACGTCGCCGGGCATGAAGTCGATCGCGCGAAGCGCGTAGGCGATTTCCTTCGATGCCTCCAGCCACTCGCGCCAGCTCGTCGGCTGCCAGATGCCGAATTTCTTCTCGCGGATCGCCGGCCGCTCGCCCCGCGTCTCGGCAGCGCGCAAAAAGCTCCTTGCGATCGTATCAGCGACCGTCAGCACCGCCGGCCGGACCATGCGCCTCTCCTCCCTGTCGCCCCCGCCGCTGCCTGCCTTGCCGGCGGTCTTTGCTTGCGGATGGGCCGTCACATCTTACTGCCGGCTCTTCCTCACCGCCACGTCTTCTTCTTTTTCCAGCGCCGCTCGCCCCGCGCGCCAGCTTCCTTGGCGCCAAGGTAGAACTCCTGGATGTCCTGGGAATGCATCAAGCGGTCGCAGCTGTCGTTCATCACGATGCGGCCGATCTCCAGCACATAGCCGTAATGCGCGGTCTCCAGCGCCACCTTGGCGTTCTGCTCGACCAGCAGGATCGACATGCCCTGCTCCTCGTTGACCCGGCGGATGATGGTGAAGATCTCCTTCACCAGCAGCGGCGACAGGCCGAGCGAGGGCTCGTCGAGCAGAAGCAGCGTCGGCCGGTTCATCAGGGCGCGCCCGATCGCCAGCATCTGCTGCTCGCCGCCGGAGAGCTGGCCGGCCGGCTGGTTGATGCGCTCCTTCAGCCGCGGGAAATAGCCGTAAACCCGCTCCAGATCCTCCGCGACGCCGTCGCGGTCCTTGCGCGGATAGGCCCCCATCATCAGGTTCTCGCGCACGGACAGGAACGGAAACACCTCGCGCCCCTCCGGCACGTGACTGAGGCCGAGCCGCACGATCCTGTCGGCTTCCATGCGCTGGATCGGCTTGCCCATGAATTCGATCGAGCCCTTCTGGGGATCGAGAATGCCCGAGATTGTCTTCAGGACCGTGGTCTTGCCGGCGCCGTTGGCCCCCAGCAGCGTGACGATGCGGCCGCGCGGCACTTCCAGCGAGATGCCGCGGATCGCCATGATCGGCCCGTAATAGCTCTCGATATTGGAGAGCTTCAGGATGGTCTCTGGTGTCACCGCGGCATCCATACGTCAGGCTCCCAGATAGGCGGCGACGACATCGGGATGCTGCTGAACCTCTGCGGGCGATCCCATCGCCAGCACCCTTCCATAGTTCAGCGCGATGACGCGGTCGGAAACGCGGTTGACCAGCGACATGTCGTGCTCGACCATCAGCACGGTGATGCCGAGCTCGTTCTTCAAGTCGCGGATCCAGAACGACATGTCGTCGGTCTCCTCGACATTGAGGCCGGACGACGGCTCGTCGAGCAGGATCAGCTTCGGCTCCGAGCACAGTGCGCGCGCCAGCTCGATCACCTTGCGCACGCCGTACGGCAGGCCGGAGATCAACTTGTCGCGATAGGGCTCGAGATCGAGGAGTTCGATGACCTGCTCGACCCGGCGGCGGTGCACCTTTTCGTTGGCCCGCACGCTCGGCAGGAACAGGAATTCCTGCCAGAGCTGCGTGGTCGAATGCCGATGGCGGCCGACCAGGAGGTTGGCGAGCACGGTCGCATTCTCGAACAGCTCGATGTTCTGGAAGGTCCGGGCGATGCCGAGCTTCGCGATGTCGTAGGGTGGCTCCTCCGTGATGTCCTGGTCCTCGAAGAAGATGCGGCCCGAGGTCGGCCGGTAGATCCGCGAGATCAGGTTGAAGATCGAGCTCTTGCCGGCGCCGTTCGGCCCGATGATCGACAGGATCTCGCCCTTCTCGACCGCAAAGGACACCGCATCGACGGCCTTGAGGCCCCCGAAATGCAGCGACAGGTTCTCGGCGCGAAAATAGCTCATCGGTTCCGCTCCGATTTCACGTAGATCTTCTGCCGCTTGAAGGTGGCGCGCTTGTAGAGCGGGAACAGCTGGAAGAAGAGCTTGATCTTGAGCCAGCGGCCGTAGAGCCCGAGCGGCTCGAACAACACGAAAAGCACGATGATGATGCCGTAGATCGCGCCCTTCAGGCCGTTGAGGGAGGCGAAGGCCGCGACGCTCGACTGGATGTTGGCCGCGGTCGCCGCGCCCGCGCCGAACGCGGCGGCGATGCCGGCGATGATGCCGGGCATGTCGTCCTTCAGGTAGGTCAGGAACGGATCGATCATCACGATGAAGATCGCGCCCAGGACCGCGCCGTGCAGGCTGAAGGTGCCGCCGATCAGGATCACGATGATGAACTCGATCGAGAGCTGGAGCGTGAACATCTCCGGCGAGATGAAGGAGAGCTTGTGGGCGAACAGCACGCCGGCAAAGCCGGTGATTGCCGCCGAGATCGCAAAGGACTTCACCTTGTAGAGCGCGACGTTGACGCCCATGCTGCGCGCCGCCGTCTCGGAGTCGCGGATCGCAACAAAGGCCCGGCCTGTCGGCGAGCGCAGCAGATTGAGCGTGCCGACGATGGTCAGCACCAGCACGGCGAGGCAGAGGAAATAGAAGGCCGGGCTGTCGCGCGGCACCGCGACGCCGAGCAGCGACAGCGTCTTGACCCGCATGCCCTCATTGCCGTGAGTGACGCTCTCCCAGCGCGCCAGAATCTCCTCGACGATCAGGGCAAAGGAGATGGTGGCGATGACGAGATAGATGCCGGTCAGGCGCAGCGCCGGAAAGCCGACCATCGCTCCGATCAGGCCGGCCAACGCGCCGGCGGCGAGGAAGTAGACCGGGAACGGAACATTGTATTTCTGGAGATATGCGGCAGTGTAAGCGCCGATCGCGAGGAACGCGGCGTGGCCGAGCGAGGCCTGGCCGGTAAAGCCGGTCAGGATCAGCAGCGCGACGCCGACGGTCGCATAGATGCAGACGAAGACGAGCTGGCTCATTAGATAGCTGGAGAGCACAAAGGGTGCGATCAGCAGCAGCGTGAGCAGGATGCCGTAGGTGACGATGTAGCCCGAATGCGGGAACAGCTTGATGTCGTCTTCATAGTCGGTCTTGAACAGGAAGCGCATGGCGTTCAGACCTTCTTGCGGACGTGATGGCCGAACAGACCTTCCGGCTTCAGGAGCAGCACCGCGAGCAGCACGAGGTACGGCGCGACGTCCTTCCAGCCCTCGGGCAGGTAGAAGCCCGCCATGCTCTCGATCACGCCGATCAGGACGCCGCCGACCACCGCCCCCGGGATCGAGCCGAAGCCGCCGAGGACCGCGGCGGGAAACGCCTTCAGGCCGAGCACGAGGCCAACATTGGAGTGGATGAAGGTGATCGGCGCCAGCAGCACGCCGGCGCAGGTCGCGACCGCCGCGCTGATCGCCCAGACGATCGACACCACGCGCTTGACCGGGATGCCCATGTAGTAGGCAGCGAGCATGTTCTCGGAACTGGCGCGCATCGCAGTGCCGAGCGTGGTCTTGTTGAAGAAGAGATAGAGCAGCGTGCACAGGATCATCGTCGCCGCGATCACCGACAGCTTGTCGTAGGCGAGCACCAGCGATCCGATCCGCAGCACGCCCTGGCTGAACGGTGTCTCGATCTTCAGATCATCGGTGCCCCATATCATGCCGGCGATCGAGCGCAGGAAATAGCCGAGGCCGATGGTCGCCATGATGATCGAGAACTGGGGATAGCCGAGGATCGGCCGTACCACCACGCGCTCCGCCACCATGCCGAACAGCGCCATTGCGGCCACCGCACCGGCAAAGCCGAGCCAGTAGTTCAGGCCCATCATGCCGATGAAGGTGAAGGCGAAGAAGCCGCCGAGCATCATCAGATCGCCCTGGGCGAAATTGACGACCTCGGTGGCCTTGTAGACGAGCACGAAGCCGAGCGCGATCAGGCCGTAAACGCAGCCGAGCGCAACACCGCTGACCAGCTGCTGAACGAAATCCAGCATTGACGCGCGTCCTCCCGATACAACGGGCGGTTCTTCTCGACCGCCCTGCCGCATCTTGTGTCCAGTCGCTACGCAGTCGTTTCGCCGCGTCAGCGCCATTTGTCCGGAACCAATTCAGCCTGAACCGTCCAGCGCTGTCAACAAACGGTGACTTGTCGGGGTGGCTTGCCTTTAGTCCAATCCGGAGCACGGAATTTGCGGCAGCGCGATTCACGGTGCCGAAACATCTTCGAGTCATGGTCGCGGGCGATGCAGAACCGCATGGTATGGCCGTCATGAAGCCGGATAGCTCGGCGCTGGAAGTGCTGGGGTTAACGAAGCGTTTTGACCGTCTGGCGGTCGACGGCCTCGATCTCACCATCCACGCCGGCGAATTCTATGCGCTGGTGGGGCCCAACGGCGCCGGCAAGACCACGACGCTGCGCATGGTTGCGGGCCTGCTGCGCCCCGATGCCGGCTCGGTCTCGATCTTCGGCGTCGATGCGCTCCAGGACCCCGTCGCGGCCAAGCAGGTGATGGCGTGGGTCTCCGACGAGCCGATGATCTACGACAAGCTGACCCCGCTCGAATATCTCGAATTCGTCGCCGGCCTCTGGGGCATCGCACCATCGGCCTCGGAGCCGGTCGCGCAGGAGCTCCTCACCTCGCTCGGCCTCGCGCCGCACCGGCACGAGCGCTGCGAGGGCTTTTCCAAGGGCATGCGCCAAAAGGTGGCGCTGGCCGGCGCGCTGGTGCACGATCCCCGCCTCATCATTCTCGACGAGCCGCTGACGGGGCTCGATGCCGTCTCTGCCCGCCACGTGAAGGGTCTTCTCGGCGAGCGCGTCCGCGCCGGCTGCACCGTCATCATGACCACGCATATTCTCGAGGTGGCCGAGCGGATGGCCGACCGCATCGGCGTGATCGCCTCGGGCCGCCTGGTCGCCCAGGGCACGCTGACCGAGCTGCGCCAGCAGAACGGCCACGCCGACACCAGCCTGGAGGATCTCTTCATCGCGCTGGTGACGCTTCCGGAAGCCGCATGAGCTCGGCAACCGCGCTCTCCTGGTTTGCCCGCCACGAGCTGCGGCTCGCCTGGCGCGAATGGCTCGCCATGATGACCGGCGGACGACGCAAGCGGACGCGCGCCGCCATCATCGGCCTGATCTGCTTCGCCGCGCTGCTGCACCTGCCGGCCTGGGCGGTGATCGGCCGCTTCGCCGATCTGCAATTGCCGCTCGACAAGGCCTCGCTGATCGTGATCTCGGCGACGATTTTTCTCGCCTGGACCCTGATGCTGTCGCAGGCCATCGAATCGGTGACACGGGTGTTCTACGCCCGCGCCGATCTCGACCTGATCATGTCCTCGCCGGCGAGGCTGGCCAATCTGTTCTCGGTCCGCATCGCCGCGATCGCGCTGACCGTCACCGCGATGGCGCTGCTGTTCTCGACGCCCTTCATCGACGTGCTCGTGATCGGCGGCGGGGCACGCTGGCTCGCGACATTCGGGGTGGTCGTCGCCATGGGCCTGTCGGCCGCGGCGATCGCGATCGCCGTCACCATCCTGCTGTTTCGTCTGATCGGCCCGGCGCGGACGCGCCTCATCGCCCAGATCCTCGCCGCGATCATCGGCGCCGGATTCGTGATCGCGCTCCAGGTCGCCGCGATCATGTCCTACGGGACGCTGTCGCGCATCACCATCCTGACCTCGGGCAGCGTGGCCGCTCATGCCCCCGATGTCGACAGCATCTGGTGGTGGCCGGCGCGGGCCGTGATGGGCGACAGCGAAGCGCTGCTGCTGCTCCTGGCGCTCGCTTTGGTGCTGCTCGGAAGCGTCATGGCGATCTTCTCGCACCGCTTTGCCGACACGGCGATCGATGCCGCAGCCTACGGCACCTCCGGCAGCAAGCGCACCAGGGAGCGTCCGTTCCGCCGCGGGTCGCGGCAGCAGGCGCTGCGGCGCAAGGAATTCTCGCTGCTCTGGCGGGATCCCTGGCTGATCTCGCAGACATTGATGCAACTGCTCTATCTGGTGCCGCCGGCGCTGCTGCTCTGGCGCAACTTTGCCGACAGCTCAGCGGCGCTGACGCTGATCACGCCCGTCATCGTGATGGCGGCCGGACAGCTTGCCGGCGGGCTCGCCTGGCTGACGATCTCGGGCGAGGACGCCCCCGACCTGGTCGCGACCGCGCCGCTGACACCATCGAGCGTCACCCGCGCCAAGATCGAGGTGGTGCTGATCGCCATCGCCGTCATCTTCTGCCCGCTGGTGGCGGCACTCGCTTTCGCCTCGCCCTACCAGGCCGCGATCAGTGCCGGCGCGATCATCGTCAGTGCGGCTTCGGCAACCGCGATCCAGCTCTGGTTCCGGGTGCAGGCACGGCGCAGCCAATTCCGCCGTCGCCAGACCTCGTCGCGGCTCGCGACCTTCGCCGAAGCCTTCTCCTCGATCGGCTGGGCCGCGACCGCCGCGCTGCTGCTTGCGCTCCCCATCGCGGGCCTCATCAGCGGCCTGATCACCGCGAGCCTCGTTGCGATCACCTGGAAGCTCCGCCCAAGACGCGAGCAATAGGTGCGACACTGACGCGCTGTTGATCCCAGCCCATTGGCGAGGCGCTGCATTGCACGTTAGACTTCGCCGTGAAGTCATCGGGGACAGATACATGCGGCGACTGGTTTCGGCGGCTCTGGCTCTGTTCGGTGCATTCCTCACCCCTGCTCTCGCCCAGCAACCGCAGCGCAGCGAGTGCCTGGCGATGGCCAATGCCGCGCCGCGGGCCATGCCGGTCGCGTTCCGGCAGGCCGCCGGCTCCGCCGAGGTCGAGATCACTTACGCCGGCCATTCGACCTACTACATCGACACGCCCGCCGGCTTGCGTATCGCCACCGACTATAGCGGCGCCTATCAGGTCGGCCGGCTGCCCGACGTCGTCACCATGAACCGCGCCCACAGCACGCACTACACCTTGTTCCCGGACAGGCGTATTCCCCATGTGCTGCATGGCTGGAGCGAGGACGGCAAGCCCGCGATCGTGTCGACCCGCGTCGGAGACACCATCATCCGCAACGTCACGACCGACATCCGCCGCTATTTCGGTGATGATGCCGGCGCCGACATGATCCGCGACGGCAATTCGATCTTCATCTTCGAGGTCGCCGGCCTCTGCATCGGCCATCTCGGCCATCTCCACCACAAGCTCGACGACAGCCATTTCGCCCAGATCGGACGGCTCGACATCGTGATGGTGCCGATCGACGGCACCTATACCATGTCGTTGGGAGGCATCTCCGAGATCACCAAGCGCCTGCGCTCCTCCGTGGTGCTACCGATGCACCGCTTCGCCACGCCGCTCGACGATTTCATGCGCCGGATCGGCCAGGACTTCGAGATCGACCGCCGTACCGAACGCTCGTTCCGGATGTCGCGGGATGGACTGCCGTCGAAGCCGACGGTGATCATCCTCGACGGGGTCTGAGGCGCAATTTTCTCCAAGTCGTCTGCGGCTGGTCGTGCTGGTCTCCTCGCAACAGGAGATCGACATGACCGACTTTGCAAGATTATTGCACGCGGACGGGCCAAACCTCGAGCATGAGGCGGCGCTCCAACTTTACGGCCGCTTCGTCGGGGACTGGGATGCCGAGATCACCGCTTACGGCTCCGATGGAACGAGGCATACCGCGCCAGGCGAGATCCATTTCGGCTGGGTGCTGCAGGGCCGCGCCGTGCAGGACGTCTGGATCATCCCCCGGCTTGCAGGCGCGCCGGAATTTCCGATCGCCGGCAATTGGTACGGCACGACGTTTCGAGTATATGACCCGACCATCGCGGGATGGCGGATTTCCTGGTTCGACCCCGGCCGGAGCTTGTTCCGCCAGCAGATCGGCCGTCCGCGCGGCGATGACATCGTGCAGGAAGGCACGACCGAGGCGGGCGAATCGACGCGCTGGAGCTTCACCGAGATCACCGGCGATTCCTTCCATTGGCTTGGCGAGGTCAAGCCTGCCGCGGCTGCGGACTGGCGGCTCACGGTGGCTGTGAGAGCGAGGCGGCGCAAGGGCTGACGACGACCCGGCTGTGCTCACGACGATAGGCGCGGTTGCATAGCGCGCGCTGCTGCGCGTCGAGATGAAGTGCTAGGCTCCCGCCACAAGAACAAGGAGGGAGCGAATGCCGATGGCTGCAAGCGGAGTGCCCGCCAACACGAGCGGGCTGTTCGTCGAGCCGCGCGAGGACTGGCTCGCGCTGCACCAGGAGGAGATCATCGATCCGGCGCGGCCGATCGTCGATCCCCATCACCATCTCTGGAATCGCGGGCACCGTTATCTGATCGAGGAGATGGCCGCGGACATCGCGAGCGGCCACAACGTCATCGCCACGGTCTATGTCGACTGCCGCTCGATGTACCGCGCGCATGGGCCGGAGGCGTTCCGGCCGGTCGGCGAGGTCGAGTTCGCCAACGGCGTCGCCGCGATGAGCGCGAGCGGCGCTTACGGCAAAGCGGCGATCTGTGCCGGCATCGTCAGCCACGCCAATCTGTTGCTCGGCGACGCCGCCAAGGGGGTGCTGGAAGCCGAGATCGCGGCCGGCAACGGCCGCTTCCGCGGCATCAGGCATTCCTCGGCCTGGGACCAGGACCCCGTCGTCGCCGGCATGTACGCCAACAGGCCGAAAGGCCTGTTGCAGGATCCAGCCTTCCGCCGAGGCTTTGCTTGCCTCGCGCCGCTGAACCTCAGCTTCGATGCCTGGCTGTTCCACCCGCAGATCGGCGAACTGACCGAACTGGCCCGCGCCTTCCCCGACACCAGGATCGTGCTCGACCACTGCGGCGGCCCCGCCGGTGTCGGCCGCTTTGCAGGACGGCGCGAGGAGGTTTTTCCGCAATGGCGCGCTTCGATCCGGGAAATCGCAAAATGCGAGAACGTGGTGGTGAAGCTCGGCGGCCTCGCCATGTGCCTGCTCGGCTACGACTTCCATCTGCGCGAGAGGCCGCCGTCATCCGAGGAGCTTGCCGCGGCCTGGCGGCCCTATATCGAAACCTGCATCGAGGCGTTCGGACCCAAGCGCGCAATGTTCGAGAGCAATTTCCCCCCGGACAAGGGCCAGTGCAGCTACCAGGTGATCTTCAACGCCTTCAAGCGCATCGCATCGCCCCTGAGCGAGGCCGAGAAGACGGCGCTGTTCTCGCAGACCGCGATCGACGTCTATCGGCTCGAATTGCCGTCATGACGAGAAGAGGGGCCGGGATGTTATCCCGACCCCTCTTCCGTCGTAGCCGCTGGGAAGCGTCCTTGAAACCTGATTGGAACTCTAGCCGGCACCCATCAGCGAAGCCGGACGGCGCTCGCCGCCGAAAGCGAAAATCTTCTTGAGCTTGTTGACGACGCGGATCAGGAAACCGATCATCACGGGATTGGTCTTGCGGCAGAAGGCGATCTTCTTGACGTGGCCTTCGACATGCCATTTGGCATGCGCGCCGTCGCGGAAGAAGATGACATCGCCGGGGCCATAGCGCTTCGGCGGCATGCCGTCGCTTTCGAGCACGATCGAACCTTCCATGATCATGATCGTCTCGTCGATATCGTAGTACCAGTTGAAACGTCCTTCGGTGCACTGCCAGATGATGGTCTGGGCCGTGCCGTCGGCGCTGGTCGACAGGACGCGTGAGCGCGATACCGGATTACCCTCGATGACCCAGGACGGCTCGATCGGCCGCAGCTCGAGATCCACATTGCAACTACCGACTTCAATCAATGCGCGCGACATCTGCTTCCTCGGAAATGATATTTGCGGCCGATCCGGGCCGGGATTGCTTCGAAAGATATTGGGACGCTAGTCATCCGTTTTTAATTCTTTCTTACATCGACTTCGAGAATCAGCCGGATGCGAAACGTGCTCACGGTTAACGTCGCAATTCCCTTGCAAATCCGCGGACATGCCCCGGTCGTCTTCCCGGGTGCGACAAAACGCGCGAAGGCACGGACGATGCCTATGCCTCGACGCTCGAGCCTCTGCTAGTCGCTCCGGCCGCGCGCTCAACGCTGCCCGGATGAGGACGGGACCTCTTCAAGGAACGGCGCAACAACTATGGCCGGAGAATCGACCACAGAAAATATGACGCGCGGCGCTCACGTCTCCCAGAAGAAAGGTACGCGCGCTACTTCACCCACTCGCCCTTGCGGAATACCGGCACCTTGCTGCCATCGGGCAAAATGCCGTCGATATCCGTCTCGGCCGAACCGATCATCCAGTCGATATGGATCAGGCTCTGGTTGCCGCCTTGCGCCGCGATCTGCTGCGGGGTGAGCTGCGCGCCGTTGACGAAGCATTTCGAATAGCACTGGCCGAGCGCGATGTGAGACGCCGCATTCTCGTCGAACAGCGTGTTGTAGAACAACAACCCGCTCTGCGAGATCGGCGATGAATGCGGCACCAGAGCCACTTCGCCGAGACGGCGTGCGCCCTCGTCGGTGTCGAGCACCTTGTTCAGCACTTCCGCGCCGCGCGAGGCCTTCGCGTCCACGATCTTGCCGTCCTCGAAGCGCACGGCGATGTTGTCGATCAGCGTGCCCTGATAGGACAGCGGCTTCGAACTCACGACATGGCCGTAGACCCGGCGGCAATGCGGCGTGGTGAACACCTCTTCGGTCGGGATGTTGGCGTTGCAGCTGATGCCGTTCTTGGACAGCGAGGCGCCGCCCTCCCATTCGTGGCCGTCGGCAAGGCCGATGGTCAGGTCGGTACCCGGCCCCGAATACTGCAGTGCGCGGAAACGCTGGCCATTCAGCCAGTTGGTACGCTCGCGCAGCACCGCATTGTGGCTCGCCCAATTGCCCATCGCGTCCTCGCGGTCGACGCGCGAGGCCGCGAAGATCGCATCGGCGAGCTTGCCGATCGCGACGTCCTCGGGGTCATTGGGAAACACCTGCCTGGCCCAGGACGGGCTTGGATAGGCGATGATGTTCCAGTTGGTGTCGAAATTGACGATCTTTTCCAGTGCGGGCTGATAGGCCATCGAATTGGCCTTGCTGGCGCGCGCCACTTTCGACGGATCCTCGCCGGACAACAGCATCGGATTGTCGCCGACGATTGCGAGCCGCGCGGTGTTGTCCGAGAACGCCTTGGCCATGCCCTCGTACAGCCAGCCGGCGGCACGATCGAAACTGCTGTCGTGGCCATGGCGGTAGCGCGCCAGCGTCATCTCCTCGTCCGACAGGATCGGCGTCACAATGCCGGCGCCGGCCTTGTAAGCATGCACCGCGATCCGCCGCACCAGCGGCAGCGCGATCGCAGGCGCGGTCAAAAGAAGATCCTGCCCCGGCCGCAAGCCCAGGCCCACCTTCACCGCCACCTCGGCCAGCCGGTCGAGTTTGGCGGGATCGATGGTGGTAGCGGAATTGCGGTGATCAGTCATGCGAGTCCCTCTGCCGAAAATCTCTCGTTCAATCTAAGTCTAGCATCGTGGGGCGCAAGTACGCGAGCACCTTGCGACGTCGAGAAGATACGCAGTTTCGCGCATTTTGGTTTTCAACGCGTTGCCGATTTCAGCACCCGGTCAACCATGGCAGGCGCAAGCCCGAGGTAATTTTTCGGTGAGGTGAGCGCCTCGATTGTGGCGCGATCGATGCGGCTCGTGATCCGCGTGTCCCCTGACAGCGCATCGGCCAGGCTCATTCCCTCGTCGTTGGCCCGACGGCAGGCGTCATAGACCACGTCATGTGCCTCTTGCCGGCCGAGTTGCGGCGCGAGCCCCATCATGACCGCTTCGGCCACGATCAGGCCACGGCTGATGGCGAGATTGTCGTTCATCTTCGCCTCATCGACGATGAGACCTGCGAGCGCAAACTTCGCCTGGTGCAGCGCGCCGGCGGTCAGCACGAAGCTCTCGGGGATCGCCATCCATTCGGCGTGCCAGGGACCCGTGGCGCGCTCGAAATCCTGCACCATGGCATCGAGCATCAGGCCGGCGTGCTGGCGTACCGCCTTGGAGGCCGCCAGCATCAGTTCCGACGAGATCGGGTTGCGCTTCTGCGGCATGGTCGAGGAGGCGCCGCGTCCCTTGACGAAAGGCTCGTAGACTTCGGCGAACTCGGTCGAGGCCATGATCATGATGTCGAGCGCGATCTTGCCGAGCGAGCCGGTGACGAGCGCGAGGAAGTTCACGGCCTCGGCAAAGCCGTCGCGCGCGACGTGCCAGGTCGAGGCGGGAACGCCGAGCTTCAGCTCGGCGCAGAGCGCCTCCTGCACCTCGAAGCCCTTGTCGCCCAGCGAGGCCAGCGTGCCCGCGGCACCGGCGAACTGGCCGACCAGGACGCGCGGCTTCAGCTGCGCCAGCCGCTCGGCATGGCGATCGAACATGGCGAGCCAGATTGCAGTCTTGTAGCCGAAGGTCACCGGCAGCGCCTGCTGGAGATGGGTGCGGCCCGCCATCGGCGTGTCGCGATGGCGTTTCGAGAGGCTCGCCAGGACGCGGCGAAGCTCGTCGATGTCGCGCGCGACGATCTCCAGCGCGGCGCGGAGCTGCAGCACCACGGCGGTATCCATGATGTCCTGCGTGGTCGCGCCCCAATGCACGTAGCGGCCGGCCTCGCCGCATTGTTTCACCATCTGGTGCACCAGCGGGAGGATCGGATAGCCGACGATGTCGGTCTCCTGCCGCAACAGCTCGAAATCGAGCGCGGCAACGTCAGTCCGCGCAGCGATCTGATCGGCAGCCTGCTGCGGGATCACGCCACATTTCGCCTCCGCCTTGGCCAGCGCCACCTCGACCTCGGCATAGCGCGCCACCAGCGCAAGGTCGGAGAACACCTCCCGCATCTCCGGCGTGCCGAAGGCGTCGCGGAACAGCATGGAATCGAGCACGGTGGTGGAAGCGGCAAAGGCGGGCATGGGCGTTTCTTCGTGGTTGATGTTGGTGTGCGCGACAGCTTACGCAGTCGGCGCAGCTCGGCAAAGGACATTCGCCGATCACCACATCTGCCGCGCGACGGCATTATGACGACACCTCACGCTCTCACATGGGATGCAACGCGTCTCGTGGTGAGCCCGGAAGGACGAGCGGCCGCGCTGGAGCCGAGCCGTCCATCCTTCGAGGCCTCCGCCCAGCGGCGCAATTGCGCCGCAAGGCTCCGGGCGCCTCAGGATGACGGAGCTGGATGAGCGAACATGATCCCATTGGCAATCGGCCCGCAACATTCTGGCCGCGATTGTATTCGCGCCCCGAAAACGACATGACAGCCATCTTTCGATGGCGGTGAACCAATCATGACCTTCGGCAGACTCACAGTTTTCAACCCAATTTTTCACTTTTTGTCATTCTGCCTGTCCGATTTCGTAACGAAGCCTGAGTTTTCGACGTGCAGTTTCTGTTCAGGGACCATCTTCTCGATACCGACCTGCGCGAGCTGAGCCGCGAGCAGGTTCCCGTTGCCGTGGAGCCGCAGGTTTTCGATCTCGTCGTCCACCTCATGCAGAACCGCGACCGGGTGGTCAGCAAGGACGAGTTGATCGACAAGATCTGGCACGGCCGCAGCGTCTCCGAATCCACCCTGACCAGCCGGATCAACGCCGCGCGCAAGGCGATCGGCGACAGTGGCGCGAGTCAGGCACTGATCCGCACCATCGCCCGCAAGGGTTTTCGTTTCGTCGGCGACGTCGAGGCCAAGGGGGGCGAGCTCGCCCCGGAGCACGGCCGCACCGCATGGGCGTCGCGCGCGGCACTCGCGCTTCCCGAGCGGCCCGCGATCGCCGTGCTGCCCTTCACCAACATGAGCGGCGAGGCCGAGCAGGATTATTTTTCCGACGGCATCAGCGAAGATATCATCACCGCGCTGTCGAAGCTGCGCTGGTTCTTCGTCGTCGCGCGGAACTCCTCCTTCGTCTACAAGGGTCGCGCCGTGCACATCCGCGAGGTGGCGCGCGAGCTCGGGGTACGCTACGTGGTCGAAGGCAGCGTGCGGCGGAGCGGCGATCGCGTGCGCATCTCGGCCCAGCTCAACGATGTCTCGACCGGCAGCCATCTCTGGGCCGAGCGCTATGATCGCGAGCTCGCCGACATCTTCGCCGTGCAGGACGAAATCACCGAGGCGATCGTCGCCGCGATCGAGCCTCAGCTCTATGCCGCCGAAAACTTTCGCGCTCAGCAGAAGCCGCCGGGCAGCCTGGACGCCTGGGACCTCGTGATGCGCGCCTTGTCGCATCATTGGCGCAGCACGCGCGAGGACAATGCCGCCGCGCAAGAGCTGCTCGAAAAAGCCATCGCGATCGATCCGGCCTATGGCAAGGCGCTGGGCCTGCTCGCGACCAGCCATATCTTCGGTGCGCATATGGGCTGGGCCGACATGGCCGCGACGGTGCCGATCGCCGAACGCGCGGCGCTCGCGGCGGTGGAGGCCGATCGCGAGGATGCCTTTGCCCATCACGGCCTCGCCTACACCTATCTGTTCCGCCGGCGCTTCGACGACGCGCTGGCGGAGTTCGAACTGGCGCTGCAGCTCAATCCGAATTTTGCAATGGCGCACGCATTCTATGGCGTGACGCTTTGTTATGCCGGACGATGGCAGGATGGCGATGCTGCTGCGCGCCGCGCGCTGCGGCTCAGCCCGCGCGACCCGCTCGCGGCGATCTATTGCGGGATTGCGGCCTATGCCCGGTTCATCGGCCGCGACTACGGGGGGGCCGTGCAGATGGCGCGGGAGTCGCTGCGGCAACGCGGCGATTTCGTCGGGGCACATCGCGTGCTGACCGCCGCCGCCGGGATGTCAGGCGATACGGCGCTCGCGGCTTCCGCCCTCGATGGCCTGCGCCGCGCGCAACCCGCGGTCTCGCTCGCCTGGATCACGCGCGAGCTGCCGATGCTGCGGGACGAGGATCGTGCGCATTATCTCGAGGGATTGCGGCGCGCGGGACTGAAATGACGGCGGCGCGATCGTGACGGCGCACCTTCCACCATTGCGGCCGCGATCCCGGGCCAGCCGCTAATCGTCGTCGGGCCCGAACAGCCTGATCTGCGGGAAGCTGCTGCGCGGCCGGCCGGCGTAATCGCGCGCCTCGGAATCTTCGCGGACGTTGCGGGCGACGTCGTCCCAATCGGGACGGCCGCGCGGCTCGCGGGAATCGTAGTAGCGGCGCTCGGCCCAGCGGTCACGGCGCTCCATCCGGCGCCGCTCGGACGCCGCACGCTTCACGTCGGACTCCCTGGCCTTGGCATAGGCGTTCTCGGGTGAGGACGTCGGATCGGCCGAGGCCTGCTGCTCGGTGGATTTAGCGGCCTTCGAGGAGGAGCCGATTGCTGGCTTGGCCTGTTCCTTCGGCGGCTCGACGGCGGCCGCTTGTGAAGGCGGCGGTGCCGGCGGTTCGGCGTTCGCCTGAGCAGGCTGCGTGTCAGGCTTTGCGGCTTCAGGCTTGGTGGTCTCAGGCTTGGTGGTCTCAGGCTTGGCTTCGGCTTGCGCCGGCGCGGCCATGATCGTGCCGAAGGCTTGCGAACCGGTGAGGTAATTGACGCGTTCCGAAGCTGCGTTTGCCGAAGGCGCGTTTGTCGCCGCCGTCGCGCCGGCGGATTCGGCACGCTGCGCCATCTTGCTGGTGTCCGGGCCCCGTTTGGACGTGACCGGATTCATGATGTTGCCGGCAACGATGCCGCCGCCGAGGCCGATAGCAATCGCTGCAACAATGGTTCCGGCACCGACGAAATAGGCGGTCGAGGCGCGCATTGATCCACTCCCTCTTTGGGGCGAGCAACGCACGTTGATTGCCAGATGTTCCTGATGCGAGAGCGGTTCCGAAAGGAACCCGCGTCAGATCTGCTGCGCGACCTTTTCAAGCCCGATGAGGCGGGCCAGCTTACGCACTTCTTCCTTCTGATCGTCACGCAGCTGGAACAGCAGGGGCATTGCTGCCGACTTCAACTGCTGGACCTCATCGCAATTCGGATCGATCTGCGCGCTAGGTGGCGCGTGCGGATTGGAGAGCCTGTTGGCCGAGATCTTGCGGACGACGTTTCTCAGCGCGGTCTCGACCGAAGGCCAGTAATATTCCTGCGACGAGGACAGCTTCAGACGATCCCTGATCCCCGCGATCTGTGCGTCGGAGAGCAGCGAATAGTTTTTCTGCGGCTGCGGCTTCGCCACAACCTTCGGCTTGGCCGGGACTTCGACGGCGGGAACCTCCGCTGCGGCGGGCGCCTCATGCGCGCTTGGTTTCGGCATCGGAAAGTCCGACGGCGTGGCGGCAGCGAAGGCCTGGCGCAACGGCTCGGTCAGCACGGGAGCCTGGGCAAGCCTGTCGGCGGGCACCTGGACCGGCTCATACGCGGCCGAAGCCAGCGCCAGCGTCGGAACCAGGCGGTCGGCCTTGGCGGCGCGGTTGGCTGCTAGCGGCTTCGGCGGAGGGGTCTGCGAGATCATCTCTTCGCTGACGCTGGGTACGCTGTCGCGGCCAAGGATGGCGGTGGTGGCGGCGCCCAGAACGAGGAAACAGGTCAGCACAACGATGGTGATGGCTTTGGACAAACGTCTCTCCGGGAACGGACGCTTCACGAGTTTGTTAACGTTGCCCGGGAAAAGGGCACGAATTAAGGCTTGAGTGTGCCATCGTTGCGACAATCAGTATGTTTGCCGCGACATAGCCCCGTAAAAATCCTGGTAAATCAAGCAGCTACGGCCAGCTCGTAGGCGTCCTGGATGTCGGCGACGATCTCCGAGGCCTCCCAGACCGCGCGCGGCTCGACCGATTGCAGCGCCACCGTCCAGTTACCGCCTCGGCGGGTGCGGGGGACGCTGACGATGTCGAAACGGACGTTGCGGCACAGCGGGTGGCGGGCCAGGGCATGAGCGACGCGAACGCGGATTTCGTCCAGCGAAGCCGCCGTCTTGGTATTGAGATAATCGAAGTCCATCGCCTGTCCCTCTCGGTCCTGATTGGCGGCCGTGAGGGATTCTTGGCGGGCGTTGGTTAATCTGCCGTTAAGCGTGGCGTTTCGAGCGCGCCCTGGATTAACTGTGATCGGACGAGCGCCCCTGACTTTCCGCATTCTTACGGGGAGAGACGTGCCCTCGCCTCACGATATTCGACCCCCGTCCGCGCAACGAGTTCGTCGACAGGGAGCACGTCGGTGACACCAGAGGTGGAGTGCCCGCCGCTCCAGATGTCACGCCACCGCTTCGGCCGGTTTTCGCGCGCGGCCAGATCGATATCCTCGGCGATGTCGATCGCGCCGCGCGCCGGCAGATCGTCGGGATCAAGCCCGGCGGCCACGATCGACGGCCTCAGCATACTGGTCTGCAGGCCGGTAAAGGCGGTGGTGAGCAGGACGTCGTCGGCGCTGCTCTCGACCAGCATCCGCTTGTGGCGGTCGTCCGCCATGCTCTCGCGCGTCGCGATGAACTTCGTGCCCATATAGGCGAGATCGCAGCCGAGCACTTCGGCCGCGTGCAGCGAATGGCCGTCGCTGATGCCGCCCGCGAGCACGATGACGCCGTCGTAGAATGCACGGACCGCGCGGACGAAGGCGAACGGGTTGAGCCAGCCGGTCTGGCCGCCGGCGCCCGCGGTGAGCAGCACCAGCCCGTCGGCACCTGCTTCCGCCGCGCGTTCGGCATGGCGGATGGAAGCGACATCGGCCAGCACAAGCGCACCGGCATCGTGCAACGGCTTCAACACGGGCGCGGGCGAGCCGACCGACGTGATGACGACCTCGGGCTTGTGCCGCAGTAGCACGGCGAGATCCTGCTCCAGCCGCGCATTGGAGCGGTGCACGATCAGGTTCGGACAGAGCGGCGCCGCCTTGCGGCCGGTCTGGTCTTCGTGCTGGCGCAGCCGCGTCTCGATCGCGGTGAGCCATGCATCGAGCTGGTCCGTGCTGCGGCAATTCACGGTCGGGAAGCTGCCGACGACCCCGTTGCGGCAGGCCGCGACCATGAGCTCGACGCCCGACACCAGGAACATCGGCGCAGCGATCAAGGGCAGAGCGAGACGATCGCGAAAGCGTTGCAGTCGATCGGATGCCACCCAATTCTCCTTGTCACTCTTGCCTCGCAGCACGGGCTTTGTCGTTTCATCCCGCGGTCCCTGTGCTAGCGTCATCAGCAACATTGGCACGCCAGAAGCCGGTGACAAGCAACGAGGAAACATATGTCCGATCCGCTCCATGCATCGTCCCCGACTTGCGCGCAGACGCTACGGGCGCTGTCGCGCTATCCCGGCCGCACCGCTTTCGAATGGCCCGGGGGATCGCTGAGCTATCAAGGCACCATCGATTTAATCGGACGCATCCAGGGCGTGTTCATGCGGCTTGGATTGCAGGCGGGCGCGCGCGTCGCCTTCCTCACCGCGAACCGTGCCGACACCTGGTGCGCCGGCGTCGCCGCGCAATTGTCGCGGCTCTGCATCACCTGGCTGCATCCGCTGGGATCGCTGGAGGACCAGCTGTTCCAGCTCGAGGATTCCGAGGCGGAGATGCTGGTGATCGATGCAGCCGCCTTCCGCGACCGCGGCGGCGAGCTCGCTGCGAAAGCGAGCCTGCTCAAGGCGGTCTTCACCATGGGGCCGGCCGGCTACGGCGTCGATCTGCTGGCGGCCATCGAGAGCGCGGGACACGCCAGCGCGCAGTGTCTTGCCAGCCTCGACGATCTCTCCACGCTGAACTACACCGGCGGCACCACCGGCAAATCCAAGGGCGCGTTGCGCTATCACCGCGAGAATGCCGGGGCCGCCGCTGCGATCCTCGCCGACTTCGAGATCCCCGACGCGGCACGCTACCTCACCGTCGCCCCGATCAGTCATGTCGCCGGCACGAAAGTGCTGCCGACCCTCATGCGCGGCGGCACCGTGCACATGCTGAGGGGATTCGATCCCGAGGCCGTGCTGGCCACGATCGCGCGCGAGCGCATCGACTTCACGCTGTTCGTGCCGACCATGATCTACGTGCTGCTCGACCATCCTGCGCTTGACAAGACCGATCTGTCCTCGCTCGATCTGGTGCTCTACGGAGCGTCCGCGATGTCGCCGAGCCGGCTCGTCGAGGGCATCGAACGCATCGGACCGGTGTTCTCGCAGCTTTACGGCCAGACCGAATGCTATCCGGTCTCGGTGCTGCGCAAGGCGGACCACGATCCCAGGACGCCCGAGCTGTTCCTGTCCTGCGGCTTCCCGATCGCGGCCTGCGAGGTCAGGATCCTCGACGATAACGATCAGGAAGTGAAGACGGGCGAGGCCGGCGAGATCTGCGTGCGCGCCCCGCATGTCATGGCCGAATACTGGAAGCGGCCCGACATCACCGCCGAGACGCTGAAGAACGGCTGGGTCCACACCGGCGACATCGCGCGCAAGGACGAGCGCGGCTACATTTTCATCCTCGACCGCAAGAAGGACATGATCGTGTCCGGCGGCTTCAACATCTTCCCGCGCGAAGTCGAGGACGTGCTGTCGCAACATGCCGATGTCGCCATGGTCGCGGTCGTCGGCATCCCCGACGAGAAATGGGGCGAAGCCGTCACCGCCATCGTCGTGCCGCGCGAGGGCGCACGGCCCGATCCGGACGAACTGATCAACCTGGTCAAGACACGAAAGGGCTCGGCACATGCGCCCAAGCAGATCCAGTTCGTCAACCAGCTCCCGATGACCGGCGTCGGCAAGGTCGACAAGAAGGTACTGCGTGCGGGCTTCTGGAGCGGCAGGGACCGGATGGTGGGGTAAAACCCCCCGGGATTCTACGGTGTCGTTGTGGCGCCGACACCACAGCGCGCGACGGAGTGCCTGGCGGCGATGCCCACGCAATTGCCTGCGAATCGGGGAATCACCTAGACCGCGGACGGGGCTGGGAAGCGGAGAGTAGGATGAGAGTCGCTTCCCTGGAAAGTGCAGTCGCCGCGATCGCGTTGATCACGGCTATCATCGTGGTGCTGTGGGAGATCAAGATCTTCTACGGAATCTGAACAGGCAGGATGCCTCTGAACACGACCAAGCATCCCTTCCGCGGCGGCGGAAGCCTGCCGTTCAATCGGACCAAAGAGCAATCGCGGCGCTCGCCGTCACGCTCACCGCTTCTCGATCACGAGGCTCTGCACCGCGCGGCCGAAATAGCCCTGGCGGTCGGCGAGGCGCGACATTGCGAGTCCGGCGCCGTCAGCGCCGATCCAGGACTCACCGTCGAGCAGGATCCACTCGCCGACCGGCTGGCGCGAAAAACTCACGGTGAGATCGGCGTTGATGTAGGTCCAGGCGCGGAAGTCGAGCATCGAGGCGGTGCCGTTGGAAAAGTCGGCGGCGACCACTGCGCGCATCGCCTGCGAGATCGCCTCGCCCTCGATCAGCGGATTGTCGACGCGAAACCAGATCGCGCCGGCGCCGGCCTGGCCGAAGCGGCCGCGCGCGGCGCGCATCGAGACCAATCGCACGAACGGGCTGGTGACGGCGGCACTCTCCTCGACCAGCGAATCCTCGGGCGAAGGTAACGTGACCGGCAGCTCCTTGACGCCATCGGGCAGCGTCAGCGCCTGGCGCCTGATCTTGAGCACGGTGGCGCCAACCACCTGCACGCCGTCGGCGAGCAGCTTGACCTGGCAGAGCTGAATCTTGCGGCCCTCGCGCAAGACTTCGGTCGCGATCGTAAGCGGCCCGACCGGCACCGGGCGCATCAGATCGATCGTGACGCGCGCGATGTCCATCGCAACAGGCGTCGGAATGCGCTCGGCCGCCCATGTCACCAGCGAAGCCGGCGCCGAGCCGTGCTGCATGCGCGGGTCCCAGGGGCCGGCGGCATCCGGACTGCTGACGACATTGTTGCCGTCGACGCGGTAGACGGGGGGCATATCTGTTCGATACCTCGGCTGGCGTTCCCCGGACGCAGCGCAGCAGCGTTACACGCTGCAGCGCGTCCGGGACACGAGAACTACAACGGCGGATCGATGGCTTCGTCGTATTCCTTCTTGAAACGCGCGATCAGTTCGGCGGCAGGTACGATGCCGTCGATGCTGCCGATGCCCTGGCCCGAGCCCCAGATTTCCTTCCAGGCCTTCGGCTTGGCGCGCTCGCCGGAGGCGTCGGTGCCGAAATTCATCTTGGAGGGATCGGAGGTCGGCAGATTCTCGGGATCCATGCCGGCAGCCAGGATCGAAGGTTTCAGGTAGTTGCCGTGCACGCCAGTGAAGAGGTTGGAATAGACGATGTCGTCGGCCGTCGCGCCCGCGATCATCTCCTTGTACTTCTCGACCGCATTGGCTTCCTTGGTCGCGATGAAAGCCGAGCCGATATAGGCGAAGTCGGCGCCGAGGATTCGTGCGGCGCGGATCGCCTTGCCGTTGCCGATCGCCCCTGACAGCGCGATCGGACCATCGAACCACTTGCGGGTTTCGGCGACGAAGGCCAGCGGTGAGATAGTGCCGGCATGGCCACCGGCGCCGGCCGCGACCAGGATCAGACCGTCAGCGCCCTTCTCGATCGCCTTGTGCGCGAATTTCTGGTTGATCACGTCGTGGAAGACGATGCCGCCCCAGCCGTGCACGGCCTGGTTCAGCTCCTCGCGGGCGCCGAGCGAGGAGATGATCATCGGCACCTTGTACTTGGCGCAGAGCTGCATGTCGTGGTCGAGCCGGTTGTTCGACTTGTGCACGATCTGGTTGACCGCGAACGGCGCCGACGGCTTGTCGGGATGGGCGCGGTCATAGGCCGCGAGTTCTTCGGTGATGCGCGCGAGCCATTCGTCGAGCAGCTCCGGCGGCCGGGCATTCAGCGACGGAAACGAGCCGACCACCCCCGCCTTGCACTGCGCGATCACGAGATCGGGCACCGAGATGATGAAGAGCGGCGAGCCGATCACGGGGATCGACAGGCGTCCCTTGAACAGGGCAGGCATGGACATAGCGAAACGATCCTCTGTTGGCCGGTCAATGGAAGGTTGGGCAACATACCAACAAGGCAATCTTTCCACTGTCAAGTATTGCGTTTTGGCGCCGTAGGCGGCACCAGCGATACTATTCCAAGGTGCGGAATTCTCTCCTCGTCATTCCGGGGCGACGCATCAGCGTCGAACGCGGAATCCATCGGGCATCAGTATGCGTGGCGAAATGGATTCCGGGGTTGCGCTGCGCGCGCCCCGGATGACGGCGCCCCCTACCCAATCAAATCCGGATTGATCAGCCGCTCGAACGAGAACATCTCGTCCCACTTCTCCTGCGTCAGCAGCTTGCGTTCGACCACGACGATCTGGTGCAGCGACTTGCCGCTCTTGTAGCCCTCGCGGGCGATCTCGGCGCATTGCTTGTAGCCGAGCAGCGGCTTCAGCACCGTGACGATGCCGAGGGAATTGAGCACCATGTTGCGGGTGTGCTCCTCGTTGGCGGTGATGCCGACGATGCAGTTTTCGCGCAGGCTGTTGACGGCGCGCTCCATGGTGCGGATCGAGAAGAACAGCGCGAACGAGATCACCGGCTCCATCACGTTGAGCTGGAGCTGGCCGGCCGAGGCCGCGAGCGTCACCGTGGTGTCGAGCCCGATGACGAGGAAGCTGGTCTGGTTGACGACCTCGGGGATGACGGGATTGACCTTGCCGGGCATGATGGAGGAGCCGGGCTGAAGCTGCGGCAAGTTGATCTCGTTGAAGCCGGCGCGCGGGCCGGAGGCAAGCAGGCGGATGTCGTTGCAGATCTTCGTCAGCTTGCTCGCGGTGCGCTTCAGGACGCCGGAGAGCTGCACATAGGCGCCGGTGTCGGACGTCGCCTCGACAAGGTCGCCGGCGAGGATGAAATCGACGCCGGTCAGGGCACTGAGATGCCGGACCGCGAGCTTGGGATAGCCGACGGCCGCGGTCACGGAGGTGCCGATCGCGGTGGCACCGAGATTGATTTCGCGCAGTAATGCTCGCGCTTCCGAGATGCGATCGACTTCCTCGCCGATGGTGGTGCCCCAGCCCCGGAATTCCGCGCCGAGCGACATCGGCACCGCGTCCTGAAGATGCGTGCGTCCCATCTTCAGCACGCGGTCGAACTCGCGGCCCTTGGCGAAGAAGGCTTCCTGGAGCTGGCGCAGCGCCGTCATGTAGCTCTCGAGCCGCAGGATCAGCGCCAGGCGAAAGGCCGTCGGATAGGTATCGTTGGTGGACTGGCCATAATTGACGTGATCGTTGGGGCTGACGTGCTGGTAGTCGCCCTTGCCGAAGCCGAGCGATTCCAGCGCGAGGTTCGCGATCACCTCGTTGGCGTTCATGTTGGTCGACGTGCCGGCGCCGCCCTGGATGAAGTCGGTGACGAACTGGTCCATCATGTCGCCGGCGATGACCCGCTCGCAGCCCAGGATGATCGCGTCCGCGACCCTGGCGTCGATCGCGCCGAGATCGCGATTGGCCATGGCGGCGGCCTTCTTGACGTAACCGAGCGCCTTCACGAAGTAAGGCTCCTGGTTCATCGGAATGCCGGTGATGTGGAAGTTCTCCTTACCCCGGATGGTCTGAACGCCATAATAGATGTCGTCGGCGATCTCACGCTGTCCGAGGAAATCCTGCTCCGTACGGCTCATGGGCGCTCCTTGCTGCATGCGCGCGAGGCCTTCACGTCAGTTCTGGCACAGCGCGCTGGTCACGAAAGTATCGGTGCGGCAGTCGTCGGGCTTGCGTTGCCGGCCCGGGATCAGGACCTTGGCCGAGCATTTCTCGGCGGAGTCGGCATTCAGGCTCTTGCCTTCCTTGTAGCCCTTGCTCTGGCAGAGCTGGTCGGCGGCCTGCTTGCAGTCGGGCGCGCCGTTCGACGAGGCTGGACAGGCGACGCGACCCGAGACCATGGTCGACGGCTTGGCGAGCCGCGACAGGTCGTTCATGGTTTCACTGGGGCTTTTGATCGGCGGCAGGATCGAGGGCAGCTTGTCGAACAGCTTGCCCATTTCATTGATCAGGCCGGGATTTTCCTCGCGCGCCGGCGGCGCCGATGGAGCGGGCGTCGACGGCTGAGGCGCGGCTTGCGGCCCCTGCTCCTGCAAACCGAGCGCCGGCGGAGCGGATTGCGCCCACCCGGTCCCGGCGCCGAGCAGCACCAGCAGCACTGCTGAAATCAGCGTCCCGAGCCGCAAGGCCGGATTGCCGGATCGAACCATCATGACGGCAACCGTAGCCGAAGCCGGCGCGGCGGCAAAGCCGCTCGCCTCTAGATCAGCTTGATGGCGACGACGAAGCCGAGCACCAGCACGATGGCGCCGACCGCCACCACGAGACCGAGATGCTTCTCGATCTTCACGCGGATCCAGTCGCCATAGCGGTTGAGCAGGATCGCGACGACGAAGAAGCGTCCGCCGCGCGCAACGATCGAGCACAGGATGAACAGGATGATGTTGTAGCCGGCAAAGCCCGAGGTGATGGTGACGAGCTTGTAGGGGATCGGCGTCAGCCCCTTGAGCAGGATGATGACTGCCCCCCATTCCGCATAGGAGGCGCGGAAAGCCTCGACCTTGCCGCCGAGGCCGTAGACGTCAATCAGCCATTGGCCGACCGAGTCGAACAGCAGCGCGCCGATGGCATAGCCGACGATGCCACCCAGCACCGAGGTCACGGTGCAGACCGCGGCATAGAGCCAGGCGCGCTGCGGACGCGCCAGTGACATCGGAATCAGCATCACATCCGGCGGCACCGGAAAGAAGGAGCTTTCGGCGAAAGACACAATGCCCATGATCCAGAGTGCGTAGGGCTTGTGGGCGGCGTCGATGCACCAATCGTAAATACGTTTCAGCATGGCGCCGCGATGAAGCACCATGGGACGGATTTGTCCATGCCGAGATTGAGGCGAATTATGACGTTTCGAGCATGATCCGGCCCCGCAGTGCCGCGCCAGCGCAAGGTGCGCAACGGTCTTCCAAAAAGATCATGCTCAAACAAGAGGCTAAAGCGCGATGCCCCATTCACCCTGGTTTCATCGCGTTTTAGTGGCGCTTGCGCGCGGTGCGGCCCTCGAGCGCGACAATTGGCCGCCTGGCGGCCACGCGAGGTGACGCGACTTTGGGCAGCTTCATCGCGGATTTCGGCAGCTTCTCGGCGATGCCGAGCATGTCTTCACGCCGCGTCATTTCGCGCCAGACGTCCTCGGGGCGCACGCCGGCCGATGCCCAGAGCACGGTGAGATTGTAGAGGAGATCGGCGCTTTCCCGGATCACGGCCTCGCTGTCGCCGTTGACCGCGTCGATCACGACTTCGATGGCCTCTTCGGCCAGCTTCTTCGCCATTTTGGAAGGCCCGCGCTGAAACAGCCGGGCCGTACGCGATGTTGCCGGATCAAGATCTCTGGCCGCGAGCACAGCCAGATATAGCCGCTCTAGCGAATCACTCATGTACTCAAAATTACTCTAAACCCGTGGCGCGGGCGTTAACGCGCGGCAATAAAAGCAGAAAACAGGCCGGCGCGGCAAGCGCGACGGCCTGTTCGCCGATGGCGTATGGCCGATCAGCTAATAGCAGCTGTAGCCGGAATAGCCGTGGGCGCAGGGGTTCTTGTAGCCGCCATAGGTGTAGCGGTTGGGCGAGTCGTAATAATAGGAACCATAGCCGGGGCTGCTGTAATAGACCGGGCCGCCGCCGTAATAGTAACCCGGGCCCGGATCGTAGGCGTAGGCGTCCCGGGTGGCTGCGATCGCAAGACCGGTCGCGGCCAGGCCGAACATCGCTGCAGCGGCGGCGCCGCCGCCACCACCATGCCAATGACGACCGCCCGCGTAGGAGGCGGTGGGTGCAGCGGCAGTCAGAGCCACCACGGCGGCCGTGGCAAGGACGGCCTTGCGGCCGACAAACTTCGAAAGGCTGTCAAACATGATTTGGACCCTCCTTGGGACCTCGGATGGTGCCTGACAACAGGCTGATGTCTGTCAAACACTCGCGACCTAAGTAGGTTCCCCAACCCCAACACAAGCTGAACGGGGTTGCGTAACGATGCCGCAACGCCGCTCATCCTCCGTTCATGTTGGCGCGGACAGACTGACTGCCGGCCGGCGCTGCGAGCGTCACGAAACCATAACAATGCGGGACCGGCGCAACTGATGTCGGAATTCAAGACGATCGCGCTTCGTTGCCTGCTGGCCCTCTCGATCCCGCTTGCGATGCTGATCGCCCGCGATGTCAGCGCGGCCGAGACTGCTGCGCCTTCCATTGCGATCCACTTCAGCTTCGACCGACCATTGGATGCGAGCATGGCACCGTTCTTCCTTGCGGCGAAGGACGGCAGGTTCAGCGCCGAGCGTCTCAACGTGTCCTTCGCCAGCGCAACCGGATCGCCGGAGGCGCTCGCACGCGTCGCCAAGGGCGACAGCGAGCTTGCGCTCGTCGACATCAACGAGCTGATCCGCTTTCGCGACAAGGAAGATGCGGCGCCGGTCAAGGCGGTGTTCGTGCTGTTCAACCGCGCGCCCTACGCGATCGTCGCGCGCAGGAGCCGAGGCATCCAGGTCTTGCCGGATCTCGACGGCAAGACCGTCGGCGTTGCCGACGGCGATCTGTCGATGCGGCTGTGGCCGGCGCTGGCACAGCAGAACGGCATCAAGGCATCGCGCGTCAAATTCCACAAGATTGGCGCCGCGGTGCGCGAGCCGATCCTGTCCGCGGGACAGGTCGACGCGGTCGCGGGCTTCAACTATCTCTCGGCGGTGAATTTGCGCGACCGCGGCGTGCCCGGAGCCGATCTCGTCGTGCTGCGTTACGCCGACTATGGCTGCGAAGCCTATGGCTTTGCCGTGGTGGTCAATGCCGCCTTCGCCGCAGCAAGGCCGGATGCCGTGAAGGGCTTCGTCCGCGCCTTGATCGCCGGCATCGCCGCGACCGTCAAGGAGCCTTCGCGTGCGGCTGGCGAGGCCGCGAGCCGCATCGACGGCGGCGAGCGCGACCTGGAGCTGGAGCGCCTGCGCACCGTCCTCGCCGAAAACGTCCTGACCGACGAGGTCAGGCGCAACGGTCTCGGCGGCATCGAACCGCCGCGCCTGGAGCGCTCGATCGACCAGATCGCGCAGGAGTTCAAATTCCGCAAGCGGCCGACCGCGGCCGATATCTTCGACGACCGGTTCCTGCCGCCGGTGGCGGGGCGGCTGATCAACTGAGCAAAACTGACAGCTTCCGCTATATCTCGCGGAAATCCCTGCTTAGAATACGGGCACCGTCATCCGTTCGAGTTCGTCGCCCGCATGTCCATCCTCCGCCTCTACACCCGCGTTCTCGAGCTGCTCGGCAAGGAGGCGCGGCTGGGCTGGCTGCTCGCGGTCGCCAATCTCCTGCTGGCGGCTTCGCAATTCGCCGAGCCCGTTCTGTTCGGCCGGATCATCGACGTGCTCTCGGGCAAGACGGTGGCCGGTTCGAACTCGGCCTGGCCGTTCCTCGTGGCCTGGGTCGCATTCGGGATCTTCACCATCCTGTGCAGCGCGCTCGTGGCCTTGCAGGCCGACCGGCTCTCGCACCGCCAGCGCCAGGCGGTGCTGACAGATTATTTCGAGCACATCCTGCAGCTGCCGCTGACATTCCATTCCGGCACGCATTCGGGCCGGCTGATGAAGGTGATGCTCAACGGCACCGATGCCTTGTGGCGGCTCTGGCTCGGTTTCTTCCGCGAGCATTTCGCTGCCATTCTGTCGGTCGTAGTGCTGCTGCCGCTGTCGCTCTACCTGAACTGGCGCCTTGCCATCCTGCTGTTCGTGCTCTGCATCGTCTTCACCGCCCTGACGACCTTCGTGGTGCGCAGGACCTTCGGCATGCAGATGGAGGTCGAGGAGCATTACAGCGAACTCTCGGCTCGCGCCTCGGACGCGCTCGGCAATGTCGCGCTGGTGCAGAGCTTCGTCCGCGTCGAGTCCGAGGTCAAAGGGCTGCGCTCCGTCGCCGACGAACTGCTGGCCGCGCAGATGCCGGTGCTGTCGTGGTGGGCGCTCGTCACCGTCATCACGCGCGCCTCCACCACCATCACGGTGCTTGCGATCTTCACCTTCGGCATCGCCCTGCATGATCAGGGCCTGACCTCCGTCGGCGAGATCGTGATGTTCGTGAGCTTCGCGACCATGCTCATCCAGAAGCTCGAGCAGGTCGTCAGCTTCATCAACAACGTGTTCATGGAAGCCCCGCGCTTGCGCGAGTTCTTCAATGTGCTCGACGCCGTGCCTGCGGTGCACGACCGGCCCGACGCGATCGATGCCGGCAGGCTGTCCGGCCTCGTCGAGTTCAACGACGTCACCTTCTCCTATGACGGCAAGCGGCCGGCGATCGAGGACCTCACCTTCACCGCGCTGCCCGGCCAGACCATCGCGCTGGTCGGCCCGACCGGCGCCGGCAAATCGACCGCGATCGCGCTCCTGCATCGCGCCTTCGATCCGCAATCCGGCTTCATCAGGATCGACGGCATGGACGTGCGCGGCGTGACGCTGACGTCGCTGCGGCGGAACATCGGCGTCGTGTTCCAGGAAGCGCTGCTGTTCAACCGCTCGATCGAGGAGAATTTGCGCGTCGGCAAGCCGGACGCGACCGAGGCCGAGATGCGCAAGGCGGCCGAGCGCGCGCAGGCGCTGGATTTCATCGAGCGCAGCGGCGGCTTCACGACCAATGCCGGCGAGCGCGGCCGCATGCTGTCCGGCGGCGAGCGGCAGCGCCTGTCGATCGCCCGCGCGCTGCTGAAGGACCCGCCGATCCTGATCCTGGACGAAGCCACCAGCGCGCTCGACGCCGTCACCGAGACCAAGGTGAATGCCGCTCTCGACGAAGTGATGAAGGGCCGCACCACCTTCGTGATCGCCCATCGCCTCTCCACCATCCGCAATGCCACCCGGATCCTGGTGTTCGAAAACGGACGCGTGATCGAAAGTGGAACTTTCGATGAACTCGTGGCCAAAGGCGGCCATTTTGCCGAGCTCGCCAGGGCCCAGTTCATGGTCCATGAGACCGCTCAAGCGAGCACACGGGCCAGCATGACAGCGGCTGAGGCTGCCGCGACCGCGGCCAAATCCCCGTAGTAATTCCTCATAACATCGTCGAAATTCGGCCTATTTCATTGCGGAATACCGCACTGATCCCCCTATTCTCGACGCACCAGCCGGTATAGGTTTGCGGCGCCGCAAGCGGCGGCGCTGGATTTCAAAACCGAACATCAGATCACGAGGACCGTCCGGAACCGGCCGGTCTCCAAGGACCGGAATCGGATAGTGCACGCCCTACGCCCGCTGCTTCGCAAATCCCTGTTCAACCTGTTGGCTGCGAGCCTCGCATGCGCCGCATTGCTCGCGCCGCGCGCGGCGAGCGCCGAGGCGCTGCTGCTGATCGAGGCCGACACCGGTAAGGTGCTGCAGGCGGATAACGCGACCATTCCCTGGTACCCCGCTTCCGTCACCAAGATCATGACGACCTATGTGACGTTGAGGGCGGTCAAGGACCGCAGGCTCACGCTGGACACGCTCCTCACGGTATCGCCAACGGCAGCCTCGCAATCGCCGTCGAAAATGGGTTTCCGTCCGGGAACGCAGGTCACGGTCGACAATGCGCTCAAGATGATGATGGTCAAGTCGGCTAACGACATGGCCGTGGTGCTCGCCGAAGGCGTCGGCGGTTCGGTCGACGGCTTCTCCGCGATGATGAACGACACCGCGAAGAAGCTCGGCATGACGCAGACGAGCTACGTCAACCCGAACGGCCTGCCCGCCGACGGCCAGGTCACGTCGGCGCGCGATCTCGGAATCCTGGCGCGCGCGTTCCTGCGCGATCTGCCGGAATACGAGTACTTCGTGCACATTCCGGCGATCCGCTTCGGCAAGCGCGTCACCGGCAATTTCAACAAGCTGATCGGCCGCTATCCCGGCGCCGACGGGTTCAAGACCGGCTTCATCTGCGCCTCCGGCTACAACCTCGTAGCCTCGGCGACCCGCAACGGCCGCCGGCTCATCGCGGTCGTGCTGGGTGCGAGTTCCGGCACCGCGCGCGCGGTGAAGGCGGCGCAACTGCTCGAGCGCGGCTTCGCGCAGGACAATCTCACCTGGCTGCGCCCCTCGCTCGGCACGGTCGACAACCTCGTGCCGATCGACGCCTCGCCGCCGAACCTGCGCGACGAGATGTGCGGGCCCCACCGCAAGCGGCCGGCCAGCGACGACGACGGTGCATTGATTGCAGCAAATGGCGGCACCACCGGCTCGGCCTCGGCCACTGGCGGCGAAGCCCAGATCACGTTCTTCACCGCCGGCCTCCAGCCGCCCCCGATGAAGGCGTCCGAGCTGATGGCCTTGCCTCCGGCGGCCGCCGAGCCCGTGCCGGTCTATACCGGCCCAACCCGCACCGGCACCGCCCTGATTGCGGCGGTCGCGGCCGATGCCGATCAGCAGGCCGCCTCCAAGCCGCGTGGCAAGAAGTCGCGCGTCGCCAAGAAGCCCGACGCGGCCGACAAGCCGAAAGATCCGGGCAAGGACAGCAGCAAGGATACCAAGACGGCGGCGGCCAAGCCGGATACTAAGGCGGATGCCAAGCCGGCTGCGGCCAAGAGCGACACCAAGAGCGACACCAGGACAGCGGCGAAGCCTGCGGCGCCCAAGCACGCCGCCGCCAAGCACGATACGGCGGCAAAACCCGCCGAGAAGCCTGCGGCGAACGGCGATCCGAAGCCCGCCAAGCCCAAGGCCGCGACCAAGCCCGCCGCCAAGCCGGCCAACAACAGTTAAGGGCCCCCTCACCGCGACAGCCGGCGCTTCGCACCTGCGGCAGCGCCGTTCAGGATAATTCCAGTGGCGACACCCCGACCTTTGCCCTAAGCCTCGACCGCTTGCCACGCGTTCCGGCAGGTTCGATACTGGCGGCAATGAGGCAAGCCCGAGACACAACGGGCTCTGGTCAATGAGGGGAGTTTTCCATGGAGCGCATCTGGCTCAAGCAATATCCGCCCGGCGTGCCAGCCGATATCGAGCCGACGCAATACGCATCGCTGGTCGACCTGCTGGAGGAGAGCTTCACGAAGTTCGCCGACCGCAAGGCGTTCATCTGCATGGACAAGTCGATCAGCTACCGCGACCTCGACCAGATGTCGGTCGCGCTCGCGGCTTATTTGCAGGGTCGCGGCCTGCAGCGCGGCGCCCGCGTCGCCCTCATGATGCCGAACGTACTGCAATATCCGGTCGCGACCGCCGCGGTGCTGCGGGCCGGCTTCGCGGTCGTCAACGTCAACCCGCTCTACACCCCGCGTGAGCTCGAGCATCAACTCAAGGATTCCGGCGCCGAAGCCATCATCGTGCTGGAGAACTTTGCCCACACCGTCGAGCAGGTGATCGGGAAGACCGCGGTGAAGCATGTCATCGTCGCCAGCATGGGCGACCTGCTCGGCTTCAAGGGCGTGATCGTCAACCTCGTCGTCCGCCGCGTCAAGAAGATGGTGCCGGCCTGGTCGCTGCCGGGCGCGGTGTCCTACAACGAGGCGGTTTCGGCCGGGCGCGGCATGACCTTCAGCAAGCCGAAGCTCTCGCCGGGTGACGTCGCCTTCCTGCAATATACCGGCGGCACCACCGGCCTCTCCAAGGGTGCCACCCTGCTCCACCGCAACATCGTTGCCAACGTCCTGCAGAACGACGCCTGGCTCCAGCCGGCGATGGCCGCGCCGCCGCATGTCGATCAGCTCATGATCGTCTGCGCGCTGCCGCTCTATCACATCTTCGCGCTGACGGCCTGCTACCTGCTCGCGGTGCGCGCCGGCGGCTGCAATCTCCTGATTCCCAATCCGCGCGACATTCCCGGTTTCATCAAGGAGCTGGCGAAATACCAGGTCAACAGCTTCCCGGCCGTGAACACGCTCTACAACGGGCTGATGCACCATCCCGATTTCAAGAAGCTCGACTTCTCCAAGCTGAAGATCTCGAATGGCGGCGGCATGGCGGTGCAGCGTCCCGTCGCCGATCAGTGGAAGGCGATCACTGGCTGCTTCATCGCCGAAGGCTACGGCCTGTCGGAGACCTCGCCGACGCTGACTTGCAACCCCGCAACCGCGACCGAGTTCACGGGCTCGATCGGCATCCCCGTGCCGTCGACCTACATCTCGATCCGCGACGACGACGGCAACGAGGTGCCGCTCGGCCAGGCCGGCGAGATCTGCGCCAAGGGTCCACAGGTGATGTCGGGCTACTGGAACAGGCCGGAAGAGACCGCGAAGGTGATGACTGCGGACGGCTTTTTCCGCACTGGCGACATCGGCATCATGGACGAGAGGGGCTACACCAAGATCGTCGACCGCAAGAAGGACATGATCCTGGTCTCCGGCTTCAACGTTTATCCAAATGAGGTCGAGGAAGTGATCGCGAGCCATCCGGGCGTGCTCGAATGTGCCGTGATCGGCATTCCCGATTCCAAGTCGGGTGAAGCGGTGAAGGCTTTCGTGGTGAAGAAGGACCCCAACCTCACCGCAGAGGCGGTGATAAAGTTCTGTCACGAGCAGCTCACCGGCTACAAGGTGCCCAAGCACATCGAATTCCGCACCGACCTGCCCAAGACCAATGTCGGCAAGATCCTGCGCCGGCAGCTCCGCGACGAGAAGAAGGCGGAGGCGGCGTAAGGCCGCCTTTGGTTCATGACTGACGTCGGGCACATCACGCCGTCAGGCATTCTCGCCTTCTGGCGCGAGGCCGGCCGCGAGCGCTGGTACAAGCGCGACGCCGTTTTCGACGCGGAGGTCCGACGCCGCTTTCTCGCCCTGTGGCAGAAGGCGGCCTCCGGCGAGCTTGCATCATGGGAGACCAGCGACGACGGCGCGCTCGCGCTGGTCATCGTGCTCGACCAGTTCCCTCGCAACATGTTTCGCGACACGCCGCAGGCCTTTGCCACCGATGCGCTGGCGCGCGACGTTGCCCGCCGCGCCATCGAAAGAGGCACGGATCGCAGGGTCGATCCCATCCTGCTCGAATTCCTTTATCTGCCTTTGATGCATTCCGAGCACCTGCCCGATCAGCTGCATTGCGTCGCGCTGTTTCAAAACGCCGATAATGCCGAGAATCTGAAATACGCCCGCGAGCACGCCGACATCATCCGGCGGTTCGGTCGCTTCCCCCACCGCAACCGTCTCCTCAACCGGGACACCACCGAGGAAGAGCAGGCCTTCCTCGACGGGGGCGGCTTCGCCGGCTGATGACATCATGGTGAAGGGTCCAGACAGAGGCGCGGCTTCCGCCGCCGGCAATATTGTGCAGGCCGGCGCACCGGTCTAAAAAGCGGGATCGATATTCAGGGAGACTGACGATGGCGATCCAGACTGGCGACAAGCTGCCCGAGGCGAAATTCCGCGTGATGACGGCGGAAGGCCCGCAGGTGAAGACCACCGACGATATCTTCAAGGGCAAGAAGGTGGCGCTGTTCGCGGTGCCCGGCGCCTATACCGGCACCTGCCACAAGATGCATCTGCCGAGCATCTTCCTCAACGCCTACGCCATGAAGGACAAGGGCGTCGACACCATCGCCATCGTCTCCGTCAACGACGCCTTCGTCATGAACGCCTGGAAGCGCGACACCGACCAGCGCGACGAGGCCGTCTTCCTCGCCGACGGCAATGCCGAGTTCGCCAAGGCGATCGGCATGGAGCTGGACGCCTCCGCCAACGGCCTCGGCATTCGTTCCAAGCGCTATTCGATGCTGGTCGAGGACGGCGTGGTGAAGAAGCTGAACCTCGAGGCGATGCCCGGCAAGGTCGAGGTCTCCGGCGGCGATACGCTGCTGGGGCAGCTGTAAGACTCTCGTCGCGACAAGAGACGCTGTCATGCCCCGGCTTGGCCGGGGCATCCAGTGCGCCGAGGCTTCTCGGCTCAATCACGGCCGTCTCTGGGATACTGGATCGCCCGGTCAAGCCGGGCGACGACAGTTGAGAGTGGAGCGCCGATTGCGCCCCCTACTCGCTCACCCTCTGCTGCAACCGTGCCTTCACGATCCCGTCGCGTGCCAGCTGATCCGCACGTTCGTTCTCGGGGTGGCCGGCATGGCCCTTGACCCAGTGCCAGCGGACCTCGTGCTGCTTCAGCGCGGCATCCAGGCGCTGCCATAGCTCGACATTCTTCACCGGCTTCTTGTCGGCGGTGCGCCAGCCGTTGCGCTTCCAGCCGAAGATCCAGCCCGTGATGCCCTGCCGGACATACTGGCTGTCGGTGTAGAGATCGACGGTGCACGGCTTCTTCAGCGCTTCGAGCGCGGAGATCGCCGCCATCAGCTCCATCTGGTTGTTGGTGGTGTGCGGCTGGCCGCCGTTCAGCTCCTTCTCCTTGTCGCCGAACCTCAGGATCGCGCCCCAGCCGCCCGGCCCGGGATTTCCCGAGCAGGCGCCGTCGGTATAGATCGTGACATTGGGAAGCTCGCTCACGCCGCCTGCCCCGACGGCATCAGCCCATAGTCGCGCACGCTCGTCACGCTCTGGTGAAAGCGCAGCTTGCGGACATATTCCAGCGGATCCTTCGGCTTGACCAGCGCACCCACGGGCACGTTGAGCCAGTCCACCAGCCGCGTCAGCAGGAAGCGGATCGCAGCGCCACGCGCGAGCAGCGGCAACGCGGCCTCTTCCGCCTCCGAGAGCTTCCGCACCCGGCCATAGGCGTTGAGGAAGGCCCGCGCCTTGGTGACATTGAAGGAATGATCCGGCTCGAAGCACCAGGCGTTGAGGCAGATCGCGACGTCATAGGCCAGCATGTCGTTGCAGGCGAAGGTGAAGTCGATGATCCCGGAGAGCTGGTCGCCGAGGAAGAAGACATTGTCGTTGAAGAGGTCGGCGTGGATCACGCCCTCCGGCAGATCGGTCGGCCAGACCCCGCTCGAGAGATGATCGAGTTCGGCCGCGAGAAACGCGCGCAGGCCCGGCTGCACTTCGTCGGCACGGTGTGAGGCCGCATCGAACAGCGGCCGCCAGCCGGAGACCGACAGCGCATTGGCGCGCCGAATCGCAAAGTTCGCGCCGGCCAGATGCATCTTCGCCAGCGCCGCGCCAACGCCGGCGCAATGAGCCACGTTCGGCTTGCGTGGCCACATGCCTTCGAGAAAGGTGATGATCGCCGCGGGACGCCCCGACAGCTCGCGCAGCGCCTCGCCGTCCGTTCCCTTCACCGGCAGCGGGCAGTTGATGCCGTGCTCCGCCAGATGCGTCATCAGGGCGAGGAAGAACGGCAGATCGTTCTTCGCCACGCGCTTCTCGTAGAGCGTGAGGATGAACGAGCCCGTACTCGTATGCAGCAGGAAGTTGGTGTTCTCGACGCCCTCGGCGATGCCCTTGTAGGAGAGCAGTTCGCCGAGATCATATTGCTTCAGGAAATCCGCAAGCTCGTCGGCGGCAACGTCGGTGTAGACCGCCATAAAAGTCTACTCGGCGGCGGCTTCAGGGCGCACCTGACGGGGCAGCGGGAAGAACTCGTTCTCCTCCGCAGCCGAGACCGTCTCCACATGCAGCGTGTAACGCTCGGCGAACGCGTCCATGATCTCCTCGACGATCACCTCCGGCGCGGATGCGCCTGCGGTGATGCCGAGACTCGTGATGTTGCCGAACTTGGTCCAGTCGATGTCGGTGGCGCGCTGCGCCAGCACCGCGATCCCGCAGCCCTCGCGCTCGGCGACCTCGCGAAGGCGCTGCGAGTTCGAGGAGTTCGGCGCACCGACCACGATCAGCGCGTCGACCACCGGCGCCACCTTCTTCACCGCGAGCTGGCGGTTGGTGGTGGCGTAGCAGATGTCTTCCTTGTGCGGCCCGTTGATGTTCGGGAAGCGCTCCTTCAGGAGCGCCACGATCTCCGCGGTGTCGTCGATCGACAGCGTGGTCTGGGTCACGAAGGCGAGGTTGTTGGGATCCTTCGGGGCGATGGTCTTGGCGTCCTCGGCAGTCTCGATCAGGGTCACGGCGCCGGTCGGAAGCTGGCCGAGCGTGCCGACCACCTCGGGATGATGGGAGTGGCCGATCAGGAATATCTCGCGGCCACGCTTGAAGTGGATCGCGGCCTCGCGGTGCACCTTGGTCACCAGCGGGCAGGTCGCATCCAGCGAGAACAGATTGCGCGACTGGGCGTCGGCCGGAACCGATTTCGGCACGCCATGGGCCGAGAACACCACCGGTGCGGTGGTGTTTTCCGGGATTTCGGCGAGCTCCTCGACGAAGATGGCGCCCTTCTTCTTCAACCCATCGACGACGTACTTGTTGTGCACAATCTCGTGGCGAACATAGACGGGGGCGCCGTATTTATCGAGCGCCCGTTCCACTGTGTCGATCGCCCGGACCACCCCGGCGCAGAAGCCACGGGGAGAACAAAGCACGATCTTGAGGTCTGGTTTGGCTGACATTGAGCGATCTCGGGACCGAATCACCTCGCCAAATGGGCGGGGAGCGGTCGATGAATGGAATAGGGCTTAGGTACGGGCTTACAGGGAATTGGGCCCCCTTTCGGGCGCTGTCAAGGCACTATCTATAGCAGAACCATTGCGTGGCTACCCCCTCCGGGCTTATATAGCGCGAATTCCCAGTCATCGCTGATGACCACCGGCTTCGCCTCCAGAGGGGTGGGCGAAGCACAAAGGAGATTTGCCATGAGCAACGCACCTCTGATGCCCAAGGCGACCGCCGTCTGGCTGCTCGACAACACCGCGCTGACCTTCGACCAGGTCGCCGACTTCACCAAGATGCATCCCCTCGAGGTGCGCGCGATCGCCGACGGCGATGCGGCCCAGGGCATCAAGGGCATGGATCCCCTCTCCAATGGCCAGCTGACCCGCGAGGAGATCGAGAAGGGCGAGAGCAATCCGGATTACCGGCTCCGCCTCCAGGAAAGCAAGGTGGTGCTGCCGCCCCAGCCCAAGCGCAAGGGCCCGCGCTACACCCCGGTCTCGCGCCGCCACGAGCGTCCGAGCGCCATCCTCTGGCTGCTCCGCAACCATGCCGAGCTCAAGGACGCCCAGATCATGCGCCTGGTCGGGACCACCAAGAGCACGATCGCGAGCGTGCGGGACCGCACCCACTGGAATACCTCCCAGCTGACCCCGATCGACCCCGTCACCCTTGGCCTCTGCTCGCAGATCGAGCTCGATTTCGAGGTGGCGCGCGCGGCCAAGGAGAAGCCGATCGACGCAGCCTATGGCGGCGCAACCCTGCTGCCGGCGTCCGAGACCACCAAGAAGGACGAGTTCGAGCCCGCCGAGCGATCGAGCGACGACCTCAACCTCGACGCAGTATTCGCCAAGCTGAAGACGCTCGGCGGCAAGAAGCAGGAAGACGAGGAGGAGTAGTTCCTCTCTCGTTCATTCACCATCGAATGCAAACGCGGCGGGAGAACCCGCCGCGTTTCTGTTTGTGAGAGGGGTTTGAGCGATAGAGCGCGCCACACCCGCGCAGTCGTCCCCGGGACGACTGCGGAGTTGTCGTTCTATGCGAGCGTCCCTCAGAACTTGTACGTCACGCCCGCGCCGACCAGCCACGGATCGATATGCGCGGTGCCGGTGACCGGCAGGCCGGAGACGGTCGCGCTGTAATCCGGACGCAGCCAGAGCTTCTTGACGTCGACGTTGAGACCCCAGTGCCGGTCGATCATGTAGTCGAAGCCGAACTGCACGGCGCCGCCCCATGCATTGCTGACGTGCAGGTTGGTGGTGGTGGCGACGATCGCGGGCGGACCGGCGATGGCGGCCGGCGCATTGGCCGCCGAATTGTTGAAGAACACGGTGTAGTTGACGCCGGCGCCGATATACGGCTTGAACGCGCCGAACTGGTCGAAGTGATATTGCAGCGTCAGCGTCGGCGGCAGCAGCGTGGTCTTTCCGATCGGCAGGTTCGCAAGCGAGCCGGTGCCGCTGATCGAGTGCCGGGTGACGCCGAGGATCAGTTCGGCCGCGATGTTCTTGGTGAAAAAATAGCTGATGTCGAGCTCGGGGACGACCTGATCGCTGATCGAGAGGCCGGAATTCGGCGACGACAGCGAGGGTACGCCCGCCACACTGACGGTCGAGCCGCCGGCATCGGGCAACACGCCGAGCACGCGCAGGCGCACCATCCACGGATTGAACGCCTCCACCTGCGGCGGCGCCTTCTTGTAAACCGGCAAATCAGCCGCCTGCACCGATGCAAACGTGCCCGCGATCATCGCACCAACCGTCGCAAGCCGCGCCAGGTTTCTTGTCGTTCTCTGCATTTCAATCCCCTTCAGCCGTCTCTCGCGCGTCGTTGCGCGACAAGAGCGTCAGAGCAGAAAGGGGATGGTGAAGGATTTGATGCCGATCAAACCAGGCGAAGGCCGCCACGATTTGGCCACGTCGTTGCAGATGTGCCACGGAAACAACGAATGCGTTGTGCGCGGCGCGGCAGGATAATGCCGCACCTCACATCAAGGCCGCTCGGGATGGTTCAGCATGTATTCGCCGAGGTCGCGCTGGCGACGGTCGGCACGCGCGGTGGCGGCGTTGCGCTGGACGTCGCGGTCCTTGCGGCAGGCCACGTATTCCGGCGAGCCTACCGCATAGCCGCGGCTCTGGCAGACCGCGTCGTCATCGTCACCACCCGCCGCCACCGGCGTCTGATAGCGCGAGGAGCAGGCGGAGAGCATGAGGCCGGCAAACACAATCGCAAGAAACGGCTTCGAATTCATAGCAGCTCTTTCGTCCTCATGGCGAGGAGCCCGCGCAGCGGGCGTCGCGAACCATGCAGGCCCGGATGCAGCAGCGGGGCCTTTCATCCTTCGAGATGCGCGCCGGGCGCGCGCCTTAGGATGAGGGTTGAGCGGAAAAATGCGGCCTATTCAAGCCCCATCTGATCGCCTCACACCCTCCCCTTCAGCGCCTCCCCGATCTCGTCGAGCGTCTTTGGATCTTCAATCGTCGCCGGCATGGTCCAGGTCTCGCCGTCGGCGATCTTCTTGATGGTGCCGCGAAGAATCTTGCCGGAACGCGTCTTCGGCAGGCGGCCGACCGTGATCGCGAGCTTGAAGGCGGCGACCGGGCCGAGCTTGTCGCGCACCAGCGCGACGATCTCCTTCTCGATCTCCGCCGGCGCACGCTTCACGCCGGCCTTGAGGACCAGGAAGCCGCAGGGCACCTCGCCCTTGATCGCGTCCTTGACGCCAAGCACGGCACATTCGGCGACATCGGGATGCGAGGCCAGAATCTCCTCCATGCCGCCGGTGGAGAGCCGATGGCCGGCGACGTTGATGATGTCGTCGGTGCGGCCCATGACGAAGACGTAGCCGTCCTCGTCCTTGTAGCCGGCATCGGATGTTTTGTAATAGCCGGGGAATTCGCTGAGATACGCCTCCCTGAAGCGCTCATCCTGATTCCACAGCGTCGGCAGGCAACCGGGCGGCATCGGCAGCTTGATGACGATCGAGCCCATGGTGTTGGGTCCCACGGGCTTTGCCGCCTCGTCGACCACGTCCACCTGGTAGCCCGGCATCGGCACCGTCGGCGAGCCGTGCTTCACCGGCAGCATGCCGAGTCCGACCGGGTTGCCGGCGATGCACCAGCCGGTCTCGGTCTGCCACCAATGGTCGATCACCGGCACCTTCAGCTGCTGCTCAGCCCATTCCACCGTCGGCGGATCGGCGCGCTCGCCGGCCAAAAAGAGCGTGCGGAACTTCGACAGGTCGTACTGCCGGATGAACTTTCCTTCCGGATCCTCTTTCCGGATCGCGCGGAACGCGGTCGGCGCGGTGAAGAACGCGACCGCCTTGTGCTCCGAGATGACGCGCCAGAACGCGCCGGCATCGGGCGTACCGACCGGCTTGCCCTCGTACATGATCGTCGTCGCGCCGTGCAGCAGCGGACCGTAGACGATGTAGCTGTGGCCGACCACCCAGCCGATATCGGAGCCGCACCACCACACCTCGCCCGGCTTGACGCCGTAGAGGTTGAACATCGACCATTTCACCGCGACGAGATGGCCGCCATTGTCACGCACGACGCCCTTGGGAATGCCCGTGGTGCCTGAAGTATAGAGGATGTAGAGCGGATCGGTCGCGGCGACCGGGACGCAAGGCGCTTTCTTGCCGTCGTTCAGCGCCTTGCGGCGCAGGCTCGCCCAATCATAGTCCCGGCCCGGGGTCAGGTCGCAAGTCAGTTGTGGACGTTGCAGCACGATGCAGGCCTTCGGCTTGCTGCCGGCAAGCCTGATCGCCTCGTCGAGCAGCGGCTTGTACTGCACGATCCGGCCCGGCTCGATGCCGCAGCTTGCGGAGAGAATGAGTTTCGGCTGCGCGTCGTCGATTCGGGTGGCGAGCTCTTTCGCGGCAAAGCCGCCGAACACCACGGAATGCACTGCACCGATCCGCGCGCAGGCGAGCATCGCGACCACGGCCTCCGTCACCATCGGCATATAGAGGATGACACGATCGCCCTTGGCGACGCCGAAATCCTGCATGATCGCGGCGAGCGCCTGCACCTCGTTCAGCAGTTCCGCATAGGTCAGTTGGGTGACGCCGCCCGTCAGCGGCGAATCATGGATCAGCGCGACCTGGTCGGCGCGGCCGCGTTCGACATGGCGATCGAGCGCGTTGTAGCAGGTATTGACGACACCGCCAGCGAACCAGCGGCCGTAGGTTCCCTGCGAGGGATCGAAGATCGTCTTCGGCGGCTCGATCCAGTCGATCTCCTTTGCCGCCTCGGCCCAGAAGCCTTCGGGATCGGCCAGCGAGCGCGCATGGACTTCGTGATAACGACTTTTACCGTCGGCGTTCATTCCCGCGCTCCCGTCCCTTTATTGGCCTGACCTTGAACCTTGCGGCAGGACGGTCGCCCCGCCATGACCCGGATCAAGTATCGGACTTGTTTGGGGGCTATTTTCCCGGGAACGAGCCGCGGTTCAAGCTGAAAAGGATGGGGCATTACTCCCTCTCCCTCTCGCGGAGGAGGGCTGGGGGTGGGGGGGCCGCCGCGCCGGGATTGCCAGAGGCGTTCGAGGAAATCCCCAAGGGGAGAAAGCCCTCACCCGCCGCGCTCTTCGAGCGCGTCGACCTCTCCCGCAAGCGAGAGAGGTAACCGGAGCCAGCCACGCGACTTCGGCTCTCGGTTCTCAGCTCTCCATCGCATTCAGCCGTTGCAGACGGTCCTGCATGATCTTCTTCAGGTCGTAGCCGGGACGACCAAAGCTGGCGTTACGGAGGCTGAGGAAATCGCGCTGGGTCTTGCGCAGCTCGCCGGCCGCGCGCTTGCCCGCCGATTTGAGCACGCGCTCGAACGTCTCGGCGATCTGGCGGTCAAGCACGCCCAGTTGCGGATCGGCACAGATCACCTTCTCGACCTCACGCCTGGCCGTCGCGCATGGGAAGGACGGACCGTTGCCGGACGCCGCATTCAGCGCCCGCGGCGGCTCGCCGCCGAACTTGGCGATCTCCGCCATCGTGCTGCGGCGGCCGTTCGCTGCATTCTCGTTGCCGGGGTCCAGCTTGAGCGCCGTTTCATAATCGGCCAGCGCCTTCTTCCGCTCTCCCATCTTCTTGTAGAGCACGGCGCGGTTGTTGTAGGTCTTTGCGAAATCCGGATCGAGCTCGAGCGCGGCATCATAGTCGCTCAGCGCAGCTCCGAGCTCGCCCTTGAACTGATGGGAATCGCCGCGATTGGTCAGGAAATTGGCGCGCCGCTCCCGCCGGATCGCCTGGTCGTAATCGGCAATCGCCTTGTCGTACTCGCCCATCGCGGCGTAGGTCAGGCCGCGATTGTCGTAATATTCCGGCACCTTCGGATCGAGCCTGATCGCCTCGCCGTCATCGGCGACCGCCTTGTCGAGCTGGCCGAGCTTCTTCCAGGCCGCGCCACGGTTGGTGTAGGTGCGGGGCCGGTCGGGGTCGAGCCGCAAGGCCTCGTCGAAATTCTTGATCGCCTTTTCGTTGTCGCCGGCGAGGTAATAGGCCACGCCGCGGTCGGACCAGGCCTGCGCATAATCCGGCTTCAGCTTGATGGCCTGGTCGTAGTCGGCGAGCGCGCGGTCGAGCCGGCGCTGATTGGTATAGACGACACCGCGCAGCTCGAAGGCTTCCGCATTCTCGGGATCAAGCTCGATCGCCTTGCTGAGGTCAGCCGCGGCGCGGTTGAGGTCTCCGCCGGCCTCGCGCAGAAGGTCTCCTCGCAGGCGCCAGGCCTTTGCATCCTTGCCGTTGAGCGCAATGGCGCGGTCGATGTCTCGCAGCGCCTGAGTGAGGCCGCCCGAGGTGCGCGCATGGGCGTCGGCGCGAACCAGCAGGGCCGCGGCGCGGTCGGAAGCGGGATTGGCGGCCTGGTCGATGATGGTGCTGCAGGCCAGGATCAACTCGGCCGGAGCAGCCTTGCTGCCCGGCACGCAATCGGCGGCGGCAGAGGCCGGGGCGGCGACAAGGAAGCTCATTGCCGCGCTGAACAGAAAGATTCGCAGCGAACTCTTGGCAAACGAAGAGGTTTGCGCGGAAGGTAGCGTGCCGCACATGGCAGAGGACTCCGTGACGTCGGGTTCTCACCATTGTCGCGGCTGGCAAGGGATGGGTTCAATGAGGGCTGTAGTCAGGGGCAGACGATGCTTGCACTCGCTCGCCCCGCTTGCGGGGAGAGGCGAAGAGCTCAAAACCCGTCCACCCCGTTGAGCCGTTGCAATCGCTCCTGCATCGCCTTCTTCAGATCGTACCCCGGCCGGCCGAATTCGGCATTGCGGCGCGCGATGAACTCGTCTTGCTCGCGCTGGAGGTTCTTCGCTTCCGCCGCATTGCGCGCCTCCCGGATCGCACGTGCGTTCGACCCAAAAATCTCGCGATCGAGATCGGCGAGCTCGCGATTGCCGCAGATCGCCTTCTCGACGGCTCGGGCCGCACGCCTGCAATTGAAGCTGGGCTTGCCGGCGAGGGCCATCTGCGCGCCGATCCGCTCGAGCTCGCGTGCCATCGCCTTGTGATTGGCCTTGGCCTTCTCGTGGTTCGGATTGATCTTCAGTGCCGCGCCGAAATCCTGGACCGCCTTGGGCTTGTCGCCCTTCCTGAGCCAGAGCTCGCCGCGCGCATTGAAGATGTCGGCAAGGGTGGGGTCGAGCAGAAGCGCGCGGCTGTCGTCGGCGATGGCCCGATCGATCTGGTCGTGCCGCGCATAGAGCGCCGCGCGTGCGATCAGCGCCTTGATCAGATCCGCCTTCGCCGTCTTTTCATTGTCGATCACGGCGGCGCAGGCTGTGGCGGCCTTGTTCATGTCGTCGGCTGCTGCCGCCGCAAGGCATGAGGCAATATCGACCTGTATGACCCCAGCCGGCTCGCCGCCGGTCGCAGCCTGAGCGGCGGCGAGCGGGAGCGCGCAAAGCAACAGGCCAGCTGACGATTGAATGAGGTTTCGGAAACGCATGCTCATTGCAGTCGGAGTCTTGCTTTCGGTCTCTTAACTCTTGCTTCAAGTCTTGCCTCGGGGCCGTACTATCCATCATAGACCCGGATTGGTGCTAGCTTGTGGCGCCGCTCATATCGGCTTCGGGGATCATCGTGTCGACATTCGAATGGATCATCACGCTTTTGCTCGGCGCCGTTGCCTTATCGGCGCTGGCGCGACGGATCAAGGTCCCTTACCCGACCTTTCTCGCCATCGGCGGCGCACTGATCGCCTTCGTGCCATCCAGTCCGTCCTGGACGCTGGAGCCGGACCTGGCATTAGCGCTTTTTGTCGCACCGGTGCTGCTCGACGCCGCCTTCGACACCTCGCTGCGCGATCTGCGCAACAACTGGGTTCCCGTCTCGACCCTGGTCGTCGCCGCGGTCGGCCTGACCACGGCTGGCGTCGCCTTCGTCGCGCACCGGCTGATGCCCGATATGCCGTGGGCCGCCGCGGTTGCCCTCGGCGCCATCGTGGCGCCGCCCGATGCGGCCGCGGCGGTCGCGATCCTGAGCCAGGTCAAGCTGCCCCACCGCATGGTGAAGGTGCTGGAAGGCGAAAGCCTGCTCAACGATGCCACCGCGCTCCTGATCTATCGCATCGCGGTCGGTGCGGTCGCCGCCGAGCATCTGACATGGAGCCAGGTCGCGCCGACCATGGCACTGGCGCTGGTCGGCAGCGTCGTGGCGGGATTCGTCGCAGGACGCATCATTCCGCTGTTCATGGAGCGCGTGACCGAGGCGCCGAGCGCGATCATCGTGCAATTCGCCACGACGTTCATGATCTGGATCGCCGCAGAGCACCTCGGCCTCTCCGGCATCCTCACCATCGTGGTCTACGGCATCACCCTCGCGCGCACGGCGGGGGCGCGCATGCCGGCACGGCTGCGGGTGCCGTCCTATGCGGTCTGGGAGACGATGGTGTTCGTGCTCAACGTGCTCGCCTTCATGCTGATCGGCATGCAGATGCGGCCGATCTGGACGCGGCTGGACGCGGACGTGCGCTGGGAATATTGCGTGGCAGCGGCCTGGATCCTGCTCACCGTGGTGCTGGTCCGGCTGCTCTGGGTGACGTTCTACCGCACGAGCTTGCGTGTGCTGGTCGCGCAGGGGATCTATCACCCGAAGGATCCGAAGCAGGTCGCTTCGGCCAAGGGCGGCCTCATCATCTCCTGGTGCGGCATGCGCGGTCTCGTCACGCTCGCCACCGCCTTCGCACTGCCGGAGAATTTTCCCTATCGCGACTTCATCGTCTTCATCGCCTTTGCGGTGGTGCTGGGATCGCTGGTGATCCAGGGCCTGACGCTGCGGCCGCTGATTCTGGCGTTCGACCTCAGGGACGACGATCCCGTCGGCACCGAGGTCGCGCACGCCCGCGCCGTCGCCTATCGCGCCGCGCTCGATGCGATCGACAGCGATCCGTCGGAGGAAGCGGAGATCCTGCGGCTCGAATATCGTGCGATCCTGATGCAGGCCGAAAACGATCCAGGCGGCGGCATCGCCAATAGCGAACTGCCCGCCGATCCCCTGCGCCGCCGCGCCATCGAGGCTGCGCGCAGATCGATTTTCGATCTCCGCGCCACCGAGGTGATCGGCGACGACGCCTTCCACCGGATCGAAGAGGAGCTCGATCGCGCAGAATTGAGCGCGGGGGGATGAGGCACATAGAAAGCCGGTGTCGGCCGGCATTGAACCAAACCCCACCGCCCCAGACTCACTCCTGATGACGACTCTGACCGACGACCGTCGTGTCCGCGCGCGTGATGCGTCGCCTGCACGATATTTTTATCTGCATATGGCCCTGGCCTGCGCGGCCACCGCGTTTCTCGGCTTCGCGCCGACCTATTGGCTACCCCTCGCCCGCGGTGCGTTGTCCGCAAGCCCGGTGGTTCACTTTCACGGACTCTTGTTCTTCACCTGGTCGCTCTATTTCGTGCTGCAGACCTGGCTCGCCGCCTCGGGCCGCGTCGCCAATCATCGTTCGCTCGGCATTGCCGGCGTGTCACTCGCCACCGCGATGACGATCTTCGGCTTCCTCGTCTCCGTGCATGTCATGCAGCATTCCGCGGCGCTCGGGCAGCGCGAGGCCGGCATCGGTTTCTCGATCGTGCCGATGAGCGGGATCGCGTTCTTCGCGATCGTCTTCGTGCTCGCGATCATGAACACGCGCAGACCCGAAATTCACAAGCGCCTGATGCTGCTGGCCGCGGTCTCGATCCTCGATGCCGCGATCGCGCGCTGGTTCCTGACATTCCTGGCGCCTCCAGGACCGCCCGGTCCGCCGCCGGTGCCGGTGACGATCGCGCCGGCTGTCGTGGCATCGCTCCTGCTCGTCGTCGCCATGGTGCGCGACTGGCGTGTGGAAGGCCGCGTGCATCCGGTCTACGTCTACGGCACGATCGCGCTGCTGGCGGTGAAGGTGCTGAACTGGCCGATCAGCGAGAGCGCGGCCTGGCACGCGTTTGCCGGCGGGATATTGGCGCTGTCGCAGTAACCACCGCTGTCGTCCCGGACAAGCGAAGCGCAGATCCGGGACGACGGCGAAGGTTGAAGCTACGCCCCCGCCTTGCACGTGATGCCGCCGTCCACCACGAGCTCGATCCCGGTCACATATTTCGCTTCGTCCGACGCAAGGAACAGCGCGGCGTTGGCGACGTCGAAAGCATCGCCCATGTGCCCCATCGGCACTTGCGCGTCGCGGGCGCGCCACATCGCCTCGACATCGCCCTTGGCGTAGCTGGCGGCAAGGCCTGCGGAATGCTCGACCATCGGCGTCTTCATCAGGCCGGGCAGGATCGCATTCACCCGCACATGATGGCGCGCGAATTCGATTGCGGTCGTACGCGTCATCTGGTTCATCGCCGCCTTCGAGGTGCCGTAGGTCACGTAGGAGATGCCCATGTGGCGAATCGAGGCAATCGACGAGATGTTGATGATCGAACCGCCGCCCTGCTTCACCATGACGGGGATGACGTGCTTCATGGCGAAATAGGCGCTTTTGAGGTTGACGCTGAAGACACGGTCCCAGCTTTCCTCGGTCACCTCGACCACGCTGCCCATCTCGGCGATGCCGACATTGTTGTCGAGAACGTCGATGCGGCCATAGGCCTTCAGGCACGCCGCCACCATCGCCTCGACCTCGGCAGGCCGCGAGACGTCCGCGGTGAACGCGATTGCCTTGCCGCCCTCGCCGGTAATGATCTTCGCGGTCTCCTCGGCCGCAGTGCCATTGCGATCGACGCAAAACACCTGCGCCCCCTCGCGCGCGAAGGTCACCGCGGTCGCCTTGCCATTGCCCCAGCCCGGCCCGATCGAGCCGGCCCCCACCACCATCGCAACCTTGCCCTTGAGCCGATCCATCGCGTTTCTCCCTTGTTGTTCTTCATGGCCCGAATGAGCGGAGCGATATCCGGGGACAGTGGTCCGGCATATCGCTCGCTCATGCGGGCTAGCGATCTTTACAGGCGCTCATCGTCGTTACGTTAGCACCAATGGAATGCCCGACAATCTCCGACAGCGTCCGGCACTGTCCGTCGTGGCACAGCCGCCATTCCCCCGCCGCGCCCGAATTGCCCAGCACGACCTCTTGCAGGGCTGCGCGCTTCGGCTGCCACTGAAACCAGCCGTCGACCAGCCGCGCCTCCGGCGGCGGCTCCATGCCCGGGCCGGTGCCCTTGATGCGGGCCTGCACCAGCTCCAGGCCGGCGGGCGTGACGCGCCAGTCCTCCTGCCATTCGACCTTCGCGATCGAATGCGTCCAGGCCAGCGTGAAGGTGGACAGCGCCAGCGCCTTCACGCCTGCAGCCGTTGCGAAGCAGAGGCTCACATCGCCTCGACCGTTACAGCCGGACGCTGCCGCCATTGCCACACCGCGAGCATTGCGGCGAGCACGAAGCCCGCGGTGTCGCTGAACGGGAATTCGCCGAGCAGGCAGAACGCGGCGCCGAGTGCGACCAGGCGTTCGATCAGCGTCAACCGCGTGAACAGGAATCCGATCGCGACCATACCGAACAGCGCAATTGCCACCAGCGCCTTGAAGCTCGCGAGCGCCACTGCGCCGTAGAAGCCGAGCGTGGCTGCCATGGGATCGCCGGGCTGCAGCATCAATGCCGGTGAGAAGACGAAGATGAAGGGGATGACATAGCCGGCGAGCGCGATACGCATCGCTTCCCAGCCGATCTTGTCCGGATTCTCCTTGGCGATCGGCGCCGCCGCGAGCGCCGCCAGCGCCACCGGCGGCGAGAGGTCGGCCATGATGCCGTAGTAGAACGCGAACATGTGGCTCGCGATCAGGGGCACCCCTAACTTGGCCAGCGCAGGCGCGGCGAGCGCGGCGGTGATGATATAGGTCGGGATGGTCGGGATGCCGGTGCCGAGCAGGATCGACAGCAGCATGGTCATGACCAGCGCCAGGAAAATGCTCTTCTCGCCGAGCCCGATCACCCAGCCGCCGAAGATGGTGCCGACGCCGGTCTGCGACATCATGCCGATGATGACGCCGACGATGGCGCAGGCCATGCCGACGGTGATGGCGGATTTGGCGCTTTCGGCCAGCGCATCGCGGCAGGCGCGCAAGGCCGCGAAGCCGCCGCGCACGAATGCCGTGATCACGATCAGGGCGACCACGACGGTCGCCACCGGCGCGATCTGCAGGCCGTCACGCGACAGCGCAGCAACCACGAGCGCAAGCCCGATCCAGAAGATGTAGCGGATCACATTGGAAGAGGCGCCCGTGGTGATGGCGGTGCCGAGGATCAGCGTCACGGTCAACGCAAGGCCCATGCTGCCGGCATAGAGCGGCGTAAAGCCTTCGAACAACATGTAGACCAGCGCGGCGAGCGGCAGCACGAGGTACCAGCGCGTCACCAGAGCCTTCCAGGCGCTCGGGATCTCCGAACGCTTCATGCCGACGAGGCCGTGCTTGCCGGCTTCCAGGTGCACCATCCAGAACGCGGACGCGAAATAGAGGATCGCAGGGATCGCCGCTGCCTTCACGATCTCCGAATATTGCACGCCCAGCGTCTCCGCCATGATGAAGGCGACCGCGCCCATCACCGGCGGCATGATCTGTCCGCCCATCGAGGCCGTGGCCTCGACGCCGGCCGCGAAGGCGCGGCGATAGCCGAACCTGATCATCAGGGGAATCGTGAACTGGCCGACGGTGACGACGTTGGCGACGCCCGAGCCGGAAATCGTGCCCATCATGCCCGAGGCGAACACCGCGACTTTCGCAGGTCCGCCGCGGGTGCGGCCGAACAGGCCGAGCGAGACGTCGGTAAAGAGCTGGATCATGCCGGCGCGTTCCAGGAACGAGCCGAACAGGATGAACAGGAAGATGTAGGTCGCCGAGACGTAGATCGGCACGCCGTAGAAGCCCTCGGTGCCGAACGACAGATGCGTGACGATCTGGTCGAAATCGTAGCCGCGGTGATTGAGCGGCGACGGCAAATACTGGCCGAAGAACCAGTAGACGAGGCACGCGCCGCACATCAGCGGCAGCGCCGCGCCCATCAGCCGCCGCGTGCCTTCGAAGATCAGCACCGCGAGCAGCGTGCCGACCACGAGATCGAGTCTCGTCGGATCGCCGTCGCGTGCGATCAGATCGGCGTAGAAGATCCACTGGTAGAGCCCGCAGAAGAAACCGGCAGCGCCGATAGCCCAGCCGAGCACGCGGCCGAAACTGCTCCTCGCGGTGAAATTGGCGATCAGGCCGAAGGTGAGCAGGACCAGGAAGCCGACATGGACTCCGCGCACCACCTGGCTCGGCAGATAGTTGAAGGCGGCGACATAGAGCTGGAAGGTGGCGAAGGCGATGCCGATCCAGTAGGCGAGACGGCCCCACCAGCCCGGGCCGAAGCCTTCGGGAAAGCCGTGCTCGAAATTGTCGAACTCGACCTTGACCTTCTCGGGCGCCGTCTCGGTGCCCTCTGGCTTTTCCAGCATCTATTTCGTCCTCAGTCGTCCAGCGCGTATGCTGCGCGGTCCACCCGCCGTCATGCCCGGGCTCGTCCCGGGCATCCACGAACTTTCTCACCTAGCCCAAGAACGTGGATGGCCGGGACGAGCCCGGCCATGACGCCCTGCTGCGAGAGCCGATCTTACTTGATCAGCCCTTTTTCCTTGTAATAGCGGATCGCGCCGGGGTGCAGCGGAACCGGGCTGCCACTGGCGGCGGTCTCGAGCTTGATCTCCTTGCCGGCGGCGTGCGCGTTCACGAGTTCCGGCAGCGATTCGAAAACGAGCTTGGTCATCTGATAGGCGAGATCGTCCGACACCGCGGAGCTCGTGACGAGATAGTTGATCACGGCCGCCGTCGGCACGTCCTTGTCCTGGCCGCTATAGGTGTTGGCCGGAATGATCGCGGAGACGAAGGGCGGGCCGATCTTGTCGACCGTCTCCTTCGGCACCGACACCACCGTGATCGGGCTCGAGGTCGACAGGTCCTTCAGCGAGGCGACGCCGAGACCGGCCGATTGCAGGGTTGCGTTGAGCTGCCGGTTCTTCATGAGATCGACGGATTCGGCGAATGGCAGATACTCGACCTTGCCGAGATCCTTGTAGCTCATGCCGGCGGCGCTGAGGATCGCCCGCGAATTCAGCTCCGTCCCCGACTTCGGCGCACCGACCGAGAGGCTCTTGCCCTTGAGGTCGGCCAGCGTCTTGATGCCGGATTCAGTGGTGGCGACGATCTGGATGTAGTTCGGATAGATGGCGCCGATGGTCCTGAGCTTGTCGAGCTTGGTCTTGAAGCCCGCCTCCTCCTCGCCGTCCCAGGCGGCCTTGAGCGAGTCGCCCAGCGTGAACGCCAGCTCGCCGCGGCCCTGCTGCAGCAGGATCAAATTCTCGACCGACGCCTTGGTGGCCTGCACCTGCGTCTTCACGTTCGGAATCTTGTCGCCGTAGATCTTCCCGATCGCGACCCCCAGCGGATAATAGACGCCGGAGGTGCCGCCGGTCAGCACGTTGATGAAGGATTGCGCCTGCGCGCAAGGTGCCGACGCCGCCAGAGCAAGTGCCGCGGCCGCGCCGAAAATCGTCCGTTTCATGGTTGTTGTACTCCCCAAACCGGCGGGGAAATTGGCCGGATGAAGCGAGCGGGTCAACCCATCCAAAAGGCAAAACAGGACTGCGGTAAACGGCCTTTCCGGCTCGATTATTCGGGAACTGACGGGTGCGGCGAGGTGGCACAGCGGGTTGGAGCGGCGTTAGGCGCGATGGTTGGCACGGCTTGCTCGGTCACCTCTCCCGCTTGCGGGAGAGGTCGCGCCGAAGGCGCGGGTGAGGGTTCTTTCCTCCAGGGGAGTGTCTCTTTGTCCCTTTGTGGAGACACCCTCGCCCTCCCCCGCGAGCGGGGGAGGGAGCGCAGCATCTACGAGGCGATCAACCGCGCGCTCACTGGAACGTCATATCCAGGCACTTGGAGATATCGGAGCCGAGGCCCGAGGAGATGGTGATGCAGCCGCGGATCTTCTGCGCGCCGACGTCGGCGGCCCAGATCGAATAGCCGCCGGGGCCGAAGAACGAGTTGGTGTTCGGCGGCTCGGTCTCGGTGGCGTCGAAATCGTATTTGCCGTCGGTCTCGAAGATGCGCGGCTTCTTGATGCAGCCGCCGTCGGTCTGGACGTTGATGACTTCCTTGTTGTCGCGGGTCAGCGCCAGCGAGACCTGGCAGCGGAAATATTCCGAGGTCTTGGTGTTGAAGAGATAGGTGTAGGATCTGCAGGTCGCCGTGTTCAGCTTGCCCGGCGCAAGGCCGCGGCTGCATGAGATGCGCTGGTTGTGGCTGAGCTGGTAATCATCGGCCCGGGCGGCCGGCGCCAGCGCCGTCAGTGACAATGCAGCAGCCCAGCAAAGTTTGATCACATGGCGCATCCGAATCATCCCTACCCCTAATTTTGTCGAGTTGCGTTCTAGACGGAAAGCGGAACATAGTCGCGAGGGGACGAAGGGAAAATCACAAACTACTGGACAAGACGTGATGCGCTGCGGCGCTATCGCAAATTGACCCGGGCACACCGTTCGTGATTTGTTCAAGCCCGGAATGTCCCGACGTGGGAGGATGGGAATGACGGTATTTTCAATCAAGACATTTGCAATCGTAGTCGCGCTCGGCGCCTTCGCCGCGCCCGCATCGGCGCAAGCCCCGGCAACGCCGTGGGAGCTCAAGTCCGACACAGGCTATGCCTATGACAAGGAAGGCAAGACCTTTTCCTACAAGATGGGCACCAGCAACGCCGGCGAACTGCTGAAGGGCGCCAAGAAGGTGCCGAAGGGCACGCTGTTCTTCATCGGCCACAACGGCCAGCTCTACATGCGCAGCGGCCCGTACCTGGAAGGCGACGGCAAGTTCAAGTTCGGCCCGGATCAGTAGGGAGCGCCGGCGACAGTCTCGTAGGGTGGGCAAAGGCGCCCTTGCGCCGTGCCCACCATCTCTCTCTATCGCAAAAGGTGCGTGGGCACGCTTCCTTCGCTCTTCGAGCTACGGCGGACGAGTTGCTTTGCCCACCTACGACAGTCCTACGGCAGTCCGCTAAAACGCCCCCGCCAGCTCCCTTGCGCCGGGCTTGCCGCTGTTCACATCCATGCGCTCATCCGTCACCGCCAGCAGCTTGGCCACCGTGTTGTGGCGGATCGCGACCGGGTTGCGCTCGTAGCCGCCGCGCTGGAAGAAGTTCGAGGTCGGCACCTGCTCGCGCATCGCCTGCGGCATCGTCACCATGTCGAGGCCGGTGCCGTCGCCGGTGAGGTTCATCATCTCGAGCTCGGCCGCGGAGAGCGGACGGGTGTAGCCCTTGGCGCGCGCGAACAGCACCGAGGTCAGGAGCTTATGCGTCTGCAGCATCGGACCGATATCGATGTCGAGCACCATCGCATGCATGGCCCAGCCCTGCGGGGTGACGCCCATCTTTTCGTGCTCCGACCAGGTGTCGGGCACCGACTTGGCATGCGCCACCATCTTCTTGAGCACCACGAGCTTGTGCTCGAGCGCCTGCCGCGCCGGGCCCGAGCTGCGCGCGACCTTATCCGAAAGCGCACGGATGATCTCATGGCCCTGCTCGGCCAGCAGCTCGACGCTGTTGGTGGTCAGGAGCTGGTTGTACCCCATCGCGGTCGAGATCGCGCGCTTGCCGCCATGCTCGATGCCCGCCTGCACATCGTGCGTGCCGGTGCCGCCGGTCTCGAAGGCGTAGACCCGCACCGCCTGCTCGCGCGTCAGGCCGTTGGCGAGCGCGTAGCGCGCATAGGCGCGTTTGAACTCGACCTCGCTGGAGGGGCGCTGCGGCGTGAACTGGTAGAGCTCCTGCGCCGCGCGCAGGAAATCGGTGACGACGGGGATCGGCTTGCGGGGCGGCCGGTCGGGCGTTTCCTCGGGATCCGGGTTCACCGGCTTCTTGGGCCCGTTGTAGAGCGGTGGATGCACCAGCACGTAGTCATCGAGCGTGATCTGCTGTCCGCTGCGCCGCTTGGCGTTGCGGCCCTTCCGCTTCTCCGAGATCTGACTCCAATAGGCGCCGGCCTCGGCGTCGAAAGCGGCACGGGCCGCCTGATATTCGGCGAGCTTGCGGCGATATTCGAGCACGGCCGGCGAGGCCCCGCCTTGCGCAAAAAACTGCGACAGCAACTGGGCGTTGGCATCGCGGATGGCCGGTGGCAACGCGTCGGCCTCGCCGCTCCGCGCGGGCAGCGTGAACAGGGCGAGCGCGAGCGGAACCAGCGCGAGGCTATGTCGAATCGAATGATGCATGATGCCCTCTTAGCAGGCATCCGGTAACCGTCACGTTAACGCGCCGTTTACCATGTCATTTCCACGCGAAAACCGGCTGTTCCAGCTCGGTCACGCGGGTGTGCCGGCCCGCCAGCACCTCGCGGAACTGGTAGATCAGCGCCGCGGTCGGCGCGTGGATCAGGCTCATCTGGTGGTGAAAGCGGATCACGCGGCGCGCGCTCTCGGCGATGGCGGCGAAGTCGAAGGCGTCCTCGCGCTCGATCGTGGCGAGCGCGATGCGATGGACGGAAGCGACCTCGTCCGGGTTCGGCCTGATTGCCGTGCTATCTGCGACCCAGACCACGACCGGCGTGATCAGATAGCCGGAGCGTGTCGGATAATCGTCGAGCGTGCCGAGCACGTCCGCGCTGGTGAGGCGAAGACCAAGCTCCTCGTCGAGCTCGCGCAGCGCCGCCTCGACCGGCGTCTCGCCGCCGTCGCAGCGTCCGCCCGGCAAGGCCCATTGGCCGCGATGGGCGCGCAGATGCGACGCGCGCAGCGTGAGCAGGAATGCGGTCTCGTCGCGCTCGCTCGCGGTCAGCGCAACCGCCACCGCAGCACGCTTCAACGCCATTGGTGCTTCTTCCTCCGGCAGACGCGTGAAGGCGGCGCAGGCAGCCGCGATATTCCGCCGTGTGGCATCGTCGAACGGTCTCATGATGCTTGACTACACCACGTGCGGCCCCGATGAAACGAAAACGCAAGCACAGGAATGGACGAGATGACCAGCAAGGCCGCCGCAAGGCTCAAATCAGACGGCTGGAGCATTCTGGAGACCACGGGTTTCCTGCACCTGATCGGCCCCTTGTGGGAACGCAAGGTCGACGGCCATTACGAATTCGCGCTCGCGACCGAAGACAAGCACCACAACCGGCGCGGCATGGTCCAGGGCGGTGTGATGATGACCTTCGCCGACCGCACCTGCGGCATGGCCGCCCGCTACGCGTCGGGCAAGGAATTTTTGGCGACGGTGCAACTCGACACCCATTTCGTCGAGGCCGGCCAGATCGGCGACATCCTGTTCTCCCGCCCGCGCGTGGTGCGTTCGACGCGCAGCCTGATCTTCATGAGCACGGAGGTGATGGTGGATGATCGTTGCATCGTGATGGCCAATGGCGTGTTCAAGATTTTGAAGGGGCCGGGGTAGATCTGCTCGGCGAGGCTGCCACCGTCGCCAGCCATACACTCCGCGTCATCCCCGCGAACGCGGGGATCCATAACCCCAGGACGTAGTTGTTGCCCGAAGCTGATCACTCCGAGTCTTCGCCAAACAACTCCCTGGGGTGATGGGTCCCGGATCTGCGCTTCGCTTGTCCGGGACGACGAGAGAATGAAGGGGGGCCTTCCTCACCTCGTCATTGCGAGCGACGAAGCAATCCAGCATCTCCCCGCGCACGCAGTTCTGGATTGCTTCGCTGCGCTCGCAATGACGGGCGTTGCTGGCTATGCTGCCTCTCACCAATATCGAGGACCCGCCCATGCAATACCGCCAGCTTGGCCGCAGCGGCCTGAAAGTATCGCCGATTTGTCTGGGCACCATGATGTTTGGCGGGCCGACCAATGAAGCGGCCTCCAAGAGGATCATCGACAAGGCGCACGGGGCCGGCATCAACTTCATCGACACCGCGGACGCCTATTCGAAGGGCGCCTCCGAGGAGGTCGTCGGACGTGCCATTGCCGGCAATCGCCACGCCTGGGTGCTCGCCACCAAGCTCGCCAATCCCATGGGCAACGATCCCAATCGCGTCGGGCTGTCGCGGCGCTGGGTGTTGCAGGCCGCCGACGAGAGCTTGCAGCGGCTCGGCACCGAACACATCGACATCTACTATCTGCACAAGGAAGACCATGCGACGCCGCTGGAGGAGACGGTGCGCGCAATGGGCGATTTGATCCGTGCGGGCAAGGTGCGCTATTTCGGCGTGTCGAACTACCGCGCCTGGCGCGTCGCCGAGATCTGCAACATCTGCGACCGCCTCGGCATCGACCGTCCCGCGGTGAGCCAGCCCTATTACAACGCGATGAACCGCATGCCCGAGGTCGAGCATTTTCCGGCCTGTTCCTATTACGGCCTCGGCATCGTGCCCTACAGTCCTCTGGCGCGCGGTGTCCTTACCGGCAAGTACAAGCCCGATGCCGCCCCGGACAAGGAGACGCGCGCGGGCCGCAACGACACCCGCATGATGCAGACCGAATGGCGGCCGGAATCACTCCAGCTCGCGCAGGAGATCAAGGCGCACGCGGAGAGGAAGGGCATCACCGCCGGCCAGTTCGCGGTTGCATGGGTGCTGAATTCCGCCTTCGTCTCCTCGATCGTCGCGGGCCCACGCACCGAGGAGCAGTGGGACGGCTACGTCAGTGCGCTCGATTATCGCTTCACTGGAGATGACGAGGCGCTGGTCGACAGGCTGGTCGTCCCAGGCCATCCCTCGACGCCCGGCTATAACGATCCCGCCTACCCGATCGAAGGCCGCCGCGCGCGGACGGCTTGAACCCCGGAGACGTCCATGGCGCTTGAAGACCGCTACGGCCTGCCGCTCTCCACCGCATCCGACGCAGCGGCATCAGCCTATCGAGAAGGCGTCGATCTCATGCTCTCGGGCTGGACCGGAACGGCAGAGGCGCTGGAGCGTGCGATTGCGGCCGACCCGGATTTCGCGCTGGCCCATATCGCCCGCGCCCGCGTGCACGCCTTCTACCAGCAGGGCGACCTGGCGCGGATCAAGGCGGCGCTCGCGCGCGAGCTGGTGGCGAAGCGCGGCACCGCGCGCGAGCGCTCGCATGTCGCGACGCTGGCACTCGCGATCGAGGGCCGCTTGCCGGAAGCGATCGCATCGACGCTGAAGCACATCGACGAATGGCCGCGCGATGCATTGGTGCTGTCGCTGCCGCTCGGCGCGTTCGGCCTGTTCGCCTTCTCCGGCATGGCCGATCACGACCGTGCGCGGCACGAGCTGTGCGAGCGCGTGGCGCAGTATTACGGCGAGGACTGGTGGTTCCTCACCATGCATGGCTGGGCGATGACCGAGAATGGCGATGTCGCGCGCGGCCGCGGCGTCACCGAGCGCGGCTTCAATTTGCACCGGGCGAACGCCCATGCCGCGCATGCGGTGCTGCATGCGATGTTCGAGGACGGCTCGATCGATGCGGCCGATCGCCTGGTTGACGAGTGGATACCCGGTTACGACCGCGCCGGAATCCTGCACGGCCATATCCGCTGGCACCAGGCGCTCGGCGCGCTCGAGCATGGCGATGCGGTTCGCGCGCTGTCGATCTATGCCGACGTGCTCCGGCCATCAGTCACGCAGGCGCCGCCGCTCAACGTCATCACCGATGCCGCCTCGCTGCTCTGGCGCCTGTCGGCGTATGGCCACACCGTACCGGAGACGCTGTGGCTGGAAGCCGACAACGCAGCGCAAAAACTGTTTCCGAAGTCGAGCCTGTCTTTCGCCGATGTCCACATGGCGCTGTTCGCGGCGGCGACGCAGAACCGCGAGGCGCTCACCGCGCGCCTTGCGGTCATCGAGCAGCGGCTCGCCGAGGGCAAGCTGCCGGCCGGCGCCGTCGTGCCGGCGGTCTTCCGCGCGCTGGCCGCCTTCGCGGATGAGGACTACGCCGCATGCGTGCAAACGCTCGCCCCGGTGCTCGGCGAGGTCGTGCGCATCGGTGGCAGCCATGCCCAGCGCGAGTTGATCGAAGATACCTATATCGTCGCCCTCATGCGCGGCGGTGAGCTGCCCCGCGCCCGCGCCCTGCTGGACGCCCGCCTGCACCGCCGGCCCTCCTTACGCGACAGGCGCTGGCAGGCGGCCATGGGTTAGCTCCGCCACGAAAAAAACACCGGCCTCACGGCATGTGGCGGCGGGACGGGTTGGCGATTTGGGTTCATCGCCGTTGGGGTGGCGCAGTGGTATTCCATGCGGGGTCGGCGAGACAAACGGGGTCGCAACCAATTTGCGGTTCGATGGTTATGGTGCGGAACCTGTCCCTGGTTCCCTGGCATGTGAGCCCTCCGATGCGCCTCTGCCGACCGCCGCTGGCCGCCATTCTTGCTTTGGCCATCACCCTTGCCGCTTCGGCAAGTCCTTGTTTTGCCGAAACTTCCAGGCCGATCCCGGTCAACAATCCGTCGGCACAGCAGAACGCCTATATCGACCTGCTGGCGCTGATGTCCGGCCACTGCAAGACGTTCAAGGTCGCCGGCCGCACCTTGGCCTGCAAGACGGTGGCCTACGCCCATGGCGACAAGGGCCGGGTCAATTTCGCGGTCGCGGTCGACGATCCCTCGGACGACAGCCACGTGGTGTCGTTTTCCGGCGAGAACGGCAAGCGCGCCGACGACAATTCCTACGAGCTGCCGATCGACCGCATGCTGCTCAACTCGAAGGACCGGCCCAAGGTCGACGGTCTGCCGGTACCGGCCGAGCAGACCTCCACCGGCGTCTGCCGCCAGACCGGCAATTTCGCCGCCAGGAAGGTGACCGATGTCACCTGCTGGGCGACCGACAACGAAGGCCGTCGATATGAACTGCTGTTCGTCTCCGACGGTACGCCGGTGAGCGTGCGCCGCATCCGGCAGTCCGCGCCGTCGATCCAGGATCCGTTCAAGTAGCGACACTTCCGCCCGGCTTGGCGTGGTAGCGCAACCGTCACACATCGCTCCGTTGAAACTCCAGGCGAGGCGGTTATGCTCACCCGAGCGTCCTCATCGCGGAGACGCGATCGCAGTGGGGACGGGCCGACGGTCCAGTAGCGCGCGTATGATCACCGGGCTGGTGCGCATCCTGATCGTCTGCCTGCTCGCAAGCTTGTCGCGCGACTGCATCGCAGCCGAGAGCAAGCGGCAGCGTTCGATCCTGGTTCTTGAAGAAGCCGATTTTCGCTCGCCGTTTTATTCCGAGATCTTTACCGGCATCCGCGCCGCTGCGAAGCAGAGCGGGACGGCTCACACGGTGATCTACGGCGAGAGCCTCGATCTCAGCCGCTTCCCGGGGCCCGGCTATGAAGAGAGCCTGGTCGGCCACCTCAGGGCCAAATATGCACAGCGGCCGATCGACGTCATCGTTTCAATTGGCGTCACATCGGCGAAATTCCTTCAAAAGCGCAAGCAGGAGATTTGGCCGGCCGCGCCAGTCGTCTACGGCTTTGTGCCTGATCTGCCCGAAACGCGCGCGCTGTTTCTGCCCGATACCACCGCGGTCTTCGCCCGCGTGACGCCGGCACATTTGCTGAAAGCTGCGCGCGCCATCGTCCCCGACCTGACCCGTGTCGTCCTCGTGGGCGATGCCTGGAGGAATCCGCTGGTGTATGGACATTGGAGGCAGGACTTCGCGGCCATGATGCCAGGCCTCGAAGTCACAGATCTCTCCGATGCCGTGCTACGCGACGTCCGCAAGCAAGTCGCTTCGCTGCCCGACCGTTCCGCGATCCTGACCTCCGCGATGTATTCCGACGGCGAAGGCACCTATTATTCCCCGGCGTCGGCGCTCGCGCTCGTCGCCGAGACTGCGAACCGTCCGATTGTCATCACATCCGACACATTCCTCGGGCGATCGGGCGTCGGCGGCTTCCTGCTGATGCCGGAGATCATCGGACGGGAAGCCGGCGAAGTCGCCATGCGGATACTCGACGGCGAAGCGCCGTCGAACATCGTCCCCTTCGGCGGGGACAACGTGAAGCCGATCTTCGACTGGCGCCAGCTGAAGCGCTGGAACGTGAACGAGGCCAATCTGCCCCCCGGCAGCGAGGTACGTTTCCGTGAACCGACCTTCTGGGGGCAGTATCACTGGCACGTCACCATCGTTGCGAGCATCGTTCTGCTGCAGGCGATGATGATCGCGATTTTGCTGCGCGAGCGCCACCTGCGCTTCATGGCCGAGGTCGAAGCGCGGCAGCGCATGTCGGAACTCGCCCACTTGAATCGCCGCGCCACCGTGGGCGAGATGACTGCCTCGCTCGCCCACGAGCTGAACCAGCCGCTCGCCGCCATCATGATCAATGCCGAGTCCGCCCAGCTTATATTGCGGAATCCGGCTCCCGACCTCGGCGAGATCGATGACATATTGGCCCACATTCGCCGAGACGATCAGCGGGCCGCCGAAATCATCAGCCGGCTGCGTGCGTTTCTGAAACGAGACCCGACCGCACGGCACGAGCTCGACCTCAATGCGATGGTCGGCGAGGTGTTTCGCTTCCTATCTGTGCAGGCCTTGACGCACGATGTCGAGCTCGCAACGGAACCCTCGTCCACGGATATCCGCGTCAAGGGCGACAAGGTTCAGCTCCAGCAGGCCATTCTGAATCTGGCCATGAACGGCATCGACGCCGTGGCCCATCTACCGAACAAGCGGCGCCGCGTGGTCGGCCGAACCAGTCTCGCCGAGGGCAATCTGGCTCTCGTCTCCGTCGCCGATGCCGGTGACGGAATCCTTCCAGAGAAGGTGACGGAGATATTCAAGCCGTTCTTCACGACCAAGGCGCAAGGCATGGGCATCGGCCTGTCGATCGCCCATACCATCGTCGAAGCGCATGGCGGGCGGATCTGGGCCGAGAACGCGCCCTCAGGCGGCGCCGTCTTTCACGTCGCCCTGCCGCTGGCGGCGCCGCCATAGCCGCGATCGCAGGCACCAGCGCCGCCGAACCGGCATCACGCGAACGCCTTCTCCAGCGTCGCGAAGATCACCGCGAGCGACCTGTCGTGCCGCGTCACCGGCGGCACCGGGCGATCGACCTTCATGAGCTGATAGACCGCCATCTGTGCTGCCCGCACCGAATATTCGACGGTGAACACGACGTCGTCGGGGATTTCGACGAACTGGCTGACGAACGCGAGGTTGACCGAATTCTTCGGCACCGGCAGCGGCCGATCAGTCAGGTTACGCGGCATGAACATGCTGGTGATGTAGGGCATGCGGCAGGGAACGCAGATTGCGTCCTCGAACACATCGGGATCGAAGTTCAGGTGCCCGCACAGCTCCTTCAAAATATCCGCGCCGCCGCAGTCGGACATCGGCTTGCCGACGAAATTGCCGACGCGGTCGGGATGCAGCGCATAGCCCCAGAACACCTGCACGTTCTTTGGCTGCCCTGCGAAATGCGGCTGGTGATAGAGCACGACCGACATCAGCCAGTTGGAATCCTTGAACGTCACGAGCCCGCCGGTGCCGGCCCTGTTGCCGGAGAACGCCTCCATCCGGTCGAAGAAGCGTGGATCGCGGCAGGTGACGGTGAAGGACAGCCAATAGGATTCGGGGATCGAGCTGTTGAAGACGGAGGGATTGCCGAACTCGGGACGGCCTTTCGCGATCGTCTCCCAGAGCGTCCAACCCTGACTGTCCCTCTTGGTCAGGCGCGGCGGCGGCTCGGTCATCGTGCCCAGGCTCGAGGCGTCCGTCATCGATCCGTTCTGGAAGAACACGAGGTCGCCGTCCTCGATCCGAACGTTGGCGGTGCGGCCGTCGCGGTCGAGCACGAGCTGGCGCACCCGCAAGCGTCCGTCCTCGCTCTCGATCGTCATGTCGGTGACTGCAGTGCCGCGCACGAATTGCACGCCCTGCCGCTTCAGCCAATCGGCGAGCGGCCGCACGATCGCATCATACTGATTGTAGACGGTGCGCTTGACGCCGGCGAGCGTCTCGATGCGCGGAAACTCGCTTATGAAGCGATGCAGATAACGCTTCAGCTCGACCGCGCTGTGCCAGGGCTGGAACGCGAAGGTGGTCTGCCACATGTACCAGAAATTGGACTCGAAGAACTTCGGCGAGAGCCAGTCGGTGATGCGGCTGTTGCCGAGCGTCTCCTCCGACGCTTCGGTGAGCCGCAGCAGCTCCAGCCGGTCGCGTGCGGAAAAACCCATATGCGAGACGTCGACCTTGAAGCGGTTGCGGTCGACCAGCCGCGCCTGCGAGTTCGCCGGGTTCTCCAGATTGAACGCGACGGTCTCGTCGCGCACGCTGAGGCCCGGATGCTCGAGCGAGGGGATGCTGGAGAGCAGATCCCAGGTGCATTCATAATGGTCGGTGGTCAGCATGCGCCCGCCGCGCAGCGAATAGGCGCCGTTCGCGAGCTGGGCGCCGTCGAGACTGCCACCGACCAGCGGCTGCGCCTCGTAGATCACGATGTCACGCCCCGCCTGCTGCGCGTCCCGGATCAGGAACGCCGCGCCCGCGAGCGATCCAATGCCGCCGCCGACGAAATACGCCTTCATGACTTGCCTCGATTGCTGTACGAATTGTCGCGGGCGACATTGCATGCGCAGGCCGCGGCCGAGCTTGCGATGGATCAAGCGCGGCGGTCGCGGCGTTCAAGAGCATGTGAGCGCTCTCGCCGGGAGGGCCGAAACGTTCACCTTCCTCGCATATCTCGTCCGCCTTGATCCTCAGCAAGGCGCCGAAGCTTCGGAGCGATCCATGACGCGCGACCGCCTATTTCTGCTGCGCCCCGGCTTCGAGGACCCGGCCTTTCCGGGGCGCGTGTTCTATTGCTGGCATTGCGCGTTGATTGAGGGCGTGCTGGCCTCGTTTCCGCAGCTCGCCGAAAAGCTGGATGTCGAGCGCATCGCATGGCCGCGTCCCAGGCGGCCGGTGGTCGCGCTTCTCGGCGAGGAGAACCAATCGCTGCCGCTGCTGGTGCTGGCTGACGGAACGACCTCGCCGCACCGGACCGGCATTCATCAGGGTCACCTCTTCATTGCCGACAAGGACGCGATCCTCGCTGCGCTCTCCGAACGGCACGGCTTTCCCGATCCGCATCCGTGACGATGAGAGCGTCGCTCGTCGCATCGCAAGGGGAGACGCTGCGCTCAGTCCGGGGCACGAGAGTCACGAAGCCGGTAACGTAATCGCCTTATCCGCGGCCAAGTGATGGCAACAATGCGATCGACGCCGGTGCTGCACGATAAAGCTTACGACATCGTTCATGTCGCGCATGGAACGCCCGCGCTGCGTCCTTTCGACGCCCGCAACTTGCTGGAACGCAGTCGCCGCCCATCTGTTGTCACACGACATTCAACTGGAGTGATGACATGAAGTATCTCATTGTCGCGATGGCCGTCGGAACTGCGGCGCTTGCAGGCGGAACGGCGGCAAACGCGGCCGGCGGTTCAAGCGCGAAACAGAGCGCGCAGGAAAGCCAGACCACCGACATCAGCGCGCATCGCAGGCACCATCGCTGGCATGGTCACCATCATCATTGGCGGCATCATCACGGCTACTACCGTCCGCATTATCGCAGCTACGGCTATTACCCCCGCCACCACGGCTATTACGGCGGTGGACCGTACGGATATTATGGCGGCGGCGGCCCTGGCGTGACGTTCAGCTTCGGCGGCGGACGCTGGTGAGAGATGAGACCGTGAGAGAGATTAAGGCCCGCGGGACGCGGGCCTTTTTCTTGCCGGTCGGTCATCCCCGCAAGATCATCCCCGCCGTTTCCAGACCGCTCGCCAGCGCTGCCTCGACCGTGCCCATGTCGGCTCCGCGATAGAGCGCCTCGCCGGAGAACCGCACCGCGCCATCGGCACGCGCGAGGATCGCTTGCGCCGCGCGCGTTGCCGGCGTCGCCCAGGAATAGGCGCCGCGGGCGAAGGGATCGTGCGCCCAGTTAGTCGCCGTCGCCGCCACGAGCTCGCGCGCGATGGTCTCGCGCGACAGCTTGAAGATGGCGGCGAGTGAACCGAGCCCGGCCTCGATCAGTCCCTGCGGATCGAGGTTTTCGAGTTCCGCCGTGCGCGGACCGCCGAACCAGCCGGTGAGCACGGCATGCCGACTCGGATATTGCGTCCACCACACCGGGATCATCTCGTCCGATAGCAGGAAGGTCATGCCAGCGAGACCCCGCTCGCGCTCGCACCACCATGGCCGCGCGAAGCGCAGCAGTATCTTGACGACATTGCCGAAGCCGATGTCGCCGCTAGCTGCCAACTTCGCGCGCGCGCTCGCCGGCAGAGCCATCTCGCGCAGCAGCAGCAGCGGCACGGTGAGGATCACGCGGTCGCAACCATGGACATCGCCGCCGGTGCAGTGAACGGTCAGCATGCGGCCGTCCTCCTCGATCGCCGACACCACACAGCCGAGATGGATGGTGACGCCCAGGCTCCGGCAATCCGCCGCCAGAAAGTCGATCAGCGCGCCATAGCCCCCGTCGATGCGCGCCTGCGGCGCGTGCCCGCCATCCATCCATTCCTCACGCAGCGCCAGCGTCGAGGCGCGCTCGGGGTCGGCCGCGTCATAGCCCTCGACCATTCGCGCGATCGACTGGCGCATCGGCGCATAATCATCTCCGGCAAAATGCCGGCGCAGGAATTCGGCGACGGAGAGATCGTCCTTCAAGTCGCGTAGCACGGCCTGAAGCTCCGCCTTGTGCGGATCGTCGCGCCCTTCGCGCGAGAGCGTCGTGCCGTCAAAGCTCCACTGCTCGCCCTCGAGCGCCCGAAGCGACAGCCCGGCCTCGCGCAGCAGTGTGCGCGTGACGGGCGCCTCGCCATGGACGAATTCGGCGCCGCCCGCGGCGGGATAGCCGAACTCTTCAGCAGGCAGCGGATGGATGCGGCCGCCGCAGCGCCTTCGCGCCTCTAGGACCGTCACCTTCCGGCCGGCCCGCGCCAGCTCGCGCGCCGCCATCAGGCCGGCTGCGCCCGCGCCGACGATGACGATATGCTCCGTTGTCTCGGGCATGGCCGCAGCTACCGGCCCGCGGCTTGCGGATCGTTCCTGATCAGATAACGCAGCAGCAGGACGCCGCCGCCGAGATCGCGCGAGCTCTCCAGCGTCATCGCGGCGATCGGCGCGCGCTTGTCGCTGTCCGCCTCCGTCGAAGAGAACACGAAGGGCGCGCCGCTTGCGCCGTCGATCGCGGGGCTGAGGATCAGGTTGAACTCGTCGATGAGACCGGCCCGCAGGAACGCGCCATTGGCGACGCCGCCGCCTTCCACCAGCAGGCGCTTCACACCGAGCTCGCGGTTGAGGATGTCCAGTGTCAGCGCCAGATCGATCTCGGACTTGCCGGCAAAGATGTAGGAGACGCCCTCGCCGCGCAGCCCTGCGAGATGCGAATCCGGCACGCTTTCGGTCAGCACCACCACGATCGGATCACCCCCGATATCCGAACGGCCCCAACCGATCTTGCCTTGCGCATCGAGCACGACTCCGTAGGTTTTCGCATCGCGTCGCGCGAACCAGTTTTCGCGAGGAAATGTCTCGCGCGTCTCGGTCGGGTACGGCTTGCCCTTGGCGAACTCGGATCCGGTGACGCGGCCGATCACCCAGGCATCGCCGCCGAGCTCGTCATGGATCTTCTCGAACCAGTCCGTTCCCGCCCCCTTCGGGCGCCAACGGCTGGGGTGGGTGCGGCCGTCGAGGCTGGAGTGCATCAGACAGATGACATACGGTTTCATGCAATCCTCCGGGCTGCGCTCAGGCCGCGGATCCATCGCCGCCCGCATTCTCCCTGGCGCGATCATTGACGATCGCCGCGAGCGGGTTGAGCTTCGGCGGCGCGACCAGCTGCAGCGTGTTGGTGTCGCGATGATTGAACGGCGCGCCGCGCACGAACAACTCGGTCTGGATCAGATAGGTCCAGCTGCCGTCGTCGTTGAAGGTGATGTCGCAGCGGTAGGCATCGGTGCGGAAGGCCTGTTCCAGAAAATCGGTCGAGCAGATCCCGTAGGCGGTATCGCCGCGCTTGGCAGTGACGGAGATTGTCCTGTCATCAGGCCCGGCCTTGCCCGAGGCCAGCAGCACCTGTCCGCGCGGAATGGCCAGCGTCTGCATGACCAGCCCGGTCGCGGGCTCCCACAGCCAATAGCCGACCTGGTCGTGGAAGGTGATGTCCTCCTCGGGCGTGTTGATGTGGATGTGATAGCGCAGCCCGTACAATAGCTGCGGCCCGTTGGCCTGCGGATCGATCGGGTCCATGCGGATGCGCTCGATGAAGGTCCGCCGCTCCGGCCCGTCCGCCTTGGGATTGATGTCGATGCCCTTGTCCGCCTGCCACTGGCCTGCGAGACGGCGGAGCGGGCCGAGATTGGCAAGGCCGTCGGGCGAAACGTCCTCGGGCTCGGTGAAGATGTCGGCGGGAATGGGGAGCATGGCGGCCTCGCATCGTTGCGATGGGAGCCATAGCATGAGGACAAGGGCCTGGCGCGTGCTCAGGCCTCACAATCGCGAATGACATGAGCGCCATGCGCAGCGATTTCGCATGTTTCCGCAGCGCCCCGCGAGCCGGCGTCTCCAACGCTTGTCGCCCGGCTTGAAGCTCAACCGGTCGCAGCCGCAGTCCGCTCTCAAGCCGCTTCGGACACTGATTTCGCACGCTCCTCGAGCATGCCGATCGTGGAGACCAGATTGTCGCGCCGCGCGCGAAGGTTGAGCGCAAGCAGCGGATAAGTCGGCTGCTGCGCGTCGAACACCCCGGCTTTAGCCTCCGCTTCGAGAATATCGGTATTCAAGAGGCGAACGCGCCACCACAAATCGGCGATCAACGCGTCGAGCTTGAGTTCACCGGTAGCACCAGAACGGGACACATTCTGCATCGCTTGCCTCAACCTGAAACGGCCTCCCTGCTGAGGCCTGGATTTGGTCATGACACAGCAAGCGGAGTGCCAGGGCCGGACCGCTCTGCCCGCGGGCCGTCCGGAACCTGCAACAATGCGCCTTTCGCGGTGATCCGGCGGCCGGCGCCGGTCGTTGTCAACTCGAGAGACCGCTTGTCGAGGCGTCATGATCGCTGCTATCCGGGCTTTGAAGGTGCCGATCCGGGCTGAGGCCGGTTTACCCCGGAGGGTGCCGGCGCGGCTGTCGATTGGTGCGAGCAGAGGGCCGAAGGCAAAGGTGGATTGGGCTGATTTGATCGGACGGGTTGCTGCTGACGGCGACCGCGAGGCTTTCAAGCGGCTGTTCGAGCATTTCGCGCCCCGCATCAAGGGGCTGATGCTGAAAGCCGGTTGCAGCTCCGACGAGGCAGAGGAGATCGCTCAAAGCACCTTGATCGCCGTGTGGCGGAAGGCGCACCAGTTCGATCCTGCGACCGCGGGAGCGCCGGCCTGGATCTTCACGATCGCGCGCAATCTGCGGATCGATTTGTTCCGCCGCAGGGCGCGGACAGACCGTTTGCAAGCCGGTTCCGAACTGCCGGACGGGCCGGATCAAGCCGAGCCGGCCGATATCCTGATATCGCGCGGGCAGGATGCGGCGCGGATCAAGTCGGCCATCCAGCAGCTCTCGGTGGAGCAATCCATGGTGGTGAGGCTGTCCTTCATCGAGGAAAGGCCGCATCCCGAAATAGCGAGCGCGCTCGGGATTCCGCTCGGGACGGTCAAGTCCCGGATCAGGCTGGCGATGAACCGGTTGCGAGACATTTTGGACGAAGAAGCATGACGATCAGCCATCATCCGCCGGAAGATCTTCTGGCCGATTTCGCGGCCGGCAAGCTGGAAGAAGCCCATCAGCTGGTCGTCGGTGTGCATGTGGCAGGCTGCGCGCGCTGCGCCCGTTTCGTGCAGGCCATCGAGCAGCTCGCGGGGGCGTCGCTCGAGGACGTCGAGCCTGCGCCGATTGCATCGGATGCGTTCGATCGCGTGATGTCACGAATTCACGAGGCTCCGAAGGAGATAGCCGCGCCTCCGCTGGCGTCGGCCGCGGATGACGATGTTCCGCCGGCCCTGCGCAAATATCGCATCGGCAGGCGTCGACGGGTCGCGCCCGGTCTCAGCCTGCGGCCGATCGAGCTCTCCGGTTCGGGCACGGCGCGCGCCTTCCTGCTTCGGTCAGCGCCGGGCTCGCGGATGCTCGAGCATACCCACACCGGCACCGAGCTGACGCTCGTGCTCGAGGGCAGCTTCAGCCATGAGGGCGGACGCTTTGGTCCTGGTGATTTCGACTATGGCGACGACGAGGTCGATCACCGTCCCATCGTCGGTGACGAAGGTCCTTGCCTCTGCCTCGTCGCGATGACCGGCGACTTGCGCATGAACGGCTTCCTCGGACGGTTGATCGGCCCCTTCGTGCGGCTCTGAACTGCTGCGTCCCTTTCCCGTCAGGTGATCCGGGCCCGCGCTCGGAGCGTTTCGTAAGGAAACGCAAGGGAGAGACCGGACATGACCTGTTCGAGCCTGGCCAATCGGGCGCAGAGCGAGATGTTGCCCGGACTGCTGGTACGCGTCTCAGCAGGCGAGACACGCGCCTTCGCAGAGCTTCATACGATGACCCGCGGCAGGCTGCGCAGGATTGCGCTGGCCGTCGGGACGGCGCCGCACGATGCGGACGACATCCTGCAGGAAAGCTTCCTGAAGATCTGGCGCAATGCGGCTCGGTTCGATCCCGGTCGGGCATCGGCCATGACCTGGATGGCCGCAATCGTCCGCCACACCGCGATTGACCATCTGCGGACCAGGCGGCAGCCCAGTGTCGAACTGGACAAGGCGCTCGCGGTCCCCGCAACGGCCGGGCTGTCACCAACCGAGCACTTCGATTACGCCAGCGCCGAACCCATCGCTCTGGGCGCATTGGCCCGCTTGCCGGAAGATCGCCGCAGGCTGATCGCACTGGCCTATCTCGAGGGCGAGAGCCGCGCGAGCCTGTCTCAACGCTTCGGTGTGCCGGTGGGCACGATCAAGACCTGGCTGCACCGAACCATCTTGTCGGTGCGCAAGGATTGCCTCAGCGCATCGGCTGCGGCGTGAAGCCGGCGAGAACGCGTGCATGGACGCAGAGATTATTGAATTTCCCGAGCGTGGGCGCGAGAACCGGCTTGTCTCCTCGACGGCAAGGCTCGAAGCGATCGTGCGAGAAGTCGAAAGTGTCGTTGCTCACGAGCCTGCGGCCGGTGTCGATCGGCTGCTCGCAATCATGGAGCGCATGGGCGATCAACTGGTCGACCTCGCGAGCCTCTTGCTCGACGAGGAGTCGAAGCTGAAGGCTCAGAAGGCCTTCATATCCTTGTCCGACAAGATCGCGGAAACCAGGGAGGCGGTGGAGCAGCTCGGAGGCCACAAGCGCACGTGACATGATTGGCACGACTCAATGCGACAGCTTTTGAGCGACGAGAAACCCGATCCAGGCACTAACACCGGCGAGACAGGATCCCCAGCACACGTCGGCGAGGGTCAGTCCGGTCGACCAGTTCCGCAGCGTCGCCTGGTTGGTCAGATCGTAGGTTGCATAGGTGAAGCAGCCAAGCAGCAGGCCGGATGTGAAAGCGCGCAGCGCGCCTCCGTCCTGCTGCGCCGGCAGCACGGCAAACCAGATCAATCCGAGGGGATACAACACGTAGAACGCGGCCGCGGCCGGCAGGTTGGGCTGAGCCCGCAACATATCACCCAGCACGGGTCGATACAGTCTTTCGACCATGATCGTCAGCCAGACCATATCGACGGCAACGAAGGTCACGGCCACAGCCAGGTAGGTCAAGAATAAATTCATGTCCGTGCGTCTCGTCGCTCTTGATCCGGCCGATCGGCCGCCGTCAGTTTAACGCTGCACAAGCCGCAGCGGATCACTTGGGGCGCTTATTCGGCTCACCGCCCAGTAAGCAGGCCGGCATCGCGCGCGCCTCCGGGCCGATCACATACGGAAGCGATGAGGAGACCGCGCAGCTGTCGTCTCGAATGGCGAGGCGCGCGCTCAGATCCGACGCGGCGGCCATGGGAAGAAGGCGCCGGTGCGCGCCTGATACGCACGATAGCGGTCGCCGCGCGATCGCAGCATCTGCTTCTCGAGCGGCGGGATGCCCGTCACGTGGACCAGGATCCAGTACATGATCACCGGGGCCGCCAGGCTGGCCCAACCCCAGGCATATCCTGATGATAGCGCGATGACCGGGTAAGCCAGCCATCCCAGCCATTCGAAGAAATAGTTCGGATGCCGCGACCAGCGCCACAGACCGACATCGCAGACCTGTCCCTTGCTCGAGGGGTCGCGTTTGAAGCGCTGCAGCTGCCGGTCCGCCAGGGCCTCGCCGGCGACGGCAATCAGGACGATGACGATGCCGATGTAGTCCTGCAGCCGCAGCCCCGGCGCCGGTGCGTGCGCCGCGAGGAACACGGCGAAGGGGAGCGGCAGCGAGACCAGCGCCTGTGATTGCAGGAAGAAGAACATCCGGCGCGGGGCATCCGCCCCCCATTCGCGCGCATAGTTCGCATATCTGGGATCGTCGACCCCGGCCGCAGAGCGACGCGCAATGTGCGTGCCGAGCCTCACCGACCAGAGCAGCACAAGCCCTGCAACGAGCACTTGGCGAGCCGGCAGCGCGCCGTCAAGCGGCCACAGGGCAGCGGCTGCACCGACGAGACCGCTCGAATACGACCAGATCGCGTCGACCCAGCCGGAGTTTCCCGTGCGCTGCTGGACAACCCAGGCCAGTCCCATCAAGAGACAGAAGGCCAGCGCCATGCAGCCGATCGCCTGAATATACGGAAGGATCATGCCCTCACCCGAATTGATCCTGTCCGATACGTCATGTCCGGGCTGCGGTTTCGCCCCGGGCGCCGGGATCTGGCGAGTGATCCGCGCCCTTCTGCCGAACGTTTCCTGAAAGTTGCTTCGAGGGCCGTCGCTGACGGTACCGCAGTGGGGGCGAAAAAGCATGCGTTTGGCCGTGATCGGGACGGGAATTGCCGGCAATGCGGCCGCGTGGCTCCTTTCGAAACGTTACGCAGTCACCGTTTACGAGCGTGAGCTGCAGCCGGGTGGGCATAGCCACACCGTTCGCGTCGACTATGACGGCGAGCCCATTGATGTCGATGTCGGCTTCATCGTGTTCAACGAGACCAACTACCCGCAATTGACGTCGCTGTTCACGCATCTCGGCGTGAACACCGTCGAGACTTGCATGAGTTTCGCCCTGTCCGCCGACCACGGCCGGTTCGAATGGCGCGGTGGTGGAGAGAGCGCCTTGCAGACGGCCTGCGGCCTGTTCGCGCAACCCCGCAACCTCGCATCCCCGTCATATTTCCGCATGCTGGCCGAGGTCGCGCGGTTCAACAAGCAAAGCGTGGCCGATCTGCGCGCCGGCCGGCTGCTTGGCCTGACCCTCGGCGAATATCTGCGCCGGCAATCGTTCGGGCCGCGCGTGTTCTCCGACTATCTCGGTCCGATGGGGGCGGCGATCTGGTCGTCTTCGTCCGACGACATCCTGTCGTTCCCGGCGGAGAACTTCGTCGCCTTCTTCGACAATCATCGCCTCCTGCACCTCGATCGACCGCGCTGGCGCACGGTCGAGGGTGGCAGCCGGCGCTATGTCGACAAGCTGACCGCTTCGTTCAGGCACAACATTCGGCTAGGCTGCGCGGTGACATCGATCGACCGAACGGGGCATGGCGTGACCGTCCGCGACAGTCATGGCGGCATAGAAACTTACGATGCGGTGGTGATGGCTTGTCACACCGACCAGGTCTTGGCGACGTTGTCGGACGCCGACGCCACGGAGCGTTCCATCCTTGGCGCCATCAGATATGCTCCAAACACCATCTATCTGCACCGTGATCCCAGCCTCATGCCCCGGCGGCGTCAGGCGTGGGCCTCCTGGAACTTCCTGCGCTGGCCGCGGCAAACGCCTGCCCTGAACGACGTCGCGGTGACCTATTGGATGAACCGGCTGCAGGGGATCGACGAGCGCAGACCCTTGTTCGTCAGCCTCAACCCTCCCTTCGAGCCGGCGGCCGGTCTGACGTTCGGAAAATTCACCTTCGCCCATCCGCAATACGACTTGGGCGCGTTCGCGGCGCAGCGACGGCTCCCCGCGATTCAAGGGCGTCGCCGCACCTGGTTCTGCGGCGCCTGGACCGGCTATGGCTTTCACGAGGATGGCCTGCAGGCCGGCATTTCCGTTGCCGAGGCACTCGGCGTCGAACTTCCTTGGCGTCAACCGGATCCGGCCCTGGCCGAGGCTGCCGAGTAAGGCGATGGTCCTAACCACACCAGCCGAACCCGAGGATGCGACAGCGCCCGCCGCGCTCTATTGGGGGAAAGTGATGCACGCGCGATGGCAGCCGGTGCAGCACAGGTTCACCTATCGCGTGGTGAACCTGCTGATCGACCTCGACCGGCTGAGCGAAGCGGGCCGCCTATCCCGGCTGTTCGGCATCAATCGAGCGGCGCCCTTCAGCTTTCACGAGCGCGACCACGGCGACGGCAAAGGCACGGGCCTCAGCCAACACGCCCGACAGCTCGCGGCCGAACGCGGCATCGACCTTTCCGGGGGCCGCATTCTACTGCTCTGCTATCCCCGGGTCTTCGGCTACGTTTTCAATCCGCTCTCGATCTACTTTTGCTATCGCGCATCCGGCAATCTGGCGCTGCTGATCTACGAGGTCCGCAACACCTTCGGTGAGATGCATTCCTACATCCTGCCGGTGCACCAGGACTGCGCGAGCTCCGTCGTCCGCCAGAGCCAATCGAAGACCTTCTACGTTTCACCTTTCATGGAGATGGAAACGCATTACCGCTTCAGCGTTTCTCCACCACGGCAGGATGTGAGAGTGCGGATCCTGCAGAGCGGCGCGCAGGGCGCGATGTTTGCGGCTGCATTTTGTGGGCGACGTCGCACTCTGACGAGCCGCTCTCTGCTGGCGGCGCTACTCGGATTGCCTTTCCTGACCTTGAAGGTCATCGCAGCCATTCACTGGGAAGCGATGCGGCTCTGGCTGAAAGGCGTTCCGTACGTGCCTCGTTTGAAACAACGCGAGATCTGAACCATGGACCTGGCAGCCACCCATCCCGCCGTTCAATTTGATGGCGTCCCGTTCTTCGCCCGCCTGGCTCTGCGCCTTGCATCACAGCTTCGCTGTGGCACCCTTCATGTGCGTCTCCCCGACCAGAGGATGGTGACATTGCGCGGCCAGCTTCAAGGTCCGCCGGCCACGATCGAGCTGAAGAACTACAGGTTCGCGCGCAGCCTCGTCATCGGTGGCGACATCGGCATGGCCGAGGCCTACATCCGAGGCGACTGGACCACGCCCGATCTCGCTCAGCTTCTGTACGTGCTCTGTCTCAACGAGGAGCTGGTCGACAGCGCATTCGCCGGGAATATGCTGGTTCGCCTCTGCCGGCGAGCGCTCCATCGCCTGCGCCGCAACACCAAGGAAGGATCGCGGCACAACATTCACCGGCATTACGATCTCGGAAACGAGTTCTTCGCGGCGTGGCTCGATTCCAGCATGACCTACTCGTCGGGGCTGTTCTCGACCGAGACAGCCGACCTTCCCGCCGCGCAACAGCATAAATATGAGCAGCTGGCGAAGGCGATCGAATTGGAGCCGGGCCAGAGCGTGCTCGAGATCGGTTGCGGTTGGGGTGGCTTTGCAGAATTCGCCGCCAAGACTTACGGCGCCAAGGTGTTGGCGCTGACCATCAGCAAGGAGCAGCATGATTTTGCCCGTCGCCGGATCCACAGGACCGGGCTCGCCGAGAAGGTCGAAATCCGCTTGCAGGATTACCGCGACCAGGAGGGCCGCTTCGACCGCATCGCCTCCATTGAGATGATTGAAGCCGTCGGCGAGCAATTTTGGCCTGCCTATTTCAATCAGCTGAAGCAGCGGCTGAAGCCCGGCGGACTTGCCGGCATCCAGGCCATCACGGTTCACGACGAGCTCTTCGGCAGCTATCGGCAGCGGGTCGACTTCATCCAGAGATACATTTTCCCGGGCGGCATGCTGCCGTCGGCCGCCATCCTGCGGACGCTCGGCGAACGTTTCGAAATGCCCATCGTTCGCGAGCGGATGTTCGGGCAGGACTACGCCAGGACGATCTCGCTCTGGCGCGACAATTTCAGCCGGGCCTGGATCGACCTGACCTCGCAGGGATTCGACGAGCCCTTCCGCCGGATGTGGGAATACTATTTGTGCTACTGCGAGGCAGGCTTCCGGGCGGGGAAGATCGACGTCGGGCATTTCGTGTTTGCACGACAGGGGTGAGGGGGAATCGTGCCGCCCGCTGGCTGCTAGAACCCCGCCGCAGGCACCGTCAGTGGGCGTCCACGTATCGCCCGTCCCGCAGTGTCCTTCGCTCTGGGTGTCGTCGGTCCAGGCCACGAAGGCCACTTCCTGGCTTGGGCCTGAAGCCGCGACAGCCGCGAGGTTGAAGCGATTGTGGCCGGTGGACGTGTTGAACTGGACGACCTGGCCCAGCGGACCCTTGGTCGAGAAAATCCGTGCCTTCACGTTGGTGGTGGCGGGCTGGTCGACGTTGCGCTGGACCCAGCCGATCAGGAAGCGTCCGCCCGAGAGAGGCGAGAGCGTCGGCCAAGTGGCCTGGATGCGTTGCTCGCTGGTCGAGACGAAGTGGAGATTGGCGGGCGAGCCGTCGGCCTTGTACACATCCGCTTCCACGACGATCAGGGTGCTCGCCGTGGCGTCTTCCCCGAAATCGTTCAGATGCGCGATGACGAACTGGCCGCCGTCGATCGCGGCCATGGCTGCCGCGGTGGCAGTCGCCGGCGTGATGTGCTCGCTGCCCACTGCTCCCTTCGCGTTGAAGAGTTGATAGCGCATGTGCAAGGGACCTGTGATCCGCGCCCGCCATGCGATGACGACGTCGCCAGTGGTCAGGCACGCCACCATCGGGACCTTGTGCAGCCCGGCGGTGGTGTTGGCGCGAAACTCGGCGCCGATCCTGCTTCCGTCGGCGCCGAAGCGTTGCGCGCGGATGCGCTGGTCGGCCCGCTTGTCCGCCCAGACGACAATGAAATTTCCATCCTGCAGGCGCGCCAAAGCGGGCCGGGTCAAAGGCTCGACCGGCGACGTAGAGACCTGGATTTCCGGCCCGGACAGCGTATCGGCATCGAAGATGCGAAGCTTGAGCTGGGTCGGCGCCGTCGCGGCGCTGCCGGCGGCCTGCTCGTTCCAGGCCACAACGAAGCCCGATCCATACTCCACGGCCACGGGAAGCTGCCGCCGCGGTCCCGGCAGCGTCGGCAGGTTGATCAGGATCTGGTCGCTGCTCTTGGTGCCGCCCGCACCTAACATCTGGCCCTTGATCGTGTTGTCGCTGTGGTCCTCCCACACCACGACGAATTGGGTGCCCTGAAGGCCGCATACGCTGGGCTGGCTTTGATCACCAGCTGTGGTCGTGTTGATCAAGACCTCGTCCATAGTGTTTCCCTTCCTCAATCCAAACGTGATGAAAAGCGTGAGGTCGATCGAAAGTTGGGACTGTAACACGAGGGCTTGCAGCGATTGCAACTGAGCAAGGGGGCAATGTGGCCCATGGCGCGCAAGTTCGGCGGGCGACTGGCGTTGTCGCCCTATGTCTACAAGCGTTTCCATTTGAGGCTGGGCTTCAACCTGGGGAAGCGACAGTGCCCCCCTGGATGCGACAACGACCTTTCGCGCGGCTGCGAACCATAGTCACTGCCGGTCGGCGACCTTCACGCGTTCGCTGGGGGATGAGCGTGGCTACGCGACACGTAACCGAAGCATGGTGCCCAGGGGCGGAATCGAACCACCGACACTGCGATTTTCAGTCGCATGCTCTACCAACTGAGCTACCTGGGCGTGCTCCAAGAGAGGGGCCAAAGCCCATCGAGCGGGCGGTTTATAGTGGGCTCGGGGCGGCCTGTCCACCCGGCTTCGCCAAGTGGCTTCGCCGGGCGCGGCCCGGCTGTGCACAAGCTGGGACGGGCCTGCCGCGGCTGGCGCGCGGCGCGCTGGTCAGTCAAGTAATCCATTGATATTATTTAGTTATTCTACGTCATCCGCTTCGTCGTCGCGGGCGGGGATGACGTAGGAGCCTTTCAGCCAGCGGTTCAGATCGACGTCGCGGCAGCGCGAGGAGCAGAATGGGCGGGCGGCCTCCGACTGCGGCTTGCCGCAGATCGGGCAGGTTTTGAGTGGGCTGGCGGGCTGTTTGATTTGATGGTCCATGATGCCGGCGGCTTGCGTGGGCTGAATGGGCTCAAGAGCCTGTCGGCCAACGGGTTCCTCGGGCGGCGGCCATGCACCACGCCCGGCCATTCTACTGTGCATGGGGTTGTTTTCGCGATTTTTGTGTCCGCGGCTTGTCGGCTCACACCGCGGTGGTGGCGTTGAGCCAGCCGAAGCGGATAGGAAAGCTTTCGCCGCCGAGCAGCGAGGTGGTCTCGTAGAGCGGCAGGCCGACCACGTTGGTGTAGGACCCCACCATCTTGACCACGAAGGAGCCGGCGATGCCCTGCACGGCGTAGCCGCCGGCTTTGCCGCGCCATTCGCCGGAGCCGATATAGGCCTGGATGTCGTCTTCCGAGAGGCGCTTGAAACGGACGCGGGTCTCGACCAGGCGCTGGCGGAAGGCCTCGCGCGGCGTGACGAGGCAGATCGCGGTGTAGACGCGGTGGTTGCGGCCCGACAGCAGGCGCAGGCACTGCGCGGCTTCGTCCACCAGATTCGCCTTGGGCAGGATGCGGCGGCCGACCGCCACCACGGTGTCGGCGGCGAGGATGAAGGCGCCGCGCAGCTCGTCATCGAGCTGCACCGACTTCAGCGCCGCATCGGCCTTGGCCCGGGCGAGCCGATTGGCGCAGGCGCGCGGCAGCTCGCCCCGCCTCGGCGTCTCGTCGACGTCGGCCGGCCGGAGCGCGTCCGGCTCGATGCCGGCCTGGTTGAGCAGCGACAGCCGACGCGGCGAACCGGAGGCAAGTACGAATTTGGGGCGGCCAAGCATCAGGTGATTTGGGGGATGAAGCAGGGGTGAATTGCGCGCGGAACCTATCGGAAGGGGGCCGGTTTCACAACCCGGGAACTCCTGGTTTGCTGATTCGAGGTTTCCGACATGGCTGTGCCCTGCGTGTGTGACGCGGATGTAACGGACGCCGCCTGCTACCCGCTCGCCGCGCCCACCTTCGCGAAGCGCCGGCGGATGCGCATCAACAGCTGATCGCAGACGTCACGGTACGCGGCAAGCTTCTGATCGCGGCTGCCTTCGATGGTGGTGGGATCCTGCGTCGGCCAGTATTCGACGTCGGCCGCGAGCGTCCGCGTCAGCTCGAGCGCCTTGTGGTGCGCCTCCGGCGAGAGCGTGATGATGAGGTCGAAATTCAACCCCTCCCAGTCCTCCAGTTCCTCGAAGGTCTGCGGTTTGTGGGCGGAGATGTCCTGGCCGAGCTCGGCCATCACGGACACCGCGAACGGATCGAGCTCACCTTTTCGCGTGCCCGCAGACTTCACATAGAGCCCTTGCGGAAACATGTGCTGCAACAGGCTCTCGGCCATCGGCGAGCGCACGCTGTTCATCGCGCAGGCGAACAGCACCGATTGCGGATCGCGTGCGCGTGGCGGCGCCGCCATCGCGCTTAGCCCTTCCAGTGCAGGACGGTTATGAGCGTGAACAGCCGGCGCGAGGTCTCGAAGTCGACCCGCACCTTGCCCTTCAGCCGCTCCTGCAACGTGCGCGATCCCTCGTCGTGGATGCCGCGACGGCCCATGTCGATGGCCTCGATCTTGTCGGGGGTCGCGGTGCGGATCGCTTGGTAGTAGCTGTCGCAGATCATGAAATAGTCCTTCACGATCCGCCGGAACGGCGTCAGCGACAGCAGATGCGCGACGACGGGCGTTCCGTCCTCGCGCCGGATGTCGAACATCAGCCGGCTGCCGGTGATGCCGATATGCAGCGTGAACGGGCCCTTCCCCTCGGCGCCCGCGGGCGCGAACAGGTTCTGCTCGATCAGGTCGTAGATCGCGATCGCGCGCTCGTGCTCGATATCGGGCCCGGAACGGCCGATCGAATCTTCGTCGAGCGTGACGCCGACGATGCGGTTCTGCGAGTCGTCCTGTTCGGGCGGCTTTGTCATGACAGATTGAGGCGCAATCCAATCGAACGCGAATGGGCGTCCAGCCCCTCCGCTTGTCCGAGCGTCATCGCGGCCGGACCCAGCGCGCGGAGCTGGTCCGGGCCGCATTTCAGGATGGAGGTGCGCTTCATGAAGTCGTGCACCGAAAGCCCCGAGGAGAATCGCGCCGAGCGCGCCGTCGGCAGCACGTGGTTGGAGCCGCCGACGTAATCGCCGATTGCCTCCGGCGTGTGGGGCCCGAGGAACACCGCGCCGGCGTTGCGAATCTTAGCTGCGAGCGCGTCGGGATCACCAGTCATGATCTCGAGATGCTCGGCGGCGATGGCGTCCGCGAGCGGGATGGCCTCGCCCAAGTTCTTCACGATGATGACGGCGCCGAAATCGGCCCAGGAGCTGCTTGCAATCGCGGCGCGCGGCAGCGTCTTCAACTGCACCTCCACCGCCTTCTCGACGTCGGCGGCAAGCCGTGCCGAGTCGGTGATCAGGATCGACTGCGCGCTGGCATCGTGCTCGGCCTGCGCCAGCAGATCGGCAGCGATCCAGTCGGCATTGCCGGTGTCGTCGGCGATCACCAACACCTCGGATGGGCCGGCGATCATGTCGATGCCGACCTTGCCGAACACCAGCCGCTTCGCGGCGGCGACATAGGCGTTGCCGGGACCGACGATCTTGGCCACGGGCGCGATGGTCGCGGTGCCGTGCGCCAGCGCCGCCACCGCCTGCGCGCCGCCGACGCGGTAGATCTCGCTGACGCCGCCGAGATGCGCGGCCGCCAGCACCAGCGGATTGAGCTTGCCGTCGGGCGAGGGCACCACCATCACGAGACGCGCGACGCCGGCGACCTTGGCGGGCACCGCGTTCATCAGCACCGAGGACGGATAGGCCGCGGTGCCGCCGGGCACGTAGAGGCCGGCGGATTCGATCGCGGTGTAGCGCCAGCCGAGCTCGACGCCGAGCGAGTCGGTGAAGCGCTCGTCCACCGGCAACTGGCGGCGATGATAGGTCTCGATGCGGTCGCGCGCCAGCTTGAGCGCGTCCAGCGTCGCGGCATCGCAGGCCTTGGTCGCGGCTTCGATCTCGGCGGCGGTGACGCGAAGGTTGGAAGCATCCAGCCTCAGCCGGTCGAACTTTGCCGTGGCCTCGAGCAGGGCCGCATCGCCCCGCCTGGCGACGTCGTCGACGATCGCGCGCGCGGCGGCCTCGACGTCGGCCGAAACCTCGCGCTTGGCGGCGAGGAAGGCCGCGAATCGCTGGTCAAAATCGGCGCTGCTGCGGTCGAGGCGAACGGGCATGTCTGGCTTGGCTTCTGGCTGGTCTTTGGGGCGGATTGGCGCACCAGGTCCCCTGCTCAATGGCGCGGCGGGGAAGCGGCGTCAACCCTCGCAAGGCGCCGTTCTGGCGCGGGGGGCGAGGCGATGCGGCTGGTATACGGTCAACTTCACAGCTCCCCCTCGGTCTCCAACCCCGTTCCCAGTGCGTCCGCCCCGAGGTCAGTCAGCTCGCATTCCAGGCATTCGACGTCGAGCCGGATGGCGCCACCTTCCGCGAATAACAGCAGGGCACTGCCGGCGGGCTCCTCGTCGCGCCCGTCCCTCGGGTGAAATTCGATGCCGACGAGGTCCAGGACCTTGTCGGACGCAGCCAAGTCGATGTTGCGCGACTTGCAGGCGAGCACACGGTCGAAGCGAAGCGCGGCGACCAGGCGACGCGGCTCGGCCTCGCCCTCCAGCGTCTGCTCCCAGTCCAGGCGGCTCATCCCGACCACGAGCCGCTTCTCGCTTTGTCGCCAGATGATGTCGGACGCCTGGACACGCGCGTCCTGGACATGGGTCGAGATCACGGCGAGATCGTCGGCATCGAGTGCGATCAGTTTGAGCTGGGGCGGCATCGCCGACGCTTCTCCTTCGGAGTGGACCGGGCTCAACGCGCACAGGCCCCGAAATTTCCGTCCAAACTAACGGGTCGGCGGGTCAGAGGCTATTGATATCCTCCATCTCCAGCACCTTCCGCGGATACCCCTCGCGGGCGACGTGGATCATGGCGCGGCCGATCTGCTCGGTCGAGGTGACGAGCCGCGGAGAGAGCCGGCGCAGCACCGACCAGAGGGGCCAGGTTGCGGTATAGACCGCCTGCACCCAAGGCGTCTTGGAACGGGCGCCGTGCAAGGGCTGGATCGCGCCGGGCCGGAACATATAGGCGGCTCTGAACGGCAGCTTGAGCAGATCGTTCTCGGTCTTGCCTTTGATCCGCGCCCACATCCGCGAACCCTGCTCCGTGGAATCGGTGCCGGCCCCGGTGACGTAGGTGAAAATCATCTGCGGGTTGAGCCGTGCCAGCGTCGTCGCTGCGGCGAGCGTGAGGTCATGGGTGAGATGCCGGTAGCGCTCCTCGTTCATGCCGATCGAGGAGACGCCGAGGCAGAAAAAGCAGGCATCGTAGCCGGTCAGCTGCGTTTCGATCGCCGAATAGTCCATAAAATCGTCGTGGATGATCTCGACGAGCTTGACGTTGCGCACGCCGGTCGAGCTGCGGCCCACCACGAGCACACGATCGATGCCGGGATCGATCAGGCATTCGCGCAGAACGCCCTGCCCGACCATGCCGGTCGCGCCGAAGATGATGACTTGCATCGAGCCGTCCCCATTAGGCGCGCGGCTCATGCGGCGGCCGCGATGTCGTCGAAGGATACACCGGTCAATGTCGCCGAGGCATCCCACAGCATGGCCGCCGCAGCGAAATCCTTCGCGTGAGGCATGATCTTCGCCGCCGCGGGCGCCCCCTTCATTTCCAAAAATCCGTTCGGACCGTAGTACCCGCCGGGCTCAGCTGTGGGCGAAGTCGCGGCGAACAGCGTTGGCAGCGCGCCCTCGGCGGCGGATTGGCTGAACAGCGGCTGGAGGAGCCGGCCCACCCGCCACTGGAACGTGTTGGCGCCCGGGCCGTTTGCGATCAGATCGGTCCGCGCGAAGCCTGGATGCGCCGCAATGCTCCTCACACCCCAGCCAGCCGCGTCGCTACGGCGCTGAAATTCGAGCGAGAACATCAGCATCGCCAGCTTCGACTGGCAATAGGCGCGCCACGCGCGATAGGAGCTCTTGGCTTGCAGATCGTCGAAATTGATCGCGCCGGAGCGGTGCGCAAGGCTGGAGAGATTGACGACACGAGGCGCTTCCGCGCGGCGAAGCTGCGACAACAGGTGCGCCGTGAGGGCATAGTGGCCGAAATAGTTGGTGCCGAGCTGCATCTCGAAACCATCCTCGGTCTGCTGTCGTTTCGGCAGCGCCATCACGCCGGCATTGTTGACGAGGACGTCGAGTTGCTCGTTGCCGGCAGCAAAGCGCCTGGCGAAATCGGCGACCGAGGCGAGGCTGGCGAGATCGAGATGTTCAAAGGCGATCAGCGCATTGGGAAACCGCTCGCAAATGCCTTCGATCGCCCGCAGGCCCTTTGCGTCGCTGCGCCCAGTGAGTATGACAATGGCACCGGCGCCCGCCAGCGCCATCGCCGTCTCGTAACCGAGGCCGCCCGTCGCTCCGGTCACGACCACCGTCTTGCCGCTGAGAGAGGGGATGTCTGCCGTGGTCCAGTCGGTCATGCCATGTCTCCCGGAGCTTTCACGGTGGAAAAGGGCCCGCGGCTCATCTAAATGTGCACTGAGTGCAACTTTGCAAGAGGTGAACAATTTGAAGGCTTCGAAGGTTGCCCGGAAATTGCCTGCGGGCGGAAAAACTCCTGATGGCACCGGCCTGCGCCAGCGCAAGCAGCAGGAGACCCGCGCGCGGCTGACCCGGGCGGCGATGACGCTGTTCCTGGAGCGCGGCTTCGAAGCCACGACGATCGACGACATCGCAGCAGCGGCGGAGGTGTCGCGCCGTAGCTTCTTCCATTATTTCGCGTCCAAGGAGGACGTGGTCGCCGCCTGGCAGGAAGGCGCAGCAAGCGCATTGGTCGCCGAGATCGTTGCCCGGCCTGCGGATGAACCCATGCTGACGGCCGCGGAGAATGCAATCGCCGCCGCGATCAAGCGGATCGATCCGGCGGAAGCCGCGGCGATGTCGCGGCTCAAGCGCGACAATCCGGCGCTTCAGGCCCGCGACCAGCTCAAATACGAGAAGCTCGAACGCGCGCTGGCCGACGGGCTCGCCCGGCGGGCCAGAACCAAATCGGACCAGTTGAAGGCGCGGCTCGTCGCCATGATCGCCACCGGCGCGATGCGCGTCGGCGGCGAGAGCTGGATCGGCGACGGCGCGCGGGAGAAGCCGGAGATTTTCGTCAAGCGCACCTTCGATGCGATCAGGGCGATCTTGAAGTGAGGCGCGCGTTTACCCATCAGTATCGTAGGGTGGCAAAGCGAAGCGTGCCCACGTTCTGAGTGTGATCGGAGAATGATCGTGGGCACGGCGCAAGTGCGCCTTTGCCCACCCTGCGATTCGAGACTCGCGGCGAGCCCTCACTCCCTGAAAAACGCCAACAGGTCCGCGTTGATGGTCTCGGCGTGCGTGGTCGGCATGCCGTGCGGGAAACCCTTGTAGGTCTTCAGCGTGCCCTTCTTGAGCAGCTTGGCCGACAGCGGGGCGGAATCGGCGTAAGGCACGATCTGGTCGTCGTCGCCGTGCATGACCAGCACGGGCACGTTGATCTTCTTGAGGTCTTCGGTGAAGTCGGTCTGCGAGAAGGCGACAATGCCGTCGTAATGCGCCTTGGCGCCGCCCATCATGCCCTGGCGCCACCAGTTCTGGATCACCGCTTCCGACGGTTTTGCGCCGGGGCGGTTGTAGCCGTAGAACGGGCCGGCGGGGAGGTCGCGATAGAATTGCGTACGGCTGGCGGCGAGCTGCTTCTGCAGATCATCGAACACGCTCTTCGGCAGGCCGCCGGGATTGGCGGGGGTCTGCACCATCAACGGCGGCACCGCCGAGAGGATCGCGGCCTTCGCGACCCGGCTCTCGCCGTGGCGCGCAATGTAATGCACGACCTCGCCGCCGCCGGTGGAATGGCCGACATGAATGGCGTTCTCGAGGTTGAGATGCGCGGTGACAGAAGCAAGGTCGTCGGCATAGTGATCCATGTCGTGGCCGTCGGCGACCTGCGACGAACGGCCATGGCCGCGGCGGTCATGCGCGATGACGCGGTAGCCGTTGTTGACGAAGAAGATCATCTGCGCGTCCCAGTCGTCGGACGACAGCGGCCACCCGTGGCTGAACACGATCGGCTGGCCGCTTCCCCAGTCCTTGTAGAAGATCTCGACGCCGTCCTTTGTGGTGATGGTGGGCATTGTGGGGGCTCCTGTAATGAGAGAGTCATTCCGGACCACGCGAAGCGTGGATCCGGAAATCCCGAGAGTGTGACGAGCGATCCCGGGTTCATCGCTGCGCGATGCCCCGGAATGACGGCCGGCAGTGATCAGGCAAACGTCATCGGCTTGAAGCGGCGCCAGGCGCCGATGGTGATCACGACGAAGAACACCAGCACGATGCCCTGCACCACCGCGAACACGGGGCCCGACGGCGGCGCGGGCGCCACGGCGGGCGCGAGCGCGGCGAGCGCCGGCACCTTGAGGAACGACTGGATCACCAGCACGAAGACGTTGAAATAGAGCGAGATCATCGCGGTCACGATGTAGACCGGACGCCAGACGCCGGCGAGCTTCATGGCGTACAGCGCGACGCAGGCGATGGCGAGCAGCACCAGCGATATGATGCCTATGATGTGCGAGGGCAGCAGCGTTTCGAATGGAAACAGGAAGCCGGTGGCGCTGGTCAGGATCGTGAAAGCCAGGAAGATCGCGGTGAGACCCGGCATCGACTTCGAGCCGAGCAGGCCGAACATCACGACGAGGCCGGCGGCAATGGCGATCAGGCTGATGACGACATGGATCAGAGTCAGGGCGGACAGGCTCAAGCCAAGGATCATGACATCTCTCTCCTATTCTCCGCGTTGAGATCGAAGAGTAGTATTACGGTGCTCACGCAATTGCCACATGCGTTGTCGCCGCATGCATGTTCGCAGCCATGCGTCATCGTGCGAATCGACGAACGCATGACTGAATTTTTTGCATCGCCGTCACAAACGACAGCAGCTGGTGGCTCGTCGCTTTCGACGAAAGTTGAATCGTTTCCTCACACTTCCTTGGTGTCGAAGATCAGGAGGTCGGCGCCGCCGCTGGCGAATTTCGGCACGTCGGCCCCGGTCGCCTTGCCTTCCTCGCTGCCGAATGCCGCCTGAATATCGGCCACGCTGTCGAAGGTGAGGATGGCGACGAGATGGATTCCGGAAGGTCCGGCGGGGGATGCGACCGGCCCCTTGCTGATGGCGTATTTCTTCAGGCCGGGAAGTTTCTTGGCGAGCGGAATATGCGTCTCGGCATAGTACTTGTCGAAGGCGGCAGCATCCTTGGGTGTCTTGTAGAGCACGACGATTTCAGCCATTTAGTCCTCCCGTTAAGCGTTTTGTTTGTAGACCCTCATGGTGAAGGGCGTGCGAAGCACGCTTGCGGACGATGCTTGCGCATCGCCGCGCGAACCGTGAAAGGCCCAGATGCATCCGGACCTTCATCCTTCGAGACGCGCTCCGCGCTTCTCAGGACGAGGGGAGATAGTCACGCATGACGCGGCGCAATGGCAAGCCGGATTCGTCTTGCCACCCGCCCGTCTTCTCCCTGCCTAAAGCGCCGGTTTTGCGGCGTCGCCGAGATAGCCATGCAGGGAGGCCACGACCTGGGCGCCCTCGCCGATGGCACCGCCGACACGCTTGACCGAACCGGAACGGACGTCGCCGACGGCATAGACGCCGGGCACGGAGGTCTCCAGCGGCGCCACCAGCCGGCCCTGGTTCTGCTCGGACTGCGCGCCCGTCACGACGAAGCCGCCGCGATCGAGCGTCACGCCGCAACCGTCGAGCCAGGCGGTGGCGGGATCGGCACCGACGAACAGGAAGAGATTGCGGATGTCGGCGGAATCCTCATCGTCGGACAAGCGGCTCTTCCAGCGGATGCGCCGCAGCAGCGAGGCCTCGTCGCCCTCCAGCGCCGTGATCTCGGTGTTGAACATCAATTCGATGTTCGGCGTGGCTTCGATGCGCTCGATGAGATAGCGCGACATGCTGGCGCCCAGGCCGCCGCCGCGGATGATCATCAGGACCTTCTTGGCGTGGCCCGACAGGAACACCGCCGCCTGGCCTGCCGAATTGCCGGCGCCCACCAGAGCCACCTCCTCGCCGGCACAAAGCCGCGCTTCGACCGGCGAGGCCCAGTACCAGACGCCGCGGCCCTCGAACTTGTCGAGGTCTGCGATCTCCGGCCGGCGATAGCGCGCACCGCTCGCGACCACGACGGCGCGCGAGCGCAAGGGATCGCAGCCGTCGAGCGATACCGCGAATGCGCCGTCCTTGCGCGTGCAGTCGAGCGACGTCGCAGTGACCGGAATCATGATATCGGCGCCGAACTTTTGGGCCTGGGTGAAGGCGCGCGCGGTCAGTGCCTGGCCCGAGATGCCGGTCGGAAAGCCCAGATAGTTCTCGATGCGCGCACTGGCGCCGGCCTGGCCGCCGAAGGCCCGGATGTCGAGCACGGCGACGGACAATCCTTCGGACGCCGCATACACGGCGGTGGCAAGCCCGGCCGGTCCGCAGCCGACGACCGCAACGTCGTAGATGCGGCCATCCTTGGCGCCGCCGATCATGCCGATGGCGCGCGCGAGCTCGGTCTCACTGGGATTGCGCAGCACCGCACCGCTGGCGGCGACGACCAGCGGCCAATCTTCCGGCTTCGGCGAATAGCGCGCGATCAACTCGGCGGCGTCGCGATCGCGGTCTGGATCGAGCAGATGATGCGGCTGACCGTTGCGGGTGAGGAAGCCCTGCAACCGCACCACGCCGGCGGAGTTCGACGGTCCGATCAGAACCGGACCGCCGATGCCGTCCTGAAGCAGGTTGACCCGGCGCAGGATCAGTGCGCGCATGATGCGCTCGCCGAGCTCGGCCTCGGCGACGAGAAGCGCGCGCAGCCGGTGCGGCGGCAGCAGCAGCGTCTCGACATCGCCCTCGGCGCGACCGTCGACCAGCGCCGGCTGGCCCGAGAGCTGACTGAGCTCGGCCAGGAATTGCCCGGGCCCCTGGTCGATCACGGGCGTGACGTGACCGAGGCCGTCGCGCTGGGTGATGGCGACATGGCCTTTCAGCACGACGAACATGCCGGGCCCGGGCTTGCCGGTCTCGAACAGGAACTCGCCGTCCTTGTAATTGCGGACCTCGCCGAAATGCCTGACACGCTCGATCTCGGCCGGGGTCAGCGTCGGGAAGGTCTGCTCTGGGCGCGTGAAGCGCGACATCCGCGCGTCACCTTCATCTCGTTGCTGTCCGTCCTGCGCCATCGTCATTCTCACTCATTCCAAATTCTAGGTGCCGGCTTTGCCGGCGGTCCCCTCATTTAGGGAACCATCCTCGTTCTGCGAGGGCTCGGAGCTTGCCGCGCGTTCGCGCGCCTGCAGCTTCCGCCGCTTCAGGTTTTCGCGCAGCGCCGATTTCAACCGGTCGTCCCGGGACGCCTTCGCCTGTCTCGTGCTCTTCTCGGTCTCGTCAGCCATCACGCGGGTCCACTCGATGTCGTCGGCGCGACCATGCCCGAGGAATACGGCAGCTCAAGAGGCCCGTGCGACGGGATCGTACGAAACGCGAAATGGATCCAGTGCAAGCTTTCAGGCAACTGGCCGTTTGGGTGGGGGATATCGGACCTGATCGACGGAAAGCCGGTGATTTCGGGCCCAAATGGGCACTTTGGCCCTGATAACGGCTCGATTTTCTCGTTTTGACCGGCCGAGCAAGCTTGCACAGGAGGGGGGCTTGTGGCAGATATCGGCCCGCTTGGTAGGCCCCTCGGGCGCCCGATTCTTCACCAGCACATGCTGCCGTAGCTCAGTGGTAGAGCACTCCATTGGTAATGGAGAGGTCGACAGTTCAATCCTGTCTGGCAGCACCAGCCTTTCCCTCCTGAAGCGAGCCCTCCAGAGAGTCCGCAACGTCCACGGATGCCATCGTGATCAAACGTTCCCTGCCCTATGAAGGGCTGCTCCACGAGATCGTCGAGCACAACGGCGTGCTCTACCTCGGCGGCATCGTCCCTGAGGATGCGGGGCTCGACATGGCGGGCCAGGCCGACGATGTGCTTCGACAGTTGAAGACCCTGCTTGAAGGGGCTGGCTCCGATCTCTCCTGTGTTCTGCAGGTGACCATCTTCATGGCCGACCTCGCCGACAAGGCGGCGTTCAACGACGTGTGGAAGCGCTATTTCACCGCGGACCATCTGCCGGCGCGCGCCGCCATCGGCGTCGCGGATCTCGGCAAGGGCGTCAGGCTGGAGCTGACCGCGACCGCCGCCCGTCGGTGACTCGAGCGAGGCGCGAAGGCGAGACGCCTCAGTCATTTCTGTGTTCACACATGAAGCTTCTGTGTTCACACATGAAGCTGCGTTCTCGCGGCTTGAAACGCCCGAGTTTTGCTCGTTTCCTTGACCCTCTTCCTTGAAGAGGGCGCAGGGAAGACCGGGTGCCGACAGGCACCCGCGGTCCGCTGCGCGAAATGCACACGCAGAAAGAACCGCACAGCAGCATACAGGTGGTGCCGATCACTCGGCCTTCCCTGCGCGATGGTCGGACGGCTTATGCCGTG
>NZ_JAFCJE010000004.1 GCF_018131185.1 Bradyrhizobium diazoefficiens | reverse complement strand
GGGAGCCAACCGGCTCCCGGCCTTCCCTGCGCCCTCTTTCAATCGAGGGCAAGGCGACGAGCAAAACTCGGGCGAGAAAAGCCGCGAGGACGCGAAGGTGTGTCTTAGTCCCCCTGAATCCATTCCGCCACGCTGCGCCACAGCGTGTCGCGATGGTCGGGACGGAAGAAGCCGAAATGGCCGATGGCCTTGGCGCCGACGTCGGATGGTTTGACGCTGATCACCTCCGGCTTGACCCCGGTGAATCCGCTCGCGAGCAGCTCGACCGCGGGCCGCGTCGCCCAGGGATCGTCGGAAAAGCACAGTGCCCGCAGCTCGCCCTTGAACTTCGCGAAATTGTCCAGCTCCGGCAGCTTGGAATCGAAGAGATAGCGGGGGTTCGAGACCCACTCGGCCCATTCCAGGAAGACGCCCTTGGGAAGATCCTCGCCGACGCCGGCCCAGCCCGGCGCATAACCGAGTGCGTAGGTGAGCGGCACGCCGACAAAATTCATGAAGGCGAAGACGCGGTATTTTTCCGGCGACGTCATCAGCCGCCAGGTCGCGGCCTGCGAGGCCACGAAGGAGGCGCGTGAGATTTCCGTGTTGTTCGCGATCAGTCCCAGCGCCTGGCCGCCGAAGGAATGGCCGACATAGGCCAGCTCCAGCCCATGGTACCGCTCCCGCATCCAGCGCACCGCCGCGGTGACGTCGAGCGCGGCCCAGTCCGACATCGAGGCCTTGAAGCCGACCAGCGATTTCGGCTGGTTGTAGCCGACCATCGCCGGCAGCCGGGAATCGCCGATGCCGCGATAGTCGTAGGTCAGGACCGCGCTGCCGCGATGGGCGAGATAGGAGGCAAAGCCGCGGTAGATCTTGCGCGGGACGGCGGTGGCCGAATTGATCAGCACGGCATGGCGCTTGGTGCCGCGCGGCAGGAACAGGGTGCCGGTCAGCGCATACCCGTCGGTCGCCGGGAAGCTGATCTCGTCGATGAAAACGTCGTCCAGTGCCACGTCCATGGGTGCAAGGTTATCCTGCCAGTTTCCTCGCCCGCCCAGCAAATGCGAATTTGGCTTTCCCTGCAAGGGTTTGCAGTGCCGAATGGATTTACAACTGGCGGGGCGGGGCCGGCCTGTGTATAAGGCGGCCCTCGCAACCCACAGATCAGGTTGCACTTTTCGCTTCACGGAGAGATTGCGATGTCCGAGCGGTGGACGCCCGAGTCCTGGCGCAGCAAGCCGGTGCTACAGGTGCCTGACTATCCCGACGCCAAGGCGTTGGCCGACGTCGAGGCGCAGCTTGCGACCTTTCCGCCGCTGGTGTTCGCGGGCGAGGCGCGCAATCTGAAGAAGGCCCTGGGCCGCGTTGCGGCGGGCGAAGCGTTCCTGCTCCAGGGCGGCGACTGCGCCGAGAGCTTTGCCGAGCACGGCGCCAACAACATCCGCGATTTCTTCCGCGTGCTGCTGCAGATGGCGGTGGTGCTGACCTATGCCGGCGCCGTCCCCGTGGTGAAAGTCGGCCGCGTCGCCGGCCAGTTCGCAAAGCCGCGGTCGTCGCCGACCGAGAAGATTGATGGCGTCGAACTGCCGAGCTATCGCGGCGACATCGTCAACGACATCGCCTTCACCAGGGAAGCGCGCGTGCCGGATCCGCAGCGCCAGTTGATGGCCTATCGCCAGTCGGCCGCGACGCTGAACCTGTTGCGTGCCTTTGCCACCGGCGGCTACGCCAATCTCGGCAGCGTGCATCAGTGGATGCTCGGCTTCCTCAAGGATAGTCCGCAGTCGCGCCGCTACAAGGAGCTGGCCGACCGCATCTCGGACGCGCTGAATTTCATGCGCGCCTGCGGCCTCGATCTCGAGGCCCATCCCGAGCTGCGCGCCACCGATTTCTACACCAGCCACGAGGCACTGCTGCTCGGCTACGAACAGGCCATGACCCGCGTCGATTCCACCACCGGCGACTGGTACGCGACCTCGGGCCACATGATCTGGATCGGCGATCGCACCCGCCAGCTCGATCACGGCCATATCGAATATTTCCGCGGCATCAAGAATCCGATCGGGCTCAAATGCGGCCCGTCGCTCAAGCCTGACGAGCTCCTGAAGCTGATCGACGTGCTCAACCCCGACAACGAACCGGGCCGGTTGACGCTGATCGGCCGCTTCGGCTCTGACAAGGTCGGCGAGCATCTGCCGAACATGATCCGCGCCGTGAAGCGCGAGGGCCGGGTGGTGGTCTGGTCCTGCGATCCCATGCACGGCAACACCATCACCTCGACGTCGGGCTACAAGACGCGACCGTTCGACCGCATCCTGTCCGAAGTGAAATCGTTCTTCGCCATTCATGCCGCCGAAGGCACTCATGCCGGCGGCGTGCATCTGGAGATGACCGGTCAGGACGTCACCGAATGCATCGGCGGCGCCCGCGCAATCACGGACGAGGACCTCAACGACCGCTATCACACGGTCTGTGATCCCCGTCTCAACGCCGAGCAATCCATCGACATGGCTTTCCTGGTCGCCGAGCTCCTCAAGCAGGAGCGCGCCGGCAAGGCCCAGCCGATGCCGGTCGCAGCGGGGCTCTAAAACCTTGCTGCGGATCTGGAAGGCCACGATCAATTCCCGTAACGGTCTGGCCTTTGCGTTTCGGTCGGAGCAGGCCGTCCGCGAGGAGATCTTTGCGCTCCTGCTGTCGGTGCCGCTCGCCTGGTTCGTCGGCGCGACCGCGATGCGGGCCGTCGAGCTGGTCTGCTCTGTTGCGTTCGTGCTGACGGTCGAGCTGCTCAACACCGCGATCGAGAAGCTTGCCGACCGGCTGACCATGGACCATGACAAGCAGATCGGCCGGGTCAAGGATATGGGCTCGGCGGCGGTCGGCGTGGCGCTGTTGATGGCCGGCGCGTTCTGGATCATCGCCATTATCGAGCGGCTGGGGTTCCTCTAGCCTGGGGTTCCTCTAGCTTGCGGATCGGAGCGCCATGACCGAACGTCTCAACGCATTCGCGGTCACGCTCGCCCAGCTCAATCCGACCATGGGCGACATCGAGGGCAATGCTGCCAAGGCACGCTCGGCGCGCGCGCGAGCTGTCGCCGACGGCGCCGATCTCGTGCTGTTTCCGGAATTGTTCATCGCCGGCTATCCGCCGGAAGACCTCGTGCAGAAGCCGGCCTTCCAGGCGGCCTGCCGTGCGGCGATCGAGAGCCTCGCGCGCGAGACCGCCGGTGGCGGCCCGGCCATGCTGGTCGGCACCCCCTGGGTCGAGGACGGCAAGCTCTACAATGCCTGCGCACTGCTCGACGGCGGCCGTATCGCCAGCTTGCGTTTCAAATGCAATCTGCCGAACTACGGCGTGTTCGACGAGAAGCGGCTGTTTGCACGCGGCCCTGCCGCCGGTCCCGTGACGGTGCGTGGCGTGCGCATCGGCGTCCCGATTTGCGAGGACATCTGGCTGGAGGAGTCCGAGGACTACGAGAACGTGGTCGAGACGCTGGCCGAAACCGGTGCCGAGATGATCCTGGTGCCGAACGGCTCTCCTTACGCCCGCGACAAGAACGACGTGCGCCTGTCCGTCGCCGTGGCGCGCGTGACCGAGAGCGGGCTGCCGCTGGTCTATCTCAATCAGGTCGGCGGCCAGGACGAACTGGTATTCGACGGCGCGTCCTTCGCCCTCAACGGCGATCTCTCGCTGGCGGCGCAACTGCCGGCATTCGAAGAAGGCATCGTCACGCTGCGCTTCACCCGCAACGGCGACGATTGGCGCTGCGCGGGGCCGACCGTTGCGCTGCCCGAGGGCGATCAGGCCGACTATGCTGCCTGCGTCCTGGGCTTGCGCGACTATGTCGCCAAGAACGGCTTTCCCGGCGTGCTGCTCGGCATCTCTGGCGGCATCGATTCCGCGCTGTGCGCGGCGATCTCGGTCGATGCGCTCGGCGCCGATCAGGTGCACGGCGTGATGCTGCCTTATCGCTACACCGCGGCAAGCTCGATTGCGGACGCCGGCGAACTCGCCGGCCATCTCGGCATCCGTTACGAGGTCCTGCCGATCGCGGAGGCCGTGAGCGGGTTCGAGACTATCCTCTCGGGCCTCTTCAAGAATTTGCCGCCCGACATCACCGAGGAAAACCTGCAGGCCCGCACCCGCGGCACGCTGCTGATGGCGATCTCCAACAAGACGGGCTTGATGGTCGTGACCACGGGCAACAAGTCGGAAATGTCGGTCGGCTACGCCACGCTCTACGGCGACATGAACGGCGGCTTCAATCCGATCAAGGACATCTACAAGACGCAGGCGTTTCGGCTGGCGGCCTTGCGCAACAGCTGGAAGCCGGAGGGCGCCCTCGGGCCTGCGGGCGAAGTCATTCCGCCCGATATCATCACGCGCCCGCCGACCGCAGAACTGCGGGAGAATCAGACCGATCAGGATTCGCTGCCGCCCTACGACGTGCTCGATGCCATCCTGGAGCGTCTTGTCGAGCACGAGCAGCCGCTGGATCAGATCATTGCCGCCGGCTTCGATCGCGAGACGGTCACCCGCATCGACCATCTGCTGAACGTCGCCGAATACAAGCGCCGTCAGGCTGCGCCCGGCGTCAAAGTGACCCCCAGGAATTTCGGCCGCGACCGGCGCTATCCCATCACCAACCGGTTTCGCGACAAGGGCGAGGGGCTGCCGACGGCGGACGAGACGCTGGTGTCGCGCGGGAGCAAGGCCTCGATCGACGCGTTCGAGGGGTGAGTGCTGACTTTTACGGTTACCTCTCTCGTACCGCGGGCGAGAAGGGCGTTATTGTGCCCTCGCCCCTTGCGGGAGAGGGCAGCTCCGTAGTCGCTGTAAACTCACTTGGGTGAGAGGTTGTCTCCGCATGCACATATGGGAGCGTGGATAGAACCCCTCATCCGGCGCTTCGCGCCACATTCGCCCGCAAGGGGAGAAGGGGACAGATCGGTAGATCTGACCGAAGCAAGACCTTATTTCTGCTGTTGCGGCAGGAAGGTCGGTCCGACCGAGCGGATCGGCTTGTTCTCGGAGTTCGCCGCCGCGCCTGCATCCGCTGGCGGTGTCGCTGCCGGTGCATTCGCCGTCGTTGGCGCGGGGGCTGCGCCCTTCTTGGCATTCGCAGGCGTACCCTTGTTGAGCCGCTGCTGCTGCATTTTCTTGGCGCTCTCCTCGGTGACGATGATGTCGCCCTGCTGCTCGGCCGACGCCTTGTCGTCGGCGGATTTCAGTGCGTCCGCCCAGGTCTGGCCTGCGGCCTTGCAGGAGCAGGACGGGTTGAACTCGCTGCGGAATTTGAACGCGGTCGGCAGCGCGGTGTAGGGCTGGCCGCCGATCGAGACCGCGGAGTTCATGTCTTCGCCGGGATTGCGATGGGTGTAGAGCACGGCTTCCGCGGCCGGGCAGAGCGCCTTGCAGGTTTTCTCGTCGTCGGAGAAGCGCGCCGGCACCGTCGCAAACGAGACCGGGAAATAAGCGCCGTCGCAGGTGCGCACGCACACGGTGCGGAAGGTGCCGGATTGCGGCCCGAGATCGGCGGGCGGCACGCCCTGCGGATTGCCCGCGTTGTTGCCGCCGAACAGATTGCTCAGGAAGTTGCCGCCGCCCTGCGACTGCGCGGCGTTGGCGTATTGCGGGCCGCAATTGTTCTGCGCCAGCGCCGTCAACACCGAGCGGCGCTGATTGTCGCGTTCCGGGCTGAAGCCGCCGGGGCCGCCGCCGCGCAGGCGCTCGAGATTGACGGTGATCTGGTCCAGATTGGCCCGCATCTGCTGGATCTGGGTGTTGACCGGGCCGCATTGGGCCGACTGGCCGCTGAACAGCGAGAAGAAGCCGGAGGAATCGCAGCCCATGCGCTTGGCCTGCATGGTGACGCGGTCGAGCTCGGCCTGCTGCTTGGCCTGGGAATCCTGGTAACGGCGGATCTGCTCCTCACGCGCGGGGTCACCACCGCCGCCACGGTCCAGTGCCGCGAGCTGGCCCTCCAGTCGCACGCACATCGGATTGGGGCCGAGCCCGTTCTGGCCGGGCTGAGGCGGCGGTCCCGGCGGGCCGGCCTGCGCGAAAGCACCGTTCGCGAGCACGACGGTGCTCAGGAGCACGATGCAGGCAAGGAGGAAGCGGGCACGGGACAGGGACAAAAATTCAGGCATATCCGCCATTCTAGCGAGGTCACGGCCCGGCATGACTTTGGAGGGCCGAAGCGCGCCCTCCCATAGCCGCTTCCTGCGGCATCGTCACGTCGTTTCGGGCGCCAAAGCCCTGGCCTAAGCTACGCCAGCTCCGAGCGAATTCAGCGCTGGCAGGTGATTGCGACATATTCGTCGCAATGGCCATGGGAGCAATTTGTGCCGGATTTGGGGACAGAGCCGGTAATTTCGTCGGGATCGACCCGGCGATAGCTCGATGCCTGGGCAAAATCTCGTGACTGGCAGTAGGTGCGGGCAGCGGAGGCCCCGCATTTGTCGCCTTTGGCCAGGCACTGGTCGATGCCGTAGCCGTCCGCCTGGTTGGCGATGATGAAGACGCGGCTCTCGGCGGAGGCGCTGGAGGCCGCAATGATGGAGGCGCCAAAAATGAGCGCGGGCAAAAATCGCATGAAAAAGCACCGGTGGCAAAAAGGGGAACCGCCGGTTCCAAAATGGGCTCAAATGGTTAGGGGATCGTGAACCATCGTGACGGGCAGCGCGCTGTTCGATGAAAAAGCGGCGTCTTTCGCGGCTCTCTTGACGCCGGGGCGCCTCATAGCCCATATGTTCCGCATGAACGGTCTCCTCGCCATTTGCGCCATTTGCCGCGAGATTACGAGCTAGCGATTCGCTGGCTGGAGCCGTCTTTTCTCAAACACATTGAGAGCCCTGGACGCCCGGCCAACAGCCGACGGGTATCCATATGGAATTGCGCCTTTACGATACGCTGACGAAGGAGAAGCGGCCATTTCAGCCGCTCGATCCGAGCAATGTCCGCATGTATGTCTGCGGACCGACCGTCTATGACTTCGCCCATATCGGCAACGCCCGGCCGGTGATCGTGTTCGACGTGCTGTTTCGGCTGCTGCGCCATCTCTATGGCGAGGCGCATGTCAAATATGTCCGCAACATCACCGACGTCGACGACAAGATCAACGACCGTGCCGCGCGCGATTTCCCCGGCCTGCCGCTGAACGAAGCCATTCGCAAGGTCACCGAGCAGACCGGCAAGCAGTTTCATGCCGATGTCGATGCGCTGGGCGCATTGCGACCGAGCGTCGAGCCGCGCGCGACCGAGCACATCGCCGAGATGCGCGAGATCATCGAGCGGCTGGTCAAGGGCGGCTTTGCCTATGTCGCCGAGGATCACGTGCTGTTCTCGCCGCAGGCGATGAACGCCGCCAATTCGTCGCTGCCGCGCTACGGCGCGCTGTCCAATCGCTCGCTCGACGAGATGATCGCCGGCGCCCGCGTCGATGTCGCGCCCTACAAGAAGGACAACACCGATTTCGTGCTGTGGAAGCCGTCCAAGCCCGGCGAGCCGTCATGGCCGTCGCCGGCCGGCATCAAGGCGGAGGGGCGTCCGGGCTGGCACATCGAGTGCTCGGCCATGGCCTGGAAGCATCTCGGCGAGCATTTCGACATCCACGGCGGCGGCATCGACCTCGTGTTTCCCCATCACGAGAACGAGGTCGCGCAGACCTGCTGCGCCTTCCACCGAGAGCGCATGGCAAACTACTGGATGCACAACGGCTTCCTCCAGGTCGAGAGTGAGAAGATGTCGAAGAGCCTCGGCAACTTCATCACCATCCACGAGCTGCTCGCGGATTGGCCCGGCGAAGTGCTGCGCCTGAACATGCTGAAGACGCATTACCGCTCGCCGATCGACTGGACCACGAAGTCGCTGGAGGAGAGTGCCAAGACGCTCGACGACTGGTATCGCGTCGCGGCCGACGTCGAGCCCGGCAGGCCGGCGGCGTCCGTGGTCGAGCCGCTGCTCGACGATCTCAACACGCCGCTGGCGATCGCGGCGCTACACGGCCTGCGCGGCGGCGACGTGGCGGCCCTGGCGGGCTCGCTCCGGCTGCTCGGCTTCCTGTCCGAGAGCGCGGCGCAATGGGAAGGCCGCAAGCAGCAGGCGAGCGGTGTCGATGCCGGGGAAGTCGAGCGCCTGATCGCGGAGCGGACGGCGGCGCGTAGCCGCAAGGATTTTGGGGAGTCCGACCGCATCCGCGATCTGCTCGCCGCGATGGGCGTTGCGATCAAGGATTCCAAGGAAGGAACGACGTGGGAGGTCTCACGATGAAGCGGCCCGACACGCCTTTCCCGCGGCACTGGTTCTATTACATCGCGCTGAAGATCGCGCTGCTCGCGGGCGCCGTGGCGCTGGTGCTCAAGCTCTATGGGATGTGGTGAGGACGATGGGACAGACTTTGCCAAAGCCCGGCTTGCGGCCCTTCCTGCCTGATGACGTGTCGGTGCTCGCCGCGATCTTCGCTGCCAGCATCGAGGAGCTGACCGGCGACGATTATAGCGAGGCGCAGCAGCGAGCCTGGATGGAGGCGGCCGAAACCGAAGAATTCGGTAAGCGGCTTGCCGCCGACTTGACGCTGATCGCGACGCTCGAGGGCTCGCCCGTCGGCTTCGCTTCGCTGCGCGGCAACGATCACATCCGCATGCTCTACGTGCATCCGGCCGTCGTCGGGCAGGGCATCGCGACCATGCTGGTCGATGCGCTGGAAAAGCTTGCCGGCGGCCGCGGCGCGACCAGCCTCTCGGTCGATGCCAGCGACAATGCGCAGGGCTTTTTCGCCAAGCGCGGCTATGTCGCCATGCAGCGCAACAGCATCACCGTCAATGACGAGTGGCTCGCCAACACCACCATGAAGAAGACGCTCGGAGCGCCGCAATGAGCAAGGAGCGTCTTTATCTGTTCGACACCACGCTGCGCGACGGCGCGCAGACCAACGGCGTCGATTTCACGCTTGAAGACAAGCAGGTCATCGCCGCGATGCTCGATGACCTCGGCATCGACTATGTCGAGGGCGGCTATCCCGGCGCCAATCCGACCGACACTGAGTTTTTCGCGGCCAAGCCCAAGCTGGCCCATGCACGTTTCACCGCCTTCGGCATGACGCGGCGGGCCGGGCGTTCGGTCTCGAACGATCCTGGCGTCGCCGGGCTCCTTGAAGCGAAGGCCGACGCGATCTGCTTCGTGGCAAAATCCTCGGCCTATCAGGTGCGCGTCGCGCTGGAGACGACGAAGGAAGAGAACCTCGCCTCGATCCGCGACAGCGTTGCGGCGGCGAAGGCCGCCGGCCGCGAGGTCATGCTCGACTGCGAGCACTTTTTCGACGGCTACAAGGAGGATGCCGACTTTGCGCTCGCCTGCGCCAAGGCCGCTTATGACGCCGGCGCACGCTGGGTGGTGCTATGCGACACCAACGGCGGCACCATGCCCAATGAGGTCGAGGCCATCGTCACCGAGGTGACGAGGCACATCCCCGGCGACCATGTCGGCATTCACGCCCATAACGACACCGAGCAGGCCGTAGCCAACTCGCTCGCCGCGGTGCGGGCCGGCGCCCGGCAGATCCAGGGCACGCTGAACGGCCTCGGCGAGCGCTGCGGCAACGCCAATCTCTGCTCGCTGATCCCGACGCTGAAATTGAAGAAGGATTTTGCCGACGCTTTCGAGATCGGTGTCAGCGCCGAGAAACTTGCAACGCTGGTGAAAGTCTCGCGCACGCTCGACGACATGCTCAATCGCGTGCCGAACCGGCATGCTCCTTACGTCGGCGAGAGCGCCTTCGTCACCAAGACCGGCATCCATGCCTCCGCTGTGCTGAAGGACCCGCAGACCTACGAGCACGTGCTGCCGGAGACGGTGGGCAACCACCGCAAGGTGCTGGTCTCGGACCAGGCCGGACGTTCCAACGTCATCGCCGAGCTCGACCGTGCCGGGATCCCTTACGAGAAGAGCGACCCGAAGCTGACGCGGCTCGTCGAGGAATTGAAGGAGCGAGAGGCGCAAGGTTACGCCTACGAATCCGCGAACGCCTCGTTCGAGCTGCTGGCGCGCCGGACGCTGGGCAAGGTGCCGCATTATTTCGAGGTCGAGCAGTTCGACGTCAATGTTGAGCAGCGCTACAATTCGCACGGCGAGCGCGTCACCGTCGCGTTGGCCGTGGTCAAGGTCGATGTTGCGGGCGAGCACCTGATCTCGGCCGCCGAGGGCAACGGCCCCGTCAACGCGCTCGACGTCGCCTTGCGAAAAGACCTCGGCAAGTACCAGAAATACATCGAGGGCCTGACGCTGATCGATTACCGCGTGCGTATCCTCAATGGCGGCACCGGCGCGGTCACGCGCGTGCTGATCGAGAGCGAGGACGAGAACGGCGACAGCTGGACCACGGTCGGCGTCTCCCCGAACATCATCGACGCCTCGTTCCAGGCGCTGATGGATTCGGTGATCTACAAGCTCGTGAAGTCGGGCGCGCCGGCGTAAGCCGCGGCGTGTCGGAGTGCTGGATCGGCCGGTCAAGCCGGGCGATGACAGCGGGGGTGAGGAGAGGGCAGGGCATGATCGACCACATCTCCATCGGGGTCAGCGACCTCGATCGCGCCGCGAAATTCTATGAGGCCACGCTCGCAGCACTCGGCCTCACGCGCCTCGTCACGCGGCCACGCACCGTCGGCTTCGGCAAGGCCTATCCCGAGTTCTGGATCAATCTGCGCGAGAACATGGCGCACGTGCCGGCGCAGAGCGGCGTCCACATCTGCCTGCGGGCGAAGACGGCGAGCGAAGTGGATGCGTTTCACGCCGCAGCGCTCTCTGCCGGCGGAGCCTCCGACGGCGCGCCCGGCATCCGGCCGCACGATCGCGTGCGCTACTACGCGGCTTTCGTGACCGACCCCGACGGCAACCGCATCGAGGCGGTGACGTTTCCGGCGGAGTAGAGCATGATCCGGACCCGAAGGGCCGCGTTAGCGCAAAGTGTGCAGCGGTTTTCCGAAAGGATCATGCTCAAACCATAGGGCGTTACAGCTTGCGCGCCACTTCCGGCGCGAGATCGCCTTGCCCCTCGGGAATCTGCGCTGCCGCGGCGCGCAGCCGTGGGACGATCTCCTCGACCTTGTCCGCCTTGAGGATGTCGACGGAAAGACCGGCGCGGATGAACTGGGTCTGGCGCATGTGGGACACCAGAGAGAACAGCGGCTCCCAGAAATTGTCGATATTGGCGAGCAGGACGGGCTTGGCGTGACGGCCGAGTTGCTGCCAGGTCAGTTGCTCGACCAGCTCCTCGAGCGTGCCCAGCCCGCCGGGCAAGGCGACGAAAGCGTCGGAGCGCTCGAACATCAGCCGCTTGCGTTCGTGCATGTCGGGCGTGACGACCATCTCCTGCACGCGCGTCAGCGCGTTCTCGCGCATCCGCAGGAAGTCGGGGATGATGCCGGTGACGCTTCCGCCGTGATCCAGCACGGAGGTTGCGACCGCCCCCATCAGGCCGAGCGAGCCGCCGCCATAAACGAGGCGGATCTTGCTGTCCGCCAGCGCCTTGCCGAGCGCCTTCGCCGCTTCGATGAAGTTGGGATTGGTTCCTGGGCCGGAGCCGCAATAGACACAGACGGTTTTGATCGTGCTCATTGTCACCATGATGCATTGCAGCGAAGAGGCGTCAAGCCCAATCGGTGATTCGATACTGACGGAAACTACCGGTAAATGGCGACAAACAATCGAAGATTCGCCATCTGGCGGGGTGCGCGGACATCGGGAAGGCTTTATATGACAGGCGAAAATCGTAAATTGCAGCGATGCCCGCATCGGCCGGGCTTTCAGGCTTTTTGATGGACCAACCTCAATCGTTCGACGGCGCCGACGTTCCAGATCCTCCCGCGGGAGGACGACTGGAGCGGGCCACGCTGATGGGCACGCTGGCGCATCTGTGGCCCTATATCTGGCCGGGCGACCGCTTCGACCTGAAGATGCGTGTGGTGTGGTCGCTGGTGCTGCTACTTGTCGCCAAGCTGATCACGTTGACGGTACCATTCAGCTTCAAATGGGCGACGGACGCGCTGACCGGCGCCAACACCGCGCCGCTGCAGGCTGACAATTGGCACCTCTGGGTGATCGCTTCGCCGTTGTTGCTGACCGTCAGCTACGGCACGATGCGCATCTTGATGGCGCTGCTGACGCAGTGGCGTGACGGCATCTTTGCGCGCGTGGCCATGCACGCGGTGCGCAAGCTTGCCACGATCACCTTCATCCATATGCACGAGCTGTCGCTGCGCTTCCACCTCGAGCGCAAGACCGGCGGTCTGACGCGCGTGCTCGAGCGCGGCCGCGAGGGCATCGAGGTCATCGTGCGCATGGTGATCCTGCAACTGATCCCGACCATCGTCGAGGTCACGCTGCTGATGGCCGTGCTGCTCTGGCAGTTCGACTGGCGCTACGTGGTCGCCACCCTGATCACGGTTGCGCTCTACATGTACTACACTTACATCGCGACCGAGTGGCGGATCGGCATCCGCCGCAAGATGAACGATTCCGACACCGAGGCGAACACCAAGGCGATCGACTCGCTTCTCAACTACGAAACCGTGAAGTATTTCGGCGCCGAGGCGCGCGAGGCGCAGCGCTACGACAAATCGGTCGCGCGCTACGAGGAGGCGAGCGTCCACACCTACACCTCGCTCGCCGTGCTCAACACCGGCCAGGCGGTGATCTTCACGCTTGGCCTGACCGCGACCATGCTGATGTGCGCGATCGGCGTGCGCAACGGCACCAACACGGTCGGCGATTTCGTGCTGGTCAACGCCATGATGATCCAGCTCTACCAGCCGCTGAATTTCATGGGCATGGTCTATCGCGAGATCAAGCAGGCGATCATCGACATCGAGAAGATGTTCAACGTGCTGGGCCGCGAGGCCGAGATCAAGGACGCGCCCGATGCGCAGCCGCTGGTCATCTCCGCCGGTACCGTGCGCTTCGAGGACGTGCGCTTTGCCTATGAGCCGACGCGCCCGATCCTCAAGGGCATCAGCTTCGAGGTGCCGGCCGGCAAGACGGTCGCCATCGTCGGACCGTCCGGTGCGGGCAAGTCGACCATCTCGCGCCTTCTGTTCCGCCTTTACGACGTTTCCGGAGGCAAGATCCTGATCGACGGCCAGGACATCCGCGCGGTCACGCAGGATTCACTTCGGGCCTCGATCGGCATGGTGCCGCAGGACACCGTGCTGTTCAACGACACCATCCGCTACAACATCCGCTATGGCCGCTGGGACGCCAGCGATGCCGAGGTCGAGGAGGCGGCGAAGCTCGCGCAGATCGACCATTTCATCCGCATGTCGCCGAAAGGCTACGAGACCCAGGTCGGCGAGCGCGGGCTCAAACTGTCCGGCGGCGAGAAGCAGCGCGTCGCGATCGCGCGCACCGTGCTGAAGGGGCCGCCGATCCTGGTGCTGGACGAGGCGACCTCGGCGCTCGATACCCATACCGAGCACGAGATCCAGGGTGCGCTCGACCGGGTGGCGAAGAACCGCACCTCGCTGGTGATCGCGCACCGGCTTTCGACCATCGTCGGGGCCGATGAGATCATCGTGCTGGACCAGGGCCGCATCGCCGAGCGCGGCACCCATGCCAAGCTGCTCGCGCATGGCGGCCTCTATGCCAGCATGTGGAACAGGCAGCGCGAGGCCGAGGCGGCGCGCGAGAAGCTGGCCAAGATGGCGGACACCGGCGAGGCCCCGAACCGGGAGCCCCCGCCGGTCGTCGATGCCCTGACGGCGCCTGCGGCGGCGGAGTGACCTTGTCTCCGGTCCCAACTCTGGCCTAAACAAGCCCGCGCGACGACCCGTGCCATTCACTCCGACCGGCAGATAGCGATGTCCATTCTCGATTCGATCCAGCGTCAGATCCCGCCGATCCACAAGGAGGGCTATCCCTTCATCGGCGGCTTTGCGCTGGCCAGCCTGATCCTGTTCTGGCTGTGGTCGCCTCTAGGCTGGATCGGCACGATCCTGACCGTGTGGTGCGCGCTGTTCTTCCGCGATCCCGTGCGCGTGACGCCGGTGCGCGAGGGGCTGGTTGTGTCGCCGGCCGATGGCCGCGTCTCGATGATCACCATGGCGTTGCCGCCGGCCGAGCTCGGGCTCGGCGACCGGCCGTTGCCACGCATCTCGGTGTTCATGAGCGTCTTCAATTGCCACGTGAACCGCGCGCCCGTCGCGGGCAGGGTGGACCGCATCGCCTACCGCCCGGGCCTCTTCATCAATGCCGAGCTCGACAAGGCCAGCGAGGACAATGAGCGCAATTCGCTGGTGATCTCGACGCCGACGGCGCGGATCGGCGTCGTCCAGATCGCAGGGCTGGTCGCCAAGCGCATCGTCTGCTTCGTCAGGGAAGGCCAGGCGATCGGCGCCGGCGAGCGGTTCGGCCTGATCCGCTTCGGCTCGCGGCTCGACGTCTACCTGCCCGTTGGCACTAAGGCGCTAGTCTCGGAAGGGCAGACTGCCATCGCCGGCGAGACGATTTTGGCCGATCTTGCGGGCGAGGATCCCAGCCGCGCCTTCCGCGCCAATTAACCAATAAGCCGGTCTAGGGGGCCTTTCCGCCGCAATGGCGGAGGGCGGCGCGGCTTGCTATATCTCGCCTCGAGGTGAGGACAGCCATGACACCCTACGATCTGAGAGATCCCGACGTCCGCCGCCGGCGGTTCCGCCCGATTCCGGTGCGGATGCTGGTGCCCAACGTCATCACGCTGCTGGCGATCTGCGCCGGCCTGACGTCGATCCGGCTGTCGATCGAGGGGCGGATGTCGCTCGCCGTCTACGCCATCGTGTTCGCGGCCGCGCTCGACGGCATCGACGGCCGCATCGCGCGCATGATCAAGGGCCAGTCCAAGTTCGGCGCCGAGCTCGACAGCCTCGCCGACTTCGTCAATTTCGGCGTGGCGCCCGGCCTGATGCTGTATTTCTGGCAACTGCACGAGCTCGGCAATGCCGGCTGGATCGCCGCCATGGTGTTCGCGATCTCCGGCGGCCTGCGTCTGGCGCGCTTCAACGCCACCATGGACGATCCCAACAAGCCCGCCTTCGCCGCCAATTTCTTCACCGGCGTGCCCGCGCCTGCGGGCGCGATCACCGTGCTGCTGCCGATCTACGTCGCGTTCCTCGATCTCGGCCGCACCCCCGCGGCGCTGACGGCGGCCTATACGCTCCTGATCGCCTTCCTGATGGTGTCGCGCTTGCCGGTGTTCTCCGGCAAGACCAAGCGCATGCGCGTGGCGCCGGAGCTGGTGCTGCCGGCTTTCGTTGCCGTGATCGTTTTCATCGCATTGCTGATCGCCTATCCCTGGCACGTGCTGTCGATCGGCACGGTGCTCTATCTGCTCTGCCTGCCGCTCGGATACAAATCCTATCGCGACCAGGCGCGCGCGATGGAAGCCACGGCGCCATCGGGAGACGAGGTCTCATCGCCGCCTTCAGCGCCGACGCTGGCGAATCTGTCGGAGCCGCCGCAGGATGACGACCGCCCCGGACGGCTGCACTGAGCTCTTTCGCGGATATCAGCCATGAGGGTGCGCTGAGTTGGGTCGAGGCTCGATCTCGGCTATATCGCCCTGTGCCGGCGGCACCGCGCCAACAGCGACCGCCAATCTGGGAGAGAACGCCGTGACCAATTCCGCGACCGGGCCGCTGCCCGCTTCCGTCCTCGAAGCGCTGGGCCGCTACGACACGCCGACGATCTGCAATGCCATGGAAATCGTGGCGCCCGAGCGCCGGCTGATCGGCTACACCACAAAGCAACTGGTCTGCCCGTTCCCCGATTTGCCACCGATCGTCGGCTATGCCCGCACGGTTGCGATCCGCTCGGTGCTGAAATCCTCGCTTGCACCGGAAGAGCAGTCCAGGCGTCGTATCGAATATTACGAGTATGTCGGCACCGGCCATGGCCCGCGCATCTCGGTCATTCAGGACATCGACGGCCCTGACGTGGGCTACGGGGCGTTCTGGGGCGAGGTGCAGAGCAATGTCCACAAGGCGCTCGGCTGCCTCGGCGTCATCACCGACGGCTCGATCCGCGACATTCCGCAATGGGCCCCAGGCTTCCAGGCGCTGGCCGGTTCGATCGGCCCGTCGCATGCCTGGGTGCATGCGGAGAGCTTCGGCGGCGAGGTGCGCGTCGCGGGCATGACCGTGAAGTCGGACGATCTGATCCATGCCGATCAGCACGGCGCCATCGTAATCCCGCTCGATGTCGCGGCAAAGCTGCCCGAGGCCGCCGAACTCTGTGGCCGCCGCGAGACCCCGATCCTGGAGATCGCCCGCAGCCCGGACTTCTCGCTGGAGAAGCTGAAGGCCGCGCTGAAGCGCTCGGCGGAAATTCACTGACGCGGCTGAACGGCCTACGGCCGCGACGTCGGCTGTGAGCCGGCCTGTTCCGCCAGAAAGAGCGCGGCCTGATCCGGCTCGGCAAACATCGCGGCGGCGCATCCGATCAGGGTGAAGCCGCCAGCAAAGTCCCACAGCGTGATGGCCTCCGCATTGTCCGGGAGGCGAATCAAGCGCGCTGCGATCACCGCGAAGACGGCCTCGGCAAAGAGCGCAAGGCTGAACGCCGGCAGAACGAGCTCCGGCTCGAGCAGGTGGAGCGCCAATACCGCAGGCAGCGCGGTGAGAAGACTGAACAGCGTCAACATTGCAAATGGCTCCCAACGACGGAGCGTGCCTCCACGAGGCGAGAATACCGCCACCATCCCTTGTCGCAGATGTGACGCAGGGCCGCAGTCGAGGACGCACGCGACCGGCGGCGTCGGCGCCACGTCATGCGGTGGCATCACCCGATTTCGACCTTGGAACGAGGCAGCACGCGATCCTGCATCTCGTTGAAGGCAACGCCCGGCAGGGGTCGGGCGCACGGCGCCTCGCTGGCAGGTTGCCGGTCCAGCGATTGATCATGGTTAGCAAAGTGTTGAGATTTCCGCCGCCGGCTGTGCTGCCGCCGCTTGCGGAGCGGCATACCAACTGTCCGGACTTAACCTTTACGCGTCTTTAATGGCGGGGCTCTAGGGTCTGCGATGCGGCTCGGGGTTGAGCCGCGCCAGCGGCCAGGATGGCCGTTGTTGCGCAGGCGTTGGAGTCGATAATGGATATCGCAACACTTGTCGGCCTGGTCGCAGGCGCCATTGTTGTGTCGTCGCTGATCCTGATGGGCGGTACCTTCGGGATGTTCTACGACATCCACGCCGTCATCGTCATCTTCGGCGGTTCGTTCGCCGCAACGATGATCCGCTTTCCATTGTCGGCGATGGTGCACGGCGTGCCGCTGGGCGCAAAATTCGCCTTCACCTTGAGCAGCCTTTCGGCGCACGACCTCGTCGACGAACTCGCCCGCATTGCCGAGATCGCCCGCAAGCAGGGTCCAGTGGGACTGGAAAAGGTCGAGACCGACGAGCCGTTCCTCGCCAAGGGTATCCGTTACGTCGCCGACGGCTACGACCTCGACTTCATTCGCGACAATCTGGAACGCGACCGCGACAACTTCCTGATGCATCTGGACGAGGGCAGCAAGATCTATCGCGCGGTCGGGGACTGCGCCCCCGCGTTCGGCATGATCGGCACGCTGCTCGGCATGGTGCAGATGTTCTCCAACATGTCCGATCCTTCCAAGCTCGGTCCGTTCATGGCCACCGCCTTGCTGGCGACGCTGTACGGCGCCGTCGTCGCGAACCTGATCTGCTTGCCGATTGCCGACAAGCTCCATGGCAAGCTGCTCGACGAAGAGACGAACCGGACGCTGATCATCGACGGCATTCTGATGATCCGCGACTCCAAGAGCCCGACGCTCGTGCGCGAGATGCTGCTGGCCTATCTGCCGGAGAAACATCGCCACGGCGAGGGCGAGCCGGTGCCGGCCTGATCGGCGGGGTAGGGCGGTCGCGGAAAGCAGCCAATGGCCAAGAAGAAACGCGGCGGCGCGCACGGAGGCCACGGTTGGTTCGTGACCTTCGCCGACCTGATGGCGCTATTGCTGGCGTTCTTCGTGATGCTGGTCGCGTTCTCCACCCAGGATGCGCAGAAGCTGAAGATCGTCGCCGGCTCGATGCGCGAGGCATTCGGCGTGCAGACCGAGGCGCGCTATTCCGGGATCGTCGAGTCCGACGGCCTGCCGACCCGTCCGCGGTTGAAGAACGTCGACCACATTCAGCCCGAGGATGCCTCTAACACGCCGACGCCGGACCAGGAGGATCGCGACAAGACCTCCGGCGCGAAGATCAAGGTCGACCGCAATTTCGCGCTCGCCGCCGCCTCGCTGCGCCAAGCCTTGCAGGACATGCCGGAACTGACGGAGATGTCCAAGCACATCATGTTCGAGGAGACCAAGCAGGGTCTCAACCTCGAGATCGTCGATCAGGACGGCCGCTCGATGTTTGCCGACGGCTCCAAGGTGCCCTACGACCGCACCCGCCGCCTGGTCGAGAAGCTCGCGGTCCCGCTCAAGGCCACGCCGCTGCGCGTTTCCATCGCCGGCCACACCGCCGCGGGCTTCGTGCCGACCCGCAGCGACTACGGCGCCTTCGATCTGTCAGCCGACCGCGCCAATGCCGTGCGCCAGATCCTCGAACGGCAAGGTCTGCCGCCGTCGCACATCTTCGCCGTCTCCGGCAAGGCGGACACGCAGCCGTTGTTTCCGGACGATCCGTCGCTGGCCGCCAACCGGCGGGTGACCATCACCTTGATGCGCGAAGATCCCCCGCTGCCGCCGAACCTGAAGCCGTAACGGTCTTGCATTACCATTTTACCTGAGGCATGTCGTCGCGCAGGCGATGAACGTTGCTGCGGTGTCACAGCTTCTGTCTCGGCGGCTGCTATGGTGGCGAGCCAATTGACAGGCGCGCCGGAACGGTCGAAAGGCGCCGGATCGAATTCAGGGACCAGGCGTTCTCCACCCCCATGACGGCGAGCATCTCATCGACCGAGTCCCCAGACGGGAAACCGGTCACATCAGGTTTTTGGGCCCTTACGCTCGGGAGCATCGGCGTCGTCTTCGGCGACATCGGTACCTCGCCGCTCTATGCATTCCATGAAGCGGTCAAGGGCGCGGCCCATGGCGAGCCGGTCTCGCGGATCATCGTGCTCGGCGTACTCTCGCTGATCCTGTGGGCGCTGCTGATCGTCGTTACCGCCAAATACGTCCTGCTGCTGCTGCGCGCCGACAATAACGGGGAGGGCGGCACGCTCTCGCTGATGGCGCTCGGCCAGCGCGCGCTCGGGCGGCGCAGCTGGGTTCTGCTCGCGCTCGGCGTGGTCGGCGCCTCCATGTTCATCGGCGATTCCATGATCACGCCGGCGATCTCGGTGCTGTCGGCGGTCCAGGGCCTCAAGCTCGCGGCCCCCGCGCTCGAGCATTATGTCGTGCCGCTCACCGTCCTGATTCTGGTGCTGCTGTTCGCCGTCCAGAGCAAGGGGACCGCACTGGTCGCCTCGGCCTTCGGTCCGGTGATGGTGGTCTGGTTCGCCGTCATCGCCGTGATGGGAGCCGTCCACATCGCTGACGATCCCTCCGTGCTGGCGGCGATCAATCCCTATTACGCGGTGCAGTTCGTGCTCTCGCACGGTGTGATCGGCCTCGTGACTCTCGGCGCCGTATTTCTGGCGGTGACCGGGGGCGAGGCGCTCTATGCCGATCTCGGTCATTTCGGACGCAAGCCGATCCAGTCGGCCTGGATGTTCTTCGTGCTGCCCGCGCTCTTGATCAACTATTTCGGGCAGGGTGCGTTGGTGCTGTCCGATCCAAGCGCGATCGAGCATTCCTTCTATCGCATGGTGCCTGATAGTCTGGTGCTTCCGCTGGTGGGTCTCGCGACCGCCGCCACCGTGATCGCGAGCCAGGCGGTGATCACCGGCGCCTATTCGCTGGTCTATCAGGCGGTGCAACTCGGCCTGCTGCCCCGCTTCGAGGTGCGCTACACCTCCGAGACTCACGCCGGCCAGATCTATCTGCCGCGCGTGAACCGGCTGCTGTTGATCGGCGTGATGCTGCTGGTCTTGTTGTTCCACACCCCCAGCAATCTGGCTTCGGCCTATGGCATCGCGGTCTCCACCACCATGGTTGCCGACGGCATCATGGGCTTCGTCGTGATCTGGAAATTGTGGAACTGGCGCGCCGCCACGGCTGCGGCTGTGATCGTGCCGTTCGTCATCGTCGACCTGAGCTTCTTCAGTGCCAATCTCTTGAAGCTGCTCGATGGTGCGTGGGTGCCGTTGCTGTTTGGCGTCGTCATGGTGGGGACGATCTGGACCTGGCGCAGGGGTTCGGGAATCCTGATGCAGAAGACGCGCCGGATCGAGGTGCCGCTGGACGATCTGATCCGGAGCCTGGAGAAGCGGCCGCCGCACATCGTCAAGGGCACCGCGGTATTCCTGACCAGCGATCCCGCTTTCGTGCCGACCGCGTTGCTGCACAATTTGAAGCACAACAAGGTGCTGCACGAGCACAACGTGATCCTGACGATCGAGACCGCGCAGACGCCGCGGGTCGACCTGGCGGAGCGGTTCCGCATGGAGAAGATCAGCGAGAAGTTCTCCAAGGTCCGCCTGCGCTTCGGCTACATGGAGCAGCCGAACGTGCCCAAGGCGCTCGCGATCGCCCGCAAGCAGGGCTGGCAGTTCGACATCATGTCCACGTCGTTCTTCGTGTCGCGAAGGTCGCTGAAAGCGTCGGCGCAGTCGGGCATGCCGCTATGGCAGGACCATCTGTTCATTGCGCTGAGCCGGTCCGCCAACGATGCCACGGACTACTTCCAGATCCCCACGGGACGGGTGGTTGAAGTGGGGACCCAGGTCACCATCTAGAACGCACTGCCCGAGCCATGCAAATGTGCATGGCTAAGCTCCGAAATCGGGCTAGGCTATGCCGGTAGCGCAGGACTATAAGCCGCGCGCTCTTCCGCCATTGTGCAGTGAAGCATTTTCAGAGGCCACTGGGCTCTCCCATGACAAGCGACGTAGCGATTTCCGCCCCGGAAACGGCGGCGGCCAATGGGCATGGCGAGGCCCACACCACCGCCCGCTTCGGCGCGCTGACGCTCGGCAGCATCGGCGTCGTCTACGGCGATATCGGCACCAGCCCGCTCTATGCGTTCCGTGAGGCGGTGATGGCCGCCTCGGGCGCAGAGGGGTTGCCGACGCCGGCAGCGGTGCTCGGGGTGCTCTCCCTGATCCTGTGGGCGCTGATCGTCGTAGTGACGCTCAAATACGTCGTGATCCTGCTCCGCGCCGACAACAATGGCGAGGGTGGCACGCTGGCACTGATGGCGCTGGCCCAGCGCGCGGTCGGCACCGGTGGGGCCACCATCGTTCTGCTCGGCATCATCTCCGGCGCGCTGTTCTACGGCGATGCCGTGATCACGCCGGCGCTGTCGGTGCTGTCGGCGATCGAGGGCATGAAGGACGTCACGCTCCGGTTCGAGCCCTATATCGTACCGCTGACGGTGGTGATCCTGGTCTGCCTGTTCGCGGTGCAGTCGCGCGGAACCGCCCGCGTCGCCGCCTTCTTCGGCCCGATCATGTGCGTCTGGTTCGCGGTGCTCGCGGCGGCGGCAATCCATCCGATCATCCAGCAGCCGCAGGTGCTGTACGCGCTGAACCCGCTCTACGCCGTGTCTTTCATGTTCCACCACGGCATTGTCGGCTTTGTCACGCTGGGCGCCGTGTTCCTGGCGGTCACCGGCGCCGAGGCGCTCTATGCCGATCTCGGCCATTTCGGCAAGCGGCCGATCCAGTTCGCGTGGCTCTCGATCGTGCTCCCCTCGCTGGCACTGAACTATCTGGGGCAGGGCGCGCTCGTCCTCAGCGATCCCGGCGCGATCGTCAGTCCGTTCTTCCAGCTGTTCCCGCAAGGATTCGTCCGTGGCTGCATGGTCGTGCTCGCCACCATGGCGACCGTCATCGCCAGCCAGGCGGTCATTACGGGCGCCTATTCGCTGACGCGCCAGGCGATTCAACTCGGTCTGTTGCCGCGCTTCGAAATTCGCCATACGTCTGAAGCCCATTCCGGACAGATCTTCATCCCGCGCATCAACCAGCTCCTGCTGCTTGCCGTGGTGCTGCTGGTGCTGCTGTTCCGCTCTTCCAGCGCGCTGGCGTCCGCCTACGGTATCTCCGTCACCGGGACCATGGTGGTCACGGCGATGATGGGTTTTGTCGTGGTCTGGAAAGTCTGGCGGTGGTCGCCGATCGCCGCCGCAGCCCTGATCGCGCCGTTCCTGTTCCTCGACCTGACCTTCCTGGCGGCGAACCTGCTCAAGGTGTTCGAGGGCGGCTGGGTGCCGCTGGCGCTCGGCGCGCTCATGATCATCCTGATGTACACGTGGCGGCGCGGCAGCAGGCTGCTGTTCGAGAAGTCGCGCAAGCTCGAGTTCCCGCTCGCCGACCTCGTGGCGATGCTGGAGAAGCGGCCGCCGCAGCGCGTGCCCGGCACCGCCGTGTTCCTGACCTCGGACCCGCTCAGCGCGCCGACGGCGTTGATGCATAGTCTGAAGCACTACAAGGTGCTGCACGAGAAGAACGTGATTCTCACCATCGAGACGGCGCAGACCCCGCGGATCGATCCGGCCGAGCGGGTGAAGCTGGAGCAGATCTCACCGACCTTCTCCAAGGTGACGCTGAAGTTCGGCTTCATGGAATCGCCCAACGTGCCGAAGGCCCTCGCCATCGCCCGCAAGCTGGGCTGGCAGTTCGACATCATGTCCACCTCGTTCTTCCTGTCGCGGAGGGCGCTGAAGCCCGCGGTGCATTCCGGCATGCCGCGCTGGCAGGACCGGCTGTTCATCTCGCTCAGCCGCTCCGCCAACGACGCCACCGACTATTTCCAGATTCCTTCCGGCCGCGTGGTCGAGGTCGGAACGCAGGTGACGATCTAGCTCCACCGCGGGGAATGACACCGAATGCGCGTTGAGAGCTGGGTCAGGTTTTTCAGGCATCCTGAAAGCCCCACTTCAAGCCGCTGCGATTTAGCTTTAACTTGCGCAAGGCAGCTCAAGCCTTTGTAGCGCTTGATTTTCGACGCCTGAGAGGCGAGGTTGCCCGCCGGCCGTGGCAGCCCGGTCGACAGGCGCGACGTTGGAGGATGATGTGGCAAACCAGGTACAGGATCTGACCCCGGACGAAGTCTCCAAGGGGGTCGCGGAAGGGCGCTATCTGCTGGTCGATGTCCGCGAGCCGAACGAGGTCGACGCCGAAGCCTATCCTTACGGTGTGGTGGTGCCGCTCTCGACCTTCGACCCCAAGGCGATTCCCGATCCCCAAGGCAAGGAGGTCGTGTTCGCCTGCCGATCGGGCAAGCGCTCGGTGACGGCCTCGCTGGCGGCGCAGGCGGCGGGCCTGCCTTACGACAAGCACCTCGCGGGCGGCATGCTGGGCTGGAAGGCGGCGGGTCTTCCCAGCAAGGTCGGCGGCTGATCGGCCCGATGTCCAAGAGCGCTTCCCTGAACAAGGTCTTTGCCGACCTTCCGGTCACCATCTTCGAGGCGATGTCGCAGGCCGCGCGCGACAATGCCGCCATCAATCTCGGCCAGGGTTTTCCTGACGATCCCGGCCCCGAGGACATCCGCCGCGCCGCGGCCGACGCCTCGCTCAACGGCTATAACCAGTACCCCTCGATGATGGGCCTGCCAGAGCTGCGCCAGGCGATCGCGACCCATTACGGCCATTGGCACGGCCTCAAGCTCGACCCGATGAGCGAGGTGATGGTCACCTCCGGCGGCACCGAGGCGCTGACCTCGGCCATCCTCGCGGTGGTCCAGCCCGGCGACGAAGTGGTCTGCTTCCAGCCGGTCTATGATTCCTACCTGCCGATCATCCGCCAGGCCGGCGGCATTCCGCGCCTCGTCCGGCTCGAGCCGCCGCACTGGCGGCTGAATGAGGACATGCTGAAAAGCGTCTTCAACTCAAAGACCAAGGCGGTGCTGTTCAACAATCCCTTGAATCCGTCCGCGGTGGTCTATCCGCGCGAGGATCTCGAGCTGCTGGCGCGCTATTGCCAGGAGTTCGACGTCATCGCGATCTGCGACGAGGTGTGGGAGCACGTCACCTTCGACGAGCACAAGCACATCCCGCTGATCACCATCCCGGGGATGCGCGATCGCACCATCAAGGTCGGCTCGGCAGGCAAGATCTTCTCGCTGACCGGGTGGAAGATCGGCTTCGTCTGCGCGGCGCCGCCGTTGCTGCGGGTGGCTGCCAAGGTGCACCAGTTCCTGACCTTCACCACCGCGCCGAACCTGCAGGCCGCCGTCGCCTACGGCCTCGGCAAGTCGGACGAGTATTTCCTGTCGATGCGCAAGGATCTGAGCAGGAGCAGGGACCGCCTGACCAGGGGATTGGAGAGCCTCGGCTTCCCCGTATTGAAGTCGCAAGGCACCTACTTCCTCACCGTCGACCTGTCGCCGCTCGGGCTCAACGAGAGTGACACCGAGTTCTGCTGGCGGATCGTGAAGGACTATAAGGTCGCCGCGATCCCGGTCTCGGCCTTCTACGAGCAGGACCCGGTGACGTCAGTGGTGCGTTTCTGCTTCGCCAAGAAGGACGAGACGCTCGACACCGCGCTGGAACGGCTGTCGGACGCGGTGCGCGGACGTAAGAGGTAGAGAGAGATGACGACGATCGGCCGCTCGGGATTCCGCCTTGGTCTCGCCGCCGCAGTGCTGACATTCTGGACCGCGTCAGCGACCGCCGAGGAGCGCGTCGTCAACTTCTACAACTGGTCCAACTACATGGCGCCCGACGTCCTCGATGCCTTCACCAAGGAGACCGGCATCAGGGTCGTCTACGACACCTTCGACGCCAACGAGACGCTGGAGACGCGCCTGATGGCCGGCAAGTCCGGCTATGACGTCGTGGTGCCCACGGCCTATTTCCTGCAGCGCCAGATCAAGGCCAACATCTTCCAGAAGCTCGACAAGTCGAAGCTGCCGAACCTCGCCAATGCCTGGCCGATGGTGACGAAGAACCTTGCGACCTACGACCCCGGCAATCTCTACGCCGCCAACTACATGTGGGGCACGACGGGCATCGGCTACAACGTCGCCAAGGTGAAGCAGATCCTCGGGCCGGACGCCAAGATCGACAGCTGGGACATCGTCTTCAAGCCGGAGAATCTCGCCAAGTTCAAAGACTGCGGCGTGCACATGCTCGACTCCGCCGACGACATCTTCCCGGCGGCGCTGAACTATCTCGGGCTCGATCCGAACTCGACCAGGCAGGGCGATCTCGAGAAGGCCGCCGAGGCCGTCGCAAAAGTTCGCCCGTCCGTGCGCAAGTTTCACTCCTCCGAATATCTCAGCGCGCTCGCCACCGGCGAGATCTGCTTCGTGGTCGGCTGGTCCGGCGACATCATGCAGGCCCGCGCCCGTGCGGCGGAGGCCAAAGGTGGCATCGAGATCGGCTACGCGATCCCGAAAGAGGGCGCGCAGATGTTCTTCGACAATCTCGCGATCCCCACGGATGCCAAGAACGTCAAGGAAGCCTACGAGCTGATCAATTATCTCTACCGTCCGGACGTTGCCGCCAAGAATTCCGACTTCCTGTCCTACGCGAGCGGCAACCTCGCCAGCCAGAATCTGGTCGATCCGAAGATCCTGAACGACAAGAACATCTATCCGGACGAGGCGACGCTCGCAAAACTGTTCGTCATCACGGCGCGCGAGCCGGCCACGCAGCGGGTGATCAACCGGTTGTGGACGAAGGTGAAGACGGGGCGATAGAGGCAGCACGCGTCATTGCGAGGAGCCTGCGCAAACTCGCTTCGCGATCTCGTCGCGGGCTCCTCGCAATGACAGCGCGCCTACCGCCACCTGCGATGCAGCCACAGCCACTGCTCGGGATGCTCGCGCACCCAGCTTTCCACCACGCTCGTGATCGCCTGGGTCGTGCCCTGGATGTCGATCTTGCCGTCGGCATCGCGCACCGGCTGGATCTCTTCCGTGAGCTCGCCGCGAAAGCGGCCGCCGGGCAGGCGGATGACGCGGGCGCCGTGGATCGGGCATTCGATTTGGCGCAAGAGGCGCGCCAGCATCGGATTGGCGCGGGTCTTGCGGCCGAAGAAGGTGACCTCGACGCCACCGGTCAGGTACTGGTCGATCAGCATGGCGACGTGCTTGCCGTCCTTCAGCGCCTGCGCGAGCCGCAGCGGCGCATCGCGGCCCGCGGGGATCAGCGTGCCCATATTGATCTGGCGCATCTCCTGGATGATGCGGTCGGCCGAGGCGATGTTCGGCCGGCGGTAGAGGATCGCGGCGTCGAGGCCATGAGCGACCGCCGCGAGCGCCGGCAATTCCCAATTGGCCAGGTGCGCGGCGAAGATCAGCGCCGGCTTGCCATCGTCGCGGATCTTGTCGAACAGCTCGATGCTGCGCGCGGGCAATTCGATCCGGCTCTTCTCCGGATGCTCGCGGTCATAATCCCAGACTTGGTCCATGTGGGCGAACTCGGCGCCGACGCGGCCGAGATTGTCCCACACGCCCATCAGGATCTGTTCGATCTCCTCCGGCGACTTCTCGGGAAAGGCGGCGGTGAGATTGGCGCGGCCGATGCGGTGCTCGCGCAGGCGCGGGCCGATCGTCTTGGTGACGCGCGCGAAAAAGTCCGAGGTCTTGACCGGATCGAAATAGCGCGTGGTGCGCAGCATGCCGACGGTGGCGGCGCCGATCAGGCCTCCGCTGACCGACTTGGCTGCATTCCGCGCGCGAATCTTCGTGCTGATGGGAATCAGCGCCATGCGTCCGGTCAGGCTGGTTCGCGCGTCAGGATCAGCGAGGCGTTCTGGCCGCCGAAGCCGAACGAGTTCGACATGACGGCGGTGACGCGGGCGTCGCGCGCGGTGTTGCCGACCACGTTGAACAGGATCGTGGGATCCGGGGTCTCGTAATTGATCGTCGGCGGGATGCGCTGATGCTCGAGCGTGAGCAGCGAGAAGATCGCCTCGACCGCACCGGCCGCCGAGATGGTGTGGCCGACCATCGACTTGTTGGACGTGACCGGAATTTTCTGCGCGAGCTCGCCGAACACGGCCGAGGTCGTGTTGAACTCCATCTTGTCGTTCTCGGGCGTCGCGGTGCCGTGCGCGTTGATGTGGTCGATCTGGTCCGGCGTCATGCCGGCATCGGCCAGCGTCTTGTTCATGCAGCCGATGATCGGCTTGCCGTCGGGCGAGGAGCGGGTGCGATGGAAGGAATCGGTCAGCTCGCCGCAGCCCGCGATCACGCCGAGGATCTTTGCGCCGCGCGCGACAGCGGCCTCATAGCTCTCCAGCACGAGGGCGCCGGCGCCTTCGGCCATGACGAAGCCGTCGCGGTTCTTGGAGAAGGGGCGGGAGGCCGCCTGCGGCGGATCGTTCTGGGTCGACAGCGCCGAGAGTAGCGAGAAGCGCACCAGCGCTTCCGGATTCACGGTGCCGTCGGTCGCGACGCAGAGGGCGGCATCGGTCTCGCCGCGGCGGATCGCCTCGACGCCGAGCTGGATCGAGGTCGCGCCCGAGGCGCAGGCCGTCGACAGCGAGATCGGCGAGCCCTTGGTGCCGAAAGTCTCGGCGAGGTGCGCGGCCACCGAGCCGAACATGAAGCGGTGATGATAGGCGCTGTACTTGCCGCCGCCGGAGATGCGCAGCAGATCGTCATAGTTGAAGTCGAGCGCACCGACGGCGCGGCCGAGTTCGCGTCGCTGCGGCCATTCCACCTCGACCGGCGCAACCGCAAGGAACAGCGGGCCCGGGAAGTCGGCCTTGGCACCGATGCCGGCTTGCGCGAGTGCTTCCTCCGTCACCAGCTCGGCCATCCGCTCGGACAGGCCAGTCGAGGAGAACGGATCGACGCTGACGAAATCGACAGTGCCGGCCATCGTGGTCTTCAGGCCGTCGACCGGAAAGCGCGTGATGGTGCGGATGCCGGATTCGCCGGCGACGAGTTTGGCCCAATTGTCGGCCTTGCCGGCACCGAGCGAGGTCATGATGCCCATGCCGGTGACGACGACGACGGGCCGCCCGAGTTTGTCGCGTGGTGCAGTCATGTCGATCCCCCGGGTGAGCTAGCCAACTGCCTCGACCAGCGCCATGCCTTCGCCGCGCCAGTGTCCGGCCCCCACCACCACAATCTGGGTGGGCGCTCCCTGCATTTCAATCTCGGTGCCCGTGGAATCGTTCGGCGGGAACAGCGCACCGCGCGAAATCGACAGCGCGGCGAGCGCGATGCCGAGCGGGAATTGCGTCTCCATGGTGTGACCGAACATCGTGCCGGTCGAGCGCACCGGGAGATCCGCATGACTCTTCAGGAAACTGCGCTCCTCGCTCGTGGCCGGCTCCGCACCGGTCGCGCCCGATATGATCGCGCCCTTGCCCTCGCGCTTCGGCAGTTTTGCCCAAAGCTTCTCCAGCGTCGCGGTCATGTCGCCACCCTGCTTGCGCCGGGCGAGATCGGCGACGACGCTCGACAGCTTCGCATACGGCTTTGCACCGCGCGCTTCCGCGTGTGCTCGCGATTCCAGCACCAGGAACGCGCCGGCCGAGCCGAGTGCGAAGCCGGGATTGTCCTTGCGGGCCCACACGGGGGCGAATTTGTTCTTCAGGTTGAAATCGCCGAATTCGTAGAGGACGAGCAGGTCCTTGCGCTCGCCATTGTGCGAGCCGCCGACCAGCGCGATGTCGCTCTCGCCCGAGGCGATGCGCGCCAGCGCGATACGGGCCGCATCGGCGCCGGCAACCTCTTCGCCCATGAAGGTGCGCGAGGTGCCGCCAAGACCATGCACGATGGCGATGTTGCCTGCGAGCAGGTTGGAGAGCTGTGCCAGGAACAAGGTGGGGCGCAGATCGCTCATCAGCCGTTCGTTGAGGAAGCCGGGTGCATTCGCTCCCTTGGCTTCGGCCGTGAGCACGCCGGTGTCGACGTTGAGATCACGTTCGCCGCCGCCGGCGGCCACCACCATGTCGATCTTCGACAGGATGTCCTTGTTGCCCTTGATCCCGGCGGAATCGAGCGCCAGGCCCGCCGCATAGGTGCCGATGCGCTGCCAGGCTTCCATCTGGCGCTGGTCGCCCTTCTTCGGAATCTGGCTGTCGAAGCTGACCGGCATCAGGGGATGCACGATGTAGGGGGCAAAACCCTTCTCGTCGACATTGATGCGCTTGTCCTGAAGCGCGGCCCAGTTGGCGTCCAGGCCCTCGCCGAGCGAGGTGGCGAGTCCAATGCCGGTGATCCAGACTTCGGTCTGGCCAGGCTTCGAAGCAGTGTCAGTCATGGCGATACGGCCTGTTGCGGAAAGCCGACGCGCTCGGCGACTTTCGCCATGTATCCGCGCATATCCGCATTGGGGAAAGGAATCAGCGTGAAGGTCAGCGCCGAGTTGGCGCGCAGCTTGCCGCCGACCCTGATCTTGGCTTCGGTCATGGCATAGCCCGAACCTTCATGCGTGAGGCTCGCCTCGATGCTCATGAGTTCGCCGGGCAAAACCGAACCGCGCACCTTGGCCTCCTTGACGGCGGCTAGGATCGGCATGCGCTCGAACTTGAACACGCCGAGCTGAAGCCAGCCCGAGGCCTGCGCCATCGATTCGATCAGGAGCACGCCGGGCATCAAGGGGTAGCCTGGGAAGTGCCCCTCGAAGATGGTGCTCTTCTGCGGGACCTGGGCCTCGACGACGATCGTCTTCTCGTCGACCTTGAGGTCGACGATGCGATCGATCATGTGGAAGTATTCGAGTTGCATGACCGCGCCCTTAGGCGCTCGCGCCCTTGGCCGCAACCAGTTCGTCGATGCGGGCGCACAGGTTCTTCAGTACGAAATACTGTTCCGTGGTCGCCTTGCCGTCGTTGACCTCCTGGGTCCACTTTTCCAGCGGCAGCTTGATGCCGAACTGCTTGTCGATCGCGAACGCGATGTCCAGGAAATCGAGGCTGTCGATGCCGAGATCATCGATGGCATGGCTGTCCGGCGTGATCGTGTCGCGCGGGATGTCGCAGGTTTCAGCGATGATCGTGGCGACCTGATCGAATGTGGAAGACATCACTAAGCCTTTGATATATTGCGGATATTTGTCAGATTATCCAGAGTGGCACGGTGGGTGGGCATCGCGCCCCTGATGACGCCCTCAACCCCCCTCTGGCCGGGTCGAGAGCCCGTATATCGGAGCGCCGCCCTGAGTTCAATGGAGCCGGACAGGCGAGGAGACGAGGCTGGGGATGCCCGTCGGAGCCCTTTCCCGCCGGGGTGTGCGGCAGATCGGGCCTAGATATGTGGCGTCGTGATCTTGACGCAGTCGCGACGGCCCATCAGCACGCAATCCTGAGTCCGGCGCAGGTCGGCAATGCTGACCGCCAGCCAAATTCCGATTGCAGTCAGCGCGATCGTGAAGGCCAGCGCTGCGATGTTGGCGAGCATGCGATGGCGGAAGTCGTCCGGCCCGGCGCGGGGCTGCTCGTAGCGTGACAGATCGAGCGGTTCGGGCCTGACGCGTAACGGCTGCACGGTGCCGCTGCCGCGGTGGGCCGTCGGAGAAGGGGAGGTGCGCGGCCTGAACGGGAGCACCCGGTGCTCGTCGTCAGAGCTTATGGGCCGCTGGCTATTCATGGGGCGGGGATCACTCCGAAGCAGCGGTTTTAGATAGCACGGGTGGTGAGGGTGTTGCAGAAATTCTTCGCAATGCCTGCGTGCATTCGTCCGCTTGCACTATTGTGCATGGACGGGCGTAGAGCGACCGCGGAGCCAGCCGTCATGTCGGCGGCGGGACACGAGGTTGCGTTGCAACAACGGTCATAGCGATGGCCGGGGACGTCACGCTGTCCACATCGGCTTGTGATCTCCGCGTCGTTCCGAACACGTGTTGCCGCCCCAAAGCCCATGTCATAGTCGAGGAAACCTGGACCGCCAGTTGCACCATGCGAGGGGACCTTTCGACCATGACCACGACCAACGCGCGCGAGCCGAGAGTGCATCCGGTTCCGATCCTGTCGCTTCGGCCGACGCAGATGACGGTCGGCATGCGCGAGGTCAAGGAGAAGCGCAAGCGCTGGCGTGAGCATGACAAGAAGAAGCAGGCTGACCTGCTCGGCAAGCACATGATCCCCGTCGTCTACGGCCCGGACGCGCGCTATTACGTGATCGACCATCATCATCTCGGCCGCGCGCTGCACGACGAAGGCGTCAAGGAGGTGCTGGTGACCATCGTCGGGGACCTCCGCATGGTCGAGCGCGAAGCCTTCTGGGGCGTGATGGACAACAAGCGCTGGGTCTACCCTTACGATGCCAAGGGCGAGCGGCGGCAGTTCCGGGACCTGCCGAAATCGATCGCCGATCTCAAGGACGATCCGTTCCGCAGCCTTGCCGGCGAATTGCGCCGCATGGGCGGCTTCGCCAAGGACACGACGCCATTCTCCGAATTTCTGTGGGCCGACTTCCTGCGCCGAAAGCTCTCGCGGAAGGTGGTGGAGGCCGATTTCGACAAGGCCATCGAGAAGGGGATGTCCGCCGCCAGGAGCAAGGATGCGATCTATCTGCCCGGCTGGTGCGGTCCGGCGGACGATGACTAGAGGCATCAGGAATCGGGCGTTGTGATCCACCCCGTGCCTCGGGAGCCGACCATCACGCGCGGCCGCTCGCGTCAGTCGCGCTGGAAGATCCTGGCGCCGGGGTAGGCGCGGCGGGCGTAGGTGATCACCAGCGCGCGGTCCTGGGTATCCAGGAACGGCGTTCGGATCCGGCACGACCCGACGATGAGGTGCCACAGGCCATTGAGCTTCTGGATCACGATCTTCATTTGAATAGTCCTCGATAACTCCCATTCCAGCGAATGCTGCTTGTCGCTGCAGTGCTTTGGAGCGTTGGCCGCGGGTGTGGAATTCCCGACAATGCTCGCGCTCCGCTGCAAAATACGTCGACCATTATTAGGTGGTTGCGGCACGCGCCCAGATAAGCCGAATCCCATCACAGTCGCTTGAGCGAAATCAATTTCCGCGTCCATGAAACCGTCCTGAAACAGAGCCGGCCCATCTCTATGATTGGTTCGAGCTCACACAGGAGGCGAACATGCGCCGTCTGGTTTTCGTAGTTGCCTTGCTCGCGGTTGCTTCGGCGGGAATCTCGGCATCGTTTGCCGCCGTTCACCACGCCAAGTCGTTGACGTTCGCGCAGCGCTTTGCTCCGGCCCTCGAGCTGATGGCGAACCGCTAGCGGCAAAGCGCCTCGAGCGTGCAGTCCGGTCGACGATGACGAGAGCGTCCGCCGCCGCGGCGATTGCATCGCTGTGCGCGAGCGTATGGCTTCAACCCGCAGTTCTCGATCGATGTTCCGGAGTCGCACGAAGGCTGCCCAGGCCTGCGGATAATCCTTGTCGGCGGGATCGATCGCAAGCAGCACGCAGCGTGCTTGCTTGATCTCTTCCGGCGACAGGCGCTTCGTCCGCGCCTGCAATTTCCTCGACTGCTCCCAGCGGCCCTCCGCCGGGCCAGCGACATCGCGCCCCGGGCGCGGCTTGACATGCCGCAAATGCGTGCCCGTGCCGGTCGCTACTGTCCGCCTGCATGATCGTCGAAGCAGCGTTGCGCCCGGTGTCGAGGGCGAGGTGGCCCGGGTCATGCTGACTGGAGACATGACAATGAGCCTCATCTTTCGCGTCGTCTTTATCATCGCCGGCGCGGTCACGGCGCTGTTCGTCGCGCGTGATGCCCTGAACTTCACCATCATCCAGACCTTCGTCGCCGTCCTGCTCGTGACGGCCGTCGTGGGGGCGGGAAGTCTCTGGAGCCTGCGGCGGAAGACATGAGCAAGGCAGAGCGCGGCGGTTCGGCAGGGCTGAGCGAAGCCGAGGCCCGGCTGCGGCTGCAACAGGACGGTTACAACGAACTGCCCCGGCCCGAACGACGCACTCCGCTGCGCATCGTCCTCGAAGTGTTGCGTGAGCCGATGCTCGCGCTGCTTCTGTGCGGCGGGCTGGTCTACCTCCTGCTCGGCGACCTCCGCGAGGCCGCGCTTCTCCTGGCTTTCGGCGCCATCTCCGTCGTGATCACGATCGTGCAGGAAACCCGCACCGAACGCGTGCTGGAAGCGTTGCGAGAGCTGACCAGTCCGCGCGCGCTCGTGGTGAGGGATCGGGAGCGCCGGCGGATTGCGGGCCGGGACGTCGTCCGCGGCGATCTCCTCGTCCTGGCCGAAGGCGACCGGATTCCGGCAGATGCGGTGCTCGTCAGCGCACGCGATCTGGCTGTCGATGAGTCCCTGCTGACCGGAGAGTCGGTTCCGGTTCGCAAGCAGGCCGCCAGGACGCCGGCTGCCGACGCCGCCTTGGCAAATCATCGCCCGGGTGGCGATGACCTGCCGTTCGTGTATTCCGGCTCGCTGGTGGTGCGAGGCGAGGGCCTGGCCGAGGTCGAGGCCACCGGCGCTCGCAGCGAGATCGGCAAGATCGGATTGTCGCTGCATGGCTTGCAGGCGGAGCCGCCCCGGCTGCAGCAGCAGACCGCACGGCTCGTGCGGCTTTGCTTTCTCGGCGGCGCGGCGATCAGCCTCGCCGCCGTCCTGCTTTACGGAACGTTGCGCGGGGATTGGCTGCAAGCGCTGCTCGGAGGCATCGCAATCGGCATGTCCATGTTGCCCGAGGAGTTCGCCGTCGTTCTCACGGTGTTCATGGCGATGGGGGCCTGGCGTATCTCGAAGGCGCGCGTGCTGACGCGGCGCGCTGCCGCGATCGAGGTGCTCGGCTCCGCCACGGTGCTGTGCACCGACAAGACCGGCACGCTGACCCAGAATCGGATGTCGATTGCGGAGCTGAGGCTGCGCGACGGGACGAGCGCGCGCGTGGGATCGTCGCAGCCCGCGCCGGTGGGCGCAGCGTTCTTCGAGCTGGCGCGTTGCAGCGTTTTGGCAAGCTCGCCGGAACCGTTCGATCCGATGGAGAGGGCCCTGCACGCGTTCGTGCAAGAGAGTCTGCCGGATGACGACGAAACCGGGGGCACGCGGACCTTGGTACGCAGCTACGGCCTGCGGCCAGAACTGCTGGCGATGACCCAGGTTTGGCAAGTGCCGCATCGCCAGGGAATGTTGGCTGCGGCGAAAGGCGCACCCGAGGCGATTGCGCACCTCTGCAAGCTGGACGGTGCGGAGCTGGCGGCGCTGCAGGACTCGGTCGCGGCGATGGCGAAGAATGGTCTTCGTGTGCTGGGCGTGGCCGTCGCGGCTTACGACGGCGAGAGCCTGCCGGCCTCGCAGCAAGACTTCTCCTTTCGCTTCCTCGGTCTCGTCGGGCTCGCCGATCCGCTTCGTCCGCAGGTCCCGGCGGCGGTGGGCGAATCGCGCTCGGCCGGCATTCGCGTCGTCATGATCACGGGCGACTATCCGGCGACCGCGATGGCCATCGCCGGGCAGGCCGGACTCGACGTCAAGGGGGTCGTGACCGGCGAGCAGATCAAGCTCGCGGACGAGAACGAGCTCGAGGCACTCGTCAGGAATGTGAACGTCTTCGCGCGGGTCCTGCCGGAGCAGAAGCTGCGGATCGTTCAGGCGATGAAGCGCAACGGTGAGATCGTCGCGATGACTGGTGACGGCGTCAACGATGCACCGTCCCTGAAGGCTGCCCATATCGGGATCGCGATGGGTGGCCGCGGCACCGATGTCGCCCGCGAGGCCTCCTCCATCGTCCTGCTCGACGATGATTTCGGTTCTATCGTTGCATCCATTCGGCTGGGGCGCCGGATCTACGATAATCTGCGCAAGGCGATGGCCTTCATTTTCGCAGTCCATGTTCCGATCGCGGGGCTTGCCCTGCTGCCGCTGGTTTTCGGCCTGCCGCTGATTCTTGGTCCCGTTCACATTGCCTTTCTGGAGCTGATCATCGACCCCGTCTGCTCGCTCGTGTTCGAAGCGGAGCGGGAGGAGCGCGATATCATGACACGTCCGCCGCGGCGCGCGGATGCGGAGCTGTTCTCATGGGCCTTGATCGGCTGGAGCATCCTTCAGGGTGCCATGGCATTTGCCTTGATCGCCGTGATCTTCGTCGTCGCGCTTCGTTCCGGCATTCCGCCCGATGAGGCGCGCACGCTCGCCTTCATTGCGCTCGTCGTCTGCGTCGTCGCGCTGGTGCTGGTCAACCGGTCCTTCAGCGCCTCCTTCCTGTCTGCCTTCTTCCGTCCGAACCCGGCATTGCTCTGGATATTCCTGTCGATCGCACTCGTTCTCGCCGCGGCTCTGTTCTGGCCGCCGGCGTCCAGCCTGTTTCGTTTTGGTCCCCTGCACCTCGACGATCTGATGGTCACGCTCGGCGCGGGACTGCTGGTGCTCACGGTGCTCGAACTGCTGAAGCCGATATGGGGGCGGCGGTTGCGGTTCTAGTTGCTTTCGTGAGAGTCCGTCTTCGGCAAGACCTCCGCCCGGTGCGGATCCTCCTTGCCACCGAGGGCGCGATGCAGCCAGCGTTCGACGCGGCGGCCGATCGTGAGCAGCACGAAAGCAAAGGCCACCGCGACCAGCACGATCTTCCATTCTCCGACGCCGCAGGTAATGCCCAGGCAAGCGGCGAGAAAGGTGCAGGCCGCGCTGGTCAGGCCGCGCACGCGAAAACGGTCGCTCTCGTGGACGATGACGCCGGCCCCGAGGAAGCCGATCCCGGTGAGGATGCCCTGGATCACACGGCTCGCCGCATCGTTGATCTTGCCGGGCTCGGCGACCTGAACGGCGAGCATCACCACGGTCGCGGTGGAGAGCCCGACGATGCCGAGCGTCTTCAGCCCGATCGGCTTGCCGTGCAGATCGCGGTTCAGGCCGATCGCGCCGCCGGCGAGCGTCGCGGCTCCAAGGCGCAGTAGAATTTCCGGCCAGTCCAGCTCGGTCATGATTTCAGCGCGTCCGGGACACCAGGGCCGCTATCGCAGCGGCTTCTTCAGGAGCGAGAAGCGGTCCGGATCGAGGCCCATCGAGGGCTGCAGCATCGGGGCCTCGACGTTGGAGAGCGTCTTGGCGGGTGGGGCCGAAAACACCGGATCGTTCGGCACGTCGCGCTGCGAGGTGGCACCGCGCCAGCGCTCGAGCACGGCACCGACGAAATGCATGTCGTGGCCGGAGGTGACGGACGGTACGCTCGAGATGGTGGCTTCGCCGCGCGGCAGTTGATGCGGCGGCACCTCCTTGAATCGCAAGCGCGTCGGCAGCGCGACGCCTTCGCCGAAGGCCAGCACCTCGCGCGTGCCGAGCGAGGGCACGAAGGAGAGCAGGTTCGCGGCGGCGTCCGACACCGCGGCGCGCAGCAGCGCCTGGTCGCGGTCGTTGGCAAGGCGCATCGTGAACAGCGTGTTGCACTGGGAGATGATGGTGGCGTCGAGCTCGGCCGGGCGCTGGGTGATGAGGCCGAGATAGACGCCGTATTTGCGACCTTCCTTGGCGATGCGCGACACCGCCTTGCGGGTCGGCCCGAAGCCGACATTGCGATCGGCGGAGGCGTAGCGATGCGCTTCCTCGCAGACGAACAGCAGCGGCGAGACGCCGTCGCTCCACAGGCCGAAGTCGAAGGCCATGCGGCAGAGCACCGAGACGACGGAATCGATCACCTCGGCCGGGAAGCCGGCGAGCTGCATCACCGTCATCGGCTTGCCGTTCGCCGGAAGACGGAACAGATGGCTGATGACCTCGGCCATGGTGTCGCCGCCGACATTGGCGTTGTCGAACATGAAGGCGTAACGCGGGTCGTTGCGCACGGCCTCGATACGGGAGATCAGCTTGTGGTAGATGATGCGCGAGGAACGGTTTTCCAGCTTGCCCATCCGCTCGTCGATCAGCGACATCAGGTCGACGAGACGATACGGCACCGGCGTGTCGACGGTGTAGCCGACCTGCTTGGGATCGATGCGCTTCAGGCCGATGCGGTCGGCGTTCTGGTACTGGGTGTAGACGCCCTTGGCGATCGGGATCACCTCGGCGAGGATGTCGAGCTCCTCCGGCACGCCGGCGCGGCCGCCGAACAGCACGTCGACGATTTCCTCGAAATTGAACAGCCAGAACGGCAGCTTCAGGTTCCGCGGGTTCAGCACCAGCGCGCGGTCGCCGAAGCAGCGGCCATATTCGTTGTGCACGTCGAGCAAGAAGATGCGCAGGTTGGGGCGCGCCTTCAGGATCTCGTTGAGCAGGAGCGAGACGCCCGTCGATTTGCCGACGCCGGTCGATCCCAGCACGGCAAAATGCTTGGACAGCATTTCCTCGACGTCGACATAGGCGATGACGGAGCTGTCCTGCTGGAGGAAGCCGACATTGATCTGGTCCGACCCGGTCGGCGCGTAGATCGTGCGCAGCTCCTGGCTGGTGATCAGGTCGACGGCATCGCCGATGGTCGGATAATTGGTGACGCCGCGCTGGAATTTGGCCTTGCCAGCGGCGTTGAGGATCTCGCCAAGCAGGTCGACCGAGGCGATGGCGATGTAATCGTTGCTGCTCGACAGGTTTTCGCAGGAGACCTCGGTAATCATGGCGACGATGACCGAGCTGGCGCAGCGAATGCTGACGAAGCGGCCGACGGTCGCCCGAACCTCCGAGATCGGCATCTGGCTGGCCGCCAGAAGCCCGACCCGGGCGAGCGATCCACGTACCGAAATCACGCGTCCAAAGGATGTCACGATGAATGAACCTGGCAAGAACGAGGGGCTTTGGACCAGACTATGCGCGGCCGCGGCTGCATAAACGGTTAAGCGGCAGGCGCGGGCGCTTCGTTAAATCCGTGACAATTCGGCGAAGAGGTTTGTTCCGATGGCATGCTTATGGACAGAATCGGCGGGAAAATGGCGCAATTCCAAGTCATTGGCGCTGGAAGCAATTAAGCAATACTTTACCATCCGGCCAGTCCGTCCGCCGGTCGGAGAACGTTGGTCTTCGAGAAGGGAAACGTCACTCGATTCAGGGCGATGTTTGCTTTGTTGACGGGACCTAATCATTTGTACATTAGTACAAATGAGCGCGGCTTCGATGTCTCTCCCTCGGGCAAAGTGGTCGCATTGCGGCCCTGCGCCGATTTGCACGATCCGGTCCGAAGGATCGCGAGCTTTACCTGGAGGAAAGCATGCAGCCCGAACCGGTCCTCGATCTTGCCCATCTCGGCCACATGGAGCTGCTGACGCCCAAGCCCGACGAGAGCCTGAAATTCTTCGTCGACGTCATGGGCATGACCGTCAGCGGCCAGAAGGGCGAGTCGGTCTACTTGCGCGGCTGGGACGATTACGAGCGCTATTCGCTCAAGCTGACGGCGTCGAAGACCTCGGGCATGGAGCACATGGCGCTGCGCGCACGCAGCCAGCAGGCGTTGGAGCGCCGCGTCGCTGCGCTGAAGGGATCCGGCTTCGACATCGGCTGGATCGACGGCGACATGGGGCAGGGGCCGACCTTCCGCTGCCGCGATCCCGACGGTCACATCGTCGAGCTCTATTACGAGACCGAATGGTATCAGGCGCCGCCCGAGCTGAAGCCGGCGCTGAAGAACCAGGCCCAGCGTTTTCCGGCACGCGGGGTCAACGTCCGCCGCCTCGATCATCTCAACTGTCTTGCGATCGATATCAAGGCCAACCGCGAGTTCTTCGAGAATTACCTTGGTTGCCGCCTCACCGAGCAGATCGTGCTCAACGACGGACGGGAAGCGGCAATGTGGCTGACGATGTCGAACAAGAGCTACGATTTCGCCTATTCGCTCGACCATTCAGGCGTTCCGGGCCGCTTCCACCACGTCACCTACGCGCTCGACAGCCGCGAGGAGATTCTGCGCGCGGCCGACATCTTCCTGGAGAACGGCATCCACATCGAGACCGGCCCGCACAAGCACGCGATCCAGCAGACCTTCTTCCTCTATGTCTACGAGCCCGGCGGCAACCGCGTCGAAGTTGCCAATGCCGGCGCACGCCTCATTCTCGCGCCCGACTGGAAGCCGATCGTGTGGACCGAGGAGGAGCGCAAGAAGGGCCAGGCCTGGGGCCTGAAGACGATCGAGTCCTTCCACACCCACGGCACGCCGCCGGTGGACGTGAAGAAACACGGGTGAGTTAAAGCAGGTGAGCCGGCGGGGTCTGAGCAAGCGCCTCGTCCTTCGAGACGACCGCTTCGCGGTCTCCTCAGGATGAGGCTAAGAGGCAGCTTTGCCCACCGAACTGGCGCCACGCACCTCGTCCTCATCCTGAGGGCCCGCCGCAGGCGGGCGTCTCGAAGGATGGCCACAGGTGAGCTTCCAGCCAAGCCTTTCTTTGTACTGCCTCAGTGCGCCGACACCCGTACGCGCGCGATCGTCTCGCGCACACCGCTCCACGCCGGCTTGTCCGGCGCGAACTGCCCGCGCAGGAAGGTGACGAGCTCCTCGATCTGTGCGTCGCTCATGCTGCTTCTGAAGGCGGGCATGTAGCCGAGATCGCTGGAGACGGGCTCGGTGACGCCGTGCAGGATGATTTGCACGAGGTTGTCCGGCGTTCCGCTGTGCAGATTGCTGTTGAGGGCGAGCGAGGGCCTGGTGCCGAACAGCGGCAGTCCGCCGACCTCGTGGCAGACGGCGCAGGCGCCCTGATAGAGGCGCGCGCCGCTGGATGCGGCGACGGTGACCTGGCTTGCGCTTTCGAGCCGTGCCGCAAGCGCCTCCGGCGTCTCGGCCGCGCTGTCGTTGAACGAGTTGAGATAGACGGCCATCGCGCGGATGTCTTGATCGGGCAGGGCTTTGAGGTCCCTGACCACCGGTGCCATCGGGCCGGCGGCAACGCCGTGATAGCGCGAATGTCCGGTTCGCAAATAAGTGAACAGTTCGTCCTCGCTCCACGGGATCGGCGCATGCGAGAGCGAGGTCAGCGGCGGCGCTTCCCAGCCTTCGGCGAAGCCGCCGGCCAGGTAGGATTCGCGCTGCTCGGCGCCGAGCGCGTTGCGCGGCGAGTGGCAGCCGCTGCAATGGCCGAGACTCTCCACGAGATAGGCGCCGCGATTCCACGCCTCGGATTTGGCAGGATCGGGTTTGAACTCCCTGGCATGATGGAATAGCGCATTCCACCCGGCCAGCAGTGGCCGCAGATTGAATGGAAAGGAGAGCTCGTTCGCGGGCGTCGTCATCTGCACCGCAGGCTGCGCCATCAGATAGGCGTAGAGCGCCTGCATGTCGGCATCGCTGGTCCTGGCGAAATGCGTATAGGGAAAAGCGGGATAGAGCTGCCTGCCGTCGCGATGCAGCCCGTCGCGCATCGCCCGTTCGAAGGCGGGATAGGACCAGGCGCCGATGCCGGTCTCGACGTCGGGCGTGATGTTGGTGCTGTGGATGATGCCGAACGGCGTTTCGAGCGCACGGCCCCCGGCGTTCGGCACACCGTTGATGGTGGTGTGGCACTCCGCGCAATTGCCGAGCGCAGCAAGCTGCGCGCCGCGCGCGATGGTCGCCGCGGAATACACCGATGCATCCGGGCGTGCGATCGGAGCAATCGCACGCCCGGGCAGAAGCGCGGCGCCGATGCCGATCGCGGCGGTGCAGACGGCCGCAATCGCGGCGAAGAGGCCGGCGCGTTTGGCGAAGGGATTCTCCCACATGCGGGACGGCTTTGGCGCAGCGGGTGCTGGCAAGGCCTGCGGCACGGGCGAAGCTTCGCCGCGCAACCCCCTCAGGATGCGTTCCGGCGTGAATGGCGGCTCGCGGAAGCGGACGCCGGTCGCATCGAAGATTGCGTTCGCGATCGCCGCTGCACTCGGGACGGAGGCGGACTCACCGACGCCGAGCGGCGGCTGGTCCTGACGCGGCAGCAGCAGGACGTCGATCTTGGGGACGTCAGGGAACGGGATGATCGGATAGGCGCCCCATTCGCGTGCCGCCACCGCGCCGCCTTCGAACGAGACCTCCTCCATCAGTGCGCGGCTGGTGGACTGGATGACGTTGCCGTGGATCTGGTGGCGAACGCCATCCGGATTGATCATCAGGCCGGAATCCTGGCCCGCAACCACGCGCGTGACGCTGACGTCGCCGGTGGCTTTGTTCACGGCGACGTCGGCAACCCACGCCGACCATGCCGCGCCATAGCCCGGAAACTTGCTGTGGACGTAAAGGGCATAGGCAAAGCCGCGCCCATGCACGATCTCGCCGTCCTTCTCCGCGCGAACCGGGCGCGGCGTCCAGCCGGCGCGTTCGGCCACGGCATTGACGAGATCGACCGCGCGCTGGTCTTTCAGGTACCGCAGCCGGTACTCGATCGGGTCGACGCCGGCCTCGGTTGCGGCCTCGTCGATGTAGGACTCATGCGCAAAGGTGTTCGGCAGCGCCGAGACGCCGCGAAACCAGGACGCCCGCACGATCGGCGCCATGTCGTGGGCCACGACGCGCATGTGGTCGTAGTCATAAGGCGGGATCGCGGTGCGGTCGCCCATCTGGAGCACGGCGGGATCGGGCGCGATCCGGCCGGTGAGCAGCAGCGCCAGCGTTGGCGCTGCGTTCGAGGGATAGCGCGTGGCGAGATCGTAAGCGGCGATGCCGCCGTCGGCGTCGAGCCCGCCATTGACGTCGATGAGCTGCGCCGTGCCCTTGGGCTCCCAGGCATGCTCCTGCTCGCGGGTCAGCTGCACACGCACAGGACGGCCGACGGCGCGCGACAGCAGCAGCGCATCGGCGCTGACGTCATCGGCGCAGTTGCGGCCGTAGCAACCGGCAGCCTCCAGGCGGATGACCTCGATCTCGCTCTCGGGGCGCTCGATCAGCAGGGCGAGGTCGCTGCGCAGCACATGCGGATTCTGCGTGCCCGACCAGACGCGGATGTTGCCGTCCTGAAAATCCGCGACCGAGCAGGACGGACCGATCGAGGCGTGCATCTGATACGGCCAGACATAGGTGCGCTGCATCGGCTTGGCCGCGCCTGAGATCGCCGCATCGACATCGCCCTTGTCGATCAGCGTGCGCGGCGTCGACGGATTGGCGCGCAGCGCGGTCTCGACGTCGGCGAGATCGAGGGTGGGCGTCGGTTTCCAGGCCACCTTGAGCTGTTCTGCCGCGCGGATCGCATTTTCCTCGCGCTCGGCGACGACACCGACGAAGTCGCCGATGCGCACCACCGCGATTATTCCAGGGACGTCACGTACCGAGGATTCATCGACGGCGATCAGGCTGGTGCCGACGAACGGGCCGGCATCGACGCCGGCATAAGGCGGGCGCACCACACGGCCGTGCAGCATGCCTGGTACGCGGATGTCATGTACAAAAGTCAGCTCGCCCGTCGCCTTGGCAGGCAGGTCGACGCGCGGCACCGACTGGCCGACGATGGCATAATCGCCGACTGCCTTGACGGTGACATCGTCGGCCAGCTCGAGGCGTATCGTCTCGTCACCGATCAGCTCGCCATAATTGACGCCGCGATTGTCGTGACCGCGCACGAGGCCGTCCTCGATCTTGAGATCGGCCTCCGCCAGTTCCAGCCGTTCGGCCGCGCGCGCGATCAGAAAGTGGCGCGCTTGCGCTGCGGCCTTGCGCAGGGGGACCGCGGTGATCTGGATGGTCTCGCTTGCAATCGTCGCGCCCTGGTTCGGCACCACAGAGGTGTCGCCGAGCACCACGACGACGCGTGCAAAGGACACGTCCAGCTCTTCGGCGACGATCTGGCCGAGCGCGGTGCGGATACCGGTGCCGAGATCGACATGGCCGTTATAGGCCGTCACCGATCCGTCCGCGGTGATGCGTATGAAGGCCTCGGAAGTGACCTCGTCCACGGTGCGGACGACGACGAGCGAACCGGACTGCCGCTCAGCTCCATCAGGGAGAGGGGAGTTCATCAATCACCGGCCTCGGCGAGCTGACCCGATGCGCGCATCACGGCGCGCAGGATCTCGACATGGGTGCCACAGCGGCACAGATTGTAACGCAGCGCTGCCAGCGCTTCCTGTTCGGTCGGTCGCGGGTTGACCGCGAGCAGCGCCTTGGCGGTCATGATCATGCCGTTGAGGCAATAGCCGCATTGCGCGGCCTGCTCGTCGATGAAGGCCTGCTGCACCACATCGGGCTTGTCGCGCGCGCCAAGTCCTTCGAGCGTCACGACGTCGCGGCCGGCGCAGCCGCTCACGGGGATCACGCAGGAGCGGGCCGCGGCCCCGTCAATCAGGACGGTGCAGGTGCCGCATTCGCCGAGACCGCAGCCGTATTTCGGACCGTTGAGTGCAAGGTCGTTGCGCAGCACGTAGAGCAGCGGCGTCTCTGGCGCCGCGGCGATCTCGTGGGTCCTGCCGTTCACGGTGAGGCGGATCGGTGCCTGCGTCATCCTCTTTCCCAAGCCCGCGGCAAACTGCTGCCGATCAACGCCGCGACGATACCGTTTGTACACAAACGTGCAAGCCGTGCATGCCGCACTGCAGCGCGATTGCCTTCTTTGTGGACAGAGCCGATAGGCAAATGAGGTTTTATACGGCAGCCTCATCTTTTGCGCCGCACCGCCGCTTGACAGCCATCCGGAGCGCGCGCACCATCGTTCGTATACGAATGATAACCGCAATGCCGCTGGCTCCGACATGGTGACTGAAACGACGAGCGCCGCCATCGACAAGATCCGCTGCGATGCTTGTCCGGTGATGTGCTACATCAAGCCGGGCGCAGCGGGGGCCTGCGACCGCTATGCCAACCACGAGGGCAAGCTCGTTCGCGTCGATCCCCATGTGATCCTGGAGCGCACGGTTTCACATGGCGGCAAGCTGGTCCCGTTCAGCCGTACCGAAGATTGGGACGGCAAGATCGTCCACGAACCCTCGACCTTCGTGACCGCGATCGGCGCGGGCACGACCTATCCCGATTACAAGCCGGCGCCCTTCATCGTCTCCGCGGAGGTCGAGGGCGTCGACATGGTGACTGTCGTCACCGAGGGCATCTTCTCCTATTGCGGCATCAAGGTGAAGATCGACACCGACCGTTATCTCGGCCCCGAAACCGCGACGGTGCGCGCGCAGGGCGAGGCGGTCGGTCACGTCACCACCAGCGAATACGGCTCACAGATGCTCTCGCTCGGCGGCGTGCATCATCTGACCGGCGGCTCCAAGAAGGAGGGCCGCGTCACCTGTGACACCCTGATGGATCTCGCCAATTGCAAGGCGGTCGAGCTGACCATCGACGGCGGCGCGAGCGTCGTGGTGCAAGCCGGCCAGCCGCCAATCGTCAACGGCGTGAAAGAAGAGCGCATGCGCGTCGGCTGCGGCTCGGCGACAATCGGCATGTTCGCCAAGCAATGGCACGGCAAGGTCGACGAAGTCGTCGTGGTCGACGACCACATCACCGGCGTCCTCTCGGAGCATCAGGCCGGCAAGCTGCTCGACATCGCCGACACCGGAATCAAGATGAAGGGGCGACGCTCGACGCCGGGCCGCTATTTCCAGGTCGCCGATCCCGGCACGGGCTGGGGCGGCACCAACATTTCCGATCCGCTGGCGATCCTCGGGCCGTTCGATGCCAAGGAGGCAAAGGCCGGTCTGACCATGCTGATGGTTTCCACCACCGGCGAACATTCGTCCTATTACGTGCTCGACGAGGCCCTGAAGCCGGTCGAGACCGAGATGCCTGCCGATCTGAAATTCTCGGTCGAGCGTATCCAGGAGAATTGCGAACCGGCGCTGTGCACGGTGCTGTTCATGGCCGGCGCGGGCGGCTCGCTGCGCGCTGGCGTCACCGACAATCCGGTGCGGCTGACGCGCTCGGTGAAGGACGCGTTGACGCGCGTCACCAGCGGCGGTGCACCTGTCTATGTCTGGCCGGGTGGCGGCATCACCTACATGGTCGACGTGACGCAGATGCCGGCGGGGGCGTTCGGCTATGTGCCGACCCCGGCCCTGGTCGCGCCGATCGAGTTCACGATGAAGCTGTCGGACTATGCCGCGCTCGGCGGGCACATGGATTATGTAAAGCCGTTGTCCGAGGTGCAGGGCGGTGATGATGTCAGGCAATTGCCCTGGCAGAACCCGATTCCGGGACCTCGGGCATGACAAGGCTCCCGCAAATCGCATTGCTGTCTGATGGCCGGCGGCTGCATTTGCAGGATGGTCCGATCGATCTGGTCATTGAGGCGAGGGGCCGCGCGGACGCGGTGCACATGGCCTACCAGGCCGCGGCGCGGCGGTTCACGGGGCTACTCGACGAGCTATGCGCGGAGCTGCCGGAGCTGCGCGCCGTTGCCGAGGAGCGGACTTCGCTGAGGGGCGTGGTGGCGCGCCGGATGCATGCCGCGGTCGCGCCCTTTGCCGCTGATGGATTCATCACGCCGATGGCCGCCGTTGCCGGCAGCGTGGCGGAGGAAATTCTCGGCGCAATGCTGGGCGCTGCGAGCCTCGATCAGGCCTATGTCAACAATGGCGGCGATATCGCCCTTCATCTTGGCGACGGTGAGAAGTTTTCGGTCGGCCTGATGGATCGGCCCGACCGCGACGGCGTGATGCGGACGATGAGGATCGATGCCGATGATCCGGTGCGGGGCGTCGCGACCAGCGGGCGCCATGGCCGCAGCTTTTCGCTTGGGATTGCCGACGCGGTGACGGTGCTGGCCGCAACGGCATCGCAAGCCGATGCGGCGGCGACGGTCATCGCCAATGCCGTGGATCTGCCGGGGCATCCTGGCATCATCCGGCAGCCGGCCAGCGAGCTTCAGCCCGACAGTGACCTCGGCCCACGCCTCGTCACCCGCGATGTGGGCGAGCTGTCTCACGATGAAATCGCCGAGGCGCTTGAATCTGGCGCGGAACGTGCACGCCAACTGTTCGATCGCGGCTTGATCGAGGGTGCCGTATTGCAACTATGTGGTGATATGCTTGTCGTCGGACCGAAAGATTTTGAGCGGCAGGAAGCGCGCCCGCGTAAGCTGGAGAACGCACTTCATGCCTGAGCAAGGAAGAACCTTAAGGACGCAACCATGAGCGCGATCATCCGCAAGATCGTCACCGTCGTCGAAGAGACGCAGATGGAGATGGGCCGGCAGGTCTCGCCGCCGACGCGGCGTGCCGCGGCAATCGCCGTGATCGAAAATCCATTTGCCGGAAAATACGTCGAAGACCTCTCGCCGTTGATCGCGATCGGCGAGGAGCTGGGCGAGCTGCTGTCGAAGCGCGCGGTGGCTGCGCTCGGCATCGATGGCGCGAAGGCGCAGAGCTATGGCAAGGCCGCGGCCGTCGGCGAGAACGGCGAATTGGAGCATGCGGCTGCGATCCTTCACCCGAAGATGGGCGCGCCGGTGCGCAAAGTTCTGAGCAAGGGTGCCGCGCTGATCCCGTCATCGAAGAAGCGCAGCGGGCCCGGCACCACGCTCGACATTCCCCTTGGTCACAAGGACGCAGCCTTCGTGCGCAGTCATTTCGACGGCATGGAGGTTCAGATCAACGACGCGCCGCGCGCCAACGAGATCATGGTCGCGGTCGCCGTCACCGATAGCGGTCGTCCGCTGCCGCGCGTCGGCGGGTTGACGGTTGCGGAGATCAAAGGCGAAGACGGTCTACGATAATTTTAACGGTGGAGGTTGGGATGCGAGCAAAGAACTATTTCGTCGGCGCGGCGTTTGCGCTGTTGGCGGGTGGCATGGCTCATTCGGCCATGGCGCAGGATATCAAGATCGGCGAGATCAACAGCTATTCGCTGTTGCCGGCCTTCACCGAGCCCTACCGGAAGGGATGGCAGCTTGCGGTCGAGGAGGTCAACGCGGCCGGTGGCATCAACGGCAAGAAGCTCGTCGTCGTCTCCAAGGACGACGGCGGCAAGCCGGCGGATGCGCAGACCGCGGCCAACGAGCTCGTCTCGAGCGAGGGCGTTGCGATGCTCGCCGGCACGTTCCTGTCGAATATCGGCCTTGCGGTCAGCGACTTCGCCAACCAGAAGAAGGTCTTCTTCCTCGCGGCCGAGCCGCTGACCGACGCCATCACCTGGTCGAAGGGCAACAAGTACACCTTCCGCCTGCGCCCCTCCAACTACATGCAGGCGGCGATGCTGGTGGAAGCGGCGAGCAAGCTGCCTGCCAAACGCTGGGCGACGATCGCGCCGAACTATGAATACGGCCAGTCCGCGGTCGCGGTGTTCAAGAAGCTGATGTCGGAGAAGCGTCCCGATATCCAGTGGGTCGACGAGCAATGGCCGCCGCAGGGAAAGATCGACGCCGGTCCCGTGGTGCAGGCCGTCGCCGCCGCCAATCCGGAAGCGATCCTCAACGTCACCTTCGGCGCCGACCTCGTCAAGCTCGTGCGCGAAGGCAACACTCGCGGCCTGTTCAAGGGACGCGAGGTCGTGTCCTTCCTCACCGGCGAGCCCGAATATCTCGATCCGCTCAAGGACGAGACGCCCGAGGGCTGGATCGTCACCGGCTATCCCTGGTACTCGATCAAGACGCCCGAACATGACGCGTTCCTGAAGGCCTACCAGGCCAAGTACAACGACTATCCGCGCCTCGGCTCGATCGTCGGCTACCAGACCATCAAGGCGGCCGCCGCGATCCTGGCGAAGGCTGGCTCGACCGATCCGGAGAAGCTGATCGCCGCGGCGGAGGGCATCTCCATGCCGTCGCCGTTCGGCGAGATCACCTTCCGCAAGATCGACCACCAGTCGACGCTCGGTGCCTTCGTCGGCAAGACCGCGCTGAAGGACGGCAAGGGCGTGATGGTGGACTCGTCCTACAAGAAGGGCGCGGATTATCTGCCCGGTGATGCCGAGGTCGAGAAGCTGCGGCCGAAGGATTGAAGCAAGAGAGACCGGGGCCTCCATGGTTCGAGACGCGCGGCGTCGCCGCGCTCCTCACCATGAGGGTCCCGGACCTCATCCTGAGGAGGCGCGGAGCGCCGTCTCGAAGGATGAAGCCCAGCACTGAGATCCAACCAACCCGGACCGCCGATGGCCTTTTATGTCGTACAGTTTCTGACCGGTCTCGCCAGCGCAGCGTCGTTGTTTCTGGTGGCCTCGGGCCTGTCGATCATCTTCGGCGTGACGCGGATCGTGAATTTCGCGCATGGCGCCTTCTACATGATCGGCGCCTACGTCGCCTTCACGCTGACGGAGCGGTTTTCGGGGGCGTTCGGCTTCTGGGGCAGCATCGTGCTGGCCGCGATTGCGGTGGCGCTGATCGGCGTGCTCGTCGAGATGGTGCTGCTCCGGCGCATCTATCATGCGCCGGAGCTGTTCCAGCTGCTCGCAACCTTCGGCCTGACCTTGATGGTCGAGGACCTCGTCGTGCTGGTCTGGGGGCCTGACGATCTCGTCGGCCGGCGCGCGCCGGGCTTCAGAGGCGCCATCGATTTCTTTGGCCAGAACATTCCGAGCTACGACCTGTTCCTGATCGTGCTCGGACCGGTCGTGCTCGGCATTCTCTGGCTGCTGTTCCAGCGTACGCGCTGGGGCGTCTTGGTACGCGCGGCGACGCAGGACCGCGACATGGTTGCGGCACTCGGCGTCAATCAGAAATGGCTGTTCACGTCGGTGTTCGCCGTCGGCGTCTTCCTGGCCGCGCTCGGCGGGGCGCTCCAGATTCCGCGCGATGCCGTGCATCACGCCATGGACCTCCGCATCATCGTCGAGGTCTTCGTCGTCGTGGTGATCGGCGGCCTCGGCAGCATCGTCGGCGCCTTCGTCGCGGCCGTGCTGGTCTCCGAGCTCAATGCCTTCGGCATCCTGATCTTCCCGAAGATCTCCATCATCCTGGTGTTCCTGGTGATGGCCGTGGTGCTGATCGTGCGGCCCTGGGGCCTGTTCGGCAAACCGGAGGCGCCCGCGCGCAAGACACCGGGTCTCACCGTCAATCCATGGCGGCCGCTGACGTCGAACGAGCGGCTCGCCGCGCTCGCGGCACTCGTCATCGCGGCGACGCTGCCGCTGTTCGCCGGTAATTATCTGCTGACCGTCGGCTCGGAAATCGCGATCTTCGTGATCTTCGCCGTCAGCCTGCACTTCCTGATGTCGGTCGGCGGGCTCGCGTCCTTCGGCCACGCCGCTTATTTCGGCCTCGGTGCCTATGGCGTCGCTTTCCTGGCCAAGATGGCGGGGCTGCCGATGATCGTCTGCCTGTTGCTGGGCCCGCTGCTCGGCTGCATGGGCGCGGCCGTGTTCGGTTTCTTCGCCGTGCAGCTCTCCGGCGTGTATTTTGCGATGCTGACGCTGGCCTTTGCACAGATCGTCTGGTCGATCGCGTTCCAGTGGGTGAGTGTCACCGGCGGCGACAACGGCATTCTTGGCGTCTGGCCGGAAAAATGGGCGGCGAGCCCGTCGAACTTTTACTGGCTGGCGCTCGGCGTCGCCGCGCTGGTAACCGTCGCGCTGCGGGCAATGGTGTTCTCGCCCTTCGGCTATGCGCTTCGTGCCACCCGCGACTCGCTCCTGCGCACTGAAGCGATCGGCATCAACGCCAAGCGTATCCAGTGGACCGCCTTCGTGATCGCCGGCACGACCGCCGGTATCGGCGGCGCGCTGTTCGCCTACCTCAAGGGCAGTGTCTTCCCCGACAATCTCGGTATCTCGCTGTCGGTCGATGCGCTGGTGATGGTGCTGCTCGGCGGCGTCGAGACGGTGTCGGGCGCGGTGATCGGCGCCATCGTCTACAAGGCTTTGAACATCTGGCTGGTCAGCCAGACCGATCTGTCGAAGCTTGTGCTCGGCGGCTTCATCATGCTGATCGTCGTCGTCTTCCCCAAGGGTATCGTCGGCATGCTGGAGATGCTGGCGCAACGCCGGAAGAAGGCATCGCCGCCCGGATCTCCCTTGCTCGCCAAGCCGATCGAGTCTGCCGAATGAGCGTTGCACCTCCACTTCTCGCCGTCGAAGGCCTGACCAAATCCTATGGCGGTATCCATGCCGTTCGCGGCGTCTCGTTCTCATTGCGTGCCGGTGAGATCCTGGCCTTGATCGGGCCGAACGGCGCGGGCAAGAGCACCTGCTTCGACATGCTCAACGGCCAGAACAAGCCGGATTCCGGCCATGTCCGGCTGCTGGGCGAGGACATCACGGCCAGGAAGCCGCGGGAGGTCTGGCGGCTCGGCGTCGGGCGCACCTTTCAGATCACCGCGACCTTTGCCACCATGACCGTGCGCGAGAACGTCCAGGTCGCCCTGATCTCTCACAGCAAGCAGTTGTTCAACCTGTTCGGCTCGGCGCCGAAGTTCGACCGTGGCGAGGCCGGCCGGCTGCTCGAGCTCGTCGGCATGGGCGGCTATGCGGATCGTCCCTGCGGTGAGCTCGCCTATGGCGACCTCAAGCGACTCGAGCTTGCGGTGGCGCTCGCCAACCAGCCGAAGCTGCTCCTGATGGACGAGCCGACCGCGGGCATGGCGCCGCGCGAACGGGTCGACCTGATGCGGCTCACCGCGCAGATCGCCCGCGAGAAGTCGATCGGGGTGCTCTTTACCGAGCACGACATGGACGTGGTGTTCGAGCACGCCGACCGTATCATCGTGCTCAACCGCGGCATGCTGATCGCCGAAGGCACGCCGGCCGAGGTGCGCGGCAATCCGCAGGTGCAGGCGGTCTATCTCGGCGAAGGCCTCGTCTATGATGCCCGCCACCGCGAGGGAGCCTCGACATGAAGCTGACTGTCGAGGGCCTCAACAGTCATTACGGCCCGGCGCATATCCTGTTCGACATCGGCTTCGAGGTCGGCGAGGGCGAGGTGGTGGCGCTGCTCGGGCGCAACGGCGCCGGCAAGTCGACGACGTTCCGCTCCATCGTCGGTCTCGTTGCGCAGCGAACCGGCCGCATCCTGTTCGAGGGAAAGGACATCTCGCTGCGCCCGACGCATGAGATCGTGCGCGACGGGCTCGGCTACGTGCCGGAGGAGCGGCGCATCTTCACCGACCTGACGGTCGAGGAAAACCTCGAAGTCGGCCGCCAGCCGAAGCGTCCGAACGCGCCGCACTGGACCCGTGAAAAGCTGTTCGCGCTGTTTCCAAACCTGGGCGAGATGCGGGGCCGTCCGGGCGGCCGCATGAGCGGTGGCGAGCAGCAGATGCTCACCATTGCCCGCACGCTGATGGGCAATCCGTCCCTGGTGCTGCTGGACGAGCCGTCGGAAGGCCTGTCGCCGAAGATCGTCGAGCAGATGGTCGATGCCATCCTGACCATGAAGAAAGAAGGCGTCAGCATCGTCGTCTCCGAGCAGAATCTGCACTTCGCGCGGCTGATCTCGGATCGCGCCTACATCGTCGAGCGCGGCCGCATCTGTTTCGGCGGCACCATGGCCGAGCTCGACGCGCGTCCGGATATCCGCGACGCGCATCTGTCGTTGTGAGGCAATGGGAAGGGGCCACGAACGGATGGCGAGAAGCGTCACGGCGAAGAAAAGCATCAAACCGGCAAAACCGCCTTACGTGCTCGACGAGCAGGTCGGCTTCATCCTGCGCCAGGTCTGGCAGCGCCACAGCTCGATTTTCTCCCGCGACATCGGGACCAACCTGACGCCGACACAATGGGCGGCGCTGTCGAAGCTCGCCGAGACCGGGCCGTGCTCGCAGAACCAGCTCGGCCGTCTCACCGCGATGGACGTCGCGACCATCAAGGGGGTGATCGACCGCCTGACGGCGCGCGGCCTCACCGAGACCAGCCAGGATCCCGAGGATGGTCGGCGCCTGCTGGTGAGCCTGACGCGTGCGGGTCAGCAGCTTGCGGAGAAGCTGGCGCCGAACGCGCTGGCGATCACGCGCGAGACGCTGGCGCCGCTCGACGCAAAAGAGCGCGAGACGCTGATGGCGCTGTTGAACAAGCTGCGGTAGCGAAGACGATCGGAACTTAGTCTTTTCCCGGCCATTTGGCCCGGTATCGGATCTCGCTGCGGTCGGGCAGGGAATGCCACGTTCCGAATTCCGGCGTATGCGGCGCCCGGGCCGTCAAATCGATCCGATAGATCCGGCTCGGCTGGCCCTGGATGTTGACAGCGAGCTGCCGGTGCGAGGTTCGAAAGGCGAGCTCGACTTCACCCGTGACGACGGCTTGGTCGCCATCACGGCGAAAGCCGGCCGGGCTGAGCTCGGCAGGCATGGTGTTGATGTCGGTCTGCAACTCGATGGCGATGCTTTGCGGTGAGGTCGGCATCGCCGCACCGGGCGGAAGGCGTATCTCAAACACGAGCAGGGGATTGGCCGCGTTCGGGTTGAGCCACGGCGTCGCGGTTGCGTAGGCGTAGGCGAGGTAAGCGGCGGCGGCTCCGACGCAGAGCAGGGTGACGACGCCGAGCGACTTCAGGCTGTCGCGCGCGACGCTTGCATTGCTTGCGTTCTCGCCTGGACGCGACACCAGCCAACTGGCGAGCACCGCGCCGCCGATCGCGCCGATGGGAGAGTAGACGAACAGCGCCAAAAGGCCCGATGTGATGGGGTCGGCCCGGTTGCCCAGATCGAGCAGGGAAAACAGCACAAAGATCGCGACATAGCCCGCCACCGCACCTACGACGCCGGCGGCAATCCGCGACGAACTCTTCATGGTCCCCTCGACGCTCCAGCAATGCGCGGCCCTCGTCGGGCTGTCCGCATTAGACGCAGCAGGCGGGAGACCAGTTCAACGCGTTCGAGCGGCCAGTCGGAGCGGCGCGCCGCTCCGACTGCCTCACTTCGCCACCACCTCCGGCACCTTGCCGGCCGGCGGCGTGTTGCGGCTACGCTGGGTGCGGACGATGCCGTCGATGATGGTCATGCCGATGCCGGGGAGGTCGCCGAGCTGGACGCTCTCCAGAATGTTCTTGCCTGGCGAGTGCTGCGCCTTGTCCATGATGACGAAGTCGGCGGAGCGGCCGACCTCGATCAGGCCGCAGTCGAGCTCGCGCATCCGCGCGGTGTTGCCGGTGGCAAGGCAAAAGGCGAGCTCGGCCGGCAGATCGCCGAGCGAGGACAGCATCGAGACCATGCGCAAGATGCCGAGCGGCTGCACGCCGGAGCCGGCGGGCGCGTCGGTGCCGAGGATGACGCGGTGCAGGTCGCCCATCTCGCGTGCGGTGCGCAGCGTGAACAGCGCCGAGCGTTCATTGCCATTGTGCACGAGTTCGAGGCCGCGCTTGCAGCCCTCGCAGATGCAGCGGATCTGGTCGTCCGGGAGCGCCGTGTGGCCGCCATTGATGTGGCCGACCACGTCGGTGTCTGCCTCCAGCACCACGTCCTTGTCGATCAGGCCGGAGCCGGGGATCGAGGGGCCGCCGGTGTGGATCGTGCTCTGGATGCCGTATTTGCGGGCCCAGCCGACCATCTTGCGCGCGGTCGGACCGTCCTTGACGCCGCCGAGGCCGACTTCGCCGAGCAGCTTGACGCCAGCCGCCGCCAGATCCTTGAAATCCTCCTCGACCATCTCGCATTCGATCACGGGCGCGCCGGCATGAACCTTCACGCCACCGGGGCGAAGATTCCAGAATGCGCGCTGGGCGAAGATCGCCATGGCCTTCAAGCCGACGACGTCGCGCGGACGGCCGGGCATGTGGACTTCGCCGGCCGAAATCATGGTGGTTACGCCGCCATGCAGATTGCTGTCGATCCAGCCGATCTGGTTCTGGCGGGGCGTCCAGTCACCGGCAACAGGGTGAACATGGCTGTCGATGAGGCCTGGTGCCACCGTGGTGCCGTTGGCCTCCACGATGGTGGTCGCACCTTCCGTGTTGAGATCCTTGAAGCGGCCGATCGCGGTGATCTTGCCGTTCTCGGCGACGATGGTGTCGCCGTCCAGGATGGGCTTTTCCAGGGCGCCGGACAGGATCAGGCCGATATTCCGGATCACGAGCTTCGAGGGTCCGGTGGCCTGGGGTGCGTCATGCGCCATGGAAGGGGCTCCTTATTCCTAACTGCAACGCTTTCGATCTTGGGCAGCCTTGACCCCGGGAGCAAGCAGGATTATTCATTAGTACACGAATGATCGTGTACAAACGACGCATAGCTGGACCGCCTCGAAGACCGCATTGACGCGACAGGGAAGGTGAGATGAGCAATTTCAATCAGGAAAGCGTTTTGAGCGTCCACCACTGGACCGACACGCTGTTCTCTTTCAAGACGACCCGCAGCCCGACCTTCCGCTTCCGCAACGGCGAATTCACCATGATCGGGCTCAAGGTCGGCGAGAAGCCGCTGCTGCGGGCCTATAGCGTCGCCAGCGCCAATTACGAGGACACGCTGGAATTCTTCTCGATCAAGGTCCCTGATGGACCGCTGACCTCGCGCCTCCAGCACCTGAAGGAAGGCGACGAGATCATCGTCAGCCGCAAGGCCACCGGCACGTTGGTGATCGACAATCTGGAGGAGGGGCGCAACCTTTACCTCATCGGCACCGGCACCGGCCTTGCGCCCTTCCTGAGCGTGATCAAGGACCCCGAGACCTATGAGCGGTTCGAGAAGGTGGTGCTTCTGCACGGCTGCCGGCACGTCAAGGAGCTCGCCTACGGCGAGATGATCAACGAGACGCTGCCGAAGGACGAGCTGATCGGCGAGTACATCCGGAACCAACTGATTTATTACCCGACCGTGACGCGCGATCCCTTCCACAACCGCGGCCGCATCACGGACCTCATCACGTCGGGCAAGCTGTTCAGCGACATTGGCTTGCCGGCCCTGGAATCCGCCCACGACCGCGTCATGATCTGCGGCAGCCCGGCGCTGGTGGCAGACACCCGCGCGCTCCTGGGCGAGCGCGGCTTTGTCGAGGGAAATCATGGGGAGCCTGCCCAGTTCGTGGTCGAAAAGGCCTTTGCCGAGCGATAACGTCGATCTTCCTGCGCAATAAGACCGCATTTTTGCCGCGTGGCGCCCGTTGCGGCGCCGATTCGGCGCTTGATACACTGTGGGAACGAATCAGCGGAGTTCCCACATGGTTGCGGACAGCGACAGCAACATCGCCTGGCACCGGGTCCAGTTGAAGAAGAACCGCGCCGAGTTGAAGGCGCTGGAGACCGCGCGATTCACGATGGGCGAGATCGCCTCGTCGAAGCGGAACGGCCAGACCCAGAAGGCGGTCGCGGAACTCAAACGCAAGATCGCGCAGTCCGAGCGTACCATCGCCGATCACGACAAGCGCACGCGCCGTCCGCTCGCAACCGATCTCCAGAGTCTCAGCAATGGCAGCTGGAGCCATTGGGACGCTTATACACAACTGCAGCGCAAGACAGGCCAGCGTTCGCCCGGGCGCGGATAGACGCATCTCGCTTCCAGCGCCCTTGCACCGGCGGTGCCGCCCCCCATCTGGGTGAGACGCCAGCAATCAGTGCGGTGATGCCATGACAGTGCGCCTCGATTTCACCAGCGAGGCCTTCTTTCGCGATCCGCCCAAGGCGATCGCAACGCTGCGCATGTCCGGCCCCGTGGTCGCGACACGATTTCCTCTCGTCGGTGACGTCTGGGTCACCACGACCCATGACGCTACCGCGCAGGTTCTGAAGGACAGCGCGACCTTCACGCTGCGCAAGGAGGACGGCGACGTCGCCGGTCTGCGCTGGTGGATGCCGGGATACGTCAGGACCATCGCCAACAACATGCTGACGATGGACGAGCCGGATCACACGAGGCTGCGCAGCATCGTGGATGAGGCCTTTCGTCGTCGCGCGATCGTCGCGATGGAGCCCCGCATCCGTGCCATCGCCGATGGCCTCGCGGGCGAGCTGTTCGCGCATGACGATCCTGCCGATCTCGTCCAGCGCTACGCGCGCATCCTGCCGCTCGCGGTGATCTCCGAGCTCCTGGGTCTGCCCTTGGCCGATCGTCCCAGATTCATTGCCTGGGCCAACGCGATGTCCTCGCTGACCAATGTCGTCAGCTTCTTCCGCCTGCTGTTCGCGTTCCGCAAGATGCGCGCCTATCTCGCACAGCAATTGCAGATCGCGCGGGCACAGGGCGGCGAAGGCCTGATTGCCGAGCTGATCCAGGTCGAGCGTGAGGGCGGCCGGATCACGCCGGATGAGATGGTCTCCATGGTGTTTCTGCTGCTTGCGGCCGGCTCCGAGACGACCACGCATCTCATCAGCGGTTCCGCCTATGAGCTCCTCAGAAATCCCGGCCTGCGCCATTGGCTGGAACAGGACTGGAGCCGCGTCGGGCTCGCCGTGGAGGAGTTCCTGCGCTTCGTCTCCCCGGTGCAGTTCTCCAAGCCGCGCTACGTGCGGCGGGATGTCGATATCGAAGGCGTTCGCCTGAAGAAGGGCGATCGCGTCATGGTGATGCTCGCCGCGGCCAACATGGATCCGGCGATGCATGACCGTCCGGAGAGGCTCGATCTCGAACGCAAGCCGAACCGTCATCTCTCCTTCGGAACGGGAATCCACTTTTGTCTCGGCCATCAGCTCGCGCGTATCGAGGCGGCCTGCGCGCTGGAGGCGCTGTTCGCGCGATGGCCGAGACTTGGTCTCGCCGTCGATCCTGCGCAGGTCCACTGGCGCAGGCGGCCGGGCCTTCGTGCCATCGCAAAGCTTCCCGTCACGCCGGAGGGTCATGGAACGCATGCCGCGGCGTCTGGGGAAACGACAGTCGATCGTTCCCTTGCGCGCGCGAATTGAGCTTGCCTTTGGCAAATCGTCGCTGATCGTGGGCTGCCAGGAACGGTGCGCAGCGCTTGCTGTTGTCCTCCAGGACCGCGCGCACGTCACCGAAGAGGCTCCGTGCCCGAGGTTTCCAGATCTCACGGAGGTTGGATCATGACCAGCAGAATGCCGAATGTTCCGCCGGACAATCAGAGCCGGAAGGGAACTGGCGACGGCAAACAAATGTCGCCTGATCAGGGCCCGCGCGGCCAGCAGCGTGCGGAAAATCCGGACCAGCAGGGGCAGCAGGGCAACATCAAGCAAAACACGACCAATCAGGGCTACCAGCAAGACCGCTGAGGAGGCGACATCCCATGTCGACATCCACCAAGACACCAAACAGCATTCGCCAGGGCGGACCTGGCGCATCACATGAGAACGCGAAGGCGCCGCTGCAGGTGAAGAAGCCGCCGGCGGATAATTCGCAGCGCAATCACAGCCGCGTCTCGGGTGGCGGAGGCGAGCGCGACTCGCATCACGCCCACGACGAGACGGGAAAGGGCGGAGGCAGGTGAGGATTGGGAGATCCGGATGCAAGGCAGGAAAACCCACGAACAGCAGGTGCGCATTCTCGAGCGCAAGCCCGACACCCCCGACGGGCAAGAGCTCGATCGGGCCGCCGGTCGCAGTCCCCCGGATGCGGGCATCCGTCGTACGCAACCTGAAGCTCGGCAGAGCGAATTTCCGGTGAGCCGCGGCGGTCTCAACCAGGAGAGCGACCACAACAAGCACAATCACGCTGGCCAGAGTGGCCACAAGCCGCCGAAACCGACACCGGCGCAACAGAAGCATTAAGTCGTCGTGAGATCACTACAAGAGGAGAAACCGATGCCAAGTGGGCACGGCAGCAAGACGCACTTCAGATCGGGAATGCACGGCAAGGGCGACGGCACCGGCGCCATGGCCGATATTCCCAAGGACAAGATCGGCGACAACATGGTGCTGTCCAACCGCGACAAGAAGCAGCATTCGGACATTCGCGGCATGGACGGCAAATCCATCCAGACCGAACAGTATCAGGATCACGCAGCCAACCGGCTCGACGAGAAGCCGGAGACCGACGAGACCTGAGAACGTTCCTCCCGCTGAACTTGAGGACCGGCGTTCAGCCGGTCCGCTTTTTTGTCGGCTTTAGGTCGCGCTCCCAACCGAACACGGAGCGGCCATCGAGATCCGGCGAAGCCGCACGCTCGTTGGCGATGTAGGCCTCGATCGGTGGTCCGCTCGCTGTGCGTTCCAGCCGCCGCGCCTGGTCGTCGAGGCGCTTGATCGCCTGCATTTCCTCGTCGCGTCCGAGCTTCGCGTTCCGGACCGCACCCTTCAGCACGCGGATGGTCTCGTCATAGACCTTGATCGGGACGGGATAGGGATGCCGGTCCTTGCCGCCATGGGCGAGCGAGAAACGTGCTGGATCCTCGAAACGGTAGGGCGCGCCGTGCACGACCTCCGCGACCATCGCCAGTGAGCGGACGGTGCGCGCGCCGACGCCCGGCGTCAGCAGCAGTTCGGGAAAATCGACCGGGCCGCGCTCGGCTGCGGCGGCGAGGGTGCCGTGCAGGCGGCGTGCGAACACGTCCTTGGGCCTGACATCGTGATGCGCGGGCATGATCAGGTGCGGCAGCATCGCCTGTGCCGGCTCGGGCCCGGTCCCCAAGAGTCGTTCGAATTCGCACACGATGCGATCGGGGCCGAGATCCCCCAGCAGATCGAGCTGCGCGCTCCGCGAGATTTCGGCGCGATGGTCGGTGAGATTGACGATCTCACCCTGTTGCGGCCCGTCAATCGCGCTATGCGGCGTATCGACGAAGCTCTTCAGCGCCACGGAATGCCAGTGATAGCGTCGCGCCTGCCGCTTGTCGCCATTCATGCCCTGCTGCACCACCGTCCATTTGCCGTCGGCGGTGACGAAGAAGCCGTGGAGATAGAGGTCGAAGCCGTCTTGCACGGCCGCGCTGTCGACCTTCGCCACCAGGCGGCTTGCGCGAGTCAGCTTTGCGCCGTCGAATCCAACGCGGTCGCCGAGCTGCATCAATTCGTCCGGTGTCTTGCGCGAATGCTGGCCGCGTCCGCCGCAGACATAGATCCCGAGCTCGTCCTGAAGCGGCCCGAGCCCGCGCTTCAGCGCGCCGATCACGGAGGTCGTGATGCCGGAGGAGTGCCAGTCCATTCCCATGACGGCGCCGAATGACTGGAACCAGAACGGATGAGATAGCCGCTGGAGGAACGCATCGCGGCCATAATGCTGCACAATCGCCTGCGTGACGATCGACCCGAGCGAGGCCATACGGTTCGCCAGCCACGGCGGAACCCGTCCGGTGTGCAAGGGAAGATCGGCGCTGCCGCTTCGTCGAGTCATGAGCGTCGCAAACTAGCCCAATTCGGCAACGGTTGCACTTGTGGAATGCTGCGTTGCACAGGGCGGGGGACCGAAGCCGGCCGGGAGGCGTTGAGCCGGCTACGCGAATGCAAACGGGGACAGCAATGAATTGGCAGGCCCTCATGGCGGACATCGACACGATGTTCGGCTGGATACCGTCGTGGTTTGTCGGCCTCAGCCTGGTGCTCGGCGCGATCCTGCTGGCCCTTGCCCTGCATCGGCTTGCGGCCTGGCTCCTCAATCGCGCCTTCGGAACTCGTCTCCCGCTTTTAAGCGTGTTCATCGAGCGTACGACGGGCCCGGCTCAGCTGGCGCTGTGTCTTGGCGCGGTCGCATTGGTGCTGCCGCTCGCGCCGCTCGACGACACGATCCGCACGCCACTCATGCGGCTGTTCGTCGTCGCCGTCATTGCCCTGATCGGCTGGATCTCGATCCGGATCGTCGACATGAGTGCGGCGCGCTATCTGCAGAATTTTCGTGACGTCACCGAGAATTTCGTCGCCCGCAAGCACGTCACGCAGGTCCGCGTGTTCAAGCGCGTCACCGACACCATCATCGTCATCATCACGGTATCGACCGCATTGATGACGTTCGACTCGGTCCGGCAGTACGGCGTCAGCCTGTTCGCCTCCGCCGGTGCGGCCGGTATCATCGTCGGTCTTGCCGCACGGCCGCTGCTCAGCAACCTGATCGCGGGCCTGCAGATCGCCATCACCCAGCCGATCCGCATCGAGGACGCGGTGATCATCGAGAACGAATGGGGCTGGATCGAGGACATCGCCGCGACCTATGTCGTGATCCGGCTGTGGGACTGGCGCCGCATGGTGGTGCCGTTGTCCTACTTCATCGAGAAGCCGTTCCAGAATTGGACCCGCGACACCGCATCTCTGATCGGCGTCATCGCGCTCCATGTCGATTACCGCGCCGACGTGTCGCGCATCAGGCGCTGGCTGGAGGAAGCGGTGAAGGACTCCAAGCTCTGGGATGGCGCCGTGGTCAATCTTCAGGTGATCGATGCGGATGCGCGCACCATTGAGCTTCGCGCGCTGGTCAGCGCGAGGAACGCGCCGCAATCCTGGGACCTGCGCTGCGAGATCCGGGAAAGGCTGGTGGCCTTCATTCGTGACGAGATGCCGGAGGCGCTGCCGCGCGAGCGGGCGATCCTGATCCCGTCGGGCGGTGGCGATGATACCGATTTCATGCAGGGCCCCGCGCCGCCCGAGAAGATGCGGGCGAGTGCGCATAACTGACCGCCGCTTGCATCTGAAGAGCTCACTGGGCGCGGATGTTGGCGGCCTTGAGCACCGGCTCCCACTTGGTCGCCTCGGCGTGCAGATAGGCGTCAAACTCCTTGGCCGAGGAGCCGACCGGGGTTGCGCCGATCTTGCCGAGCGTCGACAGCACGTTCGGATCCCGAAGTGCCACCTTGAGATCGGTCTCGAGCTTCGCCACGATCTGCGGCGGCATCTTTGCCGGCCCCAGCACGCCCCACCACACCGAAACGTCGTAGCCGGGTACACCCGACTCGGCGATGGTCGGTACATCCGGCAGCGCCTTGGATCGCTCGGCCGAAGTCACGGCAAGCGCGCGCACCGGGCCGTTTTCAAGCTGGCCGATCGCTTCTGCGAGCGGATTGATGCTGAGCGGGATCTCGCCTGCGATCACGGCTCTCAGCGCGGGCGCGCCGCCCTTGTAGGGGATCGCGACGATCTTGGTGCCGGACATGTGTTTCAACAGCTCGCCCGCCAGATGCGCCGAGGTGCCGTTGCCGGACATGCCGTAGGAGAGCTTGTCCGGCTCCTTCTTCGCGGCCGCCAGGAGATCGCCGAGCGTCTTGTAGGGGCTGTCCTTGGCCACGACGATCGCGAGCGGCGAGGAGGCTACCTCTGTGATCGCCGTGAAATCCTTGAACGTGTCGTAGGGCACGCTCGGATAGATGAACTGGTTGAGCGGATGGCCGCTCGCGACCAGGATCAAGGTGTAACCGTCGGGCGCGGCCTGAGTCAGCGCCTGCGAGGCGACGATGCCTCCGGCGCCGGGACGGTTGTCGACCACCGGTTGCTGTCCCCAGGTCTTGGCCAGTGCCTGGCCCAGCGTGCGCGCGAGCACGTCGACCGCGCCGCCAGCGGCGTAGGGGACCAGGATGTGGACCGGCTTGCTCGGATAATTGTCCGCGGCCTGAGCGGCACTGCCCGCCAGCAGCAGACCGGCACCCAGCATCAGAGCGCCGATCTTCTTGTTCAAACCCAGCATTTCCAGCACTCCAAAAGGGCATTCGTGCGCGTGCCGGCGGTCACCGGCCATGGCCCTCGGTTCTTGTTGACGAGACCTGATCTTTTGTACGATAGTACAAATCTCATGGCACGCAACCCCGTCAGCAAGGAAACGGCCCGCAAGCCGAACATGCGCGAGGCGATCCTCGCCGCCGCCGAGGAGCTGTTCGCCACCAACGGCTTCAATGCCGTCTCGGTGCGCGACATCGCGCAAGCCGCCGGGGCGAATCCCGGCAGCGTGACCTATCATTTCAAGACCAAGGATGGCCTGCTGCTGGAGATCTACCGGCGCCATTGCGGGCCGATGAACCTGCGCCGTTCGGAACTGCTCGCCGCCGCAAGCCGCGTGCGCGATCTCCAGGACCGGCTGGAGGCGATCGTGCGCGCCTATGTCGTGCCAGCCTTCACCTCGGGCAGCGATCTTGCCGGCGGCGGGGCGCGCTTCACGCGATTGCGCGCCGTGATGTCAGCCGAGGGTAACGACGTCGCGCGTAAAATCATCGCGCAGACCTTTGACGACACCAGCCACGCCTTCATCGATGCGATCCACGCGAGCCTGCCGCATATCCCCCGCACCGACATCGTCTGGCGCAGTCACTTCCTGCTCGGCGCGCTCTATTATTCGCTGGTGACGCCGGAGCGCGTGACGCGCCTGTCGCGCGGTGAGGCCGATGGCGGCGATCCCGCGGGTGCCATCGAGCAACTGGTGCAGGCCACGGTTGCCGCGTTCCAGGCGCCGCCGCTCGATCATGCCGCGCCGGCGCGCCGGCGGCCGGCCGTCAGCGGCAAGACTTGAATGAACGTCTCGCTTCGGCGGTTCACCTGATGACGATGATGTACACGCCGACCATCCCGCCGCCAGATCCGAACACGCGCACGCCGGCGTTCAAGCTGCCGAAACTGTCCTGCGATGCGCACTGCCATATCTTCGGGCCAGGCGCGAAATATCCTTATGCGCCGGATCGCTCCTACACGCCGCCGGATGCTCCGCTCGAGGCCTTTCGCGGGCTGCATGCCAAGCTCGGTGTCGAGCGCGCGGTCATCGTCAATGCCAGCGTGCACGGCACGGACAACACGGTGGCGCTCGATGCCATCGCGCAGAGCAATGGTGCCTACCGCGCGGTCGCCAATATGGACGACACCATCACCGAGCGCGGGCTTCGCACTTTGCACGAAGGCGGCTTTCGCGGCTGCCGATTCAATTTCGTCCGCCATCTCGGCGGGGTGCCTGACAAGGGCGTGTTCGATCGCGTCATCGCCATGGTCGCGCCGCTCGGCTGGCACATCGATTTGCATTTCGACGCGGTCGACCTGCCGGACTATGCCGACATGCTGGCGAAGCTGCCGCTGAGCTACACCATCGACCATATGGGACGGGTGAAGGCGTCCGACGGGCTCGACCAGCTTCCGTTCAGGATCCTGATCGAGCTGATGCGGCGTGACGAGAAATGCTGGGTCAAGATCTGCGGCTCGGAGCGGGTGTCGTCGAGCGGTCCGCCGTTCACCGACGCGGTGCCGTTCGCCCGCAGGATCGTCGAGACCGCGGCCGACCGCGTCGTCTGGGGCACGGACTGGCCGCATCCCAACGTCAAGGTGATGCCGAACGACGGCGACCTCGTCGACCTCATTCCGCTGTTCGCGCCGGAGCCGGAGTTGCAGCGGAAGATCCTGGTCGACAATCCCGCGCGTCTGTTCGGGTTCGGCCAATGAGGTCGCTAACGATCGACGAGCTGCGCGGGATGCATGCGAACGAAAGGAGTGTCCCATGAAAACAGGTCTGGTGATCACCGCCCATCCCGGCGATTTCGTCTGGCGCGCCGGCGGCGCCATCGCGCTCCATGCGAAGAAGGGCTACCGCATGAAGATCGTCTGCATGTCCTTCGGCGAGCGCGGCGAAAGCCAATTCGCCTGGAAGGAAAAAGGCGCGACGCTGGAATCGGTCAAGGCCGGCCGCAAGGACGAGGCGGAGCGGGCGGCGAGGCTTCTGGGTGCAGAGATCGAGTTCTTCGACTGCGGCGACTATCCGCTGAAGCTCACCGAGGCGCATTTCGACCGCATGGTCGACATTTACCGCGAGCTCAACCCGAGCTTCGTTCTGACGCACGCGTTGGAGGACCCATATAATTTCGACCATCCCAACGCCGCGCATTTCGCGCAGGAAACGCGCGTGGTCGCGCAGGCGATGGGCCACAAGCCCGGTGCGCAGTACAAATATTCGGCGCCGCCGGTGTTCTTGTTCGAGCCGCATCAGCCGGAACAGTGCAACTACAAGCCCGATCTGCTTCTCAAGATCGACGAGGTCTGGAAGGAGAAGTACGAGGCATTCCAGATCCTGGCCGCGCAGAAACATCTCTGGGGTTATTACGAGCGCGTCGCGCTCAATCGCGGCATTCAGGGCAGCCGCAACACCGGCGTGCCCATGACCTATGGAGAGGCCTATCAACGCCTGTTTCCGACCGTTGCGGAGGAGCTGGCATGAAGCCTGTCGTCGTCCGCAACATTGAGCGAGCCGATCCCGCCGGCATGGCGGACTACGGCGTCTCGACGGTGCATGAGGCCTATGGGCGCATCGGCCTGATGAAGCCTTACTTGCGGCCGGTCTGGCCGGGGGCGGCAATTGCGGGGCCTGCCGTCACCGTGCTGGCGCAGCCCGGCGACAACTGGATGATCCATGTCGCGGTCGAGCAATGCAGGAAGGGTGACATCCTCGTCGTCGGCTGCACCACCGACAATACCGACGGCATGTTCGGTGAACTGCTGGCGACCTCGCTGCAGGCGCGCGGCGTGCAGGGTCTGGTCATCGACGCCGGCTGCCGCGACGTCGAAGCACTGCACGAGATGAGGTTTCCGGTGTGGTCGCGCGCCGTATCGGCCAAGGGCACGGTCAAGGCGACGCTCGGCTCGGTCAACATTCCCGTGGTCTGCGCCGGCGTCAACGTCGATCCCGGTGACATCGTTGTCGCCGACGACGATGGCGTCGTCGTGGTGCCGAAGCGTTATGCCGTCGAGGTCGCCGAGAAGGCGAAGAAGCGCAACGCCGACGAAGACGGCAAGCGCAGACGGCTTGCCTCTGGCGAGCTGGGTCTCGACATGTACAGCATGCGCGAGGCGCTCGCCAAGGCCGGGCTCGTCTATGTCGACAATCCCGAGGACGTCTAGGGCAACGGCGGGAGCGGGCGGATGGATCGCGTCAAGCTGAAGGCCGTGCTCGGCAGTCACCCCCGCGTCCAGGCGGTGAAGAGCGGCGAGCTCCGCTCCGAGCTCTTCGATCTCGACTTCGTCGAGCACACGCCCACCAACACGGCGTTCAAGCCGATGGTGCGGGAGCAGGCCTTCGACGTCTGCGAGATGGCGATCGTCACCTATCTGATGGCGAAGGCGCATGGAAAGCCGCTGGTGCTTTTGCCGGCGACCATGCTCGGCCGCTTCCAGCATGCCTATGGGCTATACAATCCCGCGCGGGGAAGGCTCGGGCCGTCCGATCTCGAAGGCAAGCGCGTCGGCATCCGCTCGTTCACGACCACGACCGGAGCCTGGATCAGGGGGATTCTCGCCAACGACCATGGCGTGAACCTCGACAAGATCCGCTGGGTCACCTTCGAGGATCCGCACGTCGCCGAATATGTCGACACCACCGAGCGTGCCCCGAAGGACAAGAAGATCCTGCAGATGCTGCTCGACGGCGAGCTCGACGCTGTGCTTGGCGAGGTCTCGAACGATCCGAAGGTGAAGCCGCTATTCCCTGATCCGGCTGCGGAGGCCGCCAGATGGTACGCGCGGCGCGCCGTGGTCCCAGTCAACCATCTCGTGGTCGTGACTGAGCAACTCGCGAAATCGCGCCCCGACGTGGTCGCGGGCATCTATGATCTGCTCAAGCGCAACAAGGAGCAGATGGGGCCTGCGGCCTCGCCGGATCTCCTCCCGTTCGGCGTGGAGGCGAACAGGAAGCCGTTGGAACTGATCGTCGACTATGCGTTCCAGCAGGCGCTGATCCCGCGCCGCTATGCGGTCGAGGAGCTGTTCGACGAAACGACACGGGGATTGAACTGATGGCTGATCCGAAGCGATGGCAGATCGGGCTCGTTGGATATGGCGAGGTCGGCAGGATTCTGGCCGAGGACCTCCGCCGGCAGGACATCAAGGTCGCTGCCTATGATATCAAGCTCGGTCGCGAAACGGGCGTAGCGCTGGAAGAGCATGCTGCGCAATTCGGCGTGACGCTCGCAGCCTCTCATGCCGAGCTGGCCGCGACATGCGACTTTATCATCTCCGCCGTCACCGCCAGCCAGGCTGTGCCGGTGGCGAAGGCCTGTGCGGCGGGGATCAACCAGGGCACCTGGTTCCTCGACTTCAACTCGGCATCTCCCGGCGCCAAGCAGCGCGCGGCGGCGCTGATCGATGGCGCTGCCGGCCGGTATGTCGAGGGCGCGGTGATGACCTCGGTGCCGCCTTATCGCATCAAGGTACCGTTGCTGCTCGGCGGTCCCGGGGCGAGGGAGATCGAACCGCTTCTGAACGCGATCGGCTTTGCTGCGAAGGTCGCGAGTGACAAGCTCGGCGTGTCCTCGGCGGTGAAGATGTGCCGCAGCATCATGATCAAGGGCCTCGAGGCCATGGTCATCGAGAGCTTTACGACGGCGCGCGCCTATGGGGTCGAGGACGCGATGCTGGCCTCGCTCGCGGAGACGTTCCCCGGCATCGATTGGGAGAAGCAGGGCGCCTATTGCTTTCAGCGCGTGATCGAGCATGGCCGCCGGCGTGCCGAGGAAGTGCGCGAGGTCGCCGAGACCGTGCTCGAGGCAGGGCTGACGCCCTGGTCCGCGCAGGGCACCGCCGAGCGTCAGGCCTGGGTCGCTGACCTCGCCGATGAAGGGCAGTTTGGCGTCAGAGGAACCAAGGAGTTCGCCTGCAGCGCGGATTGGCGCATCGAGGCGGACCGGATACTGGCGCGGATCAGGCGCTGACGCCGCACGCGCGTTCAGCTCAAGACTTTGCCGGCGTCGCGATAGTTCGAGATTTCGTCGCGGGCGAGCTCGATCAAGTCGACCAGGCTCTTGGCCTTGCGGACCACCTGCTCCTTGGCGGGCGCGGTGCGGAAATCCGTGAGGATCATGCGGATGCACTTGTCCGCGGTATCGAGCGTCAAGAGCGCGCGGGTCATGTCGTCTTGCGTGTGGATCGCCGAAATATCCAGATCCGACAGGACCTCGCCGATTCCATTCAGCCGCTTGACGGCCGTTTCCGCAGGCGTGTTGGCCCGAATGGAGCGATAATCGATGCTGCTGAATGCGCTGAACATAGACATACTTCCCGACTGAACCCAGATGGTTCAGGGCGCCCTTAGTATGATCCGGACCGCATCTTGTTCAATGCGCGCAGCTACGGTCCGGGATTCTACCGGACTCGGATTTGGGGCCGGAATCGACACTAAAACTGGAGGAATTGGTCCGATGGTCACCCGGGTCCCCGACGATTTTACCGTTGGAGCTTCCGCCGGAAACGCCGTCAGCTCCCGGGCCGGAACAGAGCGGGCCGCTGTCGCACAAAGGTCTGTCGGCCGTTCTTGAAGCCCATCATCACGTCAGGCAGCTCGGCGACGGCGAACCGGCTGTCTTGCGTATCGAGCACGATGAGATCGGCGGGGTTGCCGAGCTTGATGCCGTAATCGTCAAGGTTCATCAACCGCGCCGGCAGTTCGGTCACGAGATCGAGGCAGGTGTCGAAATCGCTCACCGAGGCGTGCGCGACATTGGCGTAGAAGTTCGCCATCCGCAGCAGCGACGCATCGCCGAACGGCGTGAACGGATTGAGGACGTTGTTGGTCGCGACCGAGCACACGATGCCGTCGCCCGCGAGCTTGTGGGCGAGTGTCAGCCCGCGCGGCGCGTTGTGGGTGGCTTCGCGTCCCATCAGATAGAGATCGGTCGCGGGCAGCACGGTCACCGCGATTCCGGCTCTCGCAAGTTGCGTGGTGGCGGCCTTCATCCGCTCCGGCGGCAACGCCGAGAGTTTTGTCGCATGGCCGATCGCCACGCGTCCCTGATAATTGCGCCGCTCGGTCTGCCGGCAGACCTCGTCGAGATGCCACCAGGAAGGATCGAGGTCGAAATCGAGATGGAGGTCGACGTCGACGTCGAATTCCTGCGCGAGGTCGAAGATGCGTTCGAGATGCGCGTTCGGATCAGTGTCCATATAGGGGCAGCCGCCGATCACCTCGCCGCCGTCGCGCAGCGCCCGGATCAGCAGGTCTTCGCTGCCGGGGTCGTTGGTCAGGCCTTCCTGCGGGAAGACGCAGAGCGACAGCTCGATCGCCCAGGCATAATCGCGCTTCAGCGCCCGGACCGCCTCGAAGCCACGCAAGGCGATGCGCGGATCGACCTCGACATGGGTGCGCATGCGCGTCGTGCCGTGCACGATCGCACGCTCGAGCACCCGGGCGCCGCGGGCATAGACGTCTTCGACCGTGAAATCGCGCTTCATCCCGGCAACGGCGCGGATGGCATCCGAGACGCTGCCGTGGTCATGCCCGCAGCGGCCGAGCAGGCAGGCTTTGTCGAGATGGATATGGGTGTCGACAAAGCCCGGCAGGGCGAGACGCCCGCCGAGGTCGACTTCGACGCACTCGCAGGCGAGCTTCGGCTCGATCGCGGCAATACGACCGCTTTTCACGCCGATATCGACGGGTGCGGCGGATGAGCGCGGCAGCGCGTTGCGGAAGATGAGGTCGAAAGCGGTCTGGGTGGTCATGGCATCGGATTCAGCTGTGGTAGCCTAGCGGAAGGTCTGGGGGCAGGCAGCTCCAGATTGTGTGCACTCTTGGCGTCAAGCTGTCCAAAAAATGTGCATGCAGTTTGGGGTGTGAATTGTAGAATGCTGATACCCCTGGAGGATCCACCATGTCCGCCCCCGCAAAAACCGAACGCCCGATGACGGACGCCGAGATCGTCGAAGCCTATCTTACGGCGTCGATGATACCCGATCCCGACGCCGCTTCGGCCTACATGAAGCCGGGCACGGTGATCACCTTCACCGGCGGACGGGAGTTCGATCACCCGCGCGGGCCGACCGGCTTCAACGCGAAGCGCTATCGCTGGGTCAAGAAGAAGATGGATCGGTTCGACGTCTGCCCGGGGGCGGACGAAACCGTCGTCTACAGCGTCGGCACTCTCTACGGCGAGTGGATGGACGGCACACCGTTCGAGGGCAACCGCTATGTCGATCGCTTCGTCGTGCGGGGCGGCCAGATCGTGAAGATGGACGTCTGGAACGACAGTGCCGAGCGGATACTCGTCCAGCGCGGGATCGAGGCCTAGAGCATGATCCGGAAAAGCGCGGAGCGGTTTTCCGAGAAGATCAAGCTCGAACAACCACCTAAAGCGCGACGACGGTTCACCCCAATCGCGCTTTAACGCCTGCGAACCATCTTCGGCAGCTTGACGACGCGATCGCTCGTCAGCTCGTCGGCATAGGGGGCGAGGATATCGAGCAGATCGCGGCCGCGCTGCGGGGCAGGGGCCACCAATGCGCGATTGGCCACGGAATCCAGGTGATGGTGCATCAATTCCATCACCTTGACGGCGTCGCCCTTGGCGAGCGCGGCAATGATGGCGCGGTGCTCGTTGATGGCGCATTCGGTGGAATGCGGCCGGCTGTAGAGCGACAGCGTCAGGCAGCAGCGATAGGCGACCTCGCTGACATAGCGCACCAGGATCGGACTGTTGGTCATATGCGCAAGCAGGATGTGGAATTCGGTGGCGAGGCGGATAGAGACCGCATCCGTGCTGCCGCGCGCGCGGTCCTCGGCCTCGACATGGGCGTTCAGCTCGGCGATCTGGCTCTTGGTCAGCTTGCCGGCAAGCTGGCGGACGACGAGGCCTTCGAGCTGGATGCGGATATCGAACGCATCGCGCGCCTCCTGCCAGCTTGGCGTCGCCACCACCGCGATCCGGTTGCGACGGAGCTCGACCAGGCCTTCTGCGGCGAGCTGTCCAAGCGCGTGGCGCGCGATGGTACGGCTGACGCCGAAACGGTCGCCGAGCGCATCCTCCGGCAGCTTGGCGCCGGGCTCGAGAGCCTGCTCGATGATCGCGCGCCGCAAGGCACGGCAGATCACGCTGACCTTGTCCGACGATTCAGAAGTCTTGCTGGTGTGGCGCGCCGCCATCGGCGAATCCTTGGAGTGGTCGACACCTCGTCCTAGCACAGTCCTGCGCCAGTTCGGCGCTCCAATTGCATGCAGTTCAGCAGTGGGATTGCCCAAATCGAATCCGGCTCCCGGGACGCTTCCTTCACGAGCGGCGCGATATCGCGGGAATTGAGGTCTGGCATCTAGCTTGCATGCACTTTTGTTGTGATGCGCATGCAACCCAAAACCCAGTTTGACGGCCGGACCGTTGCCCAAGGTGCGGTCGCGACCGCCATCGAACTGTCGGACGCCTCCGTGACCTTCGGGCGCGGCGACCGCGCCGTACCGGCCCTGTCGAAGACCACGCTCAAGATCGCCGACGGCGAGTTTGTCGCACTGGTCGGCCCATCCGGATGCGGCAAATCGACCATTCTGCGTCTCGTCAGCGGCCTGGTGCAGCCCACCAGCGGCGTCGTCATCGTCGGCGGCCGCGAGGTGGCGGCGCGCGCGATGCGGGTGGGCATGGCGTTTCAGAATCCGACCATGCTGCCGTGGATGACGATCGAGCGGAACATCATGCTGCCGCTGAAGATCGTCGAGCCGTTCCGATCGAACTTCCGCAGGCTGCGCAAGACCGAGTTTCGCGACAAGGCCAACGCGCTGCTGGAGCAGGTGGGCCTCAAGGGCTTCGGCAGCAAGCATCCCTGGCAGCTTTCCGGCGGCATGCTCCAGCGCGCCAATCTCTGCCGCGCGTTGATCCACGAGCCGCGCATGCTGCTGCTGGACGAGCCTTTCGGCGCGCTCGACCAGTTCACCCGCGAGGAACTGTGGGCGATCCTGCAAAATCTCTGGATGGCGCACAAGCCGACGGTGCTGCTGGTCACGCACGATCTGCGCGAGGCCGGCTTCCTTGCGAGCCGCATCTGCGTGATGAGCTCACGTCCCGGCCGCATCCTCGACGACAGCCGCGTCGACTTCGTTCGCCCGCGCACCGTGGCCATGACTTTCGAGCCGGATTTCGTCGCTCTGAACCAGAAGCTGCGGGCCTTCATCGAGGATGCGCGTAGCGCAGGCGAGCAGGGAGCAGGCTGATGTTCGGGATCGATGTCAGGCAGAAGGCGTGGTCGGCGGGACTGATCGTGCTGTTCTTCGTCGGCTGGGAGCTGTTCTGCCTCATGACCGGCATGTCCGATCTGGTGCTGCCGCGCCCCTCGCAGGTATTCGCGACGCTCGTCGAGCGTTTTCCGGTGTTGTGGCCGCACATTGTGCAGACATTGGCGACCACCTTGCTCGGCTTCGTCCTCGGCGTTGCGCTCGGTGTCGCTCTTGGTGCCATCATCGGCGTCTCCAAGACGGCCTATGACACCTGCTACCCGCTGCTGATCGGCTTCTCATCGATCCCCAAGGTCGCGGTGGTGCCGATCTTCGTGCTGTGGTTCGGCTCGGGCACGGTGCCGGCGGTGCTGACCGCGCTGTCGATCTGCTTCTTCCCGATCGTGGTCAACATCGCGACGGGCCTTGCCACCACCGAGCCCGAGCTCGAGGACGTGTTGAAGGCGCTGGGCGCCAGCAAGTTCGATATCCTCTGGAATGTCGGTCTGCCCCGCACCATGCCGTTCTTCTTCGCCTCGCTGAAGGTCGCGATCTCCTATGCCTTCGTCGGCGCCGTGCTGTCGGAGACGGTCGCCTCCAACCGCGGCATCGGCAACGTCATGATGACCGCATCCTCCAATTTCAACGTGCCGCTGGTGTTCGCCGGCCTGTTCGTGCTCGCCGGCCTCGGCGTCGCACTCTACGCGGTGTTCTCGCTGATCGAAGGTCGCGTCACCGGCTGGGCCACGCGCAAGAACGATGTGATCGCCACCTGACAAATTGAACAATCATCACGCAACGAAGCTGAGGAGAGGTCTCGATGTTGAGAAGAATAGCTGCCACGCTCATGGGATTAGGGCTGTCCATGGGCGCAGCCCTGGCCGAGGACACCACGATCAAGTTCACGTTGGGCTGGAAGACCCAAGGCAGCGACGCCGCGTTCTTCTACGCCAAGGACAACGGCTACTTCAAAGCGGAAGGCCTCAACGTCGTCATCGATCAGGGCGAAGGCTCCGGCGCCACCGTCACGCGCATCATGTCCGGCGCCTATGACGCCGGCTTCGGCGACGTCAATGCCATCATCCAGAACGCCTCGACCAAGCCGCAGGACGCGCCCGTCATGGTCTACATGATGTGGAACCAGCCTCCGTTCGCGATCGTCGCCAAGAAGTCCAGCGGCATCAACACCATCAAGGATTTCGAAGGCCGCACGCTCGGCGGCGCGCAGGGGACGCCGACGACGCGCCTCCTGCCGGTGTTCACGCGCAAGAATGGTCTCGACGGCGAGAAGATCAAGATCTCCAACATGGCGCCGAACCTGCAGGAGCCGATGCTGATCAAGGGCGACATCGATGCAGCGCTGGTCTTCAACATCACCAGCTATTTCAACCTCGTGCTCAACCGCCAGGACCCGGACAAGGACTTCAAATGGTTCTCGTTCGGTGAGTACGGGCTCGATCTCTACTCGAATGGCGTGATGGTGTCGCGCAAGCTGATCGCCTCGAACCCGAAGGCCGTCGCAGGCCTGGTGCGTGCCATCAACAAGGGGGCGATTGCGATCGCCAAGGACCAGAATGCCGGCATGAAGGCGGCGGTGAACTACGACAACCTCATCAACGCGGATGTCGAGAAGCGGCGCTTGCAATATTCGTTCGAGAAGCTGATCGTCTCGCCCGAGATGAAGGAGATCGGCATCGGCGACATCAAGGATGACCGCATGGCGCGCGCCATCGGCATCGTGGTCGAGGGCTACCAGCTCGCCCGCGCGCCGACGCCGGCGGAGGTGTTCTCGCGCGAATTCCTGCCGCCGCGCGCGGAGCGGGAATTGGTTTATACTGCCAATTGATCCCCGGAGACGCTCATGGCCACGGAGATTTCGGCGACCAGCCTGTTCCATGGCCCTGACCGCGGCGTCAGCGACAACGTCGTGCTGCGGCACCACGGCGGCGTCATCACCGAGATCTCGGAAGGGGCCGGGCATGGGCCCCGCTCCTTCGTCATTCCGGCCTTCGTCAACGCACATGACCATGCCCGCGCCACCGCGTCGTCGTTCGGTGCGGTCGGCATGCCTCTGGAAAGCTGGATCCTGCGAACCGCGCTCGGCACGCCGGTCGATCCGTATCTGACCGCGGCGTCTGCTTTGGCTCGCTCGGCCAAGGCCGGCTGCGCGGCCATGATGGTGCACTACACGCGTCCGAGCGGGACGATGCCCTTGCTCGACGAGGCCAAGGCCGTCGCGCAGGCAGCAACCGACGTTGGCATCCGCATTGCCTTTGCGATGGCCGTGCGCGACCAGAACCCGATCGTCTATGGGGATGCCGAGCCGATGCTCTTCGGTCTGTCCCGCGAAGACCGCAAGACCATCGACGATCTCTTCGTCCGCGCGCCAATGCCGCCCAAGGCATATCTCGAGTTGACCGACGCGATCGCCGCTGCCATCGGCGGCCCTATGGTGGACGTGCAGCTCGGGCCTGCGGGCGTGCAATGGTGCTCGAAGCCGCTGCTGGAGGCGGTGGCCGAGAATTCGGCACTGACCGGCCGCCGCATCCACATGCATCTGCTGGAGACCGTGTACCAGCGGGCCTGGGCCGACCAGCACTTTCCGGACATGGTGCGCTGGCTGCGCGACATCGGCTTCCTCTCGGAGCGGCTGACGCTCGCGCACTGCATTCACGCCAGGCCGGATGAGCTGGAGATGATTGCGGCGTCCGGCACGCGCATCGTCACCAATTTCAGCTCGAACATGCATCTACGTTCGGGGCTCGCCCCGATTGCTGCCGCTCACAAATGCGGCTGCGCTATCGCGGTCGGCGTCGACGGGCTGGCGTTGGACGAGGACGACGACATCCTGCGCGAGATGCGGCTGGTGCAGATGGTTCATGGCGGCCTCGGCTTCAAGCCGACATGGACGCCCGCCGAAATGTTTGCGCTCGCCATCCGCAACGGGCGCCGCGCCACCGGCGCACCCGGAAGCGGCGAACTCGTCGCCGGAAATCCGGCTGATTTCGTCGTCGTCGACCTTGACCGGCTCGACCGTGACGGGATCATGCCTGTCGATCCCATGGCCCTGCTGTTTGCACGAGGCAACGCCTCGCTGGTGCGAGAGGTTGTCGTTGCCGGGAAGGCGATCGTGAGGGATGGGGTCTGCGCCGGCGTCGATCTGCCGGCGATCGAGCAGGAACTGCGGGGCATGTACCGGACCAATGCCGGCAAATTCGCAAACTTCCAGCGGATGTGGCTTCCGTTGTCGGAGCGACTATCCGGCTGGTTCGAGCAGCAGCTCACCTGCGGATAAAGCAGGGCATGATGTCGCTGCACCTGCGCATCGAAAACCGCGATAGCTGGTAGACGGAACCTGGTCTGGCGACCGGTCCAGCTCTGGGGTATCACCTTGCACGATTGCGCGCCGGCGCAGTTGACGATTACTCCCTGAGGAGCCACCGATGCGTCTTACGACTGTTCTCCTGGCCGCCACATTTCTTGCGGGCACCGCTTCGGCGGAAGACCTCTCGGGCACCCTCCAGAAGATCAAAGAGACGAAGAAGATCACGCTGGGCTATCAGGAAGCCTCGGTCCCCTTCAGCTATCTGGACGGCAACCAGAAGCCGGTCGGGTTTGCCATGGATATCTGCCTGAGAATCGTCGATGCCGTGAAGAAGCAGCTCGGCATGCCCGACATCGCCGTCGATACTCTCGCGGTAACGTCGTCGAACCGGATTCCGCTGATGGTCAACGGCACCCTTGATCTGCATTGCTCGGCGACCACGAACAATGCCGACCGCCAGAAGCAGGTTGCCTTCACCAACACGCATTTCCTCAGTGCGACGCGATTTGCAGCCAAGAAGGCTGCAAAGATCAACACCATCGACGATCTCAAGGGCAAGGCGGTCACGGCCGTGGCCGGGTCGGTCAACCTGACGCAGCTCGCCAAGGTCAACACCGAGCGCAATCTCGGCATCAATGTGATGCCGGCCAAGGACCAGGCCGAGGCCTTCCTGCTGCTGGAAACCGACCGCGCGCAGGCCTACGCACTCGACGACGTCCAGCTCGCGGTCGCGATCGCGCGGTCGAAGGACCCGCAAGCCTTCATGATCAGCGAGGAGGCTTTCTCGAAGCCGGAGCCCTACGGGATCATGTTGCGGCGGGAGGATGCGCCGTTCAAGGCGCTCGCCGATCGCGCCACGGCGGAGCTCTACGCCAGCCCGGAGATCGAGGTGCTCTACAAGAAATGGCTGCAGTCGCCGACGCCGCCGAACGGCCTCAACTACAACGTCCCGCTGTCGGCCGCCTTACGCAACGCCTTCAAGAAGCCGAGCTGGAGCGCAGATCCGGATGTGTACGTGGTGAACTGAGGCGGGGGGCGAGGCGCGCTGCGCGCTGCTGTGCCCTCTCCCCTTGCGGGAGAGGGCAGCTCCGCTGGTCGATCCACATCACTGGGGTGAGGGGTCTGCCTCCGCGGAGAGAGACCCCTCATCCGGCGCTTCGCGCCACCTTCTCCCGCAAGGGGAGAAGGAAGTGCGCACCGCCGTCGCCGCACCAAACGCGCAGCTTCTAAGCATTCGAATATTTCTTTAGCTCGAACCGCGCTATCTGGTTCCGGTGGACCTCGTCCGGCCCGTCGGCAAGACGCAGCAGGCGCGCGGTGGCGTAGGCCTGGGTCAAACCGAAATCGTTCGAGGTGCCGCCGCCGCCATGGGCCTGGATCGCCCAGTCGATGATCTGGCAAGCCATGTTCGGCACGGCGACCTTGATCATCGCGATCTCGGCCTTCGCCACCTTGTTGCCGACCGTGTCCATCGCGTAAGCCGCGTTCAGCGTCAGCAGCCGCGCCTGCTCGATCATGATGCGGGCTTCCGCGATGCGCTCCTGCGTCACGGTCTGCTCGGAGACCGGCTTGCCGAAGGCGACGCGGCTGCGGACGCGACGGCACATCTTCTCCAGCGTGCGTTCGGCGAGGCCAATCAGCCGCATGCAGTGGTGGATGCGGCCGGGACCGAGGCGGCCCTGCGCGATCTCGAAACCGCGGCCCTCGCCGAGCAGCATGTTTTCCTTCGGGACCCGCACATTGGTGAAGACGACCTCGGAGGCGCGATCGGGCACGCCGTAGAAGCCGAACACGGGCAGGGCGCGCTTCACCTCGATGCCTGATGTCTCCATCGGCACCAGGATCATGGATTGCTGCTTGTGCCGGTCCGGATTGTCAGGATCGGTCTTGCCCATGAAGATGCAGATCTTGCAGCGAGGATCCGTCGCGTTGGTCGTGTACCATTTGCGCCCGTTGATCACGTAATGATCGCCGTCGCGCACGATCGAGCTCTCGATGTTGGTGGCGTCGGATGATGCGACCGCAGGCTCCGTCATGGCGAAGCAGGAGCGAATCTCGCCTGCCAGCAACGGCTTCAGCCAACGCTCCTTGTCCTTTTCGGTGCCGTATCGCTCCAGCACCTCCATGTTGCCCGTATCGGGCGCCGAGCAGTTGAACACCTCGGGCGCCAGATGCGAGCGGCCCATCACCTCGCAGAGCGGGGCGTATTCGAGATTGGTCAGGCCCGCGCCATGGCTGGATTCCGGCAGGAACAGATTCCAGAGGCCTTCCTTGCGCGCCAGTGGCTTCAGCTCCTCGACGACGGGATAGACCTTCCACGGTCCCAGCTCTTCGGCCTCGCGATAGAACCGCTCCTCGTTCGGATAGATGTGCCGGTCCATGAAGCTCTCGAGCTTGCGCTTGAGCTCGACGACTTTTGGCGACATCGGGTAGAGCATCTCTGGTCTCCTTGGTGGTCGAGCGGCGGCAGGATCAGCCGATTTCGAGATAGTCTGGGTCTGGCAGCTTCGGGAATGGCGCGGTCGGAAGCGCCTGGTACCAGAACGCGACCGAGGCGATGTCGTCCTGCAGTGGAAGGTACCGTCCGTCCTTCGCGCCGGGCAGCCAGCCCAGCGCCTGGATCGTCACACGCAAATCGGAGCGGAAGCGCACGGGGTCGGGAATGTGCCAGCGATAAAGGCCAAAGCGCTGCTGCGATTTGTAGACGCCGTCAGGGCGGATCACCTGCGGCAGGCCGGCATAGGGCGTGGTGAACTCCACGTAGCGCGATTGCCCCTGGCCGGCATGCGCCACATGGGGATCGAAATTGTAGGCGCCGCAGAAATAGTCCTCGGTGCCGGTGCCGCAGATCGTCGGGAATTCGCCGTCGCCATCGATGAAGAACTTGATCTCGCCTTCGCCCCACCAGCCGTTGTTGTTGACGCCCCACGCCATGTAGGTGCCGACATAATGGCCGGCGCCGCTGATGCCGTCGAGGATGGTGTAGACCTGCTTGTAAGGCAGCGGATTGGTGCGACGGAACTGCGCATGAAAATAGGCGCAGTCCTCGGGCACGTCGGTCAGGGTGTAGTTGATCTGGTAGTAGACCGTGAGCTGCTCCTCACTGCGGTTCTCCAGCGTGAAACGCGCACGCTTGCGAAACGGCATTTCCCAATAGCAGTTGAAGGCGCGGCCGGGATTGACGCAAACCGCGAGCGAGGACACTTGCGCGAACTCTTCCCATCCGCAGGCGAAAAAATCGCCGGCCGGGCATTCGACGCTCGGCTGTTCCTGGTCGTCCCAGTAGATGCGCAGAATCGAGTGGCGCAGCCGTCCGCGGGCCAGCGTCATCCAGATCTGCTGGATCGCGCCCTGACCCCGGATGTCGGCGAGCGTGAAAGTCGTGCCCGGATCGATGACGACATAGGGAGAGACTTTCCACCCCTGTCCGAGATCGCGGGCCTGGCAAGCGGCGGGGCCGTCGACGGACATGCCGCCCTTGCCCTTCTCGCCGGTGAAGTTCTCGGGGCTGATCGAGCGCGTCTGCGCATCCGACAGGCGCGATAGATTGCCGAGATGCAGGCCCAATCCGGAAAACGCCATGGTGTCCTCGATAAGGGATTAGCGACGTCTCGCTATATCGCCTCCAAATCTACCAAAAGATGAAGATGGTTGCGCACGGAGAGGCCCGTGCGCAGCCGCAGAGGTCACGCGACGCGGTACTCCCTGAACTTCTCGCGCAGGACCGACTTCAGCACCTTGCCGGTCCCCGTCATCGGGAATTCGTCGAGGAATTCGACGGCGTCCGGCATCCACCAGCTCGCGATCTTCGGTCGCATGTGGTCGAGCAGCGTCTTGCCGTCGACCGTCGCGCCCTTCTTGCGGACGACGAGGAGAAGAGGGCGCTCCTGCCATTTCTCGTGGTTGATCGCGACCACGGCGGCCTGCAGCACGTCGGGATGGGACAAGGCAACGTCCTCGAGCTGGATCGAGGAGATCCATTCGCCGCCGGACTTGATCACGTCCTTGGAGCGGTCGGTCAGCGTGACGTGGCCTTGAGGATCGATCACGGCCATGTCGCCGGTGATCAGCCAGCCGTCGCGGTCGAGGCCCTCATCCAGCTTCATGTAGCCGGAGGCGACCCACGGCCCGCGGGCGCGCAGATGACCGACGGTCTTGCCGTCGCGCGGCAGCTCGACGCCGGCATCGTCGACGATGCGCAAGGCCGTGCCGAAACAGGCGCGGCCGGAGACCTGGCGGCGGTCGAATGTCTCGGTCTCGCCGAGATGTTCCGATCCTGGCCGAAGGCCCGGCATCGAGCAGCCCAGCGCCTCGGTCATGCCCCAGGCCTGGATATAGTCGATGTCATAGTCGCGCTTGAGCTTCTCGATCATCGCGCGCGGCGGGGCCGAGCCCGACGACAGCGTTGCGCGCAGCGTCGAGAATTTGTTTCCGGTGCGGCCCAGCCAATCGAGCAGGATCAGCCAGAAGCTCGGCACCCCCGCCGACAGCGTCACTTTCTCGCCTTCGAGCAGTTCATAGAGCTTGTCGGGTTCATAGTTGCGGCCGGGCAGCACCAGCTTCGAGCCGGTATAGGGCGCGGTGAACGGCATATTCCAGCCATTGCCGTGGAAGAGAGGCGCCATCGGCATCATCACCTCCCGCACGCCTTCGAGATGTCCCGGCAGGAAGTCGAAATTGCAGCAGGTCATGGTCTGCAGGATCGCGGCGCGGTGCGAATAGATCACGCCCTTGGGATTGCCTGTCGTGCCGGACGTGTAGCAGATGGTGGAGGCGGATTTTTCGTCGAACTCCGGCCAGGCGAATCCGGCCTCGTTCTCCTTTTCCAGAAGCTCCTCGTAGCAATGCACATTGGCAAGTTTCGTCTCGGGCATGCGCTCGCGCGAGGACATCACGACGTAAGCCTCGATCGTTTTCAGCTGCGGCGCGATCGCCTCGACGAGCGGCAGCGTGGCGCGGTCGATGAAGAGGAGGCGGTCTTCGGCGTGGTTGATGATGTAAACGAGCTGTTCGGGAAACAGCCGCGGGTTGACGGTGTGCAGCACATAGCCCATCCCCGGCGCGGCGTAGAACATCTCGAAATGCCGGTGGGTGTTCCAGGCCAGCGTGCCGACGCGGTCTCCTTTCTTCATGCCGAGCCGCTTCAACGCCAGCGCCATGCGCTTGATGCGTGGATGTGCGTCGGCATAGGTGTAGCGGTGGATGTCGCCCTCGATCTCGCGCGCGACGATCTCGGCTTCGCCGTGATAGTCCGCTGCAAACTGGATCAGGCCGCTGATCAAAAGCGGCATGTCCATCATCAACCCTTGCATGGTCTCCTCCACAGCCACGTCGTTGCGTGGCGTACGCTTGTGATTTGCGATCGAGGTTAGCGGAACGTCGCGCGGCGTTCACGCAAAAAGATGGGACGTGATTGCATGCGTCACTTTTTCGGGGCTAACGTGAGGTGAGCTGCCGGCGAAGCGGCGCTCTTCCGTGGAGGAAATGCATGTCAGCGGAAAGACACAAGACCGGTGCAGCCGGCGAACCTACGGTCGACATTGCGGCTCTCCGCGCGCGCTATCGTGACGAGCGCGACCGTCGTTTGCGGGCCGAGGGCAAGGCTCAGTATGTCGAGGTTACCGGCGATTTCGGCCGCTACCTCGACGACCCCTGGGCCGATCCCGGATTTGCGCGCGCAGCTGTCAGTGAAGAGACGGAAGTGCTCGTCGTCGGCGGCGGCTTTGGCGGGCTTCTCTGCGGCGCGCGCCTGCGCGAGGCCGGCATCGATGAGTTCCGCATCGTGGAAAAGGCTGCCGACTTCGGCGGCACCTGGTACTGGAATCGTTATCCTGGCGCTGCCTGCGATACCGAGAGCTACATCTATCTGCCGCTGCTGGAAGAGACCGGCTACATGCCGGTGCGCAAATACGCGAGGGCGCCGGAGATCTACGAGCACTCCCGCCGCATCGGCCGTCATTTCGGTCTCTACGAGCGCGCGCTGTTTCAGACCGTCATCTCGCGAATGGTGTGGCAGGAGCAAGAGGCGCGTTGGCTGGTCGAGACCGATCGCGGCGATCGCATCCGCGCGCGCTTCGTCATTCTTGCCGGAGGTCCGCTCAGCCGGCCGAAGCTACCGGGCATACCCGGCATCGAATCCTTCAAGGGCCACAGCTTTCATACCAGTCGCTGGGATTACGGCTACACCGGCGGCAATGCGGATGGCGGTCTGACCGGGCTTGCCGACAAGCGCGTCGGGATCATCGGCACTGGCGCCACCGCCGTGCAATGCGTGCCGCATCTCGGCCGCTCCGCGAAGGAGCTCTATGTGTTCCAGCGCACGCCATCGGCGATCGGCGTGCGCGATGATCGGCCGACGGATCAGGGCTGGGCACAGAACCTCGAGCCCGGCTGGCAACGCGAGCGCATGGACAATTTCACCGCCGTGATCTCGGGCGAGCCGTTCGAACGGGATTTGGTGCAGGACGGCTGGACCGGCCTGCTCGGCGAGATCCTGCTGGCGCCGCGTCGTCAGGCGCAACCCGTGACCTCGATGGAGGAGGCGCTGAAGGTCATCGAGCAGGCCGACTACCGCAAGATGGAGGAGATCCGCGCCCGCGTCGATGCGGTCGTCAAGGACGAGGCGACTGCAGAGGCGCTCAAGCCCTGGTACAAGGCGTTCTGCAAACGGCCGTGCTTCCACGACGAATATCTCGACACCTTCAATCGTCCCAACGTGCATCTCGTCGATACCGACGGGAAGGGCGTCGAGCGCATCACCGAGAACGCCGTCGTGGCTGGCGGCAAGGCCTACGAGCTCGATTGCCTGATCTATGCCAGCGGTTTTGAGGTCGGCACCGATTACGCGCGACGCATGGGCTTCGAAGTCTATGGCCGCGGCGGCACGAGCCTGTCCGAGCGCTGGCAGGACGGCGTCAAGACGATGCACGGTTTCTACAGCCGCGGCTTCCCGAACTGCTTCCTGATCGTCACCGTGCAGGCGGGCCAGAGTGCCAACTTCCCGCACATCATCGACGAGCAGTCGCAGCACATCGCGTACGTGATCAAGCAGGCCCGCAAGCGCAAGGTGCGAACCCTGGAGCCGACATTGGCCGCCGAGAATGCCTGGGTCGACGAGGTCGTCAGGGCCGCGCTCGGCCGCCAGACTTACCTGGCCGAATGCACGCCCGGCTACTACAACAACGAAGGCGTGTTCGATCCGATCGCGGCAAGAAACAGCCAATATTGGCGCGGGCCGGTGGCATTCCTGCGGCTGCTCGACAAATGGCGGAAGGAAGGCAATCTGGAAGGCCTCGAATTGTCCTATGATCAGGCCATGGAGTCGGCGCGTTCGAGCAGGTAAGATTGCGATCGGTTCACGACGGGAGATGGTGGGTATGATCAGGGGCAGGGCAGTTGCGGGGGCGGTTTTTGGCGCGGTGGCGCTGCTTGGTTGCCTGGCGCCCGCCGCCGAGGCCGCGCAGTGCGGCAGCTCGCCGGCCGGCTTTGAGGCCTGGAAGCGCGAATTCAGTGCGGAGGCACAAGGCAAAGGCATCGGCCAGACCGCGCTCGCCGCGCTGATGCAGACCAATTACGCCAGCGCGACCATTGCAGCCGACCGCGGCCAGCGCAGCTTCCAGCTGACGCTCGACCAGTTCCTGGCCAAGCGCGGCGCCACCACCATCGTCGCCAAGGGGCGGCAGCTCAAGCAATCGCAGGCCGCCTTGTTCGCCTCCATCCAGGAGCGCTATGGCGTCCCGCCCGGACCGCTGATCGCGATCTGGGGCATGGAGACCGGCTTCGGCAGCCAGCGCGGCAACCAGAACATGCTGTCGTCGATTGCGACCCTGGCCTATGACTGCCGCCGTCCCGAATTCTTCACCGACCAGCTCTATGCTGCATTGAAGCTGATCGACCGCGGCACGCTGTCGGGGGCGACGCGCGGCTCCATGCACGGCGAGGTCGGCCAGACCCAGTTCATGCCCAAGAGCATCCTGGCCTATGGCACCGGTAACCTCGAAGTGGCTGCCAACGCGCTGAATTCGACGGCGAATTTCCTCAGGGCTCACGGCTGGAAAGCAGGAGCCGGCTACCAGCCGGGCGAGCCGAATTTCGCCGCCATCGAGGCCTGGAATGCCGCCGGCGTCTATCAGAAGGCGATCGCGCTGATGGGCCGGCAGATCGACGAGGGCGGCGGGGCTGCGGCTTCGCGCTAGGCCGCTCAGCAAGGCGTGATGCGCCGGTGTGAGAAAGTTGTTGCCATCTGGAACAGACGGCATGACGTTTGCTTTGATCAGATTCAGGGCTGGGCATGAGGAGACTCAACATGGCTACCCAGATCGTGATGGACCAGACTGGCGATACACGCCACGAGTTTGATCCTGGCAATGCCGAGGCGCTGGCGCGAGCCGAACGGCGCTTTCGGGAGCTGACCGGCGCGGGCTTCACCGCCGCCCTGCGAAACGGACCTGGCGAAGTCACCCGTATCAGATCGTTCGATCCGACCGCGCAGGAAACGCTGTTCTATCCCCGCCTGGTCGGCGGTTGATCTGAGCTGGTCATGATCGCGGCTGTTTGGCTCCGCGCGCCGGCGCGTGCGCGTCTGCATGCGCTGCGCGAACTCTATCGGCGGTTCTTCGGCGAGAATACGCCGGATGCCCGCGGCCGCCGCCTGCTGTTCGAATGGCTCTCGCCCGCGCAACGCGCGCAATTCGAGGAGCACCGGTATTTCGACGTCGTCGGCTGCGACACCGGCAAGACCTATCGCATTCACTACGGCACCGCGGCCAACGTCCACGAAATCGACGGCGAGGGCCGGGCGCTGATGGGATGGTGCTTCGTCCCGTCAGGCTTCCTCGTGCCCGGCGACGTGATGCTGGCGCAGAAGATTGCGCTCGAGACCGACGAGAAGGGGGCGTTGGCGCTCGCCAACCGGTTTCCGCCGGCAACGCATTCGGAACACTTCTACAGGCGGCCGTTCTAGGCCGGCGACGTAGAGCCGTCAGTCGTGCGTCATCCGGTAGGCATCCACTGCATGCGCCGTGAAGACGCCGACGCTGCAAAGGGCGAGCAGGCCAGAAATCAGCTCGATCATAGCTCGTCCTCCCGCAGCGGCTCAGCAACGAGGTTTTGGCAGCAGGAATATTCGTAGATCAGTTCGAGGAGGAATTGCATGGTGGCCGTCCCTGTATTTATTTTGACAACTACTTAGACGACCATCTGTTTCAGGCGTGTTTCGTCACATTGGAAAAGCGGTTTCGCGGGGGAACCCCCGGGGGCGGGTTTGTGCACTGCGGGCCCGGTATGGCTTAAGCCCTTAGCCGCGTTTTCGAGGGCGGCGCATCAGATTGCGAGGCAAAATCATGGCGCAGGTCGAATGGTTCGACGATCTCACCATCGGAATGCAGTTCAGGTCCCCCGAGGTCGAGGTCACCGAGGCCGACATCAAGCGCTTCGCCGCCGAGTTCGACCCGCAGCCGATGCATCTCGACCACGAGGCCGCCAAGCAGACCCTGTTCAAGGGGCTCGCTGCCTCGGGATGGCACACCGCCGCCATTGCCATGAACCTGGCCGTACAGACCCGTCCTTTCGGTCCGCACCCGCTCATCGGCGCCGGCGTCGATGGTCTGCGCTGGCCCGTTCCGGTGCGGCCCAACGATCGCCTGCATCTGATCGGGGAGGTCATGAGCCTGACGCCGTCGAAGTCGAAGCCGCAGGGCATCGCGCTGGTGAAGTGGACGATGTTCAACCAGAACGGCGAGGAGGTCTACACCTTCACTCCGATCGCAATCGTACCGCGGCGGAGCTGAGGCCACGGCACGCCCTTGGCCTCATGCCGCGCCGCACACCCTTGCGGCTCGCCGGCAGAGGTGGTCATCTCGGTCCGGGGCAGACGCGGGAGGCCGGGAATGAAACGATTCCTTTTCGCAACTGGCCTGCTCGCTGGGGCCTTGAGCGCCGGGCCGGCACTTGCACAACAATCCAAGGTCGGCGACTGGACCATTGAGAAGCGTACGCAGGATACGCACTGCAATGCGAGCCGTGGCTACAAGGACAAGGATGACGAGAACCGCGACTACGTCATCGTGATCACCTATTCCGAGAAGGCGATCGTGATCGTGATGATCTACGAGGGCTGGGAATGGGAGAAGGTCGGCGAGATTCTTCGGGCCGATGTCGGCACTGACGATGCCGACATCATGAAGAAGGCGAAGTGGGAGGTCATGGACAAGACCACCGTGCGCGGCATCTTCGAATACGACCAGTCGATGATGGATCGCCTGTCGAAGGCCAAGCGCCTCACGCTCGATTTCGAGGACGATGACGACGACAGTATCGAGATGCAGACGCCGCGCGCCGGCGAAGCGCTGGCGGCGCTGAAGTTCTGCGAGGAGAACCGGAAATAGTCGATCCGATCTCGTTGGTCCCGCCGGGGCGTGTCCCGGCGGGACGCTGGTTCACTCGGCAGGCCCTGCGACCGGCGCCGCGCTGACGTCGCTGCCGTGATGCGTCAGCGGCTTCATGCCGGTGACGGTCCGCAGCAGCACGTAGAACACCGGCGTCAGGAACAGGCCGAACACGGTGACGCCGATCATGCCGGAGAACACCGCAACGCCCATGGCGCGCCGCATCTCCGCGCCCGCGCCGGTCGAGAGCACCAGCGGCAGCACGCCCATGATGAACGCCATCGACGTCATCAGGATCGGGCGCAGCCTCAAGCGGCTCGCTTCGATCGCGGCCCGGATCGGCGTGCGGCCTGCGAATTCGAGCTCGCGCGCGAACTCGACGATCAGGATCGCGTTCTTGGCCGAAAGTCCCACGAGGACGATAAGCCCGATCTGGGTGAAGACGTTGTTGTCTCCTTTCGAGATCCAGACGCCGAACATCGCGGCCAGGAGGCCCATCGGCACGATCATGATGATCGAGAGCGGCAGGGTCAGGCTCTCATAGAGCGCAGCCAGCACGAGGAACACCAGGAGGATCGCAAGGGGGAATACCCAGATGCCGGAATTGCCGGCGATGAACTCCTGATAGGTGAGGTCGGTCCATTCGAAGGCAAACCCCGGCGGCAGCACTTCCGCCGCAATCCGCGTCGCGGCCTCCTGCGCCTGTCCCGATGAAAAACCGGGCGCCGCCGCCGCGTTGATGTCGGACGACAGGAACCCGTTGTAGCGGATCGCACGCTCCGGCCCCGCGCTCTGGCGGATTGTGAGCAGCGCCGACAACGGCACCATGTCGCCGGAGGACGAGCGGACCTTCAGCTGCCGGATGTCGTCGGCCCGCGCGCGGAACGGTGCGTCGGCCTGGACGCGGACGGAATAGGTGCGGCCGAACTTGTTGAAGTCGTTGACGTAGTAGGAGCCCAGATAGATCTGGAGCGTGTTGAACACCTCCGTGACGGGCACGCCAAGCTGCAGCGCCTTGGTGCGATCAATGTCGGCAAAGAGCTGGGGCACGTTGACCTGGAAGCTCGAGAACACGCCGGCGATCTCCGGCGCCTTCTGCATTGCCGCCATGAAAGCGTTCGTCGCCTGGTTGAGGGCCTCATAGCCGAGACCGGCACGATCCTCGATCTGCAACTTGAAGCCGCCGATAGTGCCGAGGCCGTTGACCGGCGGCGGTGGGAACATGGCGATGAAGGCTTCCTGGATGCCGGCATATTTCTTGTTCAGATCGGCGGCGATCGCGGGGCCGCTGAGCGAGGGATCCTTGCGCTCGTCGAACGGCTTGAGCGTCGAGAACACGATGCCGGCGTTGGAGGAGTTGGTGAAGCCGGAGATCGACAGGCCGGGGAAGGCGACCGAGCTTTCGACACCGGGCTGGGTCAGCGCGATGTCGCTCATCTTGCGGATCACCTCTTCGCTGCGGTCGAGCGCGGCGCCGTCTGGCAGGCGGGCGAAGCCGACCAGATATTGCTTGTCCTGGCCCGGCACGAAGCCGCCCGGCACCTGTTGGAACAAGAGGGCCGTGATGCCGACGAGAACCACATAGAGGCCCATCACCGCGGCCTTGCCCGAGATCACCTTGCTGACGCTGCCGCTGTAATTTTCCGAGGAACGCGTGAATGCCTTGTTGAAGCCGCGGAAGAACCAGCCAAGGCTCTTTTCCATGATCAGCGTCAGCCTGTCCTTCGGCTCGTTGTGGCCCTTGAGCAGGAGTGCCGACAGTGCCGGCGACAGCGTCAGCGAGTTGACGGCCGAGATCACGGTCGAGATCGCGATCGTCAGCGCGAACTGCTTGTAGAATTGCCCCGTGAGGCCGGAGATGAAGGCGAGCGGCACGAACACCGCGACCAGCACCAGAGCGATCGCGATGATGGGTCCCGAGACCTCGCGCATCGCCTGATAGGTGGCGTCGCGCGGCGACAGGCCGGACTCGATGTTGCGCTCGACATTCTCCACCACGACGATGGCGTCGTCGACGACGATGCCGATCGCGAGCACCAGGCCGAACAGGCTGAGCGCGTTGATGGAAAAGCCGAACACGTGCATCACGGCAAACGTGCCCACGATCGACACCGGCACGGCCAGCAGCGGGATGATCGATGCCCGCCAGGTCTGCAGGAACAGGATCACCACCAGCACGACCAGCGCAATCGCTTCCAGCAGCGTATGGATCACCGCCTCGATCGAGGAGCGCACGAACTGGGTCGGGTCATAGACGATCTGGTAGGACACGCCCTCGGGCATGTTCTTCTTGATCTCCGCCATGGTGGCGCGGACATTGTCGGAGATCTGGAGCGCGTTGGAGCCCGGCGCCTGGAAGATCGGGATCGCCACCGCCTGCTTGTTGTCCAGCAGCGAGCGCAGGCCGTATTCGGAGGCACCGAGCTCGACGCGCGCGACGTCGCGCAGGCGCACCACTTCACCGCGCCCGCCGGTCTTGACCACGATGTCGCCGAACTGCTCCTCGTTCGCGAGGCGGCCTTCCGCGTTGACGGAGAGTTGCAGGTCGATGCCCGCGACGTTCGGGGAGGAGCCGACCACGCCGGCGGCGGCCTCGACGTTCTGCGCCTGGATCGCCCGCACGATGTCGCTCGCGGTGAGGCCGTGCTCGGCGGCCTTCTGCGGATCGACCCAGATCCGCATCGAATAGTCGCCGGCACCATAAAGCTGGACGTCGCCGACGCCGTCGATCCGCGCGAGCCGATCCTTGACGTTGAGCACGGCGTAGTTACGCAAATAAGTCATGTCGTAACGGCCGTTCGGCGAGAGCAGGTGAACGACCATGGTGAGATCGGGCGACGACTTCTTGGTGATGATGCCGAGCTGGCGCACCACGGCGGGCAGGCGCGGCTCGGCCTGCTGCACGCGGTTCTGCACCAGCTGGGTCGCCTTGTCGGGGTCGGTGCCGAGCCGGAACGTCACGGTCAGCGTCATGGCGCCGTCAGTGGTCGCCTGGCTCGACATGTAGAGCATGTTCTCGACGCCGTTGATCTGCTCCTCGATCGGCGTCGCCACTGTCTCCGCGATCACCTTGGGATTGGCGCCGGGATAGGTCGCGCGCACCACGACGGAGGGCGGCACCACGTCCGGATATTCCGAGATCGGCATCGCGAACAGCGAGATCAGGCCGGCAAGGAAGATCAGGACCGACAGCACGCCGGCAAAGATCGGACGATCAATGAAGAACTTTGACAGATTCATGGCCTTGCCCCTGGGCAAATTTCTTGGTCGTCCCCGGTCGGCTCCGCCGTCATTCCGGGGCGCGCGAAGCGCGAACCCGGAATCCAGAGATGATGTGATCGGAGTTTCGTACGCTCGAGATCCCGGGTTCGCGCGATGCGCGCCCCGGGATGACGAGGTGCGCTAGCGTTGCACGACGTCCTGGTTGCTGTGGTTGGAAGCCTGCTGTGGCCCACGCGCACCCATTGCGGCGACCTCGGTCTTGAGCAGGGCGCCCGGACGCACACGCTGCAGGCCGTTGACGACGATGCGATCGCCGGGCTTCAAGCCGTCAGTCACGATGCGCAATCCGTCCACGGCGCCGCCGAGCGTGACCGGCCGGTAGACCGCGCGGCTGTCGTCGCCGACCGCCATCACGAACTTCTTGTCCTGGTCGGTGCCGATCGCTCGCTCGTCGATCATCACGAGCGTCTGCTGCTTCGGCTGGCCCATGCGGACGCGGGCGAACTGGCCGGGGATGAGACGCCCGTCCTCGTTGCGGAAGACCGCGCGGACACGGATCGTGCCGCTCTGGCCGTTGACCTGGTTGTCGATGAGCTGGATATGGCCTTTCGCCGAGAGGCCGCCGGAGGTCGTCATCTCCACCGGGATCTGGTCGAGCTTGCCACGCTGGCCCGTGGCATCCGCGATCGAGTTCAGTGCACGCAGCACGATCTCCTCGTCCGCATCGAACGACGCATAGATCGGATTGACCGAGACCAGCGAGGTCAGCACCGGGGAGGCGGTGCCGGCGGCGACGAGATTGCCGACGGTGACCTCGATCTTGCCGACGCGGCCGTCCACGGGCGCGCGCACCTCGGTGTAGTCGAGATTGAGCTTTGCGGTCTGCAGCGTTGCCTCGGCCGCCTTCACGTTGGCGATCGCTTCCCGGTTGGCGTTCTCGCGCTGATCGAAATCGCGGCGTGTCACGACGGCGTTGCCGACGAGCTGCGCGCCGCGTTCGACCTCGCTGGTGGTGAACACCACGCGTGCCTTCGCCGCCTCGAGCTGGGCGTTGGCCTTGTCGACCTCCGCCGCATAAGGCGCCGGATCGATCTTGAACAGGACGTCGCCGGCCTTCACCAGCGCGCCTTCAGTGAACTTGGTCGCAAGGATCGCGCCGGCGACGCGAGGGCGGAGCTCGACGCGGTTGATGGCCTCGAGCCGACCGGAGAAATCGTCCCACAGCGCGGTCTGCCGCGGTTCGATCATCGCGACGGTGACGGAAACGGCTTGTTCGGCCGCGGCGGCCGGTGCGGTCGCCTGCGCCGCGTGGAAGTAGCGGCCGGTCGCGATCGTACCAGCGACGGCAAGGGTGCCCACGACGGCTACGCCGCCGAGGAGGCGGCGAAAGCGGCCGGTACGGGAGGTATTTCGGGCGGGGTGCATTTGCGCGCTCCAGATATGTAGTGTTCACTACAGATGTGGAGCTGGATCTCGCAGTGCAAGATACTTATGTATCATTCACTAAAGAAAATTGTACGCCGATACCGCGACAATGGGAAGACACAAGAAAAAGAAAAGCTAGAACAAATAGATAGGATCAGGCGTTAGGCCGATATTGGGCGCCGATTCCGAGGAGACAGGCACATGGGCATGGGACGCCCCCGCGAATTCGATGCCGATATTGCGTTGGACCAGGCGATGGAAGTGTTTTGGCGCCATGGCTATGAAGGCGCCACCATCGCTCAGTTGACCGAGGCCATGGGCATCAATCCCCCGAGCCTCTATGCCTGTTTCGGCAACAAGGAAGGCCTGCTCAAAGCCGCGCTCGACCGCTACAGCAAGCTGCGCGGTTCCTGGATGGACGAGGTGGTCGCCGCCGCCACCGCCCGCGACGTCGCCGAGCGGATGCTGATGGGTATTGCCGACAAGCAGACCGATCCCGCCAATCCGCCCGGCTGCCTGCTCGTGCAGGGCGGCATCGCCTGCGGCACCGGCTCCGAGAACGTGCCGTTCGAACTCGCCGCCCGCCGCGCCGAGAACGAAGACCAGCTGCGCGACCGCTTCATCCGCGCCAAGGCCGAAGGTGATCTCAAGCCGAGCTCCGATCCCGCCGCGCTCGCGCGCTATGTCCTGGCGGTGTCGGTCGGCATGGGTGTCATGGCCTCATCGGGTGCGGATCGCGAAGCGCTGCGACAGGTGGCGAGCGTAGCCGTGCAGGCGGTCGAGGCGCAGTCGGCCGGCGGTTAGTCGCTCATCCCTTACTGCAAAACGGAATCTCATCCTGAGGCGGACGTCCCGAAGAAAGAACTGCAGTCGGGCTTCCGGCCGAGCGATTCTTTATATCCGCTAGTCATCGAGGTAAGACGCCCATAGATTGCATCAGCGAACTGAGATAATGTCAGGTTTTTGGATGGCCGTGCGGCGTCATTCGCATTTTATTTCGGTGCCTGGTTCATGAAGAAGCCACCGATGAACGGAGCAAAGATTCAACGAGGATTTCTTCCCCGTGTGCATCATTCCAAGGTTTCTGCTTTTGCTGGCAAGGCGAACGATCTTGATGCGCTGCGAGGCGCTGTGGTTGACGCCGCAGGCGTAAGCGTTGGACTTTGGTTGAGCTATCTTTTCGTATTGTTCTATCTTGCGATTGCAGTTGGCAGCGTTACCCATCGTGACCTTTTCCTTGAAAAAGCAGTCAAGCTTCCCTTTCTTAATGTCGAACTTCCGCTGGTCGCCTTTTTTGTGGTTGGACCAGGCCTCTTCTTGATCGTCCACGCATATGTCCTGCTTCACTTTACGCTTCTGGCTGACAAGACCGGTGCATTTCACGAGCAGCTGACGCGGCAGATCGGTGATCCTCGGACACGATCGAGTTTACGGCGTCAGCTGCCTAGCAATATCTTCGTTCAATATTTGGCGGGCCCGCCACAGGTGCGCGCTGGTCTCGTTGGCTTTCTGTTACGCTCCATCGCCGAGATCAGCTTGGTTTATCTCCCAATCGCTCTGCTCGTTCTCTTTCAGCTTCAATTTCTGGCCTATCACAGCGAGACCATCACTCTTTGGCATCGGGGAGCGCTGGTCATTGAGCTCATTTTTGTCTGGGCCCTTTGGCCTTCGATCGCACGAGGCGAGATTTCGAGAGTGGGAGCGCTGACGCTGCGAAGCAGGCGCGTTGTGGCGTCGATCGCCGGCACTCTCTTGATCCTGACCTTTAGCGTCGGCATCGCAACGTTCCCGGGCGAATGGCTGAATGAAAATACGCCGTCGTTCCGTCTGATACCCACGCATGTGCCTTGGTTGGCGGCGAGTACATCCACCCCTTCTGACTTGCCGCCACCGCCGGACATCGGCCTCATCGAGGAAGAGCTAGACGCACCGACGAGTTACTTTGCGAGCATATGGAATCCGATCCAACGAAGGTTGAACCTGATGGACCGCCGGTCTCTTCATGATTTGCTGATTGCTGGAGAGGTCGATGCTGTTACCCGAAGGCCTGTAAGCCTCTGGTCCAACCGGCTTGTCTTGCCCCAGCTGGATCTCGCGTCTGGCGAAAGCTTGTCGCTCAGAGGGCGCAATCTCCAGCGGGCCGTGCTCTTCGCAGCGCAGATTCCGAAGGCGGATTTTACCGGAGCACGCATGCAGGAAGTTCTGCTTGATGGAGCTGATCTTCGCGGAGCGCGGTTTGGATGCGGTAAGGGAAATCTGCTGGCGATAGGTGGGTTTTTCTATTCCAGTAGTCTACCTGACGTGAAAGACAGATTTGATGGGGAGGACTGCACGCAGCTTCAAAATGCTTCGCTGAGAAATGCTAGGCTTCAGGACGCAGTCCTGGATGGCGCAGAGCTTCAAGGTGCCGATCTTCACGGAGCTCTATTGCATGGTGCGTCTATGACGGCCGCAAGGCTGCAAGGATCGTCGTTGATGAATGCGGAATTGCATGGAGCTATCCTTGATAAGGCAAATCTGATGGGAGCGGATCTATCGCATGCGGAGTTGTATGCGGCGTCGCTAATCATAACAGTTCTTGATGGCGCAAAATTATACTTGACCCAGCTTCATGGAGCCCGGTTTGTCCAAACTGACCTTTCCGGCACTGCGATGTTCGCTCCGTACACTTGGCGCGCGACGGTGCTGCCGAGGCGTTCGGACGCAACGCTCGTGCTGGCGCCGAATGCGAAACCCGAATACGAGTCAAAGCTAGGCGAGGACTGCAAAGAGAAAGTGCCGGTAACCGGAAAGAGCTATACTTCGAATGGCTGCGTTTGGTCGAAAAAAAGGTTCGAGTTGGTAAAGCAAACAATCGTAGAGGGCATACCCGATACGGAAAGACGCAAACGAGTTATCGACAGAATTGAGGTGCTCAATCCCGCGGCACCGGCCGTTCCTGGGCACAATGCGGAAAGTTCGGATGTGTGGCAGCGGTTGACCTCGACTTCCCCCTCGAGAGCCGAGAGTATTGGCGTGCGTGCGAAATTGCTGGCGTCTGCGGCTTGCGAAACGCGGGGCTCCTACCTTATCCGGGCCCTTCTAGCGAAACGTTTTGATGTCGAACTCAGGCAGCAGATGGCGCAGAATATAGTCACAGAGCGCGATTGTCGGGGAACAAGCGGTCTGTCTCAGCCAGAGCGCCGTTGGCTTGAATCTTACGCAACCGATTAATCCGCGCCTATCCGCTGGCGAACGCGACCGCGCAAGCGACTGAGATGCGGTCGGCTGGCTAGATGTAGCGACGCCGTCGACCTCCATATCTCCAGGACTACTTTGCACCCAGCCCCGGCGGTGGCACAAAGCCGCCGAATTCGCGCTCGATCAGCCCGGCCAGCGCGATCGTCGTGCGGTCCTCGAGATAGGGGCCGATGATCTGGACGCCGATCGGCAGGTCCGAAGGCGTGCGCTCGATCGGGACGGCGGTTGCCGGAAGTCCGCAGGTCGAGGCGGGATCGGCCCAGATGAAGCAGGCATCCGAGTAATTGTAGAGCTTGCCGTCGATGTCGAGTTGCCGCGCATCGAACGGTTCGGACTGGTCCTGCGGAAAGGCCGGCACCGCTGCGGCCGGATAGATCACCGCGTCGAACTCGCGGAAAAACTGATGCCATTTCTGCTGCAGCTGCAGACGGGCCGCATCAGTCGCCAGCCACTCGCGATGAAGCATGCCCCAGCCGCGGGCGCGCTGGGCCTGCAGGCTGCGGTCGTCAGGCGCGAGTGTTGCGGCAAGCCCTTGCACCTCCGCGAGGGCTGCCGGCGTGAGGCGGGGACTCCGCGCTCCGTTCAACAGCTTCATGTAAAGCCGGGCGGATTCAGCGAGATCGGGCAGCGATGGGCTCGCGCGCGAGACCCGTGCGCCCGATCTGTCGAGCCGGTCTGCCAGTCGCCCGATCGCCGAACGCACGGCGTCACCCGTCGGCATCAGCGGGTGAGTATCGATCACGAGAATCCTGAAATTCTTGAGATCGTCATGCCGCGGGGTGGGCAGCGCAAGGCGATAGCCGATGCCGTCGCGCGTCTCGTCCGGGCCGGCGATCACGTCGAGCGCCAGCGCAAGATCCGAAGCCGTGCGCGCCATCGGCCCGACGACAGCGAGATCGCCCTGGCCAGGGACGGGCGGTGCCGGCGGCAGGCTGTATCCGCGCAGCGGGACCAGGCCGAGGCTCGGCTTGTGTCCGAACACACCGCAGAAATGCGAGGGCACCCGGATCGAGCCGCCGATATCCGAGCCGATCGAGAGCGGACTGAACCCCGCCGCGAGGGCGGCTCCGCATCCGCCTGATGAGCCGCCGGGCGAGCGGCTGAGGTCCCAAGGATTGTTGGTCGTACCGTAGATCTCGTTGTAGCTCTGGAAATCCCTGAGCCCGATCGGGATGTTGGTCTTGCCGATGATGACGGCGCCCGCTGCCTTCAACCGCGAGACGACGAGGGCATCTTCCGCCGGTCGGAAATCCCTGAAATGCGGAAAGCCCCAGGTCGTCGGCAGGCCCGCGACGTTGAACGGTTCCTTGAGCGTCACGGGAATGCCGAGCAATGGCAACCGCTCGCCGCGCGCGAGCGCGGCATCGACGGCACGGGCTGCGTCTCTGGCCCGATCGAAATCGCGAACGATGATGGCGTTGATCTGCCCGTCCAGCGCCTCGATCCGCGCGATCGTGTGTTCGAGCAGCTCCGACGCAGACATCTTGCGCGCGCGCAGGGCGTCCAGAAGTGTGCTGATCGATCTGTAATCCCACTCAGCGCCATCTGCGCTCATCACGAACTCCGTTGTATCCCATCGCCGTGCCGAGACTTCCGGATGCAAACCGATCCGGGCACCGAACATGCAACTTTGAAAGCGGGATGAGGAGGCAGCGCAATGGGCACCAGATCTGCTTGCCGGCGGCACCGATGCGGAAGCCGGGCTTCGAAGCAGCTATGCCTTCCGACCCGTTAACGGATCGGCGCGACTGCAAACTGACAAGCGGCCATCATGCAATTCTGCGCCTGTGTTGCCCGACGTGTCAAACGTCGGTGCTGGCGGGGCCTCGCGCGGTGCGGCGCAATATTCTTCAATGATTTGTACTTTGCATGGGGTTGTTTTCGCGTTTTTTGTTTGGAGGTCCCCCGGGCCGGACATCAACCGTCAGAGACGGTATCGATACGGGCGCTCCTAAGAATTCCTACACACAGTTCTGGCACGTTGCGCGCGACAATGTCCGCAACCTGCATCGTCGCTTCTTATCGCGCGCACGAAAAGACGGGCCCCGCGGGAACCGAGGGGCGTAAGCCATGACTGCACTAGCTTCCGACGCCGGTCGCGCCAGAGGCGGGATCGTGCCGATCCTGTTGTGCGTCGTGCCGTTCAGCCAGATTCCGCTCGATGCCTACACGCCCGGCCTGCCGCAGATGGTCGTGGATCTCGCCACTGATGCGGCCGCGATGCAGAACACCGTCACTGCCTACATGCTTGGCATGAGTTTGGCGCTGGTGCCGGTCGGCATCGCGTCCGACACGCTCGGCCGCCGCAACGTCCTGCTCGCGGGCCTGTCGGTGCTCGTCGCGATGAGCATCGCGTGTGCGCTCGCCACCAGCGCCTCGCTGCTGCTTGGCTTGCGCTTCCTGCAAGGCGTCGGCGGCTGCACCTGCCTCGTCGTCGCCTATGCGGTTGCGGCCGACTGCTTTCGCGGTCGCGAGCTCACGGCGATCTCCGGCCTGCTTGGTGCGGCCTGGGGGCTCGCGCCAGTGCTTGCGCCTGCGGCCGGCGGCTTCATCGTCGAGCTGACGTCATGGCGCGGCGTCTTCGTCATCATCGCCGCCGCCGCGGCGATCGTTGCCGTCATCGTCGCATGGCTTCTGCCCGAGACGCTGCCCGCTGATCGGCGGGCACCGTTCGATCCGCGCCGCACGGCCGGCATCCTGCGCGATGCGTTGCTGCGTCCGGGTTTCCTGGCTTTCGTCCTGATGTTTGCCGCGGCGGCCAGTGCGCAGCTCGCGTTCGGTGTCGTTGCGCCCTTCTTCTACCAGACCGGCCTCGGTTATTCGGCCGCGATCTACGGCCTCGTCGCGCTCGGCCTCGGCGGCGTCAATCTCGCCGGCGAGCTCGGCTGCGCACATTTCGCGCGCTTCATGCCGGCGCGGGTGCTGGGCTTCGGCGCTTTCGCACTGTTTCTTGCCGGCTCGGTGGTCCTGACCGCAACAGGCATGATCCTCGGCCTCGACTTTGCGTCGATCACGATCGGCGGCGCGCTGGTGCTCGCCGGTTGCGGCGTGCTGTGTCCGATGATGTACGGCATGGCGCTCGGCCTGTTCGAACGCGACCACGGCCTGATCGGCGGTCTCATCAGCGCGCTCTGCTATCTCGCCGTCAGCGGCGCCATGGCGATCACGGCGGTATTGCCCGAGGCGACGCAGGCGCCGATCGGATGGCTCTATCTCGGCCTCTGCACAATTGCAGGCACGCTGCTCGCGATCTCGTTGCCGTCAGCGCGCCAGGCCACACGGACCTAGGGAAGGAACCAGCTTATGACCACCGTCGGTATCCGCGGCACGTTCTTCGATTTCGTCGACGACCCCTGGAAGCACATCGGCAACGAGCAGGCCGCCGCGCGCTTTCACCAGGACGGCCTGATGGTCGTCACGGACGGCGTGATCAAGGCTTTCGGTCCGTATGACAAGGTCGCCGCCGCGCATCCGGGCGTCGAGATCACCCACATCAAGGACCGCATCATCGTCCCCGGTTTCATCGATGGTCACATCCATCTGCCGCAGACTCGCGTGCTCGGGGCCTATGGCGAGCAGCTGCTGCCGTGGCTGCAGAAGTGGGTCTATCCGGAAGAGCTCAAATACCGGGATCGCAACTACGCGCGCGAGGGCGTGAAGCGTTTCCTCGACGCGCTGCTGGCGTCCGGCACCACCACCTGCCAGGCCTTCACGAGCTCATCCCCTGTTTCCACCGAGGAATTGTTCGAGGAAGCGGCCCGCCGCAACATGCGCGTCATCGCGGGCCTCACCGGCATCGATCGCAACGCGCCGGCCGATTTCATCGATACGCCCGAGAATTTCTACCGCGACAGCAAGCGGCTGATCGCGCAGTATCACAACAAGGGCCGCAACCTCTACGCCATCACGCCGCGCTTCGCCTTCGGCGCCTCGCCGGAGCTGCTGAAAGCTTGCCAGCGCCTCAAGCACGAGCATCCGGATTGCTGGGTCAACACCCACATCTCCGAGAACCCGGCCGAGTGCAGCGGCGTGCTGGTCGAGCACCCGGACTGCCAGGATTATCTCGGCGTCTACGAGAAGTTCGACCTGGTCGGCCCGAAATTCTCCGGTGGCCACGGCGTCTATCTCTCGAACAACGAATTCCGCCGCATGTCGAAGAAGGGCGCGGCGGTGGTGTTCTGCCCGTGCTCGAACCTGTTCCTCGGCAGCGGCCTGTTCCGCCTCGGCCGCGCCACCGATCCGGAGCACCGCGTGAAGATGTCGTTCGGCACCGACGTCGGCGGCGGCAACCGCTTTTCGATGATCTCCGTGCTCGACGACGCCTACAAGGTCGGCATGTGCAACAACACGCTGCTCGACGGCAGCATCGATCCGACCCGCAAAGATCTGGCCGAAGCCGAGCGCAACAAGCTCTCGCCCTATCGCGGCTTCTGGTCGATCACGCTCGGCGGAGCCGAAGGCCTCTATATCGACGACAAGCTCGGCAATTTCGAGCCCGGCAAGGAAGCCGATTTCGTCGCGCTCGATCCGAATGGCGGGCAGATCGCGCAAGCGTGGCACCAGTCGCTGATCGCCGACGGCGCCGGCCCGCGCACGATGGACGAGGCCGCGAGCATGCTGTTCGCCGTCATGATGGTCGGCGACGATCGCTGCGTCGACGAGACCTGGGTGATGGGCAAGCGTCTCTACAAGAAGAACTGAAGCGGACGGCCGCTGATGAGCGCATCTCCTGATACGTCCGGCCAGCCGGTCGCCCTCGTCATCCAGCGCCGCATCGCCGATGACGGCTTTGCCGCGTTCGCGCGCTGGAACGGCGAAGTGGGCGAGGTGCTCAAGGCGTGGCCCGGATTCCTGGGCCAGGAAGTGGTGCCGCCGCGGCCGCCGGCCCAGGTTGATTGGGTGACGGTCCTGCGTTTCGCAAGCCCGGCCGCAGCGCGCGCCTGGCTTCAAAGCGAGGAGCGGACGCGGCTGATCGGCGAGGTGCAGCGCTTCTTTGTCGGTTCGGAGGACGTCCATATCCTGCCCGACAGCGGCGTCCAGCGTGACAATGCGGTCTCCGCCGTGATCTCCTTCAATGTGCCGGATGGACTCGAAGACGCGTTCCTCAAATGGCAGCAGCGCATCCAGGCCGCGGAGGCCGAGTTCAAGGGCTTCCTGCGCCACAAGATCGAGCGGCCGATTCCAGGTCTGCACGACGAATGGATCGTCATCCTGACGTTCGACAGCGATGCGAACCTCAACGCATGGCTCGACTCGCCGTTGCGGCAGACGCTGCTGAAAGAAGGCGAGCGCTTCAACGCCGGCATGAACGTGAAGCGGGCCAGCTACGGCTTCAATTTCTGGTTTCCCGCCGGCCAGGCGCAGGCTCCGGAGCAGAGCCTGGGCCTGATCTGGAAGAGCAACCTCATCGTGCTGCTGGTGCTCTATCCCGTGGTCTATCTCTGGGGCACTTTCATCAGCGGGCCGCTGATCGACAGAAACGGCGTGCCGGTCTGGCTGTCGCTCTTCATCGGCAATCTCGTCAGCACCCAGCTGCTCGGCTGGTGGCTGGTGCCTGCGGCCTTCAAGGCGCTCGGCTGGTGGGTCACGCCGAAGGCGACGATCGGTCGCCAGATCGCCGGCTATGCACTCCTTGCCGCGCTCTATGCCGCCTCGATGGGCCTGTACGCGCTGCTGCTCACGTGGCATTGGGGGCGGTGAGACCGTCCACCGCTGGACACGTGACGACATGTTCGCCCTGACATTTCTCGGGACCTCGGCCAGCGTTCCCTCGGCGGAGCGCAACCATCCGGCGCTCCTGGTGGAAGCCGCGGGCCAGCGCATCCTGGTCGATTGCGGCGAGGGCACGCAGCGCCAGCTGCTGCGCAGTGGCGCCGGTTTTCGGCGTCTCGATCGCATCCTGCTGACGCACGCTCATCTCGACCACGTGCTCGGCATCCCCGGGCTGTTTTCAACTCTGGGCTTGCGGCAGAGCGCCGGCGTGATGACGATTCATGGCGGGCAGGGCACGCTCGACATCGTCATCCGGATGCTCGCGGGCCTTTGGGGCGCGGGCAGGGCGCCGATCGCGGTCGAGTTCGCTGCCCTGACCGAGGGACAGGTCATCGACGCCGGTGACTTCACCATCGCCTGCTTTCCGGTCCGCCACCGCGACACCGACAGCTTTGGTTTCGTGCTCCAAAGCCCCGCACGTCGCCACCTTCGGCCCGATCGCCTTGCAGCCCTTGGCGTCCCGGATGGTCCCGTGCGCGGCGAGCTGGCTGCAGGACGGCCGGTCGTGATAGCCGATCGAACGATCGATCCGGAAGACGTCCTGGGCCCGCCGAGCGGCGGCAAGAGGCTCGTCGTGATCGGCGACGCCGAAACCACCGATGGCCTGTCGCAATACGTCGCTGACGCCGACATGCTGGTGATCGAGGCGACCTTCCTCGATCGCGACTCTTCGACCGCGCGCGACTATGGACATCTGACTGCGCGCGATGCGGCTGCCTTAGCGGCCGCGAGCCGTGTCGAACAGCTCGTGCTCACGCATCAGTCGGGCCGCTATGAGGACGGCGAGGTCCTTGCGGAGGCCGTGGCGATCTTTCCGAATACTCGGATCGCAGCCGACTTCGATCGCATCGTCGTCTAGCAAGGCATCGTTTCGGCGGGCCTCACAGGCCGGCAGCAACACCAAGACGGCCGATGCCGGGCAGCTTCACCGCGGGGCGTCGAAGGTCGAACCCGAGCACGGCGCCGAAGAAGTTGATCTCAAGACCTTCGACCCAGCCGAGCGTGAGGCCGAGGTAGCCGGAGAGCGAGGCGTAGAAGCCGGTGCGGGAGGCGGTCAAGCCGATCCATCGTCCGGAATAGGGATAGTCCTTGCCGACGGCAGTCGGCGGCAGAACCGCCCGAAGCTCGGGCACGGCGTCCAAAGCGGCTTGAACGAAGGTGTTCGAATTCGGACCCGGCCAAGCGCTGTAATCGCCATAGGCCCGAAATCTGTAGTTCTCGACGACGTACCGGATCTTGGGAATCAGCGATTCCGCCTTGGCGCCGTCGATGGCGACGACTGTTTCCGGCATGGCCCCGAACCAGCGGCCGTCGGGGACGAAACCATTGCTCCGGATCGGTTCCCCCCAAGCCGTGTAGTCATAACGACTGTAGCTTGCCGCGTCCTTCTCCTTGACGACGATCCAGGTGTGGACCGCGAATATGCTTCGCCATCGGACCGTTCGTGCGGCGTAGACTCGGATCAGGGCGTCCGGATGCGAGGCGGCGGGAGGCAGCAGGCCGGCGCTGGAACGATCTGCGGTCTGCCAGTTGCCGCGGCCATCCCCGACCCAGAAATATCGAGCGGCCGAAATCCCGATCGGCACGACGACCAGCAGCAAAAATATGAGCACGGATTTTCTCAAGGGAGATCAGGTTCGGCAGGGCGCGTTGACGATATAAGTCTCGAAATCTCTTCCACAATGATGCTCACCAGCGCGCGAAGGCCGGCGGCGTTTTCGCCGTCGCAGACGGCGTCGCCTCTCTTCTTCTCCCTTCCGCTGTTGAGGAGAGGGGCAATCCACGGGAGCGCTTGCCAGCCCGGGGACGAGCGGGTAGAACCCTGCCACGCCTGAGCCGTGATTTGCGCCACCGCGCTTCCGGCGACAGTCGAACAAATCAGGAAGTTATTGAATTTGTTCGACTATTCCGTTGGGGAATGGTGTAACGGTAGCACAACAGACTCTGACTCTGTTTGTCTTGGTTCGAATCCAGGTTCCCCAGCCAGTTCCGGGCACTTTTTCGTCTTGCTCTCTCGCTAAGCTGCTCGGCAGGACGAGGTCCGGCTCGCGACGGTTTGCCTCATCTAAGATCCGCTTGTCCTTGTCGGATCGCCGTGCGCTCCATCGTTCCTTGGACCATGCAACCAAGGAGATCCGTGATGCCCTATGTCGATGGTTTCGTGCTCGCCGTGCCCAAGGACAACATCGAAGCCTATAAGGCGATGGCCTCTACGGCCTGCGCGATCTGGATGGAGCACGGTGCGCTCGATTATGTCGAATGCATCGCCGACGACGTTCCCTATGGCGAGCTCACCTCGTTCCCTCGCGCGGTGATCGCGAAGGAGGACGAGGTCGTTGTGTTCGCCTGGATCGTCTACCGCGACCGTGAGGCCCGCGATGCCATCAACAAGAAGGTGATGGCAGACCCGCGGCTGAAGATGGAGGGCATGCCGTTCGACGGCAAGCGCATGATCTACGGCGGCTTCACGACGCTGCTGCGGGCGAGCGACATCGTGACCTGACGGCTGGCCGTTACTTGATCTTGTCGTAGGCGCCGGCGAAGTCGCCGAGCGGCATCGGGATCGCGATGGTCTCCTTGGCCATGTTCTGGAAGGAGACCTTCAACTGCTTGCCCGACCGCAAGGACGCGAGCAGGTCGGCCGCGACCGGGGTCGAGGCATAGCAACCTCGGTTCTCGCAGGTCTGGATCTGGAGGTCGACCGTCTTGCCCTCGTCGACCTGAAGCTTGGCGCCGACCGGAAGGTTGAGACCGAGCGGCAACTGAAGCAGCGCAATCGGCGTGCGCGTGTCCGGCGCAATGCGGATGTTGATCAGGACGACGGTCTGGCCGGTCTTGGTCAGCACCGCGTTCTGCTCCATCGCGCATTCGAGCGGCGCCTCGCGGCTCGGGCTGGTGCAACGCACGATCCAGCCGGATTGCTGCGCCGGCGCGCCGTCGGCCTGGGGCTGAGTCGGGGCCGGCGCAGGCTGTGCCGCCGGGGCGGGGGCGTTCTTCTTCGCACCCTGCTGCGCATAGGCGGAGCTCGTGGACAACAGGACAGCAGCGGCGAGGGCGACAAGTCTGGATTGCATGAGCATGGCGAAACCGCGTTGGCGTGAACCGGGGTCTCGCTGTAGCGTCGCGCAAGACGCTGCGCAAGCTTACTCGGCGGCTTCCTTGACGGTGTGTGCGGGCGCCTCGTGGCCTTCGTCGTCACCCGAACGGCCCCAGGTGGAAAACCAGTTGTTGAGCTTGTCGAGATAGAGATAGACGACGGGCGTGGTGAACAGCGTCAGTGCCTGGCTGACGATCAGGCCGCCGACCATGGCGTAGCCGAGCGGCTGGCGGATCTCGGCGCCGGTGCCGTGACCGAGCATCAAGGGCACGCCGCCGAGCAGCGCGGCCATCGTCGTCATCATGATGGGGCGGAAGCGCAGCAGCGCGGCCTGGCGGATCGATTCCTCCGGTGTCTTGTGCTCGTCGCGTTCGGCGGCGATCGCGAAGTCGACCATCATGATGCCGTTCTTCTTCACGATGCCGATCAGGAGAATGATTCCGATCAACGCAATCAGGCTGAAGTCGAAGCCGGCCGCCATCAGGATCGCGAGCGCGCCGACCCCGGCCGAGGGCAGGGTCGACAGAATCGTGATTGGATGGATGTAGCTCTCGTAGAGGATGCCCAGGATCAGATAGACCACGACGAGCGCGGCGAGGATCAGCAGCGGAACGGTGCCGAGCGACTGCTGGAACGCCTGCGCGGTACCCTGGAAGCTGGAATTGAGTGTCGGCGGCGTCCCGAGTTCGGCCATCGCCCGCTGCACGGCCTCGGTGGCCTGTCCGAGCGCGACGCCTTGCGCGAGGTTGAAGCTGATCGTGATCGACGGAAACTGGCCCTGGTGGCTGATCGAGAGCGGGCGGACCGGATCGGTAGTCCAGGTCGCGAACGTCGATAGCGGCACCTGCTCGCCGGTCAGCGGCGATTTGAGATAGAGCTTGTTGAGCGTATCGAGGTTGCCCTGCATCTCCGGCAGGATCTCCAGGATCACCTTGTAGGTGTTGAGCTGGGTAAAATACTGCGTGACCTGCCGCTGTCCGAAGGAATCATACAGCGTGTCGTCGATCAGCTGAGGCTGGATGCCGTAGCGCGAGGCGGTATCGCGGTTGATCTTGAGCTGGACCGTGGTGCCCTGCGTCTGCTGGTCGGTCGCAACGTCGCGCAACTGCGGCAGCGTCTGCATCTTGGCGAGGATCTTGGGCGCCCATTCGTTGAGCTCGTCCAGATTGGCGTCCTGCAGCGTGAATTCGAACTGGGTGCGCGTCGGCCGGCCACCGAGCCGCACGTCTTGCGCCGCCTGCATATAAAGGCGGGCGCCTTCGACCTTGTCGAACTGGGGACGTAGTCGCGCGATGATCTGCTGCGCCGAGGCCTCTCGCTGATCGCGAGGCTTCAGCGTGATGAACAGATTGCCGTTGTTTCCGGCGCGGCCGCTGCCGCCGATAGACATGGCAACGCTGGCGACGTCGGGATCGGCGAGGATGATCTTGCCGAGCTGTTCCTGGCGCCGGGTCATCTCCTTGAACGAAATGTCCTGCGAGGCTTCGGACGTGGCCGTGATCAGGCCGACGTCCTGCTGCGGGAAGAAGCCCTTCGGGATCAGGACGAACAGATAGATCGACAATCCGAGCGTCGCGAAGAAGATCGCAAGCGTGGTGCGCCGCCAGGCGAGGGCGTGATCCAGAGCATATTCATAACCGCGCAGCAATCCGTCGAAAGCGCGCTCGCTCCATTGGTAGAACCGGCCGTGCTGCACCTCGCCATGGGCGCGCAGGAAGCGCGAGGCCATCATCGGCGTCAGGGTCAGCGACACGAACATCGACACGAAGATCGTCATCGCCAGCACGACGGCGAATTCGCGGAACAGGCGCCCGATGATGCCGCCCATCAGCAAGAGTGGGATCAGCACCGCGACCAGCGAGATGCTGATCGAGACGATGGTGAAGCCGATTTCCTTGGAGCCCTTGAAGGCGGCCTCCATCGGCGAGTCGCCTTCCTCAATGTAGCGGGTGATGTTCTCGAGCATCACGATGGCGTCGTCGACCACGAAACCGACCGCAATGGTGAGTGCCATCAGCGACAGATTGTCCAGCGAATATCCGACCGGCCACATCAGGGCGCACGCGCCCAGTAGCGCCAATGGCACTGTCACCGTGGGAATGACGGTGGCCCAGAAGCTGCGCAGGAAGATGAAAATCACCATGACCACGAGCGCAATGGTCAAGAGCAGCGTGAACTGGACGTCTTCGACCGCGGCGCGGATCGTCGCGGTGCGGTCGCTGATCAGCTCGATCTTGATGGCGGGCGGAATGGCAGCCACCAGCCGGGGCAGGGTGGCCTTGATGCGGTCGACGGTCTCGATGACGTTGGCGCCGGGCTGCTTGAAGATCACCAGGAACACGCCGCGCTTGCCGTTGGCCCACGCCGCCTGCTTGGCGTCTTCGGCGGCGCTGACCGCCTGGCCGATGTCGCGAATGCGCAACGGACCGCCGTTGCGGTAGGCGATGATGACGTCGTTCCAGTCCTTCGCGTGGGTAAGCTGGTCGTTGGCGTAGATCGTGTAGGCGCGCTTCTCGCCGTCGATATTGCCCTTGGGGCTGTCGACCGTCGTGATCGCGATCTGGCTGCGGACGTCCTCCATCGACAGGCCCTTTGCCACGAGCTTGCCCGGATCGACTTGAATGCGGATCGACGGTTTCTGCTGTCCGCCGATGAAGACCTGCGCGACGCCCGAAAGCTGGCTGATCTGCTGGGCGAGCTGCGCGTCGACGGCGTCGCTGACGCTGGTCAGAGGCAGCGTCTCGGAGGTTGCCGACAGCAGCAGGATCGGGGCGTCCGCCGGGTTGACCTTGCGATAGGTCGGCGGCGACGGCAGGTTCTTCGGCAACTGGCCGCTGGCGGCGTTGATGGCGCCCTGGACGTCGTTGGCGGCGCCGTCGATGCTGCGATTGAGGTCGAACTGGATGGTGATCGACGCCGTGCCCAGATAGCTCGTCGAGGTCATCTGGGCGATGCCGGGGATCTGGGCGAACTGCCGTTCGAGCGGCTGCGCCACCGACGAGGCCATCGTCTCCGGGCTGCCGCCGGGCAGGTTCGCGGTGATCTGGATGGTCGGGAAGTCCACCTGCGGCAGCGGTGCGACCGGCAGCAGGGGATAGGCGACGAGGCCGACGAAAAGGATGCCGGCCATCAGCAGCGAGGTGCCGATGGGATAACGGATGAAAGGTGCCGAAATCCCGCCCCCAATCATTCCTGTCGAACCTTTTTCTGGGCCGGATCCGAGCTCGCCACCGCTGTCGAGACGACGCTTCCGGGCTGCACCTTGAACTGACCGCCGACGATGACCTGCTGTCCGGGGATCAGGCCCTCATCGACGACCGAACGTCCATCGATGGCGTAGCTGACCTTGATCTTGTGCATCTCGGCCTTGTTGTCCTGATTGACCGTATAGGCGTACAGGCCGTTGGTGGAATGCTGGACCGCATCGTCGGGAACCACCGTGGCATCCTTCAGGGTCCGCACCAGAAGCCGCGTCGAAACCGACTGGCCCGGCCACAGCGCGTGGTCCTTGTTGTCGAATAAAGCCTTGAGCCGAATGGTCCCGCTGCTGGTGTCGACCTGGTTGTTGATGACCGCGAGCTTGCCCTCGGCCAGCGTCTTCTTGCCGTCGGTGGTGAAGGCGATCACCTTGAGCGCGCCGGCCCGCTGGCCTTCGCTGATATAGGGGAGCTGGTCTTCCGGCGCCGTGAAGATCACGGTGATCGGCTCGACCTGCGAGATCGTGACGATGCCCGTCTGCGTCGAGGCGTTGACGATGTTGCCGATGTCGACCTGGCGGAGCCCCGCGACGCCCGTGATCGGCGCCTTGATCTGCGTGTAGTCGAGCTGAGTCTGGGCGTTGGCGATCGCGGCTTCGTCGCCGGCGATCTGGGCGGTGAGCTGGGCGACGGTGGAGCGCTGGGTATCGACCCGCTGTGCGGTGGAGAATTCGCCAAGCTTCATGGCGCGCTGGAGTTCGAGATTGGCGTTGGCGAGGTTCGCCTCGTCCTGTGCCTTCTTGGCCTTGGCCTGGTCCAGCGCGGCCTGATAGGGGCGGGGATCGATCGAGACCAGAAGATCGCCCTGCTGGACGATCTGGCCCTCTTTGAACTCGAGCCTGGTGATCTGACCATCCACTCGGCTGCGGACCTGCACGGTGTTGAAGCCCTGGACCGTGCCGAGACCGGTCAGGTAGACCGGGAAGTCGAGCTTCTGAACCGGCGCGACGCTCACGGGGACGGCGGGCTGGCGGGGTGGACCTTTCTGGGCGGTCTGGGTTTTTCCGGCCTCGGACCCGAATTTCTGCCAGCCATAGTAACCCGCGGAGGCCACTGCCGCGATGATCAGAAGCCAGAGGATCGGCCGGGACTTTTTCATGTCGTCTCGTGTCGGCTCGTATGCCCTCAGCTACGAATTATCGGGCAATCGCAGGGTTCCAGCGGTTTGTATAATACACGCCAAGTTCCAGTGTAAACAGCACTAACAGTTGAGAATCCTAAACAATTGGAAAGCTTTGCACCGTCTGGGCAGTGCTCTGGCGCGGCGGTGTGCAGTGCTGGATCTCCCGACCGGACCGATCGGCGGGCCGGTCTTGTGCGGCACCCGCAGATGGCGTGCTCAACCTCAAGCGCGCCGCGCCTGCGCCGCTCCTGGGGCTGGCAACAAGAGTGGTTCTAAATCGCGCGGAAGCCGTTTCGGTTGTCAGGAATTTCGGCATCGTTCATATCGGCGCCGCCACAAAGGGAGCGCAGCATGGACGAATTGAATGGCAAGCTGATCGCGTGTCAGATCCTGATCACGGGATTGATCGCGCGTGTGGCCAACGAGCAGCGCGATCCCTTGCGCTTCCTCACCGACTTCCGGGACGAGATCAAGGCCGTCGTAAACGGCGTCAATATCGCCGGCATGGACAGCACCGATCGCGTGCGTGCCGTCGCGCAGAAGACCGTCGATGAATTGTTCTCGCTGATGAAGCCGCCGCACAGTGATTGAACGAGTGCCGGCAGGACTCGCGGGTCCTTTCAACTTTGCGAAATCCGTGCGCGCTCCGATCTGGACAAATTCAAATGTGCGGACGGACATGTTGCATTGACCTGATTTTGCCCGATCGATAGGACCGCATTGTTGCAAGCATCTCCGTCTCGATCACGCGCATCAACCGGCGCCCTGATGAAGGCATTTGGGGACAGCAGCAATCGAAATGCAGATTAGAACGCTTCAACTTTAGAGCCGTTCGAAACTGCGAGCCCCGTCGAGTTTAGAATCGTTTTGAAATGAACGGATTCAGTCGGAATGTTGGCCTGATCGCGTTGACCCTCGTTAACACGCCCGATAGCACCATTGCGTCGAGTTGTCGCAATGCGACCAATCGTCGTTGAATTAGTGGGGCGTGAAATGGGGAATGTTAGATCACCGCGGTCATTGCGTTCGACCGTGTTGAAAAAGTCTGTCGACAACAATTTCGATGCTGCTGCGGGCAAGACAGTTTCCGCCGTTGCAAGCCTGATAGCAGTCGCGACGGTCTCGAGCGGCGCAGAGGCGCAGCAGTCGAACCTGCCGCCGGTGACGGTTGACGCTCCTGTCGCGCGCCCGCGTCCGACGGCCTCGAAGCCTTCGCCGGAGCAGGTCCGTGCCCGCAACGCGCTTCGCCGCGCCGCGCAACGCGAGCAGGCGGCCCAGCAGGCCGCGCCGACTGCGCCGTCTGGCGCTCCCGACAGCAATCCCTATGCCGATCCGGCCGCGCCCTACAAGGTCGACCACGTCCAGGCCTCGGGCAAGTTTCCCGAGAAGATGCTGAACACGCCCAAGTCCATCACGGTGCTCAGCAAGGAAGTGCTCGAGGACAAGAACGCGACGACGCTGAAGGAAATCGGGCGTTCGACCGCGGGCGTGACGCTGGGCTCAGGCGAAGGCGGCAACGCGTTCGGTGACCGCTTCTTCATCCGCGGCTTCGACGCGCGCAACGACGTTTTCATCGACGGCATCCGCGATCCCGCCGTTTCCATCCGCGAGAACTTCTTCACCGAGCAGATCGAGATCCTGCGCGGCCCGGCATCGTCCTATGCCGGCCGCGGCACGGCCGGCGGCGCCATCAACATCGTCACCAAGCAGGCCGGCGACGTCAATTTCAAGCGCATGGACTCCGAGTTCGGCACCGATCAGACCAAGCGTGTCACGCTCGACGTCAACCAGGTCATCGACCCGACCTTCTCGGTGCGCGCCGGCGGCCTGTTCCAGGATGCCAACGTGGCCGGTCGAAACTACGTCACCGATGATCGCTGGGGCACCTTCATCTCGACCAAATACACTCCGACCAGCGACATCAAGATCACGACGAACTACGTCCACACCGACCTCAGCGGCTATCCCGATTTCGGCGTGCCCTTTTACAGGCAGGGTAATGTGCCGGTGACGTCGGCCGGCATTCCGCGCGGAAACTGGTACGGCTTCCTCAACCGCGACTTCCAGACCGCGCGGCAGGATTTCGGCACCGGCATCATCGAGTACAAGGTCAACGAGGCCATCACGCTGACCAGCAAGCTGCGCGGCGAGCACTCGGTGCTCAACTACATCGGCACGCTGCCGCAGAATCCGAACACCACCAGCCCCAATCCGCTGCTCTGGACCACGACGGCGAGCGCGCAGAGCCGCTACCAGACCGTGGACGTGTGGGCCAACCAGAACGAGGCCACGTTCAAGCTCAATACCGGCGGGGTCAAGCATACCGCGGTATTCGGTGTCGAATATGCGAACGAGAACATCTCGATCGACCGCTACGCCGGCCTCGCGTCCGAGCTGTCCGGTTCCGCCTTCACCAGCACCGGCGCCGTGACGGGGGTCAATCTCTACTCGCCACAGTACACCTACATTCCCTTCGGCATACCGTCGCTGCTCGGAAATCCGACGCGCTATGGCGTCAACACCAGCAGCGTCTATGTCATGGACACCGCGAACTGGCAGGACACTATCATCGTCAACGGCGGCGTGCGCTATGACGGCTATAGCCAGAGCGCGTCGAACAATTCGAACTATGTGAAGCAGAACGCCGATTTGGTGAACTACAACGTCGGCCTCGTCTACAAGCCGATGTCGATCGGCAGCATCTATGCAGCCTACGCGACCTCGGCCAATCCGTTCGGCTCGGAGCTGGACGCGACCGCCACCGACTACGGCGGTGTTCCGCCCAACGCGACCCTCCTGCTCGGGCCCGAGCGCAACAAGGCGATCGAGGTCGGCACCAAATGGGAGCTCGCTGATCGCCACCTGCTGGTGACGGGCGCGTTGTTCCAGACCACCAAGGACAACGCGCGCGAGACCGTCAGCGGCTTGCTGACGTCGGGCGCGGCCTACAGGATCCAGGGCATCGACATCGAAGCCGAGGGCAAGATCACCGATCGCTGGAGCATCTTCGGCGGCCTGGTGCTGATGCAGTCCAAGGTCACGCAGAGCGGCGTTGCCTCGAATCTCGGCCTGCAGCTCGCCAATGTTGCCCACCAGTCGTTCAGCATGCTGACCAAGTACAAGTTCGACGGCGGCTGGGAGCTCGGCGGGCAGGCGGTGTACCGCTCGAAGGTTTACGGCGGCACGTTTGCGGCCAACACCAACGAGCTGCCGAGCTATTGGCGCTTCGATGCGTTCGTCGAGAAGAGGATCGACCTGAACTGGACCATGAAGTTCTACGCGCAGAACCTCACGAACAAGCTCTATTACGACTCGTTCTATCGCAGCGCGGTTCCGTTCGTGGCGGTCGCGCCGGGCCGAGCCTTCTACATCGTCACGACTGCGAAGTTCTGATCATGTTGACCTGCCTGCCAGGCGTTCTCAGCAAGGATGATGTGGCGGATTTCCGCCGCATCATGGCTGCGAGCGACTGGGAGGACGGCCGCTCCACCGCGGGCGCCCAGTCGGCGATGGTCAAGCGCAACGAGCAACTGCCGCCCGATAGCGAGGTCGCGCGAAAACTCGGCAACCGCATCATCTCGGCGCTGACGTCGAATCCACGTTTCGTCGCGGCGGCCATCCCGCTCCAGATATTCCCGCCGTTGTTCAACCGCTATGCCGCAAGTAGCGGGCACCATTTCGGCCTGCATGTCGACAACGCGATCCGCGGTGACCGTCTGACCGGCCTTCGCATTCGCACAGACCTGTCGGTCACCCTGTTCCTCGCCGAGCCGGAAGAATACGACGGTGGCGAACTTGTGATCGAGGACACTTACGGCTCGCACGAAGTGAAGTTGCCGGCCGGCGACTGCGTGCTCTATCCCTCCACCAGCCTCCATCTCGTCACCCCCGTGACGAGGGGAACGCGGGTTGCGTCTTTCTTCTGGCTTCAGAGCATGATACGGGACGATCAAGCTCGGAGCATGATCTTTGACCTCGACACCGCGATACAGGCGCTGGTGGAACGGCTCGGGCGTGACGATCCCGAAACGGTCAAATTGACGGGTATCTATCACAACCTCATTCGCTACTGGGCCGAAGTATGAAGACCATGACCTCAAAAGCAAGCCTTGCCGCAGCCGCGATGCTGGCGGTCGCCTGGCTCGCATCTCCTGTTTCCGCCCAGACGCAATCCCCGCCGGCACCGGCGCAATCGACGGCTCAGCCGGCCCCGGCAGCAACCGGGCCCGGTGCTTCGGCTTCGACGGCAACCGCGCCCGCAGCTCCAACGGCGGCCACCGTTTCGACGACCGCCAAGCCTGATGCTGCAGCCGTCGCACCGGCTATGAAGGAGCTGTCGCCCTGGGTCATGTTCATGTCGGCCGACGTCATCGTGAAGGCGGTGATGATCGGGCTCGCCTTCGCATCGCTGGTGACCTGGACCGTCTTCATCGCCAAGTCGGTCGAACTGTCGGTCGCATCGGCCAAGCTTCGTTCGGCACTGAAGAAGATTTCGGAGACGCGTTCCCTTGCCGAAGCGCAGATGGCGCTCGGAGCCAAGGAGGGGATCCTGCCGTCCTTCCTGGCGGCGGCCCTGCGCGAGGCGCGCATGTCGGCCGGCCTGTCCAGCGATGCCGGCATCAAGGAGCGCGCGGCCTCCAGCTTTTCCGAGATCGTGCGCGCCGAGGCACGACGCATCCGGATCGGCATGGGCGTGCTCGCGACCATCGGCTCGACGTCCCCCTTCGTCGGCCTGTTCGGCACGGTCTGGGGCATCATGAACAGCTTCATCGGCATCTCGAAGTCGCAGACCACGAACCTCGCCGTCGTCGCGCCCGGCATCGCCGAGGCACTGCTCGCCACCGCGATCGGCCTCGTCGCCGCGATCCCCGCCGTCATCATCTACAATCACTTCTCACGCGTGACGAAGGGCTATCTCGAACTCGTCAGCCGCGCCTCGGGTGCCGCGGGCCGGCTGCTCTCGCGTGATCTCGACCGCAGCCACGGCAGCGTGCACTCGCGCGCAGCGGAGTGAACCATGGGCGTTTCGCTCGCAGACAATGACGGCGAAGACGACGATTTCGCGGAAACGCATGACATCAACGTCACGCCGTTCATCGACGTCATCCTGGTGCTGCTGATCATCTTCATGGTCGCAGCGCCGCTCTCCACGGTCGACCTGCCGATCGATCTGCCGACGTCGAGCGCGACGCCGCAGAAGAAGCCGGACAAGCCGACCTATCTCAGCATCAAGCCGGATCTGACGCTCGCGATCGGAGAAAACCCGGTGCACCGCGCCGAGTTGATCGGGACGCTCGATGGACTGTCCGACATGAGCAAGGACAAATACGTCTTCCTGCGCGCCGACAAGTCGGTGCCGTATGGGGAATTGATGGGAGTCATGGAGCTCTTGCGCGCAGGCGGCTATACGCGGGTGAAACTGGTGGCGCTGGAAGGCGCTCCGGTCGCACCTGCGGCAGGCGCCGCTCAGCCTTAAGAAGGCCCGTATGTCGGACGAACTCAGACCATCCCGGAAGCTCTGGATCCTGGCCGCGGTGGCGGCGCTCGGGCTTCATCTGGGTGGCGCCGCGCTCGCGCTGGCGCACCTGCGCGCCGACGATGACGGCGATGGTCTGGGGGCAGCCGGCGCGGAGTTCGCGGTAGAGATGACGTCGCCGGAGGTTCAGGAGTCCAATCTGCCCGTTGCGCCGACGGAATCGGACGAGTCCGAAGAGCGTCCGGCACTGCCTGAGCAAAAGACCGAGACGAAGGAGACGGACCTTCCCCAGGATCGGCCGCAACAAGTCGAGGATGCCGATCGTATCGTCACCGAGAACAAGCCGAAGAAGGAACAGGACGACGATCCGAAGGTGGCTGCGGTTGAAACGCCGGCCATGGAGGCGTCCCAGAAGTCGGTTGCAGCGGATCGGCAGACTTTCGAAGACGCAACGCGCGAGGCCGAGAAGGCCATGGCGCCGGTGCTCGGCATCGGCAAGGACCTGCTGAAGCTAACGGCCGATTGGAACCGCAAGATCAGCGCACATCTCGCGGCACACAAGGTCATTCCGGAGGGCAAGGAGCCCAGGGATCAGACTGCGAAGGTGAGTTTCGCGCTCAACCGTAGGGGCAACGTGGTTTCCGTCGACGTCGTGGAATCCTCCGGAGACCCGGCCTATGATGCGGCTGCGATCTCCATGGTCCACAAATCCGATCCTTTCCCGGTCCCGCCGACCGAACTCGCCGAGGACCGGTTCGAGCGCACCGTCGAGATCAAGTTCAAGCCGCGGGACGAGAAGAAAAAGAAGAAGACGGTTCAGCGCCAGTAGAGCCGGATGCCGACATAGACCACGACCAGGCAGGCGAAGATCAGCGCCACCGGCAGCGGCCGTTTCTGGGGACCAGCATATGCCGCCGCCCCCGAGGACGCGGCCTTCTTCGGCTTCGGTGCCGGCCGGCGGAAGGCGGTAACATTGTCCGCGGCCGGCTCAGCCGTACGCGGGCGGACGTCGGGCGGGGTTCCAGCGCCACCCATCTCGGCATAATAGGCCTTGTAGATCGCGCCGATGGTCGTCTCGGTGGCTTCATCCTCGCTCATTTGCGCCAGCAGGTTCTGGTAGCTCGCCAGGAATTCCTGGGCCTCCGGCGGCAGCGCGGACGATCCGTTGAGCTTGGCCATCATCTTCCAGGTGGCGAAATCGGCGCGGGCGCGGGTGTCTGCGCGTCGCGCGATCAGCATATCGGCAGCTTTGACCAAGTCGGCCTCTGGCCCTTCGGCTTGTGTTCGGTGGCGCTGTTCAACTACGCGTTGCCGGTCAGGAAGAGAACAGCCTGAATCACATAACCGGTCAACGTCCGCAGTATTGCTGAAATAACATCAAGATTTAGACCGAACTGGGAACCCGCCAACGGTAGCAGGATCAGGATCGCGATCAGGATCAGCATCCCGAACGGCTCGAGCCGGGCCAGCGGCTGGGCGAGGGGACGGGGCAACAGCCCGACCGCGACGCGCCCGCCATCGAGCGGCGGAATCGGCATCATGTTGAAGACCGCGAGGATGGCGTTGATGATGAGCGCATTCTTGAGGTTGTCGGCGACCCATTTCGCCGAGCTGGCAGGGACAAGGGGTAGCGCATGGAAGGCGAGGGCTGCGGCCAGCGCCAGCGCGATGTTGGTGACGGGCCCGGCCAGCGCCACCCAGACCATGTCGAGCCTCGGGTTGCCAAGCTTTCGGAAATTCACCGGCACCGGCTTGGCGTAGCCGAAGAGGAACGGCGAATGCGCAAACAGCAGCATCGCCGGCAGGATTACGGTGCCGAACGGGTCGATATGCCGGAATGGATTGAAGCTGACGCGGCCAAGCTGCGCGGCCGTGCTGTCCCCGAGCCGGTTCGCGACGAAAGCGTGCGCAGCCTCGTGGAAGGTGATGGCGATCAGGACCGGGAGGACCCAGACCGACAAGTCATAGAAGGAGATGTTCACGGCTCGTCAGTCCCGGTTTGCGTGCGGCTTTGCGCAATCCCAGCTAGCCGGTGGTGCAGCAACGCTTCAGCTGAACATAGGGTGGCAAGTTCTGCAATGCCACAGCCGCAAATGATCCATCAGGAGTGCCGGCGCGCAAATCACGCCGGGATCGTCCCCGGATATTGCACCAGGCCGTCGTCGAGCTTCAGCCAGGCGGGCTTTTCCGAGACCCAGATGTGCTCGGTCGGCGCGAAGGCGTTGCGGTCGTCGAACACGGAGAGGGACACGCCCGCCAGCGTGCCGTTGCGCCGCCAGGCGAACAGCCGCGTGCCGCAGCGCTTGCAGAACACGCGGTCGATGTTCTCCGAGGAGGCGTAGCGCTCCGTTTCGCCTTCCACGGTCAGCGCGCGCTGGTCGAACTGCGCGCGGGCGAAGAACGGCGAGCCCATCGCCTTCTGGCAGGTACGGCAATGGCAGACGCGAACGTTGAGCGGCTCGCCCTCCGCCTTGAACCGCACCGCGCCGCACAGGCATCCGCCCTCGTGGATCATGCTGTCCTCAATAGGTTGCGCGCCCGCCCGAGATATCGAACACGGCGCCGGTCGAGAACGCACAGTCCTCGGAGGCCAGCCAGCTCACCATCGCGGCGAGCTCTTCCACCAGAACGAACCGCGCCTTCGGGATCTTCGACAGCATGAAGTCGATATGCTGCTGCGTCATCTGGTCGAAGATGGCGGTCTTCGCCGCCGCCGGGGTCACCGCATTGACGAGGATGTCGTGGGCGGCGAGCTCCTTGCCGAGCGATTTCGTCAGCGCGATCAGGCCGGCCTTGGACGCCGAGTAATGCGCCGCATTCGGATTGCCTTCCTTGCCGGCGATGGAGGCGATGTTGACGATGCGCCCGTATTTCTGCTTCAGCATCGCGGGCACGATCGCCTTGCAGACGATGAAGGGGCCGTCGAGATTGATGCGCAGCACCTTGCGCCATTCCTCGAGATCGGTCTCCCAGACCGGCTTGTTGACACCGGCGATGCCGGCATTGTTGACGAGGATGTCGATCTTGCCGAAGGCTTTGAGCGTGGCATCGCGGGCCTGCTCGACCGCCGCGGTGTCGGTGACGTCGACCTTGAACACGCGGGCGCCGTCGCCGATCTCCTTTGCGGTTTTCTCAGCCAGAGCGGCATCGAAATCCCAGATCGCGACCTTCGCACCGGAGGCGACGAAGCGTTCGGTGATGGCACGGCCAAAGCCCTGTGCGCCGCCGGTGACGATAGCGATGCGGCCGTTGAGGTCGATCTTGTTCATGCTGGCAGCCCCTCAGCGTCAGAGCATGTAGCCGCCGTCGACGACGAGGTCGACGCCGGTGGTGAAGGCGCTCTCGTCGCTGCCGAGATAGACCGCCATGCTGGCGATTTCCTCGGCGGTACCGAGCCGGCCCATCTTCTGGCGGGAGATGAACATCTCCTTGCCTTGCGGGCCTTGCGCGGCAGCGCGATCCAGCATCGAGGGCGTCTCGACGGTGCCGGGGCAGATCGAGTTGCAGCGGATACCCTTGGTGATGAAGTCGAGCGCGACCGCGCGCGTCAGCAGCGACACCGCCGCCTTGGACGAGCTGTAAACGTAACGGTTGGCCGGCGGCCGCAGCGCCGCGCAGGACGAGATGTTGACGATGCTGCCGCCACCGCCCGCCAGCATGTCCGGCAGGAACGCCTTGATGGTCCGGTGCATCGACTTGACGTTGAGGTCGAACGAGAAGTCAAAATCCTCTTCCGAGCATTCCAGGATGGTGCCGTGGTGCACGAAGCCCGCCGCGTTGAGCAGGATGTCGATCCTGCCGACACGCTTGGCAAAGGCGTTGACATCGGCGGTGTTGCGGACGTCGAGCTTTGCGACCTCGGCGATGCCTTCCTTGGTCAGGCCCGCGATTCCGGCTTCATTGATGTCGGTGGCGATCACGGTGGCGCCTTCACGCGCGAATGCGATGGCGCATGCGCGGCCGATGCCTGCGGCCGCAGCCGTGATGACGGCGCGTTTGCCCTTGAGGCGGTCTGCCATGTCGTTTTTCTCCTTGTAGGTTCGTCATTCCGGGGCGCGCCTCTTGGCGCGAGCCCGGAATCCATTGTGCAGCGTGTTATGAGGTTCGATGGATTCCGGGCTCGCGACTGCGTCGCGCCCCGGAATGACAGACGTTGTTAGTGATTGTCCCGCGCAACGCCAAACGTGCCGGCGACGTTCTGGTACCTTGTGGCGAGCTCCATGCAGGCACCGGTCGATTGCTGGCCGACGGTGTTGCGATAGATCTCCTGCCACGGGGTCTGGTTTTCGGGATACTTGAAGCCGCCGGCGGCCTTCAGCTCGGCGTGACGCTTCTTCAGCTCCTCGTCCGAGATCAGGATGTTGGCGCTGCCCTTGTTGAGGTCGATGCGCACCTTGTCGCCGGTCTTGAGGACCGCAAGGCCGCCATTGGCGGCAGCCTCCGGCGAGGCGTTCAGGATCGAGGGCGAACCCGAGGTGCCGGACTGGCGGCCGTCGCCGATACAGGGCAGGGACAGGATGCCGCGTTTGATCAGCGCCGCGGGCGGCTGCATGTTCACGACCTCGGCGCCACCAGGGTAGCCGATCGGCCCGGTGCCGCGGATGAACAGCACGCAGCGCTCGTCGATGTCGAGCGAGGCATCGTCGATCCGCTCGTGATAATCCTCCGGTCCCTCGAACACGATGGCACGGCCCTCGAATGCGTTCAGGTCCTTCGGGTTGCTGAGATAGCGGTCGCGGAATTCCTTTGAGATCACCGAGGTCTTCATGATCGCCGAGTCGAACAGATTGCCCTTCAGCACCAGGAAGCCGGCGTCCTTTACCAGCGGCTTGTCATAAGCCCAGATCACGTCATTGTCGGGCTTTGGCGCATCCTTGCAATTCTCGCCGATGCCGCGGCCGTTGACGGTGACCGCATCCTCATGGATGCGCTTGTGCTTCATCAATTCGCGCACCACCGCCGGCACGCCGCCGGCGCGATGGAACTCCTCGCCGAGATAGAAGCCTGCAGGCTGCATGTTGACCAGCAGCGGCACGTCGTGGCCGAATTTCTGCCAGTCCTCGATCGAGAGCTCGACGCCGATGTGACGGGCGAGGGCGTTGATGTGGATCGGTGCGTTGGTCGAGCCGCCGATCGCCGAATTGATCACGATGCAGTTCTCGAACGCCTTGCGGGTCAGGATGTCCGACGGCTTGAGGTCTTCCCAGACCATCTCGACGGCGCGTTTTCCCGTCTCGTAGGCGATCTGGCCGCGTTCGCGATAGGGTGCGGGGATCGCCGCGCAGCCCGGCAGCGAGAAGCCGAGTGCTTCGGCGAGCCCGTTCATGGTCGAGGCGGTGCCCATGGTGTTGCAATGGCCGACCGAGGGCGCCGAGGAGGCCACGATCTCCATGAATTCCTCGTAGTCGATCTCGCCGGCGGCGAGCCGCTCGCGCGACTTCCAGACGATGGTGCCGGAGCCGGTGCGCTCGCCGGCATGCCAGCCGTTCAGCATCGGGCCGCCCGACAGCACGATCGCGGGCAGGTTCACGGTCGCCGCCGCCATCATGCAGGCCGGCGTGGTCTTGTCGCAGCCGGTGGTCAGCACCACGCCGTCGAGCGGGTAGCCGTAGAGGATCTCGACCAGGCCGAGATAGGCGAGATTGCGGTCGAGCGCTGCGGTCGGACGCTTGCCGGTCTCCTGGATCGGATGGGTCGGGAATTCCATCGCGATGCCGCCGGCCTCGCGGATGCCTTCGCGGACGCGGTGCGCGAGCTCGATATGGTGGCGGTTGCAGGGAGAAAGGTCGTTGCCGGTCTGGGCGATGCCGATGATCGGCTTGCCGGACTGCAGCTCGGCGCGCGTGAGGCCGTAATTGAGGTAGCGCTCCATATAGAGCGCAGTCATGCCCGGGTTATGCGGGTTGTTGAACCATTCCTGCGAGCGAAGGTGGCGTCGCGAGCCGTTGCCGGCGGGCGCATGCCCATTGGTTGTTTTTTTTGTCATTGGCTTCTCCTGCAATGCAAACGCACACGTCCGGCCTGGAGTGCCGGCTCGTGCGATGCCCAACGGCGCGAATGATGGATCGCTGGCCCGCTGACGGGTCGTTTCCTCACAATGGCGATACTAGTCATGGCTACTTGGTAACGCTACCATTTTGTTCGCCGCACCCACGGCTGAAACGGCCGGCCGGCTCTCCGAATGGCGCGACGACGAGCTTTGCCGCTCGATGACCTTGAAGCCAAGATCGAGCACCGGCTGCTCCGGACGCCGTCCATCGATCGCCTCGATCAGCATGGTGGCGGCCGTCTTGCCCATCTCGTAGCGGTTGGTGCGCACGCTGGTGAGGGTGGGGACGGCGGATGCCATGAATTCGAGGTCGTTGAAGCCGACGATCGCGATCTGGTCGGGGACCGCGATGTCGCGGCGCCGGCATTCGAACAGAACGCCGAGCGCGAGGTCGTCATTGGCGCAGAACACCGCATCGAGGCCCGGCTCTCGCGCCAGCAGATCGGTGAAGAGAGCGCCGCCGAGCGTCACGGAGGTCGGTGTTGCGGTCGTGACGACTTGGCGCTGCTCGAACAATCCGGCGTCTTTCATGGCCGAGACATATCCGTCAAGCCGCCGCTGCACCCGCGGGTCCATGCGCGCGCCGACGAAGCCGATCTTGCGGTGCCCCTGTTCGAACAGGTGCGCAACCGCTGCGCGGGCTGCATCATAGTGCGAAAAGCCGATCATCATGTCGACCGGATCGGGGCCGATCTCCATGATCTGCACGATCGGGCAGTCGGCGGCCTCCAGCATCGCGCGCGATTCCGCGGTCTGGTCGATGCCGGTAACGATCAGGCCGGCCGGCTTCTGCGCGAGAAACAGGCGCAGCAGCTTCTCCTCCTGGAGAATGCTGTAGCGTGTGTTGGACAATTGGATCGAGTAGCGGTTGCCTTCGGACGCATCGTAGATGCCGCGCAGCACGTCCGAAAACACGTTGTTGGTGAGAGAGGGGATCAGAACGCCGATGACTTCGGTGCGTTGCGAGGCCAGCGCGCGCGCCGCAAGGTTCGGGACATAGCCGAGCTCCTTGGCCGCGCTCTCGACCCGCGTCCGCTTGCCGATCGACAGGGCCTCCGGATTACGAAAGAAGCGGGACGCCGTAATCGGGCTGACGCCGGCAAGCTCGGCGACTTCCGCCAGCCGGATTTTGCCTGACTTGGTGCGTTTTCGACCCATTTGTTGCTCTTATCATAGTCGGGCCTGCAAACAAAGGAACGTTGACAGCGCTACCAGCACCGACTAACCAAAGACAAATTGCCAAAACCGCACAAACTGCCGACAATGTTGCCCGCTAAGATCGGGCCTGGTCCGGTGAAGTCTGAAAAACAAGACGGTCGCGGCGCTCGATGCGTCGTGGACTTTCGAGGAGGGAGCTAGATGTCGTCTGTGCAAATCCGCGACGTGCGGAAATCGTTCGGCAATTTTGAAGTCCTGCACGGCGTGACTGTACCGATCGAGGACGGCCAATTCGTCGTTCTGGTCGGCCCCTCCGGCTGCGGCAAGTCGACGCTTCTGCGCATGCTCGCCGGTCTCGAGAACATCACCTCCGGCACGATCTCGATCGGCGACCGCGTCGTCAACAATGTCCAGCCCAAGGAGCGGGACATTGCAATGGTCTTCCAGAACTACGCGCTCTATCCGCACATGACGGTCGCCGACAACATGGGCTTCTCGCTGAAGCTGCGGAATGCCGGCTCCGACGAGATCAACAAGCGCGTCAGGCGCGCCGCCGAAATTCTCGCACTGACGCCGCTGCTCGATCGCTATCCGCGCCAGCTCTCGGGCGGCCAGCGCCAGCGCGTCGCGATGGGCCGCGCCATCGTGCGCGATCCCCAGGTCTTCCTGTTCGACGAGCCCTTGTCGAACCTCGACGCCAAGCTGCGCGTCGCCATGCGTACCGAGATCAAGGAGCTGCACCAGCGGCTGAAGACGACGACTGTCTACGTCACCCACGATCAGATCGAAGCCATGACCATGGCCGACAAGATCGTCGTCATGCATGACGGCATCGTCGAGCAGATGGGCACGCCGCTCGAGCTCTACGACAAGCCTGACAATCAGTTCGTCGCCGGCTTCATCGGCTCGCCCGCGATGAACTTCCTGAAGGGGCATGTGCGCAGCAACGGCGTCGCCACCTTCGAGGGGCCGAACGGCGTCAAGCTGCCGCTCAAGTCCGCGCCCGCAGCGTCCGACGGCCTTCCCGCCGTCTACGGCGTGCGGCCCGAGCACTTCACCATTGCCGATGACGGCGCTGAAGCCGAGATCGTCGTGGTCGAGCCGACCGGCTCGGAGACGCAAGTGTTCGCCAAGATCGGCGGCGAGCAGGTCGTCGCGGTCTTCCGCGAGCGCCACCAGTTCAACCCGGGTGACAAGGTCCGGCTGAAGCCCGACCCGTCGCTGGTCCATTTGTTCGACGAGGCGACGGGGAAGCGCCTGAACGCGTAGCGCAAGTTCGAGTTGAGATAATAAAAAAGCATCACAGGGAGGACGACATGCAAGACTTTACCCGCCGGACTCTGCTTCAAGGCGGAACGGCACTGGCTGCAACCGGTATGCTCACCGGGCCGGCACTGTTCGATTTCGCCAAGGCCTGGGCGCAGAGCGCGCCCTGGAAGGCCGAGCCCGGTGCCAAGCTGACCGTGATGCGCTGGAAGCGCTTCGTGCCGGCGGAAGACGATGCGTTCAACGCAATGGTCGCGGCGTTCAAGGCCGCCACCGGCACCGAAATGAACGTGTTCAGCGAATCCTTCGAGGACGTGCAGCCGAAGGCCTCGGTCGCGGCCAATACCGGCTCCGGGCTCGATCTCGCTTGGGGCTTGCACACGCTGCCGCAGCTGTTCCCCACCAAAGTGCTGAAGATGAACGACGTTGCTGATTATCTCGGCAACAAATATGGCGGCTGGACCGATGCCGCCGCCAAGACCTGCAAGCAAGGCAACGACTGGCTCGGCATTCCCGTCGCGACCAATGGCGGCTACATGACGTACCGCAAGTCGGCGCTCGACAAGGCGGGGTTCAAGGAATTCCCGAAGGATTTTCCCGGTTTCCTCGAGATGTGCAAGGCGCTGAAGGCGAACAACACGCCGGCCGGCTTCGCGCTCGGGCATGCGTCGGGTGATGGCAATTCCTGGCTGCACTGGGTGCTCTGGGGCCACGGCGCCTACACGGTCGACCAGAACGACAAGATCATCATCAATTCGCCGGAGACGGCGAAGGCGCTGGAATATTGCAAGTCGCTGTACGAGGCCTTCATCCCGGGCACGGCGTCCTGGAACGATTCCTCCAACAACAAGGCGTTCCTCGCCGGCGAGCTCTATTGCACGGCGAACGGCATCTCGATCTACGTCGCCGCCAAGACCGATGCGAGCAAGAAGGAGCTCGCCGAGGACACCTATCACGCGCTCTGGCCGGTCGGACCGGTCGGCAAGCCGAGCGAGCTGCAGCTTGCGCTGCCGATCCTCGCCTTCAACTTCACCAAATATCCGAACGCGGCGAAGGCATTCGTCGCCTTCATGCTGGAGAAGGAGAACTACGAGAAGTGGCTGGATGGCGCGCAGGGCTATCTGACGCAGACCTTGAACGGCTATGAATCGGCGCCGATCTGGAAGGCCGATCCCAAGAATGCCGTGTTCTCGCAGGCGTCCAAGCGCACTTTGCCGGCGGCCGGTATCGGTACGGTCGGCGAAAAGGCGGCAACGGCAATCGCCGACTTCATCGTCGTCGACATGTTCGCCAATTACTGCACCGGCACCAAGGATGCGAAGGGCGCGATGGCGGAAGCCGAGCGCCAGCTGAAGCGCATCTATCGCTGAGGGTCACGGAGCGGGCGGCAGTCGCGCCGCCCGCTCGTCAACATTTCGATCAGGGATATCGGGCATGGCTGATGTCGCAATTCCCCGGGCCAAGCCTCAGATGAGCGAGGACGGCGCCTGGACCCAGCTCAAACACAATCGCAACTGGCTCGGCTTCTGGTTCATGGTGCCGGCCATGGCGTTCCTGATCTTCTTCCTGGCCTATCCGCTGGGGCTCGGCATCTGGCTGTCCTTCACGGACACCCGCATCGGCAGGGTCGGGCAATTTGTCGGCACCGAGAACTATGAGTGGCTGTGGGACGATTCGATCTTCTGGCTGTCGGTGTTCAACACGCTGCTCTACACCTTCGTCGCCAGCGCCCTCAAATTCGCGATCGGACTCTATCTCGCGCTGCTGCTGAACGAGAATATGCCGTTCAAGGCGATGCTGCGCGCGATGGTGCTCATCCCCTTCATCGTGCCGACGGTGCTCTCGGCCTTGGCGTTCTGGTGGATCTTCGACTCGCAATTCTCGATCATCTCCTGGTCGCTGAAGCATCTCGGTCTGATCGATCAAAACATCAACTTCCTCGGCGATACGACCTGGGCGCGCATTTGCGTGATCTTCGCCAATATCTGGCGCGGCGTGCCTTTCGTGGCGATCACGCTGCTCGCGGGCCTGCAGACGGTGTCGCCGTCGCTCTATGAGGCAGCAACGCTCGACGGCGCCACACGCTGGCAGAATTTCCGGTTCATCACCTATCCGCTGCTGACGCCGATCATCGCCGTCGTGATGACCTTCTCGGTGCTGTTCACCTTCACCGATTTCCAGCTGATCTGGGCGATGACGCGCGGCGGCCCGGTCAACGCCACCCATCTGATGGCGACGCTGTCCTACCAGCGCGCGATCATCGCCGGGCAGCTCGGCGAGGGCGCGGCGATCTCGAGCGCCATGATTCCATTCCTGCTCGGGGCGATCATGGTGTCCTGGTTCGGCCTGCAGCGTCGCAAGTGGCAACAGGGGGAGAACAATGACTGATCTTCCTGCCTCGAAAGTCGATCTCAAGGCCGTCATATCGGGGCCCTCCCGCGTCGATAACAGCGAGGGCATGAGCTATCTGCAGTCGGTGCCGCGCCGGCTCGTGACGCTGTACCTGCCGCTCGCGATCATCGTCGTGGTGCTCCTGTTTCCGTTCTACTGGATGGCGCTGACCTCGGTGAAGCCGGACGAGCAGCTGCTCGATCTCGACAGGTACAACCCGTTCTGGACCTGGAATCCGACCTTCAAGCATTTCCACAAGCTGCTGTTCGAGAGCTACTATCCGTACTGGCTCTGGAACACGATGTACGTGGCTGTCTGCGCCACGGTGCTCTCGATCATCGCATCGGTGTTGGCCGCCTACGCCATCGTGCGCTTGCGCTACAAGGGCGCCAATCTAGTCGGCGGGCTGATCTTCCTCGCCTATCTCGTGCCGCCGTCGATCCTGTTCATCCCGCTCGCCACCGTCGTCTTCCAGTACGGGCTGTTCGACTCGCCGCTGGCGCTGATCCTGACCTATCCGACTATCCTGATCCCGTTCTCGACCTGGCTCTTGATGGGCTATTTCAAGACCATTCCGTTCGAGCTTGAGGAATGCGCGCTGATCGACGGCGCGAGCCGCTGGCAGATCCTGACCAAGATCGTCCTGCCGCTCGCAATCCCCGGCCTGATCTCGGCCTTTATCTTCTGCTTCACCCTGTGCTGGAACGAGTTCATCTACGCGTTGACGTTCCTGCAGTCGACCAGCAACAAGACGGTGCCGGTCGCGATCGTCAACGAGTTCGTGGACGGCGACATCTACCGCTGGGGTTCGCTGATGGCGGGAGCCCTGGCCGGCTCGCTGCCGCTCGTCATCCTTTACGCCTTCTTCGTGGAGCATTATGTGTCCGCGATGACCGGCGCCGTGAAGGAGTGATCACGGGGGTCTGCCACGGGAGCGCGCGAGGGGCTGCGCGTTCCGGCCAATAACAAGGAGTTAGCTCTTGCACGTTCTGGTTCTCGGTGCCGCCGGCATGGTCGGCCGCAAACTCTGTGAACGGCTGTTGCGCGACGGCCGGCTCGGCAAGACCGACATCACGAAACTGACCATGCACGACGTGGTCGAGCCGAAGAAGCCGGAGAAGGCCGGTTTCCCCGTCGAGACGGTGTCGGGCGATTTCGCCGTGCCGGGCGCGGCCGAAAAGCTGATCGCCGGCCGCCCGGACGTGATCTTCCATCTTGCCGCCATCGTCTCCGGCGAAGCCGAGCTCGATTTCGACAAGGGCTACCGCATCAATCTCGACGGCACCCGAATGCTGCTCGATGCCGTCAGGCTCGTTGGCGGCGGCTACAAGCCGCGCGTGGTCTTCACGTCCTCGATCGCGGTGTTCGGCGCGCCGTTCCCGGATGCGATCGGCGACGAGTTCTTCCATACGCCGCTGCTCAGCTACGGCGCCCAGAAGGCGATCGGCGAACTCCTGCTGGCCGACTATTCGCGCCGCGGCTTCCTCGACGGTATCGGCATTCGCCTGCCGACCATCTGCATCCGGCCCGGCCTGCCCAACAAGGCGGCATCGGGCTTCTTCTCCAACATCCTGCGCGAACCCCTGGCGGGCAAGGAAGCGGTTCTTCCCGTCTCCGAGGACGTCCGCCACTGGCATGCGACGCCACGCTCCGCGGTGGGCTTCCTGCTCCACGCCGGCACGATGGATCTGGCCGCGGTCGGCCCGCGCCGCAATCTGACTATGCCGGGCCTGTCGGCGACGGTCGGCGAGCAGATCGCCGCGCTGAAGCGGGTTGCGGGCGAGAAGGTCGCTGCCCGGATCAAGCGCGAGCCGGATCCGTTCATCGTCGGTATCGTCGGCGGCTGGCCGCGCAATTTCAATGCGAAGCGGTCGCTCGAGCTCGGCTTCACCACGGCCGAGAAGACTTTCGACGACATCATCCGCATTCACATCGAAGACGAGCTCGGCGGCAATTTCGTCGCCTGATCTCTGACTGCGCGGGTCACATGATGGCGAGCGTTGCTTGCATCGGCGAATGCATGGTCGAGCTCAGGCAGGCCCAGGGGGGCGCGTCTGCGGGGCAGGGGGGCGGCCTGTATTCGCGCGGCTTCGGCGGCGACACCCTCAACACCGCGGTGTACCTCGCGCGGCTCGAGGTAAAGGTCGACTATCTCACTGCGCTCGGCGACGACGCCTTGAGCGATGAGATGATCGCGGCCTGGACTGCGGAAGGTGTCGGCACGAGGCGCGTCGTGCGCCTGGCCGGAAAACTGCCCGGCCTCTACATGATCCAGACGGATGCAAAGGGCGAGCGCCAGTTCTTCCACTGGCGCGACAGCGCGGCGGCGCGGCAGCTGATGAGTCTGCCGGAGACGGACGAGCTGCTCAATTCGCTGATGAGCTACGATATCGTCTATCTCTCCGCCATCACGCTCTCGATCTACGATGCTTCGGGGCGGGACCGCCTGTTCGCGGCGATCAAGCGGGCGCGCCTGCTCGGCACCCGCTTCGTGTTCGACACGAACTTTCGCGCGCGGGGGTGGCCGGACCGTGATGTCGCGCGCGAGGTGTTTGCTTCAGCGTTTGCGGCCGCCGACATCGTGCTGACCTCGACCGAGGATCTGCTCGCGCTGTATCCCGGCGAGAGCAACGAGCAATTGATGGCGCGCATCCCCACGCCCGAGCTGGTGTTCCGGCTTCCTGAGCCCGTCAGCCTGCTGCGCTTCCCCGGTGGCACCCACGAGGTCCGCGCCGAACCCATGACGAACCCCGTCGTCGACACCACGGCGGCCGGCGATAGCTTTGCCGCAGCCTATATCGCGGCCCGGCTGGCCGGTTCCGATCCGGTCGAGGCGGCCCAGGCCGGGCATCGTCTCGCCAGCGTCGTGATCTGCTATGCCGGCGCCATCATTCCGGGCTATGCCATGCCGCCCAAGAAGCGGCACCGGCCGGCGACCACGCGCCAAGCGACCAAGTAAAACGAAAAGATCCACGAGATGCCCACTGCTGCCCAACAGAACCACCTCGTCGCGCTATTCAGGGACGCGACCGTCATTCCCGTTCTCACCATTGAGCGCATCCAGGACGCCGTGCCGCTGGCGCGGGCACTGGTCGCCGGCGGCGTCCGCACGCTGGAGGTGACCTTGCGCACCCCTGTGGCGATCGAAGCGGCGAGGGCGATGATGGCCGAAGTGCCCGAGGCGGTCGTCGGTATCGGCACGATCCTCAATCCGGCCGACTTTACCCGTGTCGAGAAGCTCGGCGTCGCGTTCGGCATCAGCCCCGGCCTGACCCCCGACCTCCTCAAAGCCGCCGCCCATAGCTCCTTGCCGTTCGCGCCGGGCATTGCCACAGCGTCCGAGCTGATGATGGCGCTGTCGAACGGCTTCGACGTCGCAAAGTTCTTTCCGGCCGAGCAGGCCGGCGGCATCAAGGGCCTGCGCGCCCTTGCCGGCCCGTTCCCGAACGTGCGGTTCTGCCCGACCGGCGGGGTTGGCGAGGCCAATGCGGCGAGTTGGCTCGCCGAGCCCAATGTGGTCGCGGTCGGCGGCTCCTGGCTGTGCCCGACGGCCGAGATCAGGGCCGGGAACTGGGCCGGCATAACTGCCATCTGCCAGCGCACGCTCAAGGCCCTGAAAGCTGCGTGAAGTCTTGCCATCCCTGGGCTAAGACTTAGCTCAGGAAGAGACCCCAGGGAGAAAAGACCATGACCGCCAGCATCGTCGGATGGGCGCATACGCCGTTCGGCAAGTTCGACACCGAAACCGTCGAAAGTCTCGTCACCCGCGTTGCCAATGAGGCACTGGCCGATGCCGGCATTTCCGCCGGCGATGTCGACGAGATCGTGCTCGGCCATTTCAATGCCGGCTTCTCGCCGCAGGATTTTACCGCCTCGCTGGTGCTCCAGGCCGACCCGAAGCTGCGCTTCAAGCCGGCAACCCGCGTCGAGAATGCCTGCGCCACGGGTTCTGCCGCAGTGCATCAGGGCTTGCGCGCGATCGATGCGGGCGCTGCGAAAATCGTCCTGGTCGTCGGCGTCGAGCAGATGACGCGCACCCCCAGCGCGGAGATCGGAAAGAACCTGCTCAAGGCGTCCTATCTGCCGGAGGACGGCGACACGGTCGGCGGCTTCGCCGGCGTGTTCGGCAAGATCGCCAGTTCCTACTTCCAGAAATATGGCGATCAGTCCGATGCGCTGGCGCTGATCGCGGCCAAGAACCACAAGAACGGCGTGGCCAATCCCTTCGCCCAGATGCGCAAGGATTTCGGCTTCGACTTCTGCCGCGCCGAGAGCGAGAAGAACCCGTACGTCGCCGGCCCCCTGAAGCGCACCGACTGCTCGCTGGTCTCCGACGGCGCTGCGGCGCTGGTGCTGGCCGATGCCGAGACCGCCAAGGGCATGGCCAAGTCGATCGGCTTCCGCGCCACCGCGCATGCCCAGGACTTCCTGCCGATGTCCAAGCGCGACATCCTGCAGTTCGAGGGCTGCACGGTGGCCTGGCAGCGCGCGCTGGAGAAGGCGGGCGTGACCCTGTCCGATCTCTCCTTCGTCGAGACCCATGACTGCTTCACCGTCGCCGAGCTGATCGAGTACGAAGCCATGGGCCTGACGCCGAGGGGGCAGGGCGCCCGCGCCATCAAGGAAGGCTGGACGCTGAAGGACGGCAAGCTGCCGGTCAATCCGTCCGGCGGCCTGAAGGCCAAGGGCCATCCGATCGGGGCCACCGGCGTTTCCATGCATGTGATGACCGCGATGCAGCTCGCCGGGCAGGCGCCCGAGGGCATGCAGCTCAAGAACGCCAAGCTCGGCGGCATCTTCAACATGGGCGGTGCCGCGGTCGCCAACTACGTCTCCGTGCTGGAGCCGCTGAAGTAGTATCTCCTCGGGTGGGCACGGGCGCCACGCGCCGTGCCCACTTCTTTGCGTTAAATCATGGTGGGCCTGCCTCGGCCCGTCTTAATGCTCCTGATTGATTTGCAGGGAATGCATCATGAGCACTGACTACGAAGACTCGCTGTCGATGGACGCACTCAACGATCGCATCGCGATCCTCGAGGACAATATCCGCCAGCTCATCGAGCAGGCTGCCGCCGCCTCGGGCGAGCAGAACGAGTCGCGGATCGCCGATCGGATCACCCAGCAGAACGACGAGCTGGACCGGCTCCTCAAGATTCGCGAATCCCGCCAGAAGAAATAGCGGTCGATACCGCCCGCACGATGCATGCCGCCATACGCGGCTCGCCCTTGCGCGGGCCGCGGCGCTGCCCTTAGCTGGACCGAAATCGCAGGGCCGCGCCTTGGCCCTTGCGCAATCGGGAGCGAACGATGGGGCCGCTGAAGGGCATCAAGGTCGTCGACATGACCACCGTGCTGATGGGGCCGTATGCGACCCAGATGCTCGGCGACTACGGTGCGGATGTCATCAAGGTGGAATCGCTCGACGGCGACGTCACCCGCCTGATCGGCCCGATGCGTCACGCCGGCATGGGCCCGGTGTTTCTCAACACCAACCGCAGCAAGCGCTCGATCTGTCTCGATCTGAAAAAGCCGGCGGGACGCGAGGCCGTGCTGCGGTTGATCAAGGACGCCGACGTGCTCGTCTACAACGTCCGTCCGCAGGCCATGGCCCGGCTTCAGCTCGGCTACGACGTCGTGTCCGCGATCAATCCGCGCCTGGTCTATGCCGGCGTGTTCGGCTTCGGCCAGGACGGGCCCTATGCGGCAAAACCCGCCTATGACGACCTGATCCAGGGCGCCACCGCGCTCCCCGCCTTGATGGCGCAGACGGGCGACGGCGTGCCGCGCTACGTGCCGAACGCGCTGGTCGATCGCATCGTCGGCCTCACTGCCGTCGGTGCGATCTGCGCCAGCCTGGTGCACCGCGACCGCACCGGCCGCGGCCAGCGCGTCGACATTCCCATGTTCGAGACCATGGCCGGCTTCGTCATGGGCGACCACATGGGCGGGCTGACTTATGAGCCGCCGCTCGACAAGGGCGGCTATGCCCGCCACCTCTCGCGGGATCGCCGCCCTTACAAGACCTCGGACGGCTATCTCAGCGTCATCGTTTACAACGACAAGCAGTGGGAGAATTTCTTCAAGGCGACCGCGCGCGACGATTTGCGCAACGATCCCAAATTCGCGACCTTCGCGGGGCGTGCCGCCAACATCGACGTCGTCTATGCCGAGCTCGCGTGCATCTTCGAGACGCGCACCACGGCCGAGTGGATCGAGCTGCTCACCAAGGCCGACGTGCCGGTGATGCCGATGCATGACCTTGCCTCGATCCTGCACGATGAGCATCTGGAGGCGACGAATTTCTTCCCGGTCGTGACCCATCCGACCGAAGGGCCGATCCGCAGCATGAAGGTGACGGCGACCTGGTCGGAGACCGAGGCCGAGCCGGTGCGGCTGGCGCCGCGGCTCAACGAGCACGGCGCGGAGATTCTTCGCGAAGTTGGATACTCGGCCGACGAGATCGTGGCCATGGTCCGTGATGGCGTCACGCGGTCGCCGCCGGAGTAGGGGGAGTGATGGCGCAAGCTCTCTCATCCGTCATTCCGGGGCGCGACGAAGTCGCGAGCCCGGAATCCATTTATCCGCACATGCCGCTCGATGGATTCCGGGCTCGGCCCTTTGGGCCGCCCCGGAATGACAGCGGAGAGAGACGATGAGCTTCATCACCGGAATCGGCCTCACACCGTTCGGCAAGCATGAAGGCTCATCCTCGCTCGACCTGATGAGCCAGGCCGCGCAAGCCGCCCTGGACGATGCCGGGCTGACGCGCTCGGACATCGACGGCATTCTCTGCGGCTATTCCACCGTCTCGCCGCACATCATGCTGGCGACCGTGTTCGCCGAGCATTTCGGCATTCGTCCCGCTTACGCCCATGCTGTCCAGGTCGGCGGCGCCACGGGCCTCGCGATGACCATGCTGGCGCATCACCTCGTCGACGCAGGCGTTGCCCGCCACGTCCTCGTCGTTGCCGGCGAGAACCGCCTCACCGGGCAGAGCCGCGACGCCTCGATCCAGGCGCTGGCACAGGTCGGCCATCCCGACTACGAGGTGCCGCTGGGCCCGACCATTCCCGCCTATTACGGTCTCGTCGCCAGTAGATACATGCATGAGTACGGCGTGACCGAAGAGGACCTAGCCGAGTTCGCGGTGCTGATGCGCGCCCACGCCTGCACCCATCCCGGCGCGCAATTCCACGATCCCATCACCGTCGCCGACGTCATGGCTTCGAAGCCCGTGGCGATGCCCCTAAAACTGCTCGATTGCTGTCCGGTGTCCGACGGCGGTGCGGCCTTCGTCGTCAGCCGCGAGCGGACCGGCGAGACGGGCGTGCGCATCCGCGGCTGCGCCCAGGCCCACACCCATCAGCACGTCACGGCCGCGCCTGCGCTCAGCGAACTCGGCGCAGAAATTTCCATCGCGCGCGCCAAGGAGGCTTGCGGCCTTGCGATCTCCGACGTCCGCTACGCCGCGATCTACGACAGCTTCACCATCACGCTTGCAACGCTGCTGGAGGATCTCGGCCTTGCCGGACGCGGCGAGGCGGCGGCCCGGGTGCGATCAGGTCATTTCGGCCGCGACGGCGCGATGCCGCTGAACACCCATGGCGGCCTGCTCAGCTACGGCCATTGCGGCGTCGGCGGCGCCATGGCGCATCTGGTCGAGGCGCATTTGCAGATGACGGGGCGGGCGGCTGGCCGCCAGGTGCGCGACGCTTCGATCGCGCTCCTGCACGGCGACGGCGGCGTGCTGTCGTCCCATGTCAGCATGTTCCTGGAGCGGGTGCGATGAGCGAGCGTTTGGCGGACTGGACCAAGGGCGAACAGGCCATCATCTACCAGACCTGCACCGCGTGCGGGCATGTGCAGTACTTTCGCCGCGCCTTCTGTGCGGCGTGCGGAGCCTCCGGTCCGCGCGAGCAGCGCGCCAGCGGCAAGGGCTGGGTCTACGCGACGTCGCTGGTCTGCCGGGCCGCCACGCCCGAGACGCGCGCGCACGTGCCCTACAACATTCTGCTGGTCGATTGCGCCGAGGGATTTCGCATGATGGCGCACGGTGAGAACGATCTCGCGATAGGCGATTCGGTCGTTGCGACCTTCAGGCCGTTCGCCGGCAGGCTCGTGCCGTACTTTGCCAAAGCGACATAGTGGGATTCGTCATTCGGGGGCGGTCATAGGACCGAGCCTGGAACGGGATTCTGGGCCTGGCCTGTGCGAGGGCCACCCCGGAATGACGAAAACTTCAAAACGCTTAACTCAGCGCCCGTAGAACAAGATGCTGGCGATGACGAGCATCGCCGTCACCGCCAGCATATGCGCGAACGCTCCCGAGGCCGCCCCCTTCGTGGCTTCCTTCATGCCGTTTTCTCCCTAGACTTGGGCGTGACTCATCGTTGTACGGCTAGCGCACCCGACGGCCAATTGTTTTACTCGGAACACCCCACTTGCGAGTACTCACCGCGATTTGTCCCCACGCGGCGAATATCGACTGTGTCAGGGTCGATCAGCAATGCGGCGGCAATTTGACTCGATGATGTTGCTCCTGCGTCGGCGCAAGAATAGAGTTTCGGAGGACTTCCCGCCGACAACGACAAAAACATCAAAGATTCAGGGAAAACTTCAGGAAAATCATGGCCCGTATCAACTACAGCGATCCGTCCAAGGCGTCCGACCGCACCCGCGAAATTCTCGACAAGAACCGCAACGCCAACATCTTCCGCATGATGGCGCACTCCCCGAGCTATTTCGAGCAGTACTGCCGCCTGGGGGGCGCGATCCGCCACAAGGGCGAGCTCGACCCCGTCATCCGCGAGCTCGCAATCACCCGCACGGGCATCTTGTGCGAGGCGCCGTACGAGATCGTCGCGCACAAGCGGATCGGCAAGAATGTCGGCGTCACCGACGAGCAGAACGAGGCGCTCGCGGACTGGCCAGCGGCGACGTGCTTCAACGAGGTGCAGCGCGCCGCGCTCGCCTTCACCGACGAGATCGTGACGCTGAAGAAGCCGACGGATGCGACCTTCAAGGCGATCGCATCAAAACTGACGCCGGCTGCCCTCGTCGAGCTGCAGCTCTCGGTCGGCTTCTACATCATGACGTCAAAGTTCCTGGAGACATTCGAGATCGACCTTCAGCCCGTGACGGAAGTGGTGGGTTGATCCGACAGCAGCGGCGAGGGATGCCGATGACGATCGATGAATATGCGGCCTGGGCCGCGAGCATTGCGAAGGTCGAAGAGCATCCATCCAGCGAGCTTCTGTCCTATCTCGGACTTGGCCTTGCCGGCGAAGCCGGCGAGGTCGCCGACCACATCAAGAAGCTGCTGCGCGACGATTGGCTCGACAAGGCGGGTCTGGTCGATGAGCTGGGCGATGTCGTCTACTACTGGGCCTGCCTGTGCGCCGCGACCGGCCAGAAGCCGTCCGAGCTGCTGGAAAAGAGCGCGGCGAAGATCAAGCGGCGGTTGAGCGAGGCGGGGAGTCGGTAGGAAAGGGGGGAGGGAACGCACCTCCATCGAGGCGCCAGGCGCGGCTCATCCCAACCAGTGTTTGATCGCTCACGTCGCCGTCAAGATATCCACCCTCGCGTTGGCGACGATCAGGCGATCGGCCAATAGCTGCGCGAGGTTACGCATGACGCGCTCGCTGGCGCGCGGGTGTTGCTTGCGGAAACGTTCGAACGCCTTCAGTGGCACTTCGTAAGCGGTCGCCGCCATGTCGGCAAAGACGTCGGCCGAGCGCGTCGTCTCCAGCAGTGCCATCTCTCCAAAGGCCATGCCGGCGGTCAGCGTCGCCAGCCGCACGCCGTCGGGCAGCGTGACATGCACCGCACCGCTGCGCAGGAAGAACAGGGAGGAGGCCGGATCGCCCGTGGTGATGATCTTGGCGCCGGCTTGAAAGGTTCGGATCGTGCAGATCGAAGCGAGATCCGTCAGTTCCTCCTCGCTTAGCCCGGCCAGCAGCGGCTGCTCGGCAAGCTCGGTAAACTCGTGAAAATCGATCGAACCGCCATAGCGATAAACGATCTGGTCCTCGGCCCATTCGATCGCGGTGTCGAGCAAATAGAAGTCGCGGACGTTCTTCAGCTCGGCGGTCCATTCGCGCAAGCTGTCCCATTCCTTGGAGGCGCGTCTGACGCCTGACAGAACGACGGTCACGTTCAGTGCGGCGAGCTCCTCGAAGGTCTCGGCGACGAGCCGCGCACCGGCGCGCGTGGTCGAGGTGACGCGGTGCAGGTCGAACACGACGATTTGCGGCCGCGGTCGTCCCGCCAGCCGGCGCGAGACGTAGTCGACGGCCGACAGCGACAGCGTGCCGACCAGCTCGATGACCCGCACCTCCTGCTCATGCGCGCCCAGGATTTCGCGCTCCTGCGGCCGGCGCACGCGGCGTGACGGGCTCTTGCCGATATCGTAGTCGGCGATGACGGCGTTGCGGGCATCGTCGCTGCGGTTGAGCATGTGCAGGTCGTAGTGCGAAGATAGCGCCTCGCAGACCTTGATGCCGCGCACGCTGTTGCCGTGCTTGTCGAGCTTCGGCGAATAGCTGCCGAGGCCGAGGCGGGCAGGGAGCGCGGCCAGAATGCCGCCGCCGACGCCGCTCTTGGCGGGAATGCCGATGCGGTAGATCCATTCGCCGGCATAGTCGTACATGCCCGACGAGGTCATCACGGACAGCGTGCGCGAGATGGCGTAGGCGCTCAGCACCTGCTCGCCCGTGACCGGATTGATGCCGCGATTGGCGAGCGTCGCCGCCATCACCGCGATGTCGCGCGCCGTGACCAGCACGGCGCATTGCCGGAAATAGACGTCGAGGACCCCAGCGACATTGTCCGAGATCACCGCGTTGGTCTTGAGAAGATAGCCGATCGCCCGGTTGCGGTCGCCGGTCTGGCTCTCGGAGGCGTAGACGGCCTCGTCCAGCGCGAGCTCGCGTCCGGCAAAGCGGCCGAGCGCGAGACGGATTTGCTCGAAAGCGTCCGCGCCCTTGCTGTCGTATATCAGCCCGGTGCAGGCGATCGCGCCGGCATTGACCATCGGGTTGAACGGATGGTTCTCCGAATTGAGCCGGATCGAGTTGAAGGGATCGCCGGAGGGCTCGACGCCGATCGCGCTTTCGACCTTGCCAGCACCCAGAAGGTCCAGCGCCAGCGCGAACACGAACGGCTTCGACATCGACTGGATGGTGAAGGGCACCCTGGAGTCGCCTACCTCGTAGACGTGGCCATCCAGCGTCGCGAGGCTGATGCCGAAATAGGCAGGATCGGCCTTGCCCAGCTCGGGAATGTAATCGGCAACGTGGCCTGAGGTTTCCGCGGAGAATTCGTTGAGGCAATTGTCCAGGAACCGCAGCAAGGGCGGCTTCGAGCGGGACCAGGCGGCGGCGAGAGGCGCGAGCGGTGTCATCGCCTCTCTTGTGCAACGCAATCAGGGGGCGCGCAACCCGTCCGGCACCATGGTCTGCCGTCGGACCAGGACAAGCGCCAGCAGGGCCGTGGGCACGAGGATGGCAAGGCCCGTCAGCGTCACCTGCAGCTGCGACAGCGGCATGATTCCCCCGCCCGGCGTCGCCACCACGAAGCCGCCGATCACCAGCAGCACGCGGATCGGCCATTCGAGCGCGCCGGTGCCGCGCAGATCGCCGATGAAGGGCTGGTAGCCCTGGATGCCGCCACAGATGAACAGCGTGCCGAACGCGGCAAGTCCCATCAGGCCAAGGCCGGCGAAGTAGGGGCTGGGTCCCTGCAGCACCAGCGCCGGATTGAGCACGAAGAAGAACGGGATGAAATAGATGATGCTGCCGACCCACATCGATTCCCAGCCGGTCTTCATCGCCGGCGAGCCCGCGATGCCTGCGGCGGCGAACGAAGCGATCGCGACGGGCGGTGTGATCGACGACAGCATGCCCCAGTAGAAGATGAACATGTGCACCGCTATCTTGTTCAGCCCGAGCTTCTCCAGCGCGGGGGCGACCAGGATGGCGAGGAAGATGTAGCAGGCCGTCGTCGTCAGCCCGAGGCCGAGGATGAGGCTGGTGAGGGCGCACATGCCGAGCAGCAGGAAGGCATTGTCGCCGGCAATGTGCAGCAAATCGTTGGCAAGGCTCGACACCACGCCGGTCATTGAGAACGCGCCGATCAGCAGGCCGCACCCGGCGAGGATGCCGACGAGCTCGACGAAGGTGCGGCCGTTGACCTCGAGGAACTTACCGATCGTCGCAAACGTCCAGCGTGTGTCCTTGGAGAAGAACTGGTTCAGCACCAGCAGCAGCGCGGTGGCGTAGAACGGCGCGTGGCTCTCGCGCTTGAAATAGAGCAGCATCACGATCAGCAGCGCGATGACGAAGACGTAGTACCAGCCGTCCTTGATCGTATCCATGACGCGCGGCAGATCGGCGCGCGGGATGCCTTTCAGCCCGTGGCGCGCGGCGTAAGCGTCGACCTGCATGAACAGGCCGATGTAATAGAGCACGGCGGGAATGATCGCGGCGACAGCGACTTCCGCGTAGCTGACGTTGAGGAACTGCGCGATCACGAAGGCGGTCGCGCCCATCACCGGGGGTGCCAGCACCGCACCGGTCGAGGCGCAGGCCTCGATCGCGGCGGCATAGGAGGCGCGGAAGCCGCTCTTCTTCATGACGGGAATGGTCATGGTGCCGGCGGTCAGCACGTTGGAGATGATCGAGCCCGACATCATGCCGAGCAGACCGCTGGCGAAGATGCAGACCTTCGCCGCACCGCCGCGGAAGGTGCCGCACATTGCGAAAGAGAGATTGATGAAGAATTTGCCGGCGCCGGTCATCATGAGCGCAGTGCCGAACACCAGGAAGCCGATCACGGTGTCGGCGAAGGCCTGGATGGGGATGCCGAGCAGGCTCTCGCCTGAGAGCACGTGATAGGCGGTCGCCTGTTCCAGCGTCGATTGCGTGCCGCGGAACGGCCCGAGCCAGCCGGCCTCGGCGAATAGCGGATAGACCGTGAAGGGCAGGACGCTCAAGAGCAGGCTCCAGCCGCCGGTGCGCCTGAGCGCCTCCATCAGCATCACCCACATCACGAGGCCTGCGGCGATGACGCTATTGGGCGCGCCGCCGAACTCCCAGCCGGCCTCTGCCGCCTTGCGCACGTTCGACATCAACACCAGTGCTGCCGCGAACGTTACGACGAACAGCAACAGGTCGTACCAGGGAATCCGATCGAGCGGTGCGCGTTCCGCGCCCGGAAAGATCAGGAAGGTGAACGGCAGCATCAAGGCGATCAGGAGATAGAAATACTCCGTGTTGAGCTGGGTGTAGCCCATGAAGAAGCGCAGCGAGAATTGCTGGTTGATGCAGAGCAGGATGGTCGCGGCCGTCGCAACCACCAGCATCCAGCGCCAGGCACCGCGCAAGGTGCGCACGCGCGTGACCTCCGCTTCCTGCATGTTCCCGGCGGCGCCGTGCGGATCGTCGAAGACGACCCGCTTGGCCTCGTCTTGCGGGGCGGTGGAGGTGGAAGCAGAAGACATCATTGATCCCGCGCGTGGGTTGTTGGAAGCAAGCTAGGCGAATGGCAGTGTCAGAATCGCTCGCGCCGCGGCTTCAATCTCTCCCGCTTGCGGGGGAGGTCGCGCCGAAGGCGCGGTTGAGGGCTCTCGCCTCCTGGAGAATCCCGCCGAGGAGACCCTCTCCTCAGCCCTCCCCCGCGAGCGGGGGAGGGAGCGCGCACCTTCCTCTTGGCGCCGAGAGCGAGTTCATCATTCCTCGAACCCGTTCGGCATGTCGGCCTTCGCAAGCGCCGCTGCGCGCGCCTTCATCCAGCCGTCGAGAAACGCCTTGTCGTCCGATTGTGGATTGGACTTGCCGTATTCCGCCCACGCCGCGCCGAGCACCTCCTGCCGCTTGATCAGCTTGTTGTTGTGCGCCTCCTGCGCATCGCTCCACTGCCCGGCTTCCTTCAGCGCCTTCACTGCGCCGGGATGCACCGGCACCACCCAGTTCTTGGTCTGGCGGTCGGCGGCGAGACCTCCGGCGCCGGGCGCGGAGTCCTTGAAGGCATCGTAGTTCACGATCATCGCCTTCGTGATCGCATAGACCTGGTCGGCGGGTTGCGAGGCGTAGGTGACGAAGATCGGGTAGGGGTAATTGCCGAGCTCGACCGGCTTGTCCGGCGAGATGCCGGCGCCGCAGGTAGCCAGCTGCGGGAAGAAGAACGAGCCGACCTTCTGCATCCGCGCCCAGCCTTCCTTGTCCTTGGCCGGCAGCGGCGGCCAGATCAGGCCGCGCGGCGACGTCTCGGCCTCCTTGGCGGGGCCGGTGATGGTGGTGCCGAAGGCGGCATCGACGTCGTTGTTGATCAGCCCCTTCCACATCGCGCCGTAGCTCGCGAACTCGACGGCCTTGACGTCCTTCTGCGTCAGTCCGGCGAAGGCGAGCACCGCGAGCGAGTTCTGGTTCAGCGCGGGCGAGCCGACCACGAAGCCGACACGCTTGCCCTTGAGGTCCTTCAGCTCCTTCACGCCGGTGTCGGCAGCGACAGCGAGCGAGCCGCAATTGCAGTCGACGGACGAGAGCAGAATCTGGAGCGGCTGCGGGCCCCATTCCTTCGACCCGAACTCGAATACGCCTTCCTGCGCGAAATAGGTGCCCGATCCCATCGCCGCGGAGACCGCCCGCTTGGCGCGCAGCGGCGCGAGCCGTGCGACGTCGTTGCCTGCGGGGAGCACGCGCACGTCGGTGCCGAACTTGTCCTTCATCATCTTGCCGACGCCGACCGCGATGTTGAAGCCGGCGGTTCCGGTGTCATAGGCCGTGAAGGTCAAGGTCGCCGGCAGCTTGACGTCTTCGGCGAACGCGTAGCGTGTAGACGCAAAAGAAATGCCTGCCACCAAGGCAGGCGCGAGTATGATCAGCCCACGAAGCATGTTTCCCTCCAATGATCCTCGCTTTGCCGCGAAGATTTTCTTTCTTTGTTTGAAACAACGTTTTGTTTGCAGCAGATCATGTCACCGCGATCGAGCGATGGCAACGCCGCACCGTTGCCTGCGCGAATAAGGCTGACAGATTGTCGCGCAGACGACGGATAGAACACTCAGCTCGCGACGGTCGCAACAGCCTGTCCCTCGGCAACGACATCGTCGAGCTTCACCAGCAGCGATGTGATGGTGCCGCTCGCGGGCGAGGACACCGGTATCTCCATCTTCATCGCTTCGACCACCACAATCTCATCGCCATCCGCGACGGTTCCTCCAACCTGCACGGGAGTTGCGCAGATTCGCCCCGCGACCTCGGTGACGATCTTAATTTCTGGCATGCCATCGCCTTTTTGTTGTCGTCGCAAAATGCCTGAGGTAGCGTCGTCTGCAAGTGGAATTTAATTCCGCACAGCGGAACAAACGGTAGGGAACATGGGACGACGATCCGAGCGGTTGAGTAGGCAAGGCATGCTCGCTGGCGATGCCGGCGAGGGAGATGTCATCCAGGTGGTCTCGCGCGCGTTCGACGTGTTGCGATGCTTCGAGGGCCACGATAGCAGGCTCGGCAATCTCGAGATCTCAAATCGCTGCGGTCTGCCGCGCTCGACGGTGTCGCGGCTCACGCACACGCTGACGCGGATGGGACAACTGGTCTATCTGCCGCGTGATCAAAAGTATCGCATCGGCCCGAGCGCGGTGGCGATGAGCGCTTCGATGATGAAGGGCGCGCAGCTGCGCAGCATGATCCGCCAGCGACTCCAGGAAGTGGCCGAGCAAGTGCCGGGGACGGTCGGCTTCGTCATCCCCGATCGCTTCCATCTGGTCTATCTCCTGTTCGCGCGCTCGGCGACTGCGCTCGGCCTGCACGAGGGCACGGGCAGCCGCATCTCGATGGCCTCGACCGCCGCGGGCGCGGCCTACACCGCGGCGCTGGCGCCGGAGATCGGCGATGCCTTCATCGCGGACATGGAACGGGAGGCTCCCGAGGCCGCGAAGATCCTGAAGCCGCGCATTGAAGCCAACCGGGAGATGCTGCGCGAGCGCGGCTATGTCGTGGCCTGCGGCCTGTGGAGCCCGCACATCAACGGGCTCGCGGTGCCGATCTGGTCGCCGCAGTACCAGACCTTCGTGGTCATCACGATCGGTCTTCTGTCTGCGATGTACGACGAGGAACGGCTGCATGCCGAAGTCGCGCCGCTGATGCTCGAGCTGGGCCGTTCGCTCAGCAGCCTGGTCGAGGGCGCGGAAGGCGACGTCTTCAACAACCGTATCCCGCGCAAACCGGTCGCAATGGCCGTGCATAACAATAACAAGCCGATCAATTCGGAGGGAGTGAATGAACTGGAAGCCGGAACTCGACGAGCTCGCCCGGCGCGAAGCCTTCGCGCGGGAGATGGGCGGCGTTGACAAGGTCAAGCGACAGCATGACCAGGGCCGGCTGACTGTTCGGGAGCGTATCGACAAGCTGATCGACAAAGGCAGCTTCCACGAGATCGGTGCCGTCTCCGGCATCGGTGAATACGATTCCAGCGGCGAGCTGAAGAAACTGACGCCGGCGAACTGCGTGTTCGGCCGCGCGCGCGTCGATGGCCGGACCGTGGTCGTGGTCGGCGACGATTTCACCGTACGCGGCGGCTCCGCCGATGCGTCGATCTCGGCAAAACCGTTGATGGCGGAGGAGATGGCGCACGACCTCCGTCTGCCCATCGTCCGCATCATCGAAGGCTCCGGCGGCGGCGGCTCGGTCAAGACCATCGAGACCAAGGGCGCTGCCAATCTGCCGGGCGGCATCGGCGGCACGCGCTGGTATCGGTTCACGACGGAGAATCTGTCGCGCGTGCCGGTGGTGGCACTCGGTCTCGGCTCGGTCGCGGGTCTTGGCGCCGCGCGCCTTGCCGCCAGCCACTATTCCATCATGACCAGGAAGTCCGCGATGTTCGTCGCGGGCCCGCCGGTGGTGAAGGCGCTGGGGCAGGACCTCTCGAAGGAAGAGCTCGGCGGCGCCGACATCCAGACCCGCGCCGGCGCGGTCGATCACGCCGTCGACACGGAAGAAGAGGCGTTCGCCTGCGCCCGGCGCTTCCTCTCCTATCTGCCGTCGTCGGTCTACGAGCTGCCGCCGACCTTGCCCTGCACCGACAATCCGGAGCGCAGCGAGCAAGCGCTGCTCAACGCGGTGCCGCGCAACCGCAAGCAGGTCTACAAGATGCGGCCCATCATCGAGTCCGTCGTGGACAAGGGCTCGTTCTTCGAGGTCGGCAAGAACTTCGGCAAGCCGATCATCGTCGGCCTTGCACGGCTCGAGGGCAGGCCGGTGCTGCTGCTCGCCAGCGACAGTTTTCACTACGGCGGCTCCTGGACCGCGGATGCCTGCCAGAAGGTGGTGCGCTGGGTCGACTTCGCCGAGACCTTCCATCTGCCCATCGTCTATCTCATGGATTGTCCCGGCTTCATGATCGGCCTCGATGCCGAGAAGGCCGCGACCATCCGTCACGGCGTTCGCGCGATGGCCGCGGTCAACCAGACCACCGTGCCCTGGTGCACCGTGATCCTGCGTAACGCGTTCGGTGTTGCGGGCGTCGTGCACCAGCCGGCAGACCGCTTCTCGATCCGCTATGCCTGGCCGTCGGCCTATTGGGGTTCGCTCCCGCTCGAAGGCGGCATTGAGGCCGCCTATCGCGCCGACATCGACGCGGCCGAGGACAAGGCGGCGAAGCTGGAGGAAATCCAGGAGCGCCTCAACAAGCTGCGCTCGCCGTTCCGCTCGGCCGAGAAGTTCTGGGTCGAGGAGATCATCGATCCCCGGAAGACGCGCTCGCTGTTGTGCGAGTTCGCCCGGCTCGCCGAGCCCTTGCGCAAGGCCGGTCCGCCGGAGAATTTTTCGATCAGGCCGTAGGCACCTTGTGTCAAGCCGTGACGCTCGTACCCTGGACGCAGCGCAGCAACGCTACGCGTTGCAGCGCGTCCGGGACACGAGAAGCAGGCACCGACGCAATCCAAAGTTCTTCCACGGCAAAACAATAACGCGCTAAGCTCTCCCAACAAGAACAAGAGGAAGCGCCAATCGTGTACGACTTCATCATCGTGGGCGGCGGCTCGGCGGGGTCCGTGCTGGCCCACCGGCTCTCCGCGAAAAGCGCCAACAAGGTCCTGTTGTGCGAAGCCGGACAGGATACGCCGCCCGGCAACGAGCCGGCCGAAATCAGGGACAGCTATCCCGGCACCGCCTATTTCGATCCGCGCTTCCACTGGACCGAGCTGAAGGTCACGACCCAGGTCGTCAGCCACAACAATCCGAATGAAGCGCGTCCTCCCTTACGCAAATACGAGCAGGCGCGCGTGCTCGGCGGCGGCTCGTCGATCAACGGCCAGATGGCCAACCGCGGCGCGCCGACCGATTACGATGAATGGGACGCGCGCGGCGCTGCGGGCTGGTCGTGGGCCGACGTGCTGCCCTTCTTCAGGAAGGTCGAGCGCGACCTCGATTTCGACGGTCCCTTCCACGGCAAGGACGGCAAGATCCCGGTCCGCAGGATTCCGCGCGAGCACTGGACCAGGCATTCGCAGGCACTCGCCGAGGCGTTCCAGCAGGCCGGCCATCAATATCTGCCGGACCAGAACGGCGAATTCGTCGACGGCTTCTTCCCGGTGACGCATTCCAATCAGGCCGAGCAACGCGTCTCGGCCGCGATGGGCTATCTCGATCGCGACACCCGCAAGCGCGCCAACCTCACGATCTCCACGGACACGCAGGTCCGGGAACTGCTGTTCGAAGGCACGCAATGCGTCGGGGTGAAGGCCGTTGTCGGCGGGCGCGAGCAGGAGTTCCGGGGACGCGAGATCATCCTTTCCAGCGGCGCGATCCACTCGCCGGCGCACCTCCTGCGCGCCGGCATCGGTCCGGTCGGCCATCTCAAGGACCTGGGAATCCCGGTCCTGATGGGCCTGGCGGGCGTCGGCCAGCGCCTGATGGACCATCCCTCGATTTCGCTGTCGTCCTACATCCGCCGCGGCGCGCGCATGAACGAGCATACAAGGCGCCACATGCAGGTCGGCCTGCGCTATTCGTCGGGACTCGAAGGCGTGCCGAAGGGCGACATGTTCGTCGTCGTGCTCAGCAAGTCGGCCTGGCACGCGGTCGGTGCGCAGATCGGCTCGCTGCTCACCTTCGTCAACAAGACCTATTCGGAGACGGGGCAAGTCAAGCTGGCCTCGCGCGATCCCGCCGCGGAGCCGATCGTCGAGTTCAACCTGTTGTCCGACCGGCGCGACCTCGACCGGCTGATGAGCGGCTTCCGCAAGATGGCGGCCGTCCAGATGAGCGAGGCGGTCAGGGCGGTGACGGACAAGCCGTTCCCCGCCTCCTACACCGACCGCGTGCGCAAAATTGGTGTGGTCAATACGACGAACAGGATCCTGACCACGATCGCCGCGGCCCTGATGGACGGGCCGGCGGCGCTGCGCCACTACATGATCGACAATTTCGTGGTGGAAGGCTTCACCTTCGATCAGGTGATCAACGACGACGAGGCGCTGGAAGCCTTCGTGCGCAAGGCGACGATCGGCGTCTGGCACGCCTCGTGCTCATGCCGCATGGGCCGTGCCGACGATCCGATGGCGGTCGTCGACAATCAGGGCCGCGTCAAGGGCGTGCAGGGCCTGCGCGTCGTCGATGCCTCGATTTTCCCGGTGGTGCCATGCGCCAACACCAATTTTCCCGTGTTGATGTCGGCGGAGAAGATCGCGGCCGCGATGATGCAATGAGCGGCAGCGAGTCCTGGCGATCCGGTCAACGCGGGGAGGAGGAGCGCTCATTGGATCCTTCTTGCGCAATCCGACTTGGTTGCACGCCGCGAGCTTGACGCGCTGATCGAGCATTCGTGCGCTGCGAGCTAATCAACTCGGGCGCTACGTGTAGGCTATGAGATCGTGCAGTCGTGGCACGCGACCGCAGCCATTTTCAGCCGCGCTTTAGGCCCATTTCAGACAAACTGTTATTGGTTTCTCGTGTCCCGGGGCAGGGTCTCTCATTTGGAGTCCTTGCAATGTTCAAGCGAGTATTTTCTGCGTGCGTGCTCGTTATCCTGGGTTCTGTCGCTTCGGAAGCGCGCCCTTATCGCATTCATCAAGCTCCTGAATGCAACGTCACCATGCCCTGCGACTTCTCGTATTCGCAGACGCGACGCGAGCGGGCTTCCAGGCCCTCACTGGCTTCCAGATCTTCGCTGATTTCCAGGTCCACGCTGCAAGCGTACCGCTCGACACAACTGACAGTGACTGATGCTGGGGGCACGACCACGCCGGCGACCGTCTCCGGTGCTCACGGCGCTCGCGTTGTCGGTGGCCGTCCGGCCGGTTGTCCCTCCTCGTTCTGCGGCTGCGGCGCGGCTCTGCGCGTATTCGGCCGTATCGTCCCGGAATTGAATCTTGCGTCCAACTGGCTCCGCTTTCCGCGGACGTCACCCGCACCGGGAATGGTTGCTGCGCGACGAGGTCACGTTTTCGTCCTTGAGCAGCACCTCGGAGGCGATGTCTGGATGGCCTATGACGCCAACTCGGGCGGGCGCGCGACGCGAATGCACGCGCGTTCGCTGCGAGGGTATACGATTGTCAACCCGCGCGGCGGCTCGGTGGCTTGAGGGCAGCGGATAGCACTCTAAGAACCGCGGGCGGGTTGCAACATCTTTGCTGCCCGCCAAGGTTGAACAAATTGTTGGCGCCGGGAGCCCAATCACAGCCGGAGCACCTTGCCGGGGTTCATGATGTTCTGCGGATCGAGCGCGCGCTTGATGGTTCGCATGATGTCGAGTTCGGTCTTCGAGCGGTAGTGGCTGAGCTCGTCGAGCTTGTCGATGCCGATGCCATGTTCCGCCGAGATCGAGCCGCCCATGGACGTGATGAGATCGTTCACGGCCCGGGTGATGGCGGCCTTGTATTGGGTCAGCGTCTGCTGATCCATACCTGATGGCCCCATGAACGAGAAATGCAGATTGCCGTCGCCGATGTGCCCCAGAGGATAGGGGCGAATGCTCGGGAGAATGTCGCGCACCGCCGCAAGGCCGAGATCGATGAACTCCGGAATCCTGGAGATGGCGACCGACACATCAAAGCTCAGCCCCGGCCCCTCGGCGCGGGACGCCTCGGCGACGCTTTCCCGGATGCGCCACATGTTCTGCGATTGGCTTCCGGTCTGGGCGATCACCGCGTCGATCACGCGCCCGGCCTCGAGCTGGTCGGCGAGGAATTGCTCCATCTTCGCCGCGATGCCCTCGGCCCCGTCCTGGCGCGCCCGCGAGGACGACCATTCGAGCAGCAGGTACCATGGCGTGTCCGCCCGGAGCGGATCCTGCGTGCCGGGAATGTGGCGGAGCACCATGTCGACGGCGGCGCGGCTCATCAACTCGCAGGAGCCGACATTGTCCTCGGAGGCGCTATGGGCTTCCGACAGGATCTCCAGCGCCGCGCGCGGATCCCGGATCGCCAGCCATGCGGTGCAGACGTCCTTGGGAGCCGGCCAGAGCTTGAGCACGGCCTTCGTGATGATGCCGAGCGTTCCCTCGGCGCCCATGAAGAGGTGCTTGAGGTCGTAGCCGGTATTGTCCTTCTTCAGCGCACGCAACCCGTCCCAGACCTCGCCATTGGCCAGCACGACCTCGAGGCCGAGGACCAGGTTGCGGGCGTTGCCGTAGCGCAGCACTTGCACGCCGCCGGCGTTGGTCGACAGATTGCCGCCGATCATGCACGAGCCCTGGGCGCCAAGGCTGAGCGGCAGGAACCGGTCGTGCCGGCTTGCTGTCTCCTGCAGAGCCTGCAGCACGCAGCCGGCCTCCACCGTCATGGTATAGCCGGTGGCATCGACGTCCAGCACGCGGTTCATCCGGCCAAGCGACAACACGATGCCGGTATGCGCGGGCCAGGGCGTGGCTCCGCCCATCAGGCCCGTGTTTCCGCCCTGCGGCACGATCGCGACCCCATGGTCGTGGCAGAGCCTGACCACCTTCGCGACCTCCTCGGTACTGCCGGGACGGACGACGGCTCCGGCACGGCCCACCAGCAGTCCGCGCCAGTCCGTCACGAACGGCTGCTTGCCGTGCTCGTCCTCGATGAGGCCCTTCTCACCCACGATCGCGCGCAGCGAATCGCGCATCTGGGAGGTCAGCGGAGCGGTTGGAATGATGGGTTCGGACGACGGACCGGCAGCCGGCATTTGTTTCCCCTGGCGCATCTTGGTGTGCACTGCGCACGTGACGTGCGTCGGAGCATTGTCCACGTTTGCGCCGTGGAGTCTAACGGCAATATGGCTCTACGCGGGCCCGGCTGAGCCGTCAGGGCTCTCGCGCTTTTCCTCATATGCGACAGCCCTGGGCAGAACCGGGCGAGCAGGGCGCCTCGCGCCGTTTCGGATTTTCTGTTTGGGCCGTGCCGCACCGGGGCCGGAAGCGGGCTCTGTCGGCAGGCGCAAATCGCATTTCCTCCGTTGTTCTACGGTGTTCTTGCTGCTTTACCGCCAATCTCCGCGGTCGCGTTTAAGCGACATTAATGATGCCTTCTCGATATGGGACATCTCGATCCGGAGCGGTCCGTGTTTGCGGATCGCCCGTAAGCGTTGGTTAAGACAGCCATCGACATATTCCAGCCCGTGAATGGACGAGTGTTGGGGGCGACCCCCGGTAATCTTCTTACGTCGATGTCAGGGAAAGGGCCGCTGCCCAAGGAAGGCAGCCAGGATGAACCTCATGCTCCGCCGCGCAGTGCTCTGTTTCGCGACAGACCGGAAGGCCAACGTCGCCATCATCTTCGCGCTGACGCTGGTTCCGATCGTCTTTCTTCTGGGTATGACACTCGACTACACGCTGGCCTCGCGCAAGCGCGAGCAGCTGGACGCGGCCGCCGACGCCGCCGCAATCGCTGCCGTGCGGCCGGCGATGCTGACGCAGACCGACACCGCAGTGGTCAAGGCGACCGCGGAAGCTGTGTTCGCCGCGAAGGCGAATCTTCCCGGCCTGGCTTCTGTTCCGTCGCCGACTGTCACCGTCACCGATTCCGGTCTCGCGCGGACCATCACGGTTTCTTACACCGCGCAGTCCGTCAATAATTTTCCCGGCGTCCTCGGCAAGCAGACCTGGCAGGTCGGCGGCTCCGCGACGGCGCGAGCATCAAGCGCGCCCAACATGAACTTCTATATGCTGCTGGACGTCTCGCCATCGATGGCGCTTGGGGCAACGCAGGCCGACATCAACAACATGATCACGGCAACGAAGAACCAGCCGTCCTATGCTAGGAACTGTGCGTTCGCGTGCCATGAGGTTCATCCCAATAACCAGAACCCGAGCTCGTCGAACAAGGACAATCTCACCGTTGCACGCGCCAACAACATCACGCTGCGCATCGATCTCGTAACCAATGCCGTCAAACAATTGATGGTGGGGCCATGGACGTGCCCGCAATCGGGCGTTTCGGGCGGCGTCATGCAGTGCATGGCCGCGCTCAACAACACGACGTACAAGGCTGCCCTCTACACCTTTGACTACAAATTGAACACGGTCCAGACGCTGACGACGCCGACGACCGCCGGGACGCAGATCGCCAACATTCAGCTGATGCCGGTGGATCACCAGAACTGCGTCATCATCAACCAATGTTCCACCGACTACGGCTCGGACATCGCGGGCGGGCTAACGGGCGTCAACAACATCATGCCCGCGCCCGGCAGCGGCACCAACCAGGCCGGCGATACGCCGCAGGAAGTGGTATTTCTCGTCACCGACGGGGTCGAAGACAAGCTGATCCTGAAGTCCGCAAGCTGCGATCCGAACGCCACCTATCCGCTTCCGACCGTCGGCAGCACCCAAGTCCGCTGTCAGCAGCCGCTCAATACGGCGGCCTGCACGACGATCAAGAACCGTGGCATCCGCATCGCGGTGCTCTACACCGAATACCTGCAATTGCCGACCGACGGCTGGTACAACAGCCGTATCGCGCAGTTCAACAATCCGTCCTCGTCCACAGGCCAGATCGCTCAGAGGCTGCAGTCATGCGCCTCGCCTGGTTTGTATGCGAGCGTTCAGACCGGCGGTGATATCTCCGAGGCGCTGACGAACCTGTTCCTCAAGGTCGCGTCCAGCACGGCCAGCCTTGTGAAGTAGAGAGACGCGTCATGACCGGCCCAGCCGAGACAACAATGAGACGCCGCAATCGGTGCGCCGCATTCGCGCGGGACAGCAGGGGTGCCACGGCCGTGGAGTTCGCGCTGGTCGCCGCGCCGTTTCTCGCGCTCATCATCGCGCTGATCCAGACGTTTCTGGTCTTCTTCGCCCAGCAGATGCTCGAAACCGTCGTGCGCCAGTCGGGCCGCCTGGTCATGACCGGACAGGTTCAATCTGCGCAGATGAGCGAGGCGGTTTTCAAACAGAAGGTTTGCGACCAGATCGTCATCCTGTTCAACTGCAGCGGCCTGATGATCGATATGCAGGTGGCGACCTCGTGGACGTCGGCGAACACGGGAATGCCCGCCCTGACCTACGACGGGTCCGGCAAGGTCACCAATACCTGGCAATACAACCCGGGTAATGCCGGCGACATCGTCGTGCTCCGCGTCATGTATGTGTGGCCGGTCGTGCTCGGTCCACTCGGTTTCAACCTCTCGAACCTCAGCAACGGCAACCGGCTGATCATGTCGACCGCCGCGTTCCAGAACGAGCCAGGAGCTACCTGATGATCTCCGCCCTGACGTCTCGCGCCCGGCACCTGTTGACCGATGTCCGCGCCGTCGCAGCGACGGAGTTCGCCATCGTGACGCCGTTCATGCTGGTGCTCTATCTCGGTGGCGTCGAGCTCGGCACTGGCCTTTCCATGAACGTCAAGGTCAGCGCGACCGCGCACAGTGTCGCCGACATGGTCACGCAGAACACGCAGGTCAGCGAGGCCCAGATGGACGGCATCCTCGCGGCTGCCAGTGCCATCATGGCTCCATATCCCACCAAGAATGGCAGCACTCCCTTGATGACGATCACCGTCTCGGAAGTCTCGACCGACACCAGCGGCAACGCGACGGTGCGATGGAGCAAGTCGACCAACGCGTCAGGGGCGAGAACGCCGGGTGCCGCGATGACCTTGTCGGCCTTTACCGCCGCGGGCGGCACCAAGAATGCCAAGATCTCCCTCATCCTGAGCGAGGTGTCCTACGACTACAAGCCCAACCTCGGCGGCGCCATCGCGGGCACCATCAAGCTGTCCGACAGCTACTATCTGTTCCCGCGCTGCTCGACCAACTCCTCGAGCTTTCCCTTTTACGACATCAAATACGGACCGGGGGTGACCACCTGCACCTGCGTCCAGCACTTGCAGCAGAAGATCTGCTAGTCCCCGCCCGAGCCGGCAGGGCCCCCCAGCCTCCATTTTGCGCGAACTGAGCGTGCGCCGCGTCCTTCGACGCGGCGCTTGCGCGCCTCTTCATGATATGACTACTCAGAGGTAGGATTGCCCGTTGCGGACCCTCCCATGGCTGGCGCGGCGCGGAACGCGTGATCGTGGCGATTTCCATCGTCCAGCCCCAAGGATATTCACCTCATGACCCAGGCACTTGCCATCAGTCGCTTCCCCGTTCCTGATCTGGCCGACATGCCGGACGACATCCGGGCCCGTATCCTGGCCGTCCAGGAGAAGTCCGGCTTCATCCCGAACGTTTTTCTCGTGCTCGCGCATCGGCCGGACGAGTTTCGCGCGTTCTTTGCCTACCACGATGCGCTGATGGACAAGCCCGGCAATCTCACCAAGGCCGAGCGGGAGATGATCGTGGTTGCGACCAGCAATCTCAATCAATGCCAGTATTGCGTCATCGCGCATGGCGCGATCCTGCGCATCCGGGCGAAGGATCCGCTGGTCGCCGATCAGGTCGCGGTCAATTATCGCAAGGCTGATATCACCGACCGGCAGAAGGCGATGCTCGACTTCGCCGTCCGCGTCTCGACCGAGGCCTACAAGGTGTCCGAAGCCGATTTCGCCACTCTGAAATCGCACGCCTTCACGGAAGAAGACATCTGGGACATTGCAGCGATCTCGGCTTTCTTCGGCCTCTCCAACCGGATTGCCAACGTCACCAGCATGCGTCCGAACTCGGAATTCTACAGCATGGGACGCGGCTGACCGAATCCGCATGTTCACGATCGGGGGCAGCGCGGCCCAGGTGCTGCGAACGAATCCGGAAGTTGACCGTGTTCGATCGGCGTCTTGATTGGGAGAGGTGAAGAGATGACAGACTTCGTAACGCCGCAGAAGATGGCGGAGATGATTCCGTCGGGGTGCAAGCTCGGTTTGGCGCCGGACGACTACGGCGCGTCTCCCGGCTTGGTCCGGATGCTGATCGATCGAGGCATTCGCGATCTCCATGTCGTCTGTGCGCCGATCGGCGGCATGCAGGTCGATATGCTGGTCGGCGCCGGCGCCGTGGCAACGCTGGAGACGAGTGCGGTCAGTCTCGGCGAGGCGGGCGGTGCGCCCTGTTTCAACCGGGCTGTCCGCGACGGATCCATTCGCCTCCGCGACGCCACTTGTCCCGCCGTGTTCGCGGGCCTGACGGCCGCGGAGAAGGGAGTTCCGTTCATGCCGATCCGCGGCATCATCGGTAGCGACGTCCTGGAGAAGCGAGACGACTGGAAGGTGATGTCCAACCCGTTCGACGATGGCGAGAAGATCGTCGTGGTCTCCGCGATCCAGCCCGACATCGCGTTGTTTCATGCGCCTGAAGCGGACCGGTTCGGCAACGTTCGGCTGGGGCGTCGGCGCGAGGTGATGTTGCTGGCGCATGCGTCGAAGAAGGCCTTTGTGACTGTCGAGCGCATATCCGAGGTGTCGTTGCTCGACGACGAGAAGATGGCTGCGGGGGTCTTGCCCGCGATCTACGTGAGTGCGGTGGCGCAGCTTGAAAACGGTGGGTGGCCCACGGGGCTTTACGCCGAGTATCCCAGGGATGGGCAGGAGATCGAGAAATACGCGCGAGCGGCGCGCTCGCCGGAAGGATTTTTGGCCTACGTCCGGGAGGCCAGGAGCGTCGCATGAGTGAGGCGTGCACCAGCCGTGAGTTGATGATCTACACCATCTCGCGGCTGCTGAAGGGCGTGCGGCATGTTGCGGTCGGTCAATCGTCGCCGATGCCGGCGGCTGGAGCGATGCTGTTGCGTGCGATCAACCAGCGTGACGGACTGGAGCACGTGCAGGTCTCGATCCTCGGGTCGGTCAAGCACAATTCCTTCACCGGCGGGGCCGAGGAGCTGTTCGATTGCGCCGCGCAGGGGCGCCTCGACGCCTTCTTTCTCGGCGGAGGCCAGATCGACGGCCAGGGCAACATCAACCTCGTCGGCACCGGGGACTATCCGAACAATCCGGTCCGATGGCCCGGCTCGTTCGGCTCCGCCTACCTGTATTTCCTCGTTCCGCGCGTCATTCTGTTCCGTGAAGAGCACAGCCTGCGATCCCTGGTCGAGCGCGTCGACTTCGTGTCCGCGCCGGGCGTGACCGACGAAACGGTCTATCGGCGGGGCGGGCCTCATGCGCTGCTGACCAATGCGGCGTTGTTTTCCTTCGAGCGGGAGGCGGGACGTTTTCGCCTCGAGAGCACGCATCCCGGCTTCGATTGGCGCGACATTCGCGGCACGACGGGCTTCGCGTACGACAACGAGCGATGCGAGGCCACGACGCCGGTGCCGGACGAGGCGACGCTGGCTCTGATCCGGGGGCGGATCCGCGAGGAACTGCGCGAATGTTATCCGCAGTTCGCAGGCCATATGCCGGGTCCCGATTGAGGGCGGGCGCTATGGCACATCACTTGTTGCCGCCCACGGCGCGCACGCCTCGTCCTTCTTGGTTCGATGTGCACTGCAGCCGCACACTCCTTCCCCGCCAAGTCATTGATCTCTCATGCCTCGGCTACTGTGCATGGGGTTGTTTTCGCATTTTTGTTCGGGTGCCCGCGGCCGGAGGATCGGTCCATCGCAATCTCTCGTATCCCGATCATCACCCCAATTCAAGAATTCGCTTTACAAGAATTCGGATTTGGCGTAGATGTCAACTATTCCGCCCGCCACAAGGGGCGTTTCGCGATCGTCACGAGACGCGGGCCGGGAGGCGGTGGCCGCGACGGCGTCGGCGCGCTGGGCAGCTTGCAGGGCGGGAATCCCGTGAGCAGCGGCACGCGCGATACGACACGGCGCTGACAGCGTCCTCGTTCGGCCGCGATGGCGAGCGCACGCCAGCGTCGCGGACAGGAGCTGAGGATGTGCGCGGACGGCAAAATCGTGTGGTCCTGACGCCCGGGGTCTGTGCGTCAAGTGTTGCGGTGATTGCGGCGGCCCAACCGGGTTCGCGCATCAGCCATCCGCAAGACGACGGGGGCAATAGTGCATCGCTCCCCGGGGAGAGCACGCCATAAGCCGTAAAACCATTCGCGCAGGGAAGGCCGGGCGTTCCGGCGTCACCTGTAGTCCACCCCGTGCGCATCTTGTTCGCACACGGGACCGCGGGTGCCAGCCGGCGCCCGGCCTTCCCTGCGCCCTTTCTCAAGAAGGGCGCAACGAAGAGAGCAAAGCTCGGGCGAAATGAGCCGCGAGAACGCGAAGATTTGTCTGCGAGCGAAGCGCGAGAGAATGCGACGATGCAGCTTGCTCCGCTGCTTATGCCATCGCCGGCTGCGCCTTCGGCTGCCGCGACAGCGCCAGCACGATCAGCGCGGCGAACACGCAGAGCGCACCGGCAATGAAGAATGCAGGCAAATAGCTCTGATAGACCGTTCGCGACAAACCGGCGCCGAAGGCGGCCGCGCCAGCGCCGAGCTGATGGCCGGCAAAGATCCAGCCGAACACCAGATTGGCGCGCTCGGGTCCGAATTTCTGCGCGGTGATCCGCACCGTCGGCGGCACCGTCGCGATCCAGTCGAGGCCGTAGAACATCGCGAAGATCGAGAGGCCGTAGAACGAGAAATCGCTGAAGGGCAGGAAGATCAGCGAGAGCCCGCGCAGGCCGTAGTACCAGAACAGCAGCCAGCGGTTGTCGTAGCGGTCCGACAGCCAGCCCGATATGATGGTGCCGACGAAGTCGAAGACGCCCATCGCGGCGAGCAGGCTCGCGGCCTGCACCTGCGGGATGCCGAAATCGAGGCACATCGGGATCAGATGCACCTGCACGAGGCCGGCAGTCGATGCACCACAGACGAAGAACGTCGCAAACAGGATCCAGAACGTCGTCGATTTCGAAGCGTCGCGCAGCGTGCCGAGCGCAACGCCCGTGATCGAGCCATGGCTGACCGGCGGGGCGGGCAGGGGTGTGGTGCCTTCGTCGCCGAACGGGCGCAGGCCCAGATCGCCCGGACGGTCGCGCATCACGAGCAGGATGGCCAGCGCGGAGACGCCGAGCATGATGCAGACGAAGCCGAGCGCAAGCCGCCAGCCGTAGCGTTCGGTGAGGCTCGCCAGCAGCGGCAGGAACACGAGCTGGCCGGTGGCGACGCTCGCGGTCAGGATGCCGATAACGAGCCCCCGCCGCGCGGCGAACCAGCGCGTCGCGATGGTGGCGCCCAGCACCATCGCGGTCATGCCGGTGCCGAGGCCGACCACCACGCCCCACAGCGCGATGAGCTGCCAGACTTCGGTCATGCCGAGCGAGAGCACCAGCGCCGAGACCACGACCAACTGCGCGATCAGCGTGACGTTGCGCAGGCCGTAGCGGTTGAGCAGGGCGGCCGCGAACGGCGCCATCAGCCCGAACAGGATGAAGCGGATCGACAGCGCGGAGGAGATCTCCGCCGTGCTCCAGCCGAACTCTTTCTGCAGGGGGACGATGAACACGCCGGGCGCGCCAACCGTGCCGGCGCTGATCAGCGCAGCGAGGAAGGTCACCCCGACCATCACCCAGCCGTAATGGATGTTGCGGCGGGACAATGCTGCCGCGAGCCAGTTCGAGATCATTGGGCCTCATTGTTCTTGGCGGATCCCGAGGGACCTGCGTCATCGTTCGAGCATGGCATGGAGAAGGGAAGTCTGAAATGACATACTTCCCTCAATTTCAGCCTTGATCCGGATTTTTGCGCCAAGGCTCCTTTCGGTGATGAAATAGAATTATGATCATCATATGATGCGGTGCGGAAAGAAGCAACCGCGCCAGGGATGAGAAATTGTCGTGGCTCCGATGAGATTTGGTCGGTCGAAGGGAGAGTTGGTGCCAACATCGAGGCTTCGGCGTCAACATGCCCGCGAAAGCGGGCAATCCAGTATTCAGAGGAATGCGTTGGCGAACTCGCTCATGCAATTGGCGCTGCGGCGTGCTGGATGCGCCGGTCGAGCCGAGGCATGAACATCCTCATTCTGGAAGCCTATTGCAGCAGCGAGGCGATCTACCGCTTCCTGTTCACGAACGCCTGCATCAGGCGCGTGGGTTCATCTGTCAGGAACGACTCGCCGAACACTTTCACGCTCAAATTCACGGACTCCGTCAGCGGCAGTTCCTCCCACTGCCGCAGCAGCGCCTTCTGCGACCGCAGCGCTTCGGGGCCGCATGCGAGCAACGCGCTCACCACGTGCTCGACGGCCGCGTCCAATTCGCCCTCCGCCGCGACCTTGTCGACCAGTCCCCAGGCCAGCGCCGTCGGCGCGTCGATGTTCTCCGCCGTCATCACCAGCCAGCGCGCGCGAGCCCAGCCGATCAGGCGTGGCAAGAGCGCCGCGTGGATCACCGAGGGGATGCCGACGCGCACCTCCGGCATGCCGAAATGCGCATCATGCGCGGCGATGCGGAAATCGCAGGCCGCGGCGACCTCGAGCCCGCCACCGAGGCACCAGCCGGGCATGCGCGCGATCACCGGGGCAGGGAAAGCACGCACGGCTTCGCAGAGGTCGCGCAGGCGGCTGATGAAGGCTTCGGCCGATGTCTGGTCGAGCCTGGCCATCTCCTTGATGTCGGCGCCGCCGATCATGCTCTTTTCACTCTGGCCGCGCAGCACCACGACGCGGATGCTGCGGTCGGAGCCGAGCTGCTGCAGGCCTTCACGCACGGCGTCGGTCACGGGCGAGCCGAGGATGTTCAGCGGGCCGGCGTTGCAGATCGCGACATGGACGACGCCGCGCGCGTCGCGCGTCACGCCGCAGTGGGTGTTGAGCATTTCCATCGTGGCACTCGAAGCTTTCGTGGACCATGCGCGGGGCGCGCCGGTCATGATCACTTCCGGGGCGAAACGGCCGGCTTGTCAAGCGGATCCGGGGATGGAGTTGCCATCGCGAAGTCCGCACCATAGTATGATATATATCATATAAAGAGGCTGACATGACCGATAGCGATCAACTCGACCTGTTTTCGCCCACGCAGCGGCGCGAGCGCGTGGTGGAGTGGCAGGTGCCTGCGACAGTGGCGAAAGTGGCGATGGGCCTGTCGGGCATGGATGCTATGGAGGGCATTCGCGACGGCCGGCTGCCGCCGCCGCCCTTCGCGAAGCTGATCGGTTTCACGGTGGCGACGGTCGAGCCGGGGCGGATCGTCATGGAACTGGAGCCGCGCGAGGATCTCGAGAACACCATCGGTCTCATCCACGGAGCGACCGCCGCCGCGCTGCTCGATACCGCAATGGGCTGCGCCATTTCGACCCGGCTCGAGGCCGGCCGGAGCTCGGTCACTCTCGACCTGAAGCTGGCCTTCCTGCGCCCGCTCTCGGTCCGGTCGGGGCTGATCTCGGCCGAAGGGAAGGTGATCAAGCTGGGGCGGCAGACCAGCTACGCCGAGGGCTTCGTCAAGGACGGCAAGGGCGCTCTCGCGGTGCACGCAACTGCGACGTTTTCCATGATCGGAAGCAACTTAACATGAATTAATGCACCCATTTCGTCATTTGCGTGTTATGAGATGACCGTCGACATCCAATGAGATCCGCATGCGCTACTCCCGGGAACACAAGCAGGAAACTCACGATCGCATCGTGAAGAAGGCTTCGGTGCGGCTGCGCGAGAAGGGGGCCCACGGCATCGGCGTCGCCGATCTCATGAAAGAGGCGGGCCTGACCCATGGCGGCTTCTATGCGCATTTCGACTCTCGCGAGGCGCTGGTGATGGAAGCCTTCGCCTACGCCATGGATCGGTCCATGGACCATTGGCGCAAGCTCGCCGACGAGGCCGCGCCTGAAAAGCGTTTGGCGCTGGTCGCGGAGAGCTATCTCTCCACGCTGCACCGCGACAATCCCGGCACCGGCTGCTCGATCCCCGCCCTTGGGGCCGAGATCGCCCGCGAGAGCCCGAAGACGCGCAAGGCATTTGCTGGCAAGCTCGACGAGATGATCGAGCTGCTGGCGGACTACATCCCGAACATCCCGCGCAAGGCCGCACGCAAGCAGGCGATCGCGACGTTGGCGACGATGGCCGGAACCATGCTGCTGGCCCGCGTGGCCGGGTCGAGCGAACTCTCGGACGAGGTGCTGAAGGCGGGCAGGGACAGTACGCTGGACGGCGCCAAGCGGGAGCCGACAAAGCCTGCAACCGTCAAGAAGACGAAGAACTAGGCGAGCTGCCGTAGGTGGGCAAAGGCACGTCGGCGCCCTGCCTCACCGCCCCGCAAACAGCGCCCGTTCGCGCTCCACGATCTCGCCGATGTAATCGGCCACGGCCCGGATCCGTGCCAGATCCTTGCTGTCGGCATGCATCAGCATCCAGAACGTCCGCGTGATCGAGATCTCCTCCGGCAGCACGGCCACCAGCTGCGGATAATCGCTCGCCATGAAATGGGGCAGCACCGCGATGCCGAAACCGGAGAGCGTGGCGTTGAGCTGGGCGATCAGATTGGCGCTGCGGAAGCGCGCGGAGATCCGGGGCGACACTTGCGGCAGATAGTCGAGTTCCGGGGTGAACAGCAGCTCCTCGATGTAGCCGACGAACCGGTGCTGCGGCAGGTCCTGGCGCGAGGTGATTTCAGGGAAGCGATCGAGATAGGTGGGGGCCGCATAGAGACCGAGGCGGTAGTCGAGCAGCTTGCGGCCGACGATGCGGCCTTCCTTCGGCATGGTCAGGCTGATGGCGATATCGGCCTCGCGCTTGGAGAGACTGAACAGCCGCGCGGTGGCCACAAGCTGCAGATCGAGATCGGGATACCGGTCGGCGAAGGGCGCCAGCCGCGGCGCCAGGAAAGCGGTACCGAACCCGTCAGGCGCGCCGATCCGCACCGTGCCGGTCAGCCGGGCCACCGAGCCGCCGACCTGCTCCTGGTTGGCGACGATGGTCGATTCCATGGCTTCCGCGCTGTCGGCGACGCGCTGGCCGGCCTCGGTGAGGAGATAGCCGGTCTTGCGACGGTCGAACAGTTTTGCCGAGAGGTGCTTTTCCAGCCGGTCGACGCGTCGGATCACCGTGGCATGGTCGACGCCGAGCTGTTTTGCCGCAGCCGAGACCGAGCCGCCCCGCACGATGGCCAGCACGAAGCGGAAGTCGTCCCAATCGATAGCGCCTTGATCCAGCATTTTCGCACATCTATGGTGCATTATCTCAGACTTGAATCCCAATAAATGCAGGTCGATAGGATTTGTCAAAGCGTTCAAGCTCGGCCTCAAGGAGATCATTCCATGCGTTCAGTCGGACATTTCATCGGTGGCAAGGAAGTGAAGGGCACGTCGGGCCGTACCGCCGACGTTTTCGAGCCCATGACCGGTGACGTCCAGGCCAAGGTGGCGCTGGCGTCCAAGGCCGAGGTCCGCGCCGCCATCGAGAATGCGCGCGCAGCGCAGCCCGAGTGGGCCGCGACCAACCCGCAGCGCCGCGCCCGCGTGATGATGAAATTCGTGGAGCTGGTGCAGCGCGACTACGACAAGCTCGCCGAGCTGCTCGCGCGCGAGCACGGCAAGACCGTGCCCGACGCCAAGGGCGACATCCAGCGCGGCCTCGAGGTCGCGGAATTCGCCTGCGGCATCCCGCATCTGATGAAGGGCGAGTACACCGAAGGCGCCGGCCCCGGCATCGACATCTATTCCATGCGCCAGGCACTCGGCGTCGTCGCCGGCATCACGCCGTTCAACTTCCCGGCAATGATCCCGATGTGGAAGTTCGCGCCCGCGATTGCCTGCGGCAACGCCTTCATCCTGAAGCCGTCGGAGCGCGATCCCGGCGTGCCGATGCTGCTCGCCGAGCTCATGATCGAGGCGGGCCTGCCGGCCGGCATCCTCAACGTCGTCAACGGCGACAAGGAAGCGGTCGACGCAATCCTCGACGATCCCGATATCAAGGCCGTCGGTTTCGTCGGCTCGACGCCCATCGCGCAGTACATCTACGAGCGCGCCGCGCAGACCGGCAAGCGCTGCCAGTGTTTCGGCGGCGCCAAGAACCACGCCATCATCATGCCGGATGCCGACATGGACCAGGCGGTCGACGCGCTGATCGGCGCAGGCTACGGCTCGGCCGGCGAGCGCTGCATGGCCGTCTCGGTCGCCGTCCCCGTCGGCAAGTCCACCGCCGACCGGCTGATGGAGAAGCTGATCCCGCGCGTCGAGTCCCTGAAGATCGGCACCTCGATCGATCCTTCGGCCGATTACGGTCCGCTGGTGACGCGCGAGGCGGTCGAGAAGGTCAAGAGCTACATCGACATCGGCATCAAGGAAGGCGCGACCCTCGCCGTCGACGGCCGCGGCTTCAAGATGCAGGGCTACGAGAAGGGCTTTTATCTCGGCGGCTCGCTGTTCGACAACGTCACCAAGGACATGCGGATCTACAAGGAAGAGATCTTTGGCCCGGTGCTCTCGGTCGTGCGGGCGCACGACTACAAGGAAGCGCTGGCGCTGCCGTCGGATCATGACTACGGCAACGGCGTTGCGATCTTCACCCGCGACGGAGATGCCGCGCGCGACTTCGCGGCCAAGGTCAACGTCGGCATGGTCGGCATCAACGTGCCGATCCCGGTGCCGATCGCCTATTATACCTTCGGCGGCTGGAAGAAGTCGGGCTTCGGCGACCTCAACCAGCACGGTCCGGATTCGGTCCGCTTCTACACCAAGACCAAGACGGTGACCTCGCGCTGGCCGTCCGGCGTCAAGGAAGGTGCGGAATTCTCGATCCCGCTGATGAAGTGAGGCTGTAGCCTAGCCCGTCATTGCGAGCGCAGCGAAGCAATCCAGTATCTTTCCGCAGAGACAGTCTGGATTGCTTCGTCGCTTCGCTCCTCGCAATGACGAGGATGGTGAGGAGCCCAGCATGCAGTTCGCTCTGAACGAGGATCAGATCGCAATCCGCGACATGGCGCTGGCGTTTGCGGCGGAGAAGATCGCGCCGCACGCGCTGCGCTGGGACGAGGAAAAGCATTTCCCCGTCGAGGTCATGCGCGAGGCGGCAACGCTCGGCATGGGCGGCATCTACATCCGCGAGGATGTCGGCGGCTCGGCCATGACGCGGTTCGACGCGGCGCTGATCTTCGAGGCGCTGGCGACGGGCTGCCCGACCACGTCCGCCTTTATCTCCATCCACAACATGGCGTCCTGGATGATCGATGCCTACGGCAGCGACACCCAGCGCCATCAATGGCTGCCGAAGCTCTGCACCATGGAGCTGATCGCGAGCTATTGCCTGACCGAGCCCGGCGCGGGGTCGGATGCCGCGGCGCTGCGCACCCGCGCCGTGCGCGACGGCGATCATTACGTCCTCAACGGCCAGAAGCAGTTCATCTCTGGCGCCGGCGATACGGACCTGCTGGTCGCGATGGTGCGCACCGGTGGGGATGGCCCCGGCGGCATCTCGACCCTTGTCATCGACGGCAAGACGCCGGGCGTCTCATTCGGTGCAAACGAGCGCAAGATGGGCTGGAACGCGCAGCCGACCCGTGCCGTCATGTTCGAGAATGCCCGCGTGCCCGTCGCCAATCGCCTCAGCGAAGAGGGCGTCGGCTTCAAGATCGCGATGGCCGGCCTCGACGGCGGTCGCCTCAACATCACGGCGTGTTCGCTCGGTGGCGCGCAGACCGCGCTCGACAAGGCGCGCGCCTATATGAAGGAGCGCAAGGCGTTCGGAAAGCGGCTCGACGAATTCCAGGCGCTGCAGTTCCGCCTTGCCGACATGGCGATCGAGCTGGAGGCCGCGCGCACCTTCCTGTGGCGTGCGGCGGCGGCGCTGGACCGGAAGGATCCCGATGCCACCATGCTGTGTGCGATGGCCAAGCGGTTCGGCACGGATGTCGGCTTCGAGGTCGCCAACCACGCGCTCCAGCTTCACGGCGGCTACGGCTACTTGAGCGAGTACGGAATCGAGAAGATCGTGCGCGATCTGCGCGTGCACCAGATCCTCGAAGGCACCAATGAAATCATGCGGCTGATCGTGGCGCGCAAACTGATCGAGGGCGCGCGATGAATGCAGTGGAAGAGGGCGATCTGGTCGCTCGCATCGAGGGCTCGGTCGGCGTCATCCGCCTCAACCGTCCCAAGGCGATCAACGCCGTGACGCTGGAGATGTTTCGCGACATCGACAAAGCGCTCGATCGTTTCGAGGCTGATCCTGATGTTGCCGTGATCGTTCTGGAGGGCGCCGGCGAGCGCGGCCTTTGCGCAGGCGGCGACATTCGAACGCTCTGGGAAAGCTCGAAGGTCAATGGCGACCTCGGCAAGATCCTCTGGCGGGAAGAATACATCCTCAACGCCCGCATCAAGACGTTTCCGAAGCCGTATGTTGCGTTCATGGACGGCATCGTGATGGGCGGCGGCGTCGGTCTCTCCGCACATGCGAGCCATCGTGTCGTCACCGAACGCACCAAACTGGCGATGCCCGAGGTCGGCCTCGGCTTCTTCCCCGATGTCGGGGGCACCTTCCTGTTGTCGCGCTCGCCCGGCGAGATCGGCACTTACTTTGGCCTGACCGGCCAGACCATGAACGGGCCCGACGCCATCCACGCGAAATTCGCCGATGCCGTGGTGCCGGTGGCCAAATGGCCCAAGCTGCGCGAGGCACTGACCAGGGTTCGTCCAGGCGTGACTGCGACCGAGGTCAGCAAGCTCATCAACGGCGTTGCGACCGGCGAGACGGCCGGGCCGGTCGCCGCCAAGGAGCCGATCATCGATGCGCTGTTCGGCTTCGACCGCATGGAGGACATTTTCGCTGCGCTGGAGCGCGATGGCTCCGAGTTCGCGCTGGCCACACTGAAGACGCTGAACGAAAAATCGCCGCGCGGCATGGTGGTGACACTGAAGCTCCTGCGATTGGCACGTACCGCATCGAGCCTGGAAGAGTGTCTGGTGCGGGAATATCGGGCCGCGCTGGAAGTCTTCCGCAGTGATGATTTTCGCGAGGGCGTGCGCGCGGCCGTGATCGACAAGGACCGCAACCCAACCTGGTCGCCGTCGCGGGTCGAGGATGTGACGCCGCAGATGCTTGCGCCGTATCTCGCCGAAATCGGTACTGATGAGCTGAAGTTTAGCTGACAACGACGTTCAAGGGGAGGATACGACAATGGCCACGATCGCATTCATTGGTCTGGGCAACATGGGCGGCCCGATGGCGGCCAATCTGGTCAAGGCTGGCCACAAGGTGGTGGCGTTCGATCTCGTCGAGGCCTCGCGCGCGCAAGCCAAGGCGGACGGCGCCGGCATTGCCGACAGCGCGCCTGCCGCGGTGAAGGGCGCCGATGTCGTCGTCACCATGCTGCCGGCCGGCAAGCATGTGCTGGGCGTCTGGAGTGAGGTCGTCCCTGTCATGGCCAAGGGCGCGGTGATCATCGATAGCTCCACCATCGACGTCGAGAGCGCGCGCCAGGCCCATGCGCTGGCGACGAAGCACGGCGTGCTTTCGGTCGACGCGCCGGTCTCCGGCGGCACCGGCGGCGCCAAGGGCGCAACGCTCACCTTCATGTGCGGCGGCGAAGAGAACGCGTTTGCCGCGGCCAAGCCCGTGCTGGAAAACATGGGCAAGAAGATCGTGCATTGCGGCAGCGCCGGCGCTGGCCAGGCGGCCAAGATCTGCAACAACATGATCCTCGGCATTTCCATGATCGCGGTCAGCGAAGCCTTTGCGCTGGGCGAGAAGCTCGGCCTTTCGCATCAGGCGTTGTTCGACGTCGCCTCGACCTCCTCGGGCCAGTGCTGGTCGCTGACGACCTATTGCCCGGTGCCGGGCCCGGTGCCGACCTCGCCTGCGAACAACGACTACAAGCCGGGCTTTGCCTCGGCGCTGATGGTGAAGGATTTGACGCTGGCGCAGGACGCTGCAAAGGCTGCCGGCGCTGCGACGCCGCTCGGCAAGCATGCGCAGGAGATTTATCAGTCTTTCGACGCAGCCGGTCAGGGTGGGGTGGATTTTTCCGGAATTATCAAGCACGTTAGGAGCCTAGCCGGGAAAGCTTGATGACGACATTCCAGGAAGCGCGCGCGTTTCTGCTGCAACACCGGACGGATTACGAGGCCGCGGTCAAAGGCTTCCGCTGGCCGGATACGGTTCCCTTCAACTGGGCGCTCGACTGGTTCGACGCCGAGCTGGCGACCAATGCGGACAGCAAGGACCGGCCCGCGCTCTGGATCGTCGACGCCGCGCAGGACAAGCAGACCAAGCTGTCCTTTGCGGCGCTTTCGAAGCGCTCGAACCAGGTCGCAAACTTCCTCCGCGCGCATGGCTTGAAGCGCGGCGATCATCTCCTGCTGCTGCTCGGCAATGTGGTGCCGCTATGGGAGACGATGCTGGCGGCAATGAAGCTCGGCGTCGTCGTGATCCCCGCGACCACACTGCTCACGGCGGACGAGCTGCGCGACCGGCTCGATCGCGGCAAGGCGAAGGCGGTCATCGCCGCGCAAGATCAAGTCGCGAAATTCGCAAGCCTTGGCGCGGAGAACGTCGCTCGCATCGTCGTCGGCGCCGCCTCCGACGGATGGCTTTCATACGATGAAGCGGCGAAGGCTTCGGAGAGTTTCAGCGCCGACGGTCCGACCAACGCCGACGACCCGATGCTGCTCTATTTCACCTCGGGCACCACGGCGAAACCGAAGCTTGTCCGGCACAGCCAGCGCAGCTATCCCGTCGGGCATCTGTCGACCATGTACTGGATCGGGCTGAAACCCGGCGATGTCCATCTCAACATCTCCTCGCCCGGCTGGGCCAAGCACGCCTGGAGCTGCTTCTTTGCGCCGTGGAATGCGGGCGCCACCGTGTTCGTGGTCAACCAGCCGCGCTTCGACGCCAAAGCGCTGCTTGCCACCATCGGCCGCTGCGGCGTCACCACCCTGTGCGCGCCGCCGACGGTGTGGCGGCTGTTCATCCAGGAGAATCTCGCATCGTTCAAAGTGGCCCTGCGCGAGGTCTGCGGCGCCGGCGAGCCGCTGAACCCTGAAGTGATCGACCAGGTGCGGGCGGCCTGGGGCCTCACCATCCGTGACGGCTACGGCCAGACTGAAACCACCGCGCTGGCCGGCAACTCGCCGGGCCAGACGATCAAGATCGGCTCGATGGGCCGGCCGCTGCCGGGCTATCGCGTGCAGATCAGCGACGCCGACGGCAACCCGGCGAAAGAGGGCGAGGTGACGCTGCTGCTCGGCGCCGCGCGCCCCGCCGGTCTGATGCAGGGCTATCAGGGCGACGACGGCAAGCTGTCCGGCGCCGAGGGTGAGCTCTATCGCAGCGGCGATGTCGTGTTCGAGGACGAGGAGGGCTATCTCACCTTCGTCGGTCGCTCCGACGACGTGTTCAAATCGTCCGATTACCGCATCAGTCCGTTCGAGCTCGAGAGCGTGTTGCTCGAGCACGAGCTTGTCGCGGAAGCCGCGGTGGTGCCGAGCCCGGACCCAATCCGCCTTGCCATCCCCAAGGCATTCGTGCTGCTGACCTCGGGCGCGGAGCGCTCGCCGGAGACGGCGCTGTCCATCTTCAGGCATCTGCACATGCGCCTTGCGCCGTTCAAGCGGATCCGCCGCCTCGAAATCGTCACCGAGCTGCCGAAGACGATCTCTGGCAAAATCCGCCGGGTCCAGCTACGCAGGCTCGAGCGCGACGATGATCGCAACGATCCGCTGCGCGGCCGGGAATTCCGTGAGGAGGATTTTCCCGAGTTGCCGAAAACACGGAGTGAGACCTAAGTGAACCAAATCTGGAAGTCGGCGCCGATCACGCGCGAGGCTTATCAAGCCATGGTCGGCAAGGAGATCGGGGTGTCGTCCTGGCACCTGATCGACCAGCCCCGTATCAACACCTATGCCGACGTGACCGAAGATCATCAGTTCATTCATGTCGACCCTGAAAGAGCCAGGAAGGAAACCGCCTTCGGCACCACCATTGCGCACGGCTTCCTGACGATGTCGATGCTATCGGTGATGTCCTACGAAGTGATGCCGGCGATTGCGGGCACCACGATGGGCGTCAATTATGGTTTCGACAAGCTGCGCTTCATCTCGCCGGTGCGTTCCGGCAAGCGCGTCCGCGGCCGCTTCGTGCTGGCGGAAGCCAGGCTGCGCAAGCCGAATGAATTGCAGTCCCGCACCAACGTGACCGTGGAGATCGAAGGCGAGGACAAGCCCGCGCTGGTCGCTGACTGGCTGGGGTTGATCTATTTGGCGTAGGCCCGAGGCGTCGCTGCCGGGCTTGACCCGGCGGGGCTTCGCTGCTCAAAAAGGCAACCCAGAGCGGGGTTTCATCCCTCTCCCCCTTGTGGGAGAGGGTGCCTCGCGGAACGCGAGGCGGGTGAGGGGTCTCTCTCCGCGAGCGCATCTGCCGAGAGAGACCCTTATCCGGCGCTTCGCGCCACCTTCTCCCGCAAGGGAAGAAGGGAAGAAAAATAGAGACCTTTACTCATGGCAATCAGGTTCGACGGACGCGTCGCCATCGTCACCGGCGCGGGCAATGGTCTGGGCAAGGCGCATGCGCTGGGATTGGCCAGCCGCGGCGCGAAAGTCATGGTCAACGATTTCGGCGGCGCGCGTGACGGCACCGGTGGTTCGCTGTCGCCGGCGGAAGCCGTGGTGGAGGAGATCCGCAAGGCCGGCGGCACCGCGATGGCCGACGGCGCCGACGTTTCGAACTTCGAGCAGGTCACCGCGATGGTCGAGCGCGCCACCAAGGAGTGGGGCAGCGTCGATCTGATGTGCGCCAATGCCGGCATCCTGCGCGACAAATCGTTCGGCAAGATGGAAGCCGCCGATTTCCAGAAGGTGCTCGATGTGCACCTCGTCGGCACCTTCTATTGCTGCAAGGCAGCCTGGGCCGGCATGCGCGATCGCAATTACGGCCGCATCGTGCTGACCACCTCGTCCTCCGGCCTCTACGGCAATTTCGGCCAAGCCAATTACGGCGCGGCGAAATCCGGCATGGTCGGATTGATGAACGTGCTCGCCGAGGAGGGCCGTAAGAACAACATCCGCGTCAACATCATCTCGCCGACGGCGGCGACCCGCATGACCGAGGAGCTGCTGCCGCCGCAGGCGCTGCAGTTGATGAAGCCGAACGCGATCACGCCGGCGGTCGAATACATGCTAAGCGAGGACGCGCCGACCCGCACCATCATGGGCGCAGGCGCCGGCTCCTTCGCGGTGATCAAGATCATGGAGAGCGAGGGCATCAACCTGCCGGAGTCCGAATGGACGCCGGACGCGGTCGCCGCCCATTTCGCAGAGATCAGCGACATGTCGAAGGCGAAGGCGCTCACGGGCGCGTTCGAGCAGACGCAGAAATACGTGGCACAGGCCGCGGCGCGGGCGGGCATCAAGCTGTAACTCCGCCGTCGTTCCGGGGCGCGCGCAGCGCGAGCCCGGACTCCATCGCTCCTCAAAATCTGCCGCCTGATGGATTTCCGGGTTCGCGCCAAGGGGCGCCCCGGAATGACGGGCTAGGCGCGAGAATTTGTCCTACACTCCCGCCATGACCTCAACCGACTCCCACGTCGCAATCATCGGCGCCGGTCCAGCCGGGCTGATGGCGGCAGAGGTGCTGGCGCAGGGCGGCGTCCGCGTCACCGTCTACGATGCGATGCCGTCCGCCGGCCGCAAGTTCCTGATGGCGGGCCGCGGCGGGCTCAATCTCACTCACAGCGAGCAGCTTGCTCAGTTCATGGCGCGCTATCGAGAGGCGGCGCCCAAGCTGCAAGCGGCGATCGCGGCGTTTCCGCCGGACGCACTCCGCGCCTGGAGCGAGGCGCTGGGCGAGCCGACCTTCGTCGGCACCAGCGGAAGGGTCTTCCCAAGAGCGTTCAAGGCCTCGCCCTTGCTGCGCGCCTGGCTGCGGCGGCTCGATGCCGGCGGCGTGCGCTTTGCGTTTCGTCATCGCTGGACGGGTTGGGACGGCGATGGGCGGCTGCTGTTTCGGACGGGGGATGGCGAGACGGCCGTCGCTGCCGACGCCACGGTCCTCGCGCTCGGCGGCGCGAGTTGGCCGCGGCTCGGGTCGGATGGCGGCTGGATTGATGTTCTCGCGGCAAGAGGCATCGCCATTTCAAAACTGCGGCCAGCGAATTCCGGCTTTGCGGTCGCGTGGTCCGACGTCTTCAGGGACCGCTTCGAGGGTCAGCCGCTCAAGGGCGTGGCGCTGACGGCTGGTGCATACACGGTGCGCGGCGAAGCGATGATCACGCGCGCGGGCATCGAAGGCGGCGCGATCTACGCGCTGTCGGCGGAGTTGCGGGACGCGATGCTGGGTCTCGGGCAGGCGCGGGTTTCGATCGCGTTGCGGCCCGACCTCGACGTTGCCGCGCTGACCTCGCGGCTTTCAGGGACGCGCGGCAAGCAATCGCTCGCGAATTTCCTGCGCAAGGCCGCGCAATTGTCGCCGGTCGGCATCGGCCTGATGCAGGAGGCCGCCATCGCATCCGGCCGGCCGCTGGCGACGTTTTCGCCGGCGGAACTCGCGCACCTCGTAAACGCGATCCCGGTTCAGCTCACGGGCGTTGCCCCAATCGAGCGCGCGATCTCGACCGCCGGCGGAATAATTTTCGACGAACTCGACGAACATTTCATGCTGCGCAAGCAGCCGGGCGTGTTCGCAGCCGGCGAAATGCTGGACTGGGAGGCGCCGACGGGCGGCTATCTGCTGCAAGCCTCGTTTGCAACGGGCGCGGCCGCGGGCAGGGGCGTGCTGGGCTGGCTCAAGAAATCGTAGCGTGGGCAAAACGCGCGAAGCGCCGTGCCCACGATCCTTCGATTACGACGGGAAGTCGTGGGCGGCTTCGCTTGCCCACCCTACGGCAGTTTGCCTCTACCGCAACTTCCCCCGTGCCGCGACCGGCAGCGTGCCGATGATCTCCTCGCCGCGGACCATCAGCACCTCGTCCATCATGTTGACGACGACGCAGACGTGGTTCGGCACGATGCGGACGACGTCGCCGACATTGGGCCGCGTGTTGCTGCGGGAGAGGTCGAGGAAGCCGTGCTCTTCCGCGAACTTCGCGATCTTGGCTTCGGGGTGCTCGAGGATCAGGCCATGGCCGTCGAGGCCGCCGGTGTCAGAGGTCAGCGTCTTCGAGCCGGCATCGAGGATGCCGCGCTCGGACGCGGCGCGGCTCACCACGGTTGAATAGATGTGCAGGGCGCAATCGTCCCAGCTGGCGACGCCGGCGGCGACCTGCATGCGATCGTTGTAGATGTAGGTGCCGAAGCGGTGCTCGGTGCCGCCCTTGAGCTTGCCGAGATTTTTCAGGTTCGGCGTGCCGCCGGTCGAGACGATCTTCGCATCCAGCCCGTGCGCGCGCACGCCGGCGAGCGCCTCGTCGTAGAATTTCTGTGCGTCCGCCCAGCCGGTCTCCGTCGGGTACATCATGAAGCCCGCGAATTCGAGTCCCTTCGACGCGGCGATCTCACGCGCCAGCGCAATGGCTTCAGCCGGCGTCTCGACGCCGGCGCGCTTGCGGCCCGTGTCGCATTCCACCACGACGGAGAGTGGACGGCCGGATGCGGCGGCTGCCTTGGGCAGGCCGGCAACGACCGTCGAATTGTCGGCGGCAACCGTCATGTTGGCCTTGCCCTGGAGCGCGCCGAGCCGCGCCATCTTCTCCTCGCCGAGAAGATTGTAGCTGATCAGGATGTCGTCGATGCCGGCGTTGGCCATGATCTCGGCCTCACCCAGCTTCTGACAGGTGATGCCCTTCGCGCCGGCCGCGACCTGCATCTTCGCGATGGTCGGATTCTTGTGCGTCTTGATGTGCGGCCGGTTGGCAATGCCGGCCTCGTCGCAAGCCTTCTGGATCCGCGCAATGTTGCGCTCGACCCTGTCCATGTCGATGACGGCGCAGGGCGTGCCGTATTCGCGGGCGATCTTGGCGGCGAGGGGAGTTGTCATGGAAGTCCTCTAGTTGGCGCGTATCCTGATCGCAAGACCGGTGGCCAGTCTTGCGGAATACGCGCTAAGCCTGCTCTATCTCTTCGCGAAGCATTTCAAGTTCGAGCCACCGCTCCTCGGCGGCGGACAATTCTTCATGCGCCTTGGCAATTGCGGCGGATGTATCGTCGAATTTTCTGCGATCCTTGGCGTAGAGGTTGGGATCGTCCAGCACGCGCTGCAGCTTGGCGATGTCGGCCTGCAGCGTTTCCATCTTCTTCGGCAGCGTCTCCAGCGCGTGCTTCTCGTTGAAGCTGAGCTTCCGCTTGGGCGCCGAGGCAGGAGCGGTTGCGCGCTCCTCTTTCCTCTCGGCGGGAGCCTGTGCCTTCGCCGTCTCGCGCTTCAGGTCCGCGCCGCGCTGCGCCAGCATGTCGCTGTAGCCGCCGGCATATTCGGTCCACTTGCCGTTGCCTTCGGGCGCGATCACGGAGGTGACGACGCGGTCGAGGAAGTCGCGGTCGTGGCTGATCAGGATGACGGTGCCCTCGTAGTCGCCGAGCATGTCCTCGAGCACGTCGAGGGTTTCGAGATCGAGATCGTTGGTCGGCTCGTCCAGCACCAGAAGGTTCGATGGCTTTGCCAGGGCGCGCGCCAGCATCAGCCGGCCGCGCTCGCCGCCGGAGAGCACCTCCACCGGCGTGCCACGCTGCTCCTGCGCGAACAGGAAGTCCTTCATGTAGCCGACGACGTGCTTCGGCTTGCCGCCGACCATGATCTGGTCGCCGCGGCCGCCGGTGAGGGCTTCCGCCAGCGTCGACTTGGGATCGAGGCTTTCGCGGTGCTGGTCGAGCGTGGCCGTTTCCAGATTGGCGCCAAGACGTATCGTGCCGGAATCCGGCTGCATGCCGCCGGTGAGCAGATTGACCAGCGTGGTCTTGCCGGCGCCGTTCGGCCCGATGATGCCGAGGCGGTCGCCGCGCTGGATGCGGGTGGAGAAATTCTCGACGATCTTGCGCTCGCCATAGGCCTTGTTGACGCCCTTGGCCTCGATCACCAGCTTGCCGGACTGCTCCGCTTCGGCTGCTGCGAGACTGGCGGTGCCGGCCGTGCCGCGATAGTTGCGGCGCTGGTCGCGCAGCGTGTGCAGATTGGCGAGGCGCTTGACGTTGCGCTTGCGCCGGCCGGAGACGCCGTGGCGCAGCCAGTGCTCCTCGTCGACGATCTTGCGGTCGAGCTTGTGCTGGTCGCGCTCTTCCTCCGCCAGCACCTCGTCGCGCCAGCTTTCGAACGAGGCAAAGCCGCGATCGATCTGCTTGATCTTGCCGCGGTCGAGCCACGCCGTGGAGCGCGACAGATTGGTCAGGAAGCGGCGGTCGTGGCTGATGATCACCAGCGCGCTGCGGCGGCTGTCCAGCTCCTTCTCCAGCCATTCGATGGTGGAGAGATCGAGATGGTTGGTCGGCTCGTCCAGCAGCAGAATGTCGGGCGAGGGCGCCAGCACATAGGCCAGCGCCGCGCGCCGGGCTTCACCGCCGGAGACGTTGTGCGGGTCCTCCTCACCCGTGAGCCCGAGCTGCTCCAGGAGATAGCGCGCCTGATGCTGGTCGTCGCCGGGCGCAAGGCCCGACTCGACATAGGCCAGCGTGGTCTTGTGGTCTCCGAAATCCGGCTCCTGCGGCAGATAGCGCACGGTGGCACCGGGCTGCACGAAGCGTGTGCCGCCGTCGGGCTCGACGAGGCCGGCTGCGATTCTGAGCAGCGTCGACTTGCCGGAGCCGTTGCGGCCGATCAGGCAGACGCGCTCGCTTGGAGCAACATTGAGCTCGACGCCCGATAGCAGCGGGGTGCCGCCAAAGGTCAGCCTGATGTCTTTCAGTTGGATCAGCGGCGGCGCCATGATCAGCCCTGGCTGGTGGCGGTCTGGTCAGCGCGGCGGCGCTGGATGCGGCGCAGGGTCTGGTCGAGCGCCGCGAGGAAGGTAGAGCGATCGCGCGGTGAGAACGAGCGCGGGCCGCCGGTGACTTCGCCGGCCGAACGTAGATCCGTCATCAGGTTGCGCACCGCCAGCGTCATGCCGATCGACTCTTCCGTGAACGGCTTTCCATTCGGCGCGATCACGTCGGCGCCGGCCTTCACGCAGCGGCTCGCAAGCGGAATGTCCGATGTCACGACGACGTCGCCGGGCCTGGCGCGCTCGGCGATCCAGTCGTCTGCGGCGTCCATGCCGGCGCCGGCCGCGATACGCTCGATCAGCGGGTCCTGCGGCACGCGGATGAAATTGCCTGCGACGACGCTCACGGGCACGCCGTGCCGGAGCGCGACGCGGTAGATCTCGTCCTTCACCGGACAGGCGTCGGCGTCGACATAAATGCGGGTGGGAGTGTCGGTCATTGGCCGCGTGGTACCCCATTCGGGCTGCAAAGGCGAGGGGATTGACCGGTGTTCCCCGAGGCCTACGATCGGACCGAGACAACAAGACTCCAGGGAACGCCCATCATGCCGAACCGGCTCGAAACCTACCGCGTCGAGGCCTACAACACCGCCAAGCAATCCGAAAACAAGATGCATGACGACAATGTGGCGCGCCGCTTCGGTTTCTCCGGCGGGCTGGTCCCGGGCGTCGATGTCTTCGCCTACATGATGCACGTGCCGATTGCCCGCTGGGGGCGCGACTTCCTGGCGCGCGGGCTGGTCGAGGCGCGCTTCATCAAGCCGGTGTATGACGGCGAGGCCGCCGACGTCGATGCAACCGAGCACAACGAGTTGCTGACGATCGAGGTGTTCAGCCGCACCGAGCTGTGCGCCACCGGCACGGCCGCGCTGCCGGCCGCTGCGCCGGCCGTGTCGTTGAGCGACTATGTCGCGGTGCCCGTGGTGGCCGAGCGCAGGCCCGTCAGCCCGGCAACCTTCGAGACCGGTAAATGGCTCGGCACCTCTCCGCGTCGCTGGGCCGGGCAGGACGCGGCCGACTATCTCGCCGACATCCGGGAGACCGATCCGATCTTCGCGCGTGAGGGGCTTGGCCATCCCGGCCTGATCCAGCGCGTGATGAACCGCGTGCTGGTCGACAACACCATTCTAGGTCCCTGGATCCATGTCGGCAGCCGCATGCAGCTGTTGTCGGCCGCGCGCGCCGGCGACGAGATCACGGCGCGGGCCAGGGTGACCGCCAATTACGAGAAGAAGGGCCACCGCTTCGTCGAGCTCGACGCCCTCGTCGTCGCCAACGGCACGACGCCGATCGCGCATTGCCAGCATACCGCGATCTACCAGCCGCGCGAGCAGGCGGCGGCTTAGGGAAGACCGGGCAAGGCGACGCTAGTCGCGCCACAGACAGTGTCATGCCCCGGCTTGTCCGGGGCATCCAGTACGCCGCGGCTTATCCGTGAAGCACGACGGCCTCAGAGTACTGGATCGCCCGGTCAAGCCGGGCGATGACAGCATTGTTGTGGATGCTGAACGCTACCCTACGCCGCCTTGCTCTTCGCGTCCTGGATCGCGCGCCACACGCGCTCGGGGGTCAGCGGCATGTCGATGTGCTTGATGCCGTAGTCGGAGAGCGCATCGAGCACCGCGTTCACCACGGTCGACAGGCTGCCGGCGCAGCCGGCTTCGCCGCAGCCCTTGCTGCCGAGCGGATTGGTCGTGGCCGGCACCGGGTGATCGCCGACCGTCATGTTCGGCACGTCCTCGGCGCGGGGCAGGGCGTAGTCCATCAGCGAGCCCGTGATCGGCTGGCCGCTCTCGTCGTAGCGGATGTGTTCCATCAGCGCCTGGCCGATGCCCTGGACGACGCCGCCATGGAGCTGACCCGCGACCAGCAGCGGGTTGATCACGGTGCCGAAATCGTTGACCGCGCTGTAGCGCACGATCTGCACCACGCCGGTCTCCGGGTCGATCTCCACTTCGGCGACGTGGCAGCCGTTCGGGAACGCCGAGGCGACCGGTTCGCTGGTGTGATCGACGTCGAGGCTGTCAGGCACGCCCTCCGGCATCTTGCCGTCATGCAGGCGTTTTGCCAGCTCCATGATGTCGATGCTGCGATCGGTGCCGGCGATCGTGAAGCTGCCATCGGCGAATTCGATGTCGGCTTCGGACGCTTCGAGCATGTGTGCCGCCGCGCGTTTGCCTTTCTCGATGACGAGCTTGGCAGCTCCCACGATGGCCTGGCCCGTTGCCGTGATCGAGCGCGAGCCGCCGGTGCCGTTGCCGGTGTGGACGATGTCGCTGTCGCCCTGCACCAGCTTGACGCTCTCGAAGGGAACGCCGAGTTGTGCGCACAGCACCTGAGCGAACGGCGTCGCATGGCCCTGGCCGTAATCGAGCGTGCCGGTAATGAGCTGCACGGTGCCGTCGGGGTCGAACACGATCTTGCCGAGCTCGACGCCGGGAGGCGCGGTGACCTCGAGATAGGAGCCGACCGCGATGCCGCGCAGCTTTCCGGCCTTTTTGCTCTCTTTCTTGCGCTTGACGAAATTCTCGTGGTCGGAGATTTCGAGCGCCTTGTTGAACACGGCCTGGAAGTCGCCGCTGTCATAGGTGACGCCGGAGGAGGCCGCGAACGGGATCTGGTTCGGCTTGATGAAGTTGCGCTTGCGCAGGGTCAGGCGGTTGATGCCCATCTCGTCGGCGGCGCGGTCGATCAGCCGCTCCATGTAGTAGTTCGCCTCGGGTCGGCCGGCGCCGCGATAAGCCCCCATCAGCGTGGTGTTGGTCAGCACCACCTTGATGTCGACGCCCATCAGCGGGGTGCGATAGACGCTGGAAAAATTCTTGCCGGTGTTGAGCGAGAGCGGCCCCGGCGCGACGCCGGTGATGTAGGCGCCGACATTGCCGTAGCCGGACAGCTTGGCCGCGAGGAAATGCCCCTCGGCATCGAGCGCCAGCTCGGCATGGATCTTCTGCGCGCGGCCGTGGCTGTCGGAGAGGAAGGCGGTCGAGCGCTCGTCGAGCCATTTCACCGGCCGGCCCAGTGCCTTCGCCGCGTACAGGATGCACATGTATTCGGGATAGTTGATGTTCTTCATGCCGAAGGAGCCGCCGACATTGGCGGTGAGAATGCGCACCTTCTCGTTCGGCACTTTCAGGTTCTTGGCGAGGTTCGCGCGGTTGCCTGCGACGCCCTGCGTCGGCACCTGAAGCGTGTAACGCTCGGTCTTCTTGTCGTAGGAGGCAAGGCCGACGCGCGGCTCCATCGAGACCACGGCGACGCGGGTGTTCTCGATGTCGATCCTGGTGACATGGGCGGCGCTGGCGAAGGCTGCGTTGACCTTCTCCATGTCGCCATAGTGGTAGTCGAGCGCCACGTTATCGGGGATATGGTCATAGAGCTGCGGCGCGCCGGGCCTGGCGGCTTCCTCGGGGTCCGTTACGGCCGGCAGCGGTTCGACGTCGAGCTCGACCGCCTCGGCCGCATCGCGCGCCTGCGCGAGCGTCTCGGCCACCACGAAGGCGACGGGGTCGCCGACGAAGCGGACCTTATCGGTGGCGAGCGGCTGACGGTTGGTCTGAAGCAGGGGCGAGCCGTCGCGGCTCTTCAGCGGCAGGCCGCAGGTGAAGGGGCCGTAGCCGGCGGCATCGAGATCCTTGCCGGTCCAAACCCCCAACACGCCCGGCATCGTCTTGGCGCCGTCAATGCCGATACCGCGGATGATGCCATGGGCATGGGTGGAACGGACGACCACGGCATAGGCTTGGCCGGGCAGGTTGAAATCGTCGGTATAGCGGCCCTTGCCGCGCACCAGCGTGTCGTCCTCCTTGCGGCGGACGGGCTGCCCGACGCCGTATTTTTGCAGTGCAATAGCGTTCTCGAGCGTGGACGATTTGGTGTGTTCTTGCATGGAATTGACCTGAAAAGCCGGCATTTGCGCATTTTCGCGGCAGCAGGGCACCGGACTCCCCTGAGATAACCCACCACCCCGTTCACGACAACGCACGAATGGGCATGGTCCCATGTGATGCGTTGTTGCGCATACCCGCCGCGCTGCTAATGTTTCAGGCGAAAAAGCAATTCCAGACCGGCCCGACCGGCCGCGGAAAGACAGTTTGCATGAATGACCACACGCGGCTCCGCGACGGCCATGTAAGCCAACATGGGCCGCACGGTGAGCTGGAGGGGTCGATGGCGGCGGTGGCGTTGGCCACCGAACCTTCCGTCCCCGCACAGGCGCCGGGAACCGGCATCTATGCGGCGCTGGACCTCGGGACCAACAATTGCAGGCTGCTGATCGCCTGTCCGACCCAGGACGGCTTTCGCGTCGTCGATTCCTTCTCGCGCATCATCCGGCTTGGGGAAGGTGTCTCGGCGACCGGGTGCATCAGCGAGGCCGCGATGGAGCGCGCCATCGCCGCGCTCAGCATCTGCCGCGACAAGATCAACTTGCGGAAAGCGCGCCGGTTGCGGCTGATCGCAACCGAGGCCTGCCGCGCGGCCTCGAATGCGGAGGGCTTCCGCAGCCGTGTCGCGGCCGAGACCGGCATCGAGCTCGAGGTGATCGACCGCGAGACCGAGGCCGCGCTCGCCGTGCTCGGCTGCTCGCCGCTGGTCGACCCGAGGGGGCGCGGCGCGATCCTGTTCGACATCGGCGGCGGCTCGACCGAGCTGGTGCGGATCGAGCGCGACGCGGAGAATCCGGAGCCGCGCATCAAGGCCTGGATGTCGATTCCCTACGGTGTGGTCACGCTTGCCGAGCAGTTCGGCGGGCGCGACGTGACGCCGGAGATCTATGCTGCAATGGAGCAGGCGGTCGCAAACCATGTCGCGCCGTTCGCGGAAGAACATGGCGGCGATCTCGCCGACATGCACCTGCTGGGCACATCAGGCACGGTGACGACGCTCGCCGGTATCCATCTCAACCTCGCGCGCTACGACCGCCGCCGCATCGACAGCATCTGGATGGACGATTCCGACATCACCGCGACCATCAACAAGCTGCTCGGCATGAGCTACGAGGAGCGCGCCGGCAACAACTGCATCAGCGTCGAGCGCGCCGATCTCGTGCTTGCCGGCTGCGCCATCCTCGATGCCATCCGCCGCGCCTTTCCGCTGCCGCGCCTGCGCGTCGCCGACCGGGGCCTGCGCGAAGGCATGCTGGTCGAGATGATGCGCGAGGACGGCGCGCTCAGGAGCTGGTGAGATGGCCAAGGACACCACCGGCCGCTTGCACGTCCAAGTCAAGACCAAGGTCAAGACCGGCGGCAAGCGCAAATTGTCGTCGAAGCTCTGGCTGGAGCGGCAGCTCAACGATCCCTATGTCGTCAAAGCGAAGGCGGCCGGATACCGCTCCCGCGCGGCGTTCAAGCTGCTCGAGATCGACGACAAGTTCCGGTTTCTCAAGCCCGGCTTGGCCGTGGTCGATCTCGGCGCGGCGCCCGGCGGCTGGAGCCAGATCGCCGCCAAGCGCGTCGGCTCCACGGAAGGCAAGGGCAAGGTCGTCGCGATCGATCTGTTGGAAATGCCTGAGATTCCCGGCGTCGATTTCGCGCAGCTCGATTTCATGGACAATGACGCGCCCGGGAAGCTCACCGCGATGCTGGGCGGCGGGGCAGACATCGTGATGTCCGACATGGCCGCAAACACCACCGGCCACCGCAAGACCGACCAGCTCCGCATCGTCGGCCTCGTCGAGACCGCGGCGGCCTTTGCCTGCGACGTGCTCAAGCCCGGCGGCACGTTTCTGGCCAAAACGTTCCAGAGCGGTGCCGACGCCGATCTGCTCACGCAGCTCAAGCGCGATTTTGCGACCGTACGCCACGTCAAGCCGGCGGCGAGCCGGCAGGATTCCTCGGAGCGCTACGTGCTGGCGACGGGGTTTCGGGGCGGGGCACAGGAGTAGCCTCCGTCATTGCGAGGAGCGAAGCGACGAAGCAATCCAGAATCCCTCCGCGGAAAGATCCTGGATTGCTTCGCTACGCTCGCAATGACGGGGAGAGAGGCTACCCCAGCCGCTGGTCCCGCACGTCTTGCGTATCCTCGCTCGCCGCCTTGACGGCCGCCTTCTCGGCACCCTTGCCGGCGCCCTTGCGGCTCGCGATTTCCACGGCCTTGCGGCCGGAGATCTCGTTTCCGGCGTCAGCGGGCATCTGCCAGAAGAACCAGCTCGACGCCGCCGAGGTCAGCCCGACCACGATGAAGGCGGGCGCGAACACGGTGGCGTTGATCTCGCTGACATGGCTGAACCACATCGTCGTTTCCACGCAGGCCGCGCCGACCGCGACGCCGGCCGAGACCGCCAGTTGCTGGTTGACGCTGACGAGCGTGGTGGCGCGGCTCATCTGCGCGGTCTCGACGTCGGCGTAGGCGACCGTGTTGATCGCGGTGAACTCGAGCGAGCGGAAGAAGCCGCCGACCACCAGGATGACCATGATGATGAGCAGCGGCGTCGTCACCGTGAACAGCGCGCAGACGCCGAGGAAGAACGCGCTGACGAGCGCGTTCACCGTCATCAGATTGCGGAAGCCGAAGGTACGGATGATGCGCGCCGCCAGCGTCTTCATGCCCATGGCACCGAGCGAGGAGGCGAAGGTGACGAGGCCCGAATGGAACGGCGACAGGCCGAAGCCGATCTGCATCAATAGCGGCAGCAGGAAGGGCAGTGCGCCGATGCCGAGGCGGAACAGGAAGCCGCCGAACACGGCCGCGCGCAGCGTCGGCAGCTTCAGAAGCGAGAAATCGAGCACCGGCGAGCCCGTGCGCCGGGCGTGCAGGACATAGAGTGTCATGGAGATCGCGCCACCCACGACCAGGGCGGCGACCGTGCTCCACGGCAGAAGGTTCAGTCCGGCAACGGAGAGTCCGAACGCGATGCCGGCAAGCCCGATCCCCGCGAGCACCATGCCGTAGAGATCGAACGGCTCCTGCGTTTCGCTCTTGATGGGATCGATGAAGCGCAGCGCCATGAAGATGCCGAGCAGCCCGATCGGGATGTTGATCAGAAAGATCCAGTGCCAGGACGCGTAGGTGGTGATGAAGCCGCCGAGCGGCGGGCCGATCACGGGGCCGATCAGGGCAGGGACTGTGACCCACGCCATCGCATTGACCAGGGCGCTCTTGTCAACCGAGCGCAGCAGCACGAGGCGCCCGACCGGCGTCATCATCGCCCCGCCCATGCCTTGCAGGATGCGCGCGAACACGAAATCGGTGACCGAGGTCGAGAGCGCGCAGCCGACCGAGCCGACCATGAACACGCCCACCGCGACCGCGAACACCATCCGCGCGCCGAACCGGTCGGCGGTCCAGCCGCTCGCCGGGATGAACACCGCGAGCGACAGCAGGTAGGACGTGATCGCGAGCTTGAGCGTCAGCGGACTGGTGCCGATGTCGGCCGCGATCGCCGGCAGCGAGGTGGCGATCACCGTGGAGTCCATGTTCTCCATGAAGAGCGCGGTGGCCACGATCAGCGGGATGACGCGTTGCTTATCGACCATGGTAATGAAAATCGGAAAGAAGGGTGCGAATTGCGGCTTAACACCGCCGCTCGGCTGCGACCATTGCGCATCAACGCATAGCACCTAAATCCTGCGTAACAACGGTGTGACCCTCTCTCGTCATTCCGGGGGCGCCCCATGAGCGCGAGCCCGGAATCCATTGGGCCGCAGGGATGGCTGCGGGATGGATTCCGGGCTCGCGACTTCGTCGCGCCCGGAACGACTGTGGGTTGGGACATCATTCTCGGCTATCCACGCGGAATTTACTCAAAAAGCCTGTGCATGGCTGGCCGGCGGTTCGATTCGCTTTGATTCGTCAGGCGGCCGTGCTATCGACCCGCGTCAACCCCACCGATGGGCTCCGATTCTCTGGCGATGCCGCAAGGTACGCCGAGGGCGGCGCTCATCCATAGCTATTTGCGGCAGGGCCGCGGAAGGAGTTGGCACATGGCCACGGTACAACCAGGCATTCGCGAAGCCTTTACGTTCGACGACGTGCTGTTGAAGCCGGGCCTGTCGGACGTCATGCCGGGCGAGGTCGATATCCGCTCCCGCGTCACCCGCGCCATTCCGCTCAACATCCCGATCATGGCCTCCGCCATGGATACCGTCACCGAATCCCGCATGGCGATCGCCATGGCGCAGGCCGGCGGCCTCGGCGTCATCCACCGCAATTTCGATCCCGAAGGGCAGGCCGCCCAGGTGCGGCAGGTCAAGCGCTACGAGTCGGGCATGGTGGTGAACCCGCTCACCATCAGCCCCGAGGCCTCGCTCGACGATGCGCTCAAGCTGATGAGCGATCACGGCATCTCCGGCATTCCCGTCGTCACCGGCGCCGGCAAGAACATTCCGGGCAAGCTGGTCGGCATCCTCACCAATCGCGACGTGCGCTTTGCCACCGACCGCCGGCAAAAAGTCTCCGAGCTGATGACGCATGAAGGCCTCGTCACGGTGCGCGAGAATGTCAGCCAGGACGAGGCGCGGCGGATGCTGCACCAGCATCGCATCGAGAAGCTGCTCGTGGTCGACGAGCAATATCGCTGCGTCGGCCTGATCACCGTCAAGGACATGGAGAAGGCGGTCGCCCATCCGCTCGCCTGCAAGGATGCGCAAGGGCGCCTGCGCGTCGCCGCCGCAACCACCGTCGGTGACACCGGCTTCGAGCGTACCGAGCGGCTGATCGATGCCGGCGTCGATCTCGTCGTCGTCGACACCGCGCACGGCCATTCCCGGCACGTGTTGCATGCGGTGAACCGCATCAAGCGTCTCTCCAATTCCGTGCAGGTCGTTGCCGGCAACGTCGCCACCACCGAAGGCGCACAGGCGCTGATCGACGCGGGCGCGGACTGCATCAAGGTCGGCATCGGCCCGGGCTCGATCTGCACCACGCGCATCGTCGCCGGCGTCGGCGTGCCGCAGCTCACCGCGATCATGGATGCGGTGGAAGCCGCGAAGAAGGCCGATATCCCCGTCATCGCCGACGGCGGCATCAAGTTCTCCGGCGACCTTGCCAAAGCGCTCGCCGCCGGTGCCGACATCGCGATGGTCGGCTCGCTGCTCGCCGGCACCGACGAGACACCCGGCGAAGTCTTCCTGTGGCAGGGCCGTTCCTACAAGGCCTATCGCGGCATGGGCTCGGTCGGCGCGATGGCGCGCGGCTCTGCCGACCGCTACTTCCAGCAGGACATCAAGGACACGCTCAAGCTCGTGCCCGAAGGCATCGAGGGCCAGGTGCCCTACAAGGGTCCGGTCGGCAACGTCATGCACCAGCTCGCCGGTGGCCTCCGTGCCGCGATGGGCTATGTCGGCGCAAAGGACATGAAGGAGCTGCACGAGAAGGCGAATTTCGTCCGCATCACCGGCGCCGGCCTGCGCGAAAGCCACGTCCACGACGTGACGATTACGCGCGAGAGCCCGAATTACCCGGGCGCGAGCTAGTACCTCCGATCTCGTGCCCCGGACGCGGCGCAGCACCTCTTCGGTGATGCCCTGCAGAGCCGGGGCCCACGTCTCCGCATCTTGTCCTGTTGCTATCTGGCTCCAGGCTCTGCGCAGCAACGTTTCACGTTGCAGCGCGTCCGGGACACGCGAGCTGTGCGAGCCGCTGCGTCCAATCGCTCCTTCGCTTTTGTATTGACGCGCCTCGCTGCCTCCGCTTCCGTTCACGCCGAAACACATTCGGAGGAAGCCATGTCCCAAGCCAAGCGCATCGTTCTCGCCGCGCGTCCCGTCGGCGAACCCAAACCGTCCGATTTCCGCATCGAGGAATTCGCAGTCCCGACACCGGGCCAGGGCGAAGTCCTGCTGCGCACCATCTGGCTGTCCCTCGATCCCTATATGCGCGGGCGCATGAGCGAAGGGCCCTCCTACGCGGCTCCAGTGCCGATCGGCGGGGTGATGGAAGGCGAGGCGGTCAGCGAGGTCGCGGCGTCCAACAATCCCGACTTCGCCAAAGGCGACATCGTGCGCATCCGTTCCGGCTGGCAGACGCATGCGATCTCCAACGGCAAGGGCCTGGCCAAGGTTGATCCCAAGCTCGGTCCGATCTCGACCTCGGTCGGCGTGCTCGGCATGCCCGGCATGACCGCCTACACGGGCCTGCTCGACATCGGCAAGCCGCAAGCCGGCGAGACCGTCGTCGTTGCCGGTGCGTCCGGCGCGGTCGGCTCGGCCGTCGGCCAGATCGCGAAGATCAAGGGCGCCCGTGCGGTCGGCATCGCCGGCGGCAAGGACAAGTGCGATTACGTGGTGAAAGAGCTCGGCTTCGACGCCTGTATCGATCATCGCGATCCCGATCTCGCCGCGAAACTGAAGGACGCCTGCCCGAAGGGCATCGACGTCTATTTCGAGAATGTCGGCGGCGCCGTGTTCGAGGCGGTGTTCCCGCTGCTCAACCCGTTCGCCCGCGTGCCGGTCTGCGGCCTGATCGCGCACTACAACGACACCGAGGCCAAGCCGCCGAAATGGGCCGCATCCATGATGCGTGCGACGCTGACCAAGCGGCTGACCTTCCGCGGCTTCATCGTCTCGGACTTCGCCGCCCGCCATGGCGACTTCCTGCGCGACATGTCGGCCTGGGTCCGTGACGGCAAGGTCAAGTACAAGGAGTTCGTCACCGAGGGCCTCGAGAGCGCGCCCGGCGCCTTCATGGGATTGCTGAAGGGCGCCAATTTCGGCAAGCAGCTGGTCCGGGTCGGGCAAGACAAGGCCTAGCACGACAAGGACTGGGACTCCCGTGGCTCCGAGGCCACACGCGGCGTGCAGATAGTTAAGAAAGAGTCACCAAATGGTCACACCTCGTGGCAAAAGCCGCGTGTGTGACCGTCCGTTCATTGACGCGCCGACGAAGGCATTGAATCATCGCGCATATTTCAGGTGCTGCGATGTTAGAGATTGGTATTTTCTGTGTAATCCTGCTTGCTGCCGGCTATTGGGTGGCGATGTTCGTCATGGGCCGCCATGACGACGTCATTCACGGCAAGTTCGTGCGCTCCGAGGAGGACGGCGAATTTGCGCGACCTGCAGTGCCGGCACCGCCCCCGCCGCCGTTCCCGAAGCGTCCGCTCAAGACGGCCCAGCCTGCCAATAATCTGACCGGGACGCCGGTGAACAGCGAGGCGCTGCAATCCTTGCTCGCCGCCATCCAGCAGGACCTCAAGAGCGTCGCCTGAGCGGCCAAGGCCTCAGTGCTCGCCGCCCATCTGGGCGAGGAGCTCTTCGATGTCGACATCGACCTGGCCTGCGGCCCTGACGTGGCGAACCTCGAAACTGTCGGGCCGGAAGCGATACTCGACTAGGCCGACCTCTTTGATCGCGATGCGATCCTGGCGCTGGTCGTTGATGACGAAGCCGGCCGATGGCGCCCAGACATGGCGGGTGTGGCGGTAGCTGAAATCGCGCCGCTGGTGCACGTGGCCGCTGGCGATGAGACGCAGATCGACGCGCTCAAACATCTCGATCAACCGCGCCCGTGCCGGCTGCGGCACGTAGCGGATCGAGGTCTCAGGCAGCTCGGGATCGTCGGGCAGGTTGAGAAACACCGGCTTGTGCAGGAACAGCGCGACCGGTTTGCCGTTCGTCTGCGCGATCTCGGATGCCAGCCAGTCGAACTGTTCGGCCTCGAAGGCGAGCCCTGAATTCATCACCAGTGAGTTGAGGCCGATGAAGCGCCAGCCTGCGGCCTCGAACGACCAATGGTCTTCGCCGATGATGTCGCAGAATTGCCGGCGGTGCGCTTCGCTGACCGGCGGCTTCGGCGCCGGCCCGATCGCGGTCGGATTGTCGCCGATGTCGTGATTGCCGGGGAGGTAGCGGCACGCGACGGGCAGCGCGTCATGCAGGCCTCTTGCGAAGACGACATCCTCGCGGCTGGTCGGCCCGTCGAAGGCGACGTCGCCGCTGTTGACGACGAGGTCGGGCCTGTCGGCGTCGATGTGCTCGCAAACGCGATGGAAGTTGGCGACGAGGCCAGGGAAGCGGCGGCCGAGATGGGTGTCGGAAATCTGTGTCAGGCGAAATTCGGACATGCGATCATCCTACCCCTTGTCGCGCGTCGGAACGATGACGGCGCCGACATGGATCGCAACGAACAAAGTTTAAAGCACGCGGTAGCGGATCGTGTACGCGTCCTGCGGCGCCACGGGGCCGGCGAGCGGCGAGGCGATGCGGTCGGCGAGGTGCCAGGGGCCGAACTGCTCGGAGCGATGCGGCTCGGCCGGCAGTCGGAGACGGAACTCGAAAATGCCTTTGCCCGGCAGGTTCACGACCAGCACGCGGTCCGCGGTGCGGTGGTTGAGCGCGACCGCGCCGCGCAGCATCGTGCGGCCGTCGGAGAGGTCGCGCACGCCGTCGACCAAGGCCAGCGTCTGGTTACGATCGGTGTGCAACTCGATCTGGGTGTCGGTCGCGGCCGTCAGCATCTCCCGGGGCATGCGGATCTCGAACTCGATCGCGGGCTTGGACGGGTTGAGGCCGAGATAGGCCAGCGCAGCATGGCGCATGTCGTAGGCGGCGAAGGCGAACAGGGCGACCGCGGCGAGCACGCCAAGGCCATGTCTGGCAACGTCCCGCCAGGTCCGGTAGCTCAGGCGGAAATAGACCGTCATCGCCAGCGCGACCGCGAGCGCCATCGCGATTCCTGATAGCGCCGACATCAGGATGCCGAGCCGGCCGTCGGCGGATTCGGTCCAAAGGCCGGTCAGGATGGTCATGGCGCCGTCTCGCCTTGGGGCCCTCGAAACGGGCCGAAATCGCTTTAATGATCGGTGGTTGGTCGCAAGACCGGGAAGGCCGGTTCAACTGGTTGATTGTCAGGACGAGGAGCGGCGGCTAATGGACGGTCCGGCGACCTCCGCCGGATGGGAAAGCTCAGATGTCCGTTCAAATGGTCTTGCTGCCGGTCTTCGTCCAGATCGGGCTCACCTTCGCGCTTCTGATCGGCATGGTGCTCGCACGCCGCAAGACGCTGGTCGCAGGTGAGACGAAGATCCGCGACATTGCGCTGGGCGAGCCGAACTGGCCCAAGGGCGCCACACAAATCGCCAATTGCTACCGCAACCAATTCGAGCTGCCGGTGCTGTTCTATGTCCTGATCGCGCTGGCCTTGCCGCTGCGCCGCGCCGATCTCTTCATCGTGCTGATGTCCTGGGTGTTCGTGGTGACGCGCTTCGCCCATGCCGGGGTCTTCGTCTCCTCCAACGATCTCGGCCGGCGCTCCATGGTCTGGCTCGCCGGCGTGCTCGTGCTGCTGGCGATGTGGATCTACTTCGCCCTGAAGCTCTTGTTGCTGATCTAGGCGCTTGCCCGCCGATTCTGATCTGAAAGATTGAGAATGACCCCCGCTGCCCGGCTGTCCGCAGCCATCGAACTTATCGACACCATCGAGAAGGACCGCGTGCCCGCGGCCAAGGCGCTGAAGGAGTGGGGCACTGCGCACCGCTTTGCCGGTTCCGGTGACCGTGCCGCCATCGCCGGCCTGGTCTGGGACGTGCTGCGCCGCTACGCCTCGAGCGCGTTCCTGATGGATTCCGACACCGCGCGTGCCAGGCTGATCGGCATGCTCCGGCTCGAGCGCAACATGGACGGGGCGACGATGGACGCCTTGTTCGACGGTAGCCGCTTTGCGCCGGCGCCGCTGACCGAGGCCGAGCAGGCGGCGCTCAGCGATCGCTCCCTCGAGGATGCGCCGCCAGCGATCGCCGGCGACTATCCCGAATGGCTGGATCCCCACCTTGCAAAAGTGTTCGGCGAGGACCGCGCCGCCGAGGCGGCCGCGATGGCGAGCCGGGCGCCGCTGGACCTGCGCGTCAACACGCTAAAATCCAATCGCGACAAGGCGCTGGCGTCGCTTGCTCATCTTCATGCGAAACCGACGCCATGGTCGGCAACGGGTCTGCGCATCGAGCTTTCGGCCGATGCGCGCAATCCCGGCATCCAGGCCGAGGAGCTTTTCATCAAGGGTGGAATCGAGGTGCAGGATGAGGGATCGCAGCTTGCGGCCCAATTCACCGCGGCAAAGCCCGGCGAGCAGGTGATCGACCTCTGCGCCGGCGCGGGCGGCAAGACGCTGGCGCTCGCCGCCCTGATGCAGGGCAAGGGCCGGCTGATCGCGACCGATCGCGACAAGCGCCAGCTCGCGCCGATCCACGAACGGCTGTCGCGCGCCGGCGTCCACAACGCCGATGTCCGCACGCCCAAGGGCGAGGCCGATCCGCTGGCCGATATAAGCAGCACGGCCGACCTCGTCGTGATCGATGCGCCCTGCACGGGAACCGGAACATGGCGCCGCAATCCCGATGCCAAATGGCGCATGCGGCCGGGCGCGCTGGAGATCCGCCTGCGTGACCAGGCTGAGGTGCTGGAGCGCGCGATGCCGCTGGTGAAGGCCGGCGGCCGCATCGCCTACATCACCTGCTCGGTGCTGTCGGAAGAGAATGGCGAGCAGGTGAGGGCATTCGTCGGCCGCCACCCCGAGTTTTCGGTGATGCCGCCCGAGCAGACCGCAAGTGTGCTCTGGGACAAGGCGGAGGCTTTCGCGGAGGCCGCGCTCCGATCGGACGAGGGCTGGCTGTTGACGCCGCGCCGCACGGGAACCGACGGGTTTTTCGTCTCGGTGTTGAAGAAAACGTAGCTCTTGTAGGGTGCGCAAAGGCGCGAAGCGCCGTGCGCACGACTTGGTGCCCACGACTTGCCCGTTACTGAGAGATGGTGGGCACGGCGCGCGAAGAGCGAGCCTTTGCCCACCCTGCGGCACCGTTGATCAACGCTGTCATTCCGGGGCTCGCGAAGCGAGAACCCGGAATCCATCGCGCCACAGAGATTGTCGCGCCGTGGATTCCGGCCTCGCCCTGCGGGCGCCCCGGAATGACGGCAACAAAACAAAAGCCCCGCGACCGGATCCCGGTCGCGGGGCCTTGGAGCTCTGACGTTCTGCCGGTACGTCCGTGGTCAGAACGCTGCGCGGGCGTTAGCCGACGCGGAGATTGTCAGCCGACGACTTGCCGCTGCGGCGGTCGGCGACGATGTCGAACGAGACCTTCTGGCCCTCGTTGAGGGAGGAGAGGCCAGCGCGCTCGACGGCGCTGATGTGCACGAACACGTCCTTCTGGCCGTCGTCCGGCTGGATGAAACCATAACCCTTTTGGGTGTTGAACCACTTCACGGTGCCCATAGCCATGGGAATTTCCTTTAGTTAGTTAGAGAGAGTACGCACGTGGACCGGTACGCAGCATTGCGCCCATAGCCCTGTTCAGTCGATGTTTGGAGAAGTCATCTGAAGCGTGCGCGCCCGTCAGCAACGAAGCGAAGCGGCCCAGTCGTTCGGCCAAGATCGATGATCACAATATAGCGAGAATTTGGGGCCAGTTCAAGGCACCACCCGTGGCCCGGGACCTCACGCGACTTTTCTATTTTGCGGTGCAAAGTCACCGTCGGGTGCATGTCAGTCCACGATGAAGAGCGTGGCGCCGGTCGCGGTCGAGGACCGGTGCGCGGCGTCGCCGAAATCCGAGACCTGGTAGCTCATGCCAGCCGTGAGCTTGAATGTGCGCCCGTCACGCAGCTCGCTGTCGATCTCGCCCTTCAGCACGTAGAGCACGTGGCCGCGATCGCACCAATGGTCGGCCAGGTAGCCCGGCGAATACTCCACCATCCGCACCCGGAGGTCGCCGATATTGAGCGTGCGCCACAACGCCTGCCCGCTCTCGCCGGGATGCGTGGTCGCCTCGACCTTGCTCCAGTCCGTGACGGTGAAGGGGGAGGCGGGGAGTTTCATGCGGGAGAATCCGGTCAGTGCGGTTGTGCAGTCTCCCTGATAGCTGCAAACGCGAGAGTCGCAAGCCGTCAGCGCCGGCCAAAAGGAGCTGGCGCCGATGGACGTGCTGCTAGATGTCGAGCTCGGCCCAGATTGCGGCATGGTCGGAGGCGGCCTCGATTTCCCTGGTGATTGTCGGAAAATGAGGAAACAAGTCGCCGTTCTTGCCGCCCCAGACGCCCATGCGGAAGATGCCGCCGGCGGTCGCCTTGTCGAACAGGGCCGGTGACAGCAGGATGTAGTCGATCTTGTTCGACGCGGTGCCGTTCTTGAACGTGCCGGGACGGCCGCCATCCTCGAACCCGTCGAGCTCGCTGATGTCCTTCAGCCCGGTTTGATGAAACAGCGGGCTCATCGGATCGCTGTCCGGCGTGTCGTTGAGGTCGCCGATCACCGCGATGAAATCGTGCTTCTGGCGGAGCTGGCGATAGATGGTCGCGGTGCGCGAGGCCTGACGCTTGCGCTTGGCGTTCGACGTCGCCTGGGAGCCGAATCCCTTGCTCTTGAAGTGATTGGCGAGGACGATGAGCGAATTTCCCGCCGCCGTCTGGATCTCGAATTGCGCGCAATCCCGGCTGAAGATGAGGCCGTCCTCGTCCTCGTCATCGACGTGGCTCGCGATCGAGACGATATCGAATTTCTTCCTGGTCATGAGGCCGACGTCGATGCCGCGGTCGTCATTGCCGTCGATCAGCATGATGTGGTCGTAGGACGTTGCCTCGACGGCGGGCATCACGTCCTTGCAGAACCGGACGAGGGCAGGCCGGCTTTCCGCTTCCACCACGCCGAGCACGTCCGCATCGATCTCCTTCATGACCCGCGCAGTGTTGCGTGTTGCCTCTTCGTTGACCTGCTCCACCGTCAGATCGACCCATCCGATCCAGTCGTCCCGTCCGTCTGCAACGACCTGGATCGGTCCGCTTTGCGGTCGCTTGACGAGATGGCCGCGATTCTGGCGCAGGATCGCGTATTTGTTCTCGTCCGACTTCTTGAGGCCGAGCACACCCAGCAGCTCGACGATCTTCTTCTTGTCGTTCGCAGTGTATTTGTCCTTGCCGAGGATGGCGTTGATGTCGGCCTGCGCCTTCAGGATGGTCCTGCCTTCTTCCGAGAAGCCGGGACCGCTGAGCGCACGTGCGCGCATGAAAAGGTTTTCAACGTTGAAGGATGCGAGCTTCATGAAAATCTCCCGGGGATGAAAAACGAAATTCAATCAATGGTAGAGATTATCAAAAGCCTCGCATTAAGTCGAGGCGCGCGGATGGTCGCAGGGCCGCGCGCGGTGCGCGGCGCCGGCCTTCGTCATAGTGTCACAATCGAGGAGCGGTGATCGTCACTCCGCCAGATGGTTCGCCGATCCCTGCACGATCTTTCCGGCCGCATCGACGCGCAGATACTCGCAGATCTTCTTCCCGCGCTCATTCGCGTAAAACACCACGACGCTGTCGGGGCTCGCAAACAATTCGATCAGCGAGAAGTGCAGCTCCGGCACGAGCCCGAGCGCCTTGCCCCAATAGGCGCGCAAGGCGTCCTTGCCGCGCAACGTTCCGCTGGCGTCGAACCCCAGCGCCGGGATGCGGTCCGAGGTCATCACGGCCGCCTCGTCATAGAGCGTGAGCACGCGCTCGAGGTCGCGCGAATTCCAGGCCTCGATCCAGGTCCGGCCGAGGGCGGCGAGCGTCGATGGCTGGTGGTACTGTGGCACAAGCGTTCTCCCTGATCGCCCCTGTTTGATAGCGGAGCATAATAGGTCAATATTACTTACCTATATTCGTTTGTCCATGCCCAAAGAAGCATGTGGGCGCGCAGCTACCGCGGTTGCGGGCCGGGCCGCGCCAGCGTATTTGCTGGCCATGACAGCAGCACAGAACGACCGCTCCGCGTCGACGCCCTCGGTGGCCTCGGCGCACGACAAGATTCTCATCGTCGACTTCGGCAGCCAGGTGACGCAGCTGATCGCGCGTCGCGTGCGCGAGGACGGCGTCTATTGCGAGATCGTCCCGTTCAACAAGGCCGAAGCCGCCTTCAACGAGATGAAGCCGAAAGCGGTGATCCTCTCCGGTGGCCCTGAATCGGTGCACGAGGCCGGTTCGCCCCGCGCGCCGCAAGCCATCTTCGATTCCGGCGTGCCCGTGATGGGCATCTGCTACGGCCAGATGACCATGGCGGCCCAACTCGGCGGCACCGTCGAGGGCGGCCATCACCGCGAATTCGGCCGCGCCGACGTCGAGGTGAAGGCGCAGAGCAAGCTGTTCGAGGACGTCTGGTCGTCAGGCACCAAGAACCAGGTCTGGATGAGTCATGGCGACCGCATTACGAAGATGCCGCCGGGCTTCTCCGTCGCCGGCACCTCGCCGAACGCGCCGTTCGCGATCATCCAGGACGAGACACGCAAATATTACGGCCTGATGTTCCACCCCGAAGTGGTGCACACGCCCGACGGCGCCAAGCTCATCCGCAATTTCGTGCGCAAGATCGCAGGCCTGTCCGGCGACTGGACCATGCGCGCCTTCCGCGAGGAGGAGATCGCGAAGATCCGTCAGCAGGTCGGCAAGGGCAAGGTGATCTGTGGCCTCTCCGGCGGCGTCGATTCCGCCGTCGCAGCCGTCCTGATTCACGAGGCCATCGGCGACCAGCTCACCTGCGTCTTCGTCGATCACGGCCTGCTCCGCCTCGACGAGGCCAAGACCGTGGTCGACCTGTTCCGCCACCACTACAACATCCCGCTCGTCCACGTGGATGCCTCGAAGCAGTTTTTGGGCGAGCTCGAAGGCGTCACCGACCCTGAGACCAAGCGCAAGACCATCGGCCGCCTCTTCATCGAGGTGTTCGAGCAGGAGGCCAAGAAGATAGGCGGCGCCGATTTCCTCGCGCAGGGTACGCTCTATCCTGACGTGATCGAGAGCGTCTCCTTTACCGGCGGACCTTCCGTCACCATCAAGTCGCACCACAATGTCGGCGGCCTGCCTGAACGCATGAACATGAAGCTCGTCGAGCCGCTGCGCGAGCTGTTCAAGGACGAGGTGCGCAAGCTGGGGCGCGAGCTCGGCCTTCCCGAAATCTTCGTCGGCCGCCACCCGTTCCCGGGCCCCGGCCTCGCCATCCGCTGCCCCGGCGACATCACCCGCGACAAGCTCGACATCCTGCGCAAGGCCGATGCCGTCTACATCGACCAGATCCGCAAGCACGGCCTCTACGACGAAATCTGGCAGGCCTTTGCCGTCCTGCTCCCGGTGAAGACCGTCGGCGTCATGGGCGACGGCCGCACCTACGACTACGTCGTCGGCCTGCGCGCCGTCACCTCCACCGACGGCATGACCGCCGATTTCTACCAGTTCGACATGAAGTTCTTAGGAGAGACCGCCACGCGCATCATCAACGAGGTGAAGGGCGTGAACCGGGTGGTGTACGACGTGACCAGCAAGCCGCCCGGGACGATCGAGTGGGAGTAGGGAAAAGCCCTTCGAGGACGCATGGCGCACAAAATTTACCTGATGAGTTTTGCGAGCGTCTATCCGCACTACGTCGCGAAGGCAGAGAAGAAGGGGCGCACGAAGGCGGAGGTCGATGAGATCATCTGCTGGCTGACCGGCCATACGCGGAAGACACTGGACAAGGAACTCGCAAAGAAGACCTCCCTTGAGGATTTCTTCGCTCAGGCCCCTCGCATGAATGCCTCGCGTTCGCTCATCACGGGCACGATCTGCGGCGTCCGCGTCGAAAATATCGAAGAACCGATCATGCGCGAAATCCGGTATCTCGACAAACTGGTCGACGAACTCGCCAAGGGCAAAGCGATGAAAACGATCCTCCGGAGCAAGGTGGCTGCCGCGTCGAGCTGAGCAGTCGATCGAGGATGGTCCCGCATCCTGAAGCCGACTTATCCGGCGGTTTTTCCAGACCACGCAGCTGCTGCGCCGGCTCGCCGAAAATGATCGATAGGGCTCGACGGGCCACAGAATCCCAATTCCCGTGTGAACTGTTCACAGCTCTGCGGCGTTGAAGGACGGTGCAAGTCTCCTCCTTAGCCCCAGAGCCATACATTCTGATCCTGACGGGAGCGGGCCTGCTGATCGCGCTGGTCGCCTGGCTACCACTCGTCCTGAAGCGGCTGCCCCTGTCTCTGCCGATCGTCTGCATCGGGATCGGAGCTGCGATCTTCTCGCTGCCGGCAGTCACGCTCCGGCCGCTGCCGCTCGATTACCCCGACTTCACCGAGCGTTTCACCGAGTTCGTTGTGATCATTGCGCTGATGGGGGCCGGCTTGAAGCTCGATCGCCCGTTCAGTTGGCGGAAGTGGGGCGTCACCTGGCGATTGCTGGCGATCACAATGCCGATTGGAATCCTCGCAATCACAGCAATGGGAGGGTGGTTGCTGGGCCTGTCCTGGATCGCAGCACTGCTGTTGGGGGCAAGCCTGGCGCCGACCGATCCGGTGCTCGCATCCGACGTTCAGGTCGGGCCTCCGAAGACCGGGGAAGAGGATGAGGTTCGCTTCGGGCTGACATCCGAGGCAGGCTTGAACGACGGCTTCGCCTTCCCGTTCGTGAATCTTGCGATCGCCCTCAGTTTGGCCACGGCAACGGGGGAACCCTGGGCCGGGCAGTGGCTGCTCCACAATGTGCTGTGGGAGATTGGCGCCGGCCTCATCGGCGGCTGGCTCATTGGTCGGCTGTTCGGCTGGCTCACCTTCCACGTTCCCAGCGACACGAAGCTGTCGAAGACGGGAGACGGTCTCATCGCGATCGCGGCCACGTTCGTTTCTTACGGTGTGACCGAACTGATCCACTGCTACGGCTTCCTTGCCGTTTTCGTCACCGCACTGACGCTACGCCGATCGCACCGCGATCACGAATTCAACCGACAAATGCACGACATCACCGAGCAGGTCGAGCGGCTAGCCATGATGGTCCTGCTGCTGCTGTTCGGCGGGGCACTGGTCAGCGGTTTGCTGCGCCCGCTCCAGCTGGTGGACGTGGCGGCGGCGGCGGCGATGCTGCTCATCATCCGGCCGATCGGCGGCTTAATTGCGCTGGCCGGGTTCAATGCCCGCTTTTCGGAGAAGATGACGCTGGCCTTTTTCGGAATCCGAGGTGTTGGCTCGTTCTACTATCTGGCCTATGGGCTCAACCATATGGAGATGGCCGACGGTGAGCGGATGTGGGCTATCGTTGGCCTCGTGGCGCTGTTGTCGATTCTGCTTCACGGACTGACTGTCACGCCGGTCATGCGACAACTCGACAGGAGTCAGGGGCGGGATCCGGACGCCGATGATGCGGCGCCACCGCCAAACGTGCAGAGACCGGCGTCGGCTTAGGATCGAACGATGCTCGGCAGCGGCGCTTCGGCCACGCGAGCGCGCAGCTGCGCGTCGAACTCAATCGCAGTTCGCCGGCTGCAGGGGGGGTAGGACATTCGGGCCTCTTGAGACCATGGTCTGCCGACGATACCCTCCAAGGACAGTGCGCGCAGAATGGTTACACCCTGGATCCGGATGATCGAGGCAGCTGGAACCCGCTTAAGTTGAAAGCGTTAGCTGCGGGCCGCACTTGATGACGGGGGCGGAGCTATGTCCGACTTACTGCCCAGCGCATTGGATCTTGCGCGCTTCCAGTTTGCCTTCACGGTGGTCTGGCACTTCCTGTTTCCGGCCTTCACCATCGGACTGGCGAGCTATCTTGCCGTGCTCGAAGGTCTGTGGCTGTGGACGGGCCGCGCCGCCTATCTCGATACCTATCGCTATTGGCTCAAGATTTTCGCTGTTGCCTTCGCCATGGGCGTGGTGTCGGGGATCGTCATGTCCTACCAGTTCGGCACGAACTGGTCGGTGTTCGCCGACAAGACATCGCCGGTGCTCGGACCGCTCCTTGGCTACGAAGTGCTGACGGCATTCTTTCTCGAGGCCGGCTTCCTCGGGGTGATGCTCTTTGGCCTTGGCCGCGTCGGTCCGCGCCTGCATTTCGTCGCGACCTGCTTCGTCGCGGGCGGCACCTTGCTCTCGGCGTTCTGGATTCTCGCCGCCAATTCCTGGATGCAAACGCCGACCGGGCATGCAATGGGACCGGACGGCCAGTTCATTCCGGAGAGCTGGTTCGCGATCATCTTCAATCCCTCGTTCCCCTATCGCTTCGCTCACACGGTAACGGCGGCTTACCTGACGACCGCGATGATCGTGGGGGCCGTGGGCGCCTGGCACCTTCTGCGGGACAGGATGAACGAACGCGCACGCATCATGTTTTCGATGGCGATGTGGATGGCCGCAATCGTGGCCCCGATGCAGCTTTTTATCGGCGATCTTCATGGCGTGAATTCGTATCACCACCAGCCCACCAAGGTTGCCGCCATGGAAGGCCACTTCGAGACCGAGCGCCGCGCGCCTTCCATCCTGTTCGGCATGCCGGATGCCGAAGCCGGGGTGACCCGCGGCCAAATCGCCATCCCTGGCTTCGCGAGCCTTTACCTGACGCACAGCCTCGATGGAGAGGTCAAGGGGCTCAAGGCTTTCCCGAAGGACACATGGCCGACCAACATTCCACTGGTCTTCTGGGCATTCCGCATCATGGTCGGCTTGGGTCTTCTGATGATCGCGCTGGGCGTCGCCTCGCTTTGGCTGCGCCGGCGCAACAGGCTCTACGACACGCCATGGCTGCACCGCTTCGCCGTGGCCATGGGGCCGTCCGGGCTGATTGCGGTGACCGCTGGATGGACGGTGACAGAGGCCGGGCGACAGCCTTTCACCGTCTATGGATTGCTGAGGACCGCGGACAGCGTCGCGCCGATTGCCGCGCCGGCCGTCGCTGCATCACTCGCCGCATTCGTCGTCGTGTACTTCGTCGTGTTCGGCGCGGGTATCGCATATCTGTTTCACCTCTTCCGCCAGACGCCTGAAGCCGGCGAGCACGGACCGCCTCAAGGCCAGCCGGTGCGTACGGCGGGCATCACGCCGGCGCCAGGCCTGGTTAGTCGTGGGACGCACGGAGCAGAACCAAGGCAGGCGGGGATCAGTCCATGAGCATCGACCTCACACTGATTTGGGCGCTGCTGATTGCCACGGCCGTGTTGCTCTACGTGGTGATGGACGGCTTCGACCTCGGCGTGGGCATCCTGTTCCCGGCCGAGGCGGCGAGAGCCGACCGCGATGTCATGGTCAACTCCGTGGCACCGGTCTGGGATGGCAACGAAACCTGGCTCGTCCTGGGCGGCGGCGGATTGTTCGCCGTGTTTCCGCTGGCCTATGCGACCATCTTTCCCGCACTCTACATGCCGCTCATTCTGATGCTGCTTGCATTGGTGTTTCGCGGGGTGGCCTTCGAAATGCGGTTTCGGGCCCGCACATCCGCCGGTGAAGTATGGTGGGACCGCGCCTTCTCCTGGGGCAGCTTTGCCGCGGCGTTCCTCCAGGGTGTTTGCCTTGGCGCCATCGTGCAGGGCATCCGCGTGGAGGGGCGTGCTTACGCCGGCGGCTGGTGGGACTGGCTGACACCGTTCTCGATTCTGACCGGTGTTGCCCTCGTCGTCGGCTACGGCCTGCTCGGCGCATGCTGGCTGATATGGAAGACCGAAGGAGCGCTTCAGTCACGCTGCCGCTACTACGCACGCGTTCTCGGGTTTGCGACACTCAGCTTCATCGCCCTCATATCACTGATGATGGTCGTCCAAAGCGCGGCGTTTCGCGAGCGCTGGCTGACGCTGCCGAACATGCTTTACGCAGCGCCGGTGCCGATCCTTCTGGCCCTGCTGGCATGGCGCTTTCATCGCGCGCTCGCAAAGGGCGAGGATGGGATGCCGTTCCTGTGCGCGCTCGGCTTTTTCCTGCTTTCCTATGCCGGGCTGGGCATCAGCATGTGGCCGATGATCGTGCCGCCCTCGATCACGATCTGGCAGGCAGCCACGCATCCCAGCAGCCAGTTGTTCTTGCTCATCGGCGCGGCGGTGCTGGTGCCGGTAATCCTCGTCTACACCGGATACGTCTATTGGCTGTTTCGCGGGAAGGTGCGGCACGGCGAGGGATATCATTGATGCCGCGGATGTCTCGCGCCTGGCGGCAGTGGCTGTGGTTCGCTGCGCTGTGGGCCGCAGGTGTGGCCACGATCTTCGTGATTGCGCTGCCGATTCGATGGCTGCTCAAGGCGGGATGAGGTTGGGGGGCGCGCAGGATCGGCAGGCCACCCATCTCTCGGCTATAAGTTGACAAGCGGCGTATGATACGTCCGACGTCGCGGCTTTCGGTGGCTATTTTTGCCTGCTCTGTTTGGGTTGTGGAAGGCGGTCCCAGCTTGACCGTCAGGCGCTACCTTCTGTTCGCTAGCCGAATGTTTGGACGATGGTTCTGCGGCGCGGCGCGTTGATTCTAGCTGCCTGTCTAACGTGCGGTCTCGAGGGCTGGTTAGGCGACTGGGGCCGTCCGACCCCTATCTGCCGATGATCAAAGGTGATCCGTTCGACACTGCGGCTGCGCCGCTTGCGGAAGAGTTATCGGATCGGGCTCGCGGGCAGGGGCATGCGCCGGGGTTTGCCGATATCATCATTGCTGCCACAGCGCGCCAGCATACGCTGACGATCCCGTCCCGCAACGTCAAGCACTTCGAGCCGCTCGGCGTACCCGTGCTCGATCTTTTCGGTGAATTGCCGCCGACCTGATTGTCTGACGCAGATGGATGCGTTGGCGCGGAAGCCGGATGAGGTTGTCGCATCGGCTGTCACGGATTATTCCGCGTGGCGCCCGTGAATTCTCCCGAAGCAGGCGCGACGTGCAACTTGGCGCATGCTGCGCTTGCAGCACCGGAGTCGCAACTATGTCACAGTCGCGACGAGAGAGCATTGTTTAGACCCATTCAACTTCGCTTCCCCGTCTCCGTGTGCCCATAAGTCAGCAGCTGAGCTTGTTCTCTAACCGGGGATTGGAATGCTGGGTTTGAATGCCGTGAGGCGTGGTTTTCTCGCGACCTGCAGTTTGTTTGTGTTGGATGCAGGCTTTGACGGCAAGAGTTACGCTCAAGCTCAGCTACCTCCAGTGACCGTTGAAGCTCCGGCGCAGGCCCGCCGCGCGCAAGCCGCGCGAGCTGGAGCCGCAAGCAGCGTGCGGCGACCGCCCCAACGCGCCAATCCACCACGGCCAGCACAGCTTGCGGCGGGAGCTCCGGCATCGGCCCCGACGCTGCAGAGCGCGATCGGTCCCGTGCAGGGCTTCGTCGCGACGCGCAGCGCCACCGGCACCAAGACGAACACGGCGTTGATCGAGACGCCGCAGTCCATCTCGGTCGTGACGCAAGATCAGATCCGCGACACCGGTGCGCGAACGGTCGGCGAGGCGTTGGCCTACACGGCCGGTGTGCAGACGCAGCCCTACGGTTTCGATCCCCGTTATGATCAGTTTCTGATCCGGGGATTTGCGGCCAACGTGTATGGCAACTACCGTGACGGCTTGCGGCAGGGCAATGGTTCGTTCGCCTATTTTCGCAACGAACCCTACGGAGCCGAGCGAATCGAGGTGATGCGCGGTCCGTCATCGGTGCTGTACGGCGCCAACGAAGCCGGCGGCATGGTGAACTATGTGAGCAAGATGCCGCTCGATAAGCGGTTCAATGAGGTCGGCCTCGATATCGGAAATTTCGATCGTCATCAGGGCAGGTTCGACTTCAGCGGGCCAACGCTCGACAACGACAAGCTGCTTTACCGCTTCACCGGCCTGGTGCGTGACAGCGGCACGCAAATCCCGGGGACCTGGGATGACCGCGTGTTTCTCGCCCCGAGCTTTACCGCCAAGCTGGGTGAGGATACGACACTCACCGTGCTGGCCGAGTATGAGCGCAGCAAGACCTCGATGTGGCCGTATTATCTGCGTAACCCAGTGACGGGCGTGGTCACCAATATTCGTCTCGGCGACCCCGCATTCGACGCGCTTACGCAATGGCAGGCCTCGATCGGATACAGGCTCGACCATCGCATCAATGAGGCGCTGGCCTTCCGGCAGCATGTCCGGATCGGGCACGTGTCGTTCGAGGGCAACATGGTCGATGCTCTCAGCCTCTCGCCCGACGGGCGCACGCTCAACCGCTATGGTGCGACGTTCCGGGAATGGCTGAACACGTTCAACGTCGATAATCAGATCGAGGCCAAGCTGGTCACAGGTCCGGTCAAGCATACGGTGCTCGCAGGCGTCGACTATTTCCGGCAAGGCACGACGCTGGACTATTATGCGGGCCTGGCGCCGTCGCTCGATCTGACCAATCCGGTCTACGGCAGCTCGGCGCCGACGACCCCTCTGGGGCTGATGAGCGCCAACAACCAAACGCTCGGCCAGGTCGGGCTCTACGCACAGGATCAGATGGCCTGGGGCGGCTGGCGGCTGACCATCGGCGGCCGGCAGGACTTTGCCGCGCTGTCGAACCGCAACGACCTTACGGGCGTGACGAGCGATAGTGCGCCCGGCAAGTTCACCGGCCGCGCCGGATTGTTGTATCTGTTCGAGTCCGGCCTTGCTCCTTATGTGAACTATGCGACGTCGTTTCTGCCGCTGACCGGCACGACGGCCCCACAGCGCGGCAGCACGCCGTTCGTGCCGACAACGGGTGAATCTTTCGAAGCCGGCATCAAATATCAACCTCTCGGCTGGAACAGTTACTTCACGGCGACCTGGTTCGACCTGACCAAGGACAACGTGCTGACCATCGATCCGGCCTTTCCCAGCTTCTCGGTGCAGACCGGCCAAGTCCGATCGCGCGGCGCGGAGCTCGAAGCCGTGCTGTCGTTGGCCGAGGGACTCAAGGGCATCGCGTCCTACAGCTACACCGATGCGACCGTCACGCGCAGCAATGGCCTCGATCTTGGCAAGGTGCCGATCGGCGTGCCGTTGCAGCAGGCCGCGATTTTCCTCGACTACACCTGGCAGACCGGCCCGCTTGCAGGCTTTGGCATCGGTGCCGGTGCGCGCTGGATCGGGCAGACCTGGGCGGACGAGGTCAACACGATCAGAAATCCCGCCATCATGGCGTTCGATGCGGGGGCGCATTACGACTATCGCGGCATGCGGCTCGCCGTGAATGCGCGGAACCTGTCGGATGAACGCGTGCCGATCTGCAACGCCGGGACCTGCTCCTTCACGCAGGGACGGACCGTGCTCGGGAGTGCGACAGCGCGGTGGTGAAACGGATTTGCGCTGCGCCGTCCTGATCGGCGCGCAGGGACCCGGCGCAAACGTCGGATCTCCGTCACGTTCCGCCGTGATACGACATCCGCGTCGTTCTCTCCGGAGCTACCTTGCATGTCCACCGCGATCGCGCCCAGCCAACAGCCCGCCACCTCCACCGACCCCAACTCCCTCGGCTGGATGCGCGGCTTCCCGCCGTCCTCGGACCGCCTCATCACCTTCCACGACGGCTCGTTCCGCAATTTCCCCGAGCTGCGCTGGGCGTGGTCCAACATCCGCCAACTGGTGCCGACGGTGAACGTCTGGCGCGGGGCAGGGCCGGCGTCGGTGCTGCCGCGCCAGGACCATGACATCGGCGCGGTCGCCTCGACCACGATGGATGGCCGGCCCATGACCTTTGAAAAGATGCTGGAGGAGACCTACACCGACGGCATCGCGGTGCTGCATCGGGGGAAGCTGATCTATGAGCGCTATTTCGGCGCGTTGAAGCCGCACAAGCCGCATATCGCGATGTCCGTGACGAAGTCGTTCACCGGCGTGCTCGCAGGCATGCTGGTCGCCGAGGGCAGGATCGATCCGCAAGCACAGGTGACGGACTACGTGCCGGAGCTGAAGGCGAGCGCGTTCGGCGACGCGCGCGTGCACGAGGTCATGGATATGACCACGGGGCTTCTCTACACCGAAGTCTATACCGACAAGAATTCGGATGTCTGGGGCCTGCGGCGCGCCAACGGCATGGCGCCGATCCCGCCCGGCTATGAAGGCGCGACTACCATCTTCGATTTTCTCGTCGCACAGAAGAAGCAGGGCGAGCACGGGAAGGCCTTTGCCTACAAGACCGTCAACACCGACGTGCTGGCCTGGATCATCAGGCGCGCCAGCGGCATGACCTTGTCCGACCTGCTATCGGAGCGCATCTGGCAGCCGATGGGGGCGGAGGAGGATGCGCACTATCACGTCGACCGCATCGGCACCGAGAGCGGCGGCGGCGGGCTCTCCACGACACTGCGCGATCTGGCCCGCTTCGGCGAGACCATGCGCAATCACGGTCGCTTCAACGGCCGCCAGGTCGTGCCATCACAAGTGGTCGAGGACATCGCGCGCGGCGGCGATCCCGAAAAATTCAAGCCGGCCGGCTATACCACGCTGCCGGGCGCGTCCTACTGCAATCAATGGTGGGTGACGCACAACGAACACGGTGCCTACATGGCGCGTGGCGTCCACGGTCAGGGCATCTACATCGATCCCAAGGCTGAAATGGTGATCGCGCGTTATGCATCGCATCCCATGGCGGGCAACGCCGCCAACGACCCCGTGACGCTGCCGGCCTACATGGCGCTGGCGAAGGCGCTGATGGCGGGCGGGTAGGACGTCGCACGTTCGCGCCTCACATTCGCTGTCATCGCCCGACTCGATCGGGCGATCCAGTATTCCAGAGACGGTTGTGATTGAGCCGAGGTGCCGCGGCGTACTGGGTCGCCCGGTCCCGGCTACGCCAAGGCTTCGCCGGGCTCTCGGTGTCGGCCCGGCGTAGCTTGAGCGAAGACGGCAAGCCGGGCGACGACGGTGGAAATCAACCGTTGTCTCGTTCATTCACGCCAGACCGCAAGATCAATCCAGCAGGTCTGGCCGTCAGCGGCTAACCGGTGCCGTCATGCGCCTCCTGCCAATGCGGATAGGTGACGAAACCGGTGAGGGCGCCTTGCTCGTGTGAGCGGATCGTGACCGTCTCACCCTTCGGCATGTAGACGATCTCGCCGGGCCCCGCGGTGACGGTGCTGCCGCCGCTCGTGACCGAGAGCTTCCCCTCGATCACGAACATGACATCGTCGACTTTCATGGTTTCGTCCAGAGTCTGGTTCGGCGCGTAGCGGCCGTAGCCGATCGTGATCGGTCCGCCGTGACGTTGGTCGACCATATTGCTGACGAAGATGTCGGCGTCCTGTCCCGGCGAGCGTTCGAGCGAAGCATCGGAGATGGCGAATTTACGAACTTTCATGAGGTTCTTCCGTCTTATGCCAGGCTTGGCGGGTGGGACACCGATAGACGCCGAAACAGCTGTTTTGTTCACGCCGGCTGCGAGGCGGTTTGACGCAGCGAGACGGATTAATATAAGTATTGACTTATATTCGTGGCGGCCGATATTCACCAGCGAAACGTCAGGGAGAAGCGTGATGGAAATCGACGTCGCCAGAGTCTTGGGGCTTGTTGCGCGTTCAGTGCGCAATTTCGACAAGGACGGAAAGCCGGCGAGTGTCGTGACGCTGACGCGGCTCTACGACACTGGCGTCGACGATCTCTGGGACGCGGTAACGAGCAAGGAGCGCATTCCGCGCTGGTTCGCGCCGGTCGAGGGAGAGCTCCAGCTCGGCGGAAGATATCAGGTCAAGGGCAATGCGGGCGGCACCATCACGGCCTGCACGCCGCCGAGCCATTTCGCCGCGACATGGGAGTTCGGCGGCGCTGTGAGCTGGATCGACGTCAAGCTGAGCGCGGAACGAAGTCAGGCGCGTTTGACGCTTGAACACACCGCGATCATCGAGGATCATTGGAATCAATTCGGCCCGGGTGCAGTTGGGATCGGCTGGGATCTCGCGCTCGCGGGGCTCGAGCGATATCTTGCGACCGGGGCGTCGGTCGACCACGAGACGGCGGAGGCGTGGATGGTCTCGCCCGAGGGCAAGGACTTCATGACGACGAGCGGCGAATATTGGCGCGCGGCGCATGTCGCAAGTGGAGTCGACCCTGACGAGGCGAAGCAGCGCTCGGACCGCACCATCGCGTTCTATCGCGGCGAGATGCCGCCCGACATCGCTCATCCCGGCACAGGAAGCTGATGCAAATCTTCGAGGTCCTCGCCGATCCCGTCCGCCGCCGCATCCTCGAGCTGCTCGCGCCCGGGGAGATGGCGTCCGGTGAGGTCGTCGAAGCCATCGGGGCCGAGTTCGGCATCACCCAGGCGGCGGTCTCGCAGCATCTGAAGGTGTTGCGAGAGTGCGGCTTTGCCAACGTTCGGGCGGAGGCGCAAAGGCGCCTCTATTCGGTCGATGTTGCGGGCCTTCGCGCGGTGGATGCGTGGATCGGTCAGTTCAGGAGTTTCTGGGAGCCGAAGCTGGACGCGCTGGCCACCGAGATCGCGCGCGGCAAACGCGAGCGTCGCAACGCGCCGCTCAGCAAAAGGAGCGGGAAGAGAGCTTGAGCCGATCGCGACATTGGGTGAGGCGAGGTTACGCCGGCTGCGGAGCCGGCTCGCAATACTCGATCAGCAACTCGGTGAGAACCCGTATCTTCCGCGCGGGATGCTGACCCGGCGGGCGGATCACATACGCACCCGCCGGCGACGGGGGATATCGTGTCATGACGGGCACGAGCGCGCCGGAGGCTACGTATTCTTGGGTGAGCCTGTCGGGAAGGTAGGCGACCCCAAGTCCTGCCAAGGCAGCAAAAACCAGAGCTGTGCCGTTGTCGGCCTTGAAGCGCCCCTGCGGACGCACTGTGATGATCTTGTCGCCATCCATGAGTTGCCACGCTTCGGTGCCCTGCATGAGGGCTTCGTGGCCGAGGAGTTCCTCCGGCGATTCAGGCGACCCATGGGTCTTGATGTAGTCCGGGCTGGCGAGAAGCTTCCCATAGACGGGACCGACGCGCCTTGCGATCAGATTGGAGTCCTGAAGATGGCCAACGCGTATCGCGCAATCATATCCTTCTGCGATGAGATCGACGAAGCGATCGCTGTAGCAGGTCTGGATCTGGAGATGGGGATGGCGCCGGCCCATTTCCGCTAGGATGGGAGCGAAGTGGGTCGGGCCGAAAGAAAGCGGCACTGCAACTCGCAAGCGGCCGCGCAGTTCTCCGGCGGGTAAAACTGCCTCCTTTGCTGCCTCGATCTCCGCGTGGACTCTGGCTGCATGGTCTCGGAAGGTGACGCCGGCCTCCGTGAGGGCAGCCCCGCGGGTCGTTCTTGCAAGCAGTTGAACGCCAAGTTCCGCTTCAAGCCGGAGGAGCCGACGACTGACGATCGATTTGGCGACGCCCAGCCGTGTCGCGGCGGACGAAATCCCCCCGGCGTCGGCGATTTCGACGAACGTCCGTATCTCTTCAATATCCAATTCAGCGTTCCTCATTCGGCGACACAGCGTGTCGCGACCTGACACTACCGTATCGCATCCGAGACCATCAATCTCGCGTTGGGCTACGTCGCTGTTGGCGTACGTCTCCGAACCAGTGCCGCTCACAGCGGCAGTAAAGGATGCAACGATGACTTTTCGTAACGGCCTTGCTTCGCTCCTTCGTCCCGAAGACTCCGTCCTCGTTCTGATCGACCACCAGCCGTACCAGCTTGCGAACGTGAACAGCCACGAACCGCAGATGGTGATCAACAATACGGCCGGGCTGGCCAAGGCCGCCAAAGCCTTCGGTGTCCCCACGATCCTGACCACGGTGATCGCTGAACGGGGTGGTCTCCTTTTTCCTCAGATCACAGACGTGTTCCCTGGCCAGGAAGTGATCGACCGGACGTTCATCAACACCTGGGAGGATCGCAAGGTGGTGGACGCAGTCAAGGCAACTGGCCGCAAGCAGCTCATCCTTGCTGGCCTGTGGACCGAAATTTGCGTTGCGATGCCGGCGATTCAGGCTCGCGGCGAAGGCTGGGATGTCACGGTGGTCACCGACGCCTCTGGCGCCGTTTCGGTGGAGGCCCACCAGGTCGCAATCCAGCGCATGATCGCGGCGGGCGTCAATATGATGACCTGGCTGGCGGTCGCGGCCGAATGGCAGCGCGACTGGGCTCGGATCGACCAAGCTGCCGCGCTGACGGAGGTGATCATCCAGCATGCCGGCGGTAGCGGCATCGCGTACCTGTGGGAGCAGCAGCTGCTCAACACGCCCGTACCCGCCAGGGCCGGATGATCTGAGCGTGTGAGGCGCCAGCGGCTGAGCGAAAGCGAGGGCCGCTGGCGTAGTCCATCCGTCTAGCTTTCGGCGCTGGCGGATAGCGAATTCATTTGGCCGATCCCCTCAAGGTCTGTGCATCTTCTCGTACTTCTTCACCAGCCGCTCCCGCTTCAGCCGCGACAGTCGCTGGATCCAGAACATGCCGTCGAGCTGGTCGATCTCGTGCTGGTGACACACGGCGCGCAAGCCCTCCGATTCCTCGCTTTGCGTGTTGCCGCTGAGATCATTGTAGCTGATCCGCACGCGCGCGTGGCGCTGCACCTCGTCGTTGACCCCAGGCATCGAGACGCTGCCCTCGCGGTGCATGATCATCTCGGGGGAGGCCCACTCAATGACGGGATTGACGTAGGTGAGGGGCCCGTCCTTGCCGTCGAGCTCGAGCACGACGACGCGCAAGGGCACGCCGATATGCGGCGCGGTAATCCCGATCCCGGGTGCGGCGCGCATCGTCTCCAGCAAGTCCGCCGCAAGCTCTCGTAAGCCATCGTCGAACGCGGTGACGGGGCGGGCCGGCAGTGCGAGCCGGCGGTCGGGGTAGCGGACGATGGGGCGGATGGTCATGAGAGGCTCCTACCACTCACGCATCGTTGAAGCATCCCTCCTTGACGCCCTACCAACTGGAAGGTAGTTAACCTGCATGAGCAACGTCTCCACCACCGCCGACGACATCCTGGCCTGCGCCCGCTCGCTGATCATTGCCGGCGGCTATAACGGCTTCAGCTATGCCGACATCGCCGACGTGGTCGGCATTCGCAAGCCGAGCATCCACCATCATTTCGCCAGCAAGGTCGATCTGGTCCGCACCCTGGTGTCGCGCTATCGCGAGGAGGCGCAGGCGGGTTTGGCGGCGCTCGAGCGCAACATCCCGGACCCGCGCGACCAGCTCGAAAACTATGTCGCCTATTGGGAGGCGTGTATCACTGACGCGACCGCTCCCTTCTGCGTTTGCGCGCTGCTCGCCAGCGAGCTTCCCATCCTCCCCGAGGAGGTGGCGCTGGAGGTTCGGGCGCATTTCCGCTTCCTGGCGTCGTGGCTGACCTCGGTGCTGGAGCGCGGCAAGCGGAAGGGGCGGCTGCATCTTTCCAGCACTGCGAAGGTCGAGGCTGAAGGATTCATGGCGACCGTTCACGGCGCAATGCTGTCGGCGCGCGCCTATGGCGATCCCAAGATGTTCGGGACCATTACCCGGCCGCTGCTCGACCGGCTGACCACCAGGCACTGAAGGACGAAGCGCAACGCTGGGCGCAAAACCGTCCAGCGCCGACTTGCATGATGTTAACTACCAACTAGTAGGTAAGAGAAGACATGAGAGACCGTGAGACAACTTCGGACATCGTCGAGCACGCGCAATGGCTGAAGCAGTATTATTTCCTGCGGGCCGCGTTTTCCCTCGCCTGGGTCATCGCGGCTTTTGCGATCGCGCCGTCGTCGGCGATCGTCGCAGCAGCGCTGCTCGTCGCGTATCCGGCGTGGGACGCCGCAGCCAATTATCTCGACGCGCTCTGCAGCGGCGGGTTGAACCAAAACCGCACGCAGGGCCTGAACGTGCTGGTCAGCCTCGCGACGACCATCGCGGTCGTGCTGGCCTTGCAGGTCAGCATGAACTGGGTGCTCGGGATCTTCGGGGCGTGGGCGATCCTATCCGGGTTGCTCCAGCTCGGCACGGCCGTGCGGCGCTGGAAGCTCTTTGGCGCACAATGGGCCATGGTGCTGAGCGGTGGCCAGTCGGCCCTCGCAGGCGGTTTCTTCATCTTTCAGGCCACGATGCCCGCGGCTCCATCGATCGCGAACGTCGCGGGCTATGCTGCGGTCGGCGCACTCTACTTTCTGGTCTCGGCAATCTGGCTCACGGTCAGCATCTGGCGCCGCAGAGCGGCCGTGTGAGCTTTGATCGCGGACGGTCACACGAGCGAAGGCGAGCTGGATTGGCGGGATGAGGTCGTGATGTTTTGCCCGACGCGTCAAACAACAGCGAGCCTTCGCGGGCCGCCGGCCGCTCATTTCGCTCTCCGCTAAGTCATTGATCCCGCTGGGGCCATCTACTGTGCATGGGGTTGTTTTCGCAATTTTTGTTTGGCGATGCCCTTCAAAAACGTGGCGACGCTGTCGGCCGGTGCGGTTCCCATTCGTCTTCCAGTCAGACAAGATCATCTCGGGAGACAAAGATGACCCAATCCCCCTATCGCTGGGTGATCGTCGCCGCCGGCGGGCTGCTCGGCTGCGTCGCCATCGGCGGCATGTTTTCGCTGCCGGTGTTCCTGCAGCCGATCGCCAAGGACACCGGCTGGTCGGTGACCGGCATTTCCGGCGCGATGACGATCGGCTTTTTGGCCATGGCCTTCACCAGCATGGTCTGGGGCACGCTGTCCGACCGGTTCGGGCCGCTTCCAGTGGTGCTGACCGGATCGATCGTGCTGACGCTGAGCCTGTTCGCCGCCAGCCTCGCGACCTCGCTGATCGTGTTCCAGATCGTGTTCGGCCTTTTGACCGGCGCGGCGTGCGCTGCGATCTTCGCACCGATGATGGCGGCAGTGACTGGCTGGTTCGAGACCCAGCGCAGTCTCGCAGTGTCGCTGGTCTCGGCCGGCATGGGCATGGCGCCGATGACGATGGCCCCGTTCGCGGCCTGGCTGGTCTCGGGCTACGACTGGCGCACCTCGATGCAGATCGTAGCACTGGTGGTCGGCGCCATCATGATCCCGGTCTCGTTCCTGGTGCGCCGTCCGCCTGCGCTCGCGCAAGCGGCGGCTGCGCCAAAGGGTGAGGGCGCTGCGCAAACCGAGATGTCGATGGGTGAGGCGCTGCGTTCGCCGCAATTCATCATCCTGCTCGCCACCAACTTCTTCTGCTGCGCCACCCATTCGGGACCGATCATCCATACGGTCAGCTATGCGGTGAGCTGCGGCATTCCGCTGGTCGCGGCGGTGACGATCTACAGCATCGAGGGTTTTGCCGGTCTCGGCGGCCGCATCGCCTTCGGCCTGCTCGGTGACCGCTTCGGCGCCAAGCGCGTGCTGGTCTCCGGCCTGCTGCTCCAGGCCTTCGGTGCGCTCGCCTATGTCTTCGCGAATCAACTCACGACGTTCTATGTGGTCGGAGCAGCCTTTGGCTTCATCTATGCCGGCACCATGCCGCTCTACGCCGTTCTCATCCGCGAGAATTTTCCGCTCAAGATGATGGGCACGGTGATCGGCGGCACGGCGATGGCCGGCAGCCTCGGCATGGCCACCGGCCCGCTTGCAGGAGGCCTGATCTACGACGCGTTCTCCAGCTACGCCTGGCTCTACATCGCCTCCTGGGCGATGGGCCTCGGCGCCTTCCTGATGGCGATGACGTTCCGGCCCTTCCCCAAGCCGCAAGGCGAGGCGGCACCGGCGCCAGCGTGAGTTCGAGATCGAGGCGCGGTCTCAGAGCTGCGCCTCGATCGCGGCCTTGTCGATCACCGACCAGACCTGCGCAATCCTTTCATCGCGAAATTCGTAGAACACGTTCTCGCAGAAGGACACGTGCTTCCCGTTGACCGCCAGCCCCAGGAACGTCCCGACCGGCGAGCAGTCGAACTTCAGCCGCGCTGCAATCCTGGGCGGCTCCGAGACCAGCAGCGCGATGTCGAAGTGCAGATCCGGAATGTCGCGAAAATCCTGCTCCAGCATCGCGCGATAGCCGAGCAGGCCGAGAGGCCGGCTGTTGTGGACGACAGCGTCATGCACGAACTGGCCAAGGGCCGGCCAGTCCTGCCGGTTCAGGCAGGCGATGTAGTTGCGGTAGAAGTCGGCGAGATCGGCGCTGCTCATCGTGAAGCTCCCATGCTGGAAGCACAACGCAGCAGGCGGCAGATTGGTCGCGCGGCGTCACAGCCGTTTTTCGAAGAATAGATCCGGATAGGGGTCGTCGTTGAAGCGCGGGATCTCGCGCCAGCCGGTGGTGCGATAGAGCTGGCCGGCCTCGGGCAGCGCGCTGTTGGTGTCGAGCCGCAGCAGCGCATTTCCGAGCCCGCGCGCGGCATTCTCGGCCGCGTCCATCAGGCGGCGGCCGAGCCGCAATCCGCGCGCGGCCGGAGCGACCCACAGCCGCTTGATCTCGGCATAGCCGTGATCGGTGCCCTTCAGCCCGACGCAGCCGATCGGCAGCGTGTCGGACATTGCGACGATGAACGTGCCGCGCGGGCGGCGCATGTCCTTGGCGTCGGGATCGCGCGAGCGCGAGACGTCGAAGCCTTGTTTGAAGCGCCGGCCAAGCTCGGCATAGTACTCGCCGAGGCAATAGCAGGCCTCCTCGCTTTGCGGGTCCATCTCCTCGATCGCAATTCGCTCGCGCGTCAGGGTGGCGGCGATCAGATCCATCGCCGCCAGGAGCGCCTCGCGTTGCGAATGTTGCGCGAGGAAGCCTTCGGCCTGCGCATTGGACAGAGCCTCATACGCCGCGAACTCGCGCCGGCCCGCGCGCGTGAGCTTTGCTATCCGCCGCCGTGCATCGTACTGATGCGTGGTGGTCTCGACCAGCCCTTCGTCCTCGAGGCTGCGGAGCAGCCGGCTCATCAGCCCGGAATCGAGACCGAGATAGTCGCGGATCTCTGCCACGTCCGAGCGCCCATGCCCGATCGCGTTGAGCACGCGCGCCGCCCCAAGCGGCCGGCCGCGTCCGAGGAACGAGGTATCGAGCGCACCGACGGCAGAGGTTACGGCGCGATTGAAGCGGCGGACACGGGAAACGGGGTCGAGCATGATGTCTGACTTTAGTCAGATATATCGTGCGGGTCAATCGAACGTTCGTTGATCCGGAGGAGGAACGCTGGAAGCGTGCGGGCCGGCGAGGCCGTGACCGCCGAGGAGGAGGCTGGAGCCCTAGGAGATAGCGTGAGGCGACGGGTCGATGCTTGCGCTCAGTCGAGCCCCAGCACCTTGCGCGTCTTTCGCGTCAGCTTGGCCACGATCAGCGCATGGGCCTGCGCGAGATAGCTCGTCAGCTCAGCGTCCGACAGCGCGCCGTTGCCGACGAGTTGCACCCATTTGGCGCGCGCCAGATACGGCGCCGGTCGCGCGAGGCCGTGCTCGATCAGCATGGTATAGGCCATGTCGGAGACCTTGAACATGTAGCCGCCGGAACGCGCTGCAAAGCCGCCGCCCAGCGCGAACATCTTGCCGCCGACCTTGAACACGGACGTGCCTTCCCACTGCACCACCTTGGTTACGGCGGGCAGGCGCAGGCAGCGGGTTTCGAAGGTCTTGGGTGTCATGACGCGAGCGATAGCAGGTTGCGTGGGGCATGCAACGTTCGCGCCAGTGACCTCGTGGCGGGACGCTCGACTGTTTGCTTGGGTCGCATGGCGATGTCGACGTCGATGCCGTGTGCCGCTTATTGTGAATTGTGCCGGAGCTGCAGGCCGCTACCATGCGCCGGCTGCTGTGGAACGCGGAAAGCGAACGGAAGCGGAGGCGACATGAACGGACAGGACCACAAGGTGAAGGGATCGGACCTGTTTGTCGCGGCGCTCGAGAACGAAGGCGTCGATCGCATCTTCGGCGTTCCCGGCGAAGAGAATCTCGATCTGGTCGAATCGCTCCGCACCTCCAGGATCGAGCTGGTCCTGACCCGCCACGAGCAGGCTGCCGCGTTCATGGCGGCCACGCATGGGCGGCTGACCGGCAAGCCCGGCGTGTGCCTGTCGACGCTCGGGCCGGGTGCTCTCAACCTGTCGACGGGTGCCGCCTATGCGCATCTCGGCGCGATGCCGATGATCCTGATCACCGGCCAGAAGCCGATCATGAGCAGCCGGCAGGCGCGCTTCCAGATCGTCGACGTGGTCGCGACCATGAAGCCCTTGACGAAGCTGTCGCGGCAGATCGTCAGCGCCTCCAGCATCCCGACCGTGGTGCGCGACGCGTTTCGCGTGGCAATGGAGGAGCGGCCGGGACCGGTGCATCTCGAATTGCCCGAGGACATTGCCGGTGACGAAGTGCCGCCCGTTCCCGTGATCCCGGTTCATCCGATCGAAATTCCGGTCGCCCATCGTGCCGCGCTCGACCGCGCCGCCGAGATGATCCTGGCCGCAAAACATCCATTGGTGATGATGGGCGCGGCGACCAGCCGGCCGCGGTCGACGCATGGCATCGCCAGCTTCGTGCGGCGGACCGGCATTCCGTTCTTCACGACGCAGATGGGCAAGGGCACCGTACCCGGCGGCACCAATCTTTATATGGGCACCGCAGCGCTGTCCGAGCGCGACTATGTCCACGACGCAATTGAAGCCGCCGACCTGATCGTCGCGATCGGCCACGACTCGATCGAGAAGCCGCCCTTCATCATGGGCTCGTCGGGGCCGAAGGTCATTCACGTCAGCTATACGTCAGCCAGCGTCGAACAGGTTTATTTTCCCGATGCCGAGGTGGTCGGCGATGTCGGCCCGAGCCTGGAGCTGCTCGCCGATCGGCTCGAAGGCAAGTTGCCGCAGGCCGCGGCGCTGCTGCCGCTACGCGAAGAAATTCTCAGGCACATCGCAGACCGCGCCACCGAGGCGCGCTGGCCGCCGACGCCGCAGCGCATCGTGCACGACGTCCGCCAGGTGATCCCCGAGAACGGGATCGTTGCGCTCGACAACGGCATGTACAAGATCTGGTTCGCGCGCAACTACCGCACTCGCGTCGCCAACACGCTGCTGCTCGACAATGCGCTGGCGACCATGGGCGCCGGCCTGCCGTCGGCGATGATGGCCGCGATGCTCCATCCCGACCGCCGCGTGCTCGCGGTCGCCGGCGACGGCGGCTTCATGATGAACAGCCAGGAAATGGAAACCGCCGTCCGCCTCAAGCTCAACCTCGTCGTGCTGGTGCTTGAGGACAACGCCTACGGCATGATCCGGTGGAAGCAGGCCGTCGATCATTTCGCCGACTACGGCATGACCTTTGGGAATCCGGACTTTGTCCAGTACGCGAAGGCCTATGGTGCGAAGGGCCACCGGATCGAGAGCATCGACAGCTTTGGTCCGACGCTCGACGCCGCTTTCAAGGAAGGCGGCGTGCATCTCGTTTCGATCCCGATCGACTATTCGGAGAATGTGCGGGTGCTGGTCGACGAACTGCGGGCGCATGAGAAGGCGAAGGCGTGATCGATGGAGGTCGTGTCCCGGACGCAGCGCAGCGCCCCTTGGCGGTGCGCTGCAGAGCCGGGGCACGAGAGATCTTGTACGGAGCGGCTCAATCACCGACACTCCCAATCACCGAACCAATGACAGGAATATGAAATGACTCGTGTTCGCTGTGTCACCGAGATGGGCATGGGCGTCGACGTCCACGGCAGGGACGCCACCAAGGCGGCGAAGCGGGCCGTGTCGGATGCCATCAGGCATTCCAGCCTCGGATTCTTCCGGATGATCGGCAAGACCGCCAACGACATGTTCGTCGACGTCACGATCGCGGTGCCAAATCCGGAAGCCGTCGACAAGGATGCGGTTGCAAAGGAGCTGCCTTACGGCACCGTGACCGTCACCGCGGTCAAGGGCGGGCTGGAGATTCCCTCGGCCACGGAAGTGGCCAACGATCCCATCCTGATCGCCAACGCCGCTGTCATCGTCAGCTTCGAGAAGGACTAGGCCGGTGTCCGACAGCGATGTGGCGCTGCTGGATCGTCCAATCTGGAGCGCGCTGACAACCGGCCAGAAGCATCTGGCCCAGGGCGGCCCGCGTGCGCTGCGCTATCCCGTCGACATGACGCCGTTTGCCGACATGGTCGACATGTCCCCGGCAAGCTTCGCGGCGCTCGGCGATCTCATGGCGCCCTCGCAGGTCGCTGCGCTGTTCACGCTTGAGCCTGTCCAAGTTCCCGCCGGTTTCAAGGTCGTGCTGGCCGAGACCGGCGAGCAGATGATCGGCTCACCCGCCGACAGTCCGCTTCGCGATGCCGAGATCGTCACGTTGGGGGCTGCCGACGTTCCCGCGATGATGGCGCTGACGGAGCTGACGAAGCCAGGTCCGTTCGCTGCGCGGACGCACGAGCTCGGCACGTTCTTCGGCATCCGCACCGGCGGCGAGCTGGTTGCCATGGCGGGTGAGCGGATGAAGCCGGGAAGGTTCGTTGAGATGACGGCCGTCTGCGTCCATCCCGGTCATCGCGGCCGCGGCTACGCGCAGGCGTTGCTCGCGACGGTCGCGCGGCAGGTCGAGAGGCGCGGCGAAATTCCATTCCTGCACGTGTTTTCGCACAATACGTCCGCTATCGCGCTCTACCAGCGACAGGGCATGACAATCCGCCGTCGTCTGCACATCACCGCGCTGATGAAGCAGGAATAAGCCGCGCCGGAGGCTTCATACCCGGCGAATTCGCGCTATATCGGTCGCAACCATAATTGGGGGAAACGCATGGACGCCAGGACACCTGATTTTTCCGCCGCGCGGACGGCAATGCTGCGCTATGTCGATCAGGAGATCATTCCGGGCGCATCCTGGGCCGTGCTGCGGGGCCGCGAGGTGGTCGACCAGCAATGCGTCGGCTTTGCCGACCGCGAGGCCAAGACGGCGCTGCGGCCCGACCACATCTTCCGCGCGTTCTCCAACACCAAGATCTTCGTCACCTGCGCGATCATGCTGCTGGTCGAGGAAGGCCGCATCGGGCTCGATGATCCGATCGAGAAATTCCTGCCGCAGCTCGGCAATCGCAAGGTGCTGAAGCAGGGCGCGGCTGGTCTTGCTGACGCCGAGCCCGCCAAGGGCTCCATCACGATCCGCCACCTTTTGACCCACACCTCCGGCCTCAGCTACGGCATCTTCGACCCCGGCACGGTGCTGTTCAAAGGCTATAATGAAGCGCGCGTGCTCAACCCACTGACGCCGCTCACCGACCTGATCGACAGGCTCGCCGATCTGCCACTGTCCTATCACCCGGGCATGTCCTGGGAGTATTCGGTGGCAACCGACGTGCTCGGCCGTGTCGTGGAGGTCGTCTCCAGCCAGGCGCTCGATGCCTTCCTGAAGCTGCGCATCTTCGATGCGCTCGACATGACCGATACCGGTTTCCGCGTGCCCGAAGCCGAGCAGGGCAGGCTGGTCGCGCTCTATAACGGCGCTGACGTGCTCGATCCGATGAAGCCCGGCCTCACGCGGGCCGACAATCTTCCCTTTCCGCAGGCCTATCGGCGGCCGTTCCCGCGGCTGTCCGGCGGCGGCGGCTTGGTCTCGACCTTGCCCGACATGCTCGCGCTGGTCCGTGCGCTGCTGCCCGGTTCGGATGCGCTGCTGAAGCCGGAGACGGTGCGGCTGATGATGACGAACCAGCTGCCCGCAGGCCAAACCATTCGCTTCGCCAATCTCGGTCCGATCCCCGGCAAGGGCTTTGGCCTCGGCGGTGCCGTCACCTTCGCGCCGACGCCGTTCGATCCCCCGAACTCGACCGGCGAGTTCCAGTGGGGCGGCCTTGCCGGCACCCATTGGTGGATCTGCCCCGAGGCCAATACAGCGGGCGTGCTGATGACCCAGCGCTACATGGGTTTCTGGAATCCCTTCTTCTTCGAGTTCAAGCGCCTGGCGTACCAGGCCGCTGGAGGCTGACCCGCGAATCCTGCGACGTGCCCAACTATCTCGGTCTCGACGGATTTCGCTTCGGCTGGGTCGCGGCCTGGATCGACGAGCGCGGCGATCACGGCTTCGACTATTCGCCGGGCCTTGCGCGGCTGCTTGCGATCGAGCATGCGTGTGCGATGATCGATATGCCGATCGGATTGAACCTGAGCGGCTATCGTCTTTGCGATCTGCGTGCGCGTGAGTTGATCGGCCCCGCCGTGTTTCTCGGCGCGCGCCGCGACCTCTGGACGTTTGCCGACATGGCGGCCGCCAATCGCCATTACTGGAAGCACGAAGGCAAGGGCAGGGGCGTGTCGGCGCAGCTCTGGAACATCAGAGACAAGCTCAGGGAGGTCGACGATGTCATGACGCCGGCACGACAAGCGATGATCGGCGAAGCGCATCCGGAATTGATCTTCTGGAATCTCGCCGGCCGGACTCGGCTCGAACCAAAGACGTCGCCGCACGGTCGAGCGCAACGCATTGCGCTGCTGAGAGACCGAGGCTTCACCAGGATCGAACGATGGCTGACGCTTCGCCATGGCACCGGCATCGGCCGCGACGATCTCATCGATGCCTGCGCCTGCGCGGTCGCCGCACGTGACAGCACGCAGCGCGTCGGCGGCGACGAGATCGATCCGCGGGGATTACGTATGGAGATCAACTATTGAAGCCGGTCATCTCTCGTACGCGCCTCCCGGCGAGCCGCGATGATGACGATTTGGCTTCGGGCCGGCGCCATCGTCGTCCAGGCTTGCTGCTCTCTCTTCATACTCCGCGGCCATTGCCCGCAATCTGTGCGCAGCTTCGTCATGCGCGAGGCCGTCGGCGACGCTCCGACATCGTTCAGCATGGTCGAGTAGGGCGCGCTTTTCGATGCTCATCCGGCGACAACGTTTAGACGGCGTAATGGTCCCTTCGCGCGCGATGTTCTCACGTCATCGATCGGGAAAAAGTAGCAATATTCCTGAGCAGTGCAGGAACATGGTCCGTGCACCGACGTTTAGGCAATGAGCTGCTGAGGGACGCAACACCATGAACGACGTCTGCCAACTGGCGACCGCGATGCTAGCGATTGCCTTTACGATCTTGCTGTTGACGACAGGGAAGCGTTTCACCGAGGACCGACTGCAACATCAAGCAGGGACGCCGATCGTGGCGATGGCGACGCTGCCGCCCTAATGCAGGAGTGCCGGGACGAAGAGTGACTTGCGCCGTGCGGCGTCTGGCCTAGATTGGGTGCGCCTCAGTCCATGCACCGAAGGTCCCGATGTCCGATCTGTCCGCATTTCTCATCACCAAGCGCTGGCCGGCCAAGCATCCCGAATTGCTTCAGCTCTATTCGTTGCCGACGCCAAACGGCGTCAAGGTCTCGATCATGCTGGAGGAGATCGGACTGCCTTACGAGGTCCATCTCGTCGACTTCGGCAAGGACGACCAGACGACGGCTGAATTCCTGTCGCTCAATCCCAACGGCAAGATCCCGGCCATCCTCGATCCCAATGGTCCCGGCGGCAGGCCGTTGCCGTTGTTCGAGTCCGGAGCGATCCTGCAATATCTCGCCGAGAAGACCGGCAAGCTGTTGCCGATGGACGCCGCGCGCCGCTACCAGACCATTCAGTGGGTGCACTTCCAGATGGGTGGCGTCGGGCCGATGTTCGGCCAGGTCGGCTTCTTCCACAAATTCGCCGGCAAGGATTTCGAGGACAAGCGGCCGCGCGACCGTTACGTCGCCGAAGCCAAGCGCCTGCTCGGCGTGATGGAGACGCATTTGGCCGGCCGGCAATGGTTCATGGATGACGACTACACCATTGCCGACATCTCCATGCTGGGCTGGGTGCGCAATCTCATCGGTTTCTACGGCGCCGGTGATCTCGTCGAATTCCGCCGGTTCAAAGCGGTCGGTGCCTGGCTCGAACGCGGCCTTGCGCGTCCGGCGGTGCAGCGCGGGCTGAACATTCCGCAGCGGCCCTAACGCGCATCTAGAACAGTCGCCCCCCGTTCGGCACCGGCTTGCTCGGCTGCATCAGCACGACCTTGCCGTCGGCATCGGGGAAACCGAGCGTCAGCACCTCCGAGATGACAGGTCCGATCTGGCGCGGCGGGAAGTTGACGACGGCCGCGACCTGTTGCCCCACCAGTGTCTCGAGCGGATGGTTTTCCGTGATCTGGGCCGAACTCTTGCGCACACCGATTGCAGGCCCGAAGTCGATCCATAGCCGAAAGGCCGGCTTGCGCGCCTCGGGGAACGGCTTGGCATCGACGATGGTGCCGACGCGGATATCGACCGCGAGGAAGTGGTTGAAGTCGATGGTCGGCGCGGCGGTGGCCGCGGGATCGTGAGTGACGTGCATGGGATGTCCGTTCGGCGGGTTGGCATCGTTCGCAATATTGTCGCGCGAACCGGAGTTTCGTACAACGCCACCTCCATCACGATATGCCATGCGCGAGGAACGTCTTGCCCAACATCATCTACGGCATCAAGAACTGCGACACCATGAAGAAGGCGCGCGGCTGGCTCGACAGCCATGGTGTCGCCTACGCATTCCACGACTACAAGACGGCCGGTGTGGACAAGGACAAGCTCAAGCAGTGGAGCGACAAGGTCGGCTGGGAGACGCTGCTCAATCGCGCCGGGGCAACGTTCAAGAAGCTCCCGGATTCCGACAAGGAGGGTTTGAGAGAGAAGAAGGCACTGGCGCTGATGCTAGCGCAACCATCGATGATCAAGCGGCCGGTGCTGGAAATCGGCGGCAAGCTGCTGGTTGGCTTCAAGCCGGACATCTATGCCAAGGAAGTCGGCAAATCAGGCTGACCGCTAGTTCAACTCGATGATCTCGGTGGCGACGCCGGGTTGGTCCGCAAACTCGACCAATTCGGCCGTGGCGATACGACCGGGGGCCCGATGAAACAGCTCGCGATCGATCACGGCGCGCAGCTTTGGACGGGGCAGCGCGTCATTTCCGCGCATCAGGTTCTTGATCTCGAAGCCGCCGTCCTCGCAGAACGTCTTGACCGAGGCGATGATGTGGCAGACCGCGCCGTCGGTCTGGAAAGGCAGCAGCAGCCGTTCATAAGCGACGATTCGCCCGTAGACGTCGTCGACATCGGCAACGCTGTAGACCGGCAGCCCGCGTGCCACGCATTCGTGATAAATCGGCATGACAAACGGCGCGAGTCTCGGCCCGAGATAATCGTCGAGCAGAACGCCCTTGCCGGTATGTCCATAGGCGCGCGAGATGCGCGTGTTTTCGCTCTGGATGGTGAGGCGCGGCGCCGGCGTCGCAGTATCGACCGTGTAATAGATGAGATCGGACAGCTCTTCCTCGAGCCGCGCAGGCTGATATTCCCAGACCGCCGGCACGATCTGCTGGCGCGCATAAAGTCGCAGCCACGTGTTCAGGAGATCACGCTGCCTGATCGATTTGACGACGGAAGGAGCGGCGCTTGCGAAATCCAAGACAGTATTCCCGGGACGTCAGAACCCGCTCATGATCCCCCTTGGGGGAAAATTTTTGATGAAGGCTGGCGCGCCGGACGAAAGACCGTTAACGACGGCTTGACGCCGGTGCCTTCGCGAACCGGGGGGCCGGGCAGGCACGACATCAACGTCTCCGACTAAGGGAGGATTTGTATCCCAGCCGGAGGCTTGATCTGCTCAGCTTTCCGCCTTGCCTAACCCCCGTCACCTCCGGCATATTCCGCGCCCGGAGACGGCGTTCCGGATGGGCTCCAGGGTCTCCGGAAAGCCGAAGCAACAAGGATAGCCACGCAGCTAGCGCGGGCAGGGGGAAATTTGTTTGGCCGATGAGTTTATTCTCGAAACGGAAGGCTTGACCAAGGAGTTCGCGGGCTTCTTCGCTGTCCGCGACGTTGCGCTCAAGGTTCGCCGTGGGAGCATTCATGCGTTGATCGGCCCGAACGGGGCCGGCAAGACGACCTGCTTCAATCTTCTGACCAAGTTCCTCAAACCGTCAGCCGGGAAGATCCTGTACAAGGGGCAGGATATCACCGCGATGGCGCCGGCCGACGTGGCGCGGCTGGGGCTCGTTCGCTCGTTCCAGATTTCGGCGGTGTTTCCCCATCTCACCGCGCAGGAGAACGTCCGTGTCGCGCTTCAGCGCCAGCACGGCTCTTCGTTCGATTTCTGGCGCTCCAAGTCGGTTCTCAACCGCTTCAACGATCGCGCGCGCGAATTGCTGAACGATGTCGGCCTGAACGAGTTTGCCAACACGCCGGCAGTCGAGATGCCCTATGGGCGCAAGCGCGCACTGGAGATCGCAACGACGCTGGCACTCGACCCTGAGATGATGCTGCTGGACGAGCCGATGGCCGGTATGGGTCACGAGGACATCGACAAGATCGCGGCGCTGATCAAGCGCATCTCCGCGAAATATACCATCCTGATGGTCGAGCATAATCTGAGTGTCGTGGCCCATCTCTCCGACATCATCACCGTGCTGACGCGCGGGCAGGTGCTCGCGCAAGGCCATTACTCCGAGCTCACCAAGGACGAGCGCGTCAAGGAAGCTTATCTGGGAGCCGGTCATGCCTGACACTGCGATCGCCGAGGCTCCGGCAAAGACTGCGGCCGGCGGACATATCCTTCAGGTCCGCAACCTGGAGTCCTGGTACGGCGAGTCTCACATCCTTCACGGGATCAATTTCGACGTGAATGCGGGCGAGGTCGTCACCTTGCTCGGGCGCAACGGCGCCGGCAAGACGACCACGCTGAAGTCGATCATGGGGATCATCGGCAAGCGTACCGGTTCGGTGAAGTTCAACAACCAGGAGATCATCCGCGCGACCTCCGACAAGATCGCGCGCATGGGCATCGCCTTCTGCCCGGAGGAGCGGGGGATATTCGCCAGCCTCGACGTGCGGGAGAATTTGATGCTACCGCCGGTGGTCCGTGAAGGCGGGCTGCCGCTCGATCAGATCTTCGATCTGTTCCCGAACCTGAAGGAGCGGCTCAACAGCCAGGGCACCAAGCTGTCGGGCGGCGAGCAGCAGATGCTGGCGATCGCGCGCATCCTGCGCACCGGTGCGAGCTTCCTGATGCTGGACGAGCCGACCGAGGGCCTGGCGCCCGTCATCATCCAGCAGATCGGCCACACCATCGCGCGGCTCAAGAAAGAGGGCTTCACCATCCTCCTGGTCGAGCAGAACTTCCGCTTCGCATCGACCGTGGCCGACAGATATTACATCGTCGAGCACGGCAAGGTGATCGACGGTTTCGCGAATTCGGAACTGTCCGCGAACATGGACAAGCTGCATACCTATCTCGGCGTCTGACGGCTCGGCGCATTCAATAGTGGATTTCCCGGAGGGAATTATGAAACAGCGTTTTTCGGCACTTTTTCTCGGCGTGGCGTTGGGATTGGTCGCGAGCGGCGCGTCGGCACAGGACAAGACCGTCAAGATCGGCGTGCTGACCGATAATTCCGGTCTTTATTCCGATCTCGGTGGTGCGGGCTCCACGCTGGCCGCTCAAATGGCGATCGAGGATTCCGGGCTTGCCGCCAAGGGCTGGAAGATCGACCTGATCTCCGCCGACCATCAGAACAAGCCCGATATCGCCACCACCATCGCGCGCCAATGGATCGACGTCGAGAAGGTCGACATCTTCATGGACGTGCTGAACTCCGGTGTCGCACTCGCGGTCAACAATGTCGTCAAGGAGAAGAATTCGATCCTGATCGACACCGGCGCGGCGACCTCGGATCTGACGAACGCCCAATGTTCGCCGAACACCGTCCATTGGGTCTACGACACCTATATGCTGGCGAACAGCACCGGTCAGGCGCTGGTGAAGGCCGGCGGCGATACCTGGTACTTCCTCACGGCCGACTATGCGTTCGGCGCGGCGCTGGAGCGCGACACCACGGCGGTGGTGCAAAAGGCGGGCGGCAAGGTGCTCGGCAGCGTCAAGCACCCGCTCAATTCCTCGGACTTCTCCTCGTTCCTTCTGCAGGCGCAGGCATCGAAGGCGAAGATCGTCGGACTTGCGAATGCCGGCGGCGACACCACCAATTCGATCAAGCAGGCCGCCGAATTCGGCATCGTCGCTGGCGGGCAGAAGCTTGCCGGACTGCTCTTGTTCATCACCGACGTTCATTCGCTCGGCCTCAACGTGGCGCAAGGGCTCAATTTCACCGAGACCTTCTATTGGGATCTCAACGACGGAACGCGCGCCTTCGCCAAGCGCTTTTCCGAGCGCATGAAGAACAAGGCGATGCCTTCGATGGTGCAGGCCGGTGTCTATTCGGGACTGATCCATTACTTCAAGGCGCTGGAGGCGATGGGCGGCAATCCGCATGACGGCGTCAAGGCGGTCGAGAAGATGAAGTCGATGCCGACCGACGATCCGCTGTTCGGTCAGGGCAGTATCCGGGTCGATGGCCGCAAGATTCACCCGGCCTATCTGTTCGAGGTCAAGAAGCCCTCGGAGTCGAAGGGGCCGTGGGACTATTACAAGCTGGTGGGCACCGTTGCTGCGGACCAGGCATTCCGGCCGCTCTCCGAGAGCGCCTGTCCGCTGGTGAAGAAGTAACTCTCGTGGCCCGCCGCGCGGTCGTGCCGCCGGCGGGCTTTCATTTTGGTGGCGGAAGCTAATCCCGATGCAGGCTCTCTACGCACAGTTACTGGTAGGATTGATCAACGGCTCGTTCTATGCGTTGCTCAGTCTCGGGCTTGCCGTGATCTTCGGCATGCTCAACATCATCAATTTCGCCCACGGCGCGCTCTACATGATGGGCGCCTTCGTCGCCTATTTCCTGTTGAACCTCGGCGGCATCAACTATTGGTGGGCGTTGCTGCTGGCGCCGATCATCGTCGGCATCTTCGGCATGATCCTGGAACGGACCATGCTGCAATGGCTGACCGGGCTCGATCACCTCTACGGCCTGCTCCTGACCTTCGGCATCGCGCTGATCGTACAGGGTGTGTTCCAGAACTATTTCGGCTCCTCGGGCCTGCCTTACGCCATTCCGGACCAGCTCAAGGGCGGCATGAACCTCGGCTTCATGTTCCTGCCGATCTATCGCGGCTGGGTCGTCGTGTTCTCGCTGGTGGTTTGCCTTGCGACCTGGTTCCTGATCGAGAAGACGCAGCTCGGTGCTTACCTGCGCGCCGCCACTGAGAATCCGACGCTTGTGCGCGCCTTCGGCATCAACGTTCCGCGCATGATCACGCTGACCTACGGTCTCGGCGTCGGCCTTGCCGCGCTTGCCGGCGTGCTCTCGGCGCCGATCAATCAGGTGCGGCCGCTGATGGGCGCCGACCTCATCATCGTCGTGTTCGCGGTGGTGGTGATCGGCGGCATGGGATCGATCATGGGCTCGATCATCACCGGCTTTGCGCTCGGCGTGATCGAGGGGCTGACCAAATATTTCTACCCCGAGGCGTCCAACACCGTGGTGTTCGTGCTGATGGTGCTGGTGCTCTTGGTGAAGCCAACGGGATTGACGGGAAGGGCGGCCTGATATGACAACCCTGACGGACGACACGCTGCCGGCAACCCCGCGTGCAATGCGCGACGAGATGATCGTTTTCGTGGTGATGGCGCTCCTGCTGGCGGCTGTGCCGTTCACGGGAGTCTACCCGTTCTTCGTGATGCAGGCGCTGTGCTTCGCGCTGCTCGCCTGCGCCTTCAACCTGTTGGTCGGCTATGGCGGATTGCTGTCGTTCGGCCACGCGATGTTCTTGGGAACGGCGGGCTATTGCAGCGCGCATGCACTGAAAGTGTGGGCCCTTCCACCCGAGCTCGGCATCCTCGTCGGCATCGCCGCGGCTTTCGTGCTCTCGATCATCACCGGCTACATCTCGATCCGCCGCCAGGGCATCTATTTCTCGATGATCACGCTGGCGCTGTCCCAGCTCCTGTACTTCATCTATCTCCAGGCCCCGTTCACCCACGGCGAGGACGGCATCCAGGGCATCCCGCAGGGGCGCATGTTCGGCGTGCTCGATCTCTCCAAGCCGACGGTGCTGTATTACGTCGTGCTGGTCGGCTTCCTCGCCGGCTTTCTCTTGATCTTCCGCATCATCAACTCGCCGTTCGGCGAGGTCCTGAAAGCGATCCGCGAGAACGAGCCGCGCGCGATCTCGCTGGGCTACCGGACCGACCAGTACAAGTTCCTGGCCTTCGTCCTGTCGGGCACGCTGGCCGGATTTGCCGGCGCGCTGAAGGTGTTCGTGGCGCAAAACGCATCGCTCACCGACGTCCACTGGTCGATGTCTGGCGAAGTCGTGCTGATGACGCTGGTCGGTGGCCTCGGGACCGTCTTCGGACCGGTGGTCGGGGCCTTCGTGATCATCGCGATGCAGCAGTACCTGGCGGGCTTCGGCCAGTGGGTGACGGTGATCCAGGGCTCGATCTTCGTGATCTGCGTGCTCACCTTCCGCCGCGGCGTTATCGGCGAAATCGCCCATTACTTCCGGCGATCTCTCTAAATGGCTGATTTGACTTCGATTTAATTGCTGCTTGAAAGCGGTGGATGATCCGGCTCCGCGGGCGTGAGATGACACGCGCGCGGATCGGAAATGGTTTATGACAGCTTCATGACGGCCCTCGGGCCGGGCCATTTCCAACCGGTAGCCTATCCCCATGATGCGATGGTTTCGCGCTTTCCTGCCCAAGGAAGAACGGTTCTTCGACCTGTTCGACCGCCATGCCCAGACGGTGATCCAGGGCTCGATCGCGCTCCAGGGCATGCTCAACGGGGGCGAGGAGACGCCGGTCTATTGCCAGCGCGTCAACCAGTTCGAGAACGACGCCGACAACATCACCCGCGAGGTGCTGACGGCGGTGCGGCGCACCTTCATCACCCCGTTCGACCGCGGCGACATCAAGAACCTGATCACGTCGTTGGACGACGCCATCGACCAGATGCAGCAGACGGCCAAGGCCGTGATGCTGTTCGAGGTCCGCAGCTTCGAGCCGCCGATGCGCGAGATCGGCGGACTCCTGATCGAATGCGCCAATCTGGTCGGCCGCGCGCTGCCGCTCATGCAATCGATCGGCCCGAACGTCGCCATGCTGACCGCCATCACGGAAGAGCTGGGCAAGCTGGAAGGCCGCGTCGATGATCTCCACGACATCGGGCTGAAGGAGCTGTTTCTCAAGCATCGCGATGGCAACGCGATGGACTTCATCGTCGGCGCCGAGATCTACGACCACCTCGAGAAGGTCGCCGATCGCTTCGACGACGTCGCGAACGAGATCAACAGCATCGTCATCGAGCAGGTTTAGCACATGATCGGGAAAAGTGTGCAGCGGTTTTCCGTCGCGACAAGCGCTGAACGCGTTTGCGCGGACATCATGCGCAAAGCTTAGGGCAGGGGCCGCGCCGTGGATGCTGCGTTGGCTCTTCCCATCCTGGTCGGCTTGATCGCCGTCGCGCTGCTGTTCGACTTCCTGAACGGCCTGCATGACGCCGCCAATTCGATCGCGACCATCGTCTCGACCCGCGTGCTGCGGCCGCAATTCGCGGTATTCTGGGCCGCGTTCTTCAATTTCATCGCCTTCATGGTGTTCGGGCTGCACGTCGCCCAGACCATCGGCACCGGCATCATTGATCCCGCGATCGTCGATGCCCAGGTGATCTTCGCGGCGCTCGTCGGCGCCATCGTCTGGAACCTCGTGACCTGGGCGCTCGGCATCCCGTCTTCGTCATCGCACGCGTTGATCGGCGGGCTGGTCGGCGGCGGCATGGCTAAGGCGGGGATTTCGGCCGCGGTGTGGAGTGGCTTGACGAAGACGGTGCTTGCGATCGTGCTGTCGCCGCTGGTCGGCTTCTTGCTCGCGATGATGCTGGTTGCGATCGTGTCCTGGGCATCGGTGCGCTCGACGCCATTCGCGGTCGATCGCGCCTTCCGTATTCTGCAGTTCGCCTCCGCCTCGCTCTATTCGCTCGGCCATGGCGGCAACGACGCGCAGAAGACCATGGGCATCATCGCGGTGCTGCTCTATTCGCAGGGCCATCTCGGCAGCGAATTCTCCGTGCCGTTCTGGGTGGTGCTGTCCTGCCAGGCGGCGATGGCGCTGGGGACGCTGATGGGCGGCTGGCGCATCGTCCGCACCATGGGCCTGCGCATCACCAAATTGACGCCAATGCAGGGCTTCTGCGCCGAGACGGGGGGCGCCGTGACCCTCTTCATGGCTACCTTCCTCGGCGTTCCCGTCTCGACCACTCACACCATCACCGGCGCCATCGTCGGCGTCGGCGCCGCCCGCCGCGTTTCGGCGGTGCGCTGGAACGTCGCGAGCTCGATCGTCTATGCCTGGGTGATCACGATCCCGGCCTCCGCGATCGTTGCAGCGCTGACCTGGTGGGCGGTCCAGATCTTCTTCAGGTAACGAGCTTCAGCCCGACAATCCCGGCGACGATCAGCCCAATGCTGGCAAGGCGGAGGGCGGTGGCGGGCTCGCCGAACAGGAAGATGCCGAGCGTCGCGGTGCCGACGGCCCCGATGCCGGTCCAGACCGCATAGGCGGTTCCGACGGGCAGCGACTTGAGAGCGAAGCCGAGCAGGATGACGCTGCCGGCCATGGCCACGAGCGTGACGAGGGACGGAACAAGCCTGGTAAAGCCCTCGGTATATTTCAGGCCGATCGCCCAGGTGATCTCGAGAAGACCGGCAACGAACAGGATGCTCCAGGCCATGACGACCCTCCGTTCAAGGCAGGGTCGTCCCCGCGGCTACAGGCTGATGAGCAGGAGGGCCGTCCCTCCCGGAGGGCCATATGGGGCTGGCTAAGGGGCTCCGCAATCACCAAATGAGGCTTGATAAGGCCCGTTTTCCCTGCCACACGCTCCCGCCATGTCCGACATCGCCACCACCACAGCCGAATCGCCGGCCCGATCCCCGCTTGCCGCTGAAGTGGCGCGGCGGCGGACCTTTGCGATCATCTCCCATCCCGACGCCGGCAAGACCACGTTGACCGAAAAGCTGCTGCTGTTCGGCGGCGCCATCAATCTCGCCGGCCAGGTCAAGGCCAAGGGCGAGCGGCGCAACACGCGATCGGACTGGATGAAGATCGAGCGTGAGCGCGGCATCTCGGTCGTGACCTCGGTGATGACCTTCGAGTTCGAAGGGCTGGTGTTCAACCTCCTGGATACGCCGGGCCACGAGGACTTCTCGGAAGACACCTATCGCACGCTGACGGCGGTCGATTCCGCCGTCATGGTGATCGACGCCGCCAAGGGCATCGAGGCGCGCACCCGGAAGCTGTTCGAGGTGTGTCGCCTTCGGGACATTCCGATCATCACCTTCATCAACAAGATGGACCGCGAGAGCCGCGACGTCTTCGAGCTGCTCGACGAGATCGAGAAGACGCTGGCGCTCGACACCACGCCCATGACCTGGCCGGTCGGGCGCGGCCGCGACTTCCTCGGCACCTATGACGTCGTCAATGGCGGCGTACGCCTGCTCGAAGGCGGCGGCGCCAAGACCGGCGCGGCGCAGCAGATCGAGATCGAAGAGCTCGCCAAGCTCAACGCCAATCTCGACGTTTCTGCCGTGAAGGACGAGCTCGAGCTCGTCACCGCGGCATCGAAGCCATTCGAGCTCGAAGCGTTCCGCGAAGGCCATCTCACGCCGGTCTATTTCGGCAGCGCGCTGCGCAATTTCGGCGTCGGCGACCTGCTGGAGGGCCTCGGCAAGTTTGCGCCCGAGCCGCGCGCGCAGGATAGCGACCAGCGCAAGGTCGAGGCTACCGATCCGCGCATGAGCGCCTTCGTTTTCAAGATCCAGGCCAATATGGATCCGAACCACCGCGATCGCATCGCCTTCGCGCGCCTGTGCTCGGGCAAGCTCAGCCGCGGCATGAAAGCCAAGCTCGTGCGCACCGGCAAGAGCATGCCGCTGTCGAGCCCGCAGTTCTTCTTCGCTCAGGATCGCTCCGTCGCGGATGAAGCCTTCGCCGGCGACGTCGTCGGCATTCCTAATCACGGCACGCTGCGCATCGGCGACACGTTGACCGAGGGCGAGGATTTCAATTTCGTCGGCGTGCCGAGCTTCGCGCCGGAAATCGTCCGCCGCGTACGGCTCACCGACGCGATGAAGGCGAAGAAGCTGAAGGAAGCGCTTCAGCAGATGTCGGAAGAGGGGGTGGTGCAGGTGTTCCGCCCGCGCGACGGTGCACCGGCGCTGGTCGGCGTGGTCGGCGCACTGCAGCTCGACGTGCTGAAGGCGCGGCTGGAGGCGGAATATTCGCTGCCGGTCGAGTTCGAGGTCAGCGAATTCCAGCTGGCGCGCTGGGTCTCCTCGGACGACCGCAAGAAACTCGATACCTTCATTGCCGCCAACACCTCCAGCATCGCCGACGACGTCGATGGCGATCCCGTGTATCTGGCGCGGAACGAGTTCTATCTCGGCTACACCAAGGAGCGCGCCGAGGGCATCGAGTTCACGAACGTCAAGGACGTCAAGAAAAAGGGATAGTCTTTCTTAGACGTTCTCCTGATGCAGGACGGCAACGCATGGCGAGGTCGACGGTCATGAGGCGGCGCGAATTCATCACGCTTGCTGCAGGCGCGGCAAGCTACCCGTTTGGCGCATCCGCGCAAGGTAGTGTGCGGCGGATCGGTGCGCTGGCGGGGGGCAGGCCCACCGACGCGGAGAGCCAGGCCAGCTACCAGAAACTGAGGCAGCGTCTGGGTGAACTCGGTTGGGAGCAGGGACGCAACATCCATATCGAATATCGCTGGTGGGCCGGCGATCCGAATCTGGCGGATGCCCAGGCGGCTGAGCTAGTGGATATGCGGCCGGACGTGCTTGTTGCAATCAGCACTCCGTCCGTGGAAGCCTTGAGGCGACGCGCGCCAACTTTGCCGATCGTCTTCGCGGTTGTTGCCGATCCAGTGGGTGCCGGTTTCGTTCAAAGTCTGAGCAAGCCGGGTGGAAATATTACGGGTTTCACGACTTTCGAGCCCGAAATGGCCGGCAAGTGGTTGCAATTGCTCAAGCAGGCGGCGCCACAGGTGCGAAGGGTCGCCGCGGTCTTCAATCCGCGAACAGCTCCCATGATCCTGATGCCCTCCGTGGAGGCGGTCATTCCGGCGGTCCAGCTCCAGCTTGTTCCCGCGCCGGCGCACAACGCCGCCGAGCTCGACCGGGCGATCTCCCGCTTCGCAGAGGAGCCATACGGGGGCCTGCTGATCTTTCCCGACGCGTTTCCAATCGTTCACCGGCGATTGATTCTCGACCTGGCGGCCGCCCACCGCCTGCCGGCGATGTATCCGTTCCCTTTCTTCGTCACGGATGGCGGGCTGATGTCGTACGGGGTCTCGATTTCGCACCTCGTCGGTCGCTCGGCGGACTATGTCGACCGCCTGTTGAGAGGAGCGCGTCCTGCGGATTTGCCAGTCCAGCAGCCGAATGAATTCCAATTCCTGATCAATCTCAAGACAGCGAATGCGCTGGGCCTGAGTGTACCGCCTACGCTGGTGGCACAAGCGGACCAAGTCGTCGAGTGATGCGAGTTTGCGCTCCCGACCGAGCGTGTTCGGCTGAGGACCATCTACTTTGCACGGGGTTGCTTTCCCACGTTCCGTTGCAAGCTGGTCGTCCCACTTGATCCGTTCACAAGCGTCGCCACCTGTGGTCCAAATGCCAATGCGGTCTCGTCACATGTGGCGCGGCATCCTGATTCTCCTGCTGCTGGCGACGTCAGCCGCCGCCGATGCGCGGCCCCGGCAGATCAATCCGATCCCGTTTGCGCACGAGCCGTGCAGCGTGCTCGACGGCCGGCCCTGCACGCCATCCTATTGCAGCCTGCTCGATCCCGGTCCCTGCATTCCAGAGATCGATTATCCCTACGGCCAGAACCTCCAGCTCACCATCCAGAGCGTTCCATCAGAGTCTGATCTCGCCAAATACCAGAAGCCCGATCACGATCTGGACACGATCGGCGATCTCTTCGCCGAGTTGCGCAGCTGCTGGTCGCCGCCATCTGACAATGCGCGCGCGGGCATGCAGATGTCGGTGCGCTTCAGCTTCAACAAGGCGGGCGGCCTGATCGGCCCGCCGCGGCTGACCTTCGCGACCCCTGGCGTTCCGGTAGAAACCCGAACCACCTATCTCAAAGCGATCAACGCATCGCTGAATGCGTGCCTGCCGCTGAAATTCACGGCCGGCCTCGCTGGGGCGCTGGCCGGCCGACCGATTGCGATCCGGTATGTCGATAATCGCGAGCTCGGCAAGTAGCCGCGAGGATTGCTCCAGCCCGTGCGCAAGGGCGCGCTCCTCACCATGAGGGGGAGAGTTGCGACCATCGGCCAATCGATGATAGCCATTGCTGGGGGCTGCTTGGGGAAGGATGCCATGGGTCTGCTGGTGATGGTCCTGGGGTTGGTGCTGTTCTTCGCGGCCCATACTTTCACGACGAAACGTGAGGCGCGCGCGCGGGCGATCGCGAGGCTGGGCGAGGGGACCTACAAGATCCTCTACAGCCTGATCTCGCTGGCGGGGCTCGCGCTGATCATCTGGGGCTTCGCTCACTATCGCAGCTCCGGCTGGATCGATGTCTGGTACCCGCCGAAGGCGATGAAGCACATCACGCTCGCGCTGATGCTGCCTGCCGTGATCCTGGTGGTCGCTTCTTATTTGCGCGGCCGCATCTATGCGACGCTGAAGCATCCGATGCTGGCCGGCATCAAGCTGTGGGCGGCGGCGCATCTGCTCGCCAATGGCGACCTCGGCTCCATCATCCTGTTCGGCTCGTTCCTGGGCTGGGCGGTATATGATCGCATCTCGCTGAAGCATCGCACCGACGCCGGCGGCCCGCCTATACCGGTCGGCGGCGTCAGCAACGATCTGATCGCCGTCGCAGTCGGTCTCGTCGCCTATCTCGCGCTCGCCTTCGCGTTCCATCCGGTCGTGATCGGCGTGCCCGTCATCGGCGTCTAGCCGGTCAGCGCAAGACGCGATCCGGACATACGTGTGCGGAAGTTGACAAAACGACAAGCCGGGGACGTTCCGATGGACTGGTCGCAATCTGAGATCCCGCCGATGCGGCGCGAGGCGCGCTTTGGCGATCGAGTGGTGTCGGCCTTTTGCGACCGGCCGGCAAACCTGTGGGCGATGATCGCGGACGCCCGCGCCCGCAACGCCGATGGCGAGGCGCTGATCGCAGGCAATGTCCGGCTGAGCTGGCGGCAGGCCGTCGAGCAGGCGACGCGGATCGCGGCGGGTTTTCGCAAGCTGGGATTGCGGCGCGGCGACCGCGTCGCGATCCTGCTCGGCAACCGCATCGAATTTCCGCTGCTGCTCTTCGCCGCCGCGCATGAGGGGCTGGTCACCGTGCTGCTCAGCACGCGCCAGCAGAAGCCGGAGATCGCCTATGTCCTCGCCGATTGCGGCGCGAAGATCCTGATCCACGAAGCAGGGCTCGCAGAGCGGCTGCCCGACGCGCAGGACGTGCCCGACCTGGTCCACCGCCTCGCCATCGACGACGATCCGGCTCGCTCGCGCTTCGCTGCGCTCTGCGATAACGATCCGGCATCGGCACCGGTCGAAACGAGCGAGGAGGATACCGCGATGATCCTCTACACCTCGGGCACGACAGGCAAGCCGAAGGGCGCGATGCTGGCCCATTGCAACATCATCCATTCCTCGATGGTGTTCGTGTCCTGCCTGCAATTGACGGAAGCGGACCGCTCGATCGCTGCCGTGCCGCTCGGTCATGTCACCGGAATCGTCGCCAACATCACCACCATGGTCCGCAGCAGTGGTGCGCTGATCATCATGCCCGAGTTCAAGGCCGCCGATTACCTCAAGCTCGCCGCGCGCGAGCGCGTCACCTACACGGTGATGGTACCGGCGATGTACAATCTCTGTCTGCTTCAGCCTGACTTCGACAGCTACGATCTGTCGAGCTGGCGCATCGGCGGTTTCGGCGGCGCGCCAATGCCGGTCGCGACCATCGAAAAGCTCAAGGCGAAGATCCCCGGCCTGAAGCTGATGAACTGCTACGGCGCGACCGAGACGACGTCACCCTCGACGATCATGCCGGGCGAGCTGACCGAGAGCCACATCGACAGCGTCGGCCTGCCGTGTTCCGGCACGCGCATCGTGGCGATGGATCCGGACGGGCGCGAGCTGCCCCATGGCGAGATCGGCGAGCTCTGGATCCGGAGCGCCTCCGTCATCAAGGGCTATTGGAACAATCCGAAGGCGACCGCCGAGAGCTTCACCGGCGGATTCTGGCACTCGGGCGATCTCGGTTCGGTCGATGCGGAAGGGTTCGTCCGCGTGTTCGACCGGCAGAAGGACATGATCAATCGCGGCGGCCTGAAGATCTATTCGGCCGAGGTCGAATCCGTGCTGGCCGGCCATCCCGCGGTGGTCGAGAGTGCGATCATCGCCAGGGCTTGCCCCGTGCTGGGCGAGCGCGTTCACGCCGTGGTGGTGACGCGGGAGCCCGTCGCCGGTGAGGCGCTGCGTGCCTGGTGTGCGGAGCGCCTGTCCGACTACAAGGTTCCCGAGACCGTGGCAATCACGGCGGACCCGCTGCCGCGCAATGCCAACGGCAAGGTACTGAAGCGGCAGCTGCGGGAGCTCTTGGGAGCCTGACCGGGCAGCCGCACCCGGGCTCCTCCCGGGTGGTTAACACCTTGATCGGGCTCGCTTTGCCTTGCCACCGCCATATCGTTAGGGTACCTCGCCGCCACGTGGGGACGGGATTCCTGACGCGGACGCTTCGGCGCGCGCACCCGGACGGGCATGGGATTAGCATAAGTGTCTGAATTATTTGACGAAGTCGACGAGGAAGTACGTCGCGAACAGTTCAAGAAGCTGTGGGACAAGTATTCGATTGTCTTCATCGCCTTGATGGTGCTGGTCGTGGCCGCCGCCGCTGGCTGGCAGGGTTATAAGTATCTGGAGGCCCGGAAGGCCGCCGAGGCCGGCGCTGCCTTCGAGAAGGCCGCCGAGCTGTCCGAGCAGGACAAGCACGCAGAGTCGGAGGCCGCCTTCACCGAGCTGGCCGCCAAGGCGCCGTCGGGCTATCGCACCCTGGCGCGGCTGCGCGCCGCCGCCGAGGCCGCCAGCCGCGATCCGAAGGCCGCCGCCAAGATCTATGACGACATTGCTGCCGACCGCGGCGTGGGCGGTGAGTGGCAGGATCTGGCGAAGATCCGTGCCGCCGGCCTGCTGCTCGACAGCGCCAGCTATGCCGATATGCAGCAGCGGCTGGAGGCCGCTGGCGCGCCGAAATCGAAATCGACCTTCCGGCACACCGCCCGCGAGATGCTGGCGCTGTCGGCCTGGCGCAACAACGACATGACCGCGGCCCGCAAATGGCTCGACGCGATTGGCGAAGACGGCGAAACGCCGCCCGGCCTGCGCTCGCGCGCCGAAGCTCTCCAGGCCCTGCTGCCGCCCGTCGCCAAGAGCTGACCAAGAAGCTGACCGACGGGCCCTCTGACGTAACGAGACACACGATGCGCCGCACGCCACGCTTGATCGCAGCCGCCGTCCTGATCGCCTTCACAGGCGTCCTGGGCGGCTGCTCCAGCTTCGATCCAAGCGATATGCTCGACTTCCTCGACACCAAGAAAAAGCTGCCGGGCGACCGCAAGCCGGTGTTCCCGGAGGGGGTGCCTGGCCTCGAGCAGGGCGTACCGAGAGACCTTTACAAGGGTGCGCAGCAACAGCCCGATCCGAACGCGCCTGCGGTCGCGGCTTTGCCTGCGGAGCCGCCGCCCGAGCCGGCCAGGCCGGCGAAGGGCTCCAAGGCGAAGCACACCAGACAGCCGGCCGCAGCGGCAGTCGCGCCGGCTGAGGCACCTGCCGGCGAAGTCGACGGCGAGGCCCAGCCGGAGGCGGCGCCGCCCACGGCCGCTCCGCCGCCCAAGCACAAGATCGTCCGCAAGCGCACCACCGCGCCGCCGCCGGACCAGCCGGTCCAGCAGGGGCAACCGACCCAGACCACTCAGCAGCAGCCGCAGGGTGGTTTCCCGGCGCCGCTGCCGAGCGGCAGCTTCTCGCGCTAGAGCATGGTCCGGAAAAGCGTGAAGCGATTTTCCGAAAAGATCGTGCTCAAACAATTGTCTCCAATACATTGACAGGCACTGCCCCGGCAGCGCACGAATGACCGATGCCCTTCACAATCGCCATCATCGGCCGGCCCAATGTCGGCAAGTCGACGCTGTTCAACCGTCTGGTCGGACAGAAGCTCGCGCTCGTCGATGACCTGCCGGGCGTCACCCGCGACCGCCGCGAGGGGGATGCCAGGCTCGGCGATCTCGAATTCACCATCATCGATACCGCCGGCCTCGACGAGGGCGCCAAGGGCTCACTGACCGCGCGCATGCAGGAGCAGACCGAGACCGCGATCGCGCAGGCGGATGCGCTGTTCTTCGTCATCGACGCTCGCGTCGGCCTCACGCCCACCGATCGCGCCTTCGCCGATTTCGCCCGCAAAGCCAACAAGCCGGTGCTGCTGGTCGCCAACAAGAGCGAGGGCAAGCACGGCGATGCCGGCGCGATGGAAGCCTTTGCGCTCGGCCTCGGCGATCCCATTCAGATCTCGGCCGAACACGGCGAGGGCATGGGCGAGCTCTACGATGAGCTCGCCAAGCTGATGCCGGAGCCCGTCCACGAAGACGAGACGGAGGACGACGACTCACAGCTCACCGAGGAAGAGGCCGCGACGCGCCCGATCCGGGTCGCCATCGTCGGCCGGCCAAATGCCGGCAAGTCGACGCTGATCAATCATCTGCTCGGCGAGGAGCGCCTGCTGACGAGCCCTGAGGCCGGCACCACGCGCGATTCCATCGCAGTCGAGATCAACTGGAAGGGCCGCGATTTTCGCGTGTTCGACACCGCGGGCCTGCGCCGCCGTTCGCGCATCGAGGAGAAGCTGGAAAAGCTCTCGGTCGCCGACGCGCTGCGCGCGGTGCGCTTTGCCGAAGTCGTCGTCCTGATGATGGACACGCAGAACCGTTTTGAGGAGCAGGATCTCCGTATTGCGGATCTGATCGAGCGCGAGGGCCGGGCAATCGTGCTCGCCGTCAACAAATGGGATCTGATGGAGACCAAGGGCGGCGGCGCGATCTCGAGCCTGCGTCGTGATGCCGATCACTGGCTGCCGCAGGTCAAGGGCGTGCCGATCGTCGCGGTCTCGGGCCTGATGGGCGAGGGCATCGACCGCTTGATGCAGGCGATTCAGGATGCCTATGCGGTCTGGAACAGGCGCGTGCCGACCTCGGCGCTCAATCGCTGGTTCGAGCAGGCGGTCCAGGCCAATCCGCCGCCCGCCGTCTCCGGCCGCAGGCTGAAGCTGAACTATATCACGCAGAACAAGGCGCGCCCGCCGAGCTTCGTGCTGTTCTGCTCGCGCGCCGACGCGGTACCGCAGTCCTATTTGCGCTACCTCACCAATTCCATGCGAGAGTCCTTCGACCTGCCGGGCACGCCGGTGCGCATCACCTTGCGCGAGAAGGCCAATCCCTTTGCGCATAAGCGCAAGCGCCCGTCGTGAGTGACGGCGCCGGCGAGGCGACGGCGCAGAGCGCGCCGCCGGTCCGTCGCGGCGCGGTGGTCTTCATCTTCGTCACTATCCTGCTGGATATGCTCGCGCTCGGCGTGATCATGCCGATCCTGCCCAAGCTGATCGAGAGCTTCGTCGACAACGACACGGCGCACGCGGCCCGCATCTTCGGCCTGTTCGGCACCGCCTGGGCCCTGATGCAGTTCGTGTTCTCGCCGCTGCTCGGCGCGCTGTCGGACCGCTTCGGCCGTCGGCCGGTGGTGCTGCTGTCGAATTTCGGCCTCGCGGCCGACTACGTGCTGATGGCGCTGGCGCCGTCTCTGGTCTGGCTGTTCATCGGCCGCGTGATCTCGGGCGTCACCTCGGCGAGCATCTCGACCGCATTCGCCTACATCTCGGACGTCACGCCGCCGGAGCGGCGCGCGGCGGTCTTCGGCAGGATTGGCGCGGCCTTCGGTGCCGGCTTCATCCTGGGGCCGGCGCTCGGCGGCCTGCTCGGCGACCTCGATCCGCGCCTGCCCTTCTGGGCCTCGGCAGCTCTCAGCTTCGCCAATGCGCTTTACGGGCTCTTCGTCTTGCCGGAATCGCTCGCGCCGGACAAGCGCGCGCCGTTCCGCTGGCGAAGTGCCAGTCCGCTCGGGGCGCTGCGTCTGTTGCGATCCAATGCGCTGCTGGCCGCCTTGTCGGTCGTCAATTTCATCGCGCAGGTCGCCCATGTCGTGCTGCCCTCGACCTTCGTGCTCTATGCAACCTACCGCTATGGGTGGGATTCCAAGACCGTGGGGTTGACGCTGGCGATGGTCGGCATCTGCGCCATGGTGGTGCAGGGACTCGCAATTGGCCCGATCGTGCGCGTGCTCGGCGAGCGGAACGCGCTGTTGCTCGGCCTGTGCTGTGGCGCGCTCGGATTCGTGATCCTGGGTGCTGCGCCGACCGGACCGCTGTCTTGGCTCGGAATTCCGGTCTTGTCGCTGTGGGGTATCTCCGGGGCCGCCTCGCAATCGTTGATGACGCGGCTGGTTGCACCCGATCAGCAGGGCCAGTTGCAGGGCGCGACCGCGAGCGTGCAGAGCGTGTCGCAGCTCGTCGGCCCGTTCCTGTTCACACTGACTTTTTCCTATTTCATCGGCGCCGGCGCGCCGCTGCATCTGCCCGGCGCGCCGTTCCTGCTCGCGGCGGCGTTGATGGTAGTCTGCGTGGTGATCGCGGTGCGATCGCTGGGTGGGATCAAGCCGGTCTCGCAGGTCTCGTAGGGAGAAGGCGCCTCAGCGCCGTGGCAAAGACGCAAATGCCCGGGGCGAGCCCCGGGCATGATCTTACGGAGATAGCGCGCGACCGCTACGCGGTCACTTCTTCACCAGCGGACAGTCGCTGTCCTTGAGCGGCTTGGCCGCATCTTCCGGCGCGATGGTGGAGACCAGCTTGTAATAGTCCCACGGTCCCTTCGACTCCTCGGGCTTCTTCACCTCGAACAGATAGGCGGGGATGAGGCGGCGTCCGTCCTGGCGCAGCGGGCCCTTGCCGAACAGCGGATCGTCGGTCGGCAGCTCCTTCATCTTGGCGACGACCTTGGCGCCGTCACGCGGATTGCTGCCGAGCGCGTCCATCGCCTTCAGGTAATGCAGGATCTCGGCATAGAGGCCTGCAACCGTCATCGAGGGCATCGAGCCCTTGGGAGAGACCTTCTGGAAGCGCTTCGACCATTCGCGAGTCTGGTCGTTGAGGTCCCAATAGAAGGACTCGGTGAAGGTCAGGCCCTGCGCGGTCTTCAGGCCGAGCGAGTGCACGTCGTTGATGAACAGCAGCAGGGCGGCGAGCTTCTGACCGCCCTGGACGATGCCGAACTCGGCAGCTTGCTTGATCGCGTTGGTGGTGTCGCCGCCCGCATTGGCGAGGCCGATGATCTTGGCTTTTGAGGACTGCGCCTGGAGCAGGAAGGAGGAGAAGTCCGCCGTGTTGAGCGGGTGCTTGACGCCGCCGAGCACCTTGCCGCCCGTGGCCGTGACGACCGCGCCGGTATCACGCTCCAGCGCATGGCCGAAGGCGTAGTCCGCGGTGAGGAAGAACCAGCTGTCGCCGCCCGCCTTGGTCAGCGCCTTGCCGGTGCCGTTGGCGAGCATGTAGGTGTCGTAAGTAAAGGACACGGTGTTGGGCGTGCAGGCCTTGCCGGTGAGGTCTGCGGTGGCCGCGCCCGAATTGAGCAGCACCGCGTTCTTTTCCTTGACGAGGTTGCTCACGGCGAGCGCAACGCCGGAGCTCGGCGTGTCAGCGATGGCGTCGACCTTGTCGGCGTCGATCCATTGCCGGGCGATGTTGACGCCGATGTCGGGCTTGTTCTGGTGGTCGCCGGAGAGGACCTCGATGGTCCAGCCCTTGGCCTTCAGGCCAGAATCCTCGACCGCCATCTTGACCGCCGCGACCGAGTTCGGGCCACCGATGTCGGCATAGAGGCTCGACATGTCGTTGAGCACGCCGATCTTGATGGTCTTGTCCTGGGCGAAAGCAGATGTGGCAAAACCGAAGGCGGCACAGGCCAGAAGGGCCGCGGAACGGCGTGCGAACGTCGTCGTCATAAAAGGTTTCCTCCATTGTCAAATATGCGGACGGCTCTCTTGCGAAGCTTTTCTTTCCGGCTGATGGCTCTAGCCTGTCCCACGCCCGGCGGCAATGCACCTAAAGCCGGATGACACTGCGTCGTAGCGTCATCCGTCGGTTAACTTTTGGTCAAAATGCGTCCAGACGCTATTTCAGCGCGTCCGATGTCAGCTTGAATTTCTGGATGCGCTTTCCGGTGTCGACCTCGGCGGTATAGACGTTACCCTTGGCGTCGATCGCCATGGCATGGACCCAGTGGAATTGTCCGGCGTTGCGGCCGCTATGGCCGAAGCTGCCGACCACGCTGCCGTCCTCACGCTTGATCACCCGGATCTCGTTGTTCTCGCCGTCGGCGCTGAGCAGATAGGTCTGCTTCGGATCGGGCCAGATCGCGATGTCCCACACCGCGCCGTTGCCGAGCGTGTTCTTCTCGAAGAAGAACTCCTTCACGAAGCTGCCGTCCTTCCTGAAGACCTGGATACGGTTGTTGATGCGGTCGCAGACATAGACCAGCCCGTCATTGGCGAGCTTCACGCAGTGGACGGGATTGCCGAATTGCTGAGCAACCGGCGCCTTGGGATCATACGGACCTTGCTTGTCGTCGTTGGGCTTGTTGCCGTAGGCGCCCCAGTGCCGCTTGTAGGCGAGCGTGGTCGCATCGAATACGATGATGCGGCGGTTGCCATAGCCGTCGGCGACGTAGATTTCGTTCGCCTCCTTGTCGATTGCGGTTTCGGCGGGCTTGCCGAGCTGCGTCGTGTCGTTGCTGCCGAGGCTCGGCGCCATCTTGCCGATCTGAGCGACGAACTTGCCGTCGAGCGTGAATTTCAGGATCGCATTGTCGTTGTCGGCATTGCCGCCGATCCAGACGAAACCGCGTTCGTCGACCTCGATGCCGTGCTCGCGCCCGACCCACTCGTAGCCCTGGCCCGGACCGCCCCAGGACCGCAGCAGATTGCCGTCGCTGTCTAATTCGAGCACAGGCGGCGCGGATACGCAGCATTTGGAGCGCGGCGGGGTGAGGCTTGCGCCTTTCTCGTCGTCGGTGAGCGAGCGCGGGCGATGGATCACCCAGATGTGGCCCTGCGCGTCGACGGTGATGCCGCCAACCTGGCCGAGGATCCAGTTGTTGGGCAGCGGCTTTGGCCAGGCGGCATCGACCGCGAATGTCGGCACGTCACCCGCAGTCGCCGTTCCAGGAAGCGTAAACGCGACGGCCGCGATCAGAAGGGAGACGGTGCGAGCGACATTTGCGAGTGCACGCGCAAGATCCGCGCCGCCATGCCATGGAGCCATGGCAACCTCCCTTTTTTGGTTTTACGGCCTGCTGCCGCTTGAGCAGCAGCAGTCAATCGCGGGGAGGCGGTCAAGTCAATCAGGCCGGCGAACGGAAGCTCATGAGGCTGCGGGTCTTGTAGTCGTAGAACTTGCCGGTCTCGGTCCAATCGGGCGCGCACATCGGCACGATGAATTCGGCGACCTGCTCGGGCAGATCGAGCGTAGCTGGGTCTTCGCCCGGCATCAGCGTGGCGCGCATGCGGGTGCGGACCGGGCCGGGGTTGAACAGGTTCACGCGCAGCTTCGTGTTCGCGGTCTCCTGCGCCCAGGCGCGCGCCAGCGTCTCCAGCGCGGCCTTGGACGCGGCGTAGGGGCTGACATAAGCGGTCGCCTTGTTGGCGGCGCCCGAGGTGACGAACACAGCGCGGCCGGCGTCGGATTGCTTGAGCAACGGCTCCATGCAGCGGATCAGCTGGAAGTTCGCGGAGACGTTGACGGCCATCACGTCGTTGAAGGTCTTGAGCTCGATATGGCCGATTGGCGAGGACGGGCCGAGCACGCCGGCATTGCCGACGAGGATGTCGAGCTTGCCGTAGCGCTCGTGCAGGCCGGCGCCGAGACGCGCGATACCGTCGGAATCAGTGAGGTTGAGCGGCACCAGGGTGGCGCTGCCGCCGTCTTTCCGGATCTCGTCGTCGAGTTCCTCGAGCCCGCCCTGCGTGCGCGCCACCGCCACGATATGCGCACCGGCCTTGGCCAGCGCACGCGCGGTGGCAAAGCCGATGCCGCGCGAGGCGCCGGTGACGAGAGCGATGCGGGAGGTGAGAGGTTTTGTCATGGCGGGGGTTTTACAGGCGTGGATGGCCGGGACAAGCCCCCGCGTGGCCGTCATTCCGGGGCGGTCCGCAGGACCGAACCCGGAATCCAGAGGTTCGAGGTAACAGGTCGAGATCCCGGGCTCGATGCTTCGCATCGCCCCGGGATGACGGCTCTGCCGTCAGCTCGCTTCCGCCAGCAGCGACAATTGCCGCGGTTGCTGCTCGGTCTGGGTCTGGTCCGTGAGGTGAGTCGGATACGCGCCGGTAAAACAATGATCCGAGAACTTCGGATTGGCGGGGTCGCGGCCGGGCTCGCCCATCGCGCGGTACATGCCGTCGATCGACAGGAAGGCGAGCGAGTCGGCGCCGATGATCTCGCGCATCTCCTCCAGCGAATGCGTCGCCGCAAGCAGACCGCCGCGGTCTGGCAGGTCGATGCCGTAATAATCGGGATAGAGGATCGGCGGCGAGGCGAGGCGGAAATGCACTTCCTTGGCGCCGGCATCGCGCATCATGCGCACGATCTTCTTCGAGGTGGTGCCGCGCACCAGCGAGTCGTCGATCAGGATGATGCGCTTGCCTTCGATCGCGGCGCGGTTGGCCGAATGCTTCATGCGCACGCCGGATTCGCGGATCGCCTGCGTCGGCTGGATGAAGGTGCGGCCGACATAGTGGTTGCGGATGATGCCGAGCTCGAACGGCACGCCGGAATGCTGGCTGTAGCCGACCGCGGCGGGCACGCCGGAATCCGGCACCGGCACCACGACGTCGATCGGCACATGGCTCTCGCGCGCAAGCTGGGCGCCGAAGGCCTTGCGCACTTCATACACAGAGCGCCCGTGGACGATGGAATCCGGACGGGAGAAGTAGATGTATTCGAAGATGCAGGGGCGCGGCGCCATCGGGGGGAACGGTTTGTGGATGTCCTGGCCGTTCTCGTCGAACACGATGACTTCACCCGGCTCGATGTCGCGGATGAAGCGCGCGCCGATGATGTCGAGCGCGCAGGTCTCCGACGTCAGGATCGGGCAGCCGTCGAGGTCGCCGAGCACCAGCGGACGGATGCCGCGCGGATCGCGCGCGCCGACCAGCTTCTTGTTGGTCAGCGACACCAGCGCATAGGCGCCCTCGATCTCGCGCAGCGCGTCGACATAGCGCTCGATGAAGCGGCTGCGCCTGGAGCGCGCCACCAGGTGCAGGATCACCTCGGTGTCGGTGGTCGACTGCATCATCGCGCCGCTCTTCACGAGCTCGCGGCGCAGCGTCAGGCCGTTGGTGAGGTTGCCGTTATGGGCGACGGCGAGACCGCCGGCATTGAGCTCGGCGAACAGCGGCTGCACGTTGCGCAGGATGGTGGCGCCGGTGGTGGAGTAGCGCACATGGCCGACGGCCATGTTGCCGGGCAGGCGGTCGATCACCTCGCGGCGGGAGAAGGTGTCGCCGACGAGGCCGAGCCGGCGCTCTGAATGGAAACGGCTGCCGTCGTAGGAGACGATGCCGGCGGCTTCCTGGCCGCGGTGTTGAAGGGCGTGCAGGCCGAGCGCGGTGATGGCGGCGGCGTCGGGATGACCGTAGATGCCGAAGACGCCGCATTCCTCGCGCAGCGTATCCCCCTCCAGATCGTCCTGAACCTCTAGCGCGGCCGGGCCTGGACCGGCGTTCGGATCGAGATCAAGTCGGGCGTCCTGGTCAGGGTGTCGCATCTCGTCCACGCCTCTCTTTAGGGGCAATCAACGCGCCGCAGGTTTCTCGATCAGTTTCTTCAAACTGTCACGAGCAGGTTTACTGTATCCGTCGCCACTGCCCGAAGGCTGCTGTTCGGAATCAGCTTGATCATCATCTGGTTTGTTTTTCTTGAATCTCCTCAAGATGGTGTTCTCGGGGTCATCCGGCAAGAGCGACTTCAGCCAATCTCCGGTCGAATCGAGCACGGTTCGGGACTTTGCGCCGCGGACCCAATCCGGCTGCTGCTTGTCGGGAACCAGCCAGATGAAGAACTGGTAGGCGACGACTACGATCAAAAGGCCGCGAGCAAGGCCAAACAGGAAGCCAAGGGTGCGGTCCAGCGCGCCGATGCGCGAATCCAGGATCATGTCGGAGATCCGGACCGTGATCACGGAGACCACGACGAGGGTGCCGATGAACACGCCGGCGATCACGACCACGGTCGCGACGGTGTCGTTGTTGAAGTAGGTCTTTGCGGTCGGCAGCAGCTTCGAGAACGAGTACAGCGTCACGATCGCCGCGGCGCCCCAGGCCGCGATCGACAGGATTTCGCGCATGAAGCCGCGGACCAAGGCAAGCAGGCCCGAAATCAGCATCACACCGAGCAGGATCAGGTCGAGGATGGTAACTGGCATCGGCTGGTCTGGTCCGCTCGTACTTCCAAGGTGCTTAGCCGAATCGGTATTTGGCCGCTGCCTTAAAAGAGGGGCAGACGGCGTTCCCGGCAAGGCCGCAACCACGCAATCCCATGCTGCTTTTGTGACGGGTGTATAGCGGCGGACGCCTCCGGCGTCACCTCCGGCTAACCCTCTCCACGGCGGAATCTTGCCGGTGTGGCATTTTTCTCGGCCTGCGCGTTCGATTCGCCCCGGCGGGAGCCGCGGGCCGCGATCTCGGCCACCAATGTCGTCAGGCTGTTGACCGCATTCAGCGTCAATCCGGCATCGCCGCCGCTCTCACCGCGGGCCGATTCGGGCAGCACGGCACGCTGAAAGCCGAGTTTTGCCGCCTCCTTCAGCCGTGCCGGGGTCTGTGCCACCGGGCGCACCACGCCGGACAGCGAGATCTCGCCGAAATAGACCGCATCGCTCGGCAATTGCGCGTTAACCAGGGATGAGACCAATGCCGCCGCAGCGGCCAGATCCGCCGCCGGCTCGTGGATGCGCAGGCCGCCGGCGACGTTCAGATAAACGTCGTGGCCGGAGAGCTTGACCCCGCAATGGGCCTCCAGCACCGCCAGCACCATCGACAGCCGGCTCGGATCCCAGCCGACCACCGCGCGCCTGGGCGTGCCCAGCGAGGTCGGGGCCACCAGCGCCTGCAATTCGACCAGGACGGGCCGCGTGCCCTCGATACCCGCGAAGACTGCGGTGCCGGGCGTGCCGAGATCGCGCTCGGACAGGAACAGCTCCGAGGGGTTGGTGACCTCGCGCAGGCCCAGGCCCGTCATCTCGAACACGCCGATCTCGTCGGTCGGCCCGAAACGGTTCTTCACGGCGCGCAGGATGCGGAACTGCTGCGAGCCTTCGCCCTCGAACGACATCACCGCGTCGACCATGTGCTCGACCACGCGGGGACCGGCGATCTGGCCGTCCTTGGTGACATGGCCGACCAGGATGATGGCCGCGCCGGTCTTCTTGGCGAAACGGATCAGCGCCTGCGCCGAGGCGCGCACCTGCGTCACCGTGCCTGGCGCCGATTCCACGGTGTCGGTCCACATGGTCTGGATCGAATCGATCACGATCAGCCGGGGTACCGCGCCCTCCGACAGCGTCGAGATGATGTCCTCGACCGAGGTCTCGGCCGCGAGCTGTACCGGTGCGTCCGACAGGCCGAGCCGTTCGGCGCGCAGCCGCACCTGCGCGACCGCCTCTTCGCCGGAGATGTAGACGACGCGGTGGCCGGCGCGTGCCAGCAGGCTGGTCGCCTGCGTCAGCAGCGTCGATTTGCCGATACCGGGATCGCCGCCGAGCAGCAGCACCGAGCCGCGGACGAAGCCGCCGCCGGTGACGCGGTCGAGCTCGCTCATCCCCGAGGACAGGCGCGGCGCATCCGGGCTCTTGCCGGAAAGACTCTCCAGCGCGAACGTCCGCCCCTTGCGTTTGGAGCGGATCGACACCGGCACGCTGCCGCTGGTGTCCTCCTCGGCGAGCGTATTCCACTCGCCGCAGGACTCGCACTTGCCCTGCCAGCGATTATAGGCCGCGCCGCAGTTCTGGCAGACGAAGGAAAGCGTGTTCTTGGCCATGGATGTGTTGAGTCGTTGCTCTGCTGTGGGTGCTTAGCACGATCGGAGATGGGAGTGCGACGCGTTCCGCGCTAGCGGGCTTTCGGCAGCTCGTCCTTGCGCTTGCACAGCAGATAGGGCTTCCCGTCGATCTTGATCGTGCCGTTGGCGCCCGGCGCCAGCTTGATCGTGACCTTACTGCCGTTCACGCCCTTGGTGTAATCGTCCCAGAACTCGAAGCAGGTGGCGGACAGCACGAGGCCGTCGCCGGCCGGCGTCTTGCGGTCGATGCGGCAATGGTTCTCGTACCGATCGACCAGCGGGGCCGGCTTGCCCTTGATGACGTTGTCGAGGTCGATCATCGTTTTGCTGTCCGGGGCCTCGCTGTCGCGGCAGTCCTTTTTCGTCGAGGCCCATAAGCCGTCGAACGTCTGCGCGGCGGACACCGGCTGTATTGCGAAGAGGACGATGCCGGCGGCGGCGATCAGGGAGACGGTGCGCATTCATTGGGTCCTTTGCTCGGCGGTATGTCTCTCAGAGGTCAGAATGCGTTCAACAGCATCGACATGCCCGCCGCCAGCATGATGCCGTCCATCAGCAGGCGAAACATCTCCGGCTTCAGGTGCAGCACGAAGCGTTTTGCGACGAAGGCACCGATCATCAGCGACGAGCCGGCCACCAATCCTTTCAGAGCAACGTCGGCGGTCAGCGCCCCGAAGCGCTCGAACGTCACCGACTTGCTGAGGTAGAGCCCCAGCGACGAGGCGGCTTCGGTGGCGAGGAAGGCGCCCCTGCTGAGGCCGTAGAACAGGAACAGCGGCACGCTGAGCGGGCCGGTCGAGACCACGATGCCGGTGAGATAGCCGATGACGGCGCCGCCGATCGCGAGGTGCCAGAGATTGGCCTTGAGGTCGTGCTGCGCCAGGAAGTGCCGCACCGGCACCATCGCGATCAGGAAAAGGCCGATGGCAATATCGACCGCATGCGACGGCAGCGCCAGCAGCGTGCGCGCGCCGAGCGCTGCGGCTGGAATGCCTGTCACCGAATAGGCCGCGCAGGCCCGCCAGTCGACCTCGCGCCACCAGGCCAGGATCCGCGAGAAATTCGCCATGACGGAGGCCACGGCCATGATCGGCACGGCCTCCTTCGGCCCATAGGCATAGACCAGCACCGGCATCAGCATGATCGACGAGCCCGTGCCGACGATGCCGGAAATGGTGCCGGCGACGAGGCCGACGGTGAGGACGAAGAGGAAGGCCAAGGGCAGCGCTCCACGAATCGGGAGAGTTTAGCCGTGGCCAGCGATGCGGGCGATCCGTCCTAGGTGATGGAACCTATCGCGCTGCGCATCGGCATGCCGGTCTGAGCGCCGGCCTTGAGGCATTTCAACGCCGCGGCTTCGCAGCTCACCTCCAGCGCGCGTTGTAGCAAAACGCCTTCGCTGAGTATGGCCGCGAATGCGCCAACGAAGGTGTCGCCGGCGCCGGTCGTATCCACCGGCGTGATGCGCGGGGCGGCCGCGCGCAGGCAGGTTCCCTCGGCCGTCACGGCGAGCGCGCCTTGCGGGCCGGCGGTGACGATGCAGGTGAGGTTGCCGGCTCTGGCGAGCCCGGCTGCTGCCATTTCGTGGTCGTCGCAAGCAAGGCCGACGGCGGCGGCGGCGTCGAGCGCTTCATGCTCGTTGACCAGGAGATAGTCGGTGACGGCGAGAAGCTCCGTCACCATTTCGCGGGTCATCTTGTCCGGAACGGGCGCGAGATTCCAGATGACGGTGCCGGAGGCCGCCGAGGTTCTGCGCGCGGCTTCCTTCGCTTGCGCGAACGGCACTTCCATCTGAAGCATCAGCACGGTGTCGGAGCTGTACAGCTCGGCGGCAAGATCACTGGCGCTCGCCGTCATGTTGGCGCCGCTTGCCACCGTGATCGCATTCTCGCCGGCCTGATCGACCGTGATGAACGCACAGCCGGTCGGCTCATCGGCCCTGATGACCAGGTCGGCATCGACGCCATTGGCTCGAAGGTTTTCGATCGCGCTGTCGCCAAATCCGTCGCGGCCGACGCGGCCCGCCATGCGCACGCGTCCAGGTCCGGCGATCCGCGCGGCGGCGACGGCCTGATTGGCGCCCTTGCCGCCGAAGTGGGTCCGGTAGGATGGTGCCAGCACCGTCCGGCCCGGGCCTGGAATGATCGGCACCTCTGCGACCAGATCGACGTTGAGCGATCCGAACACCAGGATCATGGAGAGACCGTCAGCCTTGCTCGTCCATGACGCGCAGTTTCTCGACGCGGCGGCGGAAATCCTCGTCGGTGGAGAATTCGGCGGACAGGTAGGAAGACACGAGGTCCACCGCGAGCCAGGCGCCAACAATCTGCGCGCCGATGCACATGACGTTGACGTCGTCATGCTCGACGCTCTGATGGGCGGAGTGAACGTCGTGGCAGACTGCGGCGCGGATGCCCTTCATCTTGTTGGCGGCGATCGAGGCGCCGACGCCGGTGCCGCAGACCATGATGCCGCGCGTGGCTTCGCCCGATGTCACCTTCGCCGCAACGGCCCGCGCGATATCGGGGAAATCCACCGGCTTGTCGTCATGGGAGCCGACGTCGATGATTTCGTGGCCGAGCTTGCGGATGTGGTCGATGACGGTCTGCTTGAGTGGCCAGCCGGCGTGGTCGGATCCGATGACGAGACGCATGTAATGTCCTTCTTGATCTTGCATGAACGTGACAGCCGCGTGTGGCTGTCACGTTTTCTTTCGTTTGGTTCAGCTGCGCATGTCGGGCGGCAGATCCACCCCATGGAACTTCCTGTAGATCGCGTTGAGCTTGCCGTTCTTGACGTTCTCGGTGATCCAGGCGTTGAGCTTGTCCATCAAGGGCTGCTCGCCCTTCTTCAGGCCGATGGCGAGATCGAAGGTCGCCAGCGGAATCCGGGATTCAAACACGCGCGAGGGGTTCTTCACACCGATCTGGTTGATGATCGTCGCGGACGAGCCGACGCAGTCGACCTGGCCTGAGACCGCCGCCGTCACCATGGTGGCGTCGTCGTCGTAGCGGGCGATCTTGAGGTCCTTGTCCTTCATGTTGGAGAGAGTGGTGTCCTGCGTGGTGCCGCGCGAGACGCCGATCGGCTTGTCCTTGAGGTCCGGCCAGTCCTTGATCGTCGATGATTTCAGGCAGCCGACGTCGGATTGCAGCGTCGCATAGCGCTTGGTGAAGTCGATCACCTTGGCGCGCTCGGCAGTCACCGACAGGGTCGAGATGATGATGTCGGCCTTGCCGGTCAGGACGTTCGGGATGCGGGTCGCCCCGGTGGTCTGGATGAACTCGAGCTGGAGCCCCCAGTCCTTGGCGAGCAACTGGGCCACTTCGACGTCGGAGCCGGTCGGCGTCATCGTGCTGTCCATCATGCCCGAAGGCGGGATGGCGAGATCCGTCGAGATACGGATCTTCTTCGCTTTCATGATGTCGTCGAGCAGATCGGCGGAAGCGGGCGTGGCCGTCATCGCGATGAGGCCGCACAAAGCGGCAACCGTTCCCAGCAAGGTCTTGTTGGTCATTCCTGGTCTCCTCTCCTGTTATGATTTTAAGTTTCCAGTGCCCACGAATTGCGTGAGTTCAGGCGTCGCCGGCGAGGTCAGGATCGAGGCGGGTCCGGTCTCGTGGACCTTGCCGCGATGCATGAAGACGATCCGGTCGGCGATGCCTTTGGCAAATCCCATCTCGTGGGTGACCATCACCATGGTCATGCCGTCAGCCGCGAGCTGCTCGATCACCTTCAGCACTTCGCCGGTGAGCTCGGGATCGAGCGCGGAAGTGACCTCGTCGAACAGCATGACCTTGGGCTGCATGGCGAGTGAGCGGGCAATCGCGGCGCGCTGCTGCTGGCCGCCCGAGAGCTGTTCTGGATAGGCGTGCAGCTTCTCCTCGAGCCCGACCTGGGCGAGCACTTTTCTGGCGAGGTCTTTGGCCTGCGAGCCGGACATGCCCTTTACGGCGCAGGGGGCGAGCGTGATGTTCTGTTCGATGGTGAGGTGCGGAAACAGATTGTAGCTCTGAAACACGATGCCGACGTCCTGGCGCAGCGCGCGCAGGTTCACGTCGGGGCGGTCGACGCGATGCCCGCAGACGACGATCTCGCCGCCGTCGACCTTCTCGAAACGGTCGATGCAGCGCAGCGCCGTGCTCTTGCCGGAGCCGGAGCGGCCGATCAGCGCCAGCACCTCGCCGCGTGCCACGGCAAAGGAGACGCCGTCGAGCACGCGGAGCGAGCCAAAGCTCTTCTGCACGTCGCGAAGCGAAACGATCGGTTCGGATGGGGAGGGGGTCTGCTGCATGTCAGGCTGGCGCGAGGTTGGACCTGCCACGCCCCATCCGCCGCTCCAGCCTCTGGCTGAACAGCGACAGTGGATAGCACATGGCGAAGTAGGTGACGGCGATGATGGCGTAGATGGCGAACGGCTCGAACAGCGAGTTGTTGACGATCTGCCCGGAGCGCATCAGCTCGACGAAGCCGACGACGGAGGCGAGCGAGGTGTTCTTGATGATCTGCACCATGAAGCCGACGGTCGGCGGCGTCGCGATGCGGATCGCCTGCGGCAGGATCACCTTGATCATGCGCTGGGTCCGGCTCAGCGCCAGGCCCTCGGCCGCCTCCCATTGCGGCTTCGGCACCGACTGGATGCAGCCGCGCCAGATCTCGCCCAAATAGGCGGCGACATAGAGCGTCAGCGAGGCGCCGGCAGCCGCAAGCGGCGAGACCTGCAGGCCGATGGCGGCAAGACCAAAATAGCCGAGGAAGAGAATGACGAGCAGCGGCGTGCCCTGGATGAGCTGAACGTAGACGGCGCTCGCGATCCGTACCGATTTGAGCGGCGAGATCCGCGCGAGCGCGATCACGAAGCCGACGATACCGCCGCCAATCAGCGCTATCATGGACAGGCCGATCGTCCACAGCGCGCCTTGGCCGAGGAACATCAAATGGTTGATGTTGAGATGTCCGCCCATGGTCATCTCACAATGGTGTGCCGAGCCGCCGCCGGCGCGGAAACAGCACGAGGCCGAGGCCCCAGAAGCCGGCACGCATCACCAGTGACAGGATGACGTAGAGCACGGCGACGATGATGTAGGTTTCGAACGCGCGATAAGTGTCCGACTGGATGTAGTTCGCGACGGCGGTGAGCTCCTCGGCCGAGATCTGCGAACAGACCGAGGAGGCCAGCATCAAGAGCACGAACTGGCTCGTCAGCGCGGGATAGACCTTCTCGATCGCCGGCAGCAGGATGATGTGCCAGTAGATCTGCAGGCGCGACAGCGCCAGCCCCTCGGCGGCTTCGATCTGCCCGCGCGGGATCGCCTCGAAGCCGGCGCGCATGATCTCGGCGGTATAGGCGCCGACATTGATGGTCAGCGCGGCCACGGCCACGGTGAAGGCGGAGTACTTCAGGCCGAGACTGGCCAAGCCGAAATAGACCAGGAAGATCTGCACCAGGAGCGGCGTGTTGCGGATCGTCTCGACATAGACTTTGCAGGCGCCCGCGATCAACGCGTTATGCGTGCCGCGCCCGACCGCCGCGAGCGTGCCGAGGAGCGCGCCAAGCACCGTCGCGAAGGCCGCAAGCTCCAGCGTGAGGACAGCGCCGGCGAGAAAACTCGGCCAACGCTCCAGCACTGCGGGAAAGTCGAGTTGAAGGCTCATCGTATCAAGTTCAGCCGGTTGTCTGGTTGGTCATGCGGTCATAGACGCGGAATAGCGCCTGATTGCCGTTGCTGCCTTCGCCATGGGCGCGCGCGTCGATGTATTGGCTGGTGACGAGCGCGGTGCCGGGCAGCGGCACGTTCAGCGCCTGCGCGTGCTCCTGCACGAGGCGAAGGTCCTTGAGCTGCAGATCGATGCGGAAGCCGGCAGAGACGTCGCCCGCGATCATCGCCGGGCCGAGCTTGTCGAGCATCCAGGACGCCGCGGAGCCACCAAGCAGCACCCGGCGCAGTAGATTGAGATCGAGGCCCGACGCGCGGCCGAGCGCGAGCGCCTCGCAGATCGCCTGGATGTTGATTCCGCAGATCAGCTGATTGCACAGCTTGACGGTCTGGCCGGCGCCGGATGCGCCGACATGCGTGATGGTCGTGCCCATCGCGCGGAAGAACGGCTCGGCTTTGGCAAAGGCTTCGGCATCGCCGCCGGCCATGATCGAGAGCGCAGCGTTCTTGGCGCCCACGGGGCCGCCCGAGACCGGGGCGTCGATGAAGTCGACGCCAGCCTTTTGCAGATCGGCATGGATGCGGCGGACCGCGACCGGCGAGATCGTGCTCATGTCGACGATGAGCTTGCCGGGCGGTGGAGACTTCAGCAGGCCGTGTTCGCCGTAAACGGTCGCCTCGACATGGGGGGTGTCGGGCAGCATCGTAATGACGATATCGGCGCCTCGCGCGGCATCGGCGGGATTCTCGGCACGTCTCGCGCCTTCCTCGATGCTGTCGGCCAGCGCGGCTTCGTTCAGATCGAAGACGCGGACCGCGTGGCCGGCCACCAGGAGATTGCGCACCATCTCCCGGCCCATCGTGCCGATGCCGATGAAGCCGACATTGCCCTTGTCGTTCCGTCCCATGTCATCAGTCCGTTTCTTGTTTGATAGGCTTCTTGATCGATTGGCAGTCTGCGATCAGCCCGAGGCGCTGGTCTTGTCGATGTCGCCGACGACGGCGCGCCTGCGGTATTCGTCGCCAATGGCGAAATGCTTGCGCAGCGTCGCATCGGCGCGCTCGGGATCGCGCGCAATGAGCGCATCGAAGATGCGGCGGTGATCGTCGATGAGATAAGTCTTCATCGACGGAAAGGCCTGAACCAGCTCGCGGCGGCTGCGGTGCGAATGCGTCAACAAGCCCGCCAGCGAGCTATGCAGCACCGTCAGCGTTTCCGAATGCGAGGCGACCACGATGGCGCGATGGAAGTCGAAGTCGGCCATGCCGCCCGCATCCGCTTCGTCGATCGTCTCTCCGATCTTGGCGAGTGCGCGCTGTAGCCGTTCGAAATCGGCGATGTTGGCGCGTTCGCATGCAAGCCGGATCGCCTGGCATTCGATCGCGACGCGCGCCTGCATGACGTCGTCGAGCATGTCCGCCTGCTGGGCGAGCGCGAAGGTGAAGAAATCGTTCAGCACCGAGACATCCGGTCGCGTCACCACGGTGCCGATGCGGTCGCGAATCTCGACGATGCCCAGCACGGTAAGGGCCCGCAGCGCCTCGCGGACGATCGGCCGGCTGACCCCAAGCAGGGTTGCCAGCTCGCGCTCGGAGATCAGGCGGTCGCCGGGCCTGAGCGAGCCTGCCAGAAGGCGTTCGCGCAAGAAGGCGAAGACCTTCTCGAACCCTTTTTCACCCTCGCTGGCCCTCTTGAGTTCCATCCCGATCTCATTGGTCTGATCTTGGTCAGACCAGTATGCTGACCAATGGGCGAAGGTCAAGAGGCCTTGGCCGGACAGGTCTGGGTAGGTCCCTCCCGGCTCTGTGGCCGCATGTCAGGACGCCCGTCCTGCAAATGTCGCTGCCGGGCTTCGCTCGCGGTTCGGCTCCGCGTCTGGCGACAGTGTCGGCGCGCGCCGCCGACAGGCACTCTTCGGGGAGCTCCAACTGGCTCTCCTTCGATCGTTGGCGCGCGCGAGATTGCTCGGCGAGCTTCCGGCATTCCTCGGGTTTGGGCAGCCAGCCCACGAAGGCGAGCTGAACGCCGCGTCGTGTTCTGCGTTCCTGTTTCATCCAGAGGGTGGCAGGATCAGCTCCGATCTTGCGGCGTGCGGTCCGAGTTGCAATCATCCAGGCAAACCACGATCATGATTCAGTGACCCTCACGTCTCTCAGAAGCAACGTTCGCCGCCTCTACGAAGGCGCAACACCGAGCGGCGTGCGCTTCCGCTACGCGCTGCTCGCCTTCGACATCGTGACGGTGCTGTTCATCATCGCAACCTCGTTCCTGCCTCCCAGCGAGATCATCGAAACGCTCGATGTCCTGTTCGGCGTGACGTTGCTTGCCGACTTCTCGGCACGGCTCCTCGTCGATCGGCATCCGGTTCGAAAATTCACGCAACTCGCGACCTGGGCCGACATGGTTGCGATCGTGTCCTTTCTGGCACCGCTAGCCGGCGAAGCCGGCGGCTTTCTCCGGATCCTGCGAACGTTGGGGCTGCTCCGCGACTACCAGATGCTGGTGAGGTTGCGCCTCGATTCACCGTTCTTTCGTCGGAACGAAGACGTCATCTTCGCCGTCACGAACCTGGCCGTTTTCATCTTCGTCATGACCGGGATCGTCTACGAGACCCAGAAGTTTCGGAACGACGAGATCCGGAACTATGCCGATGCCCTGTATTTCACCGTCACGGCGCTCACGACGACCGGCTTTGGCGACATTACCCTGTCGGGTACGGTCGGTCGTTTGATCACCGTCGTGATCATGATTTTCGGCGTCACGCTGTTCTTCAATCTCGCCCGCGCGCTCCTCAGTCCGCACAAGGTGCGATTTTCTTGCCCGGTCTGCGGGCTCCAGCGGCACGATTCCGACGCCGTGCATTGCAAGGCCTGCGGCACCGTTCTCAACATTCCCGATGAAGGGGCGACCTGAAGCGCTCTCACGGCCGGCGCAGCCGGGCATTCTTCGTGGTGACATGGTGCCAGCGTTTTGGCCGATGGGGCAGGTCCTGCGTGGTGCTTGCAGCGCCGCCGCGCTGGCCGAAGTATAAACGCTGGCGTCGCCTTGAAACGGCAGTGAAAATCTCCTAATTGTTCGCTGTGCTGCACGGCCCCCTTCAACGCCTTCGCCAGATCGCCAGAACAAGCATGTTCCTGGCGATATCGGCCTTTGTGCTTCAAGGCGCGCTGATTTCGGTGTCTCAGGCGGAGGCTGCCCTGGGTGCCATGCCGGAGCCGGCCGTCGCCTTGAGCGGTTCTGTGCATTTTCATGATCAGCTCGCAGGTCACGTTCACTCACATGACGGCGACAATGCCGAAGGCCATGTTCACGACGCGCCGGACCACGATGATGATGGTGGTTCAAACCTGTCCTGGAGCATATTTGGCAGCTCCATTGCGTCACCCGAATGCACCGTTCTGGCAAGCCTGTTCGCCTTGCTTGGTCCTGTCGAACTGCTGGCCGTGCGGGCCATCGATGGCGTCAGCCCCGAAGGTCTGATCCGACCACCAAGTACCCTCAGCATCGCGTAATTCGGGCGGCCTTCGGGCCGCTGCCGTTTCGCATGTCTGAAGGGATTCTCCATGTTGACGATACAGTGCTGCCCGAAAGGGCGGCTCCCGCGGCTTGGCCTGGCTGTTCTTGCATGCCTGGCGAGCTTGATGCTTGGCTGTGCCGGCTCCGGCGCGCATGAGGGGCACGACCACGGAGAGGCCAACAAAGCGCCGGTGGTGTCATCGGCATATCCGAGGGTTGTGGCGCGATCCGAACTCTATGAGATCGTCGGGATCCTCAGGAACAACCAGCTTTCGATCTACCTCGACGATGCCGTCACCAACGAGCCTGTCTCGGATGCGACCTTGCAGGTGACCGTCGGCGATGCCAATGCCGTTGAGGCCTCGAAGGCGGGAAGCGGGCTCTACACACTGGCCATGCCTGGGCACCCGGCCGGATCGGTGGAGGTCATCTTCTCGGTGTCCGCCCAAAAGGGCGACGATCTCCTGGTAGACTCACTGACTGCGCCGCAGCCGGCCAGTCCGCCTCGCGCGCATGGGCACGGCTGGCTTTCCTCCGGTCGCCTCGTAGCAGCGTTTGCAGGGGCCGCTGCCGGCTTCGGTCTGCTTTTCGGCTATTCGATATGGTCGGGCCGCAGAATCGCGGCCGCAGTCTCGGCAGTGGTGTCGGCCATATCAGTTGTTCTCGCCGCGACGTCGGTTGACGAAAGCCAGACCGGTGCGAGCTCTGCCGGTTCACCCGCACCGCCGGCGCTGAGCGATGCGCCGAGGCGTCTGCAGGACGGCTCCGCCTTCGCAGCCAAATCTACCCAGCGGTTGCTTGATATACGCACCGCGGCGGCCGAACCGCACACGATCCGCCCCGCCATCAATCTGATGGGCCGCGTCATTGCCGATCCGAACCGCAGCAGCATCGTGCAAAGCATCTACGGCGGCCGCGTCATTCCCAATGGCGGCGCGATACCGCGCATCGGGCAGACGGTCGCGAAAGGCGACGTTCTCATCCGGATCGAGCCGCATCTGCCGGTCGCGGACCGCACGACGATCCTCGAAAAGGTCGGCGAAATCGAACAGTTGACGGCGGTCACGGAGAACAAGCTCCGCCGCTTGCGGCCGTTGGCAGAGCGAGGCGCTGTGCCGCAGGGGCAGGTCCACGACCTCGAAAGCGAACTGGAAGGGTTGCGGGCGCGCCGTGAAACCGTTCGCAATTCCCGCACCGGCTTTGAGGAGTTGCGCGCATCGACCGACGGCATCATCACCGCGGCCAAGGTCGTGCCAGGACAGGTCATTCAGCCACAGGACGTTCTCTTCCAGATCGTCGACCCCGGGAGCCTGTGGGTCGAAGCGCTGGCCTATGAGGACATCGGGCTGAAAGCGCCTGAAGCGGCGACGGCGATCGCGCCTAACGGACAGGCGATCGCCTTGTCCCACGTCGGAACGAGCCGCACATTGCGGCAGCATGCGTCCGTCGTTCAGTTTGCCATCCGGGAGCCGCCGGCGGGCCTCAACATCGGTCAACCGCTCAACGTGATGCTTCAGAGCGGCGCGCCTGTCTCGGGCCTGATCTTTCCGCGCGACGTCGTCACGCGAAGCAGCAACGGGGAGAACATTGTCTGGCTGCACACCGCCGCCGAGCGCTTCGAGCCACACCCGGTACGGGTTCTTCCCGTGGACGCGACACGCGTGATGATTGCATCTGGCCTCAGCGGGAGCGAACGGATTGTCGTTCGCGGCACGGACCTCATCAACCAGATCCGGTAGGAGCCGCGCATGTTCAAGCTCATCGTCACGACGAGCCTGCGGAATCGCCTGTTCGTGCTGGCGGCCGCTGCGGTGCTTGCCGGCTATGGCCTGCTTGTCCTGCCGAGCATATCCGTTGACGTCCTGCCCGACATCAACCGTCCGACGGTCAATGTCCTGACCGAGGCCGAAGGACTGGCCCCGCAGGAGGTCGAACAGCTTGTGACGTTCCCGATCGAAACGTCGATGAACGGCATGCCCGGGGTCATACGTGTCCGCTCGGTGTCGGGCGTCGGACTCTCAATCGTCTATGTCGAGTTCGACTGGGGCGTGGATGTCTACCGTGCCCGGCAGTTCGTTTCCGAACGGCTGTCGCTGATCCGCGAGCAGCTGCCGCCCGCCGTCAATCCCCAGATGGGGCCCGTGACGTCCATCATGGGCGAAATCATGCTGATCGCCATGACCAGCGACGGCAGGGCCTCTCCCATGGAGGTTCGCGAAATCGCGGATTTCGTCGTCAGGCCGCAGCTACTCGCTATCCCGGGCGTGGCCCAGGTGATCCCCATTGGCGGCGAGATCCGGCAATACCGCGTAACGCCGAACATCGCGACCATGCAGGCCCTCGGCATCACCCATGTCCAGATCGAGCAGGCGGTAGCCAAGTTCGGCACCAACAGCGGCGGCGGATTCGTGGACCAGCATGGCCGTGAATATCTGATCCGCAACGTCGGCCTCACCAAGCAAATCGAGGACCTCGGCAACACCGTCGTTGCGACACAGGACAAGCAGCCAATCCTGTTGACGCAAGTCGCAAAGGTGGATTTCGCCGCACGCACCAAGCGCGGTGACGCTGGCTACAACGGGAAACCGGCTGTCATCGTCAGCGTGATGAAGCAACCCGCGGCGGACACGGTCGCGTTGACCAGGAATATCGAGACCGCGCTCGCCGACCTGCAACGGACCATGCGATCAGGGATCAGTCTCACCAACGTTCAGTTCCGTCAAGCCACCTTCATCGAGACGTCGATTCACAATGTCCAGCGGGTCCTGGTCGAGGCGGCGATCGTCGTCGCGGTCGTCCTTTTCATCTTTCTGATGAATGGACGGGCGGCGTTCGTCTCGCTCACGGCCATTCCGCTGTCCATCCTCGTGACCGGCCTGGTGTTCCGGGCCTTCGGCTTCACGATCAACACGATGACGCTCGGCGGCCTCGCCATCGCCGTTGGCGAGCTGGTCGACGATGCCGTGGTGGATGTCGAGAACATCCTGCGGCGCCTGCGGGAGAATGCCGCTTCAGCCGCGCCGCGGCCTGTTCTCGAAGTGATCGCCCAAGCGAGCCAGGAAGTCCGCTCCGGCATCGTCCATGCGACGATGATCGTCGTCCTCGTATTCGTGCCGCTGTTCGCGCTTCCAGGAATCGAAGGCCGGTTGTTCACGCCACTCGGCATTGCCTATGTGGTGTCGATACTCGCTTCGCTGCTGACGTCGGTAACGGTGACGCCCGTCTTGTCCTACTATCTGCTGTCCCAGCGGGCTCATTCAGGCGACCGCGAAAGCGCTGTCGTGCGAGGGTTGAAGCAGGCCTACCGACGTCTGCTTTGCTGGGCATTCGAGCGGCGCGGACTTGTGCTCGGCTCGGTCGCGGCAGCGGTCGTGATGGCATTCTACGCAGCGAGCCTCATGCCGCGCAGCTTTCTGCCGCCATTCAACGAGGGGACGCTGGTTCTGTCGCTGCAATACAATCCCGGCATTTCGCTCGCCGAATCGCACCGGCTCGGCTTGCTGGCCGAGCAATTGATTGCCAGGGTGCCGGAGGTGAAATCCGTCGGCCGCCGCACCGGCCGGGCGGAGCTTGATGAACACGCCGAGGGCGTCCACTACAGCGAAATAGATGTCGACCTCGTTCGCTCGAAGCGCGACAAGGCAGACGTCCACGCGAGCATCCGCGAGGTGCTTTCCGGACTGCCGGCCTCGGTCGCTATCGGGCAGCCCATCAGTCACCGGCTCGATCATCTGCAATCGGGTATTCGCGCCCAGATCGTGCTCAAAATTTACGGGCAGGACATCGAGATATTGCGCCGGCTGGCCGAAACCTCGCGCCAGCGCCTCTCGACAATTCCGGGGCTGGTCGATCTTCAGGTCGAAAAGCAGGTCCTCATTCCCCAGGTGCGCGTCCAGGTCGATCATGCCCGCGCCGCCCTTCATGGCTTGACGCCTGCCGCGATCACGCAGGCGCTCGATACGCTGTCGAATGGCCGAAAGGTCTCCCAGATCGTGGACGGCAATCGCCGCTTCGACGTCGTCATGCGCCTCTCGGAGCAGCACCGATCGACGACGGGACTGCAAGACCTTCTGATACCCACCGGCCTTGAATTCGTCCAGCTGAGTGCGCTGGCTGAAATTGTCGAGACGGATGGTCCAAATCAGATTCATCGCGAGGGAACCCAGCGCCGAATCGTTGTTTACGGTAACGGCGACGGCCGCCGCGACATTTCCGACATCGCCGCCGACATCCAACGAGCTGTGTCGCATCTGGATTTCCCGCAGAGCTACACCACCAACCTCGAGGGGGCATTCCAGGCGCAGCAAGAGGCCTTCTGGCGCATCGCCATCCTGTCGCTTGCATCATTTGCGATGATTTTCATCGTGCTCTACAGCCGGTATCGATCGGTTGCGCTGACGCTCATCATCATGGGCGGCATTCCGCTGGCCCTGATCGGCAGCGTCGCCGGTCTGAAGATTGCCGGTCAACCGCTGTCGGTTGCGTCGATGATCGGCTTCATTACGCTGGCAGGCATCTCCGCGCGCAACGGCATCCTGAAGGTCTCCCACTACATCAATCTGGCTATCCACGAAGGGGAACGTTTCGGGACTGGCCTGATCCTGAGGGGCAGCATGGAACGTCTCAGCCCCGTCCTGATGACGGCACTTTGCGCCGGGCTTGCGCTGACCCCGCTTCTGATCGGCGCGGACGAACCGGGCCGCGAAATCCTGCATCCGGTCGCCATTACGATCTTCGGTGGTCTGCTGAGCACCACGATGCTTGATGCGCTCGTGACCCCCATCCTGTTTCTGATGCTCGCCAGGAAGCCGGTGGATCGCCTGCTGGCCGAACGCGCAGCAGCACTCACGCCCGCGGAAGCCTACTGATTCTGCAACTACCGAAGGAGACTAACAATGCGACGGTACATCTTTTCAGCCATGATCGCCTTGAGCACGGCAATCCCCCAACTCGCTGTTGCACAGACAAAGGGCAGCAACGGCGGTCCCGTCGTCAAATCGCAAGGGCATCCGATCGAGCTTGTGCGGAAGGGTCTGGATATCGTTTTCTATGTGGGAGACGACGACGGTTCGCCGCTTTCGACAAGGGACATGCGCGGACGCGCGACGATTCAAGACGGCGGTAAGACGGTGACGGTTCCGCTTGTCCCCGCCAGTCCGAACATGATGACCGGAAAGCTTCCAGCAGAACCATCGTCAAAAGCGATCGTCGTCTTCTCGGGAAGTCTGCACGGGCACTCGCTGACCGCGAGGTATGCAGGGGAATAGCGGTGCCGCACGCCCGAATTCCGCACGGTTTGACGGAATGCGCGCCTGTTCGACGATTCCGATTTGGAGGCCGTGCCGGTCGACGTCATCGACGGCAGGAATCTGTGGTGAGGATCACCGCAGCACCACCCACGCCGGGGCGTGATCGCTGGCGCCGTCCTCGCCGCGGACATCTCTGTCGACACCGGCCTTGACGAGGCGCGGGGCGAGGGCAGGGCTGAGCAGGAGATGGTCGAGCCGCAGGCCCGCATCGCGCGGCCAGCGGTTTCGCTTGTAGTCCCAGAACGTGTAGATGCGCTGTTCAGGGTGCAACTCGCGGATCGCATCGCACCAGCCCTGTTGGACCAGTGAGGCAAACGCCGCGCGGCTCTTCGGCTGGATCAGCGCATCCTTGTCCCACGAGCGCGTCGGATAGATGTCGATCGGCAATGGTGCGACGTTGTAGTCGCCGGCGAGCACCACCGGCAGATCCTGCGTGATGAAGCTCTTCGCGTGGCGCTTGAGCCGTGCGAACCAGTCGAGCTTGTAGTCGAATTTCGGTCCGGGCTGCGGATTGCCGTTGGGCAGATAGATGCTGGTGACGATGATGCCGCGCACGGCGGCCTCGATGTAGCGGGCTTCGTGATCGGCAGCTCTTCCGGGCAGGCGGTCGCGGGTGAGAATGGGTTCGGCCTTGCGGGCGAGGATGGCGACCCCGTTCCAGGTCTTTTGTCCACACCACACCGCGCCATAGCCGGCCTTTTCGATCGCGGCCGCCGGAAATTCGCCATCACTTGCCTTCAACTCCTGAAGTGCGACGACATCGGGCTTCGCCGCGCGCAGCCATGCCAAGAGATTGGGCAGGCGGCGGTTGATGTTGTTGATGTTGAATGTCGCGATCTTCATGTAGAGCTGCCGGCTCTTGCCGCCCCGTACCGGAGACACAATGTCCAAGTTGAACTTCGCCGCCATCGTCGTCGCTGTCGCGTTCTCCGGGCTCGCGTCGGCACAATCGTCCGACCCTCGCGGTGCGTGCAAGACAGATTACGACAAATTCTGCGCCGGCATCGCGCCGGGCGGCGGCATCGTCGCATGTCTCAATGGCAAGCGCGACCAGCTCAGTGCGACCTGCAAGGCGGCGCTGGACGGCCGGAAAAAGAAGTAAGCTGCCTGCCTCGTGTCCCGGACAAGCCGCGGCGCATTGCGCTGCGTCAGGGGCACGAGAGTGGGGACTAGCCCGGCAGCGGCGGCGGTGCCGCCGGCTGCTCGACCGGCGGCGGTGAGGGAGGCTGCTCGGCTCCGGTCGCGGCTGCCGGCTTGACCAGCGGCTCCTCCACATTGCCGCCTTTGTAGATGCGGGCGTAGCGGCGACCGAGGCTGGTCAGCACCTCATAGCCGATGGTGCCGAAATGATGCGCGAGCTCGTCGACGGTGATGCCTTCGCCGAGCAGCGTCACCATATGGCCGCGCCGCGCCGCATTCGGCGGCAGATCGGTGATGTCGATCGCGATGAGGTCCATCGAGATGCGCCCCGCGACGGGGCAGCGTTTGCCGGCGACGATGACCTCGGCGCCGCGGGTGCCGTCATTGGAGCTGGCGGCGCGGAAATAGCCGTCGGCATAGCCGACCGCGATGATCGCCAGTTTGGTCGGCCGCCGCGCGGTCCAGGTGCCGCCATAGCCGACGCTCTCGCCGCGATCGATGGTGCGGGTCTGCACGATGCGCGCCTTGAGGTCGACCACCGGCTGCATCGGGTTGTCGGCCTCCGGCGTCGGGTTGACGCCGTAGAGCGCAGCCCCCGGCCGCACCAGCTCGAACTGGAAGGGCGCGCCGAGGAAGATGCCGGAGGAGTTGGCGAGCGCCGCCGGCACGCCGGAGAATTCGCTGGCGATCGCGCGGAAGGAAGCGAGCTGCTTGGCGTTCACGGGGCTGTTGAGCTGCTCGGCCGAGACCAGGTGGCTCATGACCAGCGTGATGCCGTGATCGCCGGCGTTGATGCGGGGGATGATGGCCTGCGCTTCGGAAAGCGTGAGGCCGAGCCGGTTCATGCCGGTGTCGATGTGAACCGCCGCGCCGCCGTTCCAGCCGGTGCGGCGGCAGAACACGTCCCATTCGGCGAGTTCGTTGAGGTCGCCGATCACCGGGCGGCAATTGATCTTGGCGTAGTGCTCGCCCGTGTTCTGGAAATAGCCGCCGAGCACGTAGATCGTAGGCTCCGGAACGGCCGCACGTACCTTGCGGGCCTCCTCGATGGTGGCGACGAAAAAGGTCTTGCACCCGGCCTTGCTCAGCGCACGCGCGACCTCGGGGGCACCGCAGCCATAGGCGTCGGCCTTGATCACCGCCGAGCATTCGGCCGGCACCGCCGTCTTCTCGAGCTTGCGCCAGTTGGCGATGATGGCGTCGAGATCGACGGTCAGCACGCCACCATAGGCTGCGAGCGCGGCAGCCTGATTGGCCTCCGCGGAGAGAAGGCCGGATTGCGGGTTCATTTTCGGGTCGGACGCCATTGTCATGGCGCCGTTTTACGCAAGAGACTGTTCTGGTTCAAGGAACTCAGTAGTCGTTGCCGCTGCGAGCCGGTACCTGACTGTCAGGCGCGAGGTCGCCGAACCGCGTGACCGAGGCTTCGAACGCCAAATCGACCGTGCCGGTCGGGCCATGGCGCTGCTTGCCGATGATGACCTCCGCTTTTCCGTGCGCAAGGCTCATGTCGAGCTGCCACTTCTCGTGCTCGGGCGTGCCTGGGCGGGGCTCCTTCATCGCGAGGTAATATTCCTCGCGGTAAACGAACAGCACGACGTCGGCGTCCTGTTCGATCGAACCGGATTCACGCAGGTCCGAGAGCTGCGGCCGCTTGTCGTCACGCGATTCGACCTGACGCGAGAGCTGCGACAGCGCGATCACGGGAACATTGAGCTCCTTGGCCAGCGCCTTCAGGCTGGTCGTGATCTCCGTGATTTCCTGCACGCGATTGTCGCTCCGCTTGCCCGAGCCCGAGAGCAGCTGGATATAGTCGATCACGAGCAGGTCGAGGCCCTTCTGGCGCTTCAGCCGGCGCGCGCGCGCCATCAACTGCGCGATCGACAGGCCGCCGGTCGCATCCACGTAGAACGGCAGCGACTGCAGCTCGATCGAAACCTCCCGGATCTTCTCGAAATCGGCTTCCGAGATGCCGCCGCGGCGGATGTGGGAGGAGGGAACACCGGTGCGCTCGGCCACGATACGCGTGGCGAGCTGGTCGGCCGACATTTCGCAGGAGAAGAAGCCGATCACGCCGCCATTGGCGGCCTTCATGGTGCCGTCGGCCTGGAGCTCCGGAACATAGGCTTGCGCGACGTTGTAGGCGATGTTGGTCGCCAGCGACGTCTTGCCCATGCCGGGACGTCCCGCGACGATGATGAGGTCGGAGCTCTGCAGGCCGCCCATCTTGGTGTCGAGGTCGCGCATGCCCGTCGAGATGCCGGACAGCTTGCCGTCGCGCTGGAACGCCTTGGCGGCGAGATCGACCGCGACTGCCAGGGCCTGCGAGAATTTCTGGAAGCCGCCGTCATAGCGGCCGGATTCGGCGAGTTCGTAAAGCTTGCGCTCGGCGTCCTCGATCTGTGCCCGTGGCTGGAAGTCGACCGGCGCGTCATAGGCGACATTGACCATGTCCTCGCCGATGCCGATCAGGTCGCGCCGCAGCGACAGGTCGTAGACGGTGCGGCCATAGTCCTGGGCGTTGATGATGGTGGTCGCTTCGGCCGCGAGCCGCGCCAGATATTGCCCGATGGTCATACCGCCGACATCGGTGTCGGCAGGCAGGAACGTCTTCAGCGTGACGGGCGTCGCGATCTTGCCCATCCGGATCAGGCTGCCGGCGGTCTCGAAGATGGTCTGGTGCAGCGGTTCGAAAAAATGCTTCGCTTCCAGGAAGTCGGAGACGCGGTAAAACGCGTCGTTGTTGACCAGGATCGCGCCCAGGAGGCTCTGTTCCGCCTCGATATTGTGCGGCGCGCTCCGATAGGCGGGGGTTCCTGCGTCGGGCGCGAGTTTGAGAACGTTCGAATCAGTCAGGGCCATGGTCGGACGTGCTTAGCAATTTTCTTGGGCGGATGCGGGGCCGGGATAAAGCGCCGCCTCGGTGCAAAGCGGAAGCGAAAGCTGACCGCTATCAACCGCTCAGTAAAAATGGTGGATGATTAGCAGTCGCAGCACGCGTCGCGCTTGACGGATTTTCGCGGAACCGGTGCGGCCTGGAAGCAGCCGCGACCGCGCCATGGAAAAATCCTGAAGTCGTGAACCTAATGGATTGACGCGCAGACGTACCTGAAAGCGCGCGAATTGACGCACGCTGGGTGCTTCCGGCTCTGGTTCAGACCAGCAGGAGGTAGACCAGCGCAACCAGAGCCGCCCCGACGCCGGTGACGATCAGGGCGTAATCGGTGCGGAGGTCGTCCTGCACGTCGAATGAGGTTTGGGTCTCTTTGCTCATGGCGACGGTCTAAGCCAACCACGACCAGACTTATGTGAAGTGGATCACATCTTCCCGGATTCTTTCGGGGGTATGACCGGAACAGGCGGACGGGCTGGGAATTGTCTCCCGCGGTCCAACAGGGAACGAGGCAAGCGATGCGGCCAGAACGGCAGCACCAGATCGGGCGAAGCGGGGCAGGTAGCCGGCTTTGGTTGTCGGGGCTGATTGCGGCCATGGAGCACGCTGAACGGCCCGAAGTGCGCCGCCAGCCGGTCGCACCCGAAGTTCTGGTCGAGCTGCGGGCGCAATTGGCGTTAACGGCGCTTTTCCGCTCCTCCCAGATTTCGACCCTGCGTCATTAGGGTCTATTCACCAGCCAATTTCAGCCTCGACGGGGGCGTGTCCTCGCGAGCCCGCAGCCGGGCTTCTTCACGCGGCATGTAGTCGCGGGTCAACGGCACCACGCCCTGGCGACGGGTGAGCTGGATCTGGAAGTTCATCATGTCCTGCTTGCGAAATGTCATCTCACAGGCTGCGAGATAAAATTCCCACATCAAGGCGAAGCGCTCGTCATAGAGCTGCACGGCCTCCTCGCGCCGCGCCATGAAGCGCTCCCGCCAGGCTTTCAGCGTCTCGGCATAGTGCAGGCGCAGGATCTCGATGTCGCAGACCAAGAGGCCCGCGCGCTCGATCGCCGGGAGCACCTCCGACAAGGCCGGGATGTAGCCGCCGGGGAAGATGTATTTGGCGATCCAGGGATTGGTCGAGTCCGGGCCCTGCGAACGGCCGATCGAATGCAGCAGCATCACGCCGTCTTCGCTGAGCAGCTCGGCGCAGCGCCGGAAGTAGGTGTCGTAGAAGCGGGCGCCGACATGCTCGAACATGCCGACCGAGACGATGCGGTCGAACGGGCCGGTGATGTCGCGATAGTCCTGAAGCAGGAATCTGGCCGAGCCCGTCAGGCCCTTTTCGACCGCGCGCCCATTGGCAATCTGCAACTGCTCGGCCGAGAGCGTGATGCCGGTGACGTCGGCGCCAGCGATCTCGGCGAGATAGAGCCCGAGCCCGCCCCAGCCCGAGCCGATGTCGAGCGCGCGCTGGCCGGGCTTGATGAACAGCTTGGCGGCAATGTGCCGTTTCTTGGCGAGCTGCGCATCGTCGAGCGTTGTCTCTGGCGTCGGGAAATAGGCGCAGCTGTACTGCTTGTCGGCGTCGAGGAAGAGCGAATAGAGCCGGGCGTCGAGGTCGTAGTGATGTGCGACGTTGTTGCGGGAGCGCGAGCGCAGATTGAACTGTCTCAGGTGCCGCGTCAGGTAGCGCAGGTGCCACCAGGGTTTGGCCCACTGCGGCAACGGGTCGGGTTGATCGAGCAGGATCGCGAGGGCATCAGCGATGGTGCCGCGTTCGACCACGAACTCGCCGTCCATGTAGGCCTCGCCAAGCCCGAGCTCGGGATTGACGAGAATCTTCCTCTCCGCCTCCGCGGTCACGAAGCGCACCGCGACCGGAACTCCGGAGCCGTCGCCGACGGTGAATTTCCCCCCGCTTGCGCCGGTCACCGTCATCGACCCGCGGCGGATGAATTGAGACAGGAATCCACGCAACAAACGGTCCATCGACATGTCCTCTCGAGCGAACCCGAAAAGATGCGACTAACCCGGCCTTCATATCTGACGCCCAGGCGCCGCAGCGGTTCCTATGCGTTTGCATTCAATCTGGGGAGGGTGGGGCTGCCGCGCTATTGCGCTGAGTTCACGGCCGATATTCGAAAAGCGCTTAATCACATCCTTGCGCGTGGAGGCTGCTTCCATTCGCGGCTCAATCGGATAAAAGGTGACCCGCCGCCGCGCCGGAGGCCGGCTGCACCCCTCGGAATTCAACGGAGATGATGGGAATGTCGAGCCGAGCGCTCAGCCTCGCGACGGTATTGTTTCTGATCGGCTTCGGCGCGGCCGATGCCGTTCTTGCGCAGGCGACCAACCTCGAGGCCGGCAAGACCCCGTCTCAGCTTTTCGCGCAGACCTGCAATGTCTGCCACAAGAGCCCGCGCGGACTTCTGAAGTCCGTCGCGCCGGGTTCGCTGCCGGGCTTCCTGCGCCAGCACTACACCACGAGCTCGGACATGGCGGGCGTGCTCGCCTCCTATCTCGTCTCCAACGGCGCGACCGACACCCGCTACCAGGCCAAGGACGGCAAGAAGGACGGCGCCAGGGAGAAGGACGCGAACTCCGCCCCGGGACAGGCGGGGGAGCAGCAGGGCCGCCGCCCGCGCTCCCAGGACGCGGCCAAGCCGGATGGCGAGGCTGCTCCCGCGGCCGAGGGCGGCCGCCAGAAGCGTGCGGGGCGGCCGGCGGAAGACGGTGCGAGGCCCGAGAGCCAGGCAGCGCCCGAGGGACGCAAGGCCAAGCGTCGGGGCAAGCCTGAGGAAACACCGAAGGTCGACGCCGCCGCGCCGCCCGGTGACGACAGGAAGAGCGAGCCGAAGGCGGAGTCCAAGCCCGAGACCAAGCCCGACAGCGCCAAAGTCGAGCCCGAAGCCAATAGCCCGAAGGTCGAGCCGCGCGGCAGCGACGCTCCGGCACTGCGGCCCGATCCGGTCCCGCCGGTCTCACCAGCGGCCCCAGCCGCCACGAAGCCTGCCGAGCCGGCCGCGCCCAAGCCGGCGGAAGAGGCTGCACCCAAGCCCGCCGCGCCCGCGGCCAGCTCCGAACCGGCGCCCAAGCCACAGGAGCCGGCACCCCCCGCGGCCGCTGCAGCTCCGCCTGCAGCGCCAGCCGGATCGTCCGGTCCGCCGGCGCCGCCGATCTCGCGCTAAGCCAACTCCTCTTTGATCGACGACAATCGGGGTCGCGTTCATCGCGGCCCGTACTGTGTTGACCATTGCTAGAGTAATACTCTAGAGTATCACTCTAGGAGAGATCTCGATGACGGCTAGCGTGCGTGACGAATTGTTGGCAGCCGGACTGATCGTGTTCGACCGCGTCGGCTTCGAGGCCGCGACGGTCGCCGCCATCCGCACCCGGGCGCGCGCCTCCAATGGCAGTTTCTTCCACGCCTTCGGCTCGAAGAAGGAACTCGCAGGAGCGCTGTTCCTGGAGGTCTTGCGGCACTATCACGCCGCGGTGCTGGCGGCGCTCGATCCTTTGCCGGATGCTGAGCAGGGCATCGATCGCTTGATCCGGGCGCATCTCGACTGGGTCGTGACCAGCCGGCGCGAGGCGCGCTACCTCTTCGAGATATCACGCAGTGAATGGAGCGAGGACTTGCGCGACGCCCAGCGCGCACAGAACGCGCGCCTTGCCGAAGCTATCGAGCGCTGGCGTGCGCCGCTGGTTGCAAGCGGCGAACTGCTGCCGATGAAACCGGTGATGTTCGTCAGCCAGCTGATCGGCCCGGCTCAGATTTTCTGCCGCGCCTACCTCTCCGGACGCGACCGCACCGATCCGAGGGGTGAGGCCGACACGCTGATCGCCTGCGCCATCCGCGCGCTCCGGCCATTCGATCGCATCGACAAGCAATGAGGAGAGACGGCATGCGCGCCGAAGCAGATCCCGAATTCGCAGCCCTTGCCGAGCACATCCATGCCAATGTCGGCCGGCAAGGATTCATGAACCTGGTCGGCGCGGAGCTCTCGGACTTGTCGCGCGGCACCTGCACGATTGCCGTGGATCGCCGGCCGGAGTTGTTGCAGCAGCACGGCTTCTTCCACGGGGGTGTCACCGCCTTCCTGGTGGACAACGCCACAACGATCGCAGCCGCCACCTCGCGCGGCCAACCGGCGCTGACGGCGGAATACAAGCTCAATCTGTTGTCGCCCGCGGTCGGTGAGAAGCTGATCTGCCGTGCCAGGGTGATCAAGCCGGGCCGTCAGGTATCGGTGGTTGCAGCCGACGTGTTCTGCGTCAGCGACGGTGTCGAGAAGCACACGGCAACGGCGCTCGCCTCGATCGCGATGTTGAGCGAGGACGTCGCCGCCAAAACGAAAAGCCCGGCCGCCTGAGGCAGCCGGGCCTTTGATGATGCTTGTCATTCCGGGGCTAGCGGAGCGAGAACCGGAATCTCGAGATTCCCCGGTGCGCAATTGCGCACCTGTGGTTCGATGCTTCGCATCGCCCCGGAATGACGAGCCTGCCTGGTTACTTCTCTTCCGCGGCCGGCGCCGGCTCGGCCTCGTCGGGCTCGGCTTCCGGATCGAAGAACTCGCCGGCGGCGGCGATCGCCTCGGCGGCTGCGTCGCGGTCCTCGTTGCGGGTCGAAATGTCCTCGCCCCGGTTGATGCGCTCGGCCTCGTCCTGGCTGCGCGCGACCGTGACGGTGATCTCGACCTCGACCTCGGGGTGAACGGCAACCGTGACCGTGTGCTTGCCGATGGTCTTGATCGGCGCATCGAGCTGCACCTGCGGGCGATCGAGGTGGACGCCGTCGGCCTCGAAGGCCATGACGATGTCGCGCACCGTGACCGAGCCGAACAGCTGACCGACTTCGGAGGCCTGGCGGATCACGATGATGTTCTTGCCTGCGATCTTCTCGGCGACCTTGGACGCCTCGCCCTTGGCCTGGAGGTTGCGGGCTTCGAGCTCGGCCTTCATGCCGTCGTACTTGGAACGGTTGTCGGCGGTGGCGCGCAGCGCCTTGCCGCGCTTGAGCAGGAAATTGCGGGCATAGCCGTCGCGAACCTTCACGACTTCGCCCATCTGGCCGAGCTTGTTGACGCGTTCCAGCAAAATGACTTCCATATTCGTTCTCCTTTGAAGTGACTGAGTTTCAGTTTCGGGGTTGGACTTAAGGGGTCGGCAGCGGCGGCGGCTGCCGGCTGCGCTGGAAGCGATCGCGGAAGCGGAACACGGCATCCGCAAGGCCGAGGATCACCACCGCGATCACGGGCCATCCGAACACGACCACGACGGCGTAGGCCGAGCCGAGCCAGAACGTGCGGCTCTTCAGTGTCAGCGTGAGCGTATGCAGCACGGCAAAGCCGGTCAGCGCATAGCCCATCATCAGTGCCGCCGCGGTGATCTGCGCGACGATCGCAAGCAGCCCGCCGGTGAAGCAGAAGGCGAGCGCGATGCAGAGCGCCACCAGCGTCATCGGCGGCAATTCCGCGGTCATCATGTTCGGCCACGGGCGCCGCAGCCGCCCCGACGTCGCCGTGATCTTGGCGCTGAGCCAGAGGTTGAGGGTCAGCGTCAACATCGCGATGAGGGTTGCTCCGGCCGGTGCGATTCGCACCAGCGCATCGACGAGTTGGCCGGCTTCGCCGGAGCTTTGCGGGTCGGTGGCCCGAAGGAGACGCATCAGGCCGCGCCGCAGCGTGCCGAGGATGGTCTCGGCGTCGGTCCCGAGTGTGAGCAGGGCGGCGACCGTGGTCAGCGCGGCGAAGCCCGCTAGCCACAACAGGATGCGGCCGACCGGATACCACTCCAGCTCAGGCTCGGCGGGCGGTCCGGCCGCGGCCTCTGGCGCGACATGTTCCGCCGGCCGGCTGAGCAGAACGAGATGGCCGAGCCACCAAGCCGGCAGCGCGACGGTGACGGCGAATGCGATGCAATAGGGCAGGCCGAACAGGGCACCGAGGCCGATCGCAGCGGCGATGCCGCCCAGGCTCGCGCAGAGCGGCCCCCAGCCGATCGATGCCACCATCAGCGGCAGCGGTGCGAGATAGAACAGGACGAGCGAGATCAGCGCGCCCGAAATGATCGAGGCGAACATCAGGGCCGACGCGGCGCCGGCGATCAGGGCTATCGGCACAAATGGCATCATCAGCTGTCCCGCTCCCTTCGAGCGGTTAGAGGCATCTCGCCCCAACCATCGGCGACCGGACGACCCGGAAGCCTTATGAGTTCGAAAAAGTGGCGACCGGCGGCGAGGCCGCCGGCCGAATTGGTCGTGTCAGCGAATGACGTAGGGCAACAGGCCCAGGAACCGCGCGCGCTTGATGGCGCGGGCGAGCTCACGCTGCTTCTTCGCGGACACCGCGGTGATGCGGCTCGGCACGATCTTGCCGCGCTCGGAGACGTAACGCATCAGCAGCTTGGAGTCCTTGTAGTCGATCTTGGGAGCATTGGCGCCCGTGAACGGGCAGCTCTTGCGACGACGGAAAAACGGGCGGCGTGCACCAGCTTCAGCCATTGTTCTTACTCCCCATCCGTCGTGGTGGTTTCAGCTTCTTCGCGCGGGCGGCGCGGGCCGCGGTCGCCGCGGAAGCCGCCACCGTCACGATCGCCACCACGGAAACCGCCCTCGCGGTCACCACGGAAGCCGCCTTCACGCTCGCCGCGGAAGCCGCCGCCACGATCGTCACGCTCGCGATCACGGTCGGCCTTGCGCATCATCGCGGACGGGCCTTCCTCGAGCTCCTCGACGCGGACGCTGAGATAGCGGATCACGTCTTCGCTGATGCGCTCCTGGCGCTCGATCTCGGCGATCGCCGCGGAGGGCGCGTCGATGTTGAGCAGCACGAAGTGCGCCTTGCGGTTCTTGTTCATGCGATAGGTGAGGGAGCGCACGCCCCAATTCTCGGTCTTGGTGACCTTGCCGCCGAGACCCTCGACGATGCCGGTCATCTGCGCAGTCAGTTCTTCGACCTGCTGCGTGCTCGCGTCCTGACGCGCGAGAAAAACATGCTCATAAAGAGCCATGGTGGTCCTTTCCTCATGTTGGCGCATCGCCCGGCGTCAAGCCCTTAAGAGGCCTTCGGAAAGGACTCTGGGATTAAGCTCAGAAGGCGGAAACACGGGACGACGGGCCGACTGGCCCTGCCACACCAAAATCACGAATGACTTGCTGAGACCGTCCGTTCAGCTCCCGGCCGGGGTCTGCGGATGCGCGCCTTATACGGATTTTGGCTGACTTGGCAAGGTTGGAGCGCCTCGTTCGATCAGACTTATGCCGGTACGGGGCGGCCCTCACGTACCAGCTTGACCTATTTGTTTGTATGACATACAAATAGAATATCGGGAGGTGCTGATGACGGGTGAATCGGTTCAGGCTCCGCTTGAAGCGTCGACTGGCGACCCCAAGCACGCCACGCGAGCCACACGGTCGGCAGGCCGCAAGATGCGCTCACTGTTGTTGGATGCGGCGAGCCCGCTATTCCGGGAGCGGGGGCTGTCTGGTACGGCGATCACCGACATCGCCGCCGCTGCGGACGCGTTCCCGAGCCAGATCACCTATTATTTCCGCACCAAGGAGGCGCTGTTCGTCGAATGCGCCTGCCGCGAGCTGCTGTATCTGGCGCGCGCCACCGAACAGGCGGCGCTGAAGGCGCGCACGCCGCTTGAATACACACAAGCGCTGGCGGTGACCGTGACAGCGAGCGATTCAGTCGCCTTCTTCGCCGAAGCGCTGACATTGACGCGTCGCCGCCAGGATCTCGCACCGCTCGTCGAGCGCACCATCGAGCGCCTGCACGGCGAGGGCGCGCGTGCTTACGCCGACCAGGTGGCGCGGCACGGGTGGCGCTCACTGCGCGCGCCCGACGAAAGCTCGCGGCGGTTCTGGGCCGTCGCCATCGGCGTCATCCTCGAAGGCTATGCGATGGGCCGTTCGCCCGAGGCGCTCTGCGCCGAAATGCTGCGCGTGCTCGGCGAGCAGGCGAAATCCACGGGCGATGCTGCCCGCCTGCGTCTGGTCGAGGAGCGCGACACGTCAACCACTTCGGATGAGGAGAGTTAGCCATGACGGCGCTTCGCATGCGTGCCCGCGATTTCCTGACCGACGATCAACTGGCCGACGTGCGCCAGCGCGTGACCTGGAAGGGCGTCGGGCTGATCGCGCACGCCTGGGCGCTGATCATTGGCGCGATCGCTCTGGTCGCGTGGTGGCCCAATCCCATCACCTATATCCTCGCCGTTGCGATCATCGGCTCGCGCCAATTGGGCCTTGCGATCCTGATGCATGACGGCGCGCATGGATGCCTGTCCGCCGACGAGAAAACCAATCTGACGCTCAGTCAGTGGTTCTGTGCTTATCCGCTGTTTGCGGAGACGCGCAGCTATCGGCGTTACCACCTGCAGCATCATGCGCGCACGCAGCAGGAGGATGATCCCGATCTCGTGCTGTCGGCGCCGTTTCCGATCACGAAGCTGAGCTACCGCCGCAAGTTCATTCGCGACATCACCGGGCAGACCGGCTACCAGCAGCGCAAGGCGCAGCTGCTCAACGCGCTCGGCTCAAAGGACTGGCCGTGGCGCCAGCGCCTCGCGCATTTCTGGGACAAGCTCGGTCCGCAATGCATCGTCAATGCCGTGATGTTCGCGGCGCTTGCGGCCGCCGGCGTGGGGTGGGCCTATCCGCTGCTGTGGCTGGTGCCGCTCCTGACCTGGATGATGGTCATCACCCGTATCCGCAATATCGCCGAGCATGCCGTGGTCCCCGACAGCAGCGATCCCTTGCGCAACACCCGCACCACGCATGCCAATTTTCTCGAGCGCCTGTTCATCGCGCCGTATTACGTGAACTATCACCTCGAGCATCATCTGCTGTTCTATGTGCCCTGCTACAATCTGCCGAAGGTGCACCGGTTGCTGAGCGCAAGCCGGCATGCGGATCGCATGGAGGTCCAGCCGGGCTATGCCGCCGTGCTGCGGCTGGCGACGGCGAAGCCCGACCGGGATGACCGGCCGGGGCAGTTGGTGAACAGCGCGCGCCGTGCGCAGGCGGGGGTGGAGGTCGACGCCAACCAGACCGCCGGCGGGTTTTGACGGGGCGTATCCCTGTTGAATGCCGGCCAGGGTTCCCTTCTCGGCTTGACAGTCCGGCCCCGGACAGTGTCTACGGCCCCCTTTGGAGCATGATCCGGAACCATGGCCCCAGGGAACCTTGGCCCAAGGCCGTGCGTAATCGGCTGCCGGTTCTCGAGAGGGATCGTGCCCGACCAGCAGGGGAGCGCCGATGACGGCAGCATTCACATTTCCGGGGCAGGGATCCCAGGCGGTTGGCATGGGCAAGGCCCTGGCCGAAGCCTTTCCGGTTGCGCGCGCCGTGTTCGACGAGGTCGATGCCGCGCTTTCCGAGAAGCTGACGGCCATCATCTGGGATGGTCCGGCCGAAACCCTTCAGCTCACCGAAAACGCCCAGCCGGCGCTGATGGCGGTCTCGATCGCCACTCTGCGCGTGCTGGAGGCTGAGGCCGGTTTTTCCGTGGGACGAGACGCGGCCTTCGTGGCCGGCCACTCGCTCGGTGAATATTCGGCGCTGGCCGCGGCCGGCAGCCTGACGGTCTCGGATACCGCCCGTCTCCTTCGCACCCGCGGTCTCGCAATGCAAAAGGCGGTCCCGGTCGGCGCCGGCGCGATGGCCGCGCTGCTTGGTCTCGACTACGAGGCCGCCATGGAGGTCGCGGGTGAAGCGGCGCAGGGGCAGGTCTGCCAGGCCGCCAACGACAATGGCGGCGGACAGGTGGTCGTCTCGGGCGACAAGGCCGCCGTCGATCGCGCCGTCGAGATCGCCAAGACCAAGGGCGCCAAGCGCGCCATGCTGCTGCCGGTGTCCGCCCCGTTCCATTGCAAGCTGATGCAGCCCGCCGCCGACGCCATGGCGGAGGCGCTCTCGAAGGTCACGATCAAGGCGCCGGCCGCGCCGCTGGTGTCGAACGTGCTGGCGAGCGCGATCACTGATCCCGACGAGATCCGCCGCCGCCTGGTCGAGCAGGTCACCGGCACGGTGCGCTGGCGGGAATCGGTTGCCTATATGGCAGGGCAGGGCGTCACCCGGTTCTTCGAGATCGGCGCCGGCAAGGTGCTGACGGGTCTCGTCAAGCGCATTGCGGACGGTGCCGTCGGCGTCGCGGTCGGCGGTCCCAATGACATTGCCGCCGCCAAGGATGCATTGGCCGCTGCGAAGCAGGGCTAAAGGAGTTATCGATGTTCGATCTGACTGGCAAAAAGGCGCTCGTCACCGGCGCCACCGGCGGCATCGGCGGCGCGATTGCGCAGGCCCTGCACGCCCAGGGCGCCACCGTCGCGATATCAGGAACGCGCAAGGAAGTGCTGGATGAGCTTGCCGGCAAGCTCGGCGAACGCGCTTTTGTGTTGCCCTGTAATCTCTCCAAGGCCGACGAGGTCGAGGCGCTGGTGCCCGCTGCGGAAGCGGCGATGGGCCAGGTCGACATCCTCATCGCCAATGCCGGCATCACCCGCGACAATCTCTTCGTGCAGCTCCGCGACGAGGATTGGGAGGAGGTCATCAACGTCAATCTGACCTCGACCTTCCGCCTCGCGCGCGCCGCGACCAAGCTCATGATGCGCAAGCGCTTCGGCCGCATCATCGCCATCACCTCGGTGGTCGGCGTCACCGGCAATCCCGGGCAGGGCAACTACACCGCCTCGAAGGCCGGCCTGATCGGCATGATCAAGACACTGGGCGCCGAATACGCCAAGCGCGGCGTCACTGCGAACTGCATCGCCCCCGGCTTCATCAAGACGCCGATGACGGATGCGCTCAATGACAAGCAGCGCGAAACGATTCTCACCAAGGTTCCGGCCAACCGCCTGGGCACGCCCGAGGACATCGCAGCGGCCGCCGTCTACCTGAGTTCGAACGAAGCGGCGTACGTCACCGGGCAAACCATCCATGTCAATGGCGGCATGGCCATGATCTGATGCTTCGTTCCGCACTGCCCACATGGGCGCTGCGGGATGTCGCAAACGGCCGTTTCCGGAGCGAAATGAGGCTTGTAGTCAAGGCAATTGAAGTATGATAACCGGACGCTCAACGGATGGGCAAAGAACGCCATTGCAGGTTTTTGAAACCCTGTATATTGGCGATGCGGAGCCTTTGGCCGTCGTTCGCCGGGCCCTGTATCGGTTAGGATGGGGCCAAATCTAAAGTTCGTAAGCGAAGGCAAGTAACACGACCACGACGGCTCGTATCGTCCCGGGGGGTCGGGTCTACAGGGAACAACACGAGGTTATGCAATGAGTGACATTGGCGAGCGGGTTAAGAAGATCGTGGTCGAACACCTTGGTGTTGAACCCGAGAAGGTTGTCGACGCTGCGAGCTTCATCGACGACCTCGGCGCCGACAGTCTGGACACCGTCGAGCTGGTGATGGCGTTCGAAGAGGAATTCGGTTGCGAGATTCCGGACGACGCCGCGGAAACTATCCTCACCGTCGGCGACGCCACGAAGTTTCTCGAGAAGAACGCGAAGAGCTAAGGCTCTTCATTTTCGCGGGGACAACATTGAAACCGGACGGGCCGCTTCCCAGCGGTCAGCCGGTTTCTTGTTATTGGCCGTTGAGTCTTTCGATGCGGAGTTTTCGGACATGAGGCGGGTTGTCGTTACTGGTCTCGGCATGGTGTCGCCGCTCGGCTGCGGCGTCGAACCGACCTGGAAACGCATCCTCAACGGCGAAAGCGGCGCGCGCCTGATCGAGAGCTTCGACGTCTCCGATCTTCAGACGAAATACGCCTGCACCGTCGTACGCGGCGACGGCACCAACGACACCTTCAATCCCGACACGTGGATGGAGCCGAAGGACCAGCGCAAGGTCGACGACTTCATCATCTTCGGCATGGCCGCAGCCGGCCAGGCGCTCGACGACGCCAACTGGCACCCAGAGTCCGAAGAGGACAAATGCGCGACCGGAACCATGATCGGGTCCGGCATCGGCGGCCTCAGCGGCATCGCCGAGACCGCGATCCTCCTGAAGGAGCGCGGACCGCGCCGCGTGTCGCCGTTCTTCATTCCGGGCCGCCTGATCAATCTCGCCTCCGGCTACGTTTCGATCGCGCACGGGCTGAAGGGCCCGAACCATTCGGTGGTCACCGCCTGCTCGACCGGCGCGCACGCCGTCGGCGATGCCGCCCGGCTGATCGCGCTGGGCGATGCCGACGTGATGGTCGCGGGCGGCGCCGAGTCGCCGATCAGCCGCATCGGCATTGCCGGCTTCAACGCCGCGCGCGCGCTCTCGACCGGTTTCAACGAGACGCCTGAGAAGGCCTCGCGTCCCTATGACAAGGACCGCGACGGCTTCGTGATGGGCGAGGGCGCCGGTGTCCTGGTGCTCGAGGAACTCGATCACGCCAGGCGCCGCGGCGCGAAGATCTACGCCGAGGTGATCGGCTATGGCCTGTCGGGCGATGCCTATCACATCACATCGCCGTCGCCCGACGGCGATGGCGGCTTCCGCAGCATGTCGGCTGCGCTCAAGCGCGCGGGCCTCACTGCGTCCGATCTCGACTACATCAACGCGCACGGTACCTCGACGCCGCTCGGCGACGAGATCGAGCTCGGGGCCGTCGAGCGTCTGCTCGGCAATGCCGCCTCCAAGGTTGCGATGTCGTCGACCAAGTCGTCGACAGGGCATCTCCTCGGCGCCGCCGGTGCGATCGAAGCGATCTTCGCCATTCTCGCGATTCGCGATAATGTCGTGCCGCCGACGATCAATCTCGACAATCCGTCGGTGGAGACCGCAATCGACCTCGTGCCGCACAAGGCGAAGCAGCGGGAGGTCAATGTCGCCTTGTCGAACTCTTTTGGTTTTGGCGGTACCAATGCGTCGGTGATCGTCCGGCGCTTGGCCAGTTAATTGAGTTTGAGACGAATCCACCGTTTTGCCGTATTCGGCGATAGTCATGGAAGTGGGCGCGTGCATTTGGCAGGGCAAGCGATTGTCAGGTCGCGATTGAACCGGCAGGATTCAGGTTGTTTCGATGAGTGAAAGGCCGCCCATTTCGCCCCGGAGTCCGCGGGCAGCGCTTGAGCCCGAGCAACTCCCGCCGCCGCCGAAGCGATCGGAGCGTGCGCGCAATCCTTTCGTGGTCGTCGGCAACGCCATCATCACCCTTCTGCTGATCGCCATGCTCGGCGCCGGCGGCGTGTATTACTACGGCCGGCAGGTGCTCGAGGCGCCCGGGCCGCTCAAGGACGACAAGATCGTCAACATCCCGCAGCGGGCGGGCAAGCGCGACATCGCCGAGACGCTGAACCGGGAAGGCGTCACCGACATCAATCCGTGGGTGTTCATCGCCAGCGTCGCCGCGCTGAAGGCGAGCTCGGACCTCAAGCCGGGTGAATATTCGTTCCAGAAGAACGCATCCTTGCGCGACGTCATTGCCACCATCGTCGAAGGCAAGGTGGTGCAGCATGCGGTGACGATTCCGGAAGGCCTGACCTCCGAGCAGATCGTGGCGCGCCTGTCCGACAACGACATCTTCACCGGAAGCGTGCGCGAGCTGCCGCGCGAGGGCACGCTGTTGCCGGAGACCTACAAGTTCCCGCGCGGCACCCCGCGTGAGCAGGTCGTCCAGCGCATGCAGCAGGCGCACAAGCGTGTGCTTGGCGAGATCTGGGAGCGTCGCAATCAGGACATTCCGGTGAAGACGCAGGAGCAACTCGTCACGCTGGCATCCATCATCGAGAAGGAGACCAGTAAGCCGGACGAGCGCAGCCGCGTCGCCGCCGTGTTCGTCAACCGTTTGAAGCAGAGGATCAAGCTGCAGTCTGATCCGACGATCATCTACGGCATCGTCGGCGGCAAGGGCACGCTGGGCCGCCCGATCAGGCGCAGCGAGATCACGCAGCCTTCGCCGTACAATACCTATGTGATCGAGGGCCTGCCGCCGGGCCCGATCTCCAACCCCGGCCGCGCTTCGCTGGAGGCCGCAGCCAACCCGGCCCGTACCCGCGACCTCTATTTCGTCGCCGACGGCACCGGCGGGCATGCCTTCACCGAGACTTACGACGCGCATCAGAAGAACGTGGCCAAGCTGCGCGCGATGGAAAAGCAGATCCAGAACGACACGGTCGAGCCGCCCGAGGATGCGCCGCCGCCCGCCGCCGCCGCGCCCGGACCTGCCGATGCGCCGACGGCGACGACGCCGGCCCGGCCCAACCAGCAGAAAAAGCAGCCGTCGCGGCCTGCCAATCCGCCCAATCCCGCGCCGGCGCGGCAGGGCGCGGTGCAACCCTCGCCCCCGGTGGTCCAGCGCTAGGCGCGCTGCAGACCTGCTTGCGGGACTTTGCGGATTCCACTTTCCGGCAAAATAGTCTTAAGATTCGCGTGGCTTCATGCCTCGCGAATCCCGTGTTTCTGGAGAATTTGACCTGATGGCGCTGTCGTCCATGACCGGCTTTGCGAGATGCCACGGTGCTAGCGGGCCGTACACGTTCGAATGGGAATTGAAGTCGGTCAACGCCAAGGGCTTTGACCTCAGGATGCGGCTGCCGCAAGGGTTCGACGAGCTCGAGGCCCACGCCAAAAAGCGCGCCGGCGAGCTGCTCTCGCGCGGCACCGTCTACGCCAATCTCACCGTCAAGCGCGCCAACGCCGCCGCCACGGTTCGCGTCAACGAGGACGTGCTCAATGCCGTCCTGAAGGCGGCCTCGGTGATCGCCGGCAAGGTCGACGCGGTGGCCCCGAGCGTCGACGGCCTGCTCGCCATCAAGGGCGTCGTCGAGGTCGCCGAGCCCGAGGGCGACGAGGAAGAGGACAAGGCGGCCCGTGCCGCCGCCGCGGAGGCCTTCGACAAGGCGCTCGACGAGCTCGTCGCGATGCGCAAGCGCGAGGGCACTTCGCTGGGGCAGATCCTGATCCAGCGGGTCGACGAGGTCGAGCAGCTGGCAAGAAAGGCGGAAGCCGCGCCCGGCCGCAAGCCGGAGGCGATCAAGGCCAGGCTCGCCGAGCAGATCGCCGCGCTGCTCGACACCTCCGATCGTTTCGATTCCGATCGCCTGATGCAGGAGGCGATCCTGATCGCCACCAGGGCCGACATCCGCGAGGAGCTCGACCGCATCGCCTCCCACATCGCACAGGCGCGCGAGCTGATCGGCAAAGGCGGCCCGATCGGCCGCAAGCTCGACTTCCTGGCGCAGGAATTTCATCGCGAGGTCAACACCTGCTGCTCGAAGTCGAACGACATCGAGCTGACCAATACCGGCCTCGCCATGAAAAACGTGGTCGAGCAGTTCCGCGAGCAGGTCCAGAATCTGGAGTGATCGATGACGACGGGCGGTCACGAAACTGACGGTGTCGAGCGGCGCGGATTGATGTTCGTGCTGTCCTCGCCCTCGGGCGCGGGCAAGACGACGCTGTCGCGTCTCTTGATCGAGCGGATGCCCGGCTTGAAAATGTCGGTCTCGGCGACGACGCGCGCGATGCGGCCGGGCGAGGTCAACGGCAAGGATTATTCGTTCGTCGACAAGGCGACGTTCGAGGCGATGGTCAAGGCTGGCGAACTGCTGGAATGGGCGACGGTCTTCGACAACAGCTACGGCACGCCGCGCGGGCCGGTCGAGGCGGCGCTGTCAGCCGGGCAGGACGTGCTGTTCGACATCGACTGGCAGGGCACCCAGCAGCTGCGTGAAAAGGCGCGCGCCGATGTCGTCAGCGTCTTCATCCTGCCGCCTTCGGCGGCCGATCTCGAAAAGCGCCTGCATTCGCGTGCGCAGGATTCCGACGAGGTCATCCGCAAGCGCATGAGCCGCGCCAGCCACGAGATGAGCCACTGGGCCGAGTACGACTACATCGTGATCAACCACGATGTCGACGAGGCCTTCGCCGAGGTGCAGTCGATCCTGAAGGCCGAGCGCCTCAAGCGCGAGCGGCGGATTGGCCTCGTTGGTTTCGTCCGAGGTTTGCAAGGTCAGCTTCAGGGCTAGGCTGCGGCAGCCGGGGCCCTTGCTTCGCCAGTCGTTCCAGCATCGCGGTGACCACGTCGACGTCGACGGCCTCCTCGACGTGAGCAGCTTCATTGCGTTTCGTTTCGCCTTGAGCTGCAGGCTTTTCGTCATCGGCGTCTTTGGCGGCGTTCCTGGCGGCCTCCTTAGCCGCGAGCCGCGGGGGCGATGCTTCGATCTCGAACGCCCCGGTGAAGGTGGCGGCCTTGTCGAGATCTGCGGCGGCTTTGCGAATGGAGCCGGATTGGGCTGCGATCCTGCCGATCTCCCTGGTGAATGCAGCGATTTGCGCGGTTTGCGGCGGTCGTGCTTCATCGAAGTCGACCGGGCGCGGCTCTGCGCGCGGCGTGACGGCCGGCGTTGTACCGAGCCAGGGCGCGCGGCTTCCGTCATGATCCTGCGGCGTCCAATCGTCCCAATGCCCGCGGCGGTCCGCGGCCTGGCCGCGGACGCGTCCCCCGGCGAAGCGGTAAATGAGGCTGGCGAGGATGCCGGCGAGCGCCAACGCACCGCCGATCACGAGCAGCAGCATCTGCAGCGAGCCGGTCTGCTTGTCGGTGCTGCTGTCTGCCGCGGGAGCCATCGGGGCGGCAGCCTTTGCCGGCTTCGCGCTCTGGGGCGCGGGGGCCGTGACGGGCTGCGGCTGTGGCGCGGGGGCGGCGGTCGGCATGGCGGCATCGGGCCAGCGCGTGGCGACGGCAGGCTGCGTGGTCTCGGCGAGGGGAGCCGCCGGCTGTTGGGCGACCGGCGGCGCACCCGCCGCGGCCGGCGCAGTCATGTTCGGCGCGATGGGGGCCGCACCGGTCTGCGGCGCGACATATTCGGCGCGCGCGTTCTGCACGGATTGGGGCGCGGCTGAATCGGCCTCTTGTGTGTCGGTCGTCGCCTGCGCGGTTTGGGAAGCTTTGCCGCCGGCGGCGCGCAGATACCAGCACTGCCGCTTGGTCGTGCGTTCGAGGCGATAGTACCAGTGCTGCCCCTGCGGCGCGGCGCCCTTCGGCGAGGCGAGGCAGTCGGCGGCCGCGTTGGCCGTGCCCGGTGTGTTCGGCGCGTTCTGCGACACGGCGGCCAGTGGCAGGCCGGCGACGATGCTGCCGACCAGCGCGGATACGAATTTTGCGGTGCGGTTGCCCATCCTGGTCTCCCGGTTACGCATGACGCAACTCTTGACCACCCCTTTGTCATCAAAGACTTGGGTGGCAATGAGCCGCAAATCCGGAGAGGATGTGGCTTGAATTGGGCTTGCGCGCCGTTTGTTCCGCCGCGAAAGCAGGCATCCTGCCGGCGTTTGCTTCGCCGAACTCAGGTTCCGCAGCAGCGCCGCCCGGTTCCTCGCGACGATGAGCAAGGGGGTCGTCGGCATCCTCCAACTCTCGTTCACATTGCCGACGCGCCCCCGCATTCTCGCGGCGCGTTTCGCCCGAGGCTTGCTGTCGTTCGGCGCCCGATGAAGGCCAAAGGGCGCAGGGAAGGCCGGGCGCCGGCGGCACCCGAGATCCGTGCGCGACAGGAATGCACACGGGGTGGATCACAGGTGATGCCGGTCGCCCGGCCTTCCCTGCGCGGATGGTTTTAACGGTGTCCTTCGTGCTCTTCCCCGGGGAGCGTTGCATTATTGCCCCCGTCGCCTTGCGGATGATCGATGTGCGCACCCGGTCGGGCCGCCGCATCACCGCAAAGCTTGACGCCAGAACCCCGGGCGTCAGGACCACACGACTTCTCCGTCCGCGGACGATCCCGCCGAAAGACCTGGAGGCTGGCGTGTGCTCGCCCCCGGCATCAACGAGACCGCTGTGACCGCGCCGGGTCGTATCGCGCCGCCTCAAGACTCACGGTTGCCCGCCCTGTCATCAGGCATGTCGCGCCGGCGCTACCGCGTCCACCGCAAGCCCGGCCCGCATCTCGTGACGATCGCGAAGCGCCCCTTTGGCAAGGGCCGGGATGGCAGGTACATGCCATAAATCCGAAATTCGGGAAAGTGGAATATTTTTGCAGGGAGGTCTTGACGCGGTGTTTTGCCCGACGCCTCGCGGGCGCCCTGAAGGGCGAGCCCGGAATCCATTGTGCGGCGGAGCATGCGGCCCGATGGATTCCGGGCCTGCGTGCTCGCGCACTCAATCCAGGAATGAGGGTGGATGTGGTGCCAGGCATTCATTTCAGCGGCAGGAATAAATCCGCGGCCGAAACTTCTCGGCTCTGCCGTCGTTGAATCGCGGCGGCTGAGGAGACGTCATGCCCATCAAGGATCAGGTCAGGAATTTCGCCAGGAAGCTGGTGGAGCACCATCCCGATGCGGCAACTTTGCGTACGCTTGTGCGGTCGCGCAAACCGGCAGAACTGCATTTTCGCGACGACGGCATCGTTCCGAACAATCCGAAATTTCCCGTGCTGCTCTATCGCGGCGCGGTGAACCTGAAGACTCGGCGTTTTCCGCCCGAGGTCGTCATCGATACGCTGTTCGATACGAATGGCTGGGGGCGGTCATGGCGCGACACCGTCTACGACTTCGTTCATTATCATTCGCAAGTCCATGAAGTGATGGGCGTGGCGCGCGGCTCGGCCAGAATCGAGTGCGGCGGGATCAAGGGGCGGATCTTGCGCGTGAAGGCCGGCGATATTCTGGTCCTTCCCGCAGGCACGGGACACCGCCTCATCGGGTCCAGCCGGGACTTTCTCGTCGTCGGCGCGTACCCGCAGGACGGGACCTATGACGAGTGCACCGACACGCGAGAGCGTCCTGATGCCGTCAAGCGTATCGCCAAGGTCCGCAAGCCGAAGACGGATCCGGTGGTCGGAGCCAGCGGCCCGTTGCTCGGATCATGGGTGCGGCCGCGATCGTGAGGCGATGCTTCGCCGCAGTCGCGCAAGACGCCGGAACACCAGGGAACAACTCGCATGCGGCCACGTCATTCGTCAGACGAAGGGAGATGCCCATGAAAGCGCTCATTACCGCGGCCGTATTTGCAGCCATGTCCGGCCCGGTCGTTGCCCAGAATACGGGGCCGGCTCCGCAGACCGGCATGGACAGGCCGGAAAATACCAACGGTGCCACGGAGAGAGGGAAAATGGACACCACCGGCATGAATGCCGATCGGGCGAAGCAGCCCGAAACCAAAGGCACGTCCGGACAGCGCAGGACGGACGAGAAGAAGTAGCTGATCCAGCGGGCCGCGACCTGGCATTCGTCCGCCGCGCTCACGTCAGATAATTCGGCGTGAAATCCGCAAGCTCGCGCAGCTCTTCGGGTCGCAGCAGCTCGATCTCGCTGCCCTCCCAAGCGATCAATCGACGATGCCTCAGTTCCTGAATGGTGCGATTGACGTGAACGATCGACAGCCCGCAGGCATCGGCGACGTGCCGCTGCGTCATCGGCATCTGGAAGCAGCCGTCCTTGAGAAGCCCGACGACCTCCAGCCTTGCGGCGAGTTCGCAGATGAGGTGCGCGACCTTGGGCAAGGCCGCCTGCGCGCCGAGGCGGGCGATCCATTGCCGCGCGATCGCCGCATCGATCAGCGTCTCGCGCCAGAACGCGCGGGTCAAATGGTTCGAGCCGTCGAGAAGCTGCCGGAGCTGGCCGTGCGCGACAGTGCCGACGATGGTCGGTCCGAGGCCGACGAGATCCGCATCCATCGGCGAGACCAGCAGCGAGTGCAGGCAGGGCATGTCGCCGGGAACGTGGAAGGCGAGGATCTGGCTGCGGTCGCCGACGATGCGGGCCTGATAGAGGAAGCCACTCACGACGAAGACGCAGCGCGAGGCGGCCTCGCCCTGTCGTAACACGATCTCGCCGTCGGCGACCTGGCGCAGCGTGGAGGGCAGGGCGGCGACCTTCTGGCGTTCGTCCCCGGACAGCCCTTCCATGGCCAGCAGACGCGCGATGAATTTCGGATGCGGCATGAGCCTCGCGTGCCGCTTCAACCGCTGCGCGGCACCGACGCCTCGCGGAACTCGCGGATGGCGCGGGCGAGTTCCTGGTCGGACATCGGCTGGACCGGGAGCTTCAGCGTTGCCGTGACGAAGGCATCCCCGATGTTGTCGAGGGGCTCGGTCGCATCCGACGTGAACAGGCTGCGGATGCGCTCCAGGATCGTGGTCGGGCTCATGAAGGGGCCGGCTCGGTTCGCAGTCGGTGTGACGGATGGATGCGACCCGCTACGGTCGCAAACCGGTTAGCAACCTGTGCTTCCGATCCGCGTTCTAGTCCGCTGAACCCTGGCCGGACGTATCATTTGATAGAACCGGCGCATTTTTGGCGACCTCATGGAAAAAACCCACGACGTGCTGATCCGGAACCTTTGCGAGCACACCGCGCTCACAGAGGAAGACGTTGCCGAAATCCGGGCGCTTACCTTCACGCTGCGCGATTTGGGGCCCAACGAGGATTTCATCCGTCAGGGCGACGAACCCGAACATTCGGTGCTGGTCGTCACCGGCATGGTCGCGCGCTACCATCTGCTGGCTGGCGGTGGGCGACAATATCTCGCGTTCCATCTCACCGGCGACCTGCCGGACGCGCAGGGCCTGTTCATCGACCAGATGGATCATGGATTGAGCGCGCTGGGGCCGGCCTCGGTCGCCTTCATCCCGCATCGCGAATTGTTCATCGCGTTCCGGCGGCGGCCCACCTTTGGGCTGGCCGTCTGGCGCGAGACGCTGCTCGATGCCGCGATCTTTCGCGAGGCCATCACCAACAACAGTGCCCGGCCGATGCAGGCGCGCATGGCACATTTGTTCTGCGAGCTATTCTACCGCGCCCGCGCCGCGCAGCTCGTGCGCGGCAATCGCTGCCCCATGCCGATCAGCCTGGCGCAGCTCGGCGAGACGCTGGGCATGGCGATCGCAACCGTGAACCGGACACTGGCCGAGCTCAGGCGCAGCGGGGCCATGGATCTGCGCGAGGGCGAGCTGATCGTGCAGAAATGGCGCGACTTGCAGCGGCTCGGCGACTTCAGCCCGGTCTATCTGCACCAGAAGCGGCAGTCGGCGCCGCCGCGTGTGTGAGACCGCCGAGCGCTAGCCTTGGGCGGCAGTCGCCCTGCCGAGCACTTCATCAAAATGCTTCTTCACCAAGTCGTTGCAGCAGCATGCCTTGGCGTCGAGAGCGGCTGCGTCGAGGACCAGGATGGCACCGCGGCGGGTGGCGAGGATGCGCCTCGCCTTGAACATCTGGATGACGCGACTGGCATAGCTGCGGGAGACACCCAGCATGCCGGCAAGTTGCTCGTGGGTGAGGGGAATCTCCGCTTGGCCGATATGTTCCTGCGTGGAGATGATCCACTTGGCGGCGCGCTGTTCGATCGAATGCGCGGCGTTGCAAGCTGCTGTTTGCAGCAACTGCGCGAACTGGCAGTCGGCATAGCGCGAAAATACCTCTTGCAGCGCGGCCGACCTCTGTTGCGCCTGCTCGAGCGCGCGCAACGGCAGCCGAACGAGCGCGCCGCCCAGTTTCACGACGATACGGGAATAAGCGAGTGAAGGATTGCGGCCGGCGGCAACGCCCACGGCGCCCTCGCGTCCCACCAGCAGGCTCTCGACCTCGCGGTCATCCTCGACCGGTACGGCGAACGACACGAGCGTGGGGCCGCAGGGGAAATGAACCGCCGCCACGGCATCGCCTGCATGGTGCAGGATGTGGCTCGCCTCGAGTTCGACCAGCTGGAGATGAGGGGCAAGGAGTTCAAAATCTCGGGGGGCGAGCTGCCGGAGCAGATCGTTCAGGGGCCGACCGGTCACAGGTGTTTCTCTTGGCTGCCGGGAATCGGCGCGCCAGAACCCTACGTTTCCGTGGCGGAAGCAACGGTTTCAAAGTGTACACAAGGGGCGTTGAAGGCCCAAAAGTTCTTGAGCGGGTTTTGCGGAATTTTGGAAGGCGCGGCGCCGGGGCCCGCATGCGCGCGGGCCCCGCAGCGTTAATCGTCGCGAAGTCTGTTCAGGAGTGTACATAGCGGGGGCGCCGTTTGGCGTACCCTGTTCGCGCCGAGCGCCGTGCCCCGTGCGCTTTGCCCGACGGACCGCCGGCCGTGATCTGCCCGAATGCCGCCGGGCCGGCGGGTCCTAGGGCGGTGATGACCTTCACCCGAAGCAGGCTTCGCGGTCCCCTAAGGATCGGCGTTGCGCCGCATGCGCGCGGTAGGCATCGATCGCCTTGTTGGCGAGCATCAGCTGCCGGCGTTCGCCGGTCCTGAGCTGGGCTTCGATCGCGTCGAGAATGACGTTGGCGCTCTCGTCCGGCGGGCCGAGCTCGCCGCTCTGCTCCAGGCAGCTCCAGGCGATGAAGAATGCGCTTTCGACGGTGCAGCGAATGGACATGGGCTGCCAACGCAGCGGGGCCGAAGGCGTTCCGTGCGGCGGGCGCGACTTGCGTCCGCCCCCGCCGCACGCGAACGGTCAGTTCTTCAGCACGATGCGGCCGACCACCTTGCCGGCGCGAAGCTCGTCGATCCATTTCTGGACATCGCCCATCGGCTCCTCGCGCATCGGCGTCGGCTTGATCTTGCCGGCGCGCGCCAGCGCCATCAGCTCCTGGGCTTCAGCGAGCGTGCCGACCATGAAGCCTTCGATGGTCATGCGCTTGTAGACCCACTGCACCATCGGCAGTGTGAACTGGCCGCCCATCAGGCCGGAGACCACGATCTTGCCGCCGCGCGCGGCGACCGCGACCGCAAAGGCCATCGACTTCTCGTTGCCGGCGAAATCGACGATCTCGTCGAAGCCGCCTTCGGTCTCCTTCAGGATCCGCTTGATCACGTCGGGCTCGGACGGATCATAGGCGACGGCGGCACCGTTCTTCAGCGCGGTGTCGCGCGCCGCCGGCGAGAGGTCGGCAACGGTGATCGGCTGCTTGAACATCGCCTGCGCGAACGACAGGCCCATCATGCCGACGCCGCCGAGGCCGATCAGCAGGAGGTTGCGTTGGCGCGGACGGTCGACCAGTCGCTTGAGCGCGCCATAGGCGGTGACGCCGGAGCACATCAGCGTCGCGGCCTGGTTGACGGGCAGCGGATCGTAGTCGAGCAGGTATTTCGCGTCGGGCACCAGCACGTGGGTGGCGAATCCGCCATCGATGGAAACGCCGAGGAAGCGCTGCTTCACACACAGGTTCTCGTCGCCATTGGCGCAGTCGCGGCACTGGCCGCAGCCGATCCAGGGGAAGACGGCTTTCCTGGCGCCGACGAGGCCGGCGGCGACGTCGGGGCCGACCTCGTCGACCACGCCGGCGATCTCGTGGCCGAGCGTGAAGGGCAGCGTCATGCCGCGCGTGGTGTCGAGCTTCTTGCCGCCGCCGAGATCGGCATAGCCGTCCTGGATGTGGAGATCGGAGTGGCAGAGGCCGCAGCGCTCGATGCGCACCAGCACCTCGCGCCCTTGCGGCTTCGGCGTATCGACGACGGTCTCGCACAAGGGTGCATCGAACTTGACCAGGGACTGCCGACGCATCAACGCCATGTTTCTTCCTCCGAAATTATCTCATGGTTTGAGCATGATCTCGTCCGGAAAACCGCTTCACACTTTGCGCTAGCGCGGCCCTTCGGGTCCGGATCATGCTTCTTCGGTTCGTATATTGGCCAATTCACGGGCCATGGCAACAAACCCGGAAATGGGAATCGTCTCGGCGCGCCGCGTCGCATCGACACCGGCGGCAGCGGCGAGCCGCGCCGGATCGACGCCGAGCGATTTCAGGCTCTGGCGCAGCATCTTGCGGCGCTGGCCGAAGGCCGCGGCTGCGACCTGCTCGAGCAGCTTGCGATCGCAGGCAAGCGGCTCTGCGCGGGGCACCAGGCGCACGACGGAGGATGTGACCTTCGGCGGCGGCACGAAGGCGGACGGCGCAATGTCGAACAGGATCTTGGTCTCGCAGCGCCAGTTGGCGAGCACGCCGAGCCGGCCATAGGCCTCCTCGTCCTCGCGCGCGACGATGCGCTCGCCGACCTCGCGCTGGAACATCAGAACCATCAGATCGTACCAGGGCGGCCAGGGCTCGCTCGTCAGCCAGTTGATCAGAAGCTGGGTCGCGATGTTGTAGGGCAGGTTGGCGACGATCTTTGCTCGTTCGCCACCGAGCAGCGGGCGCGGGTCGAAGGTCATGGCATCGCCGTGCACGATCTCGAGCCTGCCTGGGTAGCGGGCGGAAATATCGCGCAGTGCCGGGATCGCACGCTCGTCATGCTCGATGGCGATGACGCGCCTTGCGCCGAGCGCGAGCAGCGCCCGCGTGAGCCCGCCGGGGCCGGGGCCGATCTCGACGATGGTGGAGTCTTCCAGCGGCGCGGCCGCACGGGCGATGCGGGCGGTGAGATTGAGGTCGAGCAGAAAGTTCTGGCCGAGCGATTTGCGCGCCGACAGCGCGTGCTGGCGAATGACCTCGCGCAGCGGCGGGAGGTCGTCGATGGCGCTCATCAGCTTTGCGAAGCCATGCGGCTTGCGAGCCTCAAGGCCGCGATGAGGCTCGCCGGATTGGCCTTGCCCGTGCCGGCGATGTCGAAGGCGGTGCCGTGATCGGGCGAGGTGCGGATCAAGGGCAGGCCGAGCGTGACGTTGACCGCGTCGTCGAAGGCGACGGTCTTGATCGGGATCAGCGCCTGGTCGTGATACATGCACACGGCGCAGTCGTAGGTAGCACGCGCGGCTTCGTGGAACATGGTGTCGGCGGGCAGCGGGCCTCTTGCCTCGATGCCGTCGCGGCGCAGCGCCTTGAGCGCCGGCGCGATGATGGTCTGCTCCTCGTGGCCGAGCGAGCCGTCCTCGCCGGCATGGGGATTGAGGCCGGAAACCGCGATGCGCGGCCGCGCGATGCCGAAGCGGGATTTCAGCTCGGTTGCGACGATGCGGACGGTCGAGACGATCAGCTCGCTGGTGAGCTGGGCCAGCGCCTCGCGCATCGAGACGTGGATGGTGACGGGCACCACGGCGAGCTGGGGCGACCACAGCATCATCACCGGCTGCGGCACGCGGCCGTCCTCGGCGGCGAGCTCGGCAAGGAACTCGGTATGGCCGGGATGACGGAAGCCTGCGCGGTAGAGCACGCTCTTGGCGATCGGATTGGTGACGACGGCGCCGGCGCGGCCCTCGCGGACATCGGTGACCGCCTGCCGGATCGAGGCGAGCGCAGCCGTCGCGCTCGATGCATCGGGCTTGCCGGGCTCGGCGGTCGCACGCTCGCCGGTGGCGACGACGGGCAGGGCGTCAGTGAAGGCGGCTTCGGCTTCGCCGGGGCTCACCGCGGCGATCCTGATATCGGCGCCGAGCGCCTTGGCACGCCGGGCGATCAGCGCCTCGTCGCCGAGCAGGTAGAAGGCGGGCAGGTTCAGCTCGCGGCGCCTCAGCCAGGCTGCGATCGTGATGTCGGGGCCGATGCCGGCGGGCTCTCCCAGGGTCAGGGCGAGGGGAAGGGACTTTGCTGCGCGATGGGCCATCAGCGGTTGCGATATTCGATCATCGCCGCCTTGCGGAGGTCGTCGAGATAGGCCTTCTGGGTCTTCTCGTACTTCTCCTGGTACATTTTCTCGCGGACCTCGCGCTTCTTCGGCGTGTCGATCATGGTCGGCTTGCGCGAGCACAGCACCACCATCTCGATGCCGTTCTTGGTCAGCTCGGGCGCGGTCAAACGGCCGATCGGCGTGTCGTCGAGCACCTTGCGCAGCGCCTCCGGCAGTTCCGCGGTGGTCTTGGTGACGCTGTCGCGGATGGTGGCGTTCGGCGTCGAGCGGAACAGCGAATTGGCTTCCTCGCAGCTTCCGACGCGCGAGCGATAGGTCTCGGCTTCCTTCTTGCGTGTCTCCAGGAATGCCGCCGACGAGCCGCGCGGCACGATCAGCACGATCGGCTGCATCTTGTATTCGGTGCCCTCGATCTGAAGCTTGTCGCCGGTCTGGGCCTGCACGGCTTGCGCGACCTCGCGCTCGCCGACCAGCAGCTTCTCCTTGAAGCGGCCGCGCACGAGGCTGGTCCAGACCATCTCGGACTTCATGCGGCCCTTCAACGTTTCGGGGCGGACGCCCTTGGATTCGAGCGACTTGGTGAGCTGCTCCGGCGTGATGCGCATGCGCTGCGCCATCCCCTCGAAGGACTGGTTGACCTCGGAGACGCCGGGATCGACCCCATACTTCTTGCCTTCCTTGAGCTTCACCTTGTCGTCGATCAGCTCGTTGATGACCTGCTCGCGGCTCGGGACCTTTTGCGTCGTCAGCTGGTCGAGCTTGGAGCGCTGATCGATGTCGAAATCGGTGATCGGATCACCGTTGACCATGACGACGATGTTTTGCGCGCGCGACGGCGAGGGCAGTCCGGTCAGGAACAGCCCGGCACTGACGGCGAGCAGGAGGCGGAAGACGGGCAATGGGGACGTCATGATTGTCGCTCGCATGTCAACCGCGTCGAGCCTGTGATGAGGGCAAGCGCGGCCGGCACTTCAAACCGTTCACTGGAGGCCGGCGGAACTGCTGGACGTCGACGAGGTCGCCAGCGTGCGCAGGCCGATCTGGAACATGAACGCATGGCTCAGCACGGGCGGCGCGGTGCCCGCGGAATAGCTATACGAAGTTACGTAGTTCGCCGCCAGCACGAAGCAATCGTCGACGTAGCCGGCGCCGAGCACATACTGGTTGATCTTGTTGGCCTCGAGGTCCCACCGCGCCGAACCCGATACCACCCAGTTGGTGGCGAGCTTGATCGAGCCCGAGGTCAGGATGCCCTCGCGGCGGGTCAGATAGCCGAGTTCCGGCTGCTGCGCGTAATTGCCGTACAGCACGGAGACGGACCAGCGATTGAAATTGGCGCGGCCTTCCGCCTCGAAGCGCTGGACGTTCCAGGTCTGCTCGTCCATGCGGGAGCGGACGCTGAACGTATAGGTGCTGTTGGGTGAGTAGCTCGCACTCGCGACGTAATCGGAACGCGGCTTGTCCAGGCCGGAATCCAGACCGGTATTGATGGAGTCATTGACCGCGAAGGAGTTCATGCCGAACAGCTGGTAGGACTGGCCGAACAGCGCCTTGACGGCGCCGCCCCTGTCGAACTGCGTGGTGGACTGCACGCCGACATTGGCGCGGCCGCCGCCCTCGACGCGGTCGTAGCCGGAAAACTTGTCGACGCTGAACAGGTTCGAGGCGTCGAACACCATGCTCTGGGCGTCCTCGTTCGGGAGCCTGCCGGCATAGGTCTCGTTCGGGCGAATGATGATCTGCGCGATCGGCTCGACGGTGGTCGAGCCCCAGGGCTGAACGTTGATGAAGGGATAGCGGTATTCCAGGCCCACGGTCGGCATCAGGCGGAACGCCTGGGTGTCGCCGACGGGAAGATAGTTCGACACGCCCGGCTGGTTGGAGACCGAGGAGTTGATCGCGTCGGCGCGCAGGCTGGCGAACGGCGTCCAGATCTGGCCGAGCGGGTCGGTGAACGATTTGCGCCACTGCGCTTCAGCGGTGAGACGGGTATAGCTGCCGGGGAAGCCGCGCAGCAGGCACTGCGACGGCGTGCGGGCCAGCGGGTCGGCCGACGCCGTGGTGCAAAGACTGTTGGTGTTGGCGATCGTCGTGATCGGGTCGAACACCGCCTCGTCACGCGACAGGTTCACGAAATTGGTCTTGTAGCTGAACTCGCCGCCGAAGACCGGATAGTTGAGCACGTTGGAATAGTCGATCACCGGATAGACGATCGGCACCTGGCTCTGGTTGCCCGAATAGCTCAGCCAGTACATCGTGCGCGCATCGAAGTAGCTGCGGTTGCCGACGCCGGTCAGATAGAGCTGCGACAGCGCTTCCGTCGGCAGCAGCAGGAACGAGCCGAGCGGATCGCGGTACTGGTAGAGCCGGTAGTCCGAGAAGAAATAGTAGTCGGACATCAGGACGCCGTCCCAGCCCCAGACCCATTTGTCGTTCAGCGCGAACTGACCCTTGGTGTCGACGGCGCCGCGGAAGTCGCGGTCGCCGGGCTGTCCGGCGAACGCTCCGGGATCGAGCTGGTTGATGCCGTAAGCGCGGATCTGGTAGGCGCCGTCGATCAGGCGCTGGCGGAATTCGCCCTGCAGCATCACGCCCTGCCGCGACATGAAGCGGGGGGTGAAGGTGGCGTCCATGTCGGGCGCGATCGCCCAATAATAGGGAACCTCGGCACCGAAGCCGGTGTTCGTCGTGCCCGGAAAGTAACCCGGCATCAGGAAGCCGCTCTTGCGCTTCACGGTCGGGTCGGGCGTCGAGAAATAGGGCATGTAGGCGAGCGGCACGCCGAAGAACTCGATCTGCGCCGTCTCGAAATACAGCATCTTCTCCTGCTGGTCGTGGATGATGCGCGCACCCTTGACCTGCCACAGCGGCGGCTTCTTCGGATCGTCCTTGCACGGCGCGCAGGCGGTGTAGACGCCGTTCTCGAACACCGTGTAGTTGCCGCTGGAGCGGTCGGCGCGGCTCGCGGCCATGCGGGTCTGGTCGGCGGTGTCCACGCGCAGCGAATCGACGAAGCCGTCGCGGTAATCGTCGGAGAGATCCATGATCTCGGCATAGGTGATCTTGCCGTCGGCATCCGTCATGCGGATGTTGCCTTCGGCGTGCAGCCGCTTGGTCTTCTGGTCGTAGACGACCCTGTCGGCTTCGACGCTGGTGCCGTTGTAGAACAGCTGGACGTTACCGACCGCCGAGACGCGCGAATTGTTGTAGTCGTAATCGACCTCGGTCGCCTGCACCAGCATCTGGTTGTCGTTGGGAGCCTTGGGCGGCTTCGGACGCGGCGGCAGCGGATTGTAGGTGAAGCTCTGGGCGGACGCCGGCGCAATGTCGGCGACATCGATCAGCCCGCCGAGCGAGGCCGCGGTGACGCCGGCGAGCAACAGCCTGCGGATGGACAAGCCGCTCCCGTTCGCGCGCACCACGGTGCGCCGCGTCAAACGAGACACGAGTCCTCGACGGACGGCAGTCACTAACCGTCCTCCTGGTACAACAAGGCCAAAAAGCCGGTGAGGCCGCCCACCACTGCAGGCAACCACGCCGCAGCGATCGGATGCATCAACTCAGCCTTGCTCAAGTCTTCAGTCACTTTCGACAGAACGTAGAGCAGAAAGCCTGCGCCCACGCCACTCAAAACCATCTTTTGCACGCCGCCCATCCGGAAGAAGCGCAACGACACGGAGGCCGCGAGCATCACCATTGCAGCCAGCAAAAACGGCTGCGCCAGAAGCTTTTGATACTGGAGTCGGTATCCGGCTGTCGCGAAGCCTGAGCTCTCGGAAGAGCGGATGTAGCTCGGTAGTTGCCAAAAGGACACAGTCTCGGGGGTGGAAAAGCTGTTGCGGACCTGCGCCTCGGTCAGGGTCGTTGGAATCTCCAGGGTGGCCTGATCGACCGGCGGGGAGTCCAGCGAGAAGCGGCGCACGCCCTTGAACAGCCAGCGGCCGCTCTCGAGTGTCGCCTCGCGCGCCTCGACCCGTTCCTTGAAGTGCTGCTCCGGGTCGAACCGGAACAGCGTGAGCCCCGTGAGCCGGACGCCCTGCTGCTCGCTACGCGCCGCATTGATGATGGTCTGGCCGTCGCTGGTCACCTGGTTGAGCCAGAAGCCGGAGGCGTCCTGGATGCCGCCGCCGGGCGCCGAGCCGAACAGCTCGGCCTCCATGCGCTTGGAGGCTTCGCGCAAGTTTGCCGACATCGGATTGTAGGCAACGGTAGCGATCACTCCGATCAGGAGCGCACTGCCGAGCGCCGGCGAGATGAACTGCCATGCGGAAATGCCGGCGGCGCGCGCCACCACGAGCTCGAGCCGGCGGGAGAGGGCGAGGTAGCAGGTCATGGCGCCGACCAGCATGCAGAACGGCGTCAGCTTCTCCAGCAGCTGCGGCACCCGGAACAGCGAGGTCTCGGCCACCATGAGCGCCGAGGCGGATGCCAGGCCAGAGGTCTTGCGCACCATCTCGATGTAGTCGACCAGCACCAGCAGCAGGAAAATGCTCGCGAACACGCCGAGCGCGGCGACCACGAAGCGGCCGGCGAAATAGCGCCCGAGTGTGTTGGTGAGCATGCTCATGCGGTGGCCGGACGTCCGAACAGCCGCGCGATGCGCGCGTTCGACCTGTTGATGGCGTCCATCAGGCCAGGGGGCGGCTCGACGACGACGCCGCCGATGATCATCCACAGCCCGGCGCCCATGGCGCCGAAAACCATCGCGTATTGCAGCAGCACCGCGCTTGGCGACTTCACCGCCATCACCGAACAGGCAAAGCCCGCCATGCGCAGGCCGAACACCGCGATGATCGATGAGCCGATCGAGAAGTTACGGCTCTGGCGGGTGGTGCGCGGCGCCCCGAGGAACGCAAAGGTCAGCACCGCAAAGGCGAAGGGATAGACCGGCGCGAGCAGGCTGTCATGCAGGGCCGAGCGGAACTGCCCGGGAATCTGCTTGTAGACGGGATCGTTCTCGGACGGCGAGAACAACTCCCAGAGATAGCGTTCGCGAATGCCGAGGGTGACGTCGCGGCCCTTGGAGAATTTCGACATGTCGAAGCCGTAGCGGCCGAAAGCCACCAGCGCCGGATCGCGTTTGCCTGCCTCGAAGCGCTGGAGATTGCCGGTTTCCAGCACCAGGAACGAGCCGGTGTCGTTCTTCACGACCTCGCCGCGTTCGGCGACGATCGAGACGCGCTCGTTCGGGTCGCGGCGGTCGTCGATGAAGATGCCGGCCAGGATGCCGCCGGGCTGGCGTTCGCGAATCCGGATCGTGAGGTTCTCGTCGAGCCGGGCGAAGCGGCCGGGCTGCAGGATGTTGGTGAGAACGTCCGCGGTGATCTCGGCATCCCACTGCTTGATCCGCCGCATGCCGTCGGGGGCGAGATAGGCCGCGATGAAGGCGACCAGCAGTGACACCACGCAGGTGGCGTAGAAGAACGGAAGGAACAGCCGGATCGGCGAGAAGCCGGCGGCATTCATCACGATGATCTCGGAATCGGTCGCGAGCTTGTTCAGCGTGTGCGAGATCGCGATCATCAACGCGATCGGCGAGATGATCAGGACCAGGGCCGGCACGACGAGGCTGGTGATGCCGAGGAAGGTGAGGATGGTCTGACCCTGGCTCGTCATCAGGTCGATGCCGCGCAACGCCTGCGTAATCCAGATCACGCCGGTGAGGCTGACCAGGATCAGCGCAAACGACGCCAGCGTCGTGCGGAAGATGTACTTATCGATCGACCCCATGCGCTACCGCACGAATCCCACCAAGGCCCCAATGTCGGCCGAAACTCCGCTGTCCAACCCATCCCCGATCAGGGGATCCCCAAGGTCGGCCAGCGCCTCTTCCGCCTGCTTACTCCCTCACTACCATCCCTTTGATCCGTCAACAAAATGGCTGGCCCGTGGCACCCTCAATATATGGTTAATATTTCGCTGGTTGTGGCCTTGAGGTCACGGGGGGTGCTTGGCATCTGCCGGGCCGCTGGCCCATAGTGCGAAAGGCTCAGTGAATCGTCGTTCAGGTCCTGCCGCGGCCGGAGCCGATAACGGCAAGAAGACCCAGTTTTATGAAGGAGTTACCCATGTCCGATGCCATCAAGGTCGGCTTCGTCCCATTGTCATCAGCCGCCCGTGGCATCCTGGTCGTGTTCTGCGACGACGGCTTGAAGGTCGGTCCGGCGACGGCCAAGGCGCTGGGCGGCGCTGTCGAACTCGTGAAGCGCGCGGCCACCGCCGCTGCCTTCAAAGGCAAAAGCGGGACCGCGCTGGACATCCTGGCGCCGGAAGGGGTGAAAGCCACCCGTTTGCTCGTGATCGGCGCCGGCAAGGCAGCCGGCCTGAAGGCGAACGATTTCCTCAAATTCGGCGGTGTGGCGGCGAGCAAGATTCCCACCGGGACGACCACCATGACCATTATGGCGGAGCTGCCCGATGGCGCCATGACGAGCGAGCAGGCGGTTGCGATTGCCTCGGGCCTTCGCTTACGCGCCTACAAGTTCGACCGTTACAAGACCAGGAAGAAGGACGGCGAAGAGGGCGGCTCGCGCGCCGACATCTCGCTTGCGGTCGGCGATGCCGCCGCTGCGAAGAAGGCGTTTGCCGCGGCCGGCCACGTCGTCGACGGCGTGATCATCGCGCGCGACCTCGTCAACGAGCCGCCGAACGTGCTCTTTCCGGAAGAATTCGCACGCCGCGCCGGTCAGCTTCGCAGGCTCGGCGTCAAGGTCGAGGTGCTCGACGTCAAGGCGATGCAGAAGCTCGGCATGGGCGCGCTGCTCGGCGTCGGCCAGGGCTCGGCGCGGCCGAGCCGCACCGTGATCATGCGCTGGGACGGCGGCAAGAAAGGCGAGGCCCCGGTCGCCTTCGTCGGCAAGGGCGTCTGCTTCGACACCGGCGGCATCTCGATCAAGCCGGCCGGCAGCATGGAGGACATGAAGGGCGACATGGGCGGAGCGGCCTGCGTCGTCGGCCTGATGCACGCGCTGGCGGCGCGCAAGGCCAAGGCCAACGTGGTCGGCGCCATTGGCCTCGTCGAGAACATGCCGGACGGCAACGCGCAGCGGCCGGGCGATATCGTCACCTCGATGTCGGGCCAGACCATCGAGATCATCAACACCGACGCGGAAGGCCGCCTCGTGCTGGCCGACGTGCTCTGGTACGTCGCCAAGAAGGTGAAGCCGAAATTCATGGTGGATCTGGCGACGCTGACCGGCGCGATCGTGGTCGCGCTCGGCACCGATCATGCCGGCATGTTCTCCAACAATGACGAGCTTGCCGAACGCCTGCTGACGGCCGGCGTCGAGACCGGGGACAAGGTCTGGCGCATGCCGCTCGGTCCCGAATACGACAAGCTGATCGATTCCCAGTTCGCCGACATGAAGAACACCGGCGGCCGTCACGGCGGCTCGATCACCGCGGCGCAGTTCCTGCAGCGTTTCGTCGACGGCACGCCCTGGGCCCATCTCGATATCGCCGGCACCGCCATGGGCGCGCCGAAGACCGACATCAACCAGAGCTGGGGCAGCGGCTACGGTGTCCGTCTGCTCGACCGTCTGGTCGCCGATCATTACGAGCGCAAATGACCCGTGATGACTGAAGTCCTGTTCTATCACCTGCAAAACATGACGGTAGAGAACGTGTTGCCGCCGCTTCTCGAGAAATCGCTCGAGCGCGGCTGGCGCGTCGTGGTGCAGTCGACCTCGGAAGAACGGGCCGACGCGCTCGACGCGCATTTGTGGACCTATCGCGACGATTCCTTCCTGCCGCACGCGACATGGCGCGTGAGCGATGCCGCCGATCAGCCGATCGTGCTGGCGATTGAGGAGGGCAATCCCAACGGCGCCCATGTCCGCTTCCTGGTCGACAATGCCGCGTTGCCGGAGGACGCGCAGGGCTATGCGCGCATGGTGCTGCTGTTCAACGGCGACGATCCGGATGCGCTCGCGCTCGCCCGCAGCACCTGGACGGATTGCAAGGCGCGGGGATTTGATGTCACCTATTGGCAGGCCGACGAGCGGGGCCGGTGGCAGCGTCGGAATTAGCGTCGATCGCAATTAATGATAATTTGCACTTTTGGTGCGATGCTGGCTTTTGTCACCTTCGTGCCGCAAAGTGATGTTGGGACAATTGCTTAGGGCTGGTCCTTCACGCGGGGAATTTGGTTTATCGTGCGACATCAAAAGCTTCCCAAGTCGCTCATCATTGCGTTGGCTGCCGTAGCACCGCTGGTCGCGGGCTGTTCGGGCGGGACCGACCTGCTGTCGAAGGACGCCGAGTGGTTCCAGAAACCCGGCCGCCTCTTCATCAAGAACATCTCGATCGAGTCGCCGCCGCTGTCCCCCGACAAGCCGGTGGGAGTTGAGGATCTCGTCACCGCCGACGGCGCCTGTCCCGGCATGGCGCCGCCTCCCGGGCCAGCCGATGCCAACGCATCGTCGACGGCACCGGCGCCCATGGGCGGCACGGTCGCACTCGGCCACACCGAATGCGACGTGGTGCGCGGCGTCGGCACGCCGTCGACTGTCAATCTCTCCAGCGATGCTGCCGGCCGGCGGGTCGCCGTGGTGACCTGGACCACCGGCCCGCGTGCGGGCATCTATACATTCACCTCCGGCCGCCTGTCCTCGATCGAGGGCAATCCCGATCCGCAGCCGGTGCCGAGGGCAGGGAAGCCGAAGAAGAAGCAGGCGTAAGCGGCAATTGCCTGCGTCAGTGGATCAGCTTTTCGTGCATCGTAGAAGCTGTTGCGCTGCTCCGCAGATCCGCCAGCCCTGACCCTCCCGCGGGCGCCCCGTTAGAGCAACGGTTTGGTGCTGAGGCGATCGGGTTGTCGAATGCGGAAACGGCCCTTCATCTTGAAGCCGTCACGCATATTGAGGCCGAGGAGAACGATGTTCATCGCGCCGGCAAACAATTCCAGAGTCTGTACGACGTAGAATGTGGTGTCGAACTCCGCGGCCTTTGCCTTGGAGGCAAGAAACAACGCGGCGGGGATGAGAACCAGGATGCCGTTGCCGGCGATGACCGGCATACGCTTGATCTTTGCGCCGATCAGGCCAGCGCGTCGCCCCTTTGCCAGGAAGAACCCTGAACCTCCCGTCACCGCGAGCGCTGGAACCAGCAACAGGAAGCCCCAGGGTATGGCCGTCTTGACCATGGCCACGCTCGCTTGTGTCGCAAATAGCTCGGTCAGAGCCGTGGAAAGCCAGAAGGTCGCAATCATCGTCAACGCGACCGTGCCCGCCAATGGGTGGATGATTCTGGTCATCGAGTCCTGCCGTTTTCGAATCCAACTACGCGACGCAGATGCCGGGCACCGCGACCTTTCGGAAGAGATGCGGAGAGGCGACGGCGGACGCGGGATAGGCTGAGATCTTCGATCTGAACTCAGGGTGCGTGAACGCAGCCCGGAAGTGGGCAGTCGATTCCCAGACGGCGTAGTTCAGATAGGTCGGGCTATCGCCGATCGCGCGGTGAAGCTGGGTGGCAATAAAGCCCGGCTGCCGTTTCATGAAGGCGGCATCGTCCTGCCAGATCTGGAGGAAGCTCTGTTCGTCGGCCTTGTCGAGCGCGAACACGTTCACCAGGACGACAGGGCTGCTTTCGATGCCAAGCTGACATTCGATGGGAAAATTGGGGTCCAGTGGGCGGAGTTGCGCCATGGCCGGCTCCGTTCAGGATGGGATTATGTTGTCAATATGGTATCATGAGGCATAGCAAATTGACATCATGATGTCAATAACAGTTTATGGTGACGGATGCCGAAATCCCTGCGAACGCCGGCCGGTGATGCCCTGACGAACCTCATGCTCGACTTGTTCCGGCTGAATAGCCTGCTCTTGACCGCAGGGGACCGCCTGGTGACCCGGCTCGGCCTCACGAGCGCCCGCTGGCAGATTCTTGGCGCCATCGTGGCCGTGGAGCGCCCCCAGCCGGTGGCCTGGCTGGCGCGCGATCTTGGTGCCAATCGCCAAAACGTGCAGCGGATCGTCAACGATCTGCACGCGGAAGGTCTCGTTGCTTTCGAGGCCAACCCGCATCACCGCCGGGCGCAGCTTGTCGTCCTGACTGACAAGGGGCGGCGCGCTTTCGATGCCGCGATGGTTTTGCAGGCGCCGTGGGTCAACGGCCTTGCGGAGGGGCTTCCGGTCAAGGACCTGCAAACCGTTCACCGCATCGTCACGGACCTACGAACGAAGCTCGAGAGCGAGGCAGAGGGGTAGACGTAGCGCCGGCTTGTGGCACGGTCGCGCAGCGACACTGCATGCGATGTGGTCGCGGCATCGGTGTGCCCTCGATCGTCAATCCAGCGATGCCGCCGGCCAACGCGTCGGGCGCCCGTCACTGAATCGGCGCGATGCCCACCCGCCTGATCAGTTCCGCCCATTTCGGCGTTTCGGCCCGAATCTGGCTGGCGAATTCGTCCGACGTGCGCGTCACCGATTCCATGCCGAGCGATGCGAACTTCTCTCGCGCGGCCGGTGCGGCCGCCGCCTGCTGCGCCTCATCGTGCAGAAGCGCGATCACCGAGGCCGGCGTTCCCGCAGGTGCCATCAGGCCGAACCAGGCGATCGCATCGAAACCACGAAAGCCGAGCTCGTCCAGCGTCGGCAGCTCGGGCGTGGCCGGCGAGCGTTGCAGCGATGTGACCGCCAGAGCGCGCAGGCCACCGTCGCGGACGTGCGGCAGCACCGAGGCGATGCTACCGAAGAACATCGTGACGCGGCCGGCCATGAGATCGCTCAACAGCGCGGCGCTGTCGCGATATGGCACGTGCTGCAGCTTGATTCCGGCCATGGTCTGGAACAGCTCGCCGGCCAGATGGGTCGAGGTGCCCAGTCCGGCCGAGGCGAAGGTGAGGGTGCCCGGGCTGCGCCTCGCCAAATCGACCAGATCCTGAACGCTCGTCGCCGGCACGTCCTTGTTCAGGACCAGGATGTTCGGGGCAACCGTGACCTGCGCGACGGGGACCAGATCCTTTGCGGGGTCATAGGACAGTTTTGCGTAAAGAGACGGGTTGATGACGATCGCGGCATTGCCTGCCATCAGCAGCGTGGTGCCATCGGGCTCCGATTTGGCGACATGGTCCGCAGCGATGTTGCCGCCCGCGCCCAGCATGTTCTCGACCACGACGGGCTTGTCCCATTTGGCCCTGAAGCGTTCGGCCAGGATTCGAGCGGCCACGTCGGGGGCACTTCCGGCATTGAAGCCCAGCACGATGCGAATGTTCGATCGCGGGTATATTGGCTCCGCCTGCAGCGGCTGCGCCAGCCACAGAAGCGAGATCAGAACGAGCGCTGGCCGTCGTAACATGATGGGTCTCCAGGTGTGGGCGGCCGATTGTCTGCGCGGCTCGATCGTTCGTCGTCACCCCATCGGGTGGTGGCGCAGCCTGGGTGTCCGGGTGCGAGCTTCAACCGGGCGGATCGAGCGTCCGGGCAACCTGGGCGATCGATTGCACCAGCCCGGCGTGTCCCCGAACGCCGACCTTGGCGTATATCCGCTTGGTATGGGACTTGAGCGTGTTGAGGCTGATGCCGAGCATGGCCGCAGCCGTCTTCATGCCGCTGCTCTGCGCGAGCGCGGTTACGACCCGCAATTCGGCCGCCGTCAGGCCATGGCGGGTGGCCAACAACGCGCTTGCGGCGTCGCCGGTACGCGAAATATCGACCAGGAGCGCCACGGCCGCAGGACTCCCCGTCTTGTGGTGTGACGCGTGACCGAACGCGCGTCCTCTCACCGGCGTCATGGTGATTCCGATTTCTCTGCCGTCCGGCCGCGGCAGTCGACATGTTCCTGCGGCGCCGCTGCGGAGCGCGTCGGCGAACAGCGCGCGGATGAGGTTCACGGCGCTTGAGGGGCCTGACAGGTCGCGGCCGGCGAGGACTCGAAGCGACAGCTCTTCGCCCTGTGCCCGGGCAGCAGAATTGGCGAACAGTACCCGCTGGCTGGCATCGAAAGTGATGATTCCGGTCGTCAACGCGTCGAGCGCGTCGCGTTCGGCCCGCGCCGCCGCCTGATAGTCGAGCATGCGCAAGCGCAGCTCGCTGGCACGCCGCAAGTGCGGCAGCAGCGAACTCAAGATCGCGGTGTCTCGCTCGCTGAACGGTCCGCTCGCTTCGCTGCGTTCGACATTGAGCGAGACACGGAATTCCGGACGGCTGACCACGTTGACGATCAGGCCGTGCGCCAGGTTCTGCGGCCGGAGCACGTCGTCATAGAAGGCGGTGCGCTTGAGCTGTGACAGCTCGATCAAATCATCCGTGTGCACCATCTGGCCCGCCGGAAACCGGTTCGACCGCATCCACGGATTGGTGACGTGATAGAGTTCGTGGCGGCGTTTGCACTCAGGATCGATCCGCCCGAGCTCGTGGAACGTGTAAACGCTGCGATCGACGCTGTAGCCGTGGATCAGTGCGGCCGCGCTGTGAGTGATGTCTGCGATGCCTTCCAGAGCGGTGCTCCAGAGCGAAGCGTCGAGCACCGCATCGTAGATCAGGCCGACAAGTTGATCTCGCCTAGGCTCAAGCTCGGTCGGCATCCATATTCCCTCCGCGAGGTCGAAACTCACCGATACCGTATCGATCCGCAAGCCAATTGGTCTCGAGGGAACCGTAGGCCGCGACGCCGCCACACTCCTGATCGAGTCGCTTTCGTTGTGGCTCCGCGGCCGAGAATACGCTCATATGGAGCTACAAAAAAACGTGGAGGAAACTATGCGGTTCATTGCCCTCGTATCGGCCCTGTTTCTGCCGCTCGGCGCGGCCGTTGCCCAGGACTACCCAACGAGACCCATCACCGTGCTGGTGCCGTTCGCCGCCGGCGGGCCGACCGATACCATCGCGCGCCTGACCGCGGCTGGCATGGGGAAGTCCCTCGGACAGCAGGTCATCGTCGAGAACGCGACCGGCGCCGGCGGCACGATTGGCACGACTCGCGCCGCGCGCGCCCAGCCGGACGGCTACACGCTGCTGGTCCATCACGTCGGCATCTCGACCGCGGCCACGCTGTATCGCAATCTCAGCTACGACACGAAGACGGCCTTTGCGCCGATCGGGCTCGTCACCAATGCGCCGATGACCATCATCGCGCGTTCGGATTTTCCGGCCGACACGCTCAAGGACCTCGTCGCCTACGCCCAGCAGCAGGGTGACAAGCTGACCTATGCCAATGCCGGGTTAGGCGCGGCATCGCATCTGTGCGGCATGCTGTTCATGACGGCGATCCAGAAGCAGCTCACCACGGTGCCGTACAAGGGCAATGGTCCGATCATGAACGATCTGCTCGGCAAGCAGATCGATCTGACCTGCGACCAGGCGACGAACACCACCGGGCCGATCTCGGCCAAGCAGGTCAAAGCCTACGCGGTGACGACCAAGGAGCGGTTGAAGAGCTTGCCCGATCTGCCGACAGCGGACGAAGCAGGCCTCAAGGGCTTTGAACTCGGCGTCTGGCACGGCCTCTATGCGCCGAAGGGCACGCCGCCGGCGATCATTCAGAAGCTGACGGCGGCGCTCCAGGCCGCACTCCAGGATCCCACCATGATCGCCCGGCTCAACGACATCAACACCGAGCCTGCCCCGAAGGACAAGGCGACGCCGGAGGCGCTCGGCGCGATGCTGACGAGTGAGATCGACCGCTGGGCGCCGATCATCAAGGCGGCCGGGCAGTACGCGGATTGAGCCGTTCCGGCGCGCCAGTGCCGGGCCGGGCGATGTCGGCTGGAGGGTGATGGCCAGCTAATTCAAGTGCTTGGGTGCCGGTGTTGAAACACCGGTGCTGTGCATGGGGTTGTTCTTCCGAATTTTGATCGGACCGCTACCCTGTGGCCTCATCGAATTGCGTGCTGGCCTCAAGCCACTGCTCCTCCGCGCGCGCCAACGCGTCAGCCGCATTCGCGCGGGCCTTCGACAGTTGTGCGGCCTGCTTGGGATCGCGGGTGAAGATGTCGGGCAGGGAGAGGGCGGTGTCGATCTTGGCGATGATCTCGCTGACGCGGGCGATCTCGGCTTCGGCTTCCGCAATGCGCTTCTTCAAGCCTCCGCGATTGTCCGACCTCGCGCGCTGCGGCTTTTCGGCTGGTGCGCTGCGCTCGCGCGGGGCGGGCTCGCCGTTGCGCGCGGACAGCACCAGGCGGCGGTACTCGTCGAGATCGCCGTCGTAATTGGTGACGGTGCGGTCGGCGACGATCCAGAGCCGGTCGGCACAGGCCTCGATCAGATAGCGGTCGTGCGAGACCATGATGACGGCGCCGGGAAATTCATTGATGGCCTCCGCGAGTGCGGCGCGGCTGTCGATGTCGAGATGGTTGGTCGGCTCGTCCAGGATGATCATGTTGGGGCCGAAGAAGGTGGCGAGACCGAGCAGCAGCCGCGCCTTCTCGCCGCCTGACAATTTGCCGGCCTTGGTGTCGGCGGCCTTGCCGGAGAAGCCGATCGCGCCGGCGCGCGCCCGTACCTTGGCTTCGGGCGCATCGCCCATCAGCTTGCGGACGTGGTCGTAGGCGGAGGCGTCCTCGTTGAGCTCGTCGAGCTGGTGCTGGGCGAAATAGGCGATCGACAGCTTGTCCGCGCGGGTCACTCTTCCCGAGAACGGCGCCAGCCGTCCGGCGAGCAGTTTGACGAGGGTCGACTTGCCGTTGCCGTTGGCCCCTAACAGCGCAATGCGATCGTCATTGTCGATGCGCAGCGTGACGCGGCTCAGCACCGGGCTGGCCGGGTCGTAGCCGACGGCGGCGTTGTCGACCGCGATGATCGGCGGCGACAGAATCTTCTCCGGCGCCGGGAAGCTGATCTCGCGCACGTCCTCGGTGACCAGCGCCGTGATCGGCTTCAGCCGCTCCAGCATCTTGACGCGGGACTGTGCCTGCCGGGCTTTCGAGGCCTTGGCCTTGAAGCGATCGACGAAGGCCTGCAGGCGGGCGCGTTCGGCTTCCTGGCGCTTGACCTGCTTGGCGTCGAGCAGCTCACGGGCGGCGCGCTGCTCCTCGAATGAGGAATAGGTGCCCTTGTAGAGCGTGAGCTTGCCGCGCTCCAGATGCAGGATCTGGTCGACCGAACTCTCCAAGAGGTCGCGGTCGTGGCTGATCACGATCACCGTGCGCGGATAATGGGCGAGGTGATCCTCCAGCCACAGCGTGCCCTCGAGATCGAGATAGTTGGTGGGCTCGTCGAGCAGCAGCAAATCGGGGGCCGCGAACAGCGTCGCGGCGAGCGCGACGCGCATGCGCCAGCCGCCGGAGAATTCGGCGCAGGGGCGGAGCTGGTCGGCGGCGGAGAAGCCGAGGCCGGAGAGGATCGCGGCGGCACGGCTCGGCGCCGAATGCGCATCGATGTCGACGAGGCGGGTCTGGATTTCGGCGATCCGGTGCGGGTCAGTCGCGCTCTCGGCTTCGGTGAGCAGCGCGTCGCGCTCGAGATCGGCCTTGAGCACGACGGAGATCAGGCTTTCGGGTCCGTTCGGGGCTTCCTGTGCGAGGCTGCCGACTCGCCAACGCGGCGGCAAGGTCACCGAGCCGTGCTCGGCCGCGAGCTCACCGCGGATCACCTTGAACAGCGTCGACTTGCCGGTGCCGTTGCGTCCGACCATGCCGACGCGCGATCCGGGCGTGATCTGCACGGAACTCTGGTCAATCAGAAGGCGTCCGGCGAGGCGGATGGAGAGGTCGGTAATGGACAGCATGCGGCCTTGTCACCGCAGGCGGGATCAAACGCAACCCGTTTTTCCGGGCCCGCTGCTCAGTGCGGGTCGCGGTCGCGCCGCTGCAGCTCGTTCAGGAGCTGCTCGAGATGTGTGGGAAGTCGGGGCTCGGGCCGCAGACTCTGCTGGAGCCGTTCGCCCACGGCATCGCAAATCGAGCGGCTGGTGCGCCGGTCAATTTGTTCGCTGTCATTGGCAAAAGGCCCAGCCATCGTGCGGTTCCGTGTGTTCAAAGCAATCACGGTACCAAGTCATTGACCCCCAAAATGGTTTCGCCATTCTTCGGGATCACCGGCATTCTCGTCAAAATTGTATGAATCCCGCCATGTCCGCCCAAAATGCGGAGCCCCGGCGGGGGGATCGCCAGGGCTCCTCTTGGAAGGTACCTGTGGGGGCGCAGATACCTGTCGGACTTTAGGAAGGTGCTGTCGGGCTCAGTAGCAGCGGTTGATCATCCGCCAGCGAGGTCCCCAGGGGGTCGGAACCAGCCGGCGCACGTAGCAGCCGCCATAACCGTGGGAGACGGGGCCGGCGGCATAGAAGCGCGGTCCGCCCCAGCGGTGGCCGTGGTGCCAGCCACTGCCGCCGCCGCCGTGCCAGCCCCCACCGTGCCAATGGGCGGAAGCCGAGGTCGGTGCCAGCGCGGCGCCCAGCGCAACCGCGGCGACAGCGGCAAGCGAAAGTTTCCTCAACATGGTGATCTCCTCAAAACTGCCGGCGCGGGGGCTATCCGCGTCGATGGAAAGGCCGCCGAAACGGTCCGCCTGCAGGTCAGGCTTTGGTTTCGATGGAAGGAGCTTAAGCCGGCGGGCTGAACCAAAGCCTGAATAGGGGTGTCAGAATGGGTTCATCTGGGTGAAATTGTCGTAATCCACGGTGATATCGCCGGCCCTGTCCTGCGGCGAACGCCTGTGACGTCGTCCGGGCGGTCGCTTGCCGGATCGCAAAGGCGCCGATATAAGCCCCGCAACTCCACAACCACCGCTTCTTTCCAGGGACAAGATTATGGCCATCGAACGCACTTTCTCGATCATCAAGCCCGACGCGACCGCGCGTAACCTGACCGGCGCCGTCAATGCCGTGATCGAAAAGGCGGGGCTGCGCATCGTCGCACAGAAGCGCATCCGCATGACCAAGGAGCAGGCCGAGACCTTCTATGCCGTCCACAAGGCGCGGCCGTTCTTCGGCGAGCTCGTCGAGTTCATGACCTCGGGTCCGGTCGTGGTCCAGGTGCTGGAAGGCGAGGGCGCCGTCGCCAAGTATCGTGACGTGATGGGCGCGACCGATCCGTCCAAGGCCGCCGACGGCACCATCCGCAAGCTCTACGCCAAGTCGATCGGCGAAAATTCCGCGCACGGCTCGGATGCGCCGGAGACCGCCGCGATCGAGATCGCGCAGTTCTTCTCGGGCAACGAGATCGTCGGCTGATCCATCAGCCGATGAACTAGGTCGACACGCGCGAAAGGACGTATTGTGAGCTGGCTCTGGCAGATCTTCGATCCCGCTACGATCGGGGTATTCTTCACCCAGTTTCGCAACGAGATGGCCGAACCGACCTTCTGGATCGCGGTCGGCAAGATCATCTGGATCAACATCCTGCTCTCCGGCGACAACGCGCTGGTGATCGCGCTCGCGTGCCGCGGCCTCTCGCCGCGACACCGGATGTGGGGCATGATCTTCGGTGCCGGCGCAGCCGTGACGCTGCGGATCATCTTCACCGGCATCGTCGCCTCCCTGATGGAGCTGCCGTATCTCAAGCTGATCGGCGGACTTGCACTGATCGTGATCGCGGCCAAGCTCCTGGTGCCGGAAAACGAGGACGAGGACGACGTCGAGTCCGCCTCGCATCTGTGGCATGCCATCCAGATCGTCGTGGTCGCCGACATCGTCATGAGTCTCGACAACGTCATTGCGGTGGCCGCGGCCGCCAATGGCAGCGTGCCGCTCCTGATCCTCGGCCTTGCCATCAGCGTGCCGCTGATCGTCGCCGGTGCGGCGCTGATCATGGCGCTGCTCGAAAAGCTGCCGGTGCTGGTCTGGGCGGGTGCGGCGCTGCTCGGCTGGGTCGCCGGCGAGGTGATCTCGACCGATCCCGGCGTCGCGCCGAAGCTCCACACGCTGTTCGACGGTCCGTTCGGCGCTTCGCTCGACGCGATGCTCGGAGCCTTGCGCATCCCGCCGCAATTCGGCCATGGCGGTGCCGGCGGCGAATATCTCTGCGCGATGCTCGGCGTCGTCGTCGTGCTGGTGGTCGGCACCATCTGGCGCCGCCGCAGCCTGAGTGCCGCCGCACTGCAATCGTCTGAGCGGCACGCCAGGGCGTCGCTGGAGTAGGCTCCTCAGTCGATCGTGCCGAGTTCCGTCACCGGTATCGTCCAATAGACCAGCTTGGTTCCGGCGAACGAAACCCGCAAGCGGTCGAGCAGGCGGCTGGCGTCTTTCCCTGCCAGCGCCACCTGCACGATGGTCTGGTCGGCATGGCCTTTCACGCGTTCGGCAGCCGTATGCAATCGGACGTCGGCGCCGTGACCGGCTCCCTGGGAGGCCGTGAATCCGGAAACCAGATCGCTCTGTTCGGCGAGATAGTCGAACACCTCGTCGCGGAGCTGATGCGGCAAGCGTGAGACAGACGGGCTGGTCAATCATTTCGCCACCTTCGAGGTCCCGCCATAGCGGCGATACAGGATCGGCAGCAGAATCAGCGTGAGCAGGGTGGAGGACAGAAGTCCTCCGATCACGACGATGGCGAGCGGACGCTGCACTTCGGACCCGGGGCCGGAGGCGAACAGCAGGGGGATCAAGCCAAGCGCCGTGATGCTCGCAGTCATCAGCACCGGCCGCAGCCTGCGCATGGCGCCTTCGACGACGATACGATCCTCGCTAACGCCGTGAGCGCGGAGCTGATTGAAGTAGGAGACCAGGACGACGCCATTGAGGACGGCGATGCCGAGCAGCGCGATGAATCCGACCGAGGCCGGCACCGACAGATACTCACCCGTCACGACCAGGGCGAAGACGCCGCCGATCAGGGCAAAGGGAATGTTGACGAGCACCAGCAACGCCTGACGGATGGCACCGAAGGTGGTGAACAGCAGCACGAAGATCAGGCCGATCGCGACGGGGACCACGACGGACAGGCGTGCCGCGGCGCGTTGCTGGTTCTCGAACTGTCCACCCCAGGTCAGCCGGTAGCCGTTCGGAAGCGGGAGTTCGGTCGCCACCTTCTGCCGCGCGGCTTCGACGAAGCCGACCATGTCGCGACCGCGAATGTTGGCGCGAACCACGCTCATGCGAGCGCCGTCCTCGCGGTCGATCTTCACCGGTCCATCCACCCGCTGGATTCGGGCGACCTGCGACAGAGCGACATGCTGTCCGGAACCGAGCGTCAGCGGCAGGCTGGCCAGCAGCGTCGGTGCTTCCCGCGTCGTCTCGCTGCCGCGGACGAGAATCGGCGTGCGGCGTCCCTCCTCAAGAGCTGTGCCGATCGTTCGGCCCTCGATCTGGGTACGGAGCGAATTGACGATCGAATCCACGGTCAAGCCCAGGCGGCCGGCCTCCATGCGATTGACCGCTACGGTGTAATATTGGGCGCCCTCGTTCAGTGTGGTGTAGACGTCCTCGGCACCGTCGATGCTGGACAGGATCGCCGACAATTTCGCCGCGGTTTCGTTCAGCCTGGCGATGTCGGGACCAAATATCTTGACGGCGACATCGCCGCGCACGCCGCTGATCATTTCCTGCACGCGCATGTCGATGGGCTGGGTGAAGCTGAGCGAGATGCCGGGAAAGCCGGTCAGGACCTCGCGAAGCTTCTGCAGCAGGGCCTCGCGATTGTCGGTCTGCCTCTCGGCAGCCGGCTTGAGCACGAGGAACGTGTCGGTCTGGTTGGGGCCCATGGGATCGAGGCCGAGCTCGTCCGATCCGGTCCGGGCCACGATGCCGGCGATATCAGGTAGGGCCAGAAGCGCAGTCTGGAGCCTTGCATTCATGGCAAGCGACTCGTCGAGGTTGACCGACGGAAGCGTCTCCACGCTGACGATGACGTCGCCTTCGTCCATCGTCGGCATGAAGGTCTTGCCGAGCTTCGTATAGGCGAAGCCCGCCGCGACGAGGCCGATCAGCGCCGCAGCCATCACCTTGCGCTCGTTGTTCAAGGCCCAGTCCAATGCCGGCGCGTAGACCCGCTGGGCCGCACGCACCAGCAGGGGATCGCGATGCGAGGCGGACTTGAGCACGAAGGATGTCGCAACCGGGATCACGGTGAGCGCCAGCAGCAACGAGGCGGCCAGCGCGAAAATGATGGCCAGCGCGACGGGAATGAAGAGCTTGCCCTCCAACCCCTGCAGCGTCAGCAAGGGGACGAACACGATGATGATGATGAGCACGCCCGAGGCCACCGGCTCCAGGACTTCGCAAACCGAACGGTAAACCAAGTGGGTCAGCGGGAGACCCTTGCCCGGCTCGTGCTTGCCGAGGTTGCCGACGATGTTCTCGACAACGACGACCAGCGCGTCGATCAGCATGCCGATCGCGATCGCAAGTCCGCCGAGGCTCATCAGGTTGGCCGACATTCCCACCACGCGCATGATGATCAATGCGATGACGATGGCGAGCGGCAGGCTGAGCGCGATCACCAGCGAGGCCCGCCAATTGCCGAGGAAAAGTAGCAGGAGAACGATGACGAGGGCGGTTGCCTCGCCGAGGGCCCGCACCACGGTGCCGACGGCGCGGTTGACCAGGCGGCTGCGGTCATAGAACACGTTGATCGAAACGCTCTTCGGCAGCGAGCCTTGCAGCTCGGCGAGCCGGGCACGTACATCGCGAATGAGCTGACCTGCGTTGGCGCCGCGCAAGCCGAGAACCAACCCCTCGACGGTTTCGCCGCGGCCGTCCGCCGTGACTGCGCCATAGCGCGTCAGCGTCCCGACTTTGACGGTGGCGACGTCGTTGACCAGGATCGGCACGCCCTCGCGGGTGTCGACGACGATGGCCTTGATGTCCTCGATCGAACGGATGCTGCCTTCGATGCGCACCAGAGCGCTGTCCTCGCCCTGGTTCACCCGCCCGGCGCCGTCGTTGCGGCTGTTGGCCTCGATGGCCCGGCGAAACAGGTCGTAGGAAATGCCACGCGCGGCAAGCGCGTCGTTACGCGGCACGATCTCGAAGGCACGGACATAGCCGCCGAGGGCGTTGACGTCGGCAACGCCGGCGACCGTGCGCAGGGCGGGACGGATCACCCAATCGAGCAGGGTCCGGCGCTCGGCCAGCGATAGCTCGGGACTGTCGATCGTGAACATGAACATCTCGCCGAGGGGGCTCGTGATCGGCGCAAGACCTCCGCTCACCCCGTCCGGAAAATCGCGCGAGATGTTCGACAGCCGCTCCGAGACCTGGTTGCGCGCCCAGTAGATGTCGGTGCCGTCCTCGAAATCGACGGTGATGTCGGCCAGCGCATATTTCGTGGTCGAACGAAGCACCTTCTTGTTCGGCAATCCGAGCAGCTCGAGCTCGACCGGGACGGTGATGCGCTGCTCGACCTCTTCGGGGGTGAGGCCCGGCGCCTTCATGATGATCTTGACCTGCACCGGCGAGACATCAGGAAAGGCGTCGATCGGCAGGCCGGGCAGGAGCACGGCGCCGGCGCCGATCACCAGCAGCACGCCCAGCAGGACGAAGAGCCGCTGTGACAACGCGAACGCAACCAGGCGCCGGAGCATCTATTGCCCCAGTCCCGACAGAATGCCGCGAAGCGCCGAGATGCCGCCGATCGCGATCGCGTCCTTGTCCACGATGGGGCCCGATACCACGACGTGGTCCTGATCTTCCGCAAGCAGCTTGACCGGAACCAGGCGGAAGCCGCCGTCGAAGGCGACGAAGACCGACGTCTGCTCGCCCCGCCGTATCAGCCCGCTGTAGGGAATCTCCCAGGCGCTTTCGCTCGCCGAGAGAAAGCCAATGCGGGCCGCGGTGGTCTGGCCGGGATGAAGCTCGCCGTCGTTGGGGACTTCCGCGCGCACCAGAATGGTCTGGGTGGCAGTGTCGATGGTCTCAGAGACCAGCACGACCTTGCCGGGGGTGGCGTAGCCTTCGATCTCGACTTTCGCTCCGGTGCGGATCGCTCGAATATTGGCGGCAGGAACCGCGATTTCGGCCCATAGCGGCGACAGCCGCGCCAGCTTGACGAGCGGGGCGGATTGTTCGAGCCGCTGTCCTGGCGACACCGCGATCTCGACCACGGACGCGGTTTGTGGCGCATTGACCGTGAGCGTCGCGCTGATCGCCGCTTCCTTGGCCAGCCGGGAAATGGCATCGTCGGACATCCCGCTCAGGTGCAGCATCTGACGCCGTTCGGCGACGACAAGAGCAGCTTGGCGCTCTTCGGCCTGGCTGGCCTCCAGCACGCGTTGCGGCACGGCCTTGCCCTCGAACAGATCGACGTTCCGCTTGAGTTGCTGGCTGGCGAGGTGCTCTTGCGCGATCGCCTGCAAGTAGTCGCGCTGCTGGGAGACGAAGCTCGGACTCTCCAGGGTGACCAGCGGCTGGCCGGCCGAGACGCGGTCGCCGCGTCCGACCAGAAGATTGGCGACCATGCCGGCTACCGGCGCGCTGACGACCCGCAATTGCTGCGTGGGGATCACGATCTGGACGGGATAGGGCAGCGTTAGATCGGTTCGGCTCGCGACCGGATGGGTCACGCGGACGCCGAGATTGCGCGCCTGCGCATCGCTGAGCTTGACCTCGTCCTGCGCCATCGAGACCGAGGGCAACAAAATCGATACGATCGCAAGAAGGGTACGCGCGAGCGCGCCCCCGGAAGAGGTGAGACGGAGATTTCCGTGGCGGACCCGCATGAGGAATGTCCCGCGCTCACCGGCGAGCGAAGCGCTTCTCGATTTCAAGTTTCGCTTACTCCAGTTGCGCGCGGGTGAGTTGATTTGCCTCAATCGGCTGTCTTCGCCCCTCTCGGTGAGGCGGCGGCTGGGCCAAGCAGTCTCGCTCACAATGGACGCTTCCTGCCGGTGATCATCGCCTTCGCCAGGCTCTCTCGGTGCTCGAAGCTTGCCACCAGGACGCCAAGCACATGGACGACCACGAGGCCGATCGTGAGGTTGGCGAAGGTCTCATGGACCTCCTCCACCCATTTCGCTCCCCAGAAGCTGGCGGTCGTCATCATGTAACCGGTGGTGCAGGTGCCGATCAGTGTGACGATCAGCGTCACGACCATCATGCCGCCGGCTGGATTGTGGCCGAGATAGCGTGGCGCCCTGAGTAGCGCCACGTCGCGCATATACGCGAGCACTGTGCGCGGCGAGCGCACGAAGTCGCTGAAGCGCGCATGGCGCGGTCCCACGAAGCCCCACACGATCCGGAGCGCAAGCAAGCCGGCAATCGTGTAGCCGGCGGCGATATGGATATTTTCTATCTCGTCACCGGTGCCATAAGCGAGCAGGAACAGCCCGGCCAGCGACCAATGGAACACGCGCACGAAAGGGTCCCAGACCCTGATTGAAGCCGGCGGCTTCGCGCCGCCGGCTTCGACCGTATCGTGAATGGCGCTCATGGTGCAGCTCTTTACAGCTGACCGATGATCTGGCCGTTGGTCGGGTCGACGAACAATTCGACCCGGCTGCCGGACTTGTCGATCGTGTAGAGTTCGCCACAGGCGTTCTTGAGCTTGGCCTTCTGAACCTTGTAGCCTTGGGCTTCGATCTTGGCCTGCAATTGCTCGAGCGGCAGCCAACTTGCCTGTGGCGCCGTAGTGCAAGGACGCCCGAGGCTACCGGCATGAGCGGTCGTGGCGGCAGCGAGCAAGGCGGCAGTGGCGGCGATGACAGTGATCTTGCGCATGGTTCTCTCCAGCTTTTGGCGTCCGGCCGCGTCATGCGGCGAGGCGATGAGCGGACATTGCCGGAAGAGCCCTGACCGGCGCCTGTTGATCCACGTCAGCATTTTGTCAGGTTGATTGGGGCATTCTCCACTGATGCGATCACGTGGCCTTCTGGAATTCCTCGCGGTGCCGCTGCTGGCAGGCGTTCTGCTCGCGCCGATGCCTGCGGCCGCAGGCGACCACGATAAAGGCGCGCCCGACGCGGTTCGCCGCGCGGTCGAGGCAGGCGAGATCAAGTCACTTGCCGACATTCTCGCGTCGCTTCGTGGCAAGCTGCCGGGCGAGGTTGCCGGGGTCGAGATAGAGCGTGAGCGCGGCCGCTGGATCTACGAGTTTCGCCTCGTCGACAACAAGGGCCGCCTCTACGAAGCGCACGTGGACGCGCGCAGCGGCGAGATTGAACGCATCAAGGAGAAGTGATGCGCCTGCTGTTCGTGGAGGACGACCGACGGATCGCGGCCGATGTGGAAAGGGCGCTACGCGCGGCTGGTTACGTAGTCGAGACCGTCCGCAACGGCCAGGAAGCCTGGTTCCGCGGTGACACCGAGGATTACGGCGCGATCGTCCTCGATCTCGGTTTGCCCGGCATGGACGGTCTGGCGGTACTCAAGCGCTGGCGTGCGAATGGGCGGTCCATGCCGGTGCTGATCCTGACGGCGCGCGGCAGCTGGGCCGAGCGCGTCGATGGCATCGACGCGGGCGCCGACGACTACCTGCCCAAGCCATTCCGCATGGAGGAGTTGCTGGCGCGGTTGCGCTCGATCGTGCGCCGCTCGGCGGGGCATGCCTCCCCACGGATTGTCGCCGGCGACGTCGAGCTCGACGAGCGTCAGATGAGGGTGACGCTGCGCGGCGTACCCGTTGCGTTGTCGCCATTGGAATATCGCCTGATCGCCTTTCTGCTGCACCATCGCGGCCGCGTGGTGTCGCAGCAGGAGCTCGATGAAAACGTCTATGGCCACGGCGAGGACCACGAATCGAACGCGCTCGAAGTGCTGGTTGGCCGCGTGCGCAAGAAACTGGGCGCCGATCTGATCGAGACCCGGCGCGGCTTCGGCTATCTGGTACCGGAGACGGCGCCATGAGCTGGGGCTCGCTGCGGCTGCGACTGGTCGCTGGCGGACTCGTAGCTATCCTGATCGCGCTCACGATTGCCGGCGCCGGGCTGACGCTGCTGTTCGAACGCCACGTCACGCGCACCATCGGCGACGATCTCGACGTCTATCTGAAGCAGCTCGTCGCAGGTATCGACGTCGATGCGCAGGGCAGGCTGGTGGTGGGCCGGCCGCCGACCGATCCTCGTTTTGCCGACCCTCTTTCGGGCTTGTACTGGCAGGTATCGGACGATGGCGGTCAAGTGGTGCGTTCACGTTCGCTGTGGGACACGGCGTTGGACCTGCCGCAGGATGAGCCGTCGCCTGGCGAATTGCACCGTCACGTCATCCCTGGGCCCGCAGACGCACGGCTCCTGGTCAGTGAACGCCGCGTGCTGCTCACCCTAGGCGGCCGCCGCGCGCCGGTGCGGGTTGCCGTGGCGGCCGATTTCGCCCGCGTATCGGTCGCCGCCGCGCACTTCGCCAGGGATCTGGTGCTGGCACTCGGCGTGCTGGGCTTGGCGCTGGCGGCGGCCACCTCGATCCAGGTCGGGCTGGGCCTGCGTCCGCTGGACGCACTTCGCCGCGGCGTCGCGGACGTCCGTTCCGGGCAACGCAGGCATCTCCCCGCCGATGTCCCGACCGAGGTGAAGCCCCTGGTGGAAGAGGTGAACAGCCTGATCGACGCCCAAGAGCGCGAGATCGAGCGGTCGCGCAGCCGCGCCGCTGATTTGGCGCATGGTCTGAAGACGCCGCTTGCCGCACTCGCGGCCGATGTCGCGCTGTTGCGTCTGCGCGGTGAGCAGGACGTCGCGCAGGCAATCGAAGCCGTCGGCGAGACGATGAGTCGTCACGTCGACCGCGAGCTGGCGCGCGCCCGGGCGCGGGGGACGGCGCGACAGCGCGGCGGTGTTTCAACGCCCCTCAGACCACTGGTCCAATCCCTGATGCGGATGCTGGAGCGCACGCCCGCTGTACAGCGGCTTGAACTCGAGACCTGCATAACGGGCGAGCCGAGCGTGCCGCTCGATCGCACGGATCTGGCCGAAGTGCTGGGAAATCTCCTGGAAAATGCTGCCCGTCACGCCAGGAGCCAGGTGCGCATCAGCTCCGATGCCGCGAAACCGGCAATCACGGTCGAGGACGATGGTCCGGGCATCGCGCCCGCCGAACGTTCACGCGTGCTCGAACGCGGGGTCAGGCTGGATGAGCGTGGCGAAGGGGCCGGCCTCGGTCTCGCCATCGTTCAGGACGTGCTCAGTGCCTACGGATGGCAGCTTGTTCTTGCGGATTCCGAACTCGGTGGACTGAAAGCCATCGTCGCGCCAGAGGTCAGCGGCGATCGGATGGCCGCTGCTGGTTGAAGTCCCCCAGCTGCTCGCTTGGACGCACAGTTGCGGTCAGCGCCGCACGATCGAGCCCGCGCGGCCAATCAGGCGGGCGAGCTGACGGAAGCGGCTGCCGACGCGGTCGGCGACGAGGTCGCCGAGGCGGTGCTCGAACACCAGCATCAGTTTGCGTCCCAGGCTCCGGAAATGCGTGGCCGGCAGGACGCCAGGCCTCGCCGCCGAGATCAGATGCGCGACGCGGAATGCAGCGCCCAGGAGGCGCGCGCGCTCGAGCTGCGCCGGCGTCAGCAGCTCCTGCATGGTGACCGGCGGCTGGTTTTCCTCGCTCAGGCCCGCATAGCGATAGAACACCGACAGGCCGACGAACGCGCGCTCGGTGTGGGTGATCGCGCCGAAATTGCCGTTTACGACGAGGCTCAGCGTCTGCTCGCCGCGATGATCGGGATGCACGCGCCAGCCGATGTCGGACAGCAGGCACGCGGTGTGGCGCAGCCGCCGATCCTCCTCGGTCTCGCGCAGCTTCACCACGCGCGCAAGGCGGTCGGTCCATGCGATCAGCTCGTGGGCGTGCTTGGCCGAGCGTGACAGCAACTGGTTCAGCTCTTCGGCAGCGCAGGTCAGGCCGTCCTTGTTGCGTTCCGCCTCCGGCAGCTTCTCGTGCAGCAGGCCCTCGCGCACGCCGAAGGTCGAGAACACGATCGTCTTCGGCTTCGCCACCCGGATGATGTGCTCGAGCACCAGCGCCGCATAGGTGAGGAGCGGGCGGCGCGCGTCCGCAACGCTCTCGATGTCCGCGAGCATGTCCGCGGCCGCGAGGCGCCGGAGCCGGCGCGAGAAATCGAGCGCTTCAACTGCGGAAATCGAATAACCGTGCATCACCTGCAGCGGATAGCCGCTCTGGATGATGTGAATGCGCGCGAGCGCGCGCCAGGTGCCGCCGACCGCGTAGAACGTGCGGCCGCGGCCCGCGGCGAGCTGCGGCACTCCGTCGAGCGCCTCGCGCACGATGCGGTCGGCGCGCTTGAGCGATTTGTGCGCAAGATCCTGCAGCGCAAGCCCGCCGAGCGGCAGCGTCACGCCGCTGCGCACGCTGTTCTTGCGCACGTCGATCAATTCGAGCGAGCCGCCGCCGAGGTCGCCGACGATGCCGTCGGGATGGTGGATGCCCGAGATCACGCCGAGCGCCGACAGTCGCGCCTCGCGCGGACCGGACAGGATTTCGATCTTCACGGCGCAGATGCGCTCGGCCTTGGCGATGAAATCGGGGCCGTTGGAAGCGTCGCGGCAGGCGGCGGTGGCAATCGCGAACACGCGTCCGACCTGCATCACGCGGCACAATGCGCGGAATCGCTTCAGCGAGGTCAGCGCCTTGTCGACGGCGTCGGGGGCGAGCAGGCCGGTGCTCTGCACCTCGCGCCCGAGGCCGCACAGCGTCTTCTCGTTGAAGATCGGAATGAGGCTACGCGTCAGCCCCTCGTAGACGACGAGACGGACCGAGTTGGAACCGATGTCGATGACAGCGACGCTCGAGCCGCGCTTGCGCGGCCTCTTCACGCCGGAAATCCCCGATCAGGATGGATGGCGTTCGTTCCGGCGCGTGAGACGACGCGGCGAGGATTCCTTGAGCGACTTTCCACGGCCAGACAGACTCGGATTTGTCATGAAGTAGTTGTGGACATTGAAGGGCTCCTCGCCCTTCGCGGTCTTCATACGCGTTGAGGACCCATCCGGCAACAATTGCCAGCTCTGCTCATTGTCCTTCAGGTTGGCGACCATGATCTGTTCGAGAACCTGCTGATGCACCGTCGGATTTTGCAGCGGACACAGCACCTCGACACGGCGGTCGAGGTTGCGCGGCATCATGTCGGCAGACGAGATATACACAGCCGCTTTGGCGCTCGGCAGGCCCTGGCCCATGCCGAAGCAGTAGATTCGGCCGTGTTCCAGGAAGCGTCCGATGATCGACTTGACGCGGATGTTCTCCGACAGGCCGGGAATGCCTGGACGCAGGCAACAGATACCGCGCACCACGAGCTCGACCTGCACGCCGGCCTGGGAGGCCTCGTAGAGTGCGTCGATGATATCGGGGTCGACCAGCGCATTCATCTTCATCCAGACCGCGCCGTGGCGGCCGTGCCGCGCATGCGCGGTCTCGCCCTGGATGTGCTCGATGATGCGCTTGCGCAAGGTCAACGGCGACACCGCCATCTTTTCCAGATCGCTCGGCGCGGCATAGCCGGTGATGAAATTGAACACGCGCGCCGCATCGCGGCCGATGGTCGGATCGGAGGTGAAGTAGGAGAGGTCGGTGTAGATGCGCGCGGTGACCGGGTGATAGTTGCCGGTGCCGGTATGCACGTAAGTCGTGAGGCTGCCGCCCTCGCGGCGCACCACCATCGAGAGCTTTGCGTGCGTCTTCAGCTCGAGGAAGCCATAGACGACCTGCACGCCGGCGCGTTCGAGGTCGCGTGCCCAGCGGATGTTGGCTTCCTCGTCGAAGCGCGCCTTCAATTCGATCAAGGCCGTGACGGATTTGCCGGCCTCGGCGGCTTCCGCCAGCGCGCGTACGATCGGGGAGTTGTTGGAGGTGCGGTAGAGCGTCTGCTTGATCGCGACGACATCGGGATCGCGCGTGGCCTGCTGCAGGAACTGCACCACCACGTCGAAGGATTCGTAGGGGTGATGGACGACGAGGTCCTTCTGCCGGATCGCGGCAAAGATGTCGCCGCCGTGCTCGCGCACGCGCTCGGGGTGGCGCGGCACGTAGGGCGTGAATTCGAGATCTGGCCGGTCGAGGCGGGTGAGCTGCGAGAGCTCGTTCATGGCGAGCACGCCGTCGACCAGGAACACCTCGTCGTCGGCGGCCGAGAGCGCGTGTTGCACGAAGCTGCGCAGCTCCTCCGGCATCTTGGCGTCGATCTCGAGCCGGATCACCGATCCGCGACGGCGGCGCTTCAGCGCGGTCTCGAACAGGCGGACGAGGTCTTCCGCCTCTTCCTCGATTTCGAGCTCGGAGTCGCGGATGATGCGGAAGGCGCCCTGGCCGTGCAGGTTGTAGCCGGGAAAAAGGCGGTTGATGAACAGCGCGGTCGCTTGCTCCAGCGAGATCAGCCGGACGACCTTGCCGTCAGCCGGCAGGCGGATGAAGCGGTCGATCTTGCCGGGCATGCGGATCAGCGCGTTCATCTGCTTGCCGTCGGCGGCGCGCGTGAGCTGGAGCGCGATGGTGAAGCCGAGGCTCGGGATGAACGGGAAGGGGTGGGCCGGATCGATCGCCAGCGGCGTCAGCAGCGGGAACACGTTGCTGAGGAAGTAGTCCTCGATCCAGGTCCGCTCCGCCTTGGTGACTTCCTTGCCCTCGACCAGCACGATGCCGACATCGGCCAGCGTGCTGCGCAGGTCGCGCCAGATCGCCTGCTGGTCGGAGGCGAGTTCGGAGACGGTGCGGTTGATCAGCGCGAGCTGCTCGGACGGGGTCAGGCCGTCGGGGCTGCGTTCGGCAATGCCCTCGCGCACCTGGGCCTTGATGCCGGCGACCCGGACCATGAAGAATTCGTCGAGGTTATTCGCTGAAATCGACAGGAATCGCACCCGCTCGAGCATCGGGTGGCTTGGATTGACCGATTCCTCCAGGACGCGGCGGTTGAAATGCAGCCAGGAGAGCTCGCGGTTGATGAATCGCTCGGGGCTGGAGGCGATCGCCGGCAAGCCCTCGGCCTCAGGCTCTTTCTCTTTAACTTCAATAGCTTGCGCAGAGTCCATCAGAAGTCGGTCCATCCAGTTCGCCCCAATTTGCGACTTACGCGCAAAACCGGCGGAAGCATGTGTTAGCGCGATGACGTTTCGATGACATTGATGTTCCGCCGGTTCGCGGCGTCAAGCCGCTCTGGAGCCCGCAACCGATCAGGCGTCCCGCAAGAGTTCGGCGGCCAGCGCCCTTGTGACGGGGCGGCCGAGCCGCAGGGCTTCACCGTCGAGCAGTTCCACGGCCCGGCGGGCGGCGGCTGAAGACCGCTCCAGGCGGGTGGCGAGGTAGCCGACCACGCTCTCGTCCACGGCGAGCTGGCGGTCGGCGCAGAATTTGACGATCAGGCCGCGGAAGAGCTGGTCGTCGGGCGGCAGCAACGCGACCACGGGCACGGCGCGCAGGCGCGAGCGCAGGTCGCGCAGCTCGATCTCCAGCGAGGCCGGCCCCTCGCGTCCGGTGAAGAGAACGTAGACGCCGTCCTCGCGGGCAAGGTTCATCAGGTGGAAGAGGGCGCGTTCGTCGAATTCCCCGGCCCTGAGATCCTCGACGACCAGCGCGCCGGTGGCGAGCGCGCCCGGAACGCCCGTGGCGGTCAGTGCGCTGGCCGCGGTCGAGCGGGCACCTGATACCTCGGCCCAGATCGCGGCGAGATGGCTCTTGCCGCTTCCTTCCGGACCGGCGAGCCACATGATCCGGTTCGGCCATTCCGGCCAGCTCTCGATCAGGCCGAGACCGGCCGCGTTGGCGGGGCCTTCAAGGAAATTGTCCCGGCTGAGGCTCTCCGCGTGCGGAAGCGAAAACGCCAATTGTCGGGGATGGACGCGGCCTGGCACGCTTGCTTTGCTCCATGCCGGCGCGCCGGCCTGTTGGAAAAGATTCGCCTTCATCGAGCGGGAGTTGGCCTTTTGCGGGGCCGCATCCCCTCTCATTGGCCTCGATCGTGCTACTTGGCCTCGATCGTACTCATGTGCCGCAGCCACTCGACCAGATATAGCGACACCGAGGAGAGCGTGAAGACCGTGACGAGACCCATCAGGATGATATCATAAGGAGCCGGCTTGAAGCCGAAGGCAAGCGCCGCCAGCACCAGGGCGGCGAACGCCACTTGTACCACGGTGTTGAGCTTGGACACCTTCGACGGCTTCATCTCGACGGGCCGGTCGAACAGCCAGGATACGATCACGGCGGCGACGATCATGATGTCGCGCGACACCACCAGGATCACGATCCAGCGCGGAATCGCGCCCCAGATTCCCAGCGCCATGTAGATCGAGACCAGCAGGGCCTTGTCCGCGAGCGGATCGAGCAGGGCGCCGAGCTCGCTCGTCATGTTGAAGCGCTTGGCCAGGAAACCGTCGACGGCATCGCTGATACCGGCGATCAGGAAGACGGCAAACGCCACCTCCATTTGGCTCGACACGATGGCCCAGACGATGATCGGGACCAGCATGATGCGGCCCAGGGTAATGATATTTGGAATACTCACGAAAGCGCTTCCCGGCACCCGGTCTGACCTCGAATCCGGCCCCTCGGGAGGCTGAACCGGTTGATATCTCTACATAGTATACGGCGGGGCGCCATGCGAGCCATTGCGCGTCCCCGGAATTCGACGTAACCAGCCGCAAACCCACTGGAAATCGGGCATGACCGACCGAAAAAACGGCCTCACTTACGCCGATTCAGGCGTCGATATCGATGCGGGCAACCGCCTGGTCGACCTGATCAAGCCGATGGTGCGCGCCACCGCACGGCCCGGCGCCGACGCCGAGATCGGCGGATTCGGCGGCCTGTTCGACCTCAAGGCGGCCGGTTTCAAGGATCCCGTCCTGGTTGCCGCGACCGATGGCGTCGGCACCAAGGTCAAGATCGCGATCGAGACCGGGCTGCACGGCGGGATCGGCATCGACCTTGTGGCCATGAGCGTCAACGACCTCGTGGTGCAGGGCGCCGAGCCGCTGTTCTTTCTCGACTATTTCGCCTGTGGCAAGCTCGACCCCGAGGCCACGGCCACGATCGTCGCGGGCGTCGCGGAGGGCTGCCGTGAATCCGGCTGCGCCCTGATCGGCGGCGAGACCGCCGAGATGCCGGGCCTGTACAAGGACGGCGATTACGATCTCGGCGGCTTTGCCGTCGGCGCCGCGGAGCGGGGTACGCTGTTGCCGCGCAAGGACATCGCCGCAGGCGATGCCGTGATTGGCCTCGCTTCGTCGGGCGTGCATTCCAACGGCTTCTCGCTGGTGCGCAAGATTGTGGAGCAATCCGGCCTCGGCTTCGAGGCGCAGGCGCCGTTCGCGCCCGTGATGACGCTCGGCGGCGCGCTGCTGACGCCGACGAAGCTCTACGTCAAATCGTGCCTGCGCGCGATCCGCGAGACCGGCGCGGTGAAGGGGCTCGCCCACATCACCGGCGGCGGCTTCACCGACAACATTCCGCGCGTGCTGCCGAAGACCCTCGGCGTCGGCATCGACCTTGCGCGCCTGCCGGTGCTGCCGGTGTTCAAATGGCTGGCGGCGCAGGCCGGCATCGCCGAGCTGGAGATGCTGCGCACGTTCAATTGCGGCATCGGCATGATCGCGATCGTCGAACCGGACAAGGTCGACAAGGTGATCGAGGTCTTCACCGACGCCGGCGAGACGGTGGTGCAGCTCGGCACGGTGATCCCGGCCGACGGCGAGCACCGCGTCGTCTATAACGGCCACCTCGACATGGCACTGTAATGACTGGCGCTGTGATGAAGCGCCGCGTCGCCATCCTGATCTCCGGCCGCGGCTCCAACATGGCCGCGCTGATCAAGGCAGCCGCTGCTGCGGATTTTCCGGCCGAGATCTCGCTCGTCATCTCGAACAAGACCGATGCGCTCGGGCTCGAGCGCGCCAAGGCGGCCGGCGTGAACACGCTGGTGATCGAGAGCAAGCCGTTCGGCAAGGACCGCGCCGGCTTCGAGAAGCTGCTGCAGGCGGCGCTCGACCAGCACGGCATCGAGCTGATTTGTCTCGGCGGCTTCATGCGCCTGTTCACGGCCGAGTTCACCTGGGCCTGGTACGGGCGGATGCTCAACATCCATCCCTCGCTGCTGCCGTCCTTCCCCGGCCTCGACCCGCACGGCCAGGCCTTGCGCGCCGGCGTCAAACTATCCGGCGCGACGGTGCACTTCGTCATCCCCGAGACCGATGCCGGCCCGATCGTGATGCAGGGCGCGGTGCCCGTCAGCGACCACGACACGGGAGACACGCTGTCCGAGCGCATCCTCGAAGTCGAGCACCGCATCTATCCCGAGGCGTTGCGGCTGCTTGCGACCGGCAAGGTCCGGATCGAGGGCGATGTGTGCAGGACGGAAGGAAGCGCGGCGTCGGAGAATTTTCTGGTTGCGCCGGTGGTGCGCTGAAGCGCTGTCCTCGCGGCGGTCTTTCCAAAACAAAATCCCCCGGCAGAGCCGGGGGCAACGTCATGATCTCTCGCGTCTCAGCCTTGAGAGAAATCAGGAGACCTTGAGGTTCTCCGCGGATGCTTTGCCGCGGTTCTCCACGAGGTCGTATTCAACCACCTGGTTCTCATTGAGGGTGGAGAGTCCGGCACGCTCGACGGCGGAGATGTGGACGAACACGTCCTTGTCGCTGCCGTTCGGCTTGATGAACCCATAGCCCTTGGTCGGGTTGAACCATTTGACGGTGCCCTTTTGCGGCATCGCTAGTCTCCTCCACTAGATATAAAAAAGACGCGGCCGCTTTTCGCGTGCCACGCCACAAACGGGCTTCCGGAAGTCTGTTCGAGTCTTGAGGCTCAATGTCGCAAAACACACAGCAGCGCGGCCAATTCCGATTGTGGCCGATATTGCAACATGAAAATCGCCCGTTAGCAAGCTGCGCGTAATTTTCAAGATGGGGGCGGGGGACCACCACCTGCTATTTGCGACCTGTGGCCGCGGAACCACAATCGAGGGCAATAGGCGCAGTGACAACGAGCCAACCGGTTGACCCTCCGTGGCAGTTCAGCACAAATCGCCGCATGTGCGAGCCGCTCGTGTTGTATTTTTGCGGGCGCCCTCCGCTTTGGGATGAGTCGTCATGTGCTGCACCTCGCAGCCCTCCGAAACACGGCAGATGATCGGGCTCGACCGCGTCGGCAGGGCCGTGGCAGCGATCGCGATGGCGTTTGCGATCGTCGCGACGATGTCGGCCGCATCGCCAGTCTTCGCGCAAAGCCCCACGCCCCCCACGCCGACCCCGACGCCCACGCCGTCGCCGACACCGATTCCGTCGCCGACCTCGATCAATTACGACCAGTCGGCCGGCAACAGCATGCTCAATCTCGGCTCCAACTTCCTGGAGCGGCTCGGCAACCAAGCATCCGGCGGCGTCAATCGGGCGTTCCGGACCAATCCCGGCGGCGGCGGCGCATCGGCGGCGACGGAAGATCCGCGCTATCGCACCTGGTTCGAGGGCTACGGCATCTCGGTGCGAACGGATGCGCAAGGCGATTTCGTAGGCGACAAGCGCAGGACCTTCGGCGGCGTCGCCGGCTTTGGCGCGCGCGTTGCGCCCGGCGTCAATCTCGGCTTTTCGGTCGACCAGAGCCACACCGACGTCGACGTGCCGCTGGCGCTCCAGTCGGCGACACTCGATCTGACCCAGATCGGCTTCAGCGGCTCCGTCGACAAAGGTCCCTGGACCTGGGCCTTCGCCGTGGTGCACGGTTTCGGCAAGGTCCGCTCCAGCCGCGACACCGGCCTTGGCCTTGCGACCGCAGGATATCGCGCCGCGGTCGACGGCGCGCTGACCGAGATCAGCTATTACTGGACCAAGGATCAGATGCGCATCGTGCCCAAGGGCGCGCTGGAATATGTGCGTGCCACCAGCGCGGCGTTCCAGGAGGCCGGCGGTCTCGACCCGCTCAACGTCGGCTCGACGGCGCTCTCTCGCGCGCGCGTGATGATAGGGGCCGAGATCGGCCGCTACTTCATCATCGATCAGAAAATCCTGGACCTGTCGGCCTACGGCAAGTTCGTCGACAATTTCCACCAGGACCTTGGATCGATCCAGGTCAGCCTGGGAACTCAGAGCATCGTCGTTCCCGGCATCGGCGAGAGCCGCTATGGCGCCGATGCCGGCGCCTCGGCTTCGCTCAACCTGACCAGCGTGGCGCGGCTCTACGTCAATTACGACGGCAAGTTCCGCAACGAACTGACGTCGCACCAGGGCATGGTCGGCTTCGAATACAAATGGTGAGCTCAAGCTCGCCTGGATTGTTGTTTTGACGCGTATTCTTGACGAACCGGTGTCCACTTCGCTCGAAAACGCTCTAAGCCGGCGTCGCCGCGACATACCCCGTCAATCCAAACCCCTCGCGCGCGGCGGTCATCATCGGCACCAGTGCGTTCGGATGGATGAACTCGTCGCGGAAGCACGGATAGGTCTTGGGATCGAAGATCTTCTTCAGCCAGTCGACCACGATCTTGTGGCGCTCGGAGGTTCGAAATTCCTTGTGATAGGTGAGCCAGAGATCGGCATGGTGGCTCACGCCGAGATCGACGGCAACAAGCGGCGCGCCGAGCGCGATCGAGACCGTCGGCAGGAAGCCGATGCCGGCACCGCGCTCGACGGCGTAGAGCACGCCGACCGAGGAATTGGTCTTGATCCCGACGATGCCGTCGAGCGACTTCAGTCCGAGCACGCGGGCATAGGCGCCGTCGTCGACCTGCGGGGCGCTCTGCTTGATGATGCGATGGTCCTTCAGCTCGGCCAGCGACGCCGGCACGCCGTAGAGGCTTTCGTACTCCTTGGAGACGAAGGGATAGATGTGCAGGCGGCCGAGCTTGGCGACGATCAGGTCGGGATTGGTCGGCGGCTCGAGCTGGATCGCGATGTCCGATTCAAGCCGTGCGACGTCGGCCTGCTCCATCGCACAGCGCAAATCGACGGTGATCCTGCGGTAGGTCTTCTGGAAGTCGATCAGTCGCGGCAGGATCCAGAAGTTGCCGGGGCCCTCCGTCACCGCGACACGCACGGTGCCCGAGGTGTCGTTGGACGATCGCGAGGCGCGGCGGAAGACGTTGAAGGCATGACGCTCCATATGCGTCACGTCCGCGATCATCGCGGTGCCTTCATCGCTGAGCGTGAGCCCGCTCTGGTCGCGCAGGAACAGCTTGCAGCCGATGCTCTCTTCCAGCCGGTCGATCCGCCGCATCAACGTGGTGGAGGTGAGCCCGAGCTCCTCGGCGGCGTTGCGAAAACTTTTATACTTTGCGCACGCTAAAAACAGCTTCAAATCGTCCCAGGACGCATCCAGGGCTTCTTCACGGTGCTGCATCATCGCAGCACCCCGGTGCAATAACTGTTGCATACTCCTGATCCCCAGCCGCTAAGCTCATTGGCATAGCGGGGCACGAAAGCCTCGGACGATAGAGGCGTGAAATGGCTATGGAAAGGGGCTCGTTTGCCGCAAGGCATGATTTCGATGCTTTGCCGCTGAGCCCGGATGTCGATGTCCGCTGCGCGCAATTTTCCGAAATTGCCGCGCTTTCGCAGATGGCGCACCGGCTGGTGCCGGGCGTCCAGATCGGGGCAGCCGCGCTTGCGCGATACTACACGTTCGATCCCCAGAGCATCCTGACGTTCAGCCGGAAGGGCAATCTCGTCGGCGGCATGGCCTTCCTGTTTCTCAATGACCGCGGGCACGATGCGCTGCTCCTCGACGAGATCTGCCTCACCGCGCCCGAGACGCACTATCTCGCTTCCGCGAAGGAAGACGTCGCCGCCATCTACATCTGGGCGATCGCGGCGACGGGGCGCGGCATCGCCGGTCTCGGCAAGGCCGCGGCGCATCTGCGACAGCTAAGGTTTCACAATGCGGATTGCTATGCGCAGCCGTCAACGGTGGCCGGACGCGACATCATGAAGGCGACCGGCTTTGCGCCGGTCCCGAGCTTCCAGCCCGATCTCTGGTGCTACGAGCGGCCCTGGCATCGGCAGCCGATGCACATGCCGGGCGCGATCATCCAAGCAAGGAGTTTTGCAGATGCACGGTACTAGGATTCCTGTCGCCAAGCCCTGTTCCCGCGCCATCACCATCCGCCTCGCGCGCGATCCAAACGATCTCATGCTGGTCACAGCCATCCGCTCCGCGGTCTATCTCGCCGAGCAGGATTGTCCGTTCGAGGAGGAGTTCGACGGTAACGACATGGTCGCCGCACACTTCATCGGCTTCGTCGGCAACGAGCCTGCGGGCTGCCTGCGCGTGCGCTTCTTCGGCGATTTCGCCAAGGTGGAGCGGCTCGCGGTGCGCCACCAATACCGGCGCTCGCGCGTCTCGTTCAAGCTGGTGCAGGCCAGCGTCGACTACGTGAAACGCAAGGGCTTTCGCAAGATCTACGGTCAGGCGCAGGACAGGCTGGTCGACTTCTGGGCCCATTTCGGCGCCAAGCCGCTCGGCCACAATCGCAAAATCACCTTCTCGGATTTTTCCTACACGGAAATGCTGCTGGAGATCGAGCCGGGCCCGGACGCGATCACGCTCGACAGCGACCCCTATGTCATCATCCGTCCCGAGGGCGATTGGGACCGGCCAGGCGTGCTCGACGCCTCGGCGGGGCGGTCGGTGACCTCGCCGCTGCGGGACCTCGCGCTCGCAGATCGTTGAAATTGGTGCAGCTCTGCGCAACACGATGCTGGCTTCCATCCACGATGATCCGCCGATCCTGGTTTGCGCGGATCTCCAGGTCGAATACCTGACTCCCGGGCGCCGCCACGTCATCTTCGACGGTGATGCCGCCACGTCGCGTTGCCTGGAACTGCTGACGCTGTGGCGCGGCAATCTGTGGCCGGTGATGCATTTGAAGCGCATCGCGCAGGCCGCCTGGTTCAATCCGGCATCCAGGCTGACCGATTGGATCGAAGAGACGAGGCCGAGGCCGGGCGAGATGACGTTCGAGCACCCGCTGCCGTCCGCCTACAGCTCGTCGCGGTTTGTGGACCATATGTCCAATATCCGCGCCATGCGCTGCATTCTGATCGGTTTTTCCCTGGACGAGACCATTCTGGGCACCGCCGTGGACGGGTTTCACCGCAGCCATCGCTACAGCGTGATCACTGACGCCGTGGCTTGCCGGCAGCCGGGGACGGGCGATGCCGCCGCTTACAAGCATGCGGTAGTGAATGTCATTGGGAACTTTGCTACAATCCAATCCAGCGCCGAACTGATCAGAACCAGCGGCGCCGTTGCGGTCTAGGCGACCGCGACCGGTGGATGGGGTGAGGGATTGTCACGGGGAGACGAGCTCAAGGAGCTGGCGAGCGATCTGTCGCATGCCGCCGAGAAGGCGCGCAGGCTTGGCCTGCCGACGACGGTCTATCTGCTTTCGATGGCGCTGGTGGAGGTGAGGGAAGCCGCTGCCGGTGCCGACGACGGGCATGACGACGACGCGGTGTGAGCGCTGCCGAACCCCGACATGCGGCTTTGTGCAACGCTGCTGAGCGCTTGCTGCCGACGAATTAGCGTTGCAAGCTTCGCGCTGTCGCAATAGCCAAGGTGCTTGATCATCGAGTGATGACGCCGGCTCCGCCTGCGACGTGACGCTTTCAAGGATCTTCGCAAATGTCCATGCTGCCCAATTCGCAAGAGGCCCGGGATGTGGCCTATCAGCTCCATCCCTATACCAACGCGCGCACGCATCAGCAGGCAGGTCCGCTGGTGATCGAACGCGGTGATGGTCCCTACGTCTTCGATGCGTCGGGAAAGCGCTATTTTGAGGCGATGGCCGGGCTGTGGAGCGTCGGGCTCGGCTTCAACGAGAAGCGGCTGGTCGAGGCCGCGCACAAGCAGATGCAGGCGCTGCCGTTCTATCACACGTTCTCCGCCAAATCGCACGGGCCCTCGATCGACCTTGCCGAGAAGCTGGTCGCGCTCGCGCCTGTGCCGATGAGCAAGGTGTTCTTCACCAATTCCGGCTCGGAAGCCAACGATACCGTGTTGAAGCTGATCGCCTATCGCTCCAACGCGCTCGGCCAGCCCCAGCGTAAGAAGGTGATCAGCCGGATGCGCGCCTATCACGGCGTCACCATTGCCTCCGCCAGCCTCACGGGTCTGCCGAACAATCACCGCTCGTTCGACCTGCCGCTGCCGAACATCCTGCACACGGGCTCACCGCATTTCTACAAGGACGGCGCACCCGGCGAGAGCGAGGAGGCCTTTGCGACCCGCCGGGCCGAGGAACTCGACGCGCTGATCCAGAAGGAGGGACCGGATACGATCGCGGCCTTCTTCGGCGAGCCTGTGATGGGCGCGGGCGGCGTCATCGTCCCGCCGGCGACCTATTGGGACAAGATCCAGGCGGTCTTGAAGAAGTACGACATCCTGCTGGTCGCCGACGAGGTGATCTGCGGCTTCGGCCGCACCGGCAAGATGTTCGGCTGCGAGACCTACGGCATCAAGCCCGACGTGCTCGTGGTCTCCAAGCAGATCACCTCGAGCTATTTTCCGTTCTCGGCGATCATCATGAACGACCGCATGTTCGAGCCGATCGCGGACGAGAGCAACAAGATCGGCGTGCTCGGCCACGGTTTCACCGCGGGCGGCCATCCCGTCGGCTCGGCGATTGCGCTGGAAAACCTCAAGATCATCGAGGAGCGCGGCCTGGTCGCGCATGCCGCCGAGCTCGGTGCCTACATGCAGGGCCGCTTGCGCGAGCTCACCAGCCATCCGCTGGTCGGCGAGGTCCGCGGTGTCGGCATGATCGCGGCGATCGAGCTCGTGCTCGACAAGGGCCGCAAGAGCGCGGCCGCGACGCCCGGCGCGGTCGGCGGTATCGCCAGCCGCATGCTCCAGGAGCGCGGCGTGATCTCGCGCAACATGCTCGACGCCATCGCCATCTGCCCGCCGCTGATCGTCACCAAGGCTCAGATCGACGATCTGGTCGGTGCGATCTCGGGCGTGCTGGACGACATGAAGGCGGAGGTGGCCAAGCTGACGCCGGCGTAAGCTGGCGTTCATCGCGAACGGAGCGGCCCACCACACTCGCGGTATGGGTCCCGGCGAAGGCCGGGACCCATACCGCGTGATCTATCGATTTATGGTGGTCGGAGTACCGAACGCAGAGTCTTCGCCAAACTCCTCCCTGGGGTCATGGGTCCCGGCCTTCGCCGGGACGACACCCTGGGAGGGAGCGGGAACTATTCCGACCGCTGCACCCCGATCACGCGGCCCTTCTCGACCGCCAGCGCCAGCTCGCCGCGCTTCAGCTTCAGTGCGGCTTCGCCGAACAGCTCGCGGCGCCAGCCGCGCAGGGCGGGGACGTCGGCCTCGTCGTCGGCTGCGATCTCTTCGAGATCGTCGACCGTCGCGATCACCTTGCTGGCGACCGCGTGGCGCTCGGCGGTCATGCGCAGCAGCACCTTCAAGAGCTCGACGATGGCGGCGCCATTGTTGTTGTTGCGCGGCTTTTCCAGCTTCGGCAGCGTGGAGTGGTCCCGCGCCAGCCCGCGCTCGACGGCAGCGACGATATCCGCGCCCCATTTGGATTTCTCGAACCCCTTCGGCACGGAGCGCAAGTTAGCGAGCTTCTCCAACGTGTTCGGCGCATGCGTTGCGATGTCGGTGATCGCCTCGTCGCGCAGCACGCGGCCGCGGGGGACGTCACGGCTCTGGGCTTCCTGCTCACGCCAGGCGGCGACCTCCATGAGGACCGCGAGGTCCTTCGGCTTGCGTACCCGCGTCTTCAGCCGCTCCCAGGCGCGCTCGGGGTGAAAGTCGTAGGTCTTGGGCGAGGTGAGAACCTCCATCTCGATGGAAACCCACTCGCTGCGGCGGCGCTTCTTGAGGTCGGCGTCGAGCGCGGCGAACACGTCGCGCAGGTGCGTGACGTCGGACACCGCGTAGTGCATCTGCTCCTTGGTCAGCGGTCGGCGCGACCAGTCGGTGAAGCGGTGGGTCTTGTCAGGACGGTGACCGGTGACCTTTTCGACCAGGGCGTCGTAGGCGATGCTGTCGCCATACCCCAGCACCATCGCCGCCACCTGGGTGTCGAACACCGGATGCGGGATGATGCCCGCCTGGTGCCAGATGATCTCGATGTCCTGGCGGGCGGCGTGAAACACCTTCAGCACGCCCTCATTGCCCATCAGTTCGAAGAAGGGCTTGAGGTCGATGCCCTCGGCCAGGGTGTCGATGACCACGGCCTCTTCGGCGCTGGCCATCTGCACCACGCACAGCAGCGGGTAATAGGTGGTCTCGCGCAGGAACTCGGTATCGACTGTTATGACGGGGTGCTTGGCCAGCCGGCTGCAGGCAGCCGCGAGGTCAGCGGTGGTGGTAATCAAATCCATGAACGGCCCATGACACTTGGTATCAGCCGTTCTGCCGAAAGCGCTGTGATGTCAAGGGGCTCGATGCGAATTCGAGCCTTGCATTTGGGCCGGAATCGCTTTTTCCGACGAAAATCCTATTCGTAGCGGACCCGCTGCGAGGATTTTCGCGCACAGGGCAGCGCCACCACGAGCACACACATGGCGACCAGTGCCAGTCCTAGGAACTCGATAACCAACAGATCCACGGCGAAATCTCCAGAAACATTGATAGATTTGTCGGGGGTGCGTTGAGGGTCTGTTAATTGTCGTGGTTACCGGCGGTGCAGGCCCCCGAATGGTGGACGGGGGGTTAATGGCTCCATTCCGTTCAATCGTCATGGCCGGGCTTGTCCCGGCACGTTCTTTTTCGTCCGCGCGCAAGCTCGTCATGCCCGGGACAAGCCCGGGCACGACGATCTTAGGCTTACGGCAGCTTCAGCGACGTCTCCGCATTGTACGGCTTCAGCGTCTCGTCGGCGGCCTTCTGGGCGGCGGCGAGGGCTTCCTTCGGCTGCTTCTTGCCGTTGAGGACCAGCATCACCTCGTCCTCGAGGTTCTTGCGCACGGGCACGGTCTTGTAGGTCGCGAACCAGGGTTTTGCGACGTCGAGCTGCTCGACGGCGGTCTTGGCGTCCGGGTTCTTGTTCAGGAAGTCGACCATGTCAGGCGTCTTGTATGCGGCCATGTTGGGCGCGAAATAGCCGGTGGCGCGGCTCCACCAGCCGCTCTTTTCGGGCGAGGTCATCCACTTGATCAGCGTCCAGGCAGCCTTTTGCTTGTCGGCCTCCAGGCCTGCCGGAACGATCAGCGAGGCGCCGCCGATCGGCACGGCGTTGCGGACGTTGCGTGGGATGAAAGCGACCTTGTAGTTGAACTTGGCGTTGTCGCGCACATAGGTCAGCGAGCCCGTCGACAGCATCATCATCGCGGCGTTGCCCGAGATGAAGGAGGTGCTGACGGCCGGGCCGGCGGTGGCGCCGGGGGCGTGGACCTTGTGCTTGGTGACGAGATCGTTCCACCAGGTCAGCGCGCCGAGCATCGATGGCGTGTCGTAATAAACCTCGCCGCCGAACTCCTCGTTGTAGTAGCGCCCGCCATTGCTCATGGTGAGCGTTTCCATCATCCAGCCGCAATAGTCATAGGCGCAGGGGATCGCGATGCCCCATTGGGTGACCTTGTCGCCCTCGCGCTTGGTGAGCTTCTTGGCCCAGTCGGTGAGCTCGGCCCAGGTCTGCGGCGGCTTGCTCGGATCGAGGCCGGCTTCCTTGGCCTTGTCGGCGTTGATGTAGAGCAGCGGCGTCGAATTGTGGAACGGCACGCCGTAGACCGAGCGGCTGATCACCGCATTGCCGTGCAGCGCCGGGAAGAACTGGCCGAGGAATTGCTCCTTGGTGGTGCCGTCGGCCTTGATCAGCGCATCGAGATTGGTGAGCTCGTTCTCGATCTGCATGTCGAGCAGGAAGTTCGCCGACATGATCACGGCTGAGGGCGGCTTGCCGGCCTTGATCGCGGCGCGCGTCTTGATCAGCGTGTCGTCGTAGGAGCCGGTGTAAACGGCAGTCGCCTTGATGTTCGGATGACCCTCGTTGAATTCCTTGATCAAGGTGCCCATGTCGCGGGCGAGCTTGCCGTCGACGGGGACCGGGAAGAACAAATCGATCTCGGTCGGACCTTCGGCCCGCGCCGGGAGGGCGAGGGTGCCTGCCAAAGTACTTGCCAGTGTACTTGCCATGGCAAGTCCCAGCACGAGCCTGCGGGAAAACAGCATCGGAAAATCTCCTATTTGATGCCTGAGGTGACGAAAGAGCTGATGAAGCGCTTCTGGAAGATCAGGAAGGTGACGAGCAATGGCGCGATCACCATCAGCGTGCCCGCGGCAATGGTGCCCCAGGCCTGCGTGCCCTCGGCGGTCTTGGTGAAGACGGAGAGGCCGACCGTGAGCGGCCGCTTGTCCGGCGAGTTGATCACCATCAGCGGCCACAGGAAGTCGTTCCAGTGGCTGGTGACCGAGATGATGGCGAAGGCCGAGAAGCTCGGCATCGACAGCGGCACGTAGATGTGGCGGATGCGCTGGATGAGGCTCGCGCCATCGATCAGGGCCGCGTCTTCCAGCTCGGTCGGAACGGCCTCGAAAGCCTGGCGCATCAGGAAGGTGCCGAAGGCGGAGGCGAAAAACGGCATCATCACGCCGGCGAGCGTGTCGTAGAGGCCGAGCCGCGCCACGAGGCTGAGATTCGGCACGATCAGCAGCACCGGCACCAGCATCAGCTGCATCAGGAACAGATAGAAGATCAGCGACTTGCCGGCGAAGGCGAGGCGCGCAAAGGCAAAGCCCGCCAGCGTGATCGTGACGAACTGCACCAGCAAAATGCCGGCGCAGATGATCGTGGTGTTGAGCGTGTAGCGCGGAAAGTCGCCGATCTCCCAGGCATCCCTGACGTTGTCGAGCGTCGGTTTCAGGCTCGGCATCAACTCAGCCATGGCGTTGATACCGTCGGACGCAGGGCGCAGCGTCGCCACGACCATCCACAGGAACGGGATCAGCCAGACGATCGCGAGCAGCAAGGTCAGCAGAAAGCCGAGCTTTGGCGTGATCTCGCCCTTGTGGCGAGCGGGGCGTCCTTGGTGAGCCAGTCGATCAGCTTCATGGCCCGCCCTCGCGGGTCGCCATGGTGCGGAACGAGAGGGCGGTCAGGCCCATCAATGCCGCCAGCGTCAGCAGCGTTGCCGCCGAGGCCTTGCCGACGTCGTAATGCTCGACCGCCTGCTGGTAGATGTAGAACAGCACGAGATTGGTCGAATTCGACGGGCCGCCCTGGGTCATGACGAAGACGTGGTCGACCTGCGTCACCGCGTTGAGGATCGCGATGACGGTGACGAACAGGAAGGTGGGCTTGAGCTCCGGCAGGATGATGTGGCGCAGGCGCATGTAGGGCCCGGCGCCGTCGAGATGGGCTGCTTCCATCACGTCCTCTGGCACGGCCTGGAGGCCGGCGAGGAAGAACAGCATGTAATAGCCGGCATTCTTCCAGATCGTGATGATCATGATCGCGTAAAGCGCGATGTCGGGGTCGCCGAGCCAGTTCGGCAGCACCGGAAGCAGGCGGCCGATATAGTAATCGAGCAGGCCGACATTGGGCAGGAAGATGAACATGAACAGCGCGGAGGCAGCGACCATCGGGATCAGCACCGGCAGGAACAGCGCGGCGCGCAGCGCGCTGCTCACGACATGGGTGCGCGACAACGTCAGCGCGAATAAAAGCGCGAGGCCGATGCTCGGGATCGCCGTGCCGACCGCATAGACGAGATTGTTGACGACCGCGCCGGAGAAGGCGGGATCGGCCAGCACCGCTGCGATGTTGTCTAGACCGACGAAGCGGACCGGGGCCTTCGGCGTAGCGCGCTGGTAGAGCGCGTCGATCAACACGCGGCCCATCGCGCCATAGGTGAACAGCGCGAGGAAGACCAGCGAGGGCAACAACAGGAGATAGGCGGGCAGCGAAGCTTTGAAGTGCGTGACGAGGCGCTTCAGCACGTCCGGGCGCGGCGCCGCCGATGTCGCGACCGGAAGAGCCGCGGGTTCGGCGAGGCTCATCTCACCGCGCCGGAAAGCTGAGTGCATAGTCGCGGCCGTCCACCCCCGCCGGTGGTTCGAAGGGGAACCGCAGACTGGTGTCGAGGAAGTCGTGGCTGTGCACGACGATGTTCTGGTCGTCGATCAGCACCACGCCATAGGCCGGCGGTTCGTGGCTGGCCAGATGCGGGGCGCCGGCATCGAGCTCGAACCAGACCTGGTGATTGGTGCCGCGCAGCGTCGAGAACGGAATCTTGCCAAAACTGCCGAAGATCGGCCGATGCACATGGCCGAAGAAGAGGTGGCGGATGCGGCTGCGATAGGGCGCGATCACCTCGGTGAATTCCGCGCTCTGCTTGAGCGAGATCTCGTCCATCGCGAGCACGCCGACCGGGAAGGGCGGATGATGCATGAACACGACGAGCGGCATGTCCGCCGGTGCGGCTGCGAGCGTGTTCGCGAGCCAGCCGAGACGTTTTGAGCACATCTCGCCGGCGTGGCTGGTCTCGTCTAGCGTGTCCAGGAAAACGAACAGGCCGTGCTCGGTCGTACGAGTGCCCTGCACGAAGCCGTTGGAATCTCGAGGCGCCGCCTTGAGCGCGTCGAGGCAGGTGACGCGGCGGTCGTGATTGCCGACCATGGCGATGTAGGGGATCTTCAGCGCGGCCATCGCGTCGGCGAAATTGGCGTAGGATTCCGCCTCGCCCCAATGCGTGAGATCGCCGGTGACGACCGCAAATGCAGCGTCGGACTGGTGCTTGTTGATATCGGCAATCGCAGCATCCAGCCGGGCGCGCGGGTCAAGCCCGTAAAGCTTCAAGCCGGGGTTGGCCAGATGCGTGTCGGTGAGGTGGATGAATTTGAAGGGCATGGCGCTTGTCAGGACGGTTGGAGGACGGACGTCTCCGGCAAGACGACCCTGACAGGCGGTTAGAGCGCGTGTGTTTCAGTTTGATGACAGGGGTTCCCGCGGCGCAAAGCGTCCACAGGGTACAGCCAACGCGGGACCGGGTTAGCGAATAATCGCGCGCAGGCGCTCAATCTCGGCGATTAGCCTCGGAATATCCTGCCGCGCGTGAGCGACGAAGTCCTGATCCGCCTCGGTCGCACCGGTGAGATAAATGTCCTCGCCGCCGGTCTGGATGAAGTCCGAGCCACTGAATTTATCGCGCTTCTCGATGAACGATTTCCACGGACCGGCCGTCGTCTGTTCACAACGCGACTTTATTGCTTTGAATTCTTCTTCAGTCAGGGCGGGCAGTTGGGTCATTCGGCCATCCGGAAAAGATTCACGTCCCGCAGAACGTCTGCAGCACGCGCTGGTCCGGCAGCGGCGGATCGGCGTAGGCGGTGTAATTCGGCTGGTCCTCGAACGGTTTTGCCAGCACCTGCACCAGCTCCTCGAACGGCGCGTAATTGTCGTCGTTGACGGCAGCCCGGATCACGGCTTCGACGCGGTGGTTGCGCGGGATGAACATGGGATTGACGGCGTGCATCGCGGCCTGCCGTTCTGCTGCGGTCGGTGGCTCCAGCGCGATGCGCGCGCGCCAACGGCCGGCCCACTCGTCGAAGGCTGCGGGCTCCATGAACTGCGCGCGCACATCGGTGCCGTCATCGGCTGCGGCCTCGCCCAGCTTGCGGAAGGTGAGGGTGAAGTCGGCCTGGTTCTTGGCCATGGCATCCAGGAGGTCCTGGATCAGCGCCTCGTCGCCGTCACGCTCCGTGAACAGGCCAACCTTTTTGCGCAGGCCTGCCTGATAGGCGGCGCTGAACTGGTCCGAGAAGGCGCCGAGAATGTCCTGGGCTTCCGCGACCGCCTTCTCCTGCTCGTCCGAGAACAGCGGCAGCAGGCATTCGGCGAGGCGCGTCAGATTCCACAAGGCGATGCGCGGCTGGTTGGCATAGGCGTAGCGGCCCATCTCGTCGATCGAGGAGAACACCTGCGCCGGGTTGTAGGTATCCATGAAGGCGCAGGGACCGTAATCGATGGTCTCGCCGGAAATGGAGCTGTTGTCGGTGTTCATCACGCCGTGGATGAAGCCGACCAGCAGCCAGCGTGCGACCAACTCGGCCTGGCGCGCGACGACGGCGGCAAGCAGGGCGTGATAGGGCCGTTCCGCTTGAAGCAGGTCCGGGTAATGCCTGATGATGACGTGGTCGGCGAGGCGGCGGATGGCCTCGGTGTCGCGGCGGACGGCGAAGAACTGGAAGGTGCCGACGCGGATGTGGCTGGAGGCGACGCGGGTCAGCACGGCGCCAGGCAGCGCGGTCTCGCGAATGACGTGCTCGCCGGTGACGACGGCAGCGAGCGAACGCGTGGTCGGAATCCCCAGCGCATTCATCGCCTCGCTGACGATGTATTCGCGCAGCACGGGCCCGAGCGCGGCGCGGCCGTCGCCGCGGCGGGAGAACGGGGTGGGGCCGCTTCCCTTGAGCTGGATGTCGCGGCGGATGCCGTCTTTGTCGATGACCTCGCCGAGCAGGATGGCGCGGCCGTCGCCAAGCTGGGGCACGAACTGCCCGAACTGGTGACCGGCATAGGCCATGGCGATGGGGTCGGCGCCCTCGGGAACCGTCTTGCCGGCCAGGATCGCCGCGCCTTCCGCCGTCTCCAGCATGTCGGGATCGAGCCCAAGCTGAACCGCCAGCGGCCGGTTCAGCTTGATCAGCCTGGGGGCCGCGACCGGGGTCGGCGCGACGCGCGCGAAGAAGCTGTCCGGCAGCGCCGAATAGGAGTTCTGGAAGGGGAAATTGACCGTCATGGCCTCAAGATAGGGTTGGAACGCCGGATGGCAAAGGCTCGGCCCCCGATATGCCAAAAATGGACGCTTCCGGCCCAAAACAGGCCGTTCCCTTGGTTGCCGCCTTGGGTCTCGTCGGGTAAACCCTGCCGCAATCTCGGACCCGCCATGAGAGGCGGTTCGATTCGCTTCCTCCGACATTGATTTTGGGACGACCATGCATCGCTACCGGTCACATACATGCGGCGCGCTCCGCGAGAGCAACATCGGCGAGACGGTCCGCCTGTCAGGCTGGGTCCATCGCGTTCGCGACCATGGCGGCGTGCTGTTCATCGACCTGCGCGACCATTACGGCCTGACCCAGTGCGTGGTCGACCCGGACTCGCCGGCGTTCTTGCTGGCCGAGAAGCTGCGTTCGGAATTCGTAGTGCGGATGGACGGCAAGGCCCGCCGCCGCCCCGAAGGTACCGACAATGACGATCTACCGACCGGCAAGATCGAGATCTATGTCACCGAGATCGAGGTGCTGGGCCCGGCCGGCGACCTGCCGCTGCCGGTGTTCGGCGACCAGGAATACCCTGAAGACATCCGCCTGAAGTACCGCTTCCTGGATCTGCGCCGCGAAAAACTGCACCAGAACATCATGACGCGCGTCGAGATCATCAAGTCGATGCGTCGGCGGATGGAGGGGCAGGGCTTCTTCGAGTTCAACACGCCGATCCTGACCGCGTCCTCGCCGGAAGGCGCGCGCGACTTCCTGGTGCCCTCGCGCATCCATCCCGGCAAGTTCTACGCGCTGCCGCAGGCGCCACAGCAGTACAAGCAGCTCTTGATGATGTCGGGCTTCGACCGCTACTTCCAGATCGCGCCATGTTTCCGCGACGAGGATCCGCGCGCCGACCGTCTGCCCGGCGAATTCTACCAGCTCGACGTCGAGATGAGCTTCGTCACGCAGGAGGACGTGTTCGCGGCGATGGAGCCTGTCATCACCGGCGTGTTCGAGGAGTTCGCCAAGGGCAAGCCGGTGACGAAGGGCTGGCGCCGCATCCCGTTCGCCGAGGCGCTGCGCAAGTATGGCAGCGACAAGCCGGATCTGCGCAACCCCATCGAGATGCAGGACGTCTCCGAGCATTTCCGCGGAAGCGGCTTCAAGGTGTTCGCGCGCATGCTCGAAGACCCCAAGAACCAGGTCTGGGCGATCCCGGCGCCGGGCGGCGGCAGCCGCGCATTCTGCGACCGCATGAACTCGTGGGCGCAAGGCGAGGGCCAGCCCGGTCTCGGCTACATCATGTGGCGCGAGGGCGGCGAGGGTGCAGGTCCGCTCGCGAACAACATCGGGCCGGAGCGCACCGCCGCGATCCGCGCGCAGATCGGCGTGAAGGAGGGCGATGCTGCCTTCTTCGTCGCCGGCGATCCCGACAAGTTCTGGAAGTTCTCCGGCCTTGCCCGCAACAAGGTCGGCGAGGAACTGAACCTCACCGACAAGGAGCGGTTCGAGCTCGCCTGGATCGTCGACTTCCCGATGTACGAGTACAACGAGGAGGACAAAAAGGTCGACTTCTCGCACAACCCGTTCTCGATGCCGCAGGGCGGGCTCGAGGCGCTGAAGGGCCAGGATCCGCTGACCATCAAGGCGTTCCAGTACGACATCACCTGCAACGGCTACGAGATCGCCTCGGGCGGCATCCGCAACCACGTGCCGGAAGCGATGGTGAAGGCGTTTGAAATCGCAGGCTACGGCGAGCAGGAAGTGGTCGACCGCTTCGGCGGCATGTACCGCGCCTTCCAGTACGGCGCGCCGCCGCATGGCGGCATGGCGGCCGGTGTGGACCGCATCGTAATGCTGCTCTGTGGCACCAACAATCTGCGCGAGATCTCGCTGTTCCCGATGAACCAGCAGGCCATGGACCTCCTGATGGGCGCGCCCTCGGACGCCACGACGAAACAGCTCCGCGAGCTGCATGTGCGGGTGAACCTGCCGCAGAAGTGAGGCTCTTTGCCTCTCTTGAGGGGATCCAACGCTCTAAGTCGTCATGCCCGGGCTTGTCCCGGGCATCCACGTCTTTGCCGCTGCATCAAAGAACGTGGATGGCCGGGACAAGCCCGGCCATGACGGCGGTGAGAGCGTCTTTACAACCCCGTTGACGCCTCGATGCTGAACTGTGCCAGCGAGCTCTCCGGGTCGGTCTGGATCAGCTGCATCAATTGCATCAGCGGCACCTTGGCGCGCGGCGCGAGCTTGATGGTCAGCGTCTGTCCTGACGTCGCGACGAAACCGGCGAGCGCATCGACCGCCGCCCTGGCATCGAGATTGGAGGCCGTGACCTTCTCTCCCTGCGCCCGGATCATCTCGACGATGGCGCTGCGGGCGGCATCGCGGCTGACATTTTGCATGCGCGAGAACTGCGCCACGATGAGGTCGACTGCGCCGCTGTCGCGCAAGGACAGCTCGATCGCCCCGGTCTCGATCTTTCCGGCATCGCTCATGGCCTGCACCGGATCGGTCGTGAACACACCGCGCGGCACGTTGGCGAGCGCGAGGCGGGCTTGCGCCGTGGCGAGGTTGCCGACATCGATCGTGGCTGGCGCGAGCGCGAACGCACCCGATGACTCCGTCCAGGCGGCACCGAGATCGAGGTTGATCGCGAGCTTGTCGATGCCCGCCATGATCAGCGGCCGCTGCGCCGGGTTGGCGGGATCGGTGGGCGTGACCATCTTCACGACCAGATTGGCCTTGCTCGGAATCGATCCGACCAATTGGCCCCAGTTCAGGCTGATCGTGTCGATGGTGACGAACTGCCGCGTGGACTTGTAGGGCGCTACCACGCCCTTGATCTCGGCGCCTTCGAGCACCCGGAACAGGCCCAGCATCTGATCGGGCGAGGGCGGTTGTCCGTGGGGGCTGAGCCCTGCCGCCCAGCGCATCAGGTTTGCCGCGCTGAACGATTTCAGCGCGAAGCGCTCCATCTTGAACTGCCCCTGCGGCGACGGCGCGTCGATTCCTTCGACCGCGAACTCGCCCTCGCGGTATCTGACGGCATTGATCCTCGCGGCCCCCTGCGGCGTGCCCATCGAGGTCTTGCCGACCTCGATCTTGCCGATGCGAAAGCCCTCATAGAATCCCGCGAGCTTTTCCAACATCTCGCGCGATTGTGCGGGCGTCGGCGCCGAATTGTCCGCCGGCATGAGCGCGATGATCTCGGCCGGCCGGAATTTCGAGGGCTGCACCGCGATGTCCTCGAAGGTGATCCCGTGGATGTCCATCCGCATGCCCTGGGTCGATTTGAGCACATAGGGGCCGGTTGCGATCTGCCGGTAGACGCGATGGTAGCTGTCATCGCCGGTCTTCTGCGGATCGAGCGCCGCGGCGATCGCGGTCGCGTCGAAATCGTTAACGATGACGTCGGAGAGCTCGCCGGTCAGCTTGTCCTGCTTGCCCGGCTGCGGCACGTCGATCGTGAAGACGGCGCGGTCCGCCTTCATTGCGTCGATCTTGCCGCGCTTGAGATTCTGGATCGCCAGCCCGGAATAGGCGACCTCGCCGCTGCCGGCGCCGCTGCCGCTCGCATCGAAGGTCATCGTCAGCGTCGCCGCCGTGACGGACGATGCCGTGACACTGGCGTACTGATCGAGCACATAGCGGTAAATCTCGATCAGGTCGCCGCCCATCGGCGCGTTGCCGGCGTGAACGGGGCCGGCATAGTCACGCAAGGTGAGTTGCGGGATCTTGTAGGACGCCTTCAGCTTCGCGGCGCCGACCTGGTCCAGCGCGACTTCGAAACCGGTGACGTCGATGCTGTCGGCCGAGAAGCTGCTCTTGTCGATCAGGCGAACGCCCACGCCCTTGATGCCGGCGATCTTGATCTGGGCCTGCGGCTGCTCGCCGGGAGCGATCGCGATATCCTCGATCGTCAGCGTCCGGGTCGCGAGCTCGAACCCGATCTTGCCATGGCTCGCCTTGCCGCCGCTCGAACGGATCCGTTCGAACGCCGCCTCGACCTCGGCGGTGGCGCGATGCTGAACGTAGAGGTTGAAGCCGAACCATCCGCCCGCGCCGAGCACGAGGAGTGCGATCAGGCCGATCAGGATTCGCTTCATTCCATTGCTCCGATTGCCCGTTTTGCACCGCGCAACCTGCCATATTCGGGAAACGTCATGCGGTCCAGAGAAAGCTATGGTTTTCAAATATTTGACCGCGCGTCCTGTTGATGGGCGCGCAATCGGATGTTGCCACCGGGGCGCCCGGCGTGCTTCATCCCGTTTCCATGACCCGGAAATATGGTCGGCTCGGACAGCCGCTCTGGATCGTGCATTTTGAGGGTAACGCGAGGCGAGACACCGCATGTCGTCCTATTCTGATGATCTCCACCAGGCGGCGCTTGCCTATCACCGTCTGCCGCGCCCCGGAAAGCTCGAGATCCAGGCGAGCAAGCCGCTTGCCAACCAGCGCGACCTCGCGCTGGCCTATTCTCCGGGTGTCGCCGCCGCCTGCACCGAGATCGCCAAGAACCCGGCGGAAGCCGCCACCCTGACCACCCGCGCCAATCTGGTGGCCGTGGTCTCCAACGGTACCGCCGTGCTCGGCCTTGGCAATATCGGCCCGTTGGCTTCGAAGCCGGTGATGGAGGGCAAGGCCGTCCTGTTCAAGAAGTTCGCCGGCATCGACGTGTTCGACATCGAGATCGCCGCCGACACGATCGACCGCGTGGTCGAGACCGTGGCGGCGCTCGAGCCGACTTTCGGCGGCATCAATCTGGAGGACATCCGCGGACCGGAGTGCTTCGAGATCGAGACGCGCTTGAAGGAGCGCATGAAGATCCCGGTCTTCCACGACGACCAGCACGGCACCGCGATCATCGTCGCCGCCGCCATCACCAATGGTCTCAGGCTGAACGGCAAGAAGTTGTCGGACGTCAAGATCGTGGCGTCGGGGGCCGGGGCCGCCGCGATCGCGACGCTCAATCTCCTGGTGTCGATGGGCGCGCAGCGCAAGAACATCTGGGTCTGTGATATCGACGGGCTCGTGCACGAGGGCCGCAACACCTCGATGGACCGCTGGAAGGCGGTCTATGCGCAGAAGACCGACAAGCGTACGCTCGGCGACGTCATCGGCGGCGCCGACATTTTCATCGGCCTCTCGGCGCCGGGCGTCCTCAAGCCGGAGATGGCCAAGGCGATGGGCGACAAGCCCTTGATCATGGCGCTCGCGAACCCGACCCCCGAGATCATGCCGGAGGAAGCGCGCAAGGTGCGCCCCGACGCCATGATCTGCACCGGGCGCTCCGATTACCCGAACCAGGTCAACAACGTCCTGTGCTTTCCCTTCATCTTCCGCGGTGCGCTCGACGTCGGCGCCAGCGCCATCAACGAGGAGATGAAGCACGCCGCCGTCGAGGCGATCGCCCAGCTCGCGCGCGAGGCGCCGTCGGATGCCGTCGCACAAGGTTTCGACACCGGCGAGACGCAAGGCTTCGGTCCGGGCTCGCTGATCCCGAGCCCGTTCGATCCGCGCCTGATCCTGCGCATCGCGCCTGCCGTGGCGAAGGCGGCGATGGAATCCGGCGTCGCGACGCGGCCCATCACCAATTTCGACGAGTACACCGCGCTGCTCGAGCGCTTCGCCTTCCGCTCCGGCCTCGTCATGAAGCCGATGTTCGCCAAGGCCAAGACCCAGCCGGTGCGCGTGATCTACGCCGAAGGCGAGGACGAGCGCGTGCTGCGCGCCACGCAAGTGGTGCTGGAGGAGAAGCTGGCGCGGCCGATCCTGGTCGGCCGTCCCTCGGTGGTCGAGGCGCGCATCAAGCGTTTTGGCCTCTCGATCCGGGCCGGCAAGGATTTCGACCTTGTCAATCCCGAGGATGATCCGCGCTACCGCTCCTACGTGCAGTCCTATGTCGAGGTCGCCGGCCGCCGCGGCGTGACGCCGGATGCGGCGCGCACCGTGGTGCGCACCAACAACACGGTGATCGCCGCGCTCGGTGTCACGCGCGGCGAGGCGGACGCCATGCTCTGCGGCGTCGAGGGCCGCTACATGAGCCATCTGCGCCATGTGCGCGAGATCGTCGGCTTCTCGCCGGGAATCAGCGATTACGCGGCGCTGGCGCTGCTGATCACCAGCAAGGGCGCCTTCTTCATCGCCGACACCCAGGTTCGGCCCAATCCGAGCGCGGAGGAACTCGCCGAGATCGCATCGCTCGCCGCGGTCCACGTTCAGCGCTTCAACATCAAGCCGAAGATCGCCTTTGTCTCGCACTCGGATTTCGGCAGCTACGACACCGAATCCTCGCTCAAGATGCGGCGAGCGACGCAGTTGTTGAAGGACAAGCATCCGGAGATCGAGGCGGACGGCGAGATGCAGGGCGACACCGCGCTCTCCGCTGCTGCACGAAAAATGGTGCTGCCGCACTCCCAGCTGGAGGGCGAGGCCAACATCCTGCTCATGCCGACGCTCGACACCGCCAACGTCGCCTATCAGATGATCAAGTCGTTGGCGGACGCGCTTCCCGTCGGCCCGATCCTGATCGGCCCTGCGCGCCCGGCGCATATCCTGACGCCGTCGGTGACGGCGCGCGGCATCCTCAACATGACGGCTGTCGCCGTGGTGGAAGCGCAGGAGCGCGCGGCGCGGCAGCAGCCGACGTTGTTTACATAGGGGCGGTGTCGCGCTCGCCCTCTTCCCTTGTGGGAGAGGGTGGCTCGCCGCGAAGCGGCGAGACGGGTGAGGGGTCTCTCTCCGCGAGCACCTCTCACAATTGGATTGGCGGATGGATACCCCTCATCCGGCGCTTCGCGCCACCTTCTTCCACAAGGGGGAAAGGGGGGCGTTCCACGTGGGACGTGTCTTGAATTCCTTTCAGTTTGCATTTCCCCGTTTGTAAACCGGAGCGCGACTCTTCATAATCGCGCCGAGCATCCCCACGCTCCGAGCTTGCCAAGAGGCCGATCATGCCAGCGTTCGTGACTTTCGGGCGAATCCTGTTCGCCGTGCTGTTCATCTACACGGGCGCGACCAAGCTCTTTGCCGTCCAGGCGACGGCCGACTTCATCGCCACCAAGGTCGTGGTGCCCGAGGCGATCGCGCCTTACGCCCAGCAGGTCGAGGCCGCGACCGCGATGACCACGCCGCAACTGCTGGCAATTGCCGTCGGCGGGCTCGAGATCATCGCTGGCTTGATGATCGCGCTGAATTTCGGCGCGCGTTTTTTCGCGCTGTTGATGATCATCTACGTCGCGGTCGCGACCGTGTTGTTCTACGACTTCTGGAATATGGCAGCGCCCGACAACGCGAAGATGCTGGTCGACGCGCTCAAGAACCTGTCGATCATCGGCGCCTTGTTCATGATCATGGGGTACGGCCGCACCACGCGTCCGGCCGAGGCGGCGTACGGGGACGTGTAGCGTTACGCCCTGCGCCACGGCGTGACGGTGACGTCATGCGCCGCGTCGAGCACGTAGGGCGCACCCGGCTTCATCCCGTGTGAAGCCAGCACCTCGTGCGGCGCCTGCTGGGGCACGCCGACGAAACAGCCTTCGCCGCCGGGCAGGCGGACATGTGGGGCCTCCGACAGCCAGAACGTGTCGTAACGGTCCATGAATATGTCGAACACAACGGGGCCGCCGATGATGGCGACCATGCCGGAGGCGACATCGGCAAAGGCACAGGCCTCCTCGAAGCTGGCGTGTTCCGGATTCCACAGTGTCGCGTTCGGCATCTCTGGATCGACGGTGAGCGCTTTTATCTTGCGCGTCAGGATCAGCCGCTTGCGCTTCGGCGAGTTCGGCTGCTGCTCATGCGAGTTGCGGCCATGCACGATCAGCGTGGCGCGATCGAGCGCCTGCTCGAAGAACAGCTTGTCACCGTCGAACTTCAGCCTGTCGGGCATGACGTGCCCGGCGTCGGCGAGCATGCCGTCCGCTGAGACGATGACGTAGCCTTCGATGCGGAAAGACAATGGCCGTCTATTCGGAAACGGTCGTCACCACGGAATTGACCGGGCGCTGACTCACAGTCGGCAGCTTGAGGTCCTTGACCAGCTCCTGGTCGTACTCAGGCAGGGTCGAGGCGGGGAACTTCGCGCGCATCGCCACCACCTTGTAGCCGCCAGCCTTCAGGCGCTTGAGCAGCTCGGGCAGGGCTTCCGCAGTGTGCTTCTGGAAGTCGTGCATCAGGACGATACCCTTGCCCTTGGTGTCGAGCTTCTTCATCACGGTCTCGACGATCTTCTCGGGTTTTGAGGCCTTGAAGTCGAAGGAGTCGATGTCGCAGGAGAAGATCCCGACGTTGCGGTTGCCGAGATAGGTGACCATCTCCGGCGGATGCTGGAGGGCGGGGAAGCGGAAGAACGGTGCCGGCGAGACACCGCCGAGCGCCCACTTCACTGCCGCAAAGCCCTTCTCGATCTCTTCCTTGCGCTGCGCCTCGGTGAACTTCTTGTTGTTGAGGTTGGCGTGCGACCAAGTGTGGGCGCCGACCGTATGGCCGGCCGCGTAGACCTGCTTCAGGATCTCCGGCTCGTAGGTCGCGTGCTTGCCGATGATGAAGAAGATGCCGGTGGTGCATTCGTCCGCGAGCGCCTTGAGCACCGCGGGCGTGTTGCGCGGCCAGGGGCCGTCGTCGAAGGTCAGGACCACCTCCTTGTCGCGCAGGAAGTCGAGCTCCTTGAAATGCTCGAAGCCAAAGCCGGGACCACCCGTGGTGTCGATCTCGACGGTGCGGGCGACACCGAGCGCGCCCGGCGTGTTGCAGGCTGCGCGGGCCGGCTGCGGCGCTTGCTTGGGCGGGGGCGGATTGACGAAGCCGGCTGGTGCGGCGGCTGCAGCGGGAGCGGCGGCCGGAACCGGGGCGGGCGTCGCCGCAGCTGGTGCTGGCGCGGGTGCAGCTTGCGTCGCGGCTGCGGGCTTTGCGGCCGGAGTTTGTGACCATGCTGCGCCGGACATCGCCAGAGATACCGCGCTTGCCAAAATCAGTCCTGCCGCCACGCGCATGGTGTTGTCCTTGAGATTGATCCCATTGTTCTGCCGCGGCTTTTCGCCTCCGGCAAGAACCCATCCTGCCCAAACGATCCTAGCCTAGATGGTGGGCCATCGCCATTGCAACGGCTGTTTGGCATCCCGCCCCAATTGTGCCCAACCGGATTGGGCGGCGTCAGCGTCAACTGTCTGCCAGCGCCCTGGCAGCGGCAGTCTTGATCCGCGTGTCGGCCGGTTCGACCGCGGACGGAAAGACATCGGCGATATAACCGTCGCGGCCGATCAGGTATTTGTGGAAGTTCCAGCGCGGAACTTCCCTTGGTCGCGCCTCGGCGGCCCATTTGTAGAATGGATGCGCCTTCGCTCCGATGACGACGGCTTTCGCTGCGATCGGGAACGTAACACCATATTGGTGGTGCGCGGTCTCAGTGATCTCGCTGCGGCCGCCGGGCTCCTGACCGCCGAAATCATTCGACGGCACGCCGATCACGGTGAGCCCGCGGGCGCGAAACTCGGTCCAGACCTCCTGCAATCCGGCATATTGCGGCGTGTAGCCACAAAGCGAGGCGGTGTTGACCACCAGCAGCGGCTTGCCGGTGAAAGCGGCCAGACGGATGTCGTCGCCCGACAAGGCGGGGAATGAGAAGGCATAGGCCGAGATCCGGCTCATGCCGCCCTCGGCGAAAGCACGCGTGACCGGCACCAGCGTGCCGGCAAACGCCATGGTGAGCATGGTTCTGCGATTCATCATGACGGCGTCCCCCGAAATGATCCGGAGCACATGTTACTCCGCCGGTGCGATCCACCTCGTCAACACCGCGTTATCTGGCGGGGCGAGCGGGCCTAATGCCTAATAGAGGCGGACTATGAAGTCGGTGCCTTCGCCGGTCTCGCCCTGGTTGATGCCCTGGTCGGAGATGATGATCGAGCCGCCAGTGGTCAGCATCTCGTTGATCTTCGCCATGGTGTCGGCGGGGATCGAGATGCGGTCGAGGGCTGCAGCCGGGCTGTCCGGCGTGACCACCGGCTTGGCAGTCACGGGCTTGGCGGCGACGGGGATCACGGCAGCGCCGCGCTGGCCGCGCGTGAGGCGGCCATCGTCCTCGCGTGCCGCGGAACGGGCGGAGACGGGCAGAGACACCACCGACCAACGCAGCGCATTGGTATCGATCTTGTCGAGTTCAGCGGTGAAGATATGCGTGCCGAGCGGCCGGTCGCTTGGGGCGATCGTGACCGGCACCTCGAACAGCGGCGCAAAATTCTGCCGCACGTAGAGCTTGGAATCCTTGCGGCTGATGAAGACGGCGATCTGGCCGGCCCGCTTGGGTGCCTCCGGCTTCGCGGCCGGCGCCGGCTCGGCCATGCGGCTCTCGTCCTTCTTCGCATCGGGCGGGGCGGCGAGCGCAGGCGCCGGTGCATCTGGCGTCTTTGCGGAGCCCGCCGCTTGCGTCCTGGTCGGCTCGGCCTTGTCGGCGGGCTTGTCCTCGTTGGCCGGCTTGGCGGCATCTGCCGACTGCGGCTTGGTCGCGTCGGTTGCCTCAGCCGTCCTGGCCTTGTCGGCGGCTTCCTCGTGGGCGGCCGCATTCCCCGTGGTCACATCCGACATCACGGCATGGCCGACGGAGGTGCGTAGCTCGACCACGCTGTCGGCGCTGGCGGTCTTGGTTTCGACAGGCTTGATCTCGGTGGCTTTGGTTTGCGCGGCGCCCTTGTCTGCCTTGTCGCCCACATTGGTCTGCGGCTCGAGGTTGGCGACAGGCTGCGGTGGCACGCGCACGGAGGCGAGCAGGGGATGGGAGAAGCTGTGCGGCGTCACCTCGCCGGGCGCGACGATGACGCGCGCGCCCATCCTGGTCCAATTCCACATCTTCATCGCGAACGCCATCGGCATGCGGATGCAGCCATGCGAGGCCGGATAGCCCGGCAACGCGCCGGCATGCATGGCGACCCCGGACCAGGTGATCCGTTGCATGTACGGCATCGGCGCGCCGCTATAGATGTTGGAGCGGTGGAATTTGTGCTTCTGGATGACGCTGAACACACCCATCGGCGTCGAATGGCCCTTCATGCCTGTCGACACCGGAGATTCCGCGAACAGGCCTTTGGTGTCGTAGACCGTCACCTTCTGTCGGTCGATCGAGACGACGATGACCAATGGCCCTTGTGGCTTGGTGCCGGCTTCCTTCTCGGCGACAGCGTCTTTCTTGCCGGCCGCGCCACGCTTCTGGGGCTTCTGGCGTTGTATCTCGGGATGCCGGCCCTGCCGAGCGTAATAGGATCCGTCGGAATAATCCGTCCAATAATAATAGGCTGCGTCTGCCTGGCTGGTCGCGCCGATTGCACCCGCCGCCGTCAAGATGGCGACCTGCCAAAGCCGCGCCGGCTTGGCAGTAAAACCCGACCCGTTCACGCTGAACATCCTCGAATCCATAATCCAAATCAGACGTTAGTCTCGCAAAGGGGATACGCGTTCACCAGCAGCGCGGTTCTGCCGTTAGCTACTTTTGTTCAAGACGTAGCAAAAAAGCCTCACAGAGCGGTAAACAGCGGCCACCGCCGGCTGCCTGTCGTCTTCCTGTCGGGCGGACGCGTTCCTACATTGCAGGGACTTGTTACCGGAGAACTTCATGTCATCTCGTTTCCCTGGTCTTGCCGGCATCCGCTTGAAAGGCCTTGCCTTATTCCTCCTGGCCTTGGCTGTGCCGGCGGCGTCCGTCCAAGCTGCCGACGAGCCCGATCTGATCTTCCGCCGCTCCACCGTGTTCAAATGGATGAGCCCGAACGACAAGCTTGCGACCTATGGTCTCGACGATCCCGAAGTCGAGGGCGTCGCCTGTCATTTCACGGTGCCGGAAAAGGGAGGCTTCAAGGGTTGGCTGGGCCTTGCCGAGGAGGTCTCGGACATCTCACTGGCCTGCCGCCAAGTCGGCCCGATCAAGTTCAAGAACAAGATGGAGCAGGGCGACGACATGTTCCGTCAGCGCCGTTCGCTGTTCTTCAAGAAGATGCAGATTGTCCGCGGCTGCGACGCCAAGCGCAACGTGCTGGTCTACATGGTCTATTCGGACAGGCTGATCGAAGGCTCGCCGAAGAACTCGACCTCGACCGTGCCGATCATGCCGTGGGGACCGGCGGACGCAAACGTCCAGAAGTGCGGCGAGTTCTTCACGCACTGACGCGCTTTCGCCAGTGATAGAGGCGCGGCTGGCCTAGGGTTTGACAAGATGCGAGCCGGTCAGCCGCACGAATGCCTGTGGCGCGGCCTCAAAGCCGCGGCCAGATTGCAGCGACATCGCGCCGGCTGAGGCGACGCGACTGGGTCGTCGATCTCCGCTGTCCGTCCGTTGGTCCGCCTCGCGCGGCGTTGCGCGATCTTGCGCCACCATAATGGCCATCCTCAAGTCAACGCGCCCGGTGTTCCGGGCGTCCAGGTTTCGATGGCTTGGGTCGCAGCGAACGCGCCCCCGGTTCGATAAGACCCAGCCTTCGTTTGCCAGCCTCTTCAGCAGAAAAACGTAAAATGCGTGTGAAGCGCGTGAGGCGGGAGCATGACGGCGGCTGCGCCGGGTATGTTCGCGTACAAGTGCCGGAACTTGGCAGGCCACCTTGATCTCCGGCGAGACCTTCCTGAAATGATTGGTATTTTCGGAGAATTGTGTCGTCGGCTCGGAGCGGACGAAACAATTCTCACGCAAGAAGAAACCATTTTGCGCGTTTGGCGCATCACGGGCGAAACCGCCCATGGTTATCAGCTTCACAACGACGAACGGCGCACCGCCGGCCACGGAATTCGGAGACAAGACCATGCGCACGCTCAGCTTCATCCTTGCTTTCGCTTTCGTGGTCGCGGGTTCCTCGTTCGCGGGCTCGCCTGACGGCAATCTGCCCGGCGTCGGCACCTTCCAGTACAGCGGCTCGCCGGTCATCACCACGACGTCGCAGCCGATCGTGGTTGCAGCGCGCTTCTGATCGACAACAAGAGATTCAGCCGATAAAGGCCTTCATGATCGTCCGATTTTGCGCCGCTGTATTCGTCTCTGTTCTCACGATCACTGCCGCTCAGGCGCAGGTGCGCGCGCCCACGAGGTTGCCGGATCCCCGCAGCGAATTCGTGCGCCAGTGCGCGCCGCACATGACCGGGCGCTGGGAGCACCCGGAGCAAGTCTGCGGCTGCTTGCACGATCACGCCGCGGCCGCCGTCGAGGACCGCGACCTGCGCGAAGCGCTGTTGCGTGGCATCAGCGAGACCGGTGTGCCCACCATCGAAACCGACTGGGTTCCGGTCTCCAAGCAGGGCGAGATTGGCCCGACCTTCACAAAGATCGCCAAGCCGACCTTGCAGTGCATGTTCGATCCGGCGAAGTAGCTTCTCAGGCCATCATTTTATTTTCGGCCCGTGCCGCGGCACGCAGGAGCTCGTACGCGAGACGCCCTTGTCGGTCATCCTTGCGCCGCGCACTTCCCTGACTTGTCCCGCGGGGCAGGTTCCGTCATCCACCAGGACGCGCTGGCCGAGCTTCAGATCCACGATGTCCTGCTCACGCCCGATGGTGGCAGCGCGCGCCGTCGAGGCGAGCGCCAGGGAAACCAGGAGCGAGAGGCAGGTCGCGTGGCGGAGTGACATCATGAAGGCTCCCGAAAGCTGCGACGCAATGTAGGGAGCGGTCAGCGATTCTGATAGTGAAGCTTGGTTATGCCGGCCGCACCGACCTGCTTTTCGCGCTCAGGGCTGACCGTGATTCCCGCGCGAGCCGTTCGGCGGATGCCACGAGCTGTGGAACTGCATGCCCTGAAAATCCCAGCACGAAGCCTGGCAGAGGGCGCGCGCGCGAATAGGTGTCCGCCAACAGCCAGCCTTCCGCGCCGGCCGCCTGCTTGGCCCGCGCGGCCACCGACAGGTCGACCGAGGGATCGAACCGGGCGACCAGATGCAGGCCTTGTGACGGCACCGGCACCGATAGAGCGCCATCGGATGCGGCTTCCAGCGTTTCGGCCAGCACGTCCCGCGCCTCTCGGTAGAGCTTGCGGACGCGCTTGAGGTTTGCGGCGAACGCGCCCGAATTGAGCATGTCAGCCACCGCGCCTTCCATCAGCGTCCCGGGGAAGCGGTCGAGCGCCGCGCGCGCGGCCGTTACGTCCGTGATCAGGCGTTCGGGCAGAGCGCAATAACCGATGCGCAGACCTGGAAACAGCGTCTTGGCAAAGGTGCCCAGGTAGATCACGCGCTGGAGACGATCAATGCCGGCGAGCGACATCAGCGGTGCGCCGTCGTAGCGAAACTCGCTGTCGTAGTCGTCCTCCAGCACGAAAGCACCGGCTTGCTTGGCCCAATCCAGCAGCTCGAGCCGCCGCGGCATCGACATCTGCACGCCCAGCGGAAACTGGTGCGACGGCGTGACATAGGCTGCACGCGCAGACGGCGCTGCGGCGCGGCCCTTGGCGACGCGCATGCCGTGCACATCGACGGGAATGGGCACGGCGCGATAGCCGCAATGCGCGACAGTGTTGCGCGCGGCGGGATAGCCGGGGTCCTCGCACCAGACCTGGTCGCCCGCTTTGAGGATCGCGCTCAGCACGATGCGCAGGGCGTGCAGTGTGCCCGACGTCAGCATGATCTGGTCGGGATCGCAGCGCAGCCCGCGCGCCGACAACAAATGATCGGCGATTGCCTCGCGCAGCTCACGGCTGCCGCGTGGATCGCCATAGTGAAGGTGCTCGGCGCCGAAGGCGCGCATGCGGCGGCCGACGAAGGCGCGGAAACGCTGCACCGCGCGTTCGTCGACATGCGTGCAGCCGAGTGCGAACGCGCCTTGCCCGGGCGTTGCGACAGCCGCCCTCGGCCTGGTCGGCTCGGCCGCACGCGCGGGGATGCGCGCGGCGACGAACGTTCCGGAGCCAACGGTGGCCTCGGCAAAGCCATCGGCGATCAGGCGCTCATAGGCGGCGACGACGGCATTGCGCCGAAAGCCGGTCTGCCTGGCCAGCGTGCGTGACGGCGGCAGTGCCTCGCCGGGCTTGACGAGGCCGGAGACGATCATCTCGCACAGCGCCTGATAGAGCCGGTGCGCGGCGGAGGCGCCCGGCGTGACGTGCGGGCCGGCGAGGTCGAGCGGCAGCTCGGTCCTGGCCGGAGAGGGGAGCGAATTGGTCGGAATTTTTCGCATGGAATTGGAACTATCGCAGACCAAATGCGCCGCTACAACTGCTCCCAGAGTCTTTCAATCCGAGCAGGAGCCGTCGTGAGCCAGACCGAGACCCCGAACTCCTATCCGACATCGGCGCGCAACCAGGTAAAGCGCCGTCACGACCGCGGCTTCTATGATCACGAGACGGTCCATCGCATCCTGGATTCCTCGATGCTCTGCCACGTCTCCTACGCCATTGACGGCCAGCCCTATTGCACGCCGACCTTCTTCTGGCGCGAGGGCACGAAGCTGTACTGGCACGGCTCGAGCGCCAGCCGGATGCTCCGCAATCAGACCCAAGGCGAGCGCGTGTGTCTCACGGTCGCCCATCTCGACAGCCTCGTGCTGGCGCGCTGCGGATTCAACCACTCCGCCGACTACCGGGCGGTGATGGCGTTCGGCACCGCCTATCTCGTCACCGATCCCGCGGAGAAGGAACGCGCGGTCATCGCGATGGTCGACCGCTTCTTCCCGGACCGCACCGCCGGCCTCAGGGCGAGTACCACGCAGGAGATCAAGGCGACGTCCTTCATTGCCATGGAGATCGAGGAAGCCTCGGCCAAGATCCGCGCCAAGGGCGTCGCTGACGACGACGAGGACTATGCCTTGCCGATCTATGCCGAACGCATCCCGGTGCGCACCGTGATCGGCACGCCGGAACCGTGCCCGCGCCTGCTCGACGACGTCACGCGCCCGGCGACATTGAGTGGCTATTCCGAGGGCCGGCTGCTCGAAGATGCATTGCGGGATGCTTATTTTGTGGAGTACCCGAACGGCTGAAATCGGCTAGTTTGCGCACTCCTTGGGACCATTGGAATGCCTGGAGTTGCCCGATGAATGCCGAAATGCAGCAGAGGATTCTCGACGCCGTCGACGCCGGCTTCGAAGCCCAGCTTGCCACCACACGCGATTTCGTCGCGATCCCTTCGACACGAGGGGCGGAGGGGCCGTGCCAGGACATGATCGGCGACCTCCTGCGCGAGCGTGGCTATGAGGTCGACGATTGGCACATCAACGTCGACGACCTCAAGGATCTGCGCGGCTTCGGCCCGATCGAGCATGATTTCTCCAGGGCGCGCTCGGTGGTGGGGACCTACCGCCCGCAAACGAACGGCGGCAAATCGCTGATCCTCCAGGGGCACTGCGATGTAGTGCCGGCCGGGCCGCTGGAATTATGGGACACGCCGCCGTTTTCGCCCGTCGTCAAGGACGGCAAGATGTTCGGCCGCGGCGCGTGCGACATGAAGTCGGGGACCATCGGCGCGCTCTATGCGCTGGACGCAATCAAGGCTGCGGGCTTCAAGCCGACGGCGCGGATCCATTTTCAATCCGTGATCGAGGAAGAGAGCACCGGCGTCGGTGCGCTTTCGACGCTGCAGCGCGGCTACCGTGCCGAGGCCTGCTTCATTCCGGAGCCGACCGGCGGCAAGATGGTGCGCTCGCAGGTCGGCGTGATCTGGTTCCGCCTGCGCGTGAAGGGCCATCCGACTCACGTGGCCTTCGCCGGCTCCGGGGCGAATGCGATCATGGCGGCGTACCATTTGATCCAGGCGCTGCAAAAACTCGAGATCGAATGGAACGAGCGTGCGAAAGCCGATCGGCACTTCAAGACGTTGAACCATCCGATCAACTTCAACCCCGGCATCATCAAGGGTGGCGACTGGGCTTCCAGCGTGCCGGCCTGGTGCGACGTCGATTGCCGGATCGCGGTGCTACCGGGATGGTCGATCGCCGATCACCAGAAGGAGATCACGGCCTGCGTCGCCGCTGCGGCGCGCAACCACCGCTTCCTCGCCAACAATCCGCCTGAGATCGTGTGGTCGGGCTTCCTGTCGGAAGGCTATGAGCTGACCGACGCTGCCGCGCCGGAGGCCGCGTTCGCCAGCGCGTTCGGCAAGGTCTATGGCGGCGTGCCGGAGGATCTCGTCTTCACCGCGCTCACCGACACCCGCTTCTACGGCCTCAACGAGGGCATCCCAAGCTTGTGCTTCGGCGCCAGCGGCGGCGAAATGCACGGCTTCAACGAATTCGTCGAGCTGGAGTCGCTCAAGAAGACGACCAAGGCGATGGCGCTGTTCATCGCGGAGTGGTGCGGCGTGGAGAAGGCGTAGCGAGCAAGATCTCGCGGTGCCCCAGGGTGGGCAAAGGCGCGAAGCAACACGCCCACCCATTTTCTCCGCCATGGCCAAATGCGTGGGCACGCTCCGTTTTGCCCACCCTGCGGCACCTCGGCCGAAGCGCCCGGTGCGCAAATCATCGGCCTCTCCAAATCCTTTAAGCTTAAAATAAAGACTAGGATGCCGCCCGCGCCGGTGGCAGACTGGCGGCCGGTTCGGTGGACGAGTGGAGTCACAATGCGCGATTGGGATGATGCTTATGCCAATTCGGCCCACATCCCGGGCTCGGACAAGATGCCAGGACTGTGGACGGAGCGAGCCGCGGCCTATCGTGCCGGGCTGAAGGATTTTCGGGCCGACATCGCCTATGGCCCGGGCGAACGCCAGCGCCTCGACCTGATCCTGCCTGACGGTGACAGCAAGGGTCTCGTCGTCTTCGTGCATGGCGGCTATTGGATGCGGTTCGACAAGTCGACATGGACTGATCTTGCCGAAGGTGCGCGCCACCACGGCTGGACGGTGGCGTTGCCGAGTTACACGTTGACGCCGGCTGCGAGCATCTGCGCCATCACCGCCGAGATCACTGGCGCGACCGGCAAGGCGGCTTCGCTCGTCGCAGGGCCGATCCGGCTCGCCGGCCATTCCGCCGGCGGCCACCTCGTCACGCGCATGCTGTGCGACGACAGCCGGCTCGAGCCTGCGGTCTTCAACCGTATCGCAGGCACGCTCTCGATCAGCGGCCTGCACGACCTTCGTCCGCTGCTCAAGACGAAGATGAACGAGACGCTCGGCATGACGATGGAGGAGGCGACGCTGGAAAGCGCAGCGCTGCATCTGCCGCGCGGGCATTCGCCTGTCACCGCCTGGGTCGGTGGCGGCGAGCGGCCCGAATTCATCCGCCAGTCCGATCTGATGGCCAATGTCTGGACCGGGTTCGACGTGCCGACCCGCCTCGTCGTCGATCCCGGGCTGAACCATTTTACCGTGATCGACGGACTGAAGGATCCGTCGTCGCCGATCACCGCGCGCCTGATCGGCCTCGACTGAGCAAAAGCCGGGGACGATCATTCGAAAGGGCCTGCCCATGACGTCCAGCGATTACGATCCCACGAGCGAAGGCGCCGAGACCGATTTCGCCCGGCGCATGTCCTATGGCGACTATTTGGCGCTGGATGCGATCCTCGGCGCGCAGCATCCGCTCTCCGAAGCGCATGACGAGATGCTGTTCATCATCCAGCATCAGACCACGGAGCTGTGGATGCGCCTTGCCATCCACGAGCTCAGCGCCGCGCGCCGCGCTATCGCCAGCGACGAGGTACAGCCTGCCATGAAGATGCTGGCGCGGATGTCGCGGATCTTCGAGCAGCTCAACAATGCCTGGGACGTGCTGCGCACGATGACGCCGAGCGAATATACGCGCTTCCGCTCGCAGCTCGGACAGTCCTCGGGCTTTCAGTCGCGGCAATACCGGCTGATCGAATTCCTGCTCGGCAACCGCAACAGCGCCATGCTCAAGCCGCACGCGCACGATGTGGAGACGACGAAGCTGCTCGAAGCCGAGCTCGCGACGCCCAGCCTCTATGACGAAGTGCTGCGGCTCGCCGACCGCAACGGACTCGAGATGCCGGCCGCGGTGTTGGCGCGCGATGTCCGTGAGACCCACAGCTTCAACGAAGGGGTTCTGCAGGCCTGGCGCGTCGTCTACGAGGCGCCGGAGAAGCATTGGATGCTCTACGAGCTCGCCGAAAAACTGGTCGACTTCGAGGATTACTTCCGCCGCTGGCGCTTCAATCACGTGACGACGGTCGAGCGCGTCATCGGCTTCAAGCGCGGAACCGGCGGCACCGGTGGCGTCAGCTATCTCAAACGCATGCTGGAGGTGGAGCTGTTCCCCGAGCTCTGGCGCGTGCGGACAATTCTGTAGAAATGCCCAAGAAATATCCATGACCAAATATCGCGTCTATGACGACACCAAGGCTCTGTTCCACTTGCCGGATGGCGTGATCTATCTCGACGGCAACTCGCTTGGCGCGCTGCCATCCGGCGTTGCCGAGCGCGTCAACCGCGTCATTACGACGGAGTGGGGCGTTGAGCTGATCCGCGCCTGGAACACCGCAGGCTGGTACGCCCAGCCGCGCCATGTCGGCGATCGCATCGCGCGGCTGATCGGCGCGGAAGCCGGCTCGGTGATGGTCGGAGACACGTTGTCGCTCAAGGTCTATCAGGCGCTCGCCGCCGCGCTCGACATGAATGCGTCGCGCAAGATCGTCCTGTCGGACACGGGCAACTTCCCGACCGACCTCTACATGGCCGAAGGCCTGATCGCCACGCTCGGGCGCGGCCATGAATTGCGTCTGGTCGCGCCGGAGGAGATCGAATCCGCGCTGTCGGAGGAGGTGGCGGTGCTCTACATCACCGAGGTCGACTACCGCACCGGCCGCCGCCACGACATGGCGCATCTGACTGCGAAAGCGCATGCACTCGGCATCGTTACGGTCTGGGATCTCGCGCATTCGGCCGGCGCGTTGCCGGTCGATCTCGCCGGGAGCGGCGCCGATTTCGCTGCGGGGTGCACCTACAAATACATCAATGCCGGCCCGGGCTCGCCGGCCTTCCTCTACGTCGCACCGCGACACGCCGACAGCGCGCGCGCTGCGCTGTCGGGGTGGATGGGCCACGCCAAACCCTTCGCATTCGAGCTTGCCTATGCGGCCGCAGGTGGCGTCGAGCGAATGCGGGTCGGCACGCCGCCGGTGCTGGCGATGGCGGCGCTGGAGGCCTCGCTCGACATCTGGGACCGTGTCGACATCGCGGAGGTGCGTGCGCGCTCGCTGGCGCTCGGCGATCTTCTCATTGCGGAGGTCGAACGCCGTTGCCCGCAACTCGAGCTCGTCACCCCGCGCGCGCACGATCGCCGCGGCTCGCAGGTCTCCTTCGCCTTCGGCGGCGGCTACGCCGCCATGCAGGCGCTGATCGCCCGCTGCCTCATCGGCGATTTTCGCGCGCCCGACATCATGAGATTCGGGATCACGCCGCTGTATATCGGTGAGAGCGAGATCATCCGTGCCGCCGAGATCATCGAGGACGTGATCGCCGGCGAGGTGTGGCGACGGCCGGAATATCAGGTCGTGAATGCGGTGACGTGAAAATCCATCACCGTCACCCTGAGGCGTGAGCCCGGTGGCGCCGATGCGCCGCTGAGCGAGCCTCGACGGGCGACGGCCCGGCTGCATCGCGGCCGTTCATCCTTCGAGGCCTTCTGTACGGCGCTGCGCATCGCGCAGCTCGCGCCTCAGGATGACGGAACCGGGAGAGCCCGTGCACTGTGGCGCCGATGTCAGCACGGCCTTTACCTCAGACGTCATTGCCTTGCCGCCCGGAACAATTCACGCTGAAACGACAAGGTTTTGGGAGGACATCTGATGACGCAGCTCGAGAAACTCAAAGCGATGAAGATGCCGTTCGCCGAGCTCAAGGGCGTCGAGTTCGTCGAGGCCGAGAAAGACCGCGTGGTGGCGCGGATGACGGTCCGGCCCGATCTCTGCACGCTTCACCACACCATCCATGGCGGGGCCGTGATGGCGCTGGCCGATTCCGTTGGCGCGGCCGCGACCGTGATCAACCTGCCTGACGATGCCAAGGGCACGACCACGCTCGAGAGCAAGACCAATTTCATTGGTGGGGCCAAGGAGGGAACCACGGTTATTGCGACTGCAACCCCGGTCCATCGTGGCCGCCGGACCCAGGTCTGGACCACCCGGCTGGAGACCGAAGACGGCAAGCTGGTCGCGGTGGTGACCCAGACCCAGCTGGTCCTCGTATGACTACGGGGCCTTGATCTCATTAACGAATTGGTCGCCCCTCATGCCCGAAACTTGGGCAGGTTCCCGACTTGAAATGTATGTTGCGATGCACAATATTGGGGGCCTAGGGATTCGAACGCCTCCTCGAGGGACACCAAGAGGAGTTTTTGACGTGGCACTTGAAGACACGACCCGCATGACGTCCGTTCCGGGCTATGTGCGGACCTTGAGCCAGCAGGAAGAATTGCCGCTTCTGCGCGATCACCTGCTGAGACTCGATGCCGAAAGCAGGCATGATCGCTTCAACGGTTTTCTCGACGACAGCTTCATCGAGCGATACGCCGCACGCTGTGCCGAGGATGGCACGGTGATCGTCGCCTACATCGTCGACGGCGTTGTCCGCGGTGCGGCCGAACTGCATCCGGAGGAAGAGGGTTCTTTGCCCGAAGTCGCCTTCAGCGTGGAAGCCTCTGCGCGCCGCCAGGGTGTCGGCACCGTGCTGTTCCGCCGCCTGGTCGCCGAGGCGCGCTGGAAAGGCTATAAGCGCCTGCGCATCACCACGGGCGCCGAGAACCACGCCATGCGGGCGCTAGCCAGGAAGTTCGGCGCGCATCTGGCTTTCCGCCACGGGGAATCGACCGGTACCATTGATCTGGCCAAGTCGCCTGAGGCCGAGTTCGCCGATCTCGCGGCGTCGCCCTTCATGGCCGGGCGCGCTCTTCTCAGCTTCAACTCGACTTGCTGGAAGATCATCTCCAGCATGTACGGCAATCGCGCCGCCTGACTTAAAAGAGCAGGGCCGGAATCAAAAAAGCGGACCGGGAAAACCGGTCCGCTTTTATATTAGGTGGACAACCAGGCGCTCAGGTGCCCGTGCGCTTGTCGTTGCCGAAGCGGCGGACGACGCGGCGTTCGACCACGACGGAGCGCTGTGCACCCTGTTCACCGGCGATCACGCGGGTCGCAGTGACGCGGCTGTTGGTGCGCGCCTGCTTCTTCACCTCGGCCTGCACGACATCGAGCGGCATCCCCATCAAGGCTGCGGCGATCTCGGCCTGCTGCTCCTGATCATCGGTGATGCCGATGGCGGCGAAGATCGCCTCATCCAGGGTGGGCGGATCATGGCGGACGCGCCGCGTGCCATATTTGGTATTCCAGTCTGCGTTCATAACGGCCTCGTTTGATGCCGGGATACCTAGTGCTGCTAATGTTGCATTGCAATATGAAATTGGTGTGGCATCTCAGCTATGCACCGGTCGGGTGTCATGGAAGCGACGCAACGCCGGCATCGACCTCAACCCGGTGCTGTGGCCAGCGTTTCAGGGCCGCGTGTCCGGCTTCGGTGAGTCCGTAAATCCCCCGGTCGGCCCGTTCGAACCAGCCATACACATTGTTAAGCAAGATCTTGCCGGCATCGGGACAGCGTTCGCGCAATTCGCCCACCCGCCGCGGCCCCTCGGCGAGCGCCGAGGCGCAGACCAGCGCCTGCTGCCGGTAGGCCGTCATGATCGGCGCGCGGGTGCCGCCGCCAAGCACGGGATCGCCCTGGCGGCGCTGGTGCTCGGCGACGAGGCGCGAACGTACCTTCGGCTCGCGGCGCGGCGCAGAAGTCGGCGGCTTCACCAGCACCTCGACCTGGCCGCGATCGGTGACACCCAGCATGCCGAAGCCAAGGCGGCGGCAGAGGTTGCGGTAACGCGCATCGCTCTCGCGCCCCTTGCCGCGGATCGACATCTTCGCCGCGATCCAGACTTCGTCGGCAGCCGATGCGCGATCGACCGCCTGCAGGATCAGCTCGAGATTGAAGGCGAGCTTGAGCTCGCCGATCACCACCACGGGCGGATCGCCGGCGCTGAGGCCCACGAGATCGCAGCCACCGATCTCGCCCTTCACGGTGAAGCCAAGCTCTTCAAGGAAGCGTTTGACCGGCAGGTAGAGTGCGGTTTCCAAGGGAAAGTTCCGGGTGACATCCGATCGGAGAATCAGTTGCCGGCAGTTTAGCCGGGATCGGACGCGGGGATCTGCACCATTTGATCGGAGCCGGATGGTACATTTATCCTGCGGGCGGGACCGCCGGGCGCGACGAAGATGACAATCAGGAACGGGCTCTATCACATCCGTATCGAAATGCTCGATGCTGTGCAGGGCGGCAATCAGGGCGTCATGGTCCTGCGCGACGGCACGATGCGGGGTGGCGATTCATTCTTCTTTGCCTACGGCAGCTACACCTCGGCTGGCGGCAAGTGGAAGGGCGAGCTGACCAATGAGGAGCACTCGCCCTCTTTCGACGAACGTCCGGTGTGGGGCCGCAAGATCGTGACCATCGGCTTCAGCGGCACCTACACCGACGAGACCGCCTATGGCGAAGGCATCGCGCTCGCCGGCAAGCAGAGCATCCGCTTCAAAGGCCATCTGCGGCTGCTGGTGCCGGACTGATCACACCCGCCCGCCCACCGGGATCAGCGCGCCGGTGATGCCGCTCGCGGCGTCGCTGGCGAGGAACAGGATGACCTCGGCGAGTTCCTGCGGCGTCACCCATTTGGAGAAGTCAGCTTTCGGCATGTCGGTGCGGTTGGCCTTGGTGTCGATGATCGACGGCAGCACCGCGTTCACCGTGACCTTGCCCTTCCACTCGTTGGCGAGCGCCTCGGTAAGGCGATGCACGCCTGCCTTCGAGGCCGCATAAGGCCCCATGCCGCTGCCGGCCTGGAGCGCGCCCATGGCGCCGATATTCACGATGCGGCCGGCTTTGGACGCGGCGAGGTGCGGCAGCGCCGCGCGTGACGCGTTGAGCGCGGTCAGGACATTGAGCGTGTACATGCGCTGCCAGGACTTGATGTCGCCGTCGCCGACGGTCTCGAACGCGAAGCCGCCGGCGATGTTGATCAGCGCATCGAGACGGCCGAAATGCTTTGCTGCCGCATCGACTGCTGCCGTCGCCTGGATTGCATCGGACAGGTCGACGCCTCCGATCTCGATGCTTTCAGGCGTCGCGGGCACTTGCGAAGGTGCGTGGTCGATGCCGGCGACGCGCGCGCCGCGCGACTGCGCGACCTCCGCAACCACCTTGCCGAGCGCGCCGCGTGCCCCTGTCACGATCAGGACCTTGTCTTGCATCATCGTTCTCCCGGCGCGGCGGCCTATGATTGCAGATAGCGCGCCTTCAGCGCGGCTCGCTCCGCCGTGCCGAGCTTGAGTCCGTCGCGCAAATAGCTTTCGAGATCGCCGTACTCCTTGCCGACCGCCTCGAAAGCCGCGGCAAGGTAAGAGGCTTCGACGCTGCCGATGGCATTGCGCACGTCGTCCGGCAGGTCGATGGCCGCCGTCGCATCGCGCTTGTAGTGCTGGTTGGTGAGCAAATAGTCCTCGGCGATGATTTCATCGGGCACGCCGAGCACATGTAGGATCAGCGCGCTCGCAAAGCCGGTGCGGTCCTTGCCGGCGGTGCAGTGGATCACCAGCGGCGCACGGTCCTCCAGGAGATGGGCGAACAGATTGCGAAAGCTGTGCGTGTGGTGGCGAACGTAGTTGCGATAGGATTCGCGCATGAGCTCGAGGGCGACCGGCCCCGTCAGCGTGCCCCTGGCGAGTTCGGCGCGCAGCGCGGCGACTACGCTCGGCTCGATCGGCAGCGAATGTACCGTGATGTCGTCGACGACGCAGACGCCGGCCGCGCGCTCCTCAACCCCGCGGAAATCGAACGCGCTTCGCACGCCCAGCGCGCGGACGATCTCGACATCGGCGGCGGTGAGCTGGCCGAGATGGTTGGAGCGGAAGATGTGCCGCCAGCGCGTGGTGCGGCCATCGGACGTCGGATAGCCGCCGAGATCGCGAAAATTGCTGGCGCCTTGCAGGGCGAGGTGGCGGGCAGGGGGGTCTCTCAGGGAAGAGGCTTGCATGGGATCGGCTTCGGTTATGGTTCCATTGGACGCACGAGGTGGCGTCCTTGAGGTCCAGTTGAGGCCTAATTTCAGGGGGCGATCAAGTCCGGGACCACCACGGTCGAGCATCTGAAGCGGCCGGCGACGGCCTGCGCGGTGATCTGTACGGCGTCATTCACGCGAGAATCAAAAAGGGCCGAAACATCGTTGTTTCGACCCTTTTTGAACTGCCGCCGGAGGCTTCTGCCGGCGCGGCGGTTTCAGACCAAGCACGGGCATCAGCGATCCCATTTCGGCTTGGCTTCGTCGACCGCGTCCTGGTGGTACCAGCTGTCGCTGCAGATCGAGCCGTTCGCCGGAAGCGAGGCGTGATCGGCAGGAAGGCGAGTCTCGCCATAGCGGCGTCCGGCGAGAGCTGCGCGGCCCCCGACCGGGAATTGATAGATCGTTGCCGATCCGTGACTCAGACCATTGTTCATCATTGCGATTCTCCTTGGTCGAAGCGCCTCAGCCTCCATGGTGCGCCCGACTCGTTCGATTGTGGTTACCGGAATCCCCATATCGGCCGTGCCCCCCGGATTGGAAAGTGCTGAAAAGGAAATCAGTTGCCGCCTAATTTGAAGGCAGGTCCGGGTCTGCATCCCCTAAGGCACACTGTCGGTGGCTAATGCCTAGGCCGTTGCAAAGGTTGCTAGGCAGGGGTGGTTCGCTTTGCGAAAATTGCTGGACGTTGATGCGTGTTTCATCGGCAACTTCCAGGACCGTGCCGTCTGCTGCAGAATCGGGCGATTTCGCCGGGATTTTCGCGTTGCAGCTATACGCGAAGGTGCGCGGCTATGACGCATATCGCGGGAGGTGGTCTGCTCGCCGCAACGAGACGCCGGCGACGGTGGCAAACCTGCCGTACTGCGTCCTTTTGGCACGACAAATGCTTGTAAAGGGCCGGCCGATGGTGGCCGGGTACAAAACGTTCGGGGGCCCTCGGGCCCCCCGACCTTTCGCATCATCTACAGAGAGGCTCAATGACCAAGTATAAGCTCGAGTACATCTGGCTCGACGGATATACGCCGACCCCGAACTTGCGCGGCAAAACTCAGATCAAGGAATTCGCGTCGTTCCCGACGCTCGAGCAGCTTCCGCTCTGGGGCTTCGATGGCTCCTCCACCCAGCAGGCCGAAGGCCACAGCTCCGATTGCGTGCTGAAGCCTGTCGCCGTCTTCCCGGACGCCGCGCGCACCAACGGCGTGCTCGTGATGTGCGAAGTCATGATGCCGGACGGCAAGACCCCGCACCCCTCCAACAAGCGCGCCACCATTCTCGACGACGCGGGCGCCTGGTTCGGCTTCGAGCAGGAATACTTCTTCTACAAGGACGGCCGCCCGCTCGGCTTCCCGTCATCCGGCTATCCGGCGCCGCAGGGCCCGTACTACACGGGCGTCGGCTACTCGAACGTCGGCGACGTCGCCCGCAAGATCGTCGAAGAGCATCTCGACCTCTGCCTGGCTGCCGGCATCAACCATGAAGGCATCAACGCGGAAGTCGCCAAGGGCCAGTGGGAATTCCAGATCTTCGGCAAGGGCTCCAAGAAGGCCGCTGACGAAATGTGGATGGCCCGCTACCTGATGCTGCGCCTGACCGAGAAGTACGGCATCGATATCGAGTTCCACTGCAAGCCGCTCGGCGACACCGACTGGAACGGCTCGGGCATGCACGCCAACTTCTCGACCGAGTACATGCGCACCGTCGGCGGCAAGGAATATTTCGAAGCCCTGATGGCCGCCTTCGACAAGAACCTGATGGACCACATCGCCGTCTACGGCCCGGACAACGACAAGCGTCTGACCGGCAAGCACGAGACCGCGCCGTGGAACAAGTTCAGCTACGGCGTTGCCGACCGGGGTGCCTCGATCCGCGTTCCGCACTCCTTCGTCAACAACGGCTACAAGGGCTATCTGGAAGACCGCCGTCCGAACTCGCAGGGCGACCCATACCAGATCGCTTCGCAGATCCTGAAGACGATCGCGTCCGTGCCGGCAGACAAGAAGGCCGCGGCCTAAGATCCTCCCGGCCCGGGCTGGGGGGCTGGCCCGGGTTGGTTTCAATCCGCCGGAGCTGAAAGGCTCCGGCGGATTTTTGCGTCTGGATGACAGCCCGTCTTGCGGCCCGCCGATCTCGGCCGGCGCGAAGCTTGTCCATCGCGTCTGAATGCGGGATAGATTGGACTCGGATGCGCGCTGGGCCGGGGACACGGCTGGTGATTGAAGGTTTCTACAAGGTCAGATTTCAGCTCGGCGACGCTGTCGGCCGGAGCGTGATGCATGCCGCCAACGGCAAGATGCTCGGCGGCAATTCGGCCTTCGCCCATATCGGCACCTACGACAAGACCGAAAGCGGCGTCGACGTCGTGATCAAGACCGTCCGCCACAACCCGGATCCGAATTACCGCGCCATGGCCGGCACCGACGATGCGACCTTGATCGCGAAGGGCTGGGCCGACGGCGATCTCTATCGCTTCAAGGGCGAGCTCAAGGAGGTGCCTGGCGTGCCCTTCCAGTCGCTGATGACGCCGATCACGGAAGACGAAGCGCCGATCGCCGGCGGCGTCGGCGAAGCCGGCATTGCCGATGGTCTCTACTCGATTCACCTGCGTATGCTCGACGGTCTCGACGGCGGGCTCACCGGCGTGATGCTGCTCAATCAGGGGCGCATCCTCGGCGGCGATGCCGCGTTCTACTATCTCGGCAGCTACACCGCCGCGAAGGGCCGCTGGAAGGGGCAGATCCTCAACCAGGAACATACGCCGGCCAAGGACGACCCGATCTTCGGCGGCCACGAGGTCGGCATCGGCTTCTCCGGCAGCTACGACGCGGAAGAGGCGGTGCTGGAGGCGACCGCGCTTGCCGGCAAGCGCAGCCTGCGCCTGACCGCGGCGCTCAAGCTGATGCACCGCGCCTGATCGCGACAGGAATGCTCATGGACAACGTTCGCATGCTCTCGACGCTCGGTCTGATGGGGGCGATGGGCAGCCTGTCCTCCGCCTTCGAAGCCGCCAGCGGCGTTCACGTCGACAGCGATTTCGCGCCGACCCTGGCGCTGCTCGAGCGGTTGCGCGGCGGCGAGGCGGCCGACCTCGTCATCCTCACGCGCGAGGGGCTCGACGAGATGATCGATGAAGGTCGCGTGGTCGCCGCGAGCGCGGTTGATCTCGCGCGCTCCTTCGTCGGCATCGCAGTGCGGGCAGGGCAGGCGCATCCGGACATCACAAGCGAAGCCGCGCTGCGCAAGACGCTGCTCGCTGCGCGGTCGGTTGCCTATTCGCGGCTCGGCGCAAGCGGCGTGTATTTCGCAAAGCTGATCGTGCGGATGGGGATCGCAGCCGAGATCAACGCCAAGGCCACCATTTTGGAGCAGGGCTTTACGGCGCTGCGCCTCGTCAGCGGCCAGGCCGATCTCGCCGTGCAGCAGATCAGCGAGCTGAAGCAGGTCGAAGGCATCGATGTGGTCGGACCGATCCCGCATGACTTGCAGACACCGGCCGTGTTCTCCGCCGGCCGCATGGCGAACGCACTAAATGCCGCCGGCGCCGACCGCCTGCTGCGCTATTTGGCATCGCCGGAGGTCGTGCCCGTCCTGCGCCAATCGGGACTCGAGCCTTGAATTTTCCGGAGTGGAGACGCAACGTGATGTCCATGCGGACTTATCTGCTCGCCATCCTCTTCGCGATCGCCGCGCCCCTGACTGCGCAGGCGCAATCGGCCGATCTCGTTCTGTGCGATCGCGTGGCGGCCGATCCCAGCGATCCCGACAAGCCGGCCGACGTGAGGGGCGTGAGCGAGATCGCATCCTCCGACGTTGCGACCGCGATCAAGTTCTGCAGACAGGCCGCGCCGTCATCGCGCCGAGCGATGTTCGCGCTTGGCCGCGCCTATGCGGCCAACCGGCAGACGGCAGAGGCGATCGCCGCCTGGCGCAAGGCGGCCGACAAGGGATCGAGTGCGGCCATGGTCGAGCTCGGCGTTGCCTATGGCACGGGCTCCGGTATCGCCAAGGACGAGGCGCAAGCGCGGAAGCTGTTCGAGAAGGCCGCGCAATCAGGCAACCCCCGCGGCATCAGCAATCTCGCTGCGCTCGGCGGCGCAGGCGGCGCTGCGCCGGCCGATCCTGCCCAGGCGCGCGCGCTGCTCGGCAAGGCTGCCGAGACCAATGCGGAGGCGCAGTACCAGCTCGGCCTGATGCTCTCCGAAGGTGCAGGCGGTGCGAAGGACGACGCCACGGCGCGCGCGCTGTTCGAGAAGGCGGCCGCGCAGAACCACCCCGGTGCGCTGGAGCGGATGGGTGCCTTCGCCCAGGAAGGCCGCGGCGGACCGAAGGACAAGGACGCCGCGAAGGCCTATTACGAGCGGGCCGCGGCGCTCGGCGACGACGACGCCAAGAAGGCGCTGGAGCGCATTCGCTGTCCCTATGCGATCAAGGACAAGCAGGGCAAGCTCGTCACCACACTGTGCTTCTGATCACTTCATGTAATAGGCGAGATCGTTGCGGGCGTCGCGATAGGTGGTCTCGAGATAGTGCGGATATTCTCGCGCCGCCTGCGCCACCGCGCGCACCACGCAATTCCAGAAATCGCCGTTCCAGTCGAAGTGCTTGTTGTAGGCATCTTCGAATTTGACGGCGGTGATGATGGCCTGCCTGATAGCCTGATCGTCGGCGCCGGGATGGGCGCGCTTCACATAGCGGAACATCGGTCCTTCATGGGCGTGCTCGCGCTTGTAACGGTACCGGACGCCGAACGGCTCCATCGCGAGGGTGCGGTTGACGCGGACCTCTTCGTCGGTGGGACGGTCTTCGATCGCCTCCAGGCGATTGCGCTGACGCCAGAGTTCGTAGGCGGCATCGAGCAGCGGCTGCTTCGCGGCCCTGGCGATGATTGCGCTGAGTTCGTCTTCGGCAGATGGCTGCGGCTCATTCATGCCGCTTGGTCGCGCCGCGGCCTCGGCGGGTTCGAGCGGACGCTGATGGTCAGCGCCCTTTCCGCGAGCCGGATACAAAAAGTCGAAAAACAACCCCATGCACAGTAGCCAAGTGGTTGAAATCTCACGGGAGTAAAGCTGCCGACACGGCTGCCTGGACCTGCTCCGGATTGCGGATTTGTCGAACTGTTCTTGACCCGCCGGGCAAAACAGGGGCACGAGGCCTCGTGGCAGCAAGCATCCTGCGAGTGGTCCTGCGCGGAAAAGCAGGGTGGCTTCAGCGCGGTGTCGATGCTAGTTAGCCCCCCGATTGTTTTCCGATTTTGCGGGTTCAAGACGTTGCTGGACGGGCTCTATAAAGTTGAATACGGCGTCAACGATGCGTTCGGGCGCAGCATCATGTGCCTGCATGACGGCAAGATGCTCGGCGGCAATTCGGGCTTCGCGCATCTCGGCACCTATGCCGAGCAGGGCGGCGAGATCGTCGCCGAGGTCATCACCGAGCGGCACAACCTCGATCCCAACTACAAGCCGCTGATGGGAGCCGATGTCGCCACGATCGGCGCGCGGGGCCGGCTGATCGGCAACGAGATCCGTCTTCAGGGCGGTGCGAACACGATGCCGGGTGCCCCTTTCTGGGCCAATCTCACGCGGCTCGATGACGGGGCGCTGCCGCCGCGCGGCACGATCGGGCAGGGCGGCATCGCCAATGGACTCTATGGAATGGGCCTGCGCGCGCTCGATGGTGTCCAGGCCAGCCTCTCCGGCGTGATGCTGCTGATCGACGGCCGCATCCTCGGGGGCGATGCGTTCTTCTATTATCTCGGCTCCTATTCCTCGGCGGACGGCCGTTGGAAGGGCGAAATGCTGAACCAGGAGCACACGCCTGCGAAGGGCGAAAACCCCGTCTTTGGCGGCTTCGAGGTCGGGATCGGGTTCTCCGGGACCTGCACGGCCGACAGCGGCGAACTCGAAGGCATCGCGCTGGCCGGCAAGCGCAGCTTGCGGCTTGCGGCGTCGCTCAAGCTGATGCGAAGGGCGTAGGTTACTGCTAATTCCGTCGCGTCTGCTCTCGGAAGGCGACATTCAAGTCGACATCTGGATGTCCGACTTGGACCGAAAAGGCGACATTGTGGGTTGGGCCTCATATCGCAGAGGGCAGCCAACTACGGCGGCCATGGATTGATGTTAAGCTCCGCGAAGTGACGAGCGACTTTCTTCATGTCCCTGATTTTGTTGGCTGCTCCGGCCAAGCCGGCAGTCAGCGGAGCTCGCCGTTGGCCCGCAGCGATCGCACGAAATCGATCACTGCCAGAATCATGACGCCCACAACAATGATGATGAGCGGAATGGCCTTGATCCAAAACACCAGAATTCCAAGGAATGTCATCACAAGCGCGAGGCCGATGAGTCCGGTGATCACATTGGTCATCGCATGTTCCTTTGTTCCGCAGCGGCAGCCGATTTCGCTCCGGTGCCCGGTACCTTGCGCCGAGCGCCGCGACCGGTGCGTCCGATCGTTCTGACAAGCCAGTGCGCCGTGCGCAGGAGGCGGGCGTCGTTGCCGCGGCGGCCGACAAGCTGAACGCCCAGCGGAAGACCGGCTTCGGTGCTCATCAGCGGCAGGCTGATGGCGGGCACGCCGAGATAGGTCCAAAGCGTGCAGAAGCTCGGATTGCCGGTCGTCTCGATTGCCGGCGCCGCGCCAGGCGCAGCGGGCGTCAGGATGGCGTCGTATTCGTCAAAGATCTGGTCCAGCGCCTGGTTGAGCGGCGCAGTTCCCGACAGCGCGTTGCAATAATCCAGCGCGAGATGTGTGCGGCCGCGCTCGATCGCCTGGCGTAGACGCGTGCTGAGCTTGTCGCCGCCTCGCTGGTAGTCGCGCCGCAGATTGTGCGCCATATCGACTTCCATGACGATGCGGTGCATATCGATGGCCCCGTCGAAGCTCGGGCCAAGCTCGACCTCGCTGCAAGCCTCGCCCAAAGCCTCGACAAGTTCAGGGAAGGCCTCACGCGTCACCGGCTCGGCCTGATCCCAGACCGGAGATCGCACGAAGGCAAATCGCGGCGGTAACGGCGGCTCGCTCGCCGCAATGGCGGAGAATGGCGGGCTCGCGACAGGTCTTGTGTCCGGATCCTCCTCGTCGAAGCCGACCATGACCTCGGCGAGCAGGGCGACGTCCGCGACGCTGCGCCCAAACACGCCGACATGATCGAGCGTGCGCGACAATTCGAGCGCACCGCTGCGTGGAATGAGGCCATGCGTGGGCTTGAAGCCGACTACGCCGCAGAAGGCGGCAGGACGGATCACCGAACCGTTGGTCTGCGAGCCGATGGCGCCCGGCGCCATCAGCGCAGCGATGGCCGCGGCGGAGCCGGAGGACGATCCGCCGGGCGTGTGATCGGTGTTGTGGGGATTTCGGGTCTTGCCGGGATTGTAATACGCGTACTCGGTGGTCACCGTCTTGCCGAGGATCACGGCGCCTGCCGCCCGAAGACGCGCCACGGCCGCCGCATCGCGCCGCGGCGTGCGTCCGGCCCACAGATCCGATCCGAATTCCGTCGGCATGTCACCGGTGTCGAAGATGTCCTTGATGCCCACCGGCACGCCGTGCAGTGAGCCCACGGCCTTGCCCTGCTTGCGATGACCGTCAGCAGCCTCGGCCTGCCACATCGCGTGGTCGCGATCGAGGAATGCCCACGCTCGGATATCGCCGTCGACCTCATCGATCCGCCTGAGGCAGTCGGCGACAAGCTCCACCGAGCTGAACCGGCCGTCGCGGATGCCGGCTGCAGCTTCGGTAAGTCCGAGCGTGTTGAGACTCATGCGCCGTCTTTCTGCGGTTTGCCGCGGCCGCTCATCGCGATCCATAGAGAGCATTAGGCAGCCACAATGCGATCCCCGGGAAGATGTAGACCAGTGCCATGGTGAGGAAGACCAGGCCGACAAAGGGAAGCGCGCCGGAGAAGATATCGGTCAGCTTCACCTGAGGCGGCGCCACGCCCTTTAGATAGAACGCGGCCATCGCGACCGGCGGCGTATTGAACGCCGTTTGCGTGTTCAGCGCCACAAGGATGCCGAAGAAGATCGGATCGATGCCGTACTGGGGCAGCAGCGGCAGGAAGATCGGCACGAAGATGATGATGATCTCGGTCCATTCCAGCGGCCAGCCGAGCAGGAAGATGATCACCTGGGTCAGCAGCAGGAATTGGATCGGCGACAGGTTCATTGAGGCGAAAAACTGCTCGACCACCGACTGTCCGCCGAGGACGGCAAACACCGCGGAGAACGTCCACGATCCGATGAACAGGTAACAGACCATCGCGGTGGCACGCACCGTCAGATAGACCGATTCACGCATCATCGTGAAATTGAGCGAACGATAGGCGGCGGCCAGAACGATGCTCATGAGTGCGCCGACCGCGGCGGCCTCGGATGGCGTCGCCAGCCCGAGCAGGATCGCGCCGAGCACCGAAACGATCAGCACCGCCAGCGGAAGGAACGATGTGGCGAGTGCCCAGATCACCGTCCTGAGCGGCACATTGGTCTGCTCGGGCGGCAGCTTCGGCGCGAGCGCTGGATTGATCATCGCGCGCCCCATCGCATAGAGGACGTAGAGCCCGGCCAGCAGGAACCCCGGAAAGAAAGCAGCCGCATAAAGCTTGACCGCCGAAACACCGGCGGTGGCCGCATAGACGATCAGGAGGATGCTCGGCGGGATCAGAATGCCGAGGCAGCCGCCGGCACAGACCACGCCGGCCGACAGCTTGACGTCGTAACCTGCGCGCAGCATTGCCGGCAGGGCCAGCAGGCCCATCAGCGTGACGACCGCGCCGACAATGCCGGTGGCGGTGGCGAACATCGCGCAGGTGATCAGGGTGGCCACTGCGAGTGCGCCCGGCACGTTCTTCATCGACAATTGGAGCGAGTAGAACAGGCGGTCGAGTATGTTTGCGCGCTCGATCAAATAACCCATGAACAGGAACAGCGGAACCGCGACCAGCACATCGCTGGTTGTGACCTCGAATGTCTTTTGCACCAGAAGCGTGAAGATGCGGTTCTGGAAGAAGTCCTGACCGGGGGTGTAATAGGCGTAGTAGCCGAACGAGACGCCCATCGCCATCAGCGTGAACGCGATCGGGAAGCCGAGCATGATGATGAAGATGAACAGTCCCAACATCAGCATGCCGAGTTGTGGATCGGTCATGCGCCTGGCCCCTTATCGCTCTGCGGCTCAGCCGCATGCTGCTGATGTTCGCGGATGATGAGGCTCTCGGTCTCTTCCACGTCGTGCAGGCGCTGCGGCCATCGGCCGGTGCGTATGCACAGCACACAGCGAATGATTTCAGCGAACCCTTGCAGAAACAGAAGGAAACCGGTGAGAGGGATCAGCGCCTTCAGCGGAAACACCGGCACGCCGGCCGGGCTGAAGATGCTGACTTCGCGGAAGCGCACCGACATCTGGGCGTAGTTCCAGCCTGAATACATCAGCGCCGCGATCGCCGGCAGGAAGAACAGGATGTACAGGACGAGGTCCATCGTCGCCTGGGTGCGCGGTGACCAGAGGCGGTACACCACGTCTGCGCGCACATGGCCGTTGCGCGAGAGCGTATATGCGCCCGCCATCAGGAACATCGCGCCGTAGGTGATGTAGCTGATGTCGAAGGCCCAGGTGGTCGGCGCACGCAGCACGTAGCGCACGAACACCTCGTAGCTGACAGCCAGCGTAAGGACGAGAATCAGCCATGCGAACGCCTTGCCGACCCACGTGCTGAGCTCGTCGATGAAGAACAGAAATTTCGTCATGCGAGCCGAGCTCGCTGCGAGCGACACATCCGGACGTCCCCCTCCAAATTCGTGGGCGGCGCTTCGACTACGCCGCCCGTCTGTACGGCCTCACGCGAATGAAGCGACAGCGCTCAGACCTTGAGTACCCCTGGGAAGTGATGCTCGAAGGCACCGCGGTAGTCCGTCGCGTTGTTCATGTTGTAGTAAACCACGCGGCGCACCCAGTCCTTCTGCGAGTCCATGACCTTCTTCATGAACGGATCCGAGCCGAGCTGGGCGATCAGGCCGTCCCACGCCTTGATTTGCGCGTCGAACACCGACTTCGGTGTCCGCTGGACGTTGACCTTGTCCTTGTTGATCAGCTCCTGCAGGTCCTTCGAATAATAATCCATGGCCTTCCATTCGTTGGCGGAGGACACGGCTTCGGCGGCGTATTGCAGGATCGCCTGCTGTTCCTTCGGCAGCGCGTTGAATTTCGTCCGGTTGAACATGATCTCGAAATATTCCGTCGCCTGATGATGGCTGCCCATCATGTAGTTCTTGGCGACATCCTGCGCGCCGAAACGCCGGTCCGAGGTCGGATTGTTGAACTCGAACCCGTCGATCACGCCGCGCTCCATGGCGGGCACGATCTCGCCACCGGGTAGCTGGGCGACGGATGCGCCCATCGCCTGGAAGAGGTCGGCGGCCAGGCCCACCGTGCGATACTTCAAGCCCTTGAGATCGGCGTCGCTGGTGATCGGCTTCTTGAACCAGCCGAGCGGCTGGGTCGGCATCGGCATGGCGAAGAAGCTCTTGATGTTGACGTTCATGATCTTGGTCTGGAGCTCCTCGAACAGCTCCTTGCCGCCGCCGTTGTGGATCCAGCCGAGGCCTTCGTTGGCGTTGAAGCCGAACACCGGGCCGGTCCCGAACAGCGAGGCGGCCTTGTGCTTGCCGTACCAGTAGACCGTGACCGTGTGTGCAGCGTCGAGCTGGCCGCCATGAACGCCATCGAAGACCTGGAACGGGTGCACGACCGAACCGCCGACGAGATAGTCGATGCGCAACCGGCCTCCGGCCATCTCGTTGACGCGCTTCACATAATCTTCGGCCATCTCGTTGAAGACATCGGCCTTGCCCCATGAACCCTGCATCTTCAGGGTCGCCGTTTGCGCCCGGCTGACTTGCGGCATGGCGATGGTGGCAGCGCCGGCCGCGCCGGCGGTCAGCAGGAACTTCCGACGCGTAGTTCTGGTCTTGTCAGACTTTGCAGTCATGGACGTCCTCCCTGGCGGCGTTGTTGTTTCGAACGCGCTTTGCCTGCGCTTTTCGTTGATCACCGCTGGAGGTATGCCGCATTCCAGCGACTTCGATCGGAGTTTGGACACATTGCCGCCATCCGGCAAGCGCCCCGGTGTCGCATTGTTGGTCTCAGGCGGTCCCGTTCGCGCTCGACATGGCCGGATACTCACGCGCCTGTCGCAGCGCAGTATGACCGACGCGGCCATCTGCCGAGCCGGAATCCGTGCCCCGCCGGGCTTCCCCTGGCGCCCGCCATGGCCTATGACGCTGCAACGCAAAAATCCCCCCATAAAGACCCCATGATCCGCCTCGACAACGTCAGCAAGCAAGCCGGCCACCAGATCCTGTTCATCGAAGCCTCCGCCGCCCTCAACAAGGGCGAGAAGATCGGCCTTGTCGGCCCGAACGGTGCGGGCAAGACCACATTGTTCCGGATGATCGCCGGCGAGGAATTGCCTGACGAGGGGCAGGTCTCGACCGATCGCGGCATCACCATCGGCTATTTCAACCAGGATGTCGGCGAGATGAGCGGCCGCAGCGCCGTCGCCGAGGTGATGGATGGCGCGGGTCCCGTCAGCGAGGTCGCGGCCGAGCTGCGCGAGCTCGAGGCTGCGATGGCCGACCCTGACAAGGCCGACCAGATGGAGGAGATCATCGCCCGCTATGGCGAGGTGCAGCATCGCTTCGAGGAGCTCGACGGCTATGCGCTCGACGGCCGCGCGCGCGAGGCGCTGTCCGGCCTGGGCTTCAGCCAGGAGATGATGGACGGTGACGTCGGCAAGCTCTCCGGCGGCTGGAAGATGCGCGTGGCGCTGGCGCGCATCCTTCTGATGCGTCCCGACGTGATGTTGCTCGACGAGCCGAGCAACCATCTCGATATCGAGAGCCTGATCTGGCTGGAAAAATTCCTGCACGATTACGAAGGCACGCTGCTGATGACCTCGCATGACCGCGAGTTCATCAACCGCGTGATCTCGAAGGTGATCGAGATCGATTCCGGATCGCTCACGACCTACACCGGCGATTACGAATTCTACGAGCAGCAGCGGGCGCAGAACGAGAAGCAGCAGCAGGCCCAGTTCGAGCGCCAGCAGGCGATGCTCGCCAAGGAGATCAAGTTCATCGAACGCTTCAAGGCGCGCGCCTCGCACGCCGCCCAGGTGCAGAGCCGGGTCAAGAAGCTCGATAAGATCGAGCGGGTGGAGCCGCCGCGCCGGCGCCAGAGCGTCGCATTCGACTTTCCGCCGGCGCCGCGCTCGGGCGAGGACGTCGTCGCGCTCAAGAACGTGCACAAGGGTTACGGATCGAAGCGCATCTATGACGGGCTCGATTTCATGATCCGCCGTCGGGAGCGCTGGTGCGTGATGGGCGTCAACGGGGCCGGCAAGTCGACGCTGCTCAAGCTCGTTGCGGGCGCGAGCGAGCCTGATGAGGGCACGGTGGCGGTCGGCGGCAGCGTCAAGATGGGCTATTTCGCCCAGCACGCGATGGATCTGCTCGACGGCGAGCAGACGGTGTTTCAGTCGCTCGAATACGCGTTTCCGACCGCGGGGCAGGGCTCCTTGCGCGCGCTCGCCGGCTGCTTCGGCTTCTCCGGCGACGACGTCGAGAAGCGCTGCCGGGTGCTGTCGGGCGGCGAGAAGGCGCGGCTGGTGATGGCCAAGATGCTGTTCGACCCACCGAACTTCCTGGTGCTGGACGAGCCGACCAACCATCTCGACCTCGCCACCAAGGAAATGCTGATCAACGCGCTGTCGGATTTCGAGGGCACCATGCTGTTCGTCTCGCATGACCGGCATTTCCTGGCGACGCTGTCGAACCGCGTGCTGGAGCTGACGCCGGAGGGTATCCACCAGTTCGGTGGCGGCTATACGGAATATGTCGCGCGGACCGGGCAGGAAGCGCCGGGGTTGCGGAGCTAATCTCGGCTCCCGCCTGCGAGCTTGGCGATTGCCTCGATCTCGTTGGTCCAGATGCCGCCGGAATAGCCTTGCGGCAACCGCGCGAATATTTCCGGCGTGTCAATGCCTGTAGAGAACTCGCCGCCGCTGTAGGGACCGAGCGCGAAGACCGCGCTGTTGACGCCGTTCATGCGTGCGAGGAAACGATCGGGCCAGCCCCATAGCCAGGGAGCGGCGTTGATCGGCACCAGCACCATCGCATTGCGGCAGGCCGCCGGGACCAGGCCGGTCCAGCCATAGCCGATATAGCGGGCTAGGCAGCTCTTGATTGCCCCGCGCGAGATCGTACGGACATCGGGGGTAAGGCGACGGATCGCCTCGATCGGCTCGTCGCCGCCATAGACCATGATGGTCCGGCGCCGCTCGGCCGGCAGCGTATTCAGCACGGCGGCAAGTCTGTCGCCTTCGTCGGGGTCCCGGCTCTTCACGTTGATGAGCAGTTGCTTGCCGGGGAAGGCGGCGAACACCTCCGACAATGACGGCATCATGCCAACACCCTTGCCGCGGAACGGGAAGGACTTGCCACCGTCGGCAGTGTAGCCGTAGCCGATGTCGAGCGTCTTCAGCTTCGCCATGCTCTGCGCGCGTGTGACGCCGTTGCCGTCGGTCCGGCAGTCGAGCGTCCAGTCGTGGAAGACGGCGAACTCGCCGTCGGTGGTCGGGTGCACGTCGAGCTCGACGACATCCGCACCGGCCTCGAAGCTCGCGCGCATCGAGCGCAGCGTGTTCTCGAGGTAATCGTGCGCCGGCGGCAACATCCGCGCGGCCGTGCAGGTGTCGTTCTTCAGGTCCCGCTCGTCGAAACGCTGCGCGATGCCGCGATGGGCGAGCAGCACCGGCGTGCCGTCTGGATGCGGCGCCAGAAGGCTGGCGTTGTTGACGTAGATGCCAGCTGCGACGGCAACCATGATTGCCGCGGTTATTTTCAATTTCCTGCCCACCGGACATTCCTCATTCCACCGTCATTTTCTCCGCTATTTGAGGTTGATTTGCGGCACGCCCGCCGAAGCTCTTTGCGTTCGGCGCCTTGAATGCCCTGAGCCCGTTCGCTACGCTTTCACAAAAAAGGGAGCGAACACCCATGAAACAACTCCGAATCGGCGACATCACCATCGACGCGGTGATCGAGCGGGAAGGGCCATGGCGGCGGCCGCAGGATTTTTTCCCGGCCTATGACGAGGGCGTGTTCAAACGCCATCTGCCGACGATGGAGCCGGAGGTGTTCGACGCCGCGCGCGGCTTGATGGTGATCACCTATCAGACCTTCGTGGTGCGCACGCCCCGCTACACCATTCTGGTCGACACCTGCACCGGTGAGGACAAGGGCCATCCGCCGCCGTTCGACTTCCCCGGCAAGGAACGCTGGCGCAACGAGTTGTTCGCGCTCGGCATCGCCTTCGAGCAGATCGACTACGTGTTCTGCACGCATCTGCACATCGACCACACCGGCTGGAATACGACCTTGCGCAACGGCCGCTGGGTGCCGACGTTCCCGAACGCGAAATACGTCTTCCACAAGGGCGAGTATGCGGCCTGGGAGGCCGAGCACGCCAGGGGCAACAATCCGCCCGGCACCGTGTTTCGTGACAATTGCCTGCCGATCCTCGAAGCGGGACAGGCGCTGCTGGTGGATGACGATTACGCGCTCGACGATACCGTGACGCTGACGCCGACGCCGGGGCATTCGCCCTGCCATTGCTGCGTGAACATTATGTCGAAGGGCCAGCGCGCCGTGGTCGCCGGCGATCTGATGCACCACCAGATCCAGTGCCGCGAGCCGGATTGGTCGGCGAAGCCCGATTGGGATCCGAAGCAGTCGGCGGCCTCACGGCGAAAATTCTTCGCGTCCGTTGCGGACACCGACACGTTGATCCTGCCGGTGCATTTTCCGGCGCCGACGGCGGGATGGATCAAGCCGCTGGACGGGGCGTTCGACTATCGGTTCAGGCGGGACTAACTCCCTCCGTGATGCCCGGGACAAGCCCGGGCATGACGAGTTCGTGGCGGTCTTGTTCGCAAAGGAAGGAGCGCCTTACGCGCTGACTTCGCACTTCTTCATGAAGCTGTTCTTGGCGGCGCCGGCGAGCGGTTTACCGTCGGCGCTGACGGCCTTGGGCGTGCAGGCGTCGGCTTTGCACTTCTTCAGGAATGAGGTCTTGGCGGCGCCGGCCAGCGGCTTGCCGTCCTTGCCGACGGCCTTGCTCTCGCAGGTTTCTTGCGCGAAGGCCGAGCCTGCCGCGAAGGTGGCAACGACCGCAGCGAGGAAAATCCGTTTCATCATGAGTGTCTCCCAGAACCAGAAATGGCGGGCGGATTGGAGCCGGGAATCGTGGCGCAATCAAGCAGGATGGCGCCCGGTCGTCCGGTTTGCCTGCCGATTTTCCCGCGATCGGCGTTCGTCCCGGCGTGTTGCACCGCTCGCTGACCCGGCCGGACGATCCTGCTAGCTTCCGGTGGTCGAGATGGAGGGAGTATCGTGATGGACGCCGCGATCCCGAAGGACCAGGAAGCCACCGACCGGCATTCTCATCTGGTTCAGCCGCAAAACATGGACTGGCAGAAGACGCGCTTTCCGGGCTGCGAGGCCAAGACGCTGCTGTTCGACCGCGGCACGGGGCTGATGACCGCCTTGATGCGCTTTGCGCCGGGATCGGTGCTGCCCGACCACGAGCATGTCGGCATCGAGCAGAGCTACGTCATCGAAGGCGCGCTCGTCGACAAGGAGGGGCCCGCTCGGGGCATCGCCTGCAAGGCCGGCGAATTCATCTGGCGCGAGGCAGGCAGCCGGCATGCCGCCTGGTGTCCGGACGGGGCTCTGATCCTGGCAATCTTCCAGGTGCCGAACAAGTTCTTCGAAGCCGACGGCCGCGTCGTCGACGCCGCCGGCCAGGATTGGGACGAGACCTGGGGGCACACTGGCGCGCAGCGGACGCACCGGCCCTAGCAGATCAGCCCCCCGCGTGAGCAGCGCCCTGAAGTCGGCGCGTGCGCGTTGTGCCTCGGCGCGCGCGACGTCCGAGGCATCGCCCATGCCGAAATAGCCGTGGATCAGGCCGGGACCCTCGTGGTGCTTGACGCGGACGCCGGCCGCTTCCAGTGCCCGCGCATAGGCCGCACCCTCGTCGCGCAGGGGATCGAACCAGGCGGTGGTGACGATCGCAGGGGCGACACCGGCGAGGGATGCCGTCCGCAGCGGCGAGACGCGCCAGTCGCTGGCGTGAGCGGGATCGGCGAGATAATGGCCGCAAAACCATTCCATCGTGGCGCGCGTCAGGAAGTAGCCCTCGGCATTCTCGGCGCGCGAGGGGTAGCGTGCGTTCTCGTGGGCATCGGCATAAGCGCCGACGACGTCGGTCACGGGATAGACCAGCAATTGCGCGGCGAGCTTGATGCCGGCGTCCCGGCAGGCGATCGCGGTGGTCGCCGCGAGATTGCCGCCGGCGCTGTCGCCGGAAACGCCGAGGCGTTTTGCATCGCCACCAAATTCCGCAACACGGGTGAAGATGTCGCTTGCAGCAGCGAAGGCATCTTCGAACGCGCCCGGAAAGCGCGTCTCGGGCGGGCGTCGATAGTCAACGGAGACGACGACCGCGCCGGTCTCGATCGCAAGATTGCGCGCCTGCCGGTCGTGGGTTTCGAGATCGCCGGCAACCCATCCGCCGCCATGGAAGAACACCACGGTCGGCGCGGGCGTGGTGCCGACCCGGTAGACACGCGCGTCGAGCAGGCCGACGCCGCCTTTCACCTTGATATCCTGCACGTGATCGACCGGCGGTGGCGGGATGGCGGCGCGCGAGGCAGCCAGCTGGCGCAAGGAATCACGGGCGCTCTGCGGTGTCATGACCGCGAGATCGCGCATCGGCATGAGCGGAATGATCTGGGCGATGACGGGGTCGAGTGGCGCGGCCATGGCGGCTCCTCCAGGGTTCTTGGTCTTGCTTGCGGGTTAGCATAGGTTTTGCCCGCCGCCTCGGCAACCGGTCGTGCGGTGATCGAGGTCATCATCGAGAGCGCCAAGCGCGCGCCGTCGTCGATGAAGATCGAGCCCTGGCATGTTCACGTCGTGTGCGAGGTCGCGGAGAATTCCGGAGGACGAAGTCATCGTGACCTGCGTCGCGATGGGCTAGCCCGACCACGGCTTCGCCGCGAACGCGGTGCGCTCGGACCGCGAGCACAATCAGGAGTTTGTACGCTACGTCGTTTTGCCGACGAGCACGACGAAGAGGAGATTATTCTCCGCGATTTTTTTTGGTGCGGAGTCCTCAGCGACCTCTTGCAATCTCAGAGGTGCGGGAGGAACAATGTGCAGACTGAGAGGTTTGTTGCTGGCGCGAGGGAATTGACATGCGGCGGCTGGCTAGCCTGGTTCGGCGGTTCTTCGGTCCACGAATGCGGCGCCCGATCGATGATGATCCAAGTCTTCCTTTCTCACCCGACGAGTTCGGGCGGCTGATTCGCAGCGGCCGGCATGAGGACATGAAGGTGCTGGCCGAAGGACTGGCATGCCGGTCCATACCGCGCCGCGCCAGCTATCGCGCGACGCACTGAACCGCCCACGCACGAAACGCCACGGCAAAGGAAATCGCTGCGCGCGCCGGTTTCGTGGTAGCATGCGACCATCATGAGCAATCGCATCCTCGTCCTCTACGGTTCGTACCGTTCCGATCGCATGGGCATCCGCCTTGCGAACTTCGTCATCGATCGTCTGCGCCGCCGCGGCGAGGACGTCGAGTTCATCGACGCAAAGGCGATCGGCCTGCCGATGCTCGATCGCATGTACAAGGAATATCCTGAGGGTTCGGCGCCCGAGGCGCTGGAAAAGCTCGCCGGACAGATCCGCGGCGCCGACGGCTTCGTCTTCGTCACCGGCGAATACAATTGGGGCATCCAGCCCGGCCTGAAGAATCTCACCGACCATTTCCTCGAAGAGTGGTTCTGGCGTCCGGCGGCGATCGTGAGCTATTCGGCCGGCCGCCTGTCCGGCGCACGCGCCGCTACCGCCTGGCACGGCACGCTCTCGGAGATGGGCATGGTGGTGGTGTCGAGCACCATCGGCGTCGGCCCGATCGCGCAGACCCTGTCCGAGCAGGGCGAGCCGATCGGCGAGGGCGGCAAGGCACTGGAACGCTCGTTCCCGCGCTTTGCTGATGACCTGACGTGGTGGATCGAAGCGGCGAAAGCCCAGCGGGCGCGCAAGGCGCCGCCGTATTGAATCGCGCTACGCCGCCCTGACCTCGCCGAGGAAGCGGTCGAACTGTCCGGCGAGATCGCGCGACTGGGTCGAGAGCTGCTCGGCGGCGACCAGAACTTCCCTCGCGGCGGCGCCCGTATCGTCGGCCGCGCGTTGCACGCCTGATATGTTGGTGTTGACCTCCTGGGTGCCGCGGGCGGCCTCCTGGACGCTGCGGGCGATCTCCTTGGTGGCCGAGCCCTGTTCCTCGATCGCCGCCGCGATCGCGGTGCCGATCTGGTCGATTTCGCCGATGACGTCGGCGACGTTGCGGATCGCGGCCACGGTTTCGTCGCTCGCGGTCTGGATCGCCGTGATCTGCTCGGAGATTTCGGTCGTCGCCTTTGCGGTCTGGCCCGCCAGCGACTTCACTTCGGAAGCAACCACCGCAAAGCCGCGGCCGGCATCGCCGGCACGGGCGGCCTCGATGGTCGCGTTCAGCGCGAGCAGGTTGGTCTGCTCGGCGATGCTCTGGATCAGCGTGACGACGTCGCCGATTTTCTGGGCGCCCTCCGCGAGCGTACGGGCGGTATCGCCGGTGCGGCGCGCGTTGTCGACCGCGCGGGCGGCAATCTCGGTGCTCTGTGCGACCTGACGGCCGATCTCGGAGATGGAGGAGGTCAGCTCTTCGGTGGCGCTGGCGACGGTCTGTACATTGGTCGAGGTCTGCTCGGAGGCGGCGGCGACGACCGCGGCCTGGCTGTTGGTCTGGGCCGCCGTCGAAGTCATCGATTGAGCGGTGCCTTCCATGGTCGAGGAGGCGCGAGACAGGCCGCCGACGAGCTCGGTGACCTTGGCTTCGAATGCGCGGGTCAGCTCGTCGAGTGCCTGCGCGCGCCGCATCTTGCCGTCGTTCTCGGCCTGCTTCTCGGCCGCGAGCCGGTCGGCCCGGATCATGTTGTCCTTGAAGACCTGCACGGCCGCGGCCATTGCCCCGATCTCGTCGGAGCGCTCGGCGCCGGGGATGCTGTCCGCAACCTCGCCCTCCGCAAGCCGCGACATCCGCGTCGTCAGCTTGACGATCGGAGCGCAGACGCGGCGGCGAACCATCACGATGAGCCCGACGCTCGCGATCAACACGGCGGCAAGGCCTGCAAGCGCGACGGTGAAGCTGGTCCGCGCGGACGAAGAAGCGCCGGAGAGGATCTGTTCGGCGTTGTCGTAGAAGGCGTCGCGAACCTCGATGATGGTGCTGAGCCCGCGCTGCGTGGCGGCGTAATAGGTATCCATGTCGTGTTCGTACTTGCCGCTGATCGCGCCGTCCTTGACGAGCTTGAGCTCGCGGCCGAACTCCTCGACATAGATCGAGTTGAACTTCTCCAGCGATGCGGCGACGTTGGCCGGAGTTGCCGGATTGCCTCGCAGTTCCAGCAGCGCCATCACCAGCTGGTCGTTGCGGCCCTGCGAGCGTCCGATGTCGGCCTTCTCGGCGTCGGTCGCCGGCTTCTTGCCGCCGACGAGATTCTTGTGCAGGCTGGAGTTGAAACCGCCGACGTCGCGCAACGTCATCGCGGTGTTGGCGTAGCTGGCCTGCCGGTAGGCGTCACCGTTCAGGATCGCCATGCGGCGGACCTGCTCGTTGAGCAGCGCGGTCACGCCGCCGTTGAGCACCGCATTGTCGGCGACGATCTTCCTGGCGGCGTCCTTGCGCGCCTCGGCCGGCCCAGCCATTGCCTTGTTGATGGCCTCGCGCAACGCCGTGAACTTCGCATTGATGCCGTCGATGCTGTTGCCGATGGTGGTGCCGTCGTCAAACGGGCCGGGCAGCTCCTTGCGCAGTGCGTTCATCTTGTCGCGGGCGCCGTCGGTCTGCTTGCGCAGCTTGTCCTGCTCGACAAGCAGCGCAGGGTCGATGGCCGCGGGCCCAAAGAGGATGTTGGTGGAGAAGCCGCGCTCGGGATTGAGATAGCGCGGGATGTCGCTGACGGCGCGGGCGATCGCGAGCCGGCCCTGGGCTTCGGTGATCCGCTCCATCGTCTGGTACTTGGTCACGGCGACGTACACGGCGAGGCCGCCGCCCACGGTCGAGAGCGAGACGATGGCAGAGGTCAGCAGTGTACCGATTTTCATGATCTGTCCGGCAAATAACGGGGAATTATTTTGCCTGGACGATAGTTTGCCCGTGTTAATCTTGGGTTTACGCTCTCGGCCGATGGCGCCCTCTCAACTGTAGGTCGCGCTCACCGATCCCAGCGCACCGAAATCGGCAACGTAGGTTTCTCCGGCCTTCGGCCGCAGCATGCCGGTCAGCGTGCCCGTGCTGATCGTCTGGCCGGCCTTGAGACCGATGCCTGTCCGCGACAGCTCGTTGGCAAGCCAGGCCAGCGGCACCAGCGGGTGGTCAATCGCCTCCGCAGCGGAGCCGCGGCGCCTCTCGATGCCATTGCAATTGAGGACGACGTTCTGATTGGCGATGTCGCGGTTGCGCCAGTCGGCGATAGGCTCCCCGAGCACGATCGTTCCCGATCCAGAGCCGTCCGCCATGATCGCCGGCATTGGCGGAAATGCCGCATCGTGAACGAAGCGGCACTCCGCTAGCTCGATGCCGGGATGCAACGAGGCGACGGCGTCGCCGACCTCATCTGCCGTATAGGGCTTCGCGCGCGGTGGCAGGTCGGCGCCGAGGCGCGCCTGGTACTCGACTTCCGGTATCGGGCTGCATTGCCTGGCGTGCTCGACGCTGGCGGGCGAGCTCTTGATCAGAGGCGCGAACACCCGCCCATAAATCGGCGAAGAGATGCGAAGCTGGCGCTGGAGTCCGGACTTCATGCCTGCGATCTTCCATCCGACGACAACCCAGCCCAACTCCTCTTCCACCATCCTGGCAACATGGTACGCCGTATCTGCATCCGGCGGGACCAGCCGTTCTTCGAGGCCGCTTTGTTGCCGGCCCTCGCGGCGCAATTTGGCGAGATGACGGGCGAGCTCGCGCTGTCGGGAAAGGTCCACGATGCGTCTCCAATCTATCTGCGGGTGGGGGCGAGGGCGGCGAACAGCACCGCCTCCAGCTCTTCTTGGACCTGATCGAGCGCGTCTGCGCTACGGTTTGCCCGGCACATCGCGACCGTGCCTTCGATCGAGGCGACGACGAGCGTTGCCAGCCGTTCCGCGCGTTCCGCAGCCAGCCCTTCGCGCAGCAGGGCCGCACGCATGATCCGCCGCCATTCGGCGAACACGCCGTCGGCGAGGTCGAGCAGGTGCTGCTGCGCCGCCTCATCGTCCTTGTCGGACGCCTCGCCGACATAGCGGTCGACGGCAACGGCGAGCACCGGACACCCGGCCTCGAAGCCGGTTGCCTCCAGCCGGCGGCGCCAGGACGCAACGAAGGCCCGCAAGCCGCCGATCGCGCCGCGGTCGCTCATGACCTTCTCCAGGGGAATGGACACCTCCTTGCCGGCGAAGGTCACGGCTTCGGCGATCAATTGCTGCTTGCCCTCCGGAAAGTGGTGACCGATCGAGCCGCGGGGCGTCGACGTGTGGCGAACGACGTCGCGCATGCTGGTGGCATTCAAGCCGCGGCGGCTCATCAGATCGGCGGCGCCGGCGATCATCTTGTCGCGCGTGCTGGAGGTCATCGGAAGTCCCATGGTTGGCGCCCCATCTAGACTATGACGCTTGACATAGGCAAGCCGTGCTGAAATATGACGAGTGTCATAGATTTTCCAGAGGCGCCCTTGACCATCATCACCGTGACCGCCCCCCCGGGCCGGCTCAGCCTGACGCAGCGCCGCTGCCTCGCGGAAACCCTGACCGATGCCGTGCTCGAGCCCGAGATCGGCCAGCACGTGCCGGCTGCGCGGATGGGCTTCCAGGTCCATTTCCATGAACTTCCAGCCGACTGCATGGCGGTTGGCGGCCAGCTCCTGTCCGATCAGGACACCCCGCGCGACATCATCACCGTCAGAATCGCGGTGATGAACGCGGCCTGGCCGGCCGAGGTGCGCGCCGAGGTGATCCGCAACGTGCTCGCGCGGCTCGCGGAGGCCTGCGGAATGCAGAAACCGGCGCCGACCTGGTGGGTCAATTTCGAGATCATCGAGGAGGGAAGCTGGGGGTCGCGGGGCGGCGTGCTCTCGATCCTTCAGCTGCTCGAATCCGGCGTATTCACGCCGGAGCGAATCGAGGCAATCCGCGCGGCGGTTCAGCTGCCGGCCTGACGTGCACCAAAACCCAAATGACGATCACGGAGAGAAGCGCATGAGCGAAGGACAAATTCGTACCGAGCTGCACGGCCACGTTCTCAAGATCATCATCGACAATGCCGCGAAGAAGAACGCGTTCACGCCGGTGATGATGGAGCAATTGTCCGATGCGCTGACCGAGCTGCACGACAAGGAGGCCTACCGCGTCGGCGTGATCTGCGCCGAGGGCAGGGATTTCACCGCTGGTCTCGACATGCCGAAATTCTTCGGGCCTGCAGCGGAGAAGCGCAACGTCAGGGAAGGTAATGTCGATCCGTTCGGCCTTGCCAAGCGCTGCCGCAAGCCTGTTATCACCGCCGTGCAGGGCATCGTCTTCACCGTCGGCATCGAGCTGATGCTCGCCGGTGATATCGTGGTGGCCGCAGCGGATTCACGCTTCTGCCAGATGGAATCCAGGCGCGGCATTGCGCCACTCGGCGGCGCGCATTTCCGTTTCCTGTCGCGCGCCGGCTGGGGCGACGCGATGTATCATCTGTTCCTGTGCGACGAATTTTCGGCCGACCGCGCTCATGCGATCGGCCTCGTCCAGGAGATCGTGCCGCCGGGAGAGCAGATCGTGCGTGCGATGGCGCTCGCCGACATCATCGCGCGCAATGCGCCGCTCGGCATCCAGGTCACCAAGGAAGCGGCGGCCAAGTACGTCGAAGGCGGCGAGGCGGCGGCGATCGCCTACATCCCCGAGATGCGCGCCCGTGTGCTCGGCAGCGCGGACGCGAAGGAGGGAATTCAATCCTTCATCGAGCGTCGTGCGGCCGTCTTCCAGGGGCGTTGATCGCAGGCGCTAGGCATTCCGATCCAGCCTCGACAGGATCTCCAGCGTCGCGGTGTCGCGCTCGCCTGCGAAATAGCGGGCGAGCGCCTCGTCGAAAATGGGCTCATCGGACACCGCGCCGAACAACGTCATCGACGAGCGGAATTTGGCGTCGTCGGGCGCGCCGAGGATCGCGTTGATGCTCCGCCCCTGAACGGTGAGGACGAGGCGGGTGCATTGGATCAGCCGCGCGCCGAGCACGGGATGGGCGAGATAGGCCTTCGCCTCCTCGCGGGAGCCGATGGCGTAGCGCTGCGACATGGGGCTGAAGCCGAGGCCTGCGATTTGGGGGAAGACGAACCACATCCAGTGGCTCTGCTTCCGCCCTCGGATCAGCTCCCCCTGAACGTCCCGATAGACCGGGTCTTGGGCCCGGACAAACCGGTCTAGATCGAAAGGATCGGTCATTGGATACCTCGGAATGTCCACTCCGGACCCTTACCGGCCGCGATTATGCCTAACTTTTGGCTCCCAATGTGGTAGCTGGTATAGAGTCTCCGGGTGGGGGTTGGGTCCCCCGGGGGGTTATTTGGGGATCTGATGGTTTCCGACGCAGGACACGCCGAGAGGCTGTTGTCGCGCCGCCGAATCGGGCGGGCCGAGCGCGTTTTGCTGTCTCTTGCCGCCGTCGCGCTGGCACTGGGCGCCGCCGCCTGGGTCGTGGACATCGGGGATTCGAATCTGGGCTCTTCGAGCCCGCTGGTCTCCGCCGCGTTGCCGCCCGGCAATACGCCGTCTTTCGAAGATCGTTTCGCTTCGGCGTCCGGCAATCCGCCGGCTCGGGACCTCGGCCTCCGGACACTGGAGCGTTCCGCCCTGAATGCGGTCCAGCTCAAGCTTCGCGATGCCAAGGCGATGCTCGCGCAGAAGCTTCAGGGCGACGACTGGCGCTCGATGCTGACCGATGACGATCGGACCGCGGTCGACGAGAGGAGGCCCTCGCATCGCGCCGACGTCGTCCCGATGCCGCGCTCGAGGCCGGTCCAGGCGGACCTCGCCGCCCAGATCGCCTCCAGCCAAGCCTATGCCGATACCGGTCCCAGGGCCGATAATCGCAATTTCTTCGAAAAATTCACCGACAAGATCAAGCTGGCCTCGCTGACCCCCGGCGATGGCTTGCTCGGCAGGGCTCCGGATCTCGCCGCCCTTGGCTACGATTCGCGAACGGCGGTCTACGACATCAAGGCCAAGGCGCTTTACCTGCCGAGCGGCGTGGCGCTGGAAGCCCATTCAGGCTTGGGCGCGCTGATGGACGATCCCGACCATGTCGACCGGCGGATGGTGGGAGCGACCCCGCCCGCGATCTACGACCTGAAGCCGCGTGAAAAGCTTTTTCACGGCGTCCGTGCGCTGCGTATGACCCCGGTCGAAGGCACCAGCGCGCTTGGCCGTGTCGGTCTGCTCACGCACAACTACTTGCTGGGACCGCGCGGCGATTCCAACGGCTGCGTCTCGATCAAGGACTATGATCGTTTCCTCAAAGCTTACGACAATGGCGAGTTCAATCGCCTCGTCGTGGTGCCGAGCCTGAGCGGATCGGCGACCGCCTCGCAGCGCGCGAGCACCAACTCCTGATATTTGCCTGCTGCGGCGGGGCTGCCGTTTCCCGTTCGTTAAGCCGTCATCGTCCAGAAGCAGCCCATGAGTGATCCAACGAATTCCGAGACCCCGCTGCGTACGACGTTCAAGATCAAGTTGAACGGTGACACGCTGGCGATCGCGACCGTCGGCCAGGCCTATCAATTCCTCACCAACTTCAAGTCGGTCGAGTGGATGGAATTCCGTTCCCTGCATGAGGACGCTGTCGCGGCCCTTGAAGGCGCGGCCGGTAACGCGATGCTGGCGGTGCAGGCGACCAACGCCGTGCGCGCGCTGTTCGTGAGCGCGAAGCTGCTCTAGCGGCGCTCCATCGGAGCTATAGGCTAGGCTTTCACAACTTGAACTCCGTTCCAGGAACGGGCAAACGGTCGGCAAAGACCGTTGCCGCAAGCCCATATGTTTCAAACTTGCTTTCAGGGAGAACCCATCATGAAACGCCGTACATTTCTCACGGGCGGCGCGGCCGCCGGCGCGACGACGCTGGTTGCTGCACCTGCGATCGCGCAGAGCATGCCCGAGATCAAATGGCGCCTGACCTCGAGCTTCCCCAAATCGCTCGACACCATCTACGGCACGGCGCAGACCTTCGCGAAATATATCGCCGAGGCCACGGACAACAAATTTCAGATCCAGACCTTTGGCGCCGGCGAGATCGTTCCGGGCTTGCAGGCGCTCGATGCCGTCAGCACGTCCTCGGTGGAGATGGCGCAGACCCCGCTCTATTTCTACATCGGCAAGGAGCCTGCGCTGGCCTATGCCACCGGCGCGCCCTTCGGCATGAACCATCGCCATCAGGAATCGTGGTGGCACTTCGGCGGTGGCGCCGACCTCACCAATGAGGCGCTGAAACCGTTCAAGGCGCACGCGATTCTCTGCGGCAATTCCGGCACCCAGATGGGCGGCTGGTTCCGCAAGGAGATCAAGACCGTCGACGACCTGAAGGGTCTCAAATTCCGCATCGCCGGCATGGGCGGCCATGTGCTGGCAAAGCTCGGGGTCGTTCCGCAGCAGATCGCAGGCGGTGACATCTATCCGGCGCTGGAGAAGGGCACGATCGACGCGGTCGAGTTCGTCGGTCCCTATGACGACGAGAAGCTCGGATTCCAGAAGGTCGCCAAGTACTACTACTTCCCCGGCTGGTGGGAAGGCGGCGCCATGCTGCACATGATCGTCAACGACGAGAAATGGGCCTCGCTGCCCAAGCAGTACCAGGCGATCGTCAACCAGGCGGGCGCGGCGGCCGGCGCCTGGATGCTCGAGAAATACGACAGCGTGAATCCGGCGGCGCTGAAGCGGCTGCTCGCCAACGGCGCGGAGCTGAAAGCGTTCCCGCAACCGGTGCTGGAGGCCTGCTATAACGCGACCCAGGAGCATTTGAACGAGCTCGCCGCCAAGAGCGAGCTGTTCAAGCGGACCAAGGACAGCCACGACGCGTATATGAAGGAGCTGCTGTTCTATACGCAGATCGCGGAGAATTTTTACGACAATTACCTGCTCAGCAAGATGCGCAACAAGAGCTGAGCACAGGCACAGGGGCGCGGTGTTCTCGGGCGTGATCCAAAAGGACACTGTCATTCCGGGGCGCGCCGCTTGGCGCGAGCCCGGAATCCATTTCACCGCGCGTTGTGTTGCCCGGTGGATTCTCAGATGCGCAATTGCGCATCATAGCTCGCGACTTCGTCGCGCCCCGGAATGACGGCGGAGGGAGCAGCTTACACCGCTCCCAATCCAAGCTTCGCATAGATCCTTCGCGCATAGGCACCGAATGCGTCGGTGGTCTTGAGCGGCAGGTCGCGGGGGAAGGGCAGGTCGATCGGGAAATAGTCGGCCATCTTCGCAGGTCCTGCGGTCAGCACGGCGCAATGCGAGGACAGGAACACGGCCTCCTGGATCGAATGCGTGACGAAGATGATGGTCTTGCCGCTCTGGCGCCAGATCCGCAGCATTTCCAGATTCATCTGCTCTCGCGTCAGCGCATCCAGCGCGCCGAACGGCTCGTCCATCAGGATCAGCTTGGGATCGTGGACGAAGGCGCGCGCGATCGCGGTGCGCTGCTGCATGCCGCCGGAGAGCTGCTGCGGATATTTCTGCTCATAGCCAGCGAGCCCGACCAGGTTGAGCAGGTCGCGCGCCCGCTCGCGCGCGGCCTTCATGGGCAGGCCGACGATCTCGGCCGGCAATAGCACGTTGTCCAGAATGGTGCGCCACTTCAGGAGCAGCGCCTGCTGAAACACCATGCCGACGTCGCGGGTCGGGTCGAACGGGCTCTTCGCGTTGCCGATCGTCACGGTGCCGCCGTCGGCGTCGTGCAGGCCGGCCAGGATCTTCATCACCGTGGTCTTGCCGCAGCCGGACGGGCCGACCAGTGAGACCAGCTCACCCTCCTGCACGTCCATGGTGACGTCGGACACCGCGAGAAACTCGGCGCCGCCGCTACGATAGACCTTGCGGACGCCTTGCAGGCTGATGAAGGGGGCCGAGCTCATGCCAGCCATTTATTCAGGTTGGCGGCGACGAAGGCATCGTCGCTGAGGTCGGCGTGCTCACGGGTGACGCGATCGATCTCCTCCTTCTGGCCGGGGCTGAGGCCTTCGTTCGGATCGAGGCACCACAGACCTTTCATCAGGCCCTGGCGCCTCAGAACTTCATGGCAGCCTGCGATGCAGCCGTGAAAATTATTGGCGACGTCGAAGAAAGCGCTGTTGCAGTCGGTGACGCGGGCATCAAGCGCGAGCAGGTCCGCGGGTACGCTGTCCTTGTGCCGCGTTGCCTTGCAACGCTCGAACTGCTTGATCGCGCTCGCGGTCCAAACCGACCAATGGCCGAGCAGGCCGCCTTTGAAATAGGTCCGCGTGGTGCTGCCGTTCTCGCGAAGGTCGAACGGCAGCATCAGGTCGAGCAGGATGTGATCGTCATTGCCGGTGTAGAGCGCGACGCGGTCGAGCGCGCCGGCCGCCGCGACGCCGCGCAGCACATCGAGGGTCCGGTAACGGTTGAAAGGCGCGATCTTGATGGCGATGACATTGTCGATCGAGGCGAAGCGCTGCCAGAAACGGCTCGACAGGACGACCCCGCCGACGGCCGGCTGAAGATAGAAGCCGATCAGCGGGATTTCGGCGGCGACCGCCGTGCAGTGGGCAATGATCTCGTCCTCGGAGGCGCTCTTCATCGCGGCGAGGCTGAGCAGGCCGGCGTGATAGCCGATGTCGCGCGCGGTGCGGGCTTCGGCGGTTGCCTGGCTGGTTGGGCCGGCAAGGCCTGCGACCATTGCCAGCGCACGCTTGGTCCAGTTGGCTGCGGTCTCGGCGGCAAGCTCGAGCACGGGGCGGTAGAGGCCGACGTCGCGGATCGCGAATTGGGTGGTGTGCACGCCGACCGCAAGGCCGCCTGAGCCCGCGTCGATGTAGTAGCGCGTCAGCGCGCGCTGATGCGTCTGGTCGAGCTGGCGCTCGGCGGTGAGGGCGAGGGGATGCGCCGGCATCACGGTGCCGTCGGCGATCAGCTTGCGGATGTCGCTGTGGATCTGGCTGTGATGCATGATGTCCTATCCGAATTCGGGGCCGGCGACGGCGAATGGCGTTTCTTCGGCGGCGATGGTGGCGGCGCCGAACCGCATGCGCTGGAACGGACGCTCGATGGTCCAGCCGGCAGCCAGCAATCCATCCAGGAACGCGCCTTGCGCGGCGACGGCGTCGAGCAAGAGAGGGCGGCTCTCGGACCGCGCAATTGCATCGGCCAGAGCCAACGCATCAGCCGGATGATCCGCGAACAGGGGCCCGATATGGCGCGCGGTTCTGCCGTCGCGGACGAGAGCGATGGCGTTGTTGGCGGCGACGATGCGCGAGCCGGTGCGCTGTGCGAAGGCGGAGAGCAAGTTAGTTCGGTCGAGGCCACTCGTCCGTTTGTCCCGGGCCCGAAGCGCCTCGGGCGTTGCGGCCGCCGGCGCTGGACCGGCTGACGGCTCGGGTTTCATCAGCTTCAGCCGACGCAATTCGAGTGTCGGCGTGAACCCCAGCGGTCCGTACACCGCGGCGCCGTCGGGCGTGGCGTCGAGCCAGCTGGTCAGGCCGTTCTGGCGCGCGGTTTCCAGGCAGGCGTCGACGAGACGCGTGGCAAGGCCACGGCGGCGATGCGTGCCTGATACCAGCACCATGCTGATCCAGGCGTTGTTGCCGGAATAGGGCAGCAGGGCTGCGGTCGCGACCAGTCGCGCACCGTCACGAATGCCGAACACGACGCCTTCACGCAGGAAGATGCGCCAATCGTCCTCGATCTGGTTCCAGTGCGCCTCCGTCGATAGCGCGAGCCCTGCCAGCGCGTCGTCGACGCCAAGCTTGAGGATGGGCGGGGCGTCAGTAACGGCCATCGCGCACCTCGTATTTGGTGGGCTTGCCGAGGCTCGGCATGGCGCGCGAGACCCAATCCGCGGTCCAGGCGATCAGTTGCTCGGTGTCGACGACAGGCAGGCCGAACAGCTCGACAGCCCTTGACGTGTCGGTCAGCCACGCCGTCGGCTCCTCCTTGCCGGTCAGCACCGGTGCGCGGCCGAACCTTGCGCCGAATTTTTGGGCGAGATCGCGCACCGCCAAAATCTCGTGGCCGCTGACGTTGATCGGCGAGGTCGGCGTCGTGCAATGCGCGAGGCAGCGCAGTGCCTGCGCCGAGGCGTCGCCCTGCCAGATGAAATTGACATGGCCGAGGCTGACGTCGATCGGTGTACCCGCGAGCACTTTCGTCGCGATGTCGTGCAGGACGCCGTAGCGCATGTCGATTGCGTAATTGAGGCGGAACAGCCGTCCCGGCGTTGCGAACTTATGCGAGAAATACTCGAACATCCGCTCCCGGCCGACGCAGGATTGCGCGTATTCGCCGGGCGGGTTCGGCGCCATGTCCTCGGTCGAGCCTTTGCCGTCGACCGGCACGAACGGATAGATGCAGCCTGTCGAGAACGCGACGATGCGCGAGGACGGGAAGGCCTGCGCGACCAGCGCCGGCACGTGCGCGTTCATGGCCCAAGTCAGCGACAGATCGCCCTCGGCGCCGAATTTTCTACCGGCCATGAAAATGATGTTGGGTGTCTTCGGCAGCGCCTGGATCGCGCGCTCGTCCATCAGGTCGCAACTGATGGTCTCCACGCCGCGCGCCTGCAGCCACTCCTCAACACCGGCTTCGCTGAAGCGGGCGACGCCGATCACGCGGCGATCCGGGACGGCGGCTTTTGCGAGCCCCGCCAGCGTCGGCCCCATCTTGCCGCCGACGCCGAGGATCATGATGTCGCCCTCGACTTTCTTGAGGTCGTCGATCAGCGCCTGGCTCGGCCGGCACAGGAGATCGTCGAGGGCAGCGATATCGGGGATGGTCTTGGGCAGCGTCTGGCGTGTGAGCAGCATGGATCTGGTCCCCGGTCCTAGTTCTGTCGTTGTCAGGTCTGTCTTGCGTCGCCGACCACGAACATGCGTTCGAGGGCGAGCACCAGGCCGTAGAGCGCGACCCCGAGCAGTGTCAGCAGCACGACCGCCATCACCATCGCGGGCGTGTCGAGCGAGGACTGCACCTGGATCATGAGGTAGCCGAGCCCGCGCTCGGAGGCGATGAATTCCCCGACGATGGCGCCGGCGACCGCGAGGATGGCGCCGACCTTCATGCCGGAGAATATGTAAGGCAGCGATCCCGGCAGCTGGATCTTGCGGAACAGCGTCCAGCGCGAGCCGCGCAGCGATTTCACGAGGTCGAGCAGGTCCGGCTCGACCTCGCGCAGGCCCCGCGCGGTGGTGAGCAGGATCGGAAAGAAGCAGATGCTGAAGGCGATCAGGATGTTCGGCACGATGCCGTAGGAGAACCAGACGATGAAGAGCGGGCCGAGCGCGACCTTCGGGATCATGTTCAGTGTCACGAACAGCGGCAACAGCACGAGGCTCAGGAGCGGCGCCCAACTGAAGATCACCGCGAGCGCGACGCCGATGAAGGCGCCGAGCGCGAAGCCGCCGAGGATCTCGATCGCCGTCACCAGCGTGTTGGCGCCCCAGGCATAGCTCGCGGTTCCCAGCGTCTGCACGGTCGCGAGCGGGGAGGGCAGGATGAATTTCGGCACCTGGAAGGCGTCGACCAGGACCTGCCAGAGCACGAGCACGGCGAGGTGCACGATCAGGATGATCGCAAAGCTGCGCGAGGCGCGTGCGCTGTCTCCTGCCACCGGTTGCTCCCTGTTGGCGCGGCGGCGATACCGCAAATCTTCAGCCTAAGCAGCCGCAAGTCTAACCGCCCTTGGGGAAAGTTTCAACCAGTTGGTTGATTATGGCCGGAGCGAGTGGAGCACGAGGTCGGCGACGTGCCTGCGACGGGCGCGGCGCTGGGCGCGGCTCGACAGGTCCTTGCCGAAAATCGCCGACAGCGTCGGCGTGTTGGAGAAGAAGAAATAGCTGAGGCCGGCAATGGAGATATAGAGTTGGACCGGATCGATCCCCTTGCGGAACACGCCCGCGCGCACGCCTTCGTTGAGGATGTGCGAGACGCTCTTGACCAGCGGGGAATGCATCGCCTCCAGCCGGGTCGAGCCGCGGACGTGGCGGGCGCCGCTGCGGTTCTCGTCGTTCAAAAGCACGATGAAATCGGGGTTTGCGGCCAGATGGTCGAACGAGGCTTCGATCAGCCTGCGGATCGCCTTCTCCGGCGGCAGGCCTTCGAGATTGAGCCGGCGCTCCTGCTCGCGGATGTCCTCATAGACCCATTCGAGTACGGCGAGGTAGAGCGCGTCCTTGTCGCCGAAGTAATGATAGACGAGCTGCTTGTTGACGCCGGCGCGCTCGGCGATCTCGTCGACGCGGGCCCCCGCAAGGCCATGCCGGGCGAATTCCAGGCGCGCTGCGGTGAGCAGTTTCTTGCGGGTGGCGACGGGGTCGCGCCGCTGCGGCACGGTGTCGCCAGATCGTTTTGCGGTCATTTCCAACCAAACAGTTGACAAGTTGAGGGCGGGCTTGTTGCATTGGTATCCTTCCATGGGGAGAGCGACAAGCCGGGTCGCGGCAATGAGGAGAGGTGCGATGAAGCATTTGCAAGCGGCGGGCTCTGCCCTGGTATTGGCGCTGGCGCTCGGTTTGCCGGCGGTGTCGGCGAGCGCGGGCGAGGCTGTGAACCTGATCCTCAACTGGACGCCGACGGCCGACCACTCGCCGTATTATTACGCCAAGGCGCAGGGCTGGTACGAGAAGGCGGGCATCGACCTCTCCATCGAGGTCGGCAAGGGCTCCGGCGTCTCCGCCGCCAAGGTCGGCTCCGGCGGCTCGCCCTTCGGCGTCGCCGATCTCGCCACCATGCTGGTGGCCAAGAGCAAGGGCGCCGACACCGTTGCCGTGATGAGCGTCTACGCCAATACCGGCCAGACCTTCTACTGGCTGAAGAGCTACGGCGTGAACGGGGTGAAGGATTTTGCCGGCCACAAGATCGGCAATCCGCCCGGCGATGCCTCGCGCGTGATGTGGCCGGCCTTCGCCAAGGCCGCAGGCCTTGCACCCGATGCCGTCGGCTTCGTCAATGTCGGGCCGACCGCGAAGATCGCGGCGTTGAAGAGCCACACCGTCGACATCATCAGTGACTTCTACAACGAGCACGATCTGAAGGTGATCGAGTTCGGACAGGACCTCGGCTACGTCAACTGGAAGGACATCGAGCTCAATCCCTACGGCAACTCGCTGATCGTCAACGGGGCCTATTTGCAGAAGAATCCGAAGGTCGTCGAAGACTTCGTGCGCGTGACGCAGAAGGCCTTTGCCGCCTGCGTCGCCGACGCCACGCCATGCCTGAAGGCGCTGCTCGACCAGGTCTCCGGTCTCGACAAGGAGAACCAGGAGCGCCAGTGGGAGCGCATCAAGTTCCTGATGACGGACGAGTTCACCACCACCAAGGGTCTCGGCTGGATCGACGGCGAGCGGATGAAGAAGGACTACGATCTGGTCCACACCTATCTCGGCATGGAGAAGCCATTCGACGTGACGACGGCGTTCACGACGAAGATGCTGGATCCGAGCATCAAGATGGACGCGAGCAAGGTGAAGAGGTAAGGGGCAGCCGTTGCCCCGTTCTCCGCACCTGCCCCGGACGTAGCGCAGCGTCCCTTAGACGGTGCGCTGCAGAGCCGGGGCCCATTTTACCGAGAGCATGATCCGGGAGGCGTGGGTCCCGGCTCTGCGCAGCAGCGTTGCACGCTGCAGCGCGTCCGGGACACGAAAGCGGCTCCAGCCTGCCCATCCCCCAGGTATTCCCACGGAGAATTAACCGGCCATTAACCATATCCGCCGCATCGTTAACCATTCAATAACAGGGAACGAGTCGGCCGCTATGGAGGCTGCAGTCAAACCTCAACGCCAAATGGTGCGCCTGCGCGGGCGCTCCTACGTGGCCTTCGTGTTCACGCCGACGGTTCCGGTTCTGGACTGGCTGCACGAGATCGACGCGACCATCGCCCGCTCACCGGGCTTCTTTGCCGGCCGGCCCGTGGTGATCGACCTGTCCTCGGTCGACCTCAGCCAGTCCGGCATCGGCCATCTGCTCACCAGCCTGCAGGACCGCAACATCCGCGTGCTCGGGATCGAGGGCGTGGAGGAGGCCAGGTTGACCCCGATGATGCCGCCGCTGCTGTCGGGCGGACGCAGCTGCGTGGTCGAGCCAAACGCGCCCAAAAAGGCTGAGGCGAAGACCGAGGCCAAGCCGACCTCACTGCTGCTCGAAAACCCGGTGCGATCGGGCCAGACCGTGATCTTCCCCGAAGGCGACGTCACCATCCTCGGCTCGGTCGGTTCCGGCGCGGAAGTCGTCGCCGGCGGCTCGATCCACGTCTACGGCGCCCTGCGCGGCCGCGCCATGGCGGGCGTGAACGGGCACACGAGTGCGCGCATCTATTGTCAGAAGATCGAGGCCGAACTGCTTGCAATCGATGGATTTTATCAGACCGCCGACGATATCGACGCCGCTCTTCGCGGGCGGCCGGCCCAAGCCTTCCTGCAAGGCAACACCATGCGAATTACCGCGCTGAACTGACCAGAAGGAGATTTTCGAGATGGCCAAGGTACTGGTCGTGACATCAGGCAAGGGCGGGGTCGGCAAGACCACGACCACCGCCGCGCTGGGGGCCGCGCTCGCGCAGCGCGGCGACAAGGTCGTCGTCGTCGATTTCGACGTCGGCCTGCGGAACCTCGACCTCGTGATGGGGGCCGAACGCCGCGTCGTGTTCGACCTCATCAACGTGGTGCAGGGCGTTGCCAAACTCCCGCAGGCGCTGATCAAGGACAAGCGTCTGGAGAATTTGTGGCTGCTGCCGGCCTCGCAGACCCGCGACAAGGACGCGCTGACGGAAGAGGGTGTCGGCAAGGTCATCGAGGATTTGCGCGGCCGCTTCGATTGGGTGATCTGCGACAGCCCGGCCGGCATCGAGCGCGGCGCCTCCATGGCGATGCGCTTCGCCGACGAGGCCGTGATCGTCACCAATCCGGAAGTGTCGTCGGTGCGCGATTCCGACCGCATCATCGGCATGCTCGATTCCAAGACCGTGCGGGCCGAGAAGGGCGAGCGGGTCGAGAAGCACATTCTCATCACCCGCTACGATCCCTCACGCGCCGCGCGCGGCGAGATGCTGACGATCGAGGACATCCTCGAGATCCTCGCGACACCCTTGCTCGGCATCATCCCCGAGAGCCAGGACGTGCTGCGCGCCTCCAACGTCGGCACGCCGGTCACGCTGTCGAACGCGGACGGCGCACCGGCGCGGGCCTATATCGACGCGGCGCGCCGGCTGTGCGGCGACACCGTTCCGATGCAGGTGCCGACCGAGCGCAAGGGCTTCATGGATCGTCTGCTGCGACGGAGGGCGGCATGAGCATGGGTCTGCTCCGACTTCTCCGCGGGAACAAGGCCTCTGCACCCGTCGCGCGCGAACGGCTGCAGATCCTGCTTGCCCATGAACGCGGAATGCGTGGCCAGCCCGATCTGCTCGGCGTGCTGCGTGAGGAAATTCTCGCTGTCGTCTCCAAGCATGTGACGCTGGATCCGACCAAGGTCATCGTGCGGCTCGAGCGCGGCGACGATGTGTCGACCCTGGAGGTCGATATCGAGGTGCCCAACGATTTTGAGCGCAAGAAAGCGGCGGTCGCGTAGGGGGCGCGACTGACGGCGACCCATTTGGGGTGGGTGAGAAGGCGGTCCGCCGGGCATGGCGGGCCGCCTTTGTCGTTCGTGTCGCTTACGTTCCCCGGCCTGCCGATGTGATCGACGGCGGGCGGAACGGGACCTGCGGCAAGATCATTATCTGAGACCGCGGAGAGCCGAGCCAGGCCCCGCGGTTTCGTCAGACGGAGAGCGCCCATGATGTCCGAGGTCCAGGTCCATACCGTTGCGCGGCAGATGCTCGAACAGCACGGTTTTGCTGCGATCGCTAAGGCCGCCGAGCAGGCCCAGGCCTGCGAGGGCCGCGGCGAGGGCGAAGAGGCCAGAGAGTGGCGTCACATCGCCGATGCCATGAAGATCATACGCGGGCCTCATCAGAGCTGAACCGACTGCAGGGGCAGGCGCCTCAACGGCCGTCGTGCTCGGTTCCCTGCGATGAGGATCTGCGGGTTTGCGGCTGGCTGCGGTCCCCTGCCTCCTTGCAGGGAAGCTGCTCCCAAGTCCCGTCAGGCGCCTGCTGATAGGCGCTGCAGCTCGAGGAGGGCGAATTGCCTTCGGCTTTTTGGCTGTCTGAATTCTTCGCCAGCACAGGGCCCGTCAGCACCGTGGCGGCCGCGAGCGTGCCGGCGAAAACGACATGGATCATCCGCATGAGAGATTCCTGTTCGAATTCGAAGAGGCCCCGCATGCTTTCCAGAATTGTGAACAATTTTTGGCCGGCGCAAAATCTCCCTGCGGCGTGCTTAACGCCGCGAAAGCTGCCTGCTAGCCGCCCTTGGCGCGGATCAGGCCGGCGAGGTTGCTCTTCTGAGTCTCGCACCAATTGGGCATGCCGAGGCGGCGCTGGTTGAGATCGGTCGCCTGGGTCGCCACGGCGACCTCGGCCATCAAATCGTCGTCCTGCTTCTCTCCCATCTTGCCGCCGGTGTGCATCCAGGCAATCGCCTTGCGCACCTTCTCGGTGGTGCCTTGGGGCAGGTGCATCTGCTCCGCCTTCTGCACCAGATCCTGGTAGGCGACGTCCGTGCCCGGGCATTCGACCTTGGCGGCGAAGGCCTGCAAGACCAGTGTGACATAGGTCGAGCGTGTGTGGTCATCGGCTTGGGCCGGAGCGGCAATCAGCAACAGGCCAGCGATCAGCAAACCGTAGCGCATCCTCAGGTATCTCCTCCATTTTTTGAGAGGCTAGCGTCCGGCGGGCCGCTCGGCAATGGTGCCGGGGGCGAATTTGTCGCTTCCCCCTGCGGTGCGCTATCGTGGCCCGAAATCCGGCCGCGGAGAGTGACATGAGCCTGTTCAGCACCCCGTTCGATCCTGCCCGTGACACCGCACTCGTCACCGGCGCGGGCAACGGCATCGGCCGCGCGATCGCGCAGGCGTTGGTCGGCGAGGGCGTTCGGACCGTGTTCGCCGATGTGAACGCCGAGCGTGTGACGGCCGCGATCGGCGCCAGCCGGCGGCCTGAACTGGCGGTGCCCTGGGTCGGCGATCTTGCCGAGTTGGATGCGTGCGACGCGCTGCTTGCCACCGCGCACGCAGCATTGGGCGAGATCACGCATTTGGTCCACAGCGCGTCGCCACCGCGGCGGGAGGCAGATCATGCCTTCGCGGTCGATCGCAGGATCTGGCAGCAGATGCATGCCGTCAATCTCGATGCCGGCTTTCACCTGGCGCGCGAACTCGCAAAGCGGCTGATCGCGGCGAAGCGGCCGGGCTCGTTCCTGTTTCTCACCTCGCTGCATGCGGGCACGCCGCGCAACCTGCCGCACTATTCGACGACGAAGGCGGGGCTGGCGATGCTGGTGAAGGAGCTGGCCAAATCGTTTGGCCGCTACGGCATCCGCGTCAACGCGCTGGTGCCCGGCGCGATCGCGGCCGGCGGGTTCGTTGCGGATCCCGCGCTGGCACGGCACATTCCGCTCGGGCGCCTCGGTGAGGCCAATGACCTCGCACCGATGGCGCTCGCGGTGCTGTCGAACAAGCTCTCCGGTTACGTCACCGGCGCGGCTTTCGTCGTCGACGGCGGATTGTCGCTGACGAACTGGTTCGAGCCGCCGTCCTTTGCTGAATAGTCAGCGTCGCCAGGCCGGCACCGGATCGAGCGGAGTCCGATAGAGCTCGTTGTGATCGCGATCGGTGACGCGCACCGCGCAGCCCTTCTGCTGCAGCTCCGGCTTCACCTGCGACAGCTCGGTCGCCAGTTGATCGGCCCGATCGGAGGCAACCTCGATGTCTTCGAGAATGATTCCGCCCTGGTTCCTGAACTCTTCACCAACCACAAGATCGAAGGAGTAGTAAGGCATCCGAATTCCCCGGTGTGAGGAGCTGAGCTTCGGTGGAAGTCTCAACACGTGTGGGATAGTACCACTGAGTCGATATCCAGCGGGTGAACAGGTCGCGCAATCTCTGTGCTTATGGCGCAGAAATGATGTGCAGCATGTTGGTCCATTAAGAATTTATTAAATACGTGGCGTGATCATGAAGCATGGAATTGCAGCAGAACCGGGCTCCGGGAACCGGCAGCTGCAAGAGAAGGCCGCCGGCATAGCTCCCGACGGCCTTTTCTCTTGAGCGAAAGATGACCTGCGCGTCGCTTTCCGTAATTGCCCGGACTCAACGCACGACATCGACTCGGACAGCTTACGCGACGTCGTAGCGGCGCCGTGCTGTTGCGTGCCTCTAGCGCAACGGCATCGGCGGACGCACGATTGGTCCGTCGTCATCGGCAACGGCTTCAGTCGTGGTGACAGGTGCGGCCGATGGCGGCGGAATCGCGGCAGCTCGCGAGGGCGGCGGCGGAGGCGCGAGCGGCGCAGGCGAAGAGGCCGGCATGTAGGTGTGCGACACGACCGGTTTCGGTTTGCGAACCGGCGGCGGTGACGGCAGCGCAGCTGCGCGTGCGCGCGGATCGACAGGCTTGACCTCCGCTGTCGGCTTCGGCGCGGGCGGCTTTGCCATCTCGCGGGCCATCTGCTCCTGTCCGGCCTTCAACTCGGCGATGTTGGCCTTGAGCTGCTCGATCTGCTGCGCCATCGCGGCGAGGTCGCGCGTCATCGATTGCACCGACTGCGCGGCATCGGATGGTGTTGCCGCAGGCGCGGCGGCTGCAACCTGGGTCGCAGGCGGCGCTATGGGTTGAACGGCCGTTTGATCGACCGCCGCTTGTGCCGCAGGCGGGGCAGCTTGCTCCGCGGCCGGCGCGGCTTGGGCGGCGGCGACCGGCGCGGTCTGCGATGTGGCGGACTGCGATGTCAGAGGCAGCAGCGACGCCAAGACCGGGGTCCATTCGGCGAGCATTTGTTTGGCGGTATCGCCGTGCTTCTCCCACGCGATGGTGGCGGCTACGCTTCCTCCGGCAAACAGGAACGTGACGAATGCACCGCGCATCCACTTGCCTACGGCAGATCGCTTCCGCGGGCCATGACCGTCGTTCGCTGCGACGCGTACGGGAGTATCAACCGAGGGTGGGGGTGGCGCCGGCGGCTCCGAGACAGGACTGAAACGGGGCTCCAGAGAGATTTTGCGCTCAAGCGAGAACCTGGGCTCCGGCGCGAATTTCGGTTCCGGACGCGTCGTGACGTCAGGTGCCAGCGCGGGCGCAACGCTGATGGGACGCGAAGCCCGCACGATGTCGGGTGAAATCTGAATCGCGTCGTGCGGATCGTTGTCCTTGACCGTGTCCTTCACGATCTCATCGACGATTTGCTTAGGGTTCAGCGTCGCGAGCATCGCAGCTCCTTTGAAGCCCGGGTGCTTGAAGCCCGGGTGTTAAGTCCTGGTCGCATTGGCGCGAGCCGATCTGGTGCGGCGAGCCGGGCAAATCCGATGAGCCCGGCCCGATGACGCACGAGTCCAGCCGGGTTTGACCAAAGCAAGGCGAGGGGATGGAGATGATGCGACGCTCTTCCGCCGTTTGTGGTGATGGAACCCACTTTGTCGAACACGCGCATGTGTTCCGCGCTGCCTTGTTTTCAGCACGATTTTGTCAGCATCTGGGGATGCTGGGGGCGTTGCTATCGCTATTCGGGGGCCGGGGGTGCCAAGATCCATACTCGCTTTGTTCGTTGTTGCCTTGCTGCCGCTGGGCGGCTGCATGCAGGCAACGCTTTCGCCGTCGAGCGACGCGAGCATGACGCCGCGCGACCGGCAGTTGCTCGCGCATACGCCTTACGCGAAGGCGAACGTGCCCGAGCAATATCTCCGCCACGTCGTCGATTACCACCGCAAGGAGCAGCCGGGCACCATCCTCGTCGATACCGACGCGCGCTACCTCTATTACGTGCTGCCTGAAGGCAAGGCGATCCGCTACGGCGTTGCGGTCGGCGAGGAAGCCATGGCGTTCTCCGGCGTTGCGCGGGTCGGCCGTCTGGCGGAATGGCCCGACTGGGTTCCGACGGCAGACATCCAGGCGCGGCTCGGACCTTATCCGGCGCGCGTTCCCGGCGGTCCGGCCAATCCACTGGGTGCGCGCGGCATCTATCTCTATACCGGCAACAAGGACACGCTCTACCGCATCCACGGCACCAACCAGCCGGAATATATCGGGCAGGCAATCTCGTCAGGCTGCATCCGGATGCGAAACGAGGACGTGATCGATCTGTACGATCGGGTGAAGCTCAATTCGATGGTCGTCGTGCTGCCCCCCGGGCAGAGCGCGCGGGCCGAGACCGGTGCGCGCTGGCGCGGCTGAGACAACTTCGCTCGAGCTTGAATCGGCGTTGCATTGGAATCCGCAGGTCGACTATGCCTTGGCCGATTCCTCTGCATGCGCGAACATCCTGAGCACCTCTGGTGTTCACGCCCGCGGCTTGTCCCGCTCTAATTCTCAGGCCGAGCGACCCGCCATTGCAGCGTCATGGCGTTGCCGTTGGCATCGCCCGGCGCCTTGTCGGCCGGTGAAGTGTAGAGCGGACGGTAGCGGTACGCCCACATCCTGCTGCCGTCGTCGCGGCTGATCACGGTGAAGTCGCCGACGGCTTTGGCGTCGGCCGTAGCGGCGAGCGGCACCCAGCTCTCGGTACACTTGCCGTTGCAGCTCGACGTCTTTCCGGTGGTGTCGCGCTCATAGGTATAGAGCGTCATTCCGTTGAGATTGACGAGCTTGGGACCCTGCTTGGTCAGGATGACTTTGGCTGGAGCCACCGTTGCCTCGACTTTCGGCGGAGGAGGGTCTCCGCCGCCATGGCCGCCCGCCACAGCATGACTGGCCGAGAGCGTCATGGCTGCGGCCATAACGAGGAACCTGAACATCCCGAACTCCGTCCCGCAAAAGTTAATCGCGCGTTAAGCGTGCAATGCGGCCGACGTTAGCAGCTGAAAGTTAGTTCCTGGTTTAGCCCGCCGCGACAATTGCGGACGGGTCTGAAATCAGACCTGCACTTCGCGCAGCGGCGCGCGACTGAGCTCATTGCCGGCGGCAATCGCCTTGTGCAGCAGCCGCATCAATTCCTCGCCCTCCTTTGCGCTGAGGCCGCGCAGCATGATGCGCTGGGCCGATTCCACGGCCGGCGTGACCTTGCGCAGGGTGCGCCGACCCTCGTCGGTAATCCCGAGCTCGCGGGCGCGGCGGTCGCGGCTTGAGGCGCGGCGCTCGATCAGCCCCTTCTGCACCAGGCGATCAATCACGCCGGTGATGGTGGTGCGGTCGTAGGCGATCAATCCTGCGAGCGTCACCTGGTCGAGCCCCGGATTGGCCTTGATGGTCGCCAGCGCGGCGTATTGCACCGGCGTCAGGTCGAAGCCGGCATCCTCGACCTCGGCCAGAAACACGGCAACCGCGATCTGCTGGAACCGGCGCGCCAGATGCCCGGGCATGTCGTTGTTGTCTTTCACCGCATTCTCCTCAGACCGGGCGCGACGTGCACGATCGTTGACAAGTATACTGATCATCAGCATACTGATCAATATCAAGACAGAAGTTTGACGGGAGAGCTCATGCAATTCCATCTGAATGGATTTCAGCCGGGCGATCCTGAATTCGCCGATCCCGCCGAGCGCGTTCAGGCCTCGGGCGCCACGGGCGCCGTGCCCGACGAAGTCGATGTCCTCATCGTCGGCTGTGGCCCTGCGGGCCTCACACTCGCCGCCCAGCTTGCGCAGTTCCCCGACATCAAGACCTGCATCATCGAGCAGAAGCCCGATCGGCTGCTGGTCGGGCAGGCCGACGGCATCGCTTGCCGCACCATGGAAATGTTTCACGCCTACGGCTTCAGCGAGCGCGTGCTGAAGGAGGCCTATTGGGTCAACGAAACGACGTTCTGGAAGCCGGACGAACGTTCGCCCGAGACCGTCATCCGCAGCGGCCGTGTGCAGGACGTCGAGGACGGGTTATCTGAATTTCCGCACGTCATCCTCAACCAGGCGCGCATCCATGACGGCTTTCTCGACGTCATGCGCAAATCGCCGGCCAAGCTGGAGCCCTTTTACAGTCGCCGCCTCATCAACCTCGAGGTCGACCAGTTCGCGGCTGTCGACGATCATGCCGTGACCGTGCGGCTCGAGCGCATCGATGCCGCGCATGAAGGAGAGATCGAGACGATCAGAGCGCGCTATGTCGTCGGCTGCGATGGCGCCCGCAGCACCGTGCGCAGGTCGATCGGCCGCGAGCTGCACGGCGATTCCGCCAACCACGCCTGGGGCGTGATGGACGTGCTGGCCGTGACCGATTTTCCGGACATCCGCTTCAAGTCGCTCGTCCAGTCGGCGAAGGATGGCAGCCTGCTGATCATCCCGCGGGAAGGCGGCTACATGGTCCGCATCTATGTCGAGCTCGCCAAGCTCGAGGCCGGTGAACGCGTCGCCAACCGCAATATCACGGCCGATGACGTGATCGCCAAGGCGCAGCGAATCCTGAAGCCGCATACGCTCGAGGTGAAGGAGATCGCCTGGTGGTCGGTCTACGAGATCGGCCAGCGCCTGACCGACAAGTTCGACGACGTGCCAGAGGCCGCGATCGATACGCGCCTACCGCGCATCTTCATCGCCGGCGATGCCTGCCATACCCACAGTCCGAAGGCGGGGCAGGGCATGAACGTCTCGATGCAGGATGCCTTCAATCTCGGCTGGAAGCTCGCCGCGGTCATGCGGAAGCAGTGCGCGCCACACCTGATGCATTCCTATTCGGAGGAGCGCCAGGCGGTTGCCAAGGAGCTGATCGACTTCGACCGCGAGTGGGCAGGAATTCTCGCCTCCGCCGCCAAGGCCGGCGGCGCCGATGCCGCCAGGACGCAGGACTATTTCGTCAGGCACGGCCGCTACACCGCCGGCACGGCCACGCATTACAAGCCGTCGCTTCTCACCGGCGCTGGGTCGCGCCAGCACCTCGCGCAAGGCTTCGTGATCGGCAAGCGCTTCCATTCCGCCCCGGTGATCCGGCTTGCCGATGCAAAGCCGGTCCATCTCGGTCACGCCGCGCACGCCGACGGCCGCTTCCGCATCTACGCGTTCTCGCCCGCCGAAGATCCTGCGGCCGCAGGCTCGGCCATTCGCGCGCTGTGCAGTTTCCTTGCGGAGTCCCCGAAGTCGCCGGTCCGGCGATATACGCCTAGCGGCGCCGACATCGACAGCGTGATCGATCTGCGCGCGATATTCCAGCAGGGCCATCGCGAACTCGCCATTGAGGCAATGCCGCCATTGCTGCTCCCGCGCAAGGGGCGCTATGGTTTGCGCGACTACGAGAAAATGTTCTGTCCTGACCTCAAGAGCGGCCACGACGTTTTCGCAATGCGGGGCATCGATCGGACAGCCGGCTGCATTATCGTGGTGCGGCCCGACCAGTATGTTGCGACCGTGCTGCCGCTCGATGATTTTGCCGGGCTTGCATCGTATTTCGACGGGTTCATGCTGCAAGTGAGCTGACGATCCGGCAACACCATTGCCGGCGCCGGGCCGATGAACGGCGGATGAATATTGAACTGCGCGGAGCCTGTGCTCGCGTCTTTCGGCGGATGAGACCTTCCGGCACGGAACGCCCGTTCCGCTTGCGCGTTCCGATTCAAAAGAGGAGGAACACGCCATGAAATTCAAGAGTGTTTTACTTGCCGCATTGCTGCTCGCGCCAACAGCCGCACTGGCCGCGCCGGGCATCGTCACCGTCTCGACCGGCTTGCGCGCCGGGCCGGGCACGGGCTTTCCGCTGGTCGATCGCATCCCCGGCGGCGCCCGCGTCAACATCCATGGCTGCCTGCGCGGCAATGCCTGGTGCGACGTCAGCTTCTCAGACGATCGCGGCTGGGTGTCGTCGCAATATCTCGAATATCTCTATCGCAACCATTACGTCTATCTCCCCGACTATGTCGATGTGATCGACGTTCCTGTCGTCCCCTTCGTGCTGACGTCGTACTGGTCGAGCCACTATGGCGGACGTCCCTGGTATCGCCGCCACGCCTATTGGAATAATTACTGGAGCTCGCATCGGAGCGTCGCGACGCGGATGACGATCGATCCGCGCGCGGCTCGCATCGGTCGCGCGGCAACGCGCGACGCGGCGATAGCGCTCGAACGCAGCGGCGTGCGCGGCAAGGCCGGGGCGGCGATCTCCGGACGTGATGCCGCGACGGCGCGGCCGGATGCTGCCATCTCCAAGCGCGATGCTGCGGTGACGGTCGACCGGACTCGCGCCGGACGCAGCGAGCGTATCGTGAACGAGCGCACTGCCGTGCAGACCCGCGGTCCACGTGAGGCGCAGGGGCGCATGATGCACGACCATGCTGCAGGCCGCGCCGCCGTGCGCACGCAGCCGATGACGCGTGGGCATGAGGCACCGCGCGTCTCGGCCACGCCTGCGGCTCGGCCTGCGACGCCCCGCGTCGCCCAGCCGAGTGTCAGCCACGGTTCGCCGATGAATGCCCGTGCGCAGATGCCGGCGCCGCGCGCGGCGGCACCTGCAATGCCGCATGGCGGCGGCGGCGGTGCTGCCCACATCAATGCCGCCCCCCGTGGCGGCGGTGCACCGGCCGGCGGCCCCGGCGGTGGCCATCAGAAGCACTAGCGTCGCCAAGGAAAGCCCGGCCACCGCGCCGGGCTTTTCTTCGCCAGGTCGAGGTCGCGACAATTTAAGTCGGTTTTTCGCGGGCAGATTTCATCGATCGTAACATGTCTACCCAAAGCTGTAAGCATCCACTCGGGGCAGCGGGGCACGGGAGGATGACATGAGACAGAGCCAGGCGGACTCGCGCCGCCAGAATGTCGCGAAGCGTTCGATGACGAAAGAGGCCAAACAGCTGACCGGCCTGATTGCCGGATTGCGCGAGTCCCTCGAAGGGATTCAAAAGGAACGGACGAGCATGAAGCTCACCGGCGCCGAGATGGGCATGCTCGACGAGCGCCGCAACAATCTGCTGCTCACCATCGCAGCCCTCGACGATCGCCTCTCGGCGGTGCAGGGGCTGATCGATCTGGGCCGCCCCCACATCATCCGCGTGCACTAGCGGAGTTCGGGCATGGGACGATCGGTTTCATTGCTGATGTGACGGGACGGACCGCCCGACGGCCGATCGAGCATGACATCAAGACGGCCCCGTGCCGTCGCAGGCGGGCAAGCCTGCGAGGGATGGAATCGGATTCCTGCGGGGCACGCTTTGCCGCCCGCCACCGCCATGCTGTGCGGATGGCACCAAATTGCCACGCTCCCGGCGAATTGCCGCCAAAGCCCGCTGCCACGAGGAGGCTGGGTGCAGGGCGACGCAAGGGGACGCGAATTGGCCTACAAGATGATCGCAGAACGCGACAACGAAAAGTACAGTTTCGCCCGCGAGAGCCGGCTGCTCATCGTGGCGAAGGCGAAAGTGTGGGCCAGCGAGGGGTGGCGGGTCGTTATCACCGATCAGGACGGCAAGGCCTACGCTCCGCCCGAGTTCGATCAGCTGTCGGCGGCCTGACCGCGGGCTGGGCGAGGGGACGACATTTGAGATCGCTATTTCGACCGCGTCCGCCCAGGCCGGAGCAGGGCTGCTAGGCTGCCGGGCCCCACTGTCCGCGTCGATAGGTCTGCGCAAGCAGCCTTGCGTGCACGGCGCGAAGCTCGGCGCTCATGCGCGTTTGTCCCGTCGTGACATAGGAGAGCCAGGCGCCGTCGGCGGCCAGGCGCACGATGTGCAGATCGGGCGCGCCGTCGGTCGTACGATGACGCTTCAGGCGCGCTTTGATCCAGTCGTTCCAGAGCCGGCGGAGCGGCGGATCGGTGACGACGACCATGCTCAATGCCGCCCACGGGGTCGCGAATCCGAACGCCTTGCCGGTGAACACCGCATTCACATAGGCCCGCGTGAAGCTGCCGCGTGGCTTCGGATCGGATTCGACTGCGGCGTCAATCTCGGCATCGACGCGAGCGAGGAGGTCGGCAAACAGGCCCTCGATCAGCGCCTGCTTGCTGCCAAAATGGTGAAACAGCCCGCCTTTGGTGACGCCGGCCGCCGCTGCGACCGCCTGCACCGTGACACCGGCGACACCATGGTCCATGGCGATTGCCGCGGCGTGGTCGAGCAGGGCGCGCCGGACCTGCTCGGGTTGCTTGGCGCGGGTGTAGCGGTTTTCCGGCATCAATGCGCCGTGGTCTGCGAGAACAGGTTGATGATCACGACCCCTGACACGATCAGCGCGATGCCGACGAAGGCCGCAGCGTCCAGCATCTGGCGGAACAGCACGAAGGACACGGTGGCGGTCAGGATGATGCCGACCCCGCCCCAGATCGCATAGGCGATGCTCAAGGGGATGACGCGGATCGCGACCGACAGCGCGTAGAAGGAGGCGACATAGAACAGCACCATGGCCAGTGTCGGCCACGGCCGGGTGAACTGCGCGGATTGCTGCAGGAAGGCCGATGCGGTGACCTCGAAAACGATGGCGAGGGCGAGCGCTGCGTAGGCATTGAAGGCGGAGGTCATGGTCGGCCTAGTGCGAAAGAAAGATACCGCACGGTATGTTTAGCATGCGGCGCTCGGCTTTGGCCGGCAGCAGGTATCACATGTGAGTGACGGGCCTGCGACGTTGGCGGAAACGCGGCATGACGCCGCCGCGCGATTCCCGGATTACGCTGCGCGCCATACGAGCTACGATGCGTGCTTGTGTCGCTCGACAATAGACCCTACGGACCTCCTTCATGCTCGTCATCTCGATTCAAAGCCAGGTAGTCCACGGCCATGTCGGCAACAGCGCGGCCGCCTATGCCATGCAGGCGGAGGGCGTGAACGTTGCGGCGGTGCCGACGACGCTGCTGTCCAACCATCCGCGCTACCCGAGCCTGCGCGGGCGGGTGCTGGAGACCGAACTCGTCGCCGATCTCCTGAAGGGTGTGGAAGAGCGCGGGCTCGTCGACGAGGCCGCCGTGCTGGTGACCGGCTATCTCGGCTCGCCCGGCAATGCCGCCGTGATCGCCGATTTCGTCGAGCGGGCGCTCACGCGGAATGCGAAGCTCGTCTATCTCTGCGATCCCGTGATTGGCGATGACGGCCGCGTCTATGTCGCCGACGGCATTTTGGACGTGGTCCGCCACCGGCTGCTGCCGGCAGCAAACCTGACGACGCCGAACCAGTTCGAGCTCGAGCTGCTCTCGGGCCTCACGATTGCGGATGCGCAGGGCTTGCGGGCCGCGTGTGCGGCACTGGCGGCGACCGGCCGGATCGACGTCGTCGCCACCGGCTGTACGCTCAACGACACGGCGGCGGGACAGTTGGAGACGATCCTGTGCGCCGACGGCCGGTTATCGCGCTTCGCGACGCCGCGCCTGCCGATCCGACCCTACGGCACCGGCGATCTCCTCACCGGTCTGATCGCGGCCCGTCTGGCCAGGGGCCAAGCGATCGAGGCCGCGGTGCGGCTTGCGGTCGACACGGTTTTTGCGGTGCTGGTGCGTACGCAGGAGGCCGGCACGGCGGACATGCGGCTCGTGCCGCTGCCAACGCCGGGCCGCGCGCCGTAAGTCTCAGGTCGCGCGCTTGCCGGTCGATTGCGCCGATTTCTGCGGCTTCGCGGCACCCTTCTGCTCGTGCACGGCCTGGGCCTTCGGCGGTTTCGCATGGGCCGCGGCGCGCACCACCTTCCTGGACTTCGCGCTCGCGATCTGCTTCCCGTCGCCCGTGCCACGGCGCGAGATGTACTCCTGGCCGTCGATGGGGCCGACATGCGGCGGATCACGGCCGAGATAGGGCCGGCCGATGCCGTACGTCTTGCCGTTGGCGTCGACCCACTTCCACAGGATTTCGGTCGAGACCCAGCGCTGCGCGCGGTTGTTCCCCTGGGTGCTGACGATGTCGGCCGCCATGCCGTGGCCGTAGCCGCCGCGCGTGCTGCCGCCATGATAGGAGCGGTCGGAGGCGGCCTTCAGGCCGCTCGCGATCGACTGGCGATAGTCGTCGCGGAACGCGCTGGTGATGCCGGGTGAGAGGCCGGCGGCTTCCGCGGCGAGCAGCGTGCGAAACAGCTTTCGCTTGAAGCTCCTGTCCATGCCGCCGATGACATAATCCATCATCGACATGCCGGCGCGCTCGGCCGCCTTTGGATCCTTCCAGCCGAAATCCTGATCGACCAGCTTCGTGAAGCTGCGCATCACCGTGACCGTCTTGCCCTTGCGCTTGACGGTGACGGCGCGGAGCTCCTGGACCTTGAGCGAGTCTTCCTTTGCGGTGCGCTGATAGAGCTCCCAGAGATAGCGATCGATGCAGGCATCCATGACGAAGCATTCGTCGAGCACGGCGACGGTATCGGCTGGAGGTGATGCCTTGCTAGCAGCCGTGACCGGGCCGCTCGCGATCGCGGCGGAGGACAGCGCGTCCGTCGTCACGATTTCGGTGGGGTCGGCAGATGCCAGTTTGACCGGCTCCGGCGCGGCTGGCGTATCCTCGCTGACGACGGGCTCCGGTTCAGGCGACATCTGCGGCGCGGGCGGTGCCTCGGTCGGCAGTATCAGCGTCGGATCGGCCGCAGCGAGCTTGACGGCGGGGGCGCGCGTCTCAGGTGCGGTCTCAGTGATCGTCGGGGCCGGCGCCGCTGCGACGGCTGCCGCGATCTCGGCAGTCAAGGCGATGCCGTCCTCGATCATGGCAGCGCGCGGCACGTCGGCGACGTCGAGCCGGCTGAGATCCTTCGCGCGCGAGACGGCAGCCGCGTTGGCGCTGCTGTTCTCGATCAGGGCAGGAGCATAGGCGGAGAGGGAAAGTGCCAGCCAGCCGGCGAGCACGGCCGAAGGGCACGCGACCGCCACCAGAAGAGACCGCCGATCGTTCATGATCCCTGCCTCCAAACGGTTCTGCCCGAACCCGACTTGCCCGGACAGTGATGATGCAAACAGTCTGACGAAACAGTCTTGCATGGAAAGGCACGCAGCGCCTTGATTGTTCGGAGCATGGTGTGGCGGCGCAATGGCGTAAATCGGCGAAAACGGGCTTTTCGAAGAGGTGTTGCACAGCTGCCACGAAGGTTCCAGTTTGTTCCCAAGTGGGTTTTTGCTTGTGCGTTGCGCGCAACTTTGGTGCGGCTGGGGCGTTTGGTGGCCCATGACGCATCCCTCGCTTCGTCCCATGGACGCCTTCGACCCTACCGAACCCGCTATCCTGCACGATCGCCTCACGGACACGATCATCACCTGGACCGCCGATCAGGCGGACGACTACAGGCGGGCCAGCCGCTCCAGTGGCGATGGAACCGTGGCTTGGAAGACCTATCTCTTCGATGGCTGGGGCAACGTGCTCGGCGGCTGAGCACTGTCCATAAGACCGTCATGTCGCCGCAGATCACGATTCGGCCAACGCCTTGTACGCATTAAACATATCGCCATGCATCGCGCGCGCTGTTGCAATGCAACAAAGCATGTCGCAACGCAGCAAATCGCGCCTAAATATGCTCCGACTCTTCCACTCAGGAGCACTACCAATGAACAAGAAAACTCTGTCGATCGCCGCCGCCATCCTGACGATCGCGGGCAGCACCGCGGCTTTCGCCGCCGAGTTGCCGACTTACGAGGCCAACGGATTTGCAGTCTCGCCCTTGCAGGTTCGCGTGCTCGGCGCCGCGCATGTCGAGCAGACTGCTGCGCCGACCACGGTCGCCTCGGTCCACCAGGCGAAGGTCCTCAGCCCGCGCAAGGTGAAGACCGCCGACGTCACCACGGGCGCTACCCGCTGATCTGACGTCGCGTGACGGCAGGTGGGTTCCGCGGAGAGCGGGACCCACTGCCTCGCCCGACGTCTTCCACATCGGCGCCGCTCGCGGATCGCGGGTGCAGGATCGTGCTCAATGTCCCGGCGCAGTGATTGACACCGATACCCGATTTGAGACTCGCAGCCCGGGATTTTTCCAGGCTCTTCGCGCGCGCAGCCGGACTGCAGAAGCCTTGTATTTCTATTTCGCCGCGTGCCAGCCCTGCAACCGCGAGGGTTGAGCCGGTCGGCGCGCCGGCATAACGCTTGATCCATGGATCAGCGGACGAGCGGCGCTGGCGCTCTTTCTCGGAACGACGATGCAGTGCCGGCCCTGCTCGGGGTAACTTGCGGCCTTGCCGCGGCGCTGTTCTGGGCGCTCGGCTTTGCCGGCACGCGGCACGGGCTCAAGGTCGGCTTCACGCCGGTCGATCTGCTGGTGCATCGCTATGTCTGGTCGGGGATCGTGTTCCTGCCGCTGGTGCTGCGCGCCGGCCTCAGTGATCTCTGCGGCATCGGCTGGAGCAGGGGCCTCGTGCTGATGGTGCTCGGCGGCCCCGTGATGTCGCTGATCTCCTACACCGGCTTCCTGTTCGTGCCGCTCGGCCATGGCAGCGTGATCCAGCCCTCTTGCGCAACGCTCGGCGGCCTGCTGCTCGCAGCACTGCTGCTGAAGGAGCATATCTCCGTCTCGCGCCTTGCCGGCGCGATCGTCATCGTCGGCGGCCTCGGTGTGATCGGCGCGGAATCGATCGGTCATATCGGTGCCGACGGCGTGCTGGGCGATCTGATCTTCGTGCTCACCGGATTGATGTTCGCCGGCTTCGGCGCATCGCTGCGGCACTGGCGCGTCTCCGCCGTCTCGGCTGCGCTGGTCATCAACGTGCTGTCGCTGCTGCTGCTGCCGGTCTACATCGCGACCGTCGGCCTTGCCCATGTCGCGGCGATCGGCTTTACCGAGAACGCCATCCAGGCGCTGGCGCAGGGCGTGCTCGCGGGCCCCGCTGCGCTGTATCTCTACGCCGTCTCGGTCCAGCGCCTCGGCGTGGCCCGCGCCGCGGTGTTTCCGGCCTGCGTGCCGGCGCTGACGCTGCTCACCGGCTGGCTGCTGCTCGGCGAGCCGCCGACGCTCTTGCAGACCGCGGGCCTCGTGACCGTGCTGTGCGGGTTCTACCTGGCGCAGCGGCAAAGCTAGCGCGGGCTACGCCTTCCGCACGAACTCCGACTTCAGGTTCATCGCGCCGATGCCGTCGATCTTGCAGGCGATGTCGTGTCCGTCGCTGGCGTCCTGCAGGCGGATGTTGCGCACCTTTGTGCCGCCCTTCACGACCGAGGAGGAGCCCTTGATCTTGAGATCCTTGATCACGATGACGCTGTCGCCGTCGGCGAGCACATTGCCGTTGGCATCGCGCACGCCGGCGTCCTGCGACGCATCCGCGGCCGCCTCCGCCGCCCCGCTCCATTCATGGCCGCATTCCGGACAGACCCAGAGATCGCGGTCCTGATAGGCGTGCTCGGAGTTGCAGGTGGGGCATTTCATCGTGTCGGTCATGGCAGGTCTCGTCTCACCCTTATCTCGTCTCGGCGCCTCGTTCGTGGCGCGACCGTAGGGGCCGAGAACAGGAAAGCAAGGGAAAGCTGCCGGCACATCGCGCCGCCATCGTCTGCCGGTGCGATGTCACCGAAACAGTGCGACGAAGATCACGTAGAGCCAGCCCAGGCTGCCATGCTTGACGCAGATCAACCTGGCCTTGCGCTGCAAATCTAGGCTGGCGCGATGAGTCAATCGCGGTGAGGTCTGGCGATGTCGCACAGTGTTCGAATCTCCATCGGCATCGTCATCCTGATCATCCTGTCGGCGCTGTTTCTCTTCAGCGTCGTCCACACCGCCGCGGGGGCGCCGAGGCCTGCCTCGCGCACGGCCGCCGAAGGACAGCGCCTGGCGCAGGCGTGGTGCCAGTCGTGTCATGCCGTCGAGCGGAGCATTACCGACTTCTTCGACGACGCCCCGAGTTTCCAGGCCATCGCCGACCGCAGCGGCACCACCGCGCTGTCGCTCAAGGTGTTCTGGCGCACCAGCCACCGGAACATGCCGAATCTGGTGATCTCGCCGGAGCAGGCGGATGCGCTTTCGGCCTATATCCTGAGCCTGAAGAGCAGATGAGGGCCCCGCCAAACCAAATTTCGCGAAAACAACCCCATGCACAGTAGGCATCCCATTGGAATTGCAAGAGATTTTATTTTGATTCGGCGATGCCGAAGTCTCTTCGCCGTCGGGCAAATCAGGCGCATGATGCCACGGTGAAAGCCCTCTCGACGTCCAGGCGCTCGATGCGTAGCCTCCGCTCGTAACGTGTGACGAGCCCGCCATGACCTTCCTTCTCAACATCGACGTCCCCGACGTTGCGAAAGCCACCAGCTTCTACACCGAAGCCTTCGGCCTCACGGTCGGCCGCCGCTTCGGCGCTGACTTCGTCGAGCTGCTCGGCTGGCCCGCGCCTGTCTATCTCCTGACCAAGCGGATCGGAACGGTCGGTGCGGGCGGCGACCTCCGCCGCTACGAGCGGCATTGGACGCCGGTGCATATCGACGTTGTCGTCGACGATGTCGATGCTGCCGTCGAACGCGCGGTGCGCGCCGGCGCGATCCTGGAAGTGCCGGCGATCGATGCGCCCTATGGACGGATCGCGATGCTGGGGGACCCGTTCGGGCACGGATTTTGTCTGCTGGCGTTCAGCGAGAAAGGGTATGACGCGTTGTTGGGAAGTTCGTAGTTCGGGCTACGATCGACGCTCGCTGACGAGACGACATGCCAAAGAAACTGAAGACCTACCAGACCTCGCTCGGTTTCTTCGACCAGGCGATCGCCGCGCCCTCGATGAAGGCGGCGCTCGAGGCCTGGGGCGCCAGCTCCAATCTGTTCCATCAGGGCGCAGCGACGGAGACTGACGATCCCGGCATCGTTGCGGCGACCATGGCGAAGCCGGGCGTCGTGCTCAGGCGTCCGGTCGGCTCGAATGGCCCGTTCACGGAGAGCGCCGCGCTGCCGACTGATCTCGCCGATGACGATGCCAAGCCGAAACGTAAGGCCAAGGGCAAGCCGGCATCGAAGCAGCGTCCGGCCAAGACGGCGAAGAAGCCGTCGCGCAAGATCGACGATCGCGCCGCGCGCAAGGCCGCCGCCGCGTTCGAGAAGGAGGAGCGGCGGCGCGAGGCCGAGCGTCGCAGGGAGGAGGCGGCCCGCGCCAAGGCGCGCGCGCACCGGGACAAGGCAGTCGCCGCCGCCGAGGCGGCGCTGGACAAAGCGAGGCGGGAGCACGAGGCGAAGGCAGAGGAGATCGAAGCCGAGCGCGCCGCGCTCGACGAACGCGCGGAGGCCGAGCAGGCCCGCTGGGACAAGCAGCGGATGAAGCTGCAGCAGGCTCTGCGCCGCGCGCGGGAGTGATCGGCAGACAGGAACGCACAAGGCGCCGCCCGGGAGGAATTCCTTTACCATGGCGTCCGGTCGCGACCAAACTGCAGCAAGCTTGGGAGCTGCGGAAAAAATTCTGCGATAGTCTCGCCCCGATTGCGGCTGCGCCGGATGCGCCATGCGACGCCGCCGCGGGCATTCGGGAGCTGTCATGAGCGATCATCGCGCCGCCGTCAGGCATCACACGCTGCGCACGGGCATCGTCGAATTCAACAACAGCAGCGGCAGCATCGTCAGCGTGCCCTGCACGATCCGCGATGTTTCCGCCAGCGGCGCGCGCCTTCAGCTCAACAGCTCGGCATGGGTCGCCGACGAGTTCACGCTTGTTTTCACGAGCGGCCTGCGCAAGGTCTGCCGCGTTGCCTGGCGCAAGGAAAGGCTGATCGGAGCTGCGTTCGCCGACGGCTATGCCAGCGTGGACGAGCAGGCCGTCATGATGACCGCGGACGAGCAGGCCCGGCACCGCCTCGGCATCGGCGCACGCGTCAAAGCCGCACGCGAGACCCGCGGCTACACGCAAGCCCAGCTCGCCGAACACCTGGGTGTCACGCCGGCCTTCCTGGCGCTGGCCGAGCAGGGCGACGCGGACATTCCGCTGTATCAGCTGATGCACATCGCGGATCTGCTGATGGTCGGTCTCGACGGGCTCGTGGCGGGGCCCGTGCCGGAGGAGGTCGACGCGGCGTAAGCGGGCTACGCTCGCCCAAGCGTCGGAGCGCGCGCCTCGTCCTTCGAGACGACCGCTTCGCGGTCTCCTCAGGATGAGGCTGAGCAGCCATCGCGGCTGTCGAAGCTGTTGCCGCGCACTCCGCCCTCATCCTGAGGAGCCCGCTCAAAGCGGGCGTCTCGAAGGATGGCCGCGGAAAAAGTCTCACACGAAATTCGCTTGCCTTGCCCGGCGTCCTTTTGCACTCTCGCTACGAAGGAGACCAATGCATGACAAAAATGACCGCCGCCTGCGCGCTCGGAACCGCCCTGGTGCTGGGCAGCCTTGCAACATCGGGCGCCGAAGCGCAGACGCGCAAGGCCGTCGTCGTCCGCGCGCCGCAAGAGCGCCTCATCGTCACCGCGCCCGTGCTGCGGCCGACGCCGTGGGACTACAATGTCGTTCCGCGGTATCGCTATCGCCCCGAACACGACAAGGTCGATCCCTACGGCCCGCCGCTGGTGCCGTCCTATGTCCGCTACGAGGGCTGGCGCTGGCCGTATTGGTGGTAGGAATCAACAGCGCGTAGGTGGGCCCACGCGTCGCTGGCCGGATCGAAAAGTTCGTGGGCACGGTGCAAGCGCGCCTTTGCCCACCCTACGACACCGCGCAAGCAGGTCGAGCATCGTAACCCTCTGCTGATATCACCCCGGCTTGCGTCCCCTGATCGCGTGCGCGCGGGCGCTGGTGGTGATGCGGCCGTCCGCGTCAGCGGGAAGACGCGCCTTCACGCGCCGCATGAGCTCGGCGACATCGGCCGCCGGCATCGCCGCGATGACAGGCGCGGTGGTGGGGGACTTTGTCTGCACGGCCCAGAACTCGTCGAAATCGGCAAACGTCCGCTGCACGGTGATCTCGCGGGTTTCGAGCTCCAGCAGCCCGGCCGCGCGCCAGAGGTCCTGCAGCGCCGCAAGGGTCGACACTTCCATATGCGGCGGACGCGTCGGCGACAGCCCCATCGCGCGCATCTCGTCGAGGATCGGATCGAGCGGAGATTCGCCGCCCAGCATGTCCCACATGTAGGTCGCGACCAGCCCGCCGGGACGAACGACCCGCGCCAGTTCAGCCACACCTTTCGCGGGGTCCGGCACGAAGACGAGAACCAGGGCCATCACCGCGGCATCGAAGCTTGCCGCCTCAAATGGCAGTGCCATGGCATCGCCTGTTTGAAACATGGCGCCGCGCGCGCCGGGCCGCGTGCGGGCAAAGGCGAGCTGTCCCTCGGAAGGGTCGATGCCCTGCACATCGAGCGGCGCGCAGCGCGCAACAATGAGCTCGGTGAAGGCGCCGCTGCCGCAGCCGACATCGATCCAGCGCAGCCCCTGTGCCGGCTTCAGCCAGTCGAGAAAGATCTCGCCGACCGACCGGCTCCAGACGCCCATCATCTGCTCATAGGCGGCACCGTCATCGAAGCGAAGCTCGGCCATGGAACGGCTCCCTCGGCTTTTCCACAGGACAATGCGGAGGAGGCTGAGGTTAACACATTGGTTATTTCTTTGCGGGCATTTTCGCGACCTCAGTCAGCGAGGAGGCACCATGTCCGACATCACCATTCCCGGCGGCAAGATCCGTTCCTTCGTCGAGCGGATCGAGAACCTCGACAGCGAAATGCAGGAGTTGAGCGAGCAGAAGAAGGAAGTCTTCGCGGAAGCCAAGGGCGAGGGTTTCGACGTGAAAATCCTCAAGGAGATCATCAAGCTGCGCAAGGAAGACAAGAACGAGCGCGACGAGCGCGAAAGCCTGCTCGACCTCTACATGCGCGCGATGGAGACGGCGACGCCGGAGCAGGCCAAGGCGGCGTGAGACGATCGGGTTGATCGGCGAGGAGAGGTCGCCGCGATCGGTGGCTTGCGGCTATCGCTTCGCGGCGTGGCAAGAGCTGCCTGGTGGATAGGCTCGGGCGGAACGACGAGAGGGCGGCCATGGGCCGCCCTCTCGATCTTGTGCGTGATCCGTCGGACTGCGCTTAGCCCTCGATGATATAGACGATCTCGTGGGTGTGCGGACGAAGGATGACGTACCTGCCCTGCACCAGGATGAACTCGTATCCGCGCCACGCCGGATAGATTTCGACGATACGGCTCGGCAACGGGTGATAACGGACGCTTGTCGGGACGACGGTGCCGATAGACAGGTTGAAGTTCACGTTGGTGACTTCCTCGACCTTCTCCTGCTTGATGGCCGAAGTGATCTGGGTACGCTTTTCGGCGGGAGGCGCGGCGACCGCCGTGGTCGCGGCATTGCCGGTCGTCTTGCCGTCCGGTGCGGCAGGCTTGCCCTCCGCAGTTGGCGTCTTCAGGTCCTTCGACGTGGTGGCGGAATCAGTCGCCTTTGCCTTCCCATCGGCCTTCCCATCGGCCTTCCCATCGGCCTTCATCTCGCCGGTCATCTTGCCGTCGGTGGACGGCTTGGTTTCGGAAGCCGAATTCTTCACGTCCTTCGACGTGGTCGCAGGGGCCATTCCTTCCGCCGCCTTCGGCTTGCCATCGACCTTTGCGTCGCCGAGCTGCTTTGCATCGGGCGCGCCCTTTGCTGCGGGCGCATTCATCGGTGCCGCGCTGTCGGCTTTCGGCGCAACGGCAGCGGGAGACTCAGGAGCCTTTGCTCCGCCTTGAGCCATCGCAAGACCGGTCGCTGCAAACAAGGCCGCAACGGCGACAGAAGCCATCAAAGTATGTTTCATCTGATTTTCCAATTCGATTAAGTATGATGCCGACGAGAGTCAGCCATGGAGAGCAAACGGGCCGGGCCAGTCGAAGTTCCGCTTCTATTTGTGGTTTAATGACGATTGATGCGGCCTTATCGGGAATGCCTGCAAAAATCGAAGAATAGTGGCGTTCGCGGTATCATTCCCGGGCGCGGGCTTTAGCGCCATCAGAATATTCAAATATAAGTTGTGCCGAGAGGAACCGTCGGCCCTTGCGCATGTTGAGAAGGCAATATGTACGCGAGCGGGATCGAACGTCGATCCTGACTCCCTGCAGCGACACAAGGATCGCACTCGCTTGCCAGGTCCGGCACGGCGCCTGAATCCTCCGTCCGCACCAACCGGAAACTGTCGAACAGCCCGGCAATGCCGTTCAGATCAACCGTGGCTTCAGCCTGGTGATCTGCAAGGAAAGCTCGGCTGGACACGACCAATGGCCCCAACGCCCGACGAGCGTGGTCGCCCAGCTTTGCACAATTCAACTGTCATGCGATCGAACCATTGAGGTATCAAAATGCATATGTCGAGCGAAAGCCTTTTGCTCATCCTGTTTGTGGGTCTCGTCGCCGGCTGGCTGGCGGGCCAGATCGTCCGCGGCACCGGCTTTGGGATCGTCGGTGATATCGTTGTCGGAATCTTCGGCGCGTTTTTCGGCAGCTGGCTGTTCCCTCAGCTCGGCGTGCACCTTGGCAGCGGCATCATCAGCGCCATCGTCAACGCCACCATAGGCGCGGTCCTGCTGCTCCTCGTCGTCCGCCTGCTCCGCGGTGGCGGTGGATGGGGAAGCAGCTGGCGCGGGAGTTGGGGGCGACGCTGGTGAGCCATGTTGAAGCAGCGACGTCGCGCGCCGGCAAGACGCGGGCGCGCGCGGTGACCTCCGGATCGACACCATGCTAGACTTCTCGAATGCATCCTTTTCGCCTGAAACGATCGAGGTGATGAAAGCGGCGCTGGACGCGGCGGTTGCGTCACTCCCTGCACCGGTCGGCTCCGCGCACGTTCAGGCGATCGCGGAATCGATACTCCGCACCGCGAAGGAGGGCGAGCGAGACCCAATCGTCCTGCAGCGCATGGCGCTGATGGAGCTTCAGATCTCGACGCGCTGCGATGCCGGGCCCCGAATTTGAATGCCGAAGCCCAGGGCGGCTGACGTGAAATCCCAAGCAGATCATCAAGCTGCGCAAGGATGACAAGAGCGAGCGCGAAAGCCTGATCGACCTCTACATGCGCGCGATGGAGACGGCTTCGCCGGCCGCCGCGATCTCGCGCGTCACTTTTCCTTCTTTTTCACGCTGATGTTGCCGTCGCCTTCGATATAGGCCTCGATCACGTCCGCAGGGCTATCGACGCCTTCTTCCCGGAGCTTGCTCAGCAACTCGTCCATCGTCACCAGCTCCTGTCGCAGATGGCGGCGAAGAACCTGGCCGTTCTTGATCAGAAGCAGCGGCGGGGGCCGAACAAGCCGCTCCAGGAAGGGCACGTGATAACCGAGCCAATCGATGGCAAAGTTCCAGAAGATAATGGTGGCAACGAGCACCAGACCTTCCGTGATCGACCGGTATTCACCTGCCATGCCGTTCTGTGCGGCGTCGGCCAGAAGCACGACGAGGAGCACATCCGGGATGCTGATCCCGCCGGTTTGTCGCTTCAGGATGAGGCGCATCAACACGAAGATGCCGAAATACATGATGGTGCCCCGCACGAGCATTTCCAAGAGCGAATGCGTCGGGGCAAAGATCTCGTGCCATGGGAGCTGGAAGTTCAACATGGGACCTCGCATCTGGACAGGAGCTTCCTGCTAGCATGTTTAGATGACCTGGTGCTGGATCAGCGATCTCGGCCCGCATGGGCACGAGAGGGGCGGTTGATCGGTAAGGGAGAGGTGGCCGCGATTGAAGGATTGCGGCCGTCATGCGGTGGCAACCACGCAAGAACTCACCGTCATTCCGGGGCGCGCGAAGCGCGAGCCCGGAATCCATTGCGCCGCTCCTCCTGCCGCCCGATGGATTCCGGGCTCGCGCCCAAGCGGGCGCGCCCCGGAATGACGGCGCTAACCATCAATAGCGGTCGCCGCTGCTCTTTTGCTGCGTGATCCAGGCCGACAATGATTTTGGCGCCGATTTCGCAGTCCGGCCCGGTGATGCCTTCGGATTGTCGCGGATACCTTTCGCCGGACGGCTGCGCGGCGATTCCGCCTGCTTGACACCCTTCAAGGCAGCCGTCGACGCCTCTGCGGCTTCCTTCTCGAGGCGCAATTGCTTCAATCGCGCCATCTTGATGCGCTCGGCCTCGACTTCGGGTCGTTCGGCGAGCAGCGGCTTGTGCTGAGCCAGCTCGGCCGGAACCAGGACACCAAGAATGGTCGTCTCGCCGAGCGCCTTGCAGGCCTCTAACCGATGCAGTCCCTCGACCAGAACGAGGCGGTCTCCGTCGAGCCGAACGGAAATCGGGGTCTGTTGTCCGATGTCCAGCATGCTTTCCGCGATCTCCCCGACGACCTCGGGCTTGATGGCTTTCTTCTGCTTCGTGGGAACGAAGATTGTCTCGATCGGGAAGCTTTCCGGTTTGGGCATAATTTGACTCCGCTATACCGGGGCGCGTCGGGAACTCATGCCGGCGGGGTCGAGAGTTTAGGAGGGAAGGGGGCGGCCGCAAAGGCAATTCGGCGGCAGGGTATTGATGAGCGTTAAAGCCGGAACCAATCTGGAATTGCTGTGAGGGTGCACTCGATTGCCGCCGCGCACCAAACGCGAGCCGAAGCCGCAGATCGGCAATCCGATCGGTACACACGCAGAACGGTAAAGCGGCAATCCCCGCTATCCACAAAGCGAATCAACGGTGCATCGGGTAGCCTCCGGGGTCCTCGTCATAGACAAGGAGAACTTCATGCCGGCAATAGCAGCAGCCGCAGTCCCGATCCTGGAAGCGATCGGTACATTTCTCTTTGGGCTTGGCTATTTCATATACTCGCTGTCAGACGCCGGCTTTTTCCACTTACTCGGTAGCTTCGACTGGTCCGGCTTATTCCATTGGTCTCGTGCCGGACCGGTAACGCAATTGGCGCCGCAACTGCCCTTCGCTAACGCGACGGAGTTCGATCAGTATCAGCAGCTGATGGGCATGCAGTTCGAGATCAGCGAGCTCAAGCGTCACATCCTTACCATGCCCGCTCTACCCACCGAAGGGTTCTAGCGACTTACGCGACGCCGGCGGCACATTGGACAACTCTGCCGTTCGATATCGTCGTCGGTGTTCGTGAGGCGAAAGCATTGAGCGAGCGGAGACGTTCTGGGCCCAAAACAAAGAAGCGCATAGGATGGGTTTTGCAAGGGGGCTCTGCCCGTCCTACGGGCACTCGCTGCAATCAGTATAATGATTTTGACGATCGGAGCGCGCAGTGGCGAAGGAAAGAAAACTGCACCAGTACGTTTCGTTCGCAGACTCGCATCGGAACACGATTTTTCCGACGTTCAATGCTTACACTGCTTTAGGCAGAGCGGAGGATCTGCTCGATGATGCAAGGCACCTCGCACTCGTTTACGATGCTGCTGGTGACAAAGCGGGTCGTGGTCGACTACAAGGCTTCAACATCACCGACTACTATTTGGTCGGATATGTGACTTGCTTGGAGTGGCATGCGAGATCAAGGCTGGCAGATGTTCTCACCTTCGATCCGAAATTGATCGAATCAAGAGAAGTGCGGTCGGTTGATGCAGAGGCAATCAGTCAAATGCCCGAGGTTCGGGTCACTTTGGCGGACCTCTTGGGGGTGTCCGCCAAAGTAAATAATCTTGAGGATTACCTTCGAATATTTGAACGCTTGTGGAAAGCGCTGGAAATTGCAGTTCCCTTGAAGGTGCTAATCGCGGGCTCATCTGAACTCGCAGGTGGAAGTCGATATTTGTACGAAATGTTTTCGCGGCGTCACAGTCTTGTTCATGAAGTGGGTATGGCTCAAGTCGGTTCCTACCTATTGCGTGACACGTGGACTTTTGATGATGCAATCGCACACGGCGAGATGACCGTCGACCTGATTAAGAAAATTGAGTTCGCGATTTCCGAGGTTGCTCCCGACAACTTTCCAAACAAATTGGGAAGTGACGGTTATCCAGAGAGCCCCATCGCTAAGTTGGATCGAAGAATCGGCGAGTTGGAGGCGCGGGTCGCGGCAGCGGCGCCGTCGAAAAGCGCTGCTGATTTTGCAAAGGGAACTGAGTCTGCGAGTGAATACCTGACGTTGCAGGAGTTCGTTGTGGATTCGGTGCTCAGAGATGTCCCGAAGCGGCACTATGATCCTCGCGCCGCAATTCTAGAGATTCTCCGTCGCCACAGGCTCGAATTTTTGATCGCACTTGGCGAAGAACTCGGCGTGGAAGGGGGCAAGCGATAGGAGTTTTGGTTGTTTGCTAAGGTTCAATTAGCCGCAGAGAAGTAACAGGGAATACGGCTCCCTCCTGCTTCCACGGAGCTTTGTCTTGGATAAACCATTCACAGTAAGCTTCTCGTACATGGCGGTCCTCTACCCAAGTCACCGTCATAAGGGGACCACCGGATTTTAGTTGAACGACACTTCCAGGTTTAATCTCTTCAGACATCGTTGTCTCAAACAATAATCGTGGAATTCAACCAAATGGCCTCATAAGACGCGATCTTAAGGGGCGCAATATCGTCAGCCCGAACGATTTCAGCTGGCGAGCGTTTGGCGAGATCTTTCAAAGATTGGGTCACCGTCCAAGCTTCGGATCGGTCGATAAAAATAGCTCTGTCGTGGAGAGCCTTCTGCGGCGCGAAGCGGACTTCCAAAGGGCGGCGCGCAAATTGCTTCTTCCAGCGGTTGGCCGCAGGGGTCAGATTCGGTTTTACGGTTGCTTGATCCGTTAATAAACGCAGCACAATGCCCTCAGTCAGTGTTCCGCCAAAATCGGTAAGAACGGTGTCGTCCATGTAAGGGTCGACGACCAGCACGTCTTGCTTGGCTGTCGACATGACCTTCGCAATTGCCGCGTATGCATCGAAACTGTTTCCGACGGGAATAAAGGCTCCCTGCACTCCAGGAGGTGATGCCAACTCAGCCGCTGCGAGAACCTTGTAGAGGGTGAGCATTAAATTCTGTTGCGCCATTGCTCGCGCGGGCGGTTGAGCAATCGCCTGTTTCGCTAAAGCGAAGTCGGTTTGCGCCCTTAAGTCGCCGCTCGAAACAACTAAAGCTTCAGCTCTGCCGAGCCACGTCATTTGATCCACCGACAGGCCGTTAATCCCCGCGAATGTCGGGGCCGACTCAATTAGGCGTCCGACCCGCCTGTAGAGTTCTTCTGGCTGCATCTGCTTTACTGACATTGAGCGTGCACCAAAATACATAGATGGGCAGAGGACTCTAACCCTCTGTCCATCTAAGCGATCAAATTACAATACCGAGATTGCGATCCTCACGAACACCCCGTCGTGCTGCCGCAAGTATCGCACTTCATGCAGGTCCCATTCCGCACCAGCGTGAAGTTGCCGCACTCCGAGCACATCTCGCCCTCGTAGCCCTTGGCCTTCGCCTCGGCGCGGCGCTCGGCCTTGCTGGGGACGGCGGTCGCGGCGGTGCCGGCCTTGCTCCACTGCAGGGCCTCCAGCTTTTCCGTCGGCGAGAGGTCGTGCTGGACTTCCTGCTTCAGGGCGACAGCGCCTTCGAGGGTGTCACTGAGGCGGGCGCTCGGGCCATGCGAGGCCATCGCCGTGACCTTGCTGCCGCCTGAGGGAGCGCTGTCGTTTCCTTGCGTGACCGCGGTGCTGCCGCCGCGCATCACGACGAGGTTGTCGGTCCGCGAGCGGGTGAGGCCGCGCGAGACCAGGCGGGTGGCGTGGTGGCCGCCGTCCTCGTTCGGGTCCTTGCCTTCATCGACGCCCTTGCCGAGCGCGTCGAAGCCGGTCTCGTTGGGATCGACATGGGCGAGGTCGAAGCGCGACATGTAGCTCACCGCGAGCTCGCGGAAGACGTAGTCGAGGATCGAGGTCGCGTACTTGATGCTGTCGTTGCCCTGCACGGGGCCCGCCGGCTCGAAGCGGGTGAACGTGAAGGCGTCGACATATTCGTCGAGCGGCACGCCGTATTGCAGGCCGAGCGACACCGCGATGGCGAAGTTGTTGATGAAGGAGCGGAGCGCCGCGCCTTCCTTGTGCATGTCGATGAAGATCTCGCCGAGACGGCCGTCGTCATATTCGCCGGTTCGCAAGTAGACCTTGTGGCCGCCGACGACCGCCTTCTGGGTGTAGCCCTTGCGGCGGTCCGGCATCTTCTCGCGCTCGCGCATCACGATGATGCGCTCGACCAGCTTCTCGACGATCTTCTCCGAGACCTGCGTGGCACGCGCCGCCATCGGCTTCTCGTAGAGGCTCTCGACCGCATCGTCCTCGTCCTCATCGTCGCTGATGAGCTGCGAGTTGAGCGGCTGGGAGAGCTTCGAGCCGTCGCGATAGAGCGCGTTGGCTTTCAATGCCAGCTTCCACGACAGCATGTAGGCGGACTTGCAGTCCTCCACCGTGGCGTCGTTCGGCATGTTGATGGTCTTGGAGATCGCGCCCGAGATGAAGGGCTGGGCAGCCGCCATCATGCGGATGTGGCTCTCGACCGACAGGTAGCGCTTGCCGATCTTGCCGCAGGGATTGGCGCAGTCGAACACCGGATAGTGCTCGGCCTTCAGGTGCGGAGCACCTTCCACCGTCATCGCGCCGCAGATGTGGACGTTGGCCGCCTCGATCTCGCGCTTGGTGAAGCCGACGGCCTGGAGCAGGTCGAAGCCGGGGGCCGCGATGGCTTCCGCGCCGATGCCGAGCTGGTCGCGGATGAAGTCCTCGCCGAAGGTCCACTTGTTGAAGGCGAACTTGATGTCGAAGGCGGTCGGCAGCGCCTTCTCGACCTTGGCGATGGCTTCATCGGTGAAGCCCTTGGCCTTCAGGGTCGAGGCGTTGATGCCGGGCGCGTTGGAGAGCGAGCCGTGGCCGACGGCGTAGGCTTCGATCTCTGCGATCTCGCTCTCGCGATAGCCGAGCGCGCGCAGCGCCGCGGGGACCGCGCGGTTGATGATCTTGAAGTAGCCGCCGCCGGCGAGCTTCTTGAATTTCACCAGCGCGAAGTCGGGCTCGATGCCGGTGGTGTCGCAATCCATCACGAGGCCGATCGTGCCGGTCGGCGCGATCACCGTGGTCTGGGCGTTGCGATAGCCGTGCTTCTCGCCGAGCTCGAGCGCCGCATCCCAGGCCGCCTGGGCGTGGCTGACGAGGTCTCCTTGCGGGCAGGAGACGAGGTCGAGCGGCACCGGGTTGACGCTGAGCGCCTCGTAGCCGTTGGACTGGCCATGGGCGGCGCGGCGGTGGTTGCGGATCACGCGCAGCATGTGCGCGGCGTTCTTCTTGTAGCCGGGGAAGGTGCCGAGCTCGGCGGCCATCTCCGCCGAGGTCTTGTAGGTGATGCCGGTCATCACGGCGGTCAGCGCGCCGGCGATCGCGCGGCCTTCCTTGCTGTCATAGGGCAGGCCCATGGTCATCAGCAGGCCGCCGATATTGGCGTAGCCGAGGCCGAGCGTGCGGAACTCGTAGGAGAGCTCGGCGATCGCCTTGGACGGGAACTGCGCCATCATCACCGAGATTTCGAGCACGACGGTCCAGAGTCGGCAGAGATGCTCATAGCTCTCGACGTCGAAGCGCTTGGTCTCGGTGTTGTAGAACGTCAGCAGGTTGGCGGAGGCGAGGTTGCACGCCGTGTCGTCCAGGAACATGTACTCCGAGCACGGATTGGACGCGCGGATGTCGCCGGACGCCTTGCAGGTGTGCCAGTCGTTCATGGTGGTGTTGAAGTGCAGGCCCGGATCGGCCGAGGCCCAGGCGGCGTAGCCGATTTTCTCCCAGAGGTCGCGCGCCTTCAGGGTCTTGGTGATCTTCTTCGTCGTGCGTCCGACGAGATTCCAGTCGCCGTCGGTCTCGACGGCGCGGAGGAAGTCGTCCCGCAGCGAGACCGAGTTGTTGGAGTTCTGGCCGGAGACCGTGAGATAGGCTTCGCTGTCCCAGTCGGTGTCGTAGGTCTCGAACTGGATGTCCTTGTAGCCTTGCTTCGCAAACTGGATGACCCGCTTGATGTAATTGTCGGGCACCAGGCTGCGGCGCGCGAGCTTGATCTCGCGGCGCAGGGCAGGGTTCTTCTCGGGATCGAAGCAATCATCGCCCGAGCCTTCGCAGTTGACGCAGGCCTTCAGCACCAGCTTGAGGTGCTTCTGGTTGATCTTGGAGCCGGTGACGAGGGCGGCGACCTTCTGCTCCTCCTTCACCTTCCAGTCGATATAGGTCTCGATGTCGGGGTGATCGACGTCGACGACGACCATCTTGGCCGCGCGGCGCGTGGTGCCGCCGCTCTTGATCGCGCCGGCCGCGCGGTCGCCGATCTTGAGGAAGCTCATCAGGCCGGACGAGCGGCCGCCGCCGGAGAGCTTTTCGCCTTCGCCGCGCAGGCGCGAGAAGTTGGAGCCGGTGCCGGAGCCGTACTTGAACAGGCGGGCCTCGCGGACCCAGAGATCCATGATGCCGCCCTCGTTGACGAGGTCGTCACCGACGCCCTGGATGAAGCAGGCATGCGGCTGCGGATGCTCATAGGCCGACTTTGACTTGGTCAGCTTGCCGGTGAAGGGGTCGACGTAATAATGGCCCTGGCCGGGGCCGTCGATGCCATAGGCCCAGTGCAGACCGGTGTTGAACCATTGCGGCGAGTTCGGCGCGACCATCTGCATGGCGAGCATGTAGCGGAGCTCGTCGTAGAAGGCCTGGGCGTCCTCGTCGGTCGAGAAATACTTGCCCTTCCAGCCCCAATAGGTCCAGCAGCCGGCGAGGCGGTCGAACACCTGCTTTGCGCTGAGCTCGCTGACATAGCGCTCCTTCTCGGGCAGCGCGGCGAGGGCCTCGGTATCGGGCACGGAGCGCCACAGGAAGGAGGGGACGGATTCCTCCTCGACCTTCTTCAGGCGCGCGGCAACGCCGGCCTTGCGGAAATATTTCTGGGCGAGCACGTCGGAGGCGACCTGCGACCACTCGGTCGGGACCTCGACATTCTCCAGCTTGAACACGACCGAGCCGTCGGGATTGCGAATCTCCGACGTGGTCAGGCGGAAATCGATTCCCGCGTAAGGTGACTGTCCGACAGTGGTGTGGCGCCGCTCAATCCGCATGGTCTTGCCCCGTCCTTATTTCTGGACCGGTCCCGCCCCTCGTTGAGGGCGTGCCGGGTCGACATTTCGTTTCGCGAATTCCTTCGGCCATTCGGCCTCGGGCATCGCAGTTCAGCCGGTGGACCCGGCCCTTGTTCTCCCGACGCGATTCTTCGATGCGTGCATCGATCATCCGCCGGCATGTCCAGGTACATCCGCCCCCAAAGGGATGGGCCCGACATGCGTTCAACGCCCCACAGTCACTTCAACAATTGCCATGCGAGCCTGTTGCCGGCCCGTTCTGGCGCCCGAAAAGCCCCGCTATCCGAGGGCAGACAAGCCCTCATCCGCTGCCTTTGGCTGGCGGGCGGAGTGTCGATTTGCGAGACCCTTTGGGGGAGTGCCGGCGGGACGCAAACTCACTCGCGCCGAACGGACCGAAAGCTAGGACTCTCCGCTGCGCCCGTCAAGAACTAGTGCGAGTTCCTGAATCAAATACTAAATATGGTGGATTGTGGGGGATAACAGGGGGCTAGCCCGCGCCTGTTCTGGAGCCAAGTATCAGTGAGTCCTCAGGGATTCCCAACTGAAAAAATTTGCATCCCGTGGTGATGCGGAGCCTTCATCCCGCTGTTCACAGGGCAGGTATATTTTTAGGCGATGGGGTTGCCACAGCAGGACTCACGTAGCCCTACGGAAGGCGAGGGCAGGCATGTCCGGCAGGGTGGTGGTTTGCCCGGCGAATCCGCGCCAAGCTGACGTTCCATTTTGCCGGACTGCCCTCATGCTTGATTCGACCCGCCGGGATGCGCGAGCGCGCATCGCCCCGGCCGGCCTGATGTTCCTCGCGATCACCTCGATCGGCTGGGGCTTCAACTGGCCGGTGACGAAATTCCTGCTCTCCGAGCTGCCGCCGCTGACGCTCCGTGGCGTCACCGGGGTGCTGGGCGCGGTGCTGCTGGCACTGCTCGCGGTCATGCGCCGGCAGAGCCTGAAGGTCGACCCGGCGATCTGGCCGCGCCTCATCACCGCCGCCGCGCTCAACGTCACCGGTTGGATGGTGCTGATGGGCCTGGCGCTGCTCTGGCTGCCGGCGAGCGAGGCGGCGCTGATCGCCTACACCATGCCCGTCTGGGCCTCGATCATCGCCTGGCCGGTGCTGGGCGAGCGGCCGACGCTGATCCGCACGCTCGGGCTCGTCATGGCCTTTGTCGGGCTCGCCTCGATCATGGGCGGCAACGGCATCACCGCCAGCGTCGAGAAGCTGCCTGGAATCATCATGGCGCTCGCCGGCGCGTTCGGCTTTGCCGTCGGCACGGTGTTCTCCAAGAAGTACCCGATCCATCTGCCGCCGATCACCGCCGCGGCCTGGCAGATCGGGATCGGCTGCCTGCCGATCTCGATCATCGGCCTCTTGGTCGAGACCACGCATCTGTCGAACGTGACGCCGCTCGGCTGGTGGCTGCTGGTCTATTCGACGGTGGTGCAGTTCTGCATCGCCTATGTGAGCTGGTTCGCCGCGCTGGCGCGGCTGCCGGCCTCGGTGGCCGCGATCGGGACGATGGCGGTGCCGGTCATCGGCGTCGTGGCGTCGGCGATCGCGCTGCACGAGCCGCTCGGGCCGGGACAGATCGCGGCGCTGATCTTCACGCTGGCGGCGGTGGTGCTGGCGACGCGGTAGCTAGCCCAGCGCCTTCCGGATCATCTCGGCGAGCTGGTTTCTCCGGTAGGGTTTCGTCAGCAGCAGCACGCCGTCATCCAGCTTGCCGTGGTGGACGATAGCGTTGTCCGTGTAGCCGGAGGTGTAGAGCACCTTCACGCCGGGCCGGCGCCTGGCCACCTCTTCGGCGAGCACGCGCCCGCTCATTCCGCCGGGGATGACGACGTCGGTGAACAGCAGGTCGAACGGCTCGCCGGCATCGATCAATTCCAGCGCGCTTGGGCCATCGGACGCCGCCACCGTTTTGTAGCCCAGGCTCTGGAGCTGCGCGGTGACGAAGTTGCGCACGAGATTGTCGTCCTCGACGACGAAGATGGTCTCGGCGCCGCCTTCGGCCTGCGGCGCGACGGCCGCTGCCACGTCCGTCGTACCTTCGCCCGGCGGCAGATAGAGCTTGATCGTGGTGCCGTGGCCTTCCTCGCTGTAGATCTTGATGTGACCGCCGGACTGCTTGACGAAGCCGTAGACCATGGAGAGCCCGAGGCCAGAGCCCTTGCCGACCTCCTTTGTGGTGAAGAACGGCTCGAACGCCTTTTGCTGGGTTTCTACCGACATGCCGGTGCCGGTGTCGCTGACCGCGAGCATCACGTAAGGCCCGGCTGTCACGTCGGCATTGGCCTGTGCATAGGCCTCGTCCAGCACGACGCGGTGGGTTTCCAGCAGCAGCTTGCCGCCGTTCGGCATGGCGTCGCGCGCGTTGATGGCCATGTTGAGCACGGCATTGGTGAGCCGGGACGGATCGATGTGGGCGGTCATCCGGCCCGGTTCGAGCACGGTCTCGATCTGGATCTGCTCGCCGAGGGTCGGGCGCAGCAGCTTTGCGATGTCCGCCACCGCGGCGTTGATCTCGACGTCGCGTGGCTCGAGCGGCTGACGGCGCGCAAAGGCGAGCAGATGCTGGATCAGCTCGGCGCAGCGCTCGGCGGCGTCGTCGATCAGGCGCGCCGTGCGCTGGAGCTCGGGCTGGCCCTTCAGGCTCTCCACCAGCGTCTCCGTGTTGCCGGAGATGACGGTCAGCATGTTGTTGAAGTCGTGCGCGACCCCGCCGGTCAGTTTGCCGATGGCGTCCAGCTTCTGCGACTGATAAAGCTGCCGCTCGGTCTCCCGCGAGGCTGTTGCGTCGTGATAGACCAGAACCGCGCCGGAGATGTTGCCGTGCCCATCTCGCATCGGCCGGCCGCTGATCATGAGATGGCGGGCAGGATCGCCGCTGTGCGGGCGGACGATCATCTCGAGGTCTTCGAATTGCTCGCCGCGCAGCACGCGCACCGAGGGCAGCTCGTCCGATTTCAGCGGCGTGACGCCGTCGCCGTGATAGACGTCGGACAGCGCGCGCAAATTGCGCAAATTCATCCCGGTGCGATGCAGCAGCATGCGCTCGGCGGCCGGGTTGGATAGCAGGACATTGCCGTCGGTATCGATCACCAGCACCGCCTCCGCCATGCTGTGAAACGTGCTTTGCAACACGTTGACCGACAAACGCAACTCGTCATGCGCGGTGACCAGATGCTCCGTGCGCTCGGCTACCGCGGCGGCGAGGGCCTCCTTGGCGGCCGTGGTCTCGGTCAGCGTGCTCTGGAGCTCCCCCGTCGCGCGCTGGCTCTCGCGCATGACCAGCGCGACGAGGAGCAGGATCAGCACGGCGCCCGCAACGTCGATGCCGAGCAGCACGATGCCGGTGCGGCGCGAATCCTGGGAGCGCGCCTTGAGCAGGCGTTCTTCCCCCGCGCTCAACTGGTCGAGATTGCGCATCACCGTGTCCATGAGGCCGCGGCCCTCGGCCCTGCCCTGGAGCGCGGCGATGCCGGCCAGGTCGTTCTCGGCGCGCATCCGCATCGCGTCGGCGGCAATCTCGATCCGGCGCAGCGCCAGCGGCTCGGTGGCCTCCAACAGCGCGACCTGATCGGGAGCGTCGCGCACGCCGCGCTTGAGATCGGCCAGCGCCGGCGCGATTTCGGCACGCACCGCCTGGAACTCGTCGTTGAAGCCCTGGCTTCGGTAGAGCTCGTAGCCACGCGCGGCACTCTCGGAGCGGCGCAGCAGCACACGCAGGTCGGAGATCTTCTTCTGCACCTGGACGGTCTGATTGATCCACGCCGCATCGGACCGCGACTTGACGTCGAGGGCGATCGAGGCTGCCGTGATGATCAGGAGGATGGCAAGTCCGGCACCGAGAATGACGCGCTGCGTTGGAATCAAGGGGCTTCTTTCTTGTCCTTCGGTTGCGCGCTCTCGCCCGTAAGGCATTCCCGGATGGCGGTCAGCAACGCGTCGGGCGTGAACGGCTTGCGCAGGCAGCGTGTTGCGCCGAGCTCCAGCGCCATGCGGAGGAAATCGGGAGAGGGCGAGGCGGATGACGCGAAGGCGTAACCGGACATCGCGATCAGCGGAGTAGCCGGCGCGCGCTCATGGAAGATGCGGATGGACTCGAAGCCGCGCATATGCGGCATGAAGATGTCAACCAGCATCACCTCAAAGGCCTGCGTTTCCAGCGCAGCCAGTCCTGTTTCACCGCCATCGGCCAGCGTGACGTCGAAGCCCTGACGTTGGAGGAGGACCTCGATGGTCGCGCCGACCATCGGATCGTCATCAACCACGAGAACACGCGGCATGACACTTCCCAGCAATCGAAGTCCCCACGACGGTGATACAGGTGAATCGCGCATCGGGTCAATTTTGGATTGGATAAGGTTAGATATGCACGGCGCAGTGCATAGGGGTCCGGAGTTCCGCCTGGCGAAAGTCGCGTCGGTCGCGGCAGCGGCGCGGATGCCCCCTTAAGGCCAGTCCTCTTCGATGAAAGATTGCAGCAAAATGGAGCGAAGGCCGGCCGGACCCGGATGATGTGACGGGTAGGTGGGGCGGCGCACCAGCATGACGAGCAGGGACGCCGCGGTCCTGCCGCAAGGCTGCGCGGATGTTTCGTTCTATGACGTGCAGATGTCGGAGCCGCAACGGCCAGCGGAAGCGGCCAATGTCGCGGACGGTGGGCCTACCAGGAGTAGCGGACCACGCCCTTGCCAGCATAGCTGCGCATTGCATCCGCGAATTCGCCTTCGAACGTTGCGGCGGCGGACCAGCCGTTCGTCCACCGTACCTCGGCCGATGCACCGGTCAGCGCGGAATCCCGCGGCTGGGCGGCGCCGTTGACGACGAAGCTCGCACCCGGCAAGGCTTGAAATGTCGCGGTGGCCGCGCGGTCGGTGTTGAAATCATGCGCCCAGGCCAGCCGGCCGCGCAGCGTCAGCATCGCACCAGCCAGGGCATACGATTTGTCGCTGCGAAACCCGAGCTCGCTGCGGCTGTCGGTGACGCTCTTCGAGCCATAGGCGAGCGCAAACACCGGCGTGCCCGCCAGCGCCGACTCTACGTAGGCAGGCAGATCGAACGTGGTGAACTGGGCCGCAGCGTAGGGCGCCAGGCCAAGGCCGCCCAGCCAGGGCGTCGCAAAGCGATAGCCGCCCTCGAAACGGCCTGAATAGGCATTCGCATTGAACTCGGCGTGCAGCCGGTCAAGGCCCGCGATCGTCACGATGCGGTCCGTGGTGATGTCCTGAAAGCCGTAGGCAAGCGCCGCCGAGACGTAGGCTGGACCGGATCTGTGGCGCACGAACACGCCGGCCTGAAACAGATCGGATCGACCGTAGCCGCTGTTCTCGACGGAGAAGCTCGTGCCGCCGCCTGCGAGCGCGAAACCGGCGACCGTGTCCGCAGAAAAGCGGTAGTCGGCGCCGACGGCGACCCCCGCAAGGCGGCTGGTCGATGTGTTGCTGCCGAGCGCCGCATGTCCATCGGTCGTCTGCGCGCCGCCGAAGCCGGCCGCCCACACGCGCCAGCGGGGATCATGGACCTGCGCGACAGGCGCCTTCGCGAACATCACGGCATAGGCATCGCGTTCGGGCCGGGATGTCCCACGGTGCGCATCGCTGGCAGCGAAGGACGACGTCGCCGAGGACGTCGCCGTCTCGCCGCGTCCGGTGATGAACGGATCGGTGAGGACGCCCATGAACTGGTTCATCGCGTTGAACGTCGCCTGCTGGCTGCCGGTGGCGGCCTCGCCCGAAGCCTGGGTCAAGCCGGCCGGAGTCAGCATGCTGTAGACCGCAGGAATGCCGCCATTGGCATTGAAGAAGCTCGTCAGCGCGTTGCCGACGTTGTGCTGGTTGGCATTGAGACCACCCGGAATGGCGAAGTTGAGAACCAGGTCGAGATAGACGTCGTTGGCATCGTAGCTCAGGCTCGTGCTGAAGTTAGGCGACAGGTTGGTGGTGAGAGCGCCGAATGTCCCGCTGACGCCACCTGCGGCGGTGAGGATCGTGTATTGCCTCGAGACGTAGCTTCCTGCCGCGAACGATGCCTGCACTGCCGCCCCGCCGAGCGTTGCGCCGCCGGTGGCATTGATGCGGTCTGAAGAAGACGGGGAAACTTCGATGAGATAAGTCGATGCCGCGGTGAGAGAAAGGCTGCCGGCAACCGTCAGCGTTCCAATCGAAGTGCCGGGCGCGAGCGTACCGCCGTTGACGATGACGTTGGCGACGGTGCCGGTGCCGCCGAGTGTACCGCCCGAGTTCACCGCGACGCCGCTCGCGGACGAAATGTTGCCGTTGACCAGCAATGTGCCGCTGTCCACGTTGACCGGACCGGCAAAGCTGCTGGTGCCGGTCAAGCTCCAGGTGGAGTCGCCGACCTTGTTGAAGGTGCCGAAGCCGCGATACTGCCCGGTTGAATTGATCTGCGAGACGTCGAAGGTCGCCGCGCCGCTGCCGCCGAGCTCGAGGGTGTCGGCTCCGGTACCGATTGCCGCGCCCGAGATGTTCGATCCGGGCGCCAGCGTCAGGGTATTGCCGGTTCCAGTGAAGAGAATGGCGTTGATGGCCTGTGTGTTGCCATCGAATACGACGGCGCTGAGACTGCCCGCGTTGTACATCGAGACTCCTCCGCCGAGAGCCTGAACACCGTAGACGAAGCCGGCGATCGTCCCGGTGTTGTAGATCACGCTACCGGAACCGACCGTGACTGCTGCCTGGCTTCCGCTGGAGATGGTGGCGCCGGCGAAATTGTTGATGGTCGAATTAGAGCCTACGCCGACGCCGGCCTGAGGGGCTGCCACGGCGGATCCGACGGCGGCGATCGTGCCATAGTTGGTGACAAGGCCGGCCTGGTTGACCCGTACTCCATAGGCTCCTCCGGCAATGCTACCACCCGCAGAATTCGTGATCGTGCTGCCTAAGAATCCGGCGGCGCCACTCGCGTCGGTGCCGGTGATGGTCCCCTGGTTCGTGAGGTTCAGCGTCGTGCCGGAAACCCCGTACGCCGTCCCGGTGATCGTCGCGCCAGCGTTGTTGGTGACTGTGGTCTGTCCCAGTCCGTCGATACCAAAACCAGAGCCCTGAATGGTGCCCGAATTGGTGACCGTAAGCGGATTGCTGCCGGTCGTGGCGATTCCGGATCGATCGCCTGCGATGGTCGCACTGCTATTGTTGATGACGGTTCCCTGGCCGAGATAGATACCTCGCGCATTGGCGGCCGTTCCGGAGACCAAGGCGCCGCTTGCGACCGTGACGGTCGCGTTCTCTGCACCGGTGCCGTAGCCATTGGCGCCGGCGCTTGTTCCCGGCGCGCCACCGCCCTGATTGAGGGTCGTTCCGGTGCAGGTTGCGACGAGGTTCGATTGGCCTGCCGCCTGAGGCGTGCAATCCGCCTGTGCCGACTGGCCTGCCAGCAGTGCTGCCGAAAGGACCAATGAACCTGCGAAATACCGCGTAAGGAGGCGCTCCCGGCGGGTGCCGCAATGGCCCATCGCGGACTTCGAGATCTCGCGGCGTGCCTGTGCCATTGCCAATTCCCAGTCTTCTTCCAAACCTGTGCGGGTATCCCGACTCGCCCGAGCGCAACCGTCGACGATGTGGATAGCGAGCGGTGACGGGTCGTCGCGTCGCCCAACGGGGTGAGGGGCGAAAGATGAGTGGTGACCGTGGCGCGCAGAACACAGTGTGTGGGAATTCCACGATGACCAAGCTCGCGATGCGAGGCACGCTTTCATTGACGAGCACGCCGCACGAACGGAACAAGATCGTCAAAGCTGTCCTCGACGGTGGGCGCGCGGGCGTCCTTTGCCGTCGAGTTCGTCATCAGCGCAGCGTTGCAGACGAGCTTCTCACTCTACGGTTGGCAAACGTCGCGGCGGGCTCGCATCGACATGCGGAGGATGCCGGTAGGCTCGCAAAATACGAGCGTCAGCCGCTGGCACAACGACTTTGGATGCGCACTTCTACGCAGTCTGCCACGATCCCGCAGTGGTCCTGAGGAGAACACAAGACCGGATCATGATCGACATTGGCAGTCTCTCACCCCACCGGGTGAGGCATTGCACCGCCAAATGCGGTATCATCATAATACCTCTTAAGGTTGTATAGGCAATCTCTGGTTGTCGATGACTCGGGCGGCAAAATGGTGAACTTCTCCAACGACGGGATCGAAAAGCTCCTCGACCTGATCTACGACGCCGCGGCCGAAAACGATCTGTGGCCCCATGCGCTCACGGCCATCGCCGATCTCACGCATAGCGAGGGCGGCATCCTGTTCGGTCAATCGGTCACCGCGCAGCGCGTTTATTTCGATTTCAACGGCCGCCTGAATGAGGCGTGCAATCGCGCCTATCAGGACCGGCACATGAATAATCCATGGTCGCAATATATGGAGACGCAGCCGGTAGGGCGGCTGGTGCAGTCCGATCAAGCGATCCCGCTCTCGAAGCTTCAGGCGACCGCATTCTACGACGAAGTGCTGCGGCCTCAGGAGATCGGGTATAACGGAATGATTGCGCTGGCGGCGCGCGACGATTTTCGTGCCGCCTTCAACATGTGTCGTAGCGAGCGGCGCGGACCGCTCGATCCCGATGAGGTGCGGCTGCTGGAGCGGCTGTCGCCGCATCTGCGCCGGTCGGTGACGCTGGGATTTCGGATCGACGGCTATCTGGCCATGCAGCATGCAGCATTCGATGTCCTCGACCGGCTTGCCGACGGCGTCGTGGTGCTGGACCACAAAGCACGCGTGTTGTTCTCCAATGCCTCTGCAAGACGGATGTCGGAGGAAGGGTCGTTGCGACTGCATCAGTCGATCGCGACCCGTTGGCCTGTGCATTCGCAGCGGCTCAACGAATTGGTGCGCGCGGCGCTGCGGGGGGCCGCCGGCGGCACGATGAGCCTGCCACGCAACCAGGACGGCCGGCTCCTGACCGTCCTGGTCACCGCGATCCGCGGCAAGGATCTTGGACGACTGTCCGATGCGGGCGTGAAGGATGCGGCGGTGGTTTTGTTCGTCGTCGATGCTGCCAACCGACGATCGATCCCGCTCGGACGGATCATGGACGCATACGGTCTGACCCACGCCGAGGCGCGAGTTGCGCTCGCGTCGTCGTCCGGCAGCACCACCATCGAGACCGCACGCGCGCTCGGGCTGTCGCAAAATACCATCAAGACGCATCTGCGCCGAGTTTTCGCCAAGACCGCGACCAGACGCCAGGCCCAGCTCGCCAGCCTGATGGCATCGATCGGCAGCGTCCGGATTGGCGATGTCGATTGGGAACAGTGATGCGTCACCCCGGCCGCCTGACTGGCCCGAATGTGTTTGCCGCCTTACGGCCGACGGTGGGCGAACTTGCGGAGTTCGAAAGGCGCGAGGCCATCGCACCTCTCGACGAGGAGGGGTGTCCGGCGTGGTCGTTCGACGGCGAGCCGCTGACCGCGCGCGAGCGGCGCTGGCTGGAGCTCTATCGCAAGCTGGAGAATTCAGGCGGCTCGCCAAGACGCATGGGCGGCGCCGGCCAGTGACCGGCGCCGCCCATCGTGTCTTGCTGCAACTATCGTTCAGGTCGTCCTACGGACAGGGATGCCGCCGTCCGTCGTAACCGAGATAGGTCCCTGAAGCCGGGTCATAGGATTTATAGCGCTGGGCGCAATAAGCTGCATCGTCGCCACCACCGGGGACCACCGCCACGGTCGGCTCGTCATAGTAGCCGCCATAGTAGTAGGGGTCATCGTAATAGCTGCTGCCGTAATAGGCGTACGAGCCGAGGCCGCCGATCGCGGCACCCGCCGCGAAGCCGGGCCAGAAGCCGCCACGACGATAATGGTGATGATGATGCCTGCCTCCGCCGCTCCAATTGCCGCTGCCTTGCCAGGTGCCGCTGTTGGCTGCTGCAAAGTTACGGCTGACACCGCCGGTGAAGGACGTGCCGCCGCTCGGGCGTGCCGGGCCGGCCGCGAAGTTGCCGCCACCTCCGTGGATCGCGGGGCCGCCGCCCATCCGTGCTCCGCCGCCACTGAAGGCAGCGCCGCCGCCCATGCGCCCGCCACCGCCGCCGATGGCACCGCCGCCACCGCCGCCGCCGCCAATGGCAGCGCCACCGCCGATGGCCGCGCCACCGCCACCGCCTCCGCCTCCACGGCCGCCGCCGCCGGGTCCCTGTGCAAAGCTCGGCGAGGTCATGGGCAGAACGAGCGCTAGCGCTGCTGCGGCACTCAAAACTTTCAGACTGTTCATGGTCAAACTCCTTTTCCCGGAAGCAAACCCTATGAAAGGGCTAGGGTTCCTGGGATCACGCCGGTTTGCGCGCGACCAGAAGCCTCATGCGCGCCCCCTGTACCCGGCATGAACGGATGGCGTCCGATTTGCGGCGGCCTTTATGTCGCGGCCGCGCATTTGCGGAAGGGCCCCACCGTTCCGCCGAACTGGACATTTTGCCGCCCGGATGGCATCAGGGCCCCACGAAGCAGGGCCCTTGCCGCATGAAACAATTCTTCCTCAAGTTCTTCACCTGGTGGAATGGCCAGACTTTTGGCACCCAACTCTGGACCAAGCGGTACGGAGAGCTGGTCGGCCAGGACGAGCAGGGCAATCTCTACTATCGCACCCGCGGCGGGGCGGTCGATCCGACCCTCGGCTTCGAGCGGCGCTGGGTGGTCTATAACGGCTATGCCGAAGCGAGCCGGATCCCGCCGTCCTGGCACGGCTGGATGCATCATGTCGTCGATGTGCCGCCGACCGAGGCCAACTATCAGCCGCGCGAGTGGGAAAAGCCGCACCAGCCCAATCTCACCGGCACGGCAAGGGCCTATCGTCCCTCGGGATCGACCCTTGCCAGCGGCAAGCGGCCGAAGGCGACCGGCGACTATCAGCCCTGGACGCCTGGCTAGGTTTTCAGCCTCCGCGATCTTCATCGTCGAACTGGATGCATACGCATCCGCCGCACCCTGCTGTGAACAACGGGAACAGCGGGGACGGCGGTTGCGCGGCCGTTGCGCCAATGCGTGCGATGCGGCTCAATGGTCCCATCTTACGGAGATGGGAGACCATCGCGTTCGGTTCGGGCAACAGTTCGCGACTGTCCCGAAATGCAGCGGCCGCCGACCAGGACTCGATCGGGAGATAGGCCCCCGGTCTGGAAGCTCCGAAATCGCCCGATCAAATGTGCAGCCGCCGTAAGACAGGAAAGGCCGCTTGGGAAACCGAGCGGCCTTTTTCTGTTGCTATCGTCCTGACGTGTCCCGGCTCTCCGGAGCGTCGCTGCGTGCCGCACCACGTCCTGGACACGATAGCTACATCACGCGCTCAGCGGCACGCTTCACGGCGTCGAGCCGTCGCGCCTGGTTTTGCGCGCCGCGCTCCTTCAGCAATGCCAGGACCTCCGCCGGCGCGGTGTCGGGCGATCCCGAATTGAACGGCGGGGCCGGATTGTATTCCATCTGAAGCTGGATCGCTTCCGCCATGGTCCGATCGATCATGATGGACACCAGCGTCAGCGCGAAATCGATCCCAGCGGTGACGCCGCCACCGGTGATGCGATTGCGGTCGACGCAGACACGCGTCCTGGTCGGCGTGGCACCGAACTCGCCGAGCATCTCCATCGCGCTCCAATGGGTCGCGGCGCGGTAGCCCTTCAATAGTCCGGCAGCGCCGAGCGCCAGCGATCCCGTGCAGACGGAGGTGACGTATTTCGCGCCCGCTGCCTGCTTGCGCAGGAAGGCGAGCACCTCCTCGTCGTTGAGCAGGTCGTTGGTGCCGCCGCCGCCGGGCACACAGATCACATCAAGTTGCGGGCAATCCGCAAACGTCGTGGTCGGCGTCAGCATGAGCACGGAATCGCTCGGCACAGGCTCGATCCGCTTCCAGATCAGGTGCAGCGTTGCCCCGGGCACCATGGAGAACACCTGCAAGGGACCGGTGAAGTCGAGCTGGGTGACGCGCGGAAACACCAAAATTCCGATCTGGAGCGGTGACGACATCGGCGGATCCTCCAAAGATGAGCTTGACGCGCGAAGACTGGCATGGTGCCTTTGCGTCTGAAATGGCATAATTCCCTCTATTTCGGACATGGCTATGATCGGCATCCTGATCTTTCCGGATTTCCAGCTGCTCGACGCGGCCGGCCCGATCTCGGCGTTCGAGGTCGCGGCACGCTGCGCCGGCAAGCCGCTGGCGCTCCGCGTGCTGGCTCTGAATGCCGGGCCGGTCCGCAGCTCGTCGGGCGTCGAGATGATGGCCCGCGATTTCAGGTCGGCGAATGCGATCACGACGCTGGTCATCGCCGGCGGCGCGGGTGTCGCGGATGCCGCGCGCTGCGAGGCCACGCGCGCCTTCGTGCAGCGGCTGGCGCGGCGCGGCGTGCGCGTCGCCAGCGTCTGCTCGGGCGCCTATGTGCTCGCCGAGGCGGGGCTGCTCGATGGCCGCCGCGCCACCACGCATTGGGGCCGGACCCGCGATTTCGTCGCGCGCTATCCGAAGGTGAAGTTCGAGCCCGACCAGATCTTCACCCGCGATGGCAATGTCTGGACGTCGGCCGGGATCACCGCGGGCATCGATCTGGCGCTCGCGATGGTCACCGAGGATCACGGCGAGGAGATCGCGCGGGCAGCCGCGCGGCACCTCGTGCTCTACCATCGCCGCAGCGGCGGCCAGTCGCAGTTTTCCTCGCTGCTGGAATTGAAGGCACCGAACAGCCGCTTCGGCGCGCTGTTGTCGTGGGCGCGCGAAAACCTCGATGCGCCGCTGACGGTGGAGAATCTCGCCGATCGCGCCGGCATGAGCGCGCGGCATTTCGCCCGTGCCTTCGCCGCCGAGACTGGCACGACGCCCTCCAAGGCGATCGAGCGGCTCCGGCTGGAAGTCGCGCGCGAACGCGTGCAGTCCTCGCGCGAGGGGATCGAGCTGGTTGCGGAAGCCACGGGCTTCCGTGATCCGGAGCGCATGCGCCGGGCCTTCATCCGCGCCTTCGGCCAGCCGCCGCAGGCGCTGCGGCGCGCTGCGCGGGCGGGATAGTCATGTACGTTTGAATGGGGCACGTGCGGAATGGCGACGTCCGCGCCGTTCAAAATCGGACGTCGCCGATGCTCACTTGTCCTGCTTTTCGCGTACGATCGCCCCGGTTTTGGGGTCGGCATGGAACTCCATCTTCTGTCCGTTCTTGATGCCTTCGCCCTCCCACCGGCCATCATCGGCTTCAAGCTTGGTCACCTGCGAATAGCCCGACTCCATGACCTTGGCCTTCACCTGCTCCATCGGCATCCAGTCCGGCCCAGGTTGATCTGCTCTCGCTGCTGAGCCCATGGCAAGCGAACCGAGAACCAGAATTGCAGCAAACCTCATTGCCAATCTCCCTTTCGAAGAAAGGCTTTAACGGGGTCTTTGAATTGATGTTCCTTCGTCGGTGCGAGATCAACCAGTGAGCGACGTGCCGTGACTGGAACCACTTGTTCGGCTTGCTTCTGGACGGACATCCCGATGTTGTGAGGCCATACCTAGACGGCGTTGTCTGCCGCGGCTCCGCGCGACGCATTCGCGCGCCCGGTCAGCCGCCGCGCGATCGGCATCAGCATGTATGGTGCGAGGTGAATCGGAAACTGCGTCATTGCGAAATAGAGCCAGGTGGTGGGCGGCAATGCGCCGGCGGTTGCCGCCAGCATCAGGCCGAGATTGCGCTGTGACACCATCAGCCCGAGCGCCAGTGCGCGGTCGGTGCCAATGCGGCGGAACAGCAGCGTGGTGATCGCGAGCAGCGTGAAGTAGATCGCGAAGGACAGAGCTGCGAGGCCGATGGTGAAGATCGGCCGGGTCAAGAGTTCGCCGGCGACATCGCCCATGACCGCGCAGGCGAACACGAGCAGGATGATGATGTTGAATCCATCGATCGGCTGCTTCGCGCGCTGAATTGCCTCCGCGCCGAAGATCCAGCGGATGACGGTCGCCGTCAGCAACGATGCGGCGAGAATGCCGAGCAGCTTCAGGCCGAGTGCCAGGGCCGAGATGCTGAGCATCCCGTCGAGGAACAGGCCCGCGAACAGCGATGCCGTGAAGGGCACCAGCGCGGTCGAGGTCACCAGCGTGACCAGCACGAGGGTGGCATCGAGGCCCATCAGCGCGGCAAGTGCCGGCGAGGCCATCATCGGCGAAGCCATGCTCTGGAGCATGAGCGCAAGGGCAAGGCCGGGCGCGCGGCTCGTGAGCCCTGTTGCATGGGCGATCAATCCGACGATCAGCGGGACGCCGATCGTGGTCCAGGCGGTGGCGGTCGCAACGAGCGCCGGCCGGCGCAGATGGCTGGAGAGCACGGCCAGATCGACCCGCATGAAGGAAATGCAGAGCAGGACGAAGATCGCCTCGGTGACGTAGGGCCGCAGCAGCGCGCCGAGCGGCGGTACCGCGACCGCGATGAAAACGACGGCCGCCACCGCGCGGGTCCCTTGGCTGCCGAGCCAGGTCAGGACGCGCAACGGGAGGGCGAAGATGGTTCGACGAGCGGAAGCCATGCAGGCGCCGTCAGCCCAATCCCTTCAACCACGCGCCGATCTCGCTCACGGCAGCGGTCGCCTCTCGCAACAACTTTCCCATCGTGAAGAAGCCGTGGAACTGACCGGGATAGTGCTTGGTGGTCACGGGCACGCCGGCCTGCCTGAGGCGTTCGGCATATTCGTCGCCTTCGTCGCGCAGGGGATCGGCGCCGGCTGTCAGCACATAGGCCGGCGGCAGGCCGGCGAGGTCTTGCGCGCGCGCCGGCGAAGCGCGCCAGTCGTGGATGTCGGCGGCGCCGTTCAGATAATGGTCGCGGAACCAGCGGATCACCGAATGCGTCAGCAACACGCTGGTCTCGGGCTCGCTGTGGGAGCCATGGGTCATGGCGAAATCGGTCGCTGGATAGATCAGCACCTGGCCCGCGATCGCGGGACCGTTGCCGTCGCGCGCGGCGAGCGCCACGACGGCGGTGAGATTGCCGCCGGCGCTGTCGCCGCCGATCGACAGGCGTGAGGCGTCGATGCCGAGCTCGCGCGCGTTTGCGGCAACCCATGTGGTCGCGGCGATGGCGTCCTCGATGGCGGCGGGAAATTTGTGCTCGGGTGCGAGGCGATAGTCGACCGAGATCACGATCAGCGCGCCTTCGACTGCGAGCTGACGGCAGACGACGTCGTGAGAGTCGAGATCGCCGACCACCCAGCCGCCGCCATGGAAGAACACCAGCGCCGGCGACAGGCCGTCGTGCCGGCGCGGCTCCTTCGGGACGTAGAGGCGGGCAGGGATGGCGCCGTGTGGGGCCGGGATCGCGAGCGCTTCGACGCGGGCGAGCTCCGGCGGCTCCGGATTGGTGGCAAAGCGCGCCTGCGCGTAATAGGCGCGGGCTTCCGCTGCGGTCAGGGTCTCGTAGGCAGGGCGGCCGGCTTCTTGGAAGGCCCTGTAGACGGCGGCGGCGTCGGGATCGAGCACAACGGGCATTAAAGGCGGCCTCTGGGTTTTCCAGTCATGGTTGGAGCCCCGTTTTCGGCGGACGGTGCCCGCCTCGGGTTCGGGAAGGAGCCTCCGACTATCCCATCCGGAAGCCGGTCTGGCCAGACGGGGCCGGGAAGGGCAGGGATGCCGCCCTTCCCCCGCCGTATTCGCCGTGTTAACCGGAGGGCCTGCGAGCGGCGGTAACCCCTGTAGAATGTCCAACAAGCCCGATTCGCTGTTGAAGCCGCGCGAGATGTTTCGAACCATTACCCTGACAGGTCTTGCGGCGCTTTTGGCCGCCAACGCACTGACGGTTGCGACGCCGGCTCAGGCGCAGATCGGCACGATCTTTTCCGATCCGCCGCCGCTGCGGCCGCCCGGCAACATTCCGCGCGGCCAGCAGCAGCCGCAGCAGATCCCCGACGACGACGAAGAGGTGCCGGAGCTGCCGCCGCAGGGCCGTGTGCTGCCGTCGCGCCCGATGCCGCCGCCGCCGGGCCGACAGGGGAACGTGATGCCCGGGCCGGTCGAGACCCAGCCGCTGGCGCCGCCCCCGGGCTCCACCGTCGCGCCGCCGAACCAGCCGCCCTCCGCGGCGATTGCGCCGCCCGGTCCGCAAGCCCCGGGTGCGCCCGGTCAGCGCCAGCCGCAGCAGAAGGGCGCCCCGGGCGCCGTGCCGCAGACGCCGGCGAGCCTGCAGCCGGGCGACGAGGTCGTCACCGAGCCGCCGGCCCAGAAGATCGTGAACAAGAAGGCGACCTTCTCCGGTCTCGACAAGATCACCGGACGCATCATCAATTTCGACGAGGAGATCGGCGAGACGGTCCAGTTCGGCGCGCTGCGCGTCAAGACCGACGCCTGCTACACGCGGCCGGCGACGGAGGCCACCAACACCGACGCCTTCGTCGAGGTCGACGAGATCACCTTGCAGGGCGAGGTGAAGCGCATCTTTTCGGGCTGGATGTACGCCGCAAGTCCCGGCCTGCACGGTGTCGAGCACCCGATCTACGACATCTGGCTCACCGACTGCAAAGAGCCGCAGCAGACCATCGCGACTGCGGCACCGGATCCCGCGACCAAGCCCGCGCCACCGCCGCCCGCGCAGAAGAAGGCCGCGCCCAAGCAGGTCCAGCAGCGTCCGCCGCAGCCCTTGCCGCCCATTCAGCAGCAGCAACCGGCACCGCCGCCTCCGCCGCCCGAGCAGCGGCCAGGCCTGTTCGGTATTCCCGGGTTTGGTCGGTAGGCCAAATCCACTGGGTTCGGCCGCTGACCCAGCTTTCCATCATTCTTGTCGCGAGGCGATGATCTCGAGCGCGCGTGCGCCCGGGACGGCGTCACCGGCCGAGAGCCTGAGGAAATCGCCGGGCTCGCCGGCGAGCGCCTTGTCGAGCAGTGCGGTATAGCGCCGCCGCGAGATCTCGGCTGCGCCGAAGCTCTTCAAATGCTCCGTGACATATTGGGTGTCGAGCAGCTCGAAGCCGCCATGGATGAGCCGCGCCACCAGATGCACCAGCGCGACCTTCGAGGCATCGCGTGCGGTGTGGAACATGCTCTCCCCGAAGAAGGCGCGCCCCAGGCTGACGCCGTACAGGCCGCCGACGAGATCCTCACCCTGCCAGGCCTCGACGCTGTGGCAATGGCCGAGTTCGTACAGGCCGCCATAGAGGTCACGGATGCGCTTGTTGATCCAGGTGTCCTCGCGTCCGGCCTGGGGCGCGGCACAGCCGGCGATGGTCGCCTTGAACGCGGTGTTGACGGTCACGCGAAATACATCCGACCGCACGGTGCGCGCGAGCCGCGAGGCGACGCGAAATCCATCGAGGGGAATGACGCCGCGCAACTCCGGCTCGACCCAGAACAGAGTCGGATCGTCGGCGCTTTCCGCCATCGGGAAGATGCCGCAGGCATAGGCGCGCAGCAGCACGGCCGGTGTGATTTCAGACGGGGCGGAGTCGCGCGAAGTCATGGTTCGCAATCATAGCAGGATCGCGATGCGGTTGCGATGGGGTGCGCAGGAGGGCGCGAGGTCAACCCGCTGCGGCGGTGTTAGCCTTGCCGTGGTTTGCCGGCACGCGACTGAACTTCAGAATGATCCGGGTTCCGGAATGCGCGGGATCGCGCTCGACCGAGGCGTCGAGCTTGGAGGCCATGGCCGCGACGATGCGCTGGCCCATGCCCGTGGAGCGCGGATCGGCCTTGACGTTGTCGCCGACGCCGTTGTCGGTGATCGACAGCAGGAGATCGTCGCCTTTCGAGTTCAGCTCGACATGGATGGGGCCGGCGCCGTCAGGATAGGCGTATTTCACCGCGTTCATCACCAGCTCGTTGACGATGATGCCGACGGCGACCGCGCGGTCAGGATCGATCTCGATCGGCTCGGCTTTCAGTGTGAGGCGCGACATCCGGTTGCCTTCGGCAGAGCGGCGGAGATCCTCAAGCAGAGAATCAAGATACTGGTTCAGGACCACGCTCTTCAGATCCTGCGAGGTGTAGAGGCGCCGGTGCACCTGCGCGACCGCGGCGACGCGGCCCATCGCATTGGTCAGTGCCGCCTTGACCTCGTCGTGCGCAGCGGAGCTTGCCTGAAGGTGCAGCAGCGAAGCGATGATCTGCAGCGAGTTGCCGACGCGGTGATTGACCTCGCGCAGCAGCAGCTCGCGTTCGGCGGCAAGCGCCGCATAGCGGTCACGCGAGGCATGAATCTCGGCTTCGGCTTCCTCGCGCGCCTTCTGCAGTTCGGCCTGGCGCAGCGCGCCCTCGGCTGCGACGTGGAGCAGGGGAATGAAATCGCCCGTGACGTCCTTGACGAGATAGTCGGCCGCGCCGGCCTTCAGCGCGGTGACCGCGATGTTGGAGTCCTGCGAGGCCGTGACGAACACCACCGGCGGCGCCCCCGGGATCGCCATGATCTGCTCCAGCGTCTCCAACCCATCGAGGCCGGGCATATACTGGTCGAGCGCAACCACGTCGATGCCGCCGTCGATAGTCCCCTGGGCACTCGCGCGGCGGATGTGCTCCAGACCTTCCTCGCCGCTCGCGGCATGGACGACCCTGTAGCCGCGCCGCGTCAGGCCGCGATCGACCAGGCGCGCCAGCGCACCGTCGTCATCGATGTAGAGCAGGGTGGGTGTGCGCTGGTTCATGGGGCGGCGGGCGGGACCTGGATGACCGAGAAGAACAGGCCGAGCTGCCGGATGGCATTGGCGAAATTCTCGTAGTTGACGGGCTTGGTGATGTAGACGTTGCAGCCTAGCTCGTAGCAGCGCTTGATTTCCTGGGAATCGTCGGTGGTGGTCAGCACCACGACGGGCGAAGCCTTCAGATATGTGTTTTCCTTGATCTGCCTCAGGATGTCGATCCCGGTCATGTCGGGCAAATTGAGGTCGAGCAGGATCAAGAGCGCATTGCCCTTCTGCACGAGCCCGCTGCCGTCGGCGCCGAACAGGTGCTGCATCGCGTCCGTGCCGTTCTTGAAGGAGACGATCTCGTTGTTGACGCCGGATCGGCGGATGTTGCGCTCGATCAGCCGGGCGTGGCCCTCGTCGTCCTCGATCATGATGATGGTGACAGGCTGGGTCATCGATCTCTGTTCCGGTTGCTGACGTTCCAGGCGATCGGCAGCGTGATGGTGAAGGTGCTGCCCGCGTTCAGTTCCGATGATACCGACATGGTGCCGCCGAGGCGACGCACAAGTGCACGCACATGCGCAAGACCGATGCCCTGGCCGGGCTTGTCCTGGGTTCCCGCGCGGCGGAACAGGTCGAAGATCCGCTGGTGATCCTTCGGATCGATCCCGCGGCCATTGTCGCTGATCTCGAAGATCGCATAGCCGAGCTTGGTCCGCCCGCGGATTCTGATCTCTCCGGGCACTCCGCGCTTCAGATATTTGATCGCATTGTCGATCAGGTTGGAGAAGATCTGCTCGAGCGCGAGCCGGTCGCTCACGATATCGGGCAGGGCCTCGAGGTGGATCTCGGCCTGCGCCTCGGCGGCCTGGTGCGCCAGCGTCGACACGATCGCCTCGATCAGCTCGCTGGTGTCGATCTTCACGGGCTGGAATTCGCGCCGGCCTTCGCGGGTGAGGTTGAGGATCGCCGAGATCAGCCGGTCCATCTTGGCGATCGACGACTTGATGAAGCCGAGCGCTTCGGAAAAATCCTCCGAGAGCTGCTTGTCGGCGCCCTCGAGCGCGATCTCGCCGGGCCCTGCGGGCGCGAGCGGCGGTCCGTCCGCAGGGACTTGGGCGAGGCTGCCGATGCGGCGAAAGATGTCGTTGCCGAGCTCATCGAGCTCGCTGGTGAAACCCATGATGTTGACGAGCGGCGATCGCAGATCGTGGCTGACGATATAGGCAAAGCGCTGGATCTCGTCGTTGGCCTCGCGCAGGTCCGCCGTGCGTTCCTCCACGACCGATTCGAGGTTGGCGAAGGCCTCGCGCAGGCGATTCTCGGCCTCGTCGCGGGCGACTGCCGAGCGTCGCACCAGCCAGATCGAGATCAGCGCCAGAACCACGACCAGGCCTGAGCCGATGCCCGTCATCGAGGCGGCGGTGGTCTGACTGCGGTCGGAGTTGGCGGTGCGCAGGTGGAACAGGCGCTCCTCCTCCCGAAGCATTCCCGTCGCGACTTCGCTGATCGTGGCCGTGGTATCGGCAGAGGCGAGTTCGCGCACCAATGCAGCGGCTTTTTCCGGCTGATCCAGGCGGATAAAATCCATCTCCTGCGCAAATTGACCGAGTCGGGTCTCGATCGCCGAGCTCAGCTTTTCAATGCTTTTGCGCTGCTCCGGATTGTCGCCGATCAGGCGTGTGAGCCTATCGAGCGCGGGGACGATCGCCGCCACGGCTTTGTCATGGTCTACCTTGAAATCCGACCGTCGCGTCAGCAAGTAGCCGCGGGCGGTGCTCTCGGCACGCCGGATTTCCAGCAGAAGAGCGTTAATCTGGTTCTCGGCCTCGATCGTATGAACCACCCATTTGCTATCCTCCCGTGCCTTGTTGACGAGATAGACGGAGCCGGCGCTGATCACGGTCAGCACCACAAGGCCCGCCGAGAACAGCAGGATCTGCCAGAACGCGCGCCGTCGCTGGGCGTCAGCCATCACGGCGGTTCACCGGTCTATATTCAGTGGAATTCAATACGCCCCCTTGGAACTGGCCCCAACCGTCCAGAACGCGAAAGGGGCCAAAGGGTTCCACGAAGGAAGGCAGATTATTTCGGCGCGGGTTCCGCCTTGCCGGCCAAATATTGTTCCAGCCAGTGGATGTGGTAGTCGCCATTGATGATGTCGTCTTCGCGCACCAGCGCCCGGAACAGCGGCAGCGTGGTCTCGATGCCTTCGACCACCATCTCGTCGAGCGCCCGGCGCAGCCGCATCAGGCATTCGGCGCGGGTCTTGCCGTGCACGATCAGCTTGCCGACCAGGGAATCATAATAGGGCGGGATCGTGTAGCCCTGGTAGACGGCGGAATCGATCCGGACGCCCAGCCCGCCGGGCGGATGGTATTGAAGGATCCGGCCGGGCGAGGGGCGGAAGGTCTGGGGATTTTCGGCGTTGATACGGCATTCGATCGCATGGCCGATGACCTGGACCTCGTCCTGCTTTGCCGGCAGGTCGCCGCCGGCGGCGATGCGGATCTGCTCCAGCACGAGGTCGATGTCGGTGATGCTCTCGGTAACGGGATGCTCGACTTGGATGCGCGTGTTCATCTCGATGAAATAGAACTCGCCGTCCTCGAACAGGAACTCGATAGTGCCGACGCCGAGATATTTCATCTCGCGCATCGCTTTGGCGCAGGTTTCGCCGATTTTGGCGCGCGCGGCGGCGGAGAGAACGGGCGAGGGGCCCTCTTCCCAGACCTTCTGGTGCCGGCGTTGCAGCGAACAATCGCGTTCGCCGAGATGAATCGCGCCGCCGCGGCCGTCACCGAGGATCTGGATCTCGATATGGCGCGGCTTCTGGAGGTACTTTTCCAGGTAGACGGAGGCATCGCCGAAGGCGGATTTGGCCTCGTTGGCCGCCGTCGACAGGGCCATCTGGAGGTCGGCCTCGCTGTGCGCGACCTTCATGCCGCGACCCCCGCCTCCGGCCGCCGCTTTCACCAGGACCGGGAAGCCGATCTGCTTCGCGATCCCGATCGCGTCGTCATCGGGGCCGACCGCGCCGTCGGAGCCGGGCACCACGGGGATGCCCAGGCGCTTGGCGGTCTTCTTCGCCTCGATCTTGTCGCCCATCAGGCGGATGTGCTCGGCCTTGGGGCCGATGAAATGCAGGTTGTGCTCGGACAGGATTTCCGCGAAACGGGCGTTCTCTGACAGGAAGCCGTAGCCGGGATGCACGGCATCGGCGCCGGTGATCTCGCAGGCCGCGAGCAATGCGGGCACGTTGAGATAGCTGTCCTTGGATGCCGGCGGCCCGATGCAGACGCTCTCGTCCGACAGGCGCACATGCATGGCGTCGGCGTCGGCGGTGGAGTGCACGGCGACGGTCGCGATGCCCAGCTCCTTGCAGGCCCTGAGGATGCGAAGGGCGATCTCGCCGCGATTTGCTATGAGGATCTTGTCGAACATGGTGCCTCGGGGGCGAATGGGGAATAGCGAATGGCGAATGGGGAGGAGTAACTATTCGCTACTCGCTATTCGTCACTCCCTCACTCAATGATGACCAGCGGCTCGCCGTATTCGACCGGCTGGCCGTCCTCGACCAGGATCTGCGTCACCGTGCCGGCGCGCGGCGAGGGGATCTGGTTCATGGTCTTCATGGCTTCGATGATCAGCAGGGTCTGTCCGACCGCGACCTTGCTGCCGACCTCGATGAACGGCTTGGCGCCCGGCTCCGGCGCCCAATAGGCGGTGCCGACCATCGGGGAGCTGACGGCGCCGGGATGCTTCGACAAATCGGGCCCGGCGGCGGGAGCCGCGGCGGAGGCTACCGGCAGGGCGGCGGCAGCAGCCGCCATCGGCAAAGGCATGGTCGCGGCAACGCTGATGTTGCGGGCGACGCGCAGGCGAAGGCCCGCGCGTTCGATCTCGATCTCGGTGAGACTGGTCTCATCGAGCAGCAAAGCGAGCTCGCGGACGAGCGCGGAATCCTCGCTGGAAAACTTTGCTGCTGCTTTGTCGTCTGGCTGGCGCGCCATGTTCTTTGATCCGAATGTTCTGTTTGATGAGGGAGCTTCAGGCTTTGGGCTTGATGGCAAGCTTGGCGGCAAGGCCCTGGATGGCGAGGCGGTAGCCCTCGATGCCGAAACCGCAAAGCGAGGCGAAGGCCGCGCGCGCGGTGTAGGAATGGTGACGAAAGCTCTCGCGGGCGTGGATGTTGGTTACATGCACTTCGACCGTCGGGATCTGCACCGCAAGCAGCGCGTCGTGCAGCGCGATCGAGGTGTGGGAATAGCCGCCGGCATTGATGATGATGCCCTTCATCTTGCGCGCATGCGCCTCGTGGATGAAGTCGATCAGCTCGCCCTCGCGGTTGGACTGGCGGCAATCGGCCTTGAGACCGAAGGCTGCCGCCGTCTCTCGGCACAGCGCTTCGACGTCGGCCAGCGTCGCGTGGCCATACTTTTCCGGCTCGCGCGTCCCCAACATGTTGAGGTTCGGCCCGTTCAGGACAAGGATCGAGTCGGTTGCAGGTTCAGCCATTCCAATTCCGGAAAAGGTGCTCGGCGTGGCGGGGTTATAGGTAACAATGCGCGTGAGGGGAAGCCTTGACGCCCTCCCGGAGGGGTTCAAGTACCTCATCCAGTGCGCAAAAACCTGTGTGGAAACCACGGAAATCGCTTGTTAACCAGTCCGGCGCATGGCTGCCGGCCAACCGCAAAGAGGGCGGGCATTGCTGCCCGCCCCCTGAGGTTAACCGCGACCGGCCTTAAACGTCGAGGACGGCGACGATCTCGTAGGTGTCCGGATCGATGATCACGATCTGCTCGCGGACCATAATGTACTTATAAGCCCGCCACTCCGGATAGATGGTCACGACCCGGGACGGCAGGGCGTGCAGCGAAATGCCTTCGCGCGGCACGCGGGTACCGATCGAGACCGAGAAGTTCACGTTGGTCACCGGGGCGACGCGTTGCTCGCGGATCACCGACGTGATCTGGGTCCGCTGCTCGGTCGAGAGCTTCGCACCAGCGCCAGCCTGGCCAACCGTGGTCGATGTAGAGCTCTGGCCCTGGGCGTTCTGGTTGGTGCTGGTCCCCGTCTGGCCCTGAGCGTTCTGGTTGGTGCTCGTGGTGCCCTTCTGGCTTTCGGCGTTGTTGGTCGGGGCGCCGCTCTTGCTGCCCTCAGCCTTCATGTCCTTCTGGTCCTTGCCGGACTTCGTGGTGTCCTTGCTGGTGTCCTGGCTCATGCTCTTGGACTTGTCCTGCTGGGACTTGTCCTGGGCGCGTTCGTCGGTGCGCTGGCCCTTGGTCGCGCCAGCCTTGTCCTCGGCCGCGTTCTTGTTCATCGCGCCGCCGGGGGACCGCTCGTCCTTCATGGCACCGGGCTTGTCGTCCGAAGCACGATTGGACTTCATGTCGCTGGAGCCGCCGGCCTGGCCGACGGTACCCTTGTCACGGCTCATGGAATCGCGACCCGTCGAGCCACCACGTTCGGCGGCACCACCCGAAGGCTGTGATTGCTGCATCTGCGCGCCGCCCGCGCCACCGCCGCCGTCGCGGCCCATGTTACCCTGTGCGTTTGCCAGCCCCGTGCCGGCGACGAGCGCGGCTGCGGCAACCGAAATCATAAAGCGGTTCAACATCGAAAATTCTCCTCACGTGGTCTTTGCGTCATTGCCCGCGCCGACAACGAAAGGAGATTTCAGTTGTTCCGGAACTTCGCCTGTTCCGCGGCATTTGTTTGTTGAATGCCAGATGAACGACTTTGCACGAAGACGCCAACGTTCGGCGTCAAGAAGAAGGCCGGCTCTTCAGCCGGCCTTTCGTGTTTTCAGTATCGTAGGACGTGGGATCAGCAGGTTGCCTTGCCGCAGCGGGCGATGCCGATCTTTTCCCTGAGGCTTTCCACGCCGACGGCGCCGATCACGATCTGCTTGCCGATGACGTAGCTCGGCGTGCCGTTCATGCCCATCGCTTCGGCCAGCTTGAAGTTCTCCTCGATGGTGGCGCGCACCTCGGGACTGCCGATGTCCTTTTCGATTTTCGCCGTGTCGAGGCCGGCTTCCTTGGCCGCCTGAATCGCGCGCGCCTTGTCGGCGGCGCCGCGGCCGGTGAGCAGCTTCTGGTGGAAGTCGAGATATTTCTTGCCTGAGGGGTCCTGCATGCGCACGGCGACGGCGACCTGGGCCGCTTCGACCGAGCCCTGGCTCAGCACCGGAAACTCCTTCAGCACGACCTTCAGCTTCGGATCGCTCTTCATGAGCGTAAGCATGTCGTCCATCGCGCGTTTGCAGTAGCCGCAATTGTAGTCGAAGAATTCGACGAAGGTGACATCGCCGTCCTTGTTGCCGAGCACGACCTGGCGCGGCGAGTTGAAGATCGCCTCGGCATTCTGCGCGACGCTGGCCTCGTGCTTCTGCGTTTCGGCCGCTGCCTGGCGCTTGCTCAGCTCGGCCATCGCTTCCTCGAGCACCTCGGGGTGGCTGACGAGGTAGTTCTTGATGATGGTCTCGATCTCGGTGCGCTGGCTAGCGGAGAAACTGTCGGCCGACGCGGGCGCCGATGCGCCGAACAGGGCGAGCGCAAACAACGCAGGAGCAAGCAGGCGCAGCGAAGGCATGGGCAAATCCTCTTATCCAAAGCGGGTTTCGGTAAAACGTCCCGGCGGAGTTGAGCTCGATGTCGTGACGTCGTGGTGCCGGGCGTCGTTCGGTTGTTTCACTGCATGGCGGCCTGGCCGCCACGATGTTCAATTGCGCGGCGGCTTGGCCGCCACGATGTCGTCGGCCTTGACCCATCCGGGCGTGCCGACGGCGAAACGGGTTTTCGCGCGCGTGGCAAGCTCGCGGGCGGTCTTGTTGTCGCCGCGCAAATACGCGGCCTGCGCCGACGCGAGATCCGCCTCGGCATAGTCTCCCTTCCGGCCATAGGCCATCGCGAGCTGGGTATAGCCGAGCGCGGCCTCGGGCTCTCGTGCCACCGCGGCGCGGAGAATCCGAACGGCGTCGTCCGTGTAGGCCTTATTATCGGTTCCAACCAGAGCCTGCCCAAGTAACATCTCGATGAGCGGCGCGTTGTTCGAGAGCTGCGCCGCCTTGCGCAGGGGAGCGATGGCATCGGCCGGTTTGCCGCTCTCCAGCAAGGCCTGGCCGCGCACCTCGTAGAAGTACGGGTTGTTCGGCTGGACCTGGATCAGCGCGTCGATCTGGGCGAGCGCGCTGCGCAAATCCCCATGCAGATAGGTGCTGATGGCGCGGGCATAGCGCGCCGGCATGCTGTCGTTGGTCTGGGGATAGCGGCGGTACACCGTCTCCGGCCGCTCCATGAACGCGGAGATCTTCGCCCGCACCATGTCGTGGCGGAGCTGGAGCGCGGGGTCGTCCTTCTTGTTCCAGTAGGGACTCGAGCTTGCGAACTCCTGGAGCGAGGCGACGCGCTCGGCCGGCATCGGGTGCGACTGGAGATAGGGATCGGCGCCGCGCGCGGCGAACAGGCTCTCGCTGGTGAAGCGCTTGAAGGTCTCGTACATGCCCTTGGGCGATTGCTGGGTCGCCGTCAGAAACTTTACGCCGGCGCGGTCGGCGTTCTCCTCCTGCTGGCGCTGGTAGGACAGCAGCGAACGGCGGATCATCTCCTGCGGCGCCGCGAGCGCGGCCGCCCCCACATTGGCAAGGCCGTTGCTGCCCGCGCTGCCGCGCTGGGTGCCGCCGGCGGCGATCGCTCCGGCGCCGAGCAGCATCGCGATGATCATCTGGGTCTGGGCCGTGGCGAGCTGCTCGCGCAGCTTGGAGAGATGGCCGCCCGCCAGATGCCCGGTCTCGTGCGCGAGCACGCCGATGATCTGGTTCGGCGTTTCCGACTGGAGTATCGCGCCCCAATTGACGAAGATGCGGCGGCCGTCCGCGACGAACGCGTTGAACGAGCCGTCGTTGATGATCACCATCTGGATGTTGTGCTTCTCCAGACCGGCAACGCGCAGGATCGGGCGGGTATATTCACGCAGCAGCTGCTCGGTTTCGGTGTCGCGCAGCACCGGCGGCCCCTTGGCCTGCGCGCGCGCGGCCGAGAACGGCGTCAGCGCGATCGCCGCGGCCGTGACCAGGGCGGTGAGGGTGGAGGCCTTCTTGCGCAATGCGATCTGGAGCAACATCAGGCGGTCTGGGTCAAACGGTCTTGATCAAAGCAGTTTCGTGATTGGTTTTGGCGATTGGCGGCGGACCGGATACGCGATATGCCCTTGTGAGCCGTTCCCCTTATGAGCCGTACAATGCGGCCAGTCTGGGGCGCAAGCGCCCCGTTTTTCGGACCGGTCGCGCCGGTCCGCCAGCGAAATAGCAGAAATCGATGCACGATGCGACCTTGAGGAACCGGTTGGGGCAGTGGCTCGAGCCCTCCCGCCGGAGCGATGTTCCCCCGTTCATGGTGATGGACGTCATGGCCGCGGCGGCCCGAATCGAGGCCGCTGGCGGCCATGTCATCCATATGGAGGTCGGTCAGCCCGCGGCCGGCGCCCCCAAAACCGCGATTGCGGCCGCCCATGCGGCGCTGGAGGCCGGACGGATCGATTATACCTCCGCGCTTGGCATCCCCAGCCTGCGCGAGCGCATCGCGCGCCATTATCGCGATGCCTATGGCTGTGACGTCAGCCCCGAGCGGATCGTGGTGACCACCGGCTCCTCCGGTGGGTTCATCCTGGCTTTCCTGTCGATGTTCGAGCCGGGCGACCGCGTTGCCGTGACGGTGCCGGGTTATCCGCCTTACCGTCATATCCTCGCCGCGCTCGGTTGCGAGCCGGTGCTGATCGAGACCACGAACGAGACGCGCCACGCGCTCACCGGCGAGGCATTGCTCGCGGCGCATCGCAAGGCGCCATTGAAGGGCGTGCTGGTCGGCAGCCCCGCCAATCCGACCGGCACGATGATGTCCCGCGATGCGCTCGCCGGCCTGATTGCGGCCGCCGAAGACGCGGGCATCCGCTTCATCTCGGACGAGATCTATCACGGGCTCGATTATGCGTTTCCGGCCGTCACCGCCGCCGCGCTCTCCGAGCACGCGCTCGTGATCAATTCGTTCTCGAAGTATTTCTGCATGACCGGCTGGCGCGTCGGCTGGATGGTCGTACCGGAAATCCTGGTGCGGCCGATCGAGCGGCTGCAGCAGAACCTGTCGATCTCGGTGCCGTCACTGTCGCAGATCGCAGCGGAGGCCGCCTTCGACGGTGCGGCCGAGATGGAGGCGATCAAGCACGGCTATCAGGAAAACCGGCGGATCCTGATCGAGGGATTGCCGAAAGCCGGCCTCGCCAAGTTCCTGCCGGCCGACGGTGCATTCTATCTCTATACCGACGTCTCGGACTTCACCTCCGACAGTTTCGAGTTTGCCAAGCAGATGCTCGAGCAGGCGCGCGTTGCGGCAACGCCCGGCCTCGATTTCGATCCCGTTCACGGCCGCGCGTTCATTCGTCTTTCCTATGCGCGCTCGCCCGGGGAGATGCGCGAGGCAGTTGACCGGATCGCTCACTGGCTTAAATAGCCGCCAGTTGTCGACGACTTCCGGAGTTCATCTTGTCTGACCGATCTGTCTTGCCTGCTGCTGCTACGCATTCACCTCTCGCCGCATTGATGTGGCCGACCCGGCCCGGCGAAACCGTCGGCACAGTGCGCGCGATCGTGCTGGTTGCGCTCGGTACGGCGCTGATGGCGCTGTCGGCCAAGATCAACCTGCCGCTACCCTACGTGCCCATGACGTTGCAGACGCTGGTGGTGCTGATGATCGGCGCTGCCTATGGCTGGCGCCTTGGCAGCGCAACCATGATCGCCTATCTCGCCGAGGGCGCGCTCGGGCTTCCGGTGTTTGCCGGACCGGTGGGTGGAATTGCGCCGCTGGTTGGGCCGACCGCAGGCTATCTGTTCGGCTTCGTTGCGGCCGCTTTCGCGACCGGTTGGCTCGCCGAGCGCGGCTGGGATCGCAGCGTGGTGCTGCTGTTTGCGGCGATGGCCGTTGGCCATGTCGTCATTCTCGCCGCCGGGTTCGGCTGGTTGGCGTTCGGCCTCGGTCTGGGCGCTGCGAAGGCCTGGCAGGTCGGCATCTTGCCGTTCATTGCGGCTTCGCTGGTCAAGAACGCGCTCGGCGCGGCGTTGATGCCGGCAGCGCGCCGGATCGTCGATCGCCGCAGCTAAGACGCGCTACAACCAGCAGTGTGAATTGACAGGGCCGGCCAAGTTGATCTTGGCTGGCCCGAGTGTTTGAGGGGAGTGAAACGATGACGACGACAACGATGGCGGATGCGCCGGTCGCGCCGCCCGCAGCAAAGCCTTGGTACAAGGTTCTCTACGTCCAGGTGCTGATCGCCATCGTGCTTGGTGCCATCGTCGGCTGGCTGTGGCCGTCGTTCGCGACCAACGATTGGATCAAGGCGATGGGCGATGGCTTCATCAAGCTGATCAAGATGGTGATCGCGCCGATCATCTTCTGCACCGTGGTCTCGGGCATCGCCCACATCCAGGACGCCAAGAAGGTCGGCCGCATCGGCGTCAAGGCGCTGGTCTATTTCGAGGTCGTCTCGACCTTCGCACTGGTGATCGGCCTCGTCATCGGCAATCTGGTGAAACCGGGCGCAGGCTTCGGCGGTGGCGCGGCAAACGAGGCGGCCGTCGCCAATTACGCCAAGCAGGCCGCCGGTCAGAAGTCCGTTGACTTCGTGCTGCACATCATTCCGGACACGGTGGTCGGTGCCTTCGCGCAAGGCGAGATCTTGCAAGTGCTGCTGTTCTCGGTGCTGTTCGGCTTTGCCTTGATGAGCCTCGGCGACCGCGGCCACACCATTCGCAGCTTCATCGACGATGCTGCCCACGCCGTGTTCGGCGTCATCTCCATCGTGATGCGCGCGGCGCCGATCGGCGCGTTCGGTGCGATGGCCTACACGATCGGCAAGTTCGGCACCGGCGCGATCCTCAACCTGATCGGCTTGATCGCCACGTTCTACGTCACCGCGGCGCTGTTCGTGTTCGTCGTGCTCGGCCTCATCGCGCGCATGGCCGGGTTCTCGATCTTCAAGTTCCTCGCCTACATCAAGGACGAGCTGCTGATCGTGCTCGGCACCTCGTCCTCGGAAAGCGCACTGCCATCGCTGATGGAGAAGCTGGAGCGGCTCGGCTGCTCCAAGTCGGTGGTCGGCCTCGTGGTGCCGACGGGTTACTCGTTCAACCTCGATGGCACCAACATCTACATGACGCTGGCGACGCTCTTCATCGCGCAGGCGCTCGGTTTCGATCTCTCCTTCAGCCAGCAGGCCACGATCCTGGTCGTGGCCATGCTGACATCGAAGGGCGCCTCCGGCATCACCGGTGCGGGCTTCATCACGCTGGCGGCAACGCTCGCCGTGGTCGATCCGCGCCTCGTGCCGGGCATGGCCATCGTGCTTGGCATCGACAAGTTCATGAGCGAGTGCCGTGCGCTGACCAATCTGTGCGGCAACGGCGTCGCCTGCGTGGTCGTCGCCTGGTGGGAAGGCGAGCTCGACCGCGACAAGCTCAACGCCAACCTCGCCAAGGAGATCGATCCGACCGACATGGAGACGGCGATCACGACGGACTGACCTGCATACTGCATCGTCAGGCTTTGAGAGTGGAGGGCTGATCGAGATTCGATCGGCCCTTTCTTTTCGGGACTAGAACCGTTCCGGCCGATAAGGCGCCGGATCGATCGCCGGGGTCTCGCCGCTCATGATCTCGGCGAGCAGGCGCCCCGTCGCCGGTCCCAGGGTAAAGCCCTGGTGGCCGTGGCCGAAATTCATCCAGAGGCCCGGATGGCGCGGTGCTTGCCCGAGCACCGGGAGCATGTCGGGCGTGCAGGGGCGGGTGCCGAACCACGGATCGGGCTCGACGCGCTTGCCGAGGTCGATCAGCTCGCGTGCGGAGCCTTCCGCGCTGGCGAGCTGCACGGGCGTTGCGAGCGCGTCGGGACTCGTTAGCTCGGCTCCTGTGGTGATGCGGATGCCTTTGGCCATGGGTCCCATCGCATAGCCGCCGCCCTTGTCGACGAGAGGCAAATCGAGCGAGGCGCCGCCGCTGTAATGCATGTGGTAGCCGCGCTTGCGCACCAGCGGAATGCGATAGCCGAACTTGTGCAGCAGATCGGGCGACCACGGCCCGAGCGTCACGACGGCATGGGCGGCATCGAGGCGCCCTTGGTCGGTATCGACGGACCAGCCCGTCCCGGTCTGCCGCAGGCTCTGGGCGTCACCGAGAACGATGCTGCCGCCGAGGCGCTCGAACAGCTCGGCATACGCCGTGACGAGCGCTCCTGGATCGGACACGGTCCAGGTGTCGAGCCAATGGATCGCGCCGGGGAGATCGTCGCGCAGGATCGGCTCGGCCTTGGCAAGCTCGCTGCCGGAGAGCACGCGAAAATTCACGCCGAATTCGCGTTGATCTTCCTCCGCCGTCTTGACCGCGAGATCGAATGAAGCGGCATCGCGGTGGAGCATGCGATAGCCGGCGCGGCGGATCAGATTGTCGGCATGGGCTTGCCGGATGAGGATGTCGTGCTCTGCGGTCGCGTAGGCGATCAGCCGTGCCCAGGCCTCGATCGCCTCGCGATGCCGCTTCGGCGCCGAGTGCCACCAATAGCGGAGCAGGGGCTCGACATGGCGGTGAAGCGACGACAGGCTGTAGCGAACGTCGTTGGTACGGCCGGTCGCGATCTTGAGGAGCGTCGCAAGATCGCGCGGCATCGGATAGGGGCGGACCGCTTCGGCCTGGATCATTCCGGCATTGCCATAACTGGTCTCGCGGCCGGGCTCCCTGCGATCGACGAGCGTGACGGTCCAGCCGCGCTGCTGCAGGTGCAGCGCCGCACTCACGCCGATCATGCCGCCGCCGAGAACGATTGCGCTTTGCATCGGATGAATTCTCCTGTCGGTTATTCCCAGGTGAGGAAGCCGGGAGCAGACGATAGAGCCGGTGCTGCGGCGAGCCGTGCCAGGTCAGGCACCGGCCGGCACATCTGCGCATCGCCCGCGAAGGCTGCCTCAATGCTCGCGGCAACAGACAGCACGATGGCGTCGCCGCCGCGCGGACCGACGATCTGGAGGCCGAACGGCAGGCCGGCTTCATCGACGCCGAGCGGAATGCTGATGGCGGGATGGCCGGGAAGCGTGACGGCGTAGGCCAGCGCGAGCCAGTGGAAGTAGGATTTGGTCGGCGCGCCGTCGATCTCCGCCGGATAAGGCTCGGACCACGGCCGCGGGCTCAGCGTGATGGTCGGGCTGATCAGCACGTCGCAGGTTTCGAAGAAGCTCTGATAGGCGCGATAGATCCGCGTCTGCGTCGTCGTGGCCCGCGCATGATCTTCGAGCGCGTAGCCGAGCCCTTCCTCGACATTGGCGCGGACATTGGGGCCGAGCATCTCGGGACGTTCCTTGTAGTTCTTGCCGTGCATCGCCAGGAACATGCCCGCGCGCAGAACCGCAAAAGCGTCGTCGGCGCCGGAGCAATCCGGCGTCGCCTCGCGGCATTCGGCGAAGAGAGACGCAAGTTTCTTCACGCGCGTGCGAAACACGCGGCGGATCGCCTGCTCGGTCGGAGCGAAGCCGAAATCCTCGGTGAAGGCGAGGCGCAGCCTGCCGAGCTCTGCGGGGCGCGGGGCGGCCCAGCGCTCGGCGCGCGCGCGCAGGGGCTCGCCGGGCAGCGTATAGGCGAGCGGATCACGGGCATCATCGCTCGCCATCACCGACAGCATCAGCGCGGTGTCGGCGACGTTGCGTGCCATCGGCCCGTCGGTCGACAAATTGGACCAGCCGAACGCACGTTTTTCGCTGGCGACGAGTCCGTAGGATGGACGCATGCCGACAATGCCGGCGAAGCCGGCCGGATTGCGCAAGGAGCCGCCGGTGTCGGAGCCCGAGGCGAGCGGGGCCATGCCGCATGCGAGCGCCACTGCCGAGCCGCCGGAGGAGCCGGCCGCCGAGCGCATGGGATCGAAGGGGTTGCCGGTCGCGCCGAACACGGGATTGCGGGTGTTGCCGCCGGCCGCCCATTCCGGGGTGTTGGTCTTGCCGAAGATGACGGCGCCGGCGGCGCGCAGCCGCGCGACCGAGCCCTGGTCGGCGGCTGGAACGTTATCCTTCAGCAGCGGGCTGCCATAGGTGGACCGCATCCCGGCGGTGTCCTGGGTGTCCTTGATGAGAACGGGAAGGCCGTGCAGGGCGCCACGATCTTCGCCGCGCAGGATAGCGGCTTCGGCCGCCTTGGCAGCGGCACGTGCGCCCGGCTCGTCCAGCGTCACGACCGCGTTGACGGCGGGATTGACGGTGGCGATCCGCGACAGGCAGGACTCCAGCAGCTCGACGGGCGAGATCGCCCGCGCAGCCAAGAGGCGGCGCAGCTCGACGGCGCCGGAATCGCAAAGTTCGGACAATGCCGGTCCCCTTTCTGATTGCGAAAACGGCTTAGCACATCGCAACAACGGCGAAACAAAAACGCCCGGCGGTGCCGGGCGTTTTGCATGGGATGTTCGGCTTTATTCGCCGCCGCCGAAGCGGCGGGACCACCAGCCGGCGCGGCGCGGCGCGGCCGGCGTTTCGCTTGCAGCTTCCGGCGCCGGTTCAACGGTCGGCGTCGGCGGGGCGACCGGCTCGGCGGCTTGCGCAACCGGCGTCGCCGGCTCGCTGGGGCTGCTCGACAGGAAGCTCACCTTTTCGCGGACCGTGGAGCGGCGCCGTGCGGCCTTGTCGTCGGCGGGCTCTTCGTCCGCGGCAACGGGTTCTGGCCGGGCCGGCGCCTCGGTCTGCACCTCGTCGCGCGGCTCGGACTGTGAAGCTGGTGGCTCAGCGCTGTGCTCGGCTTGTGCAATCGAGGGCGCAGCCTCGCTGCTGAAGCCGTCGAAATCGGCAACCGCCTCGGTAGCTTCCGATGGCTGATTGGTGCCGAGTTCGTCGCCGATGGAGCCGGCAAGTCCTTCCTCGCCGGCACCGCGACGGCGGCGACCGCCACGGCGACCACGCCGGCGGCGGCGATCGCCGCTGCCCTGCTGCTCACCACGGGCCGCTTGTTCCTCGCCTTCCTCGCCGTCCTGCTCGGCCTCGGCATCATCCTCGCCTTCGCCGGCGGCCACGGCCGCCTCGGGAAGGGTGGGGGCGCCATCCTCGCGCAACTCGCCGTCGCGCGGGCCACCGCGGCCGCGGCGACGACGGCGGCGCTTGCGGCGCTGGCCGTCCTGCTCGGAGGCGGCGTCGCCTGCGGCCTGCTCCTCGGCGAGGCCTTCGGTTTCCTCGGTCTCGACCTCGGATTCGGTTTCCGGATCGAACTCCTCGTCGTCGTAAGCTTCTTCGGCCAGGGGCGGCGGGCTCGCGGCGGCCTGGGCCACGAGCAGCGCCTTGGCGGCCTCCAGCGTATGCACCTGCTCGCCGCGGTCGATGAGGTAGGCCTGCGGCCCGCTCACGCTGGCATCCGCGATAACCGAGAGGGTGACCTTGAAGCCGTTCTCGAGATCACGCAGATGGCCGCGCTTGTGGTTGAGCACATAGAGCGCGACGTCGGTGCGGGTGCGGACCACGAGATTGTGGGTCGCGCCCTTCATCAGGATCTCTTCCAGGCCGCGCAGCAGCTGGAGCGCCACGGAGGACACCGAGCGGACATGGCCGGTGCCGCCGCAATGCGGGCACGGATCGGTCGAGCTTTCGAGCACGCTGGCGCGTATGCGCTGGCGCGACATCTCGAGCAGGCCGAAATGGGAGATGCGGCCGACCTGGATGCGCGCGCGATCCTGCCTGAGGCAATCGGACAGCTTGCGCTCGACCGCACGGTTGTTGCGCTTCTCGTCCATGTCGATGAAGTCGATGACGATCAGGCCGGCGAGGTCGCGCAAGCGAAGCTGGCGGGCGACCTCTTCGGCCGCCTCCAGATTGGTCTTGAGCGCGGTGTCCTCGATATGATGCTCACGCGTCGATCGTCCCGAGTTGACGTCGATCGAGACCAGCGCCTCGGTCTGGTTGATCACGATGTAGCCGCCGGAACGCAGTTGCACGGTCGGCGAGAACATCGCGTCGAGCTGGCTCTCGACGCCCATGCGCGAGAACAGCGGCTGGCCGTCGCGATACTGCTTCACCGCGCTGACATTGGCGGGCATCAGCATCTTCATGAAGTCGCGCGCTTCACGGTAGCCGGATTCACCCGCCACCTGGATCTCGTCGATCTCCTTGTTGTAGAGGTCGCGCAGCGAGCGCTTGATCAGCGAGCCTTCCTCGTAGACGAGGGTCGGGGCCTGCGAGTTCAGCGTGAGGTCGCGCACCGTCTCCCACATCCGGATCAAATATTCGAAGTCGCGCTTGATCTCCGGCTTGGTGCGGGCGGCGCCGGCGGTGCGCAGGATGATGCCCATGCCCTCGGGCACGTCGAGATCCTGCACCACTTCCTTCAGGCGCGAGCGGTCCTGGGCGCTGGTGATCTTGCGGCTGATGCCGCCGCCGCGTGCGGTATTCGGCATCAACACGGCATAGCGGCCGGCGAGCGACAGGTAGGTCGTCAGCGCCGCGCCCTTGTTGCCGCGCTCTTCCTTGACGACCTGCACCAGCATCACCTGGCGGCGCTTGATGACTTCCTGGATCTTGTACTGGCGGCGCGGACGGAAGGTGCGCTCCGGCACTTCCTCCAGCACGTCGTCTCCGCCGACGGATTCGACGACTTCGTCTTCGGCTTCCTCGTCGTCTTCGTCGTCCTCGGCCTCGTCGTCTCCTGCAGCCGCTTCGGATTCGTGATGCGGAGCCTCGGCACTCTCGCCGGCGGCGTACACGGCATCGGCCGGCTCGGCTGCCGATGTCACGGCCTCGGCGAGATCCTCGGCATGTGCGTCGGAGGCAACCTCTTGCGGCTCGGCAACAACCCCGGTGGCGACCACGGGCTCGGCGCCGATGGCGGCGACAGGCGCAGGCGTCTCGTCGGCATGATCATGGTCGCGATGATCGTCACCATGGGCGTGATGGTCGTCGTGCCCATGTCCTGACTGATCATGTCCTTGCTGATCATGTCCCTGCTGATCGTGTCCCTGGCGATCATGTCCTTCGTGGTCGTGATCGTGATGATCGTGGCCTTCATGCTCGCCGTGATGCTCCGCGTCGGCGTGCAGGTGCTCGCCTTCGTGCGAAGCGCCTTCGGGCAGGGTCTCGCCCTGGACCGGCTGGGCCGCGGGATCGGCGCCTTCCACGATGTCGCTGCGGACGCGTTCGCCATGGCTACGGCGGCGTGAGTTGCGGTGGCGCGAACGGCGGCGCCCGTGGGAGCGATTCTCGCTCTCCTCCTCGGCCTCGCGGTGGGCCTGCTCCTCGGCCTCGATCAGCGCCTGCCGGTCGGCGACGGGGATCTGGTAGTAGTCGGGGTGGATTTCGCTGAAGGCGAGAAAGCCGTGGCGGTTGCCGCCGTACTCGACGAACGCGGCCTGGAGCGAGGGTTCGACCCTCGTGACCTTGGCGAGGTAGATATTCCCGCGCAGTTGCTTGCGTTGCGCGGTCTCGAAATCAAACTCTTCGACGCGATTGCCGCGGACCACGACGACCCGGGTCTCTTCCGGGTGGGTGGCATCGATCAACATCTTGTTGGGCATGTCTTAACTCTTGGCGGCGGCGGGCGCGATTCACCGTGGGCGCGTATCGCGCCGCCGGGTGACGCGACGGTCCACCTGATTCGGGGGTGAGGGGAAGGCCGAAACGCCGTCTCTCGCGCCTTGCCGGACCGGAAGCTTCAGGACCATGGCGGCGCGCGGGATTTTGACTCCGCAGCGTCGCGAATGGTCCTTTAGAATTCGTCGGCACAGTCTGGCGCATCAAGCGTCGGCCCGTATGAAACGTTGGGCGGCGAGGCCGCCCTTCAATCAGTTGCTGCTGGCCAGGCATGGCGCGAGCGCGCTCGCCCTGGGGATCACGAACCGCCCCCTTGGGATCAAGGGACCGGGTAATGGGTTAGGTCGCTGTCAGAACCGTCCCGGTAACGCGAGTGGTAACCCAGGACCGTCCGCCGCCGACGCTTGACCCGCTCCACTCGCTGCCGCGCACCGCGCTGGTCTTAGAGGGAAACGGAAAACGCTGGAATTCTCAAACCTTGAGAGTTCCGGCGATGCACCGGGAGGCTGAATGCGACACAACCGGAAATATCGGCCGTCAGCATTCCGTACATACGAGGAATGAGCCATACGTGCAAGGGAGCGTCGCACGGCGGTCACAGTCAGCGAGTTTCGCGTTTCTGTCATTAAGGATCGATTAACCCTGTGGTTCTATTGCGTTAAAAGGGCTGCTCGGAGGCACGGAATCGGTGGCGAGCCGCACAATTCAACGGGTTCTGCTGGGATGCGCGCTGCTGTGCGCAGCGGCATTGCCATATGCTGATTCTTCGCGCCTGAGCGCAGCGGAGAGCCAGCCGCAACCCGCTGTTGCGGTAGCGAATTTCCCGATTGCCTCGGCTGCCCGACTGGCCGGCGACGGCAAGCAGACCCGCTTCATTCTCGACGTGGACCGGGCCATCACCTTCCGCGCCGTCACGCTGGCCGACCCCTACCGGGTGGTCATTGACGTGCCGCAGGTCAATTTTCAGCTGCCGGCGGGCACCGGAGCCGGAGGGCGTGGACTGGTCAAGGCTTTCCGCTACGGGCTGGTCATGCCCGGCGGCTCGCGGATTGTGTTCGACCTGACGGGACCGGCCAGGATCGCCAATTCCTACGCGGTGGAGGCGGCCAACGGCCAGCCCGCCCGGCTCGTGCTGGAACTGGAGGAGGTCGACCGCGCCACCTTCGTGCAGTCGCTCGCGCCCGAAAATCGTCCCGAGCTCCGGCCCACCATCGCCGAGGCGAAGCCTGCGACGGCTCCGGCGACGACGGCCCCGGAAACGGCGCCGCAGAAGGCCGATGGCCGTCCGGTGGTCGTGATCGATCCCGGCCATGGCGGCATCGACAACGGGACGCAGTCGAGCGGCGAGAGCGAAAAGAACCTGGTGCTGGCCTTTGGGCTGGCGCTGCGCGACAGGCTGGAGAAGGCCGGCAAATACCGGGTGGTCATGACGCGGGACGACGACACCTTCGTTCCCCTCAATGACCGGACCAAGATCGCCCGCAATCTCAAGGCCGCCTTGTTCGTCTCGATTCATGCCGATGCGCTGCCTCGTGCCGAGGGCGATGCGCAGGGCGCGACCATCTATACGTTGTCCGACAAGGCGTCCGACGCCGAGGCCCAGCGGCTGGCGGATGCGGAAAACCGGGCAGATGCGATCGCCGGTTTCAATCTGACGGAGGAGCCGACCGACGTCGCCGACATCCTGATCGACCTTACGCAGCGAGAAACCCGCACCTTTTCAAATCGTTTCGCCCGCCTTTTGATGGGTGAAATGAAGACCACGGTGCGGATGCACAAGCATCCCCTGAAGTCGGCCGGCTTCCGGGTCCTGAAGGCGCCCGATGTGCCCTCGGTGCTAGTCGAGATCGGCTATGTCTCCAACAAGGCCGACCTCGAGCATCTGGTCTCGGAGGGCTGGCGGTCCAAGGCCGTCGGCTCGATGGCGCAGGCAATCGACGGGTTTTTGACCAAACGGATGGCCACCGCGGGATCGTCAAATTGACGACCCGGGGATCGTCGAATTGACGACCTCGGGATCGCCCAATTGGGCGCCCCCGAAAGTTGTCAAACTGAAAGGGTTTTCCGTTCCGCTGGAAAAGCCCTAGTTTGGCCACAGCGGGCGCTTTATAAAAATGCCGCAGGGGGTTCCGGAATCGGCGAGAATCCTGTTCGGCAAGCGTCGTAAGTCCGGCACTGATGTATTGTGTAAGCCGGTGAATTCGCGACGTGAGGTTGGCGCCTGTTTGGGTGCCAAGGGGCCGATACTGGGCTGATACTGGGCTGATCCAGAGTTTGAACGGATAAACAGATAATGCGCTTGCTGGTGCGGTTCATGGGCTTCCTGTTCGCCGCGGGAACGGTGGTGTTCCTTGTCGGTGTCGGGGCCGCGGCAGGCCTGATCTGGCATTTCTCCAAGGACTTGCCCGACTACTCTCAGCTTCAGGATTACGAGCCGCCGGTGATGACGCGCGTGCATGCGGTCGATGGCTCGCTTGTGGGCGAATACGCCAAGGAGCGGCGGCTCTATCTGCCGATCCAGGCCGTGCCCAAGCTCGTGATCAACGCGTTTCTCGCGGCCGAGGACAAGAATTTCTACGAGCATGGCGGCATCGACTACACCGGCATGGCCCGCGCGGGTCTCGTCTATATCCAGAACTATGGCTCGAATCGGCGCCCGCAGGGCGCCTCCACCATCACCCAGCAGGTCGCCAAGAACTTCCTTTTGACCAACGAGGTCTCCTTCGCCCGCAAGATCAAGGAAGCCTTGCTGGCGATGCGGATCGAGAAGACCTACTCGAAGGACAAGATTCTCGAGCTGTATCTGAACGAAATCTATCTCGGCCTCGGCGCCTACGGCATCGCGGCCGCCTCGCTGGTCTATTTCGACAAGTCAGTGAACGAGCTCACCGTGGCGGAGGCGTCCTATCTGGCCGCGCTGCCGAAGATGCCGGCGACGCTGCATCCGGTCCGCAACCGCGACCGCGCCATCGAGCGCCGCAATTACGTCATCGATCGTCTCGTGGAGAACGGCTGGGTCAAGCAGGCCGACGCCGATAAGGCGCGCAAGGAGCCGCTCGCCGTCACCAGCCGCTCCAACGGCGCCCACACCTTCGCCGGCGAGTATTTCGCCGAGGAAGTCCGCCGCGACATCTTCGAACGCTATGGTGAGAAGAAGCTGTACGAGGGCGGTCTGTCCGTCCGAACCACCCTCGATCCGAAGATCCAGGTCATGGCGCGCAAGGCCATGGTCACCGGCCTCGTGAACTATGACGAGCAGCAGGGCTATCGCGGCGCCATGAGCAAGCTCGATGTTTCGGGCGATTGGGGCGTGAAGCTCGCCGAGATCAAATCGCTCTCCGACATTTCGCCCTGGCGCATGGCGGTCGTGCTGGAGACCAGCGACCAGTCGGCCCGCATCGGCTTCCAGCCGAGCCGCGAGCTTGGCGGCGCCGTGAGCAAGCAGCGCGAGACCGGCATCGTCACTGTTGACGGTGTGCGCTGGGCGCGGGCCGTGCAGGGCGGAACCAAAGGCAAGACGCCGACGGCGGTGTCGCAGGTGCTGCAGCCCGGTGACGTGATCTATGCCGATCCGCTCTACAAGGACGGCCAGCCGGTCGAGGGCCAGTACCGGCTGCGGCAGATCCCTGAAGTGTCCGGCGCCATGGTGGCGATGGATCCCTGGACCGGGCGCGTGCTCGCCATGGTCGGCGGCTTCTCGTTCGACCAGAGCCAGTTCAATCGCGCCACGCAAGCCTACCGGCAGCCCGGTTCGTCGTTCAAGCCGATCGTCTATTCGGCTGCGCTTGACAACGGCTATACCCCTTCGACGGTCGTGCTCGATGCTCCCATCGAAATCGACCAGGGGCAGGGCGCAGGCGTATGGCGGCCTGAAAACTTCTCGTCGGGCAAGTTCCAGGGGCCGGTGACACTGCGCAACGCGCTGCGGCAGTCGCTGAACACCGTAACGGTGCGCCTCGCGCAGGACATCGGCATGCCGCTGATCGGCGAATATGCCCGCCGTTTCGGTGTGTATGACGAACTGCCGAACTATCTCTCCTACGCGCTGGGCGCCGGCGAGACGACGGCGATGCGCATGGTCACGGCGTACTCGATGCTCGCCAATGGCGGCCGCCGGGTGAAGCCGACGCTGATCGACCGTATTCAGGACCGCTACGGCCACACCATCTTCAAGCACGACCAGCGCGAATGCCGCGGCTGCGACGCGCCGGGCGGCTGGAAGAACCAGCCCGAGCCGCAGCTGATCGACCGCCGCGAACAGGTGCTCGACTCCATGACCGCATATCAGATCACCGAGCTGATGGAAGGCGTGGTGCAGTCCGGCACGGCCACGGTTATCAAGGCGGTCGGCAAACCCGTCGCCGGCAAGACCGGGACCACCAACGAGGCCAAGGACGCCTGGTTCGTCGGCTTCTCGCCCGACATCGCCGTCGCCATCTATATGGGCTACGATAAGCCGCGTCCGCTCGGCAAAGGTAACGCCGCAACCGGCGGCCATCTGGCAGCCCCTATCGCGCGCGACTTCCTCCAGCTCGCGCTTGCCGACAAGCCCGCCGTGCCGTTCAAGGTGCCGGCCGGCATCAAGCTCGTGCGCGTCGCCGCAAAGACCGGCATGCGTGCAGGCCCGGGCGAAACCGGCGGAACCATCCTCGAGGCCTTCAAGCCGGGCACGGCGCCGCCCGACAATTACTCCGTCATCGGCGTTGCCGACGCCGACGGACGCATGCCGGCCTCGCAGCAGCAACCGGATTCCGGCTTCTTCATGCGGCCCGGCACCGGTGGCCTCTACTGAGGCCGGACAACACGGACGATTGCGGTTCCGGGCGGTTGCGCTTTGCGGCCGCCGCCGCTACATCCCCATCTGCGCGATCAGTCATCGCGCTTTATTTCTTGTTTGCGCATGATCATTTCGGGAAGCCGCTGCACACTTTCCCGGACCATGTGCTTGCACGCGGGATTCCGCGAGATCAGAGAACGACATGCGCGCCGAAATCGAACGGTTGGTAGAAGAGATCAAGCAGTCAGTCGGGCTGCTGAGGAGGCATCTTTGACGTCGAGAAATCGACGGCGCGCCTCGCTGAGCTGAACAAGCTCGCAGAAGATCCCAACCTCTGGAACGATCCCCAGAAGGCCCAGAAGCTGATGCAGGAGCGCACCTCGCTTGAGGACTCGCTTGGCGGCATCGGCAAGGTCGAGCAGGAACTCGAAGACGATATCGGCATGATCGAGCTCGGCGAGGCCGAGGGCGATGCCGGCGTCGTCGCTGAAGCCGAAGCCGCGCTGAAGAACCTGAAGAAGGAAGTCGCGCGGCGCGAGCTCGAGGCGCTGCTGTCGGGCGAGGCCGATCGTTTCGATTCCTATCTGGAAGTCCATGCCGGTGCCGGCGGCACAGAGAGCCAGGACTGGGCGCAGATGCTGCTGCGCATGTACACGCGCTGGGCTGAAACCCATGGCTTCAAGGTCGAGTTCCTGGAAGAGTCCGAGGGCGAAGAGGCGGGCATCAAGTCCGCGACGATCCAGGTCTCCGGCCACAACGCCTATGGCTGGCTGAAGACCGAAGCTGGCGTGCACCGCCTGGTGCGCATCTCGCCGTTCGATTCCAACGCGCGTCGGCACACCTCGTTCTCGAGCGTGCAGGTGTTTCCCGTCATCGACGACAGCATCAAGATCGACATCAAGGAATCCGACGTCCGCGTCGACACCATGCGTTCGGGCGGTGCCGGCGGCCAGCACGTCAACAAGACCGAATCCGCGGTGCGCCTGACGCATATTCCGACCGGCGTCGCGGTGGTCTGCCAGGCCGGCCGCTCCCAGCACAAGAACCGGGCGCAGGCCTGGGACATGCTGCGCGCGCGCCTCTACGAGATCGAGCTGAAGAAGCGCGAGGAGAAGGCTGCCGCCGACCAGGCCGCCAAGACCGATATCGGCTGGGGCCACCAGATCCGCTCCTATGTGCTCCAGCCCTACCAGATGGTGAAAGACCTGCGCACGGGCGTGCAGACCTCCGACACGTCGGGCGTTCTCAATGGTGAGCTCGACGACTTCATGGCCGCGACGTTGGCACAACGGGCCTTCGGGACCACGGGCGCGGATATCGAGGACGTGGACTGATCATGCCCCGGGTCGCCTTCATCGGGCTTGGGCGGATGGGCCACGGTATGGCCGGCCGCTATCTCGACGCCGGCTTCACCGTGACGCTTTGGAATCGCAGCAAGGCCAAGGCTGATGACCTGATCGCGCGCGGCGCGCACTGGGCGACCTCGCCTGAGGACGCCGCGATCGACGCCGACGCCGTCGTGACCATGGTGGCCGATGACGAAGCCTCCCGCGCGGTCTGGCTCGGGCCGAACGGCGCAGCCAAGACCGCGAAATCAGGCACCATCGCGATAGAATGCTCGACTGTCTCTTATGACCATGCCCGCGAGATGGGCCGCGAGCTGAACGCGCGCGGGCTGATCTACATCGACTGCCCGGTGACGGGGCTGCCCGACGCGGCCGCCAGCGGAAAGCTGACGCTGCTGGTCGGCGCCGATCCGGCCGATCTCGAACGCGCGCGGCCTTATCTCGAGCCGATCGGCTCGACCATCCGCCATTTCGGCGCGGTCGGCTCCGGCACGGTCTACAAGCTCATCAACAACCTGATGGGCGCGATCCAGATCGCTGGGCTTGCCGAGGGCCTTGCGATCGCCGAGCAGGCCGGGCTCGACATGAACCTGGTGCTGGAATCGATCGAGGCGGGCGTTGCCGCAAGCCCGCAGGTCGCGCGCCATTCCAAGCGCATGGTTGCCCGCGACTTCAGCGGCGCGACCTTCACATCGGCGCTGCGGCACAAAGATGCCGCCTATGCGGTGAGGCTCGCGGAGAGCCTGCTGGCGGACAAGCCGCTGGTCGCGCGCGCCGCGGTGGAGTCTTACGCGCAGGCGAAGTCTGCGATGCCGGACGATGATGAAGGCAGGATGATCGAGCTGGTGTCGCGGCCGAAGAAGCCGTCCTAGGGCGGGTGCTCATAAGAGCGAAGTCGGCTCTGGCGGCATCGTATCCCGGAGTTCATCAGCCCAAAGCGACGGGCTGCACTGCAATATATCCTCGGTGACGGCTGCGGCCCCAGGATTTACTTTTGAGGCTCCACTCGCTTCCAGCATGTTCTATAATCCGTCCGCTTGACATGATGGAGGGTCGAATGCGCCTCGCTTTGCTCATTGGGTTTCTGCTGATGGGACTTTCTTCAGCAGCACAGGCCGGCCGCGACTATCCCTGGTGCGTCTTCGGTGGCCATGCTGGCCCTCCCGGCGAGTGCATGTACGAGACGAGAGAGCAGTGCCTGGCGTCGGCATCCGGGCGGTGGACCAGCTATTGCGATCTCAATCCGCTCGTGAGATTCCAGCAGCAGGCGCCGCGCCCGCCAGCGTGTGATTCCCGTGGACGCCGATGCCCCCCGAAATCGTGAGGCGTTCAGCGTAAGGCTTCGCTCGGTCATTGGATGTAGAGTGATGGCGCGCCGATGATCTGACTGGAACGCGTTTCTCTACGTCCCTCGGACGGAGGCATGTCGCCTGTCGGCCCTTAGCAGACCTCTCAAGTATTGCGCGTGGAGGACTGCTTGTGACCCGAAGCGGTCCTGAAGAAATAACTTTCGTTTCGAGCCTTCCGTCTCTTAAGGCGGGCCAAGGGGGGAGCGGTGGCAAAAAGTCAACGTTCTATCAGCAGGTAGCTCGCAGCAATCGTTGCCGCAGGCGTGGCGGTTACTCGCGTCTAATGAGCGTGGATGAAAGCGGCGCTGTCCAGGCACTCTCTGATGCTCGTGCCATTTTCGATCAGCTCATAACCGAGTACGGCGGACGAATAGCCAACACGGCCGGAAACAGCGTATTGGCAGAGTTCGCGAGCGCCTTGGAGGCCGGTGAGTGCTGCATCGTAATGCAGCGAAATCGAAGACCGTGCGGCCGATCTCCGTGACGATATCGCTCTCAGATTTCGCATAGGGATTCATCTGGGCGATGTTGTCGTGCAGGGCTCCGACTTTCGGCCGCAGTGGCCTGCAAAGCCAGACGGTCACAGGCTGCGTGACCTGTTGCACATAAGATGCTGCGCCTTCGATCTATCTTGGTGTGACGGTGGTTAGCGATCCACCGCAAAAGGGACACATCCTATGAAGGAGGCACTTATGAGTGCAAAGGTCAAACTACTTGCTGGTTCGGTCCTGGCGGCAATGCTCCTGACGGTCTCGATTCCGGCGGACGCTGAAGTTCGTGATCACCGGTCGAACGCGGGCGGCACTTACAGCACAAATGCATCACCGCCGCCGTCCGTCAACCGCCCTGGCCAGGCCACGACAGACAACGCAACGAACAATGGTGGCGTGACTGTTACATCCAGGCCGCGCCCGAAGAAGGAAGTAAAGGTGTGCATCATGGGTACAGGCTCATATGGGTGCACTTCAAACAAGGTCGCGGTGACAGCCGCGAAGGTTGTAAGGGGAGACCCCATCAGGTGAACGGTGAAGAGTTGAAAAGCAGGACAATTCCGCTCTGCCCCGAGTGGACTTGACGAGCCCTGGGCTCACACCGTCTTCCAGCTTACGCGCTTCGTATCCCGGCGGTTCTAATGGGCGGGCACACCGTACTTCAGTGTACACATCCCAAGAAGGAGGCACTTATGAGTGCAAAGGTCAAACTACTTGCTGGTTCGGTCCTGGCGGCAACGCTCCTGACGGTCTCGATCCCGGCGGACGCTGGAGTTCGTGATCACCGGTCGAACGCGGGCGGCACTTACAGCACAAATGCATCACCGCCGCCGTCCGTCAACCGCCCTGGCCAGGCTACGACAGACAAGGCAACGAACAATGGCGGCGTGACTGTTACATCCCGGCCGCGCCCAAAGAATGAGAAGGTCTGTCTCATCGTTGTTCCAGGTTCGTTGGGGTGCACCTCAAACCAGCGCGCAGTGGAAGCCGCGAAGTGGGCGAAAGGACAACAGTAAGCCACCTCCTCCTCCCAATTGCTAAAAAGCGAAGGGGAGGAAAGAGGGAGAAATTCCGCTTTGCGACCGTTCACCCGCAGCCTTCATAGGACGGTTACAGTAAGTCGCAGCGCAAATCGGCTTGGCGCCCAGGGCGACCTATCTTGATCAATGGCGATGCAATAGGCCTAAGCCGCAAGATCGAACGATGCGATTAAGGCACGCACATCATTGGCCAACTCGCGATAATGCTGGCATGCTCGCTGGTATAGCTCGCGATCGCTTCCTTTCGATCGACTAGCGATCAGCTCGCACTCCGCAGCGAGGTTCTCGAAACGCTCCAATTTGGCTTGGAAACCACTCATTTCTTGCCCCACCTTTTACTCAAGGGACAGCGACGATATTCGTCCAATTGCGTCAGCTCAAATACATTCAATGCTGCAGGTGCGAAGTCTCGTCACGCCCGTTGCCTATCGATGGTTGCAGATAAGCGATGGGCGTCGCGCAAGTCTATCGCGTGATGATCCGGACGTAGGTCTTTTGCCTCAGCTCAATGTGACCCTGACACGGAGAGGTTGTTTGGCTCAGTCGCGCTGACCGAGCGATCGGAAGATTAATAAGTTCGTTGCTGCGGTGCATGAGTCCGTTTGTGGCCCTTAGCCGACCAACTGGGGCGACGTGGCCATGTCCGCTATTGAAAGCTGAACAGAAGACGCGGCCTCCGCCGGGCTGATCGGGTTTACGAGTACACGCCCTGGCCGGCTAGTATTGCTTAGGCAATTCGATCCCCCATTCATCGCGCCCGTCGGTTTCGTAACCGGCATTTCATCGGAGATCGGGTGGCACCGTTCGCCGCATCCTCTTAGGTCAGCGGGCTTGCCCGCCGATGTGAGAACACATGCCCCCAAGCAATAGGATCGACGCGCGCGACGGGTCGCTGCTCGCAGTGCTCTCGATCCTCTGGGGCGGCTCATTATTCTTCAATGGTGCCGCGTAGCGGGAATTGCGCCGCTGACGTTGGTGTTTCTGCGCTTCGCGCTAGGCGCGGCCACGGCGAGCTGCCCGCCGGATTCTGTTCGTGCGCGCGGCCGCAAGAGGAGCGTCGCCCATTACTGACAAGTTGTGGTAACCACGTAGCTATTGCCCAAAGAGAAAGGGCCAGCGTTTAACTGACCCCTTCTGCAGCGCTGTAACGGTTAAAGAGCGTTACTTCTTGCACTTCTTGGCCGACTCTTTGTCCGCATACGGACCACAGTTATAGGCGTTGGTCAGTTCGTCCATCGTCTGCGGCCAGCTATCCATAGAGCCCGCCCGGGCACCACCCTGGGTCGTTCCCACGTTTTTCACGTGCTGGGAATGACGTGGCTCTGCTTGTGCGTCGACCGCGAAAGCTGCGGAGAGGAAACCGACTGTAAGAAGCCCGGCGAACAGCGTTTTGGTAATCATGGTTTTGTCCTTTTGGAGTTTGAGTTTCAGACATCCGTTGGTGGCTACGCAAAGCGGAGGGGTTCGGATCAGCACGGTATCAAGTGTGCGCTGGATCACGCCGGCATCGCGGCGACTAAAACTGCAGCGGTTGCAACGCATCTCCAGCGCGCAGCTCGTGTCGATTTGCGAACGCATTTCACGGGATCGATCTTGGCAAACATCCAAAGGAACGCTGGGTTCGCGGACTTCGGCTTCTGGCCCGTTGAGGACCTACGAACCCCATTCGTTCGTGGGCCGCTTTTGACCCAAAGCTGACGTGGGCAGGAACGCGCTAAAGTCGACTTCCTGACCCGAAGCGGAAACCGGGGCGACCGACGGCACATTCCGCATGGGTTCTGATCAGCATTACCTCGAGGAAGCGCCCGCGCGGGCCGTCGATGTCCGCGACTGGAGCAGATGGTGGCAATTCATGAAGGGCGCCGACTGGCGGCACCCTTATGGCCCAAAGAGTAGTATCAATGTGCACGACAGTCATCCTGTCGTACATGTCGCCTATTCGGATGCGCTCGCGACGAAGGCATGCTGCATCCCGGAAGACCCGCGCGGCGGACCGGAAGTCAAAAGCCTTGATCCAGATCAACCCAATATGCGGATTCCGGGGAAACCCTTGAAGGGCGGCTCGCATCTCTGCGCGCCGAACTATTGCCGCCGTTATCGGCCGGCCGCGCGCCATGCGGAAGCGATCGATACATCCACAAGTCACGTCGGATTCCGCTGCGTCAGACGCAGAAGCAAGATCCCGGAGGCCGCCAACTAGCCGACAAAGGGGAACTTCGTCATGCGCACCCGTCGCGATGTCCTGCAAACCAGCGGCCTCGTTGTACTCCTTCTCACCGTGCTTTCGGGACCCACGAATGCTCAAGTGATGACGACGGGGGAGCCGGGCACGCCCGGTGCCACCACCACCATCGACGGAAAACAGATTCCGCCACCGCCCCCCGCGTTCGGCGGGGAAATCAGGGCGAGAGCTTCGGAATCAAAACCCTGGTGGGCGCCGCGCGTGGTGCCGCCGAAAGGCGCGCCCAACGTGCTGCTCATCATGACCGATGATGCCGGCTTCGGTGCGCCCGGCACGTTTGGTGGGGTGATCCCCACTCCTGCGCTCGACCGCATCGCAGCACAGGGTCTGCGTTACACCAATTTCCATTCCACCGCGCTTTGCTCGCCCACACGCGCAGCCATCATTACCGGTCGCAACCATCATTCGGTCGGCACCGGGGTGGTCGGCGAAATCGCAACGGGTTATCCGGGCTACGATTCGATCATCCCAATCGACAAGGGCACCATCGGCACCATCCTGAAGGCGAACGGCTACGGCACCTCCTGGTTCGGCAAGAATCACAACACGCCGTCCTACCAGTCGAGCCAGGCCGGACCGTTCGAGCAGTGGCCCAACGGAATGGGCTTCGAATATTTTTACGGCTTCGTCGGCGGCGATGCCAGCCAGTGGCAACCTAACCTGTACCGCAATACGACCGCGATTTATCCCTTCCAGGGTAATCCTGACTGGAATCTCACAACAGCAATGGCCGACGAGGCCATCCAGCATATGAAGACGCTCAAGGAGGTCGCGCCGGAAAAACCGTTCTTTGTCTATTACGTGCCGGGCGGCACCCACGCGCCGCATCATCCGACGCCGGAGTGGATCAAGAAGATCGGCGACATGCACCTGTTCGACCAGGGCTGGAACAGGTTGCGCGAAACCATCTTCGCCAACCAGAAGCGGCTCGGCATCATGCCCGATTACGCCAAGCTGACGCCCTGGCCGAAGGAACTTCCGGAATGGGATTCCATCGGCGAGCTGGAAAAGAAGCTCTTCATCAAGCAGGCGGATGTCTATGGCGCCTACCTCGCCTACACCGACAACGAGATCGGCCGCGTCATCCAGGCGGTCGAGGACATGGGCCAGCTCGACAACACGCTGATCATCTACATCAGCGGCGACAATGGCGCGAGCGCGGAAGGCATGCTCAACGGCACGCCGAATGAGTTCACGACGTTCAATGGCGTCCCGGTGCCGGTGAAGGCCCAGTTCCTCTGGTATCCGTTCTGGGGCTCGGACAAGACGTTCCCGCACTTTGCGGCGCCCTGGGCATGGGCGATGAGCACACCGTTCAAATGGGTAAAGCAGGTGCCGTCGCATTTCGGCGGAACCAAGCAGGGCATGGCAATCTCCTGGCCCGGCCATATCAACGGTCAGGGCGGCATCCGCCACCAGTTCCACCATGTCATCGACATCGTGCCCACCATTCTCGAAGCGGCCGGCATTCCGCAACCCGAGCTCGTCAACGGCATCAAGCAAAGCCCGATCGAAGGGGTGAGCATGCTGTACACGCTGGACAAGGCCAACACCGACGCCCCGAGCCGGCGCACCACGCAATATTTCGAGATGCTGGGCAATCGCGCCATCTATCACGAGGGTTGGGTGGCGGCGACGACGCCGGTCACCCAGCCGTGGGTGCTGAGCACCACGCCGCCCCCGGATGTCAGCGCCTACAAATGGGAGCTCTACAACGTCAAGGAGGATCCGACTCAGTTCAATGACCTGGCCACGCAGATGCCGGACAAGGTCAGGGAATTGCAGGCGGTGTTCGATGCGGAGGCGAAGAAGTACAACGTGCTGCCGCTCGACAACACGACACTGCTACGCTGGAACACGCCGCGCCCGAGCCTCACGGCGGGACGAAGCGTCTTCACCTATTCGGGCGAGCTGTCGGGCGTGCCGGCCAGCGCGGCGCCGAGTATTCTCAACAAGTCCTATACGATCACCGCCGAGGTCACGATTCCGCAAGGCGGCGCGGAAGGCATGATCGTCACCGAAGGCGGTCGCTTCGGCGGCTATGGGTTGTTCCTGAGCAAGGGTGTGGCGGGCATTCGATCGGGCAAGCCAGTGTTCCTCTACAACCTGCTCAACCTCAAGCGCACGAGCTGGGAGGGACCAGAGTTAAGCGCGGGCAAGCACACCATCGTTTTCGACTTCAAGTCGGATGGTCCGGGCCTGGGCAAGGGAGGGACCGGCGTTCTCTCCGTCGACGGCAGGGAAGTGGCCCGGAAATCCATGGAGCACTCCATGCCGGTCACCTTCCCTGAGGATGAAAGCTTCGACGTCGGTATCGATACCCGCAGCGGTGTCGCCATGCTGCAGTATCGCTACGACCCGCCGTTCAAGTTCACAGGCAAGATCAACAGGCTGACGTTCAAGCTCGAACCCGAGATCAAGGCCGTCGCGCAGTCCAAGGCCGAATTGGGACCGATGCAACCACCGGAGCCGGATCCGATCGAACAACCCGCGGACAAACAGCGCGCATCGAAGGCGCGGAAATGAGTGGGTCGATAATTCCCAGCCCGAAGCCGCTCCTTTCAACGATGGGCGCGGCCGAGGCAGCAACCGGCCTGGCGCTCGCGGTGGCACCGTCCCTGCTGGTGCAATTGCTGTTGGGCGCGGCGCCCGGCGTGGCTGCCGGCATCACAGTCAGCCGCGTAACCGGTGTGGCGATGGTCGCGCTCGGCGTTGCGTGCTGGCTCGCGCGGCACGACGCCGCTGGCCCTGCCGCAAAAGGATTGGTCGCTTCCATGCTGATCTACAATGCAGCCGTGGTCGCGATCCTCGTTCTGGCGTGGACTACCCAAGGACTGTCCGGCGTCGCTTTGTGGCCGGTGGTGCTCGTCCACGCGGCGCTGGCGGTCTGGTGCCTCGTGGTCCTGTCATTCGGAAGCGAAGAAAAACGTTCTTTGACGAAACCTTTCCCAACCAACTGAGGATATGAACATGAAGCTGTCGATCGCGATGTCAGCCATACTCGTTGCCGGGTTCGTGGCCGCAAGCACCGAAAAAGCGAGCGCCGTGGTTTACTGCCAGTATGTTGCCTACCCCGTCGGGTGCATTGTACGGCCCGGTGTCGTGCTGCGACCGCGACCGGTCGCCCGAGCAGTGGTAACCCCCGGCGTCGGCGCCGTTGGTGTAGGCGTTCGGCCTGGAACGCCGATGAATCGGGGCGGCCCCGTCAATCGAGTCGGCCGGCGCTGAGAGAAACAGCACCTCACAGTCGCCGCTGCGGCCCGATATCCGGCGATCTAGGGCTGGAGATGCCCTAAGAGGCGCTGCCGGTCCTGTTCAAGAGCCCGCTGATCCTTTCGCATCGCGTCAAGTTCTGCTTCAGCTGCCGTTGTGTCCTGTTTACTGCGTTTGAGCTCAACGATGCGCGCTTCGCACACGGCCAGTCTCCGCTCTCCTTCGATCACCTGGCGCTCTACGTTCCTGAGTTCATCTGAAAGAGCTTCTCTAGACATCGATGCTACGTTCCGCGGAAACGCCTCTTGATCAGATGTGCGGCCGCGAGAACGCCGAACATCCAAATCAGGAATGTTGCTGCAACATCTCACGATGTCTGCGACCGCGTTTCCGAACGCTCATAGTTACCAAGCTGCGGACCAACGATCACAGGCCTGCAGACGTTCCTATGCTCCAAGGCAATCTTGGTCGCTAGATGTCCGGTTGTGGCCCGTAGCGGACCCTACGGTGATGCGAGCTGGGGGCCGCTTCTGACCCATTGCTGACTTGCGCACTGTTCAAATGGTCGCTCTCGCCTTTATCAAAACGAACAGGTGAGAGCCGGCCGCGATCAGCGAGAAAATGACTATCCCTAGTTCAACACCGTGCACGTGCTGCGGGGCATACGTCGAAGCCAACCAGATGAAGAGCCGGACGGCCACCATGCAGGCGATCATCCCCCACATAGCGAGCCATTTGGGGGCGTACCAAGTTGGCTCGCCGTTTGAACCCCATTGCATAGCGACGCGATCACTTACAATACGCGGGCCAAGATAAAGGTTTAGCCCGACGACCGCCGCGACAGCGAAGCCAAAGACGTAGTCTGCTGGTAGCATGGTTGGCACCTTCCAATCACCAGCGGAGACTATCCAGAGACGGAGGGACAAGCCATTCATGCTTAGATGGAACCGCTCGCGTCTATTTCCTTATGGTTGCCAACGGATTGACCGGATGCAACGACCGCTTCTGTCCCATGGCCGACCTTGGCCCGCTGCCCGCCCACGGTCAGCCTTTGACCCGTAGCCGTCTTCTAGACATTGCATTCTGCCGTATCAGCCTAACTGGCTTTCTGCCTTCTTTCGTCGCAACAAGCCATTCCTCAAGTCTAAATGACCAAGGCGTTCGCGACGGACTCGGATAGAGGTCGATGTAGCGGTGGCCGTCAGCACCCAGACGCATTTCCGCGACCATTTGATCGTTCCACCAGATTTCCACAACCAACGCATCGCGATCTGGACTGCTGGCTACCTGCAACACAAAGCTCACGATGTCAGCTCGGGGAATACGGACGGTTTTTCTGTTCGACTTGTTACACGAGTGAGGCCACGATGTCCGGTTGTGGCCCTTAGCCAACCAGCTGCGGCGACTTGGCCATGTCCGCTATTGAAAACTGAACAGAAGGCGTGGCCTCCGCCGGGCATTTCATCGGAAATCGGGTGGCACTGTTCGCCGCGTGGTCCTAGGCCAGCGGGCTCGGCCGTCGATGTGAGAACCCATGCCCTCGAGCGACAACAGGATCGACGCGCGCGACTGGTCGCTGCTCGCTCTGCTCTCGATCCTCTGGGGCGGCTCGTTCTTCTTCAACGGCGCCGCGTTGCGAGAACTGCCGCCGTTGACGCTGGTGTTCCTGCGTGTCGTGCTCGGCGCGGCCATTCTCGTGCCGTTCTTGCGCGTGCAGGGGATCGGTTTTCCCAAGAGCATGTCGGGTTGGACGCCATTCGTTGTCATCGGCCTGCTCAACAATGTCATCCCATTCTCGCTGATCGTGATCGGGCAGACTTTCATTCCGAGCGGACTGGCCTCGATCCTGAATGCGACGACGCCGCTGTTCACGGTTCTGGTGATGGCGTCGTCGGGCGAGGAGACCTTGCAGATGCGCCGCGTGGCCGGCGTGGCGCTCGGCCTTGCGGGCGTGATCGTCCTGCGCGGATGGGGCCTCGAGACAAGGACCGGGCAGGGGCTCGGCATCCTGCTTTGTCTTGGCGGCGCCTTCAGCTACGGATTGGCCGCACTGGCAGCGCGGCGATTGCTCAAGGACGCAGCCCCGCTCGGCACGGCGACGTTTCAGCTGATGGCGTCAACCGTGATGATGGCGGTCGTCGCCGGTGCTGTGGAGCAGCCTTGGCGTCTGCCGATGCCGGGGCTTGCGACCTGGCTTGCGGTGCTTGGCCTCGCGGCCCTGTCGACGGCGCTCGCTTACATCGTCTTCTTCCAGGTCCTGCGGCGTTCGGGCGCCAGCAACGTCGTGCTGGTGACGCTGCTCATCCCCGTCACCGCCATTCTATTGGGATGGCTGGTACTGGGAGAGCCGATCTCGATGCGCGAGATCGTGGGCGCCATCGTCATCGGCAGCGCGCTGCTGGTGATCGACGGGCGTCTTGCGAATCTGCTGCGCCACGGCAGGTAGATTTGGGGCTCGCGGGTTTCACTTCGCGACGTTGCGCCAGCGCTAGCCCGCGCTGAGGCGTACGCCGGCGCGCAGGAACTTCTGCGGATCGACCGCTTCGCCTTCGATGCGGGTCTCATAATGCAGATGCGGCCCGGTGGAACGGCCGGTCGAGCCGACGAGGCCGATCACTTGGCCGATCTTCACGGTCTCGCCGACCTTGACGTTGATCTCGGAGAGATGGCCGTAGCGGGTCGAAAGCCCGTTGCCGTGGTCGACCTCGACCATGCGGCCGTAACCGCCGGACCAGCCGGCGGAGACCACCTTGCCGTAGGCGGTGGCGCGAACCGGATCGCCGCTGGCGGCGCGGAAGTCGAGCCCGGTATGCATCGCGGGCCGTCCGAGGAAGGGATCGCTGCGGACGCCAAAGCCGGAGGTGAACTCGACCTCGCCGATGACGGGCTTGCGGTAAGGCACCAGCGCCAGCGTTCGATTGAGACGATCCATCTCGGCCCGCGTGATGTTGATGCGGTTGAGCTGCTTCTCGAATGGTCCGGCATTGGCCGTCAGTTTGACGGGCACGAACGGCCCGCCCATCGCAGCGCGCGGCACGGCGGCTTCGAGATGGGCGAGATTGAGGCCGAGATCGCTGACGACGCCGCGCATCCGGCGCATGCGCGAATCCATGCTTTCCTCGACTGCGCTGAGCGTCGCCATCTGACGACGCTCGACCTGGTCGAGCGAGGTCGTGAGCCGGACGAGGACGTTGTCGAAGCCCTGATTCTTGGCGAATTGGCTGGTCGGCGGGCCAGAGACGGCCGGCGCGCGCGATTCGAGCCGCGCCTCGCGGTCCGGCGGTGCCACGAAGATCACGGTGTCGCTGATCGGCGAGGGTTTTGGCGTGCTCTGACTCGCATCGCCGCGCTGTGGGGGCACCCGGGGAATCGAGCCGGTCACGTCGGGCATGGCCCCGAGCGCCGTGGCCCGGGACTCCAGCGCCGTCTGCCGTTTCATGATCTGGTCGAGCTTCTGGTCGAACTGTTCCTGGTCGAGCAGTTGGCGGCTGGTGGTGCGGTCGACCTTGGCGCGCAGCTCGGCAATGCGATCTTCATAAGCGTATTGCATCTCGGCCTGGCGCGCGATCAGCCGGGTCAGGACGTCGTCACGGAAAGCAAAGTAAGTGGCGGTCGCCGCCGACCAGAGACCGAGCAGCACCACCGTACCGACCACGATCCAGAACACCACGGGCCCGAAGCGGACCTGTTTGCCGGCGTGGACGATGGTGTAGGCGTCGTCGGTCGCGGGAAGGGGGATCGCTGCGGCTGCGGCGACAGCGGGCCGGCGTTGGAAGGCCCGTCCGTGGTCGTGAGGATGATGTTGGGGGTACTGCGAGTATTGGGCAGAACTTTTCGACATCGGCACTCCCGCGCCGGTCGGATGAGTCCGTACGGCTTAATTGCCGCAGCAATCTGGGCCGGTCATGGTTAATTTTCCGGAAACGGGAACATGCGAATTTAAAGGACTGGTTAAAGACTTCTTGCCGCTTCCAGCACCGCGTCGGCATGCCCGTCGACCCGGACATTCCGCCAGACCTTGGCCACTTTGCCATCAGCCCCGATCAGCACCGTGGTGCGAAGAATTCCGAGGAAGCTCTTGCCATACATGGACTTTTCGCCCCAGGCGCCATAGGCTTCCAGCATCTCGTGTTGCTCGTCCGAAAGCAGCGGGACACCGAGATCGTGCTTGTTGCGGAACTTCTCCTGGGCCTTTAACGGATCGGCTGAGATCCCGAGCACGGCGGTGCCGGCAGCCGCGAAAGCGCCGGCCAGGCGGGTGAAATCGATCGCCTCCCGGGTGCAGCCGGGGGTATCGGCGCGCGGGTAGAAGAACAGGACCAGCTTTTGGCCGGCATAGTCGGCCAACGTGACCATCTCGCCGCCGTCGCGGGGCAGGCGGAAGGCGGGGGCCTTGGTGCCCTCGGCGGGACCCGATTTCGCGCTTGCGGGCGCGGATGCCGATTTGGAGGAATTTAACTGTTTCGATGCGGCCTTATGTGATCCTGCTTTTGCCAAGCTCCCGGTTGATTTGCCTGCCGGTGTCCGCTGCGTTTTCGCGGAGCTTGTTTGAGTCGATGCCCGTGCTTTCAGGGCCTTCTTTTTAGCCGTCGGACTGCCGGAGGGCGTTTTGGACAATTTCGTTCGGGATTTCTTGGACATACGCCTTCCTTTCGACGCTTTCGGCGGGTCAACCGAAACGGTATTGCAGCTCTCGTCCGGCGTGCCGGAATCGCGCCCTCGGCTGGGCAAGTCTGGCGACGCCGGAGTATGGTTACAAGGAATTCCACGCACCACCCCACTGCTCGTTGAACGCGCTCCCGGGGCGAAATGACGAACAGCAGGAATATTCGAGGTATGGCTGCAGTGCCGGCGCAGGGGGCTTCGCGTCCCGTGGACGGCTGTGGTCCCGGCGGCGCTCAATCCTACGACGGGCGCCTGTATCGAGAGGCAATGGCAAGGAATAAGTCGCCCCAGGATTACAATCGGGACTTCGATCGGCGTGGTGGCGGGCAACAACCGCAGGAATGGGACGACGCCGATTGGGACCCGGATCAGGAGGCGGCCGCGGGCTATCGCGCGCGCCGGTTGTTGTCGCGTTCCAATTCGGGCTTTCATCGCGTCGGTGACGGGTTTGGGGCGTTGCGCCGCTGGCTGGCCGCCGATCGATGGCTGAAGCGTTTCGTCCTCGTCGTCGGCACTCTCGTCGTCATCTTCGTCGGCTGTTTCGGTGCGCTCTGGTGGCGGCTCGGTGCAGGTCCGATCAATCTCGACATCGCAACGCCATGGCTGGCGGCCGCGATCGAGGACAATATCGGTCACGGCAACACGGTTGAGATCGGGGGCACCCAGATCGAGCGGGCCGGGCGGATCCGCATCGCCGTCCGCATCCGTGACATCGTCGTCCGCGACCGCGATCACGCCGTCGTTGCCAGCGCGCCCAAGGCCGAGGTGAAGCTGTCGGGTGCGGGTCTGCTGATGGGGCATCTGCGTGCGGAAAGCCTCAATCTCGTCGACGCGGAGCTCGCGATCCGCATCGCGCCCGATGGCACGGTCACGGTCTCGGCCGGTGACACCACAAAGCCACTGGCAACGGGCGTGGCCTCCAAGAAAGAGGCGGGCCTGCCGCCGACATTCCCCCGCGCTGGCGTTCCGCCGCCGCCCTTCGCCACGCAGCAGCCTGCGAGCCCGGAGGCGTCCCAGGCGGCGCCTCAGGCAACCGCGCAGAGCGGAATCCTGCAGGGCCTCGACTGGCTCGACAGCCTGAGCATGACCGGCCTCGACGGCCAGAATCTCAACGAGATCGGTTTGAAGAACGGCAATCTGATCGTCGACGATCAGCAGCGCGGCAGCAAATGGTCGTTCGAGAACATCACGCTCAGCCTGCGCCGCCCGAGCCGCGGCGGCGTTACGCTGAGCCTGGGCGAGGAGGGCGCACGCCCGTGGATGCTGCGCGCCACGATCGGGCCGGCCGAGAACGGCGTGCGCTCGGTCGACATCAAGGCCGACAAGGTCTCGACCTCCAACATCCTGCTGGCGCTGCGGGTCAAGGACCTCACCTATACGGCCGATCTGCCGCTGACGGGCGAGCTCAAAGGCGAACTCGGCCGCGATGGCGTGCCGACATTCTTCCGCGGCAAGATCGCGGTCGGCGCGGGCAACATCATCGACACCGACACGCCCGACTATCCGATGGCGATCGACCAGGCCGAGATCAACGTCGAGTGGGATGCCAATCGCCGGGTGCTGGTCGCACCGTTCAAGATCCTGTCGGGTGCGAACCGTCTGACGCTTCTGGCCCACCTCGAGCCGCCTAACGGCACCGTCAATGACTGGCAGCTCGGCTTCAGTGGCGGTTCGATCCTACTCGGCGGTATCGACAACGAGCCGCCGCTCGTCTTCAACCGCATTGCGATCGGCTTCCGTTTCGACACCGACCACAAGCGCTTCCTGCTGACGCAAGCCGACATCAGCAATGGCGAGATCGGCGTCGCCGGCACCGGTGCCATCGACTATTCGGGCGAGCCGCGCCTGACGCTGGGTTTTGCGGGAACGCCGATGTCGGCCTCTGCGCTGAAGCGGATGTGGCCGACGCTGGTCGTTCCAGAGTTGCGCGAATGGGTGATCGAGCGGATCGAGCGCGGTACGCTTCAGCGCATCGAGATCGGCGTCAATTCGCCGACGAAGAACCTTCCACGCAAGGGCCCGCCCATTCCCGACGACGGCCTGTCGGTCAACATCGTGGCGAGCGGCGTCGCGGTCCGTCCCGTGGACGGCATGCCGGTCGTGCACGATGCCGATTTGAAGGCGCGCGTGACCGGGCGCACCGCGACCGTGAATATCAGCCAGGGCATTGCCGATACGCCCGCCGGCCGCAAGGTCACGATTTCCGATTTCGTGTTCGAAGTGCCTGACATGGCGCCCAAGCCGTCGCCGTCGCGGACCAAATTCCGCGTCGAGGGTCCGGTGCCCGCGGCGGCTGAAATGCTCTCCAATGATCGCTTGAGCGATCTGTCGTCGACCGTCGTCGATCCCAACACCAGCAAGGGGACATTCACGGCGAACATCCAGCTCGGACTGCCGGTCAAGGGTGAGCTGACCAAGTCTGACACGACCTATTCCGTGGCGGCCGACCTCAACGGCTTCTCGGCCGACAAGCTGGTGATGAACCAGAAGCTGGAGGCCAACAGCCTCAAGATCGTCGCGAACAACGGGGGGTATCAGGTCAAGGGCGACGTCAAGATCAACGGGCAGGCGGCTTCGCTCGATTATCGCAAGCCGGCCGAAGGCGATGCGGACGTCAGACTGCAGGCGACGCTGGACGATGCGAGCCGGGCGCGCTTGGGATTCGATCTCGGCCCTGCCGTCAGCGGATCGTTGCCGATCAAGCTGTCGGGCAAGATCGCCGCAGGTCCCGACCAGACGACGAAGCTCGGCGTCGAGGCCGACCTGACATCGGTCAAGCTCGACAATATCCTGCCGGGCTGGGTCAAGCTGCCGGGGAAATCGGGCAAGGCCAGCTTCAAGGTGGTGCCGACGGCGCAATCGACGCGGCTGGAGGACATCGTCGTTGAAGGCGGCGGCGCCTCGATCAGGGGCTCGCTCGAGGTCGACGCGAACGGCGACCTCATGAACGTGAACTTCCCGACCTATTCGCCGTCCGACGGCGACAAGACGTCGTTGAAGGCCGAGCGTGGTCAGGACGGCGTCATCAGGGGCACCATGCGCGGCGACGTGTTCGATGGCCGCGGTTTCCTGAAGTCGGCGATCTCAGGCAATTCCAAGGACGATTCCAGGAACAAGATGAAGAACGTCGATTTCGACATCGACGTGAAGCTCGGTGCCGTCGCCGGTTTCAATGGCGAGGCGATGCGCAGCGTCGATGCCAAGATGTCGAAGCGCAACGGCGCCATCAAGGCCTTTACCCTGAGCGGCAAGATCGGCCGCGATACGCCGGTGGCCGCCGACCTGCGCGGCGGGCGTGCGCAGGGCAGCCGCGAGGTGATCTACCTCCAGACCAACGATGCCGGCGCGCTGCTGCGCTTCACCGACACCTACACCAAGGCGGTCGGCGGCCAGATGGTGGTGGCGATGGAGCCGCCGTCGTCGGAGTCGAACACCTCGCGCGAGGGCCTGATCAACGTCCGCGACTTCACGGTGAAGGGCGAGGCGCAGCTGGAACGCGTCGCTGCCGGCGCGCCCAACGGCACCGGCAACGGCGTCTCCTTCAGCGCGCTCCGCGCCGAGTTCACCCGGCAGAACGGCGCGCTCACGATCCGCGACGGCGTGGTCAAGGGCCCGATGATCGGCGCCACCATCGAGGGATCGATCGACTATCCCGGCAACCAGGTCTGCATGAGCGGCACCTTCGTCCCGATGTATGGCGTCAACAACATCTTCGGCCAGATTCCGCTGTTCGGCATCTTCCTGGGTGGCGGCAACAATGAAGGGTTGATCGGCGTGACCTATGAGGTGGTCGGCACGCCGGCGGCGCCGGTGATGCGCGTCAATCCGATCTCGGCGATGGCGCCCGGCCTGTTCCGCAAGATCTTCGAGTTCAATACCGGCAAGCAGAATTCGCCGTTCGAGGAATTCCCCTCGCAGTCGAACGACGGCTCGACCGGCTCGGCACGCCAGCTGTCGAGCGGCTGCAGCCTGGCGCGGCGGTAGCGCAAAGCCCAAGATGCCGTCATGCCCGGGCTTGTCCCGGGCAATCCACGTTCGTCGTGCGGCGTGGCCAAAACGTGGATGGCCGGGACAAGCCCGGCCATGACGATGTGGCGACACCTCGGCGCCAAACTTCCCGAGTTCTAAGTGCCAGCCTACGCCGCGCGCACGCCGGCCAGGAACGTCCCGACTTCGCCGGAGAGCTGCTCGGCCTGCTTGGAGAGGTTGCTGGCGGCGGCGAGCACCATGCCGGCGGCGTTGCCGGTCTCGTTGGCGGCGGTCGAGACGCCGCCGATATTGGTGGTGACTTCTTGGGTCGCCTCCGCGGTCTGCGAGACGCTGCGGGCGATCTCGGCGGTGGCGGCGCCTTGCTCCTCGATCGCCGCGCCGATCGAGGTGGCGATGCGGCTGACCTCCTCGATGGTGGCGGTGATGCCGCCGATGGCGTCGACGGCTTCCCTGGTCGCGCCCTGGATCTGGGCGATCTTGTCGCCGATCTCGCGGGTGGCCTCCGCGGTCTGGCTCGCGAGCGACTTCACCTCGGAGGCGACGACGGCAAAGCCGCGGCCGGCTTCGCCGGCACGGGCGGCCTCGATGGTGGCGTTGAGCGCGAGCAGATTGGTCTGGGCGGCGATGTTTGAGATCAGCTCGGCGACGTGCTCGATCTGCTGAGCGCCGTCCGAGAGCGCGCGCACGATGGTGTCGGTGCGGCGCGCGCTGTCGACAGCGCGTCCGGTGACCTCGGCGGATTGCGCGACCTGGCGGCTGATCTCGGTGATGGAGGAGGACAGCTCCTCGGCGGCAGCCGCGACGGTCTGGACGCGCTGACTGGCTTCGGTGGCGGCCGAGCCGACGACGGCGGCGCGGCGGTTGGTGCCTTCAGCGGTCGAGGACATCGACTTGGCGGTGGTCTCGAGCTGGCCGGAGCCGGAGGCCATCAGGCCGACGAGCTGGCCGACGGAGGCATCGAAGCGGTCGGCGAGCGCGATCAGGGCGTCGCGCTTCTCCTGCTCGGTGCGGGTCTTGGTGGCGACCCGCTCGGCCTCCAGCGCGCGCGCCGTCAAAGCCGTCTGACGCAGCACTTCGAGGGTCTCGGCCATGCGTCCGATCTCGTCGCCGCGGCCGGTTTCCTCGACCGGCTTGTCGATCGCGCCTTCGGAGATCTCCTGCATGCGGTTCTTCTGGCGTTCGAGCGCGCCGAGCACGTCGCGGGCGATCAGCCAGGACAGCGCCGCCATCAGCAGCATCAGGCCGATGCCGATCGCGCCGAGCTCCAGCGTCAGCGCGCGCACGTCCGCGTCGATGTCGTCGACATAGAGGCCGTAGCTCATCGTCACGTTCCAGGGCGCGAATTTGCGCGCGAACACCGTCTTGCGGACAGGTTCGGTCTGGCCGGGGCGGGGGTAGAGATAGGAGGTTACGCCGCCCTGTGCGGTCTGATCACCCGCCTTGATGATGGCGTCGGCGATCAGCACACCGTTGGAGTCCTTCGCGCCCGTGATCTTGCCTTCGAGCTGCTGATTGGCGCCGTTCACGACCAGGGAGGAGTCCTGGTTGTAGACCACCGGGTAGCCCTGGTTGCCATTGAAGTTCATGCGGCGGCCGCGCTGGTGGAACAGGGACTTGGCCTCGGCCTGCGTCAACTTGCCGGCGGTCACCTCGTCCTGGAGCGCTTGCGCGTAGTTGTAGAGCAACTCCACCGCCGTCCGCATCTGCTGGACTCGATCCTCCATCATGCGGCTCTTGCTGAGCAGGGCGGATACGCCGATGATGGCCGTGACCGTGAGGGCCGCGAGGCAGACCATGCTGGCAAGCTTGGTGCGGATCTTCAGATGGCTCAGCAACTTCATCACAGCCCCTACGGAATGGTTGTTATTGCTCGTGTCGGTAGCATGAAGTTCTTACCAATCATGAATGGACGCGTGCGGCGTGCTCCTGCGCGCAGCGTCTGCAGCCGCGTGCACAAACATGCAGGCCGAACGTGCCTCGCCGCACGTGGCGCGTCAGGTCGCGGGGAAAAATGATGTCGGAATTTGGTGATGATCAAGCGCGGCCGGAGCAGCGATGAACCGATTCGTTCACCGCATCATCATGTCCGTGCTGCTGGTTGCGGCCCTCGTCCTGATCTGGAACGTGCTGGGCGCGCGTTGAGATGGCACCGGCGGATCCGCCGGTGCCGTCCTGCTTGCGGGGTCAATTGAGGGCGCGCCAGCGCAGTGCGTCCGCGCCGCTATTTCTTGCCCATCGCTGCATCCGCACTGACCGAGCCGCCGCCGGCAGCCGACAGATAGAGACAAGCAAAGCAGAACAGGATCGCCTCGGTACCGCGATTGAGCAGCGGCAGGAACACCGGCGTTTCGCCCTTGAACATGTGGCCCATGAAGTAGGCGAAGGCCATTTCACCGGCGAGGATGAAAGCGGTGAGGCGGGTGAACAGGCCGAGCATCAGGAGCGCACCGAGCACGAGTTCGAGCACGCCGGCCGCGTAGATCAGCGGCGGGATGTTGGCGAAGTATGGAAGCACCGGAAACTTGAAGATCTTGGCAACGCCGTACTGAAACAGCAGCAGGCCGGTGATGAAGCGAAACAGGCTCAAGAGAACCGGTTGGAAGCGAGTGAGATAGGGAAAGTCCATTGGTTTGTGCCCTCCATCCAATGGGCGACTTGGACCGTATTCAATTCCATCTCGCAAGCCACCCAGCGTCATTTCCATTCTGACATTTTCGTCATGTAGGACAAAATAACGCACGCCCGGCCAACAGAGGCGCGCGGCCCGCGTTTTTTTGCACGAGCTGGCGTCGTGCCCATCCGTAATTCCCCGGTGACGCGAACGCGCTCAGGTTACTTCCGGGATACTTACCGCCGCAAGGCGGGGACGATCAGGAATGGAATCATTCCGAGGATCACGCTCGCAAGCGCGAAGGCAAGCACCGCGTTGTAGCCGTGGGTCGCGTCATGGATCAGCCCGCCGCTCCAGGAGCCGAACGCCGAGCCGAGGCCACTGCCGATCGAGATCGTGCCGTAGATGGTTCCCACGCGCTTGCCCTGGAAGATCCTCATCGCGGTGGCGCTGATCAGCGGGCCGCGCGAGCCCATCATGCTGCCGAAGCAGATGACGAAGCCCGTGAGCAGAACGACGTTCGGATAATACTGCAAGAGCCAGAGCAGGAAGATGCCGAGGATCGAGATGGCGTAGCTGAGCAGCACCGACGGCCGCCGCCCGATCAGCCCGTCGAGCGCGGACACGCCCAACATTCCGAACACCAGGACGATTCCGGAAAACCCCCAGGCCGTCGCAGCCTGAAGCGGCGGGAAGCCGGCATCGATCAGATAGGCAACGATCTGCGCGGCGATCGCGTACATGCCGACGGCGGTGAAGAAGAAGGTCGCGAACAGCGCCCAGAAGGCGTGATGGCGCATGGCGCCGAGAAGCGTCCAGCCCTTGTCGACGAAGTCGGGATCGGTCTTCTTCACGACATGCGGCGAGCCCGCGGCGAACAGCCGCCAGGGCAGCAGCATCAGCGGAACGAGCAGGCCCAGTGCCGCCAAGCCGAACAGCTGATAGGTGTCGCGCCAGCCGATGTGATCGATCAGGAGCTGCGAGGCAGGCAACAGCGCCAGCACGCCGCCGCCCATGGCCGAATACACCACCGACATTGCGGTCGGCAGACGCGGTCCGAACCAGCGGCCGAGCAGGATCGAGTTCGGCACGATGCCGATGAAGGCGACGCCGATGCCGACGCAGAGGCCGATCGAGAGCTGGAACTGCCAGAGATGCTGGGCGTGGGCCGCGATCAGGAATGCCGCGCCGAGCAGCAACAGGCCGAGCGCATAGACGATGCGGGGTCCGGAATGGTCGAACAAGCGGCCGACGAAGGGCGCGGTGAGACCGCTCGCGAGCCATGTGAGCGAATAGACCGAGACGATCTGCGCGCGGTCCCAGCCGAAGCTCTCCGAGATCGGCTTCAGGAAAACCGTAAAGCTGTCGCCGAGCCCGCGGCCGAGCACGGCCAGCGTGAAGCAGAGCGCGAGCACGGTGAGCGCGACGCGCACGGCACCTTGCGGGGGCGCCGCTACGCCGTCCTTGCTCGTTTCCTTGACCGCAGCTTTGGGCGTGTCCTGGTCCATTGCTCGTCAGGGAGCGCGTATCCGCGCGCCCTGACAAGCAGTGAAAAGCTCATACGCCTATGCAGGCTTGATCAGGATGTGCTTCTTCTTGCCGAAGGAGAGCTTGATCACGCCTTCGGGCGTCAGATTGGCCGCCGAGAGTGCCATCTTCTCGTCCGTGACCGGCTCGTCGTTGACGCGCAGGCCGCCGCCCTTGATCTGGCGCCGTGCTTCCCCGTTGGACGTGACGAGACCCGCCTTGACGAAGGCGTTGAGCACGCCGAGGCCGGCCTCCAACTCGCCGCGCGGAATTTCCACCGTCGGCAGGCTCTCGGCGAGCGCGCCTTCCTCGAAGGTACGGCGCGCGGTCTCCGCCGCTTCGTTCGCGGCATCGCGGCCGTGCAGCAGCGCCGTTGCCTCGGTCGCGAGCACCTTCTTGGCCTCGTTGATCTCCGAGCCGCCGAGCGCCTCGAGCTTCTTGATCTCGCTCATCGGCAGCGTCGTGAACAGTTTCAGGAATTTGCCGACGTCGGCATCCTCGGTGTTGCGCCAGTACTGCCAGAAATCGTACGGCGAGAACTGGTCGGCGTTGAGCCAGACCGCGCCTTGCGCGGTCTTGCCCATCTTGGCGCCCGAGGCCGTCGTGAGCAGCGGCGTCGTCAGCGCGAACAGTTGATGCGTGCCCATGCGGCGGCCGAGATCGACGCCCATGATGATGTTGCCCCACTGGTCCGAACCGCCCATCTGCAATTTGCAGCCGGTACGCTTGGCGAGCTCGACGAAGTCGTAGGCCTGGCAGACCATGTAGTTGAACTCGATGAAGCTCATCTCCTGCTCGCGCTCGAGGCGCAGCCGCACGGAGTCCATGGTCAGCATGCGATTGACCGAGAAGTGCCGGCCGACGTCGCGCAGCATCTCGATCCAGTTCAGCCTGGTCAGCCACTCCGCATTGTCGAGCATGACGGCGTCGCTCTTGCCTTCGCCGTAGCGCAGCACCTTCGCGAACACGCCGCGGATCGATTCCTTGTTGGCCTCGATCTCGGCGACGGTGCGCATCGCGCGCGTCTCGTCCTTGCCGGAGGGATCGCCCACCATGGTGGTACCGCCGCCCATCAGCGTGATCGGCTTGTTGCCGGACTGCTGCAGCCAGTGCAGCATCATCATGGTCAGGTAATTGCCGATGTGCAGCGAACGGGCGGTGCAATCGTAACCGACATAGGCGGTCGCTTCGCCCTTGGCGGCAAGCGCGTCCAGCCCTTCGAAATCGGAGCACTGGTGGATGAAACCACGTTCCTGCAGGGTATTGAGGAAATCCGATTTAAATGCAGTCATCTGTCGGCGCGCCTGACAATTCTTGGTTTACTGTTTTGGGGGCAATTTAAGGGTCTTGGGTGGGAACCCGATGGCTGCCCGCCGCTTGGCGCTGTGGCATTATAAGATGTGTCCCTCTGGCACAAGATCGGCATGCCGGCGCGGGACTTTCGAGGACGCTGATCCCATGATGTTGACGGCACTCGGCTTGATGAGCGGCACCTCGCTGGACGGGGTGGACGTCGCGCTGATCGAGACCGACGGGAAGCAGGTCAAGGCGTTCGGCGCGACCGGCTACCGGCCCTATAGCCCGGCAGAGCGCAATCTGCTGCGCCAGGCGCTCACCGAGGCTGTGCACCTGCCGCAACGCGAAGCCCGGCCGGGAGTGCTGGCCGATGCCGAGCGCGCCGTGACGCAGGCGCATGCCGAGGCGGTGGCCGCCTTCTTCGCCCAGAATCGCATGCGGCCGGAGGATATCGACATCGTCGGCTTCCACGGCCAGACCGTGCTGCACCGCCCCGAGAAGCGGCTGACGGTCCAGATCGGCGACGCGCCGGCGCTGGCGAGGGCGATCCATGTTCCGGTGATGTTTGATTTCCGCGCCGCAGACGTCGAGGCCGGCGGGCAGGGCGCGCCCCTCGTGCCGGTCTACCACCGCGCGCTCGCCCATTCGCTGGGCCGCGAAGGGCCGATCGTCGTGGTCAATATCGGCGGCGTTTCCAACATCACCTATATCGACGGCAACGAGACGCTGATCGCCTGCGACACCGGCCCCGGCAACGCGCTGCTGGATGATTTCATGTACCGCACCATGAACCAGGCGTTCGATGCGGAAGGAAGATTTGCAGCTCTCGGCAAGGTCGATGAGGCCTGGATCGCCAGCGCACTGAAGCTGCCGTTCTTTACGTTGCCTCCGCCGAAATCGCTGGACCGTAACGACTTCGCTGCACTCAAGCTCGGCGACGTCGCGCCCGCCGACGGCGCGGCGACCCTGAGCGCCTTCACCGCGGCGGCGATCGCCCGGATCATCCCGTTGTTGCCGCGGCGGCCGCGGGGCTGGATCGTCTGCGGCGGCGGCGCCCGCAACCTCACCATGCTCAGGATGCTGCGGGAGCGGGTGGGCTCTGCGACCGTCGAGGCGGCGGAGACGCTCGGCTGGGCCTCCGATGCCATCGAAGCCCAGGCCTTCGGTTTCCTCGCTGCCCGCGGCCTGAAGGGCCTGCCGCTGTCTTATCCGGCGACCACGGGCGTGCCGATGCCGATGACGGGCGGGGTGATCGCGCGGCCCTGAGGGCGACTTCAATTCGGGAAAGTAGAATATTTTGCCGGAAGGGGTGACGAGGCTTGCGGTGTTTTGCCCGACGCCAGCAGTGGCAAGAGTGCGCCGTCATCCTAATACCGCAACGATCCTGCGATCGCTTCGCTCCGCCCCAATTAATGCAACTGCATTGATCTTGACTGGTGCATGCAGATGCATCTATCTTAGATGCATCTGCATTTAACCGCCGGGATCAATGCCATGACCGCCTCACTGAAACTGATCAGCCACAAGCTTTGCCCCTACGTGCAGCGCGCAGTGATCGCGTTGAAGGAGAAGGGCGTTCCGTTCGAGCGGGTCGACATCGATCTCGCTGCCAAGCCCGACTGGTTTCTGAAACTGTCGCCGCTCGGCAAGGTGCCGGTGCTGGTGGTGACGACTGACAAGGGCGAGGTCGCGCTGTTCGAGAGCAACGTGATCTGCGAGTACATCGAGGAGACGCAAGGCGGCGCGAAACTGCATCCGGCTGACCCGCTGAAGCGTGCCGAGCACCGCGCCTGGATGGAGTTCGGCTCGGCGATCCTCGGCGATCTCTGGGGCCTGGAGACGACGACGGATGCCGCGACGTTCGAAAGCAAGCGGCAGGCGCTTGTCGCAAAGTTCGCGCGTGTCGAAGCCGCGCTAGGCGGGGGTCCGTTCTTCGCCGGCGACGCCTTTAGTCTCGTCGACGCCGTGTTCGCGCCGGTCTTCCGCTATTTCGATCTGTTCGACGAATTGACCGAGCACGGCATTTTCAACGACGTGCCGAAGGTCCGGGACTGGCGTGCGGAGCTATCGAAGCGTCCGAGCGTCCGGACTGCCGTGGGCCAGGACTATCCGCAATTGCTGCGCGCCTTCCTCGTCCGCCACGACGCGCATCTGCTCAAGCTCGCGGCCTGAGCGCAACGCCGATGTCGCAATCCATGGCCTGGCTGATGCTGGTGGTCGCCGGCGCGCTCGATGTCGGTTGGGCGATCTCGATGAAATATGCCGAAGGCTACACGAGGTTGGGCTGGAGCATCATTTCGCTCGTGCTGCTCGCCGCCTTCGTCGTCCTGCTCGGGCGCGCGTTGAAGGTGCTCGAGGTCGGCGTTGCCTATTCGGTGTGGACCGGCATCGGCGCGGCCGGCACCTTCGTGATGGGCGTGGTGCTGTTCGGCGAGACCTTGAGCGCGATGAAGATGGTCGGCATCGCGCTCGTCTTGGCGGGGATCGTGGCGCTCAAGCTGGCTTAGCGAACGTTCGCCAGCCGCATGTCCAGATACGCCGTGATGGTTTCCATCAGCGGCTCGAGCTTGGCGTCGAAGAAATGGTTGGCGCCGGGGATGACCTGCTGGTCGATCACGATGCCCTTCTGCGTCTTCAGCTTCTCGACCAGCGTGTTGACGTCCTTGGGCGGCACCACTGCGTCCTTCTCGCCGTGCACGATCAGGCCCGACGAGGGGCAGGGTGCGAGGAACGAGAAGTCGTAGAGATTGGCGGGCGGTGCGATCGAGATGAAGCCCTCGACCTCGGGGCGGCGCATCAGGAGCTGCATGCCGATCCAGGCGCCGAAGGAGAAGCCGGCGACCCAGCAGGCGCGCGCTTCGGGATTGATGGTCTGCGCCCAGTCGAGCGCTGCGGCGGCATCCGACAATTCGCCGGTACCGTGGTCGAACGAGCCCTGGCTGCGGCCGACGCCGCGGAAGTTGAAGCGCAGCACCGAGAAGCCGCGATGCGCAAACGCGTAGTAGCACTGGTACACGATCTGGTGGTTCATCGTGCCGTGGAACTGCGGGTGCGGATGCAGGATCATCGCGATCGGCGCGTTCTTCTGCTTGGCCGGGTGATAGCGACCCTCGAGGCGGCCGGCAGGGCCGGTGAAAATGACTTCAGGCATGGATGTCTCTGATTGAGTCCCTTGGAGGTGATCCCTGCGCAATCGTCCGATTGAGGCTCACCTGGCGTCGCCGCCGACGAGAGCACGGATGAAAGGTGGAGAGGCGCGCCCTCGGATGATGCGCGAGTGGCGCGCAGGTGAACTGACGCGCGCTTCTAACACGAGGCAAGGGTCAAAAAGCAAGCTTCTTCGACATCTCTCAATGCGCTCAAGAGCTTAGCCAGTCATCGCAGCGTCATGCCCGGTTTGCCGCGGGTGACCGGGACGCCGCCTGGATTTAGCCGGGAGGCGGCAGGGGCGGCTGCTCAGCCGTAGCGCACCGATCAACCGATTGGAATTACGACTGTTTATGGATCTCCGGCCGATCGGCGGGGGCGATTCCCACCAGGGCTGTTCGGCTTCCGAGCGAGGCGACCGCCGGCCGGTAACGCCGGCTGCCTCCGAGCGTCTGGCCGTTGTCGAAGGCGAGCTCGAAATCTCCTGACGCCTTGAGGTCCACGCCGCGCACCCGATCGAGATTGGCAAGCCTGGTCCTGTGAATGCGAACGATGGCGAAGCGCGCCAGCTCGCCTTCTGCCGCTGCGAGCGTGCCCCGGATCAGGTGCCGGGTGCCGTCGGCGAGGCTGTACTCGATGTAGTTGCCGGCGGACGCGACCCAGAGGATGTCGCGCGGCACCACGCGAATGCGGCTCGTACCGTCGCGCAGCCAGATCATCTCGGGGGACGACGATCGTTGCGGGGCAGGCGGCGCCGGCGGAGCGACTGCGGCCTTCCTCAACTCGCGCCGGCTTTCGAGCAGCCAGATCGTGCTGGCGATCAGGACAACGGCCACGGCGTCCTTGCGGAATTCGTACAGGACCGTCGCGAGCGAGAAGCGGAAGTCGTAGGCGCCTCCGGCCAGCCAGAGCACGAGCTTCCGCACTGCGACCATGCCGGTGACGTGGAGGGCGGAGAAGCCGAGCAGGGCGGCCGCCCCGATTCCTGCCCGTGCGGCCAGGCCCGGTGTCCGGCGCATGCGGCGAACCGCCAGGACCAGGATCGGCAGCAGCAGCAGGATGACGGAGATGCTCGACATCTCCCAGAATAGCCGCCGGCCGATGTCGTAGGTGTCGCCGCGCCAGGCCGCGTCCTGAGCGCCCGAGAACGCATTGACGATTCCGATCGCGAGCGCGACGGCCGCGATCGCAGCGAACATCGTCCGGTCGTCGCCGCTGATCCCAAAAGGCCCGCTGTTCGTCCCAGCCGCCGGCGGCTCGTCCCCTCGGCTCCGATTCTGATCCCAAACCGGCTCGACGCGCTCCGTCGGCGGGGCATTTTCGGTGTCAGCCATGGCCCGAGCACCGCGTTTGTCGACCCGTCAAGGAGCAGAAAACCATGACAACACCACAGCAATTGCCGAGCACGGACCGGCGCATCGATCTGGACTGGGTGCGGATTTTAGCCTTCGGGCTCCTGATCTTCTACCACGTCGGCATGCTCTACGTGTCCTGGGGATTTCACATCAAGAGCATGCACCGGCTGACCTGGCTGGAACCGGTGATGCTGTTCGTCAACCCCTGGCGGCTGTCGCTGCTGTTCCTGGTGTCCGGGGTTGCGACCCGCTTCATGCTCGACACATCAAGCCTGGCCTCGCTCGCCGGGGCGCGGTCGACGCGGCTCTTGATCCCGCTGATTTTCGGCATGCTCGTGATCGTGCCGCCGCAATCCTATCTCCAGATCGTGGAAAGCCTCGGCTATCCCGCAGGCTTCTTCGATTTCTACCTCAGGCACTACTTTGCCTTCGGCGCGCAGTTCTGTCCGAACCCCTGCATCGTGCTGCCGACCTGGAACCACCTCTGGTTCGTGGTCTATCTGTGGGTCTACACGATGGCCCTGATCGGAGTGCTTGCGCTGTGGCCGGCCGGCGCCGACTGGCTCGGCCGGAAGCTGGCTGCCGTGCTCGCCGGACCATGGCTCCTGATCGTGCCTTGCCTGCTCTTTGCGGCCTGGCGCCTGGTGCTGTTTCCGGCTTTCCCGTCGACGCATGCGCTGTTCGGCGACTGGTACAACCATGCAGACCATGCGACGGCCTTCCTGCTCGGCTTCCTGCTGGCGAAGCAGGAGGGGATCTGGCGCAACCTCGAGCGCCAGCGCTGGGCGGCCCTGGTGGCTGCAGGTGCCTGCTTCTCTGCCTTCATCCTGGTTCGCGCCGGCTTGTTCGTGCCGTCACCCGCGCTGAAGTGGGGCGCCGCCTCGGCCTATGGTTGCTATCAATGGCTCGCGATCGCCGCCGTGCTGGGCTTTGCGCGGCGCTGCTTCACAGCCGACAGCCCCGTGCGCCGCTATCTGACCGATGCGATCTTCCCGTATTACATCATGCATCAGACCGCGATCATCGTGATCGCGCATACATTGCATGACAGCGGTCTCCCGGTTGGGATCGAGGCCTCAATTGTCATCATCGGGACCGCGCTCACATGTGTGGTGACCTATGAGCTCGTCCGGCGCATCGCTTGGCTCCGCCCTCTGTTCGGATTGCGGGCGGCACCGCGGACGGCCGCCAGAATGGAGCAGCCTCGGCCGGCCTGATGCACGCGGCCGTCCGATTGGCCGGATGGCAAAAGGTGCTAAGAAGGCGAGATGCCGACCCGTGTCTATCTCGACTGGAACGCGACCACGCCGCTGCGCGCCGAGGCGCGGGCGGCGATGGTTGCGGCCTTTGACCTCCTCGGCAATCCGTCGTCGGTCCATGCCGAGGGGCGGGAGGCGAGGCGGCTGGTCGAGGAGGCCCGCGCCGAGCTGGCCGCGGCAGTCGGTGCGCTGCCCCGGAACGTCGTCTTTACCTCGGCCGGAACCGAGGCCAACGCGCTGGCGCTGTCGCCGGGCCTGCGTGGACCGGCCGGCGGCCTTGTCGAGCGGCTGCTGGTCTCCGCGGTCGAGCACGCTTCAGTGCTGGCCGGGGGGCGATTCCCCGGAGCCACGATCGGTCTGATCCAGGTCACCCGCTCCGGCGTGGTCGACCTTGAGCATCTGAAAGCCCAGCTCAATGACGGCCCGCCGGCGCTGGTTTCGGTCATGGCCGCCAACAACGAGACGGGAGCGCTCCAGCCGATCGCCGAGGCGGCACGTATCGTTCACGAGGCGGGGGGCCTCCTGCACGTCGATGCGATCCAGGCGCTGGGTAAAATCCCGTTCGATATCAGGGCTGTAGGCGCCGACCTTGCGACCTTTTCTGCGCACAAGATCGGCGGCCCCAAGGGGATCGGTGCCCTGGTCGTGGCCGAAGGAATCGTCGGTCTGGAGCCCGTCCTGCGAGGCGGGGGACAGGAGCTCAACCGTCGTGCCGGAACTGAGAATGTTGCCGGCATCGCGGGCTTTGGCGCGGCGGTGAAGGCCTCGCTTCAGGCTCTGCGGGAGGATGCGGAACAAATGGCAACCCTCAGAATACGCTTGGAAAATGGTATTCGAGGGATTGCAGCCGCAACGATCTTCTCAGATGATGTTGAGCGGTTGCCAAATACCGTTCTGTTTACGGCGCCCGGTCTCAAAGCCGAGACGGCCGTGATTGGCTTCGACCTCGAAGGCGTCGCAGTTTCCTCCGGTTCGGCCTGTTCCTCGGGAAAGGTCCAGCCGTCCCACGTTCTTTCGGCCATGGGCTATGACCCGGTGGTCGCCCAGGGAGCGGTGCGTCTCAGTCTGGGCTGGTCCACCGAACCAGATGACATCAATAGGGCGTTAGAGGCTTGGCGAAAGCTCGGTAATACCCTACTTAAGGGCTAAGCGATGAAACACGGCTTGAACGGTTCTAAGCCCGTGCTTTCCGCCAAAAAACATCGTAATAGACGTCGTAATACTCGTTCGAGTTTGATCCACCGCGGTCCTTGAAACCGCGAGCGGAGGATGGAATGCCAGCCGTACAAGAGACGGTCGAGCGCGTGAAGCGCATCGACGTCGATCAATATCGTTATGGGTTTGAGACCCTGATCGAGTCCGACAAGGCCCCCAAGGGTTTGTCGGAAGATACCGTCAAGTTCATCTCCGAGAAGAAGAACGAGCCCGCCTGGATGCTCCAGTGGCGGCTCGAAGCCTATCGGCGCTGGCTGACCATGACCGAGCCGACCTGGGCGCGTGTCGATTATCCCAAGATCGACTTCCAGGACCTCTATTACTACGCGGCCCCGAAGCCGAAGAAGACGATCTCCTCGCTCGACGAGATCGATCCTGAAATCCTGAAGACCTACGAGAAGCTCGGCATCCCCTTGCGGGAAGTCGCCATGCTCGAAGGCGTGGAACCCAAGCCCGGCGAGGAAGACCCCGCGCGCCGCAAGATCGCGGTCGATGCCGTCTTCGATTCGGTCTCGGTTGCGACCACGTTCAAGGCGGAGCTGAAGAAGGCCGGCGTGATCTTCATGCCAATCTCGGAGGCGATCCGCGAGCACCCTGAATTGGTGCAGAAATATCTGGGCTCGGTCGTGCCGACCTCGGACAATTTCTACGCGACGCTGAACTCGGCGGTGTTCTCCGACGGCTCGTTCGTCTACGTGCCGCCCGGCGTGCGCTGCCCGATGGAGCTGTCGACCTATTTCCGCATCAACGAGCGCAACACCGGCCAGTTCGAGCGCACGCTCATCATCGCCGACAAGGGCTCGTACGTCTCCTATCTCGAAGGCTGCACGGCGCCGCAGCGCGACGAGAACCAGCTGCACGCGGCCGTGGTCGAGCTCGTCGCCCATGACGATGCCGAGATCAAATATTCGACGGTGCAGAACTGGTATCCCGGCAATTCGGAAGGCAAGGGCGGCATCTACAATTTCGTCACCAAGCGTGGCGACTGCCGCGGCAACAATTCCAAGATCTCCTGGACCCAGGTCGAGACCGGATCGGCCATCACCTGGAAGTACCCGAGCTGCATCCTGCGCGGTGACAATTCGCGCGGCGAGTTCTACTCGATCGCGATCTCGAACGGCTTCCAGCAGGTCGACAGCGGCACCAAGATGATCCATCTCGGCAAGAACACGTCGAGCCGCATCATCTCCAAGGGCATCGCCGCCGGCAGGTCGCAGAACACCTATCGTGGTCTTGTGACGGCTCATCGGAAAGCGACCGGCGCGCGCAACTTCACCGCCTGCGACTCCCTGCTGATCGGCGACAAATGCGGCGCGCACACCGTGCCGTACATCGAAGCCAAGAACTCCTCTGCGACGTTCGAGCACGAGGCGACGACCTCGAAGATCTCCGAGGACGTGCTGTTCTACTGCATCCAGCGCGGTCTCTCGCAGGAAGAGGCGGTCGGCCTCGTCGTCAACGGCTTCGTCAAGGACGTGCTGCAGCAGCTCCCGATGGAGTTCGCGGTGGAAGCGCAGAAGCTGATCTCGATCTCGCTGGAAGGGTCGGTCGGCTAGCTCGGACCTCATCCCGGGGAGGCTGCGCAAGCGGCCGCCTCGAAGGATGGATACCGGAAAGATTGGTGGCCTCATTCCTTCGAGACGCGCTTTCGGCGCTCCTCAGGATGAGGAGATAGATGGAAAACAAAATGGCTTTGCTTGAAGTGAAAGACCTCAAGGTTCGTGTCGAGGAGCGCGAGATCCTCCACGGGCTGACGCTGACCGTGAACGAGGGCGAGATCCACGCGATCATGGGGCCGAACGGTTCCGGCAAGTCGACGCTCTCGCACGTCATCGCCGGCAAGCCCGGCTACGAGGTCACCGACGGACAGATCCTGTTCAAGGGCGAAGATCTGCTGGAGATGGCGCCCGAGGAGCGCGCCGCCAAGGGCGTGTTCCTGGCGTTCCAGTATCCGGTCGAGATTCCCGGCGTCACCACCATGAATTTCCTCCGCACCGCGCTCAACGCGCAGCGCAAGGCGCGCGGCGAGAGCGAATTGATGGTGCCGGATTTCCTGAAGAAGGTTCGCGAGGTCTCGAAGTCGCTGAACATTCCGCAGGACATGCTCAAGCGCGGCGTCAATGTCGGTTTCTCCGGCGGCGAGAAGAAGCGCAACGAGGTGCTGCAGATGGCGCTGTTCGAGCCGAGCCTGTGCATCCTCGACGAGATGGATTCCGGCCTCGACATCGACGCGCTGCGCATTGCGGCCGACGGCGTCAACGCGCTGCACTCGCCGAAGCGCGCGATGGTCGTGATCACCCATTATCAGCGGCTGCTGAACTACATCGTGCCCGATGTCGTGCACGTGATGTCCAGGGGCCGTGTCGTGAAGAGCGGCGGCAAGGAATTGGCGCTGGAGCTGGAGGCGTCCGGCTACGCCCAGTTCGAGGATGCCGCGTAAGGAATTTTGCGATGAACGTTGCTGTGGCAAAGACCGGAAAGGGCCGCGCGGTGAGCGATCTCTTCACCAGCGCCGAAGGCCGGCTGCCGGGTTCGCCCGCGATCACCGCCGTGCGCCGCGAGGCATTCGAGACCTATGAGCGTCTCGGCCTGCCGCACCGCCGGATCGAGGAATGGAAGTACACCGATCTGCGTGCGCTGGTCGGCGAGGTTCTGCCGCTGTCAGCCGCGCCCGATGCGGCCGCGCTGAAGCGCGCCGCGGATGCGGTGACGGCGCATGCGATCGACGGCGCCCGCAAGTTGGTGCTGGTCGACGGCGTGTTCGCGGCTGAGCTCTCCGACGTGAAGGCACTTGCCGCCGAGGCGGGCTTCAGGACGTTGCGGGAGACGCTGGAAAAGGATGCCGGTTTGCTGAAGACCGCGTCGACTGACGCCGTCATCGCGCTGAATGCGGCGATGGCGACCGATGGCGTCGTGCTGTCGATTGCCGACGGCGCCAGGCTGTCCGCGCCGATCCAGATCGTCCACATCGCGACCGCCGCGTCGGCCTCGGCGTTCACCCGCTCGCAGATCGCGATCGGGAAGGGCGCTCGCGCCACTATCGTTGAGACTTTCGTCGCGGCGGGTGCCAAGGCCTACCAGGTCAACGATGCCGTCCTTGTCACGGTCGGCGACGATTCCGATGTCGCGCACATCCGCCTGATGGATGATGCGCCTGATGCGGTGAATGTCTCGTCGCACTTCGTCACCATCGGCGCCAATGTGAAGTTCAACTTTTTCAACATGACGACCGGCGCCGCGGTCAGCCGCCTTCAGGGCTTCATTACGCTGGCGGGCGAGGGCAGCGAGCTCTCCGCCAATGGCGTGAACCTGTTGCAGAAGACCGAACATGGCGACACCACGCTGGTGGTCGACCACGCCGTGCCGAACTGCGTCAGCCGCGAGATCTTCCGCGCCGTGATCGATGACCGCGCGCATTCGGTGTTCCAGGGCCGCATCATCGTCCGTCCTGACGCGCAGAAGACCGACGGCAAGATGATGATCCGTGCGCTGCTGCTCTCGGACGAAGCCGAAGCCGACAACAAGCCCGAGCTCGAGATCTTTGCCGACGACGTCTCCTGTGGCCACGGCGCCACCGCCGGCGCACTCGACGACAGCCTCTTGTTCTATCTGAAGGCGCGCGGCCTGCCGGAGAAGCAGGCCCAGGCGCTGCTGATCCAGGCTTTCGTCGGCGAGGCGATCGAGCAGATCGCCGATGACGGCTTGCGCGAGCATGTGATCGGCATCGCCGAGCGCTGGCTGGAGCGGCGCCAATGAGCACGCATCCCGCGGTCAAGAACGGAACTTACGACGTCGCACGCGTGCGCCAGGACTTTCCGGCGCTCGCCATGCAGGTCTACGGCAAGAACCTGGTCTATCTCGACAACGCCGCCTCGGCGCAGAAGCCCAGCGCCGTGCTCGACCGCATGACGCAGGCCTACACCAGCGAATACGCCAACGTGCATCGCGGCCTGCACTACCTCGCCAACGCCGCGACGGAAGCCTATGAGGGCGGCCGCACCAAGGTCGCGCAGTTCATCAACGCGCCCCGCACGGAAGAAGTGATCTTCACCCGCAACGCGACGGAGGCGATCAATCTGGTCGCCTCGTCCTGGGGTGGGCCGAACATCGGGGAAGGCGACGAGATCGTCATCTCGATCATGGAGCACCATTCGAACATCGTGCCCTGGCATTTCCTGAGGGAGCGTCAGGGTGCCGTGATCAAATGGGCGCCGGTCGACGACGAGGGCAATTTCCTCATCGAGGAGTTCGAGAAGCTGCTCACGGCCAAGACCAAGCTGGTCGCGATCACGCAGATGTCCAACGCGCTCGGCACCATCGTGCCCATCAAGGACGTCGTGAAGATCGCGCATGCGCGCGGCATTCCCGTGCTGGTCGACGGCAGCCAGGGCGCGGTGCACCTGCCCGTGGACGTCCAGGATCTCGGCTGCGACTTCTACGTCTTCACCGGCCACAAGGTTTATGGCCCGACCGGCATCGGCGTGCTCTGGGCCAAGTACGAGCATCTTGTCGCGATGCGTCCCTTCAACGGCGGCGGCGAGATGATCCGCGAGGTCTCGCGCGACTTCATCAGCTATGGCGATCCCCCGCACAAGTTCGAGGCCGGCACGCCCGCGATCGTCGAGGCCGTCGGCCTTGGCGCCGCCATCGACTACGTCAATTCGGTCGGCAAGGAGCGCATCGCCGCCCACGAGCACGATCTCACCACCTACGCGCAGGATCGGCTTCGCGAGATCAACTCGCTGCGGCTGATCGGCACGGCGCGGGGCAAGGGCCCGGTGATCTCTTTCGAGCTCAAGGGCGCGCACGCCCACGACGTCGCCACCGTGATCGACCGCCAGGGCATCGCAGTGCGCGCCGGCACCCATTGCGTGATGCCTCTTTTAGAGCGGTTCAACGTCACGGCCACCTGCCGGGCCTCGTTCGGCATGTATAATACGCGGGAAGAAGTCGATCATCTGGCACAGGCGCTTCTGAAGGCGCGGGATTTGTTCGCATGAGTGACACGGCCGAAATCAAAGCTAGTCCGATGGAAACTCAGTCGGCGCTGCCGCCGGAGGAGACCGAGCGGCTGACCACCGAGATCATCGCGGGTCTCAAGACCGTGTTCGACCCGGAAATCCCGGCCGACATCTACGAGCTCGGCCTGATCTACAAGGTCGAGATCAAGGATGACCGCTCCGTCGACGTCCAGATGACCCTGACGACGCCGAACTGTCCGGCCGCCGGCGAGCTGCCGACCATGGTCGAGAACGCGGTTGCCAGCGTGCCAGGCGTCGGCGTGGTCGACGTCAAGGTCGTCTGGGAGCCGCCGTGGTCGCCCGAGCGCATGAGCGACGAGGCGCGCCTCGTGCTCAACATGTGGTGACGGTTTCTGCTCGCATTGAATTCGCTCCGCAACGGACCACATACATAACATGACACAGGCAACACCAGCTTCGACACCCAAGCCCCGGCGGCCCCGCCCGCAGGTGATGCGGCTGACGGACGCTGCTGCCCAGCGCATCTCCGAGCTGACCCAGCGCGCCGATTCCGAAATCGTCGGCCTGCGCGTCGGCGTGAAGAACGGCGGCTGCGCCGGCCAATCCTACACGGTCGAATACGCCCACGATGTCCGCCCGACCGACGAGGTCGTCGAGGATAAGGGCGTCAAGATCCTGGTCGACCCCAAGGCCGTGCTGTTCCTGCTCGGCACCGAGATGGACTACAAGGCCGACAAGATGCAGGCCCAGTTCGTCTTCAACAATCCCAACCAGATCTCCGCTTGCGGCTGCGGCGAGTCGGTCGAGCTGCGGCCGGCCAAGATCGACGGGTAGCCCGGCTCGCCGAGCCCTCCGCTGTCGTCCCCGCGAACGCGGGGACCCATACCGCGTGATCTATCGGTGTCGGGCGGTGTTCGTACCGACACTGGCATGACGAACAGTCTTCGCTAAACTTCTCCCTGTGGTTATGGGTCCCCGCGCCAGTGCGCAATTGCGCACAAGGCGGGGACGACATCTGGGAGCGTTGGGCCATGGACCGCGAATTCCTGATCGACCTGTTTTCCGATTTCGGCCCCGTCACCATCCGCAAGATGTTCTCCGGCCACGGCATTTCCGTCGACGGCGTCAACTTCGCACTTGCCTTGCGCGCCGGTCTGTTCTTCCGCGCCGACGAGGTGACGATTCCGGACTTCGAAGCCGAGGGCTCAAGGCCGTTCCAATATTCGACCCGCGCCAAGACCGTGACGGTCAACTCCTACTGGGAGCTGCCGGCGCGCCTGTTCGACGATTCCGAGGACTTGGTGCAATGGGCGAGGGCGGCACTCGCCGCCGCTCAGCGCGCCAAGGTGAAGAAGCGGCCGAAGAAGGGCGCCGCGAGAAAAGGCGCGCCGAAGAAGTCTCTGGCCAAGAAGGCAGCTAAGAAGGCAACCAAGACAACGGGGCGTAGGGTAGGCAAAGCGAAGCGGGACCACCGCTCGAAATAATCACGACGAGATGGTGGGCAGCGCGCTTTGCGCCTTTGCCAACCGTACGAGACCTCAATCCGCGGCGTTGGTCAGGCCGACCCTCATATCCTTGGCCGTGAACACGCAGACGCCATCTGCGAGCACGCGGCCATCGGCAATGCCGAGCACCAGCTTGCCGCGACGGACCATGCGCATCGCGACCTCGTAGCGCACTTGCCGGGCGTTTGGTGTGATCTCGCCGGTGCATTCCACCTCGCCGACGCCGATGGCGCGGCCCTTGCCGGGTGAGCCCGACCAGCCGAGCCAGTAGCCGACCATCTGCCACATCGCGTCGAGCCCAAGGGTAGGCGGCATCATCGCGTCACCGCGGTAGTGGCAATCGAAGAACCAGTGGTGAGGCGTGATATCGAGCTCGCCGACGATATGACCTTTGCCGAACGTGCCGCCGTCCATGCTGATCTCGGTGATGCGATCCATCATCAGCATCGGCGGCGCGGGCAATTGCGCGTTTCCGGGGCCGAAATAGCCGCCTTCGCTCGATCGCAGTAGCTCGTCTTTGGTGTAGGACGATTGTGGCGCGTGGAAATCGAGGGGGTTGGACAAGACGACAAGTCCTCAATGCTCAGGCGGCCGGGAGGATGTTGCTTGCCGCCGAACAATGTCAAGCGGGGCGGTGCCGCAGGGTGGGCAAAGGCGCGTAGCGCCGTCTCCAGGGTCTTTCCATGATCGAAACAGGTGGTGGGCAGGCTTCGCTTCGTCCACCCTGCGGCAGCTCGCGGAAGCCTACGCCACCCGGCTGTGCGTCTCGACCGCGTATTCCGGATCGGCTTCGCAAATCACGCGGTTGCGGCCGTTGCGCTTTGCGGCGTAGAGGCAGGCATCGGCACGCTCGATCAGCGCGTCGGTGTCGTCGCCCTGCTTGAGCATGGAGACGCCGACGGAGATGGTGACGCGGCCGAGGATCTCGCCGGTGGACTTCTTCTTCAATTCCTTCGCCATCACCGCGCGGCGAATGTGGTCGGCCACCGTGAGGGCCTGACGCAGCGCGGTGTTGGGCAGCACGACCGCGAACTCTTCGCCGCCATAGCGTGCGGTGATGTCCTGGCCCTTGATGGTCTGCTTCAGCGAAAGGCCGACGAGCCGCAGCACCTGGTCGCCGGTCAGATGGCCGTAGGAATCGTTGAACGACTTGAAGTGATCGATGTCGAACAGCAGCAGCGACAGCGGCTCACCCGATGCGAGTGCGTTCTGCACGGCCATGCCGATCATGCGGTCGAAATATTTGCGGTTGCCAAGTCCCGTGAGCGGGTCGGTCAGGCTCTCGGCGCGGATCGCCTCCAGGCTCTGCTGGAGATTGCTGATCTCGTTCTTCGACAGCGTCAGCCGGTCTTCCAGCGCCTTGTTGGTCTCACGCATTTCGCTGGTCGAACGCAGCAGCGCTTCGACGATCGACCTGATCTGCTCGCGATTCCTGGCCGACGAGAGTTTTTCGGTGGCGCCCGACAGGCTGGCATCGTAGGAGCCGGTCATGCCGAGTGCATCGCCCAGGACCTTCATCACGTCGTCGATCTCGCCGATGACGCGCGCGCCGACCTTGTCGATACGGTCGGTGGTCTTGATGTGGGAGAGATAGGTCTCGTAGATCTGCTCGAGATCGGCTTCAGTCAGCTTGCCGCTGCGCGCCAGCGTCTCGTTGACGATCTTATTGAGCGGTGCGTTGTAGCCGGTGGCGTAGACGTACCAGATCTCGTAATTGCGGGGAATTGCCGTCTGTCGCAGCGATCGGATCTGGCCGAGCGCCACTTCGGCGAACGCCATCGTGCGTTCGTGTTCGTCGAGAACCTTGACCACGGAACATACCCCACGGCGGTCGGGGCGCAATCGACCGCAGCAATGCTTAAATTATGTTCGTAGGCTAACGGACGATCGTGAACGCCCCGTAAATATACGTCCACGAATAAATCTAGAAACTTGTAGGGCGGGTTTGCTCAACCGAAACCTGGAGCGCGTCGCGCTTCAGGCTCCGGCGGGAGAGCGGACCGGCCGCAGCAGAAACGCCGGCAGATGCGAGTGATCGCCCGGCTCGCTGTCGGCCTCGCGTTGGCGGCGGGGCTCGGGACGGCCGATTGACGGTACATGCGACGGATTGGCTTGCTGGCGGGCGTCGTGTCGCGGCTCCGTCCTGCGCTTGTCGCTGGGGCGATGCCTTGCTTCAGCGGGCTGTCGTGCCTCCGAAGGACTCCTGGCTTCGGGGGCATGTCCGGCCTCGGAGGCAGGTCTTGCTTCGGAAGCATGTCTTGCCTCACCCAGCGCCTCGCGCGGCTCGTGGCTGCGCTCACGGTCGCGGCCGCGCTGCGGCTTGCCGCGCCCACCGCGTGAACGTTCGCGGCCACGCGACTCGCGCGGACGTTCGGTCGCATCAGAGGCTTCGGCGTGGATTTCAAAATCGCCCTCGGCGAGCGGAATGCTCTGTCCGATCAGCTTCTCGATCGCTGCCATCGACTTCTGGTCGAGCCGCGTCACGATCGAGATCGCGGTGCCGGTGCGGCCGGCGCGGCCGGTGCGGCCGATGCGGTGAACGTAATCGTCCGCGTGATGGGGAACGTCGAAATTGTAGACGTGGCTGACCTCGGGAATGTCGAGGCCGCGGGCGGCGACATCGGAGGCGACGAGCAACGGCAACTCGCCCTTGCGGAATTGCTCGAGTGCGGCCGTGCGAGCCGACTGGTCCATGTCGCCGTGCAGGGCTCCGACGCTGAACCCGTGCTTCTGAAGCGATTTGTGAACGATCGCCACTTCACGCTTGCGATTGCAGAAGATGATCGCGTTCTTGAGATCCTTGGCTTCGCGCAGCAGGCGGCGCAGCAGTTCGCGCTTCTCGTGCGCCTCGCGCCCGGCGGGCACCTGGACCTGCGTGACGGTCACCGCGGTGGTCGCGGGCTTGGACACTTCGACCTTCTGCGGATTGTGCAGGAAGGTCTCGGTGATGCGCCGGATTTCCGGCGGCATGGTCGCGGTGAAGAACAGGGTCTGGCGCGTGAACGGGACGAGCTTGCAGACGCGCTCGATGTCGGGAATGAAGCCCATGTCCAGCATGCGGTCGGCTTCGTCGATGACGAGCAGCTCGACCCCGGTGAGCAGCAGGCCGCCGCGCTCGGTGTGGTCGAGCAGGCGGCCGGGGGTTGCGATCAGCACGTCGACGCCGCGCGTCAGCTTGGCATCCTGGTCGCCGAAGGAGACGCCGCCGATCAGGAGCGCGACGTTGAGCTTCTGGCCGGCACCGTAACGGTCGAAGTTTTCCTTGACCTGGGCCGCGAGCTCGCGGGTCGGCTCGAGGATCAGCGTGCGCGGCATGCGGGCCCGGGCGCGCCCCTTCTCGAGGATGGTGAGCATCGGCAGCACGAAGGCCGCGGTCTTGCCGGTGCCGGTCTGGGCGATGCCGAGCACGTCCTTGCGTGCGAGGACGTGGGGGATCGCCTGTTCCTGAATGGGGGTGGGGGTGGTGTAACCGGTGGCCGCCACTGCGGCGAGGACTTTTTCGGACAGTCCGAGATTTGAAAAGGACATTGAGCCTCTGGTCGAAACCGCCGTTCGGAATCGAGGGTGATTAAGGCTGTCGCGTTCCACCCCGAAACGGCGCGCTCTCAAAGAAGCTGGGGGTGCTGACTCACGCGGACAAAGCGCGACGCTCAGGAATCGCTCTTCGATCTGAGCCGCGTCGCCTCGGAACATAGGCGGGAATCGGCCAAAGTCAATGGAGCGGGCGCGGGAAGACCCTAAAAAACCTGAGGTTTTTACCAAATAGCGGGCGCGACTGGGGTTTTTCCACCGAGCCGCGCGCTCCGGCCGGGGCCGCCAAAACGGCGGCTAACGTCCATCCGAGCCCTGGGCCCGGAAGTCGCCGGGGGCCATCCCGTAGGCGGCGCTGAAGACCCGGTAATAGGTCGCCAGGCTCTCGAAGCCGCAGGCGGCCGCGATGTCGGCGATCAGCCGCTGGGGCGACTCGCGCATCAGGCGGCGGCTTTGTTTCAGGCGTTCGTCCGTCACGGTCTGCGAGAAGCTCTTCTCCGCGGTCTCGAACAGCATGTGCAGGTGGCGCACGGACACGCCGAGCTTATCAGCCACCATCGCCGGCGCCAGACCGGGGTCTTGCAGGTGGTACGCGATCAGGCGCCGGGCCTGCGACAGCCGGGCAGTCCGCAGCGCGGCCTGTCCGCGCCGGCCGCCGGGCCGCACGATGCCGCGCTCGATGAGGGCGAGATGGGCGAGGGCTTGGACGAGGGACGTCGCGTCGAGAGCGACGTCGTCAGCGGCCTCATTGAGATCTGCAAAGCAGGCACCGAGCAGGGGCGCAAGGGTCGGATCGCCGAACGTCCGGGGCGAAAGCTCGCGCATGCGTCTGTCCTGCACCGGGATGCTGCTGAGCGGGATCTTCAGGACGCGCAGGTGGAAGCCGCCGGCGCCCGAGGGCGCGGTGCGATAGGGCAGGTCGGTATGGCTGGTGGCGAAGCTGCCATTGGCGATCGCGAAGTCGTTTCCGCGCATGCCGCCGAACCAGCCGCCGCTGCCGAGCTGCTGGTAGACGCAGATGGCGTCGCCCGGTGCGTCGGCGATGTCGGACGCGCTGCGCTCCACGGTGTAAGGTGAGGCCTTCAGCTCGACGAGGCCGGCGCCGCCGAGCTGCCGTAGCGAGAATTCGCCGGAGAAGTCCGCGCGCCGTTCGCGCTCGAGTTCGGCGGTGACGCCGAACAACCCCTTGGAGCGCACCTCGCGCCAATAGTCGAAGCGATCATTCGGCTCGACCTCGTCGGTACACCAGCGATACACGGCAGCCCCCGCTTGCAGAGCAATTGCCCTAGAAAGAGCAGATTCCGCGGGAATCTGCCATAGCCAGATCAATGAACCGGAGCCCCGACCCTTGAACCCCCGTTACGCCTGGGCCGACTATCACACAGCGGCAGGGGCTCCATGCTGCTGTTCCAAGGATGCGGCCTGCGGCCGTTCTGCAACGGGAATCTTGCGATGACACGTCGGCTTTTCGGAATTCTGGCGGCCCTTGGCCTCGTGGCGGGCCTGAGCGGCTTCGCAGCTCCCGCTCATGCCGAGAAGCGTGTCGCGCTCGTCGTCGGCAACAACGACTACAGGAACGTCCCGAAGCTGCTCAAGGCGGTCAACGACGCCCGCACCATGGGCGACACGCTGAAGCAGCTCGGCTTCTCGGTGATGGTCGCCGAGAACCAGAGCCGGCAGCAATTCTCCGAGACGCTGCTCGCCTTCGACAAGGCGATCGAGCCCGGCGACACCGCGTTCTTCTTCTACGCCGGCCACGGCTTCGAGATCGCGGGCCAGAACTATTTGCTGCCCACCGACGTGCCGGCCGCGACCGAAGGGCAGGAGGAACTGGTGCGCGACGCCTCCATCCTGGCCGACCGCATCGTCGAGCGCCTTCAGAACAAGAAGGCGCGAACGTCGATCCTGGTGTTCGATGCCTGCCGCAACAATCCTTTCGAGCGCAAGGGCACCCGCGCCGTCGCCGGAGGCGGCGGGCTTGCGCCGATGACGCAACTGCCCGAAGGCGTGTTCTCGGTGTTCTCGGCCGGTCCCCGCCAGACCGCGCTCGATCGCCTCTCCAACGACGACGCCAATCCCAACTCGGTGTTCACGCGCACCTTCGCCAAGGAGCTGCTCAAGCCCGGCGAGAACCTCGTGCAGGTGGCGCAGCGCACCCGCCGGGCCGTCAGCGAGATGGCCGACACCGTGAAGCACAGGCAGGTGCCCGTCTATTTCGACCAGATGGTCGACGACGTCTTCCTCAGCGGCCTCGCCAAGGATGCCGTCGTGCGTTCCGACGATCCGCCGCCCACGAAGCTCGCCGCGCTGCCGCCGGTGTCGGTGCCGCAACTGCCGAGGGAGGAGGCCACCAACGCGCCGATCGCGAGCTTCTCGCGGCACAATGGCGGCTGGAGCGTGGTGTTCTCCTTCGCCGACCCCGCGCTCGGCATTTCCTGGCGCATGGCCGGCAAGGGCGATTTCCGCGAAACCGGCTTCATCGACACGCTCGATCCGCGCACGCGCAAGCGGATGCCCAACCCGTCGATCGAGTTGCCGCCGGATGCACAGGCCGGCACCATCGAGGTCCGCTATGTCGATCAGTCCGGCGACATGCAGGGGCCGTTCCCCATCCGGTTCGATCCCGAGGCCGCGCTGATCCGCGACCAGCGCAAGATCCTCGACATGACCGCGACGAGCTGGCTGTCGTTCCGCGAGTTCAACGGCCTGCTCGTCTACTACACGCATCTCGTGTCCTATCGCTGCGCCATCCGCGAGGTGCGCATCGGCATCGACAGCGCCGTGCCCAACCAGGTTCTGAAGATGCCGCCTTGCGACATGCGCGATCCCAGCGCGGTCAGCGCCGGCATGCCGCTCTACATGAAGCTCGCTCCAAGCACGCAGTCCGTCTCGGTGGAGCTGACCTATCGCGACGGCAGCGTGTCCGAGATCAAGAGTTTTCGCAGCGCGAACCGGAGTAACAATTGAGGCTCAGCAACCTCGTCGCCAGCGGTGTGCAGCGCCCCTGATAAGTGGATTGGCCGAGTCATAGTCGGGGGCTCTCCCGAGCCAAGTTGCATGGAATACAACCATAAGTTATGTTGGGTTGTTTCTATTAATGGAGTTTTCCTCATGCCAGATATTAAGCTTGGCTACCGCGTTCGCCTTCGATCCGGCGGGCCCCTCATGACCGTCCACGCGATCAGCGGTGAAAACATCGATTGTCAGTGGTTCACCCTTAAAGGCGAGCTGCGCTCTTCAACATTTCCGAGCTACATGCTCACCGTCATTGAAGGGGCCGCTGCCGATGCCGGCTAGCTCGGTGTCGTAGCTACCCATCGTCTCTCTCCCGACGCGTCCACGTCGGGAGTTTTGCTGTCCGCGAACCGCCAAGCGGACTCACGTCAGACTTTCAATCAATGATCTACTCTTCCAGATCGCCGCGGGCGCACGGGGGCCATGAAAGATGGCCTGGTTGCACTCTTTGACGGGATCCCCTGGTGCTCTCGTCTACCGTTGAGAGGTGGTCTCGGAGCAATTGTCGGCGACCCTCGTATTCCATTTCCGATTCATATCGGGATGACCCTTCAAGGCGGCACTGCTCTGAGAGGAGTGACAACTTCCCTTGGAGCGAACCAAGGGATGCGACGCGCCTGATAGGCAGCTTGCGCGCTTATCAAATGCCCCCTCGCGAAGCCCAGAGGGAAGCAGGCATCTATTCGCCGCAGGATCAGGAACAACCCCTCGGTATCTTGGATTGTCGATTGTCCACCAAACCAGGGAGACGATCCATGTTCCGCAAGTCCATCCTCGTGGCTTTCGCCTGCGCTGCGCTTTCGACGACCGCTTATGCTCAGGGAGGTGGGGGTGCCGGTGGTGGAGGCAGCGGCGGTGCAGGTGGCGGCGGTGCGGGTGCCGGTGCCAGTGCCGGCGCCGCAGCCGGAACAGGTACCGGAGGCGCGGGATCTGCGGCTAGCTCGGGGGCCGGAATGGGCACCTCATCCAGCAGCGCCAGTTCGGGGCCGTCAGCCCCTTCGGGGATGGGGACGCGTGCCACGACCACAGGCGCCAACGTCAACACCAACAGGAGCCAGAGCAATCCGAACGTTCAGCCGCCGACTGCGAACGGCACGTCGCCGTCAGCGGCGCAAGCCGCGCGGAACGCTGGCGCCGGCCATGCGCCCAATGGATTGCCGATCGGCAGCCCGGGCACCGGGACCAGCAATGAAGATCAGAAATAGTCCAGTTCCCATTCAGGATGGGTCCGCGCCAAGCGGGCCCCTACCACCTTTAACGTTCCCTCTGATGCCCTTCCGGATCGTAACTCCTGATAACAATAGGGGGTGCGGCTTAATTCCGGGATGGGGCGGCCGGCGTGACCCGAGCTGCCGGCAGCGTTCGAAGTCCCGCATGCGAATTCGGAGCCGGTCACCTGAATCGGCGTTACATTGACCGCCACATCTTGATCGACACTCGGATCGTGGCTGCAATGACATTCGACCAGCAATCGAATCGGACGAAAAAGGTCCGCTGCTGCATCGTCGGCGGCGGGCCGGCCGGCATGATGCTCGGTTATCTCCTGGGGCGGGCGGGCATCGAGGTCGTGGTGCTGGAGAAGCATGCGGATTTCTTCCGCGATTTCCGCGGCGATACCGTGCATCCCTCGACGCTTCAAGTCATGGACGAGCTCGGCCTGATCGATGGCTTCCTGAAGCTGCCGCATCAGCGCCTGCAGAAGATGGACGGTCTGTTCGGCGGCACGCCGGTGCGCATCGCCGATCTCAGCCGGCTCCATACAAGATACCCTTTCATCGCATTCATGCCGCAATGGGACTTCCTGAATTTCCTGCGCGAGGCCGGCCGGCGCTTTGCCTCGCTCGAGGTGATGATGAGCACGGAGGCGGTCGATCTGATCCGCCGCGGCGAGGCGATCGCCGGCGTGCGAGCGAAAACGCCTGACGGCCTCATCGACATCGAAGCCGATCTCACCATCGCCTGCGACGGCCGGCACTCGACGGTGCGCGAGCGCGCGGGCCTCGCCGTCGAGGAGATCGGCGCGCCGATGGACGTGCTGTGGTTCCGCGCCGGCCGCAAACCCGACGAGACCGAAAACGTGTTCGCGCGCGTCGAGCCCGGCAAGATGATGATCACCTTCGACCGCGGCGACTATTGGCAATGCGCCTACGTCATCGCCAAGGGACAATTTGATGCGGTGAAGGCGAGGGGACTATCGGCTCTGCTCGACGACGTCGTGCGCATGGCGCCGATCCTGAAGAGCGGCATCGCCGAGGTGAAGAGCTTTGACGACGTCAAGCTGCTGACCGTCGCAATCAACCGCCTGGCGCGCTGGACGCGGCCGGGCCTGCTCTGCATCGGCGACGCCGCGCATGCGATGTCGCCGATCGGCGGCGTCGGCGTCAATCTCGCGGTGCAGGATGCGGTCGCGACCGCCAACCTGCTGGCCGACAAGATGCAGCACGGCTGTCCGTCCGAGACCGATCTCGATGCGATCAGGCGGCGCCGCGAGTTCCCTGTAAAGGTGACGCAGCGGATGCAGGTGATCGTGCAGAACAACATCATCAGCGGCGCGTTGCAGTCGGGCGACCGGCCGCTCAAAGTGCCGCTGATCGTGCGCCTCATCACCGCGCTGCCATGGCTCCAGGGCATCCCGGCGCGCCTGCTGGCGCTCGGCGTGCGGCCCGAGCACGTGCATTCGAAGGCCGCACCGACTTCGTAGCGCAGGGACGACAGGGATAATTTCGCGTTAAATCGCGCGTGCGGCGTTGCCAGCGCGCAACAGCGCTCACGGATTTGCAGGCCGACGCGGGCCCCTGCGCTGCGTTAACTTTGTTGATTCCAATTTTAGTAACACCCGTCTGTGACCTTGCGCCCATCAAAGGACACGGGGTTGTACCATGCGTAACAAATTGATCGCCGCCTTCGCCTGCACGACCGCTCTGGTTTCGGCGGGTGCGGCTTCCGCCGCCGATCTCGGCGCGCGCTACACCAAGGCGCCGGCCTATGCCGAGCCGCTGTTCAACTGGACCGGATTCTATGTCGGCGGCCACATCGGTGGCGCCTGGACCAACGAGCAGTTCATCAACAACGGCAACAGTGGCGGCTTCGGCGATCTCTCTCCGGGAGAAGGTTTCCGTCAGCGCAGTTCGGGCATCATGGGCGGCGCCCAGATCGGCTACAACTGGCAGGCCAACAATTACGTGTTCGGCATGGAAGGCACGATCTCCGGCCTCGATAACAAGGGCACATTCACCAACACCGTGTTCGGCGCCGGTGACGACGTGTTCTCCTGGCGTGCCAACGTGCTTGCGACCGTGGTCGGCCGTGCCGGCTTCGCCGTGCAGAACAACCTCTTCTACATCAAGGGCGGCTATGCTGGCGTGAACAACCGTCTCTCGGTCAGTGACACCGTCGGCGCCGCAGGCTCGGGCGGTCAGACCCACTGGGCCAACGGCTGGACGGTCGGCGCTGGCTGGGAATACGGCGTCACCCGCAACTGGATCGTGGGCCTCGAGTACAATTACGCGGCTTTCGGCAGCCAGACTTATCAGCTTGGCGGCACCACGACCAACTACACGTTCGACGCCAAGCCGCGCGATATCCAGTGGGCGGTCGTGCGCGCGAGCTACAAGTTCGACGCACCGACCATCGCCCGCTACTGAGCACGTCGAACGCAACGCGACCAACGATCAAAAAAAGAACGGCCAAATTCAAAAGCCCCGGCTTCGACCGGGGCTTCTTTTTTGCCTTGTGCAGGCCGGCCTCAGGCCATCACCGAGAAGCCGCCATCGACGGGGATCGCGGTGCCCGTGACGAAGTTCGAGGCGGGCGAGGCGAGGAACACGGCGATGCCGGCGAAATCGTCGATGTCGCCCCAGCGCCCCGCAGGCGTGCGCGCCAGCACCCGCTCGTGCAATCCCGAGACCTGCTGCCGCGCGCCGCGGGTGAGGTCGGTATCGATCCAGCCCGGGAGGATCGCGTTGACCTGGATGTTGTCGGGCGCCCAGGCATTGGCGCAGGCGCGCGTGTACTGCACGATGCCGCCCTTGCTCGCCGCATAGGCCGTGGCAAAGCTCGCTCCGAAGATCGACATCATCGAGCCGATGTTGATCACCTTGCCGTTGCCGGACGCCTTCAGGTGCGGATAGGCGAGCTTCGAGCACAGGAAGGCGCTGGTGAGGTTGGTGTTGATCACCTTGTTCCACTCGTCGAGCTCGAGCTCGTGCGGCGGCTTGCGGATGCTCATGCCGGCGTTATTGACGAGAATGTCGATGCGGCCGAGATCCGTTACCACGCGCGCAATCATGGTTTCGATCGCTGCCCTGTCCGTAACGTCGGTCGCAACCGCGATCGCCTTGACGCCGCGCTGCCTGAGATCTTCGACTGCTGCTTGAGACTTGGCCTCGTTGCGTCCGACCACGGCGACGTCGGCGCCGGCATCGGCGAGACCGCGCGCCATGCCGAGCCCGATGCCGCCATTGCCTCCCGTCACGACCGCGACCTTGCCGCGGAGCTCGAACCGGCTGGATGTCATGCTTGTATTCCCTGGTTTCTTCTATTGGTTGCTCTGCCAGATCAGCACCAGCCCGAAGCCGGCCATGGCGGCGCCATAGCCGGCCCATTGCAGCTGGTTGACCATGAAGCTCGATCGCGGCCAGGGAACGGTGCCCGTGCCCTGTCCGATCCAGAGCAGCCCGACGGCGAGGGCAAACAGGCCTGCTACAAGCAGAAATCTGCGCATGCATTCCTCCCCATCGATCTGCTTCCATCGCGACTCGCGGCATCAACGATGGCCGTGGTCTCGAAAGCTTGGGGCGCACAGTAACCGCAGCTCTGGTTCGGTTACAACGCCGGCGCCGGCAGAAGCCGTCGCAGGCGAATCCCGGCGGATGTCGCGATGCGCGGGCAGGGCGATCGACGATATTGTGCGAGGTTCACCGCCGAGGACGGTCGTTGGAGGCGAGCATCGGCTGCCGACAGACCCACAACGAAAAAGCCCCGGGCGATGCCGGGGCTTTGACGTTTGATCTTGAGATCAGATCAGATCAGATCAGTACTTCGCGACGACCGGACCGGTCCAGTTGAAGCGGTAGACCAGCGAGGTGGAGATCGTCTGGTTCCAGCTGTTGGCGCGGACGCTGTTGATGGTCGGGACGTCGGTGCCATCAAACCGAATGGCCTCGGTCTTGGTATCGTAGAAAGCCGAACGATACTCAGTCTTCATGAACCAGCCGGGCGAGGTGATGCCGAAGATGTTCAGGCTGTTCTCGACGCCGCCGCCGATGAACCAGCCGTGACGATCGTAGCCATTGAGGTGAACACCGGCCGGGGTACCGCCGAGCGTCGTGAAGTTGGTGCGGCCGAAGTGAGCGCCGGAGTAACCGCCGTTGACGTAGGAGAGAACGTTCGGAGCGACCAGCCAGCCGAGGCGGACGCCCGCGGCCCAGGAGGTTTCCAGCTTCTGGTTACCGGTGATGTCGAAGGTCGGATCCTGGATGGTGGAACGGATGCTGCCGAACTGAGCGTCGCCAAACACACCGGCGACCCAGGTGCCGCTGAACTGCCAGTCGTAACCAGCGCCGACCGTACCAAACCAGCCGGAACCGCCCTGGCGCTGCGTGATCGTCAACGGCGTGCCGGTGGCCGTATCCACAATGCTCTGGTCGGCATTCGAGAGGCCACCGCCACCACCGCCGAAGACGTAGAAGCCGGTCCAGTTGGCGACGGGCGCCGGCATCGGAGCCTTCACATAGGGACGGGCGCCAAGGTCGGCAGCCGAGGCCGAACCGGTCATCGCCGCAACGGCGGTCAGAGCGAGCAAAGTCTTCTTCATGTCAAAATCCCCAACCTTGGTCTGTCGTAGCAGGCGCGAGCGCACTGAAGTTCGTTTCATCTGATGCCCGGACTATAGACGGTTCTCGCCGAAATGCTGTTGCCGGCTAGGCACAGTCGCCGGAAAACGCCGCTGAGCGGGCGTCCGAGGGGCAGCTCCCGAAATTAGAAAGAACCATGCAAAATCAGTAGCTTGTGTGAATTTCGAAGTTTCGGGTCCGGGTAAGGTTTCGTTAGGAGATCGAGCCTTGTCCGAAATGGCGGCAGTCCCGCCTCAGCCTCAGCGCCGTGAGTCGTTGGCCGAGTCGCGTTCGCGGAGCCGGGAATCGCTCAAGGCCGTGCGGACCATCTGCAGGCCTTATCGATAAACAGGCGGGGTCCCCACAAATAAAAAGAGCCCCGGCTCCCGCCGAGGCTCCCGAACGGAGTAGACGGCCCCGAGGGCTCTACACGTCCAGCAATTCCTCGCTGGCAAACTCGGCCTTGTCCGAGATGAAGGCGAAGCGTGCCTCGGCCTTGGTGCCCATGAGGCGCTCCACCGAATCGGCCGTGGTGTCGCGATCGTCGGCAAGCAGGACCACCTTGAGCAGCGTGCGCTTGCGCGGGTCCATCGTGGTTTCCTTGAGCTGCGCCGGCATCATCTCGCCGAGGCCTTTGAAGCGGTTCACCTCGACCTTGGCGTTGGCGTTGAACTCGCTCTTGAGCAACGCCTCCTTGTGCTTGTCGTCGCGCGCATAGACCGATTTGGAGCCGTGGGTCAGCTTGTAGAGCGGTGGCACCGCGAGGAAGAGGTGGCCCTCGTCGATCAGCCGCGGCATCTGCCGGTAGAAGAAGGTGATCAGGAGCGAGGCGATGTGGGCGCCGTCGACGTCTGCGTCGGTCATGATGATGATGCGCTGATAGCGCAGATCCTCTTCGCGGTAATGCAGGAGTTGGCCGCAGCCGATCGCCTGCACGAGGTCGGAGAGCTGGGCATTGGCCGTCAGCTTGTCCTTGCCGGCGGACGCCACGTTGAGGATTTTTCCGCGCAGCGGCAGCACGGCCTGGGTCTTGCGGTCACGCGCCTGCTTGGCGCTGCCGCCGGCCGAGTCACCCTCGACGATGAACAGCTCCGAGCCGTCGGTGCCGGCGTCGGTGCAGTCGGCGAGCTTGCCGGGCAGGCGCAGCTTCTTTCCGGCCGTCTTGCGCGCTGTCTCCTTCTCCTGGCGGCGCCGCAGCCGCTCCTCGGCGCGGTCGACCACGAAGTCGAGCAGCCTGTTGGCCATGTTCGGATTGCCCGACAGCCAATGGTCGAACGGATCCTTGATCGCCTGCTCGACGATGCGCTGCGCCTCGGCGGTGGCAAGCCGATCCTTGGTCTGGCCCTGGAATTCGGGCTCGCGCACGAACACCGAGAGCATCACGGCCGCACCCACCATCACGTCTTCGGAGGTGATGGAGGCTGCACGCTTGCCCTGGCCGACGCGCTCGGCGTGATCCTTCAGGCCACGCAGAAGCGCGCTGCGCAGGCCGGACTCATGCGTGCCGCCGTCCGGCGTCGGCACGGTGTTGGTGTAGGAGGAGAGGAAGCCATCCGCATCCGCCGTCCACGCCACCGCCCATTCGCAGGCGCCGTGCGCACCGTTGCGGCCCGACTTGCCGGAGAAGATGTCGGGATGCACCAGCGTGTCGGCGTGGATCGCAGCCGCCAGATAGTCCTTGAGGCCGCCCGGGAAGTGGAACGTCGCTTCGGCCGGTACATCCTCGATGCCCTTGAGCAGGTCGGGCGCGCAGTTCCAGCGGATCTCGACGCCGCCGAACAGATACGCCTTCGAGCGCGTCATCTTGAACAGGCGCTGCGGCTTGAACGCGGCCTTGGCGCCGAAGATGTCGGTGTCGGGCTTGAAGCGCACGCGCGTGCCGCGGCGGTTGTTGACCTTGCCGAGATCCTCGAGCTTGCCCTTGGGATGGCCGCGCTCGAAGATCATGCGGTGCAGCTTCTGGCCGCGCGCGACCTCGACCTCGAGACGCGAGGAGAGGGCATTCACCACGGAGATGCCGACGCCGTGCAGACCGCCTGATGTCTCGTAGACCTTGGAGTCGAACTTGCCGCCCGAATGCAGCGTGCACATGATGACTTCGAGCGCCGACTTCTTCGGGAATTTCGGATGAGGATCGATCGGGATGCCGCGGCCGTTGTCGGTGACGGTGAGGAACCCGTCTGCACTGAGTTCGACTCCGATGAACGTCGCGTGTCCGGCCAGCGCCTCGTCCATCGAGTTGTCGATGACTTCGGCGAACAGATGATGCAACGCCTTCTCATCGGTGCCGCCGATATACATGCCCGGCCGGCGTCGCACCGGTTCCAGGCCTTCGAGCACCTCGATGTCGGCCGCGGTGTAGTCAGCTTCCCCGCCGCCCGCGCGCGGCGCCGCCTTGGCGGCGCGGGGTTTCGGCTCGTCGCCGCCGAAAAAGTCGTCTTTTGCTTTGGGCTTCAACTGCTTGGACATATATCTTGATGCGCTTTGAGGGCCGCTTGGGCGGCGAATCGATGAGGCCGACTATGCCACTTCTGACTTGGAAAGGTTATCGCAGGGCGGGCCGGGCGGTGTCGTTGGGGGCCAATCCCGGCGATTTTACGCCGCACCCCCTCCAAATTCCCGGCAAATTGACCTGCCGGTCTGCGTGAGGCGGGCTTTGTGACTTGATGTCACACAAGTCCTTGGCTTACCAGTCTTTTTCATCGCAGCACCTTGAGACGGGGCGGGAAGGCTATTTTTGATGGAGCAGTTTGCGCACGCCCTGGCCGAATTCGTGCGCGTTCACCAGGCCTGGGCGGCTCCGATCGTGTTCCTGCTCGCTTTCGGAGAATCGCTCGCCTTCATCTCGCTGCTGGTCCCGGCCTGGGGTGCGCTGGTGGGAATCGGGGCGCTCATCGGGGCGAGCGGCATCAACTTCTATCCGGTCTGGATCGCCGGCGGCCTCGGCGCGGCGCTGGGCGACTGGGTCTCCTACTGGTTCGGCTTCCGCTACAAGGAGAAGGTCGCCGAGATGTGGCCGCTGTCGCGCTATCCGGGACTCCTGCCCAGGGGCGAGGCTTTCGTGCGCAGATGGGGCGTGCCCAGCATCTTCATCGGCCGGTTCTTCGGTCCCTTGCGCGCCTCGGTGCCGCTCGCGGCCGGCATCTTCGAGATGCCCTATTGGAGTTTCCAGGTCGCCAATTTCGTCTCCGCGCTGGTCTGGTCGGCCGTACTGCTGCTGTTCGGGGACGTGCTCGCCAAGATCATGGAGTGGATCTGGCGGGTGATCTGACGCCCAAACCTTGACGGGAACCGGATCTGGCCTTATAGCCCCGCGCCATGATCAACGCCGCGACCATCCTGTTCGCCCGTCGCCGCCGCCGCAGTCTTGCGGTTTGGGCGGTCGATCGCGTTTGAGATCATCGTCTTTGCCGCTGGATCCGATCCGCGGCATTCTCTCTCCTGTCAGCGCGATCTGATCCGGCGGCCCCCACGGAGGCCCAGCAGGAGACCACGATGTACACGCCACCCTTTTTCAAGCAGGACCGCGCCGCGAGCCTGAAGTTCGCAGAGGAGCGCGGCTTCGGCACCATCTGCGCCTTCGACGGAAAGAAGCCGGTCGCTTCCCCGCTGCCGTTCTATCTGACCTACGCTGCCGACGGCACGCCGCAGGCCGCCTTTCATGTCGCCCGTCACAATCCGCTGCTAAAGCTTGCCGGGGGCGAAGCGTCCTGGTTGCTCGCGGTCAACGGCCCCGATGCCTATGTATCGCCGGACTGGTACGTCTCGCCGGACCAGGTGCCGACCTGGCTTTACCAGTCGGTGCATCTGAGCGGGCCGGTGCGGCCGTTGTCGGACGACGAGCTGTCGGTGCAGATCGACACGCTCAGCGACAAGTTCGAGCACTGGCTGCTGCCGAAGAAGCCGTGGACGTCGGGCAAGATGACGGCGGGCCGGCTCGAAGCGATGAAGAAGGCGATCGTGGGTCTGGTGATGAATGTTGAAGAGGTCGAAGGCAGCTTCAAGCTCAACCAGCACAAATCCGACGCCGATTATGCGGCGATCGCAAATGCACTCGGCGCCGGCGATGCCGACGCGAAGCAGATCTCGGAGTTGATGCGGCAGACCAGGCCGCAAGTTTTTGAACACGACACGAACAAGCTCGAAAGGAGCGCGTCATGAGCCTCGCTGAGACCACGAAAGCCCCGATCACGGGCGCGGCGAAGAAACCCGCAAACGTCTTTGTCGACGGCGGCTCCGGCACCACCGGGCTCGGCATCAACGAGCGGCTGAAGCTGCAGAACGACGTGGTCGTGAAGACGCTTCCCGACGACAAGCGCAAGGATCCCGCGGCCAAGAAGGCGCTGATGGAGGAGGTGGACCTCGTCATTCTCTGTCTGCCCGACGATGCCGCCAAGGAAACCGTTGCGCTGGTCGACAGCATGGGCACGTCGGCGCCGAAGGTGCTGGATGCTTCCACCGCCTATCGGGTCGCGCCCGATTGGGCCTACGGCTTTCCCGAGCTGACGGCCGACCAGGCCGGCAAGATCAAGGCCGCCAGGAAGGTCTCCAATCCCGGCTGCTATCCGACCGGCGCGATCGCGCTGCTGCGGCCGCTCGTCGATGCCGGCCTGTTGCCGCCTGATTATCCCGTCACGGTCAACGCGGTGAGCGGCTATTCCGGCGGGGGCAAGTCGATGATCGCAAGCTTCGAGGACGGCAGCGCGCCGTCCTTCGAGCTCTACGGTCTCGGCTTCGAGCACAAGCATCTGCCGGAGATGCAGCTCTATTCGAACCTGACGCGGCGCCCGATCTTCATTCCCTCTGTCGGCAATTACCGGCAGGGCATGCTGGTCTCGGTGCCGCTGCAGCTCGACACCTTGCCGGGCAAGCCCGGTGGCGCAGACCTCCAGGCCGCGCTGGCAAAGCGCTACGCCGGCTCGAAATACGTCTCGGTGATGCCGCTCCAGAACGAGGCGAGCAAGGGCGGCCGGATCGAGCCGGAGGCGCTCAACGAGACCAACATGCTCGAGCTCTACGTCTTCGCCAGCGACAAATATCATCAGGCCGTGCTGGTCGCGCGGCTCGACAATCTCGGCAAGGGTGCCTCAGGCGCCGCCGTGCAGAACATGCGGCTGATGCTTGGATTGCCGGAGGCGTAGGGCTTTGTGCCCCGGACTCAGCGCGGCACTTCCCCGGCGATGTTGAAGCATCGTCCGGTGCGGTGATGCGCTGCAGAGCCGGGGCCTATTCTTGCTTGTTTCGATTGCAGCCTTCTGGGTCCCGGCTCGCGCTCCGCGCGTCCGGGACACTGGTTCAGAACACCTTGAAGATCGCCAATGCCAGCACGGCCTGGGCGAGGAAGCCAACGGTGAAGGCGAGGGTGCGGAACACCGGGATGCCGAGCGCATAGACGATCAGATGCGCGACGCGCGACCAGAAATAGACGGCGCAGGCCAGCACGGTCCATTTGGTGGAATAGTCGATCGCGTTGAGGATCAAGACCAGCGGTGCAAAGAGCACGAGGTTCTCGACCGCGTTGTCGTGCGCGAACATCAGGCGGTTCGCCCATTCCGATTGCGGCTTGTCGCCGCGCGAGGGATTGGCCATCGCGCCAGTGAGGCCGCGGACCTGGCAGCGGTTGATGGTGTAGGGAATCCAGAGGATCCCGGTCAGGATCACCGTCAGTGTCAGCCAGAACAATTCGCGCGTCATGGTCGATCCTCTCTGTCGTCGCTGCGTTGAGCGCCGAGTCTATACAAAAGCGCGGAAGATTCCGCTATGCGCGGACCCTGACATAGCTGCCGGGGGCGTCCTCGATCGGGGGCAGGGCGTCGCTGCCGACGCTGCGCGCCGGGACTTCCTCCGGATCGATTCCGCGCAGCCATTCACGCCAGTCCGGCCACCACGAGCCCTTGTGCTCCACGGCGTCCTTCATCCACTGCGCGACGTTGACGTCCTTGATGTTGTCGTTGGTCCAGTACTGATACTTGTTCGAGGCCGGCGGATTGACCACGCCGGCGATGTGGCCCGAGCCCGACAACACGTATTTCACCGGGCCGCCGAAGAACTGCGAGCCGTACAGCACCGATTCCGCCGGCGCGATGTGGTCCTCGCGTGTGGCGAGGTTGTAGACGGGCACCTTGACCTTGGAGAGATCGAGCAACGTGTTGTCGAGCACCATCGTGCCCGTGGAGAGCCGGTTCTCCAGATAGCAGTTGCGCAAATAATAGGAATGGTTCGACGCGGTCATGCGCGTCGCATCGGAATTCCAGTGCAACAGATCGAACGCGCTCGGCTGCTGGCCCTTCAGATAGTTGCTGACGACGTAGGACCAGATCAGATCGTTGGAGCGGAGCATGTTGAAGGCCATCGCCATCTTCGAGCCTTCGAGCACGCCGGCCGTCTTCATGTCCTGTTCGAGCGATGCGATCTGCTCCTCGTCGACGAACACGAGGAGATCGCCGGCATGGGTGAAGTCGACCTGCGCGGCGAAGAACGTCGCGGACGCCACGCGCTGGCGACGCTTCTCGGCGAGCCAGGCCAGCGTGGTCGCCAGCATCGTGCCGCCGACGCAATAGCCGGCGGTGTGCACCTTCATCTCGCCGGTGATCTTCTCGATCACGTCCATCGCCGTGAGCGGGCCTTGCTTCATGTAGTCTTCCCAGCTCTTGTTGCCGAGCCGCTTGTCGGGATTGACCCATGAGATCACGAACACGGTGATGCCCTGGTCGACGCACCACTTGATGTAGGATTTCTCCGGCTTGAGATCGAGGATGTAGAACTTGTTGATCCAGGGCGGCACGATCAGGAGCGGGGTGCGCAGCACGCGCTCCGTGGTCGGCGAATACTGGATCAGCTGCATGATCTCGTTCTGGTAGATCACCTTGCCCGGCGTCGTCGCCATGTTGACGCCGACGACGAGATTGTCCGGATTGGACTGGCGGATCTTCAGCATGCCCTTGCCGGCCGCGATGTCCTCGGCCAGCATCGTCAGGCCGCGCGCGAGATTTTCGCCGCTGCTCGCCACAGTCTCGCGCAGCACCTCCGGATTGGTCAGCACGAAGTTGGACGGCGACAGCGCGTTAATGACCTGCTGGACGTAGAACTCCGCCTTGCGGCGGGTCTGCGGATCGAGCCCATCGGCATCGCGCACCAGTTCCTGCGCCCATTTGGCCGTAAGCAGATAGAGCTGCATGACGAAGTCGAAGAACTGGTTCGATTTCCATTCCGGGTCGGCAAAGCGCTTGTCGCGCGGGGAGGGCGCGATCGCGGGCGGGGCGTCCTGGCCGGCCATGCGGCGCGCCGCCGAGCCCCAGAGGTCGAGATAGTCCTTGGCTAGCTTGATCTGCAGATCGGACGAACGGGACGTATCCGACAACCAATATTCGGCGACCGACGTGAAGGTCTTGACCACCTCGGCAAGCTCGGCCGGCGGGCGATCCTGCACCTCGCCGCTCTCGCGCGGCTTGAGGTAAGCGGCGAGCGCCTTGCCGCCGCTCTCCATCGCCCGCGCGACATTCATCGCGAAGGCTTCCGCATCGAACTTCGTCTCGGGTTTCGGCGTATCGGTCGTGGCCATATTCATGAGCAGAACAGTAACGACTCATTCCGTATTCGTCACCGCGAAGCTCGCATGTTTGGCGTTAAACACTCTCGAAGATGTGTTGCAGTGCGACAAATCTTCTTGGTTCCGTCACATTCGGGCCGCACCGCTCGGCTTGGTGGGCAACGGCTGTTTTTCGCTCTCGCCATTTCGGGCAGCAATGGTTTGAGCTTGGGCGCGGTCTTGGGTAAGGTTGCCCGGGGCCGTGCTTTGGGACGAGTAGGGGATTTCCCAGGTGTTGGCGTTATGGGACCTGCAAAAGGCGCTGCCGATCCGCAGCGCGCTGCTGATTGCGGCGCTCGCCATGGGCGGCTGCTCGAGCCAGCTCGCCGATATGACACCCGCGGACGCGCAGGCGCATCCGAGGGAGCCCGGCACCTACCTGCCGGTGCACGATCTGCCACCGGATCGCGACCAGGCAATCATTCCGCTGGAGCAGCGCGCCAAGATCGAGGCCGAGCTTGCAGCCGCGCGTGATCGCCAGGCCGCTGCTGGCAAGGATGCGAAATGAGGCACGGCAACGTAATCGCTGGCGCCCCCGCCTTGCCGTGCTAAAAGATCATGGTTCAGCCGAGAGTCAGGGCGAACGACTTCAGTCTTCGTTGTCGATGATTGCTCTAAGTATTTGATTTTGAGCAGTTTTCAAAGCGATTCTGGGCGCCTCACCCAATCGGCGTCCGTCCTGTCGATTCTGTCCTGACCGGTTGCCCGGAGCCCAGAGAGCCATGGAAGAATTTTACCGCATTCGCCGCCTTCCGCCTTACGTGTTCGAGCAGGTCAACCGGGCCAAGGCGGCCGCGCGGAATGCCGGCGCCGACATCATCGACCTTGGCATGGGCAATCCGGACCTGCCGGCGCCGGCGCATGTGCTGGAGAAGCTGAAGGAGACGCTGGGCAAGCCGCGCACCGACCGCTACTCGGCGTCCCGCGGCATCCCCGGATTGCGCAGGGCCCAGGCCGGCTACTACGCCCGCCGCTTCGGCGTGAAGCTCAACCCGGACACCCAGATCGTGGCGACGCTCGGCTCGAAAGAGGGCTTTGCCAATGTGGCGCAGGCGATCACGGCGCCGGGCGACGTCATCCTCTGTCCGAACCCGAGCTACCCGATTCACGCCTTCGGCTTTCTGATGGCGGGCGGCGTCATCCGCTCGGTGCCCTCCGAGCCGACGCCGCAGTTCTTCGAGGCGGTGGAGCGGGCGATCGTGCATTCGATCCCGAAGCCGCTCGCGCTCGTCGTCTGCTATCCTTCGAACCCGACCGCCTATGTCGCGAGCCTCGATTTTTACAAGGACCTCGTCGCGTTCGCGAAGAAGCACGAGATCCTGATCCTGTCCGATCTCGCTTATGCCGAGGTCTATTTCGACGAGAGCAATCCGCCGCCCTCGGTGCTTCAGGTGCCGGGCGCGATGGATGTCGCCGTCGAATTCACCTCGATGTCGAAGACCTATTCGATGGCCGGCTGGCGCATGGGCTTTGCGGTCGGCAATGAGCGCGTGATCGCGGCGCTCGCCCGCGTCAAGTCGTACCTCGATTACGGCGCCTTCACGCCGGTCCAGGTCGCGGCGACCGCGGCGCTGAACGGTCCCGACGATTGCATCAAGGAGATGCGCGACACCTACCGCAAGCGCCGCGATGCGCTGGTGGAATCGTTTGGCCGCGCCGGCTGGGAGATTCCGCCGCCGGAGGCTTCGATGTTCGCCTGGGTGCCGCTGCCGGAAGCCTTCCGCAGCGTCGGCAGCATGCAGTTCGCAACCCTGATGGTGGAGAAATCCGGCGTCGCGGTGTCGCCCGGCGTCGGCTTCGGCGAGCATGGCGAAGGATATGTCCGCATTGCCATGGTGGAAAACGAGCAACGGATCAGGCAGGCCGCGCGCGGCGTGCGACGCTTCCTTGAAAGCGGCATCGAAACGTTGCACAACGTCGTTCCGCTCGCCAATCGGCGCTAAATTCTCTTCGGCAGGTTTTCTAAGACATCATGGTTGCACCCCTGAAAGTGGGCATAGCGGGGCTCGGCACCGTGGGCGCCGAAGTGGTCCGTTTGATTGAAACGCAGGCGCGCGTGCTCGCGGGCCGCAGCGGCCGCGGCATCCGTGTCGTTGCCGTCACCGCGCGTTCGAAGGCGAAGAAGCGCGGCGTCGATCTGCGCGGCGTCGAATGGGTCAGGGATCCCCTGGCGCTGGCCACCCATCCCGGCATCGATTGCTTCGTTGAGCTGATGGGCGGCGCCGGCGATCCGGCACTCTCCGCCGTCGAAGCCGCGCTCAACGCCGGCAAGTCGGTCGTCACCGCCAACAAGGCGCTGCTGGCGAAGCACGGGTTGAAACTGGCGAAAGCCGCTGAAAAGCACGGCGGTGCGCTGAATTTCGAGGCAGCCGTCGGCGCCGCGATCCCCGTCATCAAAACGTTACGCGAGGGTCTCGCCGGAACCGGCATCAACCGCGTCTACGGTATCCTCAACGGCACCTGCAACTACATCCTGACACGGATGGAGCAGGAGGGACTGTCCTTCGCCGAATGCCTCAAGGACGCACAGCGGCTCGGTTATGCCGAGGCCAATCCGTCCTTCGACGTGGATGGTCACGACACCGCGCAAAAACTCGCGATCCTCGCCAGCCTCGCCTTCGGCACGAAAGTTGCTCAAAGCGCGGTGTATGTCGAAGGCATCTCATCGATCGCACCGGAAGACCTGCGCGCGGCGTCCGATCTCGGCTATCGCGTCAAGCTGCTGGGCGTCGCGGTGCGCACCGTCAAGGGCATCGAGCAGCGCGTGCATCCGACCATGGTGCCGAAATCCTCCTCGATCGCGCAGGTGATGGGTGTCACCAATGCGGTCACGATCGACGGCGAGGGCATTCCGCCGATCACGCTGGTCGGCCCCGGCGCCGGCGGCGCCGCGACCGCATCCGCCGTGGTCGCCGACATCGCCGATGTCGCGCGCGGCATCCGTGCCAATCCGTTCGGTCGGCCGATTTCGCAATTGCGCGACACCAAGAAGGCGCCGATGGAGCGCCACGAGGGCGGCTATTACATCCGCCTTCTGGCGCGCGATTTCCCCGGCACCGCGGCTGCGATCGCGACGCGGCTTGCAGAACAGAAGATCTCGATCGAGTCGATCGTGCAGCGTCATCCCAATGGCGGCGCTGCGTCCGATAACGGCAAGGCGGTCCCCGTGCCTGTCATCCTGATCACCTACGCCACGCATGAGGATGCCGTGCGCCGCGCGCTCGCTGCCGTGCAGAAGGACAAGGTGATCAGCGGACGGCCGCAGGTGATCCGGATCGAGAAAAACTAGAGCATGACCTCGGACCCGGTGGGCCGCGCAGCGCGAAGTGTTGAGCGGTTTTCCGAAAAGATCATGCTCAAACAATGAGGGTGGTTCGTCGAACGAACCGTGGGCGTTGAGAGTTGATGTGGGCAGAGACTTCTGTCCAGAACCGTTTTGAAGGAGTTAGCCGATGTCGACCCATATCTCAGTCCCGCCGCAAGCGTTGCTCGAGCGCATTCTCACGCTGGAGATCGTGCGCGTGACCGAGCGGGCGGCGGTGTCGTCGGCGCGGCTGCGCGGGCACGGCAACGAGAAGGCGGCCGACCAGGCTGCGGTGGATGCGATGCGCCGCGAGCTCAACAAGCTCCCGATCGAGGGCACCATCGTGATCGGCGAGGGCGAGCGCGACGAGGCGCCGATGCTCTTCATCGGCGAGAAGGTTGGCCTGAACGCGGGCCCGCAGGTCGACATCGCGGTCGATCCGCTCGAAGGCACCACGCTGTGCGCCAAGAACATGCCGGGCTCGATCGCCACCATGGCGATGGCCGACGGCGGCACGCTGCTGCACGCGCCCGACGTCTACATGCAGAAGCTCGCGATCGGCCCGGGTTACGACAAGGGCGTCGTCGATCTCGATGCGACACCGGCCGACAACGTCCGCCGTCTCGCCAAGGCCAAGGGTGTCCAGCCCGAAGGCATTACGGTTCTCGTGCTCGATCGTCCGCGCCATGCCAGCATCATCGAGAGCGTGCGCTCGACCGGCGCCGCCGTGCGCCTGATCACCGACGGCGACGTTGCCGGCGTGATCCATTGCGCCGACCCTGACAATACCGGCGTCGACATGTATCTCGGCACCGGCGGCGCGCCGGAAGGCGTGCTCGCGGCGGTGGCGCTGCGCTGCATCGGCGGCCAGATGCAGTGCCGCCTCATTCTCGATTCCGCCGAGAAGATCGAACGCGCCGCCAAGATGGGCGTCAACGATCCCAAGATGATCTATGGCATCGAGGACATGGCGCGCGGCGATTGCCTGTTCGCGGCCACCGGCGTCACCACGGGCTCGCTGCTCTCGGGCGTCAAATTCCGTAAGGACGGCGTGATCGAGACAGAGACGGTGGTGATGCGCTCCGTTACCGGCACCGTGCGCTACATCAAGGCCGAGCACCGCGAGCTGGCCAAGTTCCACCTGGACTGAGCAAGGCAATAACAGCATCCGTCATTCCGGGCCTGCGCCTGACGGCGCATCCCGGAATGACCAAGAACAAACAACGCCAGGAAGCGCACATGACCAATCTCTCCGCCGTGAAAGCCCTGGTCTTCGACGTGTTCGGGACGGTTGTGGACTGGCGTACGAGTCTCATCACCGACTTCATGTGGTGGAGCAAGCAGCGCGGGATCAGCGCTGATTGGACCGCGCTCGTCGACGGCTGGCGCGGGATGTACATGGCTTCGATGGACGAGGTGCGCAGACATCCCGAGCGCGGCTATGTCATGCTGGATGACCTGCACCGCCGCTCGCTGGAAAAGCTGGTCGATCAATTCTCGATCAAGGGTCTCACCGAAGCCGACCTCGACTACCTCACCAAGGGCTGGCACCGCCTGCATCCCTGGCCGGACAGCGTCGCCGGCCTCACGCGGCTGAAATCGAAATTCGTGATCTCGCCGCTGTCGAACGGCAACGTCGCGCTGCTCACCAACATGGCGAAGTTCGCCGGCCTGCCGTGGGATCTCATCATGTCGGCCGAGCTGTTCGAGCATTACAAGCCCGACCCCGAGACCTATCTCGGCGCAGCAAAGCTGCTTTGCCTCAAGCCGGAAGAGGTGATGATGGTCGCCGCCCACAACGGCGATCTCGCGGCCGCACAGAAAAACGGACTCAAGACCGCGTTCGTGGCGCGGCCGACGGAATACGGTCCGCTTCAGAAGGTCGACTTCGAAGCGACCGGCAATTGGGACATCGTCGCGAAGGATTTTGGCGGGATCGCCGACAGGCTCGGGTGCTAGGCTACATTTCGCAAAGGCGGGGAAGCGATGAGCAAGCCAGTCCCCGCGCGGTATCGACATCTGCGAACCTTCGCATTCGGCGACAGCCCCGTGCTGGCGGACGAATTGGTCGAGCTCGTCATCAAGGGCATCAAGACCGCGACATGCAGCACCGAAGACGAGCCGAACACCTCAACGCCCGGCGAGCGCTGGGTCGTGCTCGACGGGCGGGCGGAGCCGCGCTGCGTCATCGAAACCACCGAGGTGACGTATCGGCGCTTCAATGAGGTCGACACAGCCTTTGCGCATGACGAGGGGGAAGGCGACCGGAGCCTGGCCTATTGGCGCCGCGCCCATCAATCCTATTTCGGCAGGCTCGGACGATATAGCGGCGACATGATGCTGATGTGCGAGCGCTTTCGCCTGATCGAAGTCTTCAGAGGTGGACCCGGCGAGGAGTCGTAGCTTCGGCTTAATCGTCAGGCAGACAGAACGTCGCAATCGCAAGATCGATCCGGCGGTCCAGCACGCGGCGATTGAGCTTGAAGCCGGTGTCGGTCAGCAGCCTGAAATGATCGTGGCCGAACACCATGCCGAACAGCATTTCGGCAACGAGGCGGAGCGGCACGCCTTCGAAACGGGGCTCGAGGCGGACCTTCTCAAGTAGGTCGACGATATGCTCCGTGCCGCTCTCCATGATGACCTCGGCAAACATGCGACCCAGCGCAGGCGAGGCCTGGCGTTCACCAATGATCAGGCGCTGCAGTGCGATCTCGCTCGGCGACAACGCCACGTCTGCAGCCTCCCGAAGCATGTTTCGAAGTCGGGTCACCGGTGATCCTTCGGAAGGCGCGTCCGTGAACTGGTCTTTGGGCAGGCTGCCCAGCAGCATGGCGCGGAAGAGGTCGGTCTTGCTTTCGAAAAATTTGTAGAGGGTCTTCTTCGACATGCCTGCGGCGCCGGCGATGTCGTCCATGGTCGTCGCGGCGAAGCCTTTGCTGGTGAAGGTGTCCTTCGCCGCCGCCAGCAATTGCGTGATCCGCGCGTCCGGGGCGGGAATCTTGATGGCAGGCCTGGTGTGCTCCGAAGACGGGGCCATGCGCTTTTGACTGCTGGATTCTCTCGCCATGGAACATCCGCCGCGTGCTGCTTCACGACTGATTGAACGCAGTTTCATACGCAGCCTAGCACTTGACTTCGGAGAAGGAAACTACCAAGTTTCCATATGGAAACCGAAGAGTTTCCAAGTGTTTCCGCGCGCCCCTCATCGAGGGCTCACCATGGATCGTCATCATGCGTCCTCCGATCGCCCTGGCCGTTCCGTTGATTGCCCTGCTGCTTGCAGCTTGCGGGGACCAGAGCCAGCAGGCCGGACCGCCACAGGTGGTGCCGGAGGTCGGCATCGTGACCTTGAAGCCGCAGGAGGCGAAGGTTTCGACCGTCCTGCCGGGGCGGGTCGTCGCCTACCAGGTCTCCGAAGTCCGGCCGCAGGTCACCGGCATCCTGCTCAAGCGCGACTTCGTGGAAGGCGCCGAAGTCAAGGAAGGCGATCTGCTCTACGAAATCGACCCCGTTCAGTACAAGGCGGCGCTGGCAAGTGCGGAGGCTGCGGTGCAGCGGTCGGAGGCGACGCTCGTCAGCGTGCGCCTGAAGGCCGCGCGCAAGACCCAGTTGCTCCAGACCAACGCGGCGAGCCAGCAGGACGTCGACGATGCGGTCGCAGCCTACAAGCAGGGCGAGGCTGACCTGAAAGCCGCCCAGGCCAACCGCGACACCGCGGCGATCTCGCTCGATCGCACCAAGGTGACCGCCTCGATCTCGGGCCGGATCGGCAAGTCGAGCATCACGCCCGGCGCACTCGTCACCGCGAGCCAGGCCACCGCGATGACGACGATCCAGCAGCTCGATCCCGTCTATGTCGATCTCGACCAGTCGACTTCCGAGATGGAGCGCCTGCGCAATCAGATCGCGAGCGGAAAGCTCAAGCGACCCGCCGAGGGCGTGCAGGTCGAACTTCTGATGGAAAACGGCAAGGCCTACGGCCACAAGGGCAAGTATGGTTTCACTGACGCCAGCGTCAACGAGAGCACCGGGTCGGTCTCCTCGCGCGCGATCTTCGCCAATCCCGAGCGAGCGCTGCTGCCCGGCATGTATGTACGTGCACGCGTCGTCGCCGGTGTCGATGCGAACGCGATCCTGGTGCCGCAGCGCGCGGTCTCGCGCAATCCGCTCGGGCAGGCGGTGGCGATGTTCGTCGACAAGGACGGCAAGGTGGAGCAGCGGACGCTGGATCTGGGCGAGGAGGTCGACGGCAACTGGCTGGTGCGATCGGGCGCCAGAGCGGGGGATCGCCTCGTCGTCGACGGCACGCAGAAGGCCCGTCCCGGCGCGCCGGTCAAGACCGTCGAAGTCGTGGTCGATCCGGCGACCGGCCTCACGGTGAGCCCGACCCGGCAGGCCGACGCGCGGCCGGCGGCCACGACAACGGAGCGGTAATCGCCATGTCGCATTTCTTCATCAAGCGGCCGATCTTCGCCTGGGTCATCGCGATCCTGATCATGCTGGGCGGTGTGCTCGCGATCATGCGCCTGCCGATCGCACAATACCCGCAGATCGCGCCGACTGTCGTCACGATCACGGCGACCTATCCCGGCGCCAATGCCCAGACTGCCGAGAACTCGGTGACCAAGGTCATCGAGCAGAACATGACCGGTCTCGACTATCTCCAATACATGTCGTCGTCGAGCACCTCGACCGGCGTCGTGCAGATCTCGCTGACCTTCACCAACGAGGCCGATGCCGACATCGCCCAGGTGCAGGTTCAGAACAAGCTCCAGCTCGCAACCCCGTTGCTGCCACAGGTCGTGCAGCAGCAGGGCATCAAGGTCGTGAAGTCGTCGGCCAGCTTCCTGATGGTGCTCGGATTCGTCTCCGAGGACGGCCGGTTGGCGGCCAGCGACATCGCCGACTACGTGTCGTCCTCGGTCAACGATCCCATCAGCCGGGTCGCCGGCGTCGGCCAGGTCACGTTGTTCGGCGCCGAATACGCCATGCGCATCTGGCTCGATCCCGACAAGCTCGCCAAATACAATCTCATGCCCGGCGACGTGATCGCGGCGATCCAGACCCAGAACACCCAGGTGACGGCTGGCCAGCTCGGCGGCCTTCCGTCGATCGGCGGTCAGCAGCTCAATGCCACCATCACCTCGCAGAGCCGCCTCCAGACCGTGGAACAGTTCAAGGACATCATCCTGCGCACGGCGTCGTCGGGCCAGGTGGTGCGCGTCGGCGACGTCGCGCGTGTCGAGCTCGGATCGAAATCCTACGATTCCGCGGCGCGCTACAACGGCAAGCCCGCCGCCGGCATGGGCATCAGTCTTGCGACCGGTGCCAACGCGGTCGCGACCTCGGAAGCGGTGAAGGCGCGCGTCGCCCAGCTCAGTGCCACCATGCCGGAGGGGCTTCGCGTCGTCTATCCCTACGACACCACGCCCTTCGTCAAGCTGTCGATCGAGAAGGTGGTGCACACGCTGTTCGAGGCGATCATCCTCGTCTTCGTTGTGATGTTCGTGTTTCTTCAGAGCTGGCGCGCCACCATCATTCCGACCATCGCCGTGCCCGTGGTGCTGCTCGGCACGTTCGGCGTGCTCTCGCTGGCGGGCTATTCGATCAACACGCTGACGATGTTCGCGATGGTGCTGGCGATCGGCCTGTTGGTCGACGATGCCATCGTCGTGGTCGAGAACGTCGAGCGCGTGATGGCCGAGGAGAAGCTCGGTCCGCGCGAGGCGACCGAGAAGTCGATGCGCGAGATTACCGGCGCCCTGATCGGCATCGGTGTCGTATTGTCGGCTGTGTTCATCCCCATGGCGTTCTTCAACGGCTCGGTCGGAATCATCTATCGGCAGTTCGCGCTCACCATCGTCACGGCGATGCTGCTGTCCGTGCTGGTGGCGCTGGTGCTGACGCCGGCGCTGTGCGTCACGATCCTGAAGCCGCCGCAACACGGCGCGCCGCGCGGCTTCTTCGGCCTGTTCAATCGCAGTTTCGACCGCATGGCCGACGGCTATCAGCGCACGGCCGGCGGCGCGATCAAGCGCGTCGCCGGCGTCATGATCGCCTTCGTGGCGATCGTTGCCGGCATGGTCGTCCTGTTCCAGCGGCTGCCGAGCTCGTTCCTGCCCGAGGAGGACCAGGGTACGATCATGACCCTGATCCAGCTTCCGGTCGGCGCTACCTCGGCGCGCACGCTCGACGTCATCAAGCAGGTCGAGCGTCAATACCTGGACAACGAGAAGGATGCGGTCGAAGGCGTGTTTGCAGTCAACGGCTTCAGCTTCGCGGGGCAGGGGCAGAACGTTGGCCTCGCCTTCGTCAGCCTGAAGCCGTTCGACGAGCGCAAGCATCCGGGGACTTCTGCGCAGGCCGTGGCCGGCCGCGCCATGGGCGCGTTCGCGAAGATCCGTGACGCCATGGTGTTCGCAGTGTTGCCGCCGTCCATTCCGGGCTTCGGCAATTCCGGCGGCTTCGATCTCTATCTCCAGGACACCGGCGGCAACGGTCACGAGGCCCTGATCCAGGCGCGCAACCAGTTGCTGGGCCAGCTCGCGACAGACAAGCGCGTGGCACAGGCGCGGCCGAACGGCCAGGACGATACGCCGCAATTCAACCTCGACGTCGACCAGGCCAAGGCCACCGCGCTCGGTGTGAATCTCAGCGATCTCAACACCACGCTGTCGGCGGCCTGGGGCGGCGCCTATGTCAACGACTTCATCGACCGCGGCCGCGTCAAGCAGGTCTATGTGCAAAGCGATGCGCCGTTCCGGATGGACACCAGCGACATCGGCCGCTGGTACGTCCGCAACACCGCGGGCTCGATGGTGCCGTTCTCGGCGCTGGCCACCAATCGCTGGAGTTTTGGCTCGCCGCGCCTGGAGCGCTACAACGGCGTTGCCGCCGTCGAGCTTCAGGGCCAGGCGGGGCCGGGCATCAGCTCGGGCGTCGCCATGCAGGCGGTGGAGGAGCAGATGGCCAAGCTGCCGAAGGGCTACGGCCACGAATGGACCGGCCTGTCGTTTCAGGAGCGGCTCACCGGCAGCCAGACGCTCTACCTCTATTCGATCTCGCTGCTGATCGTCTTTCTCAGTCTCGCGGCGCTCTACGAGAGCTGGTCGGTTCCGTTCGCGGTGATGCTGACGGTGCCGATCGGTGTGCTGGGCGCGCTGCTCGCTGCCACGCTGTTCGGCCAGGCCAACGACGTCTATTTCCAGGTCGGTCTGCTCACCACGATCGGTCTCGCCTCGAAGAACGCGATCCTGATCGTCGAATTCGCGCTGGAGCAGATCGCGGCCGGCCGCGGCCTCGTCGAGGCCACGCTGCACGCGGCGCGGCAGCGCCTGCGCCCCATCCTGATGACCTCGCTCGCCTTCATTCTCGGCGTGCTGCCGCTGGCGGTCGCGACCGGTGCGGGCTCCGCCAGCCAGAATGCCGTCGGAATTGGCGTTGCCGGCGGCATGATCGCGGCGACGGTCCTCGGCATCTTCTTCGTCCCCGCGCTGTTGGTGCTCGTTCGGCGGATGTTTCCCGGCGCCCAAGCCGAGACGGCCAAGGCTGTTGCCCTCGCGGAGCCCGCGGAATGACTGCATCGCAGCTCCAGGCGGCTCGCGCCGCCCGGAGCTGATCTGGCTGGTCTACAACGTCATCTGCATCGGCTCGGGATAGTAGCGGAAGCCTTCGCCCGTCTTGGCGATGTGGCCATAGCCCGGCCAGGCGAAATGATAGGACATCACCGGGATTTTGTTCGCCGCGAGCATGGTGAGCAGTTTCACGCGCGATTCCGCCGCCTGCTTCGGATCGGTGTCGTAGGAGAACTCCATCCGCGGCCGCTCCAGCAGCAGCACCGAATGGTGCGAGAGGTCGCCGAGGAAGGCGAAGGATTTGCCCGCCGACGAGACCGTGAAGATAGTGTGGCCTACGGTGTGACCCGGCGCGGCGATGGCCTGCACGCCCGGAAGGAACTCCTGGCCGTCCTTGAAGAACACGATGCGGTCGCGGACCGGCAGCAGGTTCTTCCGGGCGTGGACGACGAAGTCCTTCGCGGCGCTGCCGAGCTTGCCCTCGTCGGTCCAGAAGTCGAAATCGGTCTGGGAGATGTAGACCTGCGCGTTCGGAAACAGCGGCTTGCCGCCTTCGTCCACGATGCCGCCGATATGGTCGATATGGGCATGCGAGCAGACCACGGCGTCGATGTCCCCCGGCTTGATGCCGGCCTCGGTCATGCTCTTCTGTTGTCGCCCGGTGCTTGCGCCGAACATTTTCGAGCTGCCCATGCCGGTATCGAACAGGATGAGCTTGTCGCCGGTGTTCACGATCGGAGAATTCTGTTCGAGCACGACGTTGTCCGGCGACAGGAAATTGTCGGCCAGCATCTTCTTGACCTCTTCCTTGGGAACGCCCGTGAACGTCCCGGAGGGATCACCCAACGGTAAGGGCCCGTCGGACACGACGGTCACCTCGGCGTCGCCGAGAACGAAGCGATGCCAGTAGGGCGTCTGGGTGCCGAGCTTGGGAGCCCGCGCCAGCGCGCTGCTGCCGAGCATGGCGCTGGCACCGAGACCCGCCCCGAGTGCGAGCAGGGACCGGCGAGAGACATCGATTGTCATGCATTTCCTCCGCTTTGTCTTTTATCTTGCGCAATTGTATGCGCATCGCGGCCGGCCGTCGGTCATGTGGCCGAGGTCGGCAGGTTCCATGCTGCGCTGGTTACGTCTAGCTAGCAAGTAGAATTGGTTCGCAGATATGCGACCGCGGAATTGCGCTCTACGCAATTCTCAGCGCGACGTCATTGCCTTCCGTCTCGGCAAAACCCGCCTGCAAGACCTCTTCGCGCTTATGGCGCAGATGTGCGCGCAGGATATGGGAAAGGCCGACGCCGTCGCGGCGCTGGAGTGCGTTCAGGATCGCCTCATGCTCCCTGACCGCGAGCGCCCAGCGCTGTGGCGTCATCGGCGTGACGTAGCGCGCGCGCCGGATGCGCGCGGTCACGGAGGTGTACAGCCCCGCGAGCACGGGGTTTCCGGCGGCGTTGACGATGGCTTCGTGAATGGCGCGGTTGCCGCGATAGTATTGGATCAGATCATTCTCGCGATAATGCTGCACCATGTCCGCATGCGTGGCGGCGATCGCATCGATCTCCGCGTCGGTGATGCGCTCGCAGGCGAGCTCGCCGGCAAGAGCCTCCAGACCCTGGCAGACCTCGAACAGATCGCGCATGTCCTTGTCGGTCAGCTTCGCCGCGCGCGAGCCGCGGTGCGGCAGCAGCTGCACGAGTCCTTCGGCAGCGAGCACCTTGAGCGCTTCACGCAGCGGCGTGCGCGAGATCTCGAGCCGCTCGCACAGCTCGCGCTCGGGAATCCGCGCGCCTGGCGGAATCTCGCCGTCGAGCAGGATGGCGCGGATGCGTCCGACGACGTCTTCATGAAGCATGGCACCAGCGCTCACTTTGAATTCAAAAACACAGAAATCGATCGAAATCTGCAAGTTCCAGCTTGCTTATGGCAGATTTTGCATTCAAAAATGTAAAAAACAAGAGGACACGAGGAAATGGACCTGGCTGCGGAGGCGGACGACCTCGTTTTTGAACGCAAGGACGGCATCGGGCGGATCACCTTCAACCGCCCGCAGGCCCGCAACGCCTTCACCTTCGCCATGTATGAGCGGCTGGCCGCGATCTGCGAGCAGGCCAACGGCGACCATTCGATCAAGGTGCTGGTGCTGCGCGGGGCAGGCGACAAGGCGTTCGCCGCGGGCACCGACATCAATCAGTTCCGCGAATTCAAGGCGCCGCAGGATGCCATCGATTACGAGAACCGCATCGATCGGGTGCTGACGACGCTGGAGGAGTGTCGGGTGCCGACGATCGCAGCGATCAACGGGTTCTGCACCGGAGGCGGGGCGGGCATCGCCGCGGCCTGTGACCTGCGCATCGGCACGAGGAGCGCCAAGATTGGCTTTCCCATCGCGAGGACGCTCGGCAATTGCCTGTCGATGTCCAATGTCGGCCGCCTCACGGCGCTCATTGGCGCTGCGCGCGTCAAGGATCTGATTTTCACCGCGCGTCTGGTCGATGCCACGGAAGCCGCCAGCGTCGGTCTGCTCGGCGAGGTGGTCGAGGACATTGCCGCGCTGGAGAAGCGCGCCGATGAGGTCGCCCGGCTGCTCGCCAGCCATGCGCCGCTGACGCTGAATGCGACCAAGCAGGCCGTCGCCCGCCTGCAACGGCGCCCCACGGGAGACGAGGGCGAAGACCTCATCCTGATGTGCTACACGAGCCAGGATTTTCGTGAAGGGCTCGATGCTTTCCTCAACAAGCGCGCGCCGCAATGGCGCGGCCAATAGGACGAGCCGATGCAAAGCGATCGATCGCAATCCGCCTCCCGCCGTTCGGGACCGCTCGCCGGTCTCAAGGTCGTCGATCTCACCCATGTCATGGCCGGGCCGACCTGCACCCTGATGCTTGCCGACATGGGGGCCGACGTCATCAAGATCGAGAAATGGCCGAACGGCGACGACACCCGCCATTCGGTGCCGCCGAAGATCGGCGATGAAGCCGCCTCCTTCCTGATGATGAACCGCAACAAGCGCGGCGTCGTGCTGGACCTGAAGACCGAAGGCGGCAAGGAAGTGCTGCGGCGCTTGATCGCAAGCGCCGACGTGCTGGTCGAGAACTTTGCGCCCGGCGCGATGGAGCGTCTCGGCTTCGGCTACGAGGCGCTGCATGCCGAATTTCCGTCGCTGATCTACTGCTCGCTGTCCGGCTTCGGCCGCACCGGCCCCTACAAGCACCGCCGCGGCTTCGATCTGGTCGCGCAGGCCATGAGCGGCATCATGAGCTTCACCGGCGAGCGTCCCGACGGCCCGCCCGTCAAATGCGGTCCGCCGCTCTCCGACATCACCGCCGGTCTGCTGGCGAGCATGGGCATCCTCGCGGCCTATGCCCATCGTCTCAAGACTGGAGAAGGGCAGTGGGTCGAGACCTCGCTCTACGAGGCTGCACTGGTGCAGACCTATTGGCAGTCGACCATTGCGCTCGCCGCCGGTACCGCGCCCCGCGCGATGGGGTCGGCGCATCCGCTCAACGCGCCATACCAGGCCTTCGAAGCCTCGGACGGCTGGCTGGTCGTCGGCGGCGCCAACAAGAAGCACTGGCTGCTGATGCTTGAAGCGCTCGGCGCCAGCGAGCTCGCCGCCGATCCGCGCTTCGTCACCGGGGCCGATCGCATGGCCAATCTGAAGGAGCTCGAAGCGGTCCTGAGCGAACGCTTCCGCACCAAATCGCGCGCACACTGGCTCGCGGCACTGGACGAGAAGGGCGTGCCGTGCGGACCTGTGCACGACATGCTGGAGGCCCTCGGCGATCCCCAGACACTGGCGCGAGAGATGGTGGTCGAGGTCGAGCACTCCACGCTCGGCCCCGTCAAGACGATCGGCCTTCCCATCAAGTTTTCGGAGACCCCAGGCAAAGTGCGATCGGGCGCTCCGGTCTATGGTGAACACACGGACGAGGTGCTGGCCGAGCACGGGTTCGACCAGTCACGAATCGAAGCGCTCGAAAAAGAGGGCGCGATCGTGCGGGCATCAGGCAGACGCGAGGAACGCGTCGCCTGAGCCGAAGGCAAGAACAACGATAAGAATACAAAGAATTCAGCTGGAGGAAATCATGGGTCGGACGTCAACACTTCTGCTTTCCGCAGCCGTATGCGTGCTAGCCGGCGCGGCTCCGGCGCTCAGCGCCTGGCAACCGCAAAAGCCGATCGAGTTCGTGGCCACGGCCGGGCCCGGCGGCGGCACCGACAATCTCGCCCGCGCGGTGCAGAACATCATCACCAAGCACAAGCTGACGGAGCAGCCGATCGTCGTCGTCAACAAAGGCGGCGGCAGCGGCGCGGAAGGCTATGTCTACGGCAAGGCCTCCGCCGGCGATCCCCACAAGGTGATCTTCGGCACCTCGAACGCCTGGCAGCAGCCGCTCGTCTCCAAGGTCGCCTTCAACTACACCGATCTCACCCCGATCGCGGCGATGGCGCAGGACGAGTTCCTGCTATGGGTCAAGCAGGACTCGCCGTACAAGACGGCGGGCGATTATCTGAAAGCCGCTGCCGCGGGCGAGTTCAAGATGGGCGGCGCGCAATCGAAGGACACCGACGAGGTCCTGACCCGCATGATCGAGAAGGCCGGCAAGGTCAAGCTGACCTATATCCCGTTCAAGAGCGGCGCCGAGACCGCCGTGCAACTCGCGGGCGGGCATCTCGATTCCCACGTCAACAATCCCAGCGAGAGTCTTGGGCAATGGCGGGGCGGCACGCAGCGGCCGCTCTGTGTCTTCAGTCCGAAGCGACTGCCGCAGGGGCCAAAGGTCACCGCGAGCGAAGGCTGGAGCGACGTTCCGACCTGCATCGAGCAGGGGCTCGACATCAAGCAATATGAGCAGCCGCGCACCGTGTGGCTGCCGGGCAAGGTCACGCCGGACCAGGCGGCATTCTATGTCGACCTGATGAAGAAGGTGCAGGCCACGCCCGAGTGGAAGGACTATATCGAGAAGACCTCCCAGGTCGACACCTTCCTGACCGGCGCCGAGCTCGACAAGTTCATCAAGGAGGACCTCGAGCACATCAGGCAGGTCGCAGGCGAGCAGGGCTGGCTCGTCAAGTGAGGCGGCGGATGGGCTTCGATCGCGCGGCCGACTGCAGCCTGGTCCTCATCCTGAGGAGCCCGCCGGAGGCGGGCGTCTCGAAGGATGGCAGCGGATGCGATTGTCGCCTGGAGCCGTCCTTCGAGACGCGCGCCAAGCGCGCTCCTCAGGACGAGGACTGTTTCCCCGGAGCCCTCCATGATCTCACGCCGCGCGCTTGAACTTGCGACTGCCGTCCTCACCGGCGGCTTTGGTGTCGCTGTCGTGATCCAAAGCCTCGACAACGGCATCGGCTGGTCCAGCGCGGGTGTCGAAGCCGGCACGTTTCCATTCCTCACCGGGACCATCATTGTGCTCGGCAGCCTCTACAACCTGGTGCGTGGCGCGCTGCCGGCCGCCACATTGGCCAACGTCCCCGTCGCCATCACGTCCATCGAGCTGCGCCGGCTGGCCGGTCTGTTCGTGCCGGCCGCGGTCTTCGTGGCGGCGATTCCGCTGGCGGGGATGTATGTCGCTTCCGCGCTCTACGTCTTCGCAGTGTTGGCGATCCCGCGGCACCAATCCGTGCCGCGTGCGCTCGCGATGGCGGGGGCAACGGCGCTTGCGCTCTATGTCGTGTTCGAGCGCATGTTCCAGGTCAGCCTGCCGCACGGCGCGCTTGCCGCCGCGTTCGGGTTCTGACGGAGAGGTCGATGGATAATCTCTCAGAGCTCCTCCACGGCTTCACCATCGCGGTCACCGTCCCGCATCTGCTGCTGATGGTGGTCGGTGTGCTGCTCGGCATTCTCGTCGGCGTGCTGCCGGGACTGGGCGCGCCGAACGGGGTATCGCTGCTGTTGCCGCTGACCTTCGGCATGCAGCCGGTGTCGGCGATCATCTTGCTCTCCAGCATGTATTGGGGCGCGCTGTTCGGCGGCTCCGTGACCTCGATCCTGTTCAACATTCCGGGCGAACCGTCGTCGGTCGCGACCACCTTCGACGGTTACCCCATGGCGCGCGACGGCCGGCCGACCACGGCGCTCGCGACCGCCTTCGGCTCGGCGGCGATCGGCGCGCTGATCGGCGTCATCCTGATCACGTTCCTCGCATCCTGGGTGGCGCAGGTTGCGCTCGCCTTCGGGCCGGCCGAGTACTTTGCGGTCTATTTCCTCGCCTTCGCCAGCTTCGTCGGCATGGGAGGCTCGGCGCCGATCAAGACCGTCGTGGCGCTGGCGATCGGCTTTGCCATCGCGGCCATCGGCATCGACACGGTGTCCGGCAGCGTGCGCCTGACCATGGGCGTCGATGAGCTGGTCAAGGGCGTGAGCTTCGTCGTCGCCGTGATGGGTCTGTTCGGCATCGGCGAGCTGCTGGTCGCCGTCGAGGAGGAATTTCATGCCCGCGCGGTCTCCTCGAAGATCGATTGGCGCGAGGTGTTTCGCGCCGTCGGCCGCCTGCCGCGGCACGTCGTTGCCCTGCTGCGCAGTGCCGCGATCGGCTGCTGGATGGGGATCACCCCGGGCGGCCCGACCGCGGCGTCCTTCATGAGCTACGGCATCGCCCGCCGCTTCTCGCGCCGCGGCCAATATTTCGGCACCGGCGAGGTTGAAGGCATCATCTCGCCCGAGACGGCCGACCACGCCGCCGGCACCAGCGCGCTGTTGCCGATGCTGTCGCTCGGCATTCCCGGCTCGGCGACCGCGGCGGTCATGATGGGCGGGCTGATGATCTGGGGTCTCAATCCCGGGCCGATGCTGTTCGTCGACCAGAAGGATTTCGTTTGGGGCCTGATCGCCTCGATGTATGTCGGCAACATCGTCGCCGTCGTGCTGGTGCTGCTCACCGTGCCGGTTTTCGCCGCCTTGATGCGCATTCCCTTCGTGGTGATCGCGCCACTGATCGTGATCATCTGCGTCGTCGGCGCCTATTCGGTGTCGAACTCCTATCTCGACGTCATCATGATGCTCGGTTTCGGTGTCGTCGGTTATCTCTTCAAGAAGCTGTTCTATCCGCTGGCGCCCCTCGTGCTCGCAATCGTCATCGGCGACAAGGCCGAGGATGCGTTCCGGCAGTCGATGCTGATCTCCAAAGGATCCCTGGGGATTTTCTTTGCGAACAAGCTGGTGACATGCCTGATCGTGGCCGGCATCGCGCTGTTGCTGCTTCCGCTCGTGCTGCAGCTTGCGCGGCTCTGGCGTAAGCCGGCATCTCCCGCGGCTGACGCGACCACCCAGGAAAAGGTGATCATATGACCGCAAAGCCGCTCATCGCATTGGCAATGGGAGATCCCGCCGGCATCAGTCCGGAGCTGACGGCGAAGCTGGTGGTGCGGGACGACATCCGCGCGAGCTGCCGGCTCGTCGTCATCGGTGACCGCCGCATCTTCGACGAGGGTGCACGTGTCGCCGGCGTCAAGGCGGACTTGACGATGGTGGAGCAAGGAGCCGACCCGCGCGCAGCTCAGGGCGATGCGCTGTTTCTCGATCTCCGTCACCTTGATCCCAGAGAGGTCGAGCCAAGAACCGCGACGCTTGCCGGTGGCAGGTTCGCACTGGCGAACTATCGGCGTGCGCTCGAGCTCGGCCGCGACGGCCGCGTCGATGCGGTCTGCTTTACGCCCTTCAACAAGCAGGCGATGCGGCTCGCCCGCGCCGAATATGACGACGAGATCGCGTTTTCGGCCGAGGTGGTCGGCCTCAAGACCGCCGCGAGCGAGTTCAACGTGCTGGACCGGCTCTGGAACGCACGTGTCACCTCTCACATCCCGCTCAGGGACGTCGCCGCGAAGCTGTCCAGCGAACGCATCCACCGTGCGCTGACGCTGACCGATGCCTGCATGCGCAATGCCGGCTTCGCGCGCCCCCGCATCGCGGTTGCGGGGCTCAATCCGCATGCCGGCGACGGCGGAAATTTCGGCCGCGAGGAAATCGACATCATTGCGCCCGGTGTGGCGGCAGGCCAGCGCGAGGGCATCGCCGCAGAGGGACCGTTTCCCGCCGACACCGTGTTCCTGCGGGCCAAGGCCGGCGCCTTCGATGCGGTACTGACGATGTATCACGACCAGGGCCAGATCGCGATGAAGCTGATGGGCTTCGATCGCGGCGTGACCTTGCTCGGCGGCTTTCCATTCCCGATCTGCACGCCCGCGCACGGCACCGCCTACGACATCGCGGGGCAGGGCGTCGCATCGATCGGCGCGAGCCGTGCGGCGGTGCTGCTCGCGGCGGAGATGGCGGCTGCTGGAAAACGTCCTCGGTGAACCGACGGTGACTTTCGCCCGACGACTCTAGTGGCTCGCGAGCCATGTTGCGAGCGCATAGGCCCGTCACGATCCTGAGCCTATTCTGAATCTCCGGGATCAGTGGCCGCTCAGCACCAGTGTCTTGACCGGCAGCAGCAGGGCTTGAATGCGCAACAGAAGGGCATGCACGAGCCCCGTCGCATCGACCACATGCAGGGCAAATCCCTTGAGTGCGCCGGTCTTGGGGTCCGCAATCGCATCATGGTTGCTCGTATAGGCGTTGACCATGCAGGCCGATCCTGGCGTGACGCCCTCGAGCCCGCCCTTATAGAGCGGCTCCAGAAATGCCAGGATCGTGCCCGGCTGCCGCAGATTTTGCGGATCAATGAGCTGTTCGCCCGAGCGGAATTGTCCGGCGGCGATGTAGTCCTGCACGCCAGTGACCACGAGCGGAATGATGACCCAGGGCTTCGAGATGCAAGTCGCCTCCGCAAGCATGCCAGGTCGTATGACCTGGGCTTCGATCTGGCCGAAGCCAGCCTGCAATGAGCGCCGGCCAGCGCCATCCGGAATCAAGACGCCAGCCGGCCTCATCATCTGATTGACGACATCGCCGGTACGCAGAAGGAATTGCTCCACGCGTCCATCGATGCCGGCTCGAATTGAGGTCTTGTCGAGGTCCACTTGCGCCTCTGCCATGGCCGCCTCGGCACTCGCCTTCTCGGCGGGCAGAAGCGTCGAGATTCGCAGGGTCGAAGCCTCCCTGGCGGCACTGGCGGCATCGACGCCCGCCTGCCGCTGATCGACGATGACCTGGAGTTTTTCGATGTCGCGCTGCGGCACGATTCCGGGATTACGCCGCTGCAATTCGCTCTTGGTGTCGAGCTCGTCCCTCGCTTGCTGCCAGGCCGCCTTCGCTTCTCCGATTTGGGCGTCCGCCTTGACCACATCGGCCCGCGCGCTGATCAGTGAGGCATCGACCTCGGCGACCTTTCGTTTTGCCGTCTCGAGTGCCGCCTGCTGCTTGGCGCTGTCCAGCCGGAAGAGCACGTCGCCTTTCTTGACGGGCGCGCTGTAATCGACGTTGACCTCGGCGACGCGGCCGGCGACTTCGGGCAGGATCGGCACGGTGCGGAAGTAGAGCGTCGCCGAACTGGTCGAAGGATGATAGTAGAAGATCATGGTGATCAGCGCGATGGTCAGCATCAGGCAACTGGTGATGCCCCACCTCAGCTCGTACCAGACCGAGAAGAGCGTTATCTCCTTGCCGAACCGCTTACCCTGCCGATAGCGCCGATAGAGGTAGTCCGGGAGGATCGTCACGAGCGAGCAGAGCAGGAGTTCAAGCATGACCTTGAACTCCCTCGTGCGGCGCATTCTTGGTGCCGGAATTGCCGGACAGCTCGGCTTCGGTTGCCGGCTGCCGGGTCTGCGGCGCTGCATCGGCGATCCGCTCCACCGAGCCGGCGATGGTGCGCAGCGGCGTGGAGAAGTCCGGCAGATCGATCATCGCGAGAAGGAGACCTGCGATCCAGAAGATGTGCATGTGTGTGAACAGCGAGATGAGTCCGAGCACGGCGACAAGCTCGAATTGCAGCTTCTGCGATTTGTGCGCCATCCGCTCCGGAAGGCTGTGCAGCTTCCAATAGAGCGTACCCACCCACAACACGACGGCAATGAGGAAAATGGCCATGACGACCATCAGGGCGTCCGAGCCGTCAGGTCCAGGCACGAAGAACGGCAGGTGATGGGGCGCTGCCGGATGCATTTGTTCGCTCAAGCTCGTTGCCCCGCAAGAAAAAGCTCGAGAGCCCACGGTAGGGCTCTTTCATTGCCGGGCATTGTTCCCCAACACAAGAGCGAGAGCAAGGATGTGTCGGGCTGCCGTTGTGGAGAGTGTGTGCTAGATCGCCGCGCCCGAAGGCATTTTTATCGAGACGGTCGTTGCAAGAACAAATGTGCCGCGATGGCGCCCTTGGCAGGTTGCTCCTGTTTTGCCCGACGTGTCCAAGAATTTTGGCGCGTGCAAAAACAACCAGGGAAGACAACCCCTTGGCTACTGTGCATGGGGTTGTTTTCGCGAATCTTGTTGAGAGCGGGCTACCCGTCCGATCTTGCGAGGCGCCTCAGGCACCGCAGATGATCACCCCGTACCAGCCGAGGCCCCGATAGGTCTCGTAACCCGGCGTTGCATGAAAGGCGACCAGCGAGCCGTTGCGGTCGTGATAGAAGCCGGAGCGCTGGCCGTTCAGCGAGATCGAGAGGCGTTCGCTGAGGATGCCCTGGCCGTCGGACGCTGCGATGACGCGCAGGTTGGAATCGACCAGCAGCACGCGGGCCCTGTCGCTGTCGCCGATGCGCACGCCCTGCACGATGGCACGGGCCTGCGGCTCCCAGTCGAAATGGATGGCGAGCACGCCGATCGGGGCGCCGTTGGCCTGGCCGCCGGCGCGGACGCTGGCGCAATAGGTCGCGACCTGCGCGTTGCCGAGCAGCGGCTGGTTCTCGACGTCGCCGGCGACGTAGTCGTCACCGGAGCGCAGGCTGTGCGCGTCGCGAAACCATTTTGTGTGGGCGATGTTCTGACCGACGACGCGAAAGCGGTCGGCACGGCCGTTGGCGATGACGTTGCCGTCGAGGTCGCAGAGCCAGAGGTCGAGATAGACGGTGTAGGCTCCGAGGATCACGCCGAGGCGCTGCGAGGCGTGCGAGACGGCCGCCGCACTGGGGGAGGCCGCGCAATCGACCACGGCGGAATCGGTCGCCCACCAGCGCACGTCGCAGGTGCGTTCATAGAGGTTGCGGTCGATCAGCTCGATCGCGTTCAGCGACAGGTCCATCATGCGCTCGCCGCGCGAACGCTGGCTCATGCGCTCGATCGAGGAGACGAGATCGCCGGTGCGCTTCGTCAGCTGGCTTTCGAGCTCGCGTGCGATGGTCTCGACCTGCTGTCCGACGCCGCGCACCTCCTGGGCCACCACCGCAAAGCCGGCGCCTTGCGCGCCGGCGCGCGAGCTCTCGATCAGCGCGTTCAGCGCCAGCATCTTCATCTGGTTGGTGATCTGCTGGATCGACTTGGTCTTGTCGACCGCGATCTGGTTGACCTCCGCGGTCAGGCGGTTGATCAGCGCGGAGATGTCGGAATCATCGTCGGCGGGTTCTGTGGCGATCGGCTTGGCTTTCAGACCCAGCGCAGCAGACATCGGGGACTTCCCTTGGCAATGAGGTCTGATCTGCAACGAACCCGGAACTGACAAATTACAGATCGAATACGAGTCTTTTTCGAAGATTCCGCCTAACGCCTGCTTAATTTGCTATTCGGCCGGGTGCCCAAATGATAGTCACTGAGCCCTGCCGGGCAGCCATCCACCGCTTTGTGGACCGCCGCCGTTGCAAAGCTCGGCGGATTCCCGGCCAATCGGCCAGTGACCGGACGCCCTGCGTGTTCGTCCGGGGTCCCGAGTTCCCAAAGATCGCTCTCGAATCATGACGCCGCCCGCCACCGCCTTGCCCGTCGAAGCGCCCCGAGCGTTCCTAGGTGTCGCGCGCTCGCTCACCGACAAGCTCTGGCTCGACCGGCTCGATGCGCGCGGGGCGGCCAAGGCGCTTGCCATCGTGCAACGGCACCAGCTCCCGGAGCTGCTGGCGCGCGTGCTGGCGGGCCGCGGCGTCGATATCGACGCTGTTGCCGACTTCCTCGATCCGACCATCCGCAAGCTTCTGCCGGACCCGTTCACGGTCACGGAGATGGAAGCGGCGGCCAAACGGATCGCGGATGCCGCGACAAGGGGGGAGAAGGTCGCGATCTTCGGCGACTACGACGTCGACGGCGCGACCTCTGTGGCGTTGCTGGCCTGGCACCTGCGCCATTGCGGACTCGATCCGCTGATCCACATTCCCGACCGCATCTTCGAGGGCTATGGCCCCAACGTCGACGCGGTGCGCGGCCTCGCGGCCAAGGGTGCGACGCTGCTCGTCACCGTCGATTGCGGCACCACCAGCATCGAGCCGCTGGCTGAAGCGAAACGGCTCGGCATGTCCGTGGTCGTGATCGACCACCACCAGGCCGGCACGGAGCTGCCGGAGGTCGATGCGCTGGTCAATCCGAACCGGCTCGACGATCTCTCCGGCCTTGGCCATCTCGCCGCCGTCGGCCTCGTGCTGGTTACGCTGGTGGCGGTCAATCGCGAGTTGCGCCAGCGCGGGTTCTGGAGCGCCGAGATGCCCGAGCCCGATCTGCTCGGCATGCTGCATCACGTCGCGCTCGGCACCGTTGCTGATGTTGCCCCGCTGGTTGGCCTCAACCGCGCCTTCGTTGCCAAGGGGCTGATCGCGATGCGGCGTCGCGACCATGTCGGCCATACCGCGCTGATGGACGTGGCACGGCTCAACGGCCCGCCGGAGGCCTGGCATCTCGGCTTCATGCTGGGGCCGCGCATCAATGCCGGCGGCCGCATCGGCCGCGCCGATCTCGGCGTGCGGCTGCTGTTGGAGGGCGATAGCGTCGAGGCCGCGCGGATCGCGGCCGAACTCGACCGTCTCAACGGCGAGCGCCGCGTCATCGAGCAGGCCGCCGAAGCCCAGGCCGAAGCCGAGGCGCTGGCCTCGATCGGGCTCGAGGACAAGCTCGGCGTCATCGTCACGGCGTCCGAAGGCTGGCATCCCGGCGTCGTCGGCCTCGTGGCCTCCCGGCTCAAGGAGAAGTTCTCGCGACCGGCTTTCGCCATTGCTCTCGAGCCTGGTGGCATCGGCACCGGCTCGGGGCGCTCGATCGCCGGCGTCGATCTCGGCAAGGCGGTGCGGCAGGCGGTGGCCGACGGGATTCTGCTCAAGGGCGGCGGCCACGCGATGGCCGCCGGCGTGACGCTGCGGAAAGAAAAGCTCGCCGAATTCCGCGCTTATCTCGAGAACGCGCTGGCGCAGGACGTCGCCGAGGCCCGCCACGTCAACGAGCTCTATATCGACGGCGCGGTCTCCGCACGCGCGGTGACGACCGAGCTTGCGGCGACGCTGAACCGCGCCGGTCCTTTCGGGAGCGGCAATCCGGAAGCCGTGCTGGCGCTGCCGGCGCACCAGCTGGTCTTTGCCGACGAAGTCGGGCAGGCGCATCTGCGTCTGCGTTTCAAGTCGGGCGACGGCGCCATCGTCAACGGCATTGCGTTCCGCTCGGTCGGCCAGAAGCTCGGCAACGCGCTGCTCGCCAATCGCGGCCAGCAACTGCATGTCGCGGGCTCGCTCGCGGTCGATCGCTATCAGGGCACCGAGCGCGTGCAATTCCGCGTCATCGACGTCGCGCTACCGGACCAGGGGCCATCCGTGATTAGATAGCCGCTGCTTCAAACAACAAAAAAGGGAGTGAAAAATGGCAGGGCAGGTTGAAGGCAAGGTCGCGCTGGTGACGGGCGGGGCCTCGGGTATCGGCGAAGCCATCGTCGAGCTGTTCGCGCGCGAGGGCGCGACCGTCGTCATCACCGACATCGATGAGTTGCGCGGCCCCGAACTCGCCAAGCGCGTGACGAAAGCCGGCGGCAAGGCGATCTTCCTTGAGCAGGACGTCACCAGCGAGGAGCGCTGGATCGAGATCGTCACCGAAGTCGCCAAGCGCTACGGCCGGCTCGACATCATGGTCTCCAACGCCGGCATCGGCATTGCCGTGCCTTCGATCGTGGACATGACGCTTGCCGACTGGCGCAAGCAGAACGCGATCAACCTCGACGGCGTGTTTCTCTCGGTCAAGCATTGCCTGCCCCTGATGCGCAAGCATGGTGGCGGTTCGATCGTCATGATGTCGTCGCTGGCGGGCCTGCGCGGTTCGCCCGGGTTGTCGGCCTATTCGGCGACCAAGGGCGGCGTGCGGCTGTTCGCCAAGTCGATCGCGATGGAGTGCGCGGCCGCGGGCGACGGCATCCGCGTCAACTCGGTTCATCCCGGCATCATCGACACCCCGATCTGGGGCAAGATCCCGACGGGCGCGACCGGCGCCGGCCAGAACGCGCCGATCGATCCGGAGGAGCGGGCGAAGGTCGTCACGCCGCTCGGCCGCGCCGGCCAGGCGGCGGAGATCGCCTCCGGCGTGCTGTATCTGGCCTCCGATGCCTCGCGCTACCTCACCGGCAGCGAACTCGTCATCGACGGTGGCATGAACGCGGGCGGCGTGCTGCGGCGGGCCTGAGCCGCGCAGGGCAGGGCGGCACGCGCAGGGGCTGACGCGCAGGCGCAGCGCCTGTACAACGAGGGGCAGCTCTCGACCAACAGAGGTGTCCTTCGCCATGGCGCACAGCCTTCACGCTTCCTCACCCGCATCAGCGCCATTCCGGTCGAACCGGCCGGATCTCGCGACCGATGCGATCCGCACTGCACGCGAGGACCTCGCCGCCTGTTTCCGCATGGCGGCGCGCAATGGCTTTGAAGAAGGCATCTGCAACCACTTCTCGGCCGTCGTGCCCGGCCATGACGATCTGTTCCTCGTCAACCCCTACGGCTACGCCTTTCGCGAGCTGACCGCGTCCAGGCTCCTGATCTGCGACTTCCACGGCAACGTGCTCGACGGCGAGGGTGTGCCCGAGGCGACCGCCTTCTACATCCATGCCGAGATGCACAAGCGCCTGCCGCGCGCGAAAGTCGCCTTCCACACCCACATGCCCAATGCCACCGCGCTGTCGATGACCGAAGGCGAGCCGCTGATCTGGGCCGGCCAGACCGCGCTGAAGTTCTATGGCCGCACCGCCGTCGACCGCGACTACAACGGCCTCGCGCTGGACAACCAGGAAGGGGCGCGCATCGCATCCGCCGTCGGCGATGCCGACATCATCTTCATGAAGCATCACGGCGTGATGGTGCTGGCACCGACCATCGCGGAGGCCTGGGACGATCTCTACTATCTCGAACGTGCCGCCGAGGTGCAGGTGCTGGCGATGTCGACGGGACGAAAGGTGCTGCCGGTCGATCCAGCCGTTGCGGCCGAAACCTACAGGCAGATGCGTGAGGGCGATAGCGAATCCGCACGGCTGCATCTCGCCGCGATCCGCAGGCAGCTCGATGCGGAGGAGCCGCAGTACCGGCATTGAGGTCGCCTACGACCCCTGTCGCAGCTTGGCCAGCACCTTCAGCCCGCCATAGCCGTCCGCCGGCGTGATCCCGGCGCGCTGCTGAAAATCCTTGACCGCCTTCATGGTGTCGTTGCCGACGCGGCCATCGGTGCCGCCGGTGTCGAAGCCGGCCTTCGTCAGGCGCGTCTGCATTTCCTGCACCTCGGCGAGCGTCAGCGCGCGCTCGGAGCCGGGGAAGGGCTGAATGAAAGGCGGCGCGCCGAGGCAGCGGTCGCCGAGATGGCAGATCGCCAGCGCATAGTTCATCGAGGGATTGTAGCTCTTCACCGAGTAGAAGTTCGGTCCCAACAAGAAGGTCGGCCCGCCCGCGACCGGCGTCCACATCTGCGCGGAGGCGTTCGGCTGGGGAAACGGCTGGCCGTCGGCGCGGGTGACGCCGGCCGCCTGCCATGCCGCATAGGTTCGGCTGCCGCTGATGTTGCCGGCCGCGCGCACCTCATAGCCCCAATGCTCGCCGCGATGCCATTTGCCGCGATTGACGAGATATTTGGCGGTCGAGCCCAGCGCATCGTCGGGCTTGCCGAAGGGGGACACTTTGCCGTCGCCGTCATAGTCGATGCCGACATTGAGCCAGACTTCCGGCATCCATTGCGAATGCCCCATCGCGCCGGCCCAGGATCCCTGCATCTGCTCCGGCGTGCCCCAGCCCTTGTCGACGATGCGCAGCGCGTTGATCAGCTCGGTCTCCCAATAGGCCTTGCGGCGCGGCTCGTTCCAGGCAAGTGCGGCCAGTGATGGAAATATGGGCCTCATGTGGTTCTGCTGCACCAGCGGATCGCCATAGGCGGACTCGACGCCCCACAGCGCCAGCAGCGTGCCACGCTCGACGCCGAACTCGCGCTCGATGCGCGCGAGCAGCGCCTCGTTGTTCTTCAGGGCGATCTTGCCGTTGATGATGCGCCAGTCGGAGACGCGGCGGTTGATGTACTGCCAGACCTGCTCGTGAAATTCCGGCTGGCTGCGCATCTGCTTGAACACGCTCGTGTCGGGTTCGACCCGCGCCATCGCGCGCTGCCAGGTCGCGGCGGAAATGCCTTTGGCCAGGGCGCGTGAGCGAAAGGCTTCGCGCCATTCGTCGAAGCCCGGAGGTGCGGCGAGGACGTGTGTCGGAAGCGTGAGTACGGCAGCCGCACCGAACGTCGATCGGAGCAGGGTGCGGCGCGTGCAACAGAGTGAGGAATCAGTTTGCTTCATGGGCACATTCTAGCCCGAAACATGGCCCGTGTGAGTCGGTTCCCGGAACAACCGAGCGTCGAATTTCCGGGTCCATGGATCGGCCAATTCGTCGGAACAAACTGTCGCAGTCCCGCATTCCCCTCGCATCAGGAAGAGGAGGAGTGATGAGGAAATATCTGTTTGCCGCTGCCATGGTGACGGCCATCGCCGCGCCTGCGTTCGCGGACGAGGTCGGAGTTCACGTCGGCCCGGTGGGTGCGGGCGTGACGGTTGGTCAGTCCCATGAATATCGCGAGCGAGACCGCGATCGGGATCGCACCACGGTCATTCGGGAGCGCGAGCCCGCCGACCGCACCACGGTGATCAAGAAGGAAGATGAATTCGGCAATCGCGAAAAGACCGTGATTCATCACGACAACGACTGAGCGAGCAGGGTCCCGGCCGGAGCGCCGGGGCCCTTCCGCGCGCAGCTCCTTCATCGAGATTCGAGGTGGAATGAAGATACGAGCGCATGCGGAAAGCCATGTCGTCGAGCTCGACGACGGGTCGCGCTGGCAGATTTTTCCGGGCGATCTGGCGACCACGCTGAGCTGGAAGCCCGAAACCGATCTGCACCTGGAGCCGAGTCGCGACCGGGTGACTTCGCACGTGCTGGTCAATGCCACGGATCGAACCCGCGTGCGGGTGATCGCCGCGGGCGAGACCTGGCCCGCCGGCGCCGTCAAGGACGCGTTGAAGGACGGGTAGGCCTTCGCTCGAGACGAACGTCAATCCACCTGGTCCTGCTGTAAATCAGTCGCAATTCCGGCGAGCCAGCGCCGGATTGTTGTTTCCGCTTTGCCATCCAACCCCCTCGCAAGTCGCTTTTCGAGCGCGATCACACGCTCGCGGCAGGCTTTCAGCAGCGTCGCGCCGCGTGGCGTCAACGTCCATTGCTGGATGCGGCCGTGGACCGGATGGGGCGTCATCAGAATTGCGCCATCGCGTTCGAGATTGCGGATGATGACGCCGACGGTCTGGGGCGTCAGGAAGGTGAGGCGGGCGACGTCGGCGCCTGATAGGCCCGGATATGCGTTGAGCATGGTCAGCACCGCGAATTGCGGCGATGTCACGCCGAGATCGCCGAGCGCCCGTTCCATCGTCAGGCGGACCGCGGCATGGGCCTGGCGCAGGAGATAGCCGAGATAACCTTGCTCGCCACGCTTGCCTTCTCCGGGCGCGGGTACACGCACGTCGCCGACGGATACGGTCGCCTTGTATTCGGTTTTGGGTCTTGCGGCGGTTGCGGACTTGCGTGACATATAAGAGCTCTTATAAGATGTAAGCATTCATACAATAAGACGAGGTGAACGGCAATGTCACACGCCCGCAGCGAATACGAGGATTTCAAGAAGATCGCGCCGGACGTCTATGATCTGGTGCTGGCGTTCGGTCAGCTTGCAACCAAGGCCGGCCTCGACAAGCAGCTCATCGAACTCGTCAAGCTGCGCGCTTCGCAAATCAACGGCTGCGCCTTCTGCGTGCAGCACCACGTCCTGCTGTCGGAGCGGATCGGCGTTCCCGCCGACAAGCTCCATCTGGTCGCGGTCTGGCGCGAGGCGCCGGTCTTTTCCGCGCGCGAGCGCGCGGCGCTGGCCTGGGCGGAGGCCTTGACGCTGCTGCCTGGTGGCGTCAGCGAGGAGGTCTATTCGGAGGCGACGCGCGAGTTCTCTGAAACCGAGCTGACCTACCTGACCTCGGCGGTCGCCTCGATCAATGTCTGGAACCGGTTCGGCGCGGCGTATCGCTGGACGCCGGCCAAGCGGCCGGCCGCGGCGAATGCTGCGGCATCCTGATTGCAACGCGGGGAGATCAGCATGACAACAATGAGTTTGGCCGTTGCGCAGCGCCCGGTGTCACGTTCGACGGCACTCGCGGTCGTCGCAGGGCTCGCCTGCGCGCTGGCGATTGGCAAAGTATTGCCGGTGACGATGGACACCGTCTCAGGCGTACTGGCGCCGCTGTGCGCCACGGCTGCGGAGAGTTCGCCCCTCGACAAGGTCGAGCCGATCGGCTCCTACCCATTGCCGAACGTGCCGGGCAAGCGCGTCACCATCGTGCGCGTGTTCTACGGTCCGGGCGGATTTTCGCGTCCGCATCGTCACTCGGGATCCGTTACCGCCTACATCACCAAGGGCGAGATCCGGTCCCAGCTCGGCGGCGGTCCGGTCCAGACGTTTGGGGTCGGCCAGTCCTTCTTCGAGCCGCCGGGCTCGACGCATCTGGTCTCCGCCAACGCCAGCGCGACCGAGCCGGCAGAGCTGATCGCCGTGTTCGTGGCGGATGAGGGCGCCCAACTCACGACGCTCCTGGATTAGCTGGTACGCGCAATCCGCGACGACGGCCGTTTTCAGGCCTGCGGCGATCGCCTCAACCGTTTCCAGGCCGGAGAGAGACCGTATTGGACGACCGGAATCGCAAGCGCGCCGACAAGCAGTCCAAGCAAGCCTGAGATGGCCGCCTCGACCGACCACTCGATGATGCCGGCAACGGATGGAAGGGCATGTGCCGCGGCCTCGGTTGCGGCATGGACCATGCGGCCGACCACGGGTGGGCCGTATTTTTCGATGCCATGCAGAATGATGCCGCCGCCGACCCAGATCATGGCGGCGGTGCCGATGGTGCTCAGCACCGCAAGGAAGACGGGCATACCGCGGACGAGCGCGCGTCCAAGCAAGCGGATCGCGCCGCCGATGATCGAGGCGCTGTCATAGCGGGCGAGGGCCATGCCGACATCGTCCGCCTTCACGATCAGGGCCACCACGCCGTAGACTCCGACTGTGATGAATATGCCGACCAACGCCAGCACCATTGCCTGCGTCCAGATGCTGCCCGCCGGGAGGGCCGCCAGTGTGATCGCCATGATCTCCGCCGACAGGATGAAGTCGGTCTTGATGGCGCTCGCGACCTTCTCGTCCTCCACCGACCGGGCATTCAACGCGATCGGCTGGAGCTGAGCTTCGTGGTGGTGCGCATGATGCGGCATCACGGCTTCGAGCACCTTCTCGGCACCCTCGTAGCAAAGAAACGCTCCCCCCAGCATGAGCAGCGGGGTGACTGCGGCGGGAAGGAAATATCCAAGCAACAGAGCAACGGGGAGCAGGATCAGCAACTTATTGCGCAGCGATCCGGCCGCAATCTTGCCGACGATCGGCAGTTCGCGTTTCGAGGCAAAACCGATGACGTAGTTCGGCGTGACGGCCGCGTCATCGATGACCACGCCAGCCGCCTTTGTGCCCGCCTTGGCAGCCTGGCTCGCCACATCGTCGAGCGAGGCTGCTGCCACCTTTGCGATCGCCGCGATGTCGTCGAAAAGACCGATCAGTCCGAGGCTCATCAACCCTGTCCTTTGTTCGTTCGATCCGGCGGCGTGGGCGACAGCAGCTCTTGCACCGTTCAGCCTCGGAACGAGCAAGCCGTCAATTGTCGTCGCCGCTCGATCCCTCGCGCAGGTCCGGCTTGACAACGTCGTTCGGCAGCGCGTGTGCCACCGGCTGCGCCGTGACTGCCATCTCCGGACCGATCTCGCGGCCACGGGCGCGGATCAGGCGCTCATAGGCCGAGACCAGGGTGACGTAGGGGCTGACCCAGATCCAGCCATCGCGGGTGAACACCTGTACGTCGAAATGCAGGTGCATCGAGGTGCCGGCGGGACGGTCGAGATAGTTCGAGACGACGCCGATCTTCTCGCCTTCGGTGACGATGCGGCCGTTGACGAGACCGTCGGCGTTCATCGCATGCGGGTTCATGTGCATGTAGCGGAAACGGATGTGCTCGGTGCGGCTGTTGACTTGAAGCGTCGCGGCCTGGTCCTTGGCCGCGCGGATCACGATGGCATCGCGCACGGCAACGACGGCGCGCCGCTTGGGGTCGCAGGATTCGGCGTCCTCGCCGGGCGGGCAGTTGGCGGCGCGAATGTCCTCGCCCTGATGGCCGTAGCCGCCGGCGCACTGCCAGACCTCGAAGCTGCGGGACTCGCAAAAATTGTCGCGCCAGGGATAGGCGGTCGGGCCCTCGCTCTTGTCGCGCTTGCTGTAGGATTGCGAACGCACAAAGGCGGGCGCCTTCTCGAGCGGAAAGCGGATCTGTGCATAGGCCATCACGTCGGCATGGCCGCCTTGCTTGCGGTAGCCCGTATTCGGGATGATATCGCCGCTCGGCCGATAGCTGAAATCGGGCGAGCGAGCCGTGGGGCGATCGATGACGTTGGAGGCGACGTCCATTAGCGGCCGCATCCGTTGCCCGCCGGCGACACGCAGGGCCTTCAGGAAGCGCTCGGCGACTGGATAGGCTTCCTTGCAGGCGAGCCGTCTCGGCTTGGCGACGCTGTCGAGGCACTGGATCGACACGACATAGGCGGCGCCGAAACGGGTGAAAGCGTAGCGTACATAGCCCTCCCGGATGAATCTGCGGAGGTCCGGAAAGATCGTCGCGAGCGGCTTGACTGGCTCGCCCTTGCCGCCGGCGGGATCGGCGATGTCGTAGACCAGCGCCGAACCCGTGATCTGGACCTCGACCGGCCTCGCGAACACGCGGCCCGGCATGCCGTCACCGGCGCCGGGATCCAACGAAAAGGTTGCACTGTAGCCGGCGGGGCCGGCATCGAACATGTCGACGGGATTGAAGTCCGCCTGGTAGCGCGACAATGCGAGCGTCGCCGGCGCACCGTTGCGTTGCGTATCGAGGTACCCGGCGGCATCGAACGGCAGCAGCACAGGCACGGGACTGCGGGTGATGCCGGCGAAGAATCGTGAGGAAACCGCGTTGAGCTGCACCAGGGCGGGGGTGGCGCGGGGATCATAGCGCGGCACCGTACGGCGTGGCGCGAAGATGAAATCGTCTGCGACGCGGGGGCGACTGTTGATCTCGGTGCGGAGCTGGTCCAGCGCTGCGCGCCAATCGACGCGCAGGGCCGTGAGCGAGGGGCTGCGGAATTCGTCCGCGGCGAGCGGAGCGGCAATGGGCAGCGAGAGCGACGCCAGAAGCAGCGAGACGAAGCGGAAACCCTTCCCAACCACTGTCTCGCCCCCCGGCGGCACCTGTTCCGATTGCACCGCGCTCTGCTAGTCCTTGGCGCGCTCTGAGTAGGAGCCGTCTTCGGTCATCACCACGATGCGGGTGCCGACGGCGATGTGCGGCGGCACCGTGGTGCGCACGCCGTTGGACAAGATCGCGGGCTTGTAGGACGAGGAGGCGGTCTGGCCCTTGGTCACGGGTTCGGTCTCGACCACTTCCAGGGTCACGCGCTGCGGCAGCGCAATCGACACCACGTTGACGTCATGCATCGACAGCTTGACGGTCATGTCCGGTTGAAGATAGGAGGCCGCGTCGCCAACGACGTCCTTGGAGACCTGGACCTGGTCGTAGGTCTCGGGGTTCATGAAGTGGAAGCCGTCGCCATCTTCATACAGGAAGGTGTAGTTGCGCTCTTCGATCGTGGCCTTTTCGACCTGGTCGGTGGTCTTGTAGCGCTCGGAGATCTTTACCCCGTCCGAAATTCGGCGCATTTCGATCTGGCTGACCGGGGTGCCCTTGCCGGGATGGATGTTCTCGGCGCTCACGACGACGTAAAGCTTGCCGTCTTGCTCGATCACGTTGCCCTTGCGAATAGAACTGGCGATGACTCTCAAAGCTATATTTCCTGCTTGCTTGGCCCGGCTGGGGCCAGGACGTGGTCAAATCGATGGGGGAGTTGGGGCCTCAAATCGGACCTCGGCACCCGTTTCGGGCCGCAACATACTGATTTTGCCGTTGGATGCCAGCCTTTTGCTCAGGGCGGGGGCTGCCGGCTAATGGCTGGGGACAAGCCCATCTCACCGTTCTGGTCGCCAAGCCGCCACCTCGACCGGCGGCCTTTCCTTCAGGCCAGAGGGGCCATTACCGGGGCGCTTCGGGGGTTTTTCGCCGAGCAGGGGTTCGTAGAGGTCGAAACCTCCGTCCTGCAGGTCTCCCCGGGCAATGAGACCCATCTGCATGCCCCCCGGACCGAGATCATGCGGCCGGACGGCAGCCGAGCCAGCCGATATTTGCGGACCTCGCCGGAATTCGCCTGCAAGAAGCTGCTGGCGGCGGGCGAGACGCGGATTTTCGAGCTCGCCCGGGTGTTCCGCGACCGTGAGCGCGGTGATCTGCATCTGCCCGAATTCACCATGCTGGAGTGGTATCGGGCAGGCGCCCCGTATGACGCCATCATGGCCGATTGCGTCGTCGTGATCGCCCGTGCGGCGCAGGCGACCGGGATCGGGACCTTTTCCTTCCGCGGCCGGACCGCTGATCCCTTCTCCGAGCCGGAACTGCTGACGGTCTCGGGCGCCTTCGAACGGTTCGCCGGCATCGACCTGCTGTCGACAATCTCGGGCAACAGGGGTAACCGTGCCGCACTCGCCGAGGCGGCGGCCAGCAAGATCCGTGTGGCCGAGGACGACACCTGGTCGGACATCTTCAGCAAGGTTCTGGTCGAGCATGTCGAGCCGCATCTTGGGCAGGGGCGTTTGACCATTCTGTTCGAATACCCATCTCCAGAGGCTGCCCTGGCACGGGTGAAGGCTGAAGATCCCAGGGTTGCGGAGCGCTTCGAGGTCTATGCGTGCGGGGTCGAGCTCGCCAACGGCTTTGGCGAACTGACCGATGCCGAGGAGCAACACAAACGCTTCACGGAATCGATGGCGGAGAAGCAGCGCCGCTACGGCGAAGCCTATCCGCTGGACGAGGACTTTTTGGCCGCGGTCGCCGCAATGCCGGAGGCGAGCGGCGTCGCACTCGGCTTCGACCGGCTGGTGATGCTGGCGAGCGGTGCATCGCGAATTGATCAGGTGGTTTGGACGCCACCGGCAAATGAAGCGTCTTGAGAGACATGACGAAAACGAACCTTGCACGCACCTTGCGCGAGCCGGCCGAGCTCGTCGCCGAAGGTCTGTCGCCCGCAGCAGCGCTCCCCGCGCTCGAACGTGTTGCCGCGCGCTATGCGGTGGCCATCACGCCGACGCTGGTCGAACTGATCGATACGTCCGACCCGGACGATCCCATCGCGCGGCAATTCGTTCCGAGTGCAAACGAGTTGGAGATGCAGCCGGGCGAAAGCGCCGATCCGATCGGCGATCATCCGCACTCGCCGGTTCCCGGGATCGTGCACCGCTATCCCGATCGCGTCCTGTTCAAGCTCGTTCATGTCTGCGCTGTCTATTGCCGCTTCTGCTTCCGCCGCGAGATGGTGGGGCCCGGCAAGGACAACGCGCTGTCGGACGGCGCCTATCGCGCGGCGATCGAATACATCCGTTCGCATGGCGAAATCTGGGAAGTGATCCTGACGGGCGGCGATCCGCTCATGCTGTCGCCGCGGCGGATGAGCGAGATCATGACCGATCTTGCCGGCATCGATCACGTCAAGATCATCCGCCTTCATACCCGCGTGCCGGTGGCCGATCCCGCGCGCATCAGCGACGAGATGGTTGCGGCGCTCAAGGTCGAGGGGGCGACCACCTGGGTGGCCGTGCATGCCAACCACGCGCTCGAACTGACGGGGCCGGCGCGCACCGCCTGCGCGCGGCTGGTCGATTCCGGAGTTCCGCTGGTGAGCCAATCCGTGCTTTTGCGCGGGGTCAATGACACCATCGCCGCTCTGTCGGATTTGATGCGAGCTTTCGTCGAATGCCGTATCAAGCCGTACTATCTGCATCACGGCGATCTCGCGCCGGGCACAGCGCATCTGCGGACGACGCTGGCCGAGGGGCAGGACCTGATGCGGCAGTTGCGCGGGCGGGTGTCAGGTCTATGCCAGCCAGACTATGTCATCGACATTCCCGGCGGCGCCGGGAAATCGCCGGTGGGACCCAACTATGTGTTGGCGGAACAAAATACCGCAACGGATGCACGTGAAGCGGGAGCCGAAACGCGCTATCGTATCGTCGACTATTGCGGCGACGTTCATCTCTATCCGCCCGAGACCTGAGCGGTGACGGGGCGCGCGCTGCTTGAGAATGGAGAAGCGGAAATGAAGAAGATCATGGTGGCAGCATCGCTCGTGGTCTTGCTTGGCGGCGCGGCGGTCGCACAGACCGGCGGCTCCAAGGGGGCGACATCCGGCGGAGCATCCTCCGGCTCGGTGTTGCCGGCACCGGTCGGTCACCGCCAGCCCCGCGCGGCTGACGTGCCGAGCGAGAAGAATGTGAGCGATCCGAACGATCCGCTCAGCAAGGAAAACCAGGCGCTCGACAAGAAGATCAAGAGCATCTGCCGCGGCTGCTGATGGACTCACCTCTCCCCGACGGGGAGAGGTGAAGGAGACGACCGCGATTTTGTGACGGGCTATGCTGAGCGCTCGTGCAATCCGGCACGGCTCGAGTTGCGGCGGACCTCGACCGCGTCGGCGAGCTGCTCGAGCACGGTCGCCGTGGCCGGCCAATCGATGCAGCCGTCGGTGATGCTCTGGCCGTAGGCGAGCGGTTTGCCCGGCACCACGTCCTGGCGGCCGGCAACGAGATTGCTCTCGATCATCACGCCCATGATGCGGTTTTCGCCGCCTGAGATCTGGCCGGCGATGTCCGCCATCACCAGCGGCTGGTTCTCCGGCTTCTTGCTCGAATTGGCGTGGCTCGCATCCACCATCACCAGCGGCGCGACGCCGGATTTCGTCAGCTCGTTGCAGGCCGCCGCAATGCTTGCCGCGTCATAATTCGGCTTGCTGCCGCCACGCAGGATGATGTGGCAATCCTCGTTGCCGGCGGTCGAGGCGATCGCCGAGCGGCCGAGTTTCGTGACGGCCATGAAATGATGCGGGTGCGAGGCTGATTTCACCGCATCGGCGGCAATGCGAACATTGCCGTCGGTGCCGTTCTTGAAGCCGACCGGGCACGACAACCCGGAAGCCAGCTCGCGGTGGATCTGGCTCTCGGTCGTGCGGGCGCCGATCGCAGCCCAGGACACGAGGTCGGCGATGTATTGCGGCGTCGTCATGTCCAGGAATTCCGTGCCGGCGGGCAGGCCGAGATTGTTCACGGCCGACAGCACGTTGCGCGCCAGCCGCAGGCCCTTGTTGATGTCGAAGCTGCCGTCGAGATCGGGATCGTTGATCAGGCCCTTCCAGCCCACCGTGGTGCGCGGCTTCTCGAAATAGACCCGCATCACGATCTCGAGCTGATCGGCGAGATCCTCGCGCAGCTTTGCGAGGCGCTCGGCGTAATCGAGCGCGGCCCTGGGATCATGCACGGAGCAGGGGCCGACGACGACCAGAAGGCGGTCGTCCTGGCTGCTCAGGATGGCATGGATGGCGTTGCGCGCGGCCATCACCACACGGGTGGCGGTGAGCGTGCGCGGGACCTCCCGCATCACCTCGTCCGGGGTGCTCAGTTCTTTCAGTTCGCGGATGCGCAGATCGTCGGTCGTGCTCAGCACGGCGGGCTCCTGTTTGTTTCGAACCTGCCGGCAATAAAAAAGCCGCCAGGTCTGGCGGCTTGTTCGGACGTTTGCTGCAATGTTTCAGATTGAGCGCGATCCTCCTGCCGCCAGCGAGCTGTCGTAGCTAAAGTACCAAAAATAGTTGGTGGCGACGGTGATCATGGCAGGGCATATAGCGCTCCATTGGCGCTTTGTCACCCCCAAATCGGCGCGGCAGGCGACGAGGCGCCTCAGGTGTTGCTGTTGCGCGCCGCGAGCGCCATGCCGATCAGGCTGGCGCCGCCGAACAGCAAATTGATACCGACGAGAACGCCGATGGCCCATTCCGCCGAGCTCGGCAGTCCCGTGATCACCAAGAACGAGATCGCGATGTCGATGAGGCCCGAGATCAGGAGCCACGACCAGCGACTGCTCGCGTCGCGGCGGTGCTCCAGCGCGTACATGATGGTGGCGACGCCCTCGGCGAGGAAGTAGGCGCCAAGCACGATCGTCAGGGTCAGAACGGCCTGTATCGGCCGGGCCAGCAGCAACAGGCCGGTGAGCACGGCGAGCGCAGCCGAGATCAGCGACCACCAGAAGCCCGGCGTGCTGCGCGCCCAATAGGTGACGATCAGCCCGCCGATGCCGCTGATCAGGAACATCCAGCCGAGGAAGATCGCGGTCGCAAGGCTCGCGAGCGGCGGCAGGATCAGAGCCGCGACGCCGAGAACGACGAGCAGGATGCCTTCGAACAGGAAGGCCTTCCAATGTGCCTTGGCCGTCTGGCTCATCGCGGATTGCAGCCGTGAAAGATCTTCGGGCGATGTCATCGTCTAGCTCCGGAACGAGAGGAGTGCGTCCCATCATCTAGTCGGCCCATCACTCGTTTGCCATGCGATGGATCAACTGCCGCCGGGGGCCGAGGAAAAACCTTCCGCGCTGGTGCGGATGCGGTTGCGGCTGAGAATGTAGATCGCCGTTGTGACAATCAGAAGCGCAAGGCCGAGCAGGATCGAGACGAAGCCGATCGGGATCAGGGCCAGCGTCAGATTGCGTTCGGGGTTGATGAGCCAGTGATGAATCGAGGTCAGCACGAAGGCGAGCCCGAGAAAGCCGACGCCGCCGCCGGCAAGCAGCAGCGCCCACATCCGGCGAAGCTGGCTGAGCCGCTCGCGGGCGACGTCCGTCCGCGGCGCGTGGTGGCGGGCGACGCGCCGGACCAGGCGGATGGCGAAGGCAATCGAGCTGAAGCCGATCAACAGGCTCGTTGCGCCCAGCCACATCCGGAGGGTCGGGTCCAGATCCGGCATGCGCTGGAGGGTCAGCAGCGGGAAATCGAACGCCGAATGCAGCGCAACCGGGCCTGCGAAGATCAAGAGGCGGCTGGAGAGGCGGGCCCAGTCGCGATGGTGGCGGTTCGCGCCCAACGCGGTGCCGGCGCGCGCGATGGTCAGGTAGGCGCCCGCGATGATGCCGAGTGCGCCGTGAAACGGCACCGTCAGCACGCTGCGCAACGCGGCCAGCGAGCGCCACATCTCGGCGTGCTGGACCAGATAGGCCAGGTTCTCGTAAGCCGCGAAGCCGAGGCCGACCGCGGCGCCATAGACCACGGTGTCCATCGGATTGGCAAAAGTCCGCCGCTTGGTCGAGGACACCAGCACGATGGCGATCACCTTGACGGCTTCCTCGGGCAGCGCGACGCCGAAGACCGAATGCATGGCGAGCGCTGCCCAGGGGTCGTCGGGAGCTGCGACCATCTTGGCGAAGGGGGCGCGGGCGAGGCCCAGCAGCGAGATGCTGGCGGCCCCTAACAGGAACGCGGTCCAGACCTGGGCGGGCGGGCCCGGGCGCTCTTCAGCGGCGATGACGAGCCACAGTATCAGCAGCGCCGGGGCGATGGCGGCAGTTCCGATGACGGTGGGCAACGCTTCAATCAGATACATCGGCGCCGAAAATAGGTTCCCTTGGTCCGCTTATCTACATTCTCCGATGCGACCATGTGTCATGTGCCCGCTGTCGGCTCACTTAACGAGCGCGACAGCAGGTGTAGAACATGAGCGCAATCAATTGCATGACAGCACCTGTTCGTCGTCCGTGGGAAGGCCCGCGTGATCGATGCTGGAGCGCAATTGGCAAGCCAGATCAAGGAAATGGGCAGGTTTCTTCGATTCACTGCCCACATAGTCCGGTGCGAGTTCGAAGCCGGGACTCAGTGGGTGGTGAACGGCGGCGGCGCGCCGGGGGCGATGTCGAAGGCGCCGAGATGGAATTCCTCGCCGGGGGATGCGTCCGGCCCGCCTGGCTGCGCCAGCAGCGTGAACGCGGCCTGGGGGTAGAGCTTCCAGATCTCCAGATCGCCGGCGGTGATGGTGAGCCAGCCGAAGGTGTATATGTAACGTCCGGGCTCGGTGACCCGGCCGACCCTGTCCCAGGTAATCTTATCAACCGTGACCTTGTTGACTGCCATCCGGTCCCCCGATCGCAAGTCCGCAAATGACGTCCGGCGTGAGGCTCGGACGGACAAAGGCTGATCCTGCAATGGGGCTACGATAGGGCAGCGATGCGGAGGCGAGGCGGCCCGGCGGATTGCGACCGTGCTGGGTCACATCCTGTCGCGCGAGGGGCTCCATCCGCAGTATTTGGCTAGAGTTGAAATGGACCGATCCGGCTCAGGCCGACTGCTGCAGGGGCGAGCGCACGACGAGGCGGACCAGGTCATCCCGCGACTGTTTTTCGGCGAATTTCACCGCGAAGCCGTTATCGAATTTGCGGATGACCCGCCCCACACAGGCGCCGACCGCAAGCGCGGTTCCCACGGGTGGGTCGTACTCGCAGGATATTGCGACGCCGGCCGTGGAGACGTCGATGATGAAGCAGGAATGGGTGCTGCCGTCGGCGAGGGTCAGGAAGGTGTGCGAGACCTGGGGAACGAAACGCGCGTCGCGCCGCAGCTCCTGGACGCTTTCATCCCTCTGCTTTTTCTCCAGCCAGGTCAGCTTCTCCGACATCCAGGCGCGCCGCGCCCGCGTCATGTCGAGCTCCATCAGGAAGCCTGACTTCAGCGTCGCGCTGATGGTGCACTGGAATTCGCCGAAATCCTGGAAGTAGGAGGTCACGCGCTCGCCGATTTTGCCGACCACCGGCACGTCCACGATCATGCGGAACGGCGAGACGCGCTTGGTCCGGCACGCGAAGGTGCGCAACTTGCCCTCGCAATCGTACCAGCGCGGCAGCGAGTAGCTGCCGGCCACGGTGACGTCCACTGCTCGTTGCCGGAGGAACTCTGTGACGGACATGCGCGCCAATCGTGGTATGGGATCGTTTCCGTAATTCCACGGTAGCGGGCAAATTCTAAGCAAATGATACCGTCGCCCAAGAGCAGGGGTAAATTTCCGGTAAACGCGCTTCTCCGTGGCGCTGCGGAAAGCGCGGCATAAGGACCCATTACGCTGCAGGCAATCTCACAACGTCGTCATTGAAGCGCCGTGAAGCGACGGCGTGGCGCGCCGCCTTAGGGAGATCCGAACAACAGCACCAACAAGGCCAGCGCGCTGGCGGCCATGATGAACTGGATCGTCGTCCACGTCCGGCCGTTCAGGCTGATCCGCAATCCCAACGGCGGCAATGTGCGCAGCGTGCGTGCCGTCAGTGCTTCGACGATGGCGAGCAGAAGAGCGATGCCGGCGAGGACGGACCATGACTCCGCCTGCGGCATCCACTGCGCGAGCCAGTCGGGGACGGAGCCTTTCAAGGCGGCGAGCAAGGCGAACCATCCGAACCAGAATGCGGAGCGTTTGACGATGTCCGGGCCGATCGTTTCGGGCTCGAGGCGGATACCGATCCTTGCCAGCGCCCCTTCAATGCGCTCCCCGTCGGTCAGGACGATGAACGCGCCGAGATAGAGCGGAATGCGCGACTGGAAGAGCAGGGCGAGGATACCGAACAGGATGGCGTAGCCGACGACATCGCCGAGAATGTCCTGGGTGCTTCTGCCCTGCGGCACAGGCACAGCCGGCGCAGAATCCGCCTGCCGTTGCGGAAGCGATCTGGCGCGCGCCATGTGCTCCAGCATCTTGGCGCGCCGGTCCGATGGATACCGGCGGGGTTGGCCCAGCCACGGTGGGAGGCCCGGCGCCGTTGCCGATGCGCCGGACGAACCTTCAATCTCGGGGTGACGCTGCTCCATGGGTCTCGACCTGTTCCAACGTGACATTGGTCGGTGGCGAGAGGCGGGGAGGTTCATGCCGCCAGGAAAGAGATTGCGGCCCAGCTGTCGTGGCGGTTCATCAGGCGGCGTCGGTCATCGCCGTATGCATTGGCGCTCCCTAGCGATCATTCTCTGACTGATCCGAGCCCTATGGCGCTCCAGCGGCTTAGGTTGGCGCGGTGGCGCGCCGAAAAGCGGCTGGCCGACTAACCCGGCGTCAACGGCGCGCTAGTAGCGTTGCTCTCTCGCGGATTGGTGATGAGTACCGCGAGAACGCATGGGCATTGAGAACCCGTCAGCTCCCCAGGCCGGCGGGTTTTTGCACACCTGGTAAATTCAAGGGTGGTCTGCTGCCGGTTCACTCCAAGGTGCACGGACACACGAAGGCCGCAGCGGAGGTTCATTCGCTGCGGCCCGCGGGAGTCAAAAAATCCGGGTGGAAAGATCTAGGTGAAATATGAAGCCAGCCCCGGTGACCGAAGTCTAATCGGGAAAAACTGGCAATGCGAATCATTTCGTCAGTTCCGAAAACGGAACCGTCAGCGCGAGGGAAGGCGCCGCCGAGGGCTGGCTAGCTGGCGGGCCCTCTACCCCGAGCACAAAGCCGCGAATATCCCCACGGCTCGTCCACAGCCCGTTTTGACAAAACTCAAGGCAACTTTGAATTGCTCTATAGGACAGTATCGCAGAGCCCTGTCCGTAGGGTCGGCCTCACGCATCTGCCCTCATGGAGGACGACATTGACTTTCGGGAAAGCGGACGTGCTCACATCTTCTAAAGTCGAACCGTAGCCGAGCGGTTCGCCGCACGAATTGCTCAGGTTATGGACCCGGGCTCCTAGGCACACAGGACCCCGCTTTGTTATCAGCCCGCCGGTTCACGCTGGCGGGCCTCATCCGCATTTGTGGTTCTGGGCGTGCAGCTTCGTGCGATCTCCGGTGATGGCCTCGACATAATCGTCGATTGCGTCAATCAGAGGCCGCGCGTAGCCCGCGGTCCTGCTCTTGATGAGATAGGTGCGAAGCCGATCGAGTTCCGCCAGATCGGTCCTGACGCGCTCTGCTTGAATGGCCTCGTTCATTTGGCGCTGGCGCTCTGCTTGCCACGCCCTAGCAGCTGCTCTGTTCTCTGCCTTGGTCATGGCGCCATCGAAGCGCTGCGCCAGCGAGAGTCAAATTATCGATTCCTAGCGGTCCGGGACGAGCGCGAGCTACTGCGGGTCGTGGATGTGGAAGACTCAGCTTCGTGAGCTCTGCCCGTAGTTCTCCGCCAGCTCGAGCAGCGCGGCGCGCTCGACCGGGTCGTCGACGCCGCGGCTAGCTCGCGGCAGATCGCCTCAAGTCCGCATGTGTGCGCACAGGAGATATTGGCCATGCATTGGACGCGGCGGAGAAAGGCGCAGCCAAGTGATTGACCTTTTTGGCGCTCCCTAGCGGAATCGAACCGCTCTCTCCACCGTGAAAGGGTGGCGTCCTAACCGATAGACGAAGGGAGCAAACGCAGGGCCCCGCCGTTGTTCCCGGCATGGCCTCTGGCCGGCCGAACAGGGCCCGGCGGCTTGCAGCGGGCGAACGTATAGTGGCCTTTCCGGCTCCCGGCAAGCCGTTCGGACCGGTCTTTTGGCCCCGGTGGATAGCGCCGGGGCCGGGGAGGATCGGGAGGCGATTTCAACGGTTTCTTAGGGTTCCCTGCGTAGCGCTGGAGGGGGAGATTTTCCAATGCCACCTCCGAAAAAGCGCGCAGCCCGCAAGCTGCTGTCGCGGCACGCCTGGATCACGCTCGACGGCGGCTTCGCCGCGCGGCACTGCCTGGTCCAGGACATCTCGGATTCGGGTGCCAAGATCACGCTGGATGAAGACGCCAGCCAGCTCCCGGGCGTGATCCGGCTCGCCTTCGCCCGCGATGCGCGCACGGGGCGGAGCTGTCAGGTGGTGTGGCGCCGCGGCAAATCGGCCGGCATCAAGTTCATCTGATCGCGGCGCGCGGCCGCCCCGATGGCGCGCAGCGCCGGCCCGGGCTAGAACGCCGCCATGCGCACGCCGCTCCTCATCCTGATCTCGCTGCTGACCACGTCCGCCGTCGCGGAGCCCCTGCGTCTGCCGCCTGCCGAGCGGCCCCAGGCGGGCACGACGGTTCCCCTGAAGGGCGCGCCCGGCAAGGCGCGCGCGGGCTCCTGCGCGACTTACGGTCCGCGCTTCGTCATGGTCGAGGGCACCGGGACCTGCGTGCAGATCGGCGGCTCGATCAGCATCGACACGACCGGGAGGCGCTGAAGGCCATGCCGGCGGATCTGCTGCGGCTCGACCTCATCGTTCCCGTCCTGATGTACTGCGCTCTGCTGTGGTGGGTCGGCCGCGGCCTGAGCTGGACGGCGCGGCTGGCGACCGCGGCGGTGACGCTGGTGCTGATCGTCTGCGTGCTTCTGGTCGAGCGCGGCTGGCGCTGAGCCCAAAGCAAAAACGCGAAAACAACCCCATGCACAGTAGCCGTCAAGTGCTGAGCTGACGCCCGTGGCTTGCGCTGAAGCGCGGATTCGTCGTGCTCTCACCGCAGCTTACGCCGCGCCACCGGCTCAGGACATCGGCGGCGCGACGAATTGCGCAAATCCGGGCCGCTTGCCGAGCTCGGCGAGCCAGCGCGTCAGATGCGGCTGCGCCGGTCGGGAGATGCCCTCGACGCCGAGCCAGCGCCGCGCATAGGAGCCGAGCGCGATGTCGGCGAGCGTGAACTGCTCGCCCTCCATGAAGCAGCGCGAGGAGAGCAGGCGGTCGGCGATCGCCCAGACCTCGGCGGCGGCGTCGGCATCGCGCTGCACCTGGATCATGTCGCGCTCGGCGGGCGCGGTGCGCACGATGCCCCAGAACACCGGGCGGTCGACCGGTTGAACGGTCGACAGCGTCCAGTCGAGCCAGCGATCGACGCTGGCGCGCTCCTTCGGCGCTTCCGGATAGATCGGCGTGCCGCGCCCATGCGCGAGGCAGAGATAGCGCAGGATCGAATTGGATTCCCACAACACGAAGTCGCCCTCGACCAGCGTCGGGATCCGCGCATTGGGGTTCATCGCCAGATACTCGGCCTCGCGCGTTTTGCCGTAACTCATGCCGGCGTCGATGCGCTCATAGGGCAAAGCGAGCTCGGTCAGGCACCAAAGCACCTTCTGCACGTTGACCGAATTGGCGCGGCCCCAGATCGTCAGCTCGGTGTCAGGCATGAGGCGTCTCCCGCGTTGTCGCTCTGCGCGGGTGATAGCGGAAATTCCTGGATCGAGCGATGCGGCGGTTGCGGCGCTCTCATGCAAAAAGCTCCGCCGTCGGCGGAGCTTTCATTGCAAATTCGAACCTGACGCTCAGCGGCCGAAGAACAGCCACAACAGAATGATCACCGGGATCGGCACGCCGACCATCCACAGCAAAAGGCCTCTTGCCATCGTATCCTCCTCCAATCGATTTCGTGAAAGGAGAACGTCGGGCAAGGGAGCTTGTTCCGTCCTGCGCCTCACCAATGACCGGTATTCGGCATCGAGGCCCAGGGCTCCTGTGGCGGCTTCGGATCGCCCTTCTGCAGCAGCTCGATCGAGTGCAGGTCCGGCGAGCGCACGAAGGCCATGTTGCCGTCGCGCGGCGGACGGTTGATGGTGACGCCGGCCTTCTGCAGCTTCTCGCAAGTGGCGTAGATGTCGTCGACCTCATAGGCGAGATGGCCGAAGAAGCGATCCTCGCCGTATGTCTCCTCGTCCCAATTCCAGGTGAGCTCGACCAGCGGCGCACCGCGGCTCGACGGCTGCTTCTTCAGCGCCTCGAGATCGTCAGACGAACACAGGAACACCAGCGTGAACCGCCCCTTGTCGTTCTCGATCCGCCGCACCTCCTTCAGCCCCAGCGCATCCTGATAGAATTTCAGCGCGACATCGAGATTGCGCACGCGCAGCATGGTGTGGAGGTATCGCATGGTTGTTGCTCCCTGGGCGATGGAGGGTTTTGTCTTGGGCCGGGACGGCGGGGGAGAGATAGCAGGAAACGCGGAGCAGGGGCAGGGGGCCGACGCAAATGTGCGTGAGGGGTGCCGGTTCGGCTCGCACCGCATCACGCTCGAAGCAGTGCCGCCATCTCTTTCCAATGATAGATCCGCACCTTCTCGGTTTGATGGCGCGCGGCTTTGGCGATGGCGTGCGCGATGTCGTTGCCGGTCAGCCCGCGATACCGGTCGGCCGGACCAACGAGCAGCGGATTGAGCGCGCCCCATATTGCGATGATGAGGCGTTCACGCGGGCGGTCCTCGTCGCGCGCGCCGAGGATCATCGACGGGCGGAAGATATGCGTGTGCTCGAAATCGAGCGCGAGAATGTCCCGCTCCACCTCGCCCTTGGTCCTGAGATAGAACACGCTGGAAGCGGCGTTGGCGCCGACGGCCGTGACCAGAAACACCGAGCGCGCGCCGTTCGCCCTGGCAATCTCGGCCGCGAGCAGCGGATAATCATGGTCGATCTTGTAGTACTCGGCCTCGTCAGGGGTGTGCTTGCGCGTCGTCCCCAGCGCTATGAAGATCTCGTCCGCTACCAGTTGCGGCTTGAGTGCGGGCAGGTAAGCGAGATCACCGATCAGCACCGTGAGCTTCGGATGGCTTACCGCCAGCGGTTTGCGGGCCACCGCGACAACCCGCGAATAGTCGGGACTGTCCAACAGGTCGCGCAGCAAATGCGAGCCGATGAAGCCGGTTGCGCCAAAGACAAGTGCGGTTTTCATTTAAGTTATCTTGCCTGATCGCTTGTCAAAAGTCAGGGCGAGTGGCGCCCGAAGCTCGTCGCCGAAGGCGTAGGATGGGTAGAGCACTTGCGAAACCTATCATGCTTCGTCACGCAACAAGGCCGATGGGTTTCGCTTCGCTCTACCCATCCTACGAGCTGCCGATCTCCCTACTTGCACTCAAAACTCTCCGCGCTCTCCGGATCGCCTTGGCCCTTATACTGCGCATGTTGCGGATAGGCGCAAAGCGGCCGAGTGCGGCCGGGAAAGGCTGGTCCCGTCGCGACCACCGCATCGGGCGCCTTGCCGTCTTCCACCCAGTTCACGACCGCGGTGAGGAGATCGAAACGATCGAGCGTTGCGCCGCTCGAGCAGTGACCCATGCCGGGCACCAGGAAGGCCCGGCTCGATTTCTCCCGCACCAATTCCATGCCGCCTGAATCCGCTGCCATGCGCTCGTAGTAGTTCACGGTGTCGTTCGCCGAGAACCAGGGATCGCTCACACCGTGGTAAAACAGCAGCTTGCCGCCATGGCCGAAGTAGCTCGAAAGGTTGGTCCAGTAGGCGGTGTTGGTGAGGCGATCCATCCCGCTCGCGTTGACCCGGTCTTCGAGTTGATCGACGTTGATGTTTTCCCAGACAGGCGGTCCGACCGGACTGCGCGCGCCCGTGGTCAGGATGCCGGGAATGGCAACGCCTTCGGCTGCCACGCCGCTGTCCCACGGGAACGGCGGGTAGACCTGCGTGCCGCGTGAATTCTTCGGTCCGGCAAAAGCCTTCTTCAAGGCATCGACCTGCGGCGTCGCCAGGCAGGAATCCGTCTTGTCGCCCTTGCAAGTGAGGACCGCGGGATCGAATTGACAGGCCTTGCCGTCGAAGATCAGGCCATCCTTGACACCGTCCTTGGCGTCGCAGGCATCGAGGATCGCATTCGTGATCAGGTTTCGCTCGGCCGCGGAAAACGTCTTGGCGGGCTCCGGCTTCCCGGAGGGATCTTTCGGCGCGATCTGGCTGAAGGCAGCGTTGGCCCAGGCGAGACCGATATTGGAGTTGCCGGTGCGCATCGCAGGCGCGCCCGCGACGATGCCGTCGAATTGCTCGGGATAGCGCGCCGACGCCAGCATGCCCTCGCGTCCCCCGGTCGAGCACCCCGTGAAATAGGAACGCTTTGCGGGCTGGCCATAGTAATGCGCGACGATCGCCTTGGCGGCCATCGTCACCTTGCCGACGGATGAATTGGCGAAGTTGAGCGCGGCTTCCTGATCCTTCAGGAACGAGGCATCGAACACCGCGCCCTGATGACCGCTATCGGTGGAGACCACGGCAAAGCCGCGCGCCAGCGCCGGCACCTCGCCGGCCGCATGATAACCCAGCGGCGGCCGGATCGAGCCGTTCAAACCACCGCCGCCCTGAAACAAGAACCGGCCGTTCCAGCGATCGGGCAGGGCAACGGCAAAGCCGATCGCGTAGGACTTGCCCTCGACGCCGACGCGCTGATCGATCACGCCATCCGCGCGGCAGTTCGGCGGCAGCGCTACCGATACGGTGGCCGGCGCCGGCGGCGACGGCTGCACGGTCCCCGGCGGTGCCTCCGGCACCAGTTCGGCCTTGGTGATTGTTGTCGTCGTTCCCGGCATCTTCCAGCCGGTCAGGTCAGCGCATTTGTGCGCAGGTGGTATGTTGGCCGAATCGTCGGCGCTTGCCGGCGAGATCGCAATGACCGTGATGGCCGCTATGAGACCCAAGCCAACCATCACATCATCAAGCGCCACGTTTCTTTTTCGCTGCATCGTTCCTCCCTGCGCTTTCTGAATTTTTTGCGGCACTTAACTCACGCTGGCTGCCGGCCGATCTGCTCACCGACACTGAAACTATCTTGTGGTATTCGGGAGGTGCAGTCCAGCGGCGCAGGCTTTCAACCGCTCTCGTCATTGCCTCCGCACTTGAACCCCGCCAGAGGTCGCGCCGACCAAACGGCATGGCCGCACTCGTTGCAGAACTCCTGTTCGATCTCGTCAGAACCCTCGTGGGCAACTGGCTGAGGCAGGTTGTGGTCGCCACGTGTGCGTGGCTCGATACAAAGATTCACGGCCGCGCGGCACGCTTTGTCGTGGGCGGGCTGCTCGGGATTGCCGCTTTCTTCCTCATTCCTGTTATCGCTGACCTGCTGGGTCTTTGATGCCCTGGCTGAGGACACACCTCGTCATCGCGTTGGCCGTCGGGGCGCTCGTCTCGACGGTGCTCCTCGTCCTGGAGCCGCTGACCGACTTCGCGCTTCTTTGGTTGGAGTGGCCGGGCATCACCGCAGCGTATTTTTTCCAGGGAGCGGTCGGAGGATCCACCCTCCTCGGCATCGCCATTTCCTGGGCCGTGAATGCGCTGACCTACGGTCTGGGTGCTTTCGTCATTCTCAGCGTCATCAAGGTGCTGAGGGAAGCATGATCCCTCACGCCGCCTTCTCTTCACCCTTCGCGATGACCTCGACTTCGAAATAGCCGAGGTCGCGGAGCTCGGCGGCCTTCTTCTCGGCCGCTTCCCTGGTGTCGCGCTTCAAGATGATCTGGCCCGCTCCGTCGCGGGCGCAAACGAAATAAGGCATTTTCGATTCCCAATTTCGTTTGCATACACATGGCGGCCGGGCGCCGCAATCATGCGGGTCAGTCCTCCAACCCGGCCTTTTGCCGCATCTTGTCGATCAGCTCGGAGGCCTCGGCCTTGGTCAGCTCGTCCGCCGGCGGGCTCACGTGCGCCTGCTCGGCGAGGGTCTTGAGATAGGATTCCTGGGCTCCCGTCATCGGATCGTCGCCGGAAACCCAGTCTTTCGAGTCCTTCCGGGTGTTGTCGGCCATCACGCATCTCCCTTTTTCCTGTCCGTCCAACGTCGGACTCGACTTTGCGTTCCGTTTTTGTTCTCATGGTGTCGTATTCAAAATCGCGAGGCGGAACATGCCGGACCTGGACACTGTCAGGAGGGAGATTGAACGGATGCGCGTCCAGATGGGCAGGCAGAGGAAAGAGATCCTCCAGCTCCAGCGGGCGGGTCTCGGAACGGCCTCGGCCGAAGCGCTGCTGTCGCGGATGGAGGCGAAGGTCGAAGGTCTTTGCGCGCAGCGTGACGCGCTGAAGGCGGCACAGCCGCGCGGGGCCAGGAGCAGGGTGCTCGGCGGAAGGACGTGGTGATCAGGCGATGGTTCGGCGACGAGAGAGAGCCGTCGCCCTTGCTGACCGCGCTCGAGAAACTTCGCCGACGAGCGACCGGACGGCGCGTTGCTGCGTTCCATCAAAAAGTTTCGAGGTCCGGAGTGCCTAGGAGTCCGGACCTCGTCACCTTGCCCCAGCCTTCAATCCCCCGCCCCATGTGGTCCCCCAACCCCATGTTGCGCGATCAGAGGGTGATGCCCGTGGAAGTGGCCGCCGATCGACGTCCCGCGATGTACGCGACATCACGATAGGATTCCATTCCGGATCACTACGGACACAGATACCGCTTGCAATGTGCCCGTTCGGCATCGGTGGTCCAGTTGCTGTTGCTTGATCCGCAGCACGCGATCGACAGGATGTCCACATCTCCTCCGCGCCGCCGGATCTCCATTTCACCGGCCTGTCATTGAACTGGTCTAGCGCTGCTCCCGTCATTGCCGACGGCGAAGGAGCAAGCCATGTCGAAACCGGTGCTGGGCGCCGCGTTGTCCATCAAATCGATCCCCGCGCATCGCGATTGGCTTCTCGAAAGGCAGCGCGATCTCGAAATCCAGGATTTCTTCCGCGCGGATCTTCTCGATAGCGATTGGCGCAGCACGGCCGGCGAGATCAAGCAGATGCTCTCGGGCCATACGGGTCGGCTCGGCATCCACGGCCCGTTCTGGGGCTTCAAGATCGACAGCCACGATCCCATGATCCGCCAGGCGGTGACCAAGCGCCTGCTTCAGGGCCTCGAGGCCGCCGAGTTCCTCGTCGCGACACAGATGGTGATCCATTCGCCGTTCACGACCTGGGACCACAACAATCTCGATCTCTATCCCGACAACCGCGCCAATATCGTCGAGCGCGTCAAGGCGACGCTCGCCGAGGTGATCGCGCGCGCGGAGACCATCGGCTGCGAGATCGTGATCGAGAACATCGAGGACAAGGATCCGCGCGACCGGGTGCGCCTCGCCAAGGCGCTCGAAAGCAGCAGGGTCCGCGTCTCGCTCGACACCGGGCACGCCAACTATGCCCACATCTCCACCGGCGCACCGCCGGTCGACTATTACGTCGAGACCGCGGGTGACATGCTGACACACGTCCATCTGCAGGACACTGACGGCTTCGCCGACCGGCACTGGGCGCCGGGCGAAGGCAACATCCCGTGGGTTGCCGTGTTCCGCTCACTGGGACGGCTGAATTCCAACCCGCGGCTGATCCTCGAACTCCGCAACCACGACGACGTCCGCGCCGGCGCTGCCCATCTCGCCGCGCTCGGACTCGCCGAATAAACGACACCACAAAGGGCAGGGGTCCCCATCATGAGCAGATTTACCCGTCGCACCATCCTGAAATCCGGCGGCGCTGCCGCGGGCACATTGCTGCTGCCGCGCTTTGCGATCGGGCAGAGCGACAACCGTCCGTCGGTGACGATCGCCGTGCAGAAGGTGACGAATGCCAACGTGCTCGACGTGCTGCGCGAGCAGTCCAATGTCGGCGAGCGCGTGTTCTTCTCCTCGATCTGGGAAGGTCTGATCTCCAAGAACTGGCGCGGCAATCTCGAGGCCGTGCCGGGTCTCGCCACCGAATGGCGCCGCATCGACGATCAGACCGTCGAGCTGAAGCTGCGGCAGGGCGTCAAATTCCACAATGGCGACGAGCTCACGGCCGAGGACGTCGTCTTCACCTTCAGCCGCCAGCGCATGTTCGGCGAGACCGAGGCTAAGAGCCGCTCGACCATCCAGGCGTTCGAGAAGATCCCGACGCCGCGTCCGGGCAAGGAATTGCCGCCTGATGTCCCCGCGGTCGCTCGCCGCATCTGGCCCGACCTCGTCCGCGTCGACGCCGTCGACAAGTACACGGTGCGCTTCTACAACGCGACGCCCGACGTCACGATCGAGGGCCGCCTGATGCGCTACGGCTCCGACATCATGAACCGCCGCGCCTGGGAGGAATCCGCAAGCTATCTCGACTGGGCGCGCAAGCCGATCACCACCGGTCCCTACAAGGTGGTCGAGCTCAAGCCCGACGTGTCGCTGACGCTGGAAGCTCACGACGAATATTGGGGCGGGCGGCCGCCGCTCAAACGCATCCGCTTTCTGGAAGTCCCGGAGGTCGCGAGCCGCATCAACGGGCTGCTCTCGGGGGAGTATCAGTTCGCCTGCGACATCCCGCCGGATCAGGTCGCCGGCATCGAGAAGAATTCCGCGTTCGAGGTGCAGGGCGGCACCATCCTCAATCACCGCCTGACCGTGTTCGACAAGAACCACGCCGTGCTCGCAAATCCGCTTGTGCGGCGCGCTTTCACCCATGCGATCGACCGCCAGGCGATCGTCGACAGCCTGTGGGCCGGCCGCACCCGCGTGCCGAAGGGCCTGCAATGGGAATTCTACGGTGACATGTTCAACGCCGATTGGAACGTGCCGGCGTATGATCCCAAGCTCGCGCAGGATCTGTTGAAGCAGGCCAACTACAAGGGTGATCCGATCCCTTATCGTCTGCTCAACAATTACTACACCAACCAGGTCGCGACCGCGCAGGTGCTGGTCGAGATGTGGAAATCGGTCGGCCTCAACGTCCAGATCGAGACCAAGGAGAACTGGTCGCAGATCATGGAGCGTGGACCCGCGCGCGCCGTGCGCGACTGGTCGAACTCGGCCGCCTTCAACGATCCGGTCTCCTCGCTGGTCGCCCAGCACGGGCCGAACGGCCAGCAGCAGCAGATCGGGGAGTGGACCAATGTCGAGCTGAACAAGCTCTCGGAGTTCCTGGAAACCTCGACCGACCGCGCCGCGCGCAAGAAGGCGTTCCGCCGCATGCTGGAGATCGCCGAGCGCGAGGATCCCGCCTATACGGTGCTGCACCAGAACGCGACCTTCACGGCCAAGCCGAAATCGATCAAGTGGAAGGCATCGCCGGCCTTCGCGATGGATTTCCGCGCCGGCAATTTCGAGGCGTAAGCCGTGACACCGCTGGTCAGCATCAAGAACCTGCGCGTCGCCTTTGGCGGCGTGCCGGTCCTGCGTGGCGTCGACATCGGCTTGCAGAAGGGCGAGGCCCTCGGCCTCGTCGGCGAGTCCGGCTCCGGCAAGTCGGTGACGTGGCTCGCGGCCCTCGGCCTGCTGCCGCGGCATGCGCAGGTCACGGGCTCAGTACAGCTCGATGGCCGCGAGATCCTCGGGGCTCCTGCCGCCGAGCTTGATCGGGTGCGGGGCGGGCGGGTCGCGATGATCTTCCAGGATCCGGCGAGTGCGCTCAATCCGGTGCTGACCATCCGCAAGCAGCTCTGCGAAGCGCTGGCGCTGCACCGTGATCTCCAGGGCAACGCCGTGAAGGCGGAAGCGCGACGGCTGCTCGATCTCGTCGGCATTCCCGATGCGGGCCGGCGGCTGGAGGCCTATCCGCACGAATTCTCCGGCGGCCAGGTCCAGCGCATCATGATCGCGATGGCGCTTGCCGGAAATCCCGACCTGCTGATCGCAGATGAGCCGACCACCGCGCTCGATGCCACCATCCAGGCGCAGATCCTGGAATTGCTCTCCACCATCCGCCGCGAGTTCGGCATGGCGATGGTGCTGATCAGCCACGATCTCGGCGTCGTCGCCGAGAATTGCGATCGCGTCGCGGTGATGTATGCCGGCCGCATCGTCGAGGAGGCACCCAGCAACCAGCTCTTTGCCGATCCCGTGCATCCCTATGCCCAGGGCCTGATCGGCGCGCTGCCGCCGCTCGAGGGGCCACGGCGGCGCCTGACGGCCATTCCCGGGACCGTGCCCGATCCCGCGCACATGCCCGATGGCTGCGCCTTCGCGCCGCGTTGCACGCTGGCGGCCGAGCCGTGCGGCCTTGCCGCGCCGACCCTGGCGCCGATCGCGCATGACCGCAACGTCGCCTGCATCCGCGCCGAGGCGTCGCGCCGCGCGCTGCTCGGGATCGCCGCCGAATGAGTGTGTCGCTCGTCGAAGTGTCCGCGGTCTCGCGCAGCTACGCGATGCGCTCCGGAATGTTCGGGCGCAGCACCGCCGTTCAGGCCGTCGACGGCGTGTCGCTGGCGATTGCCAAGGGCGAGACGCTCGGTCTCGTCGGCGAGTCCGGCTCGGGCAAGTCGACGACAGGGCGTATCGTGCTCGGTCTCGAGCCGCCCGATCGCGGCGAGGTGCGGTTCGACGGCAAGCCGATGGCCGCGCCGGCCACGCCGGCATGGCGCGCGCAGCGGGCGCGCATGCAGATGATCTTTCAGGACCCGCTCGGCGCGCTGGACCGGCGTTTGCCGGTCGCGGCCCAGATCCGCGAGCCGCTCGACATTCATGGCATCGGCACGCCCGCCGAGCGCGAGGAGCGGGTCCGCGAGCTGCTGCGCGCGGTCGAGCTGACCCCTGCGCATGGCGCGCGCTATCCCGGCGCGCTCTCGGGCGGCCAGCGTCAGCGCATCGTGCTGGCACGCGCGCTCGCCACGAAACCCGATTTTCTGGTCTGCGACGAACCGGTCAGTGCGCTCGACGTCTCGATCCAGGCGCAGGTCGTGAACCTGCTTTGCGATCTCCAGGCCCAATTGTCGCTGACGCTGCTGTTCATCAGCCATGATCTGCGCGTCGTCAGGCAGATCAGCAATGTCGTCGCCGTGATGTATCTCGGCCGCATCGTCGAGATCGGCAGCGCGGACGATCTGTTCGCGCGGCCCGAGCATCCCTACACCCAGGCGCTGGTCTCGGCCTCGCCCGCGCCGGGCCGCCGCAGCGCGGGCCGCATCGTGCTCGCAGGCGACCCGCCGAACCCGGCGGCGCGCCCCCAAGGCTGTGCGTTCCATCCGCGCTGTCCACGTGCGATTGCGCGCTGTGCGAGCGAGGTACCGGCGCTTGCGGCCGTCGGCGGCAACAGGCAAGTCGCCTGTCACCTCGTCACCGGCGCCGAGACGCGGGACGCGGCCTGATGGGACGTTATTTCGCCATCCGCATCGGGCGTGCGGCGCTCACGATCGTGCTCGTCGTCACCTTCGCCTTTGTCGTGCTGCGGTTGTCAGGCGATCCGGCGCTGATGATCCTCGGACCGGAGGCGCCGCCGGAGGTACTGGCGGCGTTCCGCAAGGCTTGGGGTCTCGATGATCCCATCTGGTTCCAGTATTTCGATTATTTCGGCGCCATCGCCAAGGGCGAGCTCGGCCGCTCCATGCGCGACGGGCGGCCCGCGATCGAGCTCGTGCTGGAGCGGATCCCGGCGACGCTGGCGCTGACGTTGCCGGCCTTCTTCTTCAAGGTCGTGCTCGGTATCCCCGCCGGCATCTATGCCGCGCTGCATCGGGGTTCGGGGATCGACCGCGCCGTGATGATGACGGCGGTTGCCGGCTTCACCGTGCCGAGCTTCGTGCTGGCGCTGCTGCTCGTGCTCGTCTTCGCCGTGCAGCTCGGTTGGCTTCCGTCGGGCGGCCAGGACAGCTGGCGCCACGCGATCCTGCCCATCGTCACGCTCAGCCTCGGCGGTGCCGCCGTGCTGGCGCGCTTTACCCGAAGCGCGATGCTGGAGGTGCTGGGCCAGCCCTATATCCGCACCGCCTCCGCCAAGGGTGTGCCGTGGCGCAAGGTGGTGACGTCCCATGCGCTGCCGAATGCAGCGATCCCGACGGTCACCATTCTGGGCTTCATGGTGGGCACGCTGATCGCGGGCGCGGTCGTGGTCGAAAGCGTATTTTCCTGGCCGGGAGTAGGGCGCCTGCTCGTCGTCGCCGTCGCCAACCGCGACCTCGCCGTCGTGCAGTGCATCCTCTTGCTGGTGGCGATGACCATGGTCACGTCCAATTTGATCGTCGACTTTCTCTACGGCTTTCTCGATCCGCGGTTGCGCGCCAAGGGAGCCCACGCATGACCGACGCGACGCTGAAGGATACAACGGTTCGCCGCCGCATCAGCCTGCCCGCAATCCCGGTCTCGGTCGCGCTCGCGGTGACCTGGATCGTCGCCATGCTGGTGATCGCGGCCTTCGCGGAGAAGATCGCGCCTTACGGTTTCACCCAGCTCGACCTGCGCAACCGCCTGGCCGCGCCCGGCAATGCCGCGCACTGGCTCGGCACCGACGAGCTCGGCCGGGACGTGCTGTCGCGGCTGCTCGTCTCGATCCGCATCTCGCTGCTGATCGCCTTCGGCGCCACCGCGATCTCCGCCGTGGTCGGCACCACGCTCGGCTTCCTGGCCGCGCATTTCCGCGGGGCCGTCGAGCAGTTCGTGTTGATGCTGACCGACTTCCAGGCCAGCATGCCCTTCCTGATCATGGCGCTCGCCGTGCTCGCCTTCTTCGGCAATTCGCTGCCGCTTCTGATCGGCCTGATGGGACTGTTCGGCTGGGAGCGCTATGCCCGCATCGCGCGGGGACTTGCCATCTCCGCCAACGCGCAAGGCTACGCCGCCGCCGTCCGCCAACTCGGAGCGACGCCGCCGCGGATCTACCTCCGGCACATCCTGCCCAACATCGCCTCGACCCTGATCGTCTCGACCACGCTGGTGTTCCCCGAGGTGATCCTGATGGAATCGGGCCTGTCCTTCCTCGGCCTCGGCGTGCAGCCGCCGATGACCAGCCTCGGCAACATGGTCGGCTATGGCCGGGAATACCTGACCCGGGCGCCCTGGATCATGCTGGCGCCGGCCACCACCATCGTGATCACCACGCTGGCGGTCTCCGTGATCGGCGACTGGCTGCGCGACCGGCTCGATCCGACGCTGCAGTAGGGCTGCGCCTCGAGGCCATCCGCCGTCATTCCGGGGCGCGCCGAAGGCGCGAACCCGGAATCCATTGTCCCGCGGGTGCCGCCGCCCGATGGATTCCGGGTTCGATGCTGCGCATCGCCCCGGAATGACGGGAGAGTAAGATAGGCAGCGACGCAGACCCCGCGCCGGGAGCAGGGGAGCCCTGTCCGGCCCAAGTTCCCGTTGCGCGCGTTCCCGGCGTGCGCTATCCGGCCACAAAGGTCTGAGGCGGCTTCATATTTTTTCGCCCGCCCGGCCAAAACCGAGGACGGAAACCGCCATGCCAGCCTATCGCTCCCGCACGACCACCCACGGCCGCAACATGGCGGGCGCCCGCGGCCTTTGGCGCGCGACCGGCATGAAGGACGGCGATTTCGGCAAGCCGATCATCGCCGTCGTCAACTCCTTCACCCAGTTCGTGCCCGGCCACGTCCATCTGAAGGACCTTGGCCAGCTCGTCGCCCGCGAGATCGAGCAGGCCGGCGGCGTCGCCAAGGAGTTCAACACCATCGCGGTCGATGACGGCATCGCCATGGGCCATGACGGCATGCTCTACAGCCTGCCGTCACGCGAGCTGATCGCCGACAGCGTCGAGTACATGGCCAACGCGCACTGCGCCGACGGCCTCGTCTGCATCTCTAATTGCGACAAGATCACGCCCGGCATGCTGATGGCCGCGCTGCGGCTCAACATCCCCGCCGTGTTCGTCTCGGGCGGGCCGATGGAGGCCGGCAAGGTCAAGCTGGCCGGCAAGACCAAGGCCGTCGACCTCATCGACGCCATGGTCGCGGCGGCCGACAGCAAGGTCAGCGACGAGGACGTCAAGGTGATCGAGCGCTCGGCGTGCCCGACCTGCGGCTCCTGCTCGGGCATGTTCACCGCCAATTCGATGAACTGCCTGACCGAGGCGCTTGGCCTCGCGCTGCCCGGCAACGGCACGGTGGTCGCGACCCATGCCGACCGCAAGCGCCTGTTCGTCGAGGCCGGCCACACCATCGTCGACCTGGTCCGCCGCTATTACGAGCAGGACGACGTTTCGGTATTGCCGCGCAACGTCGCGAATTTCAAGGCGTTCGAGAACGCCATGACGCTCGACATCGCCATGGGCGGCTCGACCAACACCGTGCTGCATCTGCTCGCCGCCGCCCATGAAGGCGAGGTCAAGTTCACCATGCAGGACATCGACCGCTTGTCGCGCCGCGTGCCCGTGCTGTGCAAGGTCGCGCCGTCGGTCGCCGACGTGCATGTCGAGGACGTGCATCGCGCCGGCGGCATCATGGGCATCCTGGGTGAGCTCGACCGCGCCGGCCTGATCGACACTTCGGTCTCGACCGTGCATGCGCCGACCATGAAGGAGTCGCTGGAGCGTTGGGACATCAAGCGCTCCAAGAGCGAGGCGGTCCGCACCTTCTTCCGCGCCTCGCCCGGCGGCATTCCCACGCAAGTCGCCTTCAGCCAGGAGCGCCGCTACGACGAGCTCGACGCCGACCGCGAGAAGGGCGTCGTGCGTGACCTCGAACACGCCTTCAGCAAGGACGGCGGCCTCGCCGTGCTCTACGGCAACCTCGCGCAGGACGGCTGCATCGTGAAGACCGCGGGCGTCGACGCCTCGATCCTGAAATTCTCCGGCCCGGCGCGCGTGTTCGAAAGCCAGGACGCGGCCGTCGAGGGCATCCTGGGTGGCAAGGTCGTCGCCGGCGAGGTCGTGGTCATCATCTATGAGGGCCCGCGCGGCGGCCCCGGCATGCAGGAGATGCTGTATCCGACGAGCTATCTGAAATCGATGGGCCTCGGCAAAGCCTGCGCGCTCGTCACCGACGGACGCTTCTCGGGTGGCTCCTCGGGCCTCTCGATCGGCCATCTGTCGCCGGAAGCGGCGGAAGGCGGCAACATCGGACTGGTACAGACCGGCGACATCATCGCCATCGACATCCCCAACCGCAGCATCACGCTGGAGGTCTCCGACGAGGAGCTCGCCAAGCGCCGCGCGGCCGAAGAGGCCAAGGGCGATGCCGCCTGGCAGGCGCAAGGCCGCAAGCGCAACGTCTCGACCGCGCTGCAGGCTTACGCTGCGCTCACCACCAGCGCCGCGCGCGGCGCGGTGCGTGAGGTGAAGCGGCGTTCGAACTGAGTACGCGCCGTTCGCCTCGCGCGCATGGTCAACAAGATCTGAACGGCCGGCGAAAGCCGGCCGTTCGCATTAAGGATGCCTCCACGAACTTCGGCAAAGCGGCGTTTTGCGGCGTATACTGCGGCGACCTTCGCAAATCCATTTCGGGCAACTGGGGCACCACCACAATGTCTCGCACTCTCGCCGTTGTTTTCTCGACCGCCGTCGCCGCGATTTCCATGACGGGCGCAGCCTCCGCCGGCTGCTACAATTGCTACACGCCGCCGCCGTGCACGACCTGCTATCAGCAGCAATACGTGCAGCCGCAATACCGCACCGTCGACGAGACCGTGATGGTCTCACCGGGCTCCGTCGTCGCGCATCGCACGCCGGCGCAGTACCGCACCGTGATGGTGCCACAGACCGTGATGGTCGCGCCGCCCAGCGTCCAGTACCAGCGCATCCCGCCGCAATACGCCACGCGCCAGCGCGTCGAGATGGTTTCGCCGGGCTATTCCTATTACGCCCCGGTGCAGATGAACTGCGCGTCCTGCGGTTACTGAGTCCGGCGCACTTCGAAGACCATTCACGCGGCGCTCCCTTGCGGGGCGCCGTTTTCTCTTGCGCGCTGAGGAGGTGTTTGAACCGGCAAGCGTGGATCGACACGAAACGAGATGAGCTTGCCCTCGGAATCCATTCCGCAACCGCAACTCGGTCTGGTCGCCGGTCTCGTTGCCTCGATCGCCTGCGTGTTTGCAATTGCCTGGTCGGTCGGTTCGACCGACCGCGTCACCTATCTCGGCCCGGACCACGGCCAGGAACAGACGATCGCGCAGGTTCGCCTCAAGACGCTCCCGGAAGGAAGCTATGTGATCGAGCGGGGCGCGATCCACCAGGCCATGCGGGCAGGGTGCCGCTATGACCTCAATTTCAGCCCTCAATTCGGCCGCCATGTCAGCGACCACCAGAGAACCAAATACATCCGAAGCGCCGTGCTGGTTGATTGCCCGACTGGCTAGGGCAGGCTGAAATGCGAGTTGGACGCACCTCGTCAGCTGCCGTTGCTGCGCCCCCGCCCGCACAGGTTTGGACCCGAGGCGAACTTGGCGTTGCCTTGCGCGGTCGACTGCGTTAAGCGACAGCCATTACGGGTTTTGGAAGGGTGGCCGAGTGGTTTAAGGCACCGGTCTTGAAAACCGGCGTGCCCGCAAGGGTACCGTGGGTTCGAATCCCACCCCTTCCGCCAGCACTATAGCCGCCTCCACTCCGTGAGCCTTAGAGGAAGGACCTGACCGTCCATGGCTCCAGTCGACCTTCAAGGACTGGTGCACCGAGCAGATCAGTTACCCGAACGAGATGTCCGAGATGGCGCCGGCGCATACCGGGAGGCGGCCCACTGCCGGCGCGCCGGTGAGGCAGGGCGGCAATGTGGTGCCGATAAGAACTTAGTTTATCGGTGGGAGACGGTTCCAAGATCTAAATATGAAGTACGCTGGGCATGACAACATTCGCAACGTCGGAGACGCGAAGCATCCAAAAACTATTGTGGCTCGGCTGGCTTATCGCGCTCATGGCTTTCGGCTTCGGCGGCTGCGCACGCGTCCATGCCATGGCACCTGCTTAGATAGTACCGAGCGCCCGCCACGATCGAGCAAACGGCCAGCACGGTAACCAGCAGGATGATCATCCACCGTCTATTCGACATTCCATGACCTTCTGTGATGACAGCTTTCTACCAACCGCTGTCCGATATCTCGATCGTGAAGGCAAGAAGAAGATGTGGTGCCCTTCCGCCACTCAATCCAACCGAGATCCGTCGGCCAGGCTTTCCCAGACAGGTGACCAGTGAATCAGACGTCCACTCCGGCCGCGCTCGACAAGCTCAAGCTTCGCATCCAGGCGTTGCGCGCCAAGACGATCGCCAATGGCTGCACCGAGGACGAGGCGCTGTCGGCCGCCGCCAAGGTCGCCGAGCTGCTGGATCGGCACGATCTGTCGCTCTCCGACGTCGAGCTGCGCGCCTCGCCGTGCGAACGGAGGGTCTTCGAGACCCGCCGCAAGAAGCGAATTCCCCTGGACGACTGCATCGGCGCGATCGCTCATTTCTGCGATTGCCGGGTCTGGCGCGAGAAGAATGTGGCCGGCGAGAACAGCTATGTGTTCTTCGGTCTCGGCGCGGATGTCGAGGTCGCGCATTATCTGGCCGAATTGATCGACGGCGCCGTGCGCGCCGAACTTGGGCGCTTCAAGACCTCGGTCGATTACAGCAGGTTCCGGCACCAGGAGCGGCATCTGGCCAATGCCTCCTTCACGCTCGGGATGGTGGCGTCCATCGCGGACAGGCTAGTGGCGATCAAGGCCGGTCGCGATCAGGTCAACGAAAGCACTGGCCGCGGGCTGGTCGTCCTAAAGACCTCGGTGGTCGACACAGAATTCGACAAGCTCGACCTCAAGCTCCGGAGCCAGCGCAGCACGGGCCGGATGGTGTCGATGACGGCCTATGAAGCCGGCGGCGCTGCTGGAGCGTCGCTGGCCATCAATCCCGGGGTTGGCGGGACGGGGTCAGGTTGGCGTCAGCCCTGATCGAGCCGCCGCCGCGTGTGACGGCAGGAAAGGGCGTATGAGCCACAGCCGTGCCAAGCGCACTCCTGCATCCATCCGGGCAGGCTCACCGCACAACCTCAACTCTTCACATTCCCGCCTTTCAATGCGTCCCACGCGGCCTGGTTCGCTTGGTCGAACGCCTTGCGGGATTCGGCGAGCGCGGCGCTCAGGACCGACCAGGATTCGCTGCCGGCCTGCTTCAGCTTCTGCAGACGCGCTTCTGCTTCGGACGCATCGGATTTCATCTGCTTGAGCGCCGCGTCGACATCGACGGTGCGGGCTGCGGCGACTTTGCCCGCGGCCTCGCGGAATTTGTCCGCGGCTTCGCGCCAGGCCTTGGCTTGTGCGGCGGCAACGTCCTTGAACGTGGCCTGCTGCTGCTCGAGCTGCTTGCCTGCGCCTTCGAAGTAGGTCTTCACCTGGGCTTCAAATCCAGCCCATTGCTTTTCCAGATCGGCCTTGGCATCCGTCCAGGCGGCTTCACCTGCTGCCGCCTGGGTCTTGAGCGCCGCCTGAAACTCGTCGCGGCGCTTCGTCAGATCGGACAGGAGCTGATCGGTCTTGACCTTGGATTCGGCTTTGGCCTGACCGGCCTTGACCTCGAACGAAGCCAAGGCTGCATCCATTTCGTCGATCCGCTCCTTGGCCCAATTGAGGTAGAAATGCATGCTGCTCTGCTGTGACATGGCCGTCTCCATCTGCTGCCGGCGTGAGGTTCCCAGAGCTTCGGCTTGCTCGTATTGACCTGTCTCAATGATGTTGGTGGTCTCACGAAATTGCGATTGCCGTGCCGCACGGCGCGTTCGGAACTGACAACGCGCTGAGCTTCCGTTCTGACTTCCAGCGCCGAGGGCGGCGAGCCTATGCACCGCGGGCTGGAGGTCGCCAGGCCTATAGGAACCTGGCCCTTGGCTCGCCCGTTGTTCGCAATCTCGTCCACCCACGGAGCGCGCCCTTGGAAAGCACGATCATCGGAGAATTCGACACGCGCCGCGGCGCCGAGCTTGCGGTTGAGCATGTTGTGCAGGAATGCGGCGTGCCGCGGAGCGATGTCTTCGTTCAGCCCGCCGGCGGCGCCAACACCGCGGGGACGCGTCCGGCAGGTAGCGACGCCAAATCCGCGCCGGCGCCCGAAGGCCGGCAGAAGCTGGAGGGTCTGATCGAGGTGTCCGTGGACTTTCACGGCGAGGCCCCTGAGAAGATCGCAGACGTCCTGAGGGACGCCGGTGCACAGAACATCCGAACAAAATAGCGGCACTCGGCGCCTGCGCCGAGCGAGCGCCATGCGTTCGCCGAACAGCCGCCTCCGTTCCTGAACAGTGGAACCCCTTGAGCATCCACCGCGTTTAGACGTGAATGCAAATTGCGAGGTCCATCTGCTTCAGAGTTCATCGACCCTGATCCCCGGCGACACCGTCTGGCGGCGGTGCAAGGCGCGGCGTGTCGCGGTTCTGAACGATGCCGCCGCTTATTTCTCGGCCCTGCGGGAGGCGCTGCTACACGCGCAGGATCTCGTCTACATCATCGGATGGGATATCCATAGCGAGACCAGGCTGGTCGGAGCTGCCGGACATGCGGACGACGGCTTGCCGGAACAGCTTGGCCCGTTCCTGCGCGCGCTGGTTCAAAGGCGTCCCGCCTTGCGGATCAACATCCTCGCCTGGGACTTCGTCTCGTTTTATGCCTCCGAAAGGGAATGGAATTCCGCGGCAAAGTTCACGGCCGACACGGATGGCCGCGTCCGTTTTCATCTGGATTCCACACTTCCGTTTGGCTCCGCCCAACACCAGAAGATCGTCTGTGTCGACGGTTCACTGGCGTTTGTCGGCGGGCTTGATCTGACCATCAGGCGCTGGGACACGAGTGACCATTGCGCAGATCACGCATTGCGCTGCGACCCGCAGGGCAAGCCGTACCCGCCGTTTCATGATGTTCAATGCATGGTCGACGGGGACGCCGCAGAGCATCTGTTCGAGCTCGCGGAGCAACGCTGGCGTGCGGCCGGCCAACAGGTCGATGATCGGCGCGCGCTGAAGAGCAATCGCTGGCCGGCGAATGTGCCGGTCGAGGCCGAGCACATGCCGGTGGGGATCGCGAGGACCGAGGTGGTCTGTCCCGCCGGTTCGACCATCAGGGAGGTCGAACGCTCGTTCATCGCAGCGATCCGGTCGGCGACGAGCTTCGTCTACGTCGAAAATCAGTTCACCAGCGCCACCACGATGGCGCGCGTATTGGCGGAGCAGATGCGTCGCGTGCCGTCGCTTCGGGTCCTGATCGTCGCGCCGAAACTGCATTCCTCGTGGCTGGAATCCCAAGCCATGCAAAACGGCCGGGGCGCCTTCATCGACTGCTTCAGCGATGTCGGCGTGGCAGATCGCATCCGCTTTGTCTACCCGGTCTCGCGCAGTGGCAACAAGGAAGCCGCCGTGATGGTGCACAGCAAGCTTCTGGTCGTCGACGACCGGATATTGAGGATCGGTTCGGCCAATCTGAACAATCGGTCGATGGGAGCCGACAGCGAATGCGATCTCATCTTTGAAGCCGCCACCGATGAGCATCGGGATTTCATCATTTCGGTGCGACGTCGCCTGATCGCCCACTTCTGCGGCCTCGACGAGGAGACCATCGCGCATAACGAGCCGCGGCTGTTCGCTCTGCTCGACGACGTATCCAAGGCCGATGGGGCAGCAAAGACGTTGCGGAAAGTAGAGTCTTCCGTCCTGACCAGCACACTGGCCAACATGGTTCAGCCGGTGGCGGACCCCGAACTGCCGCTTCATCTGGAACGCGCTGCGTCGCGCATGTGGACTACGAAGACGATCATCGGGATCGTCGCGATCGCCGTGGGTCTTTTGGGATTGGGGATGGCCTGGTCCTACACGTCCTTGAGCAACTACGCCGACACGGGCCATGTTTCGGCGCTCCTGTCTGCCTATTCGCAGTCCGTCTGGGGGCCGCCGCTCGCGATCGCCGCCTTTGTTCTCGGAGGGCTGGTCATCTTTCCGGTTCTCGTCCTCATTGCGGCAACGGCTGCCGCACTCGGGCCATGGCTGGGCTTCGTCAGCGCCATGGTGGGCGTATTCCTCAGCGCTCTCGTCCTTTTTGCGATCGGACGGGTGCTCGGCCGAGAGCGCCTTCAGCGCTTGCTGGGGCGACGTGCCGCGCGCATCCAGGAACGTGTGGTCGGCAAGGGTATTCTGGCCGTCGTCGTCATCCGGATGATTCCGATAGCGCCGTTCTCGGTGGTGAACGTCGTGGCCGGCGCGAGCACGCTGCCCCTGCGTGACTTCATGGTTGGCACGTTGCTGGGCATGACGCCCGGGATCCTCGCCATGGCCGTTCTGGGCGCCCAGATCGCGGATCTCGCCAGGAACGCGTCCTGGACCAACATGTTGCTGCTCGTCTTGGCGTTCCTGGGCTGGCTCGGGATCTGCGCGGGCGCACAGTTCGTCGCGACCTGGCTTGCCGGGAGACGCTGATGGCGTCGGTGCGCTTCATGACGTGGAACGTGCATGGCACGTTCAATCTCAATCCGAAGTTCGATCTGGAAGGTGTCTGCTCCATCCTGCGCAAATGGACCCCCGATGTCGTCGCGCTCCAAGAGGTGGATTCGCGATCGCGGACAGACGATCCGTTCGCGAAGTTGGCGAGCGTCGTCGGCGATCACCGGGTGCATGCCAAGTCGATCGTCACCGAGGACGGCGATTACGGTCAGATGCTGCTGAGCCGCTTTCCATTCTCCGGCGTGCCCGAGATCGTCGACGTGTCGTATCGCGAGCGGGAGCCGCGCAGAGCGATTGCCACGGATTTGCTGACGCCTGCCGGCGACGTGCGCGTGGTGGCCACGCATCTCGGCCTGAGCATCCACGAACGCTATGCGCAAGCCGGGGCTCTGGTGAGCCTAGTGAGGCCGGCAAGGACCGTCGTCCTCGGCGATTTCAACGACTGGTTCTGGGTCAGGTCGGTGCGGCGGGTGCTGGCGCAGGTCTGTCCAAACCGTACGCGGCTTCGAACTTTCCCGTCGCGCTTGCCGCTGATGCGGCTCGACCGCATCTACGCAACGTCCGACAGCCGGATCGGGAAAGTCTGGACCGACGCAGAGGCGAGGGCCTATTCAGACCATCTGCCTGTCATTGCAGACATCGAGATCTAGGTTGCGTACATCATCCATGTCGACCGCCGCGCGCCTTGCGATTTATTGGGCGGATATCTCGAGAGTAAGCGCAGCTCTGCGGCCCTTTTGAACTATCACCGGATCGTCATCCGTGGGGTCTATTTGGACGCCGATGGAGGGCAGAGTTCGGCTCTTGTTTACAGCCACTCGGATGCATCTCGCGCCGGCGCCTTCAAGACATTGGAATAGAGTTCGTCCCGATCGTCTCTCTCGGAGAGATCACGATGGGAGAATGCGACATGAAATTAGCCAGGCAGCGATCTGCGCAGCGTAATTTCGCTGGCTCAAAGCTACGCGCGCGGCAGCTGAACAGTGAAGGTTGTGCCCTTCTTCTCATCCGAGGTGACAGAGATCTTGCCACCATGAGCTTCGATAATCAGCCTCGCGATATAAAGGCCCAGCCCGAGATGGGTATGCCCGCCGGGGTCATTGACCTGCCCACGTATCCCCGACTCGAAAATAGCCCTCTGGTTTTCAACAGGAATGGTCGGGCCAAAATTGTGAACACTCAAGGTGACCGCGTCGGGATCGTTGCCCGCGATCGCCACTGTGACAGGACTGCATGAATCGCTGTACTGGATCGCGTTGCCCATCAGGTTGGATAGCACCTGTCCCATCCGAGCCGCGTCCCAAAAACCAACTGGATCGCCTTCGAGTTCGACCTTTACGACCTGGGCTTCATTGATGCTCCGCAGCTCATCTGCAATCGTCTGGCAGAGCTTCGCGATATCGCTCTTTGCTTTCGTAATCGGGATATCAGTTCCGAAAGACGATCGGGTGAGATCAAGCAGATCATTCAGAATGCGCGTCGCACGCTCGGTGGTCCGGACCAGCTCAGACACCACTTTCGCCTGCTTGGGATCGCTCGTTCCCCATCGTTCCATCCGTTGAGCGGCCATGGAAGCAGCCCCTATCGGATTGCGCAAATCGTGACCTAAGATGCCTAGGAACAGGTTTCGCGAATTATCGATCGTTTTCGTATAGTGAGCGACCGATTCCGTTACCGCCTGATCTATAGACTCATTGAAGCGGGTGAGATCATCGATATCGGTGCTGGCAAGAGTTTTGTGGCCAGCCACCCATTGCTTGACGACACTTGCTCGTAATGCTCGGTATTCCGAAACCATTTGATCGATGTCAAAGCCGTCCGCGAGACGCAGAGCGGCGTGCACCTCCGCTGCGGTATGACGAAAAGGCCCGGCACCGTCGCTCAGGCCGTGAGATTTATCGACCTGTTCGTGTGGCGTTTGCGCGGACGCCAAGTCCGCAGCGACGAAGTTGAGAATATCGACAATGTGGTCTTTCAAAGCGAGCTTCGACATGCCGTCGCTGGCAGGCGAGCGCGTACCCGCAAACTGGATCCACTCGTCGATGATCGCGGCCTGGTTCTGCCGAATGAAATCTGCCAGACGGGCGTGATCGCGCTCTTTGACGTTGTCGTTGGGTTTACTCAAGCCGGCCCTCTGACTTCATTGCGCTTTTCTGTGCTACGCCAACGTTCGGAGCATCCTTTATCGCGCTAAGCCTTTGCCAGCTTAGTGAGCGCATGAAGCCCTGTACAGCTGAAGCTTCAGTTTCTGCTTAAGCAACGGCAGAGCGCCTGCGATGACTTTGTTGCTATGCTGACCGTTGGCTGGAACTCCGAGTTTGGTCTTGGAGATCCGACGACCGTCAGGTCGTCTCAGGGCGGGAAGGAAGGCGCCGATGCGAACTCGGGTATTCACTTGCTGGCTCTGGTTCACCGCAGACGAGCTCGAGCGCCGGTCCGCGGGATCAACGGCTCCTCGATGAAGACCTTTCCTGCTGTTCGCTTCTGCGACTGACCAGCCCGGACGCTGGAGATTCGTGAGGCAACGTCGCGCGCTGACGACGCCGACCGAATGTCCGAATTGAGTGGAACGCCGCCGCTTTGCCCTGACGGGCCAGCCAGCGCGGAGGCGATGGAAAAACCCTTGTTGCAGAAGGGCTTGGCTACTGTGCATGGGGTTGTTTTGGCAAAATTTGAGGGCGGGGTGCCATGCCGCTTAGCGGGCACGCGGAACTTTTTCCTCGCCGCCGCGTTCTCTTGGCATGACTGAAGACGTTTCCTTCCGACGCAAACCCTTGACCCCCGAGCAGCGCCAGGCGCGCGATGCCGCACGCCGGATCGAGGCCGAAAAGGCCATGCGCGACCATGAAGTTGCGCAGAAGGCGTTTTACGACAACAAAGAGCGGCTGAGAGCCGAGCGCCTCGCACGCGAAGCCGCGGCGGCAAAAGGGTGACCTCCCAGGCCTTGCGCCAGCCAGTCTCCTGAGACGATCTTCCGGCCGATCTGACCGGCTAGTGCCGGTTCGACATCCGCGTTGCGCTCAGGGCCAGGACGAGCGCCTGGACCGCCCCCACGAAGGGGCCGCGGGGCGATCGCGCCTCGATCGCTTCGGCTGCGATACGGCAGTCCTCGGCGACCTTGAGCAGCCCGCTTCGGGTCAGGTCCATGGTGGAGAGGGCGGCCTGCTCCAGGCAGACCCGTTCAAGCCGTCGAAACTCCCGCAGCTCTTTGTTCATGCGTCAGCTCTCGGTGTGTTCGCAGTCATGCGGCGCTGAGTCTGCTTAACAAGTGGTTAACGGTCTCCACCTACCCGGGCTGGCTGGCGCCGAGCTTGTGCGCCTGCACGCGCGCGGGCCTTCGGCGGCTCGCGGCCTTTCGTGCTAGCGTGCTTCGCGGCCATCATGCGACGGCCGGGAACGGGAGGCGGGGAGTGAGCAGGGGCGGCTTCGGTCGATGGGCCAGAGGGATCGCGCTCGGCGGCGCCATCATGGTTGGCTCCGGCACCGTGGAGGCTTCGGCGACACCGCTGACGCCGTTCCGTTACGAGGAGCAGGCGCAGCGTCATTGTCCGCACGACAAGGTGGTCTGGCTCGATTTCAGGAAAGCGCTTTACTACCGCAAGGGTCAGAAGCGGTACGGCCAGGGGTTCGACGGCAGCTTCGTCTGCCAGAACGAGGCCCGCGACAATTTCTATCGCCGCTCCCTGCTGGGCGTGCGCTGAGCGGCACGTGCGCCCGGCGGTGCGGCTATTTCTGACCGGCCAGCTTCACCGGTATGTGCGGCGAAGTGCTGATGACCCGGGGACTTCCATCGGGATAGGTGCGGTCGCCGCGGATCAGGGATTCCAGAACCAGGAAAAATTTCTCAGCAAGCATTTGCGTCACCTTCGGTGGTGATGGCCTCTTGAAATGAGTCGAGGCGTCGAAAGCGGAAATTCAATCAACTGAACGGGAGCAGGGCAATCCCGAGGTGATCGCGATGCTGCATCGCGGTGTAGTTGCCGTTGGAAAACGGGAAAGCGTGGCTGTGTTCAGGCGAAGGCCAGTGCCACGAGGCTCGAGCAGAGCAGGACGAGGCCGCTGGCGGTCAATGCCAGGAAGCCATCGGATACCAGGTCATGGTTGCGCATGGGACACCTGTCGCTCTTGTCTTCGATGCTCGACCGGATCGATCAAAAAATTCGCCGAACGCGCCGTCTTGAAAGAGGTGATGCTTGCCGTTCGCGTGAGTGCCTCAGGCCCTCGTGCGATAGCCTTCAAACGCATGGGCCAGGAAGATCCCCGCGCTTACCAGACCCATCAGTGCCGAAACCGTCTCGATCATCGTTAAATTCCAAATCCCGCCCTTGCATGCGAGAAAACGCGTGCGGCCTTGCACAGTCAAAAGAATTTCGGTGAGCGGCGCGACAATGGGGATGGAGTGAGGATTTGGCGCAACAGAATGTCCAGCCGTGGCACAGCGCAGGCGCCGTTGCCCCGTAGAACAACGGAAAAATGCGAACGTCCCGTTTACCATGCCGGCGGGATCGCTGCGGGCTCCCCATTTCCGCCGTGTTCGGGTTGCGTTATCATTACTGCTTCCGATGCGGTGGTGGGCCGCTTCGGATTGAAGGACCGGACTGCACTCCCCGTAGCCATCACGGGTTGGGTAGACCTCCGGCAAAGTGGTATTTGGGGCGCATGGGGATCCGACGGTCAGATTCGGTTTTGCGGGCGGCGCGCGGCGTTGCGGCGGCCGCGACCTGCCTTGCGCTTGCCAATTGCGCTTCCTCGAACAAATTCGCCAGCCGCGTCGATCCGAAATACGGCGTGTCCACGAGCCCCCGGGTTGTGGCTTTCGGGGACCCGGTCCCGAAGGGCGGCGGCGCCTACCGCGTCGGCAAGCCCTATGTCGTGGCGGGCAAGACCTATGTGCCGGAGGAGGACGTCAACTATCGCGCCGAGGGCATGGCCTCCTGGTATGGCGACGACTTCCACGGCCGCCTGACCGCAAATGGCGAAGTGTTCGACATGACGTCGCTGACGGCGGCGCATCCGACCCTGCCGATGCCGTCCTATGCGCGGGTGACCAATGTCTCGAACGGCAAGTCGCTGATCGTCCGCGTCAATGACCGCGGGCCCTATCACGGCAACCGCCTCATCGACGTCTCGAACAAGGCCGCCGAACTGCTTGAATTCAAAGGCCATGGCGTCGCCAAGGTCCGCGTCGAATATGTCGGCCGGGCACCACTTGAAGGCTCCGACGACCGCCAGCTTCTGGCAACCCTGCGTACCGGCGTTCCGGCGCCATCACCCTCGATGGTCCGCGTTGCCTCGGCAAAGCCCTTCGTGCCGGAATTGCCGGGATCGAGCCGTGGTGCCATTCGCGGCGACGTGCCGATGCCGGAGGGGCGGCCCTATAATCTCGGCAACACCTCCGCCGATATGGCCTCGCTCAACGCGACCTCGGAAATGTCCGCCTCGAGCCGCGGCCGCGGCCGGGCGGTCCAGAACACCCGTGCGGTGTCCTACGACGGGGAGGGCCGCTACGCCGCCGAGAACGTGTCCTCATCGGCCGACGGCGCCGCCGAGGCCCGCAACATCCTGAGCGGTCGCGGCCTCTACTAGGCCGCGCTCTCCCTCAAGAACCTCACCAGCGCCGCGTTCACTTCGTCGGGCCGTTCCTGCTGCACCCAATGGCCGGCGCCCTCGATGATCAGCTTTTGCTTCAGATTGGGCAGCACGCGCTCGAGCTCATTGACGCGCTTGGCGCCGATCAGGCCGGTGATGACGGCGTCCTTCGAGCCAGCGATGAACAGTGACGGCTGTCGGATCTGCGCATCCTGCCAGGGCGCCGTCAGCTCCCAATTGCGGTCGATGTTGCGGTACCAGTTCAGCCCGCCGCGAAAGCCGGATTTGCGGAAGCTCTCGGTGAAGTAGGCGAGGTCGGCCTCGCTGAGCCAGCCGGGCAGCGGCTCCTCGGCGGTGGCATGGCTGAGAAAGCCCTTGCCCTCCTGCACGAACATGGCGGCGGAGGGGTCGGCCAGACCCCGGCCGCCGAGCACGATGCGCATGGTGCGTGCGACGTCGCGTTCCAGCTCGGCCTCGGCGACGCCGGGCGTCTGGAAGTACTGCCAGTAGAAATTGGTCACGCCGCCCTGGCGCAACAAATCGAGCGGCTTGCCGCGGCCGCGGAACGGCGGCGGCACGCTCAGGCCGGCGACCGCCGTGAAGATGTCGGGCCGGAACAACGCCGCGTGCCAGGCGACCGGTGCGCCCCAATCGTGGCCGACCACCATCGCCTTGGTCTCACCGAGCGCCTGGACGAGGCCGACCACGTCGCCGACCGTGTCGAAGATCGAATAGGCGGCAACGTCAGGCGGCGCGGCGCTTTGGCCGTAGCCGCGCATGTCGGGGGCGACGACGTGAAAGCCTGCTTCCGCCAGCGCAGGGATCTGGTGGCGCCAGGAGTAAGACAGCTCCGGCCAGCCATGGCACAGTACCACCAGCGGACCCTGGCCGGCCTCGCGGACAAAGAGATCGATGCCGTTGGTCTTGATCACGCGGGTGGAAGACATCGCTTTTCCGCCTTGTTTCAGGGGTTTGGTCGAGAAACATGAGGCGCCACGATAGGGGCGCGGCGAGAATCGTGCAATCTCGCGGCAAGCGTCCAACCTCGTGTTGTTCGCGCCGGTTCCAACTGTTAGAACGCCGCTCTCAGGGCTTGGCCATGGCATTACGTCCCTCTTCGCTTCGTCGCACCCGCTTCACCGCCGGAGCGCTGGTGCGCGGGCTGATCGCGACGGTCCTGGCTGTGGGCATAAGCTGGGGTGGGGCGGTTCTGGCCGCCAATCAGAGCGTCCAGGGCGCCAAGAAGACGGACGATGCCGGCTTCGACGGCGATGCTCCGACCGCCATCCTGATCGAAGCCTCCAGCGGAAGCGTGCTGTTCGAGAAGAACGCCGACGAGCTGCGCGCGCCCTCCAGCATGATGAAGCTGATGACCGCGGAGGTGGTCTTCAATGCCATCAAGAAGGGCGACATCAAGCTGACCGACGAGTACCGGATCAGCGAGAACGCCTGGCGCCGGGGCGGCGCGCCCTCGGGCGGCTCGACCATGTTCGCTGCCATCAACAGCAAGGTCTCCGTCAACGATCTCCTGCACGGCGCGATCATCCAGAGCGGCAACGACGCTTGCATTGCGCTTGCGGAGGCGATGGCCGGCAACGAGAAGATCTTCGCGGCCGACTTCATGACCAAGCGGGCCCGCGAGCTCGGCATGACCAAGTCGACCTTCGGCAACTCCAGCGGGCTGCCCGATCCCGCCAACAAAATGACGGTGCGCGAGCTCGGCATCCTGGCCCGGCATATCATTCTCGACTTCCCGGAATTCTACAAACTGTTCGGCGAGAAGGAGTTCACCTGGAACAAGATCCGCCAGCCCAACCGCAACCCGCTGCTCAATTCGATGGAGGGCGCCGACGGCCTCAAGACCGGCTACACCAAGGAAGGCGGCTACGGCATGGTCGGCTCAGCGGTGCAGAACGGCACGCGGCTGATCGTCGTCGTCAACGGGCTCGACGATCCCGATGATCGTGCCACCGAAGCCAAGAAGATGCTGGAATGGGGTTTTCGCAATTTCGAGACCCGTACGCTGATCGCGGCCGAGCAGCCCGTCGGCTACGCCAAGGTGTTCGGCGGCGAGAGCCGCTCGGTCAAGCTCGTCGCCAAGACTCCGGTGAAGGTGATGGTGCACAAGAACGGCAACGACAAGCTGATTGCGCGCATCGTCTATAGCGGCCCGGTGCGGGCGCCGGTCGAGGCGGGCCAGCGGGTCGGCGTGGTCAGGGTCTGGCGCAGTGGCAACATCGCGGTGGAGACGCCGGTCTATGCCGCCGAAGCGATCGGGACCGGCTCGACCGTGCGGCGCGCGATCGACGGCGCCAGCGAGCTCGTGATCGGCATGTTCCGCGCAGGCGCCGAGAAGCTCTGATCATGAGTGAGAGCGCGGCACAGCGGCCGTCCGGACGCGGACGCTTCATCACCTTTGAAGGCGGCGAGGGCACCGGCAAGTCGACCCAGATCAAGAAGCTCGCCGACCGCCTCAAGGCGGCGAAGTTGCGCATCCGGGTCACGCGCGAGCCGGGCGGCTCGCCGGGTGCCGAGATCATGCGTCATCTGGTGCTGTCCGGCATGGGCAAGCTGCTCGGGCCCGAAGCCGAAACGCTGTTGTTTGCCGCGGCACGTGATGACCATGTCCGCACCGTGATCCTGCCTGCGCTCAACCAGGGCACCTGGGTGCTGTGCGACCGCTTCGCCGATTCCACGCGGGCCTATCAGGGCAGCCTCGGCCGTGTGCCCGCCGGCCTCATCAACGCGATGCAGCGGGTCACCATCGGCGACCTCAAGCCGGATCTCACCATCATACTCGACCTTCCGGTCGAGATCGGTCTCCAGCGCGCCGCCACGCGCCGCGGCAGCGGCACGGCCGACCGGTTCGAGAGCGAGCAGCTCAGTTTTCATCAGGGCCTGCGCGAGGCCTATCGCAGAATCGCCGCGGACGAGCCCGCGCGCTGCGTGCTGATCGACGCCAATTCAGACCCGGATACTGTTGCGGCCCGAGTCTGGACGGCGCTGCGCGATCGTCTGCTGCCCACACCGGCCTCGGTGGTTTCCGCATGAGCCCGCGTCAGACCGAGCGGGAAAGCACCATTCCGCATCCGCGCGAGACCAGCCGTCTGTTCGGACATCGCGAGGCCGAGACGGCGCTGCTGACGGCCTATCGCAGCGGGCGGATTCCGCATGCCTGGCTGATCGGCGGTCCGCAAGGGATCGGCAAGGCAACCCTGGCTTATCGCATGGCGCGCTTCGTGCTCGCCCATGGCCAGCCGCTGCTAGCGTCCGTGCAGCGCGCCGAGAGCCTTGCAATCGGTCCCGATGACGCCGTCGCGCGGCAGGTGGCGGCCGGCTCGCATGGCGGGCTGCTGACGCTGGAGCGTACTGCCAACGACCGCGGCGTGATGCGCACCGTGATCACCGTCGACGAGACGCGTGAGACCATCGGCTTCTTCGGCTCGACGGCCGCCGCCGAAGGCTGGCGTGTCTGCATCGTCGACACCGTCGACGAACTCAATCCGAACGCGGCCAACGCGCTGCTGAAGATCCTCGAAGAACCGCCGCAGCGGTCGCTGTTCCTCCTGGTCAGCCACGCGCCCGCGCGCGTGCTCGCCACGATCCAGTCGCGCTGCCGCAAGCTGCGCCTGCGGCCGCTCGCCACGGATGATGTGATCGCGGCCGCAGCTTCGGCGGCCGAACTCGATCCGAACGATCCTGCGCTGCGCGAGGCGGCGGAGGCCTCCGAGGGCAGCGTTGCACGGGCCCTGACGTTGCTGGGCGGCGACGCGCTGAAGCTTCAGCAGCGCACGGCCGCACTGCTCGCGCGCCTGCCTCAGGTCGATCCGCGCGAATTGCACACGCTCGGCGATTCGCTTGGCACCAGCGACCGCGTCGCGCTCGCCGCCTTCATCGACGGCATCGATCGCTGGATCGCGGAACGCCTGCATGCGGACGAGGCCAATGCCAACCAGAATCTGCCGCGCCTTGCGCGCCTAGCCGAGGTATGGGAAAAGATCGTCCGCGCTGCGCGTGACACCGAAACCTACAATCTGGAGCGAAAGCCCTTGGTTTTCTCGGTGTTCGGCTGGCTTGCGGATGCAACGCGCTAGAGCATGATCCGGGCAAGTGTGCAGCGGTTTTCCGAAAGGATCATGCTCAAACATTAACCGAACGCAGGTTCGTTTCCAGATTTCGAGAAGCCGGTAAAGGAATTCGTGGTGGCAACGCGAGCTAAGAAGACCCTCAAGCGCAAGAGCGGCAAGAAGGCTGCCAAGAAGGCCGTCAAAAAAGCCGCGAAGAAGGCGCCTGCGCGCAAAGCTGCCAAGAAGAAAAAGAAGGCTGCCGCCAGGAAGGGTGTGAAGAAGACCGCTGCCAAGACGGCAAAGAAGCCCGGCAAGAAAGCTGCGAAGAGGCAGATCGCCGTCAAGAAAGCCGCGAAGAAAAAGGCCGCCGGAAAACCGGCCAAGGCGCCGGCGAAGAAGGCCGGGGTGACCGCCGCGCCGGCTCCCGTCGTCACGCCGCCGAAGGCTGTGAAGCCCAGGGTGTCGAAACCCAAGGCGCCACCTGCGCCGAAGCCCGTCGCAGCTCCGCGAGCCGCAGCAGCCGTCGCCGCCCCCGCGCGCGACAACGTCTTCTACATCACGACCGCGATCGCCTATCCCAACGGCAGCCCGCATATCGGTCACGCCTATGAGGCGATCGCGACCGATGTGCTCGCGCGTTTTGCGCGGCTCGACGGCAAGGACGTGTTCTTCCTGACCGGCACCGACGAGCATGGCCAGAAAATGGTGCAGACGGCGGCCGGCGAGAACATGTCCGTGTCCGCGCTCGCCGCCCGCAATGCCGGTCGCTTCAAGGAGATGGACGAGCGCCTGAACGTGTCGTTCGACCGCTTCATCCGCACCACCGAGGAGCAGCATCATCGCTCCAGCCAGGAGATCTGGCGGCGCATGGAGGCGAACGGGGACATCTATGCCGACACCTATGCCGGCTGGTACTCTGTGCGCGATGAAGCCTATTACGCCGAGGACGAGACGCGCGTGAACGATGATGGCGTCCGGCTCGGACCGCAGGGCACGCCGGTCGAATGGGTAGAGGAGAAGAGCTATTTCTTCCGCCTGTCGGCGTACCAGGACAAGCTGCTGAAGCTCTACGCGGATCACCCCGATTTCATCGGCCCGGACTCGCGCCGCAACGAGGTGGTGAGCTTCGTCAAGGGCGGCCTGCGCGACCTCTCGATCTCGCGCACGACGTTCGACTGGGGCGTGAAGGTGCCCGGCGACGAAGAGCACGTGATGTATGTCTGGGTCGATGCGCTGACCAACTACATCACCGGCGTCGGCTTCCCCGACGAGACCGACAAGAACTGGCGCTATTGGCCGGCCGACGTGCACATCATCGGCAAGGACATCATCCGTTTCCACGCGGTATATTGGCCGGCATTCCTGCTGTCGGCCGGGATTCCGTTGCCGAAGCGGGTCTATGCCCACGGCTTCCTGTTCAGCAGGGGCGAGAAGATGTCGAAGTCGGTCGGCAACGTCGTCGATCCCTTCAATCTGGCCGACCAGTACGGCGTCGACCAGGTGCGCTATTTCTTCCTGCGCGAAGTGCCGTTCGGACAGGACGGCAATTACAACCACGAGGCCATCGTGGCGCGCATCAACGCCGACCTCGCCAACGATCTCGGCAATCTGGCGCAGCGCTCACTGTCGATGATCGCCAAGCAGCTCGGCGGCATATTGCCCGAGCCCGGCGAGTTCAGCGACAGCGACAAGGCGATCCTGGCGATGGCCGACGGCATGATCGCGACGTCACGGGAGGCCATGGCGACGCAGCAGATCCATCACTGGCTGAACGCCGTGTGGGCCGTGGTCGCCGAAGCCAACCGCTATTTCGCGGGCGAGGCGCCGTGGGCGCTCGCCAAGACCGATCCGGCCAGGCAGAAGACGGTGCTCTACGTCACCGCCGAAGTCGTGCGCCAGATCGCGATCCTGGCTCAGCCGGCGATGCCGACCGCATCTAGCCTGCTGCTCGACAGCCTCGGCATTCCCGCGGACGAGCGCAGCTTCGCCGCGCTGGGCGGCACATCGCGGATCGCGCCCGGTTCGGCGCTGCCGGCACCGACGCCGGCGTTCCCGCGCTATATCGAGCCGGCGGCCTGAAGGCGCTCGCGCGATGCTGGTCGACAGCCACTGCCATCTGGACTTTCCGGACTTTGCGGAAGATCTCGACGGGATCGTGTCGCGGGCGCGAGCGGCCGGCATCGGGCGCATGGTCACGATCTCGACGCGGGTGCGGCGACTGAAGGGCTTGCTCGCGATCGCCGAACGGTACGACGACGTCTATTGCTCGGTCGGCACCCATCCCCACAACGCGGATGAGGAAGACGGCATCGCTCCGGACGAGCTGGTTGCGTTGACGGAGCATCCCAAGGTCGTCGCGCTCGGCGAGGCCGGGCTCGACTATTTCTACGACAACGGCTCACCCGAGGCGCAGGCGAGGGGCTTTCGCGCTCACATCGCCGCCGCCCGCGCGACCGGCCTGCCGCTGGTGATCCACACCCGCGAAGCCGACGAAGATTGCGCGCGCATCCTGGAAGACGAGGCGGCAAAGGGACCGTTTCGCGCCGTGCTGCATTGTTACACGGGCGGACGCGAGCTGGCGCTGAAGGCGGTGTCGCTCGGGCTCTATATCGGTTTCACGGGAATCCTGACCTTCAAGAAATCGGAGACCTTGCGTGCGCTCGCGGCCGAACTGCCGTCCGATCGTATCCTGGTCGAAACCGACTCGCCCTATCTTGCGCCGGGCAAGTTCCGGGGCAAACGGAACGAACCGGCTTATGTCGTCGAGGTCGCCAAAGTGCTGGCCGAGACGCGCGGCGTTTCGCTTGACGAGATCTCGCGCCAGACCAGCGAAAACTTCTTCCGCCTGTTCTCGAAGGTGAAAGCTTGAAATCGGACGCCGCATGACGCTGACGCTGACGATCCTGGGCTGCGGCTCCTCCGCCGGTGTGCCGCGCCCGGCGCTCGGCTGGGGCGCCTGCGATCCCAACAACCCCAAGAACCGCCGTCGCCGTTGCTCGCTGCTGGTGGAACGTACCTCTGAGCACGGCACCACGCGCATCGTGATCGACACCTCGCCCGACCTGCGCGAGCAATTGCTCTCGACCAATGTCGATCACATCGACGCCGTGTTCCTGACGCACGAGCACGCCGACCAGACCCACGGCATGGACGATCTGCGCTCGGTCGTGATGCACATGCGCCGTCGTATTCCGACCTACTTCAACCAGTCGACCGCCAAGGACATCCTGTCGCGGTTCTCCTATTGCTTCATCTCGCCGGAGGGCAGCGACTATCCGCCGATCCTGACGCGGCATTCGATCGAAGCGGGCGGAAGCCAGACCATCCTGGGGAAGGGTGGCGCCGTCACGATGACGGCCTTCCTGGTGCAGCACGGCAACATTCCCGCGCTCGGCTACCGCATCGGGGATGCGGCCTACACGCCCGACCTCAACGACATCCCGCGCGAGAGCTGGGGTGCACTGGAAAATCTGGACCTCTGGATCGTCGACGGCTTGCGCTACACCAGCCATGTCAGCCATTTCAGCATCAACGACGCGTTGTCCTGGATCGAACGGTTCAAGCCGAAGCGGGCGGTCATCACCAATATGACCGCCGACGTGGATTACGAGGTGATCCGGCAATCGCTGCCCACCGGCGTCGTGCCCGCTTTCGACGGGCTGCGGCTGGAGACGCGCTGAACTTGCGGTAGAAATTCCACCGCTCCCAGGCATAGTCCTTGCTTGCATCGGCTCCATCATGTTGATCTAACGTCTGAAAGGCAGGCGTTAGCCAGGGACGATGAGGCAGATCGGCGGCGGGCGATACTTGATTGCCGGGCCGGCCGGATCGCCTCGTGCGATGATGGGGTTGGTGTGACAGGGGACGACGTAACGACCGGGGGATTCATGCGGCGCGCGCTGGATCTCCTTTATCTCGGCGCCGGCTACGCCGCGGGCGTCTTCCTGGTTGCAATCTTTGCAATCATGATGGCCATGTCGGTCGGGCGCCAATTTGCGATCAACATTCCCGCCGGCGACGATTTCGCGTCATGGTGCATGGCCGCGATGGCGTTCCTCGGCCTCGCTCACACCTTCAAGCGCGGAGAGATGATCCGCGTGGGCCTGCTGCTGGAGCATCTGCATGGGCGGACCAAGCAGATCGCCGAGATCGTTGCGCTCGGCATTGCCACCGCCTTCATCCTCTATTTTACGCGTCATGCGGTGCAGATGACGTACGATTCCTGGCGGTTCAACGACGTTGCGCAGGGAGTCGTCGCACTTCCGCTCTGGATTCCGCAGCTCGGCTTCGCCGGCGGGCTTGCGATCCTTTCGATTGCGATGATCGATGAAATGGTGAGGGTCGTCGGCGGCGACCGGCCGAGCTACGAGAAGGGCTCGCCGGACGAGACGCCTGACGAATTCATCGAGCGCATCTCGCAGGGCGGCGGAGGTTGACCATGGCCAATCTCGGCATGATCGAGCTGTCGTTCATCCTGCTCGGCGTCATGATCCTGCTGCTCGGAAGCGGCGTCTGGATTGCGGTGTCGCTCGGGCTGGTCGGCTTCGTGGCGATGGCGCTGACGACGAGCCTGCCGCTCGGCTCGGTGCTCGCCACCACCACCTGGAGCGCCAGCTCGTCGTGGACGCTGGCCGCGCTGCCGCTGTTCATCTGGATGGGCGAGATTCTGTTCCGCACCAAATTGTCGGAGGAGATGTTCCGCGGCCTGTCGCCCTGGGTGCAGTGGTTGCCGGGGCGGCTCACGCATGTGAACGTGATCGGCTGCGGCATCTTTGCAGCGGTGTCGGGCTCGTCGGCCGCGACCTGCGCGACGATCGGCAAGATCGCGCTGCCGGAACTCGACAAGCGAGGCTATGACAAGGGGCTGAGCCTCGGATCGCTCGCGGGCTCCGGCACGCTCGGCCTGTTGATTCCGCCCTCGATCCCGATGGTGGTGTATGCGGTCACGGCGAACGTCTCCGTGCTTCAAGTGTTTCTCGCCGGCTTCCTGCCGGGATTGCTCGTGATCGCGCTCTATTCGGGCTACATCATCATCTGGTCGCTGCTCAACCCGAAGAAGGTTCCGCCGCGCGATCCGCCGATGCCGTTCCGGCAGAAGCTGCGCGAGTCGTCGAAGCTTGCGCCCTGTCTGCTGCTGATCATGGCGGTCTTCCTCTCGCTCGTGCTGGGCTTCGCGACCGCCACCGAATGCGCCGCATGGGGCGTCTCAGGCGCGCTGCTGCTGGCGTGGTGGAGCGGCACGCTGACGCGCAAGAACTTCCTCGAGAGCATCATGAGCGCGACGCGCCTGACCTGCATGATCATGCTGATCCTGGCGGGCGCGGCCTACACCACGGCCGCGATGGCCTATACGGGCATTCCGGCCGCGCTCGCCACCTGGGTCGAGGGGCAGCAGCTCACGCCGGGCATGCTCGCGCTGTATCTGAGCGTCATGTATATTATCCTCGGCTGCCTGATCGACGGCATCTCAATGATCGTTCTGACTGCGGTCATCGTACTGCCGATGGTCAGGCAGGCCGGTCTCGATCTGGTCTGGTTCGGCGTCTACCTCATCATTCACGTCGAGATGGCCCAGATCACGCCGCCGGTCGGATTCAATCTGTTTGTGCTACAGAACATGAGCGGGCGCGACACCTTCACCGTCGCGCGGGCAGCGTTTCCGTTCTTCGTCCTGCTGCTCGTCTCCGTGTTCATCATCACGGAGTACCCGCAAATCGTGATGTTCTTGCCGAAGCTCGCTTTCCCAGACTGATCGTACCCGGTTTTCAGAATACAGTGAGGAGAAGTCCGATGATGTCTCGTTTATATCGCGCAGCATTGATCGCTGGCGCCATGGCAGCTGCGACACCCGCTTTGGCCCAGACCAAGTGGAATCTGCCGGCAGCCTATCCTGCAGATAATCCGCACTCCGAAAACCTGGTTGCCTTCGCCAAGGACGTCGATGCCGCCACGTCCGGCAAGCTGCTGATCACGGTTCATCCCGGAGCCTCGCTGTTCAAGGCGCCGGACATCAAACGCGCGGTGGTGACCGGGCAGGCGCAGATGGGCGAGGTGCTGCTCTCGATCCACGAGAACGAGGATCCGCTGTTCGGCATCGATGTCGTGCCGTTCCTCGCGACCAGCTTCCCGGACGCGACGAAGCTGTATCAGGCCTCCAAGCCCGCGATCGCCAAGAAGCTCGATGCACAGGGTCTCAAGCTGCTGTTCGTGGTGCCGTGGGCGCCGCAAGGCGTCTACGTCAACAAGCCGCTCGCCTCGATCGAAGACATGAAGGGCCTGAAGTGGCGCGCCTACAATGTCGGAACCGCGCGTATCGGCGAGCTGGTCGGCGCCCAGTCTGTCACGATCCAGGCTGCGGAGCTACCGCAGGCGCTCGCGACCGGCGTGGTGAATTCCTTCATGTCGTCTGGCGGCACGGGCTACGACTCCAAGGCCTGGGAGTCGTTGAAGTACTTCTACGACGTGCAGGCGTGGATTCCGAAGAACTACACCTTCGTCAACAAGGCCGCGTTCGACGCGCTCGACAAGCCGACCCAGGAGGCCATCCTCAAGGCGGCGGCAACGGCGGAGACCCGCGGCTGGAAGGCATGGCAGGACAAGAGCACATGGTACCTCGATCAACTCAAGGCCAAGGGCATGAATGTCGAGCCGCCGAGCGCCGCACTCAAGGCCGGCTTCCAGAAGATCGGCGAACAGCTCACGGCCGACTGGCTCAAGAAGGCAGGGGCCGACGGTCAGGCCATAGTCGACGCCTACAAGAAGATGTGAGGACGATGCCGTCCGCCCGCCGCCTTCTGGTGTGCGGGCGGACCATCCTTTGCAGCGCGCTTAGGTCGAGATCGCGTTCACTGATCCCACCTCGTTGCGCAGCAGGAATTTCTGGATCTTGCCCGTGGACGTCTTCGGGATGGGCCCGAACACGATCGCCTTCGGCGTTTTGAAGCCCGACATGTGGCTGCGGCAGAACGCGATGATATCGGCTTCGCTGGCGCTGGCGCCGTCCTTCAGCTCGACGAAGGCGCAGGGCACTTCGCCCCATTTCGGATCGGGCTTTGCGACCACGGCGGCGAACAGCACCGCCGGGTGCTTGTAGAGGATGTCCTCGACCTCGACCGAGGAGATGTTCTCGCCGCCGGAAATGATGATGTCCTTGGATCGGTCCTTGATGATGACGTAGCCGTGCTCGTCGAGGACGCCGAGATCGCCGGTGTGAAACCAGCCGCCTTCGAAGGCTTCCTTGGTCGCCTTCTCGTTCTTGAGATACCCCTTCATCACGATGTTGCCGCGGAACATGACCTCGCCGATGGTCTCGCCGTCACGCGGCACCTCTTGCATGGTCTGCGGATTGATGACGGTGACGGCTTCCTGGAGCGGGTAGGGCACGCCCTGCCGGCGCTTCATGCGCGCGCGCTCGGGCGCGGGAAGCTCGTCCCAGCCGGGCTGCTCGGCACAGACGGAGGCGGGGCCGTAGACCTCGGTCAGGCCGTAGACGTGGGTGAGCTTGATGCCGATGCTTTCGGCGCCTTCGAGCACCGCGACCGGCGGCGCTGCGCCCGCGATCAGGCCGACAACGCGGCGCGCCGTACTGCCTTTGGGCGCATCCGGAGCATTGATCAGCGTGTTGTAGACGATCGGCGCGCCGCACATGTGGGTGACGCCGTGCTGCCTGATCAGCTCGAAGATCCTGGTCGGCTCGACCTTGCGCAGGCAGACGTTGATGCCGGCTGAGGCTGCGATGGTCCAGGGGAAGCACCAGCCGTTGCAGTGAAACATGGGCAGCGTCCAGAGATAGACCGGATGCTGGCCGAGATTGCCGGCGAGGATATTGCTGACGGCATTGAGATAGGCGCCGCGATGATGGGTTACGACGCCCTTGGGATTGCCTGTCGTGCCCGAGGTGTAGCTCAGCGCGATCGCGTCCCATTCGTCGCCCGGCGTGATCGCCGCGAAGCCTGGATCGCCCTGGGCGACGGCTGCCTCGTACTCGATCTCGCCGATGCGCTTGCCGCCCTTGAACGATGCGTCGTCGACGTCGACGACGAGCGGCTTGGGCCCCTTCATCTGCGCCAACGCGTCGGTGATGGCGCCCGAGAATTCCGGATCGACCAGGATGATCCTGGCGCCGCCATGCTCGAGCTGAAACGCGATCGAAGGTGCATCGAGACGGATGTTGAGGGCGTTGAGCACGGCGCCCGTCATGGGCACGGCGAAATGCGCCTCGTTCATCGCCGGGATGTTCGGCAGCATCGCCGCCACGGTGTCGCCGACGCCGATGCCTTTGCTGGCGAGCCAGGACGCAAAGCGCTTGCAGCGCTCATGGGTCTGCGCCCATGTGAAGCTGCGGCCTTCATAGACCGTGCTGACGTGATCGGGATAGACCGCGGCGCTGCGCGCCAGGAAGCTCAGCGGGCTCAACGGCACGTAGTTGGCGGGGGTCTTGTCGAGGCCGATATTGTACTGGTTCTGCCGCTCACTCATCGACACCCTCCTTAAACCGCGCCTCAAAGGAATCCGATCGAGATCCAGGGGAAGATCGCAACGATGATCAATCCCACCAGCAGCGCCAACAGATAGCCCCAAATCGGCCTGATGCCTTCGGCCGGATCGACGCGTCCGATGGCGCAGGCGGCATAATAGCCGACACCGAACGGCGGGGCGAATAATCCGATGCCCATGGCGAGAATGATCACCATGGCATAGTGCACCTCGTGCACGCCGACGGCACGGGCGATCGGGAACAGCAGCGGCCCGAACAGCACGATCGCCGGGATGCCCTCCAGCACGCTGCCGAGGATGACGAAGGCCAGGATCGAGACGGCGATGAAGGTCGCCGCTCCCCCGGGCAATCCGGTCATGGCCGCGGCCAGCGAGCGCGAGAAGCCGGATTGCGTCAGGCCCCAGGCCATGCCGGTCGCCGTGCCGATGATGAGGAGGATCGCACCCGACAGCGCCGCAGTTTCGACCAGCATCGGAAACAGCCGCGACCAGTCGAACCGGCGGTAGACGAGGAGGCCGACGAGGGCGCCATAGACGATGCCGATGGTGGAGACCTCGGTCGCGGTCGCGATGCCCTCGACCACGGCGTAGCGGATGACGAAGGGCAGTGCGAGCGCGGGCAGGGCGACGATGAAGGTCTTGCCGATCTCACCCCCCGTGGCGCGGCGCACGTGGCTCATGTCCTCATGGCGATAGCGCCACCACACCAGCATGCAGAGTGTGATCGCGAGCACGACGCCAGGGAGCAGGCCGCCGGTGAACAGCGCCGCGATCGAAACGCCTGTCACCGAGCCGATCGTGATCAGCACCAGGCTCGGCGGAATGGTCTCGGTCTGGGCTCCCGTCGCTGCCAGAAGCGCGACGAGATCGCCGGGCTTGGCGCCGCGCTGTTTCATCTCCGGGAACAGCACGGGCGCGACAGCCGCCATGTCGGCAGCCTTTGCGCCGGAGATGCCGGAGACCAGGTACATGGCGCCGACCAGCACGTAATGCAGCCCGCCGCGGACATGTCCGAGCAGGCTCGCCAGGAACGCCACCATGGCGCGTGCCATGCCGGTCATCTCGATCAGGAGCCCCAGGAACACGAACAGCGGCACGGAGAGCAGGATGAGATGGCTCATGCCCTCGTCCATCCGCCCGACCAGCACCATCACAGGTGTGTGCGTGGTCAGCGCCAGATAGCCGAAGATGGCAAGACCAAAGCCGAACGCAATGGGAACGCCGGCGAAGACGCAGAAGCCGGCGACGCCGACGAAGAAGATGACGAGGTTGAGATTGCCGAGCGGCCGCAGCAACGGCTCCGCCAGCCAGAACAGGCCGATGAGGACGGTGACCGACAGTATGGCAGCCGCGACCATCCGGTAATCGGCCGCGCGCAGCAGCCGCAGCAAGGCAAAGGCCGCCATCAGGCCGATGCCGGCCGGCAGCGCGGCAGCGCGCCACATATTGGAGATCTGCAGCGCGGGCGTGGTGATGTAGCTTTCCTCATAGGCATAATCGCCGGACGGCCAGACGATCAGCGCCAGGAACGCCAGCGCCGCTGCGGTCGCGACCAGATCGAGATAGGCCCGCATCGCCGGCCTTGCGCAGGCCACGACGGCAGTCATGCGCATGTGCTCGGAGCGGCGGAACGCAACCGCCGCGCCCAGCATGGCAAGCCACAGGAACAGGATCGAGGCCAGCTCGTCCGACCAGATCAGCGGCCGGTGCAGACCGTAGCGCGCGACCACGCCGGCAAACAGGATCACGATCTCGGCGACGACGAGGGCGGCCGTCGGAATTTCGACGATCAGACCGAGAACGCGCTCGATCGATGCCAGCAACGAAGGTCGGCGAGGGGACTGAACAGTCGCCTCGCCCGCCATTTCGATCACCTCGGCCTCGAGATGAGCCATAACGGCCCCGACGCGTTACGACAGCTTGCCCACGGCCTTTTCCAGCAGGTCCCAGGCCTGGTCGCCATATTTGCCCTTCCACTCGGCATAGAAGCCGGCGGTGCGCAGCTTGTCGCGGAACGGCGCCACGGCCGGCTGATTGAAGGTCAGGCCCTTGGACGCGAGCTCCTGCTGCAGGTTGGCGTTGAGCTTGGCGGTATCCTCGCGCTCCTTGATGGCGGCGCCGTTGATGTTCTTGGCGACGATGGTGCGCACGTCCTGCGGCAGCTTTTCCCAGGCTCTGCGGTTGGCGAGGAACCAGAAGCCATCCCACATGTGGTTGGTCAGCGAGCAGTACTTCTGCACCTCGTAGAGCTTGGCGGTCGAGATGATCGCCAGCGGGTTTTCCTGACCTTCGACGATCTTGGTCTGGAGCGCCGAATAGACCTCGCTGAAATTGATCGAGGCGGGCGCGGCGTCGAACGCCTTGAACATCGAGGTCCACAGCGGCGACACCGGCACGCGGATCTTGAAGCCCTTGAGGTCGTCGGGACCGGTGATCGGCTTGCTCGACGAGGTGGTCTGGCGGAAGCCGTTGTCCCAGATCTTGTCCATGACCTCGAGGCCGGCCTTCTTGATCTCGCCGCGGACATGGGCGCCGAGGTCGCCGTCCATGGCCTTCCAGACCGTGTCGTAGTCCGGGAACGCGAAGCCGATGCCGTTGATGGACGCGGCCGGCACCAGGGTCGACAGGATCAGGCCGGACAGCGTGAAGAACTCGACGCCGCCGGAGCGGATCTGGCTCAGCATGTCGGTGTCCGACCCGAGCTGGTTGTTCGGGAAGATCTGGAGGTCGAACTTGCCGTTCGTCTCGCTCTTGATCGCCGCCGCCATCTCCTTGGCGCGGACGTTCAGCGGATGGGTATCGGGCAGATTGTTGGCGTATTTGTAGGTGAACTCGGCGCTCTGGGCGCGGGCCACATGGGGCGCACCGATGCCGCCCAGGACCGCGGTTGCGGCGGAGGCCTTGAGAAGCGTGCGTCGGGAAAAGCGCGTTGAAAAGACCATGGGTCTGCTTCCTCGGAAAGTTTGTTGTTGTTCTGAGATGCAAACCTATACGGACGGGAGGTCAGAAGGTCATCAGCGATCTCGCGAGGCCTCGCTTATTGCAGCCGGACAAGGTCACCGCAATATCGGCTTTCGAAGAGATCGATCCGATTCAAAATCTAAAAAACAACCCCTGCACAGGTGTCTGCAAACGGTCGAGGCGCAGACCAAAAATTGGATCGAGCGGAGGTGTCATGAGAGGAAGCTGGTCTAAGTATTTGATCTGATTTTAGATAAATATATTCCATAATATACCTTATGCGAATTACGGATATGGACATGGTTGTTCCTGCAAGTCGAACCCAGGCCGCTCAGGGCGGCGTCCGACCTCCTCCGAAGGCAGCGTCCGGCGGGCCAACGGCGTGGATTTAGCCAGTGCTTTGCAGGCGGCCAGGATTCGAAATCCCGCATTGATGTTGGGCTCCGAGGCGATCGCTCCGTCACGGGCGGTGCTCACGGCCAGTCGGCAAAATTCAGCGTCGACCTCGATCGTCCGGCTCTCTCGCGCGCCGCGACGCGCCGGCGCCAGACGCCCGGTGCCTCGCCGGTGTGCTTGCGGAAGAACCGGCTGAAGTATGCGGTGTCCTTGAAGCCGAGCGCGAACGCGATCTGCTTGACGGCCGTGGTTCCGGCCTCGAGCCGCGTGGCGGCTTCCTTGAGGACGCGTTGCTGGATCAGCTCGCTCGGCGAACGCTTCAGCTCGCGGCTGCACAGCGCGTGCAGGCGATCCGGCGTCACGCCGAGGAGATTGGCGTAATCGCTGACGCGCAGATGCTGCTGGTATCGCTCTTCGAGCAGCCGGCGGAAGCGGCTCAATATCTCCGTGCTGGTGCCCTCCTCCTCCCGCTCGCGGTCGCCCGCGAACAGCCGCCAGAAGCGCAGCACGCATAGCGTCAGCTCGGCCGACATGATCGATGCCGCAGCGCTACGCGCCGGCGCGGCTATCTCGGCCGCGATCGACGCGATGGACCGAGACATCGTAGTCACGAGCTCAGGCTCGACCGGCAGCGCCATGATGCCTCGGGCTGCTTCGAGCGCGAGATAAGCAGGTTCGGCCGAGGGCGGCAGATAGCGATGCCACACGCCCGCCCGTAATTGCAGTAGTTCGGCGGCCGCCCCAGCCGGCACTTCCAGCCATTCGGCTGATCCTGCCGGGAGCCAGACGATGGCTGGTCCGCTCAGGGACATCGGCCTGCCGGGGCTCCCGACCTCGACAATTGCGGCGCCGTGCAGACAGAGCAGGTGGATGAACGGCCGGGCGGTTTTCGAAGCCAACATCCAGCGGCGCGCAACATAATGCGAGCGGATCAGCTCCGCCCTGATGGGCGCGGCGCCGCTTGCGGCCGTCGTTGGGGTCCCCGCGACGCCTCGACGCAGCTGCCCGCTCAGACCAGAAACGTCCAATCTTTCACCGGGATTGTCCATTGTGCGAACAAACCGCGCGGTGCTTGCTAGGTCAAGTCCTGGTCGCGGCCGGCTCAACGAAGCTGCGCCGAAGAAATCAGGCCAAGAGGAACGACCATTCGCATCGCTAGCGAACAATCGCTTGAGTGAAACACGAGGGAGGATCGACATGTTTTCCGCGAACCGTCGAACGTTGCTGCGCGTCACTGGCTTGGTGGCGGTCGTGACAGCGCTGGGAGTCTTGACGGCCGAGGCGCAGGAGAAGATCCGGATCGGCTATGCCATTTCCAAGACGGGTCCTTATGCCGGCGGCGCCGGTATCACCACCCTGCCCAACTACGAGCTGTGGGTGAAGGACGTGAATGCCGCCGGCGGCATCAAGCTCGGGGACAAGAAGCTGCCGATCGAAGTGGTCGAATACGACGACCGCAGCAGCTCTGAGGAAGCCGTCAAGGCGATCGAGCGCCTCGCCAACCAGGACAAGGTCGATTTCATTCTTTCGCCCTGGGGCACGGGCCTCAACCTTGCAGTCGGACCGACGCTGAACCGTCTCGGCTACCCTCACCTCGCGGTCACGTCGGTCACCGACAAGGCGCCGGAGCTTGCCAAGCGCTGGTCGAACGCGACATTCTGGCTGGGGACGTCGGCGCAGATTTCCGCGGCGCTTGCCGACCTGCTCGGCAAGCTGAAGAGCGAAGGCAAGATCGGGCCCAACATCGCGATGGTCAGCATCGCCGATCAGTTCGGCATCGAGCTCTCCGCTGCGGGCCGCGAAGCTTTCAAGAAGCAAGGCTTCACGCTCGCCTATGACAAGACTTATCCGATGGGAACGCAGGATCTCCAGCCGCTGCTGAAAGACGCCATCGCGGCCAACCCGGACGCGTTCGTCGCCTTCAGCTATCCGCCGGATACGATCGCGCTGACGGAGCAGGCGCAGCTCCTGAAGTTCAACCCCAAAGTCTTTTACGTCGGCGTCGGTACCGCCTTCCCGCTGTACAAGGGCAAGTTCGCAGCCAACAGCGACGGCGTGATGGGGATCGGCGGCTGGAACGCAGACTCGCCGCAGCTGAAGGACTATCTCGCGCGCCACAAGGCTGCGACCGGCAAGGAGCCTGATCGCTGGGCGAGCTCGATCACCTATGCGAGCCTGCAAGTGCTCCAGCAGGCGATCGAGAAGGTCGGCAAGATCGATCGCGCTGCGGTCGCTGCGGAGATCCGTTCGGGCACGTTCGACACCATCATCGGCAAGGTCAAGCTGAAGGATGGGCTGCTTCAGGAGATCTGGAGCGTCGGCCAGTGGCAGAACGGCGAATTCTACGCCCTCGCGCCTGCCTCGCTTTCCGGCGCGCGTGCGCCGGTCGTGCCGAAGGCGCAGTGGCAATAGGACAAGCTTGGCGGCCAGGCCTTGCGCTGCGAGGCCTGGCGCCGTCCACCAGGGACACCCTTTCATGCTGCTTGTCGACATCGTCCTGCCGGGCCTCGTGCTCGGCGGCATGTACGCGCTGATCGCGCTCGGGCTGACGCTGCAATATGGCGTAGCCAGGATCATGAATCTCTCCTACGGGGAGTCGCTCGTCGCCGCCGCCTTCGGCGCGTTCTCGCTCTACAGCGGCCTCGGCCTCAGCCCGCTGGCGGCGCTGCTGTTGGCCGTCCCGGTTGCGATGCTGCTGAACTGGCTGCTCTATCGCTTCCTGCTGGAGCGCCTGGCGCGGCGGGGCAAGGACAGAGGCGCGCAGGAGATCGACAGCATCCTCGTCACCTTCGGCGTCCTGTTCGTGGTCCAGGGCGCCATGCTGGTCGCCTTCGGCGGCCAGTATTACAGCTACAGCTACCTCTCAATTCCGCTGATGATCATGGGCTCGACGCTTGCGGTCAACCGCCTGGTCGCGCTGCTGTTCGCGGCCCTGGTCGGCGGCGCTGTGTATCTCGCCCTCACCCGCACCCGGATCGGGACTGCCGTCCGCGCCATCGCGGTGGATCCGAATGCCGCGCGGCTCGTCGGGATCGACGTGGCGGCGCTGTCGGGGCTGGCCTTTGCGTTCGGTGGCGGCCTTGTGGCCGTCGGCGGCGTGTTGGTCAGCATGTTCCTCACCTTCAACGCCGCCATGGGCGTGGTCTTCACCATGAAGGCGCTGGTCGTCGTCATAATGGGCGGCGTCGGCAACGTGATGGGCGCGTTGGTTGCGGGACTGCTGCTCGGCGTGGTCGAAACCGCGGTGGCGCGGCTGGTCGATCCGGGCCTGACGCTGGCGGCGACCTATGCGCTGTTTCTCGCCGTGCTGCTGATCAGACCCACCGGCCTGTTCGGGAGAGTTGCGTCATGACCGGGCTCATGCGCGCATTGCTGTGGAGCGCTGGCCTCGCCGTGGCTGCGGCTGTCGTCACCTACCCTGTCTATGCCAACGGCTATTATCTCGCGCTCGGCATCAGCGTCCTTTACTTCACGATTCTGGCAACCGCTTGGGCGATGTTCTCAGGCCCCACCCGCTACATCTCGCTCGCGACCGTCGCCTTCTTCGGCCTCGGCGCCTACACCGCCGCGGTACTGGGCGAAGCAATGCCCTGGCCGGTCGTGCTGTTTGCCGCGGCCGGCGTCGGCGCACTCACCGCCGCAATCACCGGACTCTCGACGCTGCGACTATCAGGCATCTATTTCGTGATCTTCTCCTTCGGGCTTGCGGAGCTGATCCGGCAGCTGGTGATCTGGTACGAGGTCAACATCCACAAATCGGTCGGCCGCTATCTCTTCAGCGCCGTGACGCAGGACATCCTCTATTGGCAGCTCCTGGGCTTGACCGCGATCGTCTTCCTGGTGGGCTGGCTGCTCGGGCGGTCGCGATACGGGCTGGCCCTGCGCGCCATCGGTGCCGACGAGACTGCGGCCAGCCATTCCGGCATCGATGCGACTCGGGTCAAGCTCGGCGTCTTCATCTTGAGCGCGACCTTCATGGCCGTGACCGGCGCGGTGATGGCGCCGCGCTGGACCTATATCGATCCGGCCATCGCGTTCAATCCGACCATCTCGTTCCAAGTCGTGATCATGGCCTTGCTGGGCGGCGCCGGCTCGCTGTTCGGGCCTGTGCTGGGCGTCATTCCGCTGGTCCTGCTGTTCGAGGTTCTGACCGCGACGCTGCCCAATCATTTCAGCATCGTGCTCGGCCTCATCTTCGTGCTCATTGTCGTGGTGCTGCCGAACGGGGTGATCGGACTGTTCGGGGTCGGGCGCTGGCGCGTCCCGGCAGGAGGCCCCGCGGTCGCTTCCACCCGCACAACGGCTACACCGCTTCTCGCGGTCGACGGCGTCAGCAAGTCGTTCAGCGGGCTGCGCGCGGTCGACGACGTCAGCTTCAAGGTCGCCGCCGGCGAGATCGTCGGCATCATTGGCCCGAACGGCTCCGGCAAGACCACGCTTCTCAATACGCTGTCCGGCGCCTTGAATCCCTCATCGGGCACGATCCGCTTCTGTGGCACCGTGCTCAATGGTCTGCGCGCGCACCGGATCGCGCGCCTGGGCCTTGCCCGTACCTTCCAGCTGGTGCGCGTGATGCCAGACCTGACTGTCGCCGAGAACGTCGCCGCGGCTCGGCTGTTCTCCAAGTCGAACGGCTCGGACGCAACCGCAGGCGAGCTGCTGGATCTGGTCGGGCTCGGCACCATGCACGAAGCTCCCGCAGGCGATCTGACCTATATCGACCAGAAGCGGCTGGAGCTTGCCCGCGCACTGGCGCTGCAGCCTCGCCTCGTGCTGCTCGACGAATGGCTGGCGGGCCTAAATCCGAGCGAGCTCGAAACCGGCATCGCACTGATCGCGAAGCTGCGCGAGCGCGGTCTCACCATCATCATGGTCGAGCATGTCATGGATGCGATCCGCGCCTTGTGCGGCCATTGCATCGTCATGAGCGCCGGCAGCGTGATCGCGCGCGGGACTCCGGACGAGGTTTTGACCGATCCAAAAGTCGTCGCCGCCTATCTCGGAGTCGATGATGCTTGAGGTCACCGCCCTCTCCCACTTCTATGGCAAGCACCGGGCTTTGGCCGACATCGCCCTGCGCATCGAACAGGGCGAGATCGTCGCGATCCTCGGCGCCAACGGGGCTGGCAAGTCCACCTTGCTCAAGAGCATCGCCGGACTTGTGAGGCCTGCTCCGGGCGCAACGATCCGGTTCGAGGGACAGGATATCGGCGAACTACCGGCCCATTTGATCGTGGAGCGCGGCATCGCTTTGGTGCCGGAAGGCCGCGGCGTCTTCGGCGATCTGACGGTCGCCGAGAATTTGCAGCTCGGCGCCTACCCTGCCCGCGCCCGGGCCGGCGAGGCCGCCCGGCTTGCAAATATCCTGCAGCTGTTCCCTCGCCTGGCCGAGCGCATGGCCCAGGCCGTCCGCACCATGAGCGGCGGCGAGCAACAGATGGTGGCGATCGGCCGCGCGCTGATGTCGAACCCGCGGCTCCTCCTGCTCGATGAACCCTCGCTCGGCCTGTCGCCTCTGCTCAGCCGCGAGATGTTTCGCGCACTAACGCAGATCCGCGCCAGCGGCGTCGGTGTTCTGCTGGTCGAGCAGAACGCACGCGCGAGCCTCGACATCGCCGACCGGGTCTACCTGATCGAGTCCGGTCGCAACGCCGGCAGTGGACCTGCGAGCGCCATGAAGAACGATCCCGAGATCCAGCGCGCCTATCTCGGCAAGGCGCGCCTCGCCCCGACACCAACGTAATCCTCCCAGCACCCCATGGAGAATCCCATGAACGCAATCGACCTTCTCATCGGCGGAAAGGACCAGTCGGCCAGCCACCAGCGCACCTTCCAGCGCCATAACCCGATTTCCGGCGAGGTCGCGACCATTGTGGCGGCGGCTTCGATCGAGGATGCGATGCGCGCCGCCGATGCGGCGGCCGCCGCCTTTCCGGCCTGGTCGCAGCTTGGACCCACCGAGCGCCGCAAACGGCTGAGCGCGGCCGCCGACATCCTGGCGCGCCGGGCACCGGAATTCACCGCGCTGATGGTGGCCGAGACCGGCGCCACCCCGGGCTGGGCCGGCTTCAACGTGCATCTCGCCGAAGGCATGCTGCGCGAAGCTGCGGCCATGACGACGCAGATATCTGGCGAGGTCATTCCGACGGACAAGCCCGACAATCTTGCCATGGCCTTCCGCCAGCCGGTCGGCGTCGTGCTTGGCATTGCACCGTGGAACGCGCCGGTGATCCTCGGCGTGCGCTCCGTCGCGATGCCGCTTGCCTGCGGCAACACGGTGGTGCTGAAGGCCTCCGAGATGAGCCCCGGCGTCCACCGCTTGATCGGAAGCTGCCTCGCCGAGGCCGGGCTCGGTGACGGCGTCGTCAACGTCGTGACCAATGCGCCGGAGGATGCGCAGGCGGTCGTCGAGGCGCTGATCGCCCATCCCGCGATCCGCCGCGTCAATTTCACCGGCTCGACCCGCGTCGGTCGTCTGATCGCACTCTCTTGCGCCAAGCATCTCAAGCGCGCACTGCTGGAGCTCGGCGGCAAGGCCCCGCTCGTCATCCTCGACGATGCCGACCTCGATGCCGCCGTGAACGCCGCGGCGTTCGGCGCCTTCATGAACCAGGGGCAGATCTGCATGTCGACGGAACGGATCGTCGTCGACGACAAGGTGGCGGATGCCTTCGTTGCCAAGTTTGCCGCCAAGGCGAAGAGCCTGCCCCACGGTGATCCCCGCAAGGGCAATGTCGTGCTCGGCTCGCTCATCGGCAACGCGGCTTGCGATCGGGTCAGGGATCTGATCGACGACGCCGTCGCCAAGGGTGCGGTGGTTATGGCAGGCGGACACGGCAGCGGCACGATCATGCCTGCCACCATCGTCGATCATGTCACGCCGGCGATGCGCATCTACGGCGAGGAAAGCTTCGGTCCGGTCGTGACCGTTGTGAGGGTCAGCGGCGTGGACGAGGCGGTACGCGTCGCCAACGACACCGAATACGGCCTCTCCTCCGCCGTGTTCGGCCGCGACATCGCGCGCGCCCTCGGCGTCGCCAGGCGGATCGAGGCAGGCATCTGCCACGTCAACGCGCCGACCGTGCACGACGAGCCCCAGATGCCGTTTGGCGGCACCAAGGCGTCAGGCTATGGGCGCTTCGGCGGCAAGGCCGCCATCGACGAGTTCACGGAGCTGCGCTGGATCACCGTGCAGACCGGACCGCGGCACTATCCGTTCTGAGCTGCAAGCTGCCTAGCGCAGCGGCAGTAACTCGAGCTGGCCCTGCGCCTTCTTCACCGCCGCGCCGAACCAGCTCTGGCTCGGCGCCTCCTTTGCGAAGCATTTGGTATAGGCGTCCATGGCCTGGTCTTCGCGGGCCATGTCGTCCCGGGGAACCTTCCTGGCCATCATTTGCTTCCAGACCTTTTCGCACGCCGGGATCTCTGCCGTTTTCACTGCGTCTGAAGTGGCGACGAAGTAAACCTTGTCGCCCTGGATCGCGACCACGCCGATTTCATCCGGCAGCCCCTTCAGGCCGCCATTGCCGCGCACGCCAAGCACGGCGATCGCGGCGCTTGCCCCCGCGGGCTTGGTGATCGGCAGCTTCGCATAGATGGCAAAGGCCGCGTCCTGGATCGCATAGTAGTAGAAGCGGTCCGACTCGAGGGCAGCGCCGATGTCCTGCGGCATGCGGTCCTCGCGATGCTCGCGCAGCCAGTGCTTGAGCAGCGTCGTCGTGGTCACCACGGCTTGCGTCTTGTGGTCTTCCGAAACGAAACTGAGCCCGTCGAGGTGACCAAATCCGATGTCACCCTTGAACAGCGTGTCGGCGTTCGACTTGCCGCTTGTTGGCAATCCTTTGACCGTGACCGGACCCAGCAGGCCCCGCAGCACACCTGCGAGCTCCTTCAGCGCGGCCTCGTGCTGCTTGTAGATCGCCTCGCTCTCCTTGGCCTTGGAGAACTTTGCGATGTAGCGATCCCGCAGGTCGAGATAGCCCTGCTCGGGCGTGGCCGCAGATGCGGACGCTACGGAGGCGAGCAGGCAGATCAAGGCAAGGAGTTTCATTCAACGTCCGGAAGACTGGGAGCGATCTCAGTCTTTGTGCCGGTGCCGGCGGCGAAGGTTCATCTGGCATACGCACGCACTCCCCCGCCGCTCGTCCTGAGCGCGCTTATCCTCCCCGCAGCGCCGCCCCAAACCGACCTTGTCGCCAGCGCAGGCTCGAGCACGTCGGCGCAACAGTTTGCTATCAGCTGAAGTCGGCGATGCGGGCGTCGAGCGCGAACATGGTCTGATAAATCTCCGGCTCACTGGCGTGGTTCATGACGTCAGGCGCAATCTCACTCGCCTTGTGAAGAGCGTCCTGCAAAGACGTCACGTCCAGCGCTTCGATCAGCAAGAGCCCTGCGAAGAAACCTTCGTTCTTCCGCATGCCCTTCTCCGCCGTTGGCACTGAGGTCCGCGCCTGGTCGGTCGCGCCGATCTGAACGGCGGCGACCCCGTCGCAAGCAACGATCGCCCTGGCCAATGCTTGCGGATCTCCAGGCAGCTTTTCGATCCGCAAGGCCATGATCGTTGCCCCCTCGCCCCTCCCCGCACGGGTGACCATCCCGCCCCCGCCCCTCATGAAGTTGCCGAGTTTTGGCATGATGCGCTGCGACCACGGCGTCGGCGCGTTCAGGCGCGCCAGATAGGCCTCGCCGTCGAGAACCTCGGGCGCGTCCAGCTCGTACAGGATGAAGAAGCGGTTGATGTCGGCCCTTACAGCGCGAAAGACGCGCGCGGCCATGAAGCCCCTGGTCGTCACGCGCTCGGTGGTGTGCTCGCGCGTCAGCCAGTGCCGGTAATCAGTCAGATCGTGCGCCTCGATGTCGCTCCAGATGGCGAGAAACCCTGCTCCGCGCATTCCGCCCTCCTGCCTAGGCCTTTCCGGCCGCCGCGAGCCCGTGAAGAGCAGCCGGGATCGTCTCGGGCAATTGTCCGATCCGCTGGACAGCCGCGAGCAGTGCGGCGAGATAGCCGTATGGGCCCAACCCGCAAATGACCGCCGTGCAGGCACTCGAGGTGATCGAGTGGCGGTGAAGCTCGTCGCGTGCATGGATGTTCGAGATGTGCACCTCGATCTTCGGCCCTTCGAAGATCTTCAGCGCATCGATCAGCGCGATCGACGTGAAGGAATAGGCCGCGGGGTTCATGATGATCGCATCCGCCTCGCCATGGGCGGACTGGATGAGGTTGACGAGCTCGCCTTCCATGTTGGACTGGTGGAACGAGATCGAGACCCCAAGCTGATCGGCCAAGGCCTGACAGCTGGCTTCGATCTCCTTCAGCGTCGTCGAGCCGTAGATGTGAGGCTCCCGGATGCCGAGGAAGTTGAGATTGGGTCCATTGAGGATCATGATCCGTGCGGTCATTTTTCCCGTTTCTCCTTGCCAACGCCACGCGCCTGAAGCGCGATGAGATCATCGCTCTTCAAGTCATTGTTTGCGCATGATCTTTGCGGAAAGCCGCTGCACACTTTCCGGATCATGCCCTAGCCTCCAAACCACTTGGCCGGGATCGTCACCAGTCCAGGGAATAGCACCATCGCGAACAGCACGACCAGCTGCGCGATCATGAAGGGCCATACGCCCCTGACGATCTCCTCCATGCTGATCCTGGAGACACCACAGACGACATTCAGCACGACGCCGACCGGCGGGGTGATGAGGCCAATGGCGTTGTTGATGATGAAGAGGACGCCAAAATAGACGGGGTCGATGCCGGCCGCCTTGATGATAGGCATCAAGATTGGCGTGAGGATGAGGATCGTTGGCGTCATGTCGAGGGCCGTTCCCACGATCACCACCACGACCATGATCGCCAGCATCAGAAGCGTGGTGTTGCCCATGAATGGCTTCAGGAGATGAACGATCTGTGTCGAGATCTCCGATACCGTGATGAGCCAGGACGACACGAGCGCCGCTGCGATCAGAAACATCACGATGCTCGTCGTCACCGCGGAGGAGACGAACACCTGGTAGAGCTGGGACAGCTTCAGCTCGCGATAGATGCAGGTTGCCACGAAGAGCGAATAGACGGCGACCACCACCGCAGCTTCCGTAGGCGTGAAGATCCCGAAACGCAGGCCAGCGATGATGATGACGGGCAGCATCAGCGCCCAGAAGCCATCGACGACGGCCTTCACGACTTCGGACAACGAGGCCCGGGGCGGCGGCGTCAGGTTCTCCTGCCGCACCACCCACGCCCAAGCGAGGCAAAGTCCCGCTCCGAGCAGCAGGCCGGGCACGATCCCGGCCAGAAACAGCTTGGAAATCGACACGCCGGCGGTGACGCCGAAGATAACGAAGCCGATGCTGGGCGGGATCACGGGGGCGATGATGCCGCCGGCCGCCACCAGACCCGCTGCATAGGATTTGTTGTGCCCCGCTGCCACCATCATCGGCACCAGCAGTGCCGCCAGCGCGGCGGCATCGGCCACGGCCGAGCCCGACACCGAGGCAAGCATGCACGACGCGAGGATGGTGACATAGCCGAGGCCGCCGCGGAAATGCCCGACGGCGACCAGCGCGACATTGACGATGCGCTTGGCCAGACCGCCCTTGTTCATGATCTCGCCCGCGAGCATGAAGAACGGAATCGCCATCAGTGGAAAGCTGTCCGCGCCGTTGATGATGTTCTGCGCCACGATCTGGGCGTCGAACATGTCGATCGTGCTCATCAAGGCTACACCGCAGACGATCAACGCGAAGGCGATTGGCATGCCGAGCGCCATGGCGCCGAGCAGCGAAAGGGCGAAGACGGCGATCGTCATGGCGTGGTCCCGCCGGTTTGCAGGATGCGAGCGCTGGCCGGCAAAGCTCCGTTCGACAACATCAGCGCTCTTCCGATTCCTTGACGGCCACCATGTCGGCTTCACTGGCCTGCCCGCTGAGCACGCGGAAGAGGTCGTAGAGAAGGATCACGCCGGCGGACACGCCGAAGACGACGCCAACGGCGTAGAAGATCCCGAGCGACAGGCCGGTCGCCGGCGCCCGATCGTCGATGTTGATGATGGTCTGGCGCCAGCTGCCCGAGAGCAGAAGCCAGTCCGCAAACAGCATCAGGCAATAATTGATGACGAAGCAGATGCGCTTGGCGTAAGCCGGCAGCATCCGGACCAGACTATCGACGCCGAGATGGGCGTGTTCACGCAGCGCAACGATGGCGCCGAGGAAGGTCAACCAGACCAGCAGCCACCGCGACAGTTCCTCGGAAATAGCAATGCCGGAGTTGAAGCCGTAGCGCAGCACGACGTTGCCGAACACCAGCACCACCATGACCGCAAGACAGGCGGCGATGACGGCCTTCAGGAACGTGCAATAGAGGTCGAGAGCTCGCGCCATGCGTAACGTCCGGGCAAATCAAGGGCTGGAGCCGGCCAATCGCCGGCTCCAGTGCCTGCGTGACGAAGAAGGCCGCTACTTCACGTCCTTGCGGATGCGCTCGACCTCTTCGTTGAAGAGCTTCACCGTCTCGGTACGAAGGTTGGCCGAGATCTTTTCGACGACGGGGTGAACCGCCTTGCGCATGCGGTCGCTCTCTTCGGGTGCGATCGCATTGTACTGCATGCCCTTGGCCTGCAGCTCCGCCAACGCCTTCTCGGTCTGAAGGCGCGTCTGCTCCTTCTGGTAACCGCGGCTTTCGTCATAGGCCTCGCGCATCAGGCGCTGTTCGGTCGGCGAGAGCTTGTCCCAGAATGCCTTACTCACCAGGATGATGTTCAGGGTGAAGGTGTGATTTGTGGCGGAGACGTATTTCTGCACTTCGTAGAATTTGTTCGAGAGAATGACTGTATAGGGATTCTCCTGGCCGTCGACGGTGCGCGTCTCCAGGGCCGAATACAGCTCACCGAAGGCCATCGGGACCGGGTTGGCCTTAAAGGCGCTGAAGCTTTCGAGGTAAACCGGATTCGGAATGACGCGAAGCTTGAGCCCGGCGAAATCCTCGAGCTTGGTGATCGGGCGGGTGCTGTTGGTGACATTGCGGAAGCCCAGGCCCCAATAACCCAGCCCGGTCAGCCCCTTCGCCGGCAGCGTGTCGAGCATCGCCTTGCCGAACTTGCCAGTGCCGAGCGCATCGGCCTGCTCGGTCGAGTTGAACAGGAACGGGAAATCGATGAGGCCGAACTCGGGAATGACGGTCGCGAGCGACGTCGTCGAGGCCGACAACATCTCCTGAGTGCCGCCACGCAGCGCGGATTGCTGCTGAAGCTCATTGCCGAGCTGCGAGGCCGCGAACTCTCGGACCTTCATCTTGCCTCCGCTCTTGGCGAGCAGGATCTCGGCAAATTTCTGCACGCCCTGGCTGACGGGGTGATCGGTATTGTTCAGGTGGCCCCACCTGATCGTGCGCTCCTGAATATCGTCGGCAGCAGATGCGCCGACCGTCAGCGCCACGCAGATCGCCGTCGCAGACAGCGCCCGTACCAACAAGCTCATCGCTTCCTCCCCTATTGCAAGCGAGCACGAACCGCGGCTTAAGCCATTATCTTTCGTGCCCTCCGTCTATTTAGAGATCATACATGAATTTCCATGTCAAATGATGATCGCGGTTTCCTATGATATTTTGCTATACGTCATGGATCGTCGATCTGCTATATTGTTGTCAACATTGATGTTCGGCCTCCTCCCGGAGGGGCGGCAATCGGGACAAGCGGGATCGGGAAAGCATGACGGCAGTTGATGAGCGGCCCCTATCCGCAGGCGACAGCGGCTATCAGCGCATTCGGTCCGACATCATTTTCGGCGTGCTTACGCCATCCGGGCGTCTCAGGCTCGATGCCATGAAGGAAGATTACGGCGTCAGCATCAGTACGCTGCGTGAGATCCTCAATCGTCTGACCTCCGAAGGTTTTGTGGTTGCCGAAGGTCAACGTGGATTCGAGGTGGCGCCTGTCTCGATCCAGAATCTGCGGGAGCTCGCCGATCTGCGCATCCTGCTGGAGCATCATGCGATGGCCGAGTCGTTCCGCGCCGGCGACGTTGAGTGGGAGGGCCGTGTGGTTTCAGCGCACCACAAGCTGGCCGCCACCGAACGCACCGTCCGCACCGAGGGCGACGATCCCGAGCTCCGCAAGCGCTACGACGGCGAATTTCACCAGGCGCTGATCTCTGCTTGCGGCTCTCGCGAGTTGATGCACACCCATTCGGTCGTGTTCGACAAATACTTCCGCTATGCGCTGCGCTATCGCGGCACCGAGACGATCAACCAGCACAAGGCCCTGTTGGACTGCGCCCTGAAGCGGGACATCAAGACTGCCAAGGCCGTCCTCACCGATCATATCAATGGCTGCGTCGCGCACGCGCTGTCCTCCTGGAAGAGCGGCTGACCGCCTCTCCCGCCAGGAAATCAAGCTATCGACGGCTGGAACAGGAATTCTGGATGACCCCGGCTACGATTCCCGCGCATCGGGTTGAGACCGCGGTCGCCAGCGCGGATATTCTCGGCGAGACGCCGTTGTGGTGCGACCGGTCCCGTAAGCTGTGGTGGATCGACATCGACGGCAGGCGTCATCAATCCTTCGATCCGGCGACGGGCGCCCATCACGTTTCCTCCTGCGATTGCCAATTCCTGGGCAGCCAGGCCCTGACGACCGACGGCTCGCATCTCCTTGCGAGGGATCTGCGCCTCTCTCGTCGCGTTTCCGACGAAGCTTCTCCCGCCGACTTCTGCGAGGTCGAATGCGGCCTGGACAACCGCTTCAATGACGGCCGCGTGGACGCCCGCGGCCGCCTGTGGATCGGCACCATGGACAACCAGCTGCATCGTCCGAACGGCGCGCTGTATCGCGTGACCGGGGACGGTGAGGTGGCGCGCATCTTCGAGGACGTCATCGTCACAAACGGAATTGCGTTCGCGCCCGACAATCGAACGTTCTATTTCACGGACACGCGGCGATACCGCACCTGGATGTTCGACTTTGACGTCGATGACGGCGTGATCCGAAACAGGCGCTTGTTCGCAGACTATAGCGCTTCTCAGGAAAGACCTGACGGTGCATGCGTCGATGCTGCCGGCGGGCTATGGACGGCGTTCTTCTCGGGCGGCCGGGTCGTGCGGTACCGGCCGGACGGGCAGATCGATACCATTATCCCGATGCCTGTGACCAATCCGACCTGCCTGTGCTTCGGAGGGCGCGATCTAGAAACGCTGTACGTCACGACGGCGAGAAAGTTCCTGGATCCGCGCCAGTTGAGCATCGAGCCGCAGGCCGGTCATGTTCTTGCCATTCACGGCGTCGCGCAGGGCCTGCCGGAACATCGTTTCGTCTAGCCCTACTCCGCCGGCGTCAGTTGCCGCTCACTCAAGCGCATTGTCGCGGTCTCGCGAACGCGGACCCGGGCGCGTCGCTTGCGCCACCAGATGACGACACCCGTGACCGAGAGTGCGGCCACCACGAGCCCCATGATCGAGATCAGGATGCGCCCGAACAGGCCGACGATGCGTCCCGAGTGCAGCGGAAACTGCGCTTGCACGAAGATGTCGGCGGCGGTGCCGACCCAGGGCAGCCGTTCGCCGATGGGGCGGCCATCCTCGCTGTCGTAATAGAGCTGCGCCGGGCCGACGCCGCCGGCGCCGTGATCGTCGCCGGGGTGGAAGAAGGCGGCGGCATAGACGCCATGGGCGGGTCCGTAGCTGATTGCGCCGACCGGGATGGTCCAGCCACGTGCTTTGCCATCGGCGGCCGCGCGGGCAGCGATTTCGGCGAAGGTCATCTTGGGTTCGATGGGGTCGTCGAGATCGCGGTAGGGCCGCTGCTCATAGGGCGTCGGCGTGTAATTCGACACCATCTTCATCAGCGGCGAGAACACCTCGAAATAGAGATTCAGCGAGAACGCGGTGAAGGCGATCACGAACAGCAGGCTCCAGGTCCACAGGCTGAACGCGCGGTGGATGTCGAAATTGATCCGGTAGGCGCTGCCCGAGGTCTTGATGGTCCAGGCCGGCGCCCATCGCGCCCAGAAGCCGCGCTCGAGCTGGCGCGTGACGGCAGGTGCCCGCGCCGCCTTGGTGCGCCGGCGCGAGGGCAGCGTCAGATAGAAGCCGACGAAGCAATCGATGGTCCAGATGATGGCGATGATGCCGAGCACGCGCATGCCCCAGCGGTCGCTGCCCCAGAACTCCGGGATGTGCATCGTGTAGTGCAGCTTGTAGAGGAACGAGACGAGGTTCTCTCTTGTGACAGGCCACACGGCGCCCCAATAGCGCCGGCCCAGCTCCGCGCCGGTATTGGGATCGAGAAAGATCTGATTGTAGTCGAGCGCATAGCGCTTGCCGGTAGCCGGATCGATCCGCGGCATGACGAAGAACCACAGCGAGTGGCTCTCCTCCGGCGTCATGAAGAGGTAGACCACGCGGGCACGGGGATCGCGCTGCTCGATCATCTTGGCGAGCTCGATCGACGGAATCGCCGGGCCCTTGCTGGTGACGTCGAACAGATGGCTGTTCAGGACGTCGTCGATCTCGTGATCCCAGGAGATGATCGCGCCAGTGATGCCGGAGAAGAACAGGAAGCCTGCCGTGAGCAGTCCCGCCCAACGATGCAGCTTGCCGAATATCGCCCTCATCGTCTTCCACTCTCATTCCGTCAGGTCCGGCTCCCCAGCGCCGAACCCCAGTTCCAATTCACCAGCGGTAGCTCAGCTTGCCGATCGCCTTGCGCCCCTCCGCGTAGAAGCACCCGGACAGGCTGTAACACGCAGCGACATAGCGTGTATCGGCAAGGTTGGTCACGTTCAAAGAGAGGCGCCAATTGTCACGAGTGTAGGCGAGCAGCGCGTCCAGCACGGTCGCGGATCCCACCTTGAACGTGTTGGCATCGTCACCCCAGGTCGCGCCGACATAGCGGATGCCGCCGCCGAACTGGAGGCCGGCGAGCGGCCCGGTCTGAAGCGTGTAATCGTTCCACAGTGAAGCACGGTTGAGCGGCACGGTGACCGGCGCCTTGCCGACATTGACCGGATCCTGCGTGACCACGGCATCGACATAGGCATAAGCCGCGCGCAGATTCCAGCCGTCGGCGAGCGACATGGTGCCCTCGAGCTCGAGGCCGCGCGACTTCACTTGACCGGTCTGCTCGGCGAGATAGCTCGGCGGCGCATAGGTCACGACGTTGTCGCGCGTCAGGTCGAAGGCGGCGAACGTGAACAGCGCATTCCAGCCGATCGGCTGGTACTTGACACCGACCTCGTACTGGACGCCGGTCTCGGGATTGAGCATCTGGCCGCCCTGTCCCCTTGCGAGCACCGGCAGGAACGATTCCGAGTAGCTAAAATACGGCGCTATGCCGTTGTCGAAATTGTACATCACGGCTGCGCGACCGGTGAAGGCCGACGCGTCCTTCGATACTGACGTACTCGCGGCGGGCAGATCGCTGTCGAGCTGCGTCGTCACGAAGTCCTGGCGGCCGCCGAGCTGGAACGACAGCCGGCCGAGCTTGATTTGATCCTGCGCATAGAGGCCGACCTGCGACTGCTTGACGCCGGTGTTATCGCTCATCCCGCCAATGGTCCAGTCGTAGCTGTAGACCGGATTGAACACGTTGATCTCGGGTGCCGAGGTGGTGACGCCAAAGGCGGTGTCGCGGAATTGCGTGTTGCGGTAGTCGACGCCAACCAGCGTGGTATGGCTGAAGATGCCGGTGACGAACTTGCCTTGCAGCTGGTTGTCCACCGCGAAGGAGTTGATATAGGAGTTGCTATAGCTGCCGAACCGTGCGAGCTGCCCCGCGGGCTCGTCGGTGTAGCCGGCGCCGTAAAACACCTTCTCTTCGTTGTGCTGATAGGCGTAGCGCAGGTTCTGCCGGAACGTGATGTTGTCGGTGAAATTGTGCGAGAGCTGGTAACCGGCGGTCGCGATCTCGGTGTTGAACGCGTTGAATCCCGGCACGCCCGCGAAGAACGAGACCGGGATGGTGCGGCCGTTGTTCGGCCACACCGTGCCCGATGCCGGCAGGAACTGCAGGCCCCACCCTGCCCGATCCCGCTGGTAGTTGGCCAGGATCGTGATGGTGGTGTCCTCGTTCGGCTTGAAGGTGACGGCGGGCGCGATGAAGACGCGGTTGTCCTTGGTGAAGTCGACCTGGGTTTCGCCGTCGCGGACGACGCCGGTCAGGCGCCACAGCACGGTGCCTTCCTTGTTAGCGGCACCGCCCATGTCGAACTGGCCCTGATAGCGGTTGAAGCTGCCGCCGGAGATCGAGACTTCGCCGAACTGCTGCGCCGTCGGCAGCTTGGTCACGTAGTTGAGGATGCCGCCGGTGCCGCTACCTCCATACATCGCCGAGGACGGTCCCTTGAGGACCTCGATGCGCTCGGCGCCGTAGGGATCGAGGCCGTTGAAATGCACGTAGTTGCTGGAGGGAATCCGCAGGCCGTCGACGTAGAGGCCCGACATGGTGGTGTCGAAGCCGCGGATCTGGAGCGCGCCGAATCGGGTGTCCGAACCGCCATTGACGTCGCCGCTGACGCCGGCGGTGTAGCGCAGTGCCTCGCCGATCGAGACTGCGCCCTGATTCCTGACCTGATCGGTGGTGACGACGGACACCGACTGCGGGGTCTCGATCAGCGGAGTATCCGTCTTGGTGGCGGTGCCGCTCCTTGTGGCGACGAATCCGCGTACCGGACCATTGGCGCGTTCGCCCGCACCGACGTTCGATGCGGCCGACTGGGTCGGCGCGGCCTGCTGCGCGGCAGAGCGGCGATTGACTCGCGAGGTCCGCGTCGCCGCCCTTCGCGACGGAGCGATCGACGCAGGGCGGACGCGGTCAGCCGGCGCGTCGACGGTGACAGCGGGAATCTGCGTCTGGGCCTCCGCGGAAGCGAAGGGAATGACGAGAGGGAATGCGCTGACCGCCCCGAGGAAGAATATCTGAATCTGTCGGCGACGCGTTTCTCCACGCGAAGAAGGTTGGAAGTCGGTCACGTCTTTCAAGGCCCCACGCACTGCCGGCTTTGCCGGTATCGTTTTGATGCCTCGCCCTAACTCAGACGGTTTGGGAGCGCGATAGGAACAGCCTTAGAATCCCTCCAGACATGTGCGCAGCGCGTGCGACGAATGCGCTCGTGCCTCGACGCCGTATCAGCGTTGCGGCTGAAGTTAACGGCACAACCGTTGGACGTTACCCGCGGTCCGCGTGACAACAGGTTGCCGCGGCGCTCTTTTCGCCCGCCAGCACGCTGCGGCTGTTGCGGTCCGGCGGAATATCGCCGGCCGCATTGGCCGCAAAGAAGCCGGTTGGCTTCAGCATGAAGCCGGCATACTCGACCGGCATGATCGGAAAGTCCTCGGGCTTGCAGACGTGGGTATGGCCGAACGAGTGCCACACCACGATGTCGGCATTCTCGATGTTTCGATTCTGCGCGGCATAGCGCGGCAGGCCGTCGCCGCCCGCATGGACGTTGGGATAGTTGCCGCTGGCGTATTTTTCGCCCGGATCGAACGCGGTCACCCAGACGTGCTTGGTGGCAAAGCCGCCGCGGCTGCGCACGGTGCTGCCCTCTTGCGCCAGCATCAGCGGGCTCGGATTGACTACGAGCTTGTAGGCGGGAGCATTGCCGACCGAATTGGTCTCGTTGGGATTGCTGATCTTCCAGAACCGGCCGGTTTCGCCGTTGGCGATCGCCGCTGCATCGCGCTCGCGCGACAGCACGCGCGTGGTGGTGTCGAACACGTTGCCGTGCGGATTGTCGTTACCCCAGGGCCGCGGCACGAAGTCGTGCTCAGTGACGGTATTGCCGCCGCCGTCGAGGTCCATGTGCAGGCGAGCGTTGAAGAAGTGCTGATGCGTCGGTCCGCCCAGATTGTCGTCGACCATGCCGCCCCATTTGTACGTCTCGCCCGGCCGCACGGCGGTAGTCTGAATGATGCCGGTGAGCTTGGTCTCCAGCTGGATCGTCCCATCCTGGTAGAGATACCAGTAGAAACCGTAGTCGTAATTGCCGACGGTCGCGAAAAACGAGATCACGAGCCGCCGGGATCGGCGAACCTCGAACAGGCCGTTGCGGAATTCATAGTGCTTCCAAGCAATTCCGTAGTCCTCTTCATGCATGCAGACGGCGTTCCGCATGACGAAGGGCTCGCCCCTGCTGTCGGCGGCCGGCACATCGAAATAGTGGATGTTGCCGAGGCAGTCGCAGCCGAGTTCGAGCGCGTTGGCGAGCATGCCGAGGCCGTATTCACCGGCATCGAACGCCGACTTCCAGAAATGATTGACGGTCGGGTCGGCGTAAGGCACCACCATTTCGGTGACGCTGGCGCGATAAATCAGCGCGCGCTTGCGTGCGCCGTCCTGGTAGGCGAGCTGATGCAGCACGAGGCCCTCGCGAGGCGTGAAGCCGACGCGAAAACTCCACTTCTGCCAATCGACCTTCCAGCCATCGACGCGAAAGCTCGCTCCCTCGGGCTGCTCGATGTGCAGAGGCTTGATGTCGGTGCGCGGGTCAGTGACCTCATGCGCCCCGTAATTTCGCTTCTTGCGCGGGATCGGCACGATCGGATCCTCGTCCGTGAGGTCGATGACCTTGCCGCCGATCAGATCGACAACCGCGACAACGCCCTCGATCGGATGGGCGTAGCCGTTGTCCTGGAGATGCTCGCGGAAATAGCTGACGGCGCGCACGATGCGCGCGCCGCGCTCGAACTCATTGTCGAAGAAGCCCGAGGAGAACGGGTCGACCTGAACCAGCTCGATGTCCTTGTCGCTGAGCCCGCGCCGCTGCATCGCCGCGCGCCAGCCGGGATCGACCTTCACCACGGCCTCGCATTTGAAGAACTCTTCCAGCATCACCGGCGGCTGCCCATAGGGCGCCTCGCGGTTGGGGACGAGCTTGCGATCGACGATCTCGCCGCGGCCGAGATCGACGATGTGCTCGATCGCTTCTCCGGTGACGACATCCAGAGTCAGCACGAAGGCCCGGCGCGGAAGCCCTGCTCCGCCCGCGGCCAGCTCCTGCTTGGTAGGCTCCTCCAGCCGCACCGTCGGGAACCGGCAGTTCTCGGGTGAAGCCACAGCGGCGCGCACCATCGTGCAGGCGGTCGTGATCTCTGCGGCGGTCAACGGGTCAAGCGGATGCGGTGCGGCAGCTTGCGCGGACGAGTTGGATGCGACGGTTTCGAGCATGATGGAGTCCGGATGTCAGCGCGGCGCGAGATGCGCGGTGATGGTGCGGAAGGCGGCGAACCAGCGCAGGTCGATCGGTACGTCCATCGCCTTCGGCTGCGTCGCGAGCTTGACGATGACGGTGTCCGAGTCGAGGTCGACATAGAGGAGCTGACCATGGATGCCGATCGCCGTGAGCGCGTTGCGCGACGGATCGATCGTGAACCATTTGCTGCGGTAGCGCGCGCCCGGGAAGAATTCGGCGAGGTCGCCGTCGGCCCAAGCCTTGGGATCGCCGTTTTCACGGATGTCGTCGATCCACCAGCCGGGCACCACCTGCCGTCCCTGGACCACGCCACGGCAACGGATCATCTCGCCGAAGCGGATCAGATCGCGCGCGGTGACGGAGAGGCCGCCGGCAATGCGGCCCATGCCGTGGCTGTCGAGTGTCAGGGAGCCGTCTTCCTCTGCGCCCATCGGCCGCCAGAGATGTTCGGACAGAATATATTGGTATGGCATGCCGCAGGCGCGCTCATAGACCCAGCCGAGCACTTCGGTGTTGGGTGAGACGTAGTGAAACACTTTGCCATGCGGTTTCCCTGTCCCGCGCAGCGTGGTGAGATAAGCGCGCTGGTGACCGGCCTCGACGCCTGGCGGCGGCACGTCCCATCCCGAGGAAAAGCGATAGCGCGCGACATCGCCTGCGGGATCCTCGTAATCCTCCTCGAACTTGATGGCGACGGCCATGTCGAGGAGATTGCGGACGGTGCAGCCACCGTAGACCGAGGTCTCGAGCTCCGGCACGTAGCGCACCACGCTTGCCTCGGGATCGACCAGTCTACGTGCCGCCAGCACGCCGCCCAGGGTGCCGGCGATCGCCTTGCTGATGGAGCAGATCAGATGGGGCGTGGCGGCACTCATGCCGTCGTCATACCATTCGTGGATCAGCGTGCCCCGGTGCATCACGAGCAACGTGTCTGCGAAGGTTTCGCGCAAGGTAGCCTCGATTGTGGTGGGCGTACCGTCGGGCGCCGTGAAGCCGAGCTTTGCCAGCTCACGCGGCGCGCTGGTGATGGCGCTGGGGTGGGCCGACCGTCGAACCTCGGCAGTTGGCAGCACTTCGCGGGTGTGTGTGAAGCCCCAGCGGATCGCGGGATAGCTGCGCCAGTTGGCGCGGGTCACCAGGGCCTCGGGCGCCGGTGGGCTGCCACGCATGATTTCGGTCGGCCGCATCTTGATCCTCCGCGAAGCGCCACCAGCGGCGATACCGCAACGGTGAGCGAGCAAGACTGCACCCGGGCGCCACCGGGAGTTATCGAGATCCGGCAATATTTTGCTGGACACGGGCGACGACCATGCCAGTCTTGGCACGGCCCCCGCTAGATCTCGCCGGGCAAATTGCAACGTGCTGTCATGGTCTTAAGCGCAACCCCTCCGATCCAGGACTCGGCTGCCAGCCTGTTCCAGGCCAGCAACACGGACGTTGACGAGCACTGCGCCGCGCTCGGCCGCTGGCGCCTGAGCTACGACCAGATCAGCGCCGGCGCGTTCAAGGGCAGCTTCACCCAGCTCTCCCTGCCCCGGCTCGACGTGTTTCGCGAGATCACCAGCCAGCAGGTCCGCCAATACGGCCAATTGGGCGCCGGCAGCTTTGGCATTGGCCTGCCTTGGCACGGTGACGGCGAGGTCAATTGCAACGGAGCGAATGCCACGGGCGCGCAGGTGATTGCCTGCATCGATGCCGAGGTCGACATGTGCACGCCGAAGGCCTTCGAGCTGCGCGGCGTCGTCGCCAGTGCGGCGCTGATCGAGCAAATGGCCGCCACCCTCGACATCGCGCTGCCGCGCCGCGCCTGGCATCGGTTGCAGGTGATCGAGATGGCGGAGGCGCCGGTCGCACGGCTGCGCGCGCATCTCACCGCAATTCACGAGACCATCACGACCGCACCGGGGCAGTTCGACGATGGGGCGGCACGGCAGGCGCTGGAGGATGCTCTTCTCGTCGAGATCATGGACATGCTGCCGACGGCACGGCCGAGCGATCCCGGCCGCAGCGCCGCGGCGCGCAGGCGCACCGTCGATCGCGCCCGCGACCTGATGCACGGCAGCGGCGATCGCTCGCTGTCGTTGTTGGAGGTCTGCACGGCGGTCGGCGCCAGCCCGCGCAAGCTCGGCTATTGCTTCCAGGAGGTCTTGGGCACGAGTCCGATGCACTATTGGCGCGCGATGCGGCTGAACCGGGTCCGGCGCGCCCTGAAGCGCGCCGGCGGCGCCGGGACATCCATCTACGACATCGCCGTGCAGCACGGCTTCTGGCACTTCAGCCAGTTCTCGCTCGACTATAAGCGCCACTTCTCCGAGCTGCCCTCGGAGACGCTGCGGCGGGCGAGGCGTGCGGCGTAATCCGGCTCAGTGATGCCGCAGTCGGCGGTTGACGCGGCGCGCCAGATAGTCGCCGGCGCTCTGGACGAGCTGCACCAGCGCAATCAGCACGACGACGACGGCCAGCATCATCTCCGGCATGAAGCGCTGATAGCCGTAACGGATGCCGAGATCGCCGAGGCCCCCGCCGCCGACGGCGCCGACCATCGCGGAGTAGCCGAGCAGACTGACCACTGCGAGCGTCAGCGCCAGCAACAGGCCCGGCAGCGCCTCGGGGATCAGCACCTTGAACACGATCTGGAGCGGCGAGGCACCGAACGAGGACGCAGTCTCGATCAGGCCGCCATCGACCTCGCGGATGGCGGCTTCGACCAGACGCGCGATGAACGGTGCCGACGCAATCGTCAACGGCACGATCGCCGCACTCGATCCGATCGAGGTGCCGGCAATGAGGCGCGTGAACGGGATGATGGCGACGACCAGGATGATGAACGGCGTGGACCGCGTCGCATTGACGACGATGCCGAGCGCGCGATTGATGAAGGGGGCCGCGAACAGCTCGCCTTTCCGGCTGGTTGCCAGGAAGACGCCGAGCGGCAGGCCGAAGGCGGTGCCGAGCAGCGCCGCGATGCCGACCATGTAGAGGCTTTCGAAAGTCGCCTGGATGATCAGGTTGATGAGTTCAGGCGACATAGCCGAGACGCTCCGCCGGGAATTGATGTTGAGCCAGAAAGGCCAGCGTCCGCGTCACCGCGTCTTCGCCGCCGGAAATACCCAGGGGAATGCCGAGAACGAGCGAGCCCACATGCTGGCCGCCGATCTCGTCGATGCGGGCCGACAGCAGCGATACGTCGAGGCCGAGCTCGCGGGCGAGCCGCGCCACCAGGGTGTCGCCGGCCCCTGCCCCGCGCACCTGAAGGCGGATCACGGCTTGCCCGCCGGCCGGCGGCTCCGCCACGATCCGGCTCGCCAGCGAGACCGGCAAGCTATCGCCGATGACCTCGGCCAGGAAGGATTGCGTGATGGGATGCGTGGGCTGTGTGAAGATGTCGGCGACATCGCCGCTTTCGACCACATGGCCGGCATCGAGCACCACGACTTCCTTGGCAAGCTGCCGCACCACCGACATCTCGTGGGTGATCAGCACGATGGTCACGCCGAGCTCGCGGTTGATGCTCGCCAGCAGATCGAGGATCGCGCGCGTGGTCTGCGGATCGAGCGCGGAGGTCGCCTCGTCCGACAGCAGCACGCTCGGCCGCGTCGCCAGCGCGCGGGCGATCCCCACGCGCTGCTTCTGGCCGCCGGAGAGTTCGGACGGATAGCGGTCGTGCTTGTCGGCAATGCCGACCAGCGCGAGCAGCTCGGAGACCCGGGTCTTGATATCAGCCTTGGCCCAGCCGGCAATCTCGAGCGGCAGCGCGATGTTATCGGCTGCCGTGCGCGAGGACAGCAGGTTGAAATGCTGGAAGATCATGCCGATCGAGCGCTGCGCCAGCCGCAGCTCGCGGCCGGCGAGCGCCGAAATATCGCGGCCATCGACGATGACGCGGCCGGTGGTCGGCTTCTCCAACCCGTTGATCAGCCGAACCAGGCTCGACTTGCCGGCGCCGGAGCGACCGATCACCCCGGTGATCGAGCCGCGCGGTATTGCGAAATCGATTCCTTGCAGTGCGTTGACACCGGGCTTGCCGCGGTAAGCCGGATAGGTCTTCGATATCCCGGCGAAACGGACCATCACATCCGGTCCGGCTGCGGCAGGTGAAATCGCATCGAACTTCTCGATCGGCTGTCCGATCGCGAGCGATTGGTGGGCATTCATGGAGGCGGCCTTCATGCACAATGGTTCGCTTGCCCGCCCAGCGTGCGGGAAGCCTGGTCGCATCATGCGACGGGGTTGGAACCGCGATGAGGGCTCGGAAGCGCGCTGCACCGCAGCACGCACCATCGCCCGTTCAGGTCATTCTTGCAATGTCAGAATTCTGCCGGAGGTTGGGCGAAGTTTTCCCAATCATCCCTTGGCGAAGAAAATCCATCTGCCGCCGCAGACTACCGCCCCTTAAAGTGCGGCTTGCGCCGGCCCAGGAACGCCTCGACGCCCTCCTTGTGATCCTCGCTGAAGCCTGCGAGCGCGAACTGGTCCACGTCCATGTGGCTGGCGAGATCGTCCAGCGCGTGCGCGAGACGGTTGACGGTGAGTTTCGTCATCGCCACCGAGAGCGGCGGCTGTACGGCGACCTTCCGGGCGAGATCCATGGCGGCATCGAACGCATGGCCGGGATCGACGACGTGCTCGACCAGACCCCATTCATAGGCTTCCTCCGCAGAGATGCGCTGATCGGCCAGAATGACCGCCTGCTTGGTGCGGGCGGGTCCGATCAGGTGCAGCATGCGCGGGATACTCTGCCAGCTCATGTTCATGCCGAGCCCGATCTCGGGCACACGCAGATGGGCATCGCTGCCCATGACACGGAAGTCGAGCGCGACGGCCAGCGCCACGCCACCGCCGACGCAAAAGCCCTCGATCGCGGCGATCGTGATCTGCTCCATCTCCTGCCAGGCCTGGGTCAGACGGGGGCCGAGCTTGAGGTGCCGCCGCAGCGTGCCGAGATCCATGTCCTTGCGCGCACGTCCCTCGGCATCCTTCAGGTCGAATCCCGCGCTGAATGCGCTCGCGCTGCCTGTCAGCACCACGACGGAGGTCGCAGCATCATCCTCGAAGCAACGCGCCGCCGCAGTGAGCTGGCGCAGCGCCTCGGGGGATAGCGCATTGATGCCGTCGCCGCGGTCGAAACGCACCACCGCGATCCGTCCCTCGGGGCCGAGGCCCTTTTCGATCTTCACGTAGTCCGTCACTGACGTCTCCCCAATCTGTCTCTTGCGGCAATGCTAGCCCACATCCGGCCTCACGAATATGGGACCCGGTTGCGCCGCAGCGCATACTCGACAGGCGGGGCTCATTGCCCTTATTCTTCGTCTCATGAGCCACGATCATCATCACGATCACGACCATTCCGAACTGTCGGAGACCGAGCTGCGCGTGCGCGCGCTCGAGACGATCCTGACTGAAAAAGGCTATGTCGAGCCCGCCGCGCTCGACGCCATCATCCAGGCCTATGAGACCAAGATCGGCCCCCACAATGGAGCGCGCGTCGTCGCCAAGGCCTGGACCGATCCGGCCTTCAAAAAGGCGCTGCTGGAGGATGGCTCCAAGGCGGTCGGCACGCTCGGCCATGTCAGCCGCGTGGGCGACCATCTCGTCGTGGTCGAGAACACGCCTGAGCGCCACAACATGGTCGTGTGCACGCTGTGCTCCTGTTACCCCTGGGAGATGCTCGGTCTGCCGCCGGTCTGGTACAAGGCCGCGCCCTATCGCTCGCGGGCCGTGAAGGACCCGCGCGGCGTCCTCGCCGATTTCGACGTCACCTTGCCGAAGGACATCGAAATCCGGGTGTGGGATTCGACCGCCGAAACGCGCTTCCTGGTGCTGCCGATGCGCCCCGCAGGCACGGAAGGCTGGAGCGAGGAGCAGCTCGCCGAGCTCGTGACCCGCGACTCCATGATCGGCACCGGCTTTCCCAGGACACCGGGAGCGCCCTCGTGAACGGCGTGCACGACATGGGCGGCATGGACGGGTTCGGCAAGGTCGAGCCCGAGCCGAACGAGCCGATGTTTCACAAAGAATGGGAATCGCGCGTGCTGGCGATGGTGCGCGCGATGGGCGCTGCCGGTGCCTTCAACATCGACACGTCTCGCTTCTATCGCGAGACCCTGCCGCCGCATGTGTATCTGTCGAGCTCCTATTACAAGAAATGGTTCCTCGGCCTCGAGGAGATGCTGATCGAGAAGGGCTATCTCACGCGAGAGGAAGTCGCCGCCGGCCATGCGATGCAACCGGGGAAGGCGCTCAAGCATGGTAAGTTCGATCTCGGCCAGGTCGAGCGCATCATGGTGCGCGGCAAGTTCGGCCGCCCTGCCCCGGCTCCCGCCAAATTTAACATTGGCGACCGCGTGCGTGCCAAGAACATACACCCGGCCACGCACACCCGGCTGCCGCGCTATGTGCGCGGTCATGTCGGGGTCGTCGAGCTCAACCATGGCTGCCACGTGTTTCCTGATACGGCGGCGATGGAGCTCGGCGAACATCCGCAGTGGCTCTACACCGTCGTGTTCGAGGGCCGCGATCTCTGGGGCGAGGATGGCGATCCTACGCTGAAGGTCTCGATCGACGCCTTCGAGCCCTATCTGGATCCGGCGTGATGAGCGGTGCGCTTGCAGCCGCCGCGACAGCGGCGATCCCGAGCATTCCGCGCGACGACGACGGTCCGGTATTCCGCGCGCCCTGGGAGGCGCATGCCTTCGCGATGGCGTTGACGCTGCATGAGCGCGGCGTGTTCACCTGGCCGGAATGGGCAGCTAGCCTTGCAGACGAGATCAAGCGCGCGCAGGCCGCCGGCGATCCGGACACCGGCGAGACCTACTACCTGCACTGGCTCGCCACGCTGGAAAGCCTGGTTGCGCGCAAGGGCGTTGCGTCGATGGACACGCTGCACCGCTACCAGGCCGCCTGGGACCACGCGGCCGATCGCACGCCGCATGGCAAGCCGATCGAGCTGAAGGCCGAGGATTTTCGGTAGGCTCCGCTCGTGCCACAAACTCGTCATTGCGAGCGCAGCGAAGCAATCCAGAATCTTTCCGCGGCGGCAGTCCTGGATTGCTTCGGTCGCAAGAGCTCCTCGCAATGACGTCGGAGAGAGGTGCGCTACCGCCCCGCCACGAACTCCCGCCACCCCTTCGCCCGAAGGTCGCATGCCGGGCATTGTCCGCAGCCATAGCCCCAATCATGCTGCGCGCCGCGCATCCCGAGGTAGCAGGTATGGGAGTGTTCGCGGATGAGATCGACCAGCCCTTCGCCGCCGAGATCCTGCGCGAGCTGCCACGTCGCGGCCTTGTCGATCCACATCAAGGGCGTATGCAGCTCGAATTTTCTGGCCATGCCGAGCGAGAGCGCGGCCTGCATGGCGCGGATGGTCTCGTCGCGGCAATCGGGATAGCCGGAATAGTCGGTCTCGCACATGCCGCCGACGATGTGGGTGATGCCGCGCCGGTAGGCCAGCGCCGCCGCAAAGGTCAGGAACACCAAGTTGCGGCCGGGTACGAAGGTGTTGGGCAGCCCGTCGGCGCCCATTGCGATCGCGACGTCGCGCGTCAGCGCGGTCTCGGACACCGCCGCCAGCGTCGGGATCGACAGCGTGTGGCTCTCGCCGAGCTTTGCGGCCCAGTCCGCGCGTAGCGCCTTGACGCCGGCGAACAGGCGGTCGCGGCAATCGAGCTCGATGGCGTGGCGCTGGCCGTAGTCGAAGCCCAGTGTCTCCACGCGCGCGAAGCGGCTGAGCGCCCAGGCGAGGCATGTGGTGGAATCCTGGCCGCCGGAGAACAGGACTAGCGCGGTTTGTGATGAAAATGCGTCACTCATGGCCCCGCGCTTTAGCACCGCGGAACGTATCAGCCAATCGGTGGAAATCGGCCCGTTCCGCCCGCCCCCGCTGGGAACGGCGGCCCGCTTTTGGCATAAGGCTGGGACCCAGGAGAGCGCCCCGCAATGACCCCTTCCCGCGACATTTCCCGCCTGATCGAGATCATGGCGGCACTGCGCACGCCGGTGACCGGCTGCCCCTGGGACCTCGAGCAGAATTTCGCGACGATCGCGCCCTATACGATCGAGGAGGCATATGAGGTCGTCGATGCGATCGATCGCGGTGATCTCGATGATCTCCGCGAGGAACTTGGCGACCTGCTGCTGCAAGTCGTGTTCCACGCCCAGATGGCCTCGGAGCAGAATGCCTTCGCGTTCGGAGATGTCGTCGAGGCCATCACCCGCAAGATGATCCGGCGCCATCCCCATGTCTTTGCGGACAAAGACGGCAACCTCGCCTCCTCCCACGTCAAGGAAGTCTGGGACCGCATCAAGGCGGAGGAGAAGGCCGAGCGCGCCGCGCGCCGGCCGCCGGAGGAGGCTCCGACGCACAAATCGCTGCTGTCAGGCGTGAAAGCCGGCCAGCCCGCGCTGACGCGTGCCATGGAGCTGCAACGCAAGGCTTCCACCGTCGGCTTCGACTGGAACGACCCGCGCGCGGTGCTGGCAAAGATCCGCGAGGAAGCCGATGAGATCGAGGCCGCGCTCGACCGCAACGACAAGCAGGAACTGGCGGAAGAGACCGGCGATCTCATGTTCGCGCTCGTCAACCTTGCCCGCCATGTCGATGCCGATCCGGACGCCGCATTGCGTGCGACGAACGCGAAATTCGAGCGGCGCTTTGCCTATATCGAACGGGCGCTTGCGGCGCAGGGCCGGACGCTGGAGCAGGCCTCGCTGGCAGAGATGGATGCGCTGTGGAATGAAGCAAAGGGCGAGACGAAGCCGCCTTCAGAGGCATGCAAGGAAGCGCGCCGCTAATTCGCTGTCGTCCCGGATCAGCGCTCTAGACAATTCCGCGTTGTCCGGAGCTTCGCTTGTCCGGGAGGCAACGTTGTCGGGGCGTCCGCCGTTCAACTCATTTGCCTGGACGACGCCGGTTACCCGGATAGATGCGGCACCGCATCGAACCTCGACACCACGATATCCCGCTTGGTCTCGTCGACCCGCACGGTCATGTCGAAGCGGCCGTCGTGCAGCTCTTTCGAGAGCACCTCGGAATTGCGATGCAGCCAGCTGATGCCGGCACCGTCGGCGGCGTCGATGGAGAGATCGAGCGTGGTACGTTTGGCGGCCAGACGCTCCTCGATCGCGGCCAGAAGCGCATCGACGCCCTCACCCGACACGGCCGAGACCAGCATCGCCGGGTGATCCTCAGGCCTGCGCGCCGCGATATTCAAGAGCTCTTCGCGCTGCTCGGCATCGTAGCGGTCGATCTTGTTCCAGACCTCGATGATGCGGCCCGAATCGTCGGGATTGATGCCGAGCTGGCGCAGCACGGCGTCGACGTCGCTCTGCTGCGCCTCGGCGTCCTCATGCGAGATGTCTCGCACATGCAGGATGACGTCGGCCTCCAGCACCTCCTCCAGCGTGGCACGGAAGGCGGCAACGAGCTGGGTCGGCAGGTTGGAGATGAAACCGACCGTGTCCGACAGCATCGCCTTGCCGCCATGCGGCAGGCTCAGCGCGCGCAAGGTGGGATCGAGCGTGGCAAACAGCATGTCCGCGGCCTGCACGTCGGCGCGCGTCAGGCGGTTGAATAGCGTCGACTTGCCGGCATTGGTGTAGCCGACCAGCGCAACCACGCGATACGGCACGCGCTGGCGTCCGGCACGATGAAGCCGGCGCGTCGCCTGCACCTTCTTCAGCTCGCTCTCGAGCTTGGAGATGCGCTCCTGGATCAGGCGGCGGTCGGCCTCGATCTGGGTCTCGCCGGGACCGCCCATGAATCCGAAGCCGCCGCGCTGGCGCTCCAGATGGGTCCATGAGCGCACGAGGCGCGAGCGCTGGTAGTTGAGATGCGCCAGCTCGACCTGGAGTGAGCCTTCCCTGGTCTTGGCGCGGCGGCCGAAGATTTCCAGGATGAGCCCGGTGCGGTCGAGCACCTTGGCGTGCAGTTCCTTTTCGAGATTGCGCTGCTGGATCGGCGCCAGCGCGCAATCCATCACCACAAGCTCGACATCGAGGCTCTTGATCAGCCCGGCAATCTCCTCGACCTTGCCCTTGCCGATATAGGTGGCGGGCCGGATCTGGCTGATCGGGGCGATGATGGCATCTGCAATGACGAGATCGATCGCGCGCGCGAGACCGGCGGCTTCATCGAGCCGGGCTTCGGCGTCACGCTGAACATGACCCTCCGATTGCGCGTCGGAACTTCCCGCGCGCACCCGCAGATAGGGGCCGATGACCAGCACCCGCCCCGTCTGTTTAGCCCCTGCCGGCCGCGGACGGTCGGCATCCCCGTCGAAATTCCGGGGTTCCAATCAGATCACTCTCAAGCCGGCTGATCCTCGCCGCCTTCGAACAACTGAATCGGTGCGCCCGGCATGATGGTCGAGATCGCGTGCTTGTAGACAAGCTGCGAGTGACCGTCGCGCCGAAGCAGCAAACAGAAATTGTCGAACCAGGTCACAATGCCCTGGAGCTTCACTCCGTTGACCAGAAAGATCGTCAGTGGCGTCTTGGTTTTGCGAACGTGATTGAGGAAGGTGTCCTGTAGGTTTTGTGCGCGGTCTGCCGCCATTTTTTTTCTCGCTTTGAGTTTCTTTTTATTGCGCCGGTTGCGGCCCTCTTTGTGATGTTCGGGGCCTCTCCCGGTTGCCGTTCCTCATGAGATCCCCCTCGGAAGGAACAGCTGTGCGATTAGAGGACAGGTGGACCTTTTAGGCAAGCCGCTTCACGCGGCAGGGCACGCCCTATTGCCCCGAAAGACTACGGAAATCGATGATTTTCCTGACCTATCCCCGAGATGTCACCGCAGGCTCGCGGCGTTAGACTCTTGTTTTGACGCGTTTTCTTTACGCGAACCGGTATCCACTTCGCCCGAAAACGCTCTAGCCGACACCGAGCGCCTTCAGCTTCCGGTGCAGCGCCGAACGTTCCATGCCAACGAACTCGGCTGTTCGAGAAATATTTCCTGAAAAACGGCTGATCTGTGCAATCAAATAGTCGCGCTCGAATACTTCGCGCGCTTCGCGCAGCGGCAGGCCCATGATGTGCTCGCCGTTGTTGCTGGTCGGCATCGCCGGCACCATGGAGCCGACGTCCTGCGGCAGCATGTCGGCGGTAATGATGACCTCGGGGCCACCCGCAGCTAGAATCATGACTCTCTCAACGTTGTTGCGAAGCTGGCGCACATTGCCCGGCCAGACATGCGATTGGAGCACCGCCATCGCATCCTGCCCGATCTGGCGCTTGGGCAGGCCGCTGCCGGCCGAAATCTGCTCCATGAAGTAGTCGATCAATTCCGGAATGTCCTCGCGCCGTTCCGACAGCGCGGGCACCCGGATCGGCACCACCGAGAGCCGATGATAGAGATCCTCGCGGAAATGGCCGGCCGCGATTTCCTCTTCGAGATTACGCGCGGTCGAGGAGATGATTCGCACATCGACCTGCACCTTGGCTGTGCCGCCGACGCGCTGGAACGATTGCTCCACCAGCACGCGCAGGATCTTGTTCTGCGTCTCGCGCGGCATGTCGGCGATCTCGTCGATGAACAGCGTGCCGCCATGGGCTTCCTCGAGCGCGCCGGGCTTGCGTGCCTGCTCGCCGTTGGACTGCTCGATGCCGAACAGCTCGTGCTCCATGCGCTCGGGCGTGATCGCAGCGGCGTTGATGACGACGAAGGGACCGTCGGCACGGCCCGAGGCCGTGTGCAGCGTGCGCGCGGTCAGCTCCTTGCCGGCGCCGGCGGGGCCGACGATCAGGATGCGGCTGTTGGCCTTGGCCGCGCGCTCGATGGTCTGACGCAGCTGGTTCATGCTGGGCGAGCGGCCGACGAGCTGGCTGGCGCTCGGCGCGAGCTGCTTGAGCTCCTTGACCTCGCGCTTGAGCCGCGAGTTCTCCAGCGCTCTGGTCGCGACCAGGATCAGCCGGTCTGCCTTGAACGGCTTCTCGATGAAGTCGTAGGCGCCGCGCTTGATCGCCGCGACCGCGGTCTCGATGTTGCCGTGCCCGGAGATCATCACCACCGGCAGGTCGGCATTGTCCTTCTTGACCTGCTCCAGGAGCTGCAAGCCGTCGAGCTTGGAGCCCTGCAGCCAGATGTCGAGGAACACCAGATGCGGCCTGCGGTTGGCGATCTCGGCGAGCGCCGAATCGCTGTCGCGCGCGGTCCGGGTCACGAAGCCCTCGTCCTCGAGGATGCCCGCAACGAGATCCCGAATATCGGCCTCATCATCGACAATCAGAATTTCACTTGCCATGGGTCGCGCCCGCCTTGTCAGCTACCTGTTGAGGCTTCGATTTTCGTTGAATCATTGGTCTTTTCAGCCGGCTCTTTGGTTTCGGCCGCCGGCCCTTTTGTTTCCTGCGCCTGACCCTTGACAGCAGCGCCGGCCTGCTCTGCTCGCTCGGCCTTCGCGGGTTGCCCGGAGATCGCAAAGCGCATCCGCATCCAGGCGCCGCGCTGGCCTTCGCGAAAGTCGGAAGCATCTTTCAGCTCGATGCGCCCGCCATGGTCCTCCAGCACGCGGCCGACGATGGCAAGGCCAAGTCCGGTGCCTTTGGCTCGTGTGGTAACATACGGCTCGAGCAGACGCGAGCGCGCGACCTTGGGCAGGCCGATGCCGTTGTCGACCACGTCGATCAGCACGTCCTCGCCTTCGCGCGACACCACGACATCGATGCGGCCTTTTCCGTTTTCACGGCCGAGTTCCTCCGGCGGGACCTGCTCGATCGCCTCGGTGGCGTTCTTGACGATGTTGGTGACCGCCTGGGAGATCAGCCGCCGGTCGAACTGAGCGCGCAGCGGATCCTGCTTGAATTCGGCCTCGATATCGATCTCGGGATGGGCGACCTTCATCAGGAACACCGCCTGCCGCACGGCGTCGGCGACGTCCTCGCCTTCCATCACCGGCTTCGGCATCCGCGCGAAACGCGAGAACTCGTCGACCATGCGGCGGATATCGTCGACCTGGCGCACAATGGTATCGGTGCACTGGTCGAAGATCTGCTTGTCCTTGGTCTCGGTGATGTCCTTGCCGAACTTGCGGCGGATGCGCTCGGCGGAGAGCTGGATCGGCGTCAGGGGATTCTTGATCTCATGCGCGATGCGGCGCGCCACGTCGCCCCAGGCCGAGGTGCGCTGTGCCGAGACCAGCTCGGTGATGTCGTCGAGTGTGATGATGTAACTGTCGTGCGGCTGGTTCTTCTCGGCGCTGACCCGAACCGACAGATTGCGTTCCTGCCCGTCGCGGGTGATCGTGATCTGGCCCTGCACCAGACGCTGGGTCCCCTCCCGCGCCGCCTTCATCATCTCGTCGAGCTCGGGCAGCACGTCGGAGAGCGGGTGGCCGAGCGTCTCGGCTTCGGAGTGCCCGATCAGCTTCTCGGCGGAGCGGTTGAGGATGCCGACGCTGCCGGAGGTATCGACGCCGATGATGCCCGCGCTCGCCGAGGACAGCACGGCCTCGATGAAGCGGCGGCGGCTGTCGATGAGGTCACTGGCGTTGACGAGCTCGTCGCGCTGGCTGCGCAATTCCTGCGTCATCTTGTTGAAGGTCTCGCCGAGTTGCGCGAGATCGCCTTCCGACTGGTGCACCGGCACCTGGACATGGAGATCGCCGGTCGAGACCGTGTGAGCCGCATTCATCAGCCGCCGGATCGGCGAGACCAGCGAATTGGCGAAGTTGAGGCCGATCAGCACCGAAGCCATCAGGATGGTGAGCGCAATCACCGCGAACATCAGCGCAAAGGCGACCTGGATGCCGAGGCGGCGCGACTCGATCTGGGCGTATTCGGCGACGCTGACCTCGGTCTGCTTGAGCTGAGCGACAACATTCGGATCAAGCGGTCGGGCGACATAGAGGAAGGTGTCGTTGAAGGCGCGCAACCGGATCACCGCGGCAACGTAGCTCGCGTCCGGCAGCACCGCGATCTCGGGTTCGTTCTCGTTGACGTTGCTGAGGAAGTCGGGCGCCGGCGGCGAATAAGCGAGCCGCATGCCGGTGTCGGCGGATTCCAGGATGTTGGTGTTCTTGTCGATGATCATCGCGCCCGGCAGGTTGCGGGAGCCGGCGCTGGCGGTGAGCATCTCGCGGAACGAGCGGCGATCCTGGTCGAAGAGCGGCCGGGCGTGCGCGATGTCGTTGGCCATGCCGAGAATGTCACCTCGGATCAGCTGCGCATGGTCCTGCATGTAGGCGCGCGCGATCGTCAGCGAGTTCTGGATCACCTGCTTGGTGGGACCGGAAAACAACCGGTCGAGGCCGCGCTCGATGGTGACGTTGGCAACGACGGCGACCAGCACCGCCGGCAGCACCGCCACGATCGAGAACAGGCTGACGATCTGGACATGGAGGCGCGCCGCCGCCCTGCCCCGCCGCCGCGCCAGGATCAGCTGCCAGAGCTCGCGAACGATGATGCCGACCAGCAGCAGGATTGTCGCCGCATTGATCAGGTAGAGCGAGCGGACGATCTCGGGCGTCGGATCAATCGTGGTGAGGCCGGTCAGGACCAGGAAAGTCAGGAAAGCCGACAGCAACGCCAGTGCCACGGCAAAGGGTGCCAGCCAGCGCCTCACCGACCAACGCCGGGGCTCATCTGCTGGGGCCGTGTCAAAGTGTGCGGCCGAGGTGTCTGCGCTGGTCATTCCGGCAATGGCGGTGCTGAAAACGGGTCCGCGACGGGGCGGATACTGATGTATTCGTACCACATTGTTGCCGAATTGCGACAATTCCGCGGCGTCCTCAGCGGGGCGATGCGGCCCATCCACAGCGCAATGCCAAACCAGCGGGAACGGAAGCCGGCTATTCCGGCTTGACCCGGTATGGACAGGATCTTTCTCGCGATAATGGCTTCGGCTGTGCTGCTGCTGATCGTGGCCTCGGACCTGCTGGTCAATGGCCAAGGTCTGCAGGAGCGAGCTGATTTTGCCATGCTGCCGACATCAACTCGCCTGGTCAGATAAGGGGCGGCAGCGCGCCCTGCGGCCAAATGCCGGGATCGTCCCTTTTCAGCGGAACAATTAGGTCCGTCTCGGACTTCTGCTCACCGCGTCAGCCACAACGGCCAGCGCGATCCGGACAGGCTCAGCTCCGCTTTGGTAGGGGGAGCTGAGCCACCTCCGCGCAAACGCGTGTGGCGTTTGTCGCAAGCGAGCTATCCCCCGCTCCGATACACCTGAATATCGAGATCCCGGATCTTCTTGCGCAGCGTGTTGCGGTTGAGGCCGAGCAAGTCCGCGGCGCGGATCTGGTTGCCGCGGGTGGCCGCGAGCGCGGCCGTGAGCAGCGGCACCTCGATCTCCTTGAGGATGCGATGATAGAGGCCGGGCGGCGGCACGCCGTTCGGGAAGCCCTGGAAGTGCGAGGACAGATACGCCTCCACCGCGCCGCCGAGATTGTCGACGCCTTGCTGGACCGCCGCACCCGGACTGACCGTGGGTGGGGCGAGTTCCCCGTCGATGACGGAGCCGGTGATCACGTCCTGCGGATAGAGCGCCGCGAGACGCCGTGCCAAATTCTCCAGTTCGCGCACGTTGCCCGGCCAGCGGTGCTGCTTCATCCGTTCCAGCGCCAGGGTATCCAGCTTCTTCGGCGGCAGCCCGTCCTTCTCGGCCAGCGTGAAGAAGTGCCGCACGAGATCCGGCAGATCCTCGATGCGTTCGCGGAGCGGCGGCAGCCGCAATGGCACGACGTTGAGGCGGAAGAACAGATCCTCGCGGAACATGCCTTGCTGGATCAGCACGCGCAGATCCTTGTTGGAGGCCGCGACGATACGCACGTCGGTCTTGATCGGGGTGCGGCCGCCCACGGTGGTGTATTCGCCCTGCTGCAGCACGCGTAACAGACGGGTCTGCGCCTCCATCGGCATGTCGCCGATCTCGTCGAGGAACAGCGTGCCGCCCTCGGCCTGCTCGAACCGGCCGGAGGCGCGGGTGTTGGCGCCGGTGAAGGCGCCGCGCTCATGGCCGAACAATTCGGATTCGATGAGGTCGCGCGGGATCGCCGCCATGTTGACCGCGACGAACGGGCCGTTGCGGCGCTTGCCGTAATCGTGCAGCGCGCGCGCCACCAGCTCCTTGCCGGTTCCGGACTCGCCCGTGATCATCACGGTGAGGTCGGTCTGCATCAGGCGCGCGAGCACGCGGTAGATTTCCTGCATCGCCGGCGAACGGCCGACCAGCGGGATCGCCTCCATCTCGGCGTCCTCGTCCGGCGTCGAGACGCGCTCCTTCGGCTCGGCCAGCGCCCGGCCGACGATGGCGATCAGTTCTTTCAGGTCGAAGGGTTTCGGCAGATATTCGTAGGCCCCGCGCTCGGAAGCGCGGATCGCCGTCATGAACGTGTTCTGCGCGCTCATGACGATGACGGGTAGATTGGGCCGCATCTTCTTGATCCGCGGCAACAGGTCGAAGGCGTTTTCATCCGGCATCACCACGTCGGTGATGACGAGATCGCCTTCCCCCTGGCTGACCCAGCGCCACAGTGTTGCGGCATTGCCGGTGAGTCTGACCTCATAACCGGCCCGGGACAGTGCCTGATTGAGTACGGTGCGGATGGCGGTATCGTCATCAGCTACGAGAATGCTACCTGCGGGCATCGTAAATCCTCATTTCGCCCCCTGTGACACAGGCGACGACTTCCCGGCAGAGTCGGCGCGACTGCTTTGATCGGCATGTTTCACCGATGTGGAATACATCGGCATCAGCACGCGGAAGGTGGTTTTGCGCGGCTGAGATTCGCATTCGATGATGCCCCCGTGATCGCCGACGATCTTGGCGACCAGCGCAAGTCCCAGCCCCGAGCCGGTCTGCTTGGTGGTCACGAAGGGGTCGAACAGGTTGGGCAGGAGATCGTCCGGCACGCCCGGTCCGTTGTCCTTCACGCAGAATTCGAGCGGCAAGGATACCCGGGATTTTTGACCGGGGACTGACAGGCGCACGCCGGGGCGGAAGGCGGTGGTGAGCTGGATCTCGGCGTCGGGCACGTCGATCAGGGCTTCCGCGGCGTTCTTCACGAGGTTGAGGAACACCTGGATCAACTGGTCCTGGTTCGCCAGCACCGGCGGCAGCGATGGATCGTAATCCTCGATGAAGCGGATGTTGCGGGCAAAGCCGGACTGCGCCAGCCGCTTCACGTGGTCGAGCACGGAGTGGATGTTGACGGGGCCGCGCACCACGGGGCGCTCGTCGCCGAACACCTCCATGCGGTCGACCAGCGTCACGATGCGGTCGGCCTCGTCGCAGATCAGGCGTGTCAGCATGCGGTCTTCCGACGAGGCCTGCTGCTCCAGGAGCTGCGCCGCGCCGCGGATGCCGGAGAGCGGGTTCTTGATCTCGTGCGCCAGCATGGCGGCCAGCGCGATCACCGAGCGCGCCGCGCTGCGATGGGTAAGCTGGCGGTCCATCTTGTCGGCGATGGAGCGCTCCTGCAGCATTACCACGATATGGCCGGGCCGCTCGGTGAGCGGGGCGACGTGCAGATCGACCTGGCGGTCGCCGCCCATGCGCGGCGTGCCGAGATCGACCTTGTATTCGTTGACCGGCGAGTTCGACGAGCGCACCTGGTCGATCAGCGCCAGCAGAGGGCTGCCGAACGGGACCAGCTCCTTCAGTGACTGCCGCTTCAGGAATTGCGTCGAGATCTCGAAGAAGGCTTCGGTCGCGATGTTGGCGGCGACGATCTTGCCGTCCGGCCCGATCATCAACACGGGATTGGGAAGCGCATCCAGGATCGCGTCGCTGTCGGACGGGCGGCGATGTTCGGCGGCCGAGGTCATGCTGCAGCCCTCCACGCGAAATCGTCGAAGGCGTCTTGCAGCGATTGATGAACGAGGCGCGGATCTTCGGAGGTCAGGATCTTCTGGCGCCAGGATTTCAGCGTCTCGGCCGGCGCCCGGCTCGCCTCTGCCGCGACGTCGAGCGCCCAGCCCAGATGCTTGCGGGCGTGCCTGAGGCCGATGCGGAAACCATAGAGGGCACAGACGCCCTCATAGAGCGTGCGGACATAATGCAGCTGGGTCGCGAGCGAGGGCGCTAGTTCCTCCGCCCCACCCTTCAGGCGGCGGCCGATCTGGCCCGGAAGCCAGGGCTGGCCTTGCGCGCCGCGGCCGATCATCACGGCATCGGCGCCGGAGGCCTCGAGGGCGGCGAGCGCCTTGTCATAAGTGGTGATGTCGCCGTTGACCACGAGCGGAATGGCGATGGCTTCGCGCACGGCGCGGATCGCATCCCAATCGGCCTCGCCCTTGTAGAACTGGCTGCGGGTGCGGCCATGCACCGTGACGAGCTTGATTCCGGCGGCTTCCGCGCGCAGCGCCAGCTCCGGTGCGTTGCGCGTCCGATCGTCCCAGCCGAGCCGCATCTTCAGCGTCACCGGCACCTTCACCGCCGCGATGGTCGCCTCGATCAGGCTGACGGCATGGTCGAGGTCGCGCATCAGGGCCGAGCCGGACTGGCCGCCGGTGACGTGGCGGGCCGGACAGCCCATGTTGATGTCGATGATATCGGCGCCTTCGGCTTCGGCGATCCGGGCCCCCTCGGCCATCCAGTGCGTCTCGCACCCGGCGAGCTGGACCACGTGCGGGCCGATTCCGGTGGCTTCGCAACGCAACCGGGACCTCCGGTGCCCGTTGGCGAGCTCATCGCTCGCGGTCATTTCGGACACGACGAGACCGGCCCCAAGCTCGGCGGCCAGCTTGCGGACGGGCGAGTCCGTCACCCCCGACATCGGCGCCAGGAAGACCGGGGTGGCGACATCAATATCGCCTATTTTCAGCGGCTTAGAGCCGGATATTGCTGAACCGGTCACAGGGGTCTCGTCACTGGGCGGCGCCTCATCGCGCCTGCCATGACCTATCTTGCGCACAATTCTTGTGCAGTCAAGCGTCATGCCTACAGTTTAGACAATTCTGCAAATCTTGCAAGTGCAGTGCAGCAAAATGCTGTTTCCAACAATCCGGGGAAACCCCCTTTTTTTGCGGGCCTGCCGTGCTAGAGGCATGCGGCAATCACCCCACTCCCCGACTCTTCATCATCAATTGAGTATTTGAGTCCTATGGCGAAATCACAGCGCACCGCAGTCGTCCTTGTCGCGGCCGGTCGGGGCTTGCGCGCTGGCGCCGGCGGGCCGAAGCAATATCGCGAGATCGGCGGCGTGCCCGTGATCTATCGCGCCATGGAAGCCTTCAGCCGCCATGCCGACGTGTTCGCGGTGCAGCCGGTGGTGAATCCCGATGACAGCGCGATGTTCACGGCCGCGGTCGCGGGGCTCGGGCACGAGCCGCCGACCAATGGCGGGGCGACGCGGCAGGCGTCCGTGCTTGCCGGCCTCGAGGCCCTGGTCAAGCACCGGCCCGATATCGTGCTGATCCATGACGCCGCCCGCCCCTTCGTCTCGGAAGGATTGATCTCGCGTGCGATCGAGGCGGCGAGCCGCACCGGCGCTGCGATCCCCGCCATTGCCGTGACCGACACGATCAAGCTCACGGGCACTGGCGGCCACGTCGAGGGCACGCCGGATCGCGCGCGGCTGCGAATCGCGCAGACGCCGCAATCCTTTCGTTTCGACGTCATCCTCGAGGCGCATCGTCGCGCGGCGAAGGACGGCCGTAGCGATTTCACCGACGATGCCGCGATTGCCGAATGGGCGGGATTGACGGTTGCAACCTTTGAAGGCGATGTTGCCAACATGAAGCTCACCACTCCCGAGGATTTCGTGCGCGAGGAAGCGCGCCTGGCGGCCCAGCTCGGCGACATCAGAACCGGCACCGGCTACGACGTGCACGCCTTCGGCGAGGGCGACCACCTCATGCTCTGCGGCGTGCGCGTGCCGCATACTAGAGGCTTTCTCGCCCATTCCGATGGCGATGTCGGCCTGCATGCGCTGGTCGACGCCATCCTCGGCGCGCTCGCCGACGGCGACATCGGATCGCACTTTCCGCCGAGCGATGCGAAGTGGAAGGGCGCCTCCTCCGACCAGTTCCTGAAATACGCCATCGAGCGCGTCACCCAGCGCGGCGGCCGCATCGCCAATCTCGAGGTCACCATGATCTGCGAGCGGCCGAAGATCGGCCCGTTGCGCGACACCATGCGCGCACGCATCGCCGAGATCTCCGGCATCGACGTCTCGCGCGTCGCGGTGAAGGCGACCACCAGCGAGCGGCTCGGCTTCACCGGTCGCGAGGAAGGCATCGCGGCCACCGCGAGCGCCACCATCCGTCTTCCCTGGAGCATGTAGGATCATGGGCGGCAGCGACGCACGCGCCCTCTCCCGCTCGCTGCTCGATCTGTGCCGGATGCGCAAGCTGACGATCGCGACCGCTGAGTCCTGCACCGGCGGCCTTGTTGCCGGCGCGCTGACCGACATCCCCGGCTCCTCTGATGTCATCGATCGCGGCTTCGTCACCTATTCCAACGATGCCAAGCGCGCGATGCTCGGGATCGAGGCGAGCACGCTCACCAATTTCGGCGCCGTCAGCAAGGAAACCGCGACCGCGATGGCCGTCGGCGCGCTGGAGCGTGCCGGCGTCGATCTCGCCGTCGCCATCACCGGCATTGCCGGTCCCGGCGGTGCAACGCCCGGCAAGCCGGTCGGTCTCGTACACTTCGCAGCAGCCGCGCGCGATGGCCGCATCATCCACCGCGAGCATCGTTTTGGCGCGATCGGCCGCACCGCCGTGCGTCAACGCTCCGTCGTCGAGGCGCTGCGCATGCTGATGGATCTCGCCCGCGGCCCGCAGACCCCGACCAAGCCGCGCGCCGCCGCAACCCGCCTGCGCCCGCGCGTCACCCGCTCGCCGCGCCGGCACGCGGTGAAGCGCAGGCCGACGCGGTCGCCACGGAGCTGACGCGCCTCACGCCACCGCGAGCAGCGCGCTGGCATGGTCGAGCACGCACTGCTTGACCGCTCCGACCTCCGAGGGTTTCGCCTTCGCGCTGACCGTCAATTCCAGGATCGGTGCCGCGGGATTGCCGACATCGAGCACCTTTGTGACCGAGACCGTCGGTTGCGCCTGGTCGTCGATGCGAGAGTCGTTGCGAAGCTCCTCGAGGATGCGATCCGCAAGCGTATTGACCGCGCCGGCCGGGACCGGAAAAGCCACCTTGACCTCTCCCGTGCCGGGGTAGGCGCTGTGGTTGATGATGGCCGCGCCCCATACCTGCCCGTTCGGCAACAGGATCTGCGTGTTGTCGGGCGCGACCAGCTCGGTCATGAACAGCGACAGCGACTTCACCTTGCCCGCCTTTCCGGCCACCTCGACGTCGTCGCCGATGTGAAAGGGCCGGAACAGCAGCAGCATCACGCCGGCCGCAAGATTGGAGAGCGTGCCTTGAAGCGCGAGGCCGATGGCGAGTGATGTCGCGCCCAGCACGGCGACAAGGCTCGCGGTCTGGATGCCGAAGAGCTGGAGCACGGCGATGCCGACCACCGCGAGCACGCCGTAGCGCGCAAGACTGCCCACGAACAAGGTCACCAGCGGGTCGACGCGGTGCGTGACGTTCAACAGGCGAGTGACGAACCGCTGCATCGCGCCGGACAGATACCAGCCGATCGCGAGCAACAGCACCGCATAGATCGCGTTCAAGCCATACAGGACGAGCGAGGCCTTCAGCGTGTCGAAATTGATCGTCATGGCAGCTCCAACCCGGACAATCCGTACTGAACTCGCGGCAGTGCGAATTGATCCCTCGTGGCGGCCGAGGGGAACACGGCCCGACACTCCCGATCTTAAAGACTACGACGAGGCCAGCTTCGGTCGCCCGTAGATCGCATCCGCCCGCTTCTCGAAGGCGGTGGAGAATCGCGCGAAGGCGGCATCGAACATCGAGCCCATCAACAGTGCAAGCATGCGGCTCCTGAACTCGTAGGACAGGAAGAACCCGACGTCGCAGACGCCATCGCCCTGCTCTTGGCCTTTGGGCTCGAACGTCCAGCGGTTTTCGAGATTGCTGAAAGGGCCTTGCAGATACTCGACGAGAATTTTCAAATTGGCGCGGTCGAGGCTCACCCGGCTGGTGAAGGATTCCTTGACCAGCTTGAACGACACCGTCATGTCAGCGACCAGCACCTCGGTGCCGTCGGGCTTGGCCATCCGTTGGCGCACCTTCAACGCGCTGCACAGCGGCACGAACTCCGGATAGCGCTCGACGTCGGCGACCAGATCGAACATCTCGGAGGCGCTGTGATTGACACGGCGCTTGCTCGAAAATTTGGGCATGGCGGTTCAGCGGGCGGTCGCGGCCCGCGCGGCCTTCAGTCTCGCGAAATCCTCGCCGGCATGATGCGACGAGCGGGTGAGCGGGCTCGCCGACACCATCAGGAAGCCCTTGGTATAGGCAACCTTCTCGTAGGAGGCGAACTCGTCCGGCGGCACATAGCGCATCACGGCGTGGTGCTTGCGGGTCGGCTGGAGATACTGGCCGATGGTCAGGAAATCGACCTCGGCCGAGCGCAGATCGTCCATCACCTGCTGCACCTCGTGGCGCTCCTCGCCGAGGCCGACCATGATGCCGGACTTGGTGAAGATGGTGGGATCGAGTTCCTTGACCCGCTGCAACAGCCGGATCGAGTGGAAATAGCGCGCGCCGGGCCGCACCGTGAGATAGCGCGACGGCACGGTCTCGAGATTGTGGTTGAAGACGTCGGGCTTGGCGGCAACGACCACTTCGAGCGCGCCTTGTTTGCGCAGGAAGTCGGGCGTGAGGATCTCGATCGTGGTCGAGGGACATGCCGCGCGGATGGCGCGGATCGTCTCCGCGAAATGCTGGGCGCCGCCATCAGCGAGGTCGTCGCGGTCGACCGAGGTGATGACGACATGGGCAAGGCCAAGCTTGGCGACGGCCTCGGCGACGTTCTGCGGCTCCGCTGCGTCCAGCGCATTCGGCAGGCCGGTCTTGACGTTGCAGAAGGCGCAGGCACGGGTGCAGGTGTCACCCATGATCATGAAGGTGGCGTGCTTCTTGTCCCAGCACTCACCGATGTTCGGGCAGCCCGCCTCCTCGCATACCGTGTGCAGGCCGTTGGACCGCACGATGTTGCGGGTGTCGGCATAGCCGCGGGTATTGGGGGCGCGCACGCGGATCCAGTCCGGCTTCGGCGGGGAAGCGGAGTCAGGCCGGTTCACCTTTTCGGGGTGGCGCGGGCGCAGCGGGTTCGAGATGGTATCGACAATAACGACCATGGGGTGTCCGGTCTGTTCAGGTCCTACCTAGTCGGTCTGGACAGGCATCGCAACCCGGCTCGCACCGCTTCAGGGAACATGGCAGATATGGGCAATATCCTGCTCTGTTCTCAAGCGATTCTCACCTCGAATGGCTCCACCTCCGAAGACATCAACACCGCGGCTCGGCAAGCCGCTCAAGCGTGCCTTTTTCGGCCGCAGCGTCCACGAGGTCGCGCCCGACCTGATCGGCGCGACGATGCTGGTCGACGGCGTCGGCGGCATCATCGTCGAGGTCGAGGCCTATCATCATACCGATCCGGCCGCGCATTCTTATAACGGGCCGACGCCGCGGAACCAGGTGATGTTCGGCCCTCCCGGCTATGCCTATGTCTACCGTTCCTACGGCATCCACTGGTGCGTCAATTTTGTCTGCGAGGAGGAAGGCTCGGCGAGCGCCGTGCTGATCCGCGCGCTGGAGCCGACGCATGGCTTGGCTGCGATGCGCCGCCGCCGTCATCTCCAGGATTTGCAGGCGCTCTGCTCGGGCCCGGGCAAGCTGACCGAGGCGCTCGGCATCACCATCGCGCACAACGCCCTGCCGCTGGACCGGCCGCCGATCGCACTGCTTGCGCGGACGGAGGACGTCGAGGTCGTGACCGGCATCCGGATCGGCATTACAAAGGCGGTCGAGCTGCCCTGGCGCTACGGCGTCAGGGGCTCGAAGTTTCTCAGCAAGCCGTTTCCGAAATAGGGACAGAGCCCATTCCACTTCGCTGGAAAACGCTTCAGGACGCCTGCTTCAGCCGTTCCATGGCTTCGAGCAGCTTGGCCTTGCGTGCCAGCGCGGCCTCGCGCTTTTCGCGCTCCTCCTCGACGACCTCCTCGGCCGCGTTGGCGACGAATTTCTCGTTCGCCAGCTTGGATTCGGCGCGCTTGATGTCGGCGTCGGCCTTGCCGATCTCCTTGTCGAGACGCGTGCGTTCGGCGGCGACGTCGATCACGCCCTTGAGCGGCAGCGCGGCCACCTCGCCGCGCACGAGCAACTGAACCGCACCGTCGGGCGCACGGTCGGCGAAGGAGATGTCCGACAGCCGCGCCATGCGCTTGATGACATCGGTCCAGCGCGGCGCGCGCTCCTTCGTTTCAGTCGATGCGCCGGCGAGCACCAGCGCCGTCAGCGTCGCCGGCGGGATGTTCATCTCGGCGCGCACCGAGCGGATCTGAGTGACGAGGTCGATGACCCAGCCGATTTCGGCCTCGGCCGCAGGGTCAGTGAAGTCGGCATGGTCGAAGATCGGCAGCACCCAGGCCGGCGAGCTGAGCGGATCGATCGGCCCTGTCGTCGCCGCAAGCATCGCAAGCTGCTCCGGTGTCGGCTCGTCCCGCTTCAGCGGCCACGGCGCCAGTGCGAGCAGGCCGTCGCGCTTTGCCGTCACCTCCCACAACTCTTCGGTGATGAAGGGCATGAAGGGGTGCAGCAGCTTCAGGATCTCGTCGCGCGCCCAGGCGACCATGGCGCGGGTCTCGTCCTTGGCGGGACTGTCCGGGCCAAGCAGCACGGGCTTGGCGAGCTCGACATACCAGTCGCAATAGACGTTCCAGACGAAGCGATAGATCGCCCCCGCGGCATCGTTGAAGCGATAGGCTTCGATCGCCTCGGTCACCTCGCGCGTGGTGTGCGCGCTCTCATGCGCGATCCAGCGGTTCAGCGTCTCCTTCGCTTTGGCAGGCTCGAAACCATCCGGCACGGCGCAGTGGTTCATCTCGGCGAAGCGGGACGCATTCCAGAGCTTGGTCGCGAAATTGCGATAGCCCTCGACGCGGCTGGTGGCGAGCTTGATATCGCGCCCCTGCGCCGCCATCGCGGCCAGCGTGAAGCGCAGCGCGTCCGCGCCGTATTCGTCGATCAGGCTGAGGGGATCGATGACGTTGCCCTTCGACTTCGACATCTTGGCGCCCTTCTCGTCGCGGACGAGGGCGTGGATGTAGATGGTCGAGAACGGCACCTCCTTCATGAAGTGCAGGCCCATCATCATCATGCGGGCGACCCAGAAGAAGATGATGTCGAAGCCGGTCACCAGCGCGTTGGTCGGATAGTAGCGCTGCACCTCGGGGGCGTCTTCGGGCCAGCCGAGCGTCGAGAACGGCCACAGCGCCGAGGAGAACCAGGTGTCGAGCACGTCCTCGTCGCGCGTGATGAAGCCTTCGCGCTTGTTGCGGTCGAGCGCCATCTCGCGGCCCTGCTCGACGGTGATGACCTCCTGCTCGACGTAATAGCCGAGCGCGTGGCTGACGGCCTCCTCCTCGGTTTCGGCGACGAACACCTTGCCGTCAGGGCCGTACCAGGCCGGAATCTGATGGCCCCACCAGAGCTGGCGCGAGATGCACCAGGGCTGGATGTTCTCCATCCATTCGAAATAGGTCTTTTCCCAGTTCTTCGGCACGAAGGAGGTTTCACCCGAGCGGACCGCCGCGATCGCGGGTTTCGCGAGTGTCTTCGCGTCGACGTACCACTGGTCGGTCAAATATGGCTCGATCACGCTGTTCGAGCGGTCGCCGTGCGGCACCATGTGGGTGTGCGGCTCGATCCGCTCGACGAAGCCGAACGATTCCAACCGCTCGACGATGCGCTTACGCGCGACGAAGCGATCGACCTTGTGGAATTCCTCGGCGAACTGCGATGCGCCTTCGGGCAGGTCGCGCAGATAGTCCTCGTTGTCGACGAGATCGAGGCAGCCTTCCCTGTCGATCACGCTGATGCGGCGCAGGCCGTGGCGATTGCCGACCTCGAAGTCGTTGAAATCGTGCGCCGGGGTGATCTTCACCGCGCCCGAGCCCTTTTCCGGATCGGAATAGTCGTCGGCAACGATCGCGATCTTGCGGCCGACCAGCGGCAGGATCACGTTCTTGCCGACGAGCTTCTGATAGCGCTCATCCTCGGGATGCACGGCAACGCCGGTGTCGCCGAGCATGGTCTCGGGGCGCGTGGTGGCGACGACGATGAAGGTCGAGGGATCCTCGGGATTGAAATTCCTGCCCTCGATCGGATAGCGCAGATACCAGAGGTGGCCCTTCACCTCGGTCTGCTGCACTTCGAGATCCGAGATCGCGGTCAAGAGCTTGGTGTCCCAGTTCACCAGCCGCTTGTCCTTGTAGATCAGTCCCTCGCGGTGCAGTTCGACGAACACCTTGACGACGGCTTTCGACAGGCCCTCGTCCATGGTGAAGCGCTCGCGCGACCAGTCGCAGGACGCGCCGAGCCGCTTGAGCTGGTTGATGATGGTGTCGCCGCTCTCGGCTTTCCATTGCCAGACCCGCTCCAGGAATTTCTCGCGCCCCATCTCGCGCCGGCCGGGCTGCTGGCGTTCCATCAGCTGCCGCTCGACCACCATCTGGGTCGCGATGCCGGCATGGTCGGTGCCGGGCTGCCACAGCACGTCACGGCCGCGCATGCGCTCGAACCGGCACAGGATGTCCTGCAGCGTGTTGTTGAGGGCATGGCCCATGTGCAGCGAGCCCGTCACGTTCGGCGGCGGGATCACGATGGTAAACGGCACGGCGTCGCGGCGGTCGGGACGGCCGGCCTTGAAGGCAAGGCTGTCCTCCCACACCACGGACATGCGGGCTTCGATATCGGCGGGCTGGTAATTTTTCTCGATCATGGGGTCGTTAGAAAGCCGCGCGGGCGGATCAAGTCAACGGGAAGCTCAGCGGCAAAGGGCATTCGGCCCGGTCCGCAGGCCGAATATACCACGGGAGCAGGGCTATATCGGGGCCGAACCGCCGCTCTCAGCGGCCGCCGCGCGAGACCCGCTCGATTTCGGCCTTCACGATGCGTTCAACCAGGCCCGGCAAATTGTCGTCGAGCCAGGATTTCAGCATCGGACGCAGCATCTCCTTGACCAGATCCTCCAGCGTCCGCGCATTGCTGCTGAGCACCGTATGGGCCAGGGAGTTGAAGGCGGATTCGACCGCCGAGACCGTCGACTGCGCGAGCATGGGCTGCTGCGGCGGCAGCGGCGGGGCATCGAAATCCACCGGCGCATAGGACGGCGGCGGCGTTGGACGCGGCGGAGGCGATTCGGCGAATTCGAGATCGTCGCGCGGCTCGACCTTCCGGAAGCTCGGTGGCGGCGGAGGCGGTGTCGGATCCATCGCCATCTCGTCGGTCAACTCGAGCACGTCGGGTTCGGGCTCAGGTTCGGGTTCTGGCGCACGGACCTCGGGCGCAGGCGTGGCCGCATCGAGCCCCGCCAGCAGCGCGTCGATGTCGTCCTGGTTGTTGGACGCATCCGCCGCAGGCGCGGGTGGCGGCGCTGGAGCGGGCTTTGCTGCCGGTGGCGGCACGGGCTTCTCGGCGACAGGCTTGGCGGCGGCCGGTGCGACTTTGGATGGTGGAATGTCGTTCATCGCCTGTGGCTTCGGCGGTGTGGCCGGTGCCGCGGCTTTCTCGGGCTTGGCGGTCTCAGCCGGCGGCGGCTTGGCCTCATCGTCGGCAATGATGCGCCGGATCGAGGCCAGAATCTCCTCCATCGAGGGTTCTGTGACCTTTGCAGGCTGCGTCATCTCCGACTCCACATCATCAACGCCCTCGCATGCGCTGTTTTACACCAAGCACGACAGGATTGGCCGGTTCCGCAACGGGAGCCCCGACATTTTCGTCGCGGCAGCCCGACTTGTCCCCAGATCACGGCTCAACGTGCAGCGGTGCGCCCCTGCCCCCGGCACTCGAGCTTTACGCATACGGCATCAACGCGGGGCGAATCGACCCGCATTGTCTCGGCAAGGCTATGTCAGGGATTTTGATGATTGCAAGCAAAGCACCGATCGGCCTCGGCTATTCGCGAGGCCGACCGGATGACTACGGGGAATCAGCGCCCGTCAGGCGTACGCACGCCGGCCCAGCTGTCGCGGACCTGATGGTAGTGAACGCTCGCATCATAAACCGTGGTCGAAAGGCCGAGGACCTGCGGCGTGAGACGGCCGACGGCGGCGAGGACGTTGTAGGATGCGACGACACGGTCGTGCTGCGCGGTCACCAGCGCCACGCGCGCGTTGACCAACGCCTGCTGCGCGTTGAGCACGTCGAGCGTGGTACGCTGGCCGGCCTTGGCTTCTTCGCGCACGCCGTTCAGCGCGATCTCTGACGCCGTCACTTGCGCTTGGGCGGATTGCACCTGCGCCTTGCCGGCCTGCAACGAACCCCACCACTGGACGATGGTGGCGCGGGTCTGATCCCGCGTGTTTTCAAGGTTGAGACGTTGCTGCGCCAGGTTTTCCTTGGACTGGCGGATCAGCGAATATTCGCCGCCGCCCTGATAGATCGGCACCGAGATCTGCGCCACCGCGGACGCGGTGAATGCCCGATACTGGATCAAGGATTGCTCGTAGGCTTGGCTCGCGCTCGCCTGCAGGGTGACCGTCGGCAGCAGAGCGCCCTCGGCGACCTTGACCTGCAGGAAGTTGACGTCGATGCCGAACATGGCGGCCGTGACGTTGGGATGCTCGACAAGGCCGAGCTGGACCGCCGTGGCGAGCGTCGCGGGCAGGAAACGATCGACAGGCGAGCCGGGCGCCAAGTTCGTCGGCTCGTTGCCGATGATGCGGCGGAAGTTCGCACGGGTCGTATTGAGGTTCGATTCGGCAGTCAGAGCCTGCGTTCTGCCGGCCGCCAGCTGTGCTTCCGATTGCGCTACGTCGGTGCGCGTGACTTCGCCCACGTTGAAGCGGTCACGGGTCTGCTTGAGCGTCTGCTCGAGCACCCGCACGTTGCTGCGCTGGACTTCGAGCGTCGCCGCGTCGCGCAGATAATCCATGTAGGTCGTGGCGGCCTGGAGCAGCACGCTTTGATCGAGACTGCGCAACGCCTCGCGAGCGCCGGAAACCTGACTCTCCGCCGCGCGCGTCCTGTTGGCGGTCTGGTTGCCGTTGTACAGCGTCTGGGAGGCAGTCAGTCCGACGCTTCGGGGAATGCCCGTGCCGTTAACGGGATCGCTGGTAGAGGCACTCTTGAAGTCCGAGTACTGATAACCGCCGCTCGCCGTCAGCGAGACCCTGGGGCGATAACCGGACAAGGCCTGCGGCACGTTTTCGTCAGTCGAGCGCACCTGGGCACGCTGTGCGTTGAGCTGCGGATTGTTCTGATAGGCGCGTACCAGCGCAGACTCGATCGTATCCGCCAAGGCAGGCGTCGGCCCGGCAAGTGCGAGCAACAGGACCGAAACCGCAGCTCCGGTGAAGAGCTTCACCCCATGCATCCCAAAAATTCCGTTCATTCTAACGCCCGGCTCGTGCCCGCGAGCTGGGTACCGTCTACGAGTGGAGTCGCTGCCCCGCCGCAACATAGGACGCGGTCAAGCGCGACGGAACCACCTGAGGGTAGTTCTCGGTGGAAACTCTTCACGTGCAGCATCCCGGCCACACTTCTGATTCAGAACGGGATTTTAGCTGGTTTTGGGCTGTCAGAAGACGAAGGCGGCCGCCCGCGCCAGGCCGGGAAGGACCGGAGCGGCAGCGTCGAACAGGGTTCGATGGCCGAATTCACCGTGGGTACGGGTCACGATCATGGCCCGAGGGGGCCGAGATTCGGCCGAAACCCCCACCAGACGCCCGCCCTCCTTCAGCTGCCCGAGCAGCGCCCCCGGCATCACCTCGGCAGCGCCATTGAGGATGATCACGTCATAGGGAGCAGCGGTAGGATCGCCTTCGGTGCAGGCTGCGGCCTTGCAGGTCACATTGGCGAGCCCGAGGGCTGCGAAGGCATCCTTGGCTTTCGCGGCCAGAGCCGAATCGCATTCCGTTGCCGTCACCTGGCGTGCCAGCCTGGCCGTCAGCGCGGCGAGATATCCCGTGGCGCAGCCGACCACCAGCACGTTGTCACCCTCGCCGATTTCGGCGGCCTGAAGCAGCTTGCCGGTCAGTTGCGGCTTGATCAGGAAGCGCTTGGCTGCGCCCTCGCTCACGTCGAGGTCGAGGTCGAGATAGGCCAGCGCCTGCCTGCCGGCCGGTACGAATGCCTCCCGCGGAACCGTGAGCATGGCATCGAGAACACGACGATCGGTGACGTCACTGGTGCGCACCTGGCCATCGACCATTTTGAGGCGCGCGGTCGAGAAACCGGACATTTGCGGACCCTGCAATGCGGCAATGCCGCGAACCAAAGTTGGCGGCATCTTTGGAACATGCCCGGCCAAAACGCAACACGGCCATTGGCCTTCGAGACCAAGGCTTCCGCATCTTACCGCAGCCCCGGGGCCGGAACGATTATTCGATTGCGACCGCAAGGCGCCCGATCAGAGCCGCGACCTCGTCCAGCCGCGCCGAGTCGGGTGTCTCGACCGCGCGCGCCAGGCAGGCGAGGCATTCGTCATCGCTGAGTTCGGGAATGTCGGCCGGCAGAATCGAGGGGGCCATGTGGTCGACCTGGATGTCTGGCATGGGAATCAGCTCCGTAAAAACCCGGCAGTTGCGAAGCTCGATTTCAATTGAGTCGATTTGGCGCCGCCCACATGGCGCGACGACGCCCATGCACACATCTGCTTGAATGCGATTCCAGTCGGGGATCGTGGGCGCGCTGCTCAGAAATCAGTCCAACGAGGTTGTGCGCCGCATGAGGGTGCGACCATATCTCATTGAATTTGCAGCAGGATTTGGCTCCCCGGGCTGGATTCGAACCAGCGACCATCCGATTAACAGTCGGATGCTCTACCGCTGAGCTACCGAGGAAAAGGCGAACCAGTCGTTCGCGCGCGGCTGCGTATAACAAAGCCGCTTGCGCTTGCAAAGGACGAATTCGTCATCGTCCGAACGTACTTGAGGAAGGACCGAACGGCCCATCCTCCGGACGATGTCAGCCGGCGCTATTCCGCGAGGAAGGAGGTGGTCTTGGTGCCGGGATCGTAGCGCAGCCGAAGCGCGGTCATCTTGCAGAGGTTGACGTTCTTCCAGAGCACCGCCTCGTCGTAGCTCTGCCAGTCGACGCGGATGTTCCAGACACAGCCCTCGTCGTCCTCGTCGAACTCGACATAGGTGCTGGCTTGGTTCTGGAGCACCTTCTCGAGCTCGTTGTCCCACTCGTCCAGGCCGTCATCCGGCGCGTTGAAGCCCAGGAATTTGATGGCATAGCCGGTCTCGTTGACGACGGTGACGTTGCGGGCGTCGGCCGCGAATGACGGCATGGCGGCGATCGAAAGACCGATCGCGACCAATCCAGACAGAAAATACTTCACGTGAAAATCCTCCGATCGAAACAGGCCTCGGCGCCTGGCGTCGATCGGCGCAGGCGCCGCGGCAACCCGATGCGTTGCCTCCAGACACGCCCGGAGCGCGATCGAAAGGTTCAGGACACGACCGATCTGCACTCCGGGACGTTTGCGCGACGCGAGACGCGCCCAACCTGTTTATCGTTTCGAATTCTCCGCAGCAATGAACGGGCATTCATAGGTCGGCGGCGTCTGTCTTTCCCGGCGCCCGCGCCGGTACGGCGGCGCCGTTGCTCTTCCCGGTCACGGCGCCGACCAGCGCCTGCACGGGATCGTCGCCGGGCGCAAAGCCGCTCTGGCGCAGGATCTCGTCGATCATCGGACGCAGCGCGTGCACCTTGAGCAGCTCGCCGGCGAGCCCTTCACCGAAGCCGACATTGCCTCCGCCGGCCCCGTTGCCCCCGAATGCGCCGCCGGTGTGCAGGATACGGACGTCCTTGAGGTTGGCGATGGGCTTGACCATCTCGGCCAGCGCCGCCGGCATCGTCTCGATCCGCTTCTTGGCGATCTCGAAGTCGATGACGTTGCTGCCGAGCTTGTTCTGCGCCTCGTTTTTCATGGTGATGACGGCGGCCTCGGCCTCACCAATGTTGCGGACGCCCACGGCCTTGATCTTGTTGGATTCGGCTTCGGCGGTGGCCAGCGTCTTGACGGCCTCGGCGCGATCGAGCGAGGCCTTCTTCTCGGCCTCGGCCGCGACGATCAGCTCGGTCGATTTGCGCTCGGCCTCGGTCCGCGCGGCGAGCACCTGAGTGAGACGGGCGCGATCGGCGACCTCGACGGCCCGCGCGGTGACGACCTTTTCCTCCGCCGAGACTGCGAGCGCTTCGGCGGTCTTGGCTTCGGTGACGGCTTCCGAGGTCTCTTTGCTCTTGGCCGCGATCTGGATCTCGTTCTCCTGGGTAGCGATCTGGATCTCGCGCTGCGCGTCGGTCTTGCGCTTGTTGATCGCCAGATCCGACTCGATCACCGCGGTTTCCTTGACCTGCTTGGCGCCCGCCTCCTTCTCGGCAACGGCACGGTCGGTGTCGATCCGGGCATTTTCCTCGGTGAGGCGCGCCGTCTGCGTCGCGGTCGCGACCTCGGCCCGCGTGCTCGCGGTCTTGTTGGCGATGTCGCGCTCCTGGGAGAGCTCGGCTTCCTTCTTGGTCCGCTCGATGCCGAGGGTCTGCTGGCGCGCCTCGAGGTCCTTTTGCGCGATCGCCACCTCGTTGTCGCGCACGATGGCATTGCGGTCGCGCCGCCGGGTCTCGGTGACCGTCTTGAGTTGGGTGAGACCTTCGGCGTCGAAGAAGTTTTCCGGGTTGAAGAACTTGACGTCTGTCTGGTCGAGCTTCGTGAGCGACACGGATTCGAGCTCGAGGCCGTTGGATTTGACGTCGGACTCGACTGTCGCCTGCACGTGCTTGACGAAGTCCGAGCGCTTCTCCTGGAGTTCGAGGATGCTCATGGTCGCCGCCACCGAGCGCAGGCCGTCGACGAATTTCGCCTCGACCTGGTTGCGCAGGGCTTCGGCGTCGTTGGTCAGCGCACCCAGCGTCTGGCTCGCAAGCGCGATACTCTCATCGTCGGGGCGGACGCGCACATAGAATTCGGCAACGATGTCGACGCGCAGGCGGTCCTTGGTGATCAGGGATTCCCGCTCCTTGCGTTCCACGGTGAGCCGCAGCGTCTTCAGATTGACGCTGGCATAGGAGTGGAAGATCGGCAGGATCATGGCTCCGCCGTCGAGCACGACCCTTTTGCCGCCGAGTCCGGTGCGCACGAAGGCTTCGTCACGCGTGGCGCGCTTGTAGAGGATGGTGAAGACGATCCCGAGGACGACGATCAGCGCGACGCCGATCATGGCCGGGACTGCGATGTCGAACATGACTTTCTCCAATGAATGATCTAGCTGCTGCTTAGAGGTGGCTTGGACGGCTTGAGTTCATCGTCGGCCTTCACCGCCACGAAGCGGGTGCCGTCGCGATCGACCAGGAGAACCAAGGTTCCCTGCGGCAACGGTGATGATGAAGGTGCTGCGACCGCCGAGACGAAGTGACGGTTGCCGTGGATGTCGGCGACGCTGACGCGGCCGGGCGGACCCTGGTCCAGCGGGCCGATGACGACCTCACCGATGCGGCCGACGAGATCCCCCAAGCCGACGGCGTAGCTCTCGTCCTTGGGAATGACCCGCGCGATGACCCTGCTGGCGGTACGGACCAGCGGAACCGAGACCACGACGGCCCCGACGGAGGCGAGCGTCGCCGGCAAGGGACCGGCCACCATCCGCGCGATGTCCTGGATCAGGAAGCCGGTAATGGAGAAGGCGCCGAGCAGCAGCAGCAGGAAGATCAAGAGCGGCACGCCGCCGGCATTGATCCAGGAGATGGCGCTGATCACGCCGTTGTCGCTGGGGTGAGCGAAATCGATGTTGGTGCCGAGCATTTCGCTCAGCGAAGCTCCGACCAGCATCGAGATTGCCTCGATCGAGCCGACGATGACGATCATGGCCGCTGCGATCGCGAACGGCCTGACCTCCGGGGACATGACGTGTTCGAGCAGAGCGCTCATGACACGGCACTCAGGAGCCCGACTTCAACCGGGCCAGCCTCGCTGCAATTTCCCTGTCGCGATGCAACGTGCTGAGCTCGTCGATGTCGCTCGAATACGGGATGCCCGGCGGCACACCGGTGGCCCGCGCCACCGCCCTGCCCGCCCGCAACGCCTTCGCCGCCGCAGCGCTGCCGCCCGGTTTGCGGGGCGACGTCGAAGCCTGCTGGCTTGCGACCGCCTCGCTCTTTTCGAGGTCGGCGCGGCGCTGCTCGGCGTCCTGGAGGGCCGATAGCACGGCACGGAGGGACGTGACGGACTGCTCGATCTTCTCGTTGTTCTCGTCGATCGCCCGCGAGAGCACCTCGAATTGCGCCTCCAGGTCCATCTGCCGTGCAATCCCGGCGCGGGCGAGATCGTCGCGGCCATCAGCGATCGCGCCCTCGATCTTGGCGGCAAGATCGGTCATCGCGCGCTCGATCTCGCTGCGACGCGCGTTGAGGCGGTATTCCTCGGCCCGCGCGGCCGCGAGCGCATCGCGCGCCTCGCTCTCGGCGCGCTCGATCTCGCGGATGGCCTGTCCGACCACCTTCAGCTTGTTCTTGCCTTCCGCCTGCTCGATCGCGTCGTAGGCGATTCCGGCGATCAGGCGCCCGACCCGGGACAGGAAATTCTCGGGAGCGGCAGCGATGCTATCCATGGCGTTCTCCTCCTCTGGCAGACTGTTCGGCGTGACGCCGTAGTGAACTTCGAAACCGTCATCGGTGCGGATCAGGCGCGCCGGCACGCTATGCCCCCAGCCTTCGGCGTAGCCCGCATAGTCGAACGGCACGCTGAAGCGCCCTTGCACGGTCGCAATCGAAATGGTGGCCGGCCCCTTGATCTTGGCGAGCTTGTCGTCGAGCGGCAGACGGCGGCCCTGCGCCGCGCGATATTCGGTGCGGTCACGCAGACCCAGCGTCACCAGGCGCGACGGCAGCGCGGTCTGTTTGCGGATCTGGTCATAGGCGTGGGCGTGCAGGAGCACGACGTTGGAACCGACATTGTGGCTCCGCGCCACCTCATCGAGAATCTCCATCATGCGGTCATAGGCCCTGAACGTCGCCTCCAGCGCGGCCTTGGCGGCCGGATCGGGGGCAAGCCTGTAACGCAGCGCGGCCGGCGCGTTTCGGGGGGATTGGCTCATGATAAGCACTAAAGCACCATTTTGGTGCTTTAGAAAGGACGGATGCGATCACGTTCCGCTGATCCTTATGCACTCTATCGATTGGTCGTCGTGGCCCGGGCGCGCGTTCAAGCCGGCCTATCACCGGTCGATCAAGACTTCTTGCACGCGTCGGTTGCAATTTGATATAGTGCGGTAGCATTCGGCAACGACACCCGTCTGCTCGCAGTCCCGGACAAGCTGCCATGCCAAAGGCTTTGCAGCGGATCACTTCGTGCTGTAGCGGGGCACGAGAACATAGGTCCGCGTCCTCGCGGCTCATCTCGCCCGAGTTTTGCTTCATCTCATCACCCTCTTTGTCAGAGGGTGCAGGGAAGACCGGATGCCGGCTGGCACCCGCGGTCCACTGTGCGAAGCGTGTGCTGAACAAGCTGCACAGCGGCATACAGGTGAAGCCAAACAACCGGCCTTCCCTGCGCAGTGGTTTGACGGCTTATGCCGAGCTCTCCCCGGGGAGCGATGCACTATTGCCCCCGTCGCCTTGCAGATGGCTGACGCGCGCACCCGGTCGGGCCGCCACATCACCGCAAGACTTGACGCACAGACCCCGGGCGTCAGGACGACACGGTTTTGCCGTACGCTGATTGCACCGGTCGTGTGCGCGCGGGCTGTCGCTCACGGTTGCCCGCCCTGCGATGCCTCTCGCGCCGATGCTGCCAGCGTCCACCACGGCTCACCCCGCGTTTCGTGACGATCGCGATACGCCCCTCTGACTGGGGTGAGGTGGCGAGACATTGCGACAAATCAGAAATTCTGTAAAGGCGAATATTTTCGCGCGCGTGCATTGCCCCAGGGATAGGGTGTTTGCCTGTCGGGCAACGCAAGGGCTTGTAGGTGCGTGGGTGGATTGCAGCCACCGTCTGCCGCGCGCAGTTGCAGGTCTAATCCACTCCAAGGACTCTCACGGCCGCCGGCACACGAGGTCGATCTCTATCAGCGCGTCATAGGCCAGCCCGGTGACACCGACACAGGTGCGGGCCGGCAGCCGACCGGGCGCGAAGTACATGCGATAGGTCTCGTTCATCGCGGCATAATCGTCCTTGAAGCGCGTCAGATAAATCCGCGTCATGACGACATGCTCGAGGCCGAGATCGAGGCCGGCCAAGACCAACTTCAAATTTTCCATCACCGCTCGGGTCTGCGCGACGATGCCGTCGGGCAAGGCGCCCGGCGCTTGCGGCGTATCCGGCATCTGGCCGGTGACGAAGACGAAGCCGTCGGTTTCCACCGCGTGGCTGAAGGGTGCGACCGGCTTCGGTCCGCCGCTGATCATGTGGAATTTCACCTGGGTGTCCTTGTCAAGGTTCGTTCTGAAACAGGCGCTTGCTGATGATGGCATGTACGCCCCAATTGCCGTCGACCACCTGCGTGACGCCGAAATCGACGGCCGCCGACATCAGCGCGATCGCCTCGTCTTCGCTGAGGCCTTTGACGTTCATCAGGAAGCGCCGCATCTTGCGAAAAGCGTCTTTCATGGCGAGGTCGAGTGAGGACTTGGCGTAGACCTCGCTCTGCCCCTGCGCGCCGAATTCCGCGAGGTAGTTGGGATGACTGAATCCGGTCAGCACCCAGTCGGTCTCGGTCTCGATCAGGGGATAAGAGAGATCGGCGAAGGGACGGCCGGCGAGATCGGCCTTCTTGTGCAGGATCACCTCGAAGGTACCGGTCATCGAGCATTCGATCGCGGTGCCGCTCAATTCGCCGTCGCCCTGTGCGGCGTGAGGATCCCCGACCGACAGCAACGCGCCGGGAACGGAGACCGGAAGATAGACGGCCGCCCCCTTCCCGAGCCGCCAATTGTCCAGATTGCCGCCGAAATAGGATGGCGGCACGGAATCGACAAAATCGACCTCGCGCGGCGCCACTGCGATCACGCCGAAATGCGGACGCAGGGGAATCTTGACGCCGTCGAGCACGGCATGGCGGCGCTTCATCGTGGCGGGTGCGACGGGAACGCCGGGATAGTCGTAGGTGGTGTGCACGACGCCGAAGGGATCGGTCTGCGGCTCCCAGCGGTAGGAATAGAGCGCGCGGGCATGCGGCAGCTCGGCGTCATCGAAGATCTCATAGATGGTGACGACTTCGCGCGGCTTGGGACCGCCGAGAAACTCGTTGTAGTGATAGCCCCACCACGCCGCGACCGAGGAGCCGAAAACACGACCCCCATGGTTCGGATTGCGGCTCGCGCGCGGCACGATGTCGAGGATGCGCACCTCCAGGACGTCGCCGGGCCGGGCGTCCTTCACCGCGACGGGCCCGGTGCAGATGTGCACGCCAAATCCCTCGCCGGCACCGCGGCCGAACACGCTCGCATCCATGGGCCCTGCGCCGCGGCGGTCGACGTTCTTCTTGTCCCGCGTCCAGCCGAACACGCTTTCTGCGGCGGCATCGCCGGCGATCATCAACGCAGGATCGTCGGAGGCGTGCTGCGTCAGCGTCTCGATGGTGATGATGTCGCCCGAGGCGATCTCGATCTGCGGCGGCAGCGAGCGGCTGAAATAACCCCAATGAACGCGGTTGGCTTCGACCGGGAGATGGTGATGCTTACGCCCCGCGGGCGTCCGCTCCTCGGCGCCGGGACAGGCGACACTGGTGCGCGCCTGCACGCTCTGATGCGCCCGCGGTTGCGCCAGTGCCTCTTGCGGCCAGCCGCGCTGACCGGCGACCCCGTGCTGTGCAGTCGCTCGTTCCGCCTCCTGCTGGCGAAACTCGCGCGGCGGCAGACCGAAGCGATGGCGGAAGACGCGGCTGAAATGCGCGGAGTCGCCAAAGCCATAGGCGTACGCGATCTCCGAGATCGAGCGATGCGCCTCGGTCGGATTGGACAGGTCGGCCCAGGCGCGCTGAAGACGTCGCTCGCGAACGTAGTGGGTGAAATTGTCGCCGACGGTTTCGAACAGCTTCTGCAAGTAACGTTCGGAAATGCCCTCGGCTTGCGCGACACGCGCCGGCACCAGGTCGGGATCGTCGAGGCGACGCTCGATGGTCTGGCAGATCCGGTGCAGCAGCGCAGTCTGCGTCGCACTGGATCCAGCATCGGAACTCGACGCCACCAGCTGATGCGCGAGCGTCAGGAGAAGATCGGCAAGCGACTGCGCGAGCGAACTCCATTCGGCATCGCTCAACGTGTCGAGCGTGCGCGCGGTCGCGTCCAGCAAGCGCGCGAACACGTCGGCGAAGCCGCCGGGTGGAACGACGCGCGGCTCGCCGAGCCGTGGCTTGCCCGAGAGGCGTCCGCGCAGCGCCTCCGACGTCAGCGACAGCACGATGGCGCGCATGTCGCGCTGAAACACGATGCTCCAGTCCCCGCTGCGCGGCAGGAGCACGAGATGACCGACAGGAACGATGCGGTGTCCACCGGCGCTCTTCAGCACCATGCCGTCCTCAACCGGCATCAGCGCGATCGGAAGGTCTTCATTCGCCTGCGGGAGGGGACCAACGCTCTGCGCGCCCGCGGCCATGCGCGTCAGCGCGACACCTGCGACGTGACGATGACAGGCGGTCGCGTGCCCGTCGAAGAAGGAATGCCCGCCTGCCGGCTGCAGGCCGACCGCCGCCAGCACGTCCCGCCAGGCTTCGGGGCGGTCGTCTTGCGCGTAGGACTCGCTCGTGAACGGGCGAAAGCTCATCGGATCGACCCAGATTGCGGTCGATCGAAGCAACCTCTGTGCCAAACGCACGCCGTCGTCCGTCGCCGCGACGGGCCGCAAACGATCTCTGCCTGTCACCCGCTCATCCTGAAAACAGACCGCGTCTCAATGCATTACTCGCACCGGAAGACGTTCTTGCGGATCGTGCCGTGGACACCCCAATTGGCGTCGACAACCTGAGTCACGCCGAAATCCGCGCCGACCGACATCAGCGAGATCGCCTCGTCCTCGCTGAGGCCATGCACGGTCATCAGAAACCGGCGGAGTTTCCTGAACGCGTCGCGCATCGCACGGTCGAGACTGGAGTGGTTGGCAATCTCGGTTTGCGCATCGGTGCCGAGCGCGGCGAGATAGTTCGGATAGGTGAAGCCGTAGAACGACCAGGCGTGGTCGGTCTCCAGCATGGGATGGTCGAGGCCTTCGAGGCTGGTGCCGGCAAGGTCGGCCTTCTTGTGCAGGATAAACTCGAAATCGCCGGTGAGCGAGGTCTCGATCGCGGTGCCGCCGAGCTCGCTGTCGCCCTGGGCGGCATGGGGATCGCCGACCGAGAAATAGGCGCCAGGGACGGCGACCGGATAGAACATCCGCGCGCCCTTGCCGATGCGCCAATCGTCGATGTTGCCGCCGGTGTAGCTCGGCGGAATCGAGCTGACGAAATCGGCCTCAGACGGCGCGAGGCCCATCGTGCCGAAATGCAGCCGCGCCGGCACCTTCACGCTCGAGAGGATGTTCTCGCGCTTCCTGATGGTGGCGTGGTCCACGCGCACCCCGGGATAGTCGATGGTCGGATGCACGATGCCGTCTGGGTCGGTCTGCGGCGTCCAGACGTAATTGTAGACGGCCTTTGCGTGGGGCTCGCCGGAGGTGTCGAGCTCGAAGATGGTGACGACCTCGCGCGGCTTCGGCTCCTCGATCAGGTCGTGATAGTGAAAGCCCCAGTTCGCCGCGACATTGGAGCCGAAGCAGCGGCCGGCGTGGCAGGCGCTGCAGCTTGGCCGTGGCCGGACGTCGAGAATGCGTACCTCCAGGATGTCGCCGGGCTCGGCGCCTTCGATCGCCACCGGTCCGGTGAGCAGGTGCACGCCGATCCCCTCGCCTGCGCCGCGGACGAAGGGACCCTCGACCCGGCCGGAGCCGCGGCGCGCCACGGCCTTGTGCTCACGAGTCCACTGGAACACGCTTTCGGCGCCGGGGTCCCCCTGGATCATGCGCTCGTAATCGTCATTGGCGTGATGGGTCAGGGTCTCGATGGTGGCGCGATCCCCGGAGCGCAGCGTCAGGGCCGGCGCGACTATCTTGGAGAAATAGCCCCAGTGAACGGTTTTCGGCGAAACCGGCAGGGTGACATGCTTCATGAGCTGGCCTCTTCGGGAGTCTTGAACATTGTGGAGGCGCCGCTCATCGCACCGCCTCCGAAGTCTTGTCGGCCTCCATCACACTGAGGAATCGCGCCGTCAGCGGATTGCGGGGGTTGGAGAGCACCTCGTGCGCGGGCCCCTCCTCGATGATCGTCCCACCACTCAGGAAAGCGACGCGGTCGGCCACTTCGTCGGCAAAGCGGATCTGGTGTGTCGAGATGATCATGGTGAGGCCGTCGTCGATGGCGAGACGCCGGATCACCTCCAGCACCTCGTTGACCAATTCGGGATCGAGCGCGGAGGTCGGCTCGTCCAGCAGCAGCACACTCGGATTGGGTGCGAGCGCGCGGGCGATGGCAACACGCTGCTGCTGACCGCCGGACAGATGCCGCGGTAGCGCATCAGCGCGATGCGAGAGACCAACGCGATCGAGCAGCTCGGCGGCACGGCGATCGGCGTCGACCCTGGTCATGCCGTGGACCCAACGCAGGGGACCGGCGATGTTCTCCTTGGCCGAGAGATGGGCGAACAGATTGAACTGCTGGAACACCATGCCGACGCCGACACTGGCGCGCTCATTGGCGAGGTCGCGGGGCGATAGCGGCTTGCCGTTCTCGCCAAAGCCGAGGCGTCGTCCGCCGACGCGGACGGTGCCGGACTCCCAGCTTTCGAGATGGTTGATGCAGCGGAGCAGCGTACTCTTGCCGGAGCCGCTGGGACCGAGCAGCGCGACCACCTCGCCGACGCGCACGGTGAGGTCGAGACCGTCCAGCACCTTTTGTGAGCCGTAGCTCTTGCCGAGATCCCTCGTCTCGACCGCGATATTGTTGCGCGCGATCGTGGCTGCGCGGCGGGCGCGCTCCTCGCGCGTCAGGGCAAGCGCAGGCGTATCCACAAGCTCGGCCTTCACCGGCTCAGGCGCATCGGCTGTCGCTTCCGCAAGTTCGCGCCTGGTACCGAGATCGACCCGGCGCCAGGGCAGATAATCCGCCAGCTTGCGCTGGCGACCCTTGGCACGGTCGAGATCGAGCAGCCATTCGACGAAGAGCTGGATCACGCTGATGGCAAAGGTCAGCACCAGGTACAACAGGCCCGAAGCGAAGAAGATCGAAAAGAAGTCGAAGGTCGAGGACGCCAGCTGCGTCGAACGCAAGGTCAGCTCCTGCACCGCGACCACGGAGGCGAGTGAGGAATTCTTCAGCGCGCTGACGGCCTCGTTGCCGAAAGCCGGAATCATGGTGCGGATCGCCTGCGGCGCGATCACCCGCCACATCAGGATCCGCGGCGTCATGCCGAGTGCTTGCCCTGCGGTGACCTGCCCGCGGTCGACGCCGAGCACGCCGGCGCGCAGCATCTCGGCGATGAACGGCGCTTCGTTGCAGGCCAGCGCGAGGCCGGCGGCCAGCACCGCCGGCAGCTTGATGCCGATATGCGGCAGCGCGTCGTAGGCGAACACCATCTGAAGGATCAGCGGCGTGCCGCGGAAGATCACGGTGTAGGCCCTAGCGATTGCCGAGAGTAGCCAGAAGCGAGAGAGCTGCATCCCGGCGAGGATCAATCCGAGGATCAATCCGCCGCCGAGCCCGAGGGCGGTCACCTCGAGGGTGAGCTCGATGCCCTCGAGCAGATACGGCATGCTCAAATAGTGGAGGAACAGCGACATCAGTCGGCCGTGAGAATTCCGGGCTCCATGAAGTTGTTCACATCGAGCCCATGCTTCTTCAGAAGCTCCATGTGCGTGCCGGCCTTCTGGACTTCGATCAGCGCGGCGAGCACGGCATCGCGGAATTTCGGCTTGCCCTTGGGCACGGCGATGCCGACCGAATACGGGATCGTCACCGCGACCGCCTTCTCGAGCTTGTCCGGATAGGCTTTTACCGCGCTGTCGACGGTATTGACGTCGTTGATGTAGGTGTCGGCACGGCCGGCAAGGATCGCCTGGATGCAATTGGCGTTGTTGTCGTAGAGCTGGATGGTCGGCTCGGGCTTGCCGGCCTTCTTGCACTCCGGGATCAACGCCTGGATCAAGGGCACCTCGACATAGCCGGTGTTTTCGGCGGCGGCGGCACCGCACAGCGACAAGTTGATGCCGTTGATGCCCTTGGGGTTGCCCTTGGCGACGAGCACGCCGTCGAACACTTTCGAGTAGGTGATGAAGTCGGCCGCCTTGGCGCGCTCCTTGGTGGCATAGATGTCGGAGATGACGATGTCGGCCTGGCCGGCCGCGAGCGTGGTCAGCAGCGCTGCGAACGTCACCGCCTTGTACGCCAGCTTGAAGCCGAGGCATTCGCCGATGGCCTCACCGAGATCGATATCGAAGCCGATGTACTTACTGGGATTCTTGGGATCGATGGTCTCATAACCCGGCGTGTGAGGGTTGATGGCGTTGACGAGCGTCTTGCCCTTCCAGTCCGGGTATTTCTCCTGCAGCGCGGTGCAGGCGGCGGGTGCTGCGGCCTGCGCACTCAGCGGTGCGGCAACGACAAGACCGAACGCGATGGCGGCACCGAGCACAAACTTGCGCCGCGGCAATGGTGCGCGCGCCGATCCCCGCCGCGCCCGGGGCCAAACCGATTTGTCCATCTCGCCAGTTCCTCCGAAATGCCATGGCGCCTGCCATGGCCCAATGATCGGGAGGAAGCGTGCGGGAGCGCGCCACGAAAAGCTTGTCCGCGGGCGTACAAAAAATTGGATGGACTGCGCCCGGCATTTGGGCAAACGGCTGCACAAAAACTATTCGCCGCGGCACAGGTCGGCCCCTCCACAGCCTGTCCGCAGCATATCCACAGAGCCGATATCGGGGAATCGCAAGCCGGCCGGGCGACTTGCTGCGCACAAATCCACAAGCTGCTGCGTTCAGCCGCCGGCCTGATCGAACACGCTGCGGCACGCCTCGCTCAGGCTCGAGCGGTTGCGCCGCAAGCACGATGTGATGGCGCGGACGTTGGGGATTTCGCCGGCGCAGAGCCGGTAGACGTCCGGCGTGCAGGCCCGGCGCTGTTGAGCCGTCCCCTGCGCGTGCGCGGCGGAGGCGAACAGGGTCAGGAATAGGCCAACCGTCGAGGCGCGCCGCGCCCGGCTCTTTACACCCGCGAACCGCAAGAACCTCGCCTTCATGACCAGTCTCCTGTCTGCCCCGCTCCGGCCTGCATCGGTCGGTGTGCGAAGGGGTAGGAGAAATAAAGCGCCCAGGATGTGATCTCTTTCACACGGCCGGCGCAGCGGAGGAACCTAGGGTCCTCAAGGGACTTTTAGAATTCGCTAACCATTCCGAACCCGATCGCAGGATCGCTAAAATGCGAACGATCGGATCAATCGGGTAACAAGCCGGCTTTGCGACATTGCGCCGTCCGCGTTCTGCGAGGGTGCGATGAGAAGCGAAGCCGAATTCAACTTGCTGCTGGAAGCCGTCCGGGACGCCATGGTCATTGAAGATTTCGCTGCCGCGCGGGAGGAGGAATTCGTGTCCCGCTCGTGGAGTTTTGACGCAACGCCCAATGCGGCCAATGACAATGACGGCGCCTGGCCCCTCCTGCCGTTTCCCGACGGCTGGTACGCGGCCTGCTGAGGCCGCCTTCTCCGTGAACCGAAGCGCCCGCCTCGCTGGCGTTTTGCTTGAAGGCAGCACCTGGAAACCCGGCGCCGCAACGATCAGGGCTTGACGCGATCCTCGCCATCCTGCGTCGCCCGCTCGGATGCGGCCGATGGAAAGATGCTGTCATAGATCGCGCGGGCCTCGCGGATGAGGCGAGCCCGCTCAAGCTCGGTTTTCGGGACAAATCGGACGATCTCGCCCACGGGGTGCTCCAGCGCTCGTTGATGAAAGTCGCATCACTTCGCAGATGCGAACTCTATGCCAGCGGGCGTGAATCGGACGTTTCCAGCAGGTCCCGGGCAATCCCGGTGACCGAGCCGCCCTCTCCTCGGCGGACAACCGCGCGCAACGTCGGCGGAACCCGCGCCGAGATCGAATTTTGCTGAAAAATCAGAGATTTGGAATGGAGGCCACGACCAGAATTGAACTGGTGTACACGGTTTTGCAGACCGTTGCGTAACCACTCCGCCACGTGGCCCCGTAAGGGCGGAGCAATATAGGGGATGCAGGGTTTAGGCAACCGCCTTCGTCCCACTTTCCCGACGCGTTTCAGAAGCGCTAGGCCTTGGCCGCGCCGAGGTAGCGGCCGAGAATCTCCTCGGTCGTGCCGGCCGCCGTGATCCGCCCCTGCTCCAGCAGGATCGCCCGGTTGCAGGTGCTCTTGATCATTTCGACGTCGTGCGAGGCGAGCACCAGGATGCCGGCGCGGGCGACGATCTCATCTAACCGCTGCCGCGCCTTCTTGCGGAATTGCTGGTCGCCGACGCCGATCCATTCGTCGAGCAGCACGATCTCGCCCTCGACCGCGGTTGCGACCGCGAAGATCAGGCGCAGCATCATGCCGCTCGAATAGGTGCGCAGCGGCAGATCGAGCCGGTCGCCGAGTTCGGTGAACTCGGCGATCTCGGCGCGCCGCGCATCGATCTCGGCCCGCCGCGCGCCGATCACGAGCCCGCGCCGCATGATGTTCTCGTAGCCGGTGGCTTCCTCGTCGAAGCCGGCCGACAGATCGAACAGCGACAGGCGGCGGCCGAGCACGTCGATGCTCCCCGCCGTCGGATGGTAGATGCCGGCGAGAACCCGCAGCAGCGTGGTCTTGCCGGCGCCATTGGCGCCGATGATGGCGAGGCGGTCGCCAGCGCGGATGTCGAGGTTGACCCCGCTCAGCGCCGTGATGAGGTGCGAGACCGCCGCCTTCCGCCGCAGCGTCACGGCGTTGACGAACCGGCTGCGCAGCGAGCGGTCCCGAAACGACAGCACCGGAAACGTGACCGAGACGTCGCGAAGCACGATGTGGGCCGTGGTGGTCATGCGCGCATCACAGCCAATACGCCACGCGATTGCGGTATTTTGCGTAACAGCCGAGGCCGATGGCGGCCACGGCGATCGCATAGACTGCCCCGAGCAGCCATTGCCCCGCATCGGTCGGCTGCGACAACAGCGGTCGGCGCACGAGATCTAGCAGCGTCGCAAACGGATTGACCCAGGTCAGCCAGTGAAAGTTGGTGCCCCGCGCGCTTTCCTCGGTCCAGATGATCGGCGTGAGAAAGAAGATGAACTGCAGGCCGCTGACGATCGCCGAACCGATATCGCGAAAACGCGCGCAGAGCATGCCGAGCGCGACCGCGCCGCCGAGCAGCACAAGAAACAGGATCGCAAAGCCGGGCACCGCGAGCAGCATGTTCCAGTGCAGCGGCCAGGGCATCACGACGTAGAGCAGCACGACGATCACCAGGTGATGCGCGAAGATGAGGACGTTGCGCGCGATCATCTGGAGGACATGAACGATCAGAGGCGCCGGCACCGCCTTGATGAGATGACCTGATACCACGAAGATGTTGGAGCCCTCCTGGAGCGTCGTGGCGATCAGCGTCCAGACGATGAGGCCGATCGCGAAGGACGGCAGGAAGGCAGCGATGTCCTGCTTGAACAGCGCCGCATAGACCGTGCCGACGCTTGCGATCGTCGCAGCGAGAGTCAGCGTGATCCAGAGCGGGCCGATCACGGTCCGCCGGTAGCGCAGCGAAATGTCCATCAGCGCGAGTGTGCCCCAGCGATCGGGCCGCGCTGCCTGTGTCAGGATTTCCTTCGCCGCGAGCTGAATTCGACTGCCCCTTCGGTTGCCGCTCTCCGATGCCGCAGCAGGAAAGCGGATCGCGACCCGTTTCGACGGATGGCCTCAAAATGCCCGCGCTTCGCGGGGCAATCAACCGTACAGATCAAGCGGGGCGAAGTCAGGCTCGTTTGCGCCGCCGGAAGTCGCGCCGACCCTTCGGGGCGGGTTTGGGCGCCAGTTCCGGCATCTCGGCCTGGACCTCGCGGTAGCGTGTCAACAGCCGTTCAAAACTCGCATGCAGCGTGTCGGCGATGTCGGGACGCCGCTCGAGGCCGGCGAGTATCGTCGCCGCGGCCTCGATGGTCGAGAGCCCGTCGCTGCGCGGCTCGCGGCGCAGGCGCCCATAGCGAGAGGGGTGCGCCGGGTTGAGGATCACGCGCTGACACTTCAGCATCCAGGGATTGCGCCACCACAGCGCCTTCGCCTGGCTCCATGTGCCGTCGAGCAGCACCACGCCTTCGAGCTTGCCGAGGATCGCGCGTTGGTTGTCCGCAACCTGGCCCTTGCGGTTGAGCGCGACGATCTCGCCCTCGACTTCGAGATCGGCGGCGCGTGCCGAGCCGAGATAGAGCACGGCCCAGTGTGAGGCATTCTCGACCGGCCGCCCCAACGCCTTGGACAGGCTCGGCCAGGACAGGCCGACCCGCACCGTGGCATCGGGGAAATGCCTGGCGAGCAGGCGCGCGGTGCCGAGCGCCCTGTCCTGCTCCTGCGGATGCTGGAGGATCAGGAGCGACAGCCGATTTTCAATCGGCGTGACGCTGTCGCAGATGCACAGCGGCATCGGCTTCTGGCAATGCGGGCATTCGGGGATCTGTTCGGCGGCGGCCGTATCTGGCGGGTTCGACATGGGCGCCGCTATACGCTTGATGCGGCGCTTCAACAACCTATTCCGCGGGTGCAGCCATCGGCCGCGGCGCGGACCGCCGCCGCAGGCGGTCGATCAGGAGGTAGATCACGGGCGTGGTGTAGAGCGTCAGGATCTGCGAGACGAACAGGCCGCCGATGATGGTGATACCGAGCGGACGGCGCAGCTCCGTGCCGGGGCCGGTCGCCACCACGAGCGGAATGCCGGCGAACAACGCCGCCATGGTCGTCATCAGGATCGGGCGGAAGCGCGCCTGGCAGGCCTCGAAGATCGCCTCAGCCGAGGACAGGCCGCGCTGGCGTTCGGCGTCGAGCGCGAAATCGACCATCATGATGCCGTTCTTCTTGACGATGCCGATCAAGAGGATGATGCCGACGAAGGCGATCACGGTCAGCGGCGTGTTGGTGAGCTGCAGGGCGAGCAGCGCACCGAGCCCGGCGGAGGGCAACGTCGAGATGATCGTGAGTGGATGGGCAAGACTTTCGTAGAGTACCCCGAGCACGATATACATCGCCACCAGCGCACCGAGGATCAGAAGCGGTTGGCGGCCGCTGGTCTTGGCGAAGTCGCCGGCATTGCCGTCGAAGCTGCCGCGGATGCCCTCCGGCATGTGCAGCTCCTCCACCGCCCGCTGGATGTTCTGCGTCGCCGCCTGGAGCTGCACGTCCGGCAGCAGGTTGAACGACACCGTCGTCGAGGGGAACGACTGCGAGTGATAGACCGCGAGCGCGGCAAGGCCACGCGTCGCGCGCACCACGGCCGACAGCGGCACCTGGGCATCGCCCGCGCCCGCGACATAGATGCGCTCGAGGTTGGAGGGATCGACCTGGAATTTCGGATCGATCTCCAGCACGGTCATGTACTGGTTGCGCTGGGTGTAGATGATCGAGATCTGCCTCTGCGAGAAGGCGTTGTTCAGCGCGTTGTCGATGTCCTGCACCCTGACGCCGAGGGCCGAGGCCTTCTGGCGGTCGATCGCCAAGGTCAGTTGAAGCCCGCCGGGATCGCGGTCGCTGGAGATGTCGGTGATCCCCTCGACGCTCTCCATGCGCTTGGCGACGATCGGCGCCCATTTCTGCAGCAGACTGAGGTCGGTGCTGGTCAGCGTGTACTGGTAATCGGAATCGCTCTGGCGCCCGCCGGCGCGGACGTCCTGGGCTGCGAACATGAAGAGACGGATGCCGGGCACGGGGTACAACGCGCGCCTGAGCCGGTCGATCACGACCTGGGTCGAAACGTGCTGGCGCTCCTCAGGCGGCTTCAGACTGATGAACATGGTGCCGCGGTTCGAGGTCGCTCCCCCCGGCCCGCCTCCGCTGCCGACGGTCGAGCCGATGCCGGCGACCGCCGGATCCTGCATCACGATGTCGGCGAGGCGTTGCTGGAGGCCAAGCATCGACTGGAACGAAATATCTGCCGAGGCGCGTGTCGCACCGATGATGAACCCGGAATCGTCGGTCGGGAAATAGCCCTTGGGGACCTTGATGTAGAGCGTCACGGTGAGGCCGATGGTGGCGAAGAACACCAGCAGCGTCAGCAGCGGGAACTCCAGCACGGTGCGCAAACTACGGGTGTAGAGCGCGACGATGCGCGACAGCGAGCCCTCGATCAGCCGATCGAACAGGGTCGCCGTGCTGGACGTGGTCTGGCGGATGTAATGGGCGCAAATCATCGGCGTCACCGTGAGCGACACCAGCGTCGAAACCAGGATGGCGAAGGTCAGCGTCAGCGAGAATTCGCGCAAGAGGCGGCCGACGATGCCGTCCATGAAGATCAGCGGCGTGAACGCCGCGATCAGCGACAGGCTGATCGAGACCACCGTGAATCCGATCTGCTTGGCGCCCTCCTGCGCGGCCCGGAACGGCCGCATGCCTTGCTCGAGATTGCGGTACATGTTCTCGATCATGACGATGGCGTCGTCGACCACGAAGCCGACCGAGATCGCGAGCGCCATCAGCGAGAGATTGTCGATCGAGAAGCCCGCGAGCCACATGCCGGCGCAGGTGCCGGCCAGCGCCAGCGGCACCGATATGCCGGCCGCGATCGTCGGCGTCAGCCTGCGCAGGAACACGAACACCACGACCATCACCAGGACCGCGGTCGCCAGCAATGTCCATTGCATGTCCATCACGCTGGCGCGGATCGTGCCGGTGCGGTCGACCAGGGTCGAGATCTCGACGCCGGCCGGAATCCATTGCCTGAGCTCGGGGATCAGCGCCTTCACCCTGTCGACGGTGTCGATGACGTTGGCATCGCCCTGCTTGGTGATCTGGATCAGCACCGCCGGCTGCTTGTTGAACCAGGCAATCGAGCGCGCGTTGCGGACCGAATCCTCGATGTCGGCGACGTCGGACAGGCGCACGAAATTGCCGCCAGAGCTCTTGATGACGATGTCGCGGAACTCTTTCGCCGTGCGCATCTGCTTGTTGAGCGCCAGCGTCTCGCTCTGGCGCTCGCCGTTGAAGATGCCGACGGGACCGAGCGGGTTGGCGTTGACGATCGCGGTCCTGACGTCGTCGGTGGCGATACCGGCGTTCGACAGCGCGACGGGGTTGAGCTGGACCCGCACGGCCGGCTGGTCGGCGCCTGACACCGTGACATCGCCGACACCGGGCACCTGCGAGATGCGCTGCGCCAGCACCGTGTCGGCGACGTCGTAAATTGCGCTGGCGGACAGCGTCTTCGAGGTCAGCGCCAGCACGAAGACGGGCGCGCCGGCGGGATTGGCCTTGCGGAAGCGCGGCAGCGTCGGCAGGTCGCTCGGCAGGTCGATCATCGCGGCGTTGATCGCCGCCTGCACGTCGCGCGCGGCCTTGTCGATGTTGCGCCCGATGTCGAACTGGAGCTGGATGCTGGTTGTGCCGAGCGTCGAGGTCGAAGTGATCTGGTTGACGCCGGCGATCTCGCCCAGCCGCCGCTCCAATGGCGAGGCCACCGTCGCCGCCATCACCGACGGGTCGGCGCCGGGCCGGCTGGCCGAGACGAAGATGGCGGGAAAATCGACGTTCGGGACCGAGGCAACTGGCAGGAACTTGTAGGCGACCACACCCAGAAGGAACAGCCCGATCGACAGCAGCGTGGTCGCGACCGGGCGCCGGATGAAGGGCTCCGAGATCGATACCATCACTGCATCCCCTCGGTCGCGCCCGCAACGGGCGGACCGCCGGATTCGGCCGGCGGCAGCGCCTGCTCGAGGCGGCGGTTGATGCGGTCGAGCGCGAGGTAGATCACGGGCGTGGTGTAGAGCGTCAGGAGTTGGCTCAGCAGCAGGCCGCCGATGATGGAGATGCCGAGCGGAAAGCGCAGCTCGGCGCCGGTGCCGCTCTCGATCGCCAGCGGCAGCGCACCGAACAGCGCCGCCAGCGTCGTCATCATGATGGGGCGGAAACGCAGCAGGCATGCCTGCACGATCGCCTCGTGCGGCGACATCCCCCGCCCGCGCTCGGCCTCGAGCGCGAAGTCGATCATCATGATCGCGTTCTTCTTGACGATGCCCATCAGCAGGATGATGCCGATCAGACCGATCACCGAGAGGTCCTGCCCACACAACATCAGCGCCAGGATCGCGCCAACGCCGGCCGAGGGCAGCGTCGACAGAATGGTGATCGGGTGGATGTAGCTTTCATAGAGCACGCCGAGCACGATGTAGATCGTGATCACGGCGGCAAGCAGCAGCCAGGGCTGGCCGGCGAGCGCCTTGGCGAATTCGGCGGCATCGCCGGCATAGACGCCGACGATGCTGTTGGGCATGCCGATCCTGGTCTCGATCGTCTTCACGGCCTCGACGGCATCGCCGAGCGCCGCGCCCGGCGCGAGGTTGAAGCTGAGCGACACCGAAGGGAACTGCGCCTGGTGCGAGATCGCGAGCGGCGCAGTGGTGCGCTTCAGCGTCGCCACGGCCGACAGCGGCACCTGGGCGTTAGGCGCGCCGGCGGTGGTGCTCGCAGCGCCCGGCAGATAGAGCTTGGACAGGATCGAGGGATCGCGCTGGTACATCGGCAGCGCTTCCAGCACCACGCGGTACTGGTTGGCCTGGCCGTAGATCGTCGAGATCTGCCGCTGCGCGAAGGCGTCATTGAGCGTGTCGGTGATGGCCTGGAGGCTGACGCCGAGCTGGCCCGCGCGGGTGCGATCGACGTCGAGTTGCGCTCGCAGACCGCCCTCCTGCGCCTCGGAGGAGACGTCGCGGAACAGGGGATCGCGCCGCATCTCCGCGACGAGCTTGCGCGCCCATTCCGACACCAGCGTCGCATCGGTGCCGGTCAGCGTGTACTGGTATTGCGAGCGGCTCGACTGGGTCGAGATCTGCACGTCCTGCACCGGCTGGAAATAGACGGCCATGCCGGGGATGCCTGATACCCGCTGCTTCAGCCGAGTGATCACCACGCTCACATCGTCGCGCCGTTCCCCGCGCGGTTTCAGCGTCATGACAAGACGCCCGACATTGGTGGTCGGGTTGACCGAGCCTGCGCCAATGACCGAGACCACGCCAGTCACATCAGGGTCGGCCTGGATGGCGTCGGAAACCTCGGCCTGCCGCCTCTGCATCTCCGCGAACGACACGTCGGGCCCCGCCTCCGTCACCGCCGTGATCGAGGCGGTGTCCTGCAGCGGCAGGAAGCCTTTTGGCGCGACGACATAGAGCACCAGAGTCGCTACCAGCGTGGCGAAAGTCACGACCAAGGTGGCGCGCTGGCGTTCCAGCACCCATAGCAGCGTCCGATGATAGGCCTCGACGGTGCGGTCGATGAAGCGGCTGATCGCCGCGAGGCCCGGCACCGCCAGCTCCTCATGGGTGTGCTTGAGCAGCCGCGAGCACATCATCGGCGTCAGCGTCAGCGAGACCACGGCCGAGGTGACGACGGCGATGGTCAAGGTCAGCGCGAATTCGCGGAACATGCGGCCGACGAGACCCGACATGAACAGCAGCGGGATGAACACCGCGATCAGCGAGACCGTCAGCGAGATCACGGTGAAGCCGATTTCGCTGGCGCCCTTGAGCGATGCCTCCATCGGGCCGTCGCCGTTCTCCATGTGTCGGACGATGTTCTCGATCATGACGATGGCGTCGTCGACGACGAAGCCGGTCCCGATCGTGAGCGCCATCAGCGACAGATTGTCGAGGCTGAAGCCGGCAAAATACATGACGCCGAAGCTTGTGATCAACGACAGCGGCAGCGCTACGCCCGCGATCAGGGTGGCGCGCAGCGAGCGCAGGAACAGCAGCACCACCAGCGTCACCAGCACGACGGCAAGGACCAGCGTGAACTGCACGTCGCGCACCGAGGCGCGGATGGTGACGGTACGGTCGGAGACGATGGTGAGGTTCACGCCGGCCGGGATCGCGCGCTGAACTTTTGGGATTTCAGCGCGGATCTGGCTGACGACGTCGATGACGTTGGCGCCGGGCTGGCGCTGGATGTCGATGATGACGGCCGGCGTGCCCTGGTACCAGCCGCCGGTGCGGTCGTTCTCCAGGCCGTCGACGATCTGCGCGACATCGGCGATGGTGACCGGCGAGCCGTTGCGGTAGGCGATGATGACGGGCTTGTAGGCGTCGGCCGCGGCGATCTGGTCGTTGGCCGCGATGATGTAGGATTGCTGCGCGCCGTCGAGCGAGCCCTTCGGCCCGGAGACATTGGCACTGGCAATTGCGGCGCGCAGATCTTCCATGGCGATGCCGTAGGCGGCGAGCCGCGCCAGATCGGCCTGGATGCGCACGGCCGGCTTCAGCCCGCCGAGCACCGAGACGCGCCCGACGCCGGATATCTGGCTCAGCCGTTGCGCCAGAAGCGTGTCGGCGATGTCGCTCATCGCCCGCAGCGAAATGGTGTCGGAGCGCAGCGCCAGCGTCATCACCGGCGCGTCCGCCGGATTCACCTTGGCGTAGATCGGAGGATACGGCAGCGTCTTTGGCAAGACGCCGGCCGCCGCGTTGATCGCAGCCTGCACGTCCTGAGTGGCGCCGTCGATGTCGCGATTGAGATCGAACTGCAGCGAGATCTGGCTGACGCCGAACGAGCTCGTCGAGTTCATCGCCGAGAGCGACGGGATCTGCCCGAGCTGCCGCTCGAGCGGTGCGGTGATCAGCGAGGCGATCACGTCGGGGCTGGCGCCCGGAAGCTGCGTCGTCACCTGCACGGTCGGGAAATCGACCTGCGGCAGCGCCGAGACCGGCAGCGCGAAATAACCGAGCAGCCCGCCGATCAAGAGCGCAATGCCGAGCAGCGAGGTTGCGATGGGCCGTCGGATGAAGGGTTCGGAAACACCCATGGGATCTGCCTGCCGCGTCAAGCGGCTGTTGTCGGGATCATGGCTGCTTGGCTCCAGATCCCGATGCCCCCGGGCTTGGTGCAGGTCCTGGTGCAGGTCCTGGTGCAGGTCCGGTCTGTCCCTTCTGGTCGCCTTCGCTGTTGCTCCGCTTGGCCCGGAACTCGCCGTCCCTGCCCTGTCCGTCCTTCTGCCCTTCCTTCTGCCCTTCCTTGGCACCGTCCTTCTTCTGAGCGTCAGGCCCCCGCGAGCGCTTGCGCGGCGCGAGATCCGCGGACGGGGTCTGGTCGTCGCGGCCGATGATCACCTTGGAGCCATCGGAGAGATTGGCAAAGCCGGTCGTGACGACCTTGTCGCCGGGTGACAGGCCGCTGGCGATCACGGCGTCATGTTCGTTCTGCTGGGTCACCGTGACGGGCTTGGCCGAGGCGACGTTGCCCTCCCCGATGACATAGCTGAAAGTGCCCATCGGACCGCGCTGCACGGCTGACGTCGGCACCACCAGTGCCTGCATCAGGGTTTCGACCTTGAGGCGGACGTTGACGAACTGGCCCGGCCAAAGCTGGTAGTTGGCGTTGGGAAATTCCGCCTTGAGCTTGAGCGTGCCGGTGGTCTGGTCGACCTGGTTGTCGATGCCGGTGAGCTTGCCGGTGTCGATCACGGTGATGCCGTCATTGCCGAACACGTCGACGGCGAGCGTACCCTTCGCCGCGGCCGCATTGACGCGCATGATCTGTTGCTGCGGCAGGCTGAACCACACCGCGATCGGCTGTAGCTGCGTGATCACGACGAGGCCCGTGATGTCGGAGGCGTGGACGATGTTGCCCTGGTCCACCTGGCGCAGGCCGGCGCGGCCCGAGATCGGCGCCACAATCTTGGTGTAGCTCAGCGTTGCCGCCGCATTGTCGATCGCGGCCTGGTCGGCCTTGACCAGCGCCTCGGTCTGCGCGACCAGCGCACGCTGGGTATCCGCCTGCTGCTTGGAGCCGGCATTGGAGGCGGCGAGCTGCTCATAGCGCGCAAGGTCGATGCGCTGATTGGCGAGCTGGGCCTGATCCTGGGCCTTCTTGGCCACGGCTTGGTCGTACTGGGCCTGATAGATCGCGGGATCGATCTCGCCGAGCACGTCACCCTTCTTGACGTCCTGTCCTTCGGTGAAGTTGACCGCGATCAGCTTGCCGTCGACCTGCGAGCGCACGGTCACGGTGTTGAGTGCGCGGATCGCGCCGACGCCGTCGAGATAGACCGGAACATCCTGGACCCGCGGGCTCGCCGCCAGCACGGGTACCGGCAGATCGGGCCGCTGGTTGCGGTTGTTGGCCTGCTGCTGGTGCGTGGCGATCCAGCCGAGATAGCCGAGGCCACCAAGGATGGCGAGCGTGACCAAGGTCATGACGAAGCCGCGGCCGCGCGATTTTTTCGCCGTCCCCTCTTCCGCGCCCTGCTTCGTATCCGGCTTAAAGAGCATTGACCGGTTTCTCCATTCGCGGCTCCCAGCCGCCGCCGAGCGCCTGGTACAGGCTGACGACGGCGAGAAGCCGTGCGAGTTGGGCCTGCCACAGCGCGTCTTCCGCCTGGAACAGGGTCAGTTGGGTGTTGAGCACGGTCACGATGTCGGCGGTGCCGGCGCGCAGTTGCTGCTCTGAGAGATCGAAGGCGCGTCGCGAGGCGACAACGACGTCGCGCTGCAATTGCAGCCTGATCGTGGTCTGCTTGATCGAGAACAGTGCGTTGTCGACGTCGGCAAAAGCCTGGACGATGGTCTTGCGGTAAGTCTGGAGCAACTCGTCCTGCCGCGCCTTGGCAAGCTCGAAATTGCCGAGGATCCTGCCGCCGTCGAAGATCGGCTGCGTGGCGCTGCCGACGAGTTGGAAGAAGGCGGCGTGCGGCTGGAACAGCGAGACCAGCGCCGCGCTCTGGTAGCCGCCATTGCCGGTGAGCTGGATGGTCGGAAAGAACTGCGCGCGGGCGTTACCGATGTTGGCGGTCGCGGACGCAAGCTGCGCCTCCTGCCGGCGGATGTCCGGCCGCTGCGTCAGCAGCTCCGACGGCAGGCCGGGCGTCACGCGCGGGATCGCGACCCGGTCGAGCGAGCCGCCGTGCACGCGCACGCTCTCCGGCGGGCGCGAGACCAGCACCGCGAGCGCGTTGACGTTCTGGTCCAGCGTCTGGCGCAGCGGCGGCACCAGGGCCTTCTGGTTGGCAAGCACGCTTTCCTGCTGGGCGACGTCGAGATCCGTGCCGGTGCCGGCCTTGCGTCGCTCCCTGACGGCGTCGAGGATGCGCTGGGCGCTGGCGATGTTGCGCTGTGACGTCCTGATGCGATCCTGAGAGGCCAGAACCTGGAAATAGGCGTTGGCAACGGCGGCCAGCGTCGTCAGTGCGACGGTGTCGCGATCGAAGCGGTTGGCGTTGGCCGTTTCCTCGGCCGTTTGCAGCGCGGCGCGGTTCTGGCCCCAGAAGTCGAGCTGATAGCTCGCGCTCAACGAAGCCGAATAGTTGACGACCTCGCGTCCGCCGATGGACAGACCTGAGGAGCTTGCGCCCGAGGTGCGCGAATAGGTTTCCGATCCGCCCGTCGATACGCTGGGCAGCAGCGCGGCGCCCGCCTGCCGCGCCTGGGCGTCAGCCTGGACGATGCGCGAGACGGCGGCGGCGATGTCGAGATTGACGGTCTGCGCCTCTTCCATCAGCTGCGTCAGCTCCGCGGAGCGGAAGCCACGCCACCAATCCAAGGACGGCGGCGCATCGCCCTTGCCCGCGTATTTGTAGTGCGAGGGAACGTCGAGGGCGGGATCGGGAAGGTCCTGGGTCAGCACGCACGCGCCCGAGCCGGCGGCGAGGCACAATACCGCGAGCCAGCGCGCCGCGCGCAGCGTCCTGGATGCAGAACCTACGGACCGCCGCATGGCGATCGCCGGAACATCCTGTGTCACATCCACCCCCCGCCGGGCAGATCAAGCCGCCGCGCAACCGGATTAACCGATTCGCGGCGGGACAATCGGGGGGCTTTGGACAACTCATTCACAACGTGATGCTTTCTACGGAACCTCGACATCGATACTAGCTGGGTGCGGAACAGCGCGACAGTCCCGCAGTTGCGAGATGGCCGCGCCAACGAACCTCGAGCGGATCGATCAAAATGCCGAATGTCCCTGTCTCGCAGAGACTTCTTTCATTCCCAAAACATCGGGAGGCGTGAACAAGCTTACCAAGATTTCATGTGATAATGATGCCACACCGGCATCGGGGCTTTCCGATCTGGCGGCGGCGCTCCGTGAGGCCGCGGCTGGGTCGCGCCCCAACATCCACGTCCCCAGATATCGTCCAGACTAGCTTCTGGAAAAATGCGCTCGTGAAGTGGCTGGTGACGACCCTTATCTTCCGTGCCGTGACGGCGGTCAGTCATTTCCTTCTAGTGATGTTCCGCCGCGCAGCCAAGCGCATCAATCGCCGGCCACGCTACACGATAATATCCCTGTTTGGACAGGTGCTTCAGCCGGTTTCGCCGCAGCGCAAAAGCCTTCCCCTTTGCCCTCCCAAGCACTAGGTTCTGGCCAACCAGATCAACCCCTTGATAGCGATTTTCCTGACATGACCATTCGAAACGACGTTGTCGAAGCCATCGGCAACACCCCGCTGATCAAGCTGAAGCGCGCGTCGGAACTGACCGGCTGCACCATTCTCGGCAAGGCCGAGTTCTTGAATCCCGGCCAATCGGTCAAAGACCGCGCCGGCAAATGGATGATCCTGGAGGCCGAGAAACGCGGCGAGCTCAAGCCCGGTGGTCTCGTGGTGGAGGCAACCGCCGGCAATACCGGCATCGGGCTCGCGGTCGTGGCGAGTGCTCGCGGCTACCGCACGCTGATCGTGATCCCGGAGACGCAAAGCCAGGAAAAGAAGGATTTCTTGAAGCTGTGCGGCGCCGAGCTGATCGAAGTGCCCGCCCTGCCCTACGCCAACCCCAACAACTACCAGCATGTCGGCCGCCGACTTGCGGACGAGCTGCGCAAGACCGAGCCCAATGGCGTGCTGTTCGCGGACCAGTGGAACAACCTCGACAACGCCAAGGCGCACTACGAGTCCACGGGGCCCGAGATCTGGGAGCAGACCGGCGGCAAGGTCGACGGCTTCGTCTGCTCGGTCGGCAGCGGCGGCACGCTCGCCGGCACCAGCCGCTATCTGAAAGAGAAGAACAAGAACATCCGCATCGCCTGCGCCGATCCGCACGGCGCCGGTATGTACGAATATTTCAGGACCGGTGATGCCAAGGCAACGCCGGGCGGCTCGATCACGGAAGGCATCGGCCTCAACCGCGCGACCGCGATCGTCGAGACGGCCAAGGTCGACGACGCCTATCTCATTCCCGACGCCGAAGCCGTCAGCGCCATCTACGAGCTGCTCCAGCACGAGGGCCTGTGCCTCGGCGGCTCGACCGGCATCAACATCGTGGGCGCGATGCGCCTCGCCAAGCAGCTCGGGCCCGGCAAGACGGTCGTCACCGTGCTGTGCGATTCCGGCAGCCGCTATCAGTCGAAGCTGTTCAACGCGGATTTCATGCGCGCCAAGAACCTGCCGGTGCCGGAGTGGCTGGAGAAGCGCAGCAACATCAAGCCGCCGTTCGTGTGATCGTCACACGCCCCCTGGCGTCGAGGACGCGCGTCCACAAGGACCGCGTGGTCTGGCCTGTCTACGCGCCCTCGCCGCGTTCCGAGGCTGCGGCACAACGGTCGCGCCAGAACCGGCGATAACCCTCCTCGACCATGCGTGTGTAAATCTCGACATTGCCGGCGGGCGAAGCTGCGATCCGAGCCGGCAGATCTGCGCGCAACTTTGCCAGATGCGCGGGCTGCGCCGCGTATTTGCATGCGATCGCGGCATACCCCTCGTCATCGTCGGCGACCCAGTCACCGAGACCGATTGCAGCCACGATGGAGCCGCCGGCACGCGACGAGGCGCCGTGGCCGAGCTTGGCGACGACCGGAACGCCCGCATAGAGGGATTCCCAGGTACTGACGCCGCCGTTTTGCGGGAAGGTGTCGAGGGAGATGTCGACGTTCGCAAAGGCCCGCAGATGCTCGGCGCGCTGGGACGAGCCGAGGCACGTGACGTTCTGCTCGGCGATTCCCTGCGCCACGAAACGTGCCAGAAGACCGTCCCGCACCAGCGGATCGTCAAGCAGCGTATGCTTGATGATGATCTTCGATCCGCTGACCTCGCGCATCACCTTCGCCCACACCAGGATGGCATCATCCGAGATCTTGGAGATGCGATTGAAGACGCCGAAGGTCACATGGCCGTTGCGGAGCATCGGAAGCTCCGAAGCGGGCACATCAAGGATGGGATCAGTCGTGATCAGGCACGGCAGATCATGAACCTTTTCGGCCAGCAGGTGGCGGGCGGATTCCGGAATGAAGATCGGGTCCGCGAGCACGTAGTCCATGGTCTGCAGGCCGGTCCCCGTGGCGTGCCCAAAACCCGTGACCTGGATCGGAGCCGGCTTGCGGGCAAACACAGGAAGCCTGTTGCCGGTGGTATGCCCTGATACGTCGATCAGGATATCGACCTTGTCGGCTTCAATGCGATCGGCCAGCTCCTCGTCCGAGAGTTGCGAGGCGTCGACCCAGACGTCCGCCAACGATTTGAATTTGACGGTCATCTCGTCTCGCGTCGGCGAGCACGAATAGCAGACGATCTCGAATTGGGCGCGATCGTGATGACGCAGCACCGGTAACAGACCGAACGCCGCCGAGTGATACCAGAACTCGGCGGACACATATCCGACCACGATCCGCCTGTCGGGATCGAACTGCCGGGGTGCGAGCTTCCTTTGCGGCAATCTGGCGCCGATCGCATCCCACCAGGATTTGCGTGCCGCCTGCTGGATCGCGAAATCCGCGTCGGAGAGAAAGTCCAGAAAGTAGATCTTCCGCGCGATCAGGTCCGGCTCGCCCGGCGCGATCGCCAGGGCGGCGTCGAGATGCTCGATCGCGGCTGCGATCTCTCCCTGGTTCGCAAAACAGGCACTCAGCAGCGCGAGCGCGATCGCCGAGCGCGGATTTTCCTCGAGCAGTGCCGTGCAGGTCAGGATCGCCTGCGCGGTATTCCCCATGCTCAGCGAAACTTCCGTCTTCCCCCGCAAGGCCACTTCGAGCCTGGGTGAAAGCGCAAGTGCCGCATCAAAATTCGCGGCCGCCTGTTCCGGCCGCGACAGCGCAAAATTGAGCCGGCCGCGGTGCGCGTGGGCCTTGGCCGAACCGGGCCTGATCGCGAGCGCCGCTGCGAGCGCGGCTTCCGCCTCGTCGTAGTGCTTCAGCTCGATGTTCACCACGCCTTTGCCGACGAGCGCCTCTGCGTGACGCGGCTGAAACAACAGGGCGCGCTCGAAGCTCTGCCTGGCCCGGTCGAACTGGCCCAGCGCCAGCTCGGCGAGGCCACGATTGCAGAGCGCATCGGCATAATCGGGCTTCAGCTTGATCGCGCGATCGTAGAGTTCGATGGCCTGCCCCGGCAGGTTCATCTGGAGCAAGGTATTGCCGAGGCCGGCGAGAGCCGGCGCAAAGTTCGGCTTCAGCGCGATCGCCTTCTCCTGACACGCGCGGGCGGCCTCGAATTTCTGAAGCACGAAGTGCACGGCGGCGAGATTGTTATGGGCCTCGTGCGAACGCGGATCGATCGCGACCGCGCGCTCGAGCAGCTGTTGCGCCTCATCGAGGCGCCCGAGCTGTTGCACGCTAAGGCCGAGGAAATGCGTGGCGTCAAAATGATCCGGAACGGCTTGCACGATCTGGCGGCAGAGCGCCTCGCTCTCCGCATATCTGCCCTGGCCATAGGCGCTCGCCGCGGCGGAGATGATGGCGTCGGCCTGCTTCTTCAACTTCTTCTGCAATCGCGCATTCTTGAATGCGCGCGCGCCGGCGCTGCTCTGCAAGGTGTCTCTCCGGAAGATGGTCTGGGGGCGAGTCTAGCTGATTCGTGCGTCAAGCCGGCCGCTCGGCGGGGCCGGAGTTCCCTCCGGGATATTCCGGGGCTCACCGCAATATCCGGCCGAGGAATCGCTTGGTGCGCTTGCCCCGCCTACGCGACCTCGCCGCATTCCGCGGCGGCAGCGCAATAGTCGCGCCAGAACTGGCGGTAACCTGCTTCGAGCTCGCGCGTGTAGATCTCGACATTGCCGGCGGGCGAGGCTGCGATCTGCGCCGGCAAACCCGCGCGCAACTTCGCCAGATGCTCTGGCTGTGAGGCAAACTTGCGGGCGATCTCGACATAGCCGTCGTCGTCCTCGGCGACCCAGTCACCCAGGCCGACGGCAGCCACGATCGAGGCGCCGGCACGCGAGGAAGCGCCGATACCGAGCTTGGCGACGACGGGAACGCCCTTGTAGAGGGATTCCCAGGTACTGATGCCGCCATTCTGCGGGAACGTGTCGAGGGAAATGTCGATCTTGTCAAAGGCCTTCAGGTGATCGTCGCGCGAGGTGGTGCCGAGGCACGTGATGTCCTCCTCCGCAATGCCCTGCGCGATGAACCGTGCGACCAGGCTATCGCGCAGCAGGGCGTCATCGAGCAAACCGTGCTTGAGGACGATCTTCGATCCCGGCACCTCCCGCATGATGCGCGACCACACACGGATCGCATCGTCCGAGATCTTGTAGATTCGGTTGAACACGCCGAAGGTGACATAGCCGTTGCGGAGCATCGGCAGCTCGGAGGGTTGCAGATTGGTGACGGGCTCCATCGTGATCAGACACGGTAGATCGTAGATCTTCTCGGCAAACAAATGCCGGACCGATGGCGGAATGAAAATGGGATCGGCGAGCACGTAGTCCATGGTCTGCATGCCCGTGCCGGTCGCGTGTCCGAAGCCGGTGGCCTGGATCGGGGCCGGCTTCCGCGCGAAACACTGCAGCCTGTTGCCGGTCGTGTGGCCCGAAACGTCGATGAGGATGTCGACATTGTCTGCCTGAATGCGGTCGGCGAGTTCGTCGTCCGAAAGCCCCCAGGCGTCAACCCAGACGTCCGCCAGCTCCTTGAACTTGGCCGTGTACTCATCCGCTCCGGGCCAGGAATAGTAGCAGATGATCTCAAACTTGGCGTGATCATGATTGCGTAGCACCGGAAGCAGCGTGAGTCCCGCCGAGTGCTGCCGGAATTCGGCAGCGACATAGCCGACCACGATCCGCTTTTCCGGATCGAGCGGTCGCTTCGGCAGCGTCCGTTGCGGCAGCTTGGAGCCGATCGCATCCCACCAGGATTTTCGCACCGCCTGCTGGACCGTGAAATCGGCCTCGGGCCGGTAGTCCTGCAAGAAGATTTTCCCCCTGATTGCATCCCCGTAGTCCGGCCGGACCGCCAACGCGCGATCGAGATATTCGATCGCAGTGTCCATCTCTCCCTGGGTCGAGAAGGCGAAGCCCATCAGCGCCAATCCGATTTCGGAGCGCGGATTTTGCTCGATCAAGGCCGTTGCGGCCGCGATCGCCGGCGCGGTCTTTCCCATGACGAGGCAGACCTGCGCCTTCCCTCGTAGGGCGAGTTCGAGCTTGGGCGAAACCGCGAGCGCCGCCTCGAAATCCTTAAGCGCCGGCTCCAGGCGCTGCAGCTCGTAGCTGAGCCGTCCCCGCTGGGCCAAAATCCTCGGCGCGCCGGGCTTGATCGCCAGCGCCATGGCAAACTTGGCTGCGGCTTCTTCGTGGTGCCGGAGCTCCATGCTGACCATGCCGCTGCCGACGATGGCCTCCGCGTGACGCGGCTGGAACAGCAGGGCGCGATCGAAACTTTCCTTGGCGCGCTCGACCTGTCCAAGCAATATCTCGACCATGCCGCGATTGCAGAACGCATCGGCGTAGTCCGGCTTCAATTTGATGGCGCGCTCGTGCAGCTCGATCGCCTGCCCGTATAGCCCGAGATGCATCAGCGTGTTGCCGAGATTGGTCAGCGCGACCACGAAATTCGGCTTCAGCGCGATCGCCCTCTCCTGGCACCGCCGCGCCTCCTGGTAATTGCCGAGGTCGAAATGCACGGTCGCGAGGTTGTTATGGGCATCGTGCGAGCGCGGATCGAGTGCGATCACGCGCTCGAGCAGCTGCTGCGCCTCTTCGAGGCGGCGGCCGTCGTGGGCACACATGCCGAGCAGGTGCGTGGCATCGACATGATCCGGAAGGGCCTTCAGGATCTCGCGGCACAGCGCCTCCGTCTCGGCATACCGGCCCTGACCATAGGCGTTCGCCGCAGCGGCGATGACGGCGTCGGCCTGCTTCATCAATTTCTTCTGCAATCGCGCGTTCTGGAATGCGCGCGCGCCGCCGCCGCTGTTCTGCAAGCTGTCTCTCCGGAGGATGCCCTGGGCAGAGTCTAGCTGATTCGCGCGCCCGGCCGGCCGGTCACCGGACCAGCATCACCCCCGGGATCTCCCGGGGGCCCCGGACCTGCCTACGCCACCTCGCCGCCTGCCGCGGCGGCACAATGATCGTGCCAGAACCGGCGATAGGCCGCTTCGACCTCACGCGTGTAGAGTTCGACGTTGCCGGCAGGCGAGGCTGCGATCCGAGCTGGCAGACCGGCGCGCAACTTCGCCAGATGGGCGGGCTGCGCCGCGTATTTGCGTGCGATCGCGGCATACCCCTCATCATCGTCGGCGACCCACTCGCCGAGGCCGACGGCCGCCACGATGGAGCCGCCGGCGCGCGACGAGGCGCCGTTGCCGAGCTTGGCGACGACCGGAACCCCGGCATAGAGGGATTCCCAGGTGCTGATGCCCCCATTTTGCGGGAAGGTATCGAGGGATATGTCGACTTTCGCAAAGGCCAGCAGATGCTCGTGGCGCGAGGTCGAGCCGAGGCAGGTGATATTCTCTTCGGCAATGCCCTGGGCCAGGAACCGTGCGATCAGGCCGTCGCGCAGCAAGGGATCGTCGAGCAGCCCATGCTTGACGACGATCTTCGAGCCCGCGACCTCACGCATCACTTTCGACCACACCCGGATTGCCTCATCCGATATCTTGTAGATGCGGTGGAACACGCCGAAGGTCACATGGCCGTTCCGGAGCATGGGAAGCTCCGAAGGCGGCACATCCAGGATCGGATCGATCGTGATCAGGCACGGCAGATCATGAACCTTTTCGGCCAGCAGATGGCGCTCCGATTGCGGAATGAAGATCGGATCCGCGAGCACGTAGTCCATGGTCCGAAGGCCGGTCCCCGTGGCGTGCCCAAAGCCCGTGACCTGGATCGGGGCTGGCTTCCGGGCGAAGACAGGGAGCCTGTTGACTGCCGTGTGCCCCGACACGTCGATCAGAATATCGATCTTGTCGGCCTGGATCCGATCGGCCAGTTCGTCGTCCGAAAGCTGCGCGGCGTCGACCCAGACGTCGGCGAGAGGCTTGAATCTTTCGGTGATCTCGTCCTGCAACGGCCAGCAGGAATAGCAGACGATCTCGAACCTCGTGCGATCATGATGGCGCAGCACCGGTAGCAGGGCGAACGCTGCCGAATGGTTCCTGAACTCCGACGCGACATAGCCGACCACGATTCGCCTGTCCGGATTGAGCTGCCGGGGCGGCAATGTCCGTTGCGGCAGTCGGGCACCGATCGCATCCCACCAGGATTTTCGCGCGGCCTGCTGGACCGCGAAACCGGCCTCCGGCAGATAATCCAGGATGAAGATCTTGCGTGCGATGGCATCGGCATAATCCGGCGAGATCTCGAGCGCCGCGTCGAGATGCGCGAGCGCCGTCGCGACGTCTCCCTGGTTCGCATAGCAGGCGCCGAGCAGCACGATCGCGTAATCGGACCGCGGATTGTCCTCGAGCAGGGTCTTGACGGCGGCAATCGCCTGGGTCGTGTTCCCCAACAGAAGATTAACTTGCGCTTTCCCGCGCAACGCAAGCTCGAGCCGAGGCGCTTGCACCAGCGCCGCATCGAAGTCCACGGCCGCCTGCTCCAGCCGGTACAGATCGAAATTGAGCCGGCCGCGCTGCGCCAGGATCCTCGGTGAACCCGGCTTGATCGCGAGGCCCGCTGCGAGGGCGGCTTCAGCCTCCGAATAGTGCCGGAGCTCGATACACACCATGCCCTTGCCGGCCAGCGCTTCGGCGTGCCGCGGCTGAAACAGGAGGGCGCGATCGAAACTCTCCTTGGCGGGCGCGAACCGGCCGATCATCAGCTCCGCCATGCCACGATTGCAGAATGCGTCGGCATAGTCCGGTCGCAACCTGATCGCGCGTTCGTGCAGCCCGATCGCCTGCTCGCCGAGACCGACGTTCAGCAGCGTATTGCCGAGATTGGTCAGGGTGATCGGACAATTCGGCTTCAGCGCAATGGCCTTCTCCTGGCATGCGCGGGCGTCCTGGAATTTCTGCAGATCGAAATACACGGCCCCGAGATTGCCGTGGGCGTCAGGCGAGCGCGGATCGAGCGCAATCGCGCGCTCGAACAGCTGTTGTGCCTCCTCGAGCCGGCCGCACTCATAGGCGCGCAGGCCGAGCAGGTGCGTGGCATGGAAATGATCCGGAACCTCATTCAAGATCTCGCGGCAGAGCGTCTCGGCCTCCGCAAATCTGCCCTGCCCGAGCGCTTCGATCGCGAAAGACAGGACGGCGTCCGCCTGCTTCCTCAATTTCTTCGCTAGTCGTGCATTCTGGTAGGCGCGCGCGCCGACACTGCTCTGCAAGGTCTCTCCTCCGGAGGATGGGCCGAAAAGACGCAAAGCTGATTCGGATGGTGCCAAGCTGGCGGTCCGGTCAGACCGGCGAGGCCACCGGGTTGCGGGCGGTCACCGCAAAATCTGGCTCAGGAACAGTTTTGTGCGGGCGTGCCGAGGCGCAGCAAAGAACTCGTTCGGGGTGTTGGCCTCGATGATCTGCCCGGCGTCCATGAACACCACGCGATTGGCGACCTCACGGGCAAAGCCCATTTCGTGGGTGACGACCAGCATGGTCATGCCCTCTCCGGCGAGGTCCACCATGGTATCCAGCACCTCCTTGACCATCTCGGGGTCGAGTGCCGATGTGGGCTCGTCGAACAGCATGACCTTCGGGTTCATCGTCAAGGCCCGCGCGATCGCGACGCGCTGCTGCTGGCCGCCGGACATCTGCCCCGGAAACTTGTTGGCCTGGTGCGGGATCTTGACCCGCTCCAGGAACTTCATCGCGGTCTCCTCGGCGTCCTTCTTCGGAATGTTACGCACCCAGATCGGCGCCAGCGTGCAATTGTCCAGCACGGTCAGGTGCGGGAATAGATTGAAGCTCTGGAACACCATGCCGACTTCGCGGCGCACGGCGTCGACGTGCTTGAGGTTGGGCCCGAGCTCGATCCCGTCCACGACGATCTCGCCCTCCTGGAACTCCTCGAGCGCGTTGATGCAGCGGATCAGCGTCGACTTGCCGGAGCCAGAGGGCCCGCAGATCACGATGCGCTCGCCCTTCTCGACAGCGAGGTCGATGTCGCGCAGCACGTGAAAATCGCCGTACCATTTGTTGAGGCCGGAAATCCTGACGATGGGGTCAGACATGATGGGCTCGATCAGTTGCGGCGGTGGGCATTGAGACGATGCTCGACGAACAGCGAATAGCGCGACATTCCAAAGCAGAAGATGAAGTAGATGATCCCCGCGAAGGCGAAGCCGGTGAACGCGGTCGAAGGCGTCGACCATTTTGGATCCGAGAACGAAGCCCGCAACGAGCCCAACAGGTCGAACAGCGCCACGATCGAGACCAGCGAAGTGTCCTTGAACAGCGAGATGAAGCTGTTGACGAGGTTCGGAATGACGTGACGCAGCGCCTGCGGCAGCACGATCAGCGAGGTCGTCTTCCACCAGGACAGTCCCAGGGCTGCGGCCGCCTCGCCCTGCCCGCGCGGGATCGCGGCGAGCCCGCCGCGGACGTTCTCAGCCTGGTAGGCGCCCGTGAACAGCGAAATGCCGATCAACGCGCGGACGAGACCGTCGACGGTGAAATTGCCCGGCAGGAACAGCGGCAGCATGTAGGTGGCGAAGAACAGCACGGTGATCAGCGGCACGCCGCGCCAGAATTCGATGAAGGCGATCGAGAAGATCCGGATCAGCGGAATGGTGGAGCGACGGCCCAGCGCCAGCGCGATGCCGATCGGCAGCGAGGTGACGATGCCGGTGACGGAGACCACCAGCGTCACCAGCAGGCCGCCCCACAGATTTGTTGCCACAATGGGCAATCCGCCGTGATCGAGCCCCATCAACTTGATGACGGCGGCGATGGCGATGAAGGTGGCGACGCTCGATCCGAGCGCGCGCCATCCGGTGCGAATGCCGCCGCCGAGAACGAAGGCGATCAGCGAGACGACCGCGGCCGTGATGGTGAAATCAGTCCAGACCGATTGGCCCGTTGCCTGGAGCTGGTCACGCAGCAGGGTCAACGGAAAGATCAGCCAATAGATCACCGTGCCGACCAGCACGATGAAATTGCCGAGGATCCAGAAGAGCGGTGCGATGGCCGAGGTCTTGCTGAGATTGAGGAGAGCCTGTCCGGCGTTGACGATACTCTCGTCGAACAGCTGCAGCAGGTCGGCCGTCCAGCTCAGGCCGAAGCCCTTGATGCCGCCGCCGTGCAGCAGGAAGAACGCGACCACCGGAAACGCGATGAAGAACAGGCTGGCATTCAGCCCCTTCGCCGGCAGGCGCGGCACGAGCAGCGGTACCAGCAGAACCGCAGCCAGGATGAACGAGAGATTGACCCGCCAGCGCTCGGCCTCGGGATAGAAACCGTAGATCAATTGCGGCAGCTTGGCCTGGATGTAGGGCCAGCAGGCGCCGACCACAAAGCCGGCGTTCTCCGTGAGGCATGCCGTGCGGTCCTTGCCACTCCACACCGCATCCACCATCAGGAACCTGACGGAGGGAACGATGGTGAACCACAGCAGCAGGGCGCCCACGATCGTGAGCAGGATGTTGGTCGGCGAGTTGAACAGGCGCGTCCGCATCAGCCCGACGAAGCCCGTGGTCTTCACCGGCGCCGGACGCTCGGCGAGGAGGTCCTGGCGGACGAAGCTGCTCGAGGCGATATCACTCATGCGCCCAGACTCCGGCTGACGCGCCATCCATAGACGCTCATGACAGCGCTGGTGAGCAGTGAGATCAGGAGATAGATGCCCATCGTCATGGCGATGATCTCGATCGCCTGCCCGGTCTGGCTCAGCGACGTGCCGGCGAACACGGAGACGAGGTCAGGATAGCCGATCGCGACCGCCAGCGACGAGTTCTTGGTGAGATTGAGGTACTGGTTGGTCAGCGGCGGCACGATGACGCGCATGGCCTGCGGCACGACGATCAGCCGGAGCGTGGTGCCGCGGCTGAGGCCCAGCGAGGCCCCCGCCTCCATCTGCCCCTTGTGGACGGACAGGATGCCGGCGCGCACGATCTCGGCGATGAAGGCGGCCGTATAGGTCGCCAGCGCCAGCGTCAGCGCCACGAACTCCGGGATGATGCGAGAGCCACCGGCGAAATTGAAACCCTTCAGTTGCGGCAGCTCGAAGGTGAATGGCAAACCTGATACCAGCACCGTGGCGAGCGGCAGACCAAACAGCAGACCCAAGACATAAGGCCAGATCCGGATCACCTGCCCGCGCTGAAACAGCGCGCGACGGGCATAGAAGCGTAAGGCCAGTGCCCCGACGATGCCGAGCGCCAGCATCCCCATGAACGGCTCGAGGCCGCCCTGGCCGATCGGGCTGGGAATGACGAGGCCGCGATTGCTGATGAAGGCAACGCCGAACAGTGAAATGCTCTGCCGCGGATTGGGCAAGGCCGCGAGCACCGCGAGGTACCAGAACAGGATCTGGAACAGCAGCGGCAGGTTGCGGATGATCTCGACATAGATCTCGCCGACGCGCGCCAACAGCCAATTGGGCGACAGCCGGCAGAGCGCGACGATGAAGCCGATCAACGTGGCGAAGACGATGCCCACCGCCGAGACCACGAGCGTGTTGAGCAGACCGACCACGAAGACGCGCAGGAACGTGTCCGAGCCGGTATAGGAGATCAGCGTCTGATTGACGTCGAAGCCGGCATTGTTCCTGAGGAAGCCGAAGCCGGCGGCGATGTGCTGGTTCTCGAGATTGGCGCGGGCGTTGGAGACGATCTCGTAGCCGATCCAGCCCAGGATCGCCGCGAAGGCAAACTGGACGGCGACGCCGTTCCAGCCTGCCTTGCCGCCCAGAATGCGCCTGATCTTCAGCGCGATCTGGCGCGGCGGTTTTCGGGCTCCGGAGCTCATGCCGCTGCCACGGGATGAGGAGCGATCAGCGGATCGGCGGCGCGTACTGGAGACCGCCCTTGTTCCAGAGATTGTTGAGACCGCGATTGATGGCGAGCGGCGAGCCCGCGCCGACATTGCGATCGAACACCTCGCCGTAATTGCCGACCGCTTTCACGATCCGCACCACCCAGTCCTTGGTCAGGCCGAGCTGTTCGCCGAAATTGCCGTCGCTGCCGAGCACGCGCTTCATTTCGGGGTTTTCCAGCTTCGCTTTCTCGTCGACGTTCTTCGAGCTTACGCCGAGCTCCTCGGCGGTGATCATCGCGAACAGCGTCCACTTCACGATGTCGAACCACTGGTCGTCGCCGTGGCGCACCATCGGGCCGAGCGGTTCCTTCGAGATGATCTCGGGGAGCACCATGTGGTCGTTGGGATTGGCGAGCTTCAGCCGGTTGGCGTAGAGGCCCGACTGGTCGGTAGTGAAGACGTCGCAGCGCCCGGCTTCATAGGCCTTGACCGTTTCGTCGTTGGTGCCGAACGCGATCACCTCGTACTTCATGTTGTTGGCCTTGAAGTAGTCGGCGAGATTCTGCTCCGTGGTGGTGCCGGTCTGCACGCAGACCGAAGCGCTGTTGAGCTCGAGCGCCGAATTCACCTTGAGCGACTTCTTCACCATGAAGCCCTGCCCGTCATAATAGGTCACGCCCGTGAAGTTGGCGCCGAGTGAGGTGTCACGCGAGATGGTCCAGGTGGTGTTGCGCGAGAGCAGGTCGATTTCGCCGGATTGCAGCGCGGTGAAGCGGTCCTTGGCGGACAGCGGCACATATTTGACCTTGCTCGGGTCGTTGAAGATCGCCCCGGCGATGGCACGGCAAACATCGACGTCGAGGCCGGTCCAGTTGCCCTTGTCGTCGGGCGAGGAGAATCCCGGCAGGCCCTGGCTGACGCCGCAGGACAACATGCCCCGATCCTTGATGGTCTTGAGCGTTTGGGCGCCGGCGGATTGGGCGGTCAGACCGGCGGCGAGAGCAAGGGTGAGAGCCAGGGTTACGCGTTTCATGGGCTTTGGGCCTTTCAAAGTCGTATCAAGGATCAAGGAACGTTGTCTCAGGATCATCCCTGCCGGGGCCAGGCGTATCAAGACCAGCCCTTGCAAGAGTCATGCTGGAAAACTTGCCGAACACCCGCCGATCCCGGGAGGCCAACACCTTAATCCCCGCCGCAGGCGCCCGCCCTGATGGCTGTGACGCAAAGTCCGGTCAGGCGATGGATCGAAGGTCGCGGCAGGCCCCTCAACATGCGGCGACTGAATAGCACCTGCGCATTGGAGAGCGGCTGGCGTGCCGGGTCAAGGGGTTGACGGGACTCTTCTGTGTTCTGTTATTAACGACAGCGGCCTTTCGGCCGGCCCATCAGGCGCCAAGCCCGAGCGGAAACGCGGTTTTGAAAGCAGACGCATGGATTCCTCGCACCCTCAAGAGCAGCACGCCGAGACCCGGCTGGTCACCTCCGGCCGCGACACCAAGGCGCAGAAGGGGTTCGTCAATCCGCCGGTCTTTCACGGCTCGACCGTGCTCTACCCGACCGCCGAGGACCTTCACGCCCATCGCGGCGAGTTCACCTATGGCCGCCACGGTTCCCCTACCACCAAGGCGTTCCAGGAGACGCTGATGGCGCTGGAGGGGCCGCAATGCGCCGGCGTCGGCATCGTCCCGTCGGGGCTGTCGGCGATCTCCACCACCCTGCTCTCGGTGCTGAAGACCGGGGACCATCTCCTGGTCTGCGACAACGTCTATCGGCCGTCACGCAATTTCTGCAACGGCATGCTCGCACGCTATGGCGTCGAAACCACCTATTTCGACCCGATGATAGGTGCCGGCATTGAAAAACTGTTCAAGCCGAACACCCGCGCGGTGCTGGTGGAAGCGCCGGGCTCGCAATCGTTCGAGATGCCCGACATCCGCGCCATCGCCGAGGTTGCGCATGCGCGCGATGCGCTCGTCATCGACGACAACACCTGGGCAACCCCGCTCTATCACCGCTCGCTCGACCAAGGTGTCGACATCAGCATGCAGGCGGCCACCAAATATATCGGCGGCCATTCCGACATCATGTTCGGCACCATCTCGGCCAATGCCAAGGCCTGGCCGATGGTCGCCGAGGGCATCCGCCTGCTCGGCGTCTGTGCCGGTCCCGACGATGTTTTCCTCGCGCTGCGCGGCCTGCGCACCCTGTCGGTCCGGTTGGCGCAGCATCATCGCTCCGGGCTCGACATGGCGCGCTGGCTCGCAGGCCGGCCCGAGGTCGCACGCGTGCTGCATCCGGGCTTGGAGACCGATCCCGGTCACGCCATCTGGAAGCGCGACTTCACCGGCGCTTCAGGCCTGTTCAGTATCGTGCTGAAGCCGGCGCCGCAGAAGGCCGTCGACACCATGCTCAACACACTCAAGCTGTTCGGCATGGGCTTTTCATGGGGCGGCTTCGAGAGCCTTGCGATTCCCTTCGACTGCGATGGCTATCGCACCGCGACCAAGTGGTCGCCGGGCGGCCCTACCCTGCGGCTGCATATCGGACTGGAAAGCGTCGACGATCTCAAGGCAGATCTCGATCGCGGCTTCGCTGCCCTCAAGGCGGCAATGTGAGCCTGCGCGCGAAGCACCGCGCCCACGGATGTGGCATCGCTCCCCTAGGAACGTGCCCGTGTCGCAAACGTTAACGCCGATGCGCCAACAAAGGGTTTGAAGCTCAAGCATTTGGCGCTAGCCTCACCAATCGACTCCAATCCGGACACGGAGCATGGGAACGTTGGTTCTGCTCGATCTGATGGGCGGCGTTGCGCTGTTGTTGTGGGGCCTGCACATGGTCCACAGCGGGATTTTGCGCGCCTTCGGTCCCGACCTCAGGCGTCTGCTCGGCAAGGCGCTGAGCAACCGCATGAGTGCTTTCGCTGCCGGCCTCGGCCTCACCGCGCTACTCCAGAGCAGCACGGCGACAGCCTTGATCACGTCTTCGTTCGCAGCCGAGGGTCTCGTGAGCCTCGCCGCCGCGCTCGCCATCATGCTCGGTGCCAATGTCGGCACGACGCTGATCGTGCAGGTGCTGTCGTTCAACATCGCAGCCGTCGCGCCGGTGCTGTTCGTGCTCGGCCTCGTGGCCTTCCGCTCCGGCCCGCGCTCGCGGATCAAGGACATCGGCCGCGTCTGCATCGGCCTGGGCCTGATGCTGCTCTCGCTGCACATCCTGCTCGACACGCTGGCGCCGGCGGAGAACGCACCGGGCGTCCGGATCGTGATGTCGGCCATTACGGGCGATCCAGTCCTGTGCATCGTCATCGCGGCCCTCGTCACCTGGGCCGTGCATTCGAGCGTCGCCAGCGTGCTGCTGATCATGTCGCTGGCCTATTCGCAGTTCATCACTCCATATGCAGCGCTGGCGCTGGTGCTCGGGGCCAATCTCGGCAGTGCCATCAATCCCGTGTTCGAGGGCGCCAGGCGTGACGATCCCGCGAGCTATCGCCTGCCGGTCGGCAATCTCGTCAACCGCGTGATCGGCATTGCGCTGGTCCTGCCCTTCCTGGGCGCGATCGCCGAGCACATGCACGCCTGGCAGCCCGATCTCGCCAGGATGACGGCGGCATTCCACATCGCCTTCAACGTCGGCACCGCCGTCATCTTCATCGGCCTGCTCGACACCATGTCGCGCCTGTTGACGCGCTTCTTGCCCGATCGTGTGCAGGAGGCTGACCCGGCCCGCCCGCGCTATCTCGACGAGACCGCGCTGGAGACACCGTCACTGGCGCTCGCCGACGCCTCGCGCGAGACCTTGCGGATGGGCGACCTCGTCGAGGTCATGCTGCGCAAGGTGATGGCGGCGATGATGACGGGCGACCGTGCGCTGGTTGACCAGGTCACCAAGATGGACAATCTCGTCGACGGTCTCGACGAGGCCATCAAGCTCTACGTGACCAAGCTGATGCGGGGCAGCCTCGACGAGAGCGAAGGACGGCGCGCGATGGAGATCATCTCCTTCGCCATCAATCTCGAACATATCGGCGACATCATCGACAAGAGCCTGAGCGAACTCGCCACCAAGAAGATCAAGCGGCGCTTCCAGTTCTCGGCGGAAGGGGCGGACGAGCTCGCCGCCTTCCACAAGCGTACGATGGACTCCCTGCGGATCGCCTTCGGCGTCTTCATGTCGGGCGACGCCAACGAGGCGCGCAAGCTGCTGGTGGAGAAAACCGCGCTACGCAACACCGAGCTTGCCGCGGTCGAGCGGCATCTCGACCGCCTGCGCGAGGGCCGCCCCGAAACCATCGAAACGACGTCGCTGCATCTGGATGTGCTGCGCGACCTCAGACGCATCCACTCGCACATCTGCTCGGTCGCCTATCCCGTTCTGGATGCGGCCGGCGAGCCTTATCGCCGGACCGAGGCGGAGGCGGCTGCCCTGCCCGCCTCAGGCGCGGCATCGGCAGTGCCGCGCTAAGCGGCCGGGCGTCGACTGAAGTCGGCACGACAGGGTGCCCGACGATCAGGCCGGTTGGGCGCGTGGGCGCACCTGCGTCATGGCCACGCCCGAGATCGCGAGCAGCCCGCCGGCGATCAGCTTTGGGCTTATTCGTTCGTCAAGGAAGATGACGCTTGAAGTCAATGCGAACACCGGCAGCAGCAGACCGAAGGGCGCGACGCGCACCATCGAGCAACGGGCGATCAGCCAGAACCAAAGACCAAACCCAACAATTCCGCCGATGAAGATTGTGTAGGCGAGCGCCAGCCAGCCACGTTCGTCTGCCGTGACAAGACTCGCCATTTGTCCGGATTCGAGCAGCAACGACATCAGCATGACCTGCGGCACCGTGAGCAGCGACGACCAGCCCATCAGCATCAGGGGATCAAAAGGGCCATAACGCTTCGTCAAGACGTTGGACACCGCAAATGCAAAAGCTGCCCCGACCACAAGCAGCAGCGGAAGCGCGTTTGCCGACACGCCAGGGCCCGTTGCCAGCACGACCACACCGATGAAGGCAAGTACCACGCCAGCGGACGTAGTTAGAGACGGCCTCTCCGCGAGCAGCGGCCAAGCCAACAAGACGGTGAAAGGTGGGGCGAGTTGATATGCGACGGCTGACATGCTTCCCGACCCGAGCCCGAGACCAACGTAGAACAGGCCGAAGTTCAATCCACCAAGGAAAAGCGAAATGGCTGCGACAGGTCCGAGCTGCCTGCGCCTCGGCCGTTCGACGAACGGAACGAGCAAAACCGCGATTGCGAGGAAGCGCAGCGCGAGGAAGAAGAGAGGCGGAAACTCCCCCACGCCCACTTTGATAACCACGAACTGATAACCCCAGAGCAGAGGAACGACCACCGCGCAGACAATCTGCATGGCAGACATGGCATCGCTATTTTCACGACCATTTGGTCCAGATATAGGCCTGCGCAAGGGGGAAACGTCCATGGTGTGTCTACCTGATGAAGCGGTCGAGAAGAGCGTCGACGGTGGCTTGCGAAACGATCCGTGTCGGCGCCGTCTTACCGACCACCCGCAAGCCCTCGACGAAACAGACGAGAATTCGCGCGGCACTCGAAGGCTCGACACCATCGGCCAGTTGACCCGCTGCCTTCGCACGGGAAAATGCACTAGCCACCCGAGCCTCCATGGCTTTGAAAAAGCTCTCGATGCGACGATCAACCTCGACGTCACGGCCAGCCAGTTCCATGGCCGTGGCTACCAGCAGGCATCCGCGCCGACCATTGGCACCGCTGTTGCGGTCGACGTAGCCGGCAAGGTAGGCCCTTAGGCCCTCGACCGGCTCTCTGCGGTGGTCGAGTTCGGTATCCATCCGCGTCAAGGCAATGGCAATGTAGCGATCGAGCGCGCGCAAGAAAAGCGAGTGCTTGTCACCAAAAGCGGCGTAAAGGCTGCCACGCGAGAGTTTCGTTGCACGCAGTAGGTCCGGCAGCGCCGTGGCGTGATAGCCGAGCGACCAGAATACATTCATCGCGCGTTCGACAGCGGCTTCCGTGTCGAAACTCCTGGGGCGGCCACGGGGCAGCTGCACTGGTGCGAGGCGAGGCATAGGAATATATAAACCAATCGGTCTTGAAATAGCAAGGGTCGATTAGGTCACATATCGCTCTGTCGTAGGAGAAGTCCCGAAGGCTAGTTTGGATTCAGCGCCTAGGTCTTCGACGCTTTGCCGCGGTTCTTCCAGATCAGCATGATGTTGCGGATATAGATGACGGTCGCGAGCGATTGTCCGAGGATGATGACCGGCTCGCGCTTCACGACGCCGTAAACCAGCGTCATCAGCCCGCCGCCCATCGAGCAGAACCAGAACGCCATCGGCACCACGCTGTTGCCGGCGCGCTCGCTGGCGATCCACTGCACCAAAAAGCGCGCGGTGAAGAACAGCTGCGCGACGAGGCCGAAGGCCAGCCAGAAATCGAACTTGGCGACGAACACGTCGTAGAGATAGTTGCTCAGCGCCTGACCGTATTGGATGATCATGCGCTCACCTCAGTCACTTCGGGTGTCGGCTTCTTGCGGCGGATCAGCCACCACACGCCGGCGAGATCCATGATGCCGATCCACAGCCGGTCGAAGAATCCGTAGTTCGACACGCCGGAACGGCGCGGCCGGTCGATCACGTCGACATAGGCGATGTCATAGCCTTCGCGGCGGACCAGCGCCGGCAGGAAGCGATGCAGCCCGTCGAAATAGGGCAGCATCAGAAAAACGTCGCGCCGGAACGCCTTCAACCCGCAGCCGGTGTCGCGTGTGCCGTCTTTCAGGATGGCGTTGCGAACGCCGTTCGCCACGCGCGACTGAAGCTTTTTGAAGCCGGTGTCCTTGCGCCCGATCCGCTGCCCGGCGGCGAGGCCGACGCGCCCTGCTCCCTTCTCGACCGCAGCGATCAGATCGGGCAGGAAGGCCGGATTGTTCTGGCCGTCGCCATCGAGCGTTGCCACGATCATCCCGCGCGCCGCGCGCACGCCGCTGCGCACCGCCGCGGATTGGCCGCCTGATCTGGCATGGCGGAGCTGGCGCAGATTGTCCCGCCGCGCCATGAGCGCCGTGAGCCGTTCGCCGGTCGCATCGGTGGAGCCGTCGTTGACGTAGATGATCTCATAGGCCCAGCGGCCGTCGAGCGCGGCACCGATCTCCGCGATCAGCGGCGCGATGTTGTCGGCTTCGTTGCGCACGGGAACGACGATGGAAACCGATGGCTGGGACGTCGACAAGATCAAGGCTCGTGGGTTGGATTGGCCTCTTGGGGAACCAGTACCCCGGCAGGCAGCCGCTTTTATGGGGCGGATGCCCCGCGGGCAACCCTTTTGAGGCGTCCCGAGACCGCCCCCGCAAGAGGCACGATGGTGCCGTCCGCGCGGATGGCAAAGCCCAGCCTTCGGGCCGCAAACCAGTAGCGGACCGCCATGGCGCCGACCGTGCCGACCAAGGCGCCGGCCACCACGTCGCTCGGATGATGGGCAAGCAGCACCAGGCGCGTCAGCAGGATCACGATTGCGTAAGTGAACATGAACACGCGCAGACGCGGCCACAATGCCGAGACGGCAAACGCCAGGGCGAACGCCGCCACGGCATGACCCGACGGCAGGCTCGCATAAGCCCCCGTCCCCTCGAACGGCACGAAGTTGAACGGATTGGCCTTGCCGCCGACGAACGGACGGCCGCGGCCGATGAGGAATTTCAGGATCTCGGCGACGAATGCCGACGCGGCAATCGACAGAAACACAAATTGCAGCCGCGTGCCAAGTCCCAGCAGCAGCGCGCGGCGCGTCCCGTGCAGCCCCGCCGCAACGAACGCCAGAACCACCAGCGCAGCTCCCAGCACCGACAGCAAATACTCGTCCTTGCCGAAATCGGTCAGGATGCGGATGGGCCACAGTGCCGGTGTGCCGCGCACAGGCATCAGCTGGATCTCGGTCTGGTCGAACGCGACCATCAGAACGATGACCAGGGCCGCGCCTGCTGCGCTGAGCCACAGCGAATGCCGCGCCAGTCTTCGCGCGGCCTCAGCGCGGCGCGAATGTGAGGGCGTGCGAACCAGTTGCGCCAGCGCGTGCCTGGAGACGGCGAGCAATTGCGCGGCATAGCCCGGACGCGGGGCGGTGCTGGTCGAGGCCGGCATCCTATTCGGTGCCTTCCGACCGGAAGATCGAGATCGAGATCGCGCGGCCTTGCGAGAAATTATAGCCGTCGATGCGCGTGCCGACCTTGTAGCGCAGTCCGATCGCCTCGGCGCGCTGCACGAAGCTGCGCTCCGAGCGCTGTTCGATCAGCGCGAAGCGACAGCTGCCTTGCCCGAGGAAGTCGGCAGCACCCGAGCCGTCGGTCAGCAGCGTCTTGGTGCCCGTCAGGAAGACGAGGCTGGGCTCGTGATAGCCGGCAGCGGCAGCCTTCGGTCCGACACAAGTGACGTTTCGCAGCGCGCGCGCAACCTCGATGCTCGGGAACAGCGGGGTCAACGACGGCAGCACGATGCCGTAAACCACCACCGCCAGCATCAGGGCCGCGACCAGCGCGTTGAGCAGCGAGCGCTCGGCACGATTGTTGTCGTAGAGCCACCAGGCGAACAGGCCGAAGATCAGCGAGGCCGCTATGAATGGCCAGGCCACAAAGGCAGGCTGGCGGGTCAGTATCACCGCCCCGACGACCACGATGATCGAGGTGGCCGCAGGAATTGCGAACCACCAGGCCGAGCCGCGCATCAGCCAGGACCGCGACAGCACCCGGCGCTCCACCGCGCCCGCTGTGAGGATCGCGATCGCGGGGTAGAGCGGCATGACGTAGTGCGGCAGTTTAGTCAGCACGGCCTCGAACACGATCCAGGACGGGATCAGCCAGGCCAGCAGGAACTGCGCTCCGGGCTCGCGCCGCGCCCGCCACACTGCGGGCGCTGCCATCGCCGCAAGCGGCGCACCGGGCCAGAAGGTGATCCAGAACAGCGCCAGGTACAAACCGGGGGGCGCGCCGTGGGATTCCTGAGCCCCCAGCTTGCTCAGCATGTCGCCGCCGACGGAATCGGTGAAGAAGGTTTCGCCGGCGCGCCAGAAGATCGCCACGAACCAGGGCAGCACCAGCACCAGCGTCCACATCAGGCCCCAGACCGGACGCAGCCGCCACAGCCAGGACGCATCGCGGTCCTGGATCGCCAGCGCCACGATGGTGAGCCCTGCGAACATCAGGATCAGCGGCCCCTTGATGAGGATGCCGACGGCCAGCGCGGTCCAGAAGATCGCGGGCCAGCTCCAGGGCGGACGCGTCTCGTCCTCGGCGCGCTGCCAGGACAGATAGGCCCTCGCCATCGCCCCCATCGTCGCGACGACGCAGAGCAGCAGCATCGCGTCGGTCTTGGCGAGCCGCGCCTCGACGCCGAGCAGCACGGAGGCGCACATCATCAGTGCCGCCAGCACGGCGGCGCGCCGCGTGATGAAGCCGAGCGCGGCCCAATAGGTCATGAGCACGGCGCCGATCGCTCCAAGCAGCGACGGCAGCCGGTAGACCCAGATGCGCAATTCGGCTTTCGGCAGCTTGAGTGCCGATGCGGCCTCAACGGCGGCCGACTGCAGCCAGTAGATGCCGACCGGCTTCTTGTAGCGGACGTCCTCCTGAAAACGGATATCGACATAGTCGCCGCTCTCGACCATCTGCTTGGTGGCCTGGGCAAAGCGCGCTTCGTCACGATCGATCGGCGGGATGGTGAAGAAGCCAGGCAGGAACAGCAGCAGCGCGCAGAGCACGAGGAAGCCGACCGCGCGCGCATGGCTGGCCGTGACGATATCGAGCATGCGCACGAGCCCGCTGCCCGGATTTGCAGGCGATTTCGACTCGCGGGGTGCTCCAAAACGGGGGGCTGGATAGGTGTCGGCCATTGGTTCCGCTTACGCCGAAACCGCCATCGCCACAACCGCTTAAGCCGGGCTCATTGAATTCGAATGACGACTGTGTCCGCGGCGCCCGTGGCATCGATCACGGTGAGCCGCGCAAAGCCTGGACCGGGCGGATCGATCAGGCGTTGGCGGCGGCCGTCGATCTCGCCAAGTGCTATTCCGTTAACCATGACGGTCATGGGCAGAACGCCGCCCGCGACCTTGACCGGCAGTGCTGCGCTCTCCTGCCCCCCGGAACGATCGACATCGATCCGCGAGCCGTTCAGCGGAAACTGGATGTGCAGCGCCTGTTCGCGGCCGGTCCGCACCAGTTCGCCTACGGGACGGAACCGCTTCAGCGGCAACGGCAGCTTGGCGTTGCTGGCAACCAGGGTTCCCCTCGGCGGCTTTGGCAACGGGGCCAGCGTCTTGCCAGTACGGGCGAAGGCATCGAACAGGATCGGGGCGGCGGCCACCCGCCCGATCAGGCCGGGGACCGGGGCACCATCGGGTCGGCCGACCCAGACGCCGATGGTCATGCGGCCATCGAACCCGACCGACCACGCATCGCGATAGCCATAGGAGGTCCCGGTCTTGAAGGCGATGCGGTTGTGAGCGGCGTTCTCCGGCGGCGGCGTTCCCAGCAGCACGTTGCCGACCTGCCAGGCCGCCACCTGATCCAACAGCCGGAGCGGCTCGCGATCATCCCTGTCCGTCATGACCTCGCGCAGCGGCTTGGTGGTGCCGAGGCGGGCGAAGCCCGCGTAAAGCTGGGCCAGGTCCTGCAGCGTCACGCCGACGCCGCCGAGACCCATGGCGAGCCCCGGGGCCTCGTCCTTGGGCAAAACCAGATTACCGCCGGCCTGCCGCAGCCGCGAGGCCAGCCGGCTGGAGCCGACGCGGTCCAGCAGCACGATGGCCGGGACGTTCAGGGACAATTGCAGCGCCTTCTTCACGGGCACCGTGCCCTGGAAGGTCATGTCGAAATTTTCCGGCGCGTAGGAGCCGAACCGCACCGGCCGGTCGTCGATCAGGCTTTCCGGATGAATGAAGCCGTCCTCGAAGGCGAGCCCGTAGATGAAGGGCTTCAACGTCGAGCCCGGCGAGCGGATCGCGCGGGTCATGTCGACCTGCCCCGCCCGGCTCTCGTCGAAATAATCGGCGGACCCCACCCGGGCGAGCACGTCCCCGCTGTCATTGTCGACCACGATGATGCCAACCGAGATGTTCGGCCCGAGCGCGAGGGCGCGGTCGCGCGCCAGCGGCTCCAGCACCTTCTGCAAGTTTGCGTCGAGTGTGAGCTTGACGAGCGGCGTATCCTTGACCGTCGACAGCGCGGTGTCGGACGCGTGCGGCGCCAGGATCGGCATCGGCTTGCGTAGTCTTGGCACGGGCACGGACTTGGCCTGCCGTGCATCGTCGGCGCTGACCACGCGCTGCTCGACCATGCGGTCGAGCACGCGGTCGCGCGCCTTGCGCGCGGCCTCCGGATGGCGGTCGAGCCGGCGTGTCTCAGGCGATTGCGGCAGCGCGACCAGCAGCGCGGCCTCCGCCAGCGACAGACGCTTCGGCTCCTTGCCGAGATAGCCGATCGAGGCGGAGCGAATGCCTTCGAGATTGCCGCCATAGGGCGCCAAAGCGAGATAGAGATCGAGAATCTGCTCCTTGCTCATGCTGCGCTCGATCTCGATCGCGCGCACCATCTGCCGCAGCTTGGCATAGAGCGAACGTTGCCGCCGCGGCTCCATCAGGCGCGCGAGCTGCATGCTGATCGTCGAGCCGCCCGAGACGATGTGGCCACGGGTTGCCAGTTGCAAGGCGGCGCGCCCCAGCGCCAGCGGATCGATGCCGTTATGGGCGTAGAAGCGCTGATCCTCATAGGCCAACAGCAGTTTCAGATAGGTCGGATCGACGTTGGACCTGGCATCGACCGGCAGCCGCCAGCGGCCGTCGGGCATCGCATAGGCGCGCAGCAGCCTGCCGTTGCGGTCGACGATGGTGGTGGAGACCTGACGGGCCTCGTCGAGCGGGAGAGGCCCGAGGGAGTAGACCCAACCGACGAAGCCGGTGATGGCGAGGATGAGGATGAGTGCGGCGGCTGAGAGGATATGAAATCCCCTGCCCCTCGCTCGGTCATGGCCGGGCTTGTCCCGGCCATCCACGGTCTTGCCGGCCGAAACGCAGTTCGTGAATGCGCGGGACATCGGCGCGAAGACGCGCTTCGCGCTTTTGCCCGGGCATGACGACTGTGTAGGCGGCATCACCTCGCTCATCCCACCCTCACTTCGCGGCCCGCACCTCGACATTGCCGGTGCCGGTGCGGCCATAGCGCGAGGGGTTGTACATGTCCTCGACAAAGGCCTGCGGCAGCACGTATTTGCCCGGCGAGACCGCGCGCACGATATAGGCGACGGTGAAGACGGATTTGGAATCCGAGGCGCGATCGACCGCCGCGGTGAAGCGGTCGTCGCGGAACTCGGTATCTTCCGGCTCTTCGCCGTCCTCGATCCAGTCCAGCGTGCCGCTGTCGCCGGACGACACCAGCCTCGGATTGTCGATCTCGAGGCCTGCAGGCAGATAGTCGGACACCATGATGTGGCCGTATTCGGGCTTGGCCTCGGTGATCTTCAGCACCACGGCGAAGCGCTGGTTCTGCTTGACCTTGCTGATGTCGGCGGGCTTGCCGTCGAGCGTGAAGTAATTGCGCTCGATCTTGAAGCCGTTCGACGCCGCTGGCTCCGGCGTCACCGGCGAGCCCGACACCGAGACCACCGCCTGCACCGGCGCATCGCCGGTGTTGGTGATCTTCAGCGGCTTGCCTTCCACCGTCGCGGACTTGTAGCTGCGATAGAGCGCGGTCTTGACCGGCTGGCCGTCCACCTCCATGGACAGGTTCTCCTTGGCGAGCGCACGCGCGGCGAGCACCAGCCACGCATTCTCCTGCGTGGAGGTGTAGGGCGTCAGCCCGCGCGCGGTCTCGACCCGCGAGACCGCCTGCGTCAGCGTCGCCTTCGGCGCATTGCCTTCGCTGGCAAGCGACACCAAAGCCGCGGCATCGCGAAGCTGCGAGCCGTAGTCGGTACGGCCGAACTCCAGCGCGGGCTTCGGCGCGAGGCTGTCGAGCGCAGCGCTGTACACACGCTCAGCGCGGTTGCGATCGCCGACCAGCGCCAGCGCCGCCGCAAGCTGCGACTTCGCGATCGGCGTTGCGAGGTTGGCGAGCTTGGTGTCGGCGAGATAGCGGAGATCGCCAATGGGGGCCGCACCATTGCGCGCGAGCACGTAGAGGCCGTAGGCGAGCTCGCGCCCACCGTCCTTCTCCGGCTCGTCGGCATTGACGACGGAGTTGCGGATGCGGTCGAGCGCGTTCTTGAACAGCACGTCAGGCACCGCGAAGCCCTTCTCGCGGGCGCGGGTCAGGAAGTCCGTCACATAGGCGTCCAGCCATTCATCGTCGCCGCCGGCCGACCACAGCCCGAACGAGCCGTTTGAGCCTTGGCGTGCCAGGAGCCGCTCGATCGCGTCGCGGATGCGCTGGTCGACCTCGGTGTCCATGGCGAGGTGCGCGCCGGCTGCGAGGTCATTGACATACAGCAGCGGCATGGCACGGCTCGTGATCTGCTCCGAGCAGCCATAGGGGTAACGGTCGAGCGCCTTGAGGATCGTCGCGGCGTCGAGCGCCGTCGACAGGCTCGCCGAGACCGAGACGCTGCCGGTGCCCGGGACGAGGTCGGAGAACATGTCCGAGGTCAGCGTCAGGCTCTCGCCCTTCGCCAGGGTCCGGATCGAACGCCGCGCCAGCACCTGGGTCGCCGCCTTGACGTCGAGCGCATAGTGGCGCGCCAGCGCCAGGCCGTTCGGGCCCTTTATATCGACGTCGAGCGTCGCCTGCCCCGCGGCCATCGCATCGATCGCGAGCGCGAACGAGTTGCGCTGCTTGGCGGCGAGCTTGACCGTGGTGGCGGGATTGCCCGTCATCTTCACCGGGCCGCCGGTCTTCACGTTGATGACGTAGTCGCCGGCCTGGCCCTCGACATTGTCGATCTCGAGATTGACCGTGCCGCGGTCGCCATTGAGCAGGAAGCGCGGCAGCGTCGTGGTCAGCACCACGGGGTCGCGGATCACCACATCCGTGTTGGCACGGCCGAGCTTGCTCGCCGTCCACGCCACCGCCATCACGCGCGCCGTGCCGGCGAACTCCGGAATGTCGAAGCTCACTTCGGCGGTACCGTCAGCGGCGACGGTCACGATGCCCGAATAGAGCGCGAGCGGCTTTTGCGCGGGTGGAGAGCCCTGCAATTCGCCAGCACCGGCGTCGCCGCCGGACTTGATCTGGCCGCGCGTGCCGGACATGCCGTCGATCAGTTGCCCATAGAGATCGCGGATCTCGGCACTCAGGCGGCGCTGGCCGAGATAGTAATCGTCCGGAGCCGGCGGCTTGTAATTGGTGAGGTTGAGAATGCCGACATCGACGGCGGCGATCACGATCTTGGCGTCCTCGCCCGGATTGAGCCCGTCGAGCTTGACCGGAATCTTCAACGTCGCATTCGGCCGGATCAGCGCAGGCGGCGTCAGCTTTACCTGCAACGTGCGGGCCTGCTTGTCGATGCCGAACCATTTCAGGCCGATCGCCCGGCCCGGCATGCGCTGGGCAGCGGCATCGAGCGGACGGCGCAGCGTCGCCACGACGTAGGCACCGGTGCCCCAATCCTTGCCGACCGGAAGCTTCACCTGGGCGGTGCCCTCCTTGACGTCGATGGTCTGCGTCGTCAGCAGGCGGTCGCCGAGCACGTTGATGGTCAGCTTGCCGGCACTGCGGACATTGACCGACACCGTCATGGTGTCGCCGGAGGAATATTGCGGCTTGTCGATCGAGGTCTCCAGGAGGTCCGGCGTGTCGGCGCTGCCGTCGGAATACCAGCCGACGTCGAACTGCACCGAAGTCACCGGGCCATCGGCTTCGTTCGACTTCACGTCGAGCCGGTAGCGGCCGGGCTGGGGGCTGAGCGAAAGCCGCGTCGGCTTGTCGGCGGCAACGGTCACGTCACCGTCAGCGACGCGCGAGGTCGATTTGACCGGCTCGTATTCCCAGTAATTGTTCTGGCGATACCATTGGTAGCGCGACTCCATCTTCAGGAGCTCGTAGCGCAGGCCGTCGCGGCGCAGCCTCTCGCCCTCCGGCGAGACGAACACGATGTCGAACTCGGCCTTGTCGCCCTCGGCGACGTTCTTCTCGCCGAACAGCGGCTTGACGCCGATCTGCGCCGCGGTGGGCGCGACCGGCAGCACGATCTTGCGCTCGACGGCGCGGCCACCGGTCTCGACCATGCGGACGAAGATTTGCGCCTCCTGCGGACGGGTCGAGGCAGGCTGCTTGTCCAGTGTCACCGGGAAGGTCGCAACGCCATTGGCGTCGGCCTCGGGCAGGTTCTCCAGCGGCGTGCGCTCGTTCGACGTGGTCTCCTCGTCGGCGACGCCGAACTGATAGCCGGCAAAGCCCGGGCGCTCGGCCGCGGGCGCGACCAGCATGTCGCCTTCGAGCTGAAGGCCGGAGGCCGGCGCGCCATAGAGGAAATGGCCGTCCGCCTTGAGCTCCACTGGAGCATTAGCCTTGATCAGCTTCTCCTTGGCGGACAAGTCGAATTCGATCCGATCGGGGACGTAATCCTCGACCATGAAGGTGGTCTCGCCGACCGAGGAGCCCTTGGGGTCGGTGAAGGCGCGCGCCCGCCAGGTTCCGGTCGGCACCGCCGAATTGAGCGTCACGGCCAGCGTGCGGCCGCCGGCGCCCTGGTCGGACAGCACCGCGCGGCGGAATTCGACGCCGTCGGGGCGCTCGATCACCAGCGTCAGCGGCCCGCCGGCGACTGCGTTGCCCTGCCCATCGCGTAGGAGCGCGGTGAGATAGACGGTCTCGCTGGACCGGTAGACGCCGCGCTCGGCATAAACGAAGGCGTCGGCGCCGGCAGGCACCGCGCGCCCCGAAACGCCGCGGTCGGACAGGTCGAAGGCGGAGGACTTCAGGCTGAGGAAGGCATAATCGGCCTTCTCGCCGGTCACGGTGAGCATCGCCGGCGACAGGCCGCCCTCGCCGCGCGCAAGGCCGGCCTCGAACAGCACGTGGCCGGACTCGTCGGTCTTGCGGGTGGCCAGGATCTCGTTGTTGCGGGCAACCAGCCGCACCTCGGCCTTCCCGACCGGATCGGTCGAGGCCAGCGAGTTGACGAACACGTGGATGCCGTCATTGCCGGAATAGGCGGCGACCCCGAGATCGGAGACGATGAACCATTGCGTGGCGAGCTGGTACTCGTCGTCCGAGCCTGGGCCCTTCGCGGCCGCCGTCATCACGTAGACGCCCGGCTGGAGCTCGCCGAGGGCCTGATCGACCGGGAATGCCGTGGTGACGTCCTGGTTCAGCGTCATCGCGGTCGCGAGCTCGCCGGACCAGACCTTGACGCCGCGCTCGTCGCCGAGATCGCTGAGCTGATACTTGGACAGCGTCTTTTGGAAGTCGCTGTCGACCACGGTGTTGATCAGGTTGCGGTCACCAATCCGGAACACGTTGATATTGACCGCGGGCGTGTTGACGCTGACCACGGGAATGCCGCGCTGGCCGGTCTTCGGCAGCACGTAGGCGCGGCTGGTGAAGCGCACGAAGGGCTTGCGGTCGCGCACATAGACATTGAACTCGGCCGATTTGGGCAGGCCTTCCTTCACCGTGGACGGCAGGCCGGCGCGCAGATTGATGTTGTAGCGCTCACCGTGCTTCAGCCCGTCAACGCAGAGCTGCTTGCCCTCGGCCGACAGCGCCGGCTTGTCCTGGCCCGCGAGCGCCAGGAACGGCGCAAAGTCGGTGCGTTTTGCCAGTTCCTCCGAGAACTGGAAGCAGGCGCGCGGGCTCGCCGAATCCGAGTCCACCGTGTAGTCGAGCAGCCGGAAGCCGTGCTCATTGCGCATCTTCTCATACTGGCCGCGGACGTCGGCGACTTCGCGTAGGTCGAGCGAGAGCCGCAGCGAATCCAGGGCCGGCCGCCACAGTTTCCGTTCCGCCAGCGCCTTGCCGAGCACGGCAAGCGCGTCCGCCTCCTCGCCCGGGTTGCCCGCCCGCTGATAGGCGATGTAAGCGGCGGTCGAGGCGCGCTCCAATAGGAAGGTTTGCTCGCTCGAACTTTTCGGCGAGATCTGGAAGATGACCTTGGCGAGCCGCAGCCAGTTGCCGGTATCCTCCGGCGTGGTCGCCGCGATCTGGCCAAGCACCGACAGCCCCAAGCGGTAATCATTGCGCCGGAAGGCGGCGTCGGCGTCCGTCTTCAGCGTCGCGCTGGTCTTGGCGACCGGCCCCGCTTCGCTCTTGATCTGCGCCTCCAGCTTGATCGCGGAATCGGCGAGATCGTCGCGCTTGAACGCCTTGTCGGCGGCCTGGGCGGCGCTAAGGCCGAGCGCCAGCGCGGCGCAGAGTGTGACGGCGCGAACAAGACCGATCATGATGGACTCCAGGAAATCGCGGACAGCCGCCCGCGGGCAGCATGAAATGCGCGGAAAGGTGACGGACTCAAGGCGATGGAACCAAAGCTGCAAATCGTCTCATTCGCCATGACAAGGCAAGCCCAGAGGAGACCGATCAAGATACCGTCGCGCACGCCGTCCAGATGGCGCAGCAATACCAGATCGATCGACCGGCGGCCGCATCCCGGAAGCTCCTCAGCGTTTCCGGCGATGTGATCCATCGTCCAGTCCGCTGCCGCTCAACCCGGCACCCTGACACGCCACCGTTCCGCTTTGTCGCGGCATTGAGGAAAACGGTTCGGTTCAGGCTTGGCGAAAGACGATATTTTTCATATTGGCATGCTAGATGAACAGCAGCCCCCAAAACGGGGCGGCGCAAGACGGTCCCGTAGCTCAACTGGATAGAGTAGCGGATTTCTACTCCGCGGGTTGCAGGTTCGAGTCCTGCCGGGATCGCCATCTCATCGCCAATCGTCCGCTCTTCACGAACGCGTGGGTAACCATACCCAGGCCTTTGAACGACGCCGATCAGCCCTATCTATGCGCCGGGTGAGATGCGCCCGGCAGGTTTTTTGATGCAGCAATCCGAATTGACGAGAATGGCGATCGCATCTGTGGTGGCGATCGGTGCGATGACGTATCTGGCAATCGACGCAGGTGTGGTGAATACCAGTGTGGTCACCAAGCCCATCAAGGTGGCCCAGGCCTCGATCGTCGGCGTTGCGATGGGCCAGCATCACCTCGCCTTCGCCGTTCAGGAATGGGCACGTCCCAGCCGTGCCAACACCGAAAAGCCGACCCTGGAGCATTGCCTGGCGGTCGATTGAGATTGAGGCGCCCTCCTCGCCCTATCGCCAAACATTCAAGCTTCTCCACCCGCCCAGTGATGGGCCAGCCACCACCGCGCAACCGACGCGGTGAGATCGTCCCACAGCTCCGTCGGCAAATCCGGGACCGTCACCCGGACGCTGTACTGATCCGTGGTCGCATCGTGAAACCATTCCGTCGCGGCGAAGTCGAATCCGAAGCTGCCGGCGTGGCGGATCGGGAAGCCTTTGGCGCGAAGCTCGTTGCTCATCTCCTCGGCAGCCTGCCGCGCGCCGGCCTCGTCGAGCGGGCGCTTGCCCCGAAGGGTGACGTAGAGACCGTGGGTGAAATAGAGCTCGGTCGATTGCGCCGGGAGCTTCGGGGCAAGATAGCGAGCCATCCTTCGGCTGTTGCGGAGGATCGCAGCGACGCGCCGCTTGGTGAGGGCCAAATAGGCGGCGCTGCCCACGAAGGGCGGGAAATGCGCCGGCAACGCCGCACCGCCGAGCAGTCGCACCGCGTTGCGGGTTTCGGACGCAAGACCACTCCAGTCAGGGCGTCCTGCCCGCTGCCGGGCCCCATTCCCGTGCACGAAAACGGCCGAGCCGAGCCGGCCGTATTCCGCTCCGAGCGAATCGAGCTTGTTGTGGCTGCGCACCAGCACCAGTGGAATTCCGTATCGCTGGGCCCATTTCAGGACCCGCCGGATCCGGCCCGAACGGCCGGCGAAGCACGTCGTATCGAAAACCAGGAGATCGAGACCGGAGCCGTCGCTTCGGAGCGCGGCCTCGAAAGCGCCGGCGAAGGAACAGGAATCCAGCAAGAGAATTCGCGGCGAACTCCCCGAAGCGAACGCATCGCCCAGCGGCAGCTTCAAGGCCACGAGCCGCAAATGAGGAACGAAGCCCCGGATCAGCTCCAGCGTCTCGCCGTAGGAGCCGGGAAGCACCAGGATGTCGGCCTTCTCAACGATGTGCGCGGAGGCCAGCAGCACGGCGGAGATCGCGGCCATGCCCGAGGCCGTATAGATCGCCGTGCTCGTGCAGCCGCAGTCAAATTCGTAGAATGAAGGACCGCGCACCGTCAGATCAGCCCGCTGGTAGTCGTAACTAAACGCGAAGGGCCCGCTGACGCGATCGGCCGTATGCGACCAGGCCGTCTCCGTCGCCTTCCAGTCGTGCAGCTCCTGCTCCGCCCTCAGCGCCGCGGTGATCTGGAATTTGGACCTGACGATATCGTCGACGGAACGCGGACACGCCAAATCGAGCCGGTTTCTCAGGCACTCGTTCAACAGCCTGAGTTCCTCCTGCTTTCGCTCCAGATAGGCTCCAATCGTCTCCATGTGCGTCTTGGCAGATCCGATCGAACGTTCAACGTGCGGAAAGGACCTTGGGTCCAACGCCAATCTGCTGCAACGAACTTCGGTCTTGGCCGTTGAGACCCACGCAAGGAGGACAGACATGGCTGACATCAGAGAGCACATGAAAATCATCGGCAAGGACGGCGCACATGTCGGCACCGTCGACCGCATCGAGGGCAACCGGATCAAGCTGACGCGCAAGGACAGCCCGGAAGGTCACAAGGACCATCATCACTACATCGACACGAAATATGTCGGTGCCGTCGAAGGCGATGTCGTCAAGCTTTCAGTGAATGCCGACGCCGTACCGAAGACGGAAGCCGCCTGAGACTTAAAGCCCCTTCGGGGGCTTTTCGTTTGTTCACGATCCGACTCCGCTTCGTTCGCGAGGCACGAATCGCGATCGTCAAATGAGGCGCTGAGCGTTCGTTAACGACTGGTTGCGTCCAGCTCGATCATGCGCTCACAAGCACGGGCCGCAGCCGATAAGCATCGATCGCAGCGTTCGACAGCAGCAGTCTGCGCCGCTCTCCGCGCAGCATCATGCGATCGATTCTGTTCAGGATGAATCGCGCGGCCTCGCTGTGCTCACCAGTGAGCAGGCCGGATCGATCGAGATATCTCCAGGCGATCTCGAAGGACTGTGCGCGCAATTCGGTGTCGGTCATCACCGACCAACGTCGACGGGGAACGGATGTTCCTGCTCTGACGCCGTGGCAACCGATCCCACAAAATGTTTCGGCGGGCTGGAACGACATCACTGTCGACACGTTGGATGCAGCGAAACAGAGTGGTGCCGACTTTCCAGCCCCAGTCGGCTTTGAAGGGCCCCGTGCTTGTCCCCCGAGCACGGGGCTTTTCTCATGGGCGCGCCGTCCCATGGCCTCGTCAGACGCAATCGGACGCGTTAGGACATTTGGAGCAATAAGCTCCAGCGGCAAATCCCAGGTGGCCGTGATGTCCAATCCCGACGACGACACGACCCTGACGTTCCGCTGCCCCGCGGAGCTGGACGGCTTGATCCCGCCGCCGGTGCCGGCGGCCCAGGGATTGCCCGACTGGCTACGGACGATGCCGGCAGAGGCCTATTCACCTGGGACTTCGATCTGCCACCGGGGGGCGAGGTCTCGTTCACGCGCTCGCCGATCGGATTCCACGATTCCAGCCAGGTCACGGGCACGCCCTTGTTCGAGCCCGGCCGTTTCTTGCTCAAGTTCAACAATCTCTGGACCATCGAGGCACCGGACGGCTACGCGCTCTATTTTACCCATCCGGTCAACCGCTTCGACCTTCCCTTCACCACGCTGACGGGCCTGGTGGATTGCGACCGCTACCACGACAACTGGATTCAGTTTCCGGCGCACTGGCACGACATGAGTTTCAACGGCGTGCTGCCACGCGGCACACCGGTGGCGCAGTGCATTCCGGTGAAGCGCGAGAAATGGACGTTGCGCACGACGACGCTCGACAAGGAAGAAACGCAGCGGGCGCACGATCTGACGACGGCGATCAGCCGCGAGCAGGGAGTTTATCGCAGGCAGTACCGCGCGTAACGGCGCGCTCAGCTCTTCTCGCCACGAAGGAAGGCTTGGGCTCTGTCCATACTCAGGAAGAAGCGGCCGTGGGAGGCGGCCGCGAGCGAGAACATGGCAAGGCCTGCAAGCTGCGGGGCCGCACGAACTGCGGTACGGATTGTCATCTCGCCCCCGGCGCGTTCGTTCATTTCCAGCAGGCATGTGCCAAGGTTTTTTCGCGTCATCGCGTCGTCCGGCCGCAACGCGAGCGCACGGCGATAAAAATCCGCCGCCGCGGCGTAATCGCCATCGAGCTGCGCGATCTGCGCCACCGCAGCCCAGACCTCCGGCCTGTGAGGGGCAGCCTCCGTGGCCCGCGAGAGCAAGGCACGCGCAATTGAGCGCTCGTTTCGCTTGACGTGCAGGAATGCGAGCTCCACCTGCATCTGGACGGCGCCGGGCAGCAGCGCCGCGCCCTCCTCCAGCAGCCCGATCGCGTCTCCGTACTGGCCGCGATGTCCCAGTTGACTCGCCAATTCGAGAAAGGCCGGCATGAAGGGCGGCCGCCGCGCGACGGTTCGGCGCAACTGCCCGAGCGCTTCCTCGTGTCGCCCCGCGGCCGCAAGCGATGCGGCGAGCAGGGTTTCGATCGCGGCATCGTCGCCGCGCCGCGCCACCCGCTCCAGGATCGGGATCGCGTCGGCCGCGCGTCCCTGCGTCATCAGGGCGCGAGCCAGAACCGTCGCTGCAGCCGAGTTGGCGCGGTTGGCCTTCAATACGCCCGCGGCAAGCCGCTCGGCCTCGTCGGGACGTCCGATCTGCAGGGCGTGGATGGCGCTTTGGAGCGACTGATCGACAGTGCCACTAGGGCCCGAGGCTGGTGGCTTGGGCATCAGACGCTGCGAAGACTACGCATCATGACGGTGTTCGCCTCGCGGCCGTCCGACCTCGCGCATTGCGGATCTTGAACGACGCCCGCCGGCCTATTCGAGCCGGGAGCTGATCGTGTCCTACCAGGTGTATCGAATGCGGCCCGTGCCCGAATAAGTCTGCGATCGGTCGCCGAATTCGCCATCGAACTTCATCAGGAACGAGATGCCGTTCGACGTGCGCCATTCGGCGCCGCCCGTGGTCAGCGCCAAATCGCGCGCCGGCGCCGTGCCGAACACCGTGAACGGCGCGCCGCCGAGGCCGCCGAGCCCGACGAAGCCCAACGTGCCCGCGGGATTGCTGATCTCGTCATGAGCGTAGGCGATCTTGCCGAACAGATTGAGCTGGCCGCCATTGTCGATCGGCAAGATCCTATCGGTGCGCAGACCGACTTCGCCGCGATACGCCGTTGCGGTGCGGCCCGCGACCGCGAGCGCCAGTGCGCCCGCGCCGGCGCCCAGGGTCTGGGTTTCGGCGATGTCGCCGGTTCGGTAGGCCTGTCCCTGGATCGCGCCATAGGGCGTCCAGTTCACGTTCCAGTACTGCCCCACCCTGTAACCGCCTTCGATACGGCCACCCCAGCCTTGAGCGTTGTAGTCGGCCTTGAACTGGTCGACGCCCACGAACGTGGAACGGGTCGTCCCCACCCAGTAATTAGTGTAGGTCGCAGCCGCCGAGATGTAACCCGGTCCGATGCCATACTTGCCGTAGACACCGGCCATGAACGTGTCACTGGTGCCACCGCCTGCGCCACCAGCGCCACCAACCGCCGGCGAAACCGACCAGTTGATGTTGCCGCCGGCAAGCGAGAAGCCGATCAGCGAGTCCGCGGTGAAGCGGTAGTCCGCACCGGCAGCGACGCCGCCTACGCGCGTATAGATGTCAGACGTGCCGGCAGCCGCGATGCCACCCGTGGTGTTCGCGCCGCCAAACGCCGCGCCCCAGACATCCCAACGCGGGACATAAGCGACCTGCGGCGGCGGCGCCTTCATGTAGGCGCCGAAGGCCGAACGTACCGCGGGCGGCACCGGCTTCTCGCCGGCGTAGTTCATCGCGCCCGTCGCCGTGACCTTGTTGGTCGCGAACGGATCGGTCAGCAGCGAGAGATAGGAGTTGCCGAGCTGGAACGCGCCGGTCTGCGCCTGGAGGATGTTCTCACCGGTATTGCCGGCCGACAGGAAGGCCTGCATGGCAAGATCCTGGCCGATGTTGGACCAGCCGGCGCTGCTCAACTGCGCGAAGTTCGTGCCGTTGTTCTGAAAGACGAACTGGCCATTGGGAATCGCCGTGTTGGCTACCGAACCCCACCGGTAGCTGCCGTTCGCCTGCCCCGTGACGGTCGAGGTGGTCAGGAACAGCACGTATTGCTGACCTGGAGAGAGCACCACGCTGCCCGTGTTGATCGACACCGTCTGGAACGACGCACCGCTCGGAGCGGTGAAGATGCCGGAACTGAACAGCGCCGAACCCGTGATGCGCTGGGTGCCTGGATCAAAGGCGTAGACGAAGGCCTGATATTGCGGTGCCGTGCCGCTGGTCTGGTATAGCTGGAAGGTGAAGCCTGACAACCGCGACTGGGCGCCCGTCGGCGTGAAGGTCTGGCCGTAGGTCGCGGTGTTCGGCACGCCCCAGCTCGAGATGAACTGGGTGCCGTCCCATTGCGACATCGTGTCGATGTTTTGCGCCTGAGCAGACGTTCCCAGAGCAAGAAGGGCTGCGCTACCGAGCCATAGGGCCTTGCGAGTCACAAAGGACTTCATGTCCACCCCCAATTATAATTTTCGAGAAAACAAATGAACGGCAGTCAATATCGAGTCGCCAAGCAATACGTCGAACGGAGGAGGACAAGCAATAACGGACGGGGCTCCCATTCACGATTGGAAACAAGCGTGGCCAAAAGACAACATTGGAATACCTTGGATGATGCTTTGTGACGCCCTGGAATCTATGCTTTTTTTCCTAGCAACCGGCTTTGATCACCATGGTTCGGCGTACTTGTCACGCGAAGCCGATCGCAAGTGACTCGCCTTGGGTCTCCCGTCCTGGTTGTACGTTGAAATGAAGGATATGGCGAAAGACGACGCGCCATCGGGGTTGAAGGCTAAAGGCTTCGGCTGGCAGTCGTCGGCTGAACGCGACTAGTCCGCCCGCTCGTCGCGCCGGTCGCGGGCGAGTTCATGCCAAGCCAGGGCTAGCTGGATCAAGCGTTGCCGGTCGGCACCTTCCGATGCCGCAGCCCGCTTCATCGCCGCCTCGGCTTCATGCTGTGGGTCGTACTTGGTACACATGAGGTCGACTCTAGCCGGCCATCTGGACAAGCGCGTGGCAATTTCGTCCGTATGATTGCGGGGTGGCGTTCCGGACTAGCGGGCTGGGCGAGCGCCGGGCGCTCGCCTCGCCGCAATGCATGCGCTGATCGCGAAGCCATGAAGATGGGCGTCGTTCGGGCGATCTGTGAATGGCGTCACAGTCCTGGCGCCACATCTCGGTTAAATAAGCCCTCAACGCTTTCATAAGGCGCGCGAGGCATCGATGGTGTTTTCCGTCATGACACGAGAAGCAGCCTCAGCCAACGTCCCGAGGCGACGACGCAGGAGCGACCTGGCGGGCGTCGGCTATCTCGGGATCATCGGGATCGTGATGCTGGCCTGGATCGCCGGCCTGGTCTGGGGCGCGATGGCGTTCTTCAACTGGCTCGTGTCTTGACGCGAGGGGCGATCCGTCCCTTGCAAGGCTCGCCGCCGGAATCGTGCGCTAGAACAGGCAGTGCAGCACCTGCCCAAGCTTGATCCCGCCGCAAACGATCATGGCCCAAAGCGCCAAGCTGATCTGGATCGCATCCAGCATGTCCCACGTCCCCGCGACTTATCCCGACGTTTTTGTTTTGAGACTTGCGTGAGGCGGCAATGAGCGCCAGCGCCAATTTAGAAGAACCGCTGCCGAGCAAGAAAAAGGCGGGCCGGGGCCCGCCTCTCCGCTTCAATCCGGTTTGGAAACCTCAGTAGCAGGCGCGGGGATCGGCCTGCACATATTGGCCGCTCGGGTAGCGGTAATAGCAGGTGCCCTGCGCCCAGTAGTAACCGGGCTGGGATGCAGCGGATGCGCCGGCGATGGCGCCGGTTGCGCCGCCGAGAACCGCGCCGGCGGCAGCCCCTGTCGCGTTGCCCGAGATCAGTCCGCCGAGCACGCCGCCGACGATGGCGCCGCCAAGCGCGCTCGCGCCCGGATCAGCCGGCGGAGGCGGAGGTGGCGGCGCATAGGCGACCGGAGGTGGCGGCGGAGCGTAGGCCACCGGCACGTCGTCATAGTACTCCTCCGAGATGTAGGCGGGCGGGCCCGCCATTCGCTGCGGATAATAATACCAGACACCGCCAACGTCCCACCACCAGCCGGAGCGGCCGTTGTGGACCGCGTGGCGCCAGCGCCCACCATCCCAGGCGCGGCTGCCACGATAGGTGTGTCCGCCCCAGTCGCGCGTCGGCGCGGGACCGCGGGCGACATGACGGCCGGGCGGCGGGCCGCCGGCGCCGTGCGGACCCGGGGCGCCGCGCGGACCGTGACCCGCATGGGGCTGGCCACCGGGCTGCGGCGCGGGTCGCGCCGCCGGCTGCTGCTGCGTGGGGCCCTTGCGCAAATTCTGGTCGTTCGGGGGCGGTGCCCCTGCGGCCGGGCCGGCCGGAGGCTGGCCGGGGCCCCTTGGCGGTTTCGCGTCCTGGGCTTGCGCCGACAGCGCGAGCAGCGACATGGCCGAAACCAAGGGAATGATGATCTTCATGCGGCTGGACGCACTCATGCGTGCTTGACCCCCTGCTCTCTCGAATGCCGTGGTGCCTGGCGCGATAGCCGATTCGCCTCGCGCCGGGCTTGATGCCGGCTGACATAGCTGACCTGCTTTGGTCGGCGAAGTCCCGTTACAAATGATTAAGATCAGGGCATTTTTTCGCCCGAGATCCAAACTGGACAGCGTCTAGCGGGCCGGCTCGATCACGTTGCAGTTGCTGCGACCCGACATCAGGCAGTCCTGCATCTTGCTGGCCGCCGTGAGGTCCCGAGCGAGCCACCAGCCGACAGCGAGGATCAAGATCGCGATAATCAAGCCGGCGATCGCGCCGCGGCGGTTATCACCGGAGGGAGGCTTCAGCTGGGATTTCGGCTTCTCGCCCGGTTCGGGCTGGGATGTGGACATGGCTACCAGATCGCGCGCGCAAGTCGGCTTATCACCTCTGCGGCGTCCCGTCACATCTCCGGTCAGCCAGCCCGGTCCAGTGTCCCCGGTTCAACCTCGGGTCGCCCGGTCGGCATGTTTACGTGAGGTTTCGACCGCCGGAATCGCCTGCTGGACACGCGGAGCGCAGGTCGTGAGCACGAACGCGGTCTGGGTGCATTCCCAGTCGGCTCCCAGGACGGCGCTCTCGACCGGCTGCGGACGACCGAGCAACAGCATGGCACCGGCCACGGCTACCAGGACGAAGGCAATTGCGAGCGCCTTCAGGCTTAGTCTAGAGATCGGCATGCCCGTACTCCGTATCGGGGGGGCGGACGCTAGGCGTCAGCCTCGTGGTCCCTTATGAGGGACATCACAATTCGGCAGTTTTTCCGGGCTACGAGAGATCGTCGGGAGGTGGGCGATTCTTCGTTGACCTGATCGGCTGCGATTATGGGGTGGCTTCGCGACGCGCGCCGATGTACACGCTTCTGCGTCGCGTGGCGCCCGCTATGCCCAGCCGACGTACCAACACGCAGTGATTTAGGATCGAAAGCGAGGAAGACAAGGCTCGTCGATGAGTGGATTCAGGGAACCAGGTTTCGCAGACCGGCAAAAAGCGGCGCAAGACGCACGCAAGAACCTTTTGAACAAGTTCAAGTCCCAACCGGGGCCCGATGATCCCACGGTTGCGGCGAAGCGTGCCGAACGCGAGGCCCTCGCGGCGAAGCGCGCCGAGGCAAAGGCCTCGCGCGAGGCTGAAAGGGCCGAACAGAAGCGTATCGCGGAAGAAGCCGCAGCCGCGGAAGCCGCACGGCTTGCGCGTGAAGCCGAGGAAGCGGCCGCTAAGGCGGCTGAGCTCGAGGCCGAGCAGAAGGCCAAGCGCGACGCCCGCTACGCCGCCCGCAAGGCCAAGCGCAAGTAACGATCATAATTCACGTTCAATTGAATTGAACTGATAATTGCCTCCGGGGCGGTCCACGACCGCCCCAGGACGTTTGAGTGCGCGTCTGCGTATCGCAAACGCTGCAGCGCCGGGGATCAGTTCTTCTTCATCATCCCGTCGTCTTTCTTCATCCCGTCCTTCGACATGTGGTCCTTCTTCATGCCGTCGTCCTTGGACATGGTGTCCTTCTTCATCATGCCGTCCTTGGACATCGTATCTTTCTTCATCATCCCGTCATCCTTGCCCATCTTGTCCTGAGCAAAAGCGGCCGGCGCAAACGCGAGGCCAAACGAGAGAGCGGCAGCCGAGAGGCCGAGCACGATACGGGTGCGAATGGTCATGGATCATCTTCCCTTCGAGGTGGTGTTGGTCAGCGACGGAGGCCGCTACTCAACTTCGACGGATGGACGGCCCGCCTTGTTACGCCGCCGCCGACAAATTTTGGCGATCCCGCTGCGGTCCGTCATTCGGATGAGCGAGGGCCTGTCATGGGATCGGAATTATGGGGATCGGAAGTGTGCAGCGCAGCACAACCGGCACTTGCCGCGGCATTCGATCTCGAACTATCAGATGAGGGATCATCAGGTGAGAGACCGGCTAGGATGGGCCCACGCGCCGGTCTCGAAAACCCGGACCAATCTCGCCAAACAAGAACCGTTCAAAAACCGCCCAAGGGGATCATGCCATGCTCACGCGCCGCCATTTGCTCGCGACCGCAGTCGCCGCACCCGCCATTCTCCGCTTCGGCACCGGTACGGCGCAGGCCGCGACCACACTGAAGATCTCGCACCAGTTTCCGGGCGGCACCATCGACAAGGGCGATTTCCGCGACCGGCTCTGCCGCATGTTCGCCGCCGAAGTCAGCAAGCGCAGCAATGGCGACATCGCCGCCGAGATCTATCCGAACTCCTCGCTCATCAAGACCAACGCGCAGTTCTCCGCGATGCGCAAGGGCGCGCTCGACATCAGCCTCTATCCGATGCCCTACGCCGGCGGCGAAGTGCCGGAAACCAATATCGGACTGATGCCGGGCCTCGTCACCACTTACGACCAGGGCCTGCGCTGGAAGAAGGAGCCCGTCGGCAAGGCGCTGACCGACTTCCTCGCCGACAAGGGCATCATTCTGCTCACCTGGGTCTGGCAGGCCGGCGGCGTTGCCAGCCGCTCCAAGCCGATCGTCGCGCCGGAAGATGCCAAGGGCCTGAAGGTGCGCGGCGGCTCGCGCGAGATGGACATGGTGCTGCAGACGGCGGGCGCCTCGGTGCTGTCGGTGCCCTCGAACGAAATCTACGCGGCGATGCAGACCGGTGCGTGCGATGCCGGCATCACCTCCTCGACCAGCCTGATTTCGTTCCGCCTCGAAGAAGTCGCGAAATCGCTGACGTCAGGGGCCGGCGCTTCCTACTGGTTCATGCTCGAGCCGCTGATGATGTCCAAGGCGATCTTCGACAAGCTGCCGAAGAACCAGCAGGACATCCTGCTCACGGTGGGTACCGAGCTCGAAGCCTTCGGCCGCAAGGGCGCTCAGGACGACGATATCGAGGTCGCCAAGGTCTATGAGAAGGCCGGCGCCAAGGTCTCGGCGCTCGATGCGGCGACGGTCGGCAAGTGGCGCGACATCGCTCGCGACACCGCGTGGAAGGACTACAGCGGCAAGACCGCGACCTCGGCGAACCTGCTCAAGCTCGCAATCGACGTTGCCGCATGAGCCACGGTCCGCTTCCGGATCGTGACGATCAGGCGAACGCTGCCGCAAGGACCGGCCTTGCGGCGGCGATCGATCGCGGTCTCGCCGTCCTCCACAGCATCATCGTCGTGTTCGCCGCGATCGCGCTGGTCGCGGCCTGTGCCATCCTGAGCTACAGCGTGCTCAGCCGCGCTCTCTACAAGGCGGCCAATTACTGGCAGGACGAAGCCGCCGTGTTCCTGCTGGTCGGCGCAACCTTCATGACGGCGGCTTATGTGCAGCAGAACCGCGGCCATATCGGCATCGAGGCCTTTGTCGGCCTGCTCTCGCCGTTCGCGAACAGCGTCCGGCTCTGGCTGGTCGACGCCGCCACGTTCCTGTTCTGCACCTTCTTCGCCTGGAAATCCTGGACACTGGCCCATGAAGCCTATGTCGACGGCCAGGTCTCCAACTCGATGTGGTCGCCGCCGCTCGCCATTCCCTATTCGCTGATGGCATTCGGCATGAGCCTGCTCTGCATCCAGATCCTCGTGCAGCTTGCGCTGCCCTTCACCGGAGCCAAGCGTCCATGAGCGTGTTCGGTATCGGCGTTGCCTATGCGATCGTGACGCTGCTCGTGATGTTTTCGGGCATGCCGATTGCATTTGCGCTAGGCGCGGTCGCAGTCGTGTTCATGGCCATCTACATGCCTACCGCGTCGCTCGATACGGTGACGCAGAACGTCTATGAGGAAATGGCCTCGATCACGCTGCTGTCGATCCCGCTGTTCATCCTGAAGGGCGCCGCGATCGGCAAGTCCCGGGCCGGCCAGGATCTCTATTTGGCGCTCCATGCCTGGCTGCACCGCGTGCCCGGCGGTCTCGGCGTTGCCAACGTGTTCGCCTGCGCACTGTTCGCGGCCATGGCGGGGTCTTCGCCCGCCACCTGCTCGGCGATCGGCTCGGCCGGCATCCCCGAGATGCGCAAGCGCGGCTATTCCGGGGGCTTCGCCGCCGGAATCATCGCAGCGGGTGGCACGCTCGGCATTCTGCTGCCGCCCTCGATCACCATGATCCTTTTCGCCGTCGCCGCCGAGAAGTCGCTGGGGCGGCTGTTCCTTGCCGGCATCGGTCCCGGCCTGCTGCTGGTCTTTCTGTTCGGCGCCTATGCCGTGGTCCGCTTCCGCCAGGAATATGCAGCGGCCGAAGCGATCTACAAGAAGGGCGGACCGGAGGCCGCGATCCTCGCCCGCGACGAGTACACGTTGGCCGAACGCTTCAGCGTGCTGCCGCGCGTGATCCCCTTCGTGCTGCTGCTGACGGGCGTCATGATCGCCCTCTATGGCGGCTACGCCACGCCGTCGGAAACCGCCGGCCTCGGCGGGCTGCTGGCGCTGGCGCTGATCGCGGCGATCTACAGCGTGTGGCGGCCGAGCGACCTCGCTCCGATCATGAAATCGACGATCCGGGAATCGACCATGCTGATGATGATCATCGGCATGTCGCTGCTCTACTCCTACGTGATGAGCTATCTGCACATCTCGCAATCGGTCGCCGAATCCATCGTCGCGATGCACCTGCCGCGCTGGGAGCTGCTGTTCGCCATCCTCGTCATGGTCGTCGTGCTCGGCTTCTTCCTGCCGCCGGTTTCGATCATCCTGATGACGGCGCCGATCATCCTGCCGCCGCTCCGCGCCGCCAATTTCGACATCATCTGGTTCGGCGTGGTGATGACCATCGTGATGGAGATGGGCCTGATCCACCCGCCGGTCGGCCTCAACATCTTCGTCATCCGCAACGTCGCGCCGGACATTCCCTTGCGCGAGGTGATCTGGGGCACCCTGCCCTTCGTGCTGCTGATGATGCTCGCGGTGCTGCTGCTGTGCTTCTTTCCGGCGATTTCGACCGGGTTGCCGGACCTGGTGATGGGGCCTGACGGGAGCAGGTAGAGGCCATCACCGCTGCCGTAGGGTGGGCAAAGGCGCGCAGCGCCGTGCCCACGATCTCTTTGTTGTTAGCGAAAGATGGTGGGCACGCTCCGCTTTGCCCACCCTGAGAGTGCGGTGATTATGGCGCGTTCTTCCGCCGCGACGTCGGCGCGTTCGCCACCACCTGCAACAGATCCTTGCGCACCGCCTCGATGTGCCGCTCCAGGAAACGGGAGGCCTCCTCCACCTTCTGCGCGCGGCAGAGCGCGATCAGATGGGCGTGCTCCTTTTCCGCTGTCCCCATCGCTTTGGTGTTGGAGAGCTGCAGACGCGTGTAGCGGTCGCTGGTCTGGAGCAGCGACAGCACGATTGCGCGGGTGCGCGGCTGCGGGGCGTGCACGTAGAGCGCCATGTGAAAGTCGGCGTTGAGCTGTCCCCATTCACTGACATTGCGCGCCTTGATCGCCTTCTCGAAGCTCTTGTGAATGTCGTCGAGCCCTTCGAAATCCTCCGTCGTGAAGCGCGGCGCCGACTGCGCCAGCAATCGCGGCTCCAGAATACGGCGCAGGTCGAAGACATCGTTGATCTCGTCCAGCGACAGCTCCGAGACGATGGCGCCCTTCTGCGGAACGATGCGCACCAGGCCTTCGGCCTCGAGCTGAAACAGCGCTTCGCGAACGGGGATCCGGCTGACGCCGTAGGCCTCACCAAGCGCATCCTGGCGCAGTTGCGATCCGGCCGGATAGGTACCGTCGAGGATCGCCTGGCGAAGCTGATCGACAATCGCGGCCGACAGCGTGCGATGCTTGAGAGGCTGCTTCATCTGACCTTCTGTTGTCCTTCCCGACTCGTTCGGCCGACGCGGTCCCTGTCTTGCATGTCGAGATGCTCCGCAAAAGCCGGGCGCCAGAAACGAGGTGCCCAGCAAAAGCGCGCGCTGCCGCCGAATTGATCGTAATCTCCGTTTGACTCCGAAAATGTATAAATTATACATTTGGCAATCGCACGACAAATCTTTCGTGGGTTTGGGGCCTTTCATGATCGAGCAGACGATGCCGGCCACGCGCGCGCTTAGCGTCCGACGTACGATCGTCCGGATCTCGAGCGCCCTGCTCGCCGTCGAGCGCGTGGCGCTGATGGGCCTGATGTATCTGCTCACCGGCCTGATCCTGGTGAACGTCGTCACCCGCTACTCGCGTTTCCCGATTTATTGGATCGACGAATCCGCAGTCTATTGCGTGGTCTGGTTGACCTTCATCGGAGCGTCCGCGATGACGCGGCTGCGGCTCGATTTCGCAGTGACCATGCTGACGGAGCGTCTTTCGCCGCAGCGCCAGAAGTTCGCCAAGGTGATCTCGACCGGCCTCGTCGTCGTGTTCGGCGTCGCGTTGATCGTCACCTGCGTGCTGTGGATGGACCCGATCGGGCTGGCCCGCGCCGGCTTCGACGGACGCAAGCTCGCGGCCGAAACCTTCAATTTCCTCTACACCGAGCGCACTCAGACGCTGAACTGGCCGACCTGGGTGCTCTATCTGACGCTGCCGATCTTCGCGGTGTCTATGACCATTCACGGTCTCGCCAATCTCTTGGAGGATCTCGGACTGGTCCCGCGCACGCCACTGACGGACTTTCAGCTCTCCGAGCTGGACGGGGTCAACTGATGGTCACGTCCGCCGCCTTCATGGCATTCATGCTTGTCGGCGTGCCGATCGGGCTTTGCCTGTGCCTCGCCGGCCTCGTCTATATCGCGGCCTCCGGCAACCCGGTGCTGTTCCAGTCCTATCCGCTCCAGCTGTTCGGCGGCGTCGACAGCTACGGCCTGATCGCCATCCCGCTCTTCATCCTGATCGGCGAGATCATGAACGGCGGCGGCATCACGCGCCGTATCGTCGACATGGCGATGGCCTTCGTCGGCTCGCTCAAGGGCGGGCTCGCCTACGTCAATATCCTCGCCAACATGTTCATCTCCTCGATTCTGGGATCAGCAACCGCGCAGGTCGCGATCATGGCCCAGATCATGGTGCCGGAGATGGAGAAGAAGGGTTATGACAAGACTTTCGCAGCCGGGCTGACCGCCTATGGCGGCATGCTCGGCCCGATCATCCCGCCTTCGGTGATGTTTGTGGTCTACAGCGTGCTGGCGCAGGTCTCGGTCAGCGACATGCTGATCGCCGGCATCGTGCCCGGCGTCATCCTCACCGTGATGTTCTGCCTCGTCATCGCGCTGATGGGCTACGTCTACAACTATCCCCGCGCGGATTATCAGACACCGCGCCAGCGTGTCATGACGATCCTGCGGACGTCACCGACGCTGCTGATCCCGATCGTCATCGTCGGTACCATTCTCGGCGGTCTCGCCAATGCGACCGAATCCGCGGCCGTCGGCGCCGTCGCCGCCGCGCTGGTCGGAAAGTTCTGGACCAGGGAATTCGAGTTCTCCCAGTTGCCGCAGATGATGCTGCGCAGCGCCATCTATTCGGCGATCGTGCTGTTTCTGGTGGCGGCCGCGGCGGTGTTCTCCTGGGTCCTGATCTTCGGCAAGGTGCCGCAGGAGACCGCCGCCTGGATCCAGACGGTCGCCAAGGATCCGGTCAGCTTCATGCTGATCTGCAACGTGATCCTGCTGGTCATCGGCACCGTGATCGACGGCATTCCCGGCCTGATCATGACCGTGCCGATCCTGCTGCCGGTCGCGACTGAGGTCTATCACATCGATCCCAGGCATTTCGGCGTGGTGGTGGTGATCAATCTGGTGCTCGGTCTGCTGTCGCCGCCGGTCGGGCTCTGCTTCTTCGTCGCGGCCGCCGTCACCGGCGCCAAGCCCGGCAAGATGTTCATGGTGACGCTGCCGTTCTTCGTCATCTCCTGCGTCCTCCTCGTGCTGCTCTCACTCTATCCGTCGCTCTCTCTGATCCTCGTCAAATAGACCCATCTAGAAGGAAGCCCGACCATGCCGCTCTCACGCCGCCGCTTTCTCGCCGCCAGCGCCGCCGCATCGGTGTTCGCACCGTCGCTGGCGCTCGCCCAGGCCAAGGAATTCCGCCTCGGCCTGATCACGCCGAACGGTCATTCCTGGAACAAGGCCGCGCTCAAATTCGGCGACGATCTCAAGGCGGCCTCCAATGGTCGCCTGACATTGACCGTGTTTCACTCGGGCCAGCTCGGCAACGAAACCGCGATGATGCAGCAATTGCAGTCGGGCGCGCTCGACATGGGTTTCATCCAGGCCGCCGAGCTCGGCTCGCGTGTGCCGCACATCGCCGCGATCAACGCGCCCTACATCGTCCGCTCGACGCCGTCCGTGGCGAAGTTCGTGCGGCATCCGGCGGCGGTGAAGCTGTTCGAAGTACTGCCGCAGGAGACCGGCACAATCGGGCTCGGCTGGGGTATCACCGGCATGCGCGCGGTGTTCTCTTCAAAGGATCTGAATACGCTGGCCGACATCAAGGGCATGAAGCTCCGGATCAACCCGACGCCGGTCTATCGCGATTTCTATTCCTCGCTGGGCGCAGCGCCCACCCCGATCCCGACGCCGCAGGTGTTCGACGCGATGGCCAACGGCCAGGTCGATGGCCTCGAGGCCGATCTCGAATTTTCCTGGAACCAGCGCTTCGACAAGGTGTCGAAGGTGATCCTGCAGATGAACGCCGTCTTCATGCCGATGGCAGCCGTCGTATCGGGCCGGGTCTGGCAGTCGCTGCCGCCCGCCGACCGCGAGCTGATCACCAAGCTAGTGAAGTCGACATTGGACGCGCAGATCGACGAGCTTGCCGGCAATGAGCCGGCACTTATCGAGAACTTCAAGAAGGCGCCGATCCCGATCCGCCAGGTCGACGCCAAGGATACCGAGGCCGTCATTGCCGAGTTCGACAAGATCTGGCTGCCCAAGGCCCCCGTCCTCGCCGAGCTGCGCAAGGTCGGCGCGACGCTCTGATCCCGTCCATTCCTCACGTCCAATGCCGGCGGGTTGAACGATCCGCCGGCACAATTCCAATCGGAGCAAACAATGAGCCCACGCATTTCCTGGGAAGGCGTCTTCCCGGCTGTCACCACCCAGTTCAACAACGACCTGTCCCTCAATATCGACGCAACCGCCAAGGTGATGGACGGGTTGATCCGCGACGGCGTCTCCGGCCTGATCGTCTGCGGCTCGGTCGGCGAGAACACCTCGCTGGAGCGCAAGGAGAAGATCGCGATCATGGAGACCGCGAAGTCGGTCGCAGCCGGCCGCGTGCCAGTGCTGTGCGGCATCGCCGAATTCACCACGGCCTTTGCGGTCGAGACGGCCAAGGAAGCCGCGCGTGTCGGCATTGACGGCGTGATGGTGATGCCGGCTTTGGTCTATTCGTCGAAGCCGCACGAGACCGCTGCGCATTTCCGTGCCGTCGCCAGCGCAACAGACCTGCCGGTGATGCTCTACAACAATCCGCCCATCTACAAGAACGATGTCACCCCGGACATCCTGGTCTCGCTCGCCGACGTCGACACCGTCGTCTGCTTCAAGGATTCCTCCGGCGATACCCGCCGTTTCATCGACACCCGCAACATGGTCGGCGACCGCTTCGTGCTGTTCGCGGGGCTCGACGACGTCATCGTCGAGAGCGTCGCGATGGGTGCCGTGGGCTGGGTCTCGGGCATGTCGAACGCTTTTCCGCGCGAGGGCGAAACGCTGTTCCGTCTGGCCAAGGCCGGGCGCTTTGCCGAGGCCATGCCGCTCTACGAATGGTTCATGCCGCTGTTGCATCTCGATGCGCGGCCGGACCTCGTCCAGTGCATCAAGCTGTGCGAGCACATCATGGGCCGCGGCACCGCGCTGACCCGCCCGCCGCGCCTCGCCTTGCTGCCGCAGGAGAAGGCCGAGGTCGAGGCGATGATGGCCAAGGCGCTCAAGAACCGGCCGCGCCTGCCGGATGTGGGGCTGAAGGCGGCCTAAGCGCAGGTCTCGGTGGGCAAAGCGAAGCGCGCCCACCACCTGTCTCGATCATGGAAAGATGGTGGGCACGGCGCTTTGCGCCTTTGCCCACCCTACGGCACCTGAAGGCGGCGCTAGCGACCCTACGAAGCAGCCTGCTTCTTCTTCGCATTCAGCGCAGACGCCACACGGCTGACTGGCGGCTTGCCCAGCACGCCGCTCATCTCGTTCGTGGCCGCCAGCAGCTTCTCCATGTCGATGCCCGTCCTGACGCCCATGCCTTCGAGCATGTAGACGACATCCTCCGTGGCGACGTTGCCCGTTGCTCCCGGCGCATAGGGACAGCCGCCGAGGCCGCCGGCGGCAGCGTCGACGACGCGCACGCCCTCCTCCATCCCCGCATAGAGGTTGGCGAGCGCCTGGCCGTAGGTGTCGTGGAAATGCATCGCGAGCTTGGCTGAGGGAACGTTGGCGGCTACCGCGCGCAGCATCTCCTTGGCCTTGGCTGGCGTGCCGACGCCGATGGTGTCGCCGAGCGAGATCTCGTAGCAGCCCAGTTCAAACAGCGTGCTCGCCAGGTCGGCCACCGCCTTCGGCTCGATCTCGCCGTCGAACGGGCAGCCCAGCACGCAGGAAATATAGCCGCGCACCTTGACGCCCTCGGCCTTGGCGCGCGCGAGCACCGGCTTGAACCGCTCGATGGACTCCGCGACGGTGCAGTTGATGTTGGCCCGCGAAAATCCCTCCGAAGCGGCGGCAAACACCGAGACGACTTGCGCGCCGGCAGCACGCGCGGCGTCATAACCCTGCTCGTTCGGCACCAGCACGTGGAATTCGGCGCCGGACAGGTGGCTCACGCCTCGCAGCACGGCGTCGGAGCTTGCCATTTGCGGGATCGCCTTGGGCGAGACGAAGGCGCCGACCTCGACAGTGTTCAGGCCGGCCGCGACCAGCGCCTCGATGAAGGCAATGCGGGCCTCGACGCTGACGGGCGTTTTCTCGTTCTGAAGCCCGTCACGCGGCCCCATTTCAATGATGCGAACCTGGTCGCTCATGTCACTCTCCCGCCGGCTCGACCACGGCGAGTTCGACACCCTCCTGCACGATGTCGCCGACCTTGCACTTGATGGATTTCAGCACGCCGGCATAGGGCGCGCGCAGCGTCTGTTCCATCTTCATCACTTCGAGCGTCAGGATCGGCGCGCCCTTCTCGAGCGTTGCGCCCTCCTCGGCCAATACGGCGACCACCGTTCCCGGCAGCGGCGCTGCGATCTTGTCCTCGCCGGTCTGCTCCTCGCTCTCGCCGCCGAACGGATCGACCCAGTGCAGGTCGAAGCGGCCGTTGCGCGTGCGCAAGTAGAGCTCGTGGCCGTTGATCACGGCCGCGACGGAGGACTTGACGCCATCCAGCGTCAGGTCGAAACCGCCGTCCTTCGGCGCGATTGCAAACGCCAGCTCGCGCTCGCCGATCACCAGCGTAGACGGCCCGCTGCCGTAGTTCAGGATGATCTTCTGCTCGGGCCCGTGGCCGACGCGGAAGGCAAAGCTGCGCTGGCGCCGGCCGACCGGCTGCCAGCCGAACGTCTGCCAGGGCGAATTCGCCTGGGCCCGTGCGGCCTGCTGCTCGTCGTTGACGACGGCGGCCACGGCGGCGCAGAGCTCGAGCTCCCCGGGCGCCGGCGAGGCGGACGTCAGCACCGCCAGCTCGCGCTCGATGAACCCGGTGTCGATCGCATTCGTCCGCACCTTCGGATGCGTCATCAGCGCCGACAGGAACGGGATGTTGGTGACGATACCGCGGACGTCGGACTCCTCCAGCCCGCGGTTCAGCCGCTCGATCGCGACATCCCGCGTCGGCGCCCAGGCGATCATCTTTGCCAGCATGGCGTCGTAATAGGGTGAGACGCTGTCGCCCTCGCGATAGCCGGCGTCGATGCGGAGGCCCCCGGTTTCCTCCGGCAGCCGCCAGGTGGAAATCCGGCCGACCGACGGCATGAAGTTCTTGGTCGGGTTTTCCGCGTAGATACGCGCCTCGACGGCATGGCCGTTGAGCCTGATCTCGTCCTGCTTCAGCGGCAGCGGCTCGCCAAAGGCGACGCGCAACTGCCATTCGACCAGATCGATGCCTGATATCAGCTCGGTCACGGGATGCTCGACCTGCAGGCGGGTGTTCATCTCGATGAAGAATACGTCTTTGCCGTCGGACACGAACTCGATCGTGCCGGCGCCGACATAGTTCACCGCGCCTGCCGCCTTTCGCGCCGCCGCACAGACGGTCTCGCGCTGTGCAGGATTGAGCGTCGGCGACGGCGCCTCCTCGATCACCTTCTGGTGCCGCCGCTGCAACGTGCATTCGCGCTCGAACAGGGACAAGAGATTGCCGTGGCTGTCGCCGATCACCTGCACCTCGATATGCCGGGGATTGTCGACATACTTCTCGATCAGCATGCGGTCGTCGCCGAACGCGGCCTTTGCCTCCCGCTTGGCACTGACGATCGCGGGCCCGAGTTCGTCCGCCGAGCGCACGATCCGCATGCCGCGGCCGCCGCCGCCCGCGGACGCCTTCACCAGGATCGGGAAGCCGACCTTCTCGGCCGCCTTCGCCAGCGTTGCATCGTCCTGCGCCTCGCCGTGATAGCCGGGCACCAGCGGCACGCCGGCCTTCTCCATCAGCGCCTTGGAGCCGGACTTCGAACCCATCGCATTCATCATCCCGGCGGTCGGGCCGACGAAGACGAGGCCCGCATCGAAGCAAGCCCGCGCGAACTCGGCATTTTCCGACAGGAAGCCGTAGCCCGGATGCACGGCCTCCGCGCCGGTCTTGCGCGCGGCCTCGATCAGCCGCTCGACATTGAGATAGCTGTCCCGGGCGCGCGCTGGCCCGAGCAGCACGGCCTCGTCGGCGAGCGCGACATGCATCGCGTCGCGGTCGGCCTCGGAATAGACTGCGACCGTGCGCAGGCCCATCGCGCGGGCGGTGCGGATGACGCGGCAGGCGATCTCGCCGCGGTTCGCGATGAGGAGCGTGCGAAAACGCCGGTAGAGCTTTGAGCGGTCCATCGCATCACATCCTGAACAGGCCGAATTTCGTCGGCTCGATAGGCGCATTCGACGCCGCCGAGAGGCCGAGGCCGAGCACGAGGCGCGTATCGGCCGGGTCGATCACGCCGTCGTCCCAGAGGCGCGCGGTCGCGTAATATGGGTGCCCCTGGCTCTCATATTGCGCGCGGATGGGCTCGCGGAATTTATCTTCCTCGTCCTTCGACCAGCTGTCGCCCTTGGCCTCGATATTGTCACGCCGGACCTGGCTCAGCACCATCGAGGCCTGCTCGCCGCCCATCACCGAGATGCGCGCATTCGGCCACATCCAGAGGAAGCGCGGTGAATAGGCACGGCCGCACATGCCGTAATTGCCGGCGCCATAGGAGCCGCCGATCACGACGGTGAATTTCGGCACCGAGGCGGTCGCGACCGCCGTCACCAGCTTGGCGCCGTCGCGCGCGATGCCGCCGGCCTCGTACTTCTTGCCGACCATGAAGCCGGTGATGTTCTGCAGGAACACCAGGGGAATGCCGCGCTGGCAGCACAGCTCGATGAAATGCGCACCTTTCAGCGAACTCTCACTGAAGAGAATGCCGTTGTTGGCGATGATGCCGACTGGATAGCCCCAGATATGGGCGAAGCCGCACACCAGCGTCGTGCCGTAGAGTTTCTTGAATTCGTCGAATTCGGAACCATCAACCACGCGCGCGATGATGTCGCGCACGTCGAACGGCTTTCTGCCGTCGACCGGCACCACGCCGTAGATCTCCTCCGCCGCAAACAGCGGCTCGCGCGGTGGATGCATGTTGAGGTTCGGCCGCGCCGGCGGTTTCAACGTGCCGACGATGCGCCGCGCGATTCCGATCGCATGGGCATCGTTCTGGGCGTAATGGTCGGTCACGCCGGACTGCCGCGAATGCACGTCCGCGCCACCGAGCTCCTCGGCGCTGACCACCTCGCCGGTCGCCGCCTTCACCAGCGGCGGACCGCCGAGGAAGATGGTGCCCTGGTTGCGCACGATGATGCTCTCGTCGGACATCGCGGGCACATAGGCGCCGCCGGCCGTGCAGGAGCCCATCACGATCGCGATCTGCGGAATGCCCTGTGACGACATCTGCGCCTGGTTATAGAAGATGCGGCCGAAATGCCGCTCGTCTGGAAAGATCTCGTCCTGCAGCGGCAGAAAGGCGCCGCCGGAATCCACCATGTAGACGCAAGGAAGATTGTTCTGCCGCGCGACGTCCTGCGCACGTAGATGCTTCTTCACGGTCATCGGGTAGTAAGTGCCGCCCTTGATGGTGGCGTCATTGGCCACGATCACGCATTCGCGTCCCGCGATGCGCCCGACCCCCGTGACGACGCTCGCCGAATGCACGTCGCCGCCATAGAGGCCATACGCCGCGAGTGGCGACAGCTCCAGGAACGAGGTTCCGGGATCGACCAGCAGATCGACGCGCTGGCGGGCCAGCATCTTGCCGCGCGCGGTGTGGCGGTTGCGCGAGACCTCGCCGCCCCCGCCGGCGACCTGACTGAGCTTCTCGCGCAGGTCCGCGACGAGGGTGCGCATAGCCTCTGAATTGCACGCAAAGTCTGATGATGACGGATCGATGCTGGAATGGAGCGGCATGATGATTCCAATGAAGTGAAGGTTCTAAGCCGTCTCGGCCATCAGTTCGCGACCGATCAGCATGCGGCGGACCTCCGAGGTGCCCGCACCGATCTCGTAGAGTTTTGCGTCACGCCAGAGACGCCCCACGGGGAATTCGCTGGTGTAGCCAACCCCGCCGAGCGCCTGGATCGCCTCGCCCGCCATCCAGGTTGCCTTCTCCGCGGAATAGAGAATCGCAGCAGCCGCATCCTTGCGCAAGCTGCGCGCGTGATCGGCACGGTCGCAAGCGCGGCCCACCGCATAGACATAGGCGCGCGTCGCCTGCCAGGTCGCATACATGTCGGCAAGCTTGCCCTGCATCAGCTGGAAGTCGCCGATCGGCTGACCGAACTGCTTGCGCTCGTGCATGTAGGGTACGACCGCGTCCATGCAGGCCGCCATGATGCCGAGCGGGCCACCCGAGAGCACTGCGCGCTCATAGTCGAGGCCGGACATCAGCACCTTGACGCCCTCGCCCACTTTGCCCATCACGTTCTCCTCCGGCACCTCGCACTCGTCGAAGAACAAGGGATAGGTGTTGGATCCGCGCATGCCGAGCTTGTCGAGATGCTGGCCGTGGGTGAAGCCCTTAAAACCCTTCTCGACGAGGAACGCGGTCATGCCGCGCGGGCCGGCCTCCGGATCGGTCTTGGCGTAGACCACCAGCACGTCGGCATCGCCGCCATTGGTGATCCACATCTTCGAGCCGTTGAGCACATAGCGGTCGCCGCGCTTGTCGGCGCGTAGCTTCATCGAGACGACGTCCGAGCCGGCGCCCGGCTCGGACATCGCGAGCGCGCCGACATATTCGCCGGAGATCAGCTTCGGCAAATAGCGCTGGCGCTGCGCGTCGTTGCCGTTGCGGCGGATCTGGTTGACGCAGAGGTTGGAATGCGCGCCGTAGGACAGCCCGACCGCGGCCGAGCCGCGCGAAATCTCCTCCATGGCGACGATATGGGCGAGATAGCCCATGCTGGAGCCGCCATACTGCTCCGGCGCGGTCATGCCGAGCAGGCCGAGGTCGCCGAAGCGCTTCCAGAGGTCCGCGGGAAACAGATTGGCCTTCTCGATCTCAGCCGCGCGCGGAGTGATCTCCGCCTCCACGAAGGCGCGAAGCGTGTCGCGCAGCATGCCGATGTCTTCGCCAAGATCGAAGTCGATGCTCGGGATGTTCAAGGCGATTCCTCCGTATTTTGGGCTCTGAACCTAGCGGTATCGCGGCCCTCTTGCGGTCGAAAAGGTTGCATTTTCCGCCAAACTTGGCGAGGATTTTCCGGAGGGAGTTCCGATGACTTTTCAAGCCGCCACCGCGACCTCGCGCCGCGCCGTGACTCCCGCCGCCTTCGTCCGCGGCGTGGTTGCGGCCTATGCGCGCTACGGCCGCGACCCGGCCGAGGCGTTAAGCCGGGGTCAGGTAGCGCCGGACCTTGTCAATTCTCCGGACGGGCGGGTCACCGCGGCCCAGTTCGAGGCCCTGGCGGGCCATGCCATGCGCGAGTTGGATGACGAGGCGCTCGGCTGGTTCTCGCGGCGGCTGCCTTGGGGCTCCTATGGCATGCTGTGCCGCGCCTCGATCACGGCGCCGACGCTGGAGGTCGCGCTCAAGCGCTGGTGCCGCCATCACCTCCTGCTCACCGAGGACGTGCAGCTCGATCTCGAGGTTGGCGACGAGACCGCCGTGGTGTCCATCCGGGAGCTGCGCGATCTCGGGGCCTTACGCGAATTCTGCCTCGTCACCCTGCTTCGCTACGTGCTCGGCTTCTCCTGTTGGGCGGTGGATTCCGCGATCGCGCTCCGCGCGGCGGAATTCCCTTACCCAGAGCCCGGTCATGTCTCGGTCTATCCGACCATCTTTTGCCGGAACATCCGCTTCGGCGCCGACCGCGCCCGCATCGTCTTCGACAAGCATTATCTCTCGCTGCCGCTCACGCGCAGCGCCGCCGATCTCGACAACATGCTCAAAGGCGCGCTCAGGCTGACCGTGCTGCCCTATCGCCGCGACCGCCTGCTGGTCGAGCGTGTCCGCCGCGTGCTCCGCAATGCGCGGGGACGCAGCCTCGGCGCCGAGGACGTCGCGAGCGAGCTTGCGCTCTCTACCCGCACCATGCATCGGCGCCTGCGCGAGGAAGCAACCTCGTTGCGCGATCTCAAGGAAGAAGCAAAATTCGAGCTCGCCAAGCAGGAGCTGATGCGTGATCGCGCCCCGATCAAACGTATCGCGGAGATCGCAGGGTTTCGCAACGAGAAGAGCTTTTCGCGCGCCTTCCGCAGCTGGACCGGAGCAAGCCCGCGCGAATTCCGCGGCCGGTACCGGTGAGGCGCGCAACGGCGCGCCGGGCCATCGTCTACAGCGTCGTGCCTATCCTGCCGAAGCGCCCCGCGGACTCTCCTGCAACGGCAGCGGCACATCCTTGGCGACCCCCAACACCGGGAAGCTCCGAACGTTCTTCACATCGGGCATTGCTGCGAAATGCAGCAGCTGCTGGCGCATGCTCTCGACGTTCGGCGCCACGCATTTGAGGAGATAGTCGGTGTCGCCTGAAATCCGCCAGCACTGCTGGATGCGCGGGATCGCAGCGATCGAGCTCTCGAACGCCTCCAGCACCGGCTGGGCTTGGCTGCCGAGCTGGATCGAGACGAACGACACCACCTCATAGCCGAGCAGCCGTTCGTCGATGACCGCGCGCACCGCGCGGATCACGCCGCGACTGAACAGCGATTTCAGGCGCCGCAGGCAGTTGGGTGCGGACACACCGACGCGCAGCGCCAGCTCGTTGTTGCGCACCCGTCCGTCCTGCTGCAACTCGGATAAGATCTTCAGATCGACGCCGTCGAGCTGGTCCCGCCCCGCCATCCCCCACCTCGTTATGGTCGTGTCATGCGGCGCAGCGAAGCACGGAGCGGAATGGGTGCCAACCACCTTGGGCTTCCTCGGGGCTGCAAGAGCGTGGCGGGAAGTTTGCCTGAGGCCCGCCTGCGGCAGTCTCTCAGGATCAGGCCACGTTTCGGGGCGCAGACCGTCATGGTGAGGAGCCGGCCAAAGCGGGCGTCTCCGGACGATGCTTGCATCGCCGGGCGAACCATGCAGGCCGAGTTCGCGTCCCCGGGTATGCCCGGGACGATCCCGGGCACGACGGTTCACGATGACCTCACCGGGCGGCCTGGCCGCCCGCGCCCTCAATGCGTCCAGGGCTCGCCGCGGCGGAATGAGAAATTATCGGCGTAGGCGACCGGCCGGCGGATCGAATCCTGCGGCTCGATCACCTGGTAGGCGATGCCCTTGCGCTCGCAATAAGCGATCGCCTCTTCCTTGGAGTGAAAGCGCAGCGTGATCTGCTGCTTCATGTCGCCGGACGAGGTCCAGCCCATCAGGGGCTCGACCGAACGCGGCTGCTCCGGCTCGTAGTCGAGCTGCCATTCCCTGGTCTTGGAGCGTCCGGATTGCATCGCGTTCTTGGCGGGCTTGAAAATCCGTGCGGTCATTTGCGGTCCGGCCTCTTCGTCTTTATCGTTCGATTTCGATGCGTCACGGTAGCAGTTGGTGGAAACCTCAGGGATAGTATAGAGACACCAATTGGGAACTGATCGGTGATTCCGGCCCCCGGCACCCTCGCCAACGGTATAGTCATTATGCTGCACCGTGACAATTGCGTACCCGCCTTCCGCGCCGGGGCCCCGCCCGGCGGCACTCCTTCGCTGACGTCAGTGTAAACCGCCCCTCCGAGAGCTCCCGTCGCATGGCCTTCCTGAACATCAATGCCACGCTCCCTGACAAGGGCCGTGACCTCAGGCTCGACCTGTTTCGCGGCGTCGCGAATTGGGCGATCTTCCTCGACCACATTCCCGACAACGTCGTGAATTGGATCACGACGCGCAATTACGGCTTTTCCGACGCCGCCGACCTGTTCGTCTTCATCTCCGGCTACACCGCCTCCTTCGTCTATGCGCGGATGATGCTGGACCGTGGCTTCATCGTCGGCGCCACCCGGCTGACCAAGCGGGTTTGGCAGCTCTACGTCGCCCACATCATCCTGTTCGTGATCTATATCGCCTCGATCAGCTATCTGGCGCTGCGCTTCGGCGATTCCGAGATGATCAACGAGTTCAACGTCGCCGGCCTCGTCGACAACGCCACCGAGACGCTGCGCCAGGGGCTGTTCCTGCGCTTCAAGCCGCTCAATCTCGACGTGCTGCCGCTCTACATCGTGCTGATGGGACTGTTTCCGCCGGTGCTGTGGTTCATGCTGCGCAAGCCCGATCTCACGATGATGCTGTCGATCGTGCTGTGGCTGGCCGCGCGTCACTTCGGCTGGAATTTGAACGCCTATCCGGCCGGTCAGTGGTACTTCAACCCGTATTGCTGGCAGGTGCTGTTCGTGTTCGGAGCCTGGTGCGCGATGGGGGGCGCACGCCGCTCGATGACGCTGATCAACGCGCCGATCACGCTCTACCTCTGCGTCGGCTATCTCCTGTTCGCGCTGGTCATGACCATGGCCGGCCGCTTCCCGACCTTCGGCGGTATGTTCCCCGAGTGGCTGTTCTCGGCCTTCAACCCGAACGACAAGACCAACCTCGCCCCCTATCGCTTCATCCACTTCGTCGTGATCGTGATTCTCGTGATCCGCTTCGTGCCGAAGGAATGGCCGGGCCTGGAGTGGAAGGTGTTCGATCCGTTGATCGTCTGCGGCCAGCAGTCGCTCGCCGTGTTCTGCGTCGGCGTGTTCCTGTCCTTCGTCGGCCATTTCGAGCTGTCGATGAGCTCGGGCTCGCTGCTCGCGCAGATCTTCGTCAGCGTCGCCGGCATCGCGATCATGACCACGGTAGCCTATTACATCTCGTGGTCGAAGAAGCAGGACAAGCCGCTGAAGCCGCCGCCTCCCAAGCCCGCGGCGAAGGCGGCCTGAGCCGGGAACGCTGCCGTTCGGAGCGCACCGTTCGCGGAACGCTGCGCTCGGTCGCCCCGCCGGATCGGGCCGAGATCGATTGACCTGGGTCAACCAGGGATGGCGCCGACCGGCATAATGTCGTCGCGACACGCATCGCCGCATCGACGTCGGCGGCCTCCCCTCGGACAAGGCCCAAGCACATGCCCTCTCATTTTCATGCCGTGATATGGATCGACCATTCGCAGGCCAGGATCTTCCATCTCGGCCTGAGCGGCTCCGACGAAATCACGTTGCACCCGCAACTGCCGACGCGTCATCTTCATCACAAGGCCAACGTCGTCGGCAGCGGCCACGCAGCTCCCGACAAGGCGTTCTACGCTGACGTGAGCAAAGCCCTCGCCGATGCCGGCGAGATCCTCATCATCGGCCCGGCGAGCGCAAAGACGGAGCTTGCCAGCCACATTCGCGCGAACGCTCCCGATATCGGCAAACGGATTGCTGCGGTGGAACCGGCCGATCACCCTTCGGACGCCGAAATCGTCGCCTATGCGAAACGTCACTTCAAACTGCCGCTGCCGCGCGTGCAGGCGCCGGGATAGGCCGGGCAACGGCCCTCGGCCGAACGGGTTCAGCATTAACGCAAGGGGCGATGACGGCTCACTACGGGCCTATCGCGCTTCAGGCCGCTTCCTCGCCGTCGAACTCGGTGAATTTCCTGTAGATCCAATCGCGACCATCATGACGGCGCCAGACCTTGCCGATCACGAGTTGTCCGTTGATCGAGCGGCGGGGCACGATCACCGTCCAGAGGTGCCAAATCTCGCTCCAGCTCGATTGCGGACCGGCGGCTTTGAAGTTGCGATCGAAAGACATGGCGCAAAACTCACAGGATACGCGCGCTGCGACGAACTGTGACCTCGTGTGAGCACGAATTGCAGGCAGCCCATCGCGGGTCGAGCCCGATCTCATAACGATGGCCAAAGCGGCCGCAACACCCGCTCATCCTTAACCTAACCGGTCAACCTTACTTCTCGTGGGCTTCGGACCTGAACCGGTTGAAAGAGAGCGTCGAGTTTCTTAGAATGTTTACGATTTGAGATGGCAGCGCCGACTTGGGCGCGTCGCAATTCGATTGAGCTGACGTCAGATTTCGTAATGAATTTCGAGACGATTCGTTGGGACGACCAAAATGAATCTGCAATGCGCACACCTGCGCCTGGCGCTGCGAATGGCGCTGGTCGCAAGGACGCCGGCGCAAGAGCCGCCGCAGGCCGCCAACGATAACCAGATGGTCTGGCCGTTCGTGCCGTTTCCACCGGACTGGCACGCTTCAGGTTGCTCGGTCGCATCTGACAAATGACGGCCGAAAAAGCGCAACGCCGCGCAAGCGGAATATTATCGCTTGGCGGCGTCCGTTAGACATTGGGCGCTGAAATCCCCAACACACATTTGTCTATGGCGACGGCCAAAGGTTCGATCGGACGCCGCCGATTCTATCCCGGCCGGCCGACCCAATTCGTTGAAACATCGCGCGGAAGTCGAGAAACGAGGTCAAGAACCGCGTGTCAATTCGCGAGGACAATCGTCCTGAGATGACGTCGGGACTGGTCGGGGCAGCTGGATTCGAACCAACGACCTGCAGTACCCAAAACTGCCGCGCTACCAGGCTGCGCTATACCCCGAATGTCCGGCGAGCCCCGTCGATACACGCTTCCAAAGGCGCCAGCAAGCTTACAAACTGGCGCCGGCAAGGTTGACGACACCCTTCGCAGCCCGCCCTATTTGCTGCCGAACAGCGGGTGGCCGACGCGGTCGCCGACACGGATTCCGTATTTCTGCGCCGTTCCCGCCACCACCTCCAGCACGGCCCGGGCGGGCCCCCGGGACGAGACGATCTTGGTCGACATCGGCTCCGTGTTTTCGGCGATGCGCAGGATGCGGCCGTCGGCGCGGATGAAGATCATGTCGAGCGAGACATAGGTGTTCTTCATCCACATCGAGATTTCCTGCTCGGGATTGAAGTCGAACAGCATACCTTTGCCGTCCGCCAATTCCTTGCGGTACATCAGGCCGGTCTCCTTCTCCTCCGCGGTCGTCGCCATTTCCACCGAGAACACCTGCACGCCGTTCTTGGTGACGATCTCCAGCGGCTGGAAGCTGGCGGCGTCGGCGGGCGCGCTGGCGACGGCAAAGCCGGCGATGACGAGGATGGCGGCAAGCCAGCCCTTCAGAGCGGACCAGACGGCCTTGCGATCAGAATTCATGGGAGCACTCGAGGCGTGGGACTGGATCAGTCCTTACGCGGCGATCGCCAGAAAAGCCAGAGGCGCACCGGCCAGCCGGCGCGCCTCTATGGCTCACGATTGCGGGACCTTGCGCCGCAAGATGTGGCGCCCCCTAGTGCGACTGCAAGCCCGGCGATCCGGTCTCGGGATGGATCTCGGCCGCCATCATGCCCTTGGAGCCGGGCCCGAAGCGGACCAGGACATACTGGCCGGGCCTGAGCTCGGTCATGCCGAAGCGGCGCAGCGTCTCCATGTGCACGAAGATATCGGGCGTGCCCTCGCCGCAGGTCAGGAAGCCGAAGCCGCGCAGCCGGTTGAACCATTTGACCTGGGCCCGCTCCAGCCCGCTGGTCGCGGTGACCGTGACATGGGTGCGCGGCGGCAGCATCTGCGCCGGATGGATCGCCGTCGACTCGTCCATCGAGACCACGCGAAACGCCTGGTAACCCTTGGCGCGCTGGATGCACTCGACGACGATGCGGGCGCCTTCATAGGCGGTCTGGAAACCGTCGCGCCTAAGCACGGTAACGTGCAGGAGCACGTCCGGCCAGCCGTTGTCGGGAACGATGAAGCCGTAGCCTTTGGAAGCGTCGAACCACTTGATGACGCCATGGACTTCGACGAGATTGGCGCTGGCCTCGCCCAACCCGCTGAAGGGACTGAGCGCGCTGTCGCGACCGGCGCTGCCGTGTTCGCCCGGCGCGATCCGCCCCGACGATACCACTTGCCCGGGAACCCCGAGCTTCTTGGACTCAAATCCGTCCGACGACCCCATAACCCCGGACCCCACACTGCCATGCAACCCGCCATATCGGCGGCGCCCGAATCACGCGTCTTAAGAGAATGTTCTCAATTCGACGCGACGCGAATCTTTCGACTCAAAAGATAACACTCCCGGTTGCGAGGCATAGACAAAAAAGAGATTCGCCGGAACCTATGAACAGCTTGCACAGCCGCGAATCAAACTCCTGCCTCAATTTCCGACAAAGGGCCCGAGGGTGTCGCCGATGTCGTGGTGGATGACGAGGTCGGCGATGTCGTCCTGTTCGGTCGGCTCGCGATTGATGATCACCAGACGCGCACCGGCGTTCTTCGCCATCATCGGAAAGCCCGCCGCCGGCCACACCACGAGCGAGGAACCGATCGCGATGAAGAGGTCGCAGGCGCGCGACAGCACGCTCGCGCGCTGCATTTCTTCATCCGGCATCATCTGGCCGAAGGAGATCGTGGCGGTCTTCACCGGCTCCGCGCAGGCCGTGCAGTTGGGCGCGGCGCCATCGTCGTCGAAGCGATGCTTCACCCAGTCGAGCGGATAGGCCTGTCCGCATCCGATGCAGCGCGCATAGGTGGTGTTGCCGTGAAGCTCGATCACGTGCTCGCCGGCGAAGCCCGAGGCCTGATGCAGATTGTCGATGTTCTGGGTGATGACGGCGGGAACCTTGCCGGCGCGGTAGAGCGATGCCAGCGCGCGATGGCCGCGGCCGGGCTTCGCCGCCGCGAACACCTCCTCCATCGCAAATCGCCGGCGCCAGGATTCGTCCCGCGCTGACTGGCTCGCGACGAATTCGTCGAACGGGATCGGGCGGTTGCGCGTCCAAATTCCGCCCGGCGAGCGGAAGTCGGGAATGCCGCACTCGGTCGAGATGCCGGCGCCGGTGAACGGCACGATGGTCCTGGCCTCCGCGATCATCCCGCCGAGGCGCTCAACGCCACTTTGAAGATCCGATGCGATCAATCGCAGCCTCCCGATCCGGTTTGTCCTGCAGCAACCATGCGCAAGCGGCAAGATTGCTGACGCTCTTATCAAGCGCCAACACGACGCACTCGGCAATTTTTTCCGGCCTTCGCATATCACAATCCTGCAATGCCTCCTCCCCATTGACGCCCCATTCGGAAGCATCAATGGATGTGTGAATGCGACTCAAGATGATGCGGCGGCAGTGCTTGAGCTCAGTAGTAAACCCGAGGGGATGGTCATGACCGAAGACGAAGAACGCAAAGCCCGTGAGCGCGATGAGATCGCCGCCCGTGTTGCCGCCTTCCGTGCCACGCAGGAAAAATTCAAGCGTGAGCGCGAAGAGTATTTCGTGTCGACGCTGGAGAATGCCCGAAAGGTCGAACGGCCCTCGCTGTGGCCGTAATTCACGTCTGATCAATGCGCACGAAAAAAGCCCGGAGCATTGCTCCGGGCTTTTCGCTTGTTAGTCGTTACCAATGGCGCCAGTGGTGATGGTGCCGGTAGTAGGGTCCGCCGCCATAGGAGGCGACGGGGCCGGCCCCGTAATAGTAGCCCGGCCCGTCATAATAGCCGTAGCGGGGACCGTAATAGCCGTACGGGTGCGATGCTGCGACCGCGCCCGCGGTGATCGCGCCGGCGGCGAGGCCGAATGCGAGGCCCGGGCCGATACCACCGCGCCCGCGCGCCTCGGCAGGCGCCGGGGCTGCGACCGCGGCAACGCCGACGGCTGCGACGGTGGCCAGGACTGCCAGTGTCTTCTTCATTGCTCTCCTCCTTCGCGTCTTGCAAAGATAACGAGATGCGCCTGCGATGGTTGCGCGCAGGAGTGCGGAACCGCCGCAGCAAAAAAGGCGCTGAGAGCCGGAACCAAATCGCCGGGAGCGCATTGCCTTTTCAAGTGCGGGAGCCTCCGCCATCCGGGTTGAGGCAACAGCACGAAGCCCCGTCAGCATCTCGGCGATGCTGGCGGGGTTTTAAGTTTCACGGGAGCAGATGGCAGCACACGACGATTGCTGCCAGCGGGGCGAATGACCGAGGAGGAAAGTTTGCCCTTATCTGCATTGCTGGCCCGTATCCGCAAGCTGGTTCCCAGATCCGACGATCAGCATTACGACGAGATCGTTCGCAGCTTCGGGGTGGGCGCGCTGCGCCCGCCGGCGACGCCGATGAGCGACCGCGAACTGGCACGGGCGATCGCCGAGTTCCTCAAAGAGCAGCCCTCGAGCAAATCCGTTGCGACCCTCGGCCGCCGGCTCGATCCCTCCTCCCCGATCTAGGTTCCTTCGCGGGAGCAGGGAACCAGGACTACGCGCGGACGTTGAGTTGTTCCTCAGGCAGACCGGAAGAGGCCGATATGCCCGCGTGGCTCGAAGTCTTGCTCAACCTGTCCGGCTATGCCGGCTTCGTGGCGCTTGCCTCGCGCGGCACCACTTTCTCGCAGGTGCCGACCGACGATCGCATTTGCCGTGACGAGCGCTAATCGGCGCGCCGTCTAGTTGGCTTGCGCCGGCTGGCCCGCCGTGCGCACCAGTCGATCGGCCTTGACCGCAACGCGCGTGTCCCCGACCTGCGGCCGCAGCGAGAAGCTGATCACCACGAAAGCGAGGCAGAACAGCGTGCCGACGATGGCGACACGCCGGTAGGTGTGCCGGTCGCCTTGGTAAAAGGACGGCTCTGAAAAAGGTGTCATGACAAAAATGGCTTCTTGGCAAAGTCGTATCTTGTTCGTCTTTGCCAGACACCTATCCCAAGCAGCGGCAAGCGCAACGCGATTGGGGTTTTAACCTAACCGAATAGGGTTATCTGCTTCCGCGCAAACGTTCGTTAGGAGTTTGCCGAACGCGCGTCCGATCGCGGCGCGGGCCAGGCGCGTGACGACCCGATCACGTCAGGGGATGAAACGCGGCATCGCGCCGGCAGGCGCAACATGTTCTGCATCCGACTCCATTTCGTTCTCGAAGAACGAATCGGAGTCGGAGAAAACGGCGCGGAGCGATTCCTAACGATCGATGAAGGCGCGCGGCGCAACGTCGTCAGCGGTCATCGGCGCGATCTTCGGTGAGAGGAATCTCGAGACGACCGCGAAAACGATGACGATCTCGCGGCAAGGTTCGCATCGAAAGCTCTTGGCGGAGATCGCAATCATGGGCTGGGCGCAGCGCGGGCATGTCATGCAGGCCGAACGCTGCTGGCACATGTTCGTTCCTGAGCCATCACAGGCGAACGTTCGCGGGCGACCCGCGAAACCTGCCAAGGCGAGCTGGGCGTGGTCGCGCCCCGCTGCAAAAGCTGCCCGATCAAGCCGCCCGCTTCGCGTTAGTCTTCTGCGAGAAGCATTCCAGGATTTGAATGCGGAGCTCTTCTGCAGCCGGACCCTCGAGCTTCCTCAGCTCGTTCCAGAGTCTGATCACTTCGCGCTGCTTTTCGACGGTCATGAGTCACCTCCAAGGTCTAACCTAAGGCGGCCCACTAGAACAAAATAGGAACAAAAAGTCCAGCCCCTTACTGGCGATTTCCCCCAGGCATGCAGTATTTGGGCATGGCGCATTGAACCTTTTCGGCGCCGCGCGGACCCATGGGAGCTGGGGATTTCAGCGCCCAGTCTTATGGCAGCGCCGCGGTAGACGAATATATTCCGTCATCGCGGCGCTGTTGCCTTTTGTATTTTCAACTTTAAGTTAGGCCCACGGCTGGCGGCCAGGCGCTGAAATCCCAACGCCGTCAGCCAGAAGAGCCCCGTGCGAAAGCGCGGGGTTTTTCTTTTCAGACGGCGTCCTTGGCCACCTTCAGCGGCGAGGCCTTGACCGACTTGCTCGCGGGCTTGGCCGCAAACTGCATCGGCTCCTTGGTGAAGGGATTGACGCCCATGCGGGCTTCGGTCGCCGGCTTGTTCACGACGGACATTTTCACGAAGCCCGGAATGACGAACTCGCCGGACTCGTTGAGCTCCTTGTAGCCGACGGTGGCCATGTACTCGATCACAGACTTCACGTCGTTCTTCGAAAGCTGCGTGCCCTCGGCAATTGCATCAATCAACTGAGTCTTCGTCATCTTCGCCATGTCTGAATTCCTTTTGTGCGCGCGAGCAACTCTGCTGTGGACGCGGCTTGAAGCGCGGGAGGCGCGCTGCTGATTTCATGCCAGAGGTCATGAAGTGACGGGGCTTAGACCCCATCGAGGCCGAAAACGCAAGCAGGGGTTCTGCGGAGTTCCCTGCTTCCTGTGCAAGATACCGCAGGGCATACCGCCTGCCTTTTTGAACCATTCGGCGGCTGGCGCGTCTTATCATTGAAGTCCCCAAGCTTCACCCCACCAGAAGGCCCCGCTTCCCCCAGGCGGGGTTTTCGCTTTTGGGGCATGGCCAAACGCCCCGGCTGATATAATGGTCTGAAGTTCTCTCGCGGGGTGCTCATGAAGGTCGCTATCGTCGTTGCAGGTTTGATCGTTGTCGTTGTCGCAGCCCTCGTCGCGATCCAGCCGGCCTTCCTGAAGCCTGCGTCCCTCGCCCTCGTGAAAAAGTCCGATATCTTCGGCTTCTCGCCCGGGATGACGTTCGAGGAGACCAGCAAGCTCGTCAGTCAACGCCACTATCTCTGCCGCCAGAGCCGCGGCTCCCACACCCTCGAATGCGACATCAACGGCGCCAAGGTCACGGTCGACAGCGACGAGACCGACGCCAGGCACCCGATCCGGCGCGTTAATGCGACGGTGAACAATCCGGGGCCGCAGGAAGCTGCCGTCAAATCGATCTCCGATCAGTTCAACGCGCAAGCCATCAAGGACCGTGAGGGATGGACATGGATCGTCGGCCGCGGGCTCAAGCTGAGCTATGACGGCCTCGCCTTGAATCTCGTGGACGAGGCCGCAGAGGCCCGGCGCAACGAGGCCCCAAAGCGCTAGCGCGTGGCGTCACCTCGGCGTGAAACTTGTGGCTCGGCTTGCATTGTTGACACTTCAGTAACCCAACGCCGCCAAGCTCGGCTCAGTATCGTTGCGTTGGAGTATCCTGACAGTGCTGGATTTTAACGAACTGCGTGAACTCGCGGCGGATGTGCGTGTATTTGTCGACGTCGCCGAGGACAAGGCCGAAGCGCTCAGGGCCGTGATCGCGGCCTATGACGTGGTGCTGGCGATCTTCCCCGCCGACGAGGGCATGGGCCTTCACGTCATCAAGGGCAGCCAGATCCTGGACACGATCGCAAAGTCGCGCAGCCACGCGATCTACAGCCACACCGCCATCGCGGTCCCCGACCTGCAGCACGCCCAGGCGCTCAAGCTGCTGACGGCCCCGGTCGAACAACGGATTGCGGCGTAACCTCAACGCGCTCCAAGAGAAAGTGCGCCGCGGTTCTCCTCGCGACGACGCGGCATGCGTCCGCTCTAGTCCCGGAGCCGGTTGACGATCTGGAGCGGGATCCAGGATCCCAGCACGATGAGAAGCGCAACGGCTGCGACCACGGCATACTTCAGGGGATGCTGCGACGAGGCGAGCGATCCTTCGAGGTGAAGGTACGGGAGCCCGCTGTCCATCGCCATTCCGATCAGGGCAATCGCAACCAGAGCGCCAAAAGCGCAGACAAGAACATTGATGATCCATCCGATCGTCCCGCGCCTGTTCAACCAGGCCTCGTAGATCGCGACCGCCAGTATCACAACGACGAAGACCAGCATGAAGGTCATGGAGCCGCCGACGCTCGACGTCGGGCCGAAGATCTCCAGCAGCAACATCACAGCTACGGCAAGCAATGTGATCGTCTTCACGACGCTCCCTCCTCAGTGCTCCAGCAATAAGACGGCAGCGCCGATCACGATACAGCCGAGGCCAAAGACTGCCGTCGCGATTTCGACGGCGTCTTCCAGGCGCAAGAACCTGACGACGGCGCTCCATGCGGCAGACAGAACAATATCCACGATCTCGCTGAGCAAGGCTTGACGCATAAGGATTGGTCGCGCCGTCGTCGACGGGGTTCAACCGCCGCGACTGTGGCTGGTCCCGCGCTGGAGCCGCCGTTGTTGTTGGCACCGGCGCGTTAAGTAGCTCCCGCTCCCTGCTTACGGACTGTCCCCGGCTTTCCCGCTCTCACCAATCGAGACCTGTTCAGGAAGTACTTGCGGTTGCCGGTCGCGGCTTCGGCGTACGGGTCGATGGCCACGATGTTGGCCTGGACGTGAACATAGCACCGCCCTTCCGCGTGTGGGCATCTGGGCGGTGCGCTGTCGTTTCGGCGTGGTCCGTCGGCTAGCGCGCTTGCGGCTCGAGCGTCACCGTGCAGTCGCCCTGCCCTTGCGTTGCGACCACGATATTGCCCGCGGGAGCGCCGAGTGCGATCGGGGCGGACGAGCCGCCGCCGGGCATCTGGACGATCACGCTGAGGGAATCCGTGCGTGCGGTCGAGCCCACGGTTGAGGGTTCCGCCTGTGCGACATTGCCGGAGGCATCTCGCCGCATGATCTGGCAGTTAACGGGGCTTGCCCCGGTCGCCGCCATGCTCTGGCTCTGGCCGGCGCCACCGCCCATCTGCGCGCGGGCCCGCGACGGATCGCGGGGCACCTGGCTGACGATGCGATGCGAGCGCGGCTCGACGATGATGACCTCGTCCTCCGTCGCGAAATATTCATAGTCCCGATAGGCAGGCTCGATCGAGACGATCTCGGGCGGAAGCCGATGGAGACGCACGCGCGGGGGAATCGTCTCGCCGACCCGGATCGAAATGTTCAGATTTCGCTCCGGCTGAGCGAGGCGTGCACGGCTCACCGTTTCGGAGATCCGCACCTGCTTCTCGGACGTCACCTGGGTCTGCTGATTGACCTGCGTGTTGGTCTGCGTCGTCTGATTGGCTTGATTGGTCTGCGTGGTAGAGGTGCCAGGAGCGGTCTGCGCATTGTTGGTCGGAGCCGCCCGGTTAGTGTCCGTCGCGGTAGCCGGCCGGTCGTTTTGCTGCGCGGGCGGCTGCTGCTCGGCGGCATTGCGCGGCGGCTGGGCCTGGTTACGCTCGTTCTGGTTGGCCGTAGCTCCGGTCCGCTCGTTCTGCTGGCCAGCCGGGCCCGCCTTGGACTTCTCGGACTCGGCCGTCGATTTTTGCGGGGCTGACTTGTCCTGCTTCGTGTCAGCGCTGCTCTTGCTGTCGCGTCCCGGTTTCGCGCTCTCCGCCTCACGGTTGCGATCGCGCGCAGGCTCACGGGATTCTTGTGCCTGATCCCCGGCCTTCGGCTGGTTACGCTCGGCAGAACTGGCAGGCTGACGTTTGTCGTCATTCGCCTGCTGCTTGGCCGCGCCGCCGCCCTTGTCCTCGCGGCCCGCGCCCTGCAGTCGCTCCTGGGCACCTTGTGTACGCTCTTGAACCCGTTCTTGGGCGCCGCCACGCTGCGGCGCAGCGCCTTTCGCCGGCTCCTCGGTCCGTCTCGGCTCGTCTCTGCGCTCACCGGGCCCTTGGGCATAGGCAATGCCGGACGCAAGCATGAGCCCGATGGCCGCGGTCGATAACATCAAGTGTTGACGCATGGTCCCTCTCCTCGACAATTCGCAACAACAGACGCGAACGTTCTGTGGGTGCGAAGGTTCCTGAGCAGGAACGAGGGCCGATCACGCGGGACTTACATCGCGTCCTTGAGTGTGAGGCGGGCCGTGAATGTCACGGTGGTTTTGCCGACCAGCGCCATGCCTTCGACTTCGGCGCCACCGGCGGAATAGTCACCCGAGAAACCGCAGGTGACCTCCCGGCCGCCGAATGCGAGCGTCCTGCCGACGGCTTCGGTGTGCTGATTGACGATCATGTCGCCCCGCCACTTGCCGTTCCGGAACGTGTAGCTCCCCGTGTAGTAGAAGAAGCTGTCGCCGCCCATGATGCGGCCATCGCTGAGCACGACCACGCCTCTGGCCTGCCCGCGCTTGCCGTCGCGCATCTCGATGTCGAAGATGTAGAGGCCGTTGACGACCCCGGCCTCTCCGCCCGCTTCTGCCCCATCCCCGGCCGACATCCGATCATCTCCCCATGTCGATCCGCGCCCCGATCAGCTGGGCACGTTCCGTTCGAGATCCTCGAGCCACGCCGCCGCGCTCGCATCCGACGGCGCACGCCAGTCACCGCGCGGTGACAGCGACCCGCCGGCCGAGACCTTCGGCCCGTTCGGCATCGCCGAGCGCTTGAATTGGCTAAAGGCAAAGAAGCGGCGCAGGAACACTTCGAGCCAGCGCCGGATCTCGGGAAGCTCGTAGGCCTTGCGCCGGTCGCTCGGGAACGCCGGCGGCCATTCGCCCTTGGCGACGTCCTTCCAGGCGTGTTGCGCCATGAAGGCGATCTTGGACGGACGCATGCCGAAGCGCAGTGTGTAGAACAGGTTGAAATCCTGCAGCTCGTAGGGCCCGACGGCCGCTTCCGTGCTCTGCGGCTTCTCGCCGGCCTCGACCGGCACGAGCTCGGGCGAGATTTCGGCCACCAGGATCGAGCCGAGCGTCCGGTTGACGTCGTCGCTGAACTGCTTCGAGGAAATCACCCAGCGGATCAGATGCTGAATCAGCGTTTTCGGCACGCCGGAATTGACGTTGTAATGCGCCATCTGGTCGCCGACGCCATAGGTACACCAGCCGAGCGCGAGTTCGGAGAGATCGCCAGTTCCGATGACGATGCCACCATGATGGTTGGCGAGCCGGAACAAATAGTCCGTGCGCAGGCCCGCCTGCACGTTCTCGAAGGTGACGTCGTAGACCTTCTGGCCCTGGCCGAAAGGATGGCCGATGTCCTTCAGCATCTGCGTCGCCGTGGTGCGGATGTCGAGCTCCTGCCAGCTTGTGTGCAACGCCTGCATCAGCGCCAGCGCATGCGTCTTGCTCTCGCTGCCGGTGGCAAAGCCCGGCATGGTGTAGGCCAGGATGTTTTCGCGGGGCAGACCGAGCAGATCGACCGCTTTGGCGGCGACGATCAATGCGTGGGTAGAATCGAGCCCGCCCGAGACGCCGATCACGACGCGCTTGGTGCCGGTCGCGCGCATGCGCTGCACGAGGCCTGCGACCTGGATGTTGTAGGCCTCGTAGCAATCCTGCTCGAGCAGGCTTTCGTCGCTTGGCACGAATGGGAAGCGCTCGATCTTGCGCAGGAAGCCGATGTCGGCGGCCGGCGGCTTCAGGGCGAATGTCACCTTGCGGAAAAACGCCTCGCGCTGGCGGCGGTTGTCATCGAAGGTGCCCATCAGCGCGCGTTCCTGCCTGAGCAGGTCGAGATCGATGTCGGCCGTGGTGATCTGGCCGCCCTGGCGGAACCGCTCGCCCTCGGCCAACAGCACGCCGTTCTCGTAGATCGAGGTCTGGCCATCCCAGGAGAGATCGGTAGTCGATTCCCCTGCCCCTGCGGCGGAGTAAACGTAGGCCGCAAGGCAGCGCGCCGACGTCGATTGACACAGCAGCGCGCGTGAGCGGGCCCGGCCGATCGTGATCGGACTGCCTGAGAGATTGATCAGCACGCTGGCGCCGGCGAGCGCGAGCTCCGAGGCTGGCGTCACCGGAATCCACATGTCCTCGCAGATTTCGACGCCGATGGTGAGGCCTGGGACGTCCTCGGCCGAAAACAGGAGGTCGACGCCGAACGGTGCATGCACCCCACCAAAGGAGATCGTCTCTCCGGCAATGCCGGCGCCGGAAGCGAAATGCCGCCCTTCGTAGAATTCGCGGTAGGTCGGCAGGTAGCTTTTGGGCACCACGCCGAGAATGTTGCCGCGATGAATGACCACGGCGCAGTTGTAGATGCGATGACCGAAGCGCAGCGGCGCGCCGACGACCAGGACGGTCATCAATCCCGCCGAGGCCTCGACGATGCTCAGAAGGCCGCGCTCGACCGCATCGAGCAGCGGATCCTGCTTGACCAGATCCTCGATCGCATAGCCGGACAGGCACAGCTCGGGAAACACGGCGACCGCCACCGACTGCTCGTGGCAGGCATCGGCCGCCGCCAGCACCGCCTTCGCGTTGGCCGAGGGATCGGCGACATGGGACGTGGTGACACAGGCCGCCACGCGCGCAAATCCGTGGGCGTAGATCGAGTGGAAAGTCATCGAGCGCAGTACCCTTGATCTCTTCGCTGCCGAAGCCGTCAGCTCCGGACCATATGTAGCCCATCGACCGGGGCCCGTGCAGGCCATCCGCCGTCATGCATAACGGATTTGCAGAATAGCCCGCGGCGCCCGGCGAGTTCAGGCGCTGCGGGCCAGCACGCCGGACAGGTCGTCGCGCAGCCAGTCGGCGATCCGCGGCCAGGCATGCGCGTGGGTGCGCGCGCCCATGAACAGACCAAGGTGGTTGCTCGGCTCGGAAGCCGCCGCAATGAAGGCGGGCGGCGTGCCGAGGAGACCGGCGGTCGCGAGTGCCTGCACAGCCGGCACGACGTCGTCGTCGAGCCCGGCAAGCAGGAAGACCGGCGCCTTGACGTCCTTCAGATCGACTTTGCGGCCGAGAGCGGTGAAACTACCGCCGGCGATCTGGTTTTCCCGGAAGATCCGGTTGACGGTCTCCAGGTAATATCTGCCCGGCAGATCGAGCGTCTCCGCGTTCCAGCGGTCGAAGCGCGCGAGCAGCGCCGCGCCCTCCTCGTCCGACAGGTCTCTCTGCAACGCCGCTGCGATATCGTCGCGGCTTGGCGCCTTGGACCACAAGCGGAGCATCTCCCCGCCACTGACATTGCCGCCGCCGCGGGCGACGAGCTGGTCGTAGACCATCTCGGGTGCGTTGCGGGTGACCCGGCACAACGAGGAATCGATCGACAGGTCCACGGGAGCACCGACCAGCACCAGCCGCCGGACCTTGGCGGGAAAGCGTGCCGCATAGAGCAGCGACAGCCAACCGCCCTGGCACAGGCCGACCAGATCGACCGGCGCGCCGATCTCGTCGATGGCGACGTTGAGATCGCCGAGATAGCTGTCGATCGAGAGATAGCGCATGTCCGGCGTCGCTGACCGCCAATCGGTGAGATAGATCCGGTCGATCCCGCCGTCTCGCAGGGACCCCACCACGCTGTGGCCGGGCGCGAAATCGGCGATCAGGGCCCGATGCAGCGCATAGGGCGCACAGACCAGCACGGGCTGGCCGGACCGCGTCCGCGTGCAATCACGCAGACGCATCGTCGCGAGTTCCAGCGCGACGCTGCTGGGCGTCGTCCACGGCAGGTTGCTCTCTTCCTGCTCTGCCCGGCCGCGCTCGACCCACCAGAAGCAAGCGTCCATCGCGAGCCGGGCCGCCGCAAACGGCCACAGCAGCGGCTCATCAGTGGCATGATCCGATCCGCCCGGCTGTTTGCCGATCTTTTCCACCATGACTCTTCTCAAGGTCCTTACAGAAACGCCTCGAGGCTGACGACGGAGATGCCGAGGTCCCGAAAGCTTCGATGAGCCGCGGCCACCGAGCCGTCGAGATCGATGCCGCGGCAGGCGTCCTCGATGACGGCCACTTCCAACCCGGCCTTGCGCGCATCCTCCGCCGAGAAGCGGACGCAGAAGTCCAGCGCGAGACCGGCGAAAAAAACGGTCTTCAGCTCACGTTCGCGCAAATACCCGAGCAACCCTGTCGCCGTCCGATGGTCGTTCTCGAACAAGGCCGAATAGGAATCGATGCCGCGGCGAAACCCCTTGCGCACGACGAGACTCGCTTTGGCGACGTCGAGATCGCGATGAAATTCGGCGCCCGAGGTGCCCTGCACGCAATGCGCCGGCCAGAGCACCTGGGTGCCGTAATCGAGCTCGATGGTCTGGAACGGCTGCTTACCCGCATGGTTCGTCGCGAACGAGACGTGGTCGCGCGGATGCCAGTCCTGGGTCAGGACCACGTTGGCGAATTTTTTGGCGATTCGGTTGATCGCAGGCACGACCTTCTCGCCGCCGGGAACGGCAAGCGCGCCGCCGGTGCAGAAATCGTTCTGCACGTCGATCGCCAGCAGCACGTCGCAGTCGGAGATCTTCATGACCGGTCTCGTTCAATGTGCCCGGCGCACCGGCGCCAGACCCGTCCCCAGTGTCGGTCTTCCCGCGCGACTTCGCAACCGGCGACACCGTGCAAGGCCTGCGCGAATTGGTCACCGACCAGTGGCAGGATGCAACGGTTTGGCTTCGAACGTGTTGACTAGCCGCACCCAAGGGCGGATTCTCGCGCTGTCCGCGTCAGGCGGATCGGGTCAAAGGCGTGGAGGACAGGGTTGGCGCGGCCGGAAGGCGGTGGCAGCCGCGAGGTCATGAACATCGGCAAGACAGGACAAATTCTTCTCGCCGATATCGGCGGCACCAATGCGCGCTTCGCGCTGAGCCAGGGCGAATTGGGCCGCGGGGATTTCGATCGGATCGGACCGATCGATTACGTGAAGGTCGCCGACTTCCCGACCGTCCGGGAAGCCATTTCGGACGTCCTGGCACGCCGGTCCAGCGGCGAGCCGCCCCAGAGAGCCGTGCTGGCCGTCGCGGGTCCCGTCACCAACAACCGCTGCGTCATGACCAACAGTCCCTGGGTCATCGACGGCAACGAGCTACAGCCGGCGCTCGGCTTCGACAGCGTCCATGTGCTGAACGATTTCGAGGTGGTCGCCTGGTCCCTGCCCGCCTTGCAGCCTGCCGATCTGATCCCTCTCGGCGGACAAAATGGCCTGCCCGGTGAGCCGCTGCTGGTGGTCGGACCCGGAACCGGCTTTGGCGTCTCCTGTCTGATCGACCGCCATGGTGCGCGGCTGGCCGTCGTCACCGAGGCCGGACACGCGACCCTACCGGCGGAGAACGAACGCGAGGAGCGTGTGATCACGTGCTTGCGCCGACGCCTTGGCCACGTCTCCATCGAGCGTGGCGCGCTTTCGGGTTCCGGGCTGCAAAATCTCTACGGAGCCTTGGCGGAGGTCGACGGCGCGCAGGTGCCCCAGCGCGACGCTGCCGGCATCACCAAGGCCGCCCTGGAGGGAAGTTGTCCCGTCAGCCGCGCGACGCTGGAGATGTTCTGCGCCATCCTTGGTTCCGTCGCCGGCAATCTCGCGGTGACGTTCGGCGCCCGCGGCGGTGTCTATATCGCCGGCGGAATCGTGCCGCGTTTTCCTGAATTCCTGATGGCCTCCGCCTTCCGGGCGCGCTTCGAAGCCAAGGGCCGGTTCCAGGATTATCTGCGCAACATTCCGACCAGCCTCGTGATCAAGCCCGACGCGAGCTTCGTGGGCCTGAAGATGTTCGCGGACCACAACGTGGATTGAGGCACTCTCGCTATTTGCGGGTTCCAATATTCACAGATGATTCAGCGCACGTGCGGTTCCACGCACGAACATGCTTGCCTGCATGTTCCCAATGAGAAACAATCAAGGTGTGTGTGGCGTAGTTGCGGGGGCGTAACATGCGTAAGCAGGATCTGGGTTTCGACTATCACCGCTATCACCGCCTGCTGAGCGAGGCGGATGACGAGGACAAGCGGCAGGCGCTGATCGATCTCTTGATCGAGGAGAAGGCGCGAGACCGGCTCGCCGCGCAGCGCGCTTCGGACCGTGCGGCCATGACGGCCCACACCATTGCCACGGTGCTGAAGAACGGTCGTAGCTGAGGCGCTCGATCTCATCTCGTCGTGACGCTAACGCCGCATCGCCGTTGCACGCGGCATCTTCGCCGTCGCCAGTCGGCTCTCAGTGCTGCGCTTTAACGGGAGTTCCCGGAAACATCGAATCGATCATCGCCTTGAGCTGATCCATAGCGATCGGCTTGCGCAGGATCGGCCTGCGCCGGAGCAAGGACGGCAGCAGCTCGGGGCCGTAACCAGTGGCGAACAGAAACGGCTTTCCGCGACGTTCGATCAAGTCGGCGACGGGATCGACGTAGACGCCCATGAGATTGATGTCGAGGATGGCCAGATCGTATTGCGCGGTCATGGCGAACGCGCTGGCGTCCCGGACATTGTCCGCTTCAGCGACGACGTGGTGGCCGAGTTCCACCACCATGTCGGCGATCATCATCCGGATCAACGCCTCGTCTTCGACCAGGAAAACGGAGAGTCCGTCCGCCATATCAACCCCGCAGTCAGCCTTAAGAAGCTAACCATAACCGAATTGCGGAGAGGATACACGAATTCGTGGCCAGCGCCGTTAATTCAGACGCGCACGATCCGATTCAACTTGATCAATCCAGTCCGCGCTCGTGGCTCAGGCGCACCATCTCCTGAATGAAGACTTGCTTCTGCTTGTCATCGAGGCTCGAAAAGAGCGGCTCCGCCGCGTCTGCGACATTGCGCTGGTCAGCGGCCCGGTCGATCAGGAACTGCGACTCGTTGCGCATCTGCTCGATGATGTCGTCGGGCGGATCCCGCTTGGCGCGCGCAACCCGCAAGTTGAGCCGCTCCGCACCATTATGCCCCAGGTAGTGCATGGCGCTTGAGAAGCCGTACCAGTGCTTCTCCTGGTCGGGCGTGAGATTCAGTTGGGTCTTGATCCGCTCGATATAGGCATCGCTGTTGGCGACGATCTGTTCGGCGGTCTGCTGCGGCGCGCCGGGCTGGGTGAGGACGGTGACATCCTTATCCTTGCCCTGCGGTGCGTTCTTCGCCTCCTTGGTCGCCTTGGCGCCCTTGCCTTTGGCGTTCTTGGCATCCTTGTCCTTGGCCGAGCCCTGCTGCTTGGCATCCTTCCCGGTGTCCTTGCCGGCGTCCTTTGCGGGTGGCGCCTGATTGCCATTGTTGTTGCCGACGCCGAGCACACCGGTGAAGACGCCGACCACACCGCCGATTGCGCCGCCAAGGACGCCACCGACCGGACCGGCCGCCTTGTTCCCCGCCGCCGCACCATCCTGAACGCCTTTGACCAGACCTTGAGCATTGGCCGCCGCGGGGTTGCAGAGCAGCGCGAGCACGGCCCCCAGCACGCACCATCGCCGCATGTGAAGCCGCGCTGACGGCGCCGGGTTGATCATTCTCGTCTCCATCGTCGATCTGACTGGCCTGTTGGGGCGGAGCCCCGACAAACCGCAACTCTATCGTTTCCCCCGCTTTGCGGTCCAGACGCAACCGATTGCTGTCCACGCCCGAAAACTCTTTCGCGCGAAGCGGTTATGCAGGCTCATTCGAAACTGCGGCGTAATTGCGCACGGATCGTCCGAGGGCTCGCTTGCACGACGTGTGCGTCGCAAAATGAACGGCTGCGTCGACGGACGACGCGGGTGGCGGGCACACCATTAGTTCTAGACGAGGAGCCGTTCGGCTTTCTCGACAGACGCGATCAATCATGATCTGATCGCGCTACCAATTTGCTGTGGCCTGAATGCTCACGTCAGGCGACAGCACCAATAAGAAGATCCAACAACAAGAACTCGATAAGAATGTCTCCCAGAGGAAACTCCAACAACAACACCCAGGCGAGGAAACGAGATGTCACGCAAGACACTGACGCGACGTCAATTTGTGGCTGCCACTGCAATGTCCTCCGCGGCGCTTATCACGGCGCCCTACGTCCGGGGCGCTTACGCCGCCGGCAAGCTTTCGATCGGTTTCTGGGACCATTGGGTGCCAGGCGCCAACAAGGCCTCTACCGATCTCGTCAACGAATGGGCGGCGAAGGAGAAGGTCGAAGTCTCCATCGACTACATCACCAGCAACAACAAGAAGCTCGAGCTGACGGTCGCCGCCGAGGCGCAGGCGAAATCCGGTCACGACATTCTCCAGATGCCGACCTGGTGGCCGCACGCCTATGCTGACCAGCTCGAGCCGGTCACCGACATCATGGGGCCGATCATCAAGCAGAACGGCGAGGTCAACGGCACGACCAAATATCTCGGCCAGGCCGGCGGCAAATGGCTCGCCGTCCCCGCGACCGTCGGCAGCCAGATCAAGGGCCCTTGCTCCCGCATCGACCTGATGAAGAAGCATGCCGGCATCGACGTTCAGGAGATGTATCCGGCAGGCAGCACGCCCAAGGACGAGAACTGGACGACCGACGTCTTCCTCAAGGCCGCCGAAGCCTGCAGCAAGGCCGGCTTCCCGTTCGGCATCGGCCTCGGCGAGACCACCGACAGCGTCGACACCGCCGGCGCGATCTTCCAGTCATTCGGCGCCGAGCTCGTGAACGCCAAGGGCGACGTCACCGTGAAGACCGACGCCGTGCGTCAAGCTCTCGAGTTCTACAAGAGGCTGATAGCGGTGCTGCCGGCGGACGCGGCCTCCTGGGATGACGCATCCAACAACAAATGGCTGATCTCGGGGCGCGGCGCACTGATCCTGAATCCGCCGAGCTCGTGGGCCGTTGCCAAACGCGACGCGCCACAGGTCGCCGAGCAGTGCTGGACGCACGGCATGCCGGCCGGTCCAAAGGGCCGCTTCGCGCCCTTCCTGCCCTATTTCTGGGGCGTCTGGGCCTTCGGCAAGAACAAGGAAGCCGCCAAGAGCCTGCTGACCCATCTGTCGCAGCCGTCGTCGATCGAAAAGTTCGTCGCGGCGAGCGGCGGCTACGACCTCCCGGCTTTCGCGAACATGACGAAGCTGAAGACGTGGGCCGAGGAAGGGCCGCCGAAGGGCACGCTTTACAGCTATCCCGACCCGCATGGCCGGCAGACGATGTCGATCGCAGCATCGCCGGCTCCGCCGAAGATCGCCCAGCAGATCTACAGCCAGGCGACGCTGACCAAGCTGGCGCTGCGCTATGCGAGGGGCGAGACGATGGAGCAGGCGCTCGCCTGGGCCGAGGGCGAGTGCGAAGGCTTCATGCGGAGCTGACGCCCGTGCGCCACGGCGGCTCACCTGCTTGCATGTGAGCCGCCGACTGTCTCCGACCGTTCCATTCTCTTTCGAGAGGAGGCCGGCCGTCATGGCCGGCTTCCATTGAACCTTCCGTAGGAAAGTCCAAGCATGGCCGATGTCGTCGTTGAGCAAGCTCGCTCCGTACGCGCCGCGAGCCCGCGCAAACGCACCAGCTTGCACAATGCGCTCAGACGGAAGTCGACGGTGGCGTTCTTCCTGACGCTGCCCCTGATTCTCCTGATCGCGCTATTGGTGCTGTATCCCGCCTTCTACTCAGTGCATCTGGCGACGCTGAACAAGTCGATGCAGAAGTTCGTCGGCTTCGCCAACTTCACGTTCCTGTTCAAGCGTGACACGTTCTGGATGGTGGTGAGGCAGTCCTGCATCTTCGCCATCACCGCCGTGTTCTTCAAGGCGCTGCTCGGCTTCATCGTCGCTCATTTCGTCCACAACCTTCCGGCCAAGGGCCAGCGCAAATGGCGCGGCATGCTGCTGGTGCCGTGGGTGATCCCTCCCGCAATGAGCACGCTGGCCTGGCTGTGGCTGTTCGACCCCTCCTATAGCGCCTTCAACTACACGCTCTCGTTCTTCGGCATCGGCCCGATCCCCTGGCTCGGCGACACCTTCTGGGCACGCTTTTCCGTCATCCTCGTCAACGTCTGGTACGGCGCACCCTTCTTCATGATCATGTACCTGGCAGCGTTGAAATCGGTGCCGGACCAGCTCTACGAGGCGGCCGCCATCGACGGCGCCAATTGGTGGCAGCGGATCTGGTACGTGACCCTGCCGATGATGCGCAACATCATCGCCATTACTACGCTGTTCTCGCTGATCGTGACCTTCGCCAATTTCGACATCGTGCGCATCCTGACCTCGGGCGGCCCGCTGGACTCCACGCATATCTTCGCCACCTGGGCGTTCCAGGTCGGAATCCAGAGCAGCGACATTCCGCTCGGCGCCTGCGTCTCGCTGTTCATGGTGCCGATCCTCGCCGTCGCCGCGATCTTCATTCTGCGCGATGTCAACAAACGTGGGAACGAAGCCTGATGAGCACGATTGCAATCGACAAGGGCGGACCCACGCGCAAGGTCAAGTACCGCAGCATGAGCCGGGATCGCACCTGGGCGCTGCGCTGGTCCTACTTCTTCCTGGTGCTGTTCGCGATCTTCTCGCTCACCCCGCCAATCTACATGCTGATCACCTCGCTGAAGAGCAGCGCGGAGATCTCGGCGGCGACCAATCCGTGGTGGGTGTTTCACCCTACCCTGTCGAACTACGTCGAGCTCTTGACCTCGAACCAGTTCTTGCGCTTCTTCTGGAACTCCGCCATCGTCTCCATCGTGGTCGTGATGGTCACGATGCTGATCAGCATTCCCGCGGCGTTCGCCCTGGCCAGGATGAAGTTCTGGGGCTCCACGACGCTCGCGACCGGCGTATTCCTCACCTACCTGGTTCCCGACAGCCTGTTGTTCATTCCGCTGTTCAAGATGCTGGCCATGGTCCAGGACCTGACCGGCATCACGCTGCTGAACAGATGGTACGTTCTGCTGTTCATCTATCCGACGCTGACCGTGCCGTTCTGCACCTGGATCATGATCGGCTATTTCGCCTCGATCCCCAAGGAGCTCGATGAGGCCGCCCTCATCGACGGCGCCTCCTGGCTGCAGACGCTGACGCGAATCTTCATTCCCGTGGCGCTGCCCGGGCTGATCGCGGCGACCATCTTCGCCTTCACCGTCTCCTGGGCCCAGTTCCTCTATCCCCTGGTGTTCACGACGTCGGTGGATCAGCTCGTCCTGCCGGTCGGTATCACCACCACGCTGATCAAGGGCGACGTCTTCAACTGGGGGCAGATCATGACCGGCGCGCTGCTCGGCGCCGCGCCGCCGCTCATCATCTACGCGTTCCTGATGGACTACTACATTGCCGGCCTGACCGCCGGTGCGACAAAGGGTTGATGTCTCATGGCTGACGTTGCTTTGCGGAAGGTTGTCAAGCGTTACGACGATGTCGAAGCCGTGCGAGGCATCGATCTCGACATCGCAGACCATGAATTCATCGTGCTGGTCGGCCCCTCCGGCTGCGGCAAGTCGACGACGCTGCGCATGATCGCGGGACTCGAAGACATCAGCGACGGCGACATCATGATCGGCGGCGACGTCGTCAACGACGTGCCGCCGAAGGACCGCGACATCGCGATGGTGTTCCAGAACTACGCGCTCTACCCGCACATGACGGTCGCGGAGAACATGTCGTTCGGGCTGCGCCTGAAGCACTATCCCAAGGCCGAGATCAAGGCGCGGGTAACGGAGGCTGCTCGCCTCCTCGACATCACCGATCTGATCGACCGCAAGCCGAAGCAGCTCTCGGGCGGCCAGCGCCAGCGCGTCGCGATGGGCCGGGCCATCGTGCGCAATCCGAAGGTCTTCCTGTTCGACGAGCCGCTGTCCAATCTTGACGCGAAACTCCGCGTGCAGATGCGGATCGAGATCAAGAAGGTGCACCAGAAGGTGCGCACCACCACCGTCTACGTCACCCACGACCAGGTCGAGGCGATGACGCTGGCCGACCGCGTCGTTGTCATGAACAAGGGCCGGATCGAGCAGATCGGCACGCCGAACGAACTCTACCACAAGCCGGCCACGCGCTTCGTCGCCGGCTTCATCGGCTCGCCCGCGATGAACTTCATTCCGTGTCGGCTCGAGGATGTCGGCGGCACGCTTCAGATCCGCCTGACCGACCGGATCGCTTTCCCGCTGCCGCCGGCCCGTGCCGCGCGCTACAATGCGCTGCCGCGCACGGAGAAGCTGCTGCTCGGCCTTCGGCCCGAGCATCTGTCCGAGGCGCATGCGCATCTGGAGCCCGGCGTCGAGACTTTCGAAACCGTACTCGACGTCACCGAGCCGATGGGGATGGAAACGTTCGTTTATTTCGGGCTCGAGGGCACACCGATCTGTGGCCGCGTCAACCCCAATGCCGGCGCCAAGGACGGGGCACCCATGCGTTTGGCGATGGACCTCAACAATATGCACCTGCTAAACGAGGCGTCCGGCGTCGTGTTATGACGACCGGACAAGAAACTCGCGCAGGCAGGGGACGATGGCGACCAACAAGAAGAAGATTTTCGTTACGCAAACTTTGTCGCAAGGGGCACGCGCCCTCCTCACCCAGCGCGATGATATCGAACTCGTCGAGTTTCCGAACCTGATCTCGGCCGGGGATTTCGAGGCGTTGCTGAAGAGCCATGCGCCGGTCCACGGCGTGGCACTTGGCGCCACCGCCTTCGGCGAGACCGAGCTCGAGGCGTCCCGCGGCATGCAGGTGGTGACCCGCATCGGCGTCGGCTATGACGCCGTCGACGTGCCCGCCCTCTCCCGCCGCAAGGTGCCGCTGATGGTGGCCGGCAGTGCAAACTCTCCTTCGGTCGCGGAAGCGGCGCTGTTCATGATGCTGACGCTCGCCAAGCGCGCGCAGGAGCTGCACGCCTGCGTCAGGGACGGCAAATGGGCCGACCGGCTCGGCATGCTGCCGTTCGATCTCTACGGCAAGACCGTGCTGGTCATCGGCTTCGGCCGCATCGGCAGCCGTACCGCCAAGCGGTGCCTCGCGATGGAAATGAACGTGCAGGTCTACGATCCCTACAAGCCTGCCTCCGAGATCAAGGCCGCCGGTTGCGAGCCGGTCGCCGACCTCGATGCGGCACTGCCCCAGGCCGATTTCGTCACCATCCACTGCCCGAAGACGCCCCAAACCGTGGGCCTGTTCGATGCGGCGCGGATCGGCCGGATGAAGCCGAAATCCTATCTCATCAACACGGCGCGCGGCGGCATCGTGAAGGAAGCCGCGCTTTACGACGCCCTGGTCTCCGGCAAGCTGGCCGGCGCCGGGATCGACGTGTTCGAGGTGGAGCCGCCGCCGGTCAGCAACGCGCTGTTCGCGCTGCCCAACGTCATCATTGCCCCGCATGTCGCCGGCGTCACGGTCGAGGCGGTCCAGCGCATGAGCGAGCAGACCGCGCGCAACATCCTGAGTGTGCTCGACGGCGATCCGATCAGGCAGAACGTCATCAATCAGGACGTGCTGGGCTGAGCGAAATCACGCGCCGGCGTCCGGTCCACCCGCCTTCGGGACGCCAGAAAGCGTCCCATTTTGGTGCAGATCGGGCCCCAACTCAGCCTTAATCAAACGCGCGTAATGGAGGCGGAAGCACGGCGGTAGCGGGACAGACTGGCCGCCCGTGTCGAGCTGGAGGATGACCCCTTGTCAGAGATCGATCCGACCGACCAAACGCTGGCGACCATCGCCAGCATCCTGGAGAATCCCGAGCCCGTTCTCGTCATTCGCAAGACCGAGACCGAAATCGTGGTCGCCGGCGAGCGCGATCACAAGGACTCCCACGAGCAGCAGGTCGTCGACGAACATCCGGTGCTCGACGAGCATCCGTCGATCGACGAGCATCCGTCAGTCGAAGAGCATCCGGTCGTCGAAGAGCAACCGCTGGTGCCGGAGCACACCGATGCCGACGGCTACAGCAAGGTCGGCCCCGGCCCGATGGTCGCGATCCGCCTCAAATGGACGGTGCATCGCGGCGATGACGGCCAATTCTACGTCCACGAGACCATCGGCGAGCAGTCCGCGCCCGTGGTCAACGGCCCGATGACGAGCGAGGCCGCCGTGCGCTTCGTCGACGAGCAGGAGGACGAGGCCCAGCGGCGCTTCGAAGAGCTGCGCAGTGAGATCGCCGGCCGCAGCTCGCTCGCCGATTACGAGCGCAAGGGCGAAGCCTAAAGCGCGATCATCGTGCCTTAGATATCGTCTGAGCATGATCTCCCCGAAAAGCCGCTTCGCACTTTGCGCTAACGCGGCCTCTCGGGTTCGGATCATGCTCTAGCGCTCGCGCGGGCCGAGAAAGTCCCGCTTCACCAGCTCGACGCCGGCGTGCCGCAACAGGTCGTAGGCCGTCGTCACGTGAAAGAAGAACTGCGGGACGCTGAACGTCAGCAGCAGCGTCCGCCCGGTGAAGGGCAGCTCGGTCCCGTTCTTCAGCTTGAAGAAGACATTCCGCTCCGCCGCCGCGTCGATCTCTGCGCGCGGCAAGCTCTCGATGAACTCGATCGACGTCGCGATGCGGGCCTGAAGCCCGGCCATGTCGTGCTCGAGCACCGGCATCGCCACCGGCTCGCGCTGCGCCAGCAGGGCCGCCGCGACGGTGGCGTGGCGGCAGGCCTCACCGACCTGCTGCGCCAGATCGTACATGTCCGGCGCAATGCGCATGCCGAGCAAAACCGTCGGATTGAACTTGCGGGTCTCGGCATAGGCCACACCTTTGTCGAGCAGGACGGACAGGTTGCGCAGGTAAGGCACGAACAGGCCGACCGAGGCCTCGTGCATCGAGATCGTCATTTCAAATTTCCCTTCGATTTCCGCCTCGTCAGCGACGGGCATCTGATCTAAACCCAACCTCAAGAGCCGCACAATGACAGCTCGCGCAGGGGTGGAGAAGATGATCGTTCGAATCGTAACCGCTTTGGCCATGGCGCTGTTGGCAAGCCTTTCGGCGCAGGCGCAGCAGACGCCCTCACGCCTCGACGAGATCGTCAAGCGCGGCACGTTGCGCGTCGGTATGACCGGCGACTACAAGCCGTTCACCTATCTGGACAAGCCGACGCAGCAGTTCAGCGGATTCGATGTCGACATGGCGCAGGCGCTCGGCAAGGCGCTCGGGGTCAAGGTCGAATTCGTCCCGACGGGCTGGCCGAAGCTGATGCAGGATTTCGAGGCCGACCAGTTCGACATCGCGATGGGCGGCGTCTCGGTCACGCTCGACCGGCAGAAGAAGGGCTTCTTCTCCACGCCGATCATGCGCGAGGGCAAGACGCCGATCGCCCGCTGCGCCGACGTCGGCAAGTACCAGAGCATCGCCGACATCGATAAGAAGGGCACCCGCGTCATCGTCAATCCCGGCGGCACCAACGAGCGCTTCGCACGCGCCAACATCCGGGATGCCGACATCACCGTCTTCCCCGACAACACGATGATCTTCGACGAGATCGCCAAGGGCAATGCCGATCTCATGATGACGGACGCTTCCGAGACACGCTACCAGCAGAAGCAGCACGCCGGAGTGCTCTGCGCGGTGCATCCCGAAAAACCGTTCGACTTCTCGGAGAAGGCCTATTGGCTCCAGCGCGACATGGCGCTGAAGGCCTTTGTCGACCAATGGCTGCACATTTCCATGGAAGACGGCAGCTACAAGAAGATCTACGCCGCCTGGTTCGACTGACATGCGAAGGGAATTGGCGGTCGCAATTGTGCTCGGGATCAGCGGCGTCCACGGTGCGCTCGCACAGTCGAAGTTCACACCGGCGACCGGGCCGGCCTGCAAGGACGAGTCGACAGACGAGCTTGGTGTGTGGACCTGCCCGGGGCCGGCCGGTTACGTGGTGAGCTTTGCCGACGAAGGCAACATGGTATCGGTCACGATTGCGCCTCGGAGCGCAATCGAGAAAGTGTCCGGGCCGACTGCGCAATGGCGCGGTGCCCGCAAATCGTTTGGCGATAAGGTGCAGTGGATCATGCGTACTGGCGTACCCAGGGCCGCTGTAATCCGCACGTGGCGACGGGTCGGCGAGGATGAAAAGGAGCTCCAGGAGCTCTCCGTGTTCGCGATCAGCGGCGCAAAGGCCTGCCTCGTTGGTTCGGTCGATGTTCATGCCGACAAGGCGAACGACGTAGCGCTTGCCCGCGCCCAACAGGCGGCCAATGCGGGTTGTCCGCGGAAATAGGCGGGGCACGCTGGAAGTCTCGCGGATCAGGCGCGGGCGGGGGCATCGCCCGCCCAACTCCAGGCAGAGTTCGGCGTTATTGAACCAAGGCCGGCGTGAGCACGACTCATACCGAGAACAGTGATCTAGATCACGTTTGAGGATCAAGCCGGGGCGTAAGCGTCGGTCCGGGGACTATCTGCTCAGGAGATGGAAATGAGGAAGCTGTTGGCCGCGGCCGCATTCCTTTTGGCGAGTACAGCTGCTCAAGCACAGTACACTTTCGAATATGGCGGGCGCACCATCCGGATCGATCCGGACCGCGGCACGGTGCAGATTCCCGGCGTGTACGACAACACCGGCCAGGGCAAGGCCAAGAAAGCCAAGAAGAACGAGCAAGCGCCGCAGCAGGCCACGGTCGATCCGCAAGCGCCGGCCGCTCCTGCTCCTGCCGCGCCGCCCGCCGCCGTGCAGGCGCCCGCCGCGGCTGCGGCCGTCACGCCGCCTCCTGCACCTCCGCCGGCGACCACGACCGCCACCAATGCGCCGGCCGATACGGCCGTTGTGCCGCCGCCGGCGCCGCCTCCAGCCCCTGCTCCCGTCGAGCAGCAGGCAGCGCCCGCCGCAGTGCCGCCACCGGCCCCGACCGTGACCGCCGCGCCACCGGCGCCGCCTCCGCCAACCGCCCCTGCGCCCGTGGCCCCGGCCCCCGTCAAGGCCGCCGCAGCCACGCCGGCTCCGGCAGCCGCGGCCGCACGCGATCTCAGCTCGCCGCTCGGCCTCTGGCTCACCGAGGAGAAGGAGGGCAAGGTCCGCATCGAGCAGTGCGGGAGCAATCTCTGCGGCTATTCGGTCGATTCCAAATCGAACCAGAACGGCGAGCAGGTGCTGATCAACATGAAGCCCGGCAAGGACCAGAAATGGTCAGGCCGTATCCTCGACCCCAACTCGGGCTCGACCTACGATTCGACCATCGCGATGAAGGGCACGGACCGGCTGCGCGTGCAGGGCTGCGCCTTCGGCGGCATGTTCTGCGGCGGCCAGACCTGGACGCGGGTGAACTGAGGCCGGCTGTCGTTCCGGGAGAGACAAGGGGCCCGTCATGCGGGCCCCTTTGCTTTTGTGCGCGTGCCGTGGCGAGGTGCGCAACGTCACACAGCCTCGCGCGCACGTGACAGCCCTCACATCGCCGGTTCCACAGGCATGTCACCGTCCCCGCATGGTCAACCCACAGGGGCGTGTCATGAACGGATTTCGCAAGGGTCTCTTCGCCACCATCGTCGCCATCGCCTTCCCGCTCGCGCAGGCTGATGCGACGACAAGCACTTTCGACGGCACCTGGAATGTTCGCATCTCGTCAGCGAGCGAGACCTGCGGCAGCGGCGCGAGCGTTACGATCGGCATCAACAACGGCCAGATCGCCTCGAGCAGCGCCGCCGTGTCGGCGTCGGGCCGCGTGGCCGATGCCGGCAGCATCAACGTCACCCTGAGCACCGGTATCAAGCGTGCCGTCGGCTTCGGCCGCCTCAGCGGCACCTCGGGCTCCGGCACCTGGCGCGGCGCGCTGTGCAAGGGCACCTGGACGGCGGAGCGGATGTAGGTTTGCCATGTCCCGGACGCGCTGCAACGCACCAGCGTTGCTGCGCAGATCCGGGATACACACACGAGGCATTCTTAGCCCAACGCCGCCCCATACTCCGCGTCCGTCACCGGCTCCAGCCAGGTCGAGTAGACGCCGTCGAGCGCTTCCTGCATGGCGATGTGGCACATGCCGTTGGTCGGCGAGGCCCCGTGCCAGTGCAATTCGCCCGGCGGAATCCAGACGGTGTCGCCGGGACGGATCTCCCTGACGGGGCCGCCCTTGGTCTGCACCCGCCCGACGCCGGAGATGACGTAGAGCGTCTGCCCGAGCGGATGATGATGCCAGTTGGTGCGCGCGCCCGGCTCGAAGGCAACGCGCGAGCAGTTCAGCCGCGCCGGCGCGGGCGCCATGATGACCGGGTCCTGCCATACGGTGCCGGTGAAGTTTTCCTTGGGCGCGCGGCGGGTCGGCCGCGTGCCTGCAACAGTGATCTCCATGGGGTCCTCGCTCCTGTTACTTTTTGCTGGCGGCGTAGCGCGCCTTGGTCTCGGCGTTCATGGGATAGAGCCCCGGCAAGACCGCGCCGTTGTTCACCTCGTTGACGATCCAGGCTTCCATCCGCTCCTGCTCGACGCCCTCGTTGAGGACGTGATCGAGCATCGCCTGCGGGATCAGCACGCAGCCGTCCTGGTCGGCGACCACGATGTCGTTTGGGAAAACAGCGACCCCGCCGCAGCCGATCGGCTCGCCCCAACCGACGAAGGTCAGGCCGGCCACGGAGGGCGGCGCGGCATAGCCGTCGCACCACACCGGCAAATTGGTGCCGAGCACGCCCTCGACGTCACGCACGACACCGTCAGTGACGAGCGCGGTGACGCCGCGCTTCATCATGCGGGCGCAGAGAATGTCGCCGAAGATGCCGGCGTCGGTGATACCCATGGCATCGACCACGGCGATGCATCCCTCCGGCATCGCCTCGATCGCGGTACGGGTCGAGATCGGCGACGACCAGGATTCCGGCGTCGCCAGATCCTCGCGCGCCGGCACGAAGCGCAGCGTGAAGGCCGGTCCCACCAGGCGCGGCAGGCCCGGGCGCAGCGGCCGCGCGCCCCGCATCCACACATTGCGCAGGCCCTTCTTCAGCAGGACCGTGGTGATGGTGGCGGTGGTGATGCCGGCGAGGGTCTTGCGGGCTTCTGGGGACAGCGACATGGACGACAACGAGCTCCGAGGTGCGGGAAAGAACGCGCGCATCTTGCGAGCCGCAGCTCTTGCGTCAAGGGCCAAGAGGCCATCAATAACGCAGGGCGGCTGAGCCGTTATGCGACGCGATAACAAGGTCTTATCGCGCCCACTTGCATTAATTTATTGGACTTGCGGCCGCATTTACGCGAAGCAGGACGAAGCGGAACCCTCACGTCGGGGGCCGCATTCCTCAGAAGCCCGATTTCGACAGCTCTTTGACAGCTCATGGCCGCGACGCTTCCCCCGCCCCGCCTTCTGCCCAGTGGCGACAGCGCCGTCACTGTCGAGTTCAGCCGCACGATCGATGACGTCGCCAACCAGCGCGTATTGGCGCTCGACAAGGCGCTCGCTGCGAACCCCATCGACGGCATCACCGAGACCGTGCCGACCTATCGCTCGCTGCTGGTGCACTACGATCCCAGCAAGATCGGCTTCGACGCGCTCGGCGAAAAGCTGCTCGCGCTCGCCACCCGGCCACTGCCGCCGGTGACCAAGGCTCGCCGCTGGCGCATTCCCGTCGCCTATGGCGGCGAGCACGGCATCGATCTCGAGGATGTCGCCAAGGCACTCGGCACCACGCCAGACGACATCGTCGCCCGCCATGCCGGCGGCGACTACAAGGTTGCCATGATCGGCTTCACGCCGGGCTGGTCCTATCTCAGCGGTCTCGACAAATCGCTGCACATGTCGCGGCGGCAAAATCCGCGGCTGCTGACGCCCGCCGGCACCATCTCGATCGGCGGCATCCAGGCGGGCATCCAATGCCTGGCCGCGCCGAGCGGCTGGCACCTGCTCGGCCGCACGCCTGTGCGAACCTATCAGCTCCACCGCAATCCGACCTTCCTTACCGAGCCCGGTGACCGCGTGACGTTCTTCGCCATCGACCACAAGAGGTTCGACGAATTGGACCGCGCGGCGGAAGCCGGCGAGATCGTTGCCGAGCAGGTGAACGCATGAGCCGGCTCGTCGTCGCCAGCATCGGCCCTGCCAGCTCCGTCCAGGACGGCGGCCGCCATGGCGCGCAGCGCTATGGCCTGACCGTGAGCGGGGCGATGGACCGGTTGTCGCTGGCTGCAGCGAACACGCTGGTCGGCAACGAGCCGTTCGCGGCCGCCGTCGAGATCGGGCCGTTCGGCGCCTCCTTTACCGCGCGTGACGGCGCCGTACGCGTCGCGATCTCGGGCGCGCCGCGTAACGCTGACGTTGCCGGAAGCCCCCTCGCCATGGACACGTCAGTGACGCTGAAGGACGGCGAGACGCTGACGCTGGGCTTTGCCCGCGGCGGCGCCTTCACCTATCTCGCCATCGAAGGCGCCATCAAGGGCGAGCCGGTATTCGGCAGTCTCGCGGTCAATGCGCGCGCGGGCCTCGGCAGCCCCTACCCGCGCCCGCTCCAGGCCGGCGACGAGTTCAACGTTGATGCCGCGAGCGGCGCACCGGAGCTGCGGATCGAGCTGCCGAAGCCCGCGAGCGGCCCGATCCGTGTGCTGCTGGGGCCGCAGGACGACGAGTTCGACGATGCCAACAAGGCACTCTTCCTGGACAGCGAGTGGAAGATCTCGGCAACGTCCGACCGCATGGGCTATCGGCTCGAGGGCCCCGCCATCAAGCATCTGCACGGCCACAACATCGTTTCCGACGGCACGGTCAACGGCAGCATCCAGGTCCCCGGCAACGGTTCGCCGATCGCGCTGATGATGGATCGCGGTACCTCCGGGGGCTATCCCAAGATCGCAACTGTCATCACGGCCGATGTCGGCCGTCTCGCGCAGACCTCGGCGGGAACGGCGTTTCGCTTCGAGGCGGTCGGCATGGCCGAGGCGCAGGACGAGGCAAAGAAATTCGCGCAACTGATCCGGGCCCTGCCCGATCGGCTGCGTTCTGCCGACACCGTCGCGCTCAACATCGAGGCGCTCAGCGATGCCAACGTTGCAGGCTATGCGGTGAGCGCCGTCGACGCCGGGACCTGGCAGGTCACCGCGGAGCCATAAACGCAACAACAAGACCAGAGGCGGAGAGCACCCATGAAGACAGTCGACCTCAATTGCGACCTCGGCGAAGGTTTTGGCGCGTGGGAGATGGGCAGCGACGCCGCAATGATTGAGCTCGCAAGCTCGGTCAATGTCGCCTGCGGCTTCCATGCCGGCGATCCCGACATCATGCGAAGGACGGTGGAGCTTGCAAAGGCGCGCGGCGTCTCGGTCGGCGCACATCCCGGCTACCGCGACCTGCACGGCTTCGGCCGGCATCCGATCGCGGGGCTGAAAGCCTCCGAGATCGAGAACCTCGTCGCCTACCAGATCGGCGCGCTTCAGGCGATCGCCACCGCAGCCGGCCACAAGGTCACCCATGTGAAAGCGCATGGTGCGCTCTCCAACGTCGCCTGCGAGGACGACATGACGGCAAAGGCGATCGCCGCCGGCATCAAGGCGGTCGATCCCAGCCTGATCTTCGTCGTGCTCGCCAATTCGAAGCTGGTGCAGGCGGGCGAAGCGGCCAACCTGCCCATGGTCCACGAGGTATTCGCCGACCGCGCCTATGAGGACGACGGCAATCTCGTCTCGCGCAAGAAGCCCGGCGCGGTGCTGCACGATGCCAAGGCGATCGCCGACCGCGTGGTGCGCATGGTGCAGGACGGCGCGGTGGTCTCGGTCACCGGCAAGGTGATCAAGATGCGCACCGACACGGTCTGCATCCACGGCGATACGCCCGGCGCGGTCGACATAGCGCGCGGCTTGCGTCAGGCGTTGAAGGCTGCGGGGATCGAGGTCGCGCCGTTCAAGCGCGGGGCTTGAGGCACGAGAGGTGCCGTAGGGTGGGCAAAGGCACAGCGCGCCGTGCCCACCATCTTCGCATGATTGAGACAAGCGGTGGGCGCGCTTCGCTTTGCCCACCCTACGAGACCGTCAGAACGGATGCACCGATAGCGTGCCGAACACGATGGCCGCGATAACCGCAAACGCGCTGTAGAGCGCCAGATGATGGGCGTTCGCCCGGGTCTGCCGCGAGAGCGAGCGCGCGTAAAAGTGCAGTCTGGCTTCCGCCGATAGTTCGCGCATGGTCGATCTCCAACGCCCCATTTGCGCGATTATGAAGGATCAACCAGGGCGGGAGGCAAGACGGTCGCGCAAATAGCGATAATGGTTCTTCGGAAGGGCCCGATTGCAGGTCCAAATTCTTCCGAAACGAGGGTTCCGAGAATCTTATTCGTTCAAATCCGAGCCAGTTGGAACCGGCTCGGATGATGGTGGAGTGACAGTCCTCAGTACACGTCAGCCTGGAAACGGCCGCTCTTCTTGAGTTCGGCGACGAAACTGACGGCCTCATCGGTCGAACGTGCGCCGAACTGGGCGACGATGTCGACCAGCGCGCGCTCGACGTCCTTGGCCATGCGCTTGGCATCGCCGCAGATGTAGAGATGCGCGCCTTCGGCGAGCCAGGTCCAGACCTCGCGGCCGACCTCACGCATGCGGTCCTGTACGTAGAACTTCTTCTCGCCGTCGCGCGACCAGGCCAGCGACATGCGCGTGAGCAGGCCCGAGGTCTTCATCGCGTTGAGCTCCTCCTGGTAGAAGAAGTCGCAATCGCTGCGCTGATGACCAAAGAACAGCCAGTTCTTGCCGGGTGCGCCGGTCGCCTTGCGGTCGAGCAGGAAGGCGCGGAACGGCGCGATGCCGGTGCCGGGACCGATCATAATGATTGGCGTCTTCGGGTCTCGCGGCAGGCCGAAGGCGTGCGCCTTCTGCACATAGACCTTGAGATTCTCGCCCTCATTGATGCGCTCGCCGAGGAAGGTCGAGGCGACGCCGAGACGCCTGCGCTTGCCGACGACGTAGCGCACGGAATCGACCGTCAGCGACAGCTTTCCGGGCGTTGCATTGTGCGAGGAGGAGATCGAATAGAGCCGCGGCTGGAGCGGCTCCAGCGCCTCGACGAAGGCCTCCGGGTGCGGTCGCGTGCCGGAAAACTTCTGCAGCGCCGCCATCACGTCGAGAGTTGCGGCATCGCCATCGGGATCCTCCCCCTGTGCCAGCGCCCGCGCCTTCTCGCGCGCCCCGCCGCCGGTGATGAAGGAGATCAACTCGAACAGCGTGTCGGGTGCCGGCGACAGCGAGACGTCGTCGATCAGCACCTCGCGCAGCGTCTTGCCGTTGACCTTGGTGGTGTGGGAGGCGCCGAGCAGCGCGATGATCTGGTCGACGAGGCCGACATCGTTGCGCGCGAACACGCCAAAAGAGTCGCCGACGACGTAGTCGAGCCTGCTCTCGGAAAGATCGAACTCGACGTGATAGGTTTCCTTCTCCGATTTGCCCTTGTTGAGCAGGCGGCGCGACAGGAAGGTCGCGGTAACAGGGTTGTCGCGCGAGCGGCCGGGCTCTGCGATCGTGACGGTCACCGCCGGCGCTGGAGCGTCCGGCTTGTCACCTGCCTTGGCCGCCGGGGCCTTGTCGAGCTCCTCGTACAGCGACTTCAGCATCCGCGCGGTTTCCTTGCCGCCGGGAACGCAGAGATTGAGCCGCGCTTCGCTGCGGCCTGCGATCGCCTCCGAATAGTCGTGGCAATTGTAGCCGCACTGGCCGCAATCCTGCTGCGCCATCGCCGCCATCATCTTGCGGCGCACGGGACGGCCCTCGGCGAGCTTCATCCGCTCAGTGATCGGCATGGTCTGGTCGTGCCAAGGCGCTTCGCCGTCGTCACCGTCACCGGCTCCGCCTTGCATGACGGCAGCGCCCTGCTCCGCCGACAGCGGCGCGGCGACGTCAGGCGACAGCAGCCCTGCGAAGAAACCGTTCAGCCAGGAGCGCTGCGCATCGGAGAACGGGGCGCTGGCGGGAATGATGTCGAGCTTGGGCGGAGGGGTGATCTGGTTCATGCGGACACCTGTGCATCGGCAAGCTTGCGCAGCGCTTCGCCGTCATGGCGGCGCGCGAAGGAGAGGAAGGTTTCGTCGGGAGACGCGCGATGGGCGATATAGGCCTTGAGCAGTGCCTCGACCGTCTTCGGCGCGTCCTCGGCCTTGAGGTCGTGATAGACCTCCTGCCCGACATCGGCGTCGGGACCGAAGCCGCCTCCGGTGAAGAGGTGATAACCCTCGACCGTATCGTCCTCGTTGACAGGCACGCGCGCGCCGATCAGGCCGATGTCGCTGATGTAATGCTGCGCACAGGAATGGTGGCAGCCGGTGACGTGGATGTTGACCGGCTTGTCCATTGCAACGCGCGGTTCGCACCAGTCGCCGATCTCCGCGGCATGGCGCTTGGTATTGGACGCGGCAAAACGACAGCCGGCATTGCCGGTGCAGGCGATCAGGCCCGCGCGGATATGCGAGGCCTCGACCGCGAGCCCGATCTGCTTGATGGCCGCGATGGCGAGTTCGACGTTCTCGTCGCGCACTCCTGAAATCAGCAGGTTCTGCCAGACCGTCAGCCGAATCTCGCCGTCGCCGAGGTCGCGCGAAACCTTGGCAAGGCCCCGCATCTGCTCGCAGGTGAGCTTGCCGAGCGTCAGCGACACGCCGAGCCAGTTGAGACCGTCCTGCTTCTGCTTGTGCACGCCGACATGCGCCATGCGGTCCGCTGCGGCGCGCGGGAGAAACGCCTCTTCGGGCACGCGCACGAATGGCGTCTTCAGCCGTTCCTCGACCAGCTTGAGGAAGCCGTCGTGGCCCATCGCGTCGAGCACGTATTTCAGCCGCGCCTTGTTGCGGTTGGTGCGGTCGCCATGGTCGATGAACACGCGCACGATGGCATCGGCAACAGCGGTCGCCTGCTCCGGCCTGACGATGATGCCGGAATACTTTGCAAAATCCTTGTGGCCGGTGATGCCGCCGAGGCCGAGCCGGAACCAGACGCCCGGCTCGACGCCGAAACCGTCCTTCACCTCATAGGCCGTAAACGCGATGTCGTTGGTCTCCTCCAGCACGGCGATCCTGCCGGCGCCGTCGAAGGCAACGTTGAACTTGCGCGGCAGGCCGTAGAGCGAGCGGTCGTTGAGGATGTGGTAATGCCACTCGCGCGCATAGGGCCGCGTGTCGATGATTTCCTGCGGATCGATGCCCGCCGTCGGCGTGCCCGTGACGTTGCGGATGTTGTCGGCGCCGGAGCCGCGCGAGCACAGGCCGAGTTCCTGAATGCCTTCGAGCAGCTTGATCGCGTGCTTCGGCGGAATCTCGCGGAGCTGCAGGTTGGCGCGCGTCGTGACGTGGCTGTAGGGGCCGCAGAGCTCTTCGGCGAGATCGGCAAGCCCTGACATCTGCCAGTGCTTCATGATGCCGTTCGGAATCCGCAGGCGGCTCATGTAGGAGTCCTGCGTCGGCGCGACATAGAAGATGCCGTAATAGCGCCAGCGGAAATTGTCCGCCGGGCTCGGCGGCGCGTTGTCGAGCGCTTGCTGGCGCAGTCTCGGATAGGCGTCGAAGGGGTGCTCGTCGCGCTTGAACTTCTCCTGGTCGGCGAGCTTCTTGCCCGACGCGATGACCTTGTCCTGCGCCTTGATGTGCACGGCATCGGGACCGGTCGGCTCCGCGTTTGCCTTGCCGGCGCCGCCGCCAAGACCGCGTCCGACCCGGCTGATCTGCAGACCGGTCGTGAAGCCTTCGAGATAGCGTTTCTGCTCGTCGGTAAAGTCGACTGCGAGCGTATCGATTTTCATGGTCGGTAACGAAGCTCCTGCGGCCACCTCGGTGGCTTCGACGGAAATTTGTGCGACCCGCGAGCAACCTTGCCGGCTCGAGAGCCCGCCTGGCCACCAACGGTCCGATCAGCTTCGTTGCTGTAGGACTCGGCTCAGCAGGCACCTGTGACAAGCTGGCCGCACTGCAACATTCAAGTTGCGTGCCAGCTTGGTAAAAATGGAAAGCTTTGTCTTTTCAGTTGATTAGGCGCCCACCCGGAAAATCTCGGGGTGTGCACGTTCACGAAATTCGGGCACTCTGATCAATGTTTGGGCGATCGAATCGACCGCTCAAAAACAATGCAAACCCGAATCAGGCCTTCCAGCGCCCAACCTCGAAGGCCTCAAGATGCCCGGGGATGTTGTCGGGATCAAAAACCGGGCCGGCGAATGCACCGAACGCTGCCGGAGCCTGCTCGGGCGGCCGACGGCCGAGAGCCGCATCGTAAAGGTCGGGCCTGAACACCGCCATCGCCGTCTTGACGCCCTCCGGGCTGAGCGCGGTCTGCCCCCAACGCACCATCTGCGCATAGAGCCAGGCGGCCTGGACCGGATCGGGGCGCCCTGCCCCTTCCCGCCCCACCAGAAGGTAGCGGCCGCTTTCGCGGAAGGTGCCATCCGGGGAAATCTTCAGGCGTCCTGTCAGAGTGCGCTGGATGACTTCGGCGTCGACGCCGATCCGCTCGGGCTGCGCCAGGATGCGCGCCGCCTCGGTCCGGTTGTCCGGATGCTCGATGAACTCGCCGGCCTTCACTGCCGCGCGCACGAGGCGAGCGACCACATCCGGATTCTTGTCGGCCCAGACCTGACGGACCGCCAGCACCTTCTCCGCTGCGCGGTCCAGGATGTCCGAGACGAAGTGCAGGATATGACCAATGCCGAGATCGACTGCAATCGAGTTCCAGGGCGCACCGACGCAGAATGCGTCGACATGGCCATTGGCCAGGCTGTCGACCATGTAAGGCGGCGGCAGCACCACGAGGCGCACGTCCTCGTCGGGATCGACGCCGGCCGCGGCCATCCAGAACCGTAGCTGGTAATTGTGGGTCGAGAACGGGAAGGTCATGCCGAAGGTCAGCGGCTCAGCCCCTGCCTTGCGGCGCTTGGCAACCACCCGTGCCAGCGCTTTCGCGGTGGCGAGCGGGTCGAAACGGTCGCCCTCGACCTCCTCCATCAGGGCAGTATGGAGCGCCGGCGACACCGTGATTGCATTGCCGTTGACGCCCAGATTGAAAGGCGCGGCGATCGGCACCTTGACGTGGCCGAGCCCGAGCGAGGACGCGATCGCCACGGGCGCGAGCAGATGCGCGGCGTCGAACAGGCCGATATTGAGCTTGTCGCGGACGTTGGACCAGGAGACTTCGCGCACCAGTTCGACTTCGAGTCCCTCGGCGGCGGTGAACCCCTTGTCGACGGCAACGATCAGGGCTGCGGCATCGACCAGCGGAATGAACCCGATACGGAGGGGAGCAGTCATTTCAGCATCTCCGACGCGGTGATGATCGACTGCGCGATCTCGCCGATTTTCTTCTTCTCGCGCATCGCCGTGGAGCGCAGCAGCACATAGGCCTCGTCCTCGGTGAGGCCCTTCACCTTCATCAGAATGCCCTTGGCGCGTTCGATGATCTTGCGGTCCTCAAGCTGCGACTTGGTGCGCTCCAGTTCCTCCTGGAGCTTGGCGAAGGCGTTGAAGCGGGACACGCAGAGGTCGAGGATCGGCTTGATGCGCTCCTTCTTCAACCCGTCGACGATATAGGCCGAGACCCCCGCCTCGACCGAGGCCTGGATCGAGGCGGAATCGCTCTGGTCGACGAACATGGCAATCGGCCGTTTCACGGCGCGGCTGACCTGGAACATCGCCTCCAGCACGTCGCGGCTGGGGTTCTCCAGATCGATCAGGATGATGTCGGGGTCCGCCGCATAAATACGGGCAAGCAGGCTCTGCATCTCGCGGATATGGGCGACCTGCGTGAATCCGGCCTCCCGCAACCCCTCCTCCAGGATCGCGGCCCGGATCGGGCTTTCGTCGACGATCACGATTTTGGGCGACTGTTCGGCGCTCATGGCTCACTCGCGGCAGGTGATTCATCCATAGCACGCCCGAACGCCCTGCAAAGGGTTGTAATTGTGAGCGATTGGGACTAGCTCAGGTCCGTCAATCAGGCAGTTCAGATATGGATCAGACGGCTGCGCCCAAGGTCAGCTTCGTGTCGCTCGGGTGCGCCTGAACGAACGGATGTAAGCTTGAGCTACAGCTCCAAAAAAGCGTAGCGCGCATGCGGGCGCGTACTCGCTCAGGCGAGATTTGGGCTTTCGGACGCGAAGCAGAGCTCATGTGGTCTATCGGAGACTTGTCGGTCGCTAGCCGGACCGAGCATCTGGCTCATGCTCTCACGGAATCTTCGCGCCGGCGATCATCTTGTCGAGAAGTGGTACGGCAGCCAGCACCGCCGCCTCGCTTAGGCCGGAGACCACTAGCCGCACGACGTAGGAATTGCCGTCCTTGTCGAGATCGGCGTAATGCGCGATCACTTCGACCGGTTGGTCCTTCAGGGACGGATTGTCGTAACGATTGATAATGACCTTGGGATCGGCCGAAGGAAGCGTGGTGATCTTGGCATTCTTGCCGGACGTCGTCGCCCACTCCCGATCGCTGGCTGCGACCCATTGAACCAATTCGGTCCGGTCCTTGTTGTAGCGGCCTTCGGCATAGATGATTGCCTCTGCTTTACCGAAGCTCTTCCCGTTAGGCACGAACATCGAGGCGCCGTATTTCAGACTGGCAGCCTCGTCCCTCGTCCACCGATCAGGTGCTTTCACGCGTGGCCTGAATTCCGGACATAATCCTCCTTGCCGGCCGCAGACATGGGCGATCTTGTCGACTTCAGCTCGCGCCGGAAAAATCGCTCCATAGGAAATGATAATCAAAGCCATGCCGAAGATGAAACGGCGCATCGCAGTTGCGCTCCGTGGAATCAAGCAAGTTCGTCGGGAGAGAGGACGGTTGGTTCACTCTCAAAAAGGGCGAGAAGTCCATGTCCGGCGGAAACTCGCGGCTCCCGCTAAGCCTTGGTCGTCTGATTGCTCTATTCCGTTCAAGGAGCACAACGCGACCCGCCACCAACAAGTCCGCGTCAGCGGGGACCACCGGTTGGTGTGCTGAGCGTGCGCTGTCGCGTTGATTTGGGTCCAGGGCACCGATGAGCTCCAGCCGTCACGGACGAGCACCGCTTTATCATCACGGAAGCATTCTAAACGGTTGAATTTTTCTGTCAGATCAATTACTTGGATCGCAAATCTCAACGATCTAGAAGCAAGTTTCATGGAAAGAGCGCCGCGCATTAGCTTCCACAGCTTGGGTTGTCCCAAGGCCTTGGTGGATTCCGAGCGCATCATCACGCGCCTGCGCGCCGAGGGCTATGAGCTCGCCCGCAAGCATGACGGGGCTGATATCGTCATCGTCAACACCTGCGGCTTCCTCGACAGCGCCAAGCAGGAATCGCTCTCGGCGATCGGCGAGGCTATGGCCGAGAACGGCAAGGTGATCGTCACAGGCTGTATGGGCGCGGAACCCGAGCAGATCGAGCAGGCCTATCCCGGCGTGCTCTCCATCACCGGCCCGCAGCAATATGAAAGCGTCCTCGACGCCGTGCACCGCGCACTGCCGCCCGCCCACAATCCGCATCACGACCTGGTGCCGCCGCAGGGCATAAAGCTGACGCCGCGGCACTACGCCTATTTGAAGATCTCCGAGGGTTGCAACAACCGCTGCACCTTCTGCATCATTCCGAAGCTGCGCGGCGACCTGGTCTCGCGCCCCGCCAACGACGTGCTGCGCGAGGCCGAGCGCCTGGTCGGGGCCGGCGTGAAAGAGCTGCTGGTGATCTCGCAGGACACATCGGCCTACGGCGTCGATCTCAAATATGCCGAGAGCCCGTGGAAGGATCGGCAGGTCCGCGCCAGATTCCTCGACCTCGCGCGTGAACTCGGCGATCTCGGCGCCTGGGTCCGGCTGCAATATGTCTACCCCTACCCGCATGTCGACGAGGTCATCGCGCTGATGACGCAAGGCACGGTGCTGCCCTATCTCGACATCCCGTTCCAGCATGCGAGCCCCGAGGTGCTGAAGGCGATGAAGCGCCCGGCGGCGCAGGACAAGACGCTGGCGCGGATCAAGCGCTGGCGCGAGGAATGCCCCGATCTCGCCCTGCGCTCCACCTTCATCGTCGGCTTCCCCGGCGAGACCGATGCCGATTTCGCCTATCTGCTCGACTGGCTCGATGAAGCCGAGATCGACCGTCTCGGCTGTTTCAAATACGAGCCGGTGGCCGGCGCCACGTCCAATGCGATCGAGAACCCTGTGCCGGAAGAGGTCAAGCAGGAGCGCTACAACGCGCTGATGGCGCGACAGCAGAAGATTTCCGCACGAAGGCTCAAGCGCAAGGTCGGCACCCGCCAGCAGGTCATCATCGACGAGGTCGGCCCGACGGTAGCGAAAGGCCGCTCCAAGGCCGATGCACCGGAGATCGACGGCGCGGTGTATCTCACGAGCCGCCGCCCCTTGCGCGTCGGCGAGATCGTCACCGCGAAGATCGAGCGCGCGGATGCGTACGATCTTCACGGCAGCGTCGCGGGGTTTTAGACCCCGATCCTGCTGCCTGGTTGGGATAGTGCTGCGGTAAGTCGCTGGTGCAGCGCCAACCCTGGCAAAAGCGACAATTGGGAATACGACTGGTCACGCCAGCCATTTCGGCACCCAGCGCTCCGGGCGCGGGGCGCGGGCGAGATCGGCTTGCGCCTCGGACAGTTTTGCCGGCTCGCCGTCAATGCTCGGGCGTACATCGTATTCGAAATTGGGCATGACGCGACCGTCCGCATAGAGCCCAAAATTCATCGCGTACCACAACCCAAGCTCGGGCTGCGCACGACGCATCTCCTCGCGCAGATCGCGCAGCAGGGATTCGATTGACGCAGCTTCCTCGAACGGCTGGGGCCCGCGCGAGAGCACGCGCGCCTCGTATTGCTTGCCGACGATCGCGACCTCGAAGCGCGTGCGGTCCCAGGGCTTCTTGCCCTTGGGCAAATGCGCGGCCAGCCGCCAGCCGAGCTCCGCCATCAGCCGGTGATTGGCCCAATAGTCCTCGCGATCCCGGCTCCATTTCTCCACGAAGCCTCGGAAGTCGGGCAGCTCCGACGAAGCTTCGTCCGGAGTCGTCGGCTCACCCTGCGGCCGTCCGGCAAGCCATTGTGCGAGCTCGACCGTCTGGCACTCGACCTCGTCGTGAGGATTGAGATCGCTCCAGGCATTGTCGAATTGTTGCGAGGTCAGTTTGGCGAGCAGACCATCAAGGCTCGGCGCCAGCAATTCGTAGTCGCCTTCCGACCCCAGTCCCACGATCGGCGGATTGTCGCGGTCGAGACCTGCGCCGTACCAGCCGCCGATGGCCGAGCCGTCCGGCAGCCGCATGAACAGCGAAAACCTGTCGCGCAAGGAACTGCCGTCGACGATCGGGGCGTGATCGGAGAATTGTCCCTGCAAAGAGAAACAGCCGACGCTGCCCCACGGGCGCCCCCTGAGCCAACCCGCAAAGTCGACCAGCAGCGGAGGCGCTTCGATGCCGGGCGGAAACGCGCCGCGAATGCTGTCGAGGTCGATCGGATAAGGCGTATCGGACAAGGCTGAAACTGTCTCGTTGGTCCCGCGACTCTTGGTCTGAGCCGCCGTTCGTCCGGTTCGAACCAAGTCCCGCCTTTCGATCACAAACGCGCCAGAGGCGCGATGGTTCTAGCGGGACCCGGATGAAATACGAGCGACATCCGGCTCATGGTACCGCACGCGACGGCACGCGCCGCACGGGTGGTTCGGAACAGTCCGCTTGACAAGCCCTGCCATTCGGCTGTAGGGACGCGCCCCATGTTCAACGCTCGGACCCATCAGCGCACCGAAATGCTCCGTCGTCGCTCCCGCGACGATGAGAGGGTGCGCCATGTCCGACGACGCCGCTGAACCACTAAAATTCAGCTGAAGTCTTCGAGAAGGCCGCACCCGCAAGGTGCGGCCTTTCTGCTTTTGCGCCCGCTTTCCACCCGCCTCCAGAGGAGTTCGACATGACCACCGCCACCCATCCGTATGATGCGCTGATGGACATCACCGCACGGCCAAAGGCCGTGTTCGTCCGCGGCGCCGGCTCCTACCTCTGGGACGACGGGCGCAAGCGCTATCTCGATTTCGTGCAGGGCTGGGCCGTGAATTGTCTCGGCCACTCGCCGCCGGCGATTGCCGAGGCGCTCACCGCGCAGGCCAAGCGGCTGCTGACGCCGAGCCCGGCCTTCTACAACGAGCCGAGCCTCCGGCTGGCGCAGGCACTGGTCGAGAACAGTGCCTTCGACCAGGTGTTCTTCGCCAATTCCGGCGCGGAAGCCAACGAGGGCGCGATCAAGCTCGCGCGGAAATATGGCAGCCTGCACAAGGGCGGCGCGTTCGAGATCATCAGCTTCGAGGGCGGCTTCCACGGACGGACGCTGGCGACGATGTCAGCCTCGGGCAAGAAGGCGTTCGAGCCGCTGTTCGAGCCGAAGGTCGCCGGCTTCAAGAAGGCGAAGCTCAACGACATCGCCTCGGTCCAGAAGCTGATCAACGACAACACCGTCGCAGTGATGCTCGAGCCGATCCAGGGCGAATCCGGCGTGTGGCCCGCGAGCGATCAGTTCCTGCGGGACCTGCGCGCACTGACTAAAGCGCACGGCCTCCTGCTGATCTTCGACGAGATCCAGACCGGCATGGGCCGGACCGGCAAGCTCTTCCACTACGAGCACACCGGGATTTCGCCCGACGTCATGACGCTCGGCAAGGGCATTGGCGGCGGCGTGCCGCTCGCCGCCCTGCTCGCGACCGAACGTGCCTCCTGCTTCGAGCATGGCGATCAGGGCGGCACGTTCAACGGCAACCCGATCATGTGTGCGGCGGGGCTGGCGGTGCTCGAGGAGGTCGGCAAGCCGGATTTCCTGAAGCAGGTCACCGAGACCGGCCTGCTGCTCGAAAGCGAGTTGCAGAAGGTCTCGGCCCGGCACGGCCTCGGCGGCGTACGAGGGCACGGCCTCCTGCTTGCGCTGGACCTCAAGCTGCCGATCGCGCCTGGCATCGTCGCGCAGGCGTTCGAGCAAGGCGTGCTTCTGAACGCGCCCCAGGTCGACACGCTGCGCTTCATGCCGGCACTGAACGTCACGAAAGCAGAGATCGCCGAGATGATCGATTGTCTCGACGGGATCCTGACCAGGGCCGGCGCGGCAAGGCGGGTGGCGTAGAGCCGCTTGTGCCCCGGACGCAGCGCAGCGCCTCTTCGGCGGTGCGCTGCTGAGCCGGGGCCCATCTCTCTGCGAGTCCCGTGTCACCTCTGGGTCCCGGCTCTGCGCTGCAATGCTTGCCCGTTGCAGCTTGTCCGGGACACGATACTACGGCTTCAAGATCGACGCGCCCGTGGTCTTGCGGCTCTCGAGGTCGATATGCGCCTTGGCCGCGTCCTTGAGCGCGTAGGCGTGGTTGATCGGCACATGAAGCTTGCCGTTAATGACGGCGGCGAACAGCGTGTCGGCGCCTTCGAGCAGCTCCTTGCGCGTACCGACATAGTCATTGAGCTTCGGCCGCGTCGCAAACAGCGAGCCGTGATTGTTGAGCTCGGCGATCGAGAACGGCGGCACGGGACCGGAGGCATTACCGAACGAAACGAACATGCCGCGCGGCTTCAGGCACGACAGCGAGCCCGGGAAAGTCGCCTTGCCGACGCCGTCATAGACGACGTCGCAGCCTTCGTTGCGGCTGATCTGCTTGACGCGCGCGACGAAGTCTTCCTCGTTGTAGAGGATGACGTGGTCGCAACCATTGGCCTCCGCGAGCTCCGCCTTCTCGCGTGAGCCGACCGTGCCGATGACATGGGCGCCGAGCGCCCTCGCCCATTGGCAGGCGAGCAGGCCGATGCCGCCGGCGGCGGCATGGATCAGGACGCGGTGATGCGGTTCGACCTTGAAGGTCTTGTGCAGGAGATACCAGACGGTCAGCCCTTTCAGCATCAGCACGGCGCCCTGCTCGTGGGTGATGTGATCGGGCAGCTTGACCAGCTTCTCCCAGGGGATGTTGCGCTCGCCGGTGTAGGCGCCGAGATTGTGGTAGTAGGCGACGCGGTCGCCCGGATGGAAATTCGTCACGCCCGGACCGACCGCGACCACCTCGCCGGAGGCCTCGTTGCCGGCGATGAAGGGCAGCCCCGGCGCCTTGTAGAGACCGGTGCGGTAATAGACGTCGATGAAGTTCAGGCCGACCGCGTGCTGGCGGATGCGCACCTCGCCGGGCCCGGGCGCCGGCACGTCGACGCTCTCATAGACCAGGGCCTCGGGGCCTCCGACCTTGTGCACACGGACGGCTTTGGTCATCACCTGACCTCCTCTTTTTCTTCTCGTGGACAAGCGAAAGACATCACGCCTGCCTTGTCAACTCGACGGCATCGGAACGCTTAAACCGACGGCTAGCCCGACTTCTTGCGGTTGCGCCTGGCCAGCACGTTGAACAACTCGACCGCCGCCGAGAACGCAATCGCGAAGTAGATATAGCCGCGGGGAATGTGGAACTGGAATCCGTCCGCGACCAGCGCGACGCCGATCAGCACGAGGAATGCCAAGGCCAGCATCTTCGTGGTCGGATGTTCCGCGACGAAGCGCGAGACCGGCCCGGCCGAAACATACATGACCGCGCAGGCGATCACGACTGCAGCGACCATGATCTTGATGTCCTCCGCCATGCCGATGGCGGTGATGATCGAATCCAGAGAAAATACGAGGTCAACGACGATGATCTGGACGATCACCCAGAAGAAGGCGTTGCCCGTGGTTTGCTTCTCGCTCTGGCCGTGATCGGATTCGACCTCGCCGTGAATCTCATGCGTCGCCTTGGCGATCAGGAACAGGCCGCCGCCGATCAGGATGAGGTCGCGCCAGGAGAAATCCTGCCCCGCAACCGAGAGCACCGGCGCGGTGAGGCCGATCAGCCAGACCAGGAGGCTGAGCAGGATGAGGCGGAAGACCAGCGCCAGCGAGAGCCCGATTTGCCGGGCACGGTGCGCCTCCTTCTCGGGAAGGCGCGAGACGAGCACCGAGATGAAGATGACGTTGTCGATGCCGAGCACGATCTCGAGCGCCGTCAAAGTGAGCAGCGCGGCCCAGGCTTCGGGGCTAACGAGGAGGTCCATCATCCAAACGATTTTCCCAGACGGATCAGGGCGTCGCTGAAGCTGATCCAGAGCGCGATGGCGCAAAGCACGAGGGTGACGCCGGTGCCGACGCGGAAATCCATTTCCAGCACATAGAGAGCGAGCACCGCCCAGAGTGCGATCAGCGACATCGTCAGCCAGCGCAGCCGCACGACGCGAACCGGATGCAGCACGTGGAACGGTACGAAGGTCAGCACGACGAGTGCCGCCACCAGCAGCGTCGACCACAGCGGCGGCCAGTGCAGCAGGAACAGATAGAACGCCGCCGCATTCCACAGCGCCGGAAAGCCGCGGAAATGATTGTCGTCCGCCTTCATGCGCAGATCGGCGAAATACAACGCGCTGGTGACGATGATGGCGATGCCGAGCAAGGGCGCTGCGACCGGCAGCAGCAGGCCGCTGGCCACGATCGCGTAGGCCGGCACGAAGACGTAGGTCACGAAGTCGACCACGAGATCGAGCACGTCGCCCGACCAGTTCGGCTGCACGTTCTTGACGTTGAGCCGGCGCGCGATCGGCCCGTCGATGGCGTCGATGATCAGGGCGACGCCCAGCCATTGAAACATCGCCGCCCAGTGCTCGCGCACGGCTTCCAGCATCGCGAGCAGCGCGAGCGCCGCGCCGAACGCGGTGAAGATGTGCACCGAGAAGGCCGCGACGCGGATCGCGGGCGTGGGCTTCAGGGAATCCTCTTGGCTGTCCATGGTTTCTGCTATCAGAACGAGGCCGGTTTGCACATCCGCCATGGCGTCGCCGGGTTGCACAATTCGTCGAAAAGTCAGGCAAAATCAGTGGACTTGAATTTGCCGCCGGGCGTGTCATGTGTCGTTCCATGACAGACGCATCGACACTCCATGACGCCGCCGTGATCGGTGGCGGACCGGCCGGACTTGCGGCGGCCATCGCGCTGGCGCAGGCGGGTGCGCGGACTGCGCTGGTGGCGCGGCGCCTACCCTATGCCGACAATCGCACCACCGCGCTGTTGGGAGCCTCCATCGATCTGCTGGAGACGCTCGACGTCTGGCCGCGCTGCAGGGACAAGGCGGCTGCGCTCGAGGTCATGCGCCTCGTCGACGATACCGGCCGGCTGTTTCGCTCGCCGGAAGTCCGGTTCTCCTGTCACGAAATCGCGCTCGACGCCTTCGGCTACAACATCGACAACCGCTCGCTGATGCTGGCGCTGGAACAGCGTGTGGCCGAGCTGCCCAATCTCGCCCGTTTCGACGACGAGGCCGAAAGCGTCGTCATCGAGGCCGACGATGTCGCCATCCGCACGGCCTCCGCGCAATTCCTGTCGGCCCGGCTTGTGGTCGGCGCCGACGGTCGGCATTCGCTGTGCCGCGAGGCGGCCGGCATTGCGGTGACGCGGCGGGAGCTGAACCAGACCGCGCTGACCTTCAACGTCGGCCATGCGCGGCCGCATCGCAATGTCTCCACCGAGTTCCACACGCCGCATGGCCCCTGCGTGTTCGTGCCCCTGCCCGGCGACCGATCCAGCATCGTCTGGGTTTCAGCACCCGCGGAAGCGGATCGCCTGCGCGGCCTCAGCGATGAGGACCTCTCTGCCGCGATCGAGAAGCAGTCGCACTCGATCCTCGGACGGATGAGTGTGGAGCCCGGCCGCAACCTGTTCCCGCTGGCGATCGAGCGTCCAAAATCCTTCGGCAGCGATCGCATCGCGCTGGTCGGCGAAGCCGCCCATGTCGTCCCCCCGATCGGCGCCCAGGGTCTCAATCTCGGCCTCCGCGATGCCGCCGACATTGCGCGGCTAGCTGGCGAAGCTGTCACTGCTGGCCAGGATCCGGGCGCGGATGAGGTGATCAAGCGCTACGACCGTGCCCGGCGCCCGGACATCCTGAGCCGCACGTTTGCGATCGACATGGCCAATCGCTCTCTGCTGAACGACTTCCTGCCGCTGCAGCCGGTCCGGGCCGTCGGCATGCACCTGCTCGGGGCCGTCGGCCCGCTTCGCCGGTTTGCCATGCGCGAAGGCCTGACACCGACCTGGCGACGGTAGGGCTTCTCACGGAAACGCCAGACGTCCGGTCTGGATCGCCCACATCACGGTGGTCAGCGTGACCACGGACGCAAACGTCCCGAGCAGCACCGCGACGGAGGCGGGTTCGATCCAGGCATCGTTCTGCCGGGCGATCACGAACACGTTCAGTGCCGGCGGCAGCGAGGCCATCAGCACGGCGGTCGCGGCCCAGGGCTGCGCGAACGGCCCGAACGCGAGCATCAGGCCGAACGCCGCGAGCGGATGAAACAGAAGCTTGATTGCGATCACGCCGGGCACCTCCCAAGGGACGCGGTCGAACGGCCGCAGCGCCACGGTGACGCCGAGCACGAACAGCGCCGTCGGCGCGGCGGCGTTCTGCAGAAAGGTGATGGTACGATCGATCGCGACGGGCATCTCGATATGCAGCGCCGCGACCGCCGCTCCGAAACAGGCCGACATGATCAGCGGGTTGAGCACGATCTGCTTCAGCACGACGCCGAAGGCGTGCACGATCGAGGGATGGTCCCGGTCGGAGAGTTCGATCAGCAGCGGCACGATGGTGAACAGGAAGATGCTGTCGCAGCAGAAGATCAGCGCGGTCGGCGCCGCAGCCTTGGTCCCGAGCACGGCGAGCGCCAGCCCGGGCCCCATGTAGCCGATATTGCCGTAACCGCCGGAGAGACCGGCGAGCGTCGCCTCGCGCAATGTCAGCCGGCCAAACACCTTGCCCACGACCAGCGCCAGGGTGAACGCAGCGACGGTGGCGAGCGTGGTTGCGATGAGGAACGGCGGGTTGTTCAGCTCCGAGAACGGCGTCTTCGACATGATCGCAAACAGCAGTGCCGGCAGTGACACGTAGAGCAGGAAGAAGTTCATCCAGGCGAGGCCTGATTCCGGAAGGGACTTGGCCTTGCCGCACGCGAAACCGACGAAGATCAGCCCGAAATAAGGTAACGCCAGATTGAGGATATCGACCATTGATGAAGTGTTTTCTGAAGAGTTGGGGGCTATGCGCCCCTTAAGTGAACGCTAATTCCGGATGAGGCCACTAGCATCGGCCACAATCCTGGTCTATCGACGGGGGATGATTAAAGCGCGGACCGCCAAATTCCAGATCGGACAGGTCGTGCGCCACCGGATCTTTTCGTTCCGGGGCGTGATCTTCGACATCGATCCGGAATTCAACAACACCGAGGAGTGGTGGCTGTCGATCCCCGAGGAGGTCCGGCCCCACAAGGACCAGCCGTTCTACCACCTGCTCGCGGAGAACGCGGAGTCCGAATACGTCGCCTATGTCTCCGAGCAGAATCTGTTGCCAGACGATTCCGGCGAGCCGGTCCGGCATTCCCAGGTCGCCGAGATCTTCGTCAAGAGCAAGGATGGCGGCTACCGGCCGCGCAATCCCTCCCTGAACTGAGTTGTTCCGACAATCGCTCAACAAAAAAGGCGCTCGAGGTGAGCGCCTTTTTCATGTCCGGGATCGGGTCCCGATTACTTCTGCCCAGCCGGAGGTGTGCCGGGAGGCGTGCCCTGCTGCTCGAGCTTCTTGCGCTGCTCGTCGGCCTTCTTCTGAAGCTCTTCCTGGAGCTTCTTCTGGGTTTCCTCGAACACCTTCGGATCGGTCGGCGGACCATCATAGGCCTTCTGGAATTCACCGGTGAGCGGCAGCGGCAGGGTCAGCGGCGCGCCGTTGGCATTGATGGCCTGGACAACGAGATTCTGGCCCTTCTTCATGTTGTTGATGAGCTCAGGCGTCGCCTCGTAATCAGACATGCAGCCGTTCTGGAAGCAGATGACATAGGGTTGCTGCAGCGGCGGGTTGCTGTCGACGATGATCCGGGTGCCGTGGACGAGCTGCATGCCGAGCGGCAGCGTCACGCGCAGGATCTTCTTGGGCTCGCCTTCGGGCTCGATGATCACGGCGGCGATGACAGGCTGGCCCGATTCGATGCGGCCGTCCTTGCCGGTGAAGCAAACCTGCTTGGCATTGGCGTCCTGGCCCTTGAGGCAGAACTTGGTCCAGGGGGCGTAGATCAGCTGGATCTGCTGGTCAGCGGGCTGGGCCGCCCCCTGCTGGCCGCCTTGGGCAGGAGCCGGCTGGGCCTGCGGAGATGCCGCGGGCGCCGGAGCCTTGGGGGCGGCCTTCGGAGGAGCCTTCGGGGCTGGAGTCGCTTTGGGTGCGGGCGCACCCGGAGCCGGCGCCGGGGTCTGAGCCTCGGCGGCAAACGGAACGGCCAACGCCGTCGCCGTCAACAGGGCGAGAAGTCGCCCGCGCGGCCGGACGGACGCGGCCAAGTAACGGAAATTCATTGCGGAAAACCCTTTCTGAACGGGAAGTGCCCGAACCGCTCCTAAGCGCCGAACCTAGCCGCCTTGGGCGCGGCTCTCTCCCCGTCAAATGAGGCGGATAAGTGACGGGCTCGGCGCTCTTGCGCGATTGGGTGCCTTCTTAACGTGGCCGGCGAAAAGATCAATGCCGACAAGCGCCTTTGACCACATCCGCGGCTGCGTCCGGTGAAATTCCCTGTGATAGGATTCAAGCCTGCCCGGCCCTCGAATCAACGTGTGCTGATGTTCATGTTCCAACGCCTTTTCGAGGGCCCCGGTGTCCGCTTTTGCGTCTTGGCCTCAACCCTCGTCTTGGCCCTCAGCGGGGGACACTCGACTGGCGCCGCCTCGGCCGAGGAGACGCATGCCATCGCCATGCACGGCAAGCCGGCGATGCCGGCCGATTTCACCCACATGCCCTACGCCAATCCCGATGCCCCCAAGGGCGGCCGGTTGACCTGGGGTGTGCTCGGAACCTTCGACAGTCTCAATCCCTTCATCGTGAGGGGATTGGCCGTGCAGCAGATGCGGAGCTACGTGATCGAGAGCCTGCTCGCGCGGGGCAATGACGAGCCGTTCACGCTCTACGGCCTGCTCGCCAGGAGCGTCGAGACCGACGACGAGCGAAGCTTCGTCACGTTCCGCCTCGATCCCCGCGCCCGTTTCTCCGATGGCAAGCAGGTCACCGCCGAGGACGTGCTGTTCTCCTGGCAGCTCCTGCGCGACCACGGCCGGCCGAACCACCGGCAGTACTACGCCAAAGTCGCCAAGGCCGAGGCGACCGCCCCCCTCACCGTCCGCTTCGACCTCGCAGGGGCCAACGACCGCGAGCTGCCGCTGATCCTCGGCCTGATGCCGATCCTGCCGAAGCATGCGGTCGACGTCGCGACCTTCGAGGAGACGACGCTGACGAGCCCGATTGGCTCCGGTCCCTATCGGGTCACGGCGGTGAAGCCCGGCGCGAGCGTGACCCTCACCCGCAATCCCGACTATTGGGGCCGCGACCTCGCCATCAACCGCGGCCTCTACAATTTCGACGAGATCAGGCTCGACTATTTTCGCGAGGCCAACGGACAGTTCGAAGCTTTCAAGCGCGGCCTCTACGATTTCCGCGTCGAGCACGAGCCGTTGCGCTGGCACGACGGCTACGATTTTCCGGCCGCGAAAAGCGGCGAGGTGATCCGCGACACCGTCAGGCCGGGCGTGCCTCAGCCATCCGAATTCCTGGTGTTCAACACGCGCCGGCCGCTCTTCGCCGACATCCGCGTGCGCCAGGCACTGACGCTGCTGTTCGATTTCGAGCTGGTCAACCGCAACTATTTCTTCGGCCTCTATGCGCGCGTTGCCGGCTATTTCGCCGGCTCCGACCTGTCGGCCTATGGCCGCCCCGCGGACGCGCGCGAGCGCGAACTGCTCAAGCCGTTCGCTGCTCGAATTCCCCCCGACATCATGGACGGCAGCTACCGCCTGCCGGCCACCGACGGCTCCGGGCGGGACCGCACCACGCTGCGCGCCGCGCTGAAACTGCTGTCGGATGCCGGCTACGATCTCGACGGCACGGTGCTGCGCAACCGCGCGACCAGGGCGCCCTTCACATTCGAGATCCTGGTCACGACCCGCGACCAGGAGCGGATCGCGCTCGCGTTCCAGCGCGACCTCAAGCGCGCCGGCATCGAGCCGAGCGTGCGGTCGGTCGATCCCGTGCAGTTCGACCAGCGCCGGCTCGCGTTCGAGTTCGACATGATCCAGAACCGCTGGGATCAGTCGCTATCGCCCGGCAACGAGCAATCTTTCTACTGGGGCAGCGCCGCCGCGGACAATCCGGGGACCCGCAACTACATGGGCGCCAGGGATCCTGCGGTCGATGCCATGATCGCCGCCCTGCTCGAGGCCCGTGAACATACGGACTTCGTCGCGACGGTGCGGGCGCTCGATCGCGCCTTGATCGCGGGCGTCTACACAATCCCCCTGTTTAACGTATCCGAGCAATGGATCGCGCGCTGGAATCGGATAGAACGGCCCAAGGCCACCTCGCTCTCAGGCTATTTGCCGGAGACCTGGTGGTCGAAGGGGCAGCCTCCCGCTCATCAAGCAAAGTGACGTCGTGAACCAGCCAGCCATATCGCCGACGCTCGACACGTTGTTCCAGCGCACGCTGATGCGGCAGCCGCACGCGACCGCACTGCTCGACCCCCTCAACAAGGCCCGCGTGACCGGGCACCAGCCGCGACGGATGACCTATGCCGAGGCTGACACCGCCATCGAGGCGCTGTCGGCCTATTTCGTCGAATCGGGCCTGCCGGCCAATTCCGTCATTGCGATCCAGTTGCCTGCGACGGTCGAGTTCGTGCTCACCGTGCTCGCCGCCCATCGCGCCGGCCTCGTCGTCGCGGTGTTGCCGCTGCTGTGGCGACATGCGGAACTGACCGCTGCGCTCAATCGCACCGCGGCGCGCGCCATCGTCACCATGAGCACGGTCGACGGCGTCAGCTATGCCGACCTCGCGATGCACGCGGCCGCCGAAGCCTTCTCGATCCGTCACGTCTGCGGCTTCGGCACCGATCTGCCCGAAGGCATGGCTTCGCTCGACGAGGTGCTGGCCCGCCCGCCCGGCACCACACGCGCCGTGATCCAGGACGGCCGCAAGGCGGCGATGATCTCTTTCGACGTTACGGCGGAAGGCTTTCGCCCGGTGCCGCGGCCGCATTTCAGCCTGATCGCCGGCGGGCTCGCGATGTCGCTGGAAGCCGACATCAGGCAGGGCGCGACATTGATGGCCGCGTTCGCGCCGATGTCGTTCGCCGGCCTTGCTTCCTCGCTCGCCGTATGGCTCCTCTCCGGCGGCGCGCTTGCGCTGCATCATCCCTTCGAGAACGAGGTGCTGGAGCAGCAGATCAACGAGCATGAATGCGAGGTGCTGATCGCGCCCGCGCAGCTTGCCTTGCGGCTCGGCGATGCCGATCTGGCAGCGCGGATGCCGTCCTTGCGCAACGTCATTGGCTTGTGGCGCGCGCCCGAGCAGGTGGCGGCGAGCGATGCCTGGATCGCGCCGCACGCGCCGCTGACCGACGTCTATCTGTTCGGTGAGGCCGGCCTGTTCGGCGCCCGCCGCGGCGAGGACGGCATGCCGGTGCCCGTGATGCCGGGGCCGCACGGCGCCCCGCGCGAGCAGGCCGGCTCGTCCATTGCCGGCGAAATCCTGCTGACGCCGAAGGGCACGCTCGGCCTGCGCGGCGCGATGGTGCCGATCGCGGCCTATGTCCCGCCGCAGCCAGCCGGCGACACCCTGATCGCGCAGCCGCCGCGCGACTATGTCGACACCGGCTATGCCGCCCGGCTCGACCGCCCGAGCGGCGCGATCTGCATCACCGCGCCGCCCTCCGGCATCATGGCCGTCGGCGGCTACCGCTTCCTCTCCAACGACCTGCAGGAATGGGCACGCCGGCTCGGCCAGGGCGCGCTGCTCACCGCGCTGCCCGACCGACTTTCCGGCCACCGGCTGGCCGGACGCGCCCAGGACAACGCCCGCGCCCGCGAGGCTCTCAGCGAGCTCGGCCTTAACCCCCTGATGGTCGAGGCTTTTCGCGATCGCTCCGGCCCGGTCTAGGCGCTTTTTGCCGGGTACGTTGACGCCGCATTAATGCGGCCAAACTAGATTGCGCGGCAACTGTCGCGTGATCAGAGTTTGACGAATGTCCCAGTCGGGCCCGATCCTGTTTGTGTCCAATGCCGAACGGCCGCCCTTCGTCGGGGCGCTGGACGAGGCCCGGCTGTTTCCCGTGGTCGATATCGACTGGGCCAGCGCGGCGCGCGCGGTCGAAGAAGTTCAGCCGGCCGCGATTCTCGCTGCGATGCATGGCGGACACGAGCCGCATATGGCCGCGCTCGCCAAGAAGATCGCCGACCAATCGCCCTACCTTCCCTTCGTGGCCGTGGATGCGGTGGGCATGCTGCCTCATAACGCCCTTCCCTTCTCCTCGCGCGGCGGCAATCCCGATCGCCTGATCGCACGGCTTCGCGCCGCGCTACGCGTGCGCACGCTCCATGCCACGGTGCTGCGCCGATTGCCGGAAGTGAAGGTGGTCCTGCCGCAGGGCGATCCCGCACGTGATGCGACCGTGCTCCTGATCGGCAGGGGCGCGGCCTATCCCGCGCTCTCCGTCGCGTTCGGTGAACGCGTCGGCGTGGTCGGCGCGCTCTCGATCGAGGCTGCCGCGAAACATCTCAACACCCGCGACCTCGACGGCGTCGTGCTTGCCGAAGGTTTTACCGCGCGTGTCACCGACGCCTTCCTCACCGTGCTCGCCGAGGACACCCGCTTCCGCAGCCTGCCCGTCGTCCTCACCGCGCACCAGCTGACGCAGACTTACGACCTGCCCAATCTCGAGCTGATCCCGGGCGAGCCGGCGAGGGTCGCGGCCAACGCGCTGCCCCTGATCCGCCAGCACGCGATGGAAGCCCAATTGAGCCGCACGCTGCGCTCGATCGATGCCGGCGGCTGGCTCGATCCGCGCAGCGGCCTGCTGACGGTGGAAGCCTTCGCGCGCGATTTCGCCAAGGCGGTCGAGCAGACGCTGGCCCGCGGCGGCGGCCTGTCGGTCGCACGCTTCGCTTTCGACCCCGGCAATTCCCGCGCCCAGCTCGATGCCGCCCGCATCCTCAGCCGCCTGATGCGGCAGATGGATTTCGGCGCGGCACAGAAGGACGGTTCGGTCATCGTCGTGTTCGCGGAAACCGACTTCCGCACCGCCCACATGATCGCCCGTCGCCTCTCCGCGGTGATGCGCCACACCTCCAACGGCAAGCACGAGATGCGCAGCGAGCCGGTCGTCAGCGTGGACTCGCTCTCGCCATCGGATACGGCAAGATCGCTGCTGGCCCGGCTATCGGCGGACGCGTCGCGGGCTGCGTCTTGAATTACCTTGGTTTGGCCCTCGACTGACCGCGATAAACCAGCTTGATAGCAGCAGCCCGAAGAGCAGTCCTAGGCCAAAACCAATTCCGCAAAGCATGAATAAGTAGCAATACCCATCACAGTTGTATGGTGCTTTGAACAATAGCTTCATCAAGACGGAAGCAGCAGGAACATTAAGGACAAGAGCGATCGTCCAGTCGATCCATCCCAGCCGTTTTCGCCAAGACGTAAGCAAGAAGGCCAAGAGCGCACCGAGGGCAAAAGTCACGAAGTTCGGGAAGAAAAGCCAGTCCAGCGATGCTTTGCTGAACGAACATCTGTTCCTTTGCTGCGTCTATCATAAGTTCCTACGCCGCCTTCTTGCTCTCCGCGAGCTGCGCCAATTGCCGCATGATCTCCGTCGTGCCGGCGAGGCGCTCTTCCGGCGTCTCCCAGTCCTGCAGGAACACCACCTTCATATCGGGCCGCACCTTGGCGGCCTGGCCGTAGCTGCGGATGAAGCTCACCAGGCGGTCGGGATAGGCAAAGGAATTGTCGCGGAAGGCGATGACGGCGCCCTTCGGGCCGGCATCGATCTTGCCGACATTGGCCCTTCGGCAGAACGCCTTGATCGCGGCGACCTTGAACAGGTATCGCACCTCGTCCGGCAGCACGCCGAAGCGGTCGCGCATCTCGGCGCCAAAATTCTCGATCTCCTCCTCGGTCTCGAGATCCGCAAGGCGCCGGTACAGCGACAGCCGCACCGAGAGGTCGCTGACATAGTCCTCCGGAATGAGCACGGGCATGCCGATCGTGATCGACGGCGACCAGCGGTCGGCGGCGGGCTCGGAGACGCCGGCCTTGAGGTTGACGATCGCCTCCTCCAGCATCGATTGGTACAGCTCGAAGCCGACCTCCTTGATATGGCCGGACTGCTCCTCGCCGAGCAGATTGCCGGCGCCGCGGATGTCGAGGTCGTGCGAGGCGAGCTGGAAGCCGGCGCCCAGCGTCTCCAGCGATTGCAGCACGGTAAGCCGGCGCTCGGCCTGCGCCGTGATCTTCTGCTGCGCCGGCAGCGTGAACAGCGCATAGGCGCGCAGCTTGGCACGGCCGACGCGGCCGCGGAGCTGATAGAGCTGGGCCAGGCCGAACATGTCGGCGCGATGCACGATCAGCGTGTTGGCGTTGGGAATGTCGAGGCCCGACTCCACGATCGTGGTCGACAGCAGGATGTCGAACTTGCCGTCGTAGAAGGCGGTCATGATGTCCTCGATCACGGCGGGCGGCATCTGGCCGTGCGCGACCGCGACCTTCATCTCGGGCACGTTCTTGTCGAGGAAGTCCTTGACCTCGGCGAGGTCGTCGATGCGCGGCACCACGTAGAACGCCTGCCCACCGCGATAGCGCTCGCGCAGCAGCGCCTCGCGGATCATCAGGGGATCGTGCGGTGCGACGAAGGTGCGCACCGCCAGGCGATCGACTGGGGGCGAGGCAATGATCGAGAGTTCGCGGACGCCGGTGAGCGCGAGTTGCAGCGTGCGCGGGATCGGCGTCGCCGACAGCGTCAGCACGTGCACCTCGGCGCGAAGCGCCTTCAGCCGCTCCTTGTGGGTAACGCCAAAGTGCTGCTCCTCGTCGACGATGACGAGGCCGAGATCGCGGAATTTGATCGCCTTGCCGAGCAGCGCATGGGTGCCGACGACGATGTCGACCGAGCCGTCGGCAATGCCCTTCTTGACCAGATTGAGCTCCTTGGCCGCAACCAGGCGCGAAGCCTGCGCCACGTTCACCGGAAAGCCCTTGAAGCGCTCCGTGAAGGTTCTTGCGTGCTGGCGCGCCAGGAGCGTAGTCGGCACCACGACCGCGACCTGCTTGCCCTCGAGCGCCACGGCAAACGCGGCGCGCAAGGCCACCTCGGTCTTGCCAAAACCGACGTCGCCGCAGATCAGCCGGTCCATCGGACGGCCGAGTTCGAGGTCCTTCAGTGTGGACTCGATGGCCCCGAGCTGGTCCTCGGTTTCGTCATAGGGGAAGCGGGCACAGAACTCGTCGTAGAGGCCAGGCTGCACCAGAAGCTTGGGCGCCTCGTGCAGATGGCGCGCGGCGGCAATCTTGATCAATTCGCCCGCGATCTCACGGATGCGGTTCTTGAGTTTGGCCTTGCGGGTCTGCCAGCCGCCGCCCCCCAGGCGATCCAGCTCGACATCGGTCTGGTCGGAGCCGTAGCGCGACAAGAGCTCGATGTTCTCGACCGGCAGGAACAGTTTTGTCTCGGCCGCATAGTGCAGTTCGAGACAGTCATGCGGCGCACCGGCAACGTCGAGGGTCTGCAGGCCGACGAAGCGGCCGATGCCGTGATCGACATGGACCACGATGTCGCCGGCGGCAAGGCTCGTCACCTCCGAGATGAAATTGTCGAGCTTGCGGCTGGCCTTGCGCGGCCGTACCAGGCGGTCGCCGAGAATGTCCTGCTCGCTGATCACAGCGATCTCGTCGGTCTCGAACCCGCTCTCGAGGCCGAGCACGGCGAGCATGGTCTCGTTGCGCGGGGTGGCCTGCACCGTGCGCCAGCTGTTCACGCTGGTGGTGTGGGTCAGCTTGTGGTCGCGCAGCATCGAGGTCATTCGGTCGCGCGAGCCTTCGCTCCAGAGCGCGATCACGACCTTCTTGCGCTGGGCGTGCAGCGCCATCACATGGCTCACCACGGACTCGAATACGTTGACGGTGGTGTCGTTGCGCTCCGGCGCGAAGTCGCGGCCCTTGCGCGCACCGGCGTCGACGACACTGGTCCCGTCGGTGGGAACCGAAAATTGCGTCAGCCGCACCAGCGGCATGTCGCTCTCGCGCCTGGTCCACTCCTCGCCGGTGAGATACAGCCGATCCGGCGGCAGCGGCTTGTAGATGGCGCCGCCGCCCGGATGCTCCATGGCGTCGCGGCGGGCTTCGTAATAGTCCAGGATCTGCTTGAACCGTTCGCGGATCGCGTCCTCGGCCTGCGGCTCGATCGCGATCGGAGCGCCTTGCAGATAGTCGAACAGCGTGTCCATCCGGTCCTGGAATAGCGGCAACCAGTGCTCCATGCCGGGATGGCGGCGGCCTTCGCTGACGGCCTCATACAGCGCATCGTCGCGCTCGGGCGCGCCGAACTCGGCGACATAGCCCATGCGGAAACGGCGGATAGTGTCGGTGACGAGCTGGAATTCCGAGATCGGCACCAGGTTGAGCGCGCGCATGTCGAGCAGCGTACGCTGGGTCTCGGCGTCGAAGGTGCGGATCGATTCCAGGCTGTCGCCGAAGAAGTCGAACCGCACGGGCTGATCGAGGCCGGCCGGAAACAAATCCAGGATGCCGCCGCGCACGGCATATTCGCCGGGCTCGCGCACGGTCGAGGAGCGATTGTAGCCGTTGTGCTCGAGCCAGGCGATGATGGTGTCCATCGGCACGACGTTGCCGGGCGCGACCGACAGCGCCTGCGCCGCGACGAGCTCGCGCGCGGGCACGCGCTGCACGACCGCGTTCACCGTTGTCAGCACGATCAGCGGCTTGTCGCTGCCCGTCAGGGACGCAAGCCGTGCCAGCGTCGTCAGGCGTTGCGCCAGGATGCCGCCATGCGGCGAGACGCGGTCATAGGGCTGGCAATCCCAGGCCGGGAAGGTCAGCACCGGCAGATCGGGCGCGAAGAACTGCAGCGCGCGTTCGAGCTGCTGCATGCGCGGACCGTCGCGGCAGACCACCGCAAGGCTGACGGCCGGCTTCTTCGGCCGCGCCGCGATGGCTCGGGCGAGATCGGAGACGACGAGGCCTTCGGCGCCTTCCGCGACATTGGCAAGCGTCAGCGCACGGCCGGGCGCAATCAGCTCGGCCGGAGACTTCATTCCCTGTTTCATACGCTGCCGTCCGCGATCGGATAGGCCTTGATGCGGGCAAACAGCGCGCCGGTGACATCAGCCGGCAGCACCTTGTCGCCGGTGATGGCGGCATAGAGATCGGGATCGTTGACCTCGAGCAGCGTCTCGAGCTCGGCGAGCTCGGCATCGGACAAATTGCCGATCTCGGCATCCGCGAAGCGGCCGAGAATCAGGTCCATCTCGCGCGTGCCGCGGTGCCAGCAGCGGAACAGCAGCCGCTTGCGGCGGTCGTCCAGCCCGCTGCTCGATCGTGTCGTTCCCGTCATGTCTCAAATCCAGTCAAACGCAGAAAGCCCGGACGTGCCGGGCGGGGTTGATATAGCCACTCGGGATGGCCCTGTCAGCCCTCGATTTGGCATGACCGGATGCCCGGACGAAGGCTGAAAAAAGACGTGGATGCCCGGCATAAAGCCGGGCATGACGGGCCGAAACGATCCTAGATTCGCCTGATGCGCCCCAGCCTGCTCAATCCGCTGTTTGCTGCCGTGACCAGCCTGCCCGGCGTCGGTCCGAAGCAGGACAAGCTGCTGCAATATTTGCTCAGCCGGAGCGAGACGCCGCGGCTGGTCGATCTGCTGCTGCATTTGCCGACCCAGGTGATAGACCGCCGCGCGCGGCCAAAAATCAGCGACGCCGTGCAGGGAACCATGGTGACGCTGGAGGTGACGGTCGACCGCCACCGCCCACCCCCGCCGCGCAACGCACGCGCGCCGTATCTGGTCTACGCCAGCGACGACACCGGCGACGTCGTGCTGACCTTCTTCCGCGCCAAGCCCGGCTATGTCGAGAAGCTGCTGCCGGTCGGCGAGAAGCGCTACGTCTCCGGCACGCTTCAGATGTACGACGGTATTCCGCAGATCGTGCATCCCGACCGCGTGCTCGACGAGGAAGCGATCTCGAAACTCTCCGGCATCGATCCGGTCTATCCCCTGACCGAGGGCCTCGCGCTCGGCTCGCTCCGCCGCGCGATCGCGCAGGCCTTGCAGAAGCTGCCGGCCCTGCCGGAATGGATCAGCCCGGAAGTGATGCGCAGGTGTCATTTTCCGCCGATCGCAGAAGCGTTCAATCGCGTGCACCAGCCGGTCGAGCTCACGGACATCCTGCCCGACCAGCCGTTCTGGTCGCGCCTCGCCTTCGACGAGCTTCTGGCCGGCCAGCTCGCGCTCGCCCTGATCCGCGCGCAACTCCGCCGTCCCGCCGGCGTCCGCAATGCCGGCGACGGTCACCTCCGCAGCAAGATCATCGACGCCCTGCCCTACGCACTGACGCCTTCGCAGCGCAGCGCCGCCGCCGCCATCGCTGAAGACCTGCAACAGCCCGTGCGCATGCTGCGGCTCCTCCAGGGCGACGTTGGCTCGGGCAAAACGGTCGTGGCGCTGCTCGCTGCCGCCGCCGTCGCCGAAGTCGGCAAGCAGGCCGCGCTGATGGCCCCGACCGAGATCCTGGCGCGCCAGCACATCAAGACCATCGCCCCGCTCGCCGAGCGCGCCGGCATGCGCGTCGCCATCCTCACTGGCCGCGAAAAAGGCAAGGAGCGGCGCGAGATCGTCGCCCGGCTCGCCGCAGGCGAGATCGACCTGCTCGTCGGTACCCATGCGCTGATCCAGGACGATGTGATCTTCCATGATCTTGCGCTCGCCGTCGTCGACGAGCAGCATCGCTTTGGCGTGCGCGAACGGCTTGCGCTGACGTCCAAGGGCGAAGCCGTCGACGTGCTGGTGCTGAGCGCGACCCCGATCCCGCGCACGCTGGTGCTGACCTATTTCGGCGACATGGACATCTCCGAGCTGCGCGAGAAGCCTGCCGGCCGGCAACCCATCGACACCCGCGCCGTCGCCATGAGCCGGCTCGGCGAGGTGATGGACGGTGTCGGGCGCGCCCTCGAAACCGGCAAGCTGGTCTACTGGATCTGCCCTCTGGTCGAGGAATCCGAGGCTGAAGGCACCGAGCATCTCACCAACGCGACCAAGCGTTTCGAGAGCCTGCAAAAGCGTTTCGGCGAGCGTGTCGGCCTCGTCCACGGCCAGATGAAGGGCACCGAGAAGGACCGCGTGATGGGCCAGTTCGCCGCCCACGAGATCGGCCTTCTGGTCGCGACCACCGTGGTCGAGGTCGGCGTCGACGTGCCCGCCGCGACGATCATGGTGATCGAGAACGCCGAGCGGTTCGGACTTGCCCAGTTGCACCAGCTCCGTGGCCGCATCGGACGCGGCTCGGAGGCCTCGACCTGCATCCTGCTCTATTCGGAGCCGCTCGGCGAGATGTCGAAGGCCCGGCTGAAGGTGATCCGCGAGACCACCGACGGTTTTCGCATCGCCGAGGAGGACTTGAAGCTGCGCGGCGAAGGCGACGTGCTCGGCGTGCGCCAGAGCGGCCTGCCCGGCTACCGCATCGCGCGCTCGGAAGTTCACGGCCAGCTCATTACCCAGGCTCGTGACGAGGCGCTGCGGATCCTGAAGGACGATCCGAAGCTGAAGGGCGAACGCGGCGAGGCGCTGCGGTGCCTGCTGTATCTCTACGAGCGCGACGAGGCGATCCCGCTGATCGGAGCAGGTTAGCTCGCGGCTCTTCGGCGCCCCACTTCATAGGCCGCCACATGCGCGCGGGCCAGATCCAGCAGCGGCGTCTCGATGCCGAGCGCGCGGGCGCGATTGGCCATATCGCCAAGGATGTGCTCGGACTCGGTGACCGAACCGCGCTCGATGTCGCGCAGCATCGAGGCCTTCAGCGGCGAATCCAGCGTCGTGAAGAGCTTGCGGTCAAACTCGATGAAGGGAGCGCGCGGCTCGTATCCCGAGGCCGTCGCAACGGCGCAGCATTCGGCGAACAGGCGGAAGATGGACTGCTCGCCGTTCGGCACGGCCAGGATGTCTCCGATGCTTGCACGCATCAGGCAGGTGATGCCGGCGAGCGTCGAGAGCTGCACGAACTTCTCCCACATGTCCTGCATGATCGCTTCGCTGGCGCGCACGTCGATGCCGGGAACACCGAGCAGCGTCTCCAGCGCGAGCGCGCGTTCACTTAATGCGCCCTCGATCTCGCCGAAAATGATGGTCTGGTTGGCCATGAACTGAACGACCCGGCCATCGGCATCCAGCCCGGCACTGACATTCGCGAGACCGCCGAGGACACGAGCGGCGCCGAACCTTGTGGTGAGAGCGTCGACATGCTTCAGCCCGTTCAGGATTGGAAGGATCATCGTGCTCGTGCCGACGGCGGGCGCAAACTGGCTCATCGCGTCATCGAGCGAGTAGGCCTTGACGCCGACGAGCACGAGATCGAATGGCTCCTTGAGATCGCTTGCCAGCAGGATCGTCGGATGCACGGCAAAATCGCCGTGCGGGCTCACGACCTGCAATTCGTTCTGCCGCAATTGCTCGGCCCGCGTCTCGCGCACGAGAAAGGTCACGTCGCGGCCTGCACGGGCCAGACAAGCTCCGTAATAGCCGCCAAGCGCCCCTGCGCCGATGACGAGCACTCTCATTCGAACTCCCATTGCACACGAACAGCTGCCACAGAGACAATAACAGATGGGCTCCGCGGCGTCTCCTCCCCGTCATTGCGAGCGCAGTGAAGCAATCCAGAATCCTTCCGCGGCGACAGTCTGGATTGCTTCAGCGAACGGCGAGTGAGCCCAAAGCGATCAGGCCTTCTTCCGCGCGATCCCCGCCGCGAACGCCTTCATCAGCTCCGCATCCACCGCCTTGCCCTTCGCATCTTCCGCCAGATGCTCGAACCAGCGCGCGAAGCCCTCGTAAATCTGGCTGGCCGGATGGTCGGGCCCGAGGAAACCGGAGATCTCCCGCATCTCCGCGACCCAGCGATAGGCTTTCGGAATCATGTCCGGCAGCGCGACTTCGAGCCGGGCCAGGATCGCGGGTTGGCTCAGCGCCAGTTCTTCGCGCAGTGCGTCGGCCGCGCCCGCTTTCGTTGCCGCGATCACCATGGCCGATCCGATGCCGGCGAGGCCCTTGACGATCCCGGCGTAGGACATTTTCAGCGCGGACGCCGCGCCGACCGGGCCTTCGACGATCCGCACGTCGAGACCGAGATCCTTCAGCACGACGACATCCTTGGCGTATTCGCCGGACATGTAGAAGGCCGGGCTCTTGCCGCCGGGCTGCGGCGGAAATCCGATGATGCCGCCATCGACGAAGGGGGCCTGCGCCGAGCCGATGATCTCCTCGATCCGCAACACGGTGTCGACGTTGACCGCGTTGCAATCGACCACGACCGGCTTCTTCTCGCGTCTGACGATCAGCGACGCCAGCCGTTCAGCCAGTGCGACGGCTTCGCCCGGCGGCACGATCGAAAGAATGATGTCGGCACCTGCGATCGCGTCGTCATCGGCGCCGATCATGCCGGCGTCTGCTGCGCGCTTGCGCGTCGCCTCGCTCCGCCCCGCCAGGGACGTCAGCACGCGCGCGCCATGCTCGCTGAGGCGGCGGGCGACGGCGCTGCCCATGGCGCCGGGCGCGAGGATCGCAATGGTTTTGGACATCATGCACTCCAGGTCGAACGCCGGGCGAGGCGCTCGGCTCGACAGGAGACTAGCAGAGGACGCCAGCGCGCGCGTGACCGGCGCCATCCCACAAGGGAATGGCCCTACTCCACCTTCGCAGGCTCGGGCTGACGTGCCGACGCGTTGGCGATACGCGCGGCATTCGCCACGCCGGCAAGCGCCGCCGCCTTCTTCGGATCGGGCGCCGAACCCGGCTGCACCACGCCGGCCGACATGATCAGGGTCGCGGCATCCTCCGTGCTCATATCGACTTCGACGATCTTGCTCTTGGGCACGTAGAAGAAGAACCCGGTGGTCGGGTTCGGCGAGCACGGCAGGAACACCGAGACGTGCTCCTCCTGCCCCGGCAGGCTGCGCGCGACCTCTTCATTCGGCGATTGCGAGATCAGCACGATCGACCACATGCCCGGCGAGGGAAACTCGACCAGGCCCACTTTCCGGAAGCTCGAGCCCTTGCCCGAGAACAGCGTCTCGAACACCTGCTTCAGGCCGCGGTAGATGGCGCGCACGGCCGGGATCCGGCCGAGGAACGTTTCGCCGACATCGACCAGCGTCCGGCCGATCAGGTTGGCCGCGAGGAAGCCGACCAGCGTCAGCGTGAAGAATGCGACAACCAGTCCCCAGCCGGGAATGACGTACGGCAGATAGGTTTCCGGCCGGTAGGCCAGCGGCACGAACGGCCGCACCACGCCATCGACCCAGGTGACGAACCACCAGACCAGATACAGCGTGATGGCGATCGGTCCTGTGACGATGAGACCGGTCAGGAAATAATTGCGGAAGCGGCCCATCAGGCCGGTATGCGGTTCCGGAAGGGGATCTAAAGGCGCAGGCGCGTCGTCGCGGGGGGTCATTCGGGTTCCAAGTCGGTCGCAGCACACAAGCTAGGGTCTTCTAGCAGGTTTTGGAAGACCGCGACCGGTTGATATCCCTTCTGCCTATTCCACAGTCACCGATTTCGCGAGGTTGCGCGGCTGGTCGACGTCGGTGCCCATCACGACAGCCGTGTGATAGGCGAGCAGCTGCACGGGGATGGCATAGACCATCGGCGTGAAGGCGGCCGCCATGTCGGGCATGACGATGGTGACGAGGGACTCCACCGTCGCCTCCTCCGCGCCCTTCGCGTCCGTCATCAGGATGATGTTGCCGCCGCGGGCGGCGACCTCCTGCATGTTGGAGACCGTCTTCTCAAACACCCTGTCGTAAGGGGCGATGACGACCACTGGCATGGTCTCGTCGATCAACGCGATCGGCCCGTGCTTGAGCTCGCCGGCGGCATAGCCCTCGGCGTGGATATAGGAGATCTCCTTCAACTTCAGTGCGCCTTCGAGCGCGAGCGGAAAGCTGGTGCCGCGGCCGAGGTAGAGCACGTCGCGGGACTTGGCGATCCGGTGCGCGAGCTTTTCGATCTGGTTCTCGGTGGTGAGCGCATCCGCCATCAGGCGCGGGATCTCGACCAGGCCGTGAACCAGCTTGGTCTCGTCCTCGTCGGACAATTCGCCGCGAGCCTTGCCGGCCGCAATTGCAAGATTCGCCAGCACCATGAGCTGACAGGTGAAGGCCTTGGTCGAGGCGACGCCGATCTCGGGGCCGGCCAGCGTTTGCAGCATGGTCTCGCTCTCACGCGCGATCGTCGAGGTCGGCACGTTGACGACGGCGACCGTGTGCACGCCCTCGGCCTTGGCATAGCGCAGTGCCGCCAGCGTGTCGGCGGTCTCGCCGGACTGCGAGATGAAGATGGCGAGATCGCCCTTGCGCAAGGGCGCCTCGCGGTAACGGAATTCGGACGCGACATCGACCTCGACCGGAAGACGCGCAAAGCGCTCGAACCAGTATTTTGCGACGAAGCCGGCATAGCTCGCGGTGCCGCAGGCGGTGATGTTGATGCGCTGGATATTCTTGAAGTCGAAGGGCAGCTTGACCGGCAGCGAGACGCGCTCGGTCGCCATGTCGACGTACCGCGCCAGCGTGTGACCGACAACTTCCGGCTGCTCGTGGATCTCCTTGGCCATGAAGTGGCGGTAATTGGCCTTGTCGACCAGCGAGGTCGAGGCGGCGTGCCTGATCTTGTCGCGCTGGACGGCGTGGCCGTCCTTGTCGAAGATCGTTGCGCTCTTGCGCGTCAGCACGACCCAGTCGCCGTCCTCGAGATAGCTGATCGTGTCGGTGAACGGGCCGAGCGCGATGGCGTCCGAGCCGAGATACATCTCGCCGTCGCCATAACCGATCGCCAGCGGCGGGCCATTGCGGGCGCCGATCATGAGGTCGTTGTCGCCGGCGAAGATGAAGCCGAGCGCGAAGGCGCCGCGCAGGCGCCCCAGCGCCAGCTTGACGGCTTCGACCGGCTTGTTGCCGCGCGAGAGCAGATCGTCGACGAGATGCAGCACGATCTCGGTGTCGGTCTCGGTGTGGAACACCGCGCCTTTCTTCTCGAGCTCCCCGCGCAGCTCGCGGAAGTTCTCGATGATACCGTTGTGGACCACGGCGACGCGTTCGGTCGCATGCGGATGGGCGTTGTTGACGGTCGGCTTGCCGTGGGTGGCCCACCGGGTGTGGCCGATGCCGGTGGTGCCCTTCAGAGGCTCGGCTTCGAGCCGCTTCTCCAAATTCTTCAGCTTGCCCTCGGCGCGGCGGCGCTCCAGGTGCTTGCCTTCGAGTGTGGCGACGCCCGCGGAATCATAGCCGCGATATTCGAGACGTTTGAGCGAATCGACCAGTTGCTCTGCAACCGGCTCGCGCCCGAGAATGCCGACAATTCCGCACATGCGGATCACTATCCCCCAAATCGTCGAAAAATCGCCTAAACGACGCGCTCGGTTTTTAGCGAAGTTCGCAAGGAAGCAGATACTCAATAATTATTGCTGATTGAGACAGCATGGACCCGTCACCCTGCTTCACCTGCGTCGAATTGGCCGGCCTTAAACCGCGCGCATTAACCTGTTGTCAACAAGTCTGACCAACGCTTGCCGTTTAGGAGTGAGGTCATGAAGGACTCGTCCGACCGGAAAGGGCTGCCACCGATCCACCTGCGCGCCAGCGAGACGACGGGCACGCACCTTTCGCACTGGCCGCCGCCCCTGCGTGCCAAGGAGCGGGGCAAGGAATCCAAGCCTGCCCTCGTCAGCCAGGCCGCCGCCGCCGAACCGGCAAAACGCGCCGGGCCGCGCGGATGGCGTCTGCAGCGGGCGATGTTCTCGAAACTCGACGAGGACGACTAGGGCATGATCGGGAAAAGTGTGCAGCGGTTCTCCGAAAAGATCATGCTCAAACTACAGCCTAAAGCGGCGCTCACTTCTCCGGTTTCTTGACGCCCGTCTTCAGCTCGCGATAGCGCGCCGCGCCGCCTTCCCGGATGGTCTGCTGGTTGCGCTCGAGCGCCATCGCATCGTCGGGCACGTCGCGCGTGATCACCGAGCCCGAGCCGATATAGGCGCCGTTGCCGATCTTCACCGGCGCGACCAGCGAGGAGTTGGTGCCGACGAAGGCACCCTGCCCGATCACCGTCTTGTGCTTCTTGAAGCCGTCGTAGTTGCAGGTGATGGTGCCAGCGCCGATGTTGGAGTTGGCGCCGACGGTGGCATCGCCGATGTAGGAGAGATGATTGACCTTGACGCCCGCCTCCAGCGTCGCCGCCTTGGTCTCCACGAAATTGCCGATCCGCGCGCCGTCGCCGAGCGAGGTGCCGGGCCTTAAGCGCGCATAGGGGCCGATCGAAACGTTCTTGCCCAGCGTCGTCTGCACGATGTGGGAGAAGGAGTGGATCACGGTGCCGTCGGCGATCGACACGCCGGGGCCGATCACCACGAACGGCTCGATGGTCACGTCCTTGCCGAACATGGTGTCGGCGGCGAGATAAACCGTCTCGGGAGCGATCAGCGTGACCCCGGCCTCCATCGCCGCCTTGCGCAAGCGCGCCTGCATCACGGCTTCTGCCTCGGCTAGCTGTGCCTTGGTGTTGATGCCGCGCACCTCGTCCTCGCCGGTCTCGATCACCACGGCCTCCCATCCCTGCTTGCGGACGATTTCGACCGCGTCCGTCAGATAATATTCGCCCTTGGAATTGGCATTGCCGATTTGGCCGAGGATTTGAAGCGCCCGGCGCCCGTCGATCGCCATCACGCCGGCATTGCACAGATCGATTTTGCGCTCGTCAGCGCTCGCATCGGCCTGCTCGCGGATCGCGACCAGACGTTCGCCCTCGACGATGAAGCGGCCATAGCCGGTGGGGTCGGCGGCACGGAAGCCGAGCGCGGCGATCGCAGCGCCCCTGGCGAGCGGCGCGCGCAGCCGCGCCAAAGTCTCGGCCGAGATCAGCGGCGTGTCGCCGAAGGCAATCAGGAGATCATCGACGCCCTGTTCGATCGCCTCGCGCGCCGCCAGCACCGCATGCGCGGTGCCGAGCCGCTCGGCCTGCACGAAGGTGAGCGCGTCGGGCCTGCTGCGCTTCGCTTCGTCCGCGACCGCCTGGTGATCGGGACCGATCACGACCGCGAGCGAGGTGCCGGTTCCCTTGGGTGCCGCAGCGAGCACGTGGGCAAGCAAGGTCTGGCTTGCGACCGGATGCAGGACCTTGGGCAGGCTCGATCGCATGCGCGTGCCTTCGCCGGCGGCGAGCACGATCGTGAGGCTGGAACGGGCGGTCATCGAAATCCTGTCAGATACGGCCGAATCAATCGGCGCGACGGAGGCGCGTCATCCTGAAAAGCTCTCGCCTTGCTACCCCCGCAAACGCCCGGAATTCAAGTGTGACGGGGTTTTCCTGTTAATGTTCCCTGATTGATTCGGGGAAGCTTCGGGGTTGGGCACTTAACGTTCATGGCAAAGGATTCCGACCCACTGGCGGATGCCTTCGGCACCAAGGAGACCGGCGGGCTGTTCTCCGGACTTATAGCCGAGGAGAGCGCGCTCGACCGCCGCCTGATGTGGCGACTGGGCTCGTGGGGCGTGGCGGCCGTGGGCGCCGTCACCATCGCGGTGATGGCCAACCAGGCCGGGCTCGGCTGGCGACGCGACCAGGTCGCCTCCGCCGATCTCGCACGCCAGGCTGACCGGCTCCAGATGCTGACCCGGGAGAGCCAGAATGAGGCCCGCCGGCTCGCCGCCGCCGTAGAGACGTTGAACAGCGATCGCGACCGGCTTTATTCACGCGTCACGGTGCTGGAGCAAGGCCTCGATTCCGTCACGGGTGCCATCGCCAAACAGACGACCGCCCCGCCGAAGCCGCAGGATGCTGCGGCGGCACCCGCAGCTCCCAGCGTCGCACCTGTGGCCTCGACGCCAACTCCGGCGACCGAGAAGCCGCGCACCGAAGCCGCCAAGGACGCTCAAAAGGATCCTTCGAAGGAGCTCCTGAGCCCGCCACCGCAGACCGCGGCGGCTGCCTCGCTCGTGCAGCAATCGGCGGCCATGACATCGCTGCCGACCATTCCGCTGGTGCCGTCCAAGTCGATCATGGCGCCACCCGATCCGGCCGCATCGAAATTGATTCAGCCCGAGACAACCGAGAAGGCCGCCGAGCCCGCGCCGGCCCCCGCCGAGGTCGTCGTAGCAGCAACGAAGCCACCGGAAGCAGCCGAGACCGAGGCGCCCGCTATCGCAGTCCAGCAGACGCGCTTTGCGATCGACCTCGGCGGAGCCAATTCGATCGACGGTCTGCGTGCGCTCTGGCGCGGCGTGACGAAATCCAATCCGGAAGTTGGAGCGCTGCGTCCGATCATCATGATCAAGGAGGGCGCCACGGGCCTCGGCATGCAGCTCCGGCTGGGTGCCGGCCCCCTCGTCAACGCCGCCGCCGCCGCAAAATTCTGCGCGAGCCTCGCCGAGAACGATCGTCACTGCGAGACCGCCGTGTTCGACGGCCAGCGCCTGTCGATGCGCGGCGGACCGGAGAAGCCCGAGAAGAATCAGGACCGGTTGCAGGAGAAGACCTCCGAGAAGAGCCAGGAGGCGGCACCGCAAGCCGAAACCGCGCCCGCGCCCAGCGCCAAGCCGGACAAGCGCCGCCGCAGTTCTTCCTCGAAGCGCTCGTCCAAGCGCGAGGAGCCAGCACCCGCCCCTGCGGCGCCGCAGCCCGCGCCAGCGAAGCCGGAGGCCTCTGCATCTCCAGGATCAGGGCTGGCCTCTTTCTTGCGGCGATAGTGTTGCGCTCACCGCCAGTGGAGCGGCGAGCATGCGACCATCGGCCGCTTGAACCGGCCTGTTTTTTCTCGCGAAGTGCGAGTTCATTCCGGCGCGCCCGAAGGCGTTCGCGTCACCACCCAACTCAAGGGCCCTGATGAACGAACTGGATGATGTGCTGAGACTCCTCGTTGCCGCGGCGACAGGGCTGGTGATCGGCATCGATCGCGACATGAACGACAAGCCGGTGGGCATGCGTACCCTGGCGCTGGTGGCCCTGGGCTCTGCGCTGATTTCGATTTCTGTGATCGAGTTTCAGAATCTGCGCGACCACCCGGATGCGATCTCGAGGGTGGTCCAAGGCATTGTTACCGGCGTGCTGAGCGGCGTCGGGTTCATCGGCGCGGGCGTCATCCTGCACGACGTCAGGGCCAAGACGGTTCATGGCCTCACGACGGCGGCCACCGTCTGGATCGCTGCTGGTCTTGGCATCGCCTGCGCGCTGGGCGCCTGGCTGCTGGTCGGCGCCGCCATCGCAGTCACGCTGTTCGTGCTGTTCGGGCTCAGCTGGCTCGAACGCCGCCTGGGGTTGAAATGAGCCTGGCAGTCGCACACGGCAGGTGACCGACTTCATCTCTTCCGAGCGTACCAAATGATACGAACGAGGCACACGTAGGACCGCAGTATCCGCGACGGATTTGATTCGGAGCGGAGATGACGGACGCGAATTTTCTGCGCGAGCAGCTCGCATTGATCCGCGAGCTGGCCGAGCAGGCGGATCCCCATATCAGGAAACGGCTCATCGCATTGGCGGAGAAATATGAGCGCCGGCTGGCGGAGCAGAGCCGGAACGCGCAAGGTCCGCTCCGATGAGCTGGTTCAACTGCTCTTGCGTTGGCTCGTCCATGCTCACTCCTCGGCGGCACGTGCGTGAGGTGTCACACGCCTAGAGCAACCCTCGTGCTCGCCTGTTCCTCCGGGAAGCCTGAAGCGGCGGATCGACAGAAACATCGCCTGCCCTGTTGCCTGCCCGCGCCATCCCGACCATATTGCCCCCATGACAAAAAAGCCCTTCCGTCTCACGCCCTACCAGGTGCAATTCCTGATCGTCGTCGGCTTCGTTTCCGTCGGCTGTGCGCTCTACGTGCGCTATCTCGCGGTCGAGTTCTCGCAGGTCGCCCTCGCCTGTGACGCCGGGCTTCAGACGCTGACCTGCAAGGCGCGGTCGGTCTCGACCGTGCTGTTCAAGAATTCGGTGTTCGGCATCGTCGCGCTGGTGGTTGCGACGCTGAACCTGATGCGCCCGTCGATCGTGCTGCTCACCGTCGGCATCATCGCGGCGGGCCTCGGCATCGTGCTCTACAATGTCGTGCTGTCGGGCCTTGCGATCGGCCTGTTCATTCTTGGCTTTGCTCGGCCCGCGCCCGCCACAGCGTGACCGCGAACAACAGATAGATCGCGCAAGTCCACAGCGACTGCCAGTTGTCGCGGCCTTCGTTGAAGAGCACGAAGACCGCCGACAGCGCCAGCAGCCCCGCGAACACCGCTTCGGCGATCGGACGCTGGCCGATCTGCGGCCGGTTCAGCATCAATAGCGCAAACGGTACCACCGCCATCGTCAGCGCGGCGTAGGGAAAATCCTTGTAGCGCGGGTCGAACACGAAGCCGAGCGCGGTCGCGGCCGCGATCACCGCCGTCACCGCGAGCGTCAGGCCGAGCACGGCGGTGAGCTTCGACCATTTGCGGCCCTCGCGCGGACCGAGCAGATCGAGGAAGGTCGGAAGGCTGCGGCCGATCACCATCGCCTGCGCGCAGAAGATCGGCGACAGGATGCCGGCCAGCAGCAGCGCGCCCCAGAGCAGCCAGCCGCCGATGCCGTAGCTCTCGTAATACATCTTGTCGACGCCGATCCCGAGCAGGATCCCTGCCGTCGTCGCCGAGATACCGACGCCGAGCCAGGCCGAGAAGCGCGGCGTCCAGGGCCGCCGGCGCAGCGTGATGAGGGCGACCGCGAACACCAGCACGGAAAGTCCCATGCCCGCGCCCATGTACCATTTCCAGTACGGGAAGTTGCTGATCGCCTGGCCCGGCGGATATTTCAGGTTCCGGCGGACCGAATCGTACAGGCCCCAATAGCCGCCGACGGTGCCTTCCAGCTTGCGCTTCCACGGCTGGTCGTAGGACTCGATCAGGTTGACGCGAAACTTGTTCGCCTTCGCAAGGCCGAGGATTTCCGAGACCACACGCGCCTGATTGGTGCGCGAGGGCAACGCGCCGTCGCGCATCCGTCCCGCGCTCGGCCAGCCGGTCTCGCCGATCAGGATCTCCTTGCCGGGGAAGGCCACCGCCATGCGCTCGCGGATCGCCTCGACATGGGCGGAAGCGAATTTGGCCTTGACGGGCAAATCCTCCCAATAGGGCAGGATGTGGATCGTGACGAAGTCGACGACGTCATAGACCTCGCGGTTCTTCAGCCAATATTCCCAGACGTCGGCATAGGTGACGGGCACGCTGACCTGCCCCTTCACCAAGCGGATGATGGAGACGAGGTCGGCCGTCGTCATCTCGCCGCGCAGCAGCACCTCGTTGCCGACGATGACCGTGGTGATGATCTCGGGGAACTGCTTGGTGAGGCGGATCGCAAGGCCGGCCTGCTCGTAATTCTTCGTGCGGTTGCTGGAGAGCCAGATGCCCTGCAGCACTTTCATTCCGCCGACCTTGGCGGCGATCGCCGGCACCTGGTCGAGCCCGTTCTCCATGGAATAGGTGCGGACGCAGTCGGTGATCTCCTTGAGCTGGCGCAGATCCTGCTCGATCTGCTCGGCCTCGATATGAGTCCACGGCTCCAGCGGCGTCTGCTCGCCGCGGAACGGCGCGTAGGAGACGCATTGGACCTTCTCGGCGGGATCGATCGGGGCGCGCGCGAGCGTGATCGGCGTCGCCAACCACCACCACACGGCAGCAATCGCACCCAGTGAAACGAGCAGCAGCGCCAGTGGCGTACGAAGAGAAATCGGTTCCGTCCTCCGCGAAGGGTCCGTCGATTACCTGCTTGCAAGCCGTCTGCCAAGGGGGGCCCAAATGTGGATCCGACGCATGTATCCGCTCCGCGGATCCGCGCCGGCTCCAAAGAAACCGGCTGCGGCCGTTCGACCGGGGCCTAGCATCGTGACTTTGCTGGACAAAATTCCAAATACAGGTCATGGACTCCGAAAGACTTTTCCGCCGCATTGGAGACCCATTTGGACGCCATCACCGGCGCGTCCGCGGGATCCTGACGCGGACGGCCAGCGGATACATTGGGGAATTCATGCGGCAACGGGTGTTCGAGTCACGAAATGCGGTCCTGCGGCAGTTCGCCGCCACCTTGGCCGTCTCCTGCCTTCTCGTTCTCGCCGGTCTCGGTGGCGCCTCCGCCCAGAGCGGCACGCCCGCCCCGGACCAGGGCAAGGCCGCCGCCCAGCCCGCCGACGCCGCCAAGGATACCGCCCAGAACCAGCGCCGCACCGACGAGTTCGCAGAAGCAGCCCAGGTCATCAACGGCCCGGCCGGCAACCCCGAATGCGTCTGGCTCGGCCGGCGCGTGGTTCGGCTGATGTGGCGGGATGACCTCGATACCGCGTTCCGCCATCTCGACCTCTACGATCGCTTTGGCTGCCCCGGCGGCCACATCCAGGCTGCGTTCCGCTGCCTGACCCGCTTCGGCGGGCAGATCGATCCCAAGGTCGCCGAGACCCTGGACAGCCGCGTGCACGCTTGCTGGATCAATCCGGCCTCCCAGCCGCAGGCGGCGAGCGCCGCCCAACCGGCCGCGCCGGCCGCCAATGCACAACCCCAGCCGGCCGCCAGCCCCTCGCCTGCGGCGAGCCCGTCCCCGGCCCCCCCGAAATAGCCGCGATCGTTTCAGCTCTCGTTCAGGAACGATCGGCCATAGACGCGGTTGGCACTGCCGCGCGTCGTTCGAAAAAGGCCATGCCCTCATAATATGGACATGAGGCCATGACAGTTGAACCGCACGGCGGAGATATGCTTCCTTTGCCGTGGACTTGGTCGGATCTCGGGGTCGGATCCGCTGCCCTGCCCCCTCAGCCCCTTTTGGTTTAGCCGCGATGCGCGTTGTCGCCGCCGTTCTGTTGCTCGTGTCCGCGCTCCACGCTGGGTTATGGGGAGTCCTGCGCGACAGGGAACCCGCGCCGGATTTCAAGGGCCTGGTGCCGAGCCTGTCCTATACGCCGTTCGAACCGGGCCATGTCGTCGATCTCAACGTCGACCCCGACAAGATTCGCGCGGACATGAAGAAGCTCTCGACCCTCACGCGAGCGATCCGTTCCTACTCCGCGACGGAGGGCAACGAGCTGGTGCCGCCGATCGCGGCCGAGTTCGGCCTCAAGGTTACGGTCGGCGCGTGGATCGACAAGGACGAGGATCGCAACGAGCGCGAGATCAAGGCTGCGATCGAGCTCGCCCGCAAGAACAGCAACGTCGTCGGCGTCGTAGTCGGCAACGAGGTGATCTACCGCGGCGAGCAGAAGGTCGAAGACCTCATCCGGATGATCAAGAAGGTCAAGAGCGCGGTCCGCGTTCCCGTTACGACGGGCGAGATCTGGAACATCTGGCGCGATTTCCCTGACCTCGCCTCCAACGTCGACTTCATCGCCGCGCACGTGTTGCCTTATTGGGAAAACTTCCGTTCGGATCAGGCCGTCGACCAGGCCGTGGACCGCTACAACCTCCTGCGCAATCAGTTCCCGGGCAAGCGCATCGTGATCGCCGAGTTCGGTTGGCCGAGCGCAGGCTATAATTTGCGCAACGCAGATCCCGGTCCGTTCCAGCAGGCGGTGACCTTGCGCAACTTCGTCACCCGCGCCGAAGCGCTCGGCATGGACTACAACATCGTCGAAGCCATCGATCAGCCCTGGAAATTCTTCGAAGGTGGCGTCGGTCCCTATTGGGGCATCCTCAATGCCAGCCGCGAGCCGAAATTCGCCTGGACCGGCCCGGTGGAGAATCCCGATTACTGGAAGCTGATGGGCATCGCGCTCTTGGTCGGCGTGCTGCTGTCGCTGCCGATTCTGCGGATCGAAAAGCCGACCGCCAGGCAGGCCTTCCTGCTGTCGGCGACCGCCAACGGCGTCGGCGCCTGGGCCGCGACCGTGTTCGCCTATTGGAACGGCCACTACTTCCTGTTCGGCTCGGCCTTCGCGCTGACGCTCGGCATGATCCTTCTCGTTCCGCTGGTCCTGATCGCGATGGCGCGCATCGACGAGATCGCCGCGGTCGCCTTCGGCCGGCCGCCGCAGCGCCTGATCGCCAAGGACAAGCCGGTCGAGAACGTGCCCGAGACTTACTGCCCCAAGGTCTCGATCCATATCCCGGCCTATTTCGAGCCGGTCGAGATGCTCAAGCAGACGCTGGATGCGCTGTCGCGGCTGAACTATCCGAACTACGAATGCGTGGTCATCATCAACAACACGCCCGATCCCGCCTTCTGGCAGCCGATCCAGGACCATTGCCGCGCGCTCGGTGAACGCTTCAAGTTCATCAACGCCGAGAAGGTGCAGGGCTTCAAGGCCGGCGCGCTGCGCATCGCGATGGACCGCACGGCAGCGGATGCCGAGATCATCGGCATCCTCGATGCCGACTACGTCGTCGATCCCGACTGGCTGAAGGACCTCGTGCCCGCGTTCGCCGACCCGAGCGTCGGCCTCGTGCAGGCGCCGCAGGAGCATCGCGACGGCGACCTGTCGATCATGCACTACATCATGAACGGCGAATATGCCGGCTTCTTCGACATCGGCATGGTCCAGCGCAACGAGGCCAACGCCATCATCGTGCACGGCACGATGTGCCTGATCCGCCGCGCCGCGATGGACATGGCCGGCGGCTGGTCGAGTGACACGATCTGCGAAGACTCAGATCTGGGCCTTGCGATCCAGGAGCTCGGCTGGACCACGCACTACACCAACCACCGCTACGGCCAGGGCCTGCTTCCCGACACCTACGAGGCCTTCAAGAAGCAGCGTCACCGCTGGGCCTATGGCGGCCTCCAGATCGTCAAGAAGCACTGGCGCCAATTCCTGCCCGGCAAGAGCCGCCTGACGCCCGACCAGAAGCGCGAATACGGCCTCGGCTGGCTGAACTGGCTGGGCGCCGAAAGCCTCGGCGTGGTCGTGGCGCTGCTCAACCTCGTCTGGGTGCCGATCGTCGCCTTCGCCGACATCGCCATTCCCGACAAGATTCTGACGCTGCCGATCATCGGCGCCTTCATCGTCTCGCTGGCGCACTTCCTGTCGATGTACCGCGCCCGCGTCGCCATCAAGCCCGGCCAGATGCTGGGCGCCATGATCGCGGCGATGAGCGTGCAATGGACGGTGTCGCGCGCCGTGGCGCAGGGCCTGATCACCGAGCACATCGCCTTCGCCCGCACCTCGAAGGGCGGCCTGTCCAGGATGTCGATCGAGTTCCAGGCGTTCTGGGAGGCCGTGATCGGCGCCCTCCTCATCATCGGCGCCGGCGTCCTGATCGCGACCAACAGCTACAAGCAGATCACGGAGATCTACATCTTCGCCGGCGTCCTCATGCTGCAAAGCCTGCCGTTCCTGGCCGCCGTCGCCATCGCCGTCCTCGAGCTCAGCCGCATCAACTCGTTCCAGTTCTGGCGCGACAGCGCGATCCGCACCGCCGAGCTGATCGGCCTCCGCCCGGTGACGCTGCCTCCGGTGGGCGCGCCGCAGGCGGTGTCGAACGAGGTGCGGCGGGAGACGAACTGAGGCTGCCGTCGCCTGCGGCGCATCCTTCGAGACGCCCGCCGTCGGCGGGCCCTCAGGATGAGGTCCCGTTTTGCGGCGAGATTGTCAGACCCTCATGGTGAGGAGCCCGCCGAAGCGGGCGTCTCGAACCATGAAAGGCCGAACTCCTACTGCAATCTCCCGCAGCTCAACGTGGACGACGACCCGCCAATCGGGTTGAGATTTCCGGCCTAAGCCGCGGAGCCCGCAAGAAAATCCCCACTCCTGCCGAGACTTTCGGCAGCGTCCCGCACTATTGACCTGCGCAGCCGCTGCCCCTACACAGCGCAGGCCGAGAGCATGATCCGGAAACAGCCGGTTTTTCCTCGCGACGCCCATGGCGTAGCGGCAAGACATGCTTCTCGAATGTCCGAACACGATGGCGATCTCTTTGAAGCCATCAGCGGCCATGGGAGCGCGTAGCTCAGCCGGTAGAGCACGTGACTTTTAATCACGGGGTCCTGGGTTCGAGCCCCAGCGCGCTCACCACTTACTGAACCGCAGCCTTCGGCCAGTCACCCCAATCTGCTGTCGAAGCCTTGCACTCATCCTCTGGTTGCGGAATAATGCAGCCACTTCTTATTAGCTTTGATGAATTTATTTCAGAGAGAAACTTTTCCATGCGCGCAACGCTTGCGACGTGTTTCCTCGTATTGACATCCACCTCTGCGCTTTCAGGTGGTCTAATTGGCGACTTTCTCAAGGAAATTGCACCGAACGTTGGCAACTCGGTAGACCGGTTGCACCGCCCGGCGGACGAGCTCGGACAATTAGGGGACGAGTCGCCGCCTCTCTCTCAAAACATCACAAACCTCTGCAAAGAAAATCCGTCCTTGGAACAATGCAGATTCATTTTTGGGCCTGGGTTAGACGCCAAAAGCATCAATTCGGTTCAGAGATGATCGCCAGGGTCTATCGCCGACTTATTCAGATCGGGAAGGTGAGCGGCGCGATTTCATTTCTGATCGCCGCCCCTTACGCGCTGGTCCAATATTGGCAGGCCCGGGACAACGCTCGCGTTGAACAGACCTTGGGCTTTTACAAGCTTTATAACTCAAAGCCGTTCACCGACTATCGCGAGAAGCTAACAAAAGCGCTCGTGAAATATAGAGCGCAGTTGAATGTTGCAGCCCAAAGCACCGAGCAACTCCTTGCGACTCAAGTAGACTTGGTCAAGTCCGAAGATGTTGAAATGGAGCTGCTTTTACTATTCGATTTTTTTGATGGAGTGGCTGTGTGTGTTGCGAGTGACGTCTGCGACAATGACACCGCGGTTCGCCTGTTTAGGCCGCGAGCGATAGATATCTATTTGAACTTTTACCAGTATATGAAGGCGCAGCGAGCAGGTCAGCCAACCTCAGACTATGGCGCCGGCTTAGAAGCGATCGCTCGCTCTGGCCAAGCCCCCCAAAGGAAAGAATAAGTGGAGCTGCGAAAAGATATTCTTCACATCGACCCGCTCGTCCGTGATGCTCTGTCGCAGCGAAAGCATCATTGAATCCTGCTGATTCAGAGTCGCGTTCTGCTGCAATGCGTCGTTGTTCTCCTGTTGCGGTGTACTCCAGTGCACTCAACCATGTGCGTGTCCCGCCCTAGTTGAACGTAATTCGTTTCGTCGACGCGATGGCAACGAGCCCTTCCTCGCGCGCCAATTTCCGATAGACTCCAGTAGTCACCCCGAGATGACTCCCCGCAGCACGCGCCTATTGTGCCCTACCCCTCCAGGCATTTTGGCGATGATCTGCGCAGCGAAAGACAGTCCGCCCGTTCTGATCTGCTCCAAGTGCAGACGGCCGATGACGTTTTTGGCGACCCTGCCCGCAATCCTCACGCTTCCCGCGGAGCATGCCTACCAGTGCCGTCCGTGTCTGCGGGTGGACACCATCCGGCTGGCTTGAGGCCGAAATGGCCGAGCGCGCGCCAGGGAGCATCATGCTGTCGACTTGCCGCGCCCTGCCATTGCGTCGCACCCGCGGCTGCTCCAGGCCGCCCGGGCCCAAAATGCCGGAAGACAACGGGCCGGAAACGTGTAGGATTCCCCAAAACCGGAGGAACGGCATGTTTGAGATCAACGGTTTCGACACGGCGGGCGTCGTCAGCCTGAAGCGGGCGTCACTCGCCGCGGCGCTCAAGAAGGCCAAGGAACTGGTTGAGGACGGCTGCTGGGACGTTCAGATCGTTGATCCCAACGGCCGCGTCTACACCTCCTTCGAAGAGCAGGCCGCCTAACCCCGAGCGATCACCTGCCGTTATCCGCCTCGGCCGACCTTCGACGAGGCAATGCTCAACCAGCGCTGCGTTGCTTCGTCGCTCCAGACGGGGACCGCGAAGCGTGCCGGCGGGCTTTCGTTCGCGTGCGGCCGATGCACCCTGTCATGGCGCGCGAGGATGATGCGCCGTGCTGCCTCCACGGCACTGCATGATACGAGCGACAGCCCCACGAGACTGACGGAAAGAAGAGCACGCAACGGGTCACCTCCAATCGAGCGATCGTTCCATTATCTGATGTCCCGATCGGGGCACCACCATTGCCAGTCCACTGGTTTGGGCGCAGGCTCTCTGCAGGCGCTTTAAGACGCCTTACGGGAGAGAGACATGAAGGAAGCGGGCCTGGACGGCCGCCATCGCGACAAGGATGGCAGCATCAGCAAGAAGCACGGCAACACGCTGGTCGGCACATTGCGCAAGATCTACGGAAGGGGTTTTGCGGCCGGGTATCCCGATGCGACGCCACTCAGCGAGATCCTCGCCCAGCTGAACGAGACGTCGCTGAGCCAGTTGCGTCGCGATCACGACACCGGGCATTTGGCGCACAAGATCGATCACGCCGCGAAGTGACGAACTGCCAGACCTCACGGCCAATCCCGGGACGACCTGGTCGATCAGGGACGTTGCGGTCGTCAGCTTTCCGGAGCCGCGGCCGGCACGGTCAACGGAGCGCCGCCAACGGAAACCGGCCCGAGAGGCCCCGCCGGACCGACGGGCCCAACTGGTTTGGGCTCCCGAACCAGCCGCTTGCGCATCGCGGCGGACAGTCCATAGCGGGCATTCGCTCTTCGAATGGAGGACGTGACGTCCGACATCATCGTCGCGCTTTGCAGCGCATCGACCTTCGCAATCAGCGTCGACAGCTGCGATGAGATCTTCTTCACATCGACCCGCTCGTCCGTGATGCTCTGTCGCAGCGACAGCAGCAGCATTGAATCCTGCTGCAGCAGAACCGAGTTCTGGTCTGCTGCCTGATTGCTCTGTTGCAGCAATGCAGTGTGTTGCTGCTGGGCCGCCTGAATGTCCTTCAACGCAGCGACGACGGGATCCGGCTTTGGCTCGGACGCTTCGAGGCGCGGAAGCAGTTCGGCCAGGCGGCTGACGTTCAGCGACGAAAAATCAGATGGCGAGGTATAGATGGCCGCCGCGCCGTTGATGGCCAGGGCACACACCGAAAAGGCCAGGATCGATTTGCGACTGGACCGCTTGGCCGGCTCCGGAGCTTCGGGAGTGTCGGATTCAAGCGCTGACGCGGCGTCGGCCAGCGCGACAGCGTCGAGCTCTTCAGCGAAGCTTGCCGTTTCGAATGTCGCGGTCATCTGCGTTGACCCCAATGAGCGAGCAATAGGAAGCCGCCCCCTGGAACGCCCTCGCGACGCACCGTTTACGCAGCACCCATACACAACTGCCTAAAATTGTGAGCATTTTGAATTAATTCCACGTTAGCGACGTGGCCGGCTGACCCCGGCTGAATACGGAGGCCATCGCATCTGGAAGCGATTTCGCCTGTGGCCATCCTTCGAGAGGTCGTTGATGGAGAGGAGGCCGCCACCGGGTTCGCGCAAAGCGCGGCCCGATGACAGGCTCCGCGGGCGTCTCGAAGGACGAGGCGTGCACTCAGGTGGTTGCGACCAGCCTGTTTTCCGGATTCAAAACACGTTGTGCCAGCACCACTTAGCTACTGTGCATGGGGTTGTTTTCGCAGTTTTTGATCCGCCCTACCCCTCGTCCAGCAGCTCGAACAGCTCCTCCACCCGCTCGAACGGCGCGTCCTGCATCTTGGCGTGATAGACGACGCGATCACCGTCGCGCTGCAGCGACTTGCCCCGCGATTTCTTCAAACGTCCCGGCAGGAACGTCGCGGCCGCCGCCTCGGGGCCGACATCGAGGCGGATGATGCCGCGTCGCTTGCATTCGAACCTGAGCCTGGCTGCAGCGAAGAAGTCGCGCGCAACCTTCGGCAAAGGTCCGAAGCGGCGGGCGGTTTCCTCCTCGAGGTCTTCGAGGTCGTCCTCGTCGGTGCATCTTGCGGCGCGCGCATAGAGTTCGAGACGCACCGGCTCGGACTGCACGTAGGTCTCGGGCAGCATGTCCGCGACCGGAAGATTGAGGTCGGGCACCCACACCGCCTGTCCCTCGTCGAGCTTCTCCGAAGCCATCTTCAGGAGGTGGCTGTAGAGCACGGGCCCGAACACCTGGACGTGGCCGGATTGCTCCTCCGAAAACAAATCGCCGGCGCCTCGCAGATCCAGGTCGCGCTCGCTGATGGCAAAGCCCGCGCCGGGCCGGCTGAACTCCTCGAGCACGGCCAGCCGCTTCTCGGACTGCCCGGACTGCGTCTCGGTCAGGAGATGGGCGAAGGCGCGGATGCCGCCACGGCCGACGCGCCCGCGCAGCTGATGCAGCTGGGCGAGGCCGAACTTCTCCGGCCAGCAGACCACGATGGTGTTCGCGCGCGGAATATCGAGCCCGCTCTCGACGATATTGGTCGCGAGCAGGACGTCGGCCCTGCCCTCGACGAAGCTCATCATGCGATCGTCGATCTCGTCGGCCGCCAATCGGCCGTGCAGGCAGACGATGCGCAAGTCAGGCGCCACCGCCTGCACCCGCGCCAGCATCGGATCGAGATCCTGGATGCGCGGGCAGATCAGGAAACTCTGGCCGTGGCGGCGTTGCTCGCGCAGCAGCGCGGAGGCAATTGCCGCATCCGACAGCGGCGCGATCCGCGTCGCGACCGGCAGCCGGTGCACCGGGGGCGATGCGATCACGCTGAGGTCGCGGAAGCCGGCAAGGCCCGCGGCGAGCGTGCGCGGGATCGGCGTCGCGCTCATCATGAGCACGTGGACGTTCTTGGCAAGGCCGGCGAGCTTGGCCTTCTCGGCCGCGCCGAAATGCTGCTCTTCGTCGATGATGACGAGGCCGAGATCGTCGAACCTGACGTCCTTGCCGGTGAGCGCCTGGGTGCCGATCACGATCTTGATCCGGCCGCTGCGCAGGCCCTCCCTGGTCTCGCGCAGCTCCGCGCCCGAGGTCGCCCGCGACAAATTGCCGACCTCGATGTCGAATGGCGCAAAACGCTTCTGGAACGTTGCGACGTGCTGGCGGGCGAGCACCGTCGTCGGCACCGCGATCGCCACCTGCTTGCCCGACAGCACCACGGCGGCGGCCGCGCGCAACGCAACCTCGGTCTTGCCGAAGCCGACGTCGCCGCAGATCACCCGGTCCATGGGATGACCGGATGCGAGATCGTCGAGCACATCGGCGACCGCCTTGGCCTGGTCGCTGGTGGTGAAATAGGGAAACCGCGCGACGAACTTCTCGTAGGCCGATCCCGGCGGCACCAGCTTCTCGCCGCGCCGGCGGCGGCGCTGGCTGATGTGCTTGGCAAGCGCCTTGCCGGCGGCCTGGATTTCGCGCTCGGCCGAGGTACGGCGGGCCCACCATGTGCTGCCGTCCGCCTTGTCGAGCGAAAGCTTGCCGAGCTCGGCCGCGTAAGGCCACATCAAGGCAAGATCAGGCGGCGGCACGAGCACGGCGTTGTCGCCGGCGAACTTCAGGCGGATCATCTCGCGCAGCGCGCCGCCGCCCGTGTTCACGGTCTGCAGGCCGTCGAGCACGCCGAGGCCGCGCTGGAGATGGATGACCACCGTGCCCTGCTCAGGCACGTCGGCATGCTCGAACGCCGCGCTCCAGGCGCGCGCCATCGGCTGCGGATGATGCGCCCGGCTGCCGAGCACGTCGGAGGCCGTCACGACGACGAGAGGCTTTTTCCCCGGCACGACGAAGCCCGCATCGAGATCGGCCAGCAGCGCCGCCTCGCCGCTGCGCCCGCGTGTCGCCTCGTCCCAATCGTCACAGCGCTGCGCCTTGAGGCCGCTCATCCGCTCCATCACGCGCAGATCGTCCTCCTGCGCTGCGACGAGGATCAGTCGCGAGCCGGCGCGCCGCGTCTCCTCGACGAAACCTCGCAGCGCCTTCCTGGCGGATGTCAGCTTCGAAAACTCCGGAATGGTCTGGAAGGACGAAGCGCGCGGCAGCACCTTCATGCCCCTGGAGAGCTGCTTCCAGTCGCGCCGTCCGAGATATTCGCGCTCACGCTCCGCACGCGGCGCGGCCTCTTCGATGGTATCGAACCAGCCGTCGGCGTGCACCGGGACGCCCGCATCGGAGATCCATTTGGCAGGCCCGCAATAGTCGAACAGGCTCGCGCGCCTGCTGCCTTTGCCGGCAAGGCCAAGCCGCTCCGACATGGGATCGACGAGAAGCTCCCTGGTCTCGAAGATGATCCTGTGCTCGTGCGGATCGAACGCCACGATCCGCTTGATCGCGCGATCCGAATGCTCGATCCGGAACGGCCCCAGCGCGCCCGCGGGGAATATCTCGAAGGTCTGCCCGTGGAACAGCGCCCCGCCCGGATAATCCGGCTCGTCCTCGAGGTCGTATCCCAAGGCTTCGAGGCGCGCCTCGAGGTCGCTCTCTGAGAAGGCGCCGCCCACCTTCAAGCTCAGGCTCAGGCGCGACAGGCTCGCCGGCGGCGGCAGGCGCTCCATCACGGCTTCCGCCGTCGAGACGAGAAACAGCGGCTTCTTGGATTTTGCGAGGCGCCTCAGGACGGAGGCCCTGCGTCCTGCGAGTTCGTGCGACGGCTCCAGCTGATCGAACGGCAAGGTGTTCAATCGCGGAAACACCAAAACCTCGCAAGCAGGGTCGAGCGCGTGAATGACACTGCCCAGCCGCTCCGCCCTGTTCTCGCTCTCGGCGAGAAAAACGATGCCGCTGCGTCCAGACTGTTTCCATTGGGCAAGCAGATGGAGAGCCAGCACGCCGAGCGGCGACGCAGACGAGATCGTGCCGCGCTGCGCCGCTTTGCTCCTCCTCGGCGACGTCTTGCCAGGCAACGCCCTCTTCGGCGGCGTCTTCTTCGGGAGCGGCTTCTTCGGGAGCGTCTTGGCCACCCGCGCCTTTTTGGTAAGCCTCACTTGGATCCGTTTCTGGTCGTAAACCGTCGTCAACTGAACGCCAGCCGCCCATATTTCGATTCGGCGACTTCTCGCCCTGCATATGGGATTTGCCCCACGAACGCACGCCTGGTCGCAACGCTCGGCGTGGCGCTGCGATCCCGACATACGGGTTGTTTGATCAGGCTACGGATCGGAACTGGCGCGGCGTGGGATCTGCGTCGCGCGATGCGACGCTTGGCACGATTGTAGACGTTCTGCGCGCCGGGGTCACGAAAAAGCCCCAGCGCTTGGAGCCACGCTGGGGCGTTTCGTTCAAAAATAAATCGGTTAAGCAATGACGTCTTCATAACAGCGAATTCGCCGCGCGCTTGTGAGCTGGTTCACACGCCTTGCAACAGACAAACGACCTCGGGGGACCGAGGTCGCCAACCTTTGTGGGGAAGGTTTTCTCGCGGCCCGGGGGCTTTAGGGGGCTTGGGGGTTGGGCCGAGAGCCAGGATTCGACGCCTGCCGTAAGCAATCGTTCCAAACGCGCCGCCGGCACGCTCCGTCTGCCCATCAAGCCGGAGCGGGATACCGCGCCCCGGTTTGAGTGCGTACGCATCGCGCGCTACGATGGCCTCTTTCACGGAGGCTCATTTGAAACCATTCATTTTCTTCATCGCCGCCATCGCGTTGCTTGCGACCGCTCCCGCCCGCTCACAGCCGCTGGTCGACCCCAACAAGGTCGCTCCCGAATTCCGCGAGGCGGCCGAGAAGCGCCGGGCCGAGCAGTTGCGCCAGCGCGAATGCGCGCTGAAGGCGGATCTCGAGAAGGTGCTGCCGAGAGACCGCACCGCTTTCCTGACCCATTGCCTGGAGACGATCGCGGCCAAGCAATAACAGCCGACAGCCTGTTTTCAACCGGGACCCTTCCGCCGCCGGCCACGCGGCCGGCCGACGGCGCTTTGCCGCGCGCCGAAGGTATTCAAGCTTTCTTCAGACATTTGGGATCACCTGACGATCCATTTCAAAAGTCATTGTTGTCCGCGCATGAGTTCGGTCCAGATCCAGTGCACGCGGTGCAAGAACGTGTTTCGCGATCGCGCCGGGCGGTTGCAAGACGGCTATTCCAGGCAATGTCCGGGTTGCGAAGTGGTGCTGTTCTTCGCCGAGGACTCCCAACACCCCTTCATCAAGCGCGCGATGCGAAATGCGCGCAAGGCCCGCAAGGAGATGCGGGAGGCGGATGAGGCAAGACTAGCTGCTCCGGAGCCGCGCGTGGCTCGATCGAGGTCGTTCGCCGGACGGACGCGATCGGCGGAACGCGAGGACTAGGTCACCTGCGCTTCTGCTTCCTCGGAAACAGGCGGTCGCGGATATAGCGCGAGGTCGCCGTCAGACGGATGCCGCGCGGCTTCTGCCAGGCGGCACGGTCGATCTCCTTCTTGTCGCCGATCGCCAACCTGCCCTTGGCCGTCTTCGCAATGAAGATCGCGTCGCTCATCTTGCGGCCGGAGCGCTTGTTCCTCGCCTTCACTTCCTTCCAGAGGCTGATCCTGCCGAGCTTCAGCTTGGGCAGTTCCTCCCTGATCTCCCGACGCAGGCAATCCTTGTCGGACTCGCGCGCACGCTTACGGCCGCCCGGGAACATCCACAGGCCGTCCGACCGGCGCCTGACCAACAATACCTTGCCGCGCCTCGCTGCAACCAGCTTCGAAGACTTCGCCATCGCTGCCGTCAATGAAACAGAATCGTTCCAATCCTAACTTGTCTAGTCGAACAGACAAGTTTGCGACAGACTTTGATCACAGGCCCGCGCGCCGTCGGGACGTGACGAGACAGCGCGGGCAGATCGCGCCACTCCAGGCGAGATCAGCCCTCGCCCGCCCCTGCCCGATCCTCCGTACGGATCCAGGCCATCATCATCTCCCAGGCCACCGACAGGATGATCGGCCCGATGAACAGGCCGACGATGCCGTGGGCGAGCGTGCCGCCGATCACACCGACGAAGATCACGATCGTCGGCGTGGTCAGGCCCCGACCCATGACGAGCGGCTTCAACATGGTGTCGATGAAGCCGACCAGGACGAGAAACACGGTGAGCAGAAGCGCCGTGGTGACGTCCTTGGCGGTCCAGATCCAGATGATCACCGGCAGCAGCACGAGGAAGGCGCCGATCTGCACGATCGAGAGCAGCAGCACGATGAAAGCGAGAAGGCCGGCGCTCGGCACCGCCGCAAGCTTGAAGCCGATGCCGGCGAGCAGCGCCTGCACGATCGCGACGCCGATCACGCCCTGGGCCACGGCGCGGATGGTCGCGCCCGCAAGCGACAGGAAATGCTCGGTCTGCTCGGGCACGATGCGAAACAGGAAGCCGCGCCCGGCCGCGACCAGCCTCGGCCCATGCGGAAACAAGAAGCCCGCCACGAACACCGAGACCAGAAACTGGAGCGTACCGACGCCGGCATCGCCCGCAAACGAAAGCAGCGGGCCCGCCAGCGGCTGGAGATAGGGCGCCACCTCGCGCACCACCGTACGGATGTTGGTGTAGGCCTGGTCCCATAGGTCGTAGAGCCAGGGACCGACGAGCGGCCACGTCTTCAACTGCTCGGGCGCTGCCTGGAGCGCCAGATCGCCGGTGCCGAGCTGCTGTGCCAGCTCGCGCACGCCGTCCACCGCGCTGATGCCGAGCCAGGTCGCCGGGCCGATGACGATGCCGAGCGTGATCAGCGTCAGGATCGCTGCTGCGGTCTTGGGCCGGCCGCCGAGGACCTTGGCGACCCAGCTGAAGGCCGGATAGAACGCGACGGCGAGCACGCCGCTCCAGGCCAGGATCGGCACGAACGGGCGGATGATCAGGAAGGTCCAGATGATCAGCAGGGCGAGCAGGCCGAGCCGGATCACGAGCTGGATGACGTCCTCTCCGGTCAGGAGCTGACGGAGACTTTTCACGGGCACTGCCTTCCTTGCGGCATGAACGCAACTTCCGGTGCTTGCGAGGCCTAGCCGTTATTGCCAGCAACGCATCCGGCGTCAAGGCGAGTGGAACTGCCCGGGCCACGATAGGGAGCAGTTCGGACCATTCCCCATCGCGAGACGGGCCCGCAACGCGGCCGGCTTGGCTAACGCCGGTTAACCGGATTTCCCCGCGCCGGTTTACGCCGCTGCAAACGCCGCGTGACTACCGTGGATCGAGATCCCAAAAAGCATGCGGCGCAATGGCCAACACCATCTGGACGATCGAACAATTCACCTGTGCGGGTTGCGGTATGGACTACACCGCGACCAGGGAGGAGCACAGCGAAACCCACGCCGGCAGCTTCAAATGCAGCATCTGCAGCGGCGTCGTGCACACCTGGTCCGGCAAGCATCATTTCTTCAGCTGGCAAGCCGTGAAGACGAGGCCGCCCGTGTTTGGCAGGCGCTGGGCGGACGTCGAGTGGTAGGCTTGCCACCACCTGTCGCGGCTCATCCGGGACGGACCGGAGGATCGGCCCAATTGCACCGGCCGCGTTTGGACTCCATTCACCGATCGCCGCTAGATCAGGACGGATCCCTCGCGCCGAACAGCAATCATGGCCGACCTCAACGCCGTCCTTACCAGGCTCAACGACCGCCTGCTCCGCCTCGAGGGCGAGCTGTTCGTGCTGCGCTCGCTCGCGCGCGCCACGCTGACGGCGGGCGACGACCATGCGGCACGCATGCGCAAGCTGGTCGAAGCCGCAAAGATCGCGCTCGACGATGAGGCCAAGCGCCCCCTGGACAAGCCGACGCGCAAATATGTCGATGCAGCCACGGCGCTGGTGGAGGAGTTGCTGGTCGAGCCGACCCCGGCTCGGCCGCTGTTCACCGTGATCGACGGCGGCCGGCGCGACTGAGCGCGCCTGCCCTCGGCGATCGGTTATCGCCCGTACATTCCGGGCGCGCGTGCGCCGTTCGGATAGCACTGCCCCTGCGAATAATTGTAATCGTAGCCGTGCGGACAAAGCCCGCCGCGCTGGCCGTGATACTCGGGTCGCCCATAGGCGCCGGGCGCACGCGCACCATTCGGATAACAGCTGCCGGTCGAGTAATTGTAGTCGTAACCGTGCGGGCACAAGCCGCCACGGCGCCCATAGCCCGGTCCGGTATCCCGGGTATAGACACCCGGTGCATGATGATCGTTGGGATAGCAGCGGCCGTTCGAGTGGTTGTAATCATAGCCGTGCGGACATTGTCCGCCTGGCCCCCCTCTGAACTGAACTTGCTCCACCATGGGCCCCGGCGATGCCGCAGGCACGGTTGCAAATGCAAGCAGGCCAGCCAGCGCAAGCTCGATCATGACGTCTCCTCCAAATCACGGGACAAGCCTAGCAGGATTCGCGTCCCACGAAACGACCCAAGGATTGAGACATGGCCGGCCTGAACCATGCATGAACCGGTCTCGGACTGCGACGACGCGCCGTCCCAAGATTGCAGCCCCGCTAGATCGCCGTGGAATTCTCCGCCTTCAGCCGGCTGAGGCCAGCCTCGATGATCGCGATCTCCTCGTCGATCTGGCCGATCGGCAGGCTGAAATCATAGCCGGATTTGCTCTTCAGATCGACCGCAAGCCGCTGCCGGTGCATCATCAGCTCGTCGAGTCCGCGGCGGTTCTTCAGCCGCACATAGCTGTCGACGATCTGCTCAATTGCGCTCGGCATGAAGTCTGTCCCGGCGAAAAGGCCCGCGCGGCGCACCCACGCCGGCGGGACATTTCAGTGTCGCGGTACGCAATACAAATCCGCGACGGATTCGTCGATACGCCAGGCTGGTTGAGATCGTGTTACCATTCGATGATTTCGCGATACGCGGCCATGAAAAGGCCGCTGACGATTGCGCCAGCGGCCAAAGCCGGGTTCAAAAACGGATGCGGGTTGAAATGTCGCCAGCCCCGGTAGGCACACTCTTACCATCCCACCCGGCCTCGCTCGGTTAAAAACGAAACACAGGAACCAACTTATCGGCCGCTTGCCGTCTCACCGGAACCGCGCGGCAACGCTAATCGGTGACGCAGAAGTATGTGCGCGGCAATCTGCGATAGGCGCTGTAGCGGTAGTACGGCCGGTAAGCATAGCCGCGATAGAGCGCTGGCGGCTCCTCGCCGTAATAGGCCCGGTGATAGAAATTGGTCACCGGCCCCCGTGTGCAGCGATAGGTGTCCCAGGTCGGCCCCACGAATGGCGCGATCCCGGTTTCGGGCGGCACGGCCGGGTACGGTCCGCCCGCATGGGCCGGGATGGCTGCAAGCAGTGTCGCGAAAAGGAAAAACCAGGCGCTTCGCATGCCCTCGCTCCCCAACCGGTGCAATGCCCGCCATGGAAGCACCGGAACGGCCGGCAACGCAATCACGGCGTTCATCGCGCGCCGACGGCCCGGCGCATTGTTGATAACCCGCGCAAATGGCGTCCGGGTGGTGACAGGGCGTCGGGACGTGTTATCGGGGGATGACGCAGTTGCGAAAGACCGGATCGGACACCCATGCGCATTACCCTCGTCGGCTCCCGCCATTTCGGCGTGACCACCTTGAACATGCTGCGGGAGCACGGCGTCTCGATCGTCCGGGTCGTGGTGGCCGATGCCGAGGATCGCCTTGCCGCGACCGCCACGGCGGCCGGCATCGAGGTCGTGGTCCAGGCCAACCCGAAGCTGGTGGTGGCCTCCGAGATTGCCCCCGATACCGACCTGATCATCACGGCGCACAGCCACGCCCGGATCGGCAAGGACGCGGTCGCCGCCGCCAAGCTCGGCGGCATCGGCTATCATCCTTCGCTGCTGCCGCGCCATCGCGGCAAGGCCGCCGTGGAATGGACCATCAAGGAAGGCGATCCGATCGCCGGCGGCACGATCTACCACCTCGCCGACCGCATGGACGCCGGCGCCATCGCCGCCCAGGACTGGTGCTTCGTCAAGAAGGGCGAGACGGCGCGCGAGCTCTGGGAGCGCGCATTGGCACCGCTCGGCCTCAAATTGCTGGCCGATGTGATCGACTATGCCAAGGTCCACAAGGCGCTGCCCGCCAAGATTCAGGACGAGCAGTTCGCGACCTCCGCACCAAGCCTGTCCTAGGCCCCTCTTCCGGCGTTTACCCTTAACGTGAAGGCGCGTTGATTCGGCTCCGGAAATTGCCGCTAAAAACCCAAATAAACCATTGCTCCCACAGGAACAATTTTCGATTTGGCATCGCAACAAATTTCCGTCACATTTGGTCCAGATAAGCGGCTGCATATCAGACAGATTCAAGGACGGATTTATGCGTTTTGCTCGCATCGCGGTGTTCTGTGCCGCTTCAGTTTTCACTGGCACCCTCGCCGCCTCCGCCTTTGCCCAGACCCCCTATGACGGCAATTGGCAGGTCACGATCGTGACCAAGAGCGGCTCCTGCGAACCCACCGCGAGTTCCATGCTGACCGTTGCCGACGGCAAGATCACAGCGCCCGGCGCTAACGTTTCCGGCACCATCGGTAGCGGGGGACTTGTGAAAGTTTCGATCAATGGTGCATATGCTAACGGTCAACTCAGCGGCAACGCCGGATCGGGGAAGTGGAATGGAGCATCTGCAGGCATACCGTGCAGCGGGCGATGGGAAGCGTCGCGCCTATAAACCAATTGAGGCTGGCGCCCGGAACCGGCGGCTGCTGATTGCGGCCGCCGTTTTGTTTGTGTCCGCGTTCGCGAATACCGAAATTAATGCGCAGTCCGGCCCGTTCGCTCCGCTGGCGGGCAACTGGAGCGGCTCTGGCACTGTGACCCTGGACGACGGCTCGACCGAGCGGATCCGCTGCCGGGCCAAGTACGCCCCGATCGGCCCCACCATGGAGCTGTCGCTGACCTGCGCCAGCGACGCCTACAAGTTCAACTTTTCGGCCAACCTCAAGGCTGAGGGTAGTGCCATCGCCGGGAGCTGGTCCGAAGTCAGCCGCAATATCTCCGGTTCGCTGCAGGGACGTGGCGGCGGCGGCCATTACGAGCTGGTTGCCTCCACCGCCGGTTTCAATGCCAACCTCTCGCTGAAGACAAGCGGCAACAAGCAGAACGTCGCGATACGCGCGGACAGCCAGTTCCGCGGGGCGAACATCTCGTTGTCGAAGTAAGCCAGCGGTCGATCTGACAATCGATCCGGCGGCCCCGCCGGATCGATTTTTTATGCGGCCGGCACGAACGCTGTGACCTCGATCTCGACCTTGGCCCGCTCGTCCACGAGGCCACCGACGTAGAGCAGCGTCGAGGGCGGGAAATTGCGTCCGAGCGTTTCCTTCCAGGCGGCACCGATGCCGGCGCCTGCAGCCTCATATTCGCTGCGGCTGGTCAGGTACCAGGTCAGGCGGACGATATGCTCGGGACCGGCGCCGGCCTCGCCCAGGAGCTGGATGATCCGCTTCAGCGCTGTCGCGACCTGCGAGGCCATGTCGGGTGCGTAATTGCCGGCCTCGTCGCCGCCGGTCTGGCCGGCCAGAACCACCCAGCGTCCCGGTCCTTCGACCACGACGCCATGGGAAAAGCCGCGAGGTTTCTTCCATTCGGCCGGCTGCAGGATTTGCATGAGCGGAGCTCTCCCTGTTTTCTCGTTGTTCGATGATGCCTAGCACGACACGCCGCATCGCGGCATCCATAGATTGACCATTGCAAACGGCTGCGATGTCGCCGATACCGGCCGTCCTTTCCGGCTTCCATCCTCCAGCATTTGCCCCAATGAGCGCGACACCGTCCAAAACGATGGCTGCCTTGTGGATGGCCGGCTGGCTGTCGCTGATGCTGGTCATGGCGGTTGCCGGGCGCGAGACCACGCGCGAGCTAAACGTTTTCCAGATCATGGAAGTGCGTTCCGTCATCGGATTCACGCTGCTCCTGCCGATCATCTACCGCGCCGGCGGCTTCAAGGCAGTCGCGACCCAACGCCTGCCGCAACACCTTGCACGCAACGGGGTTCATTATTTCGCGCAGCTCGGCTGGTTCTACGCATTGACGCTGATCGGAATCGGGCAAGTCGTCGCGATCGAGTTCACCATGCCGATCTGGACCGCCGTGATGGCCGCAGCGTTCCTGTCCGAGCGCATGACGATCTGGAAGATCGCCGCCATCGTGCTCGGCATCGTCGGCGTCGTCATGATCGTGCGGCCCGCCACCGGCGAGATCAATCCGGGCCAGTTGATCGCGCTCGGGGTCGCGATCGGCTTCAGCGTTTCCATGATTCTGGCGAAGTCGCTGACGCGGACCGAGAGCACATTATCGATCCTGTTCTGGATGATCGTGGTCCAGGCCGTCGTGGGCCTGCTGCCGACGCTCGCTGTGTGGGTCTGGCCGTCGCCTCGCCTATGGGGTTGGCTGTTCGTCATCGGGGTCTGCGGCACATTCTCACATTATTGCCTCGCCAGCGCGCTCCGGTACGCAGATGCGACCATCGTGGTTCCCATGGACTTTCTACGGGTTCCACTCACCGCAGCGGCCGGCTGGCTGCTCTATTCCGAGCGGCTCGACACCTGGACCCTCCTCGGCGCTGCGTTGATCCTGTGCGGCAATCTCCTGAATCTGAAGCCGGCATCCGCGGTTCCCGTTCGCACATAGTGAACCTGGAGCGGCCTTGGGCGACAAAAACAAAGTGGCCGTGTGATTTGGATCACGTTGGGAAACATTCCCATCGTGCACATTCTGCCACACAGCAGCGGTTTGGATGCGACCTACCTGCCGTTTTGGTGGCACGAAGTCGGGCACTTCGTGTAGGTTCATTGCCAATTTGTTGCTGCCTGCAATTCGATTCTGTTGGGGATCTCAGATGCGCTATCTCACCCTCCTCGCTTCGCTGATGTGCATGGCCCTGTCGGTTAGTGCCGCGAAGGCCGACCGCCGCGTCGCCTTTGTCGTAGGCAACGGCAATTACAAGAACGTCGCCCAATTGCCGAACCCGCCGATCGACGCCAAGTCGATGGCGGCGACGCTGCGCAATGTCGGCTTCGAGGTGATCGAAGGATCCAATCTCAGCCGCGACCAGATGACCGAGAAGCTGCTCGACTTCGGCCGCAAGGCGCAGGGCTCCGACATCGCGCTGTTCTATTATGCTGGCCATGGCATCGCCGTCAGCGGCACCAACTACCTGCTGCCCGTCGACGCCGACATCAAGTCGGAGATGGACGTCAAGCTGGGCGCCGCCATCAACATCGACCTGACGCTCGAGCAGACCATGGGCGATGCCAAGGTCAAGCTGGTCTTCCTCGATGCCTGCCGCGACAATCCGTTCGCCGCCAAGATCAAATCGAACTCGGCGACGCGCAGCGTCAACGTGCAGAGCGGTCTCGCCGAGATGAAATCCGGAGAAGGCACCCTCATCGCATTCGCCACCGGTCCCGGCCAGACCGCGCTCGACGGTCAGGAGGGCAACAACAGCCCGTTCACGCGTGCGCTGATCGACAACATCACCAAGCCCGGCATCGAGATCCAGCAGGCGATGACGTCGGTCCGCGCTCAGGTCAATGAAGAGACCCGCAAGGGTCAGCTGCCCTGGGGCCACACCAATCTGACCGGCTCTGTCTATCTCAACCAGGCCCCGACGATGCAGGTCGCCAACGCAGCACCGACCGCTACTGGCATGGTGCCGGCTTCGTCCGGCGGCTCGGACGGCGTCGAGCTCGAATACTGGCGCTCGGTGAAGGAGTCCAACAAACCGGAAGAGCTCAACGCCTATCTCTCCGCCTATCCGAACGGACAATTCAAGGCACTGGCGCTGGCGCGCCTCGCGGCGATCAAGAGCGGCCCCTCGACCGCGACCCGCGCTCTCAACGCCGGCGTCGATCCCGCAACCTTCACCGATGAGGCGACCCAGGTTACCGAGGATCAGATCGGCCTCGACAAGAGCAAGCGACGCGACGTGCAGCGTCGGCTCACGGCCCTCGGCTTCGACACCCAGCAGACAGGTGCATTCAGCGACGAGACGCGATCGGTGATCAAGCGCTGGCAGACGGCGCGGGGTTACCCCTCGTCAGGCTACTTCAACAAGCACCAGCACAAGGCCCTGCTCTCCGAGATCGTGGCTGCCCCGGCGACCGCGAGCGATAGCAGCCAGAAGGCGGCCCGCCGCGCCGCTGCGCCCGCAGGCAGCAACGCGCCGGCGCCGGCTCCCCAGCGCAGCAACCCCGGCGATGCTGCCGGTGCGGCCTTCGTGGGTGGCGTCGTCGGCGGCATGATGGGCGGCATGTTCCGTCGCTAGGGACGCGGCGCCTATCTCAGAACACAAAAGCCCGGCACGCGCCGGGCTTTTTCGTTGATCGTTCTCGCAGAAGAGAGCTAGCGCTATTTCCCCGCGGCCTTTCGCAACGCCTCGTTGATCCGGTCCTGCCAGCCCGGTCCGCCGGCCTGGAAATACTCCAGCACGTCCTGGTCGAGGCGCAGCGTGACCTGCTCCTTGACACCGGGAACGGCGTTCTGCTTGGGCGGCGCCACGGCGACCTTGGCCGTCACCTTCTTGAACGCCGCCTCCGCCTCGGTCCTGGCATCGCCAAGCGTGCGCGGCCGCCTCGGTGGTTGGTCCGCCATGTGCTAGATTCCCTCAAACAGAGCCGTCGAAAGATACCGCTCGGAGAAGGACGGCACGATAGCCAGGATGGTTTTTCCCGCAGCGTCCGGCCGCTTGCCGATCTGCAGCGCTGCCGCGATCGCCGCACCCGAGGAGATGCCGCCCGGAATGCCCTCATGCCGCGCCAGCGCACGCGCGGTCTCGATCGCATTCGTCGAGTTGATCTTCACGATCTCGTCGATCACGGCGCGGTCGAGGATGTCAGGCACGAAGCCGGCGCCGATGCCCTGGATCTTGTGCGGCGTATGCTGGCCCCCTGACAGCACCGGGCTCTCCTCCGGCTCGACCGCGACGACGCGCAAGCCGGCCTTGCGCGGCTTGAGCACCTGGCCGACGCCGGTGATCGTGCCGCCGGTGCCGACGCCGGCCACGAAGAAATCGATGTTGCCGCCCGTGTCGTTCCAGATCTCCTCCGCGGTGGTGCGGCGGTGCACCTCCGGATTGGCGAGGTTCTTGAACTGCTGCGGCATCACCGAGTTCGGCGTCGTCTTCAACAGCTCCTCGGCGGCGGCGATCGCGCCCTTCATGCCTTGCGCCGCCGGCGTCAGGACCAGTTCGGCACCGAGAAAAGCCAGCATCTTGCGCCGCTCGATCGACATCGATTCCGGCATCACCAATTTGAGGCGGTAGCCGCGCGAAGCCGCCACGAAGGCGAGCGCAATACCGGTATTGCCGGAGGTCGGCTCGATCAGCACGGTGTCGGGCTGGATGATGCCCGCCTTCTCCATCGCGATGATCATGGCCGCGCCGATGCGGTCCTTCACGCTTGCGGCAGGGTTGAAATATTCAAGTTTTGCCAAAATGGTCGCATTCACGCCCTGCATGCCGGGCAGCCGGCGCAAGCGCACGATGGGGGTATTGCCGAAGGCCTCGACGATCGAGTCGTAGATCCGGCCGCGGCCGGGTTGGTGCGCTGCACCCGTGGTGGACGATGCGTCCATGGTGAACTCCCTGAGGCGACATGCTTCTGTCGCGAACGTTGCGCAGTTACCGACAGCTTGCGGCGACGCGCAAGCGACAATGCGGATGGCCCGGAATTCGTGGCAGGGCAAAATTGCGTGGGCAAGCGGGCTATCTGGCCTTCCGAGCGAGGCCCAAAGCCTCGCCGCCAACCGGTTTCGTTGTCAATCCGTTCACGATTGCCGTGCTGAATTGCCGGGCTGGCGCGCAGCCTTCCGATCACCGCTTGCGCCCGAGCCAAATGTCGTCCCGGCAGGCGGCGTCCGCCGCGATCGGCCGATCACGGCCGGCGGGAGCGCAGAGAAGGCCTGATGCAGAGACGGCTGGCATTCATCGATACCCTGCGCGGCATCGCCGTCCTGGCGGTGGTGGTCCAGCATGCGCTCGAGGTCATCGTGCGGGAGCACCCGACCGGCGCCTATCACGCGTTCCTTCACAACGCGATCGGCTACTACATGAATTTCGGCCGGTTCGGCGTCGTGCTGTTCTTCTTCGTCAGCGGCTTCGTCATTCCCTTCAGTTTTCCGGCCAGCGCGTCGCCCGTGAACGACTTCGCGATCAGTCGCTTCTTCCGGCTCTACCCGGCCTACTGGGCCTCGATCGCGATCGGGCTGGTCACGATGCAGGCGGTCGCGTCCAATACGTATCCCCCGTCGCAGATCGCCGCCAACCTCACGATGCTCCAGTCCTTCCTGGAGGTCCCTCACCTCTGGGACTTCTACTGGACACTGACCATCGAGCTATTGTTCTACCTCGTCTGCATCGTTCTCTTCGCGGCAGGACTACTGAACCGGCGGCTCACGGCGGTCGCGATCGTCGCTGCAAGCGCTCTTGTCGGGACGGCGGCGGCTGTCCTGATTGAGGACAGAGCGGCCTGGGTGGTGATGGAGGTCGGACTGAACCTGTCGGCGATGTTCCTCGGCAAGGTCATTCGCGACACCGTCATCGGCGGAAGGCTGCGATGGCGGCATGTGGCTCTCTGCACGGCCCTCTACATCCTGTTCGCCGTCACGCTGTCCAGCAAACGCTATGGCGGGATCTACCAGGACGATTTCTTCTACAGCTATTCGATCGCGGCAGCCTATGTCTGCGCGGCCGTCGTCTTCATCGCGTTTGCCGCATTCGGAGACAGGATGGCCTGGCGACCGATCGCGTTCGTCGGCGTCATCAGTTACTCGGTTTACCTGATGTCGCCGTTCGCCATGGAGTGGCTTCACCACTACGCCTGGCCGGGCGACGGACCGCTGGCGTGGTTCGTCTTCGCCGCCGCGGTCGTGACCTCGTCAATCCTTGTCAGCTGCGTGACATACTCCCTCATCGAGAAACCCTGGATTTCGTTCGCACGAAGGCTCCGCTCGGACCGCAGCAAGGCGGTCGCGCTCGGGCCAGCTCTCGGCCGGCAGAGTGCGGCGCAGTAATTGCGCGTCATCTTGCGTGAAGCGGCGGGGCGCATTATCGCAACGCACATGGATTGTTTGCGCTGCGATAACGAGGACGAATACGGCCAGCGAACACGTCGTGGTGACGGCAATTTTATAAAAGCCAGCGCTTTTGTGTTGCGACCTCGTCAAAGACTTCTGCTTATGTTAGACTTACGTCTTAAAGCAGGGAGGTCACCACGATGTCAGCAGTCGCTGAAGTGTTGCCGACCATCGCGCCGAACCGCGATCCGCGTTGCAGCGAGTTGCCTACCTGTCCCGTCTGCGCCGACTCCATGGTCGCCGCCGAAGCATCCGCCTACGTCTCGGACCACGTCATCAGCTACCTCTGGACCTGCGACAATTGCGGCTATGGCTTCGTGACCAAGCACGCCGTCAAGCAACGGTTCGTGTGCAATTGATCTAGCGCGGGGCGATGTCCCCCCTCGCCCAGCCCTCGCGCGTACGCCGATAGAACTCGTCGAATTGTCCGTGTGCGATCGCCTCTCTGATGCCCTGCATCAGGAACTGGTAGTACGCGATATTGATCTCGGACAGCAGCATCGCCCCCAACGTCTCGCCCGCCTTGACGAGATGGTGCAGATAGGCGCGTGCGCAGTCGCGCGTTGACGGCCATGGGCTTTCCTCATCCAGCGGACGCGGATCGTCGGCGTGGCGCGCATTGCGAAGATTCACCTGACCAAAACGCGTGAAGGCGACGCCATGCCGGCCATTGCGCGTCGGCATCACGCAATCGAACATGTCGATGCCGCGTTTCACGGCTTCGAGGATGTCGTCGGGCGTGCCGACGCCCATCAGATAGCGCGGACGCTCTTTCGGCAGCACCGGCGCGGTCTCGTCAATCATCGCCAGCATCACCTCCTGCGGCTCGCCGACGGCAAGGCCGCCGATCGCATAGCCGTGGAAGCCGATCCCGACCAGTCCTTCCGCACTCGCATGACGAAGCTGGGGAATGTCGCCGCCTTGCACGATGCCGAACAGCATGTAGCCGTCGGGGGCGCTCTCGAAGGCGCGCTTGCTTCGCTCGGCCCAGCGCAACGACAATTGCATCGCCCGGTCGATGTCGGCGCGCTCGGCCGGCAGCCGCACGCACTCGTCCATCTGCATGGCGATGTCCGAGCCGAGCAGGCGCTGGACCTCGATCGAGCGCTCCGGCGACAACTCGACCTTGGCACCGTCGATATGCGAGCGGAAGGTGACGGCATGCTCGCTGATCTTGCGCAGGTCCGCGAGCGACATCACCTGGAAACCGCCGGAATCCGTCAGCATGGGCCCGTTCCAGCCCGTGAACCGCTGCAAGCCGCCGAGCGCCGCGATCCGCTCGGCGCTGGGACGCAGCATCAGGTGATAGGTGTTGCCGAGCACGATGTCGGCGCCGGCATCGCGCACCTCGCGCCAGTGCATGCCCTTCATGGCACCGGCGGTGCCGACCGGCATGAAGGCCGGCGTCCGCACCTCGCCGTGAGGTGTGGTCAGACGTCCGGTGCGCGCGGCGCCGTCAGTGGCGAGCAATTCAAAGTGATTGGGAAGGTCATTGTCTGGATTCATGGCGGTGCTTATTGCGTGTCGGACCAAGCCGATCAACCCGCCCAACGCACGCCGTGGCCGGCCTGTGCCTCAGGCTGGGACATAAAGCAGATATTCGCGCAGGACCCTTGTTAAACAAAACGATACCGTGTAGTTTCATACTGGGGCTGAACGAGATGCCGTGGGCGAATTTGCCGGCGGCGGTCAAACTGTGATCGACAGCCTCCGACAATGCCGTTCCTGTCATGCTCGACCGACGTCTCCAGCCGCTCGCACGACTGGATCAGGCACACAATTGCCCGTCTGACCGGCCTTCTGGTCCTGACGTGCAGCCTGGCGCTCGCCGGTTGCACCTCCCTGCCCCGCACGCCTTATACCGCCGCCGAAGCCAGCACATCGCGCGTGCTCGATATCGACGGCCTCAGACGCTACGCCGACGACCCCGTCACCAAATTCAGCTTCGAGAAGGACACCGGCTCCGCAACGAAGTCCTATCTGGCGCTGTCCGGCGGCGGCGCCGATGGCGCCTACGGCGTCGGCGTCCTCAATGGCTGGAGCGCGGCCCGAACCCGCCCCACCTTTTCCGTCGTCTCGGGCGTGAGCACCGGCGGCCTGATCGCGCCGTTCGCCTTCCTCGGCTCGCAATACGACGACACGCTGAAGGAGGTCTATACCAGCGGCATTGCCGAGAGCCTGTTGAACGATCCGAGCATCATGCGCGTGCTGTTCGGATCCGGCCTGTTCGGCAACACGCGGCTGCGTGAGCTGGTGGCGCGCTATGTCGGGCCGGAGGTCATGGCGCAAGTCGCGCGCGAGAATGCCAAGGGCCGGAAGCTGCTGGTGGTGACGACCGATCTCGACACCCAGCGCACCGCGATCTGGGACATGGGCAAGATCGCCGCGGTCGGCACGCCCGAGGCGCTCAAGCTGTTTCGCGACGTGATGGCGGCCTCCGCCAGCATTCCCCTGGTGTTTCCGCCGATCATGATCGACGCCGAGGGCGAGGGTCGCAAGTTTCAGGAGATGCATGTCGACGGCGGCGTGACCGCGCCGGTGCTGACGCTGCCGGAGGCCCTGCTGTTCCAGGGCAGCCGGTTGCCGGGTAGCGTCAAGCTGGACATCTACATCCTCGTCAACAAGAAGATCGAACGCAATTTCGAGCTCGTCTCCAATGGCACCATCGACGTCGCCTCGCGCAGCCTGTCGGCGATCACCCAGTCGCAGACGCGCTCGATCATCTTCTCGACCTACGATTTCGCCAAGCGCAACCGTCTCGGCTTTCACCTCTCCTACATCGCGCGCGAATATCCGGCGCCGCCATCGGAAGGGTTCGACACCGCCTATATGCGGGCGCTCTATCAATACGGGTACGACAAGGCCGCTTCCGGTCAGGCCTGGAGCTCGACGGTGCCGTGAACGCCGGTGGCGGAACGAGGCCCTGCCGAAACCGTTGACGATACGGCCAATTCGGCCAGATTCGCGATGACGCCTCGGCTCCTGCGCGATATAGGTCGAATGACCATTGTCAGAAACGCGCAGGAATCATTTGGGCATGGGATTGACTGCGACCAAGACCAGACCGGCAGCGCCGCGCCGCGAGGTGCCGAAATCGCGCGGCGGCCGGCCGACGAAGACAGCCGCCATCGAACGCGACCAGCGGCTGATCGAGGTCGCCACCCGCCTGTTCCTGGACCGCGGCTTCGACGCGACCTCGCTCGACGCGGTGGCGGAAGCGGCCCGGGTCAGCAAGCCCACCGTCTATTCCCGCTACGGCGACAAGCGCGGCCTGTTTGCCGCCGTGCTGAGGCGCGAGATCGCGCGCTGGCTTGCCCCCCTCTCCGCCGCGGCGGAGACCCAGCTCAGCAGCCTTGCGGACATCTCGGTCGAGCAACGGCTGGTCGAGATCGGGCGCGAGATGCTGACTTTCACCTGCGGTCCCGATGCCGTCGCCTTCAGCCGCATGATGACGTCGCAGGCCATCAATTTCCCTGACATCGCCAAGCTCGGCAAGGAAGAAGGCTGGCTCAAGGCCGTCGCCACCACGGCACGCTTCTTCGACCTTCTGGTTGCGCAGGGCGCGATCGACGTCGAGGACACCACCATTGCGGCCGAGGTGTTTCTCGACGTGGTCGTCGGCCACACCCACCGCATGGCGACGTTCGGAACGGCCCTCGAGATGAAGGCCGCCGAAAAGCGCATGCGCGCCGCGATCAAGTTGTTCCTGGCCGGCGCGCTTGGGCCTTCCGATCGCGTCCAGGACACCAAGGCCACGCCACGTCGCCGCCCCACCCGCTGACAATTCCGTGAGGTGAGCGCTTTCACCACAGCGGACGCGATCGCGTCCATTGACCGAAATAAAACGATACGGTATGGTTTAGTTATGAGCGATACGGGCTGCTTTTTAACCAGCCCCAAAGGTGGCCCGTACCGCTGAGATCGCCGTGCCGGGTACAGCCCGGTGCGGCGCTCCGCGGCCGGCCGATGCCCAAGGCCGGCCGCGAATTCTTTACGATCATCCGGCACACGCGCTGGCCCGACGGTTTCGAGCATGACGACAGTCAAACGATGGACCTCAGGACTGCTTGCGATCGCCTTGTCCGCGCACCTCCTCGCCGCACCCGCTCGGGCAATCGTGGCCACGAGCACGCCGACCACGCTTCGCAGCGACACGGATGGTGACGCCGAAGCGGACCGCCAGGCCGTCAGCCGCGAGATCGAGCGCTTTCGCGGCTCGTCGATCTCGATCAGCCAGGCCATGGCGATCGCGGAACGCCGCCACGCCGGCGCCACCACGGCGGATGTGAGTTTCGACGGAGCCTCCGGCGTACCGGTCTACCGCGTCAAGACGCTGCACAACGACCGGATCTGGCGCCACACCATCAATGCTTCGACCGGCGAGCTGGTCGGCGGCGAAGCCGCCCTGCCCCTCGCCGAGCTCGACCACGAGGACCGCGACAACCTCGCAGCGCTCGGCGCGATTAGGCACCGCCTCGCCGATGCCGTGCGGGTCGCCGAACGCGCGGCCTCGGGCAAGGCGATCAGCGGCGGGCTGGTGCGCGAACGCGGCCGGCTCAATTTCGCGATCGTCGTGATCAGCGGCGACGACCTCAAGGAGGTCATCCTGCAGCCGCCGGGCGCCAGAAAATAGCGACTGCCAAATAGCGGCTTCGGCCCCCGGCATCGGCCGGGGCGAAAAGCCATTGACGGCCGCAAGACTCTCCCGCATAAGTCGCCGCCATGTTCACGACCACCAAACGCACGACCAAAACCACCACGGCCTCAGGGGCCCGGGGAGGCGTGCGCGCGTAGTCGTCGACTAGAACGCAATCTGCTCTACCGAAGCCCCGCCCTCGATGGTCCGGGGCTTTTTTGTTGTCTAATTCGCAAATTCAATGGAGGACAAAGTGAGTAACGATCCTGTCGTCGCGATTGTCGGCGTCACCGGTGCGGTGGGCGCCGAATTCATCGCCACCATGGACAAGCGCGGCTTTCGCGTCGGTAAGCTCAAGGCGGTGGCGAGCGCCCGCTCCGCCGGCAGGACGGTATCGTTCCGCGGCCAGCCGGTCGTGATCGAGGAGCTGACCGAACGGTCTTTCGACGGTGTCGATATCGCCCTGTTCTCCGCCGGCGGCAGCATCTCCAAGAAGTTCGCGCCGATCGCGGTCAAGGCCGGCGCGGTCGTCGTCGACAACTCCTCCGCCTTCCGCATGGATCCGAACGTGCCGCTGGTGATCCCCGAGATCAATGCGAGCCGCATCCGCGACCACAAGGGCATCATTGCCAACCCGAACTGCGCGGCAATCACGGCGCTGGTGCCGCTGTGGCCGATCCATCAGAAGAACCGCATCAAGCGCGTCATCATCTCGACCTACCAGGCGGCGAGCGGCGCCGGCGCGGCCGCGATGGAGGAACTGGTCGAATCCACCCGCGCCAATCTCAACGGGCAGGTCTATACGCCCAGGGTGATGCCGCACCCCTATGCCTTCAACCTGTTCAACCACAACACCGCCGTCGACCCCGAGACCGGCTACAACGACGAAGAGACCAAGGTCATCAAGGAGACCCGCAAGATCTTCGAGGACGAGACGATCGCCGTCGGCGTCACCTGCGTGCGCGTGCCGGTGTTGCGCGCCCATTGCGAGGCCATCACGTTCGAGTGCGAGAATCCGATCAGCGAGGACCAGGTCCGCGCCATCATGGCGCAGGCCCCGGGCGTGAAGGTGGTGGACGACCGCGCCAAGAACTACTTCCCGATGCCGATCGACGCTTCGGGCCAGGACGACGTCCTGGTCGGCCGCATCCGCAAGGATCTCAGCGACCCCTCAGGGCATTCGATCTCGATGTTCGTGGCGGCGGACCAGCTCTTGAAGGGCGCCGCGCTGAATGCGGTGCAGATCGCCGAGCTCTTGCCGCAGCGGGTGATGGCGTAGTGGAAGGTGCGTAGGGTGGGCAAAGCGAAAGCGTGCCCACCACCTGCCTCGATCATGAAAAGATGGTGGGCACGGCGCTGTGCGCCTTTGCCCACCCTACGGCACCGCCCGAAACAACAGGCACGCATCTCCGTACGAATAGAACCGATACCCGTTCGAAATCGCGTGCGCATACGCCGCCTTCATCGTTCCCAGCCCGGAGAACGCCGACACCAGCATGAACAGCGTCGACTTCGGCAAATGGAAATTGGTCATCAGGACATCGACGGCGCGGAAGCGATAGCCGGGCGTAATGAAGATCGAGGTCTCCGCCGCGAACGGCTGGATGGTGCCGTCCTCGCGTGCGGCGCTCTCGAGCAGCCGCAATGACGTGGTGCCGACGGCGATGATGCGGCCGCCATTCCTTCGCGCGCTGTTGAGGCGCTCCGCCGTCTCGGCCGAGATCGTGCCCCACTCGGCATGCATCTTGTGGCCTTCGGTATCGTCGACCTTCACCGGCAGGAACGTGCCTGCCCCGACATGCAGCGTGATGCGGTTGAGGCCGACACCGCGCTCATGCAGCGCCCTCTCCAGCTCCGGGGTGAAATGCAGCCCGGCGGTCGGAGCTGCGACCGCGCCTTCGTTCGCGGCGAACATGGTCTGGTAGTCGGCGAGATCCTGATCGTCAGGCGTGCGCTTGGAGGCGATGTAGGGCGGCAGCGGCGGGCTGCCGAGATCGGCGATGGCCTGGTCCAGCGCGGACCCGTGGAACGAGAACGACAGCGTGACCTCGCCTTCGCTGCCCTTCGCCTCGACCTCGGCGTCGAGATGGCCGAGCAGGCACACCTTGCCTTCATTGCCGAAGCGGATGCGGTCGCCGGCGACAAGTTTCTTCGCGGGCTTCACCAGCGCCTGCCAGCGCGAGCCGTCGAGCCGCTTGATCAGCGTCGCTTCGATCCTGGGCTCGGTCTCGCGGCCGATGCGGCGGCCCTTGAGCTGCGCTGCGATCACCTTGGTGTCGTTGACGACGAGCTGGTCGCCCGCTTTCACCCATTGCGGCAGGTCGGCGATGGTCTGGTCGCGCAGCGCACCGTTCTCCACGACCAGCATCCTCGCGGAGTCACGCGGGCTCGCCGGGCGCAGTGCGATACGCTCGGCGGGCAGGTCGAAATCGAACAGGTCGGTGCGCATGAGCAGGCTCAGAGCCGCACAGTCACTCCTCATCCTGAGGAGCGCGGAACGCGCGTCTCGAAGGATGAAGGCCCGCTGCGGCAGCTCGGCCTTCATGGTTCGAGACGGCGCTGCGCGCCTCCTCACCATGAGGGGATGGGCCTATTCCTTGTCCGCGGCCATCCGCGCCTTGACGATCTTGTCGGGGTTCTGCACCGGCTCGCCGCGCTTGATCTTGTCGACGTTCTCCATGCCCTCGGTGACCTTGCCCCACACCGTGTACTGGTTGTCCAGGAAGCGGGCGTCGTCGAAGCAGATGAAGAACTGGCTGTCGCCGGAATCGGGGTTGGCGGCGCGCGCCATCGAGGTGGTACCGCGCACATGCGGCTCCTTGTTGAACTCGGCCTTCAGCTTCTTGCCGGAGCCGCCGGTGCCGGTGCCCTGCGGGCAGCCGGTCTGCGCCATGAATCCGTCGATCACCCGGTGGAACACGATACCGTCGTAGAAGCCTTCGCGCACGAGCTCCTTGATGCGCGCGACATGGCCGGGTGCGAGATCGGGCCGCATCTCGATGGTGACGGGGCCCTGCGTGGTCTCGAGGATCAGGGTGTTTTCGGTGGCGCTCATGCTCGTCTCTCTTGCGTTGAGGGTGAAGTCTTGTCAGGTGACGTTTTGCGGCTGCGGAACTGGATCGCGAATGGACGTCCCGCGGCAGCGCCCGCCATTGCATCGGTAAATGGCATCGGCGTGCAGCGTTGCAACGCCTCCATCACCGCGATCCGGTATTGCAGCCGGTCATTGTCGGAGGCCTCCGCGGATTCGTAGGAGATCCTCGGATGGCCCAGAATGTCGCCGAACCGGTTAAAGCTCACGACGACGGTGATGTCGAGTGGGCGGGCCCTGGAAGGCGGCGGGGGTTTCCAGCAGGTCCGTAGATGGCGGAAGATGTCCTGGATGGTGTTGACCTGCCCACCCTCGGCGGCCGCACCGGAGACGCCGAACAGCAGCAATGCGGCAACCAGCAGGAGCTTGTCGCCACAGCGCGCCATATCGCAACCTCCTATTTGATGTCGGAGGCGACCTGCACCTTCACCATCTTGTCCGGATCGGTCACGGCGCCGCCGGCTGAGCCGGGAGGTGCCTTCTTCAGCTTGTCGACGACATCCATGCCCTGCACGACCTCGCCGATCACGGTGTACTGGCCGTCGAGGCTGCCGCCGTCGGCGAACATGATGAAGAATTGCGAGTTGGCGCTATCGAGGCTGTCGCCGCGCCGGGCCATGCCGACGATGCCGCGTGCAAAATGCACCTTGGAGAATTCCTGCTTCAGGTTCGGATATTTCGAGCCGCCGGTGCCGTTGAACTTCTCGCCGTCGCCGGTCTGCGCCATGAAGCCGTCCATGACGCGGTGGAACGGCACGTTGTTGTAATAGCCCTCGCGCGCGAGCTGCTTGATCCGCTCGGCATGCTGAGGCGCGATATCGGTGCGTAGTTTGATGACGATACGGCCCTTGGTGCTGTCGATGACGATGGCGTTGGCCTTGTCGAGATTGGCCGGCAATTGCTGCGCCACCGCCGGCACCGCGAACAGAAGCGCGGCAAGAACTGCGAGAACTCGAATCATGACGACTCCGGATCAGAGATGAAGAGAAAGCGCCGTTACGCGGCGAATTTTGCCTTGAGCTGTGCTGCAACCTGCGGCGGGACGAACGCCGAGACGTCCCCGCCCATGCCGGCGATCTGGCGCACCAAAGTGGCGGTGATCGGGCGAACCATGGGAGAGGCCGGCAGGAAGACCGTGTGCACCTCGGGCGCCATGGTCCCGTTCATGCCGGCGAGCTGCATTTCGTAGTCGAGATCGGTGCCGTCACGCAGACCCCGGATCATGATGGTGGCACCGTGCTTGCGCGCCGCGGTCACCGCGAGATCGTCGAATGTGACCGCTTCGAGCACGCAGCCGGCCTGGGCCGCCAGCGGCCCGCAGACGTCATGGAGCATCTGCAGCCGTTCCTCGGTGGCAAACAGCGGCTTCTTGCCGGGGTGGACCCCGATCGCGACCACGAGCCGGTCGCACAGCGAAACGCTGTGCCGGACCACGTCCAGATGGCCGTTGGTGATGGGGTCGAAGGAACCGGGATAGAAGGCGATACGCGGCATGGCTCCCTCCTACCGCGCCCGGCGCGGCCCGGCAAGCCGGACCGGTTCCCTGGCCGACACAGGCGAATCTCTACCAGCCCTGTCGGCAATGGCCGGTTTGTTTCGTCCGCGGGGCAGCCACGAAACAAAACGGAGCGCGAACGAAACCATTTCCCGCGCCGGCGAAGACGTCCGGAAACTGGCCATGGTTACTAATCCGGCCAACGAATGACGGGCCGCACACTGGGCGTAGGCGGCCGCATCACAGGGGATTGTCAATGTTCAAGACTCTTTCAGCGATCGCACTCTCTGCGTCTGTTGCGGCCGCCCTCACCCTCCTGCCCGGCTTCGCTCCCTCGGTCGAAGCCAGCGTGCCGCAGCCGCTGGCCAAGAGCGACCGGCTCGACATCCGCGCCATCGGCAAAGATTGCTCGCAGCAGGCCTGGCCGAATTTCGAGGCCTCGTGCCTGCGCAAGGCCGGCACCAAGGCGAATGTCCGCGAGGCGCGCCTCGTGACCGCAAACCGCACCCCGTAGTCTGGTCTGTCAGGCCGGCGAATGTGAGAGGCGAATAGCGAATGTCGAGCAGAAACTGCTGTTCGCTACTCTCTCGCTATTCCCCATTCGCCCCGTTGCCGCTCTCCGCCTCTTCCGTGATGTGCTCGACCGACACCACGTGCTCGTCCTCGGCGGTGTCGAACACGATCACGCCCTGGGTCGAGCGGCCGGCGATACGGATGCCTTCGACCGGGCAGCGGATCAGCTGGCCCTTGTCGGTGACCAGCATGATCTGATCAGCCTCCTCGACCGGGAATGACGCCACCAGATTGCCGTTGCGGTTGTTGACGCTCATGGCGACGATGCCTTTGCCGCCGCGGCCGGTGGTGCGGTACTCGTAGGACGAGGTCCGCTTGCCATAGCCGTTGACGGAGACGGTGAGCACGACCTGCTCCTGCGCCGACATCTCGGCGTAACGCTCCTGCGCGAGCTGGAAGCTGCCGGAGGTCTCCTCGGCCTCGCCGTCCATTGCCGTGTCTTCGGTTCCGGCTTCGCCGGCCACCGCGCGACGCATCTTCAGATACGCCGAACGCTCGTCCGAGACGGTCTCGACATGGCGCAGGATCGCCAGCGAAATCACCTTGTCGCCGTCGCCGAGGGCGATACCGCGCACGCCCATCGAGGTGCGCCCGGTGAACACGCGCACGTCGGTGACGGGGAAACGGATGCACTGGCCGCCGGCGGCGGTCAGCAGCACGTCGTCGCGCTCGGTGCAGATCTGCACGTCGACGATCGCCTCGTTCTCGTCGAGCTTCATCGCGATGATGCCGGAGCGGCGGACGTCGACGAAGTCTGACAGCTTGTTGCGCCGGACGTTACCGCCCGTGGTGGCGAACATCACGTCGAGGTTGCCCCAGGTGGATTCGTCCTCGGGCAGCGGCATGATGGTGGTGATGCGCTCGCCCTGCTCCAGCGGCAGGATGTTGATCAGCGCCTTGCCGCGCGCGTTCGGCGCCGCCATCGGCAGGCGCCAGACCTTTTCCTTGTAGACCTGGCCACGCGAGGAGAAGAACAACACCGGCGTGTGCGTGGAAGCCACGAACAGGCGCGAGACGAAATCCTCGTCGCGGGTCTGCATGCCGGCACGGCCCTTGCCGCCGCGGCGCTGCGCCCGGTAGGCCGACAGCGGCACGCGCTTGACGTAGCCGGCATGGGACACGGTGACGACCATGTCCTCGCGCTGGATCAGGTCCTCGTCCTCGACCTCGCCTTCCTGCTCGATGATGACGGTGCGCCGCGGCGTGGCGAACTCGGCCTTCACCTCGGCGAGCTCGGTCTTGATGATGCCCAGCACGCGGTCGCGCGAGCGCAGGATGTCGAGATAATCGGCGATCTCGCCGGCGAGCTTGTCGAGCTCGTCGCGGATCTCGTCGCGGCCGAGCGCGGTGAGGCGTTGCAGACGCAGGTCGAGGATGGCCCTCGCCTGCTCCATCGACAGCCGGATCGTGCCGTCGGCGCTGATGCGATGGCGCGGATCGTCGATCAGCGTCAGCATGTCCTCGACGTCCCGTGCGGGCCAGTCGCGCGACATCAGGGTGTCGCGGGCGGTGGTCGGGTCGGGCGACGTCCGGATCACGCGGATCATTTCGTCGATATTGGCGACCGCGATCGCGAGGCCAACGAGGATATGCGCGCGATCGCGCGCCTTGGCCAGGAGATATTTGGTGCGCCGCGTGACGACCCGCTCGCGGAAGTCGACGAAGATCGTCAGCAGGTCCTTCAGATGCATGATCCGCGGACGGCCGCTGTCGAGCGCCACCATGTTGACGCCGAAGCTGGTCTGCAGCGGCGTGAATCTGTACAGCTGGTTCAGCACCACGTCCGGCACGGCGTCGCGCTTCAACTCGATGACGACGCGGTAGCCTTCGCGGTCCGATTCATCGCGCAGGTCGCCGATGCCCTCGATCTTCTTTTCCTTGACCAGCTCGGCGATGCGCTCGACCATCGTCGCCTTGTTCACCTGGTAGGGAATCTCGGTGATGATGATCGCCTCGCGCTCCTTGCGGAAGGTCTCGATCGCGACCTTGCCGCGCATCATGATCGAGCCGCGGCCGAGGTGATAGGCTGAGCGGATGCCCTGCCGTCCGAGGATGACGCCGCCGGTCGGGAAATCCGGTCCCGGCACGATGTTGATGAGCTCGTCGATGGTGAGCGCGGGGTTGTCGATCAACGCGACACAGGCGTCGATGACCTCGCCGAGATTGTGCGGCGGGATGTTGGTCGCCATGCCGACCGCAATACCGCCCGCACCGTTGACGAGAAGGTTCGGGAACTTGGCCGGCAAGACCGACGGTTCGGTCTCGTTGTTGTCGTAGTTCGGCTGGAAGTCGACGGTGTCCTTGTCGATGTCGGCCAGCAGAGCCAGCGCCGCCTTGGTCAGGCGGGCTTCGGTGTAACGATAGGCAGCCGGGGGATCGCCGTCGACCGAGCCGAAATTGCCCTGGCCGTCGATCAGCGGCACGCGCATGGAGAAGTCCTGCGCCATCCGGACCATAGCGTCGTAGATCGACTGGTCGCCGTGCGGATGATACTTACCGATGACGTCACCGACCACGCGGGCGGACTTGACGTACTTCTTGTCGGGCGTGTGCCCCTGCTCGTTCATCGAGAACAGGATGCGGCGGTGCACCGGCTTCAGACCGTCGCGCGCATCGGGCAGCGCCCGCGCCACGATCACGCTCATGGCGTAGTCGAGATAGGACTTCTTCATCTCCTCGAAGATGGAGACGGGGCGAATATCCGAGGGTTGCGCCGGCTGGTCGCCGGGCTTGTCGTCGTCGTCAGCCAAGGGGAAATCCGGTGAGATTTTATCTGGGAATCATATAGCGCATCGAGCCCCTGATAACCACCCTTGCGGGCTCCAGGGAAGCGCTTTTTCCGCTCATTTTTCCAATCACTTACGTCCCTACGGGCAGCGTCGCCGAGGGGCCTGGAACAGGCCTTCCCAAATCGCCTCTGCAGCTCGGCGATCGCGCGGCCCGCACGTCGACGAGCCTGTTTTGCGGTGGCGCCGTCCGAGTTCGACTCAAATATGAAACGGGCCCGGAAATCCCGAGCCCTTCCTGTCGATTAGCAGGGTTTGCTGACACGAGGTGGAAGGCGCCGCTCTATCGGCCCTGCGCCCCTCATTGTCCGGATCGTCCTCAGAACGGGATGTCGTCGTCCATGTCGCTGTTGCGGCCACCGCCGCTGGCGGCAACGGGACGGCGCGGCGCGCTGCTGACGGGGCCGGAGGAGCCGAAATCGCCGCCCGGCTCGTCGCCGAAGCTGCCGCCTCCACCGCCGCCGCGGCCGTCGAGCATCGTGAGCGTCGAGTTGAAGCCCTGGAGCACCACCTCCGTCGAGTACTTCTCGACGCCGCTCTGATCGGTCCATTTGCGGGTCTGGAGCGCGCCCTCGATGTAAACCTTGGCGCCCTTCTTCAGGTACTGTTCGGCGACCTTGCAGAGACCTTCATTGAAGATCACGACGCGGTGCCACTCGGTCTTCTCCTTGCGCTCGCCGGAATTCTTGTCGCGCCAGGTCTCCGAGGTGGCGATGCTCAGATTCGCGATCGGCCGCCCGTCCTGGGTGCGGCGGATTTCAGGATCCTTGCCGAGATTTCCAACCAGAATGACCTTGTTGACGCTTCCCGCCATCGCCGCTCTCCACTCCGAATGCCACTAATTTGAAAAAGGCCGAGCGCGCCATCCGCGTTCCTCTGCGCCCTGTTGGGGCGAACCTATACGCTTGCAGGCGCCGCTCAGCCCGTCACCCCAAGGTTATCCCCACATATAGCACCGACGGGCAATTCGTTCCAGATTTGTTCTCGTATAAATCTCCCCAAAATGTGGAGACGGGATGGCGCTTAGATGGCGCTGCGATGGCGGGCGAAATGGAACCAAATCGGGTTCCCGTGAGTGGGCGAAACCACTTAACATTCATTAAGTTAAGCGCGGACCTATTGCTTCCAAACTGTTGCGCGCCGGGCACGGACTCTGCCGCCTAATCGGGCTATCGTTGTGCCTCGAATTGATGCAAATGGGCCTCGCGCCTGATAGTCCGCCTCGGGGAACTCTGAGAGGCGGATCGACTGGGGAGATTACAATGAAGAAGATTCTCGTTGGCTTCGCCGGCGCAGTTGCGCTGGCCCTCTCGGCTCCGGCCGGTGCTGCGGATCTCGGGGCCCGTCCCTATACAAAGGCGCCGGTCGCACCCCCCGCTCCGATCTATACCTGGACCGGCTTCTACATCGGTGTGCAGGGCGGCGGCGGCTGGGGTCGCAGCGACGAGACCTTCTTCGGCGCTCCGAACGCTCCGGGCTTCGCTGGATCGCAGGATTACGATACCAGCGGCGGGTTCGTCGGTGGCGTGTTCGGCTACAACTGGCAAGTCAACAATGTCGTATTCGGTATCGAAGGCGACTACCATTGGGCCGACATCAACGGTCGTTCTGCGGAGATCAATGCCGGCCTGGGCGACACCTATTTCACGAGAATCCGCGGCTTCGGCGACATCAAGGGCCGTCTCGGCTACTCGACCGGCCCCGCTCTCTTGTTCGTCAGCGGCGGCGCTGCAGTCGGCGACATTCAGCACCGCTATGATGGCGTTCCCGGAAACGTCTTCATCCAGAACAACACCCGCTGGGGTTGGACCGTCGGCGCCGGCGCGGAATACATGTTCGCTCCGAACTGGTCGGCCAAGGTCGAATACAACTACATCGACTTCGGCCGCAGCACGATCCAGTACACCGCCGTGCCTGCCAACCGATCCGAGTGGAACGATACCGTTCACACCGTCAAGGCCGGTGTGAACTATCACTTCAATTGGGGCGGGATGGGCACCACCAGGTACTGATATCTCTCTGAAATCATTGAATCTAAGGCCGGCCTCGCGCCGGCCTTTTTCGTTTGGCGGCAAAGCGAATGAGTCAACTACGCTTACGTTTTGGGCGCCGTGTGGCTTTTTGGAGACACAACTTGCGGCTTTGCTGGTGTAAGTACGGCGTTAGTTGGACACGACGTCCGCTGCCCTTTCGATCGCGGAAGGCAACAATAGAAACTGGGACTGGGATTAAGTTGAAAATGAAAAAGGTTTTGTTGGCTTCGGCCTGTTTGTTCGCTCTGGCGGCCCCCGCTTCGGCTGCTGATCTCGCAGCCCGCCCCTACACCAAGGCTCCGGTCGCTCCGCTGGCTTCGGTCTACAACTGGACCGGCTTCTACCTCGGTATCGTCGGTGGCGGCGCCTGGGAAGACAGCTCCGGCGACCCGAAGATGAAGGGCGGCTTCGTCGGCGGCACCGCCGGCTACAACTGGCAGACCGGCAACGTCGTGTTCGGCCTCGAGGCTGATGCTGCCTGGGCTGACGTCAGCGCGTCCGCCACCGGTCCGATCCTCGTCCCCGGCTTCGGTGTTGCCACGGCGACTCTGAGCTCGAAGACGGATGCGATGGGCACCGTTCGCGGCCGCATCGGCTGGGCCGTCAACAACGTCCTGTTCTACGGCACGGGTGGTTACGCCTGGATCGACAACAAGCTGAGCGCCAGCGCTCTCGGCGTGACCATCTCCGACAGCAAGTTCCACTCCGGCTGGACCGTCGGTGCAGGCGTCGAGGCGTACTTCGCTCCGAACTGGACCGTCAAGGGCGAGTACCTCTACCGCAGCCTCGGCGGCGAGACCTACTTCTCGGGCACCCTGCCCACCGGCACGCTCGACTTCCACACCGTGCAGGTCGGCGTGAACTATCACTTCGGCGCCCCGGTGGTTGCGAAGTACTAAGCTTCACTCCAACGCTTCGCGTTGCGAAAGGCCGGCCTTGTGCCGGCCTTTTTGTTTGTGCGCGGCAACCCGCTTCGTGCTGGCGTTTTTGGCGAGATGTGGCGCGCCGGTGACACAACCTTCGGCTTCAATGGTGTAAAGCAATGGCATCGGTCGGATCATAGGGGGCCGCTGTCTTCCGCTTTCCGGAAGGCAAGAACGAAACGAAACTGGGGAATCGATATGAAGAAGCTTTTGCTGGCTTCGGCCGGTTTGTTTGCACTCAGCGCGTTGGCGCCGGCCTCAGCGGCCGATCTGGCGGCCCGCCCCTACACCAAGGCTCCGGTCGCGCCGGTCGCGATGTACAACTGGAGCGGTTTCTACATCGGCGTCAACGGCGGTGGCGCCTCGAGCCGCAACTGCTGGGATCTCAACGCTGTCCTCGGCGCGGCAATTCCGGTTGTCTCCGAAGGCTGTCACAACGCCACGGGCGGCGTCGTCGGTGGTCAGGTCGGCTATCGCTGGCAGTCGACCAACTGGGTCTTCGGCCTCGAAGCTCAAGGCGACTGGGCCAATCTCAAGGGATCGAACGCGAGCGCCCCCCTCGCCTTCGCGCCGATCGTCAATCAGACCCGAATCGATGCGATCGGCCTTTTCACCGGCCAGGTCGGCTATGCCTGGAACAACGTGCTCTGGTACGTGAAGGGCGGCGCCGCGGTTACCCATGCCAAATACGATGGTCTTCTGGGCGGCGTCGTCTTCGATAGCGCGAGCGAGACGCGCTGGGGTGGCGCAGTCGGCACCGGCATCGAATTCGGTTTCGCCCCGAACTGGTCTGTTGCCGTCGAATACAACCATCTGTTCATGGGCGGCCGCAATGTCGGGTTCACGGTCCTCGGCGTCAACGACCGTACCGACCGTATCAAGCAGGACGTCGACATGGGCACCGTCCGCCTCAACTACACCTTCGGCGGTCCCGTCGTCGCCCGGTACTGAAGTCCCGATCGACCGACCTCACCACGTCACGAAAGGCCGGCCTCGCGCCGGCCTTTTTGTTTCGGCGGGTCTACGTTCCCAGCCCCGCTGCTGCCAGATGCCGCCAGCGCGCCAACAATCCGTTGACGATTCGCAACTCCCTCTGGAAATCCGAGCGCGTTCTTCCTACGTTCGCTGACAACCCCATCGGCGCCGATCCCGGTTCCGGGCGAAGCGCGCCTCTTTTGCTGGCGCGGTCGCGCACCCATGGGATTCCTTGAGGGCAACTCGGATGGATGAAGTGATCAAGGCGAAGCGCCAACAGCAGAACGCGGGGGCACACCTGCGCGCAATTACGATCCGCGGCGCGCGCGAGCACAACCTCAAGAACATCGACGTCGAGATTCCCCGCGACAAGCTGGTGGTGTTCACGGGTCTGTCGGGCTCCGGAAAATCCTCGCTCGCCTTCGACACGATCTACGCCGAGGGCCAGCGCCGCTACGTCGAATCGCTGTCGGCCTATGCGCGCCAGTTTCTGGAGATGATGCAGAAGCCCGACGTCGACCAGATCGACGGCCTGTCGCCGGCGATCTCGATCGAGCAGAAGACGACCTCGAAGAACCCGCGCTCCACCGTCGGCACCGTCACCGAGATCTACGACTACATGCGTCTGCTCTGGGCGCGCGTCGGCGTGCCCTATTCGCCGGCCACGGGCCTGCCGATCGAAAGCCAGACCGTCTCGCAGATGGTCGACCGCGTGCTCGCGCTACCCGAAGGCACGCGCCTCTATCTGCTGGCGCCAGTCGTGCGCGGCCGCAAGGGCGAGTACCGCAAGGAGCTCGCCGAATGGCTCAAGAAGGGCTTTCAACGCGTCAAGATCGACGGCACCTTTCATGAGCTCGCGGAAGCGCCGGCGCTGGACAAGAAGTTCCCGCACGACATCGACGTCGTGGTCGACCGCATCGTGGTGCGCGCCGACATCGGCCAGCGCCTTGCCGAGAGCTTCGAGACCGCGCTGAAGCTCGCCGAGGGCCTCGCCGTCGTCGAATTCGCCGACGCGCCGGCGGGCGCTGCGCCTGCGGAGGAAAAGGAAAAGAAGAAAACCGCAAAAATCCACGACAAGAGCGGACCCGAGCGCATGCTGTTCTCGGAAAAGTTCGCCTGCCCGGTCTCCGGCTTCACCATCCCCGAGGTCGAGCCGCGCCTGTTCTCGTTCAACAACCCCTACGGCGCCTGCCCCGCCTGCGGCGGCCTCGGCGTCGAGCAGCATGTCGACGAGGACCTCGTCATCCCCGACAAGGAGCTCGCCATCGGCAAGGGCGCGATCGCGCCGTGGGCCAAATCGTCCTCGCCCTATTACGTGCAGACGCTGACGGCGCTCGGCAAGCACTACAAATTCACGCTGACCACCAAGTGGAAGGACCTGCCTAAGAAGACGCAGAACGCCATCCTCCATGGCTCCGGCGAGGACGAGATCAAGTTCTCCTACGAGGACGGGGTGCGTTCCTACGACACCAAGAAGCCGTTCGAGGGCGTCATCACCAACATCAACCGCCGCTACCGCGAAACCGAAAGCGAGTGGGCGCGCGAGGAGCTGGCAAAGTATTTCCACGACGTGCCCTGCGAAGGCTGCAAGGGCTTCCGGCTCAAGCCCGAGGCGCTCTGCGTCAAGATCGGCGGCAAGCATATCGGCGAGATCTCGGAGCTCTCGGTCAGGAAGGCCGGCGAATGGTTCGAGACCGTGCCCGCTGCGCTCAACGCGCAGCAGAACGAGATTGCCGGACGTATCCTGAAAGAGATCCGTGAGCGCCTCACCTTCCTGCTCGACGTCGGCCTCAATTACCTGACGCTGTCCCGCTCCTCCGGTACCTTGTCCGGCGGCGAGAGCCAGCGCATTCGCCTGGCCTCGCAGATCGGCTCCGGACTCACAGGCGTGCTCTACGTGCTGGACGAGCCCTCGATCGGCCTGCACCAGCGCGACAATGCCCGCCTGCTCGATACCCTCAAGCGGCTGCGCGACCTCGGCAACACCGTGATCGTGGTCGAGCATGACGAGGACGCCATCCTCCTGGCCGACCACGTGCTCGACATCGGCCCCGGCGCCGGCATGCATGGCGGCAATATCATCGCCGAAGGCACGCCCGCCGAGATCATGCGCAACCCGAAATCGCTGACCGGCAAGTACCTGACCGGCGAGCTCGAGGTCGAGGTGCCGGAGCGGCGCCCGCCGAACCATCGCCGCACCATCAAGGTGGTGAACGCGCGCGGCAATAACCTCAAGAACGTCACGGCCGAAATTCCGCTGGGCCTGTTCACGGCGGTCACCGGCGTGTCCGGCGGCGGCAAGTCGACGCTCTTGATCGACACGCTCTACCGCGCCATCGCCCGCAAGCTGAACAATGCCAGCGAAGGCGCAGCCCCGCACGACCGCATCGAGGGCCTCGAGCACATCGACAAGATCATCGACATCGACCAGTCGCCGATCGGCCGCACCCCGCGCTCGAACCCGGCGACCTATACCGGCGCCTTTACGCCGATCCGCGAATGGTTCGCCGGCCTGCCCGAAGCCAAGGCGCGCGGCTACGAGCCCGGCCGCTTCTCCTTCAACGTCAAGGGCGGCCGCTGCGAGGCCTGCCAGGGCGACGGCGTCATCAAGATCGAGATGCACTTCCTGCCCGACGTCTACGTCACCTGCGACGTCTGCAAGGGCAAGCGCTATAACCGCGAGACGCTGGAGGTGCTGTTCAAGGGCAAGAGCATCGCCGACGTGCTCGACATGACCGTCGAGGAGGCCGCCGAGTTCTTCAAGGCCGTGCCGCGCGTCCGCGAGACGTTCCAGACGCTCCACCGCGTCGGCCTCGACTACATCCATGTCGGCCAGCAGGCCACCACGCTCTCGGGCGGCGAAGCCCAGCGCGTCAAGCTCGCGAAGGAACTGTCCAAGCGCGCCACCGGCCGCACGCTCTACATCCTGGACGAGCCGACCACCGGCCTGCACTTCCACGACGTCAAGAAGCTGCTGGAGGTGCTGCACGAGCTGGTCGCGCAGGGCAACACGGTCGTCGTCATCGAGCACAATCTCGAAGTCATCAAGACCGCCGACTGGGTCATCGACCTCGGCCCCGAAGGCGGCGACGGCGGCGGCGAGATCGTTGCCTGGGGCCCGCCCGAGGACATCGCCAAGGCGCCGCGGAGCTACACGGGGAAGTTTCTGGAGCCGGTGCTGAAGAAGGCGCGGAAGCCGAAGCGGCGGAGCACGAGCGAGGCAGCGGAGTAGGCGTCTGAATCGAAGCCATCGGGCGGATTAGCGAAGTGCGATCTGCCACTGCGCTCCCTGCGAGACGAGCTGGACCACGCTTTGGGATCCCGCCCGACGAACCACCCATGATCGGGGAACAACCGACATGTCCGCAGGATTTGTGCAAACATATCGCGCCTTCGCCTACAACAATGCCTGGGCGAACCATCGCCTGCTCACGGCCTGCGCCGCGCTCTCCCAGCCGGAATTCGAAGCCCACCGCACCGGCTTCTTTCCAAGCCTGCAGCATACGCTGAACCATATCTACATCGTCGACCTCTTCTACGTCGATGCACTCGAGGGTGGCTGGCTCGGACCGGCTGCTTGGAAGAACAAGGTGCCTTTTCCTGCCCTCACTGCGCTGAAGCCTGCCCAAGCCGCGATGGACAAGCGCCTGATCGCCATCTGCGATGCACTGACGCCGGCGCGGCTCGATGACGTCGTGAAGATCAACCGCGATACACGCGTGCAGACCGAGCGGTGCGACCGGCTGCTCATGCATCTCTTCCAGCACCAGATCCATCATCGCGGACAGGCGCATGCCATGCTGTCCGAGACGACTGTCGCGCCGCCGCAGCTCGACGAGTTCTTCGCGGAAGGCGAAGCGTCGCTCCGGGCTGGCGAGTTCGCCGAGCTCGGCTGGACCGAAGAGACCGTCTGGAAATCCCCGACGTAAGTTACGGGAGCTCCGCGATGATGGCCTCAGTGGTCATTGCCCCCGCCCAGCTCGCGCAACACCGGCTCGACGGGCACACGTGTCCCCCGGATCACAGGTTTGCCGTCGATGATTGCCGGGTTGATTTCAACGCGTTCGTGCCGCATGGCTGTCCTCGAATTCTGTCGAACGATAGTACGTCACATTTCGATTGTCAGCGCACTCAACAATGCTCCCCATGCCTTACGCCCTCGCCATCTTCGACCTCGACGGCACCCTCGCCGACAGCTTCCCTTGGTTCCTGCGCACCATCAACGACGTCGCCGATCGCTTCGGCTTTCGCCGCGTGAAGGACGAGGACATCGAAGAGCTCAGGCATGCCTCGACGCGCGAGATCCTCGCCCGCCTTGAAGTGCCCCTGTGGAAGCTGCCGGCGATCGCGCGGCATGCGCGGCGGCTAAAGGCGGAAGCTGCTTCCGAGATTCCGCTGTTTGCAGGCGTCGAGACGATGCTGCGGACGCTGGCCGATAGCGGCGTGCAGCTTGCGCTGGTGACCTCCGACAGTGAAGCCAATGCGCGCGAGAAGCTCGGCGAAGCGGCGGCGCTGTTTTCACATTTCGACTGTGCCGCATCGCTGTTCGGCAAACCCGCGAAATTCCGCCGCGTCATCCGCCGTGCCGGCGCTGATCCTGCCCGCGTGATCGCGATCGGCGACGAGGTCCGCGACATCGAGGCGGCGCGCGCGGTGGGCATTGCCTGCGCTGCGGTGTGCTGGGGTTATGCGGCGCCGGCGGCGCTGCGGGCGCTGGGGCCAGACCACGTCTTCGAGCGTATCGACGACATCGCGCCGATCCTGCTGAGCGGTGCCCTCAAGCCGAGAGATCGGACGCCGGCCTAGCTGCCCCGCGATGCTTCGTGCTTCTCCATGGAGATCGCGATCCGCTCCAGAAAACCGTTCATGCGCCGGGTCTCGGCGACCTGCTGCTCGTAGAGCTCGATCATGGTCGCGCCGGACGATCCGCGCGCCTGCATTCTGTTCCGTCGCGAGAACCAGAACCAGAACCCGATCAGAAGCAGGAACGGCAGCCACGCCACGGCGAACTCGACCCATTTATCCATCGAAATGTCTCCGCTTCCTGCGCTGCGCACGATCCCGGCGCCAATGGAGACCATCTGTCGGCTCAGCCGGAGATACGGTTCGACGCCGTGCTCCAACCGATATCATTGCGACCCGGCGCAGCTTGTCGATCGGGCTGGGGCCTCGACGATGCAGCAATTCGCCGCGTCCGTTTGCCGCTGGCCTCCCTTTCTTCCGAACGAAGTCGTGATCGCGACCTGCCATGGAATCGACCAACTTACAAAATTACACTGAGTGCAATTATCACTGACATCTGGTGCGATCAAATGCAGGGTGCAAGCAGGTTGGGCAGCGACGCGTCCGCCCCCGGGAAAATGACGCGACGCCGCCTCGGTGCGATGCTGCTCGCGGTCGCAGTCACGGCAGCAGTCACCGCACACCCGGCGCAAGCGCAATCCGCCCCGCCCGCTCACATCGACTTCGACTGGGTCGATCCCGCGCGTGCGCGGCCCGTGCCGGCCCGCTTGCACTGGCCGACGGATGTTGCGCCGGGATCGCGCGTGCCGCTGATCGTCTTCTCCCATGGGCTCGGCGGTTCGCGCAGAGGCTACAGCTATCTGGGGCGATATTGGTCGTCCCGCGGCGTTGCGAGCTTGCATGTTCAGCATACCGGCAGCGATTCCTCGCTCTGGGCAGGCAATCCCCTCGCCGTCGTCGACCGCTTGCAGCGCGCGGCTCACGAGAGCGAGGCGCTGGCGCGAGCGCTCGACCTGCACTTCGCCCTGGATCGCATGCTGTCTGGCCCCTATGGCACCCGGGTCGACCGTCGGCGCATCGTGGCCGCCGGGCATTCCTATGGCGCGAACACGGCTCTTGTTGCCGTTGGCGCTCGCGTAATGCGTGGCGGGAGGTGGGTCGAGGCCCGCGACCCGCGCTTTACGGCCGCGATCGTCATCTCCGCTCCGCCGTTCTATGGCGAAACCGATCTTGCCTCGGTCCTGGGCAAGATCACCGTTCCGAACCTGCACGTGACGGCGACGAACGACGTCATTCAAATTCCCGGATATCACTCGCCCACCACCGACCGACTGGCCGTCTTCAACGCCATAGCCACGCCGCGCAAGCTCCTTGCCGTGTTCGAAGGCGGCTCGCACAGCATCTTCACAGATCGCTCGTTCACGGGAGGCCCGGCCCTGAACCCGAAGGTGAAGGCCGCGACGGCTGAGCTCACTTTGGCGTTCCTCGACCTGGCCTATGACGGGAATCGGGAGACGCTGACGCGATGGAATGCGGATTGGGAGCCGATCCTGGCATTGGCTCCCGGTGCGGCGCCTCCGCAGCTTTCGGCCTCCCCGTCTCCGCGCATGGTGCGGGCAGGCCTCGTTCCGTCGCCGTGAGATAGGTCGTCGTAGCTGCCTCGAGCAGAGCGACATGCCCCACGCTGCGTGGAGCGCTCTTCCGGATCGTAGCTCCCACTGAACCCGCCGGCTTGGGTGCAAAGGCTTGGGTGCAAAGGCTTGGGGTCGAACCGACTCGCCTTCCGTTTTTTGACGAACTACTCCGTCTTCCGCAAGAACGCGCCGAACGCGCGCGGGCCGTCGCCGGTCTTGATCTCGCCGATCACCTTCAGCTCAATCGCGTCGATGATGCTGAGCGTGTTGCTCTCCCAGCAGGCGACGATGATGCGCTTGCCGTCGGCGGTTGCGGCGATGCCTTCGGGATAGTCGCCGACATTGATGCGCTTGATCGGCTTCAGGCTCGCCAGGTCGAACACGCTGACGGTGCCGCCATACTGGTCGGTGACGAAACCCCGCCCTTGCGCGAGCGCCACTGCGTAGGGCCGCATCCCCGCCGGCACCCGGCCGATCTCGCGGCCTTGTGCGATGTCGATGACCGAAACGTCGTCGGAGCCGACATTGGCGGTGTAGGCGCGCCTGCCCTCGGCATCGATGGTGACGCCGAACGGACGCGTGCCGACCTTGATGGTCGCCTTGCGCTGCCGCGTCGCGGTGTCCACCACCGAGACGCTGTCATCGTCGCGGTCGGCCGAGAGCAGCAGCTTGCCATCCGGCGTCACTGCCAGCCCCGAGGGCGAGGCACCGACCGCGATGCTGGCGGCGACGCTGCGTGAGGTCGTATCGATCACCCGTACCGCGGCGGCGTACCAGTCGGCGACATAGACCGTCTTGCCATCGGGTGCGACCGCAATACCGAGCGGCCCGCCGCCGACCTCGATGCGGCCGGCAACCTGGCGCCTTGCTGCGTCCACCACCGTCACCGCCTTGGCATCGGGGCTCGTCACATAGGCGAAGAGCCCGTCGGCGCTGACGGCCACGCCCGCCGGCTTGCCGCCGATCGGGATGGTCGCAACACCACGCGCGCCAGCGAGGTCCACGACCATCAGATCATCGCTGAGCTGGTTGGTGACGAACGCCTCTTCGGCCGACGCCTGCGCGATGCTGGCGGCGAGCGCCGCCAGAACCAGAATTCGCACGATCAGCTACCGCTCTCGATCTTCTTCTTGAGCGCCTCGAGGCCGGACTTGTACAGACCGCTCACCGCCTTCACCGCGGCCTCGTCGCTCAGTTCCGGCGGCGGATCGTTGTTGGGAAAGCCGCGGTAGAACGCGCCGGCCCATTCCAGCTTGGACTTGCCGTCGGGCGCCGGCGACACCGTCAAGGTCGAGGAATAATTGGTAACCGGCAGCACCTTCACGTCGACCTTGGTGATCCGGTACGAATAGCTTTGCATGTCGGGCTCGTATTTGTAGAGCTCCTCCTCGACCGTCGGGCCACCTGTCAGGGTCAGCGTCCGCGTTGCGCCGATCTCGTTGCCCTTCTGACCTTCGGTCTTGGTGACGATCGGAAGCCAGCTCATGTCCTGGAAATTGGAGATCGCGGCCCACACCTTGGCCGGTGGCGCGCTGATCTCGATGGATTCCCGCACCTTCTGCCGGGTCGGCCCGTGCCCCCAGGCCGGGCCAAACGTCACCGTCAAGCCTGCCGCCCCAATCGCAGCCAGCGCCGCAGCCACGGCTGCGCGCCGTCCCATCGTCACCCTCATCTCGTTTCCTCATACGTCCAGTTGATCACGCGCGACTTGGAATGCGCGCTGCGGTCATCCTAGCGCATTTTGGGGCCGAGGGGAGACCGGTTCATGGCACCGTTGCGGCGGCGTTCGGCCGAGCCCACAACCTGTTGCGCTGCCCGACGGGCAAAACACCCAACGAGAAGGTCAATGCCTTCGTCGCAAATAATTCGCTTTATTCGAATTCGGAAATATCGCATGTTTCGGCCACCTCAACCCGGGCCAAGGGGCGGATCGCGATCGTCACGAACGCGGGATGGGAGGTGGTGGACGCGGGCCGCGTCGCGCGCAGTCGGTTTGCACACCGTGAGCAGGCAACGCGCGCATACGACAGGTGCAGCCCGCGTACGGCAAAATCGTGTGGTCCTGGCGCCCCGGGGTTCTGGCGTCAAGGTTTGCGGCGATGCGGCGGCCGACCGGTGCGCACATCGATCAGCCGCAAGGCGACGGGGGCAATAGTGCAACGCTCCCCGGGGGGAGCACGACATAAGCCGTAAACCCACTGCGCAGGGAAGGCCGGATGTTTCGGCTACACCTGTATGCCGCTGTGCAGCTTTCTCAAGCACACGCTTTCGCACAGTGGACCGTGGGTGCCAGCCGGCACCCGGCCTTCCCTGCGCCCTCGGCACTTTCGAGGGCGGCAAATGCCGCAAGGCTCGGGCGTAATGCGCCGCGAGAACGAAAAGCCGCGTGCGCATGAGAGAATCGAACACGAAGATGAACTCCGCTCTCGTGTGCGGACGCAGCGCAACGCGCCCGGCGATGCGAAGCATCGTCCGGTGCGATGCGGCTCGTCCGGGACACTTGAGTCGAGAGCGCTGTTGGCTTCGCTCCAATCAAGCGGCGTTGGCGGGCCTCACACGTCGAGCGATCTCCGCGCCCTTCTCCCGCTCGACGACAGCGATGTCGTACTGCCCTTGCAGGTCCAACCAGAATTGAGGACTGTTGCCGAAATACCAACCAAGTCACACCGCGGTGTCAGCCGAGACACCTCTGCGGCTATTCAGAATATCGGTAATTCGCCCCCGAGGGTACGCCGACGTCGAGTGAAAGCCTGTTGGCGCTGAGCCCCCGCGCAACCAATTCGCGCTTGAGCAACCGTCCGGGATGAACGAGTGGAGCCATGGATGTCAGCCCTTGTGATCGTCGACGATTTCTCCTCGTAGGCATCGCCCTTGCTGAATTCGAAACAAATGCGCCAACGCTCATTGACCGTTTAGACTCACCCGCTCCACTCAGATCATGACCGGAACAGTGCGAAGTAGATCACGTACAGCCAGCCCAGAATACCGTGGATGATCGCCCAGATGATCGACTTGTTAGTGGTGTAACTGATGGCGATAGCGAGCGCGCTACCAAAGCCAATGCCGTATTTCGTGCCTTCTGATCGCACCACGTAGTAGCGGCTTCCGTTCATCGTCGTTCCCTCATGATCATTCAACGCTCGCCGGGCCGCCACGTGGACGGTGGATCGTCGGCTGAAATCTTGTTCGGCCGCAGCGCGACCAGATGGCTGCGCTTATAGGGTAGCGCCGAACCTCCGAGCAGTCCTTGCACCGCATGTAGCGTTCCAATTCATGAATCGGCGTCGTCTTCGACCGTCGCACGACATTCAGCGCGACCGTCTGATGCGTGTTGCAGCCAAGACATTTGACTTCGAGATAGCGGTAACCGGCGTTGAGGGCGTCGCCGCGGCAGAGCAAGTATCCAGAATGGGGTAAAGCCGCAGAGCCACATGTACCGCAGGACAGAGAGTCTCGGCTTTCCCTGCAAAGTGCGACCAATTATCACAGGGAACAGAAGTGACCCAACCGATCATCATCCTTGCTGGTCAGAAGGGGCCTCATGCAAAGCTCCTGCAAATCTGCTTTCGCTGCAAGAGTTTAAGCGGGTCTCGCGCGGTGGTCTGACCTTGATCGTCTAGTGGCTGCAATGTTCGCACCGCGGCTCTAATCGACCAAACTTGAGAGAAGGCGCAGCGACGCACGCAAGAAGGTGTTTACAAAATAAGAAAAAAGGAAACTAATTCTTTACTTGCTGCTCGTGTTGCGTCTTGGGGCCAGTCTCGAAACGAGTACTGACCTCGTGGAGTTTAACAGGGCGTAGGTTATTATGTGTAAATCGCGTCATTAAAGTGTGTAGGGCCGGAACGCTGAGAAGCGTCTCCGGTATTTTTATTTTTAGCCAGCCGCAATGCAAGCGGCGAACGCGAAATGTCCGCGCGGGCAGACCATAAGAACGCTTCGTCCGTATGGACACGAATGAACTCGCAAAAGCTTTTATTGCGGCCGATCGCGGGAAGAAACCTCGTGATCGCATGTGAATAAAATTTGAAAAGCGGTCGTCGGCGCAAATGCGACGACCAATCAGTCATTCGACACTGCCACCGACAAGTTGCGACTGTCCACGGACTTAGCGTTCGCGGACATCGCGGACGCACGTACAAAAAATTGTATTTCGTCCGCAAGGGCTCCAGCCAGAACAGCAATTGGAGGAACAGGTTATGGCTATCATTACCGACACAGATCTCGTTCTCGACGAGCAGATCGGCGTACAGACCGTCATCGATGATAATGATGTCACCCTGGACGCGACGCTGCTCGCCCATCTCATCGATGATCTCGGCGTCGAAATCAGTGATACCGACCCCGCGACAGGCTTCCCGCAGGTGGCCGTCAACACCGCCCTCCTTGACACGACCGAAGCGGACGATCTGGCGCTGTCGACCACTGACGGCGAGACAAGTGGACTTTTTACCGTGGCCGGTGTGGAAATCTTCCTCTACAACGAGGGCGGCATCATTTACGGGCGCGAGGCCGACGAGAATGGCGACGCTGACCCTACGGGCGCCCTAGCATTCGCGGTTGTACTTGACTTGACCGGCGGCGTGTCGTCGGCGCAGGTTTACCTCATTCAATACAAACCGCTGCTCCACAGCGATCCTTTGGCCGTTGACGACGACGACGTCCTGTCGTTTGCCGAGGGCAAGATCACACTGGATGTAACGACCACCGAACTCGTCACGACGTTCCAGTCGCTGAACTTCGCATCGATCCCGTCGGGTAGCCCGCAGGAGACGCTCACAGTTGCGACAGCCGATCTCAACGACGATCACAGCGCCTACTTCGATGGACTTATCTTCCCGACAGGTGCGGTCGCAGATCCAACGACAGTCCCAACCAACCCCGGAACCGATGATGACCTGAACCCCAACGCCATCGGCTTCGGCGTGAAGGGCGGCCAAGCCTCCCAGTTGAATCACAACGAGGGCTTCTTCGTTCAAGACGCGGCCTGGACTTCTGCTGATCCGGATGAGAACGAGATCGGCGGCATTAGATTCGACATCCAGGGCGTAGGCGGCGTGAAGACCGTTAACGTTGAGTGGTGGACTATCGATAATGGGGCAATAGTTGAGCACGGCACTGACACAGTAAGCTTACCTGCTGGCAGCGCCGTCTTTGAGAATTATACCATCGAATCGACAGATAGCGTCGATCAGATCTACGTTCGATTTACCTACGACACGAAGCAAAGCACATCGGGCGTGCGCGTTGAGAATCTCGAAGTCGCGTTCCCTTCATCGACCGAGGTGACGGTAGTCAACCACGAGGACCTCGGGACGCATCTCGTGTTCGAGGACGCCGGGCCGACGTTCACCGGCATCACCGGAGATGCCACCGAGTTCGAGGTCGGATTGGCCGCCGGCCAACAGGATGTGGGGACGTTCGACCTTAGTCCCGGAGCCGACGACTCACACGTCACCATCATCGACTGGACCGATCTCGGTGGCGCTGACATCGAGGAGATTCTCACCAACGACGGAACGACGCTGACGTACCACGACGTGGCCAGCGATCAGGACCTCTACCAACTGAACGTGACGGACTCGGGGTACACCTTCGATGTCCTCGTCACACCGCATGGTGAGCAGTCCGACCTCGACTTCAATGCGGTCAAGTCGGGCGGTCCCCAGGAGACCTTGACGGTCCCCACGGCGGACAATACCGGCGCCATCGTCTTTGACGGTCTGATCTTCACCGGTACGCCCGCAGCGGATGCGACCGAGGCAGCCTTTGCGCCGTTCAACGCTGCTCCACTGGCAGGCCCGACTGTTGCGGCTGACGACCTTAACCCCGATGCAGTTGGATTCGGGGTGAAGGGCGGTCAGGCATCGCAGATTAATAACAACGAGGGCTTCACCTTCTCTACTGCGGACGGGTCTGACGTCAACAATCTAACCTTTGCAATCGCAGGGATTGGAAACATCGACGCCATCACGGTAGAATCGTGGATTTACGACGATGCTGGTAATCTGATCGATCACAATATCGACAACGTTACTGGCTTGCGCTCGGGTAATCAGATCGTGACCATTAACGACGATGGTGGTCAAGCCTTCGACACGGCCTACGTTCAGTTCCACCTCAACGGTGCCAACTCGGGTGTGCGCATCCTCGACTTCTCGACGAGCATCGAGGCTCCAGTTCCCGATCAGCAGTTTGAGTTCACGCTGGCCAACACCGACCTGGACGGGGATGCTGCTATCCAACTATTGGGCATCACCGCAAGCCAGAGCTTCATTTAATGGCGTCTTCGGAGCCTTCAAAGCTTCAATGCCAGGCGACCGGCCCTTCGGGCCGGTCTGTTCGTCGGTCGGCGTGGAGGTGAAGCCGCCCGCCAGCGACTTATGTCTTGCCCAAGAACGGACATTGCTAGACCGGCCCAATTGGTCCGGTTCAATAGCGCATCGTAGAATTTTGCAGAGCAGATCTATAGGGCAAGCGGATCGGGACACAAACGAGGACACATTGATACCAGCGTGTTGATCTACTTTGGTTTTGATGTCCCAAATGTCCACTGCGCAGGGAAGGCTGGATGTTTGGCTACACCTGTATGCCGCTGTGCAGCTTTTTAAGCACACGCTTTACGACAGCGACTCCGGCGAAACGCCCTCAGACACACTCCCCTACTCTCCCAGCGTCGCCTCCACGAACCCGCGCGGGTCGTTGCAGAATTCCCGCATCAAGCGGTAATGGTCGGTCTCTTCCACGGTCACAGGCTCCAGGCCGTATTTCCCGAGCCGCAGCAGCCGGGCGTTCGGATAGGCCATCAGTATCGGCGAATGGGTCGCCATGATCACCTGGCAGATCCGGGACTCCTCCATGCGCCGGAGCAGCTTCAGGAATTCGAGCTGACGTGCCGGCGACAATGCCGATTCCGGCTCGTCGAAAATGAAGATACCCTGGCGCTGACTGCGCTCCTCGAAGAAGCGCAGGAAGCCTTCGCCGTGGGAGTGCGACAGGAAATCGGGACCGACCTGGCCGGCGTCACGCGCGGCCTTGTCGAGATACCGCGCCACCGAGAAGAAACTCTCGGCGCGAAAAAACCAGCCATTGGTGATCTTCGGCAGCCAGCTTGCGCGCAGCGCCCTGGCGAGTTGACCACCCATCTTCTCGCGCGCTTCGGAGTGGTCGACTGGCATGTAGCCCTTGCCGCCTCCGGCATCGTCGTAGCCGGCGAGCGATGCGATGCCTTCGAGGATCGTCGACTTCCCGGTGCCGTTCTCTCCGACGATGATCGTGATGGCCGCGTCGAAGTTGAGCTCGAAATCATCAGGGAAGATCGGCAGGCAAAACGGATAGGCCTCGCGATCCCCAACCTGCAGCGGGTCGAGCCAGACCCGCTTCAGATACGGCGCAGGCAAGTTGATGGTGCGATGACCCCTCCGGCTCATAACCGCCTCTCCGTCCGTTCCGCCAAAGACCCAAGAAAGAACATAACGGGAACAATGACGTTAGGCAATCGGCATGAATTCCCGGCGAAAGCCGCGACTGCACGGCTAATCCAGTGCCTCCAGCACCAGCTCCATCGTCATCAGCACGGGATTGTCGCCGTTGACCAGGCGCCCTTCCGCCAGGCCGCCGGTGTAGTCGACCAACGCAACGTCGAGCGCAGCCTCGGGCGCGCCGGAGGGCCCGGGCGCGATCAGCCCGGCCGTCACCGCAAGCTCGGTCGCAAACGGCTCGGTCACGCCACCATGGGTGAAGCGCGCGCCGATGGTCGAACCGACGCCGCCATGGATCTTCGCACGCGCGATGCCACGCGCGCGGCAGAACGCTTCGAGCGCGCCGGCAAAATCCTGGTTCGGGCGCAGCCGGAGCGCGAACGCGCGGCTCGTCGTGCGCGCGCCCGTGCGCTCAGCGGGCACCGGCCCGAACAGCTTGAAATTGGTCTCGGGATCGGGCTCAGCGGTGAACGTCGCACCGTCGATACCGAAGGCCTCGACCTCGAACGGTTCGGCAACGACAGTCTGGTCGGGCAGCATGTGGCCACCACTGTCCCTGCCGTCGGCTTCCGTCCAGAGCCCATGGCAGTGAAAGAACGGCGCTCCGTCCCGCGTGCCGAGCGTCATGCTGCCGAGCCTGGTACGCGTCACGCCGCCGGGCCGGAACGTGTCGCTGTAAAACGCAGCGTTCTCACCGGTCTTCGACAGCGCCGGCATGACATAGGCGAACGGCCCGAGCGCGCCCTGCCGGAAGCTGAGCACGCCGTTCGTGAAACCTTCGGCCGCAAAGCCATGCCGTGCGGCTTCCAGCAGCGGCAGGCCCGCTTGAAGCATGAATGAGAAGGCACGTCCCCTCGCCTCCACCCATTGGATGCGTTCGGCGACAGGCGTGCCCGGCTGCTTGATATTCCGCATCGCCTGCGCTCAGCCAGCTTTCGTCTTGTCGAGATCGAGCAGCCCGCGCGCCTCGAGCTCGTCGCGCACCATGCGTTTTGGAATCTTGCCATAGCCGGATTTCGGCAGCGCCTCCCAGAAGAAGAACCGCTTCGGCATCTTGTAGCGCGGCACCTTTGGCGACAGGAACGCCGCCATCTCGGCCTCGCTCACCGGCTTCTGGCCGTCCCGCGCAACGCAAACGGCGACGCCGACCTCGCCCCAGGTCGCATCTGGCACGCCGAGCACGGCGACCTCCCCGACCGCGGGATGCGTCAAGATCTTCTCCTCGATCTCGCGCGGATAGATGTTGGAGCCGCCGGAGATGTACATGTCGGACGCGCGGCCGGTGATGTAGACGAAGCCCTCCTCGTCCATATGGCCGAGATCGCCGGTCCGGAACCAGCCGTTGCGGAATGCCTTCGCATTAGCTTCAGGGTTGTCGTAATAGCCGGCGAGCACCGCCGGCCCGATCACGCAGATCTCGCCGCTCTGGTTGGCCGCGAGCTCGCGGCCCTCGTCGTCCTGGATCGAAACCTGCATGCCGGTGCGCTCGAAGCCGCAGGTGCCGATCTTGGCGTGCGGGCCGTCCTCGGGATCGTGCAGCGCCGCCGGCAGCACGGTGATGTTGCCGGTGACCTCGCCAAGGCCGAAATATTGCACGATGACCTTGCCGAGTTTCTTCAGCGCGGTCTTCTGATCCTCCCGATACATCGGCGCGCCCGCATAGATCACGTGACGCAGCGAGGCGTGGTCGTATTTGTCGACGGCGGGGTGCTCGACCATCATCTTCAGGATCGTCGGCACGGTGAAGAGATTGGCGACCCGATGCTTTTCGATCAGACGGAAGGCCTCGTCGATGTCGAACTTCTCGGTCGGCAACAATACGGTGCAGACGCCGCGCGCGGTCTGCACCAGCTGGTGCACGCCGGCGCCATGCGAGAGCGGCGCCACCACCAGCGAGGCGTCCGCCTCGGTCACCCCGGGAGTGAGATCGGCGAGATGGTTGGTGACGACAAATCCCATCTGGCCGTGGGTCAGCACCGCCGCCTTGGAACGCCCGGTGGTGCCGGAGGTGAAGAAGAACCAGCAGGGATCGTCGTGCTCGACATCGGCATTCGCGATACTGGTGCCGGCCTGCGCGGCGATGGCATCAGCGACCGAGCGCTCGCCGAATCCGGCCTTGCCGTCGATGCTCCAGATGAACTCGAGCGCGCCGCCCTTCACCGCCGCGGCATGTTCAGGAAAATCGACATGGCAAAGAAATGCCTTGGCCCCGGAGGCCTGCGCGAGATAGGTGACCTCGTCCGGCATCAGGCGGAAATTGGTGGGCACCCAGACCGCGCCGAGCCGGAATGCCGCGAACATCGAGAAGAACATCTCGTCGCCATTCTTGGAATGGACCAGGATGCGGTCGCCCTTCGCAATGCCGCGCGCGGCGAGCGCCGCGGCCAGCGCCGAGACTTGCGCATCGATCTCGCGCCAGGTCCAGGATCTGTCCCCCCAGACGAAGCCCGGGCGAGACCCATGCCGCCGCGCGTTCTGGGTCAGCATGTAGGCGAGATTCATGACGCGGCGGGACATGCGCAGGGGCTGCATCGGGCTTCCTCTTCGAGGGCGGACGGCACGCGAGCGGCCCGCTCATTTCGGCCCATTTATCGCCATCGCCAGCGCCCCTGCAAGGCCGCCGGACGCACGGCTCCCCTACGGTTGCTTGAATGCGAACGGCGTCGTTGTGATGGTCCTGTGCTTGACGCAGGCCTGCGGACCAAAGCCGCCGCAGAAGCTGCCATGCAGATCGAAGCGGATGCTGCGCGCAGCACCGCGCTTCGTGGGCGGGGCCATGATCCTGTAGCGAAGGACATGGCCGTCGAACACCTCGCGCATGCTGCCGTCCGGCAGCGTCACGAGGATCTTCATGACGCAGCCGCCGGTTCCGCAATAGGTGGTCTCGCGATCTCCGCATTTGGTCTCGCCGAAGTCGACGATGTAGTCGTCGCGGCCGTCGCCGGTGAGATCGATCCTGCGTACCGTATCAGTCGCGAATCTCACCTCGCCGCCGTCCTGGCTTGTGCATTCCTCATTGGCGTAGCGCAGCGCCTTCTGCACGCCGGGTGGATAGTCGGCTGGATTGAACGTCTTTGCATCCTCGGCGCGCGCGGCAGAGGTGAACAGAGCGAGCATGAAGATCAGATAACGCATGCGGGTTGGTCGCCGGCGCGGCCGCAATCGTTCAGGGAATTTTAAACATGATCGGCGCACCTTCGTTCAGTTCTCGCGTACAGAGTGCCGCATCATGGTCAAAGCGCCTGCCTTCCTCCTGTTGTCGCTGGCGCTCGCCGGATGTGCCGTCGCGCCACAGGCGCATCTGGCGTCCGATCCCGCCTTCAAGCCAGCCCGTTATGCCTGGGATGGCGCCGGCGAGGATCCCAATCGTCCACATGCTACCTCACGACCAACGCGGACGGCGACCCGAGGCGAGCGAAGCAGCTCGCAAGCCGGTCTTCAGCCTTATTCGAAGGAGTGGTGGCACGCGCAGGACGGCAGCGAGGCCGAGCATGATGCCAGGGTCAACCGCTCCCTGGTCATCTGCCAGGGTTGCCTGCGTCCGCAGCAGCAGCCCGAAGACTCCAGGCTCGCCAAAGCGGCCAATTGAACCGAACGACCTTAACATCGGAAACCAGCCTGCCCGACCGTGCGTTATGAATTGGTGCACGAGGCTAGCGTCTGGAAGGTCGACAACATGAGCGACGTCATCGACAACAAAGACCATTGCCGCTTCGAGCTCGCGGTGGAAGGCCATCTTGCGACCGAGCATTACATGCTCGACGGCGACGTCATCACGTTCGAGCACACCGATGTGCCGAAGGAGCTCGGCGGCAAGGGCGTCGGCTCGAAGCTGGTACAAGGCGCGCTCGACCAAGTCCGTGCGTCCGGATTGAAGCTGATCCCGCAATGCCCGTTCGTGAAAGCATGGATCGAAAAGCACCCGGACTATGCGGATCTCGTCACGAGATAAGGGGGCAGGCCCGCCGCCCGTAGTCAGCAGGCCTGCCGCCATCTACGGACTATTGTCCGTGCTTGAGCATGTCACGATCGTTCAGATCCCAGTCCTGCCATAGCTGGAGTATGCCCAGCAGCACCACCACCGCGCCGAGGCTCGTGTGATAGATGCGGAGAAAACCGTCACCGGAATAGCCGAGCGCATAAGGAGAGGCGATGAGCCACAGTCCGACCAGGATCGTCATCACCTCCTGCCAGCGCTGCAAGGCGACATACTCGAGCTGGCTGATGCCAAATACGACCAGACCGATTGCGACCGTATTCAGGATCGCCGTCTGATGTCCGGCAATCCCCGGATCATGGATGGGAAACCACGGCGAAGCCACGATCGCCGCGCCGAGGAGCATCCCGCACCAGTCTTCCCATGTTCGATGAGTCTTCAAGAAACCAAAGTCCGACATCGTACCCTCCTACAAAGAGGCATACGTCTGCGGCTGGCAATCATGACACTCCGAATGTCTAGCGACCCTGCCGGCCGCATTCGGGCGTATGTCCTTGAGAGGACGTGGGAGCCGCCATGGAACTTGCAAGAGCGGCGGCGGCAATTATTCGAGCCGGCGTGATGTTCACAAGGAAGGTTTCTCATGCCGCACTGCAGCCAAAGGCATGCGCGTTTGCAGATATCTGCCGTGCGGCAAGCCCCCTTAACCGCGCCTTGCCAAGGACGGAGGCGGGCTCATAGATCAACGCGGAAGACGCACGCCGGAAGGATCTTGCATGGCCGCATCGGTACGAGACAACAAGGACAGGAGCCGCTTTGAACTCGATGTCGGCAGCGATATCGCCTTCGCCAATTACCGGCTGACGCCGACGGCGGTCATCATCACCCATACCGAGACGCCTCGTGCGCTCCGCGGCCGCGGCATCGCGTCCGAGCTGGTCAAGGGCGCGCTGGAGTTGATCCGGCGCGACGGCCGAAAGGTGATCGCCGGCTGCGGCTTCGTCGTCGACTATCTCGACAGGCATCCGGAGGACGCGGATCTCCTCGCCTGAAAGCAAAAGGGCCCGCGAGATCGCGGGCCCTTGCGGCACGACCTGTGGCCGGTCAGTGCTTGATCTCCGGCGGCAGCTTGCCGCCATTGGCGGCGAGCTTGGACATCACCTGCTTGTGCAGCCAGACGTTCATGCTGGCGGAATCGTTCATGTCGCCGCTGTAGCCGAGCTCCTTGGCGAGGTCCTTGCGCGCAGCGAGGCTGGAATCGATGTCGAGCGCCTTCATGAGGTCGACGATCGAGGTCCGCCATTCCAGCTTCTCGCCCTTGTGCGCGGCCACCGCCTTGTCGACGATCGCCGCGACATCGACCGCAGCCATGGGCGCGCCGGCCGGCGTCGACGATGCTCCCGGCGCCGCTCCAGCGGGCGAAGCTGCGCCACCGGCGGGCGCGGCGGAAGCCGGCTGGCTTCCGAAGATCGCGCCCATGATTTTCCCGAAAATGCTCATATCTGCTCCCCGAAAAGGATCCGTTGGAAGGGCCTTGAGTGGCACTTATAGACCAAGTTACTGCGTTGTGCCCGCGAAGTTCTGCGAACCAGCGAGCAGCATCAGCTTATCTGCGGCGAAATGACGACCGAATGACGTCGTCAGGGTTGCGCTGCGGCATCGAATCTCACCCAAGCGTGAGGGACAGGACTCGGAAATCGGCGTACGCTTCGCGTTCAGCTCGCGATGCCTTCCGGAATTCGCGTCTGGTCGGACTCGCGAAACTCAAGAATGGCGGCCGCTCGCGCCGTTTGCCGGCGCCGGATTCGGCCGCTCGGCAAGGGAGCTAGCGACCATGGCCACACTCTACCAGGGCAATGTCCCCACAATGGCCCAGAGCGCGGATGCGGCTGGACCTGTCATTCGAACCATCCAGCTGACCGATCTGCACGATGCGCTCCGGCGCGGCTGGGATGATTTCAAGGCCTTTCCGAGCCACGCCATCATTCTCTGCGTGATCTACCCGGTGCTCGGCCTCGTGCTCGCCCGCGTGGTGATGGGCTATTCGGTGCTGCCATTGTTGTTTCCCCTCGCCGCCGGCTTCGCGCTGATCGGCCCCTTCGCAGCGCTCGGTCTCTACGAGCTCTCCAGCCGGCGCGAGCGCCATGAAGAAGCCAGTGCATGGGATGCCATGGAGGTGGTGCGCTCGCCCTCGTTCGGGGCGATGCTAGGTCTCGGCACATTGCTGCTCGCGCTATTCGTGACTTGGGTTGCAACTGCGCAGGCCATCTATGTCGCGGCGTTCGGCTATGAGGGCGTGACCGGGATCTCGGACTTCATGACGCGCGTGCTGACGACACAGCAGGGCTGGTGGCTGATCGTGGTCGGCTGCGGCACCGGCTTCCTGTTCGCACTCGCCGCGCTCTGCATCAGCGCCGTGTCGTTCCCCTTGATGCTGGACCGCCATGCCGGCGCATTCGAGGCGATGAGCACCTCATTGCGCGTGGTCGCGAGGAACCCGGTGCCGATGGCGGCCTGGGGCCTGATCGTGGCGGTGCTGCTCGCGCTCGGCACGATCCCGGCCTTCCTCGGCCTTGCCGTGGTGATCCCCCTGCTCGGCCATGCCACCTGGCATCTCTACCGCAAGGTGATCGTCTCGGAGCCCGGTGCACGTCCGGTGCCGCCCCCGCCGCCTCGTCCGCGCAAGCCGGCGGCCGACTTCCCCGCCAACCTCTTCCCCTGGCGTAACCGGCCGGAGCTCTGACGATATCGTGACATGCGATCCTGCCCCGGCTCGGGCAGGATCGCGCTCTGTCGCAAGCCTTGCTTTGGCCGCTGTTCCGACCGAGATTGCACCCGCCGGTCATACCGCTTCACGGAATTCATTGACTCGAATGACCTCGACGATTTCTCGTCTCGCTCTCGCAGCCCTCGCTCTCTCCGCCTCAATCCTGTCAGCCCAGCCAGCGTTCGCCGCGGTTGCCTGCGGCTCGGGCAACTTCGATGCCTGGCTTGCGGACTTCAAAACCGATGCGGCCGCCAAGGGCATCTCGCAGCAGGCGATCACGGCCGGGCTTGCCGGCGTGACGCTGGATCAGAACGTGATCAACCGCGACCGCTCGCAAAAGGTCTTCAGTCAGACCTTCGAAGAGTTTTCGGGTCGGATGGTGCCGCCCCGCTTGGAGCGCGGCTCCAACAGGATGAAGCAATACGGCTCAGTGCTGTCGCGCATCGAGCAGGCCTACGGCGTACCCGGCGAGGTGCTGGTCGCGATCTGGGGTCTGGAGACGGATTACGGCGTCAACACCGGCAAGTTCGCAACCATCCGCTCGCTGGCGACGCTGGCCTATGACTGCCGGCGCTCCGAGTACTTTCGCGCCGAGCTGTTGGACGCGCTGCGCATCGTCCAGCGCGGCGATCTCGCGGCTGCCGACATGAAAGGCGCCTGGGCGGGCGAGCTCGGCCAGACCCAGTTCATGCCGTCGTCCTGGATGAAATACGCCATCGACTTCGATGGCAACGGCAAGCGCGACCTCCTGCACAATGTGCCCGACGTGCTGGCCTCCACCGCCAATTACCTCGTCGGCTATGGCTGGCAGAAGGGCAAGGATTGGCAGCCGGGCAGTCCGAATTTCGAGGTGCTCAAGCAGTGGAACAAGAGCGAGGTCTATTCCAAGACCGTCGCCTATTTCGCCAGCCAGCTTGCGCGCGCGCCCTGAATACTCGCCAAAGCATGATCCGGAAACGCGCGCAGCGGATTTCGGAAGCGATCACGCTCAAACAACAACCTAAAGCGCGATGACGCTTCATCCTGATCGCATCGCGCTTCAGACAAGCGCGTAGGGCCGATCGCCCGGCGACCGGCCCTCTCCTCGCGACTACTTGCCCATGGTGGCGTGCATCGCCTTGTTCAGATGCGCGCCGCACGCACCCATCTTGCCGTTGAGCAGCGAATCCTGCGCCGCCGCGATCTCCTTCTGCGCAACGAGCTTGCCGTCGCCGTCAGCCATGTTCTCGATCTCGGTCTCGGTCTTTTCCAGATTGGCCGAGCTGCAGCCGCCCACCGCTGCGCGCTTGGCGGCCTGGGCCGGCGCAACGGCGAACGCGACGGCGGCAATTGCGATAACCCCTAGTAACTTCGTCATGATGTTACTTTCCTTGTTCTTGAGACAGATCCAGCGACATTGCCGGACTCTGCGACAACACCTTCCTCCGGGCGCGGCAAGTTGCCGCAATAAATTCCTCGCGAGAATTGCGTGATGTTGCGCGCCGCGCAGAAGGTCATGCAGAAATTCTGATTTTCATTACCTGCAGGTAATGAACACTGCACGCTTGGCGAGTGTGCCCTGCACCGGATCACGCCCCAAATGCGGCGGAATCCTACTGTCTGCAAAAACATGATCTGAATTGATATTCAATTCAACAGATTCCGATACATGCGATTCGCGCATAGGTGATTTGGGTTTAGACGCTGGATCGAGTCCTTTGTCAGCGGATCAGAAAAGACATACTTCCCAAGAGACAAGGGGTCGCACTCCTGCATAACCCCGTGGATTTACGTCTATTTATGGCACCTTTGGTCGCACCTTGCCCGTTGTGTGGGCGGGAGCGCCTTCGAGTTAATCGTCCGTTACCGTCGCTATGCGCTCATTGCTTAGCTGCATCGCAACATAGGAACTTTCGCACTGCACTACTCTCCTCTATATTCATTTCAACGATGCAGCCCGGGCAAGGGCTGAATCGAACTACAGGAGACTACCAATGCTGCTCTCGCTCATCCGCATGATCCAGGCCTTCCGGGACTATCAGCGCAATGTTGCCGAGCTGTCCCAGCTCAGCGATCGGGAACTGGCCGATATCGGCCTCGATCGCTCGGACATCCCGCGCGTTGCCGCCGGTCAGTATCAGGGCTGATATCGTTCAGCCCTTCACCGGACGAACCGATAGCGCCCGCCTCGTGCGGGCGTTGTCGCATCTGGTGGCAGAAAACTCGATCTCGGCGATTCCACTGATCGCCGAAAAGCGCTACCTGTCCGCCCCATGACAGGACCCCTATCCAACATTGTGCACGTGATCGGCGCAGGCCTTGCCGGCTCGGAGGCAGCCTGGCAGGTCGCGAAAGCCGGCGTGCCCGTGGTGCTGCACGAGATGCGGCCGACCCGCATGACCGAGGCGCACCGCACCGACGGGCTCGCCGAGCTCGTCTGCTCCAATTCATTCCGCTCGGACGATGCCGCCAACAACGCCGTGGGCCTGTTGCATGCGGAGATGCGCCGGCTCGATTCGCTGGTCATGCGCGCAGCCGACGCCAACCAGGTGCCCGCCGGCGGCGCCCTCGCGGTCGATCGCGATGGCTTCTCAGCGGCCGTCACCAAGGCGCTGAACGACCACCCCCTGATCGAGATCGCACGCGGCGAGGTCGCAGGCCTGCCACCGGCCGAGTGGAACAACGTCATCGTCGCCACCGGCCCCCTCACCTCCGCCCCGCTGGCCGATGCCATCCGAGAACTGACCGACGAGAACGCCCTCGCCTTCTTCGACGCGATCGCACCGATCGTGCACCGCGAATCCATCGACATGTCGGTGGCCTGGTTCCAGTCCCGCTACGACAAGGTCGGCCCCGGCGGCACCGGCGCCGACTACATCAACTGCCCGATGACCAAGGAGCAGTATGACGGCTTCGTCGCCGCGCTGATCGCTGGTGAGAAGACCGAGTTCAAGGAATGGGAGACCAACACGCCCTATTTCGACGGCTGCCTGCCAATCGAAGTGATGGCGGAGCGTGGCCCGGAGACGTTGCGCCACGGCCCGATGAAGCCGGTCGGCCTCACCAATCCCCACGATCCCGCCACGAAGGCCTACGCCATCGTGCAGCTGCGTCAGGACAACAAGCTCGGCACGCTCTACAACATCGTCGGCTTCCAGACGAAATTGAAGTACGGCGAGCAGCAGCGCATCTTCCGCACCATTCCCGGTCTGGAGAAGGCCGAGTTCGCCCGCCTCGGTGGCCTGCACCGCAACACCTTCCTGAACTCGCCAAAGCTGCTCGACAGTCAGTTGCGCCTGCGCGCGCAGCCACGGCTGCGCTTTGCCGGCCAGATGACGGGCTGCGAGGGCTATGTGGAGTCTGCCAGCATCGGTCTGATCGCCGGTCTCTATGCAGCGGCCGACGCGCGCGGCGAAACCCTGGCGAGCCCACCGAACACGACTGCGCTCGGATCTCTGCTTGGCCACATCACCGGCGGCCATATCGAGACCGTCGAGCCGGGGACACGGTCGTTCCAGCCGATGAACATCAATTTCGGCCTGTTTCCGCCACTTGCGACCGCGCCGACCAAGAAGCCCGACGGCACGCGTCTGCGCGGCAACGAGAAGACGGTGGCCAAGAAGCAGGCCATGAGCGCACTCGCGCTCGCCGACCTCGATCGCTGGATCGCCGATCATCTGCGCATGGCCGCAGCCGCGTGAGTTTGCAATGAGCCTCCCCAAAGACGACGCCGCAGAGCTCTCGGCGCGCTGGACCGACGGCGTGCTGCTCAAGCGCGACGTGTTCTCGACGGTCGAGCGCGGCCGCTTTCGTGCCGAGACCGGCGAGGTCGACGCGGTGCTGCGCCGGCTGGACGAAGTGCCGTGGTGGTCGTTCCTGCTGGCGCGCCATCTGTTCGCCCGCGAGAAGCATGCGCTCGCGCTCGCCAAAGGCCTCAACGTCGGTCCCGAGCTGCTCTGGGCCGGTCGCCGGGCGCTGGTGCGCGGCTTCGTCGACGGCGCCGCGTTGCATCTGGCAAAGCCGCACGGTGACCTCGCCTATTTCCGTTCGGCCAAGGTGGCGCTGCGCCGGCTGCGCCGCGCCGGCATCTGCCACAACGATCTTGCCAAGGAACAGAACTGGCTGGTCGGCCGCGACGGCCGCGCCTATGTGACCGACTTCCAGCTCGCGGCGTGCTTTGCGCAGCGCGGCCGGCTCTATCGCATCCTCGCCTATGAAGACCTTCGGCACCTGCTCAAGCACAAGCGCTCCTACGCGCCCGAGGCATTGACTCCGCGTGAGCGAAAAATCCTCGCCAAGAAGTCGTTCGCGGCAAGCCTGTGGCTCGCCACCGGCAAGAAGGTCTACCGCGCCATCACCCGCGGCCTGTTCAACTTCACCGACCGCGAGGGCGGCGGCCGAAGGCTGGTCAACGATGCGCCGGTGCTGACCGAGTTGATCCGCAAGAACCCGGCCGTGCGCGACACCGCTATCGTCGCTTTTGCCGACCGCCGCTCCGGCGTCGGGCTCTATGCCTTCGTCGAGGCAGATCAAGCCACGCTCGAAGGCCAGTTGCGGACCGAGCTCACGGCAGCGAAGGGGCCGAAGCCGCCGGAGCACATCCAGGTCGTGCACGCGCTGCCGCGCGATAGCAGCGGCAAGCCGCGGACCGAGATCCTGCAACTGGTCGCCATGAACCAGCTCGACCTGATCGAGCCCATGATGAAGAGCGACCAGGATCGCGCCTTCCTCAAGGACATCCTGGAACAAAGAAAAAACCTGCGCGACCGCTTCAACTTCGAAGCGAACCTGCCGACGAGCTGACAGGCTGCCGGCGCCTTGAAGCGTCCACATTGGCGATAGAGAAGCGGTCGAACGAAGGCGGACGTGGTGGGGTCATGGGCGGTCGGGGGACGATGATGCATCGTGTGGTTGGCGGTCTGGCCGCCGGCCTTCTGCTGCTGACAGTCGCGCCGGCACGAGCTGACTCCCCGGCCGAGCTGATCTCCAGCTTCCGCCTCAAGCACGGTGAAGTCCGCGTCGTCCGCGATGCCACTCTCGACCGCATCGCCATGGACCAAGCCCGCGCGATGGCCGCCAAGGACGATCTCAGCCACGACGCGCTCGGCCCGTTCAACCGCCGTGTCGCACCGGCCGGCGCCGGCCGCGCCGCCGAGAACATCGCCTATGGCTACGATAATTTCGAGAAGACCCTGGGCCAGTGGATCGACTCGTCCGGGCACCGCAAGAACCTGTTGCTGCGCAACGCCTCCCGCGTCGGCATCGCCAGCGCCAGGAACGCCAGCGGCAAGCGCACCTACTGGGCCATGGTGATCGCGGGCGATTACGAGCCGAAGGGCAAAGGCAAGAAGAAGGACAAGGAGCCCGTCGTTGCCGTGAAACGCGAGGCCGCGCCGGCAAGCAAGCCGAAGTCCAGCACCTGTCACATCAAGCTGCTCAGCCTCTGCATCTGAGGCAAGCCAGCATCAGCCGCGCCGCGCCGCCTCGATCGCCGCGACGTCGATCTTCGTCATCCCCATCATCGCGTCGAAGGCGCGCTTGGCCTCGGCCCCGCCGGCCGCCAGTGCCTCGGTCAGCACGCGCGGCGTGATCTGCCAGGAGGTGCCCCATTTGTCCTTGCACCAACCGCAGGCGCTTTCCTGCCCGCCATTGCCGACGATGGCGCTCCAGTAGCGGTCGGTCTCCTCCTGATCGTCGGTGGCGATCTGGAACGAGAAGGCCTCATTGTGCTTGAAGACGGGACCGCCGTTGAGGCCGAGACAGGCAACGCCGGCCACGGTGAATTCGACGGTGAGCACATCACCAGCCTTGCCGGACGGGTAATCGCTGGGCGCACGGTGCACGGCACTCACCACGCTGTCCGGGAACGTCTCAGCATAGAAGCGGGCAGCCGCCTCGGCGTCCTTGTCGAACCAGAGGCAAATCGTGTTCTTCGCCATCGCAAGTCCTTTCCATTCCCCAGCGCATTACGCTCTATCAGCCCAGGGACCGGAATCAATGCCCAGCAGCACCTTCCGTTTGCCCGTCGCGCTCGCGTGCGTCATGGTGTCCAATTCCCGGAATCCAACGGCAGAGGCTCTCTCGTGATCGACATCGACCGAATTCGCGCCGACACGCTTGCCACCTCCCGGCTGGCATATCTCCACAACGCCGGCGCGGCACTCATGCCGACCCGGGTTGTCGCGGCGATGCAGCAGCATATCGATCTGGAAAGCGAGATCGGCGGTTATGCCGCGGCAGACCGGGAGGCAGCGCGGCTCGATGCGGTCTACGGCTCGGTGGCGCGCCTGCTGAATGCTGCGCCCGACGAGATCGCGCTCGTGGAGAATGCGACGGTTGCCTGGCAGATGGCGTTCTATTCGCTTTCGTTCGGCAAGGGCGATCGCATCCTGACCGCCGAAGCGGAATACGCCGCCAACTACGTGGCGTTCCTTCAGGTCGCCAAACGCACCGGCGCGGTCATCGATGTGGTGCCAAGCGATGCCAGCGGCGAGCTCGACGTCCACGCGCTCGAACGCATGATCGATGAGCGCGTCAAGCTGATCGCCATCACTTGGGTTCCGACCAACGGCGGACTGGTCAATCCCGCGGCGGCGATCGGCAAGATCGCACGGGCACGGGGCATTCCCTACCTGCTCGACGCCTGCCAGGCGGTCGGCCAGATGGAGGTGGACGTCGAGGCGATCGGCTGCGACATGCTGTCGGCCACGGGACGCAAATTCCTCCGCGGTCCGCGCGGCACCGGCTTTCTCTACGTCCGCAGGGCGATGCTGCAGCGGCTCGAGCCGCCGATGATCGATCACTTCGCCGCGCCCTGGGTCGCGCGCAATGAATATCGGCTGCGCGACGATGCGCGCCGTTTCGAGACCTGGGAGAACAATTACGCGGCGCGGCTGGGACTCGGCGCGGCCGTCGACTATGCCCTCGAGATCGGCATCGCTCCGATCGAGCAACGTTGCCGCCTGCTTGCCGGCCGTCTTCGCAGCGGCCTGGCGGCTCTTCCCGGCATCACCATTCGTGACCTCGGACGCGCGCCGGGTGCCATCGTCAGCTTCACGATGGACGGACACGAGGCGGACGCCATTGTCGCCAGTGCCGCTGCCGCCGCCATCACGATCGGCGCTTCCGATCCGCCGAGCACGCGCATTGATGCCGAGATTCGCGCGTTGCCGCATGTCGTGAGGGCGTCTCCGCACTATTACAACACGGAGGCCGAGGTCGACCGCCTGGTCGACCACATCGCGGGATTGGCGCGGCGGTAGTGGCGCGAGTCAGGCGCAGCGCGCGCTCAAGCCGGACGCGCTGAGCCTTGCCATGACCTCGTCGAGATGCGCGCTGTCGCGGGTCTCGATGACGAGCTGCAGCAACGTCGCCTTGGCCGGCAGGTCGGAGAACGTCCGCTGGTGCGAGACCTCGATGATGTTGGCACCGGCCTCAGCCAGCAGCGCCGCGACGGCGGCGAGCTGCCCGGGGCGATCAGGAATATCGAGCGAGAGCTGCGTCAGCCGCCCTTCGCGCGCCAGCTCACGCGTGAGGACGGATGCGATCAGCCGCGTGTCGATGTTGCCGCCGCTCAGCACGAGACCGACCTTCTGGCCGGCAAAGCGGGAGGGATCGGACATCAGCGCGGCGAGGCCGGCGGCGCCGGCGCCCTCGACCACCGTCTTCTCGATCGAGATCAGGGTCGCCACGGCGCGCTCGAGCTCGGCCTCGTTGACGAGCGCGATGTCGTCGACGAGGCGGCGGACGATTTCGGTGGTGATCTTGCCGGGCGATTTCACCGCGATGCCTTCGGCGAGCGTATCGCCACGCGCCGGCAGATTGCCGCCATGGATGGCGTTGTACATCGAGGGATAGAGCCAGGCCTCGACGCCCAGAACGCGCAGTGACGGCTTGATCGATTTCGCGGCAATGCCGATGCCGCTGATCAAGCCGCCGCCGCCGATCGGGACGACCAGCGTATCGAGCTCCGGCACCGCCCTCATCATTTCCAGCCCGACGGTACCCTGCCCTGCGATCACGAGCGGATCGTCGTAAGGGTGGACGAAGATCATGCCGCGGGCTTCGCCGTGGTGACGAGCGAACGCGGCCGCCTCCTCCAGCGTCGTGCCCGTCACGACGACTTCCGCGCCGTGATGCCTAGTGTTCTCGATCTTCACCATCGGCGTGCCGATCGGCATGACGATGGTGGCGGGAATGCCGAGCCGCTTGGCGTGATAGGCAACGCCCTGCGCGTGGTTTCCGGCCGACATGGCGATGACGCCGCGCGCACGCTCCTCCGGCGACAGCGCGGTGAGGCGGTTGAGCGCGCCGCGCTCCTTGAAGGACGAGGTGAACTGGAGGTTCTCGAATTTGAGCCAGATGTCGCAGCCGCAGATGCTGCTCAGCGTGCGGCTGTAGCTGCAGGGCGTCTCGACGACCGCACCCCGGATGGTGTCGGCGGCGGCATGGATGTCGCCTGGCGCGACCGGAAAACCGCTCAGATCGGGCGACGTGCTTTGGGACAACTCAGCCATGGGACAGCATAGAGCATCCGACGGTGCGAGGCGATATGCCAGCCGCTAATTGGTAAATTCCCGGGAACGTGAAGCCCGCCACAGCGTCCAGAGCGTGCCCAGCCGCGACGTCGGCTGCGGCGCGAACGGATTGCGGCCCGGGTGCGCCAGGCGCTTGAGATCGGCCCTCACCTGGCTCAGCGGCAGAAACGCCGGACGCACCGCAACCGGCACTTGCGCCAGCAGCGACAAGGCCGTGGTCAAATGCTGCTGCGCCTCGCCCGCGAGCTGCTCCAGCACGGCGCGCAGGTTCGGCGTGTCCTTGCCGGCAAACAAATCCTCCATCTGGCAGCCGTGGCTCGCCAGCACCTGCTGCGGCAGGAACAACTGCCGGTGCGATGCATCGCGCGGTAGGTTCGTGATGACCTGCACGATGCCCTGCGCCAGTCCCGCATGACGGGCGAGATGCTGGGCCACCTCCGATGGCGGCCCCAGAACCTGCGCCGCCAGACCAAATAACGCCGAACGGGTGGCGGCCAGATAGCCCTCCAGCGCCGCCAGCGTCGGCATGGGGTCGTTGTAGAGGTCAAACTGGTGCTCGTCGACGAGCAGCGACAGCGGCTCGACCGGCAGGTCAAAATCACGGATCGCACGCAGCAGCTCGGCTGCGACCGGATTGCCCTCGGCACTGCCGTGGACCAGGCCGGAAAACAGGTCGGTCCACCATTGAAAGCGGATTTCGCCGGGCAAGGGTTGGCTCACCTGGTCGCGGACACGGACGATCTCGACATTGAAGGCGTAGAGCGCCAGCAATGCGCGGCGCTCGGCGGCGGGCGCGAACAGGGTCGCGGCATAGCGCGGAAAGTCATGGCTGCGCACGAGATTGGCGCAGAAGGCAGCCGAATCGGGCGGCGGCGCGGTGCTGCTCATGTGTTGTTCATGGCACCGCGATCAGCGCAGCGGCAACCCGCCGCCGTTCGCCGATCATGATGTTGTAGGTGCGCACGGCAGGACCGGTCTGCATCGTGTCCAGCACCACCCTCACCGCCTTGAGCGCCTGGCGCAGCTCCGGCGGCGGCAGCCAGACCCCGGTTCCGGTGCCGATCAGGAGCGTGTCGATGCTGTTGGCGGCCGTGAAGACCCGATCCAGCGAATAGCGGTCGATCTTCTGGGGATCCATTACGTCCCAGGCCCAGATCGCCTCCGGCAGGCAGAGCAGCGAGCCGCGATGCGACATGCCGGCAAAGGCGAAGCCGCCCTTGCCATAGGCTTCGATCGGCGCCGAGCGCGGGAAATGGGGAGCGTTGGGATCGCCGGCCATGAGCTTGGTCCGAATGAGCTTACTGCCCTCGCCAACTCGTGCGAGGGCATGCGGTTCGGATCATGCCTTGCTTTTCTTCGCCGGCGGAGCCTCTTCTTTCGCATCCTCGCGATGCTCGCCGACGCCGAGATAGATCAGGATCGGGGCCGCAATGAAGATCGACGTATAGGTGCCGACCAGCACCACGCCGAACATCATCACCGCGGTGAAGCTGTGGATCGCGTGACCGCCGAACAAGAGCAGCGCGAGCAGCGCCAGCGTCACGGTGACGTGGGTGATGATCGAGCGCGACAGCGTCGAGTTGATGGACTCGTTGAGAAGCTGCGGCATCGGCATCTTCTTGTAGCGGCGCAGCATCTCGCGGATACGGTCGTAGATGACGACGGTGTCGTTGAGCGAATAGCCGAGAATGGTGAGCAGCGCCGCGATGCTGGTCAGGTCGAAATCGACCTGACTGATCGACATGAAGCCGATCGTCAGCACGATGTCGTGGACGTTGGCGATCATGGCGCCCAGCGCGAACTGCCATTCGAACCGGAACCAGAGATAGATCAGGATGCCGAAGATCGCGAGCATCAGGCCGAGCATGCCGAAGGCCAGCAATTCGCCGGAGACGCGCGGGCCGACCACCTCGACGCGGCGATATTCCACGGAATCGCCAAGCGCGTTGCGGACCTTCTGCACGGCCTCCTGCTGGGCGGCGTCGCCACCCGGCTGCTCCGCGACGCGGATCAGGACGTTCTCGGGTCCGCCGAACTGCTGCAACTGCACTTCGCCGAGACGCAAGGCATCGAGCGTCGTGCGCATCGCAGCGATGTCGGCGGCGCCCGACTTTGCCTTCACTTCCAGCAGCGTACCGCCGCGGAAGTCGATGCCGAAATTCAGGCCATGGGTGAAGAACAGCACGATCGCGACGATCGACAGCGCGGCCGAGATCGGAAAACTGATGCGACGGAAGCGCGTGAAGTCGAAATGCGTATCGTCGGGAACGATGCGCAGCGACGGCAGCCAGCCGAACGCCGAGACCACGGTGAGGATGGCGATGAGGACGCCGAGCCCGATGAGAACGGTCTGAGTCACGATCAGGCTCCTAGATCGGCACGCTCTGCGGCCGCTTCCACCGCACCCACCAGGCAACGATCAGCCGGGTCAGGGTGAAAGCGGTGAACACCGTGGTGATGATGCCGATGCCGAGCGTCACAGCAAAGCCGCGCACCGGGCCGGTGCCGATGTAGAACAGCACCGCGGCAGCAATGAAGGTGGTGATGTTGGAATCGAGGATGGTCGCGAGCGCCCGTTTGAAGCCGGCGTCGATCGCCGAGATCGCGTTGCGGCCGCCGCGCAGCTCTTCTCGGATGCGCTCGTAGATCAGCACGTTGGAATCGACCGCGATGCCGACGGTGAGCACGATGCCGGCGATCCCGGGCAGCGTCAGGGTGGCATTGAGCAGCGACAACAGGCCGAAGATCATGGCGACGTTGATGGCCACCGCGATGTTGGCGAACACCCCGAACAGCCGGTAGGTCAGCAGCATGAAGACGATGACGAGGATCGAGCCGACATAGGCCGCCAGCTCGCCCTTCTCGATCGAATCCTGGCCGAGGCCCGGACCGACGGTGCGCTCCTCGACCACGGTCAGCGGCGCCGGCAGCGCGCCGGCGCGCAAGAGGATCGCAAGATCGTTGGCAGATTGCACGGTGAAGCTGCCGGAGATCTGCCCCTGGCCGCCGGTGATGGGCTCGCGGATGACGGGCGCCGAGATCACCTTGTTGTCCAGAACGATGGCGAACGGCAGCCCGACGTTCTCCTGCGTCGCCTGCGAGAACTTGCGCGCGCCCGAGGTGTTGAACTTGAAGCTGACGACCGGCTCACCCGTACGCTGGTCGAAGCTCGCCTGGGCGTCGGTCAGGTCGCCGCCGGCGACCAGCACCTGCTTCTTCACCACATAGGGGGTCGGTGGCGGCGAGGCGCTCATCAGCAGTTCGGATTCCGGCGGCACCCTGCCCGCCTGCGCCTGGTCCGGCGGCACGGAGGCGTCGACCATGCGGAATTCCATCTTCGCGGTCCGGCCCAGCAGTTCCTTCAGGCGGGTCGGATCCTGCAGGCCGGGGACCTGCACCAGGATGCGGTCGTTGCCCTGGCGCTGGATCACGGGCTCGACGGTGCCGAGCTCGTTGACGCGGCGCTCGACGATCTGGATCGACTGCTCGATGGTCTTGCGCAGGCGATCGAGCGTTGCGGCCTGCGGGACGTTCAGGCGGATCACCCCGCCGCCGGCATCGGCGACCTCGAGGTCGCGCTGACCGCTGGATCCCATCAGACCGCCCAGCGGCTGCGACAGCTCCCGCAGCTTGGCGAGCGCAGGCTGAACGTCGGATTCCTTGGTGATGCGAACCTCGACCGCGTCGTTGCGCACGGTGACACCGCCGGTGAAGCCGATCTTGGCATCGCGCAGCGTCCGGCGAACGTCGTCGCGGACCTGATCGAGCCGCTCCTTCTTCACGTAGTTGGAATCAACCTCGAGCAGCAGATAGGAGCCGCCCTGAAGGTCGAGGCCGAGCACGAGCCGACGCTGCGCCCAGGCTGGCCAGGTCTTGACCTGGGCCTCGGGAAAGAAGTTCGGGACCGCGCAGAGGCACACGATCAGCGCCGTCAGGATGATCCCGAGCGCCTTCCACCGCGTGAAATACAACATCGACTAGACCTGTCAGATCAGGAGACTTGAGATGCTCGCGGAAGCGCTCACTTCGACGCAGCGTCGTCCTTGGCGGCGTCCTTCGCGCTTTCCTTGGATTCCTTGGCCGGCTCGCCCTTGGCGCGCACGCCCGAGATCATCTGGCGCATCTGCCGCACCCGCACGCCGTCGGAAATCTCGAACTCGATCTGGTCGTCATCGACGACCTTGGTGACCTTGCCGACGAGGCCGCCCGAGGTCACGACGGTGTCGCCGCGGCGGATGTTCTTCACCAGGTCGGCGTGGTCGCGGACCTTCTTCTGCTGCGGGCGCAGAATCAGGAAGTACATGATCACGAAGATCAGGGCGAACGGCAGCAGCGACATCAACATGCTGTTGGTGTCGCCGGCGCCCGCGGCCTGGGCATACGCAGGAGTAATCAGCATTCGGACGATCCTCGTGAGAACGGGGGAAAGCCGGTCAGGCCCTCAAAGGCGACCGGCTCGGTCAAATTCGCGCGGACTATAGCGGCCATTGCCCCAATTGCAACGCTGCCAGACCGCCCTTTTAGCCACCTTGCGGCGAGTCCTCAGGCCCGATAAGGCTGCGTTCTCAGGAACTTCGGACATGCCCAAAAACCTCAGCAAAAGCCCGGCCGGCAAAGGCCCCCGTACACCTGCCAGAAAGCCCGCCCGCGTCGCGGCAAATCGCCCCAAGGCGACGACCAGGGGGGCCCTCGAGGCAGCGCCCGACCTCTCCCAGGAGCGCATCGTCCGCGCGCTGGAGACCATTGCGGCGCACCTGTCCGCCCAGGGCAAGCCGGCCGTCTCCGCGGAGTCGTTCAAACAGGCGGATGCCTATGTCTGGCATCCCGACGGCCGCCTTGCGGCCGTGCCGCGGGTCAGCCGCGTCGAGTTGTTCCTGCTGAAGGGCGTCGACCGGATGCGCGACATCCTGATGGAGAACACCGAGCGCTTCGCCAACGGCCTACCCGCCAACAACGCGCTGCTCTGGGGCGCACGCGGGATGGGCAAATCGTCGCTGGTGAAGGCCGCGCATGCCAGCATCAACGCGGAGCGAAGGCCGGCCGACAAGCTGAAGCTGATCGAGATCCATCGCGAGGACATCGAAAGCCTGCCCGCGCTGATGGAGCAGCTTCGGGCCTCCGCCTTCCGCTTCATCGTGTTCTGCGACGATCTCTCATTCGACGGCAACGACGCCTCGTACAAGTCGCTGAAGGCGGTGCTCGAAGGCGGCATCGAGGGCCGGCCCGAGAACGTCATCCTCTACGCCACCTCGAACCGCCGCCATCTGCTCGCACGGGAGATGATCGAGAACGAGCGCTCCACCGCGATCAATCCCGGCGAAGCGGTCGAGGAGAAGGTCTCACTGTCGGATCGCTTCGGCCTCTGGCTCGGCTTCCACCGCTGCAGCCAGGACGAATATCTCGCCATGGTACGCGGCTATTGCAGCCATTTCGGCATTGAGGTTGACGACGAAGCGCTGGAGCGCGAGGCGCTGGAATGGTCGACCACCCGCGGCTCACGCTCGGGCCGTGTCGCCTGGCAGTTCGTGCAAGAGCTGGCGGGCCGGCTGGGCGTGAAGCTGACGGCGACGTAGCCAAAGCGAACGCGCGACCCCAACTGTCATTCCCCGCGAAAGCGGGGAATCCAGTACGCCGCGGCTTATCGGCTCAACAATAACTGTCTCTTGAATACTGGGTCGCCCGGTCAAGCCGGGCGACGACACTGTTCATACGGAGGCAACTTCGGCCTCACGCCCCGTTCAGGAATTGAAGCGGGTCAACCGGGCTCGATCCCTTGCGGATCTCGAAGTGGAGCTGCGGCGACGCCACTTCCCCGGATTGACCCGACTTGGCAATGACCTGACCGCGCTTGATGGTATCGCCGCGCTTCACCAGCAGCTCACTCGCATGGGCATATGCGGTGACGTAGCCGTTGGAATGCCGAACCAGGACCAGATTGCCGTAACCCTTCAGCTCGTTGCCGGAATAAGCGACGACACCATCTTCGGCAGCCTTGACCGGCGTCCCCTCGGGCACCGCGAGATTGATGCCGTCATTGGACTTGCCGTTTGTCTTGGCGCCGTAGCTCGTGACCACCTTGCCGCGCACCGGCCAGCGGAAGGTCGGCAGCGCGCTGGTGGTCTCCGCGGCCTTCGCCGGGGTCTCGGCGGGCTTCTCTTCGACGTTCGTCGTGGCCTGGGCCAGGCGCGCGCTCTGCACCGGTGCGGCAACGGCCGCCATCTTGGTGGCCGGCGCAGGAGCTGCGGCCACCGGCTGCAGCGTCCCCGCAACCGGCGCTGCCGCGACCGGAGCCGCAACGGCGGCGGTCTTGGCACCGGGCACGGTCAGCCTGGTGCCGAGCTTGAGCTTGGCTGAGGGATCGAGGCCGTTGGCACGGGCAAGCTCGGCCGACGAAATGCGGTTCTTGCGGGCAATGCTGGCGAGCGTGTCGCCATGATTGACGAAGTGGGTGCTCGGTGGCGCAGCCATGGCGGCAACCGGCTTCGCAGCGGGAGCCGCCGCGACCGGGGCCGGCGCAGGTGCGGGCGCAGCGGCCGTGGCCGGATGCGGGATGATGAGCTGCTGGCCGGGCGAGAGCGCGCGCGGGCCCTTGTAGCCGTTGGCGGCGAGGATTGCCTGCGGCGTGACGTGGTAGCGCTTGGCGAGCACGTCGAGCGTGTCGCTGGTACCGACGATGATCTTGGTCCCGCCAGCCGGCTGAGCGGCGGCGACGGAGCGCGGCGGCACGGTGGCCGTGGTCTCCAGATGCGGCTGCGCCGGAGGTGCGTAGGAGCTGACGCCGCGCCCGCCTCCGGACACCCCTCCACCTGACGCAGCGGGATAGGATTGTGGCGCGGAGACCGCCGGCGGCGGCAACGGCTGCGACTGATAATAACCGGGCTGCGTCTGCGGCCGCGAATATTGCGGCAGCTCACGCTGCTGCGGCGGCGCCTGCTGCACCGAACCGGTCTGGTCTGAGGCAAAGGGATTGGAGAAGTTCGACTGGGACAGCCGCGACGACATGTCGGCGCTGCACCCTGCGAAGCTGAAGGAAATCAGCGCCAGCACCGCGACCTGCGGTACGCGGCGCGAGTAAAGCAACTCGGCGACAACTGACATGGTTACTCACTCGTACGCAACAGAACTGGTGTTTTAAGTAAACACGCGCCGAGTAAATAACGGCTTAACCCTCCCAATAAGATGTTGGCGGCACAGCCAATCCGGAAATCTACAGCTCCCGCGCCACCCCGGGCAGCGCCGGCACGAAGCGGACCTCGACGAGTTCCTTGCGCTCGATCCCGGCTTCGCCGCGGGTCAGGCGGATCAGCGTCTGCACGCCCTGATGCGGGCCGACCGGCGCGATCAGGATGCCGCCGACCTCGAGCCGCTCGACCAGATTGTCCGGAAGCCGCTCCACCGCGGCGGTGACGATGATGCGATCGAACGGGCCGATATTGGGCGGCAGATTGAGGCCGTCGCCGAGCATCACCTCGACATTGTGACAATTCAGCTTTTCAAGCCGGGCGCGCGCCGTGTCCGCAAGCTTGCGATAGCGCTCGACCGTCAGCACCTGGCCGGCGAGCCGCGACAGCACCGCCGCCTGGTAGCCGGAGCCGGCGCCGATCTCGAGCACGCGGTGCTGCTTCCGGAGCTGGAGCTGTTCGGTCATATAGGCCACGACGAATGGCTGGCTGATGGTCTGTCCACAGGCGATCGGCAGCGCGCTGTCGCGGTAGGCGCCGTCGCGATCGGCCTCGTCGACGAAAAGCTCGCGCGGCACCTCCTCCATGGTTCGCAGCACCGCTTGATCGCTGATGCCCCGGCGTCTCAGCGTGAGCTGAAACATCATCTTTTCCGGCGGGTGCTGATTGGAGGTCATTGCCTGATTACGCTGTCTTGCCGGCCCCACGAGGCGCCAAGCCCGGACGCCAGAATCGTGTTCCTGCCTGGGAACTCATGATACTCTTCGCATGGCGCATTTGACCACCGACCGGCTTGCCAGAGGCGAGCCGCAATGACCATTTTCAGCCATCCGTTGGTCGAAACGCGCATTGCGTCAATTCGTGTTATCTGCGAACGTTTTTGGCAATGGGCAAGGACTCAATCATGACCGCGACAGGGCTTTCCGGCCGCTCTGTATTCCTCGTCGAGGACGAGGTGATGATCAGGATGATGGTCGCGGACATGCTCGAAGAGCTCGGCTACAAGGTCGCTGCCGAGGCCGGCGACATCACCGAGGCCATGCGGCTCGCTCAGGCGACCGAGTTCGACATCGCCATCCTCGACGTCAACGTCAACGGCAAGGTCATCTCGCCGGTCGCCGACGTGATCAAGGCCAAGGGCTGCCCGTTCATCTTTGCCACCGGCTACGGCTCCTCCGGCCTGCCCGAGCAGTACCGCGACCGGCCGGCGCTGCAGAAGCCATTTCAGCTCGACGCCCTCGGCAAGACCATCGAAGCCGCGCTCCGCGGCGGATAGCCGCTATGCCCAATCCGTCACTTACTTCAACGTCGCGCCGAGCTCTTCGGAGAACGCCTCGTTGGTGCGGTCGAGCCTGAGCGGCGTGACCGAGACGTAGCGCTCGCGAAGCGCCGCGAGATCAGTGCCGTCGGCCGGCGTGTCCATCATCGCGGCGCGCTCGAAGCCGATCCAGAAATAGGGATTGCCCCGGCCATCCTTGCGCTCGTCGATCCGCAAGAAACCGAGATTGCGTTTGCCCTGGCGCGTGACGCGGACGCCCAGCACATCCTCCGGCGCGCAGGACGGGAAGTTGACGTTGATGACGGTGTCCTTCGGGATGCCGGCGGCGATCACCTTGCGCAGGATGTCGGGCCCGAACTTGCGCGCGGTATCCCAGGGCGGGCGCTCGCGGGTCTCGACGCTGAACTCCTGCGACAGCGCGAACGACGGCAAGCCCAGGATGGTACCCTCCAAAGCGCCGGCGATGGTGCCGGAATAGACCACGTCCTCGGCGACGTTACGGCCCTTGTTGACCCCGGACAGCACGATGTCGGGCAGTTTCGGCCCGAGGATATGGCGCGCCCCCATGATGACGCAGTCGGTCGGCGTGCCGCGCACGGCAAAGTGCCGTGGCCCGACCTCGCGCAGGCGCAAGGGATCGTTCAGCGACAGCGAATGCGACACGCCGGACTGGTCGAGCTCGGGCGCGACCACCCAGACATCGTCGGACAGCGCGCGCGCGATCTCCTCCACGACCTTGAGGCCGGGGGCGTGGATGCCGTCGTCATTGGTGCAGAGAATGCGCATGCGAAAGGTCGATTCCTGAAGGGGGTCTGAGCCGTCTTATCCGGCTCCGGCCGATCAGGCAAACCGGCTGCCAGGAGCCCTGGTGGCAGGTTCCGGCTTGAGCCCGTTACCGGCGGATGCGCCATTGCGGCAGGAAGCGTGCCAGCCGGCCCTCCGCACGCAGCTGCATCGCCGGTACGACCGGGCTCACCACGGGAGCCTCGATCACGCCGAGCGCCTCCAATTGCGCAACGAACGGGTCCAACTCGGGCGCCTGCGGAAAGCGTTCGCGCGCCACCGTCAGCGCCTTGTCGAAGTCTGCTATATTCACACCGGGCTTGGCCCGCCGGCTCTGCACGAGATCGTCGTCCCACAGCCGCGCGAGCTCGATGTCGAGCACACCGCGCAGGCGCTGGTCCACGGCCTGGATGCCGGCAGCCGTCACCGCCCATTGTCTGCCGACCCAGAAGATGTCGCGGTGCAAGGCCATGAACGGTGGGTTCGCGTGGACGGGCCGGCAGGATAGCCGCCCGTCCGATCTTCGCAACCAATCGTTTTTAGCGTTAGTCGCGCGCGATTACCTTCAGACCGCCCATATAGGGCTGCAGCACGTCGGGGACCGCGATCGAGCCGTCCTCCTGCTGATAGGTTTCCATCACAGCGATCAGTGCGCGACCGACCGCGGTGCCGGAGCCGTTCAGGGTGTGCACGAAACGCGGTTTGCCGTCCGGGCCGCGCGAGCGCGCATCCATGCGCCGAGCCTGGAAGTCGCCGCAGACCGAGCAGCTGGAGATCTCGCGGAACGCCCCGCCCTCGCCCTGGCCTGGCATCCAGACCTCGATGTCATAGGTTTTTTGCGACGAGAAACCCATATCGCCTGCGCAGAGCGTCATCACGCGATAATGCAGCCCGAGCCGCTGCAGCACCTGCTCGGCGCAGGATAGCATCCGCTCCAGCTCGTCCTTGCTCGCCTCCGGCGTCGTGATCGACACCAGCTCGACCTTGGTGAACTGGTGCTGGCGGATCATGCCCCGGGTATCGCGGCCCGCAGCGCCGGCTTCGGCGCGAAAGCACGGCGTCAGCGCGGTGAGCCGCATCGGCAATTGCTTCTCGTCCAGGATGGATTCCCGAACGAGGTTGGTGAGCGACACCTCAGCGGTCGGAATGAGGCCAAGGCGCTCAGTCTTGAGCCGCTCATGGTCAGGCGCAGCAAGCAACTCGCCCTTAATCGCCCAGAACTGATCGTCCTCGAATTTCGGCAATTGTCCGGTGCCGAACATCACCTCGTTGCGCACCAGGAGCGGCGGATTGATCTCGGTGTAGCCGTGCTCCGTCGTATGCAGGTCCAGCATGAACTGGCCAATTGCGCGCTCGAGCCGCGCCAGCCCCTTCTTCAGCACAACGAAGCGCGCGCCGGAGAGTTTTGCCGCCGCCTCGAAATCCATGTAGCCGAGCGCGGTGCCGAGATCGTCGTGGAGCTTCGGCGTGAAACCGTAGTTGCGCTTGTTGCCGTACACGTGGCGCTGCAAATTGCCGTGCTCGTCGACGCCATCGGGCACCTCGTCGAACGGAATGTTCGGTATCGCCGACAGCTCCTTCGTCAGCTCGTCGTCGGCAGCCTTCGCAGCCGCTTCGAGCTCCGGCATCGTGGTCTTGAGCTCGGCGACCTCGGCCATCAACGTCGCGGCGCGCGCCTCGTCCTTGGCCTTCTTGGCGTCGCCGATCTCCTTGGAGGCCGCGTTGCGCCGCGCCTGCGCCTGCTCAGAGGCCAGGATCGCCGCCCGCCGCTTCTCGTCGATCGCGAGCAACGAGGCCGACAGCGGCTTCAGACCCCGCCGAGCGAGGCCGGCGTCGAAGGCTTGCGGATTGTCGCGGATCGATTTGATGTCGTGCATGGCTGTCTTCCCGTCATGGCCGGGTTGATCCCGGCCATCCACGTGTCTGCCGCCTTAGATCAAGTCGTGGATGCCCGGGTCAAGCCCGGGCATGACGAATCATGGGCTGTACGGCGCCGTGATAGAGGGAAAGCGCCCTACTCTGCCGGATTGGCCGGCGTCGAGACATCGGTGCCGCTGGTCGCCTGCGCGGCTGCCGCCGCCTTCTTCTCCACGATCCCGACCGCGATGATCGAGCCCTCGTAGAGCGCCATCAGGGGAAACGCCAGGGAGCACTGGCTGAGCACGTCGGGCGGGGTCAGCACGGCTGCGATGACAAAGGCGATGACGATGAAATAGCGGCGCTTCTCGCGCAGCATCTTCGAGGTCACGATGCCGATGCGGCCGAGCAAAGTCAGGATCACCGGAAGCTGGAAGGCGATGCCGAAGGCGAAGATCAGGGACATCATCAGCGACAGATATTCGCCGACCTTGGGCAGGAGCTGGATCTGCGCGGTCTCGTCGCCGCCGGCCTGCTGCATGCCGAGCGAGAACCGCACCAGCATCGGCAGCACGACGAAATAGACCAGTGCGGACCCCAGCACGAAGAAGAAGGGAGTCGCGACCAGATATGGCAGGAAGGCCTGCTTCTCGTGCTTGTACAGTCCGGGCGCCACAAATCCATAGATCTGCGTCGCGATCACCGGGAACGAGATGAAGCCGGCGCCGAACAGCGCGAGCTTGAGCTGGGTGATGAAATATTCCAGCAGCGCCGTGTAGATGAATTTCGAGTTCTCAGGGCCAGCGATCCACACGAACGGCCAGACCAGCACGTTGTAGATCTGCTTGGCGAAGAAGAAGCAGAAGATGAACGCAAGGCCGAAGCCGAGCAGCGCCTTGATCAGCCGCGAACGCAGCTCGATCAGATGGTCCATCAGCGGGGCTTTGCTGGCCTCGATATCGGCGTCGGTCATGACGCTTTGGCGTCCTTGATCGCTTCGGATGGCGCGGTGTCCTGCGCGACGGCTGCCTGCTCGACCTCGCGGGTGATCGCGAGCGGCTCGTTCGCGGCCGCATGCGCCTCGGCTTCCATGAAGGTCGCCGGCGTCGGCGCTTCCGGCGTGGTGGGCGTCGTCGGCGGGTCGACGGCAGTCGTCGTGGACGTCTCGGCCGGCTTGTCGAGCGCATCGACGCGCAGCGCGTCGCTGACGTCCTTCTGGAGCGAGGTCAGCGGATTGAATCCCGTCGCGGCTTCCTTGACCTCGTCGAAGCTCTTCTTGAGGTCAGCCATTTCGGCCTCGCGCATCGCCTCCTGGAACTGGCCCTGGAATTCGGCGGCCATCTTGCGCGCTTTGCCCATCCACTGCCCGACCATGCGCAGCACGCCCGGCAGCTCTTTCGGGCCGATGGCGATCAGGGCCACGACCCCGATGAGGACCAGTTCACTCCACCCGATGTCGAACATGAGGTCTTCCGTTCACGCCAGCCGCAGCCGGCCCAACCCTCGCGCGCAGGATCGGGGCGCTGGCCGCGTCTCGCGTGCTTCTTTCGGCTCAGACGGCCTTGCTGCCGACGTCGGACCGTGCCGCGGTCGGCGCAGCATTGTTGTGCTCGATGGACTTGGCCGGCTCGGGCTTGTCACCGGACTTGTCGTCGTCCTGCATGCCCTTCTTGAATGCCTTGATGCCCTGCGCCACGTCGCCCATCAGATCCGAAATCTTGCCGCGGCCGAACAGCAGCAGGACCACTGCGATCACCAGGATCCAGTGCCAAATGCTGAGTGAACCCATCCTGCAACCCTCCAAACGCGCATGGCCGGGGGACCCGGCCGATCTTCACCGAAACGTAGGCTTGGCAGGGCTCAAAAACAAGGACCAAGGCAGTGCCAATTCGCTGTCGGCACTACGTAATCTTGCTAGTGTTAACTGGTCGCAGGAGCCCGCAAACAGCCGGGTGGTCACTCTTCGGTGCCACCCTCGCCGCCGCCTTCCTTGCCGCCGTCCGGCGTCTCTTCCGGGGCTTCGGGCTCGACCGCGGGCGCCAGCGCCAGATCGAGGTCGTCGCCCGGTTCCAGCGGATCCTCGTCCTCGCGGAGCTGCGGATCGTCGGACGGCGTCGGCACGCTGAATCCGGTCGGCAGACGCGAATCCAACAGGCCCGTACCCTTCAGCTCCTCCAGACCCGGCAGATCGCCGAGCTGTTCCAAGGTGAACTGCGACAGGAAGTCCTCGGTGGTTCCGAAGGTCAGCGGACGGCCGGGCGTCTTGCGCCGTCCACGCGGCTTGATCCAGCCGGTCTCCAGCAGCACGTCCAGCGTGCCCTTCGAGGTAACGACGCCGCGGATCTCCTCGATCTCGGCCCGCGTCACCGGCTGGTGATAGGCAATGATCGCCAGCACCTCGATGGCCGCGCGCGACAGGCGGCGGGTCTCGGTGCTCTCCCGCGTCATCAGCCAGGCGAGATCGCCGGCGGTGCGGAACGTCCATTTGTTGGCGACGCGAACGAGATTCACTCCGCGCAAGGAATAGTCGGCCTGGAGCTGCTCGAGCGCGGCCTTGACGTCGACACCCTCGGGCATGCGCTTGGCCAGCGTCGCGGTATCCAGCGGTTCACTCGAAGCAAACAGCAGCGCTTCCAGCAGCCGCAGTTCCTCGGGACGTGCCTGGGTTTCGTTATCCATCGGCTCGGCCTCGTCTACCCGCATTTCAGCCAGGCTTGCCATGGTCGCTTCTCCTTCTTGCACTTAACCGACCGGCGCATCAGGCGCAGGAACTGCGTCCGCGACCGGTTTCGGGCGCCCCTTCCGGAAATAGATCGGCGCAAACGCCTCTTTCTGGTTCAGTTCCAGCTGACCTTCGCGCACGAGTTCGAGCGCGGCGGCAAAGCTTGAGGCGAACACCGTCGCGCGCTGCGTCGGGTCGGCGACGTGGCGGACCAGGAAATCGTCGAGCACGCCCCAATCGTCCTGCTCGCTGATGCTGCCGACCAGCCGCTCCAGCGTGGCGCGCGCCTCGGCGAGCGACCACACCGTGCGTTTGGCCAGATGCACGCTCGCCAGCACGCGCGACTGGCGCTGCGAGGCATAGGCGGTCAGCAAATCATACAGCGTCGCCGTGTATTTCGGGTGCCTGATCTCGGCGATCTGCTCGGGCTCGCCGCGCGGGAAGATGTCACGCTGCAATTGCGGCCTGTTCATCAACCGGTTGGCGGCCTCGCGAATGGCTTCCAGCCGGCGCAGACGGTTGGCAAGCGCCGTCGCCATCTGCTCCGCGCTCGGGCCTTCCGCACTCGGCGGCTCCGGCAGCAGCAGGCGCGACTTCAGGAAGGCGAGCCAGGCCGCCATGACGAGGTAGTCGGCGGCAAGCTCCAGCCGGATCTTCCGCGCGGCTTCGATGAAGTGGAGATACTGGTCCGCCAGCGCCAGGATCGAGATCTTCGCGAGATCGACCTTCTGCTGCCGCGCCAGCGCGAGCAGCAGGTCGAGCGGGCCCTCATAACCCTCGACGTCGACCACCAACGCCGGCTCACCCTCGGCAAGCTCTGCGGGCCGCCCGGTTTCGAAGGATAGAATTTCTGCGGTCATGCGGATGCCGTGTTTGCCCGTGCGATCAATGCGTCCAGCTCAGTGCGCGCGGCCGCCCGGTCGAACGGCTGCGGCGGCCTGCGTGCGGCGAGCGCGGCGTTCGCCCGCTCCAGCGCCCTGCCGGACAGTTCCGGTGTCTGGCCGGCGACCTCGCGCATCTCCTCGATGTTGCCGTTGCAATGCAGGGCCACGTCGCAACCGGCCGCGAAGATGGCGCGGGTCCGTTCGGCAATATTCCCCGACAGCGCGTTCATCGACACGTCATCACTCATTAACAAACCCTGGAACCCGATTGCGCCGCGAATCACGTCAGCAATCATTGTCGCAGATGTCGTCGCCGGATGGGCGGGGTCGACCGCGCTAAACACAACATGTGCAGTCATGGCCATCGGCAGATCCGCCAGCGGCTTGAACGCCGCGAAGTCGGTCTGTTCCAACTCGGCTCTCGGCGTATCCACCGTCGGCAGCTGGAAATGGGTGTCCGCGGTGGCCCGGCCATGGCCGGGAATGTGTTTGAGGACCGGCAGCACGCCGCCCTGCTCCAGCCCTTCGGTGACGGCACGCGCGATCGCCGCGACCTTGCCCGGCTCGGTGCCATAGGCGCGGTTCCCGATGACGGCATCGGCGCCGGCCACCGGCACGTCGGCCAGCGGCAGGCAATCCACGGTAATCCCGAGATCGACGAGATCAGCTGCGATCAGGCGGGCGCTCAGGCGCGCCGCGGTGAGCCCGAGGGCCGAATCAGTGTCGTACAAATTCGAGAATACGGCGCCCGGCGGATAGACCGGCCAGTGCGGCGGACCCAGCCGCTGCACCCGTCCGCCCTCCTGGTCGATCAGGACCGGCGCGTCAGCGAGACCTGCCACCGTCCGCAATTCCGCAACCAATGCAGCGACTTGGACGGGCGTAGAGACATTGCGCTTGAAGAGGATGAAACCCCATGGGCGCTGGTCGCGGATGAACTCCCGCTCGGCGGCGGTCAGTTCGGTTCCGGATACGCCGGTAATGAAGGCCCGCGTGCTCATAACGGCCGATTAACCCTGACCCGCGAGGGGGTCAAGGAAACGGCCGTTAATTCCTCTGGACGAAGCAGGCGGACAGGCCTGCCGACTTCAGGCTGTTGCAGGCCTGCGTCGCCTCCTCAGCCGAAGCATAGGGCCCGGCGAAGGCGCGATAGACGACCCCCTTGCCCTTGTCGGTGAGGTCGACGCGCTTGATCACCGGCGAGCGGGAGCCGAGCACGCTGCCATACTTGCTCTGAAGCACGCGATACGAGGCGGCGGCGCTATCCTCGCTCTGCTGCGAGGAGACTTGCACGATGTAGCCGCCACCACCGCTGCTGCTGGGCGCGATCTGAGTGGGGGCGGTCGCAGCCAGACGCTGCGGTGGCTCAGTCGCCGGCGCCGATTGCGGTGCCAGCGACATCGGCTGGTTGGCGCTGGCATTGGCGGAGGTCGGCGGATTGCGCGGCGCGGCCGGTGCGACGGGTGCAGCAACAGGCTTCGGTGCAGCCGTCGTGGGCGTGGGCCTGGCCGCGGCGGATTGCGGCGCGGCACTATCGGTCTGATCGCCCTTCACGGCTACGGTCCTGATCGCGCGCGGCGAATTGTTCGGCAGCGTGCCATTGCTGGCAGCCAGCCCCGCGCCCGGCGGCGGCGCAGCGGACGGCGACACGCTCGCGACCGACGGCGGGTTCGCATTCTGGTTCAGCGGCGGGAACACCACGCGGGGGCCGCCCGCCTTGGCTGCGACATCGACCGGCGCCTCTTCGCGCGGCACGATCTTCTCGGCGCCATCGCCGCTCGCCATGCGATCCGGCACCTTGGCCGACGAATCCGCCGGCGCAGGCACGATCTTGGTCGGGGTATTGTCGGCCTTGATGATCGGCGGCTCACCGCTGCGGGGCGAACCGACATAGGTCTTGTAGGCAAAGGCTGCGCCCGTGCCGACGACGGCAAGCGCCAGGATCGCCGCGACCGTCATCATGCCGCCGCGCTGCTTCTTCGGCTCCTCGAGTTCGGGCTCGGGATAGTCGCTCTGATAGGCGTAGGGATCGTCCGGATAGGCCGGCTCACGCTGGTAGTCCTGCTCGCCTGCCTCGAGCCGACCATAGAGCGCATCGTCGTAGCGCGACGGATCGGGCTGCTGATATTGGCTCTGATCGGCTTGCTGCCGGTGGGCGTGATCCTGCGGCTGGTAAGCCTGCCCCTGATAGGCGTGATCCTGATAGGCATGCGGCTGATGAAGATCAGGCTCGGACGCAGCGGGCTGGGCTGAATAGCGATGCAGAGGATGGACCGGATTCACGGAGACGGGATAGTCAGGCTCCGGCACGGGTGCCGGCTGCGGCTGCACATTGGCGCGGCGCATCCATGAGGGCGGCCCGGGCGGAGTCTGCGAGGCCGGCTCGGCATAGTCCTGCTGGTCGTCGTCCTGGCGGTAATCGTCGTCCCGATAGTTCAGGGCCGGCGCTGCCGGTGGAGCAGTCGGCCGCGACTGCGCGGCGAAAGGATCGGTCTGTCCGATCAGGCGGGCCAGCTCAGCCAAGGGATCGCTTTCCGCCCTCCCATGCTGATCGCCACCGCGACCATAGTCATCGGAAGGAAACGGTCTGTCCTGATATCGTTCGGCCATCGTGATGATGCGTCCCTTCGGGAAAGCCGCGCGCCCCTCGACCAAGGCACGGCTTTCGACCCACAAGGCTTTCAACCAAGTCTAAGCGATCCGGCTTCTGCCGGTTACCCCCGAATTTCCCTTAAGTAGTTCGCCCCAAACTACCGCATCTCGTTCGGGGCATGGACGCCGAGGATGGCGAGGCCCGATGCCAGAACCGAGACGACGCCCTGGACCATGGCCAGCCGCGCCTTCGTTAGATCTGCATCATTATTGATAATGAAGCGTAAATAGGGCAAATCGCGCCCCTTCGTCCAAAGTGCATGAAATTCGCTGGCTAAATCATAGAGATAAAAGGCAATTCGGTGCGGCTCGTGGGCCGCCGCGGCGGCTTCGAGCATGCGAGGATATATTGCGAGGCGCTTGAGAAGTTCAAGCTCGACCGGGTCTGACAACCGTTCCACCGCCGACTCACTGAGCCAGGCGATGCGCTTGGCCGAATCCTCCGGCAGCTCCGGGAACACCTCGGCTCGCGCGTTGCGGAAGATCGAGTGGCCGCGGGCATGGCCGTACTGGACGTAGAACACCGGATTGTCGCGCGATTGTTCCATGACCTTGGCGAGGTCGAAGTCGAGCACCGCGTCGTTCTTGCGGTACAGCATCATGAAGCGGACGGCGTCCTGGCCGACTTCATCCACCACCTCACGCAAGGTGACGAAGTCCCCGCTTCGCTTGGACATTTTCACCGGCTCGCCATTGCGCAGCAACTTCACGAGCTGGACGATCTTGACGTCGAGCGATCCCTTGCCCGACGTGGTCGCCTTCACCGCCGCCTGCATCCGCTTGATGTAGCCGCCATGATCGGCGCCCCAGACGTCGATCATCTCGGCGAAGCCGCGGTCGAACTTGTTCTTGTGATAGGCGATGTCGGAGGCGAAGTAGGTGTAGGAACCATCCGACTTGATCAGCGGACGATCGACATCGTCGCCGTAGGCGGTCGCCTTGAACAGAAGCTGCTCGCGGTCTTCCCAATCCTCGACCGGGGCCCCCTTCGGCGGTGGCAGGCGGCCTTCGTAGATGTCGCCCTTGGCCTTCAGGAAATCGATGGTCTCGGCGACCTTGTTGTTGCCGGCCTCGATCAGCGAGCGCTCTGAGAAGAACACGTCGTGGCGGATGTTGAGGGCAGCGAGATCGTCCTTGATCTCGTCCATCATCATCGCGATCGCCTTGGCCCGCACGGTAGGCAGCCAATGAGCCTCGCTCATCGCGAGGAGCTTGTCGCCGTGCTCCTTCGCCAGCGCTGCGCCGACTGGCTTGAGGTAGTCGCCGGGATAGAGCCCTTCCGGGATCGCACCGATGTCCGCTCCCAGCGCCTCGCGGTATCTGAGGAAGGCGGAGCGGGCGAGCACGTCGACCTGGGCGCCGGCGTCGTTGATGTAATATTCGCGCGTGACGTCGTGGCCGGCGAACTGGAGCAGGCTCGAAAGGGCGTCGCCGAACACGGCGCCGCGACAGTGGCCGACATGCATCGGCCCGGTCGGATTGGCCGAGACGTACTCGACATTGACCTTGGAGCCGCCGCGAACACGGCCGTAATCGGCGCCCTCGCGCAGCACCGTCCGCAGCGCCTCGGCCCAGGCGGCCGGCTTCAGCGTCAAATTGATGAAGCCGGGACCGGCGACGTCGACCTTGGCGATCAGCGCATCAGTGCGCAGCCGCTCGGCAATCCGCTCGGCGAGATCGCGCGGCTTTGCCTTTGCCTCTTTCGCCAGCACCATGGCGGCGTTGGTCGCCATGTCGCCATGGGAGGCATCGCGCGGCGGCTCGACCACCACGCGCGAGAAATCGATGCCCTCGGGCCAGTTGGCGTCCGCCGCAAGCGCGCGGCAGGCGGCGTGCACGCGTGCGAGCACATCGGCGAACAAATGCAGGGATGAGGATGTGTCGGGCATGGCCGCCGCCTAACGCAAATCCGGGGTCGAGTCAAAAAGCCGCTGGTGTTCCGTCAGGGCGAAACGGTCGGTCATTCCGGCGATGAAATTGCCGATCCGGCGGGCACGGTCGCCCTCATTGTCCGCCTCTGCCCCCAGCAGCCATTCCGGCGGCAGCTCGCCAGGAGATTGCAGGTATTTCGCGAACAGGTCGAACAGGATCTGCTCCGCCTCCCCCATCACCCGCATCACCCGCTTGTGACGGTACATGTGCTGGTACAGGAAGCGCTTGATGGCGGCCTCCTCCTCGGCGACCTCGGCCGGGAACGCGATCAGCGCCCTGCTCTGCCGGCGCACGTCCTGGGCCGACTGCGGCTTCACCGCAGCGAGATTCTTCTGCGCCTCCGCGAACACCGCGCCGATCAGGTGCGAGATCAGCTCGCGCACCAGTTCGGCACCGCGCCTGAGGTCTTCGAGTTCAGGATAATGGGCGGAGGTCTCGGCGATGATCTCAGCCGTGAGCGGCATCACCTTGAGATCGTCGAGATGGAACAGGCCGGCGCGCAGGCCGTCGTCGATATCGTGGGCGTCATAGGCGATGTCGTCGGCGATGGCGGCGACCTGCGCCTCCAGTGAGGCGAAGCTCCACAATTCGAGGTCGTAGGTCTTGATGTAGTCGGCGATCCCGACGGGAATGCCGTGCTCGCGATAGCGCCCGACCGGCGCACCGCTGCGGTCGGTCAGCGGGCCGTTGTGCTTGACGATGCCCTCCAGCGACTCCCACGTCAGGTTCAACCCGTCGAACTCGGGATAGCGGTGCTCCAGCGAGGCGACGACGCGGAGCGTCTGGGCGTTGTGATCGAAGCCGCCGAAATCCTTGAGGCAGGCATCCAGCGCCCGTTCACCGGCATGGCCGAACGGGGGATGACCGAGATCATGCGCCAGCGCCAGGGTCTCGGTGAGGTCCTCGTCGAGCCCGAGCTGCCGGGCCAGCGCGCGGGCGATCTGGGCCACTTCCAGCGAATGGGTCAGGCGGGTGCGGTAGTGATCGCCCTCGTGGAACACGAACACCTGGGTCTTGTACTTCAGGCGACGGAACGCGGTGGAGTGGATCACCCGGTCGCAATCCCGCCGAAACGGGCTGCGGGTCCGGCTCGGCGGCTCGGCGACCAGCCGGCCGCGGCTGCGGTCGGGGTCGCAGGCATAGGGCGCGCGGGGGGCTGCCATTCCGACGGACACAGCGAATTTAGTCCCTATCCATTTGATTCTGCGTATGGTGGCACTTAACTATGCCGAACGCGGGATACCAAATGAAATGGGTATGACGCCGGACGACGGGACTATCGGAGACCAGCAATGACGACTGCCGTAACCATCAGCGACCGGGCCGCACGCCGGATTGGGGAGATCCTCAAGGGCGAAGGCTCAGGCGCGATGCTGCGCATTTCGGTCGAGGGCGGCGGCTGCTCGGGCTTCCAGTACAAGTTCGACATCGACCGCGCCCGCACCGACGACGATCTCGTGATCGAGCAGGACAATGCGGTGGTGCTGGTCGATTCCGCCTCGCAACCGTTCCTGGAGGGGTCCCAGGTCGATTTCGTCGATGATCTGATCGGCGCCTCGTTCCGTGTCAACAATCCCAACGCCACGGCTTCCTGCGGCTGTGGGACGAGTTTTTCGATCTGAGCGCTTAGGCGCCCGTGATCTGCCTTTCCTCGTCCGTCCACTCCACCACTGACGGCATCAGCTCCGGCTGGAGCGGCGCGTCCTCCGACATCACGTGGCCGTCCAGCGCACGCAGCAATGCCGCGACCAACGCCGGCTTGCGCAGCGGCTTGGCCAGGAAGTCCGACATGCCGGCCTCGCGGCAGATCCTGACGTCCTCCGGGAAGGCATTCGCGGTCAACGCGATGACGGGCAAGGCCTCGAACCGCCCGCCTTGCGCGCGGATCGCGCGGGTGGCGGCGAGCCCGTCCATGTCAGGCATGCGCACGTCCATCAGCACGACATCGTAATTGCCTTCGGCAGCGGCCGTGACGGCCTCGGCGCCATCTGTGACGACCCGCAGATCGACGTCGAAGGCCCCTAACATCTTGCTCACGACCATGCGGTTGACCGCATCGTCCTCCGCGACCAGCACCTTCAGCAGCCGGTCGAGGCCGGCAATGCGAGCCTTGAGTTCATCGGCCTCGTCGCGACCGGGCACCAGATCGGATGCCTGCGTCGGGCTCCAGGGCAGCACCAGCGTGAAATTGAAGGTCGACCCCTCGCCCGGCGTCGAGGTGACGCCGATGGTGCCGCCCATCTGCTCGATGATGCGCCTGCTGATCGCAAGGCCGAGGCCGGTGCCGCCGAAGCGGCGGCTGATCGAGGCATCGGCCTGCGCGAAGTCGCTGAAGAGCTGACCGAGTTTTTCCGGGGCGATACCGATGCCGCTGTCGGTCACGGTCCATTCGACGGTCGCGAGCAGGTCGCGGCGCGCCCGGCAGGTGGCGGAGATCGTCACCTCGCCTTCGTCGGTGAATTTCACCGCGTTGGAGGCGAGGTTGAGCAGCACCTGGCGGATGCGCGCGACATCGCCGCGCAGCGTCGGCGGCAGGTTCGGATCGAGCTCGACCTTGACCGTCAGCCCGTTGCTCTTGGCACTCGCGCGCGCGACGTTTGCGACCGTCTCGACCAGCGTCTGCGGGGCAAAGTCGACCGCCTCGAACGCGAAGCGGCCGGCCTCGAGCTTGGACAGGTCGAGAATGTCGTTGAGGATGCGCTGGAGATTGTCGCCGGACTCGCGGATCGTGGTGACGGCCTCGCGCTGCTCCGGATCGAGCTCGGTCTCGAGCAGCATGCTGGCGAGCCCGAGCACGCCGTTCATCGGCGTGCGGATCTCGTGGCTCATCACCGCCAGGAAGTCGGATTTCGCACGGCTTTCGGCCTCGGCCTTTTCCGCGCGCCAGCGCTCGGTCACGTCGCGCCCAAAGCCGCGATAGCCGAGAAACTGTCCCTCGCGGTCATAGGCCGGCTTGGCGGTGAGCGACCACAGCCGCGCCTCGCCACCGGCGACGACCTTGAGGTTCATCTCGTGCAGCGGCTCGTTCTGCTCCATCAAGCCGACGACATTGTAGGCCGCGCTCTTGTCCTCCGGGCACAGCATGTCGAGCACGTCGGCGAAATGCGATCCCTTGAGCAGCGGCAGCGGCACTTGGGCGACGTCGGCGAAGCGCTGGGGCACGTCGATCAGATGCCCCTCGGCGTCGGTCTGCCACAGCCAGTCGCTGGCGTTCTCCTGAAAATCCTTCAGCAGCAGCGAGATGATCTCGGTCTGGCGCTCGAGCTCGAGCTGGGCCTTGAGATTGCCGAGGAACAGATTGCCTTGCGAGACGATGTTGCGTGCCATGAAAAATGCGAACAGCAGCAGGAACACCGCTGTGATCAGATAGTGCCCGGTGCCGCAGAGCAGCAGCGCGCCGGCGCAGGCGATCGTCATCGTGGCGAGATAGACGAGGCCGGCACGCGGGAATGTCGAGAGCGTGAAGGCGCCGCCCGACATCATGCCGACCATCAGGCAGGCCAGGAGCAGCTGGCTGGTCGGCTCGATGCGGCTGAACAGCGCCAGCGGCAGCGTGCCCCAGATCGCGGCGATGAAGACCGCCTGCCGCAGCATTTGCCGCGCAGCGCGGGGCGAGGCCTCCTGCAGCGGGCTGCGATGCGACCGGCGCCATGCGCGCACCGCGAGCGAGGCGGCGGTGGCGAGCGTCAGGCCCCAGATCGCGAGGAAGTCGTTCCAGCCCCGGCCCCAGAACAGGATCAGCACGATGACGACGCTCAGCATCGTCACCGCCATCGTCACCGGGATCAGCTGCGTCACCGTATCGATCTGCTTGGCGCGGATGCGGCGGATCTCGCGCTCGCTGAGACCGGCGGTCAGGCCGTCCTCGATCTCGAAGCCGCCGAGCCAGTACAGGAACGCGCCGATCAGGCCGTCATGCGGCGCAGTTCGTTTTGTCGATTTGTCCGGCCATCCCATCCGAGAACCTTTTTGGCATCAATGACCCAGCGCGCGCTTAAGCCGGGTTAATTTTGTGGGAGATTTTGCCGCGTCCTTGACGGCCACGTTGGCAGTTTGTTCTAACCATGGCCCCTGCCCGGAGCACGCCGACATGACCATCAGAGTTGCCACCTGGAACGTGAACTCGGTCCGGCAGAGGATCGACCTCCTGCTGACCTGGCTGAAGGAGTGCCAGCCGGACATCGTCTGCCTCCAGGAGATCAAATGCGTCGACGAGGCCTTCCCGCGGCCGGAGATCGAGGCGCTCGGCTACAACGTGGTCACGCACGGGCAGAAGACATTCAACGGCGTCGCCCTGCTCTCCAAGCTCCGCTTCGACGAGACCAAGTCGGGCCTCGCCGGCGACGACGAGGATGCGCATGCCCGTTTCCTCGAAGGCGTGGTGACGCTCAAGCGCGGGGTCCTGCGCATCGCCTGCCTCTATCTGCCCAATGGCAACCCGGTCGGGACCGAGAAATATCCCTACAAGCTCAAGTGGATGTCGCGGCTTCTTGACTATTCGAAGGAGCGTCTCAAGACCGAGGAGCCGCTGATCCTCGCCGGCGACTTCAACGTCATCCCGCATGCCCGCGACGTGCACAATCCCGCCGCCTGGACCGAGGACGCACTGTTCAAGACCGAGACCCGGGAGAGCTTTCAGTCCCTGCTCGGCCTCGGCCTCACCGACGCCTTGCGCGCCGTCACCGACGAACCGGGGCTGTACACCTTCTGGGACTACCAGGCCGGTGCCTGGCAGAAGAACCATGGCCTGCGGATCGACCATCTGCTGCTGTCGCCGCAGGCCAGCGACCGGCTCGCCAATGTCGGGATCGACAGCTATGTGCGGGCTTGGGAGAAGCCGTCGGACCACGTGCCGGTGTGGGCGGATCTCGATCTGGAGGCGGCGTAGGCCGCCTCGGGGGACTATTCCCTACGGCCCTGCACCCACTGCTCCAGCATCTGCAGGGCCATGGCGCGGTCGTCGTCGGAGGCCTTGGCGAAGGCGCGGTTGTAGCTTTCCTTGATCCAGCTCTCTTCGGCACCGGCGCTGTCACGCGCCAAGGTGAGCCACATCAGGCCGCGCGCGGCCTGCCGCGGCAAGCGGTCGCCGTTGAACAGCATCTGACCGAGCAGCGCCTGGGCCTGGTGCTGGCCCTTCTGGGCGGCGAGGCCGAGCCAGCGTGCGCCGTAGCGGAAATCCTCACGCGAGGCGTCCGGCGTCTTCAGGTACAGGCGGGCGAGGTCGTATTGCGCATCGGCATTGCCGAAATAGGAGGCCGCATAGGAGAACATCTCCCGCGCCCGCTCCGGGTCCGACTTGACCTTCGAGTTCGGGATGCCGCTGAGATAGTAGCGGCCGAGCGCGACGAAGGCATTGGCCACGATCTGCGCCTGCGGCGCCGAAGGGCTGTCCTCGGCATGCGCATTGGCGACCCGGCTGAAATATTCGAAGGCGCGCAGATCGTCCTGGGCGACGCCGTCGCCATTGGCGTACATGCGGCCGAGCTTCCACTGCGCGATGGGGTGGCCGCCCTCGGCGGCATATTGCAGCGCACTCAGCGAGGTCTCCTGAGGCACGGCCGCCGGCGCGACCTTGCCGCGCACGGCCGCCGCGGTCCCCGGCAAGGTGGTCACGACCGGGAAAGCCGCGTCCTTCGGGTTGACCGGAGCGCCGTCGAAGGCAAGCGCCGGCGCGGCCAGCGCGATGGCCCCCAACACAAACGCAACTGTGGCACGCCTAGATGTCCGCATAGCACTGTTTCTCGTGCGCGCCGCCCGGATGGGTCACTGCCCCCCCGACCGCTGGTCCAACCTGCTGAGCATATTTCCAGAGCGCACCCGACGTGTGGTTAGTCGCGCGAGCGCTCCATTTGGTTTTGCGCTGGGCGAGTTCGGCGTCGCTCAATTTTACGTTAAGGGTACCGGCAACGGCGTCGATCTCGATGATGTCGCCGTCCTCGAGCAGCCCGATCGGGCCGCCAATGGCGGCTTCCGGCCCGACATGGCCGATGCAGAAGCCGCGGGTGGCGCCGGAGAAGCGGCCGTCGGTGATGAGCGCGATCTTGCCGCCCATGCCCTGGCCGGTCAGCGCCGCGGTGGTCTGGAGCATTTCCCGCATGCCGGGGCCGCCCTTCGGCCCCTCGTAGCGGATCACGATGACTTCGCCTTCGCGGTAGGTGCGCTTCTGGACCGCCTCGAAAGCATCCTCCTCACGGTCGAAGCACCTGGCCGGACCGGTAAACCTGAGGTTGGACATTCCCGCGACTTTCACGATCGCACCTTCTGGCGCCAAATTGCCCTTCAGGCCGACCACACCGCCTGTGACGGTGATGGGCTTGTCTGCCGGGTGCACCACGTCCTGGTGCGGATTCCACTTCACGCTCTTGAGGTTTTCAGCGATCGTGCGGCCCGTGACGGTAAGGCAGTCACCGTGCAGGAAGCCGTTGTCGAGCAGCGTCTTCATCAGAAGCGGTATGCCACCTACTTCAAACATGTCTTTGGCGACATAACGGCCACCCGGCTTCAAATCCGCGACATATGGTGTCTTTTTGAAGATTTCGGCGACGTCGAATAAGTCGAACTTGATGCCGCACTCATGCGCGATCGCCGGCAGGTGCAGCGCAGCATTGGTCGAGCCGCCGGAGGCTGCAACCACGGCAGCCGCGTTCTCCAGCGCCTTGCGGGTGACGATGTCGCGCGGCCGGATGTTCTGGGCGATCAGGTCCATGACCTTCTCGCCCGCGGTCATGCAGAAGGCGTCGCGGATTTCATACGGTGCCGGCGCACCGGCCGAGTAAGGCAGCGCAAGGCCAATCGCCTCGGAGACGGTCGCCATGGTGTTGGCGGTGAACTGCGCGCCGCAGGCGCCCGCCGAGGGGCAGGCCACGCGCTCGATCTCGTCGAGGTCCTCGTCCGACATGGCGCCGACCGAGTGCTTGCCGACGGCCTCGAACATGTCCTGCACGGTGACCTGCTGGCCGCGGAAATTGCCGGGCAGGATCGAGCCGCCATAGATGAAAATCGAGGGCACGTTGAGACGGACCATCGCCATCATCATGCCCGGCAGCGACTTGTCGCAGCCGGCGAGCCCGACGAGCGCGTCATAGGCATGGCCGCGCACGGTCAGCTCGACCGAATCGGCGATGCATTCGCGCGACGGCAGCGAGGAGCGCATGCCGTCGTGCCCCATGGCGATCCCGTCGGTCACGGTGATGGTGCAGAACTCGCGCGGGGTGCCGCCGGCCGACGCCACGCCCTTCTTCACCGCCTGGGCCTGGCGCATCAGCGCGATGTTGCAGGGAGCGGCTTCATTCCAGCAGGAGGCGACGCCGACGAAGGGCTGGTGGATCTGGTCGGTGGTCAGACCCATGGCGTAGAAATAGGACCGATGGGGCGCGCGCGCAGGGCCTTCCGTCACGTGACGGCTCGGCAGCCTCTGCTTGTCAATCTTCGCGCTCATCGCAAACCAGTTTCCCCGGTCAACCCTTTCAGACCCGAAAAATCAGAGCCAAGATTTTAATCGACCTTGGGATTTCTCGTGACGTCGAGGACTGCCTGCTACCTCCAGAACTTAGAGCGATTTTATTCATGTTTGGGTGTGGCCAAAAAGCGGCGGTGATGCGAACCGCCGGTGATGACGGTTAAATCCGAGATGAGTGTTGCGGAGACAGCACAATCGTTACCGGGAAGACACGGATTTGCACACTCCAATACCTCACAAGGCAAGACAGTCCGCAACCTTTGATTTCAAGGTCAGGAGAGCGCGCCAGCATCGCACTGAATGACGGAGATGCCCGCAGGTGAGTCGGCGACAGGGTCCAAGGCCGTGACATGGGCCCCGGCTCAGCAGCGCACCGCCAAAGCGGCGCTGCGCTGCGTCCGGAGCTGAGTGGCGCACGCTCTCCCAACGACGCCCATTGTCGTGATCTCCTCGCGATGACTGAGTGTGAGGCGGCAGCCTGTTCTCCAAGGGACACTGTCATTCTCCGCGAAGGCGGGAATCCAGTACGCCGCGGCTTCTCGGTTCAATCGCGAGCGTCTCTGGAATACTGGATCGCACGGTCAAGCCGGGCGACGACAGTGAGTGTGGCGGGACTGACATGCTTCTTCGGCCTCGCGGCGCAATTCGCCCGAGCTTTGCTTGATCACGCCACCCTCAAAACCAAGAGGGCGCAGGGAAGGCCGGGTGCCGACAGGCACCCGCGGTCCGCTGCGCGAAATGCACGCGCAAAAAGAACCGCACAGCAGCATACAGGTGGTGCCGATCACTCGGCCTTCCCTGCGCGATGGTCGGACGGCTTATGCCGTG
>NZ_JAFCJE010000003.1 GCF_018131185.1 Bradyrhizobium diazoefficiens | reverse complement strand
CCTTCCCTGCGCGATGGTCGGACGGCTTATGCCGTGCTCTCCCGGGAGCCGAACTTTCCTCTGGCCTCCCTCGCCCCACGAATTGGATGATGCAGCCCGCCCGGTTGGGCTCGCTCGCACCTCCGAAGGGCTTGACCGTAGCAACGACGGCCAGGACCACACGGTTTTGCCGTACGCAGCAACATCGTTCGTCACACGGAGAAGGACCTCACGAGGTTCACCCGCCCTGGTCCCGCCTTGCCGTGCCCGACGCAGCCGCGTCCACCGCACCCCGGCCCACGTTCGTTGCGACGTACGATCGCCCCTCTCCTCAGGCCGGGATGGCGGGACTATGCCGCAATTCCGAATTTCGGTAAAGTGGAATATTTTTGCAGGAGGGGATTGACGGGCTCTGGGTGTTTTGCCCGACGCGCCCAAATCGCGGCATGATGTCGGCTTCCGATGTCGAAAAGATGCAGCCATACTGTCCTTTTGACCGCTAAATTCGTGGTGATAGTGTCATGTCGCGCAGTTTGTCCGGGAGGACACGATGGAATGGCTTGACCGGCTGTTTGGAAGGACGTCGGCGCCTCCGACCCGATTCTTTGCGAGATTTAGGCGGAGGGGACCGACCGATCCCGACCTTCTGAAAATTGCCAAGGACCGAAAAGGGCATGTTTCACGAAGGGCGGTAAGGGATGAATATAACCGGCTGGTCTTGGAGAAGTACGCGCACGACAAGTCGTGACGTCCAAGACCCGTCGAGACCCTGCTCAGTGGCGAGACATGATGGTTTCGCAGCCGCCCTAGCGGTGCTGCGCACCATCAATTGTCGTTCTCCGCCTGGAGGCCGGTGAAGCGGTTATCCGCCCGGCGCAAGCGCCGGCAAAGCTCGCGATTGATGTTCTGCAGGACGACCACATAGGCGTGGATGTCGGCCTTGTAGCAGGCGTAGAGATTCCGGGCCGTCAACTCGTACAGCACCGTCGGCACCTCCGCGACGACCGTCGCCGAGCGGTTCTGCATTTCGATCAGCGTCATCTCGCCGAAGAAATCGCCACGCTCCAGAACGGAAATCGGGATGGTGCTTCCCGCATTCGCCCGCTTGCTCACCGCCAGACGGCCGGATTCGACGATGAACATCGAGCGTCCCGGCTCGCCCTCCGCCACGACGGTCGCCCCGGCATCGAAGCGGCGCTCGACCAGCATCGACATCAGGAGATCGAGGCCTCCGTCCGAGAGACCGCCGAAGAACGGCGTCGCGAGCAGGAACGCTTTCAGATCGGGGGCGGTGACGGTCATGGCGCGAGGGTACGCCTCGGCGCTATTTGCGGCAAGCGGAGCGGCGTGCTCCATCATTGCGAGCGGAAGCGAGGCGATCCGGAATCTTTCCGCAGAGATGACGCGTGGAGAGGCCTTCGCTTCTCGAATCCCAAGATCTACTGCCGCGCGACACTTTCCCCGCGCAACGTCCTTCGCTTTCGCCAGACCTGCAGATCAACCATCACCTTGATGCTCGCCGCGAGGATCAGCAGGCAAAGCGCCACCTTCGAAACCGTCTCCATCGTCCCCTCGATCAGCAGGCAATGGACCACGCTGCCTGCGACGATGACGATTGCGAGCGGAAGATGGACGATACGCCAGGTACGCAGGCGCAGTCCCAATCGCCGGCGCAGTGCAGCCAGAACGGCAACGATGAAGATGGCCCACATGGCGGTCACGCCAAAGGGTGAGAACGGCGTCGGCGATGCGTAGGTCAGCGCGTCGATCATATCGGGCGGGCTGGTGATCCAGAGACCGGCGACGTGGATTACCACGGCCAGTACCAACGCGCCGCCGATCCAGTGATGGACGCGCCGGCCACGATAGGTCGACAGGCCCGGCAGATAGCCGCCGATCAGCAGGGGCTGCACGAGCACGAGACCGAGGGCAATGATCCCTGCAAAGCCGGCGAGGATGTAGACCGGACCGCGCCATGCGAGCTGCTCGCTTGTCGCCGCCAGCGCGACCGGCACGCCAATGGCCAAGGCAAGAGCGACCCAGATCAGGATCACCCGCGCCGATCTCCACTCCGTCATTCGCTGGCCCGGTCAGGCCGGCTGCAGGACGAAGTGCGCCTCGAGGCTGGTCTCCTTTGCGCTCCGCATCACCGGCCGCAGGAAAACGGTCTTGAACTCGCCGCTGTCATAGGCGAGGTGGCCGTGCGGCTGGCCGAAGATCGGAATGATCTGCGGCATCTCCAGCCGGAACTTGCCGTCCTTGTCGGTGAGCGTGGCGCCATGGCTCTGCGGCTCGTGCTCCTGGCCTTCGACCGTGTGCGCCCAGATCTGGATGCGCTGCCCGGCCAGCGGCGTGCCGTCGCCGGCGCGGCGGACGGTGCCGCTCATCCAGAAGCCGCCCTTGCCGATGCGATCCACGATCTGCGCGCCCTTGCGATAATTGTTCGCGCCGCCCGACATCGTTTCGGTCGGCGCGAGGCCTGCCGCACGGGCGGGAAGCAGGAGACCGGAAACGCCTGATGCCAGGACGCCTGTTGCGAGGACGGAGCCGCCCGCGGCGAGCAGGCTTCGGCGGTTGAATACGACCGTGGTCATGTCGGTTCCTCCTGGCAACCCTGCGGCTGCTCCCGCAAGCTACAACAACAGGCCCAAAACGCCCAGTTGCGACGAAGGGCGCCATAGGCCGCAATAACAGTGTTGTGAACGGGCGGGCGTGGGCCACACAGGGCAGGCAGGACGGAAACCATCCTGCGCGCTTACTCGATCACTTCATCCGTCAGCACGAGGATGGTGGGCGGAACAGTCAATCCGAGTGCACGCGCCGTCTTGAGATTGACGGCCAGCTCGAATTTGGTTGGGAGTTGAATCGGCATGTCCGCCGGCTTTTGTCCCTTCAGAATCAAATCGACATAACCCGCGGCGCGACGAAAGAGGTCGCCTATGTCGGCACCATAGCTGAACAGCGCGCCAGCGCGCGCAAATTCGCTCTGCTGACCGATGACGGCGATCTTCCTTTCGATGCCGATCTGACAGATCTCATTCTGCATTGCAGCGGTCATGTAATCGCGAATGACGATCACGGCGCTGCCACCGGCGGCCGCCAGCACATCAAACTGCTCGGCTACCGCTGTTGGCGACGCAGTGGTGAGACCAAGTCGCACCGGTTCGACGCCCGCTCGTCGTGCTTCCAGCACGGTTTGCGCGCCCCAGGCACTAAACGTCGGGTCCGTTGCGTTATTCAAAACGCCGATTCTCCTGAGCGTTGGCAAAATCTCGCGGATCATCTCGATGCGTTTGGCCGACATCTCTTCGCCAAATGCAGCAAAACCGGTGAGGCTGCCGCCGGGACGAGCGAGGCTCTCAAACAACTCGCGGTCGCTCTGCACAGCAGGCAGCGCGACCGCAACAACGGGGATATTGGTCCTCTTCACGATCGCGCGGGCCGCGGCCGGTCCCGGCGCAAGCAGCACATCGACGCGTTTTGCCACGAGCTCATCAATCAGCGTCAGGCCGCGCGAGACATCCCCTCCGGTCGAGCGTGCGTCGATGATGATGTTGCGACCCTCGACGTAACCGAGCCCAGCCATCGCCTTGCGAAAGGGAGCAAGCGTGGCGTTGTCCACCTCAGTGGTGGCAAACCCGACGAAGCCCACGACCGGAACGCGCTGTTGGGTAAACGCCACACGTGGCGACATGGCAGCAAGTCCCAAGGAAGCTAGAAAATTCCGCCGTCTCATTTGACCGTCTCGATAGACCTGAACGGTCGGATCATAGCTTGTCGGAGGGGTGGGACGAAGCGAAACCGGCCAAGGTCTTGTACGATGGCGGTGCCTCCGGATCTCGCCAGTGCTCTACCGATCCGATGCACCGACACTACATGTGTGCAGACCCACACACGCGCTCAGTTCAGGTACCCCCCATGATCCCCTTCTCCGTGCTCGACCTCGCACCGATCTGCCAGGGCAGCGATGCCGCACAGGCGTTTCGCAATTCGCTCGATCTGGCGCAGCATGCGGAGAGCTGGGGCTACAAACGGTTCTGGCTCGCCGAGCATCACAACATGACGGGGATCGCGAGCGCTGCGACATCGGTGGTGATCGGGCACATCGCGGGCGGGACCAGGACGATCCGCGTCGGCTCCGGCGGGATCATGCTGCCGAACCATTCGCCGCTGGTCATCGCCGAGCAGTTCGGCACGCTGGAATCGCTCTATCCCGGACGGATCGATCTCGGGCTCGGGCGGGCGCCCGGCACCGACCAGTTCACCGCACGGGCGCTGCGGCGCGACCTTGCGACGACGTCCGAGAATTTTCCCCATGACGTGCTGGAATTGCAGGCGCTGCTCGGCGATTTGCAGCCGAACCAGGCGATCCGCGCCGTGCCCGGCATGGGCACCAAGGTGCCGCTGTGGATCCTGGGATCGAGCACCTTCGGCGCACAGCTGGCTGCGATGCTCGGGCTGCCGTTCGCATTCGCCTCGCATTTCGCGCCGCAGATGATGATGCCGGCGCTGCGCGAATATCGCGCGCGCTTCGAGCCGTCGGCGCAGCTCGACAAGCCCTACGCGATGATCGGCGTCAACGTCTTCGCCGCCGACAGCGATGATGAGGCGAAACGAATGTTCTCCTCGCTGCAGCAGCAGTTCATCAACCTGCGCCGCGGCACGCCGGGGCCGCTGCCGCCGCCGGTGGACGACATGGATGCGCTGTGGTCGCCGGCGGAGAAAGCCATGGTCGACCAGTCGCTGTCCTGCTCCGCGGTCGGCTCGCCTGATGTGGTGGAAGAGAAGCTGAAGGCGCTGATCACGGATACCGGCGCGGACGAATTGATGACGACGGGGCAGATCTACGATCACGCCGCCCGGCTGCGCTCGTTCGAGATCGCGGCCGAGGTGCGGGACCGGGTGGGGAGGCAGCCGCTGTGAGCGGTAGGACCGCACGTCATTGCGAGCGCAGCCAAGCAATCCAGACTACCACCGCAGCAGGACTCTGGATTGCTTCGTCGCAAGAGCTCCTCGCAATGACGACCGAGGGAGTTCGCTCTAATCCGCAAACCCGAACAGCTTTGCCGGATTGCGCACCAGGATCTTCTCCAGCTCCGTCTGGTCCGCGACGTAGCGGTACATCAGCTCGAGCAGGTCGGCGTCGTTGGGCGGCTGCTTCACCGAGACGGGATGCGGCCAGTCGCTGGCCCAGACGCAGCGGTCGGGGGCGGCCTCGATATAGGCGCGCGCGATCGGGATGACGTCGTCATAGGGCGCACCGAGTTTCGAGATCTTCTCGCCGAGCGACAGCATCACCCAGAAATTGCCCTTCTCGAGCAGCTCGAGCATCTTGCGCAGGTTCGGATCGGCCTTGCCGGCCTCGGGGTCGGGGCGCGCCATGTGATCGATCAGCACGGGCACGTCGAGGTTCTCGTATTTGGCGACGCTCGACATGATGCCGTCCTTCTCGGGCTGGATCTTGACGTACCAGCCGAGCTCGCGAATGCGCGCAATCGCACGTGCGAAATCGGCGTCCGACAGCACGGCGCCGAGCTCCTGGCGGAAGCTGAAGCGTGCGCCGCGCACGCCGGCCTCGTGCAGCTTGGAGAGATACGAGTCGCTCGCCTCGGCGAACACCAGCGCGTTGGCACAGCCGCGATAGTTCGGACCCATCGCGGCGAGGCCGTCGAGCACGACGGCATGGTCGGCGCCGTAGGTCGTGGTCTGCACGATGATGCCGCGCTCGATGCCGAGCGTCTTGTGCATGCGCAGCGCCGCTTCCCAGGTCGCGCTCGGCATCCGATAGGCCGCGCCGGGGCGCTCCGGATATTTGTCGATGGGACCCAGCACGTGGAACTGGCTGTCGATGGTCTTCGGCGGCGGCGCCTTGCTGGGGCGGCGCGGGTTGGGATCGAACGGCAGATAGGTCGGCATGCGCAAAACTCCTTCAGTCGATCACGGCGGTAAAGTCGCACTGCACCAGCGCGCCGCCGTCCATGTTGTCCATCGGCAGCGCGTGGCGCGCCGGGCGCGAATGCTCGTCCGGAAACATCTTGAGCCATTCGACGTTGACGGGCCCGCGGTTGCCGCGGTCCTTCAGCCACACCGTCATCTTGATGATGTCGTCTGTGCTGCCGCCGGCGGCCTCCACCGTCGCCTTCATGTGCGCGAACATGTTGGCGCATTGGGCGTCGAGACTCTCAGGCATCGCGTTGGTCGCGGGATCGCGGCCGAGGATGACGCCGGACATCACGAGATTGCCGATGCGGCAGGCGTTCGGAATCGGATTGACGTGCTTGAAGCCGCCGATGTGGATGCTCTTGCGCCGCGATTGACCACTCATGATGCGCTCCCTTTTTGTTGTTGGTTCAGACGAACTGGCACGACACCGAGCCGAACGCGCCGTAGTCGGCATGGAACGTGTCGCCGCGGCGGATGTCGACGGGCCGCGTGAACGATCCCGCCAGCACCACCTCGCCCGCCCTCAGATGCTCGTCATGCGGCGCGAGGCGGTTGGCGAGCCAGGCGATGCCGTTCGCGGGATGATTGAGCACGCCGGCGGCAAGGCCGGTTTCCTCGACCTCGCCGTTGCGGAAGAGCAGCGCGCCGATCCAGCGCAGATCGGCATCAAGGGGGCGGAACGGCCGGCCGCCCAGCACCAGCGCGGCATTCGCCGCGTTGTCCGAGATCGTGTCCATCACCTTGCGTGTCTTGCCGGTCTCGGGATCGACGCGGTGCATGCGCGTCTCCAGGATTTCCAGTGCCGGCGTGACGTAATCGGTGGCGTTGAGGACGTCGAAGATGGTGCAATCGGGCCCGCGCAGCGGCGCCTTCAGCACGAAGGCGAGCTCGACCTCGATGCGCGGCGCGTGGAAGCGGTCGAACGGAATCGGCGTCGCGTCGGCATAGAACATGTCGGCGAACAGCACGCCGTAATCCGGCTCGGAGATGCCGACCGCGTTCTGCATCGCCTTCGAGGTCAGGCCGATCTTGTGGCCCTTGATGATCCGGCCGCGGCCGAGCTGGAGTTTCGTCCAGGCGCGCTGAACCGCATAGGCGTCCTCGATGCTGAAATCCGGATACTCCTTCGAGAACATCGGGATCAGCGACTTGGTGCGCTCGGCCTCGTCGAGGCGCGCGGCGAGACGTTCGATCGTGGCGCTATCCAGCATGATCTAGCTCTCCGCGGCCACGGTGTTGCGCAGCACGCCGATGCGGCTCGACTCGACCTCGACGACGTCGCCCACCTTCAGCCAGCGCGGCGGATCGAAGCGGGCGCCCGCACCGGTCGGCGTGCCCGTCACGATCATGTCGCCGGGCTTCAGGGTCGCGAAGGTGGAGAGATAGGAGATGATGAAGTCGAACGGAAACATCAGCCGCTCGGTCGTGTCCTGCTGCCGCACCTCGCCGTTGACGCGCGTAACGATGTCGTGGGGGCCGCGCGGATCGAGCTCGTCCGACGTGACGATCCACGGGCCGATGCTGCCGGAGCGGTCGAAGTTCTTGCCCTGAGTCACGTTGAACTTGCCGTGACGCAGCCAGTCGCGGATCGTGCCCTCGTTGCACAGCGTCATGCCGAAGATGTGCGACCACGCCTTGTCCCGCGGGATGTGACGGCCGCCCTGTCCGATGACGATGACGAGCTCGCCCTCGTAGTCGAGCTGGTCCGAAACCTTCGGCTTCTCCAGCGGCTGGCCGGAGCCCGTCATCGACGACATGCTGCGCACGAACAGGCTCGGATATTTGGGCAGGTCCGAACTGTCCTTGTATTCGGCGTTGCGCTCGGCATAGTTGACGCCGATGCACCAGAGCTTTTCCGGCGCCAGCACCGGCGGAAGCAGGACCAGCTCTTCCAGAGCGTAGTCCGGCGCGGCGCCGGCAACCGCTTCCTGCGCGTCGGGCAGCGCGTTGGCCGCGATCAGCGCGCGCACATCCGAGAAGTCATGGCCGATCCGTTTGGTCAGATCGATCACGCCGCCTTCGACGGCCGCGCCGTAGCGCGGCTCTCCGTCCACGAGATAGCTTACGAGGCGCATGGTCGTTCTCCAATGATGTTCGGGCAGAGCGGCGGGCGACGGCGCTCAGTCTTTCGATTTCGGGGTCTGGAACACGGTCTTGAGCGTGACGATCTCGCCGAGCCGGGCGTAACGGGGACCTCCGATGCGGGCGATCGGGTCGAGGGCGGCAGTCTCGACCTTGCCGTCGTTCACGAGTCCGTCGCGAATGTGGAACATCACGACCTCGCCGACGATGAGCCGGCTCCTGGCCTCGCCGAATTCGAGGCACTGCCGGAAACGGCATTCCATCGCGACCGGCGCTGCCGCCAGCCGCCGCACCTTGATGAGCTCGCAGGGCAGCGTTTCGAGCCCGAGATGTTCGACCTCGCTGATCTCAGGCGGATGCTCGACCGATGAATCGTGCACCGCCGACATCAGTGGGGTATCGGCGATGTGGATGACATACTCCTCGGTATCGAGGATGTTGTGCGCGGTGTCCTTGTAATCGGCGCCCTTGCGGCCGACGCTGATGGCGAGCATCGGCGGCTTCTGCGAGACGAAGGTGAAGGCGCTGAACGGGGCGAGATTAAGCACGCCGCTGCGCGACAGGCTCGTCACCCAGGCGATCGGACGCGGCACCACGATGCCGGTCATCAGCCGGTAGATGCGCTCGGCGCCGAACTCGGTGGGATCGATCCGCATGGCTCAATTGGCCGTGATGTTGGCCTTGCGCACCACCGGAATCCACTTGGCGTCCTCGCGCTCCAGATAAGCCCTGAATTCGGCCGGCGTCATCGGCGTGGCTTCGCCGCCGAGTTTCTCGAATTTGTCGACCACGCTGGGGTCCTTCAGGATCGCGACGAGCGTCTCGTGCAATTTCTCCACGACCGGCGCCGGCGTGCCGGCAGGAGCGAACAGGCCGGTGAAGGTCTGGCCGTCGAAATCCTTGTAGCCGAGCTCGGCGAAGGTCGGCACGTCGGGCAGCGACTTCAGGCGGTGCGGGCTGGTGACCGCCAGCGCGCGGAACAGGCCGGCCTTGATGTGCTGGAGACTGACCGTGAGCTGGTCGAAGGCGAACTGCACCTGCCCGCCGAGCAGGTCGTTGATCGCCGGCGCGTTGCCGCGGTAATGCGCGGTGACCCATTGCACCTCGAGGCTTGATTGCATCAACTCGCTGAGCAAATGGTTGGTGGTGCCGGGACCGGGCGAAGCCATCGTCAGCTTGCCGGGCTCGCGCTTGGCAAGATCGAGAAACTCCTTCAGCGTCGTCGCCTGCACCGACGGATGAACCTCGAGCACCAGCGGCGTCATCGAGATCGTCGAGATCGGCAGAAAGTCCTTCTTCCAGTTATAGGCGTCGCGCTTGTTGATCTCGGTCGCGAACAGCACCGGGCCGTTGGCGCCGACGAACAGCGTGTAGCCGTCGGGCGCCGATTTCGCGAAAGCCTCGCCCGCGATCATGCCGCCGGCGCCGGCCTTGTTCTCGATGACGAAGGGCTGGCCGAGCTTTTCCTGCAGCTTGTCGGCGACGATGCGCGCGGCGCTGTCGACATTGCCGCCGGCGGGATAGGGCACGATCAGCTTGACGTTGCGTGCCGGCCATTGCTGGCCCGATGCGGGCCCGGCCAGCATCGCAGTCGCGGCTGCTATGGCGATCCAGATTAATCTCATGTTAACCTCCCGGCGGCGCTTTTCAATTTCACGTCGAATGCCTGACGTCGCACTGAGGGCAACTCGATAGGCAGCTCGATCGGAGCGCAATCTCCAGATGATTGCGCTTTACCTGTCGAGTGAATTGTGGCGTTCTTGTCCATATTATGGACAAAACCAGAGTACCCCGCAACGCCATGGCACCGCGGCAGGGCGCGCAGGCGATCCGGCGCGCGCTCGCGGTGCTGCGCATTCTGGCCGCAGGCCGCGAGGCCGGTGTGCCATTGGCCGAGGTCGTGCGCGGAACCGGCCTCACCCGCCCGACCGTGCATCGCATCGTCCACGTGCTGATCGAGGAAGGCATCGTCGAGCGGAACGAGCGGAGCGGCTGCTACGCGATCGGCAACCAGGTGCCGGAGCTGGCGCTGGCGCGGCCGCGGCCGTCGCGACTGCTGATTGCCGCCAATCCGTCGCTGCAACGCGCCTCCGCCGAGATCGGGGACACGCTGTTCCTGACGGTGCGCACCGGCAACGACACGCTGTGTGTCGACCGCAGGATCGGCGTCTATCCGATCCAGGTGCTGTCGATCGAGATCGGCGCGCGCCGGCCGCTCGGCGTCTCCAGTGCGGGCGTCGCCATCCTCGCCGCGATGCCGGCGCAGGATGCGCGAAAGATCGTCGCTGCCAACGAGAACAGATTCGAGGCCTATCGGACCGATGTGGCGACGGTAATGGGCGAAGTGATGGCGGCCAGACGCTTGGGCTACGGCAAGCGAGAGATTGGCCTCGTGCAGGGCACCAAATCGATCTCGACCTGGATCAAGACGCCGGACGGCCAGCCGGCTGCCGCGATGACGGTCTCCGCCGTGCGGACCCGGCTCGGCCCCCGCCGCGAGCAAGAGGTCGCGGAGATATTGCTGCGGGAGGCCCGGATCATCGAACAGGCGATCGGGGGTTAAACCCTGCAAGGCACTGTGCGACGCTTCAATGGGCTGACTTGCCCCGCCGTTCTGTGGCACAAGAGCGGCCTCCGCCGATTGACCAACGAGGCCACGCATGCCCGCACCGAAACCGCCTGCCTTCGAGACCCTGAGCCTGCATGCGGGCCAGCATCCGGATCCCGCGACCGGGGCCCGCGCGGTGCCGATCTACCAGACCACGTCCTACGTGTTCCAGGATTCGGATCACGCGGCTGCGCTGTTCAATCTCGAACGCGCGGGCCACATCTACACGCGCATCTCCAATCCGACCACCGGCGTGCTGGAGGAGCGGCTCGCGGCGCTGGAGGGCGGCGTCGGCGCGATCTGCGCGGCGAGCGGCATGGCCGCACTGCATCTGGCCATCGCGACGCTCCTCAACGCCGGCGATCACATCGTGGCGTCGAGCTCGCTCTATGGCGGCACCATCAATCTGCTGGCGCACACGCTGCCGCGGTTCGGCATCACAACGACCTTCGTCAAACCGCGCGATCTCGACGCGTTCCGCGGCGCGATCAAGCCCAACACGAAGCTCGTGATCGGCGAGACCATCGGCAATCCCGGGCTGGAAGTGCTCGACATTCCCAAGGTCGCGGCCATCGCGCATGACGCGAAGATTCCGCTCTTGATCGACAACACCTTCGCCACGCCCTATCTCAGCCGGCCGATCGAGCTTGGCGCCGACATCGTGATGCATTCGGCGACCAAATGGATCGGCGGCCACGGCATCGCGATCGGCGGCGCGATCATTGACGGCGGCCGCTTCGACTGGCGCGGTTCCGGCAAGTTCGCCGTGCTGACCGAGCCCTATGGCGGCTATCACGGCATCGTCTTCGACGAGCAGTTCGGCACGGCCGCCTTCATCATGCGCGCCCGCACCGAAGGCTTGCGCGATTTCGGTGCGTGCCTGTCGCCGACCAACGCATTCCAGCTGCTGCAGGGCGTCGAGACGCTGGGCGTGCGCATGGACCGCCACATGCAGAACACGCATCTCGTGCTGGAAGCCCTGAAGTCCAACAAGGCGGTCGACTGGGTGCTGCATCCCTCGCTGGAGACGCACACGGACTATCAGCTGGCAAAGCAGCTCCTGCCGCACGGCGCGGGCTCGATCATCTCCTTCGGCATCAAGGGCGGGCGGCCTGCGGGCCGCAAGTTCATCGAATCCCTGCGCATGATCAGCCATCTCGCCAATGTCGGCGACGCCAAGACGCTGGTGATCCACCCGGCCTCGACCACGCATCAGCAGATGGACGCCGAACAGCTCAAGGCGGCCGGCATCGGGGAAGAGCTGGTGCGGCTGTCGGTCGGCATCGAGACCGCGAGCGACATCATCGACGATCTCGCCCAAGCGCTGCGCATCTCGCAAAAGGTCTAAGTCATGAAGCTCTCCGTCAACGGCCTTGAAGTGTTTGTCGCAACCGGCGGCCGCGACTTCGACAAATCGCTGCCCGCGGTCGCCTTCATCCACGGCGCCGGCTTCGACCATTCGACCTGGGCGCTACATACGCGCTGGTTCGCTCATCACGGCTTTGCCGTGCTGGCGCCTGATCTCCCCGGCCACGGCCGCTCAGGCGGGTCTTCGCTCGGCAGCATCGCCGAGATGGCCGACTGGACGGCGGCGCTGCTCGATGCGGCAGGGAGCTCGAAGGCACATCTGATCGGCCATTCCATGGGATCGCTGATCTCGCTGGAGACGGCGGCGCGGCACCCGGACAGGGTTTCCGCGCTGAGCCTGATCGGCACCGCCGCGACCATGACGGTCGGCCCGGATCTGCTGAAGGCCGCCGAGGCCAATTCGCAAGAGGCCAACGATATGGTCTCGATCTGGGGCCTCGGCTTCAGCGCGGAGCTCGGCGGCAGTCTCGCGCCGGGCCTGTGGATGCATGGCGGCGCGCAGGCCGTGCTGAAGGCTTGCGAACCCGGCGTGCTGTTCAGGGATCTGTCGGCCTGCAACGCTTACGCGAATGCGCTGACCGCCGCCGCGACCGTCAAGGTGCCGACAACGCTGATCCTCGGCGAACGGGACATGATGACGCCGGCGAAAGCCGGCAAGGCGCTCGCGGCGGCAATTCCGCATGCAAAGACCGTCGTGGTGCCCGGCGCCGGTCACATGATCATGGCCGAGCGCCCTGACGAACTGCTGGCGGCCTTACGGAACTGAAAAGGATCAATCGTCCGCGTCATGCGTTGCGGTCCGACATCCCTATGTCTCTCAGAGGGAACTCGGCCCATGCCAAGACAGGAAATCATTCGCAAAGCGAAGCAGGACAAGCGCGCCGGCAAATCCCCGAGCACGCAGGCCGGCGAATTCGTCAAGGACGAGATCGACAGGATCCGCAAAGGCAAGCACGGCGCACGCTCGACGAAGCAGGCGATCGCCATCGGCCTTTCCGAGGCACGCCGCGCCGGCGTCGACCTGCCGCCACCGCGCAAGGGGCGAACCAAGAAGGCGACCCGCCGCAGCGCCAAATACGCCTATGAGGTCGGCCAGGGCAAGCGCACGCCGAAGCGCCGGCCGAAAGTGTCACGCGCGGTCGAGAACGTCTTGAAGAAGGAGCCGCGCTCGACCGCATCGCGGAGCGCGCTGTCGAAGCAAAGCAAGCGTGCTGCGAGCCAGCGAAGCGCCGCGTCGCGTTCAGCGGCCGCGCGGAAGGCGAGCCGGACCAAGGGCGCCAAGGTCCGCTCGGCCGCCGCGAAGAAGGCGGCACGCACCAGGGCGCGCCGCCGCAGCTGATCAACTCGGACGCCGGCCCCGCTCGGAAAGCACCGCTCGTGCGGCGCGTTCGGCCTCACGCGCCGAGCGGAACTGGCGGCCCTCGAGACTGTCGAACAGGCGCTCGGAAGAGAAGAAGCGGAAGCCGCGCTGGTCCCTCGTGACGATGCCGGCGGCGCGGTCGTGGATCTCGATGATGTAAGCGTTCGATTGGGCTTGGGACATGACTGCTCGCTCGCCGAGGTCCCGGCGTTCCTGTTTTGAGATTTGTCGTGCGGGCTGTTGCTGGAAGGCGATCAGCAACAACAACAGGCGCCGGTAGCCGCCGAGAAACAGCGCGGCGTCATGCACGCATGCATGTCGTTCTGATTGCGCTGGTGATCGGTTCTCATATCGCGGCGTGGGCTCGAGGAGCAGTTTCGATGCTGCGACTATCGAGCGATCGGCGCGATTGGTCAATGAAATGGCTCTCCATATTTGCGATGACGGCGCTGGAGCGCTTCTCCTGCGGCAAGCACCGGCAACTGGATTCATCTCGCGATGAGTTCAACGCGGGGGCGCAGTCGTTATGATAGGATTCCAGCAGCCTACAGAACAGAAGAACCGGGAGGTCCAGCGATGACGCATGATTTAAAGGGACGCACCGCGCTCGTGACCGGCGGCTCGCGCGGGATTGGCGCTGCCGTCTGTCGCGCGCTGGCGGCATCAGGCGCGGCGGTGGCGATCAACTGCCGCGAACAGATCGGCCAAGCCGAGCAGCTTGCAGGCGAGATCGTCAAGCAGGGCGGCCGCGCCATCGTCGTTGCCGCCGACGTCTCGCAAGCCGGGGCCGTGGCCGGCTTGGTCGAACGCGTGACAGGCGGGCTCGGACCGATCGACATCCTCGTCAACAACGCCGGCATCGCCATCACGCGCGGCATCGAGGATCTCACCGAGGAGGATTTCGACCGAACGATCCTGGTCAATCTGAAATCCGTCTTCCTGTGCACGCAGGCGGTGCTGCCCTCGATGCGAGCGCGGAAATGGGGCCGCATCGTCAACATCTCCTCGGGCGCAGCGCGCGGCGCTGGCTCTATCGGACCGCACTACAATGCATCCAAGGCCGGCATGGAGGGCTTGACGCGAGGCTATGCGGCGCGGCTGGTGAAGGACGGCATCACCGTCAATGCGGTGGCGCCGTCGCTGATCGAGACCGACATGATGAGCGGCCAGCCCCAGCTCGTCAGCCGTATCCCGCTCGGCCGCTTCGGAACGGCGGATGAGGTGGCCAAGGCGGTGATGCTGCTGGTGGACAATGCCTATATGACCGGACAGACGATCGCGCTGAGCGGCGGTATGGCGTTCAATTGAGGGGGCGAAGCGGCAATCTCCACTTTCCTTCCCCCCTTGTGGGAGAAGGTGGCGCGCAGCGCCGGATCAGGGGTATCTCTCCACGAACTCGATCGCGAAAGATGCGCGAATGGAGAGATACCCCTCACCCGTCTCGCCGCTATTGCGTCGAGCCACCCTCTCCCGCAAGGGGAGAGGGTAAGACAATCACCACATCGTAGCGGCTGCGCGTTCCGGCCAGATCCGATCATATTCGTCGCCGCCGACCTTGTTGTCGCTCATCTCGGCGAGGATCTGGCCGGGCGTCGGCAGGGTCTTCGGATCAACCCGCTTGTCGGGATTCCAGAGGTCGGAGCGCACGATGGCGCGGGCGCACTGGAAGTAGATCTCGTCGACCTTCATCACCATGACGCTGCGCGGCGCCTTGCCTTCGACCTTGAACGAGGCCAGCAGCTCGGGATCAATGGAGAGATGGGCGCGGCCGTTGACACGGGTCGCATTGCCCGAGCCGGGGATCAGGAACATCAGCGACACCCTGGGATCGCGCACGATGTTGCGCAGGGAATCGACGCGGTTGTTGCCGCGGCGGTCCGGCAGCATCAGCGTCCTGGGGTCATGGATCCGGACGAAGCCGGGCAAATCGCCGCGCGGCGAGCAGTCGATGCCTTCGGGCCCGATGGTAGCGAGCGCGGCGAACGGCGCCTTCTCGATGAAGACCCGATAGAGCGGCGTGACGTGGTCGGCGACTTTCACGGTCGAGGCGTCGTTGGTGACGCCGTAGATGGCCTCGAGCTGCGCGACCGTTTCGATCACCGACATTCCGTTCTCCTGGTTGTACCGGCTATTCCTGCCAACCGTCGTTCCTGATCACGCGCAGGAGCTGGCGACCGTGATAGTCCGCGCTGCCGGCGTTGAGGATGGTGACATCGGCAGGCGCCGAGGCCTCATCGACGCTGCGGGTGAGGCGTTCGGCGATGTTGCCGTCGCTGTGCCGCGCGCGCGCGGCAAGCCGCTGCGCGAGCACATCCGGCGGTGCCGTGATCGCGACCACCACGACATTCGCATAGGTCTGGCGCAGTGCGCCGATCACCGTGCGCGAGACGTTGACGACGACCGTGCGTCCGGCACGGATATCGTCGTTGATCCCGGTCGACAAGGCGTAGGAATGCCCATGCGCCTCCCAATGCACCGCGAAATCGCCGTGCTCGCGCGCTTGGCGGAATTCGTCCGATGTCGCCGCGATGTTGTCCTCGTCGGCGGAAGATTCGCGCGTCACGACACGGCGCGGAAAGACGACGCTGTGGTCATCGACGCACGCTGCCCGCGCCAGCCGCAGCAGCGTGTCCTTGCCGGCGCCGCTGGGACCGACCACGAGCACGAGCCGCCCGGGTCCGATCCCGCCTGCTGCGCCCTGCGCCATGGCCGCGGTCTCGCTCATGCGACGCGGCTGCCTTCGCGCCAGACGCTGCGGACGACCGGAACGTGGCCTGCTACATGCACGCGAATGAGGTCGGCGCGCTTGCCGATCGCGATCTCGCCGCGGTCGGTGAGGCCAACCGCCTCGGCCGGCGCCTTCGTCACCGTCCGGATCGCCGCCGGAAGGCTGATCGCGGGCACATGCTCGGGCAGTTGCAGCGCGCCCATCAAGAGGCTGGACGGGATGTAATCCGAGGACAGGATGTCGAGCAGGCCCTCGCGGGCCAGATCGACCGCGGCGATGTTGCCGGAATGCGAGCCGCCGCGCACGACGTTGGGCGCGCCCATCAGGATGTCGATGCCGGCCTCGTGCAGGCCGCGCGCGGCCTCCAGCGTGGTCGGGAATTCCGCCACGGCGACGCCGTCGCGCACGGCGTCCGCGACGTTCTCGTCGGTGGTGTCGTCATGGCTTGCGAGCGGGATCCTGTAGGCCTGCGCCAGCGCCACGATCTCGCGCATGTTGGTGGCGGCATAGGCCTTCTGGTACTCGAAACGCTTGGCGAACAGCTCGTCGAGCTCGGCATCGGTCTTGCCACCGCCCTTGCCGCGATAATAGTCGCGCAACTTGACCTCGTCGCGGAACTGGCGCTGGCCGGGGGTATGATCCATCAGCGACATCAGCTTGACGTCGGGGCGGTCGATCAGCTCCCTGGCCTCCTCGACCACGCTCGGCATCGGGATTTCGCAGCGCAGATGCAGGAAGTGGTCGGCGCGCAGCAGGCTGGAGTCACGCGCGGTCGTGATCGCGGCAGCGAGCACGCCGGCGCGGCCGTCGACCTCCTCGGCGCCGTCCTCGCGCCAGACACGCAGCGAATCGAACACCGTGGTGATGCCCGAGGTCGCGAGCTGGCCGTCATAGGAGATGACGGCGGCGACCGGATTCCAGAACACTTTCGGGCGCGGCACGTAATGGGCTTCGAGATGATCGGTGTGGAGCTCGATCAGGCCCGGCATGATCAGGTCGCCGCCGGCATCCTCCGCACCTGCTGGCGCCCGGCCCTCGCCGATCTCGGCAATGCGGCCATTGGCAAGGGCGAGCCAGCCTTGCTCGATCACCCGGTCGGCCAGCACGATCCTGGCATTGGCGATCACGATCTCCTTCGGGGCGTTCATGTCCATGTCCTTCAGGCAGCGGCGGCAAAGCTGGTGACGTCGACGATACGGTCGGCAATCAAATGGCGGATTTCGTCGTCATGGACAATGGCGACCATGGCGACGCCCTGGCGCTTCTTTTCAGTGACCAGCTCGACCACCACAGCGCGGTTGGCGGCATCGAGCGAGGCGGTGGGCTCGTCGAGCAGAAGGATCGGCAGGTCCGAGATAAAGCCGCGCGCGATGTTGACGCGCTGCTGCTCGCCGCCGGAGAAGGTCGCGGGCGGAAGCTGCCACAGGCGCTCCGGAATATTGAGACGGTGCAACAACTCGCCGGCGCGGGCTTGCGCATCGGCGCGGGCCATGCCGTTCACGATCAACGGCTCGGCGACCACGTCGATGGTCGCAACGCGCGGCACTGCCCGCAGGAACTGGCTGACATAGCCGATGGTGGAACGGCGAATGTTGAGCACCTGCCGCGGCTCCGCGCTGGCGAGATCGATCAGCGCACCGCGATGGCGGATGCCAATGCGCCCCGAATCACAGCGGTAATTGCCGAAGATCATCTTCAGGATCGACGATTTTCCGGCGCCCGATGGCCCCGAGAGCACCACGCACTCGCCGGGATTGACCTGGAAGGTCACGCCGCTGACGACCGGCAGCTCGATGCCGCCCTGCAGGTGCATCGTGAAGGTCTTGTTGGCGTCAGCGATTTCGATCATTGCGGTCATCTGTGAGCTCATGGCGGCAGAATCGAGGAGACGAGGAGTTGCGTATAGGGCTCGCGGGGATCGTCGAGCACCTGGTCGGTCAGACCGGTCTCGATGACCCGGCCGCCCTTCATCACCATCACGCGGTGCGACAACAGGCGCGCGACCGCGAGATCGTGGGTGACGATGATGACGGCCAGATGCAGCTCGGCGACGAGGCTGCGCACGAGGTCGAGCAGGCGGGCCTGCACTGAGACGTCAAGCCCGCCGGTCGGCTCGTCCATGAACACCAGCCGCGGCTCGGTGACAAGGTTGCGCGCGATCTGGAGGCGCTGGCGCATGCCGCCGGAATAGGTGCGCGGCGCATCGTCGATGCGCGCGATGTCGATCTCGACGCGCGTGAGCCAGTCGGATGCGGTGTCGCGGATGCGGCCATAGTGATTCCACCCCACCGCCATCAGCCGCTCGCCGACATTGGCGCCGGCCGACACCGCCATGCGCAGGCCTTGCGCGGGATCCTGATGCACGAATCCCCAATCGGTGCGGAACAGAAAGCGCCGCTCGGCCTCGCCGAGCGTGGCGAGATCGCGAGCGACCCCGTCGCGCATCCGATAGGACACATGACCGCCGCTGGCCGCGAGCTGGCCCGACAGCAGCTGCAGCAGCGTCGACTTGCCCGAACCGGACTCGCCGACGATTGCCAGCACCTCGCCGGGGTAGAGCGCAAAGGAGACGTCGCGGCACGCGGCGATGCGGCCGAAGGACTTGCTGAGAGATGTCGCGACCAGCAGCGGCTGGTCGTTTTCAAGGGCATCGAGATCAGCCATGCGAGTCCGCCTTCTCCTTGTACGGCGCGGCGCTGAGGCTGCCGTGATGGCCGGCGGCCTGACGGCCCTCGCAATAGTCCGTGTCCGAGCAGACAAACATGCGGCTGCCCTTGTCGTCGGTGACGATCTCGTCGAGATAGGAATTCTCCGCGCCGCACAGCGCGCAGGGCGCGTTGAAGCGATAGGGCTCGAACGGGTGATCCTCGAAATCGAGCGACACCACTTTCGTGTAGGGCGGGATCGCGTAGATGCGCTTCTCCCGGCCGGCGCCAAAGAGTTGCAGCGCCGGGCAATTATCCATCTTGGGATTGTCGAATTTCGGCGTCGGCGAGGGGTCCATGACGTAGCGCGCGTTCACCTTTACCGGATAGGCATAGGCGGTCGCGATGTGGCCGAAGCCGGCGATGTCCTCATAGAGCTTCACATGCATCAGTCCGTATTCGGCGAGCGCGTGCATGCGCCGCGTCTCGGTCTCGCGCGGCTCGAGGAAGCGCAGCGGCTCCGGGATCGGCACCTGATAGACCAGCACCTGATTCTCATGCAGCGCCGTCTCCGGGATGCGGTGGCGCGTCTGGATCACGGTCGCCTCCTCCGTCGCCGTCGTGGTGGCGACGCCCGCGGTCTTGGCAAAGAACTTGCGGATCGAGATCGCGTTGGTGGTGTCGTCGGACCCCTGGTCGATCACCTTCAGCACGTCCTGTGGACCGAGGATCGCGGCGGTGACCTGGACGCCGCCCGTGCCCCAGCCATAGGGCATCGGCATTTCGCGGCTGGCGAACGGCACCTGATAACCGGGAATCGCGATCGCCTTCAGGATAGCGCGGCGGATCATCCGCTTGGTCTGCTCGTCGAGATAGGCAAAGTTGTAGGCGGGCGCGTTCATTCCGCGGCTTCCTTCATGGCATTGGGCGCCTGGGCATCCGCGAACTCCTGACGCAGCTTGCGCAAGAGGCCGAGCTCGGACTGGAAATCGACGTAGTGCGGCAGCTTCAGATGCTCGACGAAGCCGGTCGCCTGGACGTTGTCCGAATGGGACATCACGAACTCCTCGTCCTGCGCCGGCGCACGCACCTCCTCGCCTAGCTCGCGGGCGCGAAGTGCGCGATCGACCAGCGCCATCGACATGGTCTTGCGCTCGCTCTGGCCAAAGGCGAGGCCATAGCCGCGGGTGAAGCACGGCGCTTCCGTCGCAGAGCCCTTGAACTGATTGACCATCTGGCACTCGGTGAGTTCGATCGAGCCCAGCGGCACGGCGAAGCCGGCGTCCTCCGCGACGAAGTCCACCTCGACCTCGCCGAAGCGGATCTCGCCCGCGAAGGGATGGTTGCGGCCATAGCCGCGCTGGGTGGAATAGCCCATCGCCAGCAAGAAGCCTTCGTCGCCGCGCGCGAGATTTTGCAGGCGCAGGTCACGGTCTGCCGGAAAATTCAGCGGCTCGCGGGTGAGATCGCCGACGCTGGCGCCGTCTTCGGCCTGCGGCGAGGATTCGATCAGCCCGTCGCGGCCGAGAATGTCGGTCACGCGCGGCGTTGGCGCCGTCGACGCCTCAACAGTCGCCGGCGCCTCCGGCACAAAACCTTGCGCGAGCGAGGGATCGAGCAGGCGGTGGGTATAGTCGAAGGTCGGCCCGAGGATCTGGCCGCCCGGAATGTCCTTGAAGGTCGAGGACACCCGCCGCTGCACCCGCATCGCGCCGGTGTCGACCGGCTCGCTCGCGCCGAACCGCGGCATCGTGGCGCGGAAGGCGCGGACCAGGAAGATCGCCTCGATCAGATCGCCGCGTGCCTGCTTGATCGCAAGCGAGGCGAGCTCACGGTCGTAGAGCGAGCCTTCGCTCATGACGCGGTCGACGGCCAGCCCAAGCTGCCCCGATATCTGGTCGAGCGTGACCTCCGGAACGGCTTGGTCGCCGCGCCGCACATTGGCGAGCAGGCGGTGGGCGTTCTCAATGGCGCGTTCGCCGCCTTTGACTGCGACATACATGCTTTAGCTTCCCTTGCTCACGACGCGCGTGGTGCGGGGGATCGCCACCAATGCGTCATCGGCGACCAGCACGACATCGATGCCGCGCGGAAACAGCGCCTCGTTGACATGCAGGCGCTCGAACAGATCGAACGGCTTGATCGAGGCCTGGAGCGTCGCGGCGCCGTCGATCCCCGGACCTCGCAGCTCGAAACTGCGTCCCGAGCCCAGATGATCGACCTGGATGATCAATGTGGTCGACCGATCCGGATATTCGCTGGTGCCGAGCGCGAAGCATTCGAGCGGCGGAAGCTCCGCGCCATCCCCGATCAGCGCGAAGCTCGCGATCGAGGAATCCTGCACCACCGGCGCGCCGGTGTGGAATTTCAGCCATTTCACCAAATCCGGGCTCTCCGCCATGCGCGCATCGAGCCAGAGCGGCGTATCATGGTCGAACAGCGTCAGCGCGATCGCGGCGGTGCCGCGCATCATCCTGTCGGGCGTCCCCGCTCCCGGCACGATGCGCCGGACCGAGCCGGGTCGCGCCATCGCGTCCATCACCGAGCGAAAGGTCGATTGCGCCGATAGCACCTTGTCGGCGAAACCCGGCGGCAGTTCCGCAATCGTGGTCATGATCTCACCCCTCACCGCGCACCATGGTGTAGAAATCAACCTTCGTCGCGGCGGTCTCGGCCGCTGCCTGCTTGCGGCGAATCATAAGCTGCTCGCGCAACGGCGCGATAACGTCCCGTTCAACCGCTCCGCCGAAATCCCTGGACTGCACCAGCGCATCGCACAGGGCGATCAGCCTCGCCTTCTCACCGTCGCGCCCGAGTGTATAGCCGAAGCCGACCTCGCCGCTTGCAAGCCGGACCGCCGCGCGCGAGACCGTGGCTTCGCCGAGATTGAAGGGCGCGCCGTCGCCGCCGGCCCGGCCGCGCAGCATGACGAGACCGTTTTCGGGGGCGCGCAGATCCTGATGGGCCGGCAGAGCCGAGTTCAAGCCCAAGTCGCGGAGGCGGGCGGCGATCTCGCCCGCCTCCGCGTGCGCCAGCACGGCCATGGCGGCCTTGCGCTGGGCTTTCTGATCGTTGTGCTGCGTCACCGATTCACCGAACTTGCCGATTCTAAGTTGTCTACGATAATAGACAACTTCATAAGTGAGCGCCATGACTGTTTCGTGACAAAGCCGTGATTTCTGGGCTAGGCTGACCGGCGATATGAGCATGCAAGACACTGCGTCGTCGGGCGTTGCGCTGTGGCGCCTCGTTGCCGACGGCATCGAGCGCGGCATCGCCGACGGCCGCTTTGCGGCCGGCGACAAATTGCCGGGCGAGATGGAGATCGCCGAAACCTATCGCGTCAACCGCCACACCGTGCGGCGCGCGCTGGCGGCCCTTGCCGAGCGCGGCCTGGTGCGGGCCGAGCGCGGCAGCGGAACCTATGTCGAGGCGCAGAAGCTCGCCTATCCCTTGCGTTCGCGTACCCGCTTTTCCGAGATCGTCGGCGCCGAGGGACGCGAACCGCATGGCCGGCTGATCGAGGCAACGGAGGACGTCGCGACACGCGAACTGGCGCGGGAGCTCGGATTGAAGACCGGCGCGCCCTTGGTGCGGATCGAGGCCATCCGCCTCGCCGATCGCACGCCGATCTGCGTCTCGACCACCTGGCTGTCGGCCGTGCTGTTTCCCGACGCGGGCGCCGTGTTCGCCGCGACGCGCTCGATGACGAAACTGCTCGAACATTTCGGCGTGCGCGACTATCGCCGCGGCGCGACCCGGATCACCGCCGGCATCGTGGACGCGACCGATGCGGCCCGGCTCGATCTCGCGCTGGGACGCCCGATCCTGGTGGTCGACGCGACCGACCACGATCTGGCCGGCAAGCCGCTGATGACCAAGCATTCGCGCTTCGCCGCGGAGCGGGTGGAGTTTCTGGTGGAGAACGGCTGACGTGACCGCTTCTTCCCCTCTCCCCTTGTGGGAGAGGGTGGCTCGCCGCGATTGCGGCGAGACGGGTGAGGGGTTCTCTCCGCGAGCGAATCTCTCGCGCCGAACTTGCGGAGACAGCCCCCTCATCCGGCGCTTCGCGCCACCTTCTCCCACAAGGGGAGAAGGAAAGAACTCAGACTATCGCGCGCCTTCCGATGATCGCAAAGCGCAGCTTGCCCGAGACGAAGTCGATCGCGGCGACGGCGACCAGGATCATCAGAATCAGGAACGACACTTTCTGCCATTCCAGCACGCGGATCTGCTCGGCGAGTTGGAGACCGATGCCGCCGGCACCGACGATCCCGATGATGGTGGCCGAGCGCGTGTTGGATTCGATGAAGTACAACACCTGGCCCGCGATCACGGGCAGCACCTGCGGTAACAGGCCGAAGCGGATCTCGTGCAGCGCGCTCCCGCCGGAGGCGCGAATGCCTTCGACCTGTTTCTGGTCGGCACCTTCGATCGCCTCCGAGAACAGTTTGCCAAAGGCGCCGAAATCCGCCACCGCAATGGCGAGCACGCCGGCGAACGGGCCCAGCCCGACGACGTTGATCCACACCAGCGCCCAGATCAGCGTGTCGACGCCGCGGATCGAATCCAGCACGCGGCGAACCGGAAAGCGAAGGAGCTTCGACGGCACCACGTTGCGCGCGGCAAGCAGGCTGACCGGAAGCGCGAACACCGCGGCCAGCGTCGTGCCGAGCAGCGCGATCGAGAGGGTCTCGCCGAGGGCCTTCAGATAGATCGGCAGCGAAGAGCCGGGATCAGGGGGGATCATCATCAATGTGATCCAGCCGAGCTGGCTGAGACCAGCGATGAATCGCGCCGGCGAAAAATCGAGATCGACGAGGCCGTAGACGAGGATCGCGAACGCCGCGACGATCATCCCGGGCATGGCGAGGCGCGCCGAGGCGGGCCGGTCGAAAACATCGGGGTGGCGCGCGCGAAGCTCTCGCATATCGAACTCGTGCGGCCTCGTCACGTGCGCACCTCCCCGCCGAACAGGCGGCCGCGCAGCCAGCCGGTGGTGATGTCGATGATGAAGACGGTGATGATGATGGTGAACAGAATCGCGCTGACGTCCGAGTAATAGAACTTGCGGATGGCGACGACGAGCTCCTGGCCGATGCCGCCGGCGCCGACGAAGCCCATCACGGAGGCTTCGCGGACGTTGATCTCGAAGCGCAGCAGCGCGTAGCTGGCATAGCCCGCCGTCACTTGCGGCACCACCGCGAACCGCATGCAGGACAGCCAGCTCGCGCCGGTCGAGCGGATGCCCTCGACCGGCTTCATGTCGGCGTTCTCGACGATCTCCGAAAACAGCTTGCCGAGCGCACCGGTGGAGTGGATCGCGATCGCCAGCACGCCCGCCATCGGCCCAAGCCCGAAGGCGATCACGAACACCAGCGCGAAGACGATGCCCGGAACGGTGCGGGCGAATTCGAGCAGGCGCCGCACCGAGAAGCGCAGCCAGGGGGCCGGCGAGGTGTTTTCGGCCGCGAGAAAGTTGAGGCAGAATGCCAGGGTCGCACCGATCAGCGTGCCGACATAGGAGATCAGCAGCGTCTCGCCCAACATCTTCAGCCATTTGCGCCAGCCCCACAGCCACTCACCGACGTCGGTCCAGACGCGCTGACCGGTGTCGAGCGTGAGGATACGGTCGAAATAGCTGATGAAATTGCCGAAATAAGTGAAGAGCGTGCGCAGATTCACTTCGGCGCCGATCGCTGCCAGCAGCAGCGCCGCGGCGAAGACCACGATCCCCAGCAGCAGGCGGAGCCGCTTGCGCCCAACCGCCCGGCGATAAGCGGCATTGAGCATGGCGAGCTGCTGGTCGGGAAGGAGCGAAACCGCTGTTGTCATCGGCCTGAGATCAAGTCCGGTCAAAGAAAGAGCCGGGTCGATGGACCCGGCTCGAGGTGCCTCGTCCCGAAACTCAGGACGCCTTCTTCTTACGTAGCGCGTCGACGAACTTGATCAGCTCGATCGTGCCATCCCAGTCCTTGGTGGTGGCGGGATGAAAGCCCTTCTTCTGCCCGTCGGAGAGACGATCGAAGGCGGCCTTGTCCTTGGTCGGCGCGTCAAAGAACGCCTTCGCGATGGCCGCCTTGGCGTCATCAGGCAGGTCGGAATTATAGGCATAGGGCCCGTTGATGATCGGCGCCGACTTGTGGATGATGCGGAAATCGTCCTTCTTCATCGCCGAGCCGTCGGCATTCTTCAGCATGCCCTTGGTCAGCATCTGCGCCAGCGTGGAATCGTTGTCGCTGGTCCACTGGTTGGCGGCAACCTCGACCGTGCCTTGCGCCAGCGCCAGCATCGCGTTCTCATGGCTGCCGGTGAAGACGACCTTGCTGAAATAGGTATCGGCGTCGTGGATGCCCAACTTGTCGAGTTCGAAACGCGGCACATTGTTGCCCGAAGTCGAGTTCGGATCGACGAGACCGAGGTTCTTGCCCTTGAGGTCATCGATCTTCTTGTAGGGGCTGCTTGCCTTGACGAAGAACACTGAATAATAGCCGGTCGAGTCATCGGCGTTGATATCGTTGGCGAAGGCTTCGCTCTTGACGCCGGTCAGGCGCGCGCGCGCGAACGCGGCCGAGCCGTAGCTGGCGACGTGGATATTGCCGGCTCGCTGGCCCTCAATCACCGCGGCGTAGTCGTTGGCGATGCGCAGCTTGACCGCCACACCGAGTTCCTTCGACAGGTAGGTCATGAACGGGGCCCAGCGCTCGGTGACACCGGACGCGTTCTCGGCCGGGACGACCGCGAAAGTCAGTTCGGGATATTTGGCTTTCCAATCGTTCGCCGAGGCGGAGGCCGTTAAAGCGAGCGCGGCGGCGCCGGCAAGGACTAATCTGCGAGTGATCATGCTACCCTCTTCATCAGTTTGGGTCGGTTGACGCAAAGACTTGCAAAAGAAACAGGCGTCGCTCAGGCGGCCGCGGCCGTTCCGAGCGCCGGGACCCCCTCGGGCGCCGGGACGGGCATGGCGCCCATGACGTCGGCGGCTTCGAGATCGTAGAGCTCGCGTGCCACGTGGTCGGTCAGCGCGGACGGCGCCCCGTCGAACACGACGCGCCCCTGCGCCATGCCGATCAGGCGGTCGCAATAGCTGCGCGCCAGATCGAGCGAATGCAGATTGCAGAGCACGGTGATGCCGAAATGCTTGTTGATGCGCAGCAGTGCGTCCATCACGATCTTGGTGTTGCGCGGATCGAGCGATGCGATCGGCTCGTCGGCGAGGATGATGTCGGGCTGCTGCACGAGGGCGCGCGCGATCGCCACGCGCTGCTGCTGGCCGCCAGAGAGCTGGTCGGCGCGCTGGGCGGCGAGCGACGCAATGTCGAACTGTTCGAGTGCGGACATCGCCAACGCCTTGTCCTGCTCCGGCCAGATTTGCGAGAGCGAGCGCCAGGCCGGCATCGTGGCAAGGCGTCCCATCAGGACATTGGTGAGGACATCGAGCCGGCCGACCAGGTTGAACTGCTGGAAGATCATCGCCGAACGCGCCCGCCACTGCCGCAGCTCCTTGCCGCGCAGCGCGGTGACGTCGATCCCGTCGAACAGGATGCGTCCGTCGGTCGGCGTCACCAGGCGGTTGATGCTCCGCAGCAGCGTCGACTTGCCGGCGCCGGACCGCCCGATCACACCGACGAACCCGCCCGGGGAAACTTGAAACGAGGCGTCGTCCACCGCGGCTTTCGCGCCGAAGCGACACGTCAGACCATCCACCACCAGCATGCAGCGCTCCAGATTAGCTGGGGCCAACCGCTAACGCCGGTGCTTAACACTTGTGTGACACGGGCGTTGCAATGCGGCGATCCTGCACAACTCATCCCCTGTCATCGCGGTGTCATGACATCGTCATCAAGCCGCTCGAAGAGGAACGCTCGCTCTCCTCACCCCGGATGCAACATGGTCGCCAAAGCTCTTTCGGTCCAGCCGACCATCGATCCCTCGGCCAAGCTGCATGAGACCAGGCTCGGCGCCTATACCGAGGTCGGCGCGCGCACGATCCTGCATGACGTGGCGATGGGCGATTACTCCTATGTCGTCAACGATGCCCAGATCACCTACGCCACCATCGGAAAGTTCTGCTCGATCGCGGCGATGACGCGGATCAATCCCGGCAATCACCCGATGCTCCGCGCAACGCAGGCACATTTCACCTACCGCTCCAGCGCCTATTTCGAAGGCGAGAGCGACGATGCCGAATTCTTCGACTGGCGGCGCCAGCACCACGTCCATATCGGCCACGACGTCTGGATCGGCCACGGCGCGATCGTGCTGCCGGGCCGCAACATCGGCACCGGCGCGGTGATCGCGGCCGGCGCCATCGTCACCAAGGACGTGCCGGCCTATACCATCGTCGCCGGCAATCCGGCCCGCATCATGCGGCGGCGGTTCTCCGAGGAGATCGCCGGACGGCTCGCCCGGCTGGCCTGGTGGGATTGGAATCACGACAAATTGCGCGAGGCCCTGCCCGATTTCCGCAAGCTCGGGATTGAAGATTTCCTTGCGACATACGAAGCACGGGCGAGATCTCTCACCAATTCTCCTGCCAGTTCTCTTGCTAGTTCCCTTGCCAGCAAACGAAGCGCGGTCGCGTGACAGACATCATCCTTGAAGGCGGTCGGGCCCTGATCGGCGCCGAGCTCGTCGAAACGTCATTGGCGGTGTCCGGACAAGACATCGCCGCGATCGATGCCTCTCGCGGCCGGGCGCGGCTTGCGATCGATGCCCGCAATCTGCTGGTGCTGCCCGGCATCGTCGATCTGCATGGCGATGCCTTCGAGCGGCAGATGATGCCGCGCGCCGGCGTCGATTTCCCCATCGACGTCGCGCTCGCCGACAGCGATCGCCAGGCGATCAGCAACGGCATCACGACGGTCTTTCATGCCACGACCTGTTCGTGGGAACCAGGCCTGCGCAGCGCCGACAACGCGCGCGCCCTGATGGAGGCAATCGAGCGGCAGCGCCCGCAATTCGCCGCCGATACCCGCTTCCACCTGCGGCACGAGACCTACAATCTCGACACCGAGATTGAGATCAGCCAGTGGCTCTCCGAGCGCCGGGTCGACCTGTTCGCCTTCAACGACCACATGGACGGCACCGTCGCCGACATGGCCAAGCCGCGCAAGCGCAACCGCATGGTGGAGCGCACCGGGTTGTCAGCTGAGGATTTCGACCGCCTCGTCGAGAGCGTCGTCTCGCGCGCTGACGAGGTGCCGGCTTCCGTGTCGCGCCTCGCCGCCGTGGCCCGCGCTGCCGAAGTGCGGATGCTCTCACACGACGATGCGACACCGGCAATGCGCCAGGAGTTTCGCGCGCTCGGCGCTGAGATCGCGGAGTTTCCGGTCAACGAGGAGACGGCGCGGGCGGCGGCAAGCCACGGCGATGCCATCGTCTACGGCGCGCCGAACGTCGTGCGCGGCGGCAGCCACACCGGCTGGACCAGGGCCTCCGACATGATCGCCAAGGGCCTCTGCTCGGTGCTGGCGTCGGACTATTACTATCCCGCGCAGCTGCTCGCCGCGTTCCGGCTCGCCGCCGACGGCGTGCTGCCGCTGACCGAAGCCTGGAACCTGGTCTCCGCCGGCCCTGCGCGCGCGACCGGCCTTGCCGATCGCGGCGTGCTCGCGGAAGGCCGCCGCGCCGACATTCTGCTGGTCGACGACAGCGTGAAGCTGAGGCCGCGGCTGATCGCGGTGATATCAGGCGGAAAGCTGGTTCATCTCACCGATGCGACGCGGCTACTCACCGCTGTGGCGGCGGCGTCACGCGAAGCTGTCGTCGCGGCCTAAACCGGCTATGCTCGGGCAATGACAGGTTTTCCCCGCTACGCGATCTATTTTGCCGCAGGCGCCGATCACGCGCTCTCGCGCTTCGGCGCGGAGCTGCTCGGTTACGATGCCTACACCGGCAACGAGCTGCCATTTCCGCGCGAGGCGTTGGAGGTCGCGCCTGACTGGCGCGACGTCAGCGCCGATCCCCGCAAGTACGGCTTTCACGCCACGCTGAAGGCGCCGATGGCGCTCGCGCCTGGCAAGACTGATGCCGAGCTGATGGCCGCCTGCGCGACATTCGCCGGCAAGCCGCGGCCGCTTCCTGTGATCCGGCCGGTCGTCGATGCCATCAGCGGCTTCATCGCCGTCATTCCAGCCGAGCCTGTCGAGGCACTTCAAGCGCTCGCCGCCGATTGCGTCCGCGAATTCGACTCGTTCCGCGCCGCTTTGTCTGCGGAAGACCGCGCGCGGCGCAGACCCGAGAAGCTCAGCGAACCGCAGCGCGACCATCTCGACCGCTGGGGCTATCCGTACGTGATGGAAGAATTCCGCTTCCACATGACGCTCACCGGGCGACTCGATGCGGAGCGGCGCGGGCCGATTTTGAAGATGTTGCGAGCGCGGTTTGCGGCGCTCCGTCTCGGCATGTTGGCGATCGATCGTCTCGCCCTGTTCGAGCAGGACGATGCGAGGGCACGCTTCCGCATCATCGGTGAATGGGCGTTGGCGCGGTAGGCATGACCCTCAGCTCGCAAGACTGAATGCGAGCGCCACCGCGCCGACCAGAACGAGGCTGATCGCCCAAACCACATCCAGATTGAACCAGCTTCGCGAAACGAACTTCAATCCCAGATAGCGGTAGACCAGCCAGGCCAGACTTCCGCCGGCGCTGACCATGGCGATCACGTGCACGAAGGACACCAGCACCGCCATCCCGAGATTTGCCTTCATTAGCACTTCTGCCGCCTCATGGCCGGGATCGAGTGCCAAGGCCTGGCAAAGCCCGAGATAAATCGGCACGAGCATCAGTGCGGCGCCGTGAGCGATGGCAACGGCAAATGACCAGAGTGCCAATTGCGTCGGCGGAATTCGTGCCAGCGCGCGGGGATGGCGCCGCGCGATCAACCGATAGACACCGAAAGCGATGACGAGAAGGCTCGCGCTGAGCTGGATCGAACGCTGCCACTCGGCCAGCACGAACAGGAATGCGAACGGCAGCACCACGAGAAGCGTCGCCAGAAGATGCCCGGCCGCCAGTGCCCACAACGCGCGGAAGAGCGCGCGTGGGCTCTTGTCCATCAGCCCGGCCGAAACCGCGAGCGGCCATCCCATCCCGGGATTGATCCCGTGGTAGAGGCCGCTCGCAACAAGAGCGAACCAGAGCCAGCCAAGCGCCGGGCTCGCGTGCCCCCCGTCTAGACCGACGGGTAGCAAAACGAGTCTGTCGAACAATCGCCGCCCTCGAGCCTGATCTGGTGCGCGCGATATCCGTCGGGGAAGCTCACGAAGTAGTCCTTGTCGAGCTCGAGGCCGCCGTTGCGACCGACATTGGCCATCACCTCCACGCCCGGCACCCCGTCGGGATAGAACTGGTCGTCCCAGGTGGAATAGAGCGAATTGGTCCAGTACACGCGCCGGCCATCGCGGCTGATCTCGACCATTTGCGGGCCGGCCGCAAAGGCCTTGCCATTCGGATGCGCCGTTCGGCGTGCAATGCCGCCGATGTGAACCGAGCCCGCAAGCTTCGGCTTGCGCGGATCAGTGACGTCGTACTGCCGCATTTCACCCGTGCCCCAGCACGAGACATAGAGGAACCGGTCATCCATCGACAGGTCGATGTCGGTCACCAGCGGCGGCACGGCACCAAAGCCCTGCAGCAGCGGCGGGAGCTTCTCCTTTGGCGCGGGCTCGGGCGGGATCGTCGCCGTCTTCTCTGCGTGGAATTTTCCGCCTTCGCGCCACCACGTCCAGATCGATGCTTCGAGATTGGTGGTGTCGACCACAACGCCAACGAAGCCGTATTCGCGAACCGGATCGTGCGCCGGCCGCACCTCCAGCGCCATCTGATGGTTGGCGCCGAGATCGATGGTCTGAACGTTGCGACGTGCGCGTAGATCCCAGAAGTGGAGACGATGGCCATATTTGTTCGACAGCAGATCTTCCGGGACGATCCCGTTCTCGAACTGCGGCGGCAACGCCCATTCGCTCGTCACCATGTAGTCGCGCGGCAGGTTCCACCAGAAATCATAGTGCAGCGTCTGCGGACCGCGGTCGATCTCCCATCGTCCCAGGACTTCGAACGTCTCGCAATCCATGATGAAGACGCCTGGAGGCCCGTTGGTGCCGTCCTTGCCGCCGCCACCCAGCGTGCTGACATAAATGCCGTCCGGCCCGCAATGGATCGTGTGCGGCCGCGAGTAGCCGGTCTTCTTGAACACTTCCTCGGGCTCGATGATCTTGTGGATCTTGGCTTGGGTCGGATCCGGCTTGGTATCGATGATGTAGATCCGCGACGAGCGCAGCCCGGGGATGATGAGATAGCGTCGCTCGATGAAGGCATGTCCCGCAAGCGGCGACAAGGCGGAGGAGCAGGCATTCCAGCCGAAGTGATGAAACTCGTCGCCCTTGTTGGGCATCGTCACGGTGTGGACGATCCGACTGTAGGTCGGCGATCCCGGCTTGACGTCGATGACCGCAAGAGCATCCGGCTTTGAGAAATCCGGACTGAGCAGCAACGTGTAGGCAAAGTTCTCCGCGGGCGCCTCCATCGCAAGCCTGGGCGATGCGTGGAAGGTGGGATCGGGCCTCATCGTCATGGCACTGCCTCCCTGTTCTGTCGGTTCGCGCCAACCTGGCTCGGGATAACGGCATAATGAAGAGGTATTAAGCGATGTCTTGGGATTCTCCGCAGGGCCGGTTGGCAGGCGTACAATATGTCATTGCCGGGCTGCGGGAAACCGGCGGAATCGCGCTAATTCGAAGCCTTCGGCCGAAATGCGGGCGCGACGTCCTACCCGCAGCCCTCGTAGGGCGAGCAAAGGCGCAGAGCGCCGTGCCCCCACTCTCCTCGACGGCAGACAGGTTGGTGGGCACGCTTCCGCCTTCGCTCTGAGCTACGGCGGACAAGTCGCTTTGCTCACCCTAGGCCTGCGGAGGCTGGGACTCTACTTCCCCCACCGCAAGGCCAGCGCATCGCGCTCCTTGGCGAGTTCCAGCAGGCCCGCGCGCGTTGCCGGATGCAGCGGTTGGAGCGGATGGCGCACGGCGTCCGACTTGATCACGCCGCCGGCTTGCATCATCGCCTTGCAGGCGATCAGGCCGCACTGGCGGTTCTCGTAATTGATCAGCGGCAGCCAGCGTTCATAGGCGGCCTTCGCCTTCTCCCGATCGCCGGCGAAATAGGGATCGATGATCTGGCGGATGCCGTCGGGATAGCCGCCGCCGGTCATCGCACCGGTCGCACCCGCGTCGAGATCGGCCAGCAGCGTGATCGCCTCCTCACCGTCCCAGGGACCCTCGATGTCCTTGCCACCAGCCTCGATCAGGCTGCGCAGCTTCGAAGCTGCGCCTGCGACCTCGATCTTGAAATAGCGGATGTTGGCGAAGTCGCGCGCCAGCCGTGCGAGCAGCTCCACCGAGAGCGGCGTACCGGCAACCGGCGCGTCCTGGATCATGACGGGAATGTTGATCGCGCCCGAGAGCACGCGGAAGAATTCGACGATACCCTTCTCCGGCACGCGAAAGGTCGCGCCGTGATAGGGCGGCATCACCATCACCATGGCGGCCCCCGCCGCCTCCGCCTGCTGGCTGCGTGCCGCGCAGACGGCCGAGCTGAAATGGGTGGTGGTGACGATCACGGGAACCCGGCCCGCGACATGCTCCAGCACGGCATGCATCACGGTTTCGCGCTCGGCATCGGTGAGAACGAACTGCTCGGAGAAATTGGCGAGGATGCAGATGCCATGCGAGCCGGCATCGATCATGAAATCGATGCAGCGACGCTGGCCCTCGAGGTCGAGCTCGCCGCGCTCGTCGAAGATGGTGGGCGCGACCGGGAACACGCCGCGATAGGGGCGCTGGGCCTTGTGAGGGGTGACCGGCATCGAACTCTCCATCCCTGATGTGTCTTACGTCTGTTGCCGCCTACGCGACGCGGCGCCACAGATGTAGCCGCCGCACGGATCGGCGGCAATGCCCGCGCGACATCAGGTGGAGAATTGCGAGAAAGCTTGCTTGCGGCCATCCTTCGAGACACCCGCCTTCGGCGCGCCCTCAGGATGAGGTCCAGGTTCGTGGCGAGATATCAGACCCTCATGGTGAGGAGCCCGCCAAAACGGGCGTCTCGAACCATGCAGGCCGATCAGTTCGGATAAGTGATCTAACGGAATTACGCGGTCTTCACCGCTCCCAAGAAGCCCTCGACCGCGACGCGGAGGCGATCGGCGTCGGCCGACATCTTCTTGACGGAGTCCGACAACACCGTGCCGGCGTTGCCGGTTTCCTGGTTGAGCCTGGCGACGCTGCCGATGGTGTCGGTGACCTCGCGGGTGCCCTGCGCGGCCTGCTGGAAGTTGCGCGAGATCTCGGTGGTCGCCGCGCGCTGCTCTTCGACGGCGGCGGCAATCGCCGTCATCTTCTCGTCGATGCCGCTGATGGCGCCGCCGATCGCGCGGATGGCGGTGACAGCCTGGCCGGTGGCGCCCTGGATTTCCTCGACCTGGCGCGAGATCTCTTCCGTCGCCGTCGCAGTCTGCGCCGCGAGGCTCTTGACCTCGCCGGCGACCACGGCGAAACCGCGGCCGGCCTCGCCTGCGCGCGCCGCTTCGATCGTGGCGTTCAAGGCCAGAAGGTTGGTCTGGGCGGCGATGGCATTGATCATTTTCACGACCTCGCCGATACGGCTCGCGGTCTGGTCGAGAATCTCGACCGTCGCATTGGTCTGCTCGGCCTGCGCAACAGCCTCGCGGGCCTCGCGCGCGCTGGACTGCACTTGCGCGGAAATCTCGCCGACGGACGCGGAGAGTTCTTCGGTCGCCGCCGCGATGGTCTCGAGATTGTTGGTGGCCTGCTCGGCCGCGGAGGAGACCGCCGCGGTCTGGCTGCTCGATTCCGAAACCAGCGAGCGCACGCCGGTCGCGGTCGCATCGAGCTCCCGCGTCGAGGCCACAACGCTCTGGATGACGGCCTGCACGGTGTCGTCGAAGCTGCGGCATGCGGAATCGACGGTGCCGGAGCGGGCGAGTTGGAGTGCCTGCTGCGATTCGCGTTCCCGGCCCAGCCGTTCCGCAGTCGCCGCACTCTCGCGCAGGCTTTCGAGTGCGGCGGCCATGGTCCCGAACTCGTCGGGGTGCCGGGATTGCGGCACCGGCGTCGCGTAGTCGCGCGCACTGATGCGGGCGATGGCACCGAGAATGGCGCGCACCGGGCGCATCAGGCGATTGCGCACCACGTACACGCCGGTCAGGGTCACGGCCAGCGCGAGCAGGAAGGCGAACGATTGCACGATGAGGTTGGTGAGGGCTTTCGCCTGAACCATCTCAGCACGCGCGATCGACTGGTCGAGCGCCATGTTGGCGACAGCAACGATGGGCGCGAAGGGCGACTGGCACAGCGCATTCCATTCCGCAGCGGGCATCGCCGGCTTGCCGCTGCCGTCGAAATTCCTGGTGAGGTCACCGATCTGCTTGAGGACGCCATCTGTCTTGGCGCGCGCTTCCTTCGCCGCGTTGACCAGGCTCGCCGTCACGTCGGGTGCGGCCAGCAGCTCCTCCATGCCGGTCCACCCGGCGGTGACGATGCCGTTCCAGCCGGCCACGGTCTGCTTCTGGGTCTCGTCGAGCGGCTTGGAGGTGTTGACGTTCGGGCGCAGGGTCGAGCACTGGATGCCGTAGCGGTCGCGCACCTGCCAGGCGAGGCGGCGGGCCTGGATCATGCGGGCGATGAAGGGATCATTCATCCAGGCGCGGTTCGACACCGCGGTGGACGCGAGGTTGGCGGTCTCGATCACCTTGGTGATGCCATCGTACCAGGGGGCGGTGCGCTCCACCTTGCGCTCGGCGCGCGGCAGCTTGGCCTCGTCGTGGAACAGCTGGAATTTCGGCGCGGCCTCGCTCCAGCGCTGCTTCAGCGTGCCTGCGAGCTCGTCGCGACGGGCGAATTCGACGGTGGAGAGCGCCGCGACGATGGCATCAAAGCCAGCCTGCTCGGCCTTCTCGGCGGCCCCGAGCTTGGCGCGCGGATCGTCCTCGCCGAGCAGCGCACTCTGGGCATCGCCCCGATTGTTGCGCAAGGACAGCACGCCATGGAAGATCGCCTTGTCGGCATTCGCAAGCCGTTCGGTCTCCAGACTATCGCTGTAGCGGCCGAAAGCCCCGACCATCTGGATCGCGGTCGAGGCCAGCGCGCCGGCGGCCAGCAGCGCCATCAGCGTCAGGAGAAGCGAGCTTACTGATTTCTTAAACATCGTCATGGGTCGAGGGCCTACTCTTCACGAGAGGCCACCTTGCATGGCGACATGCCAAGGTTTGGTTAAGACTTTAATCAAGAGCTTGCGGTGGTGTCCGCCGCGGCTCCTGGCAAGCCGGGTTCCGTCACGCGACCTTGGTGAAATCCGGCGGGCGGCGCTCGGCAAAGGCCGTGAATGCTTCGCGCGCCTCGGCGGTGCGCAGGCGCTGGGCGAACTGCTCGCCTTCGGCCTGCATCTGCGCGACCAACGCCTCGCCGTTGCGCATCAGCTTCTTGGTGGCGGTGAGGGCACCGGCCGGCTGGCGGGCGAGACGCTGCGCGAGCGCGAGCGCCTCGGCATCGAGCTTGTCGAGCGGCACCACGCGGTTGGCAAGGCCCCATTCCAGCGCCGACCTGGCGGGAACGGTCTCGCCCAGCGCGAACATCTCATAGGCGCGGGCATAGCCGATGCGCGCCGGCATCAACAGGCTGGAGGCGGCTTCCGGCACCAGCGCGAGGCTGACGAAAGGAGTCGACAATTGCACGTTGTCGGCGAGCACGACGAGGTCGCAATGCAGCAGCATCGTGGTGCCGACGCCGACGGCACGGCCCTGTACCGCCGCGACCAGCGGCCTGGTGCAACGCGCCAGCGACTGGATGAAGCGGATGACATTGCGGCTGCCTTCCGACTTGCCCGACGCCACAGCGGCAAACTCGCTGACGTCGTTGCCTGCAGTGAACATGTCGCCCTCGCCGCGGATCAGGATCACGCGGGCCGAGGGATCGAACTCGGCGGATTCGATACTGTCGGCAAGCTTGCCGTACATCGCATCGGTCAGCGCATTCTTCTTGTCAGGACGCGCCAGCGTGAGGGTGAGAATTCCGCCATCGTTCTCGATCCGGACGTGCTCGGTCATCGGTCTCTCCTTCTAGTCGTCTGAACTTCTTGTCTCTGAAGGTCTTGGAAACTTGTCCTGAATGCTGGTCAGCCAGCGCGCGACGATGTCGATCTCCGCGGCTGTAAATCCGTCCGTCAGTGCCGCATTGACCTCGGCAGCGCCGGCCTTCGCCTGCGCCAATGCCGTCCGTCCCTTCGGCGTCAGCCAGATCCGCCAGGCGCGTCCGTCCTCGCGATCGGCCCGCCGCTCGATCAGCTTGGCGGCCTCCGTGCGGTCGACGAGGCCGGAAATGCCGGCCGGACCCAGATCGAGCGCCGCGCCCGCCTCGCCCATCAGGACGCCGTCCTGCCTGCCGAGAATGAACAACAGCCCGGCCTGCGCCGGCGTCACCTCGCTCTCGGGCCGAGCCGCCATCCAGCGCTGCAGGCGGCGCTGCGCGACGCTCAGCAGGTAGATCAGCCGATGATGTCGCGCCTCGACGCCGTTATTTCGCATGCGAAATAGATAGCCGGGCCCGAGGCGGTTGTCAAACCAGCCGTTTCGCTAGGGCGCGCAGGTAAAGCTCGCCGCCTCCGTCACCGCACCCGCCTTGTAATGCGGCCAGGCCGGCCAGCGGCACAGCGGCAGCGCGCGCAGTGTCGCGAACGACGGTGGCTCGACCTTCTGCTCGATCACCTCGAGATCGCCGGGCGCCTTGCCCTTCTCGACCCAGTCGACCAGCACACTGAGCATGTCGACATTGGCCGGCGCGCCGGAGCCGACATGATCGACGCCGGGCGCAGTGTAGAGCCGCGCGAACTCGGCGGTCTCGGCCTTGCCCATCTTGCGCTCGACGTTCTCGAAATAGCGGATGCCGGCATAGGGGCTCTGGGCGTAGTCGGCCATGTGCTCGAGCATGATCAGACGGCCGCCTCGGGCACGGAAGCGGCTGAGATCGGGATCGGTCGAATCCATCAGCTTGGAGACCTCGAGCAGCCGCGCCTTGTGCTCCTCCACCTTGTAGGTGGTGACGTCGAGGTTGGGATCGCGCGCGAAGACGTATTTGATGCCGCCGGCGCCGTAGATCCAGGCGATGCCGTTGTTGGGCGCAGGCGGTTGCGCCGGCGGCGCGGTGCCGAGCCACCACGAAACCCAACCGCCGGTCGGACCGATCGCCGGCGTGTCCTCGCCCGACACGCCCCAGCCGGGATAATCGTCGAGACCATTGGCGAGAACGAACGGAAACTTGTAGGTACCGTGCAAGGTCTCGATCGCCTTGATCTGCGGATCGGTCAGACACTGATCGCCGCTCTGGCCAGAGGCGCAGCGCAGCGTCTCGACCTTGAATGCCGCCTTGCAGGCGACGGGGTTCTGCACCAGCGCATCGTCGGAGCCGTCGGCCTTGTCGCAGACTGCGCGCACGGCGTTGCCGACGAGCTTCACCTGCGCCGGATTGATCCAGCCCGGACCCATGGTCGCGAGACCCGAACGCGTGCCGGCGTGCTGCAGGCCGACCCAGTTGATCACGGGCACGCGGGCAAAGATGCCGTCGAAATCGTCGGGGTAACGCTGCGCCATGGTGAGGCCTTCGCGGCCGCCTTCCGACGAACCCATGAAGTACATCTTTTCCGGCTTCCTGCCGTAGGCTCGCTCCATCAGGCCAACGGCCGCATCGCGCACTCTCTTGTAGGAGCGGTGAGCGAAATTCTCGAAGGCTTCGTCGTTGAGTGCGAACACCTGCGGCGGCTCGCCTTGTTTCGTTTCATGGCCGGAATCGGTGCCGTAGGTGACGAAGCCGCGCGCAAGCGGCGACGGCTTGTCGAAGGGATAGGCCGGCGGCAGCGCAAGGCCGGTGATCAGCACGCCGTTGAAACCGCCGCCGCCATATTGCAGCGAGCGGCCGTTCCATTCGACGGGAAGGTTGACCTGGAATTTGATCGGGGGCGCCTTGGGGTCGACCGGGTCGATATGGCCGAGCACCTTGCAGAAGCCGGGATTGGCCGGCGTGATGCGTCCGGACGGCGTCGGCCCGCGTTCGGCGACGGCGATTGGCGAGGGTGCCTGCAACGTGGTGGAATCGATCTTCACGGCGTCGGTGCCGCCGACGAGACCCTTGCAGACGGTTTCTGCGTCCTCCGCCAAAGTCAGCGCCAAAGCGGAATTCGCGCTCAGCGCCGCCGCCGTGGCCAGGAGCCATGCGCACAGCTTCGCTCTTGTCAGCGTCATCGTTCCCGCCCGGTCTTATGTTTCTCGTTCAACCCGCCAGAGGCCGCATTCAATGCGACCTCCGGCCTGCCGTCAATGACGCGCTAGTGCTCGAACACCAGCCGCGCGCCGACCGTGCCGTCGAGACCGCGGATCTGCTCGAGCAGCGCGCCGGAATCCTGGCCGCCGAGATCGGCATCGAGCACGACGTAACCGAGATCGCCGGATGTCTCCAGATATTGCGCTGCGATGTTGATGTCACGCTGGAGGAAGACCTCGTTGAGCCGCCGCAGCATGCCGGGCACGTTGCGATGGACATGGCTGAAGCGCGCGCCGGAGGGGCGAAGATGCAGCTGCACCTCCGGGAAATTCACCGCGCCCATGGTCGATCCCGTGATGAAATAATCCACCAGCTTGCGCGCGACCTCGCCACCGATGCGCTCCTGCGCCTCTTCGGTGGAGCCGCCGATATGCGGCGTGAGGATGACGTTCTCGAGGCCCTGCACCGGGCTGTTGAAGCGATCCGCGTTCGAGGACGGCTCGACCGGAAACACGTCGATGGCGGCGCCGGCGAGATGGCCGTCGCGCAAGGCGCGCGCGAGCGCATCGAGATCGACCACGGTGCCGCGGCTGTTGTTGATCAGGAACGAGCCCGGCTTCATCGCCCGCAGCTCCTTCTCGCCGATCATGCCCGCGGTCTCCGGTGTCTCCGGAACGTGCAGGCTGACGACGTCGCTCTGCGCCAGCAGCTCGTCCAGCCGCTCGACGGGCTCGGTGTTGCCGTGGCGGAGCTTGTCGGTGCGGTCGAAATAGATCACGCGCATGCCGATCGCCTCGGCCAGCGTCGAGAGCTGCGAACCGATATTGCCGTAACCGACGATGCCGAGGGTGCGGCCGCGCACCTCGCGGCTGCCGGTCGCCGACTTGTCCCAGCCGCCCTCATGCGCCGACACCGAGCGCGGAAAGATCCGCCGCAGCAGCATCACGATCTCGCCGATCACGAGCTCGGCGACGCTGCGCGTGTTGGAGAAGGGCGCGTTGAAGACGGGAATGCCGCGCTTGCGCGCCGCCGCCAGATCGACCTGGTTGGTGCCGACACTGAAGCAGCCGACGGCGAGCAACTGGTCGGCGGCGGCGAGCACCTCATCGGTGATCTGGGTACGCGAGCGGATGCCGAGCAGCGACACGCCCTTGAGGGCGCGCCGCAGGTCCTCGCCGTCCAGCGCCTTGGTCAGCCGCTCGACATTGGTGAAGCCGGCACTCCTGAACAGGTCCACGGCACTGTCATTGACGCCTTCGAGCAGCAACGCCTTGGCGTTCCGCTCAGGGCTTTGGCCTGGGGCTGGCATGGTGTCTCCTGAAATGGCGGCTTTGCCGCAGCTCTTAGACCGCGGAAGAGGACCAGCACAATAGGGGTCGGATACGGGGAGAAGATGGCGGGGCGGTGGGTGGGCCCAAGAGCTGGGTCAAATCACATAGAACCCGTGCGTGCCGTCGCGGCGGAGCTGTTCGACGAGGCCATATTCCCAATCGAGATAGGCCTGCATCGCGGCTTGCGCGACGTCGGTACCTTCATAGGGCCGGCGATAGCGATGGGCCGGATCCGGCTTGGGCAGCACGCGCGGCGGGCCGATCTCGAGCGCGCCGTCATAGCCGCCTTCGAGCACATAGACCTCCCAGCCCATCTGCGCCAGCCACGACGCCGTCATGTCGGCGCGGACGCATTTGTCGTCGGTCAGGACGATGCGCGCACCGCGCACGGGCGCAGCCATGTCGGTTTCCTGCACCAACTGGCCACCCGGATAATGCCGGAAGCCCGCGAGATGGCCGGCCGCATACTCTTCCGCGTCGCGCACGTCGAACCGGTACAGCGTGCGATCCGTCTGCGCGACAAGCGCAGCTATCTCGTTCGCGCCGATGTGGCGCACGCCGGCGCGATAGGCGACGTCGCGCGCATTGGCCGGACCGCCCTCGAACGGCCCGATCGCGCCGCGCCTATCGGCGCCGTGGTCGAGCGTATGTCGTGCCAGCGTCCACCCGATGGTGCCGTTGCGCAGCGCGCGAACCTTGTTGGGCACGCCGGCATTGATCAGCGACTGGGTGCCGATGATGGAGCGGGTGCGGCCGGCACAATTGACGATGATGGTGGTCTGGGGATCGGGCGCGGCCTGCCCTGCACGCAACACCAGCTCCGCGCCGGGCACGCTGACCGAGCCCGGAATGTTCATGGTGGCGTATTCGTCAAAACGGCGGACGTCGAGAATGGCGATGTCAGCCTTGTCGGCGATCAGCTTGGCCACCTCGTCGGCACTGAGCGACGGCGTGTGCCTGCGCGACTCGACCAGTTCGCCGAACGCTTTCGAATAGGAGTTGACGTCCTCGAAGACCTCGTAGCCTGCCGCCCGCCAGGCCTTCAGTCCGCCATCCAGCGCGCTGATGTTGGTGTAACCCAGCGCGGCGAGCCGCTCGGCACCTCGCGCGACCAGCCCCTCACCGTCGTCATACAGCACGATCGCCACGTCCTTGCGCGGCAGCCTCGTCTCGGCCTCGATCTCGATCCGGTCGGCGGACATGTTGGCGGCGAACAGCGGATGCCCCGTCGCGAAGCCTGCCTCGTATCTGAGATCGAGCAGCGCGATCTCCTCGCGCAGCAGCAGGGCGCGGCGGATATCGGTGGGGGTGATCGCGGGAAGCTTCATGGCATGGACCTTAGCGAGGACAGGCCATGGGCTTTTGACCGATTGGAAGCGTATTGGCTAGCCTTGAACGCTCACTCGCCGGGGACGAGCCGCCCGAGCGGCGGCTATACCGGGCGCCGCAGCCTGCGACGCGACAGATAGAGCAGGATGCCGGTGACTGCGAATAACGGCATCAGGATCGCGGCAATCATGAACGCGAGCTTGCCGGGCCAGCCCAGGATTTCGCCGCGATGGATGTCGTAGATGGCCGCGATGATCGTCTCGCCAAAAGTCTTGTCGGCGTAGCGCTCCGCGGAGACCAGTTGCCCGGTGACGGCGTCGATGCGGAATTCATCGCGCGTGGTCTCGAGCAACGACGCCTTGCCCCACGAGCGGATGCGGATCGCCGTGCCCGGCCCCGCCGGCAGCGTCAGCAGAGCCTTGGAGAACCGAGCGCCTTCCTCGCGCTTGAACGTCATCCAGGCTTGATCGAATCCGATCGGCGACGCCGGCTCTGCCCGGCCACCCGGCGACTTTGCGGGCATCTTCGCTGCGGCGACCTGGGGACGCGCCAGCAGCCAGGTTACGCCGTCCTTGTACCATTCGAACGAGAAATACAGTCCGGTGAGCGTCATCGTCAGATAGACCGGCAGGACCCAGGTGCCGATCACGGTGTGCAGCGTCCGGTGCAGTCCGCGGCCGCTGAGCCCGAGATTCGGCTTCAGCCACATCTTCACGCTGCCCGCGCGACGCGGCCAGCGCAGCACGAGGCCCGACACCAGCATGATGATGAGGCCGATCGCGATGCTGCCGGTGATCGGGCGTCCCCAACCCTTGCCGTCGCCGGGAATCAGCAGCCAACGATGCAGCTGGCGCACGGTCGCGAAGAAGGGCTCGCCGCGGGGCGAGCCCAGGACGCGCGCGTCATAGGGATCGACATAGAGCGAAGCGGGCCGGCCGCCCTGCTCGTCACGGCCAAAGCGGACATGGACCGCCGCCGACGGATCGCTCGACAGCGTGACTGCCGCGACTTTGCCGAGATGCTGCCCCGCTTTCAACCGCGCCACCAGCTCATCAGGCATCAACGCCGGCGCCTGACGGGGCACGACCTGCATGATGCCGGCATTGAGATGATCGACGATCTCGTCCTCAAAACTCATGATCGCGCCGGTCAGCGCGATCAGGGACACCAGTAGCGCGAGGACCAGGCCCGCGATGGAATGAACCTGGAACAGGACCGCCTTGATCGTGTGTCCTAGCCGCACTGCCATCGCTAGAACTTCACCGTTGCTGACAGCGAGACGCGACGCGCATCGCCGATGGCGACGTTCAGATTGTTGACGGCCGAGGAGTAGTAGACGGTGTCGAACAGGTTCTTGACATTGAACTGGTAGACCACCGGCGTGTTCTGGTGTTTCATCTCGTAGGTCGCGAAGATATCGGCGACGACATAGGACGGCAGGAAGAAGCTGTTGATGGAATCACCGGGGCGGTCGCCGACATAACGCGCGCCGCCGCCGAGGCGGAGCTGACCGGGCAATGCGGTGCCGAAGTCATAGACCAGATAGAGCGAGGCGGTGTTCAGGGCGACGTTTTGCAGCTTCTTGCCGAGCAACGTCAGATCCTCGGACGCCGTCACGCGGGCGTCCGTATAGCCATAGCTGCCGATCAAGGCCCAGCTGTCGGTGAGCCTGCCGGTCACGTCCAGCTCGACGCCGCGCGAGCGGGCACGGCCGACGGTATGGAGCTCCACGATGCCCGCACTGTTGGTCTTCGTCGTCTGCACGTTCTTCTTGTCGAGATCGTAGAGCGCCAGCGTACCCGAGATGCGCTTGTTCAAATCGAACTTCACGCCGGTCTCGTACGACACGCCTTCCTCGGGCGCGACGTTGGAATCGATCATCACGCCAATCGGCGCAATGGTCGAATTCGGCTTCAGTGATTGCGTGTAGCTCGCATAGAGCGATATCTGGTCAGTAAGCTTGAAGATGGCGCCGCCGAGCGGAAGCACCTTGTCCTGCGACACATTGGTGTTGGTGATGAACGGCTTTCCGCGGCCGGCGATCTGGTCGTAGTCCATGTAGCGCACGCCACCGACCAGCGCGAACCGCTCGGTGAGATGCAGGGTGTCCTGGAAGAACAACGACCACTGGCCGAGCTTGTCGGTCTGGGCGCTATCGGGATTGGAGGCCGTCGTCCCGGGCCCGATCAAGCCGTAGACGGGATTGTAGACATTGAAGGCGGGAGTCGTCTGCCGGATCAAGGTGTCGCGGTAGATGGTACGATACTGACCGTCGCCGCCGAAGACCACGTCATTGCGCATGTTGCCCAGCCAGAAGCTGCCGGACATGTAGGACGTTCCATAGCTGACATTGCTGAGCGAGCCTCGCGTGCCGTCATTGCTGCGAGTCTCGTTACCGGTCGTGAAGTTGATGCCGGTGATGCGAAGCTGGTTGGCGCTGAAGGTTTCGGTGTTGTAGCTGTAGCCGGCGTAGAGCTTCCAATCCTGGTTCAAGCGGTGCTCGACCGAGGCCTGGATCAGGTCCGACGTGCCCCAAGTGTTGTTGAAGGGCTCATCCAGCCGGCGCGTCGCTGGCACCGCCAACGGTGCCTTGGTCACGGGATTGAAGGCCGTGCCGCGATCGAACGGATAAATGAACTCGCGGTGCTCGTAGTTGAGCTGGACCGTGCTGTCCTGGCCGTACCAGGCCAGCGACGGCGCGACCAGCATCTCGCGGTGACGGCCGAAATTACGCCAATAGTCCTCGCTGACGCCGTAGCCGATGAAACGATAGGCAAGGCCCTGATCGCCAATCGGACCGGTAACGTCGAGCAGGCCGTCCGCGCCGGTCTTCGAGGCACTGAAGGCCGATCCGAGCAGCGTGACGGAGCCGTGCTGATAGAGCTCCGGACGCTTGCTGATGGTGTTGACGATGCCGCCGGGATCCATGATGCCGTAGAGCAGCGAGGCGGGCCCTTTCAGCACCTCGACGCTTTCGACGGCGGGATTGAAGCTGCGGCCCTGCACCAGCGGCATGCCGTTGCGCATGATCGAGCCGTCGCGGTTGTCGCCGAAGCCGCGGCGGATCACGGCGTCCTGGCTACCCGCCAGCGTATTGGTCTGGGTGATGCCGGAGACGTTGATGAGCGCATCGTCGATGTTGCGCGGAAGCTGATCCTTCAGCACCTGTTCGGGCACGACGTTGACGGCCTGCGATGTGTCGAGCGGCGAGGCGCCGCTGCGCAGCGTCGTCGCGCTCGGCATCGCGCGGTAGCCGAGCTTGGCGACCTGCTGCGCGGCGGCTTCTGCGGCCGCGCGCTCCGAGAGCGTTGGCGGCGTGGGGGCAGGATTGCGGGCGGATTGGCGGCGAGCGGCCTGCATGCGGCGTGGCGATTGCTCCGACGCACGTGCTGGCCTGGACCGCGGCGCCGGGGCTTCCACCGTCACCGGCGGCAGCGCCGACTGCGCCCGCGCGCTCGTGGTATGGGACGAAAATCCGGTGAGCAGGACGACTACACCGACGAAAAGACCTGCACGGCTCTCGCCGGCACGATGACGATGGCTGCGGCTACGCAGGCCATCCACGGAGGCACGCACTTTCAATCCACTTCACGTCAGGACATTGAAGTGTGCGCGTGTAACAGCCGGCGAGATCGAGGAGAACCGTGGCCGAGCTTGAATCGCTCCAGTATGGAATCGTTCTAAGAACGGACCGGCATTGAGCGGCAATCTCTAATTGGCCTCGCGTCGGCTGCGACACGCAGTACGCGAATCGCGGCGGCGTGTCGCGATGTCGTGTGGTCTCACGCGATGGCAGGAGCCATCAACTCGTCGAGCTTCCGCTTGAATGCGGAGCCGTCCGACAATGCGCGGAGCGGCGGGCGCACGCGCAACCACGCGGGGTCGCCGGTCTGCGCCGCGATAATGGCCTTCAGGGTCGCGAGGAACGACGGCGTCTTCAGCACGATATCGGCCGCAGCCTGCATGCGCGGTTCGACATCCTTGCCGTCGATCATCGCCCTGACCAGCTCCGGCACGATGTTGGCCATGCCGCAGATGGTGCCCGCGCCACCGGCGGCGATCGCGCGGGCGATGTCGGTTTCGTTCCCGACGGTGATGGCCAGATCGGGAGCCGCGGCACGGAACGCCTGGAACTGCTTGAAGTCGCCGCTGGAATCCTTCAGGCCCGCGACCACCCTGCCGTAACGCTTGCGCAGGTTCGCGGCGACGCCGGTCGGGATCGCAACGCCCGAGATCTGCGGGATATGATAGAGATGGGCGCGCAACCGGTCGTCGGAGACGCCGTCGATGATCGCGGCGAAGGCATCCTCGATGCCTTCAGCCGTGGCGCTGCGATCGAAGTAAGGCGGCAGCACCAGCACGTGACGCAAGCCGAGACCGAGCGCGGCGCGCGCGAGCGCGATGCTGTCGGTGATGGCGGGGAAGCCGCCGCCGACGCCGATGCGTTCCGGCGCGACACCAGCCTTGAGCACGGCTTCGATGGTTGCAACGCGCTCGGTGACATTGAACGAGGTGCCCTCGCCGGTGGTGCCGAACAGCACGACGCCGTCGACACCCTTGCCGAAGAGTTGCTTGGCATGAGCCGCGAGCTTTGCGGAATCCACGCTGCCGTCGGCCGCCAGCGGTGTCGCCGATGCCACCCAGGACCCGCGAATTGCCTCAGTCATCACACTGCCCTTTGCTTCGATCCCGAGCTAAACCTCTGATCTTCAAAGATCTTCCGAAGTCGGATCGGTCCTTGTTTTTGCTTTACTTTTTGTCTTGTACCTTACATACAAGAAACGCGCAAATCCTTTTCCGGTGTCACGGCGCATGGGCGCAGCCAGATTTTGAGGAGGTTCGCATGGACATGGTGACCCCGGCCGGGCGCCCCGACCAATTGCTCGGCGCCCTGCGCGACAAGCTCGGCGCAGCGGCGGTGCTTGTTGGCACCGACGTGCCGGCGCGCAATTGCAACGACTGGAGCGCGAGCCTGCCGCAGACGCCGCTCGCGGTGATCCGCCCCGTGGATGCGCAAGGTGTCGCCGATGCCATTCTGACCTGCCGGCAGGCGCATCTGCCGTTCGTGCCGCAGGGCGGCTTGACCGGACTGTGCCGCGGCGCATCGCCCGAAGCAGGCTGGGTCGCGATCTCGCTGGAGCGCATGACCGGCATCGAGGAGATCGATCCTGCCTCGATGACGATGACCGTGAAGGCAGGCACGCCGCTCGAGACGATTCAGAAAGCCGCGGATGAAGCCGGCTTCTTCTTTCCGCTCGACCTCGGCTCGCGCGGCTCCTGCGCGATTGGCGGCAATCTCTCGACCAATGCCGGCGGCAACCGCGTGATCCGCTACGGCATGACGCGCGAACTGGTGCTCGGCCTGGAAGTGGTATTGCCCGACGGCACCATCATCACCAGCCTCAACAAGCTGATGAAGAACAATGCCGGCTACGATCTGAAGCATCTCTTCATCGGCTCGGAGGGCACGCTCGGCATCATCACCCGCGTGGTGCTGAAACTATTTCCGAAGCCGCGCTCGACCATGGCTGCGCTCTGTGCGCTGAAGGACTATGCCGCGGTGGTCGCCCTGCTCGGCGCGGCCCGCAGCGGGCTCGGCCCACTGCTGTCGGCCTTCGAGGTGATGTGGCCGGACTATTGGGACGTGATCACGACCCGCGCCGGCGTCAAGCCGCCGGTCGCCGCAGGCCAAGGCCTCTACGTGCTGGTGGAAGCGCAAGGCACCGACGAGAGCATCGACGCGCCGCGCTTCCAGGCCTGGCTCGAAGAGCTGATGGAGCGCGGGCTGCTGGCAGATGCCGCCGTGGCGCAATCGCTGGCGCAGACGCAGGCGTTCTGGCGCGTGCGCGACATCTGCGCCGAGTTCGGCCAGGTGCTGGGCCCGCACATCTCCTATGATATCGGCCTTGCCGTGGCGCGGATGGACGAGTTCGCGACGCGCTGCAAGGGGGCGCTCGCCGACGGCATCAAGGGCTGCGAGAGCGTCTATTACGGCCATATCGGCGACGGCAATCTGCATCTCGTCTCCTGGGTCACCGGCCTTCCCGTCGAGCAGCAGCCGAAGGAGGAGATGGATACGATCATCTACGGTCTGGTGCGCGAGCTGGGGGGCAGCGTCTCCGCCGAGCACGGCATCGGCACGCTGAAGAAGAGGTGGTTGGGGCACGCCAGGAGCGAGGCCGAGATCGCGCTGATGCGGACACTGAAGGCGGCGCTCGATCCTGACCATCTGCTCAATCCCGGCAAAGTCGTCTGAGAGAGCAGATGCGCTCGCTCAAGCTCGACACGCCGAAATCACTGTCGCAGCGGGTGATGCAGCGGTTGCGGCAGGCGATCATCGAGGGCGAGTTCACCCTGGGCGCCGCCATCTCCGAGGAGATGGTGGCCAATTCCTTCGGCGTCAGCCGCACGCCGGTGCGCGAGGCGATGGGCCTGTTGCAAGCGCAAGGCCTCGTGGTGATCCGCCCGCAGGTCGGCAGCTTTGTGTTCACGCCGAGCGCGGAGGACATCAATGCGCTCTGCACCTTCCGCATCGCGCTCGAACCCAGGGCGGCCGAGCTCGCCTATCGCTGCGATCGCGACGGTGCGGCGGCCGCGATGAGCGATGCGATCGCCGCAATGGAGCCGGCGGTCGCGGCGAAGGACAACATCGCCTATGGCCGCGCCGATGGAGCCTTTCACGAGGCGCTGTTCAGCCATTGCGGCAACCGCTACCTCGCCGAATCCTATCAACTTGTCTCCGGCCGCGTCGCCGCGCTCCGCACCAATCTGACCTCGCCGATCGACGTCAGGACCCGCACGTCGTTCGACGAGCACCGCAAGCTTCTCGATTTGTTCGCGCGTGGCGACCTCGCCGCCTTCGAGGAATTGATGACCACGCACATCACCAATTCGGGGCTGGTCTATGCCAGGGCTTTGAAGGTCGAGACAACTAAGGTGGATTGAGCGCGCTATTTCGCGTCCTTCGATCCCGGCCTGTCCAGAAAATCCAGCGCGGTGTTGATCTGCTCGAGCTGGTGCTCGATCTTGTCGCGATCCTCGACCGATGGCGCCTTTTCGAGCTGCTCCACGAGTTTCTGCTTCCGCAACAGCAGGTTCTCTATGACTGTACTCACGGCTCCCCCACGCCAGAGGCGAACGTTGCGAGCGCGCGCGAGCCGGGCCCGCCGCAACCCCTCCATCAGAATGTTCACGACACCGGATGGTTCCTGCGGATGAACCGGGACGCGTGCGGAGGGAACTAGCGGCGGAGGCTGGCCCAGACGCCGCCCAGGATCAGCAAACCGCCGAAAAGATGGATCAGCTTCGGCGGTTCGCCGAGGATGGCGAAAGACAGCAGCGCGCTCGCGATCGGCCCGAGATAGAGCACGAGCGAGGTCCGCACCGAGCCGAACTTGCCGCCGAGCCAGGCAAAGCCGGCATAGGCGAGCAGGCCGGGAACGATCCCGGCGAAGACATAGGCCGAGAGCGCCTTGGTGCTGAAGACCTGCCCCGGCGACGCCCACATCTCTATGGCCGCGAGCGGCAGCGAGAACAGCGCGCCCGCGCCGGAGAACAGGCTGATGCGTGCCAGCAGCGAGGCCTTCGGCGCGGCGCGCGATTGCAGCAGCGTGTAGCCGGACCAGCCGAGCATGGCGATCACGACGAGGCCGTCGCCTGCCGCGGTCTGAAGCTCGATCAGCGTCTGCGGATGGCCGCCGGAGATGATGAGCAGCGCACCGGCGAGCGCGAGTGCCGTGCCGAGCCATTGCAGCGGGCCGACATGCTCGATGCCGCGCACGGCCGAAATCAGCAGCACCGTGATCGGCGACAGCGCCATGATCAGCGCGATGTGGATCGCCGTCGTCGATACGCCCGCGGCATAGACCGGACCGCCGCACAGGAACATGCCCATGAATCCGGCAGCGAGGATGGGCCAGATGCTCCCGGCCAGCGTCACGCGGCCATCGCGGATCTCCTTGAGCGCGATCGGCGCGAGCCCGATGGCGACGATGCTCCAGCGGAAGAAGGCGAGCGCGAAGGGCGGGACCGAGCCGGCAAGTCCGCGCGCCAGAATTTGATTGGAGGCCTGCGCGGTCGCCACCAGGATGAAGCCGATCAGCGCGATCGCGCCAAGCCAGGCGTGCGTGGACGGTGATGCACCGGTGCTCGCGCCACGACCGCCGTCAGAGGTTCCCTTGCCCATGGATCAATCGGATATCCGATGTCTGCGGCGGTGAGAACCCCGACGACGGCTCGTCCATATGCATATGAGGCACGCGCACCATTGCGGAAGGCGCGGAGATGCCCGCGAGGAGAACCGGCACGATGGGGGTGCGGGTGATCGAGAGCGAGAACACCGCGAGCAGCGCGCACAGCATGCAGAGCCTCATCCGCACCGTCCGACGATCGGTGATCGGCAGGAACAGGAAGAACAACATCGCCAGGATCAGCAGCGCATCGACCAGCAACATGGGGCTCTCCTAGAGGACTGGAGTGAGCATGACGCGACGGCACCGGCTGTTATGTGGACGGCGTCACACACCTGCCGCCGCTGGTCGGGGAGGAGACCGGTAGGCGCTGGCGAACCCGTTAACGCAGCGCATGGGCGGCTGGGGAACCGCGATCTTTCACGCGTCCGTCGGTTGTATTCGCAGGCCCGGAGTCCTATGCCTACGCCCCATGGACACCCAGATCATCACCGCCGCAAAGCCCCTGATGGCTCAGGCCCGGCCGCGCAAGCCGGCACCGTTCCTCCCGATGAGCCGCGCCGAGATGGACGCGCTCGGCTGGGACGCTTGCGACATCGTGCTGGTGACCGGGGACGCCTATGTCGATCACCCCAGCTTCGGCATGGCCATCATCGGCCGCCTTTTGGAGGCGCAAGGCTTTCGGGTCGGCATCATCTCCCAGCCCGACTGGCACTCGGCCGAGCCGTTCAAGGCATTGGGCAAGCCAAAAGTGTTCTTCGGCGTCACCGGCGGCAACATGGATTCCATGGTGAACCGCTACACCGCGGACCGCCGCATCCGCAGCGACGATGCCTATACGGCCGGCGGCGAAGGCGGCAAGCGGCCGGACCGCTGCACCGTGGTGTATGCACAGCGCTGCCGCGAGGCGTTCAAGGACGTGCCGATCGTGCTTGGCGGCATCGAGGCCTCGCTGCGCCGGATCGCGCATTACGACTATTGGTCCGACAAGGTGCGCCGCTCGGTGCTGGCCGACGCCAAGGCCGACCTGCTGCTCTACGGCAATGCCGAGCGCGCCGTGGTCGAAGTCGCGCAGCGGCTCGCCGCGGGTGAAGCGCCGCGTGAGCTGAACGACATCCGCGGCGTCGCGCTGTTCCGCCGCGTGCCTGAAGATTACTCCGAGCTGCACGCCGACGATCTCGATTCCGCCGACGAAGGCGCGACGCGCCAGAAGGGCGCGACCGTGATCCGGCTGCCGGCGCTGGAGCAGGTCGAGCAGGACAAGGAAGCCTATGCCCGCGCGTCGCGCGTGCTGCACCGGGAGAGCAATCCCGGCAATGCGCGGCCGCTGGTGCAGCGTCACGGCGACCGCGATCTCTGGCTCAATCCGCCGCCGATCCCGCTGACCAGCGAGGAGATGGACGCGGTCTACGATCTGCCCTATGCGCGCGCCCCGCATCCGTCCTATGGCGATGCCAAGATCCCGGCCTGGGACATGATCAAGTTCTCGGTGACGATCATGCGCGGCTGCTTCGGCGGCTGCACCTTCTGCTCAATCACCGAGCACGAGGGCCGCATCATCCAGAATCGCTCGGAAGGCTCGATCCTGCGCGAGATCGAAAAAATCCGAGACAAGACTCCGGGCTTCACCGGCGTCATCTCCGACATCGGCGGCCCCACCGCCAACATGTACCGGATGGCGTGCAAGGACCCGAAGGTCGAGGCCGCGTGCCGGCGGCCGTCCTGCGTCTTCCCCGAGATCTGCCCGAACCTTAACACCTCGCATGACGATCTGATCCGGCTCTATCGCAAGGTGCGCGAGACCAAGGGCATCAAGAAGGTGATGGTCGCCTCCGGCGTGCGCTATGACCTTGCAGTGGAGAGCCCCGAGTACATCAAGGAGCTCGTCACCCATCACGTCGGCGGCTATTTGAAGATCGCGCCCGAACATACCGAACGCGGCCCGCTCGACAAGATGATGAAGCCGGGCATCGGCGCCTACAACAAGTTCAAGCGGATGTTCGACGAAGCCGCCGAACGCGCCGGTAAGAAATATTATTTGATCCCCTATTTCATCGCGGCGCATCCGGGCACGACCGACGAGGACATGATGAACCTCGCGCTCTGGCTCAAGAAGAACCGATATCGCGCCGACCAGGTGCAGACCTTCCTGCCCTCACCGATGGCGACCGCGACCGCGATGTATCACACCGGCGTCAATCCGTTGCGCGGCGTGCGGCACGGCGGCAGCGACAAGGTCGAGGCGATCAAGGGCCTGCGCCAGCGCCGCCTGCACAAGGCGTTCCTGCGCTACCACGACCCCGACAATTGGCCCGTGCTGCGCGAGGCCTTGATCGAGATGGGCCGCCGCGACCTGATCGGCTCGCAGCCGCACCAGCTCGTGCCCGCCCACCAGCCGCCCGGCACCGGCAAGGCCGCCGGCACAAGGCGTCCGGTCCGTCCGGGCGACAAGACCCAGCGGTTCACGACCAAGGGCCTGCGGGTGATGAAGTAGCGGGCCGATCGCCTGCTAGAGACCGAGCACCACCTCGCCCGAAACGGCATCCGTCACACCGCGGCCGTTGCCCTGGTCCTCGAGCACCGACCTGAAACTATCGAGGGTCTTGATCATTGCTGGTCGTGCCGCGAGCAGCGCATCCTGGCTGGACCATGTGCCGATGAGGCAGAAGGTCTGCTCGCCGGTCTTGATGATGACGCCATGCTCGAGGCCAGGCCATTTGGCCTTGCCGTTCCGGTGCGCGTCGAGGAAGGCGGCTTCCTCGCCCTGCTTCACCTTGAACTTCACCACATTGTAAACCTGCATGATGCGCCTCCAAAAAATGGATGGATGAAAACCGGCGCCGCGCGAGGTGAGGGACAAAAAGTCCACGCGGTGTCCGGCTGATTGTTGTCCTCGCGCGCGGCGGCGTCACCGTGACAAATCAGCATGGCGGCCTCGGTCCTTGGGCTCGCCGAAACAAAAAAGTCGAAAACAACCCCATGCACAGTAGCCGGCATGAGCGGGATCAATGGGTTAGCGCGCACCAAAATCGGGAGAATGTCATCGGGCCTTGGCCCATTTGACATTTGAGCTATCACGCAACATATAGCGTTACATGAAACGAGATTCCCGACTGTCCGGCGTGCTCCATGTGCTCTTGCACATGGCGCAGCAACCCGGCCCCTTCACGTCCGAGACCCTTGCAAAAGCCATGGACACCAACCCGGTGGTGATCCGCCGCATCATGGCCGGCCTGCGCGACCTCGGTTACGTCCGCTCCGAGAAGGGGCATGGCGGCGGTTGGACGCTTGCCTGCGACCTGTCGAAGGTGACGCTGCGCGATGTCTACACCGCGCTCGGCCGTCCCTCGCTGCTGGCCATGGGCCATCGCACGGAGGCGCCGGGCTGCCTCGTCGAGCAGGCCGTCAACGCCGCGCTCGACCAGGCCTTTCACGATGCCGAGGCGCTGTTGCTGTCGCGGCTCGGCGAGGTGACGCTGGCGATGCTGAGCGAGGATTTTCGCAAGCGCCTCGGCTCCCGCAAGCTTCAAGACATCAGCGCGCATCACGCCTGATGCCGGCTTCAGCAAGGACAACGTCATGACCAGCATTCAAGATATGTTCTCCGATCCGCAGGCGGTGGCGACCTACACCGAGGGACCGCCGCGCTTCGTTCCCGGCTACAATTCCATACTGTCGATGGCGACGATCCTGCTGGCCGAGCGCGCGCGTGAGGATGCACGGATCCTCGTGCTCGGTGCCGGCGGCGGTCTCGAGTTGAAGACGTTTGCGCAGGCGCAGCCCGCCTGGCGTTTCGACGGCGTGGATCCGTCTGCGGCGATGCTGGCGCTCGCCCGGCAAACCCTGGGCCCGCTCGCATCGCGCGCACATCTTCACCAGGGCTACATCGACGATGCGCCGGAGGGATCGTTCGACGGTGCGAGCTGCTTGCTGACTCTGCACTTCGTCGACGTCGCGGAGCGACGCCGCATTGCCTCGGAAATCCGCCGCCGGCTCAAACCGGGCGCCGCCTTCGTGGTCGCGCATTTGAGCGCGCCCGACGGCGAGGAGGAACGTCCGCTGTGGCTATCGCGGTACTCCGCGTTCCTCGCCGCCTCCGGCGTCGAGCCCGACAAGGCCGCGGCCGCGCGAAACGCCGTCACCAACCATCTGGACATCCTCACGCCCGCGCAGGACGAGGCGGTTTTGCGCGATGCCGGCTTCTCCGAGCCGACCCTGTTCTATACCGGATTCACGTTCCGAGGGTGGGTGGCCTACGCCTGAGGCGGCACGGCTTCGCCAACCCAGCCGGGCATCAGGCAATGCCGGATAAGCACGGGCGCGCAGTCACGATTCACTAGCCCGCGACACAGGCCGCGCGTCCGCTCTGGCTTCCAAACCGGACGTCGCCAGCTTCGCCCTGGCGAATCGGCGCGGGCCAATAAGTGACATAGTCACGGACTGGTCTAGGATGACCGCCAACTGAGCGGCGAGCAATGAAGGGCGCTCAGGCGCCTGGATCTCTCTTTACCGGGGATGCAAATGACCAGTGAGCAAAGCCACAAAATACACCTAAGTCTCGAGGATGAGCAGCGGTTGCAGGAACTTCGTGCGCAAAAGCCGGCTCGCAACATACCCAAACCTGCTCTAACGCCGGGAGCAATGCTGGCCGACCGGGTTGCCGAAACGGTCGGCTCCTGGCGCTTCATCATCATCCAGAGCGGACTACTCGGCCTCTGGATCATTCTGAACACGACAGCATTGATTGAGAGTTGGGACCCTTATCCCTTTATCTTGCTGAATCTGGTCCTTTCTTTCCAAGCAGCATACGCGGCGCCCATCATCATGATGAGCCAGAATCGTCAATCCGAGATTGACCGCAGACATGCCGAGCACGACTATCGAATCAATGTGAAGGCCGAACTCGAAATCGAACTGTTGCACAACAAGATTGACGCCTTGCGTGAGCAAGAAATCCTGAAGTTGCTCAACATCATTCAGCGCTTGTCCGCTCACCTCGCGCCCGAGCTTGTTGCAGCTATCGGGGCCGAAGCCGTGCCGGGGCGGTCCTAGATGATCCTGCTCGACCTACGTGCTTTCCAATACCGGCGGTCAGCGAGCGCGAATACGAATCAAGAAGCTGCGTGAATATCCCGAACCGTCATTAAGGGACAGCGCCGCTGAGGCATCTGGTCATCGGCCCAAAATAGAACTTGCATCGCGTGCGCAAGGGGTGGCTGATGTCAGCGTGAGCGCGCCACGCTGCTGAACTGCCGGAGGGCGCAATGAAGAATTACGTAAACCACGAAAACATCAGACGTTATGAGAAGCTCATCGCCATCAGTGAAGGTGACCCGTCGCGCGATGAAGCACGGCATCAGACGCTGTTGCGCCTCCTAGCCGAGGAAAAAGCCAAGGACGTGCGGCCGGACGACAGGCCGACCATCTGATCTGGACCGCCATAGGCGACGCAATCCAATTCGCTCCGAGTTCCGTTCCGGGGCAATCGCGTCCGTTTGCCGCTTACTCGCACATGGAAGAGTTTCTTCTTACGTTCGCGGAACCATTGTTTCTCGAGTCCATTGGCTCACTGACACAAGCTTCATTTAGGAGATACTTCATGAGAATATTCACAGTCTTGGCAGCCGCAGCCAGTACACTCATCGTGACGGCTGCTTCGGCAGCACCGCTTACCCTCAGCACGTCGTCCGCGCCGGAGAGCAGCCTCCAAAACGTTCGCATGGTCTGCAACGAAGACGGACGGTGCTGGCGCGAGCGCAGCGAAAGACGCGTCATCATCCGCGAAGGCCGCGATGCCTACGGATATGCACCTCGTGAGCGCTACATCGAGCGGCGCGGCTATGAGGAACGCAGCGGCGTTGGCTTCCGCGCTCCGGGCGTAAGTGTCGGTATCGGCACTTACTGAGCGGCGAAGCGAGTGAATTCAAAAGGGTCGCGGTGCAAACCGCGGCCTTTTTTTCGTTGGTCTCAGGTGATCGGCCGGCAAGTGATGCCGGCTCAGCTGGAGCGTCGCACGCACGACTTTCCGTCGATCCCGCGACCGAAACCTAGATCTCTCACAGGCCCAAGCTCACGCTGCCGCGACGACCGAGCCGAGTGGCACGTCCAGTGCGTAAACGAATCCGCTCCGTTCATATGCGAGGCTCACCTGCCCGGTCAGTTGCTGGCCGAGAGACCCCATCATCCGGGTGCCGAAACTCCGGCGTGTTGGCGGTTCGACCGGGGGGCCGCCCCTTTCGGTCCAGACAAGGCGAAGCCTCTGCTTCACCTCATCAATCGCCCACGAAATCTCGACGCGGCCTGTCGGGACGGACAGCGCGCCGAACTTGGTGGTGTTGGTGCACAGTTCGTTGAACGTCATCGCAAGCGCAATGACGGCGACGGAGGTAATCCTTATATCCGGTCCATTGAAGTGGAAGCGTCGGTCTCCCTGACTGTCGTAGGGCTCCGTTGCGCTGCTCAGCGTGTGGGTCAGGCTCGCATCGGCCCAACTCACCTGCATCAAGAGATCATGGGCTCGCCCCAAGGCGAGCAGCCTGCCCTCCATGGCTTTCTGTCCATGCTCGATGCTCGGCGCTCCGCGGAAGCTCTGGGACGCGATCGCACTCACCATGGCAAGCGTGTTCTTGACGCGATGATGCAGCTCTCCGAGGATCAGCTTCTGCAACTTGTCGGCGGCACTTCGCTGCTCGGCATCGATACCGGCCTGAACGATCATAGCCCTTGCGTCGATCTCGGCCTGTTCGAGCAGCAAGCGAAGGCTGTCGTTCTCGGCAGACAGAGAAGCCTCCTGCTCCGACCGGGAGGTGGGCGCAGCGGTCCGCGCGGCGTCAAATATCGTACTTGGCATCCAGTCGCCTGCCGTCGGAACGATCTGCAAAGCACCTGCGCCGACCATGGCCTTAAGCTCGGTGATCATTTGCTCGACACCGAGCGGTTTACCGAAAAATCTGCTGTCCGCTGGCCGTTCCGCCTCGGACGGCTTCACCTGGCCGGACACCAGAATGATCTTGATCGAGGGCCAGCGCTCGTGCACCGCATGGGCGAGCTTGAGGCCATCGATACTGCCGGGCATCTGAATGTCGGTCAGCAGCAGCGAGATGTCCGATCGGGACTCCAGAACCGAGATTGCCTCGTCGGCATTGATCGCCTCTATGGGACAGAACCCGGCATCCTCCACGATGTCGACCGCACGCATCCGCAGGATCATCTCGTCCTCCACGACGAGAACGTTCGGCACCTGGATTGGATCTGTCGACATGGTGATCTCACTCTCTCTCGGCGGGCCCGAGCGGTCTCGGCACCCACGCAATGCTCTAGGCCGATTGCCCTTGACCGACGTCCGCGGCTATTGCTGCGCTTCTCGGGCGGAGAAGGCCAGCCAATTCGCCTGCGTCAGCAGGTATCTCGTCTCGGCGCGACGGTCTGATCACGACCACGCAGGTCGGACGGGAAGCACTGGAGGGTTGGGCTGATCCCTCAGAAGCGGATTGACGGACGAGCGATCTATCGCCGGGCTGTCACGAGGCGCGCTTCCTGGATCTTCGTTCCAGCACCGGCGCGTCGCAAGCAGGACGTGGTAAGGTCCGGCCAGACCTGTGCCGAGCAATCCGATGAAGCGGCCTGGATTGTGAGCCGGTCCCCTTTGGCCAGTGCCTGAAGCTCATCCGCCTGCACTTTTGGAGCAAAAGCCGGCAAAGCGATCACCGACGCTCCAAGGAGTACGAAAGCCGCGAGGGATGACAGAGATCTTACCATTTTGTTCTGCTGACTTTTTTCTCGTCGACCCTGCACGTCTGAGGATCCGGCATGACAACAACCATAACGAGATATCGTTCCCCTTTCTCAACTCTGCCGTTTGGCTTTACCCATTTCCTGTAGCTGGTGCGCCGCCGGTATCCAGCGGAGCGACGCGCGCTGACGCAACAGATTTGAACCATTGGCCCTGCCAATCGTCTTCCTCCGTGGAGGACAACAGATGATGGAAGACCAATTGGCGCGCCAGGAGCAGATCGCTTCTCGTTTAGAGCAATCCAAGCGCCTGCTGCGGGCTGCGAAAAGCCCCACGACCACGCAGCGCATTGGGAAGCTGATCAGTGCCCTGGAGCGGGAGCAAGCGGAAGAAAACGAAAGATAATCACCGCTCGCGGCCGCGAACCCGCCCCGGGTCAGGCTTGCGCCGGCATGGAGCGTCGCGCGTCGAACGGTAGCGACGGGTCGCAGCTCCCACGCGACGAACCGAAAGAGACCCTCCAGCTATCATCGGCACCGCCGCCGTTAACCCTGTCGGCAAATGATTCGCCGTGGGTCGGCCGCCGCCGGCAAAGTTGCCTTATTGGCGCGGAGAATTTCCCGCGGGGGCTAACTTGGGTTAGAGGCGCGTAATGCTGAGAATGGCGCTGTTGGGCCTCCTCATCCTGTTGAGCGTGGGAATGCTGTCAGCCATGGAGCTCAGCACTCCACCGCGTCGCTCCGCCGCGATCGTCCAGCCGCCTGCCGAAAGCGCAGGCATCTCTGCTACGCATGACGCGCTAGAGAAGGCGGATCGCCTCGAAGTGGCCGCCATAAGCAGCGCGATGCCGATGGCGCCAACTTCGGTCGACACCCCCGTTGCTCCGCAGGACGTCCATGTCGGTTCGCCCGCGCCGGCGCCGATCGTCCGTCAGCGAAACAAGCCGAAGTCGGTCGCCACCGCCGAACCTCCCCGGCCTAAGCCCAAACCAAAGCCAACAGCAGCTGTCGTCAAGCGGACAGCCAATGTTCAGCGTGCAAAGGCCGCCAGCGAGAGCGAGTCCTGTCGGCTCAAGGCGTTCGGCGGCTTGCTCAAAGCGCTGAATTTGGCCCGCTGCGAAATCTGAAGACTCCACGAGCAACCGAGCCCGTGCCTGCTTCCTCCAGGAGGCGCTTAATGGCACGCGGCTCTTTCCCTCGGCCGGCGTCTCGCAAATTCTCCCCTTCGTCCATATGTTGCCCGCATGAAAAGGATCGGATTCCTCTCCTTCGGGCACTGGACGCCCTCGCCGCAATCGCAGACCCGCTCTGCCAGCGATACGCTTCTGCAATCGATCGAGCTTACCGTGGCGGCCGAGCAGCTCGGGGCCGACGGCGCCTATTTCCGCGTACATCACTTCGCGCGGCAGCTCGCCTCGCCCTTTCCGCTGCTTGCGGCCGTCGGCGCCAGGACCAGCAGGATCGAGATCGGCACGGCCGTGATCGACATGCGCTACGAGAACCCGCTCTACATGGTGGAGGACGCCGGAAGCGCCGACCTTATCGCCGGCGGCCGGTTGCAGCTCGGCATCAGCCGCGGCTCGCCCGAGCAGGTGATCGACGGCTGGCGCTATTTCGGCTATCGGCCGGCCGAGGGCCAGAGCGATGCCGACATGGGCCGGCGCCACGCCGAAGTCTTTCTCGACCTCCTGCGCGGCGAAGGCTTTGCCGAGCCCAATCCGCAGCCGATGTTTCCGAACCCACCCGGCCTGTTGCGCATCGAGCCGCACGCGGCAGGCTTGCGCGAGCGGATCTGGTGGGGTGCCGGCTCGAATGCGACCGCGGTGTGGGCGGCCAAGCTCGGCATGAATTTGCAGAGCTCGACGCTGAAGAACGACGAGACGGGCGAGGCCTTTCACGTACAGCAGGCCGCACAAATCCGCACCTACCGCGCGGCGTGGAAGGAAGCGGGCCACGCCCGCGAGCCCCGCGTCTCCGTCAGCCGCAGCATCTTCGCGCTGATGAACGATCGCGACCGCGCCTATTTCGGCGGGGAGCGCGGCGGCGAGGACCAGATCGGCTTCATCGACCCGCAGACCCGGGCCATCTTCGGCCGGAGTTATGCCGCCGAGCCCGATGTGCTGATCGAGCAACTCAAGCAGGACGAAGCCATCGCCGAGGCGGATACGTTGCTGCTGACGATCCCGAACCAGCTCGGCGTCGACTACTGCGCGCATGCGATCGAGGCCATCCTGAAGCACGTGGCCCCGGCGCTGGGGTGGCGTTGACATCAGCTCGCGTCGCACGACCAGAAGTCCGCGGCCTTCACCCCGTCTTCGTCCCCGTGACGACCGCCAGCGCGTCGACGAGGCGATCGAGATCGGCCTCGTCGGTGAAGAGCGCCGGCGTCACGCGGATGCACTGGCCTTTGGCGACGCCGGCCCGGCGCACCGTCATGACCTTGTGGTTGTCGCGGAGCTTCACCACCAGGGCTTCGTTGTCGGCCTTGCTGATCTTGCCGGCGAGGCGGAACGAGGTGATCGCGCCGTAGGAGCCGGCTTCGTCCGGCGTCAGGATCTCGATGTCCTTGAATCCGCGGACGCGGCTCACCCAATAGTCGCGCAAATGGCGCAGGCGGGCCTGCTTTGCGGCGGCGCCGATCTGCTGATGCAGCGCCAGGGCCGTCGGCACCGTCAGCACCGTCGCGAAATTGACCGTGCCGGTATGAACCCGCGAGCGGATGTCGCTCTCGGCAAAATCCTCGTCGCCCATGTCACGATCGATGGCCGCAAGGCGGTCCTTCCTGATGTAAAGGAAACCGACGCCGAGCGGCGCACCGATCCATTTGTGCAGATTGAAGCCGACGAAATCGGCCTCGAGCTCACTCACCTTGAAGTCGATCTGTCCCCAGGAATGTGCGGCATCGACGATGGTGTCGATGCCCTTGGCCTTCGCCATGCGGGCGATCTCGGCGATCGGCATCACCAAGCCGGTGCGGTGGCTGACATGGGTCAGGAGCAGAAGTCTCGTCCTCGGGTTCGCTTCGATGGCGCGGGCATAGGCGTCGAGCACGGCCTGGCGCGTGGCGGGCTCCGGCACGTCGAACCTGACCACGTCGACGCCGCGCCGCGTCCTGAGCGAGTTCATCGCATACTGCATCGAATCATAGTCGAGGTCGGCATAGAGCACGGCGTCGCCCGGCTTCAGCCTGTTGTAGCCGCCGATGAGGAGCTGCAGCGCTTCGGTCGCACCGCGGGTGAGCGCGATCTCCTCCACAGCCACGCCGACCGCTTCCGCCACCTTGGCACGCACCGCCTCGAAATCCCTCCCCGCGCGCAGGCGCGCGTAGTAGGTGTTCTGATAATTGATCATGTCGGACTGGCGAATGAACTCGTGTCTCACGGGTTCAGTCATGATGCCCCAATAGCCGTTCTCCAGATTGACGACGTCCGACGTGACGGCGTAGAGGCGCTTGACGTCCGCCCAATAGGCTTTGTCGGTGGCGATTGAGGTAGCCGCTCCAGTCGGCTGTGCCGGAAGACCTTCGACGGCCAGACCCTCGGCTGCCATGGCCGGTGCCGCCAGCGACGTGACGGCGGCGGCCGCCAGACCCTTCAGGATCGACCGCCGGTCGGACGAAATTATCTCAGTCAGATGCATGTCAGCCTCCACGATGCGCGGCGAAGGAAGCAGCGATCAGTAGAGCGCGGATGACAGAGCGGTGACGGTTCGATGATGGCGGACCAGAGCGATCTCACAACAAGGAGGCTTTGGCGGCTTGCTGGTAGATCATCGCGGCCACGAGGGAAAGCAGCAGGCCTGCGCCGGCGAAAATCGGTAGCACCCTCAGAGTTTCGACGTCGAAATTGGTTCGCGTCGCACGGGAGATTGCCCTTGCCAGTGCAGCCAACATCGCCATCTCCGAACTGGGCCACGCGGTGGCGAGGCCTGGGTTCATCTAACCTCACTGGTCACGTTTGCATGTGAAGCAGATTACAATGAGCTTGTGAGCTGCATCGAAGGCGAGCCGAGGGACAACCGGGAAATCGCCGGCCACCGATTCATCGCCCGCACTCATAGGCAAGGCAGATTGCGCGGACCCCAATTTCTTCGTCACGGAAACCGGGGCCCCGTTACGTTCAATGCATATAGCCAATGAGATAGATGCCACCGCCAACAATCAGGATCGCCGGCACGGCCCAGAGAATCAATACGGGCATTGTCCTCTCCTCCAGTGACTGCTCCCGGCAAAGAAACGGGAAAAACCAGCAAATGTTCCGTTCGCGCTCGGAACGGCCATGCCAGTGGCGAGTTCATCGCTGCGTCGCATGTAGCGGCGAAGGAGAACGTGATGAAGAAGTTCATGCTGATTTCAGCCGCCGCCCTGCTCGTATCAACGAGCGCGATGGCTCAATCCACCGTCGTCACCACCACCGGTGCGGGCCATGGCGCTGCCGTGCAGATCGAGCCGGAGTATCGCACCAGGATTCGGTCTTACGTCACCGAGCACAAGGTCCGTCCGGTCGAAACGCGCGAAAGGATCGTGATCGGCTCGCCAGTGCCGCGCGACGTCGAGCTGGCGACGGTGCCGAGCGATTGGGGCCCCTCGCTTACCAAATATCGCTACGTCTATTCGGGTAGCCGCGTCATGCTGGTCGATCCCGAGACCCGCATGGTCGTCCAAGAGGTGGACTGATCGCATTGCGTGGCGGGCCGTCGCCTGCGGCCCGCCCGTGCAATTGACCTGGCTCGTCTATCGGTAGCGCCTGATGCCCATCATTCGATATTTTACCTTTGCAGGCGCATTCGTCATAGCGCTGCTCTTCGTGCTCGATCGCAATCTGCCGCCGCCTGCGACGGCGTCCGCGGCCCCGCATGTCGATCGGGCAATCATTCGAATCCGTTCCGCCCACGCCCTCCCTGAAAAGATCATCCTGGACACGTCGGCCGGCATCGCCGCTGCGGCATCCCCGCCCCCGATCGCCGCCGGGGCGCCAAGCCATGCCGCGAGCGACGCGCTGGAAATGGCTGAGACATCGAAGGCGGAGACGAAAAGTGCGCCTGCAGCCCGACAGGGCGCGACGCACGCAGCCGGTCTCCGCTCGAATCGCACGGCCCGCCCGGCGCCCTCGCATCGACTCTTCGAACGCCAAGTGATGGTCGGGGCATTCTGAGAGATGCCGGCGTTTTCGTGATTGCGACGCAAGAGACGAGAAGCTTCCGGCAGATGAATGCTGGATGAATAAACGCGTGGCGCGGTGCTCGTCGCGCGTTGCGCGTTGCGCGTGGAACTACGAGACCAACGCGTAAAGAGAACGCGTCTGCGTGCACGACCTAAAGGAACGTTTGAGCGGTTGCCAATTTATCCCGAGCCTGATTTGGCAATTCGTTTTTGGAAACCCTGGAGGAGATCAACATGAGGATCCTGAAGCTTTCTGCGGCTGCGGCCGCGCTGCTGGCCGGCACTGCACTCGCGGTTGCGCAATCGAGCTCGACGATCGGCACCGGCGGTTCTTCGGCCGGCGGCGGCACGAGCAACTCGACGGTCGGTACCGGCGGCTCTTCCGCAGGCGGCAGCGGCTCGGGCTCTGCCTCGACGCTCGGCACCGGCGGCTCGTCGGCGGGCGGCGGCACCAGCAGCTCGACCGTGGGGACCGGTGGCTCTGCGGCCGGCAGCGGTTCGGGCAGCGGCTCGGCTTCGACGCTCGGCACCGGCGGCTCATCGGCCGGCGACGGCAAGAGCTCGTCCAGCGTCGGCACCGGCGGATCCGCTGCGGGCAGCGGCTCGACCGTTGGTCAGTCCGGCGCGTCGAAGTCGCCCGGCATGGGCGACGGCAAGTCCGGCAGCCATGCCAGCGATACGGGCCTCGAGAAGGGCAAGGGCCACAACAAGGACGAGTGGAAGAAGGACAAGAACTAGTCCGATCCCGGGAGCGGCCATGTGCCGCTCCCTTCGTCCATGTTGAGGAGGACACGCAATGAAGAAGTCACTCGTTGCGATCACGGCGCTGGCTCTGATGACCGGTGCTGCATCGGCAGAAACCATGGAAAAGACCGGGAAGACGACATCCGGCGAGACCTGCAAAGTCACGGTCGAGAAGCACGCTGACGGCAGCATCACCGCGGCCGGCGCATCGCGCTCGGGCACGACCGGATCGACGTCGTCGAGCGGTTCGCTGTCGAGCTCGAGCTCGGCGGGCGGATCGTCGGTGCATGTGCAGGCCGGCGGCGGCAGCGTATCGAGCTCGTCGTCGACGGCGGGCGGGCCTGGCTCCACCAGCGCCAGCACCATCACCGTCAACGGCTGCACGATCTCGACGTCGTCCCCCTGAATTCATAGAAAAGGATTGAGACATGAGAACTCTACTCACGACCTCGGCGGTCGCGCTTCTGCTTGCTGCCGCCTCGCCAGTTGTCGCACAGACCAGCATCACTGGCGGAAGCGGCGGCTCGGCCGCAGTGGGCGGCACTTCCGCTTCCACGGTCGGGACGGGCGGCACCTCCACTTCGACCGACGGCCGCACCGGCTCCTCGATCGCGGCCGGCGGGAGCGCTGCGGCCACCGACGGCAAGGCCCGGACCGGCGTCAGCATGAACAAGGGCAACGGCCCGGTGATGAACTCCAACGCCCGGGCCCAGGCCCATGACGGCGGCACGTTCAGCCGCTCGCACACCCGCACCAAGGTCAAGGCCGGCCAGGAGGTGGGTTCGACCACAAAGACGATGTCGCATGTGCCGGGCTCGAAGCCGACCATGTCGACCACATCGACAACGGCGCGATAATCCTCACGACCTGCTGCCCGGCTCGCCCCCGGGCAGCTTCTTCTCGCTCCGCTTCAGCCTGGGCTCAGACTGTGGCTAATCCGCGTGACGACACGATCCCATTGCCGCTTCTCGGCCGCGGGATAATTGATCAGCACGCAGTGCACGTAGCCCCGCGAAAAATTGCAGCGGTTGTACCAGATCGTGTCGCGCTTGATGCTCGAGACCACGAAGAAGTTCCGCGCAATGCGCTTGTAGATGATCCCGGGCGGCGGATTCTTCCCGGCGAGGAATTGAGCCGGCGAAAGGCCCTGCTGGTTGGCAACGGCCTGCACGGTGAAATCGGCCCTCCCGTCTGACGTACGAAATCGCTGGCCGTAGCCGTCGGGCTTGCCGGCTGTCTCCGTAAAGAGCGAAGCGGGAATGTCGACCGACGTTCCGGACTCGACGATGCGGTAGGTCGTCCAGCTCTCCGCTCGAGCGGCCGAAAGCGAGGTAAGCAGTGCAACGGTGACAGTGAACGTCGCCCTCATGACCGCCTGCCTATTCACGCGGCACCAATTGCAGCTCCAACAAGGCGATCCTTTGCAGATCGACGGCGTTGCGCTCACCCGCGCCGGCGGTACGCAGGATGGATTCGGCCAGCGCGTTGACATGCGAGGCATGCACGGGCTCGGGCAGGCTCGCAATCGCGGCTTTTAAGGCGCCCGTCATGACCTCGATCACATCGGGAGAAAATGCAGCGTTTGAAAAATCCTTCATCTCTCGCAATCGGCTGGGTGAGAGGCCACCCAGGATCAACGCCGAGAAAAACGGTCAGTTCCTGCGACAGTGAGTCAGGCCCGCACTGATGCGGAGCTACGCTCGGGCCGGTAGTGCGTGAGCTGCTCGAACTCGGCCTCCTCGCGGGCGACGGCCTGCATTCTCACATGACTGCCGATGACGAGGCCAGTGAGCGAGAGCATGAGGCCGAGCGCCAGCGGCGCGAACAAGGCTTCTTCCTGAAACAATCCGTTGAGCAGCACGACCATGACGCCGAAGCCGGCTAGACCCTGCGTCAGATATCCCGAGGACGCGTAGAGGCGCCAGGCCTTGAGCGCCATCGCGAAATAGAAGGCAAGCGGCACGAAGGCGGCGATGCCCATCTGGTAGAGCAGCACGCCGATCGCGCTTTCGACCGCGCCGTCGATCGTGCCGGCCGCCTGCGCGGCATTCCAGTCGATGGAAAAATAACTATCCGACAAATTGCCGCCGATGCCGAGCCCTCGGCCGAAGGGTCTCTGCACGAATCCATCCAGGCCACCCATCAGCCCAATGACATGATAGTCGCCGATCTGCAGGCCGAGGCGGATCGCCAGGACCGCAAAGGCGATCATACCCAGGAAGCCGAGCAGCAACGTCACCACGGCGCCGAGCAGACGGGTCGCGATCCAGGCCGCGACCACGAAGACCACGACGATGAGCGCTCCCTTCACGCTGCAAAACACCAGGAGCGGCAACGCCGCGAAGGCCAGGAGCGGACGTCCCACCGAGAACAGGAACAAGCCGAGAAAGCCGATCCCATAGGCGAAGCTGATCGGGTGCATGTTCGGACCGTGGATGCGCAGCATCTTCGACAGGCCGAACCCGTCGAGCAGAGGCGTGTTCAGGAAGTCGAAGCTGAAGCGATCCTTGAGATCGACCGGCACGTTTCCGGTCTGGCGCATCTGGGCTTCCCAGACACCCGAATGGGTCGCCTTGAGCTCGTCGAAACCCCAGAACGTGTGGCCGTTGGTCATCGCCAGCCAGACGTCACGGAAGACGAGTTCGACATAGCCGCAGAGGATGAGCACGACCGCAAGGGCCACCAGGAACGGCGTGATGCGCACCTCATAAGTCGCGGCGGTCAGAAGCGAGAGCTGGAACAGGAACAGCGGCAGCACGATGTTGCGCAAGTACACCGCTGCCGGCTGTCCGTCCTGGACGAAGCCGATCGCGAAATACAGCGACACCACGGCGAGGGTGACGACACCCCAGCGCATGATCCGGTTCACCTCGGCCGATTGTTTCCTCCGGCCCAGTACGTACAGGCCGAACGTCGCCAGCCACATGACGGAGCAGACGAGGAAGTTGTAGCCCTTGATGAAGTCGAGATCGGACGGCAGCGGGACCAGCGGCGACAGAAGCGAGACGAACAGATTCTGGAAGAACAGAACGAAGATCGCAATGGCGGGCGCATAGGTCGGAACGCTAAGGACAATGGCGATACCGACCAGAGCCTCGACGGCAATCGCCAGGGCCGGATTGGCAAGGTGCAGGACCGGCGCGAAGCCGATCGTCGCCACGGCGATGCAGAATGTCGTGACCAGCTCGCGCCAGGCCGGCGGCGACGGCTCGGCCTGCTCGGTCTGAACCTGGGTTAAGTCCCCGGCACTCATCAATCGTCCTTTGGCAGCGCGCGGGGAGCACGATAGCGGGGGGTGTGTAAGGATTCGTTAACGATAGCGGAAGCGAAGAGGTCAGCGCCGGCCAGGCCGCGGCGCGCCGAGCAGCGCCCGCATCACATCGGGATCGGGCTTGCCGGTGCTGCGGTCGACGAGGCCAAAACCCTGCGCCAGCTCCCAATGCGTCCAACCCCAGCAATGGTCACGGGCAAAAGCGGTGACTTCCGCCAGCCAGCGCACGCGGCTCTGCCTGGGCGCGCCGGCTTTCAACACGCCGAATTCGTTGATAATGATCGGCCGCGCAAACTGCTGCTGCCATTGAAGCGCGGGCGCGAGCCAGCGATCGGCACTTGGCCTGTCCCTGGCGGCGGCAATCGCGACGTCGAGCATGCCGAGCGCCTTGGTCGCGCCCCGATCCTGCAGATCCTGGCGCAGCGCGCGAACTTTGGGATCGTCGGCGTTGATCGGATAAGGCAGATCGATGATGTCGTGCAGCGGATCCTGCGCATCCCAGTGGGCCTGATGGGTGAACACCATGGGATCGTAGAAGTGGATGGCATAGACGATGTCGGGATCCGGCAGCGGCCGGAACTGTGGCAGCGAGTCCGCACGCTGCCAATTGACCGGACCGACAACGAGAGTCGTCTTGGGAAGCAATCCGCGCACGAAGACGGCGAGCGCCTCGACCTCGGTTTGCCATTTGCCGGCATCGACATCGGGCTCGTTGAGCAACTCGGCGAAGATGCGATCGGGCGGATAGGATCGAATGACCTGGGCAAGACCGCTCCAGGCCTCCTGCATCTGACGCAGCGCCTCGTCCGGATCCTCCTTGTGCAGGCGGTTGAAGCGCTCGCCGGGATGAAGATCGACGGAGATGGCGTAGCCGAGCGCCGTGAGCTGCTTCAGCGCCTGGTCGAGCACGCGCAGCGCCTCGTCGCGCTCGGCCTTCGCAGCGAAACGAGGCATGACGCGTTCTGCCGGCACCGGAAGGCGGACATGGCTCATTCCCGCCTTGCGCAATTGCTGCAGCAATTCGCGGCTCGGGGCCGCACCGTTGATCCAGCCGTCCGCATTGAAGCCGCGGGACAGCGCGGCAAGCCGCTCCGGTGCGACCGTCTGCGGCAAGGGCACACAGTCCCCGGCGAAGACCGGCGGGCCTGACGAGATCGACAGGAGCATCGCAGCAGTCAGCAGGCGACGGCGCGAGCCCGTCATCGTCAAACCGCAAGGCCCAATGCGCCACCCTCGGGGTGCGGCGAGAGCGAGCCTGCGGGCGCATGATTGACGACGAGACCCGTCGGCACCGCGTCATACCGCGACAGCGCCGCGGTCACCCTGCGCATCGCCGCCGAGCCGAGCTCGCCGGAGCGCGCCACCAGCACGATGAGGTCCGCGTGCGCCGCCAGCGCAATGGCGTCGGGCTGCAAGGCGAGATTGCCGGCGTGGACGATGATCAGATCGAATTCCGAGCGAATATCGTCCTCGGGCCGCGCATCGGCCTTGCGGCCGGCGCTCAGCAGCTCGTCGATCGACTGAAGTCCCGCCGTGGTCGAGCCGTCATTCCATTCGGTCACCGGAGGCTGGTGACCTGCAAATTCCGGCTGCAGCCGGATCAACACGCTCATCATGCCGCGGTTCACGGCGGCGCGATTCAGGGAGCGGGCAACGGTGTTGCCGCCGGCGCTCTTGCCGACCGACAGCACGAGGGCGACCTTGCAGCCGCGCACCGGCACGCGATCGATCCGCTCGAGCAGCGGCCGCAGATAGGCACCGAGATCGAGCTCGGCCGGGGTCGCCCCCGGCCTTTGCCATACGGTGTTGATGGTGTTGGTCCCGGCTCCGGACGAAAGATCGGGGATGCGGGCCCAGACGGGAAGGCGCGGCATCGCTTCGGGCCGGCCCATGGCGGCGGTCGGTGGTTGAATTTGAGGCTGAACGTGAGCCTGGACCTGCCGGCCTTGCGTGCCCTCCACGACGGAAGGCACGGGAGCTTCAGTGGGCGCAGGCTGGTCGGACATGCTCGTCATCGCCGCAATTGCGGCGGTCGACGTCAGCAGCGAGCCGATCGCCAGCGCCGCCAGCAGCAGAGCGAGGGGCGGACGCGTCGAGCGCAGCGGCGGAATGGCGGGCGAGGCGATCTTGGTCTGGGACGCCTGCAGTTGACGCTGCTCGTTGGTCGTCTTGAACCGTGACAGGAACTGCTCGTAGATGTTCCTGTTGGCGTCGGCATCGCGCTGCAGCTCCTGCAGCTTCACCAGTGCCTGACCGTCGACCAGCATCTGCGTCTCGACCGCCTTGAGCTGCTTTTCCAGCGCCTTCTGCTGCTCCAGCTGAGCTTCAAATTCGGACTTGGCGGTGTCGATGTTTTTCTTCCGCTCGACCTCGATCTGCCGGTTGATGTCGGCGAGCTGGCTGTAGGAGATCGCGAGGTCGGGATGGCGCTCGCCGTACACCGCCTTCTTCTGCGCGATCTGGTCATTGAGGGTCGAGCGCTGCGCCCGCAACATGCTCAGAAGGTCCTGCTTCACCGGTCCTTCGACATTGGCCTTGAGATCACGCTGCACCTGCTCGTAGCGCGCCTTGGCTTCCTCGGCGCGAAGACGTGCGGCAGAGACCTGCTGATTGAGATCGGTCACCCGCAATTGCTGGGTGGTCGAATCCTTGCCGGCATTAAGAATCTTGTGCTCGAGCCTGAAGGCGGCGACGGCGTCTTCCGAGGCGCGCAGGCGCTCGTTCAACGTCTTGAGCCGGTCCTTGAGCCAGTCGGCCGCCTCGTCGGTGGCCTCGGTGCGGACGCGGCCCTGGCTGGCGACGAACGCCTCGGCGATGGCGTTGGCATAGTAAGCGGCCCGCTCGGGGCGGTTCGAGGTGAAGGAAACCGCAATGACATAGGTGAGGCCGCGGCGCGTGATCTCGAGGCGGCTGCGGAATTTTTCGAGCAGGCGCGTCATGTCGGTATGACCGCCCGCGATATCCTCGTCGTCGGCGATCTTGAGCTGCTCGATCAGGGGGCGGAGAAAGCCGTCCGATTTGGCGATCTCGATCTGGCTCTGAAGCGCGGCGGCGTCCTGGCCGATGCCCGGCAAGACGTCCTGCTCCGTGGTGATCCGCAACTCGCGGGGATCGAGCACGACCAGGGCCGTCGCCGCGTACCGGACCGGCAGAACCATGAGAACGACGACGCCGAGGGCGAACAGCGCCAATGCCAGCGTCAGAATGCGCCGGCCGTTTTCGCGGAGGAACGAGAGCGCTCCGGAGACGGTCAGCGATCCCTTGATCAGCGCCGACGCGGCGCCGTCAGGTTTCGTCCGCGCAGCCCGCGGCGCTTCCCACGAAGCCGCTGGCTCCGTCGGGGCGATGCTTCGCGGAGATGGGCGGCTACCGAACGCCATGGGCTCGACTCGAAATCAACTGACACAGTTCAGAGGCTTTCGACACCGTAAATATGCATGGTTAACCGGCGGTTACGGCCGGCGCGAAGCCGCAGGACGTCTGGCTTGGCCAGGCTGTCAGCCACGGCGCCATTGCAGATGCCGAAAGGCCTCCGAACGGCCCCGTTCAGGCTGAAAAGAACGGCTTTGATGATCTGCGCGCCGGACTTGCGGGGCCGGCTGCCTCGACCAGACTTGGCGCGCTCAGCAGATGTTCAGCAGAATTCGCCCCGATGTGCCGCTGCGCATCAGGTCCAGCGCGTCATTGACGTCGTCAAGCGCGAACTCGTGGGTCACGATCCCGCGATAGCTCACCTTGCCGGCATCGCTCAGCCGAACGAGACGCGGGATATCGCGCGCCGGCTGGCATTGCCCGCCTTCCGAGCCCTTCAGCACCTTCTCGAAGTGGAGCGGCAGCGTGTAGATTTCGGCCTTCTCGCGGGGAACGCCGACGAGGATGCAGCGGCCCTTCTTCGCCGTGATCTCGTAGGCGAGCTCGATCAGATGCTTGACGCCGGTGGTCTCGACGACCTTGTCGGGTCCCTCAGTACCCGTGATCGACCGAACCTCGGCAGCGACATCCCCGGCCGCTTCGGAGTTGATGGCGTGGGTCGCGCCGAACTGCCGGGCCATCTCGAGCTTGTTGTCGAGGCGGTCGATCGCGATGACGGGATAGGCGCCGACCATCGCGGCAAATTGCACGATGTTCAATCCGACGCCGCCGACACCGAACACGACGACGGCTTCGCCGATGGCGATCTGGGCGTCGTTGTTGACGACGCCGAGCGCGGTCGTCACCGCGCAGCCGAGCAGCGGCGCGCTGGTGCGGTCGATCGAGGCCGGAACGGGCGTGACGCGATTCTCGGACACCACGGCATAGTCGTTGAAGGTGGTGACCCAGCCTGCATTGAGGCGCTTGCCGCGCCAGGAATAGACCGGCGTGTTGGACTGGACGCCCTTGCCCGGGCGCCAATGCATGATGACGGTGTCACCCTGCTTGCAGGAGACGACGCCGGGTCCGGTCTCGACGATCGTCGCCAGCGCCTCGTGCCCGAGAAGGTGCGGCAGGAACTTGTCGACGCCTTTGACGGCGTCGATTTCGTTGATCTGCGCGCCACAGATGCTCGACGTGTGCACATGCGCGAGCACCTGACCGTGTTCGAGCCTGTCGGGCAAGGTGAACTCGTCGACGATCAGCGGCTTGCCCGATTCGACGAGAATGGCCGCCTTGGCTGTCTTGATGTCCATGAGGAGCGCCCGATCACTCGAAATAGATGAATTCGTAATCGCCGGTGTAGCCGAGCTTGCCGTACAGCCAGATCCATTCCGAGGTGTGCAGGATGGACTCCGCCGTCAGCGCCCAGCACTCGAGATTGTGCAATTCGGCAACGGTCCGGTAGCCCTCGACCATGACGTATTTGTTCTTGCCGACGCGCTCAATCTCGTTCAGCGCGGCATTGAGCTCGTAGAGACGGAGATTGTGCAGCGTGCCGAGCGAGATCACGAGGTCGAAGCTCTGGTCGCCATAGGGATAGATGTCCTGGGCGCGATAGTTGAACAGATACGGCTTCACCTGCTCGTGGGCATTGGCAAGACCGTGCCTGGAGATGTCGAAGCCGACGACCTTCAGGCCGGGCAGGATCTTCTGCATTTCGTAGAGCAGAAAGCCCTTGCCGCAGCCGACGTCGAGCACGCTGGAGCCGTCCTTGAGGCCATAGGTCTCGATCAGCGCCTTGGCGACCGGCGCCCAGCGCCCTTCGATGAAGCGGTAGCCGCCATAGCCGAAGCGGCGGTCGCCATCCCAATAATCGGCCTCGTATTCCCGCGCCTTCAGCGAGCAACCGATCTTGTCGTCATTCATGCGGCCCATGTAGTCGCGCTTGGTCGCCGTATGCAGCGGCGTCACGATATTCAGGAGTCGTCCCATTGAGTCCTCGGGTTCCAGCACGCGATGCGGTTCTCGCGACTGGCTGGCCCCGAGTCGCGACTTGCGAATCGCTCTAGCATTTGTAGTCAAGATTATCATTGCTTCAGATCAATGACCCGGAACCGTGCGACGGTGCCGTCGGCGATCGGCACAGGTCCTGTCACCGGCAGTGACGCGCAGACACATGGAACGGAAATGCGAGGCACAGCGTTCGCCTCGCAGGAGTCCCGCCATGCCGACCAAACCGACCATCGCCCGCATCTGGCGCGGCCGTACCCGCCGCGATCTCGCCGACGCCTACCAGGCCTATCTGCAGGCCGAGGGCATTCCACCGTTGCTGAAGACCGCACTCGGGGTGCAGCAACTGCGCGAGGACCGCGATGAGGAGACGTGGTTCACGACCATTTCCTATTGGGCCGACATTGCGGCCATGACGGCCTTCACCAAGGGCGAGCCGACCAAGGTCCATCATCTCGCGCGCGACGCGGAATTCCTGATCGAGCTGCCGCAGCGCATCGAGATCCACCGCATCCTGATCGACGAACAGGGCCTGCGGTGAAAGCCTGAGCCATGGAACTGAAGCTCGCATGGCCATGAAGCCGCTCGGCGCGACTTGATTCTCCGGTCTGCCGCTGTATACGTTCCCGCATGATGTTCATGTCCACATTCTTTCCGCTGATCTGAACGGCTGACGTCGCCGCGGCGCATCCGCGCCAATCAGATCAAACCGGCTGCGCTTGATGCGATAGCCGCACGGAGAATGTGCTATGCCCCAGACCGAACAGGCTGGCCTGACGCCTCGTCAGGTCCAGAACTTCATCGACGACGGTTTCGTCAAGATCGAGAACGCCTTCAGCACCCATCTTGCAAAGCAATGCAGGGACGAGCTGTGGGCGGAGATCGGCTTGTCACCGGACCAACCTGAATTTTGGACTCGACCCGTCGTCCGGGTGGGATTCAAGGCTTCGCCCCCCTTCATTGAAGCTGCGAACGCGGCGCCCCTGCACAAGGCCTATGATCAACTCGTGGGCGAAGGACGCTGGCTTGCACCCACCGGCCTCGGGACCTTTCCGATCCGCTTTCCGTCAGCCGAATCGCCCGGTGATGACGGCTGGCATGTGGACGTGAGCTTTGGCACCGCCAATCCGGATTTCATGGAATGGCGCGCCAATGTAAAGAGCAGCGGACGCGCGTTGCTGATGCTCTTCCTGTTTTCGGACGTCGGCACCGATGATGCGCCGACGCGAATCCGGAAAGGCTCGCATGCCACCATCGCGCGGGAGCTGCTGCCCTATGGCGAAGCAGGTGCGACGCTCCGGCAGCTCGCTGCCGAGGACTGGGCCTCGACGAATGATTGCGAGATCGAGCTGGCGACCGGTACGGCAGGCAGCGTCTATCTGTGCCACCCGTTCCTCGTTCATGCCGCACAACCCCACCGAGGGACACGGCCGCGCTTCATGGCCCAGCCTCCGCTGTTGCCGAAGGGCGAGTTTGACCCGGCGTTGCCGCCTTCGGCTGTTCAGATCGCGATCCGGCGGGCTTGCGGGCTGACGGTGTAGTCGCAGCACGCCGTCAATGCCGGCGAGCAAATCCGTGACGCCCGCAGTCGCGATTCGCCGACGACCGGCAGCTTGCAGCACGATGGCGAGGCCGGACGCATCAGCGTCCGGCTGTCGTCACTACCCCTGATATTCGGCCCAGCAGTCCGCCGTTTCGTCGACCTGGACCGCCGCCAGCTCGTCTGCCGATCAGACGCCAAGAAATTCGTCGCATCAATTCAATCAGGCCCGCCATTGCGCGGCGTGTTCTCACCCGGAAGGGTGATGTGGCGTGCATTCGATTTGTCTAATCCAGCGTGGCCTTCCCGACTTGCAGCAGCTGATAGCTCCATAAGATGAGGATGCGATGCCGCAGATCACCTTCAACCTATCGCAAGCCTCTTTGTCTCCCGGCTGGGACCCTCACTCAGCGTTTCACGATCATCTCTGGAGAAACTTCGCGGCGGGTTACAAGTACAGAATTCTGGACAGCGACGGAACGCAATACGACAGTCTGCGCGGCTCCGATCCCGCTACACGCGGAACCTCTGACACATTTCAATCGTCAGCCGGGTCGCTCGACCTGTCCGCGAATAACTTCGCGGGAAATGTAAGTCTGGATTGGTTGGACGCGACCACGGCGCGGCTCTCGCTCGATTCGGCCTGGAATACAATCAAGAACGTCTATGTCAGCGATTTCTCAGGCTCCAAGCTGATTCTCGAGAACTGGGTCGATGCTTGGGTGTCGCTCGACAACACCGCCGGGCAGGAAATTCTGGTTGACGGCGCCAAGCGCGGTGAAATTTCGACGGGATCCGGGAGTGACGTCGTTTGGATAGGCGCGGACAGCAACGGCGCTGATTGGACGAATTATTTCAAGATCGATACCGGCGATGGCGACGATGTGATCACCATCGCAGCCGCCTCTCGCGACTATAGCGGCTCGGCTTTCTCTGCCGCCTACAATCCCGATTGGACAGATACGGATATTCACTCCGGCGCAGGTAATGACACGATTACAGGAAGCGGTGGAACGGATACAGCCGACGGTGGAGGCGGGTTGGACACCTTCGTATTTCACGGCCCGCGTTCTGCTTACGATCTGAGCTGGGACGGCGACACCTTGACCGTGACGGATACGCGAATCGGCCATTCAAATCTCGACGGGACGGATTTCTTGACGGGGATAGAGCGGCTGCAGTTCGAGGACCTGATCGAGTATGTCGGCTCGCCCGAGGACGGTGATGGTGTAGGCGTTCTCGCTCCGAATTTTTCTGCGCAGGACATCGACATCTCCCCGAGTCCCGCTCTTTTGACGGCGACACTCGATTTTGGCGATGATCCATATGACGCGACCGACTTTGGCGAGCTCAGCGAGGCCGCTCAGGCCATCATCAGCTCGCACGCTCCGGGAGCCAGCGCCGCCCTATCGGAGGCTTTTTCCTTCGAGGTGCTGTTTCGTGCCGCCAATGCTGAACTGATCAAGACTGAGGATCAGCTTCAGTACCTCGATCAAGGCGGCGAGAAAATCGACTACACTGTCGAAATCGACGGCGATGTCTTCGGCGTTTCGGCCGGCAAGGCAGCCGAATTTCCTCCGGGCACGCCGATAGGCGCCCCTGACGCCCTTGCCTTTGTGGAGAGCAGTCTGCAAGAAATTCAAATGGCCAGCGCAAACGTCACGATGGATGATCAATGGAGCAAGGGAATCCTTCATTATCTTGCCATCGATCAGCAAGCCGCGGATGCGGTCAGCGCTGCCTGGAATGCGGTAGACGACGGAACACGCGGTGATACGATCCTCATCGTCACTCGCACGGACGGTCTCGATCAATCCCTCTATTTCGTTCTGTAGGAGCAGATTCGCGTCCAGAGCTGCCACGGCCCACGGGGAGATCGAAAGCCGGCGTACGCGTTCAGCTCATCCGCGGGCTATTACAACAATCGTCCTGCCGCGCGGTTACAGCTTTCCATAGACGCGCCCGGCGACCGCCTTCAGGCGCTCGACCGAGCCGGACTCGGGATGCGGCTTGACCGGTGCGAACACGACCGAAGCCTGCCTGCCGTTCTTCCAGACATAGATGGTGACGGCGTTACCGTTGCCCTTGGTGCAGGAATGCTCGCCGAACGCTTCACTGCCGAGTTCTTGTATCGCCACATGCTTGCAGGGTCCCGCGCGCGTCATCATGCTGATGGCGGTGTCGCGCGAAGTCGCGATCACCGAGGCGATCATGGTGTTGGCCTCGCCATCGAACATCATGCAGCTGCCCGCGCCGGTCCGCTGTACCGTCAGCGTGCTCTTGTCGAGAAAGCCGTCGGCATCCGCGGCCGTGAGCCACTCGCAATTGCCGAACCGCTCGCTGCTCCTGCTCACGCTTCCGACGGCAATGCGCGCGGCTTCGGTCAGCGGCCCGAGCAGCGCATCGTCGGCACGCCGGCCTATCGGATGGACGGTGATCTGGAGAATGTAATCGCCGGCCAAAACGACGACCGAGGCCTCCTGGCGCTCCGCGCCGGCGGCGCTCGTTCCGCGCTTGGCTTCGTCACCGAACCCGGACACCGCGCTCAGTGGCATGCGCTCGCCGAGGGTCTTGACGAAGGTCGCGTACAATTCCTTTGCGCGATCCTTGTCGGGATTGCGGAAGACGGTGAGCATCATCGTGTCGCCGCGCCCGGCCTGGTAGATGCAGCCGCGGCCATCCTGATTTGAAATCAACGACCATTTGATCGCCGGCATCGCGCCGGTGAGCTCCTTGGCACTGATGAACGGGCAGGGTTCGGCCGCGGCTGCGGGAAGCGCCGGGGCGGCTGCGATGGCGAGGAATAGGACGAGGCGGAAGAATAGATGATCGATCGTGCGCATCGGACGAACTTACTATCGAAACGGTGCGCCCGACGAGATGAAACTGAAACAAAAATCCTATTACGCAGCCCCCGGTGCCTTCGCCCGCGTCAGGTCCTTCAAGAACTGCTCCATGAGCGGCTTGTTGCCAAACCGGCGATAAGAGCGCTCTGCCTCCAACGAAAATGTCGGTTGGGCTCCTACCAAGCTTGCCATCGTCAGCTGCGCCGCTTCCTCATCACCGCGCCGCCCTTGCAGCGCAGCCTGGATGAGCAGGCAGTTGGCATCGCGCGGCGCCCTTACAAGGCATTCGGAGATCACGGTAGCCGACTCATCGCGACGATCAGCGGCGTAAAGAGCCTGGCCATGCACATAGGCGTAATATTCCGGTGCCATGGGATGAAGGCGACGCGCCCGCTCGGCATTGGCAACGGCGTCCGCGTAGTCCCCGAAACGGACTTGCGCTTTTGCCAATGCCATCATGCTATCCGGGTCATTGGGATTCAGTTCGACGGCGCGCTTGGCGGCCTGCAAGCCGCCCGCATAATCGCCCTGCACCGCCAGCCCGAAGCTGATCACCTGATAGCCGAGCGAGAGATTGGGATCGAGGCGCACAGCCTGGCGCGCTTCGCTAAGACCTAGTTCCAGCTCATGCGCTGTCGCCCGACCACTCGACCTCTTGGCCACATCCGCGATGTAAGTGAGGGCCAAGCCCGCACGGGCGGCGGCATAGGCCGGGTCCATTTCCAGCGCGCGGTGATATAGGCCGCGTGCCTCCATAAGTGCTTCCGCATCCTGGACGCCATGCCGGTATCGATGACGGGCCCGCAGGAGAAGATCGTAAGCCTGAAGGTTGTCGGTCGGACGTTGCGCGGCAGCGATGGCTTCATTTCGGCCGATATACGGCGCGAGCTGGGCGACGATTTCCGTGGTCAGCTCGCTTTGTACGGTGAAGACGTCGGCAACCTGCCTGTCGAAGCTGCGCGACCAAAGGTGCGCGCCCGATTTCACGTCGATCAGCTGCGCCGAGACGCGAAGCCGGTCCCCCTCGCGGCGCGCGCTGCCTTCCACCACGTAGGAAACGCCCAGCTTTGCCCCGAGCTTGCGCATATCGCTTTCTTGCCCGCGCACGGCATAGGTGGAGTCGCGCGCGATGATCTGAAGCTCGGAATTCCTTGCAAGCGCCGTGGTCACATCCTCGGTCTGCCCGTCTGCAAAGTACGACTGGTCGCCGCTCATGGTCGCAAAGGGCATGACCGCAACTGACGGCCGCGGGTCGGCGCGGGTCTGGTCGAAAAGCAGCGCGGCCGGGAGCCGGCTGACCATCGCCGCCAGGGAAAGCGGTTGGATTTGGGTACCGATGAGGACAAGGACTACGGCGGCGACGCCATACGACCAGCGCGCAGCGGTACCGTGTAGAACGCGCTGGACTTTTCGCCAGCGGGACCACGAGGATTGCGCGCGCCGGACCCGGTAGACATTAAGACGCTCGGGAATGTTTTTGGCGCGCCTGCGGCCCACACGCGCGAACACATCGCCGCGATGCGGTCTGCTGCCATGACGACAGCGCCGCTAACGAAGATGCTACCGGGATCGGCCATCGTCTCAAGCCGTGTGGCGACATTAACGCCGTCGCCGTACATGTCGCCATTGTCCTCGATGACATCACCGAGGTTGATGCCTATGCGCAGCTCAAACGGGGCGTTGTCGAACCCTTGCTGGATGGCAGAGCCCGCATCAACGGCTTCGTTGACGCTTGGAAACATCGCCAGAAACCCGTCGCCGGTCATCTTGAAGATGCGTCCACCATGCTGCGCGACTGTGGGCTCGATCAGTTTGTCGAAGACCGCGCGCAGCTCTTTATAGGTGGAGGCCTCGTTTTCGGCCATCATCAGGCTGTAGCTGACGATGTCGGCGGCCATGATAGCGGCGAGCTTGCGTTCCATCAGCGGTTTCCCTGAACGGGGGCCAAGCATAGACTGGCATTGCAGACATTCGACGCCAGCTTGAAATTAAACCCTCCAACCCGCGTGCGGTTATCAACACAGCTCATATATTCGTGAGTAATGACACCCGTCCGGCGGCGCGCAAGCAACACCACTCCGCTCATACGGCTGATCCTGAGTTTCCCTGCGGGTTCCCATATGGCGACGGTGAGGCCGGCGCTGGGTCAGCGGGCCGTCGTCACCGCCCCTGATATTCGGCCCAGCAGTCCGCCGTTTCATAGACGCGGACGGCCGACAGTTGCGCAAGGGCCGGCTTCAGCCGATCCCAGATCCAGATCGCGATGTTCTCGGCGGTCGGGTTTTCGAGGCCTGCGACCTCGTTCAGGCAGTGGTGATCCAACGCGCCGATGATGTCGGCGAAGCACTTTTCAATATCGAAGAAATCAGCGACGAAGCCGGTGTGCGGATCGACCGGCCCGTCCAGCTGGACCTCGACCCGGTAGGAATGACCATGCAGCCGGCGGCATCGATGGGTCTCGGGCACGTTCGGCAGCCGATGCGCTGCCTCGAACTTGAACGCCTGCGATATCTTCATCCAGCTTTCTCACACGGCATGGCCACTTGGTCCTAGGCCATCTGGCGACGGCGACCGGATGCTGCTTTGTCCTGATCTTTCGTCGAAGAATGGCGCGCCCGGAACGATTCGAACGTCCGACCCTCAGATTCGTAGTCTGATGCTCTATCCAGCTGAGCTACGGGCGCGTTTTTCGCAGACAGCGCGGGCTGGGCCCGCAGGCAGCCTCCGGACAGCGCCGGAGGGGTGCGAAAGAGCGCTCTGACTAACCGCTCTTGTCCCGATTGGCAAGGTCCGGGATGGGGGATTTTCGCGTACCTCCACCTCACCGTCGTCATTCCGGGATGGCCCGTAGGGCCAGGTCCGGAATCCATAACCCCGGCTGGTGGTTATGGATTCCGGGCTCGCGACTTCGTCGCGCCCCGGAATGACGGATTAGATGGCTGTGCGCGGCCGCGCGCAAAGGTCGCCAACTCGGCCCATGGCCGACTTACGCCCTCTGCCGCTCGTTGCGGATGGAGAGCAGTTCCACGGGACGATCGGGGATGACGATGCGGAAGGTGGCGCCGATGGTGCCTTCGACCAGATGAATGTCGCCGCCATGGGCGCGGACCAGCTCGGCCGCGATGGCAAGGCCAAGGCCGCTGCCGCCGGGGCGGCCGGAGGTCTGGAACGCCTCGAACAGGTGCTCCCGGGTCTTCGGGGGCACGCCGGGGCCGGTGTCGGACACTTCGATGATCGCCACGGCGCCCTCGCGCTTTCCGGTGATCCGGATCTGCTGCGGGCCCCCCTCGCCGGAGGAATGGCTCTCCAAAGCCTGGGCGGCATTGCGCACGAGATTGAGCAGGACCCGGAATAGCTGATCGGGATCGGCATCGATCGCAAGCCCGCGCTCGATCGCAGCGACCCAGGCGATCGAGGCATCGGAGGCGAGGCCTGCGGTCTCGCGCACCTCCAGCACCACGGGCTCGATCAGGATCATGCGGCGATCCGGCGCCGCCTCCTGGGCGCGGCCGTAGGACAATGTCGACTGGCAGAAGGCGATGGCGCGCTCGAGCGAGCGCACGAGCTTGGGCGCAAAGCGCTGCACCCGCGGATCCGGCACGCTGGCGAGCTGATCCGACAGGAGCTGGGCCGAGGCCAGCAGATTGCGCAGATCGTGGTTGATCTTGGACACGGCAAGACCAAGGGCGGCGAGCCGGCTCTTTTGATTCAGCATCGACATCAAATCGCGCTGCATGTCCGACAATTCGCGCTCGGCGACCCCGATCTCGTCGCTGCGCTGGCTCGGCACGATGATGCGCGCGGAGCTTTCAGGGTTCTCGTGGAAGCCGACCAGGCTCGCGGTCAGCCGCCGCATCGGGCGCACGAAGAGATAATGAAGCGCGAGATAGACGAGGCCGGCAGTCAGCGCCGCGATGATCAGCGCGACCACCACGAGGTTGCGGGAGAAGCGGTACATCTGCTGCCGCAGCGGCAGCTCGTCGGTCACGATCTCGATGAACTGGGCATTGCCGACGCCCGGCCCGACGATGCGGATGGCCTGGTTGCCGGTCTCCAGCATCATCCGGAACGAGCCGGTGATCGCCTCCCACGCGGTCATGTCGCGCAGGTCGAGGTCGTGCTCGATCGTGGCCGGAATGTTGTCGCTGGCGAGCAGCCGGCGCTGCTGGCCCATCTTGATGGCGACGGCGCGGGCATTGATGCTTTTCAGGATCTGGCGCGACAGCGAATCGGGAACCATGCCGAGCGGCGCCGCATCCAGCACCAGCGCCGCGGTGTTGGCCGCCGCGACGCGGTCGTTCAGCCGGTTGACCCAGAAATTGGCAATGGCAGGCACGTAGAGCAGGATGGCCGCGATCATCACCAGAGGAATGGTGAGCAGCAGCAGTTTGCCCGACAGCCCAAGCCCGCGCGTCCCGCGGGGACGTATCGCCGGCGGGTCCGGCTGATCCTGATCCTGGATCGGCTGGAGGTCTGTCGCTGCCACGGAAGTCGCCCTCGCTGCCTTTGGCGGGTGAAGGATCGGCGGTATGAAGATGCGGCCCGACCCCCGGTCGGGTCAAATTACGGATCGCTAATCTGCCAAGGTGGGATGTAAGCGCTGATATCGCGAGTCGCTACCTCAAGGGTTAAAAACCCCGCGCAACCAGCGATATTCACCGGAAACGTGCGCTTGTGCGGCGTTGACGAAAACAAGGCGCTCGCTTATAAGCCGCGCAAATTGTCCGCGATGACCCGGTGCGACGCCGGGAGCGGCTCTCTTGGGGCCGGAAACGGCCCGTTTTGGGCCGCATCTTCCGGACTTTACCTTCAATTCTACAGGCAAATTGCCCGGTCAGCGGAGAAAAACCCGTGAAGCGGACTTATCAACCCAGCAAACTGGTGCGCAAGCGCCGTCACGGCTTCCGTGCTCGTCTCGCCACTGCCGGCGGCCGCAAGGTTCTCGCCGCCCGCCGCGCCCGCGGCCGCAAGCGTCTGAGCGCCTGAGCCGGACCCCCTTTTCGGGATTTCATCATGGATCGGCTGAGGCAGCGGGCGGATTTCCTCGCCGTTGCCAATGGCGCGCGGGTGAACAGTCCCGCGTTCGTCCTGCAAAGCCGCCTCCGCGATGACGGCGGCCCGATCCGGATCGGCTTCACCGTTACCAAAAAGAACGGCAACGCCCCCGAGCGCAATCGCATCCGGCGCCGGCTTCGCGAACTGGTGAAGCGGCTCGATCCGGTGTCGATGCAGCCCCATCATGATTATGTGCTGGTCGGCAGAAGGGACGCGCTCTCGCGCCCCTTTGCCACCATGCTCGACGATCTGCGCATAGCGTTCACGAAGCCCGCGCGGCATACGGCCAAAGCGCGCGGCCAGAGGCCAGGTCACGCCGCAGCGACCAGCCGCAAACCGGATTGATGGCGAGACAATAGTGATGACCGACAATCGCAATACCATCCTCGCCGTCATTCTCTCCGGCCTGGTGCTGATCGCCTGGCAATATTTCTACAATGTGCCGCAGATGGAGAAGCAGCGCGCCCAGCAGGCTCAGACCGAGCTCCAGAAGGGCACGCCGCAGCCGAGCGCGTCTGCGACGCCGGGCGCCGCGCCGCAGCCTGGCGCGGCCCAGCCGTCGACGCCGGCGGTGACCCAGGTCCAGCCGGTCGTGTCCCGCGACGCCGCGATTGCAGCCAGCCCGCGCGTGAAGATCGAGACGCCGCGCATCGTCGGCAGCATCTCACTGAAGGGCGGCCGCATCGACGACATCGCGCTGGTGCAATATCGCGAGACGGTCGATCCGAAATCGCCGCCGATCGTCCTTTATTCGCCCTCGGGCACGGCGGAGCCCTATTACGCCGAGTTCGGCTGGGTGGCGGCGACCGGCGTGACGGCGAAGATGCCGGACGCCCAGACCGTCTGGCAGCAGGAGGGCGGCGGCAGCCTGACGCCGTCGACGCCCGTGGTGATGAAATGGGACAATGGCGACGGTCTGACCTTCCGCCGCACCATCGCCGTCGACGACCACTATCTCTTCACCCTCAAGGACGAGGTGAGCAATGTCGGCAACGCGCCCGTCACGCTCTATCCGTTCGCGCTGATCTCGCGCCATGGCGCGCCGCATGTCTCGGGCTATTACATCCTGCATGAGGGCCTGATCGGCTATCTCGGCGAACACAGGCTGCAAGAATACGCCTACAGCAAGATCGACGAAGCCAAGCAGGTGAACTTCAAGGCCACCAATGGCTGGCTCGGCATCACCGACAAATACTGGGCTTCCGCGCTGCTGCCGGACACCAATGCCCAGCTCCAGGCGCGTTTCTCGTCGAACCCGGTCGGCAAGGTCCATACCTACCAGACCGACTACCTGCTCGATCCTGTCACCGTCGCGATCGGCGGCACCGCGACGGCGCACGCGCGGCTGTTTGCAGGCGCCAAGGAAGCCGGCGTGGTCGGCATCAATTTTCCGCTCGCAGGCCTCGGCGGCTACAACAAGGCGCTCGGCCTCAACCAGTTCGACCTGCTGATCGACTGGGGCTGGTTCTACTTCCTCACCAAGCCGATGTTCCTCGGCCTCGACTTCTTCTTCCGCTTCTTCGGCAATTTCGGCATCTCGATCCTGCTCGTGACGGTGATCGTGAAGCTGTTGTTCTTCCCACTGGCGAACAAGTCCTACGCCTCGATGGCGAAGATGAAGTCGATCCAGCCGCAGCTGATGGCGCTGAAAGAGCGTTATCCCGACGACAAGGTGAAGCAGCAGCAGGAAATGATGGAGATCTACCGCAAGGAGAAGATCAACCCGGTCGCCGGCTGTCTTCCCGTGCTGATCCAGATCCCGGTATTCTTCGCGCTCTACAAGGTCCTGTTCGTCACCATCGAGATGCGGCACGCACCGTTCTACGGCTGGATCAAGGATCTCTCGGCGCCCGATCCGACCAATCTGTTCAACCTGTTCGGGCTGCTCCCGTTCGATCCGACCACGATTCCGGTTTTCGGCTATTACCTCGCGCTCGGCATCTGGCCGATCATCATGGGCATCACCATGTGGTTCCAGATGAAGCTGAACCCGACGCCGCCGGATCCGACGCAGCAGATGATCTTCAACTGGATGCCGCTGATCTTCACCTTCATGCTGGCGGGCTTCCCGGCAGGTCTCGTGATCTACTGGGCCTGGAACAATCTGCTGTCGGTGATCCAGCAGAGCTACATCATGCGTCGCAATGGCGTGAAGGTGGAGCTGTTCGACAATCTCAAGGCGACCTTCGCGAAGAAGGCGACGTAGTTTCACACGAGCGTGCCCGGTTATGCGGGCGCAAATGCCTCCACATCGTCATGCCCGGGCTTGTCCCGGGCATCCACGTTTTGGAAGCTCGCCCAGTAACAAGACGTGGATGGCCGGGACATTTGGTTGGAAAGCCGCGCTTCGCGCTTTTGCCCGGCCATGACGAGAGGATAGGTCCTTCTCATGAACGAGAAGAACGACGACAAGGATGCGAAGCTGATCGAGGCCGGGCGCAAGCTGTTCGCCCGCGACTGGCAGTTCATCTGGGCCTCGCCCTCGATCCAGACGCTGCCGCCGATGGCGGGGCTGGAGGTCGCCTTTGCCGGACGCTCCAATGTCGGCAAGTCGAGCCTGATCAACGCGCTCACTGGCCGCAACGCGCTCGCGCGCACCTCGCATACGCCTGGCCGCACCCAGGAGCTGATCTTCTTCGAGGTCCCGGGGAAGACCGACCTGCGCCTCGTCGACATGCCCGGCTACGGCTACGCCAAGGCCCCCAAGAGCCAGGTCGCGTCCTGGACCGAGCTGATCCACAAATTCCTGCTGGGACGTGCCTCACTGGCGCGCGTCTACGTGCTGATCGACGCGCGGCACGGCATCAAGGACGTCGATCTCGAAGTCCTGAAGACGCTCGACCGCTCCGCGGTCAGCTATCAGATCGTGCTGACCAAGACCGACCAAGTGAAGGCCGCCGAACTGCAATCGCGCATCGCCGAAACGGAGGCCGCACTGGCCAAGCATCCCGCCGCGTTCCCGAACGTGCTCGCGACGTCGTCACGCAGCTCGACCGGCATGGAGAGCTTGCGCGCGGCCATGGCGAAGCTGCTGGAGGAGCGGGCCTCGTGACGGCGGCGCACCGCCTGTTGATCGGGCTTGCCGGCTTGATGGGCGCCGCCGGCGTCGCACTGGCCGCCGCCTCGGCGCATGGCGGCGATGCGAGCCGGCTGGCATCGGCGAGCGCGATGCTGCTGTTTCATGCAACTGCCATACTTGCGGCCGTCGCCCTGCTCGCGCGCGGCCTTCTGCACGGCGGAATTGGCCTCGTTGGTGCATCCGGCTTCGCGATCGGCGCCGTGCTGTTCGCCGGCGACCTCAGCTTGCGGCAATATGCCGGGCACTCGCTGTTTCCGATGGCGGCGCCGACCGGCGGAATGGTGATGATTGCGGGCTGGCTTGCGGTGACGTTGGCGGCGGTGGTGGCGCAGAAGTAGCGCTCGTGTCCCGGACGCGGTGCGGCACCTAAAGCGCGGTTACGCGCGTCTGTGACGCGCTATGGACGCTCCGCAGAGCCGGGACCCAGCGGCCACATGGGCCCCGGCTCTGCAGCGCACCGCTGAAGAAGCGCTGCGCTGCGTCCGGGGCACGAAGACCACTTTGCGCTGCCCCCGCCAATCGGATAGAACGCGCACCGACCGTCCCGCCAGCGAGACCGCGACATGACCGACATCTCCCCGCTCGACCAGGCCCGCATCCTGTCGGAAGCGCTGCCGCACATGCAGCAGTACGACGAGGAAACCATCGTCATCAAATATGGCGGCCATGCCATGGGCGACGAGGAGACCGCGAAGAATTTTGCCCGCGACATCGTGCTGCTCGAGCAGACCGCGATCAATCCCGTCGTGGTGCATGGCGGCGGGCCGCAGATCGCGACCATGCTCAAGCGCCTCGGCATTCAATCGGAATTCGCTGCCGGCCTCCGCATCACCGACGCCGCGACCATCGAGATCGTCGAGATGGTGCTCGCCGGCTCCGTCAACAAGCAGATCGTCGGCTACATCAACGAGGCCGGCGGCAAGGCCGTGGGGCTGTCGGGCAAGGACGGCAACATGGTGAAGGCGTCGAAGACGACGCGCACCATCATCGATCCCGGCTCGAACATCGAGAAGGCGATCGATCTCGGCTTCGTCGGCGATCCCGAGAAGGTCGACCTCACGCTGCTCAACCAGCTGATCGGCTACGAGCTGATTCCGGTACTGGCGCCGCTCGCGACCTCCAAGGAAGGCCAGACCCTGAACGTCAACGCCGACACCTTTGCAGGGGCCGTCGCCGGTGCGCTGAAGGCCAAGCGCCTGTTGCTGCTCACCGACGTGCCCGGCGTGCTCGACAAGTCGAAGAAGCTGATCCCGCAGCTCTCGGTGAAGGACGCACGAAAACTGATCGCCGACGGCACCATCTCCGGCGGCATGATCCCGAAGGTCGAGACCTGCATCTACGCACTGGAGCAGGGCGTCGAAGGCGTCGTCATCATCGACGGCAAGATGCAGCACGCGGTGCTGCTCGAGCTCTTCACCAACCAGGGCACGGGCACGCTGATCCACAAGTGATGCGGAAGCAAAAAACGAAAGCCGTCATGGCCGGGCTTGTCCCGGCCATCCACGATCTTTCGGCCCGCACCAAGAACGTGGATGCCCGGGACTCGTCCGTCCAGATGCGCTCCGCGCTTTTGCCCGGGCTTGACGGATCGAGAGCGAAGCAACACCGCCGCTCCCCCCTCACCCGCTTCCTGATGACGCTGCCGGCCGCGGCCGTCTCGTTCTTCTTCTCCTCCGCTCCGGCTTTCGCCGACCTCAAGATCTGCAACCGCATGTCCTATGTGGTCGAAGCCGCGATCGGCATCGACGACAAGGCGGCGACCGCAACGCGGGGCTGGTTCAGGATCGATCCCGCCACCTGCCGTGTGATGGTGCAGGGCACGCTGACGGCCGACCGCATCCTGCTCCACGCCCGCGCGCTCGGCGTCTATGGCGCCTCGCCGATCCCGCAGAACGGCCGCGACATGCTGTGCGTGGCGCAGGACAATTTCGTCATCGCGGCGGCACGGCAGTGCCGCAGCGGCCAGACGCAGGTCGCGTTCACGCAAGTGACGCCGACGCAAGCAGCGGACGGCAACCTCACCGCCTATCTCGCCGAGGATTCCGAATATGACGACGAGCAGGCCCGCCTCGCCGGCATCCAGCGCCTGCTGGTGATCGCGGGCTACGACGCCGCGCCGATCGACGGCGTCGACGGGCCGAAGACGCAAGGCGCGCTGGCCGCGTTCCTGAAAAGCCGCGGCTTATCGGCGGACATCGTGGGCTCGCAAAACTTCTTCAAGACCATGGTCGATGCGGTGCAGACGCCGTCTGCGACCGGCCTCACCTGGTGCAACGACACGCCGCACAAGGTGATGGCGGCGATCGCGACCGACGACGGCAAGTCCGTGACCAGCCGCGGCTGGTATCGCATCGATCCCAGGACGTGCCTGCACCCCGATGTCACCGGCCAGCCGAAACAGATCTTCAGCTTCGCGGAAGCCGTCGACGCCGACAACCGCGCCGTCAAGCTGAAGGACAGGCCGCTGAACTGGGGCGGCGACAGGCCGCTGTGCACGCGCGAGACCAAGTTCGAGACCAATGAGCAGACCGATTGCGGCGCGCGCGGATTTTCGGCAACGGGCTTCGGCGCGGTCGACATGTCGAGCGGCGGCAAGACGCTGCGGTTCGCGGTGCCGTGAGATTGGCGTCATGATTAGCATGCAAGCGACTACAAGCTCCGCTGTCGTCCCCGCGAAGGCGGGGACCCATAGCCACAGGCCGCTGTTGTGGAGCGAGATGTCACCACGATCCGCAAACGATTGCTTCCCGTGGTTATGGGTCCCGGATCGGCGCTCCGCTTCGCTGCGCTTGTCCGGGACGACGAACTGAGAGTTTGTTGAAATGACCTCCCCCCGCACCTTCGATCACGTCGACACCTGGGTGTTCGATCTCGACAACACGCTCTATCCGCATCACGTCAATCTGTGGCAGCAGGTCGATGCGCGGATCGGGGAGTTCGTCTGCAACTGGCTGAACGTCGGCCCGGAGGAAGCGCGGGCCATTCAGAAGGACTATTACCGCCGCTTCGGCACCACGATGCGCGGCATGATGACCCTGCATGGCGTTTCCGCCGACGACTATCTCGCCTATGTCCACAAGATCGACCATTCGCCGCTGGAGCCGAACCCGGCGCTCGGCGCGGCCATCGCAAGACTGCCGGGACGAAAACTGATCCTGACCAACGGCTCGGTCGACCATGTCGATGCGGTGCTGGCGCGGCTCGGCTTCGCCAACCATTTCGACGGCGTGTTCGACATCATCGCCGCCGGGTTCGAGCCGAAGCCGGCGGCGCAGACCTATCAAAAATTCCTCTCCGACCATGCGGTAGATCCGACGCGCGCCGCCATGTTCGAGGACCTCGCCCGCAACCTCACCGTCCCGCACCAGCTCGGCATGACCACCGTGCTGGTGGTGCCGGACGGGACGAAAGAGGTGGTGCGAGAGGATTGGGAACTGGAGGGCCGGGACGCCGCCCATGTCGACCACGTCACGGATGATCTGAGCGGGTTTTTGGCACGGGTGTCGCCACGATAGCCGCCGTCGTCCCGGGGCGCGGAGCGAGCCCGGGACGACGGTGGAGTTTGCCTTGACTCCTCCCCGCCAAATCCCGAAAAAGCGCTCCAATTCACGCGAAACCACGTTGCCCCAGAGGAAATCCCGATGTCCCTGTCCGCCCTCGAATCTACCATCAACAGCGCCTTCGACGCGCGTGACGGCATCTCGATCTCGACCAAGGGCGAGGTGCGCGAGGCCGTGGACCAGTCGCTGGAGATCCTGGACAAGGGCGAAGCGCGCGTTGCCGAGCGCGGCGCTGACGGCAAGTGGAAGGTCAACCAATGGCTGAAGAAGGCGGTGCTGCTGTCGTTCCGCCTCAACGACATGGCTGTCATTGCCGGCGGATCCGGCAAGGCGACCTGGTGGGACAAGGTGCCCTCGAAGTTCGAGGGCTGGGGCGAGAACCGTTTTCGCGATGCTGGTTTCCGGGCCGTGCCCGGCTCGATCGTGCGCCGCTCGGCCTTCATCGCCAAGAACGTCGTGCTGATGCCGTCCTTCGTCAATCTCGGCGCCTATGTCGATGAGAGCACCATGGTCGACACCTGGGCGACCGTGGGCTCCTGCGCGCAGATCGGCAAGCGCGTGCACATCTCCGGCGGCGCCGGCATCGGCGGCGTGCTCGAGCCGCTGCAGGCCGAGCCCGTCATCATCGAGGACGATTGCTTCATCGGCGCGCGCAGCGAGGTCGCCGAAGGCGTGATCGTGCGCAAGGGCGCGGTGCTGGCGATGGGCGTGTTCCTGGGCGCCTCGACCAAGATCGTCGACCGCGAGACCGGCGAGGTCTTCATGGGCGAAGTGCCTGAATATTCAGTGGTGGTGCCCGGCGCGCTGCCCGGCAAGCCGATGAAGAACGGCCAGATCGGCCCCAGCACCGCGTGCGCGGTGATCGTCAAGCGCGTCGACGAGCGCACACGGTCCAAGACCAGCATCAACGAGCTGCTGCGGGATTGATGTCAGGCGAATGGCGGGTTGGCGAATAGGTCCGCACCCTATTCGCCACTCGCTATTCAGCATTCGTCCCTGAATCGAACCCACCCTCCTCCCATCGCGACCAACTCTTCGGGTGGCCTCTCCCGCCCGGAGCGGTTCGCATGGACTGGACCTGGTATTTCTTCCGCTTCGACGGCCGCATCAACCGGGCGCTGCTGTGGCAGGCGCTGCTGATCGTCGCGGTGCTGGCGGGCCTGCTGGAGATCGCCAGTCAAGTCATCGGAATCATTGGAGGGACCAGATCCACCTTGAAGCCCGGCATTGAGCTCGATTTCGACTTCGGCCTCGGCGACCTCTTCAACCTGGTCGATCCCCGGGCCTATCGCTCGCTGGCGTCCGTTGACCGCACGGATCTGATCCTGAAATCGTCCGGTCTGGCACTGTTCTCATGGATTTTCCTCGCGACGGCCATCAAGCGGCTGCACGACCGGGACCGGAGCGGCTGGTGGATCGTTCCGTTCTTTGTCGCACCCTCCCTGTTCAGCCAGTTCTCGGACCTGCTTCCTGACTCCAGCTGGATGCTTCCGTTCGGCCTGACCGCCGCCGGCCTTTGGCTGTGGGGCTTGGTCGAGATGTTCTGCATCGCCGGCACTATCGGCCACAACCGGTTCGGCCCCAATCCGCTCGCTGAGATCGAGGACAGCTCCGCCACGCCCCCTGCCAAAGGCTGGGACCAGAGCCGCGAGATCGAATTTGTTCCGCCCCGTGCTAGCCCACCCGGCGGCATGCATGTTAAGCGGGACGCATGACCGATGCTCTCTCCATTGCCCGCGATCTCATCCGCTGCCCCTCGGTAACCCCTGAAGATGCCGGTGCGCTCGGGGTGCTCGAAAAAAACCTCTCCGCCGCCGGCTTCACTTGTCACCGCATAACGTTCAGCGAGGAAGGCACCGCCGACGTCGACAATCTCTATGCACGGATCGGCAGCGAGGGGCCGCACATCGCCTTTGCCGGGCACACCGACGTGGTGCCGCCAGGCGACGAGAGCGCCTGGAGCGTCGGCGCGTTCTCCGGCGAGGTGAGGGACGGGGTCCTGCACGGCCGCGGCGCGGTCGACATGAAGGGCGGCATCGCCTGCTCGGTCGCAGCTGTCCTGGAGCATCTCGCCGCCCATGGCGGCAAGCCGCGCGCCGATGGAAAAGGCTCAATCTCCTTCCTGATCACCGGCGACGAGGAAGACGTCTCCATCAACGGCACCATCAAGCTCCTGAAATGGGCCGCGGAGCGCGGCGAGAAGTTCGACCATTGCGTGCTTGGCGAGCCCTCCAATGTCGAGACGCTCGGCGACACCATCAAGGTCGGCCGCCGCGGCTCACAGTCCGGCACGCTCGTTGTCGAGGGTGTGCAGGGCCATGTCGCCTATCCCCATCGCGCCTCCAATCCGGTGCCGGATATTTCGCGCCTGATCGTGGCGATCTCCGACGAGCCGCTCGACCATGGCAGCGCGCAGTTCCAGGCCTCCAATCTCGAATTCACGTCAGTGGACGTCGGCAACAAGGCGAGCAACGTGATCCCCGGCGAGGCCCGCGCGAAATTCAACATCCGCTACAATGACAACCACACGCAGGCGAGCCTGCGCGAGCTGGTCGAGACGCGGCTGACAAAAGCCTGCGGCAACCGCATCCGCGCGCGCATCGTCTGGGACCCGTCGAACTCCAACGTGTTCGTGACCAAGCCCGGCCCGTTCACCGACCTCGCGGTCGCCGCGATCGAGGAGGTGACGGGACGCAAGCCGGAGCTGTCGACCTCGGGCGGCACCTCGGACGCGCGCTTCATCTCCAGCTATTGCCCGGTGATCGAATTCGGCCTGGTCGGCCAGACCATGCACCAGGTCGACGAGCGCGTGCCGGTGGCGGATCTGGAGAAGCTGACGAAAGTGTATCGCGGGATTCTGACAAGGTATTTTGGTTAGGGCGACTGCGGCCTCACATTCCGCTGTCGTCGCCCGGCTTGACCGGGCGATCCAGTATTCCAGAGACAGCAGAGATTGAACCGAGAAGCCGCGGCGTACTGGATGCCCCGGTCAAGCCGGGGCATGCCAGCGGTCGGTGGAGCGTGAGGGCGCGCCTCGCGTTTAATAATCCACCCTCATCAGATACAGCCCGTCCGGCGGCGCCACGATGCCACACGCGGCGCGGTTGCGCGCGGCGAGTGCGGCGGACAGATCGTCCGCGGTCCAGCGGCCCTCGCCGACCCAGACCAGCGATCCCACCATCGAGCGGACCTGGCTGTGCAGGAACGAGCGTGCCGAGGTGACAATGGTGATCTCGCGACCCTCGCGCGTCACGTCGAGCTGATCGAGTGTCTTCTCGGGCGACCTGGCCTGGCATTCGGTGTCGCGGAAGGTGGTGAAATCGTGCTTGCCGAGCAGACGTTGTGCCGCCGCATGCATCGCATCGGCATCGAGCCGGCGCGGCACGCGCCAGGCATGGCCGATGTCGAGGGCGAGATTGGCGCGCGTGTTGATCACGCGGTAGCGATAGTGGCGCTTCACGGCGGAGAAGCGCGCTTCGAAAGTCTCGGGCACGATCTCGGCCTCCAGCACCCCAATCGGATGCGGGCGCAGATGCGCATTCAACCCGTCGCGAAAACGGCCCGGCGGAAACTGCTTGTCGACATCGACATGCGCGACCTGGCCGCGCGCATGCACGCCGGCATCGGTGCGGCCCGCGCCATGCACACGCAGATCCGCGCCGGTCATCGCCTTCACGGCTGCCTCCAGCGCGCCCTGCACCGAGGGCAGCGTCTCCTGCACCTGCCAACCGAAGAACGGCGCGCCGTCATATTCGATGGTGAGCTTGTAACGGGGCATCAGACGAGCCGCATCGGCGGCTTCAACGGCACCCCACGCAAAAAGTCGGTAGCCTGCATCCGGGCCTTGCCTTCGCGCTGCAGCTCGATGACGCGGATCGCGCCCTCGCCGCAGGCGATGGTGAGCTGATCGTCGAGTACCTCGCCCGGTGCGCCCGAACCCTTCGCCAGCTCGCAGCGCAGGATTTTGACGCGCGCGCCTTCACTGACCTCCGCGAGCTCGGTCCAGGCACCTGGAAATGGCGACAGGCCGTGGATGTGGCGCAGCACGGCGCGTGCCGGCTTGGCCCAGTCGATCCGCGCCTCCGCCTTGTCGATCTTGGCGGCGTAGGTGACGCCGTCCTCGCTCTGCTTCTTGAGCTGGAGCCCGCCGCGGGCGAGCGCGGCCATCGCCCGCACCATCAGGTCCGCGCCAAGCCGGGACAGGCGATCATGCAGATCGGCCGCGGTCATGCCGTCGGTGATGGCAAGCCGCTCGGCCATTGCGACGTCGCCAGTGTCGAGACCGACATCCATCTTCATCACCATCACGCCGCTCTCGGCATCATCAGCCATGATCGCGCGGTTGATCGGCGCCGCGCCGCGCCAGCGCGGCAACAGCGAAGCGTGCAGATTGTAGCAGCCGAGTTTTGGCGCATCGAGGATCGCCTGCGGCAGGATCATGCCGTAGGCGACGACGACGGCGGCATCGGCATCGAACGCGCGGAACTCCTCCAGCGCTTCTTCGGTCTTCAACGTCTTCGGCGTCAGCACCGGCACGCCGAGTTTTCGCGCGGCCTCCTCGACCGGGGTCGGTTGCAATTGCAGGCCGCGCCGCCCGCCGGGCTTCGGCGCGCGGGTGTAGACGGCGACGATCTCGTGGCCATGCGCGACCAGCTCGAGCAGCGTCGGCACGGAGAAATCGGGCGTGCCCATGAAGATCAGGCGAAGGGGCATGTGGCGCGACAATCCTCGAAAACGAGCAAGGTACCCGTCAAGGCCGGGCTTGTCCCGGCCCTCCACGTTCTTCCTGCTCGCGGCGGCGAAGCACGTGGATGCCCGGCACAAGGCCGGGCATGACGGCGGAGGACGTGGCTACTCCGCCCGCTTGGCGGCCTTCTCGAACTTCTTGATCACGCGGTCGCGCTTGAGCTTCGACAGATAATCGACGAACAGCACGCCGTTGAGATGGTCGATCTCGTGCTGGATGCAGGTGGCGTAGAGGCCTTCGGCGTCCTCCTCGTGCACCTTGCCGTCGAGATCGGTGAAGCGCACGCGTACCTTCGCGGGACGCTCGACCTCCTCGTAATATTCGGGGATCGAGAGGCAGCCTTCCTCGTAAGTGGACAGTTCCTCGGACGAGGCGATGATCTCGGGGTTGATGAAGACGCGCGGAAGCGGCTTGGTCTCGCCATTCTCGTCGCGCTTGGCGAGGTCCATGGTGATCAGCCGCAGCGGCTGCGCGACCTGGATCGCGGCCAGGCCGATGCCGGGCGCGTCGTACATGGTCTCGAACATGTCGTCGGCAAGCTTGCGGATCTCCGAGGTGACCTTCTCGATCGGCTTGGAGACCAGACGCAGCTGCTTGTCGGGCAGGATGATGATTTCTCTAAGGGCCATGGCCGCGATTTAAGCCGCTGCCTGCAGCCGGTCAATGCGGCCCGGAACCCGTTAACACTCCGCTAACCATAAAACTTCAGGCTTCATTAACCATAAAAATCAACGGGCCGACAACCATAACCGTTCGCTATTCGTTCGCGCCTCCCGGCGAATCGGATAGAACGTTCGGCATGAACGAGATCATTTTCCTGGCCGGTGACTGGCCGGTGCGCGCCATCCACGCGCTGATCGGCTTTGGTGCACTCGTGCTCGTCCTGCTGGTGGCGATCGCCATCGTCATCGCGCGGTCCGGGCGGCGCGGCGCGGAACTCGCCATGGCGCACGCGATCCGGGCCGACGAGCTCGAGGAGCGCCTCAGCGAGGTGCTCCGCGCCCAGAGCGAATCCTCAGGCCGGGTCGACGCCATGACCCAGGCGCTGGCCGGCCGTCAGGCCGAAATGGCGCGGGCGGTCAACGAGCGGCTGGATTCGGTGACCCACCGGGTCGGCCAGTCCATGGAACACTCGACTCGCAACACCATGGAGAGCCTGCGGGCGCTGCATGAGCGGCTCGGCATCATCGACAACGCCCACAAGAACCTCACCGATCTCACGACGCAGGTGACGACCTTGCGCGACGTGCTCGCCAACAAGCAGTCGCGCGGCGCCTTCGGCCAGGCGCGGATGGAGGCGATCGTTCAGGACGGCCTTCCCAAGGGGGCCTACGAGTTCCAGTTCACGCTCTCGACCGGCAAGCGGCCCGACTGCGTCGTGTTCCTGCCCGACCAGCGCCCCCTCTGCATCGACGCGAAATTCCCGCTGGAGGCGATGACCGCGCTGCACGACGCCCGCACCGACGAGGAGAAGCGCCTCGCCACGCAGCGGCTGCGCGGCGACGTGATGAAGCATGTCAGCGACATCGCCGAAAAATATCTCGTCACCGGCGAGACTCAGGAGATGGCGCTGATGTTCGTGCCGTCGGAATCGGTCTACGCCGAGATCCACGACGGCTTCGACGACGTGATCCAGAAGGCCTACCGCGCCCGCGTCGTGCTGGTGTCGCCCTCACTGCTGATGCTGGCGATCCAGGTGATGCAGCAGATCATGAAGGACGCACGCATGCGCGATGCGGCCGACCAGATCCAGACCGAAGTGATCAAGCTCGGCGACGACCTCGGCCGCCTGCGCGACCGCGTGGTCAAACTACAGAAACATTTTTCCGATGCGAACGAGGACGTCCGCCAGATCCTGATCTCCGCCGACAAGATCGAAAAGCGCGCAGGACGAATCGAGGAGCTCGATTTCAGCAAGAGCGACGCGCCGGAGGGACCGCGGCTGGTGGCGACAGACCCGGGCGAGCTGTTTCCGCGGAAGCTCCAGGCGGGGGAGTGACATCCAGTGTCGTCGCCCGGCTTGACCGGCCGACGACAGCTCCTTTGTGGCGGCGAGAACGACACCAGCCCCCAGAATCTGCTAACACCTCCGCATGACCGCACCCGACGCGACTTCTCCCGCCGCGACTTCCGCTCCCGCGCCCTCCTGGCGCGAAAGTCTTGCCGTGTACCTGCAGCCGCGGGTGCTGATCGTGCTGTTCCTCGGCTTCTCCTCCGGCCTGCCGCTGGCGCTGTCGGGCTCCACGCTGCTGGTGTGGATGGCGGAGGCGGGGGTCGATCTCGGCACGATCGGGCTGTTTGCACTGGTCGGAACCCCCTACACGCTGAAATTCCTGTGGGCACCGCTGGTCGATGCGCTGCATGTCCCGTTCTTCACGCGCGCCTTCGGACGTCGCCGTGGGTGGCTGGTGTTTTCGCAGCTACTGCTGATCGGCGCGATTCTGCTGTTGGCGCTGACCGACCCTGCGCGTTCGCCGCTGTTCGTCGCGCTCGGCGCGCTCCTGGTGGCGACCATGTCCTCGACGCAGGACATCGTCGTCGATGCATTCCGCGTCGAGAGCCTGCCCGAGAGCGAGCAGGCGGCCGGTATGGCCGCCTATGTCGCGGCCTATCGCATCGGCATGCTGATATCGACAGCGGGCGCCTTGTTCATCGTCACGGGCTTCGAGGCGATCGTCCCTCGTGGCGCCGCCTGGATGTGGGGCTATGTGGTGATGGGGGCTCTGGTGCTGATCGGCACGATGACCGCGCTCGCCGCCACGGAGCCGCCCCAGTCCCTGCGCGCCGAGGCCGCCACGCAGGCAGACGATGCCCTGACGCGGGTGCTCCATGCCGCACTCGGCGCATTCTCGGAATTCCTGCAGCGAAAAGAAGCGTGGGCCGCGCTTGCCTTCGTCGTGCTGTTCAAATTCACCGACGCGTTTTCCGGAAACATGACCGTGCCGTTCGTGATCGACATCGGTTTTACCCGGAACGACTATGCGGTCATCGTCAAGGGCGTCGGGATTATCGCCACTCTCGCCGGCGGATTCGCCGGCGGCTATGTGGCCCGGCGCTATCCGCTGGCGCTGAGCCTGTGGATCGGCGGCATCGTGCAAGCGATGTCCAACCTGTCGTTTTCGTGGCTGGCGCTGGTCGGCGTCAATGAATGGGCGCTGACCCTCGCAATCACGTCCGATAATTTCTGCAACGCGATCGGCACCGTGATCTTCGTCGCCTATCTCTCGGCGCTGTGCCAGAATCCGCTGCATACCGCGACGCAATATGCGCTGCTGACGGCGCTCGCCGCCGTGGGACGCACCTACTTGTCGTCGGGCGCAGGCTATCTGGCGAAGGCGACGGGCTGGCCAATGTTCTTCGCGATCTCCGTCCTCGTCGCGATCCCGAGCCTGGTGCTGCTGGCCTGGTTGCAGAAGCGCGGGCACTTCGAGGCGCTGGGGCCGGTGAGGGCTTAGGTCCAGTGGGATGGGCAAAGGCGCAACGCCGTGCCCACCATCGCGCCGGAAATTCGAAGGAGATGGTGGGCACGCTCGCTTTGCCCACCCTACGGCAGCTCGTCTTGGGGCACCCGCCCTACTGCTTCTTGATCAGGCTCCATTTCGTGATCACGGCTTCGCTCATCTGGCCGGGATCGCTGGCGCAGGCGATCTCGTCGACCTTGACCGAGATTTCCTTGCCGACGAAGGATTTCAACTGCGTGGCCTGCGCGTCGCTGGAGGTGACCAGTTGGAAGGTCTCCGGCCCGGTCTCGAGATTGCACAGCCCGTTCGGCGCAGGCAGGCGGCGCGGCTCGGAGGTGATCTGGTACATCGCGATCCGCTTGCCGGCCTTCTTGACGTCGCGAACTTTCATCGCGTTCAACTCGCCCGACAGGACGTCGCCGGCATTGATCGGCTTGCCGGGCTTGGACGGCGGCGCCGCCTCGTCGCCCTGCTGCGCGGAGATGGCCGGGCTCACCAGCATCGCCATCGTCGCGACCAAAGCCAATCGTGTGGCGAAAAGTTTCGTCATGTCGTCCGTTCCGTGAGATCTCTGGGATGGCTAGAACAGGGTCCGCTGCCGCATCGCTGCGGATAGCGTACCTTCATCGAGATAATCAAGCTCGCCGCCGACCGGAACACCATGGGCGAGCCGCGTCACCTTCACATTGGCATCCTGAAGCAGGTCGGTGATGTAGTGCGCCGTGGTCTGGCCGTCGACCGTCGCATTCAGCGCCAGGATGATTTCGTGCACCTGCGAATCATGGGCGCGCGCGACCAGCGCGTCGATGGTCAGATCCTGCGGGCCGACGCCATCGAGCGGCGACAATGTCGCGCCCAGCACGTGATAGCGCCCCTGGGTCGCATTGGCCCGTTCCAGCGCCCAGAGGTCGGCGACGTCGGCGACGACGACGATGATGGATGGGTCGCGCTTCGGATCGGTGCAGACGGTGCAGGGATTTTGCGTGTCGATGTTGCCGCAGGTCTTGCAGACCTGGACCTTGTCGAGCGCGACCTGCATGGCCGAGGACAACGGCATCATCAATGCTTCGCGCTTCTTGATCAGATGCAGCGCCGCGCGCCGCGCCGAGCGCGGACCGAGGCCCGGCAGCCGTGCGAGCAGCTGGACCAGCCGTTCGATTTCGGGACCTGCAACAGCGCCCATATTACTGGCCGAACAACCCCGGCGGCAGGCCGAGCCCACCGGTGAGAGCCTGCATCTTCTCCTGCATCGCGGTCTCCGCCTTGCGGCGCGCATCGCCCATGGCAGTGACGAGCAGGTCTTCCAGCACCTCGCGCTCTTCCGGCTTCATCAGCGAGGGATCGATCTTGACGGCCTTGACGTCCATCTTCGCGGTCATGCGCACGGCGACGAGGCCGCCGCCGGAGATGCCCTCGACTTCCACGTTGGCGAGTTGCTCCTGCATCTCCTGCATCTTGGATTGCAGCTGTGCCGCCTGCTTCATCATGCCGAGAAAATCAGCCATGGGTGCTTGTCCTTGAAAGAGGCTTAGAGATCGTCGCCGTCGGAATCGTCGGGCGGATCGTCGCTGCCATAGTCTGCATTGATATTGGTTTCCGGCGCCTCGGGGGCAAGCCTGCGGACCTCGACGACCTTCGCGCCGGGAAAGCGCGACAGCACCTCCCGCACGCGCGGATCGGCCTCCGCGGTACGCGCATGCTCCTGCTTGGCGGCCTGGTTCACCGAGCGCAGCGTCGGCTGGCCCGCCTCGTTCGAGACGATCACGGTCCAGCGCCGTCCGGTCCACAGCTCGAATTTCTTCGCGAGCTCGGAGATCATGGTCTTGGAGGCGTTCGGCTCCAGCGCGACCTCCAGCCGGCCCTCCTCGAAACGGACGAGGCGCATGTCGCCTTCGAGCGCGCTCTTGGTCATGATGTCGCGCTTCTGCCCGGCGAGTGCGACGAGCTGAGTGAAGCTGGTGACGCGCAGCACGGGCGCGGCAGCTTGCGGATCCGGCGCCGGCGCCGCCATCTGCGGCCGGGCTCCGCCACCGCCAAACGAGGACGGCGAGGATGCCGGCATACGAACTGGCGCCGCGGAGGCCACCGGCGCGGCCGGCGCACTGCTGCGGGCGGCACCGCCCCCGCTCACGACCGGCGAGCCACCGCCGTTCTGCTCCAGCATCTTGATCGCTTCGTCCGGCGTCGGCAGGTCGGCGACATAGGCGATCCGCACCAGCACCATCTCGGCGGCGGCAGCGGGACGTGTGGCGGCCTGCACCTCGGTGATGCCCTTGAGCAGCATCTGCCACATCCGCGACAGCACGCGCATCGAGATTTTCGAGGCGAATTCCTTTGCGCGCACGCGCTCGGTTTCGCCATAGGCGACGTTGTCGGCGGTCGCGGGAACGATCTTCACGCGGGTGACGAAATTGACGAATTCGGCGAGGTCCGAAAGCACGACGATCGGGTCGGCGCCGACGTCGTATTGATCGCGGAACTCCTTGAAGGCCGCGGCGATGTCGCCGCGCGCCAGCGACTCGAAGAGGTCGATGACGCGGGTGCGGTCGGCGAGCCCCAGCATCTGCCTGACGGCGTCGGCCCTCACCTGCCCGGCGGCATGCGCGATCGCCTGGTCGAGCAGCGACAGCGAATCGCGCACAGAACCTTCGGCGGCGCGCGCGATGATGCCGAGCGCCTCCGGCTCGATCTCAACATTTTCTCTCGTGGCAATGTTGGCGAGGTGCTTCATCAGCACGTCCGCCTCGACGCGGCGAAGATCGAAACGCTGGCAGCGCGACAGCACCGTGACCGGAACTTTGCGGATCTCGGTCGTCGCAAACACGAATTTGGCGTGTTCCGGCGGCTCCTCCAGCGTCTTCAGGAAGGCGTTGAATGCCGCCGTCGACAGCATGTGGACTTCGTCGATGATGTAGACCTTGTAGCGCGCGCTGGCCGGCGCATATCGCACGCTGTCATTGATCTGGCGAACGTCGTCGACGCCGGTATGCGACGCCGCGTCCATCTCCAGCACGTCCATGTGCCGGCTTTCCATGATCGCCTGGCAATGCACACCCAAGGTCGGCATGTGGATGGTCGGGCCCTTCACCGAACCATCCGGCATCTCGTAGTTGAGCGCACGGGCCAAAATGCGCGCGGTAGTGGTCTTGCCGACGCCGCGGACGCCGGTGAGGATCCAGGCCTGCGGAATGCGCCCGGTTTCGAACGCATTGGAGACGGTGCGGACCACTGCCTCCTGGCCGATCAGATCATCAAAGCTGGAGGGGCGGTATTTGCGCGCCAGCACCCGGTAGGGCGTGTTGCCGGCCTGGCCGGCGCTGTCGGGGTTTGGAGGGGCGCCAGCGTCGGTCATCGGTCGATCCGCAATGAAATGTCTCTTGGCCGGGTTTTGCGGAAAGGAGCACGCTGGCGGCTGGTGCCGCCGGCGCTGGTTCGCTCGAAAAACAGGTAGGAGACTGACGAGCGACCCGATCCGGACCTCGTTAGGGCTGCTTCCTTCCGGACCTGACCCGGTTGGCGAGTGGCTCGTCCACCGCCAATCTCCCGGTCCCTATTTGGGGCCAAAAGGACCGGAAAGCAAGCCGGGTGTACGGCTGTTCCGCAGCCGCTGGGCCCTTCCAGGCCCGAACCGCTCCGTTTCCTCTCGGGGTCCGTTTTCCGAGCAGGGAAGCGCGGGGCTGGCCGGGTCCGGGCGCATACGGACCACGGCGCATACGGATGTTGTCTGGGAGCGAGGTCTCTGCGACGGTAGGAATCAATCCAGAGAAGTCTTTATGCCCGAACCCGCCTGGTCGCTGCATTCCCGCCTGAAAGACGACACCATCGACATCGGCGATTTGCCGCTGTCGAAGGTGCTGGTCATCAAGGATGCGCATTATCCCTGGCTGCTGCTGGTGCCGCGGCGCCCCGACGCGGTCGAGATCATCGATCTCGACGAGGTACAGCAGGCGCAACTGATGACGGAGATCTCCCGCGTCTCGCGCGCGCTGAAGGAGATCACCAAATGCGACAAGCTCAATGTCGCCGCGCTCGGCAATCTCGTGCCGCAGCTTCACGTTCACATCATCGCGCGCCGCACCAGTGACGCCGCCTGGCCGCGACCGGTCTGGGGCGTGATGCCGCCGTTGGCACATGACGCCGCGGAGGTTCAGAATTTCATCAGCGCACTTCGCCGCAAGATCTGGTTGGGTTGAAAGAACGATAATGTCAGCATTCGACGCATTTCCGCTGGGGCAGCCGGCCTTCGTCACCAACATTCTCGACCGCGCCGCGCATCTGCGCCGCGACGACGAGAAGCTGTTCGCGATGGAGCAGAAGCCGACCTCGCGCGCCTATGTCGTCTACCGCGACTCGCTCCTGGTGAAGCGCGAGGGCGACAAGATCCGCGCGCTGCTCTCGATCGACGAGGCGCTGAAGTGCGGCGCCAATCCCGGCACGATATTCCTCGGTCTGCGCGACGGCGCTGCGATGTTCGGCATGGGCCTGTCGCAGGCGACCGCCGAGAAACTGGTGGGACGCGAGGACTACACCCTGACCGAGCTGCGCGGCATGGCGATGCAGGGTGCGATTCCTCCCGAGGAGCTCTCGGCGATCGCGATGGCGAAGTCGATGGTGAGCTGGCACCAGCGCCACGGCTATTGCGCCAATTGCGGCACGCGCAGCGCGATGAAGGAAGGCGGCTGGAAGCGCGAGTGCCCGGCTTGCAAGGCCGAGCATTTCCCGCGGACTGACCCTGTCGTGATCATGCACGTCGCCTCCGGCGACAAGTGCCTGCTCGGCCGCCAGAAGCAGTTTCCGCCGGGCATGTATTCGTGCCTCGCCGGCTTCGTCGAGGCCGCCGAGACCATCGAGGACGCCGTGCGCCGCGAGATCCTCGAAGAGTCCGGCATCATCTGCACCGACGTGCAGTATTACATGACCCAGCCCTGGCCCTATCCGTCGTCGCTGATGATCGGCTGCAGCGCGCAGGCCGTGAGTGAGGACATCGTGGTCGACCGCACCGAGCTGGAGGACGCGCGCTGGTTCACCCGCGAGGAGGCCGCCTTGATGCTGACACGGACGCATCCGGACGGGCTCGCCGGCCCGCATCCCTTCGCCATCGCCCATCATCTGCTCGGCCGCTGGGTGCACGACAAGAGCTGACCGCCGATGGCGCTATCCGAGGCCGCGCCGCGCATTCTCTGCATCGGCATTCCCGTGCGCGACCTGACCTTCCGGGTCGAGGCGGTGCCCGTACGCGGCAGCAAGGCCAACGCCACGCATCTCGCCGAGATCTGCGGTGGCAACGCGCTCAACGCCGCCATCGCGATCGCCCGACTTGGCGGCCGCGTCGCTTTCGCTGGACCGATGGGTGATCCTCGCGAGACGTCGAGCGGCTTCATCCTCGAACGCATGACCGCCGAAGGCATCGAGACCAGCCATATCGTGCGCATGCCCGGTGTGAGCACGCCGGTCTCGGCGATCATCATCGACGCGACGGGCGAGCGGACGCTGACCATCTATCGCGATCCTGTTCTCTGGACGGTCGAGCTGCCCGAGACCGACGAGCTGCTCGACGATTGTCGGGCTGTCCTCGTCGAGAGCCGCTGCGCGGGGTTCGCGATCTCCCTCTGCATCGAGGCACGCCGGCGCGGCATTCCCGTCATCGTTGGCGTCGACCGCGCGATGTCGTTGCAGGACGGCCTGCTCAAAGCGGCCTCGCACCTGCTGTTCGCCAGCGAGCAGGTGCAGGAGACGGCCGGCGTCACTGATGACGGCGAGGCCTTGAGGCGTCTCGCCAAGCTGACGCCCGCCTTCCTCGCCGCGACCCGCGGTCCGCGTGGCACGATCTGGCTGAACGAGGCGGGCGAGCTGGAGGAGACACCGGCCTTTCCGGTCCGGGCGGTCGATACGCTCGGGGCCGGCGACGTCTTCCATGGCGCCTTCACGCTTGCCCTCGCCGAGGGCGACGCAGTGCGGGAGGCGCTGCGATTCGCCGCGGCCGCCGCGGCGCTGAAATGCACCCGCCATGGCGGTGGCCTAGCGGCCCCACAACGCATTGAAGTTGAAGGGCTTTTGCGCGACGCGCCGTAGAGCGATTCTACTCTCGCGCCGAGATTCTGGGCTTGCCGTGGAAAGATTTTCTCTATATCAGGGAAATCGGCCCCTGAAATGGAACAAAGTTCTTCAAATGACCGATGTCGCTGTCCAGATCCCCGAGACCAGCCGCCGCCTCGATGCCATCGACCGCAAGATTCTGATGGTGCTCCAGGAGGATGCCTCGCTGTCCGTCGCCGAGATCGGCGACCGCGTCGGCCTGTCCTCGACCCCCTGCTGGAAGCGCATCCAGCGGCTGGAGGCCGATGGCGTGATCATCAAGCGCGTCGCCCTCGTCGACCAGAACAAGATCGGGCTCGGCATCTCCGTGTTCGTGTCGGTCGAGAGCTCCGACCATTCCGACGCCTGGCTGAAGAAGTTCGCCGAAGCCGTCAGCGCCATGCCCGAGGTGATGGAGTTCTATCGCATGGCCGGCGACGTCGATTACATGCTGCGCGTCGTGGTCGCGGACATGCAGGCTTATGACGTGTTCTACAAGAAGCTGATCAGCGCCGTACCGCTGAAGAACGTCACCTCGCGCTTCGCGATGGAGAAGATCAAGTCGGTCACCGCACTGCCGATCCCGGCGGTGGTGGCGGCCTGACGCTTGGAGCATTCGGTTCTGATCGAATCAGAGCCGAGTCCCGGGATTTTTGTCCTCTCGCGTTTTCGTCACGCAAACCGCTACCCACTTCGTTCGAAAAGGCTCTAAGCCGGCCGAAACACCGGCAACGTGACGTTGACGCGCGTGCCTCCGCCCGGGGCCGCAACGATCTCGATCGTTCCGCCATGGGCCTCCACCAGATTGCGGACGACGGCGAGGCCGAGACCGGCACCGCCGGTCGCGCGATTACGCGACTTCTCCAGGCGGTGGAACGGCTCCAGCACGGTCTGCCGCTGATCGGCGGGAACGCCGGGTCCCTCGTCGTCGATGGACACGACGAGAGCTCCGTCCTTCACCGCAATCGCCACGTGCGCGGCATGGCCATAGACCAGCGCGTTGTCGAAGATGTTCGCGAAGATCCGTCGCAGCGCCAGCCTGTCACCGAGCACCACCACATTCCGCCCAGGCTCATCGTGAACCAAGTCGATTGCCGCGCCCTGAACGCGCCGATCGTGCACCTCGGCAGCGATCAGCGCGGGGAGCTCGATCATCTCCTGCGACAGGCCGCCGGCGCCGGCACGCGTCGACAACAGGGCGTCGTCGAGCAGCCGGATCATGTCATCGATATCGGCTATCGCTCGCTGCCGCTCGGCATCGTCGGGGATGTGCTCGACGCGCAGCCGCAGCCGTGTCGCAAAGGTCCTGACGTCATGCGCGATGCCGCCAACCAGCGTCATGCGCGCGCGCAGCATCTCCGCGAGCCGCCCCTGCAAGCGGTTGAACGCGGCGATGACGGCGCGGATCTCCGGGGCGCTACGCCGTGCGTCCGGCAGCGGCGGCGGATCGGCCGACAGGTCAACGCGATCGACCGCGGCGGCCAACCGTGCCAGCGGCCGCGTCTCACGCTGCATGACGAGCAGCGCCAGCAGAGCCACGATCGAGCCGAACACGCCCGCACCGAAGCCGACGGGCAGGCCGAACGGGGTGACCGGCAGGCGGGTATAGGCATCGATGATCAGCAATTCGCCGCCGCGGAGGCCAATACGGAATTCGACCGCGTTGGCCATCAGCCGCGCGAGGCGGGGAAATGCCCGGCCGCTCCGATGATCGGACGGCGGCACGATCTCGACGGGGCGGCCCGCAAGGCCGGCCGCATAGGTCTCGCGCAGCTCCTGCTGCTGTGGCGGCGTCTCGCCGCCGACCGGCGCGCCTGTCGGCACGATGCGCACCGTGAACTGCGGCGAAGACACCGCATCGAGCACGGCCTGCCGTGAACCGGCGGCCGTTCGCTCCAAGAGCGTGGCCAGCGCATCGAGACGCGCGGGCGAAGGCCGTGCCAGCTCGTTCTCGCGGAGCGTCGTCCGGTAGAAGATCGCAACGACCACGGTACTCACCAGGATGAACCCCACCAGCCCGATCAGGGCGAGCCGCGCGGCCAGCGTCACGCGCAGCATCACGACACCTGCTTCACGGAGGCGGTGAACAGATAGCCGCCGTTGCGCACCGTGGTGATCAGGTTGGAGCCGGGGCTGGCGCCATCGAGCTTGCGGCGCAGCCGCGAGATCAGCATGTCGACGGTGCGATCGAACGGCTCGGCCGAACGACCGCGGGTCCAGTCGAGGATCTGGTCGCGCGTGAGCACCCTTCGCGGCCGCTGCACGAAGCAGCCGAGCAGGTCGAACTCGGCGCTCGTCAATTGCAGCTCAGACGCCTCGGCCTCGGTCGTCTCGACACTGCGCGCATCGAGATCGATCACGAAGCGGTCGAACGCGAAGCGCCGGACCAGCGGCTTTGACGGTGCACCGTTGGCCCGGCGCAGGATGGCGCGAACCCGCGCCAGCAGTTCGCGCGGACCGAACGGCTTCGTCAGGTAATCGTCGGCGCCCATTTCGAGGCCGACCACGCGATCGATCTCGTCGCTCTTGGCGGTCAGCATCAGGATCGGGATGGAATCGTCGGCCCGCAAGCGGCGGCAGATCGAAAGCCCGTCCTCGCCCGGCAGCATCAAATCAAGGATGACGAGGTCGGGCCGCAGGCGCTGCAGCATGGAATCCATCGCCTTGCCGTCGGCGACGCAGGCGACCTCGAACCCCTCGCGCCGCATGAAATCGGCGACGAGGCGGCTGATCTCGGGATCGTCTTCCACCATGAGAATCGTGGCCGGATGCGTGTTCATGGTCGGCATTTTGGCCGACGGCACGCCGCACGCAAGAGCGGCGGCGCGGTTGTTACATACTGTTACGTGCGTCCGACAAAGCCATAACTATCGTTTCGTCCCGGTCATGCGGCACCGACGCCGTCCGTCCAGTCTCCTCCGCACGGCTCCCGCTCCCGGCAGCCTCACACGGAGACGACGACCATGAGCAAGTTCTTCCTCACTTCCCTCGTCATCGGCACCTTTGCGGTTGCCGCTGCGGCCGACGCCAATGCCTGGACGCGATCGGGGACCGCGAGCGGCCCGCGCGGCACGTCCACCGTCACCGCGAGCGGCGCCTGCGCCAACGGGAGCTGCACGCGCAACGTCACCCGCACGGGCCCGGCCGGCAGAACCTACACCCGCACCGGCACAATCTCGCGCTGACGCCGCGCCGCCGTCGCCGCGCCAGCCGGCCCGCGCGGCGACGGCCAGCCTTGCCTGATCAGAAAGGACCATCACCGTGTCATCGATCTTCCATCCCATCTCACTGCCGCGAATCGCAACCGTCGTCGCCCTCGGCGTCACGATCTCGACCTCCGCGCTCGCCCAGACCCAGCTACAGACGCAGATCACGCCGCAGATGCGCAGCGAAGCGAGGAGCCTGATGCAGGCCTGCCGCACCGACCTCGACAAGCTCTGCGGCACCGTCACGCCGGGCGGCGGCCGCGTCCTCGCCTGCCTGCAATCCCATGCTGGTCAGCTCACCTCGTCCTGCGCCCAAGCGCTGCCCCGCGCCCAGGCGCTCCGCAACAGTGCCGCCGGCGCCGGCGTAGCGCCGAAATAGGAGGAGAACGTGGGCTACGCTTCGCTCCTGCTCGATCCGGCGCTCAAGAGCGTGATCCTCGCAACCGCGCTCGGCCTGATGCTGCTCGAATACGGCATCGGCCGCCTGGCGCATCGAGACACCTACGACTGGCGCGAGAGTGTCGCGTCTTTTGGCGTGGCATTGGGACAGAACCTGCTGCGCGCGCTGGAGGCCGGCATCCTCGCCATTCCGTTCGCATTCCTGTACGAGCACCGGTTGTTCGACTTTGCGCAAACAGCACCGCTCGCACTCGCCGGATTATTCGTCGGCAGCGAGTTTCTCTATTACTGGCAACACCGCGCCTCGCATCGCATCCGCTGGATGTGGGCGACGCATGCGGTCCATCACTCGACCACGCGGCTGAATTTGACCGCGGCGATCCGGCTCGGCTGGACAGGAAACATCTCGGGCAATTTCCTGTTCTTCCTGCCGCTGGCGCTGATCGGATTTCATCCGCTCGCGATCGTGGCGATGCTCGGCATCAACCTGCTCTATCAGTTCTTCATTCACAGCGAATTTGCGCCGAAGCTCGGCGTACTGGAACGGGTGCTGAACACGCCCAGCCATCATCGCGTGCACCATGCCTGCAACGAGCCATGCCTCGACAAGAACTACGGAGGCGTCCTGATCGTGTTCGACCGCCTGTTCGGCACCTTTGCCGAGCGGCCGTCGGATCAGCCGCTTCGCTTCGGCCTCGTCGGCCGCACGCCGTCCTACAATCCGTTCCGAATCGCGCTCGGCGAATGGGTCGCGATGCTGAGCGATGCCTGGAAGGCGCGCGGCGCAGGTGCAAAGCTCCGCGCGCTGTTCGGTCCGCCGGAAGGCTGAGCGCGCAAGCGCTCAGATCTTCTGATTGTACTCGCCCACCTCGGGATGCGTGCGCAGCACGCTGTTCACCATCTCGAACATGTCGTGCATGCGCTGCTCGGCGACCGGGCTTTCGACCACGACGACGAGCTCGGGCTTGTTGGAGGAGGCGCGCACCAGGCCCCAACTGCCGTCCTCGACCGTGACGCGCACGCCGTTGACGGTGACGAGATCGCGGATCGACTGGCCGCCGATCTTGGCGCCCTTGGCCTGCAGGTCCTCGAAGTGCTTCACCACGGCGTCGATGACGCCGTATTTGGTCTCGTCGGCACAGTGCGGCGACATGGTCGGGGACGACCAGGTCTTCGGCAGCGCGTTCTTCAGATCCGCCATCGACTTGCCCGGCGCGCGGTCGAGCATGTCGCAGATCGCGATCGCCGACACCAGACCGTCGTCATAGCCGCGGCCATAGGGCTTGTTGAAGAAGAAGTGGCCCGACTTCTCGAAGCCCGCGAGCGCACCGGTCTCGTTGGTTCGGCGCTTCATGTAGGAATGGCCGGTCTTCCAATAGGCAACCTTCGCGCCCTGCTTCTGCAGCACGGGATCGGTGACGAACAGGCCGGTCGACTTCACGTCGACGATGAACTGCGCGTCCTTGTGGATCGCCGACATGTCGCGCGCCAGCATCACGCCGACCTTGTCGGCAAAAATCTCCTCGCCGGTATTGTCGACGACGCCGCAGCGGTCGCCGTCACCGTCGAAGCCGAGGCCGACATCGGCCTTGTGATGCAGCACCGCGTCGCGGATCGCGTGCAGCATCTCCATGTCTTCCGGGTTCGGATTGTATTTCGGGAAGGTGTGATCGAGTTCGGTGTCGAGCGGGATCACCTCGCAGCCGATCGCCTCCAGCACCTGCGGCGCGAACGCGCCGGCGGTGCCATTGCCGCAGGCCGCGACCACCTTGAGCTTGCGCTTGAGCTTAGGGCGATTGGTGAGATCGGCGATATAGCGCGCCGGATAGTTCTCGTGGAATTGGTAGGCGCCGCCGGCCTTGTTCTTGAAATCGGCGTTGAGCACGATCTCCTTGAGCCGCGTCATCTCGTCGGGGCCGAAGGTCAGCGGACGGTTGGCGCCCATCTTGACGCCGGTCCAGCCATTGTCGTTGTGCGAGGCCGTGACCATGGCGACGCAGGGCACGTCGAGATCGAACTGCGCGAAATAGGCCATCGGCGTCACCGCAAGCCCGATGTCGTGCACCTTGCACCCCGCCGCCATCAGGCCGGAGATCAGCGCATATTTGATCGAGGCCGAATATCCCCGGAAATCATGCCCGGTGACGATCTCCTGCTTGACGCCAAGCTCGGCAATCAGCGCGCCCAGCCCCATGCCGAGCGCCTGCACACCCATCAGGTTGATTTCCTTCTGGAACAACCAGCGCGCGTCGTATTCGCGAAAGCCGGTCGGCTTCACCATCGGCTCGGATTCGAAGGCGTAGGTGTTGGGCAACAATACGGATTTCGGCTTCGGGAACATTGCGACGGTCTCGTGAAATGGGGGCAGGATCTGATGCAGCCTTAGCGAATGCCAGGCCGCAACGAAAGGCGGGATTGAAGGCTTATGGCCGCTAATTGCGGCAGTTTGGTAACGAAGAAGCGTTACCGCGAGGGCGGTCGACGCAAAGAAATCTCATTTGAAATGGACGGTGCCTATGCGCGGAAAGCTCCGCCTACTGCTCCAGCACCATCTGGCCGTTGGCGTATTCGAAGCGCTTGAGGCGGGAGAGGAAGGAGAGGCCGAGCAGGTTCTCCGACAGCGCCGCGTCCGGCAGCACCATGGCATCGACGTCTCGCACGATGAGGCCGCCGACATCGAGCATGGCGATGCGGGTGCGGGCGGCCTTGATGGTGCCGTTGGCAGTGGAGACGGTGGCGTTGTACTCGCTGCGCGAGGGACGCAAGCCGAACCGTGCGGCCGAGGTCTCATTCAACGCAACCACGGAGGCGCCGGTGTCGACCATGAAACCGATGCGCTGGCCCTCGATCCTGCCCTCGGTCTGGAAATGACCACGGCCGTCGCGGGAAATGGCAAGGCTGCGGCCGCCGGTCGGTGCCGCGGCAGCCACCGCAACCGTCGTGCGCGGCGCTGACGTGGCGGACGCCGAGCTCATCTTGTCCGCAATCTGGGCCATGAAGGTGCCGAGGCCGATCATGACGGCAGCGAAGATCATAATGTTACGCATTACACCACTTCCGAGCCGAAAGCTCGATTTCACCACGCGACACGCCGGGCCGCGAGTGACGCCGCGGCCTGGTCGGTGACATTTTGGCGAAAAGGATGAGCGGAGGGTTAATGCGACCGCGCAGAACCCCTCATGGCGCGTCATTGGCCGGCCATGACGCCGTGGGCAGTCACGTCCCGCGCGGCTTTGCCCGGCGGGTCGGCACTGCACTGGAAGGATCGTCCGGCCAGGGATGGCGCGGGTAGCGGCCGCGCAGGTCGGAGCGCACGGCGGCGTAGCTGCCGCGCCAGAAGCCCGGGAGATCACGCGTCACCTGCACCGGGCGCTGTGCCGGCGATAACAGCTCCAGCACCAGCGGCACCTTGCCGGCCGCGATCGAGGGATGGGTGTTGAGTCCGAACAATTCCTGCAGCCGCACCGCGATGGTCGGTCCCTGCTCGGCCTCATAGTCGATCGCGAGCACGCTTCCGGTCGGCGCCTCGAAATGCGTCGGCGCCTCGCGGTCGAGCCGCGCGCGCATCTCCCACGGCAGCAGCGCCATCAGCGCGTCGGAGAGATCCCCCGGCGAGATCTCCTTCAGCGCAATCTTGTCGTAGAGCGCAGGCACCAGCCAATCGTCGCGCCGCGCGATCAATCCGTCATCCGACAGGTCGGGCCAGCTGCCGCCCTCGGCCCTGCGCAGGAACATCACGCGGTCGCGCCATTGCTTGGCCGCCTTCGACCAGGGCAGCCGGTCGAGGCCGGCGGCGATTAATCCGTCGGCGAAGATGCGCGCGGTATCTTCCGAGGGCGACACGGCCAGTGTCGCCTCGGAGAGCGTGATGGCGTGCAGCACACGCTTGCGCCGCGCGCGCAGCGCCATCGCGCCGCGATCGAACGAGATCTCGTCGGCGGTCTCGACATGCTCGGCGAAATGCCGCTCGATCTCGCCCTCGGTAATTTGCGCGGCGAGCAGGATGCGCCCGCTCGCCGCCGTTCCCGTCATCTCGCCGATCGCGATGTAGGGTGCACGGGCCAGTGATGAGGTCTGCTCGACGGCGGCGCCGCGGCCGTTGGCAAGTACGAAACTGCCATTGCCACGGTTACGCGCGACACGGTCCGGGAACGCGTAGGCGAGCATCAGGCCCGTCGAGAGATCCTCCTGCGGTCCCGCTTTCTCTGAAGCTGCCACTTGCGAGGCCCAGCGCCGCGCCAGATCACGCGCGCTGGAGGCGCGCGGCGAGCGGTCGCGGCGGAACTGATCGCGGCGGTGCTCGAGATCGACGCTGTCGCCGCCAAGCCCGCGCTCGGTGATGATCGCGGCGATCTCGGCGGCAGCTTCGCCCTCGCCGGCACGATGCGAATCCACGATCATGCGCGCCAGCCGCGGCGGCAGCGCCAGCGCGCGCAGGCTCTTGCCTTCCGCGGTGATGCGGCCGTCACCATCGAGCGCGTTGAGCTCGGTGAGCAGGCTTTTGGCCTCCTTCCAGGCCGGCGCGGGCGGCGGATCGAGGAACGACAGCGCGGCGGGATCAGTGACGCCCCATTGCGCGAGATCGAGCACCAGCGATGACAGATCGGCGCTGAGGATTTCCGGCTGGGTGTAGGGCGCGAGCGAGGCCGTCTGCGGCTCGTCCCAGAGCCGGTAGCAGACGCCCGGCTCGGTGCGGCCGGCGCGGCCGCGGCGCTGATCCACCGCCGCACGCGACGCACGCACGGTCTCGAGCCGGGTCAGCCCGATGTCCGGCTCGTAGCGCGGAACGCGGGCAAGACCGGAATCGACCACGATGCGCACGCCTTCGATCGTCAGCGAGGTCTCCGCGATCGATGTCGCCAGCACCACCTTGCGCGTGCCCTTGGGTGCCGGCGCGATGGCTCGGTCCTGCACGGCGGCATCGAGCGCACCGAACAGCGGCACGATCTCGATCGAGGCGTCCTGCACGCGCTCGGACAGGAAATTCTGGGTGCGGCGGATTTCGGCGGCACCCGGCAGGAATGCCAGAACCGAGCCGCCATCGGCGCGCAGCGCGGAGGCGATCGCATCCGCCATCTGTCGCTCCACCGGCGCGTCCGCCTTGCGGCCGAGATAGCGCGTCTCGACCGGAAAGGCGCGGCCTTCGCTCTCGACGACGGGCGCTTTGCCGAGCAGTCTTGCCACGCGCGCACCGTCGAGCGTCGCCGACATCACGAGGATGCGCAGATCCTCGCGCAGGCCGGTCTGCGCATCACGGGCCAGCGCGAGGCCCATGTCGGCATCGAGCGAACGCTCGTGGAATTCGTCGAACAGGATGGCTGCGACGTCGGAGAGTTCGGGATCGTCGAGGATCTGGCGGGTGAAGATACCCTCGGTCACCACCTCGATGCGGGTAGCGCGCGAGATTTTCGAGCCGAACCGGACACGATAGCCGACAGTCTCGCCGGCGCGCTCGCCGAGCGATTTGGCCATACGATCGGCGCTGGCGCGCGCAGCGATGCGGCGCGGCTCCAGGACGATGATCTTCTTGCCCTTCGCCCAGGGCGCATCGAGCAAAGCAAGCGGCACGCGCGTGGTCTTGCCGGCCCCCGGCGGCGCCACCAGCACCGCGGCGTTGCTGGCTTCCAGCGTGCGCGACAGATCGTCGAGCACGGCATCGATCGGCAGGGGCGTGTCGAAGCTGCGGGGCAAGAAATCATCCCGTCGTCATGCCAGGGCTAGTCCCGGGCATCCACGTTCTTTCATCTGGCAGTGAACAAGACGTGGATGGCCGGGACAAGCCCGGCCATGACGAATCGTTCGCAATGGAGGATCGTCAGCCCTGCACCGGCGGGCGGCCGACGCTGTCATAGGTGAAGCCGGCGGCTTTCATGTCCTCGGGACGGTAGATGTTGCGCAAGTCGACGACGACGGGCTGCGCCATCACGGTCTTCAGCCGGTCGAGATCGAGCGCGCGGAACTGGATCCATTCGGTGACGATGACGAGCGCATCGGCGCCTTGCGCGCAGGAATAGGCGTCCTCGCAATAGGTGATGTCAGGCAGCTCGCTTTTTGCCTGCTCCATGCCGACGGGGTCGAACGCCTTCACCTTTGCGCCCATGTCGATCAGGCCCGTGACCAGCGGGATCGACGGCGCATCGCGCATGTCGTCTGTGTCGGGCTTGAAGGTGAGGCCGAGCACGGCGACGGTCTTGCCGCGCAGATTGCCGCCAAGCGCCTGGCTCACCTTGCGCGCCATCGCGCGCTTGCGGTTCTCGTTCACGGCCAACACGGATTCGACGATGCGCAGCGACACATCGTAATCCTGCGCGATCTTGATCAGGGCCTTGGTGTCCTTCGGGAAGCACGAGCCGCCGAAGCCGGGACCCGCATGCAGGAACTTGGTGCCGATGCGATTGTCCAGGCCAATGCCGCGCGCGACCTCCTGGACGTTGGCGCCGGCCTTTTCGGAGAGATCGGCGATCTCGTTGATGAAGGTGATCTTGGTGGCGAGGAACGCGTTGGCGGCGTATTTGATCATCTCGGCGGTGCGACGTTCGGTGAACATCAGCGGCGCCTGGTTCAGCGACAGCGGCCGGTAGACGTCGCCCATCACCTTGCGGCCGCGCTCGTCGGAGGTGCCGACCACGACGCGATCGGGAAACTTGAAGTCGCGGATCGCCGCGCCCTCGCGCAGGAACTCGGGGTTCGAGGCGACCACGACGTCGGCGTTGGGATTGGTCTCGCGGATGATGCGCTCGACCTCGTCGCCGGTGCCCACAGGCACGGTCGACTTCGTCACCACGACGGTAAAGCCGGTCAGCGACTGCGCGATCTCGCGCGCTGCGGCATACACGTAGGTCAGATCGGCGTGGCCGTCGCCGCGGCGCGAGGGCGTGCCGACCGCGATGAAGACGGCATCGGCATCCGCAACCGGCTTGGACAAGTCGGTGGTGAAGTCGAGTCGCTTGGCCTTGACGTTGGTCGCAACAAGCGCGTCGAGCCCGGGCTCGTAGATCGGGATCTCGCCGCGATGAAGGCTGGCGATCTTCTTCTCGTCCTTGTCGACGCAGGTGACGTCGTGACCGAAATCCGCAAAGCAGGCCCCGGACACCAATCCCACATAGCCCGTGCCGATCATCGCGATGCGCATGAAGATCCCTGTTTCAGATTGGTTAACGAAATCCCGACGCGGGGCGGTTTAGCATTTTACCGAGGGGAGGGAACAGTCCGCAGACAAAAAAGCGGCATAGGAATTGAACCGGTAAAGAAGTCGGAAACCCCTGGGGCCCCACACTGCCCCACACCCGAACAGGACAGGCGAAAGGCGCCTCGAAAAAGGACACCATGGCACCATCAGGCACAATCGCGGGGAGCGGAAGCGCCAGAGCCGCTTCTGCCGCGCGTGTCGACTGGGTCGACTACGCCAAGGGCATTTGCATCATCATGGTCGTGATGATGCATTCGGTGCTGGGGGTCGAGCTCGCCGCAGGGCAGACCGGCTTCATGCATGTCGCCGTCGCCTTCGCAAAGCCGTTCCGGATGCCGGACTTCTTCCTGATCTCGGGCCTGTTCCTGGCGCTGGTGATCGACCGGGACTGGCGAACCTATCTCGATCGCAAGGTGGTACATTTCGCTTATTTTTATGTCGTCTGGGTGACAATCCAGTTCGGCTTCAAGGCGCCGGCGTTCGCGGCGCAGACGGGCTGGCGGGACGTCGGCCTCTTGTATCTGGAATCCTTCATCGAGCCGTTCGGCACGCTGTGGTTCATCTATCTGCTGCCGATCTTCTTCGTCGTCACAAAACTGACACGCAAGATCCCGCCGCTCGCGATCTGGCTCGTCGCCGCCGCGCTGGAGACGGCACGCATCACGACAGGGTGGACCGTCATCGACGAGTTCTGCTCGCGCTTCGTCTATTTCTATTCGGGCTATCTGTTCGCGCCGTGGGTGTTCGCACTGTCGGACCGCGCGCGGAAGCATCCCGCGTTTGCGCTCGCAGCGCTCGCGATCTGGGCGCTGGTCAATGCCGGCCTCGTCGTGCTCGGGGCCAGCGAATGGAAGATCGTCTCGCTCGTGCTCGGCTTTGCCGGCGCCTGCGCGATCATCACGATGGGCACGCTGCTCGCGCGCGCCCGATGGATGAATTTCCTGCGCTTCTGCGGCGAACATTCGATCGTGATCTATCTCGCCTTCTTCCTGCCGATGGCGGCGACACGGACGCTGCTGCTGCGCACCGGCATCATTCCCGACATCGGCACGGTTTCGCTGATCGTCACCGTCGCCGGCGTGATCGGTGCGATTGCGATCTGGCGGGCCGCCTTGCAGTTCAATGCCCGCTTCCTGTTCGAGCGGCCGGACGCGCTCTGGATCGCGCCGAAGAAGACGGGGCCGGCGTTGCAGGCGGCGGAGTAGCCGCACCCTCGGTGGCGTCGCCCGGCTTGCGGGGGACCCAGTATCCCAGAGACAGTCGTCGTCGACCGATAGGCCGCGGCATACTGGATTCCCCCGTCAAGCCGGGGAATGACAGTGGGGATAGCGGCGGCAACGTCCTAAAAACTCGCGGCCTGAGGCTGTCAAAGCCCGCAAAAATTCATACATTGCGGCCATGCCCAAGACCTCCCCGAAGACCTCCGCCAAAGCTGCTGCGCCCAAGCCTGCCACTGAAAGCAAGGCCGCCGCCGAGAGCAAGCCCGCCGCGACAGCTGCCGCCAAACCTGTTGCGGCCAAGGCCGCCGGCAAGGGCGACCACGTGTTCCTGGTGGACGGTTCCTCCTATATCTTCCGCGCCTACCACGCGCTGCCGCCGTTGAACCGCAAGTCCGACGGGCTGCAGGTCAATGCGGTGCTCGGCTTCTGCAACATGCTGTGGAAGCTGCTGCGCGACATGCCGGAGGACAACCGGCCGACGCACCTCGCCATCGTGTTCGACAAGTCGGAGGTCACCTTCCGCAACGCGATCTACCCCGAATACAAGGCGCACCGGCCGCCGGCACCTGACGACCTGATCCCGCAATTCGCGCTGATCCGCGAGGCGGTGCGCGCCTTCGACCTGCCCTGCCTGGAACAAGGCGGCTTCGAGGCTGACGACCTCATCGCGACCTATGTGCGCGAGGCCTGCGAGCGCGGCGCGAGCGCGACGATCGTATCCTCCGACAAGGATCTGATGCAGCTCGTGACCGATTGCGTCACCATGTACGACACCATGAAGGACCGCCGCATCGGCATCCCCGAGGTGATCGAGAAATTCGGCGTGCCGCCGAACAAGGTCGTAGAAGTGCAGGCGCTGGCCGGCGATTCCACCGACAACGTGCCCGGCGTGCCCGGCATCGGCATCAAGACCGCGGCGCAGCTGATCACCGAATATGGTGACCTCGACCAATTGTTGTTCCGTGCCGGGGAGATCAAGCAGCCCAAGCGGCGCGAGGCGTTGCTCGAGAACGCGGAGAAGGCGCGGATCTCGCGAAAACTCGTGCTGCTCGACGACAAGGTCAAGCTGGACGTGCCGCTCGACGACCTCGCCGTCCACGAGCCCGACGCGCGCAAGCTGATCGCCTTCCTGAAGGCGATGGAATTCACCACCTTGACGCGCCGCGTCGCCGACTATTCGCAGATCGATCCCGCCAATGTCGACGCCGATGCCAGCAACAGCAGCGCCGCCAGATCCGGCGAGGGCGCATCGAAAGCAAGAACGTCCGAGGCGTCCGGCGACCTCTTCGCCGCCCCCGCAGCTGGCCCGACGGGCGGCGACAAGGGCGACAAGGGCGCCAGCCTGAAGGGCGCGCCGATCTCGCTGGCTGCCGCGCGCGAAGATGCCATGCGCAAGCTCCCCGTCGATCGGGGCAAGTATCAGACGATCAAGACGCTCAAGGAGCTCAACGCATTCGTCGCGCGCATTCATGACGCCGGCCATGTCGCGATCGAGATCAAGGCAAACTCCATCGATCCGATGCAGGCCGATCTCTGCGGCATCGCGCTGGCGCTGGCGCCGAACGATGCCTGCTACGTGCCGCTGGCGCACAAGCAGTCCGGCGGCGGTGCCGGCCTGTTCGACGCCGGCCTTGCGCCCGACCAGGTCAGGCATGAAGAGGCGGTTCAAGCGCTCCGGCCGGTGCTGGAATCATCAGGCGTCCTCAAGATCGGCTTTGACGTCAAGTTCACCGCCGTGATGCTGGCGCAGCACGGCATCGTTTTGCGCAATATCGACGATGCGCTCCTGATCTCCTACGTGCTCGATGCCGGCCGCGGCTCGCATGCGCTGGACTCGCTGTCGGAGCGCTGGTTCGGTCATGCCATGCTGAAGGAAAATGAGCTGCTCGGCAGCGGCAAGGGCAAGATCACCTTCGACCAGGTGCCGATCGACAAGGCCGCGGCGCTGTCGGCCGAAGGCGCCGACGTCGCCTTGCGCGTCTGGCACGTGCTGAAGCCGCGCCTCGTCGCAGAGCACATGACCGCGGTCTACGAGACGCTGGAGCGGCCACTGGTTGCGGTGCTTGCGCGCATGGAGCGGCGCGGTATCTCGATCGATCGTCAGGTGCTGTCGCGTCTTTCCGGCGACTTTGCCCAGACGGCGGCGCGCGTCGAGGCCGAGATCCAGGAGATCGCGGGCGAGCCGGTCAATGTCGGCAGCCCCAAGCAGATCGGCGACATCCTGTTCGGCAAGATGGGATTGTCAGGCGGCACCAAGACGAAAACCGGCGCATGGTCGACCACCGCCCAGGTGCTGGACGAGCTTGCCGAACAGGGCCACGACTTCCCGAGAAAGATCCTGGAGTGGCGCCAGGTCTCGAAGCTGAAATCGACCTACACGGACGCCCTGCCGACCTATGTCAATCCGCAGACCCATCGCGTGCACACCACCTACGCGCTCGCCGCGACCACGACGGGCCGACTGTCGTCGAACGAGCCGAACCTGCAGAACATCCCTGTTCGTACCGAGGATGGCCGCAAGATTCGCCGCGCCTTCATTGCCACGCCCGGGCACAAGCTCGTCTCCGCCGACTATTCGCAGATCGAGCTGCGGCTGCTTGCCGAGATCGCCGACATTCCCGTGCTGAAGCAGGCGTTCCGCGACGGGCTCGACATTCACGCCATGACGGCGTCGGAAATGTTCGGCGTGCCGATCAAGGGCATGCCCAGCGAAATCCGCCGCCGCGCCAAGGCGATCAATTTCGGCATCATCTACGGCATCTCGGCGTTCGGCCTCGCCAACCAGCTCGGCATCGCCCGCGAGGAAGCCTCGGCCTACATCAAGAAATATTTCGAGCGCTTCCCCGGCATCCGCGCCTATATGGACGAGACGCGCGATTTCTGCCGCAGCCACGGCTACGTCACCACGCTGTTCGGCCGGAAGATGCACTATCCCGACATCAAGGCGTCCAACGCCTCGGTGCGCGCCTTCAACGAGCGCGCGGCGATCAACGCCCGGCTCCAGGGCACCGCGGCCGACATCATCCGCCGCGCCATGACGCGCGTGGAGGACGCGCTCGCCGAGAAGAAGCTGTCGGCGCAGATGCTGCTCCAGGTGCACGATGAGCTGATCTTCGAGGTGCCGGACGCCGAGGTCGAGGCGACGCTCCCGGTCGTGCAGCACGTGATGCAGGACGCGCCGTTCCCCGCCGTGCTGCTCTCGGTGCCGCTGCACGTCGACGCACGAGCGGCCAATAATTGGGACGAGGCGCACTAGCGCCACTCGCAGTGTCCTCCCGGCATCATGCGCAATCGCGCATAGGCCGGGACCACCATGGGGTATGATTCTGCCCGGCCCTCAATTGCTCTCCGAGCAATTGCGCGGTGGTCGTGCGATCCCCCGCATATTAGAACCGAGCCATCCTCGCACCGGTTCGCCCATGCCCCATACCCCCGCCCTGCTCGGCTTCGCCCTCGTCTGCCTCGGTCTCGTGCTCACGCCCGGACCGAACATGATCTACCTGATCTCACGCTCGATCACGCAGGGCCCCGCGGCCGGCATCGTCTCGCTCGGCGGCGTGGCGCTCGGCTTCGTCTTCTACATGCTGTGCGCGGCGTTCGGCATCACGGCGCTGCTGCTTGCGATTCCCTTTGCCTATGACGCACTGCGCCTTGCGGGCGCCGGTTATCTGCTCTGGCTGGCCTGGCAGGCGGTGAAGCCGGGCGGCCGCTCGCCGTTCCAGGTCCGGAAGCTCGCCATCGACAGCCCGCGCAAATTGTTCGCGATGGGCTTCGTCACCAACCTGCTCAACCCGAAGATCGCGATGCTCTATCTGGCGCTGCTGCCGCAATTCATCGATCCCGCCGCCGGCAGCGTGCTGACGCAGTCGGTGGTGCTGGGCGCGATCCAGATCGCGATCAGCGTCAGTGTCAACGCGATGATCGCGCTGGCCGCCGGATCGATCGCGTTGTTCCTGGCCAACCGGCCGAGCTGGATGCTGGTGCAGCGCTGGCTGATGGGCACGGTGCTGGCCGGGCTCGCGCTGCGGATGGCGGTCGAAGCGAAGAAGGTGTGAGGATTTCTCTTACCCTCCCCTGAAGGGGGAGGGTCGATACGCATACAGCGAAGCGGAATGCGTAGCGGGGTGGGGTGACGGTCCCTCCCAGTCCAACAGTATTGGTGTGGAGAGATCACCCCACCCCGGCGCTACGCGCCGACCCTCCCCCTCCAGGGGAGGGTAAGAGCGCCCTCAATCCAACTTCGCATCCATGCCCCGTTTCACCGCCGGACGGGCCATCAGGGCCTCATACCAACGCTTGACGTTGGGGAAGTCCGCCAGCTCGACCTTGTGGCGCGGGTGACGCCAGGCCCAGCCCAGGATGGCAAAATCGGCAATCGAGAGGTCGCCGGCAACGAAGTCGCGCCCCTCCAGGCGGCGGTCGAGCACGCCGTAGAGCCGGCGCGTCTCGGCCATGTAGCGCTTCAAGCCGTAGGCGCGGTCCTGCTCGTTCTCGAGTGCGATGAAATGGTGCACCTGGCCCGGCATCGGACCGAAGCCGCCCATCTGCCACATCAGCCATTCGTAGACCGGAATCCGCGCGCCAAGTGATTTCGGCAGGAATTTGCCGGTCTTTTCACCGAGATAGAGCAGGATCGCGCCTGATTCGAAGATGCTGACCGGCTTGCCGTCGGGGCCCTCGGGGTCGACGATCGCGGGGATCTTGTTGTTCGGGGACAGCTTCAGGAACTCCGGCGCCATCTGCTCGCCCTTGGTGATGTTCACCGGAACCACCTTGTAGGGCAGCCCCATTTCCTCCAGCGCGACCGAGATCTTGCGGCCATTCGGCGTGTTCCAGGTGTGCAGCTCGATGGTCATGCCTTGTTTCCTTGCCCCTGACAGGTTCGGCCTCCACCTACTCCATAAGGTCGCAACCCCACAACCGGCAGCCGGGGATGGCCGATCCCTGTTGACGAGGGACGCCCCCTCTGGAATGTCGCGGCCGTCGCGGATAAATTCCGCCTCCTCCAAAAAGCTGTTCGAGGGACCGCCGTGTCGAAATCTGCCTCCCGCGCCCGCCTGTTCGAAATCATCCGCCGGCGCTCCTTCGGCCGCGGCGAGGTGACGCTCGCGTCGGGCCGCAAGAGCGATTTCTACTTCAACCTCAAGCCGACCATGCTCGACCCCGAGGGAGCGACCCTCCTCGCCGAGCTGACCTATGAGGCATTGAAGGACGACAATCTCGATTTCATCGGCGGCCTCGAGATGGGCGCCGTGCCGCTCGCCGGCGCGCTGGCGCAGATCTCCTGGATAAAGGGCCATCCGATCGCTGCCTTCTTCGTGCGCAAGAAGCCGAAGGAGCACGGCGCCAAGCTCGCGATCGAAGGTCTGCCAAAAGGCGAGACGCTGGAAGGCAAGCGCGTCGTGATCGTCGAGGACGTCACCACCACGGGCGGCTCGGCGATGAAGGCGGTGGAATCGGTGCGCGAGGCCGGCGCCAATGTGGTGCTGGTCCTGACCATGGTCGACCGCGAGGAAGGTGCCACCGATACGTTCGGTGCGGCCGGCCTGCCGTTCCGCTCGCTGTACAAGGCGTCGGAATTCTTGAAGGCGTGATGCCTCTCGTGTCCCGGGCGCTGCGTCCGGGGCACGAGATCAACTCCCCCTCAACCGCTCATTTACCATCCCGCCTTATGGTGAATCATGTGCTGAGGCCCTGGGGTCTCGGCCAGTTCAGTAGCGTCGGGTGGAGTGAGCGTTGCGTACAGTTCTGTCCCATGCGCGCCGGCGGCGTCGCGCGATGCTTGTAGCCGCCACCCTCGCAGCACCACTGCTTGCGGCTCCCGCCCCGGTTTCGGCCGAAGGCCTGTTCGATTTCTTGTTCGGCGGCATGCAACAGCAGCGGCCGCGGCGCGAGGTGCCGCAACAGGCGAACTCCTACGCCGATCCCTTCACCGGCCAGCAAGATGCCGCGACCCCGCATTATGTGCCTCCGACGCGGTCAGCCGCGGCTGGCGGCTCGGGCCCTGCCTTCTGCGTGCGCAGCTGCGACGGCAAATACTTTCCGCTGATGCGCGGCCTCGCCTCGCCGGCACAGATGTGTCAGGCGTTCTGTCCTGCCAGCGCGACCAAGGTCTATTTCGGCTCCTCAATCGACGGTGCCGCGTCGCAGACCGGCGAGCGCTACGCCGACAGCGAGAACGCGTTCGCCTACCGCAAGGCGCTACGCGCCGACTGCACCTGCAACGGCCGCGAGCCGGTCGGGCTTGCGCCGGTCGATCTGGCGCTGGACTCCTCGCTGAAGGCCGGCGATGTGATCGCCACCACTGACGGCCTTGTCGCCTATACCGGCATCCGCGTCGGCAACGACCAGGCGGCGGACTTCACCCCGGTTGCCTCCTATCCCGGCCTCACCACCCAGGTCCGCGCACGTCTCGGCGAGATGAAGGTGGCGCCCGTGCGGGCGGAGACGGTGTCCGCGGATGCGCCGACCTCGCCTGAGATCGTGCGCGAGGCGCTGCCCGATGTGACGGTGCCGAAGACACAGAAGCCGGCGAAACGCGCGGGATTGGAATAACTCGCTCTCGCGTCCCGGACGCGGCGCGTTGCGCAGCGTCCGGGACACAAGACGATTATCTCCCGATGATCACCCCGATCACATTCGGCGCCGCCAGATATTTCTCCTCGATCGCCGCGCGCGCGGCGGCCCGGTTGTCCGGCGTCAGGAGACCGCGCTTCTCGGCCAGGATCATCCAGCAGAAGCCCCACCAATCCGTCAGCATGCCAGCCTCGCCGACGAGGTCGTAGCCCTGCTCGGCTGCGAAGATGCGCGCATGCGCTTCGTCCAGCGTGTCGAGAAACAGATGATCCTCAGTCGAGAACAGATCATCGCTGACATCGTCGATGGTGTAGCCCCAGATCGACTGGCACACCGCGTTGAACTCGCGGTCGAACTGGTCGTCGTCGATCCTCTGGCGCCGCGCGGCCTGATGCAGCCGCGACAGCGAGCGCGCGAAATCGGCGATCCGGGTGAGGGCGAATTGATCGAAGGCGATGGTGGACATCTAGTCCTCGCAAAGTCTGACAGACGCTAGATATTGTGTCGGCAATGCGCCGAATCACTATGATATATCAAAGACTTGCTAAAGTGTTCTTAATTTGTTCCAGAACAGGTTGAAATCTCAGCAGCAGCGCGAGGCTGCGATGGCGTGGACCCGGCGGTCGCCCAGGAGATGGGCGACAAAACCATTGGCCGGAAAGATCTTTGCAAATGCAGCGTCGCGGATGCTGAGGCCGCCGGCATAAGCGCCGAACGCCGGCATCACCGCGCGCATCCCGTCGGAGGCGAAGCAGCGGCGCTCCATCGAGCGGCCGCGCGCGGAGACGCGCGCCTTGGGATGGAGATGGCCCGCGATCTCGCCGTGGGCGCCGGTGGGCTCGTGACGAAAGGTGATCGCGCCGACCGAGACCTCGCCCGCGACGGTGCCGCCGAGATCGCGGGGCAGCATCGGATCGTGATTGCCGGAAATCCAGATCCAGTCGCGGCCGGTCTGGAGTGCGGCGACGGCATCGCGGTCGCCCGGCGACAACCGCTCATGCGCCCTGCGGTCGTGAAAGCTGTCGCCGAGCGCGATGACGGTGCGCGGATCATGGCGGGAGATGACAGCAGCGAGACGGCCCAGCGTGGCCAGCGTATCGTAAGGCGGCAGCAGCACGCCGCGAGTGGCGAAGCTGGACCCTTTTTCCAGATGCAGATCGGAGACGACGAGCAGGCGCTGCTCTTCCCAGAACAAAGCGCCGGAGAGATCGGCGGCGAAAGTCACATCGCGGACGGTGACTGTGGCCACGCGCATGTCGTCGACATCCCCCGAAACTTGCGCGCCTGCCGTCACGTCTTACCCGCTTCTATCCATCGCCTCTTTGACGAGCTCGTCGGCGGCTTCGGCCAAAAGCTCGTCAGCAGCTTCGCCATAAACTGACTCGCGGCCGATTTCCAGCATCACCGGCACGGCCAGGGGAGAGACGCGATCGAGTTCCCGATGGGTGATGCGGCCGTGGATGCGGGCGAGCATGTCGCCGAGGCGGCGCAAATCCAAGAGGCCGGTGGCAGCGTCGGCGCGCGCGGCACGCAGGAGGACGTGATCGGCCTGATGCTTGCGCAAAACGTCATAGACGAGATCGGTCGAGAACAGCACCTGACGGCGGCTCTTCTCCTCGCCGGTATGGCGGCGCGCGATCAGGCCGGAGATGATCGCGCAGTTGCGGAACGTGCGCTTCATCAGCGCGGATTCCGCGAGCCACGCCTCGAGATCGTCGCCGAGCATGTCGGGGTCGAACAGCGCATCGAGATCGACCCGGCCGTCGCGGATCATGAAGGAGAGATCTCCAAGCCCCCAGATCGCCACCGCATATTCGTTGGCGACGAAGCCGAGCGGCCGCGCGCGGGCGCGCTCGAGGCGCCGCGTCAGCAGCATGCCGAGGGTTTGATGTGCGAGGCGTCCCTCGAAGGGGTAGCAGACCAGATAGTGCTTGTTGGCACGCGGAAAACTCTCGACCAGAAGCTCGCGCACGGCCGGCACCTGCGAGACGTCCTTTTGCAGCGACAGCCAGTCGCGCACCTGTTCCGGCAATGCGCCCCACGCGCGGCCGTCATCGAGCAGCCGGCGCACGCGTTCGGCGAGATAGGTCGAGAGCGGAAACTTGCCACCCATATAGGACGGCACTTTCGGGTCCTTGTCATGCGCGCGCGAGACATAGACCTGGTCCTCGACCAAGGTCTCGTAGCGCACCACCTCGCCTGAGAACACGAATGTATCGCCGGGGCTCAGGCCCTCGATGAAGGCTTCCTCGATCTCGCCGAGCAACCTGCCGCCGCGCGCGATCACGCCGGTCGAGCCGCCCGCTTCTCCCTGCCTCCCGCCGCGCGAGCGCACCAGCCGCACCTTCAGCATGTCGTCCTCGACGATGGTGCCGACATTCATGCGGTAGCTCTGCCGCACCTTGGGATTGGCGACGCGCCAGCGTCCCTCCTTGTCCTGCTTGATGCGGGCGAAGCGCTCGTAGGTCTTCAGGGCGTAGCCACCGGACGCCACGAAATCGACGACGTCGTCGAAATCCTGCCGCGACAGGTCGGCGTAGGGGGCTGCGGTGCGAATCTCGGCATAGAGTTCATCGGAGAGGAACGGCTCGCCGCAGGCACAGCCCAGCACATGCTGGGCCAGCACGTCGAGGCCACCGGTGCGCAACGGCGGCGTATCCTGCGCGTTCTCGGCGATCGCGTCGATGGCGACGCGGCACTCCAGCACTTCAAAACGGTTGGCCGGCACCAGCACCGCGCGCGAGGCCTCGTCGAGGCGGTGATTGGCGCGACCAATGCGCTGCATCAGGCGCGAGGAGCCCTTGGGCGCGCCGATATTGACGACGAGATCGACATCGCCCCAGTCGACGCCGAGGTCGAGCGAGGATGTGCAGACCACGCCGCGCAAGCGTCCCGCCGACATCGCGTCCTCGACCTTGCGGCGCTGGGCGACATCGAGCGAACCGTGATGCAGCGCAATTGCAAGGCCGTCGTCGTTCATGCTCCAGAGATTCTGGAACAGCATCTCGGCCTGGCTGCGGGTATTGACGAAGACCAGCGTGGTCTTATTGGCCTTGATCAGCTCGTAGATTTCAGGGAGCGCATGGCGCGCGCTATGGCCGGCCCAGGGCAGGCGCTCGCGCGTGTCGAGCATCTCGACCTCGGGCGGGGCCGCACCGCCGGCGACGACGATGTCGGCGGCGGCTTGCTTGCCGCCCGGCTGGGGCACCAAAAAACGCGCGAGCTGATCCGGCTCGGCCACGGTTGCCGACAGGCCGATCGCGCGCATCTGCGGCGCGAGCCGCCACAACCGCGCAAGGCCCAGCGAAAGCAAATCGCCGCGCTTGGACGTCACCAGTGCATGCAGCTCGTCGAGCACGATGCGCCTCAGGGAGGAGAACAGGAACGGCGCGTCGTCGGAGGAGAGCAGAAGCGCGAGCTGCTCGGGCGTCGTCAGCAACACGTCCGGCGGATAGCGCCGCTGCCGCTGCCGCCGCGACACCGGCGTGTCGCCGGTGCGGGTCTCGACCTTGATCGGCAGGCCCATCTCGGCGACCGGCCGCTCCAGATTGCGCGCGATATCGACGGCGAGCGCTTTCAGCGGCGAGATGTAGAGCGTGTGCAGGCCACCGGTCCGTTGCACGCTGCGGCCGGTGGAGACGAGGCTTCTCTTCTCGCCCGCCTCCCGCTCGATCGGCTGCATCGACAGTTCCACCAGCGTCGGCAGAAATCCCGCCAGCGTCTTGCCGGCGCCGGTCGGTGCGATCAGCAGCGCGCTGGCGTCCTCGCGCGCCTTCTCCAGCAGCGCCAATTGATGCGCACGCGGCGACCAGCCGCGGCCCGCGAACCATTGCTGGAAGCGGCGAGGCAGCAGCGCGGCCGGCTCGGCCGATGTTTGGAGAGTACGGGGCGGCACGGCATGACAGGTAAGCCGTGCGAATGGCTTCGTCGAGGGGTGAGGCCCTCCCGGCCTGCGACGAGGAAGGTTGCCGCATATGGCATTTGCGAGACCTGAGCACGCGCCTCGTCCTTCGAGACGACCGCTTCGCGGTCTCCTCGGGATGAGGCTAAGAAGCGCCGGTGTCCTCGGAGCGACAGCCGCGCACTCGATCCTCATCCTGAGGGCCCGCCAGCGGCGGGCGTCTCGAAGGATGGCCGCAGGCGAGCTCGCTTCCACGCAGCGGCGTCACGCCCCGGCCGGCACCTGATCGAGAAATCCGGTCACGCTTCTGATGCGGCCGTCCTTTAGCACGGCAAAATCAGTGCCCTTGATCGGGCTATCGGTGCCGTCGGGACCAAGGCCCCAGGAAAAACGAACGTGCTCGCCATAGCCGTTGGGCTCACCGATCAGGCTGAACTTGAAATCCGGAAAGCGCTGCTGCACGCCTGCGATCAGCGCCTCGATGCCATCGCGGCCATCGCCCTTCATCAGGGGATCGACATAGCTCGCATCCGTGGTCCAGTTTTCGCTGAGCAGCTCGCGGCGCCGGCCGGCCGTGCGCTCGTTCCAGAGCTCGATGTAGCGGCGGGCGATGGTGACGGGGTCGGTCATGGTGCTCTCCTTCGATGGCGCCGTGTTGTCCGGCTGACCTGACTATCGAAGGTTCACGCGCGTTGATCGATTACCTCGGAGGTCATCAACGCGCGTGAAGTTTTCGCGAAATCACTTCGCCGCAATGACCATGATCTCGACGGTGTATTGCGGCGCCGCCAGCTTGGCTTCGACGGTAGCGCGCGCCGGGGTGTTGCCCGGCGAGACCCAGGCGTCCCACACCGCATTCATCTCGCCGAAGGTCTTCATGTCGGTGATGTAGATCGTGGCCGAAAGCAGCTTCGACTTGTCGGTGCCGGCCTTGGCGAGGTGGCCGTCGATGGTCGCCAGGATGTCCTGGGTCTGCTTCGTCACGCTTTCGCCGGCGGCTTTGTTCGCGACGACGCCGGCGAGATAAACGGTGTTGCCGTGCACGACGACCTGGCTCATGCGCGGGCCGGTTTCGAAACGTTCAATGCTCATTGGGGATCTCCTCACTGGAATGGCGGCCCTGTCTAGCCCAGCGACCCGCGCTCTGCCACCCCCGGGGTGCATGCGCTGCCCGCTCAACGAGACTGGCTGAAGAACGACCAGATCGTCTCGGCGCCGTCGATGTCGCCGTTCTGCGGGCCGAGCAACTTGGTTGCGACCCTTGGGAAGCGGGCATCCGGGGCGAAGCCGGGCATGCGGTGGCCGCCCTGGTTGATGCGATAGAGCATGACGTCGTGCCCGGGCGGGCAGCGCGAGGTGATCCGCGTGACCGTGGATTGATCCGCAACGTTCCTGTCGGGCAGATCGGACACGCTGGCGTCACCCGTCTCGCAGCCATTGAGCTTGCGCCAGAACGCCAGCGTCTCGTCGGTCGACCAGAATCCGTCCGCGGCATAATAGCTCGATCCGCGTCCGCCCTCGTAAGGCACCAGCGGATCGGCCGTGCCGTTCATGAGCAGCATCGGCAGCGGCCGGGACGGATGACAGGTGACCGCGGCCTCGTCGGTGAGATTCATGATCACACTCGCGCCCGCGGCAAACAGATCGGCGCGGGCGCAAACCAGCGTCATCGCCATGGCGCCGCCATTGGAGAGGCCGGCGACATAGACGCGCTCTGCATCGGCCGTGCCATCGGCCACCAGCTTTTCGACGAGCTTGGCGATGAAGGCGACGTCATCGGTCCCCACCGGTGGGCCGCGCAGGGCAGGTCCCGCCTTGGTCCGCGCATCGGCCCAGGCGTGGTTGAGCCCGTCGGGAAACACCACGGCAAAACCTTCGCGTTTCGCGACCTGTGGCCACCCCGTCCGCGCGATCATGTCGGCGCCGCGCTGGGTCTTGCCGTGCAGCACGACCACCAGCGCGGCAGGCTTTTTGGTCGGCAGTTGCGTGGTGTAGGAGCGCTTCACGCCGCCAACGTCGATGGTCTCGGCGGATGCGGCCGAAGCGGCGGCCAATACCGCGACCAGCGCGCCGATGCACAGCATCCACCACCGCATGGATCTAGCCCACCGCTTTGGCCGCGGCACGTCCCGCATTGCGGCCCGAGAACAGGCAGCCGCCGAGGAAAGTACCCTCCAGCGAGCGATAGCCGTGTACGCCGCCGCCGCCAAAGCCGGCGGCTTCGCCGACCGCATAGAGGCCGGGAATGACGCGTCCCTCCGCGCCGAACACACGGGAATCGAGATCGGTCTCGAAGCCGCCCAGCGTCTTGCGGGTGAGGATGTTGAGCTTCACCGCGATCAGCGGCCCATGCGCGGGGTCGAGGATGCGGTGCGGGGAGGCGGTGCGGATCAACTTGTCGCCGATATAGCGGCGCGCATTGTGGATGTTCATCACCTGCGCGTCCTTGACGTAGGGATTGGCGATCTCGCGGTCGCGCGCCTCGATCTGCATCCTGATGTGCTCGAGCTTGAGAAGGTCGCTGCCGGCAAGCTTGTTCATCTCCGCAACAAGGTCGTCGATCTTGTCGCGTACGATGAAGTCGACACCATGGCTTTTGAACGCTTCCACCGGCGCCGGCGCGCCCTTGTTGGTGGCGCGGCGCAAGGTCATACGCCAGCTCTTGCCGGTCAGATCGGGGTTCTGTTCCGAGCCCGACAGCGCAAACTCCTTCTTGATGATGCTCTGGGTCAGGATGAACCAGGAATAATCATAGCCCGTCGACATGATGTATTTGAGCTGGCCGAGCGTGTCTGAGCCGGGGAAGAGCGGCGCCGGCAGCCGCGTCCCTGTTGCGTCGAACCACATCGAGGAGGGTCCGGGCAGGATGCGGATGCCGTGGCGCGGCCAGATCGGCGACCAATTCCGGATGCCCTCGACATAATGCCACATGCGGTCGCGATTGATCAGGCGCGCGCCTGATTTCTCCGTGATGCCGATCATGCGGCCATCGACATGTTCGGGCACGCCGGAGATCATGAATTTCGGGGGATCGCCAAGCCGCTTCGGCCAGTGCTGCCGGACCAGCTCGTGATTGCCGCCGATGCCGCCGGAGGCCACGATCACGGCCTGCGCCTTCAGCGCGAACTCACCGACCACGTTGCGCGAGGAGCTCTTTCCGCGCTCGATATTGTCAGGCGCGAGGACGGCGCCGCTGACGCCATCCACCATGCCGTTGGTGATCGAGAGCGCGTCGACGCGGTGGCGGAACCGGAAGTTCAGCCGGCCGCTGCTGGCGGCCTCGCGCGCGCGGCGCTCGAACGGCTCGACGATGCCCGGGCCGGTGCCCCAGGTGACGTGAAAGCGCGGCACGGAATTGCCGTGGCCCATCGCGTCGTAGCCGCCGCGCTCGGCCCAGCCGACCACCGGAAAGATGCGATGGCCCATGGCCCGCAGCCAGGCGCGCTTCTCGCCGGCCGCGAACGCCACATAGGCCTCGGCCCATTGCCGCGGCCAGAAATCCTCGTCCCGGTCGAAGCCCGCCGCACCGACCCAGTCCTGCATGGCCAGGTCGAAGGAATCCTTGATGCCGAGCCGGCGCTGCTCCGGGGAATCGACCAGGAACAATCCGCCGAACGACCAGAATGCCTGGCCGCCGAGCGACTGCTCGCCCTCCTGGTCGACCAGGATCACGCGCTTGCCCGCCTCGGCGATCTCGGTTGCGGCAACCAGCCCCGATAGTCCCGCGCCGACAACGACCACGTCCGTCTCTTCAGCCATGTTTTCCCCCACCATGAATTCCCCTGTATTTGCCCGGATTGAAGCCAGCGGTTGTAACTGAGATCAAGTATGGGGCGCGCAAGACATCATTAACTTGTTCCGCTTTGGGATGGAGACTCTCCGAGTGCAGCGCGGACGCAACACTGGATTTGAATTTGTTTCGAGCGAGCCGGCCTGCCTAGACAAAACCTCGGTTAAGACGGACGCTAGCCGTGCATCACCACCTGACACGCAGATTCGAATTCGACCGGGGCGGGGGCCAATGAAGTTTCTGACGGGGTTGCTTGCGGCGGTTCTGTTGATCGCTGGCATGGGGGTTTCTCACGCGGTGGTTCGGATCGCGGATGACCGCGGCGGCCGGATCGGAACCTACGTCGACAAATACCAGGATCTGCGTCAGTCGGGCGAAACCGTCATCATCGACGGCCTCTGCGCCTCCGCCTGCACCATCGTCCTCGGCGCTATCCCGCACGACCGGATTTGCGTGACCTCGAGCGCGACGCTTGGCTTCCACGCGGCCTGGGATTTCGGCAACAATGGCCGCGCGGTCACCAATATTGAAGCGACCCAGATGCTCTACGCGATGTACCCGTCGCAGGTGAGGCGCTGGATCAGCCAGCGCGGCGGCCTCACCCCGAACATGCTCTTCCTGAAGGGCAGGCAACTCCAGGCCATGTACAAGCCCTGCTATCTGGACGCGCAGGCCTCGGCAATCAAGCCGTCGCGCCGGTCTCTCCCGCAGGCGGACCGGATCGAATCCGCCCGGGGCCAGCTCCTGCGCTGACGTTCTCGACCTGACTGGATCGTTCTGAGCCGCTGGCGGCGCCCTGCCCGCCGGCGGCGCCTTGTCCGCAGGCGGACTGACGCTTATCTGAAGGTTGGGAACCCGGGCTTTTGCCCCCATCATTGCCATGGCTCAACCACTGCACCCGGCATATCGCCTACAGGACAATTCGCCCAATGCCGGCCGGACGTCATCCGTGCTGCTGTGGGCGGGCGCGGCGACCGGTGGACTGCTGATGCTCGGCGCGCTGGCGCTGTGGTTCCACTACGGCACGCAGATGTTCTTCGAAATGATCAGGACCGGTTTCGCCGCCTGCTTCTGATCCGTGACAGGAAGTTTTCCGCTCATGAGTTCCGCCACCCGTCCGCTGGTGATCGCGACCGCCTTCGCCGCAAGCCTCGTCGTCGGGCTCCTGATCATGTTCTGGGCCATGGGCGGGGTCAGCAAGGTGGCGCAGCCGGCCGCGATCGGCGGTCCGTTCCAGCTCATCGATCAGAACGGCAAGGCCGTCACCGACAAGAATCTCAAGGGCAAGCCGACCCTGATCTTCTTCGGCTACACCCATTGCCCCGACGTCTGCCCGACCTCGCTGTTCGAGATCTCGGAAGTGCTGCGCGCGCTGGGCAAGGATGCCGACAAGATCAACGCCGTCTTCATCTCGGTCGATCCCGAGCGGGATACGCCGGCGACCATGAAGGAATATCTGTCGAGCTTCGATCCGCACCTCGAGGGCCTTTCCGGCGACCCCGCCGAGACCGCAAAGGTCATCACCTCCTACCGGGTCTACGCCAAGAAGGTCCCGACCAAGGACGGCGACTACACAATGGACCACACCGCCCTGATCTATCTGATGGACCGCGACGGGAGGTTCGTGTCGCCGTTTAACCTGAAGCGGACGCCGGAAGAGGCGGCGGCGGATTTGAAGAAGTATCTCTGAGGGCCAAGCAGCCTGCGCCAGGTGGGGGCTCGCTCCATGGAGGGGTTCTCGCCAAGAGGAGACACCCTCTCCCCCGCCCTCCCCCGCAAGCGGGGAAGGGAGCGCACCCTCCCCTTGGCCGCATTCCGCGCTCGCGTTCCCGGCGGGATGGTCTATAAGGCCCTCCGATCTCACTGAAATTCGTTCATTTCCGGCCGATGGCTCCATCGCACCAGGCGAAATCGTCCAAATCTGCCCGTGGCTTGCTGACGGCACTGGCCGTCGGCGCCTGCCTGCTCACAGGCCTGCCCGGGGCCGAGGCTCAGGCTCCCGCTAAGCGGCCCCCGGCGGCACCTCAGGCCACGCCGCAGGTCGCGCCTCAAGCCGCCCCGCAGGCCGTTCCCGGCTTCTGGGATCCGCGGCGGCGACCGGAACGGCCGGACCTGTCGCGCCTGACCGTGATCCGCTTCCTGACCGAGACCGACTACCCGCCGTTCAACTATACGGGCGCTGACAGCAACCCGGCCGGCTTCAACGTCGATCTCGCCCGCGCGCTGTGCGAGGAGATCAAGGTCACCTGCACCGTGCAGATGCGGCGCTTCGAGACGCTGGTCGATGCGCTCTCCTCCAACCGGGGCGATGCCATCATTGCCTCGATGGCGGTGAGCCCGCAGCTGCGCGCCCGGGTCGACTTCACCGATCCCTATTACCGCGTGCCGGCGCGCTTCGTCTCCCGCAAGGACGCGGTGATGCCGGAGATCCGGCCCGAATATCTCGAGGGCAAGAAGGTCGGCGCCATCGCCGGCTCCGCGCACGAGGCCTATCTCAAGGCCATGTTCACCGACGCCGAGCTGCATCCCTACCCCAACGACGACGCGATGCGCGCCGCATTGCGCAAGGGCGAGGTCGATTTCATCTTCGGCGACGCCATCTCGCTCGCGTTCTGGATCAACGGCACCGATTCCGGCGATTGCTGCGCCTTCTCCGGCGGCCCCTTCGTCGAGAGTCGTTTCTTCGGCGAGGGCATCGGCATCGCCGTGCGCAAGGGCAACGACGTGCTGCGCCAGGCGCTGAACTGGGCGCTGTTCCGCGTCTGGGAAAAAGGCCGCTACACCGATCTGTGGCTGCGGTATTTTTCAGTGAGCCCGTTCTAGCCATCGCCTCGGAATGACGACCGAGACCATTTTTGCATTCTGCCCGGAAATCGCTATTTTCCGCGGCCCGGAGGGCCCTTCTTGATGTCCGTTATCGATCCCGACATGAACCCGAGCGATTTGCGTGCGCTCGCCGAACAATCCAACGCCTGGCCGTTCGAGCAGGCGAAGGCCATCGTCGCGCGGCTGAAGAAGAGCCCGAAGGACGAGGTGTTGTTCGAGACCGGTTACGGGCCGTCAGGCCTGCCGCATATCGGCACGTTCGGCGAGGTCGCGCGCACCTCGATGGTGCGGCATGCCTTTCGCGTGCTGACCGAGGACAAGATCAAGACACGCCTGCTCGCCTTCTCCGACGACATGGACGGGTTTCGGAAGGTGCCCGACAACGTGCCCAACAAGGAGATGCTGACGGCGCATCTCGGCAAGCCGCTGACGCGGGTGCCGGATCCGTTCTCGAACGAATATCCGTCGTTCGGCGCGCACAATAACGCGCGCTTGCGCGCGTTTCTGGATCATTTCGGCTTCGACTACGAGTTCGCGAGCTCGACCGACTACTACACATCAGGCCGCTTCGACGCGACGCTGCTCAAGATGCTGGCCGCCTACGATCAGGTGATGGCGATCATCCTGCCGACGCTGGGTCCCGATCGCCGCGCCACCTATTCGCCGTTCCTGCCCATCAGCAAGACGACGGGCGTCGTGCTGCAGGTGCCGATGATCCGCCGCGACGTCGCCGCGGGCACGGTGACCTATGTCGATCCCGATACGAACCAGGAAGTCGAGACGCCCGTCACCGGCGGCAATGTGAAGTGCCAATGGAAGGCCGACTGGGCGATGCGCTGGGTCGCGCTCGGCGTCGACTACGAGATGGCCGGCAAGGACCTGATCGACTCGGTGAAGCTGTCCGGTGCCATCGCGCGGGCGCTCGGCGCCACGCCGCCGGAAGGCTTCAACTACGAGCTTTTCCTCGACGAGAAGGGCCAGAAGATATCGAAGTCCAAGGGCAACGGCCTCACCATCGACGAATGGCTGCGCTACGCCTCGCCGGAATCGCTGTCGCTGTTCATGTATCGCGAGCCGAAGGCGGCCAAGCGGCTCTATTTCGACGTCATCCCGCGCAATGTCGACGACTACCAGCAATTCATCGACGGTTTTGCCAGGCAGGACGGCAAGCAACAGCTCGGCAATCCGGTCTGGCACATCCACAACGGCCATCCGCCGAAGGGCGACATTCCCGTGACGTTCCAGCTTCTGCTGACGCTGGTGTCGTCGTCGAACGCGGAGAATGCCGAGACGCTGTGGGGCTTCATCGGGCGCTACCGTCCCGGCGTGAGTCCGCAGACGCATCCGAAGCTGGATGCGATGGTGGGCTATGCCATTAATTATTATCGCGATTTCGTCGCGCCGACGAAGACGTTCCGCGAACCCACCGAGACCGAGCGCGCCGCGCTGCAGGATCTGCGCGATGCGCTGTCGCAACTCGCGCAGGACGCATCGGCCGAGGACATCCAGAACGTCGTCTACGAGATCGGCCGCCGCGAGCCGTTCCTCGATCCGGTCAAGAAGGGCAAGGACGGCCGCCCCGGCGTCACGCTGGACTGGTTCAACATGCTCTACCAGGTGCTGCTTGGCCAGGAGAAGGGCCCGCGCTTCGGCTCCTTCGTCGCGGTGTACGGCGTGCAGAACGCGGTCAACATGATCGACGGGGCGCTGGCAAGGAGCGCGTGAGGCCGGTGTAGCCCGGATGGAGCGAACCGCAATCCGGGGTTCTCACCAGATGCACGAGCCGTCCCAGATTGCGCTTCGCTCCATCCGGGCTACGAACTCCCGCTCAGATCGACCTTAGCACGTAGCGCCTGTTGTCCTTCTGCACCGGGCGCGCATTCATCGGATAGAGATTTGCGAATGCGGCGACGTCGGTGGCCGACACCTGGATCGCAGTGGTCAGCAGCAGCCATTCGACCACCTCCGAGCACGGCGGCGTCGTCAGCGAGCCGGGATAGCGGAAATAGCTGAGCTTTTGGGGCAGCATGGCGTGCGGATCGATGCCGGCATCGGCCTTCACCGCCGGGCCTTCCACCGCCGGCATGGTCTTGACGATCTTGCCGAAGGCCGCGTTCGGCCTGCCCTCGGCCATCAGCACGCCGACCACGGCGAGCCCGCCGGCCTCGTTGCGATGGACGAAATGCGCCTCCATCGGAAAATTCTTGCCGCCGATCATGTGCTCGCTCGGCCGGTGGAAGTGCACTTGAAGCAGCTTGTACTTGACGTCGCCGAGCATCAACGTGCTGCCCTCGGCGAAATTGAGCTGGATCGTGTGGCCGTTGTTGACGATGGTGTCGGCGCTCTTGCCCCAATTCAGTTTCAGAACCGGCAATTGCGACTTGATCGTCCCCTCGATGTCGATCGGCGATTGCTGCAGGCCGACCGCACAGGCCTTGTTGGCCGCGTCGAGATCGCCCCATTTGGCCGGGCCGCCGACGCCCTCATAGCTCCAATGCGCGCCTTCGGCGGCAAAGGCCGGCTTGCACAGCGGACAGAGCGCGAGACCCGCGAGGGCCTTCAAGGCATGACGGCGATTCATCATATTCCCCTAAGATAAAGGTGGGCCGGCAATATCGGCCGCAACCCATGCGAGAGGGTCGGTGAGTCGCAATGGCGATCTCGGGGATCAGGAAGGCTCACGCCTTGTTGCGGAAGGTCTCCAATACCGCCGCGACGATCTTCTGTCCGTTTCTGCGCAGCTTCCTGGAATCGTCCGCGTAGGGGAGCAATAGCCCGATCTTGCAGATCATCGCGTCGATCATCCGGCTGAGCAGATCGACATCCTCCGCATTCAATTCGCCGTCGCGCTTCAGCGCCCGCAGCGTCGCGATCAGGAGCGCGGTCGGATAGGTCTCCTCGATCTCGCGATAGCGCGGTTCGCCGAGCACGGCCTGCGCTTCCTGGATGACGATGCGCGCATAGGCCGGCTCTTCGCAGGCGTCGAGATAGGCGTCGATGCCGGCGCTGAGACGGTCCCAGATCTTGCGCTCGCCCCTTGCCGCGGCCTCGATTCTGGCGGCCGCCTCGCGCTGCATGGCGACCACCACGGCGTCGAACAGCGCCTTCTTGTCCTCGAAGTGATGGTAGAACGCACCGCGCGTGACCCGCGCCGCCCGCGAGATGGCCTCCATGCCCGCCGCCTGAAATCCATTGGCGGCGAACGCTTCGCGTCCGGCATCGAGCAGCGCCTGCCTGGTGGCCTCGCTGTACTCTTCCCGACGGCTCTTTGGAGGATCCTTCGCCCGCATCGCGCGCAACCTAATGCTTGACGCGTCTGTATCAAACCGCATATAACATACACTATGTATGTATTAGACATATGGAATGTCATGAGGTGCCCTATGGACAGCAGGCGGATGTTCGAGCTGGCGGAACGGCTGGCGATCGCGAAGAGCCGGCAGGACGTTCCTGCGGCGCTGGAGGTGCTGCATCCGGACATGGTGCTGGAGACGCCGGCCTTCGGCACCAGGGTGCAAGGTCTCGCCGAAAACGAGCGCATCCTGACGCGCTTCTTCAAGTCCTTCCCCGACTATCACGTCACGCTCGACGGCCACGCCAATTCCGCCGATACGCTGATCTGCTGGGGCACCGCCCGGATGACGATGACGGGCGATCGCTTCGGAGGCGAGCCCAACGGACGCCGTGCCGAGCTGCCCGTGTTCATCGCCTTCTCCTTTCGCGACGACAAAATCGTGCATGAACGCTTCGTCTTCGATCTCTCCGAACTGTGCGCCCAATCCGGCCTCTCGACCGACGCGGTCAGGCGCAAGCTGTTCGGCGATGTGCCACGGGCGGCATAGCCGGCACATTCCATCCAAGACGTCCATCCGAGACAATCAAGGAGTGCCAGACCATGGCCGATCCCCGCCTCAAATCCGTCGGCGATCTCGAGACCCGGCATCTCCTGGACATCGTCGTCGATCTCGATCCGCGCCTCAATTTCGGTGCCGGTCCCGTCGGGCAGCGCGTGCTGTTCCGCGCAGCCAAGGGATCGTTCGAAGGCCCGCGCCTGCGCGGCGAGGTGCTGCAGGGCGGCGGTGACTGGGCCTTGTTTCGCGCCGATGGCACCATGACGCTCGATGTCCGCCTGTCGCTGCGGACGCATGATGGCGAGCTGATCTATATGACGTATGGCGGCCGCTGGGTGACGCCGCAGGCTCTGCGCGCCGAGATGGCGGATCCCGCGCGGCGCACCAAGGTCGATCCCGCCCGATATTACTTCCGCACCAATCCGCTGTTCGAAACCGGCTCGCAGAGCTACGCCTGGCTCAATGACATCGTCTGTGTCGGCAGGGGCTATCTCGTCGAGGGCGCGGTCGCCTACAAGATCTTCGAAGTGCTGTGAGGCGTTTCGTGAATACGGTGAGCGAGTTGCGTCATGCCGGTGGTCGCAATGACGGACCTTCCCTCGCGCGGTCACTGGTGGCAGAGGGACTCGGCACCGCCTACCTCCTCATCGCGATCGTGGGCTCCGGTATCCTTGGCGAGAGGCTGGCCGCAGGCAATATCGCTCTGGCCTTGCTCGCAAATGCGCTCTCGACGGGGGCAGCGCTCTACGCCCTGATCGTCTGGCTCGCGCCGTTGTCGGGCGCTCATTTCAATCCACTGATCTCGCTGGTACTGGCATTTCGCGGCGACATCGCGCCGCGCGTCGCCGGATTATATGTGCCAGCCCAGTTGGCCGGCGCCATCGCCGGCGTCGCCATCGCTGACGCGATTTTCGACATGCCGCTCTACTCGCTGTCATCCCATCTGCGCAGCGGTCATTCGCAATGGCTGAGCGAATTCCTGATCACGTTTGGCCTGATCGGAATGGTGTGGACCTGCTCGCGCGTGCAGCCCTCCGCTCTTGCGGGCGCGGTCGCCGCCTATATTGGAGCCGGCTTCTGGTTCACTGCGACGGATTTTGCCAATCCAGCAGTCGCTCTGGCGCGCGCATTCACCGACACTTTCTCCGGAATTCGTCCGATCGACGTCCCCGGCTTCCTCATCGCGGAAATGCTGGGCGCTGTGGCGGCCGTGGCGTTGTTTCGCTGGCTCGTGCCGAGCTTGCGCTGACGACGAGCACCGTCACTGGCTCGTCCACACGATCCGCGCGACCCACGCCACCTCCCCGACGGCCATCGTGCGTCCGGCCGGTGACGCATCGAGCGACTGCAGCTCCAGGGCCTTCGCGGTACGGCGCCTCAGCGTTGCGATGGTCACCTCACCCGCCTTGCTTCTCACCACCACGCGATCGCCCTTGCGGATCTGCGCGCCCGGCGACACCAGGACGATGTCGCCGTCGCGGTAAACGGGGGCGAACGCATCGCCGGAAATCTCCAGCGCAAACGTGTCGCTGTTCTCGGTGGTGGGAAGCGCGGTTTCGGTCCAGCCCTTTCCCGAGGGAAGGCCGGATTCGTCGAAGGCGCCGCTCGTGCTGGCCTGCGCGAAGCCGAGCATCGGGACCGAGCGGCCATGACCGGCGTCGTCGTCGATCAGCCTCGCAAAGCTCTCGATCGAGGCGCCGGCCGCCGCCAGCGCCTTCGCGATCGATTCGGTCGAGGGCCAACGCTCGCGGCCGTCAGAGGTGACGCGCTTGGACCTGTTGAAGGTGGTGGGATCGAGCCCGGCGCGCTTGGCGAGGCCCGACGGCGACAGACCGGCGCGCTCCGCCAGCCGATCCAGCGCGACCCAGATCTGGTCGTGAGTCAGTATCCTCTGCGCTTTGGCCTGCCTGACCATGGAAGGTCCAGCCCGTCGCAACTCAGGAAAACTGTCCTCAAATCAACCGGTTTTCCGTTTTTCGCGCAAGAGGCGGCGGGCGAGGCGCTTTCAACCCGGACGGACACCGGTTCGCATCCAGAAAACCCGCCAAAACGGAGATTTGGAGCCCGCTCCGATTTCATCGGAACGGAATAGGCTCTAAGCCTTGAGTTCGGAGGGGGCGGCCTTTACGGTCGCCCCCGGGTTTTGAGGACCCGCAAGAGGCGAAAAAACCTAGAAGACTCAAAGAGCAAACAGGGCTGCGGTAGCGGTGGTCAAGATCTACAAAATCTGTCCGGCCTCGGCCTGGCGCGAGGCGGAGCGGCAGGGTGTCTACCGGGGCAGCGCTGACGATGCGCGCGACGGCTTCATCCATTTCTCGACCGCCGCCCAGGTTCCCGAGACCCTCCGCAAGCACTATTTCGGGCAGCGCGCGCTGTTCCTGGTCGAGGTCGACGGCGACGCGCTCGGAGCCGAGCTGCGCTGGGAGCGCTCGCGCAATGACGAGCTGTTTCCACACCTCTATGGCGAGCTCGATTTCGGCGCTGTGCTGTCGGTGATGAACCTCAACATGCGCTCCGACGGCAGCCACGACACTCCGGAGCTTGCACCGTGATCCGTGCTTTCGACGCCTTTTCGCTGCCGGTGCTGCGCTGGCTCGATCCGGAGGATGCGCATCGCCTCGCGATCCAGGGCCTCCGCTTCCTGCCGCCGGCCAAGCCGCGTGCCGACGATCCCAAGCTCGCGGTGCGCGCCTTCGGGCTCAATTTCCCCAATCCGATCGGCATGGCCGCCGGCTTCGACAAGAGCGCCGAGGTGCCGGATGCGCTGCTGCGTCTCGGCTTCGGCTTCGTCGAGATCGGCTCGGTGACGCCGAAGCCGCAAGCCGGCAATCCGCGGCCGCGACTGTTTCGCCTGGAGCGCGATGAAGCCATCATCAACCGCATGGGTTTCAACAATGACGGCGCGGATGTCGCGTTGCGCCGCCTCGCCGCGCGCGCGCAGCACGGCGGCATCGTCGGCGTCAATGTCGGCGCCAACAAGGATTCGCCGGACCGCGTCGCCGACTACGTCAAGCTGATCGAGACCTTTGCGCCGGTCGCGAGCTATTTCACCGTCAATGTCTCCTCGCCGAATACGCCCGGCCTGCGCAATCTGCAGGAAGGCGCGCTGCTCGACGAGCTCCTTGCGCGGGTGATCGACGCACGCGAGCGGGTGCGCCAGAAGGCCGGCGACACGCCGGTGCTGCTCAAGATCGCGCCTGATTTGAGCCTTGCCCAGCTCGACGACGTCGTGCAGGTCGCGCGCTCGCGCCGGGTCGACGGCATGATCGTGTCGAACACGACCATCGCGCGGCCGAGCACGCTGCGCGAGCAGATGCGCGCCAAGGAGCAAGGCGGCTTGTCCGGCCGACCGCTGTTCCGCCTGTCGACGCGCATGGTCGCGGAGACCTATGTGCGCGTCGAGGGCGCATTCCCGCTGATCGGCGTCGGCGGCGTCGATTCCGGCGGCGCCGCCCTGACCAAGATCCGCGCCGGCGCCAGCCTGATCCAGCTCTATTCGTCGCTGGTCTACAAGGGCCTCGGTCTCGTCGACGAGATCAAGCGCGATCTCACCTCGACGCTGCTCCGCACCGGGCGGGATTCGCTCTCCGAGATCGTCGGCGCGGATGCGGCGACGCTGACGGCGGAAGACTGGCCGGGCATGTAAGGCAGTCTCGTGCCCCGGACGCAGCGCTTCTTCAGCGGTGCGCTGCAGAGGCGGGGCCCATACTGCAGCGCGTCCGGGACACGAGCTACGATTTCGAGAACGTCGCCCGGTACAACGCCGGATACATTGCCCCCTGCAATCCGCCGCGTGCCACGTAGAACGCGATCAGCGCGCACCACAGACCGGCATTGCCGAGGGACTGCAGCGCCCACCAGGTGATGAGGAAGATCGCGAGCGACGCCAGCATCAGGTTGCGCATCTGGCGCGCCCAGGTCGCGCCGACATAGATGCCGTCGAAGCCGAAGGCGAACACGCCGGGGATCGGCGCAAGCACGATGAATGGCAGGAAGTCGCGCGCGGCGCGGCGCACGTCCTCGCTCGCGGTCATGACGTTGATGATATCAGGTCCGAACGTCGCGAACAGCGCGGCGACGACCATCGCGAAGCCGAGACCCCAAAGCAGCACCAGCCGTGTCGAATCCGCGAAGCCCTTTGCATCGCGTGCGCCGAAGCTTCGGCCGCAAAGCTGTTGGGCGGCGTTGGCGAGGCCGTCGAGGAAGAAGGCGCTCACCAAAAGGAAATTATTGAGCACGGAGTTCGCCGCGAGCGTCACGTCGCCGGCACGCGCGCCCTTGGCGGTGAAGAACAGGAACACCGCGATCAGCGCCGCGGTGCGGATCAGGATGTCGGTGTTCACCGCCAGGAGCCGCATCAGCTTTGCGCGATCGAACAGAATTGCGCGAGGCACCTTGAAGCCGCCAACGGCATATCGGCGGCAGACGATGACGCCGAGCACGAATCCCGTCGTCTCCGACAGCACCGCGGCGATGGCCGCGCCCGCGATGCCGGTGTCGTAGACCAGCACCAGCAGGATCGTCGCCGCCATGTTGATCAGGTTGATGACGACCTGGAGGCCGAGAGCCGGATTGGCGCGGGCCTGCCCCACCAGCCAGCCGAGAATGACGTAATTGGCGAAGGCGAAGGGCGAGGACCAGATCCGGATCATGAAATAGGTCTTCGCGGCGCGCGTCACGCCTTCGCTGCCGCCCATCAGGTCGAACAGCACGGCGGCCAGCGGCAATTGCAGCAGGATCAGCGCGGTGCCGACTAGGCCCGCCACGATGAAGCCGCGCACCAGGATCACGGTCTGCTCGCGCGCCTCGCCGGCGCCGAGCGCCTGTGCGGTGAAGGCGAGCGTGCTCATGCGCAGGAAGCCGAACAGCCAGAACAGGCAGTCGAAGATCACGGAGGCCATCGCGACGCCGCCGAGCAGGGCGGCGTCATCGAGCCGTCCGATCGCCGTGGTCGAGACCACGCCGATCAGCGGCGTGGTGAGGTTCGCGACCATCGCAGGTCCGGCGATGGTGAATACCTGGCGGGAGCCGATCCTGGGATGAACGGGCGCGTTCATGTCAGAACACGAGCACCATGCCGTCTTCGGCGGCGAGGTGCTCGATGTCGTCCAGACGCGACAGCATGTCGTCGCTCATATGGGTGAGGACGAGACGTTTTGCGCCGATGGCCGGCAAATTCCGTTCCAAGGTCTTCAGGCTGAGATGGTTCTTGACCACCCTCTCGTACATATAGGCTTCCACAATGAAAAGGTCGGCGCCATGCGCCAGCGGAATGAGCGTATCCGTCCATTCGGTATCGGCACTGTAGGCGAGCGTGCGGCCCTCGGCCTCGACGCGGTAGGCGAGGAAGGGACCTCCGGATTCGCCGTGCACGACCGGATAGGGCGTCACGCTCACCGCCCCGAAGGTCTTGCTTTGCTCGGGCGCGAGCTCCACGACCTCCAGCTCGAAACGCTGTTTGGTCCGGGAGGAGTGCTCGAACAGCGCCTCCATCACCTGGGCGAGCCGTGCCTCGATACCTGCAGGGCCGGCGATGGTCAGCGGCCGCATCCGCCGCGAAAACTGCGCGTCGAGCAGTAGAAACGGCAGCCCGGCGAAATGGTCGCCGTGGAAATGCGTGATCAGGATCAGGTCGATGTCGTCGCGCGCGATCTCGAACCGCTTCAACGCCGGCAGAGCCGACGCGCCGCAATCGATCAGGAAATTGGTCGCGCGCCCCGAGACGTGGAAGCAGGTGTTGAGCCTGCCTCCTGAGCCGAAGGCGTCGCCGCAGCCGACAAAGCGCAGTTGCATCGGCTGCGCTACTCCTTTGACCTTTAGCGGCGGCGCGGCGCGCCGAAGACGCGCGAGAGTAGCCAGATCGGGATCACGATGACCGCGCCGAGCAGGAAGTAGCGCCACAGCCAGTTCACGGTGTCGAAACCGAGATCCCACAGGCGCTCGAACAGCAGGCGGATGCTGGTGAGGATGTTCCAGGGATCGAAGCCGATCGCGGCGAGCACGACGCCGACCAGGATCGAGAGCAGGACCAGGCGGAACGCGACCGCCAGCGGCGAGCCGCCGAGAAAGCGGTTCAGGCCATCGCTGTGGCCGGCCGGCAAATCTCTGACGTCTTGGACCATCTCAAACTCCTCAGGCGGATTCGACCCCATTATAGGGCACGGCGAGGGACATGGGGAACCCGTATGGGGGCGTCAATCGGGTTACGGGAGTTTAATTCGGGTAGGCGCGCCCGGGCCACCGTCGGACTATCACATCTCCATCTCCGCCGGCTCCGCCTTCAGCATCCTCTCCAGCGTTTCCAGCCTGTCCGCTTCCTTCGGAGGCTTGTCCCAGCGCAGGCGGCTGATGCGGGGGAAGCGCATGGCGACGCCGGATTTGTGCCGTGGCGAGCGCTGCAGACCCTCGAACGCCACCTCCAGCACCAGACCCTGGTCCGGCTCGTGCACGACATGGCGAACGGGGCCGAATTTCTCCGTGGTGTTGCGGCGGACGAAGCGGTCGATCTGGAGCAGTTCCTCGTCGGTGAAGCCGAAATAGGCCTTGCCGACCGGCACCAGCTCATCGCCGCCCTCGCCTGCGGTCCAGACGCCGAAGGTGTAGTCGGAGTAATAGGACGAGCGCTTGCCGTGACCGCGCTGTGCATACATCAGCACGGCATCGATGATGTGCGGATCGCGCTTCCACTTCCACCACTGGCCCTTCGGCCGGCCCGGCAGATAGGATGCATCGCGCCGCTTCAGCATGACGCCCTCGACGGCGTCCGCGTCCTCGCCGGCGCCGGCGCTTGCCGGATCGGCGCGCGCCGCGGTCAGCGCGTCCCAGCTTGCGAAGGGCACGGTGGGCGACAGATCGATGCGGGGATCGCCGAGCTTCGCGATGAAGGTCTCGAGCCGCTCGCGCCGCTCCGCGAATGGCAGCTCGCGCAGATCGTTCTCGTCGTCGCCGAGCAAATCATAGGCGCGCAGATGGATCGGAAATTCCTTGATCAGCTTCGGCGAGACGACCTTGCGGTTGAGCCGCTGTTGCAGAACGTTGAAGCTCTGCACGCGACCCTCGCGCAGGATCAGCAACTCGCCGTCGATGGCGCCCGGCAGCCGCAGCGACGGCACGAGGTCCGGGAAACTGCCCGTGATGTCCTCGCCGGTACGCGAATAGAGCCGCGCGGTGACATGACCGCGGTCGTCCCGCCCCGCCACCGCTTGCACGCGGATACCGTCCCATTTCCACTCGGCGATATAGTCGGCGGGATCGAGCGCGGCAAAATCCGTGTCCTCGATCGCGTGCGCGAGCATGACCGGCCGGAACGGCGCGGGATCGCGATTGACCGGCTTGTCGCCGCGGCCTTCCAGCCAGGCGAACAGGTCGAGATAAGGCGGCGAAAGCCCCGGCCAGATCAGCTCGACCTCGTGCGGGTCCTTGTCGCCGAGCGCGGCGGCCGCGGTCTTGGCGAGGCGCGCGGAGATGCCGATGCGAAGCGCGCCGGTGACGAGCTTCAGCAGCGCCCAGCGGCCGGTCTCGTCCAGCTCGTCGAGCCAGCGTTCGAGCTGCTTCGGCAGCTCGGTCTTGCCGAGCGTGCGAAGCGTGGTGACGACTTCGCTGAGCGATGGCGGCGGCGGGTTGTTGTGGCCAGCCAGCGCAGCCTTCGGCCACATCAGCGCCACCGTCTCCGAGAGATCACCGACATAGTCGTAGGACAGTCCAAACAGCACCTCATCGGTGCGCGACGCAATGAGATCGCGGATCAGCGCGGGCTTGGCATGCTTGAAGCTGAGCGCGCCGGTGAGCGCGGCCAGCGCGTAGCCGCGGTCGGGATCGCCGACCTCACGAAAATAGCCGGTGATCAACCGCAGCTTGTTGTTGCGGCCGGGCTCATAAGCGAGACGGTCCAGGAGCTCGGCGAAGCGGTTCATGCTTCGGCCTCGTCTTGCAGCGGCGTCTCGCTCTCCTCCTCGTCGCCATAGCCGACGAGATCGAGCGGCTGCGCTTTCAGGCCTTTGCTCCGGCACCAATGCACCAGCGCATCTTCCTGGCCGTGCGTAACCCAGATTTCGCCGGCGCCGGTCGCACCGATCGTGGCGGTAAGGCCGTCCCAATCGGCGTGGTCGGAGATCACCAGCGGCAGCTCGACGCCGCGCTGCCGCGCCCGGGCGCGCACGCGCATCCATCCCGAAGCGAACGCGGTGACGGGATCGGGAAAACGCCGCGTCCAGAGATCTGATGTCGCCGAGGGCGGTGCCAGCGTGATGGTGCCGGCAAGCGCAGCCTTTTTCACGCCTTTCACCGGCCTGAGCTCGCCGAGCGCGATCCCGCGGCTCTGATAATACTCGGTAATCTTCTCCATCGCGCCATGCAGATAGATCGGCGCCTCATAGCCGGCCTGCCGCAGCAGCGCGATCACGCGCTGGGCCTTGCCGAGCGAATAGGCACCGACGAGATGCGCGCGTTCCGGAAACAGCGCGACGGAGGCGAAAAGCTTCTTCACCTCGTCCGCGGCATCGCCATGCCGGAACACAGGCAGCCCGAACGTTGCCTCCGTGATGAAGACGTCGCAGGGCACCAGCTCGAACGGCGCGCAGGTCGGGTCGGGCGCGTCCTTGTAGTCGCCGGAAGCGACGATGCAGGTGTCCTTGCAGGTCACGGCGACCTGCGCCGAGCCCAGCACGTGGCCGGCCGGGTGAAACTTCACGCGGACATCGCCGAGTCGGATCTCCTCGCCGTAGCGGATGGCTTGCGTCGACCCGGCAAAATTCTCGCCGTAGCGCAGCCGCATCATGTCCAGCGTTTCCTGCGTCGCCAGCACCGCGCCGTGGCCGGCGCGGGCATGGTCGGAATGGCCGTGGGTGATCACGGCACGCTCGACCGGGCGAACGGGGTCGATATGGAAGCCGCCGGGCTTGCAGCACAGGCCGCTCGCGACTGGCAGCAGGATGTCTTGCGGACGCATCGTTGTCATATAGGGAGGAGCCATTCCAAATTAAGCCGTCATGCGCGGGCTTGACCCGCGCATCCATCCTCTTAAACAGTTCCATTTTTGATGGATTGCCGGTCAAGTCCGGCAATGACAAGTGGTTCCCAATGCCTCTGCGCCTATTCCAGTCCTCCGGCGATCTCATGGCTGACCGCCGCTTCGAATTCGCGCGCGACCTCCAGCTCAAGGGCGACCTGCCCGCCGCCGCGGACCTCCTGGAGCAGGCGCTCGAGCTCGCGCCTGACTTCACATCGGCCTGGTTCACGCTCGGCGAAATCCGTCAGCAGCTCGGCGAGCGCGACAGGGCGATCGCGGCGTTTCGAGAGGCGCGCCGGTCCGACCCTGGCGATCAGCACGGCGCTGGCCTGCATCTGATGCGGCTCGGCGATGCCGAGATGGCGGAGATGCCCAAGGCCTATGTGCAGGCACTGTTCGACCAGTACGCGCCGCGCTTCGAGCATACGCTCATCAACGATCTCGGCTACCGCGCGCCCAGCCTGATCTTCAAGGCGGTGCTGGCCGCACGGGTCGCGGCGAAGAAGCCGGCCTACTTCAAGCGCACCATCGATCTAGGCTGCGGCACCGGCCTTGCGGCAGCCGCCTTCGCCAAGCAGGTTGACCATTTCATCGGCATCGATCTGTCGCCCGGCATGATCAAGCAGGCGCGCGCCACGGGCCTCTATGCCGAGCTCGAGGTCGCCGACATGATCGAGGGCCTGCGCACCAAGAGTGATGGATTCGCAAACCTCATCGTCGCCGCGGACGCCTTCGTCTATCTCTCCGATCTCGCACCGGTGCTGACCGAAACTAGGCGCGTGCTCGTCTCGGGCGGCGTGCTCGCCTTCACGCTGGAGACGCATGACGGCAGCGGCGTCGTTCTCGGCGAGGGCCTGCGTTATGCCCACTCCGCGGAATATGTGCGCGGCGCGCTCACCAGGGCCGGCCTGAAGCTGCTGACGCTGGAGCCCGCCTCGCCGCGCAACGAGAACAACGAGCCGGTGCGCGGTCTCGTCGTCGTCGCCGAGAAAACTTGAGTCCAGGCGCTAGGCGCCCTGCGATTTCAGCATCATTGCGTCGCAAAGCCGCGACTTCCCACTTGCGAGCCGAGCCGCAATGCCAGCACAATGCTCCCGCTAGGGAGAAACAAATAATGACGAAGAATCCATCGCGGCGCGATTTCAGCGCCGCCGCGCTCGCCACCATCGCCGCATCCACTCTACCCGCGCCGTACGTCTGGGCCGCCGAGAAGAAATACGATGCGGGCGCCAGCGACACCGAGATCAAGATCGGGCAGACCGTGCCGCATTCCGGCCCCGGCTCGCTCTACGGCGTGCTGGGCCGCGTCGGCGAAGCCTATTTCCAGATGCTGAACGAGAAGGGCGGCATCAACGGCCGCAAGGTCAAGTTCCTCACGATGGACGATGCCTACAGCGCGCCGAAATGCGTCGAGGCGACGCGGCGCCTGGTCGAGCAGGAGGAGGTGCTGGCGCTCTACGGCTCGCTCGGCACTGCACCGCAGACCGCCGTGCACAAGTACCTGAACTCCAAGGGCGTGCCGCAGCTGCTGCTCAACACCGGCGCGTCGAAGTGGAATAACCCGAAAGAGTTCAAATGGACGATGGCGGGCCTGCCGCTCTATCCGACCGAGGCGCGCATCCTCGCGCGCCACGTCGTCAGCGTGAAGCCGAACGCGAAGATCGGCATCCTCTACCAGAACGACGATTTCGGCCGCGACTTCCTCGGACCGTTCAAGAAAGTGCTGGCCGATGCGGGCGGCACCGCGCAGGTGATCATGGAGCAGACCTATGATCTCACCGAGCCGACCGTGGATTCCCAGCTCATCAACCTGTCGAAGTCGGGCGCCGACGTCTTCTACAACATCTCCACCGGCAAGGCCTCGTCGCAGTCGATCCGCAAAGTCGCCGAGCTCGGCTGGAAGCCGCTGCAGCTTCTCTCCGCCGGCTCGACCGGCCGCTCCATCCTCAGCGCCGCCGGGCTCGAGAACGCCACCGGCATCGTCGCCATCCGCTACAACAAGGAGGTCGGCCTGCCCAAATGGGAAAAGGATCCGGACGTGATGGCGTTCGAGGAGCTGCGCAAGAAATACACTCCGGCGATCGACCCCGACAATACGATCGCCTTCGCCGGCTACGGCCAGGCCGCGAGCATGGCCGAGATCCTGCGCCGCTGTGGCAACGATCTCACCCGCGCGAACGTGCTGAAGCAGGCCTCGACGCTCGCGGGCTTCCATTCGCCCTACTTCCTCGACGGCGTCAGCTACAGCTACACGCCCGAGGACTACACGCCGATGAAGACGCTGTTCATCTCCACCTTCACCGGCAAGGATTGGAATATTTCCGACAAGCCGATGTCGGAGTAGGCGATACATTTCCCTGCGGCCGTCCTTCGGGACGTCCGCTCGGGCGCTAACTCGCGACTGCCAGCCGATAGGCCCGCGCGGCGTTCATTCCAAAAGCCTTGTCCCGCACCTGCGGGCCAAGCCTCGCCAGGCACGCCTCCAGCGCGCGCTTGATCTCGCCGTAGCTGCCCGCAAGCAGGCACACCGGCCAGTCCGAGCCGAAGATCAGCCTGTCCTCGCCAAAGCACTTTGCCGCGTGCGCGACGAACGGAAACAGCCGGTCCGCATCCCAGTCGTCCCAGACCGCCTCGGTCGCGAGTCCGGAGATCTTGCACCAGACATTGCCGCAAGCCGCGAGCGCTTTGATGCGGTCGGACCATTCGTCGCTTCCACCCTCCGCGATCGGCGGCTTGGCGGCGTGATCGAGCACGAAGCGCGCCTGGGGGAAGGCCTGCGCAGTTGCGATGGCGGCGGGGAGCTCGCGGGTGCGGACGAGGACATCGTAGGCGAGATCGTGCGCGAACACGGCGGTGAGGCCACGCTGGACGTCCTCGCGGAGCAGCCAGTCGGGATCGGCCTCGTCATGCACCTGGTGGCGGATGCCGACGAGCTTGTCCCCGCCCGGCAAGCCGCGCAGCCGGTCGAGCGTGTCGCCGAGCGCGCCGTCCGTCAGGTCGACCCAGCCGACGACGCCAATCACGGACGGCGTCGCCTGCGCGATGCGCAGAAATTCCTCGGTCTCGTCGACCGACGAGCGGCATTGCACCACGATGCTGGCGTCGATGCCGTTCCCTTTCAGCAACGGTGCGAGGTCGGCCGGACCGAAGGCGCGGCGGATCGGCGTCAGCTCGGGCGCGTCCATCCAGGGATAATCGGCGCGCGCCGGATCCCAGAAGTGCTGGTGGGCGTCGATGATCATGCCTACGCCCCGCCCGGCAGCGGCGCCCGCGCATCGACGAGGTTTCGCGCACGCAGTTCCTGCCAGAACGCCGCCGGCACCGCCATCTCCGACATTGCGATGTTGTCGGAAACCTCGGCGGCGTTGCGCGCGCCCATCACGGCGACCGTCACCGCCGGATGCGCCATGCAGAACTGCAGCGCGGCGGCTTTCAGCTCGGTGCCGTGCTTGCGGCAGAGCGCGTCCAGCTCGAGCGCCCGCGCAACCAGCGCGGCATCGGCGTCCTGATAATTGAACTTGGCGCTCGTATGCGGATTGGCCAGAATGCCGCTGTTGTAGATGCCGCCGAGCAGGATTCCGATGCTCTTCGCTGCGCAGGCCGGAAACAGCGCATCCAGCGCACCCTGGTCGAGCAGCGTGTAGCGACCGGCGAGCAGGAAGCAATCGACAGGCACGGCCTCGGCAAAACGCGTCAACATCTCCGACTGGTTCATGCCGGCGCCAATCGCCTTCACCGTGCCGTCCTCGCGCAGCCGCTGCAACGCGCGGAAGGCGCCAGTGACGGCGTCGTCATAGTGATCGTCGGGATCGTGCACCAGCAGGATATCGACGCGGTCGAGCCCGAGGCGGGCAAGACTCTCCTCCACCGATCGCATCACGCCGTCATGGCTGAAATCGAACACCGGCCGCTCGCGCGGCGTGCCCTTGTAGTGCTCGTCCTCGGTGGCGTTGCCTTCCGGCGCACGCAGCAGGCGGCCGACCTTGGTCGAGATGACGAAGGACTCGCGCTTCTGTTGCCGCAGGAAGGCGCCGAGCCGCCGTTCCGCGAGACCAAAGCCGTAGAGCGGCGCGGTATCGAAGAAGCGCACCCCGGCTGACCATGCACGCGCGATCGTTGCTTCCGCATCGGCATCGCTGACAGGGCTGAACAATCCGCCGAGCGGGGCGGAACCGAGCCCGAGCGAGGTGACGTCGAGCGAGCCCAGCCGCGACCGTTTCATTCCCATTGCCCTGTCTTCATTCCAACAATCCAGATCATCTCCCCCGCTCGCGGAAACCGCAAGCGGGGGAGGCATGCAGGAGCGCGGGGCTGGCGGACGCTCCTACTTCAACATCTGCGCGACGTTGTCCTTGGTCACGAGATCGAGGCCGGTGTAGACGATCTCCGGCACCTTCTCGCCCTTCTTGATCGCGAGCAGGGTGTCCATGGCTTTTACGCCCATCTCGAACGGACGCTGGCCGACCAGAGCGTTGGCGTAGCCGTCGCGCAACAGCTCGAGCTGCATCTTGAGGGTATCGGCGACGACAAGCGTGAACTTGCCGGAATCGATGTCCTTCTTGTTGCGGGAGGCGAACGCCTTGAAGCCTTCCGGGGCGAACATCGGCCAACCGCCGATGGGAACGATGGCGGCGAGATCAGGCGTTGCGGTGCGCATATCCGTCATCTGCTGCACCGCGAGCGCGGGATCGTCGTTGCAGAATGTCGGCGAGCCCGCGACCTCGGTCCATTTCGAGCCCTTCAGCGCCTCACGCACGCCGTCGACGCGCTCGGCGAGATTCTTGGCACCGGGACCGCCCGAGACCATGGCGTATTTGCCGCCGTCAGGCCGCAATTTCAGCAATTCCTTGCCGAGCGCGACGCCGAACTCCTTGTTGTTGGTGCCGATATAGGCGATGCGCTTGGAGCCGGGTGCATCGGCATCGAAGGTGATGACGGGGATGCCGGCGGCGGTCGCCGCCTCGATCGACTTGGTCATGGCTGCGACGTCGGCGACCGAGATGGCGAGACCGTCGACCTTCTGGGTGACGAAGTCCTGGATGATCTGGGCTTGCGTCGCCGGCTCGTGCTCGACCGGCCCCTTGTAGATGCACTCGATGTTGCCGAGCTCCTTGGCGCGCTTCAGGCAGCCGTCGCGCGCGAAGTCGAAGAACGGATTGTTCATCGCCTTGGGCACGATGACGAAACGATAGTTCGCGGCGAAAGCCGGCGTCGCCATCATCGCAACCGCGATGCCGGCAAGAAGCAGTTTCCTCATTGTCTCCTCCACCCTTGTTTGGTGCCCGTCCTCTTTGGAACGACCGGGAAGCGGACAGGCGGCATTTCTTGCCTCCCCGGAACGACGTCAATTCAGGTCATCCGCGAGCGGATGCGGTCGACCAGCACGGCCAGGATGATGATCACGCCCACCAGCGTCTGCTGCCAGTAGGAAGAGACCTGCGCCAGCACGAGGCCGTTGCGGATCACCTCCAGCAGCACGCAGCCGACGATGGCCCCCAGCGGGCCGCCGATGCCGCCGGCGAGATTGGCGCCGCCGATCACGGCCGCCGCGATCACGTTGAGCTCGTAGGACGTCGCCATGTTGGCCGGCGCCGATCCGAGCCAGCCAGAGATAATGATGCCCTGAAGGCCTGCAGCGAGCGCGCAGATCACATAGACCTCGATCTTGACGCGCACCACCGGGATGCCGGTGAGCTCGGCCGCCTTCTCGTTGCCGCCGAGCGCGAAGACGTGACGGCCGAACGCGGTATGGTGCAGCACCACGGCCATCGCCAGCGCGAGCACCACGAGATAGACGAACGGCACGGGCAGGCCGAGCACGTTGCCCGAGGTCGCTGCATAGAAGTAATCGGCGTCCGGCCCGCCCGGGAAACTGCCGCGGCCGTTGGAGACGACATAGCCGAGCCCGCGCACGATCGAGAGCATGCCGAGCGTGGTGACGAAGGGCGACAGCCCGAGCACCGCGATGCAGAAACCGTTGACGAGCCCGGCAATCAGCGCGACGCCGAGCCCGGCGAGTACGGAGATCACCAGGATCAGCCCCGGCACATTGGCAACGACGGTCTTGCCGTCAGCCGCCATGTGCACGAACAAGGCGCCGGCGGGCGAGCCGGGCGCCGACAGCTCGGTCATCACCATCGAGGTGATCATGGCGGAGAAACACATCATGGATCCCACCGAGAGGTCGATGCCGCCGGTGATGATCACGAAGGTCACACCAAGGGTCGCAATGGCGATGAAGGAAAAGTTCTTCGCCACGTTCTGCATGTTGCCTTCGGTGAAGAAATACGGGCTGGCGAAATGCATGATCACCAGCAGCACAGCGAGCGCGAGCAGGACGTAGCCGGTCTGGGAGGCGAAGATGCCGCGCTGCCACCATTTGATCCGGCCGACATTCGAGAAGGTGATCGGGCTTTCCATGGGCATGGCCATCACGCCGCCTCCTTCGCGCCGGTGATGAGGGCGGTGATCTCCTCTGGCGACGTCTCGTGGATCGGCTTGTCCGCCCGCTTCTCGCCGCGGCGCATGACGACGACCCGGTCGCACACGGCGAACACGTCGGGCATGCGGTGCGAGATCAACATCACCGCGACGCCCTGCTCCTTCAGCCGGTGGATCAGGCCGAGCACCTGCTCGACCTGGCGCACCGAGATCGCGGCGGTCGGCTCGTCCATCATCACCAGCCGTGCGTTGGAAAGCCGCGTCCGCGCGATCGCGACCGCCTGGCGCTGGCCGCCCGACATCTGCTTGACGAGATCGTCGGGGCGCGTCTCCGAGCGCAGCTCGCCGAACAGCTCCAGCGCGCGCGCCGCCATCGCCCTGTGGTCGAGCAAGGCAATGGGTCCGAATTTGCGCTTCAGCTCGCGCCCGAGGAACACGTTGGCGGCCGCCGTGAGATTGTCCGATAGCGCGAGGTCCTGGTAGACGACCTCGATGCCGACGGCACGGGCATCGATCGGCCGGCTGAAATGGACCGCGTTGCCCGCAAAGCGGATCTCGCCGTGGCTGGGACGGAAATTGCCGGCGATGACCTTGACCAGCGTCGACTTGCCGGCGCCGTTGTCCCCCATCAGGCCGACCACCTCGCCCGGGAAGACCTGCATGTCGACGTCGTGCAACGCGCGGATCGCGCCGAACTCCTTGCCGATGCCGGAGAGCTCGAGGACCGGCGTCGCGTCAGCATTTGCCATCAGCAGCTTTCCTCAGACATAGCGGTTGACCAGGGATTCCAGATATTCCTGCCGGCCCGATTGCGGCTGCGGGTCGAAGCCAGGCGCAAGCGCGCGGTCGGCGAGATCGGCGAGCGAACGCTGGCCACCGAGAATGGCGCGGCCCTCGGGCCTGGCCCATCCCTCGTAGCGCTTGGCAAGCGGCGTGGTGAGCGCGCCGGCGTCGATCATGTCAGCCGCGGCGAGGAAGGCGCGCGCGCAGGCATCCATCGAGCCGACATGGGCATGGATCAAATCGTCCGGGTCGATCGACTGCCGCCGGATCTTGGCATCGAAATTCAGCCCACCCGTGGTGAATCCACCGCGGTTCAGGATCTCGTGAAACACCAGCGCCAGCTCCGGCACGTTCATCGCGAACTGGTCGGTGTCCCAGCCGAGCAGATCGTCGCCGCGGTTGATATCGAGCGAGCCGAACACACCGAGCGCCTCCGCGAGCGCGACCTCGTGATGAAAGGAATGGCCGGCGAGGATGGCGTGGTTCTGCTCGATGTTGAGCTTGACGTCCTTCAGGAGGTCGTAGCGTTCGAGGAAGCCGTAGCAGGTGGCGACGTCGAAATCATACTGGTGCTTGGTCGGCTCCTTCGGCTTCGGTTCGATCAGGATCGGGCCCTTGAAACCTATCTTGTGCTTGTGCTCGACCACCAGCGAGACGAAGCGGCCGAGCTGGTCGAGCTCGCGCTTGAGATCGGTGTTGAGCAGCGTCTCGTAGCCCTCGCGCCCACCCCACAGCACATAATTCTGGCCGCCGAGCCGGTGCGTCACCTCCAGCGCGGCGCGGACCTGGCCTGCCGCATAGGTGAAGATCTCGGGGTCCGGATTGGTCGCCGCGCCCGCCATGTAGCGGCGATGCGTGAACAGATTGGCGGTGCCCCAGAGCAGGCGGACTTTTGCGGATGCCATCTTCTGCTCGAACAGATCGGCGATCGCGTTGAGATTGGCGACGGACTCGGCGAGCGAGGCGCCTTCCGGCGCCGCGTCGACGTCGTGAAAGGTGAAGAACGGCACGTCGAGCAGGCGGAACAGCTCGAAGGCGATATCGGCCTTGGCCCGCGCCATCACCATCGCGTCGGCGCCCTGGTGCCACGGCCTCAGGAACGTCTCGCCGCCGAAAGGATCGCCGCCCGGCCAGCAGAACGAATGCCAATAGCAGACCGCAAAGCGCAAATGATCCTCGAGCCTGCGGCCCTGGACCATGCGATCCCTGTCGTACCAGCGGAACGCGGGCGCTTGTCCCGCGTCCTTGCCGGCGAAGGTGACGGGTGCGCTTGCATCGAAGAATTTGACTGGCGCGTTCACTTAAAGGGTCTCCTTCAATGCGGGATACAGCGCACGCCATTGCCGATAGGCCTCGTCATAGGCCGCAGCGACGGACGTCCGGGGCATGAAGCTCGCGAGCCGCCGCGGACGGGTGCAGACCTGCACCGGATCCTCACCTGTCGCAGCGAGTCGGCCGAGCCGCGCGGCCCCGAGCGCGGCTCCCACCTCACCTTCCTCGACGCGGTGAACGGGAATGTTGAGCACATCGGCGCAGATCTGCGCCCACAATGGCGACCGCGAGCCGCCGCCAACGAGATCGAGCTCGGCAACAGGTCCGCTCGCCGCGCTCAGCGCCGCCAGATTGTCGCGCGCGGCAAAGGCCACGCCTTCGAGCACGGCCTGCACGATCTGCGCCCGCCCGGTCGCGCCGCGCAGGCCGACAAAGGCGCCGCTCGCCGCGGCATCGTTGTGCGGCGTACGCTCGCCGTCGAGATAGGGCAGAAATCTGATCGGGCTCGGTCCGTCGACGCGCTCACCGAGCGGAGCCAGCAGCGTTGCGGCCGGCGTCTCCATCACACCGGATAGCCAGGCGAGCGAGGCCGCAGCCGAGAGCATCACACCCATCTGGTGCCAGAGGCCGGGCAGCGCGTGGCAGAATGTATGCACGGCCGAGGCCGGTGCCGGCGCGAAGCGATCGGTGACGCGAAATACGACGCCTGATGTCCCGAGCGACAGGAAGGCATCGCCGGGCGTGATGGCGCCGAGCCCGACCGCGCTGGCTGCATTGTCGCCGGCGCCGCCCGCGACCACGACGTCCTCAGCCATGCCCCAGCGCTGCGTGAATTCCGCCGCCAGCACCGCGCTGGCCGCGCTGCCCTCGACGAGGCGCGGCATGTGATGCAGATCGAGCCCGGTCGCATGCAGCAGCAACGCCGACCAGCGGCGCTGGCCGACGTCGAGCCAGAGCGTGCCGGCGGCGTCGGACATGTCCTCGATCATCTCGCCGGTCAGGCGATAGCGAACATAGGCCTTCGGCAGCAGCACTTTCGCCACGCGCGCGAAAATATCGGGCTCGTGTCGCGCGATCCAGAGCAGCTTCGGCGCGGTGAAGCCGGGCATCGCCAGATTTCCGGCGATCGTGTGCAGCGACGGACAGCGCCGCTCCAGCAGGGCGCATTCGCTTTGCGAGCGACCGTCATTCCAGAGAATCGCGGGACGCAACGGCCGGCCGGTCTCGTCGAGCAGCGTCGCGCCGTGCATCTGGCCCGACAGGCCGATGCCGGCCACATTGGCAACCTCGCGCGGATGGCGGGCGGCGAGATCATCGACCACGCCGATCGCCGCATCGACCCAGGAATCAGGATCCTGCTCGGACCACAGCGGCGCCGGATGCGACAGCGCAAGCTCGCGCGTTGCCGTCGCGACAATCGCGCCGGCTTCGGTCACGAGCACCGCTTTCACACCGGATGTGCCGATGTCCAGTCCGAGATACAAATCATCCTCCTCTTGACCCATGACGATGCGCGATCTTGGTCGTCGCGCTGGCCGTCAGAGGCAGTTCGAAATCCACCTGCCGCTAGGGCAGATTATCCCGCATCACGATGTCGATCCTGATCTTCTCCTGTTCGCGCAGGATCGGCTCGCCGCGGGCGAGCGCAAGCAGCACGCGCACGGCGGCGCGCGCCTCATGTCCGGGGTTCTGCGAGATCGCCGCATCCATCACACCCTGCAGCAGCAGCCGCCGGGTCAGCACGGTGACATCGTGGCCGACGAAGACCACTTGCTTGTCGCGGCCGGCGTCACTCAACGCCTTGGCGACACCCTGCGTGCCGGCGCCGACATTATAAAGGCCGACAATGTCGGCATGTCGGCCGAGCAGCCGCGCCAATAATTGTTCCGAACGATCGTCCTCGTCGCGCCCTTCCAGCACCGGCAGCACGCCGAGACCGGGGAATTCCGACGCCATCACCTGGTTGAAGCCGAAAATGCGCTCGACGTGGTCGCGCAAGCCCTGCGAGCCCGCGACGATCGCGACCTTGCCGGAGTTTTGGCCGACCAGCCGCCCGACCAGCGCACCGGCGGTGCGCCCTGCGGCGATGTTGTCGATGCCGACATAATGGTGGCGGCGCGACGACGGCACGTCCGAAACCAGCGTCACCACCTTGGTTCCGGCATCGACGAGATCGTTGATCGCGGCGCGGACGCTCGGATGATCCAGCGCCACCACGGCGATGCCGTCGCAATCGCCCGACAGCGCCTCCAGGGTGCCTGCGAGCACCGACGGATCGAATACGTCGGTTGTGACCGTCTCGACGCTGAGGCGGCGCGCCGAGAGCCAGGCCGACATCTCGCCGAGATAGGCCTCGATCTGCTGCATGAACGGGTTCGATCCCGACGGCATCACGAAGGCAAAGCGGCGGGCGCGGCCGCGCGCGAGTTCCGCCGCGGCCACATGCGGTTGGAACGAATTGCGCTCGATCGCCGCCTTGACGCGCCGCACCGTGTCGGGCCGCACGCCCGGCCGGTTGTGCAGGACACGGTCCACCGTCGCCAGGCTCACGCCCGCCTCGCGGGCGATGTCCTTCAGCGTCAAGGCGGTCGGGGTGAGCGTCTCGGCCATGCCTGAAGTCTAGCAGAGGTGTTTTGAGGTACGCAACTCATTTTGAGGAACGGCGCCTTTTCGGCCCGGGTCGCACGGAGTCCCTTTAGCCGACCGTCAGGTCGAGGGTCAGGAACAGGCTGTTGGGATCTTCGGCATAACCCTCAAACGGACCGCACAGGACGAAGCCGTGCGCCTGGTAGAGCGCATGCGCCGGCTTGAAATAGTCCCATGAGCCGGTTTCGAGGCTGAGACGCGTCATGCCGCGCGCGCGGGCCTCGGCAATGATGTGGCGCAGCATCTGCCCGCCAAAGCCGCGGCGCCGCGTGGTCTGAAGCGTGTGCATCGACTTCACCTCGCCGTGGCTCGCTGAAAGCGTCTTCAACGCACCGGTCGCAACCAGCGTCTCGCCGTCCCAGCCGGTCCAGAACGCGACCTCGGGTGCACGCAGGCCCGCGAGATCGAGCGCATGGGCGCTGCCCGGCGCCGTCTGCGCCCGCGCGGCGCTGACGTGATGATCGAGCAGCGCGACGACGCGCGAATCATGGGTGTCGCCGGTTCGGATCTGCATCGTGCTCGTCTCCACGTCCTGTCCTCACATCTTGCCGTAGGACGCGCCGCGCCGCGTGATGATGACGTAGCGCGCGTCCTGCTTGGTTTCGTTCTCGAAGATCACGGCGCGCATCACGTCGAAATCCAGGCAATCGCCCTCGCGCAGCCGCACCGCCTTGGCGTCGATGTGCACGGCAATCGCGCCCTCCAGCATCAGCAGCTGCTGAGTGAAGGCGTTGCGGCCCCAGGGGCTGTAAGAGACGCGCGCGCCGGCTGGAAGGTCGACGACGATGATCTCGATGCCGCTGGCCGCATCCGGCGGCGAGGCGTGCCGCCGGCGATAGCCGCTGTCGGGATCGCGCCAGAGCGGCTGGTCTGCCAGCCGCACCAGGCGCTCCGGCGGCTTCTCGATGAGCGCGACGACATCGCTGAGCGTGACGTCGAGCGCCGCGCAGAGCTTGTTCAGCAGCGCCGCCGTCGCACTGCTCTGCGCCCGCTCTACCCGCCCGATCATGGCCCGGCTGACGCCGGAGCGGCCTGCAAGCTCGTTCAACGTCATGCCCGCCTGCGTCCGCAGCGTCTTCAAGCGGCGACCGATGGCGCGGTCGAGTTTCTGCTGGTCCATAGGTTTCATCCGAACGTCGCCCGATACGAGGACCGCACCCGCCCGGGTGAGAGAAGATTAGCGCGCGGGGAGGCACACGCGCGGAGCGGCAGTCCAATATATTAGAATCTTTGCGGGAGCCGTATGCCCGACTAGGATGTGCCCCAACCACAAATAAGATCGGAGGCGACGAATGGGTGGCCCGACGCAGCGGATGATCAAGGCCAACGGTATCAGCCTCAACGTCGCCGAGCAGGGCAAGGGACCAATGGTCCTGCTCTGCCACGGCTTTCCGGAAGGCTGGTACTCCTGGCGCCACCAACTCGACGCGCTGGCAGCGGCCGGCTACCACGCGGTCGCACCCGACATGCGCGGCTATGGCAAGAGCGACCGGCCTGGGGAGATCGATCAGTATACGATCCTCCACATGGTCGGCGATCTCGTCGGCGTGCTCGACGCCTTCGAGGCGAAACACGCCGTCATCGTCGGGCATGATTGGGGCGCCACGATCGCCTGGCACACGGCGCGCCTGCGGCCGGACCGCTTCCGTGCCGCCGCCATCCTCAGCGTGCCCTATCGGCCACGGAGTCCGGTGCGACCGACGAGTGTCATGCCGCAGACAGCGGATACGCAATTCTATCAGCTGTACTTCCAGGAGCCGGGTATTGCCGAAGCCGAATTCGAACGGGATCCGCGCGCAACACTGGGCGCGATGCTCTATGGCGGCTCGGGCGAGGGAGCGGCGGCGATCCGCGCCAATGCCGAGCGTCAGGGGCGGACCGCTGGCGCCGGCATGGTCTCGCGCAAGGACGGTATGTTGCCGAAGGTGCAGGTGCCGCTGCCGTCTTGGCTGACCGCCGCCGATCTCGACCACTACGGCGCCGAGTTTGCCCGCAGCGGATTTCGCGGACCGCTCAATTACTACCGCAACATTGATCGCAACTGGGAACTGATGGCGGCCTTCGAAGGCGTGAAGGTGACGGTGCCTTCGCTCTTCATCGCGGGCGACCACGACATGGTCCTCGCCTTCCCCGGCAGTGCCGAGCTTCTCGCCAACATGAAGCAATGGGTGCCGCAGCTGCGCGAGATCAGGATGCTGCCTGGCTGTGGGCACTGGACGCAGCAGGAGCGACCGGCAGAGGTCAGCGCGGCGATCGTGGAGTTTCTGCGAAGCCTGCCGAATTAAGGGCTTGGAGCGGGCGAAGGGAATCGAACCCTCGTATGCAGCTTGGGAAGCTGCCGTTCTACCATTGAACTACGCCCGCCGACGCGCTGGTCACGCCCGTTCTGATTAGCCGAGACGGCGCGTCCCGCCAAGCGGTTTGGCGCATGCGGCCCGACGCTCATTAACTTTTCAGTAAGATTCCACGTGCGCCGGATTGTGGCGGTGTTATGATCGCTTGTCTGGGGAGAGACGTGCACTGAGTGGGGCGTGTGCATGGTGGGGCGTGGCTATTCGATATTCGACACGGCCATAGGCCGCTGCGGCATCATCTGGAGCGGCACCGGCGTGGTCGCGGTGCAGTTGCCGGAGGCGCGGGAGATCGACACCCGCCGCCGGATTTTTCAGGTCCATCCCGAGGCGCGCGAACAGCGGCCGTCCGAAAATGCCGAGCTTGCGATCGAGGGCATCGTGGGCCTGCTGCAAGGCGGCGATCCCGATTTTTCCGAGGTCAGCCTGGATGCCGGCGGCGTGCCCGGCTTCAACCGGCGCGTCTATGAGTTCGCCTGCTCGATTCCGCGCGGGGAGACGCGCACCTATCGCGAGGTCGCCAAGGCGCTGGGCGCCTCAGGCGCCGCGCATTCGGTGGCGCAGGCGATCGCCAAGAATCCCTACATGCTGATCGTGCCTTGCCACCGGGTGCTGGAGGCCGGCAATTACACCGACCGGCTCTCGCCCTATGGCGGAGTGATCTCCAAGCGGCGGCTGCTGGCGCTGGAGGGCGCCCATCCCGTCGCCAGCAAGACGCTGTTCGAGGTGCTGCTGCCCGTTGCTCCGCCGAGGCCGTCCAGCTAAGGCGCGATCTCGATCGCACCTTAGCTTTGATTTTTTGGGCATGATCTTGTCGGACAACCGCTACACACTTGTCCGGATCATGCCTAGATAAGGCGGCATGGACGCGACCAAGCTGCTGACGTCACAATCGATCACGGTCTTCGAGTTTCGCTGCGATGCGGGACCAGACGACACGCCATTTGCCGAGTGCCGCACCGGGCATTCCATCGCCTATGTCCGCTCGGGCAGCTTTGGCTGCCGTTGCCGCGCCGGCTTCTTCGAGCTGGTGGCGGGCTCGTTGCTGGTCGGCGCGCCCGGCGAGGAATACACCTGCACGCACGAGCATGTCAGCGGCGATGTCTGCCTGGGGTTCTTCCTCAGCGAGGACATGGTCGATGCCCTCGGCGGGCGGCGCGAGATCTGGCAGGTCGGCGCCACGCCGCCGCTCCCCGAATTGATGGTGCTGGGCGAGCTCGCCCAGACGGCGGCAGATGGCAACAGCGACATCGGCCTCGACGAGGTCGGCCAGATCCTGGCCGGCCGCTTCGTTGACGTGGTCTCGGGCAAGGCGCGCAAGCCGGCCGCACCGAATGCGCGCGACCGCCGCCGCGCTGTCGAGGCCGCCCTGTGGATCGACGACAATTCGCATGCAGAGGTCGATCTCGAGCAGGCCGCGAAGCAGGCGGGCCTCAGCCCGTTTCACTTCCTGCGGCTGTTCTCCAGCGTGCTCGGTGTCACCCCGCATCAATATCTGGTGCGCTCGCGGCTGCGGCACGCGGCACGGCTGCTCGCCGATGACGACATCGCGGTCACCGATGTCGCCTATGACGTCGGCTTCGGCGATCTCTCCAACTTCGTCCGCACCTTCCACCGCGCTGCCGGCGTATCGCCGACCAAATTCCGCCAGGCCTCGAAGGGGGAGCGCGGGATCTTCGCCGAACGCCTCGTCCTCAACTGAGACGGGCCGGCCGCCACGGCAGCCCTCTCCGCGTTCCTGCTCGTTCTCGCCCCTCATGATCTGCAAGAGTTCACGTGATCCGGTGGCAATCGGAGGCACCGGCGAACTAGCCGGCGCGAGCGCAAGATTCTCCAAGAGCCTCCCGCCTCTCCCCGACTAGGTTCGTCTCCGGCGCGCGCCATTTGCGGCGCGCTTTGCAAATGGAGACGAAAATGTACGACCACATCGGACTTCGCGTTGCCGACCTCGACGCTGCGACGCGCTTCTACACCGCGGTGCTGGCGCCGCTCGGCTACGTCCTGTGCTCCAGCGGCGACGGTTATGCCGGCTTCGGCCCGAAGGGCGAGCCCGCGCTCTGGCTGCATCTCAACAAGGGCCGGAAGGCCGACGGGGCGCACATCGCGTTTCGTGCCGGTAATCATGATGCGGTCAAGGCGTTTCACAGCGAAGGCCTGAAGAGCGGCGGCCGCGACAATGGCGGCGCCGGGCCGCGCAAGGATTACAGCCCGACCTATTATGCGGCGTTTCTGATCGACCCTGACGGCAACAATGTCGAGGCGGTTTGCGTGTGAACGTCAGCCGCTCGCGAGATCTCGTAGGGTGGGCAAAGCGGAAGCGTGCCCACCAGCTGCTCGCGACAATGGCCCACGGAACGTGGGCAGGGCGCTATGCGCCTTTGCCCGCCCTACAAGACTGCATTTGAGGAGACTCCCATGGCCTCCATCCACAACGACATCCCCCTCCCCGCCCCGGCGCGCGACGTCTGGGATGCGGTGCGCGACTTCGGTGCGCTGCATGAACGGCTGGTGCCGGGCTTCGTCACCGCCTGCACGCTCGACGGCGACGCCCGCATCGTCACCTTCGCCAACGGCGCGGTGGCTCGCGAAGTGCTGGTCGATTGCAACGATGCGCGGCGGCGTCTCGTCTATGCCATCAGCAACGAGCGGCTCAAGCACTACAGCGCCTCGGTGCAGGTGATTGCCGAGGGCGACGACAAGAGCCGGATGCTCTGGACCATCGACATGCTGCCGAACGATCTCGCGGCTTACGTCGAAGGCCAGACCAGGGAGGCCGTGATGGCCTTGCACAGAGCCTTTCCACCGGTCGCGGCCTGATCAGGCTGTGTGAGTTTTTTCACAGAGCTCCGCCCTCGCCGTCCGCAATCATGCCCGCGTGCGTCCGGTTGGCTCCGCTTTCCCGGCGGCGCTCCGCACGCGAGGAGCATGCCATGAGAGGTGCGGACAAGGTGATCTGCCAGGCGGCCGCCGTGCTGCTGCTGTTTTCTGTCGCGAGCTCGCCGGCGAAGGCGCAGTTCCTCGGCGGCGGCGGCGCCGGTGGCGAGGACATGATGACCCAGATGGCCCCGATGCTGGAGATGATGAAGGCGAAGATGGGCAAGCGCCGTTTCGCCATGATGATGCAGACCATGGGCCCGATGATGAGTCGCATGATGGAGAATGGCGGCGGCATGATGGGCGGCGGCTTCGGCGCGCCCAATTACGGCGGCGCAACGCCGATGGGCGGAGGCGGTTATATGCCGACCGGATTCAGTGGCATGGGCGGCGGCGACATCATGGGCATGCTCGGTGGCACCGGCGGCGGCGACATGATGGCGATGATTCCGCGATTGATGCGGCTCGCCAATGTCGGCGGCGGTGGCCATCGCCGCCACAGGCATCGCTAGTCGGGAACAGCCGAGAGAGCCGGCCTGATCGCGCCCTTGCTCGCGCGCGGCCCCCAGCGCGTCAGCAAGACGCTGGAGGACGAGAGCAGGCCGAGCACGACCATCGAGCTCGCAGCCAGCCAGAAAAAACTCTGCGCGGTGGCCTCGTGCGTCGACAGCCACCAGCCGACAGCCGCGATGTAGATCAGCCGCGCCGTCTGCGCCAGCACCGGCCCGATCACCTTGGCTGCGCCTTGCGATGAGAAATACATCGTCGTGGCGAGGCCGAAAAACGCGTAGAACGGCCCGACCGTCGAGAGATATTGATGGCTCGCCGCGCGCACGGCCTCGCTGTCGGTGAAGATGTTGATCCAGAGATCGGGAAACAGCGCAACGATGCACGCGGGCGCGCCGACCGCCACGAAGGCGGCAGCACTGGCGATCCACGCGACCCGCCGCGCCCGCGCGACGTTGCCTGCGCCGATCGCCATCCCGACCATCGGCACGCAGGCGATGCCGAACGAGAACGCGATCGAGGTGAGCAGGAATTCGAGCCGCGCGCCGATGCCGTAGCCGGCGAGGATCGCGGTGCCGAACTGCGCCAGCATGTGGGTGAAGATCGAGATCGTCAGCACCGATTGCAGCGGCGAGAAGCAGGCGATGGCGCCGACCTTGAGAATGTCGAAAAACATCGCCCATTGGATCCGCAGGCCGCGCAGCCTCAAGGTGACACGCGCACGACCCGAGAACAGGTACCAGCCCATGATGCCGATGCTCATGCAATAGGCGATCAGCGCGCCGGCCGCGACGCCACGCATGCCGAACTGCGGCACCGGTCCGAGGCCGAGACCGAGCGTGCCCCCGAGCACGATCTGCCATGCCGCGGAGTTGAGGATGAGGAACGACGGCAGCTTCATGTTGCCGGTGCCGCGCAATACGCCGGCCATGGTGTTGAGCAGCCAGGGCAGCACGGCGCCGCCGAAAAACACCTGCGTATAGGCGACCGCATGCATCAGCACATCGCCGCGGCCGCCGAGCATTTCCAGCACTGTCGGCCCGAAGATCAGCATCCCCAGCATGAAGACGAGGCCGAAGCCGATGCCGATCAGCAGCGCATGCATCGCGAGCGTGCCGGCGCGCTCGCGATCGCCGGCGCCGAGCGCGCGCGCAATGGCGGAAGCCACCGCGCCGCCCATGGCGCCGCCCGACATCGTCATGGTCAGGATGATGGCCGGGAACACCAGCGCCATCGCCGCCAGCGCCTCGACGCCGAGCCGTCCGATATAGGAGGTCTCCGCGATCACCGTACAGGTGCCGGCCGACAGCGCGATGACGTTGGGCCAGGCGAGGCCGAGCAGCGTGCGCAGGATCGGCCCGTCCGTCAGCGCGCTTCGCACCGGCGGTGGAGGCGGCGGCAGCGGACGCTCTTGCTCATCGACCGGGATCTCGGCGATGTCGGACATATCCTCTCCGGGGCATGAGCGCTCTTCGCGGCGCGGCAATGCGTAGGTGTGACAATCAATTTGTTCGCGCGCAGGCGCGGCGGAGGCTTGTTAGCACGGCGCGGAGCAATTCCTCCTGCGCCAGATGCAGGCGTGCCCTGCGGCAGCGCATTCCGATGGGTGAAGCTATTCGATCGTCCAGACCAGCGGCGGACGACCACCGGCGGTGGGGCGCAGATGCACCGCGATATGCCGCCCGCAACCCGCAGCCAGGCCTTCGAACAATCCCGCCAGCACCCTGGCGCAAGCGGGATGATAGTCGGCGACGTCATCCATCAGCTTCCAGCTCTGCTGGCGGAGTTCGAACGCGTTTTCGGATCGCGTCGTCTCGACAGCGTCGTCCTGCGCAGCAAACAGCGCGCCCAGAAACGAGGCGAACGTTCTCGCACCGCCGCGGTCCATCGCCAGCGCGGCGGCGACGTCGTCGAAATACTGCATGCCGATCAGCTTGCCGTTGAGGTGCAGCAGGTAGCCGGCGTCTTCCGGGCCGAACAGCTGCACCATCACGGGCGCGGCGGTGCGCACATATTCCATCGCGTAGTTGCGATAGGCCTTCTCCAGGCGCGGTTTCGGCCAGCTTGCCACCGGCAAAGCCGGCGCGGCCTTCGCATCGAACAGCGGCGCTTCGAGGTGACGTGCGAACACGAGCCGCCGATCGAGCTCAAGCGGATGATCGTATTGATGGTAGTAACCTTCCAGTCCGTCCTGGCCGTCGACACTCTGCTTGGTGCAGACGAAGCCGAGACGGAGGTCACCGAGGGCTGCGCCATTGTTGGCGTGCCAGCCGCGCAGCATCGCGCGGGAGACCTCGCCGGGCACGCCGCAGATCGCCGTGCCCTTCCAGATCCAGCGTGGCGGCGGATAGCGGATCCAGGCCTTGGTGTCGCTCTCGTACATGTACTCGACATGCACGCCGCCGATCCAGTTGGAGAGGTAGTGATATTGCGCAGCCGCCACCGCCGGCGGCAGATGGTCGAGGCCGAGCTTTTGCAGGCCCGGCAGGAAGCGCTCCTGCTGCTGGCGGCGAAACACACGGAAGACGAACTCCGCCGCATCGGCCGTGCCGCGCCGCGTGACGACGGTGAGAATGAGCCCGGTGAAGTAGGCGTGGTAGAGGTCGGCGACCGCGCGCCAGCGCTTCCATTGAGCTTCCTGCGCGGGGTCCGATGCGGCGGTCATGTTCACTCCCGATCGTTATTTTGATCGAGTGTGTCACTGCGCCTTCAGGCAAGCAACATGACGCCCAAGCAGAGCGCCCTGCGTGACCGCCAGCCAATTCCGCATCACGAAGTTTGCGGCGGCGTCCTGGCCGCGCGCTCGCGCTCGACCCGTTCGGTGACGTCGCGCGCCATCGCCACGGATCCGAGCACATTGCCGCCGGAATCGCGCACCAGCGCGAACGTCATCTCGATGTAGAGCTTGCGTCCGCTCTTGTGTTGCGCGCGGGTCAGCGTCGGCCTTCCCGCAAGCTTCATCGCGCCGCTGGCGAGCGCGGCCTCGAAGCCCTTCCAGTGCGCCGCGCGGAGATGTTCGGGAATGATCAGGTCGAGATTCTGGCCGAGCGCTTCCGCAGCGGTGAAGCCGAACAGGGCCGTTGCTGCGCGGTTCCACCGCATGATCGTGCCGTCGCGATCCGAATAGATCAGCGCATCCGCAACGTCTTCGGCGATCTTGGCGTCGAGCTCGGATTGATTGCTCATGTCGGCACCTCGTAGCCTGGATCGAGTGAAACGCAATCCGGGCTACAGGATCGCGCTACACCCGGAAATGCTTCGAAAGTTTGAGGCCCTGAGCCTGGTAGTTGGAACCGATGCGCTGGCCGTACATCGCGTCTGGACGCGCCAGCATCCTCTCGTAGACCAGGCGGCCGACGATCTGGCCATGCTCCAGGATGAACGGCACTTCGCGCGAGCGCACCTCCAGCACGGCGCGCGAGCCCAGCCCGCCGGCGCCGGCATAGCCGAAGCCGGGATCGAAGAATCCGGCATAGTGCACGCGGAATTCGCCGACCAGCGGATCGAACGGCACCATCTCCGCGGCGTAGTCTGGCGGCACCTGCACGGCTTCCTTCGAGGCCAGGATGTAGAACTCGCCGGGATCGAGGATCAGGCTGCCGTCGGGACGTGCCGAGATCGGCTCCCAGAAATCCTCGACCGCGTAGCCGGCGCGACGATCGACGTCGACGACGCCGGTGTGGCGCTTGGCGCGATAACCGACGAAGCCGCTGCCTTTCTCGCCGGACAGATCGACGGAGACGGCGACGCCGCCGGAGAGATCGGCATCGTCGATGTCGACGAGGCGCTCGGCGGCATGCAGGCCATCGAGCTCGTCGGCATTGAGGATGGCGTCACCGGTGCGGAAACGCACCTGGCTGAGGCGCGAGCCCTCGCTGACCAGCACCGGAAACGTCTTCGGGCTGATCTCGGCATAGAGCGGGCCGTGATAGCCGGCGCCGATCATGTCGAAGCGGCGGGTGCCGTCGGCGATGACGCGGGTGAAGACGTCGAGCCGGCCGGTGGAGCTTTTCGGGTTCGCGGCCGCGACGATCTCCGGCGGCAGCGCGAGGCTTTCCAGGAGCGGCACGATGTAGACGCAGTTGGTCTCCAGCACCGCGCCGTCGGCGAGGCTGAACTCGTGCAGCTTCAATTCGTCGATGCGCTCGGCCACCGTGGCGCCGGGACCCGGCAGGAAGCTGGCGCGGACGCGGTAGGCGATGTCGCCGAGGCGCAGATCGAGGCTCGCCGGCTGGATCTGGCTCTCGACGAAGTCGTAGGCGGGCAGGATGAGGCCCGCGTCCGCCATCGCCGCGATCATGCGGTCGGGCAGGATACCATTGGCGTCGGGCGCGACCGTAAACGTCAACCGGGGATCCTCATCAGGGGTCAAATGCATCCGGACATGCGGGAAATACAAGCCTTTTACGGCTATCCGATGGACGCCTTGACGGAAAGGGCATTGCGGAATATGAGCATCACTTATCCCGTGGTGATTTGAGCCGGCCGGCTTGCAGCCACGTTAAATAAGTCGCTAAACAGGCCGGGGACCTCTGTGATCCCGGCCCGTGGAGATATCCAGGCCGGTTTTTTTGTGACCGTTTTCGACGAAGCGGTCACGTCGGAGGGTCCTATGTCGAAGTCGCCTGCTGCTTACCGTCCCGAAACCCGCCTGGTCCATTCCGGCACCCTGCGCTCGCAATATGGGGAGACGTCGGAGTCGCTGTTCCTGACGCAAGGCTACGTCTACAACAGCGCCGAGGAATGCGAGGCACGGTTCAAGGGCGAGGATCCGGGCTTCATCTATTCGCGCTATTCCAATCCCACCATCGCGATGTTCGAGCGCCGCATGATCGAGCTCGAGGGAGCCGAAGCCGCCCGCTCGGCGGCAACTGGCATGGCCGCGGTGACGACCGCGATCCTGGCGCCGCTCAAGGCCGGCGATCATGTCGTGGCTTCCCGCGCGCTGTTCGGCTCGTGTCTCTACGTCATCCAGGACCTGTTGCCGCGCTACGGCATCGAGACCACGCTGGTCGACGGCCTCGATCTCGACCAGTGGCAGCGCGCGCTGCGGCCGAATACCAAGACGTTCTTCCTGGAGAGCCCGACCAACCCGACGCTCGACGTGCTCGACATCCCCTCGATCGCGGAGATCGCGCACAAGGGCGGCGCGCGGCTCGTCGTCGACAACGTGTTCGCGACCCCGATCTGGCAGAGCCCGCTCGCGCTGGGCGCCGACGTCGTGGTCTATTCCGCGACCAAGCATATCGACGGCCAGGGCCGCTGCCTCGGCGGCATCATCCTGTCCTCGGAAGCCTTCATCGCCGAGCACATCCACAATTTCATGCGCCAGACCGGCCCGTCGATCTCGCCGTTCAACGCCTGGGTTCTGCTCAAGGGCCTGGAGACGCTCAGCGTGCGCGTGCGCGCGCAGACCGATACCGCGGCGCGCATCGCCGAGGTGCTGGCGAGCCATCCGAAGATCGCGCGGCTGGTCTATCCCGGCCGCGCCGATCATCCGCAAGCGGCGCTGGTGAAAAAGCAGATGCGCGGCGGCTCGACGCTGGTCGGCTTCGAGGTCAAGGGCGGCAAAGCGGCTGCGTTCCGCGTGCTCAACGAGCTCAAGCTCGCGCGAATCTCGAACAATCTCGGGGACGCCAAGAGCCTGGTCACGCATCCGGCGACCACGACGCATCAGCGCCTGAAGCCGGAAGACCGCGCCGCCCTCGGCATCGGCGAAGGCTTCATCCGCTTCTCCGCAGGGCTCGAGCATGCGGACGATCTGATCGAGGATCTGACCGCCGCGCTGGAGAAGGCGTAAGGGCTTCGTAGGGTGGGTTAGCGCAGCGTAACCCACCATATCTCTACGGCGCCGAACGAAGGTTGGTGGGTTACGGCTTCGCCTAACCCACCCTACAGCACCGTCTCACATCGGCCGATACGTCCGCACGTCCGCCGGCACGTTCACGCCCAGCTTGATCTGGCCGACGGAGCGGATGATGTCGTCGGCAAGCAGTTGGGCGAAGCAGGCATAGCCCCAATCGTTCATGTGCAGCCCGTCGGCAATGACAAAGCTCTCGACCGGGATCGACTGGTTCTCGTGCCAATCCCGCATCACCTCGAAACGGGGGAAGATGCCGACCTTGCGGAGCTCGGCAACATTGCCGAGCAGCTTGATCATCTTGCCGGCGCTCTCCTTGCGCTGGTTGACGGCCGGCGAATATTGCGGATCGACCAGCACGATGTCGGTGCCACCGGCGGCCTGAATGCGGCTGATGCCGTCCTCGACCAGCTTGGCAGTCTCGCCGGGATCGAGATTGCGCAGTACGGCGTTGGTGCCGACCTGCCAGATCACGAGATCCGGATGAGTATCGATCACCTGCGTCTGCAGGCGCTTCATCATCTCGGGGGCGTCCTCGCCGCCGACGCCGGCATTGACGACGGTGATGTCGGCGCTCGGATAGTGCCGGCGCAGCTGCGCGGCAAGACGGTTCGGATAGTTGAACTCCGGCGAACTCGCCCCGAATCCCTGCGTCGAGGACGAGCCGAATGCGACGATGACCACGGGCTGGCCCGCGGCGAGCTTGCCTGCGACATGCGGCAGCGTGCCCATCGCCTTCGCACCGCCCTTCGGCGGCAGGCAGGGTACGCGGCTGAAAATGTCGGCGGCGGACTTGGCGACCTGCTTGACCTTGTCGACGGCGCGCGAGGTGACGCCGCGCTGCTCGGGCGAGGTCGCGGCGACAGTGGTCTGCGAGGGGGAAGCGGGAGCAGGATCAGCCGTCTGCGGCGCGGTGGATGTCGCCTGCGCGGTTTGCGTCTGCGCATGCGACTGCGAGGCCGGCGCCAGGAACAACAGCATCGCGGCTACAGGCGCGGCCAACCATGTCGTCAGGCAAAAAGGGCGGAGAGAACTCATTAACGCTAGACCTCAATTTTGCTGCTGGGCCGGCTCCAGATGGGCAGCGTCAATCACGAACTGTGCCAACGCCCGGCCGAGGCAATCATGGACCTGTTTCGCCAGCTCGGGCCCGCGGGACGGGCTGAACAGGTCGAACTGACCCTGATCATTCCACTGCCGCATGATCGCGAAACGATCGAACAGGGGAATATCGTGCTCCTGCGCCACCACGCGCATATTATCGAGAAACGGTTGCGCCGAGATCATCGTTTCGGTGCGCGGGCTGTACTGCAAATTCATCAAGACGACGTCGGCCCCTGCCTTTTGCAACGCAACAACTCCATCGGTCACGGCGCTGCGAAATTCGTCGGGATCGATGGATCGGATGGCATCCACGGTCCCGGTCTGCCAGATGACCAAAGTAGGCGTTTTTGCTTCCAACAGCTTAACGAAGGTGGAGGCGGCCTCCTCCGCGGTTCTCTTGCTCTGTATTTCTACGGAGACGTGCACCACCTCGGACGGCGGCAGCTTCTCCTTGAGCATCGCCTCCATGCGCGCCGGATAGGAGCTGCCCTCCGAAGACGGAATCGTGGTCGAGCGGCTGCCGATGACGAGGATGTCGAGCGGTTTGCCGGCCTTGATGGCATCGGCGACCTTGGGAAGCCGGCTTTCGCTGGTAAGTAGATAAGACGGCAATTCGCATGCCGCGGGCGCGGCAGACGCAGCATCCCCCGCGCGCGCCACAGGCGCGGCGAGGCTACCGCATAGCAGGATCAGGCTCAGGAGAACCTTCGCCTTCATCAGCCCCCTCCCGCCAGATCGGCATTGCCGACGGCGTTCTTGGTTTTCGCACCGCTCTTGTCAGCCACCCGCTTGTACCACGAAATCACCCACGCCACGCCCCACATGATCAGGACCCCGGAGAGACTAATCAACGCATGCATGGCCGCCCCGCCGGAGACTTCGGCGAGGATGAAATGGCCCGCAAAGGCCAGGAAGACGCCGAGGCAGAAGATCTCGAGCGAATGCTGGCCACATAGAATCAATGGTCGCAGCCAACGCGATTTCAAGCCCGGCCAATCCCGGGGCAGGAAGCGCACGGTAAGCGCGGCCAGCGCCAGGAAGTGCGTGAAGCGCAGCACGTCGAGATCGGTCTTGTTGATCGGATACATCCATTGCTCGATGCGCTTCGGCATGAACTGGGAGAGCTGCGGCACGTACCAGGTCAGCGTCACGTAGAACGCCGCGACGAGATAGGCGATCGCCATCCACATCGTGACGCGTGACGACAGGATACGGGACATGCGCCGCGCACCTCCGAGCGCGCACCATGCACCGAACACGAACAGCAATTGCCAGGCAAAAGGATTGAAGGCCCAGAAGCCGTTCGGATAGGCCGAAAGATAAAGATCGTACTCCCAGGTCACCGCGTAGAGTACGACCGAGAGGCCGAGGGTGACGTCGGGTCGCCACTTCATCGACCACAGGATCAAGGGCAGCGCCAGCATCAGCACGATGTAGAGCGGCAGCACGTCCATGTTGACGGGACGGAAGCGCAGGAGCAGCGCCTGCACGATGGTGACGTCCGGATGCTTGAGGAAGTCCATGATACCCATCTCTTCGGTGTAGAGCGGGTTCTCGAACCTGGTCGCGACATAGGAGATTTCGGCGAGGAAGATCGTGAACAGGAAGACGTGGGCGACATAGATCTGCCAGACCCGGCGCAGGATGCGCGCGGTGGCGATGAGGACGCCGCTCTCCAGCATCGCCCTTCCGTAGACGAAGGCCGCGGTGTAGCCGGAGATGAAGATGAAGATCTCGGTGGCGTCGCTGAAGCCGTAGTTGCGGATCGTGAACCACGTCAACAGGCTGGCCGGCAGATGGTCGATGAAGATCAGCCACAGCGCCAGCCCGCGGAACAGGTCGAGCCGGAGCTCACGCTCGCCGATGGCGGGCAGCGTGATCGCCGGCGCCCTCACGCGCGGCCTGGTCCCCGCGGGCTTGGCACCCGCGGTTCCCGCGATCGTCTGTCCCGTCACTTGGTCGGCAATGGTCATCGGGGGTCAAAAACCCTTCCGCAAATCGCGACGTGTCAAGGAGTGTACCGGTCCGGTCGTCATCTCGCAAAGCGGCCGGATCAGCAGGGGGTGCTTGCCTTGGAATGTTTTCCGAGGGTGTCATTTCCTCTGAATTCTGGCGGGACGATGTCGCCAGGCGGCCCGCAGCGTTTGGTTCCGGAGCGGGATTTCGGTATGGTAGCAGCCATGTACCGCGCCGTGACCCGCCAGATTGAAGTGACCGTCGAGCCGAACTTTGTTCCGGAGCAGTCGTCGGCCGACCGTTCGCGCTACTTCTGGTCCTACACCATCGTCATCACCAATTCCGGCGAGGAGACCGTGCAGCTCAAGACGCGGCACTGGATCATCACCGACGCCTCCGGCCGCCAGCAGGAGGTGAAGGGCGAGGGCGTGGTCGGCGAGCAGCCGATCCTGGGCCCCGGCGAGCGCTTCGAATACACCTCGGGCGTGCCGCTCTCGACCGCCTCCGGCTTCATGACCGGCCGCTACCAGATGGTCACCGAAAGCGGCGAGCGCTTCGAGATCGACGTTCCCGCATTTTCGCTGGACAGCCCGGACAGCAAGCGGGTGCTGAATTAGGGCGGTGCCGGTTTTGCAGGTGCCGTAGGGTAGGCAAAGGCGCGAAGCACCGTGCCCACGTATCTTTAGCGACCGAGAGAGATCGTGGGCACGGCGCAAGAGCGCCTTTGCCCACCCTACGACGTCGAGTTTGTGACAGGCACCTCGACTCACAGACACGCCTTCGCAGCCTCGCGGCTGAATTCGCCCGAGCTTTGCTTCATCTCTCACCCTCTTGTCCAAGAGGGCACAGGGAAGGCCGGGTGCCGACAGGCACCCGCGGTCCGCTGCGCGAAATGCACGCGCAAAAAGAACCGCACAGCAGCATACAGGTGGTGCCGATCACTCGGCCTTCCCTGCGCGATGGTCGGACGGCTTATGCCGTGCTCTCCCGGGAGCCGAACTTTCCTCTGGCCTCCCTCGCCGTCCGAATTGGATAATGCCGTCCGCCCGGTTGGGCTCGCACGCATCTTCGAACGACTTGACCGTGGCAACGACGGCCAGGACCACACGGTTTTGCCGTACGCACGGCCCGCCATGTCGCCGCAGTATTCCCAGCCCTGTCGACGGAGCTGAGAACTTACAGGCGAGACGAAGCCTGGCAGCGCCGTCGTCCGCACGCGGTTACGAGCTCACGGGGACTACCCGCCCTGCCCGCACCTCTCGCGCCGACGCTGCCGCGTCCACCGCAGACCCGGCTCGCGAAAATGACGACCTCATGATCGCCCCTCTTGAGTGAGCCGGGATGGGCGACACATACGCCGAAACCGAATTTCGGTAAAGTGGAATATTTTCGCGCGAGTGGATTGACAGAGGCCGACACAGGCGAGGTGTCCACCCATCTTTCACGATTTCAGGGACGTGGGCCCGCTTCCGCCTTCGCTCTTCGAGCTACGGCGGACAAGTCGCTTTGCCCACCCTACGCGAGCTCGCTACGCGTCTTCGACACCCGCTTCATCCGGCGTGAAATCGTACACCGAGCTGCAGAACTCGCAGGTGACGACGACCTTGTCGTCCTTGACCATCGCGGCGCGATCGTCGGGCGAGAAGCTCTTGAGCATCGAGGCGACGGCATTGCGCGAGCACGAGCACTGCGCCTTGAGGACCTGTGGCTTGAACACGCGCACGCCGCGCTCGTGGAACAGGCGGAACAGCAGGCGTTCGCCGGAGAGCTCGGGATCGATCAGCTCGACGTCTTCGACCGTCTCGATCAGCGAGCGCGCTTCGACCCACGCGTCGTCTTCAGTGACGCTGTGCACCTCGACGCCATCCGGGGCGTCGCCGGGATGCAGATCGGCCTGCCGAGCGCGCTCCGGCGCCTTCGGCAGAAACTGCATCAGCATGCCGCCGGCGCGCCAGCGATGCTTGCCGCCGTCGCTCGAGCGCCACTCCTCGCCGACCGCGAGGCGCACGCGCGTCGGGATCTGCTCGGAGCGCAGGAAATATTCGTGGGCGGCGTCCTCCAGGCTGCCGCCATCGAGCGCGACGAGGCCCTGGTAGCGGCTCATGTCGGGCCCCTGGTCGATGGTCATGGCGAGATGACCGCGGCCGAGCAGCGCGCCGGAATTCATGCCAGATTCCCTGGCCTCGCCGAGACGCGCGGCGTCAAAGCGCGCATAGGCGCGCAGGCGATCCGGCGCCATGTAGTCGACGACCAGGAACGACACCGGGCCGTCGGTCTGGGCCTGCAGAATGAAGCGGCCGTCGAATTTCAGCGCCGTGCCGAGCAGCGTCGTCAGCACGATAGCCTCGCCGAGCAGCTTGCCGACCGGCGCGGGATAGTCGTGCTTGGTCAGGATCTCGTCGAGCGCCGGGCCAAGCCGCACCAGGCGACCGCGCACGTCGAGCGCATCGACCTCGTAGGGCAGCACGGCGTCATCGATCGAAACCGCCGATGGTGCGCGGACCGGGCCTTCGGGCCCGGCTTTCATGTCAGGAGATTGGGAAACCATGGCGGTCTATCTGGGGTCGGAGGTCGGGAAATGGAAGGGGGCGCGGGACGGCGTGTTCCGGATGCGAGTGGGTTGCACATCGCTACAGCAAACTCGGTGTCGTCCCGGACAAGCGAGCGCTGATCCGGGATCCATACCCACAGGGTCAGGTGTGGCGCGAGCTGGCAACCGCGAGTCCTCGCCAAATCACGTCCTGTGGCTATGGGTCCCGGATCGTCGCGCGCTTTTGGCGCGCTTGTCCGGGACGACGGCGGAGGGTGGCGCGGTCGCCCTCGCCACGGATTACTTCACCGCATCAAAGCACCAGGCCAAAATCCCCTTCTGCGCGTGCAGGCGGTTTTCGGCCTCGTCGAACACAACCGATTGCGGGCCGTCGATCACTTCATCGGTGACCTCCTCGCCGCGATGGGCGGGCAGGCAGTGCATGAACAGCGCGTCGGGCTTGGCCAGCGACATCAGCTTGCCGTTGACCTGGTAGGGCTTGAGCACGTTGTGGCGGTGCTCGCCCTCCTTGTCGCCCATCGACACCCAGGTGTCGGTGACGACGCAATCGGCGCCGCGCACGGCGGCTTCCGGATCGGTGCCGAGCACGATCGGCGCGCCGGTCGTCTTGATGAAGTCGCGCATCGCCTTTTTCGGCGCGAGCTCGGGCGGCGTTGCGACGTTGAGCTGGAACTTGAAGCGCTCGGCGGCGTGGGCCCAGGAGGCCAGCACGTTGTTGTCGTCGCCGGTCCAGGCGACCGTCTTGCCCTCGATCGGGCCGCGATGCTCCTCATAGGTCATGAGGTCGGCCATCACCTGGCAGGGATGCGAGCGCCGCGTCAGGCCGTTGATGACGGGCACGGTGGCGTTGGCCGCAAGCTCCAGCAGCGCCTCGTGATTGAGGATGCGGATCATGATGGCGTCGACGTAGCGCGACAGCACGCGCGCGGTGTCGGCGATGGTCTCGCCGCGCCCGAGCTGCATCTCGGCGCCGGTGAGCATGATGGGCTCGCCGCCGAGCTGGCGCATGGCGACGTCGAACGACACCCGCGTCCGCGTCGAGGGACGCTCGAAGATCATCGCCAGCGTCTTGCCTTCGAGCGGCTTGACCGGCTGCTGCGCCTTCTGCTTCGCCTTCATGGCGGAGGATGCGGCGAGCATGCGCTTGAGCTCCGACAGCGGGAGCTCGTTGATGTCGAGGAAATGTTTCGGCGACTTGCTCATCAGCTTGCCGCCCGCTTGGTCTGGCTGGACGAGATCGCAGCGCAGGCGCGCTCGAGCCTGACGACGCTGTCCTCGATCTCGGCTTCAGTGACGATCAGAGGCGGCAGGAAGCGCACGACATTGTCGCCCGCGCCGACCGTGAGCAGCTTTTCACCACGCAAGGCAGCCACGAGATCGCCCGACGGCACCACGGCCTTGATGCCGACCAGGAGGCCCTCGCCGCGCACTTCGCTGACGACATCGGGGTGACGGTCGATCACGGAGGCGAGCTTCTGCTTGAGCAGCAGCGACATTTTCTGCACGTGGTCGAAGAAGCCGGGCTCGAGCATGACGTCGAGCACGGCGTTGGCCGCCGAGATCGCCAGCGGATTGCCGCCGAAGGTCGAGCCGTGCGAACCGGGTCCCATGCCGGAAGCCGCTTCCGCCGTCGCCAGCACCGCGCCGATCGGGAAGCCGCCGCCGAGCGCCTTGGCCAGCGACATCACGTCGGGTGTGACGCCGGTGCGGCGATAGGCGAAGAGATCTCCCGTGCGGCCCATGCCGGTCTGCACCTCGTCGAAGGCGAGCAGCAGGCCCTTGTCGTCGCAGAGCTGGCGCAGCGCCTTGAGGAAGGCCGGCGTCGCGGCGCGCACGCCGCCCTCGCCCTGGATCGGCTCGATCAGGATGCCGGCGGTGTCGGGCCCGATCGCCTTCTTGACGGCGTCGAGGTCACCATGCGGGACCTGGTCGAAACCATCCATCGGCGGGCCGAAACCTTCGAGATATTTCGCAGAGCCGGTCGCTGCGAGGGTCGCCAGGGTGCGGCCATGGAAGGCGCCTTCGAAGGTGATGATGCGGTAGCGCTCGGGATGGCCCTTGGAGAAGTGATGATGGCGGACCAGCTTGATCACGCCCTCCAGCGCTTCGGCGCCGGAATTGCAGAAGAACACGAAGTCCGCGAAGCTCTCGTTGCACAGGCGCACGGCGAGCTTCTCGCCGTCCGGGCTCTGGAACAGGTTCGACATGTGCCACAGCTTCGTCGCCTGCTCCTGCAGCGCCTTGGTTAGATGCGGGTGGCAATGGCCGAGCGCATTCACGGCGACGCCCGAGGTGAAATCGAGATAGCGCTCGCCATTGGTCGCGATCAGCCAGCAGCCTTCGCCGCGTTCGAAACCGAGGTCGGCCCTGGCGAAAACGGGGAGCAAATGCGGCGCTGCGCTGTTAGTCATGACGGCCACTTGAATGTTGCGGACGGTGTGACGCGCGCATTGGGCAACGCACCATCGACCGGCCCGGAAAACGAAACGTGCCGCCTTTTAAGGGCGGCACGCGCGACTATCTTATGCCTGGCAAGACGGGTGTCAATGCCGCTGGGAAAGCCTCGGGAAACGCTGAATCCGTAGTCTTGCGGTGCCGATTTCGCGGGTTTTCACCACGGAACATGTGGAAGCGAGTCGGCGGACTCTTGCGCGGGAGTCACGCCATATTGTAGCGTTTGGATTGTCAGATACGACATCTCGTGCAGCGGTTCTGATCCCAAGAGTCCTCATGTACCGGCGTAAACGTTCGGGCGTCAGTGGCGCGCCCGGCGAGCCTTAAGGGATTCTGACGACACGGGTTTTTGAAGGCTTAGGCATTCGCTGCAAGGCCCCAGGATGGTTGGCCGGCAGCGAGGGAAAGGGTGCAATGACGGTTTTGACCTGGTCCGATGATCGCGTCGAGCAGCTGAAAAAGCTCTGGGAGGCCGGACTTTCGGCCAGCCAGATCGCAGCAGAGCTCGGCAATGTGACCCGCAATGCCGTGATCGGCAAAGTGCACAGGCTCGGTCTGTCCGGCCGTGCCAAAAGCCCTTCATCGGCAGCACCCCGGCCGCGCAAGGCGCGTCCCGCGCAGCACATGATGCGGGTGACCCGCCCCATTGCGCGCGGCAACACCGCGCTGGCGCAGGCCTTCGAGGTCGAAGTGGAGGCCGAACCGGTCACCTACGACAACGTGGTGCCGATGAGCCAGCGGCTGTCGCTGCTGGAGCTGAACGAGGCGACCTGCCACTGGCCGGTCGGCGATCCCTCGAGCCCGGATTTCTTCTTCTGCGGCGGCAAGGCGCTCTCCGGCCTGCCCTATTGCGCCCAGCACTCGCGCGTGGCGTATCAGCCCGCAGCGGACCGCCGTCGTGCACCGGCCAAGCCGAGCACGCGGTAAGTAGCGGGAATAGCTCATTGTAGGAACGGCAGCCGTCGGCGACGGCGCCTCAACACATCCGATGTCGTCCCGGACAAGCGCGCGCAGATCCGGGACCCATAGCCACCGCAAGATGTGGTTACGGGGACTCGGAGTTACCGTTTTCGCGTAGCAATCACTTGCCGTGGTTATGGGTCCCGGATCTGCGCTGACGCTTGTCCGGGACGACACCGATACGTGGCGGCAGCTCGCTAGGCCACCCCTCCTGCCCCTTACGTCTGCTCCGCCTTCGCGAAGCGATCATCGAGCGCATAGCCCGCGCCGCGGACGGTGCGGATCGGGTCCTGCTCGCGGCCGAGATTGAGCAGCTTGCGCAGGCGGCCGATATGGACGTCGACGGTGCGCTCGTCGATGTAGATGTCGCGGCCCCAGACGCTGTCGAGCAGCTGCTCGCGCGAGAACACGCGGCCGGGATGCTCCAGGAAGAACTCCAGCAGCCGGTATTCGGTCGGGCCGAGATCGATCGGCCGGCCCGAGCGCGCCACGCGGCGCTTGTCGCGGTCGAGCTCGATGTCGCCATAGGCGAGCACGGTGGCGAGCCGCTCGGGGCTGGCGCGCCGCAGGAGGCCCTTCACGCGCGCCAGGAGCTCCGGCACGGAGAACGGCTTCACGATGTAGTCGTCGGCGCCGGTCGCAAGGCCACGTACGCGCTCGCTCTCCTCGCCGCGCGCGGTGAGCATGATGATCGGCAGTTGCTTGGTCTCGGGACGGGTGCGCAGGCGGCGGCACAGCTCGATGCCTGACAGGCCGGGCAGCATCCAGTCGAGCACGATCAGGTCGGGAATGTGCTCCTTGAGGCGGGTGTCGGCGTCGTCGCCGCGCATGACCGTCTCGACGTCATAGCCGTCGCCTTCGAGGTTGTAGCGAAGAAGCTCGGTGAGAGCTTCCTCGTCCTCAACCACCATAATGCGTGCGCCCATGGTGTCGTCGCTCCTTGAGGTCTTCAGCTATTCGGGATCGTCGTGGCGAAGTTGGTCATGTCCCCCTTCGGCCGCTTGTCGGTGATCGCCTGGCCCTCGATCATGTAGAACACGGTCTCGGCGATGTTGGTGGCGTGGTCGCCGATCCGCTCGATGTTCTTGGCGCAGAACATCAGATGGATGCAGAACGAGATGTTGCGCGGATCCTCCATCATGTAGGTGAGGAGCTCGCGGAACAGCGAGGTGCAGATCGCGTCGACTTCCTCGTCGCCCTTCCACACCGCCATCGCCGCCGGCAGATCGTGCGCGGCGTAGGCGTCCAGCACCGACTTGACCTGCTGCTGCACGAGGTCGGTCATGTGCTCCAGGCCACGGAACAGTTTCAGCGGATGGAAATCCGTCTCCAGCGCGGCGACGCGCTTGCCCATGTTCTTGGCGAGGTCGCCGATGCGCTCGAGGTCGGTCGCAACGCGCATGGCGCCGACGATCTCGCGCAGATCGACCGCCATCGGCTGACGGCGGGCGATGGTGAGCACGGCGCGCTCCTCGATCTTCTTCTGCAGCGCGTCGAGCTCGGTGTCGATGGTGACGACGCGCTGGCCGAGCGCGACGTCGCGGCGGATCAGCGCGTCGACCGATTCGACGATCATGCGCTCCGCGATGCCGCCCATCTCGGCGACCAGTCGGGTGAGCTCCTGGAGGTCGGTGTCGAAAGCCTTTGCGGTATGTTCAGTACCCATGTTCCGTCTCCTCAGCCGAACCGGCCGGTGATGTAATCCTGCGTCCGCCGGTCGGTCGGCGACGTGAAGATCTTGCTGGTGTCGTCGAACTCGATTAGTTCGCCGAGATACATGAAGGCGGTCTTGTCGGAGACGCGCGCCGCCTGCTGCATGTTGTGGGTGACGATCGCGATCGTGTAGTTCTCGGACAGTTCCTGGATCAGTTCCTCGACCTTGGCGGTCGAGATCGGGTCGAGCGCCGAGCAGGGCTCGTCGAACAGGATCACTTCGGGCCGCACCGCGACGGTGCGGGCAATGCACAGGCGCTGCTGCTGGCCGCCGGAGAGCGACAGGCCGGAGGCGTTGAGCTTGTCCTTGACCTCGTTCCACAGCGCGCCGCCGCGCAGCGCCTTCTCGACGCGGCCGTCCATCTCGGACTTCGAGATCTTCTCGTAGAGACGGATGCCGAACGCGATGTTCTCGTAGATCGTCATCGGGAACGGCGTCGGCTTCTGGAACACCATGCCGACCCGGGCGCGCAGAAGATTGAGGTCGAGCCTGGGGTCGAGGATGTTGGTCTGGTCGAGCATCAGCTGGCCGGTAGCGCGCTGGCCCGGATAGAGATCATACATCCGGTTGAAGATGCGCAGCAGGGTCGACTTGCCGCAACCGGACGGGCCGATGAAGGCCGTGACGCGGTTGGTGCCGAGCGCCAGATTGATGTTCTTCAGCGCATGGTGCTCGCCGTAGTAGAAGTTGAGGTTGCGCGCGGTGACCTTGGCGGGTGCCTCGGGCAGCGGCTGCGAGCCGGGATGAACGGTCGGCGCGCTCACGGAAACAGACATTTCACTCATTTTGCAGTCCTCTCGGCGCCGATGATGCGCGCGCCAATGTTCAGGGCAAGCACGGTCAGGGTGATCAGCAGCGCGCCGCTCCAGGCGAGCTGCTTCCAATAGGCGTAGGGGCTCTGGACGAAATTGTTGATGGTGACCGGCAGGTTGGCCATCGTCTTGTCCAGGCCGAGGCTGAAGAACTGGTTCGACAGCGCGGTGAACAGCAGCGGCGCGGTCTCGCCGGCGACGCGGGCGGTGGCGAGCAGCACGCCGGTGATGAGGCCGGCGCGTGCCGCGCGATAGGCGATGCGCTTGATGACCAGCGAACGCGGGAGGCCCAATGCGCTGGCGGCTTCGCGCAACGGATTCGGCACCAGCAGCAGCATGTCCTCCGTGGTGCGCACCACGACCGGGATGACGATGACCGCGAGTGCCAGCGCTCCCGCGAGCGCCGAGAAGCCGCGCATCGGCACCACCACCGCGCCATAGATGAACAGGCCGATGATGATCGAGGGCGCCGACAAGAGGATGTCGTTGATGAAGCGGATCACCGAAGTCAGCCTGTCGTTGCGGCCGTACTCGGCAAGATAGGTGCCGGCGAACAGGCCGAGCGGCGCGCCGATGCCGACGCCGAGCACGGTCATGATGATCGAGCCGACGATGGCGTTGCGCAGGCCGCCTTCGGTCGAGCCGGGCGGCGGCGTGTCGGCGGTGAAGACCTGGAGGTTCAGGCCAGCCAGGCCGTTGTAGAGCAGCGTGATCAGGATCAGCGCGAGCCAGGTGACGCCGAAGGCGGCCGCGGCGATGCAGAGCCCGCGGATGACGATGTCCTTGCGGCGGCGACGCGAATAGATCGGATTGAGGGCCATGACGTCAGTTCCCCGCTTTCTTGTCCAGCCGCATCAGCATCAGCCGCGCTGCGGCCAGCACGAAGAACGTCAACACGAACAGCAACAGGCCGAGCAGGATCAGGCCGGACTGGTGCAGGCCGTCGCTCTCGGCGAACTCGGAGGCGATCGCCGCCGAGATCGTGGTGCCGGGCGCGAAGATCGACGAGGAGATGCGGAACGAATTGCCGATGATGAACGTCACGGCCATGGTCTCGCCGAGCGCGCGGCCCAGCGCCAGCATGACGCCGCCGATGATGCCGACCCGGGTGTAGGGGATCACCACGCTGCGGACGACTTCCCAGGTGGTGCAGCCGACGCCGTAGGCGGCTTCCTTCAGCACCGGCGGCACCGTCTTGAACACGTCGACCGAGATCGAGGTGATGAAGGGCAGCACCATGATGGCGAGGATCAGCGCGGCGTTGAACGTGCTGAGATAGGACGGGGGACCTGCGAAGATCGCCCCGAGGACGGGAACGCCGTCGAAGATGCTGATCATGAAGGGCTGGAAGCTGTTGGCCAGGAACGGGCCCAGCACGAAGAAGCCCCACATGCCGTAGATGATCGAGGGAATTCCGGCGAGCAGCTCGACAGCCATGCCGATCGGCCGGCGCAGCCATTGCGGACAGAGCTCGGTGAGAAAGATCGCAATGCCGAGACCGACCGGAATGGCGATCAGCATCGCGATGAAGGAGGTAACGAGCGTGCCGTACATCGGCCCGAGCGCGCCGAGCACGGGCGGATCGGCCGACGGCGCCCAGCGCTGCGTCCACAGGAACGACACGCCGTATTCCTTCATCGCCGGGAACGCCCCGACGACCAGCGAAATGATGATGCCGCCGAGGATCAACAGCACCGAGATCGCGCTCAGCCGCGTGATCCAGTAGAAAGTGACGTCGCCGAGCTTGAACGCGCTCAAGGCCTTGGCGCGGTCATACGGTCCGGCATCGTCGATTACATCGCTCTGAACGGCCATCTCTGCCACGCCGATCCCCTGTGCCCGTTTTATATACGCTTGCTGTCGGTCTTGTTGCTCGTCTTGCGCCCCGGATGCGACGCGATGCCGATCCGGAGCGCAGGTCTCTTAGGGTCCCGGGCCGTGCCCGGGACAAGAGCGCGTTAGCTCTTGATCTCGGCAGCCCAGGTCTTCTCGATCTGCTTCACGACCGTGTCGGGCATCGGGATGTAGTCCAGCTCTTCGGCCATCTTGTCGCCCTTCTCGAAGGCCCACTTGAAGAACTTGATGGCCTCCTGGGACGCCGCCTTGTCGGTCGCATCCTTGTGCATCAGGATGAAGGTCGCGCCGGTAATCGGCCACGATGCTTCACCCGGCTGGTCGGTCAGGATCACATAGTAATTCTTGGATCCAGCCCAGTCAGCGTTGGCAGCCGCAGCCTGGAAGGCCCCGACGGTCGGCTGCACGGTCTTGCCAGCCTTGTTGATCATTGCGCCGTAGGTCAGCTTGTTCTGCTTGGCATAGGCATACTCGACGTAACCGATCGAGTTCTTGGTCTGGCTGACATTGCCTGCGACGCCTTCATTGCCTTTGGCACCAACACCCGTCGGCCACTCGACCGCAGTACCGGCACCGGCCTTCGTCTTCCACTCGGCATTGGATTTCGAAAGAAAATCGGTCCAAATGAACGTCGTGCCGGAGCCGTCCGACCGGCGCACGACGGTGATGGCATCCGAGGGGAGCTTCACATTGGGATTGAGCTTGGCGATCGCCGGGTCATTCCACGTCTTGACCTTGCCCAGGTAGATGTCGCCCAGCAGCTGGCCGGAGAAGACCAGCTCGCCCGGCTTGATTCCCTCGAGATTCAGGACGGGCACCAATGCACCCATCGCCTGCGGCCATTGAATCATGCCGTCCTTCTCGAGTTGCTCAGGCTTGAGGGGCATATCGCTGGCGCCGAAGGTCACGGTCTTGGCCTGGATCTGCTTGATGCCGCCGCCTGAGCCAATCGACTGGTAGTTCAGACCATTGCCGGTCTCTTTCTTGTAGGCGTCAGCCCATTTGGAATAGAGCGGGAACGGGAACGTCGCACCTGCACCGGTGATGTCGGCGGCAAAGGCCGCCGTCGCCGACGCGGCGACCAAGCCGGCGGCAACGATCGTTTTGAGGAAATTCATGCTGGTCTCCATACAGGGGAGCGAAGCGCCATCCGCGCCCGATCGCGCTCCCCACGCCGCCCCCTTTAGGAGCGGTCGGCTGTGCTTTTACGAAGGTTTCGTGACAGTCGGATGACAGGATCAAGCAGTTGATATCGCTTGATTTTCAGACCTGCGCCGGAGGCTTCGGTTGGGGAAAACAGGCGCTGAAAGTGGCGCCCTGCCGGGGCACGCTCTCGATCAAAAGCCGGCCGCGGTGACGGTTAAGAATATGTTTCACCAGCGATAATCCGAGCCCGGTCCCGCCTTGGGAGCGACTGTCGCCGACATCGACCCGGTAGAACCGCTCGGTCAGCCGCGGCAGGTGCTCGGGCGCGATGCCGGGGCCGAAATCGCGAACCAGGATCCGGATTTCCTGAGTTCCGTCAGCGGCCGCGCCCGAGGTCAGCGACACGATGACGCGTCCGCCGGAGGCGCCGTATTTGAGGGCGTTCTCGATCAAATTCTCGAACAGGCGGAGCAGCTCCTCGCGGTCACCCGCGATCATCACCGGGCTATCGGGCAAATGGATATCGACCTCGACCTGCCGCTCGCGCGCCAGCGGCTCGAGCCCGTCGGCGACCTGGCGGATGATCGGCAGCAGGTCGACCAGGGTGTCGGGCCGGACGTGAGCCGACAGCTCGACCCGCGACAGCGACAATAGATCGTCGATCAGGCGGGCCATCCGGGTGGCCTGGTTGTGCATGATGCCGAGGAAGCGCTCGCGCGCCTTGGGATCGTCCTTGGCCTGGCCCTGGAGGGTGTCGATGAAGCCCGACAGCGCAGCGAGCGGCGTGCGCAGCTCGTGGCTGGCATTGGCGACGAAGTCGGCGCGCATCTCCTCGACCCGGCGCAGCGGCGTCTGGTCGTGAAAGGTCATCAGCATGCATTTGTCGGCGCCGCCGAAGCTGGTCGGCACCGGCACCGGCGTGATCATGAGCTCCATCCAGCGATCCACCGGGACGTGATCGAGATAGGTCGCGCGCCGCGGCTCGGTGGTCGCGATCGCTTCGCGCAGCGCGGTGATGATCTCCGGCGAGCGCAGCGCGAACTGGGCGAGCTCGTTCCGGCGCAGCGCCGGCGCGAGCTGGGCGGCCGCGGCATTGAGGTGGATGACGCGGCCGGCGCGGTCGAGCAGGACCGCCGGATCCGGCATGCCGGCGACGACCGCAGCCACCGCCGCGCTCTCGACCGGGTTGGTGCGCCTGACGTCGTCGCGGGAAGCTGCAGGATCATGCAGACGCCACGGGATCAGTGCAGCGGCGGCGATGCAGAGGAACACGATCGCGGCGTGCAGCGCCGTCAATTCGCCGAGGGAGACGACGACGGACAGCGCCAGCGCCGCAGCGATCAGGATGATGGTCGAGTGCCGGAGCCGGTCGGACCAGGGCCGGGCGGAGGGAGAAGATGGGGCGTCGATCGCCATCGGGGCGGACTTCTCCTGGAGGCTGGTCCCAAAGCTTGGCGCCGTCAGGCACCGCCGTCGCTGCGCTCTCTCACATAGGCGGCTTCACGCGCCGGACCGGGGTCGAGCTTGAGCGCCGCCTGCTGCAGGCGCTTCGATCGTGCGCCGATCATAACTTCGCGAAACGTCAGCAAGATTACAGATAGGATGAAGGGGGCCAGATAATAGAGGACGCGGAACAGCAGCATGCCGCCCAGAAGCTCCTCGCGGTCCATCTGCCAGAGGCCGACCAGCATGGCGGCGTCGAACACCCCGAGCCCGCCGGGCGAATGGCTGGCGAACCCGAGCAGCGTCGCCGAGACGAAGATCACCGCGACCACGACGAAGCCGAGATTGGGCTCGTCCGGGACCAGGACATACATCGCGAGCGCGCAGAAGCCGAGATCGATGATGCCGATCGCGATCTGGAGCAGCGTCAAGGGGCCGCCCGGCAGCACCACGGTCCAGGGCCCGCGGCCGACCACGCGCGGCCGGGTCCAGACCCAGACCACATAGCCGATCAGCCCCACGATGATCGTCAGCGCCAGCGTCCGGTTCAGCCACGGCGGAAGCTGGTCGATCGAGGCCGCGGCCTCCGGATGATAGGCGATGCCGAGGCCGAGCACGGCGGCGTTGCCGAGCCAGAAGGTCAGGCCGGCGAGGAAGCAGATCTTTGCGACGTCGATCGCATTCAGCCCGTAGGCCGAATAGATGCGGTAGCGCACGGCCCCGCCGGTGAAGACCGATGCACCGACATTGTGGCCGATCGAATAGCTGGTGAAGGCCGCGAGCGCGTTGATGCGGTAGGGCACATGGGCGTGGCCGATCGCGCGCGTGGCGAACAGGTCGTAGAAGGTCAGGGTGAAATAGCCCGCGGCGACGAACAGCGCCGCCATCGCGATCTGGCTCGGCTCGGTGCTCTTGATCGCTTCGAGGACCTCGTTGAAATCGATGCCTCGCAGCATGTGGTACAGCACATAGCAAGCGATGCCGATGACCGCGACGCTGATCACAACTCCAAGCTTATGCAGGATTTGCTTCTGGCGCAGAAACGTCGTCGCCCTGCGTATGGCTTCCAGCATCTAGACCTCGAACAACGCTTCAGCGACCAGGGTGGCCGGCGAACGGGCGGACGACGCACGGGCACTCAACGAACCTTCGCCGCCGGCTCCGGCATCGCGCATGCCCCCTGCCCCTCCACTAGCGCGTTTTCGGGCCGAGTGGAATTCGCCAATTCGAACAAAAACACGTGCATTCAATATTTTAGGCAGGGTTGCGGGCTCCTGATGCACGGTTTGGCGCCTTCGACGGCAGGACTTAAGTCGAATCTCCATGGCAATCCTGCGCAAGCGCCATGAAGGTTTGATGATTTCCGCCTTACAATGTTCCGTCACGCCTTAAGCCGACGTCAATCTATGGACGGCGTCTGCCTGTTGAAAGAGGGTGGCGACCCAGGCCTTGTTCACGGATATTCCGATGCGCCCGAAGGTCGCGGGGCGCTGAACAGCAGGGCAGCAGCGGCCAGACCGCCGCACCGGCCTCCACCGGCCCGATCCCCGCGGGCTCAAGACTCAGGCCACGGGCATGCTGCGCGACACCACCCGGTCCCGCAGCCAGGCGCCGATGGTGCAGCCGACCAGATAGCAGGCGAACATGATCAGGCCGAGGTCGAGCCAGTAGCCGAAGCGGCCAGGGACGACACGGGCGAACGAGGCCGCGACCAGGGCGGCGGCAAGCGCGGCGAGCCAGCGCGCCGTCACCTTCGAGGTGCCGTTGCCGCGCTGGACCACGGAGATCCAGCCCATGCAAAAGCCCAGCAACAGCGAGCCGATCAGCCAGCCCAGATGAAACGAGACGAGATAGGGCATCGTCACCTCACCAGAAATTCGATGCGGCGGTTCTTCGCCTTGCCGTCGTCGGTGTCGTTGCCGGCGACGGGCTGCGTGCTGCCATGGCCGATCGCGGTGAAGCGGCCGGGGGGCAGGCCGGCCTTGACCAGATAGTCGATCACCGCCTGCGCGCGCTTCTCTGAAAGAGCCTGGTTGAAGACGTCCTCGCCGTCGGCGTCGGTATGCCCGGCAACCTCGATATTGGTGGTGGGGCAGCGCAGCGCCGTCTCGATCAGATGATCGAGGATGGCGGCGGAGTCCGGATCGATTTCGGCGCGCTTGGCGGCGAAGCGGATCTTGCCCTTGGCCAGGAGGTCCGTGAACAATTGCTGGCACACGGTGCCGTCGACCGGCCCTGCGGCGGGCTTCACGGTGATCTCCGGCTTGTACTGCCAGTTCTTCGGGAAGTCCTTGCCGAGGCCTGCGCGGATGTCGTTGGCGGCCCCCTCGTAGAGCGCATCGCCCGACAGCTTCACTTCGCGGTCGGAGACGACGAGCGTGCCGGTCGACAGCCGCGACAGCGCGCCGAGCGCTGCGACCACGGCCGTGTTGAAGGAGCCGGGCGCGCCGATGCTGGCCTTGAGATTGTCGACGACCTTTTCGGTGAAGAATTTTCGCGAGGCGCTGGTTGCGATCGCCGCATGCACGTTGTTGTCCGGAACGTAGCCGGTCAGCGTCACCGTCGCGGCAACCGGATCCTTGTACGCCTGGAAGATATAGGGCGGCGCCTTGACGTCGTTGGCGGCGACCGAAAAGCCCTCGGGCAGGTTCTTCAGCGCGGCAGCGATCGCTTCGCGGCCGCCGAGCTCGCGTGCCATGCCCGACAGATTGACCTGGGTGTCCGTAATCGTGATCTTGCCGTCCTTCAGCTTGCCGATCTGGTCCAGCAACAGCGTGGCGGCGGCTTCGAACCGCGGCGGCGCACCGCGCGCCAGCCCCATCTGGTCTGCCACCTCGGCGCCGCCAACCTCCTTGCGGGCCGCCTCGGTCAGCCGGCCCTTCATCGAGGGCAAAGGCGCGGAGCCGGACAGCGTCACCCGCACCACGTCGCGCTCGGCGCTCCAGACGAAGGGTTTGGCCTCGGGAACAAGGCGGGTCCGGTCGTCGACCAGGCGCACGCCGGGCACGGTCTCGACCGCCGTCACGGCGTCGCGGCGCCCCTCCTCCGAGAAGGCTTCCGCGGCCAGGCCGACGTCCCGGCCGTCGACCGCGATCCGGGTCTTGTCCAGGACGGTCCCCTTGAGCGCGGCCGTGCTGCGGGCCGAAAGGTCGGCTTCGACCGGTAAAGTGTTATTCCAGCCCGCAAATCCCCACATGATGGCCAGGGGAATCAGCCCTGGCCACCATTTGCTGGCCCACCTGAAAAGCTTCTGCATTCGACGACCCGAACTCTGGAACCGGAGACAAAACAAACCCTTGGCAGGCTGTCAAACCGGAAATGGCGCCCTTCCGAAGGCACCGCCTGGACAATCGGAATAACTTTTTCTTCAAGGGTTCTTCCGTAAGTTGAAAGCGGAATGCGAGAGTCCGCCAGCCGGTCATGAAACAACTGCGTAACAACGTCATCCGCGCCGGGCTGGAAGCACTCTATTTCAGCGGCGCACACCATCTGCTGCGCCCGCTCTTGTCGGGCGTCGGCGCCATTTTCATGCTGCACCACGTTCGGCCGGCCCGCGAGGCCGCGTTCCAGCCGAACCGGCATCTCGAAGTCACCCCCGAATTCCTGCGCGAGACGCTGTGCCATTTGCGCTCGCGCGACATCGACATCGTCAGCATGGACGAGCTGCATGAGCGGCTGGTGCAGGGCCGGTTCGACCGCCGCTTCGCGGCCTTCACCTTCGACGACGGCTATCGCGACAATCTGGATCATGCCCTGCCCGTGCTGCGCGAATTCGACGCGCCCCTCGCTGTCTATGTCGCGAGCGACTTTGCGGAGGGTACCGGACGACTGTGGTGGGCGGCGCTGGAGGCTGTGATCGCCAAGGCCGAGCAGGTCGACGTCAGAATCGGTCATTCCGCGTTGCGGCTCGATGCGACGACGCCTGCGGCCAAGCAGGCAACATTCGACCGCCTGCACGACTGGCTGCGCGCGCTGCCGGGCGAGCACGACCTCAAGCGGGAGATCGAGGCGCTCTGCACGACGCACGACGTCGACATGGCCGCGCTGTGCCGCAGCCTCTGCCTGTCCTGGAACGAGGTGAAGACATTCGCCGCCGATCCGCTGGTCACGATCGGCGCCCACAGCGTCAGCCATTGCAACCTCGCCAAGGCGGCGGAAGACATCGCCGCGCAGGAATTGGCCACGAGCCGCGCGCGGATCGAGCAGGCGCTGGAGCGCCCCGTGTTGCATCTCGCGTATCCCTATGGCGACCGCGAGGCGGCGGGAACGCGCGAATTCGGCCTTGCTGCAACGGCCGGGTTCAAGACCGCGGTGACCACGCGGCCCGGCATGCTGTTCGCCGAGAATGCCGGCCAGATGACGGCGCTGCCGCGCGTCTCGCTCAACGGCAATTACCAGGACGCGCGAATCCTGCCGGTGTTGACCTCGGGCGCGGCGACCGCGATGTGGAACGGCTTCCGCCGGATCGCGGCGGCATAGGCGCGCTCCAATCCCGCTGTCGTCCCTGCGAAAGCAGGGACCCATACCGCGGAATTTATCGATCTCGGTTGGTAGCAGTCCCGATCGACGAATCTTCGCCAAACTGCTCCCTGGGGTTATGGGTCCCCGCGTGCGCGGGGACGACATCGAGTGAGTCGAAGCGCCGTCGCGCCACGTTCCCCATCCCCTGCCCCTTCCTTGACTCCCCTCGCCTCCCCGCCCAAAACAGCGCCAACCAAGGGAGGCCCCATGTTCAACGACCTGTTTTCGCTCAAAGGCCGCATCGCGCTGGTGACCGGCGGCTCGCGCGGCATCGGCAAGATGATTGCGGCGGGATTTCTCAGCGCCGGCGCCGCAAAGGTCTACATCACCGCGCGCAAGGCCGGACCGTGCGAGGCGACCGCCAAGGAGCTCACCGCGCAATATGACGGCGAATGCATCGCGCTGCCGATCGACATCTCCACCGTCGAAGGTTGCGACAGGCTCGCCTCCGAAATCATCAAGCTGGAGCCGAAGCTCGACATCCTCGTCAACAATGCCGGAGCTGCCTGGGGCGCGGAGTTCGACGAGTTCCCCGAAAGCGGCTGGGACAAGGTGATGGACCTCAACGTCAAGTCGCTGTTCTTCCTGACCAAGGCCCTGGCGAAGCCGCTGCGCGCGGCCGCAAGCGCAGAACGTCCGGCGAAGGTGATCAACATCGCCTCGGTCGACGGCATCTTCGTCAATCCGGGCGAGACCTATTCCTACGCCGCCAGCAAGGCCGCCGTAATCCATCTGACGCGGCGCCTGGCGACCAAGCTGATCAAGGACAACATCAACGTCACCGCGATCGCGCCGGGCGCGTTCAAGTCCGACATGAACCGGGCCGCGCGCGACCATTCGGACGAGGTCGCAAAGCGCATCCCGTCGCGGCGGATCGGAAGCGACGAGGACATGGCAGGGGTGGCGATCTATCTCGCCTCGCGCGCGGGCGATTACGTGGTCGGCAACACCATCGCCGTCGACGGCGGTGTGGTGTACGCGAATGCCGGGCTGGAGATCGCGGGGTAGAGGGCGGGGCTTGGCAAAGGCCGCATCTCACACTCCGCTGTCATGCCCCGCGAAGGCGGGGCATCCAGTACGCCGCGGCCTACCGGGCTGAATTACGTCTGTCTCCGGAATACTGGATCACCCGCTTTCGCGGGTGATGACACCGTTTGTGCGGCAAAAGCGTCTGCCCCTGACGCTTACGACTCGATCTTCACGTATTCGAAATCGCCGGGCTTGTTGTCGATGCCGACTTTCGGCGGCGAGATCCAGGAGGCGAACTTGCCGGTCTCGGTGACGGGCTGCATCAGGGAGGTGATGAAGTCCCCGTCGGCAGTCGAGGGCAGCCACTCGTCCTTGCGCCTGGCCCAGGTGGCATCGTCGATCAAGATGCCGTCCGGCGTCGCATGCACGTCCTTGAACTCGCCGATGTGGCGGTGGAAGGCGACGTTGGGCAGGGTCAGCTTGAAGTCGTAGCCGGCGGTCGAGATCACCTTGTTCCAGCGCAGCATGCCCTTGACGCAATCCTGGCTGTAATCGTCGCGCAGGCGCATGTTGAGGGCGGTCAGCGCCGGCTCGTCCACCAGCTTGATCTCGCCGTTGATGAACTTCAGCACCGGATAGGTGGCGTTCTTGAGCTGGTGATCGTCCTCGATCTGGGTCTCGTGATAGCGACCCTTGATGCCGGCGTTGAAGGCGTTCGCCGCGTTGGTCGAGACCTCCGAACCAAAGAGATCAAGCGACAGCGTGTAGTGCAGGTTCAGCTTCTTCTGGATGGTGGGCAGGTCGATCACCCCGAGCGCGCGGACCTTGGTGATGTCGGTGGGGTCGGTGATGCCGGCCTCGCGCATCGCATCGCAGGTGCGCTGCACGACCCGGGTGATGCCGGTCTCGCCGACGAACATGTGGTGCGCTTCTTCCGTCAGCATGAAGCGGCAGGTGCGCGACAGCGGATCGAAGCCGGACTGCGCCAGCGAGTGCAATTGCATCTTGCCGTCGCGGTCGGTGAAGTAGGTGAACATGAAGAAAGACAGCCAGTCCGGCGTCGCCTCGTTGAAGGCGCCGAGCATGCGCGGCGCGTCGGCATCACCGGAACGGCGGCGCAGCAGATCGTCGGCCTCCTCGCGGCCGTCGCGGCCAAAGTACTTCTGGAGCAGATAGACCATCGCCCAGAGGTGGCGGCCTTCCTCGACATTGACCTGGAACAGATTGCGCATGTCGTAGAGCGAGGGCGCGGTCTTGCCGAGATGGCGCTGCTGCTCGACCGAGGCCGGCTCGGTGTCGCCCTGGATCACGATCAGGCGGCGCAGCATGGCGCGATGCTCGCCCGGGACTTCCTGCCAGGCCGGCTCGCCATAATGCTCGCCGAACGGCACCACGCGATTTTCCTCCTGGGGCGCAAGGAGAATGCCCCAGCGATAGTCGGGCATGCGGACATAGTCGAACTTGGCCCAGCCGCGGGGATCGACCGAATACGCCGTGCGCAGATACACCAGCGATTCCTGGAAGCCTTCCGGCCCCATGTCGCTCCACCAATCCATGTAGCCGGGATGCCAACCCTCGAGTGCCTTCAGCACCTGGCGGTCCTCTGCGAGATTCACGTTGTTCGGAATCTTGGTCGAGTAGTCGACGTTCATGATGTTCATGTTCATGGCCGTGCTCCTTGCGATCTCTTTCCGTCATGCCCGGCCTTGTGCCGGGCATCCACGTTCTTGCTTGGTCGCGCCAGGGACGTGGATGGCCGGGACAAGCCCGGCCATGACGCAGTGAATGTCGTTACACCCGCGTCATATCGAATTTCGGCTTCTGGCCGCTGCCGTAGCGGCGCAGCGCGCCTTCCTCGCCGACCGCGTTGGGACGCTGGAAGATCCAGTTCTGCCAGGCGGTGAGGCGCGCGAAGATCTTTGATTCCATCGTCTCGGGCCCGACGAAGCGCAGGCTCGCCTCCATGCCGGTGAGACTGTCGGGCGAGAAGCTGGCGCGCTCCTCGAGAAACACACGGACCTCGTCGTCCCAGTCGATGTCGTCGAGCGCGAAGGTGACGAGGCCGAGCTCTTCGGCCTGTTCGGCATCGAGCGAGGTCCCGAGCGTGGCTTCCGCCCGCTCGATGTCGGCCGGATCGGCCTGGAAGCGCGATTGCAGCCGCGTCAGGCCATGGCTCATCGGGTAGGGGCCGAAGTTCATGGCGGAGAGCTCGATCGACGGCGGCGGACGGTTGTCGCCCTGGCGCGTGCCGATCAGCATGTAGGAGCGGTCGGCGGCGAAGACGAGCTCGGCGAGCGTGCCGGCAAAGCAGGAGCCGGGCTCGACCAGCGTCACCAGCGTGCGCGAGGTGACGTCGATGCGCTTGAGCACGCGCTTCCAGTAGTGGCGGATCTCATTGACCAGCCAGTGCGCCTTGTTGGCTTCGAGGAAGGCATCGCAGGCCAGCACATGAGCGCGATCGCCATGACTCTTGAAAACCAGCATGGCGATCTCGAGCTCGTTGATGCGCAAGTGCAGGATGGCGTCGTCGATCTCGCGCGCGACCTGGAGCGGCCAGAACGAAGCCCCCTGCGCCATCATGCCGTCGATGTCGGCGGGCGGCGCGGCCTCTGGCGCCTTGATCGAGATCGTGGCGATGCGGGCCGTGCGGTCGATGTCGACGGTGACGAAGCCGTAGCGGATGCTGGTCTGGTCGATCAGGCGCTTGAGCGGCGTCAGCGCGATGCCCTTGCCGCTGCCCTTGCGCTGCGATTGATCCGCGAATTCCCTGGCGCGCTCGGCGATCCTGGCCTCGAGCTTCGAGTTCGGCGCGATCTCGTCGACGAGGCGCCATTGCACGGCGCGCTTGCCCTTCACGCCCTCCTCGATGGTGCAGAAGAAATCGGCGTGGTCGCGGCGCACCTTGCGCTTGTCGACGACGCGCGTGAGTCCACCGGTGCCCGGCAGCACCGCGAGCAGCGGCACCTCGGGCAGCGCGACGGCGGAGGAGCCGTCGTCGGCGAGAATGATATGGTCGGTCGCAAGCGCCAGCTCGTAGCCCCCGCCGGCGGCGGAGCCGTTCACGACGGTGATGAAGCGCTGGCCGGAATTCTCCGAGGAGTCTTCCATGCCGTTGCGGGTCTCGTTGGTGAACTTGCAGAAGTTCACCTTATGGGCGTGCGTGGAGCCCGCGAGCATGCGGATGTTGGCGCCGGCGCAGAACACGCGGTTCTTGGCCGAGCGCATCACCACGACCTTCACCTCGGGATGCTCGAAGCGCAGGCGCTGGACCGCGTCGGCAAGCTCGATGTCGACGCCGAGATCATAGGAATTGAGCTTGAGCAGATAACCTTCGAACAGGCCGCCGTTCTCGTCGACGTCCATGGTCAGCGTCGCGACGTCGCCCTCGACCGCCAGCTTCCAGTGCTTGTAGCGGGACGGTTCGGTCTGGAAATCGATGAATGTCGCGCCGCCTGCGAGGCGCCGATCTTCCCCGGCCATGGGTCATCCCTGAGCTTGATTATTGCATTTCGCCGTAGCGCTAGATGCACAATAGTGCATCTTTTCGAGCGCGTCTAGCCCTTAACCAGACTCACATGCATTTTGTTTCATGGCGCCTCAGGACCGCACGGTCGCCCCGAGTGCGATCCAGTCTGCCTTGGAGAGCTGGGAACGGCCGAGCTTGGCTTGCAACAGCGCGACCAGGGCCGGGACAGGGAAGGTCTCCACGAAGCCGTCGCCGGCCGCAGCCGCCTTGCGGGAATTCAGAGCCCGCAACTCTCCGAACGCGTCCCCGAACAGCCGCGCGGCCGAGCGCGCGCGCTGCATCCGCAGCCGCAAATTGGCGTTGGTGATGTAGATGCAAGCGCGCAGCAGAACGCGCTCGCGGCCGCCTTGGGGCGCGGCGGCCCATACCGCCTCCAGCACTTCCTGTGCTTCCCAGAAATAGCCGCGGTCGTTGAGCGCAAGTCCGTAGCGCAGCGCCGGATGGCGCGCCGGCACGTAGCCGCGGAAGGCCGATGGCACCATCGCCTTGGCCAGACCAAGCGTCTCGAAATCGGCATCCACCGCACCGGTCTCGCCCGGGACATAGGCCCATTGCGGCCACGGCAACGGGCGGGTCGCATGTGAAGGCACATTCATCGATGTGCCTCCGCATGGTCATGCGGCGCGTCCCTGGAGTCCCTGATCGTCGCGCAGGGCCGCTTTTGCAAATTGCTCAATCGCGTCAAGCGTCGCCCCCGGCGCTTCACGATGCGGGGAATGTCCCGCGTCTGAAATGACTTTAATATCTACCGGACAGTAACACTCTTCCTGCGCGATTTCGACCTGCCGCAATGTCCCATATTGGTCGTTTTCGCCTTGCAGGATCAGGACGGGAACGCGGATATAGGCAAGGTATTCCGAGATGTCCCAATCGCGGAACTCCGGATCGAGCCAGGCGCCGTTCCAGCCATAGAAGGCGTTGTCGACGTCCTTGTGCCAGCGCGCGAGCTTGGCCTTGAGGTCCGTGGTCTCGTAAGCAGTCTTGATCGCGGCGATGGACGCGACCGAGATGTCCTCGACGATGAAATGCGGCGCAATCAGCACGAGGCCGCTCAGGCGATGATCCTGGTGCGCGCCGGCATAGATCGTCGCGATCGAGGCGCCGTCGGAATGGCCGAGCAGCAGGCCGCACCTGAAGCCGATCGCATCGAGCAGCTTCGGCAGCACGTCCAGCGCCTCGCGCTGCATGTAATCCAGCGGTCGCGGCAACGTCACCTTGCTCGATTGGCCGTAGCCCGCACGCGAATAAGCGAAGATGCCGGCACCGGTGGCTTGCTGGAGCTTTTCCGGAAAGTCGCCCCACTGTCCGACCGAGCCGAGGCCTTCGTGGAGCATGACGATGGTGGGGGCGTCCGCAGAGGCCGGCGCCAGCCATTTGTATTCGAGGCTGGCGTTGCCGATGCTGAGGAAGCCGGTGGGGGTGAGGTTGGTCATGGTGTCACTCTTCTTCCGTCGTATCCAACGTGGGACGCAGTCACGCGCCACTCGCTCAGTGGTTCCCTCCCCCTTGCGGGGGAGGGAGCGCAACGGAGTTTGCGGTGACCGCTCTCGGCACAGCATGTGCAATCTCAATTCGCGCCCTCACGCAATTTGAACCGCTGGATCTTCCCCGTCGCCGTTTTCGGCAGCGAGTCCACCACGTCGATCCAGCGCGGATATTTCCATGGGCCGATCTTCTGCTTGACGTGCTCCTTGAGCATGTCCTGCAGATCCTTCGTCGTCGCGCCAGGACGCAGCACGACGAAGGCCTTCGGCTTCAGCAATCCTTCCGGATCGGCCTCGGGCACGACGGCGGCTTCCAGCACGGCGGGATGGGTGATCAGCGCGCTTTCGACTTCGAACGGCGAGACCCAGATGCCGGAGACCTTGAACATGTCATCGGCGCGGCCGCAGAAGGTGTAGCGGCCCTCGCCGTCGCGGACATATTTGTCGCCGGTGCGGGTCCACGGCCCCTCGAAGGTGCGGCGGCTTTTATGGCGCTGGTTCCAGTAGCCCTCGCCGGCCGAAGGCGCATCGACCAGCAGCTCGCCGACCTCGCCGTCGGCGACGTCCTGGCCGGCCTCGTTGACGAGCCGCACCGCATAGCCCGGCACCGGCTTGCCCGATGAGCCGTATTTGATGTCCCCCGGCGCGTTCGACAGGAAGATGTGCAACAGCTCGGTGGAGCCGACGCCGTCGAGAATGTCGACGCCGAAGCGCGCCTTCCAGCTGTTGCCGACGGATTCCGGCAGCGCCTCGCCGGCCGAGGTGCAGATGCGCAAGGCCTTGCCGCCGCGCTCGGCCTTCATCGTCTCGTCGTTGAGCATCGCGGCGAACAGCGTCGGCACGCCATAGAAGATCGAGGGGTTGTAGCGGTTCATCAGGTCGAACATGCGCGCCGGCGTCGGCCGCTCGCTGTTGAGGATCACGCTGGCGCCGACCGACATCGGGAAGGTCAGCGCGTTGCCGAGACCATAGGCGAAGAACAGCTTTGCGGCGGAGAGACACACGTCGCTCTCGCGGATGCCCAGCACCTGCTTGGCGTAGGTGTCCGCAGTCGCCTGCAAATTGGAATGGATATGGCGCACGCCCTTGGGCATGCCTGTCGACCCCGACGAGTAGAGCCAGAACGCGGGCTCGTCCGGATGCGTCGCGGCGGTGGTGAATTGGTCGCTCTCGCCCGCGATCTCCTCGGCGAGCTGCTTGTGGCCGTTCTGCTTGGCACCGGAGACCACGACATGCTCGAGATCGGGCATGCGGCCGACCACGTCCTTGATGACGGGATAGAGTGCTTCGGAGACGAACAGCACGCGCGCGCGGCAATCGGCGAGGATGTAGGCGTATTGATCCGCGGTCAGCAGCGTGTTGAGCGGCACCGGCACGATGCCGGCGCGGATCGCGCCCAGGAACACGATCGGGAAATCGACCGTATCGAGCATGATCATCGCCACGCGCTCCTCGCGGCGAACGCCGAGCCGGCGCAGCATGTTCGCCGCGCGGCGGGTCTGGCGCTGAAGCTCGCCATAGGTGAGCTGCGAAACGGTGTCGTCGAAGGCCAGCTGGTTGCCACGGCCCTCCTCGACGTTACGGTCGAGCAGCCAGGTCACCGCGTTATAGGATCCCTCGCTCACGGACGTCCCCCTCGAATTTAGAATTATAATTCATAGAAAGACACTGCGGCGGCTTGCTGTCAATGCCAGCAGGCATTATGTTTCATTAAAACGCGCCGCAGGACCTCCTTCAAGAAGACATCCCCTCAAAGAAGGCTCATGACCGACAGTCCCGACGCCGAATCCCGATTCCTCGAACAGCTCGGCCAACGCGTGCGCACCATGCGCGCGTTGCGCGGCATGTCGCGCAAGGTGCTCGCCAAGGTATCAGGAATCTCGGAGCGCTACATCGCGCAGCTCGAGAGCGGCAAGGGCAATGTCTCGATCGTGCTGCTCCGCCGCGTCTCCGACGCCATGGGCGCTCATCTCGAAGACTTGCTTCCCTCCGCCGAACCGACACCGGACTGGCAGATGTTTCGCGATCTGTTGCGCAAGGCAACGCCGGCGCAGATCGCGCAAGCAAAAGATCTGCTCGCGGGCGGCAGTGCAACCGCGCCGCGGCGCGCGCCGTTCTGCGGCATCGCGCTGATCGGCCTGCGCGGCGCCGGCAAATCGACGCTTGGCCGAATGCTGGCGAAGAAGATCGGCTGGAGCTTCGTCGAGCTCAACAAGGAGGTCGAGCAGCAGAACGGGCTCTCCGTCGCCGAGATCATCGCGCTCTACGGCCAGGAAGGCTTTCGCCGCATGGAGCAGGCGGCGCTGCAGCAGCTGCTCGCGCGCAACGAGCTGATGGTGCTGGCGACCGGCGGCGGCATCGTCTCGGAGCCCCTGACCTTCGACCAGATCCTGACCTCGTTCTACACGATCTGGCTGAAGGCCGAGCCGGAAGAGCACATGGCCCGCGTCCGCCGCCAGGGCGATTTGCGGCCGATGGCCGACGACCGCTCCGCAATGGCCGAGCTGCGCAACATCCTGCTCAGCCGCGAGCCGCTCTATTCGCGTGCGACGGCGGTGGTGGATACCGCGGGGCTCAGCGTCGATGCGGCCGCCGCGCGGTTGATCGATGCAGTGCGGCCGGTGCTGCAGAACGAAGCCCGCAGCTTCGGTCTGCGCAGCGTGGCGCTGTAGCGATGACCTCCACCGACGTCACCACCTCGATGTTCGAGCGGATCGGCGGGAGCAGCACGATCGACGCCCTCGTGGATCGCTTCTACGACCGCATGGATACGCTGCCGGAGGCGAAGCTCATCCGCGCCATGCATGCAGACGACCTCGGCCTGATCCGAGACGTGCTGAAGCGCTATCTCACCGAGTGGACCGGCGGTCCGCGGCTCTATACGCCCCAGAAGGGTCATCCGCGGCTGCGCCAGCGGCACATCGGCTTCGCCATCGGCGATGCCGAGCGCGATGCGTGGATGCTCTGCATGCGCGGCGCGATGGAGGAGACGGTGACAGATGCCGCCGCGCGGCGGGAGCTCGACAAGGCGTTGTCAGGCCTCGCCGACTGGATGCGCAACCGGCAGTGAGATGGCCGCAGCGCCCCGCATCGTCATTTGAGTTCCGCGGCGATCGCCTGCTAGGCTCTGGATATGACCGACATCCTTCCCGACACGATCCGCCGCCTCTACACCGATCCCGGCGAGTACATCGACAGCGATCATCCGGCCGTGCAGCAATTCGCCAACGCCTCCGTAGGTGCGGATGCGAGCCCACGCGAAAAGGCGAGCGTGCTCTACAAGGCGGTGCGCGACGGCATCCGCTATAATCCCTACGTCAGCATGCGCGTCGCGGAAACGTTTCGCGCCTCGAGCGTGCTCGCCGCAGGACAAGGCTATTGCGTCGGCAAGGCCGCGCTCTATGCCGCCGCCTGCCGCGTCCATGGCATCCCCGCCCGGGTCGGCTTTGCCGACGTGAAGAACCATCTCACCACCGAGAAGCTGCGCGCGAGCATGGGCACCGATATCTTCACCTGGCACGGCTTTACGGAGGTGCACGTGGATGGTGCCTGGCGCAAGGCGACTCCGACCTTCAACGACACGCTCTGCGCCAAGGTCGGCGTGGCCCCGCTCGATTTCGACGGCCACACCGATGCGCTGCTGCATCCCTTCGACGGCGAGGGCCGCGCCTATATGCAATATGTCAACGACCGCGGCACCTATCACGACGTGCCGGCGAAATTCCTGATGCGCGAGATGGCGCGGGATTACGTCAACATGCAGGGCGAGGACCTGTCGGGCCGCGACATGGAGCGCGAGGCTGCGGAGCGATAGAGCACGATGGGCGCGCCTCCCGATGTCGTCCGTCGACCGGCCTCGCCGCTCCTCGCGCAGTTGGTGTCCAGCATCTCGTTCTATCGCGAGCGTGGCCTCGGCCTCGTTGCCTTCCGGCACGCCGCGCCGCTTGCGCTGCCTCTCCTGGTGAATTTGGGAACGCCGTTCTGCATTGCGCTCGGTCACCACCCCGACAGCGCCGATGCGCGGTCGAGCTTCGCGGCGGGTCTCTTTCCCGGCCCCGTCATGATCGAATCCGATGGGCGCGCCGAATGCGTTCAGGTCGATTTCACGCCGCTCGGGGCTTATCGCTTCTTCGGAGGAGCCGTCCCCGATCTGACCGCGCGCATGGTCGGCCTTGACGATATCCTGGGACAGGACGGCGAGAACCTCCGCGCCAGGGTGGCTGAAGCGGCGGGCTGGCAGCGACGCTTCGAGATCGTTGAAGACTTCGTGCTTCGGCGCGCCGTGCACGAGCCTTCGCCTGCGGTCGCGTTTGCTTTGGAGACGCTCTGGCGCGGCGCAGGTGCCGTCAGGATCGCCGACATCGCCGCCGATATCGGCTGGAGCCGCAAGCATCTCACGCGTCGCTTCCACAACGAGATCGGCGTTCCGCCAAAGACGCTGGCCCAGATGCTGCGCTTTCATCGCGCTTGCGTTCTGGCCCGGAGGGACGGCACAGGCGGCTGGGCGGCAATTGCCGCGGAGGCCGGCTATGCCGACCAGGCACATCTTGCCCGCGATTTCCGGGTATTGAGCGGCGAGACGCCGACTGAATGGGCCGCGCGGCTCGACGTCGTCGATCCACGTCTGATGCGAGACGGCGGGGGCTAGCGCCAGGGCGGCGCGCGACAGGGCCAGGTCCCATTTGTTCAAGCCGGCCACCATGATCCGAACTAGGATCGGCTTCGCAACAGGGCTTGCACCGAATCTGGAGAGTGTCATGAACCAGCCGAACGGCTACGAAGCGCCGCGCCTCTACCACACCATGCGCTGCAAGGATGCGGAGGCGATGATCGCCTGGCTGACGAACGTTCTCGGCTTCACTGAACGCGTGGTGTATCGCAAGGACGACACGGTCGTTCACGCCGAGCTGGCATTCGGATCGTCGATCCTCATGCTGGGCGCGCATCGCGACGACGCCTACGCCAAGCAGGTCGGCGACATCGGCGGACGGCGGACGGATGCCGTCTATCTCGCCGTCGATGATCCCGACGCGCTCTACACGAAGGTGAAAGCCGCCGGTGCGCAGATCGAGATGGAACCCTACACGACCGATTATGGCAGCCGGGATTTTGCCGCACGCGATCCGGAGGGCGGCCTCTGGAGCTTTGGCACCTATTGGCCCAAGGCCGACGAGCAGCCGCTGCCGGGTTAGCGGGACTGCAGCTACAGAAGTTGCGACCGCAACGACGCCGCCCCTTCTTGCAGCAGCGGCAGGAAACGATCGATAAATTCATGTTCCGGCACGCGGTCGACATGGGCGCCCATGTTGATCGCGGCGATGATGACGCCGTCATAGCGGCGGACGGGAACGGAGATCGAGCGGAAATGCGGCTCGGCTTCGCGGTCGACCAGCGAATAACCCTGCACGCGGTCGGCCGTGATGCGCGCGAGCAGTGCTTTCGGGTCCGTCACCGTCTGCGGCGTGAGCGGCTCGCGCTTCATGGCCTTCAGGCGTGCGGCAAGCTCGGCATCGTCGAGCTGAGCGAGCATGGCGCGGCCGACCGAAGTGCAGAAGGCCGGCAGGCGATAGCCGATTTCGAGGCCGCCTGAGAACATCCGCGCCGGACTGCTGCGTGCGACGAACACGACGTCGTTGCCGTCGAGCACGGCGAGCGAAGAGATTTCGTTGGCCGCCGTCGCGACGCGATCAAGCACCGGCTGAAGCACCGCGACGAGCTGATTGGAGCGCAGATAGGACGCTGCCAGCGTCAATACATGCGGCGTCAGCGAGAACAGCTTTCCATCACCGGAGACGTAGCCGCCGCGCTGCAGCGTAAACAGCATGCGCCGGGCCGTCGCGCGCGGCAGATCGGCGGCACGAGCGAGATCGCTCAGCGTCATCTGGCCTGCCGTGGTGCCGAAGCATTGCAGCAGGCGGAGGCCACGATCGAGGCTCTCGACGAAATCCGTCGCGCGCTCCTCGCTCTCGTTCCGCTTCAGCTTGGGCATAGGGAGGGACAATCCTGCAAAATAGTGCTTGCTGGCGGTTCAAGTCATGTCATAATTCGCCCATTCGTTCAATAGGCGAACAATCGCCACTCCATAAGGGATGCTACTGCCATGATGAGCCAGGAGCAGAACGACCTGATCACCCGCACCGGACCGAAGGACCCTTGCGGCAAGCTGATGCGGAGCTACTGGCAGCCGGCGGCGCTGGTGGATGAGCTGGAGGGCGCGCGGCCGATCCGTCCCGTCAAACTGCTCGGCGAGAATTTGGTGCTGTTCCGCGACGAGACCGGTCGCTACGGCCTGATCGACCGCCACTGCGCGCATCGCGGCGCCGACCTTGCCTTCGGACGGTTGGAGCATGGCGGATTACGCTGCGCCTTTCATGGCTGGCTGTTCGACGCGACCGGCCAGTGCATCGAGACGCCGGCCGAGCCGAAGGATTCGAAGCTCTGCCAGAACATCCGCCAGCGCTCCTATCCCGTGGTCGAGAAGAGCGGCATCCTCTGGGCTTATCTTGGCGAGGGCGCCCCGCCTGCATTCCCGGAGATCGACTGTTTCGTCGCCCCTGATACTCACACCTTCGCGTTCAAGGGCCACATGGCCTGCAACTGGCTGCAGGCTCTCGAAGTCGGTATCGATCCCGCGCACGCCTCCTATCTGCACCGCTTCTTCGAGGACGAGGACACCTCCACCGCCTACGGCAAGCAGTTTCGCGGTGCCTCGGCCGGCTCCGATCTGCCGATGACGAAAATCCTGCGCGAATACGACCGTCCGATCATCAATGTCGAGCACACTGAATATGGCCTGCGGCTGATTGCGCTGCGCGAGATCGACGAAGAGCGCACCCATGTGCGCGTCACCAACCAGCTCTTCCCCCACGGCTTCGTCATTCCCATGAGCACGGAGATGACGATCACGCAGTGGCACGTGTCTCTCGACGACGAGAACTGCTATTGGTACGCGATTTTCACCAGCTATTCGAACCCGGTCGACAAGAAGAAGATGCGCGACCAGCGGCTCGAGCTCTATGAGCTGCCCGACTACAAGTCGCGCAAGAACCGGGCTAACGATTACGGCTTCGATCCGCACGAGCAGCAGACCGCGACCTATACCGGCATGGGCACCGACATCAACGTCCACGATCAATGGGCGGTGGAATCGATGGGTGCGATCCAGGACCGCACCAAGGAGCATCTCGGCTCGAGCGACAAGGCGATCGTGCAGTACCGCCGATTGTTGCGGCAGGAGATCGAGAAGGTCTCGGGCGGCTTGAAGCCGATGCTCCATCTCGACGAGAGCAACGCTCGTTCGATCCAGGGACCGGCGACCATGGACGGCATCGGCCCGACGCGGGGCTGGGAAACCTACTGGATGGAGGTCGACGTCAAGCGCCGCCGCGGCGCGCCCTGGACCGCGCCGGTGCCGAAGGAGATCGCCGACAACGTGCACAAGCTGACGGCGGCGGAATAAGAGTGACGGCCCATCCTCGTCATTGCGAGCGCAGCGAAGCAATCCAGTCTTTCACCGCGTATGCATTTCTGGATTGCTTCGCTGCGCTCGCAATGACGGAGAATGTGGCAGGCGTCTTGCACATCGAGCATCGGTGACTGAGGAGCAACAAAAGTGACTTTCGTCGTGCGTCATGCGCTGTGGTCGGATGAGCAGAAGGACGCGGCGGCGCGCATGCGGCGCATCGTCGAGGAGAAAAATCTCGAGGTCCTCCGCCTCGCCTTCCCCGACCAGCACGGCATCTTGCGCGGCAAGACCATCATCGCCTCGGAGGCAATCGCCGCGCTGGAAAGCGGCTGCTCCATCACCACCACCATGCTCGCCAAGGACACCTCGCACCGCACGGTATTTCCGGTGTTCACGTCAGGCGGCGGCTTCGGCATGAAGGAGATGGAGGGCGCGGCCGACGTGCTGATGGTCGCCGATCCCACCACGTTTCGCGTCTTGCCCTGGGCGCCGACCACCGGCTGGGTGCTGTGCGATCTCTATTTCAGTGACGGCCGTCCGGTGCCGTTCGCGACGCGCTCGCTCTATCGCAAGGTGCTCGACGAGCTCGCCGGCCGCGGCCACGACTTCGTCGCCGGCCTCGAGGTCGAGTTCCACATCTTTAAGCTCGACGACCCGCATATGCGGCCTGAGGATGCCGGCCAGCCTGGCACACCGCCGTCGGTGAGCCTGCTCAGCCACGGCTATCAATATCTGACCGAGCAGCGCTTCGATCAGATGGAGCCGGTGCTGGAGATCTTGCGCCGTGACATCGTCGCGCTCGGCCTGCCCTTGCGCTCGGTCGAGGTGGAGTTCGGACCGAGCCAGTGCGAATTCACCTTCGCACCAAGGAAGGGCCTGGAGCCCGCCGACAACATGGTGCTGTTCCGCTCCGCCGTGAAGCAGATCGCGCGCCGCCATGGCTATCACGCCACCTTCATGTGCCGGCCGAAGCTACCGAATGTGTTCGCGAGCGGCTGGCACCTGCATCAGTCCATCGTATCTCGTGCTACGGCCGAGAATCAGTTCATGGCGAAGGATGGCGGCGAGCCGCTCAGCGCGTTCGGCCGCGCATATCTCGCCGGCCTGCTCGACCACGCCCGCGCCTCCACCGTGTTCACGACGCCGACCATCAACGGCTACAAGCGCTACCGCTCCTATTCGCTGGCACCGGACCGCGCGATCTGGGGCCGCGACAATCGCGGCGTGATGATCCGCGTGCTCGGATCTGCCGGCGATGCCGCCACGCGCCTGGAAAATCGCATCGGCGAGCCCGCCGCCAATCCCTATCTCTACATGGCCTCGCAGATCCTCTCGGGCCTCGACGGCGTCGACCGCAAGCTCGATCCCGGCCCGTCCGCCGACACGCCCTACGAGACCAAGGCGCCGCTGCTGCCGAAGAGCTTGCGCGATGCGGTCAGCGCGCTGAAGGACGACCCGTTCTTCCGCGAGAAGTTCGGGCCTGAATTCGTCGACTACTACACCCACATCAAGAACGCCGAGATCGACCGCTTCCTGTCCGAGGTGACCGACTGGGAGCACCGCGAATATTTCGAGGTGTTTTGAGGGGTAAACTCCTCACGCGGGCGTGAGGTGACTTCGTCCGGCCTGTTCCGACGACATCACTCCGCTTGTCAACGAAGCCGCTTTCCCTGCGCCTCGAAAACCGCTTGAAAGATGCGTGGTCTAGCTTGGCCCCCATGATCAACAGTGGAGTTCGATCATGTTGGGTCAATTGTTCAGTCTGATCTATCGCCTGTCATGCCGGGCCACCCTCATCGAAATCGGCACACATCGGCTGGCGCGCTAGCGGCCAAGCGGAGCCGATTTAGGTAAGGCGGATTGACCGGATAATGGGGATGGCCATGTGCAAGCTCATCCTGATTGCCGTTATGTCGCTGCTCGCAAGCCAGGCCTGTGCCGGTGGCTCGCGCAGCCTGAGCCTTGCGGCGAGCCCGCCGAATCAGCAGGCGACCGAGCAACCGGCAGCTGCGCAGCCGGCGACCACGCAAACGGCAACGACGACGCCAGCTGCAACCGCGTCAGCCGCATCGAGCCCGGCCGCGACCAAGCCGAAGCGCCGTCAGCCGTCCACCGAAGCCCGCGTGATCCGCGAACTGCACCGCCACGGAATCTATTGGTGATCGCTCACCAGCGATAGCCGAGCGTGGCGATGACGGTCAGCGGTGCGCCTCGGTAGCAATAGCCGACCTGGCACGTCGTGTAGTGCAGATTGAACAGGTTCTTGGCGTTGACCTGGAACGAGAGCCCCTTCAGCTCCCTCGCCGCCTGACCGAAATCATATTTCAACGCCGCATCGACCAGGGTCACCGAGCTGTTCTTGAACGTGTTCAGATCGTCGCCGTAGCTCCAGGACATGTGACGCGCGCCGCCACCGATGCTCAACCCAGCAAACGGGCCTGCCAGCGGCAGGGCATAGTTCGCCCACAGCGTCGCGGTATGGGGCGGATTGCCCGACGGAAACTTGCCGACCAGCGAGCTGTCGCCGGCCTGCCTGGTGACCATGTCGAGATAGGTGTACGACGAGGTGATGTCGAAACCGCCGCCGAGGCTCGCGAGCCCCTGCAATTCGAAGCCGCGGCTCTGGATCTCGCCGCGCTGGACCGTCACGCCCGTTCCCGTCGTCACCAGGCCGCCGTCCTGGGTCAGGTCGAACACCGCAGCGGTGATGAAGCTCCTCGTCCCCGGCGGCTGATATTTGACGCCGATTTCGGTCTGCTTGCCGGTGGTCGGCTTGAAGAACGCGCCCGAGGGATCGACGCCGAGATTGGGAAAGAACGAGGTCGAATAGGCGACGTAGGGTGCGATTCCGGAATCGAACACGTAGGTCAGCCCGGCCCGGCCGCTATAGGCCTGTTCGGACTGCTGCTGCCGGGTCAACGCGAACAGATTCTCACCGGAGGTGCTGACCCAGTCGCTGCGGCCACTCAGCGTCAGGATCCAGCGATCGAGCCTGGCCTGGTCCTGGATGTAAACTCCGGACTGGGTTTGCCGCTGCCGCGTCGAGGACGAGATCGCGGGATCGGGAATCGATTCCGGCACGTAGGCCGGCGCGGCCAGATTGAGATCGGAGACGCCGAAGCCGAATCCCTGCTTGTCGGTGAACTTCGAGGAGGTGTAGTCGGTGCCGACCAGGAGCGTGTGCTGCACGGGCCCGGTTGCCAGCCTGGCCTCCATCTGGTTGTCCATGATGGCCGATTGCAGCGTGTCGTGGACGTAGCCGGTATAGCGCGAGACGACATTGCCGACGGGCGCGCCGAGAAAGCCGACATAGCGGGTGACCGCGTCGACATCGACGTAGCGGAATTTCTGGCGAACGGTCACCGCGTTGTTGAAGGCATGCTCGAACAAATAGCCGATGCGTCCCTGTTCCTGATCGAGCGAATTGTAGGACGGGCTACCGGTGAAGATGTCGGTGGTCGTGCCGGTTCCCGTAGAGTAGGTGAACATGGATCCCGGCGTCTTCGATTTCTGATAGGCGCCGAGAATCGTGAGGGTCGTCGACTGATCCGGTTTCCAGGTGACGGCGGGCGCGACGTAGACGCGATTGTCCTTGCCGCCGGGCACGAACACATCGGCATCGCGCACGACGCCGGTCAGCCGGTAGGAAAACTGACCGTTGGGGTCGACCGGCCCGGACAGATCGAAATTGCCCTGCACGCGATCGCGGTCGCCAAACAGCGTCTGCACCTCGTGGAACGGCTGGCTGGTCGGCAGCTTGCTCTGCAGGTCGATCAATCCGCCGGGCGAGCCGAGGCCGTAGAGCGCCGAACTCGGGCCGCGCACCACCGTGATGCTGTCGGCGCCATAAGGCTCGGTCTTGAACACGCCGAGACCGGCGCCAACCAGACGTAAGCCATCGAGATAGACGCCGTTATAGGTGATGTCGAAGCCGCGGATCGCAATGGCGTCGAAGCGCGGATCGTAGCCGGAGGCATCGATGCGGACGCCCGGTTGGTAGCCGACGGCCTCCGTCAGCGTCTGCACGGCGCGATCGTTGAGCTCCTTGCGCGTCACGACCGAAATCGACTGCGGCGTCTCCAGCAACGGCGTATTCGTCTTCGTGCCCGCCGAGCTTCCGCTTGCAACATAGCTGTTCTCGCCCGACGCATTGGCAGGGCCGCCACCTGCCTCGCGCGTATCGGGGTTTCTGGCTTGGCCTGCTGCGGCATTGCGCGGCGGCGTGGCGCGGCCACGCTGCGATTGGGCGGCGCGCTGGGCAGATTGAGGCCGCGGACGCGCCTGGTTCGGCGCCTCGACCGTGACGGGAGGTAATGTCGCCGCGCTCGATCCCGAATTGGTCCCGGAAACCTGTGCGAGCGACGGCGTCGCATGCAGCATCACGCCCAAACCGGCCGCCCCCAGGCCGGCCATGCCCCGGCCAGCCTTCAGCATTCGTTCCCAGCCGGGCATTTGCCCGTCGTTGCGCCTCATCATCTTCCCCGAGTTCCGTAGTTTGATACCCGGGAGTAATCAGATCGAGACGCTCACCGCCTTTGCGCACGCGCAAATCACCTTTGATCGCGCGTGGAGGCTTTCGAGTTTACTGACAGCTCTTCGGCGAATGGCCGAAACGCCTGCGGAAGGCCGTCGCGAAATTGGCGGGATGGGCATAGCCGACCCGATAGGCCGCTTCGGTCACGGACAAGCGTTGATGAATCAAAAGGGCACGTGCGGCATCGAGCCGCTGCGCCCGCAAATAGTCGATCGCGCTTGCGCCATACGCGATCTGGAATTTCTGGTTGAAGGACCTGCGGCTCAATCCTGCGCTCCGCGCCAGCTCGTCGATGCTCCAGGGATAGGCGAGATCGGCATCCATCCGCTCCTTGACCGATTGCAACCGCATCCGTTGGAGGTCGGCAGCCGGGTCGAGCGCGATCCGGCCGCGGTCACTGAACAAGGCGTGGACGATGATCTCGGCGGCATGCGCCGACAGCAACAATTGGCCGGCGTTTCCCGCGACCGGCAGCGAGAACATTTCTGCCGCAACGGCCTCGATGCGCGGCGATGCCGTCGAAGAGACGACGGCCGTGCCTGCCCCGCCGTTTTTGAACAGCGCCTCAAACTCGTCGCCGAGTCCAAGCTCAAAGATGGAGGCCCGGGGAACAGCAAGACCGATGGCAGAACGATCGCCAGGGCGTACCGCGCGCCCGACGGTGCAGTCTTCGCGCACGGCAATTGCCGTCATTTGCCTTTCACCGCTGACTGCGCGCGCCAGAATGCCACGGCCGGCGCTGTCGTCGAATGCCACGGAGATGAACAGGCCCGAAGCTGCGATCGCACGGCCGCCCGCGTCGGCGCGAAACTCGCCCCTGACAAAGACGCAGCCCGGAAAATCCAGCCATTGGCCCGCCGTCGAAGCGTCGGGCTGTGCGGAACCCATGTCGTCCTGAGGCCGTCCGACAATTTGCTCGTAGAAGTCCCGCATCGAATTCCGCTTGCGCAGCGGCTTCTTTGACGGCTGACGGCGGCGCACTCAAGAGTGAAGCGCGCCGTTTGGAGGATTTCGAAACTGGATTTGCTCGAAGAGGCCGTGCGGCTTGCGCGCGATGGAGCGGCGAACGCGTCAGATGCCCAGATATTTGTGCTGGAGATCGGGTTCCGCCATCAGCTCGTCGGAGGTGCCGCTCCACACCGTCCTGCCGCGCTCGATGATGGTGTGGCGATCGCAGATGCGCGCGAGGTGGTCGACGTTCTTGTCGACGACCAGGATCGACTGGCCCCGGCTCTTGAGCAGCGACAGGCAGTTCCAGATTTCTTCGCGGATCAGCGGCGCGAGGCCCTCGGTCGCTTCGTCCAGAATCAGGAGCTTCGGGTTGGTCATCAGGGCGCGGCCGATCGCGAGCATCTGCTGCTCGCCGCCGGAGAGCTGGTTGCCCATGTTGGCCGCGCGCTCGGCGAGGCGCGGGAACAGCACATAGATCGCGGCCAGCGTCCAGGGATTGGGGCTGCCGAAACGATCGGCCGCGGCCGCGACCAGATTTTCGCGCACGGTGAGGTTCGGGAAGATCTGACGTCCCTCGGGGACCAGGCCGACGCCGAGTTTTGCAATTCTGTAGGACGGAAGCTGCCTGACCTCGGCGCCCGCGAAACGGATGCTGCCGGCGCGGGCCGGCGTCAGGCCCATGATGGAGCGGATCGTCGTGGTCTTGCCCATGCCGTTGCGTCCCATCAGCGAGACCATCTCGCCCGGCTTGATCGACAGCGACAGACCGAACAGCACCTGGGATACGCCGTAGCAGGTTTCGATGCCTTCGACGTCGAGCAGCGTGTCAGCCATGATGCGTCACCACGTGCTGATCGCCGAGATAGGCGCGTTTGACGTCCTCGTTCTGGCGGATCGCCGCGGGATCGCCCGAGGCGATGACGCGGCCATAGACCAGCACCGAGATGCGGTCGGCGAGCGCGAACACCGCCGCCATGTCGTGCTCGACAAGCACGATCGACACTTCCTTCCGCAGCTCCTGGAGCAGCTTCACCATGCGCTGGGATTCGGTAACACCCAAGCCGGCCATCGGCTCATCCAGCAGCAGCAGTTTCGGCTTGCTCGCGAGCGCGACCGCGAGCTCGAGCTCGCGACGCTCGCCATGGCTCAGCCTGGACACCACGACATCGGCGCGATGCAACAGGCCGACGCGATCGAGCGCGGCATGCGCGGCGTCGCGCAAACCCTTCTCCTTGCGCGCATTGGCGAAGAAGCGGAACGAGGTGCCGGCATGCGCCTGGGCTGCGAGCGCGACGTTGTCCGCGGCGGTGAAGTCGAGCAGCAGCGAGGTGATCTGGAACGAACGCGCAAGGCCCAGCGCGCAGCGCCGATAGGCCGGCAGGTAGGTGATGTCGCGCCCGGCCAGCGAGACGCTGCCGGAATGCGGCTCGAGGTGCCCGGTGAGCTGGCTGATCAGCGTGGTCTTGCCGGCCCCGTTCGGGCCGATGATGGCGTGCAGTTCGCCGCTGGCGACGTCGAGCGAGACGTTGTCGGTTGCGATGATGCCGCCGAAGCGGCGCACCAGCTTTTCGACGCGGAGCAGGGGTTCAGCCACGGCCGGCCCTCCCGAGCATGCCCATGATGCCGCCGCGACCGAACAGCACGATCAGCAGCAGCAGCGGGCCCATGATCAGCGCCCAATATTCGGTGATCTGCGACAGGAACTCTTCCAGCAGCAGGAACACGACCGAGCCCATGACCGGGCCGAACAGCGTGCCCATGCCGCCCAGGATCACCATGACCATGAGATCACCGGAGCGGGTCCAGTACATCACGGCCGGGCTGACGAAATCGGTGTTGTTGGCGAGCAGCGCGCCGGCGAGCCCGCACATGGTGCCCGAGATCACGAAGCAGACGAGCTGGTAGCGCTTGGCGGGGAAGCCGATCGCCTGCATGCGCTGCTCGTTGGAGCGCAGGCCCTGCACGACGAGGCCGAAGCGCGAATTGACGATGCGCCAGATCAGGAAGATGACGGCGAGCAGGCAGGCGAGGCAGAGATAATAGAACTGCGTGCGGTTGCCGAGATCGATCAGCCCGGAGAAGTCGCTGCGCTTGTAGACGGTGAGACCATCGTCGCCGCCGTAACGCGCGAGGCCCGAGGCGACGTAATAGGCCATCTGGGCGAAGGCCAATGTGATCATGATGAAATAGACGCCGCGGGTGCGAAGGGAGAGCGCACCGATCACGAGCGCGTAGATCGCGGAAGCCGCGAGCGCGACCGGGAACTGGATGAAGCCGCTCCCTACGCCTTCCTGCGCGAGCATGCCGACCGCATAACCGCCGATGCCGAGATAGGCGGCGTGGCCAAAGCTCATCATGCCGCCGAAGCCCATGATGAGATTGAGGCTCGCGGCCGCCAGGGCCAGGATGATGATGCGGGTGAACAGCGTCAGGATGAAGATGTTGCCCGACATTTGCGAATAGAGCGGCAGCAGCACGAGGCCCGCCAGCACCAGGACCGTGACGGCCTTGCTCACCGTGAAAGCCTTCATCGACGGTTGGCCGGAAACAGCCCCTCCGGCCGAACCACCAGCACGATCGCCATGAGGAGATAGATCAGCATGGACGACAGCGCGGGCGCGGCGGTGGAGGCAGCGGCGCCGCTCAGCACCTGCCGCAGCAGATTGGGCAGGAAGGCGCGGCCGAGCGTGTCGATCATGCCGACGAAGATCGCGGCGAGGAAGGCGCCACGGATCGAGCCGATGCCGCCGATCACGATGATGACGAAGGCGAGGATCAGGATGTTCTCGCCCATGCCGATCTGCACGGTGAGGATCGGCGCCTGCATCAGCCCGGCAAGGCCGGCGAGCGCGGCGCCAAGCCCGAACACCAGCGTGTAGAGCAGCTTGATGTTGATGCCGAGCGCGCCGATCATCTCGCGGTTGGAGGCGCCGGCCCGGATCAACATGCCGATGCGGGTGCGCATCACGCCGAGATAGAGCAGCAGCGCGACCAGCAGCGCGACGACGATGATGGCAAGGCGATAGGCGGGATAATGGATGCCGGGCAGGATCGGCACCGGCACGGTGAGCCAGGCCGGCAGCGGCAGCGCCAGGCCCGCCGGGCCCCAGATCAGCCGCACGGCCTCGTTGAAGAACAGGATCAGGCCGAAGGTCGCGAGCACGTGGTCGAGATGGTCGCGGCCGTAGAGATGCCGCAGGGCCGACACTTCGAGCACGATGCCGAGCACGAGCGTGGCCCCTAACGCCATCAGCGCACCGAGCAGGAAGCTGCCGGTCCACGCCGCGAAGGTCGCGGCGAAATAGGCGCCCATCATGTAGAGCGAGCCGTGCGCGAGGTTGACGAGATCCATGATCCCGAACACCAACGTCAAACCGGCTGCGAGCAGGAACAGCAGCAGGCCGAACTGCAATCCGTTCAGGAACTGTTCGACGACGAGCAGCATCAAGACTCTTTCAGGCGCACGCGGTGTCGCGCCGATGTTCGAGCACGGTCGCCATCAGTGAAAGAGCTCCCCCTGCCTGTTCAAGGCGGAAAAATGGGTAATGGCAGTATCGTTCCGAGGCAAGAGCGATTCGACATTCAACATGCACTTTGTTGCATCCCGGCGCAGGCGAGCCGAAACCTGCCCTGCAATGCAAAAAGGTTGCCGCGCGACATGGGTCAAGCTGCCGCACCCAAACGATCACCCTCCCCCGGGCGGGCCGAGGGAGGGTGCGACGTTCGTTGGAATGTGAGCGTCTAGTGCGACGTCATCCGCTGGGGAAGGTCATCCGGTTCGGCGAGCACGCTATTGGCCGTCGAGGCCTCCAGCGCCGCCATCCGGAACAGATAGGCGAGCGTCGCCAGTCCGGTGTCTTCCGCCATCTGCGCCAGCTCGATCGCCATGTCGGACATGTAGCCGAGATTCTCGTCCTTGATCTGCGCCATGATCTGGCTGTCCCGCATCATGTTCGACATCTCAGGCGCTCTTTCGTTGCGCGGCAGCAGCGCCGCAGAGGTTGGCACGGGCAATGCAGTCGATCCGCGGACCGTCCTGCTGGACGACGCTCGTCATCCCGATACGGTCACGCACGACATCGAGCGACTCCTGACGGATCTCGATCGTTGCCGCCATGGTCCAGGAATTCTCCACCAGTGCGGGCAATCCCAGCGGCACCACGAGGAATCCGATGTCGTGGAAGCGCGGCAGCCACCAGGTCTCCATCACGAGGCAAAGCCGCTCGATGCCCTGGTCGAGACAGAACTCCTGCGCAGCCGCCATCAATTGCAGATTGAATGCGCCGTCGCGGCGCTCGCGCGAGACGAAGAAGCGCGACCACTCCCAGACCAGCGGATGCGAGGGGCAACCGCGCACCGTGGCGAGATGCGGGAAGACCTCGCTCATCATCGTCGGCCTGGTGGTCGGATAAAGGCGCGAGCCGCCGAGGACCCGGCGGTTCTCGAGAGCCAGCAGGTAGACCGCGTCCTCATTGTCGTAGGTATCGATCTCGCGGCCATCGGGCTTGCGCAACGCCTCCCATTTCCGCTCCTCGACGAAAATCTCGTGACGAACCCGAAAATGCTGTTCGAGGACGTCCTCGTACAGGTGCCGGTTGACGGCTGAAATCACATGAATCATGAACTCCCCCATGGCTTGAAATGAGGGGAGCCTCGGCGAAAAAGGCAAAACCGACTATTGGGAAATTTCCCAGTAGGCGAGGATTTCAGGGATTGATGATTCTGTGGCGGATCGCGATCGCGACCGCATGCGTCCGGTTGACGGCGCCGAGCTTGCGCGCGGCGGTTGAAAGATGCTCTTCCGCCGTGCGCTGCGTGATGTGCAGGATCTCGCCGATCTCCCACGCCGACTTGCCCTGCGAGGCCCAGGCGATCACCTCGCGCTCGCGGGGGGTGAGGCGCATCGATGGATGCGGCGCCGGATCGAGCAGACGGCGAATGTGGTCGAAGCCGTACATCCCGATCAGGTGCAGCGCCGGCTTGCTGCGCGCATTGAGATCGAGGTGGACGCCACTGAGCGAGACGCCGGCCTCGTAGCCGGTCAGGCCGTGGATCGGCACGACGAAGCCACGCGACATGCGGAAATCGGCGGCGCGCCGCATCACCTCCACCGCACCCGGCTCCAGTTCCGCATCGTACGGCGCTTCAGACCATTCGAACGGGTTCACCGTCTGCCGGCATTTGCGGATCACGGGATCGACACGGTCGTAGCTCTTTTGGGTGTAGAGGCTGAACCATTCCGCCGGCCACTTCTTGGCGAGCACCATCTGGGAAAAGCGTTGCTCGGGATTGGGCAGGCCCGTCACGATGATATGTTCGAAACCGTAGCGGCCGAACGCGGCTGCAAGCGCGTCCATGGCGTCCGGAACCTTGGTGTAGGCTCCGAGCCCTTCGATGAAGTCGAGCGCCTCCCGGCCATAATCAACGGCGTCTGCGGCGGACATCGGTGCGTTTCCTGACCCTCGCCCCTCCGTATAGCACGTATTCGGGAGCGGCCTCAAATGCGCTGCGGCCGTAGTTTCCCGGTGCTCATCTGCTCGGAAGATTTCAGCTACTTGTGGCAGAATAGGCATCAAGTTACACCTGAGCGGTCCGCAGCGGGAAAAACAGATGGAAGACGAGGACATTGCCCTCAACAGCGTGCTCGGCCTCGAATTGAACCGCGTGTTTTTCGCCGTCCACGAAACGGCGAACAAGCAGAAGATCATCGAGTTCGCGCGCGAGGTGCTGCAAGGCGAGCGCGAGGCGCTGGCCGACAGCGTCTCGCCGGAAGAGCCGGCGAGCTGAAGCGCGGTTGCGGCGAACGATGCCGACGCAACAGATCGCGCGACGCCGCCCTCCATTCGAAACGCGTTGGTTTTAGTCGAAACAATCTGAACGAGAAGTTGCCTTTCCTTCTCCCCTTGTGGGAGAAGGTGGCGAAGCGCCGGATGAGGGGTTGTCTCCGCGCACTCATCGCGGCAGGATCATTCGCGGAAACAACCCCTCATCCGTCTCGCCGCTGAGCGGCGAGCCACCCTCTCCCACAAGGGGAGTGGGAAGGCAGCGCCGCCATGATGGTGTCGGGATGCCCTCTTCATGATGACGCTGCGCCAGGTTGAAGTGATCCGGGCCGTGATGGTGACGGGCACCATCGGCGGTGCGGCGAAGCTGCTCAACGTCTCGGCGCCGGGCATCAGCCGCCTCGTCAAATACACCGAGCGCTCACTCGGCATCCGCTTCTTCCAGCGCCAGAACGGGCGTTACTTCCCGACGCCGGAAGCCGAAAATATCTTCGAGCAGATCAACGGCGTCTACAAGAAGGTCGACGATCTCTCGGAGATCATCTCCAAGATCGGCCGCGGCGGGTTGTCCGAACTGCGGATCGGCTCGGTACCCAGCATCTCGCAGGTGATGGTGCCGCGCGCGATCGAGCGTGTCCGCCGCCGCTATCCCGACCTCGGTATCGACATCAACATCCTCAAGCTTGAGGAGGCCATCGACTATCTCATGCTCGGGCGCGGCGAGTGCGTGGCGATGAGCTACCGGCTGGAGCATTCCGCGCTCGACTTCATGCCGCTCGCCTCGGGCGAGCTGTACTGCATCGTGCCACCGGGACACGAGCTCGCCGGCCGCAAGCAGGTCTCGGCCGCCGAGATCACCCGCTACCCGCTGATCGGCATCGATCCCAACGATCCCTACGGCCGGATCATGGCCGAAATCTTCGCGCGCAACCGGCTTGACTACGACATCACCATCCGCGCGCGCTTCGGTACCACGGTCTGCGCGCTGGTGAAGGCCGGACTCGGCATCGCCATCATCGACCAGTTCACGGTGGCCCATGGCGGCTATCCCGGAATCGAGCTCTTGAAGATCGCCGAGCCGACGCGGTTCGACACCTACATCGCGGTCAAGCGCGGCGCGCCGCTGTCGCTCCATGCCGAGTATTTCATCGAGGCGCTGCGCACCGAGATGCGCGCGGTCGAGCCGTCCCGCGGCAATGGAAAGGCGGCGCCGGGGCGCGGGCGGAAAAGATAACATGATGTTAGGTTTGCCGGATAAAAGGGTAATTGTGTTAGGCAACGGAAAGGCTATCGTCGCAGCTGGAAGCTCCCTTGGAGTTGCGCGGATTTTCCCGCTAATGACCGGGACCGAACGCTCCCTTTGAGACGATAGCGAACCATGTCGAAGCGCGGATACGCCGCCAGCCAGAAGCTCCTCACCGGCCTGATCGGCGCGCCGATCGCGCATTCCGCGTCCCCTGCCATGCACGAGCGCGCCGCCGAGGCGCTCGGCCTGCGCGGCCACTACCAGCTCATCGAGGTCGCCGGCGCCGACGCGGCCGGGCTGCGCATGATGCTCGAAGGCGTGCGGCGGCTCGGCTTTGCCGGCGTCAACATCACCTATCCCTACAAGGAAGCGGTGGTCCCGCTGCTCGACGCGCTGGCGCCGGGCGCTGCCGCCATGGGCGCGGTCAACACCGTCGTCGTCAGAGACGGCCGCCTGACCGGCCACAACACCGACACCACCGGCTTTGCTCGCGCGGTGGCGCCGCTGCTGGCCGCGTCCGCCAACGCCGTGGCGGTGATCGGCGCCGGCGGCGTCGGCAAGGCGATCGCGTTTGCACTGGCGAGCCTCGGCGTGACCGACATCCGCATCTTCGACAGCGAGCCGGCGCGTGCCGAAAAGCTGGTTTCCCTGCTCGCCCCGCGCGGCGGCGCACGCGCTGCCGCCAGCGTCGAGGATGCACTCGATGGCGCAACCGGCCTCGTCAACGGCACGCCGGTCGGCATGCTGCCGAACCGGGACACGCCGGTGCCGGCGGCACTGCTCAGGGCGGACCTGTGGGTCGCCGACGCCGTCTATTCGCCGCTGATCACGCCGCTGCTGGCCGCAGCCCGAGAGAAGGGCGCCCGGACCATGACCGGCCGCGAGCTCGCAATCTACCAGGCGGCGGATGCCTTCGAACTGTTCACCGGCCTTGCCCCATCGACGGAAGTCATGGGAGAGGCTTTCGATGCCGTGATGGCTGCGCGCAGCGCCGCCTATCAGGCAGCTTGAGACGAGGCGGCTGGATACAAGGCCGCTTGCAAAATTTGAAACGTGAGGAGACGACGATGAAATCAACGCTACTGGTGGGCGCGCTGCTCACCGCCATGACCGCAACCAGCGCCTTTGCCCAGGCGATCAAGCTCGCCGACGTCGCCGAGCTCTCGGGTGGCGGCGCCACCGTCGGCACCAACTGGAAGAACGGCATCGATCTCGCGATCGAGGAGATCAACGCCAAGGGCGGCGTGCTCGGCCGCAAGCTGGAGGTGACCCACGCCGACTCGCAATCCAATCCGGGCGTGGCGCGTGCCCAGGTCCAGAAGGCGCTCGACGCCGAGCCCTACGTGCTGCTCGGGCCCGGCTATTCCGGCTCGGTGAAGGTCACAGCCCCGCTCGCGGCCGAAGCCGGCATCGCGCAGATCATGGGCGGCGAAGCGGCCGAGCTGACGCAGGGCGGCAACAAGTTCCTGTTCCGCACCTCGTTCGGCCAGCAATCCTCGATGCCGAAGGTTGCGAAGTACATCCACGACGAGATGAAGGCGAAGACGGTCGCAGTGGTCTGGGTCAACAACGACTTTGGCCGCGGCGGGCGCGATGTCGTCATCAAGGAGCTGGACCGGCTCGGCTCGAAGGTGGTCGCCGACCTCTCCACCGAAGCGGGTCAGGCCGATTTCGCCGCTGACGTCGGCAAGATCAAGGCTGCCAATCCCGACGCCGTCTTCGTCTATCTCAACGAGGAAGAGAGCGCGCGCATCCTGAAAGAGCTGAAGCGCCAGGGCGTCAGCGCACCGCTGATGGGCGAGACCACGCTGATCGGCCAGAAGGTGATCGAGCTTGCGGGCGATGCCGCCAACGGGGCACGCGGCCATGTCGGCCTCACCACCGATGCGCCGGTCGACCTGATCAAGCAATTCCGCGAGAAGTTCTCGAAGAAGTACAATTACGTCCCCGACCACAACGGCCTGAAGGGCTATCTCGCGGTCTACATGGTGAAGGCCACCACCGAGAAGATGGGCAAGGTCGACCCGAAGAAATTCGCCGACACGCTGCACGGCCTCACCATCAAGGCCGCGGACGAGCCGGGCATCCTGATGGACGTCACCTTCAGCGAGACCGGCGACATCGACCGCCAGAGCTTTCTGGTGGAGGTGGTCGAGGGCAAGCAGGTCGTGAAGCAGGTGCTGCCTAAGGTGAAGTGAGGTCTTCCCTTCTCCCTCGCCCCACCCTTGGCGGGGAGAGGGAGTGATAGGCCTGAATTCGCGTGGCGTTCACTCGGGCTCTAACGATCAAAGAGAACCCATGTCCAACCTATTCGATCTTCTGGTCGCAGGACTTGCCACCGGCGCGATCTATGCGCTGGTCGCGGTCGGCTTCACGCTGCTCTGGCAGACCTCGCAGACCATCAATTTCGCACAAGGCGAGTTCGTGATGCTGCCGGCGTTCCTGATGCTGGCGGCGATGCATGTCGGCGCGCCGTTCTGGCTCGCGATCATCCTCGGCATCCTCTTGTCGATGATCCTGCTCGGGCTTGCCTTCAAGTTGCTACTGGTGGACCCCATGATGCGCCACGGCGTGCTGCCGCTCGCGATCGCAACCATGGCGTTGGCGATCGGCATCAAGGAATCCGTCAAGCAGTTCTTCAGCGCCGAAGCCCAGCCCTTTCCATCCATCGTGCCGACCGGTGACGTCTCCGTTTTCGGCTATGCGGTGTCGCTGCAGAGCATCGGCGTGCTCGTCGTCGCCATCCTCGCCGTGGTCGGCCTGACCACGCTGCTCAACCGCACCTCGCTCGGCCACCAGATGCAGGCGGCTGCCCAGAACCCGACGGTGGCGCGCATCATCGGCGTGCCGGTCGAGCGCATGATCCTGCTGACCTTCCTGATCAATGCCTTCCTGGTGGCGCTGGCTTCGTTGCTGATCACGCCGATCTATCTCGCCAAATTCTCATCCGGCGAGGTCCTGGGCCAGGCCGCCTTCATCGCCGCGATCGTCGGCGGCTTCAATCAGGTGCGCGGGGCGATCGCGGGCGGCCTGCTGATCGGCGTGCTCGACAATCTCGCGGCCGCCTATGTCTCGACGCAGTACCGCGCCGCCGTGCCGATGCTCTTCCTGATCGCCGTCATCCTGTTCCGGCCGCAGGGCTTGCTCGGCCGCGCCGAGGAGCGCACGGTATGACCGGCTTTGCCAAACCCCTGAAGATCGCGCTCGGCCTTGCCGTGATCGCCGCGCTGATCATCGTGCCCATGAACTTCAACCGCTACGGCCTGTTCATCCTGAGCCAATGGGCCGTGATGAGCATCGCCGCGATGGGGCTCAATCTCACGCTCGGCTATGCCGGCCAGGTCTCGCTGGCGCAGGGCGCCTTCGTCGGCATCGGCGCCTACGCGTTCGCGATCATGACCACGCATGGCTGGCCGTTGCCGGCGGCTATTCTGGTCGCGATCGCCTTGAGCTTCGCCGTCGGCTGGGTGCTCGGCTATCCCGCGCTGCGCGTGCAGCATCACTATCTCGCCTTCGTCACGCTCGCCTTTTCCACCCTCGCCTTCCTGGTGTTCCGCAACGAGAGCTGGCTCACCGGCGGCATCTACGGCATCTCCAATATTCCCCGCCCGAACATCTTCGGATTCGCGACCAACAAGCCGCTGCCGTTCTATTATGTCTGCCTCGGCGCGCTCGCGATCGTGTCGCTGGCGGTATGGTGGCTGATCCGTTCGCCCTGGGGCCGCGCTTTCATGGCGCTGCGCGAGAACCCGCTGCGCGCGCAATCGCTCGGCATCGACACGCGCCGCTACACGCTGATGGCGTTCGCGATCGGCTCGGCACTCGGCGGCGTCGCCGGCGCGCTCTATGCGCCGCTGACGCAATATATCGATCCGGTGCCGTTCAACCTCTCGCTCTCGCTCGACCTGCTGATGATGGTGATCGTCGGCGGCGCCGGTTTCTATTTCGGCCCGTTCCTCGGGGCGATGATCGCGGTGCTGCTGCCGGAATGGCTGCGCTTCACCGAAGGCTATTATCTGATGCTCTACGCGGTGGCCGTGATGCTGCTGCTGATCTGGTCGCCGACCGGCATTCTCGGGATCCTCGACCGTTATCTTGCCGAACGCCGCACCAAGGCAGCGTCCGCGCTGCGCGCCGTCGCAAAATCCCGACTGGAGGCAGCGCAATGAGTGCGGTCCTCGAAGTCACCGACATCAGGAAGAACTTTGGCGGCATCAGCGCCGTCGACGGCGTTTCCTTCGACGTGCGTGAGGGCGAGATCCTCGGCCTGATCGGGCCGAACGGGTGCGGCAAGTCGACCCTGTTCAACTGCATCCTCGGCCAGCTCACTCCAAGCGGTGGCGAGGTCAAGCTCGACGGCAAGCTGGTCACCGGCCTGCGTCCCGCCGAGCTCAACAAGCTCGGCGTCAGCCGCACCTTCCAGCTCCTTCAGGTGTTCCCAAAACTCTCGGTCCGCGAGAACCTGATCCTCGCAGGGCAAGAGCATCAGGGCAACATGGCCTCGCGCCTCGTCGGCCGCTCCGATGCCGGGCTCACCGAGACCGCCAACCAGATGATCGGCTTCTTCAAGCTCGACCATCTCGCAGACGAGCCCGCCGGCGGCCTCTCCTATGGCCAGCAAAAGCTGCTCGACGCCGCCATGGCCTTCATGGGCGGCCCGCGCCTCGTGCTGCTCGACGAGCCCGCCGGCGGCGTCAACCCGTCGATGCTGGCGGATCTGAAGGACCGCCTCGTCGCGATCAACCGCGAGAAGAACGCCACCTTCGTCGTGATCGAGCACAACATGGAGTTCGTGATGTCGCTGTGCTCGCGCGTGATGGTGATGGCGGAAGGCAAGGTGCTGGCGATGGGACGGCCGGACGAGGTGCGCAAGAACCCCGCCGTGATCGAAGCCTATCTCGGACATTAGGAAGCCAACATGAGCGACCCGATCCTCTCGGTTCACAATCTCGTCGGCGGCTACGGCAAGATGACGATCCTGAACGGCACCACGTTCTCGGTGCCGCCGGCGACCATCACCACCATCATCGGCCCGAACGGCGCCGGCAAATCCACCGTGTTCAAGGCGATCTTCGGCCTGCTCAGGCTGCGCGAGGGCAAGATCAGCTTTGCCGGCCGCGACGTCACCAACTTAAGCCAGCGCGCGCTGCTCAATGCCGGCATCTGCTACGTGCCGCAGGGCCGCAACATCTTTCCCGAACTGTCGGTGCGTCACAACATCGAGCTCGGCGGCGTCGCCGCCGGAAAGGGACTCGACCTGCCCCGGCGGATCGAGGCGGCCCTCGACCTGTTCCCGGCGCTGCGGCGGAAGTCGACGCAACAGGCCTCGACGCTCTCGGGCGGCGAGCAGAAGCAACTCGAGATCGCGCGCTCGCTGTTGCTCGAGCCGAAGCTGGTGTTGGTCGACGAGCCTTCGATCGGGCTATCGCCCCTGATGGTGCAGCAGACCTTCGATATCCTCAGAAACCTGCGCGACCGCGGCGTCACCATCCTGATGATCGAGCAGAACGCGCGCTCGGCGCTGGAAATCTCGGACATCGGCATCGTGCTCGAGCTGGGCCAGACCCGCATGGTCGACGACGCCAAGCGCATTCTGAACGATCCGCGGATCGGCCAGTTGTTCCTCGGCGGCGCGATGGAGGAGAGTGCGGCATGAGCGCGGCAATGCGCATCGCCGTCGCCGGAGCCGGCCTGATCGGCCGCCGCCATATCGAGCTGATCACGGCATTGGAGGACTGCGAGCTCGCCGGCATCGCCGATCCCTCGCCCGCCGCGAAGGATTATGCGCTGGCGCACAACGTGCCCTGCTATCCAGATCATCGCGCGCTGCTGGCACAGGAGAAGCCGGACGGTCTCGTCATCGCCTCGCCCAACACGCTGCATTTGCCGATGGCCCTTGATTGCGCCGCGGCGGGCGTTCCCGCGCTGATCGAGAAGCCGGTGACCGAGACGGTTGCCACTGCACAGCGCCTCTGTGCCACGGTGAGGCGCACCGGCGTGCCGATGCTGGTCGGTCACCACCGGCGGCACAATCCCATCATCAAGTCGGCCCGTGAGACGGTGGCAAGCGGTAAGCTCGGCCAGCTCACCGCAGTGGCCGGACTGTGGCTGCTGAAGAAACCGGACGATTATTTCGATGTCGCCTGGCGGCGTGAGGCGGGCGGCGGTCCGCTGCTGATCAATTTGATTCATGACATCGACAATCTCCGCTTCATCTGCGGCGAGATCGTCGAGGTGCAGGCGCTGACCTCGAACAAGGTGCGCGGCTTCGCCGTCGAGGACACCGCGGCGCTCCTGCTGCGCTTCGCCAACGGCGCCCTCGGCACGGTGACCGTGTCGGATGCGACGCCGACACCATGGAGCTGGGAACTCACATCGGGCGAGAACGCGGTCTATCCCAGACAGGACCAGTCCTGTTACGTCTTCGCCGGAACTAAAGGCTCCCTCTCGGTGCCCACCATGGAGCTGTGGTCGTATCGACAAGATCCCGGCTGGCACGCGCCGCTGGTTCGCAAGCCCGTCGCACTCTCGGCTTACGATCCGCTCGCCGAGCAGCTTCGGCATTTCCTGGCCGTGATCGCCGGCCGCGAGCAGCCTCTGATTTCGGTCGAGGATGCAATGGGCACGCTCGCCGTCGTCGAGGCCGTCAGCGAAGCGGCGCGCACGGGACAAAAGATCTCGCCGGGGCAGATCATGGAGCAGGCCGCATGAACAAGCGCTCGATCGCCACCGTCTCGCTCTCGGGCTCCCTCGACGAAAAGCTTCGCGCCATTGCAGCGGCCGGCTTCGACGCGGTCGAGATCTTCGAGAACGATCTGCTGTCGTTCGGCTCAGGCCCGCGCGAGATCGCAATGCTCTGCAAGGACCTCAATCTCGAGATCTGCGCGTTCCAGCCGTTCCGCGATTTCGAAGGCATGCCCGAGCCGCAGCGCGCCCGCAACTTTGCCCGCGCGGAGCGAAAGTTCGATCTGATGCAGGAGCTTGGCACCGACCTGCTGCTGATCTGCTCCAACGTCTCGCCCGTCTCGCTCGGCGGCATCGACCGCGCCGCCGATGATTTTCGCGAGCTGGGCGAACGCGCGGCCAAGCGCTCCGTGCGCGTCGGCTACGAGGCATTGGCCTGGGGACGCCATGTCAACGACTACCGCGACGCCTGGGAGATCGTGCGGCGCGCCGATCATCCCGCGATCGGAATCATCCTCGACAGCTTTCACGCGCTCGCACCGGGCTTTCCAACCCGCGCGATGGCCTCGATCCCCGGCGACAAGATCTTTCTGGTGCAACTCGCGGACGCGCCGAAGCTCGAGCTCGACATCCTGTCCTGGAGCCGGCACTTCCGGTCCTTTCCCGGCCAGGGCGATCTGCCGGTCGGCGAGTTCATGGCGGCGATCGCGGCAACCGGCTATGCCGGACCGCTGTCGCTGGAGATCTTCAACGACCAGTTCCGCGCCGGCTCGGCTGCGCAGACCGCGGTGGACGGCCTGCGCTCGCTGATCCTGCTGGAGGACCAGCTTGCACCGGGTTGGCCGAAATTCGCCGCCGAGCCGCTGGCGCCGAAGACGAAGAGTCGCGGTACCGGGTTCATCGAATTTGCCGTCAACGAGACCAAGGCCGGCGAGCTCGCCCGTCTGTTTTCGCAACTCGGCTTCCGCAAGACGGGCGCGCATCGCAGCAAGGAGGTGGAGCGCTGGTCGCAGGGCAAGGTGGAGCTCGTCATCAACAGCGAGACCGACGGGTTTGCCCATTCCCACTACGTCACGCACGGCCCCGGCGTCTGCGCGATCGCGCTCGACGTCGACAATGCCGGCCTTGCCATGCAGCGTGCCGAGGCGCTGAAGGCGCGCACCTTTTACCAGCCGGTCGGGCCGGGCGAGCTGGAGATCCCCGCGATCCACGGCGTCGGCGGCAGCCTGCTCTATTTCCTCGACCAGGCCGGCAAGAACTGGGACACGGATTTCGAGCCTGTTGCGAGCGATGCGGGGGCGGATGCGCTGCTCGCCGTCGATCACATCGCGCAATCGATGCCCTATGACGAGATGCTGTCCTGGCTGTTGTTCTACACCGGCATCCTCGACCTGACGCGGCTGCCGCAGATGGAGATCGCCGACCCCAGAGGTCTGGTGCAGAGCCAGGCCATCATCAACGCCGACCAGAGCCTGCGCTTCGTGCTCAACGGCTCTTCCGCCAACCGCACGCTGCCGGCGCGCTTCATCTCGGAGTTCTTCGGATCAGGCGTGCAGCACGTCGCATTCGCGTGCCCGGACATTTTTGCGGCGGTCGCGGAGATGCGCAAGCGCGGCGCGGATTTCCTGGACATCCCTGATAATTACTACGACGACATCGAAGCCAAATACGACCTCGCGCCCGAGCTGATGGCGCAGTTGCGCGTCAACCACATCCTCTACGATCGCGAGGGCGACGGCGAGTTCTTCCAGGTCTACACCCACATCTTCGACGAGCGCTTCTTCTTCGAGATCGTGGAGCGGCGGGACTACCGGGGCTTTGGCGCGGCCAATGCCGGAATCAGGCTCGCAGCGCAAGCCCGCGAGGTGCGGCCGGCGAGCATGCCGAGGGTATAGGTGTCTCTTTCTCGCACGTCGTTCTCCTCATCGTCATTGCGAGGAGCCCTTGCGACGAAGCAATCCAGACTGCCTCCGCGGAGGGATTCTGGATTGCTTCGCTGCGCTCGCAATGACTGTGCGGAGGCTATCGAGGAACATAGGGTGGGCAAAGGCGCGCTTGCGCCGTGCCCACCACCTCGCCGATTATGCGGTGCGAATGGTGGGCACGCTTCGCTTTGCCCACCCTACGATACTTACAATTGAAGGGGCAGAAGAGCCCCCTCATCCGGCGGCTACGCCGACCTCACTTCATCTTGCACTTCTCGTGGAAGCGATCCTGGTCGTTCTCGACGATGGTCGCGACCGTCTTGAGCGCGAGCTGGCCTTCGGCGTCCTTGACCACGTCCTGCAGGTAGAAGTTCTGAATCGGGATGTGGTTGTTGCCGAACTTGAACGCGCCGCGCACCGACTTGAAGTTGGCCTTCTCCATTTCGGCCTTCATTGCGTCCTTCTTGCTGGTGTCGCCCTTCACGGCGACGACGGCGCTGTTGATCAGGTTCGCAGCGTCGTAGGACTGCGCGCCATAGAAGGTCGGACGCAGGCCGGGATACTTCTTGCGGTAGTCGGCGACGAAGCGCTTGTTCTGTTCGTTGGGGAGGTCGTTGACCCATTGCTGCGCGCCGGGCACCCCGAGCGCGTTCTCCTTCTGGAGCGGCAGCGACAGCTCGTCGATGGTGAAGGCGGTGTAGAGCGGCATCGTGCTCTTCAGCCCGGCCTGAGCATATTGGTTCAGGAATTGTACGCCCGCAGCACCTGGATAGAACACGAAGATCGACTCGGCGCCGGAGGCACGCGCCTTGGAGAGCTCGGCCGAGAAGTCGAGCTGGCTCGGCCACACCGTGTATTCCTCACCCACGACCTGCCCTTTGAAGGTACTCTTGACACCGGCCAGCATGTCCTTGCCGGCGGCGTAGTTCGGGCCGATCAGGAACACCGACTTGACGCCCTTCTGGTTCATATAGGTGCCGACCGCCTGCGGTGTCTGGTCGTTCTGCCAGGAAGTCGAGAACACGTAAGGCGAGCACAGATCGCCCGCGAGCTGCGAAGGGCCGGCATTGGCCGAGATCAGGAAGGTCTGCGAATCCACCGCGGTCTTGAGCGAGGCCAGCAGCACGTTCGACCAGATGTAGCCGACGATGAAATCGACCTTGTCGGACTGTACCAGCTTCTCGGTTTTCTGCTTGCCGACGTCGGGCTTCTGCCCGTCGTCCTCGTAGATCACCTCGACCGGCTTGCCGTCCATCTTGCGGCCGAGATGATCGAGCGCGAGCTCGAAGGAGTTGCGCATGTCGTTGCCGATCACGGCGGTCGGGCCGCTGAAGGTCGAAACGAAGCCGATCTTGATGGTGTCGCCGGCGGATGCCTGATTTGCCAGCACGAGCGCCGCTGCGCCCGCCAGCCAGAATGCCGTCCTCATAACCACTCCCCTCCTTAATTATTGAGCCCGCAAGCGGGGTGATCGCCGCCCGGGTCGTCTCTATTGAACGCAAAATCCATCGAGCCGCCAATGGCTCAGCGCCTGCCCTGCACCATATTTCGCGCCCGTCGCGGATGGCAAGAAATATAATTCTACTTACTTCGGCCCAAGGTCCAAGGTTGGCCCAAGCCCGGTCCGGGGGCTGCGGCGCTTTTTCCGCGCCGGACCGATACGTCCGGCCTATCCGACCATTGATGACGGCTATTGGACCGCGACACCCAATTCGCACTTAAATGAGCAGGAAGAGCAGCGAGATTCGAGGGCACATCATGACCACGACACCGCACCGCGTCGTCATCGTCGGGGCCGGCTTCGGCGGGCTGGAGACGACCTACCGGCTCGCTGGCGCCCCGGTCGAGATCACGCTGATCGATCGCCGCAACCATCATCTGTTCCAGCCGCTGCTCTACCAGGTTGCGACCGCCTCGCTCGCGACCAGCGAGATCGCCTGGCCGATCCGCCATCTCATGCGCGACCGGCGCGAGGTGACGACGCTGTTTGCGACTGTCAGCGGCGTCGATGCGGCAAGGCGCTGCGTCCTGATCGACGACGGCAGCGAGGTGCCCTACGACACGCTGGTGCTGGCGACCGGTGCGCGTCACGCCTATTTCGGCCATGACGAGTGGGAGCAATGGGCGCCGGGCCTGAAGACGCTGGAGGATGGCACCACCTTGCGCCGTCATATCCTGGTGGCGTTCGAGCGCGCCGAGCGCGAGACCGATCCGGCGAAGCGCGCGGCGCGGCTGACCTTCGTCATCGTCGGTGCCGGCCCGACCGGCGTCGAGCTCGCCGGCACGATCGCCGAGATGGCGCATCACACTCTGCCCGGCGATTTCCGCAACATCGACACCACCAAGGCGCGCGTGGTGCTGATCGAGGCGGGGCCGCGCGTGCTCGCGGGCTTTGCCGACGATCTCTCGGCCTATGCGCAGGCCTCGCTGGAGAAGATCGGCGTCGAGGTCGTGCTCGGGCAGGCCGTGACCGAGATCAACCGCGAGGGCGTGGTGTTCGGCGGCAGGCTGCTCGAGGCAAAAACACGTATCTGGGCCGCCGGTGTGCGCGCCTCGCCCGCCGCCGAATGGCTGGGCGCACCCAGCGATCGCGCCGGACGCGTGCAGGTCGAGACCGACCTGACCATTCCCGGTCATCCCGAGATCTTCGCGATCGGCGACACCGTCAGCATCAACGCCTGGGACGGCAAGCCGGTGCCGGGCATCGCGCCGGCCGCCAAGCAGCAGGGAAAGCACGTCGCCGAGACCATCAAGGCCCGGCTGCGCGGTGCTGCGACCGGTCCATTCCGTTACAAGCACGCCGGCAGCCTCGCCCAGATCGGCAAGCGGCTCGCCGTCATCGATTTCGGCCGCTTCAAGCTGCGCGGCACCATCGCATGGTGGATCTGGGGCATTGCCCACATCTACTTCCTGATCGGCCTCCGCCACCGCCTCAGCGTCGCCTTGAGCTGGCTCTGGATCTACGCGCGCGACCAGCGCGCGGCTCGGCTGATCACGCAAGGATCAAGCAAGGTGGTGTAGTGCTCTTCCTTCTCCCCTTGCGGGAGAAGGTGGCGCGAAGCGCCGGATGAGGGGTATGTCTCCACTCGCGAGATCGTCCGTGAGGAGAGAACCCCTCACCCGGCTTCGCTTCGCGAAGCCACCCTCTCCCGCAAGGGGAGAGGGCGCAGCGACGCTTGCCGCAACAGCTGCAGCTACTTCACCAGCTCGCACCCGCCCTCCGCCAGCGGCCTGAACGCCTGCTCCGCAGGGATCGTCGAGACCAGCTTGTAATAATCGTACGGATATTTCGACTCCTCCGGCTTCTTCACCTCGAACAGGTACATCGGGTGCACGACGCGGCCGTCCTGGCGGATGGCGGTGTCGCCGAAGAGCTTGTCCTTGCCCTTGAATTTCTTCATCTCGGACACGACGTTCTTGGCGTTGTCACTGCCGGTGGCGGCGACCGCGTTCAGATAAGCGAGCGTGGAGGCGTAGACGCCCGCCTGGTTGCCGCTCGGCATCTTGCCGTTCATGCCGGGCCGGGTGGCGAACCGCTTGGCGAACGCGCGGGTGTCGTCGTTCATGTCCCAGTAGAAGGCTTCCATGAGCTGGAGCCCCTGCGCGACCTTGATGCCCATGCCGTGGACGTCGTTGATGAAGAGCAGGAAGGCGACGAGCTTCTGCCCGCTCTGCTGGATCCCGAACTCGGCGGCCTGCTTCACGGCGTTGATGGTATCGCCGCCGGCGTTGGCAAGCCCGATCACCTGCGCTTTCGAGCTTTGCGCCTGCAACAGGAAGGAGGCGAAGTCGGAAGTGCCGAGCGGATGCTTCGATGAGCCCAGCACCTTGCCGCCGTGCCCTTCGATGTACTTCTGCGCCTCCGCCTCGATGCCCTTGCCCAGCGCGTAATCGACCGTGAGGAAATACCAATCCTTGCCGCCGCGCGACATCATCGCGGCTGCGGTGGTGTTGCCGGTCGCCCAGGCGTCGTTGACCCACTGGATGGTGTTGGGCGAGCAAGCCTTGCCGGTGAGATCCGAGCTCGCGGTCGAGGAGGCCAGAAAGGTCATGCGGCTGTCGCGCAGCAACGCGTTGATGGACAGGCCGACCGCCGAATTCGGCACGTCGACGATGGCGTCGACGCCCTCGACGTCGAGCCATTTGCGCGCGATGGCGTTGCCGACATCGGCCTTGTTCTGGTGATCGGCGTAGACGATCTCGACCTTGATGCCTTTGCCGCCGCCATTGAAGTCCTCCGCCGCCATGCGCGCGGCTTCCACCGAGCCCATGCCGTTGGTGTCCTGGAAAATGCCGGAGATGTCGTTCAGCACGCCGACGCGCACGACATTGTCGGATATCTCGGCGCTTGCCGCGCCGCTCGCCAGGCTCGCCGCCAGTGCGAACGCCCATTTCAGATGCTTCATCGTTCCCTCCCGTGTTGTATGTGTTGTTTGCGTCGCCGGCGGCGTCAGGCCGGCGTGATGGTCACCGGCAGGCTGTCGAGCCCGCGCAGCGTGTTGTTGAAGCGGCGCCTCGGCTCGCCGGCGATCTCGATGCTGGCAACACGGCGGGCCAGCGCCGAGAGCATCGTCTCCCCTTCGAGCCGCGCCACGAGCTGGCCCACGCACATGTGGATGCCGGAGCCGTAGCCGACATGGCCGGAGGTGCGGCGGCCGATGTCGTAGCTGTCGGGCTCGTCCCAGCGCCGCGGATCGCGATTGGCGGCGGCAAGGAACATGAGCACCTTCTCGCCCTCGCCGATGGTCGCACCGGAGAGCTCGACTTCGCGGGTGGTGGTGCGGAAAAACGTCTGCACCGGGCTCTCGAAGCGCACCGCCTCCTCGAAGGCATTGCGCGCAAGGGTGAGATCGCCGCGCAGGCGCTGCCACTGGTCGGGAAAACGCGCCAGGCAATAAACGGCGGCGCCGATGCCGTTGACGGTGGTATCGAGGCCGGCGGAGAGCAGCGAGCGGACCAGAAGCGGCGCTTCGGTCGCGGTGATCGCGCCCTCGTCGACATGGGCGTGAATGCAGGCGCCGATGCCGCCGGGCGTGAGATTTTCTCGCTGACACTGCGCGGTGACGTAAGCCTGATGGGGCGCCGAGCGCTCGATCGATTCCTGGCGCAATTCGTTGGGCGGCCCGAACGCGTTGAAGACGACGCTCGCGTAGGGGATCAGATGTTCGCGGCCCTCCGGCTTCAGCCCGAGCGCGTCCGGAAAGATCGAGAGCGGATAGGCTTCCGCCAGATCAGCGATCGCGTCGAAGCTGCGTTTGTCCAGCAATTCGTCGACCCGCTGCTCGGCCGCCGCGGCGAAGCGGTCACGAAGCCCCTTCATCACCGTGGGCGATAGCACCTTCGACAGCACGGCGCGGGTGCGGGTGTGCGCAGGCGGGTCGGCTTCGAGGATCAGGCTCGGCGGTCGCCACGGCGTCTCCTTCTTGAAGTCGGACAGGCCGACGCCGCGGCTGGAGCAGAAGGTCGCGGGATCGTTCAGCACCGCATGGACCTCGGCATAGCGTGCCACGCCATAGACGTTCCACTTGTCGAGATAGACCACTGGCCCGGCCTCACGCAGCCGCTGATGCGTGGGGTAGGGGTCGGCAAAAAATTTCATGTCGAAGGGATCAACGTCGAGATGCGGAACGGCCGCAGAGCCAGTCGATACCGGGGAGCCGGATGCGGTCATGGTAGACCTCCCTCATTTTGATCTTGTGAAAGAGCGGCGCATGCCCTTAGGTCAACCGGCCCGCCGCGAGATAGAATCCCGATATGCCCGCGCCATCGACCAGAATCCGCCAAAAGCCTGCGCTTCACGAGGCGGGACCGACGCTCGACCTCGACCGTTACGTTCCGGCGTTCGTCACCTTCATCGCCAACAAGCTCTCGAACAGCGCGACCGCGTTCTATCAGCGGCAGTTCGGCGTCAACGTCACGGAATGGCGGATCATGTCGCTGCTGGCGATCGAGCCCGGCATTCCGGCCTCGCGCATCTGCCACGTCATCGGCTTTGACAAGGGACCGGTGAGCCGGACGCTGGCGGGGCTCGAGAAGCGCGGGCTGGTGTCGATCCGCACCGATCCGAACGACGGCCGCACCCATTCGATTTCGCTGACGGCGAAGGGCCGCGCGACCCATGACAAGGTCATCGTCGCGGCGCTCGAGCGCGAGCGGCGGCTGTTGTCCTGCCTCAGCAAGGACGAGCGTGAGGTGTTGATCGATCTCTTGCGCCGGCTCCACGAAAACCTTGGCGCGGTCACCGGCGGCGCTGAGCCCTGACGAGCCGCGCGCCGGGCGCCACCTTCCATCACATCCAGGCATGCGCCGGCGTTTGCCGGCGGCACCGTGCGGGCCGAACATCGTTTCCTCCAGAGAAGTCGCGGCGGTTCGCCCGCCGTCATCCTTGTCCGGAACGGTTCGCACAAATTAGTTGCTTAAGCAACAAAAGAATCGGCAAGATAATGCGGCAGGGCTGTTGGCCTACTTCGAACATTGCGGCGTCATGAAAGCGAGATGAGCTACGCGCCCTCGTTTGCGGCGGCTTCGTCAGCTCAGGCGCTGCAACCGATCCATTCGCCCGACGCGTCGTCGTTCAGCCGCGCCACCGCGTCCGCTCGCCGCGTCAGCACCGCGCGCTGGTTGATGTAGCCCTTGTCGGTGATCTCGCCGCCGTCGACCGAGGGCGGCTCGGCGAGGAGCAGCGCGCGCGTGGCGTGACCGGAGGAGTGGGGGCCCTGCTGCTTGAGTTTCGCCAGACCCTGCGCGATTGAGGTCCTGACCTTGTCATGCGCCAGCACCTCGTTCACGCCTGCCGACTCGGACAGACCGGCGTGGACACGGCAGGCGACAACATTGGGAAACACCAGAAAGCGCACCTCGTCACCGCCATGACCCGACACGACGATGTCCTGCGCCAGCGGCGAGAGCGCGGCAATGCCGGCAACGCGCAGCGTGCCGACGTTGACCCAGGTGCCGGAATTGAGCTTGAAGTCCTCCGCGACGCGGCCGTCGAAGAACAGGCCGCGCTCCGGCCTGCCGTTATCGGCCAGCTTGACCGCGTCACCGATCAGATAAAAGCCCTCCTCGTCGAAAGCCTGCTTCGTCAGCTCCGGCGCTTTCCAATAGCCGGGCGTGACGTTCGGCCCGCGGACGCGCACCTCCAGCTTGTCGCCGGTCGCGACGAGCTTCAATTCGGTGCCGGGGATCGGCACGCCGATATTGCCGGAACGCTCGGCGAGAAAATGGCAATCGGTCGCGAGCGGCGACGTCTCGGTCGAGCCCCAGGCCGAAACCATCGGCAGCGTACGGCCGACGGTTTTGATCGAGAGCTCCTCGAGCGCGTCCCACAGATTCTGCGGCAGCGCGGCGCCGGCATAGAAGGCGAATTTCACCTCGTTGAAGAAGCGGCGGCACAGCTCCTCGTCCCCGCGCAGCGCCGCGATCAGCATGTCGAAGCCGCGCGGCACGTTGAAATAGACCGTCGGCATCACGCTTTTCAGATTGGCCAGCGACGTCGCGAAGAGACCGGGCGCGGGCTTGCCGCCGTCGATATAGAGCGAGCCGCCATTGCGCAGCACGAGATTGAAATTGTGGTTGGCCCCGAAGGTGTGGCTCCAGGGCAGCCAGTCGAGAATGACCAGATCGTCGCGCTCCTGCTCGAGAAATATCCAGGTCTGGGCCTTGGCCTGCTGGCTCGAGGTCAGCATGCGCTGGGTGTTGATGACGGCCTTCGGCGTGCCGGTCGACCCTGACGTGAACAGGAATTTCGCGATCGTGTCCGGCGTCACCGCGGCGAAGGCCGTTGCGACGCCGGGACTCTCGGGCGTTCCCGCTACAGCACGGAAGGCGAGCGCACCGGCGTCGTCCTCGTTGCCGCTGATGATGCGCGCCCGGTGCAGCGGCGCGATCGCCTCCAGCGCCGCCGCAAAGGGTTTTGTCGCAGCGACGTAGATCGCGCCCGGATCGAGCAGCGTAATCATGCTCTTGAGCTTCTCGAAATCCCGGGACATCAGCGAATAGGCCGGCGAGATCGCGGCAGAGGGCACGCCGACATGCTGGGCGGCAAGCGCCAGCAGCGCGTGATCGATGCTGTTGTCGGACAGGATCGCGAGCGGGCGCTCTGCGCTGAGGCCCTGCGCCAAAATCCAGGACGCCGCCGCACGCACCTGGCGCAGCGCCTGCGCATAGGTGACGGTGGTCCAGGGCGCATCGACATTGCCGCGCTCGGCAAGGAAGATCGCATCCGGGGTTTGCCGCGCCCATTGCTCCAGCCAGTCGCCGACGCAACGAGCGCCTTCACGCAACGGATCGGGCGAGCGCAGCACGATGCTGCCGTCGGCGCGATGCTCTGCGACGGTCCGCGGGCTTGCGAACAGGCCTGCAACGTCACTGCGTGGAGCGACTGTCATGTGTTTCCTCCCTCCGCCCGGATACCGGATCGGCCGCAGCTTCGTTCCAGGCTGCCTTGGCCATAATGTTGGGCATGACAATTGTTGTCGTCAACAACAAACTTTCGCTCAGGCCGCCGAGACGCTAAGGTTGCGCGGCAGGAGACCTTGACGTGACAGCCAGTGCAGCCCGGGCCGATACCCGCCCCTCCCCACGCAAGCGCGCCGGCAATGGCGCGGCGCCCCGCGATATTGCCGATGATGTCGGCCTCGACGCCCTGGTCGGGCACGCCGGCTATGCGGTGCGACGCTTCCAGATCTGGATCTTTCAGGATTTCATCAGGACGCTCGGCGATGTCGACATCCGGCCGACGCAATATTCGGTGCTGACGGTGATCGGGGCCAATCCGGGCCTGTCGCAGATGGCCGTGGCCAAGCGCCTGGGCATCGAGCGCGCCAGGCTGGTGCATCTGCTCGACAGTCTCGAACAGCGCAGGCTGGTCAAGCGGGTCAAGTCGAAGGCGGACCGGCGCTCGCATGCGCTGCATCTCACCGCGCAGGGCGAGACGGCGCTGGCGAAGTTCAAGCGGCTCGCGGCCGAGCACGAGCGGAACGTCGAGGCGAAGATCGGCAAGGAGAACCGGGCCCACCTGCTCCGGATCCTCGCTGGCTTCACCTGACCTCGGCTGCCCATGATTTAGGCATGTGCCCGTCACAGGGCGCCGCCGCGGCCGCCCATCTGCCGGTCGAAATATCTCCCAAGCCACTGATCGCACGATAATATCCGGAGCAATGGTACTGCCCGGATATTGTACACAATGGCACATCGCTTGCTTCACTCCGGGCGAAGACGAATTGCCGGAGTTTTGTCGCCATGAGGGCTGAAATGGGGGCCGAGCAGCCTGAAACGATCGCCGCGATTGTAGCCGCGCATCGCGCGGGGACGCTGACGCCGGCGCAGACGATCGCGCGGACCTATCAGCGCATCCGCGACCGCAACGATCCTGCCATCTTCATCAGCCTGCGCGAGGAGACGGACGCGATCGCGGAAGCCGAGCGGCTTGCCGCGCGGAAGGAGGCCGCCGACCTGCCGCTTTATGGCGTGCCGGTCGCGGTGAAGGACAATATCGACGCGCTGGGTTTTCCGACCACCGCCGCCTGCCCGGCCTTCTCCACCACGCCGGCGCACGACTCGACCGCGGTAGCGCGCCTGCGTGCCGCCGGCGCCATCATCATCGGCAAGACCAATCTCGATCAGTTCGCAACCGGCCTCGTCGGCGTGCGCTCGCCCTACGGCATTCCCAAGAACGCAATTCGCGACGATCTCATTCCCGGCGGGTCGAGTTCGGGCTCCGCGGTCGCCGTCGGCGCCGGCCTCGTGCCGCTGTCGCTGGGCACCGATACCGCAGGCAGCGGCCGCGTGCCGGCCATGCTCAACAACATCGTCGGCCTGAAACCGAGCCTCGGCATGATCTCGAATGCGGGTCTCGTGCCGGCCTGTCGCACGCTCGACTGCATCTCGGTGTTCGCGCTGACGGTGGATGATGCTGCGCTCGCTTTGTCGGTGATGGCGGGGCCGGACCAGGCCGACCCGTTCTCGCGCGACCGGCCGCTTCAGCCGCTCACGCCGTTCCCGGCAGGCTTGCGCCTCGGCGTGCCGCGCAACGGACAGCTGATCTTCTTCGGCGACAAGACATCGGAAGCCGCCTACGCCGATGCGCTGAAGCGCTGGACCGCGCTTGGCGCCGAGTTGATCGAGTTCGACCTCGAGCCGTTCTACGAGACGGCGCGGCTGCTCTATGAGGGCCCGTGGGTCGCGGAACGCTATCTCGTGATCAAGGATCTGCTGGCCTCCGCGCCTGATGCGATCCATCCCGTGACGCGCGAGATCACCGCGGCGGGCGCGCGGCTGACGGCGGCAGACACGTTCTCGGCGCTCTACCGCCTGCAGGGCCTGCGAAAGATCGCCGAGCGCACCTTTACCAATATCGACGCGTTAGTGCTGCCGACGGCGCCGACGGCCTATACGACGGCGCAGGTGCTCGCCAACCCGATCGAGCTCAACAGCCGGCTCGGCACCTACACCAATTTCGTCAACCTGCTCGACCTCTGCGGCCTTGCCGTTCCGGCCTCGATGCGCGCCGACGGCATTCCGTTCGGCGTCACGCTGCTCGCGCCGGCAGGCCGCGACGGGCTGCTCGCCAGCATCGGCCGCGTCTTCCATGCCGATACGAAGCTGAGTCTCGGCGCAAAGAGCGTAGCGCAAGCACCGCTCGCACCCTTGCCGGCGAGCAGCGCCGACGAGATCCCGATCGCCGTGGTCGGCGCGCATCTGTCCGGCATGGTGCTGAACGGCGAGTTGAAAGCGCTGAACGGCCGCCTGATCGAGGCAACCAGAACGGCGCCGGACTACAAGCTCTACGCGCTCAAGACCACGCCGCCAAAGCCGGGCATGCTTCGCGTCGAGGCCGGCAAGGGCGCCGCGATCGAACTGGAGATCTGGTCGTTGTCGTCGTCCGCCTTCGGCAAGTTCGTCGACGCAATCCCCGCGCCGATGGCGATCGGAACGGTGCGGCTGGCCGACGGCCGCAGCGTGAAGGGGTTTCTGGTCGAGCCGGAGGTGCTAAGCGATGCGCGGGATATCACCGCGTATGGCGGCTGGCGGAAGTATATGGCGGAAGCCACAACAAAATAGGCCTCCTAGAACGGGCAAAGCGAAGCGTGCCCACGATCTCGTGCTTCATGAGAAGATCGTGGGCACGGTGCTTTGCGCCCTTGCCCGCCCTACGACACTACAGCGACACTGCGTAAATCTCGTACTCGCCGCGCACCAGCTCGATATGCGCGCGCATCGCGGCGGCCGCGCCCTGCTTGTCGCCGCGCATGATGGCGACGACGACGCGGTCGTGCTCGGCTTGGGATTTGGCGAGACGTCCGAGGTTGCGGAACTGGGCGCGGCGGAACGGCTGAACGCGCACGCGCGTCGCCAGCGTGATCTCGGCGATATAGCCGTTCTGCGATCCCGCATAGATCGCGTTGTGGAAGCGCTCGTTGACCTCGTGAAAGCGGTCGGGATTGCCGGCGTAGCTCAGCAGCCGCAGCTCCTCGTGGACAGCCTCGAGGCCATGGCGCTCGGCCGCGGACATGCGCTCGGCGGCGAGCCCTGCGCACAGCGCCTCGAGCTCGGCCATCGCCTCGAACATGCCCGTCAGCCGCTCGATCGAGGGCTGCGCCACCACCGCGCCGCGATGGGCGCGCGCTTCGACGAGGCCGCTTGCCACGAGCTGGCGCAGCGCCTCACGTACCGGCGTCCGCGAGACGTTGAAGCGGCGCGCGATGTCGGTCTCGTCCAGCGGCGCGCCGGGGGCCAGGGCGCCGCGCACGATCTCGTCCGCGAGTTGCAGGCGCAGCTCCTCTGCGCGGGTGACCTTCTGCACCGATGCCGAGGGACGATCGACGCGCGGCACGACCGGTTCAGCCGGCGGTGTCCCTCGCGGAAACTCGTCGAGCGTCATGCGGTCTCTTTCGGCTCGTCGATGATGCTGACATGGGCGGCGACGACGCGCCAGCCCTCGGGAAAGCGAATCCAGGTCTGCATCTGCCGGCCGACCTTGCCGGGCGCGGTGTCGCGATAGAACAGCGTGGAAGCAACGGCCGTGTCGCGGCCATAGCTCGAGATGACCGTCTTTGTGGTGCGGCGGTTCAGGCCGACCGGCGATCGGCCGGCGCGGAATCCGCTTATCGCCTCGTAGCCGTAGAGGTTCTCGCCGATGCCGTAGCGCAGCGTGCGGGGATCGTTGCGGAACAGCTCGCCCAGCACCGCGACGTCGTTGCTGACGAGGGCCTGCTCATAACGCTCGAACGCGGCTTTGACTTCCGCGATCACCTCGGGGAGATCGATCTCCATCTCAAATTCCACTTAAAGTCCCCTTGGAGCAGGCGCGGATGCCACACCCATCTTTTCCAATGCGTGCGCGACACGAAGCGCGATGTCCTCGCGCCAGGGCGCGGCGATGATCTGCACGCCGATCGGCAGCGGCTCGAGCGGCACCGGCACCGCGACCACCGGCAACCCGATGAAGGAGATCGGCTGGGTGTGAACGCCGATATTGGCGCGGACCGGAAGCTCGACGCCGTCGAGATTGAAATTCACCTGGCCGAGTTTCGGCGCGGTGCAGGGCGTCGCGGGCGCCAGCAGCACGTCGACGGACTTGAAGATCTCGGCAAGCTGCGCGCGGTACCAACGGCGGAATTTTTGCGCGCGGTCGACCATGGGCGCAGGTACCATCGCGCCTGCAATCAGCCGGTCGCGCACGGCCGGATCGAAATCGTTCGGGCGCTTGCGCAGGCGATCGAGGTGGAGCGAAGCGCCTTCGGTGGTGGTGATGACGTAGGCCGCCGCGCGGGCGCGCGCGGCTTCGGGAATATCCACGACTTGCGTTGCGCCGAGCGCCTTGGCGACGCGGCCGACGGCCTCGACGGCTTCCGGGAACACGTTCTTCTGGAAATATCCGCCCGCGATCGCGATCCGCAGGTCCGAGACCGGATTGGCGATCAGCGGCAGCGTCGGCTCCAGCCCGCGCGTCGTGCAGGCGCTGTCCTCCGCATCCGGGCCCTGCATCACATCATAGGCGAGCGCGAGATCGGTGACCGAACGCGCGAACGGGCCGAGATGATCGAGGCTCGCGACGAACGGAAAGGAACGCGCCCGAGTGAGCCGGCCATAGGTCGGCTTCAAACCGAAGATGCCGCAGAAGGAGGACGGCACGCGGATCGAACCGTTGGTGTCCGAGCCCAGCGCGATCGGCACCAGCGCGCCGCCGACGGCGCTGCCCGAACCACCGGAGGAACCGCCGGTCATCCGCGTCGTATCATGCGGATTGCGCGAGGGACCGTCATGGACGTTCTCGCCGGTGAAGTCGTAGGCGTATTCGCCCATGTTGAGCGCGCCGACCAGAACGGCGCCGGCGGCTTCCATCCGCTCGATCAGCGTGGCGTCACGTTTGGCCGGCGCGAGGTCGCGGTTGATCTTCGAGCCCGCACGTGTGGGCAGGCCCGCGACATCGAACAGGTTCTTCACCGCGAAAGGTACGCCGGCGAGCGGGCCGATTTCCTTTCCGGCTGCGATGTCGGCGTCGATCGCGCGCGCCTTGGCGCGGGCGCGATCGGCGGTGACGTCAGTGAAGGAATTGAGAATGGTGTCGTGCTGCTTGATGCGCGAAAGCGCGGCTTCGGTGGCATCGAGCGCGGACATTTTGCGGGCCGCGACCGCGCTTGCGATTCCCGAGGCCGTTTCTGGCTTGGTGGTCATGGCAGCATCAGACCGTGAAGATCGGCGCCGGCTCGGTCTCGTCCGGCAGCGCGAATTCGTCGACGAGGCGGGAAAGGCGCAGCGACACGTCGAGATTCGCACGCACCGCGGGCCTCCAGGCCTCCTCGACCGGCAGCGCCAGCGCTTTGGATACGGCGTCGATATAGTCGTCCAGGGGTTCGGCCATCACTCTCTCAAGCTGATCTCAGTGCACCGGCAACGGCGGATGCGGGATCGCCGTCAGCAGTTCCTTGGTGTAGTCGTCCTGGGGATCGCCGAGCACCTGCTCGGAAGAGCCCTCCTCGACGATCCGTCCCGTCCGCATCACAATGACACGATCGCACAACAAGCGCACCACATTCAAATCATGCGAGACGAACAGATAGCTCATACCCAGCCGCTGCTTCAGATCCTGAAGCAGATTGAGCACGACGGCCTGCACCGAGACGTCCAACGCCGCCGTCGGCTCGTCCAGGATGACGAGCTTCGGATGCAGCGCGATGGCGCGGGCGATGCCGACGCGGGCCTTCTGGCCGCCGGATAATTGGTGCGGAAAGCGGTCGAGCAGGTTGTGCGGCAGGCCGACCATGGTCGCCAGTTCCTCGCAGCGGGCCCGAAGTGCGTCGCGTCCCCTGACATCACCCAGCTGCATGATGGGGTCGGCGATGGCGCGCGCGGCCGTGAAGCGCGGGTTGAGGCTGTCGGTCGGGTCCTGGAACACCATCTGGATGCGACTGCGCTGCGGCATCCGGGCGAAGGCGGCAGGCGCGATGCCGCCGATGTCCTCGCCGTCGAACTGGATCAGGCCGGAGGTCTGGTCCAGGAGGCGCATCACCATCATCGACGTCGTCGATTTGCCGCAGCCGGATTCGCCGACGAGCCCGACGCTCTCGCCATGGCTGATCGAGAAGCCGATGCCGTCGACGGCGCGGAACACGTCCGGCTCCACCGGCGGCTTGCGGCCGAACAGTTTTCCGAGCACGGCGGTGGCGCCCTGTCGGGGGTATTCCTTGACGAGCTTGTCGACGAGGAGAAGGGGCTGCGCGCTCTTCTCATCGCTTTGCCCGACGCGCCGGTCGGGCGAAGCGACGACGGACGCGGATGAGGTTGCTCCCTCCTCCTCCGGCAGCAGATCCCGCAAGCTCACGCCAAGCCGCGGCGTGGCGCGCATCAGCTTCTTGGTGTAGGGGTGCTGCGGGTTCGCGAAGATGTCGGCGGCCTTGGCGGTCTCGACCACGCGGCCCTTCTCCATCACCACGACGCGGTCGCAATAGGCCGCGGCAAGGCCGAGATCGTGGGTGATCAGGATGGTCGACATCGCGCGGCGCTTGGTCAGCTCGACGATCAGATCCATCACCGCCTTCTGCGTGGTGACGTCGAGGCCGGTGGTCGGCTCGTCCGCGATCAGCAGCTGTGGATTGCAGGCGAGCGCGAGCGCAATGACGACGCGCTGGCACATGCCGCCCGAGAGCTCGAACGGATAGGCGTGGTAGCGCTCGCGCGGGCGAGCGATCTTGACCTGCTCCAGCGCCTCGATCGCCTTCTCGCCGTGATCGGCCACCTGGGCCTGCTGCACATGGGTGCGCAGCACGTCCTCGATCTGGTCGCCGACTTTGCGGATCGGGTTGAGCGCGGCGCGCGGGTTCTGGAAGATCATCGAGACCTCCCGCCCGCGCAGGTCCCGCATCTGGTCCTCGGTCGCGGCCTTGACGTCGATGCCGGAGAACATCACCGAGCCCTCGGCGATCCGCCCGGCACGGTCGAGGATGCGCATCACCGCGTAGGAGGTCACCGACTTGCCGGAGCCGGACTCGCCGACGATGGCGAGCGTCTCGCCCTTGGCGACGGAGATGTTGACGTGCTGCACCGCCTTGACGATGCCGCGGCGGGTGGTGAATTCGACGGTGAGGTCCTGAACGTCGAGCAGGGGCTGGGCGGTCATCTGGGCCTACGAAGCAAAAAACGCGAAAACAACCCCATGCACAGTAGAATGGCATTGGAATCGCTGGGGAATTTTGAGCGGAAATTTGCCATCACGTCCTCCTTTGCGGATCGACGATGTCGCGCAGGCCGTCGCCGAGGAGGTTGAAGCAGAACACGGCGATCATCAGGGCAAGGCCGGGGAAGAGTGCAATCCACCATTCGCCCGACACCATGAAGCCGGCGCCCTCGGCGACCATGATGCCCCATTCGGCGGTGGGCGGGCGGACGCCGAGGCCGATGAAGGACAGGCCCGCGGCATTGAGGATGGCGTAGCCCATGGTCAGCGACATCTGCACGATCATGATCGGCATGATGTTGGGCAGGATGTGCACCAGCAGGATGCGGAACTCGCCATTGCCCGACAGACGCGCGGCCTGCACGAAGCCGGCATTGCGGCGGACATTGGCCTCGGCGCGCGCGACGCGGGCATAGAGCGGGAAGTTCACGATGGCGGTGGCCAGGATGATGTTCTGCACGGTGTTGCCGAGGGCGGCGACGATGCCCATGGCCAGCACGAACAGCGGAAAGGCCATGATGGTGTCGGCGATGCGGCCGACGATGCGGTCGGTCCAGCCGCCGAAATAACCCGCGGCAATGCCGGCCAGCCCGCCCATCAGGAACACCAGCGCGACCGAGGCGATCGCGATGAAGACGTCGAGCCGGGTCGCGACGATGACGCGGCTGAAGATGTCGCGCCCGAGCTGGTCGGTGCCGAACCAGTGCGCCGCCGAGGGCGGCTTCAGCGCCGCAGCGGTGTCGGAAGCCAGCGGATCATACGGCACCACATAGGGGCCGAAGATCGCGGCGACGAGGATCAGGATCAGCAGCGCGAAGGCAAAGCCCGTGACCTTGTTCTCGCCGAGCACGTAGCGGGTTTGTTCGAGGACGGCAGCGAGTCCCGACGTGCGGGCGGGACCGACGGGTTCAACAGCAGGCGCAACGGAGCTCATAGTCTAGCCCTCCAACCTGACGCGGGGATCGATCACGCCGTACAAAATGTCGATGATCAGATTGAGCAGCACGTACATGACCGCCATGGTCAGCACGAAACCCTGCACCGGCGCGAAGTCCGAGGAGATCAGCGCTTCCACCGCGTAGGAGCCGATGCCGGGCCAGGCGAACACTTTTTCGACCAGCACGTTGGCGCCGAGCAGGAACGAGAACACCATGCTGAGCGTGGTGATGACGGGAAGCATGGCGTTGCGGAAGGCATAGGTGACGATGACGGTTGCCGGCGACAGGCCGCTGGCGCGCGCGGTGCGGACGAATTCTGAAGCCAGCACCGCGAGCATCGAGGCACGCGTCATGCGCGCGATCGGCGCCAGCGAGAAGATCGCGAGCGTCGTCGCGGGGAGGATCAATTGGCTCAGCGCGGAACGGAACGCCTCGAGATCGCGCGCGATCAGGGTGTCGATCAGATAGAAGCCTGTGACCGTCGGCGGCGCGCTGTAGAACACGTCGAGACGGCCGAGCGGCGCGGGCGACCAGCCGAGGCGGAAATAGAACACATAGACCAGCACGAGGCCGGTGAAGAACACCGGCAGCGAGACGCCCGCCGTTGTCGTGATGCGACAGAGATGGTCGATCCATGATCCCGGCCGCGTCGCAGCCAACACGCCGAGCGGAATCGCGATCACGACGGAGACGACGAGGCCCAGCAGCGTCAACTCGGCGGAGGCCGGCAGACGGTTGCGGATTTCGGCTGCGACCGGCTGACCCGTGGTGAGCGAGTTGCCGAAATCGCCATGGGCGAGGTCGTTGGTGTAGCGGAAGAACTGCTCGATCAGCGGCCTGTCGAGGCCGAGCTTCTTGCGGATCTGCTCGACGGCTTCTTTCGTTGCGGCGGGACCGGCGAAATAAGCGGCGGGATCACCGGGCAGCGCCCGCGTCAGCAGGAAGGTGACAATGACGACGCCGATCAGCGAGGGGATCGCGAACATCAGGCGCTTGCCGATCATGGTCAGCATGGGGTGCTCCTGATGTGCTCAGCTTGACAGCGAGATCGAGCCACTTGCTCCGCTGCGTTCCCTCCCCCCTTGCGGGGGAGGGCCAGGGAGAGGGGTGCCACACGGGGACCCATGGTGTGACGAAGAACAGACCGCGCGCGACAATGAACACCATTGCTTGGGCTACCCCTCTCCCCAACCCTCCCCCGCAAGGGGGGAGGGAGCCTGAAGAGTGTGCTCACCTCACGTGAAGGGACAGCCAGCACCGCGGGCCCCATGACGTCTCACCCCTTCGCCATCGCGCGATAATCCAGCCTCCGGTGGAACCAGTATTGGTAGCCGCTGACGTTCTTCTGCATCGCGACGTTGACGAAGGGCTGGTACAGCGGGATGCGCGGCACGTCGGTGAAGGCGAGGTCGACGAAGCCTTTCACGTCCTTGTCGTAGGTCGCCGTGTCGCCGGTCGCGGCGGCCGTGCGCGCGCCGTCGATCAGCTTGTCCATCTCCGCCGACTTGTAGCTCATGGTGTTGAAGACGGAATTGTTGCCGTGATAGCACCAGTAGAAGAAGTATTCGGGGTAATCGAGCCAACCCGAGAACACGTTGGTGAAGAGCGGCATCTCCTTCTTGTTCAACTCGGTGCGCCAATTGGCGCCGGGCACCTTGTTGATGGTGGTCTTGATGCCGATCTGAGCCAGGCTCTCCTGCACCAGCACGCAGAGCGGCTCGTTGACGCCAGCGAAATTGAGATCGAACGAGATCGTCGTCTCGAAGCCGTTGGCATAGCCGGCTTCCGCCAAGAGCGCCTTCGCCTTCTCCATGTCGGTGTTGTATTTGTGCGGCTGCGGCCAGGCGACTTCGGTGGCCTTGTCCTTGGCCGCACCGAACATCGGGTTGGCGAGCCCGAACAGCACCGCGTCCATGATCTTCTGGTACGGCAGTGCATAGGCGACGGCCTGCCGCACCTTCGGATTGTCGAACGGCGGCTTGGTCACGTTCATGCCGATATATTGGATGCCGTTGGAGAACGGCAGCGAGACCACATTGAGCTTGCCGTTCGCCTTCATCTCCTGGAAATCCTTGAACGGCAGCTCATAGGAGATGTCGGCATCGCCGCGCTCCAGCAGCGCACGACGATTGCCGGCCTGCGGTACCATGCGCCAGATTACGCGCTTGATCTTCGGCAGCGGACCGCAGACCCAGTCGTCGTTGCGCTCCATGACAACTTCAGTGCCGGCGGTCCATTTCGTCACCTTGTAGGCGCCGGAGCCCGCGGTCTGCTGCTTGGTGAATTCGAGACCCCAGGGGTCCTTCTCGCTGGCGTTCTTCTTCACGAGCTCGGAGTTAACGATGCAGGGCACGATCACGGCGAGATCGGGGATCGTGAGCCTGTCCTTCTTCAGGAAGTCGACCCGCACCGTGTGGTCGTCGATCACGACGAACTGCTCCGGCTTGGTCAGCGAGCCCGCGCTCATCTGGAAGGTCGGGAAGCCGCCGACGCTCACGGCGCGGTCGAGCGACCATTTCACGTCCTTGGCAGTGACAGGCGTGCCGTCGTGGAATTTGGCGTTCTTGCGCAGCTTGAAGGTGACCGACATGTCGTCGATCTTGAAGTCCTCGGCGAGCTCGCCCTTGAACTTGTCGCGATCGTAATAGGGCACGCCGCCGGGGCCGCTCTTCATCTCGTGGCTGATGAGCCGGTCGTAGCAATTCCAGGACACCTCATAGCCGGGCACGTTGGTGCCGATGCCGTGGATGTCGAGATTGTTGGGGCCGCCTTCCGAGACGATCAGCAGCGTCTCCGAACGGGCGTCGGCATAGGCGGAGGAGACGACGCTCGGCATGGCCGGAAGCGCCGCTCCGGCGGCCAATCCGGAAACGGACTTGAGGAAATCGCGGCGCTTCATGAAATGGCTCCAACACAAAAGTTTCTGGTTGGAACTGGATTCGCAAGGTTCGTGCCAAGGCTTAATGGGCGTTTACGATCGAGCTAAACGATTGAAACAAAGAAAAAATATCGATCCTGCCCGCGCGCGGCCTTTGCGGCGGCTTCCCCGATATTGCATACAAAGATGCGTATTTGCATATTTATTGAGCATCAACGACTGGCCGCCTGCCTCGCGAGCAGAGCCGTCATTCCGGCGCATGCGCAGCATCGAGCCTGGAATCCATCGGGTGGCAACAGGCGCCGGAGAATGGGTTCTCAGGTGCGCAATTGCGCACCATAGTTCGACGCTGCGCAGCGCCCTGGAATGACGGAGAGAGGCTGAGCGCGAGCACTCAGCCCGGCCAGATCAGGTCCTGCAGCTCAATGAGATCGGTCGCCCTGTCCTGCCAGTCCTCGATGCAGATATGGCTGTTGAGATCGCTAGCCCGGTGCAGCAGCATCAGGGCCATCAAGCGGCGCTTGAGCGTGTAGTCGAGGGTCGCATAGCCGAAGCCTTCCAGCAGGCTGCGCACCCTCCCCGGCCGGCCTGCCGCCATGAAGGCGCTGGGGCCGAGCAAGTCGTAATCACGCCAACCCGCGAGCACGTCGCCGAAATCGAACAAGCCGGCGAGCGACCATTGGCCGTCCTCGCATGCGAGCAGGAAGTTTTCAGGAATGTATTCGCCGACCAGAATCACCGGCGGCGCATCCATCGGAATGAGCTTTGCCGCGTCGCGCAGGAGATCGTCAAGGCCTCTAAGGAATTTCGGCGCAAGGCCAAGACGCTCGTGCCTGGCGCGGCACCCCTGCATCTGCCGGCGCATGAAGTCCTCCCAGCGCGGCTCGATTGTCGCAAGCGGCCCAAGCGGGGCGCGCTGCACGGCGGCGACGGTCTCGCCGACCCGGCGCAGCAGGCGCTCCTTCTGGTCTTCCGGCAAGGACGGCCACACTTCCGAGCCGAGCGTGCCGGCAAGGCGCGTGATGATCAGGTATGGCCAGCCGTCGCGCGTCCCTTCGGCGACGATCTCGGGAATCGGCAGATCGACATGGCCGTTCAGCTGCGCCAGCGAGCCACGCTCGGAGACGAACTGCGCTGCGAGCTGCGGCGGAAAGATTTTCAGGATCAGCTTGTCGCCGAGACCGGCCACCAGATTGGTGCCGGTCGCAAACACGTGAAGCGAGCCGACATCGAGACCGTGGCTGCGCGCGATGTCGAGCGCGATCGGCAGCCAGCGCGGCGCATCGGAACGGAAGGCGCGGAAGCTCTCGGCGTCGGGAAGGTATGGCAGTGTCATCCAAATACGCTCAAGTTCGTCATGCCCGGGCTTGTCCCGGGCATCCACGTTCTTCGGCTGCGGCAAGGCATGGATGGCCGGGACACGCCAGGCCATGACGCTGTCGAGAGACCTCGCGCGCCACCCCTACCGCTCCGGACTGGCCCGCTCGAACTGGCGGAGGATCTTGTTGCCGCGCTCGACGGCGGAATCCAGCGCGGCTTGCGCGCTCTTGTGGCCGGCAAAGGCCTGCTCCAGCTCGTCCTCGATGGCGCCGCGGATTAGCACGAAGGAGCCGAGCCGGATGCCCTTCGAATTCTCCGTCGGCGGATTGAGCGTGATCTCCTCGAACGAGATCGCCGAGCCCGGGTTGCGCTCGTAAAATCCTTGCGACCGCGTCAGCTCGAAGGCGGCACGGGTGACAGGCAGATAGCCGGTGTTCTGGTGCCAGGCGGCCTGCACGCCGGGCTGCGACAGATAGGAAAAGAACCGCGCCACGCCCTTGTATTCCTCGCGCGGGCGGTCGCGCAGCACCCACAGCGTGGCGCCGCCGATGATCGAGTTCTGCGGCGCGCCCTTCATGTCCGGCCAGTACGGCATCATGCCGTAGCCGATCTCGAACTTCGAATTCGCCCTGATGTCGGCACGCGTCGCCGAGGAGCCGATGAAGATGCCGCACTCGCCCTTCTGGAAGCGCGGCTCGGCCGACTGGCCGCGACCGCTATAGTCGAACAGCCTGGTCTTCTGCCACTCGCTGAGCGCTGCGATGTGATGCACCAGCGACGGATTGTTGATGGTCAATTCCGCATCCAGCCCGGCAAAGCCGTTGGCCCGGCTCGCCAACGGCAGATTGTGGAAGGCGGAGAAATTCTCGACATGGATCCAGGATGGCCAGGAGGTGGTGAAGCCGCAAGCAGCGCCGCGGTCGCGCAAGCGCTTTGCAGCGAGCCCCAATTCCGGCCAGGTCTTCGGCGGCGCCTCCGGATCGAGCCCGGCATCGCGGAACATGGTCTTGTTGTAATAGAGGATCGGCGTCGAGGAATTGAACGGGAACGACAGCAGATTGCCCGCTGCATCGGTGTAGTAGCCGGAGACCGCAGGCAGGTAATCGCCCAGCGAGAACGGCTCGCCCTGGTCCCGCATCAGGCTGAACACCGGATAGATCGCGCCCTTGGCCGCGGTCATGGTGGCGGTGGCGACCTCGTTGACCTGGACGATGGCGGGCTGGCTGCGCGAGCGGAAGGCGAAGATCGCGGCGGTCACCGTCTCGGTGTAATTGCCCTTATAAGCAGGCACGATGCGGTAATCGGACTGCGAGGCGTTGAAATCCGAGGCCAGTTTCTCGAGCTGCCGCCCGAGCTCGCCGGACATGGCGTGCCACCACGCGATCTCGGTGGCCGCCTGCGCTTTCGAGATGAATGCGAGAGCCGCGACGGTGGCGACGACAGGCAAAAGGCGCAATGCTGAAATCACGATGGCTCTTCCCGTGTCGCGCGACGAAAGACGGCTGTTCTGCTTAAGGCGCCCCCATTGCGGTTTCAACCGGGAATGCGCGCCGACCGCGCCGCACAATCGCCACCGCGGCGCCAGCGGGATGGCCTTCCCCCGCCCAGCTGCCAGCGCCCCGTTCCGATCGGAAACGGGTCTCCAGATTCTTAATTTGACGCGTTTTCCCGACGCGAACCGGTATCCACTTCGCTTGAAAACGCTCTAGATTGCATTGAACCTTTTGCTCCCGCCATAGACTCCACCACTGAGGGGTTGAGTGTGCCAGTGCTGAGCCGTGCCGAATTCTCGCGGACCGGGGTGATCTTCGTCGCGCTTCTGCTTGCCGTCTGGACGACGGGCGCCGGCGCGCGCGAATTTCGTGCCGCCGATACCCAGACCGCGGATTATCCGACCGTCCAGGCGCTACGCTACATGGGCGCCCTGATCGCCGAGCGCACCAGCGGCCGGCACGAGATCAAGGTGTTCCACTCCCGCCAGCTCGGTGAGGAAAAGGAGACCATCGAGCAGACCCGGGCCGGTGCGATCGACCTCAACCGGACCAACGTGGCGCTGATCGGCAATTTCGTCCCGGCGATGAACGTGCTGGCAATGCCGTTCCTGTTCCGGTCCATCGAGCACATGCAGAAGGTGCTGGACGGGCCGATCGGCAGCGAAATCCTCGGCAGTTTCGAGCCTTATGGCTTCATCGGGCTCGCCTTTTACGATTCCGGGGCGCGGTCGATCTACAATGGTGTCCGCCCGGTCAGGAACGTCGCGGACCTCAAGGGATTGCGGATCCGGGTGCAGCAGTCGGAGTTGATGAGCCAGATGATCCGTTCGCTCGGCGCCGAACCGGTCGAGCTGCCCTACGGGCAGGTGCTCACCGGGCTCACCAATCATTTGATCGACGGCGCCGAAAACAACTGGCCATCCTTCGTGACGACGGACCATTACAAGCATGCCGGCCATTACACGCTTACCGAGCACACGATGAGCCCCGAAGTGCTGGTGATCTCGCTGAAGGCCTGGCAGAGCCTGTCGCCGGACGACCAGAATATCTTCCGGGAGGCCGCGCAACGCTCCAGCCGATTCATGCGCGAGAAATGGCGCGACCTCGAGGAGCAGTCGCAGCGCAAGGCCCAGGAAGCTGGCGTCACCGTCGTCAGGGATATCGACCGCAAGCCGTTCGAGGACGCCATGGCCGCGATCTACGCCAAGGCCGGGCGCGATCCCGCCGCGGCCGCGCTGATCGAACGCATTCGCAAGGTGGAGTAGAGCTTCTTGGCTGGGCTCGGACACAGCGAGACCGCGGAAAGGCCGCCCGGCCCGATCGGGAGGGCGCGCGCGCGCATCGTCGGTGTGCTGCGGGCGGTGCCGATCCGCTGGCGCATTCTGTCGATCGCGGCGCTGAACTCCGCCGTGGTGGTGGTGCTGGTGGCGATGATCTGGAATGGCGCCCAGGTGCTGGGCTCGGCCTGGGACGACGTGCGCCAGGTGCGCGAATCCGACCGAATCCTTGCGCTGCTCGAAAGCGAGACCGGACGCCTGCACAATCTGATCCACCGCTACATCAACCAGCCGAGCCCGGACCTGTTCGCCGAGATCCTGCTGCTGCGCGAAGCGGTGCTGGGCACGCTGTCCAACCGTGCCGCCAAGGACCCGATGCTGTCGGGCTCGGTCGAGGAGCTGGAGCGTACCACCGACCGCTTCCTCAACGGCTTCGGCGAGCTGCGCAGCGTGCAGGCCACCATCGCGAAGACCTATGAGGAGCAGGTGCAGGGCCCGGCCAGGGACATGGCGGGCCTCTACTCCATCATCGAAGGCGCCACCGGTCATCGCGACGCACTGATCTGGCCTTCGCTCGGAAAATCCCGCGAGGCCTTCACCGCGATGCTGGTGGCGGCCAATTCCTATTATCTCTCGCTGTCACCGGGCGCGGCCGACGACGCGCGGCGCAACACCGAGACGATCGAGAAGACCATCCCCGTGATGATCGACCTCGCCGACAACGACCTGCAGAAGATGGCCTTGCGGCGGCTCGGGGCCCGCACCGCCGCGCTGCGCGAGGGCTTTGCAAAGCTCTCCGAGCAGCTTGCGAGCCGCACCGAGCTGCTCCGCAACACCATCGACGCCAGCCAGGCCGAGGCGATCGGCGCCATCGACGATCTCTCGACCAAGATGCGGCAGCGCGAGCAGAAGGCGCAGGAGACGTTCGACCGTACGCTGGCCGCCATTTCCAGGCGGGTGCTGTCGATCGCGGTGGTCTTTCTCGGCATCATCCTCACCGCCGGCGTGCTGATCGCGCTCTCGATCCGGCTGCCGCTGCAGCAGATCATGGCCGCGATGCGCGCGATCACGCTCGGCGACCTCGACCGCGAGGTGCAGGGCACCAAGGCACGTGACGAGGTCGGAGCCATGGCGCGCGCGGTGGAGGTATTCCGCGAGAACGCGATCGCGAAGCGCCAGACCGAGGACGAGCTGCGCGCGTCCAAGGAGAAGGCCGAGAGCGCGCTGCTCGAACTCAACACCGCGCAGCAGAATCTGATCGACGCCGAACGGCTGGCCGCGCTCGGCGGCCTCGTTGCCGGCGTCGCGCACGAGGTCAACAACCCTATCGGCATCAGCCTGACCGTTGCCTCGAGCTTCGCCCGGCGCACCGAAATCTTCGAAGCCCAGCTCAAGGGCGATGGAGGCCTGCGCCGCTCGCAGCTGGAGGAGTTCGTGCAGTCCTCGCGCGACGCCTCGCAGCAGCTCGTCGCCAATCTCCAGCGCGCCGGCGAATTGATCCAGTCGTTCAAGCAGGTCGCGGTCGACCGCTCCCATGCCGAGCGCCGGCAATTCTCGCTCAGCGAGGCCACCGACCAGATCATTGCAAGCCTGCGGCCGGTGCTGAAGCGCTCGGCGATCGCGCTCCAGGTCGACGTGCCCGAGGGGTTGCTGCTCGACGGCTATCCGGGCTCTTATGGCCAGATCCTGACCAATCTGTTCCTCAACGCCGCCAACCACGCCTTCGGCGACGGGCGGGCCGGTATGATCACGATCTCGGCGCGGCCGCGCGGGGCCGACGACGTCGAGCTCATCTTCACCGATGACGGGGCCGGCATGACCCCCGACGTGCAGCGCCAGGCCTTTGACCCTTTCTTTACCACCCGGCGCAATGAAGGCGGCACGGGACTTGGCCTGCATATCGTCTATAACCTCGTCACCCAGCAGCTCGGCGGGCGGATGATGCTGGAATCCAAGCTGGGACAAGGCACCACTTTTCGCATTATCATGCCCCGGGTCGCCAGGGGCGGCGCGCAAAGCACAGAAAGTGACGGGACTTCTCAATGGCCGAACAGGACGATGTCCTCCACCTGATCGACGATACCGGTACCGCGTCGGAGGATGCCAACGCCCGGAAATGGAAAATCGCCGTCATCGACGACGATCCGGCCGTGCATGACGGCACCCGTTTCGCGTTGTCCGACTACAGCCTCAACGGCCAGGGCCTCGAGATCCTGTCGGCCTATTCCGCGGCGGAAGGCCGCAAGCTGATGGCCGAGCACGGCGACATCGCCGCCGTGCTGCTCGACGTCATCATGGAGACCGACGTCGCCGGCCTCGATCTGGTCGAGTTCATCCGCAACGAGATCCGGAACGAGACCGTGCGCATCATCCTGCGCACCGGACAGCCGGGCCAGGCGCCCGAGCGGCGCGTGATCGTGCAGTACGACATCAACGACTACAAGGCCAAGACCGAGCTCACCGCGGACAAGCTGTTCACCTCGCTGACCGCGGCGCTGCGCTCCTATCAGCAGCTCGAGCGCATGGTGCAGACGCGGCGTGGGCTGGAGATCATCATCGACGCGGCCTCGACGCTCTACGACTTCAAGTCGATGCAGCGGCTCGCCGAGGGCGTGCTGACCCAGCTCGCCTCGCTGCTCAACGTCGATTGCGCCGGTATACTCGTCTTGCGCGACAATGGCGGCATCGACCCCGAGCTCTCGGTGCTCGCCGGCAGCGGCTGCTACAGCCGCTTCATCGGCACCACCACGTCGAAGGCGCTCGATCCCGATCTGCGCTCGATGGTGGAGGCCGCGTTCCAGCGCCGCAAGAACGAATTCGCCGACCATCGCAGCGTGATCTATCTGCGCACCGGAAGCGGCCGCGAGGTCGTGGTGCTGCTGCAGGCCGAACGCGAGCTCTCGGAGACCGACCGTTCCCTGGTCGAGATCTTCTCCTCGAGGCTCTCGATCGCCTTCGACAACGTCATCCTCTACCAGCAGCTCCAGGACGCCAACACGCAGCTGGAGGACCGCGTCGCCCAGCGCACCCGCGCCCTGATGCAGGCCAACCGCCGCCTGTCGGCGCAATGGCTGCGCCTGCAGCGCGCCAACGGCTTCAAGAACGAGATTTTGGGCACCGTCGCGCACGATCTGAAGAATCCGCTCGGCGTCATCCTCGGCCGCACCGAGATGCTGAAGGAGCTGATTTCGACCGGCGCCTCGGAAAGCGGCGTGGTCGCCCAGGTCGACCACATCCGCGATGCCACCAAGCGGCTGACCACGATGGTCGATCACCTGATCTCGGACGCGATGGCGGATGCCTTCGACATCACCATCCGCCGCGAGCCGGTCGACGTCGCGGCGCTGGTCAAGGAGGTCGCCGAGGCCAACCAGCCGCTCGCCGTCAACAAGCAGCAGGCGATCAGCGTCGCCGCACCGGCCAATATCGTCACCATGTGCGACACCGACCGCATCCGCGAGGCGATCGACAATCTCATCAGCAACGCCATCAAATACTCGCCGATCGGCGGCAAGATCGACGTCGTCGTCAGCCACGAGAGCGGCGACACCGTCGTCCGCGTCAGCGACGAGGGCGCCGGCCTGTCCCCGGAGGATCTCGGCCGCCTGTTCGGCCGGTTCCAGCGGCTGTCGGCAAAACCGACCGCCGGCGAGAGCTCGACGGGACTTGGCCTGTCCATCGTCAAGCGTATCGTCGACATGCACGGCGGCGAGGTGACCGCCGACAGCGACGGGCCCGGCAAGGGCTCGACCTTCACCATCACCCTCCCCGCGACCGAAATGCCGTGATCCAGAGACCATGACCCAAAGCCAGCACATCATGATCGTCGACGATGAAGCCCCGGCCCGGGAGATGGTCGGCGATTATCTCAAGATGCACGGCTTCACCGTGACGCTGTGCGACGGCGGCAAGTCCTTGCGCGCCGCGATCGACGGCAGCATGCCGGACCTCGTCGTGCTCGACCTCAACATGCCCGAGGAAGACGGACTCTCGATCATCCGCGACCTCAAGAGCCGCATCAACGTGCCCGTGATCATGCTGACGGCGACCGCGAGCCCGATCGATCGGGTCGTCGGGCTCGAGCTCGGCGCCGACGATTACGTGGCAAAGCCCTGCGAGCTGCGCGAGCTGATGGCCCGCATCCGCTCGGTGCTGCGGCGGAGCGTGCCGGCCAAGGCGGCCGCGCCGGACACGGCGGCGGCGAAATCCGACAAGGAGCAGCTGGTGCGGTTCGGCACCAAATGGCTCGATCTCGAAGCCCAGGCCTTGCGCGACGACGAGGGCAACGAGCATCCGCTGACGGCATCCGAGTTCGGGCTGCTGAAGGTGTTCGCGGCCAATCCGAAGCGCGTGCTGTCGCGCGAACGCCTGCTGGAATTGGCCAATGCGCGCGACGCCGAAGCCTTCGACCGCGCCGTGGATTTGCGCATCATGCGCATCCGCCGCAAGATCGAGCCCGACCCGGCCAAGCCGGCCGTGATCCGCACCATCCGCGGCGGCGGCTATCTGTTCTCGCCGGCGGGCGAGAAGGCGTAGGAGACGACGCACCACCGGCGCCGTAGGGTGGGCAAAGCGGAACGTGCCCACCACCTCTATAGGCATGCGAGAGAACGTGGGCACGGCGCTCTGCGCCTTTGCCCACCCTACGGCGCTGTTGTCCCGGCTACGGGCGCCCGCGACAGCGGCCATGTGCATCGCGCGACCGAACGCAATCCCCCCAATTACGTTCCGCACGGCGTAACGCCTCGTAAAACCTACGCCCCCGTAATTTCCGTACATTGAAATTGCACGACTATTTACCCCGAATGTTTCGTCGCCCCCACTCCGACGAAACAATTTCGCGGCGCACGAAACCATTTTCCCCTTTTCGTGCAGACGTCCCGAAACGTTGGCTCATTAACACTTCGCTCCAAGGAAACGCCGCTCGGTTGCGGCGCTACGGGGAGCCAAGTCAATGCGGAACGTCATCGCCATCAACGCCCAGGCCAGCCAGAGCATCATTGCCGCTCAGGCGACTTCGGACGACATGCTTCTCGAAAGCATTGCCGGCGGAAACCGGACGTCGATGCACATCCTTTATTGCCGGCATCATGTGCGGGTGTACCGCTTCATCCTGCGCATCGTGCGTGACGCCACCGCGGCGGAAGACCTCGTCAGCCAGGTGTTTTTGGACGTGTGGCGGACCGCCGGCCAATTCCAGGGCCGCTCGCAGGTTTCGACCTGGCTTCTCTCGATCGCCCGCTTCAAGGCCCTGACCGCGATGCGCCAGCGCCGCTTCGAGGACATCGACCAGGAAGACGTCCGCCAGATTCCCGACGATGCGGAGACGCCCGAGACCTCGCTCGACCGCAGCGACACCAGCGCCATCCTGCGTGCCTGCGTGCAGAAGCTGTCGCCCGCACATCGCGAGATCATCAACCTCGTCTACTACCACGAGAAGTCGGTGGAGGAGGTCGGGCAGATCATCGGCATCCCCCAGAGCACCGTGAAGACGCGGATGTTCTACGCCCGCAAGCAGCTGGCCGAATTGCTTAAAGGCGCCGGCGTCGAGCGCTTCGCCGCCTGACATCAACGATTTCAAGGGGATAGGGCCCTATCCGGGGCCCTTCCCGGGGACACGGAAGTGTTACCGCCGACGAAACAATTGAAACAAAGCACAACATCAGGCGGAAAAACTTCTCCCCTATAAAACTCACATACGGTTTTGTTAAACCTCCCAAGGACCTCCAGCGACCCGGACGGGATGCCCCCCTCCGGGTCGTTTTGTGTTTGGGGCAGGCTGGCCGCTCCCGCCTGCAGCTGCGTCCCGCAACCAGCCGCCGTCACGAAGGCGTGACGCTGCGTAACGGGCCCCGCGTCCATTCCGAACTGCCCTCGTGACTTCCTTCACGAGGGCCCCGATGCTCGAACTACTCTTCGCTCTTCTCGCCGGCATTCTCACCATCGCCGCGCCCTGCACGTTGCCGATGTTGCCGATCCTGCTCGGCGCCTCGATCGGGCGCGCGGGACATTTGCGCCCCCTCATGATCGCGCTCGGCTTCGTCGTCTCGTTCTCGGCGACCGCGCTGCTGCTCGGCGCGATCACGCGGCTGTTCGATTTCGATCCGAACGTGCTGCGCGAGGCGGCCACGATCCTGCTGCTCGGCTTTGGCCTGCTGATGCTGTGGCCGGCGCCGTTCGAATGGTTGTCGATCCGCCTCAATGGCTGGCTCGATCTCGGCAATTCCGGCACCACGCAACGCGAGGGCGCGCTCGGCGGGCTGATCCTCGGCACCACGCTCGGCCTGGTCTGGACGCCCTGCGCCGGCCCGGTGCTCGGCTCGATCCTGACGCTGGTTGCGACCTCGAACAACCTGACCTGGGCCGGCACGCTGCTGCTCGCCTACGCCATTGGTGCTGCGATCCCGATGCTGGCAATCGCCTATGGCGGACAGGCCGCGACCACGCGCGTGCGCAGCCTATCGCGGATTTCGCCGCGCCTGCAGCAGGGCTTTGGAATCGTCGTGATCGCCTTCGCACTCGCCGCCTATTTCCAATACGACACGCTGATCGTGGCGTGGCTCACCGGCTTCTACCCGACCGGCCAGATCGGCCTGTAATCACCGAAGATTTCACCCGGAGGACGCTTCCATGGCTTTCAAACTTCTCGCCGTCTCAGCTGCACTTGTCGGCTTCGCCGTCACCGGCGCCGTCATCCCCGGCGTCTGCGACGAGGTATCCCGCGCAACGCCTGTCTTCACTGCTCCCGCCGCGCCGATCACCGTCGCCGCCGCGAGCCAGCAGGCCGCGCCCGACTTCGTCGGCATCAACAATTGGTTCAACTCCAAGCCGCTGAGCATGGCCGACCTCCGCGGCAAGGTCGTGCTGGTCGACTTCTGGACCTATGGCTGCGTCAACTGCGTCAACACGCTGCCACACGTCACCGAGCTCTATGCGAAGTACCGGGACAAGGGCCTCGTCGTGGTCGGCGTGCACACCCCGGAATTCCCGTTCGAGCGCTCCGCCTCCAACGTGCAAGCCGCGCTGAAGCGTCACGGCATCACCTATCCGGTGGCGCAGGACAATGATTCCAAGACCTGGAACGCCTACCGCAACCAATATTGGCCGGCGCAATACATCATCGATCAGAACGGCAAGATCGTATTCCAGCACGCCGGCGAAGGGGCTTACGGCGAGATCGACCGCACCGTGGCGAAGCTGCTGAACGCGAGCAGCTGACCCCGCTCGGACATTGCGACCGGTTTCGGATGACGCCCTTGTTGCTTGACTCCACGGACCCGTCCGTGGAGTTTCGCGAGCACCGGAATCAGCCCGCCCGCAATGGACGCCGCGCCCACCAGCACCGACATCCGCCTTCGTGAAGGCACCTCGATCGCGCAGCGGCTGATCGTGGCCGGCTGCGCGGCTGCGGTTGCGCTGTGCTTCACGCCGGGCCTGTTCACGCACGACACGCTGGAGATCATCATCTCGGTGGTCGCGCTGCTGGTGGGAGCGGGATTCGTCGTCGGCATCATGATTGCGCCGGCGGTGGTGTGGATCATCACGGCGAACGAGATCCTGATCGGGCGGCAAAGTCCGTTCGGCAAGCTGCGCACGCGGGTCGTCGCGAAGGACGAGATCACGGCGCTACAGGTTCCGGGCAGCAAGCGCGTGAAGGCCCGTTTCCAGCTCGTGTTCACGCTGGCTTCCGGGGAACGCCTCACCTCCCCGCCGATCTCCGACGTCACCCATGTTCGCGACACCGTGGCCCGGATCGCGGCGCAGTTCGAGGTCCCCAATGTCGAGGATCCCGCCAATCCGCTCGACGCCAGCAATCCCGAGATGCATCTCGGCGAGCCGCTGGAGGCGTTTCCCGCGCGGGACATCAGGATCGTGTCCCTGATCGCGATTGCGCTATGCGCCGGGCCCTACGCCTACAAGCTCTGGCGTGGGCTATCGCCGAGCCATGTCGACATCCTGCTGCTGCCGCTCGGCGCGCTCGCCGCGTTCGCGGTCTACAGATACGCCAACCTCGTGACCGGGGCGTTCTGGATCATTCGCGAGGGCGATATCCGTGTCGAACGCCTGTGGGGTGACGGCAGCCTGCGCGCCGACCATATCGCAGGACCCGACGTGAAGACGATCACGGTCGAGCGCCGCGGCCGGTCCGAGGACGAGCACTGCATCGTGGTGATCCGGTTGCACTCGGGGCGGAGGTTTCGCAGCCCCCGCATCGGGTCTCGGGTGGAGGCGCGCGCCGTGGGGACGGAGATCGTCCGGCGGCTCGGGATCGCGGCGGAGAGCAACAAGATCTAGCCCCGATTGCGTCCACATCGCCATGCCCTGTTTGTGGCATTGCCCGGCTCCGTCAAAAAACCATAGGTATTCTCGTGACATACCAGGGTGGCGCGCCATCAACTTGCCATGAACTTGCCCCTCAGGTTTGATGCTTCGGAATGATTTGCGCTGTGGCAGCGGGGAGAACTTGAAATGACGGATTTTCGTCGCCTGACCGGGATGTTCATGGCTGCGGTGGGGCTTATTCTGTCCGCCCCGCAGGCGTCCGCCCAACAGCCTGACCGCGGCGACGAGCCGGGCCTGATTGCCGACGACGGCTACCAGCTCGAACCTGAATGGCAGAAGCAGGTGGTCTATTTCCGCACCACAGAACCGCCGGGCACGATCATCGTCTCGACCGCCGAGCGGCACCTCTATCTGGTGCAGCCCGGCGGGCGCGCAATCCGCTACGGCATCGGCGTTGGCCGCGACGGCTTCCAGTGGCAGGGGCTGGTGACCATCACCAACAAGAAGGAATGGCCGGATTGGACGCCGCCGCCGGAGATGATCCAGCGCCAGCCCTATCTGCCGCGCTTCATGGCCGGCGGCCCCGGTAATCCGCTTGGCGCCCGCGCCATGTATTTGGGCACCACGGTCTACCGCATCCACGGCACCAACCGCCCCGACACGATCGGCACCAAAGTGTCCTCGGGCTGCTTCCGCCTCGTCAACAACGACGTCGCCGATCTCTACGACCGCGTCCCTGTTGGCACCAAGGTGGTCATCCGGCAGAAGCCTGAACTCTAGAGACCCCCTCTTCCTCGTTCACACTTCTTTTTCCGATTTTTCGAGAGAGCAACATGATGCGCACTTTTCGAGGCGGCCTGCTGATCGGGCTCGCGGTCGCCGTGCTGGTCGCCGTTCTGGCGATCATTTACGAGTTCTACGACACCCGCACCTTGAAGCGCACCGTGCGCCGCGGCGAGGTGCTGTGCGGCGTCAACAAGGGCTTGCCGGGCTTCTCATATTCCGAGGACAATCAGAACTGGACCGGCTTCGACGTCGATTTCTGCCGCGCGGTGGCCGCGGCGATCTTCAACGACCCGGGCAAGGCGAAGTTCATTCCGCTCGACGCCAATGAGCGTTTCAAGGAGCTGCAGAGCCGCAAGGTGGACATCCTCTCGCGCAACACGACCTGGAGCATGGCGCGCGAGCTCGACTATGACTTGTACTTCCCTGCCGTCGCCTATTACGACGGCGTCGGCTTCATGGTGCCGCGTTCGCGCAACAAGGAGACCTCGCTGGACCTGACCGGCAGCAAGGTCTGCGTGCAGTCCGGCACCACGACGACACTCAACGTCGTCGATTACTTCCGCATCAACAACATGAAGTATGAAGAGGTGAAGTTCGATAACCTCAACGACGTGGTGAAGGCCTACGATACCGGAAAATGCGACACGCTCTCCGCTGATGTCTCCCAGCTCTACGCACTGCGGATAAACCTGTCCAAGCCGGGCGACCACATGATCCTGCCGGACATGATCTCCAAGGAGCCGCTCGCGCCCGTCGTGCGCCAGCGCGACGACGACTGGATGATGATCGTGAAGTGGACGCTCTATGCGATGATCAATGCCGAAGAGCTCGGCGTCACCTCGGAGAATATCGACGAGGCCCTGAAGTCGAAGAAGCCCGAAGTGATGCGCCTCGTCGGCACCGAGGGCCGTTACGGCGAGCAGCTCGGCCTCACCAAGGACTGGGCCGCCCGCATCATCCGCCACGTCGGCAATTATGGCGAGATGTACGAGCGCAACATCGGCGAGAAGTCGAAGCTGAAGATCCCGCGCGGCATGAACCAGCTGTGGAACGCGGGTGGCGTGCAGTATGCACCGCCAATGAGGTAGCAGGTCTCTCCTGCCGTCTTTGCGAGCGTAGCGAAGCAATCCAGACTGCCTCTGCGGAAAGTCTCTGGATTGCTTCGTCGCAAGCGCTCCTCGCAATGACGAGGTTGGCGTAGGATTGATCGACAGATCAACTGTCATCGCCCGGCTTGACCGGGCGATCCAGTACGCCGCACCCTCTCCGCAAATCCCTGCTTTCTCTGGAATACTGGGTCGCCCGGTCGAGCCGGGCGACGACGCCGCTTGTGTGGTGCGCCCTTCGCGCGCCCCTTCAATACCCCCGCGCCCTTGCGAGCTGCTCGGTGTGGTAGTTGGCGTCGCCGAACAATTCCTCGCACACGCGCGCGCGCTTCATGAAGAAGCCGATGTCGAACTGGTCGGTCATGCCCATGCCGCCGTGCATCTGCACGCCCTCCTGCACCGCGCGCGTGGCGGTGGTGCCGGCGCGGGCCTTTGCGACGGCGACGGCTGATGCGGCGTTGGCGACGTCGGCATCCAGCGCTTGCAGCGCCTTCATGGTGGCGGCGCGGGTGATCTCGATGTCGACATAGAGCTCGGCCGCACGATGCTGCAGCGCCTGGAATTCGCCGATCAGCTTGCCGAACTGCTTCCTGTTCTTGAGGTACTCGACGGTTCGGTTGAAGACCTCCTCGCTGAGGCCGACCATCTCTGCGGCGACCGCGCCGCGGCCGATATCGAGCACGCCGTCGAGCAGAGCGGCACCCTGATCGACTTCGCCGAGCACGCTGTCGGCATTGACCTCGACATTGGCGAGTTCGATCCGCGCCGCATTGTGGGCATCGACCATGATGGTGCGTTCGATCGCGACGCCCTTGGCCTTGGGGTTGACCAGGAACAGCGTCAGGCCGTCACGCTCTCCTGCGGAGCCCGCGGTGCGCGCGGCAACGATCACGAGATCGGCGACGTGGCCGTCAACGACCAGCGCCTTGGCGCCCGAGAGCTTGAAGCCGTTGCCGGCACGCACGGCTTGCAAGCTCGTCTGCAGCGGGCGATGCTTTGCGCCCTCGTCGACCGCGAGCGTCGCGAGCAGCGAACCGCTCGCGATCTTGGGCAGATAGTCCGATTTCTGCGCGGCACTGCCGCCGCGGTTCAGCGCGGAAGCCGCGACCACTGAGGTCGCGAGAAACGGCGAGGGCATCAGCGTTCGGCCGATCTCCTCCATCACGACACCGGCTTCGACATAGCCGAGCCCGCTGCCGCCGAACTCCTCCGGCACCAACAGGCCGGCAAAGCCCATCTCAGCGAAGGAATGCCATAGCTCCTTGGAGAAGCCGGTGCGATCCTTGCTGTCGCGCAAATGGCGCAGGTGCGACACCGGCGCCTTGTCGCTGATCAGCCCGCGCGCTGAGTCGCGGAGCATCGATTGTTCTTCGGTGAGGACGAGGGCCATGGCTTAAGTCTCTAACGTCTGGCGGAATGTTTGTTGCTGTCATTCCGGGGCGCGCGAAGCGTGAACCCGGAATCTCGAGGTTCCGGGTTCGATGCTGCGCATCGCCCCGGAACGATGGTGCATTTAAGCCCCCGGCAAATCCAGGATGCGCTTGGCGACGATGCCGAGCATCACCTCCGTGGTGCCGCCTTCGATCGAGTTCGCCTTGGTGCGCAGCCAGGCGCGCGGGCGGGCGCCTTGTTTGGAGCGCTCGCTCTCCCATTCCAGCGCATCGACGCCGCCGGCCGACATCAGGATCTCGTGGCGTCGCTTGTTGAGCTCGGTGCCGTAATATTTCATCGCCGAGGAGAACGCCGGATGCGCCTGCCCCGCTTTGGCCAGATCGACCGCACGCTCCGCGCAGGCCGCGAGCGCGGCCTCATCCACGTCGAAGCTTGCGATCTTGCCGCGCAGCATCGCATCGTCGAGCCGCCCTTGCCCATCGGTGCCGACGGAGTCCGCCGCGATCTGGCCGAGCGGACGGCCGACGCCGCGCTCGCCCATGCCCGAGATCATCGCCCGCTCGTGCTGGAGCAGGTATTTCGCGACGTCCCAACCGCGGTTGACGGTGCCGACCACATGCGATTTCGGCACGCGGACGCCGTCGAAGAAGGTCTCGCAGAAAGGCGAATAGCCGGAGATCAACAGGATCGGCTTGGTCGAGACGCCCTTCGAGGTCATGTCGAACAGGATGAAGCTGATGCCGTCGTGCTTCTTGGCAGCCGGATCGGTGCGCACCAGGCAGAAGATCCAGTCGGCGTAGTTGGCGTAGGACGTCCAGATCTTCTGGCCGGTGATGATGAAATCGTCGCCATCGCTCTCGGCGCGGGTCTGGAGCGAGGCGAGATCGGAGCCGGCATTCGGCTCGGAATAGCCCTGGCACCAGCGGATCTCACCCGCGGCGATCTTCGGCAGATGCTCCTTCTTCTGGGCGTCGTTGCCGTATTTCAGCAGCGCCGGCCCGAGCATCCAGATGCCGAAGCTCGACAGCGGCGGACGCGCGCCGATTCGTCCCATCTCGGTGCGCAGCACCTTGTGCTCGGCCGCGCTGAGGCCTCCGCCACCATATTCCCTGGGCCAGTCCGGCACGGTCCAGCCCTTGTCGCGCATGCGCTCGAACCAGATGCGCTGCGGCTCGGACGAGAATTTGGCGTTGCGCCCGCCCCAGAACACGTCGGCGTCCGACGTCGCGGGCTTGCGCATCTCCGGCGGGCAGTTGGCTTCCAGCCAGGCGCGCGTCTCGTTGCGGAATGTTTCGAGATCGGCCGTCTCAGTGTCGCTCATGGTCGTTTCCATCAGTCAAAATCGGCTTGTTGGGCGCGACTCTGGGCCATCGCCCCGCGGAATTCAACCACTTCCGTACCCGTGCATCGGCTATAGTCGCGGTCGTGGCGGTGCTTGAAAAACAAAGAGGAAACGACAATGCGCCTGAAGCTTCTTTCGCCTGGCGAAATGAACGAGAGCCAGCGCCAGACCTATGACGAGTCGATCGCGGGCAAGCGCGGCAAGCCGCCGGCGCCGATGATGGCCTGGCTCAACAGTCCGGAGATGGCACGGCACGCCACACGGCTCGGCGAGGTGATGCGGTACGACACGATCTTTCCCGCCAGGCTTTCGGAGATCGCGATCCTGGTGACGGCGCGGCACTGGACCGCGCATTACGAATGGTACGCGCACAAGCGCCTCGCGCTTGCCGGCGGCATGGACCTGAAAATCATCGACGCGATCCGCGACCGCCGCACGCCTGAGTTCGACGATCCCAAGGGCAAGATGATCTACGATCTCGCGAAATCCTTGCATGAGGGCCACGGCGTCGAGAAGGGCCTCTATGATGAGGCGGTGAAGCTGCTCGGCGAGCGCGGCATCGTCGAGGTGATCGGCCTGTGCGGCTATTACACGATGGTGTCGATGACGCTGAACACCTTCGAGTTCGAGCTGCCCGAGGGCGAAGTGCGGGAACTGGCCTAGTTTCCCATCCTGATGCGCAATGGCGCATCGGGAAACGATGGGTTTCGCGATGGGCAATAGCGCCAACCCGAGGCCCGCCCTATGTGGAGTTCATCAACGGAGCAGCTACATGTCGCAGAATCAAGCCGTCGCCGCCGGCACACGGATCGGCCACGTCCACCTCAAGGTTGCCGACCTCGATCGCGCGCTCGGCTTTTATTGCGGCGTGCTCGGCTTCGAGCTGATGCAGAAGATGGGCTCGGGCGCGGCCTTCATCTCGGCCGGCGGCTATCATCACCACATCGGGCTCAACACCTGGGAGAGCAAGGGCGGCTCGCCGCCGCCGCCGGATGCGACCGGGCTCTATCACACCGCGATTCTCTATCCAACGCGGCCGGCGCTGGCGGACGCGCTGCACCGCGTGCTCACGGCCGGCATTGCGCTGGACGGCGCCAGCGATCACGGCGTGAGCGAGGCGCTATATTTGCGCGATCCCGACCAGAACGGCGTGGAGCTGTATTGGGACAAGCCCAGGGAGCAATGGCCGTTCGGGCCGGATGGCAAGCTCGCGATGTTCACCAAGCGTCTGGATGTGGAGGGTTTGCTGAAGCAGCGGGAGGGGTGATCTCCGCTCTCTCCTCGTCATTGCGAGGAGCGAAGCGACGAAGCAATCCATCCCTCCACGGCAAGACTCTGGATTGCTTCGCTGCGCTCGCAATGACGGAGTTTGTTGAGGCGCCGCCGCGTCTATTTCAACTTGGCGGGTGGCGTTCCCCGCACCATGATCAGCGCCGCGGCCGCGAGCTCCAGCGCGATGCAGAGATAGAACGGCAGCGAATAGCCACCAGACCAATCGCGCAAGGCCCCGACGACGCCGGGGCCGAACGCATACGTCACCTGGTTGATCGCGGTGTTGAGGCTGATCAGCACGCCGAACGAGGCGCTGTCGAATTCCTGCTGCACGATCAGCGACGGCAGCGTGATGAGATTGCCGACGGAGAAGCCAAACACCGCACAGGCTGCGATCAGCACATAGTCGTTGTGCAGATTGATGACGACCAGAAGCGCCGCCGCCTGGCTGAGGAACGACAGCGCGGAGGCCAGCCGCTGATTGAGGCGGTCGATCACCAGAGAGAACAGTACGCGGCCGACCACGGCCATCGCGGTCAGCACCGCGACCGCAACCGCGGCGCGCTCGCGGCCGATCACGGGATCGAGGAACGAGATCAGATGCACGATGAAGCCGACCTGCGCGAACAGCACAAGCGCAAAGGCAATCGTCACCGTGAGGAAGCCGACATCGCGTAGCGCAGCGGTCCGGATCTCCGCCGATGATTGCGGCTTCGCCTTCGTCGCCGCGTGCCAGCCGTGGTGATCCGGCGGCCGGCCGACGACGAGCAGGATCACCGGCAGCAGGAGCACCAGCATGGCACCGGAGGCGGCATACATCGCGCTGGCAAAGCCGATATGGCCGATCAGCGTCACCAGCAGCGGCACGCCGACGATGCCGCCAAAGCTGGCGCCGTTCAGCGCCAGGCTGATCGCCATGCCGCGCTTGTGGTCGAACCACAGGCTGATCGTGTTGGTGATCATGGCAAGGCTGGTGCCGGCCCAGCCGAAGGCGAGCACGGCATTGGCGAGATAAAGCTGCCATGGCTCGCGCACCGCGCCGATCGCAACGGCCGCCGCCGCCATCGCCAGCGTGCCGGCGATCAGGCAGAGGCGCGGACCGTATTTCCGCACGGCTTCTCCGACGAACACGACGAGCAGCGCGCCGAACAGATAGAAAAACGTGGTCCCTGCGGAGATCAGCGAGGCCGGCCAGCCCCGCGCGCGCTGGAGCTCGGCTACGTAGACGCTCTGGCCATAGAAGCCGAGCCCCCAGCCGAAGGTCGCAAGCAGGAAGCAGACCGCGACGATGCGCCAGCCTTGGTAGCGGAGGGAGGATTCGTCAGTTGGAGGCTGCTGAGGATTATCGAGCATCACCGCTTACTCCGTCACGGCCGGGCATGGCCGTCTGAAGGACGGCGTCGCTTCCGCTCGCCTATGTCCCGGGCATCCCACGTTCTTCGATCCGCGCGTCCAAGACGTGGATGGCCGGGACAAGCCCGGCCATGACGACATCTAACTAGCCTTCACCAGAAAATCACTTCGACAGCGATCGAAGCGTCGACGTTGCTGACAGCCTCCTGCCACTTAGGCGCCTGATCTTTCCCGAAAACCGCTTCAAAACCGCTTCGCACTTTTCGGGATCATGCGGTTACACCGCGTCCGGGAACTCGCCCATGGCTGCCTCCAGCCGCGCCTTGCGGCGGCGGGCCCACGAGACCAGCGAGAGCACGGCAAGGCCCAGCACCACCGGCGGAAACACCACCAGATTCACCGCCGACCAGCCGTAATTGGCGAGCAACTGGCCCGAGGAGAACGAGCCGATCGCCATCATGCCGAACACCAGGAAATCGTTGAAGGCCTGAACCTTGTTGCGCTCCTGCGGCCGGTGCGTCTCCAGCACCAGAGCGGAGGCGCCGATGAAGGAGAAATTCCACCCCACGCCCAGCACGACCAGCGTCGCCCAGAAATGCATCGCGGTGAGACCGGAGAGGCCGATGCCGGCGGCGCCAGCTTCCAGCAGCAGTCCTGCGGCCACGATTTTCGGCGCACCGAAGCGGGCGATCAGCGCGCCGGTGAAGAAGCTCGGCCCGTACATGGCGACGATGTGCCATTGAATGCCGAAATTGGAATCGGACACGGACAGACCGCACATCTTCATGGCGAGCGGCGCCGAGGTCATCACCAGATTCATCATGGGGTAGGAGATGATGCCGCACAGCGCCGCGGCGATGAAGCGCGGCTGCGTCACGATGGTGAACAACGGCCGGCCGCCACGCAGATCGGCCGGCGCGGGCTTCGGCATATCGACGCCGGCAACGATGCCCATCGCGACCAGTGCCACCGCGGCCTGCACCAGGAAGCTGAAGGCGAACAGATAGGGCTGCCAGACATCCATGGTCCATTGCACGAGCTGCGGTCCGAGCACGCCGGCGAACACGCCGCCCGCCATCACCCAGGACACGGCCTTGGGCCGGTAGGCCGCGCTGGCGCCGTCGGCGGCGGCGAAGCGATAGGACTGCGCCACGGAGCCGTAGAGGCCGCCGAGGAAGGTCGCGATGCAGAACAGCGCGAACGAACCGTGCAGGATCGCGAGCGAGCCGAGCACGCCGGTGAGGACACCGCAGCCGGTGCCGATGACGAAAGCCCAGCGGCGGCCGAAGCGGCGCGAGATCGCGCCGGTCGGCAGCGTGCCGGCAGCAAGCCCGACGACGTACATCGACAGCGGCACCGTCGCGAGCGACATGTCGGGCGCCAGCGTCGCACCGACGATCGAGCCGGTGGCGAAGATCACCGCCGAATTGGCGCCGGTCAGCGCCTGCGCGGCGGCAAGGCGCACCACGTTGGCACGCGCGCGCGCGTCGTCGGCGAGTTCATCGGTTGCAGTCACGTCAAGCATCGGCTTTTCCGGCCCCGAGATACTTTCAAGGGCTCACGAAGGTTTGTTGATTCCCGGCACTATGGAGGGACACGGGTGGGCGGACAACCGGCGCAAACGGGCGCAGGCCATGCCTCTGACGCAATCGGACGGATGATAGCGGCCCGCGCACTTGACGGCTTGCGCTCGATCAAATCCTATCCGCCGCGATTTCCCGGAGTTTCGTTCATGACCGTCGACGACAGGCCCACGCTCAGCGCTCCCGACGACGATCCCTTTCTGTGGCTGGAGGAGATCGAGGGCAAGCAAGCGCTCGATTTCGTCGAGCGGCAGAACCAACTGACGCTGCAGGCGTTCGGCGGGAGAGCCTTCGAGCACGACCGCGACATCCTCGCTGCGATCTACGACCGCCCGGACAACATTCCCTATGTCAGCCGGCGCGGCACCGATCTGCATAATCTCTGGAAGGACGCCACCAATTCGCGCGGCCTGTGGCGGCGCACGACGATGACGGAGTTTCGCAAGGCGAGCCCCGCATGGGAGACCATGCTGGATATCGACAAGCTCGCAGCGAGCGAAGGCGAGGACTGGCTTCTCAGCGGGATTGCCACCATGCCGGGAAGCTCACGTGCCATGTTGAGCCTGTCTCGCGGCGGCAGCGACGCGGTGACGTTGCGGGAGTTCGACCTCGTTGCGAAGAGTTTTGTCACAGGCGGCTTCAGCCTGCCGGAAGCGAAGGGTGGCGTCGACTGGATCGATGCCGACACGTTGCTGCTGTCGAGCGCGCATGGCGAGGGCATGGCGACGAGCTCGGGTTATGCGCGAACGGTTCGGCTGTGGCGGCGCGGCCAGCCTGTCGGTCAGGCGCAAACGATCATCGAGACCACCGCCGATCACATGACCATCTATGGCATGGCCGACGACACCGGACCTGAACCGCGGGTCTGGATCGTCGACCAGATCGACTTCTTCAATCACGCCATCTGGCTGCGTGATGCGGCCGGTCGCATGACGAAGCTCGATATGCCGACCGGCGTCTGGATGCAGGCCCATGGCGACTGGTTCGCGATGAAGCTGCGCAAGGACTGGCCTGTGCAGGGGCGGACCTACGCCACCGACACCGTGCTCGGCATCTCGCTCTCGGCGTTCCTTGCCGGCAGCCGCGATTTCACCGTGCTGTTCGAGCCGGCGCCGCGGCGCGCGCTGCAAGGCCTGTTCTGGGCCGCCGGCAAGCTCGTGCTGTCGATTCTCGACGAGCTCAGGCCGCGCTTCGAGGTCTGCACACCCTCCGCGGCCGGCTGGAGCCGCGCAACGCTTGGCGGCCTGCCGGAAATCGGCGTCGTCGACGTCTGGCCGTTCGACCGTCATCCCAGCGAGAGCAATGGCGATCTGCTCGCCAATGTGCAGGACCCGCTCACGCCGCCGTCGCTGCTGCTGCTCGAACGTGGCGTCGCAAGCCCGGTCGTGCTGAAGCAGGCGCCGAAGATTTTCACCTCAGACGGCCTCGTGGTGACGCAGCACGAGGCGATCTCGATCGACGGCGAGCGCATTCCCTATGTCCAGACCGGTCCGGCGGGCGAGACCGGCGATGCGCCGGTCTATATGAGCGCCTATGGCGGCTTCGCTATTGCCGTGAAGCCGTATTACAATTCCTCGCTGGGCAAGCTCTGGCTGGAGCGCGGCGGCACCACGGTGCAGGCGAATTTGCGCGGCGGCGGCGAGTTCGGCACGCGCTGGCACGATGCCGGCCGGCTCGCCGGCAAGAAACTCTCGCATGACGATTTCGCCGCGGTCGCCGCCGATCTCGTACGCCGCGGCGTGACGAGCGCAAAGCGCATCGCCGCGCAAGGCGGATCGAACGGCGGCATCCTCATCACCAACATGCTGGTGCGCTATCCCGAGCGCTTCGGCGCGCTGTTCTGCACCATCCCGCTGATCGACATGCGCCGCTACACCAAGCTGCTGGCGGGCGCGAGCTGGATCGCCGAGTATGGCGACCCCGACAAGCCCGAAGAGTGGGACTGGCTGAAGACCTACTCGGCCTATCACAACGTGAAGGACGGCCAGACCTATCCGCCAATCCTGATCGCCACCACACGGCGCGACGACCGCGTCCATCCCGGCCACGCGCGCAAGATGGCCGCCAAGCTGCAGACGATGGGCTATGAGGCCTGGTTCTACGAGCCGGCAGCCGGCGGTCACGGCTACGGCAAGGACAACAAGGAGCGCGCAGGCTTCGAGGTGATCGGCTTCCGGTTCTTGAAGGAGAAGATCGGGTGGGGGGATGGCGCGGTGTAGCTCCGCGCTCGCTTCGAGCTTTTGATCGCATCACGACGTATGGCCGGCACAGCTCTCTCATTTCCTCCCCCTCGCGGGGGAGGGAGCACACCGACTGCGCAGTCGTGCATCCCGACTCAAATCGGCAGCGTCAGCTACCGCGAAAACACCAGCGTCAGATTGTTCGCGGGCATGTCGACGGAACCGACGAGGCGAAGACCCGCGCCGCGCGCAAGTGTCTCCACGTCGCCGATTTCGCGTACCCCCCATTCGGGATTGCCTTCACGCAAGGAGGTGTCGAACACCGCATTGCTGAGCGCGGTGTGCTTGCCGTCGCGCTTGAAGGGACCGTAGAGGAACAACTTGCCGTCGGCCCGCAGATAGCGGCCCGCGCCGGCGAACAGGCCTTCCGCCACGGCCCAGGGCGCGATGTGAATGACATTGGCGCAGAACACGGCCGCAAGACTCGTCGGCACCTGCCCGTTCTTCATCTCCGGACACCAGTCGGGGTCGGTGAGGTCGATGCGCAGGGGCGAGCGGACGTTGGACAGGCCCGCATGCACGCGCCAGGCCTCGATGCTCCTGAGGTGACGCTGATTGAGGTCGCTCGGCCACCAGATCAGGCCAGGCGTGTGGCGAGCGAAATGGACCACGTGCTGGCCGGTTCCGCTGCCGAGCTCGACCACGTTGCCGGTCAGGCCAGCGAGGTGCTTTTCCAGCGCCGCCCAGATCGGCGCGTGATTACGATGAAACGCGGGTGCGTCGAGCCGCCCGTCCGGCTCGACCCGACCGCCGTCCCTGCCAAATTCGACGACATATTCAGCCAAGTGAGGTCCCCTTGAAAAAACGAGAACACGATGAAAACGGATGAGCGCCCAAACACCTCGGAAACAGCCGGCCCAGGCCCATGGCCCTTACAGTTTCGGCCGAATCCGCCGCACAAATAATCTGTTTAGTTGCAATGCGGAAGATATTAGCTCCATTTTGCCGCCTGCATAGTCTCGATTGTCAGGTGATGCCCTTTGTGCTTTGGAACGCTCCTATTTCCGCGATCGCGACCATCGCCACAACGCCTCGGAATGACGCCTTGACCGCCTTGTCCCGGATGCCCGTCCTGCTCCTCCTGCTGGCCATTGCCGCCGGCCTCGCCAGCCCGGCGCGGGCGCAATCCGCCGTCGCCGACGGCCAAAAGCTTGCTTTCGACCGCAGCAAGGGCAATTGCCTGACCTGCCACGTCATCAAGGGCGGCGATCTGCCGGGAACGATCGGGCCGGAGCTGAAGGACATGAAGGCCAGATATCCCGATCGCAATGAGCTCACCGCGATCATCTTCGACGAGACCAAGCGCAATCCGCAGACCATGATGCCGCCGTTCGGCCGGAACCGGATTTTGACTGAGCAGGAGATCAGCGCGATCGTTGATTTCCTGCAGACGCTGTAACGGCCGGCACGCCAGGAGACCTCAGATGACCACGACCACCGGCAAGCTTGCGACAAGGCGCCTGATCCTTCAGGGCGCGGCCTCGGTCGCGCTGATCGGCCTTGGCAATTTGCCGTTCGCAGCTGCGCATGCCGCAGCCAACGACAAATATCCGGAAGAGGCTTTCAAGCAGAAGAGCGAGGCGGACGCGATCAAGGCGCTCTATGGCAGGACCGCCGAGCCCTCCGACAAGGTCAAGCTGGATGCCCCGGAGATTGCCGAGAATGGCGGCGTGGTCCCGGTCTCGGTGACGACGACGCTCGACAAGGTGACCTCGATCTCGTTCCTCGTGGCCGAGAACCCGTTCGCGCTCGCAGCGTCCTACAGGATCGCCGACGGCACCATTCCTGCTGTCGCCAACCGGCTGAAGATGGCCAAGTCCACCAAACTGGTCGCGATCGTCGAAGCCGACGGCAAGCTCTACAGCGCGACCAAGGACGTGAAGGTCACCGTCGGCGGCTGCGGCGGCTAGGAGGATCGGTCGATGGCATCAAGCATTCGCGTACGCGCAACATCCAATGGCGACATCACCGAGGTGCAGGCGCTGATCCAGCACCCGATGGACACCGGCCTGGTCAAAAATCCCAGCGGCGAGCTGATCCCGGCGCACTACATCCAGCAGCTAAAATTCGAATGTAACGGCAAGGACGTCTTCGTCGCCGATTGGGGCACCGCGGTTTCCAAGGACCCCTACGTCAAGTTCAGCTTCAAGGGAGCCAGGAAGGGCGACGAGCTCAAGATCTCCTGGACCGACAACAAGGGTGCGTCGGATACGACCACCGCGAAGATCGCGTGATGAAGGCCCGCCTCTCCCTCCTGCTGGGCGCGGTGAGCGCCGCACTCGTCGTATTCGCCCTCACCTCTGCGCACGTCGTCGCAGCAGACAAGGTCGATCCTGTCGCCGACGCCAAGGCATTCCAGAACTTCTTCTTCCAGAAGTTTCCGAACGTGAAGCACGAGGATTTCGTCAACGGTCCCTATTCCATGAATGAGGACATGAAGCGGCAATGGCAGGAGAAGGAAGAATTCCCGCCCTACGAGTTCGCGCTCGAGGCCGGCAAGGAGATGTTTTCGACCCCGTTCAAGAACGGCAAGACTTACGCCGACTGCTTCCCGAACGGCGGCATCGGCATCCGGCAGAACTATCCCTATTTCGACGAGAAGGAAGGCAAGGTCGTCACGCTGGAGCTCGCGCTCAACCGCTGCCGCGAGGCCAATGGCGAGGCGCCCTATTCCTACGTCAAGGACGAGATGGCCTCGCTCACCGCCTACATGGCCTTCACCTCGCGCGGCAAGCTGATGGACATCAAGATTCCCGACGATCCGCGCGCACTCGCGGCGTTCGAAAACGGCAAGCGCTATTTCTACACGCGGCGCGGCCAGATGAACTTCTCCTGCGCGGGCTGTCATGTGCAGAGCCCGGGCGAGCGCATCCGCGCCGAAACTCTGGCGCCGGCGCTGGGCATCGTCAACGCGATGCCGATCTACCGCTCCGAATGGAGCGGCATGGGCACGACCAGCCGCCGCTTCGTCACGTGCAACAGCCAGACCCGCGCGGTTCCGCTGGAGCCGCAGGCGGACGAGTATCGCGACGTTGAATATTTCCTGTCCTACGTTGCCAATGGCCTGCCGATATCGGGCCCGGGAGCGCGGCCATGAAGCGGACACTTGCCTTGGCCATGCTGCTCGCCCTCGGCTTCGCGCCGACGGCGCGCGCGGCCACCGAAGCGGACTACAAGGCGGCCTATGCCGCCGCGGAAGCCGCAGCCAAGGAGGCGGCCAGCCTGCGTCACCAATGGACGACCACCGTCTCCACGCTGGCAACGGCGAAGAAAGCGGCGGATGGCGGCGATTTCGACCGCGCCACCGCCGCAGCCAAGGAGGCCGAGGCACTGGCGAAGGCGTCGATCTTCCAGGCGACGTCGGAAAAAGAAGCCTGGAAGGCGATGGAAATCCGCTAGACTGCCCCCCGGGGTGAACTAGTTTTTGCGATCATGAGAGGGCGCGGAGAATTTGGAATGGCGATCCGCCGCCGCGATTTTCTGAAGTCTGCAGGCCTTGCCGCTGCCACGCTCAGCCTGCCGCAGCTTGCGCGGGGCACTGACACCGCGAGCATCTACGAACTCGAGCGGTTCGGCAACGCGCGAATCCTGCACATCACCGACACACATGCGCAGCTCAACCCGGTCTATTTCCGCGAGCCCAGCATCAACATCGGCATCGGCGAGATGGCCGGACGGCCGCCGCATCTGGTCGGCCGCGCCTTCCTCGAACGTTTCGGCATCCGTTCCGACAGCGCCGATGCCTATGCCTTCACCTGCGTCGATTTCGAAAAGTCGGCAGGCCGCTTCGGCAAGCTCGGTGGTTTTGCCCATCTGAAGACGCTGGTCGACCGCTTACGCGGCGATGTCGGCGAGAAACGTTCGATGCTCCTCGACGGCGGCGATGCCTGGCAGGGCACCGGGCTTGCCAATGTCATGCGCGGCCGGGACATGGTCGAGGTCGCCAATTTGCTGGGCATCGAAGCGATGACCGGGCATTGGGAATTCACCTATGGCGAGCAGGTGCTGCGCGACAATATCGAGCACTTCAAGGGCGAGTTCCTGGCGCAGAACGTTTTCCTGACCGAGGAAGCCGCATTCAACGATGCCCCCGCATTCGACAAGGCCACGGGGCGCGTGTTCAGGCCTTCGCTGATCAAGGAGATCGGCGGGCATCGGGTCGCGATCATCGGCCAGGCCTTTCCGTACGTGCCGATCGCGCATCCCAAGCGGTTCACGCCGGACTGGACCTTCGGCATCCGCGAGGAGGAACTGCAGAAGCATGTCGATGCCTTGCGCGGCACCGACAAGGTCGATGCGGTCATCCTGCTGTCGCACAACGGCATGGATGTCGATCTCAAGCTCGCAAGCCGCGTCACCGGCATCGACGTCATTCTCGGCGGCCATACCCACGACGCCGTGCCGCAGCCGATTCCGGTGAAGAACGCCGGCGGGACCACGCTGGTCACCAATGCCGGCTCCAACGGAAAATTCCTTGCCGTGCTCGATCTCGCGATCGACAGGGGCAAGGTCGGCGACGTCCGTTATCATCTGCTGCCGGTCTATTCCGAGCTGCTGAAGCCCGACCCTGGAATGGCCGAGTTGATCGGCCGGCTGCGCGAGCCGCATGTGACCGACTGGTCGGCGAAGATCGCAACGCCCGACCGCCTGCTGTATCGGCGCGGCAATTTCTCCGGACCGATCGACGAGCTGATCTGCACTGCGCTCCGCAGCGAGCTCGATACCGAGATCGCGTTGTCACCGGGATTCCGCTGGGGCGTCTCCGCGCTGTCGGGCCAGGCCCTGACCATGGAGGACCTGCTCGCGGAGACCGCCATCAGCTATCCCGAGACCTATGTGCAGGAGATGACGGGAGCCCAGATCAAGGACGTGCTGGAAGACATCTGCGACAATCTCTTCAACCCCGATCCCTATTACCAGCAGGGCGGCGACATGGTGCGCGCCGGCGGGCTCAGCTACACCTGCACGCCGACCGCCGCGATCGGCAGCCGCGTTTCGGAACTGAAGCTCAACAGCGGCAAGTCGCTCGGCGCCGGCCACCGCTACAAGGTCGCAGGCTGGGCTTCGATCAACAGCCAGCAAGGCGCGCCGGTGTGGGACGTCGTCGGCAAATATCTGCGCTCGGGCCGGATGTTTCAGGAGCGGCTCGGCGCCGGCGTCACGCTGAAGGGCGTCGAGGGCAATCCGGGCATCGCGGGGCAAGGATGAGGCGGGCGCAGATATTCTCCGGGATCATGCTGGCGCTGCTCGCCTGCGCTGCGATCCTGCCGGCCGCGGCGCAACAGGTGCCGCTCCAGGACAAGCCGTTCGCCGAGCACAAGGTCGTCCTCCAGCTCTCCGACGGCGATGCCAGGAAGCAGGCGCTGGTGCTGAGCGTCGCCAACAATCTTCTGAAAGCTTATGATCCGGACAAGATCGCGATCGAAGTGGTGGCGTTCGGTCCCGGCATCGACTTGCTGCTGTCTGGCAACGAACGTCGCAAGCAGGTCGAAAGCTTGATCGCGCAAGGTGTGCGTTTCGACATCTGCCTCAACACGGTGGATGCGGTCGAGCGCGAGACGGGCAAGCGGCCGGAGTTCATCCAGGCCGCAACACAGGTGCAGGTGGGCGTCGGGCAAATCCTGTTCCTCAGCGAGAATGGGTACACGCTGGTGCGGCCCTAGGGGTCGGGCGACGTGTCACGCCGCCGGGACACACTCGGTGTCATTCCCCGCGAACGCGGGAATCCAGTACGCCGAGGCCCCTCCGTATCCCTCCGCCGCCTCCGGAATACTGGAGCGCCCGCTTTCGCGGGCGATGGCAGCGTGCGGGACGACGGCATGCCGCCAACCACCTCGTGCACGCACCGCAATAAAAATCTTCCAAACCCTGCCGCCACCGTAGTGAATTGCTTCTCTTCAAGACCGCTTTCGTAGTAGAATCCTCGAAATCAGTTCCACTGCCGGACTTCCTGCCATGATCTTCCGCCAGCTCTTCGACAGCGTTTCGGGCACCTATAGCTACGTTCTTGCCAGCCGCCCCGGCGGTGAGGCGCTGATTCTCGATCCGGTGCTGGAGAAGGTCGACCGCTACTGCCAATTGCTGCGCGAGCTCGACCTCAAGCTGGTCAAGGCGGTCGACACCCATCTGCATGCCGACCATGTCACCGGCCTCGGTGAGCTGCGCGACCGCACCCATTGCATGACCGTGATGGGCGATCAGACCAAGGCCGACGTGGTGGCAATGCGGGTCGCCGACGGCGACAAGGTGACGATCGAGGGCCTGTCGCTCGACGTGATGTACACGCCCGGCCACACCGATGATTCCTATTCCTATCTGATGGGCGATCGCGTCTTCACCGGCGACACGTTGCTGATCCGTGGCACCGGCCGGACCGATTTCCAGAACGGCTCTTCGCGCGCACAATATGATTCGATCTTCAATCGGCTGCTGAAGTTGCCGGACGAGACGATGGTATTCCCGGCCCACGACTACAAGGGCGACACCGTCTCCACCATCGGCGAGGAGAGACGCTACAATCCGCGGCTTCAGGTGCGCTCGGTCGACGAATATATCGAGCTGATGGCGAACCTGAAGCTGCCCAATCCCAAGATGATGGACGTCGCGGTGCCCGCCAATATGCATGTCGGCCTGCATCAGGAGGAGCTGGAGAAAGAGGGCCGCGCGCTCAGCGCGGCGGAAGCGATCCGCAGCCTCGGCCGGCCCGACATCCTGCTGGTCGATCTGCGCGAGAGCAACGAGCGTCTCAAGCACGGCATGCTCGAAGGCGCGCTGCATACGCCCTATCCGTCAGTCGAGGAGAGCCTCAAGCCCGGCGGCATGTTGCGCGAGGTCGCCGCGGCCACCGGCCGCCGCGTCGTGTTCTTCTGCGCCTTCGGCGAGCGCTCGGCGATGGCGGTGACCGCCGCCAAGGAGGCCGGCCTCTCCAACACGGCGCACATCGCCGGCGGCATCGACGCCTGGAAGAAGGCAGGCGGGCCGCTGGTGCATTGACGGCCTCGTCGCCGTTCTTGAGATAGATCAGGAAGGGCCCATATATTCAGGCTAGGACGGATGAGCATCACCATCCGGGAGTCCCATGGCCAAGATAGGCAAGCCGGGCGCGGCGCCCAAAATCGCCGAGAATCAGGCGACGGACGACAAGGCGAAGAAGCCGTCTCCGCCTCGCGACGACGACGATGATTACGAGGACGGCGACATGGCAACGCCCAAGCGCGACCGCTATGGCCCGGATGACGAGCCGTTGTGAGGGGGTGAAGCTCGCGCTTTACGAACGGTGCGTTCCCTCCTCCCCTTGTGGGGGACGGAGCGCAATGGGGCTCGCTGGGCCAGGGAGCAAGTCTCACGATTGCAGTGTCTACCCCCGCGCTACCTGCCATGCGCCTGCGTTCATGGACAAATAACCGCTCTCCCCGATAGTTTCCGCCGCTCCAGGGAGTGAAAACGGAACTGCAATGGTCGACGTTCTCGCCGCACCGCAGCAAGGCAAGGCGGACAGCGCGCTGCGCACGCTGACGGGAATCTCGATCGCGCATTGGGTCAGCCATTTCCATCTGCTGGTGCTGCCAATGCTGTTCCCGTTCCTCAAGGGCCAGCTCGGCGTCGGCTATATCGAGCTCGGCTTCGCGCTCACCGTGTTCGCGGTGGTGTCGGGACTGACCCAGGCGCCGACCGGCTATCTCGTCGACCATTTCGGCGCGCGCAAGATTCTGCTGGCGGGGCTCACGCTCGGCGGCTTCGCGCTGATCCTGCTCGGCCTGCACCTCAGCTACGCCTCGCTGATCGCCTGCGCCGTGCTGCTGGGCCTCGCCAACAGCGTCTATCATCCCGCCGATTACGCGATCCTGGCCGAGCACATGGACGAGGCGCGGATGGGCCGCGCGTTCTCGATCCACACCTTTGCCGGTTTTCTCGGCGGAGCAGTGGCGCCGGCGATCGTGGCCGCGCTCGTCACCTTGTCCGGCGGCGTCGGCGCGCTGATCGCATCCGGTGCGATCGGCATTCTGGTGGCGCTGCTGCTGCTCGTCATGAACATTCCCGACGCCGGGGCCAGCAAGAAGAAGCCGGGCGCGGAGAACGCGCCGAAGCAGGCCGTCATCACCCCGGCGCTGATCGTGCTGACGGCGCTGTTCATGCTGCTCAGCCTGTCGGTCGCGGGCATCAACAATTTCGGCGTCGTCGCGCTGATGAGCGGCTATGGGACGTCCTACTCGGCAGCCAACGTCATGCTGACCGCATTCCTCGGCGCCAGCGCGGCCGGCGTGCTGGCAGGCGGCTTCCTCGCCGATCACACCGAACGCCACGGTTATGTCGCCGCGGCCTGCTTTGCCGCGAACGCGGGAATCGTGCTGTTGATCGCGCTCGCGACGCTGCCGGGTTGGGCGCTGACTGCCGCGATGACGCTCGCAGGCTTCCTCTCCGGCGTGATTGCACCCTCGCGCGACATGCTGGTGCGCAACGCCGCGCCCGCGGGCGCAGCCGGCCGCGCCTTCGGCATCGTCTCTACCGGCTTCAATCTCGGCGGCATCGTCTCACCGCTGCTGTTCGGCTGGATCATGGACCAGAACGCGCCGCACTGGGTGTTCGGCGCGTCCGTGATCTTCATGGTCGCCACCGTGGTGCTGTCGCCGTTCACGGAACGGAAGCGGGAATCTTCTGCGAATTGAGCGGTCGGTCTCGCTACAAACTCATCTGCCGTCCCGCCGAGTGCGCAATTGCGCACGGGGGCGGGGACCCATAATCACAGGGAGGAGTCGTAGCGAGAGACTGGTCGCTCCGAATCTTCGCCTGACATCTTCCCGTTTCCGGGTCCCGGATCGGCGCTGCGCTTATCCGGGACGACAGTTATGGTTGAGGCGGCGAGCAGTCCTCACGTCGGCGACACCGCGCCTTTCAGCGCAGCCGTCTGCGCCGCCGCACCGCGTGTCAGCCTGGCCTTTTCCGTATTCGGCCACAGCAGCAGCAAGCCGAGCAGGCCGGAGCCGACCATAATCGCGGCATTGATGGTGAAGCCGGTCATGTAGCCGTCGATCGTGCTGCCGGCACGCTGGATCATCGCCCCCATCACGGCCGGCGCGATGATGCCGGCCAGCGTGTAGAGCGCACCATAGATTGCGAGGATGGCGCCGCGCTGCGAGCTCGGCGTGAACTCGCCGAGCATGGGCGGGCAGACGACGTAGATCGCCCCGCACAAGCCCGAGCCGACCACGAGCAGCGCAATCTGGAGGCCCGCACCGTTAGCATGCGGCATCATCGCCAGGATCAACCCACCGATCACCAGCGGCACCGAGCCGAGAATGCCGCGAGCCGCGCGGGTGTTGTAGCCGCGCACCATCATCACCTGCGAGATCCATCCCGTGAGAATGACGATGGTGGCGCCGAACACCCAGGGCAGGATCGAGACGAAGCCGGCCTGGCTCTGCGAGAATCCGAGCCCCTTGACGATGAAGGGCGTGAACCAGGTCAGGCCGAGCGACAGCGCCCAATAAGCACCGAAGGTCGCCGCGACGCAGCCGATGAAGGTGCGAGACGTGAGAAGCTGCAAGTAAGGGATCTTCTGCTCGGTCGCCGCGAGCGCCGGCGTGTCTTCCAGCGGACCTTCCTTGCCGAGCGCGAGCCAGGCCGCGACCCAGATCAGGCCGACGACGCCGAGCGCACCGAAGGCATAATGCCAGGAATGGTTGACGATGATCCAGTTCAACGCCGGCACCGCGAGGATGACGCCGAAAGCCGAGCCCTGCGACAGGATCGCGGTCGGCAGCGTGCGCTTCTCGTCGGGGAACCATTTGTAGATGGCGTGCGCGGCAACGGAGAAGGCCGGGCCTTCGCCGGCGCCCAGCACGATGCGGCAGATGAGGAGCGTCGTGAAGGAGACGGTACCGACCATCGGAAACTGTGCCAGCGCCCAGATCACCGCGAGCGCCAGCAGCACCCAGCGCGTCGGCACCTTGTTGACGATGAAGCCGACCACGATGGCGGCGATCGAGAACAGGAAAAAGAACGAGGAACCAAGCAGGCCGAACTGCTCCGGGGTGAGCTTCATCTCGGTCATGATCGGCACACCGGCAAGACCCACCACGATCTTGTCGGCGAAGTTCACGAGCATGAAGAGGAAGAGGAGAAAGGTGATGGTCCAGGCGCCCTTTGGCGTCGCGTTTGACACCGTCGCCGGCTTGCCCGCCGCTTCTTCTGGCGTTCCCTGAGCGCTCATAGATCTCCCCGTCTTGTCCTTCGGTCTTTTTGGCACTTTTCTGATTTGGCCGTCTTGGAAGCTAACAACGGCTTCAAGACCAACGCAACCAGCATTTCCCCTGCAGGTGTGCTACGCAGCAATTCCGCTAATTCAGTCCGGCGTCGTTCATCGTGCTGAGCATCCGAAACCTCTCCAAGTCCTTCTCCTCGGCCGGCGAACCGGTCCATGTGCTGCGCGGCGTCGATCTCGACCTCAGCGAGGGCGAACGCATCGCGCTGACCGGCGAATCCGGCAGCGGCAAGAGCACGCTGCTGCATCTGATCGCAGGGCTCGATGCCGCCGATAGCGGCACGATTCGGCTGGCGGATATGGAGATCACAGAGCTGTCCGATGCGGGGCGCGCCAGCTTGCGGCGTGACCGGATCGGCCTGGTTTTTCAGCAATTCAACCTGATCCCGAGCCTGTCGGTCGCGGACAATCTGGCTTTTCAAGCGCGGATCGCCGGCCGACATGATGCAGCCTGGTCCAAGGAACTGACCGAGCGGCTCGGGCTCGGCAGCCTGCTCAAACGCTATCCAGAGCAATTATCAGGCGGGCAACAACAGCGCGTCGCGATCGGCCGCGCCCTGGCGACGAAGCCGTCGCTGCTGCTGGCCGACGAGCCCACCGGCAATCTGGACGAAACAACAGCCGAGAACGTGCTGGCGCTGACGCGCGATCTCGTCGCGCGCACCGGCTGCGGTTTCCTGATGGTGACGCATAGCCTGCATCTGGCAGCGACGCTCGACCGCCATGTGACCCTGCATGCGGGGCGGATCGCATGAGGCGCGCGCTGTGGGTCCTTGCCGTGCTGCTCAGCCATTGGCGGCGTCACAAGATGCAGTTCGCGACGCTGCTGGTCGGGCTGATCGCGGCGACCGCGCTGTGGAGCGGCGTGCAGGCCATCAACCAGCAGGCCCGCACCGCCTATGACCGCGCCGCCGCGACGTTCGGCGGCGCCCGCACGGCAATGCTGGTAGCGCCTGCCAGCGCGACCTTTCCCCAGGAATTGTACGTAAAACTTCGCCGCGCCGGCTGGCCGGTGTCGCCGGCGCTGGAGGGCCGGGTCCAGATCAACGGACGTTCGCTGCGCCTGCTCGGGATCGAGCCGGTGACGCTGCCGATCGAAATCGGCAACGCACCGCGACTTGGTGCTGCGGATTTGAGCAGTTTTGTTGCGCCACCGGGTCAGACATTGGTGGCGCGGGAAACGCTGAACGATATGCAGCAAACGGAAGGCGCGGAGCCTCCGACCAGCGACGGCGCAACATTGCCGCCGCTGCGCGTGCTGCCGCAGCTCGTGCCCGACGTGCTCGTGGTCGATATCGGCGTGGCACAGCGTCTGCTGAACAAGCCGGATCAGGTATCGCGGCTTCTGCTCGGCAAGCCAAAGAGCAAGCCTGCGCCGCTGACAAGCGTCGTCGGCGATCAGCTGCAGCTGATCGAGCCGACCGCGGAGACCGAGCTGGAGCGCCTCACCGACAGCTTCCATCTCAACCTCACGGCGTTCGGACTGTTGTCGTTCTTCGTCGGTCTCTTCATCGTCAATTCGGCCGTCGGCCTCGCCTTCGAGCAGCGACTGCCGGTGCTGCGGACGCTGCGCGCCTGCGGCGCCTCGGCCCGGCTCGTCAATACGGTGCTGGTGATCGAACTCGTGGCGCTGGCCCTCGTCGCCGGGCTGATCGGGCTCTCTTGCGGCTATTTCATCGCCGCTGCGCTCCTGCCCGACGTCGCAGCGTCGCTGCGCGGGCTCTATGGCGCACAGATTCCGGGGCAGCTTTCATTGCGGCCCGAATGGTGGTTCGCCGGCATCGGCATCAGCATAGCGGGCGCGCTCGTTGCGGCGGCGACCAGCCTGATCAAGGCGATCAGGATGCCGGTGCTGGCAACGGCGCAGCCGCACGCCTGGCAGCAGCGGCAGCGCCGCTGGCTCATGCTGCAGAGCCTGGGCGCCTGCGCCGTGTTCGCGGTCGCACTTCTGTTGCTTCGCTACGGCGAATCGCTGATCGCAGGCTTTGGACTGCTGGCGGCGCTGATGCTCGGTGCGGCCCTGATCCTGCCGGCGTTGCTCGAGATCCTCCTGCTCGCGGGCCAACGTAGCGCGCGAAAACCACTTGCGATGTGGTTCTGGGCGGACAGCCGGCAGCAGCTCTCCGGGCTTTCACTGGCGCTGATGGCGCTGCTGCTCGCCCTCGCCGTCAATGTCGGCGTGTCCACCATGGTGGAGACGTTCAGCCGCACCTTCATCGGCTGGCTGAACGGACGGCTCGCAGCCGACGTCTACATCAGCGCCTCCGACAATACGCAAGCCCTCGCCATTCGAAACTGGCTGCGCGAGCGCAGCGACGTACAGGCGATCCTGTCGGGTGGCCGCGCCGAGGCGCAGGTTGAAGGGCAGCCCGTGGAGCTGCTCGGCCTGCCCGACCACACGCTCTATCGGGAGCGCTGGCCGCTGCTGGACGCCTCCCCGCGCGCCTGGACGCGGCTCGTGCCCGGCAATGCCGCCTTCATCAGCGAGCAATTGAGCCGCCGCCTCAACGTCGGGATCGGCGACGTCGTCGAGGTGCCGGCGCCAGGCGGGAGCTGGGAGCTCGACATCGTCGGCGTCTATGCGGATTACGGCAATCCCAAGGGGCAGCTCGCCGTAAACGTCGCAGCGCTGATGCGGCAGTTTCCACAGACGCCGCAGACGCGGATGGGTCTGATCGTCGCCAGGGAGAACATCTCCGGCCTGATCGCGGCCCTGCAAGAACAGTTTGCGCTCGGCGACCGCAGCGTGGCGGATCAGGCGACGATGAAAGCCGAATCGATCCGCATCTTCAACCGCACCTTTGCGGTGACATCGGCGCTGAATGCGTTCACGCTCGGCGTCGCCGGGATCGCGCTGTTCACCAGCCTGTTGACGCTGGCGAACTCCCGTCTGCCGCAACTCGCACCGCTGTGGGCGATCGGCATCACGCGGCCGCGCCTCGCCGCGATCGAATTGACCAAGACGCTGTCGGTGGCGCTGTTCACGGCGCTGCTGGCCGTGCCGCTCGGGCTGCTGGTGGCGTGGTGCCTGATCGCGATCGTGAACGTGAAGGCATTCGGCTGGCGGCTGCCGTTTCATGTATTCCCGCTGCAATTGGTGGAGCTGGTCGCGGTGGCGCTGTTTGCGTCGCTGCTTGCGGCTCTCCTACCGGTGGCACGGCTGGCGCGGATGCAGCCGGCCAGACTCGTCAAGGTGTTCGCCAATGAGCGCTGATCTGCTATCGCGCCGCGCCTTCGCCGGCGGCATCGCTGCACTGACGCTCGCACGCCGCGCCGGTGCGCAAGGCTATGCCGGCCTCGGTGAGACGGCGGATGGCTTTGCGAGGGTCACGCCGGGAAAGCTGTTCGCCTTTCCGGCCGATCACGGACCGCATCCGGAGTTTCGTATCGAGTGGTGGTATCTCACGGCAAACCTCGTCGATGGCAGCGGTGCGGCCTGCGGGCTGCAATGGACGCTGTTCCGCCAGGCGGCGCAGCCGGGCCCGCAAGGCGAGGGCTGGGCCAACCAGCAAGTGTGGATGGCCCATGCCGCGGTGACGCGCGCCGACACCCACCGCTTCAACGAGGCCTTTTCACGCGGTGGCATCGGGCAGGCCGGCGTCACCGCAACGCCGTTTGCGGCCTGGATCGACGACTGGGAGATGAAGGGTCTCGAGAGCGCCGACGATCGCACTTTGGCGCCGCTGACGCTGAAGGCAGCCAGCACCGATTTCAGCTACGCGCTGACGCTGGAGGCCGATCGCGCCGTGGTGCTGCAAGGAGATGGCGGCTACAGCCGCAAGTCGGAGCGTGGGCAAGCGTCTTATTACTATAGCCAGCCCTTCTACCGCGCCCGCGGCACGCTCACCATCGACGACAAGCCGATCGATGTTTCGGGGCAGGCCTGGATGGACCGCGAATGGAGCAGCCAGCCGCTCGACGCCGACCAGACCGGTTGGGACTGGCTGTCGCTGCATCTGTCGTCCGGCGACAAGCTGATGCTGTACCGGCTGCGGCAAAAGGACGGCAGGGATTATCCGTTCGGCAATTGGATCAGCGCTGCCGGCGAGACGCGGATGATTGCGGGTGGCGACATCCAGATGATCCCGAAAGCGACGACGGAGGTTGCGAGACGCAAGCTGCCGGTGGAATGGCAGATCGCGATCCCGTCGCGCTCGTTCTCGGTTCTCTGCAAGCCACTCAATCCGAGAGCCTGGATGGGAACGGGCTTCTCCTATTGGGAGGGACCGATCGGCTTTGCCGGGACGCATGATGGCGTTGGCTATCTCGAGCTGACCGGGTATTGAAGCGCGACCTCTCCAAAGGGATCCCGCAATGTATCACCTTACCGCCCTCGTCACGCTGCTGGCGATCGCATTTTATTTCTTCACCAGCATCAACGTCTCGCGCTTGCGCACCAAGACCGGCGTCAAGGTGCCCGCGATGTCTGGCCATCCGGATTTCGAACGCGCCTTCCGCATCCAGATGAACATGCTGGAATGGATGCCGATCGTCCTGCCGGCGCTCTGGCTGTTCGCGATCTATATCAGCGACGCGGTCGCCGCCGGGCTCGGCGCGGTCTGGATCATCGGCCGCATCGTTTATTTCATCGGCTATTCCAAGGCCGCAGCGAAGCGCGGCCTGGGTTTCATGATCCAGGGTATCGCCGCCATAGCGCTGTGGGTGGGGGCGCTGGGCGCGGTGGTGTTGCGGCTGGTGTGAGGCAACGCAACACGCATTCTCGTGTCCCGGGCGCGGTGCAGCGTGCAACGCTGAACCGGGACCCAGCAGGCGGCACGCTGTTCGGAGAGATGGGCCCCGGCTCTGCATCGCACCGCTGCGCGCTGCGATGCGTCCGGGGCACGAGAGAGCCCTACTTCGTCAGCGGGCAGCCGCTCTCCTTGGCAGTGAAGAAGGCCTTGTCGCCGGGGACGGTGGCGAGCAGCTTGTAATAGTCCCAGGGCTTCTTCGACTCCGAAGGCTTCTTGACCTCGAACAGATACATGTCGTGGACCATGCGGCCGTTCTCGAGCACCTTGCCGCCTTGCGCGAAGTCGTCGTCGACCGGCAGCTCCTTCAGCTTCTTGGCGACGGCATCCGGATCCTTGGTGCCGGCGGCCTTGACCGCCTTGAGATAACTCAGTGTCGCCGAGTAGGTGCCGGCCTGGATCATGTTCGGCATCCGGCCGGTCCGCTTGAGGAAGCGTTCGCCGAGACTGCGCGACTTGTCGTTGACGTCCCAGTAATAGCCCTCGGTCAGCACCAGGCCTTGCGCGGCCTGCAGGCCGAGGCCGTGCACTTCGGCCAGGGTCATCAGCAGGCCCGCGAGCTTCTGGCCACCGGCGACGATGCCGAACTCGGACGCCTGCTTGATCGAGTTGGTGGTGTCGAGGCCGGCATTGGCGAGGCCGACGATCTTCGCCTTGGAGCTCTGCGCCTGCAGCAGGAAGGAGGAGAAGTCCGAGGAGTTGAGCGGCACGCGCACCGAGCCGGCCACCTTGCCGCCATTGGCGGTGACGATCTCGCTGGTGTCCTTTTCCAGCGCATAGCCGAAGGCGTAGTCCGCGGTGAGGAAGAACCAGGTGTCGCCGCCGGCCTTGGTCAGCGCACCGCCGGTGCCGACGCCGAGCGCGCGGGTGTCGTAGGCCCAGTGGAAGCCGTAGGGCTGGCAGGCATCGCCTGTCAGCCGCGAGGTCGCGGCGCCGACGACGATGTCGATCTTCTTCTTTTCCTTGGACAGCTCGTGGATCGCGAGCGCGACCGAGGAGGTCGTCAGCTCCGTGATCATGTCGACGTTCTCGACGTCATACCAGCGCCGCGCGATTGAGGCGGCGAGATCCGGCTTGTTCTGGTGGTCGGCGGTGACGAGCTCGATCTTCTGGCCGAGCACCTCGCCACCGAAATCCTCGATCGCCATCTTGGCGGCCTCGACCGACCATTTGCCGCCGTAATCGGCGTAGACGCCGGACTGGTCGTTGAGAATACCGATCTTGACGCCTTGAGCGGAGGCGGGAACCGCCAGCACCAGGGCAGAGGTTGCGACGGCGGCCAAAAGTACTGATTTCATCTATTATCTCCCAGCAGTTTCTGTTTTGAAATCGCGCGGATAGTAGTGAAGAACCCCGCGCGTGCCCATCCATTTCATGTTGGTCGTTAGTATGGAGGTGTGCGCAAGCCATCGGTGTCGTCCCGGACGAGCGAAGCGAAGATCCGGGACCCATAGCCACAGGAAGTCGTTTGACGAAGTCTCGGAGTGACCATGTCGCGCCAAACTACTTCCCGTGATTATGGATCCCCGCGTTCGCGGGGATGACACCGTGAATGAGGGGACGCGAGTGGCCGCTACCGACACTAAGAAGCCGCCAGTTCCGGCTTCTTCCCCTCGTTCCGTCCCTCCGCCAGGTTCCGCACGACCACATAGAAGATCGGCGTGAACAACAGGCCAAACAGGGTGACGCCGATCATGCCGAAGAAGACGGCGACGCCGACGGCCTGTCGCATCTCCGAGCCGGAGCCGCTCGAGATCACCAAGGGCAGCACGCCGAGGATGAAGGCGAAGGACGTCATCAGGATCGGCCGCAGGCGCAGGCGGCAGGCCTCGATCACGGCCTCCAGCCGCGACCTGCCTTCGTTCTCGATGTCGCGCGCGAATTCGACGATCAGGATCGCGTTCTTCGCGGCTAGCCCTACCAGCACGACGAAGCCGATCTGGGTGAGGATGTTGACGTCCTGGCCCATGATGCGCACGCCGATGGTGGCGGCGAGCAGGCACATCGGCACGATCAGGATCACCGCGAACGGCAGGGTCCAGCTGCCATATTGCGCGGCGAGCACGAGATAGACGAACAGCACGCAGATCGGGAACACGTAGAGGCCGGCATTGCCGCCGGTGACCTGTTGATAGGACAGGTCCGTCCATTCGAAGGTGAAGCCGCTCGGCAAGGTGTCATCCGCCAGCTTCTTGATGGTGTCGAGCGCGGTGGTCGAGCTGGTCCCCGGTGCCGGCTCACCCTGCAACTCGGACGCCGCATAGAGATTGTAGCGCGCCACGCGGTCGGGACCGGAGACATCCTTGAACTCGACCACGCTGCCGAGCATCACCATGTCGCCGGAGGCGTTGCGCGTGCGCAGGCGCGCGAGATCGCTGGGTTCTTTCCGGAATGGGAAGTCGGCCTGAGCGGTGACGTGATAGGTACGGCCGAACAAGTTGAAGTCGTTGACATAGGTCGACCCGAAATAGCTCTGGATCGTGTCGTTGATGTTCGAGATGGGCACGCCGAGCTTCTGCGCCTTGGTGCGGTCGATGTCGACGAAGAGCTGTGGCGTGTTGGCGCTGAACGGCGAGAACACCGAGGGGCCGAGCAGCGAGGGCGATTTGCGCGCCGCGGCGACAAGCTCCTCGGTGGCCGCAGCGAGCATTTCGGGCCCGCGGCCCTGGCGGTCCTGGATGCGGATGGTGAAGCCGCCGCCGGTGCCGATGCCGGGCACGGCCGGCGGCGGAATCACGATGATGAAGGCGCCCTGGATCGCAGACAGGCGCTTGCGCAGCTCGACCGTGATGGCGTTCGCGGACAATCCCTTCTTGATCCGCGCCTCCGGCTCGTCGAACACCGGGAAAAGCGCCGCCGCGTTACCGGCCTGCGTGCGCGTCGCGCCGGAGAAGCCGGCGAAGGCGGCGACGCGCACGATGCCCGGCGTATCCAGCGCGATCCGCTCGATCTCGCGCACGACCTCGGTGGTGCGCGCCAGCGAGGCCGCACCCGGCAATTGCACGGAGACGATGACGTAGCCGCGATCCTGCGCCGGGATGAAGCCTTGCGGCGTGGTCACGATCAGCCAACCGGCGCTGCCGATCAGCACGACATAGATCAGGAGCATGACCACCGAATGCCGGATCACGAAATCGGCAAGACCCGCATAGCCGTGCGCCAGCCGGTCGAACACGCGGTTGAAGACCCCGGTGAAGGCATTCCAACCTCGCGCGATGACATTCCAGCTTGCCGGCGGTCGCTTCTCTTCGTGCGGAGTGAGGATCTGCGAAGCCAGAGCCGGCGACAATGTCAGCGAGCAGAAGCAGGAGATCGCAGTCGCAACCGCGATGGTGACAGCGAATTGCTGGAAGAACTGCCCGGAAATGCCGCCCAGGAAGGCGGTGGGAACGAACACCGCGCACAGCACCAGCGCGATCGAGACCAGCGCGCTGCCGACCTCCTCCATGGTCTTGAGCGCGGCGTCGCGCCGGCTCATGCCGCGTTCGAGATGCCGCTCGACGTTCTCGACCACCACGATGGCATCGTCGACCACGATGCCGACGGCAAGGACGAGGCCGAACAGAGTGAGATTGTTGATGGAGAAGCCCAGCGCCGCCATCACCGCGAAGGTGCCGACCAGCGACACCGGGATCGCGATGATCGGAATGATCGCAGGTCGCCATCCCTGCAGGAACACCAGCACCACGACGACCACGAGCAGCATGGCCTCGTAGATGGTCTTGATCAGCTCGTGGACGGACTGCGCGATGAACTCGGTCGGGTTGTAGCCGATATTGTAGTCGAGGCCTTTCGGGAAGCTTTCCTTCAGCCTCGTCATGGTGTCCGTAATGTTCTTTGCCGTGGCCAGGGCGTTCGATCCCGGCCGCTGCGTCACCAGCATGGCAACCGCCGATTTGCGCAGCAGGAAGCTGTTGGTGGAGTACGCGAGCGCACCGAGCTCGATGCGGGCAACGTCGCGCAGACGAACGACCCGGCCGTCGGAGCCGGCCTTGATCAGGATGTCCTCGAACTGTTTCTGGTCCTTCAGGCGGCCCGTGAAGGTGAGGTTCGGCTGGAAGGCGCGGTCGGCGATCGGCGGCTCGGCGATCTGGCCACCTGCGATCTGCACGTTCTGGGCGCGGATCGCCGCCAGCACCTCGGCCGAGGTCAGGCCGAGATTGGCGATGCGGTCAGGATCGAGCCATAGCCGCATCGAATAATCGCGTGCGCCAAAGATCTGGATGTCGCCGACGCCGTCGAGACGCAGCAGCTGGTCGCGGACCTGGAGCAAGGCGTAGTTCGAGATATAGAGCTGGTCGAACGTATCGTCCGGCGACAGCATGAACACGACCATCAGGATGTCGGGCGAGTTCTTGCGCGTGGTGACGCCGTTGCGCTGGACTTCCTCCGGCAGGCGCGGCTGCGCAATCGCGACGCGGTTCTGCACCAGCACCTGGGCCTTGTCGAGGTCGGTGCCGAGTTTGAAGGTGACGGTGATGGTGAGCTGGCCGTTCGAGGTCGCCTGGCTGTACAGATACAGCATGTCCTCGACGCCGTTGATCTCCTGTTCAATCGGTGCGGCCACCGTGTCGGACACGGTCTGCGCGGACGCGCCGGGATATTGCGTGGTGACGACCACGGTCGGCGGAACCACTTGCGGATATTCGGAGACCGGCAGCGTGGTGTAGGCCAAGGCGCCGACGATCAAGAGCACGATCGACAGCACCATCGCGAGGATGGGCTGGTTGATGGAAAGACGACCAAGATTCATGGCTTGCCACCGGCCGGGGCTTGTGCAGTCTGCGGGGCGACCTTGGCGCCGACACGGGCACGCTGAATGCCGTTGACGATGACGCGGTCCTCCGCCTTCAATCCTTCGCGGATCACGCGCAGGCCGTCGTCCAGCGGCCCGAGCACGACGGGACGCGCCTCGACCGTGTCGTCGGGTTTGACCACGAACACGATCTTGCGGGACTGGTCGGTCGCGACAGCAGCATCCGGAATCAGCAGCGCCTCGTAGGGCGCGCTGCCGATCAGACGGACGCGGCCGAACTGGCCGGGCAGGATCGACAGATCGGTGTTCTTGACGACTGCGCGGCTGCGGAGCGTGCCGGTGGAGACGTCGAGGCGGTTGTCGAGGAAGTTGATGGTGCCTTCGTGCGACGGCTTGGTCTCGCCGGCGAGGGTCACCTGCACCGGGTTCGCCGTATCGCGTGAGCTCGGGCGACGGCCTTCGAACCACAGCTTGCTGTATTTCATGAAGGTCGCCTCATCCATGTCGAAATAGACATAGATCGGGTCGAGCGTGACGATCGAGGTCAGCAGTGTCGAAGTTCCGTTGTCGCTGCCCTGCACGAGATTGCCGGGGCTGACGAGATGGCGGCTGACGCGGCCCGTCAACGGCGCCGTCACGTGCGTGAATTCGATGTTGAGCTTGGCGGCCTTGAGCGCGCCCTCGGCCTGCACCTCGGCGGCGTGCGCGGCCTGCAAGGCCTGACGGCGCTGATCGACGACCTGCTCCGAGACCGCGCTGGTCTGCACCAGGCTGAGGCCGCGATCGAGCTCGCGCTTGGCAAGCTCCACCTTGGCGCGGGCATCCGACAGTTGTCCCTCCGCCTGCGTCGCCACCGCCTCGAACGGGCGGGGGTCGATGACATAGAGCAGGTCGCCTTTGCGCACGATGGCGCCGTCCTGGAATTCGACGGAATTGACGAAGCCGCCGACGCGCGGGCGCACCTGCACCTCCTCCATCGCTTCGAAGCGGCCAGTGAACTCGTCCCAATCGGTGACGGTGCGCTTGACCGGCTGGGCAACCGTCACAGCCGCCGGCGGAGGGGCCGCTGCCTGCGAGGTCGGCTGCCCGCAACCGGTGAGCGCGAAAGTCGCGCCGGCAAGCGCGGCGATTGCGCCAATTCGAGCCAGAACGAAATCGTGCTTTTTGACAACCTGCTCGCTTCCGTCCGGTCCGCTCATCCCAGGTCCTCACCTCAAAGCCGCAGAAAAGGCAGGGTACGCCTGTACCTGCGGGCGCCACAAGATGGGTGGCAAAAATGAACTCTTCAAGACCGCGGTGCGCGCAATGCTCGGAAGAACGCCCCGGCCGGATGGCGGGTTGACAGGAAGCGAGACGGTCGCACACGCGGGATGCGAGGTGGTGACAAGGCAGCGACGCCCGCTACCCTCCCCTGGAGGCTAAGAAGCGGCCAGCGCCTTCGCACATGACGGGCACGCTGGGCTCGGCTAGATTATCCTTGCAAAAACAAAGGCGAATTGTCCGGGAGGACAGCGTGCACCAGGGACGTGTCGTTTTCGGCGCGATCGAGGAGGTCGTGTTCGGCCATCCTGCGGCCGGCGCCATCATCGCGCAGATGGACCGGCTCGGAGCAAATCGTGCCTTCCTGATGGTTTCGGGCACGCTCAGCCGGCAGACCGACGAAATCGAGAAGATCAAGCAAGCTTTGGGCTCCCGCTGCGCCGGCCTGTTCGACGCCATGCCGGCGCATACGCCGCGTGAGGCGGTGATCGCCGCCACCCATGCCGCCCGCGAAGCGAGTGCCGACCTGATTGTCACCGTGGGCGGCGGCTCGATCACTGACGGCGCCAAGGCGGTGCAGCTTTGCCTCGCCAACGGCATCACCGATGTCGACGGCATCGAGCGCATCCGCGTCCACAAGGGCGTCGCGCCCGACATGAACGCGCCGACGGTGCGGCAGATCAGCGTGCCGACCACGATCGCCGGCGGCGAGTTCAGCGCGATCGCCGGCGTGACCGACCGGGCTACACATGTGAAGCAGATGCTGCGGCATCCGCTCACGGTGCCGCGCGCGACCATCCTTGACCCTGCCATCACCGTGCACACGCCGGAATGGCTGTTCCTGTCGACCGGCATCCGCGCCGTCGACCATTGCGTCGAGGCGATCTGCTCGCGTGAGACGCATCCCTATGCCGATGCGCAATCGGTGAAGGGCCTCGCCATGCTCGCCGACGCTCTGCCGCGGGTGAAAGCCGATCCGTCCGATCTCGACGCGCGGATGGACGCGCAGATCGGCACCTGGCTGTCGATGGGCGCACTCGCCGCCGGCGTGCCGATGGGCGCGAGCCACGGCATCGGCTATGTGCTGGGCGCGGCCTTCGACGTGCCCCACGGTTGCACCTCCTGCATCATGCTGCCGGCGGTGATGCGCTGGAATGCGCCCGACAATGCCGAGCGCCAGATGATCGTCGCGGCCGCGATGGGCTTCCCCGGCCACAACGCCGCCGACGTGCTCGATGCCTTCATCCGCTCGCTCGGCATGCCACGCAGCCTCGCGGATGTGCGTGTGGCGCCGGAGCATTTCGACGCCATCGCCGAACAGGCGATGCGTACGCCCTGGGTACCGCGCAATCCGCGCAAGATCGAGGGTGCGGCACAGGTGCGCGAAATCCTGCTTCTCGCCGCATAGAACAAAGCCGGAGGATAGATGTACCCAGGTCAGCATGCCCGCCTACGTCCGCTGCAGCCCGCCTTCATCATGGCGGCCACGGGCGAGGCCGTCACCTATCGCGAGCTGGAGGCGCGCAGCAACCGGCTGGCCCACCTGTTCCGCAAGCACGGCCTGAAGCGGCTCGACCACTATTCGATCTTCATGGAGAACAATTCGCGCTATCTCGAAGCCTGCGGCGCGGGCGAGCGATCAGGTCTCTACTACACCTGCATCAACTCCTTTCTGACGCCGGGCGAGTTGGCCTATCTGCTCGTCAACAGCCAGTCCCGGATTCTGATCACGTCGGTTGCGAAACTCGACATCGCCCGCGAGGCGATCAAGGCCTGCCCCGACATCGAGCTCTGCATCGTCGCCGACGGCCCGGGCGAGAGCGGGCGCATCGTTGGTCTTGCGGACGTGACAGCGGATATGCCGACAACACCGATCGCGGATGAGTGGCTCGGCACGGCCATGCTCTATTCGTCCGGCACGACGGGACGGCCGAAAGGCATCCTGCGGCCGCTGCCGGAGGAGCCGCCGAAGCACAATCTGCCCCTGTTCGACTTCCTGACAAAGCTCTGGCACTACCGTGAAGGCATGGTCTACCTCTCGCCGGCCCCGCTGTATCATTCGGCGCCGCAAGCTGCCGTGAACCTCACGATCCGCATGGGCGGCACGGTGATCATCATGGAGAGCTTCGATCCCGAGCGCTACCTCGAGCTCGTCGAGCGGTGGGGCATCACCCATACCCAGCTCGTGCCGACGATGTTCTCGCGCATGCTGAAGTTGCCGGAGGACGTGCGCAGCCGCTACGACCTGTCCTCGCTTGAGATCGCGATCCATGCCGCCGCGCCCTGCCCGGCCCTGGTCAAGGACGACATGATCAAATGGTGGGGCCCGATCATCCATGAATATTACGGTGCGACCGAAGGCCTCGGCTTCACCGCCTGCAACAGCGAGGAATGGCTTAGCCACCGCGGTACCGTCGGCAAGGTGCTGCTCGGCGACCTCCACATTCTCGACGAGAACATGCAGGCGTGCCCGACCGGCACGCCGGGTCAGGTCTGGTTCAAGACGGCCTCGCCGTTCGAGTATTTCAACGACCCTGAGAAGACCAGGGACGCGCGTTCGGCCGACGGCAGCATGAGCACGGTCGGCGATGTCGGCTATGTCGACGCCGACCGCTTCCTGTATCTGACCGACCGCGCGACCTTCATGATCATCTCCGGCGGGGTGAACATCTATCCGCAGGAGTGCGAAAATCTCCTGATCACCCATCCGAAGGTCGCCGATGCCGCGGTGTTCGGCGTGCCCAATCCCGATCTCGGCGAAGAGGTGAAGGCGGTGGTGCAGCCGATGCCGGGCGTGGTGCCGGACGCCGCGCTCGCGGAGGAGCTGATCGCATTCTGCGCAAAATCGCTGTCGCGGCAGAAGGTGCCGCGCTCGGTCGATTTCGAGAAAGAATTGCCGCGGCTCCCGACCGGGAAGCTGTACAAGCGGCTGCTGCGGGATCGCTATTGGGGGAATAAGGCATCACGGATCGTGTGAGGGCTCCGATTCACTTGTGAGCGAGAGGCGCAAGACGCAACCACAGGGAGTAGCTGTCGCCCGAGCAGACAACTCCCAGCCCTCGCAAAACTCCTGCCGGTGGTTATGGTCCCGATCGGCGCGCTTGAGGCGCGCTTGTCCGGGACGACGGCGGAGGTTGGCGATACCGTTGCGCGCGACGTCTGCCAAACAGTGCAGGAACCATCTCTTCGCACCTGCACTCACACAATGTGAGACGATGGGCCTTGCGTCATCCCAATTGTCGAGGCGGCCTGCGGTCCTACCGGGGTTGCCTCCCTCAACTTGCGTGCTATCGTTACGCCAAACAGGCCGCAAAGGCCGATGTCCAGGGAGGATGAGCATGCGGAGCGTGTGGGCGCTCGCCGCAATGGCGGCGCTATCTGTGCTGACGACCTCAACCACCACGCTCGCAGGCGAGCCCAAGCAGGGCGGTATCTTGCGGATGTATCACCGCGACAGTCCGGCGAACGCGTCGATCCTCGAAGGCGCGACCTATTCGGTCAACGTGCCGTTCATGGGGGTCTTCAACAATCTCGTCATCTACGACCAGCATATCGCGCAGAACAGCCCCGATACGCTTAGGCCTGAGCTGGCCGAAAGCTGGTCCTGGAGCGGCGACAACAAAAAACTGACGTTCAAGCTGCGCCAGGGTGTGAAGTGGCACGACGGCAAGCCGTTTACATCGGCCGACGTCAAATGCAGCTTCGATCTGCTGATGGGAAAATCGCAACAGAAGCTGCGGCAGAATCCGCGCAAGGCCTGGTACAGCGAAGTCAACGAGATCACGACGAGCGGCGATTTCGAGGTCTCCTTCGACCTGAAGCGGCCGCAGCCCTCGCTGCTGGCGATGCTCGCGTCCGGCTATACGCCGGTCTATCCCTGCCACGTCTCGCCCGCGGACATGCGCACGCATCCGATCGGGACCGGACCGTTCAAATTCGTCGAGTTCAAGGCCAATGAATCGATCAAGCTGACGCGAAATCCGGACTACTGGAAGAAGGGTCTGCCCTATCTCGACGGCATCGAATACACGATCATCCCGAACCGCTCGACCGCGATCCTCGCTTTCGTCGCCGGCAAGTTCGACATGACCTTCCCGACGCACATCACGATCCCGCTTCTGAAGGACATCAAGTCGCAGGCGCCGAAGGCGACTTGCGTCGTCGAGCCGACCAACGTTTCGACCAACATCATCGTCAACTCGACCTCGGCGCCGTTCGACAACATCGACATCCGCCGGGCCATGTCGCTCGCACTCGACCGCAAGGCCTTCGTCGACATCCTGTTCGAAGGCCAGGCCGATATCGGCGGCACCATGCTGCCGCCGCCTCAGGGCATCTGGGGCATGCCCAAGGACAGGCTGGAGACCATTCCGGGCTACGGCCGGGACGTGAATGCAAACCGTGAGGAAGCGAAGAAGCTGATGCAGAAGGCGGGCTACGGCCCCGACAAGCATCTCGCGGTGAAGGTCTCGACGCGCAACATTGCGGAATATCGCGACCCCGCAGTGATCCTGATCGACCAGCTCAAGAGCATCTACATCGACGGCGAGCTCGACGTCGTCGAGACTGCAAACTGGTTCCCGAAAGTCGCGCGCAAGGACTACATGCTCGGCCTCAATCTGACCGGCAATTCCGTCGACGATCCCGACCAGTCCTTCTACGAAAACTATTCCTGCGGCTCGGAACGGAACTACACCAATTACTGCAACAAGGAGATCGAGAAGCTGTTCGACGTGCAGTCGCAGGAGACCGATGTCAGCAAGCGCAAACCGCTGGTCTGGGATATCGACAAGAAGCTGCAGGAGGACGTCGCCCGCCCGATCATCTTCCATGCACGAGCCGGCACGTGTTGGCAGCCCTACGTCAAGGGCATCACGATCATGTCGAACAGCTCCTATAACGGCTTTCGCTACGAGGATGTGTGGCTCGACAAGTAGTGCGCGTGGCTGAAGATTAGCGGCTCGCGGAGGGCGCAGGATGTTTGCCTATCTCGTGCGACGCCTGTTCCTGATGCTCGTGACCCTGTTCGGGATCTCGATCGTCATCTTCCTCCTGCTGCGTATCGTGCCCGGCAATATCGTCGACATCCTGTTCGCCGCCGCCGGCTATGTCGATCCCGCCGACAAGGCCAATTTGGAGAAGGAGCTCGGCATCGACCAGCCGCTGATCGTGCAATATTGGCACTGGATCAGCGGTTTTCTGCGCGGCGACTTCGGGTACTCATACGTGTCCGAGAAGCCAGCGCTGCAGGAGATATTGCCGCGGATTCCGATCACGGCGAAGCTTGCCGGCCTGGCGCTGTTGTTCTCGGCCTCAATCGGCATTCCCCTGGGTGTCATCAGCGCCGTGAAGCAGGGTACGCGGCTGGATTACTTCTTGCGCGTCGTCAGCCTCAGCGGCTTGTCGCTGCCCTCGTTCTGGCTCGGCCTTTTGATCCTCACCGCGTCGGTGGCGATGTTCGGCCAGATGCCGATCTTCAATCCGAATCCGCAGACCTGGCTCGAGGCGTTCGCAACCTATGCGGTCCCGGCCGCCGCGGTCGGCTTCCGCAGCGCGGCGCTGACCATGCGCATCACCCGCTCCTCGATGCTGGAAGTGCTGCGGCAGGATTACATCCGCACCGCACGTGCCAAGGGCGCCTCCGATATCGCGGTGAACTATCATCACGCGCTGAAGAACGCGATTCTGCCCGTCATCACCGTGATCGGCATCGAAGCGGCATTCCTGATCGGCGGCCTGATCGTCACCGAGACCGTGTTCAACATCCCCGGCGTCGCCCGCTTCCTGGTCGAGGCGATCCGCTGGCGCGACTATCCGATCGTGCAGAATCTCGTGATGCTGATCGCCGTCGTGGTGGTGAGCGCGAATTTCATCGTCGACATGCTGTACGCGGTGTTCGACCCGCGTATCAGGTACACGGATTAGGAGGCCGGCTTGGCCGCGATCGACTACGATCTCGAACTACGGCGGGCCGGCGCGCATGCGACCGGCGGCTGGCGTCGCGTGCTGTTTATGGCGCAGAGGCACGTGCTCGGCGCGGCCGGGCTCGCCATCATGACCTTGTTCGTGCTCACCGCGATCTTTGCCGACTTCATCGCGCGCTATGATCCCCTGACGATCGATTCCACGCGGGCGCTGGCCCGGCCGAGCCTGGCGCACTGGATGGGAACCGACTCGTTCGGCCGCGACGTATTCAGCCGCATCATCCACGGCGCGCGCATTTCGCTGGCTGTCGGCATCGGCTCGACCGCGCTCGGCGGCACCATCGGGGTCATCGTCGGGCTGACATCAGGCTATCTCTCCGGCTGGGTCGATCTCGTATTTCAGCGCGTTTCCGACGTTCTTCAGGCGCTGCCGCTGCTGGTCCTCGCCCTGATCATGACGGCAGCTCTCGGCCCGTCCTTGCCGAACGTCATCATCGCCATCGCCATCCCTCTGATCCCGACCGTGTCGCGCGTCATTCGTGCCAATACGCTGGCACTGCGCGAGCAGCCCTTCGTCGAAGCCGCCAAGTCGATCGGCATGAGCGAGATCCGCATCGCGCTCCGCCATGTGCTGCCGAACACGCTGGCGCCGCTGATCGTGCTCGCGACCGCCCAGCTCGGCTCGACCATCCTCACCGAAGCCTCGCTGTCCTTCCTCGGCCTCGGCATTCCCGAGCCTTATCCGTCATGGGGCCGCATGCTTTCAGAGTCCGCCGCCGAATATGTGCGCACAGCACCCTGGCTCGTGATCTTCCCGGGCATTGCCATCAGCCTCGCCGTGTTCGGCGCCAACCTTTTCGGTGACGCCCTGCGCGACATCCTGGACCCGAGGCAACGCGGCTGATGGCGGACAGATCCGATCTCGTGCTCGAGGTGAAGAACCTGAAGACGGTGTTCTTCACCAATTCCGGCCTGTTTAAGGCCGTGGACGATCTCTCGTTCAGCGTGAAGCGAGGCGAGACGCTGGCGATCGTCGGCGAGTCCGGCTGCGGCAAGAGCGTCACCGCGCTGTCGCTGATGCGGCTGGTGCCGGATCCGCCCGGCCGCATCGTCGGCGGCTCGGTCTCGCTCGAAGGCACCGATCTGCTGGCGCTGGACGAAACGCAGATGCGCGCCGTCAGGGGCAACCGCATCTCCATGATCTTCCAGGAGCCGATGACCTCGCTCAATCCGGTCATGCGGATCGGCGACCAGATCGTCGAGGCCGTGCGGCTGCACCGGAGCCTCTCAAGCAAGGAAGCCGGCAACATCGCGGTCGAGATGCTGCGCCTGGTACGCATCCCCGAGCCGGCGCGACGTGCGCGCGAATATCCGCATCAATTGTCAGGCGGCATGCGCCAGCGCGCGATGATCGCGATGGCACTGGCCTGCCGGCCGGCGCTGCTGATCGCGGATGAGCCGACCACCGCACTCGACGTCACCATCCAGGCGCAGATCCTGGCGCTGATCCTCGATCTCCAGAAGGAGCTCGGCACCGGGCTCGTGCTGATCACGCATGATCTCGGCGTCGTCGCGCAGACGGCGCAGCGCGTGATCGTGATGTATGCGGGGCGGAAGGTCGAGGAGGCCAGCGTCGAGGCCCTGTTCGCGGCGCCAAAGCATCCCTACACGCGCGGGCTGATGGCTTCGATTCCCGCGGTCCCCGCACCCGGCGTCGTCGCACCGGCGCGGCTGAACGAAATTCCCGGCACCGTGCCGTCGCTGGTCCGATTGCCGAGGGGTTGCGCCTTCGCGCCGCGCTGCAAGCTTGCGATCAAGCGTTGCGAGGCCGAATACCCGCCGCTGGCGGATTGGGGCGGCGGCCATCTCGCCGCCTGCTGGCGCGCGGAAGAAGCCGCGGAGGTGGCATGACCAAGCCACTGCTCGAGGTCACCGATCTCAAGAAGCACTACCCGGTGCGTGCCGGCGTGCTGCGGCGACAGGTCGGCACCGTGCACTCGGTCGACGGCGTCTCGTTCTCCCTTGGGGCCGGCGAGACGCTTGGGCTCGTGGGCGAGTCCGGCTGCGGCAAGTCGACGGTGGCACGCAGCGTGCTGCGGCTGGTGGAGCCGACTTCGGGCCAGATTCGTCTCGATGGTGAGGATATCACCCATCTGTCCAAGTCGGCGCTGCGCCCGCACCGCCGCTCGATGCAGATCGTGTTTCAGGATCCCTTCGCTTCACTCAATCCACGCATGACCGCCGGCGACATCGTCGGCGAGCCGCTCGCCGTGCACGGGCTCGCCACCGGCAAGGCGCTGGAGGCGAGGGTCGCAACGCTGTTCGAGCAAGTGGGCTTGCGGCCCGACCAGACGGGCAACTTCCCGCATCAATTCTCCGGCGGCCAGCGCCAGCGCATCTGCATCGCGCGTGCGCTGGCGCTCGGGCCGCGCCTGATCGTCTGCGACGAGCCGGTGTCCGCGCTCGACGTCTCGATCCAGGCCCAGGTGATCAACCTGTTGATCGACCTGCAGCGGCAACACGGCTTCTCCTACCTTTTCATCGCGCACGACCTTGCCGTGGTCGCGCATATCAGCCACCGCGTCGCCGTGATGTATCTCGGCCGCATCGTCGAGATCGCCGGCAAGGATGAATTGTTCCGCAATCCGCGGCATCCCTATACGCAGGCGCTGCTCGCCTCCGTGCCGGTCCCCAATCCGCTCGCGAAGAAGCTTGTGCCATTGGTTGACGGCGACGTGCCAAGCCCGGTCAATCCGCCGTCCGGATGTGCGTTTCACACTCGCTGCCGGTTTGCGATGGAGCGGTGCAAGATCGAGCGGCCGGCGCTCCTGGAAGCGGGCGACGGGCATCAAGTGGCGTGTCTGCTCAATGAGGGCACGGGGCGGAGTCAGTAGGCCGCAGCGCCCGGATCACCGGCCACGCGGCCAGCGCGGCAGCCAGATGCTTGAGGGTGTGGCCCGAGACGATGTGCCCGGTCGCTTCGAAAATAAGTGCGTCACCGAGCTCGAAAAGCTTGGCCAGCACATAGAAGGCGATCACGGCACCGAGCGGCACGCCGAGCGCGCCGGGCCGGGGCCGCGTCAACGCCAGGCCGACGACCAGCGCCATGCCGCCGTACTGCACGACGACCCATGGCGTGAGATTCTCACGCGCCACCCAGGCCGCCAGCAGGCCGGCGATCATCATCAGCACCAGCACGGCTTCACCGGCGCGCGCGCTGACGCGCTCACTGGCTGCGATACCCAGAAAGCCCGCGAACGCGACTGCCATGCCGAGCCGGTCGGCCACGAGCCGTTGCGGCATGTCGGGGTCCAGATGATAGAAGCCCGAGCCCAGGCACGTGAGGATCAGCCCCACGAATAGCCAGCTCGCACCGACGGGCGCATCGTAGCGGGCGCGCAAGCGCTCCGAACCCCAGACGCCCATCGCGAGGAAGGCGAAATTGCTCAGCACATCGCCGGCGTTGGGTATGCCGAGCCAGGCGCGGCTATCGACGAAGTGCGGAATGTGCCAGGCGGCGGCGGGCATCGCGGGCGCCAAAAGCGCCACTAGAACCAGGAGGATGAGCGCGCAGGTCAGATATTTTTCGCCGGCTTGCGGGGCGCCGAACGAGAGGTGGCGGGTCACTGAGGGGAGTATGGAAGAGGTCGCTTGGGTCGGACCATTTGCGCGCAACATAAAAGGGCTCCCGGACAATGAACATCGTTCAATATTCGTAGCGCGAAATTGAACAAGGTTCAATACGAATGAGAATGCCGCCCGCAGGGGTAACTAGTTTGTTGAAATTACTTGCGTTTCTTCGTCAGCCCGCGCGGTGCTGCAAGGTGGGCAACGCGACTTGTCCGCCGTGGCTCGAAGAGCGAAGGCGGAAGCGTGCCCACGCATATCTCGCGAACGATCAGGTGTTCGTGGGCACGGCGCTGTGCGCCTTTGCCCTCCCTACGATGCCGCGCTAGCCACCCCGATCTCCGCCACGATCCGTCCCGTGGTCACCTGCTCCCCCTCGGCGACGTCGACCGCTGCGATGACGCCATCGATGCCGGCCTTGTGGACGTGCTCCATCTTCATCGCTTCCAGCGTCAGCACCGGCTGGCCGGCGGTGACCCGGTCGCCCGGCTTGACCAGGACGGCGACGACACGGCCGTTCATGGCGGCGCGGACCTTGCCATCCCCGCCGTTGGCTGCGGTGGCCTTCGGCGCGGCGAGGGTGAGATCGGTGATCGCAAGCGGCATACCGCGGTGCTGGAGATAGAGCCGATCGCCGTCGCGCAGGAGCTTTGCGCTGTCCATCACGCCGTCGCGGCGGAAGCGGATGGCGTCCGCATCGAGCTGGTCGATCTCAAACCTGTCCTGCCTGCCATCGGTGACGACACTGTAGCTGCCGTCGCGTTCGCGCGTGACTTCGAGCTCCAGCGTCTGGCCGGCGATCTCGATCTTCGCCGGCAGCGGGAACGTTGCCGACAGGCTCCGGCCCGTCCGCCACGAAGGCGCGCGCGGATTTGTCACGTAGAGCAGCAGTCCAGCCAGCGCCGTATCGAATGCCGCGTCCGCGCGCGGCGCCAACAGTTCGTCGCGGTGTACGCCGATGAAGGCCGTCGTCGCCTCGCCCTTGGCAAAGCCGGGATGACGCAGACACGACAGCAGGAACGACTGGTTGGTGGTCACTCCGAAAGCGGTGAGCTGCTCGAGGCCGACGATCAGCCGTCCCCTCGCCTCCTCGCGGGTGACGCCATGGCTGATCACCTTGGCGATCATGGAATCGTAGAACGGCGGGATCTCCGAACCCGATTGCAGCGCGTGCTCGACACGGATGCTTTCGGGAGCCTGCCAGCGCGCCATGCGGCCCGACTGCGGCATGAAGTCCTGCCCGGCATCTTCCGAACAGAGCCGCACCTCGATGGCGTGGCCGGAGAACTTGATGTCCTGCTGCTTCACCGGCAGCGGCTCGCCGCGCGCGACACGTAGCTGCAGCTCGACGAGGTCGAGACCGGTGATCGCCTCGGTGACGGGATGCTCGACCTGAAGGCGGGTGTTCATTTCCATGAAGTAGAACTCGCCGCTGCTATCCAGCAGGAATTCCAGCGTACCGGCGCCCTCATAGCGCAGCGCCTTCACGGCCGCGATCGCGACTTCGCCCATCCTGGCCCGCAGCTCCGGCGTGACCGCCGGCGACGGCGCCTCCTCGATCAGCTTCTGATGCCGCCGCTGCACCGAGCAATCGCGCTCGCCGAGATGAATGGCGTTGCCGTGGCTGTCCCCGAACACCTGGATCTCGATGTGGCGCGGGTTCTGGATGGCGCGTTCGAGGATCACCGTCGGGTCGCCGAACGCGGCCTTCGCTTCCGAGCGCGCGCTGCGCAGCGCATCGGGGAAGGATGCCGCGTCGGTGACAAGCCGCATGCCGCGTCCGCCACCGCCGGCGACCGCCTTGATCATCACGGGAAAGCCGATCTTCCTGGCCTCCGCGAACATGACCTCGTCGCCCTGCTCGGCCCCTTGATAGCCGGGCACAATGGGCACGCCGGCCTTTTTCATGATCTCCTTGGCGCCGGCCTTGTTGCCCATCGCCTCGATCGCCTGCGGCGACGGCCCGATGAAGACGAGCCCCGCATCCTTGCAGGCTTGCGCGAAATCTTCGTTCTCGGCGAGGAAGCCGTAGCCGGGGTGAACGGCATCCGCGCCGCTCGCCTTGGCAGCCGCGATGATCGCAGAGATGTTGAGATAGGATTGGGCCGGCAAGGCTTCGCCGATGCGCACAGCCTGGTCAGCCTGGCGCACATGCAGCGCATCCCGATCCGCATCCGAATAGACCGCGACGACGCCGAGGCCGAGCTGCCGCGCGCTGCGCATCACGCGCAACGCGATCTCGCCGCGGTTGGCGATCAGGACCTTGAAGAACGGCCGGTGCTGCACTGATCCATTCCTCATGGGCGGGCCACCGAAAACTGCATGCGCTGGGGCGTGCGCGCATCGCCCTCGCGGCAGATCGCGAGCACTTCGGACAGCACCGCACGGCTGTCGCGCGGATCGATCACGCCGTCGTCGAGCACGCGCGCACTGGTCGAGAACACGTCCATCTGGCCGTCGAACACGCCGACGATCTGCGCCTTCATGGCATCCAGCTTGTCCTTCTCGATCGGCTTGCCGCGGCGCGCGGCGGCGGCCTCGGTCACGATCGCCATGGTTTCAGCCGCCTGCTCGCCGCCCATGACCGCGGTCTTGGCGTTGGGCCAGGAGAAGCAGAAGCGCGGATGAAAGCCACGGCCGCACATGCCGTAATTGCCGGCGCCGAAGGAGGCGCCGCAATAGATGGTGATCTGCGGCACCGTGGCCGACGTTACCGCCTGGATCATCTTGGAGCCGTGCTTGATCATGCCGGCTTCTTCATAGGCCTTGCCGACCATGTAGCCCGTGGTGTTGTTGAGATAAAGGATCGGCGTGCGGGTCTGGCAGCAGGCCTGGATGAAATGCGTCGCCTTGTTGGCGCCGGCGGGATCGAGCGGACCGTTGTTGGTGATGATGCCGATCGCCTGGCCCTCGATGCGGGCATGACCGCAGACCGTGGCTGGGCCGTAGTTCGGAGCCATCTCGGTGAAATCGGAATCGTCGACGATGCGCGCAATCACCTGCTTCATGTCCACGGTGCGCTTGTGGTCCATCGGCATGATGCCGAGCAGCTCGTCCTGGTCGTAGCGTGGCGGCTTGAATAGCGGAGCCGCCTTGCCCGGCCGCTCCCATTCCATCGCCGCCATGATCTCGCGGGCGATGCGAAGCGCGTCGCGGTCGTCTTCAGCCAGGTAGTCGCCAAGGCCGGACACTTGCGTGTGCATCTCGGCGCCGCCGAGCTCCTCCTCGGTCGCGATCTCGCCGGTCGCCGCCTTCAGCAGCGGCGGCCCCGCGAGGAACGCGCGGGTGCGGCCGCGCACCATGACGATGTAGTCGGAGAGGCCGGTTTGATAGGCACCGCCGGCAGTCGAAGAGCCATGCGTGACGGTGACGACGGGCAGGCCTGCCGCCGAGAGCCGGGCGAGATTGCGGAAGATGTTGCCGCCGCGGACAAAGTCCTCGACGCGGTAGCGCAAAAGGTTGGCACCGGCGCTTTCGACGAGCTGGACATAGGGCAGCTTGTTCTCGAGCGCGAGCTCCTGCACCCGCAGCGTCTTGTCGAGACCGTAAGGTTGCAGCGCGCCGGCATCGATGCCGGCATCGTTGGCGCTGACCATGCAGCGGATGCCCGAGACGAAACCGATGCCGGCAATGACGCCGCCGCCGGGCACGCTCTTGGCGGCATCCGGCACGTCGAACATGTAGCCGGCGAGCGTCGACAGCTCGATGAAGGGCGCGCCGGGATCGAGCACCAGCGCGACGCGCTCGCGCGGCAGCAACTGTCCGCGCTTGTGGAAGCGGTCCTTCGCTGCCGCCGAAGCCGCGCGGGTGCGCTCCTCCAGCGCGCGCATGCGGTCGATCAGGCCGAGCATGCCGTCGCGGTTGGCCTGGTAGGCGGCGCTGCCGGGGGAGATGGTGTTTTCGAGAATGGACACGTTCAACTTGCTCCGTCGTTCCGGGGCGATGCGACAGCATCAAACCCGGAACCTCGAGATTCCGGGTTCACGCTTCGCGTGCCCCGGAATGACAGGATGTGGCTAGCGATTCGTCCCAAAGATCTTCCGCGCCTCGGCGGGAGACGCGATCTCGCGGCCCGCACGTCTTGCGCAGGCGGCGATGGCTTCGATGAGCTGGCCGTTCGACGTCACCTTCTTGCCGTCGGCGAGATAGAAGGCGTCCTCGAGGCCGGTGCGCAAATGGCCGCCGAGCTCGGCGCAGCGCTGGTGCAGCGGCCAGATCTCCTCGCGGCCGATGGCGGTGACCTGGAAATGCGCCTCGGGACGCTTCAGCTTGATCAGGATCGGGAGCAGCTCCGGATCAGCAGGCATGCCGGACGCAACGCCCATGACGAAGTTGTATTCGAGCGGTCCCTTGTACATGCCGACCTGGCGGTACATGCCGACGCAGCGCACGATGCCGACGTCGAAGCACTCGAACTCGGGGACGGTGCCGACCTCGTTCATGACGTCGAGATAATCCTTCACCTTCTCGACCGCGTTGTCGAACATCATCGGCGGCCAGGCCCAGGTGTTGTCGGCCTTGACCTTCAGGTAATTCAGGGAGCCGGCGTTGCAGGCCGCGATCTCGGGCTTGGTCTCGCGGATGCAGTCCAGTGCGCCTGAGTAGTTCGGCCCCGACACGCCCGAGGTGTGATTGATGATCACGCCGGGGCAGGCTTCGCGGATCGCCTGTTGGATCTCCCTGCTGACCGCGACTTCCCAGGACGGCAGATGCCCCTTGTTCGGCGCCTGCTGGCGCAGATGGATGTGCATGATGGAGGCGCCGGCATCGAACGCTGCCTTGGCCTCGCGCGCCATCTCTTCGGGCGTCACGGGCACGTTGTGCTGCTTCGGGTCGGTGAGCACGCCGTTCAGCGCGCAGGTGATGACGGCCTTGTCGCTCATGCCACTAATGTCTCGCACGTTGAGAATTCAACGGCTGCGATCATGTGATGGGCGGCATGCGGCTTCTTGCGCGGAGAAGCTGGAAAAAACGACGAATTCGTAGGGTGGGCAAAGGCGCCCTTGCGCCGTGCCCACCATCTTCTCGATCGCAAGAAATGCGCGGGCACGCTGCGCTTTGCGCACCCTACGGCAGCGGCGTCAACTCGCTTCCGCGAGCCGTACCGTCTCGGTGCTGCGGTAGATCGCAAGGTCGCGCGAACCGACGAAGATCGCGCGCGGCTTGAGCCCGTAGAAGCGGCGGATCGAGTGACTGAAATGCGTGGAATCGGGATAGCCGATGTCCTGCGCGAGATGGGCGAGGTTGAGGTCCTGGTTGGCGAAGTGCAGCAGATGGCGCGCACGCTTCCAGGCGCGGAAGGAGCGGAAGGAGATGCCGGTCTCTTCCTTGAACAGATGCAGGAAGCGCGAAGCCGAGAGCCCTGCTTCAGCCGCACAGGTGTCGGCCGTCACCGGCTCGCCGGAGAAGCGCCCGATTCGGGCGACGGCGCGGGTCACTCGCGGATCGAGCACGCGGCGCGGAAGCGCCTCGCCGAAGCACATCTCGTCGAACTCGGCGGTGGTGATATCGCCATAGCGGCGCCGGCGCAGCAACGTGTAAGCGGCCAGGATCTTGCGGGCATAGGCGGCCTTGTCCGGTCCCCGCAGCCGCTCGGCCAGGATTTCGATCATGCCATCCGGCATGCTCTCCGGCTCCAGCGTGACGCTGATGACGGTGCGGTAATCGCTGGCAATGGTGTGCCGCTGGTTCGGCAGGGTCACGATTAATTCGTCCGACGTGTGAACGTCGTCGATCGTCAGGTGCAGGCTGCCCTTCACCGCCACATAGACATGGCAGCACCCGGGGGTCCGCTTGCGAGGGCGACCGAGCAGGCCGGCATAGAATACCCGCTCCGGCGTGATCAGCATTAGATGGTCGGATTCGCGACCTTTATCTTCCATTGGGATCCTCCTCGCGCGGCTCTCAGGCCGCTGCGGACGGAGGTCACCTTAGCGGAAATTCAGGCGCTGTCACGACGGGATAGCGCTGTCATGACGCGTAAAGCGTTGGCATTCCAGGAGGCGACATGCCTGCCCGGAACCGTCATGGGACGGTAGTCCCATGACGTTAGCTCACGCCCTCGCCCTTGGCGCAACATTCTGCTCGACACCGGCCTTTTGCTCCGCAGCAACCGCGCGCTTGAATCCGTCGCGCTGCTGCAGGCGCGCCCAATAGGCTGCGACATTTGGCCCGAAATCCTTGGCGATGCCGATATTGTCGGCCAGGCGAAGCGCGTAACCGATGACGATGTCAGCGGCGGTGAAGCGGCCCGCGCACAAGGTTTCGGCATTGCCGGTCGCTGCCTCGACGGCGCGCAGCCGACCCAGGAACCATTTATGGTAATCGCCGGCGACTTGCGGGTTGCGCCGCTCCTCCGGCTCGAGCTGGCTATACCGAAGCACCAGCGTTTGCGGGAAGGTTAACGTGGCGTCGCTGAAGTACATCCAGTTCAGGAAGGCGCCATAAGCCGGATCCTCCGGCCCCACCATCAGCGGCGTCGGTCCATGTTTGATGCCGAGATAGTAGCAGATGCCGGAGGACTCCGTCATCCTGGTCTCGCCGTCGATCATGAATGGAATCGTGCCCAGCGGATTGACCGCAAGGTATTCCTTGGCGAGCACCCGTGGTGGGAATGGCAGCATCTTCAATTCGTATGGCAGCCCCATCTCCTCCAGCATCCAGAGCGGACGGAACGAGCGCGCTGCGTCGCAATGATAGAGCGTGATCATCAGGCATTCCCTTTACTGCCGGGGAGCGTCCCCATCATCTTGCACAGGACCATCAGCATGACCTCGTCGGCGCCGCCGCCGATCGAGGTCAGGCGGCTGTCGCGATAGGCGCGGCTGACCGGTGTCTCGTTGGTAAAGCCCATTCCACCCCAATATTGCAAGCAGGCGTCGGTGAGCTCGCGGCCAAGCCGGCCGGCCTTCAGCTTGGCCATGGTCGCAAGCCTGGTCACGTCCTCCCCTGCCACCAGCGCCTCACCGGCACGATAGATCAGCGCACGCAACAGCTCGACCTCGGTCTGCATCTCCGCCAGCTTGAAGTGCACGACCTGGTTGTCGAGGATGCTCTGGCCAAAGGCCTTGCGGTTACGGGTGTATTCGATGGTCTGGTCGATGATGTATTCATGCGCCTTCAGGCAGGCCGCCGCGCCCCAGAGCCGCTCCTCCTGGAACTGGATCATCTGATAGGTAAAGCCCTTGCCCTCCTCCCCGATCCGGTTGCGCTTGGGCACGCGGACATTGTCGAAGAAGATCTGCGCGGTGTCCGAAGAGCGCATGCCCATCTTGTCGAGCTTGCGGGCGACGGTGACGCCCTTGCTCTTCATGGGCACGCAGATCAGCGACTTGTTGCGGTGAACGGGCCCATCGCCGGTGTTGGCGAGCAGGCAGATCCAGTCGGCCTGGGTGCCGTTGGTGATCCACATCTTGCCGCCGTCGATGACGTAATCGTCGCCGTCGGAGCGCGCCTGAGTCTTGATCGAGGCGACGTCGGAGCCGGCGCCCGGCTCGGAGACGCCGATGCAGGCGACAAACTCGCCCGAGATCGAGGGCGCCAGGAATTCGCGGCGCACCTCGTCCGAGCCGAACCGCGCCAGCGCCGGTGTTGCCATGTCGGTCTGCACCCCGATCGCCATCGGCACGCCACCGCAGGTGATGGCACCTAGCTCCTCCGCCATCATCAGCGCGTAGGAATAATCGAGACCGGAGCCACCGAATTCGGCCGGCTTGTTCAGCCCGAGAAAGCCGAGGCTACCCATCTTCTTGAACAGCTCGTGCGCCGGGAAGATGTCGGCCTTCTCCCATTCATCGACATGGGGGTTGATCTCATTTGCGATGAATTTCTGCAGGGAACGGCGGATGTCGTCGTGGTCGGCAGTGAATAGCATTTTTTCCTCTCGTCATTCCGGGGCATCGCGAAGCGATGAGCCCGGAATCCATTCCTCTACAGTATCTGCCGCCCAATGGATTCCGGGCTCGTGCGCATTGCGCACGCCCCGGAAATGACAGGGGGGTCACAACCCCATCTGCCGGCTCGCCAGATCCTTCATGATCTCCTCGGTGCCGCCGCCGATGGCGTTGACCTTGACCTCGCGGTAGATGCGCTCGGCCTTGATGCCGCGCATGAAGCCGGCGCCGCCGAAGATCTGCACGGCTTCCGAGGCGCAGAACGCCATGGTCTGCGTCGCCTGGTTCTTCATCATGCAGATTTCGGCGACCGGGCTTTCGCCCTGCTCGAGCCGCCAGGCCAGCATCTCCAGCATCGCCTGGGACGCTGCGACCTTCTGCGCCATGTCGACGATCTTGTGGCGGATGACCTGGTGCTGCGCGAGCGGCTTGCCGAAGGTCTTGCGCTCCCGGGCATAGGCGACCGCCTCGTCGAGACAGACCCGGGCGAACGCGGTGCAGCTTGCCGCCATGCCCATGCGCTCGCTGTTGAAATTCTGCATGATGATCTTGAAGCCCTGACCTTCCTCGCCGATCAGATTCTCGGCCGGCACGCGACACTCGTCGAAATGCAGGGTCGCGGTGTCGGAGGCCCACCAGCCCATCTTCTTCAGCTTGGTCCGCGACAGGCCGGGCGTGTCGCCTTCGATCAGGAGCAGGCTGACGCCGCCGGCCCCCTCGCCGCCCGTACGCACCGCAACGGTCAGATAGTCGGCGCGCATTCCTGAGGTAATGAAGGTCTTCTCTCCGCTCACGACGTAGTGATCACCGTCGCGTCGCGCGCTTGTGCTGAGGTTCGCGACATCGGAGCCGCCGCCCGGCTCGGTGATCGCGAGCGCGGAGATTTTCTCGCCTGCGAGCACTTGCGGCAGCACCCGTGCCCTGACCTCAGGGCTGGCAGCGCGCGCGATGGGCGGCGAACCGATGGTGTGGCTCATCAAGCTCGCGCTTATACCGCCCGCGCCGGCTCGCGCCAGCTCCTGACTGGCCACGATCTTCATGAACTGATCGGCGGCGACTCCGCCATATTCTTCAGGAAATCCCAGTCCCAACAGGCCGATCTCAGCCGCCTTGCGATAGAGCGGGCGCGGAAATTCACCGGCCTCGTCCCATTCATGCGCGAACGGGGCGATCTCTTTTTCGACGAAGCGGCGCATCATTTCGCGGAAGGCATCATGCTCGGCGGTATAGAACGGGCTCTTCATGCGCTTTCGCCTCGCTGACGGATTCGTCCTGTCCACCATCGCCGGAACACGAGCGGTTACTTGCGTGGAGTGGCTGACCGGCAACGGCACTTCGCAGGACATGGCCAGCAACTCAACGCAAGACGATTTTGACCCCTCGCGCGCCAACTCCAAGGCAAAAAGCGCTGCTGTGCAAACTCCGGCGGGCCTCAGGGCCCCGCCGGGCATGGTGCAGAGGCAGCAAGGAAAAGGGCGGCACACGACCGCCGAGGGAGGATTGTTTGACCGTTCGTTACTACGACTGGATCGTTCATCATGGCCGCCGCACGCCTGACAAGGTCGCGGTGATCGACCTCGCGAGCGAGCGCCGCTTCACCTATGCGCAGCTCGATGCCCGCGTCTCGCGCCTCGCCTCGTTCCTGCGTCACACGCTCAAAGTCTCCCGCGGCGACCGCGTTGCGGTGCTGGCGCTGAACACGACCGATACGCTGGAGGTGCAGTTCGCCTGCGGGCGGTTAGGCGCCATCTTCGTGCCGCTGAACACCCGCCTGACCGTTCCCGAGCTGCAGTTCATCACGGCTGACTGCGCGCCGAAGGTGATGATCCACGACACCGACCTGATGGACACCGCCCTTGCCGTCGCAAAGCTCTGCGGCATCGCAACCAGCCTGCTGCTCGGCCCGGCCGGCAGCTACGAGGCCGGCATCGCCGCCGCAAAGCCGCTCGAGCGCGCCGAGGAAGTCACGCTCGATGATGTCTCGACCATCATGTACACGTCGGGCACGACGGGGCATCCCAAGGGCGCGACCATTACTCATGGCATGACCTTCTGGAATTGCGTCAATCTCGGCGGCCCCGCCTGTATCGGTCCGTCGTCGGTGCTGCTCACCGTGCTGCCGCTGTTCCACACCGGCGGGCTGAATTGCTACACCAATCCGGTGCTGCATGCCGGCGGCACCGTAATGATCATGCGCGCCTTCGATCCCGGCACCGCGCTCGGCCTGATCAACGATCCCGCGCAGGGCATCAACGTGTTCTTCGGCGTGCCTGCGATCTACCAGTTCATGGCGCAGCATCCGTCTTTCCCGACGACCGATCTCAGCCGGCTGATTGTCGGTGGCGTCGGCGGCGCGCCGATGCCGGTGCCGCTGCTCAAGGTGTGGGAGGCGCGCGGCGTTGCGCTCCAGCAGGGCTATGGCATGACTGAGACCTCGCCCGCCGTGCTGGTGCTCGACCGCGAGGATGCGGCGCGGAAAGCCGGCTCCGCCGGCAAGCCGGTGCTGCATACCGAGGTCCGCATCGTACGGCCCGACGGCAGCGATGCCGATGTGGGCGAGCTCGGTGAACTCTGGGTCAAGGGACCCAACATCACGCCGGGCTACTGGAACAGGCCGGAGGCGAACAAGACCTCCTTCACGGATGGCTGGCTGCATACGGGCGATGCCACGCGCGTCGACGAGGAGGGGTTCTACTACATCGTCGACCGCTGGAAGGACATGTACATTTCCGGCGGCGAGAACGTCTATCCGGCCGAGGTCGAGAACGTCCTGCACCAGCTCGATGCCATCGCTGAAGCTGCCGTGATCGGTATCCCCGATCCGCAATGGGGCGAGGTCGGTCTTGCCATCGTCGCGGTCAAGCCCGGCCAGAAGCTGACCGAGGCTGAAGTGCACACGCACTGCACAACCAATCTGGCGCGGTTCAAATGCCCGCGCCAGATCCGCTTCGTCGAGGCGCTGCCGCGCAACGCAACCGGCAAGATCCACAAGCCGACCTTGCGCAAGGAGTTCTCGGTAGCCTCCGAAGTCGACAAGAAAGCCGCCAACGCCTGATCAAAGCATGTCCTTGCCCCAAATGCAGAGCCGCCCCGCTCAGGGCTGAATTGAAGCTCCGATGTCCTGGCTCACCTCGATGGACGCCACAGAAAGGCCAAGGCGGCGGGGATCGCCGATGCCCCTGAACACGGGGCATGACCATGCAAGGATCGCGATGCCTGAGGGCGGCAGGTCGAGGCGCAGCGTGTAGCTGTCTGGGCCGATTGCGATTGCAGAGGCATCCACGCGCGCACCGTTGACATAGAAATGCGCACCGATCTCGCGCAGCGGCTCGCGCAAGACTGGACTTTGGATACGAACGGTGTTGCGGCCCGCGCTCCCCTGGATGCGGACTGCAGCCTGCGGCTCGCTCCAGCGGAAGATGTGCCCCGATGACGATTCGAGGGCATGAAAGCCGGCTTGTCCGAGAACGCGATCTCCCAAGAATCTCGCCGCCGGCCCCGCTGGTCCGGCAATGCGACGAATGCATTCAAGCCGCTGCAGATGGATCAGCGCGGCGATGTAGCGTCTCATCGAGCGTGCGATCGCTTCGCTCTGTCCGATCACCATCAGCGCGCACAAACCGAAATACGCCTGCATCACCGCCAGCCGCGCGGCGACGCGCGACCCGAGATCTCCGCACAACGACAGCGCACCCCAGCGCCAGAAGGCGCGCAATTTTTCCCCAGGTCGCTTCCGGCCGCGACCTGCAAAGCCGTCATGCATGAGCGCGTTCAACGCCGCGCGGGCGAGCGATACGTCGAATCCGGCCCACTCGACCCATTCAACGGGAACTTCGAGCAGCTCGCTGCCGGGATCACGGCGTGCCTCGCCGAGATAGCGAATCTCGCCCTGAACGAAATCGAGCGTGAACGTCTTCAGTTCGCCGAGCTCGCCGACGTAATAGTGATGGAAGCGCGCCTCTTCCAGATAACCGATGGCATAGCCTTTCGCGTGATAGGCTGCCGCCAGCACCCATTCGGCGAAATGGCCGAGTTCCTCCCGCAAGCCTCCGCATTCCCAGTAGACGTCCCGCCGCGTCACGAAGCACTGATCGAGCACTTTTCGCCAGGGATGCTGCTTCATGCCGAACTCGATGTCGGCCTGGTACATCGCAGCCTCTGCCACGGACAGTCGATTATGGCAGATCGGGACCGAATGGCAGGAAAAGCCGGCCCAGTCCGGATGAGCCTCGATAGCGCGGATGCACAGCTCGATCACGCCGGGCTCGGGCCAACAATGCGACTCCGTGAAGAACAGATGGCTACCGCGGGCCTTGGTCGCGCCGAATGCGCACAGCCCGATGTCGTGTTCGGAGTCGGTGAACTCGAGGCGAGCCCTGTCACCGGCCAGCGCCTTCAACTCTTCGCGCGCCCTGAAATCGGGCGGCACGACCAGGATGATTTCGTAGAGAGACTTGTCCGCGGTTTGCGATGTCCAGCCCAGCCAGGACTGCTCCCATTGCCCGCGGTGATATTCGAGCGGAATGATGATGGAGAACAGCGGAGATCCGCCGCCGTATCGCCCGGTCCCGTCCTGCATGGACTATCCTTATAGACGCACGCCAGGCCGATGCGGGACCATTTCTTGCGGACTATACCGTCAAAAACAGCGCGAATGGCTCTTCTACCGTGCGTCGCAGGTGTTTTCGATACAAGGCATGGTTGGCGTCGTCGGGCGCAACGCGTCCCAGGGACGGCTTCGGGACGTTTTTGAGCGGCACGTAGGCGATCGGCGCCGCGATCGGCGTGAGCTGCGAGCCGGGGCCCGCGCGCAGCGTCGAGATGATGCCGTACATCTCGCCGGCAACCGTCGGCCGCGACACCGTGATCACGCGATGCTGGCCGTGCTTGATGATGACGAGGTAGATGAAGCCGGACTGATGGGGAACGGCGACCTCGCCGGTATGCTCGTAGGCGGCGTCGGTCCGATCGCCCTCGCGGAAGACCAGCGAAGAGATTTTCGGCTCCCAAGCGATCTCGGTGCGATAGGCGAAGATCGCATCCTTGTCGCCGAACGACGGCCGCAGCGTGATGTAGACGTCCTGAAGCCAGCTCACGGCGCGATGCGCATAGGAGCCAAGGCTGTCAGGCGCGACATCGTTTGCGGGCGGCGGCGTCACCACGACGACGCTCTTGCGCAAGGAGACGCCCAGCGCCTGCTCCAGCCGAACCGTCGTCGCTAGCGTGAACGGTCGGCGGCCGCCAAGGACCTTCTCCAATGTCGACAGGCTGAGCTTGGCCTGCTCGGCCAGCGCCTGCCGGGAGATCCGGCGTCTGGCGAGCTCCTCGCGAATGGTCTCGGCGATCTCGCGGCTTTGCTCGTCCGAAAGCTGCTTGTCGGTGAGTTTATCCTGCGTCTGCATCAAAGCCCTGCTCCAGAGCGGCCATTCTAGCAGGGCGGACAAACCAGCACAAAACCGCACATGACCGCCCGGCGGCGGCGTACCCGGGGCCGGGGGTGGCGGAACATGACCGATCATTCTGCTCGCGAACTCAGGCCCTCCGGACCGATGCTCGGAGCCAGCAAAATCCCTCGGGAGCAGGCCAAATGGACACCTACGACACCGCCGGCAACGACGAACACCCCATGCTGGGCCGGCTGATGAAGCTCGGATTGCTTCTTCTCGCGCAGGGCATCGCGGTGATGCTGATGGCGTTCGTGGCCTTGCTCGTCAGTTTCGGAGCGAGTTGGTCGGCGACGGCCGAGCAGGCCAGCCTGCTCCAGCCCGGCGATGCACGGTCCGGTACACTGCTCCTGAAGGACGACGGCGCCACTACGGAAGCAATCCGCCTTGGTATCGACGTCGACATCACGGTATCAGGCCCGACGCTGCGCGCCCGGGTCACTCAGGTCTTTCGCAATCCGACCCAGAACTGGGTCGAGGCAACCTATGTCTATCCGCTCGCGACCGGCGGCGCCGTCGATACGCTGAAGATGGTGGTCGGCGACCGCGTCATCGTCGGAGACATCAAGGAGCGGCAGCAGGCGCGCCTGATCTACGAAGAGGCGCGCCGTGCAGGTCGGAAAGCCGCTCTCACCGAGCAGGAACGGCCGAACATCTTCACAAATTCGGTTGCCAATATCGGTCCCGGCGAAACCGTGCTGGTGCAGATCGAATATCAGGAGCCCGTGCATCAATCAGGCAACGAATATTCGCTCCGCCTGCCGCTCGTGGTCGGACCGCGCTACAATCCGGCGCCCATCGTTCAAAGTGTCGACTTCCGCAAGGACGGATCGGGCTGGGGCACGGCGACGTCGGACCCGGTCCCGGACCGTGACCGCATTTCGCCGCCTGTGCTGGATCCGGCCAAAAACGTGCCGGTCAATCCGACCACCATCACGGTGCGCCTGAAGGCCGGCTTCGCGCTTGGCGAGGTCAGGAGTCACCACCACCACGTCAAGATCGAGAGTCCGGACAGCACGGCACGCATCATCACGCTCGCCGATGGCGCTGTTCCCGCCGACCGCGACTTCGAGCTGACCTGGAAGCCCGCCGCCGACAAAGCGCCGTCGGTCGGCCTGTTCCGAGAGCATGTCGGCGATGTCGATTACCTGCTCGCCTTCGTCACCCCGCCCAGCGCCGAGCAGTCGACACAAAAGCCACTGCCGCGAGAGGTCGTGTTCGTGATCGACAATTCGGGGTCGATGGGCGGCACGTCGATCGTCCAGGCCAAGGCGAGCCTCACTTATGCTCTCTCTCGGCTCCAGCCGACCGACCGTTTCAACGTCATCCGCTTTGACGATACCATGGACGTGCTGTTTCCGGCCTCCGTGCCGGCAGACGCTGCGCATGTCGGCGAGGCGACCTCGTTCGTGAGCGCGCTGCAGGCGCGCGGTGGCACCGAAATGGTGCCGGCGATGCGCGCCGCGCTCGCCGACAAGCTCGGCGACGCCGGCATGGTTCGCCAGGTCGTCTTCCTGACCGACGGTGCCGTCGGCAACGAGCAGCGATTGTTCGAAACGATCACCGCGATGCGCGGTCGCTCGCGTGTCTTCATGGTCGGCATCGGGTCGGCGCCCAACACCTACCTGATGACACGCGCCGCCGAGCTCGGCCGTGGGGCCTTCACCCATATCGGGTCCGTCGAGCAGGTGGAGGAGCGCATGCGCGGCTTGTTCGCCAAGCTCGAAAATCCGGCCGTGACCGGCCTCACCGCGACATTCTCCGAAGCCAAGGCCGACGTCACCCCGACGATCATCCCCGACGTCTATCATGGCGAGCCGCTGGTGCTGGCGGCAAGGCTCGACAAGCTCGCGGGCTCGCTCGAGATCAGGGGGCGCGTCGGCGACCGTCCATGGTCGGTGACGCTGCCGCTGCAAAATGCCGCCGAAGGCAACGGCCTGTCGAAACTCTGGGCCAAGCGCAAGATCGGTGACGCCGAGGTGGCGCGCGCCATGCGGGAACTCGCGCCCGAGGAGGCCGACAGGACGATCATGGCGCTGGCACTCGACCATCAGGTCGTCACGCGCCTGACCAGCCTTGTGGCTGTCGACAAGACGCCGAGCCGCCCCGAAGGCGCGCCGCTCAAGCTCAGCGAGCTGCCGATCAACCTGCCTGCCGGCTGGGATTTCGAGAAAGTGTTTGGCGAACGGCCGCCGATCCCGGGGCAGGTGCGTGAACGCCATGCCGATGCGCGCGTCTCGCCGGCCGCACGGCGTCCAACACCTGCGGCACCTGATGCGATCCGTCTGCCCAAGACGGCAACCTCAGCCGAGCTGAAAATGATCGGAGGCTTCGTCCTGATCGTGCTCGCCTTGTTGCTGTTCGTGTTCAACCGGCGTCGGCTCTTGCTCACCAACGCCGCTTGAGAGAGGAGCACCCCGACTCCTCTGTTAGCGCGCGCGGTCGCCCGTCCCGTACCCAACGGCCGCGCGCGCCTTTTTCTCAACGTCATTGCGAGGAGCGAAGCGACGAAGCAATCCAGACTGCCGCTCAGGAGACAGCCCGGATTGCTTCCCTTCGCTCGCAATGACGGAAGGGAAACACGATGCCCCGCTTCTCATCTCCCCTGGTTCTGGCACTGATCGGCCTCATCCTGTTCGGCGACGGCGCCTATATCCATGCCAAGGCGTGGCTCGCGCAGGTACTGCTGGAGCGCGCCTTCGACAGAAGCCTGGCAACGGGCGAGGTGATCAAGCCGTGGTCATGGGCCGACACCTGGCCGGTCGCGCGGATCGAGGTGAAGCGGATCGGAGCCAGCGCGATCGTGCTGGAAGGTGCGAGCGGACAGGCGCTTGCCTTTGGCCCCGGCCACATCCACCAAACGGTTGATGCCGGCGAGCGCGGCACCGCCGTATATGCTGGACATCGCGACACACATTTCCGCTTCCTGCGCAACGTCGCAGTTGGTGACGTGATCGATGTCACACGTCGTGACGGCAAACGCTTTCGCTATCGCGCGGATTCATCCGCCGTGGTCCGCTTCGATGCATCGGGCATCGATCCCACAGCGCAGGATGTCGAGCTCGTGCTCACGACCTGCTGGCCGTTCGACGCCGTCACCGAAGGTCCGGAACGATATGTCCTGCATGCCATCCTGATCGAAACGGGTGAATAGCGGTTCGCAATCAACCCATGAGGGAGCGATCGAGCCTCTGAAATCGCGCGAGCGGGCCGGGCCATCGCGTTTGACGCAACCGTGAACTGGCGCCGTTGGACGGGGAATGCAAGAATGGCCCATTGATTTCTGCACGTCGTGATTTGTGAAAGAACGATAGATGGACGACGAGTTCAGGCAGCGCCTCGAACAACGATTGGAGCAACTCGAAAATCGCGTCGCGCTCCTGGAAAGGAAGCAGGATCTCATCGCCGCCGGGCAAAGACGATCCTCCCTGCGGAGCCTCTGGCGTCGCCCGCCGATGTGGACTTTCGAGCAGTATCCGCCGCGACTGCTCAATTTGAGGACTTTCCCGCCGGCTCCCTCGATCGAGGGGACTGCACCGCGGATCGCGATCGTCACGCCGAGCTACAACCATGCGCAATATCTCAACGCCACGATCGAGAGCATCGTCAGTCAGAACTATCCGAACCTGCATTATCACGTGCAGGATGGCGCCTCGATCGATGGTACGACAGATCTCCTGAAGAGCTGCGGCGACGGCATCAGCTGGAAGAGCGAACCTGACAGCGGGCAGTCGAACGCCATTAATCTGGGCTTTACGGACGTCGACTGCGAGATCATGGCCTATCTCAACAGCGACGACATGTTGCTGCCAGGAACGCTGGCCTATGTCGCCAACTACTTCACATCGCATCCGCAGGTCGACATCGTCTATGGCCATCGCGTCTTCGTCGACCGCGAAGGTCTCGAGGTCGGCCGCGCCGTGCTGCCGCCCCATGACGGGCACGCGCTGCAATATGCCGACTATATCCCGCAGGAGACGATGTTCTGGCGCAAGCGCGTGTGGGACAAGATCGGGCCGATCGACGAAGGCTTCCATTACGCGATGGATTGGGACTTCATCCTGCGAGCGCAGGCCGCGGGGTTCAGATTCGTGCGTCTGCCGCGATTTCTCGCCTGCTTCCGAATCCATGACGCCCAGAAGACGGCAGCAACCTACGCGATCGGCGTCAAGGAGATGGGCATCCTGCGGCGCCGCGTTCTCGGCTACGATCCGACCCAGATGCAGATCCGCCGCGCCATCGCCCCCTATCTCGCGCGCCAGGTCGCCTTTCACTATGCCTACAAGCTGAGCCTGCTGCGGTACTGACCAGGCGGCGATCAGCGGTCTCGTGACGGATGGACATCGTCGAGCCAGATCCGCTCGATGCCGATGCCGAGAGGACGCACATCCGAGCTCAGTCCCAGATCGGCGGGCGAGCGTGGATCGGATAGCGACAGGCTGATGGTCAACGTCCCGTCGGCGCCAATCGCGGCGGGATCGAGCATCAACCTGCGCAAGCCCGCAAATGCTTCTTTCGAAAACGTCAAGTGCTGCTCCACTCCGTTGCCGACGCGGCAAGCCGCACGCAGTTGCGGGTTGCCGTCGGAAACGAAAGCCCGGCACACCAGCACGAGCTCTACAGGTCGCGACGGGATGGGACGAACCTCAAAGCGGAGCACGCAATTCCTGGCAACGGACCAGGTGCCCCATTGCTCCGGCTCGCTCCAACCCTCGATCAACGCGGCGACGCCCGCCCCGCCCCACCTGAATTCAAGCTCCTCCGCGCCGAGGACCGGCGCAGACACGACCTCCAGAGCGGCCGGATCGAACGGCTCCTGATCCGGCACGAAATGCGCGATCAGGCGCACTGCATCCGCTATCGAATTGAGCCCGAGCGCAGAACCATCCAGCTCGTAAATCACGCGGTTCTGTCCGATGACGCGAACACCCTTGCCGGGCGGCGGCCGATCCGGGAGGCGGGCAGGAATGACGATGTCGGCGACATCGAACCCATGCGTGCGGGCGAGCTCGCCGATGGTTTGTACGGTTCGATCATAGAGGGGCGGCCGATTGTTGATGTCGGTCGCAAGCGCCTGTGCCAGTGCCTTGAAGTCGAGCCGCACGTCGTCGCCGTCCGTCAGCAGCAGTCGCTTGAGGACGAGCATGTCCTTGGCGATGAAGAGCTGGAGCGCGTTGAGATCAGGGAGCCGGGGATCGTCGTCAATGGGTCCGAAATCGCGCGCCCCCCGCGACGTTTCCAGCAGATCCGTGGTCTCGAAGAACAGCGCATGACCGGTGCTGTGCTCCGAAAATCCGGCCATGCCCAGAGGCCGCGACAGCCGGACGAAACTGTCGGTCAGCGCAGCGTTGGCGATACCGGATGCCACGTCGGGCGATAGGCCGATGAAGTAACGGCCGCCGACCGCACGCATCCGGTCGATGACGCTGCGGCGGACGAACGAATTGTAGATCATCGGCAGATTCGCATAGTGCGCCTGGAAGCCGAAGATGCGCGCCAGCTCGCGACGCGACGAGACGCGCCTGACCGACGAAGTCAGGTCGATCTCGGCAACCAGGCGATTGCGGAAAGCCGGATGGTAGTAGCCCGGCCAGTAGTAGCTGTATGCGGGCCAGCTCAGAAGATCGATCTTTCGGCCGGAGAGCAGCTCCGACGCCGTGGCACAGGCATAGGGCATCAATCCGTCGTCGTCGCCGAGGAAGGCAATGTACTCGCCCGAGGCATGGCCGAGCGCCGCCTCCCAATTGTCGGTCATGGTCAGGACGGTGTCGCTGGCAAAATGCTTGAAGCGCTCGTCCTCGAGGTCTGCGACCATCTTCGCGATCTCGGGATTGCCGCCATTGTTCTGAACGACGAACTCGCAGTCCGCATGCGCAGGCTGGCACGCCATGGTCGCGAGCGCGTGGCGAAGCGTGTTGGGACGATCGAGGGTCGGCACCACGATGGATAGAAGCGGCATGATCACCATTTGAGAGGGTATGCGTCACAGTTCCTAGCATCTTGCCGGATCGTTCGCACTTTCGCCAAAAGGCTCGCGATGCTAGCCTCATCGTCAGGCCTTGTCGTCGAGACTTGCCCATTCCGTCTCGCGGCATGGAGTCCCGCCACGGTCAGCCCGCGAAGCCGGCGCAACAGCGCGTTGCAACAAGAACAAGAAGTGAGGGAAGCGCATGGAAGCTCGAGTGCCTGCCGCACCGGTTTCGCAACGACCATGGTCTCCGGCTCCCGACGCCGGAGATACCGTCAAGGGCATTCACGCGATGCTGCACCCGCTCAACATCGTGTTGGTGGGCGCGACCGACAAGCCCGGGAATTATGCCGAGCGCATCTGGAACAATCTGGTCAAGTACGGTTACGAGGGCGGCCTCTATCCGGTCAATGCCAAACGCGAAGCCATCTGGGGCGTCCCCTGCTACAAGGACTTTGCGAGCCTCCCGGAGAAGCCCGATCACGTGTTGGTGCTGGTGCCGGCGCGCTTTGCCGTCCAGGTGATCCGCGACGCCGCTGCGGCGGGCGCGCGCTCCGCCACCATCGTCACCTCGGGCTTCAGCGAGCTGCAGGATGAGGACAGCCAGAAGCTCGCTGCCGAACTGCAGACGGCGATACGCGAGACCGGGCTTGCCGTCACCGGCCCGAATTGCCTCGGCAACCTAAGCGCCGGCGAGAAGCTCTTCACCAACATCGACGACCGCATCGTCACCATGGAGCAAGGTGCGGTGTCGATCGCCGGACAGTCGGGGGCCATCGTCATGGCGATCCGCCAGGCGCTGGAGGATCGGGGCGTCGGTGTCGGCTATATGGTGACGACCGGCAACGAGGCCGGGTTAGAGACGCCAGACCTGATGCGCTACTTCGCCGAGGATCCGAGCATCAAGGTGATCGTCGTCTACCTCGAAGGCGTGCGCAATACCAAGGCGTTCCGTGATGCCTGCAAGGCAGCGCGCGCCGCGAGCAAGCCCGTGATCGCGCTCAAGCTTGGCGCGTCGGAGGGCGGCCGCGCCGCGGCGATGGCGCATACCGGCGCGCTTGCGGGCTCGATCGAGACGTTCGACGCGGTTGCGACGCGCGAAGGGGTGATCCGGGTCGACGGGCTCGATGAGCTGATCGAGACCACGGAATGCTTCGTCCACGCGGCGGTGCCCAAAGGCAACCGCCTCGCCGCCGTCACGCTGTCGGGCGGCAAGCGCGGCATGCTGCTCGATGCCTTCTACAAGGAAGGCCTGAACTTCGCGCCGCTCAGCCCGCATGTCGGCTGCGAGCTGGCCAAAATGCTAGGACCGGGCTCGATCGTCGGCAATCCGCTCGATGCCGGCTTTGCCGCGGTGGTCGATCCCTCCGTCTACATGAAGTCGATCAAGCTGATGATCGACGATCCCGACATCGATATCGTCATCGTCGACGCTGAACTGCCCAAGGCGCCGCATGAGCTGCGCGAACGCAACCTGCGCATCGTCGACGACATGGCGCGCCAGGGCGGCAAGCCCGTGATCTACATCAGCGCGATGTCCATCGGCTTCACCGAGTTCACCAAGACCCTGCGCAAATCGCTGCCGCATCTCGCGGTCATGCAGGGCATGGACCGGGCGGTGACCGCGATCAAGTCGCTGCTCGACTACGCCAAGCTGCGCAAAGAGGTGCCCGACGTCGCCTCGAGCTCGAAGCCTGCCGCGCGCGCCGTGCTCGAGAAGGCGTTGAAATCGGCAAACGGTGCCGCGCTGGACGAGGTCGCCTCGAAGAAGCTCCTGAAGGCCTACGGTATTCCGATCTCCAAGGAGGCGATCGCACAGACTGCGGCGGAAGCCGCAAGGATCGCCAAGGAGATCGGCTTTCCGGTCGTGGCAAAGCTCGTCAGCGCGGAGATCCTGCACAAATCCGACATCGGCGGTGTCGTGCTGAACCTCAACAGTTCCGCCGAGGTGAAGAAGGCGTTCGCCGACATCACCGCACGGGTGGCGAAGCTGAAAGGCAAGCCGAAGCTCGACGGCATCCTCATCGCGCAACAGGTCAAGGCCGAGCTCGAGCTCGTCGTCGGCGCCTCGCTCGATGCCGAGATGGGACCGGTCGTGCTGTTCGGCACCGGCGGCATCGACATCGAGCTGATGAAGGACGTCGCGCTCGCCGGCGCGCCCCTGGACGAGGCCGAGGCGCGGCTCCTGATCGGCCGGACCAAGGCCGGAATCAAGCTGCGTGGCTATCGCGGCAAGCCGGCCCTGCACGAGGCCTCCGCAGTGAAAGCGCTGGTCGGCCTGTCCAATTTGATCGCGGACGCCGGCGACCGGATCGCCTCGATCGACATCAACCCGTTCCTGATCAACACCAGGACCGGCGTCGCCGTCGATGCCCTGATCGTCCTGAACAACGCTGCGGCAAGACGCGCTGCCGAACATTGAGATCGCGTAGGGCGGATTGGCGTCAGCGTAATCCGCCCTCTTGGATCCCTAAAGCGGAGGCGGGTTACGCTTCGCTAACCCGCCCTACTTAACATTACGGACTTCTTCCAACTTCCCTGCTTTGGCCGTAAAACCTTCCCGCATGGCACGCGCGAGCAATCTGGTGATCGGAACGGCGACGCTGGCGGTCATCGCCGTGGCGTTCGGTGGCCTGCTAGGCGTGCAGAAATGGCGTACCCTCCAGAGCCGCAGCCAGTTGCGCGTGGTGTTTGAGAGCGGGTCCGCCAGCGGGCTGCGTCGCGGCGGGCCGGTCAATTTCGACGGCGTCCCGGCGGGCCAGATTCTGTCGATCAAGCTGGAGAATCCGCGCAGGATCGTGGCGCTGGTGATGCTCGACAACTCCGCGCCGATCCGCAAGGACACCGTGGCGGGCATCGAGTTCCAGGGCCTCACCGGCGTTGCCGCGATCTCGCTGATCGGTGGCGCTCCCTCCGCGCCACCGGTGCCGCTGGACTCGGACGGCGTTCCCGTGCTGACCGCCGATCTCAGCGACGCCGAATCCATCGTCGACACCCTGCACAGCGTCGACCGCACGATCGTCAGCAACGCCCCTGCAATCAAGGACGGCCTGCGCACGTTCGAGAACTACACCGCCGATCTCCGGAGCAAAGGCGGCGAGATCGATTCCGTCATGGCCAAGGTCGATAGCGCCTTCGCGGGCTTCGACAAGGCGGTCACGAAGATCGAGAGCGTCGTGCCCGGCTTCGTCGACGGCAAGGCCGACGAGCTGTACGAGAAGATCAAGGGATTGCACGAGCTTGCCGATATCATGAAGAAGAAATCGGCGGGCTATCTCGAGGACATTCGTCGCTCGCTGCTCGACGTCAGCGAAGCAGCCAACAAGATGAGTGGAACGCCGGCAGCACCCGCCGCCCCGCGTCCACCACGCAGGCCCGAGCAGAAGAAGCGGTGACGCCTACCTCCCAAGGGAGGTGACAACGCCTTACCACGCGTAGCGCACGAAGCCCTTGCCGGCGTAGGAGCGAGTAACGTTCGAGAACTCCCCCTCGAAGGTCGCCGAGGCAGACCAGCCATTCATCCAGTTCATCTGCGCTGATGCCGTGGTCAGAGCAGAATCGCGCGCCAGAGCAGCGCCGTTCACGACGAAAGCCGACCCCGGCAGCGTCTGGAACACCGCGCCGGCACTGCGGTCCGGATTGTAATCATGCGCCCAGGCGAGGCGGCCGCGCAGGGTCAGAAGGCCGCCGGCCGCGGCAAACGACCTGTCCGCGCGCAAGCCGAGTTCGGTGCGGGTGCTGGTCACATCCTTGGCGGCATAGTTGAGCGCGAAGACGTTGCTGCCGACCACCGCCGATTCTGCATAGCCGGGAAGGCTGAACAGAGTGGCCTGCAGCGCGGCATAGGGCGTGACGCCGACCCACGGCGTGGCATAGCGATAACCGCCCTCGATGCGGCCCGAGACCGCGTTGGCGTTGAACTGCGCGCGCAGCTGGTCGTAACCGGCAGCCGTCACGACGCGGTTGGTCGTGACGTCCTGCCAGCCATATGCGAGCGCCGCTGTGACATAGGCCGGTCCGCCCGCATGACGCACGAAGGCGCCGGCCTGGAACAGGTCGGAGCGGCCCCAACCGAGTCCGTTGACGCTGAATCCAGTCGCGCCGCCCGCGAGGGCGAAGCCCGCAACCGTCGACGGCGAGAAGCGGTAGTCGACGCCCACGGCGGTGCCATAGACGCTGCTGGTCGTATTGCTCGAGCCGAGGCCGGCATTGCCGTCGGTGGTCTGCGAGCCGCCGTAGCCGGCCGCCCACACATCCCAGCGCTGCTCGAACGTCGCAGCCGGCGCCTTCATCGAGGCAAAGGCATCATGCGCGTTCCTATCCTTCGCATTCGTGTCGGGGGCATAAGGCGTCGCACCCGACGTGCCGCTGCGCCCCGCCCCGAAGACGTCGGTCAACAGGCTCATGAACAGATTCATCGCATTGAACGTCGTCTGCTGCGATGCCGTTGCGGGTTCGCCGGAGGCCTGCGTCAGGCCGTTGGGCCCAAGCCCCGCCAATTCGGCTTGCAGGAAACCGTTGGCGTTGAAGAAATTCTGAAGCGTCGTTGCAACGTTCTTCCGATTGACGTTGAGCGCGTATTTCGCGCCGTAGTCTAGCGCAAAATCGAGAAAGACTTCGTTCGATCCGACGCTCGTCGTGCCGATGAGGCCGCCGGGCGCGGCGACGCCGGAAAAATTGCCGGTGGGAGCGCCGAAGAACTCCATGATCGAATAGTGCTTCTTCACCGTGCTGCCCGGATACAGCGCGACGCCAACGCTGCCATCCAGCGCGACATTGCCCGTGACGAGCGCGTGGCTCGTGCTGGTCCCGCTACCGACCTGAACGCCATAAAGCGAGCCGGGCTGCAAGGTGAGGTCGCCATGAACCTGCATGCTCGAACCCGGACCACCGTCGCCGGGTGCATAAATTCCGCCGCTCGCAATCACGGTATTGCCGACGATTCCGGCGCCGAACAGCGCGCCACCCGCATTGACGGTCGTCAGGCTCGATTGGGAGATATCGCCATCGATCCGCAGGATGCCTCCATTCACCGTGGTCGTTCCGGTGTAAGCGTTCGTGCCCGAGAGGATCAGCGTGCCACTGCCGACCTTCTCCAGCGAGCCCGGTCCGATAAAGCCGCAACCGCAGGGATCGTAATCGCCAATGACGCCGCTGACCTCCGTCGAGAGGTTGTTGCCGCCGACGACGAGGGTATTGCCGCCGCCGATGTAATAGAAGCCGCTGCCTTCGATCGAGCCAGCGGTGATGCGGCCGTCACTGCCCGGCCCGATGCTGCCCCCGAAATCGACGATGCCCGTTCCGATGGTGATGAAGCTTGCGTTGCCGCCGGTGGAATTGTCGAAGAACTCGGTCTTGCCCCCGTCCTTGGTGGTAATCGTCGCATTCCCGGCCGTCGTGAACGCGCCGAAATTGGTGAGACCGTCAGCTTCATTGATGATGGTTGCATTGCCGGCAGTCGCAGTATCGGGGCCGGCCAGCGTACCGAAGATGGTCCCGCCGAAATCCTTGTTCACGATCGTTGCCGAGCCCGCCGAGGCTTGTTCGAAGAATGCGGTGCCGCCACCATTCTGGTTGGTGATGGTGGCGGTGCCCGCATTGGTCCGTCCGAAGAAGCCGACCAAGCCGTTGTCATTGACGATGGTCGCGCGACCGGCCGTCGCGGTGTCGGAGCCGCCTCCGTTCGGATCTCCGAAATACAGCTGGCCGTTGTTGGTGATCGCCATCGCGCTGGCCGAGCTGACGTTTAGAAACAGTGTCGTGCCGGAAAAGTCGTTCAGGAGCGAGGTGATTCCCGACGTGTCGGCATTGACGATGTTGAAGAGGCCCTCATTGGTGACGACGCCCACGATGCTCGCGGTGCGGGTCGCGTCGCCGAGCTGCAGGGAGCCGCAATTGCAGATGAAGGTGCCACCGGTATAGGCGTTGGCGCCGAGTAGCGCCAAGGTGCCCACGCCCTGAACATTGATACCGTCGCTGCCGACGATGTGGGAAGCAATGATGGCCGACGGATCGCTGGTACCGGTCACGTCGGCCGTGACGAATGTGGTGCCGCCCGGGGCCAGCCTGAGATCGCCGCCCTGGATGGTGTAGATCGTACCATCGCCGGTGATGTCGAACCCCACGAGGCTGGTGAGTTGCACGCCGGCCGGCGTCACCGTCACCGTGCCTCCCGTCGCCGGGATCGAAGGGCCGCTGCTGCCGAATAGCGTACCGACTGACGAGGGATCATAGGCCGTGCTGACAGCGCCGAAGACGTCCGTCCAATTGGTCGTGGTGGCGTCCCAGACGCCGCCTCCGCCGTTGACGATGCCGTTCGGCGTGGTCTGTGATCCATTGAAGACCTGCTGCGCCCGGACGGGGCCCGCCAGAGCGATCGCGCCCAAGGCGAGACTCGCCCCGAAGGCCGCGCGCATGGCAGCAGCACTCCGGCGCAGGCAACCCGCGCGCGATCGCAACCAAGCCCCCAACGCCCGTCTCCTCAGCCGCGGCGCTCCCCAGCGGCGCCGCGGGGGAACTTAGGCGAAGAGGCTGGGCAGTAGAACTACGGTGCCTCGAGAATCTGCCGACCCGGCCGCACCTCGGGCTGATTCAACATCCCATGTTGCAGCCGCGCCACGCTTTTGCCGAACGCCATTCTCATCCTGCGCATACACGGATGCGTCAGACTGTCCGCCCATATGGACGACTGTTCACATTGGGAGCGGATCATCGATCTCGTGGCGCCAGCAAGGGCTCAATAGTTGCTCGGAGCCGACCCATTCGGGATGCCGTCGATCGGACACTCGTCGGTCCCCGGCGTCGAGCGGGTCATGGCCTCGACCATGTCGCGCGTGCCTTCGGGATCGGCGATCCAGTTCTTGTAGAAGTCATACGGACAGGCGGCGACGCCGCGCGGGCTTTCGCCGGAATTGATCATGCCGGTGTAGCCGCGGTGGACCAGCTTGTAGAGGTGGTTCTGCGACTGGCCGTTGCGGCGCGCGTCGCGGATGAGATTTTTCGAGAGCTGCGCGTACTGGATGCCGTACTCCTCCTCCCCGCACTCGCCGAGCGTGCGGCCATCGAAGCCGATGATCGCGGAGTGGCCGAAATAGGAATAGACGCCGTCGAAACCGGCGGCATTGGCAACCGCGACATAGACGTTGTTGGCCCACGCCATGGCCTTGGAGATCAGGACCTGCTGCTCCTTGGCCGGGTACATGTAGCCCTGGCAGCGCACGATCAGCTCGGCGCCCTTCATGGCGCAATCGCGCCAGATTTCCGGAAAATTGCCGTCGTCGCAGATGATCAGGCTGACCTTCATGCCTTTCGGGCCTTCAGAGACATAGGTGCAATTGCCGGGATACCAGCCCTCGATCGGCACCCACGGCATGATCTTGCGGTACTTCTGCACGATCTCGCCCTTGTCGTTCATCAGGATCAGGGTGTTGTAGGGCGCCTTGTTGGGGTGCTCCTCATGGCGCTCGCCGGTCAGCGAGAACACGCCCCACACCTTCGCCTTGCGACAGGCCTCGGCGAAAATCGCCGTCTCTTCACCGGGCACGGCGGAGGCCGTCTCGTACATCTCCTTAGAATCGTACATGATGCCTTGGGTGGAATATTCCGGGAAGATCACCAGATCCATGCCGGGCAGTCCGGCCTTCATGCCCACCAGCATGTCGGCGATCTTGCGGGCGTTGTCGAGCACCTCGGCCTTGGTATGCAGGCGAGGCATCTTGTAGTTGACCACTGCGACGCCGACGGTGTCGTTGCTGCTGGAAATGTCGCCGTGAAGCATTGGGCCGCTCCTGTCTCTTATTCGTTTGAGGTTGCCGCGAAAGTCAGTGGCTGATCATCCAGGGCCGCGCAGTGGGGAAACCCTTGGCCCCGCTCCCGGACTTGGTCATCAGCCGCGCGGGCTTCTTTTTGTCAGTGGTGCTCTTGTCCTTCACCGTCTTTCCCGACGAGCAGCAGCCGCAACCGGGACCATGCGAAGCCTTGTATTGCGCGAGCGTCTGCGGCGCATGGGTGCTGCGCTCGTTGACGGCATGCGCCTTGCGCTTGTCGGCGGGCATGCAGAAGAAATTCGGCGCGGTCAGGATCACGCGCGGCGCCATGGTCTCGCAGTGCGGGCAGCTCTGCGGATCGTCGCATTCCGCCATCGGGCGAAGATCCTTGAAGGGCCCGCAATCGTCACAGAGATATTCATACACCGGCATCGCATCGTCCTTACGCTCTTGCGTGTTCACACTCGCTGCCACCTTTCGTGCGGCGACAGTCCCTCTCCCCGTGAGAACGGGGAGAGGGAGGCGCCGACTACTTGTCCGGCGAAATTGGCATCTGGATATCGCCGGTGATGTGCTTGATCGGGCCTGCCGCCGACGGCATCACGTCGAAGTCGAAGATCTCCGTCGGCAGCCATAGCGTGGCGCAGGCGTTGGGCACGTCGACCACGCCGGAGATGTGGCCCTGGCACGGCGCGGTGCCGAGGATCGAATAGGCCTGGGCGCCGGAGTAGCCGAACTTCTTCAGGTATTCGATCGCGTTGAGGCAGGCCTGGCGATAGGCGATGTGGACGTCGAGATAGTGCTGCTTGCCCGCCTCGTCGACCGAAATGCCTTCGAAGATGAGATAGTCCTTGTAGTTCGGCGTGATCGGCGACGGCTTGAAGATCGGGTTCTTGATACCGTATTTGGCCATGCCGTCCTTGATCACCTCGACCTTGAGATGCAGCCAGCCGGCCATTTCGATGGCGCCGCAGAAAGTGATCTCGCCGTCCCCCTGGCTGAAGTGCAGATCGCCCATCGAAAGACCCGCGCCGGGCACATAGACCGGGAAGTAGATCTTCGAGCCGCGCGAGAGATCCTTGATGTCGCAATTGCCACCATGCTCGCGTGGCGGCACGGTGCGCGCGCCTTCGGCGCCGATCTTCGCCTTCACGTCACCCTTGGCGCGGCCGCCATGAGCGGTCGGCGCGAACGGCGGATTGGCCAAGCCAGGCACGCGCGTCGGGTTGGTCGAGATCAACTCGGCCTCGCGCTTGTTCCAGGTCTCGAGCATCTTGGGATCGGGCAGACAGCCGATCAGGCCGGGATGGATCAGGCCAGCGAAATTCACGCCAGGCACGTGACGCGACGAGGTGTAGAGGCCCTTGATGTCCCAGATCGACTTCTGCGCCAGCGGGAAATGATCCGTGAGGAAGCCGCCGCCGTTCTGCTTGGAGAAGAAGCCGTTGAAGCCCCAGAGGCTCTCTTTCATCGGACCGACGTCGAGCAGATCGACGACCAGGAGATCACCCGGCTCGGCGCCCTTGACTCCGATCGGGCCGGACAGGAAGTGCACGATCGACAGGTCGATGTCGCGCACGTCGTCCGCCGAATCGTTGTTCTTGATGAAGCCGCCGGTCCAGTCGTAGGTCTCGATGATGAAATCGTCGCCGGGATTGACCCAGGCCACGATCGGGATGTCGGGGTGCCAGCGGTTGTGCACCATGTCATTGTCGTAAGCGGACTTGGTGAGATCGACCTTGATCAGTGTCTCTGGCATCGAGATGCTCCCCTTTTACACGGTTGGTTAGACGGACAGATATTTCGAAACCTGCGCGGCATCGACGGCGTCGCGCGGATCGTCGCGCACGATCTCGCCGTTCTCGATCACCAGCACGCGGTCGGCGATCTCGAGCGCGAAGCTCAGAACCTGCTCGGACACCACGATCGAGAGCCCCTTCTCGTCGCGGATGCGCTTCAAAGTGCGCGCCATCTCCTTGATGATCGAGGGCTGGATGCCTTCGGTCGGCTCGTCCAGCAGCAGGACCTTTGGTTTGGTTGCGAGCGCACGGGCGATCGCGAGCTGCTGCTGCTGACCACCGGAGAGATTTCCGCCGCGGCGGCCTTTCATTTCCAGCAGGACCGGAAACAATTCATAGATATCGCCCGGCACCTCGGATCCGCCCGAGACGACGAGCCCGGTCTCGATGTTCTCCTTCACCGTCATGGTCGAGAAGATCATGCGGCCTTGCGGCACGTAAGCGAGGCCCTTGGCGACGCGCTCGTAGCTCTTGAGGTTTCCGAGCTCGGCACCGTCCATGGCCACCGAGCCGCTTTTGGCCGGCAGGATGCCCATCAGCGACTTCATCAGCGTGGTCTTGCCCATGCCGTTGCGGCCCATGATCGCCACGATCTCGTTGGGCGCGACCTTGACATTGAGCCCGTGCAGCACCTCGCTCTGGCCGTAGGCGACGTGGAGATCGGAAATTGCCAGCATCGGTGCGCTCCTTAGTGGCCCAGATAGACTTCGACGACCTTGGGATCGTTCTTCACCTTCTCCATCGTCCCCTCGGAGAGGATCTGACCCTGGTGCAGCACGGTGACCTTGTGGGCGATGTCCTCGACGAACTTCATGTCGTGCTCGATCACCAGCACAGAACGGTTCTTGATGATGCGGTTGAGCAGTTCGGCGGTCTTGGCGCGCTCGGAGACGCTCATGCCGGCGACGGGCTCATCCAGCATCAGCAGGTCTGGGTCCTGGATCAGAAGCATGCCGATCTCGAGCCACTGCTTCTGGCCGTGGCTCAGCTCGTCGGCATAGGTGTTGAGCTTGTCCTTGAGGAAGATCATCTCCGCGACCTCCTCGACCCGGTCCTTCACGGGCTGGTCGCGCTTGAAGGTCAGCGAGCCGAACACGGTACGACCGCGCGGGAACGAGATCTCGAGGTTCTCGAACACGGTGAGATCCTCGAACACCGACGGCGTCTGGAATTTGCGCCCGACGCCGGTCTGGACGATCTCGTTCTCCTTCATCTTCGTGAGCTCCTTGCCACGAAACTGAATCGAGCCCGAGGTCGCCTTGGTCTTGCCGCAGATCAAATCGAGCACCGTGGTCTTGCCGGCGCCGTTGGGACCGATGATGACGCGAATCTCGTTCTCCTCGACATAAAAGGAGAGATCATTGACCGCCTTGAACCCGTCGAACGAGACGGTCAGGCCGGAGACGGCGAGCAGGAATTCCTTGGGCTGATGACCGACGAGCATGACCTATCTCCCTCACTCTGCCGGCGCGCCGTCGGCGACCGAGCTTCCGTTCCAGTCGGGTTTCGGCTTGCGTGAGCCAAACAGCCGATCGATGCGCGGCTGCACGTAGTCAGCCCAGAGCCCGGACAGACCGTTCGGGAAGGCGAGCACGACCGCGATGAACAGCGCGCCGAGGCCGAACAGCCAGAGTTGCGGGAAGGATTCGGACAGGCTGGTCTTGGCGAAATTCACCAGGAGGGCGCCCCATATCGCGCCGAAGATCGACATCCGTCCGCCGACGGCGGTGTAGATCACCATCTCGATCGACGGCACGATGCCGACGAAGGACGGCGACATGAAACCGACATTGAGCGCGAACATGGCGCCTCCGATCGCGGCGAAGACCGCGGCCATGCAAAAGGCAAAGATCTTGAAATTGGCAACGCTGTAGCCGGAGAAGCGGACGCGGTCCTCCTGTTCGCGCATCGCCACCAGGATGCGGCCGAGCTTGGTCAGGCGGATGAACTGCGCGATGCCGATGCAGGCGAACAGCAGCACCACCTCGACGAAATACAGGATGACCTTGGCGTGGTCGGGCCGGATGTCCCAGCCCTTGAGCGTGCGCAAATCGGTCATGCCGTTGATGCCGCCGGTATAGCCCTGTTGTCCGACGATCAGGATGGTGAGGATGGCCGCGACGGCCTGGGTGATGATCGCGAAGTACGTGCCGCCGACACGGCGCTTGAACATCGCGGTGCCGATGATCAGGGCAAACAGACCCGGGACCAGGATGATGGCGAGGATCGTGAAGGTGAGGCTGTGAAAGGGCTGCCAGAACAGCGGCAATGACGTGATCTGGTTCCAGTCCATGAAATCGGGGATACCGGGCGTCGACTGGATCTTGGTGTTCTCGACGCTCGAAGCCTCGAGCTTGAGGAACATCGCCATGCAATAGCCGCCGAGGCCGAAGAACACGCCCTGGCCAAGGCTCAGGATGCCGCCATAGCCCCAGCACAGCACCAGGCCGAGCGCGACAAAAGCGTAGGTCAGGTATTTCGCGACCAGATTGAGGCGGAACACGTCCAGCGTCAGGGGCAGGATCACGAACAGCACGGCGGCCAGGGCGATGAAGCCCATGAGTTCGGATCGATTGAAGAAGCGTGAGTTGATCATGACTTGCCTGCTTCCTGCTATTTGCGAACCTTGAGGGCGAAAAGACCCTGCGGCCGCAGCATCAGGATGCCGACAACGGCGAGCAGCGTGAGCACCTTGGCCATCGAGCCCGACATGAAGAATTCGAGCGTGGATTGCGTCTGCGAGATCGAGAAGGCCGAGGCGATGGTGCCGAGCAGGCTCGCGGCGCCGCCAAACACAACCACCAGGAACGTATCGACGATGTAGAGCTGCCCGGACGTCGGCCCGGTCGAGCCGATCATGGTGAAGGCGCTGCCGGCGATTCCGGCGATGCCGCAACCGAGGCCGAACGTGTAGCGGTCGACTTTTTCGGTGTTGATGCCGACGGCGCCGGCCATGATGCGGTTCTGCACGACAGCGCGCACCTGGCGGCCCCAACGCGATTTGTACATCACGTAGGCGACCGAGATCGTGATCAAAACGGTGAGACACATCACGAAGACGCCGTTGATCGGCACTTCGATGCTCTCAGTGACATGCAGCGAGCCCAGCATCCACTGCGGCAGCTCGACCCCGACCTCGCGCGCGCCGAAGACGGAGCGATAGGCCTGCTGCAGCATCAGGCTGAGACCCCAGGTGGCGAGCAGCGTATCGAGCGGGCGCTTATAGAGGTGACGTATCAGTACCCATTCCACCAGCATTCCCAGCGCGCCGGATGCGACAAAGGCCAGGATCATCGCGAGGAAAAAGTAGCCGCTGAACAGGCTTGGCAGATAGGCCTGGAAGAGATTGGAGGTCATCCAGGTAACGTAGGCCCCGAGAATCATGAACTCGCCATGGGCCATGTTGATGACGCCCATCTGGCCGAAGATGATGGCGAGCCCGAGCGCCATCAGGACATAGACCGAGAACAGGATCAGTCCGGCAAACCCCTGCATGACGAAAATGGAGCCGAGATCACCAAGCGAGTAGTCGCCGAACATCGATGTCCTCCGTCAGGGAAAGGGTCCCGCGTCGCGAGCAGGTTCGCGACGCGGGGTCTTGAGCGTGGATTTGCGGTCCACGCCAGGGAGCTCGTTGGTGTTGGGAGAAGCGCGGTCGAGTTGCGCTTACTGGTAGCCCTTCGGGAACGGATCCGGCTCGACGAGATCGGCGGTCTCGTAGATCAGCTCGAACTGGCCATCGAGCTTGGCGCGTCCCACCCGGGTCTTCGACCAGAGGTGATGATTCTCGTGGATCCGCACGTAGCCTTCCGGTGCCCCCTTGAACTCGACGCCCGGCGAGGCTGCTGCGATCTTGTCGACGTCGAAGGAGCCGGCCTTCTCGACGGTCAACTTCCACAGCCACGGCCCGAGATAGGCAGCCTGGGTGACGTCTCCGATGACAGTCTTCTCGCCCCACATCTTCTTGAACGCCGGCACGAAGGCCTTGTTGTTCGGATTGTCGAGCGTTTGGAAGTATTTCATGCAGGCATAGGCGCCCGCGATGTTCTCGCCGCCGATGCCGTCGATTTCGTCTTCGGTGACCGAGATCGTCAGCAGCGCCTGCTTGGAGAGGTCGATGCCGGCCGCCTTGAGCTGCTTGTAGAAGGCGACGTTCGAGCCGCCGACGACGTCGGTGAAGATCACGTCGGGCTTGGTCAGCTTGATCTTGTTGATGACCGAGTTGAACTGGGTGCTGCCGAGCGCATAATACTCCTCGCCGACGACCTTGCCCTTCAGCACGTTCTCGACGTGCTTGCGCGCGATCTTGTTCGAGGTGCGCGGCCAGATGTAGTCGGAGCCGATGAAGAAGAACGACTTGGCGCCCTTTTCCTTGGCGATCCAGTTCAGGCCGGCCAGAATCTGCTGGGTCGCTTCCTGGCCGGTGTAGATGACGTTCTTGGACTGCTCGAGGCCTTCGTAGAAGGTCGGGTAATAGAGCATGCCGTTATACTGCTCCATGACCGGCAACACGGCCTTGCGCGAAGCCGAGGTCCAGCAGCCCATGATCGCCGCGACCTTGTCGTTGACGAGCAGCTTCTTGGCCTTTTCAGCGAAAGTCGGCCAGTCGCTGGCGCCGTCTTCCTGGATGAACTTGATCTTGCGCCCGAGCACGCCGCCGGCCGCGTTGATCTGCTCGATGGCGAGCTTCTCGGCCTCGATCGAGCCGGTCTCGGAGATCGCCATGGTGCCGGTCGCGGAGTGCAAGATACCGACCGTGACCTCGGTATCCGTCACCGCAAGACCCGTGGTGTTGACCGCAGAGGTCGCCGGGGCCTGCGCAAAGGATCCCCGCGGCAGCATCGTGATGGCCGGAACAGCGGCCATTCCCATCAATAACTTGCGCCGGAGCGGCGACAACAGGCCCTTGTTTTCTTCGTCCGACATGAGCACCCCACTTTTGTTCGAGAACACGCAATTGGCGCTGTGAGGATGGCTCGAATTTATGCAGCGCAAGCATACGCAAGATCGCGTATACTGCACCGCAAAATGCCGACGTAGGCTTTTGGTACGGAATTTGCGAGGGCTCGGGTCCGTATCGGGAGTGGGGTCAGAGTGGCAGGGCGGCAGCGAATAGACCGCGTCAGGCGCCAATATAACCAATGGGTTGCCAACCAGACGTTGGAAGACTACGCGCTGCGCTTCACGGCCAAGAGCGCGCGTCGCTGGTCGGCCGCCCGGGTCGCCAACACCGCGTTGGGCGCGATCTCGTTCCTGGCGATGGAGGCGATCGGCGGCACCATCACCCTGAACTACGGCGTCACCAACGCGACCGCCGCCATCCTGGTGGTCTCGACCATCATCTTCTGCTGTGGCGTGCCGATTGCTTATTATGCCGCCAAATGCGGCATCGACATCGACCTGCTGACGCGGGGCGCCGGCTTCGGCTACATCGGCTCGACCGTCACCTCGCTGATCTACGCGTCCTTCACCTTCATCTTCTTTGCGATCGAAGCCGTGATCCTCGCGTCTGCGCTCGAAATGTGCTTCGGGATTCCGCGGCCGATCGGCTATCTCATCAGCGCCGTCGTCATCATCCCGCTGGTGGCCTATGGCATCACGCTGATCAGCCGCTTCCAATTGTGGACGCAGCCCCTCTGGATCGTGCTCCACATCATTCCGTTCGCGGCGATCGCCTGGCACAACCCGCGCTCCTTCACGGAGTGGCGCAAGTTCTCGGGCGAGCACGGCGATCTCAACGGACATTTCGACCTGCTGCTGTTCGGAGTTGCGGCCTCGGTGGTGTTTTCGCTGATCGCGCAGATCGGCGAGCAGGTCGACTTCCTGCGATTTCTGCCGCGGGACCGCCGGGCGTCCAGGACCTCCTGGTGGATAGCGCTCATGAGCGCCGGGCCGGGCTGGATCGTGCTCGGCGCGTTGAAACTTCTGGCCGGCTCGTTTCTCACCTTCTTCGCGCTCAGCCACGGGGTGCCGCCCGAGGAGGCCGCCGAGCCGGCGCACATGTATCTCGAAGCGTTCCGCTACGTGCTATCGCAGCCTGATCTTGCGCTGGCATTGACCGGCACGTTCGTGATCCTGTCGCAAGTGAAGATCAACGTCACCAACGCCTATGCCGGCTCGATCGCGTGGTCGAATTTCTTCTCGCGCTTGACCCACAGCCATCCCGGCCGCGTCGTCTGGCTGGTCTTCAACGTCATCGTGGCGCTGCTGCTGATGGAGATCGGCGTCTACAAGGCCCTGGAGCAGACGCTGGCGCTCTATTCCAACGTCGCGATCGCCTGGGTCGGCGCGCTGGTCGCGGATCTCATCGTCAACAAGCCGCTTGGATTGCGGCCGCAGCAGATCGAGTTCAAGCGCGCCCATCTCTACGACGTCAATCCGGTCGGCGTCGGCGCGATGACAATCGCGACCATCATCTCCATCAGCGCCTTTTATGGCCTGTTCGGACCTACCGCGAAGGCGCTGTCAGCCTTCATCGCGCTCGCGGTCGCCTTCATCGCCGCACCTTTGATCGCCTGGGCCACAGGCGGCAAATACTACATCGCACGCAAGCCGAAGCGGAGCTGGCAGAACCTCGAAGCTATCCAGTGCTGCATCTGCGAGCACTCGTTCGAGCCGGAAGACATGGCGTCCTGCCCCGCTTACGCCGGGCCGATCTGCTCCTTGTGCTGTTCGCTCGACGCCCGCTGCCACGATCTCTGCAAGCCGCACGCCCGGATCCAGGCGCAGGTGTCGGAGACGCTGGGCAAGCTGATGCCGCAGCCGATCTACGCAAGGATCAACTCGCAACTCGGCCAGTATATCGGCGTTTTCGTGGTCTCCGCCGGCCTCGTCGCGCTGGTGTTGGGCCTGATCTATCTGCAGACCTCGGCGAGCGTGCATGGCGAGAACATGCTGGTCTCCGAAGTTCTCTGGAAGGTGTTCTTCTCGCTCAGCATCATCATCGGCGTGGTGGCCTGGCTGTTCGTGCTGGCGCAGCAGAGCCGCCGCGCGGCTGAAGCCGAGACGCGGCGACAGACCACACTGCTGATCCAGGAGATCGACGCGCACAAGCGCACCGACGCCGAACTCCAGCGCGCCAAGGAGGTCGCCGAATCCGCCAACCTCGCCAAGAGCCGCTATGTCGTGGGCCTGAGCCACGAGCTGCGCTCGCCGCTGAATGCGATCAGCGGTTATGCGCAACTGCTCGAACAGGACGCGACGCTGAGCACCAAGCCGCGCGATCAGGTCCGCGTCGTCCGCCGCAGCGCCGACCACCTCTCCGGCCTGATCGACGGCATTCTGGATATTTCCAAGATCGAGGCGGGGCGGCTGTATCTGTCGCGCGATGAGGTGCGCCTCAGCGAATTCCTCGACCAGCTCGTCGGCATGTTTCGCCTTCAGGCCGCCGCCAAGGGCATCGACTTCGTGTTCCGGCGGCCGCCACACTTGCCGGTCGTGGTCTATGCCGACGAGAAGCGGCTGCGCCAGGTGCTGATCAACCTGCTCTCCAATGCGATCAAGTTCACCCAGACCGGCAGCGTGCAGTTCGTAGTGCACTATCGCAGCCCCGTCGCCGAGTTCGAGGTGATCGATACCGGCCCCGGCATCCAGAGCGACGATCTCGAGCGCATCTTCGCGCCCTTCGAGCGCGGAGCGCTCGGTGTCTCGCAGCCGCAGACCGGCACCGGGCTTGGCCTGACCATCAGCCGCCTGCTCGCCGGCGTGATGGGCGGCGATATCAAGGTCTTGAGCAAGGTCGGCTCCGGCTCGACGTTCAAGGTCAAGATCCTGCTGTCGGAGGTGACCAATCCCCAGCGCATCGCGCCGGTGGAAGCCCCGGTCTCCGGCTATCACGGCGCGCGCAAGACCATCCTCATCACCGACGACGATCCCGTTCATCGCGACCTCCTGCGCGAGGTGCTGACGCCGCTCGGCTTCATCCTGCTCAGCGCCCCCGACGGGCCCGGCTGCCTCGCGCTGGCGCAGCATTGCCGGCCCGACCTGTTCCTGCTCGACATTTCGATGCCCGCCATGGACGGCTGGGCCGTCGCGGAGGCCTTGCGCGCCAGCGGCCATCACCAAGCGCGCATCCTGATGGTCTCGGCGAGCGCCTTGGAGGCTCACGGCACCCCGCTCGCGCAGCCTTTCCATGACGGCTATCTGATGAAGCCGATCGACATCCCTCGGCTGCTGGAGACGATCCGCCAGCTCCTCCGGCTCGAATGGCAGTATGGCTCGGACGAAATCGCAGTGCCGTTCTGGCGACCGGAGAGCGGATCGAGGCCGCCGGTGCGGCATATCGAGGCGCTGATCGGGCTGGGCCAAATCGGCTACGTCAAGGGCATTCAGTTGAAGCTGGACGAGATCGGCAGCGAGCACCCGGAGCATGCCGACTTCGTCGCGCAAATGCGGTCGCTGGTCGACCGCTTCGATCTCGACCAGTACATGGACACATTGAAAACATTGCATGCGCATGAGCATTGAGTCGAAGAAGCGCGACGTCGCGCTCGTTGTGGATGACTCTCCCGAAACGCTTCGGCTGCTGACCGATGCGCTCGACGGCGCCGGCATGACGGTGATGGTGGCGCTCGACGGCGCGGCCGCGATGCGCATCATCGACCAGATCACGCCCGACATCATTCTGCTCGACGCCGTGATGCCGGGCATCGACGGCTTCGAGACCTGCCGCCGGCTCAAGCGCGATGCGGGTCTTGCCAATGTCCCTGTCATCTTCATGACGGGCCTTGCCGAGACCGAGCATATCGTGCGCGGCCTTGAAGCCGGCGGCGTCGACTACGTGACCAAGCCGATCGTGATCGAGGAGATGCTGGCGCGCATTCGCGTCCATCTCGGCAATGCCCGGTTGACGCAGAGCGCGCGCGCAGCGCTAGACGTCTCCGGCCGCTTTCTGTTCGCGGTCAACCGCCAGGGCAATTTGCTATGGGCGACGCCACAGGCGCAGAAGCTGATGTCCGACCATCAGGGCGCACAGCCCGACGACTTCGTCCTGTCGCCATCACTGCTGCAATGGCTGGAACAGGCCAAGGTTAAGGGCAGCTCGAAATCTCAGGCGGCCTCCTTGCCCGAGAACCCCCAACTCCGGCTCTATTACATGGGCGAAACGGCGCCGAACGAGTTTCTGCTGCGGCTCTCCCGGGAATCCGGCACCGCACTGCCCCCCGAATTCACCAGCGAACTCGGCCTCACCACTCGCGAGGGCGAGGTATTGGCTTGGCTCAGCAAGGGCAAGACCAACCGCGACATCGCGCAGATCCTGGGTCTGAGCCCGCGCACGGTCGACAAGCATCTGGAGCAGATCTACGCCAAGCTCGGGGTGGAGAACCGAACGGCAGCCGCGGCAATCGCAACGAACGCGACGCGAAGGAATTCGTAGTGGTGGTGGGAATGAGCTGTAACGCCGCTCACCCATCGAACAGTGTCGTCCCGGACAAGCGCAGCGAAGCGGAGCGCTGATCCGGGACCCAGCCACGGGGAGACATTTGACAAAGACTCGGAGTTACCAGCTCGCTCCCTAACTACTCCCTGTCGTTATGGGTCCCGGGTTCGCTTCGCGCCCCGGGACGACGGTGGAGTGTGTGGTGACAGTAGTCGCCCCTCACCCACGAACGCCCCTCACCCGTAAACAAACGCCTTGTCGTCCAGATCCGTCTTCGGGATCTCGTCCTTTTCGGTCCAGTAGTCCTGGCTGTGCTGCCATTCCGGCTTGTCGCCCCGCTTGGGCAAGAGGTCCATGTTGCGCATCATGTAGCCGGGGTTGAAGTTTTCCGGATCGATCCAGGGCAGGATCGGCATGTTGTGGTCCTCAGCACGCAGCTTGACCTCGACCTTTTTGGCACCCTTGGCCTTCATGTGGCCGAGCAGCCGGCAGACGAAATCGGCGACGAGGTCGACGCGCAGCGTCCAGCTGGCGCGGAAATAACCAAACACCCAGACCATGTTCGGCACGCCCGTGAACATCATGCCGCGGTAGGTGACTGTGTCGCCGAAGGCGAGCGGCTTGCCGTCGATCTCGAAGGCGATGTCGCCGAGGGCCGCGAGGTTGAAGCCGGTCGCGGTGACGACGACATCGGCTTCCAGCAACTTTCCGGATTTGAGCAGGATTCCGTTCTCCACGAAGCACTCGATCTCGTCGGTGACGACGGAGGCCTTGCCGCTGGCAATCCCCTTGAAGAGGTCGGCGTCGGGCACGAACGCAATGCGCTGCCGCCACGGCCGGTATGTCGGCGTAAAGTGCGTCTCGACGTCATAGTCCGGACCTAGGACCGCGCTGATCTGGCCAATGAGCTCCTTCTTGACCTGCTCGGGCTTTGACACGCAGAGTTTCGTGAAAGCATCCTGTTCGAACAGGATCTTGCGTCGCACGATCTCGTGGATCCATTCCTCGTCGACCTGGAGCCGGCGCAACTCCTCCGCTATTTCGATGGCGTTGCGGCCCAGCCGGAAATAGGTCGGCGAGCGTTGCAACATGGTGACATGAGCGCACTTGTCCGCGATGTTCGGCACCAGCGTTGCCGCCGTCGCGCCCGAGCCGATCACAACCACCTTCTTGCCCGTGAGGTCGATATCGTCGGGCCATGTCTGGGGATGGACGATGCGGCCCTTGAACCGGTCCATGCCCTTCCATTCCGGCGTGTAACCTTCCGAATGGCGATAATAGCCCTGGCACATCCAGAGGAAGTTTGCGGTGAACGTCCTGCGCTCGCCGGTGTCGGTCGTCACCGCCTCGATGGTCCAGAGATTTTGCTCGCTCGACCAGCTCGCGGAATTGATCTTGTGCTTGTAGCGGATGTGCCTTGCGAGGTCGTTATCCTCGATGACCTCGTTCATGTAGGACAATATCTCCTCGGCGGTCGCGATCGGCGGACCGACCCACGGCTTGAAGCTGTAGCCGAAAGTATGGAGATCGCTGTCGGAACGAATGCCGGGATAGCGATGCGTGCTCCAGGTGCCACCAAACGTTTCCTGCGTCTCCAGGATGACGTAACTGGTGCCCGGCAGCTGCTTTTCGATGTGATAGGCGCTGCCGATGCCGGAGATGCCGGCGCCGACGATCAGCACGTCGAAATGTTCCGAAGCTTGCTTGGTGGCGGCGTGACCGCGAACAGCGACATTCATTGTTGCTTCTATGCCTTGCTTGCTTTTGTGGCCGCCCTTGATGGACGACGCGTTTCCTCCGCGGCCGGCATGATCACCCGACGCGCTTCCGCTTCAAAATGACATAGATCAAGTCGCGGTCAAATCACAGCGCCGCACCCCAGCTCCGCGCGGTCTGCAAGATCCAGTCGCGGTAGAGCGTGAGCGGCGTGACGCCAGTTAGCCCGCCGCAGCCGGCAGCGCCGTTCGGCCCGGTGGACCAGCTGATGAGGCCGACCAGCACGGCACCATTCGGTTTGTCCTCGAACACAGGACCACCGGAATCACCGGTGCAGGCGCCAATTCCGTCGCGAACACCGTTGGTTACGGGATCGACCAGCCGGATCTGAAGCGTCCCGGGCTGGCCGGTGGCGACAAGCGCGGCAACACGCGTGATGCCGCCGCTCTTGCCATCGCCACGAGCGGTGACGCCGATGCCGGCGATGGTGAAACGGCCGCCGACCCGAATTGGAATTTGCGGCATGCCGACCGGCACCGTGGATTTTCCCTTGAGTGGAATTTCCAGTTGCAGCAGCGCCACGTCCGCGGTGGCGCGGTGCGACTGCATCGCCTGCATGTTGAAGTTCGGGTGGATCGCGACCGTGCGCACGTTCGTCAATTGCGGCTGGCCGTCCATTCCGCGATCGACGATCTTATAGTCAGCGCCGGGCTGCACGCAGTGAGCGACGGTGAGCACGAGCCTGGGCGCGATCAGGCTGCCGGTGCAGAAATTGCCGCGCGAGCCGACGATGGTGACGACGGCACGCGCGACACCATCCGCCTGCGGCGTGCCGCCGCCGACGATGGCCTGCGCGGGCGTGGCGAGCAGCAGAGCAGCCGCGGCGAATGTCGCAATCGTCTTCATGGGGAACATGTCTCGGCCGTCGGTTCGGTGAGCGCCTGAATTTGCTTCGGACTGGCCCTTGCCGATAGCGCATGCTAGCCCTCTTGGAAAGGAATTGACGGGGGGCAGGAATTGGCGATCCAAGCTGTGATCTTTGATTTTGGCGGCGTGCTGACGAGTTCGCCGTTCGAGGCCTTCGCGCGATTCGAGGCAGAGCGCGGACTGCCCACCGACATCATACGGCGGACCAACGCCGCCAACCATCTGGAAAACGCCTGGGCCAAATTCGAGCGCGCCGAGGTGGATATCGACACGTTCGATCACTTGTTCGCCGAAGAATCTCGTGCACTCGGCGCCGAGGTGCGCGGACGCGACGTGGTATCGCTGCTGCAGGGCGATCTGCGCCCCGAGATGGTCGAGGCCCTGAAGCGCATCAGAGCGAAATTCAAGACCGGCTGCATCACCAACAACCTCCCGGCCAATGCCATTGGCAGCATGACCGGACGCTCGCTTTACATTGCAGAAGTCATGGTGCTGTTCGATCACGTGATCGAGTCCGCCAAGATCGGCCTGCGCAAGCCCGACCCGCGCATCTACAAGATGATGATGGAGACCCTGAAGGTCGATCCGAGCGACTGCGTCTATCTCGACGACCTCGGCGTCAATCTGAAGCCCGCGCGCGAGATGGGCATGACCACGATCAAGGTCGCGAGCGGCACGCAGGCGATCGCCGAGCTTGAGCAGGCGACGGGGTTGAAGCTGAGCTAGCGCGTCATTCTCCGTCATTGCGAGCGCAGCGAAGCAATCCAGACCGTTTCCGCGGAAAGACTCTGGATTGCTTCGCTACGCTCGCAATGACGGTGTGGGACATCTCGCCTGGCAAACTGCCTACTCCGCCGCAGAGGCGATGCGCTCCGGAAACGCTGCTGCCAGCGCAGCACGATCCGGCTTCAGCACACCGCGCTCGGTGATGAGGCCGGTCACGAGCCGCGCCGGTGTCACGTCGAAGGCGTAGTTCGCGACCGGCGAACCCTCGGGGACGATACGCACCGTCTCCAACCTTCCATCTGCCGTGCGGCCGGTCATGTCGGTAACCTCGACGCCGCTGCGCTGCTCGATGGGGATGTCGCGGATACCGTCTTGGACGGCGAAATCGATCGTCGGTGACGGCAGTGCGACGTAGAACGGTACGCCGTTGTCGTGCGCGGCGAGCGCCTTCAGGTAGGTACCGATCTTGTTGCAGACGTCGCCATTGGCGGCGACGCGGTCCGTGCCGACGATGGCGAGGTCGACCATGCCATGCTGCATCAGGTGCCCGCCGGTGTTGTCGGGAATCACCGTGTGCGGCACGCCGTGACGGCCGAGCTCCCAGGCGGTGAGGGAGGCGCCCTGGTTGCGCGGACGCGTCTCGTCGACCCAGACATGGATCTTGACGCCGCGCTCATGCGCAAGATAGATCGGCGCCGTCGCCGTGCCCCAGTCGACGGTGGCGAGCCAGCCGGCGTTGCAATGGGTGAGGACGTTGACCGTCTCACCCGGCTTCTTGGCCGCAATCGCCTCGATCAGCTTCAGGCCGTTGCCCGCAATGCCGCGGTTGATCTCGACATCCTGCTCAACGATTTCGTCGGCGCGAGCGTAGGCCGCCTCGGCCCTTTCAACCGGATCAATCGGCACAAGCGCCGCGCGCATCTCATCCAGCGCCCATTTCAGATTGATCGCCGTCGGCCGCGCCACGACGAGCGTGTCGTAAGCGCGCTTCAGCCCGGCATCGGAGGCGTCCTCGCGCATGGCGAGCGCCATGCCATAGGCCGCGGTCGCACCGATCAGCGGTGCGCCGCGCACCAGCATGTCGCGAATGGCAACAGCGGCGTCTTCACACGATGTCAGCTTCGCGACGACGAACTCGTGCGGCAGCCGGCGCTGGTCGATCGCGCCGATCGACCAGCCGTCGCCTTCGCGCCAGATGCTGCGGAAATGCTTGCCGTCGACCTTCATGGCATTCTGCCTTTTCGTCCTTCTTGCGCCTCAACCGCGCAGGATGCGCCCGGCTACCGCATCGAGCTTCTTCAGAAGCTCGGGGTCCCTCGCCTCGGGCGCCGTGATCAGCGCCGTGTCGAGCGCACGGTCCGAGCCGATCGGACACGGCTCGTGCTCGCGCGGGAAATCCTTCGCCAACCGCGCCACCAGGGCCTTCGCCTTGTCGGCATTCGACGTCAGCACACGGATGATGTCCTGAACGGTGACGGCATCGTGGTCGGGATGCCAGCAGTCGAAATCCGTCACCATTGCAACGGTGGCGTAACAGATTTCCGCCTCGCGCGCGAGCTTCGCCTCGGGCATATTGGTCATGCCGATCACCGAATAACCCAGCGTCTTGTAGGTCATGCTCTCCGCGTAGGTGGAGAATTGCGGCCCTTCCATGCAGACATAGGTCCCGCTACGCCCGATCGCGATGCCCTCGGCCTCGGCTGCCGCGGCCAGGTGAATGCGCAGCCGCGGCGAGACCGGATGCGCCATCGACACATGCGCGACGCAGCCCCGGCCGAAGAACGAACTCTCGCGCTTGTGGGTGCGGTCGACGAACTGATCGACGAGAACGAACGTGCCGGGCGGCAGTTCCTCTTTGAAGGAACCGCAGGCCGACAGCGAGATCAGGTCGGTGACCCCGGCGCGCTTCAACACGTCGATGTTGGCGCGATAGTTGATGTCGGAGGGTGAGAGACGGTGGCCCTTGTCATGTCGCGGCAGGAACACGATTGGCAGGCCCGCGATGGTGCCACGCCTTAAGGCCGCCGACGGCTCACCCCAGGGGCTCTCGATCACCTCTTCGCGCGCACCCTCGAGGCCCGGCAGATCATAGATGCCCGAGCCGCCGATGATGCCCAATACCGCCTGCGTCATACCTGCTCCACCCTATCGGCCCCGTGCGACATGGTTAAGCTATGCCAGTTTTGGAGCGGTTTTGGAACGGGGGTGGGGGAATGATGCCGGTGGTGTGAGGAGCAATGATGCCCGGGCCTCACACTCAGTGTCGTCCCTGCGAATGCAGGGACCCGTAACCACAGGCCGTCGTTTGGCGGAGACTCATCGTTCGGTACTTCGACCGTCAAAGGTCGATAGATTCCGCGGCACGGGTCCCTGCATGTGCAGGGACGACACCGCTTGCTTAAGCCGCGTTCGCCAGCCGCAGCTGGGTCGTGACCATGCGCTCCAGCGTCTCGACGGACTGGAAGTTCTCCGGAGTGATCTCGGATTGTGGGATGGTGAAGTCGAACTCGGCTTCCACCCCGAGCATCAGATTGACCATGTCCATCGAGGTCAGGCCGACGTCGACGAGCTTGGCAGACGGCGTGACGTCGGCGGTGAGCGAATTCTGTTCGAGGATGCCCTTCACCAGCTTGATGATGCGATTGCGCAATTCGGTATCAAAGGCTTGCATCGGCAAATTCCCGTGTGTCTGTCAAAAGGTCGGACCGGCTTCCGGCTACGATGGGCACGGCCTGCCGGTCCCGCAATGGGCGGCACTCATACTTGGCGTTTCTTAGTAAACGATGACTCAGATTGTCTGGAATTCGGGCTTCTTCCGGATTCCTAACGTGGTGCTGGAAAAACGGGAGAGGCAAACAACCCGGCCTTAACTGTTTGTTCGGAATTCGACTTTGTTTACCCTCTATTTCATCGACGAATTTGAATTAAATCCGTAGCCTCGTCTCACAAGCAAAGATGGCCGGAGGATCGCTGACGCGCATCGTGAATGATGCCGGCGATCTCGAACGGCGAACCGGAGGCGGACGAGCATGAACGTGCGTGAAGCAGTCCTCACTGTCGACGAAACGCAGACGAGCTTCCTGGAGCAGGGTCCCTCTCTGATCGAACGGGCAGCCCGGACTGCAGCCGCTGCGGCGGCCGACGCCGATGGGGTCGATCGCGACGCTCGTTTCCCGCACAAGGCTTTCGAGGTCGCGCGGGAGCAAAAACTGCTCGGCGTCATGATCCCGGTCGAGTTCGGCGGCTTCGGTGCCTCCATCTACGACGTCACCGACATCTGCTACACGCTCGGACGCGCCTGCGCCTCGACCGCTATGATCTACGCGATGCACCAGACCAAGGTCGCCTGCGTCGTCAGGCACGGCCACGGCATCCCCTGGATGGAAACCATGATGCGCCGGGTCGCCCGCGACCAGTGGCTGCTCGCCTCCTCCACCACCGAAGGCCAGAACGGCGGCAACATCCGCGCCAGCGCCGCCGCCGTCGACCACGCCGGTGACACAGTTTCGCTGGTGCGTGACGCCACCGTGATCTCCTACGGCGCCGAGGCCGACGGTCTCGTCACCATCGCCCGCCGCGCCACCGAGGCCGCCGCCTCCGACCAGGTGCTGCTGGCGCTTGCCAAGGACGATTATTCGCTGAAGCGGACGCTGGGCTGGGAGACGCTCGGCATGCGCGGCACCTGCTCGACCGGCTTCGAGCTGAAGGTCGATTGCCCCGCCGACCGGGTCTTCCCGGAATCCTACGACAAGATCCACGCCCAGACCATGACGCCGTTCGCACATCTTTGCTGGTCCTCGGCCTGGGCTGGCATCGCCGCCGCGGCCGTGACCCGCGCGCAGGCCTTCATCCGCAAGGCGGCCCGTAGCTCCGGCGGCCAGATGCCCCCGGCCGCGGCGCACTTCACCGCCGCCAAGATGTCGTTGGCCAAGCTGCGCGCGCTGATCGCTGCCAACATCGACGCTTTCGCTGGCGCCGAGCATGACGAGCGCGCGCTCGGCTCGCTCGACTTCCAGTCCTCGATCACGCTTCTGAAGGTGCAGGCCTCCGAGCTCGCGGTCGAGACCGTGATGCATGCGATGCGCACAGCCGGTCTCTCCGGCTACCGCAACGACGGCGAGTTCACCATGGGGCGGCACCTCCGCGACGTGCTGTCGTCCCCGATCATGATCAACAACGACCGCATTCTGGCCAATGCCGCGACATCGACGCTGATGAGCGGCGTGCCGACCAGCCTTCGTGATTGAGTGCTTTGCGACTGAACCAACAAGAACAATTTTGAGATAGCAGGATATCGACCCATGAACATTGCCGTCCTCCCCGACTCGCCCGCGACCGCGCCGCAGATGATTGATCCCCTCGATCACCTCGCCGACAAGCTGTTCCACCGCATGGGCGCCGACGGTGTCTATGCCCGTACCGCACTCTATGAAGGCATCGTCGAGAAGCTCGCTACGCTGATCACGAGCCATCGCGAGTCCGGCACCGAGGTCATGCGCTTTCCCCCGGTCATGAGCCGGGCTCAGCTGGAGAAATCCGGCTACCTCAAGAGCTTTCCGAACCTGCTCGGCTGCGTTTGCGGCCTGCACGGGACCGAACGCGAGATCAACGCCGCGGTGAGCCGCTTCGATGCCGGCGGCGACTGGACCTCATCGCTCTCGCCGGCCGATCTCGTGCTGTCGCCGGCGGCTTGCTATCCGGTCTATCCGATCGCGGCGAGCCGCGGACCCTTGCCGAAGAGCGGCCTGCGTTTCGACGTCGCCGCGGATTGCTTCCGCCGCGAGCCGTCCAAGCATCTCGACCGGCTGCAATCGTTCCGGATGCGCGAATATGTCTGCATCGGCAGCCCCGACGACGTCGCCGATTTCCGCGAGCGCTGGATGGTGCGCGCGGAGAAGATCGCGACCGATCTCGGCCTCACCTTTCGCGTCGACTATGCCAGCGACCCCTTCTTCGGCCGCGTCGGCCAGATGAAGGCGGTGAGCCAGAAGCAGCAGCAGCTCAAGTTCGAGCTCCTCATTCCGTTGCGCTCGGAAGAGCAGCCGACGGCCTGCATGAGCTTCAACTATCACCGCGAGCATTTCGGCACGACCTGGGGAATCCAGGACGCCAACGGTGAGCCAGCCCACACCGGGTGCGTCGCCTTCGGCATGGACCGGCTGGCTGTCGCCATGTTCCACACCCACGGCACCGACCTTTCCGCCTGGCCCGCCAAGGTGCGTGACGTCCTGGGCCTGCAGTCGCAGGTCACGGCCGACGCCCATGTCGAAGGCTGGCGCTAACCAAACGAGGCCTGTCATTTCCACGGGTAAGACGAGCGCGATTCACACCAAGGTGCGATGCCGCGAGATTACCGAGTCCGACGCGGAAGCGATCGCGGACCTGTTGACGCGCGGCTTCGTGGGCCGCTCGCGCGACTATTGGATCCAGGGTCTGCGCCGGCAGGCCTTCCGCTCCGTGCCGGAGGGCTATCCGCGCTTCGGCTACATGCTCGATAGTGACGGCACGCCGGTCGGCGTGCTGCTGTTGATCTACACCACACGCAAGAACGGCGAAGAGACCGCCATCCAGTGCAACCTGTCGAGCTGGTATGTCGATCCGGCCTACCGCAACTATGCCCCGCTGCTGACCAAGATCGCGCAGCGGCACAAGGACGTGACCTACTTCAACATCAGTCCGGCGCCGTGGACCTGGCCGATCATCGAAACGCAGGGCTTTCAGGCCTATTGCCGCGGCCTATTCTTCTCGGTCCCTGCACTGGCGCGCGTCCCGCGCTGGAGCAAGATCGAGGTCATCTCGCCTCATGCCAAGACGATCGAAGGGCTCTCCGAAGCAGAGACCGAGCTCCTGACACGGCACGCGCGCTACAACTGCCTCAGCCTCGTCTGCCGCACGCCGAAGGGAACATTCCCCTTCATCCTGCAACCTGTGCGCATCCGCCGCGGCTTCATTGCGCCTCCTGCGATGAAGCTGATCTACTGCCGCAGCGCTGCCGAATACGTCGCTTGCGCAGGCCGCATCGGCCGGCTGCTGCTCCGGCTCGGCAAGATCTCGGTGGCGATCGATTCCAACGGCCCGATTCCCGGCCTCGTCGGTATTTATACAGAGCGGCGCGGTCGGAAATATTTCAAGGGCCCGCATCGGCCACAGCTCGGCGATCTCACGGATACGGAACTCGTGTTGTACGGGCCGTAGGTTGTCGTCCCTGCGAACGCAGGAACCCATACCGCGTGATCTATCTCGAAGCCACGATGGTGGTACCGCGGGAAGGTCCGTTCACTTCCAATCTTCGCCAAATTCCTTCCTGTAGTTGCGAGTCCCTGCGTTCGCAGGGATGACACCTTATATGTTGCGTCCTCCCGGCCAACTCTTGCGGGCACCTCGGCAATCAAGACCCGCTATCCATCCCGGTCACCCTCCGTAAACTACCGCGCTTAAGGGAATTTTCCCGCCTCTTCGCTACGCTCGGTGGCTGAACTAGGTTGCGTTAATCTATTGCCCGCCGAGACCTGCCGAACCCATGACGTCGACCCGCGACAATGAGCTTGGTGCACGCCGCGAGCAGGGCCCGGAGGCCCTGGTCGCGCTGAGCCAGCTTGCGCTCGACCACATGGAGCAGGGCGTCTGCGTCTACGATGCCGACAACCGCATCGTGCTGATCAATCAGAGCTACTTGTCGCTGTTCGACATGTCGCCCGACATCGTGCGGGTGGGCACGAGTTACCGCGAAGTACTCGCGCACAGCGCCGAACGCGGCAACTTTCCGGAAGGCGAGCTCGACGCGCTGTATTCGGCGCGGATCGCGCAGATCGCAGGGGGAAAGCCGTTCCGGACCGAGCAGCGTCTTGGAACCGGTCACGTCATGTCGCTCGAGCTGAAGCCGCTTCCCGGCGGCGGCTGGATGACGATCTGCGACGACGTCAGCCGTCTCGCCCGCCTCGAAGCAGAATTGCGCGTGCAGACCGAGCGCAGCCAGCACGCGCTCTCCAACATGTCGCACGGCCTCATCATGTACGATGCCGAGAGCCGCGTCGTCGTCTGCAACGAACGTTTCCTGAACCTCTACAACCTCGACCCCGAGATCGTGAGGCCAGGGGTCCCGCATTCCACGGTGATCGACCATTGGGTGTCGCGCGGCAATTCGCCGGGCATGCCGGCCGACGAATTCCAGAGCTCCAGGTTGGAGGACGTGCGCGCCAGAAAGGCGAAATCCCTGCTGGTGATGCGTTATGACGGACGGATGGTGCAGGCGGTCTCGCGCTTCCTGCCCGACGGCGGCTGGGTGACCGTGCACGAGGACGTCACGGAGCGGCTGCAATATGAGGAAACGCTGAGGCAGCAGAACTTCATCCTCGACGCGGCTCTGGAGAACATGGCGCACGGGCTCGCCTTCTACGACAGCGATATGCGCCTGCGCGTCTGCAACACCACCTATCGCGAGATCTTCCGGCTATCGCCGGAGGAGACCAGGGCCGGCACACATCTCTCCGAGCTGATCGAGCGGTCGATTGCGAACGGCGCCTTTGCTTCCGAATACAGCACTCAACAACTGCTGGAAGCAGCTCGCGCGAGAATCGCGGGCCGCGATTCTTCGCCGATGCGCCGGCGCATGTCCAACAGCACCGTGATCTCGGTCCGCTATTGCACACTGGCTGAGGGCGGCTTCGTCGCCACCTATGAGGATATCACCGAGCGGGAACACGCGATCGAGGAGCTGAGCGAACAGTACCGGCGTTTCGACGCGGCGCTGAACAACATGAGCCAGGGCCTGTGCATGCTCGATGCGAGCCTGCGCGTGATCGTCTGCAATCGCCGCTATATCGAGATGTACGGACTGTCGCCTGATATCGTGAAGCCCGGCGTCTCGATGCGCGAGATCATGGAGCACAGCTGCGAGCTCGGCATCCACCCGAACATGACGGGCGCCAGGCTTTATGCCGACTACGTCGAACGGCTCCGCGAAGGCGAGCATACTCTGCACCGGCATTTGAACGACGGCCGCATCATCAAGCTCAATCACAAACGCATGGAGCTGGGCGGCTGGGTCGTCACCTATGAGGACGTCACCGAGCGTCACAAGGCCCAGGCCCGCGTCGCGCATATGGCGCGCCACGATTCGCTCACCGACCTACCCAACCGCACGCTGTTCCGCGAGAAGATGGGCGAGGGACTGAACCAGGTCGCGATCGCCGGCGGCGCGATGGCGGTGCTGTGCTTCGACCTCGACAATTTCAAGACCGTGAACGACCGCCTCGGCCATGCCGCCGGCGACCGCCTGCTGCGCTGGGTCGCAGCGCGTCTGAAGGAGAATGTTGGCGAGCACGACACCGTCGCACGCCTCGGCGGTGACGAGTTCGCGGTGCTCCAGCGCGGACCGCAGCCGCAATCGGCGGAAAAACTCGCCCGGCGCCTGGTCGAGGTCATCGGCCACCCTCCACCGCTGGGAAACCAGTCGATCCATGTCGGCGCCTCGGTCGGCATCGCGATCGCGCCCGACCACGGGCTCGATGCCGACGAGTTGATGAAATGCGCCGACCTTGCGCTGTACCAGGCCAAGGCCAAGGGGCGCGGCGCCTATCAGCTGTTCGAGCCCGAGATGGAAGAAGAGGCGCGCAGCCGGCACGCACTGGAGCACGATCTGCGCAGCGCGCTCGAGGCGCGCGAGTTCCATCTGGTGTTCCAGCCGCAGATGCGGCTCGATTCGTCCGAGCTCACCGGGTTCGAGGCGCTGCTGCGCTGGAAACATCCCTCCCGCGGTTTGGTCTCTCCCGCCGAGTTCATTCCGATCGCCGAGGAGAACGGGCTGATCGTTCCGATCGGCGAATGGGTGCTGCGCAGCGCCTGTGCGACCGCCGTGTCCTGGCCCGACGTCACCGTCGCGGTGAACTTGTCGCCGGTGCAGTTCCGCTCGCGCGGGCTGGTGACGATGGTCACGAGCGCGCTGGCCGAAGCGGGCCTGCCGCCGCAGCGGCTCGAGCTCGAGGTCACCGAGACGGCGCTGCTCGACGACAGCGAGGCGACGATCGAAATCCTGCACCAGCTCCGCGCGCTGGGAGTACGCGTCAGCCTCGACGATTTCGGGGTCGGATATTCCTCGCTGAGCTATCTGCGCAAATTTCCGTTCGATCGCATCAAGATCGACCGCTCCTTCGTCGGCACGCTCGGCGAATGTCCGGAGAGCGTGGCCATCGTCCGCACCATCGCAAGCCTTGGCTCCGTGCTCGGCGTCGAAACGACGGCGGAGGGTGTGGAGACCGAGGAGCAACTCGACTTCGTCCGCGAATGCGGCTGCACCGCCGTGCAAGGCTATTATTTCGGCAAGCCCTGCCCCGCATCGGAGGTCGGCCGCACCATCGAGACGCTGAACACGGTCCGGCGCGTGGCGTAGCGCCGCGGCGGCTCCCCTCAAATTCCGTATCTCGGCAGACCTTCAAACGACCAATTTGTCGCACGCATCGCTTCCGGCGCAATTGGCATCGAGCGCTCTACCCGCAGACCCGCAATGGCGCTTTTCTTCTCCCGTGATTTCGGGAACAATCACCTCACAAGAACGAGAAACGGCGGTCCCAAGAGGCCGTCGCGAGGGAGGAGTTTTGATGTCGCGATACGGGCTGAAGACGATCACATTTGCCACGATGCATGCTGTCATGGGCGCATTGCTCCCGACTGCCGCCAGTGCGCAGGACTATCCTACCAAGCCGATCACGCTGATCGTGCCTTGGCCGGCCGGCGGATCGACCGATATCTCGATGCGGGCGATCGCCGACAGCGCCGCGAAGGTGCTGGGGCAGCCGGTCGTGATCGACAACAAGGCCGGCGGCGGCGGCACGGTGGGACCGGCGACCATGGCAGCGGGAGCGAAGCCGGACGGTTACACCATCTCGCAGATTCCGATCACCGTCTTCCGCCTGCCCCTGATGCAGGAAGTGTCATGGGATCCGGCGAAGGATTTTACCTACATCGTCCATCTCACCGGCTATACTTTCGGTGTCACGACCAGCGCGGAATCCCAGTTCAAGAGCTGGAAGGACGTGGTGGAATTCGCCAAGGCAAACCCGGGCAAGGTGACCTACGCAACGCCCGGCGCCGGCACCTCGCTCCATATCGGCATGGAGCAGATCGCGGGGATGGCCGGCATCAAGCTGACGCAGGTGCCGTTCAAGGGCGGCGCAGAGACCAATGCCGCCGTACTCGGTCAGCACACCATGCTTCAGGCTGATTCCACGGGATGGCGGCCGCTGGTCGACGCCGGCAAGCTACGCCTGCTGATGGTGTGGACCGGTGCCCGCTCGCCGAACTATCCCGACGTGCCGACGCTGAAGGAACTAGGCTATCCGATGGTCTATGATTCACCTTTCGGCATTGCCGGACCGAAGGGTATGGATCCCAAGATCGTCGCCAAGCTGCACGATGCCTTCAAGAAGGCGCTCGAGGACCCCGCGGTGATCGCAACGCTGGCCAAATTCGACATGGTGCCGAACTACAAGAACACCGAGGACTACAAGAAGTTCGTCGTCGAGGTCACGGAATCCGAGCGCAAGGTGATCGACACGCTCGGGCTGGCCAAGAAGTAGGACGGAGCCGACTTTCGTGTCCCGGACGCGGTGCAGCGCTTCTTCAGCGGTGCACCGCGGAGCCGGGACCCACCTTTTCCGTCCACGCACATGGACCGCGGATCGGCGGCGCACCGCCATAGCACGTCAAAGACGTGCGTGAACGCACTTGTGGCGCTGCGCAGCGTCCGGGGAACGGCCGAGAGAGAATCGATGACCAACCCAACCAACGTCAAACTCCGTCTCAGCAATTCCGAACTCTGGGGCGGAGTGATCGGGCTCGCGCTCGGCGGCTTCGTGATCTGGTCGGGCCTGAAGCTCAAGCTCGGCACCATCAACGATCCCGGCTCGGGCTACGTGCTGTTCTACACGGGCATTCTGATGTGCGTGTTCGCAGGCTCCATCATCGTCTCGGCGATTACCGAGGGCGGGCCCACGCTGGCCTCGCGCTGGGAAAATGTGCGCTGGAGCAAGCCGCTCGTGCTGATCGCGTGCCTGGTGGCATTCTCCATTGCCCTGGAGCCGCTCGGCTTTTTGCTGTCGTCGATTCCCTTGATGCTGCTGTTGTTGCGAGTGATCGATCCCGTCCGCTGGACACTGGCGATCCCGATAGCCGTGCTGGCGCCACTGGGTATGTTGTGGGTGCTCAAACGGCTGCTGCTGATCCAGCTGCCCTCGGGCCTGTTCGGGATCGGCTGACCCCATGGATACGCTTCTCAACGTCGCCCACGGATTCGGCGTCGCGCTGCTGCCGATCAACCTGCTCTACTGCTTCATCGGCGTCTTCATCGGCACGCTGGTCGGCGTATTGCCGGGCATCGGGCCGATCTCGGCGATGTCGCTGCTGCTGCCCGTGACGCTGTCGGGAACGCCGGAATCCGGCATCATCATGATGGCCGGCATCTATTACGGCTCGATGTATGGCGGCTCGACCACCTCGATCCTGGTCAACATCCCCGGTGAGGCCGCTTCCGTCGTCACCTGCATCGACGGCCATCAGATGGCGAAGCAGGGCCGCGCCGGCCCTGCGCTCGGCATCGCCGCCTTCGGCTCCTTCGCCGCCGGCACGTTTGCGCTGATCGCCCTGATGCTGGTGGCGCCGAAGCTCGCCAGCATCGCGATCGCATTCGGCCCGGCGGAATATTTCAGCCTGATGGTGCTCGGCCTGGTGGTGCTCACCTTCCTGACGCAGGGCTCGATGCCGAAGGCGCTGCTGATGGCCTGCATCGGCGTCGTGCTCGGACTGATCGGGCTCGACAGCATCACGGCGCAGCCGCGTCTGACCTTCGGCCGCATGGAGCTGATCGACGGCATCGGCCTCGTCCCGGTCGTGATGGGCCTGTTCGGGGTGGCCGAGGTGCTGCTCAACACCGAGCAGGCGATCAAGCGGGACATCATCAACACGAAGATCACGCATCTCCTGCCCAGTAAAGAGGACTTGAAGGCGAGCGCGGGCCCGGTCGGCCGCGGCACGCTCCTCGGCTTCTTCCTGGGCATTCTGCCGGGCGGTGGCGCGGTGGTGGCGTCTTTCGCGTCCTACGCGCTCGAGAAGCGGCTGTCGAAGACACCCGAACGTTTCGGCCATGGCGCGATCGAAGGTGTCGCGGGGCCGGAATCGGCGAACAACGCCGCAGCTGGAGGCGCCTTCATTCCGCTGATGACGCTCGGCATCCCGCCGAATGTGGTGATGGCGCTGCTGCTGGGTGCATTCGTCATTCACGGGCTGCAGCCGGGACCACTGATGATCACGCAAAACCCCGGCCTGTTCTGGGGCATCGTCGCCAGCATGTATATCGGCAACGTGATGCTGCTGATCCTGAACCTGCCGATGATCGGCATGTGGGTACAACTGCTCAAGCTGCCCTACAACATCCTGTTCCCGCTGATCATCCTGTTCACGATCCTGGGCGTCTACTGCTCCAGCAACAACGTGTTCGACGTCTATGTGATGATCGCATTCGGGATCATCGGCTATTTCATGCGCAAGCTCGGCTATGAGCCGGCTCCGCTGGTGCTGGCCTTCGTGCTGGGACCGATGATGGAGAATAACTTACGCAAGTCGCTGATCCTGTCGCAGGGCGATCTGTGGACCTTCGTGCAGCGGCCGATCTCGGGCGTATGTCTCGCTTTCGCGATGGCGCTACTGATCGCACCGCTGTTGCCCGCGCTGCGCAAGAAGCGCGAGCTGGTGGCGCTGGATGAAGGGGTCTAGGAGATTTTGCGGGGTGGGCAAAGGCGCGCACGCGCCGTGCCCAGGCTCTGCTTGAGTTGGAGAGGTCGTGGCCTACGGCACCTCAACTCGCCGCTGGCAGCGCGCTGTCCGGCGGAGCACCCCATGGCCGCTCGGCTGACGCGAGCCCGATCAGCCGGCCCTGGATGTAGTCGCAGCCCCAGTCGCGCAGCATGCTTGCTGCTTCCTCGTCCTGCACCCATTCGGCGACGGTCTTGATGTCGAGGCGGCGGGCGAGGTCGATCAGGGTCTGCACGAAGGCGCGGTCGTCGGCGGAATGGGTGATATTCTGCACGAAGGCACCGTCGATCTTCACGATGTCGACGCCGAGCTTGCGCAGGTTTCGGAACGAGGTGTAGCCGGCTCCGAAATCGTCGATGGCGATGCGGCTGCCGAAATGCTTGAGACGACCAACGAAAGCGCGAACGTCGTCGATATCCTGGATCGCAACCGTTTCGGTGATCTCGACGATCAGCCGCTCGGCAACGCCGGGATGGGCCTGCATCAGCGATTCGATTCCCGCCCACCAGTCCGGATCCATGGTGGTATCGGGCGAGATATTGAGGCTGAGGCAGATGTCGGGCGCGGCCGCGAGCTCGGCGACGACGAGCTCGAGCACGCGATGATCGACCAGGCGAATCAGGCCGAGCCGTTCGGCGACCGGCACGATGTCGGGCGCGAGCAGCACCTGGCCGTCGCCCTGGTCCATCCGAACCAGGCATTCGTGGAACGCGCGCTCGCGCGAGGCGGCCGACACCACCGGCTCATAGGCGAGCTTGATGCGGCGCTCGTTCAGCGCTGTGACGATCTCGTCGGTGACGCGGATGTTGACGCGACGCTGCGCGTCGCGCGCGGCATCCGGGCGCCAAGCCGCGAACGAGCCGACGCGGCGGCGCTTGGCAGCATCCAGCGTCTCGTGGGCACGATTGACGGCCTCGTCGGAGTTCCGCGCATAGCGCGGCACGCTGACCGCGCCGATCGAGGCGGTGACAGAGACCGGACCGGATTTGGTTGGGACCACTTCGTCGCGGATACCGGCAAGGAAACGCTCGGCGGCGACATTCATGTCGTCGACAGTGCAGTTCTTCAGGATCAGGCCGAACTTGTTACCGGAAAAGCGGCCGAGCACGTCGCCGCCGCGCAAGCGCGAGCGGATGCGCTTGGCGATGTCGAGGATCACGGCGTCGGCAACGTCGAAGCCGAAAGCGTCGTTGACGCGGGCGAGATGGTCGATGCCAACCAGCATGAAGGCCGCGGTCGAGCGGAAGCGGGTCGTCTCCTCGATCGCCTCGGCCAGCGCCGCGATCAGGTGCGAACGGTTGAGCTCGCCTGTCAGCGGATCGAGCCGGGCCAGCTTCGTCAGCTCCTCGTCGCGGGCATGACGCTCATTGTTGATGCGGACCGAGCCGATCGCGCGCGTGGGGCGGCCGTCGGGACCGGCAAACCAGCGGCCGGTCTCCTCGATCCAGATCACGGGATCGGCGGCGCTCATGCGGACGCCGTACTCGATCCGGTATGGCGTGCCGTCCGCACCATGCACGGCAAACGTTTGCGCCAGCGCGGCGGTCCGGACCGATGGCGCGGGTTCGATCAGCCTGGCAAATTCGGCGCCGGTCGCCAGTCGCTCGGCGGGAATGCCGGGAAAGACGCTGGCGACCTGATCACCCCAGACGATCGAATCACTGCCGATGTCCCAGGCGAACACGGCCTGGCCGAGGGCAGCCAGAATGTCGGAGGCTTGCGGTAATGCGGGGATCAATATCGCCTCGTTTCGGGACAGCGGGGAGTCCTGAGCCGGCACAGGATAGAGCCAGATTCGTCCCCGACCCTAGGCAAAGTTGATAAACAATTTGGAAACCACGTTCCCAAAGTACCTAGGAACCGATTAGGCTCGCGCGGCATAGGCCTTGCGAGACCATCACATGCACCGGCGCGAGTGTCTCAAAACGCGCCAGTTCGACCTGATGGACGGTGTTGCGATGGCAACTGCGGATGGAATGGAACAAGCAGAGCGGCAGGCCGGCACGGCCCTGGTGCCGCTGATGCCGACGTTGTGCTGGGTTCACAAGGCGCCGATGCCGCGCCCTGATCCGAGCTTCGTCGCCCAGCTCATCGCCAATGCCGAGCACCTGCCCCAGACGAGCCGGCTCCGCCGCGGCTCTTCCGAAGACGCACAGATGGCCTATGGCAGCAAACACCCGTTGCAGAGCGTCAGTGCACGTACGCGGCAGGTGGCTTGAAGCTGATCAGCGCCGCGGCGGCGCGTCGGGAGACGGCGGCGTGCCGTTGCCCGGCTGAAGATCCGGCGAGGGAATTTCCGGCGAAGGCGGGCTCTGCACGGGCTTGGGCGCAGGATGATCCATCAGCACGGATTCGGCGACGGACTGTGCCGAAGGTGCAGGAGGCTCCACCTGTGCCGGCTGCGGCGCAATCACCGGCTCGAACTTGCGATCGGACGCCACATCCTCACCCGACGCTTCGGCCTGACGCTTGGCCTTGCGCGGCGCCGCCACCGTCGTCTCGGCGACATAGGTGACGCGACGACGCGTGCGCTGGGCGATGCCAGCGAAGAAATCGGCCATCGCAAGCAGCACCAACAGGAAATAGGTCGAGTTGCCGAATTTGGGCCACATCACGAACTCGGCCGCGGCCGCGCCGAAGATGATCAGCGACAGCAGGTGGTCCATCAGGAACTTCGAGCCGGGCCGCGCGCCCTTGACCACTTCGAGCAGCAGGAGCACCACGCCGAGCGCGAGCAGGAGATCGGCGAGCGTGACCGGCCAAGCCTCGCCGGACAGCATCGGCACCCTGAACAGCACGTCCGTAAAGGACACGGTCGGCATCAGGAAGGCGATGATGTTGTACACCGCGAGCGGTATCAGGAGCAGCGGGAAACCGACCATCGGCAAAACGCCTTCTCGATCAAGATGTCCGGACAGAACAATGCAGCGGCGAAGCATTTGCTCCGCCGCCGTCACCGTCTATCTCATGGATGGGCCGAATTCAGGCAGGCCAAATCATGCTGCCCAAGAAAGGTCCTGACTTCAGGACTCTTTCTTCTTCAGGACCTGCCGGCCCTTGTACATGCCGGTCTTGAGGTCGAGATGATGCGGACGGCGGAGCTCACCGGAGTCCTTGTCTTCCACATAGGTCGGCTTCTTGATGGCGTCTGCCGAGCGGCGCATGCCACGGCGCGACGGCGAGGTTTTTCTTCTCGGAACGGCCATTTCAGTATCCTCTAGGGATTGGTGTTGTCAGGGCATCGTCCGGGAGGGACGGCTCAGCACCCGCAATACGAGGCGAGCTGAATGCCGATCAAGGCCGGGCTTATAGAGGAAGGCTGGCCGTAAAGCTAGGGTTCTGGGCCGAAAAATACGCCCGGAACGGGCCCCACTTCAGCGATTTTCCCGCCAGCAGGTCGCAAGCGAGCTCGCTTGCCCCCTGGCCGTATAGGTCGCTGCCAGCCGCCGGACACCCGGGCCGGGGGTCCGGGCGCTGCGTTTGACCGGATTCGGCAGGATCGAGGCCAGAAGGGCGGCTTCCCGGGCGGAAAGGCTGGCGGCCGACTTGCCGAAGGCATAAGCGCTGGCCGCCTCGACGCCAAATTGTCCCTGTGGACCGAGTTCGGCGATGTTGAGATAAATCTCCAGGATCCGTGGCTTGGGCAGGACCAAATCGATCCAGAGTGCCAGCGGAAATTCGAGCGCCTTGCGGACGAAATCCCGGCCCTGCCAGAGAAACAGGTTTTTTGCGACCTGCTGGGTGATCGTGGAAGCGCCCCGGAACGGCGTGCCGTCCTCCTGCGCGTCGTCGATCGCCTCACGCAGCGCGCCCCAATCGATCCCGTGATGCTTGCAGAAATGCGCATCCTCGGCCGCCACCACCGCGCGCGGCAGTGAGGGCGACATCGCCGCCAGGTCGATCCATTCCCGCTGCATCGGCGCGCCGCGAAGCGAGCGCCACGCCATCAGCGTCGAAACGGGATGGCCGGTGCGGTAGAACGGCGCGATCACATAGGGCGCGAGAAGGACGACCGCGAGCGCTACGAGCAGGATTTTGACGATGCGCAAATCGAGCTTTCCGGCATGGATGGAGACGCGGCCACGGATCCCCCCATTAAGTCTGTGATAATTCGGGCCTTTTCCAGCACTTTTTAGGCCTTCCAAACGATTGACTGGGGCGGTCTCATAAAGGATTGTCCCGCCGAATTTTAGTTCTGGAGCCCTTCTTGATGACTGGCACGTCCTCGTCCGATTTCGCCAAGCGCCTGGACAAGACCGCTGATGACACCGAGGCCCTGCTCGGGCGCCTGTTGTCGGACGACATCCTGCACGATGAGATCGCCCGGCCCAAGCGACTGATGGACGCAATGCGCTATTCCAGCCTGAACGGTGGCAAGCGTCTGCGGCCGTTCCTGGTGGTCGAGAGCGCAGCCGTATTCAGCGTGCCGCGCGAAGCCGCCCTGCTCGTCGGCGCCGCGCTCGAATGCATTCACTGCTATTCGCTGATCCACGACGATCTGCCGGCGATGGACAATTCGGATCTGCGCCGCGGCCGCCCCACCCTGCACAAGAAGACCGATGACGCCACCGCGATCCTTGCCGGCGACGGCCTGTTGACGCTCGCTTTCGACATCATCACCCGCGACGAGATCCACCGCGACGCCAATGTGCGACTGCTGCTGACGCGCGCACTGGCGCGCTGCGCCGGCATTGGCGGCATGGTCGGCGGCCAGATCCTCGACCTCGCCGGCGAAGGCCGCTTTGGCGGCAACGAGCCGATCGACGTCGCGCGTATTCAGCAGATGAAGACCGGCGCGCTGCTGCGCTACGGCTGCATCGCCGGGGCGATCCTCGGCCAGGCCTCGCAGAAGGAATATCAGGCGCTCGACGATTACGGACGCGCGCTCGGCGAAGCGTTCCAGATCGCGGACGATCTGCTCGACGTCGAGGGCGATGCGGCCGCGCTCGGCAAGCCGGCCGGCGCCGATGCCGCGCTCGGCAAGACCACCTTCGTCACCCAGCTCGGCATCGAAGGCGCCAAGCAGCGCGTGCGCGACCTGCTCGCGCGCGCCGACGGCGCCGTGTCGATCTTCGGCGATCGTGCCGCCGTGCTGCAGGCCGCGGCGCGCTTCGTCGCCGAACGGAAGAACTGACGCGCGTCGATGGCGGCCGGCGGCAAAGAGGATCCCGCCCTCGTCCGCTTCCGCCAGATGTCGCGGCCGATGCGGCTGATCTATGCGCGGCCGCGAACGTTCATCGCACTCGGCGTCGGCATTCTCGTCTGCCTGCTGCTGCCGGGCACGCACCGCCTGGTGACGCGACTGTTGTTCGGATGGGACGCTCTGATCGCGGTCTATCTCGTGCTGGTCTATGCGATGATGCTGTGCAACGACCACCATCACATCCGCCGTGCTGCGGCGATGCAGGACGACGGCCGTTTCGTGATCCTGCTGGTGACCGCGACCGGCGCCTTTGCCAGCATCGCCGCAATCGTCTCCGAGCTCGGCAAACCACATCGCGGCGTCGTGGACTTGATCATCGCGATCACCACGATCGCGCTGTCATGGGCCGCCGTGCACACGACCTTCGCGCTGCATTACGCTCATGACTACTACCGCAACGCCAAGCCGGGCGGCTTGCAATTCCCGAGCGGCGACAAGGAAGATCACACCGATTATTGGGACTTCGTCTATTTCTCGTTCGTGATCGGCATGACCGCACAGGTCTCCGACGTCGGCATCACCGACAAGACCATCCGCCGCACCGCCACGGCCCATGGGATCGTGTCATTCATCTACAACACGGCCCTGCTGGCGCTGACGGTGAACATCGCGGCGAGCGCAATTTCGAATTGACGTCGTCCCGGTCTTGCCGGAACGACGATTCGATCCGGCACGGACTCAGTTGCACACTTCGGCGTTGGCGTCGACGTGGGGGCCGCCGCCACCGCGATACTCGAGACGACAGCCGGGCTTGACCGGACGGCAGATGATGTTGTTACAGAAGATCTGACCGCCACCGGCGGAGCGGCCTGCGCGAGCAGCGACGCCCGCAGAGGCTCCATAGCCGACCGCCTCTCCGGCAGCAGCGCCGCCGGCCTGACGACGCTGCCGTGCCGGACGATCCTCGCTCTCGTCGCGGCGGGAGGTCGCGGGCTTGGCCGGCTTTGCGGCGCGCTGCTTCACGCACTCATTGTCGTCGTTGACCGCATAGCCCTCACGGCAAACGATCTTCGTGCATTTGTCGCCGTCGGCCTTGAAGCCGTGCTCGCAAACCAGCGGACAGACGCGCGACGGCTTCGCCTTGACCGCGTCGAGCGCGTCGGTGCTCGCGACCTTCACGTCGAGCTTGGTGCCGGCGTAGCGGTTGAATTGCGACAGCGAGCGCTGCGACGACGTATTCCAGTTGCCGTCGGCAGCGCCGGAAAAGCAGCCGACGCGGCCAAGCTCGGTCTGCACCGAACGGCCGAGATCCGCCGGTGCGGTCGCCGGGGTCAGCGACGCGACGTTGGTGCCGGTTGGGCTCGCCGTGCTGGCAGGCGCCGCGCTCGGAGCCGTGGCGGCAAGATTGACGCGCTGCTGCTCTGCGGCAGCGGCCTGCTGCTGCGCCTGCTCCTTGGCCTTCTGCGCGGCAAGCTGCGCCTGCTCGGCGGCTTTCGCATCGGCGGCAGCTTTGGCCTGCGCATCCTTCTGCGCGCCGAGGGCAGCGAGACGATCGCGCTCGGCCTCGGCCTGCTTCGCCTTCGCGATCGCCGCGGCGTGGGCCTGCTCGGCACCGATCTTCTCGACCTGGAGCCTGGCAAGGCTTGCATAGAAGCCATCGGGATGCTGAGCGAGGAAGGCATCCCATGCCGCCTTGTTGCCAAGCTGAAGCGCGAGTTCATAGTCGCGGCGGATATCGGCCTGCGGGTTCGCCACGGGCGTTGCAGCCGCCACCTTGACCGGCACCAGTGGCATGTCTTCGCCCCCGAGTGAGCCGTAAACGAACGGCTCCTGCTTGTTACCGGTCGACTTGAGCACGTCGTCGCGGACGAAGCCGAAGGCGCGGCGCACGTCGAGGCCTGGCGTCGTCAGATGCCTCGACAGCGCGACCGTAAACGGGCTGTTGGCGCCGTCTCCGTCCTGCGCCGTGAAGCCGGCCTTCGCCGAATAGGCGATCAGCGTGTTGGGGCTGGTCGGCTCGACCTGAGCCAGGCCACGGCCGATGCCGCGCGAAGCCAGCGTGCGCTTCATCCTCTTGCCGAACGGATTGTCGCGGCAGGCATCCAGGATCACAAGACGGAGCTGCTTTGCCGGCTCGACCGCGACCAGGACGCGGTCGAGCGAAAGGGCCTCGTCGTAAACGTCGGTGTCGCGCTCGAGCTTGGCATCGACGGGGATCAGATAATTCGCCCCCTCGACCTCGATACCGTGACCGGCATAGTAGACCACGGCAATGTCGGCACTGCGGGTCGCGTCGGCAAAGTCGCGCAGCACGCGCCGTGTGTCCAAAGCCGATAGGTCGCGCCGGTAATCGACGACGTCGAAACCGGCCTCTTTCAGCGTCTTCGCCATCACCGTCCCGTCGTTGACGGGGTTGGCGAGCGGCGGCGCGTGCTGATAGGCCGAGTTGGCGATCACCAGCGCGACGCGGTTGCCGGCGAGGGCGGGATCCGTGCCGAACAGCAGCGCTGCGGCGAGGAGAAGCGGGCATAGTCTGAGCAGATTGCGCATGACACGACTTCCGAAGTTCGGGCCGTTTCGAGCCCCTTGGGACCGCTTTAGCAGGATCTGGCGCCGGCGCTTGTGATGGAGGTCACGAAGGCCGCGCTGGCGACAGCCCGAAAGGCTCCTTTTGTTTGTCGCTCCAGCGCGGTCAGGGTTCGCTGCCACGCTGGTGTCGACCGAGTTCCCTTAGCCATCGCCGATATGCCCCCGATATTGCGGCAGATTGTCCGTAATGTCGTGCCAGGGCGCCTTCGAGGCTACGAAAATGTGGGCGCTAGGCCGGATTGAGGGGGCATCGACCAGGGTTCCCATGGTGACATGGACCCATTGTCCGTCACGCACCCGGGAATAGAGCAGCGAGCCGCATCGGGCACAATGTGCGTCATGGGTGGTGTCGTCGCCGAAAATCATCCGCTGGTCCCCACCCCGGACAATGCGGAGCTTGTCCTGTGGGATGCCGGCGAACGGCTTGAAGGCGGAGCCGGTGGTGCGACGGCAGTTCGAGCAGTGGCAGTTCATTGCATAGGAGAACGCGTCGGCTACCTCAAAGCGCACGGTGCGGCAGTAGCATTCGCCGATCAGGATACGAGCGTTCGAAGTTTCTGATCCGGTCATTCCGGTGTCTCCGCAGTCGGCGAGAGACACCCATAGCGCATTTTGATGCGTACGACTAAGTTCGTCCCAAAGCCATCAGCAAAGGGATGCCCCATGAGCCAGAACCGTTCGAGCGTCGAAGCCGTCGTGCAATCCTATTTTGACGGGCTCTACGAGGGCGACGCCGAAAAGCTCGGTGCCATCTTCCATCCCTCCGCGGATCTGCGCTGGGTCGAGAAGGGCGAATTGCAGGTGCTGACCGTGCCCGACTGGCTCGACCGCGTGCGCAAGCGCCCGTCCGGCAAGGCCGAAGGCAAGCCGCGCGAGGATTTCATCGTCACCATCGACCGTTCGGACGACAAGACCGCCTTCATCAAGGTCCGGTGCCAGTTGCCGCCGCGTTTCTTCACCGATTATCTGGTGGCGATGAAGCTCGCCGACGGCTGGCAGATCGTGTCGAAATCGTATCGATATGATCTGAGGGAGTGACGAGGCTCGACGTTCGCCCAATATCTGCCGCGCTCGACGTTATCCTTCGTCCTTGCGAGGAGCTCTTGCGACGAAGCAATCCAGAATCCCTCCGCGGGAGACTCTGGATTGCTTCGTCGCTTCGCTCCTCGCAATGACGACGCGGATACAGCATCCGCATATTCCCCGCCTCCCACTCACCTGAAAGTCCCCCATGCTGCTCGACCGCCGCTCCCTGCTCGCCTCACTTGGCTGGATGGCCGTATCTCCCGTGCTAGCCGCGGGCGCGCCGCCTGAGCTCGAATCCTACGAGCGCGAGAGTGGCGGGCGGATCGGGGTCTATGCGGAAAATCTGGCCAGCGGCGCAAGGCTCACCTGGCGTGCCGACGAGCGCTTCGTCATGTGTTCGACATTCAAAGCCTCGCTCGCGGCCTGCGTGCTGGCACGGGTCGATCGCGGCGAGGAGCAGCTCGCAGCCAGGATCCCTTACGGCAAGGCCGACTTGCTCGACTACGCGCCGGTCGCCAAGCAAAATCTCGCGGCGGGTGCGATGTCTGTCGCCGAGATGTGCAAGGCGATCGTCGAGCGCAGCGACAACACCTGCGCCAACTTGCTGCTGGCGCGGATCGGCGGCCCTGCCGCGCTCACTGCATTCTGGCGATCGCTCGGCGACACCACCTCGCGGCTCGACCACGACGAGCCCGAACTCAATCGCTCCCCGCCCGGAGATCCCCGGAATACCACGACGCCGGCGGCGATGGCCGGGAACTTGCGCCGCCTGGTGACGGGCGAGGCGTTGCCTCCGGCCTCTCGCGCGCAGCTCACCGAATGGATGGTGAACTGCAAGACCGGCGCCAACCGGCTGCGCGGCGGCCTGCCCGCGAGCTGGAAGATCGGCGACAAGACCGGCTACAATGGCAAGGACGCAGCGGGCGACATCGCGGTGGCTTGGCCCAAGCCCGACACGCCGATCCTGATCGCGGCCTATGTCCAAGGCGGCACGCCGACGGCAGCGCAGATCGAAGCCGTGTTCGGGCGAATCGGGCGAATGGTGGTCGAGCGGCTGGCGTAAGCCGCACGCATTGACGCAGCAGTCGCTTCCGGTTCAAGACAGACCATCATGGAAGCGAAATTTCAGACCTTTCTCATCCTGCTGGCCGTATTGGCGGGCGTGGCGCTCGCCGCACGCCGCTTCAACGTTGCCCCTGCCATCCTGTTGATGCTGGCCGGCGTCGGCCTCGCCTTCGTGCCGGGCATGCCGTCGGTGGAGCTGCCGCCGGAGCTGGTGCTGCTGGTGGTGCTGCCCCCGCTGATTTACTCGGCAAGCGTCGCGATGAGCTGGCGCGAGTTCAAGAACAATTTGCGCCCCATCGTGCTGCTCGCGGTCGGCGCGGTGATCTTCACCGCGGCGATGGTGGCGGCCGCCACGCATTACCTGATCGGCCTGCCGTGGGCCATCGGGTTTCTGCTCGGCGCCATCGTCGCGCCACCCGACGTCGTGGCGCCGCTCGCGATCGCGCGCCGGCTCAATTTGCCGCGGCGGCTGGTGGTCATCCTCGAGGGCGAAGGGCTCGCCAACGACGCCACGGCGCTGACCCTCTACCGCTTCGCGCTGGCCGCAATCATGGTCGGACATTTCTCCCTGCCGCTGGCGGCCGGCGAGTTCTTGCTGATCGTCGCCAGCGAGATTGCTTTCGGCATCGGCGTCGGGTTGCTCTCCCTGCGCTTCCGCAAATGGTCCAGGGATCCGCAGGTTGAGCTGACGTTGTCGCTGATCACGCCCTACGTCTCTTACTGGCTGCCCGAGCATGTCGGCGGCTCCGGCGTGATCGCCACCGTCGCCTGCGGTCTCTATGTGAGCTGGAACGGCCCGCTGCTGATCTCGTCGGCGACACGGCTGCAAGGCATCTTCTTCTGGGATCTCATCATTTACTTGATCGAGGGCGTGCTGTTCCTGCTCACCGGCTTCCAGATGCGCGCGCTCTACGAGAAGTCGAAGTCGTTTCCGCTCGACGACATCCTGATCGCGACCGCCCTTGTCCTGATGATCGTCGTGATCGCGCGCTTCGCCTGGCTCTATCCCGCAACCTATCTGCCGCGGATGCTCAGCAAATCGTTGCGCGAGCGCGATCCGCCGCCGCCGTGGCAATGGCCGTTCGTGCTCGCCTTCACCGGCGTGCGCGGCGCGGTGTCGCTTGCGGCCGCGTTGGCGCTGCCGTTCACGCTCCCTAATGGCGAGGCGTTCCCATATCGTGACCTGATCCTGTTCGTTGCCTTCGGCGTCATCTTCGTCACGCTGATCGGCGTCGGCCTGACGCTGCCGCCGGTGGTGCGGTGGCTCGGCGTCGCAGACGCCGGCCGAAACGAGCATGCCGCCGAGCACGAGGCCGAGATCGCCGCACGCCGCCAGGCGCTCGATGCGGCACTGAAATCACTCGACGCGCTGACCGCGGAGAAGGAGGTGTCCGAAGAGGTGATCCGGCTTTTGCGTGCGCGACACGAGATCCGCGTCAACCAGCTTCCGGATTCGCTCGACCCTGCCCGCCACGACGTCTCCGCCGCCGGCACCGCGCTGACCCGCAACCTGATCGCCGCCGAACGAAAATTCATCCACGACCTCTTGCGCGATGGCCAGATCACCGACGAGACGCGGCGGCGGATCGAGCGCGATCTGGATCTGGAGGAGGCGAGCCTGGCAAACCGGGAGTATCGCGGGGTGCCGCTGTAGGGCGGGAACTACCGCCTTGCGCAAAACTCCCCTATTGCCGCGGCAACAGCCCCGGCAATCGTCTCATGCCGCTCCGGCGAGTTCATCGCCATCTCCTCGTCGCGATTGATGATGGAGCCGGCTTCGAGCAGCACTGCGGCGCTGCTCGTCCGCGAGAGAACGACGAGTCCGTCGTAGCGGTAGACGCCGACATCCTTGTCGAGCAGCTGGCGCCGGTACCGGCCCATCACCGGCAAGGTATATTGGCTGGCATAGTCCAGGCCCTGGTCTTTCAACTGCCGGCCGATCATCCGGGCCAGCATCAGGCTGGTGGCGAAGTGCGGGTTGTGCCGCGACACGAACAGGGAGTGGCCCGAAAAGCGATCGCTGAAATAGCTCTTCGCGCCGTCGAACTCCCAGGTCTTGAGCAGCTTGTCCGGCACCGAATCGTGGTGAATCGACAGGAAGAGATCGGCCCGGCCGCCATTCGCGGCACTGACCCGCTTGAAAAGGCTCGGCCGCGCCTTGCCGTCCGTGACGAGCAGTCGGGTTGCGGCGAAGCCGTCGGACTTGAGTCTTGCCGCGATGAGTCTTGCGAGACGGAAGTTGAAGCCGAACTCCGGATCATTGCGCGCGCTCAGCGCGCCGTAGGAGTCCGGGGTGTGCCCGACGTCCACCATGATCCGGAATTTTGGCATCTCACATCTGGCCGATACCTGCGGCTTGGCCTTGGGTCTTGCAAACTTTCGTGCGGTCGCGGCCTCGCTGCTGTCAACAGTCGCAAGCGACGATAGCAGGATCGACGCAACCAGCCCGACGATGATGCCCCGCGATTGCCCCAAGCGCTACTCCGCCGCTGCAATCCTGGGGCGCCCGACGAAACCCGCGGCATCGCCGAAACGTTCCAGCATGACCGCAGGCAGGTCTTTGGACTTGCTGGTCACGCAGGCGCCGGAGCGCACCGCATAGCGGTCCTGATGCGCAGCCTGCGGCGGCGGTTCGCCCCGCTGGAGCGCCCGCGCCAGATCCATCACGACCTTGCGGAAATGCATGATGCCGAGATCCGTCGGCCCGAGATGCTCGCGGGTGCGGTCGGCGATCGGCCCCTGGCTGTCCTGCACGGCGGCGTCCTGCTCGGACACGCCCTTGATGCCCGTGTAGCTTCGGGTCTTCTGGAGCTTGCGGTCGATCAGATAGTCGTTGCCCCTATGACGCAGCGGCACGTAGTTGTCGTCGACCTCCGCGATCACGCCGTTGCCATGGTCATAGGCGTCGCGCTCTCCTTGCGTCAGCGGACGCTCCGGATTCCAGGCATAGGTATAGATCCAGCAATTGGTGTCGGTGACAGGCACGAAAGTCTGCCCGAAAATGTTCTCGCCCGGCATCGCGCTGGGAGCGTAAGCGTGGAACGGCATCAAGAACTGCGCGATGCGCCAGTAGATGTTGTCGCCGCCGGTGAGCCGTCCGCCAGCGATGGTCAATCCGGCCTCGTGCGGACTGATCTTGATCACCGGGCGTGGATCCTCCGCGATCCAGCGCATGTGATCGCTCGACATCCGCGCGATCGGATTCACGAAGTGCTTCTTGATGTCCAGGATCTCGTTCTCCTCCTTGTCGAAGGAGAGATGGGCAAAAGTGAAATGCGCCGTGTCGATCGAGCCTTCCAGCGCCTGCACCCAGTTGCAGTCCTGCCATTTCTTGCTGACATAGCGATGTGAGGCCGGCAGCAGTGCCATTTCGAGATCGGGGAGCTCGGGCATGGCCTCAAGAGGCCCCATATAGGCCCAGATCATCTCGCCCCATTCCCGCACCGGATAGGACTTGATGCGGATCAGGTCCTTGGCGTTGAGATCGGGATAGGAGGTCGGCATGTCCAGGCAGCGGCCGTCGGTGTCGAACTTCCAGCCATGATAGACGCAGCGGATGCCGCACTCTTCGTTGCGCCCAAGCCAGAGATTGGCGCCGCGATGCGGACAATATTGGTCGATGACCCCGACGACGCCGCGAGAGTCGCGGAAGGCGAGCAGCTCCTCGCCGAGCACGATGATCTTCTTCGGCTCGCCGTCGGGCTCGGCGAGTTCTTCGCAGAGCAGGACGGGAATCCAGAACCGGCGCAACAATTCGCCCATGCCCGTTCCAGGGCCGGCCTCGGTCAGGAATTTATTGTCCTCGGCGCGGAGCATGGCATCCTCCCGATTTGTTTTTTTGGGGAAGATTGGCGCGGACGCTGGAAGACGTCAACGCAGAGCCGCGGGGTATGTAGGGCGGAGGCAAAGGCGGCTCTTCGCGCCGTTACTATGTCTGGCGCGCCTAGCGAGGGGCGAGATGGTGGGCACTCCCATTCTAAGGCGCCACTCCGTCGCTACCCCGGCGCTCTCCGCGTGCAGGAAGCGTATGAAAGCCCCGCCCGCCGGGGCATTTCTTGTTGCCTCAGCACTGCGGCTGCCATTTTCGACGGCTGACAATCACACCTTGTATCGTTCCCCTAATCGCGCAAGCCGGGAAATATATTCAGGTACCGTTGCTCACGGGTGACAGACGAAGCCGGCTGTCAACTGGTAATTTAAGGAACGTGCCTCCTTGAAATGAGGGAAATTTCGTCGTGAAAAAACTTGCGCTGGCCGTTGCAGTTACCTCCGCCCTGTTCACCGGCGCCGCTGCGGCAGCCGACCTGGGCGCCCGTCCTTACGCCAAGGCTCCGGCACCGGTCATTGCCGCTTGGAATTGGACCGGCTTCTACGTGGGAGGCAACGTCGGCGGTCACTGGGGAGACGATCGGATCACTCCCGCTGCGAATCCCGTCGGTTGGGGAGCTGCCGGGGCCGCAGATTTGAACGCGTTCACCCGGACCAATTTGCACCCTGAGGGGGTGATTGGAGGTGTGCAGGCTGGCTACAATTGGCAGACCAGCAACCTTGTTGTCGGTGTCGAAGCCGATGCCAACTGGGCCGACGGTACGGCGACCCGGGTTCAGGTCCCTCCGGTCGGATTCCTGGTCATCAATCCCCTCGACGTAATGACCAATTCGAGCAAGCTAACATTCCTGGGAACACTCCGCGGAAGATTGGGCTGGGCGGCGGGTGATGCACTCTTTTATGTCGCTGGCGGTTTGGCTGTAGGAAATCTGAAGACGACCGATACATTTTGCTTTTTCGGCGCGCCGTGCATTGATCCCGGCGATCTTGGCATCGTGAATTCTTCAGTGACCCGGGCTGGCTGGACGGTTGGCGCCGGCATGGAGTATCACGTTGCCGGAAATTGGACGGTCAAAGCTGAATATCTCTATGTCGACCTCGGATCGTACGCGACGAGCATTCCGGGGTGCGCAAATTGTCTTCCCGGCTCGGACATCACGGTCAACCACAAGTTCACAGACCAGATTGCCCGCGTCGGCGTGAACTACAAGTTTGGCGGCCCGATCGTTGCCAGATACTGAGCGGCGCTTTCCCGTGACGATCGAAGGCCCCGGCATCGTCCGGGGCCTTTTCTTTTTCAGTGCAGGCCAGCCGAACGTCCACCGCTCACACCGGCCGCTCTCCCTTCACCGTCACGCGTGTGCCCGAGCGCGTATGCGGCCAGTAGTCCCACATCGCGCGGTGCTGGGTGCAGCGGTTGTCCCAGAACGCGATGGCGTTCTCGGTCCAGCGGAAGCGGCACTGGAACAGCGGGTTTTCGGCGTGCTGGTAGAGATAGGCCAGCATCGCATCGCTCTCGTCGCGCGGGATGCCGTTGATGTGGCGGGTGAAGCCGCGGTTGACGTAGAGCGCCTTCTTAGCCGTGACCGGATGGGTTCGCACCACGGGATGCTCGGCTTGCGGATAGGAGGGACGATCGGCGACGCCATAATTCGCATAGAGCCCACGGTAGATCGGCTCGCCGTCGTGCAGCGCGGTGAGGCCGTCGAGATAGGCCTTCATGCGGTCCGATAAGGCTTCGTAAGCCGCATACATGTTGGCGAACAGCGTGTCGCCGCCGCGCGGCGGGCACTGCTTGATGTAGAGGATCGAGCCCATCGGCGGCTCGAGATCGCAGGACACGTCCGAGTGCCAGCCCTCGCCGTTCGCGCGCGGCGAGTTCTTGTCGGCGTAGATCTTCATCAGCGCGGGGTCTTCGTCCTCGTGCGGCGCGGCGGGGTGAAAATGCAGCTCGCCGAACTTGCGGCCGAAGGCGAGATGCTGCTGCGGCGTGATGTGCTGGTCGCGGAAGAAGACGACGAGGTTTTCGGCGAGCGCGCGGTGGATCTCGTCCATCTGCTGGTTGGAGCGCGCGTCGTCGGAGACGAGCCTGCCGATGTCAACGCCCGATATTTCCGCGCCGATGATGGGGGTGAGCTTTTCGACCGCGATGGTCTCGTAGGGCGCGCCGTCATCCGACGTGTGGCGGTAGCGCGGGCCCTGTTTGCCGGATAACGAACTCATGGCGAATCCTGCCGCTGTGTTCTTCTTGGCCGCCATCGTAGGCCCTGAGAGCGCGGACGCAAAGAGCAGGAGCGGGCAACACTCCTTGACACACTTTTAAAGCTTTAGTAGTGTTTGAAGAGCGGAGGCTTTGTCATGGGAAAATACGAGCGGCTTGGTGAATTCCTAAAGTCCCAACGGACCAAAGAAGTCCCCATGACCTTTGCCGAAATCGAGCGGATCATCGGAGACAAGCTCCCCCCGAACTCACCTCAATATCCCGCTTGGTGGAGCAACAATCCCACGAACAACGTCATGACCAAGGTTTGGCTGGCCGCCGGATTCCGGACTGAACAGGTGGATACGAAGGCTCGCAAGGTCGTGTTTCGGCGGGTTGAGCCGAACTCGGCGGAGCCGTCGCCCTCGCGCGCCAGGAAGCTCGGCCGCCATCCACTGTTCGGTGCACTCAAAGGATTGGCACATATTCCGCCGGGCGTGGATTTGACGGAGCCGGCAGATCCCGATTGGGGCAAGGTCTATGAGTGAGCCGGCGCCTCTTCTCCTCGATACACACGCCGCGATTTGGATCGTCGAGGACAAGCCCATCGCCTCGGCAGCGAAGGATGCGATCGAGGCCGCCTATCGCGCGGGAACCGAAATCCTCGTGTCCGCCATTACGGCATGGGAAATCGGCTTGCTCGTTGCACGCAACCGGTTGGGCCTTTCCACAACACCAGAACGCTGGTTTCAGCGGCTGCTTGCCGTCGAGGGAATACGGCTTGCCGAACTCACACCCGATATCCTGATCGCATCGTCATTCTTGCCGGGGGAGCCGCCACGCGACCCCGCCGATCGAATCATCATTTCGACCGCTCGCGACCTTGGCGCGAGCGTGATCACGCGGGATGGATTGATATTGAGATATGGCGAGACAGGTCAGGTCAGCACGATCACATGCTGACCTGAAGAACCTACTCCGCCGCGGTGACCGGCACCTTGGCGCCCTGGCCGTAGCGCTGATCGATGTAGTCGATCACAAGTGCCTTGAAGTCGGCGGAGATCGTGGGACCGCGCAGCGTGCGGAACTTCTTGCCGTCGACGAAGACAGGCGCAGCCGGCGCTTCACCGGTGCCGGGCAGCGAGATGCCGATATTGGCGTGCTTGGATTCGCCGGGGCCGTTGACGATGCAGCCCATCACCGCGACGTTGAGCTCTTCGACGCCGGGATATTTCGTCTTCCAGGCCGGCATCTCGTCGCGGATGAAATCCTGGATCGAGCGGGCCAGTTCCTGGAACGTGGTCGAGGTGGTACGGCCGCAGCCGGGGCACGCGGCGACCAGCGGCACGAAGGTGCGGAAGCCCATGGTCTGGAGCAGCTCCTGGCCGACCTGCACCTCACGGGTACGATCGCCGCCGGGTTCCGGCGTCAGCGAGATGCGGATGGTGTCGCCAATGCCCTGCTGAAGCAGGATGCCGAGCGCAGCGGACGAGGCCACGATGCCCTTCGAGCCCATGCCGGCCTCGGTCAGGCCGAGATGGATCGCATAGTCGGAACGGCTGGCGAGATCCTGATAGACCGCGATGAGATCCTGCACCGCCGAGACCTTTGCGGAGAGGATGATGCGGTTCTTGGGCATGCCGAGCTCTTCGGCGCGCGCGGCCGAAAGCAGCGCGGATTGCACCATGGCCTCGCGGGTCACCGCGCGCACGTCGCGCGGATTGGCGGACGCGGCATTCTCGTCCATCAGCTTGGTCAGCAGCTCCTGGTCGAGCGAGCCCCAATTGGCGCCGATGCGAACCGGCTTGTTGTTCTTGTTGGCGATCTCGATGATGTCGGCGAACTGGGTGTCGCGTTTGTCCTTGAAGCCGACATTGCCGGGATTGATGCGGTACTTGGCGAGTGCCTCGGCGCAGGCCGGATAGGCCGCGAGCAGCTTGTGGCCGATATAGTGGAAGTCGCCGATCAGCGGCGTGGTGATACCGCGCTTGGCGAGGCCGTCGCGAATGTGCGGAACGGCGGCAGCGGCTTCCTCGCGGTCCACGGTGATGCGGACCATTTCGGAGCCGGCGCGCGCGAGCGCTGCGACCTGGGCAATGGTACCGTCGATGTCGGCGGTGTCGGTGTTGGTCATCGACTGCACGACGATCGGCGCACCGCCGCCGACGGCGACGTCGCCGACCTTGACCTGGGTGGTGTGATGGCGCGGCGCGGGCCCCGCGATGTCGGAATCGATGGTGGTTTCGGGCTTGTTCATGGGGTCCAAATATCAGGTTTTGGTGACGTTCAGCAATGCATCAGCCGGCGCCGCGGCCGTTTGGCTCGGACGGTTAACGAGAAAAAGCCCAGCAATTACAAGGAGGGCGGCCGCCCCGAACGCCAGGCTTAGGGTGTCGTGCATGATGAAATAGCTACCCACCACGCCAAACAAAGGGGTGATGAAGGTAAAAGCCGACAATTTGCTGGCCGAATAGGTCTTCACCAGCGCGAACCAAAGCGTGAACGTGGTTCCAACCACCCAGATCGCCTGGAAGGCCATCAGGCCGAGCGACAGCGGCGCCGGCGTGTGCGTGATGGTCTCGCCGAACAGCCAGGCCGCCAGCCCCAGGATCGGGATCGAAATGGCAACCTGATAGCCCAACGCCTTCTCGGGCGCGGCGAACCGCAGCCTCGTGCCCTTGGCAACCAGCGTCGTCGCGGCCCACAGCGCGGCGCCGCCGACGATCATGAGGTCGCCGAGCAGAACATGCGAATCCACATTGGGCTGCGGCACGCCGATCGCGAGGGCAACGCCGGCAAAGCTGATGGCGAGGCCCAGCCATTGCGGGGCGCCGAGCCGCTCGCCGAGCACCTGATAGGAGCCCAGCGCCACGAAGAACGGCGCGGTGTAGAGGAACACCACCGCGCGCGAGGCCGAGGTGAGGCGCAGCCCCTGGAAGATCAGCACGAATTCGATGCCGAACATCAGCCCGGCGACCAGGCCCGGCTTCCAAGTGCCGTCGTTCTCGAAGAATTTGACCCCGCGAAACGTGCCGATGATGAACAGCACCGGCAATGCGCCGGCCGAGCGGATCGTGGCCTGGAGCATCGGCGGAATGTCCGGAAGCACCAGCTTCACCGCGATCTGGTTGAACCCCCAGGTCAGGCACAGCATGAGCATCAGGGCGATGGCGCCGGCACTGAGGGGACGGCCGGCGGACGGTATGGCTTGTGGTGAGGACATTTCTTCCCGAAAAACCGGCCTTGCGCCGTTGTTGCTTTATGCAGCTTTCTGACAATGGGTGCAGACGCCCGTGATCTCCACCACGGACAATTTCGGGGCAAAGCCTGAGCTGCGTGCCGAGGCATTGAGATTACCGGCAAAGGACGCCGACGGGATCTCGCCGACGAGGCCACAGCGCTCGCAGATCAGGAACGCCACCGCCGAGGTCGCGTCATGGTCGTGGGCTGCACAGGCGAGGTAGGCGTTGCGGCTCTCGATGCGGTGCACGAGGCCGTTGGCCATCAGGAAATCGAGCGCACGATAGACCGTGATCGGCGCCGGCCGCGCCATCGACTTGGCGAGTTCGTCGATCACCTCATAGGCGCCGAGCGGGCGGTGGCTGGAGAGCAGCGCTCCCAGCACTTGCCGGCGGATCGGCGTGAATTTCTGCGCGCGCTGCTCGCACACCTCCTCGGCATGCGCCAGCGCATCCGCGGTGCAGCGGCCGTGATCGTGATCAGGCGCGGGAAATGCCGATTTAGCAGGGGCCATACAGTCGCCTTCTAGCATTTCGGCGGCGGAACCCAAAGCGCGACCGCCCATGCGGCGACCAGCCATGCCTTTGCAGCGGGACAGCGTCGCGTTGTCCCCAGATGGAATAATCATAAGCTTGCTTATTATATGCCTGCTTATTTGGAGACCAAGCTCATGAGCCGCGGGCCTGTCGACCAGAACTTCCTGTTTACGTTGGGCGAGCTCTACCGCCTCTTGCGTGTCTATGCCGACAAGGAGGCATCGCGGTTCGGGATCACCCGCGCCCAATGGGCGGTGCTGGCCAAGGTCGAGCGCAGCGAGGGCATGAAGCAGTCTGAGCTCGCCGAGCTGCTGGAAATGCAGCCCATCACGCTGACCCGCCTGATCGACAAGCTGTGCGACAACGACTGGATCGAACGCCGCAGCGATGCCTCGGATCGCCGCGTCAAGCGCCTGTATCTCAAGAAGGCCGGCCGGCAATTGCTCGGCCGGATGAGCGGGCTGAAGTCCGAGCTGACGGCCAACGCGCTCGAGGGCATCACGCCGGCGGACGCCCATCGCCTCCTCACCCAGCTTGAAACCATCAAGGAAAACGTGCGCACCGCAATCCAGACCTCAGGAGCGGAACAAGCACGTAAGGAGCAGCGCTATGGCTGACCAGGTCCTCAAGTTCCAGCCCGAGCAGAAGACCGACAACGGCAAGCCCACCAAGAAGGCGGGCAGCGATCCGCGCCGCCGCATGATGGCGGGCCTGCGCCGCTACCGCCGCTTCCTGCTCCTGGTCGTGCTGCCCGTGATCGCCGTCATCGGCGGCCTCACCTTCTATCTCAAAGGCGGTCGCTATGTCGGCACCGACGACGCCTATGTCGGCGCCCAGAAGGTGCTGGTGACGCCCGACATCTCCGGCAAGATCCAGAAGGTCATCGTGAAGGAAGGCCAGTCGGTCAAGCAGGGCGACGAGCTGTTCGAGATCGACCCCATTCCGTTTCGTCACGCGGTGGACGAAGCCAAGGCGCAGCTCGCGCAGGCCCGCACGACCTATGACAATCTCGTCGCCAACATCAAGATCTATGGCGACATGCTCGATCTGGCCCAGCAGGGCATCGATTTGAAAAAGCGCGACGTCGAACGCAAGCAGGCGCTGGTGAAGAACAATTACGGCTCGCAGCTCGATCTCGACAACGCCTCGAATGCACTGGTCACCGCCGGCGCGCAGGCGCAATACATCAAGCAGCAGCTCTCGAACGCCAAGACGCAATTGCTCGGCGACGTCGCGTTGCCGCTGCAGCAATTCCCGGCCTACGCACAGGCGAAAGCCAAGCTGGACGATGCCCAGCGCAACCTCGACCACACCGTGCTGCGCGCTCCGATGGATGGCGTGGCGACGCAGGTCGAGCAGATCCAGCTTGGGCGCTATGTCGCTGCCGGCACGCCGGTGTTTTCGATCATCGACGTCGCCCACCCCTGGGTCGACGCCAACCCGAAGGAGAGCGATCTCACCTATGTGACCGAAGGACAGCCCGTCACGCTCGAGGTCGATGCATTCCCGAACCACGTCTTCAAGGGCAAGATCGGCTCGCTCTCGCCCGGCACCGGCGCTCAATTCGCGATCTTGCCGCCGCAGAACGCCACCGGCAATTTCGTCAAGGTCGTGCAGCGCGTGCCGATCCGCATCTATTTCGACGAGACCGACAAGCACGTGCGGAAACTGAAGGCCGGCATGAGCGTCTATGCCACCATCGACACCGGCCACAAACGCTCCCTCGCCGGCCTGTTCGGCCTGTCGGCGACCGCGGGCCAAGACAAAGATCAGGACAAGGACTGATCCGATGGCGGAGTCCAATCCCGCTTTGATGGTTCCCGGCCTGCGCCGGAACATGGTGACGATCTGCGCCATGACCGCGACCATCATGCAGGCGCTGGACACCACCATCGCCAACGTTGCCCTGCCCTACATGCAGGGAACGCTGTCGGCCTCGCAGGACCAGATCAACTGGGTGCTGACATCCTACATCGTCGCCGCCGCGATCATGACGGCACCGGTGGGCTGGATTGCCAACCGCTTCGGCCGCAAGCGCATCTTCATCATCTGCGCGGCCGGTTTCACAATGGCCTCGGTGCTGTGCGGCCTCGCCCAGGATATCAACCAGATGGTGCTGTTCCGGCTGCTGCAGGGCGTGTTCGGCGCCGCCCTGGTGCCGCTGTCGCAATCGGTGATGCTCGACTATTACACGCTCCAGGAACGCGCCAAGGCGATGTCGATCTGGGGCATGGGCGTGATGATGGGCCCGATCATGGGACCCTCGCTCGGCGCCTGGCTGACCGAGACCTATTCCTGGCACTGGGTGTTCTTCGTCAACCTGCCGTTCGGCGCCATCACGGTGCTCGGACTGATCGTGTTCATGGACGAGACCGAGAAGAACCTCAGCCTCAGATTCGACTGGTTCGGCTTCGCTGCGCTGGCGGTCGCGATCGGCGCGCTGCAGCTCGCGCTCGACCGCGGCGAGCAATTGGGCTGGCTGGAATCCAACGAGATCCTCGCGGAGTTCATCGTCTCGGCCGCCGCCTTCTATTTCTTCCTCGCGCACTCCTTCACGACCTCGACGCCGTTCATCCGCTTCGGCCTGTTCCGGGATCGCAACTTCGTCACTGGTTGCATGTTCATGATCGTGATGGGGCTCGTCCTGTTTTCGACCATGGCGCTGGCCTCGCCCTACATGCAGAACGTGATTGGCTATCCCATCATCACCGCCGGCCTCCTGCTGGCAAGCCGCGGCTTCGGCACTTTCTTCGCAATGATGCTGGTCGGCCGCATGATGCGGTATTTCGAGGCGCGCACGCTGATCATCGCGGGGCTGGCGATGACCGCGGGCTCGCTGTTCCAGATGACCGGCTGGACCGATCTGACCCAGGTGCCTGAGATCGTCACCGTCAGCGTGATCCAGGGCTTCGGCTTCGGTCTCGTGTTTGTGCCGCTTTCGACCGTGGCGTTCCTGACGCTCTCGAACGAGTTGCGTACCGACGGCACCGCGATGCTGACGCTGATGCGCAACGTCGCGAGCTCGGTCGGCATCTCCGTCGTCATCGCGCAGTTGACGCAGGGGACGCGGCGGACCTACGCGATCCTGTCGGAGCACATCAACCCGTTCAACCACGCGCTCCAGATGCCCGACGTCAGCGGCATGATCAACCTGTCCACCGACACCGGCCGCGCCATGGCCGACAGAATGGTCAACGTACAGGCGCAGATCATCGCCTTCGCGCACGACTACCAGCTGGTGATGCTCTTCGTCCTCTGCACCATCCCGCTCGCCTTGCTGATCGGCTCGACCAAGGCCACACTGCGCAAACAGGCGGCCGGGCCGGAACATGCGGTGATGGAGTAAGGCGCGCTCGATCCAGACTCTCCGCTATCGTCCCTGCGAACGCGAGGACCCTAATCACAGGAAGTGGTTTGACGAAGACTCGGAGTTGCCGGCTCGCGCTACAACTCCTCCCTGTGGTTATGGGTCCCCGCGTTCGCGGGGACGACACCGAATTTGGAGTACAATCCGCTACAACAATTCCTCGCAGCCCAGATCATCCACGGCCGCGAATATCCGCTCCAGATTATTCCACCAGATCACCGGCGGAATGTTGATGCTCCACTGCCAGACCGGCCGCGTGATCTGCCACAGCACGGCCCAGCGATAATCGCGATCGAGCGCACCGCGCGTGTAGCCGGTGATTCCGCTCTCGATCAGAGCGTCATGGTAGAGATTGAGCAGCAAGCGCTCGAGCGATTGCCGGCGTTCCGGATACCAGTGCATCGCGATCATGTAGGCGAGGTCGTGGGTCGGAACGTTGATGCTCCACAGATCGAAATCGAAGATCCGGACGGTATCGGCTACGCCCGCGCGCGGCAGCAGGAAGTTCCAGACATGGGCATCGCCATGGGTGATGCTGAGGTGACGGCGTGAGTGGTAACGCTGGGACAGCCGCTCCGACTGATCGATCAGGCGACGATAGAGCGTACGCCGCTCCTCGCTGAGACGGTCACCGAGCGAATCGGCAAAGCGGTCGTAATGCCCCGCGAACGTCTCCATACGCTCCGCGCCGTCTTCGGGGCTTGCAAAGGTGCCGACGGTGTCGCCGAGGCTCGGATGGTCCCACCACGACGCGTGCCAGCGTGCGAGCGTCGTCACGACCGCAATAGCCTGCTCGCGCGACGGAGGCAGGGGCCAAGCCGCCGCGACGTCGTGGCTGTCGGTGAGATCCTCGAGCAGAAGATGCCAGGCTAGGCTGCCCTCATCGAAATGTCCGTCGAAGCAGCCGGGCACGAGCCCGGACGGCATGCTCGTCGCGAGTTGGGTGTAGTAGTCCACCTCGCGCCGGCCGCCATTGGCAAGCTTCCCGGCGAACGCGGAATTGGCGGTCTTCAGGATCAGCGATTGCGGGGCGCCGGTAGATTCGCCGACATAGCGCAGGCCGAGCCGGATGATGTGCGACACGACGGTGTCGCGCTGGTGCAGCACCTTCACCTCGCGCACCGCGCCAGCGTCCAACACACCGCCCCGGCGCAGCGCGGCCGTCAATCGGGCGGGCTCAACGACCGCCGGCAATTGTGGAGATGTCATGAACCACGATGCCCCTGTCCCGCGCCATACTGCACGATCACACCCCCAGGCACCAGCGGCCGAAATACCGCCGGGCTCAGGCTGCCGCGGTCGAGTCGCGCACGGTCCTGACCACGACCGACCGTAGCTGTTCGAGATTGGCCGTCATGCCGCCAATCGCCTGCCTGACCTCCGCGGCGCGCTCGTTCACGGACGCGGCGTCGCGGCTGACATTGCCGATCTTGGCCGAGACCTCCTTCGCCGCGGACGCCGATTCGGAGATCGACCGCGTGATCTCCCGCGTCGCGGCGTCCTGCTCTTCCATCGCGGCGGCAACCGAGGTCGCCACGCCATCGATCTCGACGATGTGCCCTCCCATCGTCTCGACGGCGTCGACCGCAGCCTGCGTCGAAGCCTGGATCTCGGTAATCAGCCGCGTGATCTCCTCGGTGGATTTGGCGGTCTGGTCCGACAGGGACTTCACCTCGGCGGCGACCACGGCGAAGCCGCGACCGGCCTCGCCGGCGCGCGCCGCCTCGATCGTGGCGTTGAGCGCCAGCAGGTTGGTCTGGCCGGCGATGCCGCCAATGAGATCGGAGACCTCGGCGATCTTCTTGACCGATCCGGCCAGCGCCTGGATGGTCGAGCGCGCCTGCTCGCGGCCGGCGACCGCGGATTTCGTGACCGTGCTGGTCCGCGCGACCTGGCTCGCGATCTCGCGGATCGAGGCGCTCAACTCTTCAGCCGCGGCCGAGACGGTCTGCGAGCTGCCCAGGGCCTGGGTGGAGGCCGCGGCGACGGCCTGCGACTGCGCGGAGAGCGAACTTGCGATCTCGGACAGGCTGGTAGCAGCCCGCTCCACGCCATGGCTCGCCGCGCTCGCGGTGTCGACCGAGCGGCCGGTCTCGCGTTCGACGGTCTCTGCCATCTGGTGCAGGGCCGAGCGCTTGGCAAGCGCCGCCTCCTGCTCCTGTCGCAATTGCTCCTCGCGCAGCCGGGAATTCTCGACCGCCGACTGCTTGAACACCACAAGCGCACCCGCCATCGAGCCGACCTCGTCCTGGCGGTGGGCGAACGGAATGTCGGCGGCGAGATCGCCGGTCGCCAGCTTCTGCATCGTGTCCGTCATGCGCACGATCGGCCGCATCACGCCGAGGGCAACGCCGAGCAGGCCCGCGGCAATGAATGCCAGGACGGCAGCGGAGACGCCGAGGAGGATCCAAAGCATCGCGCTGTCGCGGTCGGCGGCCAGCTTCTCCATGGCGGCATTCTGCTTGTTGGCGCTCTCGACGATGCTGTCGATCACGGCGCGATGCGCGGTGTAGGCGTCCTTGAGCTGGGCATAGATGCGTTCGGACGCAGCCGCGTCCTTGGCCTTGAGGGCCGGCAGGAGCTGGTCGGACGCCTTCCAGAACTTCTGCACCTCGGCGTCGGATTTCGACACCAGCGCCGTCTTCAGGTCGGCGGAGAGGCTGGAGGAGACCCAGAATGCCTTGCGCTCGTCGTAGTCCTTGCGGAGCTGAACCAGGCGTTCGCCATGGGCCGCCAGCTGGTCCGGCTCGCGCATGGCCAGGGTCGCCTCGAGATAGGCCTCGATGACATATTCCGGCGGCGGCAGAATGTCAGCGATGAGATCGTTGCCCAGCTTGATGTCCGAGTAGAGCGGACCGCCGACCTTGAGCTCTTTCAAGGCATACAGGCTGGTCGAAACCACGGCGGCAAAACCGACGGCAAGAACGATGCCGAATGCGATGATCGCAGACGATAACGACAGACGAAATTTCATGAAAACAATCCAGGACCGGCGTCAAAACTGGAGCCACCCTAGACGAACACGGTAAATACGGGATTGCTTTGCGGTCGAATTGCACCGCCTGGAGCCCGCATAATTGCGGAAGTCGAGCCTAATACTATCGGAATTTGAGTCAGTAGAGCTGACGCACAGGCCTGCAAGACAATCCATTCCGCCCCGCCGCGCGTCGGCTTGATGCGAGGGGACGGAGAAAGGCGTGCCGAAGAGCAAGACTTCTTCGGCACGCCGCGCCTTCACACGTCGAAGAACACCGTCTCGTTGTCGCCCTGCAACCGAAGATCGAGCCGGTAGACCGGCTTGCCGGCATCCCGCACGGCGGTCAGCGTAGCGCGCCGCTCAGTAGGCACCAGCGCCAACACGGGGTCGGCTGCGTTGCCGGCCTCGTCGCTGAAGTAGATGCGGGTGTAAAGATGACGCAGCATGCCGCGACCGAACACCGCCAGCAGGACGTGCGGCGCCTGCGGCTTGCCGTCGGGATCCGGCACCGCGCCCGGCTTGATGGTTTCGAAAGCGTAGTTGCCGTCCTTGTCGGTGCCGCAACGGGCAAAGCCGCGGAAACTCGCATTCGGTAACGCGCGCTTGTCCTGCGGGTCGGCGAAGCGGCCTTGCGCGTCCGCCTGCCAGATCTCCAGCATGCAATCCGGCACCGCAACGCCGTCGCCGTCGAACACCCGGCCTTCGATACGGATGCGCTCGCCCGTGACATCGGGGGTCAATGTCGAGCTGGTGAACGCGTCGTTCCAGGCGTACTCGCCATTCGGCGTCAGGCCGTATTTGAAGAACGGACCGACGGTCTGCGATGGGGTGATCCCGTTGGGCTTCACAGAATCCTGCACTTAATGGTTCTCCATGGGCGTGGCGTTCTTGCCGCGCAGCACGATGTCAAAGCGATAGCACAGCGCCCATTCGGGCTGGGTGTTCTCGAGGTCGAACGAGGAGACCATTCGCGCCCGCGCCTTCTCGTCCGACACCGAGTTGAAGATCGGATCGAACGGGAACAGCGGGTCGTTCGGGAAGTACATCTGCGTCACGAGACGCGTCACGAAGGAATGGCCGAACACCGACAGATGAATGTGCGCAGGCCGCCAGGCGTTGTGATGGTTGCCCCAGGGGTAGGCGCCAGGCTTGATGCTGACGAAGCGGTAGTAGCCGGCCGCATCGCTCACGGTGCGGCCGGCACCCGTAAAATTGGGATCGAGCGGCGCCGGATGCTGGTCGCGGACGTGAACGTAGCGGCCGCAGGAATTGGCCTGCCAGATCTCGACCAATGAGTTCGGCACGCCCCGGCCGTCCTCGTCGCGCACATGGCCGTGGACGATGATGCGCTCGCCGAGCGGCTCGCCGCTGTGCTGGCGGGTGAGATCGTTGTCGCCCTCGCGAACGGTCTCGTGGCCGTACACGGGCCCGGTCAATTCCGACAATGTATGGCGCATCGGGATCAGCGGCTTGTTCGGCGCGCGCTTGATCGAGCTCTTGTATTCGGGCGACAGCGGCAGCGGATGCGCCTTGTTGCTGTCGGTGGGATAGATGAACGTCATTGGCGAACTCCTCCCCGGCCATTGTGGTCCGGCCGGTCAACGCTTCCGCCAATCATTATAGGATATAACTAATTGGGGGAAGCGGGTTTCGGAGCCCCCAAGCTGTCATTCCGGGGGCAGCCGCAGGGCTGCCCCCCGGAAACTCGGGATCCTCAGGTGCGCAACTGCGCATCATGTTCGGTGCAAGTGCACCGCCCCGGGGATGACCGGCCGCTGTGCGTCCGGTCAGTTCAGCTTCTCGATGGCGACCGCGACGCCCTGGCCGACGCCGACGCACATGGTGGCGAGCGCAAGCTTGCCGCCGCGCTTCTCCATGCCGTGCACGGCGGTGAGCGCCAGGCGCGCGCCGCTCATGCCGAGCGGATGGCCGAGGGCGATGGCGCCGCCATGCGGATTGACGTAGTCGGCATCGTCGGACACGCCGAGCTGGCGCATGCAGGCAATGCCCTGCGAGGCGAAGGCTTCATTCAGCTCGATCAGGTCGAAATCGCTGATCTTCTTGCCGAGGCGCTCCATCAGCTTGCGGGTCGCCGGCACCGGTCCGATGCCCATGATGCGCGGCGGCACGCCGGCGGAAGCAAGGCCGAGGATGCGCGCGCGGGGCGTCAGACCATGCTTCTTCACTGCTGGTTCCGAAGCCAGGATCATCGCGGCAGCGCCGTCATTGACGCCGGAGGCGTTGCCGGCGGTCACCGTGCCGGGATTGCGCACGATCGGCTTCAGCTTGGCAAGGCCCTCCAGCGTGGTCTCGGGACGCGGATGCTCGTCCTTGTCGATGGTGATGGGGCCCGCCTTGCCACCGGGAATGGTGATCGGGATGATTTCTTCGGCAAAATAGCCGGCTGCGATCGCGGCACCTGCCCGCTGCTGCGAGCGGATGGCGAAGGCGTCCTGGTCGGCGCGCGAAACCTGGAATTCCTCGGCGACGTTCTCGCCGGTCTCCGGCATGGCATCGACGCCGTACTGCGCCTTCAGCAGCGGATTGATGAAGCGCCAGCCGATCGTGGTGTCGAAGATCTCGGCCGAGCGCGAGAAGGCCTCCTGCGCCTTGCCCATCACGAAGGGCGCGCGGGTCATCGACTCGACGCCGCCGGCAATGGCGAGCTCAATCTCGCCGGAGCGGATGGCGCGGCCCGCGGCGCCGACCGCATCGAGGCCGGAGGCACAGAGGCGGTTCAGGGTCTGGCCGGGAACCGAATCCGGGAGGCCCGCGAGCAGGAGCGCCATGCGCGCGACATTGCGATTGTCCTCGCCGGCCTGGTTGGCGCAGCCAAAAAAGACTTCGTCCACCTGCGCCCAGTCGAGGCTGGGGTGCCTGGCCATCAGCGCCTTGATCGGGGCGGCGGCGAGATCGTCGGCGCGCACCTTGGCGAGCGAGCCGCCGAAGCGTCCAATCGGGGTCCGCACGGCATCGCAGATAAAGACGTCACGCATCGTTGTTCTCCCTGAATGCCGCGGTTCGGCCCAATTTCTTCAATGTCGGCGGAGTTTTAGGAGGGCGCCCGCGGCAGGTCAATTGACCGATGCGCGCGTGTTCCGAGGGGTGTGCGCGCTTCCAGCGCATGCCGCAATGCGGACAACGTGGAAAACCCGCTCCTCCCGGCCAAACCGATAGGAGCAGGTGCCGAAATTTTGTAGGTTGCGCCGCCCATGACGATGCAACAGCCGATACCCGTTCCACCCCCCGACGAAGCGCCCGCGCCGCCAGCGGAAGCGCGCGTCACGCCGATGATGGAACAGTACCTGGAGATCAAGGCGGCGCATCAGGGCCTCTTGCTGTTCTACCGGATGGGCGATTTCTACGAATTGTTCTTCGAGGACGCCGAGATCGCCTCCAGGACGCTCGGCATCGTGCTGACCAAGCGCGGCAAGCATCAGGGCGCCGACATCCCGATGTGCGGCGTGCCGGTCGAGCGCTCCGAGGACTATCTGCACCGCCTGATCTCGGCCGGCCATCGCGTCGCGGTGTGCGAGCAGACCGAGGATCCCGCGGCGGCCAAGGCGCGCGGCAACAAGAGCGTGGTCCGCCGCGGCGTGGTGCGGCTGGTCACGCCGGGCACGCTGACCGAGGACACGCTGCTCGATGCGCGCGCCAACAATTACCTGCTGGCGATCGCGCGGGCGCGGTCCTCTGCCGGCGGCGACCGCTTCGGTCTCGCCTGGATCGACATCTCGACCGCTGAATTCATGGTGACGGAAGTAGCGGGCGGCGAGCTTTCCGCAACGCTGGCGCGCATCAACCCGAACGAGGCGATCGTCACCGACGCACTCTACAACGACAACGAGCTCGGACAGACCCTGCGCGAGCTGCCGGCGGTGACGCCGCTGACCCGCGACGTCTTCGACGGCGCCACCGCCGAGAAACGGCTGTGCGACTACTTTGCCGTCGCAACCATGGACGGGCTCTCCCAGCTCACCCGCCTGGAAGCCACCGCCGCGGCCGCCGCCGTCACCTATGTCGACCGAACCCAGGTCGGCAAGCATCCGCCGCTGTCGCCGCCCGCGCGCGAGGCCTCCGGCGCGACCATGGCGATCGATCCGGCGACCCGTGCCAATCTCGAGCTGACGCGGACGCTCGCGGGCGAACGCCGCGGCTCGCTGCTCGATGCGATCGACTGCACGGTGACCTCGGCGGGCTCGCGCCTGCTCGCCCAGCGGCTGGCGGCGCCGCTGACGGATGCGACGGCGATCGCAAGGCGGCTCGATGCCGTCACGGCCTTCGTCGCCGATTCCGCCGCGCGCGAAGACGTCCGCAGCATCCTGCGCAGCGCGCCCGACATGTCGCGTGCGCTGGCGCGGCTCTCGGTCGGGCGCGGCGGCCCGCGCGACCTCGCCGGCATCCGCGACGGCATCATCGCCGCCGACCAGGTGCTGGCGCGGCTTGGCGAGCTCGACCAGCCGCCGCAGGAGATCGCTTTGGTGATGGCGGCGCTGCAAAGGCCCTCGCGCGAGCTCGCGGCGGAATTCGCCAGTGCGCTCGACGAACAACTGCCGCTGATCAAGCGCGACGGCGGCTTCGTGCGACAGGGCTACGAGCCGGCGCTGGACGAAGCGCGAAATCTGCGCGACGCCTCGCGCCTCGTCGTCGCCTCGATGCAGGCGCGCTACGCCGATAGCACGGGCGTCAAGGGCCTGAAGATCCGGCACAACAACGTGCTCGGCTATTTCGTCGAGGTCACCGCGCAGCACGGCGACAAGCTGATGTCAGCGCCGCTGAACGCGACCTTCATCCATCGCCAGACGCTGGCCGGACAGGTGCGCTTCACGACATCGGAGCTCGGCGAGATCGAGGCCAAGATCGCCAATGCCGGCGACCGTGCGCTCGGGCTCGAGCTCGAGATCTTCGAGAGGCTCTCGGCCAAGGCGCTCGCGATCAGCGATGACCTGCGTGCCGCGGCGCAAGGCTTTGCGCTTCTCGATGTCGCGACCTCGCTCGCCAAACTCGCGGTCGACGAGAATTATGTGCGGCCCGAGGTGGACACCTCGCTCGGCTTTGCGATCGAAGCCGGCCGCCATCCGGTCGTAGAGCAGGCGCTCAAGCGCAATGGCGAACCGTTCATCGCCAATGCCTGCGATCTGTCGCCAGGCCCTGCGCAAAAATCCGGCCAGCTCTGGTTGCTCACCGGACCCAACATGGCCGGTAAATCGACTTTCCTGCGCCAGAACGCGCTGATTGCGCTGCTCGCCCAGATCGGCAGCTTCGTGCCGGCAACACGTGCGCGGATCGGCATCATCGACCGCCTGTTCTCGCGCGTCGGCGCCGCCGACGACCTCGCCCGCGGGCGCTCCACCTTCATGGTCGAGATGGTCGAGACCGCGGCGATCCTGAACCAGGCGGGCGAGCGCTCGCTCGTGATCCTCGACGAGATCGGCCGCGGCACCGCGACGTTCGACGGCCTCTCGATCGCCTGGGCCGCGATCGAGCATCTGCACGAGAGCAACCGCTGCCGCACCCTGTTTGCCACGCACTATCACGAGTTGACTGCGCTCTCCGCCAAGCTACCTCGGATGTTCAACGCCACGGTGCGGGTGAAGGAGTGGCAGGGCAATGTCGTGTTCCTGCACGAGGTGCTGCCGGGCTCGGCCGACCGCTCCTACGGCATCCAGGTGGCAAAACTGGCCGGCCTGCCGCCCGCCGTGATCACGCGCGCGAAATCGGTGCTCTCCAAGCTCGAGGCGCAGGATCGCGGCCAGACCGCACGCGCGCTGGTGGACGATCTGCCGCTGTTCGCCGTGCCCTCGCGCGCCGCCGCAGAAGCCGCGCCGCCGAGCGAGGCCGAGTTGTTGCTAGAAGCCGTGAAGGCGCTGCACCCCGACGAGATGTCGCCGCGCGAGGCGCTGGATGCGCTGTATGCGCTCAAGGCGAAGCTGCCGAAGCCGGGATAGTGCCGTTGGGTGTGCAAAGCGGAGCGTGCCCACCCTGCAACGTCGAATTCGCGGATAGAGGGCACGGCGCGCGAAGAGCGCGCCTTTGCCCGCCCTATGATTCGAACTACGCCCTTGCCGCGATTGCAGCGGCCTCCGCGGCGGCGCGCTGCATGCTGTTCGACATCTCGTTCGTCACCGTGCTCTGCTCCTCGACGGCGGCGGCGGTCGAGGTCACGTATTCGCTGACGCTGGTGATCGCCTGCTTGATCGAGCCGAGCGCGCTGACGACGTCGCCGGAGATGCCGTTGAGGCTGCCGATCTCCTGGCCGATCTTGTCCGTGGCCTGCTTGGCCTGGTTGGCGAGGCTCTTCACTTCGGAGGCGACCACGGCAAAGCCGCGGCCGGCTTCGCCGGCACGGGCGGATTCGATCGTGGCATTGAGCGCCAGCAGGTTGATCTGGCCGGTGATGCTGTTGATCATCTCGACGATACCGCTCATCGACTGCGCGGCCTCGGTCAGGCGCTGGGCCTGAGCGTCGGCGGAAGCGACCTGATCCACCGCGCTCATGGCGGTCTCGCGCGACTTGGTCATGGCCTCGGAGATCTCGCGCACCGAGGCGTTCAGCTCCTCGGAGCCCGCGGCGACCGATTCCATCATGCCGCGGACGCGCTCGTTGCCCATGCGGACCAGCACCTGCCTGGTCGTATCGGTTGCATATTTGACGACCTTGAACGGCTTGCCGTTGAGATCGAAGATCGGGTTGTAGGAGGCCTGAATATAGACTTCCTTGCCGCCCTTGCCGATGCGCTTGTATTCGGCCGCCTGGTACTGACCGCGGTTGAGCGCGGCCCAGAACTCGCGATAGGCGGAGCCATCGCGCTCGCCGGGCTCAACGAACATGCTGTGATGCTTGCCCTTGATCTCGGGCAGCGAATAGCCGAGCGTGCCGAGGAAATTCGCATTCGCGGTGATGATCGTGCCGTCCATGTTGAACTCGATCACAGCCTGGGCCTTGTCGATAGCTGCAATCTGACCGGCGAGATCGGCGTTCTTCAGCTTCTCCGCGGTGACGTCGGTCGCGAACTTGACGACGCCATACGGCTTGCCGGTCTCGTCGATCAGCGGCGTGTAGGAGGCGATGATCCACACCTCGCGGCCGCCCTTGCCGATGCGCTTGTACTCGCCGGTCTGGTATTCGCCGCGGTTGAGCGCGGCCCAGAACTCGCGATAGGCCGTACCGTCGCGGTCGGCCTGGGCGACGAACAGGCTGTGGTGCTTGCCCTCGATCTCGGAAAGCGAATAGCCCAGCGTCTTGCAGAAATTCTCGTTGGCCGTGACGATGGTACCGTCGAGCCTGAATTCGATGACGGCCTGGGCACGGCCGATGGCGGCGATCTTCGATGCATCCGTCATGCTCCGGATCTTCTTCGCGGTGATGTCGGTCGCAATCTTGGCGACCATCACCGTCTTGCCGTTGCCGTCGAGCACCGGATTGTAGGATGCTTCGATCCAGACCTCGTGGCCATCCTTCGCGATCCGCTTGAACTCGCGCGCCTGGTACTCGCCACGGTTCAATGCAGCCCAGAACGCCTTGTACTCGGCGGTATCGCGCTGCTCGGCCGGCACGAACATGGAGTGATGCTTGCCCTGAATCTCGTCGAGCCGATAGCCGAGGGCGTCGAGGAAGTTCTTGTTGGCCGTGACGATCGTACCATCCAGATTGAATTCAATCATGGCCTGGGAGCGGCCGATCGCATCGAGCCGTGCTTGTGCATCAATCTGGGGCTTGCGACCGAACATCAAAGAATCTCCATCTCGAAATTACGAGGACAGCTCGTAGGGGAAGTAACCGTTGCGGCGACACAGCCGTATTCAAATCTACAATTCCCGCGAGTCCCTGCATTCGGATGCATCTCGGACGAGTTCGCGCCGACAGTTGCGGAAGCGGGTACCTCGGCCATTCATAGGTGAGAAGCGCGAAGAAAGTTCTAATAGAACTGTCGGAATTCGGTGAAGGATCGACGGGCGTGTCCCCCGCCATGCACATCGACGCTCGATCCAAGAAAACGGCAAAACTCGAAATGACGCTCTCATTCAACGGCTTGAGAAGGCGCTTCGAATTTGACTGGCGTGAATTGAGCTTACCGCAATGTCGCGACGCCATGCCGCGCTAATCCGTAGTCTCACGGCTCTCACGCCTTGTGCATCGCACGACGGCCGATCCCCCACAGCGTCAGGTTCCATGCGATGCAGGTACCGAGCGCGAGGCACAGACCGACGGCAGAGCCGAACGACGCCACCGCAACGTGCAAGACTGCGATTGCAGTACCAAACCCGAGCAGGCCCCACGCTGAGTTGGCGAGCACCGCGGCGGTCGGCGGGCCGCCGATCCGCGGATGCAGAATCACCATGATGCTGGTGAACACGACCGGGTACAGCGCGATGATGCCGCTGATACGGGGACCGACCCAGCCCGAGGTCGAGACCACGATCGCGACGAGCGTCGCGACCAATGCGGCCCGCATCGGAACGTCGTACCAGCGGCGCGTCACCAGCGGCATTTTCACATGGCGATAGCCGGCCAGGAGCGGAATGCAGATGCCGAAGGCGATCAGATTCGCGGCCAGTCCGGCGGTGAGCGACCAGTCGAACTGACGGATGATCGAAGCAAGCACGATCCAGATCGCGACCGCGCTGCCACAACCCACCAGAAGACTGTGCCGTTGCGCCAGCACGACATAAGCGAGACACATGAAGATGGTTGCCGCGTTGACCGGCAGGCTCGCCAGCGCACCCTGCGCGATGAAGGCGGCGTCGTGGTCGAGCGCGAGGAAGACGTAGGAGGGACCGGCCGACACCGGCAGGGTCGCCACCAGCGCGCCGATCACCGGTCCGGTGCGTTCGGTGATGATCGACGCCGTCACGACGAACGCCGCCGCAATCGCCATGCGCAGGAGGAGGAAGAGAAGGAAGTGAAGGTCGAGGGACATTTTTTCTTCTTACCCTCCCCTGGAGGGGGAGGGTCGCTGTGCATGGAGCGAAGCGAAATGCGCAGCGGGGTGAGGTGATCTCTCGACACGAACAGTGTGCGACGTGGAGAGATCACCCCACCCCGCTCGCGCTGCGCGCGATCGACCCTCCCCCTCCAGGGGAGGGTACACAGAGTCACATCCGTTGCATCGACACCGAGACCTTCGGGCCGTTCTTGATGGTCTGATAGACCACACAATAACGCTCGGTCAGCTTGAGCAGGAGATCGAGCTTGTCCTGCGGCGCGTCGGTGTCGACCTCGAACCGCAGACGGATCTCTGCGAAGCCGACCGGCGTCTCCTTGTCGACGCCGAGCGTGCCGCGGAAATCGAGATCGCCCTCGGCATAGACGTTGCCGGTCTTGAGCGGCACCTCGATCGCGGTCGCAACCGATTTCAGCGTGACACCGGCGCAGGCGACCAAGGCTTCGAGCAGCATGTCTCCGGAGCAGAGCTCAAGGCCGGACCCGCCCGTCGCCGGATGCAGTCCCGCCATTGCGATGGCGCGGCCGGTCTCGACCTTGCAGGCGATGCCTTCGCCATCGGTGGAGCCCTTGGCCTTCAGCGTGATCAGCGCGGTCTTGGGGTCGGTCTTGTAGCGCTCCTTGATCGGAGCCTGCATCTGGCGCAGCTCTGCAGCGTCCATGTTCGTTCTCTCCCGGAAAATTCGCCCTTCGATGTACCGGCTTGGCGAGAAATTGTCACCACCACATGGCCTGACCGGGACCCTGGGTTGCGTCACGGTCGGGCACGCTTCGGTCGAGCGAACGGTCGAGTGACGTCAGCACACTTCGCTTGAAATTCTCGAACAACGACGAATTGCGGTCGCGCGGACGGCCGAGATTGATCTCGATCTGGTCGAACAGCCGGCCCGGCCGCGGCCGCATCACCAGGACGCGATCGGCCAGCACCACGGCCTCGTCGACGTCATGGGTGACGAGGATGAGCGTCGGCCGCGTGTCCGCCCAGAGGTCGAGCAGATGATCCTGAAGGTCCCTGCGAGTGAAAGCGTCGAGCGCCGAGAACGGCTCGTCGAGCAAGAGCACCTCCGGCTGCGGCACCAGTGCGCGGGCGATCGCGACGCGCTGCGCCTGCCCGCCGGAGAGCTCGCGCGGCCAGGCCTGCGCCTTCTCGGCCAGCCCGACGCGCTCGAGCGCACGCGCCACCTTCTCGTTCCGCTCGGCCGTGGGCAGATCGGCGAGGCCAAAGCCGATGTTGTCGGCGACGCTGAGCCAGGGCAGCAGCCGCGGCTCCTGGAAGATGATGCCGATCTTGGCATGGGGCGAAGTGATCGCCTCATTGTCGAGCGTCACGGCGCCCGAGCTGGCACGATCGAGACCGGCGATGGCGCGGAGCAACGTTGATTTGCCGCAGCCTGAGCCGCCGATGATGGCGACGATCTCGCCTTGCCTGATCTCGGCGGAGAAGCGCGCCAGCGCCTGCACGCCGTTGGGATAGGTCTTGCTGACCCGGTCGAGCGCCAGCATCGCCTTTAAGCTCCCTTCGCGCCGACGAAGGCGTCCTGCCAGCGCAGGAAGGGCGCGCTCGCGACCTCGATGAGCCAATCCGTGAGCTTGCCGAGAATGGCGAAGATCACGATCGCTGCCAGGATCTGCGCGGGCTTGCCGAGCTGCTGGCCATCGAGCAGGAGATAGCCGAGGCCCTCGGAGGCGCCGATCAGCTCGGCCGCGACCACGAACATCCAGCCGAGGCCAAGTCCGACGCGCAAGGACACGACATAGGCCGGCAACACGGCGGGCAACAGGATGCGGCGGATCATCGCCGGGCCGGACAAGCGGAAGGTGCGACCGACCTCCACGATCTTGCGGTCGACGGACAGGATCGCGCCCATCACGCCGAGATAGACCGGGAAGAACACGCCGACCGCGATCAGCGCGACCTTCGATGTCTCGAAGATCCCGAGCCAGAGGATGAATAGCGGCACCCAGGCGAGGGACGGGATCGCGCGCAGAGCCTGCACGGTTGGATCGAACAGCCGCCGCGCCAGCGACCAATAGCCGGAGACTGCCCCCAGCAGCGTGCCCGCGACGACACCGAAGGCGAAACCGAGCCCGACCCGCCACAGCGTTGCGGCGATGTGGCGGACCAGCTCGCCTGAACGGGCGAGCTCGGCAATGGTGGCAAAGATGCGCGAGGGCGGCGGCACCAGCCGGCCGTTGGACCAGCCGAGCCACACCACGAGTTCCCATCCGAGCGCGAGCGTGAGCGGCAGCAAGATCCCAAGCAGCGGCCGCGCGTAACGCGACAGCCGCGAGGGCGCGGCGGTGCTCTCGGCCGGTTCCGAGGTCTGTTGCAGGACTGGCGCGTCGGAGATCATGACCCTAGCAAGCGCGTCTGAGGAGCTAATGCAAGGGCGCGCGACGTTCTCGGTCGTCGCCCCGGACAAGCGAAGCGTAGATCCGGGGTCCATAACCACAGGATGATGTGGTTACGGGGACTCGGAGTGCCCGTCTTCGCGCAAAAGCGCGCCCTGCGGTTGGGTCCCGGGTTCGCTACGCACCCCGGGACGACTGCGAGATTCAACGGCGCGCTCGCCTGCACGCCGATCAATTCGTCGGCAGCGGGACCTGGTCGTCGAGCAGGGCGTCCAGCGTTGCCTTCACGTCGACCTTGGCATCGACGACGCCGGCTTGCTGGAGTGCGAGACCGGCGGCGAGGATCGACTCGCGCTGGGGCGCGCCGATGCGGCTATGGGTGAGCTCGGTGCGCTCCTTGAGCTGCTTGTCGACGACGGCCTCGGGCAGCTTTGTGACCGCGATGAAGGTCTTCTTCAGCTCGTCGTAATTCGCCAGTGAATACTTTCGCGCCTCTTCATAGACGGCGAGCACGCGGCGGGCCGCATCCGGATGGTCCTTCAAGAACTGCTCGCGCACATTGAGGATGCCCCAGGTGTTGGCGTCGGCCTTGCGGTAGAACAGCTTTGCGCCTTCCTCGACCTCGGCCTGAGCCATCATCGGATCGAGGCCGGCCCAGGCATCGACGTCACCGCGGATCAGCGCGGTCTTGCCGTCGGCATGCTGGAGCAGAACCGGCGTGATGTCCTTCTCGGTCAAGCCGGCGCCGAGCAGCGCGCGCACCAGGAAGATGTGCGGATCGGTGCCGCGCGTGACCGCAACGCGCTTGCCCTTGAGATCAGCCACGCTTGCAATCTTGGAGTCCTTGCCCGTCACCAGCGCGGTCCATTCGGGACGCGAATAGACGTAGATCGACTTGATCGGGTTGCCGTTGATCTTCGCCACCAGCGCCGCCGAGCCCGCGGTCGAGCCGAAATCGATCGAGCCCGCATTGAGGAATTCGAGCGCCTTGTTGGAGCCGGCCGACTGCACCCAGGTGACAGTGATCCCGTCCTTGGCGAACTCCTTCTCGAGCAGCCCCTTCTGCTTCAGGACCATCGAGACCGGATTGTAAGTCGCCCAGTCAATGCGGATTTCCTTGAGTGGATCGGCCGCCCGCGCCGCAGGGGTGATTGCGAGTGCCATTGCCCCCGCCAGCAGAATACGTCGTGTGACCATGGTCATGCCCAGCCTCCTCCAAAATTTCATTGCTTTTCAAGGAGTTAAATCTAGAAATCAACGAGAAAATCCGCCCCTCGAAGGCGGACCCGCCGAGAACAGATTTGCCCAAAGCCGCAGCTTTCCAGCATGGAACGACTATTGCCAGAGAATGGCGGGTGACAGCGCCTGTCACCTCTTATATCCGGTGAGGCATGGACAGCGTCGCGACTGAGCACAGGGCCGAGGTGGACGATCGTTTCGACACGGCGCGGATCACCGCAGCGGTCGATGCGCTTGCCGAAAAGCATCAGGGACGCGAAGACGCGTTCCGCACCGCCATGGCGCAATTGCTCAAGGCCGAGCTGATCGCCGCACGCGCCGCGGCGCAGCAAATCCTTCTGAAGGACCGCCACGGTCGCCGCTGCGCCGAGCGGCTGTGTCACGTCCAGGACGAGATCATCCGCATCCTCTATTCGGCGGCAACCCGTCATCTCTACCGCTCGCCGATCCCGAGCGGCGCCGAGCGCATGGCGGTGGTCGCGACCGGCGGCTATGGCCGCGGTCTGATGGCGCCCGAATCCGACATCGATCTCCTGTTCATCCTGCCCTACAAGCAGACCGCCTGGGGCGAGCAGGTCGCCGAAGCCATCCTCTATTGCCTCTGGGACATGGGGCTGAAGGTCGGCCACGCCACGCGCTCGGTCGACGAGTCGATCCGGCAGGCGCGCGGCGACATGACCATTCGCACCGCGATCCTGGAGACGCGCTTCCTGACCGGCGACAAGCCGCTCTATGACGAATTGGTCGAGCGCTTCGACAAGGAAGTCGTGCAAGGCACCGCGTCCGAATTCGTGACCGCCAAGCTTGCCGAGCGCGAGGAACGGCACCGCCGCGGCGGCCAGTCGCGCTATCTGGTCGAGCCCAACGTCAAGGACGGCAAGGGGGCGCTGCGCGACCTGCACACGCTGTTCTGGATCGCCAAGTACGTCTACCGCGTGCGCGACACCCACGAGCTGGTCGGGCGCGGCGTGTTCGACGCACAGGAATATCGCACCTTCCGCCGCTGCGCCGACTTCCTCTGGTCGGTGCGCTGCAATCTGCATTTCTATTCCGGCCGCGCCGAAGAGCGCCTCTCCTTCGACCTCCAGCGCGAGATCGCAGTGCGGCTCGGCTACACCTCGCATCCCGGCATGCAGGACGTCGAGCGCTTCATGAAGCACTACTTCCTGGTCGCCAAGGAGGTCGGCAACCTCACCGCCATTCTCTGCGCCAAGCTCGAGGACCAGCAGGCCAAGCCCGCCCCGGTCCTGAGCCGGATGATGGCGCGGCTGCGGCCGACCGCGGCGAAGCGGCGCGTCCCTGACAGCGACGACTTCATCGTCGACAACAACCGCATCAACGTCGCAGCGCCCGACGTCTTCAAGCACGATCCGGTCAATCTGATCCGTATCTTCCGCCTGGCCCAGAAGAACAACCTCGCCTTCCATCCGGATGCGATGCGGGACGTGACGCGGTCGCTGAGCCTGATCAACGCGCAGCTTCGCGAAAATCCCGAGGCCAACCGGCTGTTCATGGAGATCCTGACCTCGGACAATGCCGAGATCGTGCTGCGGCGGATGAACGAGACCGGCGTGCTCGGCCATTTCATCCGCGCCTTCGGCAAGATCGTCTCGATGATGCAGTTCAACATGTATCATCACTACACCGTCGATGAGCATCTGATCCGCTGCATCGGCTTCCTGCAGGACATCGAGCGCGGCGGCGTCGAGGAGTTCGCGCTTGCCAGCGACCTCATGCGCAAGTCCCGGCCCGAGCATCGCGCGGTGATCTACATCGCCACCTTGCTGCACGACGTCGCCAAGGGCCGGCCGGAAGATCACTCGATCGCAGGCGCCAAGGTGGCTCGGCGGCTGTGCCCGCGGCTCGGCTTCAGCCCGGCCGACACCGAACTCGTGGCCTGGCTGATCGAGGAACACCTGACGATGTCCACGGTCGCGCAGTCGCGCGACCTCTCGGATCGCAAGACCATCGAGAATTTCGCCGCCGTGGTGCAATCGGTCGAGCAGATGAAGCTGCTGACCATCCTGACCACCGCCGACATCCGCGGCGTCGGTCCGGGGGTGTGGAACGGCTGGAAGGCCCAACTGCTGCGCTCGCTCTACTACGAGACCGAGCCGGTGCTGACCGGCGGATTCTCGGAGGTCGATCGCGGCAAACGCCTCGCGGCTGCCTATGCCGAGTTCCGCATGGCCTTTGCCGAGTGGCCGGAGGACGAGCTCGATGCCTATATCGGCCGGCACTATCCGGCCTATTGGCTCAAGGTCGAGCTGCCGCGCAAGGTGCGCCACGCACGCTTCGTCCGCTCCAGCGAGCAGGCCGGCCACAAGCTCGCGATCAATGTCGGCTTCGACGAGGTGCGCGGCGTCACCGAGCTGACGATCTTCGCGGCCGACCATCCGTGGCTGCTCTCGATCATCGCCGGCGCCTGCGCCTCGGCCGGCGCCAACATCGTCGACGCCCAGATCTACACCACCACCGACGGCCGCGCGCTCGACACGATCTCGATTTCGCGGGAATACGACCGCGACGAGGACGAAGGCCGCCGCGCCACGCGCATCGGCGAGATGATCGAGGACGTCCTCGAAGGCAAGCTGCGCCTGCCCGAAGTGGTGGCGCGGCGCACGGTGCGCAGCAAGGCGCGGCCCTTCGTGATCGAGCCGGAAGTGACCATCAACAACCAATGGTCCGACCGCTACACGGTGATCGAGGTCTCCGGCCTCGATCGCCCCGGCCTGCTCTACGAGCTGACCACGGCAATCTCGAAGCTCAACCTCAACATCGCCTCGGCCCATGTCGCGACCTTCGGCGAGCGCGCCCGCGACGTGTTCTACGTCACCGACCTCCTGGGTGCACAGATCAGCGCACCGACACGCCAGGCCGCAATCAAGAGCGCGCTGACCCATGTGATGGCCGGCGACAAGGCGGTGCAGCCGGCGGCGTGAGGCGGCGGTCTCTCTACTCGTCATTCCGGGGCGCGCGAAGCGCGAACCCGGAATCTATTCCTCGGCACCGTCGGTGTAGCCGGATGGATTCCGGGTTCGCCGCTGCGCGGCGCCCCGGAATGACGATGTGGAGAGAGCGCTAAACCTCCACGCCCTCATGCCACAACAGCCACCTTTTCCGCTCCAGCCCGCCGCCATATTTCACCAGCGAGCCATCCGCGCCGATCAGCCGATGGCAGGGCAGCACCACGCTGATGGGGTTGGAGCCGTTGGCATGGCCGACGGCGCGAATGGCTTTCGGCATGTCGATCCTTGCGGCGAGCGCGCCGTAGCTCATCGTGGTGCCGGCGGGAATCCGCGCGAGCGCCTCCCAGACCTTCTGCTGGAACGGCGTGCCAGCGATGCGCCATGCGATGCCCGAGAGCTGGCCGAGATCGCCCTCGAAATAAGCCGACAGCGCCGTCCGCATGGACGCGGGCGCCGGCTGGTCGCCCAGATCGACTGCGCCGTAGTGCAGGCGCAGGAGCCCGCGCATGCGGTGCTCGTAATCGTCCCAGTCGAGCGCGCGCAGCGCACCCTCGGCATCGGTGACGAGCAGCGCGATTCCGATCGGCGTCGTCAGCCGATCGAGGCCGAAGCGAACAGAGAGTTTGGTTGACCGGCTGGCCATTGCGGCACCATTGCATCGAAACACGCCCCATCGCACTTGCCATGCCGGCCATGCTAACGTCCACCCGAAAGCTGACGCTTTTGGGGGAGCTGACTTTGATCCTGATCGCCAATGTCCTGGTGGCGCTGGTTGCCGCGCTGCACGTATTCTTCCTGATCCTGGAGATGTTTCTCTGGGACAAGCCGCAGGGCCTGAAGGTGTTTCGCAACACGCCGGAGAAGGCCGAGATCACGAAAGTGCTGGCTGCCAATCAGGGACTCTACAACGGCTTCCTCGCCGCGGGCCTGATCTGGGGTCTGGTCCACGGCAATCCGGCCTTCGCGTTCCAGATCAAGGCGTTCTTCCTGCTTTGCGTGATCGTCGCCGGCGCCTATGGCGCTGCCACCGTCAGCTCACGCATCCTGATGGTCCAGGCGCTGCCTGCGGCGGTCGCGCTGGCGGCATTGCTCCTGGCCTAGCTTTTTGGCCTGAGACGCTACGGCGCGGCGTCGCGATCCTTGCGCGCGGCGGCGCCTTCCTCCACAATCTTCGGCAGCGATGGCGACCGTTGCAATCAACGGAAAAGACCGTCGGCCGAAAATTCCGTCAGGAGGAACGACCCAACATGAACAATCGCAGAGCCTTCCTAGCTGCCACGGCAGCGCTCGCCGTCACGTTTTCGGCCAGCCAAGCCCTCGCCCAGAAGAAATACGACACCGGTGCGACCGACACCGAGATCAAGATCGGGCAGACCGTTCCGTTCTCCGGCGCCTATTCCGTCTACGCCAATATCGGCAAGACCCAGGCCGCCTACTTCAAGATGATCAACGATCAGGGCGGCATCAACGGCCGCAAGATCAATCTGATCCAGTATGACGACGCCTATTCGCCGCCGAAGACGGTCGAACAGGTGCGCAAGCTCGTCGAGGGCGACGAGGTGCTGTTCACGTTCCAATTGATCGGAACCGCGGCCAACGCCGCCGTGCAGAAATATCTCAACGGCAAGAAGATCCCGCAGCTCCTTGCTTCCACCGGTGCAGCTCGCTTCAACGATCCCCAGAACTATCCCTGGACCATCGCCTACAATCCCAACTACGTGTCCGAGGGACGGATCTACGCAAAATACATCCTCGCCAATCATCCGAACGCCAAGATCGGCGTGCTCTACCAGAATGACGACATGGGCCGCGACTATCTCGCAGGCCTCAAGAGCGGCCTCGGCGCCAAGGCCGCCAGCATGATCGTCGGTGAAGTCTCCTACGAGGTCACCGACCCGACCGTAGATTCGCAAGTGGTCAAGCTGAAGTCGATGGGCGTCGACCTGTTCTATGACGCCTCCACCCCGAAATTCGCAGCGCAGGCGATCAAGAAGCTTGCCGACCTCGGCTGGACCCCGGTGCACATCCTCGACATCAATGCGAGCCCGGTGTCGGCCACCTTGAAGCCGGCCGGCCTCGACATCTCCAAGGGCATCATCTCGACCAACTACGGCAAGGACCCCGGCGATCCCCAGTGGAAAGACGATGCGGGCGTGAAGGCCTTCTTCGCCTTTATGGACAAGTATTTCCCCGAGGGCGACAAGCTCAACACCATCAACACCTATGCCTATTCGGTGGCCGAGCTGCTGGTGCAGGTGCTGAAGCAGTGCGGCGATGACCTGACGCGCGAGAACGTCATGAAGCAGGCCGCCAATATCAAGGGCTACTCGCCGAGCCTGGCGCTGCCCGGCATCAAGATCAACACCGGGCCGAACGACTATCGCGTCAACAAGCAGATGCAGATGATGAAGTTCAACGGCGAACGCTGGGAGCTGTTCGGACCGATCATCGAGGACTCGGGCCCGTCGGGCTAGTTCTCGAGAACATCTGTCTCAACGACAGCGTGCCCGGGCTTGGCCCGGGCATGCACGTTCTTGGGGCAGCAAAGGAAGCCGTGGATGGCCGGGTCGGGCCCGGCCATGACGACCGAGGGAGATTCGTCGGCGACATTCACGTCGGTATCTCCCCAAAGTTCTTTCCCACCGGCAGCACGGCGTGCCGGATCAGCCGCGAATCCTCCACCGCGGCCTGGCGGTGCTTGACGGCCTCGCGATAAATGGGATCGCGGATCATCTCGACGAAGGCTCCGACATCAGGATATTCGGCGATGAAACAATGGTCCCAGCGCTCGTCCTGCGGGCCGATCAACATCAGCTCGAACCTGCCCTGCCAGACGATGCGGCCGCCGAGGCGTTCGAACACCGGGCCGCTCTCGCGGCCATAGGCTGCGTAAGCTTCCGCGCCGCTCGCCTTGCGTCCGTCCGGATAGGCAGCTTCCTTGCGCAGGCGCACCAGGTTGAGCATGTGGATCGGGCCGGGGCGATCGTTGTCCCGGAATTGTGCGAAGATCTCCTTGGTCGGATCGATATGGCCCATGTGTGTTTCCTCGGGTTTTGTGCGGACGATCCTAGCTCCGGCACCAAAGGAGCGGAACTGCGGGGTGCGAATGCCCCACCTCCTAATCACGCGTTAACGCCGGGGTAACCGGGCCTTAAACAGCGCCCGCTAGCGTGCGGCGGGGCGGGCTGACCGGACGTATTTGCGTATGGCGTGGGGAAAGAAAAAGGGTGGGCGGAAGGAGCCGCTGTTCGGCTTGCCCGCGGCGCTCGCCGATCTGCGCCTCACCGCGGCCGATCGCATTCCCGGCGGCGACGACAAGCCGAAGAAATCGACGAAATCATCCGCCAAGCGCAAGAGCGAGGATGCCGGCGCCGAGCCGCCGCGCGAGCGCAAGGCACCGGCCGGCCGCAGCGGCGCCAAGCGGCGCGCAAAGTCGCGCGGCGGCTTTGGTCTCGGCCGCCTGGTCTATTGGGGCGCCGTGCTGAGCCTGTGGGGCGTGATCGCCGCGATCGGCGTCGTGATCTATGTCGGCGCCCATCTGCCGCCGATCCAGTCGCTGGAGATTCCCAAGCGCCCGCCGACGATCCAGATCGTCGGCGTCGACGGCAGCATGCTGGCGCAGCGCGGCGAGATGGCCGGCGCCAATGTCGCGCTGCAGGACCTCCCGCCATACCTGCCAAAGGCGTTCATCGCCATCGAGGACCGCCGCTTCTATTCGCATTTCGGCATCGATCCCGTCGGCATCGCGCGTGCCCTCGTCACCAACGTGCTCCATCGCGGCGTCTCGCAGGGCGGTTCGACCCTGACGCAGCAGCTTGCCAAGAACCTGTTCCTGACCCAGGAGCGCACCCTGCAGCGCAAGCTGCAGGAGGCGGAGCTCGCGATCTGGCTGGAGCGCAAGCACTCCAAGAACGAGATCCTGGAGCTCTATCTGAACCGCGTCTATTTCGGCTCGGGCGCCTATGGCGTCGAGGCGGCGGCGCAGAAATATTTCGGCAAGTCGGCCAAGAACGTCACGGTCGCCGAAGCGGCAATGCTCGCCGGCCTCGTCAAGTCGCCCTCGCGGCTGGCACCGAACCGCAATCCTGAGGGCGCGGAAGCGCGGGCGCAAATCGTGCTGGCGGCGATGGCTGACGCGAAATTCATCACCGACGCGCAGGCGAAGGCCTCGATCGGCCATCCCTCCTATAATGTGAAGCCCGCTGGTGCCGGCACGGTCAATTACGTCGCCGACTGGGTCGGCGAGGTGCTGGACGATTTGGTCGGCCAGATCGACGAGAGCATCAAGGTCGAGACCACGATCGATCCGAAGCTGCAGAGCGTGGCGGAAGCCGCCATCATCGACGAGCTCGCCGCCAAGAGCGTCAAGTTCAATGTCAGCCAGGGAGCGCTGGTGGCGATGACGCCTGATGGCGCCGTGCGCGCCATGGTCGGTGGGCGGAACTATTCCGACAGCCAGTACAACCGCGCGGTCACGGCCAAGCGCCAGCCCGGCTCCTCGTTCAAGCCGTTCGTGTACCTCACCGCGCTCGAGCAGGGGCTGACGCCCGACACGATGCGCCAGGACGCGCCGATCGAGGTCAAGGGCTGGCGGCCCGAGAACTACACCCACGAATATTTCGGCGCGGTGACGCTGACGCAGGCGCTGGCGATGTCGCTCAACACGGTCGCCATCCGCCTCGGCCTCGAGGTCGGGCCGAAGAACGTGGTGCGCACCGCCCACCGGCTCGGCATCTCCTCCAAGCTCGAGCCGAACGCCTCGATCGCGCTCGGCACCTCCGAAGTCTCAGTGGTCGAGCTGGTCGGTGCCTATGCGCCCTTCGCCAATGGCGGCTTCGCGGTGGCGCCGCATGTCGTGACGCGGATCAGGACGCTCAGTGGCAAGCTGCTCTACATGCGCCAGCCCGACGAGCGTAACCAGGTCGTCGACCCCCGCTATGTCGGCATGATGAACACGATGATGCGGGAGACGCTGATCTCGGGCACCGCCAAGAAGGCGGAGATCCCGGGCTGGCCGGCGGCCGGCAAGACCGGCACCAGCCAGGATTATCGTGACGCCTGGTTCATCGGTTACACCGCCAACCTCGTCACCGGCGTCTGGCTCGGCAATGACGACAACTCGCCGACCAAGAAGGCGACCGGCGGCGGCCTGCCGGTGGAAGTCTGGACTCGCTTCATGAGGACGGCGCACGATGGTGTGCCGGTGGCAGCCCTTCCGAGTGCACCAGGTGGCTGGGGCCTGTCGAACCTCGCGCAGGCGGCCTCGCAGGTATCACCACCGACAGCGGCTCCAGCGCCGGCTAACAATGGCGGCTATCGTCCGCCGCCCCCGACGCGCGCCAATGTGCGGCCGGAAGCGGCTGCCGGGCTCGATGGCTGGCTGATGGACCGGCTGTTTGGCGGAAACCGATAGGTTCTGCCTGAGGTCGAGGATGGCCTCAGAACAAAAATTGCGAAAACAACCCCATGCACAGTAGCCGGGGATAACGAAATCAACGGCTTGCGCGGGCAGCGCAAGGGCTTGAAGCGCGCCAGAAAACCGCCGTCATGCCCCGCGACCCGGCTACGCCCAAGGCTTCGCCGAGGTTTCGGTCTTGGGCGCGCCGAAGCTTTAGCGCAGGCGGCAAGCAGGGAGCCGGTACGCCGCGGCTTCTCGGCTCCATAGCAAGTGGCTCTGGAATACCGGATCGCCCGCTCCAGTGCGCAAGAGCGCACAAGGCGGGCGATGACAGCGTCGGATGAGGCGACAGCGACGGCCTAATCCTCGACGCCGTACCGGTGCAGATCGTTGCCGTAGGTGTCGAGCCACTTCTTGGCGCGTTCCATCGACGGACAGACCTTGCCGCAGACGCGCCAGAACCGCGCTGAGTGGTTCATCTCGACGAGATGGGCAACCTCATGCGCGGCGAGGTAGTCGAGCACGAAGGGCGGCGCGAGGATCAGGCGCCAGGAGAACGACAGCGATCCCGCAGAGGTGCACGAACCCCAGCGGCTGGACTGGTCGCGGATCGACAGGCGCTTGACCCTGACGCCAAGCTCGGCCGCGTAGGCTTCCGCCGAGCGCTGAAGATCGCGACGCGCCTCGCGCTTGAGGAAGTCACCGACGCGGCGATCGACATGTTCGAGCCCGCCGGCAACGCAGAGAACGCGCTCCCCGCTGTCGCGCGTCTCGGTCCACACCGTACCGCGCGTGCCGGCGCGGTGAACGATGCGATGCGGCGTGCCGCGCAGCGGTATCACCGTGCCCGGCTGGAACGGCGCCGCCTTCGGCAAGCGACCGAGACGGGCGGCGATCCACGCACCGTGACGCTGCGCGAAGTCCTTTGCTTCGGCCAGCGTGCCGCGCGGCGGCATGGTGAGGATGGCTTCGCGGTCGCTCGGATGAATTCTGAGCGTGTAGCGGCGCGCGCGTCTGTGCCGGCGCAATCGGATGGCAAAAAATTGCGATCCGTGGGTGATGACGAGGGTCTTCGGTTCGTGGGGCCGACGATAAAGGAGTGCGCGGGTGGCCATGTCTGTCAGTCCGGGGGGCAGGAGGGCGCCCGGATTCTGCCATAACCGCCGCCAGGGAAAGCGCTCGGCGCAAAAACAAATCATTTGCCCAATATACAGCGGTCTGGCGTCCGGGAGACCCTACAGACTGGGGTTGGAACCGGCTTTTTTCGCCCCCGCTGGACGCATGCGACACCCCCAAGGGGTGAGGGCGGACTCACTCCTATGAAGCTACCTAAATACCGCGAATCTGGCGGGAACCTACCCCTGTCGGAGGCCCAAACAGGACCCGGATTTTCGCCGGGAAAGCCGAAAACCGCAGCGCGAGCCGCTCCGATGGAAAATCGGAACGGCTACTTCGCGTGTAAACACTCTATTCGGCGGCGCGCGCCTGCAACGAGCTCGGATTCGCGGCCGAAACCATGAAGTCATGGATCCGCGGCACGATTTCCGACCTGAAGCGCGAACCGTTGAACACGCCGTAATGTCCGACGCCCTTCTGGACGTAATGGACGCGGCGATGATCCGGGATCGAGCTGCACAAGGCATGCGTCGCCTCGGTCTGGCCGAGACCGGAGATGTCGTCGTTCTCGCCTTCGACCGTCATCAACGCCACGCGCGTGACCTTGGAGGGATCGACGCGTGTTCCGCGATGGGTCATCTCGCCCTTCGGCAGCGAGTGCTTCACGAACACGGTGTCGACCGTCTGCAGGTAATATTCGGCGGAGAGGTCCATGACCGCGAGATACTCGTCGTAGAATTCGCGATGCTTGTCGACGAGGTCGCCGTCGCCCTTCACCAGATGGGCAAAAAGCTGCTTGTGGGCGTCCATATGCCGGTCGAGATTCATGCTGATGAAGCCGTTGAGCTGCAAGAATCCCGGATAGACGTCACGCATCATGCCCGGATGCGGGAACGGCACCTTGGTGATGACGTGGTTGCGGAACCAGTCGATGCCGCGCTCCTGGGCGAGATTGTTCACCGCGGTCGGATTGCGGCGGGTGTCGATCGGGCCGCCCATCAGCGTCATCGAGGTCGGCACGAACGGATCGCGTCGCGCTTCCATGACCGAGACGGCGGCGACGACGGGCACCGAAGGCTGGCACACCGCGATGACGTGGGTGTTGCCGCCGAGAACGTGCAGCATCTCGATGACGTAGTCGATGTAATCGTCGAGATCGAAGCGGCCGTCGCTGAGCGGCACCATGCGGGCATCGGCCCAGTCGGTGATGTAGACCTCATGCGCGGGCAGGAAGGCCTCCACCGTGCCGCGGAGCAGCGTCGCATAATGGCCGGACATCGGGGCGACGATCAGCACGCGCGGCTGCGGGCTGCGCAGCGGACGGGTGAATTTGCGGTCGAAGTAGAGCAGCCGGCAGAACGGCTTTTCCCAAACCGAGCGGATCTCGATCGGGACGCGGATGCCGTTGACCTCGGTGTCGTTGAGACCCCATTCCGGCTTGCCGTAACGGCGCGTGGTCCGCTCGAACAATTCGCAGGCCGCGGCGACCGACTTGCCGACTTCGGTGCGCGCCCAGGGATTGAGCGGATTCTGGAACAGCAGCTTGGTCGCGTCAGTGACCGCACGCGCCGGATTGAGAGAGGCGTGCGCCATCTCGTACATCCAGTACATCGGCGTCGTCAGGACCGGACTGCCTTCGGCCGCCAGGGGCGGCGCGCCGCCAAACTCACCAATCGGCATTTCTATATTCCTCTTCGCATCGCAGCATACTGCCGAATGCGTAATATTGCGTCAATGCATGGTTCCGTACATCTACGTAAGTAGATCGGCCAAATCAGGCTGAATCCACGAGAAAGTGACGTTATTCGCCGCCCGACAGCAGCGAGCCGTTCAGCTTGGCGCTGCGTAAAAGGGCAAGGAATGCTGCAAAAGATGCAACCAGAAGGGCCGCGTTGAGGGCCAACGCGCCGAGCATCAGATCGGTCCTGAAGGTCTGCTCGATGAGAAGCGCGCGCATCCCTTCGAAGACGTAGGTCGGCGGCAGCGCCCAGGCGACGTACTGCAAAAAGGCCGGCAGCACGCTGACGGGATAATAGACGCAGGCCAGCGGCAGGATCGCGAACATCAGGGTCCAGACGATGCTCTCCGCGCCGAGGCCGTTGCGCAGCACGAGACCCGACACGAAGATGCCGACCGACCAGCTCGTGAAGATCAGATTGCAGAAGAACGCGATCAACGGCAGGCCGAGCGCATAGACGTTGAAGTGAAACAGGAACAGGGCGAGCAACGTCATCGGAACGATCCCGATCGCGAGCCGGATCAGGCTCATCACCATCAGCGACAGCAGAAACTCGATCGGCTTGAGCGGGCTCATCATGAGGTTGCCGATGTTGCGCGCCCACATCTCCTCCAGGAACGAGATGGAGAAGCCGAGCTGGCCGCGGAACAGGATGTCCCAGAGGATGACCGCGCCGATCAGCGTGCCGCCGGCGCGCGCGAAGAAATTGGCGTTCTCGGCGATGTAGAGCTGGAGGAAGCCCCAGGTGATGACCTGCAGTGCCGGCCAGTACAGCAGCTCGAGCAGCCGCGGCCACGACGACATCAGCAGGTACCAATAGCGCAGGATCATCGCGCCGATGCGATGGACGGAAATGCCGCGATGGAGGGAGATGTCGGTCATGGCAGCTCCGTCATCTTGAAAGGAGCCGTCATTCCGGGGCGATGCGCAGCATCGAGCCCGGAATCCATCGGCCCGCAGCACACGCGGCGAAATGGATTCCGGGCTCGCGCTCCGCGCGCCCCGGAATGACGGATGAGACACGTGGGCCGCCTCACCTCACCCCCTCCTTGACCCCGTTCACGCGGCCGCGCGCGACGTCCAGAAACACCTCCTCCAGCGTGGTGCGGTTGTAACGCGCCATGATGGCCTCCGGCGTGTCGTCGTCCTCGATGCGGCCGCGCTTCATGATGATGACGCGGTCGCAGAGCCGCTCGACCTCGAGCATGTTGTGCGAAGCCAGCAGAATGGTGGCATTGTTCTCCTTGCGATAGCGCTCCAGATGCGCCCGCACCCAGTCGGCGGTATCGGGGTCGAGCGAGGCGGTCGGCTCGTCCAGGAGCAGCAGTTCGGGCCGGTTGATCAGCGCTTTCGCAAGCGCGACGCGGGTCTTCTGCCCGGCGGACAGTTTGCCGTTGGCGCGGTCGATGAAATCGGTGAGATCGAGATCGTCGGCGAGCTCCTTGATGCGGCCGGCTAGGTGCTTCACCGCATAGAGCTTGCCGAACACGGTCAGGTTCTGCCGGACCGTGAGCCGCATCGGCATGTCGACATAGGGGCTCTCGAAGTTCATCCGCCCCAGCACGGCCGCGCTCTCCTCGGGCATCCGATGACCGAGCACCTGAACGCGGCCGGAGGTCGGCAGCACCAGGCCCATGATCATCGCGATGGTCGTGGTCTTGCCGGCGCCATTGCCGCCCAGAAGGCCGGTGATGCTGCCGCGCGGCAGCGAAAACGAGATATCGTCGACGGCGCGAGTCTGCTTGTAGACCTTGACGAGATGATCGACCCTGATCGCCGCGGACGGGCTGTGCTCCGCGACAGTCGGCCGACTTGAAGCCTTGTCATTCTCGGTCATGCTGACCGTCTTCTGCTATTGCGGCAGGGAGCGCAAGGCTTGTAATCCGGTGGTTCCGCGAGCCCAGCGCTTATGAGCTTAGAAGGCACCACCGCATTGGCCGACATGACCGAACTTGCCGCCTCCAACTTCCGCCATGCGCAGCGGCATATCCGCCTCGACACGATCCTGCGGCTGCGCTGGCTCGCGGTGCTGGGCCAGCTCGCCGCGATCTTCATCGTGGCGCAGGGGCTGGAGTTCAACGTCGAGATCGTCCCCTGCGTCAGCATCATCGCCCTGTCGGCGGCGCTCAATCTGGGGCTCCAGACCGCGGCCAATCCGATGCACCGGCTGGAGCCGATACAGGCGGCCGGCCTGCTCGCGCTGAACATCGTGGAACTGGCTGGTCTGTTGTTCTTCACCGGGGGTTTGCAGAACCCGTTCTCGTTCCTGTTCCTCGCGCCGGTGCTGATCTCGGCCACGGCGCTGCCGGCGCGCTTCACGTTCGGCCTCGGCCTGCTCGCCGTGACCTGTGCCTCGATCCTGTTCTTCTTCCACCTGCCGCTGCCCTGGGATTCCGACGATCCGCTGGTGCTGCCGCCGATCTATCTGCTCGGCGTCTGGCTCTCGATCGCGCTCGCGATCGGCGTCACCAGTCTCTACTCGTTCCAGGTGACGGAAGAGGCGCGCAAGCTCGCTGACGCGCTGGCCGCCACCGAACTCGTGCTGACGCGCGAGCAGCACCTCACTCAGCTCGACGGGCTCGCGGCCGCAGCCGCACACGAACTCGGCACGCCGCTCGCCACGATCTTCCTGATCTCACGCGAGCTGGAAAAGACGGTTAAGGACGCCGCTTTTGCCGCCGATCTGAAGACCCTGCGCGAGCAGACCCAGCGCTGCCGCGACATCCTGAGCAAGATCACCCAACTCTCCTCCATCGGCGCGCCGTTCGACCGCATGAAGCTGTCGGAGCTGATCGAGGAGGTGGTGGCCCCGCACCGCGATTTCGGCGTCGACATCAAGGTGCGGATCGCGGTGACCGCCGCGGCCGAGCCGGTCGGCTCGCGCAATCCGGCCATCCTCTACGGCATCGGCAACATCGTCGAGAACGCGGTCGACTTCGCCCGCACCACCGTCGAGGTGAATGCCTGGTGGAACAAGGACCACATCGAACTTCTGATATCCGACGACGGCCCCGGCATTCCGCCCGATATCCTTAACCGGATCGGCGAGCCCTATCTGTCGCGGCGACGCAGCCATGATGATGGCAGCGGCGAGCGGCGCGGCCTCGGTTTGGGCGTGTTCATCGCGCGCACCCTGCTTGAACGGACCGGCGCCAAGGTCTCGTTTACCAACCGGATCTTCCCGGAACACGGGGCCGTGGTCCAGATCACGTGGCCGCGACAACGATTTGAGACTATCGAGACGCTCGAAGAAACAATAGGATAGGCGCGACCTTGCGTCGCAAACAGGGCCGATCGACTATCGGCGGCCTTGGCACCGCCCGCTTGCGAGGCCATATGTAGACGCGTTGGAGAGAGGACAAAACCTTGAACGCCATCGCCGAACTGAACGAACAGGCCGACCGCTCGCTGCTCATCGTGGAGGACGACAAGCCGTTCCTGGAGCGGTTGTCGCGCGCCATGGAAACGCGCGGCTTTGCGGTGACGTCATGCGATACCGTCTCGGACGGTCTTGCGCAGATCGGCAGGGCGGCGCCCGCATTCGCCGTGGTGGATCTGCGGCTCGGCGACGGCAACGGCCTCGACGTGGTCTCTGCGCTGAAGAAGAAGCGCCCGGATGCGCGCGCAATCGTGCTGACCGGCTACGGCAACATTGCCACCGCCGTCACCGCGGTGAAGATGGGCGCGATCGATTATCTCTCCAAGCCCGCGGATGCCGACGACGTCGTCGCGGCGCTGCTGTCGACGAGCGCGGAGAAGTCCGAGCTGCCGACCAACCCGATGTCGGCCGACCGCGTGCGCTGGGAGCACATCCAGCGCATCTACGAGATGTGCAACCGCAACGTCTCGGAAACGGCACGGCGGCTGAACATGCACCGGCGCACGCTGCAGCGCATTTTGGCGAAGCGCGCGCCAAGGTAAGTTTCGGCGCTCTGTTCTTTTTCACCGTCACCCTGAGGTGGCCGCCACTTCGGCGGCCCTCGAAGGGCGACGGCCCGGCGCTGCACCTCGGCCGTGCATCCTTCGAGGCTCTCCATGGGACGCGTCGCGTCCCATGCTTCGCGGCTCAGGATGACGGGAAACAGATCTCGTAGGGTGGGCAAAGGCGCAAAGCGCCGTGCCCACGTTCTGTCTGCTACTCCCAGAAATCCGCGTGCCCCTGCGGGTCGACCAGGCGGTTGATGCGCAAGGCTGCCGCCATTCCAAACCGCACCGTCATCTGCTTGCGCGTGGCGGCCGCGAGCTTGTGCTCGGGCGCCTCGCAATGCATGTGCGCGCCATAGGCATCCGCGACGATCAGGCCGGTGTCTTCCGGAAAGATCTCGCACGGCAGGTCCTGCGTGAAGGCGAAGTACAGCCGGTCGCAATGGGCGCGGTATTCGTGCCATTTCTGATCGGCGCGCAGATCCTCCACCGACGACTTGATCTCGACGATCCATATCTCGCCGCGCTCGTTCAGCGCCACGAGATCGGCACGCCGGCCCGAGGGCAGCGGCAATTCGCTGATGCAGGAGAAGCCGAGCGAACGTAGGAGCCGCGCCGTGCCGCGCGCGACCGCGAGCGCCGTCTCCGACTGGCGGCGATCGGGTGGCGGCACGAGCGTGATGCGGGCGGTGTTGTCCATGGGTGGGAGATTAGCCGATTCCATGAAGGGCGAACACTGTTCGATGAAAGCGAGCTGTCGGCACACTCTCGGTGTCGTCCCCGCGAACGCGGGGACCCATAACCACAGGGCAGAGTTGGGCGACGTCTCGTCGAACGGTACTCCTACCAGCCACGACCGATAGATCACGCGGTATGGGTCCCCGCGTTCGCGGGGACGACAGCGGAGCGGAACCTCCCCTCCCCCACGCACTTATCACGCAGCCGCCGCACCTCGGCGGAACAACCCGAGGCTATCGGCGCATGATCGACGATCTCTGGTACAAGAACGGCGTGATCTACTGCCTGTCCGTCGGCTCCTACATGGACGCCAACGGCGACGGCATCGGTGATTTCAAGGGCCTGCTGCGCCGGCTCGACTATCTGCACGGCCTCGGCATCACCACGATCTGGCTAATGCCGTTCCAGTCCTCGCCGGGCCGCGACGACGGCTACGACATCGCGGATTATTACAGCGTCGATCCCCGCTACGGCACGCTCGGCGATTTCGTCGAGTTCACCCATGGCTGCAAGCAGCGCGGTATCCGGATCATCATCGATCTCGTCGTCAATCATACCTCGGACCAGCATCACTGGTTCAAGGAAGCGCGGCGCGACAAGAACTCGCCCTATCGCGACTGGTATGTCTGGTCCGACAAGAAGCCGGCCGGCGCCAACAAGGGCATGGTGTTTCCAGGCGTGCAGAAATCGACCTGGACGCGGGACAAGGAGGCAGGCGCGTACTACTTCCATCGTTTCTACGATTTCCAGCCCGACCTAAACACGTCGAACCCGTACGTGCAGGCGGAAATTCTCAAGATCATGGGCTTCTGGATCCAGCTCGGCGTCTCCGGCTTCCGCATGGATGCCGTGCCCTTCGTCATCGCGACCAAGGGCGCGAAGGTGAAGACTCCGGTCGAGCAGTACGACATGCTGCGCGCGTTCCGCGAATTCCTGCAATGGCGGCAGGGCGACGCCATCATCCTCGCCGAGGCCAACGTGCTGCCCAAGACGGACATGGAGTATTTCGGTCACGACGCCGACCGCATGCACATGATGTTCAACTTCCACGTCAACCAGCATCTGTTCTATGCGCTGGCCTCCGCGGATTCGCGCCCGCTGGCGAAGGCGCTGAAGGCGACTAAGCCGCGGCCAGCGACGGCGCAATGGGGCCTGTTCCTGCGTAATCACGACGAGCTCGATCTCGGCCGCCTGACCAAGGCGCAGCGCGATGCCGTGTTCAAATCGTTCGGCCCCGACAAGGACATGCAGCTCTACGATCGCGGCATTCGCCGCCGCCTCGCGCCGATGCTGGGCGGCGACCGCAGGCGGCTCGAGCTCGCCTACAGCCTGATGTGCACGCTGCCGGGAACGCCCGTGATCCGCTATGGCGACGAGATCGCGATGGGCGACGACCTCTCGCTTCCAGAGCGCAATTGCGCGCGCACGCCGATGCAATGGTCGACCGAGCCGCACGGCGGCTTCACCAAGAGCAACAAGCCAGCCTGCCCTGTCATCGACAAGGGACCGTACGGCTATCCGCACGTCAACGTCGCAAAGCAGCGGCGCGATCCCAACTCCATGCTGAACTGGACCGAGCGCATCGTTCGGATGCGGAAGGAAGTGCCGGAGGTCGGCTGGGGCGATTTCGCTATCATCCCGACGCGCGATCCCGCCGTGTTCATCATGCGCTACGACTGGCGCAACAATTCGGTGCTGTTCGTGCACAATCTCGACGAGAAGCCGCGCGAGATCGCGTTCTCGACGGGCCTGTCAGGCGAGGCCGGCGCTCGCCTGATCAATCTGCTCGCGGAGGACCACAGCCATGCCGACAAGCGCGGCCAGCACCGCATCGTGCTGGAACCTTACGGCTATCGCTGGTACCGGATCGGCGGGCTGGACTATCTCTTGAAGCGGAGTGACATCGACAAGAACACTGCGGGCAACAAGCATCCGGGGTGACGTCAATGAGGTTGCTCCGCCGCCTCCACGATCGTCATTGCGAGCGCAGCGAAGCAATCCAGAGTCTTCCGTTGAGGGATTCTGGATTGCTTCGTCGCAAGGGCTCCTCGCAATGACGGGGAGAGAGCGTCGATTCCGGGCCCACCTTTCCTTCGGTGAAGGCTCACCTACGGCGGCGCGACGATCACGCCTTCGTTGCCGCGCAAATCCAGCACGCCCTCGATCCGCTCCCCTTCGCGATCTAGGAACGTCGACAGCAATATGCTGCTACCGAAGCGGATGGCGCTGGTGGTCACCGCGACGGGATCGGGGCCGAGATTGAGCGCCACGATCATCGCCTTGCCCTCGGCCTCACGGCGATAGATCAGAAGATCACCTTGCGCCGCGATCGGATGATAATCGCCCGCGACCAGCGGCGGACAGTTTTGCCGCAAGCCGATCAGGCGCTTGTAGAGGTTGAGGATCGAGCGCGCGTCGGCTTCGAGATTGACGACGTTGTCGCGCACATGATGCTCCGGCAGCGGCAGCCATGGCCGCACCGCGGAGAAGCCGCCGAACTGCGAGGAATCCCATTGCATCGGCGTGCGGCAGCCGTCACGGCCGACGCCGATCCCGGGCACGTTCTTCTCGAAGGGATCGCGGACATCCTCCGGCGCGATGGCCACCTGGTGCATGCCGATCTCGTCTCCGTAATAAAGAGTCGGCGTGCCGCGCAGCGTCAGCAGCAGCATGGCGGCGACCCGGGCCTGTTCCGGCCCGACGCGGCTCGCAACACGCGGGCGATCGTGGTTGCCGAGCACCCAATTCGGCCAGGCGCCGCGCGGCAGCGCCTTCTCGTAATCCTCGATGATCGTCTCGATCGAACGGGCGCTCCAGAACGTCGAGAGCAGCGCGAAATTGAACGGCATCTGCGCGCCGGTGAGGTCGTTGCCGTAATAGGCCATCAGACGATGCAGCGGCAGATAGATCTCGCCGATCAAGACGCGCGCGCCATAGCCATCGGTGACGCGCCGCATCTGCGCGATCACGTCGTGCACCTCCGGCTGATCCGTGGAATATTGCGTCATGATCCTTTCGTTCGGCGGCCGGCCCTCGACGTAATGCGGATTTGGCGGGTTGTCGCGGAATTCGGCGTCCTTGATCAGGTGCCAGATCACGTCGACGCGAAAGCCGTCGACGCCCTTCTCGAGCCAGAACCGCATCACGTCGTAGATCGCGTTGCGGACGTCGGGATTGCGCCAGTTCAGGTCCGGCTGCTGGGCCAGGAAGGCGTGATAGTAATACTGGCCGGTGGTCTCGTCGAACTGCCACGCACTGCCGCCAAACTCGGACAACCAGTTGTTCGGCACGCCGCCGTCGGGCGCGGGATCGCGCCAGATGTACCAGTCGCGCTTGGGATTGTCGCGCGAGGCGCGGCTCTCGACGAACCAGGAATGCTGGTCGGAGGTGTGGTTCGGCACGAGGTCGAGGATCAGCTTCAGGCCATTGTCGTGGGCGGCAGCGATCAACGCATCGAAGTCTTCCATCGTGCCGAACAGCGGCTCGATGCCGGTATAGTCGGAGATGTCATAGCCGAAATCGGCCATTGGCGAGGGAAAGATCGGCGACAGCCAGATCGCATCGACCCCAAGCGATTTCACATAGGGCAGCCGCCGCAAGATGCCGGCGAGATCGCCGACGCCGTCACCGTTGGAGTCCTGAAAGGAGCGCGGGTAGATCTGGTAGAAGATGCCGTCGCGCCACCAGTTTTCGTTGCCGTGAGCCATGCCGGAAGACCACCCAGAATCTGCATCTTGCGCGGGAGAACGCGATAGCGACGCCCCGGTTCAAATTGGCAGGTCAATTGGGACAGCCGTGTGACGGCTGTTCCCGGGTTCGTTCTGGCTCTCAGGGACGAATCTTTTGCTTGGCGGCATGGCAAAAATCGGCATTGTGAGGCCATGACCGAGCAAAACGATACCAAAGCCAAGGCGGGAGCGATCATCGTTCCCGTGACGCTGTTCGAGCAGAACTGCACCATCATCTGGGACGAGCCTTCCAAGAAAGCCGTGGTGATCGATCCCGGCGGGGACGTGCCGAAGATCCTGGACGCGATCAAGCAGACCGGTGTCACCGTGGAGAAGATATGGCTGACCCACGGCCATATCGACCATGTCGGCGGTGCGGCGGACTTGCGCGACGCACTGAAGGTGCCGATCGAGGGGCCGCATGAGGCGGACAAATTCCTGCTCGACAATGTCGTGGAGAGCGGCGCGCGTTTCGGCATGACCGGTGTGCGCAATTTCGCGCCGGACCGCTGGCTCGAGGAGGGCGACAGCGTCTCGATCGGCGACCTCACGTTCGAGATCTTCCACTGCCCCGGCCATTCGCCCGGCAGTGTGGTGTTCTTCAACAAGGACTTGCGTTTTGCCCATGTCGGCGACGTGCTATTCGCCGGCTCGGTCGGACGCACGGATTTGCCCGGCGGCAGCCACGCGACATTGATCAACTCGATCAAGTCCAAGCTCTTGCCGCTCGGCGACGATGTCGGTTTCATCTGCGGCCATGGCGCCGGCTCGAGCATCGGCCAGGAGCGGATGACCAATCCGTTCATTACCGGCGAGATGTGAGCGTTGCGACTCCCCCGTCATTCCGGCGCGCGCAATAGCGCGAGACCGGAATCCATAACCGCAGGACGATGTGGTTGCCGGGACTCGGAGTTACGTCTTCGCGTCTCACGATGTCCCGGGAGCATGGATCCCGGATCTGGGGCTCGCTTGTCCGGGACGACAGCGGAGCGTGCGTCCCGTTTGGAAATTACTTCATCAACCCCGCGGCGGTCAGCGCGCGCGTGATGATCTGGCCGATATCGAAGCCACGGGCCTCCTCGCGCTTCGGCGCGGCCGGCTGTTCGGCGACGGCCGCGCGGATCGAGCGGGCGAGATGCGGCGCGGGCGAAAGCGCCTGCTTTGTTGCAGGCTTGGTTACGGACTTGGCTTCCGCCTTCGCAGCGTCCGCAATCCAGTCGGTGAGACCGAAGAACGTTGCGATGTGATAGGACGAGGAGATGCCGGCCTCGATCAGGAAGGCGCCTTCGACGCCATAGCGCTGATCATTGTCGGCGATCCCGAGTGGCGTGCCGTGCGCCATGTCGGTGATGGCGTAGGATTCGACCAGCGTCTCGCCGTCCTTGTTCCACCAGGCCTGGCGCGGATAGCCGTCGACATTGGTCTCCGCCATCGGCGCTTCCGGCAGATCGTGCAGGTCGAGCCATTGCTTGACGATCTCGTTGGCGTTGCCGGGATTGACGGTGCGATCGGCACTGCCGTGCCACACCGAGATTTTCGGCCAGGGGCCCCGATAGTCGGAAGCGTTGCGCACGAGATCGCCGAGTTCGCGCGCAGGACGCACCGGGGAGTGGAACATGCCGTCCAGCGCCTCGCGCAGGTTCGAGGCGATGCCATAGGGCAATCCGGCGATGACCGCGCCCGCCGCGAAGACTTCCGGATAGGTCGCGAGCATCACCGACGTCATGCCGCCGCCGGCGGACAGACCGGTAATGAAGACGCGCCTGGGATCGATGCGATGCGCCTTGACCATGTGCGCGATCATCTCACGGATCGAATACGCCTCGCCGCCGCCTCGCGCCGTGTCTTCCGGATTGAACCAGTTGAAGCAGGTGTTGCCGTTGTTGATGCGCTGCTGCTCGGGCATCAACAGCCCGAAGCCATAGTGCTGAGCCAATGTCGACCAGCCGGCGCCGAGGTCGTAGCTGGCCGCGGTCTGCCCGCAGCCGTGCAGCACGACGACCAACGCGCGCGGCTTCTGCAACTGCGCCGGCACGAACGCGAACATGCGCAGGGCCCCGGGATTGTCGCCGAAGCCCGTGACCTCTTCCAATGGACTGGACACATCAGCGCTGCGACCGAGATCGGCAAAGCGCAGACCGTCCAGCCTCGGCAGACGTCTCAACAAATCGACATTTTTGGCTAACGACACGGCGAATTCCTGGTGGGCGACGTTCAACGTCCAGCCAAACCAGATAGTTGCTGCGTTGCAAAATAAAAAGACCGTGCGCTGTCAATCCTACGAAATCGTAGGGATTCCGCGGAATTCCCAGGCATTAACCACAAATGCCTCAACTTCGTGCAGGGGCGACGCGCATCCACGTCAGGAATACGGCGTAGACCGGACTTAATGTCATAAACAGCGCAAGCGAGACGAGAGATCCCGCGCGCCCTGATTGCAGGGTCTTCGACCGCGAAGAACGCCGCGTCGATTGCGGCCACTCCGGCCGCATTTCCGATCTGCGCGATGGTGTCGTGCCTCCCGGAGGCCGAGCCTGCGGCGGCAGGCTTCACGGTCGAGAGCACCGCGCCGGAGAGTGGCGCCATCACCAATCCCTGACCGTGGCCGAAGACGATCATAGTGAGCGGGAGCGGCGACGACGCATCGAAGAAGACGCGACGAGCGCGAGCACCGCAAGTCCCGCGATCAAATACCGCGCAGCCCTCGATCAAACCGTGGTGCCGCGATGGCGCGTTTGCACGCCGCTGTGACGTGACGCCACGACTCTGCATGAACAGTGAGTCACACTGCCGCTGGAACGAGGCACTCTCGACACGTCAATGCGAGCGAAGCTCGTCGCGCAGGCAGGGAGAGGGAGAAGAAACACGCATGCCAGCATTCCGCCGTGCGGGACACCGCACGATTGCGTTCGTGCCATCGGACACGTAGCCTCACCATCTCAACGAACAGAAAATCAAAGCCGGAGAGAACGCCATGGCGCGCCTGAAGTTCGGAGCCTTTCTTGCCCCGCATCATCCGATCGGGGAGCATCCGATGCTGCAGTTCCGGCGCGATCTCGACCTGGTCGAGCAGCTCGATGCGCTCGGTTATGACGAGTTCTGGTGCGGCGAGCATCATTCCTCCGGCTGGGAGATGATCGCCTCGCCCGAGATGTTCCTGGCTGCCGCTGGCGAGCGCACCAAGCGGATCAAGCTCGGCACCGGCGTGGTGTCGCTGCCCTATCATCATCCTTACAATGTCGCGCAGCGCATGGTGCAGCTCGACCACATGACCGGCGGCCGCGCCATCTTCGGCTCCGGCCCCGGCGCGCTCGCCTCCGACGCACACACGCTCGGCATCGACCCGATGACGCAGCGCGACCGCCAGGACGAGGCCATCGGCGTGATCCGCCGGCTCTTCAACGGCGAGCGGGTCACCGCCAGGAGCGACTGGTTCACCATGAACGACGCCGCGCTGCAGATCCTGCCGCTGCAGGAGGAGATGCCGTTCGTCGTGGCCTCGCAGATCTCACCTTCCGGCATGACGCTCGCCGGCAAATACGGCATCGGCATCATCTCGCTGGGCTCGATGACGACGCAGGGGCTGATGTCGCTGCAGCAGCAATGGCAATTCGCGGAAGATGCCGCGAAGAAGCACGGCACCACGGTGAACCGAGCGGATTGGCGCGTGCTGCTGACCTTCCACATCGCCGAGACTCGCGAGCAGGCGCGCAAGGAGGCCGGCGCCGGGCTGATGCGCTGGCACAACGAGTATAATGTCGGGACGTTGCAGCGGCCGGGGCTGACCGCATTCTCCTCGCCCGACGAGGCCGTGGACAAGACCGCCTTCGTCGAGGGCGCGGCATCTACCATCGGCACGCCCGACGATCTCGTCAAAACCATCAAGAACGTGATGCAGGTCTCCGGCGGCGTAGGCGCCATCATCGGTTTCGTGCACGACTGGGCCAATCCGGAAAATACGCGCCGGAGCTGGGACATGGTGGCGCGCTATGTCGTGCCCGAGATCAACGGCTACATCGATTCCTTGCGCAGGTCACAGAAGTTCGTGATCGAGAACCGCGCGATCTTCGAGCGTGCAGGCCAGGCGGTGATGGCCAAGATCATGGAGAACGAGAAGGCCGCCGAGGCGCTGAAGGTGACCGGCCCCGGCCGCGTCGCCATTCCCGCCGTCAACGCCCCGGATCTGCAGAAGGAAGCGGCGAAGCGGTAGTGCCTCATCTGCAATCCCGCAAGGCCATCCTGATGATTTCGTGACGTCTGAGCGAACGCCTCGTCCTTAGACGACCGCTACGCGGTCTCTCGGGATGAGGCTATGCAGCATCGGCGTCGGTTGAAACGGCCACCAGTGCGTAATTGCGACGGCGGTGGGCTGTGACGATCTTGTGCGCTACACGACCGCAGCCCATCGCGGTCGGATCGTGCTATGTTCGCGGCGCCTGCCAACCGGAGCAATCGTCATGTCGATGCAACATATGGCCGCAACGGCGCCCGACTTCACCGCGCCCAAACGCAACGCGCTGACGCACATTCCCGGCGACGAGGGCTGGCCCATCTTCGGCAAGACGTTCCAGGTGCTGGCCGATCCCAAAGGCCATGTCGAGGCGAACGGCGTCAAATACGGACCCGTCTACCGCACCCATGTTTTCGGCGAGACCAATGTCGTGCTGCTCGGACCGGAGGCCAACGAGCTCGTGATGTTCGACCAGCAAAAGCTGTTCTCGTCGACCCACGGCTGGAACAAGGTGCTCGGCCTGTTGTTTCCGCGCGGGTTGATGCTGCTCGATTTCGACGAGCACCGGCTGCACCGCAAGGCGCTGTCGGTCGCGTTCAAGTCCGGGCCGATGAAGTCCTATCTCAGCGACCTCGACCACGGCATCTCCGCGCGGGTCGCACAGTGGAAGGCCAAGCCCGGCGAAATGCAGCTCTACCCGGCGATGAAGCAGCTCACGCTCGATCTCGCTGCGGCCTCGTTCCTCGGCGCAGACATCGGACCGGAGGTCGACGAGATCAACCGCGCCTTCGTCGACATGGTCGCCGCTGCCGTCGCCCCGATCCGCCGCCCCTTGCCCGGCACCCAGATGGCGGCCGGCGTACGCGGGCGCAAGCGAATCGTCGCCTATTTCCGCGAGCAGATCCCGCTGCGACGCGGCAATCATGGCGGCGATGATCTGTTCTCGCAGCTCTGCCGTGCCACCCATGAGGACGGCGCGCTGCTGTCCGAGCAGGACATCATCGACCACATGAGCTTCCTGATGATGGCGGCACACGACACGCTGACCTCGTCGCTGACCTCCTTCATCGGCGAGCTCGCAGCGAATCCGGACTGGCAGGACCGGCTGCGCGCGGAGGTGCTCGCGCTCGGGCTCGCCCCGGGCGCGCCGAGCAGCTTCGACGATCTCGAGAAAATGCCTCTGTGCGAGATGGCGTTCAAGGAGGCGCTGCGGATCAAGCCGCCGGTGCCCTCGATGCCGCGCCGCGCCATGCGCGATTTCACCTTCAAGGGCTTCACGATCCCCGCCGGCACGGCGGTCGGCGTCAATCCGCTCTATACGCATCACATGAAGGATATCTGGCCGGACCCGGACCGCTTCGATCCGCTGCGCTTCACCGAGGAAGCGCAACGGGCCCGCCACCGCTTCGCCTGGGTGCCGTTCGGCGGCGGCGCGCATATGTGCCTCGGCCTGCACTTCGCCTACATGCAGGCGAAATGCTTCGCGCGGCATTTCCTGCAGAACATCGAAGTGTCGCTCGCGCCCGGTTACAAGCCGGACTGGCAGATGTGGCCGATCCCGAAGCCGCGGGACGGGCTAAAGGTCAGGATGAAGGCCGTGTGAGCGACTCACACCGTCATTCCAGGGCGATGCGGAGCATCGAACCCGGAATCTCGAGATTCCGGGTTCGCACTTCGTGCGCCCCGGAACGACAGAAGGTGACCTGCTCCTACGCCCCCTGGTCGAACGCCTTGCGCAAGGCCACGTAGCCCTGCTGCTGCTGGCTCCAGTTGCGGCCGCCGGTCATGGCGCCGTCGACGACGAGGTCGTGGCCGTTGATGAAGCTGGATTCGTCGCTGGCGAGGAACACGGCGGCATGGGCGATGTCATCGGGAAGGCCGGCACGCGGGATCGGCTGCGCGGTCTTGTAGACCTCGCGCATCACCGCCGGCGTCTTCTCCGCCGCATCGGTCGAGAGCCCGAGCGCTTTGCCGAAAATGCCGGTCGCGATCGCTCCGGGCGAGATCGCGTTGACGCGCACATTGGACTCGCCGAGCTCCATCGCCACGCATTTGGTGAGATGAATCACCGCCGCCTTGGCCGCGCTATAGACCATTGAGGACGAGAACCCGGCAAGGCGCCCGGCGATGCTGCCATTGTTGATGATGCTGCCGCCCCCCTGCTTCTTCATGTAGGGCGCGGCATGCTTCATGCCCAGCATGACGCTGCGCACCAGCGTCGCCATTGCGGCATCGAAGCGATCGGCCTCGAGACCCTCGATGCCGCCGGTCTGCGCCGGGCCGCCGGCATTGTTGAACAGGCAGTCGATCCGGCCGAACTTGTCCACGGCCAGCGCGATCAGGGCCTGCATCTGCGCTTCGACCGTCACGTCGGTCTGGCGGAAGATGCAGTTGACCCCGAGCTGGCTCGCCAGCGCCTCACCTTCCGGTACACGCCGGCCCGCGATCACAATTTTGGCACCTTCGGCAACGAAGACTTCCGCAGTGCGCAATCCGATCCCGCTCGTCGCGCCCGTAATCACCGCAACCTTGCCGTCCAGCCTGCCCATGGAATGTCCCTGTTTTCGAACCATTTGACGCCCGATGGCGGACACCGATCGATGACGGCGCCGCGACGGTCGGCGGCGCAAGCGCCACTATTCCCGCCGGCTTCCGTCAAGGCAAGCTTTGCTTCCGCCGGGGACGTGCGTACCATTCCTGGCAATCGCCCGATTTTCGGACGCGTCTCGCAACCGGGCTGTGCATGGGGAAGCTGATCGACGAATTCCGCAGGGGTTGGCAGGGCGTGGCACCGCCATCGCTGGGCCTGAGCCTCACCTTCGCGGTCGCCTGCCTGCTGGTTGCGACGCTGGCGCGCTGGGCCCTCGCGCATGTGCGGCCCGACGTCTACTTCACCCCGTATTTCCCGGCCGTGTTCTTCGCCGCCGCGTTCGGAGGATTCCGGATCGGCATCATCACCGCGCTCTTCGGCGGGGTGCTCGGCGTCGTCGTGAACTTCAGCGACGCCATGGCCGACAACGCGCGGTTTGCCTTGCTGGCGCTCTACTGGGCCGTGAGCGCGCTGACCATCTGGGGGGTCGAGCACTATCGCACCATGCTGGCCGAGCAGCGCAGGATCTCCAGGCGCCTGATCGAGGAAGAGGATTACCGCAAGCTGCTGGTCGACGAGCTCCAGCACCGGCTGAAGAACAAGTTGTCGACGGTGCACGCCGTCATCCACCAGGTGCTGCATGACCAGCCGCAGGTCTGGGCCCGGGTCGATCCGCGGCTGCGGTCGCTGGCTGCGACCGACGATTTGATCTCGCGCATCGACAAGGCTGGCTGCGACATCCGCGATCTCCTGATTTCGGAGCTCGGCCCCTACGGCCATGTCCGCTTCACTCTCAACGGCGAGCGATTGTTCCTGCCGCCGAAGCTCGCGGTCACACTGTCATTGATGTTTCACGAGCTCGCCACCAATGCGGGCAAATATGGTGCGTTCTCCTCGCCTCGCGGTCTGTTGCAGGTGTCGTGGACAGTCAGCGACGACCGGCTGACCATCACCTGGGACGAAACCGAGGGGCCGAGCGTGGACAAGGTGTCCGAGCCCGGCTTCGGCACCAAGCTGCTGAAATCGGCGCTGACGGCCTTCGATGGCAAATCCGAGATCTCCTATTTGAAGACCGGGCTGCATTGCATCATGCAGTGCCGAATCCCGCAAAGCGAATAACATCGCGCGCCAAGCGAAAGCGCACCCGCGTTCCGCTCGCGTTTTCTTATGCGCTGTTGACCCTCTGTTAATGACGATCGTCGGCGCGCGTCGCATCGCCGCAAAACATCCCCGTATTTCTCCGGACCCCTTAACCAAACTTAAGAGGGAACCGCGCAAGATCGCGTCCATTGCAAAGGCGCGCTGAAACAACAAGATTCATGACTTCTATGAACGACGACAGATATTCCGGCGCGAATGAAGCCGAGCTCGGTTTTCTCAAGGAAATCGTTAGAATGCTGCCGGCCGGCCTGACCGTACAGGACGCGCATGGCGAGATTCTGCTGGTTAACGACGCCGCGGCCGCGCAGCTCGGCATGGACGGCAGCCGCCCCTCACCCGATCTGGCGACGCGTCGCGAAGCCTGCCGCAAGGCTTTCAGTGCCGGCCAGCCTGTCGTCACCGAAGAGGCGCTTCACGGCGGCGCTGCGCGCCAGGTGCTGCTCACGACGCATCGTCCCGTTCGCCTCGCCGGACGCGAGCTCCTGATCTCGGCATCTTCCGACATCACCGAGCAGAAGAATTTCGAGGACCAGCTCTTCCGCTCGGCCTATTTCGACGAGTTGACCGGACTGCCCTCGCGGCGCGTGATCGAACATCGCGTCAACAATCTGCTCACGGAAAATCGCGCCGGCGAGCGCTTCGCGCTGGCCTTCCTCGACGTCGACAATTTCAAGCACATCAACGACTATTACGGCCACGCGGTCGGCGATGCGCTGCTGGTCGAGCTGTCGAAGCGGCTCGGCCGCGACCTGCGTGATTCCGACATGCTGTCGCGCATCTCCGGCGACGAATTTTTGCTGCTGCTCTCACCGATCCAGAGCCAGGAGGAGGTCGCCGAATTCATGCAGTCGACGCTGGAGCGGCTGACGGCACCGTTCTTCATCGACAATTCGGAGGTCTTCGCCTCCACCTCCGTCGGCATCAGCCTCTATCCCGATCACGGAAGCAGTTTCGAGACGCTGCGCCAGAACGCCGACATCGCGATGTACCGCATCAAGAACAACGGCAAGGGACTCGCCGCCTTCTTCGACGCGAGCATGGAGCGTGAGGCGCAGGCGCGGATGAAGGTCGAGCAGTCGCTGCGGCTCGCCATCCTGGAGAAGCGCTTCTGCTGCGCCTTCCAGTCCAAGGTCGACATCCGCACCCGGGCCGTGAAGGGCATCGAGGCCCTGGTGCGCCTGCGCGACGACGAAGGCGTGATCCAGGCGCCCGGCTCGTTCATCAATCTCGCCGGCGAGCTCGGCCTGATCGACGAGCTCACTCACCTCGTGCTCGCCGAGATCGTCAAGTCGATCGATTTGATCAACGAGACGTTCGGCGCGGAAGCCACCATCAGCATCAACGTCGCCGCCAAGCAGGCCGGCAATCCCGAATTCATGCGCAGCTTCGCGCGAGCGCTGGACGACACCGGCTTTCCGCAGCGTTTCATGATCGAGGTGACGGAAGACGCTTTCGTCGCCAAGAATCATTTCCAGGACGAGATCCTGCCGATGTTCCGCAAGCTCGGCGTCGGCATTTCGATCGACGATTTCGGCACGGGCTATTCCTCGCTCTCGGCACTGGCCGACATCACCGCCGACGAGATCAAGATCGACCGCTCCTTCATCACCGACATTCATAAGCGCCCGCGCAGCCAGGGCATCCTGCGCGCGATCGAGTCCTTGAGCGAAGCGCTCGGCATGACCGTGATTGCCGAAGGCCTCGAATCCTACGAGGAACTCGCTTATCTCCAGGCCGCAACCAAGATCCGCTACGCGCAGGGCTATTACTTCTCCCGACCGATCTTCCTGGAGGAGCTGAAGCTCGCAACGCCGCTCTCCAGCGAGGCGCGGGCGAACGTCGCGAGCCGCCCGACACAGCACAACCGCCAGGGCTATTCGCGCGCGAACGGTTATCGGCGGTAAAGAAGTCCGGGATTTTGCGTTCCGTCATCGTTCGAGGCCGCTGAAGAAGTGGCCGCCTCAGGGTGACGGGGGACAGATCAGCAAGTGGCCGCCCCCATTTCCCGCTTTGAAATTGCTGGCCTTTTGCTAATACACGGGCGGACCTCCCGCAAGGCATGTCATGTCCGCTTCCGCCTCGATCAGCGATCCCGCCTATCTCCGTGCGCGCGCGATGGAGACGCTGTTCGAGCGGCTGGAAAAGCTCTGCGAGGGCGCGATCGCGATCAACCGCGGCGGACGGGTCGTCTACGTCAACGAAAAATATCTCGCCGCGCTCGGCCTCAAGCGCGTCAGCGAGGCCATCGGCCGGCCGATCGAGGAGGTCATCCCCAACAGCCTGATGCGCAAGGTGGCCGAGACCGGCGAGCCGATCCTGCTCGACATCATGGAGCTCGGCGGCGAGCAGCTCGTCGTCACCCGCATGCCGATCGAGGACGAGAACGGAACGGTGATCGGCGCGATCGGCTTCGTGCTCTATGACCACCTCGAAAGCCTCAAACCCCTGTTGGCCCGCGTCGCCCAGCTCGAAAGCGACCTGCGGCTTGCGCGGCGGCAATTGTCGAACACCCGCGCCGCACGTTTCACTTTCGCCGATTACGTCGGCACCACGCCGGGAATCGCGCAGGCCAAGCAGCTCGCAAGCCGCGCCGCGCGGCAGAGCGTCACGGTGCTCCTCACCGGCGAGACCGGAACGGGCAAGGAGATGCTCGCGCAGGCGATCCACAGTGCTTCCACCCGCGCAGAGAAGCCGTTCGTCAGCGTCAACGTCGCCGCCATACCCGACACGCTGATCGAGTCGGAGTTCTTCGGAACGGCGCCGGGCGCCTTTACCGGCGCCGACCGCAGGGGACGCGAAGGCAAGTTCCGCATCGCCGACGGCGGCACGCTGTTCCTCGACGAGATCGGCGAGATGCCGCTGCAATTGCAGGCCAAGCTGCTGCGCGTGCTGCAGGAGCGCGAGATCGAGCCGCTCGGCTCGGACAAGATCTCCAAGGTCGACGTGCGCGTGGTCGCCGCGACCAATGTGGATTTGCGCAAGCGTGTCAGCGACGGCGCGTTCCGGCCCGATCTCTATTACCGGCTGAACGTGCTCGCGATCGACCTGCCGCCGCTGCGCCACTGCCTGGAGGATCTTCCTGACATCTGCGCCCGGCTGCTCGAGGACATCAGCGCATCCGGCGACTATGTCAGTGCCAGGATCACGCCGAGCGCGCTGGCCGCGCTCGCACGCTACGACTGGCCGGGCAACGTTCGCGAACTCCGCAACATCCTGGAGCGGGCGCTGATTCTCAGCGATTCCGGCCGGCTGACCGGCGAGGATGTCGCGCGCATCCTTCCCCTCGGCACCGAGATCAGAACCGCGACGTCCGAGCGCCCCGCCGGGCTGGTGGTGCCCTATGCCGAGGCCGAGGCCGAGTTCGAGAGGCAAACGCTCGAACAGGCGCTCGCCGCCAGCAATGGTCAGATCACCGAGGCAGCCAAGATGCTGCGGATCTCGCGTGCGACCTTCTACAAGAAGCTCGCCAAGTTCGGCCTCGCCTCGGGGCCAGCCTCCGTCTGAGTTTCGAGACACGGGCCCGTCCGGAGTCTCGGATTCCGGACACGGCATCTCCTCGCTCTTCCGGTGCCTGTTTCAGAAAATGCCGTGTTTTCCGCCAGTTTGCGCAAACCCTCCGCATCTGGCGCGGACCTTGCTCTTCGCTTTGCACAATGACGCGTGCTGCACATGCGCATTCGCAACGGGGAGGACGCAACATGAGTGAAGCGATCGCGGCCCATCAGCTTCCAGCGAGGCAGCCCTCGCACGTCACGCCACCGAAACACGCAAATTAGCTCCGGGCCGAATGCCCTGCTCATATTGTCCAGCACGAGGACAAGCTGTCCCGGCGCGGCTCCTCGCGATAGGATCAATGCACGACAAGATCGGCATACGGTCGAAGCGATCGGGAGGTTCGCGGTGAGCCATCACCCAGCTCTGCCCTATTTGCGCAACTCCGAGAAAGGCAAGGTCGTCACGGCGGCCGAAGCGGTGATGCTGATCCGCGACGGCGACACGGTGGCGACCGGCGGCTTCGTCGGCATCGGCTTTGCCGAGGAGATCGCGATCGCGCTGGAGGAGCTTTATCTCTCCCACGAGGGAGATGCGCCCTATGCGCAGGGCAAGCCGCGCAACCTGACGCTGGTCTATGCGGCGGGCCAGGGTGACGGCAAAGATCGCGGCCTCAATCATCTCGCGCATGAGGGCCTGGTCCGGCGCGTGATCGGGGGACATTGGGGGCTTGCGCCGAAACTGCAGCAACTCGCGATCGCAGGCCAGATCGAGGCTTATAACCTGCCGCAGGGCGTCATCACGCATCTGTTCCGCGACATCGCCGCGCACCGGCCGGGCCATGTCACCCGCGTTGGCATGGGCACCTTCGTCGACCCGCGGCACGGCGGCGGCAAGCTGAACGCGCGCACCACCGAGGACTTGGTGGAGCTGATCAGGATCGGCGACGAGGACTGCCTGCTCTACAAGACGTTCCCGATTCAGGTCGGGATCATCCGCGCCACCACCGGCGACCCCGACGGCAACCTCACCATGGAGAAGGAGGCGCTGACGCTCGAGGCGCTCGCCATCGCCATGGCGGCGCATAATTCCGGCGGCATCGTCATCGCCCAGGTCGAACGCGTAGCCGAGGCCGGCAGCCTCAATCCGCGTCAGGTCAAGATTCCCGGTATCCTCGTCGACTGCGTCGTGGTGGCGAGGCCCGAGAACCACTGGCAGACCTTCGGCACGCAATACAATCCGGCCTTCTCGAGCGAGATCCGTGTCCGCGCCGCCTCGCTGCCGGTGATGCCGGTCAGCGAGCGCAAGATCGTCGCCCGTCGCGCCGCCCTCGAGCTGAAGGCAAACAGCGTCGTCAATCTCGGCATCGGCATGCCGGAGGGCATTGCCTCCGTGGCCAATGAGGAGCGAATCATCGATCTCATCACGCTGACGGCGGAGCCGGGCGTGATTGGCGGCATCCCGGCGAGCGGCATCGATTTCGGCGCGGCGATCAACACGCAGGCGGTGATCGACCAGCCCTATCAGTTCGACTTCTACGACGGCGGCGGTCTCGATGCGGCCTTTCTCGGGCTCGCCCAGGTCGATCGTGCCGGCAACCTCAATGTCAGCAAGTTCGGGCCGAAACTCGCGGGCGCCGGCGGCTTCATCAACATCAGCCAGAGCGCCAAGGAGGTCATCTTCGTCGGCACTTTCGGCGCGGGCAAGCAGCGCATCGCAGTGAACGGCGGCAAGCTCGTCATTCTCGACGAAGCCAGGTCGCGCAAATTCGTGGACAGCGTCGAGCACGTCACCTTCAGCGGCCCGCTCGCGGCAGCGCGCCAGCAGCGCACGCTCTACATCACCGAGCGCTGCGTGTTCGAGCTGCGCCCCGGCGGGCTCGAACTCACCGAAGTCGCGCCCGGCATCGATATCGAGCGCGACATTTTACGTCTGATGGATTTCAAGCCCTTGATCCCACGCGATCCCGCCTTGATGGATGCGCGCATCTTCGGCGAAGGTCTGATGGATTTGCGCGAGCGCCTGCTCACCATTCCGCTCGACCAGCGCTTCACGCTGGACGAGCAGCAGAACCTTTTCTTCGTCAATCTCGAACGCTACCCGCTGCGCAGCAGGGCCGAGATCGACGCCATCGCCGATATCGTCGAGGCCAGGCTCGCACCGCTCGGCCGCCGGGTCTACGCCATCGTCAACTATGACAATTTTTCCATCCTGCCGGAACTGATGGACGATTATTCGGCCATGGTGCGCAGCCTCGTCGATCGCTTCTATTCCGGTGTCTCGCGCTACACCACGTCGGGCTTCCTGCGCATCAAGCTCGGCGAAGCCCTGGAGAGGCGCGGCGTCGCACCGCATATTTTCGAGAGCGCGGAGGAGGCGCAGTCGGATCGGCGTCAGGCCGAAGGAGCCGGCAACGCGCGGCTCGCTCAAAAATGATGCATGTTCGAAAGGCCGGCACGCTCGGCCGGAAGGTTCAATTGCAATGTTCGTAGTGTTGTGCAAATCGCTGTTGCCGAGAAACTTTAAATCAGGAGGGACCATCGTGCGTCGATCATTCATCATAACAACAACCGTCCTCGCGCTCGCCGCGAGCACGTCCGCACGGGCCGACGATCTCAAGGTCGCGCTGATCTACGGCAAGACCGGTCCGCTCGAGGCCTATGCCAAGCAGACCGAAACCGGCCTGAAGATGGGCTTCGAATACGCCACCAAAGGCACGATGACGCTCGACGGTCGCAAGATCGTCATCATCACCAAGGACGATCAGGGCAAGCCGGACCTTTCGAAGGCCGCGCTCGCCGAAGCCTATCAGGACGACAAGGCCGACATCGCGATCGGCACGACTTCGTCGGCAGCGGCCCTCGCCATTCTCCCGGTCGCCGAGGAGAACAAGAAAATCCTGATCGTCGAGCCCGCGGTCGCGGATCAGATTACCGGCGAGAAGTGGAACCGCTACATCTTCCGCACCGGACGCAACTCGTCACAGGACGCGATCTCGAACGCCGTCGCCATCGGCAAGCAGGGCGTCACCGTCGCGACCCTGGCGCAGGATTATGCGTTCGGCCGCGATGGCGTCGCAGCCTTCAAGGAGGCGCTCGCCAAGACCGGCGCGACGCTCGCCGCCGAAGAATATGCCCCGACCTCGACCACCGACTTCACCGCGGTCGGCCAGCGCCTGTTCGACGCGCTGAAGGACAAGCCCGGCCGCAAGGTGATCTGGGTGATCTGGGCCGGCGCCGGCAATCCGCTGGCCAAGCTCCAGGACATGGACCCGAAGCGCTACGGCATCGAGCTCTCCACCGGCGGCAACATCCTGCCGGCGCTCGCCGCCTATAAGGGCCTCCCCGGCATGGAAGGCGCGACCTATTATTTCTACGATATCCCGAAGAACCCGGTGAACGACTGGCTGGTCGCCGAGCACCAGAAGCGCTTCAACGCGCCGCCGGACTTCTTCACCGCGGGCGGCTTTGCTGCCGCGATGTCCGTCGTCGCCGCCGTCACCAAGGCGAAGTCGACCGACACCGAGAAGCTGATCACGGCCATGGAGGGCCTGGAGTTCGACACGCCGAAGGGCAAGATGGTGTTCCGCAAGGAAGATCATCAGGCGCTGCAGAGCATGTATCACTTCAAGGTCAAGGTTGATCCGAACGTCGCCTGGGCCGTGCTCGAGCCGGTGCGCGAGCTGAAGATCGAGGACATGGACGTTCCCGTCCGCAACAAGCGCTGACCTTCCTTGCTTCACCTCTCCCGCTTGCGGGAGAGGCCGGGAGAGGACTTCTCCTCTTGGGAGATTATCCCATCGCGGAAGCACCCTCTCCCCTCCCTCCCCCGCAAGCGGGGGAGGGAGGGCTGCGTGACTCGCGGATGGATTCCGTTTCATCATTTGTAGATTCTCAATGACGCTGACCCTCGAAACCCGCGACCTCACCATCCGCTTCGGCGGCCATGTCGCGGTCAACAACGTCACCTGCACGTTCCGCCCGGGCGAGCTCACCGCGATCGTCGGGCCGAACGGCGCCGGCAAGACCACCTACTTCAATCTGATCTCGGGCCAGCTGCGCGCCTCGAACGGCAGTATCCTGTTCGGCGGCACCGACATCACCCAGCACTCCGCGCCAATGCGGACCCGTGCGGGTCTCGGGCGCGCGTTCCAGCTCACCAATCTCTTTCCGAACCTCACCGTGGAAGAGAACGTTCGCCTTGCGGTGCAGGCGGCAAACGGCACGCACTACGACATGCTGCGGCCCTGGACGGTGCGCCGCGACCTGATCGCACGTGCCGATGCCATCCTCGACCAGGTCGCGCTCGGCAGCCGCCGCGGCGTTGCCGCGACAGCGCTGTCACATGGCGATCAGCGCAAGCTCGAAGTTGCGCTGATGATCGCGCTGGAGCCGAAGGTCTTCATGTTCGACGAGCCGACCGCGGGCATGAGCATCGACGAGGTGCCTGTGGTCCTCAACCTGATTGCGCAGCTCAAGCAGGACAGGAGCAAGATCATCCTTCTGGTCGAGCACAAGATGGACGTGGTGCGCTCGCTCGCCGACCGCATCATCGTCCTGCATAACGGGCAACTCGTTGCGGACGGGCCGCCTGCCGAGGTGATCGCCTCTCCGATCGTGCAGGAGGCCTATCTCGGCGTCGCCCCCAAGAGCGCGGAGAGCATCGCATGACCGACCTGCTCAAGCTCTCCGGCGTGCACACCCATATCGGCCGCTATCACATCCTCCAGGGCATCGACCTCGCGGTCCCGCAGGGACAGGTCACGATGCTGCTCGGCCGTAACGGCGCCGGCAAGACGACGACGCTGCGTACCATCATGGGGCTGTGGCAGGCCTCGCACGGCGAGATCAGCCTCGCCGGGATGCGCATCGAGAGCCTCGCCACGCCCGACATCGCCCGGCTCGGCGTCGGCTACGTCCCGGAGAGCATGGCGGTGTTTTCCGACCTCACGGTGAAGGAGAATCTGGTGCTGGCGGCGCGCGACGGCCCGCTCGACGACACCCAGCTCGAGTGGATCTTCGGCTTCTTCCCGGCGCTGCGCCGCTTCTGGCTGTCGCGCGCCGGAAGCCTTTCGGGCGGACAGAAGCAGATGCTATCGATCGCGCGCGCCATCATCGAGCCGCGCAAGCTCCTGCTGATCGACGAGCCGACGAAGGGCCTCGCGCCCGCGATCGTGATGGCGCTGATCGAGTGCCTGAAGGAGATCAAGCGCAAGGGCGCCACCATCCTCATGGTCGAACAGAACTTCTTTGCCGCCCGCGAGCTCGGCGACAACGTGCTGGTGATGGACAACGGCACTATCGTTCATCGCGGAGAAATGGCGGCGCTCGCCGCCGACGTGCCGTTGCAGGAGCGGCTTCTCGGCCTGAGCCTGGAGACACATCAGTGACTGAACTCGCCGCAACCGATCCCCTGCCGAAGCCGAAGCGCGACATCGCGCCGGTCCTGCTGCCGATCGCGCTCGCCCTGCTCATGATCCCGCTGATTGGATCAACCAGCTCCTGGCTGACGCTGACCGTCGCGAGTCTCGCCATGGGCATGATGATCTTCATCATGGCCTCGGGCCTCACGCTGGTGTTCGGCCTGATGGACGTGCTCAATTTCGGCCACGGCGCCTTCATCGCCGTCGGCGCCTATGTCGCGACCCTGGTGCTGGCGCCGTTCGCGGCTTCCATCCAGGCCGACTCGCTCTGGATGAACCTCGCGGTGCTCGCCCCGGCCGCGCTGCTCTCAATGGCGGTATCCGGCGCGCTCGGCCTGGTCGTCGAGCGGGTGCTGATCCTGCCCGTCTACGGCCAGCATCTGAAGCAGATCCTGATGACGACCGGCGGCCTGATCGTCGCCGAACAGACGCTCTATGCGCTGTGGGGGCCGCAGATCATCCCGATGCCGCTGCCGACCTCGCTGCGCGGCTCCTTCATCCTCGGCGACGTCGCGATCGCGAAATACCGCGTGCTGGCGATGCTGATCGGCCTTGGCATCTTCATCGCGATCCAGCTCGTGCTCAACCGCAGCAAGCTCGGCCTCTTGATCCGCGCCGGCGTCGAGAACCGCGAAATGGTCGAGGCGCTCGGCTATCGCATCCGCCGCCTGTTCCTCGGCGTGTTCATGACGGGATCGGCGCTGGCCGGCCTCGGCGGCGTGATGTGGGCGCTCTATCGCGAGCAGGTTCACGCCTCCATGAGCGACGACCTCACCGTCCTGATCTTCATCGTCGTCATCATCGGCGGACTCGGGTCGATCGGCGGCTGCTTCATCGGTGCGATCCTCGTGGCCATGGTCGCCAATTACGGCGGCTTCCTGGTGCCGAAACTCGCCCTCGTCTCCAACATCCTGCTGATGGTCGCCATTCTGATGTGGCGGCCGCGCGGCCTCTATGCGGTGACCAGCCGATGATGATCCTCTCCGGCGACCCGCCGCGCAGCCGCATCCTCACGCTCGTTCTCGTCGTCATCATCCTGGCGCTGGCGGCGACGCCGTTCCTGTTCCCGGGCGCCAAGGCGCTGAACGTCGCAGCCAAGATCTGCGTCTTCGCCGCGCTGGTCGCCTCCTATGACCTGCTGCTCGGTTACACCGGCTCGGTCTCGTTCGCCCACACCATGTTCTACGGCATCGGCAGCTACGCGATCGCCATCGCGCTGTACGGAATGGGGCCCAATTGGGCCGCGGTCGCGACCGGCATCGTCGTCGGACTGCCGCTCGCAGCTCTGCTCGCGCTCGCCATCGGGCTCTTTTCTCTGCGCGTCGCCGCGATCTTCTTCGCCATGATCACGCTCGCGGTTGCCTCCGCCTTCCAGGTCCTGGCCTCGCAGTTCTCCTGGCTGACCGGCGGTGAGGACGGGCGCAGCTTCCAGCTGCCGGAGCTGCTGCGCCCCGGCACCGTGCTGATCTCGAAAAACCTGTTCGGCTTCGAGGTCAACGGCCGCATCCTGACCTTCTACCTGGTGTTCGCCGTCTCGGCCCTGATGATCCTCGCTTTGCTGCGCGTCGTGAACTCGCCGTTCGGGCGCGTGCTGCAGGCCATCCGCGAGAACCGGTTTCGCGCCGAGGCGCTCGGTTTCCGCACGGTGTTCCACTTGACCTACGCCAATTGCCTCGCCGCGCTGGTCGCCGCCGGCGCCGGCATCCTGAACGCATTGTGGTTACGCTATGCCGGTCCCGATACCTCGCTCAGCTTCTCGATCATGCTGGACATCCTGCTGATGGTCGTGATCGGCGGCATGGGCACGATCTACGGCGCGATCATCGGCGCCAGCATCTTCATCCTCGCCCAGAACTATTTGCAGTCGCTGATGGGCGTCGCCTCCACGGCGGCGTCGGAAGCCGGCCTGCCGCTGCTGCCGGGACTGTTGCATCCCGACCGCTGGCTGCTTTGGCTCGGGCTGCTCTTCATCGCCAGCGTCTACTTCTTTCCGACCGGCGTGGTCGGACGGCTGCGCAACCCGACCGGTGCCAAGGGCGGCGGCAGCTCGCATTAACCCCCGGTTAATGATGCAGCGCAGCGGTCACCATCCGCACAGCACAACCTTGACGCGATTCCCGCTCCGCTGCATGCGAATACGACTGCGCAACCGGATTAAGGCTTAGGTAACTGGCTTTCCTAAGGTTTAGGCCATTTGTGCGGTGTATTCGTGTTCCTCCAGGGAGGGGGGAATGCGCCAGGTCTTTGCGCGGATTGCAGCCGGAATGTCCCTAGCCGCGAACAGCGGCTGGAGGGCGGCGATTCGGCGTGGTCCGGTCCTGTGGCTGACCCTGTGCGGCGTGGTGCTGGTCGCGGGAATCTTCATCGTGACCGCCATGGCCATCGGCGAATTCCGCGAGCGGACCCTCGCCAATCGTGAACGTGAGCTGGAAAACACGGTACAGCTGATCGCACGGCACTTTGACCAGCAATTCGAAGACTCCGACGTCGTCGCCGCTGATGTGATCGGGCAGATGAACCTGCCGGAGATCACCTCGCCTGCGGTATTCCGCGAGCGCATGTCGGGATCCGCGACGAACCAGATGCTGCGCAGCAAGATCAGCTCTGTGTCCTATCTCGGCGACATCGCGATCTACGACGCGGAGGGCGAGCTGATCAACTGGTCGCGGGCCCAGCCGTTGCCCAAGATCAACGTTTCCTCGCGCGCCTATTTCCAAGCCTTCAAATCCAATCCGACCGGCGAGCCGGTCATCCTGGAATCCGTCCGCAGCTTCATCATCGGCAAATGGACCACCGTCGTCGCGCGGCGGTTGACCGGCCCCGACGGCACATTCCTCGGCGCAATGGTCCGCCGGATCGATCCGGCCAGCTACCAGCATTATTTCGCATCCGTGGCGCTTGCCGAGGGTACGGCGATCTCGCTGTTCGATCGCGAAGGCAAGATGCTGGCGCGCTATCCGCATCTGGAAGAGATGATCGGACGAAGCTTCAAGGATGCGCCGCTGATGCAGAAGGTGCTGGCCAACGGCGGTCAGCACACGCTGCGCGTCAGGAGCCCCGTCGACGGCGAGGAGCGGCTGGGCTCGGCGACGACATTGACGCATTTTCCGCTCGTCATCGTCGCGACCAACATCACCAGCGCCGCGCTGGCCGACTGGCGACAGCAGACCGGCTTCATGGTCGCTACGGCGGGTTTCTCGGCCGTCGTGATCGCGTTGATCCTCTACCTGATCATTCGCCAGATCAACCGGCAGAACCGCGAAGCCCAGGAACGGATCGAGGCGGAGCGGCGGCGGCTCGACACAGCCCTCAACAACATGTCGCAGGGACTGATCCTGTACGACGCCGCCGGCTACATCGTCACCTGTAACCGCCGCTATGCGGAGATGTTCGGCCTGTCCCACGACGTCATCAAGCCCGGCTGCCACATCCGCGAGGCGATGTACCATCGCAAGGAGCGCCGCGCGTTCGACGGTGATGTCGAGGAATTCTGCGCCGATGTCATGCGGATCGTCGCCGAAGGCACGGTCTCCACGAGAGTTCATCAATTGGCCGACGGCCGCGCCTTCCAGGTCATCAATACCCCGCTCGCGCAGGGCGGATGGGTCGCCACCATCGAGGACATCACCGAGCGCCGCAGCCTGGAGCAGGAGCGCGACCGCAACCACACCTTCCTCCGGGAGATCATCGATCACATCCCGTCGCGGATTACCGTGAAGGACGCGCGCACGCGGCGCTACCTTCTCGCCAACCACGTGGCCGAGGAGCAGCTCGGCGTCACCCCGGAAACGATCGTCGGCAAGACCGCGTTCGACCTCTACCCGACCGACGAGGCCGGCATCATCACCCGGGACGACGACAGGCTGTTGCAATCGCCGGACGGCCTGTTCCTGGACGAGCATAGCTGGAACACCCCGAGCATCGGGCGGCGCTACATCACGTCGCGGAGGATCGGCATCCGCGACAAGTCCGGCGAGCCCCGCTACATCATCAACGTCGTGGAGGACGTCACCGAGCGGCGGCGCGCCGACGAGAAGATCGCGCACATGGCGCACTACGATGCGCTGACCGACCTGCCCAACCGCACGCTGTTCCGCGAGCAGATCGAACGCCAGCTGGCGCGGGCCGCCGATGGCTGCCAGTTTGCGCTGCTCTACATCGATGTCGACGAATTCAAGGGCATCAACGATTCGCTCGGCCACCATGTCGGCGACGAGCTGCTCAAGGCCATCGCCGGCCGTCTGCGCGGCTGCCTGACGGAAGGCGACCTGATCGCGCGGCTTGGCGGCGACGAGTTCGCGGTCATCCAGACCGGAATCCAGTCCTCGGCCGACGTGGTGGCGTTCGTGACGCGGATCTACCAGGCGATCCGGCAACCCTATCATTGCTTCGGCCATCAGCTCTCCACCGACGCAAGCATCGGGATCGCGCTGGCGCCGCAGGACGGCTCCGATCTCGATCAGCTCATCAAGAATGCCGACCTCGCGATGTACGGTGCCAAGGCCGAAGGGCGCCGCACCCACCGCTTCTTCGAGCCGGCGATGGATGCGAGCGCCAAGGCGCGCCTGTCCATGGAGCAGGACCTGCGCCAGGCGCTGGTCGACGGCGGCTTCGAGATTCACTATCAACCGCTGGTGGACCTGCGTTCCGGCGAGGTCTCGGGTTGCGAAGCGCTGCTGCGCTGGCGGCATCCCGAGCGCGGCATGGTGTCGCCGGCGGAGTTCATTCCGGTCGCCGAGGATACCGGCCTGATCAACGAGCTCGGCGACTGGGTGCTGCGTATGGCCTGCAACGAGGCCGCGACCTGGCCGGCGCATGTGCGTGTCGCAGTGAACGTCTCGCCGGTGCAGCTCAAATGCGACACGCTGGCGCTGCGGATCGCGGGCGCACTCGCCGCCTCCGGGCTGGACCCGCGCCGGCTCGAGCTCGAGATCACCGAGGCCGTGCTGATCCGCGACGACGAGGCTGCGCTCTCGATCCTGCATCAGCTCCGCTCGATCGGCGTGCGCATCGCACTCGACGATTTCGGCACCGGCTACTCCTCGCTCAGCTATCTCAAGCGTTTCCCATTCGACAAGATCAAGATCGACCGCTGCTTCGTCGCCGACATCGCAGAGGAGAGCGGCGCACCCGTGATCGTGCAGGCGGTGGTGAACATCGCGGCCGCCAGCAACATGACCACGGTCGCCGAAGGGGTCGAGACCGAGGCGCAGCGCGACCTGCTGCGCACACTCGGCTGCACGCAGATGCAGGGCTATCTGTTCAGCCCGCCGAAGCCGGCCAGCGAGGTGCGGAAACTGTTCGGCTCCGGCAGTGCCGTGCCGGTGGCGGCGGTGGCGTGATGGTGAAGTCGCGCGAGAACGCCACGAAGACAGTCGACGTCGCGGATTCCTATGCCGTCCGGCTGATGCAGCACCTGGTGGTGCCGACCTTCGTGATCGACCCGAAGCGCCGCGTCGTGATCTGGAACAGAGCCTGCGAGCGGCTGACGGGCGTCGCCGCGTCGGAGGTGATCGGCACCAACAAGCACTGGCAGGCCTTCTACGAGACCAGGCGCCCCTGTCTTGCCGACCTCGTCGCGCTCGACCGGCCCGAACAGCTGCCGGAATTCTATTCGGAATATGCCGCGCGCGGCCATAACGGGCTCGGCTTTTCCGCGGAGAACTGGTGTGTGATGCCGAAGCTCGGCAGCCAGCTCTACCTTGCCATCGACGCAGGCCCGATCCACGACGAGGCCGGCAAATTGATTGCGGTGGTGGAGACGCTGCGCGATCTCACCGACCAGAAGCGCGCCGAGATGGCGCTGAAGGAGCTCGCCACCAAGGACGGCCTGACCGGCCTGTCGAACCGCCGCGCCTTCGACCAGATGCTGATGAACGAATGGGCCCGCGCCCAGCGCACGCAGAAGCCGCTGGCGCTGCTGTTCGTCGACGTCGACCATTTCAAGCTGTTCAACGACCGCCACGGCCATCAAACCGGCGACGAATGCCTGCGCGCGGTCGCCGCCACCGTCAGCCGGCATGCCGTGCGTCCGCTCGATCTCGCCAGCCGCTACGGCGGGGAAGAGTTCGCGCTGATCCTGCCGGACATGGATTGCGATAGCGCCTGCGTCATCGCCGAGGAGATCCGCTGCGCCGTCATGGCCTTGGCGATCGCCCACGGCGCCGCGGGCGCCGGCGACCACGTCACTCTCAGCGTCGGCGTCGCCAGCCACATTCCCGGTGGGGCCGATGGCGGCCCCGACCGGCTCCTCGGGGCGGCCGACGAGGCGCTCTATGTCGCCAAACGCCTCGGCCGCAACCGCGTCATCTGCGCCGAGAGGGTACTGGCCGAATTCGCCGCCCTCGGCCGGGAGACCGCCGCGGTTCCGGCGCCTGTCCAGCGCAAATCAGCTCGCGCGCGATAGGCGAGAAGCGGTTGCCCCCCTCTCGCCAATCGGCTAAATGAACCTCACTAGCACCCGTAGCTCAGCTGGATAGAGCGTTGCCCTCCGAAGGCAAAGGTCACACGTTCGAATCGTGTCGGGTGCGCCAGCCTTGTCGCCGTTTTTGCACCGGCGCCTATGTCAGCACCGCGATAATCGCCTGGATCTGATCGGAAGCCGACGTCACCAGTCCGTCATATGACGTCTGGCCGTGTGCGGCGGCGTTCAGGATGCATTCGGCGACGGCCGCTTTCAGACCGAACACCGACTGATGGGCCGGTACGCTCGCCATCACGGTTTCCAGGGCTTGACGCATCGTTTGAACGAGCTCGGAGCTGTATTGCATTGAATGTCCTCCGCAGGCTCATATTGGGCCCCACGATCATGCTTGCCACTCACAAGCCTGCGAGGCGGCAAGCTCCTTCCAACTGATTCATTCTGGAGCAGCTAGCGCGCCGTCGGGAGCCGAAAACGCCGGATCGCCGCGTGGAGCACATCGGCAAACGCGATCCACGCATGAAGCATGAACGGTGGAGCCGCCAGCGAGAAGACGTATTTGATCGCAGCCAGTGTGGTTGACGTGACTGCACCGTCGGCAGTTGAGGAAAGCATGCCGGCAAGCTAATGCGAATGCGAGCGCGCGGATCGGTCCGGGACGATCCGGCGTCAACGGGTTCGGCATGCAATTGGTCACAAAGCTCTCTCATCGGCGCGATATTGACGGGCTACGGGCGATCTCCGTCCTGAGTGTTTTCCTCTATCACCTGGACGTTCCGCCGTTCGGCGGCGGCTTTGTCGGCGTTGACCTGTTTTTCGTTGTGTCGGGCTATCTGATCTCGCGGATCATCCTCAGCGAGGCTGACCGCGGCGAGTTTTCGGTCCAACGGTTCTACGAACGGCGCATCCGGCGCCTCTTTCCCGCAGCCATCGTCACCATCATCGGCACCATGGCCATCGGAGGCCTCTGGTTCTCTCCGGAGCTTTTCAAGGGCCTGGCTCAAGACGTCGTGGCAACGCTGGGCTCGGTCTCGAACTTCTACTTCTGGCGCGGCAGCCACGCGTACTTTGCGAGCTCCGCCGATCCAAGCCCCGTGCTGCATTTCTGGTCGCTGGCCGTCGAGGAGCAATTCTATCTCCTGTGGCCCGTGTTTATCCTGCTGGGACGCAGATTGCTCGGCGGCGCGCTGCCTCTGCTCATTCTCGGCAGCGCAGTTCTTTCGCTTGGCTGGTCGCAGGCGACGCTCGCAACCGACAGCTCCGGTGCATTTTACCTCCCAACCTGCCGCGCCTTCGAGTTTGCGATCGGATCGCTCATCATCTTCGCGGAGCAAAGGCTGGCCCTCTCGGTCGCGGCGCGCTCGCTGCTGGCTGCCGCCGGACTGGCTTTGATCGGTTACGCGATCGTCAGCTTTGATAGTGCAACTCCCTTCCCCGGCGTGAATGCCCTCATCCCCTGCCTGGGTGCGGCCAGCGTGATCTTGGCGGGCGATCGCCACGCCCTCTCGCCTCTTCTGACCAATCCGCTGTCTGCCCGGATCGGGCTGGTTTCTTATTCGCTCTACCTCGTACACTGGCCGCTGATCGTCTACGCAAGCTACATCATGGGCGACGATGCCAAGTCGGCCACGGCGAAAGTGCTGATCTTCGGCCTGGCGATGACACTTGCCGAGCTCATGTATCGGCGGATCGAAACGCCGTATCGCGAGGGGCGCTCGTCATTGCTGCGGGTTGCCGGCCCTGCCGCCGCGATGATCGTCTCGCTCGCCGCCGTTGCTTTCGTCGCCAATCGCGAGGATGGCTGGCCATGGCGGCTTCCGGCGCAGGCCCGCGAGCTCGCCGATCTACAGCGGTTCGGATTTTGGCCCTGCGCCAAGAGCGCGCAGTCGAAATGTGCGTTCGGCTCGTTGAGCGATCCCGTCGGCCTGCAACTGCTCGGCGACTCCTTTGCCGAGCATTATGTCGCCGCGCTGGATCCGGTGGCAAAGCGCGCCGCGATCCGGGGAGAGGCGTATACGGCCGAGGGTTGTCCGTTGCTGGCCGGCCTCGTGCGGACTGATTTCGACGGCTCGCAGGACTGCAAGCGCCAGCGCGATAGCTACCTCGCCGCGATCAAGCGGAGCCAGGCGGCAGTGGTGCTCAGTCAATCCTGGATGACTTACGGCGACTCGATCAGCAACGAGCTCGCGCCGGAAGTCAAAGCTCCGGCGTTGCAGATCTGGCGGGCCGGCATCGAGAATACGATCCGTGACCTGGGCGGCAGCGGACGGCGTTTCCTGATCATCGCGCCCGGCGTCGAGCCGGGCTGCCGCAGCTTGATGTCCCGCTTCGCGCCCGGGCCGCTCTGGCATGCGCCGGGCAAACCTTGTCCATCTGTACCTCTCGATCGCGTGCAGGCCGACAATCGCGAGTTCCACGCTATGCTCGAGGACATTCGGAGCCACTATGCGGACCAGCTTTTTGTCCTCTATCCGGAACGTTATTTGTGCGGAGAGGCCGAATGCCCCACCTCCGTGGACGGGCTCTGGCTCTACTGGGACGTCAATCACCTCACCGTCGCGGGTGCGCGGCGTGTTGGCGAGGGAGCCTCAGACCAGCTTCTCGAGTTCATTCGGGGCCGACAAGTGGCTCCACTTTCTCCAGCCAATCGCAACCGAACTGAAGCCACCTCGACGGGACGGAACTGACAAGACCTCTCATCTCCAGCAACTGCAACTCGCCAAGCCGGGCCAAGATGTGCGTGTCCACGTTCAAAAGATGCAGTAGAGACGTTCGCCCGGAGTTGGTCGGAGGCGACGCCACCAGGCCGTCATACGATGGCTGACCGTTCACGGTAGGCTCGATCGAGACAAGGTCAATTCAATCGCCAGATCGCCGCGTTGAGTACGCCGGCGAAACCGACCCAGGCCGCGTAGGGCAGGAACAACGCGGCGGCCAAGCGGTCACGTGACGCCTGGATACCGATATAAGTCACGATCGCCACGAACAGGCCAATGAGGATGACGAGCGCAGCCCCGATCTGGTGCATCGTGAACATCACTGGAGACCAGGCAAAGTTCAGAACCAGTTGCGTCGCCCAGACCAGCATCGCCTTGCTCGACGGGTCACGGCGAAAGGTCCGCCAACCTGCGACTGCGATCATGATGTAGAGGATGGTCCAGGCCACCGGGAACGCCCAGTTCGGCGGAACGAAGCCCGGCTTGGCGAGGCCGGCATACCATACTCCCGGAGGATTCGTCGCGCCGATCAGCCAGCCGACGCCGACCACGCCCACCACGAAGACCAATAACTGAAGCATCCCTCACCTCGCGCATCCCGCCGCCCAATTGTATCATCTTTCCATGAGCGATTCCGACACTGTCACCAACAACGCCTCGCTCGTGCGCAAGATCATCCATATCGACATGGATGCCTTCTATGCGTCGGTGGAGCAGCGCGACAATCCGGAGCTGCGCGGAAAGCCGGTTGCGGTGGGAGGCTCCGCGGAGCGCGGCGTCGTCGCGGCCGCGAGCTACGAGGCCCGCAAGTTCGGCGTTCGCTCAGCGATGCCGTCGGTGACGGCGAAGCGGCAATGTCCCGAGCTGATCTTCGTCAGGCCGCGCTTCGAGGTCTACAAGGCGATCTCCAGGCAGATCCGCGAGATCTTTGCCGAGCACACGCCCATCATCGAGCCGTTGTCGCTCGACGAGGCGTATCTCGACGTCACCGAAAACCTGCAAGGCATTCCGCTGGCGCGGGACATCGCGCTGCGGATCCGCGAGAAGATCAAGGCCGAGACGGGCCTCAACGCCTCGGCAGGCATTTCCTACAACAAGTTTCTGGCCAAGCTCGCCTCCGACCATCGCAAGCCCAACGGTCAGTTCGTGATTTCGCCGGAAACGGGGCCCGCCTTCGTCGAGACGCTGCCCGTCGGCAAATTCCACGGGATCGGCCCGGCGACGAGCGCGAAGATGAACGCGCTCGGCATGTTCACCGGCCTCGACATCCGCAATCAGTCGCTGGAGTTCATGAATGCGAATTTCGGCAAGTCGGGCGCCTATTACTATTGGATCTCACGCGGCGTCGACGAGCGGCCGGTTCGGGCCGACCGCATTCGCAAGTCGATCGGCGCAGAGAACACCTTCTCGACCGACCTCATCGAATATGGCGCGTTGGCCGTCGAGCTCAAGCCTCTCGTCGACAAGGTCTGGCGCCATTGCGAGGCGACCGGTAACCGCGGCCGCACCGTCACCCTGAAGATCAAATTTGCGGACTTCGAGATCATCACGCGCAGCAGATCCGTCGCAGCGGCCGTCGCCGGACGGAATGAACTGGAGCATCTGGCCTGCGGCCTGCTTGAAGCCGAGATGCCGTTGCCCAAGCGCGTCAGGCTCCTTGGAGTATCGTTGTCTGCTCTCCAGGCCAGCGACGAGCCGGAGCCGCAGCTGACATTGGGCATTTGAGCGAGGCCGCTCGGCGGGAGCGCGACATCTTTGGCCGCGACGTGGCGGAAATCCTGTCGTAGAGACACCGAAACACGATTTTCGCGATTGATGCTGGAATGCTTGCTCTGTTGATACGCCTTGGCCTACGCTTCGAAGACCGCATCGAGGAGCGCCGGTTTGTCGACCAGTACGTCCGAGGCAATCTCGGTTGGACGCAGATCGCGATGCTGCTCGGCGCCGCCACATATGCCGGCTACACGCTCTGGGACTGGGTGCTCTACCCTGAAGTGGTTCCGACAACGCTCGCCATACGCGGCGGCACGGCCTTGTTCGTGCTGCTGCCGCTGACGGCGCTGCTGTCGAGGCGATGGATGAAACCGTGGGCGGAGACGATTTTCCTCGTCTATTGCGTCATCCCCGGCTGCATCCTGCCGAGCATCTATCTGGTCCTGCCGTCGGGCTTCACCTTTGCCGCGCCGGGCATGATGATGATCATCCTGTTCGTCTCGACCATGCTGCCGTTGCGGATCGGATCTCTGGCGATCTTCTGTCTGCTATCGTGGGTCGCGCTGCTGGTCGCCGAGTCTTTCGCGGTTGCGATGCCGACCGGCCTGAGATTCATCAATCATTCTCTCGTCGGCAACGCTTATGCCTTGTCGCTCTACGCGGTAGCGGCGCGCGAATATCGCGCGAGAAGGCAATTCCGCACGTCGGAGGCGCTGCAGCGGGAAAAGGAGCGTTCGGAGAAATCGCTGCGCGAGCTACGCGCGACTCAGGAACAGCTCGTGCAGGCCGAAAAGCTCGCCTCGCTCGGACAATTGGTGGCAGGCGTCGCGCATGAGGTCAGCACCCCCCTCGGCCTCGCCTTGACGACCTCGACCGCCATGCAGACGGATCTGCAGACGATGTCCGACGCCTTGGGCGGAACGTCGGTGCGACGGTCCGATCTGACCAAGGGGATCGACCGGCTCAAACAGGGACTCAATCTCACCTCCGAGAATCTGCACCGCGCGTCCGAGATGGTGCACAGCTTCAGGCAGGTCGCAGTCCATCAGGCCGACGAAGACCGTCGCACATTCGAGCTGAAGGGTTGGCTCTCGGAGTTGATGTCCAAGCTCGGACCGCTGCTGTCCCACCATGCATTGAAGATCGAGGTCGAGTGCCCTGCAGGCATTGAGCTCAACAGCTATCCCGGCGCGCTTGCTCAGGTGATCAGCAATCTCGCGCTCAATACCGCAGCGCATGCTTATCCTGACAAGGGCGGCGGCAGGCTCGTCATCACGGTCAGCCAGCCGGACTCCAAATCGGTGCGCCTCGTTTGCGCCGATGATGGAGTCGGAATCCCCGATCAGCTGCAGTCCCTCATTTTCGACCCCTTCGTGACGACGAGTCGCGAGCGTGGCCATGCCGGCTTGGGGCTTCACATTGCATTCAACCTGGTGGTGTCTGCGCTGAACGGACGCTTGCGGCTCGAGAGCAAGAGGGGTCCTGGAACCCAGATCGCCATCGAGATTCCGATCGTCGCGTAGTTCATGCCACCTGCCTGGAGCGCCTCGCGATACAACGCTCGCCAGGCGAGGCTAACGGTGGCGGGACATGGAAGCCCCGCCACCTGTGGCTATCGATCGGCCCAGGCCGCTCAATGCCTGACGTGCTCGAACACCACGATCACGCCGGTCGGCTCGGGCTCGTGCGCCATCAGGCGCGTCAGGTCGGAATCGCCCCAGTCGGCGAGGCTGACGACTTCGCCGCTCTCGCGATCCGCACCGAGCGACGGCGTGGGCTCGAGGACCTTGAGGCCCGTTTCATCGACGAAGAAGGTGTGCTCGCCGAACATGCTGTTGAGCTGCGGCATGGCCGGATGTTCGTCGGGCAGCACCTGAGCGCCGAGTTGGTTGACGGTCTGCTTCACCTGTTCGGTTGTGAGCTTCATGAGCTGCTCCGTTTCTGTCACCGGTTTCATTGGCCCGGACGGGAGCGCGCGTTCCCTGCGCCTTTGTCCGCCTGGCTCAACTCCGAACAGGTGCTGCGCACGAATGTTCCAGCGAAATGTATTTTGTGATCGCGCATTGCATCCGCCGCGCTCGCGGCACGAGATTGCCACAAGATGCACACGATCTCTCCGCGCGCTGACCTAATCCGCGGCTTCGACGATCCTGATATCGCGGTCCGCGCCGTCGCCGAGCAGGTCGTGAGCGGCCTGATAGGCCGGGCTCGCATACGCCGCCTGGGCGCGCTCGACGCTGTCAAACTCGATGAGAACGACGCGCTCCATCTGACCGAGTTCGAAGACCGCAGCAGGCATCCCGCGCGCGATCACGCGACCACCCGCCGCTTCGATGGCTTGGCGCGATACCTTGGCGTACGCCGCCATGGCATCGGGATCCTTGATCGCGCGATAGGTGGCAACCCAATAGGCTTTGGCCATTGTTCTCTCCTGATTGGCAGCGGTCCGCGCTACTCGCTGCGGTTTTCACCCACCGACAGCGCGCAGATGCGTGACAGATAGGTGTAGGGTAGACCCGTCTCGTCGGCCCAGGCGTTGAACTGCGCCTGCACCTTGGCGAGATCGCCCTTCGACTTGACCTCTTCCGCAATGTCGAGGCCGGCATCGCGCAAGGACGCGACGACATCCTTTGACGTGACGAAGCCATCCCAACCGACAAAGCGCAACAGCATCTGCCCGGTGTTACCGCCGAGACGGCTCCCGCGCTTGGTCAGGAGATCGAGCAGGCCGATCTCGTCGGACGAAGGCCATGTCGCCAGAAACTTGCCGAAGCTGCCATGCTCCTTCGCGATCTCCTGCACGAAGGCGGCATTGTCGCGCACCGACATGATCTTGGCACCGTTGCGCACGATGCGCGCGTCGCGCAAAAGGCCTTCCCAATAGTCTTCCGGCTGGAAGCAGAGCTTGGCCGGCTGGAAATGCAGGAAGGCCTCTTCAAAGCCGTCCCATTTCGAATCGACCACGCTCCAGGCGAAGCCGGCGCAGAACACACGCTTCGTCATCTCGGCGAGGACGCGGTCGTCGCCGAGCTTGGCCAGCCGCTTCAGGTCGGGCTTTGCCGGCATCAGCTTTTCCAATGCCTTAGGACCGCCCTTGCGTTTCTCGGCGCGGGCACGAATAATCTTGAAGGAGGTCATGCGGACATTCGCGTTGAGGTCCGCCACGACACCAGAATTTACCGATCCGGTCTAGCCTTGCGGTGATGGCGCGAGGGAGCGACCAGCTGGTCCGCTTCTTGCTTCGTGAACGTCTGGAATTCCCGACATTTTCAAGCTCCCACTGAGGGGTTTTCGATGCGCTGCCTGGTCGTGGCCGACCTGCATTATTCGCTGCCGCAGCTCGACTGGCTGGTCAGCGCGGCACCGCAATTCGACCTCGTGATCTTCGCCGGCGACGCGCTCGACATCGGCTCGATGGTGGATTTTCGCGCCCAGATCGTTGTGGTGAAGAAATACCTCGCGCTGCTTGCCGGGAAGTCCCGCGTGATCCTATGCTCCGGCAATCACGACCTCGACGAGCGCAATACAGACGGCGAGAAGATCTCACGGTGGATCTCGGAGGTGCGCGAGTTGGGCATCGCCTGCGACGGCGACAGCCTCACCATTGGTGACACCATGTTCACGGTGTGCCCGTGGTGGGACGGGCCGCTGGTCAAACAGCGCATCGTCGCCCAACTCGCCGACGCCGCCATCGGCCGGCCGCGACGCTGGATCTGGGCACATCACGCGCCGCCAGCGGATTCACCGACGAGCTGGGGCGGCAAACGCTTCTTCGGCGACGTCGAGCTGATGCAATGGATCGTGCAGCACCAGCCGTCGATGGTAATCTCGGGCCATGTGCACCAATCGCCGTTCATCACCGGCGGCTCGTGGTTCGACCGGCTGGGCGGGAGCTGGATCTTCAACACCGGCCTGCAGCCGGGCCGGCCGCCGACCTGCATCGTGCTGGACCTCGACGCGGGCAAGGCGTTCTGGCTTGCGGCCGGCGAGGGCCAATGGATCGACCTGAATGCGCCGCTGAAGCGGCCCGCGGCGCCGATCGAAGCGCCGCCCGACTGGCTCATATTCTTGGATCAGATTGCCGATCCGAGCCTGGCGAAACCTCAAGCGGCGGCAGGTTGATCATGCTCTGGAGCACCTCGCCGACCATGGCCAGATGCGTGCCGTGGCCGGCATATTGCCGTTTGAGATCGGCGAGATAGGTGTTGGCGACATTGAGCCGCTGCGCCAGCATTTTTGCGATCAACAGAGCTACGCCCGGCTCCTTCTCGAGAAACGAGGCGGCATCCTCGAACTCGTAGACGACCGCGTCGGACCAGGCCCGCACCGTTGCGGTGTGCGGCTGGCCCAGCAGCACGGACATCTCGCCGAGCACTGCGCCGGGCTCGGTGACGATGGCGACCACCATCTCGCCCTTGAGCACCTCGAGCTTGCCTTGCATCAGCACGTAGAGATGGCCGCTGGTGCCACCCTCGGTCACGATGAGCGTACCGGCCTCGACCTTCCGCTCCGTCCCGCCGCTGCAATAATCCAGAACTGCGCGCATCTTGCGAAACTCCCGCCGCAAGGGGCAGTAGAGCACGATCCGCAGAAGCTTGCAGCGCTTTTCGAGCGGGGCGGCGTGCCGAGGATTGCGGCAGTTCCGCTAACGCAATAGGCTGTGAGATGAACCGACTGCCGGTCTCCGAGACCGGTATCCTGGAGGCCGGCCACGCCTGGCCGCAGCCGCGCTGGCTGCCTGGACCTTTCGCCAATCATACGGCCGAGAACGAACGTCTTGTCATGTGCCACGGTCACACACGGGAGAGCGACGGCACCTCCTCGGGCATGATCGCCTGGAGGCCGCCGAAGCGACGCTCGCGGCCGTGGAAGGAGGCCAGGGCAGCGGCCAGATCGCTCGCGTCGAACTCGGGCCACATCCGCTCGGTGAAGTGAAGCTCGGCATAGGCGCCCTCCCAGAGCAGGAAGTCCGACAGCCGCTTCTCGCCCGAGGTGCGAATGATGAGGTCGACGTCGCGCAGTCCGGCTTCGCCGGTGACGAGCTGCGAGAAGGCTTCGCGGGTGAGGCTGGTCAACGCGGCCGCCTTCGCCGCAGCATTGAGAATGGCGTCGCGCGCGGAGTAATCGACCGCGATGCGCAGGTGCAGGGTGCTGCCCCGGGCGGTGGCTTCCTCGGCGCGCGTGATCGCCGTGGCGATGCCTTCGGGCAGGCGATCACGGCGGCCGATCACGTTGAGGCGCACACCGTTCCTGACCAGGCTCTGCACCTCATTGGCGAGATAGAAGCGCAGCAAGGTCATCAATGCGGCGACCTCGGCCTTCGGCCTCCGCCAATTGTCGGTGGAGAAGGCGTAGAGCGTCAGCGTGCCGATGCCCTGCTTGGGCGCGGCCTCGACGATACGGCGGATCGCCTCGACGCCCGCTTCGTGGCCGCGCACCCGCGACAGGCCGCGCCGCGTCGCCCATCGTCCGTTGCCGTCCATGATGATGCCGACATGAAGCTTCTCGTCGCGGGGCGTAACATCACTTTGCATTGCAAAGTCTCCGGTCAAAAAGGTGGGATCAGGTCGAGACGATACCGAGGCGGCCGAGCGGCGGCGCCTCGCGGCCGGCGGCTTTCGCAGCGTCGCGCACCAGGCGCTCGAGCACGGCGAGATAGTCGAGAAAGCGCCGCCGCCCGGTCCTGGTGAGGCGGCAAGTGGTGTGCGGGCGGTTGCCCTCGTAGCCCTTGGTCACCTCGACGAGGCCGGCCTCCTGAAGCACGGCAAGGTGCCGGCTGAGATTGCCGTCGGTGAGGCCGCACAGCTGCTTGAGGTCGGCGAATGCCAGCCCCTTCGGATGCGCCATCAACGAGGTCAGAAGGCCGAGCCTCGCCTTCTCGTGGATCACGCGGTCCAATCCTACGTAAGAGAAGGGGGCGCTGTCAGTCTTCGACATCATGGTCTCCGGATGCGACATGCAGAATGCCCGCCATCATCGACTGCCCGATCACGAAGGGCAGGCCCATGGTCCATGGCGACAGCGTGTGGGTCTGGCTCGCGAGCACCACCACCGCGAAGCCGGACATGAAATACCAGGCGCCGGCGAACGCGACGGTGCGCGGCAGGGAGCGGACGGAGGCAAAAATGCCCAGCGACACCAGGATCTGCCACAGGCCCGGAAGCAGCCACAGCGTCTCGCCAGCGAACTTCCACATCACCACCGCGAGCAACACACCGGCAACGCCTGCGGGCAGGAATTGCTCGACCGCCTGGTGAATCATGGCATCGGCCAGGCCCGAATGATGACGGCGCGATCGCGCGCGCATCTCGATCCCGATCATCAGGACGGAGAGCGCGGCGGCGATGAACCAGCCGAAGAAAAAGCCGAGCGGCTCACTGGTGGGATCGCCGAGCAGCCAGAATTGCAGGATCGCGGTGATGAGCGCGACGGCGCCGGTCGCGGCCATCGTCGCCGGGCCATAGCCGCGGAAGGCCGTGCCAGCCGCAATCTGGCTCCGGATCGTCACGATGTCGGCCAGTGCCTTGTCGAGATCGCGTATCGGCAACGCCAAACCCCGCTCCGCCAATGCTTGCCGGGATTGCCCGTCCCGTTACTTTGTATCGCAAAGTATATAGGAATGCAAAGTAACCGCAAGCCTCGACGCGAGCAGATTGCGCCGGAACGAACAACTGCCGGTTGCGCGACGCGTGGCCCCGCAGATATGATGCAACCGAAAGGGTCCGGGGGCTGGTATGTGGCTTAAATCATTGATCGTTGCGTCCTTGTTGCAGTTGGGTATCGCCGGCATCGCGCACGCGAAAGGACCGTTCGGCAGCGTCAATGTCGGTAACTGGGTCGGCGGCGCCTTCAGCAACGATGAGACGGGCGCTTTCTCCCATTGCGCCGCAACGAGCCCCTATGCGAACGGCGTCATCCTGGTCGTAAGCCAGAACGCCGCCGGCACCTGGTTGCTGGCTTTTGCAAGCCCCGGCTACCACTTCAACAAGGGCGAGAACGCCGCGATCGACGTGATCTTCGACGGGCGGGAGCAAGCCAGGCTGTACGCGACGGCATATCAGTCCAACATGTTGACGGCCGTCATGCCACTCAACGTTGTGCGGACGTTCCAGAAGTCCAGCCTGATGGTCGCAACAGCTGGCCGCGCCGTTCTGAATTTCGATCTGACATCGACCGGGCCGGTCATCGCGGCATTGACCAATTGCGTGACCAAGGTGAAAGCCGACGGGCTCGACAAGGCCGGCGACTTCACCAAGGGTACGGCCAAGCCAGCCGCCACGACGGAGAAGCAGGCGTCGCCGCCTGCGTCCGGCAAGTCTGCCAAGTCGAAGAGCGGCACCGGCTTCGTGGTGAGTGCCAGCGGGCACGTCGTCACGAACCACCATGTGATCGACGGTTGCAGCGACCTCAAAGGCAATCTCACAGGAGAGGCCGCAATGACGTTGCGCGTCGTATCGAGCGATGCAATGAACGATCTCGCCCTCTTGCAGGCGCCGTCGACAACGACGTTCAAAGAGTTTGTCCGGATTCGCGATCGCTCAATCCGCTCCGGCGATTCCGTCGTGGCGATCGGCTTTCCCTACCGTGGACTTCTGAGCTCGGATTTCACCGTCACCACTGGTATCGTGAGCTCGCTCAGTGGGATGCGCAACGATTCACGTTTCCTTCAGATCAGCGCACCCGTGCAGCCCGGCAATAGCGGAGGCCCGCTGTTCGACACCACCGGGCAGATCGTCGGCGTGGTTACGGGAAAGCTCGACAATCTGCGAATCGCGGTCGCAACCGGTAACATCCCCGAGAACATCAACTTCGCCATCAAGACCGGCGCGCTGCGCGACTTCCTCGACAATTCCGTGGTGCCCTACCAGACCGCGGAGCCAAAGGGTGAACTGAAGACCACCGACATCGCCGCTAACGCCCGCGCCTACACGATGCTGATCTCATGCACCGGCACGGAACAGGCGGACGCGAAGCGGTAAATCCGCCAGCTCTTGATACGGCGCGACCGGCCTCGCGCGCCGCGCAACCAGGCACGCAAGAAAAAAGCCCTGCCATGCGGCAGGGCTCCATTTTCCGGTTGTCACAAGATCGCTACTCGACCTTCAGGCCGGCGAATTCGACGACCTTCCTCCACTTTTCGGTCTCGGCCTTGATCTCCTCACCGAACGCTTCCGGAGTCTGGATCCGCGGCTCGCCGCCGAGCTCGACCAGGCGCTTGGTCATGTCGGGCTCCTTCAGCACCGCGGCGACCTCGGCGTTGAGCTTGGCGATGATTTCCTTCGGCGTGTTCTTCGGCGCGCCCATGCCGAACAGCGCGCTGGCCTCATAGCCCTTGACGGTGTCGGCGACCGGCTGCACGTCGGGCAGCTGCGGCGAGCGTTCCGTGGTGGTGACGCCGATGGCGCGAAGCGAGCCGGAGCGGATGTGCTGGATGATCGAAGGCATGTTGTCGAAGATCACCTGCACCTGGCCGGCGAGCATGTCGGTGATCGCGGGCGCCGCGCCCCGATAGGGCACGTGCTGCATCTTGCAGCCGGTCATGGCCATGAACATCTCGCCGGACAGATGCACCGAGGTGCCGTTGCCGGACGAGGCCATGTTGACCTTGCCGGGGTTGGCCTTCACGTACTCGATGAACTCGGCGACGGTCTTGGCCGGCACGTCCTTGTTGACGGTCATCACGTTCGGCACGCGCTGGAACGAGGCCACCGGCGCCATATCCTGCACGAAGTTGAACTTGAGATTCTTGTAGAGCGAGGCGTTGATATAGTTGGCCGGGTTGATCAGCTGCAGCGTATAGCCGTCGGGCTCGGCATTGATGACCGATTCGGTGGCGATATTGTTGCCGGCACCGGGCTTGTTCTCGATCACGAACTGCTGGCCGAGCTTTTCCGACAGCCGCTGGCCGATCAGCCGCGCCAGGATGTCCGTGGCTCCGCCCGGCGGATAGCCGACCACCCATTTCACCGGCCGGGCCGGGTAATCGGCGGCAAAAGCCTTCGACAGCGGGGTGGCTGCAAGCGGACTGGCGGCGAGCAGGCCCAGCGCGGTACGGCGAGTGATCATCTCAAGGGTTCTCCCAACGTGTTGTTCTTGAAGCCAGATGTCTTGAAGCCGGCGTCGGTGGGGTTGTAACAAAGCTTGCCGCAGGCGAAAAGTGCGCGGGGCGCATCACGACGAAAGGATAAGGCATGCCGGTCAAGGTCGAGGCCCTCGATCATCTCGTGATCAACGCCGCGGACGTTGCGGCGACCGCGGAGTGGTACCGCAAGATCCTCGGCATGGAAGTCAAAGTGTTCGACCCTGGCGGCGGCAAAGCGCCGCGGACGTCGCTCGCGTTTGGTAATCAGAAGATCAACGTGCGGCCGCGCGACGCCGACAAGGTGGAATGGTTCACCGCGAACAACCCAGCCGCCGGCAGCGAAGACCTGTGTTTCCTGACCTCCTCGCCGCCCGACGAGGTGGTGGCGCATTTAACGGCACATGGCGTCGCGATCGAGGAAGGCCCGGTTCCCAAGCAGGGCGCCCGCGGCACGCTGCGCTCGGTCTATTGCCGGGATCCGGATGGGAGCCTGATCGAGATCTCGTCGTACGCGGATTAGGTCAACCCGGCGCGACACACTCCATCGTCACACCCGGGCTTGTCCCAGCCATGTCGGAGGAGAGAGCGCGCTCCTTACTTCATGCAAATGCCCCCCGATTTGCGCCCCGCCTCGTCCGATGGCAGGAAGACGCAATCATCAAAAGACAGCTGCCATCAAGATGCAGGCTGCACGGGGAGGAATCATGTCCATTCATCAGACCGACACCGGAATCGTCGGCCCGTTCGACGGGCTCGACGTGCCCTGGCTCTTGAGGATGCGGGCCGAGGTCCGCCGTGACCATCCGTTCCTGATCTGGGCGCCGTTCGATGCGCCGGCGCGGCGCTGGAGCTATGGCGAATTTCACGAACGGGTCGGCGCGCTCGCGGCGGGGCTGGCACGACGCGGCATCAAGCCCGGCGAATATGTGCTCATTCATCTGGACAATTGCATCGAGGCGATGCTGGCGTGGTTTGGCTGTGTCGAGCTCGGCGCCATCGCGGTCACCACCAACACCCGGTCGGCGCCGGCCGAGATCGCCTATTTTGCCGATCATTGCGGCGCAGTCGCCGCGATCACGCAGCCGGCCTATGCGGAGATCGTCGCGCAGAACTGCCGCAACCTCCGCTGGATGGCGGTCACCTCGCATGATGCGGGCACGGCGCCCGCGCAGGCGGTTTCACGCGGCGACAGTTTTGAATCGCTGTTCGCCGACAGCGCCGGTCGTCCTAAGCGCGCGACCGATCCGCTCGCGCCGTGCAGCGTGCAATACACCTCGGGCACGACGTCGCGTCCGAAGGCTGTGCTGTGGACCCATGCCAACGCTCTGTGGGGTGCCAAGATCAACGCCGCGCACGAGGATTTGCATGCCGGCGACGTGCACCAGGCCTATCTGCCGCTGTTCCACACCAATGCGCTGGCCTATTCCATGCTGGCGACGCTGTGGGTCGGCAGCACCTGCGTGATCCAGCCGCGTTTTTCCGCGCGCCGGTTCTGGGGCGTCGCGCGCGAGCACGGCGCGACCTGGACCTCGACGATTCCCTTCTGCATGAAGGCTCTGCTCGAGCAGGAGATCCCGAAAGACCACAAATTCCGCCTGTGGGGCACCGCGATCAACGAGCCGCCGGCCTTTGCCGCCTTCGGCGTCAAGATGATCGGCTGGTGGGGCATGACCGAGACCATCACCCACGGCATCATCGGCGAGGTCGACCAGCCCAACATCCCGATGTCGATCGGCCGCGCCGCGCCGGAGTATCAGACCCGCATCACCGACGATGACGGCCGGCCGACGGACGTCGGCGGCACCGGCAATCTCGCAATCAAGGGCATTCCCGGCCTGTCGCTGTTCGCCGAATACCTGCACAACGAAAAGGCGACGCGGGAGAGTTTTGACGAGCACGGCTTCTTCCTTACCGGCGACCGGGTCGAGCGTCTCGCGAACGGCTACATCAAGTTCGGCGACCGCGCCAAGGACATGCTGAAGGTCGGCGGCGAGAACGTCGCGGCCTCCGAGATCGAGCAGGTGATCGCGGTGGTGCCGGGCGTGCGCGAGGCGGCCGTGGTGGCGAAGGCCCATCCGATGCTGGACGAGGTGCCTGTCGTCTTCATCATTCCGCAGGGCGGCGTCGCGGGCGCTGCGCCCGACCTGCATGACCGCGTGATGGCCGCCTGCCGTAGCGGCCTCGCCGACTTCAAGGTGCCGCGTGAGATCCGGTTCGTCGACGACATGCCGCGCTCGACGCTGGAAAAGGTCGCGAAGGCGGAGCTGAGGAAGATGGTGGGGTGAGGAAGGTGCCGCCAAACGGCACGCCGTGCGGTGGGCAAAGCGTAGCGTGCCCACCAACTCCCGGATGCGGATGATGCACGTGGTGGGCACGGCGCGCAAAGAGCGCGCCTTTGCGCCCTACGGCAGCTCGCCTAGAACGAGCCCAGCGCCACCGGGCGGAACGCCTGCAACAGCTGCTGATCGAGCTTGCCGCCCATGCCTTCCATCATCCCGAACGCACGCGAATGCGTGAAGGGCATGCGGTAGGCGCGTTTCTCGACCAGAGCGGCGTAGATGTCGACGATCGTCGTCACCCTCACGATGTCGCTGATCTGGTTCGACGACAGACCGTTCGGATAGCCGCTGCCGTCGAGGAATTCGTGGTGATGCAAGACGACGTCGAGCATCTCCGGCGGGAAGCCGCCTTGGGCTGCGAGCGCGTCATAGCCGCGGCGCGGATGCTGGCGGACCTCGGCCATCTCCTCGTCGGTCAGCTTGCCGGGCTTGTCGAGCAGCGCGGAGGGTACGAAAGCCTTGCCGACGTCGTGCAGCAGCGCGGCGCGGGTCAGGCGGCGCTGGTCGTCCTCGCGCATGCCGAGATGCTGCGCAAAGGCGACGGCGAAACCGGTGACGAACAGGCAGTGACGATAGCTGCCGACATGGTGGCAGCCGACCGTGGTGAGCCATTCGCGCAGCGAGGAGTGCTTGATCGCCTTCAGGATCTTGCTTTCCGCGGCGATGACATCGTCGAAGGTCAGGGGCACGCCGAGCGGAAGCTTCTCGAACATCTTCTTCAGCACGGCATGCGCCGCGTCGACCCCGCGGTTGAGCGTCTTGCCGCGATCAGTCGCGTCATAGGCGGCGGTGTCCGGGAAGGCGGCGCGGATGCGCTGCAAAATGGCATCGGCCTGAAGCGGCCGCGAGATCGTGTCGGTGGCGCCGAGCGCCCATGCCTGCATTGTGCCGTGATGCAGGGCATCGGCGAGCACGAACAGCCGCGGCATCGACCGATAGGCATCGCCGCGCAGCTTGTTGCGCACCCGCTGCACGCTCTCAGGCGAGCGCAGGTTGATGTCGACCACGAGGCCGGAGAGATCGCGCGCCGGCTGGGTGGGAATCTCCTCTGTCGACACCGTCGAGACCTCGCCGACTGCTTTCAAGATGCTGGCGAGCTCGGTGCTCTCGTCGCTTCGGTCGGAGGCGAGCAGAAGCCGGCGTTTGGCGGCGGTTTTGGCTAGCGCGTTCATGACTTCCCCAAAGCGTGGGACTGGATTTGGCGACAGCCTAGGCCGGATCAGGTTTTCTGGCCCTTAAGAGGCGTGCTCAACGGAACCTTGGGGGATTGGGTGCAATTTTAGGGATTTGGGTTCCAACGACGGGAACTTCAAAAATTGCGAAAACAACCCCATGCACAGTAGAACGGGCATTGATGGATAAGGGGAATTTCGGGTGTTCTCGCCCACCCTCCGCTGTCGTCGCCCGGCTCGACCGGGCGATCCAGTATTCCAGAGGCCGACGTTGGAGAGTTCGCTCTCACCACGTCCGCGGCCACGCACTGGATGCCCCGGTCAAGCCGGGGCATGACACTGAGATTGTGGAGAGTCCCCAAAACAAATCCGCCGGAGGTCGCCCTCCGGCGGATCATCTCATTCGGCAATCGCAGCCCGGCTTACGCCTTCATGCTCGCCTTCACGGCCTCGGCCGTGATGGGCAGTGCCCGCACGCGGGCCCCGCTCGCGTTGAAGATGGCGTTGCCGATGGCGGGCGCGACCACCGTCACCGCGGGCTCGCCGACGCCGGTGGCCTTCTCGCCATTGGCGATCACGGCAATCGCGACCTCGGGCACCTGGCTCATGCGCAAGGGCGTGTAGCTGTCGAAATTGGTCTGCTCGATGCCACCGTCCTTCAGCGTCGCCTTCTCGTACATCGCAAGCGAGAGCCCCCACAGCGCCGCGCCCTCGACCTGGGCGCGGATGTTGTCGGGATGCACCTGGGTGCCGACGTCGGTTGCGATCGTGAGCTTCTTCACCGTGACGGCGCCCGACGGCGCCACCGCGACATGGGCGACGCAGGCGGTCCAGCTTGCGGTCGCACGCTCCTGCGACGACACGCAGGCAACCCCCATGCCCTCGCCTTTCGGCAATTGCCTGCTGCCGTAGCCTGACAGACCCATCGCGGCGAGCAGCGTGTTGCGTAAGCGTTGCGCGCCGCCGTCGTTCTTGCCAGCACCGTCGAGCAGCGAGATGCGGAACTGGGCGGGATCCTTGCCCGTGGCTGCCGCGATCTCGTCGATCATGCTTTCGACCGCCCAGAAGGTCCAGCCCGGCGCCACCGAGCGGAGCTGACCGGACGGCGTGGCGTTGTGCGCGAGCTCGTTCTTGATCGCCCGCACATAATGGTTGGGCACGGTGTAGAAGAAGTCCGCCCCGTTCACCGTGAAGCTGTCGAGCGGCCCCTTCTTGTCGACCGAGGGCGTCAGGAAATCGGGGATCCCCCAGCGCGCGGTCGGCCAGGCCGAGACCACGTCGTGGCTGAGCGCGACCAGCTTGCCGTCGCCGTCCACGCCGGCCTTGACCTTTTGGTAGGTGAGCGGACGCGAGAAATCCATCGTCATGTCGTTCTCGCGCGTGTAGATCACCTTGACCGGCTTGCCGACCGCCTTCGCCGCCTGCACGGCCGGAATCATCATGTCGGCATCGAGCCTGCGGCCGAAGCCGCCGCCCAGCCACATCTGGTGCATGACCACGAACTTCGGATCGATCCCGGCTGCGCCCGCTGCAATCGCGCCGGAGCGCGTCGCGAACTGGTTGCCGGAATAGATGTGCAGGATGTCGCCCTTGAACTCCGCAGTGGCGTTCATCGGCTCCAGCGGCGCATGGATGTTGATGCTGGTGGTGTACTCGGCCTCGACCACCTTTGCTGCGGAACCGAACGCCGCTGCGGGATCGCCGTCCTTGACGAAGTATTGACCGGAATCGTCCAGCTTCTGGAGCCGCTTGGCCTCGTCGAGCAACGATTGGCTCGACAGCTTCGCGTTCGGACCACCGTCATAGGCGATCTTCAGCGCCTGCGCCGCCTTCTTGGCGTTGGCATAGGTGCTGGCGACCGCAACGACCCAGCCGGAGGTCGTGCCGGTCTTGTCGTCGAGGGTGACGGCCTTGATGAAGCCCGGCACCTTCTTCGCCGTGCTGTCGTCGACCGATTTTACCGTGGCGCCGAACCGCACCGGCGGAGTGACCACCGCGCCATAGGCCATGCCAGGCAGCATCACGTCGATGCCGTATTTGGCCGTGCCGTTGGTCTTGGAGGGAATGTCGAGCTGCGGCACCGAGACGCCGACCATGGTGTATTGGTCCGGCGTCTTCAGCTTGATCGCCTTCAGCTCGTCCGGCGTGAAGGTTTTCGTCGCCTTGCCGCTCTTCACGACGTCCGCGAACGACATCTGCTTCTTCGACTTCGGATGCACGATCATGGAATCGCGCACCACGAGTTCCGATGCCGGCACACCCATCGCGGCGGCCGCGCCTTCCGTTAGGGCCATGCGGCCCGCGGCGCCCGCGCGACTCATGGCGTCAAAGTTCATCATGGTCGACCAGCTGCCGCCGGTGATCTGGGCGCCAAGCACGGGGTCGTTGAACTTCGGATCGTTGGAGGCGAGCGCGACGCGCATGTCGCTCCACTTCGCGCCTAGCTCCTCGCAGACGATCTGCGCCATGGTGGAGGCGATGTGTTGGCCCATGTCGGCCTTGCCACAGGTCACTGTGACCAGACCATCCGGCGAGATCGCGTACCAGACGCTCGGCTCGAAATTCGAGGGCGCAGCGAGCGCTTCGCCGATGCCGGGGACGCCGGCATAGCCGAGCACGAGTCCGGTTGCGGCGGTGCCGACGAGGAAGGAGCGGCGACTGAGATCGGTCGTCGTCTCGGGAGTCACGTTCTTCACATGCTCGTTCATGTGGGCCTCCGCTCGTTGGAGGTGGCCGACGCGGTGCGCATCTCGGATGCGGCGCGCATGATCGCCTTCTGGATCCGTGAATAGGTCATGCAGCGGCAGAGATTGCCGTCCATGTGCGCGACCACTTCCTCCTTGGACGGATTGGGATTCTTCGACAGCAGCGAGGCTGCCTGCATGATCTGCCCGGACTGGCAATAGCCGCATTGCGGCACCTGTTCGGCGATCCATGCTTTTTGCAAGGGATGATCACCCTTGGCGGAGAGGCCTTCGATGGTGGTGATCTTCTTGCCGGCGACGTCACTGAGCATGGTTTGGCACGAGCGCACGGCTTCGCCGTTGACGTGCACGGTGCACGCACCGCACAGCCCGGCACCGCAGCCGAACTTGGTGCCGGTCATCTGCAATTGCTCGCGGATCGCCCAGAGGAGCGGCGTGTCGTTCGCCGCATCCACGGACAGACTCCGCCCGTTGATGGTGAGTGTTGGCATAGGCGTCTTCCCCTGCCGGTGCATGAAGCCGCTTACGGCGGCAACTTGAATGGCGGACGCCCACCGGGCCGGCGCCAGCCTTGCCGGCGAGAATGATCGGGTTTGGTTGCCGTGGCAAATGCAATTTGGAATGAGTCGAAACAGACGACCTCTGCACTTGCTCGTTGTGCGCCGCGCCAACGGCACCGACGCAGCGACTGGACGCAACAGCGGCGCGCCGCACATGCGTGCCATCGCGTCGAGGCAGTTTCTTACAGGTAACCAGGCAGGCTAGACTGTGACGAAGTGAGGTGAGCAAAACTGCCGCCGCGAACGTCCCGTCTCCCCTTGTGAAAGAGGGTGCACCGGCGTCGCGGCGAGATGAGAAAGACAGGGTCGGAAGCAATGCCTGAGATCGATCGGGACGGCGTCAATATCTACTATGAGGTTCATGGCGAGGGGCCGCCATTGCTGCTGACCCACGGCTACTCCTCGACCTCCGCGATGTGGCACGGCCAGATCGATGCGCTCGCGAAGGAGCACAAGCTGATCTTGTGGGACATGCGCGGCCACGGCCAATCCGATTATCCCGGTGACGCGAACGCCTACAGCGAAGCTCTGACCGTCGGCGACATCGCGGCGATCCTCGATGCGGTCGGCACTGAGCAAGCGATCATCGGCGGGCTGTCACTCGGCGGTTACATGTCGCTGGCGTTCTACCGGGCTCATCCAGAGCGCACCCGCGCGCTGCTGATCATCGACACCGGTCCGGGCTTCAAGAAGGACGACGCGCGCGAGGCCTGGAATGCGCGTGCGCTGGCCACCGCCGAGAGGCTCGACCGCGAAGGGCTCGACGTCCTGAAGTCGGCGACGCCCGAGCGGGCCGCCGCCAGTCATCGCAACGCCAGGGGACTGGCGCTCGCCGCACGCGGCATGCTGACCCAGCGCGACGCCCGCGTGATCGAGCTGCTGCCCGACATCAAGGTGCCCTGCCTCATTGTGGTTGGTGCCGACGACACGCCGTTCCTCGCGGCGTCCGATTACATGGCGGCAAAAATCCCCGGCGCACAAAAGGTCGTGATCCCCGCGGCCGGTCACGCCGTCAACATCGATCAGCCCAAGGCTTTTGTTGACGCCGTCGAGCCTTTCCTGAAGAACTTGCCGGCATAGGTCGGGCAAGCGAGGACGTAGGCGATGAAGCGGGCGATGCTGGCTGCGGCCACGATGTTGCTGTCGATATCTGCGCAGGCCGATCCCTTCGGCGCGGTGCCGTCGCGCCGGCCTTTCGTCACGACCCTGTCGAACAACATTCCGCTCGCCTTCGGGATGGACGCCGAACAGACCGCCCGTGCCCTCGGGCAGCCGCTGCAATATGTGCGCGGGCGTCCCGGCAACGAAATCTATCTCGCTCTGCGCAACATCGGCGGTAGCGGCTTGATCCCGTACCGCCACCGCCTGTTCCTGCAATTCCGCCACGGACGGCTGGCGGGATGGAAGGAGGATTACGGCGAGAACTGGATGTGGGAGTAGATTCATCTCCCATGGTGAGGAGCGGCTAGCCGCGTCTCGAAGGGCCCGCTCCTCAGGATGAGGGGAAAGAGCAGAGTTCGTAACAACCAAGAAGGACAACCCGCGTGGGACAAGACATCAAGCTGACGGCGTCCGACAATTTCCATTTTGGCGCCTATCGCGCTGATCCCTCGGGCACGCCCAAGGGCGCGGTGGTGGTGATCCAGGAGATCTTCGGCGTCAATCACCACATCCGCTCGGTTTGCGACCGCCTCGCCGGCGAAGGCTATGTCGCGATCGCGCCGTCGATCTTCGACCGTACCGCGCCGGGCTTCCAGTCGGGCTATTCGCCGGACGAGGTCGCCGAGGCGCGCAAATTCGTCGCCAGTCCGGATTGGGCCGCGATGCTGCGCGACACGCAGGCGGCGATCGATGCGGTCCAAGGCGTCGGCCCAGTCGGCATCATCGGCTTTTGCTTGGGGGGCAGCATCGCCTTCGTCGCGGCGACGCGATTGACCGGCCTGAAGGCCGCAATCGGCTACTACGGCGGCGCGGTCGTGCGCTTTGCCGACGAGACACCAAAAGTGCCGACGCAATTGCATTTCGGCGAGAAGGATGCCGGCATCCCCTTGACCGACGTCGAGACCATCAAGGCGAAGCGGCCGGACGTGGAGGTCTTCATCTATCCGGGCGCGCAGCACGGCTTTCATTGCGACGAGCGCGCGAGCTACGACAAGGCCAGCGCCGACATCGCCTGGCCGCGCAGCATAGAGTTCTTCGCGAAGCATTTGAGGTAGAGAGCGCGTCCCCTCGCAGAAATCGGGTGGCTGCATGCAGCGGCGCGGCGATAGAGCTGGCTGGTCAACCCAACTCACGCCGGGAACTCGTTATGCAGCAAGCCATCGCGCACCTCGTCATCCGCAATCCATTCGGGACCATGGACGTCCCCTCACCCGATGATGCCGAAGTGAAGGACTATGCCGCGACGGCCACGCTGGCCGGCGATGCGGCAGACGTCAATGCGGCGGCGTGGGCCGCGATCGCAGCACCATCGGATCCGATCGAGGGAATCTGGGCAAGCCGCTGGAACGGCGGCGCCGATCCGACCATTGCCGGCGATACGCCGGACAAGTGGAAGCCGGGGCGCGCGGAGATCCGCATCGCGGGGAGCCGGATCTATCTGCGCTTCGACTGGGACGACGGCCGCCGCCACGGGCTGATCGAGGCCGCGCGCGACGGCGCGGGACGCCTGGTCGGAAAATACATCAACCTGACCACGCCGGCGATCACGCGGCCGTGGATCGGGCGGGTCGTCGAGGCCGGGCGGATCGACGGATGTTTTCCAGAGGGCCGGCTGGATTTTCGAAGGTAGGGGTCTGGGACAATCCCCGACGTCATTCCGGGATGCGCCGATAGGCGCAGGCCCGGAATCCATCGTGCGTCAGAGTTTGTGTATGAATGGATTCCGGGCTCGCGCTATCGCGCGCCCCGGAATGACGGAGGAGAGAGACGCGCTTAAATCTAGAACCAGCGCTCGCCCACGAACACGGTGTCGCCGGGGTTCAAGGGGGTACCGAGCGGCACCACGGCGCGCATGGAGCCGCCATTCTCGGTGTGGGTGACGGTGACGACGTCGCGCTTGGCGCGCGGCGAGAAGCCGCCGGCGATCGCGACCGCGCTTTCGACCGTCATGTTCGGCACGTAGGGATACTGGCCGGGCGCCGTGACTTCGCCGAGAATGAAGAACGGACGATAGGCCTCGATCTCCACCGCGACCGAGGGCTCGCGGATATAGCCGTTGCGCAGGCGCGCGGCGATCTCACCGGCGAGACCAGCCGTGGTGCGGCCGCGTGCCGGCACCGCGCCGATCAGCGGCATGGTGATGGAGCCGCCGGCATCGATGGCGTAGCTGTTGGTGAGGCCTTCCTGGCCGTAGACCACGACGCGGAGCTTGTCGCCGGCATCGAGATGGTAGGAGGCATCATAGCGCACCGGCACCGCCCTCGGCGCGGCATAGCCGACCGGCATGGGTGCGGGCGAAGAGGCAAAGGAATTGTTGAGCGCCGCGATGGCGCCGCCGCCGTTGTTGGCGACGACGACCGGCTGCGGAGCGCCGTAGGGCTGGCCGTAGGCCATCGAGTCGAGATCGGCGCGCGGCTGCCCCACCAGGACGGGACCCGCAGTCTGCATGCAGCCGCCAAGGGGCAGCGCGGCGGACGCTGCCAAGAGCACTGCCGAGATCGACGATCGAAACGCGCGTGCAACTGGCACCGGACCTATCCCTCGAAACGAGACGGCTCCAGTGATGCACCGGTTATGGTTAATAAAGCGTTGAGCGGGATCGTGGATGGCCGGGAGCAAGCCCCGGCCATGACGAGCCTCCGGTAGGACTATGCGCTCACACCGACGCCAATCGGGCAGGACACGCCGGAGCCGCCAAGGCCGCAATAGCCGGCGGGATTCTTCGCCAGATATTGCTGATGGTAATCCTCGGCGAAATAGAATTCGCCTGATGGTGCGATCTCGGTTGTGATGGCACCGAGGCCCCTGGCTGCGAGCGCCTTCTGATAAAGCGTCTTCGACTCGTCGGCCGCTTTCATCTGCGCATCGGAATAGGTGTAGATCGCGCTGCGGTACTGCGTGCCGACATCGTTGCCCTGACGCATGCCCTGGGTCGGGTTGTGACTTTCCCAGAACGTCTTCAACAGCGCCTGGTAGGAGATCTTGTTCGGGTCGAACACGACCAGCACCACTTCGGTGTGGCCGGTACGGCCCGAGCAGGTCTCTTCATAGGTCGGGTTCGGCGTGTGGCCGCCGGCATAGCCGACGGCCGTCGTGTAGATGCCCTCGCCGAGCTCCCAGAATTTGCGCTCGGCGCCCCAGAAGCAGCCGAGCCCGAACACGGCCTGCTCGAGGCCCGCGGGATAAGGCGGCTTGAGCCTGCTGCCGTTGACGAAATGGGTGGTCGCGGTCGGAATGGCTTGCGCGCGGCCGGGCAGCGCCTCGGCTGCGCTCGGCAACGCGGTGGTCTTGCGCATGAACAGCATGGTTGGGTCTCCGAAACGAGCTGTCCGTCGCCTGAGCCAGATGCTCACGCGGCGTGCTCGCGATCAGGTGGGGATATAGGGATTCTACGTCAGCGCAGGCAGCCTTGTTACGCCGCGCCTCGCGGCGCTCAAATCCCGGCGGGAATTGAAGATCAATCCCGGGAATAGCCGATCAGCGGTTTCCGCGGCCGGAACAGGAACATCAGCAGGATGCCGAGAATGCCGAGGACGGCAAAGACCGGCTGATCCAGCAGCAGGCGGATCACCGAGGTCCAGAGCCAGGGCGCCTTGGCCTCGACCCAGGTGCGGAAGGCCGACTGGCTGGCCTGATTGATGTCGTTCCAGAACTGGCCGAACCGGGTGAACCGCAGGGTCTGGTCGGCCACCCAGCGGGCGCCGTCATAGACCATGAAGATGAACCCGCCGGCGAGCAGCAACAGCCCAATCAGTCGGAAAAAGCCGCGGATCATGCCTCACCTTATATGGTCGTCCGATCGGAGAACCCGACAAAACGCCGCCAGCCAATAGCCGGGAGACGGCAGAAATTCAACCTCTTCAGGGCGTTACCGTCGCCCTGGAGCGCCCAGGGGCCGCTTTTCCAGCCCGGAAAGCGTTGACGGTGCACACGACCCTCTCTATAAGGGCGCCAACTGGCGGCGGGCGCAATCCTGCCGCCGCTGTTCTTTGAGCAGTTGCAGGTCCCTTGAGCTGACAGGCTCTTTGAGGCCTCGTGTTCCGGGGACAGCCCAGCAACCGAACACCCTAAATCCGAGCGTCGATTACGCGGTCAAGCAAGCCGGCGCTACCCGACCAAGACGCGACCGGTACCCGCAAAGGATATTGAGACCATGGCCAATACCACTTCCGCCAAAAAAGCGACGCGCAAGATCGCCCGCCGCACCGCCGTCAACAAGTCGCGCCGTACCCAGATGCGCGGCGCCGTTCGCACCGTTGAAGAAGCCATCGCGACCGGCGACCGCGCCGCTGCCGCAAAGGCGCTCGCGAATGCCGAGCCCGCCCTGATGCGTGCCGCCCAGCGCAACATCATTCACAAGAACAATGCCAGCCGCAAAGTCTCGCGGCTCACCGCGCAGATCGCCAAGCTCGCCAAGTAATGGCGGACCGATCGATCGACTGATCGATCCAACATCGCAAGCGTCAGACAGCCCGGCATCGCGCCGGGCTTTTTTGTTGCGTGTCATATTCTCGCACGCGGTCACACCGCCGTCGATGTTCGATTGGAAGGTTTGCCGCCTGCGCTATGCTTCGTTCCGTAGTTCTACCTGCCGATGTTCTGCAACAGCGGAAACTTTCACCGCGTTGCAAAAACCCCTGCGCTGCACGCTCGAAATGAATCCGCGGGCGACGAAAGTTCTACACACCGTAGATTCACAGGAACGCACGTCGGTGGGAGTTACCCTGCGAAACGAGACTCAAAAAACGGTGTCTCGCTAATCACTTATCGACATAGCGATCGCAAGCGTTTGAAAAATTCACCCGCGCGTCGGGCGCGTGACGAATTTGTTAAAAAAATTTGGCGGTGGCGGAGAATTGTCACATGAGGCGCGGCATTTTCGATTCTGTGCACGAATCCAAAAACTTGCTCCAAAGCCTGTGCACAAGTCGCGTGGGCGTTAACCGACGTCAAGTTTTTTTGGTGGCTCAGATGTGAATCAATTCGTTGCGAGTCTTTCCGCTTAGTGTATTCCTTAAGTCGTCAGCGGCGCCCACGATCTTCAGACCAGCGCGGTTTAGGAAACGGGGCGAGCGTGCAAATCGGCGGCGGTGTGCACGTAGGCGACGCTTCAACAAGTGATGACGGTTCACAACCCATAGCAATGTGGGAATGGTAGCTCTTTGTCTGAATGTCTCCAAGCGGGATCTTCCCGCCTCGTGCCAAGCGCATATGAGAGACATCGCGAAGCTACCCCGGCACGCAAGGCGGCGAAGTCGAGCGGACGACCAGTACACGGGCAGGCATCCGCGCAGGAGTACGGCGCGGCTGTCGTCAAGACACGCAGGACCTTGTCGCGAGCAATCACGGCAGGACGGGGAGGTATTATGTCTTACGGACTCAACGCGGTATTGCAGCACGTTTCCCATTCCCACGATGCCGTTCTAGATCCGTCGAACCTCCAGCCTCCCGCGTGTGACGAAGCGCCGAGTACGCGCTGACCTCGCGAACCCTCCATCTCTGACATCGCTGATCTGACGCGGCATTCCCGCCGGACGGTCGAGCCATGCCTGACGATGGACTCGCTTTGAGGTCGCGCCATTCCAAGGGCCCTGCTCAAGGGGTCCGGCAGGAACCCTGCATGGCGCTCACAACGCAACCATATCTCTCAAGAGAAGTTTTCTGACGATGACAATGGAACAGGATCGCTGGTCACGCGTGAAGGGTCGGCTGCGCTCGAGCGTTGGCGAGGACGTTTACACGAGCTGGTTTGCGCGCATGGATCTGGAAGGCGTGCAGGACGAGAGCGTGCGGCTCTCGGTGCCGACCCGCTTCCTGAAGAGCTGGATCCAGGCCCATTATGCCGAGCGCGTGCTGTCGTGCTGGCAGGCCGAGATGCCGGAAGTGCATCGTATCGACCTCACGGTGCGTTCGGCCGTGCGCCCGCTGGCGCAGCCGAAGGAAGCCCCGCTGCCGGCCGAGACGCGCCGTGCGCCCACGCCGGAGCTGCGCTCCACCGCGACTGCGCCGGTCTCGGCCAATCACGACGCGCTCGGCGGCTCGCCGCTCGATCCGCGCCTGACCTTCGCGAGCTTCGTCGTCGGCCGCTCCAACACGCTGGCACTCGCCGCCGCTCGCCAAGTTGCCGAGGGGCGTCGCGGCGACCCCGTGATGTTCAACCCGCTCTACATCCATGCCGGTGTCGGGCTCGGCAAGACGCACCTGCTCCAGGCGGTGACCTGGGCCGGCAATTCCGGCAACGAGCGCAAGGTGCTCTATCTCACGGCGGAAAAATTCATGTACGGCTTCGTCGCCGCGCTGAAGACGCAGACGGCGCTGGCCTTCAAGGAAGCGCTGCGCGGCATCGACGTGCTGGTCATCGACGATCTCCAGTTCCTGCAGGGCAAGTCCACCCAGGCCGAGTTTTGTCACACGCTGAACGCGCTGATCGATGCCGGCCGGCAGGTCGTGGTCGCGGCCGACCGGCCGCCCTCCGATCTGGAAAGCCTGGACGACCGCGTGCGCTCGCGGCTCGCCGGCGGCCTCGTGGTCGAGATGGGCTCGCTCGGCGAGGAGCTGCGCCACGGCATTCTCAAGTCGCGCGTCGCGGCAGCCCGTGCCCATCATGCGACGTTCGAGGTGCCCGAGGAGGTGCTGCTCTATCTGGCGCGCACCATCACCCACAACGGCCGCGACCTCGAAGGCGCGATCAACCGTCTGCTCGCGCACTCGAAACTCAACAACCGGCCCGTGACGCTGGAAATGGCCGAGCACGAGGTGCGCGACCTGGTCCGGCCGCAGGAGCCGAAGCGGATCAAGATCGAGGACATCCAGCGCGTGGTGGCGCGGCAGTATAATGTCAGCCGCTCCGACCTCCTGTCCTCGCGGCGCACCGCCAACGTGGTCCGCCCGCGCCAGGTGGCGATGTATCTCGCCAAGACGCTGACCCTGCGCTCGCTGCCGGAGATCGGCCGCCGCTTCGGCGGGCGCGACCACACCACGGTGCTGCACGCCGTGCGCAAGATCGAGGCCCTGGTCTCCAAGGACACCGCGCTGTCGGAGGAAGTGGAGTCGCTGAAGCGCCAGCTTCAGGAATAAACGCCTAAGGCGCTCCCGCCATTCTGCCGCCGCCCCGGCCTCGCCCGGGCGGCGGCTTCGTTTTAAGCTGTAAATCGTGGGGAACTAGGCCCCCAATCCCTTGAATCGGATGGCTTTCCGCGCCACCTTGCGCGACCCTGGCGGCTTTGGTCATATCGGTTGGATGACCCTGGCTTGACGGGGTCTTCGTGCCGCGGCGGCTTTTCGACCGCCAGGCTTCTTCAACGTGATGTTTCCTTGGGGATCGGGCGAGTAGTGCAATGAAGGTTACGGTCGAACGCGCGCAACTCCTGAAGTCGCTGGGCCACGTCCACCGCGTGGTCGAACGCCGCAACACGATTCCGATCCTCGGCAACGTGCTGGTCCGCGCCGAGAACGCGAAATTGTCGCTGAAGGCGACCGACCTCGATCTCGAGGTGACGGAGACGCTGCCGGCGGAAACCGCGACCGCGGGCTCCACCACCGTGCCGGCGCACATGTTCTACGACATCGTGCGCAAGCTGCCGGATGGTTCGCAGATCGTGCTGGAGGCCGACGGCGACCGCGCCGTGCTGGCGATCCGTGCCGGCCGCTCGCGCTTCACGCTGCAGACCCTGCCCGAGAATGACTTCCCGGATCTGGCCGCCGGCGACATGTCGCACTCCTTCTCGCTCGCCGCCAAGGACGTCAAGCGGCTGATCGACCGCACCCAGTTCGCGATCTCCACCGAGGAGACGCGCTATTACCTCAACGGCATCTATCTGCACGTCGCCGGCACGCCCAAGGCCGCCACCCTGCGCGGCGTCGCCACCGACGGTCACCGTCTCGCCCAGCTCGATCTGGTGCAGCCCAAGGGCGCCGAGGGCATGCCGGGCGTGATCGTGCCGCGCAAGACCGTCGGCGAGGTGCAGCGCCTGATCGAGGACACCGACGCCGAGATGACGATCGAGCTGTCGCAGGCCAAAATCCGCTTTACGATCGGTAACGTCGTGCTGACCTCGAAGCTGATCGACGGCACCTTCCCCGACTACGGCCGCGTCATCCCGCAAGGCAACGACAAGGAGCTCGTCGTCGACAAGAAGGACTTTGAGAACGCGGTCGACCGCGTTTCCACCATCTCCAGCGAACGCGGGCGCGCGGTAAAACTGTCGCTGGCGCCGGGCAAGCTGGTGCTGTCCGTGACCAATCCGGATTCCGGCAGCGCGACCGAAGAGCTGGAAGTCGAATACGCCTCCGACGCCCTCGATATCGGCTTCAACTCCCGCTATCTGCTCGACATCGCCGCCCAGATCGAAGGCGACGTCGCAACGCTCAGGCTCGCCGACCCAGGCTCGCCCACCCTGGTGCAGGACCGCGACGACAAGAGCGCGCTGTACGTGCTGATGCCGATGCGGGTGTGAGGGGCGTTCTCTCGACCATCCATCGGAGCCGTAGGGTGGGCAAAGCTTGTGCTGTAGCTCGAAGAGCGAAGGCGAAAGCGTGCCCACCGTGCAGCGGCCCGGATCGCAGCGAAGCGTGGGCACGGCGCGCTCAGAGCGCGCCTTTACCCACCCTAAGGCATGCTCCCGAAGGGAGAGCGCGCCCATGACGAATAGCCCATGATTCCCTCCCGCATTCATCGCCTGACGCTGACGCATTTTCGCAATTATCGGGCGGCGGGGCTCGAGACGGCGGCTGACATGGTGGCGCTGGTCGGGCCGAACGGGGCGGGCAAGACCAATTGCATCGAGGCGATCTCGTTTCTGTCGCCGGGACGCGGCCTGCGGCGCGCGACGCTGGAAGACGTCGCCGATAACCAGGGCGACGGCTCCTGGGCGGTGTCGGCGCAAGTCGAGGGCGCGCTGGGACTGGCGACGCTCGGCACCGGCGTCGATGCGCCCAAGCTCGACAACGCGGTGAGCCGGCGCTGCCGCATCGACCGGGAGCCGGTCAATTCGGCGACAGCTTTCGGCGACCACATCCGCATGGTCTGGCTGACGCCGGCGATGGACGGGCTGTTCATGGGCGCGGCATCCGAGCGGCGGCGCTTCTTCGACCGCCTGGTGCTCGCCATCGACAGCGATCATTCCAGCCGCATCTCCGCGCTGGAACGTTCGCTGCGCTCACGCAACCGCCTGCTCGAAACCCGCAATTACGACGACCATTGGTGTGATGCGATCGAACGCGAGACCGCGGAGCTCGCGGTCGCGGTCGCCGCAACGCGCGGCCAGACAGCAGCAAAGCTGACCGGGATGCTGAATGCGCGCGCGCAGGCCTCCGCCTTTCCCTCGGCGCAAATCGCGCTCGACGGCTGGATGGAGAATGCGCTGCTCCAGGAGACCGCGACGTCGGTCGAGGACCGCTACCGTCAGATCCTGCGCGACAACCGTCCGCGCGACGCCATCGCCGGCCGCACCACCGACGGTCCGCATCTCACCGACCTTCAGGTGATCTATGCGCCCAAGAGCATGCCGGCGCGCGACGCCTCCACCGGCGAGCAGAAAGCGCTGCTGATCGGCCTCGTGCTGGCGCATGCGACGCTGGTGGCGGAAATGACCGGCATCGTCCCGCTGCTGCTGCTCGACGAGGTCGTCGCCCATCTCGATCCGAACCGCCGCGCCGCGCTGTTCGACGAGCTGAAGAGGCTCGGTGCGCAGGTCTGGCTGACGGGCGCGGACCCGGCGGCGTTTGCCGAGATCGGCGCCGGAGGCGAAGTCTTCGACGTCGAGAGCGGACAGGTCTCGGCCCGAAGGTAGACCGACGGGTTGAACCCGCCCAGTTTCATCAGCGACTAGCTGCTTGAGGCCGCGAGCAGCGGCCATCGCGCCGAATTCGGACACGCGCGATATTCTTGGAGCATGAGCATGACGACGGTGAGGCATGGGGTGCGAGCCCCGGCACGATGGCGGGTGTTTGCATACGGCCTCGTCCTGCTTGCGATGTGCCTGCTCGCGGCCAGCGCCGGCGCCTCGCTGCCGCATCTGTTTCCGACGACGCTCACGCTGGATTCGGATGCCAAGCTGCCCGCACCGACGCGCTACACTTATAGAGGAATCCACACCACGCTGATGCGGGGCGCCGAAGCGCCGCTCCGCGTCAGGCTGGACGCCGCCGTGCCCGCAGGGCTCGGCGACGTCCTCGCCTTCTATCGCACCGAGCTTGAAAGGCTCGGCTGGCAGGAACAGCGTGATGACGCGGTGATCGGCGCCGACCACGTGCAGCTCGCCTTCGTCTCGCCGCTCGGGCCGGCAGCATTGAAGCTTGCCCGCAAGGATTCCGGCACCTCGGTCCATCTCGTGCAGAAGAATGCGGCGACGGCGGCCAAAGCGAACGTCCTGCCGGAGCCCGGTCAGGCGAAGCTGGTGTTCAGCAACATCGGCGACAAGGAAGCCGTGCTCGAGATCAACGACCAAACCATCCCGCGCCGGGCCGGGGCGAACGCGGTCGCGCTTGACCTCGTGCCCGGCAAATATCCCTACAGGCTGGGCGTGCCGGGCTATCCGGCCACCACGAACATCCTCACGGTCGCGGCCGGCGATACCTGGGAGCTCACGGTCGGGCGCGATGGTGACGCGTGGCCGCCGCTGCAGCTGTACTGAGCACTGCGCCCGTCGCAGCCATGGCGCCGGCCGGGCGCGCTCGTTGAACCTCTCCGGTTCCCACCGCGACTTCTTGTCTAAGGCCGCGCGCCGACGGCGACGCGGCCTGCCAACGCGCGAGGGCAGGACGACCCGCGCGACATCCAGGAGTTTTGACGATGCCGATGATCCGGCGCGGGGCGCAAGTCCCGGCAAAATGGCTGCTGCTTGCCTGCGGCATTCTCGTCATGGCGAGCACCTCGCGTCCGGCGGGCGCCGCAGACGAAGGCATCGTGGAGGTCCACACCCTGCCGCGGCTCGAGGGCGCGGTCGAGGACACCTCGCGCCCCGACAACCATCGCGTGATCTACACCGTGCCCACCGCACCGGCCGCCACATCGGACGCCACCAGGAAGCTGCTGAGCGCCGAGGGCTGGGTGCCCTATGTGTATCCGCTGGACGAGAAGAGCAGCACGCTGAGCTTCAAGAAGGGACGGCAGGGGCTGCGTGTCTCCTTCACGCAGGCGCGCGGGCGGCCCGACCAGTCCGCCGTATCCTACACGCCGAACCGGATCTATTCCAACGTGCCCTTCCCGGACGGCGCGACCGACCTCGTGTTCGACGAGACCCGGCCCTATCTCGGCTGCATCGCGCCCGGCGCGCTCGACGCCACCTCGGAGTTCTTTGCGAAGGACATGGAAGCGATGGGATGGCGCAAGCTCACGCCAGAGACCGCTTCGCGCTGGCCGAATGCGGATCTCGGCGAGGCCGTCCCGAACGGCGTGCGCGCCTTCTACGATCATCCCGGCGGTGACACGACGCAGTTCTACAAGCAGAAACCGGTGATGCTGACCCTGACGCGCCGCGACGACGGCCGCACCAATGTCGAGATCAGGGTGGCGCCGTTCGCACTGCCCCAGGAGCTCGAGGCCGACGACGATATGGCCGGCCTGCCGCGCCCCAAGCCGACCAAGTCGGCGCGAGGCCTTGGTAGTGCGAGCTCCAACAAACGCGAGATGTCGGCCGCCGCGATGGCCGAGATGCCCGCCGTGCTCGCCTTCTATCGTCGCGAGCTCGCCGCGCGCGGCTGGCAGGAGGACGGTAACGCACCGCTCGCGCCCGGCGACGAGGTCGCGATCAGAATCTCGTCGGCGGAGGAAACCGGCGTGCTGCGGCTCGGCCGCAGATATGATTTCACCATGATCAGCCTGACTGCGCAGGTGAAGGAATCGGCGCTCGCGGCCCGCGCCAAGGCGAAGAAGGAGGCCGACGCGAGGTTCTTGGGCGATGCCTTGGGTGCGGCTCAGCAGCTCATCGCGACGGATGAGGCCCGGCGCAAGTCGCAGGCGGCCTCGCTGTCGGACGCCCCGCTCACTCCGCTCGCCGACAGCAAGACGCCGGTGCCGCTACCCGAGAATGCGGAAGGCGTGAAGTTCGAAGGCGGCGACGGCCGGCTGGAATTCTCCTCGGCGTCGAGCGTGAAGGCGCTCAGCAGCTTCTATCGCACGGCGCTGAAGGGCTCGGGCTGGAAGGAGCAGCCCTCCGTCATCAACCAGCCCAACATGGCGGTGATGGCGTTCTCCAAGGGCGGCAAGTCGATCTCGATGACCGTGATGCAGATGGGCTCGAAGGTGAGTGTCCGCGCCGACGGTTCGGGCCTGGTGACGGGAGCGGCCAAGCCTGCGGCCAGCACGGAGATGGAGGTGCAGGCCAAATCCTCCGAGCCGCTCAGGCCCGATCCTGAATCCCAACTGCCCGTGCCGACGCAGCGTTCGTCGAAATCGTTTGCCACCACAAAGGTACCCGGCGGCGAGGGGCCGCTCCGCCAGGAGCTGACAGCCAGCATCCCCGCGCCGCTCCAGGACGTCCTCGCCTTCTACCGTGCCGAATTGTCCAAGCTCGGCTGGCAGGAGAAGGCCGACGGCGCGACCGTGTCGGCAGAACGCGCGCAGCTCCACTTCACCTCGCCGCAAGGCCCGGCTCTTCTCATGCTCGGGCGCACCAAGGGCGAGACCACCGTCAGCCTGGCGCAGAAGAATGCGGATGTCGCTGCTAAGGCCGACATCATGCCGAAGGCGGGACAAGCGAGGCTCATGCTTGGCAACATGGGAGCAGCCGAGGCCTCGCTGACGATCAACAAGCAGACGGTGAAGATCGCGGCCGGTGCCGGTGGCCCGCGATCACCGAAAGGCCCCATGCTCGATCTGCCGCCAGGCAAGTATCCGTACGCGGTGCGCCTGCCCGGGCAGCCCGCCCGCACCGAGACCTTGACCGTTGCGGCCGGCGAGGCCTGGGGTCTTCTGGTGGGCCCGAACGGAGACGTGCTGCCGCTGCAGATGTATTGAGGTGCCATCGTCACGGCCGGGCATGTCCCGGCCATGACGACCGCTGATCAAGCCGCGCCAAGTTTGCCCGGGAACCAGCCTTCCCAAACCCGCAGAATCCACGCCTTTCGAGACCCGAAGCGGGCCTTCGAATCGGCCTTTTCGCAGGCCCTGGAATCGGCTTTCAAAAGCCTTGAAAACTCGCCCAAAAACCCTATCTGCTCAATGGGTTGCCAGAGGATACTTTGCGCTAGGCGCAATCCGTCTTTCGTGGCACAAATAACCTGCAAATCAGCGCCTTTTGCGCCGCTGATTCGGGCGACATCTCGAAGGCCTCTCATGACAGAACCTGCTCGGCAGCAAGCTGCCGAAAACGAGCCCTCCAACGCGAGCGAATACGGCGCGGAATCGATCCGCGTGCTCAAGGGTCTCGACGCCGTCCGCAAGCGCCCCGGCATGTATATCGGCGACACCGACGACGGCTCGGGCCTGCACCACATGGTGTACGAGGTCGTCGACAACGCGATCGACGAAGCCCTCGCGGGCCATGCCACGCGCGTCGACGTGATCCTCAATGCCGATAATTCCGTCACCGTGCGCGACGACGGCCGCGGCATCCCCGTCGACATCCACAAGGGCGAAGGCATCTCGGCGGCCGAGGTCATCATGACCCAGCTCCATGCCGGCGGAAAATTCGACCAGAACTCCTACAAGGTCTCCGGCGGCCTGCATGGCGTCGGCGTCTCCGTCGTCAACGCGCTGTCGAGCAAACTCGGCTTGCGCATCTGGCGCGACCACAAGGAGCACTATATCGAGTTCGCCCATGGCGATGCCGTGGCGCCGCTCAAGGTCATCGGCGATGCGCCGGGCAAGCGCGGCACCGAGGTCACGTTCCTGGCCTCGAGCGAGACCTTCAAGAACATCGAATATGATTTCGCCACGCTCGAGCATCGCCTGCGCGAGCTCGCCTTCCTCAATTCCGGCGTCAACATCGCCCTCTCCGACATGCGTCACGCGGTCGAGAAGCGCGAGGAGATGCACTATTCCGGCGGCGTCGAGGAATTCGTCAAATATCTCGACCGCAACAAGAAGGCGATCGTGCCGGCGCCGATCATGGTGCGCGCGGAAGCCAACGGCATCGGCGTCGAGGCGGCTTTGTGGTGGAACGACAGCTACCACGAGAACGTGCTGTGCTTCACCAACAACATCCCGCAGCGTGACGGCGGCACCCATCTGGCCGGCTTCCGCGGCGCGCTGACGCGGCAGGTCAACGGCTATGCCGAGGCCAACGCGAAAAAGGAAAAGATCGCGCTGACCGGCGACGATTGCCGCGAAGGCCTCACCGCCGTTCTCTCGGTGAAGGTGCCCGATCCGAAATTCTCGTCGCAGACCAAGGACAAGCTGGTGTCCTCGGAGGTGCGCCCCGTTGTCGAGAACGTCCTCAACGAGGCGCTGCAGGCCTGGTTCGAGGAACATCCGAGCGAAGCCAAGATGATCGTCGGCAAGGTGATCCAGGCCGCGGCCGCCCGCGAAGCCGCGCGAAAAGCGCGCGAGCTGACGCGCAAGAGCCCGCTCTCGGTCTCCTCGCTGCCCGGCAAGCTCGCCGACTGCCAGGAGAAGGATCCGGCCAAGTCCGAACTCTTCATCGTCGAGGGCGACTCGGCAGGCGGCAGCGCCAAGCAGGGCCGCAACCGCGAATTCCAGGCCGTGCTGCCGCTGCGCGGCAAGATCTTGAACGTCGAACGCGTCCGCCCCGACAAGATGCTGTCGAGCGAGCAGATCGGCACGCTGATCACCGCGCTCGGCACCGGCATCAGCGACGAGTTCTCGATCGAGAAGCTGCGCTATCACAAGATCATCGTGATGACGGACGCGGACGTCGACGGCGCCCACATCCGCACGCTGCTGCTGACCTTCTTCTACCGGCAGATGCGCGACATCATCGACGGCGGCTATCTCTATATCGCCCAGCCGCCGCTGTATAAGGTCAACCGCGGCAAATCCGAGCAGTACCTCAAGGACGAGAGGGCGCTGGAGGATTATCTGATCGATACCGGGCTCGACGACTGCGTCTACATTCCAGGCTCCGGCGGCGATCGCACCGGCCGCGATCTGCGTTCGCTGATCGACGACGCCCGCGCCGTCCGCGGCATCCTGCGCAGCCTGCACAACCGCTACAATCGCAAGGTGATCGAGCAGGCCGCCATCACAGGCGTGCTGAACAAGGCGATCTACGGCGACCCGGAGAAAGCCGCCGCGGCCGCGCAATACATCGCCGCCCGCCTCGACACGCTCGCCGACGAGGTCGAACGCGGCTGGGTCGGCCAGTACGTCGAAGGCCAGGGATTCCAGTTCGAGCGCACCGTGCGCGGCGTCAAGGAAGCCGCAGTGATCGACGATGCCTTCCTGGGCTCGGCCGAAGCCCGCAAGCTCGACGAATACACCGTGAAGCTCCAGGACGTTTATGCTCGCCCCGGCAAGCTGCGGCGCAAGGACGTCGAGCACATGGTCTACGGCCCGGTCGACCTGTTCGAAGCGGTCACCGACGCCGGCCGCAAGGGCGTCACGCTGCAGCGCTACAAAGGTCTGGGCGAGATGAACCCGGAGCAGCTCTGGGAGACGACGCTGGACACCAATGCGCGCTCGCTGCTGCAGGTGAAGGTCAAGGAGGTCGACGAGGCCGACGACATCTTCACCAAGCTGATGGGCGACGTGGTCGAGCCGCGCCGCGACTTCATCCAGGAACATTCGCTCAGCGCGACGATCGATATCTGATCGCCCCTCAAGCTCGTAGCCCGGTCCCAGCCAAGCCCTCGCTGCACCTGTCCCGCTTGCAGGAGAGGTCGACACGCTCGCAGAGCGTGGCGGGTGAGGGCTTTTTCCACATGGGGATTGTCCCATTGCGGAGACACCTTCTCCCCCGCCCTTCCCCCGCAAGCGGGGGAGGGCGCACATCGCCGTCCTGGCCACGAGTCCCATTGCACTCCAGGACACCCCTGAACCTCCCCCCTCGCCATCGCGACGAAACGGCATGAACCCGTCGGCCATTCCGGCCGGGAAACCCTCACGCCATGATCGCCTCCGCAACGACCCGTTCCACCGTGCCATCCCGCCGCCTCGGCATCATCGGCAGCATCGTCGGCGTGCTGGCGCTGATAGCGGCGGTGTTGCCGCATTGGGTCGTGCCGATCGTGTTTCCGCCGCCGCCGGCGGACAAGGTGATCGTCGACACCGGACAACGCCTCAAGGACCGCGTCATCGCCAAGGTGAAGGGCGTGGAGTATCAGGCTCCGAAGATCGAAAAATCCACGGGGCGAAGCTGGAGCGAAACCGCGTCGGTCAGCGCGATCTCGCTCGGCCTGCTTGCCATCCTCCTCTCGGTCCTTTCGCTGATCTTCAGGGAAGACCGGCTCCTCGCCGCCGTCGCCGCCACGCTCGGCACCGGCGCCATCGCGATCGAGATCTCCTTCTTCATGCTCGGCGCGCTGATCCTGATCGCGATCCTCTATGTGGTGGGGAACATCATCGGGTTGCTCTGAAGGCCCCTTGATACAAGCTCCTGTCCTCATCCTGAGGAGCCCGCAAGGCGGGCGTCTCGAAGGATGGCCGCAGGCGATATAGGGGCCTGCATGGTTCGAGACGCGCGTTCTGCGCTCCTCACCATGAGGGACTAGCAGCCTGACCGCAGCTCACGCACCGGCCACGAACCACCGCGAGCGCAATTGCTCCCGCGCTCGATTCTCTGTAGTTTCCGCCCCGAAACAGCCCACCAACAGGACAGCGAGAACCAAGTGGCGCCCATCCAATATATCGTCGAGGGCGGTCACCGGCTCTCGGGCTCGATCGAGCCGTCCGGCAACAAGAATTCGGCGCTGCCGATCATCGCCGCGGCGCTGCTCACCGAGCATCCGGTGACCCTGGAGAACGTGCCGCGGATCCGCGACACCGAGACGCTGGTCGAGCTGATCCGCTCGGTCGGCGCGTCGGCGGAATGGACCGCCCGCAATACGCTGCACATCCACGCCAAGAGTATCCGCGCCGCCGACCTCGACCCGGAGCTGTGCGTGCGCATCCGCGCCTCGATCCTGCTCGCGGGCCCGCTGCTCGCGCGCTGCGGCGAAGTGATGCTGCCGCCGCCCGGCGGCGACGTCATCGGCCGCCGCAGGCTGGACACGCATGTGCTGGCGCTGGAGCAATTGGGCGCAAAAGTCACCGCGACCGACCGGCTCGAATTCCGCGCGCCCAAACTCGCGGGTGCCGACGTATTCCTGGACGAGCCGAGCGTCACCGCGACCGAGAACGCGCTGGTCGCGGCGGTCGCCGCGGACGGCATCACCCACTTGCGCAACGCGGCCTCCGAGCCGCACGTGCAGGATCTCGCCAACTTCCTGGTCGCGCTCGGTGCGAAGATCGAGGGCATCGGCACCAACACCATGATCGTGCATGGGCCGGCGACGCTGGGGGAAGCGACCTATCGGATCCAGCCCGACCACATCGAGGTCGGCTCGCTGATCGGGCTCGCCGCCGTGACGCGCTCGCCGCTGCGCATCACGCGCGCCGGTGTCGAGCACCTGCGCTCGATCCGCATGGGGTTCGAGCGGCTCGGCATCGTCTGCCGCGTCGAGGGTGACGACCTCATCGTGCCGTCGAACCAGACGCTGAAGATCCAGGACGATTTCGGCGGCCACGTGCCGAAGCTGGAAGACCAGCCCTGGCCGGCCTTTCCCGCCGATTTGATGTCGATCGCGATCGTCACCGCCACGCAATGCGAGGGCGTGATCCTGATGTTCGAAAAAATGTTCGAATCGCGGATGTTCTTCGTCGACAAGCTGATCGCGATGGGTGCGCGCATCGTGCTGTGCGACCCGCACCGTGCGATCATCGCAGGGCCCAGCCGCCTGCACGGCGCGACCATGACCTCGCCCGATATCCGCGCCGGCATGGCCATGCTGCTGGCCGCCGTGTGCGCCCAGGGCACCTCCACCATCAACAACGCCGACCAGATCGAGCGCGGCTACGAGCGGATCGAGGAACGGCTCAACGCACTGGGTGCGAAGATCAAGCGCGTGCCGGAGCGAAAGGGCTGAGGTCCTGTTGAGGCAGAGGTGGCGAAGCGCACAGTGTCGTAGGGTGGGCAAAGCGCAGCGTGCCCACGCATCTCTTGCAATATGAGATAGGTGGTGGGCACGGCGCTTGCGCGCCTTTGCCAACCCTACGGTACCGAGCTAGCGGATAGATCCCCTCACCGTCTTGCGCTTTGGGCCATGTTTTCGTCGCTCGGCCGTGCTATTGAGCCCGCCATGCTCGACACCGTCCAACATCATTCGCAGCCGCAAGCCGGCGTGCCGCAAAACCATCTCGCGCAGGAGTTCGTCGAGACGCTGCGGCTGGCCGTGCCGCTGATGCTGACGCAGCTCGGGCAGATCGCGATGATTACGACCGATCTTGCCATGATCGGGCACCTCGGCGAGAGCGCGGTGGCCGCGGCGGCGCTGGCGCATACGGTCTATTTCGTCAACTTCACCTTCGGGCTGGGATTGATGTCGGCGGTGTCGCCGCTCGCCGCGCAGGCCTTTGGCGCTGGCGATGCCAAGCTGATCCGCCGATCCTTGCGCGTCGGCCTTTGGGTCGCCTTGCTGATGTCACTGCCGATGATGGCTTCGCCGCTCTATGGCGAGCAGATCCTGCTCGCGCTGGGTCAGGTGCCGCAATCGGCCGCGCTCGCCCAGCGCTACCTGAATGGCCTCGCCTGGGGCATCGCACCGGCGCTGGGTTTCATCGCGCTCCGCAGCATGATGAGCGCGGTGAACCGGCCGCAGGCGCCCCTGTGGATCACGGCCGCGGCGATCCCGATCAATGCCGTCCTGGTCTACGTCCTGATCCACGGTCTGTTCGGCCTCCCGGAGCTCGGCCTGTTCGGCGCGGGGCTTGCGACCACGCTGGTCAATCTCGGCACCTTCCTCGCCGCACTCGCCATTGCCGCCTGGCGCAAGCCGTTTTCGGACTATCATCCGCTCGCCCGTCTCTGGCGGATCGATTGGCCCTTGATGCGCCAGCTGATCGCGATCGGCGCACCGATCTCGTTCTCGCTGCTGATGGAATACGGCCTCTTCTCATCGGCAGCGCTGCTGATGGGACTGATCTCGACGACGGCGCTCGCCGCGCATCAGATCGCGCTGCAGGTCACGGCGGTGCTGTTCATGGTTCCGCTCGGCATCGGCATGGCCGCGACCGTGCGCGTCGGCCATGCCTTCGGCCGGGGCGAACCGGCGGCGGTGAGGCGCGCCGGGCAGGTCGCGACCGTGCTCGGAATCGCGCTGGTCTCCGCACTGACGATCGCGATCATTCTCGGCCGCTACCAGCTCGGCCGGCTGTTCTTCGGCAGCAGTGAGGCCGCCGCGGCAACCGTCGAGCTGACCGCGACATTGCTGGTGGTCGGCGCGACCTTCTTCATCGCCGACGGGCTCCAGACCATCGTTGGCGGCGCGCTGCGCGGAATCAACGACACCAAGATGACACTCGTGTTCGCGGCGATCGGCTATTGGTGCATCGCCTTTCCCATCGCCTGGGTGTTGGCTTTCCACACCGGACTGGGCGCGATCGGCGTCTGGGTCGGATTCTCGATCGGGACATTTGTCTATGCCGGTCTTCTGATCTTGCGCTTCCGGATGCTGACGCGCAGATTGGCGGGATGATCGGCATCGCCCGCGAAGTCACACCTGAGGTCGACACCAATGCGCTGCTATCAGGCGCGCAGTTCGCCGACGCGTTTCGCGTCGAGATCGGCGCAGCGCACGTGAATGCCCGCGAGGCCTGCACCCGGATGGTGCTGCACGGACCGCGCTGGATCGATGCGCTGCTGCGCCTGCGCCATATTCTGGTGTCGCCGTTCGGCCTGAAGACATCCGGTGAAGGTGCGCCGGCACCGGGCGGATTGATCGGCCTGTTTCCGGTGCTGAGCGAAACGCCCGAGCGGCTGGTCGCTGGATTCGACGATTCTCACCTCGATTTCCGCATTGTCGTCGACGTGACGGGCGATGCGGCGAGCCGCCGGGTGACCTCGACCACGCTGGTGCGGACGCATAATCTCCTCGGCCGGACCTACCTCACCCTCATCATGCCCTTCCACAAGCTCGTGGTCCGCAGCATGATGGGACGGATCGTCGAGCCCGCGCGCTAGCTCATTCGGCGACCCGCGCCGGCTTGTCCGCCGCTGCCTCCGACCATTCGCCGACGACGCGGTCGAGATCGCAGAGATTCTGGTGCATCTGCTCCAGCGAGAAACCGAGCGCGAAGAAGCGTTCGGCGGTGTCGCTGGGCTGGCCGCGGATCAGGCCATCGTGACGGACGGCGGCGACGGCCTCGGCATAGTGCTGGAGCGCGACATGGACGGGATGGATCGGCGGCGCGCCGGCGCCTTCGCGCAAGGCGCTGGCGGCCGAACGCAGGAAGCGCGCGATCACCATCGAAACCTCGGTCAGCGGACCTGCGAGCCGCGTCTGCACGTTGGCCGGCAGCGGCACCACGGTGGCGCGGCCGATCATCACGACGTCATGGCGCAGCCTCAGGATGGTTCGCAGCAAGGGGCCAGTATCCGGACCGCTCGACAGGCGCGCGGCGCGCTCGCGCTCGGCTTCGGAGCCGATCGCATTGAGGTTGACCATGGCGCTGCCGATGCCGTCCTGGATCCGGTGCAGCGCATCGTTGTCGCGGCCGCGGGTGAGGCCCGCGAGCAGTTCGGTGAAGGCATCGGCGATCAGCTCGAGCAGTTTCGCCGCGCTGGCGCGGATCTGCCGCACCGCGCGTGACGGCAGCACCAGGAAGGAGACGACGAGGCCGGTGATGGCGCCGACCGCGACCTCGCTGACGCGGTCGATTGCCGACGTCAGGGGATCGGAGTGATGCATGGTCGGAACCAGCAGCACGATCACGGCGGTCACGGTGGCCGCACTCAGGCTCGGATTGATCGCAGCGATGAAAGCGAGCGGGGCGACCGACAGCACCAGCAATCCCAGTAGCCCGGCTTCGCTGGAATAAGGGATCAGGATCGCGATGGCACCGCCATAGATCGCGCCGCCGATGGTGCCGAGCATGTAGTCACGCGTCGCCTTCAGCGAGCGGCCGACGCTCATCTGCGTCACGATCAGCGAGGTCAGGACCGCCCAGAGCGGCAACAGCAGATGCAGCGCGGTGGCGAGCGCATAGGCCGCGACCGCCGCAACCGTGACCCGGATCGCCAATCCGAGTTGCGTCCGCCGCGACCTGATCCGGTCGAACATCTGCCTTGCGCGCGTCATGCGGAATATCCCGATCCTCTTGAGCCGGGCAAAAGCATGGCTGATGCCCACGGCCGCAAGGCCGCTTGAAAGGCCAAATCAGCCCGCCTAACTTGCGCGCCAAAACGAGGAAACACGATGGCTCACGAAACCGCAACGCTCGCCGCCTATGTCTTCAACCTGAAGTACCAGGATATTCCGGCAGAGGTCTTGGATCGCGCAAAAGTGCTGACGCTGGACTTCCTCGGCAGCGCGATCCGGGCAAGGCGCGAGGCGGAATCGACCCCGTCGATGCTGAAAATGCTGGAAGCGCTGGCACTCGACACCAAGGGTGAATCCACCGTGTTCGGCGATGCCAAGACCTGGACGCCGGCGGTCGCCGCGCTGCTCAACGGCGCGCTCGGCCATTCGCTCGATTTCGACGATACCCACGCCGATTCCTCGCTGCATCCGAGTGCTCCGGTGGTTCCGGCCGCCTTCGCCGTCGGCGAGATGGTCGGCGCCTCCGGACGCGATGTCTTGACCGCGATCGTGGCGGGTTACGAGGTCTGCTGCCGGCTCGGCAATGCGCTCGATCCCACCTCGCATTATGCGCGCGGCTTCCACCCGACCGCGACCGCCGGCACCTATGGCGCGGCAGCCGCCGCCGGAAAGCTGTTCGGCCTTTCCGAGCAGCAGCTCATCGCCGCCTTTGGCGTCTCCGGCAGCCAGGCGGCAGGCTCGCTGCAATTCCTGGTCAACGGCGCCTGGAACAAGCGTTACCAGGTCGGCGCCGCCGCGATGAACGGGGTGATCGCCGCGACGCTCGCCCGTAACGATTTTGTCGGCTCTGCGGAATCGGTCGAGGGCAAGCACGGCCTGCTCGCCGGCTATACCGACGACGCGCATCCGGACAAGGCCGTCGCCGAGCTCGGCAAGACCTACGAGACCATGAAGATCGGCGTAAAGCCCTATCCGAGCTGCCGCTACACGCACGCCGCCATCGACGCGCTGATCGCGATGCGGCGCGAGCACAATCTGACACCCGACCAGGTCAAGCGCGTCGAGATCGGGCTGCACCGCAACGGCATCACCCTGACCGGCGATGCCGCCACCAAGCGGCATCCGACCTCGATCGTCGGCGGCCAGTTCTCGATGTTCTTCACCGGCGCTCTCGCGCTCGACCAGGGCTCGTTCGGCTGGGACGATTACAGCCGCCTTGGTGACAGCGCGATCGACGCGCTCGCCGACAAGTTCGACGTGGTGCAGGACGACCGGCTCGAGATCGGCCGCACCCATCCGTTCGGCGCGCGCGTCAGCATCATCACGGAGGACGGCGTGCATGAGCGGCTCTATGCCGATCCCTCCGGTGAGCCCAATTCGTTCCCGGATGCTCATGCGATGCAGCAGAAATTCCTGACCTTGGCACGGCCGGTGCTGAACGCGCGCGCGGAGAAATTCGCGGATGCGATCATGGCACTGGAGCGGTTCGAGCGCGTGGCGCAGGCGACGGAATTGGGAAGGTAATTGGATTCCAGCCGCGCAGGCGGTGCACCCTCGCCCCTTGTGGAATAGGGTGGATGCGCGAAGCGCAGCCGGGTGAGGGGTTCTCTCCGCGAATCCGACTCTCATTTGGATGCGCGGAGAGATACCCCTCATCCGGCGCTTCGCGCCACCTTCTCCCACAAGGGGGAGAAGGGAAGAAGAGGCGGCGCTGCGCCTCGCTGCTCAATTCACTCCCGCTATCTTTCCCTTCCCGCGCGTTGCGGCCACCACGTCGCGCACGAGATCGAACACGCCGTCGGCCTGCGGCGGTCCGTTCGGCGAGCGCCCCATCCGGACGATCACCAGCTTCTCCGACGGAATCACGATGGTGTATTGCCCGATCGTGCCCTTGGCGAAGAACGCATCGCGTGGCCAGCCGTGCTCCACGCGAAATGACGCGCCAAAGCTGTCGCCCTGGTTGGTCCAGAAACCGGCGCCGATGCCGACCCACGCGTTCGGTGTCGGCGAGGCCGTGTAGTTCACCCATCCCTCGGGCAGGATGCGCTTGCCGCCGGCGACGCCGTCGTCGAGATAGAGCTGGCCGAAGCGCGCCCAGTCGCGCGCCGATGCCAGCATTTCGCTCGAGCCCTCGATCGTGCCCGAACCATCGAGCTGAAGCGTGACATGGCGCATGCCGAGCGGGGCGAACAATTCGCGGCGCGCGAAGCGGAGCGCATCCGCGGGATTTCCGCCGGCAGCATCGCGGATCAGACGCGAGAGGATGAGGGTGTTGCCGTCGTGATAATTCCACGCCGTGCCGGGCGCGGTCTTGAGCGGGGTGCTCGCGGCATAGGCAGCCATGTCAGCCTCCACGAACTTCATCCGGTTGACCGGCTCGAAGACCGAGCCAAGCGAGGCCTCCAATGAGCTGCCGAGCGCAAGGCCCGCAGTGTGCCGCAACAATTGATCGACGGTGATGGCATGACGTGGATCATCCGGATTTGCCCAAGCCGCGACCGGCGCGGGCCCGTCGAGCTTGAGTCTGCCCTGGCGCACCAGCACGCCTGTCAGCGCCGAAATCACCGATTTCGTCATGGAGAAGCCGAGCAACTGTGTCTCCGGTCCGATGCCGTCGGCGTAGCGCTCGGCGATGACGCGGCCGGCCTTCATCACGACGATGGCGCGGGTGCGGCGGTGAGGCGGCTGTGCGGATTCGGTGAAGGCCTTTTCAAGCGCGACAGCCAGCTCCCGGGTTTGCGCCGACACGATCGCAGGACCGGCGATTTCGGGCAGCAATGCCGGCCGCCTGTCATCGGCGGGCGACACCGCCACATCGGCAAGTGCCGCGCCATGGTCGAGCGTGCAGCCGAGACCTTCGCGATAGACCGCATGGCTGCGGCCAATGCCGAACAGCGTTACCGTGACGTCCTTGCGGACGCGGTCGAGCCGGTAGTCCATCGCCCAGGTAATCAGACCGGTCCCGGGCATGGCGTCGGTGGTCTCGACAAAGTTGCGCCGGTGGTCGAGGCCGGAGACGAACGTTTCCGAGCACAGGATGCCGGCGACGAAGCCGGTGGCGACCCTGGGCACATCGCGGGCCCGGGCGGCGCCGAGCGCAAGGCCGGCGCAGACGATGGTGGTGGCGAGGAGGACGATCTTGCGGCGGCGGGTCACGGGCTTTCTCCGGCTGGGAACATGGCGGGAGGAAGCGGCACGCGGACGGTGGATGCTCGCCGGATTTGGAAATCGGCCTGCCTGAAACCGCAGCGCGCTGGCCGATTCCAAAATATTGCTGTAATTACAGAGGCTTGAAACCTAGGCTGCGTTCACCTTGAGGCGCCGGTATTCGGTCGGCGTCACGCCGGTCACGGCCTTGAAGGCGCGGTTGAACGGCCCCAGCGACTGGAAGCCCGCATCCATCGCGATGGTGATGACGGGGACCTCCGCCTGGGCGGGATCGGCCAGCGCGGCCTTGGCCTCCTCGATCCGGTGGTTGTTCAGGAACACATTGAAGTTGCGGTAGCCGAGCCGCTGGTTGATCAGCCGGCGCAGGCGATATTCCGGGATTTTCAGCCGGCCAGCGAGTACCCCGATGGTGATGTTCTCGTGGCGATAGATCCGCTCGTCCGCCATCAAGCGCATCAGGGCGTCGATAAGCTTTTGGTCGGCGGCATCCTCGGTCGCAGGTTGACTGGAAACAATCGGTGGTGCGGGCTCCGCTGTGGCCGGAAAGAGGTCCGCTCCGTCCACGCGCATCATGGCATAGACGATCGCCGCAACGGTACAGGTGAGCGCGCCCGCATTGACGGTTTCGGCGACATCGCCGACGTGGTAGCCGGCGGCGGCGATCTGGAGCACAGCGTTCAGCCCGCCATAGAGCGCGATGGCGCAGACGATGAAGACGCGAGCGCTGCGGCGGCGCTCGACCAGGTCGGCCGGCCAGGAGGCGATCATCTTCCCGACCGCAAGCGCGATGAAACCGAGCACGATCAGATTGACCACCGTCACCGAGAATCGCACATGGCCGCTGGGCGCAATCCAGACGCAGCCTGCGAAGCTGAATGCCGTCACCAGCGCCCAGATGCATCCGTGCCACCAGCGAAGGCGAAACTCGTCGTCGAACAGGGATCGTGTGAACAGCCAGAACACCACGATGGTGCCGGTCGACAACGCGACCAGCGGTGCGTGCAGGATCGGGATCGGTGACGTGACATCCACCGAATAGCTCGCCGCATGCGCGGCCGAACCGAGGGCAAAGGCGATGGCGAGACGGGCCGCCAGCACGTTGCGGAAATCGGAGACCAGCGACGCAGCCAGCATCAGCAGCAACGCCACGCTGGCGGCGCGGAAGGCGAGCTCTGTTGCCGCAAGGGTCATCGGGTGATGCGATCGGTCGCGGTTGACATCAACCGAACATCCTTCGTCAGACGGCGCTTTTCAAGATGGATCCATATCAGAGAAACCATCACCCGCCCCTGTTTCCGGATTTGGTCTCGCCGATATCGCGCGATGACGGCAAATAGACCGTCGCGGCGTTGCGGCGGCGTCGCGACGGGGCAGTCAAATCCCGTTAAGATCGCCGCAATAGAGAAGGAATTCACCATGAGCTGGCAGCCCTCGAACGATCCCGTGCTCGGCGATCCCATGTCCTGCGATGCGCTCGATCTCGTCATCGTGCCGCGCACGCGCGATCTCGGCGACGGATTCGCGGTGCGGCGCGCGCTGCCGCATGGCAAGCGGCAGATGGTCGGGCCGTTCATCTTCTTCGACCATTTCGGACCGGTGCAGTTCGTCTCCGGCAAGGGCATGGACGTGCGGCCGCATCCGCATATCGGGCTCGCCACCGTGACCTATCTGTTCGACGGCGCGATCATGCATCGCGACAGCGAAGGCAATGTCCAGGAGATCGCGCCGGGCGCGATGAATTTGATGACCGCCGGACGCGGCATCGCCCATTCCGAGCGCACGCCGGAGGCGCAGCGCGCCTCGGGCCAGAAGATGCTTGGCCTGCAGAGCTGGATCGCGCTGCCGGCCGGATCGGAGGAGATCGCACCATCATTCCAGCATTACGGCGCGGGCGATTTACCGATGATCTCCGAGCGCGATTTTACCGCGCGGGTGATCGCGGGTTCGACATTCGGCATCACCTCGCCTGTCACCATGGTGTCGCCCTGGTTCTACACCGAGGTTACGGCGGTGGCGGGTGCGAGCGTGCCGCTCGACCCCGACCATGAGGAGCGCGCGATCTACATCGTCGACGGCGAGGTCGAGATCGCGAACGAGCGCTACGAAGCGCCGCGCCTCTTGATCTTCCGGCCCGGCGATCGCATCACCGTGAAGGCGCTCAAGGCGACGCGGATGATGTTTCTCGGCGGCGATGCGCTGGAAGGGCCCCGCCACGTGTGGTGGAATTTCGTCTCTTCCAGCAAGGAACGGATCGAGCAGGCCAAGCAGGACTGGAAAACCGGCCGCTTCGCGGCAGTTCCGCAGGAACATGAGTTCATTCCGCTGCCGGAATAGGCTAATCCGGCTTCCGGCGGCGTCATCCGACGCGGCCGGATGTCCCGCGCGAAGGCTTTGCCGATGACCACCATGCTCTCCAGCGACCTGCCCCTGACCAAGATCGGACGCGGCAAGGTGCGCGATATCTACGACGTGGATGGCGACCGCCTGCTGCTCGTCACCACCGACCGCATCAGCGCTTTCGACGTCGTGATGGGCGAGACCATTCCGATGAAGGGCGCGGTGCTGACTCAAATGAGCGCCTGGTGGTTCAACGAGCTCGAAGGCGTGGTGCCGCATCACATGATCAGCGCCGATACCGACGCGATCATCGCGGCCGTGCCGGCCTTGAAGCCGCACCGCGCCGAGATTCTCGGCCGCGCCATGCTGTGCAAGCGTACCACGGTCTTCCCGATCGAATGCGTGATCCGCGGCTATCTCTCGGGCTCGGCCTGGAAGGAGTACGCCGCGAGCGGCACGCTGGCCGGCGAGACGTTGAAGGCCGGTCTCGTCGAGAGCGAGAAGCTCGAGCCCGCCATCTTCAGCCCGGCGACCAAGGCCGAGAGCGGCCATGACGAGAACATCACCATCGCCAAGATGCGCACCGTCGTCGGCGACGAGGTCGCCTACACGCTGGAGAGCATGACGCGCGCAATCTATACACTCGGCGAGGAGCTGGCCCGCGAGCAGGGCATCATCATCGCCGACACCAAGTTCGAGTTCGGCCGCGACAAGGACGGCCGCATCATCCTGATCGACGAGGTGATGACCCCGGATTCCTCGCGCTTCTGGGCAGTCGACGCCTACAAGCCCGGCCAGCCGCAAGCGAGCTTCGACAAGCAACCGCTGCGCGACTATCTCGACGCCGAGCGCCGCGCCGGCCGCTGGAACGGCGACGCCCCGCCGCCCCCGCTGCCGGCGAGCGTAGTGGACGCGACCAGCAAGCGATACCTCGAAGCTTACAGGCGCGTGACGGGGACAGAGCTGAAGATTTAGGCTCGGCTATCGGGTCTCACGTCCTCATTGCGTCCTGGCTCGATACGTCACCAAGGTCCTCCCGGCGAAAGCCGGGGCCTGCGGCAGAATTGTCAGCTATCTCATAGTTTCAAGAATCCTGTTGCGTTAAGCCGGTAGTCGTCTACGACGGTATTTTCATGGGGCGAGCGCAACGGCGTGAACGATCCAGCAATTGTTTTCAGCCCGGCTCCCAGATTCAATCCGGCCTTCAAGCGTGCGTTGAATGACATATTGGGCGGAAGCGCCGCCAGCGTCCTGACCATCACGTTCGGACTGTCCTACTCGCTGCTGATTTTCACCGGCCCCCTGTCGCCGTATCTGTCTTACGGAATTGCGGCGACCTTCATCGGGTCCGCCGTGCTCGCAGCCGTCATCGCGCTCGGCAGTTCCCTGCCCTTCGCGGTTGCCGCTCCCGACAGCTCGATCGCCGCGGTGACGGGAATTTTGATCGCCTCGCTGGTCGAACGCATGGCGGCGGCCGATCCGTCGGCGCCGCTGCTCTCGCCCGTCCTGATCACGCTGTGCCTGTCGACCGTGCTGACCGGCGTTGTCTTGTGCGGATTGGGCCTGACGCGCATGGGTCGCGCCATTCGCTACGTGCCCTATCCCGTGGTCGGCGGTTTCCTCGGCGCCACCGGGCTCCTGATCGTCATGGGCGCGATCCGTGTCATCACCGATCATCCCGTGGATGTCGCCTCGCTGCCGCGCTTGGCAGACGGGGTCGCGCTATGGGGCCTGGGCGCGGCCTGCTGCATGGCCCTGGTGCTGTATCTGACTTGGCACCGCTCGCGTAGCCCGTTCGGACTGCCGATCATCCTGGTGGGAGGCGTGCTCGCGGCGCATCTGGCGTTTTGGATCTCTGGCGTCCCGCTCGCTGAAGTCCGCGCACTCGGCTGGACCTTCCAGCCACCGCCGGCGGCTTCCTTCGTGGTGCCCTGGCATGCCGACGGCTTCAGGCAATATCCCTGGTTCGCGGTCCCGGACCTGCTCGGCAATCTCGTCGCCGTCGTCTTCGTCACGGCGTCCAGCACGCTGTTCAACACCACGGGGATCGAGGTGGCCGTGCATCGGGAGGCCGATCTGGAACGAGAGCTGAACGTCACCGGTGCGGCCAACATGCTGACCGGCGTGCTCGGCGGCTATCCCGGATGCATCTCGGTCAGCCGCTCGCTCCTCAACTTCTCGAGCGGCGGCCGCGGCCGGCTGTCCGGCCTCACCGTCGCGGTGATGTCGGTGCTGATGCTCGCGATCGCGCCCGAACTACTCGGTTACATCCCGAAATTCGTGCTCGGCGGATTGCTGCTCTATCTCGGCGCCGACCAGCTGCACAAATGGATCATCGAATCGCGCAGGCGCCTTTCGAATCTCGAATATCTCTCGCTGCTTGCCATCATCGTCATCATTATGACCTGGGGCTTCGTACCGGGCATCCTGATCGGCGTAATCATCGGCTGCGCGACTTTCGCGTTCAGCGCGGCGCGGGTGGAGTCCATCAAGTACAGTTTCGACGGCTCGGAATACCGCTCCTCGCTCGATCGCTCGCGCGACGACCAGCAAGTGCTGCTGGCCCATGGCGGCAATATCCAGGGACTCAATCTGCAGAGCTACCTGTTCTTCGGCTCCGCAAACCGCCTCTTTCAGCACGTCAAGCGCCTGCTCCAGGAGCGGCCGCAGTGCCGTTACCTGCTGTTCGACTTCAAGCTCGTCACGGGCGTTGATTCGTCAGCGGCCTACAGCTTTGCACAGATCAAGCGCAGCGCGGCCGAACTCGGCGTCGAGTTGATCCTCGTGCACCTGCCGCCGGCAGCCGAGAAGGTGCTGCGCTCCAGCGGCTTCATGGGCGAGGGCGTCACTATCGTTCCGGAGCTCGATCACGCGCTGGAATGGTGCGAGAACGAGATCATCGCGCAACATCAGGGACGGGCCCAGGAAGAAGCCAGCCTGCGCGAGTGGTTCACGCGCATTCTCGGCAGCGAGGACGACGCCGACGCGCTGATCCACCGCTGCCAGCGCATCGAGGTCGGGGCCGGCGAAGTCATCGTGCAGGCCGGCGACCCCGCCGATTCCATGCATTTCATCCTGGACGGCCGCGTCGGCATCATGGTCCCCGCCGACGAAGACCGCACCACCCGCGTGCGCAGCCTCGGCCGCTACACCACGATCGGCGAGATGGGTCTGGTGTCGAACACGCCGCGCAGCGCAACGATCCAGGCCGAGGTCGACAGCGTGCTCTACGTCCTCAACACCCACCAGTTCGACGCGATTAGGAGCGAAGATCCCGCACTCAGCCACAAGCTGCTGACGTATTTCGTGTCGGTGATGGCGGAGCGGTTGACGTTCGCGAATAGAACGATCGCGGTGCTGAGGCGGTAGGACGGCTCGCACCGTCATTGCGAGGAGCCCGCGACGAAGCAACCCAGACTGCCTCCATGGAAGGACTCCGGATTGCTTCGCTCTGCTTGCAATGACGTGGAGAGAACGAACCTCTAAACCCCCGCCATCATCACGTATTTGATCTCGACATATTCTTCCATGCCGTGACGCGAGCCTTCGCGCCCGAGGCCGCTCTCCTTGACGCCGCCGAAGGGGGCGACCTCGGTGGTGATCAGGCCGGTGTTGACGCCGACCATGCCTGATTCCAGCGCCTCGGCGACGCGCCAGACGCGGCCGAGATCACGGGAATAGAAGTAGGAGGCAAGACCGAACGGCGAGGCGTTGCACATCGCAATGACGTCGGCCTCGTCCTTGAAGCGGATGACCGGCGCGAGCGGGCCGAAGGTTTCCTCCTGCGACACTAGCGAGTCCGACTTGACGTCGGCCAGCACGGTGGGCTCGAAGAACGAGCGTCCAAGCTCGCTGCGCTTGCCACCGGTGACGATTTTAGCGCCGCGCTTGACGGCGTCCGCAATGTGGCGCTCGACCTTGTCGACCGCCTTCATGTTGATCAGGGGCCCTTGCGTGACGCCGCTCTCGGTGCCGTCGCCGATCTTCATCGTCGCGACTTTCTTCGACAGCTTCTGCACGAATTCGTCGTAGATCTTGTCCTGGGCGTAGAGGCGGTTGGCGCAGACGCAGGTCTGGCCCATGTTGCGGTATTTCGAGACGATGGCGCCTTCGACCGCGGCGTCGATGTCGGCGTCGTCGAACACCACGAAGGGCGCATTGCCGCCAAGCTCGAGGCCAAGCCGCTTCACCCCGACGGAGGCCTGCTGGTAGAGGATCTTGCCGACCGCGGTCGAGCCGGTGAAGCCGACGAAGCGCACCGCCGGATGCTCGCACAGCACCTTGCCGATCGGCGGCGCGTCACCCGTAACGATGTTGAGCACGCCCTTGGGGATGCCGGCCTTCTCGGCGAGTACCGCCAGCGCCAGCGCCGACAGCGGCGTTTCATTGGCGGGCTTGAGCACCACGGTGCAGCCGGCGGCGAGCGCCGGCGACACCTTTCGGGTGATCATGGAGTTCGGGAAATTCCACGGCGTGATGGCGCCGCAGACGCCGATCGGCTGCTTGATCGCGAGCAGCCGCGCGTCAGGCCGCTGCGTCGGAATGGTCTCGCCATAGACGCGCCGGGCCTCTTCGGCGAAGAACTCGATATAGGCGGCGCCGATGTCGACCTCGCCGAGCGCCTCGGTGAGCGGCTTGCCCTGCTCGGAGGTGAGGATCAGTGCGAGGTCCTCGCGGTTGGCCGTGATCAGCTCGAACCATTTGCGAAGGATGTTGGAGCGCTGCTTGGCGGTGTGCTTGGCCCAGCCCGGAAAGGCGCGCTCGGCGGCTTCGACCGCCTTGGTCGTATCATCGGCACCAAGCTGCGGAACTTTTGCGAGCTCGACACCGGTCGCGGGATTGTTGACCGCGAAGACCGGGGTGCCGACCCAGGCGCCGTCGATGTAGCAGGCCTCCTTCAGGAGCGAAGGGTCCTTCAACCGGTCGCGCAGGGTGGCGGTGGCTTGCGGGGCGCGTGCGGCGGCGGTCGGTGTCATGGCGTTACTCCCAGGGGCGATCGGATCGGCCGGAATATAGGGGCAAGCGGTGCCCAATGCACCGCCCCGCAACGCACATCTGCCTGTAGCTTGGAAGAGGGCGGCCTTACGCCGCGCCGCTCATATAGGTTTCGCGGCGGCCAATCATGCGCTCGGCCGCGGCCTTGGCGTCGGCCTTCGACGACGTTGCGCACGTCCGGTATTCGAGATCGGGAACGTCGGACGGGTTACGGCGGCCGAACCAGTTTTTCGAGCCGATCGGCAGCAGCGCCAGGGATTGCGCCAGATTGTCGACCGCACCGAAGGAATAGAGCGCGCCGGTGCCGGCGATGCGCACCTCGTAGATGCCGGGCGAAATCGGCGCCTCCAAATTCTCGCCCCGTCCGGGACGGGGATAGCGCTTCCATTCGCTCCAGGTCGAAATCATCTGAGGTCCCCCTCGCGGCCGCTCAGCAGCCGCCAATTTGCATCAAGTCTTACTGTCGCCGGCCGATTGGCCGCGTGCTGAAACGCCGCAACGCACAAAATGTTTCAAGTGATTCAAACACCCGAAACATACCGGCGGCGCCATCCAAGGTCACGGCGGGCCACAGTCATCCACCGCAGATTGTGACGGAGTGTTGCAGTTCAGCCGTCCTGTCGTCCTGCGCCGGGTGCGGCCCGTCAAGTCACGACATCGCGACCGCCGCAGGCATCTGGACACGCTTGCCGCGCGGGGCGCGGGGGAGGACAATCGATCACTTCCAACAATAATCAAACCGGAGGAAACACGCATGCAGAGCAAAGCCGAGATCGACGAGATTCTGCGCCAGAAGAGCGATGCCAGGGAAATCCCCGGCGTCGTGGCGATCGCTGCCAGCGGTAACGACGTGCTGTACCAGGGCGCGTTCGGCAAGCGCGACCTGTCGAAGCCCGATGCGATGACGGCGGACAGCGTGTTCTGGATCGCATCGATGACGAAGGCCGTGACGTCGGCGGGCGCGATGCAGCTGGTCGAGCAGGGCAAGCTGTCGCTGGACGCGCCGATCGGCGATGTATTGCCCGATCTCGCCAAGCCGCAGGTGCTCGAAGGATTCGATGCCAAGGGCGAAGCGAAGCTGCGGCCGGCCAAGGGGCCGATCACGCTGCGCCAACTCATGACCCACACCGCCGGCTTCTGCTACAATATGTGGAATGGTGATCTTGCGCTCTATCTGGACAAGAACGGCATTCCCGCCATCACCACCTGCCAGAATGCGGCGCTGAAGACGCCTATCATGACCGACCCTGGCACGCGCTGGGAGTACGGCACCAACATCGATTTCGTCGGCAAGGCCGTGGAGGCCGCCAGCGGCAAACGGCTCGATGCTTACCTGCGCGACAATCTGTTCAGCCCGCTCGGCATGAGTGATACGGCTTTCAAGATCACCGAGGACATGCGCAAGCGCCTCGTCGGCATGCACGCGCGCGGCGAGGACGGCCAGCTCGCATCGATCCCGTTCGAGCTCGAGCAGGAGCCGGAATTCCACATGGGCGGCGGCGGCCTCTACTCGACGGCGGCCGACTACATCAAGTTCACCCGGATGATCCTCAACAAGGGCCGCGGCAACGGCAACCAGGTGCTGAAGGCCGAGACGGTCGCCACGATGGGACAGAACCACATCGGCGATCTCGCCATGGGCAAGATGACCACGGCGGCACCGATGTACACCAACGACGTCGATCTCTATCCGGAGCAGGTGAAGAAGTGGGGCCTCAGCTTCATGATCAACACCGCCAAGACCGCGGAAGGACGCAGCGCAGGCAGCCTCGCCTGGGCAGGCCTCGCCAACACCTATTACTGGATCGACCCGGCCCGCGACGTCACCGGCGTGATCCTGATGCAGCTGCTGCCGTTCGCCGACGCGAAATGCCTGGAAGCGTTCGCGGGATTTGAGCGCGGGGTCTATGCCGGGCTCGATGCTGCCGGGAGCGGGCAGAAGGCAGCCTAGCCCCTTAGCATGAGGCGCGACTTGTCGCGCGCTCACGACACAATGGATACTCTCGTGCCCGGTGAGGCACCCGGTCCGGGCACGGGAGACAAGGCTTAGGCTGGAGGACATCAACTTGACGGACAAGGGCGACAGCTACGTTTGCGGCATCTCGGACGCACCGCTGCTCGGCGACACGATCGGCCGCAGCCTCGATCAGGCCACGCAGCGCTGGGGAAACCGCGAAGCGCTGGTCTCGCCCAGCCATGGCGTCAGATGGACCTGGCGGGAATTCGCCGAGCGGGTCGATGCGCTCGCCGCCGGTTTTCTCGCACTCGGTCTCGAGCGGGGGGCACGGATCGGAATCTGGTCACTGAACCGGCCGGAATGGACGCTGACCCAGTTCGCCGCCGCCAAGGCCGGTCTCATCCTGGTGACGATCAATCCCGCGTATCGCTTGAGCGAGCTGGAGTTTGCGCTGAAGAAGGTCGGCTGCGCGGCGATCGTCACCGCCACGGCGTTCAAGTCCAGCAATTACATGGAGATGCTCAACACGCTGTTGCCGGAGCTGTCAGACGCCGAGCCAGGGCAGTTGCAATCGGCACGGCTGCCGGCCCTGCGGATCGTGATCCAGATCGGCGGCCCCGCCGCTGCCGGCACGATTCCCTTCGACGAGGTCGCGCGCATTGGCGGCGACCAGCATCGCCAGCAGCTCGTTGCGCTCGGCCGAGAGCTGCAGTTCGACGACCCCGTCAACATCCAGTTCACCAGCGGCACGACGGGATCGCCCAAGGGGGTGACGCTGACTCATCACAACATCCTCAACAACGGCTATTTCACGGGACGGGCGATGCGCCTCACCGAGCAGGATCGCATCTGCATTCCGGTGCCGCTCTATCATTGCTTCGGCATGGTCATGGGGAACCTTGCTTCCGTCACCCTCGGCACGACCATGGTTTATCCCGGCGAGGGATTCGATCCGCTCATGACGCTGCGTACGATCGAACAGGAGAAATGCACGGCGCTCTACGGCGTGCCGACCATGTTCATCGCCGAGCTCGATCATCCCGAATTCGCGACTTTCAATCTCAAGTCACTGCGCACCGGCATCATGGCCGGCGCGCCTTGCCCGATCGAGGTGATGAAGCGGGTCAACACCGAGATGAACATGCGCGAAGTCACGATCGCCTACGGCATGACCGAGACCAGCCCGGTCAGCTTCCAGAGCGCGACGGACGATCCGCTCGAGCGGCGTGTCTCCACGGTCGGACGGATCCATCCGCATGTCGAGGTCAAGGTCATCGACCTCGAGGGCAGGATCGTCAAGCGCGGCGAACGGGGCGAGCTGTGCACCCGCGGCTACAGCATCATGCTTGGCTATTGGGACGAGCAGGAAAAGACGGCCGACGTGCTCGACGCCAACGGCTGGATGCACACGGGCGACCTCGCCGTCATCGACGACGAGGGCTATTGCAATATCGTCGGCCGCATCAAGGACATGGTGATCCGCGGCGGCGAAAATCTCTATCCGCGCGAGATCGAAGAGTTTCTCTACCGTCACCCCAAGATCCAGGACGTGCAGATCTTCGGCGTTGCCGATACCCGCTATGGCGAAGAGCTCTGTGCCTGGGTCCGCGTCAGATCGGGCGAGACGCTGACCGCAGAGGAGGTTCGCGCCTTCTGCGAGGGCCAGATCGCCCACAATAAGATCCCGCGCTACGTGGAATTCGTCGACGAATTCCCGATGACGGTGACGGGAAAGATCCAGAAGTTCCTGATGCGTGACGCCGTTGAGCAGCGGCTCGGACTGAAGGCGGCGAAGACGGCGTGACGGCCGAGAACCTGCATCCACACCGTCATTGCGAGCGTAGCGAAGCAATCCAGTCTGTCCCCGCGGAGGGGTTCTGGATTGCTTCGTCGCAAGAGCTCCTCGCAATGACGGGGAGAGAGCGGGACCCTACGCCGTCAGCCCGCGCTGCTGGGCGAGCTCCTTCAGCGACACTTGCGGCCGCGCGCCGATGTGCTGGATCACTTCGGCGGCCGCGAGCGCGCCGAGCTCGCCGCACTGCTTGTACGCAAGATTGCGCGCCAGGCCGAACAGGAAGCCTGCGGCGAAGAGGTCGCCGGCGCCGGTGGTGTCGACCACCTTGTTGACCGGGAAGGCTGGCGCCGCGACGGCGTCTTCGGACGACACAACCATGCAGCCCTTCTCGCTGCGGGTCACGATTCCGAGATTGGCGTCATTGCGCAGTTGCTTCAGCGCGGTATCGAAATCCGAAGTCATGTAGAGCGAGTGCAGCTCGGACTCGTTGGCAAACACGATGTCGACGGTACCGTTGCGCATCAAGGAAAGGAACTCGTCGCGATAGCGGTCGACGCAGAACGAATCCGACAATGTCAGCGCCACCTTGCGCCTGGCATCATGGGCAATCTTGGCCGCCTTGACGAAGGCGTCCTTGGCGTTCTTGGGATCCCAGAGATAGCCTTCGAGATAGACGATGCCGGCGCCGGCGATTTCCGCCGGATCGATATCGGCTGGCGACAGATCCTGCGCCGCGCCGAGATAGGTATTCATGGTGCGCTCGCCGTCATCCGTGACCAGGATGTAGGAGCAACCGGTGGCGGGACCGTCCGTCGCGGCGGGCGTGTTGAAGGCAACGCCGGCAGCGCGGATATCGTGGACATAGAGCTTGCCGATCTGGTCATCCTTGACCTTGCCGACATAGGCGGCCCGTGCCCCCAGGCTGCCGATGCCGACGATGGTGTTGGCGGCGGAGCCGCCCGAGACTTCCGTGGCCGGACCCATGTCCTTGTAAATGGCCGCCGCACGCCCCTCGTCGATCAGGGACATGCTGCCCTTGGCCATGCCGTGCCTGGCCAGAAAGGCCTCGTCGGTCCTGACCAGCACGTCGAACAGCGCGTTGCCGATGCCGAGAACGTCATATTTCACGTCAGCCATTCACCTTGATCCCGTTTGGCGGATTGCGATCCCAGCGGAAATCCGCTTCCTGTCGGCCTGAAATCCGGCTCGCGGCCTATCACGACCGGGCCTGCACGGGCAAGCAACGGTATTATTAAAGAGCATGATCCGCTCCTTTCTCACCGTCTCGACGGGAACGCTGGCCTCGCGGCTGCTGGGCTTTGCCCGCGATTCCCTGATCGCGGCGCTGCTCGGCACCGGCGCCGTGGCGGACGCGTTTCTGGCGGCCTTCCAGCTCGTCAATGTGGTGCGCCGCCTGCTCAGCGAGGGGGCGCTCAATGCGGCGCTGATCCCGGCCTGGCTGCGGGTGCGCGACCGCGATGGCGAGATGGCCGCTTCGGCATTCGCGGGACGCGTGCTCGGCGCGGTCAGCGCGGCCCTGGTCGCGATCTCGATCGGCATCGCGCTTCTGATGCCGCTGATCATCACGGTGATCGCGCCGGGATTTGTCGGCAGTGCGACGCTCGATCTTGCCATCGCTAACGCGCGGCTGATGCTGCCGTATCTCGCCTTCGCCGGCCCGGTCACCGTCCTGATGGGCCTGCTGAATGCGCAAGGACGCTTTGCGCTCACGGCGTTCTCGCCGCTGCTGTTCAACATCGCCTTGATCGCCGCAATCGCGATGCTCCTGGTCTGGCGCGCCGATGCCGCTTTTGCGGCGTGGATGCTGGCGGCGACCGTCGGCATCGCCGGCCTGCTGCAACTGCTGATGTTGCTGTCGCAGCAAAGTGCGCGACTGGCCACCCCGCTGCGCGTGAGTTTCGACAAGGAGATGCGCGGCTTCTTCGCCAAGGCCATTCCCGGCATGATCGCAAGCTCCGGCCCGCAATGGCTGATGGTGGCCGGCGCGATCATCGCCTCGGCGACGCCGTCCGCTGTGTCCTGGCTCTATTTCGCCAACCGGCTGATCGAGCTGCCGCTCGGCATCGTCGGCGTCGCCATGGGCACCGTGCTGGTGCCGGAGCTGACGCGCGCCATCGCCAGCTCCGACCGGGAGGCGGTGGCGCATGCGGAATCCCGTGCGCTGGAGCTTGCGACCGGGCTGGCGCTGCCCGCCACGCTCGGCCTGATCGTGCTGGCCGAGCCGATCGTGCGGCTGCTGTTCGAGCATGGCGCCTTCGGCGCGAATGACAGCACGGCAACCGCGCATGCGCTGACGTGGCTGGCACTTGGCCTGCCCGCCCACGTGCTGATCAAGGCGCTGTCGCCGGCGTTCTATGCCCGCGGCGACACGATGACGCCGCTGCTCGCCACAGCCAAAGGCTTCGTGGTGACGGTCGCCCTCGCGGTTCTGCTCGGTCATGTCTTCGGCGCGAGCGGAATCGCGGCCAGCATCGCGCTTGGTGCCTGGAGCAGCGCGCTCTCGCTGCTCCGTAAGGGCACGGCCGAGTTCGGCTTCTCGGTCGATGCCACCGCCCGCAAGCGGCTGCCGCGGATCGTGCTCGCCGCAGCCGCCATGGGCGCCCTGCTCTGGCTCACTGTGGACCTCGTGCCTGCCGAGACCCATGGCTTCATCAAGTTCATCGTGCTGGGCGTGCAGATCGCGGCCGGGATAGCCGTCTACGGCCTGCTCCTGCAAATCCTCGGCGCAGCCTCCTGGCGCGAGGCGGTTAACGCGTTGAAACGGCCGGCCTAAACCGCGAGCCCGGCGAAATACCCTTGACGGGGCAGCGCCGCTGTTGGAAACGACGGCCCGAATACCTATGGGAAAGCTGACCATGCCATTCGTTGAACGGGTTTTTTCGGGCGTCCAGCCGACGGGCAATCTGCATCTCGGCAATTACCTCGGCGCGATCGTCAACTTCGTGAAGATGCAGGAAACCCACAACTGCATCTATTGCGTCGTCGACATGCACGCGATCACGCAAGGCATCGACGTCTGGGGCGGCCCGGCCGAGCTCACGCGCAACACCCGCGAGGTCACCGCGGCGTTCATCGCCGCCGGCATCGATCCCAACAAGCACATCGTGTTCAACCAGAGCCAGGTCTCGGGCCATGCCGAGCTCGCCTGGATCTTCAACTGCGTCGCGCGCATGGGCTGGCTCGGCCGCATGACCCAGTTCAAGGAGAAGGCCGGCAAGGACCGCGAGAACGCCTCGGTCGGGCTGTTCGACTATCCCGTGCTGATGGCGGCCGACATCCTCTTGTACCGGGCCACGCACGTGCCGGTCGGCGAGGACCAGAAGCAGCATCTCGAGCTCTCGCGCGATATCGCGCAGAAGTTCAACAACGATTTCGGCGATTCCATTCGCGCCCAGGGAAACAATGACGGCCTGTTCTTCCCGCTGCCGGAACCCCTGATCACGGGGCCGGCGACGCGGGTGATGAGCTTGCGCGACGGCACCAAGAAGATGTCGAAATCCGATGCGTCGGACAATTCGCGCATCAATTTGACTGACGACGCCGACACCATCGCGCAGAAGATCCGCAAGGCGAAGACCGATCCGGAACCGCTGCCGTCAGAGGAGAAGGGGCTGGAAGCCCGTCCCGAGGCCGACAATCTCGTCGGCATCTTCGCAGCGCTCTCCGGCCGCGCCAAGGCGGATGTGCTGCGCGAATTCGGCGGTGGCCAGTTCTCCAGCTTCAAGAACGCGCTGGCGGAGCTGTGCGTGACAAAACTCGCGCCGATCGCGGGCGAAATGAAGCGCCTCGTCGCCGACCCCGGCCATATCGACGCGATCCTGAACGACGGATCCGACCGGGCCCGCGCCATCGCCGACGAGACGATGAAGCTCTGCAAGGATATCGTCGGCTTCATCTACCGGCGCTAAAGACGGCCGGCGCTGACGCGCCGGCCGCATCTGCTCTCCCCAACGCTGCGGGAGTGTGGCAGCATGCTGTGCCTGCAGATTCCGGGAGATGCATGACCAGCAAGCGACTTTGCTACGAGCCGGGTCACAAGCCCAAATGCCTCGTCATCGTCGATGACACCGCCGAATGGGATCGCGCGGTCTACTATGCCAGCCGCTGGGCGATCCGCGTCGGCGGCGGCGTGGTGATGCTGCGTATCATCGAGCCCAATCAGCAGAGCCAGGAATGGCTGGGGGTCGCCGACATCATGCGCGCGGAGGCGCAGGAAGCGGCGGAGGCCGCGCTCGACCGCGCCGCCGGCCGCGCCAACGGCATCGCCGCGATCACCCCGGAGCGGGTGATCCGCGAGGGCACGCCGATGGAACAACTGCTCGCCGTGATCGACGAGGACCCCGACATCGCCATGCTGGTGCTCGCCGCCAATCCCGGCGCGGAAGGGCCGGGCCCCCTGGTCGCCCTGCTCGCGCACGAGGTGGGCACGTTCCCGATCCCGATGACGATCATTTCCGGCGCGCTGAGCGACGAAAGCGTGGATTCGCTGTCGTAGGACGCCTCTCACCCTCTCCCCTCCAGGGAAGGTAAGAACGCACTTAACCCGCTGATATAACAACAGAACGTCGTTCTGGCCCCTTGATCGTGCGTTCGCCGTCGCCATCTGCTAGGGATTAGGGCACGCGCCGGCCTTGAACCGGCGACGTCTGGAGAGAGCCATGTTCATTCAAACCGAAGCCACCCCCAATCCCGCCACGCTGAAGTTCATCCCCGGCCGCGTCGTGGTCGATGGCGGCCCGATGGAATTTTCGAGCCGCGAAGCCGCCACGCGCTCCCCGCTCGCCGAAAAGCTGTTCGAGGTGCCCGGCGTCACCGGCGTGTTCTACGGATCGGACTTCATCACCGTGACCAAGGCGGACGGTGAATGGCAGCAGCTCAAGCCCGCGATCCTCGGTGCCATCATGGAGCACTACATGTCCGGCGCACCGCTGCTCGCCGACGGGGCGGCTCAAGATGATACTGATCTCGACGACGAGGACGAGTTCTTCGACGAGTCCGATGCCGAAACGGTCGACATGATCAAGGACCTGATCGAGACGCGCGTGCGGCCGGCGGTCGCCAATGACGGCGGCGACATCACCTTCCGCGGCTTCAAGGACGGCATCGTCTATCTCAACATGAAGGGCTCCTGCGCCGGCTGCCCGTCATCGACCGCGACGCTGCAACACGGCATCCAGAACCTGCTCAAGCACTTCGTGCCCGACGTGGTCGAAGTCCGGCCGATGTGAATTGCAGAGTCTGCGCACTGATTTCACTCCGTCATGCCCGGGCTTGTCCCGGGCATCCACGTTCTTGGGGCCGCAAAGTCGTGGATGGCCAGGTCAAGCCCGGCCATGACGGCGAGAACCTTGGCCATCATCCAGTTGCCAATGCTATGATCAGGCCATGCTGATCCTCGCCATCGATACTGCGCTCGACGCCTGCTCCGTCGCCGTGCTGGACACCGACGCCGGCGAGCTCCTCGCGCAGGAGCAGCTTCTCATGAAGCGCGGCCACGCCGAGGCCCTGATGCCGATGATCGCGCGCGTCATGCAATCGGCCAGTCTCGCCTTCGCCTCGCTCGACCGCATCGCGGTCACCGTCGGTCCCGGCAGCTTCACCGGCCTGCGCGTCGGCATTTCGGCGGCGCGCGGCCTTGCGCTCGCAGCCGAGCGGCCGGCGATCGGCCTCACCACCTTGTCGGCCTATGCCGCCGCAATCGTCGGCCAGAGCAAATCAGCGCCCGTGATCTCGGCGATCGACGCGCGGCACGATCACGTCTATTTCCAGATCGTCGCCGGCGATGGCAGCCAGCTGGTGCGACCGAAGGTCGCCAGTATCGACGAGGCGATCGCGGCCTCGCAATTCGGTACGCCGCATTTGGTCGGCAATGCCGCAGGGATCCTCGCCGAGCGCTGGCCGAAGGATAGTCCGCAGCCGGTCGCGGTCGATGCGCAGGCCGCGCCCGACATCAGCTGGGTCGCATGGCTCGGCGCCGCAGCCAATCCCGAGACAACGCCGGCACGCCCGTTCTATTTGAAGGCACCCGACGCCAAGCCGCCGGCGCAGCCGCCATTTGCAGCACAAGCCGCAACCTCATGATGAGATGGCTGTCGCAATGGTGGCGCGGCGGCACGGCCGCCGTCGAGCCCGCATCCGCGCGCGATGCCGCGCGGCTGGCGCAGCTTCACGGCGCCTCTTTCGCGCGCGGCTGGGGCGAAGGCGAGTTCGAGGGCATGCTCAGCGAGCGCAACACGTTGGTGCATCGGTTGCGTCTCGGCCGCAAGACGATCGGCTTTGCGGTGTCGCGGATCGGCGCTGACGAGGCGGAAATCCTCTCGATCGCGGTGGATGAGGCCCATCGTGGCCGCGGCCTCTCCCGCGCGCTGCTGATGACCCATCTCGGCCATCTCGCGGGGCGCGGCGTGCGCACAATATTTCTCGAAGTCGAGGAAAATAACCAGCCGGCGCGGCGACTCTACGACAGTTGCGGATTCATGGTGGTCGGGCGCCGCGAACGCTACTATAAGCAGCCGGACGGGGAACAATTGAACGCCCTTCTGATGCGACGTGACTTGTCGTAATATCGATGGCAGAACGCGCCCCGTCAGGCAGACAACACATGACTGGACTTAAAGCTTCCGCCGCATCCAAGGCCTCCGGTATCGAGGCGCGCTGTGCCGCCACCGGCATGCGCATGACCGAGCAACGCCGCGTCATCGCGCGCGTGCTCGCGGAGGCCGTCGATCATCCCGATGTCGAGGAATTGTACCGGCGCTGCGTCGCCGTCGACGACAAGATCTCGATCTCGACCGTGTATCGGACTGTAAAACTGTTCGAGGATGCCGGCATCATCGAGCGTCATGATTTCCGCGAAGGCCGCGCGCGCTACGAGACGATGCGCGACAGCCATCACGACCACCTCATCAATCTGCGCGACGGCAAGGTGATCGAGTTCACCTCCGAGGAGATCGAGAAGCTGCAGGCGGAGATCGCCCGCAAGCTCGGCTACAAGCTGGTCGACCACCGGCTCGAGCTCTATTGCGTCCCGCTCGACGACGACAAGCCGACGTCCTGATTTAGTGCCCATCGATCTCATCATCTTCGATTGCGACGGTGTGCTCGTGGACAGCGAGGTGATCTCCTGTCGCGCCCATGCGGACGTGCTGACGCGGCACGGTTATCCGATCACATCCGAGCAGGTGCTGGTCCGTTTCCTCGGCGTATCCGAGAAGGACGCACGACTGATGGTCGAACAGGAGATCGGCCGCAGCCTCCCGGGTGACCTGGAGCAGCAGATCAGTGCGGCCACGCTGCAATTCTACGCCAGCGATCTCCAGCCGATCACCCATGTGGCGGCCGCGATCGCCGCGATTAATTTGCCCAAATGCGTCGCGTCGAGCGGCACACCGGAGAAGATCCTTCACGGCCTGACTTGTGCCGGGCTGTACGACCTGCTCGCTCCCAACATCTTTTCCGCAAGCCAGGTCGCTCGCGGCAAGCCTGCGCCCGATCTGTTTCTGTTTGCAGCCGCACAGATGAAAGTCGCGCCCGAGCGATGTCTCGTGATCGAGGACAGCGTCCCCGGAGTGACCGGCGCGCATGCGGCCGGGATGTCCGTGCTGGGCTTTCATGGTGGCAGCCACTGCCCGACCGGCCATGCCGAGAGGCTTCGTGCCGCCGGTGCCGGATTAACGTTCGACGATATGCGGCAATTGCCGGAGCTGGTTCGGCGGGTCGCGGCGGAGGCCTTGGCGGGCTGATCTTCGCTCTCTCGCCGTCATTCTGGGCACGCGCGAGGCGCGTGAACCCGGAATCCGGACATTTTGGCGCGAGATTCGGGGTTCACGCTGCACGCGCCCCGGAATGACGGCGCAAATGGCCTCGATTTGCTGGATTTTCCACCCTCCAGCCTATATCTGAGGGCCGTCCTCCACCTCCATTTTCGGGTTCCATGACGCCGCCGCGCAAGCTGCACATCAAATCATATGGCTGCCAGATGAACGTCTACGATGCCCAGCGCATGGTGGACACGCTGGCTCCGGAAGGATTCGTGGAGACGGCCAGCGCCGAGGAGGCCGACCTCGTCATCCTCAATACATGCCATATCCGCGAGAAGGCCTCGGAAAAAGTCTATTCCGAGCTCGGCCGCCTGCGCGTCGCCAAGGACGAGGCCGCACGCGGGGGCCGCACCATGCAGATCGCGGTCGCGGGCTGCGTGGCGCAGGCAGAGGGCGAGGAAATCGTGCGCCGCGCGCCTGTCGTGGACGTCGTGGTCGGACCGCAGAGCTACCATCATCTGCCCGAACTGTTGAAGCGCGCCGGCAACGAAGGCCGGGCGATCGAGACCGAGTTTCCGGCCGAGGACAAGTTCGGCTTCCTGGCCCAGCCAAAACCCGCAGCGATCCGCGCGCGCGGCATTTCCGCCTTCGTGACCGTGCAGGAAGGCTGCGACAAGTTCTGCACTTTCTGCGTGGTGCCCTATACGCGCGGCGCGGAAGTCTCGCGCCCCGTGGCGAGGATCATCGACGACGTGAGGCGGCTTGCCGACAACGGCGTGCGCGAGCTCACGCTGATCGGGCAGAACGTCAACGCCTATCATGGCGAGGGGCCGGACGGGAAAGCCTGGCCGCTCGGCAGACTGCTCGAGCATCTGGCGACGATTCCCGGCATTGCGCGGCTGCGCTATTCGACCAGCCATCCGCGCGACGTCGATGACAGTCTGATTGCTGCCCATCGCGATCTCGGTGCCCTGATGCCGTTCGTGCACCTGCCGGTGCAGTCGGGCTCGGACCGCATTCTGGCGGCCATGAACCGGAAACATACCGCCGATGATTACCGGCGGGTCATCGACCGTTTCCGCACCGCGCGCCAAGACATTGCTTTTTCATCAGATTTCATCGTCGGCTTCCCCGGGGAGAGCGAGCAAGATTTTCTCGCCACCCTCGCGCTTGTCACGCAAATCGGCTACGCTGCGGCTTATTCGTTCAAATACTCCGCCCGGCCGGGAACGCCGGCCGCGGATATGCAGGAGACGGTGTCCCCCGCCGAGATGGACCAGCGATTGGAGCGGCTCCAGGAACTGATCGACAGCCAGCAATCGGCCTTCAACAAGGCTGCGATTGGCTCAACGGTCGACGTGCTGTTCGAACGTCCGGCGCGCAAGGACGGCCAGATCGTCGGCCGTACCGCATTCCTGCAGCCCGCCCACGTGATGGCCTCGCCCGACATCATCGGACACATCCTGCCTGTGCGGATCGACAGCCTCGAGCGCTACAGCTTCCTCGGCGAGCTCGCCACACCGCGCCCCGCGCGTGAGCCCGCTTTATCGCAAGCCATTGGAGCCTGAACCCTTGCCAAAAAGCGCATCGGATTCGTCTTCTATCGCTCCCAGCCGCAAATTTGACCGCGACATGCAAGTTCCGCCCGAGACCCAGGTCGTCATCGACTTCGACGACAACCGTGCCGCATCCGCGCTGGTCGGCCCCTACGGCCAGCATCTGGCGCAGATCGAACGGCGGCTCGGTGTCGTCGTCGATTCCAAAGGCAACCACATCACGATCGGCGGCACGCGCGACGGCTGCGACGCCGCACGCCGCGTGCTGGAGGTGCTCTACGCCCAGGCCGTGAAGGGACAGGACCTCGACCAGGGCGAGGTCGAAGGCGCGATCCGCGCCGTCATCGCCCAGGGCTCGCTGTTCGAGTTCGACGCCAAATCGGCCAAATCGGCCTTCGACAGCATCAATCTGCGCAAGCGCCCGGTGCGCGCGCGCACGGCCGCTCAAGACTCCTACATCCGCGCGCTGAAGCGTCACGAGCTGGTGTTCGGCATCGGCCCCGCCGGCACCGGCAAGACCTGGCTTGCGGTCGCGCATGCCGCGCAACTGTTCGAGCGCAAGGAGGTCGACAAGATCATCCTGTCGCGTCCGGCGGTGGAAGCCGGCGAGAGGCTCGGCTTCCTGCCCGGCGATCTCCGCGAGAAGGTCGATCCATATCTTCGTCCCATCTACGACGCGCTCTATGACCTCATGGATGCACGCATCGTCGAGCGTGCGCTGCAGACCGGCGAGATCGAGATCGCGCCGCTCGCCTTCATGCGCGGCCGCACCCTCACCAACGCCGCCATCATCCTGGACGAGGCGCAGAACACCACGTCGATGCAGATGAAGATGTTCCTGACGCGCCTCGGCGAGAACAGCCGCATGATCGTGACAGGCGACCCCTCGCAGATCGACTTGCCGAACGGCCAGACCTCGGGCCTGGCCGAAGCGACCCGCCTCCTGGGCGGCGTCGAGGGAATTGCCCAGGTTCATTTCAAAGCCGAGGACGTGATCCGCCATGAGCTCGTGGCGCGGATCGTCGCCGCTTACGAAGGTTCGCCGCAGCGGCCGGTCGCCGGCCAATCCTGACGAGGCAACAGCGGGACCCCTTGGGGCGCGGACAATGCGCCCTTTCGTCCCAGACAGCACAATGTCCCATCCCAACCTTCCCATGACCGAAGTCCTCGTCGTCGCCGATTGCTGGCAGCGAGAGCCCGATTCCGAAGCCGTGATCCAGCGCGCCGTTGCGGCCGCCGCCGAGAGTGTCGACGAAGACGTTGCCGACGCGGAAGTGGCCGTGATGCTGACCGATGATGCCGGCATCCGCACCCTCAACAGCAACTGGCGCGGCATCGACAAGCCGACCAACGTGCTGTCGTTTCCCGCGCTCCAGCCGGAGGGCGAGTGGAAGCCGGGTGATGCGCCGCGCATGCTCGGCGATATCGCGATCGCCTACGAGACCATGCGGCGCGAGGCCGACGAGGAACAAAAGCCGTTCGACCACCATTTGAGCCACCTCGCCGTACACGGCTTCCTGCATCTGATCGGCTACGATCACGAGAACGAGGACGACGCCGAGGAGATGGAAGCGCTGGAGACGCAGATCCTGGCTCACCTTGGAATTCCCGATCCCTATGCAGACCGCGCAGGGACGCACTGAGATGCCGGATTCCGACCCTATTCAGGACAACCCACGCAACACGGCCAATCTGCCCGCCGTCGTGACCCAGGGCGAGGTGATGCGCCCGACCGCGGAAGGATGGCTGCTGCGCGCCATCCGCACGCTGTTCGGCTGGAAGGCCGGATCGGTGCGCGAAGACCTCCAGGTCGTGCTCAACGCAACGACGCCCGACGACACCGGCTTTTCCGCGGTCGAGCGCACCATGCTGCGCAACATCCTGGGCCTGCACGAGCGCCGCATCGCCGACGTCATGGTGCATCGCGCCGACATCGTCGCGGTGAAGCGCGACATCCCGCTCGGCGAGTTAATGGACCGCTTCGAGAGCGCCGGCCATTCGCGCCTCGTCGTTTATAATGAGACGCTGGACGATCCCGTCGGCATCGTCCACATCCGCGACCTGCTCGCTTTCATGACCGCGCGGGCGCGCGTGTCCGAGGCCACCAAGACCAAGCGCAAGAAACCGCTGCCCGCCGGGCTCGATCTGAAGGCCGTGGACCTTGCGCTGCCGCTCGAGGACGCGCGCATCATCCGCAAGCTGCTCTACGTGCCGCCGTCGATGCGGGCGATCGACCTGCTCGCGCAGATGCAGGCCACGCGCATCCACCTCGCCCTGGTGGTCGACGAATATGGCGGCAGCGACGGCCTGGTTTCGCTCGAGGACATCGTCGAGCAGATCGTCGGTGAGATCGACGACGAGCACGACAGCGACGAGCCGCCCTCGATCGTGCGCCTGCCCGACAACGCCTTCATCGCCGATGCTCGCGCCAGCCTCGACGACGTCCGCTCGGTGATCGGCGAGGATTTCGTCACCGGTGAAGCCGGCGAGGAGGTGGAGACGCTGGGCGGCTATCTCGTCAGCTTCGTCGGGCGTCTGCCAGTGCGCGGCGAGGTGATCTCGGGCCCCGGCAATTACGAGGTCGAGGTGCTCGATGCCGATCCGCGCCGCGTCAAGCGGCTGCGCATCTCGACGCGCAAAGAACGTCCCGCCCCGCGCACCCAGCGCGAGAGCCGGCGTCGCGAAGCCGCGACGGACAGCGGTCAATCGCCCGCCAGCGACACGCCCAGCCCGCCGCCAAGCGACGGGACGGGCCAACAGTGAGTCCGTTCCAGCGACTTCGGCAGATTGCGCTTGCCATCATCCTCGCCTGGGGATGGAAGCGCGCCGTCATCGCGATGGCGGCTGGAGCATTGTCGGTGCTGGCACTGGCGCCGTTCAACCTCTTCCCGGTGCTGTTCATCACCTTCCCGGTGCTGGTCTGGCTGATCGACGGCACTGGCGCGGGACGCTATGGCGGCGTCCCGGCCGCGGCACTGACCGGCTACTGGTTCGGCCTCGGCTATTTCGTGCCCGGCCTCTACTGGATCGGCTACGCCTTTTTCGTCGATGCCGATGTGTTCGCCTGGCTGACGCCGTTCGCCGTGCTCGGCCTGCCGGCCTATCTGTCCGTCTTCACGGCCATTGGCTTTGCGCTGGCACGCCTGCTCTGGACCAAGGACGCCACGCGGGTGCTTGCGCTCGCAGCAAGCCTCACGTTGAGCGAATGGTTGCGCGGCCATGCCCTGACCGGCTTTCCCTGGAACGCGTTCGGCTATGCGCTCTCCGAGCCGTTGCCGCTGGCGCAGGCGGCGTCGCTGATCGGACTGTGGGGCATGACGTTCCTGACGGTTGCGATCTTCGCGAGCCCCGCGACCCTGATTGACCGCACGCCCGATCGCCGCCTGCCATGGCGCGTGCCGGCGGCGGCAATCGCACTCTTGATCGTCATGAGCATCTTCGGCGCGATCCGCCTGTCGCTGCATCCGACCACGATGGTATCGGGCGCCAAGCTGCGCCTGATGCAGCCGAATCTCCAGCAGAACGCCAAGTTCAACTACGCCGCCAAGGCGGAGGTGATGAAGAAATACCTGGCGTTGTCGGACCGCGCCTCGGGCCCGCAATCGACCGGCGTGCGCGATGCCACCATCCTGATCTGGCCGGAATCCGCCTTTCCGTTCTTCCTGACTCGCGAAGCCGACGCGATGGCTCAGATTGCAGACCTTCTGCCCAAGGGCACGGTACTGATCACGGGGTCAGTCCGCGCGCCCGACCTGCCCCGGAGCACGCCGATCACGCGTGCCTATAATTCGATCTACGTGATCGATCACGACGGCAGCGTGCTCGCAGTGTACGACAAGTTGCATTTGGTGCCGTTCGGCGAATTTCTTCCCTTCCAGGCACTGATGGAGAAGCTCGGTTTCGAGCAACTGACGCGTGTGCGCGGCGGCTTCATTCCCGGCACGGTACGACACGCGCTGCCGGTACCCGGTGCACCGCCCGCGCTGCCGCTGATCTGTTACGAAGCCATCTTTCCCGGCGAAGTGGCTGGACGCAACGAGCGTCCGGGCTGGATCGTGAACCTCACCAATGATGGTTGGTTCGGCATCTCGACCGGCCCCTATCAGCATCTGGAGCAGTCGCGGATGCGCGCGATCGAACTCGGATTGCCGCTGGTTCGCTCCGCCAATACCGGTATCTCCGCCGTGATCGATCCGGTGGGCCGCAACGTCGCCAGCCTCGGCCTCGGCATCGAAGGCATTTTGGATGCAAACCTGCCGGCCGCGATCCCGCCGACCGTCTACGCACGGGTGGGTGACGCGCCCGCAGCCATGCTCGTCGCGCTTGCGGTGATCCTGGCGGTCCGCCGACGCGTTACCAAGCTGCAGAGCTGATCGCACCGTCGCAGCGGAGGTAGCCGGAAACTTTTGACAACCGCAGTCCACGGTTGACAGACTGCACACGGGCTCCCCATTCTGCACCGACTGCAAAAGACAGTGGGCATTGCTAAATTTCTCCGCAATGTTTCCCAATAAGAGGGTTTGATTTGACGTTGCTTGCACCTGACGCACTCCGGTTGATTGCGCTGAAGGTGGTGTTTGGAGGACTGGGGAAATGTCGAAAGCGCCCAACCCTGTTGACAAATATGTCGGCAGTCGCGTGCGTATGCGCCGCATCATGTTGGGCATGAGTCAGGAAAAGCTCGGTGAAGCTTTGGGCCTGACTTTCCAGCAGATACAGAAGTACGAGAAGGGCACCAACCGGGTCGGCGCAAGCCGCATCCAGCAAATCGCCGAGATTCTGCAGGTCCCCGTGTCCTTCCTGTTCGAAGGCGGTCCGAGCGGCGTGCCGGGTCCGGACGGCTTCGCCGAAGGCGCCTCGCCCTCCTACGTGTCGGACTTTCTCGCGACCTCCGAAGGACTTGCCTTGACCAAGGCGTTCACGCGAATCACCGACTCGAAGATGCGCCGCTCGATCGTCGATCTCGTCGAGCAGATCGCGGCTCGCGAAGGGCCCGACAAGCGCTGATACGACCTCGATAGCGATTTGAGACCGCGTCAAATCTGGCCTATGTCGTCATTCAAGGCCGCGCTTTGACGCGCGTCCGCTTCGATGATGCGATTCAAAGGCACAGATGCGTCCATGGCCAACTCGAATTGGTTCGATTCTCAAACTATTCTCGATGGCATCCGCCGCTGGGTGGAGGTCGAGACGCCGACGGAAGCGCCTGAACAGGTCAACAGGCTGATCTCTGTGGTCGCGGACCAATACCGCGATCTGCCCGTCACGCTCGAGCGCGTCGCCGGCGTCGATGGCTGCGGCGATCATCTCATCGCGCGGTCGAACTGGGGCCATGACACGCCGGGCATCCTGGTGCTGAGCCACCTCGATACCGTTCATCCCCTCGGATTCATCGAGCGCCTGCCGTTCAAGGTCGAAGGCGACGTCGCGTTCGGTCCCGGCATCTACGACATGAAGGGCGGTGCCTACATCGCCCTTCACGCCTTTCAGGCGCTCTGCGCGGGCGACGATCGTTCGCCCCTCGGCATCACGCATTTGTTCACCTCCGACGAGGAGATCGGCAGCCCCACCTCGCGCGCACTCATCGAGCAGGAAGGACGCAAGGCCAAATACGTGCTGGTGACGGAGCCGGCACGTGACGGCGGCAAGATTGTCACCGGACGCAAGGGCGTCGGCCGCTTCCGCGTGTTCGTCAAGGGCGTACCGGCGCATGCCGGCACCCGGCCCGAAGACGGCCGCAGCGCCGTCCGCGAGCTCGCCAACGTCATCCTGGCGCTGGAAGGGATGAACGACCTGGAACGCGGCGTCACCGTCAATGTCGGAGTGGTGCGCGGCGGCACGCGCCCCAACGTCACGCCGGAAGAGGCCTATGCCGAGGTCGATTTGCGCGTGCTGAGCCTCAGGGATGCGGACGAGTTCGTCGGCAAGATCCTCGCGCTCACGTCGAAGACCGACGGCGTCACCGTCAAGGTCACGGGCGAGCTCAACCGACCGCCTTACGAGAAGAGCAACGCAGGCGCTTCGCTGTACGAGCATGCGAAGACGCTCGCCAGCGAGATCGGCTTCGAGCTGATCGACACCCACACCGGCGGCGGCTCGGACGGCAATTTCACCGCCGCCCACACCGCAACGCTCGACGGGCTCGGCGTCGACGGCAAGGGCGCGCACACCCATTATGAGCAGCTCTATATCTCGTCGCTCGCACCGCGCGCGCGGCTGCTCCATCGCCTGTATCAGACGCTGCGATGAGCGAGCGCAAATCAGACCCCGATCGCGAGGACCGCGAACGCGCCTTCTTCGGGCGCCGCAAGGGCCACAAGCTCAGGCACCACCAGGCCGAGCTGGTCGATCATCTGCTGCCGCATCTTGCCCTCGACATCGAGGGTGAAACGCCGGCGGATGCCCGCGAGATCTTTGGCCCCGCGGCCGAAGACGTGCGGCTCGAGATCGGCTTCGGCGGCGGCGAGCATCTGGCGGCCGAGGCACAGAACTTCGCCACGACAGGCTTCATCGGCTGCGAGCCTTACGTCAACGGCATGGCAAAGATCCTCGCGCAGATCGAGGCCGCCAACGTCGGCAACATCCGCCTGTTCGCGGGCGATGCTGCCGAACTGCTGGCCTGGCTGCCGAAGGCATCACTATCCCGGATCGACCTGATCCATCCCGATCCCTGGCCGAAGCGGCGGCACTGGAAACGCCGCTTCGTCCAGGACAGGACGATCGCCGCGATGGCGCGCGTGCTGAAGCCGAACGGCGAATTCCGCTTCGTCTGCGACATCGACGATTACTGCGCGTGGACGCTGTCGCATCTTGCGCGTTCGCAGGATTTCGTCTGGCTTGCCGAACGTGCCGACGACTTCAGGAAACCATGGGCCGGATACACCATGACCCGCTACGGCCGGAAGGCAGCGCGCGAAGGACGCAAGGCGGCGTATCTGCGGTTCAGGCGGGTGTGATTCTTGTGCACGCCCTCCGCGATCGTCATGTCCGGGCTTGTCCCGGTCATCCACGGACCTTCTCTCGTGCACACAGAACGTGGATGGCCGGGACAAGCCCGACCATGACGACGTCGACATGGACCTGGATTAAATCGTCTGCCGGTTGCGCCAGAAGTTCACGACGCGCTCGGCGGTCGTCGGCATCAGGCGTGTGAAGTTGACGCGCGCGCCCTCGATGTCGGCATCGGCCGGCGTGCGGTGCGGACCGTACCAGAGCAGGATGAGCGCGCGCACCGTGGGCCAGCCCAGATTCAGCACCCGACCGATGATGAGGATCGGATCGTAGCGGTCGCCTGAAATCAGGCGGTCGAGAACCGAAAGGCGGACGCCGGACATCGCCGAGAGCGACGCGATCGATTCCTCGTATTTGTTCGCCTTGGCGAAGCCGAGCAGCGCACTCTCGCCGAGATGGCCCTCGCGATGCAAGGTGAGAACCGTGCGCTGTGCCCCGGAGAAATCGCGCCGCGGACCCGGCGGCAGCGCGGCTTCCTCGATCGCCGCCATCGCGCGCTTGATCTCGAGCTGGCGCGCGGGGTTGACCACGCTGGAGAGGCGCCGGCGGATGACGTCGAGCGTCCCGTCGAGAAGCTCTTTCAGGTGCTCGCCCGAAAGATCGTTGCGCTGACCGATCCTGAGCGTCAATACGCCGTCCTGTGCCGCGCGCTTGATCATCTCGGAATAGCTGCCCGGCGAGAACACTGCGCCGGCATTGCCGGCGGCGCGGCGCACCACGTCGCGATCGCCGCGCTCGACCAGCACGTCGGTGATCTCGGCCGACAATGCGGGCCGCTCGGTCATCGCCAGCAGATGGCCCTGGCCCTTCAGCCGCGCGATCTCGACCAGGGCGGCGTCATCGAGCACGGGCGAGCGGCGCAGCACGGGGGCCGCCACCATGATCTCGTTTTCGCGCGCGAGTTGATTGACCAAATGCGGCGGCGCGTTGTTCAGGTGCGAGAAGCGCTCGGCCAGGTCGATGCGCGAGGCGAGCTCGGCATGCGGGACGAGATCGATCAGGAGATTGTCGAAGAGATCGATGAGCTCGGGACGAAGATTGGCGGAATCCTGGAAGAACAATTCGGAGATGGCGCGCGCGATCTCGCCGCGTCGCCGCGGATCGCCGCGTTTGACGATGTCGTCCAGTCCGGGAATGAGCGACGTGGCAACGGTCATGAAAGCGCAACTCGATCAGGGCACGCCGCGGGTGCGCCCTGGTCCAAGCCGCCCCACAATCAGGGAATTTAGCCCTCCGAGGTGAAAGAAGCGTTAGGCCCGGGGAGGCCGCGAATCGGGCGCAAAAAGCCTCGTTTGGCCCGCGATAGGCCTTGTCCGGGGGGATCAAAAGCGCTATATCAGCGCCAATTCATCTTCTCATACGATCCGCGTAGTGAGAGTGGGCCCGAAAGGACCCGCTCTTTTTTGTTACCTGAATGCGGCTTGGCGGAAGATGCGGCCCGACGCGTGTCGGGAGAGTTCCGAAGCGGGCTTTGAAATCTTAATTAAGCCTTAACCATCGAGCGCCTGACCCTGGACATGACCGAACCGAACCCTGGTTCCACGGACGCCGAATTGCTGGCCGAGCCGAGACTCGTTGTCGAGCCGGGCGTGGCGGCACGGGTGTCCGCGGTCGCAGCACCGGTGCTCGAGGGCATGGGCTACCGCCTGGTGCGGATCCGCATTTCCGGAGAGGCCGGCTGCACCGTGCAGATCATGGCCGAGCGACCGGACGGCTCGATGCAGCTCGAGGATTGCGAGGCGATTTCGCGGGCGCTCTCGCCCGTGCTCGACGTCGCCGACCCGATCGATCGCGCCTATCGCCTGGAAATCTCCTCGCCGGGGATCGACCGGCCGCTGGTCCGCCGTTCCGATTTCGAGCGCTATTCCGGGCATCTGGTGAAGATCGAGATGGCGGTGGCCCATGAGGGGCGCAAGCGGTTCCGCGGCAGGATCGGTCCCGTCGAAGGCGATCGCGTGCATCTGCATCGCGACGACGTCAAGCCGGGCGACGAAGCCAACGTTCTCCTGACCATGGAAGATATCGGCGAGGCACGCCTGGTGCTGACCGACGAGTTGATCGCCGAATCCATGCGCCGCGGCAAGGCCGAGGAGCGCAAGATGCGCAGGGATCTCGGACTGGAGCCGCCGGCTGCACCGCACGCGGAGATCAGTGCGAAGATCACCAAGAACACCAAGCCGAAGAAGAAGCCGGCACCGACCAACACCAAGAAACATCGTCTTGCCGCCGACCGCGCGCGGCGCGGCGAGATCGATCCTGACCAAGGAGACTAGCCATGGCAGTCAGCGCCAATCGACTTGAATTGCTCCAGATCGCCGATGCCGTTGCGCGCGAGAAATCGATCGACCGCGGCATCGTGATCGCGGCGATGGAGGATGCCATCGCCAAGGCGGCGCGCGCGCGTTACGGCAGTGAGACTGACGTTCACGCCGAGATCGACCCGAAGAAGGGCGAGCTGCGGCTGTCGCGCCACATGCTGGTGGTCGAGAAGGTCGAAAACCATTCCAACCAGATCTCGCTGGTGGACGCGCAGCGCGCCAATCCCGGCGCCCAGGTCGGCGACACCATCGCCGACACGCTGCCGCCGCTGGAATATGGCCGTATCGCTGCGCAGTCGGCCAAGCAGGTCATCGTGCAGAAGGTCCGCGAGGCCGAGCGCGACCGGCAATATCAGGAATTCAAGGACCGCATCGGCGACATCGTCAACGGCGTCGTCAAGCGCGTCGAATATGGCAGCGTGATCGTCGACCTCGGCCGTGGCGAAGCCATCATCCGCCGCGACGAGATGCTGCCGCGCGAGGTGTTCCGCAACGGCGACCGTGTCCGCGCCTACATCTTCGACGTCCGCCGCGAGACCCGCGGTCCGCAGATCTTCCTCTCCCGCACCCATCCGCAATTCATGGCGAAGCTGTTCGCGCAGGAAGTGCCGGAGATCTATGACGGCATCGTCGAGATCAAGGCGGTCGCTCGCGATCCCGGCTCGCGCGCCAAAATCGGCGTGATTTCGCGCGATTCCTCGGTCGATCCGGTCGGCGCGTGCGTCGGCATGCGCGGCTCGCGCGTGCAGGCCGTGGTGAACGAATTGCAGGGCGAGAAGATCGACATCATTCCCTGGTCGCCCGACATCGCGACCTTCGTGGTCAACGCGCTGGCGCCGGCCGAAGTGTCCAAGGTCGTCATCGACGAAGACCGCGAGCGCATCGAGGTCGTCGTTCCCGATACCAACAACCAGCTCTCGTTGGCGATCGGCCGCCGCGGCCAGAACGTGCGTCTGGCCTCGCAGCTCACCGGCTGGGACATCGACATCCTGACCGAGCAGGAGGAATCGGAGCGCCGCCAGGCCGACTTCGAGAACTCCACCCGCGTCTTCATGGAATCGCTCAACGTCGACGAAGTGGTCGGCCAGCTGCTGGCGTCGGAAGGCTTCACCTCGGTCGAGGAACTCGCCATGGTGGACCTCAAGGAACTCGCCGGCATCGAGGGTTTTGACGAGGAGACCGCGCAGGAACTCCAGAGCCGCGCTCGCGAATATCTCGAGCAGCAGGAAGCGGAGATCGAGGCCAGGCGCAAGGAGCTCGGTGTCGAGGACGCCGTCAAGGACGTGCCCGGCGTCACCTCCAAGATGCTGGTGAAGTTCGGCGAGAACGACATCAAGACGGTCGACGACCTCGCGGGCTGCGCCACCGACGATCTGGTCGGCTGGACCGAGCGCAAGGAAGGCGGCGAGCAGACCAAGTTCCCGGGCGCCCTCGACGGTATCGATATCTCCCGTGACGATGCCGAGGCGATGATCATGCAGGCCCGCGTCAAGGCCGGCTGGATCACCGAGGCCGATCTCGCCAAGCCCGCAGAAGAGGCTGAAGCGACCGAAGATCAGCCGGCTTAAGGGCGAAGGAGGATGTCGCCCGGATGCTCACCGATACTGACCTCGAACTCGACCATGGACCGCGGACCGAAAGGTCCGCGACCATGCGGATGTGCGCGGTCAGTCGGCAGGTCCGGCCGATCGACGAGCTGATCCGCTTCGTCATTTCGCCACAAGGCGACGTGGTTCCGGATCTCAAGCGCAAGCTGCCCGGACGCGGCATGTGGCTCACGGCCTCCCGCGGGGTGGTTGCGGAAGCCGTGCGGCGTCACCAATTTAGCAAGGCCTTCAAGCGCGAGCTGCGCATCCCTCAGAGGCTTCCCGCCGACATCGAAGCGCTCCTGGTTCGGAGCGTGACGGAAGCCCTTGGGATCGCTGCCAAGGCCGGCCAGGTCGTGGCCGGCTTCGGCAAGGTCGAAAGCGCCCTCGGGGAAGGCACGGTCGAGGTCCTGATCCACGCCAGCGACGGGGCCGCGGACGGAATCCGCAAATTGGACATGCTGGCGCGTCAAAATGCCGGAAATCGCGGCGCCAAGCCGCAGATTCCCGTCATCACCGCACTGAAATCGATAGAATTGGATTTGGCACTGACCCGGTCAAATGTGATACATGCTGCCGTGCTCGCGGGCCCGGCGAGCAAGTCATTCCTGTCACGTAGCCAGATGCTGGTCCGATACCGGATGGCGGACGATGACAAGACTGCCGAAAAGCACGGCCAGGATTTCTGAGAGACAACGACGACCCAATTGGACGGTGCGGCAACGCACAACACTGATAAATCAGGATTAGGACTGCTGAATGGTTGATACCAAGACCCCTGACGACAAGAAGCTGAGCGTTCCGAGCAAGACGCTATCGCTCAAGCCGCGCGTCGAAACGGGCACTGTGCGCCAGAGCTTCAGCCATGGCCGCAGCAAGCAAGTCGTGGTCGAGAAGCGCGGCAAGCGCCGCATCGACGGCAGCCCCGAGCCGCAGGCTCCCACGGTTGTTGCGAAGCCGGCACCAGCCGCGCCTGCGCCCGCCCCCGCGCGCCCGGCTCCGCCGCGCAACGCCGGCTCCGGCGTCGTGCTGCGCACCCTGACCGAGGACGAACGTTCCGCCCGCGCCAGCGCCTTGGCCGATGCCAAGGTGCGCGAAGTCGAAGAGCGTCGCCAGGCCGAGGAAGAGGCCCAGCGCCGCGCTGTCCGCGAGGCTGCCGAACGCGCCGACCGCGAGGCCGCTGAATCCCGCCGCAAGGCCGAGGAAGAGCGCCACCGTCACGAGGACGAGGCCAAGCGCAAGGCCGAGACCGAGGCCAAGAAGCGCTTTGGCGAAGGCGAGCAGCCGCCATCGGCGCCGCGCCCCGCGGCGGCAGCCCCGGCCGCTTCCGCGCCGCGACCCGGCGCGCCCGCAGCGCGCCCCGGTGCCTCCACGACGGCACGCCCGGGAAGCACGACTGCGCGGCCCGGAACGACCACGGCGCGGCCGGCAGGCGGCCCGTTGGGTCGCGCTCCTGCGGTCGCGGCCGGACCGGACGAGGACGATGGTCCTCGCCAGATCCGTCGCGGTCCCGGCGGTGCCGCGCGTCCGGTGGTCGCCCCCAAGCCCACCCACAAGCCCGGCCCGCAGAAGGAGCGCGGCCGCCTGACGGTCGTTACCGCGCTGAATGCCGACGAGGTCCGCGAGCGCTCGATCGCCTCGTTCCGCCGCCGCACCCAGCGCCTGAAGGGCCACGCAGCGAACGAGCCGAAGGAAAAGCTCATCCGCGAGGTGGTCATTCCGGAAGCGATCACCATCCAGGAGCTCGCCAACCGCATGGCCGAGCGCGCGGTCGATGTCATCCGCATGCTGATGAAGCAGGGCGCGATGCACAAGATCACCGACGTGATCGATGCCGACACCGCGCAGCTGATCGCCGAAGAGCTGGGGCACACCGTCAAGCGCGTTGCCGCGTCCGACGTTGAAGAAGGCCTGTTCGACGCCATCGACGATTCCACCGACACCGAGACGCGTTCGCCGGTGGTGACCGTGATGGGTCACGTCGACCACGGCAAGACCTCGCTGCTCGACGCGCTCCGCCATGCCAACGTCGTCTCCGGCGAAGCCGGCGGCATCACCCAGCATATCGGTGCCTATCAGGTGCTGTCGCCCGAGAGCGGCAAGAAGATCACCTTCATCGACACGCCCGGTCACGCCGCGTTCACCGCGATGCGCGCCCGCGGCGCCAAGGTCACCGACATCGTCGTGCTGGTGGTTGCGGCCGATGACGGCGTCATGCCGCAGACCATCGAAGCCATCAACCACGCCAAGGCGGCGCGGGTGCCGATCATCGTTGCCATCAACAAGATCGACAAGCCCGACGCCAAGCCCGAGCGCGTGCGTACCGAGCTGCTCCAGCACGAGGTTCAGGTCGAATCGTTCGGCGGCGAAGTCGTCGACGTCGAGGTGTCCGCCAAGAACAAGACCAATCTCGACAAGCTGCTCGAGATGATCGCGCTCCAGGCCGACATCCTCGACCTCAAGACCAATTCGGAACGCCCGGCCGAAGGCACCGTGATCGAAGCCAAGCTCGACCGCGGCCGTGGTCCGGTCGCGACCGTGCTGGTCCAGCGCGGCACGCTCCGGGTCGGCGACATCATCGTCGCCGGCGCCGAGATGGGCCGCGTCCGCGCACTGATCTCGGATCAGGGCGAGACCGTGCAGGAAGCAGGTCCCTCGGTTCCGGTCGAGGTGCTCGGCTTCAACGGTCCGCCGGAAGCCGGCGATCGTCTCGCGGTGGTGGAGAACGAAGCCCGCGCCCGCCAGGTCACCAGCTATCGTGCGCACCAGAAGCGCGAGAACGCGGCTGCCTCGATCTCCGGCATGCGCGGCTCGCTCGAGCAGATGATGTCGCAATTGAAGACCGCGGGCCGCAAGGAATTCCCGCTGATCATCAAGGCCGACGTGCAGGGCTCGCTGGAAGCGATCCTCGGCTCGCTGGAGAAGCTCGGCACCGACGAAGTCGCAGCCCGCATCCTGCATGCCGGCGTCGGCGGCATCTCGGAATCCGACGTGACGCTGGCCGAAGGCTTCAACGCCGCGATCATCGGCTTCTCGGTTCGAGCCAACAAGGAGGCCGCTGCGGCCGCCAAGCGCAACGGCATCGAGATCCGCTATTACAACATCATCTACGATCTCGTGGACGACGTGAAGAAGGCGATGAGCGGCCTGCTCGCGCCGACCTTGCGCGAAACCATGCTCGGCAATGCCGCCATCCTGGAGATCTTCAACATCTCCAAGGTCGGCAAGGTCGCCGGCTGCCGCGTCACCGACGGCACCGTGGAACGCGGCGCCAATGTGCGCCTGATCCGCGACAACGTCGTCGTGCACGAGGGCAAGCTGTCGACGCTGAAGCGCTTCAAGGACGAAGTGAAGGAAGTCCAGTCCGGTCAGGAATGCGGCATGGCCTTCGAGAACTACCACGACATGCGCGCCGGTGACGTGATCGAGTGTTACCGCGTGGAGACGATCCAGCGCTCCCTGTAAGTCCAAATCTTACCGAAGCGGTCAGGATCTTTTTGAGCTGAAATTGCGGGAGTGCGATGGCCGGATTTTTTCCGGCCATCCACCCCTCTTCGTTTCAACAGGACAAATGACAATGCCCGTGTCCCAAACGCGGGCATGACGAGGTGATTTTCGAGAATGCCACGCCATCATCAGAAGAAGAGTTCCGCACCGGGCGGAGGCTCGCAACGTCAGTTGCGCGTCGGCGAGCAGGTTCGCCACGCGATGGCCGAGATTCTGGCGCAAGGCAATGTGCATGATGCGGACCTCGAAGGTCACATCATCACCGTGCCGGAGGTACGGATGTCGCCCGACCTGAAGCTCGCAACCGTCTATGTGATGCCGCTCGGTGGCCGCGACACCGGGATCGTCATCGCTGCGCTCGAACGCAACAAGAAGTTCTTGCGCGGCGAGGTCGCGCGTCGCGTTAACCTGAAATTTGCACCTGACCTTCGCTTCCGCGTCGACGAGCGATTCGACGAAGCGGAACGGATCGAGAAGCTTTTGAGAACACCTGCGGTGCAGAAGGATCTCGAACAGGATCCGGACACGGATCGGGAAGAAGAACGATGACGATGGACCCGGCTCACGACACGGTCAGCGGCGAACAGGCCGATCAGCGCGACGTGCAGAAGAAAAATTTTGCGGACGATAATTTTGCGAGCCCGGGCGGCGATTCGCAGCCGCATCAGGAGCCGCGCCGCGTCAACAACGATCCGCGTGCCAATACCAGGCAGAAGGGCAGCCAGATCCGCCGCGACCGGCGCGACGTCCACGGCTGGGTCGTGCTCGACAAGCCGATCGGCATGACTTCGACACAGGCGGTTGCGGTGCTCAAGCGCCTGTTCAACGCCAAGCGCGCCGGGCACGCCGGCACCCTCGATCCGCTCGCCTCGGGCGGGCTGCCGATCGCGCTGGGGGAAGCCACCAAGACCGTTCCCTTCGTCATGGACGGCCGCAAGCGCTACCAGTTCACGGTGTGCTGGGGCGAGGAGCGCGACACCGACGATATCGAGGGCCGGGTGACCGCGACCTCGGACCAGCGTCCGACCCGGGAGGCCATCCTGGCCCTCCTGCCCCGCTTCACCGGGGTGATCGAGCAGATCCCCCCGCGCTATTCCGCGATCAAGGTCCAGGGCGAGCGCGCCTACGACCTCGCCCGCGATGGCGAGGTCGTGGAGCTGGCGCCCCGTCCGGTCGAGATTCACCATTTAGCCCTTGTGGATCAACCGGATAACGACCGGGCCGTGTTCGAGGCCGAATGCGGCAAGGGCACCTATGTCCGGGCGCTGGCCCGCGATATGGGCCGGATTCTCGGCACTTTCGGCCACATCTGCGCCCTCAGGCGGACCTTGGTCGGCCCATTTGGCGAAAACGACATGATTCCGCTGGATCAGTTGGAGGCTTTGTGCGATAGAGCCGCGTCCGGCGAGGGTAGCCTCGCGGACGCGCTTATGCCCGTTGAGACCGCGCTGGACGACATCCCGGCACTGGCCGTCACTCGGGCTGATGCGGCAAGGCTCCATCGGGGCCAGGCCGTTTTGTTGCGCGGACGGGATGCGCCCACTTGTAGCGGCACAGTCTATGTCACGGTGGCAGGCCGGCTTCTCGCGCTTGCTGAAGTCGGCAATGGCGAAATCATCCCCAAGCGTGTGTTCAACCTGACCGGCTTGACTGCCTCAACTGGTCGCAACGAGAGAAATTGACGATGTCGATTGCCGCAGAACGCAAAGCGGAAGTCATCAAGACGAATGCCAACAAGGCCGGCGACACCGGCTCGCCGGAGGTTCAGGTCGCGATCCTGTCGGAACGCATCAACAACCTGACCAACCATTTCAAGACCCACGTGAAGGACAACCATTCGCGTCGCGGCCTCTTGAAGCTGGTCTCGACCCGCCGCTCGCTGCTCGACTACCTCAAGAAGCGGGACGAAGCGCGGTACAAGGCGCTGCTCGAGAAGCACAACATTCGTCGCTAACAGTTCTTACGCGCGCCAACGGCGCGCGTTTTCGCACGCGGCTTCGAACGAAAGCGTCTATTTTAGGCTTTTTGATCGAGGCTGCGCGCACGTCGGATGCGAGCCGTTGAAGGCTGGCATCCGGGGCACGATCGGCGGAGACCGAGGTTCGGTGTTCGCATTCGTGCCGACTGAAAGTCCAGCAGCAATCCGGCGGCTGGGCACAACGGGCAAGGCGCCCGTATGACCCGAAAGGATGGACGCCATCCGAAATCCAAAAACCATGGCAGGATCGCAGGACGCTGATCACCCGCTTCGATCAGCGCCCCGCAATCTTGCGCATGGTTTTTGTTTTTCGAGAGCCGTCCCTTCTTTCGAGAACCCATGAAAGAAGACATCTATGTTCAATAAGCATTCAGTCGAGATCGACTGGGGCGGACGCCCTCTCAAGCTGGAAACCGGCAAGATCGCCCGCCAGGCCGACGGCGCCGTCGTCGCCACCTATGGCGAGACCGTGGTGCTTGCCACCGTCGTCGCGGCGAAGGCCCCGCGTGAAGGCGTCGACTTCCTGCCGCTGACCGTCGACTACCAGGAAAAGACCTACGCTGCGGGCCGCATTCCCGGCGGCTATTTCAAGCGCGAGGGCCGTCCGACCGAGAAGGAGACGCTGGTCTCCCGCCTGATCGACCGTCCGATCCGTCCGCTGTTCGTCGACGGCTGGCGCAACGAGACCCAGGTGATCGTCACCGTTCTCTCGCACGACATGGAAAACGACCCCGACATCGTCGCGCTGGTGGCATCGTCGGCGGCGCTGACCCTGTCGGGCGCACCGTTCAAGGGCCCGATCGGCGCGGCTCGCGTCGGCTTCGCCAATGACGAGTTCATTCTCAACCCGACGCTCGACGAGATGGTCGACACCCAGCTCGACCTCGTCGTCGCCGGCACGGCCGACGCCGTCCTGATGGTGGAATCGGAAGCCAAGGAACTGAACGAAGACATCATGCTCGGCGCCGTGATGTTCGGTCACCGCCACTTCCAGCCGGTGATCAACGCGATCATCGAGCTCGCCGAGAAGGCCGCCAAGGAGCCGCGCGAAGTCACCACCATCGACAATTCGGCGCTCGAGAAGGAAATGCTCGGCATCGTCGAGCAGGAACTGCGCGCCGCCTACGCCATTCCGGTCAAGCAGGATCGCTACGCCGCGGTCGGCAAGGTCAAGGAAAAGGTGATCGCCCACTACTTCCCCGAAGGGCAGGAGCCGAAATACGACAAGCTGCGCATCTCCGGCGTGTTCAAGGAGCTCGAGGCGAAGATCGTTCGCTGGAACATCCTGGACACCGGCAAGCGCATCGACGGCCGCGATTCCAAGACCGTGCGCAACATCATCGCCGAAGTCGGCGTGCTGCCCCGCGCGCACGGCTCGGCGCTGTTCACCCGCGGCGAGACCCAGGCGCTGGTCGTGACCACGCTCGGCACCGGCGAGGATGAGCAGTACATCGACGCGCTGTCGGGGACGTACAAAGAGACGTTCCTGCTGCACTACAACTTCCCTCCCTACTCGGTCGGTGAGACCGGTCGCCTCGGCGGCACCAAGCGCCGCGAGATCGGCCACGGCAAGCTGGCCTGGCGCGCGATCCACCCGGTGCTGCCGCCGCATCACGAGTTCCCCTACACCACGCGCGTGGTGTCGGAGATCACCGAATCGAACGGCTCGTCCTCGATGGCTTCGGTCTGCGGCGCTTCGCTGGCGCTGATGGATGCCGGCGTGCCGCTGAAGCGGCCGACCGCGGGCATCGCGATGGGCCTGATCCTGGAAGACAAGCGCTTCGCGGTTCTCTCGGACATTCTCGGTGACGAGGACCATCTCGGCGACATGGACTTCAAGGTCGCCGGTACCGAGCAAGGCATCACCTCGCTCCAGATGGACATCAAGATCGAGGGCATCACCGAAGAGATCATGAAGGTGGCGCTCGCCCAGGCCAAGGATGGTCGTATCCACATCCTCGGCGAGATGGCCAAGGCGCTGACCAACGCCCGCGCAGAGCTAGGCGAATACGCGCCGCGCATCGAGACCTTCAAGATCGCCACCGACAAGATCCGCGAAGTGATCGGCACCGGCGGCAAGGTGATCCGCGAGATCGTCGAGAAGACCGGCGCCAAGGTCAACATCGAGGACGACGGCACCGTGAAGGTCGCCTCCTCTGATGGCGAGGCGATGAAGGCCGCGATCAAGTGGATCAAGTCGATCGCCTCCGATCCGGAAGTCGGCCAGATCTATGACGGCACCGTCGTCAAGGTGATGGAGTTCGGTGCCTTCGTGAACTTCTTCGGTTCCAAGGACGGCCTCGTCCACATCAGCCAGCTCGCTTCGTCGCGTGTGCAGAAGACCTCCGACGTCGTCAAGGAAGGCGACAAGGTCAAGGTCAAGCTGCTCGGCTTCGACGACCGCGGCAAGACCCGCCTGTCGATGAAGGTCGTCGACCAGACCACCGGCGAGGACCTCGAAGGCAAGGGCGGCGAGAGCGAGAAGGCTCCGCGCGAAGCCGCCGGCGAGTAAGTCTCGCGACAACACGGAAATACGAAGGGCGGCCGCAGGGCCGCCCTTTTTCGTGGGCCGTCTGCGGCCGGCATCATCGGAATGGCAATGCGCGATTCCGCCGCAGCGTCACAATGACTGGGATCGAACCGGCGATGGCTGCTGCTGCGTACCTGTCCGGACCGCCGCGTGCTCTATCGGCGGATTGCCCCCAGACAGGAGAACCAGATGTCATCCCTATCCCGGCGCCGACTCATGCTCGCTGCAACCGGCCTCGCCGCCACCGTTGCCGCCCCGCGCCTCGCGTTCGCGCAGGCCGCCGCGGCGCCCACCGGGCCGTTCAAGCTCGATCCGCTGGCTTATCCGGCAAACGCGCTGGAACCGCACATTGATGCCAGGACGATGGAAATCCATCACGATCGTCATCACCAGGCGTTCATCACCAACCTCAACAATTTCGCAAAGGACAATCCGCAGATCGCGGAAAAGCCGATCGGCGACGTGCTGGGCAACCTCGGCGCCGTGCCGGAAGCGATCCGCACCGGCGTCCGCAACAGCATGGGCGGCCACGCCAACCACACCATGTTCTGGCAGATCATGGGACCGAACGGCGGGAGGCCGGAAGGCGCCGTGCTTGCTGCGATCGAGAGCGACCTCGGCGGCATGGAGAAATTCCAGACCGATTTTAACGCAGCCGGCGGACGCGTGTTCGGCTCGGGCTGGGTGTTCGTGACGGTCGGCAAGGATGGCAAGCTCGCGATCGAGACCCGCCCCAACCAGGACAATCCAATGATGGACGGCAAACGCGCGCTGCTCGGCAACGATGTCTGGGAGCACGCCTATTACCTGAACTACCAGAACCGTCGCGCCGATTATCTCAAGGCATGGTGGAACACCGTGAACTGGAAAGTCGTCGGCGAACGCTACGCAGCGGCGAAGGCGGGCACACTCGGGGTGTGAAGACAATCCAGAACCACGAAAAAGGGGCGGCCTCTCGGCCGCCCCTTGCTTGTCACTTGCTGATGAGGATCACTTGCGCACGATGTCGTAGCGGTCGAGGTTCATCACCTTGGTCCAGGCCTTGGCGAAGTCCTTCACGAACTGCTCCTTGGAATCGGACGTGGCGTAGACTTCGGCATAGGCGCGGAGCTGCGAGTGCGCCCCGAAGATCAGGTCGACGCGCGTGCCGGTCCACTTCACCGCGTTGGTCTTGCGGTCGCGGGCCTCATAGGTACCGTCAGCCGCCGGAGTCCACTGCGCCCCCATGTCGAGCAGATTGACGAAGAAATCGTTGCTCAGCGTGCCCACCTTCGACGTGAAGACACCGTGCTTCGAACCGTTCGCGTTGGCACCGAGCACGCGCAGGCCGCCGACCAGGGCCGTCATTTCGGGGCCGGTGAGCCTCAGGAGCTGCGCACGATCGACCAGCGCCTCTTCCTGTTGCAGGAACTGATGCTTCTTGCCGACATAGTTGCGGAAACCATCGGCCCGCGGCTCGAGCGGCGCGAAGGAGGCCACATCGGTCTGCTCCTGGGAGGCATCCATGCGGCCCGGCGTGAAAGCAACCTTCACGTCGACGCCGGCATCCTTCGCAGCCTTCTCGACCGCAGCGGTGCCGCCGAGGACGATGAGGTCCGCGAGCGAGACCTTCTTGGCGCCGGACGACGCGTTGAAGTCCTTCTGGATCGTTTCGAGCTTGCCGAGCACCTTGGAGAGCTGAGCCGGCTCGTTGACCTCCCAATCCTTCTGCGGGGCAAGGCGAATGCGCGCGCCATTGGCGCCGCCACGCTTGTCCGAGCCACGGAACGTCGAGGCCGACGCCCAGGCGGTCGAGACCAGCTCGGACACCGAAAGGCCCGAAGCCAGGATCTTGGTCTTCAGCGCAGCGATATCCTGATCGCTGACCAGCTCGTGATTCACGGCCGGGATCGGATCCTGCCAGATCAGCGTCTCCTTCGGCACCAGCGGGCCGAGATAGCGCTGGATTGGACCCATGTCGCGATGGGTGAGCTTGAACCAGGCGCGGGCAAAAGCGTCCGCGAACTGGTCGGGGTTTTCGAGGAAGCGGCGCGAGATCTTCTCGTAGGCCGGGTCGAAGCGCAGCGAGAGGTCGGTCGTCAGCATCGTCGGCCGATGCTTCTTCGACTTGTCGAAGGCGTCGGGGATGATCGCGTCGGCGCCCTTCGCAGTCCACTGGTTCGCGCCGCCCGGGCTCTTGGTCAGCTCCCATTCGAAATTGAAGAGGTTCTCGAAGAAGTTGTTGCTCCACTTCGTCGGCGTCTTGGTCCACGTCACCTCGAGACCGCTGGTGATGGCATCACCCGAGTGACCCGATGCGTGCTTGCTCTTCCAGCCGAGGCCCTGGTCTTCCAGCGCGCCCGCTTCCGGCTCCGGACCGACCAGCGAAGGGTCGCCCGCGCCGTGAGTCTTGCCGAAGCTGTGACCGCCGGCGATCAGCGCGACGGTTTCCTCGTCGTTCATCGCCATGCGGGCGAAGGTCTCGCGGATGTCCTTGGCCGCGGCGACGGGATCGGGCTTGCCGTTCGGGCCTTCCGGATTGACGTAGATGAGGCCCATCTGTACCGCGCCGAGCGGCTCGGCGAGCTGACGTTCGCCGCTGTAGCGCTCATCGCCGAGCCAGGTGCCTTCGGGACCCCAATACAGCTCTTCGGGCTCCCACACGTCGGCGCGGCCGCCGGCGAAGCCGAAGGTCTTGAAGCCCATCGATTCCAGCGCGACGTTGCCGGCCAGCACCATCAAATCGGCCCAGGAGATCTTGCGGCCGTATTTCTGCTTGATCGGCCAGAGCAGACGGCGCGCCTTGTCGAGATTGGCATTGTCCGGCCAGCTGTTGAGCGGAGCGAAACGCTGCTGGCCCGCGCCGGCGCCGCCGCGGCCGTCGGTGGTGCGGTAGGTGCCCGCGCTGTGCCAGGCCATGCGGATCATCAGGCCGCCATAGTGTCCGAAGTCGGCGGGCCACCATTCCTGCGAATCCGTCATCAGGGCGGTGAGGTCCTTGATCACCGCGTTGAGATCGAGCGACTTGAACTCCTTGGCGTAATCGAAGTCCTCGCCCATCGGATCGGACTTGTCGGAATTCTTGTGCAGCATCTCGATGCTGAGCTGCGTCGGCCACCAGTCGCGGTTCGCCGGCACGCGTTTTCCACCCGAAAACGGGCACTTCGAAGTGTCGTCCATGAATACCTCCTCTGGTGGCGTCGAACTCGCGCCTTTGACCAGGTAGAACCACTCTAAGCGCCGCGTTCGATCAGGGGAAGTTGACTTTAATGATCGCTGCAATAAGATTTTCTGATGCTGAACGTGACGCTCCGCCAGCTCCGGTATTTCGATGCGCTGGCGCGTCATGGCCATTTCGGCCGCGCGGCCGAGGCCTGCTCCATCTCGCAGCCGGCCTTGTCGATGCAGATCAAGGAGTTGGAGGAGGCGCTGGGCGGGCTGCTGCTGGAGCGCAGCGCGCGCCAGGTGGCGCTGACCCGGTTCGGCGAGGAACTCGCGCAACGCGTCCGCGACATCCTCCGCTCGGTCGATGAGCTCGGCGACTTCGCCCGCGCCTCGCAGGACCGGTTTGCCGGCCGGCTGCGCATCGGCATGATCCCGACGATCGCGCCTTATCTCCTGCCCACGATCACCAAGAATCTCACGCGCCTGCATCCGGAGCTCGACATCCGGGTGCGCGAGACCATGACGCCGCGGCTGATCCAGGAACTGGTGGAGGGACGGCTCGACACCGCCATCGTGGCGCTGCCGGTGTCCGAGCCCTCGCTCACCGAGGTCGCCCTGTTCGAGGAAAAATTCCTGCTGGTCCGGCCGGGTGCGGACGAGGGAACGCCGGCACCTTCGCGCGAGATGATGCGCGAGATGCGGCTATTGCTGCTCGAGGAGGGCCACTGCTTCCGCGACCAGGCGCTGTCGTTCTGCAACATGCAATCGGCACCGCCGCGCGAGATGCTGGACGCCAACTCGCTGTCGACGCTGGTCCAGATGGTCAGCGCCGGCATCGGCGTGACGCTGATTCCGGAGATGGCGGTGCCGGTGGAGACGCGATCGGCCTCGGTCTCGCTTGCTCGCTTCCGCGACCCGCAACCATCCCGCACCATCGGCATGGTTTGGCGCAAGACCAGCCCGCTGGCCCGGCAGCTGCTGCAGATCTCCGAGGTGGTGTGCCTGTCGGCCGGCAAGGTGCGAGCGCGGCAATCCGTGCGCAGCCAGAGAGCCTAGCTTCCCGATGTCGCCTCCGGTCATCCGCCCCGCCCGCGCAGACGAGTACGACGAGGTCGGCCGCGTCTGGATGGAGAGTTGGGTCTCGACCGGGCTCGGCGAGGCCAGCGACTTCCTGCTGGCAAACCTGCGCGCGCGCGTCCGGCGCGAGATCGAGGGCGGCTGGAGCCTGTTCGTCGCCGACGATGGCGGCACCATCGCCGCCATGCTGGCACTGCATGTGCCGAAGCTTTATCTCGACATGCTTTTCGTCGCGCCCGCCTATCAGGGGCAATCGCTCGGACGGACGCTGCTCGCCTTCACCCGCACGCAAATGCCTGACGAGATGTACCTACGTTGCGTCCGCGAGAACGAAAAAGCCTGGCGCTGGTACGAGCGCGAAGGTTTCGTGTTCGAGAAGGAAGAGATCGAGCCGTCAAACGGATTCATGATGAAATATTATCGGTGGAGGCGGACGACATAGGTTGTGCTTGCGAACGCGTTCTACACGCCCTAGTTTGCAGGTCACGTCTCAGCAACTTGAATTCCCGAGTCATGTTACGCAGTTTCGCCGCCGCTGCCATCTTCGTGTCATCTTGCGCCACGACCGGGTGGTCCCAGTCCGCCTCTGCTCCACCCACTGCCGCAACACCGGCGACGACCAAGCCGACTGGCAAGAAGGCGGGGCCGAAGGCCAAACACTCGGCGGCGAACAAGCCGCAAGCGGTGGAAATCGGCCCCTGCAAGCTCGGCGTGATCTCGGTGATCGGCGAACGCTACTCCGTCCAGAAATTCGGGCTGACCATCTTCGAGAACGAGGAGACCGAAGTTGCCATCGACTGGGGTCTTGACGATCTCGTGTTTGCACGGGTGAAAGCCGCAACGGGTAACGATCCCGGTGTTCGCAGGATCAGCTATCCCAAGGGAGCCTTCGAACCCTTCTACAATCCGAAATCGCGATTCATTCCCGATCCCAGCGAACGCCTGCCAGCGATCGTGCGCGGCATCACGCCGAACGCGAGCTGCGATCGATATCTGGTTGCGACCACGTACAAGGGAGAATTGCCGGGCAGCCGCCTGATGCTGAATGGTATCGGCACGTTCAATCAAGGTCTCGGAAATCTGATCCGGCATTCGCATTTGTTCGCCAACATCTCCATCAACCTGATCGACGGTAGAAGCTATGAGCAGATCGACCGTCCGTTCGTGAATTTCGGCGTCAACCTCGCAGCGAGCATGCGGTTGACGGAGGATCCACTCACCAAGCTCGACAACGATCATTTCCCCAATCCGCCCGCGACGGCTTCGAGCAGCGCAGTTCTGCGTGAGAGAACACGAGCGCTCGTGACCAACAGGCTCGATCGGGGACTCCCCGGCTATCTGCAGCAAGAGTGACAGCCACTCATTCGGGTTGACCAAGATATTGCGCGCCGAACACGGCCTCCTTCCCATGCGTAGTGAGTTGCGAATTCCAACCAGACACGCGATGAACTAGACTTGGTCTCCCGCACACTGGAAGGTCCGCGCCATGATCAAGCTCTATTGGTCGCCCCGCTCGCGCTCGTTCACGACACTCTGGCTGATGGAGGAGAGCGGCCTGCCCTATGAGCGGGTGCTGACGGACATCTCGACCGGCGCACAGAAGGCGCCGGATTATTTGAAGATCAATCCGATGGGCAAGGTGCCGGCGCTGACCGACGGCGATGCCGCACTCGGCGAGGCCGCGGCGATCTGTGCCTACATTGCCGACCGCTATCCGGAGACGAAGCTCGCGCCAGGGGTGACCGATCCGCGCCGCGCGCGCTATCTGCAATGGCTGTTCTTTTCGCCCGGCTGCATCGAGCCCGCCATCATCCAGATCTTCACCAAGATCGAGATCCCGACCTCGACCGCGGCCTGGGGCAGCGCGACGCAGGTCTTCGACGTGCTGGAAGCTGCGCTCGCCAAGGGACCGTGGATTTTAGGCGAGGACTTTTCGGCCGCCGACATCACGATCGGCTCGGGCCTGAATTTCGCGGTGCGGCAGTTCAAGATGGTGCCGTCGCGCCCGGCGTTCGATGCCTATCTCGCGCGTTGCACAGCGCGGCTGGCCTTCCAGCGCGCGGAGAAGATCGCGGCGGGGTGAGGCTGCTCTCGTAGGCGCGCAAGGGCGCCTTCGCCGTGCCCACGATCTGCAATCATTGAGAGACGATGGGCACGTCGCTCACGCTCCTTTGCCCACCCTACGGAATCTGCGAACGTTTCAGTCCGCCTTCAGATCGTCCGGCCGCGGCATCAGCACGATGTTGTAGCCGGAATCGACGTAGTGGATCTCGCCGGTGACGCCGCCGGACAGATCCGACAGCAGGTACAGCGCGGAGCCGCCGAGATCGTCGAGCGTGACGCCGCGGCGGAGAGGCGAATGCTTCTGCATGAAGGCGAACATCGCACGCGCCTCGCCAATGCCCGAACCGGCGAGCGTGCGGATGGGACCTGCGGAGATCGCGTTGACACGGATGCCGCGCGGTCCGAAATCGGAGGCGAGATAGCGCACGGAGGCTTCCAGCGCCGCCTTGGCCACGCCCATCACATTGTAGTTCGGCATCGCGCGCTCCGAGGCGCCGAAGGTCAGCGTGACCATACTGCCGCCCTCCGTCATCAGCTCTGCGGCGCGCTTTGCGATTTCCGTGAACGAGAAGCAGGAGATCACCATCGTGCGCGAAAAATTCTCGCGGCTGGTGTCGGCGTAGCGGCCCTTCAGCTCGTTCTTGTCGGCAAAGCCGATGGCGTGGATGACGAAATCGAGCTTGCCCCATTTTTCGCGGAGCACATCGAAGGTGGCATCGACGCTGGCGATGTCCTCGACGTCGCAAGGCAGCACCAGATCGACCCCGAGCTGCTCGGCCAGCGGCTTGACGCGCTTGCCCAGGGCCTCGCCCTGGAAGGTGAAGGCGAGCTCGGCCCCGTGAGCATGCAGCGTCTTCGCCATGCCCCAGGCGATCGAGTGATCATTGGCGATGCCCATGATCAGACCGCGCTTGCCCTTCATCAAACCTTCCATCTCGCGATTACCTTCCGTTTTCGTCACGCCCGGCTTGTCCCGGGCATCAGCACTTCCAACACCGGGGCCAAGACGTGGATGGCCGGGACAAGCCCGGCCATGACGAGAAAATCAACCGTCCGCCAACAATGGCGTTACGCATCCAGCCGGCTGAATACCAGCGTGGCGTTGGTGCCGCCGAAGCCGAAGGAGTTCGACAGCACGGTGCCGATCTTGACGTTGTCGATGCGCTTGCGCACGATCGGCATGTCGGCGAAAACGGGGTCGAGCTCCTGGATGTGCGCGCTCTCGCAGATGAAGCCGTTGTTCATCATCAGCAGCGAGTAGATCGCTTCCTGCACGCCGGTGGCACCCAGCGAGTGGCCGGTCAGCGCCTTGGTGGCAGAGATCGGCGGGCACTTCTCGCCGGTGCCGAACACCTTTCGCAGCGCCTCGATCTCCGGGGGATCTCCGGCCGGCGTCGAGGTCGCGTGGGGATTGATGTAGTCCACCTTGGTCTTCACCGTCGACATCGCCATGCGCATGCAGCGCTCGGCGCCTTCACCCGATGGCGCGACCATGTCGTAGCCGTCCGACGTCGCGCCATAGCCGACGATCTCGCCGTAAATGCGGGCGCCGCGCGCCTTGGCATGCTCGAGCTCTTCCAGCACCAGCACGCCGGCGCCGCCGGCGATGACGAAGCCGTCGCGGTTGACGTCGTAGGGGCGCGAGGCCGTGGCAGGCGTGTCGTTGTACTTCGAGGACATCGCGCCCATGGCATCGAACAGCACGGACAGCGACCAGTCCAATTCTTCGCAGCCACCGGCGAAGATGACGTCCTGCTTGCCGATCTGGATCGTCTCATAGGCATTGCCGACGCAATGATTCGACGTCGCGCAGGCCGAGGAGATCGAGTAATTCACGCCCTTGATCTTGAACCAGGTCGCAAGCGTCGCGGAGGCCGTGGACGACATCGCCTTCGGCACTGCAAACGGTCCGACGCGCTTCGGTCCCTTGGCGCGGGTGATGTCGGCAGCCTCGACGATGGTGCGGGCGGACGGGCCGCCGGAACCCATGATGATGCCGGTGCGGATGTTGGAGACTTCGTCGGGCGACAGACCCGAGTCCTGAATCGCCTGCTCCATCGCGATATGATTCCACGCCGCGCCCTGACCGAGGAAACGCATGGCGCGGCGGTCGACCACCGTCGCGGGATCGAGCGTCGGCGCACCTTGCACCTGCGAACGAAAGCCGAGCTCGGCATATTTCTCAGCCCGAGAAATGCCCGACTTCGCCTCGTGAAGGCTCGCAAGCACTTCCTGGGTGTTGTTTCCGATCGACGAGACGATGCCCATCCCGGTGACCACAACCCGCCTCATGACAGCCTCGCCCTGCTCGTTGTCTTCTTGCTCGTTCTCTTCGTGGTGATGCGCTCAGCCCAGGCTCGTGCCCTGCTTGAACAGGCCGACCTTCAGGTCCTTGGCGCGATAGATAATCTGCTCGTCGACCGAAAGCCATCCGTCGGCGATCCCGAGCACCAGCTTTGAACGCATCACGCGCTTGATATCGACGTTGTACACAACCTTGCTGGCCTCGGGCAGCACCTGGCCGCTGAACTTTAATTCGTTCAGACCAAGCGCACGCCCGCGACCTTCGCCCCCGGTCCAACCCAGATAGAAGCCGACCATTTGCCACAGCGCGTCGAGGCCGAGGCAGCCGGGCATCACGGGATCGTTCTTGAAGTGGCAGCCGAAGAACCAGAGATCGGGCTTCACGTCGAGCTCGGCGCGCACCACGCCCTTGCCGAACTCCCCGCCGGTCTCGCTGATTTCCGTGATGCGATCGAACATCAGCATCGGTGGCAGCGGCAGCTGGGCATTGCCCGGGCCGAACATCTCGCCGCGGGCACAGGCCAGCAGATCTTCGTATTCGTAACCGTTGCGCCTGTTCAGCATGCACGAGCCTCTGTTTGAATTCCGATTGAGCGGCGTTTCTTGGCGAAAATGGGCCCGGTCTCGATCGGAGAGCAACGCCAATTGCCACCGTCAGGCGCGGCTCCCGCATGTCCCGGATGGACTACCGACCAGGCCTCCATGCCCGGCTGCGCCAAAATCGGCTAAGCGGAACCGCGCGCTCTCTAACACAGGCCATTTCGAGTGGCAAAGCGGATCCATGAAGGTAAAGTGACGCGATCCCGGCCCGGTTCCAAGTCTGATTAGAACCCCTCTAGTTGCGAGAAACTTGCATCTGCATCTTTCTGTTCTTATATTGCAGATAGATAATGTTCACGCGTGCCCGAAATCTGGAAATGAGCGAGAATACAGCGCCCCGTCACGACGATGACGTCCATTCTGCAGCCCTGCTGTCCGGCCGCCACCCGGCTTTGACCGGCTGCCCTTGGCACGACGTCAACGAAATGCTCCAGTCCGCCGGGCTCCGTCCGACGCGCCAGCGCATGGCGCTCGGCTGGCTGTTGTTCGGCAAGGGTGCTCGCCACCTCACGGCTGAAATGCTCTACGAGGAAGCGACCCTGGCCAAGGTCCCGGTGTCGTTGGCAACCGTCTACAACACGCTGAACCAGCTCACCGATGCCGGCCTGCTCCGCCAGGTCAGCGTCGACGGCACCAAGACCTATTTCGACACCAACGTCACCACCCACCATCACTACTACCTCGAGAACAGCCATGAGCTGGTCGACATCGAGGATCCGCATCTGGCGCTGTCCAAGATGCCGGAGGTGCCGGAGGGTTACGAGATCGCGCGTATCGACATGGTCGTGCGCCTGCGCAAGAAGCGCTGAGATCAATCCAAGCTGTTACCGTCATGGCCGGGCTTGTCCCGGTCATTGTCGTTTTACGCCGACATTCCGGGATGGTGCGCAGCACCAGACCCGGAATGTCGAGATCCCGGCTTCGATGCTAGGCATCGCCCCGGGATGACGCCTCCGGCGTCAATTCACCTGCTCGTCCGAATACACGCCCCAGAGGCGCTCCTGCTGGATCCAACCGTCAAAGCCGTTGCCGGTGACGCGGCACCAGTTTGCGGTGCACTTCTTCACCTGCGTGACGACGCCGGCCTGGAGCTTTGCTGCAACGGCGCTGTCGGGATCGGCGCGATCGTAGATCGGGGCGAGTTCGTCCTTGTGCTTCATGGTGACGACCGCGGTGCGGCGGCCCGACAGCAGCGAGTGATAGACCCAGCCCTCGGCGCCCTCGGAATCGCGCACCCGGCGCCAATTCTCGAACTCGGCGGTGATTTCGACCGGCAGGCCGGCGCGGGTGTAGACCCAGGCCACGTCATTGTCCTTGGTCGGGCCGGCGCGAACATTGACGTGGTCCGATTTGAGGCTGACGTAACGCGGCACCGGCAGGCCGCTGGCGCTCTGCGGGATGTTATCCTTGGCCGAATGCGCGGGACCGACCGAGGCGCTCCACCAGGTGCAGACAAGCGCCATCACCGAACAAAAACGCCCCAACGCCATCAACCCGTCTCCTGTCGAGGACCCGGCCTTGCCGGACCCTCACCCAAAATTCCAAACCCTGCCGCGTACATCCCGACCCGCCCCACGCGGGTGTTCCCCAGGCCCGGCCCGTGGTTCTTGTCTTGGCCCGGCCTTCTGCTAGAGAGGACGGGCACTTGAACAACCAGTTTGCCCCGATTTTCCGGCCGGAAATCTCGGGAGAGCTTGGAGGAAACGCCGGGGACGGACACGGCAAGGGCAGTGTCGAACAACCGGGTTAATGAGGCCTCAACGGCCGGCCTTTGGCGACAGAGGCGGCCTGCGACGCCTCATGAGAGCAGGACATGTCGGTGAAGAAAAAGCCCCTCGTCGTGGTGACGCGCAAGCTGCCGGATTCGATCGAGACGCGGATGCGCGAATTGTTCGACGCGCGCATCAATCTCGAGGACACGCCGATGTCCACCGAGCAGATCGCGGAAGCCGCGCGCACCGCGGACGTGCTGGTTCCGACGGTCACCGACCATATCAGCGCCGAGATCGTCAATCAGCCGGACTGCAAGCTGCGGCTGATTGCGAACTTCGGCAACGGCGTCGACAATATCGACGTCGAAGCCGCGCACGCCCGCGGCATCACCGTCACCAACACGCCGAAAGTCCTGACCGAGGATACCGCCGACATGACCATGGCGCTGATCCTCGCCGTGCCCAGGCGGATGATCGAAGGCGCCTCGATCCTGACGGAGGGAAAACCCTGGGCGGGCTGGTCGCCGACCTGGATGCTCGGTCACCGCATCGGCGGCAAGCGGCTCGGCATCATCGGCATGGGCCGCATCGGCCAGGCGGTCGCGCGCCGCGCCCGCGCCTTCGGCCTGCAGATCCACTATCACAACCGCCGTCCCGTCGCGCCCGTCATCGCCGAGGAGCTTGGCGCGACCTATTGGGAAAGCCTCGACCAGATGCTGGCACGGATGGACATCATCTCGGTGAACTGTCCGCATACGCCGGCGACCTATCATTTGCTCTCGGCGCGCAGGCTGAAGCTGATCCGGAAAGACGCCTATATCGTCAACACCGCGCGCGGCGAGGTCACCGACGAGGACACGCTGATCAAGCTAATCGAAGGCGGCGAGATCGGCGGCGCCGGGCTCGACGTCTACGAGCACGAGCCCGCGGTCAACCCGAAGCTGGTGCGGCTCGCCAAGGCCGGCAAGGTGACGCTGCTGCCGCACATGGGCTCGGCCACCATCGAAGGCCGCGTCGAGATGGGCGAGAAGGTGATCATCAACATCCGCACCTTCCTCGACGCGCACAAGCCGCCGGATCGCGTGCTGCCGAGCATGCTCTGAAGCCTAGGTGCTTCGCGCTTCGCGCTTGCGCCAGTCCGCGACGAAATCGATGAAGGCCCGCAGTGCCGGCGGCACCTGACGGCGGCTCGGATAGTACAGGAACGGTCCCGGAAACGGCTCGCACCAATCCTCCATCAAGCTGACCAGCGCGCCGGATTTCAAAGCTTCGCGCACATATCCATCCATCGTCGCCCAGACGCCGACGCCATCCAATGCAGCGCGCATGGCGAGGCTCATGTTGGTCGAGATCAGCTTGGCGGGCGGATCGACCTTCACGATCTGACCGGCCTTCTCGAACTCCAGATCGTGCATGACGCCGCTCGAATAGCGGGCGCGGATGCAATCGTGCTCCAGCAGATCCTTCGGGTGTTTCGGCCTGCCGCGGCGCGCCAGATAATCCGGCGATGCGACCACGACATAGTGCTGTGGGCCGCTCAGCGGGATCGCCACCATGTCCTGCGCAAGATGTTCGCCATAGCGCACGCCGGCGTCGTAACCGGCGCTGACGATGTCGACGAAACCGCTTTCGGAGACGATGTCGAGATCCACTTGCGGATGCTCGCGAAGGAACGGCCCAACCATCGGCGCCAGCACGAGGTCGACCGCCGGGGGCGGCCCATTGATGCGAAGACGCCCCGCGGCGACTTCGCGCAGGCCGCGGATCTGATCCAGGGCATCGCCGACATCCCGCAGCGCCGGCGCCACCCGCGACAGCAGCATTTCGCCCGCCTCCGTCAGCGCGACACTGCGGGTGGTGCGGTTCATCAGGCGGACGCCAAGGCGCTCCTCCAGATCCCTCAGACGCTGGCTAAGGCTCGATACTGACACGCGAATGTCGACCGCCGCGCGCCGAAAATTGCGGGTGCGGGCAACCGCCAGGAAGACGTCGAGATCGCGCAGGTCAGGCTCGGCCATTGTTCGATAATGTGAACAAGGCATTCCGAATTGTCCAGCTTATCGGCACAATGAAGCAGGCGCATATCTGGCCTCGTCACGCGGCGCCGTCAGCCGCTCAATGAGGAGAGCCAACATGGAACAGCGCAAACTCGGTTCGACCGGCCCCATCGTTTCCGCCCTCGGGCTCGGCTGCATGGGCATGTCCGAGGTCTACGGCCATGCCGATCGCGATGAGGCCATCGCCACGGTGCAGGCGGCAATCGATGCCGGCATCACGCTCGTCGATACCGGCGATTTCTACGCCATGGGCCATAATGAGATGCTGGTCCGCGACGCGTTGAGGGTTGTGCCGCGGGACAAGGTGCAGCTCAGCGTCAAGTACGGTGCGCTGCGCGGCCCCGCCAGCGAATTCGGCGGCATGGACACAAGGCCGGCCGCGACCAAAAACTTCCTCGCCTATTCGCTGCAACGGCTCGGCACTGACTATATCGACATCTACCGCCCGGCACGGCTCGATCCCAACGTGCCGATCGAGGAGACCATCGGCGGCCTCGCCGATCTCGTGAAGGCCGGCTACGTCAGGCATATCGGCCTGTCCGAAGTCGGCTCCGACACCATTCGCCGCGCACACGCCGTGCATCCGATCGCCGATCTCCAGATCGAATATTCGCTGATCGAGCGCGGCATCGAACGCGACATCCTCAAGACCTGCCGCGAGCTCGGCATCGGCATCACGGCTTACGGCGTGCTCGCGCGCGGACTGATCAGCGGCCACTGGACCAGGGACAGCGGCAAGGCCGGCAGGGACTACCGGCTGATGACGCCGCGTTTCCAGGGCGCAAATCTCGACGCCAATCTCGCGCTGGTGGATTCGCTGCGTGCGATCGCAACCGAAATCGGCGCAACACCGGCACAGGTCGCGATTGCCTGGGTCGCGGCCCAGGGCAAGGAGATCGTACCGCTGGTCGGCGCGAGAACCCGCATCCGCCTCACCGAGGCGCTCGGCGCGGCCAAGGTCGCCCTGACAGAGGATCATCTTGTCGAACTGGGAAGAGCCTTCCCGCCGAACGTTGCGGCCGGCACCCGCTACGCCGCCGAGCAGATGGCGCATCTCGACAGCGAGAAACCGGCGAGCAGATAAGGGTGCTCAGGTGCGATGGGCGCTGAGATCGGTGATCACAGGCCCGTCGCCGTTGAGCGGGTTGGCCGGATCGCGCGAATAGCGCAACGTCTCGAAGCGCATCGCGCGGGCATCGATCATCAGGAGGCGGCCGATGAGGCCGTCGCCGAAACCGACGATCTCGCGGATCGCCTCCAGCGCCATCATCGAGCCCAGCACGCCGGCGAGCGCACCCATGACGCCGGCCTCTGCGCAGGCCGGCACGGTGCCCGGCGGCGGCGCCTCCGGAAACAGGCAGCGATAGGTCGGGTTGAACTCGCCCTGCGCGTTCGTCTCGTGCGCACGGATCGTGGTCAGCGAGCCGTCGAAGGTGCCGAGCGCGGCGGTAATCAGCGGCTTCTTCGCGAAGAAGCAGGCGTCCGAGACCAGATAGCGCGTCGAGAAATTGTCGGAGCCGTCGAGCACGAGATCATAGTCGCCGATCAGGCCCAGCGCATTGTCGGCGTTTAGCCAGGTGGCGTGACCGACGAAGCGGACATGCGGATTGAGCGCCGCAATCCGCTCCGCGGCACTCTCGACCTTGTGCCGGCCGATATCAGGCGTCATGTGGATCACCTGGCGCTGCAGGTTGGACAGCGACACCACGTCGTCGTCGACCACACCGAGCGTGCCGACACCGGCGGCAGCGAGATACATGAGAGCGGGCGCGCCGAGCCCGCCGGCGCCGATCACCAGCACCGAAGCCCGCTTCAGTGCAGCTTGGCCGGGACCGCCGACATCGCGCAGAACGATATGGCGGGCATAGCGTTCGAGTTCGTCCGGGCTCAGCACGTTCTCTTACTCCTGAACCACCCTAACATTGTTCGCGACCAACGAGATGTGCTTCAATGGCATGCGTTCAATGGGCTGGCTGGATTTGTCATGAGATCGATGCTTGCGGCAACACTGATGTTTGCGGCCGCCACGGGCGCGCACGCCCAGATGACGGCGCCACAAATCCCCGGCTCCACTCCGAAAGCAGTTCAGACGGTTCCGGTCAAGCCTCCGGCAATGCAGACCCCGGCGGCGACGGCCGACGCCATGGCACGAGCAGAGCGGCTGTCGCTCCAGTCCGATCTCGCCTGGGTCGGCCAGTATAACGGCGCCATCACCGGCGACGTCAGCGACCGCATGGTCAACGCCATCAAGGAGTACCAGAAGGCCAAGGGCGGCAAGCCGACCGGCGCGCTCAACCCGCAGGAGCGGGCTGCGCTCGCCGATGCGGCACGCAAGAAGCAGGACAGTGTCGGCTGGAAGATCGTGACAGAACCGACCAGCGGCGCGCGGCTCGGCATTCCCGTCAAGCTGGTGCCGCAGCAGGCGAGCGACGCCAACGGATCAAAATGGACATCGCCGAACGGCACGGTGCAAGTGGTTCTCAGCCGCCGCAAGGAGGTGAACCCGACCTCGGCAAAGCTGGCCGATCTCGAGAAGGAGCCGTCCGGACGCAAGGTCGACTACACCGTGGTGAAGCCCGACTTCTTCGTGCTGTCGGGATTGCAGGGCCAGAAGAAATTCTACGTGCGCGGCTCCTTCAAGGGCGATGAAGTCCGCACCATGACGATTCTGTACGACCAGGCGACTGAAAACACGGTCGAGCCGGTCGTGATCGCGATGTCGAGCGCGTTCAATCCCTTCCCGCTGGGACCGCAGGCCGGGCCGCCGCCGCGCAAGACCGTCGAATACGGCACTGGACTTGTCGTCAGCGACGAGGGCGCGATCGTCACCGACCGTCTCCTCACCGACGGCTGCCTGGCAATCACGATCGGCGGCTACGGCAATGCCGATCGTGTCGCCGAGACCAAGGAGCACGATCTCGCGCTCCTGCGCATCTACGGCGCGCGCGGCCTGAAGCCGCTCAGCCTCGCCGGCGGCGCGGCGAAGTCGAATGTCGACGTCGTCGGCATCGCCGATCCGCAGAGCCAGGGCGGCGCGTCCGGCGCGTCGCGCCTCAAGGCGGCTCTGGCGCCGCTGACAAGCAGCACTTCCGCACTGTCACCGCCGCCCGCAGTCGGATTCTCCGGCAGCCCGGCCATGGACGCCGACGGCAAGTTCGCCGGCATCGCGCTGCTGAAGCCGGCGATGCTCGCGGGACCCGCGACGTCAGGGCCGGCAACACAGGCCCTGATGGTTTCGGGTGAGTCCGTGCGCGATTTCCTCAAGGCGAAAGCCGTCGATGCAAACGGCACGTCGACCGATGCGACAGCGTCCGTCGTGCGCGTGATCTGCGTGCGGAAATAGGATCGCCGAGCACGGCCGTGAGGACCATCACACGTACGATTACGGGTCCGGTAATGGTACGGATTCGCTGGCATTCGCTATTCCGCCATCATTGCTACTGCTGATTCGGACTCCGCGATCCCCTTTGGATCGGGCCGGCACGTCCTGAGCGAGAAGAGCTCAGCATCGAGAGCGATGCACGTTCGCGTGGCGTATTCCTGACCCAGGCACTCCAAAGGATTGATCTTCAAATGCACACGATCGTACTGGCCACCCAAAAGGGTGGCAGCGGGAAGAGCACGCTCGCCATCGGCCTCGCGCTCGCGGCCAAGCAGGCCGGCTTCACCGTCCGCCTGATCGAGACCGACCCGCAGGGCACCCTGTCCAACTGGCAGCGCCGCCGCACCAAGGATGATCTCGTCGTCGAGCCGATCTACCATGCTGCCGACATCGCGCCGCGCCTGAAGATGCTGGCCGACAGCGGCCTCCAGCTCGCGATCATCGACACTGCCGCCGGCCTCAGCGCCGCGACCACCGCAGCGATCCGCCATTCCGATCTCTGCCTGATCCCGTCCCGCCCGAGCGTCGCCGACATCGAGGCGACCGTCTCGACGCTCAGCGTCGCGCGCGCCTGGAAGCGGCCCTTTGGCTTCGTGCTGAACCAGACGCCGATCCGCGGCCAGCGCATCGACAATGCCGCGGGCGCGCTCGGAGAGGAAGCTTCGCTCGATCTCGCCGAGGTGCTCGCGCGCCCGCTGATCGCGATGCGCAACGATCACCAGGACTCGCTCGCGAGCGGCCTTGCCGTCAGCGAATTCGCTCCCAACGGCAAGTCGGCAGACGAGATCCGTGGCCTCTGGCGTTGGGTGGAGACCCGGCTCGAGCTCACTGCGACAACCGGCGTCCTGATCGAGCAGGTGATGTCGGCCACGGACGGCATGCTGCATGCCGCCGCCGAGCTTTCGGTGGACGAGACCCCGACTCTGGCGTCCTGAGCGGGGCATCGCTCAGACGGCAGTTGGCCTTCACCATCCGGAAGGACCCGGCGACGAAGCAATCCGGTCACCAGCCCGGCCGGATTGCTTCGCTTCGCGTTTGGGAAGATCTATCTAACGTCGCTGCGCTCGCAACGACCCGTGGCTCGTTTCGACGAACCTCACGACCTTCGAAGTGCTCGCCTGATCCTCACTTCTGACACTTCGAGCACCAGAAGGTCGAGCGACCATTCTGCGTGAAGCGCTTGATCGTGCCGCCGCAGCGCGGCGTCGTGCACTTCTCGCCTTCGCGGTCATAGACCTTGAAGGAGTGCTGGAAATAACCGAGCTCGCCCGTGGTCTGTCGATGATCGCGCAATGACGAGCCGCCGGCCTTGATGGCATCATTGAGCACGGTGTGGATCGCGCCGACCAACCGCTTCGCGTGATCGGTCGGCTCACCCTTTTTGGTCGATAGTGTCGCAGCAATGCGCCGCGGCGACAGATGCGAGCGATGCAGGGCTTCGCAGACATAGATGTTGCCGAGCCCGGCGACCACGCGCTGGTCGAGCAGCGCCGCCTTCAGGCTCGTGAGCTTGCCTGCGCAGGACCGCGCCAGCATCGCGGCATCGAACTCGTTGCCGAGCGGCTCGGGGCCGAGCCCGCGGAGCAGCGGCTCTTCATCAAGCGCATTGCGCGCAATCACTTTCATGTAACCGAAACGGCGCGGATCGTTGAAGACGATGTCGGCGCCGGAGGACATGCGAAACAGCACGTGGTCGTGCGCGGAATCCTTGGCCTTCGGATAGTGAAACTCGCCAGGCACGGCGTCGTTGTCAGGCTTGATGACACGGAACGAGCCCGACATGCCCAGATGCATCAAGAGCACATCGCCGGAGGCGAGGTCCGCCATGAGATATTTTGCACGGCGGCCGAGGCCGGTGACGAGCTGCCCCTTGAGCCTGGCCACGAAGTCCGGCTGGAACGGAAAGCGCAGGTCCGGCCGGCGGGCCTCCGCGACCAGGATTTTCGCACCCTCCATGACGGGCTGAAGGCCACGGCGGACGGTCTCGACTTCGGGCAATTCAGGCATGGTCAGGCATTCACCTTATGAGGGCGGTGTGATAGCGCCATTGCGGCGGGCGCGCTATGGTCCGCCCAGTGGAGTAGAGTAATGGATCGGCCGGGCGAAACCACGCATTTTGGCTTCAGGGACGTCCCCCTCGGGGACAAGCAGACGCTGGTGAACGACGTGTTTCACAGCGTGGCGTCGCGCTATGACCTGATGAACGATCTGATGTCCGGTGGCCTGCACCGGGTCTGGAAGGACATCATGATCACGGCGCTCGACCCGCCGAGGGGCGACCGGCCGTTCGCGTTGCTCGACGTGGCCGGCGGCACCGGGGACATCTCGTTCCGCGCCGCCAAGGCCGCAGGTGCAGGTTTCCATGCCACCGTCTGCGACATCAACACCGACATGCTCGCGGTCGGCCGCGAGCGCGCCGCGAAGCGCCATCTCGAAACCCGGGTCGATTTCGTCGAAGGCAATGCCGAATCGCTTGGCTTCGCCGACCGCAGCTTCGACGCATATACGATTGCTTTCGGCATTCGCAACGTGCCGCGGATCGACCTTGCGCTGAAGGAAGCCTATCGCGTGCTGAAGCCCGGCAGCCGCTTCCTCTGCCTGGAATTCTCCAGCGTCGAGATGCCGGGGCTCGATCGCCTTTATGACCTGTTCTCGTTCAAGGTGATCCCGCCGCTCGGCCGCATGATCACGGGCGACGCCGAGTCCTATCAGTATCTCGTCGAATCGATCCGCAAGTTTCCAAAACCCAACGCGTTCGCCGACATGATCCGCGACGCCGGCTTCGCCCGCGTCAGCTGGCAGACATTGTCCGGCGGCATCGTCGCTCTGCATTCGGGCTGGCGTTTGTGATCTCTGCCTTTACCCACATTGCGCGCCTGATCCGCGCCGCGTTCGTGTTTGCCCGCGAGGGCGTGTTCGGCTCGGTCGATCCGAGCCTGGTGCCGCCGCCGGGGCAGCTCGCGCTGAAGCTGGCGCGCCTCGTCGAACGCCGCGGCACCAAGCACGGCCCGCGGATCTCGCGGGCTCTTACCCGAATGGGCCCCGCCTATCTCAAGCTCGGACAGTTCCTTGCGACGCGCCCCGACGTGGTCGGCGTCATCATGGCGCGCGACCTCGAAAGCCTCCAGGACCGCCTGCCGCCGTTTCCGCAGGACGAGGCCGAGGCCGCCATCGCGACGTCGCTGGAGCGGCCGCTGAAGGACGTGTTCGTGAGCTTCGGGCCACCCGTCGCGGCTGCCTCGATCGCGCAGGTGCATCGCGGCGAGGTCTTGCACGACGGGATCCGTACGGCGATGGCGGTCAAGGTGCTCAGGCCGAACGTGGCCGCGCGCTTCCGCCGCGATCTCTCCGACTTCTTCTTCGTCGCACACAAGGCCGAGGCCTACTCGGCGGAAGCGCGGCGGCTGCGCCTCATCGAGGTCATCAACACCATGTCGCGCTCGGTCGCCATGGAGATGGACCTGCGGCTGGAGGCGGCTGCGCTGTCGGAGATGGCGGAGAACACGCGCGACGACCCTGACTTCCGCGTGCCGACCGTCGACTGGGATCGCACCACGCACAACGTGTTGACGATGGAGTGGATCGACGGCATCGCGCTGAACGACCACAAGCGCCTGGAAGAGGCGCAGGTCGATTTGCCCGATCTCGGTCGCAAGGTGATCCAGAGCTTCCTGCGCCACGCGCTGCGCGACGGCTTCTTCCATGCCGACATGCATCCGGGCAATCTGTTCCTGGACGATGCCGGCCGTCTCGTCGCGGTCGATTTCGGCATCATGGGCCGGCTCGGCATGAAGGAGCGGCGCTTCCTCGCTGAAATCCTGCTCGGCTTCATTACCCGCGATTATCGCCGCGTCGCCGAGGTGCATTTTGAGGCGGGCTACGTGCCCGCGCATCACTCGGTCGAGAATTTCGCGCAAGCCATCCGCGCCATCGGCGAGCCGATTCACAACCGCACGGCCGAAGAGATCTCGATGGCGCGGCTGCTGACGCTACTGCTCGAAGTCACCGGCCTGTTCGACATGACGACGCGGCCCGAGCTGATCCTGCTGCAGAAGACCATGGTGGTGGTCGAAGGCGTGGCGCGCGGCTTCGATCCCAAGCTCGACATCTGGAAGATCGCCGACCCCGTGGTGCGCGAATGGATCGAGCGCAATCTCGGTCCGATCGGCCGGGTGCAGGGGGCCCTTGCGGGCACCGGGGACATCGCGCGCGTGCTGATGCGCCTGCCGGAGATCGCCGAGCGGTCGGTGAAGGTGCTGGAGCAGCTGGAAACCATGACGCGGGAGGGGATAAGGCTGTCCCCGGAGAGCATCGCCGCGATGGGACGCAGCGAGGGCCGCAAGACCCGCTGGCGCACCGTCGCGCTCTGGATCATCGCCGCGACTTTCATCGGCATCCTGATCGCCGTCCGGAATCTATGATTGCACTGCAATCATACAGATGATAGCATCGCTATCATTCTGTGCTGGAGGGCCTCGTGGCAAGCCTGACCATCCGCAAGCTGGACGATCACGTCAAAACCTATCTGCGGCTGCGTTCAGCCAGGAACCGCAGGTCGGTCGAGGAAGAAGTCCGGGTCATCCTGCGGGAGCTGATCGAGGGCCGCGAGGAGCCGCTGACGCCGTTTTCGGCGCCGCCGGCAGCATCCACCACCCCCACGCCCCAGCGTACCGGCGCCCCGCCCGAGGCCAGCGTCACCCTGATCATTGGCGGCGGCATCGCCGCCTACAAATCGCTCGACCTGATTCGCCGGCTGAAGGAACGCCGCATCGAGGTGCGCTGCGTCCTGACCAAGGCGGCGCAGCAATTCGTGACGCCGCTGGCGGCGAGCGCGCTGTCGCATGAGCGCGTCTATACCGACCTGTTCGACCCCCAGAGCGAGTTCGACGCCGGCCATATCAGGCTCGCGCGCGATTGCGACCTGATCGTGGTGGCGCCGGCCACTGCCGATCTGATGGCGAAGATGGCGAACGGCCATGCCGACGATCTCGCCAGTGCCATCCTGCTCGCGACCAACCGCAAGGTGCTGCTGGCGCCGGCAATGAACCCGCTGATGTGGAACAATTCGGCGACGCGCCGCAACGTCAGCTTGCTCCAGCGTGACGGCGTGGTGCTGATCGGGCCCAATTCCGGCGAGATGGCGGAAGCAGGCGAGGCCGGAACCGGTCGCATGTCCGAAGCAATCGAGATCGCCACCGCCGCCGAGCGACTGCTGCGGCCGCCGGTGCCGAAGCCGCTTGCCGGCAAGCGCGTGCTGATCACCGCAGGTCCGACGCACGAGCCGATCGATCCGGTGCGCTACATCGCCAACCGCTCCTCCGGCAAGCAGGGCTTTGCCATTGCCGCCGCGGCGCAAGCGGCGGGCGCCGAAGTCATTCTGGTGAGCGGTCCCGTCGATCTCGGCGATCCCCCGGGCGTGACGGTGAAGCATGTGGAATCGGCGCGGCAGATGCTGGAACAGGTGCAGGCTGCGCTGCCCGCCGACATCGCGATCTTCGCCGCCGCGGTCGCCGACTGGCGCGTCGCCAACGAGGGCGAGCAGAAACTGAAGAAGACCGCCGCCGGCATGCCCCCGCTTCAGCTTGTCGAGAATCCCGACATTCTCGCCACGATTTCAAAACTGACCGACAAGCGGCCGCCGCTGGTGATCGGTTTTGCCGCCGAGACCGAGCACCTCATCGACAACGCCAAATCAAAACTCGCGCGCAAGGGCTGCGACTGGATCGTCGCCAATGACGTCTCGCCGGCGACCGGCGTGATGGGCGGCGACCGCAATACGGTACATCTCATAAGCAGCAAGAGCGACGAGAAGGACGGCGAGATTGCTGTTGATTCCTGGCCGGTGATGACCAAGGAACAGGTCGCCATCGAACTGGTCGCGCATGTCGCGAAAAGCGTGAGCGACAAATCCCGGGAGCCGGCATCTTGAGCACGAAGGTCACTGTCGAACTGCAACGCCTCGCCCATGCCGATGGCCTGCCACTCCCGGCCTATCAGACGGTGGAGGCCGCCGGGCTCGACCTGATGGCCGCCGTTCCTGACAACGAGCCTGTCACGCTGGCACCCGGCCAATATGCGCTGGTGCCGACCGGGCTTGCGATCGCGTTACCGGCCGGGCACGAGGCGCAGGTGCGGCCGCGCTCGGGGCTTGCCGCCAAGCACGGCGTCACCGTGCTGAACGCGCCGGGCACGATCGACGCGGACTACCGCGGCGAGATCAAGGTGATCCTGATCAATCACGGGCAAGCCGCCTTCGTCATCAAGCGCGGCGAGCGCATCGCCCAGATGGTGATCGCGCCCGTCGTGCAGGCCGCCCTGGTTCCCGTGACCACCTTGTCGGCGACCGATCGCGGCGCCGGCGGCTTCGGCTCGACCGGCCGCTAACGCACGGCAGTTCCAACCGAAACACCCCGAGGAACGACGTGAGCGGGAACATCGCGCCCCGCATTTTTGGGGGGCCGTGTTTGCGTTCACGATCTGGACTCTTACCGGCGGAGTCACGGTGAGGGTATTGTCTTTTGATTCGCGCGCGACGGGGGTCGTCGCGCGCAAATCCGTGCGATCTTGGGGCAACTATGTCAGGCGTGATCGTGTCGATGCGTCGGACGCTGCTGTCGTGCACATCGCTCGTGCGCAACGGCTTGTTGGGAGGCGCTCTTGCAGCGCTGCTGCCGGCTGCGCCGGCCGAGGCCGCCGACCTCATCGACACCCTCTCCATCATGCTGGATTTCAACCGGCAGGAACTCGCGGTGCTCGCCACCGCGCTGGCTTTGCTCGGCTTCTCGGTGATGGCAGCGATCCTGTTGATGCGCACGCGGGTGCGTACCGCGAAGAACGAGGCGCGGCTGCGCGCCCGAATCGGGGAACTCCAACTCCAGGCCGACCGTTTCGGCGCGCTGCTGTTCGCCGAGCCGCAGATCCTGATCTCCTGGCCGGCCGGCGACAACCGCGCGCAAATCTCCGGCGACATTTCCATGGTGCTGCCGCGCGATTCCTCCCCGCAGCGCGTGCTCGCATTCGGAACCTGGTTGCCGCCGGAGCCGGCGCTCCAGATGGATCATGCGGTCGACGCGCTACGCGACCGCGGCGACGGGTTCCAGCTGACGCTGACCACCGCGCATGGCCACACGCTGGAGGCCATCGGCCGCGCCATCGGCGGCCAGGCCATTGTCCGGATTCGCGAACTTTCCGGGCTGCGCCGCGATCTGGCCGAGACCAATCTGCGCTACAACGCGCTCTCCGACGAGACCGAGATGCTGCGCGGCTTTGCCGCCGCCGCACCCTGGCCGATCTGGGCCAAGGGCGGGAACGGCGCGCTGACCTACGCCAACCCGGCCTATGTCCGTGCCACCGAGGCGAACAGCGTCACCGACGCGCAGGAGCGCAAGCTCGAGCTGCTCGACAGCGCCGACCGCACCGCGATGGAGCGGGGCCTGAAGGATGCGACCAACTTCAACGCGCGGTTGCCGATCGTGATCGGCGGCGAGCGGCGCATCTACGACGTGCGCGCCGTCAATGTCGGCAGCGGCAGCGTCGGCGTCGCCATCGATGCCAGCGAGGCGGATGGGCTCAGCTCGGCGCTGGTGCGCATGGCCGAGGCGCATCGCCGCACGCTCGATCAGCTCTCCTCGGGCGTTGCCGTGTTCGACGGCCAGCGCCGGCTCGCCTTCTACAACGATTCCTACCGTCGGCTGTGGGACCTCGATCGCAGCTTCCTCGACGCCAATCCTGACGATTCCAGCGTGCTCGACCAGCTTCGTGCAGCGCGCAAGCTGCCGGAGCAGCCGGACTTCCGGGCCTGGAAGTCCAAGCTGCACGAGGCCTATCGCGCGGTCGAGACCACCAAGGACACTTGGTACCTGCCCGACGGCCGAGCGCTCTCGGTCGTCACCACGCCGAACCCCGAAGGCGGCGTGACCTATCTGTTCGACGACGTCACAGAAAGCCTCGAGCTCGCCCGCCGCTTCGACGGCATGATCCGCGTTCAGCGCGAGACGCTCGACAGCCTCGCCGAGGGCGTCGCGGTATTCGGCAGCAACGGCAAGGCCCAACTGTTCAACCCGGCCTTCGTCCGGATGTGGAAGCTGTCGAGCGACGCCATGCGCGACGAGCCGCACATCCAGACGGTCGAAGGCTGGTGCCAGCAGCTGTTCGACGATCCCGCCGTCTGGCGCCAGATCCGTGAGGCCGTCACCTCGATCGAGAGCCGCGCCGACGTTCCGCTGAAGCTGGAGCGCAAGGACGGCAGCGTGCTCGACGGCATGATCCGGCCGCTGCATGACGGTGCGACCATGCTGACGTTCCAGGACATCACCGACACCGAGAACGTCGAGCGTGCGCTGCGCGAACGCAACGAGGCGCTGGAGGCCGCGGACCAGATGAAGGTGGATTTCGTCCACCACGTCTCCTACGAGCTGCGCTCGCCGCTGACCACCATCATCGGCTTCGCGCACTTTCTCAGCGATCCCTCGACCGGGCCGCTGACGCCGAAACAGGCCGAATATCTCGACTACGTCACCAAATCGACCAATGCGCTGTTGGCGCTGACCAACAACATTCTCGATCTCGCCACCATCGACGCCGGCGCGATGAAGCTGGAACTTGGACCGGTCGACGTCAGCAAGACCATCGAGCTTGCCGCCGAAGGCATCCAGGACCGCCTCGCCACCGACCGCATCCGCCTCAAGGTCGAGATCGCGCCCGATATCGGCAGCTTCATCGGCGACGAGAAGCGCGTGGTGCAGGTGCTCTATAACCTCCTCGCCAATGCCGTCGGGTTTTCTCCACAGGATTCCACCGTCGGCATCAGCGCGCGGCGCACCGAGCACAGCGTGGTCTTCACCGTGACAGATTCGGGACCTGGAATACCTGCCGACATGAAGGACAAGGTATTCAACTGGTTCGAAAGCCGCTCGCAGGGCTCGCGTCACCGCGGCGCCGGGCTCGGCCTGTCGCTGGTGCGCTCCTTCGTCGAGCTGCATGGCGGCAAGGTGCGGGTGGATTCCATCGTCGGCCGGGGCACGGTCGTGATCTGCGACTTCCCGACCGACCAGGCGGCGCATCGCGACGCCGCCGAATGACCGAACCCGTCACATTCTCCGTCGCGCTTCACAACGAGACGGCCACCGCACAATTGATGGCCGACCTCGCCCTGCTGGTCGGCCCGGGCGACGTCATCACCCTCACCGGCGATCTCGGTGCCGGCAAGACCGCGGCGGCGCGCAGCCTGATCCGCTATCTCGCGGGTGACGACGAGTTGGAAGTGCCGAGCCCGACCTTCACGCTGGTGCAGGGCTACGAGCTGCCGCCATTTCCGGTGATGCATGCCGATCTCTATCGCGTCGAGGACCAGAGCGAACTCGAGGAGATCGGGCTTTCGCCGCTGCCCGATGCCACCCTCGTCCTGGTCGAGTGGCCCGAGCGCGCGCCCTCGGCGATGCCGCAGGACCGCATCGACATCACGCTGACGCATCGCCCGGCACTGGGCTCGAATGCGCGCGCCGCTGATATCACCGGTTATGGCAAGTCCGCCGCGACCGTGGCGCGGTTGAAGGCGCTGCGCGAGTTTCTGGATGCATCCGGCTATATCGACGCAGGCCGCAAGCGTATGGCCGGGGATGCCTCGACGCGCTCCTATGCGCGACTGATCCGTGACGACGGCATCGTCATTCTCATGAACTCGCCGCAGCGCCCCGATGGCGCCGCGCTCTATGACGGCAAGTCCTACAGCGCAGCAGTGCATCTCGCCGAAAACATAAGGCCGTTCGTTGCCGTCGACGAAGGCCTGCGCGCGGCAGGGATATCTGCGCCGAAGATCCACCATTTCGATCTCGACCACGGCTTCCTGATCTCGGAAGATTTCGGCAGCGAAGGCGTGATCGAAGGCGATCCGCCACGACCGATTGGCGAGCGCTACGAGGTCGCGACCGACGTGCTGGTTTTACTGCACGGCAAGACGTTGCCAGAGGCGCTGCCCTTGGACGGGCAGACCTATGCCATTCCCGTCTTCGACATCGAGGCGATGCTGATCGAGATCGGCCTCATGCCGGAATGGTATCTGCCCGACCGCAACGCGCCGCTGGGCGAAGCGGCGCGCACAGAGTTTTTCGCGATGTGGCGGGAGCTGCTGAAGACGCCGCAGGCCTCGCCCAAGACGTGGGTCATCCGCGACTACCACTCGCCCAATCTGATCTGGCTGGGGGATCGAAGTGGCGTCGAGCGCGTCGGCGTGATCGATTTCCAGGACACCGTGCTCGGACCGCACTCCTACGACGTCGTCTCGCTGCTCCAGGATGCCCGCATCGACGTGCCGGAGAGTACCGAGCTGACGCTGCTGTCGCGCTACATCAAGGCGCGCCGTGTAAACGATTCGCGTTTCGACGCCGCCGGCTTCGCCGAGCTCTACGCCATCATGTCGGCGCAGCGAAACACGCGGCTGCTCGGCACCTTCGCCCGCCTCAACCGCCGCGACGGCAAGCCGCATTATTTGCGTCACCAGCCGCGGATCTGGACCTATCTCCAACGCTCGCTGGCGCATCCGTCGCTGAGCTCCTTGCGCGACTGGTATCTCGCCCACGTCCCACCGCCGCAACCCTGATTTGGGGCCGATTTACCGGCTGTTAGCCAAGACGTCGGTATTCTGGCGGCGAGCAGCCGGATCATTACGGGGCTGGAGCGGGCACATGGCGGTAAAGACGGACCAGCGCGGCAATAGCCGGGTTGTTTTCGAGCGTGGGATCTCGGCCCAGATGATGGGGATCGACGGTACCTGGCGGCGCGACTGCACCATGGAGGACGTCTCCGAAACCGGCGCCAAGCTGACCATCGAGGGCTCGGTCGAGGGCCTGCATCTGAAAGAGTTCTTTCTGTTGCTGTCGTCCACCGGCTTGGCCTACCGGCGCTGCGAGCTGGCCTGGGTCAATGGCGACCAGATCGGGGTCAATTTCCTCAAGCTCGGCGACAAGAAGAAAAAGACGCGCTCCACAGCCGTCGGGGCATGACGGCAACACCCGTCGTACAACCGTCACGGCGGCTGGTTAAGGCGGTTGAGATGCGGTGCGGCTGATCGAACCCCGTGTTAGGATTGCTGCGAACGCGAAAGGTCTGAGAAAGCGAAGGATGTCCGTCAAACCGACCAAAGCCATGGTGCTCGCCGCAGGGTTCGGCCTGCGCATGCGTCCGTTGACGGACAAGATGCCGAAGCCGATGGTCCCGGTGGCCGGCCAGCCGCTGCTCGACCACGTGCTCGACAAGCTCGGCCAGGCCGGCGTGACCGAGGCCGTGGTCAACGTGCACTACCTGCCGGACCAGATCATCGATCACACCGCATCGCGCCAACATCCGCGCGTGACCATCTCCGACGAACGCGACCAGGTGCTCGGTACCGGCGGCGGCGTGGTCAAGGCGCTGCCGCTGCTCGGCGATGCGCCGTTCTTCCACGTCAATTCCGATACGCTGTGGATCGACGGCGTGCGCTCGAATCTGACGCGGCTCGCTGAAAACTTCGATCCTGAGCGCATGGACATCCTGCTGCTGATGGCGCCGACCGCGACCAGCATCGGCTATAGCGGGCGCGGCGATTACGGCATGCTGCCCGACGGCGCCCTGCGCAAGCGCAAGGAAAAAGAGGTCGTTCCGTTCGTCTATGCCGGCGCGGCTATCCTGTCGCCGTCGATCTTCGAAGGCGCCCCGGCGGGCGAGTTCTCGCTGACCAAGATGTTCGACCGCGCCAATGAGCAGGAGCGGCTGTTCGGCCTGCGCCTCGACGGCGTCTGGATGCATGTCGGCACCCCCGATGCGGTGCGCGCCGCGGAAGAGGCGTTTCTGGAGAGCGTGGCGTAGGGCCACCCTACGGCACCTGTGCTGGTCGCGAACAGCGGGGAAGATCCGATCCCGCCCCATGACCATTCGACCCCATCTCCCTATATTGCCTGATCCTACGAATCAGGCAGCCCATGCGTGTTTTCAGCGTTCCCATCTCGGTTCCGTTCCTGCGCACGGTCGTCACGGCCTTGCTGGAGGGACGGCTGGTCGAGGGATTCGAGGCGCGCAAGGAGCCGGCGCGACTGGCGGACGCCACGCTCTACCTTCCGACCCGACGCGCGATGCGGGTGGTGCGCGAGATCTTCCTCGACGAGATGAAGGTCGACGCCGTGGTGCTGCCGCGCATCGTTGCGCTCGGCGACATCGACGAGGACGAGCTCGCCTTCGCGGATGAAGGCGAGCAGTTTTCCGGCGCGACGCCGCTCGACATTCCGCCGCGGCTCGGCGAGCTCGAACGGCGGTTGACGCTCGCGCAACTGGTCGCCGCCTGGGCCAAGGGCCCGGTGCTGGCGCCGCTGGTGGTCGGCGGGCCCGCTTCGACGCTGGCTCTCGCTGGCGACCTCGCACGCCTGATCGACGACATGGTCACGCGCGGCGTCGACTGGAACGCGCTCGACGGCCTCGTGCCTGATAACCTCGACCGCTACTGGCAGCATTCGCTCGAATTTTTGCGTATCGCGCGCATCGCCTGGCCTAGCCATCTCGCCGAGATCAAGCGGATCGAACCGGCGGCGCGGCGCGATCTCCTGATCGCGGCGGAAGCAAGACGGCTGACCGCGCATCCCAATGGCCCCGTGATCGCAGCCGGCTCGACCGGCTCGATGCCCGCCACCGCAAGATTCCTGCACGCAGTCGCATCGCTGCCGCATGGTGCCGTGGTGCTGCCGGGCCTCGATACGGACCTCGACGATGACGCCTGGCGCACCATCGGCGGCGTTCGCGATGCGCTCGGCAAATTCGTGGAGCATCCGGCCTCGAACCATCCGCAATATGCCATGAATGCGCTGCTGGATCGTTTCGGCATCAAGCGCAGCGACGTCGAGATTTTGCAGCCGCCGGCCGATGGCGGCCGCGACATCCTCGCCTCGGAATCGATGCGGCCCTCCGCCAAGACAGAAGTCTGGCACGACCGGCTGAAGCAGCCTGACGTGGCCGCGAAGATCGCCGCCGGCATGAAGAATCTCGCGGTGGTCGAAGCCCCCAACCCTGAAATGGAAGCCCTCGCCATCGCCATCGCCATGCGCGAGGCGCGGCATCTCGACAAGTCGGCGGCACTGGTGACGCCCGACCGTGCGCTGGCGCGACGGGTGATGGCAGCGCTGACACGATGGGATCTCGCCTTCGACGATTCCGGCGGCGACGTGCTGATGGAAACTTCCGCCGGCGTATTTGCCCGACTGACCGCGGAGGCCGCGACCAAGGGCCTGGAGCCGCCGACGCTGCTGGCGATGCTGAAGCATCCGCTGTGCCGGCTCGGCCGCGCCCCCGGCGCGTGGAAGGCGGCGATCGAGGGACTCGAGCTCGCGGTCTTGCGCGGCACGCGTCCGCCTGCCGGCACAGCCGGCCTCCTGCGCGAATTCAACCGCTTTCGCGAGGAGCTGGCAAAGCTGTGGCGCAGGGAGGTCTCCGCGCTCCATAAGGCCGAGCCGCGCGCGCGACTGAAGGCAGAGGATCTCGATCGCATCCAGGCGCTGATCGATATCCTGAAAAATGCCTTGGCACCGATCGAGAGCCTGGCCTCTTCGAAGCAGTATGACTTCGCCGAACTTGCGCATCGCCATCGCGAAATCATGATCGAGCTGTCGCGCGACGAGCAGGGCATTCCGCTTGCCTTCGAGGAGCGCGAAGGCCTCGCGCTCGCCAGCGCCTTCGACGATCTCCTGCGCGGCGGCACGACCAGCGGATTGATGGCGCCGCTGCCCGACTATCCCGACGTCTTCCAGACCGCCTTCAGCGATCGCGCTGTGCGGCGGCGAGACAGACCGGGCGCGCGGCTGCAGATCTACGGCCCGCTGGAATCGCGCCTGATGCAGGCCGACCGCATCATCATTGGCGGCCTGATCGAGGGCGTCTGGCCGCCGGCGCCACGGATTGATCCCTGGCTGAGCCGGCCGATGCGGCATGAGCTCGGTCTCGACCTTCCGGAGCGGCGCATCGGCCTTTCCGCGCACGATTTCGCCCAACTGCTCGGCAGTCACGAGGTGATCCTCACCCATTCCGCCAAGGCCGGCGGCGCGCCGGCGGTGGCTTCGCGCTTCCTGCACCGGCTGGAGGCTGTCGCGGGCGACGAATTCTGGAAGGCGGCCGTTCGCGCCGGCGAGGCATATGTGCAGTTCGCCGCCGCGCTGGACCAGCCCGCCGAAGTCAGGCCGATCAAGCAGCCGGAGCCGCGGCCGCCGCGCGCAACGCGGCCGCTGAGAATGTCGGTCACCGCGATCGAGGACTGGCTGCGCGATCCCTATACGATCTACGCCAAGCACATCTTGCGCCTCGATGCGCTCGATCCCGTCGATATGCCGCTGTCCGCCGCCGATCGCGGCTCGGCCATCCACGATGCACTCGGTGAGTTCACCGAAACCTACGCCACGCGCCTGCCCGACAATCCCGCCCGCGTGCTGCGTGCGATCGGCGAAAAGTATTTCGCTCCGCTGATGGAGCGGCCCGAGGCACGGGCGCTGTGGTGGCCGCGCTTCCAGCGCATCGCGCGCTGGTTCGGCGAATGGGAGACCGTGCGCCGCGAGGCGATCGAGGCCATCACCGCGGAGACCCGCGGCGAGATCTCCATCCGGCTCGACAATGCGCGCACGTTCTATCTTTCCGCGCGCGCCGACCGTATCGAGCGCCGCAAGGGCGGCAGCTATGCCATCCTCGACTACAAGACCGGACAGCCGCCGACCGGCAAGCAGGTCCGCATGGGCCTGTCGCCGCAGCTCACGCTGGAAGCCGCGATCCTGCGCGAGGGCGGTTTCCCCGACATCGATGCCGGCTCCTCCGTGAGCCAGCTCGTTTATGTCCGTCTCAGCGGCAACAATCCGCCGGGCGAAGAACGCATCCTCGAGCTCAAGTACAAGCAAGGCGACGAGCCGCAGCCGCCGGACACGGCGGCAGCAGAAGCGCGGACAAAACTGGAGGCGCTGATCCGCGCCTTCGAGGACGAGAATCAGCCCTACACCTCGCTGAACCTGCCGATGTGGACGAACCGCTACGGCGCCTATGACGACCTCGCCCGGATCAAGGAATGGTCCGCGGCCGGCGGGTTGGGAATCGAGGAATGGTGAAGGCGCCGCGCCCCATCCCGGACGAAGTGCGTGCGAGGCAGGCGCGCGCGTCCGATCCGACCGCCTCGGCCTTCGTGTCGGCCAATGCCGGCTCGGGCAAGACGCATGTGCTGGTGCAGCGCGTGATCCGCCTGCTGCTATCCGGCGTGCCGCCTGAGAAGATCCTCTGCATCACCTTCACCAAGGCTGCCGCCGCCAACATGGCCGAGCGCGTCTTCACCACGCTCGGTCACTGGGTGACGCTGGATGACACCGCGCTCGACGCCGCGATCAAGGCGGTCGGTATCCCGCATCCTGATCGAACATTGCGCCGCAACGCGCGAAAGCTGTTCGCTTGCGCGCTGGAGACGCCGGGTGGCTTGAAGGTGCAGACCATCCACGCGCTCTGCACCCGCCTGCTCCAGCAATTTCCGTTCGAGGCCAACGTTCCCGCGCGCTTCGCCGTGATCGACGAGCGCGACCAGACCGACATGATGGAGCGTGCCAATCTGAAGGTGCTGCTGGAAGCCGCGCGCGATCCCGGCAGCGTCACGGGCCGCGCGCTGTTGACGGCGATGGCGAGCGCCGCCGACGTCACCTTCAAGGAGGTCGTGCGCGAGGCGTGCCTCAGCCGCGACCATTTCATGGCCTGGACCGATGAAGCCGGCAACACGGAAGCCGCTGCCGCGCAGATGGCGGCGGTGCTGGGCGTCGACACGAGCGACCGCATCGAGGACGTAGAGACCGAAATTCTCGATGGACCTTTTCTGCCGCGATCACGCTGGGACGACATCGCACTCGCGCTGGAAGAGGGCAGCAAATCCGACAATGACCAGGCGGGGCGGCTGCGCGCGGCAAAATTGTTTTCCGGCAGCGATCAGGTCGATGCCTATCTGTCCGTGTTCCTCACCGACGACAAGCTGCCGCGCAAGGCGGTGCTGACCAAGAAGTTCTGCGATCACAATCCGTCCGTGGCGCGCCTGTTCGAAGCCGAGGCGCAGCGCGTTGCAGGGCTGATCGAGAAGCGCCGCGCCGTGATGGTTCGGGATCGCACCGCGGCCCTGCTGCATATCGCTACCGCGGCTGCCGCGAATTACCGCCGCGAGAAGCAGGAGCGCGGGCTGCTCGACTACGACGATCTCATCGACAAGACGCTGGCGATGCTGGACCGCGTCGCCTCCGGCTGGGTGCACTACAAGCTCGATCGCGGCGTCGACCACGTCCTGATCGACGAGGCCCAGGACACCAGTCCGCGGCAGTGGGACATCGTCGCGCACATCATCTCGGAGTTCACGGCCGGAGAAGGCGCGCGCGAAGGGTTGAACCGCACCGTGTTCGCGGTCGGCGACGAGAAGCAATCGATCTTCTCGTTCCAGGGGGCGGCTCCGCACGAATTCGACGCGCGCCGGCGCGAGCTACACCGCAAGTTCACCGCAGCGGGACTGAAGTTCGATCCCGTCGCCTTCACCTATTCGTTCCGCTCGGGCGCCACGATCCTGCACTCGGTCGACCACGTCTTCCGCGATCCCCAGATCTACAAGAGCATCCATTCGGTCGAGATCGGCCATCCCCTGCACAATGCGCTGGCCGATGCGGGCCCGAGCGTGATCGAGCTGTGGGATCTCGCGGAAGCCGACGACAGGCAGGACATCGAAGGCTGGCGCGCGCCGTTCGACGGCGTCGCCGTCACCAGCCCCGAGGTGAAGCTCGCGCGCCGCATCCAGGCCGAGATCAAGCGGCTGGTCGAGAGCGGCACGCTGACGGGGCACGAAGGCGAGCGCCGCCCTCTGCGATATGGGGACATGCTGATCCTAGTGCGGCGGCGCGGCAACGCGTTCGACGCTGTGATCCAGGCGCTGAAGCACGCCGGCGTGCCGGTGGCCGGCGCGGACCGGCTGAAGCTCACCGAGCACATCGCCATCATCGATCTGATGAACATCGCGGATGCGCTGCTGCTGCCGCAGGACGATCTCGCGCTCGCGGTTGCGCTGAAGAGCCCGCTGTTCGGGCTCGACGACGACGACCTGTTTCAACTGGCCCATGAGCGAAAGGGATCGCTGCGCCGTGCGCTCGGCGAGCATGCATCCACAAGCGAGAAATTCGCGACCGCCTTGCGCCGGCTCGAGGCCTGCGAGAGTCGTGCCCGCGACGAGACGCCGTTCGCCTTCTACGCCTGGCTGCTCGGCGGCGACGGCGGACGCGCGCGCATCCTGCGCCGGCTCGGCCATGAGGCCAACGACGCGCTCGACGAATTCCTCGAGCTCGCGCTGAACTACGAGCGCAAGGCGCCGGCCTCGCTGCAGGGCTTCATGGCCTGGCTGCGCTCGGCCGACACCGAAGTGAAGCGCGACATGGAAATCTCGCGCGACGAGGTGCGGGTGATGACGGTGCATGGCGCCAAGGGCCTGGAGGCGTCCGTCGTGTTCATGGTCGACACCACATCGTCGCCGGCGGATTCGCAGCGGCTTCAACTGATCCACGTGCCGCGTGGCAATGGCGGTGAGGTCGTGGTCTGGGCCGGGCGCAAGGCGGACGATCCCAAGCCGGTCGCCGAGGCGCGCAATGCGATGCTCGAGGAGACCGAGGACGAGTATCGCCGCCTGCTTTACGTCGCGATGACACGGGCGGCCGATCGTCTGATCGTCGGGGGCTGCCTGCCGGGCAACAGGAAGGCGGTCCGCAAGTTGAGCTGGTATGACCTGATCGACACCGGCCTCGCGGGCTCAGGGCTCGACAAGCAGGTGAGCGAGACGCCGCTCGGCAAGGTCACCCGATTCGCCCGGCCCGAGGATGTCGCGGCGCTTGGAACGCCCGCGACCTCCGTCAACCAGACCGTCGCCCTGCCCGATTGGCTGCGGGCGCCGGCACCACATCAGACCGTCGACGACGATCCGGTGCGGCCCTCCGGCCAGCCGTCCGAGGAGGGACGCGCCGTGCGATCAGGCGAATCGGTGCAGTCCCGCGCCCTCGCATTGCAGCGCGGCACGCTGGTGCATCGGCTGCTGCAATCCCTGCCCGATATCGCCGTCGAACGGCGGCGCGAGGCGGCGCTCGGCTTCATGGCCCGCAACGTGTCGGACTGGCCGGAGCCCGATCGCACCGCGCTGGCCGACAAAGTGCTCGCTTTGCTCGCTGAATCGCGCTTCGCGCCGGTCTTTGCTGCCGGTAGCCGGGCAGAGGTCGCCATCGTCGGCAAACTGGAGCGGCCGGGCCGCGAGCTAGCACTGGTGTCGGGGCAGATCGACCGGCTCGTCGTTCGTCCCGATGAGGTTTTGATCGTGGATTTCAAGACCAACCAGGCGGCGCCCAAAAGCGCGGCCGAGGCGCCCGCCGCCTATGTCCGGCAGCTTGCACTGTACCGGGCGGTGCTTTCGCGGCTTTATCCCCAAAAGCCTGTTCGAGCCGTCCTGCTCTGGACCGAGGCCCTTGAATATATGGAGATTTCGGCCCCCGCGCTGGACGCGGCGCTGGCATCCCTTCATCTCGGCGTGAGCGTCCTTGACCCGGCAAGGGGCCGTTCATAGGTTGACGCCATGATCCCGGGCGCGCGATTCCCGTCGCGCCGATTCTTTCAACCGAACGAGGTACTCCCATGGCCGTTGGCAAGGTTTCCGATACCGATTTCGAAGCCGAAGTGCTCAAGGCAAACGGCCCTGTCGTCGTCGATTTCTGGGCTGAATGGTGCGGCCCCTGCCGCATGATCGCACCCGCGCTTGACGAGATCGCCGGCGCGATGGGCGACAAGGTCAAGATCGTCAAGCTCAATGTCGACGAGAGCCCCAAGACCGCGTCGAAGTATGGCGTGATGTCGATCCCGACCTTGATGATCTTCAAGGGCGGCGAGATGGCCTCCCGCCAAGTCGGCGCCGCGCCGAAGGCGAAGCTGCAGCAGTGGATCACCTCCGCGGTCTGATCCGCCTCGCGCAAGATTATTTTCGACAACGGCCGGCGAAATGCCGGCCGTTCTGCGTTGACGGGGCGTGTGCAGCGTATGACGAGTCCCGCCCTTGCCAGCCCCTCGCGCGAAGCGTGCCCGAAGATCGACCTCTCTCGTCGCGATGGAGGCGCGTTCGGTCGACGAGATCCCGCGCGGCAAGGACTGGCAATACGAGCCGAAATGGGATGGCTTCCGCTGCCTGCTGTCGCGCAATGGCGGTGACGTCGATTTGCGCTCGAAGTCCGGCGAGGATCTCGCGCGCTATTTCCCCGAGATCGTCGCGGCCGCCTTGAGGGTGAAAGCCGATCGTTTCGCGCTCGATGGCGAGATCGTCGTGCCGCAGGGCAAGAGCTTCTCCTTCGACGCCCTCCTGCAACGCATTCATCCGGCGGCGAGCCGTGTGAGGAAACTCTCGGAGGAGACGCCGGCGCTGTACCTCGTCTTCGATCTGCTCGCGACGTCCCGGGACAAGGGTCTGGCCGAGAAGACGCTGAGCGAGCGCCGGCCGGCGCTGGAGGCTTTTGCGAAAGCCAGCCTCAAGGGCAGCATCTTCCGTCTTTCGCCGTCGACGACGAGCTACGCCACGGCCAAAAAATGGCTGGCGCAATCCGGCGGCGGCTCGGACGGCGTCATCGCCAAGCGCGTCGATCTGCCCTATCAGGCCGGAAACCGCGACGGCATGCAGAAGATCAAGAAGTTCCGCAGCGCCGATTGCGTCATCGGCGGCTTCCGCTATGCCTCCAACAAGATCGCGGGCCGGAACGTCGTCGGCTCACTGCTGCTCGGGCTCTACGACGACGGCGGCTTGCTGCATCATGTCGGCTTCACCTCGGCCATCAAGGCGGAGGCGAAACCGGCTTTGACCGACCGGCTGGAGGCGCTGATCGCAAAACCCGGTTTCACCGGCAACGCGCCGGGCGGCCCGAGCCGCTGGTCCACCGAGCGCTCCGCGAAATGGTGTCCGCTGAAGCTGAAGCTCGTCATAGAGGTCTGCTACGACCATTTCAGCGGCGAACGCTTCCGCCACGGCACCTCGATCCTGCGCTGGCGTCCCGACAAGGCGCCGCGGCAATGCACCTTCGAGCAGCTGAAGCAGAAGGCGGCCGATCCGATGAAGCTGTTGACGTGACGTCGTCCCGACAGCTACTTGATCCATCCCGTCGCCAGCGCGTTCGCCAGCTCCGGCTGACCGTTGCGCCTTGCCAGCGCGGCCATCGCTTCGTGATCATAAGCGACGTGGCGGAACGTCACCTGCCAGGCTCCATTCGCCAGTTCGAGAAGCGCATAACGTGCGTGCGGCGTGCCCGCCTCCACCATGTGCGGATAGGGATGCTTGTCACGAAAGCCGGGACTGCCCACGCTGCCGGGATTGACGATCAGCCGGCTGTCGCGAAGTCGCACGGCGCGGGCGAGATGGGTGTGGGCGCAGAGGATCAGGGACTGCGGAAGCCCCAGCGCGAATTGCTCGATGCGGTCGAGCGGCGACAGCGCCACCGTGCCGTCGGGATGCACGGTGTCGAGCCAATAGACTTCATCGTCATCCGGCGTCGCATGGCAGAGGAACACCTGGTCGCGGAACACCCGCGTCATCGGCTGCGCCCGCAACCAGTCGAGTTGAGCAGGACTGAGCGCATCGTAGGCGGGCCGATCCCAGGATCCCATCTTCTCCGGCGGACGGTCGAGCAGATAGCGGTCGTGATTGCCGAGCACGTGAACGGCGTCGAGCGGCATCAGCATTTCGATCGTGCGGCGCGCATCGAGCGGGCCACTCAGCATGTCGCCGAGATTGACGATGTCGGTGATGCCGAGGGCACGGATGTCGGCGAGGACAGCCTCCAGCGCAAGGTAGTTTCCGTGGACGTCGGCGATGGCCGCAAAGCGCATTGTCGTTATCCCTACTCTCGTGCCCGAAGGCAGCGCATCACGCAGTGGTGCGTTGCTGAGCCGTGGCCCATGGTGCGGCATTCCGGGTCCCGGCTCGCGCTCCGCGCGTCCGGGACACGCAACCTCATGCAGGAGGCGTGCCGTTGATCGCCAGCACGTGGCCGGCCAGATACAGCGACCCTGTGATCAGGATGCGCGGCGGCAGCTCATAGGCGAGCTTCGCCAAGGCGCGGAGCGCGGCTTCGACGCCCGAAACGGTCTCGACGCGCATGCCAAGGCTGCGCGCCGCGTCGGCGAGGCGATCGACCGGCATCGCGTTCTCGGTATCGGGAATCGGCACCGCGATGATGTGACGGGTGAGGCCGGCGAAATTGGCGAGAAAGCCCTGCGCATCCTTGTTGGCCATCATGCCGGCGATGACGACCAGCGGTCGCGACACGCGCTCTTCGAGGTCGCCCAGCGCCGCCGCTGCGACACGCCCGCCTTCCGCATTGTGTCCGCCGTCGAGCCAGATCTCCGAGCCCTGCGGCCCAAGAGCGAGCAGCTCGCCCGAGGTGATGCGCTGCATCCGCGCCGGCCATTCCGCGCCGACGATACCGGCCTCGAACGCCGCCTGATTGATCTTGAACGCGTTGGTGGCACGGAGAGTTGCGATCGCAAGGCCGGCGTTGTCGAACTGGTGGCGCCCGAACAGGCGCGGCGCCGTGAGATCCATCAACCCGCGATCATCGGAATAGACGAGACGCCCGTGCTCGACATTGACGTGCCAGCTCTCGTTCGCAGCAAACAGCGGCGCATGCATGCGCTTCGCCTGCGCCTCGATCACGGACATCGCCTCGTCCCTCTGCTCGGCGCAAACCACGGGCACGCCGCGCTTGATGATCGCCGCCTTCTCGCCGGCGATCGACGTCAACGTGTCTCCGAGAAAATCCATGTGGTCCATGCTGACAGGCGTGATCACGCAGGCCGCCGGCGCATCGATCACATTGGTCGAATCGAGCCGGCCGCCGAGGCCGACTTCGAGCAACACCGCGTCCGCCGGGTTTTGTGCGAACAGATGAAACGCGGCGGCGGTCTTCAGCTCGAACAATGTCGCGGCTTCGCCGGCATTGACGCGCTCGACCTCTTCCAGCGCCGCGCGCAACTCGTCGTCACCGACCAGCACGCCACCGCCGACGCGGCCGAGCCGAAAGCATTCGTTGATGCGGACGAGATAGGGCGAGGTATAGGCGTGGACACGCAGGCCTGAAGCTTCCAGCGTCGCGCGCAGATAAGCCAGCGTCGAGCCCTTGCCGTTGGTGCCGGCGATGTGGATCACCGGCGGCAGCTTGCTTTCAGGATGGCCGAGCCGCGCGAGCAGCCGGTGCATCCGCTCCAGCCCGAGATCGATGCGTTTCTGGTGCAGGGCCGACAGCCGCCCGATCAGCTCTCCGAGCGGCGTCTTCGCGCTGTCGGGGGACGCGTTCACGCGTGGGGCGCAGCCGGCGCCGTCTCAGCGGCCGATACGATCTGTGCCGGGCTGACGACAGGCTGCACCGATTTCGATACGCCTTCCTGTGCCGGCGCCTTGGTCAGCAGGCGGCAGAGCCGGGCCAGCGTCGGGCGCAACTCGTGGCGATGCACGACCATGTCGACCATGCCGTGCTCCTTGAGATATTCGGCACGCTGGAAACCTTCCGGAAGCTTTTCACGGATGGTCTGCTCGATGACGCGCGCGCCGGCAAAACCGATCAGCGCGCCCGGCTCGGCGATCTGCACGTCGCCCAGCATCGCGTAGGACGCGGTGACGCCGCCGGTGGTCGGATTGGTCAGCACGACGATATAGGGCTGCTTCGCCTCGCGCAGCATCTGCACGGCAACGGTCGTGCGCGGCATCTGCATCAGCGACAGGATGCCTTCCTGCATGCGCGCGCCGCCGGATGCGGCGAACACGATGAACGGGGACTTCTTCTCGACCGCAAGCTCGAGCCCGCGCACGATGGCTTCGCCCGCAGCCATGCCGAGCGAACCGCCCATGAAATCGAAATCCTGCACGGCGACGACGACGGCGGAGCCTTCGAGCTTGCCGTAGCCGACCTTGATCGCGTCGTTGAGATTGGTGCGCGCCCGCGCATCCTTGATGCGGTCGACGTATTTCTTCTCATCGCGGAACTTGAGCGGGTCGGGCGTCACTTCGGGCAGCGCGACGTCGAACCAGGTCTCGTTGTCGAAGATCGACTTCAGACGCGCCACCGCGCCCATGCGCATGTGGTAGTTCGAGCCGGGGATGACGAACTGGTTGGCCTCGACGTCCTTGTAGAACACGAGCTGTCCGGAATCGGGGCACTTGATCCACAGATTCTCCGGCGTTTCCCGCCGCAGCATGTTGCGGATCTTCGGCCGGACCACATTGGTAAGCCAGTTCATGGTTTGCTCCGATGTGCGAACCCGCCTCGCGGATCGCCTGAAGGAATATATGGCGGTCGGGCCTCCGCCCGGCAAGCCGCCGTGTCGCCCGCCTTAAAGCATGATCCGGAAAAGTGTGACGCGGTTTTCCGACAAGATCATGCTCAAACTAAAGAGCCAAAGCGGAATTATGGCCTATTCCGCCGCCTGTTGCGCGCCCTTGACGCCCTGGGCCAGGGCCGCCGTCAGCTCGGCCACGGCGTTAACGGTTTTGGCGGTCGCCCGTCCGTCCGCATCGAGGCTGTTCTTGAGCGCATCGACCAGCGCGGTGCCGACCACCGAACCATCGGCCTTCTCGGCAATGGCGCGCGCCGCCTCCGGGGTGCGGATGCCGAAACCGACGCAGATCGGCAGCTTGGTATGCCGCTTGATGCGCGCGACAGCTTCGCCGACGACATTCGCGTCCGCCGCCGCTGCACCGGTGATGCCGGCGATCGAGACGTAGTAGACAAAGCCCGATGTGTTCGCGAGCACCGCCGGCAGACGCTTGTCGTCGGTGGTCGGCGTCGCCAGGCGGATGAAGTTCAGGCCCGCCTTCAGCGCAGGCAGGCAGAGCTCGTCGTCTTCCTCCGGCGGCAGATCGACAATGATCAAGCCGTCAACGCCTGATGTCCTGGCATCAGCCAGGAACTTGTCGACGCCGTAGATGTAGATCGGGTTGTAATAGCCCATCAGCACCAACGGCGTGACGTTGTCGCCCTTCCGGAAGTCGCGCACCAGTTCCAGCGTCTTTTTCAAGGTCATGCCGGCCTTGAGGGCGCGCAGACCTGCAGCCTGGATGGACGGGCCGTCGGCCATGGGGTCGGTGAAGGGGATGCCGAGTTCGATGACGTCGGCGCCCGCCTTCGGCAGCGCCTTGACGATTTCGAGCGACGTCGTGAGATCGGGATCGCCGGCCATCACATAGGTGACGAAGGCCGCGCGGCCCGCTTTCTTCAACTCGGCAAAACGAATGTCGATACGCGTGGTCACTTGCTCTTGCCCCTCAGGATGTCGCCGACCTGCGGGACGTCCTTGTCGCCGCGGCCGGAGAGGTTGACGACCATCAAGTGATCCCGGGGCCGCTTCGGCGCGAGCTCCATCACCTTGGCGATGGCATGCGCCGGCTCCAGCGCAGGGATGATGCCTTCGAGCTTCGACAGCAGCTGGAACGCGGCGAGCGCCTCGTCATCGGTCGCAGAGAGATAGTTGACCCGGCCGACGTCGTGCAGCCAGGAATGCTCGGGGCCGATGCCGGGATAGTCGAGGCCGGCCGAGATCGAATGCGCGTCCTGGATCTGGCCGTCGGCGTCCATCAGGAGATAGGTGCGGTTGCCATGGAGCACGCCGGGACGGCCGCCCGCGATCGATGCCGCATGCAGCTGCGTCAGGCCATGGCCGGCAGCCTCGACGCCGAAGATTTCGACCGAGGGATCATCGAGGAAAGGATGGAACAGGCCCATCGCGTTCGAGCCGCCGCCGATGCAGGCGACCAGCGAGTCCGGCAAGCGGCCTTCGATCTCCTGCATCTGGGCCTTGGTCTCGTTGCCGATGATCGACTGGAAGTCGCGCACCAGCGTCGGATAAGGGTGCGGGCCCGCCACCGTACCGATGCAATAGAACGTGTTGTGGACGTTGGTGACCCAGTCGCGCAGCGCCTCGTTCATCGCATCCTTCAGCGTGCGCGTGCCCGACTGCACCGGCATCACCTTGGCGCCCAGCATCTCCATGCGGATCACGTTGGGCTGCTGTCGCTCGACGTCCACGGCGCCCATATAGACCACGCATTCGAGGCCGAAACGCGCGCACAGCGTCGCGGTGGCGACACCGTGCTGGCCCGCGCCGGTCTCGGCGATGATGCGCTTCTTGCCCATGCGCCGCGCCAGCATGATCTGGCCGAGCACGTTGTTCACCTTGTGCGAGCCGGTGTGGTTGAGCTCTTCGCGCTTGAGGTAGATCTTGGCGCCGCCGAGATGCTCGGTCAGGCGCTCGGCGAAATAGAGCGGGGAGGGCCGGCCGACATAGTTCTTGAGATAGCCGTTCATCTCGCCCTGGAACGCCGGGTCCGCCTTGGCTTCGGTGTAGGCCTTGTCCAGGTCGAGGATCAACGGCATCAGCGTTTCGGCGACGAAGCGGCCACCGAATATGCCGAAATGGCCGCGGTCATCGGGACCGCTGCGATAGGAATTTGGCTTGGCGATATTCATCGTACGCTCAACTCTCGATTTGCATCTTGGGTGGCGCGCGCGGCGCGGATGAAGGCCTTGATCATTTCGGGATCCTTGACGCCGGGAGCGCTCTCGACGCCGGAGGAGACGTCGACGCCGCCGGCGCGGGTGACGCGGAGCGCCTCGGCGAGGTTGTCGGCATGAAGCCCGCCCGAAACCATGTAGGGCAGCTTCAAATCAAGCTTTTCGAGCAAGTGCCAATCGAACGGCTCCCCCAAACCGCCGGGCCGCGTCGCATCCTTCGGCGCGCGCGCATCGAACAGGATACGATCGCCGACCGCGGCATAGCCGGGCAGCACGGCGAGATCGGCAGACGTTGCGACCGGGACCGCCTTCATCACGGGACGGCCGAACCGCTGCTTGATGTCGCGCAGCCGCGCGACGCTTTCCTTGCCGTGGAGCTGGAAAATGTCCGGCGACAGCGCGTCCATGATATTGTCGAGCGTCGCATCGTCGGCATCGACAGTGAGCGCCACCTTGAGCGCACGGCCCTTCACTTGGCGGCCGAGGTCACGGCCGAGCTCCAGGGACAGGTGCCGCGGCGACGGCGGAAAGAACACGAACCCCACCATGTCAGCGCCGGCGTCGAGCGCGACATCGAGCGTCTCGCGCGTGGACAGGCCGCAGATCTTGATGAGCAGGGACATGGTCTCAAAGCAAATGGAGGCCGCGGGTCCGCGGCCGGAAAACGGGGCTTTCTGTTGCGGCCGCTTCTACAACGTCGCGCGCTGCTTGTCTCGCCCGACGGGCCCGTAAAGCCCCACCCCGATCGGGGCGGGAAGGCGCTGGGATTCGGGCCTTGCCGCCGCCACCTGAGCCCGCAGATCGGCCAGTTCGGCCCTGGCGGCTCGTGCCTCGGCCTCGTGCCGGCGCGCCGCGCGCCGCCAGCGCCGCTGACCGACCCAGACGGCAGAGCCGCCCGCGAAGACGCCGAGGGCGGCGATCAGGATCAGGAGCAGGAACAGCGGCAGCGTGACCGACAATGACGGGTCATTCGCAACGAAGGGATCGAACGAAACCGTGATGAAATGCCGATTGGCGACCGCGAAGGCCACCAGGATCACGCTCAGCGGAATGACGATCAGCGCGGTCAGGAACTTTCGCATCTCGCTTCGCTCGCCTTGAATCAAGCTTGCGGCCGCATCTTGCGACCGCAGGAAACCATGACGCTAGACTCAGTCCGGCGCGCCGGGATCCGGATGGTCGCGATTCAGCCGCTCGCGCATTTCCTTGCCGGTCTTGAAGAACGGAACGCTCTTCTGATCGACGGGCACATGGGCGCCGGTGCGTGGATTGCGCCCGGCGCGTGCAGGGCGATGCTTGACCGAGAAGGCACCGAAGCCGCGCAGCTCGACGCGATCACCGCGCGCGAGGGCCGCTACGATCTCTTCGAGAATCGCATTCACAATGTTCTCGACATCCCGCTGGTACAGATGCGGGTTGTGCTCGGCGATACGCTGAACAAGTTCGGATTTGATCATCGAGAGATAGGACCCGGGAGCGTGCGGATGACCATTTCCGTGAAAATACCTTGATCTGTCAAGACGCTAAATCAAGGTTGAGCGGCGTGAAAATGCGTGACAAATGCCGAAAAAGCGGGCTGCCCCGGCACCCGCCCCGCGGGAAAACCCTCCGCCGCTCGCCTTAGCTCAGCTCAGTTTGACGCGGCCGGCTGCCACAGGGCCAGCATTCCATCCATTCCGAACCGATCAACCGCCTGCACGACGCCGGTTTGCCCGATTTGATGGGCAATCGAGCCCAAACCAAGGGCTTCCAGCGCGACAGCGGTCGCCGTCTTGAGGAACGTCAGATCGCCGAGACGCGGCTGGAGCTTGTAATCGCGCACGTTGAGGCCCTTCTTGACGCCCTTCTGCTCGACCAGCCAGGTCACCGCCGTCTTCTCGTCGCCGATCTGGTCGATCAGCTTGAGATCGATCGCCTGACGCCCGGTGAAGACCCGGCCATCGGCCACTTTCTCCAGCTGCGTGTCATCCATGCCACGCCGTTCCTTCACCAGCCCCCTGAACCAGGCGTAGGAATCCTTCACCAGGGCATCGAGCGCGGCACGCGCCTCCGGACTGGTGGGCTCGTAACCGTTGGGCGCGGCCTTCAGGGGCGACGACTTCACCTCCTCGACCTTGACGCCGATGGTCTTCAAGAGCTCGCTGACGTTCGGATATTGGAACAGCACGCCGATCGAGCCGACCAGCGAGCTCTGCTGGGCGACGATGTGATCGCTCGCGATCGCAGTGATATAGCCGCCGGAGGCGGCAAGGCCCTCGACCACGACGACGAGCGGCTTCTTCGCCTTCAGACGGGTGAGCGAGTCGTAGAGCTGCTCGGAGCCGGCGGTGGTGCCGCCCGGCGAGTTGATGTGAACGATGACGGCCGCAGCTTGCGAATTCTCCAGCCGCTCCAGCGCCTGGGTGCGATCGGAATCGCTGCGGATCAGGCCCTCGATATTGACGCGCGCGATGGAGCCGGCAGATGCGAACGTGCCGCGCGCACCGGGCGTCGCAATCAGCGCAAAGCTCGCAATCGCGGCGACCGCGATCAAAGCGGCCGTCACGCGCCAGAATGTCAGCTTGCGGCGAATTCTGCGGCGGTCGACGATGATGTCCGAATCGAGCGACATCTGGATATCTCCAAAATGAAAGGCCGGGCGCGTCGTGCCGTCACGGCGTGAGCATTGGCTTATCTCGATACATCAATTGCGGCGCAATTTGAAGAAAACAAGGCTCGGCGGCTACGTCGGCCGAGATGCCGCCACACCTTCCGCGGTCCTCCCGGAGTTACCAGATTGCGTCAAAACCACTCCCTTTGGCTATGGGGCCCGGATCTAGGCGCGCTTGTCCGGGACGACGACTGCGTTCGTGGGGACAACAAAAAAGCCCCGGCTCGCGCCGGGGCTTTGATGTCAGCGAAACGCAGGTTTCGCTTACTTGCTATCGCGGTTCTTGAGCGCAGTGCCCAGGATGTCGCCGAGCGTTGCACCCGAATCGGAGGAGCCGTACTGCGCGATGGCTTCCTTCTCTTCGGCGACTTCGAGCGCCTTGATCGACACCTGGACCTTGCGGGCCTTCTTGTCGAACTGGATCACGCGGGCATCGACCTTCTCGCCGACGGCAAAGCGTTCGGCGCGCTGGTCGTTGCGGTCACGGGCGAGCTCGGAGCGCTTGATGAAGGTCGAGAAGTCGGTGCCGGTGATCTTCACCTCGATACCGCTCTCCTTCACTTCGAGCACTTCGCAGGTCACGACCGCGCCCTTCTTGACATCGCCCGGCTCGGCGAAGGGGTCGCCTTCGAGCTGCTTGATGCCGAGCGAGATACGCTCCTTCTCGACGTCCACATCGAGCACCACGGCCTTCACCATGTCGCCCTTCTTGTAGTTGTCGATCACCTGCTCGCCCGGAAGCTTCCAGTCGAGGTCCGAGAGATGGACCATGCCGTCGACGTCGCCCTCGAGGCCCAGGAACAGACCGAACTCGGTCTTGTTCTTGACCTCGCCCTCGACCACCGAACCGGTCGGGTGACCTTCGACGAAGACCTCCCAAGGGTTGCGCATGGTCTGCTTGAGGCCGAGCGAGATGCGGCGCTTGACCGAATCGACTTCCAGGACCTGCACGTCGACTTCCTGCGAGGTCGACACGATCTTGCCGGGGTGCATGTTCTTCTTGGTCCACGACATCTCGGAGACGTGGATCAGACCTTCGATGCCCGGCTCGAGCTCGACGAACGCACCGTAGTCGGTGATGTTGGTGACGCGGCCGGTGAAGCGGGCACCCAACGGGTACTTGGCTTCGATGCCCTGCCACGGATCGTCCAGCAGCTGCTTCATGCCCAGCGAGATGCGGTGCGTCTCGTGGTTGATCTTGATGATCTTGACCTTCACGGTCTGGCCGATCGAGAGCACCTCGGTCGGGTGGTTGACGCGGCGCCACGCAATGTCGGTGACGTGCAGCAGGCCGTCGATGCCGCCGAGGTCAACGAACGCACCGTAATCGGTGATGTTCTTGACCACGCCGTCGATGACCTGACCCTCTTCGAGGTTCTGCACCAGCTCCTGGCGCTGCTCGGCGCGGGTCTCTTCCAGCACGGTGCGGCGGGAGACGACGATGTTGCCGCGGCGACGGTCCATCTTGAGGATCTGGAACGGCTGCGAGTTGTTCATCAGCGGCGCAACATCGCGGATCGGACGAATGTCGACCTGCGAACGCGGCAGGAAGGCGACGGCACCGTCGAGATCGACCGTGAAGCCGCCCTTGACCTGGTTGAAGATGACGCCGTTGACCTTCTCGTTGTTCTGGAACGCCTTCTCGAGCTTGCCCCAGCTCTCTTCGCGGCGCGCCTTGTCGCGCGACAGCACGGCTTCGCCGAGGGCGTTCTCGATGCGATCGAGGAACACTTCCACCTCGTCGCCGACCTTCAGTTCACTGTCACGGCCGGGGCCGGAAAATTCGCGCAGGGCGACGCGGCCCTCGGTCTTCAGGCCGACGTCGATGACGGCCATGTCCTTTTCAATTGCAACCACCTTGCCCTTGACGACGGAGCTTTCCTGCAGGTTGCCGCCTGCGAAGGACTCGTCGAGCATCGCGGCGAAATCGTCGCGCGAGGGGCTATAGGTATCAGCAGAAGTCGAAGCCATTTGTTCTCCAATTGCGGATGTCGTGCCGGCCGTTGGGTTCATGGGCGCATCGCACGCGCAGTGTCGGAAGGTCCGCAAAACCTTCGAGCGACCGCTCGCTGCTCCGGCTCGCACCGAAACGGCGGAAGCGGGCCGGCTGGGCCCGCGCGTTCAATACGTGGAAATCTTTCGTCCGGAGCCTGGATCGCACCGGTCCCGAAACGAAGGACCTGACGTATCGACCTCAACGAGCGGGAGCGGGCACTTCCTCCAATGACGGCGGCGGCTTAACCCCGCGACCGGCCCGCTCGGACAGCCTCGATAATGTCGATGGCGGCCCGGACGCCGCCTTCTATATCCAGTTGGGAGTTATCTAGCAAGTAAGCATCCGGGGCCGGTTTCAAAGGCGCAATCGGCCGATTCTTGTCGCGTTCGTCGCGCTGGAGGATGTCGGCAAGCACGGCCGCCTCGTCCGCCTCCTCGCCCCTCGCCCTGGCCTCCATGGTCCGGCGGCGGGCGCGAACCCTGGGGTCGGCGACGACGAAGATCTTCACGTCGGCATGCGGGCAGATCACGGTTCCAATGTCGCGGCCATCCAGGACCGCGCCGGGCGGATCGGCCGCGAACTGGCGCTGGAAATTGACCAGGACCTCGCGAACCCTGGGTATCGCCGAGACGATGGAAGCGCCCTCGCCGGCCTTCTGGGTCTTGAGGGCGGGATTGCCGAACTTTTCGGGATCGAGCTCCAAAGCCGCCTGCACGGCGGCCGTCTCGTCGGTGAGATCGTGGCCGGACTGCATCAGGGCATAGGCCACCGCGCGATAGATCACGCCGGTATCGAGATGACGATAGCCGTAATGGTGAGCCAGACGCTTGCCGAGCGTCCCCTTGCCCGAAGCCGCGGGCCCGTCGATAGCGATGATCATGAAAACTCGGCCCCTAGCGAACGCATCATCGGAATGAAGTCCGGAAAGCTGGTGGCGATGAAGGCGGTGTCGTCGACGCTCACGGGCTGGTCGGAGGCGCAGCCCATCACCAGCGCCGACATCGCGATGCGATGGTCCATATGGGTGGCGACGGTGCCGCCGCCGGGAACGTGACCGCGGCCTTCGACGATCAGATCGTCGCCGGAGATCTCGACCTTCACGCCGTTGACGCGCAGCATGGCGGCGGTTGCCTCAAGGCGATCGGATTCCTTGACGCGCAGCTCGTGCAGGCCGCGCATGATGGTGATGCCTTCGGCGAAGGACGCCGCCACCGCCAGCACCAGATATTCGTCGATCATCGAGGGCGCACGCTCCGGCGGCACCTCGACGCCACGGAGCTTCGAGGCCCGTACGCGCAATTGCGCCATCGGCTCGCCGGCGTCCCCGCGGGCGTCGCGTTCCTCGATGGAAGCACCCATCTCGCGCAGTGTGGTGAACAGGCCAGTGCGCAGCGGATTGGTCATGACGTCGGACAGGACGACATCGGAGCCCTCGACGATCAATGCTGCGACCACCGGGAAAGCCGCCGAGGACGGATCGGCGGGCACCACCACGGCGGCGCCGTGCAGCTCGGGCTGGCCCTTGAGCGTGATACGGCGGCCATGCGCGCCCTCTCGCGCCGAGGAAATGTCGGCCCCAAAATGCTTCAGCATCAATTCAGTATGGTCGCGGCTGGCTTCAGTCTCGATCACCGTCGTGGTGCCCGGTGCGGCGAGGCCCGCCAGCAACACCGCCGATTTGATCTGGGCCGAGGCGACCGGGGTCGTGTAGGTGATCGGCAACGGATCGCGCGCGCCCTGAAGGGTCAGAGGCAGACGGCCGCCCTCGCCACCGGAAATGACCTTCGCGCCCATCTTTTCGAGGGGATCGAGGATCCGGCGCATCGGGCGGCTGCGGAGCGAGGCATCGCCGTCGAACACCGCCGAGATCGGGCAGCCCGCGACGGCGCCCATGACCAGCCGGCAGCCGGTGCCGGAGTTGCCGAAATCCAAGGGCGCCCTGGGCGGGGCGAAGCCCGCGACGCCGACGCCGTTCACCTTCCAGGCGAAATCGCCGGTCCGCTCGACCCCGGCGCCCAGCGCCTGCATGGATTTGGCGGTGTTGAGAACGTCCTCGCCTTCCAGAAGGCCCGAAATCCTGGTCTCACCGACCGCGAGCGCACCCAGGATGAGAGCCCGATGAGAAATCGACTTGTCCCCGGGCACCCGTACTTTCCCGGTCAGGGGACCGCTGGCGCGAGACTGAAGCGGCCTCGGTTGGTCGGAATGAGTCAAGATTGTGTCCTTGGATGAGCCCTGAGGGGACTGCGGCGCAGGTACCACATGGCCCCGGCCCCGTCACGGGCATGTCGTTCTCCCGTAATGCGCTATTGACAGCGGCCCGCCAACTAGCCAAGTGAAACACCGCTTTTCAGACATTCCCAGGATTCCTGCCGTGGCCAAGTCCGAACTCGGAACTAAACGTATTTGCCCGACCACGGGCAAGAAGTTCTATGACCTCAACAAGAATCCGGTGATCTCGCCCTATACCGGCGAAGTGGTGCCGATCGCCCCGGTGGCGCCGGCGCGCGCGCCCCGCGGCGCCGAAGCCCGACACGCGGCGACGGCGGATGCTACGCCCGAGCCGGCAGAGGTCGAAGAGGTCTCGCTGGAGGAGGCCGACGCCGAGGAGAACACCGGCAAGGTCAAGGCCGTGGTGCCCGAATCCGAGGACGATATCGAGGTCGACGAGACCCTCGATGACGACGATGACGATGATTCGACCTTCATTGCAGACGAAGAAGAAGGCGATGAGGACGTGACCGACATCATTGGTGATGTCGGAGGTGATGAAGAGACTTGAGATCAGCCCTGATCTGTGAAAAAGGGTGCACCGCGCGAGTCACCAGGGCTCGCCGGCTGGGGTGAACCACCAGGGTTCATCCGGCGAGGACTAAGGGGCCATAGCTCAGCTGGGAGAGCGCTTGCATGGCATGCAAGAGGTCGGCGGTTCGATCCCGCCTGGCTCCACCAGCCTTCGCTGGCTTCGCCAGCTACGGCTCGGCAAGCCCTATCGTAGCGAAGGCTGCCGCGGCGTAGCCCGAGGGCGAAGCCGGGCTTCACAAATGAAAAACGGAGGTAAGCTCACCCCAAGGCAGATGGGGAGCGTTCCGTGAAGTACGTCTACATCCTTGAGACCCTCGATTCCCTCCACTTCTATGTCGGGATTACCGACGACCTGCGCGCCCGATTGACGAAGCACAATGCTGGCGAGGTACCTCACACCTCGAAATTCGGACCTTGGCGTGTTAAGACTTATGTCGCTTTCAGTAACGAAAAGCAGGCAATCGCGTTCGAAAGGTACCTAAAGTCAGCGTCCGGCCGCGCGTTCGCCAAGAAGCGCCTCTAACCTCCCCTACTCCCCGATCACCGCGTTCAGCCGATCCCTCAACGCCACGATCTCGTCCTTCATCGCCACCAACTCCGACACCGAGCAGTCCGACGCCGCCAGGATCGACTGCGGCACGGCCCGCGCTTTGTCCTTCAGCGCGTGTCCTTGCGCCGTCAGCGCGATCAGGACCTGACGCTCGTCCTCGCTCGAGCGGGTGCGCTTGACGAGATGGGCGGCCTCCAGCCGCTTGAGCAGCGGCGTCAGCGTGCCCGAATCCAGGAACAATCTTTCGCCGATGTCCTTGACCGGAACGTCGTCGCGCTCCCACAGCACCAGCATGACGAGATATTGCGGATAGGTCAGGCCGAGCCGGTCCAAGAGCGGCTTGTAGACGCGGTTGAAGGCATGCGCGGCTGAATAGACCGCGAAGCAGATCTGGTTGTCGAGCCGCAGCGGCGCGTCCGCTGCCGATGATTTTCGAGGCATGGAGAATCTCTTCAGGACTTGTCTCATTCTGGCGCCCCGCGCCGGCACATTCAATTGCGAACAATTAAATGTGAAGCGGTGCAATTTCAATTGCGCGCAATCTAATTGTCTGCGATATAGATCGCATCCCAACGAACCCCCAAGGGAGACGACAATGTCCGTGAACGTCCTTTACAAGACCAGCGCCAAGGCGACCGGCGGCCGCGACGGCCATGCTGCAACCCTCGACGGCTCGCTCGACGTCAAGCTGACCACGCCGAAGGAGCTCGGCGGCGGAGGCGGCGCCGGCAACAATCCCGAGCAGCTGTTCGCGGCCGGCTATGCCGCCTGCTTCATCGGCGCGATGAAGTTCGTGGCCTCGCAGGGCGGCCCCAAGGTTCCGGCTGACGCCTCCGTCACCTCGACCGTCGGCATCGGCCCGCGCTCCGAGGGCGGCTTCGGCCTCGATATCGACCTCGCCGTCTCGCTGCCGGGCCTCGCCCGCGCTGAGGCCGAGGCGCTGGTCGAGAAGGCGCACCAGGTGTGCCCCTACTCCAACGCCACGCGCGGCAATGTCGACGTTCGCCTGACGGTCGTCTGACCGGAACGGTGGATCGGCCGGTCCGGGATCCCCCTCGGGCCGGCCGCTTCCGCCGATTTGCCATTCTGCGGGATGGCGCCGGCGCGCATACGCCCCTGCCCGCGGGGCCATTGCCGGCCTGCACGAACCTCGCTAGGCCTGTGATCAATTGTCGACACAGGGAAAGCGAAGGCATGAGTTCTGAAGCCGCCACAGGTGCCATGAGTGGGCTGCGCGTCATCGATCTCACGCGCGTGCTCGGCGGACCCTACTGCACCCAGATCCTCGCCGACCATGGCGCCGACGTGATCAAGGTCGAGCCGCCCGCGGGCGACGAAGTGCGCGACTGGGGCCCTCCCTTCCACGACGACGACGCCGCCTATTTCATCGGCATCAACCGCAACAAGCGCTCGATCGGTCTCGACCTCGCCTCCGAGGGCGGCCGTGCCGTGCTGCTCAAGATGCTGGAGAGCGCCGACGTCCTGATCGAGAATTTCAAGCCGGGCACGCTGGAGAAATGGGGCATCGGCAACGAGGTGCTGCGCGAGAAATTCCCGCGCCTCGTGCACTGCCGGATCTGCGGCTTCGGTGCCGACGGCCCGCGCGGCGGCAATCCCGGCTATGACGCCATCATCCAGGCCATGACCGGCATGATTGCGGCGACCGGCTCGCCCGAGAGTGGGCCGATGCGGATCGGCGTGCCCCTGGTCGACATCGGCACCGGCCTCTATGCCGCGATCGGCATCCTGATGGCGCTGTCGGAGCGGCAGCGCTCCGGCAAGGGCCAGTTCCTGGAGACCACGCTGTACGAGACCGGCCTTGCCATCATGCATCCGCACACCGCGAATTATTTCATGCATGGCAAGCCGCCCTCGCTCACCGGCAACGAGCATCCCAACCTCGTGCCCTACGCGATCTTCCCGACCAAGACCGACGACATCTTCATCGGCGTCGGCAATGACGGCACCTTCCGCAAGCTCGCCAAGGAGATCGGCAAGCCCGAGCTCGGAACCGATCCGCGCTTTGCCCGCAACAAGGACCGCATCGCCAATCGCGAGGCGTTGCGCGCCGAGCTCGCCGCGGTGTTCAGCCAGCACGAGGCCGAGCCGCTGTGCAACCGCCTGCTCGCCGCCGGGCTCCCCGCAGGGCCCGTGCAGAAGATCGACCAGGCGCTGACGAACCCGCACACGATCGCGCGCGGCGATATCATCGAGAAGGATTGGTACAAGGGCGTCGCCTCGCCGATCCGGCTCGGCCGCAGCAAGCCGAGCCTGCGCCGGCTGCCGCCGAAATTCAGCCAGCACTCGGCAGAGGTGCTGGGCGAGTTCGGCTACTCCAAGGCCGAGATCGCCGCGATGGTCGAAAAGGGCACCGTCTGCGGCCCCGAGCGCAAGCGCTAGGGGCCCATCGCCTTCCTCCGGACGAACGATGCCGCACTGCGGCGTGCGCACGCATGTGCAGCGCGAACGGATTTGGCTACCTGCTCCGTCTTCGCCTATTTGACGACTTCCCTTTTCGAGCGCTTGCCGCTTTCGTTTCTCCCGCTTACACAGTCATGTGAACGTCATATGGCGCTGCTAGCGCAAGCGCTTCTTAGTGACGGGCAAGGGAGGTTTTTTTGATGGCTCTTCGACATTTTGGTGCGGCTGCCGCACTCGCGTTCACAGTTGGCCTGACGGCCTCGCCGGCCTTCGCTGTGACTGAAATCCAGTGGTGGCATGCGATGACGGGCGCGAACAACGACGTCATCGTCAAGCTTGCCAACGACTTCAACACGTCGCAGAGCGACTACAAGGTGATCCCGACCTACAAGGGCAATTACGCCGACACGATGAACGCCGGCATCGCGGCGTTCCGCGCCGGCAACGCGCCGCACATCATGCAGGTGTTCGAGGTCGGCACTGCCACGATGATGTCCGCCACCGGCGCCGTGAAGCCCGTCTACAAGCTGATGGCCGAGACCGGCGAGAAGTTCGATCCGAAAGCCTATCTGCCTGCGATCACCGGCTACTATTCGACCTCGAAGGGCGAGATGCTGTCCTTCCCCTTCAACTCGTCGTCGACCGTGATGTGGGTCAATCTCGACGCGCTGAAGAAGGCCAATGTCGAGATTCCCAAGACCTGGCCTGAGGTGTTCGACGCGGCCAAGAAGCTGAAGGCGGCCGGCAGCGCCACCTGCGGCTTCTCCAACTCGTGGGTCACCTGGGTCAATCTCGAGCAGCTCTCCGCCTGGCACAACGTGCCGCTGTCGACCAAGGCCAACGGCCTCGACGGCTTCGACACCGTGCTCTCCTTCAACGGGCCGCTCCAGGTCAAGCATCTCGAAAATCTGGTCGAGCTCCAGAAGGACAAGACCTACGATTATGCCGGCCGCACCAACACCGGCGAAGGCCGCTTCACGTCGGGCGAATGTCCGCTCTACCTGACGTCGTCCGCCTTCTTCGGCAACGTCAAGGCGCAGGCCAAGTTCGCCTTCACCGCGGTGCCGATGCCCTACTATCCCGACGTGAAGGGCGCGCCGCAGAACTCGATCATCGGCGGCGCCTCGCTCTGGATGATGGGCGGCAAGTCGGCCGACGAATACAAGGGCGTGGCGAAATTCCTGACCTTCCTCTCGGACACCGATCGCCAGGTCTTCATCCACAAGTCCTCGGGCTATCTGCCGATCACCAAGGCTGCCTATGAAAAGGCCAAGGCGGACGGCTTCTACAAGGACCAGCCCTATCTCGAGACGCCACTGCTCGAGCTGACCAACAAGGAGCCGACCGAGAACTCCCGCGGCCTGCGCCTCGGCAACATGGTGCAGCTCCGCGACGTCTGGGCGGAAGAGATCGAGCAGGCGCTGGCCGGCAAGAAGACCGCCAAGCAGGCGCTGGACGCGGCCGTCGAGCGCGGCAACACGATGCTGCGCCAGTTCGAAAAGACCGCCGTCAAGTGAGACGATCAGCGGCAGGCCGGTGATCCCGGCCTGCCGCCCTGGGGCATCATGCAAAAGCAAGCCATCTTCCAATCGAAGCTGTTGCCCTACGCGCTGGTTGCGCCGCAGCTGGCGATCGTCCTGATTTTCTTCTACTGGCCGGCCCTGCAGGCGGTGATCCAGTCCTTCCTGCTCCAGGATGCCTTCGGCCTGTCGACGACCTTCGTCTGGTTCGAGAATTATCTCGATCTCATGAAGGACGGCGCCTATTTCGAGGCGATCGTCCGGACCTTCTTCTTCTCGTTCGCCATCGCGGTCTCATCGCTGTCGTTTGCGCTGTTGCTCGCCGTGATGGCGGACAAGCCGCTGCGCGGCTCAATGCTCTACCGGACGCTGCTGATCTGGCCCTATGCGGTGGCGCCGCCGGTCGTCGGCGTGCTCTGGATCTTCATGCTGCACCCCTCGCTGGGCGTGCTCTCGCGATATTTGCGCGCCCTCGGCGTCGACTGGAATCCGCTGCTCGACGGCGACCAGGCCGCGGCGCTGATCATCCTCGCCGCCGCGTGGAAGCAGATCTCCTACAACTTCCTGTTCTTCCTCGCCGGCCTGCAGAGCATCCCCAGGAGCGTGCTCGAGGCCGCGGCGATCGACGGCGCGCGGCCGATGCGCAGGTTCTGGACGGTGACCTTCCCGCTGCTGTCGCCCACCATCTTTTTCCTGCTCGTCGTCAATATCGTCTACGCCTTCTTCGACACGTTCGGCATCATCGACACCATGACCCGGGGCGGCCCCGGCAAGTCGACGGAGACGCTGGTCTACAAGGTCTATACCGACGGCCTGCTCGGCGGAAATCTCGGCAGCTCGGCGGCACAATCGGTGATCCTGATGATCATGGTCATCGTGCTGACGGGAATCCAGTTCCGCTTCGTCGAACGCAAGGTGACCTACTGATGGTGGAGGAAGAAGGCTTTCGGCGCTACATCGCCCACATCATCCTATGGATCGGGATCGCGATCGTCGCCTTCCCGGTCTATCTCGCCTTCGTCGCCTCGACCCAGGACAACGCCGTGATCGCCAACGGCCAGATGTCGCTGCTGCCGGGCGGCCATTTCCTGCAAACCTACTACCAGACCATCTTCGTCGGCACGAGCGGCTCGACCCGCGAGCCGGTCGGCAACATGATGTTGAACTCGCTCGTAATGGCGCTCCTGATCGCGGTCGGCAAGATCGCGGTCTCGATCATCTCCGCCTATGCGATCGTCTATTTCCGCTTTCCGTTCCGGATGGCGATCTTCTGGATCATCTTCATCACCTTGATGCTGCCGGTCGAGGTGCGCATCTATCCGACCTACAAGATCGTCGCTGATCTGCACATGCTCGACAGCTATGCCGGCCTGGCACTCCCGCTGATCGCATCCGCGACCGCGACACTGCTGTTCCGGCAGTTCTTCATGACGGTGCCGGACGAGCTTCTGGAAGCCTCGCGCATCGACGGTGCCGGCCCCTTCCGCTTCTTCTGGGATACGCTGCTGCCGCTGTCTCGCACCAACATGGCCGCTTTGTTCGTGATCCTGTTCATCCTCGGCTGGAATCAATATCTCTGGCCGCTGCTGATCACCACGCGCGACGACATGCAGACCATCCAGATCGGCATCCGCAAGATGATCACCACCACCGACGCGCTGACCGAATGGCCGATCGTGATGGCAACCGCCGTGCTGGCCATGCTGCCGCCGGTGTTCGTCGTCGTCGTCATGCAGAAGCTGTTCGTGCGCGGACTGGTCGAGACGGAAAAGTAGAGACTTATGGCCAACGTCACCCTGCGCAACGTCCGCAAGACCTATCCCGGCGGCTTCGAAGCCATCAAGGGCGTCGACGTCGATGTCGGCGACGGCCAGTTCTGCGTGCTGGTCGGCCCCTCCGGCTGCGGCAAGTCCACGCTGTTGCGCATGGTCGCGGGGCTCGAAACGGTCACCGGCGGCGAGATCGACATCGGCGGCCGGATCGTCAACCAGATCGAGCCCGCCGATCGCGACATCGCGATGGTGTTCCAGAACTATGCGCTCTATCCGCACATGAGCGTCTACAACAACATGGCCTACGGCCTGCGCAACCGCGGCATGGCCGAGGCCGAGATCAAGTCCCGGGTCGAGGAAGCTGCGCGCATTCTCGAGCTCACATCGATGCTGGAGCGCAAGCCGCGCCAGCTCTCCGGCGGCCAGCGCCAGCGCGTCGCGATGGGCCGCGCCATCGTGCGCCAGCCGAAGGTGTTCCTGTTCGACGAGCCGCTGTCCAATCTCGATGCCAAGCTGCGCATCGCGATGCGCGTCGAGATCCGCAAATTGCAGCGCCGGCTCAATACGACGTCGATCTACGTCACGCACGACCAGCTCGAGGCGATGACGCTCGCCGATATTCTCGTGGTGATGAACGGCGGTAAGGTCGAGCAGATCGGCAATCCCCTTGCGATCTATGAAAAGCCGGCGACCACCTTCGTCGCCTCCTTCATCGGCGCACCGCCGATGAATTTGATGTCGACGCGCCCCGAGGAGATCAAGTCACAGCTCGGCGCCGGCGAAGCCGGCATCCTCGGCATCCGCCCGGAAGATTTCGTCATCACCGACCAGACCCCGGCCGGCGGCGTCGCGCTGCCACTGACGGTCGAGGCCATCGAGCACGTCGGCGCCGAAACCTTCGTCTATGGCTCGCGCGAGCAGGAAGAGCAGCGCGTCGCCGCCACGCCCGGCGAGCTGCCACCCGGCGAGATCATCGTCCGCATTCCCGGAACCGAGGCTCCAGCCATCGGCGCGAGAATCCGGGTCGCAGCGGCGCGAGCAAAGCTGCATCTGTTCAGTGGTGACGGGCGGACGCGGATCGAGACCTGAGGGTTCCGAGGCCTCCCAACTCAAAAACTGCGAAAACAACCCCATGCACAGTAGAATAGCCTTGTTATCGTTGGGATAAATCGCGCCCCAAGTTCGTCATGCCCGGGCTTGTCCCGCCTGGCCATGTCCAGAGGAAGCGGCAATCCACACTCCCCCGCTACCTGCTTGAACCAACATGGGAACATGCCCATATTGCCGATCAAGGGGTGCCACTACGGGCCCCGACACACCAAAGTCGCTTCTGCGAGGACTTTGTAAACTATGTCTCGTGTTCCAACGCTCTCCAGTCCCTTCCTGCTGGGCTTCGACGAGATCGAGCGCGTGCTCGACCGCGTCGTCAAAGGCGCCGACGGCTATCCGCCCTACAATATCGAGAGGTGCGGCGGCGCGGACGGCCAGCCCGAGCGGCTGCGCATCACGCTGGCGGTTGCCGGATTCACCCGCGACCAACTCGATGTAACCATTGAGGAAAACCAGCTCGTGATCCGCGGGCGGCAGCAGGACGACAAGTCCCGGCAATACATCCATCGCGGCATCGCCGCGCGCCACTTCCAGCGCACGTTCGTGCTGGCGGAGGGGATGCTGGTGCTGGGTGCGGATCTGAAGAACGGGCTGTTGTCGATCGATCTTGCCCGGCCTGAACCGGAGAGGATCGTTAAGACAATCGCTATCAATGAGCACGAATAATGGAACGAGTAGCGGACTCGACCGCTTAGTGTTCCAGAGGAGTCGAGACCATGAGTGAAGGTCACGTTGCGTTCGAATACGAAGCCAAGAACGTCTCGCCCGAGACGCTGGCAGCCCTCGGCGAAGGTCATATCGCCTATGTGAAGCAGATCCGCTCGGAAGACGTGCCGGGCCTGTTTCCCGAAGCGCCGAAAATCGCGCCGGGGCTCAAGCTCTTCGCGCTCCACGCCGCCGATGGCACGCCGATCATGCTGACCGACAGCCGCGAAGCCGCGATCGCCAACGCCTGGAGCAACGAGCTGCAAGCGGTGAGCGTGCACTGAGCGCGCGCACGTCGGACGAATAGAGTTTCGAGCGGGCATGCCTTCGCAAGAAGGCGTGCCCGTTTTGCTTTGGGAGGCGTGAAGCGCTGCGGCGGGCGGGACGGAATGACCGACGCGGAGGGGGCGAGCCCAATCAGGTCAGTCGCGCACGAATGTCCGGCTTCAGGACCTTGCCGACCTTGGAGCGCGGAAGATCGGCCCAGACCTCGATCTGCTTCGGCGTCTTGACGCTGCCGATCTGTGCCTTGACGAAGGCGGCGAGCGCTGCGGTGTCGATTTGCCGGCCCGCGCGTGGCTGCACCACGGCGACGATCCGCTCACCCCATTTCTCATCCGCCAGCCCGATCACGGCGCAATCCTGCACCGCCTCATGCGACCGCAGCGCATTCTCGACCTCGATCGAATAGACGTTGAACCCGCCGGTGATGATCATGTCCTTGGCGCGATCGACGATATAGAGATAGCCGTCGTCGTCGATGTAGCCGATGTCGCCGGTGTGGTGCCAGCCATGCACTGAGGCTTCGGCGGTGGCTTGCGGATTCTTGTAATAACCGTCCATCACCAGCGAGCCGCGCACGACGATCTCGCCGCGCGCGCCTGATGGCAGCAGATGACCGTCGCCATCCATGATGCCGGCCTGGACCAGCGGGCTGATCCGACCGGCTGACGCGAGACGCTGCATCGCGATGGTACCGTCGGCATTGTAGTGCTCGCTGGGTGCCATCATCGATATCATCATCGGCGCTTCGGTCTGGCCGAACAACTGCGCCATCGGGCCGATCCGCTGGAGCGCCTCTGCAAGCCGCAGTGCCGAGATCGGCGCGGCGCCGTACCAGAAACATTGCAACGAACCGAGCTTGGCGCGATCAAGCCCGGGATGATCGAGCAGCATGTAGATCACGGTCGGCGGCAGGAAAGTGTGCGTGACCCCGTAGCGCGCGATCAGATCGAGGAACTCGCCGACGTCGGGGTGATTCATGATCACGATGCGGCCGCCGAGCGTCATGATCGGGAAGCACAGCACGCCGGCGGCGTGCGTCAGCGGCGCCAGCGCGAGATAGACCGGACGGCCCTTGAAGGGATAGCCCATCAAGGTCAGCGCCGTCATGGTCTCGATGTTGCGGCCCGACAACATCACACCCTTCGGCTTGCCGGTGGTGCCGCCGGTGCCCGGGATCATCGCGAGATCGTCGATCGTCTCGCGTTGATAGGGTTCATCTGCGAGGCCGGCTAGCCATTTTTCGAACGATGGCGCGAACGGCAGTTCGGTGTCGAGGCAAACGAGCGTGCGTAACTTCGGCAACTCTGGTCTGACGGCCTCGACCATCGGCGCAAAGCTCGAATGGAACAGAAGCAGGCTGCAATCGAACCCGTCGAGGATGAATTTGTTCTCGGCCGCCTCATTGCGCGGATTGATCGGGCACCACACCGCGCCGGCGCGCGAGATGCCGAACACACATGCGAAGGCGACCGGATCATTTCCGGACAGGATCGCGACCTTGTCGCCGGGCGCGATGCCCGATCGGTCGAGCCCCCGCGCGATGCGATAGCTGAGCCGCTGCACCTCGCCATAGCCGAGATCGCGTCCATCCATGGTCAGGCACGGCGCATTGACGCCGAGCGAGGCACCCTTGTCGAGGTAATCGATGAAGCGCATGTTCGATCTCGCGATGAGACGGGTGGCGCATGGGTGCACCACCCTCGATCGTTTAGTCGTGTACGGTCAGAACCGGCTTGCCGACCAGACCAAAACTGCGCAATTGCCCAAGCAGCTCGTGATGGCCGAATGCCTGGCAGCCGGAGGCAAAGCCGACGCGCTTGGGCGGCTGCTGCAGCAGGTGCGCCGCGGCATAGGCCTGGAGCATGCCGGTCTGCTTGTAGTTGCTGTTGCCGTAGATGACACAGTGCGCGCGCCCGAGCGGGCCGGACGCATGCACCGAATCCATCGACTTGTTGACGCGCGGGTTCTCGCGCGGCGGCATGGTGTTCATCACGCTGGCCGCGGTCTGCGCCAACGCGGCATAGCGGTCGTCGGGGTTCATGTTCTTGGTCGCCTCCAGCGCGCCAGCGACGATCTGCGGCACGCCCAGCATCAGCGCGCGATTGAATACGCCGCCCAGCACCTTCACGTTGGCCACGCGCGGATCGCGCTTGAACCACACCGGATGCGAGGTCCCACCCCAGGGCAGGGCCAACGCCAGTTCATGCTGGCCGGGGATGGCGAGGTTGTAGAGACCGGCATCCGGCTGATGCTCGACGTATTTGTTCTGCTCCAGGTAGTAAGCCTTGGCCATCGCGGCATTGACCAGGATGGTCTGCGTCGAGGCGATCGTCGGGCTGCCGCCCCAGAACACGGCGATATCGAGCGTGTCGAGGCCCGGTGTCTCCAGGCACAGTTGGGCGGCGATCTCACCCGTCGTGTACATCTGCGCGATGCCCGGCGCCAGCAGCAGGCCGGCATTGGCGAACCTCGTGCCAAACTCCTGATCGAGCGTGATCAGCCAGTCCTGCTCGCCGGTGGTGTCGATGTAGTGGCACTTGGCAGCGAGACACGCCTGCACCACTTCGGTGCCGAACTTGGCAAAGGGGCCGACGGTGTTGAGCACCACGGAGGCGCCCTTGAACAATTCAGTCAGCGCCGCCACCGTGTGCGGCACCGTCGCCACCTCATAGTCGGCCGTCTCGATGCCGGCCACGTTCGACGTCATCGCGGCCTTGAGCTTCTCTTCGCTTCGCCCGGCCGCGATGAAGGGGATGTTGTACTCGCGTAGATATTCGCAGACCAACCGGCCGGTATAGCCGGATGCGCCGTAGACGATGACGGGCTTCTTGCTCATTGCGATCCTCCTGATGGGTGGTTGTTGGTTGACCGCGCTCACATGCCCATGCCGCCATCGACCGGCAGTCCGATGCCGGTGATGAAACGCGCTCGGTCCGAGCACAGAAACACCGCCGCTTCGGCGATGTCGCCGACTTCCGCGAGCTTGCCGAGTGGTGTCTGCTCCACCACCGAGCCGACCGCGGCGTTGACGTCGGGTGCCAGACCGATCTTCACGATGTCATTGGCAAGCTGCATGCCCATGTCGGTCGGGATCAGGCCCGGATAGATCGCGTTGACGCGCACGCCGAAGCCAAGCTTGCCGGATTCCATCGCACCGACCCGCGTCATGCGGTCGACCGCGGATTTGGTGCCCGAATAGACCGCGATGCTCGGGAAGGCGATCGTTGCCGCAACCGAGGCGATGTTGACGACGGCGCCACCTTTGCCGGCCGGCCCGCCCGGGCGCATGGCGCGGAAGGCATGCTTCATGCCGAGCACCGTGCCGACGATGTTGACGTCGCACATCCGGCGCGCATCCTCGGCCTTGACCTCGGAGATCAGCGAGGTGATCTCGATGCCGGCATTGTTGATCAGGATGTCGTAGCCGCCGAGCGTCGCGATCGTCGCAGCGGCCGCTTTCTCCCACTGCGCGTCGTCGGTGACGTCGAGATGCACGAAGCCGGTCTTCACACCGAGCTTGGCAATTTGACCGGCGCTGTCCTTGCCGACGTCGTCGAGGATGTCGCCGATCATGACCGCCGCGCCGGATCGCGCCAACGCCTGTGCAATAGCGGCTCCTATGCCGCGTGCTCCGCCGGTGACCAGGGCTTTGCGGCCATCAAGGCTCTTCTCACTCATCGCACGTCCTCCCTTTGTTGATCTCTTGGATCGATCTTTTGGACTGATCTTCGCTGATGACCGGTACGTGCTGCGGTCGGCAGCACGGTGCCGGCGCAGTGGCACAGCGGCATGCGCGTCCGTTCCGGCGGCACGGCGCCGGTGCGTGCATTTCCTCCATTTGCGGACGTCTTGACGACTGTCCAAATTCTCGGTGGGCACACTCCTCCCGCGGCTTGACAGTTGTCAAGGAGAAAATTTGACAGTTGTCAAAGAGGATGGTCTCTAGAGCGCGATGAGATCGGACGAATCCTCATCGCGCTTTAGGTCATGTTTGAGCATGATCTTTTCGGAAAACCGCTTCACACTTTTCCGGATCATGCTCTAGACGATGACGGGCGATGTGATCGTCGTGACGAAGAGACGGGAGACAGCGCGACAATGGCGCGGCGAGCGACAGGAGCGGCGAAGCGTGAGGCCGTGGGGGAGGTCGTGCGGGATGAAAAGTTCAACGCGCGACGGATCGAGCTTGCCGAGGCCGCGCTCGAAACGCTTGGCGAACTCGGCTTCGCACGCACCAGCCTGCGCGAGATCGCGCAGAACTCGGCCTTCACGCACGGCGTGTTCCACTATTACTTCAGCGACAAGCTCGACCTGATCTGCTGCTGCGTCCGTCACTATAAGGCGAGGTGCGTGACGCGGTATGACGATGTCGTAGCGACGGCAACGAGCCGCGAGGAGTTGCTCGAGGGTTTCCTCGCCAAGCTCGCAGCAACGTTGCAGACCGAAGCCCGCATGCACCGTCTCTGGTACGATTTGCGCTCGCAGGCGATGTTCGAGGCGGCGTTTCGCGAGGATGTGCTCGAAATCGACAAGAGCCTGGAAGCGATGATCTGGCGCATCGCGTCCCGCTACGCCGACTTCGCCGGCAAACGGCCGGCGTCGTCGCCCGCCGCGCTCTATGCGCTGTTCGACGGTCTGTTTCAGAGCGCGCTGCTCAAGCACCTCGCGGGTGACAGGACGGCGATTCCCGAATTGCTCGACGAAGTCCGGCGCCTGCTGCCGACGGTCTGCTGAAGCGCCGCAGCGGCGGTCACGACGGCGCGGCCGAAGATTCTGTCAGGGAATGGGCATGGCGAATGCGAGGCGTTACGCCGCCGTCGCCGGCGGCAGCGCCAGCACCGAATAGATCGCCTGGGCGTCGCGCGAGGCACGGAGCTTCTTGGCGATGTCCTGGTCGCGCAGGAGGCGGGCGATGCGGGCGAGCGCCTTGAGGTGATCGGCGCCTGCGCCTTCTGGGGCGAGCAGCAGGAAGACCAGATCGACCGGCTGGCCGTCCATCGCCTCGAAATCGATCGGACGATCGAGCCGCGCGAACAGGCCAAAGATCTTTTCGAGCTTGGGCAGCTTGCCGTGCGGAATGGCGACGCCGTAGCCGACCGCGGTGGTGCCGAGCTTCTCCCGCTGCAGCAGCACCTCGAACACGGAGCGCTCGTTCTGGCCCGTCAGCTCGGCGGCCTTGGCCGCGAGCTCCTGCAAGGCCTGCTTCTTGCTGTTGACCTTCAATGCCGGGAGAATCGCCTCGGGTGCGACCAGATCGGTAATCGGCATGGAGGCTTTCCGAGGTGAATTAAACCGTCAGGTTCCGATTTGGCCAGCTTGATAGACCAAGCTGAGCCGGCGTCAATAACATGAAGCAGAAGGGGGACTTAGCCAAAGTCCTGCCAAGTCCAGATGTGGGGGGCTTCTACTCCAACGCAATCCCGGTGCCAACTCCCGCGTGCGGCTTTGCCACGGTCATTGTTAAGGGCCGGGATCGTACGGGCTCCCGCCTCCTCCTAGCCGGCCTTGCCATCGACCTTGGCCCCCGGCGGATCGATCCAGCCCACATTGCCGTCCGCCCGGCGGTAAATGATGTTCACCCGGCCCGAAGACCCATGCTGGAAGACCAGGCAAGGCGCTCCGCTGAGATCGAGTTCCATGACCGCCTCGCTGACCGACAGCGGCTTCAACGAGGTGGTTTGCTCGGCGATGATGACGGGGCTGTAGCCGGTGACTTCCTCTTCGCCCTCCGGCGCCTCCAGCACATAGCTCGTCGCATCGAGCGCGGCCATCGCCTCGGAGGCGACGTGGGCCTTGCGGGCGGAGCGGTCCTTGAGCCGGTTCTTGTAGCGGCGCAGCCGCTTCTCGATCATCACCAGCGCCTGGTCGGCGCTGGCATAGGCGTCCGGCGCGTTGGAATCGGCCTCCAGCGTGATCCCCGAATCGAGGTGCAGGGCGCAATCGGTGCGGAAGCCGAAGCCGTCCTTGCTGAGTGTGATGTGGCCGGAATAATTGCCGTCGAAATATTTGCGCAGCACCTCGTCGGTGCGGTCGGCGACGCGGCCGCGCAGGGCCTCACCGACGCTGATGCTCTTGCCCGAAATCCGAAGAGTCATGGATGCCTCGCTTGGTTTGCTCCTCAGCTGCGACGATGCGTCATCGCCGCTGAAGTCGTTCCCTGCGCATGATCTTCCCACGAACCCTTGCCGCGTTCGTGAGGAGAGGAAAACGCCGTGCACTTTTCCAGATCATGCGCGTGCCTGGATCGGTTGCAAAGGGATGCCGAGAGTAACGCGATTTCGCGCCAGCGCAATCAGGCCGGTTCGGGATTGCGGGAACGATCGGACAAGGCGGTGGAGAGGACGTTACCAAGAGCGCTCTGCTTGTCGCGGCGGCGTTGCACCGAAGAGGGTATGCGCATGGCTTCGCGGTACTTCGCGACCGTGCGGCGGGCAATATCAATGCCCGAGGCGCGCAAGCGTTCCACGATGGTGTCGTCCGACAGGATCGCGGCCGGCTCTTCCGAATCGATCAGCTGCTTGATGTGGTGGCGCACGGCTTCGGCCGAATGCGCCTCGCCGCCGTCGGCGGAGGCGATCGAGGCCGTGAAGAAATATTTCAACTCGAATGTGCCGCGATTTGTCGCCATGTATTTGTTGGCGGTGACACGCGACACCGTGGATTCGTGCATCTGGATGGCGTCTGCGACGGCCTTCAGATTGAGCGGACGCAAATGCGCCACGCCGTGGGTGAAGAAGCCATCCTGCTGGCGCACGATCTCGGTTGCAACTTTCAGGATGGTGCGGGCGCGCTGATCGAGCGCGCGCACCAGCCAGGTCGCGTTCTGAAGCGCGTCGGTGAAATAGGACTTGTCGCCGTCCTTGCCGATCTTCTTCGAGAGCTGGGAATAGTAGGTCTGGTTGACGAGCACGCGCGGCAAGGTGTCGCTGTTGAGCTCGACATGCCAGCCGCCGTCGGGACCCGGACGGACATAGACATCGGGCACCATGGTCTGCAAGCGCGCCGAGCCGAACTTCATGCCGGGCTTGGGATTGAGGCGGCGAATCTCGCCGATCATGTCGGCGATGTCCTCGTCGTCGACGCCGCAGATCTTGCGCAAGGCAACGATGTCGCGCTTGGCGAGGAGATCGAGATGCTCGACCAGGGCCTGCATGGCGGGATCATAGCGGTCGAGCTCGCGGAGCTGGATCGCAAGGCATTCGCTCAAGTTGCGCGCACAGACGCCGGGCGGATCGAATTTCTGCAACACGGCAAGGACGCCCTCGACGTCGGCTTGCGATGCGCCGAGACGCTCGGCGGCCTGGCCGAGATCGCCCGGCAGATAGCCGGCCTCGTCGACGAGGTCGATCAGGTACTGGCCGATCATGCGCTGCGCGGGACCTGTGAAGGCGACCGAGAGCTGCTCGGCGAGATGGTCCGACAGCGTCATCTCGGCGGCGACGAAGGCTTCGAGATTGTAGTCCTCGTCGCCGGAGGCGCCGCCGCCCCATTCGGTATAGGTGGTCGGCGCTGCGTCCTGGGCATTGCGCGCCGCGGTCTCGGCCGGCTCCTCGGAGAAGACGTTGTCCAGGCCCGTGTCCAGGGTCTGCTCGATCTCGGCGCGGGTGCCGAGATCCTTGCTCATCCATTCTTCCTGGCCCGGCTCGAAGCCTTCGGCACCGCCGCCAAAGCCGTCTTCGCCGTGACCGTCACCCTGGCCGCCGGCCTCGTCCCCATCGCCGTAATGGCCGGCCTCGGCCGGGGCGTCGCCGGCGGGGGCCTCGTCATTGGCCCGTTCCAGCAGGGGGTTACGCTCGAGCTCTTCTTCCACGAACGTCGTGAGATCGAGATTGGACAATTGCAGCAGCTTGATCGCCTGCATCAGCTGCGGCGTCATCACCAGCGACTGCGATTGCCGGAACTCTAATCTCTGCGTAAGCGCCATGAAGCAAGAACCGATCCAAAAAGTTGGTCCGATTTTTGCTTATCCTAGTCGGAGCCCGATGTACACGTCTTGACGAAACACAAAAACGGGCTAGAGGCGGAATTCCTCGCCAAGGTAAAGGCGGCGCACGTCCGGATCGGCGACGATCTCATCCGGGCTCCCCTCGGTCAAGATTTCGCCGGCATAGACGATATAGGCGCGGTCGGTGAGGCCGAGCGTCTCGCGGACGTTGTGGTCGGTGATGAGCACGCCGATGCCGCGATTGGTGAGATGGCGGACGAGATCCTGGATGTCCCCGACCGCGATCGGGTCGATGCCGGCGAAGGGCTCGTCGAGCAGCATGTAGTTCGGACGCGTCGCCAGCGCACGCGCGATCTCGACGCGTCGCCGCTCGCCGCCGGACAGCGCGATCGACGGCGATTTTCGCAGCCGTGTGATGTTGAACTCGTCGAGCAGCGAGTCGAGCTGTTGCTCGCGCTTCTTGCGCGAGGGCTCGACCACTTCGAGCACCGCACGGATGTTCTGCTCGACGGTGAGGCCGCGGAAAATCGAGGCTTCCTGCGGCAGATAGCCGATCCCGAGCCGCGCGCGCTGATACATCGGCAGCTTGGTGACGTCGTGGCCGTCGAGCTCGATCGCGCCGTGATCGGCCTTGATCAAGCCGGTGATCATGTAAAACACGGTGGTCTTGCCGGCGCCGTTCGGGCCGAGCAGGCCGACCGCTTCGCCGCGCCGCACATAGATGCTGACGCCACGCACGACCTGACGGCTGCCAAAAGCCTTTTTCACGCCATGCACAGCCAGGAAGCCCGGACGCTTCAGGAGCTGCGGTGCGTCCGCGCCATTGGACCTGGCGGCAGCCCTGACAGGGTGAACCGCCTGCGGCCGCGGCTCCGCTTGATAGTCGTCCTGATAGTCACCCTGGAACTGGTCGGGCGCGTGCAGCGCCTGGTCACGGGCCGTCGGCGACACGTCCCGGATCGGGCTGGTCACGAGCCCGCCGACGCTGTCACCGAGCGCGGTGATGTCCTGACGCGCAAATCCTGGCCGGCCGCGCTTGGCGGGGCGCCGACGGAACATGCTGAAGAGATCGACCATCCCCGCCTTCTAGCCTTTCGCGACGATCCTGCGCGAATTCGCGCGATCTGCCGCAGCGGCCTTTCGATTCGCCGATGCAGCATGAGTGAAGGGATGCCTCATGCCCAGTGAAACACGCCCAAAAGCGGCGGACCCCGCTTCGAAAGCCCTGCGCGCTAGATACAGTCTCGCCGGCCAAGCTTCAACCTCGGTTCGGTCGCATCCGAACCAAGCCATTGAGTTCATTTCGGTTTACTTGCACCGGGCAATTGCAGAGGCGGCGCCCCGCCGGGCTTGCCTTGCCCCCCCTGGCCGCAATCACTGCCAGCACCCTGTGGCAGCAGGACCTGAACCCGACCGGTGTCCGACTCCACGCGAGACACGCCGGTCGTCATATCGACCTTCAGCCGGTCGCCACGCATCACGTTCTTGCACTGCGTCATCACCACTTGACCGGAGCCGCCGCCGAACATCGTGATGAGGTTGGTCCTGGTGTCGAACACGGCCGTTTCGCCCGTCACCACCTGATCCTTCTGGGTGACCACGACGTTGCCCCGCGCCTCGAGCCGCTTGATCGAGGAGCTTCCGCCGGGTCCCGGCTGCGCCGATTGCATCGGGGCGCCCTTGGTCCCCTTGGCCGCAGGCTGGGCCGTGGCCGGCTTGTCACCGCCACCCGAGTCGTAGAACACCACCAGCGTCTTCGAGGTCATGGTGGTGTCGCCCTGGATGACCTTCACATTGCCGGAGAAGGTCGCCTCCTTCTTCTTGTCGTGCATCTCGAGCGCGGCGGCCTCGATCTGGATCGGCTGATCGCGGTTCTGCGTAAAGCCTTGCATCGCGTTGGGCGGAGCCTGCATGGCGCCTTGCGCACGCGCCGCAGCCGTCGCGGCCAACGCGACGCCGATCGCAAGTCCCGCCGCACCAAGAATGGCGCTTCGCTGATTGAGGTCGCGCGAAAAAAAGCCGGGCATGAAAATCACTTTGAATTGGCAGACTTGTTCTGAGGCGTACGTGTCTTCGCCGGCGGCGCGGGCTCGGATGGCGCAGGCTGCGCGGCGGCGGGCTCATCGAGCCTGTCCAGATGCATCACCACATTGCCTTCGAAGCGGATGACGTCGCCGCCTTCGGTGATGCGCAATTTATCCGCGGTCAGCGTGCCGTTGGTCAGCTTGACGTCGACGCGCTCGTCCGAGGAGACCGTGCCCTTGTTCATGTCGACGAAGGCGGAGTTCAGCCGCGCCTCGTAGCCGGTGGACGTCCGCAGGAAGATGTCCTTGTGCAGATCGAGCTGCTGCTTCTTGTTGTCGAAGCGGCCGGTGCGGGCATCGAGGAACAGGGTGGATTGATCCTCCATCAGCACTTTCGCGCGCAGGTCCTTGAGATCGACACGATCGGGGGCGGTGACGTCCTGGGTCGCGGTCTTGGCCCAGAGCTCGTAGGGGCGCTGGTCCGGCGTGAAGCCGGAAAGATGCGGCGACTCCATGGTGATCTTGGTGCCCGACACCACCATGTTTTCGACCGTGAGCGGCAGCTCCGGCATCCGGAATTTGTTGAAGAACGCGATGTAGATGATCACCGCCATGGCCACGACCACCGTCGCCGGCACCGAGACGCGTAGAATCCGCACCAGGCGGCTGTGGCGCGCCGCGCTGGCAAACTTCGCCGCAAGCGCGGCGTCGTAGGTGGGATTATGGGCCGAATTCACGGGGTTCCTGAGGTGTCGCTCGCCTGATCCGGTTGAAGGGCGCCCTATTGTACCCGGCCGCGCCAAAATATGCAGCCCGCGACAGGCTGTTATGAAAGTGTCCGAAACGCGGCGACAACTCCCTCCACCAGGCTTCAGGAGTGCGCGAAAATGTCCTCTTCCTCCCAGCCCCCGAGGTCGAGCAGGGCACGGGTCGGCAGGAAGTCGAAACAGGCCTTGGCAAGCTGGGTGCGACCTTCCCGCACCAGCATGGCATCGAGCCGCTCGCGCAGGGCATGCAGGTGCAGCACGTCCGAGGCGGCATAAGCGAGCTGCGGCTCGGTCAGGCTGTCGGAACCCCAATCGCTGGACTGCTGCTGCTTGGAGAGATCGACATTGAGCACCTCGCGCACGAGGTCCTTGAGGCCATGGCGGTCGGTATAGGTGCGGGTCAGGCGGGAGGCGATCTTGGTGCAGTAAATCGGCCCGGTCATGACGCCAAACGTCTGGTACAGCACCGCGACGTCGAACCGCGCGAAGTGGAAGATCTTGGTGTTGGCGGGATTGGCCAGCAGCGCCTTCAGGTTCGGCGCATCGGTGTGGCCCTTGGGGATCTGCACCACGTCGGCGCTGCCGTCACCCGGCGAGAGCTGCACCACGCAAAGCCGGTCACGGTGCGGGTTCAGCCCCATGGTCTCGGTATCGATCGCCACCGCTCCGGTGTAGCGGGACAGGTCGGGCAGGTCGCCGCGGTGCAGGCGTACGGTCATGGCGTTTTCAAAACCTCGGGTCGAATCGGTTGCTTCGGCACAATAGCGAATTCGGATTGCCCGCGATGTAGCCATTGCCGGCGGGCCGCGCAAGCACGGCTCGGTCAGATCGCGGCCAGCATGATGCAGATCATCGCCGCGACCGTGATGCGGCTGGCGCCGTCGCGGAAGGTGTAGAGAATTGGATCATCCGGCATCTCGCGGCGATGCGCCATCATCAGGGCGCGGCCGAACCAGTAGAGCAGCAGCGGGTTGAGCAGCCACAGCATCCAGGGCCGGCTGTACAGCGGCGTCACCGCGCTCGAGGAGACGTAGAGCGAGAACACGGTCACCGCGTTCATTGCGCTCGCCGCCGCCATCGCGCCGATGACATGCAGATCGGTGACGCGATAGTCGCGGTTGGAGGGATCGGCGAGGCCCGCGCTCTCGCGCATGCTGAGCTCGCTGAAGCGCTTGATCAGCGCCAGCGAGGTGAACACGAACAGCGAGAAGATCAGCAGCCATTCCGAGAGCACCACGCCGACGCCGACCGCGCCGGCCACGATGCGAAGCGTGTAGAGACCGGCGAGCGTGACGATGTCGACCAGCATCTTGCGCTTGAGCACGAGCGAATAGGCGATCGTCGTGGCGAGATAGGCGCCGAGCACGCCGAGGAACAGCGGCGAGATGCAGAGCGCGGCTGCGGCCGCGAACAGCCACAGCGCGGGGATCGCGAGCAACGCGGACGAGATCGGCAAGTCGCCGGCCGCGAGCGCGCGATGGCGCTTGGTCGGATGCTGCCGGTCGGCGGCGAGATCGAGCAGATCGTTCATCAGATAGGCGCCCGACGCGCAGGCCGAGAACGCCAGGAACGCCAGCATCGCGGAGCCGAAGCTGGCAAGGTTCAGCTGATGCGCAGTGATGACAGGCACGAACACCAGCGTGTTCTTGGCGTATTGATAGACGCGCAGCGCCTTGGCCCAGGTCTTGAGGCCGGCTCTGCTTCTGTCGCGGCTTTCGACGTGCTCGATGGAGGCACGTTCGAACGGCAGGCTGCCCGCAGCGAGATCGGCTCGGGTGACGACGCCATCAAAACCGAGATGCGTCGCGATGCCGGCGGCGTGCTCGGCGAAACGATCCGCGACGAGGTAGATCTTCCCGCCCCGCGCCCGCGCCGCCAGCGCCCGGTTCAGCACGTCGGAATCATAGGGCAGATGGGCGTAGTCGATCTCGGCCCGCGCCAGGATATCGGTGAGCGCCGCCATGCCCGGTCGTCCACCGGCACCGAAGCGGGCGAGCATGAGGGCGGGCCGGCTGAAGAGCGCTTCCATCAGCAGCTCCGAGCGCAGCAAGGCGCCTTCGAGATCGACGACGAGCGTCCGCGCTGCCGCCGGGGCTGCCGACGGGGTCGATGCGCTAGAATCGTATTGCCGGGCAGGCTGCTCCATCCGAAAGCGCTTCTGGTGACCTCAACATGACGGCATTCAGCCGGGGGAGCAGGGAAATGGACGGCCGCGAGCCTAGGGGGCATTCGCTAAGGGCGGCTTAATCGGGGCTGCAGGAGCAGCGGAAACACGGTTTGGGGGCGCCCGTCAGCTCGGCGACAAATGCAGCTTTATCAATGAGATAGGCCCAAACAAACGATCATTGCACCTTCTTTTGCGCAGGCGCGGCCGGCTTGACGGGCGCCGCCTGGGCTTGCGGCTGCGCCGCTGCGGATTCCGGCGTGGCGATCGCGATCGCGAACAGACGCCATTGCCCGCCCACGACCTGAAACGTGAGATCGAACTGGATCTGCTGCGGCCGGGTCGGAATGTAGCCTGCAAGGCGCAGCATTCCGCGCTGATCGAGCGCCGGCGCCTCGCTGAATTGCGGCGCCAGCAATGCCGCACCATAGAGATCGAAGTTGCGGCGCCGCAGGTCGAGAAAGTTCAGCCCGAGATCTGCGGCGGTGTTGCGCGCCTGGAAGTCGGGCGCGGCGAGGTCGCGCAGCACCGTGTAGTTACCGGTGCGGTTGGCATCGTTGAGCGTGAGCAGCGTCGAGCGGATGAGATAGAGCGCCTTCTCCAGCGTGACCGGCAGCGACGATTGCGCCGGGGCCGGCTCGGGCGTCTTCTGCTGAGCCATCGCCCCGTCATTCGCACAGGACAGCAGCAGCGCCAGTGCGATCAGGGCTCGCGCAATCAATTGCATGGAACGGCCCTGCTACCTTCACCAGCCGACGCGCATGCCGACGCGGCCGCCTAATCCGCCGCCATTCGTGCCATAGGTCAGCCCGCCACTGGCCTGCACGTGCTCGCTGACGCGCAGCGCCGCGCTCATGGAGAGCGCATTGGTGTTCTGGAACGTTCCCCAGTTCATGCTCATCGCGATCTTCTCGGACGGCATCAGCCACGGCGAGCCGGACATCGCAAAGGCCATCGCGACACCGTTGATCGCCTTGCCGGTCCTGCCGTCGAGGTCGTTGAGGCGGGCATTGATGCTCGCGAGCTGGCTGTTGATGCCCGCGATATCCGCAGGGCTCGCAAACCCGAGCGCACCGAGCGAGGTGGCGGCGAGATTGCCGGCAGCGTCCGTCGTGACGAGCTGCACCGGCCCGGACTGCGCGGCCGCGCTCGCTGCCGAGGTAACGCCTGACATCGTGTAGGTGTTGCTCGCCGTCCCGTAGACCTGCTGGTTGGCGCGCGTCGCGGTTGCGCCATTGCCGATCGCGGTGGAGTTCGCGAAGGTTGCCGATGCGCCATTGCCGAAAGCCGACGAATTCGCGCCGGTGGCGTTGGCGCCGTTGCCCACCGCGGTGTTCGCCACACCGTTTCCGTTCGCCTTGGCGCCGTTTCCGATGGCAATGTTGAAGCTGCCGGTGCCGCTGGCATCGGATTGCGCACCGTTCGCGACATTCCCCGAATTGGCGCCGTGGGCATGCGCCTGATAGCCGGTCGCCGTGTTGAAGCTGTTGGTGCCAAACGCGACGGCGGCGTTGCCGGTGGCGACGTTGTTGCTTCCGGACCCGCTCGCGTTGGTATTCACGCCGGTCGCGATATTGAAGCTGTTGTCGCCGGTCGCGTTGGAGTTGGGGCCGGTCGCAATGTTGGCGCTGCCGTTGCCGAAGGCGTTGGCGTTGGTCCCCGTCGCGGTGTTGGCGCTGGCGTCCCCGTAAGCCCTGGCGACAAACCCGGTCGCAACATTTCTGCTGTTGTTGCCGGAGGCATTGGAACTGCGCCCTGTCGCGACGTTCCTGCTGTTGTCTCCGTTGGCTAGGGCGGTCAGCCCGGACGCAAGATTGCCGCTGTTGTTGCCGCTGGCGTTGGCGCCCGCGCCGGCCGCGATATTGGTACTGTTGTCACCGCTGGCTTGCGCGTTATTTCCGGACGCCATGTTTTTGCTGGCTTCACCGCTGGCAATGGCTCCCGCTCCGGTCGCGCTGTTGAAACTGTTGTTGCCGCTGGCGTTGGCATTGTTTCCCGTCGCGGTATTGGAGCTGCTATGGCCGCTGGCATTGGCGGAACCGACGGCAATATTGCTGCTGGCATTTCCGTCAGCGTAAGCGCCGCTCCCGATCGCGGAGTTGTTGCTGCCCGCACCCGGAGCGGAGGCGGAGGGCCCGCAGGCAAAATTGCCTGCAGAGCCGGCCGCACTGGCGCCTTGATCGGACAAGGTACCATCCACGCAGATGAACTGGGCCCGGGCTTGCGGCGCGCCGGCACAGACCGCGATCGCGGCAAGCAATGCCGTCGCGAGACAAGCGGCGATTCGCGCGCGCAACGAAATCATCATGTTGGTCCCCCCACCCCGTCTTCCAACCTTGCGACCGGCAAGTGGCGCGAAGAACGAAGACCGCCGTCATTCCAAGCCGCGGGCCACCACAGCGCAAATGCGATTGACGCTTCCGGGGCACGCGACATTCAAAGCATGCGGGCCATGGCCTTGGGAAGACGCCGATGCGCGACGGACCGCGCGGCATTCCGTCCCCCCATGTTCATGGGGTGCGGGCCGGTGCGCTCGGCTTCTCAATCCGCGCACTCTCTTTTGGCAAAGAAGCCGGCTTTTGGCAAAGAAGCCGGACGGCTCGTCGGGCGGGGGCTGTTGCCCGGATCCCACAAGCCGGCGCGAGTTCAGGTTTCCGGCAGGATGAGAGCTATTCAACCCGTGAAAATCGTGCCGGCCCACCCCATCTGCCAGTTTCTCTCCCCGCTCCGGACGAATCGAGACCCATGACCGAACAGACGCTCGCTGCGCCGATCGACGACCCATCGAAACGCCCGCGCGGCTTCTCCCGCTATCAGGCGCTTCTCATTGCGCTGCTCGCGTTCACGCAGTTCACCATCATCCTCGACTTCATCATCATGTCGCCGCTCGGCGCCATCCTGATGCCCGCGCTCGACATCACGGCCGGGCAATTCGGCATCGCGGTGTCGGCCTACGCGTTCAGTGCGGGCATTTCGGGGGTCCTGGCCGCGGGCTTCGCCGATCGCTTCGACCGCAAGCGCCTGCTGCTGTTCTTCTATGTCGGCTTCACGCTCGGCACCATGCTGTGCGCAGCGGCGCCGAACTACCATGTGCTGCTGATCGGCCGGATCGTGACCGGGTTGTTCGGCGGCGTAGTCGGCTCCGTCGTGCTGGCCATCGTCACCGATTTGTTCGCGCTGCATCTGCGCGGCCGCGTGATGGGCTTCATCCAGACCGCATTTGCCGCGAGCCAGGTGCTCGGCATTCCGGCCGGGCTGTTTCTCGCCAATCACTGGAGCTGGCATGTCTGCTTCATCGCGATCGTCATCGTGTCGATCGCGGCGATCGTCATCATCGCGTTCGCGATGGAGCCGGTCGATGCGCATCTGAAGCTAAGGCAGGACAGAAACCCGTTCCGCCACCTGGTGGCGACGATCGGTGAGCCGCGCTATACGCTGGCCTTCGCCGTCACGACATTGCTGGCGACCGGCGGATACATGCTGATGCCGTTCTCCAGCGCTTTCACCGTGCACAATCTCGGCATCGACATCACGCATCTGCCGACGATCTATCTCGTCTCCGGCCTGTTCAGCATCGTCACGGGACCGCTGGTCGGCAGGGCCAGCGATGCGTTCGGCAAATATCCGACCTTCGTGTTCGGCTGCGTGATGACCGTCATCATGGTGCTGATCTACACCCGTCTCGGTCCCGTCTCACTCACGACCGCGATCATCGTGAACGTGCTGATGTTCATCGGCATCTTTTCACGGATGATCCCGTCGCAGGCGCTGATGTCGGCGATCCCCGATTCCACCCAGCGCGGCTCATTCAGCGCGGTCAGCGCCTCGCTCCAGCAGCTCTCCGGCGGGCTCGGCTCGGTGCTCGCCGGCGCGATCATCGCGCAAGGGCCCGACGGCGCGCTGATCCATTTCGACCGGATCGGCTACGTCGTCGTCACGACGACGATGGTCACGCTGGTGATGATGTATTTTGTGCAGAAGGCGGTGGCGGAGCGGGCGGGGAAGAGGATTGTGTGAGGGAGGCGGTTCACAGGTACCTGACCCGCGCGTGCGACGAGAGCGCCATCTCTATCGATCTCAGGCAGATCCAATCCTGTTCCACCTTCAGGTGAACCAACGCGGCGCCTTCCATGACCAAAGTTGCATGTATCACCTATTGGTCGAGAACCTCGTGAGTCGGGTCAAGACGCATTCGCAGGCATTGATCGAAGAGGGCGTTGTCCAATGAAGCTCAAACTTGCCGCCGCGATGCTCGCCGCAAGCCTCCCGCTCGCATCGATGGCTTTCGCCCAGGGCGCCGCGCCAGCCGAACTTGCAGTGATCGATGGCTGCCTGAAGACCGCGGAGAAAACCGGCGGTTTCGGCGGCGCGTGCGTCGGGCTCGTCGCCGACCCCTGCATCAAGGCGGCAGATGGCGCAAATGACGACGTCGCCAAATGGAAAGCCTGCGCGGCGCGCGAACTCGCCGTTTGGACCCAGAAAACCAGTGAGGCGCTCAAGAAGGTCAAGGCCGGCGGGTTCACCGATGTGATCAAGGCCGCCGAGGAATCCCAGAAAACGTTCGCCGCCTCGCGTGATCGCTTCTGCGCGGCCTTCGACAAAGTCGACCCCGGCATGTACAAGGGCGGCGCGAGCTACTGCCGCCTGCGCGAGACCGCGAACCACGCGCTGAGCCTGATCAAGCTCGGCGCTGCGGTGAGCGAGCACTGAGAGGCGATCCTGGACCGAGGACCCACCAACCCTCGGATTTCGGGAGGGATCGAAGGCAAAGATGGTGCCCAGGAAAGGATTGCATCAGCGCGACCATATGGTATTGACTTCATTACGTAAATTCAATTGCTCCTACAGAATGTTACACAGCTTTGTTGCCGGGAATTGCCCGCTGGCCTGATCATTCGTAGGGAACGAGGGCTTTGGTCGCTATCGCTCCGTCGAAAACCTTGCTCAATCCACCCCTATCCTTGGACGCGAGTATGATCAGCCGGTGTTCAGCGCGGCTTAGCCCTAAATACAGCTCAGAAAGAAAGCGTCGCAGCTTGTACGCCTTATGCTGCCCGTCAGGCACCTGATCAGCGTTCGCGTCAACCACAACTACTGTGTCAAACTGAAGACCCGCGACATACTCAGGCGCACTCAGCAAGAACTTTCGCTGTGCGTACCGAAGCTGTTCTGTATCGTCCCGGGACAAGATGACCACGACATCGTTTTCGTGTTGAGCCGAGGCGGCACGCACATACTGATCAAGACGTTCGGCATCCATACAAAGGACTGCAACTTTTCCCTTTCGTTTGCGGGCCTCTTTCCCTAACTCTGCTGCTAGCCTCATTGCTTCTTTGTAGGTTTCCGTCTCGTTTTGCAGAACCTTGAAACTCGGCACAACTCCCGGCGGGTTGCTCGTATTGCCTTCGGGCATGCTCCACTCCTCCGATAGATCAAGCGCAGGAGCAACCTGATGGACCGATCCGATCAAACGGGCTATCTCGGGTGTGTAGCGGTAGACATCCACAAATTCGATTTTCTCGGGATTGGGAAGCCGAGCTCGTTCATAGATTCCCGATACTACCTTTTCCCCTTCTTCCGAAACCTGCGTGAACGTTTCTCGCGGTGATTGCGCAGGGTCGAGCGCCATTACAACGACAGGCGGCTTATCGCCGCTCGTCAGCAAATTGTGGAAAATCAGTCTTTCCTGCGCATTGAACAGGTGCATCTCGTCAACGAAGATAACGTCGTAACCTTCTTTGGCCCGGGCCGCTTCCCAATAGAAAGTCGAAAGGTCATTTAGGAAATCGCTTACGATTTGGTCGGACGCGATCCACCTTTTTTCCCGCAAACGGCGCATGAAGCCACACCAAAGTGAGAAGACCGCCTCTTTCTCCGCCAATTTGGCGAGTGGCATCATCCATCGCATTCTCTTCAAGCGCAAATAACGTTCTCGATCAGGGGCATGGGTCAGAATTCCCTGCGCAGCGATGACGCAACCAAATTCGATTAGTAGATCCCAGCAAAAGAGACGGCACTCTTTCGAATCTGCCGGTGCCTCAACTTGCTGCACGAAATCAGCACCACATCCGGATCGATATGCGATCCAGTCACTTGCTACGAACTCAGAAATCAATGATGAGATTTCTCTAAGAGCAAGCCTTTTTCCCTCTTCGCTATCTACACCTAGGGGCTCGCGGCCGATTGCGGAATAGTCACGTTTGTGCGCGACGAACAATAAGGGAAAAACGTCGATCCTCGACGGGGATTCCTTGTTGACGTCCATTTGATTCATCAGCCTGTCGATGTACTCCGCCATCGCCCAACTGTGGGTCAAAAACAGAATTCGAATTACCTCGTCATTCTCGTCGGCGTCGTATTTTGTCTTCAGAGCCTTCAGAACCATTGCAAGCGTCTTCCCTGTGCCTGCTGCCCCCTTAAGACGGATCGGTCCCGTTAGCGGATGCTTCACGAATCGCAGTTGCGTACGCGAGAGCTGCCGGGGATACCATTCGTTGTAGGTGAACCCCTTCGTGATGGGATTCGCCTCGACTGCAGCTAGTTCAAACTGTCCGTCTATGTGACTACGTTTGTGGTCGGGCTGGTCGGCCAATGCTGTTCTTAGAGCGGCGACCGCCTTGCTGTATGTTGCAAAGTCCGGATTGCACGCTTTCAGATCTTTAAGAGCCGGATCATCGCCATAATCAAAAATGTAAACGTCGTGAGAACCTAGCGGACCGATCTCAGCCACGATCCTTTTGTCACGCTGGTCGCTCAGCGAGTGGGCAAATATGGAGACGCGATTACCGAGATGATACGGCATCCATCTGGGATTTAGGGTGACAACGTCGTAAAAGGCGCGGAGAGCGATACGAGCACATCGGTCAAAAACCGAACGCCGATCTTGCGCAATAACTCCATTGAAGAGCCCGCCCTCGAATCGTCGAATGACCAGCACGCGTTCATCAGATTGACAGGCTGGAGTGAACACGCAGGACGCGTCGGCCGCTTCATGGACTCGAATTAGAGGCCTGTCCACGATGGTCGTCGGCTTATCGAACCAACTCGCGGCTATAGGATATGAAAGGAGATGGTCGAGAGCCCTTTCGGTTATTACGAGAGGTTTCATCATGACACCTTAAAAAACTTCCTAGATGATCGGTCTCGCCGTTCCTCGTAGGAAGATGGCAACCCTATGTCGGCGAATACTCGCGCTAAGTTTTGGGTAATGGCATATCGATAGGGCGCCGTGATGCGACCAAGCCTTTGTGCATGCGGTTCGCCGACTGTCATGTCCGCTACACTTGTAGCAAGCCTCGACAGATCCAACTGGCGTATGTGACGAAGCATAAGGAAGAGCCCGTGTTCATGTTCATCGAGCGGAAGAAAGAACACATCTCCCGGGAGACTTGATATCGAGGACTGAATTTCATCTGCGATCGCAGAAAAGTCGCCGTCCTTAATCTTTTTGCCTTTGTGCTTTAGCCGATAGCAATCGTGCAAAAGACCCATATCCGGCGCCGGCGTGTCTTCAAGTGATTTCAACGTCTGCAATTCGCCTGCCATAGCTAGCAATTCACTCTTCTGCCCAGCATCCGATATTTGCAGCTCTACAACCAAGCCTTCCGGACCTACCCGGTTCAACCAATGCATGACCGCTTCTTTAGATATGTCGCGGTGCTGATTTGACAGCTTCCGAAGCCGATTGTTAATTCGATTACAAAATTTATGCAGGATGGTTTCGAGGGTGGCCGAGAACCGCCCAGTCTTCCAATAGTGCCAGACGTAATCCTCCATAATTAGCCCCGGGATATATGACACTACGCCGTTCGTTTTCGAGCGCACGAGATCGCAATCAGCGGTAACGACCACGCCGTACGCGCTCCAAGGTCGACAGAAATTCGGATCCAGCCATTTAAATAGATCGCCCTGCAAGAGGGGAGCTCCGTCGACTTGCTCAACGGCAACATAATCGCTCTGAGTCATCGTATAAAATTATGCGACTTGAGGTGGAACTGATTGCATTGATAGCTCACCTCGCGAGGCTGTGTCGATGGCAGATGCCGTAGAGAAGAGACCCCGCCTTACGCCCGGCGTTCTAAGGGCTAGACCTGGTTATTACTTGGGCGAGGAGACCGAACGCGGTGGCAGATTTCATCAAAGTCACTAAGAATGTGGCGCTCTCAGGGGAAACACTAGTGGTCCTCGCAAGCTATTGAAGATATTTCGCCTTTTGGCCAACAAACAACGATTGTGTCGGAACTCTCTGGAGGACCAACAAGGCGGCACCAAAGCGAAACTCACTCATGAGAGCGGCCAATTCCTGCGATTCAGCAGAAAGGTATCATCGACTCGATAGGTATTGAAGAATTCATAGTGGCCGAAAAGAACCTCTAAGCCGGTCTCGTAACCATTCGTTTGAGTGAGCACCGAAAATACCTCGGACAACCACCTCACAATTGAGAGAGTGTAAAACCTGCCGTATTTCTGCGCCCACTTAGTCTGCCCCGTTCGCTCGGAGGCAGTCGCCACGTCATCCATGGTGCGGCCGCTTTCATCAAAGAAGTTGACCGATGACGCCCTGCCAATCATGGCGTCGATCATTTGTGCTCTCGCTTTTACGTCTGCTTCAGCTCGTGTGCCGCGATAGTGCTTCTTAAGAATTGGCTCGACAACCTCGCGCCACCACTTTGCTACCGGCTCATTTGCGGGATTAAACGCCGGGTTTCCGATAGCCTCAAAGTTCGCATAGCGGCCCTTTGAAGCATCGGCAAAGGCATCTAGGCACAAGATGATGGCTGCGCAGATCGGACCGTCCGGCCTGGGCCTCTCAAGCTTTAGATTGTGCTTTTTAGCTATCCGATCTGCCTCTTCGACCAACACGCCGAGCTTGTGCCCATATCGCTTAACGGCCGCCTGATCCGGAAGCTTCCCCGCATGCTCAAGAACATAATCTGCGATTAAAATTAGCTTTGCCAAGCGTTCGACGCCAATAGAAAGACCGAAGAACGCAGTGTAATAATCTCCAAAACCTGAAGCATAGCTAGCACGTCCGAGGGCAGTTGTGCCGGCACCGATCAATTGACTAACCAATGTCGCTTCCCGATGAAGCGCATGCCACTCAGGTAAAGCTAACGGGTCGCGTCGCGCATCCATAATTGCTCCGTCTATTCCTAGCAAAGGCCTGGTGGGCGAACATACGTAAATTCGCCAATGCTTAGCTCCGGGCGAATCTGCCTACTTCGCTCCGCCTGGAAAAAATATACGCCCACACTGCGTTTACCTTATCGTTCCAAATAGCCTCGGGGTATGGCTCTTCAGGCAGAACATTGAGCGTGAACCGGATGGTGCTTTGAACAGCGGCCCGCGTCTGCTGCTTGACTTGCCAATCGTCGATCGCGAGTTGATCTTGCAACTTCTCCAGCAGTTCTCGCGCCACTTTCTTTACGGCAGTTTCCTGTGCCTTGGTTAGCTTTGGCTCTGGCTTGGTCAGGAGGTCGAAGATTGCAAGTTCAAACTCAGTAAGGTTCTCTCGCGCAGCCCGGCGCTGCTCCTCATCCATCGCTGCAATCAGCGCCTTCAGGGCTTCAAAGAACGCTTGCACATCCAGCTTTCCAAGATTGTATTGCTCGACCAGATTCTCCAGCCTTTCCACAAACTGCACACGGAACGGATTCTGCGCCGCCATCTTCCGTGCCGTCTCTTCGGCTTCTTCGCGAAGCGTCTCAGTTGCCGTGCGCGGCTGCTTGGCGAACAGCTTAGCGAGTTTCTCAAAATCAATGGCCGAGAGATCGACTCGTCCGCCCGCAGCATCGCCCTCTATTATCGGAGCCGTGATCGCCACGCCTTCGATCTTCTCATCAAGCAATGCCTCGATCTTCGCTGCGACCGCCGAGATGTCCACTGGACCGAGCTTGCCTCGAACCGCTTCAGCGATGACGTGCAGCGCAGCTACGGGCTTCAAGTACGGAGCCGCGCGGTCGTCCGGCAGCAGCGCCTTGTAGGCACGTTCCGCCACACTTACCACACGAAAGAAGCTACGCCTTCGATCATCAGGCGCGATGAGAGCCTCCACCGCCTGACTGATGAGGACCAGCCGCTGAAGCTTCTCCGCTTTGTAGACGGAATCCGCGTCAACTCCCACGCCAGAGCAGAATTCGCGGGCGGTTTTCAGCGCGACTTCCAACGCATCGACCAGCGCCTGCTTATTCTTGATCGGCGGCTCCCCGCCATTGCCCTTCGCCGCGTAGATCGCCAACGCCTTTTGCAGGCTCTGGAACACACCCACATAGTCCACGATGACGCCTGCGTTTTTGCCCGGAGCTCGGCGATTGGCTCTCGCAATAGTCTGCATCAACGTGTGGTTCTTCATCGGCTTGTCTAGGTAGACGGTGCTGCATGTCGGAACATCGAAACCGGTGATCCACATCGCACAGACAAACACGAGACGCAGCGGATCGCTGGCGTCCTTGAACTTCGTTTCCAGATCTTCCCTCTGCATTCGCTCGCGGTGCGGCAGGATGTCGAGACCTTTTTGCTTCAGATCATCGATCTCGTTCTGACCCTGGCTGACGACGACCGCCATATCCACGGAGCGCATCCAGTCCAGCCGCCCCGCGAGCGCCGGCTTTTCGATATCGGACGCCCTTATAAGCTGCGCCTCGCGGGCCTTCAGCTCGTCTGTCCACGCGACCTTCACCTTGTCATACATCCGCACGGCCGTGGCCTTGTCGATGGCCACGAACATGCCCTTGCCGAGATAACCCCGCGCCGTGAAATGACGCACGAGGTCTTTAGCGATCTCGTCCAGTCGGTCGTTGCGGGTAATGAGGTGATATTGCGTGGCAAAGGTCCGCTGGAGCTTCTTCTCCTGTTCCTCATCCAGCACCGCTTGGTCCAAGAGATCGTCGAGCTCATCCTTCAGTTCATCCGCCGCAAGCTGCAACTCTGGCTTTCGCGCCTCGTAATAGAGCGGAACGGTCGCGCCATCGGCGATGGACTGAGCGAAATTGTAGACGGAGATGTAGTCGCCAAAGACTTCCTTAGTGCGCTCTTCCTGTCCGGCGATCAGCGGCGTGCCAGTGAAGCCGATAAAGGCCGCATTGGGTAGCGCCCGGCGCATGTTTGCTGCAAGCTGATCGTATTGGCTGCGATGCGCCTCATCCGTGATAATGATGATGTCACTGCGTTCCGAGAGCACCGGCATCGGCTCCCGGTCGGCCGTCGAGAACTTGTGGATGAGGGTGAAGATATAGCGTTCCTGCCCGGAGAGAAGATCGCGCAGGTGCGTGCGGCTCTGCGCCTGACAGTCCTGCACATTCTTGGTTAGAGCTCCCGTCGTCGCGAAGTTCTCCGCGATTTGGTCGTCAAGCTCTTGACGGTCGGTGACAATCACGAAGGTCCAGTTGCCGCCGAACCGTCGCAGAACCTTCTCGGCAAACATCACCATCGATAGGCTCTTGCCGCTCCCCTGCGTATGCCAGAACACGCCAAGCCGCCCTTGGTTCTCTCCAATTTCCTTCACGGCCTCGATGGCGCGATTGACGCCTAGCACCTGATGGTACTTGCCGACGACCTTACGCAGCCCCCCTTTGGCGTCGTCGAACAGCAGGAAATTCTCGATCAGATCGAGGAAACGTGTCGGCTCGCAGGTGGCGCGGAGCATCGTCTCCAGCGCAACGCTTTCTGGGCCACCTTCCTCCAAGCGCTTCCAAGGGGCGAAGGTCTCGAACGTCGCGTGGCTCGGCCCCATCAGGGACTCAAGACCATTCGAGAGCACAACGAAACCGTTGAAATCGAACAGGCCGGGAATCGTGTCACGATAGTCCCGCAGGTTTGCCTCGAACGCTTCCTGTACCGGCTTGGTGATGTCCTTCCATTCGATCAGCAGCAGAGGAATGCCGTTGACGAAGCCGATAGCATCCGGTCGCCGCGAATAGAGTGGACTTTCGATCCAAACTTGCGACGCCATCAGGAAGTCGTTCGCAGCAGGATTCACCCAGTCGATGAAAAAGGCACGCTCGTCCTTCAGGGAACCGTCCGGCTGCTTCACCTGCACCACGACGCCATCCCGCAGGAGCCGATAAACTTCGCGGTTGGCGGAAACCGGCAGCATCGCGGAGCGAACGGCTATGAGCTCCGTTTCGGCCTGCGGCAATGCTTCATCAGGAAGCGAGGGATTGAGTCTACGGAGTGCCGCGCGAAGCCTCGCGGTAAACACGAGCTCGCGAAAGGACAAACGGCCGGTCGGATTCTCTGGTCCAAGTTCCTCGTCCATCAGATTGACGTGGGACCAGCCTAGCTCCTCCAACAACTCAAGCCCCGGCGTCTCAACGAGCCCATCCTCGCTGGTGATGACGCTTGAGAGAGACTTGCCGGAGCTTGCTGGCGTCATTAGGCAACCGCCTCGAATTCCCGTGCGGCGCCGGATTTGGAGAGATCCCCGGAGATTAGCCGAGGAAGAAGAAGGTCACGGGCCTGAGCTAACACGCCATTTTGCAAAGCGAGCTTAAACGCTAACGAGCGTATTGGACGCACATGTTTTCCAAATTCAAGCTGGAGTTTTAGTGGAGGTTCGATAAGGACTTGATCTGCAATGCGGCCCCGATTGAGTTCGGTCTGGCCTGTCGCGCCAGCCCCAAGCCGCTCGAATGTGGCTTCCATTCTTAAGAGTGCGAGACCGAAAAAATCACTATCCGATTGAGACCCGGGCCGAACAATCGTCACATGCGAGTCAACGGTAGTTCCGGGCGCCACCTCCTCAACTTGAGCCACTCGGCCTAACGTGCCGACGCCTGTCGAGTTGATGAGGACGTCACCCATTTGAATTAGTTTTTCTGGCGGCACTTCTCGTCTTTGGGCTCGGGCCTCTGTCAAAGAAAGACGCTGATCGCGAATACATTTCTGGTTAATGACGAGAGACGGACCATTTGCGTCATACGTCGGCGCAATACCTCGCGAAAGATAGGTCGCAAGTGTCCCGATGCTGCTAATCCGCCATCCATCCGGTATCGGCCCATCGGGCATGTCGACCATTGCATGACCTTGATGCGCCGGAAAGCGGAAGCGAACAAACCACTCCTCAAAAAGCCGGCGCGCGATTTCCTCCAGCGCAGCAATCCGTCTACGATTCACCGCGATCAGATCATCGTAGGCTCCAAAGATGGATGCGATACGTTTCTGCTCAGCTTCGGGCGGCAAACGGACGGGGAGAGCAAGAAGGCGATCCGTTTGAATACGCTTCGTCCCGTGACCCGCCTCATCCACGATGCCGAGGATTGCCGAACGGTGAGCAAAGAACCACGCAATCAAATAGTCATTGCGAACCCCATCTTTGGGCGTAATCGCTTTAATATCTTGATTGAAGCACATTCGACGCTGCGAAACGGTCAATGGCACTTCTCTCGCGAGAATCATACTGCGGACCACCATTAGAAGCGTGCCGGCCTCAACAGCCCTGGTCCCGTTGCCGATAGCATCCACTGTAACCGTGTCTTGCGTTTCGAAAAGACGATTGACCTTTACGTCTTTCGGTGAAACCCACGGTACACCGCCATTCCAGAACTTCGGCTGTTGTTTTGACGGTGTACCTCCCGATTGAAGCTCAATGAGATCACCCAACTTTACTGTTCGCCATTGGGTCATATGCTCAGCAACTCCGCCACATTCTGCGCGATCCTCTCCTGCAACTTGGCCGCTTCTGCATTGAGACCTTCCAGCTCCTCTTGCAACAGCTCCAGTTTTTCTTTGAACTCACCATCATCATGCGCCTGCCCCGGCGCGGCTCCGACATAGCGACCTGGATTAAGGCTCCAGTCCTGGGCCTCTATCTCCTTACGCGAAGCAATTTTGCAGAGACCGGGTACATTCCGATATTTCCCGTCGGGGAAGGTTTCAGCCATACGCGGCCCGCTGCCTGCCTCTGTCTCGCCCTCCTCACCGCGCCAAAGGCGGGCGATGTTGCCGAGAAACTCGGTGTGGTCTGGATCAAAGGTGCGGTGGGCCCGATCAACTTGACGGTAGATATGGCGGGCATCGATGAATAAGACCTGATCGCGGCGATGGCCTTTCGCCTTGCCCTTGTCGAGAAACCAGAGCGTGACCGGCAGGGTGACCGTGAGAAACATGTTGGGTCCGACAGCGACAATGCAGTCCACCGCGCCGGTCTCAACCAGCTTTTTTCTGATCTCGCGTTCGCTGCCACCAGCATCGGATGCAGAGTTCGCCATTACGAAGCCCGCCCGGCCCTTCTCGTTGAGCGCTGCATAGAACAGGTTGATCCAGATAAAGTTGGCGTTGTTAACGGTCGGCAGCCCCAGAGGAAAACGAGCGTCCACCTTGCCCGCGTCATTCACGAGCTTGGCTCGATCCACCTCCGGTTGGTTGAATGGTGGATTAGCCATGACGAAATCGAACCTGCCGAGAAGCTTGTGCGGATCTTCGTAATAGCTGCTTGCCTCACGGATTTCACCGGAGAGCCCATGAACTGCAAGATTCATCCGGCAGAGCTTCAACGTGTCGGACATCTTCTCGACGCCGTAGATGCTGATCTCCTTCGACGGCTCCTTGTGATGACGGCTGACAAACTCTGCCGAGTGGGTGAACATGCCGCCAGAGCCGCAAGCGGGATCAAGGATGGCGCCGTGGTAGGGCTCAATGATGTCGACGATGAGCCTCACAATTGAAGCAGGCGTAAAATACTCGCCGCCCTTCTGCATGTAGCTGGAGGCGAACTGACCCATAAAATATTCGAAAATAAGCCCGTAGGCGTCTCCGTCGATTTTCAGCGGAGCAAGAAGGCGCAGGAGCTCGGACAACACGTCGTTCGGCAAGCCTGAATAGCCCTGCGGCAGCACGCCCGCGAGGTCGGGATTACTACCAGCGATGGCTTTCATGGCCGCGTTCAGCTCCCCACCGAGGTCGGCTGTGCCAGGCAGTGCCAGAAGACGCGAGAAACGTGCTATTTCCGGCAAGAACACCGCACCGCGAGCCTGATAATCCTCTGGAGCCGGCTTTAGACGCCCTTTGTATTTCGGAGCTAGCGCAGCGTGGACCAGCTCGAATTTCGCTTCCATCTGCCGCAGTGCGATAAGTGCTAGCACGGGCTGAGCGTATTGGTCGGGCCGGAGCGTACCATTAGCCCAAATCTTGTCGGCCGCCGCATATAGGCGCGAAGAAAAATCTTGCAGGTCGGTAGCCACTGATCCCCCAAAGTCGTGCGAAGCAAACGAGCGCACACTATCCAATCCGGAAGCTACGTACCATGATAGATAACTCCGGGCGGGCTCGATTCCGGCCGAAATCTGCAAAGAGTTACAAATGCGAGAGGTCACCTTCGGGCAACGGCCTTTGCACCGCCCCCCGTACCCAGCCACGCGCTACGATGGCCGGAGACGGCGCTGTAGGTTTGCCACGGAGGAGGCGTGCCACTTGCGGCCGCGTGGCGTCACGATCTCGCGGCGGTTGAGTTCCTGCGCGACCGCCGCCAGGGTCACGGCTCCGCCTTCACGGATAGCTTCAATTTCGGACGCGAGGTCCTTCGCCCGCTGATCCGCACCAAGACGAATCCGCGTTACCGCTGCCGCGTTGCCCTTCTTTGCCCGCCGCAGTGCTGCTGCGCCGTTCGGGTTGCCCAAACGTTTGACCTCCGGGCACGACCGCTGACCCGTCTCGGCAATCCGCTTGCGAGCGGCACGCAGTGCATCGCGTGTCCGCCGCGAGATAGCCTCTGCTTCCGCCTGCGCAACCACGGCCAGCACGCCAATCGTCAGATCATTGGCTTCCGGCATGTCGCAGCAGAGGAACTTCACCCCACTATCGCGCAAGGTCAGCGTGAATGAAGCCGAGCGGGAAAGCCGATCAAGCTTAGCAATGATTAGCGTTGCTCCGGTGATCTTGGCATGGCGGATGGCCTTCAGTAGCTCGCCACGCTCGCTGCTTTTGCCGCTTTCCACTTCGGTAAACTCGGCAACGATACGTCCGCCCCTCGCGAGCGCGAAGTTCTCTATGTCAGCCTTTTGAGCTTCAAGTCCGAGCCCACTACGCCCCTGTTTCTGTGTGGACACGCGCATGTAGGCCACAAGTTTCAATTCGTTCACTTCCATCCACCCCCGCGCAACGGTCGTTAGGCAATTCTGTAATTTGAGCCCCTAGTCTAGTATTGACAACTGCGACACCTTGACTCGGGCCTTCAGAACAACCGAAGCCAAATGCCTCCGACACGCAGAATAGGAAAAGCACCGCCGTACACTGAGTGGCACGGCAACCATTACAGAGCGAAACTGCGCATCCCCGAGCAGCTCCGTTTCCATTTCCCAATTGACGAGTCCGGCACTCGATTCAAGAAGTTCCTCTACGCAAACCTCCGAACCGACAACCCCATAGAGGCAGCTTCAGCTGCTCAAGCTTTTGTTGACCGGATGCAAAGGCGGTTTAGAAGGATTGCGCGTCGAGATCGAACTCCGCCAGGGCTGTTGTCGGAGGCGCGACGTTGGCGAAACAACATAGCCCCCGAAGAAAATCCGATAATCCCTGGTGGATCGCCCGAGGCCGGCCAACCAGTCAACGCGGAAGAGCTTCACGCGCTTGGCCTCGAACAGCGGTACTCCGAGTACGATGCCTTGGTCGACCGGGCATACGACCTGCTGGATAATATAGGTCACGCCCGCGCAATGCGATTCTTCAATCTCGCCTCCGGTCGAACGACATCTTTGGCTGCCAGCGTGGAGGATTGGCTGCGGTCGGAATCATATTCTGCTGCCACCTGCGCACGATACCGCAAGACCGTTAAAGACTTGATCAACTGGTGCCGCTCCAATCGAATTCCGGCTGAAATAGAAGCAATCAACGCCCAACGAGCACGCCGCTTTCTATCCCGGCGCAACAATAGAGATCAGAAAGCTATAGCCAACGAGAAGGCGACCTTGAGCCGCCTTTGGGACTGGTTCAACGTTCATCTCATGTCCGATTTGATGTCTCGCACTCATGACTTCGAAGTCTGGACGGGAGATCGCGGTGACAATCCATGGCGCGATGTTGGGGCACAGGCTTCCTCCAACACCAAAAGGCGATCAGGCAAATAGTGCATTGTCGGCCAGTACTTGCTGATTGCGCGATGAATGCGGAAGCTGCGAATAGGAGGAATATCGCTAGACTTGATCCTAATTCACGACTTGCACCACACCCCGGATAGTTCAAATGACACTGGCCGCTGCTATTGGCGGTGTCGAAAAGCTACTCAGGAGCTAAACGTGAAAGTCGCTTTGCAGAACACGCCTGCGCTTCCCTTGCCGAGAAACGAACCTGTCTTACAAACTTCTGACTACGTCATTTTTCTGGATTCTTCTGATCTTCAAAACGAAGACCAATCGTCGGGGCCATCCGCATGCGTCTGGCAAATTCGGACAATGGACGGGACGATAGTCGACGACAGCGACGCTAAGCAGAGCCGGGCCGAAAAGAGCGATGAAAAGCGTGGCCTAGTTGCTGCGCTGGTCGGAGCTTTGGAAGCAGTAGGCGGTGAATCGTTTTGCCTCGTTTATGCAACGGGCACGTACATCACGGATGGTGTCCAATATGCTCGCGATTGGAAAGCTCGCGGGTGGCGCAACAGTCAGAACGAGCCAATAGCAAATCCGGACATTTGGGACCGCTACTTAGAGCTTCTGGACAATCGCCGTCTCGAAGTCCGTGCGCGGAGTTGGAAGAAGGAATATTGCAATGAACTTCGGCGCCAGCTCAACGAAAGAGCACGAGGAGCCTGCAGGGGAAGAAACTAATGCGCGGGCTTACCGGCGAAAGATGGCTCAAGACAAGGATATCCAAAATCGCGTTTGTTGGTCGTTGCTCTATACCTGGTTGTCGCAACTCCACGATGGGAGCAACTGGGACCGGCCTTGCCGCCTTCCATTGCCGTAAGCATGTCGAGCACAGAGCTCGGCACGGATCGCACTGGCACGGGACATACAGCGCTGCCGAGTTGAAGCCCTACTTGGCCGCAGCGACCTCATATGTCCGGCTCCGGGGGAAATCGGATCGGCTCCTCAAGGCAGCACTCGATGCCATCGCTCTGCTCATCGAAGAAGCTGGACCAACGGAAATAGCCACACGACTGCGCGGCATGTCCGCCCGTAAACGAGCACGGATCGCTTTGGCTCGACTTCGTGTTGCAGGCATTGAGCCTAAACGCTTCATCGCCATCGTGCTGGCTGTCACAGCGTTGATCGAGGAAGACCCCGGCTCTCATCGGACGAATGAATTTCGTACGGTGCAGATTGCAAAGGCTCTACACCGGCTAGCGAGCGGCACCCATAAGCGCTGGCCGTTCGTGGACCATCAGGGCAGGCAGGGCCAAACCGAACTCCACGCCTTTCCCAGGTCGTCTGGGCCAGTATTGCGACTGATCGGACGGGCCGTCGAGCAACCGTGCGAATGGGTGGTGGAAAAGCACCTTTCCGCGGTCCTCGCCCTGAAGGTTGAACGGTATGGACGCCATCCCGTGCTTCGGACGGCAGGCCTCAGATAATTTGCAGTGAAGATTCTCGCACGCCCTATCTGGTGGCGAGACAACGGTACGCACATGTTGGACATTAAGCCGGTCACTTTGAGCACAGAGGCCCAACGGATGGGAGAGTGCATGAGTAAGCAATCTAAACTCGACTTCGAGCGGGCCAAGAGCGGTTTGATTTTGAGGTTGGAAGGTGTTGCTATCGCAGAACGCGGCCAGCGGGGCTCCGACTACCCAAAGAGTTGGGTACCGTTAGAGCTGGGATGCGAAATTATCGATGCGCTCGATGGAAGTATCTTGGTGCACCGTTCCGGTTTTCGAGTTCACTAACACGATACCGACACACCTACAGCGACCTGATGAGCAAGACCACTCAGAATGAAGCGCTTCCAGATTCATGTTATGCAAGGACGGTCAGACAATGAACGAAGACTACAAGCTCGTCTTCGACTCAGAAGACATTTATGAGACAAGCTGTCCACCGGCAAGCGATTGGGTGATGCGACAAGGGAAGACCTTGAGGCAGAGGCGGCCTATTGGCACGCGAAGAGTGAGGCAAGCACCGCCGCGCTACGACGGAAGCCTCCTTTTATCGAAACAGGCCGCGTGGCCGACGACGAACTATCTCAGCTGACGCCTGAACGAGCGTAAACATAGGCCCCTGCGCCTCGGTCGCCGAAAGGTACTAACGGTTAGGATCGGGCGAGACCGATCGCGCGCGTCAAGGGCGATGTTCAGGCCCCTGACTTTTACAAACGAAGTTATGCCTTCCCAATCGCAGCCCATGATGTTTGATCCCCAGCTTCGCGCGAAAGGCACGGAGCTTCAGGCCGCTGTCAGAGGGCTGGCAGACACATTGCTGGCCCACGAGGCCGCGAGCGCCTCCCGCAAGCGAGCGCGAAAGGAAGCGGACGCGGCGAAATTCTACGTGGCCATCGAGGCGTTGGCCTGCAATCTCATTCTGCTAAAGGCCACCGGAAGCAACTCCAAGCTCGCCGTGCCCCGGTCACATGCCGTCATCTGGCAAGGGAACGCTGTTCTCGGTCAACACTTCCTAACCGCCATCGACCTCCTATCCGCCATGGGCCTCATCGCGGAGGGGCGGCGCGGCTACAGGATCTCCGCTAGATCCAAAATGCCGTCGCTCATTGAGCCACAAGAACGCCTCGCGGATCATCTCCCGCTGACCCCTCCCGAATGGCGCGCCATCCGTCAACTTGATGATCCTGTCTTGGTCACTCTGAAGGAAGGAAAGGACGAGGACGGGAACGCCACCACCATCGCCTATCGCGAGACCGCGCAGTCTAGGAAGTTCGCAAAGCAAGTTCGGAGCATAAACGGATTTCTCCGCGAGGCCGACATTGAGATCGCGGGCCAGGACGACTCCGGACTTTCTTTGGGAAGGGATGGGCAAATCATTGCGCCCTATCGCCGCTCGCTGAGACGCATCTTCAATAACGGCACGTGGCTTCACGGCGGCCGTCTTGCAGGCGGCTTCTGGATGTCAATGGAGCGAGCGGAACGCCCGCGCATTCGTATCGACGGCCAACGCGTGGCGGAAGTCGATTATGGGCAACTTTTCCCGCGCCTCGCTTACGTGCGGGCCGGAGCGCCGCAGCCTGAGGGCGACCTCTATGATGTTTTCGGGAAGGGCACCGGCCGCGATGGCTGCAAGAAGCTAATGAACGCACTACTGTTCTCGCGGGGGCCGCTGAAGAATTGGCCCGAGGACACACACTGGCATTTTCCGGATGGCATCAATCTCCGGACGGCAGTCGAGATGCTCGCCGCGAAGCATGCGCCCATAGCTCACCTGTTTGGGAAGGGTCTTGGTTTCCAACTAATGCGCATCGAAAGCGACATGCTGATCGAGGTTCTCTCTGAATTATCGGCTGCTGGAGTCACCGCCCTGCCTCTCCACGATGCGGTGCTCGTCGCGAAATCCCACGTGGGCGTAGCGCAGGAAACGATGGGGGCCGCTTTTCAACGCAAGAGCCGCTCGCCCTGCGCGATTGTCTCAGTAAAAATTCATCAATGATTACAGCGGATTAAACCTTATGCCTCCGCTAATGGAGGGGGGGAGCTGGAGGAGGAAGCTCGGAGAGTTAGAACTTGAAGGCCTATTCGGAGTCCCTTTAAGGGGGGCCTTCAAGTTGGGAGGGTGACAACACCCCTACTATATGGCCACCTTTAAGGGGCAATCCACTCAGGCCCGAGCTTGCAGACCCAAAGGTCGATCCAGTAGGGCCACCTTAATTTCGGGCGAATGAGTCCCCAAGTCCCCTTGTTGAGCCCCTCGATGATGGAGCCAAAGGGGTGCGCGATGCAGAATGACCGAGCTCGGGTCTGCTTTGGCGGAATGCCGACATCCGCCGCACCACGAGCAAGGTCTGTTGAGGGCAATAGGGGCTTCGGCCGGTTTCGCCTCTTCAATCGCGCGTACAACCCATCCTTATCATGCGCACAGCAAACGACGGTCTATCCGCTCACACTTTCGGATCGCCCTTCTCATCGAACCGGCTCGCCATCGTAAGCATCAGGCCTTCCACCGCATGACGAATTCGTTGAGCCTCAGCCATGGTGTAGCTGTTTTCCACATGCATGGTCGCGTTTCTCCAAGGATTTTTGACCGCTTCAAGCGACGCGAGAAGGCTTTCGAAGAACTTCGCATCAGGCCCCATTTTATCTGCTGAAGTGGGCCACTTGCTATTGATACCGCCTTTTATGGAGCCAAGCATAACACCCCAGTTTTTTTCTGATGCGCGAACAGGATCGGGTACCCCCAAACAAGATGCCGTCGCCCGAACCGCCACCTCCATCACGCGCATAAGATGAAATACGCTAGCCGTGCTACGTTCTAGCGCGAGGCAATTCATAGCTTCATCTATATCAACAACAGCGGCCGGAAATTTTAGCCGAATCTCAGGCGCAAATTGCTGAGTATTGTAATAGCCGCCCAACTCCGGACTGAACGCAAGAAATCGACGACTCCGAACCTCATCAAAAAGACGTTCCGTCAGCTCTCCCAGAGCAGCTGCGGTTGGTGACTGTTTCTCTGTCTCAATTCCCTTCTTAAGCCTGCGAGCATGGGCCAAAGTCAGTGTTAGCTCAAAGTCTTCCAGGTGCTTGATTAGTTCTACGAGGGCCGACTCAACAGACGCCATCACGTTTCTATCGTGCTCCGCACTCGCTAGCCGTAGTTGCTGCTCCGTCTCGGCCAGAAGGTCGGCCTTCTCAGATAATTTTTTAGAGAACAGCTTACCCAATATTTTACCACTGCCGCTCGTCTGCCGGGCAGGCTTCTTTGACGGCGCCAATATTTCGGTCATGCGCGGCAAATTAAACATGATGGTTGCCCGCGCCTGTCCTAACAGGACGACGGTGCTCACCAACTTTGCTATATCGACTTCTTTCACAGCCTACCCTTTCCCAATAACGAAGAGCGCAGCAGGGCCCGAATGGTGGCCGAACCTTTCGCAAGGTAGAAGACACTTAAGGCGTTCGAGAAAGTCCATTCCACTTCAGGCGGGCCCCGCTTCAGCGTCCCTTCGGGTCACATTGCTGACATTGTGTGAGTGACTGCCGAAGTCCGCTTTGGATCGAAGCGATCTTGGGCAATGCGTCGTCCCCGCTACCGGTGACGGACCCTGCTCCCTCGCGGCCGGTGCTCAAAATGATCAACCCGACACCGGACGAGATTCAGGACTGCCCCCGTCCCTTCCTCTGAGGCACGAGCAGGCGGTCAGGGGTCGTCTTGAGGGCCTTCGCCAAGCGGGCTAGCACAATGATGGTGCAATTACGGGTGCCCCGCTCGACCTGACTGACGTAGGTCCGATCTAGCCCTGCCTCTAAAGCCAAATCCTCTTGGGACAGCCCGAGCCCTTTGCGGGCCCTCCGCACGGCCTCCGCCAAAACTTCAACAATGCCTGTTTCATCTTCCATCCACGGGAGCAGGCCGCCATGATGACTTTGGGTCTACGGACTATGAGTCCCATTTTTTCGGTTGAGACATGATGACTATCGTCTACAATTGATTACCGACCGGCAATGAGGAACGCAGGAATGACTAGCACGGAGAGTACCGCCCCAAAGTTGCGTGAGGATGACCCCATCAAGGTTCTTTTCGATATGGCCAGCTATTGGGCCACCATCTGGGGCTTCATTGCGCTCTGCCTTTGGCTCGAACAACAGATTCTCAAGCGGTTGGACATCGAGTCGGGCAGCCTCCAAGTTGCCATCCTTCTTGTGAGCACACCGGCCATATTCTTGGCGACGGTTCCTCGCATTCAGAAGAACCCCAAAGCGCGGCTGATTTTGGAGCGGGCCCGTTACGTCGTGGTCTTAGTAGCCGCGGCCTTGCTCGGGGCCTATCTTCACGCGAACCACAAAGACGATTCGTATGAGAATGCCTTACGAGACGGCGCCGTGCTGGCCTGCTCAAAGATTGAGGCCTGTAAAGCCGCAGCAACCGAATATGCCAACATGCGCTAGAGGGCTAAAGCTGTTCTTGTTCCGGGCGACGGACGCTGTTCATGGGTTCTCCGGCGGAGTTTCCGCGAAGTAGATACTAGTCAGACCACTACAGCCATGTCGCGGCTTGATGAATTTCGCCTCGATGAACTTCAACCGCCCGCTCTTTAAGTCGGCTTGCAACGCCCAGTATGCTGCCTCGGGTAAGTAGGCAGAGAACAGCCCTCCATCCTTGTTGAGCCGCATGTTGAGTAAGAAGGGCCTTTCCGGAACCGTCTGCCCCTTACCAATGCGCGGCCAACCCTCTTCGTCAGGATCATCGACGCGCCCAAATTGGCGCGAGCACATGAGCGAGCAGGTCACTTCCTTGCCGAGTTGGTTGGTCAGCTTCGGCGTCACCGAAACGATATCGCAAAGCACATCGGTGATAGCTTCGTCGGACACACCATCACCATAGTTTCCCACGTAGTAACTTACCGTGACCGACTTCACGGTCGCGAGTAGCGTGTGCTCTGGCTCCGGAGGCGGTTTGCGATTGCGTCCTTGTTTTTTCTTGGTCACGTCATCGCTCTCTCCAACTCTATGGCCGCATATGGCCAGTGGCTGCCCCTTCGTCCGAGTGCCGGCCGTCTGCTCTTCGGGGTGGACCAGACAACCGGCCAAACAGCCGCTTCGGACCTCAGCGGACACGCTTTAGCGGAGGTCCTACAGCCCTCCTTGCCATGATTTCTTGGTCAGATCGGCTATCTTCCTGAAGAGCTCTGCATTCCGTTCAATCATGTCCTTGTCTACGGTGATCTTTATGGATTTGGTCTTGCGAACATATGTAATGTTCTGTGCGTCAAGAAGTGCAGTCGCCTCATCTTGCAGCGATTGAGCCATACGAAACGTTAGCAACGATTTGTCCGATGAGCGTTTGTGGAGCCACATATAGTTGTTACCGTCGACAGTGATTGCGACGTAAGCTCCTACGTAGTTCAGGTTTGGCTGCCCGAGGACACTACTTGTAATGTTTACGAGCGCGTCCGCTGCCTCAAGCGTCCATTTGGCCCTTCTGCTCCAATCATCACGAGTTACTCTGACGGCTTCATTCGACGTTCCATCGTCGACTTCTTCATACGTATCAAGAACCTTCGAGAAAAAGATGCTCTTCCTGCCGTTGACGTTCAGCATCGCCACCTGAACGGCGATAATTGGAATAGAGTGGCTTAATAGATGAATTACATTGAAAAACCGGCGATTGATGTGCTCCGCGACTAGCACCGCAAAATGCTGTCTCTGCGGCCAGCGGCGCTTCTCGTTGTCCCAATATTCGATTGTCCGGATTATGTGCGTTTCATCAGTTTCACCAAGCATCACTTCGACTTCGAACATTGTGTCGTCTTCAGAATCTTTCAGGAGAAGATCAAGTCGACCGCCTGATGATTGTGCTCGCTCCTTCGATACAAGCTGCAAATCTCCGAGTCCAAGGCAGGCCGGGTTGTCTGCAATTTGATCTTGTAGCCAGTACTCGTCTAAACCAGCTTCGCGAATCGTGATGGCTTGGGCGACTTCTATTTGGTCAGGCATTTTCTCTCCCGCGATGGTAGCGTGTGCTTCAGTTTGCATTAGGACGATCCGCTTCAAGACGGGGCTAGGAGTCCGTTACAGGCTCGCGCTCTCCAAGCGGGCGATGGCAGCTTATGCCCTTAGCCGAGTTCGCGCGGGATGAGAGCTTCTTCCGCTAAGAGGTCTTAGGCAACCTCAATGATAGGCAACTTCACGATTGCGGTCGCTTTCGCCTTGATGGTCACGTCCCCATAGCCCTCCGACACATTGCGCGGCGCATGCCCCTGTATGGCGTCCAGCACACGCATCTCAACGCCCTGCTCAATGCCAACCGTCTTGAAGCGATGGCGCCAACCGTGGCTTGGATCGACGTTTTTATCTTTCACCACCTCGCGGACGAACTCGTTGACCTTATTCCGTGCCGTCTTGACCGCGTTGCGCACCCCTAACTCACCTGCCTTCGGATCGATGAAGAGATAGCCGCCCTTCGACTTCTCCAAGAACTCCAAGAAGCCTTCCTCAATGACCTGCCGATGGAGCACGACATCACGGGCTTCATCCGTTTTCACCGGCCCGGCTTCGGGCGTTACATGCAGCACCCAGAGCTTGCCCTCACGCCGAAGGTCCTCCTTGCGAATCTGGATCATCTCACCCACGCGGGCGCCCGTGAAGGCACACAGCCACGGCACCCACCGCTTGGCCGCCGCCAGCTTCGGGGCTTCCCGGCCGGGCATGAACTCGCGGGCATGCTTCAGGATGGCGATTGCCTCCGAATCATAGAACCCCTTGGATCGGAGCTTGCGCGACTTGCCGACCTTGATGGTGATCCCCTCGGCCGGATTACTGGACAGCCGGCGATTGACCACCGCCCAGCCGAACACCGTCTTCATCCCAGCGAGGTCGCTATCCTTCACGGTCTTCGGACTCACGCCGCTCTGCACGCGATAGTCCTTAAAGCAAACGATGTCCTCCGGCGTCACCCGGCTCGCCGTGTCGTGCTTCAGGAATGTCACGAGACGCGCCATCGAGTTGCGATAACTCTCATAGGTGCTCTGCTTGCGGCCCGCCCGCTTGGCTTCCTTCCACCAATCCTCAACGAGGCCCGTGAGCGAATTCTTGGAGGCGCCCCGCTTTGGCTTTTCCTTCGGCGCATCTACCGGGGCCTGCCACTCGGGAAAGCGAGCGGCCTTGGCATCGAGCGAATAGTCTCCCCCGGCGTTCCGTTGGCGGCTAGCGAAGGCGTCACGCAGGGCCATCCAAAAGGCAGTGAGCAAGAGGGCGCGTGATTCGGTATCCACGCGGCGGACTCCCTTGGTGAGCAAGAGTCGGTCCACGATAGGCCCGAGCGCTTTCTCTAGTTTCTTGGCCTCACCGTCTCCACCGACCCTCTCCCACATCTCCGTTACGGCCGCCCAGTGGGCTTCCTGCTCCTCCTGACTCTCCGCGTCGGGCGCCCAGCCGACTCCGGGCGTGTGGACCATGGCGACACTCCGGGCGCGGCCCTCGCTGTCTGCCCAAACGCGATAGAGTTCGCCCGCCAAGGCGGTCGCTTGCCGGTGGGTGAGATGCACCGGGGCGTCATTGCGGAACGCCTCCCAAACGGTCGCCAGATGCGCTGCCGCGAGCGCCTGACGCCTCTTGGCTTCGCTAGGCTCGGTGGTCCGAAGGGAGAACCGGACGGCCTGAGCGCCCTCGCTAGGCGTCACGAAAACGAAGCTGTCACCGAGCGGAATTGCCAGTTCGAATCCGACAACTTTGCACCGCACGTCAGCAGGAATGCGCTGCACGAAAAGAGGAAAGCGAGACCCATCCCGGCGCATCGGCCGAACAACCCTGAACAGCAATGTTACACCCCATTGTTACACAGTCGGGGCCAACGCAACACTCTGAAAGGGCTTATCTATCTGGATTTGTTTGCGATCCAGATTTGTATGGTGCCCAGGAAAGGACTCGAACCTTCACGGCCGTTAAGCCACTGGCACCTGAAGCCAGCGCGTCTACCAATTCCACCACCTGGGCATGCCGTTTGGGGCACGGAGGCGGTTACTACGGTTCGGTGACGCCGTTGTCAATTCATGCTTGCAGCCCGGTTCGGGATGCCGATTGCGCATCGCAAACCGGCCCGATACAAGCCTGACAGACGCACTCTTTTTTTCCGCAGGAACGGCTCCCATGGCATCGAATCTGGAAACTCTCGTCACGGTTTTCGGCGGATCGGGGTTTTTGGGCCGGAATGTCGTCCGCGCCCTGTGCAAGCGGGATTACCGGGTCCGGGTCGCGGTGCGGCGGCCGGAACTCGCCGGCTACCTCCAGCCCTCCGGCAAGGTCGGACAGGTCCATACCGTGCAAGCCAATTTGCGCTACCCGGCCTCGGTCGAGGCGGCGCTGCGTGATTCGCATGCGGTCATCAACCTTGTGGGCGTCCTGACCGAGAGCGGCGCGCAGACCTTCGACGCGGTCCAGGCCCGGGGGGCCGAGACCGTCGCCAAAGCGGCGGCCGCGGCCGGCGCCGAGCTGATTCATGTCTCCGCAATCGGCGCCGACGCCGAATCGCCCTCCCACTACGCCAAGGCCAAGGCGGCCGGCGAGGCGGCGGTCAAGGCCGCGGTACCGTCGGCGACGATCTTCCGCCCCTCCGTGATGTTCGGGCCGGAAGACCAGTTCACCAACCGCTTTGCGGCGCTCGCCCGGATGTCGCCGGTGCTGCCGCTGGTCGGCGGCGATACCAGGATGCAGCCGGTTTATGTCGGCGACGTCGCCACCGCGATCGCCGAGGCCGTCGACGGCAAGGCCGTCGCGGGCGCGACCTACGAGCTCGGCGGGCCCGAGGTGCTGACGATGCGCGAGATCATCGAGACCATCCTCGAGATCACCGACCGCGAGCGGATGCTGGTGCCGCTGCCGTTCGGCCTCGCCCGCTTCAAGGCCGCCTTCCTGCAATTCGCGCCGGGCGCGTTCAAGCTGACGCCGGACCAGGTCACGATGCTGGAGCGCGACAATGTCGTGTCGGACGCGGCCAAGGCAGCAAGCCTGACGCTGGAAGGGCTCGGGATCACGCCGGATTCGCTGGAAGCGATCGCTCCGCAATATCTCTGGCGCTTCCGCCCGCAGGGCCAGTTCCAGCGCAAGAGCGCGTGAGGTTCTTACCTCTCCGCTTGCCTGGCTACGGCGTCAAAACTTCAGCTTCTTGAACACCGCTTCCGGCAGCGCCTTGATCATCAGCATCACGAGGCGCCATTTGCCGCTGACATAGACGACGTCGTTCTTGTTCTCGACGGCGTTCAGGATCGCATCACCGACCACCGGCGCCTCCACCGTGAGCGGGCCGATCAGCTTCATGCCCTCCGTCATCCTGGTGCGGACAAACCCTGGCTTGACGGTGACGACGTGCACGCCGCCGCGGCTGGCGCGGGCGCGCAAGCCGGAGAGGAACGCGGAAAAGCCGGCCTTGGCCGAACCGTAGACATAGTTCGAGGCCCGGCCGCGATCGCCGGCCACGGACGACACGCCGACCAGCGTCCCGCTGCCGCGCGCCAGGAATCTTTCCGCGAACAGGCCGAGGATCAGCGCGGGGCCTTCGTAGTTCGAGCGCATGATCGCGGTGGCGTGGGCAAGGTCGCTCTCGGCATTCTCCTGCGTCCCGAGCAATCCGACGATCGAGACGACGACGTCCGGCAATGCCGGAAGGCTACCGACAAAGCTTTCGAACGAGGCGGTGTCGAGCACGTCGAATTTGTAGAGACCTACCTCGACATTGTAGCGCGCGCGCAGATCGGCGGCGTCAGGCTCCAGCGCGGCGACATCGCGGCCCGCGAGGCCGACATCGTATCCGGCTTTGGCAAAAGCGCGCGCCGCGGCGCGGCCGATGTCGGAGGAGCCACCGAGCACCAATACAGACTTGCGTGATGTCACGGCCTAGACCTCATCGAACAGACGCTGTGAAAGTTTCGATCGGATGTTGCCGGCGGGATCGAGCGATTTGCGGATCGCGTTGAAACGCTGCAGGGCAGGATAGCCGGCCTCGAAGGTCGCGCGCGACTGACGTGCGTCTTTCGCCAGATACAGCCGTCCGCCGGCGGCGACGACCAGACGATCGATCTCGTCGAGGAAATTCAGGATGTCGCCTTTCATCGGGAAATCCAGCGCCAGCGTGTAGCCGGGCAGCGGGAACGACAGGATACCGTCGCCCTGGCCGAGCTTCTTGAGCACGGCGAGGAAGGAGGCATCGCCGCGCCGCGCGACGCGATCGAGGATCTCGCCGAGCACGGCGCGCGCGCCAGATTCCGGGATCACGCATTGATGCTGGAGGAAGCCGCGCTTGCCATAGATGCGATTCCACCCACCGATGCCGTCGAGCGGAAAGAAATACGGATAGAGCGAGACCACATGGCTGCCACCGGCGCGCCGCGCGCCCATGCGGTAATACAGCTCGTTGAAGGCGCGGACGCTGGTGCGGTTCAAGGCCATCGACGGCAGATCAACGGGCACGCTGAGGCCGGGATCCTTGCCCACCGGAAATGCATCGGCGCCGTCCGCCAGCTCGTCTTTGCCAGCATGCTCGCCGAGATAGATCAGCGAACGGCCGAGATCGCGCCCGCGTGCCACGCAGTCGATCCAGGCCACCGAATAGGTCGCGTCATCGCTCGCCTCGAGCGCGCGCATCGCCGCATCGAGATCGGACGCGGAGATCACCCGCTCGCGGATCCATCCGGTGTCGACCCGCCGCAGCCGCACCGTCGCTTCCAGCACGATGCCGGTCAGGCCCATGCCACCGACGGTCGCGAAGAAGGCGTCGGAGTTCTGCTCGCGCGAGGCCTCGATGACCTCACCCTGCCCGGTGCGCAACAACAGGCTGTCGACATAGCGGCCGAAGCCGCCCTCGCAATGATGGTTCTTGCCGTGCACGTCGGACGCGATGGCGCCGCCGATCGAGATGAAGCGAGTGCCGGGTACGACGAAAGGCAGGAAGCCGCGCGGGCCAAACGTGTCGATCAGGTCCGACAGCAGCACGCCGGCCTCCAGGCGAATGCGGCCCGTCACCGGATCGAACGACCTGACCCGGTCGAAGCCGGTCATCGCGACGGTCCTGACGGCACCGATCGCGGCATCGCCATAGGCGCGGCCGTTGCCGCGCGCGACCGTGCCGGCCGCGACAGCCTCGCCGACCGCCGCGAACGAGCGCGGCCGCAGCAGGTCGCTATCGACGACCGGGAAGCGCCCCCAGCCGCTGACGAGGGTCATGGCTCAGCTCCTGTGCCGGGCGCGCGCCGCCGGCGATGGAGACTGACTAGCGATCAAAAGCTTATTTTGCGTTGAGGCGCGAGGAAGTTTTCGAGAAGTTAACGCCCCAGCGCCAGCGCGATCAGCCCGAGCGTGCCGACGATGACGCGCCACCAGGCGAACACCACGAAGCCGTGCCGGGTGACATAGGTCAGAAACGTCTTCACGACGATGATCGCGGTGATGAACGAGACCACGAAGCCGATCACGACGATGTTGATGTGATCCATCGTCATGTCGGCGCGGCTCTTGTAGAAATCGTAGGCGAACGCGCCGATCATGGTGGGAATGGCGAGGAAGAAGGAAAACTCCGCCGCCGCGCGCTTGTCGGCACCGAGCAGCATCGCCGCCACAATGCTGGCTCCGGAACGCGAGACGCCCGGGATCATCGCCACGCACTGCGCCATACCGATATAGAGATACATCAGCAGCGGAAATCTGGTGGCCTCATGCTCGCGCGGCTTGAGATCGAGCTTGTCGACCCAGAGCAGGATGGCGCCACCGACGATCAGCGTGAAGCAGATGACCCACGGATTGAACAGCAGGAGCTTGATGTACTTGCCGGCGACGAGGCCGACGATCACGGCCGGCAGGAACGCCACCAGCACGCCGATCACGAACCGGCGAGCATAGGCATCACCCGTGAATACGCCGATGACGACATCCCACAGCTTGCGGAAATAGAGCCCCACGATGGCGAGGATCGCTCCAAGCTGGATCAGAACCGTAAACGAGTCCCAGAAAGCGCCTTCACCGAGATGGAAGAACCGCTCCGCAAGCAAGAGGTGGCCGGTCGAGGATACGGGAAGGAACTCGGTCACGCCCTCGATGATGCCGAGGATCACTGCCCGTATTGCATCTGACATATTTACGGTCCATTTCGGCTGGAAAAGCGGGGCCCTTCTCGCCTATTCGCCCCCATGCCGCAATCGCAAAATGCGACATCCCGCTCTTGCTTCGCGGTTTTGAAGGACTAGTGTGGCGCCGCACAAACATTGATGGATTCTTAAGCACCATCAAATAGTCAAAGGCTTCATGTTTACGCTGTTTCATCATCCGTTCTGTCCGCATTCGCGCTTCATCCGTCTGATCGCGGGCGAATACGGGCTCGACCTGAAACTGGTCGAAGAGCGCAGCTGGGAGCGGCGAGAGGCGTTTCTGTTGCTCAACGCGGCCGGCACGACGCCCGTGATGGTGGACGACGAGCAGCCGCCGATCCCGGGCGCGGCGATCATCGCCGAATATGTCGACGAGGCCTATGGTGCCGAGATGGGACCCAAGCGCCTGATGCCGGAAACGATCACCGAGCGCGTCGAGGTGCGCCGGTTGATGGCGTGGTTCAACGAAAAGTTCTTCGAGGAGGTCTCGCACCCTCTCGTCACCGAACGCATCTACAAGCGCTTCATGAGTGAGGAGAACGGCGGCGGGCCACCTTCGGCCGACGTGATGCGTGCCGCCAAGGCCAATGTGCGCTATCATCTGGCCTATATCGGCTGGCTGGCGCAGACGCGTAATTTCCTCGCCGGCGACCGCCTCACTTACGCGGATCTCGCCGCCGCGGCGCACCTTTCGGCGATCGACTATCTGGGCGACGTGCCATGGAGCGAGGACGATTCAGCAAAGGCGTGGTACGCGCGGGTGAAGTCCCGCCCGTCGTTCCGTCCGCTGCTGAGCGAATGGCTGGCCGGCGTGCCGGCGTCGCGGACCTACGTGGACCTGGATTTCTGAGCGCCGACCCGACTGCACTGAAAACCGCGCTTGCGCGCGAAGCGCGCGCGCTCGGCTTCGATTGCATCGGCGTCACACGACCCGGCACGATCGAGAACGCCGGAAAATACTTCCTCGAATTCATCGCCTCGGGCGGTCACGGCGACATGGACTGGCTCGCCGCCCAACCGGAGCGCCGCGTCGATCCGCGCGGGCTGTGGGGTGACGTGCGCAGCGTCATCATGCTTGGCGTCAATTACGGTCCCGACTCCGATCCGCTCGCGGTCCTCAAGCAGCGCACACGCGCGGCGATCTCGGTCTATGCGCAGGGCGACGACTATCACGACCTCATCAAGAAGCGTCTGAAGGCGCTGGCCCGCTGGCTGGTCGCAACCGCGCCGTCGGAGGTGAAGGTGTTCGTCGACACCGCGGCGGTGATGGAGAAGCCCTTGGCGCAAACCGCGCATCTGGGCTGGCAGGGCAAGCACACCAACCTCGTCTCGCGCGAATTCGGCTCGTGGCTGTTTCTCGGCGCGATCTACACCACGCTGGAGCTGCCGCGCGACGACGCCGAGATCGATCATTGCGGCTCGTGCCAAGCCTGCCTCGACATCTGCCCGACCGCGGCGTTCCCCGCGCCCTACAAGCTCGATGCGCGGCGCTGCATCTCGTACCTGACCATCGAGAACAAGGGGCCGATCCCGCGCGAGTTTCGCAAGGCCATCGGCAACCGCATCTATGGCTGCGACGACTGCCTTGCGGCGTGTCCCTGGAACAAGTTCGCGCAGGAAGGACGCGAGGCCAAGCTCGCCGCGCGCGACGAATTGCGCGCGCCCGGACTTGCAGAGCTTGCGCGGCTCGACGACGCCGCGTTTCGCGCGCTGTTCACGAAGTCCCCGGTCAAGCGCATCGGCCGCGACCGGTTTTTGCGGAACGTGCTGATTGCGATCGGCAACTCGGGTGATGCGGCGCTGGCAGAAGAGGCGCGGCGATTGCTCGATGATGCAAGCCCGCTGGTGCGTGGCGCCGCGGTGTGGGCGCTGGGGCAGTTGGTGGAACGGGAGGCGTTCGAGGCGATGAAGTCTGCCGCTGCGAACAGCGAGCCCGACGAGAGCGTGCGTGAGGAGTGGCGGGCTGCTTCCTAAGTCTACGCTGTCATTCCCCGCGAAGGCGGGGAATGACACCTTTTGTTTGGCGGGCATACACGCTCTCACCACCCTTGATTTCCCCATCCATTCCCGCAATCTCGCGCGTCATGACAAACATCCCTTTCTTCACCCGCGACGGCGACACATTCCATCCGACGGAAGTGGCCAACGGTCCGTGGGATCCGACATCGCTGCACGGGCGCGTCATCATCGGCCTGCTCGGCTTCGCCATCGAGGAGCGCCATTCCGGCCCCGAATTCGTGCCGGCGCGGCTCACCGTCGACATGTTTCGGCTGCCGACCATCGACAAGCCGATCGAGGTGACGACGCGCCTGGTGCGCGACGGAATGCGCATCCGCGTGGTGGAAGCAGAGTTCGTCTCCGGCGGCGTCGGCATGGCGCGCGCCTCGTGCCAGCTGCTACGCAAGACGCAAAACCCCGAAGGCAATGTCTGGTCGCCGCCGAACTGGGATGCGCCGAAGCCGGCCGACATTCCCAAGCCCACCGACCCCAGGCTCGGCATGAACGGCAAATGGACGACGCGTCCCATCGTCGGCCATATGGGCTCGCTGGGTCCGCGCCGGCTGTGGATGAGCGAGGTGCGCGAGCTCGTTGCGGGCGTGCCGATGACGCCGTTCGTCCATGTCGCCACCGGCGCCGATTTCGCCAGCCCGTTTGCGAACGCCGGCGACAAGGGACTCGGCTACATCAACAGCGACGTGACGATCTATCTGCACCGTCTGCCGGTGACGAACTGGATCGGCTTCGAGGTGGTGAACCATCACGCCACCGACGGCGTCGCGATCGGCGAATGCTGGCTCTACGACGAACAGGGCCCGATCGGCACCGCGACGGTGGCGGCGCTGGCGCAGCGAAAGCCGATCGTGAATCCGTCGAAGCGGTAGGGAGCGCCGCCTCTCTCCACGTCATTCCGGGGCGCGACGAAGTCGCGAGCCCGGAATCCATCGGGCGACAGAGTTGGCGGATGAATGGATTCCGGGCTCGCGCTCCGCGCGCCCCGGAATGACCAGAGGAGAGAGTGGCGCGCCTACTTCAGATGTCGCCGCATCTCCGGCCGCGCCTTCAGCTCGGCGCCCTGCCTGGCGACGATCTTCGCAATTCTTTCAGGCGCAAACTTCAGATCGACGAATGCCGGCGCGGTGTTGGCGACCTCGTGATAGCCAGCGATCTTGCCGTCCTTCAGCGTCATGATCGCCACACCCTCGAACATCGCCCGCGCGCCGTTCGCTTCCGGCAGGGTCGAACGATAGCTGAAGGTGTAGCGCGCATAGAGCGTGGTGCCGTCCGACACGGGCTCATGCATGTCCCAGCGGAAATCGGTCGCCGTGCGATAGAACCAGTCGTCGATCAACTCGGCGATCTTGGGGCGGCCGGTGAAGGCGCCGTAGAAAACGTCGTGATACACGCCGTCCTCGGTGAACAGCTCGGCAAACGCGCGGCCGTTGCGCTGCTCGACCGCATCGCAGAACGCGCGCAGCATGGCGATGGTGGTCATTGGAGCGTCTCCCTTCTCGTTCTCCGTCATGCCCCGCGCAGGCGGGACATGACGGACGCCGCGGCTTTTCGGTTCTATCGCTGCCGTCTCTCGAATACTGGATTGCCCGCCTTCGCGCGCAATGACAGCGAGTTCACCCGATCTCGGCGACCGCGGCAAGAAGGCGCGCGATGTCCTGCGGGCGGGAGAGGCGGTGATCGCCATCCTGGATCATGGTCAGCACGACGTCGTCGGCCGGCAGGCGGTGCGTCAGCGCGAAGGCGTGCTGCCAGGGCACGTCGGGATCCTTCGCGCCTTGCAGGATGCGGACCGGGCAGCCGAGATCGATGGCGCTGCCGAGCACGAGATGATTGCGCCCCTCCTCGATCAGGTTTCGCGTGATCGGGTAGGGCGAGCCGTCGCCATAGTCCGACGGCCTCATCCAAACGCCCTTGGCCTCGATCTCCCGCTTCACCGCGGGCGAAAAATTCTTCCACATCAGCTCTTCGGTGAAGTCCGGCGCCGGCGCGATCAGCACGAGTCCGGCAAGCGAGGCCTTGGCCTGTTGTTGCTCTTGCCGCTTCTTGATCTCGCGCGCGAGCAGCAGCGCCATCCAGCCGCCCATGGACGAGCCGACCAGGACCTGCGGGCCCTCGCAGAACCGCTCGAACACAGCCACGCTCTCTTCGTGCCAGCGCCCGATGGTTCCATCGGCGAAATCGCCGCCGGATTCGCCGTGACCGGAATAGTCGAACCGGACCATTGCGCGACCGTGCTCCCGGGCCCAGCCGTCAAGCGCCACGGCCTTGCCACCCTGCATGTCCGACTTGAATCCGCCCAGCCAGACCAGTCCCGGACCTTTTCCGGCGCGGCGGCGCACCGCGATCCTGCGTGCCGACGGGCCCTCGCCCACTTCGATGAAGTCAGGCACGGCATCGGGAATTATATCGGTCATGGAACGTTTACTCTGGCTGTGCGGTTTGACCTCTCCGGGGTGCCTCCTGCGACGCAACCGGATGCGGCATTGCCCGTTTGGGACGCTTGCGGAACAGACACAAGGTGTCTATGTCGGTCAGCGTGCCCAGGCGTGGCCAAAATACCTCGCATTTGAGGGTTTTTCGCGTCTCGCACGAGCGACTTGCTTGCCGGCAACCGCATCTTCCTTCAAGATAGCCGCTTCTTTCACAACTTTGGAGAACCACCCATTCGCCGTCCTAATAAAGCTCCGCCCGCTGCCAGCAAAGACGGGCCGCGCATCAATGATGATATCCGCAATGCGCAGATCCAGCTGATCGATCAGACCGGTGACAATAAGGGCACGGTCGAGACGGTCTTGGCCATCAAGATGGCCCAGGAAGCCGGTATGGATCTGGTCGAGATTTCGCCGAATGTCAGCCCTCCCGTCTGCAAGATCATGGACTACGGGAAGTACAAGTACTCGGCACAGAAAAAAGCCGCCGAAGCCCGCAAGCGGCAGAAGACCGTCGAGATCAAGGAGATCAAGCTCCGTCCGATGATCGACGATCATGATTACGACGTGAAGATGCGCGCGATGCAGCGGTTCTTCGAAGAAGGCGACAAGGTCAAGATCACGCTGCGCTATCGTGGCCGCGAAATGGCGCACCAGGAGATCGGCACCAAGCTTCTGGACAAGATCAAGACCGACGTCGCCGAGCTCGCCAAGGTCGAGCAGGACGCACGCTTCGAGGGTCGCCAGGTCGTCATGGTGCTGGCGCCGCGCTGACGCCGGTTTGTTGGAACGAGAGAGTTCAACGGCCCGTCCGGATCTCCGGCGGGCCGTTCGTGTGTCAGGTCCGCGTCGCCTGCCAGGTGCCGCTGCACTGGTCTCCGAAAATGATCCCCTTCCACGACCCGGTGCCGTTCACACGGGCGAGCCGGCCACCGCCGCTGGCATGGGACGCGCCGACCGAGACATGGACCGCGACTGCACCGCCGCGATTGACCCTGCCGGAAACCCGGCCGCCGCCGGCGGACGAGACCCGGCTGCCGGTCACGGCGAACGGGACGCTGTAGCCCGAGCTGCAATTGCCCCGCGTGGTGGCGAAAGTGACATTCCAGACGCCGTCATAGCTGCCGACGCGGGCGTCGGCGGTCGACGGCAACGCAGCCGTTGCCAGCACGACGAACAGCGCCAGACGGCGCGGGCGGGCGAACGCGGTCAAAGACGGAAGTAACTGGGAAAAATGGGCCATTTTGGTCCCGCTCCGGGCGACAGACTTGGACATGAGACTCGGGCATGAGAGACGCAATTTCCGGATAGTCGCCGGGCAGGTTCCGGCGGTTCATCGTTGCCAATGGGCTTGTCCTCTGGCATAAGCCCAGCCTTCATCGCCCGGCTGATTAAGGGCTGCCGTGGCGGTGTTTCGTGCGGGTTTCGCGCTTGTTCGTAAAAACCTGAGCACAATCAACGCTCTAACGAGCATTTTGACGGCCAGCCGCCTTCGCGGGCGGATCTCTGTGGCCATTAGGAGAGCCAAATGCCCAAGCTGAAGACCAAATCGGGCGCTAAAAAGCGCTTCAAGGTGACTGCCACCGGCAAAGTGATGCACGCCCAGCGCGGCAAGCGTCACGGCATGATCAAGCGGACGAAGAAGCAGATCCGTCAGCTCCGCGGCACCCGCGTGCTGTTCAAGACCGACGGCGACAACGTCAAGAAGTACTTCTTGCCGAACGCCTGATCGCGTCCACGATCATTGCCAACCGTGCCGCGTCATGCGCGGCAATCCGATAACCAAAGTCATCTCTGAAGGATTTCGTCATGTCTCGCGTCAAACGCGGTGTGACCGCCCACGCCAAGCACAAGAAAGTCTACAAGGCCGCCAAGGGCTTCTACGGCCGCCGCAAGAACACCATTCGCGCCGCCAAGCCGGCGGTCGAGAAGGCGATGCAGTACGCCTTCCGCGATCGCAAGCGCAAGAAGCGGACGTTCCGCGCGCTGTGGATCCAGCGCATCAACGCAGCCGTCCGTCCGTTCGGCCTGACCTACAGCCGATTTATCGACGGCATGGCCAAGTCCGGGATCACCGTGGACCGCAAGGTGCTGTCGGATCTCGCGGTCCACGAGCCCGCCGCGTTCCAGGCCATCGCCGAGAAGGCCAAGGCCGCGCTGGCGGCGTAAGGCTTGCGCTAGCGGGCCTTCTGGCCCGCAGACTGCAGCGCGCGTTGCGAGTAACGCTGGGCGACCTCCGCCCGGCAGAATGCCGTAAACGACCGATACATGGTGCCGGACTTGCTCCGGTACTTGACGTCGCATGCGTGCATCTCGCGCTTGTAGGCCTGCGCCCGCGCGGCGCTGAGGCCGGGCTTGAAATCCGCCTCGCACTTCGTCTCGACGGCGGCGCCGAGCTCGACATCGCCGCTCGCGGTCAACTGGCAGTCCCTGAAGACCTTCATCGCGCTTTCGCAACTCTTCTGGCTGCTGATGGCGGCCGCGACCTCGTCCAGCGTCATCGATTGCTCCATGCAGACCATGGCGCGCGCCGGGGTACCGACAATGGACAGAACAGCGGCCAGAACGGCCCAACAGCATTTCGAAGGCATCGCGAAGGTCTCCTCGTATCCTTCCTTGGTGGCCCGCGCTCTCGCGAGGTTCACCCCAGCCAAGCGGGAGCCCCAAAACACCGGGTTTTTGCTTGACGTTACGCCCTTCCGGCGGCGACAACCCAGCCGAATTTGGAGCCAAGGATTTGACTGTGTCCGACCTCGCAACGCTCGAAACATCCATCCTCGACCAGATCGCCGCCGCCGGCGATGAAGCCGCGCTCGAAGCGGTGCGCGTCGCAGCCCTCGGCAAGAAGGGCTCGATCTCGGCGCTGCTCGCCACGCTCGGCAAGATGTCGCCCGACGAGCGCAAGACGCAAGGCGCGGCGATCAACCAGGCCAAGGACAAGATCACCGAGGCGCTCGCCGCACGACGCGATGTGCTGAAGTCCGCGGCGCTCGATGCGCGGCTGGCGTCGGAGACCGTCGACGTCACCCTGCCGCTGCGCGACGCGCCGACCGAGGCCGGCCGCATTCATCCGCTGAGCCAGGTCTGGGACGAGCTGACCACGATCTTCGCCGATATGGGCTTCTCGGTGGCCGAAGGCCCGGATATCGAGACCGACGATTACAACTTCACCAAGCTGAATTTCCCCGAAGGCCATCCCGCGCGCGAGATGCACGACACCTTCTTCTTCCATCCGAAAGAAGACGGCTCGCGCATGCTGTTGCGCACGCACACCTCGCCGGTGCAGGTGCGCACCATGCTGAGCCAGAAGCCGCCGATCCGCGTGATCTGCCCGGGCCGCACCTATCGCATCGATTCGGACGCGACCCACACGCCGCAATTCCACCAGGTCGAGGGCCTCGTCATCGACAAGACCTCGCATCTCGGCCACCTCAAATGGATCCTGCACGAGTTCTGCAAGGCGTTCTTCGAGGTCGACCACATCAACATGCGCTTCCGGCCCTCGTTCTTCCCGTTCACCGAGCCGTCGCTGGAAGTCGACATCCAGTGCCGCCGCGACAAGGGCGAGATCCGCTTCGGCGAGGGCGAGGACTGGCTCGAGATTCTCGGCTGCGGCATGGTGCATCCGAACGTGCTGCGCGCTTGCGGCATCGATCCCGACGAGTACCAGGGCTTTGCCTGGGGCATGGGCATCGACCGCATCGCCATGCTGAAATACGGCATCGCCGATCTGCGCCAGCTGTTCGACAGCGACGTCCGCTGGCTGTCCCATTACGGCTTCAAGCCGCTCGAAGTGCCGACGCTTGCCGGAGGGCTGAGCTCGTGAAATTCACTCTTTCCTGGCTGAAGGACCATCTCGACACCGACGAGCCGCTGGAAAAGCTCGCCGAGAAGCTCACCATGATCGGGCTCGAGGTCGAGAACATCGAGGACAAGGCGAAGGCGCTAAAGCCTTTCACCATCGCGAAGGTGATCTCGGCCGAGCAGCATCCGAATGCGGATCGGCTGCGGGTCTGCATGGTCGACACTGGCGACGGTGGCGCGCCGGTCCAGGTAGTGTGCGGCGCGCCGAATGCGCGCGCGGGCCTCGTCAGCGTGTTCTCGCCGCCCGGGACCTATATCCCCGGCAAGGACATCACGCTCGGCGTCGGCACCATTCGCGGTGTCGAGAGCCGCGGCATGCTGTGCTCGGCGGCGGAGCTGCAGATCTCCAACGACCATGACGGCATCATGGAATTGCCGGCCGATGCGCCGCTCGGCGCTGCTTACGCCGAATGGGCGGGGCTCGGCGATCCCGTGGTCGAGATCAACCTGACGCCGAACCGCCAGGACTGTACCGGCGTGCACGGCATCGCGCGCGACCTCGCCGCCGCCGACATGGGCAAGTTCAAGGACCCCACCGTCAAGCCGATCAAGGGCGAATTTCCCTGCCCGGTGAAAGTCACGGTCGAGGATTCCGCGCTCTGTCCGGGCTTCGCGCTTCGCCTCGTGCGCGGCGTCAAGAACGGGCCGTCGCCGGAATGGCTGCAGAAGCGGCTGACCGCGATCGGGCTGCGGCCCATCAACGCGCTGGTCGACATCACCAACTTCATGACCTACGACCGCGCGCGTCCGCTGCACGTGTTCGACGCGAAGAAGGTGAAGGGCAATCTCGTCGTGCGCCGGGCTCGCGACGGCGAGAGCCTGCTCGCGCTCGACGGCCGCACCTACAATCTCGATCCGTCGATCTGCGTGATCGCGGACGAGCACGGCGTCGAATCGCTCGCCGGCATCATGGGCGGCGAGGCCTCGGGCTGCGATGAAAACACCACCGACGTGCTGATCGAATCGGCGCTGTGGAACGAGATCAACATCGCCCAGACCGGCCGCAAGCTCGGCATCAATTCCGACGCGCGCTATCGCTTCGAGCGCGGCGTCGATCCGGCCTTCATGGTGCCGGGCCTCGAGCTCGCGACCAAGCTGGTGATGGAGATGTGCGGCGGCACGCCGTCCGAAACCGTCGTGGTCGGCAAGGCCTTCGGCGACGATCATTTGATCGAATTCCCGATCACCGAGGTCAAGCGTCTGTCCGGCATCGAGGTGCCGCAGCCGGAGATGAAGCGCATCCTGACCCATCTCGGCTTCATGATGGCAGGCCCCGGTCCGGTCGTGAAGGTCGCGGTGCCTTCGTGGCGCTCGGACGTGCACGGCAAGGCCGACATCGTCGAGGAAATCGTCCGCATCTTCGGCGTCGACAAGGTGCCGATGACACCGTTCGAACGCGGCGAGGACGCACGCAAGCCGGTGCTGACATCGCTTCAGCTGCGCACCCGGCGCGCCAGGCGCGCGCTCGCAAGCCGCGGCATCATCGAAGCGGTGACATGGTCCTTCATCACGAAGTCCGCAGCGCAATTGTTCGGCGGCGGGCAGCGCGAGCTCGAAGTCGCCAACCCGATCGCGTCGGATCTCTCCGACATGCGTCCGACCCTGCTCGCGGGTCTGATCGCGGCCGCGCAGGCGAATGCCAATCGCGGCGTGAGCGATGTGGCATTGTTCGAGGTCGGCCAGGTCTTCAAAGGTGATCGCCCGCAGGATCAGTTCATGGCTGCAAGCGGCGTTCGCCGCGGCTTTGCCTCGTCGGAAGGCCTGGGACGGCACTGGTCCGGTTCGACGCAGGCAAATGTGTTCGACGCCAAGGCGGATGCGCTGGCGGTGCTGGCTGCCGCCGGCGCGCCGATGCAGGCGCTGCAGATCGTCGCGGGCGGCCCGAAATGGCTGCATCCCGGACGATCCGGCACGATCCAGATCGGTCCGCAAAACGTGCTCGGCACTTTCGGCGAAGTGCACCCCAGAGCGCTCGAGGCGCTCGGCGCCGATGGGCCGCTTGTCGTGTTCGAGGTGATCCTCGACCGCATCCCCGAGGCGAAGAAGAAGCCGACGCGCGCCAAGCCCTTGATCGAGCTCTCGGCGTTCCAGCCCGTGTCGCGCGACTTCGCTTTCATTGTCGACCGCGCCGTCAAGGCCGGCGACATCGTCCGCGCGGCGCAAGGCGTCGACAAGAAGCTGATCACCGGCGTCAATGTCTTCGACGTCTACGAAGGCAAGGGCATCGACGACGGCAAGAAGTCGATCGCCATCGCGGTCACGCTTCAGCCGCGCGAGAAAACCCTGACCGATCAGGAGATCGAGGCCGTCGGCGCCAAGATCGTGGCCGAGGTCACCAAGAAGACCGGCGGCACGTTGCGCGGATGAGTCCTGCTGACTTCCTTCCGAAGGACGTCAACCTCACGATCGCGGCGGCGCTCTGCGCCGTCGCTTTCGTTTCCGGCACCGCGCGCGGCTTTTCCGGCTTCGGCTCGGCGCTGATCTTCATGCCGCTGGCGAGCAGTATCGCGGCGCCGCGGCTGGTTGCCGCCCTGCTGCTCGTCATCGATTTCATCGCGGCCGCGCCGCTGCTGCCGGACGCATGGCGGAAGGCCGACCGCAAGGCCACCGCGGTGACCGTGCTGGGTGCGCTGGTCGGCGTCCCCGTCGGCACTTATTTCCTCAGCGTGCTCGAGCCCGTCACGACGCGCTGGATCATCTCCTGTTTCGTCGCCGCGCTGTTGCTCCTGCTGCTGTCGGGCTGGCGCTATCGCGGCAAGGACCACGCCTGGCTCTCGGTCGGCATCGGCAGCCTCTCTGGCTTCTGTAGTGGCCTCGCACAGACCGGCGGTCCGCCGATCGTCGGCTATTGGCTCGGCCGCCCCATCGCTCCGATCGTCGCCCGCGCCAATATCGTACTGTTCTTCGGCGCGTCGGATTTCTTCTCGATGGTCAGCTACGCGGCCACCGGCCTGATCTCGCGCGAGTCGCTGCTGCTATCGCTCATCGTCGGCCCGGTCTATGCGGCGGGTGTCGCGTTCGGAGCCTCGCTGTTCGGCCGGGCCAGCGAGCGGGTGTTTCGCGGCATCTGCTACGCGCTGATTGCGATGGCGGTGATTGCCGGGCTGCCGGTGCTGGACGGGCTGTTGCGATAAACCGCTGCCGTCGTTCCTGCGAACGCAGGGACGACAGCGGAGTGTTTTGGCGACTTAGTTGCCCTATTGCCGCGGCGCCCTGCGCTTCTTCGTCGATTGCGTCGGTACATCCGCCGGATCATCCTTGAGCGCGCCGATCTTGCGCAGGGCCGCATCCGCGGCTCGTTCGCCGCTTTCCCAGGCGCCATCGACAGTGCCCCACAGCGTCTCATGGGTGGCCTCGCCGGCGAGAAACACATTGCCTATCGGCTCCGCCAAGACCCTTCGCGAGAGTTGACCGCCGGGGGAGGCCGCCGACATGGCGCCCATCACGAAAGGCGACGCATTCCAGCGCGTGGCGCTGGTCTTCTGCACGGCGGAAGCGGCCTCGCTGCCGAACAATTTCGCGATCCATTCCCTGGCGAAGGACGCCATCGCCTTTTCGCCCTGCTCGGAGAGATCGCGGCCGAACGCGCCACCGACGTCGATGGAGCAGAGCGAGGAGCCCCCGATATTGGCGAACATGAGCGCCGTGCGCGTCGAATTGCTCTGCTCGATCAGGATATCGTCGCGCGACAGACCGAGCGGATTGCCCGGCAATTGCAGCATGATACGATCGTAGCTGCCGAGGCCGAGTTTTGACGCCGCATCCAGCGTGCGCTTGGGGATGTCGGGCGTGAACTTGATCGCGCCTGATATCAGCACATTGGTCGAGACCGTGACGATGACCGCGCGCGCGGCAATCTTGCCGGCCTGCGTCTCCACGCTGACGTCGCGGTTGCTCCAGGCGATACGGCTCGCCGGCGTCGACAGCGCCACCGGCGCCTGCTCGCCGAGCTTCGTGATCAGCGTGCCCAAGCCCTGACGGCAGGCGATCGCCGCGTTGCGATCCTGCGCGCGTCCCTTGTCGATCGCGGACAGCTCCTTCAGGTCCTTGCCGGCGAAGCCCGCGCCCAGCATGAACTCGGCCGCGCCCGCCCAGTCGCCGAGATCCTTCGGCAGCACGGACGCGCAAGAGCTGTCCAGCTTGGCCCGCGCGGCCTCGTCGATGGCACGGTTGGCCCGCACCAGCGCAGCCAGGAATTGCTCGGTCTCGCCGGCGCGCGCGTTGCGGCGGCCGATGCGCATCTTCTGGCCCGACGGCGCCGGCAGCACGTCGAGCCCCGCGCTACGCGCCAGCCGGATCATCGGATTGGTGTCGGGATTGTGCATCCAGCGCGCACCGCGGTCGAACGGCGTGTCGAAGGTGGTGCTGTCGGTGATGCAGCGGCCGCCGATCTGGGGCGCCGCCTCCACCACGATGACCTTGCGGCCCGTGGCCATGATACGCCGCGCCGCAGCGATGCCGGCCGCCCCCGCTCCGATCACCGCGATGTCAGCCTCGCGCGGCAGCGGCGCGGCGGATGCCCGCAGGACCGGCATCGCGGCAAGGACCGCCGACGCCGAAAGGAAACCGCGGCGCGTGATTATCATGTCATGGTTTCCGAGGACTTGCGGCGAACGGGAACAGTCAGCGAACCTTGCCGCATCTGATGTTGCACAGCAACCATCATGGTGAATCAATCGTGCTTGACCTCACGGAGTGATGAACCGAATTGCAACACGTTTCGACCATGATAGAGAAGGGAAAAAGACGGCCGGAAAAGGCCGTGGGGGGAGTTTGAAATGGGGACGGTCCTAGATTCTGTCGGCAAGCTGATTGCCGCGTACCTCTCCAAGGAGGTGCCCGGCTACGAGCCGTTCACGCCGAGCGACCCGGAGCACCTGCGCGGCGTCGTCGAGCCCGGTGACGTGCTGCTGGTCGAGGGCAACAACCGCATCTCCGGCATCATCAAATATCTGACGCAGTCGACCTGGTCGCATGCCGCGCTCTATGTCGGTCCGATCGAGGGCGCGGAGGAGCCGGACGGCGAGCCGCATGTGCTGATCGAAGCCAATATCGGCGAGGGCGTCACGTCGGCGCCGCTTTCGAAATATTTCCCCTATCACACCCGCCTCTGCCGCCCGGTCGGACTGTCCTATGAGGACCGCACCACGGTCTGCCGCTATGCGATCAACCGCATCGGCTTCGGCTATGACACCAAGAACATCGTCGATCTCATGCGCTTCCTGTTTCCGCTGCCGGTGCCGCAGCGCTGGCGGCGGCGCATGATCGCGCTCGGCTCGGGCGATCCGACCAAGATCATCTGCTCGGCGCTGATCGCGCAGGCGTTCGATGCCGTGCGTTACCCGATCCTGCCCAAGATCACCAAGGCCGGCAGCCGCGCCGCCCGCCGCGAGATCCTGCACATCCGCGATTCCTCGCTCTACATGCCCCGCGACTTCGATATCTCGCCCTATTTCGAAGTCGTCAAACCCACCATCGTGCACGGTTTCGACTACACCGCCCTGCACTGGGCCGACAAGCAGAAGCCGCTCGAGGAGGTAGCGGGCACATTCAGTGTGTTTCCAGAAACGCTCCGTGCGCCGCCGCTCGTTCCTGAGGCGATTGACGAAGAGGCGTCGGGTGAGAATCCGACTGAAGAAGTGACGGCGCAGCCTGCGGAGATGCCCAGCAATTTCTCCGAGCATTTTGTGCACCTGAACGAGCTCGCGATGTACCGCGCGTGGCGCCGCAGAGCCAAGTGCGAGATCGCGGCGTAAGCGTCACCGTCGTCCCTGCGTTCGCCGGGACGACACCTGGGTGGTGCGGGACGTCGGCTCAACAACCGTCGTTGCGACGAGCGCAGCGACACTGAGAATCTACCGCTCCGCCCTTCCAATCACCGCCATCAGCTCCGCGATCTTCTCGCGCTGATCGGCCTTGTCGCCGCTCGCAATCGCGTGCTCGACGCAATGGGCGACGTGGTCCTTCAGGACCTCCTCCTCGACCCGGCGCAGCGCGGCGCGCACCGCCGAGATCTGCGTCACGATGTCGATGCAGTAGCGGTCTTCCTCTACCATTTTCGAGAGGCCGCGAACCTGGCCCTCGATCCGGCCGAGGCGTTTTCCGACAGATGCCTTGATGTCTTCGCGCATGAGGCCTATATACCCCCGTAGGGTATATATTGCAAGGCCGGAGCGCCGCCATGAAAGACGCCGAACACAGGCACCATCACGCGCCGGAAACCCATTCCGGATGCGGCTGTTCCAGCAAAGCCGCGCCGGCAGCCAAGCCGGCGGAGGCCTCCTGTTGCGGCGGGCACGGCGATCACGCCGGCCACGCCCATCATCACGCGCATGACCATGGTGCTGGCGCGACCAAGGTCCTGGACCCCGTCTGCGGCATGACGGTCGACCCCGCGACCTCGAAGCACCGGTTTGACCATCACGGCGAAACCTTCCATTTCTGCTCGGCCGGCTGCCGCACCAAGTTCGCCGCCGACCCCGCAAAATATCTCGCCGAGGAAAAGGCGCCCGCGCCCGAGATGCCCGCGGGCACGATCTACACGTGTCCGATGCATCCGGAGATCCGCCAGGTCGGACCCGGCAGCTGCCCGATCTGCGGCATGGCGCTGGAGCCGGAGGTGGCGAGCCTGGAAACCGGTCCCAATCCCGAGCTTGCCGACATGACGCGGCGGTTCTGGATCGGCGGCGCACTTGCGCTGCCGGCCGTGGTGCTGGAGATGGGCGGCCATCTCGCAGGCTCGCACAACTGGATCGATCAGACGCTATCGAACTGGATCCAGCTCGTCTTCGCCACACCCGTGGTGCTGTGGGCCGGCTGGCCGTTCTTCGTTCGCGGTTGGCAATCGCTGCTGACGCGCAACCTCAACATGTTCACGCTGATCGCGATGGGCACCGGTGTTGCCTATGTCTACAGCATCATCGGCACCCTCGCGCCGCAGATTTTTCCTGCCACCTTCCGCGGCCATGAAGGCGCGGTCGCCGTCTATTTCGAGGCGGCGGCGGTGATCACCGTGTTGGTGCTGCTCGGTCAGGTGCTGGAGCTGCGCGCCCGTGACGCGACCTCGGGCGCGATCAAGGCGCTGTTGCAGCTCGCCCCGAAGACCGCGCGTCGCGTCGACGCCGATGGCAGCGAGCATGAGGTCGAGATCGACACGCTCCATGCCGGCGATCGCTTGCGCGTTCGTCCCGGCGAGAAGGTGCCGGTCGACGGCGTCATCCTGGAGGGGCGCTCCTCGCTCGACGAATCCCTGGTCACCGGGGAATCCATGCCGGTCACCAAGGAAACCGGTGCGAAAGTCATCGCGGGCACGCTGAACCAGTCGGGCAGCTTCATCATGCGCGCCGACAAGGTCGGACGCGAGACGCTGCTGTCGCAGATCGTGCAGATGGTCGCGGACGCGCAGCGCTCGCGCGCGCCGATTCAGCGGCTCGCCGACCAGGTCGCAGGCTGGTTCGTGCCCGCCGTGATCGTCGTCGCCATCGCCGCCTTTGCGGCCTGGTCGTGGTTCGGTCCGGAGCCGCGGCTCGCCTTCGGTCTCGTCGCCGCCGTCAGCGTGCTGATCATCGCCTGCCCCTGTGCGCTGGGGCTCGCGACCCCGATGTCGATCATGGTCGGCGTCGGCCGCGGTGCGCAAGGAGGCGTGCTGATCAAGAACGCCGAGGCGCTGGAGCGGATGGAGAAGATCGACACGCTGGTGGTCGACAAGACGGGAACGCTGACCGAGGGCAAGCCCAAGGTGGTCGCGATCGTGCCGGCGGCCGGCCTTGCGGAAGACGACATCCTTCGGCTTGCGGCCAGCGTCGAGCGCGCCAGCGAACATCCTTTGGCTGACGCGATCGTGCGTGCGGCCAAGGAGAAGCAGCTCGTCTTCGGCCAGGTCGAGCAGTTCGACTCGCCGACCGGCAAGGGCGCCACCGGCAAGGTCGACGGCAAAACCGTCGCGCTCGGCAATGCCAGATATCTCGCCTCGATCGGGATCGACACGACGGCGCTCGACGCCGAGGCCGAGCGGCTTCGCGGCGACGGCGCCACGGTGATCAACATGGCCGTGGATGGCCGACTTGCCGGCCTGTTCGCGATCGCCGATCCGGTCAAGGCCTCGACGCCGGAGGCGCTGAAGGCGCTGGCTGCCGAAGGCATCAAGGTGATCATGCTGACCGGCGACAACCGCACCACGGCGGAAGCGGTGGCGCGCCGACTCGGCATCGCCGAGGTCGAGGCAGAGGTGCTGCCGGATCAGAAGAGCGCGGTGGTGACCAAGCTGCAGAAGGCCGGCCGCATCGTCGCGATGGCCGGCGACGGCGTCAACGACGCACCGGCGCTGGCCGCCGCCGAAGTCGGCATCGCCATGGGCACCGGCACGGACGTCGCGATGGAAAGCGCGGGCGTGACGCTGCTCAAGGGCGATCTCATCGGCATCGCCCGGGCACGTAAACTGTCGCAGGCGACCATGAGCAACATCCGCCAAAACCTGTTCTTTGCCTTCATCTACAATGCCGCCGGCATTCCGATCGCGGCCGGCATCCTCTATCCGGCCTTCGGCCTGCTGCTGTCGCCGATCATCGCCGCGGCGGCGATGGCGCTGTCCTCGGTGAGCGTGGTCGGGAATGCGCTGCGGCTGCGTGCGACGAAGTTATGAATGAGCTGGCAGCCCGGATGGAGCATTCGCGCCATTCGGGCTACGGTTCATGGTACACAAGCGCGACGCGGGGAAGGTCTGATGCAGCGGATTACGATCACGATCGAGGACGATCTCCTGGCGGAGATCGACGCGGCCGCGGAAGCGCGCGGCTATCAGAACCGCTCCGAGATCATCCGCGATCTCGCCCGCGCCGGCCTGCAGCAGAGCACCGAGGGGACCGCCCAGACCGGCGCCTGCGTCGCCGGCCTGGTGTATGTCTACGATCATGCCGCCCGCGATCTGTCCAAGCGCCTGGTGCAGGAATTCCACGGCCATCACGACCTCGCGCTGGCGACCCTGCACGTCCATCTCGACGACAACAATTGCATGGAGATGACGGCGCTGCGAGGCGATGCCGCCGAAGTCCGGCATTTCGCCGACCACATCATCGCCGAACGCGGCGTGCGCTATGGCCGCGTGGTGATGATCCCGACCGGGGAAGGCAAGCAGGCGAAGGCGCGGAAACCCGGGCATCGGCACGGGTAGCTTGCGTGCCCCCGGACACAGCCGTGCCTTGGGCAACCACCCTCCCTTGCCGAAACCGCCGTGCATCTCTACTTCTCGCGGGTCGTTTCGTGAAAGGACCCCCCAATGCTGGATGCCGCCGTGAAGGCGCTGTCGCAAATGATCTCGCCGCCGATGCGCTCGATCCTGTGGCGGTCGATCGGGCTTGCGCTCGTGCTGATCACCGTGCTGGCGATCGGCTTGCAGCGGCTGCTCAGCTGGTTTGCGACCTCTGGTGAGGTCTGGCTGGAGGGTCTGCTCGGGCCGGGCTGGCATACATCGATCGAAATCCTCTCCTGGATCGTCTCGATTGCCGCGGGCTTCGGGGTCGTGTTCGGCGGCGTCTTCCTGATGCCGGCAATCACCTCGCTGGTGGCCAGCCTGTTCGTCGACGATGTCGCCGACATCGTCGAACGTGAGCATTATCCGGCCGAGCGGCCGGGCACGGCGCTGCCGTTCAACCAGGCGATTTTCGAAGGCATAAAGACCGCGCTCCTGACCATCCTGGTCTATCTGATCGCGTTGCCGCTGGTGTTGTTCGCCGGCGCAGGCTTCCTGATCTTCTTCCTCGCCACCGCCTGGCTGCTCGGCCGCGAATATTTCGAGCTCGCGGCGATGCGCTTTCGCTCGCCGCAAGAGGCCAAGGCGATGCGGCGCGACAACGCCGCCACCATCTTCACCGCCGGCCTGTTCATCGCCGCCTTCGTCTCGATCCCGATCGTCAATCTGGCGACGCCGATCTTCGCCATGGCCTTCATGGTCCACATGCACAAGCGGCTGTCAGGCCCGCGGCCCGAGCTGATCGAGCCGGCGCGACAGATGCGGTGACGCTTACGTCTCCGTTAGTCCGCATTTGCGCAGCAGCATCCTGGCGAAGCCGAACGGCGCGGGCGTGAATGGGCCCGTCGGCGCGCGGGTGACCAGCGCGACGATTGCGAGCGCGGCTATCGCCAGCCAGAAGCACAGCCAGAAGCCGTCGATATAGGCGAGCACATTGGCCTCGCGCTGGACGATGCCCGCTACCGTGCCGACCGCGCGCGGCTGCGCCGATCCCGTGCCGTGAACGGCGAAGTGATCGGCGAGCTGCTTCAGTCTCTGCACCACATCGGCATCGCCGACTGCAAGGTTCTGGCCGAGATAGAAGGAATGGACCTGCTCGCGCACGCGCAGCCAGGTGCCCATCAGCGCCACGCCGATCTCGGCGCCGCCGAGCCGCATGATCTGGATATAGGCGGCAAAGGAGGTGGCACGGCTCGGATCGGAGTTGGACAGCAGCGTGATGATCAGCGGCAATAGCGTCAGCGACTGCCCTATCGCCTGGAGCAGCACGATGCCGGCGAAATCCTCGCGCGCCCAGGCGTGGGTGAGTTGCGCACCCCAGAGATTGGCCGCGGCAAAGCAGGCAAAGCCCATGACGACCACCGTCCGCGTATCGAAATGCCGCAGTAGCCAGATCGAGACCGGCACCAGCACGAACATCGGCAAGGCGCCATAGGTCAGCAGCAGCATGCCGCTCTGCTCGGGCCTGAGCAGCGCGATGGTGGCGAGGAAGTTCGGCACCAGCGACGCATTGGACAGGCTGGTCAGCGTGTAGAGCAGGATCAGGACCAGGCCGAAGCCGATGTTGCGCGAGAACAGCACGTTCACATGCGCCCAGGGCTGCCTGACCAGCGATTCGTTGACGAGGAAGGCCAGAAACAGCACCGCGCCCGCTGCGAGCAGTGCCATCACCGTGCCGGAGCCGAGCCAGTCCAGCCGGTTGCCCTGGTCGAGCCCGGCATAGATCATCGAGACCGAGGCGCCGAGCAGCAGCATGCCGCCCCAATCGGCCTCGCGCAGCAGCGCGCGGTTCACCGGCTCGTTCGGCGTGCCGAGATAGACCATCAGGCCCATCAAGGGCGCGATCACCACGCCCTGCCAGTACAGCCATTGCCAGCCGAGATGGTCGACATAAAAGCCGACCAGCGAGGTCGATGTGTCCAACGCGAAGCCGACGCGGATCGAATAGATCGAGATTGCCGGCAGCCACCAGCGGATCGGCAGATTGCGGAACACGATCATCAGCGTCGCCGGCACGAAGGTGCCGAGCAGGAGGCCGTGCACGACGCTGAGCACGAGCAACGTCGTGTAGTCGTGCACGAAGGGAATGACGAACGAGACGGCGGCATAGACGAGGCTGGGGATGCCGAGGACGCGGCGCAGGCCGAACACCGTGGCGAGCCAGGCCACCGCAGGCGCGATGAAGATCTGCGAGCCGATGCCGGCGGTCGAGAGCCAGGCGCCCTCGTCGAAGCCGAGCGAGAATGCGCCGCGCAGGTCGGGCAGACCGACCGTGGTCAGCCGGCCGTCGAAATTGGCGAGGAACGAGCCGAGCAGCACCGCCGCGACGGCGAACATGGGCTGCGGCGCGACGCCGCCGCGCGAGACCGGCCCGCGATCGGCATCGTCATTTTCCGCCATTTGCGCCCTTGGTGTCGATGCTGGTGACGACCGACATGCCCGGCACGAGGCGCGCCAGCAGCGGTTGGCCATCGTCGAACTGGATCCGCACCGGAATGCGCTGCACGACCTTTGTGAAATTGCCCGTTGCGTTGTCGGGCGGCAGCAGCGCCACCTGTGCGCCCGTCGCCGGCGCAATGCGCGCGACCCTGCCGCGCAGCGTCTCACGCGGAAAACTGTCGACCGTGATCTCGACCGGCTGGCCCGGTGCAACATGCGTGAGCTGGGTCTCCTTGTAGTTCGCGATCACATAGACCTTGGGCAGCGGCACCACGTTGATGAGGTTGGTGCCGATATTGACGTAATCGCCGGGCTGCACCTGGCGCTCGCCGACAACGCCGTCGAACGGCGCGGTGATCTTCGTGTAGCCAAGCTTGAGCTTCGCGCCCGCCAGCGTCGCCTTGGCCGCCGCGACATCGGCGGCGCGCTGCTTCCTGGTGCCTTGCAGGACCTCGAGCTGATGCTGCTGGGCCGCGATCACGGCGCGGCTCGCGCGCACGTCGGCCTGCGCCTTGGCGTAAACGGCCACTGCCTGCTCGAGGCGCTGACGCGTGCCGGATTCGGTCTGCGACAGGGATTGCTGGCGCTCCTGCTCCTGTCGCGCCTCCACTTCCATGGCTTCCGCAGAGAGGCGGGCAGCCTGGGCCTGCGCGATCGTCGCATATTGCAGCTCGATCTGGTTGGCGAGATTGTCGAGCGCGGCCTGCGCCGCGGCGACGGCGGCTTCGGCCTGCGCGACTTGCGCCTCGTAATCGGCGGGATCGATCTGGATCAGGAGATCGCCGGCCTTGACGCGCTGGAAATCGGTGACCCCTACGGTGAGCACTTCGCCCGAGACGCGGCTCGACAGCCGCGTCAGCTCGGCGCGCACATAGGCGTCATTGGTGGTCTGGATCACGGCATTGCCGACCCATTCGTCGAAGCGCAACGTCGCCAGCGCGACGAACGCGAGCGCAACGACGACGGCAAACAGCGGGATCGCGAGCCGGCTCCAGAGCGAGGTGGCGGGGCGCTGCGTCGGCTTCGGTGGTGGGGCAGGCGCTGCGGCGGGAGGCGACGATGGAACTTGCTCTTGTTGACTCACGACTGAACCTCAAACGAACTCACCGCGATCTCACACCGTCTTCTCCGGCCACCGGCAGAGATCGTTGATCAGGCAGACCTCGCAGCGCGGCTTGCGCGCGAGGCAAGTGTAGCGGCCGTGCAAAATCAGCCAATGATGGGCATGCAGCATGAACTCCGCCGGGATCACCTTTTCGAGACCGAGCTCCACCTCGAGCGGCGTCTTGCCGGGCGCAAGCCCCGTGCGGTTGCCGACCCGGAACACGTGCGTGTCGACGGCCATGGTGTGCTCGCCGAAGGCCATGTTGAGCACGACGTTGGCAGTCTTGCGACCGGCGCCGGGCAGCGATTCGATTTCGGCACGGGTGCGCGGCACCTCGCCGCCGAACTCGGTCAGCAGCTTTGCCGACAGCGCGATCACGTTCTTCGCCTTGGTGCGATAGAGGCCGATCGTCTTGATGTACTCGCGCAGGCGCTCCTCGCCGAGATCGAGCATCTTCTTCGGGGTGTCGGCGATTTCGAACAAGGCGCGCGTGGCCTTGTTGACGCCGGCATCGGTCGCCTGCGCCGACAGCACCACGGCAACCAGCAGCGTGAACGGATTGACGTGCTCGAGCTCGCCCTTCGGCTCCGGGTTGGCCTTGCGGAAACGGCTGAAGACCTCGCGGACCTCGGCCGGCGTCCAGGGTTTTGCAGCTTTGAGCGATTTCTTCGCAGGCGCTTTCGGTTTGGCCGCGACCGGCTTTGCCTTTTTATTCGGCACCGCCGCTTTGCGCGGGGCGGGCTTGCGGGTGATTTTCGCCATGATCGGGATATACTGATGGAGGATGAGCACAGGCAACGAAATAGAGCGCAGCGATTCCCAAGACCCGCGCGACGTGCAGATCTTCTCTGCGCTGCTGACGCCACACCGCTCCCTGAACCGCACCGGCTTCCTCGCCTTGATGCTGTTCGTGAGCGTGGTCAGCTTCGTCGCGGGCCTCGCTTTCCTGATGATGGGGGCGTGGCCGGTGTTCGGCTTCTTCGGGCTCGACGTGCTGGTGATCTGGTGGGCCTTCAAGGCCAATTTCCGCGCCGCGCGCGCCCGCGAGGAAATCGTGGTGACACCGTCCGAATTGCGGGTGCGGCGGATCAGCCATCGCGGCCAGGTCGCCGAATGGACGTTCAATCCGCTCTGGGTCCGCCTCGACATGGAGGTCGACGAGGACTTCGGCATCGAGCATCTCTATCTGATCGCGCGCGGCCGCCAGATCCAGATCGCGCGCTTCCTGGGGCAAGAGGAAAAGGCTAGCTTTTACAAAGGCTTGGTTGAGGCACTCAATGCCGCCAAGCGCGGCCCGACCTACAATCCGCTTCGCTGATCTCACGTCGGAAATCGGGTGGTTTCGCGCCCGTCCCTCCCCTACATTTCCGGTCATGATGACACTCGCCATACATGACCAGCGCCTGACCAAGCCGGGCCCCCAGCACGCCGCGCTGCGCGACTATGATTCGGTACGCCGGGCGATCGCCTTCATCTCGGAGAACTGGCGCGCGCAGCCGACCATCGAGGCGATGGCGGATGCGGCCGGCGTCACGCCGGATGAGCTGCACCATCTGTTCCGCCGCTGGGCCTCCATCACGCCGAAGGCCTTCATGCAGGCGCTGACGCTCGATCACGCCAAGGGCTTGCTGCGAGACTCCGCGAGCATTCTCGATGCCGCGCTCGATTCCGGCCTGTCAGGCCCGGGGCGGCTGCACGATCTCTTCGTCACGCATGAGGCGATGTCGCCGGGCGAATGGAAGAACGGCGGCGCGGGCCTCACCTTGCGCTACGGCTTCCACCCTTCGCCGTTCGGCACGGCGATCGTGATCGCCACCGATCGCGGCCTGTCGGGCCTTGCCTTCGCCGACCACGGCGAGGAGAAGGTCGCGCTCGCCGACATGACGCGGCGCTGGCCGAACGCAACTTACGTCGAGGACCACGAGGGCACGGCGCCGCTCGCGGCGCGCATCTTCGACACGAAACTCTGGCGGCCGGACCAGCCGTTGCGCGTGGTGATGATCGGCACCGACTTCGAGGTGCGGGTGTGGGAGACGCTGCTGAAAATCCCGATGGGGCGCGCAGTGTCCTATTCCGACATCGCCTGCAACATCAACAGCCCGAAGGCCTCACGCGCCGTCGGCGCGGCGGTCGGCAAGAACCCGGTCTCTTTTGTCGTGCCCTGCCACCGCGCACTCGGCAAGAGCGGTACGCTCACCGGCTATCACTGGGGGATCACCCGCAAGCAGGCGATGCTGGGCTGGGAAGCCGGGCAGCTGGGGATGCAGTAGCGGAATTCGTAGGGTGGGTTAGCCGTAGGCGTAACCCACCTCTTATGCTTCCGCGGCGGCAGAGATGGTGGGTTACGCCAGCGGCTGCGCTTCGCGCAGACGCTGTCTAACCCACCCTACGGGACTGTCCTCAGCCCGCCAGATCCAGCTTCGAGGCCACGGTCGAATCCGCATTCAGCCGGTAGATGATCGGCACACCCGTCGCGAGCTCGCGCTTCAGAATGCCTTCAGGCGATAGCTTTTCCAGCACCATGATCAGCGCGCGCAGCGAATTGCCGTGGGCGGCGACCAGCGTACGCTTGCCGTTGAGCACGCCGGGCAGGATCTCCTGCACGTAATAGGGCAACGCGCGCGCGAGCGTGTCTTTCAGGCTTTCGCCGCCGGGCGGCGGCACGTCGTAGGAGCGACGCCAGATCAGCACCTGGTCCTCACCCCATTTCTTGCGGGCATCGTCCTTGTTGAGGCCGGAGAGATCGCCGTAGTCGCGTTCGTTCAGCGCGAGGTTCTTCGAAGTCGGCAGGCCGGTCTGGCCGAGCTCGCTGAGGATGATATCCAGCGTGTGTTGCGCGCGCGTGAGCACGGAGGTGTAGGCGACGTCGAACTGAAGGCCCTGTGCCTTCAGCTTGCGGCCGGCGTCGGTCGCTTCCTTCACGCCGAGCTCGGTGAGATCAGGGTCCTTCCAACCCGTGAACAGGTTCTTCAGATTCCATTCGCTCTGGCCGTGGCGCACGAGCACGAGAAGACGTTCGCTCATTGACTGCTTTCCGTTGCTGATTGTCGACTAGATATCGGCAAGGCCGAGCACGTCGGCCATGGAGTAGTGGCCCGGCTTCTTGCCATGCGCCCACAGTGCCGCCTTCAGAGCGCCATGGGCGAACAGCATGCGGTCCTCGGCCTGATGCGACAGCGTCAGGCGCTCGAACGGGCCGAGGAAGGTCACGCTGTGGTCGCCGGCGACGGTGCCGCCGCGCAACGAGGCGAAACCGATATTGCCCGGCCGACGCGCACCGGTGATGCCGTCACGGCCGCGCTCGGAATGGTCATCGAGGGCGACGCCGCGACCGCTGGCGGCGGCCTGGCCCAGCATCAGCGCGGTGCCCGAGGGCGCGTCGATCTTCATGCGGTGATGGGTTTCGACGATCTCGATATCGAAGCTCTCGTCGAGCGCCCTGGCGACGCGCTTGACCACGGCGGCGAGCAGATTGACGCCCAGGCTCATATTGCCGGATTGCACCACGACGGCACGACTGGTGACACTCTTGATCACGGCGTTGTCGGAGCCCGACAGCCCCGTGGTGCCCACGACATGCACGATACCGCGCTCGGCCGCGATCGCGACATTGGCGATGGTCGCCGCGGGCACGGTGAAATCGAGGATGCCGTCGGCCTCCTTCGACATCGCCCAGAGATCGCCGGAAAGCGTGATGCCGTTGGCGGGCAGCCCCGCGAGCACGCCGGCATCCTTGCCGAGCAGCTCGGAGCCCGGCGCCTCCAGCGCGCCGGCCAGCACCGCACCTTTGCTCTCGGCGATCGCCCGCACCAGCGCGCGCCCCATCCGGCCGCCGGCCCCAGCAACAATCAAGCGCATGTCGGACATGGTATGATCCTCTTCGGAGGCCGTTTTAGCGGGGGGAGCCAGTTCCGGCAACCGAGGGGATCAGGCAGGCTCGCCTGCGGCGGGCCCTCAGGATGAGGTCTCGTGTCGCGGCAGGATATCAGACCTCATGGTGAGGAGCCGGCCGCAGGCCGGCGTCTCGAGCCATACAGGCCGAGGTCGCGCCTCAACCGTCCGACGGCTGCGGGCCGTCATAGCCCTCGATGATGATGAGGTCGGCGACCGAGTGCGGCTGGCGCACCTTGATGTTGGCCTGGTATTCCGGTGAGTTGTAGCAGGCCAGGGCGGTTTCGTAGTCCGGGAATTCGATGACGACGTTGCGGGTGCGGCTGGCGCCCTCGACGGTGGTGAACTTGCCGGCACGCACGACGAAGCGACCGCCCCATTTCTTGAAGATTGGACCGTTGGCGACGGCATAGGGCTTGTAGCCCTCGTCACTGCTCACATCGACGCGCCCGATCCAGTAGCCTTTTGCCATTGTGCTTCTCCCTGTTGTTGCTTGAGGTGATCTCTATTTGAGCATGATCTGATCGGAAAACCGCGTCACATTTTGCGCTAACGCGGCCTTCGGGTCCGGATCATGCTCCGAGCGCCTGCGCGATCTCGGCCTGGATGGCTTCCGCAATCGCCTTCGGGTCGGCGGCTTCGACGATCGGCCGTCCGACGACGAGATAGTCGGCGCCGGCGGCGATCGCGCGGCCCGGCGTCATGATGCGCTTCTGATCGCCGGTCGCCGAACCGACCGGCCGGATGCCCGGTGTGACGAGATGCATCTGGTGGCCGACGATCTTGCGCAAGGCTCCAACTTCCTCCGGCGAGGACACCAGTCCGTCGATGCCAAGCACCTGCGCCTGCTGCGCGCGCGCCTCGACCAGCTCGGAGACGCCGAGCCGATAGCCGGCCGCATGCAGATCGTCCTCGTTGTAGGAGGTCAGCACCGTGACCGCGAGAATCCTCAGGCTCGAATTGCCGCGGCCTTCGATCGCGCCCTTCATGGTCTGTGGGTAGGCGTGCACGGTGAGGAAGGTGGCGCCAAGCCTGGTGATGCTCTCGACGCCTTGCGTCACGGTGTTGCCGATGTCGTGCAGCTTGAGATCGAGAAAGACCTTCTTGCCCTTGTCGGCGAGCTTGCCGACCAGCGGCAATCCGCCGGCATAAGCGAGCCGGTAACCGATCTTGTAGAAGGTGACGCTGTCGCCGAGACGGTTGATCGTCGCCTCCGCGGCATCGACGCTGGGCAGATCGAGCGCGACGATCAGGCGGTCCTTGGGAGCGATCTCGGCTGGCGTCATGTCACCTCACATCATGCGTTGGGAAATATCGATCAACTGCGCGACCAGCTCCTTCAACGCGGCGATGTCGCCCTCGTTCTTGAGCCTGTCCATATCGTCATAGGCCTGATCGGCAAAGGCGAGCGTGAGCTGGCTGGCTATCACGTTGGCGTGGCACGAGGTCAGGATCAGCCGCAAGGCCTGCAGCGCACGCGCCGCACCGAGCCGGCTCTGCGAGGCGCCGGCGAGCGCGAAGGCGCGGCTGCGGAACACCTCGCCGCGCGCTTCGTTCAGCTCCTGCACGCGGCTGACCCAGTCGATCGCGTTCTTGAGCAGCGGCGGCACCGAGGCGTTGTATTCAGGCGTGACGAACAGCACGCCGTGATGCGCGCCGATCATGCGCTTGAGATTGATGGCGTGCTTCGGGATGCCGGATTTGGCCTGAAGGTCGCCGTCATAGATCGGCAGCGGGAAATCGGCGAGCGATATCCGGGTGACATCGACGCCGGCCCGGACGAATTCATGGGCTATGACCGCAGCCAGCTTCGCATTGTGCGAACCGGTGCGCAGCGAGCCGGGAATGATCAGGATTTTGGGTGCGGACATCCGATCCCATGCGTTCGGCGAAACGAGCCCGCCGTGCACAATGGGAAGCCGGCGGAATTAGTCCTTGCGATACACCCAGACGCGGGCCGGCGGAAGGTTCATCCAGATCCGTTCCGAAGCCTCTGTGGACACGCCGGGCAGCGATTTCGGGATCGGCGGCACCACCGCATAGGTGAACTGGACGAACGGCGCCCCGGGCGCGAGCGCCGTGAAGGCGTCGCGGATCAGCCGCAGGCGCGTCAGCATCGGTTTTGTCACGAGCGGCAGGCCGGAGACGACCGCGGAGGCCGGCGCGCTCAGCACGTTCCAGAGCGTGTCGCGCAGGCGATAGGCATCGCCCTGCACCACCTTGGCCTGCGGATAGCGGTCGCGCAGCAGCGCGCAGAAACCGGGATTGTATTCGACGAGGACGAGACGCTTCTGATCGACACCGCGCTCGACCAGGGCCGACGTGATGGCGCCGGTCCCGGGTCCAAGCTCGACCACAGGCGCATCCGAATCGACATCGACGTAATGGGCCATGGTCCGGGCCAACAACTTGCCCGATGGCATCACCGCGCCCATGTGCAGCGGCTTTTCGATCCACGATCTGAGAAAACGCACCTCGTCATCGAGACGAGGCTTCTTCAACGCACGCGCGGACGATGGCAATGGCATGTCTGGACCGGACGGGACCGCAAGACCGCGGCGTGTCAGAAAATGGTCATAAAGACGTATAGGCCGAAGGCGGCACGGTCAAGCCGGGTCAACTCGCCCGATTACCGAAGAAATCCTTGACCTTGGCGAAGAACCCCTCGGACTCCGGCTGGGTGTTGCCGCTTGACAGCTTTTCGAACTCGGCCAGCAGTTCCTGCTGCTTCTTGGTGAGGTTCTGCGGCGTCTCGACCACGACCTGAACATACATGTCGCCCATCTGGCGCGACCGCAGCACCGGCATGCCTTTTGATGCAATGCGGAATCGGCGGTTCGACTGGGTCCCGGCCGGTACCTTCACCTTGGCCTTGCTCTTCTCGATGGTCGGCACCTCGAATTCGCCGCCGAGGGCGGCCGTCACCATCGAGATCGGCACACGGCAATGCAGATCGGCGCCGTCGCGCTGGAAGAACTGGTGCTGGACCAGCGACAGGAAGATGTAGAGGTCGCCGGGCGGACCGCCGCGGACCCCCGCCTCACCCTCACCGGCGAGCCTGATCCTTGTGCCGTCCTCGACACCCGGGGGGATGTTGACCGAAAGATTTCGCTCGCGGGTGACTCGGCCCTGACCCGAGCAGGACGGGCAGGCGTCCTCGATCATCTGGCCGCGTCCCTGGCAGCCCGGACAGGTACGCTCGAGCGTGAAGAAGCCCTGCGACTGCCGCACGCGTCCGGCGCCGCCGCAGGTCGAGCAGGTCTTCGGCTTGGTGCCGGCCTTGGCGCCGATGCCCGAGCAGGCCTCGCAGGTGACCGAAACCGGAATCTCGATCTGCGCGGTCTTGCCGCCAAAGGCTTCCTCGAGCGTGATTTCCATGTTGTAGCGCAGGTCGGCGCCGCGCTCGCGACCGCCGCGGCCGCGCTGCCCGGCCATACCGAACAGATCTTCGAAGATGTCGGAGAAAGAGGATGCGAAGCCCGCGCCGAACCCGGCACCACCGCCGCCGCCCTGCTCGAAAGCAGCATGACCGTAGCGGTCATAGGCGGCGCGCTTGTCCTTGTCCTTGAGGATTTCGTAGGCCTCGTTGATTTCCTTGAATTTGACTTCGCTGGTCTCATCCCCCGGATTGCGGTCGGGATGGAATTTCATGGCGAGCTTGCGGAACGACGACTTCAGCTTGCCTTCGTCGGCATCGCGTTCGACCTCGAGGGTCTCGTAGTAGCAGCGCTTGGTGGACGTGGACATGTCGGACTCGGTCTATCCAATCGCGATTCAAGTCGGAGCGAAACAACGTCGCCACGCGACAACATAGGCGGCCTTCCGCCTGGCGGCAGAGGGCTGCATGGCAGCGTTCAGCATAGCGGCGGGAAATTGATTGATCGTAACGGGCGCCCGTCCCGTCGAGCCCGACACGACGGCCTCCCCCGCAGGGGAGGAGGCCGGTAGCGCGTGTGGGGTCCAAGCCGTCCGCATCGTCACCCTCTTGGGGTTTAAGCGGACTTCTTGTTGTTCTTGTCGTCGTCGACCTCGGTGAATTCCGCATCGACGACGTCGTCCTTGGCCGCGTCCTTCTTGGCGTCGGCCTCGGCCTGCTGCTTGTACATGGCTTCGCCGAGCTTCATCGAAGCCTGGGCCAGCGTCTGCGTCTTGGCCTTGATCGCCTCGGCATCGTCGCCCTTCAGCGCTTCCTTGAGGTCGCCGACGGCATCCTCGATGGCGCGGCGCTCGGTCTCGCCGACCTTCGAGCCGTGCTCGGCCAAAGCCTTCTCGGTCGAATGCACCAGACCGTCCGCCTCGTTCTTGGCAGTCACGGCCTCGCGGCGCTTCTTGTCCGCCTCGGCATTGGCCTCGGCGTCCTTGACCATCTTCTCGATGTCGGCTTCCGACAGGCCGCCGGAGGCCTGGATGCGGATCTGCTGCTCCTTGCCGGTGGCCTTGTCCTTGGCCGAGACGTTGACGATGCCGTTGGCGTCGATGTCGAAGGTCACCTCGATCTGCGGCATGCCGCGCGGCGCCGGCGGAATGCCCATCAGGTCGAACTGACCGAGCATCTTGTTGTCGGCCGCCATCTCACGCTCGCCCTGGAAGACGCGGATGGTGACCGCGTTCTGGCTGTCCTCGGCGGTCGAGAACACCTGGCTCTTCTTGGTCGGGATCGTGGTGTTGCGGTCGATGATGCGGGTGAACACGCCGCCCAGCGTCTCGATGCCCAGCGACAGCGGCGTCACGTCGAGCAGAAGCACGTCCTTGACGTCGCCCTGGAGCACGCCGGCCTGGATCGCGGCGCCGATCGCCACGACTTCGTCCGGGTTGACGCCCTTGTGCGGCTCCTTGCCGAACAGCTGCTTCACGACTTCCTGGACCTTCGGCATGCGCGACATGCCGCCGACCAGAACCACTTCGCCGATCTCACCGGCGGTGACGCCGGCATCCTTGAGCGCCTTGCGGCAGGGCTCGACGGTCTTCTGGACGAGGTCGTCGACCAGCGCCTCGAACTTGGCGCGGGTGAGCTTCATCGTCAGATGCTTCGGGCCGGTCTGGTCCGCGGTGATGAAGGGCAGGTTGATCTCGGTCTGCGTCGTCGACGACAGTTCGATCTTGGCTTTTTCAGCGGCTTCCTTCAGGCGCTGCAACGCGAGCTTGTCGTTGCGCAGGTTGATGCCCTGCTCCTTCTGGAATTCGTCGGCGAGATAGCCGACCAGGCGCATGTCGAAGTCCTCGCCGCCGAGGAAGGTGTCGCCGTTGGTCGACTTCACCTCGAATACGCCGTCGCCGATCTCGAGGATCGAAATATCGAACGTGCCGCCGCCGAGATCGTACACCGCGATGGTGCCGGTCTTGGTCTTGTCGAGGCCATAGGCGAGCGCAGCCGCGGTCGGCTCGTTGATGATGCGCAGCACCTCGAGGCCCGCGATCTTGCCGGCGTCCTTGGTCGCCTGACGCTGGGCGTCGTTGAAGTAGGCAGGAACGGTGATGACGGCCTGGTCGACCTTCTGGCCGAGATGGGCTTCCGCGGTCTCCTTCATCTTCTGCAAGATGAACGCCGACACCTGCGAGGGCGAGTAGGTCTGGCCGTCGGCCTCGACCCAGGCGTCGCCGTTGGAAGCCTTCACGATCTTGTAGGGAACGAGCTTCTTGTCCTTCTCGACCATCGGGTCGTCGTAGCGGCGGCCGATGAGGCGCTTCACTGCGAAGAAGGTGCGCTCGGGATTGGTGACAGCCTGACGCTTGGCCGGCTGGCCGACGAGGCGCTCACCGTCGTCCGTGACGGCGACGATCGAAGGCGTCGTGCGCATGCCTTCGGAATTCTCGATGACTTTGGCGTTCTTGCCATCCATCACGGCGACGCACGAATTCGTGGTGCCGAGGTCGATCCCAATGACCTTTCCCATGGTCCCGATATCCTTCTTTTTGCAGCAGGTTGGCTGGGCCCAGAAGGCACCCAAACCGAAACCCCCTAAGATCAAACATCCGCGATATTGCGATGATTGAGGCTCATATAGGAGGGGGGGAGGGGCCCGCAAGGACCGAAGTCGGGTTTCTGCCGCGAAAACATTGGGTTTTGGAAGATCATATCCGGGCTTCACCGCCCTTGCGGGTGAGGAATTATTAACAGGTTCAAGCCTCGGCAAGCCCCGCTGCCGCGGCCGATCCTCGCCCTGTTACAGCACGCCCAAACCCGGTAAAAGGCGGACCGGCCGGGCAGCCGCCACGGCTGCTTCGCGCGACAAAGCGGCCCGGTGTCCGACCATCGAACGGCCTCAATGTGAACCAATCAGAGTGCCCATGAAGCTGACCCGCCCCCTCGCCGCGCTCGCCCTCTTCATTACCTCCGCGTTTCCGGCCCTTGCCGCCGACGCCGTGTTTCCGCCCGGCTTGCGCCTGGGCATGGTGCCGTTGGTCGGCCTCAACACCGCAAAAACCTTTCCGGGCTTCGAGAGCGAGGACGGCGGCGTCAAGGTGCTGATCACCGAGCTGCCGCCGGCCGCCTATGGCGAGGTCGTGAGCGCCTTCAACTCCAATCCGGCGGGCGCGAATGGCGTCAAGCAGGACAAGGTCGAGACTCCCGCGGGCCTCGCCTATTTCACCACCGAAAGCGGCAAGGCCGGCGACACCCTGGTGAAGCGCTATTCGATGATCGTGCCGGGCGCCGGCTTCTCGGGTTATGTCGCGGTGCAGATCCCGGAGAATGCGACCAAGATCTACACGGATGAAGCGGTGCGGCAGATGTTTGCGACCGCCGTCACCCGCAAGCGGGTCTCGGCCGAGGAGCAGATCGCGCTGATGCCGTTCAAGATCACCGATCTCGCCGACTTCAAGGACATCCGCACGCTGGCGCCGGGCTCGAGCATCATCCTGGCCGACGGCGACGAGAGCACCGGCTATGAGACGAAGCCGTTCATGATCCTCGGCCTGATCGGCGCCACCCCGCAAGCCGCGGGCGACCGCGCCCGCTTCGCCCAGGAGGCGGCGCTTCAGATCCCCGGCGTGCGCGAATCGCGCGTCACCATGTCCGAGCCGATCCGCATCAATGGCCAGCAAGGCTTCGAGACCCGGATCGACGGCGTCAGCGGCAAGGATAAAGTCCCGGTGACCGTGGTGCAGTGGATCCGCTTCTCGAGCGGCGGCGCCTCGCTGCGCATCATCGCCAGCGCCCCGCGGGACCAGTGGCAGCCCGCCTTCACCCGCTTCCGCGCCGTGCGCGACGGCATCCAGCCGAAGGGCTGAATCGTTCGGCATACGCGGTGTCGTTCCTGCGCACGCAGGGACGACAGCGAGTTTTGGGGCCGGCAGCCCAACCCCTCACCAGGACGGCCGCATTTTCGGGCTTCTGTTCGTATACGAACGGAACTAGGCTTCGCTTCCGTTGGATCATCCCAAGGGAGGCGAATGATGCTGGACCGACGACAAGTCTTGGCAATGCTCGGAACGACGGCGCTGGCGAGCCTCGCGCCGACCGCACTCTTTGCAGCGGCACCGATCAAGCCTGACGAGACCTCCGCCCTGCTCGTGATCGACGTGCAGAACTGCTTCCTGCCCGGCGGCAGTCTCGCGGTGAAAGAGGGCGAGCAGGTGGTCCCCATCATCAACAAGATCTCGAAAGCGTTTGCGAATGTGGTGATGACGCAGGACTGGCACACGCCGGGCCACGTCTCGTTCGCATCGGTGCATTCGGGCAAGAAGCCGTTCGAGACCGTCGACCTTCCCTACGGCAAGCAGGTGCTGTGGCCGGACCATTGCGTGCAGGGCACCGAGGGAGCCGCGCTGTCGAAGGACCTTGCGATCCCGCACGCCGAGCTCATCATCCGCAAGGGCTTCCACAAGAACGTCGACAGCTATTCGGCCTTTCTCGAGGCCGACGGCAAGACCTCGACGGGACTTGCCGGATACCTCAAGGGGCGCAAGATCAAGCGCGTTTTCGTGGCGGGTTTGGCGACAGACTTCTGCGTTGCCTGGACCGCGCTCGACGGGCGCAAGGCAGGCTTCGAGGTCTATGTGGTGGAAGACGCCTGCCGCGGCATCGACACGCAGGGTTCGCTGGCAAAGGCCTGGGCCGATATGGCCAAGGCCGGCGTCAAGCGGATTCAGTCGGCGGATATCGCGGTGAGCGCGTAGGCGACGCGCTCTATCCTCCCGTCATTCCGGGGCGCGCGTCAGCGCGAGCCCGGAATCCATTAGACGGTTGTCTCCGCTGCGCGATGGATTCCGGGCTCGCGACTACGTCGCGCCCCGGAATGACAACCAAACTCAGTTCGGCGCGTCGCTGGACTCGTTGTTGTTCGCCGCCGGCGCTGCCTTCGCGCCGCCCTTGGCGACACCGACCAAAGCCGGGCGCAGCACGCGCTCGCCGATGGTATAGCCGGCCTGCATGATCTGGACCACGGTGCCCGACGGCACCGACGGATCGGGGACTTCGTACATCGCCTGGTGGAAGTTCGGGTCGAACTTCTGGCCCTGCGGATCGAGCTTCTTCACGCCGTGCTTTTCCAGAGCGTTGAGCAGGGACCGCTCGGTGAGCTCGACGCCCTCGATCAGCGAGGTCAGACCGGGGTCGGCCGTGGCGCGGGCCTCGGCCGGAACGGCATCGAGCGCGCGCTGGAGATTGTCGGCGATGTCGAGCACGTCGCGGGCAAAGCCGGTGATGCCATAGAGGCGGGCGTCGGCGACCTCCTTGGCGGTGCGCTTGCGCAGATTCTCCATCTCGGCCAGCGTCCGCAGCATGCGGTCGCGCGCTTCGGTGGCTTCCTTCTGCAACGTTTCGACCGAGCCGGGCTCGGGATCGTCGGGCATGATGTAGGGCTTTGACACCACGGGCTCAGGCGTCGGCGCGGTCGTGTCTTCGGGTTGCCGGTCTCGATCGGTCATCGGCTCTAATCTCGAACTCGTTTCCAGGATTGTTGGCCCGGATATCGTGCCTAAGCGCGCGAAAATCAAGCGCCCGTGATCGGCGGAAACGCCTGTCAGCCTCCCAAAAGGCGGCTGACGATGCGGGCGGCATAATCCACGGTCGGGATCACGCGGGCATAATTCAGCCGCGTCGGGCCGATCACGCCCAGGACGCCGACGATGTGGCCGGCGGCATCCCGATAGGGCGAGATGATGGTGGAGGAGCCTGACAGCGAAAACAGCTTGTTCTCGCTGCCGATGAAGATGCGCACGCCTTCCGCAGTCTCGGCCCGGCCCAGGAGGTCGATGACGCCGCGCTTGGTCTCGAGATCGTCGAACAAAAGACGCACCCGCTCCAGATCCTCCAGCGCGTGCAGATCTTCCAGCAGATTGGCGTGGCCGCGGACGATGAGCTGGCGGTCCTCGTTCTCGCCGCCGGACCAGCTTGCGATTCCGGCCGAGATCACCTTCTGCGTCAGCTGATCGAGTTCGGCGCGGGCTTCCCCGAGTGCCGTCTCGAGCTCGAGCCGGGCCTCGGCCAGAGTGCGGCCGCGGATGCGTGCATTGAGGAAATTCCCGGCCTCGGTGATCGCCGAGGAGGGAACTCCGGGCGGTAGCGACAGCACGCGGTTTTCGACCTGGCCGTCCTCGCCGACCAGGATGACCAGGGCCTTCTCCGGTTCCAGACGGACGAATTCGATGTGTTTGAGCCGCGCATTGGATTTTGGCGTCAGCACCACAGCCGCCGCCCGCGTGAGTCCGGACAGCCGCGTCAGGGCCTGGTCCAGCGCCGCCTCGACCGAATGCGCCTGGCCGACGGATGTGAGCTGGCTCTGGATCGACTGGCGCTCGGCCTCATTGAGGTCGCCCACTTGCATCAGGGCATCGACGAAAAAGCGCAAGCCCAGTTCCGTCGGCAACCGGCCGGCAGAGGTATGAGGCGCGTAGATCAGGCCGAGCTGTTCCAGGTCGGCCATGACGTTGCGAACCGAGGCCGGCGACAGCGGCATCGCGATGAGGCGCGAGATATTACGTGATCCCACGGGCTCGCCGGTCGCGAGATAGCTCTCGACAATTTGCCGAAAGATGTCGCGGGAACGCTCGTTGAGCTGGGCAAGGCCTGCGCGCGGCGCGATCAGATGGATCGGATCGTGATGGGTCACAAACAGTAACTCCTCTCAGATACACGTAATTTGTCTATCCCGGGCGCTTCTGACAAGCGTGGCGTTCGCGGCCACGAAATCGGGGGGTGAAAAAACCTTGCCGCCCACCCTCACCCCCCCTACAAGCACCGCGAACAGCCCTACACCTGCGAGTTTTGGAGGATTTCCCATGCGGCCAAGCCGCCGTGCGCCCGACGAACTGCGCCCCGTGACACTGGAGCGCGGCGTGGTCAAATACGCGGAAGGCTCCTGCCTCGTGAAATTCGGCGATACCCATGTGCTGGTCACCGCCACGCTGGAAGAGCGCCTGCCGCCCTGGCTGAAGGGCCAGGGCCGCGGCTGGGTCACCGCCGAATACGGCATGCTGCCGCGCGCGACCTCGGAACGCACCCGTCGCGAGGCCTCCGCCGGCAAGCAAAGCGGCCGCACCGTCGAGATCCAGCGCCTGATCGGCCGCTCGCTTCGCACCATCGTCGACCTCGAAGCGCTCGGTGAGCGCCAGATCACGGTCGATTGCGACGTGCTCCAGGCCGACGGCGGCACCCGCACGGCCTCGATCACCGGTGCCTGGGTCGCGCTCGCCGATTGCATCAACTGGATGAAGGCGCGCAACATGATCAAGGCCAATGTGATGCGCGACAACGTCGCTGCGATCTCCTGCGGCATCTACAACGGCACGCCGGTGCTCGATCTCGACTACGCCGAGGACTCGGAAGCCCAGACCGACGCCAATTTCGTCTTGACCGGCGACGGCCGCATCGTCGAGGTGCAGGGCACGGCGGAACGCGAGCCGTTCACCCAGGACGAGTTCCTGAAGTTGATGGCGCTGGCCCAGAAGGGCATCGCGCGTCTGGTGGACTTGCAGAAACTGGCTGTGGCGTAGTCAATAGGCCCATGCACCGCCGAATCACGGACAAGCTCGTCATCGCGACCCACAATCCCGGCAAGCTCGCCGAGATGCGGGAGCTGCTTGCGCCGTACGGCATCGCGGCGGTGTCGGCCGGCGAGCTCGGCCTCGGCGAGCCGGACGAAACCGGCGGCGATTTCCGCAGCAACGCGGCGATCAAGGCGATCGCGGCGGCGCAGGCGACCAAGCTTCCCGCCTTCGCCGACGATTCCGGCATCGTCGTCGACGCGCTGGACGGCGCGCCCGGCATCTACAGCGCGCGCTGGGCTGGTCCGAGCAAGGACTTCAACGCGGCGATGGCGCAGATCGAGCGGCTGCTGCAGGAGCGCGGCGCCACCACGCCCGACCACCGACGAGCGCATTTCGTCTCCGCGCTCTGCGTCGCCTGGCCGGACGATCATCTCGAAGAGGTCGAGGCGCGCGTCGACGGCACGTTGGTCTGGCCGCCGCGCGGGACTGCCGGCTTCGGCTACGATCCGATGTTTTTGCCCGACGGCCACAACCGCACTTTCGGCGAGATGGAAAGCATCGAGAAGCATGGGCTGCCGCCGCTTGGGCTCGGCCTGTCGCACCGCGCCCGCGCCTTCGTGAAACTGGCGGAGATCTGCCTTGAGCCGCGATAGAGCGTTTTCGAGCGAAGTGGATACCGGTTCGCGCCAGGAAAACGCGTCAAAACAAGTATCCGAAGCCTTCGGCGTCTACGTGCATTGGCCGTTCTGCCTGTCGAAATGTCCCTATTGCGACTTCAACAGCCACGTCCGCCACGCCGCGATCGACGAGGCGCGCTTCGCCTCCGCCTTTGCACGTGAGATCGAGACGACCGCGCAGCGTTCGCCGGGCCGCGAGGTCACCTCGATCTTCCTCGGCGGCGGAACGCCGTCCCTGATGCAGCCTGCAACCGTGGGCGCCGTGCTCGACGCGATCGGCAAGCACTGGACCGTCGCAGGCGACGTCGAAGTCACGCTGGAGGCGAACCCGACCAGCGTCGAAGCCACGCGCTTCGCCGGCTATCGCAGCGCCGGCGTCAACCGCGTCTCGCTCGGCGTGCAGGCGCTCGACGATGCCTCGCTGAAGGCGCTCGGCCGGATGCACAGCGCCCGCGAGGCGCTCGATGCGGTCGCCATCGCGCGCCGCTCGTTCGATCGTTACTCATTCGACCTGATCTACGCCCGCCCCGACCAGACGCCGGCGATGTGGGCAGATGAACTCCGTCTCGCCATCGATGAAGCGGCCGAGCATCTGTCGCTCTATCAATTGACGATCGAGGAAGGCACGCCGTTCTTCGGCCTGCACCAGGCCGGCAAATTGAAGACACCGGACGAAGCGGTCGCGCGGGCGCTCTACGACGTCACGCAGGAGACCTGCGAGAAGCTTGGTCTTCCGGCTTACGAGATCTCCAACCACGCGCGGCGCGGCGCCGAGTGCCGGCACAATCTGGTCTATTGGCGCGGCGATGAATATGCCGGCGTCGGTCCCGGCGCGCATGGCCGGCTCGACATCGACGGCGTGCGCCATGCCACGGCCACGGAGAAGCGTCCCGAGGCCTGGCTGCTGCGGGTCGAGACCAACGGCCATGGCGTCGTCACCGACGATCTCCTCAACAGCGAAGAACGCGCCGACGAATTCCTGCTGATGGGGTTGCGCCTCGCCGAGGGCATCGACCCCGAGCGCTACAAAGCCCTGTCCGGCCGGACGCTCGATCCCAAGCGCATCGCCCTGTTGCGCGAAGAAGGCGCGATCACTGTGGATGCGACGGGACGGCTGCGCGTGACCAGCAGCGGATTCCCGGTGCTGGACGCGGTGGTCGCGGATCTCGCGGCGTAGGCCCGAGCCAGATCGGCGGTGCGCTCCTCGCCCGCAAGCGGGAGAGATGAACGATCACGCCCCAAAGCTCTTCGGCGAGCCCGCGACCGCAACGCCGCCGCCCTGCGTCACCTTCATCACCGCGAGGCCCCGTTCGTTGGTGCCATCGGCGCGGAAGCGGAACAGGCCGTCGATGCCGGCAAAGCCGGAGGCGTTGGTGAGCACGTCTGGCGAGAAGCGCGTCGTGCCCTGCGTGCGCGCGAGGGCGGCGACGAGGGCGACCGCGTCGTAGGCGAGCGTCGCGGTCCGGATCGGCTCGGCTCCGTATTTGGTGCGATAGCGGCCGGAGAATGCGCGAAAGCCGGCCGGGTCGGGCGCGGCATAGAGACCGCCTTGCAGGGCGGTGCTGGCATAGACGCGCGGACTGTCCCACAGGCCGGTGCCGAGCAGCTGGATGTTGCGCAAATTCGCGCCCGCCGCAGTCATCGCATCCGCCACCGACACGACGGCATCGCCGTCATCGGCAATGAACAGCGCATCCGCGCTGCCGAGCTGCTGCGCCACGGTCCGCGCCGGCGTGGCCCGATCGGCGCCGTATCTCTCGAAGGCAATGATGCGCCCACCGCGCCGCGGCACCGCGGCCTTCACGGCGGCCTCGACGACATTGCCATAGGCATTGTCGGGCACGAGCACGGCGACGGAGCGCTTTCCGATGCTGGCGGAATATTCGACGATGCGATTGACGTCGGACTCCGGCAGGAACGAGAGCAGATAGACGCCGCGTCCGGCGATGCTGGAATCGGTCGAGAAGGCGATCACCGAGATGCCGCGCGTCCGCGCGACCTGCGCCACCGCCGGCACCGATTGGGCGAACAGCGGCCCGAGGATGATCTCGGCGCCCTCGTCGACGGCCTGCTGCGCGCTGGCCTGCGCGCCTTGCGGGCTGCCATTGTCGTCCTTGATCAGGAGCTGGATGTTCGGGTTCTGGAACTCGGCCAGCGCCATCTCGGCGGCATTGCGCATGGATTGCGCGGCAAGACCGGCATTGCCCGCGGCCGAGAGCGGCAGGATCACGGCAACCTTGACCCCACCGGTGCCGGCGGTCGTCGCCTGCTGCGGCGGGCCGGCCGGCTGGGCCGGCGGCGCGGAGCTCGAGAACGGGTTGGAGAACTGGCTGAGACTCTGCTGCACGCCCGCGCAGGCCGACAGCAGGGGCGCGCCCAGCAACAGGCCGAGCGCACTCCTTCGAGTCGCCCCTGACATCAGGGACCCCGGAACGGGAGACTTTGGATAACGCGGGCCCACCATGGCAGCTTCTCTTCTGACCCGCCGTCTCGCCGGCCGGTCACGACATTCCTTCCACGACACAAGCCGCGGATTCAGGCATATTGTCGGCAAATAGTTAACCAAAACAAAAGGATAATGGCCACTTAACGCGGCCGCCTTTCCGTCCCGGCAGCTGTTCGCCGTCGCTCATGCAGCATCAAGGCGGCGTTTCCGTCGCGAATATGGCGCGAGGCCCCTTCGCTCCCTCTCGACGTGATCCCGATTGATCACATTCCCGTCCGTTCCTCGCCCCTCACCTCGGCACGATCTTTTTCGGCGAGCCGGTTCCCAGCCCTGCGGATCGTGCCTAAGTTGATCTCATTATGCGCGCAAAGCCGGCCCCGATAAATACGCCTGAAGCTCAAGACGCCGCCTCGCGCGGTTTCTCCATCGATGCCCACCGGATCGCGGCGCCGAAGGCGGCCCCGGGCCTGCATCTGGTGGCGACGCCGATCGGCAATCTCGGCGACATCACGCTGCGTGCGCTCCAGACCCTCGCCGGCGTCGATGTCATCGCCTGCGAAGACACTCGCATTACACGGCGCCTGACCGAGCGCTACGCTATTACCGCGCAGCTCAAGCAATATCACGAGCACAACGCCGAAGCCGCGCGCCCGAGGATCCTCGAGGCGCTTGCCGCAGGCGGCTCGATTGCGCTGGTCTCGGACGCCGGCACGCCGCTGATCTCCGATCCGGGCTTCAAGCTGGTGCGCGAGGTCTGCGCCGCCGGCCACGCGGTGTATGCGCTGCCCGGCCCGTCCTCGGTGCTCGCCGCTCTGTCGGTGGCGGCGCTGCCGACCGATCGCTTCTTCTTCGAAGGCTTTTTGCCGGCCAAATCCGCCGCGCGCCGCGCACGCCTTGCCGAGCTCGCCCGCATCGATGCGACGCTGGTGATGTTCGAATCCGGCAACCGCGTGCAGGATACGCTCACTGAACTCGCCGAGATCATGGGCACGCGCGAGGCCGCGATCTGCCGCGAGCTGACGAAGCTGCACGAGGAAATTTCGCGCGCGACGCTGGCCGATCTCGCGCGCGATGCCGAGCGGCTGGAAACGCGCGGCGAATTCGTGCTGGTGATCGCTCCGCCGGCAGCCGACGCCGAGGTGCTGACACCGGATGCGCTGGACGGTCTCTTGCGCGAACAGCTCGCCACGCACAGCGTCAAGGACGCGGTGGCGCATGCCGTCGCGCTCTCGGGACGCCCGCGCCGCGAGGTCTATGCCCGCGCGCTCGAGCTCGCAAAGGATACACAGGGCGGCGATGGCGAAGACTGACAGCCCGAGGGAACCAAGGGTCGCCTCGCCGGAGCGGCTCGCCGCATTCCGCACCGGCATCTCGGCCGAGAGCCGTGCCGCCGCCTATCTGATGGCGAAGGGCTATCGCATCCTCGCCAAGCGCTACCGCACCCCGCATGGCGAGATCGACATCGTGGCGCGCCGGCGCAATCTGATCGCCTTCGTCGAGGTCAAGGCGCGGGCGACGCTGGACGACGCCGCTTTCGCCGTGACGCCGCGCCAGCAGCAGCGCATCATCGACGCCGCGCAAGGCTGGCTCGTGGCGCATCCCGAGCATGCCGAATTCGAATTGCGATTCGACGCCATGCTGATTGCGCCGCGCTCACTTCCGCGCCATGTGTTGGCGGCATTCGACGCCTCGACCTGAAAGGCAGACCATGAAACTGAACGTCGCTGTCCAGATGGACCCCATCGCCCGCATCAACATCAAGGGCGATTCCACCTTTGCGCTGCTTCTGGAGGCGCAGAAGCGCGGCCATGGCCTGTCCTATTACACGCCCGACAAGCTCTCGATGGTCGGGGAGGAGATCGTCGCTCCGGTTCAGCTCCTGACCGTGCGCGACGAGCCTGGCAACCATTTCACGCTGGGTGAGTCCAGGCGCGAGGCGCTCAACGGCTTCGACGTCGTGCTACTGCGCCAGGATCCGCCGTTCGACCTGGCCTACATTACCTCGACGCATCTTCTGGAACGCATTCATCCGAAGACGCTGGTGGTCAACGACCCGGCCTCGGTGCGCAACGCGCCGGAAAAGCTGTTCGTGATGAACTTTCCGCAGTTGATGCCGCCGACCCTGATCTCGCGCGACCTCGACGAGATCAACGCGTTCCGCGACAAGCACGGCGCCGTCGTGATGAAGCCGCTGCACGGCCATGGCGGCGCGGCAGTGTTCCGGGTGATGCCGCAGGACATGAATTTCGGCTCGCTGTTCGACATGTTCTCGGTCACCTTCAGGGAGGCCTGGGTGATCCAGCAGTTCATCCCCGAGGTGAAGCACGGCGACAAGCGCATCATCCTGGTCAACGGCGAGTTCGCGGGCGCCGTGAACCGCGTGCCGGCCGCCGACGACCTCCGCTCCAACATGGTGCGCGGCGGCGCCGCACAGGAGACCGAGCTCACCCCGCGCGAGCGCGAGATCTGCGCCACGGTCGGCCCGGCGCTGCGCGAGCGTGGCCTGTTGTTCGTCGGCATCGACGTCATCAACGGCAATCTCACCGAGATCAACGTGACCTCGCCCACCGGCATCCGCGCCATCGCGCGACTCGGCGGTCCTGACGTTGCGGCAAAGGTCTGGGACGTGATCGAGCAGAAGCGGAAGAAGTAGCTTGTACTGGAGAGCCTGAAATCTCTCCTCAATGTCGTCCCGGACAAGCGCAGCGCAGACCCGGGACCCATACCCCCAGGAAGATGTGGGGATTTGGAGTTGCCTTTTCCGCACCGCAACTTCTCCCTGTGGTCATGGATCCCCGCGTTCGCGGGGATGACAGCGATGTTGTGCAGCGCGTCTGCGATCTCATTGGCACCCTTGCACCACCCATCGCTAACCACCCGTTCACCATGACGCGCCGCCTCCCGGCGCGCGCTGCGCACTGCGTGAAACTACGGGGCCGCCGGCCGACCGAATAACGCCGCGTTCACCATCTGCCGAGAACCAGCATCGTGGCTGGTCATCGCGTTCGGCCTCGCAACACCCCTTATACTTTTACTCCCTACTCATCGACACGGGGGAACACGCCAGGTGCGGTTCGAGTGCCCCGCGTATGAGTAAGAGCGTATGAATACCGCACGCATTGTCGTTCTCGTCATCGCGCTGGCCGCCGGCGGCGTCGCTGCGTATCTCGCCAGCAGCTATCAGAATGCGCCCGCGCCCGCTGTGGCCGTCGCCGAGAAGCTGCCGACGGTCGAAGTCCTCATCGCCAAGAACGACATTCAGCTCGGCCAGGCCCTCAAGCCCGACGACCTCCAATGGCAGACCTGGCCGGCGGCGACTGCGAGCAGCGCCTTCATTCGCCGCGATAGCAGGCCCGAAGCCCAGACGCAGATCGCCGGCTCGATCGCGCGCGTCCCGTTGATGCAGGGCGAGCCCATCCGCGAGCAGAAGCTGGTCAGGGCCGAAGGCTCCGGCTTCATGGCCGCGATCCTGCCGTCGGGCATGCGCGCCGTCTCGACCGAGATTTCAGCCGAGACCGGCGCCGGCGGCTTCATCCTGCCGAACGACCGCGTCGACATCGTCCTGACCCGCCGCCTGAAGAATCCCGATGGCGCGCTCGCCGGTAACGACCTGATCCTGTCCGAGGTCATCCTGACCAATATCCGTGTGCTCGCGATCGATCAGGCGCCGAAGGAAAAAGACGGCCAGACCGCCGTGGTCGGCAAGACCGTTACGCTCGAGCTCAAGCCCGAACAGGTCGCCACGCTCTCGGCCGCGCGCCAGGGCGGCACGCTCCAGCTCGCGCTGCGGAGCATCGTCGATGCCAACGCGGTGGAGGGCACGGTCGAGGAAAAAGCGGCCAAGGTGGCCGACGGCATCAACGTCATTCGTTTCGGGGTGCCGGCGCGGCAACTAACGTCACAGAAGTGATGGGGGCATCATGAACTACGGGGATGATCGGACGGGCCTGCGCATTCGGGGGAAGCGCGCGCGCTCGTTCCTGACGGGGATGATGCTGATGACGCTGGGGCTGCTCGCGGCCCCCGACGCCGTCAGCGCCGCGGATCGCCCGGTGGGCGACCAGGCGCCGATGCAGGCTCCGGATCTCGAGGTGTCGTCGGTCGCGACGATCGCGCCCGCGAGGTCGCGTTTTCTCTCGCTCGGCGTCGGCAAGTCCGTCGTCATCGACCTGCCGCGCGAGGTCAAGGACGTGCTGGTGGCCGATCCCAAGATCGCCAATGCCGTCATCCGCTCGGCCCAGCGCGCCTATATCATCGGCGGCCAGGTCGGCCAGACCAATGTCGTGTTCTTCACCGCCGACGGCCAGCAGGTCGCCGCCTATGACATCGCGGTGAAGCGCGATCTCAACGGCATGCGCGCGGCCCTTCGCCAGTCCCTTCCCGGCGTGCAGATCGAAGGCGTCGGCGACAGCGTAATGCTGACCGGCTCGGTGTCGAGCCCGGTCGAGGCACAGCAGGCCGGCGACGTCGCCGCCAAGCTGGTCGGCGGTTCGGACAAGGTCGTCAACAACATCGTCGTGCGCGGCCGCGACCAGGTGATGCTCAAGGTCGTCGTCGGCGAGGTGCGCCGCGACATCGTCAAGCAGCTCGGTGTCGATCTCAGCGCCAGCCTGAACGCGGGCACTGCGGTGGTGAATTTCAACAATTCCAATCCGTTCTCGGTCTCGGGCGGACCGATCGTCGGCAGCAATGGGCTCGGCGTCGCCGGCCTCGCCAAGGGCTTCGCCACCGTCAGCGCCACCATGCGCGCAATGGAAAGCGCCGGCGTCATGCGCACGCTCGCCGAGCCGAGCCTGACGGCGATCTCGGGCGAATCCGCCACCTTCATCGCCGGCGGCGAATTTCCGATTCCCGCAGGCTATTCCTGCGATCCGGTCACCCACGTCTGTACCACCCAGGTCACCTACAAGAAGTTCGGCATCTCCCTGAACTTCACCCCGGTCGTGCTCGCCGAAGGCCGCATCAGCCTGCGCGTGATGACCGAGGTCTCGGAGCTGTCGAATACGAACGCGATCACGCTGACGCAGGCGGTGTCCTCGAACTCGAGCAACTCGATCACCATCCCCTCGATCCAGACCCGCCGCGCGGAGACCACGCTGGAAATTCCCTCGGGTGGCTCGATGGCGATGGCCGGCCTGATCCAGCAGAAGACCAAGCAGGCGATCAACGGCCTGCCTGGCGTCGACCAAGTGCCGATCATCGGCGCGCTGTTCCGCAGCCAGGACTTCGTCAACAACGAGACCGAGCTGATGGTGATCGTGACGCCCTATGTGGTGCGCGCGGTCGCCCAGAAAGAACTGGCACGGCCCGACGACGGCTTCGCGCCGGCATCGGACGCGCAGTCGGCGCTGCTCGGCCGCATGAACCGTCTCTACGGCATCGCGCGCCGCGTCGATCCGATCGCCGGCACGCCGGACGATTTCGGCTTCATCATCGACTGAGACGGACGGTTTGGGGACCGGACAAGGAACGGGGCAAGAGGGGACCAGGCGATGACGACAACATCAGCCGATCGACGCCGCAACTTGAGGGTCGCGCTTGCACTGACGGGCCTCTCCGTCATGCTGGGCGCCTGCAACACCACCGGCGAGATCGTCACCCAGACGGTGCCGACCGACTATCGTCAGCGCCACCCGATCGCAGTTCAGGAAGGCAAGAAGTCGATCGTGATCTTCGTCGGCAAGGCGAGGGGCGGCCTTTCGGCCGCGCAGCATTCGGACGTTGCGGGCATCGCGCGGGACTGGGTGCGCGAAGGCACCGGCTCCGTCATCGTCGACGTCCCCGTCGACAGCGCGAATTCGCGCGAGGCGGCGGCGACCTATCGGGAGATCCGGTCCGTGCTCGCATCCGGCGGCGTGCCGCCGCGGGCCATCGTTCAGCATCCCTATCGCCCTGAAGATCCCGGGCTGCTGCCCACCATCCGCCTGAGCTATTCCAGGATGGCCGCGGTCGCTGGTCCCTGCGGGCTGTGGCCGGAAGACCTCGGACCCAACATCCTCGATCCCGGCTACAACGAGAACCGGCCCTATTTCAATCTGGGCTGCGCCAGCCAGCGCAATCTCGCGGCGATGATCGACAACCCCGCCGATCTCGAGCAGCCGCGTGCCGAGACCCCCGCCTATACCGCGCGACGCGACATCGCCTTCGAGCGCTACCGCAAGGGCACGCCGATCGCGACCCCCTCACCCGACTCCGACAAGGCCAAACTCAGCGATACCGGCAAATGACACGTCTCCACGACGACGACGCGAACGATCCGCAACACCCCGAGGAACACATCGCGCCGGTTCCTCGCATCTCCGTGCAGGCCTTTTGCGAAACCGAGAAAACGCTCGCCGCGGTGACCGCGGCGGGGGAGGATCGCCGGCTCGCCAAGGCGCACCTCACCGCCAAGGACGGTGGCCTTGCCGCGGCGATCGAAGTCTATGAGACGATGCCGACGCCGAACGTGATCGTGATCGAATCCGACGGCACGCGCGACATCCTCGAGGGGCTCGACGACCTTGCCGGCGTCTGCGACCCCGGCACCCGCGTGGTCGTGATCGGCAATCCCAACGACACCGCGCCCTATCGCGAGCTGGTGCGCCGCGGCGTCAACGACTATGTGGTCGGACCGGTCGAAACCCTCGACGTCGTCCGCTCGATCTGCAGCCTGTTCTCGGCCTCCGAGGCCATCATCACCGGCCGCGTCATCGCGGTGGTCGGCGCCAAGGGCGGCGTCGGCGCCTCCACCGTCGCGCATAACGTGGCCTGGACCATCGCCCGCGACCTCGCGCTCGATTCGGTCGTCATCGACCTCGACCTCGCCTTCGGCACCGCGGGCCTCGACTACAATCAGGACCCGGTGCAGGGCATCGCCAACGCAGTGCTGTCGCAGGACCGGCCGGACACGGCGCTGATGGAGCGCCTGCTTTCCAAATGCACCGAGCGCCTCAGCCTTCTCGCGGCGCCTGCCACGCTCGACCGCGTCTACGATTTCGGTGCCGAGGCCTTCGACGCCATCTTCGACACGCTGCGCATGACCACGCCCTGCATCGTGCTCGACGTTCCGCACCAATGGTCCGGGTGGACGCGGCGCGCGCTGGTGAATGCCGACGACATCGTGATCGTCGCCGAGCCCGATCTCGCCAATTTGCGCAACACCAAGAACATGCTGACCGTGCTGAAGGCGGCACGACCGAACGACCGGCCGCCGCTGTACTGCCTCAACCAGGTCGGCATGCACAAGCGCGCGGAGATCGAGGTCAAGGCGTTCGCCAAGACCATGGAGAGCCAGCCGCTCGCGGTGATCCCGTTCGATTCGAAACTGTTCTCGACCGCGGCCAATAACGGCCAGATGATCGCGGAGGTCTCCAAGAACCACCGCACCACCGAGCTGTTCCAGAACATGGCGAACCGCCTCGCCGGCCGCGGCGAGGTGAAGAAGCCGAGGCGCTCGTTGCTCGAGCCGCTGCTGAAGAAGCTGAAGGGCAAGCCGGGGCGCGGATCAGCCCCTCATCGCAAGGCGTCGTGAGGCGAGAGGCCTTTTCGCGCGAAGCGGAATAAGAGGGCGGGCTATTTGTCCGCCCGTTGCTGCTGTTTCTTTGCCAGCAGCTGCCGCAGCGCGGTGACCTTTGCCGCGGCCTGATCGGGCGGCAGGTCGGCCTTCACGAGGATTTCGGCCTCGGCCTCGCGGCCTTGCAATCCCAGTACGAGCGCCAGATTGGCGCGGACCCGCGCATCGTTCTGATTGCGCTGATGAGCGCGGCCGAGCACCTGTTCGGCCTTCGACAGATTGTTTTGCAGCATATAGGACAGGCCAAGATTGGACAGCACGGTCGGCTCGTTCGGCACGATCTTCAACGCCGCGGCGTAATATTGCTGCGCTTCCTCGTTGCGGCCGAGCTGATCGAGCGCCGCGCCCTGCGCCGACAGGATGCGCCAATCGGGATCCTCAGGCGAATGCGCGCGGCCGAGGACGTCGAAGGCCTGCTGGAAATTACCGTTGTCGGCGAGAGCGCGGCCATAGCCCGCGAGCAGCGCCTTGTTGCTGGAATGACCGAGCACGGCCTGCTCCAACACCGCAACCGCCTGTGCGCGCTGGCCGCTCTCGCGCAGCGCCTTGCCGTAGGCGAGCGCAATGTCGGGATCACCAGGCTTGGCGCGATAGCGCGCACGCAAAGCGTCCATGTCCGGCGTGGGGTCGGCCTTGTCAGCCGTTTCCGACCTGGCGCCGAGCGCGCCGGTCACGTCCTCGATGCCGGCGGTCTGGCAACCGCCGAGGGTGAGCACCAGGAGTGCGGGAAGCAGCAATCTCGCCGCAGGAAAGGCGAGGGACGAACGCTTGGGCATACTCTGATCACTCGGCAACTGATCAGAGATGCTTACCGATTAACGCTAAAGTCCCGTTAAGGCGCGCGACCCGGACGGCCTAGTCGGTGAATTCGGCGCCGAACTCGCAGCCGATGCGCCAACGCAGGCGGCATTGGCGGGAATAATCGGGCGCGAAGATGATGGTGAATTGCGGCGGCACTTCCAAGAATTCCGCCACCACTTTCACGCCGCCATCCGAGATATCCGTGATCGTGCAGTCCCGCGGCAGCGACCCCGCGCCAAAATGGATCTTGGCGAGCCGGCTGCACATCCGACGTTCGCTTCTCCGGCGATTTGCAAGCATTTGAACTGTTCACCCGTTGACCACGGCCCATCCCGCAGCCCTAGGAGTAGCGGACATTCGTTGGAATGTGCTGAGGACAGAAGCCGGCATTCGAGGCGTAGTGTCGGCTTGGCGTTTACGCCTGATTAAAGGTTTGCTCGCCCTCCCAAGATCGTTCCCGTATTGTTCTTGCGGAGAGGGCCGGGCTCTGCTACCCCTAATTGTGCGAGAGGGGCAGGCTGGTTTGAGCATGGTTCAGCGGGTTTCCACCGTCGCCTTTGAGGGGATCGAGGCCCGCGCGGTCGACGTGCAGGTGCAGGTCGCGCCGGGCCTGCCGGCGTTCGCCATCGTCGGCCTCCCGGACAAGGCGGTGTCGGAGGCGCGCGAGCGGGTGCGTTCGGCGCTGATCGCCTCTGGCCTCGCGCTGCCGGCGCGGCGGATCATCGTCAATCTGGCGCCGGCCGACCTGCCCAAGGAGGGCAGCCATTACGACCTGCCGATCGCGCTCGGCCTGATGGCGGCGATCGGCGCGATCCCGCCGGATGCGCTGAGCGGCTTCACGGTGCTCGGCGAGCTCGGCCTCGACGGCTCGATCGCGCCCGTGGCCGGCGTCCTTCCCGCCGCCATCGGCGCCAATATGCGCGAGGAGGGGCTGATCTGCCCGGCGTCCTGCGGCTCCGAGGCGGCGTGGGCCAGCCCGGACATCCAGATCATCGCCGCAAGCTCGCTGATCCAGATCGCCAACCATTTCAAGGGCACCCAGGTGCTGTCGCGCCCTTCGCCGAAGGTGCACGCGGCCGCCGCCTCGACGCTCGACCTCCGCGACATCAAGGGGCAGGAAAGCGCCAAGCGGGCGCTGGAGATCGCAGCCGCCGGCGGGCATCATTTGCTCATGATCGGCGCGCCCGGCGCCGGCAAATCGATGCTGGCGGCACGCCTGCCCTCGATCCTGCCGCCGCTCTCGCCCGGCGAGCTGCTCGAGGTCTCGATGATCGCGTCCGTCGCCGGCGAGATCGAAGGCGGCGCGCTGACGGCACGGCGGCCGTTCCGCTCGCCGCATCATTCCGCCAGCATGGCCGCCCTCACCGGCGGCGGCATGCGCGCCAAGCCCGGCGAGATATCACTCGCGCATCAGGGCGTGCTGTTCCTCGACGAATTGCCCGAGTTCGATCCGCGCGTGCTGGATTCGCTGCGGCAACCGCTGGAGAACGGCGAGGTCGCCGTATCGCGCGCCAATCACCGCGTCACCTACCCTGCCCGCTTCATGCTGGTGGCGGCGATGAATCCGTGCCGCTGCGGCAACGCGTTCGAGCCCGGCTATGCCTGCAAGCGCGGTCGCATCGACCGCTGCACGGGCGATTACCAGGCACGCATCTCGGGGCCGCTGATGGACCGTATCGATCTGCGCATCGAAGTGCCGGCCGTGACCGCGGCCGATTTGATCCTGCCGCCGCCGGCGGAGGGATCGGCCGAGGTCGCCGCGCGCGTCGCGGCGGCGCGCGACATCCAGCTCGCGCGCTATGCCGATGCCGGTCTGCCCAATGTCCGCACCAATGCCGAGGCGCCGGCCTCCGTGTTGGAAGACATCGCCAAGCCGGATGCGCAAGGCGCCAAATTGCTGCGCGACGCCGCCGAGACGATGCGGCTGTCGGCGCGCGGCTATCACCGCGTGCTGCGGGTGGCCCGCACGCTGGCCGATCTCGATTCCGCCGACAAGATCGGCCGGCTGCATTTGGCCGAAGCGCTGTCCTATCGCGCACTCGCGGAGGATGTGCGGCAGCTGGCTTGATCACGCCACGCATCAACCTGGCGGTAACGAGTTTCCTTTACGCTCTGCAAACCATAAGGCCCGATGAGTTCCCGAGCGGCCTTTGCGAGTAGAGCGTCATGTTGCGTTTCAAGATCCTGGCCTCGGTTGTTCCCCTCCTGGCGGCTGTCGCATTCGGTCGCGGCGAGATCGGATCGGTCTCACATCCCTGCATCGCGCTCGGCGACACCTCGGTCGAGCTGACCTCGCTGTTCTGGACGGCCGGCGTGCATGTCGCCTTCACCGAGGATCCGGAGCGCGCCACCGTGCGGGTTCAGATCACCGATGATGCTGACGCGGCTGACTTCACCGTGGTGGACGGCGGCCCCGGTTCCGAGCCGGACTCCTGCCAGGCCAATCCCTCGAGGCGACTTGTGTCGATCGCCGCCGAGCCCGTCGACGGCGGCCAGGTGATCTATCTCTCCACCGAGGGGCCGGCGGATTACCGCATCTATGTGCGCTCGAAATCGTTCTCGCAACGCGAGGCGGCGGCGCTGATCGTCGGCGCCCGCGGCGGCCACCGCCACCTCCAGGCCGCCTCGCTCTGAGCCGTTAACACATCGTCAACCCTGTTTGGAGGCGGCACCGGAGCTTCAAACTGTTCGCAAGGTCGGCGGGCCATCGTCGCACGCGGCAGTGGTGGGTCTCGGACAAGAGTCGGGGTGACGATGGGTCGGACGTTCCGGATCAAGGTGCGCATGCGCCGCTTCAGGCGACGGCACCCCCGAATTGCCTTTGCGATCCGTTCCGTCATGATCTTCTCGGCGACCTTCGGCGGCGCCTATGGTTTCGTGACCGGCAGCCGGTCCGACAATTCCGGCTACGATCCCCACGCCTTCGCGATCGGCGCGAGCTTCCTGTTCGCGCTCGCCTGCCTCGGCCTTGCGACGCTGAGCATGCGCCTGCGCTTCGTCAATAAGCGGCTGCGGACGCTCGCGGCCCACAACGAGGCGCTCATCGACCGCAATTGGGAGCTGAAGGAGGCGGAAGAACGCGCCCGCAGCCTGTTCGAGCAGCAGGGCGACCTCATCGTGCTGCGCGACACGAGCGGCCGCATCACCTTTGCCAACGAGGCCTATTGCACACTCGCCGGTCAGGCGCGCAGCGCGCTGGTCGATACGCGTTTCGACTTCGACATTCTGGAGCAGGGCGACAGCGCGCGCGAGAGCAACGGCACGCGCGTCCACGACCAGAAGATCGCGACGCCGCTCGGCGCGCGCTGGATTGCGTGGCGCGAGGGCTACGTCCGCCACGATGCCGGGCAACCCGCCGAATTGCAGAGCGTGGGACGTGACGTCACCGACCGCACCGAGACCGAACGTGCGCTGTCCAACGCGCGCGACCAGGCCGACGCCGCCAACCGCGCCAAATCGCGCTTTCTGGCGATGGCCTCGCACGAGATCCGCACGCCGCTGAACGGCATCATCGGCATGGGCGGCCTGTTGCTCGACACCACGCTGACGCCGGAGCAGACGACCTACGCGCGAGCGGTGAAGACGTCGGGCGAAGCCCTGATGGCGCTGATCGAGGAGCTGCTCGACTATTCCAAGATCGAGGCGGGCAAGCTCGATCTCCAGCTGCGTCCCTTCGCCCTGTCCACGCTGATCGAGGAAATCACCGAGCTGCTGGCGCCGCGTGCACAGGCCAAGGACCTCGAGATCGCATCCTATATCGACGAGCGCCTGCCGCTCGAGGTGGTCGGCGACGCGGCGCGGTTGCGCCAGGTGCTGCTCAATCTCGCCGGCAACGCCATCAAGTTCACAAGCAATGGCGGCGTCGCGCTGATCGTCGAACCCGGCATCTGGCCGAACGAGATCAGCTTCCTGGTCCGGGACACCGGCATCGGCATCGCGCCGGAAGCGCAGCAACGCATTTTCCGAGAGTTCGAACAGGCCGACGAGCGCGTCTCCCGTACCTATGGCGGCACCGGACTTGGACTTTCCATCAGCGAGCGCATCGTCAAGCGCATGGGCGGCCGGATCACGCTCGCGAGCGAGCCGGGCAAAGGCTCGACCTTCGAGGTCGCAATGCCGCTTCCGCCGTCGCAAGCCGGCGCGGGACAGACCGCCTTTCCGAGCCCTGACCTCGGCGGCAAGTCGATGCTTCTGGTCGCGGACGGAATCGAGGCCTCGCTGATCGCGCGGCGTCTGGAGCGTTGGGGCGGCCAGACCTGCATGGTCTCGGATGCGGCAGTTGCCGAAGCGCTGCTGCCCGAACGCTCATGGCACGCAGTGCTGATCGATCGCGCGATCGGCCCTGCCACCGCCGACCATCTGGGCGAAATGGCCCGCGCGCATGCAGCCCAGCGCCTCGTGCTGCTGACGTCGGGCTCGCGCCATGAAAAGCTGTCGCCAGCCTTCACAGGCTTTCTGGTCAAGCCGCTGCGGGCAGCCTCGCTCGCCGCGCGCCTCGCGCTGACGCCGGAAGTCGCCTCACCCGATCTCGCGCCGGAGCCACCGGTTGAAGCCGCCGGCGCGACGCAGGCAAGGAGCCTGTCGATCCTCGTCGCCGAGGACAACGAGATCAACGCGTTGTTGATGCGCTCGCTGCTGACGAAGCTCGGCCATCGTGTCGTCATCGCCGTCCACGGCGAGGCCGCGCTGGAATCCTGGCTCGCCGCTTCATCGGCCGGCACGCCCTACGATCTCGTGCTGATGGATATCCAGATGCCGCAGCTCGACGGCATCGAGGCGACCAAGCATATCCGCGCGCATGAGGCCGCCATTGGCGGCCATCACACGCCGGTCCTCGCGCTCACCGCCAATACGCTGGAGGAGGATCGCTATGCCTGTTTCGAGGCGGGCATGAACGGATTTCTGATCAAGCCGCTCGACCGGGAAAAATTGGAAGAGGCGCTGGCGGGTCTGGCAGCCCCCCGGCACCTCGCGGTCTGATCCAGAGTTTCAGAGGGAACTCTGGCCCGGCGGCCAAACGACAATTGAAATACGCGGCGTTGCGCGTCACCATACGTAGGGGTCTTTTGCAATGAAGGACTTTGCGCATGAATGTGCTTTGCCGCCTCGCACTTGTTGTTTTCCTCGTTGGGTTATCCCGACACGCCGCAGCGGATACACCGGAACTCATCGCATCGCTCAAGCAGGGCGGCTACGTGCTGGTGTTTCGGCACACCGCCACCGACGACAGCCAGAAGGATGTCTACCCCTTCAAGTTCGAAGACATGAGCGCCCAGCGCCAGCTCAGCGAAAAGGGCAGGGACATGGCGCGCCAGATCGGGACGGCGCTCAAGGACCTCGCGATTCCCATTGGCGATATCTACACCAGCCGGCTGAACCGGGCGGTCGAGGCTGGCAAGCTGATCTCGGGACGCGAGGTCAAGCCGGTCGATGCGTTAACGGACAGCAGCAACGCGAGCGCGTCGGGAATGGCAAACCCGACGGGTGCAAATGCTAAGGCGGGTCAGGCGGTGCGTCAGCTCGTCGATGCGGCCCCGAAGGCCGGCACCAACACTTTCCTTGTCACCCACAAGACCAACATCGCCGACGCCTTCGGCAAGGAGGCCGGCGACGTCCAGGAAGGCGAAGCTTTCGTCTACAAGGCCGGCAGCTCCGGCCCCGCGACCTTCGCCGGGCGCATCAAGCTCGCCGACTGGGGCGCGAAAGCGGGCAAGTAGGGGCCGGTCGTCAGCGCCGAGCTGGCAGCGCCGTCCCGCCCCGGGTCATGGATTGAGCTGCATGCTTTGCGCTACGCGGATCATTCGGATCCGGATCATGCGCTAAAGCGCGATGAGATTTGGAAGAATCGTCATCGCGCTTTAGGTTGTCGTCCACGCATGATCTTTCCGGATCATGCTCTGGCGAGCAGAAGGCTGCGAACACGTGAGTACCTCGGAAGACCGTTCTTTCCTCATCCTGCTTGCTGCGATCTCGGTTGCGTTCGCCTGGGTGCTTTGGCCGTTCTCCGGCGCATTGCTGTGGGCCGTACTGCTGGCGATCATCTTCGCGCCGCTCTATCGGCGCACTCTGGAAGCGCTCCCGGGCAAGCACAATCTTGCAGCACTGTTCACTGTCGTCGTCGTCGTCGTGATGGTCCTGATCCCGGTCGCCATCGTCATCGCTTCCCTCATCGATCAGGGCGGAGAGCTGTATCAGCGCATTCAGAACGGAGAAATCAATTTCGCGCATCCCCTGCAGCAGCTGCGATCCGCGCTGCCCGACTGGACGGCTTCCCTGGCGGATCGCCTAGCGTCCATCGATCTTTCCTACATCAAGGAACGCCTGTCGAATCTGGTCGTCCCCGCCGGTCAACAGCTGGCCGGACATGCGCTCAACATCGGGCAGGTAACGCTGGAGTTCGTCGCGAGCCTGTTCGTGATGTTGTACCTGCTGTTTTTCATGTTGCGCGACGGTGACGAGCTCAACGCACGCATCCGCGACGCGCTGCCGCTGCGCCCGAGGCATACTGCCGAGATTCTGCATGCATTCACCCTCGCTGTTCGCGGGACGATCAAAGGGATCGTGCTCGTTGCCCTGATTCAGGGAGCGCTGGGCGGGCTGATCTTCTGGCTGCTCGGCCTGACTGCGCCGCTGCTGGCGGGCGCGCTCATGGCCCTGCTCTCGCTCTTGCCCGTGCTCGGCTCCGCCATGGTTTGGGTTCCGGTCGCGCTCTACCTGCTTGTGGCAGGTTCGGTCACGAAGGGACTCGTCCTGCTCGCATTCGGCACCTTCGTGATCGGTCTTGCGGACAATTTCCTACGCCCGATCCTGGTCGGCCAGTCGATACAAATGCCGAGCTACGTCGTGCTGCTTGCCACCCTGGGCGGGTTGGCCACGTTCGGCGCGAACGGCTTCGTCATCGGCCCGCTCGTCGCCGCCATGTTTCTGACGGCGTGGCAGATCTACGTTGGCTCGAAGATGCAACAGGAGGTCCGGAAATGACCTCCTATGCGGCATAGGCAATGAACCGCGGGGCCGAGAGCTTATCGGGCGGCGTCTGACTGCCCCTGAAGATGGTGTCGGCCTTGGCCGCGCGCTTGCAATGCGGGCAGACGAAGAGATGCGCGATGATCGGGGTCGGCTCGTCCGCGAGCAGCTCGGAGCGGAACCACTTCATCTCGACATGGCAGTCCGGGCAGATCGGCGCTTCGAGCTGTTCCGCAGCGCTTCTGAGACGATCAACCATGATGCCGTTCCCGCCGTTTCCCAAGGAATAGCGGATTACCAGCTGCCGGTCTGCAACAAAAGATACCTAGCTCGAAGCAGCCAGCACGGTCACGACGCGATCAGAGCCGTCTGAGCGCCACGCTCTCCACCGTGTGGTCGGCCCCCTTCTTCAGGATCAGCGTCGCGCGGGGGCGGGTCGGCAGAATGTTGTCCTCGAGATTGGCGAGGTTGGTGCGCTCCCAGATCGCGATCGCCGTGGCGGTGGCTTCCTCGTCCGACAGCAAAGCGTAGCGGTTGAAATAGGATTTCGGGTTGGTGAAAGCGGTGTCGCGCAGCGCCAGAAAGCGCTTGATGTACCATTGCCGCAGCGCCGCCTCGTCCGCGTCGATATAGACCGAGAAATCGAAGAAGTCGGAGACGACGGGCACCGCCTTGCCGTCACGCGGCAGTTTGCCGGTTTGCAGAACGTTGACGCCCTCGACGACCAGGATGTCGGGCTGGTCGACCTCCGCCCACTGGTTCGGCACGATGTCGTAGGTCAGATGCGAATAGACCGGCGCGCGCACATGACGGCGGCCGGACTTGATGTCGGAAAGGAAGCTGAGCAGCAGCGGCAGGTCGTAGCTCTCCGGAAAGCCCTTCTTCTGCATGATGCCCTGCCGCTCGAGCACGGCGTTGGGATAGAGGAATCCGTCGGTCGTGATCAGTTCGACCTTCGGCCGGGGCGACCAGCGCGCCAGCAGCGCCTGAAGCACGCGGGCCGTGGTGGACTTCCCGACCGCGACCGAACCGGCGACGCCGATGATGTAGGGTACCTTGCGGTCGCGGATGTCGAGGAATTGGCGCTCGGCGTAATACAGGCGCTGCATCGCGTCGACGTAGATCGAGAGCAGGCGCGACAACGGAAGGTAGATGTCCTCGACCTCCTGGAGATCGAGGCGGTCGTGCAGCGAGCGCAGCCGGTCGAACTCGCCCGGCTCCAGCGTCATCGGCGTATCGTCGCGCAGCCGCGACCACTCCTCGCGCGTATAGACGCGGTACGGATTATACTGCTGCTCGGGTGCGCGGATATCCATGACGCGACCTCTCCACTCGGCTAGTTGCCGCCCTTGCGCGACGCCTTCTCTTCCAGGCCCGACATCGTCGTTCGCTTCTCGAGCGCCGCCTCGACCTCTTCCAGCTTTACGCCGCGGGCCTTGAGCAACACAAGGAAATGGTAGAGCAGGTCGGCGCTCTCGGCGACCAGATGCGCGCGATCGTTTTCGACTGCTGCGATTACGGTTTCGACTGCTTCCTCGCCGAACTTCTTGGCGCAATGCTCGGCGCCCTTGTCCAGAAGCTTGCGGGTATAGGAGGTCTCGCCATCGGCGGCGGCGCGGGCGTCGATGGTCTCGGCCAGATCGTGGATCGTGAAGCGCGGCATGCAATCTACTCGGAAAACGCGATCCGGCCGTACGAGCCGGTCCCCACCGGCTCGTGTAGCACTTTTATGAACGGGAGTCGTCAGGCATCGAGGCGCATGGGTAGTCCGCGCCGGGCCATGTGCTCCTTGGCTTCACGGATGGTGAATTCCCCGAAGTGGAAGATCGAGGCGGCCAGCACCGCCGTCGCGTGCCCGTCGCGGATACCGTCGACGAGGTGGTCGAGATTGCCGACGCCGCCCGAGGCGATCACCGGAACGGGAACGCTGTCCGCGATCGCCCGGGTCAACGGGATGTCGAATCCTTGCCTCGTGCCGTCGCGATCCATCGAGGTCAGCAGGATCTCACCGGCGCCGAGCGCGACGACTTCCTGGGCATATTCGATGGCGTCGATGCCGGTCGAATTGCGGCCGCCATGGGTGAAGATTTCCCAGCGGTCGCCGCCCGGGCGCTTCACCCGCTTGGCATCGATCGCAACCACGACGCATTGTTGACCGAATTTCTCAGCCGCTTCCTTGACGAACTCGCGCCGCGACACCGCCGCGCTGTTGATCGAGACCTTGTCGGCCCCGGCGCGCAGCAGCGTCTTGATGTCGTTGACCTCACGCACGCCACCACCGACGGTGACGGGCATGAAGCAGGCCTCCGCCGTGCGGCGGACCACGTCCAGCATGATGCCGCGATTCTCGTGGGTCGCAGTGATGTCGAGAAAAGTGAGCTCGTCGGCGCCGGCCGCGTCATAGGCGATCGCGGCTTCGACGGGGTCGCCGGCGTCGCGCAGATCGACGAAGTTGACGCCCTTGACGACGCGACCGTCCTTGACGTCGAGGCAGGGGATCACGCGCACCTTGAACATGTGTCAGCTCCCAGGCGCGCGTGCGCTGCGGATCAGAGTGAGGGCGGCGGCTGGATCGAGCCGGCCGTCGTAAAGCGCGCGGCCCGCGATCGCGCCGGCGAGTTTCTTGGCGCGCGGCGTCAGCATCGCCTTGACGTCCTCGATCGAGGCGAGACCGCCGGAGGCGATCACCGGAATCGAGATGCTGTCCGCCAGCGCAATGGTCGCATCCAGGTTCAAGCCCTTGAGCAGGCCGTCGCGCGCGATGTCGGTGAAGATGATCGCGGCAACGCCGGCGTCCTCGAAACGCTGCGCGATCTCGAGCACCGTCACCTGCGAGGTCTCCGCCCAGCCTTCGACCGCGACCTTGCCGTCGCGCGCATCGAGCCCGACCGCAACACGGCCGGGGAATTTCTTCGCCGCGGCCTTCACCAGCTCGGGATCGCGCACTGCGGCGGTGCCGATGATGACGCGGGTGATGCCCTTGTCGAGCCACGCCTCGACGGTTTTGAGATCGCGTATGCCGCCGCCGAGCTGCACCGGAATCTTGATCGTCTTCAGCATGGCCTCGACAGCCCCGGCATTCACCGGCTTGCCGGCAAAGGCACCGTCGAGGTCGACGACGTGGAGATACTCAAAACCCTGCTCGGCAAAGCTCTGCGCCTGCGCGGCGGGATTGAGATTGAACACGGTCGCGCGCGCCATGTCGCCCTGCTCGAGGCGCACGCATTGGCCGTTCTTGAGGTCGATCGCGGGAAAAAGGATCACGGTTTCCATCGCAAGAAGTTCGAGATCAGAGCGAGGCCAAAGCGCTGGCTCTTCTCGGGGTGAAACTGCGTGCCGATGGCGGTGTCCTTGCCGACGATCGCGGTGACAGGTCCGCCGTAATCGGCGCGCGCGAGCACGTCCGCCTCGCTGGCGGGGTTGAGGTGGTAGGAGTGCACGAAATAGGCGTGCTGGCCCTTGGGGCCGAGCGGCAGCTTGTTCAACACCGGATGCTCCCTGAGCACCTCGAGCGTATTCCAGCCCATATGCGGGATCTTCAGGCTCTCGTCGCGCGGCGTGATCTTCTCGACGTCGCCGCCGATCCAGTTCAGGCCTTCGGTGATGACATGCTCCTTGCCGCGGCTCGCCATCAACTGCATGCCGACGCAGATGCCGAAGAACGGCCGCGCCTTGACGCGCACCGCTTCGGTGATCGCCTCGACCATGCCGTTGACGGCATCCAGCCCGCGACGGCAATCGGCGAACGCGCCGACGCCCGGAAGCACCAGACGATCGGCGCCATAGGCCTGGTCCGGATCGCTGGTGACAAAGACCTTCTGCGGATCTTCCAGGCTGCGCGCGGCGCGCTCGAAGGCCTTCGCGGCGGAATGCAGGTTGCCGGAACCGTAATCGATGATGGCGACGCTCATCTTGACCCTCCCGGTTCTGGAAATAATCCAATGATGCCGCCGGCCGGAATGGGCGGCGGGCTCGAGAATTGCTGACCCGGTGTGTTGCGGGTCGGCGGCGGGCCGCCGCGATCGACGGCCCATTGATCGTTGACGATGCCGTGCTGCTTCTGGCTCCAGCGCTCGAAGAAGCGGCGCTCGGCTGTGTCCTCGTCGTCGGCCACCACGACGTCGAGCTGCCGCCATTTGCCGCGCGACAGCGTCCAGCGACGCAGGCTCGAGGCCTCCAAACCCATCAGCAGCGCGACGATGAGATCGGCGAAGAAGATCGAGCCGCGTCCGACACCGAGGCTGGACAGCCCCACATTGAACGCGGCCACGAAGATCAGATAGCCGATCAGCGCCAGCCACAGCCGGTTCCACAGCAACCAGAACGGGCCGAAGATCATCGCCCAGAAATGAAAGCCGTCGCGCACGAACACGAACTTGTCGGTCGCGCGCAGATCGGCTCCAGCGGGGGAGGGAGCATGAACTGTGTAGACAGGCATGGTGCTGCCCCGTTCTTAGGGATTCAGTGATACCGCAAGCGGCGCGTGCCGCCGCTGGCCGGAGACGTCAGCCGCCGAGCGAGCCCTTGGTGGACGGGATCTCGCCCGCGGCCTTCGGATCGATCGCGACCGCGGTGCGCAGCGCCCGCGCCAGACCCTTGAAGCAGGACTCGGCGATATGGTGGCTGTTATCGCCATATAGGGTCTCGACGTGGAGAGTCACGCCGGCGTTGATGGCGAAGGCCTGGAACCACTCGCGCACCAGCTCGGTGTCGAACTCACCGATCTTGTCGCGGGGGAAGTCGGCCTTGAACACCAGGAACGGACGGCCCGAGATGTCGATGACCACGCGCGACAGCGTCTCGTCCATGGGCATGTGCACGCCGGCATAGCGGGTGATGCCCGCCATGTTGCCGAGCGCCTGCCTGACCGCCTGGCCGAGCGCGATGCCGGTGTCTTCGGTGGTATGGTGATGATCAATGTGCAGGTCGCCCACCGCCTTGACCGTGAGGTCGATGCGGGAATGGCGGGCGAGGAGATCGAGCATATGGTCGAAAAAGCCGATGCCGGTCGCGATATTCGATACGCCGGTGCCATCGAGGTTCACGGTGACCTCGATGTCGGTTTCCTTGGTCTTGCGCTTGATCGTCGCGGTGCGCATTGAAGGCTTTCGCTGGGGTTTTGGGCCTGAAACGCCAGTCTATTAACAGCCAAATGCCCCCTTCGCTACTGCGGGAACGGCTGGCGGGACCTCTACTTCTGCCTATGGTGAGTGAAATTCCGGGCTGGACTCGTAAGGCGTCGGCGCAATTGGCGGGCGGTATTGAGAGCTCACATGATGGTCTTGGACTTGGAGTGCCTAGACGCCGCGATCCTGCAATTCGATCCGAGTGGAGTCCATCAAGCCTAAAGCCTTCCGGCCGGCCAAGGATTCGTGCAAATCGCGGCGAGATGTCCCGGATCGTGCTCAGCATCCTCCGCCGAGCCGTAGCCGCTTACCAGCCGCCTATCGCCTTGAAGCTTCTAGTGGAGCGGACCCGAGATAAAAACGACCAGCGGCTTATTACGAATCATGTCTAAGCGCGTTGGCGTTGCCTTGCGGACTCAGCGGGAGAACGGGGCGGTTCGGTCGGAGCAGGGGCCGGGCCAGTATGTACTTTGGGAGGTTGCGCGTTAATGCCGCCGTTACCGGCTAAGAATTTGTCGCGCCTTAGAGATTCAAACCCATAGCAAGCAAGCGCCACGACGCGCGGAATTGGTCCCCTAGCCACGTAGTTTGCGATTTGACGCCGGCTCCGGCCGAGTAATGCGGCGGCTGATACTTGAGTCAGCTGATTTCGCGTCAAGAAGGCCACAAATTCGCTTGGCGTCCAACTCTCTTGGGCGAGAGACTGAATTGTGTCAGCCGACATTACTAGGTCGCCAGTGTCCCAAGCGACAACATCGCCATCTTCGGCGATCTTTCCCGCCATAAATAGTTCTTCGTCCCTTAGCGGGCGATAAACCTTGTAGCTAAAGATGGCCGGGCTAACGTCTACTAAGTCTTCTCGGCCCCTACGCGGACCTTCCGCCCACCTGACCTTGAGCACAAAGTCGTTGAGCGGCTGGACACTCGCCATCCGGGGAAGCTCGATCCCACTATCGACGATATCATTCGCGCTCATTGAGCCTTCTCCACTCCGATACTAAAGCGGCCAGGTTTTCGGGCTCGGCGGCCCATGCCCTGACTTCTGCTAAGTCGGTCTTTGCCGCCTTCCCGGCTATAACCTCCAAGGTCACGATATCGATAGAGGCTCTAGAATTTGGCCCCTTTAGATGAAAGTGCGGGGGATTATGATCACCCGGATAAATGTAGACCTTACAGTTACTTAGGGGAGCATTTATGCTCGCCATCCTGCCCTACAATGGTTAGCTTAGCGCAATGGTTGCACACGATCAACAAAAAAGTGTGAAACTATTGCACTATGATGAAGCGCCGGAAAAGTGTACAACTTTAGCGGTTGTCTGACCGCTGCCAATACCCCTTCCAAGTCCTAGATGCGGACCACTGAGAAAAGCAAAATCGCCCTTGCCTTGAGGAAGTGTTGCGGGCGTGAGACCGACTTCATTGATAAGCACATTGGCGCCAACAAAAATCTATGACCTTGACGAAATTCGTTGTGGTCATCATATTGCGCGAATGACCCCGAAGCAATGTCGAGCCGCGCGAGCATGGCTAAACTGGCCTCAAGACGCGCTTGCAAAAGCCGCGAACGTTGGCGTTTCGACGGTCCGGGACTTTGAGGCAGGCAGACGGGAACCGACTCGAAACAATTTAGCGGCAATGCAAGCCGCACTGGAAACAGGGGGCGTTTCATTCTTTGGTGACGAAAAATCGAGTGGAATCAGCGCCCCTGCGAAACAAAAGGACAACTCAGCCTAGACTGCTTCGCAAGAATGTTTTAGTATCACTAAAGGAATGAGCCGCCCCCGCGTCAAACGAGAACGGCTCATTCTCGGTCCCTCTACGGGACCTTCCCAACCCTACCTGTTGACGCAGGCAGGGGAGGCGGTGGAGGTGAGGGGAATCGAACCCCCGGGCCGTTGGATGGAAAGCCGCAGCCCACACCAGTTCACCCCCGATTAGAAAACCGGAGCCATAGCGCTCCGGTTTTTTGTTTCAATCATCATCCATTTCCCCCTTTGGCATCTCCAGCGGGGCAAAGCTGGTGGACCACATCGTCTCGGTTCGCTCCTTGGGCAGCATGTAAAGGGAGCCCTCCTTTGACAGTCTCCCCGCCCTCCACATGCGCCACGCAGTAGGGCCAACGTCCTCAGACTTAACAGTCGGCCACCACCGCTTCGAAATTGATATCTGCATCTCCCGCGGCTCCAGCCCGTCCTTGCCTTGCGCATGAGCCTCGCGGAGCAATGCCAAGATCATGTTTGGAGTCGTCGGCGTCCCCTCTGGTTTTCCAGATGAAAAATCGGATGCTGGCCGCGCAACTGGCTCGCTCGGAACCGCTCCAAAGCGCAACAAGACATTCTCAGCAGACGCCAATTCCGCGTCCTCGGCTTGCAGCGCTTCGATTCGAGCGCCCAGCTCTCTCGCCTCTTCGGCGATTTCCCGGCGGCGGGCCCTTAACAGTGCGAAAGAGTCGGTGGTCATGATGGCAAGCTTATAGGCCTCGGAACTTGGCTTCGTCAAGCCTCCTGTGATAGCTGCCATGGCTACGTTCCCCATCCCCCCCTCAAATCATTGCTGTGGATAAATCGTGAGTCTCCGGCGATTCCGGATTGACTGGCAATGACTCTGGTCGTTGCCAACCATGGCAGCATCATTGACGTATTGGTTTGACAAGGTTTCTATTTAGATGCCGGCAATTCGGCCCGGAACGGCCCGTTGTGCGCCAGTTGTCCCTTTGGCCCCGACCGCCTAAATCAGGCCGGATAGCGAGGTACTTCATGCAGGACTCCCAGAACAGCTCCCCGGGCTGGCACGGCACCACGATTTTGACGGTCCGCAAGGGCGGCAAGGTGGTGGTCGGCGGCGACGGCCAGGTCTCGATCGGCCAGACCGTGATCAAGTCCAACGCCAAGAAGGTCCGGAAGCTGGGCAAGGGCGACGTGATCGGCGGCTTTGCCGGCGCGACGGCCGACGCCTTCACCCTCTTCGAGCGCTTGGAAGCCAAGCTCGAGCAATATCCGGGGCAGCTGACCCGGGCCGCGGTGGAGCTGGCCAAGGACTGGCGCACCGATCGCTATTTGCGGCGGCTGGAGGCCATGATGATCGTGGCCGACAAGGACGTCTCCCTGGTGCTGACAGGCACCGGCGACGTGCTGGAGCCCGAGGCCGGCGTGATGGCGATCGGCTCCGGCGGCAATTACGCGCTGGCGGCAGCCCGGGCCCTGCTCGACACCGACAAGGACGCCGAGACCATCGTCCGCCGCTCCATGGACATCGCCGCGGATATTTGCGTCTACACCAACCGCAATTTGACCATCGAGAGCCTGGCGACGGGGTAGGACCGACCTGTGACTGAATGGCGACGCTCCGGGCTGGCTGTAGCCTCTCGCGCTTGCGGGAGAGGGAGCGCAGCACCGCCGTGGCCGATAGAATGACCCCCACCTACACCTTCCGCCCGATGACCCCGGTCGACATGCCGCTGATCCGGCGCTGGCTGGCCGCGCCACATGTCGCCGAATGGTGGCATGATCCGGAGACGCTCGCGTTCGTCGGCGGCGACCTCGATCATCCTGACCTGGCGCAGTTCATTGTCAGCCTTGATGGCCGGTCTTTCGCCTATCTGCAGTGCTACCAGATCGGCGATTGGCACGTCAGCTTCGGCCCGCAGCCGGTGGGTACCCGCGGCCTCGATCAGTTCATCGGCGAAGCCGACATGCTCGGATGCGGCCACGGCTCCGCTTTCATCCGTGCCTTCATCGACCAGCTCTTTGCCTGCGGCGTGCCTCGCATCGTGATCGACCCCAGCCCCGCCAATCCGCGTGCAATTCGTGCCTATGAGAAAGCCGGATTCGTGCCGCAGCACGAGATTGTCACGCCCGATGGCCCCGCACTCCTGATGATCCGAGACAGATGACGCTTGCCGCGACCCCCACCGCCAAGACCGCATTTCCGCCGCTCGCCTGGGTCGGAATCGCGCTGCTGCTGCTGGCGCTTCAGGCCTCGATCCTGCTTGCGATGGGGCGGGTACCGATCTGCACCTGCGGCACTGTCAAGCTGTGGCACGGCGTGGTGAACAGCTCGGAAAATTCCCAGCACATCGCCGACTGGTACACCTTCTCGCACGTGCTGCACGGCTTCCTGTTCTACGGCCTGACCTGGCTGCTGTTCGCGCGACTGCCTTTCCTGTCTCTCTCCTGGCCGGCCCGCCTGATCGTCGCGATGCTGATCGAAGGTGCCTGGGAGATCGTCGAGAACTCGCCCTTCATCATCGAGCGCTACCGCGCCGGCACGATCTCGCTGGATTATTTCGGCGACAGCATCGTCAATTCGGTCTCCGACAATCTGGCCATGGTGCTGGGGTTCCTCGCCGCGCGCATGCTGCCTGTGTCCGCGACCGTCCTGCTCGGGCTCGCCTTCGAAATCATGCTGGCGCTCCACATTCGCGACAATCTGACGCTCAATATCCTGATGCTGATCCATCCGATCGAGGCGGTGAAGCAATGGCAATCCGGCCCGCCGATCATCTAACAGCCGAAAAACCGGCTTGTCCCGGCCCGCAACTGACCCTAGCTAAGGTCCCATGACAGACTTCTCTCCCCGTGAAATCGTTTCCGAACTCGACCGTTTCATCGTCGGCCAGGCCGATGCCAAACGCGCCGTCTCGATCGCGCTGCGCAACCGCTGGCGGCGGCAGCAGCTCACCGGCTCCTTGCGCGAAGAGGTGCTGCCGAAGAACATTCTGATGATCGGCCCCACCGGCGTCGGCAAAACCGAGATCGCGCGGCGACTGGCAAAACTTGCGAATGCGCCGTTCCTGAAGGTGGAAGCGACCAAATTCACCGAAGTCGGCTATGTCGGCCGCGACGTCGAGCAGATCGTGCGCGATCTCGTCGAGGTTGCGATCGCCCAGGTCCGCGAGAAGAAGCGCAAGGACGTGCACGCTCGCGCGCAGCTCGCCGCCGAGGAGCGCGTGCTTGACGCGCTGGTCGGTGCCAATGCCAGCCCTGCGACGCGTGAATCCTTCCGCAAGAAGCTGCGCGCCGGCGAGCTCAACGACAAGGAAATCGAGGTCGAGACACAGTCGTCCGGCAGCGGCATGCCGATGTTCGAGATCCCGGGCATGCCGGGCGCGCAGATGGGCGCGATCTCGATCGGCGACATCTTCGGCAAGTTAGGGGGCCGCAGCAAGACACGACGGTTGACGGTGGAGGGCTCGCACGAGATCCTCGTCAACGAAGAGTCCGACAAGCTGCTGGACACCGATCAGTTGACACTGGAGGCGATCAGCGCGGTCGAGAACAACGGCATCGTGTTCCTCGACGAGATCGACAAGATCTGCGCGCGTGACGGCCGCGTCGGCGGCGACGTCTCGCGCGAGGGCGTGCAGCGCGATCTGCTGCCCTTGATCGAGGGCACCACGGTCTCGACCAAGCACGGCGCGGTGAAAACCGACCATATCCTGTTCATCGCCTCGGGCGCCTTCCACGTCGCCAAGCCGTCCGACCTGTTGCCGGAATTGCAGGGCCGCCTGCCGATCCGCGTCGAATTGCAGGCCCTGACCCGCGACGACATGCGCCGCATCCTGACCGAGCCCGAGGCCTCGCTGATCAAGCAATATGTCGCCTTGATGCAGACCGAGGGCGTGACGCTCGACATCACCGACAGCGCCATCGACGCGCTCGCCGATGTCGCGGTCGCCGTGAACTCGACCGTCGAGAACATCGGCGCGCGGCGTCTGCAGACCGTGATGGAGCGGGTGCTGGACGACATCTCCTTCACCGCCCCCGACCGCAACGGCGAGACCGTCAAGGTCGATGCGGATTTCGTGCAGAAGCACGTCGGCGACCTCGCCAAGAACGCGGATCTGAGCCGGTTCATTTTGTAATTTCGGGCGGTCACGCTATTGATGCGGCGTGACCGTACGCATCCTGCAAAATCCCTGGCGCTTCCTGCTCGCGATCAACGCGGCGGTCATCATCGGCGTCTTCGTCCACAAGATCCAGCTTCCGCCCTACGTCCCCTACATTCACCTCCTCGTCGACTATCATTTCGGCTTCATCAAGCGCGCGTTGATCGGCGCTGCCGTCGCGCTGTTCACGGACAAGGTGCCGGTATGGTCCGTGTTCGCGATCGGCGGCGCAACGTGGCTGGTGACAGCAGGCCTTTACGCAAGGCTGTTTCAGAAGACGTTCGGCTTCACTGCGAAAACGTTGCCGCTGTTCGTCTTCATGGCGGGCTCGCCATTCTTTCTGAAGAACTTCATGCACACGCTCGGCCATTTCGACATTTATGGCTGCGCGCTAGCGCTCGTCCTGCTGCTGATGCCGGCGGGATCGCTGCTGTTTTTGGCTTTGGCTGCGCTGTTCTCGATCGTTCTCGTGCTGATCCACCACATTCACCTGCTGATGTATGTGCCGACGATCGTCACCATTGTCGTGATCAGGCACTATCTCGCTTACGGGCTCAATCGCGGTAACGTCGCCGTCGGCATCCTCGCCTTGCTCACGGTCGCCGCGCTGTTCTTTGCCGCGCAATTCCTGGGAACGATGCCGATCCCGGAAGCGGATTTCGTCGCGTATCTGAAAACGCGCATGGCCGATCCATCCCGCACAGATCTGCTGCAATTCAGCTACATCTGGTACCAGCCGCTGGCGAAGGAGGTCTCGGACACCTGGGGGCGCCTGCCGCACAATATCCTCGGCGTGCCCGTCTTTGCGCTACTGATCTGGCTGCATACGCCGCTGTGGCGCTATTTTTCGAAGCTGATCGGCGCGCTCGCCAGCGAGACGCACCGCCGCCTCGTGATCGCGGCGCTGATCGGAATCAGCCTCGCCTATGTCGTGATGTTCGCGATGGTGTTCGACTATTCCCGCTGGATCTCGAACTGGGCGGTCTGCATGTTCCTGATCCTGCATGCGGTGAAGATGCTGCCGGCTGCGCGCGAGACGTCGTTGATTCCGGTGGAGGATCGGAGCACCAACATCCTCGGCCTGATCCTCACGCTGATCCCGCGCGTCGGCATCATCCGGCCGTTCTAAACCCTCGCCCGCCTGATCCTCACATACAACGCTCCCTCGCCGCCGTGGCCGATATGCGCGGTCTCGAAGCCGACGACGAAGGTGCGGAATTCCGGCAGGCTCAGCCATTCCGGCACCAGGCGGCGCAGCACACCGCTTTCGCCGCCGCTGCGGCCCTTGCCGGTGATGACGAGGACGAAGGTCAGGCCGTCGTGATGGGCGCGGTGCAGGAATCCGGTCAGCGCGCGATGGGCGCGCGTCTGGGTCATGCCATGCAGATCGAGCCGCGCCTCGATCTCGCTGCGGCCACGCGAGAGTTTTGTCCGCTCGCGCTTGCTGAGCGGCGCCAGAGGCGGAACGGACGGCTTTGCGACGCGCAGCGCCGGTGCGGCGGCAACGGGGCGCAGCGATGGTGCCGGCCTCACGGCCGGAGCGACGGGCGAGGGTTCGCTGCCGGGCGCCGGCGGCGCCTTGATCACACCCTTTGCCGCGCGATGCTTCCTCAGCGGCTTGACCTGCTTTGCGACAGAGTCCCACAGCGCGTGCTCCTCCGCGCTCAGCGCGCGGCGACGCGGCGAGGGGCGAGGCTCCAGCACGGGCGGACGGGACGATCGCTTCATTGCTGATCGGAACGACGATTCACGCGCTTGCGCTGTTCGCGGTCAGGCTTGATGTTGGGACGCGGCTCGGGCAACGGCACCGGGTTCGCCACCGCGACGGCGGCATCCTTGGCTTGTGGCTCGGCAGGCGAGGCCGCGCCGGCCTTGTTCGTCTCCCCCGGCTTCACGGCGGCCGCCGCGTTCTTCGGATCCTTGCTGGAATCTCTGGCGGGATCGGTTTGGGGAAACAGCTTTGCGATCTTCTCCGACGGCCGCGGATCCGGCACCGGCAGCCGTGCAGCGCGCTTGGCGGGATCGAGGCTCTTCGGCACCAGCATCACGAATTGCATGGGATGGCGCAGCCGGCCGGAGACGCGGCCGGCCTCCTGGCCAGCGCCGAAAAAGAGATCGGCGCGCGCAGGGCCGATGATGGCCGAGCCGGTGTCCTGCGCGATCATCAACCGGCGGAACGGCGTCTTGGCCCGTTCGGACTCGATCGGCAGCTCGCCTTCAATGAAGAAGGGCGTGCCGTAGACATGCAGGGACTTGTCGACCGCGATCGAGCGTCCCGCGGTCAGTGGAATGCCCTGCGCGCCCACCGCCTCGTCCTTGTCGGAGAGATTGACCTCGCGGAAGAAGATGTAGGCGCGATTGGCGCGGCGCAGCTCCTTGGCGCCGTCAGGGTTTTGCGTCATCCATTCCCTGATCTTCTGCATCGACATCTCTTCCCTCGGGATGATGCCGCGCTCGATCAGGATGCGACCGACGGCCGTATAGGGATAGCCGTTATAGGCGTCGTAATTGAGCCGAACCGAGCTGCCGTCGTCGAACTTGATTCGCGCCGAACCCTGGATCTGCGCGAACAGGAGATCCGTCGGATCCTTCAGCCAGGCGATCTCCAGCCCGCGGCCGGCAATCTTGCCGTCCTCGATCTCGCCGCGATCGTAATAGGGCACCAGCTTGCGGCGGCCGATCTTGCGATAGACCGGGCCCTTGTTGGGCAGGCTGAGCGCGTCCTGCTTGTAGCCGCGCACGAACAGGTTGGACGGGCGGCGATAGACCGGAACGTTGTAAATCTCGGTCTGCGTGCGCGATCCCTCCAGCACCGGCTCGTAATAGCCGGTGACGAAGCCGTCGGGCTCGCCGAGACGGGAGATGCGCAGCGGTGCAAAATTCTCCTCGAAGAAGGTTTTGGCCTTGGCGTCGTCGGTGAGCTCGCGAGATTTGGCGAGCCGGCACGGCTCATTCAGCGAGCCCGCCAAGGCCTTCGGCTCGGCCGCGCCGGTCTGCGCATTGATCGTCCGACAGCTGGCGCGGAACGTCTTGTAGGCGGCGAGATGATTGTCATCGCCCCAGCCCTTCATGTCGGCCCAGGCCAGCGGCAGATATTGCGCGCCTGATATTTCGAACGGCAGCGGGAGCTGCGGATAGGGCAAGGCCCGCGGCGGAGCGGCAGGCAAATGCGGAAGATGATGGTGGTGGCTGCGATAGTGGCGGCGCGCCGCCTCGGCGCCGAGCGAAAACGACGACAGCGCGACGACACCTGCGCAAAGCGCGGTCGCGCTGGTCTTCAGAATGACCTTAATTCGCGCTTCCGGTGCCAACCAGCTTCCAGTTCGGATCGCGAGAGGTGATGTCGCGGGCGAAAGTCCAGATGTCGGTGATGTCGGCGACCGTATCGGCGCTGCCATCGACGATGTTGCCTGTCTTGTCGCGCGTGGCGGAGATCATCTGCGAGACGAAGCGGATCGTGAGCTGGGCGGTGCGGTCGCGCAGCTCGGCGCCGACGAGCTCGGCCTTGTCGATCGAGACGAAACGCGTCTCGGTCTTCTGCTCGTTCTTCTCGCGCTCCTTGATCGCAGCGTCGAAGCTCTCATAGACGTCCGACGACAACAGGTCGCGCAGCGCGCGGCGGTCGCCATTGGCGAAGGCGAGCACGATCATCTCGTAGGCGCCCTTGGCACCGGAGATGAAATGGCGCGGGTCGAAGGTGGAATCCTTCTCGACGATGGCGTCGAGACCCTGTGCGAGCGGGGTGCCCGGCTCGGTGAGGCCCTTCCAGCGATCGGCAGGCGGGGTCGGGTCGGCCGTCGGCGCCAGCGGGGCCTGGTCGATCACCTTGCCCGGCATGGTCACGACGTTGTTGTCCTGGGTACCCCCCAGCGCATTGCGGGCGGCGGTTCGATCGAACGGCGGCCGCTCGTTGCCGGTCCGCTGTCCAAGCACGCTGCGCAGCCGCAGAAAGATGAAGACCGCCAGCGCCAGGAAGATGATGGTATAGATGTCCACGTCGTATTCGCTTTCTGGTCTTTGGGTCTTCGCTCTGGGGTCGTCGCCGGGAAAATCAATCCGGCCAGTAGACCGTTCCATACGGGAACGGCAAGTCTACATCGCCTTCTTGGATCCGCGTGTCAGGTCCGTGGGATGTAGGCACGAAATCTTGCCGGGCCAATGGCGCCTTTTGGCACAGCGCCGAGTGTAGCGCGTTTTATGCTTAAGGGGAAACCCGATCCTGCCCGGAAATCGCGCATCTTCAATCGTTTAAGGCGCGATTTTGCGGAAAAGTCGGGGTAAACGTCGCTGTTGCGGGCGCGGCCCGAATTCCTCCTCCGGGACCGTTCGTCCTTGTGGAACGAGGCGGCCCTATGTTAGCCAACCGCCGCGAAATTCAGCCCAAATCGGGTAAGGAGAGACTCTCATGACCAACGGTAACGGCACCCCTCCCGAGGCGGCCCAGGCTCCCCAGCTCAACGTGCTGGCGCAATATACCAAGGACCTTTCGTTCGAAAACCCGAACGCGCCGAGCTCGCTCCAGCAGCAGAGCCAGCCCCCCCAGATCAACATCCAGATCAATGTCAGCGCCAACAATCTCAGCGAACACGAGTTCGAGGTGACTTTGTCGGTCGAGGGCAAGGCCGAGACCGCGGGCAAGATCATGTTCTCGTTCGAGCTCGCCTATGCCGGCGTGTTCCGCATCGCCAACGTGCCGCAGGAGAATCTGCATCCGCTGGTCATGATCGAGTGCCCGCGCCTGCTGTTCCCGTTCGCCCGCGAAATCATCGCGACCGCGGTGCGCGACGGCGGGTTCCCGCCCCTGATGCTCGATCCGGTCGACTTCGTCGGCCTCTATCGCCAGAACATGGAGCGGCAAATGGCCGCTCAGGGTGGCCAGACCGGCCAGGCCTAAATCAAGGCTAGCCAGCTGGAGGGACAGCTGGAGCGGCGAGATACTCGTTCCAGATCGCGTTGTCGCCGAGCGTCGCAATGAAGGCCCGGTGGGCCTCGCGCTCGGCGTCCGAAGTTCGCGGCGCCAGCGGCACCAAGCGCTGCCGCCGCGGCGCATCGCCAGCCGCATTGACGCGAATCTCCTGAGCGTCCGACGCCAGGAGCAGCTGCGACTGCCGCGCCCCGACCAGATCGACATAGACCTCGGCCAGAAGCTCGGCGTCCAGCAGCGCGCCGTGCTTCGTACGGCGTGAATTGTCGATCGCGTAGCGCGAACAGAGATCGTCGAGCCGGTTGGACACGCCGGGATGCTTGCGACGTGCCAGCAGCAGCGTATCGACCAGCCGTTCGCGCGGAATCGCCGCACGCTTGATGCGATCGAGCTCGGCATTGATGAAGCCGATGTCGAACGAGGCGTTGTGGATCACCAGCGGCGCATCGCCGATGAATTCCAGGAACGCGTCGACGACCTCATGGAACAGCGGCTTCGTCGCCAGGAATTCGGCCGACAGTCCATGCACTGCGAACGCTTCCGCCGGCATGTCTCTCTCGGGGTTGATATAGACGTGATACGTCTGCCCCGTCGGCATGCGGTTGAGCATCTCGACGCAGCCGATTTCGACCAGGCGATCGCCGCGAAGCGGATCGAGGCCGGTAGTTTCGGTGTCCAGAACGATTTCGCGCATGTCTTGATGTCAGAGTCGTGAGAGCCGCGTGGGACGACGAATCAGGCTCGCCGCTGCGGCATCTTAACGACCTCGGCCAGGATGTGCGCGATTTGCGCGCGCACAGGCTCGAGTCCGTGCGACGTATCCACCACGAAATCGGCGCGCTTGCGCTTCTCGGCGTCCGGCGTCTGCTTGGCGATGATCGCGTCGAGCTTCGCTTCGTCCATGGTGCCGCGCGCCAGCACCCGCTCACGCTGGAGTTCCGGCGAGGTCGAGACCACGACCACGGCATCGACCCGCTTCTCGCCGCCGGTCTCGAACAGCAACGGGATATCGAGAACCACGACCGGCGCCTTGGCCGCTTCCGCCTCGGCGAAGAACTTTTGCCGGGAGGCGCCGAGCATAGGATGAACGATCTGCTCGAGCTGCTTGATGGCGGCGGGATCGTGCACCACGCGCGCCGACAGTTTGGGCCGGTCGACCTTGCCGTTCACGGTGGTACCGGGAAAGGCGGCCTCGATCGCGGGGGCGGCTTCACCCTCATAGAGCTGATGCACGGCGGCGTCGGCATCGTAGACGGGCACACCGGCCTCCGCGAACAGTTTCGCGGTGGTGGATTTTCCCATCCCGATCGAGCCGGTCAGTCCCAGGATGCGCATCAGCCTACAGCCATATCCGTCATTTACACCGCAACTAGCCGCTCGCTACGCAGGAACGCAAGCAGCCGCAGCAAAGGCAGGCCGAGAATGGTGAAATGGTCGCCTTCGATGCGCTCGAACAGATGGATGCCCAGCCCTTCAAGCTGATAGGCGCCGACGCTGGTCATGACGACGTCGCCGGCGGCATCCAGATAGGCTGCAAGCTCGTCCTCGGTCATCTCGCGCATGGTCATGCGGGCGATCGAGACGTCTTCGAACACGATCTTGCCGTCATGCGCCACGGCCACCGCGGAATTCAGCTCGTGGCTGTTGCCGGCGAGATCGCGCAATTGCGCCAAGGCCTGCGGACGGCCCGCGGGCTTGTTGAAGAGACGGTCGCCAAGAGCCAAGGTCTGATCGGCACCGATCACGTAGCTCCCGGGATGATCGGCGCAGACCGCCTTGGCCTTTTCGCGCGCCAGCAGCAGAGCGATCTCTCGCGGACTCGACAGCGCTGAAGCGGCTTGAACACCGCGTTCATCGATATCAGCGGTGATGGCCTTGAACTCCAGCCCGGCATTGGCGAGCAGCATTTTTCGCGCGCTGCTCTGCGAGGCCAGGATCAACGGAGATTTGCCGAGCCACAGACCCATCGCGAAGACTATCCGGAAGGCCGGTTGCGCTGGCGATCACTGTAGAGCTTCATGATCGCCGCCGCTGTTTCCTCGATCGAGCGACGCGTGACGTCGAGCAGCGGCCAATCATGCTTGGCGCTGAGCTTGCGCGCGAAAGCCACCTCCTCGGTGACCGACTGCCTGTCGGTATAGGTGTCGTTGCCGGAGTCGGAGCCCATGGAGAGCAGGCGGTTCTGGCGGATCTGGATCAGGCGTTCCGGTGTCGCATGCAGGCTGACCACCAGCGGCCGGGTCAGCGTCTCCAATTGCGAAGGCACCGGAATGCCGGGAACCAGCGGCACGTTGGCGGTGCGGATGCCGCGATTGGCGAGATAGATCGACGTCGGCGTCTTCGAGGTGCGGGACACGCCGACCAGGACGACGTCGGCATCGTCGAGGCCTTCGACGTGCTGGCCGTCGTCGTGGATCATCGTGTAGTTCAGCGCGTCGATACGCTTGAAATATTCCGCGTTGAGAACGTGCTGAGCGCCGACGCGGCCTGTGGTCGCAGCCCCGAGATAGGCTTCGAACAGCTGCATCACCGGGCCGATGATCGACAGGCTCGGAACGTTGATCCCCTTGCACTTGTCCTCGAGCCTGGAGACCAGATCCTTCTCGAGCAGCGTGAACAGCACGATCCCCGGCGCTTCCTCGATCTCGTCGAGCACCCGATCGAGCTGCTTCTGGCTGCGCACCAGCGGATAGACATGCTCGACCGGCGTCACGTTGGCGTACTGGGCCGCGACCGCGCGCGCCACCGTGATCAGCGTCTCACCGGTGGAGTCGGAGACGAGGTGCAGATGGAAATAATTGTTCGAGGTTGGCACAAAAACTCTTTGTATGAAGGCGGTGTGGTTTGTGGATTTCTGTGGAGCTTAACCCCTCGGAAAGGGATGTGCGACACCAGGGTCGGGACAAGTGCCAATTTTCTTCACACCGCTGCCCGTCTGAACAAGTTCGCCGGCCTGTCGGCACGGAAACGGGATTGCGCGGACAACCCCCTTGATAAGCTGCCGACAGAAAGGCGCAAGCCTTTGAAGCTAACGGACTTATCGAAGAGCGCCAGGAGCGATCCGGGATATGTTGATGGATGTGAACAAGCGCGCGTGAACCCGCGGACGGAATTGCATGAGTCCAATCCACGGTCACATAGACTCAAACCTTAAGAATCTAAGATTCTAGATTTGAGGAAGGCGCTTCGGACGGATATGTGTGCACGGTGAGACCTTAACGAGTTCTTACTATCCCCAGTTCCTTTCGCTGGGCAGAAACCCGGGCCGCGAAAATGTTCGAAGACGTCTATCTCTGGATCAAGGCGCTGCATGTGATCGCGGTCATCGCCTGGATGGCCGGCATGCTCTATCTGCCGCGGCTGTTCGTCTATCATTCCGAGGCCGAGATCGGCTCGAAGCAGTCGGAAACGTTCAAGGTGATGGAGCGCCGGCTACTCAAGGCGATCATCAACCCGGCCATGATGGTCACCTGGCTTGCCGGGCTCTATCTCGCCTGGTCCGGTCACTGGTTCTCGTTCGGCTGGCTGCACGTAAAACTTGCACTGGTCCTGGCGATGTCGGCGGTCCACGGCTTTTTTTCCCGCTGGCTGAAGGATTTCGCCGCCGACCGGCGCCCGCGGTCTCAAAAATTCTATCGCATTATCAATGAGGTGCCGACCGTCCTGATGATTTTGATCGTCATCATGGTGATCGTGAAGCCGTTCTAGGCAAGGCGCCTGACGATTAGCTCAGCGCTTCGGCTTGCGGAGCAGGAAGCGATTTTCTATATTGGCGATATCCCACCCAACGCAGGCGGATGTGGTTGTGTCTGAGCTTTCCAGAGGCCGGACACCGCATCAGGTTTGAAGCCTCACCGGCACTTAACCTTGCCAGACCTGCGGACCTTACCTTCTCACGTCCGCATTTCAGAGCCTCCTCGCACCCCCTCCCAAGGTTACCCCACAGGACCACCCCAATGCGGGAAATTAAACTCGAAGACCTCAAGTCCAAAACCCCGGCCGAGCTCGTCTCGTTTGCGGAGGAGAATGGGGTCGAGAACGCCAGCACCATGCGCAAGCAGGAGCTGCTGTTTGCCATCCTCAAGCAGCTCGCTCTCGCCGAGACCGACATTGTCGGCCAGGGCGTCGTCGAAGTGCTCTCCGACGGCTTCGGCTTCCTCCGCTCGCCCGATGCGAATTATCTGCCGGGCCCGGACGACATCTACGTTTCGCCGTCGCAGATCCGCCGTTTCGGCCTGCGCACGGGCGACACCATCGAAGGCCATATCCGCAGCCCGAAAGAGGGCGAGCGCTATTTCGCGCTGCTCAAGGTCAACACGCTCAACTTCGAGGATCCGGAAAAGGCCAAGCACAAGGTCAATTTCGACAACCTCACGCCGCTGTTTCCGAATCAGCGTTTCCGCATGGAGATCGACGATCCGACGCGGAAAGACCTGTCTGCACGCGTGATCGACATCGTCGCTCCCATCGGCAAGGGCCAGCGCGCATTGATCGTGGCGCCGCCGCGCACGGGTAAGACTGTGCTGATGCAGAACATCGCGCACTCGATCACGCACAATCATCCCGAGTGCTATCTGATCGTGCTTCTGATCGACGAGCGTCCGGAAGAAGTTACGGACATGCAGCGTTCGGTGAAGGGCGAGGTCGTGTCGTCGACGTTCGACGAGCCGGCGGTGCGTCACGTCCAGGTCGCCGAAATGGTGATCGAAAAAGCCAAGCGTCTGGTCGAACATGGCCGCGATGTCGTGATCCTGCTCGATTCGATCACCCGTCTCGGCCGCGCCTACAACACGGTCGTGCCGTCATCCGGCAAGGTGCTGACCGGCGGTGTTGACGCCAACGCGCTGCAGCGCCCGAAGCGCTTCTTCGGTGCCGCCCGCAATATCGAGGAGGGCGGCTCGCTGACCATCATCGCGACCGCGCTGGTCGATACCGGCAGCCGCATGGACGAAGTCATCTTCGAAGAGTTCAAGGGCACCGGTAACTCGGAACTGATCCTGGACCGCAAGGTCTCGGACAAGCGCACCTTCCCGGCGATCGACATCTCGCGCTCGGGCACCCGCAAGGAAGAGCTCATCACCGATCCGCAGGTCCTCAAGAAGATGTACGTGCTCCGCCGCATCCTCAATCCGATGGGGACGATGGACGCGATCGACTTCCTGCTCGACAAGCTGCGATCGACCAAGAGCAATTCCGAGTTCTTCGACTCCATGAATACCTGAGTGCACTGCAACATAGATCGCATAGGTTCAGAGGGCGCCTTCGGGCGCCCTGTTCATTGTGCGGCTTTGTTGCAGCGAATGTGCAGCATGGAAGCCGGCGCGATGCCGAAGCAAGCTCTCAGTTAAGTTGTTGAGTTATCATACAATAATTAACAGCCGCGCTGTGCCTGCCGGTCCGCGCTTGATAAAGGCGCAGCAAAACCCTGGACTGGTATTGCGGTGCAACATGATCGCTTGCTGCAGCAAGCAGCGCAGCAAACTGTGCCCTCTTTTCATTTGGACGGACATTTGCCTTTTCGCCGGCAGCCGGACAAATAGGGCATGCATCCGCGAGACCAGACCATCTTTGCATTGTCGTCCGGCCGGGCGCCGAGCGCCATCGCCGTGGTCCGCGTGTCGGGATCGCAGGCCGGCCAGGTGCTGACGACCCTGGCGGACAAGCTGCCGGCGCCGCGACAGGCTGTTCGCCGGCTGCTCCGCGACCAAGCGGGCCGGCCGATCGACGATGCGGTCGTGCTCTGGTTTCCGGGGCCGGCCAGCGCGACCGGCGAGGACGTCGCCGAATTCCACGTCCATGGCGGCCGCGCGGTATTGGCGGCGCTCGTCTCCTCGATTTCTGTTATTCAGAATACGCGGGCGGCCGAGCCGGGTGAATTCACGCGACGGGCGTTCGAGAACGGCAAGCTCGATCTCACCGAGGCCGAGGGCCTCGACGATCTCATTCACGCCGACACCGACCGGCAGCGGCGCCAGGCGCTGCGGCAATTGCAGGGTCTGCTCGGGGATCGCGCGCGCGACTGGCGCGATCGGATCATCGAGGCCTCCGCGCTGATCGAGGCCGGAATTGATTTCTCCGATGAGGGTGACGTGCCGGCAGAACTGATGGCGCCGGCGGTGAAAACGATCAATTCTCTTCACGACGAAATCGCAGAAGTGCTTGCGGCACAGGGACATTCTGAACGCTTGCGCGACGGTCTCGTGGTTGCCATCGCAGGCCATCCGAACGTCGGCAAGTCGACGCTGATGAATCAGCTCGCGCGTCGCGAGGTTGCGATCGTCTCGCCGCATGCCGGCACCACGCGTGACGTGATCGAGGTACAGCTTGATCTCGACGGCTACCCCGTCACGGTCATCGATACCGCCGGCATCCGCGAGACCGACGATCCCGTCGAGCAGGAGGGCGTGCGCCGGGCGCGGGCCCGGGCTGGGAGCGCCGACCTCGTGTTGTGGCTGGTGGAGGGTGGACAGGCCACCGATCTGACGTCCAGCGCTGCGAGCGATCTGTCCGGTGGCACGGTCTGGGTCGTGCGCAACAAGATCGATCTTGGTGAGGTCGGGGCGGTGGAGCCGCAGGGGGAGTTCGGGATCTCGGCGAGCCGGGGCGACGGCATTCCAGATCTGGTCGATGCCTTGGTGAAATTTGCCGCGGAGTTCTTCGGAACCGGTGAGGGTGCGTTGGTAACCCGGACCCGCCAGCGGGATCTCCTGCGCCAAGCGTCTGACAGCTTGCGACGGAGCCTGGAGCTTGTAGAAGAGGGCGAGGAGCTTGCGGCCGAAGAGCTGCGTGCCGCCGCTTATGCCCTCGGTCGGTTACTGGGACGGGTGGACGTCGAAGACGTCCTGGGAGCCATTTTCCAGAAGTTCTGCATTGGGAAGTAGCTCTAGTTCTTCATTGTAGAACTAGAGCTTGTTCCATTGCTTGCGTTTCACGTGAAACAGCGGAGCGCTTGGCTGGCAACAAGTTCCGGGTATTTCACGTGAAACAGGATGGACCCGAGAGCCCTTCGTTTCACGTGAAACGCCGCCGATCAGCGGCCCAAAACGCAAACGAATCAACGCCTCTTGTACTGTGCATGGGGTTGTTTTCGCGAAAATCACATTCGGGCGCCACAAGAGCAGCCTCGTTTCACGTGAAACATCCGCCGCCTGAGTTTCTACTTCCGGCTTTCACGCCTCTGAGTTAGAAGTCCGGTCATGCGACCAGAGCGAGACAGCTTCGACGTCATCGTGATTGGCGGCGGCCACGCCGGCTGTGAAGCTGCGGCCGCTTCTGCCCGGATGGGTGCAACGACCGCTCTGGTGACGCATCGTTTTTCCACGGTCGGCGCGATGTCCTGCAATCCCGCCATCGGCGGTCTCGGCAAGGGACATCTGGTTCGCGAAGTCGATGCGCTCGATGGTCTGATGGGACGCGTGGGCGATGCCGGCGGCATCCAGTTTCGCGTGCTCAATCGCCGCAAAGGTCCGGCGGTCCGTGGTCCCCGAGCGCAGGCCGACCGAAAACTCTATGCCGCTGCGATGCAGGCAGCGATCCGGGCGACTGAAGGTCTGTCCGTTATCGAAGGTGAGGCCGACGAGCTGATCGTGGCCGAGGGCCGGGTGACGGGTCTTCGCCTGGCGGACGGCCGGGAGCTTCGGGCAGGGGCTGTGGTCGTCACCACCGGCACCTTCCTCCGCGGTCTCATTCATCTCGGCGAGAAGAATTGGCCCGCCGGCCGTGTCGGTGAGGCTCCCGCGACCGGTCTGTCCGCTTCCTTCGAGCGTGCCGGCTTCACCCTTGGGCGGCTCAAGACCGGCACTCCGCCGCGTCTGGACGGCACCACGATCGACTGGTCCACGGTCGAGATGCAGCCCGGAGACGAGCCGCCGGAGCCATTCTCGGTGATGACCGAGCGGATCACGACCCCGCAGATCCAGTGCGGTATCACCCGGACCACAGCCGGCACGCACGAGGTGATCCGGGCGAATGTTCATCGCTCTCCGATGTACTCCGGTCAGATCAAGAGCTCCGGCCCGCGCTATTGCCCGTCGATCGAGGACAAGATCGTCCGCTTTGGCGACCGCGACGGCCATCAGATCTTCCTGGAGCCGGAAGGCCTCGACGACAGCACAGTCTATCCCAACGGGATCTCAACCTCGCTCCCCGAGGAGGTCCAGCTCGCGATCCTCGCCAGCATTCCTGGCCTGGAGCGGGTGAAGATGGTCCGTCCGGGCTATGCCATCGAGTACGACCACATCGATCCCCGCGAGCTCGACCCAACCTTGCAGACCAAGCGCATGCGGGGTCTGTTCCTGGCCGGGCAGATCAACGGCACCACCGGATACGAAGAGGCCGCCGGGCAGGGCATCGTGGCCGGCCTGAACGCTGCGCTCTCCGCGAGCGGCGCCGCGCTGGCGGTTTTCGATCGGGCCGACGGCTATCTCGGCGTGATGATCGACGACCTCGTCACCCGCGGGATCAGCGAGCCCTATCGGATGTTCACATCGCGAGCCGAGTACCGGCTAACGCTGAGAGCCGACAATGCCGATCGGCGCCTCACCGAGAAGGGGATTGCGCTCGGCTGCGTCGGCAATGCCAGGACCCGGCATCATCGCACCAAGATGGATGCGTTGAACGCAGCCAGGGCGCTGTCGAAGTCACTGACGATCACCCCGAACGAGGCAATCAAGCATGGCCTGTCGCTGAATCGGGACGGCCAGCGCCGGTCGGCCTTCGAGCTGATGGCCTATCCGGAGATCGGCTGGAGCCAGGTCCGCGCGATCTGGCCGGAGCTTTCCACGATTGAGCCCGTCATCGCGACCCACCTCGAAATCGACGCCAAGTACGATGTCTACCTCGAGCGCCAGAGCGCCGACGTCGAGGCCTTTCGGCGCGACGAGGGAATGGTGCTGTCAGAAGTCGATTACAGCCTTGTCCCCGGTCTCTCCAACGAGGTCCGCGCCAAGCTGGAGAAGGCACGGCCGTTCACCGTCGGGCAGGCTGGCCGGATCGACGGCATGACGCCCGCCGCGCTCGGCATCCTCGCGGCCTATCTCCGCCGCGAGGCCCGGAAGACCTCCAAGGCAATCGCATAGGCGTTTCACGTGAAACAGCGCGGACCGGGCGGGGACAGGCCGCTATCGCGACGACCAGGAACGGGTGAGGGCGCGGGTCGATCCGAACCGGCTCCAGCCAAACCGAGGATCGATAAGGCCAGCGACGACGATCGGGCGCTCGATTCGATCATCGCCGCCGACAAGCGCGAGGCCTTGAGGCTCGCGCCCGTTTCACATGAAACGGAAGCCCGGCTCGATCGCTACATCGCACTGCTCCGGGAGTGGCAGGCCAAGACCAATCTGGTCGCGCCCTCGACCCTGCCGAACCTCTGGACCCGGCACATCGCCGATTCGCTCCAGCTCATCGATCTCGCGCCGTCGGCAAAACGATGGGCCGACCTCGGCAGCGGCGGCGGTTTTCCCGGTGTCGTGCTGGCCTGCGCCATGGCCGGGACGCCGGGTGCGAGCATCCATCTCGTCGAGCGAATCGCCAAGAAGGCCGCGTTTTTGCGCGAAGCGGTTCGCGTCACCGCATCTCCGGGAGTCGTACATCTCGCTGAGATCGGGGATAATGTGGATAGAATCACCGGCCCCGTCGATTGCGTCACCGCGCGCGCGCTGGCTCCGCTACATCAACTCATCGGCTTTGCGGAGCCGCTGATGCGCCAGGGCGCAAAGGCGTTATTTCCTAAGGGTCAAGATGTAGAGGCTGAATTGACCGAAGCCGCTAAATATTGGAATATTCAGCCGCAGCTCCATCGAAGCCGTACCGGCGATGGTTGGATAGTCGAGCTGATGTCGGCTGAACGGCGCGGGTGAGGCGTTCAGGGGCGAGTGGGGAAATTCGATGACCGTGATTGACGAGCCGCAGCAAGAGCAGAGTCGGGAACCGACCAGCGAGGTCCCGCACGGCCATCCGCGTATCCTGGCGCTGGCGAATCAGAAGGGCGGGGTGGGTAAGACAACCACAGCGATCAACCTCGGCACGGCACTCGCGGCGATCGGCGAACGTGTTCTGATCGTCGATCTCGATCCGCAGGGCAACGCTTCGACCGGCCTCGGCATCGACCGCCGCAACCGGTCCTGCTCGACCTACGACGTGCTGATCGGAGAAGCTCCGCTGCGTGAAGCCGTGGTCTCGACCGCTGTGCCGCGGCTTCACATCGCGCCCTCGACCATGGATCTCTCCGGCCTCGAGCTCGAGCTCGGCACCACGCCCGGCCGCGCCTTCAAGCTGCGCGACGCCATCGGCGCGCTCAACAACAACGTGTCGCCGGATGCCGACTACACCTATGTGCTGATCGACTGTCCGCCCTCGCTGAACCTGCTCACGGTGAACGCGATGGCGGCGTCCGATGCGATCCTGGTGCCGCTGCAATGCGAGTTCTTCGCGCTCGAAGGTCTGTCGCAATTGCTCCAGACGGTGGAGCAGGTGCGCTCGACGCTCAACCCGAACCTGTCGATCCACGGCATCGTGCTGACCATGTTCGACTCGCGCAACAATCTCTCGAACCAGGTCGTTGCCGACGTGCGGCAGTTCATGGGCGAGAAGGTCTACAAGACCATGATTCCGCGCAACGTGCGCATCTCGGAAGCGCCGTCTTACGGCAAGCCGGTGCTGGTCTACGATCTCAAATGCGTTGGCAGCGAAGCTTACTTGCGGCTCGCCACCGAAGTGATCCAGCGCGAGCGTGAGTTGCGGACGACGCATTGACGGAGAGATCCGCAGGGCGGGTCAGCGCAGCGTAACCCGCCGAATCTCCCGCCTCGAACAAAGCCATGGCGGATGACGCTTCGCTAATCCGCCCTACGACCCGTAATTCGAAATTCAGTTCTGGAGTGCTGCACCGTGAATCCAAGGGAGCTGGCGATGGCCGATGAAGCGCGTTCGCGACTGGGCCGGGGTCTTGCAAGTCTGATCGGCGATGTCGGCGGCGAAGCCCAGCACGTCGACCGTCCGCGGGCGCAGCGCAAGGTGCCGATCGAGTTCATCAAGGCCAATCCGCGCAATCCGCGCCGCACTTTTTCGGACGCCGAACTGAAGGAGCTAAGCGAGTCCATCAGGCAGCACGGCGTGATCCAGCCGATCGTGGTGCGTCCGGTGAAGGGCGCACAGGATCGCTTCGAGATCATCGCTGGCGAGCGGCGCTGGCGCGCCTCGCAGATGGCCGGCCTGCACGAAGTGCCGATCGTCCCGGTCGACATCAGCGACAGTGACGCGCTGGAGTTCGCGATCGTCGAGAACGTGCAGCGCGAGGATCTCAACCCGATGGAAGAGGCGCAGGGCTATCACGCGCTCGCCAACGAATTCAAACGCAGCCAGGAGGACATCGCAAAAGTCGTCGGCAAGAGCCGCAGCCACGTCGCCAACATGATGCGGCTGACGAAGCTGCCCGCCGAGGTGCAGGCCTTCATCGCGACCGGCGAGCTGACCGCCGGCCATGCCCGCGCGCTGATCGGCGTGCCGGATCCGCTTGCAGCCGCCAAGCGCATCGTCGAGGAAGGCCTCAACGTCCGCCAGGCCGAGGCGCTCGCGCATGAAGAGGGCGTGCCGGAGCGCAAGCCGCAAAAGGCGCGCAGCACGGGGGGCAAGGATAAGGACCCCGACACGATTGATCTCGAAAAGCGCGTCAGCGACGCGCTCGGCCTCAAGGTCACCGTCAATCACCGCGATCCCGGCGGCTCGGTCCAGATCACCTATCGCAACCTCGATCAGCTCGACGAGGTGATGAAGCGGCTGGCCAAGGGCGCGCTGTAGCGACGATCGTCGTTGTCGCCCCCGCGAACGCGGGGATGACGGCGGGTGTCCGGGACGCGAGAAAGCGCAGGCCTATCCCCGCCGCTTCGCATTCGCGGCGATCGCCATCAGCGTGCGTTGCGCGATGGCGGCGGCGAGGGTGGATTGCTTGCGGGTGTCGAGCGCCGCGGTCGCCAGCTGCTCGATGATGGCCGCGAGCCGCGCCACGCTGAAATTGCGCAGCGCGGTTTCGACCGCGGGCTTTCGTGAAAAGTGCAGGCGCGGATAGCCGCTGTCGAGCACCGTCGAGGCCGGCGTGCCGTCGGCGATCGCGAGCGCCGATTTGTGCAGCCACGCGGCCTGGCGCTGCGCCGCCGAGATGATCACGCCGGGATAGGTGCCGGCGATCATGGCCTTGGCGAACTCGGTCTCGACGATGTCGGGCCGACCGGCGAAGGCGCCGTCGACGATCGGATCGAGCTTCAGCTCGGAGGCATCGGCGACCACCGACATCACATCGTCCAGCGTGATCTCGCCTTTGCCATGCGCATAGAGCGTGAGCTTGCGCAGCTCGTTGCGCGAGGCCTGGCGATCGCCGCCGAGGAACGACATCAGCGCGGCGCGAGCGTCCTGCGCGATGCGCAAATTGGCGATACGCAGCTCGTCTTCCATCAGCTTGGCGAGATCGCGCTCGGTGTCGGGATAGCAGCCGATCGCCACAGCCGTCTTGGCCTTCTCGCAGGCTTTGCGCAGCGGCGATTCCGGGCGCAGCTCGCCGGCCTCGATCACGATGCGGCAATCCCTGACGCTCATCTCTGCGAGAGTGTCGACGCCGCTGGCAAAGCTGCGCGAGCCGGCCCGGACGCGGATCGCGCGGCGGCCGCCGAACAGCGGCACGGTCATGGCTTCGTCGACGAGGCGGGACGGCTCGGCGGAAAGCTCGTCGCCATCCAGCTTGACCAGTGAAAAGGGATCGTTGGGATCCTCGACGGCGGAGGCTATCAGCGCATCCGCGCGCTCGCGCACGAGGCCGGCATCGGGGCCGTAAAGCAGGACGATCGGACGACCCGCATCGGGACGGGCAAGGAAGGCGTCGATCTCTTTTCCGCGTAGCGCGACCATGTTGCCCCGACGGCGTCATTCCGGGGCGGCTCGAAGAGCCGAACCCGGAATCTCGACCCACAATCTCTGGATTCTCAGGTGCGCAATTGCGCACCATAGTTCACGCTTCGCGCACCCTGGAATGACTGGAGTGAACTTACGTGCCGGCGGTGAAGAACGAGGCGAGCCGGGTCGTGATGTTCTCGGCGATCTCGTTGGCGGCGCGATCCTCGGCATCGCGCATGGCGCGGGTGCGCGAGAAGCGCTGATAGGACCCCGGCATGTCGTAGGACACGCGGGAGAAGGTCGAGCCGGTCATGACCGCCGCGCCGGTCGCGACATCGACCAGCCTATACTGGGCGTCGATGCCAAGATTTTCGCTGGTCGGCAGTCCCGTCGTGGAGCTGACGATCAGCGAGGAACGGCTGGTGGTGAAGCGGATGTCCAGCTTGTGGGTCGGCGGCATGCCTGTCGCGCTGCCGTAAAGCTTGAAGGCCAGCGCGTTGCGGATTTCGACGCCGACCCGGGCCTCGCGGGAGGCGTTGGGCTTGGTGATCGGGGGCAGCTCGATGCCCATCAACTTCTCGCGCAGGCCGGGGGTGCCGTCGCTTCGCTCGGCATACATCGGCCGGAAGCAGCCGGCCGTCAGCGCGGCCAAGGCGGCGACCGCCAGCAAGCGGGCTGCGATGCGGATCCTAGCCGACAACATTTACGATCCTCTTGGGGACGATGATCACCTTGCGGACGGGCTTGCCGTCCAGGGCCAGCTTTACCGCATCGAGGGCCAAAACGGCAGCCTCGATTTCCGGATTCTGGGCCGCTGTTGCAACTGTGACCTCACCCCGCTTCTTGCCATTGACCTGGACCACCAGGGTCACGCTGTCTTCAACCAGCAAATCGCGTTCGATTTGGGGCCAATTGGCCTCCGAAACCAGCCCGCTCTGGCCCAGAACCTGCCAGCACTCCTCAGCGAGATGCGGCATCATCGGGGAGAACAGCTGGACCAGGATCTGGCCGGCTTCCCGGATCGCCCAAGCCAAGTCTGGAGCCAGGCTCGCGGCGGACTGGCCGGGGCGCTGCAGGATCTCCGAAAAGGTATTGGCGAACTCGCGGATATGGGCGAGGCAGACGTTGAAGTGCAGCCGTTCGATCCCGGTCGTGACCTTGTCCAGCGCACCATGGGCGGCCTTGCGCAGGGCGGTGGCGTCGGGGCCGAAGCTGGCGGGGCGGGCCGCCGGCGCGCCCTTGCCGAACTCGACGGAATCGTTCACCAGCCTCCACAGCCGCTGCACGAAACGCGAGGCGCCCTGGACGCGCTCGTCGCTCCAGATCACGTCGCGGTCGGGCGGCGAGTCCGACAGCATGAACCAGCGGGCGACGTCGGCGCCGTAGGTCTCGATGATGTCGTCGGGGTCGACCGTGTTCTTCTTCGACTTCGACATCTTCTCGATCGGTCCGATCTGGATGTCTTCGCCGGTGGCGAGCAGCGTGGCGCGGCGTCCGTTGCCGCTAACCTCGACCTTGACCTCGGCCGGCTGCACATAGGTGCCGTCGGCCTTCTGGTAGGTCTCGTGCACCACCATGCCCTGCGTGAACATGCCGGCGAACGGCTCGTCCAGCGCGATGTGGCCGGTCGCCTTCATCGCGCGGGTGAAGAAGCGGCTGTAGAGCAGATGCAGGATCGCGTGTTCGACGCCGCCGATATACTGGTCGACCGGGAGCATCCGGTTGGCGACCGCGGGCGTCGTCGGCGCGTTCTCGTTCCAGGGATCGGTGAAGCGCGCGAAATACCAGGACGAATCCACGAAGGTGTCCATGGTGTCGGTTTCGCGGTTAGCGCTGCCGCCGCATTTCGGGCAGGTGACGTGCTTCCACGTCGGATGATGGTCCAGCGCGTTGCCCGGCTTGTCGAAGCTCACATCTTCCGGCAGCACCACCGGCAGGTCGGCGTCCGGCACCGGGACCACGTCGCATTCCGGACAATGGATGACCGGTATCGGGCAGCCCCAATAGCGTTGGCGCGAAATGCCCCAGTCGCGTAGGCGGAAGTTCACCTGCCGCTCGCCGACCGGCATGTTGCCGCGCAGCTCGTTTTCCAGGCGTTTTGCAACTTCGTCCTTGGCCTGGTCGATCGTCATGCCGTCGAGGAAGCGCGAATTGATCATGCGGCCGTCACCGTCATAGGCGGTGTCGGTGATGACGAAGGTTTTCGGGTCCTGGCCCTCGGGGCACACGACGGGCGTGTTGCCGAGATTGTATTTGTTGACGAAGTCGAGGTCGCGCTGGTCGTGCGCCGGACAGCCGAAGATCGCGCCGGTGCCGTATTCCATCAGCACGAAATTCGCGACATAGACCGGCAGCTTCCAGGAGGGATCGAACGGGTGCACGGCGCGGATGCCGGTGTCGAAGCCCTGCTTCTCCGCGGTGTCGATGATCGACTGCGCGGTGCCGATCTTCTTGATGTCCGCGATGAATTCCGCGAGCTTCGGGTTCTTTGCGCTAGCTGCCTGCGCCAGGGGATGATCCGCCGAGATCGCCATGAATTTCGCGCCGAACAGCGTGTCCGGGCGCGTCGTGAAGATCTTCAGCTCACTCTCGCCGGCAGGCGTCGTCGCCTGATCGAGCGCGAAGCGGACCAGCAGGCCTTCCGAGCGGCCGATCCAATTGCGCTGCATCAGCCGCACCTTGTCGGGCCAGCGGTCCAGCTCATCCAGTGCCGACAGCAATTCCTGCGAATACTTCGTGATCTTGAAGACCCACTGGCTCATCTCGCGCTGCTCGACGATCGCACCGGAGCGCCAGCCGCGGCCGTCGATCACCTGCTCGTTGGCGAGCACGGTCATGTCGACCGGATCCCAGTTGAGCTTGCGCTTCTCGCGCTCGGCGAGGCCGGCGGCGAGCATGTCCAGGAACATCTTCTGCTGATGCTTGTAGTAGCTGGGGTCGCAGGTCGCGAATTCGCGTGACCAGTCCAGCGACAGCCCGATTGAGCGGAGCTGCTTCTTCATCGCGGCGATGTTGTCGTAGGTCCAGGCCTTCGGCGCGACCTTGCGCTCGATCGCGGCATTCTCGGCCGGCAGGCCGAAGGCGTCCCAGCCCATCGGGTGCAGCACGTTGAATCCCTTGGCGCGCATGAAGCGGGCCAGCACGTCGCCGAGCGTATAATTCCGGACATGGCCGATATGGATGCGCCCGGACGGGTAGGGGAACATCTCGAGCACATAATATTTCGGCCGCGAATCGTCGTTCCTGGAGACGAAGATCGCCTGCTGGTCCCAGAGGCGTTGCCAGCGCGGTTCGGCGTCGCGGGCGTTATAGCGTTCGGAGGTCATGGAATCGTTGGGTTTTCGTGGGTTCGGCCGGCTCAAGACGGCGGACTAGGCCATAAAAGTCTGTAACGGGTCAATGGGTTGCCGAAAACCGTTAGAATCCCCTCGGTCACACCTCTGGGCTCCCGGTCCATTACGGAGGAGGCTCCATTTCTAGAGGTGATTGAGGCCGCGGGGCCAAGTTGTGGGAACCCTGAGGCCGGGACCTTGCGCCAAGCTCGCCACCGCTTCCGACCAACTCGATGATGACGGCGCGGCGGCCTCCTTGGCCTCTCAGCGGCTGCAATCGGTGCTGCACAGTTTCAGCCGGGAGAAGCCATGAACGACCTGGTCGAATGCTGCGACCGCGCGCTCTATCTCGCGAAAAGAAGTGGCCGCAATCGCGTAATTGCCGAGACGGAGCTCGATCGGGAGATTGCGGCGGTTTAGCCCGCCATCGCGATCGTGGCGGCTCCGTGGTCGATCACCATGATGCCGTGCTCGACGACGGTGTTGCGGCCGCGGTGTTTTGCGGCGTAGAGCGCGGCGTCGGCGGCTTCGATCAGGTCGCCCGGACGCAAGCTCTCGTTGGGTTTCGTGGCGGCAACGCCGATCGAGACCGTGACGATCATATGGGCTGACGTGATGTGCGGCAGGCACAGCTTCAGCACGGCCGCGCGCACCTGCTCGCCGATTTCGACGGCGCGCGTCACGTCGGTGTTCGGCAGCAACAGGCAGAATTCCTCGCCGCCATAGCGCGCCGCGAAGCCCATGTTGTCGGCGGCAATGCCGGACAGGGATTCCCCGAGCCTGGTCAGGCAGGAATCGCCTTCGAGATGGCCATAGGTGTCGTTGAACAGCTTGAAATGGTCGACGTCGATCATCAGAAGGGCGAGGTCGCTGCCATATTGCTGCGCGCGCATCCACTCGAAGTCGAGCCGGCTCTGGAAGCCGCGCCGGTTGGCAAGCCCCGACAGCATGTCGATCGAGGCCATCACCGTCAGGCGGTCGTTGCTCGCGATCAACTCGCGCTCGCGCTGGCTAAGCTGCGCGGCCATCGCGTTGAACGCGCGGGCCAGCGGCACGAACTCGGCCGGCAGGCGGTTGCGCGCCGCGCGGGCCGAAAGATCGCCCTCGCCGAGACGTTTGGCCATGTCGACGAGCATCTCGATCGGCTTGATGACGAGTTTCTCGGCGGCGATCAGCGCGCCGAGCAGGACGAACACGACGACGAAAGCGAGCTGGAGATAGGCGGTGCGGATGTCGCGGCTGACCGCCGCGGACACCTTGTCTTCGTCGATGCTGGCGATCAGGCGGGCATTGGTGCCCGCGATGCGGATGTAGCTGACCGCGCGGCGGGAGCCGTCGGCGGCGAGGAAAGACAGCGTGCCTTCATCCTGGTCCGACCGTAGCGCGCGATCGGCGATCGCGGACATCAGCGGCAGATTGTCGAGGGGCCGGCCGACCGCGGCGTGCTGATCGGCGGGGGCGGCCAGCACGGTGCCTGCGCTGTCGACCAGCACGGCGGTGATGCCGGCGCGGCCGCCCAGATTGCTCATCACCTTCGACATCCAGTCGAGATTGACCGTGGCGAGCACGACGGCATCGGGCACGCCGCTGAAGGCGGATACCGGGTAAACCGCCATCACGGTCGGCGTCAGCACCGGCCGCGACAGGATGAAATCGCTCAGCACGAAGCGGCCGGTTTCCTGCGCCTGCTGAAAATACGGCCGGTCGCTCAGGTCGAGGCCGACATACATGTTGTTGGTGGCGCATTGAATGCGCCCGTCCTGGCCTGCGATCAACAGCGTGCGGATCCAGGGCAGGTTCGACGGCAGGCTCGCGCGCAGCACGTCGCAGCTCTTGCTGACGCCGCCGGCGGAGGCGCGGATGAAAGCTTCCGATTTCAGGATGGTCTCGACCGACGAGATCACCTGGCGCTGCGCATCGGCGCTATGCCTTGCGACGGTGGTGAATTCAACCGTGGCCTGCGCGATCTGCCGGGCGCGGGTGTCTTCGAGCGAACGGATGCGCTCGAGCATCAAGGGCGCCACCAGAATCACCGCGAGCAATGCGAGCCGCGCCCGGATTCCGAGAACCTGCTTGAGTTTCGCCCGTTTGCGGTTGAGACTGATGCTTGCCATCTTCGCTACCCACCCCGTGGGCCAAGGTAAAGCGAAGGGTTCAAAAACTCTTGCTTGAACTCGGTAAAATTGGACTTACCTCCGGTTACGAGCACAACCAAACGACGTCATGACAGAAGCCAATGCCGCGCCGGTAACCGGCCATTCACCAAACGCGCTTGCGGCGGTCGAAGCCGAAATCACCCGCGCCTGCAGGGATGCGCGACGCGATCGCGCCTCCGTAACGCTGATCGCGGTGTCCAAGACTTTCGCCGCGGATGCCATTGTCCCGATCATCGACGCCGGACAGCGCGTGTTCGGCGAAAATCGGGTGCAGGAGGCCAAAAGCAAGTGGCCCGCGTTAACGTCTGTTTACTCCGACATCGCGCTGCATCTGATCGGACCACTGCAATCCAACAAGGCGAAAGAGGCGGTCGCGCTGTTCGACGCCATCCATTCGGTCGACCGTCCGAGCATTTGCCAAGCGTTAGCCAAGGAAATCGAATCCCAGAACAAGCATCCGCAGCTCTTTGTCCAGATCAACACCGGCGAGGAGCCGCAGAAGGCCGGCGTCCCGCCCGGCGAGGCCGACGCTTTCCTCGCCAGCTGCCGCGACACCTATGGGCTGACGATCTCCGGGTTGATGTGCATTCCGCCGGTCGACGAGCCGCCGGCGTCGCATTTCGCGCTGACCGCCAAGATCGCCGCGCGCAACGGATTGACGAATCTCTCGATGGGCATGAGCGCGGATTTCGCCAACGCCATCATGTTGGGTGCCACCCACGTCCGCGTGGGCAGCGCGATCTTCGGGCATCGGTAGGAGCCGTTAGCGGGACACGTGCCTCGACAAGGCTGTTGAGTTCGTCATTGCGAGCGTAGCGACGCAATCCAGAATCTTTCCGCGGATTTTGGATTGCTTCGTCGCAAGGGCTGCTCGCAATGACGGCGAAGTTTGAGCCTCTACACGAAGCCCACCGACACCTTTCCCAGCACGCCAAAGTCCGCGGCAAGATGATCGCCGGCCTGGATCGGCAGCGGCGGATGGCACGTGCCGGTGGTCACGACCTCCCCTGCCCGCAAGGTGATTCCGAGTCCCCGCAGCTCGTTGGCAAGCCAGGCGAGCGCGGCGCGGGGATCGTCGAGCACGTTCTTGCCGTGGCCGATATGGCGCTGGCCGCGCAACGTGATCACCGGCCGCTCCTCGGCGAGATCCATCGCGCGCCAGTCGGCAGCCGTCACCGCGCCCAGCACGAACAGATGCGCGCAGGCATTGTCGGCGATGAGCTGGGCCTCGCCCGCGCTGACGAAATCGGCAAAGCGCGAATCGGGAATCTCGATTGCGGGATGCAGGCTGTCCACGGCGGCCAGCACCTCGTCGATCCCGAACGGCGTCGCGCGCGGCGGCAGGTCGCGCCCCATGCGGAAGGCGAACTCAGGCTCGCCGACGCGCATCTCGTTGCCCTTCATCGCGGCGGTGCCGCCGTCTGCGATCACGGTGTCGCTCAGGATGCGTCCGGCCAGCGGTCCCGTGACGTTGATGTGCTTCTGTCCTGATACGCTCGTGGCCGCGATCTTCCAGCCGAGCCGTTTCCCAAACGACTGGGTGTCGAGCGCAGCCTGGATGGCGTAGCCCTCGGCGCGGCTCTGCGGTCGCAATCGCGCTTCCAGCGCGTCAAGCTTGGAGCCGTCGCGCCAATGTTGAACGAGGACGCGCGATGCGGCCGCGATCTGATCCCTGTCGAGCATGCATCCTCACCCGATGATGATTCTTGTCCTTGGTCCCAGCCGCCGCAGCAATTGCAGCATCGCAGATTTCGTCATGGAGACGCAGCCCGCGGTCGGACCGAAATTGTCGCGGGCCAGGTGCAAAAATACCGCGCTGCCACGGCCGGCGATCCGTGGCCTCGTATTGTGGTCGATTTCGACGATGAAGTCATAGAGATGGTCGGCACGCTTGAGCCGGTCACCGCCCTGCCCCTCGCCGAGCCGGATCGCCTGGTTGTAATGGCGGTCGCTGGGATCCTCGCACCAGGCGTCGGCTGCGGTGATGATCCGGGTCGGCAAGAAACTCTGCGGCCGGCTGTGGCGGTCGCCCCGCCACCACAACCGCCTGGGACGGAAGCTGCCCCTGGGGGTGCCGCCGTCGCCCTCGCGCTTGTTGGCCAGAATGCCGCCCCGCCCCAGCGCGACCGGTATGATCAGCGATCCCGCCGTCAGCCAACCTCGGCGCGGATTTCCGGCTGCAGGCTTAACGCGGATCGCGGAGAGCGGCCCGGCGCTTCGATTCAGGGTGTAACCGACTGAATATGCTTTGCTTTTCATGTGTAATTGCGGTGTCGAATTCATTACAGGACATTCATCAAAGCCGCCGGCTATTTTGGGTTAGAGTGGTTCTGGCTTGTGAATCGGTGACAGCCCACTACTTCAACACGAACAACAATAACAACAGCGACCCCCCTAAACTTCCCTCACGGCTGGGTGCAGCATGGATGCGCGCCGAGTTGGACCCCAAAAGGATGACCCCCTATGGCCAATGCCCGCAAGATCCTGATCGTGGATGACGATACCGATCTGCGAGACACGTTGGTGGAGCAACTATCGCTACACGAAGAATTCGAAGCCTCGGCCGTGGATACCGGCGCCAAGGGCGCGAGCGCCGCCAAGGCCAATGCCCCCGATCTCGTCCTGATGGACGTGGGTCTGCCCGACACCGACGGCCGCGAAGTGGTCCGCTCGTTGCGCAAGGGCGGCTTCAAGGCCCCGATCATCATGCTGACCGGGCACGACACCGATTCCGATACGATTTTGGGGCTGGAATCCGGCGCCAACGACTATGTGGCAAAGCCTTTCCGATTCGCCGTCCTGCTGGCCCGCATTCGCGCCCAGCTCCGTCAGCACGAGGCCAGCGAGGACGCGGTGTTCTCGGTCGGCCCCTATTCCTTCAGGCCCGGCTCCAAGATGCTCACCGCCGCCAACGCGCGCAAGGTGCGGCTCACCGAGAAGGAAACCGCCATCCTCCGCTTCCTCTACCGCGCCGGCCAGATGCCGGTCTCGCGCGAGACCCTGCTCCAGGAGGTCTGGGGTTATAATTCCGGCGTGACCACCCATACGCTGGAAACCCACATCTACCGCCTGCGCCAGAAGATCGAGAAGGACGCCGCCAACCCGGAAATCCTGGTCACGGAAGCCGGTGGCTACAAGCTGGTGCCGTGATACGCTTGAAGGGCGTGCGAATCGTTTTAGATCGCATGCCCTTGAGCCTCGGATCTGAATGTCAATCGACGACGACGTAGCGCTTCTCGAGCGAGTCCCGACACTGCGCCTGTTGGGAGACGCCTCGTTGCGCATGCTGGCGATCGGCTCCGAGCAGCGTGACTTCGTCCGCGGCGACACTCTGTTCAATCTCGGCGACGATGCCGATGCCGGCTTCGTGGTCCAACGCGGCGCCTTCCGGGTCGACGACGGCGCCGGCGCCGAAATGATCGCCGGTCCCGGCGCATTGATCGGCGAGCTCGCGCTGGTGGTGCCGATGAAGCGGCCGTCGAGCGCGATCGCGCTGGAGCACTCCTCCGTCATCCGCGTCGCCCGCAGCCTGTTCCAGCGCGTGCTCGAAAGCGACCCGGCCGCCGCCGTGCGCCTGCGCGATGAATTCGCGGTGCGCTCCAGCCAGATCGCGAGCGATATTTTGATGGCGGGTGCGAAGCTGACGTCATAGGTCTTTCCGCCCGTCATTCCGGGGCGCGCAGAGCGCGAACCCGGAATGACGACAGGGACCTCACACCTCCAGCGTCACCGTGACCGGCACATGGTCCGACGGCCGCTCCCAGCTCCGCGCTTCGCGAAGAATCTTGAAATCACTGACCGCGTCTTTCAGCGCGCGCGAGACCCAGATGTGGTCGAGCCTGCGGCCGCGATCGCCGACCGTCCAGTCGGCGGAACGGTAGCTCCACCACGTGTAGACCTTCTCGGACATCGGGATGCGCTCGCGTGCGACGTCGACCCATTCGCCGGCCTGGAGCGCGGCCTGGAGCTTCTCGGTTTCGACAGGCGTATGCGAGACCACCTTCAGAAGCTGCTTGTGCGACCACACGTCGTTTTCGTGCGGGGCGACATTGAGATCGCCGACCAGGATGTGCCTGTCATCGCCGCGCGGATGCAGCGGCTCGCACGCCTTCATCTCGTCGAGGAAGCGAAGCTTGTGGTCGAACTTCTCGTTCAGCGCGGGATCGGGAATGTCGCCGCCGGCGGGGACGTAGAAATTATGCAGCACCAGCGGCTTTGCGATATTGGCCTTCTCGCCGAACGACACCGAGATGTGGCGCGAATCCACCTTGTCGCAGAAGGTGCGGATGTCCTTCGATTCGAATGGAATCTTCGAGACGATGGCGACGCCGTGATAGCCCTTCTGCCCGTTCAGCGCGACGTGCTCGTAGCCAAGCCGCTTGAAGCGCTTCAGCGGAAACGCATCGTCGATGCACTTGGTTTCCTGCAGGCACAGCACGTCCGGCCGCGCGCTCTTGAGGAATTTCGCGACCAGATCGATGCGCAGCCGCACCGAATTGATGTTCCAGGTTGTCAGGGAAAGACGCATGGGAAATGCGTCTTAGCATGGATTGGCGTGGGGAAAACGCTTGTCCACAACGAGCTCTCGTGGGTGGGCAAAGCGGAAGCGTGCCCACGTTCCTGCCGCGAGACGAGAGATGGTGGGTACGGCGCAAAACGCGCCTTTGCCCACCTTACGGCAGCGGAGCGCTCAACCCGGCGACGGGGCGTAATTGGTGAAGTCGATCTTGAACATGCCGGGATCGAGCTTCTTGCTCGTATCGAGATTATAGACCGCGATCGTGGTGTCGTAGCCCTGCGGGTCGGTGACGGTCCACTGCTTCAACTGGCCGTCCTTGGCGCCGAACATCAACAGGAGACGGCTGGTGCCGACCAGCGCCTGCTTCTCCTCGATGGTGACGCTGACGAAGACGTCGTCGGCGGAGACGTTGACGACGTTGGTGTCCTTCATCAGGTCGATGCGGTCGGACAGCAGGAAGCGCAGCGGCGTCTGCGACAGCGGGTAGACATCCTGGGTCGCAAGCTTGCGGTCGCGCACCACCAGCGAGGACCCGTCGGCGACGATGTCGATCGGGCTCGGCGCGTCATATTCGAAGCGGACCTTGCCCGGCTTCTGAATGTAGAAATCGCCTTGGGTCTTGCTGCCGTCGGGGCCGACCTGGACGAAATTTCCGACCAGCGTCTGCAGCGAGGACAGATAGGCGCTGACCTTGGCCGCCTGAGCCTTCTGGTTCGCATCGAAGGTCTGGAAGATGCTGCTCGGCACGTTGCGGCGCGGATCCGGGATCACAGGATTCGGCGGCGCCTGCGTCGCGCCGGTGACAGCCGGTCCACCGCCTCCGGATTGAGCACCATCACGGCCCTTCGGTGCGGGCTTCGGCACCGGCACGGTCTGCGCGAGCGACGTCGTGGTCACCATCGCGGCAGTGACGAGCAGCACGCCGGCCACCCGCGCGCTTCGCGCGGCGATGGTGGCAGCGAATCGAATGTCCGGATGTCTGATCAACGCGTCGTCCTGTATGGCTGGGCGTCTTTTAGCGTGGTTTCGGGCAAAAGCAGATAACGATTTCGCGTGAAATGATGTGTCGAGGCGGCTGCCTCACATATGGCTGTCTTCTTCCTCGACCAGAATCTCGCGCTTGCCGGCATGGTTGGCGGGTCCGACGATGCCTTCCAGTTCCATGCGCTCCATCAGTGAAGCGGCGCGGTTGTAGCCGATCTGCAGGCGGCGCTGGATGTAACTGGTCGATGCCTTGCGGTCGCGTTTGACGATCGCAACGGCTTGCTGGAATAGATCGCCGCCGCCATCCCCGCCCATGCCGGTCGCATCGAACACCGCGCCGTCCTCGTCCTCGGTCGGCTCCTCGGCGGTAACCGCTTCGAGATATTCCGGTTGCCCCTGCGTCTTGAGGTGACGCACGACCTTCTCGACTTCCTCGTCGGACGCAAAAGGTCCGTGCACGCGGCTGATGCGGCCGCCGCCGGCCATGTAGAGCATGTCGCCCTGGCCGAGCAGCTGCTCGGCACCCATCTCACCCAGAATGGTACGGCTGTCGATCTTGGACGTCACCTGGAAGGCGATGCGGGTCGGGAAGTTCGCCTTGATGGTGCCGGTGATGACGTCGACCGACGGACGCTGCGTCGCGAGGATCACGTGCAGGCCGGCGGCGCGTGCCATCTGCGCGAGGCGCTGCACTGCGCCTTCGATGTCCTTGCCGGCCACCATCATCAGGTCGGCCATTTCGTCGACGATGATGACGATGTAGGGCAGCGGGTCGAGCGAGAGCTTCTCTTCCTCGTAGATCGCCTTGCCGGTCTCCTTGTCGAAGCCGGTATGAACCGTGCGCGTCGGCTCTTCGCCCTTGGCCTTCAATTCGAGCAGGCGTGTGTTGTAGCCGTCGATGTTGCGCACACCGAGCTTGGCCATGTTCTTGTAGCGCTCTTCCATCTCGCGCACGGCCCATTTCAGCGCGACCACCGCCTTCTTCGGGTCGGTCACGACGGGCGTGAGCAGATGGGGGATGCCGTCATAGACGGAGAGTTCGAGCATCTTCGGATCGACCATGATCAGCCGGCACTGGTCAGGACGCAGCCGGTAGACCAGGCTGAGGATCATGGTGTTGATCGCGACCGACTTGCCCGAGCCGGTGGTGCCGGCGATCAGCATGTGCGGCGTGCGCGCAAGGTCGATGATAACGGGGTCGCCGCCGATGGTCTTGCCGAGGCAGAGCGGCAGCTTCGCAACCGTGTCGGTCGCCTCCTTTGCGATCAGCAGTTCGCGCAAATAGACCTTTTCGCGATGCGCATTGGGCAGCTCGATGCCGATGGCATTGCGGCCGGGCACGACGGCGACGCGCGCCGACAGCGCGCTCATCGACCGGGCGATATCGTCGGAAAGGCCGATCACGCGCGACGATTTGATGCCGGGCGCCGGCTCCAGCTCGTACAGCGTGACGACGGGACCCGGATTGGCCTTCACGATCTCGCCGCGCACGCCGAAATCCTGCAGCACGCCTTCGAGCGAACGGGAATTGGCTTCCAGCTCGGCCTTGCTGAGCGGTTGGCGATCGCCGGCCTTGGGCGCCGCCAGCACGGACACGGACGGAAGCTCGAACTTGTCGGAGGATTTCTTGGCAGGAGCTTTCGGCGCGGCCTTCTTGCGCGGGGCGCGCGCGACGGGCTCCTCCTCTTCCTCCTCTTCGACCTCTTCGTGCTCGTCCTCGTCGTGTTCGTCGTGCTCGTCTTCGGGCTGCGGCGAGATCGAGGGCGCGGCGCGGCCGCCGCCGAGATTCGGCTCCTGGCGGCTGAATGCGGCGGCCTTGGTCTTCGGTCCGCTCGAGACCAGCGAGCGATAGGCGGCGCCAAGCAGCCAGCCCAACCGTGCCTTGGTGCTCATCAGCGCATGGAACAGCCAGCCCAGCGACACCGAGCCGCGATCGTTCTCCTCGTCTTCGTCAAGCGGCTTGTCGTCATCCTCGATCTCCGCGAGGTCGTCGTCATGCTCACGGGCGCCAAGACCGCAGGCGATCAGGAATGTCGCGGCCAGCGCGGCGAACAGGATCGTGCCGAGCACGATGCGATAGATCGTGCCGGCCGGTCCGAAAATCACCGCGGGCGCGCGCACCAGGGCGTCGCCGACCACGCCGCCGAGGCCGGTCGGCAGCGGCCATGCGCCGCCGTGGGGCCAGCAGCTGACGAAGCCCGCCGCAATCACCGTACAGAGAATCCAGGAGCCCAGCCGCAGCGCCTCGCGATCGAACGGGCGATGCGTCATCATGCGCCAGCCCCAGACCGCGACGGTCAGGACCAGCATGATGGCGCCGAGCCCGAGAATCTGCATCGCAAGATCGGCGCCGATCGCGCCGGCATAGCCGAGGATGTTGCGGATCGGCCGCGAGGTGGCGTGGCTGAGGCTGGGATCCTGCACCGACCAGGTCATCAGCGCCGCCGAGGCGACGCCGGACAGTGCGATCAGGCCGAGGCCGGTGAGCTCGCGCATGCGCCGCGCCAGACCCTCACGGATCGAGGGCGGCAGATGGCCGACCAGTGGAATGACACGTTCGATTGCCGACATGCTCATGGGCCCCGCCTAACCCAGAGTCTCGACCAGGCGGTGCAGCGCCTGCGCCGTGGTCTCGCCATCCTGCACCAGCGCAAGGCGAATGTAGCCCGCGCCGGGATTGAATCCGTCAGGCTGCTGCCGCGCCAGAAAGCTGCCGGGCACCACACGCACGCCCGCTTCCTTGAAGAGCTTCAGACACACCGACACGTCGTCGCCGATCGCGGACGTGTTGAGCCAGACGCAGAAGCCGGCATCGGGCCGGCGATAGAAGTAGCGATTGCCGATGATCTGGTCGGCGAGATCGAACTTGATCCGGTAAAGCCTGCGGTTCTCCTCGACATGCGCTTCGTCGCCATAGGCAAAGGTCGCGACGTGCTGGAGCGGCACCGGCACCTGGGGAGCGGCGATGTTGCGCAGCTCCAGGAACATCCCGATGAACGTCTTGTCGCCGGCGGCGAAGCCGACACGCAGGCCCGGCAGGTTCGAGCGCTTCGACAGCGACTGGAACGCGGCCACGCGGGTGAAATCCGCACCCGCGCATTCGAGCGCACTGCCCGGTGCTTCGCGGGTGTAGATCTCCGAATAGCACTCGTCGCTGAGGATCATGAAACCGTAGCGATCGGCGAGGCTTTTCAGGCGCGTGAAATAATCGCGCGAGGCGACCGAGCCCTGCGGATTGGCGGGCGAGGCCAGATAGAACGCCACGGTGCGCGCCAGCGTCGCTTCGTCGATGGCGTCGAGATCGGGCAGGAAACCGTTTTCGACCGTCGTCGGCAGATGGACCGGCTCGCAGCCCGCAGCAAAGGCGCCGGCGCCATAGACCGGATAGAACGGGTTCGGCATCAGGATCGCGGGCTTGCCGGGACGCGGGCCGACGTAACGCTTTGCGGCGATCGCGGCGAGGAACAGCCCCTCGCGGCTGCCATTGAGGACGAGAATCTCGCTTTTGGGGTCGAGCGGCCGCGGCAGCTTGAATCGCGACGACAGCCAGGTGCTGGCCGCCTGACGGAACGGATCGGTCCCCTGGTTCATCGGATAGCGGCCGAAATCGGCGATGTGCCTGGCCAGCACCGGGCCGACGAAATCAGGCACGGGATGCTGCGGTTCACCGACGGCGAGCGAAATCAAGGGCTTGCCGGGCTGGTGCGGCGCCAGCAGCTCGTTCAGCCGGACGAAGGGCGAGCGTTCGGTATCGGAGCTTCCACCGGCCTGCGGCGCGCGGGATGAAGCGGTCATAGCCATTCTGGGCGCCAGCACTCTTGGAACTGCCGGTTGCACCAAGGCACCGGCGGGAAGCGGTTCACTTCACCATAGATAGGGCGAGGTTAAGACGCGATTAACCATCGGCCGCCGCCCCCGTCCAGAGCAGGAATATCGAGGCCGGATGACAACGGGACGGGTGGCGACTTGTCTTGCCGGGACCCGATCGAAAGAAAGGGGCTCCAGCTTGCGCTGGAGCCCCTCAACGGTCAGGGCATTGCCGGGTATGTGCCCGGACCGTAGTTGTGGACGCGGTCTCCGGGGAGACCGCGCCCGGGAGGAGACTTACATGTTGTAGGCGCGCTCGGTGTGCTCGGTGATGTCGAGACCTTCACGCTCGCTCTCGACATTGGTGCGCAGTCCGACGATCACGTCGACGACCTTGTAGAGGATCGCCGAACCGATGCCCGACCACACCAGCGTGGTGGCGACGGCCTTGATCTGGGCCATCATCTGCACGGCGAAGTCGTAATCGGCGACCTTCGGCGGGATCGCGGTGTAGTCGACGATGCCGGCGCCGCCGAGAGCGGGGTTGACGAGAATGCCGGTGCCGATGGCGCCGACGATGCCGCCGACGCAGTGCACGCCGAACACGTCGAGCGAGTCATCGTAGCCGAGCGCGTTCTTCACGACGGTGCAGAAGAACAGGCAGACCACGCCGACAACGAGGCCGAGGACGATCGCGCCCATCACGCCGGAGAAACCGGCGGCAGGCGTGACGGCCACGAGACCCGCGACGGCGCCGGAAATGACGCCAAGCACCGACGGATGGCCCTTGATGATCCACTCCGCGAACATCCACGACAGCGCGGCGGCTGCGGTGGCGACGAAGGAGTTGGTCATGGCGAGCGCAGCGCCGCCGCTGGCTTCCAGGTTGGAGCCGGCGTTGAAGCCGAACCAGCCGACCCAGAGCAGCGAGGCGCCGATCATCGACATGGTCAGCGAGTGCGGGGCCATCAGCTCCTTGCCGTAACCGACACGCTTGCCGATCAGGAGGGCGCCGATGAGGCCTGCGATACCCGCGTTGATGTGCACCACGGTGCCGCCCGCGAAGTCGATCGCGCCCATCTTGAAGATCCAGCCGGCGTCGGCGTTGAGCTCGTCGAGCTTGGCCTGCGCCGCGGTCTTTGCCGCCGCGTCAGTTGCAGCAGCGAGCGCCTTGGCGGCGTCCTGGAGCAGATCCGGACCCTGCCAGTACCAGACCATGTGCGCGATCGGGAAGTAGACCAGCGTGACCCAGAGCGGGACGAACAGCGCGATCGCCGCGAACTTCATGCGCTCGGCAAAAGCGCCGACGATGAGGGCGGGCGTGATCGCCGCGAAGGTCATCTGGAAGCAGACATAGATGAGCTCCGAGATGTTGGCGTCGACCGAGAAGGTCGCGGCCTTCGTATCGGTGGTCACGCCCATCATGAAGGCCTTGGAGAAGCCGCCGATGAAGTCGGAGCCGCCGGTGAAGGTGAGGCTGTAGCCGTACACGGCCCAGATCACGGTGACGACGCAGACGGTGTAGAACACCTGCATCAGGACGGAGAGCATGTTCTTGGAGCGGACGAGACCGCCATAGAACAGCGCAAGGCCGGGGATCGTCATCAACAGCACGAGCACTGTCGATGTCATCATCCAGGCGTTGTCTCCCTTGTTGACCGTTGGCTCGGCGTAGGCTGCGGTCGCAGCGAACAGGCCGACTGCAAGAGCCGCCAATCCCGCGCCATAGGGACGCTTAAACGTCATATTATTCACTCCTGAATTGGATAAGGTTGAGCGCGAAATCAGAGGGCCGCGGCATCGGCCTCGCCGGTGCGGATGCGCACCGCGTGGTCGAGGTTGATGACGAAGATCTTGCCGTCGCCGATCTGTCCGGTTTTCGCGGCAGACGTGATGGCGTCGATGGTCTTGTCGACCTGGTCGGAGGCGACAGCGACCTCGATCTTGATCTTGGGCAGGAAGCTCACGGCATATTCGGCGCCGCGATAGATTTCCGTATGACCCTTCTGGCGGCCATATCCCTTGACTTCCGTCACCGTGAGACCGTGAACGCCGATGGCGGTCAGGGCGTCCCGGACTTCTTCCAGCTTGAATGGCTTAATAATCGCCATAACAATTTTCATGGGTCCTATCCCCGCTTGGGCCCGGTCCGGACATGGCCGGGCGTTCTCGACTGGTTCGCCACGAGGGAGAAAGTTCACTACGCGGGCACAGCCGGGACCCATAGAATCAAATGCCGTGCCAGATCAGGCGTGTTGCCTAACGGACTATGAAGACGGGGGTTTTCGCGTTTGACGGGTATTGCGGTGCGGTGCGCTATTCCGTCGCGCCCAAAACGTGGTCAGGCCTGCTCAAAACGCGAGCACGACAGGCTGCCGACACAATGTTGCTCATGCGTCGGGCAGACCAGAGGTAATTACGTAGCGCCGGCGCTCTATTGCAAGGCTTCGCCGTGCTGCGAAATATCCAGCCCCTCGAGCTCGTGCTCACGGGATACGCGCAAGGGCACGAACAGGCCGACCAGCTTGAGCAGGATGAAGCTCACGCCTGCCGACCAGACGAAGGTGACGGCGACGCCATAGAACTGGATCAGGAGCTGCTGCGGATGGCCCTCGAACAGGCCGGCGGTGCCCCCGATGGCGCTGGTCGCGAACACGCCGGCGAGCAGGGTCCCGGTCAGGCCGCCGATGCCGTGGACGCCGAACACGTCGAGCGAATCATCATAGTTGAAGCGGTGCTTCAGCCAGGTGCAGGCCCAATAGCACACGGCACCGGCAATGATGCCGATGACGATGCCGTGCCAGGGCGCCACGAATCCGGAGGCCGGCGTGATGGTGCCGAGGCCCGCGACCGCGCCGGAGATCATGCCGAGCACGGAGGGCTTGCGCCGGGTCGACCATTCGATCGCGGCCCAGGTCAGCGCGCCGGCGCAGGCGGCGAGATGGGTCGCGATGATCGCCATCACCGCGCGCGAATTGGCCGCGCCGGCCGAGCCGCCGTTGAAGCCGAACCAGCCGACCCACAACAGGCCGGTGCCCATCACCGCGAGCGACAGATCGAAAGGCGATAGATTTTCGCTGCCGTAGCCCTGGCGGCGGCCCATCACCTTCGCCGCAATGAGGCCGCTGGCCCCGGCCGACAGATGCACCACGAGACCGCCGGCGAAGTCGAGCACGCCCATGCTGTTCAGGAAGCCGCCGCCCCAGACCCAATGCGCCAGCGGAATGTAGACGAAGATGAACCAGGCGACGGAGAACAGGAGATAGGCGGAGAACCGCATCCGGTCGGCGACCGAGCCTGCGACCAGCGCCACCGTGATGATGGCAAACGTCATCTGGTACAGCATGAAAAGCGCTTCGGGGATGGTCTTCGCCGCCGGATTGACGCTGTCCATGGTCATGCCGGCGAGAAACCAGCGGTCGAGCGTGCCGATCCACGGACCGTCGCCGACGAAGCAGAGCGAATAGCCGAATGCGACCCAGAGAACGGAGATCATCGCCACCGCGGAGAGGCTCTGCGCCATGGTGGCGAGCACGTTCTTCTTGCGCACCATGCCGGAGTAGAACAGCGCGAGGCCCGGGATCGTCATCATCAGCACCAGCGCGGTGGCGACGATCATCCAGGCGGTGTCGGCGGAGTTGATCTCGGAGCCTGCGGCCTGCGCCGACGATGTCGTGATCGACGCAAACCCGATCGGCGCAGCGATAGACGCCGCGCGGCGCAACAATCCCGCCATCTCGTTTCCCCCAGCATAGAAATTACGTCGCACGCTATGGCCTCGTTGCCCGGTGCGATCGATGAAGAATTTGTTCGGTCAGAGCGTCTTCAAGCGAAGTGGATACCGGTTCGCGTCAAGAAAACGCGTCAAGACAAAATCTAGAGCGCGTCGCTGTCGGTTTCGCCGGTGCGGATGCGCAGCGCGTGGTCGATCGGCGTGACGAAGATCTTGCCGTCGCCGATCTGGCCGGTGCGCGCAGAGGCGGTGATCACACCCACGGCCTTGTCGGCGATGTCGGAGGCGACCGCGATCTCGATGCGCAGCTTGGGCAGGAAGTTCACGACATATTCGGCGCCGCGATAGATCTCGGTGTGGCCCTTCTGGCGGCCATAGCCCTTCACCTCGGTCACAGTCATGCCGTGGACGCCGATCGCCGTCAGGGCCTGGCGGACCTCGTCGAGCTTGAAGGGTTTGATGATAGCGACGACGAGCTTCATGGTCAGGCCTATTCCCCGGGATGCGCCGCGCCGCATGTCTCCGGCGCAGCGTCAATCTGGCATCTTTCCGGGCAAATGGCATAAAAAAGTTGCAGGTTGAAGCGGAAAAACGTTTGTCCATGTGAACGGGCGCCTCTGTACAGGGCAGCCGTTCATCCTTCACAATGCATTTTTGGCATGGATGCGGTGAACCCAAGCATCCGCGCCCGTACATAAGTATGTTCGAGGGGGACGGTACATGGCGAGCTGGTTCTACGCATCCGAGGGCAAGCAGCAGGGGCCCTTTCCGGAGGGGCAATTCCGCGACCTCGTCGCCCAAGGCGTCGTGCGCCCGGATACCCTGGTGTGGACCGAGGGCATGGCCGGCTGGCAGAAGGCCGCCGAAATCCCTGGCCTGGTCGGGGGTGGCGGCGCGCCGCCGATGATGCCGGCGGGCGGCCCGCCCATGATGGGCGGAAGCGGCTACGGTGGCGCCGGCGGCTACGCTGCGGCTGGCAGCGCAGGATCGCTGGCGGTCGATTTCGGCATTCTCGAGTTCACCTGGCGCAGCATCGTCCTGCTGATCGGAATGATCTTCATCATCCCGGCGCCGTGGGCGTTCGTCTGGTACACGAAATGGATCGTGTCCTGTGTGAAGGTCCCGGGCCGGCCGAACCTCACCTTCGCCGGCAGCGCGATGACGCTGGTGCCCTGGTATTTCGGCTTCATCGTTCTGGCCATCGCGATCGCCTTCGTCGGCAGCGAGATCCTGAGCAATCTGTTGTTCATCGTGCAGATCGTTCTCTACTGGCTCCTGATCAAATGGTTGGTCGCGAATCTTGCTTCCAACGGACAGCTGCTGGGCTTGAGCTTCACGGGCTCGATCTGGGCCTATATCGGCTGGAGCCTGCTGTTCGCGATCTCGATCATCACTATCATCGGATGGGCCTGGGTCGCCGCGGCACAGATGCGCTGGTTCTGCCGCAGCATCGAAGGCACGCGGCGCGAGATCGTCTTCAAGGGCAGCGGCCTCGGCATCCTCTGGCGCGGCATCGTCGCTGCGCTGCTGTGCAGCCTGATCATCCCGATTCCGTGGGTGTATCGCTGGATCATGAACTGGTTCGCGTCGCAGACGGAGCTGGCTCCGCGCGGGTCGCAGGGCGCATGATCCGGAAAGCCTCGAACGCGATACATCGCGTTCGAGGCGATTATCCCTTCCGCTCGCGCACGGAGCCTTCCTGCGCGACGGAGGCGACCAGGGTGCCGTCCGGCTTGAAGATGGAGCCGCGGGTGAGGCCGCGGCCGCCGCGCGCGCTCGGCGAGTCCTGCGCGTAGAGCAGCCATTCGTCGGCGCGGAACGGACGGTGAAACCACATCGCGTGGTCGAGGCTCGCAGGCATCATGCGCTTGTCGAATAGCGTGCGGCCATAGCGCGCCATGATCGCATCCAGCAGCGAAAAGTCGGAGGCGTAGGCGAGCGCGCACATGTGCAGCGCCGGATCGTCGGGCAGCGTCGCGGCGGTCTTGATCCAGACGTGAATGCGGCCATCGTCGATCTTCTGGCCGAAGTAACGGCCGAGCTCGACCGGGCGCAGCTCGATCGGGCGATCGGATTCATAGTAGCGGCGGATGAAGTCCGGCATCTCCCGGAACATCGGCTGCTTCGCCACCTCCTCCGCCGTGAGTTTTTCCGGCGGCGGCACGTCAGGCATCCTGTCCTGATGGTCGAACGCACTCTCTTCCTCGGCGTGGAACGACACCATGATCGAGAAGATCGCATTGCCGTGCTGGATCGCCGTGACGCGGCGTGTCGAGTAGCTCTTGCCGTCGCGCAGGCGCTCGACCTGGTAGATGATCGGGATCTGCGGATCACCCGGCAGCACGAAATAACAATGCAGGGAATGCGGCAGCCGCCCCTCGACCGTGCGGCAGGCCGCAACCATCGCCTGTCCGATCACCTGGCCGCCGAACACCCGCTGCCAGCTCGTCTTCGGGCTGTTGCCGCGGAACAGGTTCACCTCGAGCTGTTCGAGGTCGAGGATCGAAATGAGGTCGATCAGGCTTTTGGACATGACGGTGCTTTCAATTGTCTCGTCATTGCAGGGCATCGCGCTTTGCGCGCCCCGGAATGACGGGAACGAGGCCGTTCCGCCCTCGTTTCACCGCACTGTTTCGCCCACCTCAAGTCTGCTAGCAAGACCAGGATTTGGCCGGGAAGCTTGGTATGTCGGTACAGGGTAGCATTGTCATTGGTGGCGGCGCGTTCGCAGGGCTGGCGCTGGCGCTGGCGCTGCGACAGGGGCTCGGGCCCGAGATTCCCGTCATCGTCGCCGATCCCGCGCTCGGCACCCGGCCGAGCCGCGACCCCCGCGCCACCGCGATCGTCGCCGCCTGCCGCCGCCTGTTCGAGGTCATCGGCGCCTGGGACGACGTCAGGAGCGAGGCGCAGCCGATCCTCGACATGGTCGTCACCGATTCCAAGCTGGAGGACGCCACCCGTCCGGTGTTCCTCAATTTTGCCGGCGATGTCGCGCCGGGCGAACCCTTTGCGCATATGGTCGAGAACCGACGCCTGATCGATGCGCTGGCGGCGCGCGCCGAAGCCGAGGGCATCGACCTTCGCGCCACCGCGGTGACCTCCTACGACGCGCGTTCCGAGGGCATCGATGTGACGCTCGGTGACGGCAGCATGATCGCCGCCAGTCTCTTGGTTGCCGCCGACGGCGCGCGGTCGAGACTGCGCGAGCGCGCCGGCATCGTGACCCATGGCTGGGAGTATGACCAAGCCGGCATCGTCGTCACCGTCGGCCATGAGCGCGACCACGAGGGCCGCGCCGAAGAACATTTTCTCCCCGCAGGCCCCTTCGCGATCCTGCCGCTCTCGGGAAAACGCTCCTCGCTGGTATGGACCGAGGGCCGCGCCGAGGCCGCGCGCATCGTTGCGCTCAGCGACGAGGAATTTCACGCCGAGCTCGAGCAGCGTTTCGGCCTGCATCTGGGCGAGGTGAAGGCGCTCGACAAGCCGCGCGCGTTTCCGCTGTCCTATTTCGTCGCGCGCTCCTTCATCGCCACCCGCCTCGCGCTGGTCGGCGATGCCGCCCATGTCATCCACCCCATTGCGGGCCAGGGTCTCAATATGGGCTTGAAGGATGTCGCCGCGCTGGCCGAAGTCGTCGTCGATGCCGCGCGGCTCGGCATGGATATCGGCGGAGCCGACGTGCTCGAACGCTACCAGCGCTGGCGCCGCTTCGACACCATGGCGATGGGCGTTGCCACCAATTCGCTGAACTTCCTGTTCTCCAACCAGTCGACGCTGCTGCGCACCGTCCGCGACATTGGCCTAGGCCTGGTCGACCGCGCCCCGCCGCTGAAGAACCTCTTCATCCGCCAGGCCGCCGGGCTCACAGGCGAGGTGCCGCGGCTATTGAAGGGCGAGGCGCTGTAGGCGGCAATTCTCCTGTCGTCCCGGGGCGCGATGACGACACCGAGATTGTTGCTCCGTCATCGCGCAAACAGGATCTCCCCTCAATCGATCTTGCGCGCCTCTTCCGGCAGCATGATCGGGATGCCGTCACGGATCGGATAGGCGAGCTTGGCGCTGCGCGAGATCAGTTCCTGCTTTGCAGCATCGAACTCCAGCGGGCCTTTGGTCAGCGGGCAGACGAGAATCTCCAGCAATTTCGGATCGACGCTGGCGTCGGGACGGTCGGTGGGCGCGTTCATTGGGGTCTCCGGCAATCGGTTGCCTCTAACACAGAAATTCGCGCCCGCCCATCATGGTCGCCAAAGCGACTTCCAGCGGAATGGGCGCGGGTGCACGTCAAGCCCGGCACCTACGCGGAGACCATCGCCAGGACCTCGTCGATCAGGGCCTGCAGCCGAGCTGCCGGCAGCGGCGCGCCTGAGAGGGCGAAGCCGAGAAACGTCCAGTACAGGATCTGTGCGCGGGCTTGCGCGGTTGCCGGGGCGATCGCGCGTTTTTCCAGCAGCCCTTCGATATAATCGAGCCTGCGGCGATCGATTGCGCGCACCGCCCCTTGCGCCGCCGCATCGAAGGCTGCCCAATTGCGCACGGCGCGTTCGAGATCGAGCCGCGCGCCGAACGACCTGCGCAGCAGCGCCTTGAGCGGCTCGTCGCTTGCGGCCTCGACATCGGCGATGATCTGCTCCGCCGCGATCTCGCGCCAGCGCCTCAGCACGGCCGCGTGGAACGCGCCGAGATCGGCGAAATGCCAATAGAAGCTGCCGCGCGACACGCCCATGGCCTTTGCCAGCGGATCGGCCTTGAGCGCCGTGAACCCGCTTTTGGCAAGTGCCTTCAGACCTTCCTTGATCCAGTCGTCGGCGGAGAGCTGTTCGGTCATGTCGCGTTCCCAAGCTGACCATACACTAGTGTATTGACAGGCGGCGGGCCAGCGCCTATCTCTCCATACAGAACTGTATGGATGAAGGAGGCGAGGTCTGCTGATGCGTGATCTGCTGCTGCAATGCGCCGGCGTCGCAGGAATCGTGGTCGCCCTGATCCATGGCGTGCTGGGCGAAGCCAAGGTGTTCGCCAAAGCGACCATCACCCCGGAACGCCTGCGCATGCTGATCCGACTGGTGTGGCAGGCTGGCACGGTGGCCTGGATCGGCGGCGGCGTGCTGCTGCTTGCGGCACCGACGTTGGGATCGGAGAGCGCGCGGCACTGGATTGTGGCGACCATCGTCGCTGTTTACGGCTTTGCCGCCCTCGCCAACGCCTGGTGGTCGCGCGGTCGCGGCTTTGGCTGGAAGGCTCTCACCGCCGTGGTCGCGCTCGCGGTCGCGGGATACTGAACCTGCCGATGCAATCTAAAGGAAGTGCGCGAGTCCTCGGGCCACCGACGATGGCGTGGCTCACGCCGACCGTCTATGATCGGCTTCACCGCATCGTCGGCTATGCGGTGCTCGGACTCCTGGCCTTCCGCCTGGCCTGGGGCTTTTGGGGAAGCCGCTATTCGCGCTTCCGCATGATCAGGGTCAGGCTCCGGGCTGCGCCAAGCTATCTCTGGAATCTGCGCCGCGGCATCACCGGCCGCTATATCGGACTCAATGCCGCTGGCACGGTGATGCTGGTCGTGCTGCTGGTCTCGCTCGCGGTCTCGGCGATCACGGGCGCGATGTCGGTGACCGTCACGTTCTTTGGCGTCTGGTGGGTCGAGGACACCCACCATTATTCGTCGGATGCGGTCATCGTTCTGGTCCTGCTGCACGTGCTTGGCGTGCTGCTGATGGGGATTCTCCAGCGCGAGAATCTGATCCGCGCAATGCTCACCGGCCGCAAGCACATTCGCAATCGCCCCTAGATACGTTGCCGATCGTTGCACGCCCTTCGCCCAGTTTGGGCGGGATTGCGATAGGAGGCATAGGAATGCCAGGCAAATTCGAATCGAATCCGAAGCATTAACGTGCCGGTAAGCATGCAACCGGACATTGCACGGGATTAACGCAAAGGACGCTTAGCCGGTCCACGATCGACCATATTGACGATGGAGCGGTACTGGATGTTCCGCATTTTCTCCTGTCTTACCGTAGAGCACGATTGGCGGCTGGTCCTGCTCGCTGGTCTGGTCTGCTTCGTCGCGAGCATCGTCGCGGTCAGTATTTTCCACCGTGCGATCGCGGCGCGCGCAAGAACGCGCCTGATCTGGATCGCGATCGCCGGCGCTGCGATCGGATACGGAATCTGGGCGACGCATTTCGTCGCCATGCTCGCCTACGAGCCCGGCGTCGCGACTGGCTACGGTCTCGTGCTGACGGCACTTTCGCTGGCAACTGCGATGCTTCTGACGTCGGGGGGCTTCGGCGTCGCGGCCGGTGATTCCGGCCGGTGGCGCGCGGGGACAGGCGGCATCATCGTCGGCGGCGGCATTGCCAGCATGCACTATCTCGGAATGTGGGCGCTCGAAGTGCCGGGCCGCATCGCATGGTCGCTCGACCTCGTGCTGGTCTCGATCATCCTGGGCATTTGCTTTGGCTATGCCGCCCTGGCTGTCGCGATCAAGTACCGGAGCTACCAAGGAACGCTCGCGGCGGCAGTCCTGCTGACACTTGCCATCACGTCGCATCATTTCACGGCGATGGGCGCGGTGCACATCACGCCGGATCCGGCGCGTGCGACGGACGCCCTGTCGCTGTCTCCGGGCGTGCTCGCTGTGGCCATCGCCGGAGTAGCACTGTCCGTGCTGGGCATGAGCCTGATCGGCGTGTTGGCCGATCGCCGCCTGGCAAGCAGAACCGCCAAATTCGAGGAGATCATCAGCCAGCTTTCCGACGCCCGGCAGCAGCTGGAAGGTTCGCAGCACGAATTGCAGGCGCAGACGCTCAGGCTGGATACGGCGATCAACCATATGGTCGAGGGCCTTTGCATGTTCGACGCCGACAAACGGCTCGTGATTTGCAACGAGCGTTACGCCAATCTGTACCGTCTGCCGCCGGAGCTGCTGCGCGCGGGAACGCCGCACGGCGACATCATCAGGCATCGCATCATCAGCGGCACACTCAAGGGCGATACCAGCGACATTGCCGCCGAACAGCTGATCTCGAAGCTCGATGCCTTGCCGGTCAATGCCGTTTCGAGCCGGATCGACGAGTTCTCCGATGGCCGGTTGATCTGCGTGACGAGACAGCCGATGGCCGGCGGCGGTTGGGTGGCGACACATCTCGATGTCACCGATCAGCGCCGGTCCGAAGCCAAGATCACCCATATGGCGCAGCATGATGCGTTGACGGAGCTGCCAAATCGCGTGCTGCTGAGGGCGCGTCTGGATCAGGCCTTTGCCAGCACGCGGAAGGCAGACCTTCATCTGGCGGTCCTCATGCTCGATCTCGACCGCTTCAAGGAGGTCAACGACACGCTTGGACATCCTGCGGGCGATTCGCTGTTGCGCGCGGTAGCGGCGCGCTTGCGCCTGTGCAGCAGGGAGACGACGTTGATTGCCCGACTCGGCGGCGACGAGTTCGCCGTCGTGGACTATGTGACGAATCCGGTCGTGGAGGCGGCCACCCTCGCCGAGACGATCAAAGCGGCGCTCTGCGAGCCCTTTGATCTTGGCGACCATCAAGTCACGGTGGGAGCCAGCATCGGCATAGCCGTTGCGCCTCGCGATGGCGTCGATTCCGATGTCATTCTCAAGAGCGCCGATCTCGCCCTCTACGCGGCGAAGGCCGCCGGACGCGGCGCATTCCGCTTCTTCGAGCCGGAGCTGGACCAGCTCATCCACGTCCGGCGCAACCTGGAAAAGGATATGCGGAAAGCGCTGGCGCGGGGCGAATTCGAGCTCCATTACCAGCCGTTCGTGAGCGTGGAGAGCGGACGGATCTGCGGTTATGAGGCGTTGTTGCGGTGGCATCACCCCGAGCGCGGTCTGGTCCTTCCTGGCGAGTTTATTCCGCTCGCGGAGGAAACCGGCCTGATCCTGCCTATCGGCGAGTGGGTCTTGAGGGCGGCCTGCACTGAAGCCGCCAACTGGCCTTCCGATCTCACGATCGCAATCAACCTGTCTCCCGCCCAGTTCAGGAGCAAGGAGCTCGTCTCCATCATCGTCGGCGCCCTCGCGGCCTCGGGGATTGGTCCGCAAAGGCTCGAGCTCGAGATCACCGAGACGGTCATCATGCATGACAGCGAAGCGGTGTTCGCAGCCCTCGAACAGTTGCGTGAGCTCGGCGTGCGAATTGCCCTCGACGATTTCGGCACGGGCTATTCGTCACTGAGCTTCCTGCAGAAATTTCCATTCGACAAGGTCAAGATCGACCGCAGCTTCGTCAGCGAGCTCGCCAGCGAGAGGGAAGAGGCGCGTCGAATCGCCCGCGCCGTGGTTGCGTTCGCCGTCAGCCTCGGAAAGACGACGACCGCCGAAGGCGTCGAAACCGCGGACCAGTTGGCTATTCTGCGCGAAGAGGGCTGTGTCGAGGCGCAGGGCTACCACTTCAGCCGCCCCATGCCGGCCTCGCGGCTCGCGCAGCGCAAGGTCGAAGCGGCCATCTGCGCAGCCTGACTATATGGACCCTCACTGCAGCGGCGGATCGCCGCTGGTGCGCTTCTTGGCGAGGTCCATCTCGGTGACGGCGATCAGAATCTCGGCGCGCGTCTTCAGGTCGTGCGCCTCCAGCATGGCCTGCTTCTCCGCAGGGCCATAGGGCGACATCATCGCCAGGGCATTGACGAGCGCTTCGTTGGGCGCGCTTTCGACGCCTTCCCAGTCGACCTTGAGATTGTTGGCCTTCAAGAAATCTGCCAGCACGGCCAGCAGTGCCTCGCGGTCGACCTCGTCCTCGCCCATGCGGGCGGTGAAGTCGTCGACGAAGGCGAAGAAATCCACCTTGCACTGCCGGTAGGCGGTGAGCACTTCCAGCTCCTCGACCACCTTGAAGCGCGAGACGCCGGTGAGCTCGAGGATGTAGCGGCCGTCGCCGGATTCGGCGAGCTGGGTGATGCGCCCGACGCAGCCGACGCGGAACAGCGTCGGCTTGTCGGAATTTTTCGGTGAGTGCGCGACGTCAGGCTGGATCATTCCGATCAGGCGATGGCCGTCGCGGAAGGAATCATCGACCATCGAAAGATAGCGCGGCTCGAAGATGTTGAGCGGCATCTGGCCGCGGGGCAACAGCAAGGCGCCCGGCAGCGGAAACACCGGAATGATCTCCGGCAGGTCGGCGGGCCCGCGATATTCGATGTTGATCGGCATCTGCCCGGTCCCCCTGGCGTTGCCAGTACCCTTACGAAAACAGGATCGTCGACAAGCGCTTGCGTCCCTCGACGGTTGCATCATCCGTGCCGCCCCAGGCCTCGAAGAACTGCACCAGCTGCTTGCGGGCGCCGTCGTCGTTCCACTTGCGGTCGCGCTTGACGATCTCGAGCAGCTGCGCGGTGGCAGCAGCGCGGTCGCCTTGCGCGTTGAGCGCGGTCGCCAGATCGAATCGTGCCTGATGATCGAGCGGGTTTGCGGCGACTTTCTGTTCCAGCTCCGCGACCGGACCCAGGGATTGGGCCTGCTCGGCGAGATCGATCGCGGTCTGCACGGCCTTCACCGCCGGATCGCTGCGCTTGGATTCCGGCACCATGGCCAGCGTCTGCTTGGCCTGCTCCATCGCCCCGGAGACGGCGTAGCACTTCGCAAGGCCCGCGAGCGCGGCGATATTGGTCGAATCGTGGTGAAGCACCTCCGCATAGATCTGCGCGGCGGCTGCGGGGTCGCCCTCGGCGAGCACGGCCTCGGCCTCCTGCAGGATTTCAGCGATATTCGGCTCGCCCGGCGCAGTCACGCCCTTGGTCAGCTTTTCGATGAAGGCGTTGAGCTGGCTCTCGGGCACTGCGCCCATGAAGCCGTCGGCCGGCTGGCCGTTGACGAAGGCGATCACGGCCGGGATCGACTGGATGCCCATCTGGCCCGGGATCGCGGGGTGCTGGTCGATGTTCATCTTGACCAGCTTGACCTTGCCCTTGGCCGCCTTGACCGCCTTTTCCAGCAGGGGGGTGAGCTGCTTGCAGGGGCCGCACCACTCCGCCCAGAAGTCGATCAGCACCGGCTGGCGCTTCGACTCTTCGATCACGTCCTTCACGAAGGTCTGGGTGGTGGTGTCCTTGATCAGATCGGCGGCGGCCGGGTTTGCGGCTCCGTTACCCTGGTCGATGATCGTCACGGGATCCCCTCGTCATGTCCTGGAATGGCGGCTCTTTAGCACGTCGCCGCTGCCTATGCTTGGTGTCGGCTCTAAATTGGGCCGAATGGGCCGAATTTCAATCCGTCGCGGCCGATTCGGCGGTTCCGGCGTGTTTTCGGGCGATTTCGTCGCATCCGGGGCCCATATGGGGCCACCGATTGCGAATTGATGCCGCCGGTAGCTGTTGCATTCCCCTCCCGCTTTTGGCATACGACACCCGTTGTCGGCGCGTCACGCGACCGACACAGGATGCGGGTGTAGCTCAGTGGTAGAGCACGACCTTGCCAAGGTCGGGGTCGAGGGTTCGAGCCCCTTCGCCCGCTCCAATTTTTTCCAGAGCATCCAGCCGATCCGGACGGAGGAGTGGTTCTCCACGCCGACGGTGGCTGTTTTGGGTCTCACATGACAATTCTGGTTACGGGCAGCGCGGGTCACCTTGGCGAGGCCATTTTGCGGAAGCTTTGGACGCGCGGGTCGCCCGCGCGCGGGATCGATCTGAAGCCATCGCCCTTCACCGATGCCGTCGGCTCGATCGTCGACGCGGGCTTCGTGCGGCGGCAGATGGACGGCGTCACCGCCGTGATCCACACCGCGACACTGCACAAACCCCATGTGGCGACCCACTCCAAGCGGGATTTCGTCGACACCAACGTCACTGGCACGCTCAATCTGCTAGAGGCGGCCGCGGCCGCCGGCGTGACGAGCTTCGTCTTCACCAGCACCACCAGCGCGTTCGGATCGCAGCTTCGGCCCGAGGCGGGGCAGGCCGCCGTGTGGGTCACCGAGGATTTGCCGCCTGTCCCGAAGAACATCTACGGCACCACCAAGCTGATGGCCGAAAACCTCTGCGAGCTGTTCTTCCGCGAACGCGGGCTGCCGGTCCTGGTCTTGCGGACCTCGCGCTTCTTTCCGGAGGACGACGACGATCCGGCGATGCGCTCGGCTTACGCACTGGACAACGCGCAGGCCAACGAGCTGCTCTATCGCCGGCTGGACATCGCGGACGCCGTGAGCGCCCATCTGCTTGCCGTGGAGCGCGCGCCGAAGATCGGGTTTGGCCGCTACATCGTCTCCGCGAGCAGCCCGTTCGAGCCGCGCCATCTCGCCGCGCTGGCGCGTGATGCGGCTCGTGTCGTGCGCGAGCTCTATCCGGATTGCGCGGAGCTCTACGCGGCGCGCGGCTGGAACCTGCTCCCTGAGATCGACCGCGTCTATGTCAACGAGCGTGCGCGGCGCGAGCTGGGCTGGCGGCCCGAATTCGACTTCGCGCATGTCCTGAGATGCCTGCGCGATGGCTGCGATTTTCGCAGCACGCTGGCACACGAGATCGGCTCGAAGGGCTACCATGACACGGCGTTTGAAGACGGACCCTACCCCGTCGCCTCGTGAGCGCCTCGTTCGTCATTTCGCTCGATGCATCAAATGCCTGTCCAATGTCACCGCGCACAACCCGGCCCGAGCCGTTCTGCTTTGCATGGGGTTGTTTTCGCATTTTTTGTTTGACGCCCCTTTGGGGCCTCGATTCCGCGTTGCAGCGAGAACGCCGCCGTCGCCGCGTTTGCCCTCATTGACATTCCGTCTCAATTTTTATTGAGCGCAACCGCGGCGCACGCGGCGCCCTTCTCAGCGCTCGCAGATGTGCTAGCCTTTTTGCGTCTGCTTCTCGGCAGACCCCAAACTTCGCCTCTCGATTAGCAAAATAAAATAAATCGCAGCCCTGACGGCTGCCTTAGGGGAGTGACGCGATGACATCGATGTTCCATCGATCCGTGTTTGCGCTTGCAGCCGTGGCCCTTCTTGCGGGGACCAGCGCGGGCTATGCGCAAGACAAGAGCAAGCCGCTGAAGAAATACGAATCCGGCACCAAGGAGTTCTGGACCCATCCACCGGATGACTGGTTCCTGGGCGACGAGACCGAGGCGCAGAAGGGCCTTGCGCCGCCCTCGGGTCCGCCGACCGGCGCCTCCGACGCCGAGCTGGCCAACATCGTCAAGAAGATCAAGCTGCCGGCGGGCTTCAAGATTGAGGTCTATGCCTCGGGCGTGCTGGCCGCGCGGCAGATGGCCTGGGGTGACAAGGGTACGCTGTTCGTCGGCTCGTTCGGCCTCGGCAACGTCTACGCCATCAAGGACAACAACGGAAAGAAGGAAGTCAAGACCGTCCTCAAGGGCCTGAACATGCCCACCGGTCTCGCCTTCAGGGACGGCGCGCTCTACGTCATCGCCGTCGACAAGCTGATCCGCTACGACAACGCGGAGGCCAATCTCGACAAGCTCGGCGACGGCAAGGTCGTCTATGACGACATGCCGTCCTATGCAGCGCATGGCTGGAAGTACATCGCGGTCGACAAGGAAGGCTGGTTCTTCCTGCCGTTCGGGCCTCCCTTCAACATCGGCATTCCGCCGACCAGCGTGTCGCAGATCCGGCGCGTCGATCCCAAGACCGGCAACGCCGAAATCTGGGCGCTCGGCGTCCGCAACTCGGTCGGCGGCGACGTCGACCCCCGCACCGGCAAGCTCTGGTTCACCGAGAATGCCCGCGACTGGATCAGCGATGATCTGCCCTCGGACAAGCTCAACATGATCAACAGGATCGGGGAGCATTTCGGCTATCCCTATTGCCATCAGGGCAATCTGCCGGACGACAAGTTCGCGATGGGCCACAAGTGCTCCGAGTTCACGCCGCCGGTGTTGAATCTCGGCGCGCATGTCGCTCCGCTCGGCATGAAGTTCTACACCGGCAACCAATTCCCCGCCGAGTACAAGAACAACATCCTGATCGCCGAGCACGGCTCCTGGAACAGGCACAAGTACCAGGGCGCCCGAATCGTGCGCGTGATCGTCGCGCCTGACGGCAAGAACCCCAAGCGGGAGGTCTTCGCCTCCGGCTGGCTCGAGGGTGACCAGGGTTATCTCGGCCGCCCCAACGACATCCTGCTCGACAAGGACGGCTCGATCCTCGTCGCCGACGATTGGGCCGGCGCGATCTACCGCATCAGCTACAGCAAGAAGTAGCGCGACGTCACGGAGAGGCTGCGAGCGGGCGACCGACGCAGCCTCTTTCATGTCAAGGCCGACGCGGCGTTCCGGATTGCGCGCCAGCGCAAGTCCGGAACCCATAACCCCGGATCGTGGTTATGGATTCTCAGATGCGCAATTGCGTATCTTAGCTCGTGCTCCGCACGCCCCCATAGATCGGAATCGCAATCATGCGCCGGCAGTTCATCTCGCATGCAATCAGCACGATTGCGCTCCTGGCGCTCGGAGCTCTTCCGACAGGCGCCGCCGACAATTCTGCGATCAAGGAGAAGGCTTCGGTCTGCTCCGGCTGTCACGGCGAGAACGGCATTTCGCAGACGGAGAACATCCCCTCACTCGCGGGCCAGCCCGATCAATTCACCCAGTGGCAGCTCGTGTTCTTTCGCGCGGGATCGCGCAAGAACGACCAGATGCAGCCGATCGTCGAGCAGATAACCAACGAGGACATCCGCAATTTCGGCGCCTATTTCGCCTCGTTGGCGCCGCCGAAGGGCCCGGAGGACGACGACCCGGATCTGTCGAAGAAAGGCGCGCAGGTCGCCGCCGGCCGCCGCTGCGCCTCATGCCATCTGGACACTTATGCCGGCACCAAGGCGGTCGCGCGGCTTGCGGGGCAGCGTGAGGAATACCTCGCCAAGGCGCTACGAGACTACAAGGCCGGACAGCGCGTCGGCGGCGGCGTCGCCGCGATGGCCGATGTCGCCTATCACATGAGCGAGGAGGAAATCACCGCCGTCTCGCACTATCTCGCGCATTTGAAATAGCAATGATGCTGCCTCCGCGGCCCCCCGCCGTCGTCCCGGGTTCGCGCTATGGGCGCCCCGGCCCGACGGCGGAATGTGGGGTTACCATCTACCCCGCCCGCTGCTTCTCATACGCCTTCAAATGCGTGTAGGCGATGCGCAGCTTCGGCACCGGCACCTTGGCGGCATCTGCGCGCGCGACGAGATCGCCGATGACGTGATCGGCCTCGACCGGCAGGCCCGCCTTGATGTCGCGGAACATCGAAGCGGTCATCGGCGAGCCCTCGGTGGTGAGCAGACCCTTGACGCGCTCGAAGAACGGCCCGCCCGGCGTATAGCCCGACGCGGCGGCGATCGCGCTGGTCTCATCCAGCATGCCGAGCAGAAAATCCCTGCCCCCGGGGGCAGCAAGAATGTTGCCGACGGAGGTGCGCATCAGGCTGGTCGACGCCGCGAGCGAAGAAAGGAATACCCACTTCTCCCACATGTCCTGCATGATGTTCTGGCTGGCGGTGGCGCCAGCGATGCCGCTCTTGAAGGCCTCGTCGATGGCCTTGACGCGGTCCGACAGCTTGCCGTCCCGCTCGCCGTAATTGATCGACTGCATCGGCTGGAGCTGCACCACCTCGCGCAGCTCGTTCAAGGTCGCGGCGATGGCGCAGAGTCCGCCGAGCACGCGCTCCTTGCCGAACTTGGCATCCAGCGTGTCGAGATGCTTCATGCCGTTCAACATCGGGATGATGGCGGTGTTCGGTCCGACGGCGGCCGCAAACGATTTGATGGCGTCGTCGAGGTCGAACGCCTTGCAGCTCAGGAGCACGACGTCGAACTTGTCCTTGAGCGTGTCGGCCTGCACTGTCGGCGGATTCTTCAAGGTCACGTCGCCATTCGGGCTCTTGATGACCAGGCCGTCGCTCGCAAGCTCGCCGGCGCGGCGTGGCCGCACCAGGAAGGTGACGTCGCGGCCGGCCTGCAACAGCCTGCCACCAAAATAGCCGCCGATGGCGCCGGCGCCGACCACGAGGATACGCATGGGGTGCTCCACTGTTGTTGTTCTTCAGACGGACGCGAATGGCGAATAGGGAGTAGCGAATAGGTTAGCACGCCACGAAATGCGAGTAACGTTTCCACTACTCGTTATTCGCCATTCACTATTCGCCCTTCTCCAACACCATTTCCTCGACCTCGCGCAGCTGCTCCTTGCCGAAGAACATCTCGTCACCGACGAAGAAGGTCGGCGAGCCGAATGCGCCGCGGGCCACAGCCTCTTCGGTGTTCTTGATCAGCTTGCTCTTCACCTCGGGTTCCCCGGCGCGGGCGAACAGCTTTTGCGCATCGAGGCCGGAGGACGCCAGCGCCTTCGCCGCAACGTCCGGGTCGTCCATCTTCTTCGGCTCGCGCCACATGTGATGGAAGGCCGCCTCGACATAGGGCTCGAACACGCCCTCGAGCTGCGCGGCGATTGCCGTGCGCATCAGGTTCAGGGTGTTGACGGGGAAGAAGGGATTCATGACGTAAGGCTGGACCTTGAAGCGCTTGATGAAGCGCTCGGTCTCGACCGCGTGGAATTCGCGCTTGTTCTTGATGCCGGCGAGGGTCTCGGCCGGCGACTTGTTGTTGGTCGATTTGAAGATGCCGCCGAGCAGGATCGGGACGTATTCGAATTTGACGCCTATGCGCTGCTCGATCGCCGGGATCGCCAGATGGCTGAGATAGGCGTTCGGGCTGCCGAAATCGAACAGGAATTGCGGTGCGGTGCGGGTCAAAATTCGATCTCCCTGACTTCTCTTTCGCGCATTGTGGCGCAGCATACGCCACAGGTCCACCGTTTAATGACGGTCATAATACATAGCTGTCAGACCAGCCGGCCGATCGCGCGCTTGCGCCACACCAGGAAGTAATAGCCCATCTGCAAAACGAACATGGCGCAGAACACGATGGGATAGGCGGCCCATACGCCGGCAAGCCCGATCGTGTGGCTCAGGAACACGGCGGCAGGCAGCTCGATTGCGACAATCGCGACGATCGAGAGCAGCATCGGCGCCAACGCGACGCCCGCCGCGCGCATCGCCCCGGAGAACACCGTGGCGAGGCCAAACGGCACGGAGCTCCACAGGGCGATGTCGAGCAGGCCTTTCGCCAGATCGAGCACGGCGCCGTCGGTGATGAAGAGGCCGAGAATGGCGCGCGGGGCGAGATAGATCAGCGCCACGAGCCCGCCGGTCAGGACGAGGTTGAAAGCGATCCCGATCCGCACGATGCCGTCGAGCCGGGCTCTGTCGCCGCCGCCGACCGCCTGCGCACCGAGGATCGAGACCGCGATCGAAATCGACATCGCCGTGAACTGCGTGTAGCCCATCACCTGGTTGACGGCGCCATAAGCCGCCGTGGCATCCGACCCGAAGCCGTTGACGAGGCCGAGCAGGACCAGCTCCGCGAGCGCCATCACCACCATGCCGATCGCGCTCGGCAAGCCGATGCCGAGAATCTTTCCGAGCATGGTGCCATCGAGCCGCAGGTGACGCAGCAGCGCCGCGTCCGGCGCGAGCGCGTGCTGCTTCCGCCGCAGATAGAGGGCCAGCGCCATCAGCGTGACCGCGTTCGAAACTGCTGCCGCCCATGCCGGACTGGTGATGCCGGCCGCCGGCAATCCGAACGCCCCCCGGATCAGCAGAGGTGTCAGGATCAGGCCGATCGCGGTCGACAACGCCAGCGCCAGCAGCGGCGTGAGCGCATCGCCGACGCCGCGGACCATCGCCGTCATCAGCAGGAAGACGAAGCCGAGCGGCATGGTGAGCAGCATGACGCGTGCGTAGGCGCTGGCTTGGTCGAGGATATCGGCGGGCGTCGCGAGTGCCATCATCAATTGGCGGCTGAAGATGCCGCCGATCAATGCAATCGCGATCGAGAACAACAGTCCAATCGCGAGCGCGGTGCCGACGACCAGCTTGATCCTGCCGTGCTCGCCTGCGCCAAAGGCCTGGCCGATCAGCACCGTGGCGCCGGTGCTCAGGCCCATGACGAACGCAAACAGGAAGAACATCACGGGGAAGAAGGCCGAGGCTGCGGCGAGCGCGTCGATACCGATCATCTGGCCGAGATAGACATTGCTAACGGTGCCGAACAGCGATTGCAGGGCGTTGCCCAGCATCAGCGGTGCAAGGAAACGAAGGAACGTCGTCCAGAGCGGTGGTGTGGCGGGCATCGGATCTGCCTTTCATCAGGGCGTGCGAAGCCGTTGCCGCGCGATGCGCGGCTCGGCCGTCGATGGGATTTTGCGGAGACGCGCCTAGGCGCGGTCGCTGTAGGCGAGCTTGACGATGTGGTCGCGGATATCGGTCGGCCAGTCCGCGATCAGCCCGGTGAAGCGCCGCCGGTCGTCCGCGAACAGCGCCCGCGAAGCTTCCTCGAATTGCGGCAGATTACCCGCCATGGTCGACATGAAATTATAGGCGGCCTCGCGCGCTTGCCGCGCGCGATCCTTGTCGCCGCTGGCGCGCCTCGCCTCGTCGACGAGCTTGCGCAACGCGACCGAGGCGCCGCCTGGCTGCGCACCGAGCCATTCCCAATGCCGCGGCAGCAACGTCACCTCGCGCGCGACCACGCCGAGCTTGGGCCGGCCGCGTCCGCGCGGCTCGCTCGGTGGCGTGCTCTCCTCGACCGGGGGCGGGACGAGCTTCGCGAGCCGCGCCAGCACTTCGCGATCGCCGCCGCGCAGATCGAAGTCGATCGATCGGCCGGTGCCGTCCTCGAAGATGATGATGGGCTCGTCCGGCCGCGAGGCCACGCGCTTGACGACCAGCGCGACCTCTCCGGCCGGCCCGGACACCAGACGGCGCGGGCCTTGGAAAGCGGTGAACATCTTCTGCATTGGAATCATTGCCATATTGACGAGGCTGGGTGCTTTAATATCCGGGTATATTTAGAAGGTCAATATACCCGGGTGAAAATATCCGTGGCGATGGCTCGACATTGCGTTCCCGGGCTGGCACGAACGGCGCGGCGGACCGACCGCGCCTAGAGCCACCACGCTTCCCTGGGGACCTCACCGATGTTGACCGTTCACCACCTCAACAATTCCCGCTCGCAGCGTGTGCTGTGGCTGCTCGAAGAGTTGGGCGTGCCCTATGAAATCGTGCGCTATCAGCGTCAGGCGGACATGCGCGCGCCGACGGAGCTGCGCGCCATCCATCCGCTCGGCAAGTCGCCCGTCATCACCGACAACGGCAATACCATCGCCGAGTCAGGCGCGATCATCGAATATCTCATCGCGACCTACGGCAACGGCCGTCTGATCCCGCCACCGGACACGCCGGAGCGGCTGCGCTTCACCTATTGGCTGCATTATGCCGAAGGATCCGCGATGCAGCCGTTGCTGCTGAAGCTGCTGTTCACGCTGATGCCGAAGCGCGCGCCGGCACTGCTCCGTCCGCTGGTGCGCAAGGTCTCGAACACGGCGCTGACCACGCTGGTCAACCCGCAGCTCAAGCAGCACATGGATTACTGGGAAGGCGAGCTTGCGAAGAGCGAGTGGTTCGCCGGCAACGAATTTACCGCGGCCGACATCCAGATGAGCTTTCCGCTGGAAGCTGCGCAAGCGCGCGGCGGGCTCGAGCAGGGCCATCCCAAAGCGATGGCATTCCTGGACCGCATCCACGCGCGGCCGGCTTACGCCAGAGCGCTGGAAAAGGGCGGGCCATATCAGGTGGGGCGGTAAGCCGCTCTCCCGTCATTCCGGCCATGCAGATGTCCCGCCTACTGCCCCGCTGCCTCCGCGCCGCGCGTGCGCAGATCGGGCGCGCCGAGTGGCCCGTTCGGCGTCACGAGGATCGAGTTGGCCGATGTCTGTCCCATCGGCTCGACGATGAGGTGGCCCATCGCCTTCAGTCCGCCCAGAACATCGCTGGGGAAGCCACTCTCGACACGTACCTCGTCCGGCAGCCATTGGTGATGCAGCCGTGGCGTTGCGACGGCGGCGGCCACGTCCATCTTGTAGTCGAGGACGTTCACGATCACCTGCAGCACCGTCGAGATGATGCGGCTGCCGCCGGGGGAGCCCGTCACCAGTAGCGGCTTGCCGTCCTTGAGCACGATGGTCGGTGACATCGACGACAGCGGCCGCTTGCCGGGTCCCGGCAGATTGGCCTCGAAGCCGACGAGGCCATAGGCATTGGAAGCGCCGACCGCCGCGGTGAAGTCGTCGAGCTCGTTGTTGAGCAGCACGCCGGTGCCGTCTGCGACGAGGCCGACGCCATAGCTGAAGTTCAGCGTATAGGTGTTGCTGACGGCGTTGCCACGGCCGTCGACGACGGAGAAATGCGTGGTGTTGCTGCCCTCGCGCGGGGACGGGACCGCCGAAACCAGCTCCTTCGAGTGCGTGGCGCGATCCGCGGAGATGCCCGCGCGCAGCTTGACGGCGTAGTCCTTCGCGATCAGCGTCTCGATCGGTGCGTTGACGAAGGCGGGATCGCCGAGATGGCGCGCGCGGTCCGCATAGGCGCGCTTCATGGCTTCGATCAAAAGGTGCAGCGATGCCGGCGAGCCCTGCTTCAAATCGGCGAGTTGGAAGCCCTCGAGGATATTGAGCGTCTCTACCAGCACCACGCCGCCGGAGGAGGGCAGCGGCATCGACACGATGTCGTAGCCGCGATAGCTCCCGCGCACCGGCGCGCGGATCACCGCCTGATACGATTTCAGGTCGGCCGTCGTCATGATGCCGCCGGCATCAGCCACGGCCTTGGCGAGCTTTTCCGCGACCGGCCCCTCGTAGAAGCCGCGTGGCCCCCGTGCGGCGACGGCTGACAGCGTTTCAGCGAGATCGCCCTGCACCAGCCGGTCGCCTTCACCGATCGGCGTGCCATCGGGCCGCGAAAAGACTTTGGCCGAAGAAGGCCAGCGTGCCAGCCGCCGGTGCCAGCCCGGCAGCGTATCGGCCATGTCGTCGCTGACGACGAAGCCATCGCGGGCGAGCGCAATCGCAGGCGCGAGCAACTGGGCTAGCGTGAACTGGCCTGAGCCGTATTTCTCCAATGCCAGAGCAAGACCTGCGACAGTGCCCGGCACGCCGATGCCAAGTGCGGAATCCCGTGATTTAGCTACGTCTGGCTTGCCGTCGGGTCCGAGGAATATCTGCGGCGTGGTCGCAGCTGGCGCGGTCTCGCGATAGTCGATCGTGATGTCTTCATTGCGGTCCGCGGAATGGATCACCATGAAGCCGCCGCCGCCGATATTGCCGGCGCGCGGATAGGTCACGGCCATCGCAAAGCCCGTCGCGACCGCGGCATCGATCGCATTGCCGCCGCTGCGCAGGATGTCAGCACCGATCTGCGCAGATATCCTCTCCTGCGCAACCACCATGCCATGTTCGGCGGCGACGGCCCGCACCGTGTCGCGCGCGGGCGCGACATAGCCCCGCCGCGCATCCTGTGCCGTCGCGGGCGCAAGGCCGAGCGAAAGCGTGGCGATGACGGCCAAAAATGTCCGCCGTGTCGAATAAGAGGACATCATAAGAATATCCGTCGTGACGTGGGACCAGTTCACACCCGCCACCGCAATGCTATACGGTTTGCCCCAAGACAGGCAAAACTGTTCGTGATGAGGACCGCGTGATGACGACGATCGCCCCGGACGCGTGTATGGCCGGCGCGCCGCGGACCTATCCGCCGCGCGCTGCCGTCGTCAGCTGGATATACTTCGACTGGGCCGTGCAGCCCTATTTTACGCTGATCACGACCTTCGTGTTCGCACCCTACTTCGCGACCGCCATCGCGCCAAATCCCGCCACCGGCCAGTCCTTGTGGGGCTTTGCGATGGCGGCCGCGGGCCTTGCCATCGCGTTGTTGTCGCCGTTGCTGGGAGCCATCGCCGATGCTTCGGGCCGCCGGAAACCCTGGATCGCAGGTTTCGGCCTGGTGCTGGTGCTGGCGTCCTGCACGCTGTGGATCGGCAAGCCCGGCGATGTCGCGATCATTCCGCTGCTCCTCATCGCGGTCGCGCTTGCCAGCGTCGGTGCGGAATTCGCCACGCTCTTCAACAACGCGATGATGCCGACGCTGGTGCCGCCGGAGCGGATCGGACGGCTGTCCGGCACCGGTTGGGCGACAGGCTATGTCGGTGGCATCGTCAGCTTGATCATCGTGCTCGGTCTCCTCGCCGCCAATCCCGAGACCGGCCGTACGTTGCTGGGTCTCTCGCCGTTGTTCGGGCTCGATCCGGTCAGCCGTGAGGGCGATCGCATCGTCGGGCCGCTGACCGGGCTGTGGTTCGTAATCTTCGTGACGCCCATGTTCCTGTTCACACCGGACTATCCGGCCAAGCGTCCGCTGGGCGAGGCGCTGCGCGAAGGACTATCGCAGCTGAAGCGATCGATCAGGGGGTTGCCGCAGCAGAAATCGCTCGCGGCCTTCCTGCTCGCCAACATGATCTACACCGACGGTCTGGTGTCGCTGTTCGCCTTCGGCGGCATCTATGCTGCGGGCACGTTCGGCTGGCACACGATCCAGATCGGCACCTTCGGCATCATGCTCGCGATCGCCGGCGCTCTCGGCGCCTGGCTCGGCGGCAAGCTGGACGATCGGCTCGGGCCGAAGCGTGTCATCGCCGGCAGCCTGCTGGTCCTGCTGCTGTCGGTGGCGGCGATCCTGCTGGTCGACAAGGACAGCGTGTTGTTCGTCAAGGTCGCGCCGCCGCAAGCCGGCGCTCCCTTGTTCTCGAGCGTGGCCGAGCGCGCCTATCTGGTGCTGGGCTGCCTCATCGGCGCGGCCGGTGGTCCACTCCAGGCGGCCTCACGCACGCTGCTCATCCGCCTCGCACCGAAAGACCGCATCGCCCAGTATTTCGGCCTGTTCGCGCTGACCGGGAAAGTGACGTCCTTCATCGGACCGCTTCTCATCGGCGTGATCACCGCGGTGACCGCAAGTCAGAAGGCCGGCATGGCCGTGCTGGTGGTGTTCTTCGTCACGGGGCTGGGACTGTTGATGCGGGTGCGGGAGTAGTCCGAATTTGCTGTCATTCCGGGCTCGCGCCAAGTGGCGCGCCCCGGAATGACGGCGCGCTCAATGCCTGAAGTGCCGCGTGCCCGTGAACACCATGGCGATGCCGTGCTCGTCGGCGGCCTTGATCACCTCGTCGTCGCGCATGGAGCCGCCGGGCTGCACCACGGCGGTGGCGCCGGCCTCGATGCAGGCGAGCATGCCGTCGGCGAACGGGAAGAACGCGTCCGAGGCCACCACCGAGCCCTTGGTCAGCGGCTCGGCAAGTTTCAGCTCGCTCGCCGCATCCTGCGCCTTGCGCGCCGCGATCCGTGCTGAATCCACCCGGCTCATCTGGCCAGCGCCGATGCCGACGGTGGCGAGATCCCTGGCGTAGATGATGGTGTTGGACTTGACGTGCTTGGCGACGCGGAACGCAAACTTCAGGTCGCGCATTTCGGCATCGGTCGGTGCACGCTTGGTCACGACTTTGAAGGTCATGTCGTCGACCACGGCATTGTCGCGGCTCTGCACGAGCAGGCCGCCGGCAACGGTCTTGGCGGTGAGGCCCGGCGCGCGCGGATCGGGCAGGCTGCCGGCGAGCAGCAGGCGCAGGTTCTTCTTGCCGCCGATGATGGCGATCGCCTCCTCGCTGGCATCGGGCGCAATGATCACCTCGGTGAAGATCTTTGTGATCTCGCGCGCGGTATCGGCGTCGAGCGCGCGGTTCATCGCGATGATGCCGCCGAACGCCGAGGTGGAATCGCAGGCCAGTGCCTTGCGATAGGCGCTGACGAGGTCGGAGCCCTCCGCGACGCCGCAGGGATTGGCGTGCTTGACGATGACGCAGGCCGCGGTGCGCTTGGCGTCGAACTCGCCGATGCACTCATAGGCCGCGTCGGTGTCGTTGATGTTGTTGTAGGAGAGTTCCTTGCCCTGGAGCTGGCGCGCGGTCGAAACGCCCGGGCGCTTGTCCGGCGTCGCATAGAATGCCGCGGTCTGGTGCGGGTTCTCGCCGTAGCGCAGCGATTGGATCAGACGGCCGCCGAAGGCGCGGAAGTCGGGTGCGTCGATGTCGAGCTGGCGGTTGAACCAGTTCGAGATAGCGGCATCGTAAGCACCAGTGCGCGCATAGGCCTTTGCCGCAAGCCGCCGGCGCAGCTTCAGCGTGGTCGCGCCGTCGTTGGCTGCGAGCTCGTCGAGCACAGCCTTGTAGTCTTCGGCCTCGACCACGACCGCGACGTCGTCATGGTTCTTGGCAGCGGCGCGGATCATCGCGGGGCCGCCGATGTCGATGTTCTCGATGCAATCCTCGAAGCCGGCGCCTTTGTCGACGGTCGCCTCGAACGGATAGAGGTTGACGACGAGGAGATCGATCGGCGCGATGCCGTGCGCCTTCATCGCCTCCGCATGCTCCTTGTTGTCGCGGATCGCGAGGAGGCCGCCATGCACCTTCGGATGCAGCGTCTTGACGCGGCCGTCCATCATCTCGGGAAAGCCGGTGAGGTCGGAAACGTCCTTCACCTTGAGGCCGGCCGCAGCGATCGCCTTGGCCGTGCCGCCGGTCGAGACCAGCTCGATATCATGCGCGGCAAGCGCCTTGGCGAACTCGATCAGGCCGGTCTTGTCGGAAACGGAAAGCAGGGCGCGGGTGACGCGGCGGGGATGGTCAGTCATGAGCAAGATCCTCTGTTCAGGGAGTGTCTATGCCCAGGCGCGCGGCAGATATATCTCGCGCTTCCCGATGGTGCTCCATCCAAGGTCGCCAGTCGCGCGAGCGAGGGCTCGATAGCAGTTTCCGGCCGGTTTCACAACGCCGGACAGGACTGGCAGACACGCGTCTACAGCGGTAGTTCCGGCTCCCGCCGCGCATTTCTTCGGGCATTGGTCACGGCCGGCGACGCGGTGGAACGCACGAAACTCCAGCGGATCGAGGGCGCCTGCCGCGCGTCCTGCCGGATCACGATCTGGGCGGTGCGGCGCGGGCCGTCATTGCCGGCCAGGAACACGCTGTCCTCGAGGTCGACCTTGTCGTCCAGTGCTTCAAAGGTCCAGACGTCGCGGTTCGGCAGCACCAGCATGACGCCGCGAGCATCCGAGAGCCGGCTCGCCTTCACCGCCGGATGCAGATGGAAGCGCAGCGCGAAATCGGCATCCGCGCCCTTGAAGCGTCCGCCCTGTGGCGGCGACAGCGTGTCCTCGCCGTCGATGCGCGCCCCGTCATTGGCGATCATCAGCACGCGGCGATGGATCGCGCCGAATTTGGCGAGATAGCCGTCATGCGAGGTCGTGAGCAGCGTGCCGTTTTGCAGGATCTCGCGGTAGCTCTCGACCTCAACGGGGCCGCTCGTCACCGGCGAGCCGTGCAGGAGCCGCTTCATCGCCGACATCTCGACGAACTGGCATGACGAGGCGCCATGATAGGTCAGCGTCGAATGCGCCGCCGTGCCGCGTGCGAACGGCCGCCAATTGTCGCGGCCCGTGGTCGGCATGCCGCAATTGGTCACGATGCGGCTGATGCCGGAAGACAGTTCGAACGACAGGCAGCCGGCATGGGCGTCGTGACTGACGCCGGCCGGCGGCGGCGGGCCGGTGTCAATGATCACAGTGGTCTGGCCGGCATCGAGGCGCTGAAAGCCGGTATGCGGCATGTTCGCCATCGGCACGCCGTGGGTGTCGTCATAGGCGAGAAGCGTCGCGAGCAGGTCCGAGGACGTTGCGCTCATGCCGTTGAACAGCGCGAAATTTCCGTCGCCATGCCGGAAGAAACGCAGCATCGGCATCATGCGGTCGATCGCGTTGAGCAGTGCCGGCGGTGGCGCGATGTTGCGCGCGGCAAAGGTCTGCCGCAGCGGCAGCAAGTCGATCAAGAGTTCGATCAGCGCGCCCGGGTTGCGGGAGATGTGTCCGCCGTCGGGCAGGATCTGCCGCTGCAGTTCGTCCGAAAGCTTCTTCGACGCGTTGCGGATGTGGCTCGCCTGGTTGGCGAGGCACAAGGCCGCATAGCACAGCGCGATCAGCACCTGGAGTTTCGGCACCCCGTCCGGAATGTTGACCATGGTGTAGCGCAGGAAGCGGATCTCGCGGGCGAGAGCGCGCAGATAGCGGCGGTAGAATTTGTTGTCGGTCTCGTTGAGCACCAGCGGCGCCTGCGACAGCAGCGAGATCACGCGCCGGGCGAGCACGTCGGCACGGCGCGCGACCGGGCGACGCTTGTTGGCGGGGTTGGCGATCCAGTCTTCGATCAGCGCGCGCGCATTCGCCCGTGTCAGCGCTGTGTCGGCGGCGCGCAAATGGCGCAGCCAGCCGAAGCCGAGCAGCGCGACCTCCCAGTCCTCCGACGGCGGCTCGAGATCGAAGATCGAGCGGCCGTGGCAATTGACGATCTTGCCGGCAAAGACGAAACGGCCGGCATAGATCTCCGCAGCGCGAGTCGCATCCGCGGTGCGCAAATCGTGCGGCGCGATGATCAGCCGGTCGGTGCGGCCGGGCCAGACCCGCGACAGCGCAACGGAACCGCCGCTCGCGCGCGCGAGCATGTTCCGCGCGAAGCGGTTCATGACCAGCGTCGAGATACGTCTGCGTTGAGCGACTGACACGCCTTGCCTTGAAGGGGGAGAGGATTCCGACGAATCCCTATTAATCCCAAAATCGGGCGTCGGACACCACCTTGAACGTGTGAGAATCAGCGTCGTGGTCGCAAAATCCGGTGCAAAATCAGGATTTAACGAGCCGGGCCGCGAAAAATCCGTCGAGCCCGCCGAGCTTGGGATCGGCGTTCGGCAGATGGCTGGGCAAAGTGCGCAGGTCGCCTTCGCCGGTGATGATTTCGTCGAGGCCCGCGACCTCTGACGCCTCGATCGGGACGCGGCGAAGTGCAGGCTCGGCGGCCAGCAGCGTCGCTACGGCCTGCTCGCCTTCCTCCGGTTCCAGCGAGCAGGTGCAATAGACCAGCGTCCCGCCCGGCTTGAGCAGCGACACCGATTTTCGAAGCAGCCGCTGCTGGAGCGCAGTCATGGCGGTGACATCGGATTCCTGCCGCAGCCAGGCCACGTCGGGATGACGGCGGATCGTGCCGGTCGAGGTGCAGGGCGCATCGACCAAGATACCGTCGAAGCCCTCGGGGGGGCCGGCCCATTCCACGGCGTCAGCGACGACAGTCTCGGCCTGGAGCGACAACCGCGTCAGGTTTTCGCGCAGCCGCGCCACCCGGGCCGGCGAGCGGTCGAGCGCCGTGACATGCGCACCCGATAGCGCCAGCTGCGCGGTCTTGCCGCCCGGAGCGGCGCAGAGATCGGCGATGGATTTGCCGTTGATGTCGCCGAACAGCCGGGCCGGCAGCGCGGCGGCGGCATCCTGCACCCACCATTGTCCTTCGGCGAAGCCGGGGAGCATGGTCACCGAGCCGTGCAGCAGCATCCGCACCGTCCCGGTCGGCAGCGTCTCGCCATGGAGGCGGCTCGCCCATTGCGCGGCATCCGATTTCACGGTGAGATCGAGCGAAGGCTCGTGCCCAAGCGCCAGCGCCATGTCTCGTGCGGTCGCCTCGCCATAATGCGCGCTCCAACGCGCAAGCAGCCATGGCGGTAGGTCCAGCGATTGCGCGGTAACTTCCTCGACCAGCGCCTTGCCCTCGCGCGCGCAGCGGCGCAGCACGGCATTGACGAGGCCGGCATAGCGCGCGGCGCGCCGGTCGGATTGCACCAGGCGAACGGAGAGGTCGACGGCCGCATGATCGGGCACGTCCATCCAGAGGATTTGCGCCGCACCGATCAGCAGCGCGCTCTGCGCGCGCGGCGCCTCGGAGGGAATGCCCTTGTCGAGCAGGCGGGACAGCACATGGCCGAGCGTACCGAGCCGGCGCAGCACGGTGGCGACCAGGCGCCGCATCAGTGCGCGGTCGCGGTCGGCCAGCGTCTTCAGTCCGGGATGGGCGCCGCTGCCGTCGAGTTGATCGTCAAGGGTCCGGTGCTTGTGCAGCACGCCGTCGACGATATCGGCGGCAATCCGTCGCGCCGCAAGACCGGGCACTTCGGATGGAGGGGCGAAACGTTGAGATGGCATGCGGAAGCAAGGTTCTGAGCAAGCGGCAGTTCCGCCGCAATGGGCGCATGCCTTGAGAACTCGATCTCTGGCACGCGAATATGCCAAATGTAAGAATCGCTTCCGGCTTTTTCAGCCCTTCCCGGGCTGATTTCAGGAATGCGTTATTGGACGTCGCGTTGCAGGTCGCCCTGCGCTAGAAAGCCGGGCGATGAGTGACCAGCCGCCCGTTTCCGACCGCAAGCAGCTCACGCCGGCCGCCCAACGCGCGCTGGCCGAAGCCGAGGCACGCCGGCAGGCTGCCGCCGCCCAGGCCAAGGATGAGGCCAGGGCCAAGGAGTTGCAGGGGCCGAAGGGTCCGGAGCCTACCCGCTACGGCGACTGGGAGCGCAAGGGCATCGCCTCCGATTTCTGAGGCCTCCGTGGTTACGGCGGATCGTGCCTGTCCCGGCCGCTACAGATAGCGATTGTCCCTGAGATAGCGCATGATGCGCTCGCAAGCGGCGTCGGTCGACAGCTCCGAGGTGTCGATGGTGATCTCCGGGGCCTGGGGCGCCTCATAGGGATCGTCGATGCCGGTGAATGCCGCTAATTCACCGGCCCTTGCCTTGCGATAGAGTCCCTTGGGATCGCGGCGCTCGCATTCGACGAGCGGGGTCGCGACATGGATCTCGATGAACTCGCCCGCTTCGACTCGCTGGCGCGCCAGCTCGCGTTCACTGCGGAACGGCGAGATCAGCGCGACCAGCGCGATCATGCCGGCATCGACGAACAGCGCCGCGATCTCAGCAGTGCGCCGGACGTTCTCCGCCCTGTCCGTGTTGGAGAAGACGAGGTCGCGGTTGATGCCGTGACGAAGATTGTCGCCGTCGAGCAGCGCCGCATGACGTCCGAGTTCGGCAAGCCTGCGGTCAACGAGATCGGCGATCGTCGATTTGCCGGCGCCGCTGAGCCCCGTGAACCAGAGCACGCAGGGCCGCTGCTGCTTCAGCCGCGCCCGCACGGATTTGTCGACGGCCAGCCGCTGCCAATGGATGTTGGTGGCGCGGCGGAGTGAAAGGTCGATCATGCCTGCTGCGGCGGTGCGGTGGCTGATCGGATCGACGAGAATGAAGCTGCCCATGTCGCGGTCGTCGCGATAGGCCTCGAATACCAGCGGTCGGTCGAGGCTGAGATGGGCGTAACCGATCTGGTTGGCGTCGAGCGTAGCGGCGTCTTCATGCGCCATGGTGTCGATGGCGATGCGGTGCTTGAGCGTCGTGATGACCGCGCCGGTCGAGGCCGCGCCGCATTTGAGCAAATAGCGCCGGCCCGCGACCATGGCTTCGTCATCGAACCAGACGAGATGGGCGGCGAGCTGATCCGAGACCAGCGGCGCGGGTCCCGCCGTCAGCACGTCGCCGCGACTGACGTCGATCTCGTCGGTCAATGTGAGCGTGACCGATTCGCCCGCAGCAGCCCGATCGCGCTCGCCGCCGGGCGTGAGAATGCGTGCGACGCGCGTCTGACGGCCCGAGGGCTGCACCGCAATGGGCTCGCCTATCGCAATCGTTCCGCTGGCGATCCTCCCGCAGAAGCCGCGAAACTCCGCGTTCGGCCGGTTGACCCATTGCACCGGCAGCCGGAACGGCCGCTGCGAGACGTCGCCGGCCACGTCGACCGATTCCAGGTACGCGGTGACGGTCGGCCCCGTGTACCAGGGCATCCGCGCGCTCACTGTCACGATGTTGTCGCCGTCGGGCGCCACGACCGGGATGCACCGGACCTGCGAGATTCCGAGCTGTCCGGCCATGGTGAGATATTCGGCGGTGATGGCCGCAAAGCGGTCCCCGTCGAATCCGATCAGGTCCATCTTGTTCACGGCGAGCACGACGTGGTGAATGCCGAGCAGAGACAGGATGTGGCTATGGCGTCGCGTCTGCGTAATCACGCCCATGCGGGCGTCGACCAGCACCACGGCGAGATCGGCGTTGGATGCGCCGGTCGCCATGTTGCGGGTATATTGCGCATGTCCCGGCGTGTCGGCGACGATGAAGCGGCGCAGCCTGGTGGCAAAGAAGCGGTAGGCGACGTCGATGGTGATGCCCTGCTCACGCTCCGCCTGCAAGCCGTCGACCAGCAGCGCGAAATCGAAATCGCCGCCAGTCGTGCCGACGGTCTTGCTCTCGGACGCCAGCGCGTCGAGCTGATCGTCGAGCAGCGTCTTGGAATCGTACAGCAGCCGGCCGACCAGCGTGCTCTTGCCGTCGTCGACGCTGCCGCAGGTGACGAAACGCAGCGTCGGACGATCATCCTGATCCAACCGCAGCACATCGGAGGCGGCGATCGTGGGGGCCTCGTGATAGGACATCAGAAGTAGCCTTCCGCTTTCTTGCGCTCCATTGATGCCGGACTGTCCCGGTCGATCATGCGTCCTTGCCGTTCGGAGGTGCGCGAGGCCGTCATCTCCCGGACGATCTCGGGCAGGGTTGCCGCCGTCGAGACCGTGGCGCCGCTGAGCGGATAGCAGCCCAGGGTACGAAATCTGACCGAACGCCACAGCGGCTCTTCGCCCGCACGCAGCGGCATCCGTTCGTCGTCCACCATGATCAGCGCGCCATCGCGCTCGACCACCGGGCGCGAAGCCGCCAGATAGAGCGGAACAATCGGGATGTCCTCGAGCAGGATGTAGTCCCAGACGTCGAGCTCGGTCCAGTTCGACAGCGGAAACACCCGCATGCTCTCGCCGGGCGCGAGCATCGTGTTGTACAGGCTCCACAGCTCGGGCCGCTGGTTCTTCGGATCCCAGCGATGCGCCGCGCTTCGGTGCGAGAATATGCGCTCCTTGGCGCGTGACTTCTCCTCGTCGCGCCGTGCTCCGCCGATCGCGGCGTCAAAGCCGTGAAGGTCGAGCGCCTGCCGCAACGCCTGCGTCTTCATGACGTCGGTGTAGCGCGCCGAGCCGTGGGTGAAGGGGTCGATGCCCTGGCTCAGTCCGTCTTTGTTGGTATGGACGATCAGATCGATGCCGAGCTCACGCGCGCGGCGGTCGCGAAATTCGATCATCTCGCGGAACTTCCAGGTCGTGTCGACGTGCAGCAGCGAAAACGGCGGCTTGCCTGGATGAAATGCCTTCATCGCCAGGTGCAGGAGCACCGAGGAGTCTTTGCCAATCGAGTACAGCATGACCGGCTTGCGGAATTCGGCCGCGGTCTCCCGGAGGATATGGATGCTCTCCGCCTCCAGGCGCCGAAGATGCCTGACGGCGTGAAGCTGCTCGCGGCCCGTTCGTTCAGCGGGGGCGGGCTCGGCGGTCGTGAGAATATCCAGCATGCTGATCACGCGGCTTCGGCGAACCAGTCGCCGAACAGGTGCGCCGAAATTGCCGCGTTCAGGCCGAGATCGCGAGCGCAAACCGCGACCGAGGCTCGATAGGCATCATTGACCCCGCAGCGCTCCAGAATCTCCAGCTGAGCTTCGCTCACCGAGGCCGTCGCGCGGCGCTGGTAGCGATAGGCGCTATCGGAGGTGTGCAGATTGGGCACCTTGTAGATCGTCGCTTCGCTCGGGAAGATGACGCGCGCGTTGCTTGCTTGCGCGTCCCCCGGGTCCCGCCACGACATCACGGCGTTCTCGGTAAAGCTGCTGGAAAGGCCGAGGCGATCGAACAAGACGCGCACCGACGATACGGCCTCCTTGCTCACCTCGTAGACGTAGTGAGTGACGGGAATGCCCTCTCGCTGGGCGTAACTTGCGACCCGGGCCGCGCTGAGCGCGGCGACGACGTAGTGCCGCAGCAATGTCTCTTCCGGCGCGCGCGAAATCAGCTTGTCGAGCCAGGACGCCAGCGAGCTCGCCGGCTCGCGATCGAGCATGATGAGATGCAGTCGGTCCCGTGGATATCCCGCGTCGATCAGGAGCTGCAGTGGATTGAACAAGCTCTCGGCGAGCACGTAGGGCCCAATCGTTTCCTTGCTGAAGATGTGCGGCTCGTCGGTCGCCGAGGGGATGACCCAGGGCGTCAGCGGACGGCCAACGAGCGCCTCGCGCAAGATCGCCTTCAGCGGCTGATAATACGAAGGCATCCCGGTCATGCCGAACAGATTGCTGAGGGCGGTCGACCCGACCCTGGCTTTGCCGCATGCGAAATAGAGCATCGGAAAGTCGTGCGCGGGACGACGCAGGAAATCTTCTGCGAGACAGTCCGTCACTTCGCGCATCAACGTCGCCAGGGTAACGGCTCTGGTCTGGAATTCGCCGACCGGCGCCAACGGCGTGGTGTCGAGGGAACGATGCTGCTGTCGAACGAGGTCGGCCATCCGTTCGAGCGAATCGGCTGAGGTTGCGTCGATGTTCATGTGGGGGCCCACTGCATGGGAGGTCCACGAGCAATTGCGCGCGCGATAAAACCCAACCTACAGTTGCTGAGCGTGCCGAACAATTCCGGAGAATCCCGGAGGCGCTATCCAGATGCGACGAGCGTCGGAGATATGTTGCCGCTTTCCAGATTCATGCTGCGCGTACGGTGTTGAGGAACTTCTCGACTTCCGCCTTCAGGAGGCTGCTTTCGCTCGACAGCGAGCGCGCCGATGCCAATACCTGTCCCGATGCAGCGCCGGTGGCGCTGGCGCCATGACTGACCTGGGCGATCTTGTCCGCGACTTCGACGGTTCCCTTGGCGGCCTCGCTGACGTTTCGTGCAATCTCTGCCGTTGCTGCGCCCTGCTCTTCGATCGTCGCAGCAATGGTCGTTGAAATGTCAGAAATGCGGGCGATGGTCGTGCTGATTTCCTTGATCGCTCCGACGGAGTCCTCGGTTGCCGATTGCATGCCGGCGATCTGCGTGCTGATTTCCTCGGTCGCTCGCGCGGTTTGCGCCGCGAGTGCTTTGACCTCGCTGGCCACGACCGCAAAGCCGCGGCCGGATTCGCCGGCACGCGCCGCTTCGATCGTTGCGTTCAGCGCCAGGAGGTTGGTCTGTTCGGCAATCGCAGTGATCAATTTGACGACATCGCCAATTCGGCCCGCCGCCTTGAGCAGTTCGTTGATCCGGACGTCGGTGCGTTCCGCCTGCCTGACCGCTTCGCCGGCGATGCGGCTGGAATCGTGGACTTGGCGGCCGATCTCGACGACCGACGTGCTCATTTCCTCGGCGGCGGACGCCACGGCTCCGACATTGGTCGATGCCTCCTCCGAGGCAGCCGCGACCATGCCGGAGAGCTCCTGAGTCTCTTCCGCGGTTCCCGACAGCGTCCCGGCGGCAGCCTCGAGCTGCTGGGAGGCCGCCGATACCGAGTCGATGATGCCGCCGACCGCGGCTTCGAACACGCCGGCGAGCTTGGTCATCTCCGCCTTGCGCTGAGCGACCGCAGCGGCTTCCTGATCTTTCTGCTCGGCTTCCATCCGTTCGATACGGATGAGGTTTTCCTTGAAGGTCTGGGCCGCGCGAGCGTTGTCGCCGACTTCATCGCCACGGCGCGTATAAGGAATCTCGACCGTCTTGTTGCCGTTGGCGAGATCGAGAAGCACGGCGCCGATGCGCCGGATCGGTCGGGCGATGTTCAACACGGAAAAGACGGCGGACCCGATCAACGTCAGGACGACGAATATGCCGACCACCAATGCAAAGTTCGCGACACGGTCCAGTTCGGCGAGCATCTCACCCTTGCGGCGCGCGGCGAATTCGTTGGCGACACCGACCAGATCGTCGATGCGTTTGCTCACTTCCACCGCCGCCGGACGCATACGCTCTGCGAGAATGGTCGCCTTCGTCGACTCGGCCGCCGTTCGGGCGCCGCCGGCCGCTGCGCCGATGACTGCCTTTTGCGCCCCCGCCAGTTCAATGCCGCTGGCCAGATACGCATCGACAAATTTCTTGGTCTCACGGTAGGCGTCCTGGGTGACCTTCCGGGTCGCCCGGTCTGTCGCGGCATCGATTTCCGCGCCGGCTTCGCCTGCTCGCGTGCGGAGCATTTCGAGCAGCTTGTCGACCTCTGCGGCTGACGAAGCGGAACCGATCTCGAGGGCTGCGAGCTGCGCCCGCGCCATCGCCGTCTGCGCCGCCTGGGCATTGCCCTTGTTGAGATAGTTGATGGTGACCAGGCGATTAGATTCGGCAATCGACCGGTTGCCAAGCATCTGATTGGTCAGCATGCCGAAGACCAGCACAACGCTGACGCCCGTCACGATGCCGAGCTTTGTTCCAATGCGAAATCTGAATGACCCCACCACCATCTCCTTTCGCGCTGACGTGTAACAAGTATTCGCAACCAATGATTGAGATTTGGGTAATGTTCGCGGGCCTCCAGTAGTACTACGGCTGATGTATTCGAGAGGCGGAACTTTCCTGCAGGCTTGCACATCGGCCAGTGCGGCGCGTGCACGCCCATGCTTGTAGGTTCCCCCGACTCAGTCCTAGCGTGAGGCGATGCGTTTCCAGGATCGACCAAATATTCATCGGCCGCGGTTCGGCGGCTCGCCGTTCGGTCGGCACTTCTCGGGATTGTTGCCGTGGATGTTCGTGGTCGGCGTCGTGATGGCTGTCGTGCTCGGTTTCCGCCATGGGATGGACTGGCTTGTTCCGCATGAGAGCGACAGCCAATCCCAGGCGGCGGAAATCGTCCTGCAGCAGGCGGGTCATCCCGATGTGCGCGAGCCGGTCAATGTCGTTCGCACCATCGACGGCGACACCTTCCTTGCGCGTGTTCGTCAGCGCGACGGCCGCGATCTCGTCGTGCGTGTTCGGCTGCGCGGCATCGATGCGCCCGAATTGAAGGCATCGTGTCAGGAGGAGCTGGACAAGGCTGAAGCCGCGGCCCGCGCGCTGCGCAATCTGCTCGGCCAAGGCGATGTGACGATTTCCAATCTCGCGCCCGACAAATACGGACGCATTCTCGCCGATGTCGCGACCCGCCGGACCGCTAGCGTCTCGGCCACGCTGCTCGCGGGCGGTTACGTGCGCAGCTACAATGGCGGCCATCGCGACGGCTGGTGCGCGCGCGGCTGGCGCTTCTGGCAATGAAAAGCCGCGTCGAGCGACGCGGCTTTCGCAATCCTCCCGATCTTCTCGATCAGCGCGTCACGACCACTGTCGTGCCGACGGAGACGCGGCCATAGAGATCCGTGATGTCGTCGTTGAGCATGCGGATGCAGCCATAGGAGACGAAGCCGCCGATCGAACCCGGCACGTTGGTGCCGTGGATGGCATATTCGCCGCCGGCCAGCGTCATCGCCGCGACGCCCATCGGATTGCGGGGCGAGCCGCCGGGAATGACATCCGGAATGCTCGGCTTGTCGCGCTTCACCTCTGCCGGCGGCGACCAGGCCGGATTTCGATACTTCCCGTCGATGCGAGTGGTGCCGGCCCACTGCTTGCCGGACTTGCCGACGCCGACCGGATAGCGCACGGCGTGGCCGTTATCGAGGACGAGGTAGAGCCGCCGCTCGCTGGTCTTGACCACGATGGTGCCCGGCGAATAGTCCGCCAGATGCGCCCCCACCATCTCCGGCCGCGCCTGTGCCGCCGTCGATATCAAGACCCCTGCCCCGATGGTGGCAGCCATCGCCGCCGCAATCCTCATCGACATCGATTTCCCCTTGCCCAACACGTATCGCCCAAAATCACGCAGAACCGGCAATCGCTGCCTCGCCCACCTATTCTTAACCGCGCCTGTTAACCGGATGGTTTCCAAGCGCGGCCACCAACGGCCAGCCAGCACGGGGAACAAAGGAAATGTTCGAAATAAAGTAAATGACCTGAAAACAACACTCGGCAGGAAAGATGCGGGCTCGCCTCGTGGGCCCCGACAAGGACGCGAGGGTATGAACGGCTGTTGTTACGCGGGCGTGGGCGCGGAGGCAGCCCCGTGTCCCGGACGCGCCGCGGCGCTCTTGCGCTGCTGGGCTACGTCCGGGGCACGAGAGCGATGCTTACGCTGACTTCCTGTTCTGCCGGTTCTTGACGAGATCATCGACCACGGAGGGATCGGCCAGGGTCGAGGTATCGCCCAGGCTGCCCGGCTCGTCCTCGGCGATCTTGCGCAGGATACGGCGCATGATCTTGCCGGAGCGGGTCTTGGGCAGGCCCGGCGCGAACTGGATCTGGTCGGGCGAAGCGATCGGGCCGATCTCCTTGCGCACCCAGGTCACGAGTTCCTTGCGCAGGTCTTCGGTCGGCTCGACGCCGGACATCAGGGTGACATAGGCGTAGATGCCCTGCCCTTTGATGTCATGCGGGAAGCCGACCACTGCGGCCTCCGAGACTTTTTCATGCGCCACCAGCGCGCTCTCGACTTCCGCGGTGCCCATGCGGTGGCCGGAGACGTTGATGACGTCGTCGACGCGGCCGGTGATCCAGTAATAGCCGTCGGCGTCGCGCCGGCAGCCGTCGCCGGTGAAGTACTTGCCCTTGTAGGTCGAGAAATAGGTCTGCTCGAAGCGGGCGTGATCGCCGTAGACCGTGCGCATCTGGCCCGGCCATGACCGCGTGAGACAGAGATTGCCGGTGGTCTCCCCTTCCAGCACCTTGCCGTCGGCATCGACGATTTCGGGCACCACGCCGAAGAACGGCTGCGTTGCCGAACCCGGTTTCAGCTTGGTCGCGCCCGGCAGCGGCGTGATCAGGATGCCGCCGGTCTCGGTCTGCCACCAGGTGTCGACGATCGGGCAGCGGTCGTCGCCGACCACGCGGTGATACCACTCCCAGGCTTCCGGATTGATGGGTTCGCCGACCGAGCCGAGCAGGCGGAGCGAAGCGCGCGAGGTCTTCTTCACGGGCTCGTCGCCCGACTGCATCAGCGCACGGATCGCGGTCGGCGCGGTGTAGAAGATGCTGACCTTGTGCTTGTCGATGACGTTCCAGAACCTGGAATTGTCGGGGTAGTTCGGCACGCCTTCGAACATCAGCGTGGTCGCGCCGTTCGCCAGCGGCCCGTACAGGATGTAGCTGTGGCCGGTGACCCAACCGACGTCGGCAGTGCACCAGTAGATGTCGCCGTCGTGATAGTCGAAGACGTATTGATGCGTCATCGAGGCGAACACGAGATAACCTGCGGAGGTGTGCAGCACGCCCTTGGGCTGGCCGGTCGAGCCCGAGGTGTAGAGGATGAACAGCGGATCCTCGGCATGCATGTGCTCGACCGGGCATTCCGTCGTCACCATCGCCGCCGCCTCGTGATACCAGAGGTCGCGCGTCGGGTTCATGTCGATCTTGCCGCCGGTGCGCTTGACCACGACGACCCAGTCGACGCCGTCGGCTTTCGTGAGGGCCGCGTCGACATTGGCCTTCAGCGGCACCTTCTTGCCGCCGCGCAGGCCTTCGTCGGCAGTGATGATGACCTTGGATTGGCAGTCATTTATGCGCTGGGCGAGGCTGTCCGGCGAGAAGCCTGCGAACACCACGGAGTGGATGGCGCCGATGCGTGCGCAGGCGAGCATCGCATAGGCCGCTTCCGGAATCATCGGCAGGTAGATGGTGACCCGGTCGCCCTTCCCGACGTTGCGGGTGCGCAGGATGTTGGCCATCCGGCAGACTTCGTCGTGCAGCTCCTTGTAGGTGATGTGCCTGGATTGCGAGGGATCGTCGCCTTCCCAGATGATCGCGGTCTGGTTGCCGCGCGTGTGAAGGTGCCGGTCGATGCAGTTATGGGCGACATTGAGGACGCCGTCCTCGAACCATTTGATCGAGATGTTGCCCGGCGCGAAGGAGACGTTCTCGATTTTCGTCGGCGTCTTCATCCAGTCGATGCGCTTGGCCTGCTCCGCCCAGAAACCGTTGGGGTCCGAGATCGAGCGAGCGTACATCTCCTTGTACTTGGCCTGGTCGACCCAGGCGCGCTTCGCCCACTCCGCGGGGACGTCATAGATCTTCTCGGACATGCTTTCCCTCCACCTACGGCAGGCCGAGCGCTAGCGACTGGCGAGCCGACTTGATCATTGACTGATTATGCGTCGGGCTAACCGGACCCGACAAGGAGCACAAGCTGGACCTTCGGCGGGCCGTCTGCCATGCGGAGGATCAAGGCCCGCGGCACGAGTGTCGCAGATCTGAAACAGGCCAGGGCCCCGGCCTTTCGGTATTTACCCAGACCGCCAAAATCAGCCGCGCAGGGTGCCCATGCGCCGCGGGCGGTATTTAGAAACCGCTTCTCACCGATTCGGGACTCGCAATGCGGTTCGGAACACCCTAAATGGCCAACCCGGGTCCGGAGAGACCCCTTGGAACAAAAATTACAACAGCGGCATTGAACGGTAACAGACAGGGTCAAGGCTTAACACTATGATGGATCAGCAGAATCTCGGGACGATGCGGCCCGCTTCAGCCGATCCTGCGGCCATTGCCCTCGCCAAGGCCCTCGGACAATGGCCGAAACCGGCCTCGTTCAGGCGTCCGAGCCCGAAGAAAGTCTTCGACACGGCGCCCGCGGCGACGGTCGAGGCGCTCGCAAGGGAGCTCGGCCTGCGGCTCGGCGACCAGAACGAGCTGACCATCCGCCGCATCAAGCGCGGCAAGGGCTATTCCTTCGTCCGTCCGAACGGCGCACACATCCGCGACGCCCGCACCATCCGCCGGCTGCATGCCATGGCGGTGCCCCCGGCCTATCGCGAGGTGCGCTACTCCGCCGATCCGAGCTTGCATCTCCAGGCGGTGGGACGCGATGCCGCGGGCCGGCTGCAATATCGCTATCACGCCGATTGGGAAAAGATTCGCGAGCATCGCAAGGCGCATCGCCTGGAAAAGCTCGTCGGCGCGCTGCCGAAGATCCGGCGCAAGGTCTCGGCGTTCCTCTCGGGCGACGAGCCGACGCGTGAATTTGCGCTCTCGGCCGTGATCGAGCTGATCGCGCGCACCGCCATCCGCCCCGGCAACGAATCCTACGCCCGCCTCAACGGCACCCGCGGCGCGACCACGCTGTTGAAGTCCAACGTTACGCTGGAAGACGACAGCTTCGTGCTGACCTTCAAGGCGAAGGGCGGCAAGGCCGTGCGGAAAGAGTGCGACGCCGCCAAGCTGGTGCGCGCCATCGGCATTTTGCAGGGCGTCCCCGGCAAGCGCATGTTCCAGTATCGCGATGCCTACGGCGTCGTGCGCGCGGTCAGCACCACGCAGGTGAACGCGTTTCTGCGCGAGATCGCCGGCATCAAGATCTCGCTGAAGGATTTTCGTACGCTGATGGCGTCTGCCGTCGTCGTGGAATCCTTGTCGCGGATCACGCCGGCAACCAGCCAGCGCGGCCGCAAGAAGCAGGTGCTGGACGCGATCCGCGCCGCTGCGGACAAGCTCTCGAACACGCCGGCGATCTGCCGCAAGAGCTACGTCCACGACACCATCGTCACCGCGTTCGAGGACGGCATCCTCGAACGCTTTGCCGCGACCATGAAGGGCCAGCGTTCGCAGGCGCGGCGCGAGCAACTGCTGGCGCAGGTGGTCGCGACAGCGGCGGTGTAACGTCGCGCTACGCTTTGTTGGAAATGCCCCGATCCGGGCCGGGATCGCCACCCGCCGCTGCGATCGTCAGCCGCTCCAGATAATGCGCCCACCCCGTCGCGTGCGCGGCGGCCTGCGCTTTGCTCGGCAGGCCGCTATGGGTCATGCGCAGCAGCGTGCCGCCATCGTGTTCGATCAGGTCGATCTCGATCAGGCTCGAGCCGGGCGGCACTTCCTGGCCGGCCTCCCAGCCGAACGTGTAGGCGAGACGATGCACCGGTACGACCTCGCGGAATGTGCCGCGGGCGCCACCGTCGCGTGGGCCGACACCCTTGAGCACATAGAGTCCGCCGGGATGCGGCTCCGTGATCGCGTCTGAACCCATCCAGCTCAGGATTTTCTCGGGATCGGTCAAATAGGCGAAGACGGTGGCGCGCGGGGCTGCAATCTGAGTCTCGCGTCGCACTACGAATTGCTCGGTCATCGGCGATCATCCCTGGGGCTGATACTGGGACATGGCGGGGCCGAAGCGGCCCGTCAAGGATTGCCCGTGACAAACCCGGCCGGCCTTCGCCATGATCGAGCCATGCAGCTGTCCCCGACCCTCGCCTGGCTCGTCGATGCCGCCTCGGATTGCCCCGGGGCGGACCGCCTACTCGCGGAACTCGGCGCACATCTGATCGCGGACGGCGTGCCGCTCGCGGCGGGCGCCCTCACGCTGGAGGTGCCGCATCCGCTGATCGCGAAGCGGACCTGGTTGTGGCGCGCCGATAGCGGTCAGGTGATCGAAGCGCTCGGCTTCGCGCCTGGGGGCCTCGCACCGGATCCGCCCAACGATGCCGGTCGCCGCTGGTTGCGCGACGTCGCGCGTGGCGAGGTGCACGAAGACATCGTCGGACGGCAAGATGGGCCGCTGCTCGGCTGGATCGGGCCGCGGCCGTTCACCGCAGATGAAATCGAGCAATTGCGCCAGGCCGCGCGTTTTGCCGCGACGCCCCTCGCCGTGCTCGCCGCGCGCGCCACGTTGCGGGCGACGCTGGATGCCTATCTCGGCAAGCGCAGCGCGGAGCGGGTGCTGGCGGCACCGTTGCGTCGCGATCTCGGGGAGACCATTCAGGCCGCGCTGCTCTATGCGGATCTGCGCAATTTCACGATCCTCTCGGAAGCCTCACCGCCTGGAGAGGTCATCGCCGCGCTCGACGCCTGGTTCGATCGCATTGCCGGCGCGGTGCACGCCTTCGGCGGCGAGGTGCTGAAATTCATTGGCGACGGCGTGCTCGCGATCTTTCCGGTGGTCGAGGCATCACCGCGCCGCGCCTGCGAGGCCGCTCTGCGTGCTGCAGGCGCAGCCGAGGCCGGGATGGCCTATCTCAACGCAGAGCGCGGCGCCAAATCCCTGCCGCCGCTGGCGTTCGGTGCCGCGCTTCATCTTGGTGAGATGCTCTGGGGCAATATCGGCGCGGCCAACCGGCTCGATTTCACCGCGATCGGTCCCGCCGTCAATCTCGCCAGCCGCCTCGAAGGACTATGCAAGCCGTTGGAGCGGACCGTGCTGGCGTCGGGCGCACTGGCAGCCGAGACGGACATGCCGCTGGTCGCGCTCGGCCCGCATACGCTGCGCGGCATTGCTGCGCCGTGCGAGGTGTTTGCGCTGCCGGAGGCGCAAGCGAACGTATCGTAGCCCGCATGAGCGTCGCGATATGCGGGTAACAGTGGTCCCGGGCGTCGCTTTCGCTTATCCGGGCTACGCACCTGCAACTACATTCCGCCCATCTTGCAGACGAGCTTCCACTCCTCCGCCGTCACCGGCTGCACCGAGAGGCGTGAATATTTCACCAGCGCCATGTCGGCGAGCTTCTTCTCGGCCTTGATCGCGGCCATCGTCACCGGCGTTTTCAGGGGCTTGTCGGCCTTGATGTCGACGCAGACGAATTTCTCGGTCTTGTCGGTCGGGTCCGGATAGGCCTCCTTGATGACCTCGGCGATGCCGACGATCTCCTTGCCCTCGTTGGAATGATAGAAGAACGCCTTGTCGCCCTTCTTCATGGCGACGAGGTTCTGGCGCGCGGTGTAATTGCGCACGCCGGTCCAGGCCTCGCCCTTGGCGCCCTTTGCCACCTGCTGGTCCCAGGACCACACCGACGGTTCGGATTTCACCAGCCAGTACGCCATGTTCATTCCTCTGCCTTGAAGGGGCGCGTCAGCAGCCCCGAGATCGCGGCGTCGATCGTGCTCCGGCCGCTCAGGATCGCGGCGACGGCTTCTGATACCGGCATCTCGATATCTTGCGAAGCTGCGAGTTGGATCAGGACCGGCGCGGTGAATTCCCCCTCGGCGAGCTTGCCGGCGGGCGGCTGCTCTCCGCGACCGAGTGCGAGGCCAAGGGCAAAGTTGCGTGATTGCGGGCTCGAGCAGGTCAGAATGAGATCACCGAGGCCGGACAGGCCCGTCAGCGTCTCGCCGCGCGCCCCGATGGCGCGGCCGAGGCGCGTCAGCTCGGCAAAGCCGCGGGTCGTCAGTGCAGCCTGGGCGGAGGCGCCGAGCTTGCGCCCGACCGCGATGCCGACCGCAATCGCCAGCACGTTCTTGGCCGCGCCGCCGATCTCGACGCCCCTGATGTCGGTGGAGTGATAGGGCCGGAATGTCGGCGAGCCCAGTGCCTGCACGAGCGCGCTCGCCAAGGTCTCATCGCCAGCCGCCAGCGTCACCGCCGTCGGCAGGCTGCGCGCGACATCGTCGGCAAAGCTCGGGCCCGACAGAATGGCCGGTTGGGCGTGGGGCGCGGCTTCGGCGATCACGTCGGTCATGAATTTGTGGGTGCCGTGCTCGATACCCTTGGCACAGGCAATGATCGGTGCAGGCCCTGGCAGATGCGACGCCAGCATGTTGACCGCGCTGCGGACATGCTGCGCCGGTGTTGCGATCAGCAGCATGTCCGCGCGCGCGGCGAGCGCCAGATCGTTTGTGACCACGATCTCCGGAGCGATCTGCACACCGGGGAGCCGCGGGTTGTCGCGGGTCGAGGCGATCCGTGCGGCATGTTCGGCATTGCGTGCCCAGAGCGTCACGCTGCGCCCCGCCCGTGCCGCGACGGTCGCCAGCGCCGTGCCCCAGGCGCCCGCGCCGATCACCGCGACGGATTGGAACGCTGACATCGCTAGTATCCCGCCCGCGTCTTGCCGTAGCCTGCCGGCGCTATTGCGTTCGCGTCGAGCAGCCACCTCGCGCGGGGCTGGGCGTCCATCGTGTCGGTCATGCCGAGCGCGAGGCGCTCGGCACCAGCCCAGGCAATCATCGCGCCGTTGTCGGTGCAGAGCGCGGGCGGCGGCATGATCAATTGCGTCCCGGCCTGCCTCGCGACGTCGTCGAGCGCGCCGCGTATCGCCTGATTGGCGGCGACGCCGCCGGCCGCAACCAGGGCGCTCGGCGCGCCGAACTTGTCGTGGAAAAGCCTGAGGCCGACGCTCAGCCGATCCGCCGTCGAATCGAGCACGGCGGCCTGAAAGCTCGCGCAGAGATCGCTGATGTCCTGTGGCGTGATCTCGGCGAGCCGGCTCGCTTCGCTGCGCACCGCGGTCTTCAATCCCGACAGCGAGAAATTGGCATCAGGGCGCCCCTGCATCGGCCGCGGAAACGCAAAGCGCGTGGGATCTCCGCTTGCCGCCGCGCGCTCGACCTGCGGACCGCCGGGATAGGGCAGGCCCAGCATCTTCGCGACCTTGTCGAAGGCCTCGCCGATCGCGTCGTCCACGGTGGTGCCGAGCCGCACATATTGTCCGACGCCGATGACCGCGACGATCTGGGTGTGACCGCCGGAGGCGAGAAACAGGCAATAGGGAAACGCGATTCCGTCGGTGAGGCGCGGCGTCAGCGCATGCGCCTCCAGATGGTTCACCGCGACCAGCGGTGTGTCGTGCACCATCGCGATCGCTTTCGCGGTGGTGAGCCCGACGATGACGCCGCCGATCAGGCCCGGCCCCGCGGCGGCCGCGACGCCATTGAGCTCGGCGAAGCCGATGCCGGCCTCGCGCATGGCGCGATCGACGATGCCGTCGAGCAGGTCGACATGGGCGCGAGCGGCAATCTCCGGCACCACGCCACCGAAACGGGCGTGCTCCTCGACCTGCGACCGCACGATGTTGGACAGGATCTTGCCGCTGCCGTCGCCCGCGCGCTCGATCACGGCCGCGGCAGTCTCGTCGCAGGTTGTTTCGATGCCCAGTACCAGCATTGGCGAATTGTTATCCAATTTGCGCCCTTGCGCTCATCCGTAAAGCAGAGTTCTGGTACGTCCGGTAGCATTCCGGGGACAGATTGCGCAATCGTCACGAAGCAATCCGTTCTCGTCATGGGTCACCGCCAATTGGTTCGGGAACACTTGCGATGTCCATTCTTGTCACACGGCCGCATCCCGACAACGAGGCGACCGCGGAAAGCCTGCGTGCACGGGGGCATGCGGTGCTTCTTGCGCCTGCGCTCAAATTCGAGCCGGTCGTCTTCCATGACGAAAGTCAAACGCCCTACGCCGCCGTCATCGTCACGTCGGCCAACGCGGTTCGTGCCGTCGCAGCACAATTGCGGGGCCTTGGCCTCCTGGAGCTGCCATTGTTTGCGGTCGGCGAGCATACGGCTGCAGCGGCGCGAGGCGCCGGCTTTGCCGAGGTGATCGTCGCCGGCGGCGATGCCGCGTCCTTGCGGGACAAGGTGATGCAGGCTGCGCGCGACAAGGTGCTGAAGAAAAAGTGCACGCTGCTTTATCTCGCGGGCGCGGATTTGTCGCGCGACCTTAGCGGCGAGCTCGGTGCGGAGGGTTTCTCCGTGGTCACGCGGACGACCTATCGCATGACGCCGGTCAAGCATCTGCCGCGCGAGGTCTGCGAGGGCTTTGCCGCCCATGGGGTCGAGGCGGTGCTGCACTACTCCCAGCGCAGCGCCCGGGCGTTCCTGGATGCGGCGAGGGACGAAGGCGTCGAAATCTCGGCGCTGGCGATACCGCAATGCTGCCTGTCCGAGACGGTTGCCAGTGCGCTACGCGATGCCGGCGCGTCGCAGGTTCTGGTCGCCGCGACACCGGACGAAAATGCCCTATTTGCCACCTTGGAGCGTGCGTTGCGTACCCGTTTGGCGTAAGAGGTCGGGCCGAATCCGACGTCATCGGGTCCCCCAAGGGCCCGTGCCCAAGGACTTAATGGTATGGAAGTGTGAGGAACCGTCACGATGGCCGACGACAAGCCTGAAGACGCAGGATTGGCGCCCGACAGTGGTCGTGCCAAGCGCACGCCGCCCACCATCGACCTCGAAGCCACCGAAGTCTCGACCCAGCCGCAGGAGCCGGCGGTCGGGGCCGAGGCCACGCCAGCGCCGGAACACGCCGGGCCTGAGCAGGCAAAATCCGACCAGATTGACGCAGAGCCGGAGCGTATCGAAGCGCAGGCGCCCGCGTCGTCCATTTCGCCCTGGGTCGTCGCGCCGTTCTCCGGCGCTGTCGCCGCGGTGGTCGTGATCGCAGTCGGCTGGATGCTGGGCTGGCCCGCCGTGCAGGCGCCGCCGGCCGCGCCGCAAGTCACCAGCGCCTCGGTCGATGCGCTGAGCGGCCGTGTAGCGGCGGTCGAAGCCAGGGCCGGCAAGCCCGTCGCCGATCCGGCCATGGCGGCGCGGATCGACGCGCTGGAGAAATCCGCAGGCAGCTTGCGCAGCGACGTCGCCAATCTGCGTACGCAGTTCGACAAGACCGCGAGCGCATTGAACGATGCGAAATCGGCGCCCGCCACGACTGCGCCCGATCTTTCCGCTCTCAACGATCGCATCGCCCAGCTCGAGCGCGCCAGCAAATCCGAACGTGCCGAGCTCGCGCAGCAGGGCGAGAAGATCGCCGAGGCGAAAGCGAGGGATGACAAGCCGCTGCGCTCTGTGGTGGCGGCCGCCCTGCTCGACGTCGCCGTTCGCCATGGCGACCCCTATCAGTCGCAGCTGTCCGCGGCGCGTTCGCTCGCCGCCAAGCCTGATATGCTGAAGCCGCTCGAGACATTTGCATCGTCGGGTATCCCGACCCCGGTCGCGTTGAGCCGCGAGCTCCTCAACATCGTACCCAAACTGTCGCCGCCGGCGGAAGCTCAGACCAGCGGCACGGGCATCGTCGAGCGTCTCCAGGCGGGAGCGTCGAAGCTCGTGCGCATCGAGCGCACCGACGGCGTCGGCAACGATCGCGGCGCCATCGTCACGCGGGTGACGGCCGCGGCGCTTCGCAATGATTTCGTGGAAGCGCGGCGTGAGCTCAAGACGCTGCCGGAGGCCGATCGCGCGCCTGCGCAGGCCTGGCTCGACAAGGCCGATGCCCGCGACGCCGCGCTCGCCGCCTCCCGCAAATTCGCCGACGATGCCATGGCGGATCTCGCCAAATCTGCTCAATAGGATTCGCGCAATCATCGGCGCGTAACAGGGATCGCCATGCTTCGCATCGTCCTCTTCCTCGTCTTGATCGCGCTTGCGGCGGCCGGCGCGGCCTGGGTTGCTGACCAGCCCGGCGAAGTCGTCATGACCTGGGGCGGCTGGCGCGCCTCGCCGACCATTCCCGTGTTTGTGCTCCTTCTCGGCATCTTTGCCGTTGCGATCGTCCTGCTCTGGAGCATCCTGACAGCGACATGGCGATTGCCGGGCCGCATGCGCCGCCGCCGCCACGACAAGCGCCACGCCCGCGGCCGCCACGCCATCACCCACGGCCTGCTTGCGATCGGTCATGGCGACACGGCGCTCGCCCACCGTCACGCCGTGGCGGCGCGGCGGCATGCCCCGGATGATCCGCTCGCGCTGCTGCTGCATGCGCAGTCAGCGCAGCTCGAAGGCAATCGCGACGAGGCGCAGCGCGTCTTCCGTGCCATGGCCGAGCGCGAGGATACGCGCCTGCTCGGCCTGCGCGGCCTGTTCATCGAGGCGCAGCGCGCCGACGATGTGGTCGGCGCCGTGATGATCGCCGAGGAAGCGATCAAGCTGTCGCCGTCCTCGACCTGGGCCTCGCATGCGGTGCTCGGCTTCCGCTGCGCGCGCGGCGACTGGAGCGGCGCGCTCGCGATCCTCGATTCGAATCTGTCCGCGGGCCTGATCGACAAGCCGGCCTATCGCCGCCAGCGCGGCGTGCTGCTCACCGCACGGGCGCTGGAACTGCAAACCATGGACCGCGACGTCGCGCGCGAGAGCGTGATGGAGGCGATCAAGCTCGCGCCGACCCTGGTGCCGGCCGCAGTGCTTGCCGCAAAATTCGAGAGCGAGGCGCATCAGGTGCGCCGTGCCATGAAGCTGGTCGAGACCGCCTGGCTCGCCAATCCGCATCCCGATCTCGCCGATGCCTACGCGCATGTGAAGCTCGGCGATACCGCGTGGCACCGCTTGCAGCGCGTCGAGACGCTTGCGGCCAAGACGGCTGCGAACGCGCCCGGCCATATCGAGGGTCAGATCGCCATCGCGCGCGCAGCGATCGACGCCTCCGAGTTTGCCCGTGCGCGCGAGGTGCTGGCGCCATATGTCAGTGATCCGACCCAGCGCGTCGCGCTGCTGATGGCCGAGATCGAGCGCACCGAGCACGGCGACGGCGGCCGCGCCCGCGCCTGGACCTTGCGCGCGGTGCGCGCCCGCCACGATCCGGCCTGGACCGCGGACGGTTATGTCAGCGACCGCTGGCGTCCGGTCTCCCCGGTCACCGGCCGGCTCGATGCGTTTCAGTGGCAGACACCGGTCGCGAGCCTGCCCTCGGACAGGGGCACCACGATCGAATCCTCCGCCTTCGAGGAAGCCATGCTGGCGGCGCCGCCGCCGAAGCGGGTGACGGCGGCCCCCAGCGAAAACGAGGTGGAACCGACGATGAGAGCCTCGGCGCCGGCCGCCCAGGACAACTCGCCCGTGATTGTCAAAGAAGAGCCGGCAGTCGCGCCTGTCGAACCGGCCCAACCGGCCCCCGAACCCGCCGAATCAACGCCGCCGGCGGCGACGCCGGTGTTCAGGACCCGCGCCGACCTCGGCAAACCCGCGGCAGCGCCAATTCCCGCGGTCATCCCGATCGTCCGGGCTCCGGACGATCCCGGGATCGATGACGAGGGTCCGAGCGACGAATTTACGGAACAAATCGGCACGCCCAAGGCCCAGGCCGGGGGGTGGCGCGGATTCTGGTCCCGCTGGGGCGCGTGAGCCGCATTTCGAACCCCGCTTGTCCTTGCCAATTCGGGCCATGCCCGATATCAGGAGCGCGCGTATCGGGGCCGGCATCGCCCAGGCCCCGGCAGGGTTCGCCGCAATAGCTCAGTCGGTAGAGCACGTCATTCGTAATGACGGGGTCGGGGGTTCGAATCCCTCTTGCGGCACCAGCGCCTCGGTTCATCCGGTCCTCCCAAACCAGCGCCAGCGCTTTGCTCCTTGAGGCCGGCACGCGCGTTGCGCTCCGCCCTTGTGTCACTACGATGCGTTAGGGACGGAAATCCGCGCGACGGGGCAGGTGGTGGGTACCGAGACGACGGCCAGGACGAATTGGAGCGCATGGCTGCGGATCTTCGGCTTCGTCAGTCTCGCCGCCGGCATCACCGCCATCGTCGCCTCGAGATCGCTCGGCGTCTCGCAGCTGCGCGGGCGGTTGTCCGTTCCTCCGCTTTATGACGACGTCTCCTATTTCCTGGATGCCATCAGGTGGATGAATTCGGTCGGTGACCGGAGCATCGCCGCAAGTAGCTGGACTCTGCTGCACGACCACGCGCCGTTTTCGACGATGGTGGCGATCACGGGGTTTGCGCTGTTTCCCGGCAGCTTCATCGGGCCTTATCTCGTCCACGCTGTATTGGTCTTTGCATTTCTGCTCGGGATCGTCTGGCTGGCGTGGCGGCGGCCCGTGCTCGAGATCGCGGCCTGCCTGATCGCGGTCGCTTGCGTCCCGGTGCTGTGGCACACGGTGACCGAGGCGCGACCGGATCTGCCCTCGGGTCTTGCCATTGGCCTTGCGACCGGGGCGATCGTTCACCGCGGCGTGCTCGATCGGAGCGCACGTGCCCTGGCCGGTCTCGGCATTGCCTGCGCACTGGCCGTCAGCATCAAGCCGACCGCGTTCTTTGCCACGCTCGCTCTGCTCGGCAGTTCATTTGCGATCAGGTTGTTCGTCGATGGCCTGGAGGCCGGCGGATCGCGCATCTCGATCCGCCAGGCGCTCGCTGCGCTGCTGTGGTTCGTGTTGCCGCTGCTTGCGGCAACGGCGCTCTTGATCGGGCCTGCTCTGGTCGAGACCGTCACCTACATCCTTCACGTTTTCGTCGGCCAGCGCGACCTCTGGACGACAGGCGAAAGTTTCTCGGCCGGTTTACTGCGCTTCTCGATCGGCGGAGAAGGTCAGTTCGGTCTGCATTACTGGTTCGCCATCGGGACGGGACTGATGCTGCTGCGCCTGGTGCTGGCGGCCATCTGCGGAAGCGCCGCGCTGCGCAACGCCGCCGTCCTGCTCGCGGCTGTGCTGATCGCCTATGCCATTCCATCCGTCGCGGCGATCAAGACCTATTATTTCGGCGCGATGTTCTATGGCGTGTTCATCGTCGCGATGGTGCTCAACGGCTGCGCCAGCATGGCGCTCATTGAAGAGCTGCTCATCCGCTTCGGCCTCCGCAACGACATCCGCCGCTACCTTCTCGCCGCCTGCCGGGTGCTGGCGCTCGCCTTTGTTCTTCAGCTCTTTCTCAGGCACGTCGTCATCGGTCAGATCAGCACGGCGACACCGCTGAGCGCGCAGCAGCAGGAGAGCATCCGCCTCGCGACCGGGCGGCTCTGGTCGCTGCTGCGCGAGATCAAGCCGCAAACGCCCGGCCCGCTCTATGTCGGCTTCTCCAGCCCTTATCCGGTGACGTCGGCGGCCATCCAGCTCTACGCGGCACAGGCGAAGATGAATCTCGTCGTACGCGACGAGCTGTATTTCCGGAGCGCGCAGGAAACGAGCGATGCGTTGTTGAAGTCGGAGATTCTCGTGCTCTCGAGCTCGATCCAGCACACGCTGGTCGGGCCGCGCGTTGGCGATGAGCTCATCGCCCGTATGGACGCGGAGAAGGGCGTTTGCCTGCTCGACAGCATGAGCTTTCCGGACGTGAGCTTGCGGGTTTATCGGCGCGGGTGTTGATCGCAGCCGGCGGGTTCGAAATTGTACCGCGATTGTGTGAGGCCAATCACTTAACCCCACGCGCACCCCCCGTAATGTCCCGGTCACGCCAACACGGGGAGACTTTCATATGCGCAAGATCATTCTCGTTGCCGCCATGGTGCTGACCGCCGCATCCGCCCAAGCGGACGGCTCCCGCAGCCTGTCGCTGTCAGCGTCAAGCGCTCAGGCCCCGGCTCCGCTGACCGCGCCGACGTCGGCGACGACGGCACAGGTGAGCGAGCCGGCGCCGGCCACCGAGGCGCCGACATATTCCGACCGTCCGCCGGCCGTGTCGCTCTCAGCGCCACCGGCCACCACGGCTGCACCTGCGGCGGCCGCGCCTGCCACCACCTCGGCGCCGGTCGCGACGAGCAAGCCCGCCACCAGGACCGCGGCGAAGGCAGACAAGCCGAAGCCCAAGCGCAGCTGGACCGAGCGCCGCATCATCAGCGAGCTGCACCGCCACGGCATCTATTGGTAAGTCGCTCACCCAAAGCAAATGGCCGGGCAAGAGCCCGGCCATGCGCGTATTGAGGGAGCCTTCGCTGGAGCTTACTGCGAAATCGTCTGCACCACGCTTGCGATCGGACGGGAGTTAGTGCCAGCGGTCGGCACCTTCATGTCCTTCATCAGCGCCTCGTCATATTCCGGCAGCGTCTGGAGGCTCGTCTTGGCCTTCATCTGCACGACCTTGTAGCCGCCGGCCTTGAGCCGCGCGAGCAGCGTCGGCATGGCGAGGCCGGTGTTCTTCTGGAAGTCGTGCATCAGGATGATGCCCTTGCCGAGCTTGTCGAGCCTGGTCATCACGGTCTCGACGATCTTCTCCGGGGTGGCACCCTTCCTGAAATCGAAGGAGTCGATTTCGGTCGAGAACATCGCGACGTTTCGGGTGCCGAAATAGGCCACCATCGCGGGGTTGTGCTGAAGCTGCGGGAAGCGGAAGAACGGCGCCGGGTTGGTGCCGAGCGCAAATCTCACTGCGCTGAAGCCCTTCTCGACTTCGTCCTTGACCTGCTGCTCCGTCATCTTCTTGCTGTTCAGGTTGACATGCGACCAGGTGTGCGTGCCAACCGTGTGGCCCTGGGCCAGCACCTGTTTCAGGATTTCCGGATGATAGGTCGCGTGCTTGCCGACCGAGAAGAACAGGCCCTTGGTGCATTCGTCCGCGAGTGCCTTCAGCACCGTGGGCGTATTGACCGGCCACGGACCGTCATCGAAGGTCAGCACGACTTCCTTCTCAGTGAGAAAGTCGAACTGCTTGAAGTGCTCGAAGCCGAAGCCGGGGCCGCCGGTGGTGTCGATCTCGACGACGCGGGACACGCCCAGCGCGTTCGGATTGGCGCAGACCTGCTTCGACTGCACCGGCATGACGGGGGCGGGTGCCGCCGCCGGGGCAACTGCCGGCTTGGCTGCGATCGTCGCGGTGGTCTGGACGTCGTCCTTGGCGGCGAGCTTCGCCGGTGCCGGCAACGGATCGGCAGCACGGGCGGCAACTGTCTTGGGGGCGCCCTGATCGGCGCGCGTGGAATAATAAAACCAACCGCCGGCGGCAATCACGACCGCCGCAACTACACTGGCCAGCATCAGGCCCAACGCATTACGCATCGCTATTCTTTCCAATTACGCAACCAAAGGAGCGGAATTTCCCGCGCGACGAGCCATTAATGCGAAGTAACAGTTAACGTGACACCAACACGACGGCGGTTGTGGAGGAATTTCAGGGAGGTGCGCCAAAGTGACCGACGTCACACTCGGGGTGCGGCCCGTGACCATCATCACAGTGGAAACTGTTTTCCTGGAGCATCGTAGTTCCCATCAACAACGGGCGCCGTTGCGACGGCGCCAATGGGAGCTTCAAATGACCAAGTCCTGTTCTACGAAGTCCTTTTCGACCAAGTCGTCCTCCACCAAGTCCCTGACGGCCAAGATCCGCGACACCAGCCTCGCCCTCGGCTTTGCTGCCATCGTCTCGATCGCCTCGACGACCTCGAGCTTCGCCTTCTCGTCCGAAGCGCAGCAGATGTGCACTGGCGACGCCTTCCGCCTGTGCTCGGCGGAAATCCCCAACATCCCGAAGATCACCGCGTGCATGATCAAGCATCGTTCGGACCTGAGCGCCGGCTGCCGCGCGGTGATGGACAAGACTCTCGCCAAGGGCGCGTCGCGCAAGGTCGCTGACGCCCAGAGCACTCAATAAGAGCGCGCGCAACAACGACCGTCGCGCTGGTCAGCTCCCCTCGCGATGTGCCCCGGCGTCAAGCCGGGGCCACGCCGCTGCACTCTCCCGCTCGGCAATAAAGCCGTTGCAGCCCCGGGATCGTCGCACTAGCTTCCCCGCACATCTTTCCGGGTAAGAGGCATTACGCGATGACCAGATTTCTTTTCATCATTCCTTTGCTCCTGTGCGGCTCGGTCGCAACGGCGCAGCAGCAGCCCGGCCACGATGCCTGCGCGCGCGACGTCAGCCGCTTCTGCCGCGCCGTGATGAACAATGGCGATGGCGCCGTGCTCGCCTGTCTGAAGCAGAACCGCACGAAGCTGAGCAAGGGCTGCGACAAGGTGCTGACAGAGCACGGGCAGTGATCGTCATTCCGGAGCGCGCCGCCAGGCGCGAGCTCCGGAGCGAAAGCTATGTGCTGCTCCCCGCTGCGGTCGCGACTACCGGCAGCACCTCGGCGCTCGCACGATCAGGCGTCTCGTCCTTCCAGCGCACCGAGCCGAACGGGCGCTCCAGCATGCGGCGGATCCGCACCGGCTCGGCGCCGATGTGGAAGGCGATCGCCTCGAGGTGAAGCGCGCGTTCGGATTGCGTCGAGCGGTTGCGCTGACGCAAGTAGTCGAACCAGGTCGGGCAGTGATAGCGCTCGGTCCACAATTCGGGATCGGCGATGTCGCGCGCGATCGACCAGCCATAGGCGCCGTTGCGCTGGCGCGAGAGCTGCACGTCCTGCATCACGTTGTGGAAGGCGCGCGCGTTCTCCTGGGCGACCCGGTATTCGATCTCGACCACCAGCGGTCCGCTGCGCCCCGTCAGCGACAGCTTCACCTCGGGATCGGCCAGCACGTCGGCATCCTCGTTGCGGGCACCGACGCGCGGCATCGTCAGCCAGATCCCGAGCAGCGGCGAGATCAGCATCAGGCCGGCCGCGGTCAGCAGCGCGACTTCCACACCGGCAAAGTCGGTGAGACGGCCCCAGCCCCAGGCGCCGATCGCGATGCCGCCGGAAATCGAGGCCTGGAACGCCGCGAGCGAGCGCCCGGCAACCCAGCGCGGCGCCGAAAGCTGCACGCCGATATTGAACAGCGCAATGGCGGCCATCCATACCGCACCGGCCAGAACCAGCGCGGTTGCGGTCAGCACCGGCTCCGTGCTCAGAGCCAGCGCGGCCATCGCGAAAGCCATCGAGATGGTGCAGGCGCGGATCGCTGCCTCGCCGCTCATGCGCTTGCGCAATTCGTGGATGTTGAGCGCGCCGATCACGGCGCCCATGCCGAAGGCGCCGAGCATGATGCCATAGGTCTGCGCGCCGCCATGCAACAGGTCACGCGCGACCAGCGGCATCAGCGCCATGATGGCGCCGCCGATCAGGCCCATCACCAGCGTGCGCAACAGCACGATCTTGATCGGCGGCGAATTGGTGATGTAGCGGAAGCCGGAGACCATGGCGCGGTTGAGTTTTTCCCGCGGCAGGCGGGAGGGCTCGGTGCTGCGGCGCCAGAGCAGCAGCACCACCAGCAGCGGCAGATAGAGGATCGCGTTGCAGGCGAACGCCGCGACCGCGCCGAGCGAAGCGACGATGACACCGCCCACCGCGGGACCGAAGCTGCGTGCGATGTTGTAGCTGATGCCGTTCAGCGCCACCGCGGACGCCAATGCCTCGGGCGGCACCTGTTCGCTGACCGAGGACTGCCAGGCCGGGCCGAACAGCGCATTGCCGCTGCCGACCACGAAGCAGAAGACGAGCAGCAATTCGGGGGTGATCATGTTGACGCCGGCCAGCAAGGTGAGCGCGCTCGCGCCGATCAAGGCAATCATCAGCGAGATCAGCGCAACGATGCGGCGGTCATACATGTCGGCGATGGCGCCGGCCGGCATCGAGATCAGCATGATCGGCAGCATCAGGGCGGTCTGCACCAGCGCGACCTTGTCGGCCGACGCCGCCATCTGCGTCATCGCCCAGGCTGCGCCGACGCCCTGGATCAGCAGGCCGAGATTGGAGAGCAGGCTGGCGAGCCAGATGCGCCGGAACACGGTGTACCGCAGCGGCGCGGTGATGCCGTCGGCGGCAACTTTCTGGCGGTTTGTCGGCTCGGTCATATCCCCTTCCAAATGGGCTGGCAGAAGTGCTCCAGGCGATTCCGGCAAGTCCAGTGATGCCCGCGAAAGTCCTTCGCTGTCCAGTGATTAGGCCGCTATAAGCAGTGCAAAGAGGCGGTTTGCCGGAGAGGAACAAATGCATCTGTCGCGACGGACGATCCTACTGGGGACTGGAAGCGCGGCTTTCGCAGTTGCGAGCTTGCGACCGGGTGCGCTGGCCCAGACCGCGCCTGCCGCGGCGCAGAATGCTGAGGCGCCGCCGATCCTCTTCGTCCACGGCAATGGCGATTATGACGCGCTCTGGATGACCACGATATGGCGGATGGAATCCAACGGCATCGCACGCGATCGCATGGCCGCGATCAATTTCACGGACCCGTTGGCGCGCAGCGACGACAAGGTCGAGCAGGCGAACCGCTCCTCGACCGAGGACCAGCGCCGGGAGCTCACTGCCGCCATCGCCGAGTTGAAGCGACGGACCGGCGCACCTCGCGTGGCGCTGGTCGGCAGCTCGCGCGGCGGCAATGCGATCCGCAACGTCATCAGGAATGGCGGAGCGGCCGATGTCAGTCACGCCGTGCTGTGCGGCACACCCAATCACGGCGTGTTCGCGACCGATGACCAGCCCAACAACGAGTTTAACGGTCGCGGTGCATTCCTGCGCGGCCTGAACGAGGGCGAGAGCGAGGTGACACCGGGTGTTGCCTTCCTGACGCTGCGCAGCGACGGCATGGACAAATTTGCGCAAGCGGACGGCCGCTTCATCGGCAAGCCCGGCACGCCGACCGGCGTCACCAATGAAGGCCCGGAGCTGAAGGGCGCCACCAATCTCGTGCTCGGTGCACTCGACCATCGCGAGGTCGCGTTCCATCCGCGCGCCTTCCGCGAGATCTACAAATTCATCGCGGGCCGCGAGCCCGCGCGCATCGCGATTGTTCCCGAGGCAAGCGTCAAGTTGAGCGGACTCGTCACCGGCACGCCCGGCGGCGTGTCGACCAACCGTCCGGTCGCAGGTGCAACCGTCGATATCTTCCGCGTCGACCCTGATACCGGTGAGCGCAAGGGCAGTGCGCTGCACAGCGCAACGACCGGCGCTGACGGACGCTGGGGTCCGGCGCAGGTCGACTCGTCCTGGTCGCTGGAATTTGTCCTGACCTCGGCGGGTGCGCCGATCACACACATTTATCGCTCGCCGTTCCCGCGCTCGTCCGACGTCGTCCATTTGCGCGCCGCACGGCCGCTCGGGCCAGCGGACAAGGACGCCGGCGCGGTCGTGATCATGTCGCGGCCGAGGGGCTATTTCGGTCTGCCGCGGGACGTGGTTCTGTTCGACGGCAAGGAGCCGGCCGACGTCAAGCCGGGCGTGCCGACGGATTCGGTGGCAACATTGCGGTTTGCGGCGGCCGAGGTCGGACGTAACATCGTGGCCCAGTTCGGCGAAGAACGGATTGTGACACGTGCCTGGCCCGCCCTCGAGAACAGGATTGCGATCGCCGAGCTGACTTATTAGCTGTTTGCCTGCGTCCCATCCCCCGGGAGAGTGCCATGAATATCGCCAGCGTGCGTCGGCCCATCATCCCTCCGGCTCCCCCGCGTGCGCCCGACAACATGTCATTTTTCGGTCGTCTCGCGGTGATCCGCCGGAACATGATCGCAACCTGGGGGCAGCGCGCCTATGAGGAAGACGTCGTCCAGGGGCGCTTCTTCTTCCGCAACAGTTTCATCCTGAACCGGCCGGATGCGATCCGGCACGTCCTGCTCAACAATTACGAGAACTACACGCGCACGCCGGCGGGAATCCGCATGCTGCGTCCCGTTCTCGGTGACGGCCTCCTGATCGCGGAAGGTCATTCCTGGACGTTTCAGCGCCGCACGCTTGCGCCGGCCTTCACGCCGCGCGCGACCGCAAACCTGGTCCCGCACATGACGGCGGTGCTCGACGAGACCATCGCGAAGCTGGATGGCCGCTCGGGTGAAGACGTCGATCTGCGCGAGATCATGCAGCGCATGACCCTCGAGATCGCCGGGCGCACGATGTTCTCGTTCGGCATGGACCGGCATGGCGCGACCCTGCGCAATTTCATCATGGAATATGCCGCCCGGTTAGGACGCCCGTATCTCCTCGACATGGTGCTGCCGGTGTCCTGGCCGAGCCCGATGGATTTTGCGCGGGCGCGCTTCCGCAAGCGCTGGACCGATTTCGTTGCCATGCTGATCGCCGAACGGCGTGCAACCGGCAAGAAGGACGGCGCACCGCCGCGCGACCTGTTCGACCTCATGGACGAGGCGCGGGACCCCGAAACGGGCAAGGGCTTTTCCGACGAACAGCTCGTCGACGAGGTCGCGACCATGATCCTCGCCGGTCACGAGACCACGGCGACGGCGCTGTTCTGGGCGCTCTATCTGCTCGCGCTCGACCCTGATACGCAGGAGGAGGTCGCCTCCGAGGCCCGCGGAGAGCATCTCGACAGCATGGCCGACATCGATCGGCAGAAGTTCACCCGCGCCGTGATCGAGGAGACGATGCGGCTCTATCCGCCTGCCTTCCTCGTGGCACGCGCGGCGCGCGACAAGGACAATGCGGCCGGCGTCGAGATCGGCAAGGGCGACATCATCATGATCGCGCCCTGGCTGCTGCACCGGCACGAGAAGCTGTGGGATCAGCCGAACGCGTTCATTCCCAAGCGCTTCACGTCGACGGAGGCGCCCGATCGTTTCGCCTATTTGCCGTTCGGCGCCGGTCCGCGCGTCTGTATCGGCGCGCCGTTCGCGCAAGCCGAATCCGTGCTGGCGCTGGCCCGGCTGATCGGCGCGTTCCGGGTCGAGCTCGCCGATACCGCGAATCCCGTGATCCCGCTCGGTGTCGTCACGACCCAGCCGGACCATTCACCCATGTTCCGCATCACGCGTCGATGACAGGCTCTCGTCTGGCCGATGTCTTGATCTCCATTAGGTAGAGTCTCGCCATGAGCGACGTCCAGGCCCAATTTTCCGTTCTGAAGCAGACCGCCGACGCCAAAGTGGTCGACGCGATCGCGCGCCTCATCGAGCACGGCGAGGATCACGAGCTCAACCGCGTCAATGTTCTCGACTTCGCGACGCAGTATGGCGTCGACGAAGAGCACGCGATCTCCGGCTTCCTGCATGCGGCGCGGCTCGGCCTGTTCGATCTCGGCTGGAACGTGTTATGCCCGGGCTGCAGCGGCGTGCTGGGGGCGCATTCGACCCTGAAGGCGCTCAAGCCGGATGAGTATCATTGTGCGCTCTGCGCGTGCGGTTACAAGACCTCGGTCGACGATCAGGTCGAGGTCTCCTTCACCGTGAATCCGCGGGTGCGACGAATCGCGGCGCACGACCCCGATACGCTTCCGGTTTGGGAGTATTTCAAGCAAATGTTCTGGAGCTCCGGCGTCGACTTCAATCTTGAATCGTTCGCGACGCTCGCTAACGAAGTAACGCTCGACACGATGGAGCTGCCGGCCGGCGAGAAGGCGACCATGTCGCTGCAATTGCCTAGTGACTTCGTCATCATCTTCGAGCCGGTGACGCACGCGGCCCATTTCATCGACGTCCAGGGCGAGCCGACCAAGGACCGCCAGCAGCTAGCCATCATGTACAACAAGGTGCAGGCCCCGACGGGGACCACGACGATGCGGCCGGGTCCGCTGCGGCTGTCGCTGGAGAACCAGGCCGGCGTGCGCGTGTTGCCTTCGGTGTTCATCGCCGCCGAGGCACTTCACCATCTCATCGGCAAGCGCAAGCCGTTCCTGACCGCCAAGCGGATGCTGTCGAACCAGACCTTTCGCGACGTGTTCAAGGCGGACAATCTCAGTCTCGACCAGCGGCTGCAGATCACCTCGCTGACCTTCCTGTTCACCGATCTCAAGGGATCGACCGCGCTCTACGAGCGCGTCGGCGATCTCGCCGCCTTCGATCTCGTGCGGGCGCATTTCCATGCGCTGCTCGAGATCATCTCCTCCGAGAAGGGCGCCGTGGTGAAGACGATCGGGGATGCCGTGATGGCGACCTTCGTCCGTCCCGAGCATGCCATCGTCGCGGGCTTGCGGATGCGCGCGGCGATGGACGCGCTCAACAAGCAGCGCGGCACGGACGATCTCATCGTCAAGATCGGCATCCATGAAGGTCCCTGCCTCGCGGTCATGCTCAACGAGCGGCAGGACTATTTTGGCCAGACGGTCAACATCGCCGCCCGTGTGCAAAGCCTTTCGACCGCGCAGGAGATCCACATCACCGGCCCGGTGCTCGATGCGCCCGCGGTTGCCGAGGTGCTGGAGCAGCGTGCAATCAAGCCGATCCAGAAACAGGCGGCGCTGCGCGGCATCGCCGACAAGATGGTGGTGTACGAGATCCCCTGAGCTACAAACTGTCATTCCGGGTCCGATGCTCGCGCATCGTCCCGGGATGACAGTGAACAGATTGCCGAAACGTAATGCGACGCGCGGAACTGCCGCATGTTGCGCCGGTTGAGTTTCCTCCTCATATGATGCTGGTAACAGCCGCGCTCCTTGCGGCGCATCGATTTCGGTAGGACCTTATGCTCGACGGCCTGCGCCAATTCATCACGGACATCGTCGCCCCCCAGAACCAGAACCGCACGTTCGGCGACAGCGATTATCGATTGGCCGCGACGGCGTTGCTGGTCCACGTGATCTCGCTGGACGGCCAGCCGACAGCGGAAGAGCAGCGCAAGCTGCACGGCCTGATCGAGAGCCATTTTGGGCTCGACCGAGGTACGGCGGAGCGTCTGATCGCGGACGCAACCCAGGTCGAGGGCGAGGCGGTGGACCTCTATCACTTCACCAGCGTCATCATGCGCTCGCTCGACGAAGAGGGGCGCAAGCGCATCGTGCAGATGATGTGGGAGCTGGTCTATGCCGACGGACAGGTGAGCGAGTTCGAGGACAACGTCGTCTGGCGCGCCTCCGACCTGCTCGGGATTGCCCAGCGCGACCGGATTGAGCTGAAGCACGCCATTGCGGACCGTGCCGGCGGCCAGTTGAAGGATAGCGCCGTCGGTGGCTGACCCCGTGCCACCTGCGCGGGATGGCCGGTTGTGCGGATCACATGACGAAACTTTAATGTAGCCGCCGGCCTCGTTGCGTCCGGATTCATCGGTATTCCGCGGCTTTCTTGCTCTCTCTGACCTCCGCTCAAGCGGCCATGCTGCCAGCGCCGCTTGCCTGTCGCGCTCGGCCTATGCTCTGGTTCCACCATTGCGGGGCCAAATTCATCAATCCATGAGACTTGGATCAAGAGACTTGGATCGTGACTGAGCGGGTAACGTTGATCACCGGTGCCTCGGCGGGCATAGGCACGGAGCTGGCGCGCGTATTTGCCGCCAACGGACATCGTCTGGCATTGACGGCGCGGCGCGCGGATCGGCTTGAGGCGCTCGCGAACGAGCTCGCCGCCAAGAGCGGTCAGAAGCCGATCGTGATCGTCTGCGATCTCCAGGATACCGATGCCGGCGAGACGATCGCGGCGGCGCTCGCCGCCGAAGGCGTCGAGCTCGATCACCTCGTCAACAATGCAGGCTTCGGCGTATTCGGCGATGCCATCGAGCGCGATCGCGAGGACCAGGTCGGGATTGTCGATGTCAACGTGCGGGCCCTGACGGACCTGTCGCTGCGCTTTGCCGATCAGCTCATCAAGAACAAGGGCGGTCTTCTCAATGTCGGCTCGGTCGCGGGATTCCTGCCCGGCCCCGGCATGGCCGTCTATTATGCGTCCAAGGCCTACGTGATTTCCTTTACCGAAGCGCTGCGGGCGGAGCTCGCGCCGCGCGGTGTTCGCGTCACGGTCCTTTGCCCGGGTCCCGTGCCCACCGAATTCCAGGCGCGTGCCGGCGTCGGCTCCGGACACGATACGGCCCTTCTCAATGTTTCTGCCGTCGATGTCGCCCGGGAGGCCTATCGTGGGCTGATGGCCAATAAAAGGGCAGTGCTGCCCGGTCTGGGCATCAAGATTGTGCCATTTGCACTGCGCTTCTTCCCGCGGGGTTTCATCCTGGCCGCCACCAGTCGGTTCCAGAGGCAGAGGCACTAAGGAGCGCCCGGCGTCCGTATTGGCCCGGAGCTTGCTTACGTTTCGATGTGTGCGCGAACTCACACGAAATTAACGATCGCTTAGTTATGCTGGCGGTCTGGACCCAATAGCTTTCGCAAGGACAATGTCGTTCCGGACGGACAGGTTTGGTAGCGCAGAATTGGTGCCCTTCCCGCGAAGGACGCCGGGCGCGCCTGCCTCCCATTCGACAAGCGGCCTGCCGGTTCTCATTATCCTGCATCAGGAATGCTCGACCCCCGGCCGCGTCGGCAATGCACTGCGCGTGCTCGGCCATCGTCTCGATATCCGCCGTCCCCGCTTCGGCGATCCCCTGCCCGAGACGCTCGATCAGCATGCCGGCGCCGTGGTCTTTGGCGGCCCGATGAGTGCCAATGATTCCGACGACTATATTCGTCGCGAGATCGACTGGATCGAAATTCCGCTGCGCGAGCAGCGGCCGTTCCTCGGCATTTGCCTTGGGGCCCAGATGCTCGCGATGCAGCTCGGTGCGCGCGTCGCGCCGCATGCCGATGGGCTGACCCAGATCGGCTACTACCCGATCCGCCCCACAGCCGCGGGCCGCGCGCTCTGTCCGGCCTGGCCGGCTCAGGTCTATCACTGGCATCGCGAGGGGTTCGAGCTGCCTGTCGGCGCAGAGCTGCTCGCAGAAGGTGACGATTTTCCAGTGCAGGCGTTCCGCGCCGGCAATGCGTTCGGCGTGCAATTTCATCCTGACGTGACCTACGCGATGATGCATCGCTGGACCACGCGTGGCTATGACGGCTTCAGCGCGCCCGGTGCGCGGCAGCGGCACCATCACTTCGCCGATCGTGCCGTGTACGATGTTGCGGAGCGTGCCTGGCTCGATCATTTCATCGACGGCTGGCTGGCGCGCCGGCCCGTGCTGGCGCAAGCCGCCGAGTGACCTTCGCGTAGGTCCTACGTACAGGTCCTTCGTACAGGTCCTTGGCGCAAGTCCTTGCCTCTGCTCCTGATATGCTAGGCTCTCTGCCAACGAGCGCGCACCAATGCGTGCCGGCAAACAAGGGAGAGCGCCGTGGCCTACGAACACATTCTCTACGAGGTGAGCGACAAGATCGCGACTATCACGCTCAATCGTCCCGACCGCATGAATGCGTGGACGCCGACCATGGAGCGCGACGTGCGCCATGCGATGGAAGCATCGAGCGCCGCCGATGATGTCCGCGTCATCATCCTCACCGGCGCGGGCCGCGCGTTCTGCGCCGGCGCCGACATGGATGCGCTCAAGGGGCTCGACCCCGATGACGTCAGGCGCGCCTCGAACCTGCCGCCGTTCGACATGAACCGGCGGCCGGACTGGCAGACGCGCTACGGTTTCTACCCCTCGATCGGAAAGCCTGTGATCGCCATGCTCAATGGCGCCACCGCCGGCATCGGACTCGTCCACGCCCTCTATTGCGACCTGCGCTTTGCCGCCGACAATACCGTGTTCACGACGGCCTTCGCCCGGCGCGGTCTGATTGCCGAGCATGGCATCAGCTGGATGCTGCCGCGCATCGTCGGTCATGCCAACGCGATGGATTTGTTGCTGTCGGCGCGGCGTGTGTCGAGCGACGAGGCGCTGCGAATCGGACTGGTCAACCGGCTCAGTTCGCCCGAGAAGCTGCGCGAGGAGACCTATGCCTATGCGCGCGATCTCGCCGACTTCGTCTCGCCGAGCGCGATGGCCGTGATCAAGGGCCAGCTCTACGAGGTGCCGTTCCAGACGCTGGCGGAGGCGACGATCGAGGCTAACCGGGAGATGATGGTGGCGTTGGCCGGCAGCGATTTCCGGGAAGGCGTGGCGAGCTTCATGGAGAAGCGGCCGCCAAGGTTTACGGGGAGGTAGGGATTCAAAATGAGCCCGGCTTCGCCCTTCGGGCTCCGCCGCGGCAGCCTTCACTACTAAAAGGCTTGCCAAGCCGAAGCAGGCGTAGCCTGCGAAGGCTGGTGGAGCCAGGCGGGATCGAACCGCCGACCTCGTCATTGCGAACGACGCGCTCTCCCAGCTGAGCTATGGCCCCTTTGCTGGCCGCTCTGGTAAACGCGGCCGACAACCGGGCGCCATTTAAGTCCCCGCCAAGGTCAAGTCAAGGACGGGTGTCACCCGGTTTTAGCCATTCGGACGCCGACTTCCCTTGTTTGGATGGGGGGGAACCGATATCTAGCAACAGGCGTCAATCCCGACCGCAGCCAGAGTTTTCAAAAGCCAGAGTCTTCAAAAGCCATGCGTGCCGTTCTCGACATCGTCATCATCGTGCTCGACCTCTACGTCTGGCTGTTGATCGCCTCGGCGATCCTGTCCTGGCTGATTGCCTTCAACGTCGTGAACACCCGCAACCAGTTCGTATCGGCGGTGGCGGAGTTCCTGTACCGGATCACCGAACCGGTCCTCGCGCCGATTCGCAATTTGCTGCCAAGTCTCGGCGGCCTCGACATCTCGCCGATCATCCTGATCCTGCTTATCATGTTCATCGAGCGGGTGATCCTGTACTACATCTATCCGAACGTGGTCTGAGCGGGCTGGAGCGCCTTGGTCGCCCGAGAAACCGGCAAGGAAGCTTACAAGGAACCTTGGCGCTACTCGGCCGCGGGAATCAGCATCGCGCTGCGGGTGACGCCGCGCGGCGGCCGCGACGACATCGACGGGATCGAGCAGTTGGCCGATGGCCGCAGCGTGCTCAAGGTGCGGGTCCGCGCCATTGCCGATGGCGGCGAGGCCAACAAGGCCGTTCTGGTGCTGCTGGCAAAATCGCTTGGTGTCCCCAAGGCCAGCGTGCGGCTTCTGTCCGGAGCCACTTCGCGGCTGAAGCAGATCGCGGTCGACGGCGAGCCGGCACGGCTGGGCGATGCCCTGCGCCAGCTTGTCCAAGTCAAATCGGCGGCCGCCAAATCGAAAGACTGAGGGACTGACATGACCGCCAAGATCATCGACGGAAAAATCATCGCGGCGGAGCTTCGGGCCCGCGTCACTGAGGAGGTCGCCCGGGTCAAGCGCGAGCACAATCTGGTGCCGGGTCTGGCGGTCGTCCTGGTCGGCACCGACCCCGCCAGCGAGGTTTATGTCCGTTCCAAGCACACCCAGACCCAGGCCGCCGGCATGGCCTCGTTCGAGCACAAGCTTCCCGCCGACGTCGCGCAGGCAGATCTGCTGGCGCTCGTCGCAAAGCTGAACCGCGATCCGGCCGTGCACGGCATTCTGGTGCAGCTGCCGCTGCCGAAGGGGTTGAACACGGAAGCCGTCATCAACGCCATCGACCCCGCCAAGGACGTCGACGGGCTGCATCCGAACAATGCCGGCCGGCTTGCCGGCGGCTTCGAGGCGCTGTCGCCCTGCACGCCGCTCGGCTGCATCATCCTGACCAAGAGCGTGCACGCCTCGCTGGAGGGCATGAACGCCATCGTCATCGGCCGCTCCAATCTGGTGGGCCGCCCGCTGGTGCAATTGCTGTTGAACGAGAACGCCACGGTGACGATCGCACATTCGCGCTCGCGCGACTTGCCCGGGCTCGTGAAGAAGGCCGATCTCGTCTATGCCGCGGTCGGAAGGCCGGAGATGGTGCGCGGCGATTGGCTGAAGCCGGGCGCGACCGTGATCGACGTCGGCATCAACCGGATTCCGAAGGATGATGGCAAGACGCGCCTCGTCGGCGACGTCGCCTATCAGGAAGCGCTTGGAATTGCCGGCGCCATCACGCCGGTGCCGGGCGGCGTCGGTCAGATGACGGTGGCTTGCCTGCTGGTGAACACACTGCGCGCGGCCTGCGCGATCGCTGGGCTGCCGAAGCCGGCGGTGTAATGGGTTGTCATTCCGGGGCGGCTCGCAGAGCCGAACCCGGAATCTCGCGACTCAACCTCTGGATTCTCAGGTGCGCAAGAGCGCACCGTCGTTCGCGCTGACGCGCGCCCCGGAAGGACGACGGGGCTGAACTCAGCCCTTCTTCTTCTTGTTCTCGCGATCCATGCCCTCGAGGATCAGCTTGTGTGCATCCTCCGGGCCGCCCCAGCGCAGGATCTTCACCCATTTGCCCTTCTCGAGATCCTTGTAGTGCTCGAAGAAGTGCTGGATCTGCTGCAGCGTGATGTCGGGCAGGTCGGAGTAGGACTTCACCTTGTCATAGCGCTGCGTGAGCTTCGACGACGGCACCGCCAGAATCTTCTCGTCGCCGCCGGCTTCGTCCTCCATGAACAGCACGCCGACCGGGCGCACGCTCATGACGGCGCCGGGGATGATGGCGCGGGTGTTGATGATCAGGACGTCGCAGGGGTCGCCGTCATCCGACAGAGTGTGCGGAATGAAGCCGTAGTTACCGGGGTAACGCATCGGCGTGTAGAGGAAGCGATCGACCACCAGCGTGCCGGCCTCCTTGTCCATCTCGTATTTGATCGGTTCGCCGCCCACGGGGACTTCGATGACGACGTTGACTTCGTGTGGTACGTTTTTCCCGATCGAGATCGCATCGATACGCATTCAAGGCTCCGTTGTTGCCGAGGTAAAATCGCGCCCCGGCAGCCGATTTTGGCGCTGTCATACGCGGGCTTGGCCCGCTGATCCATCGCGTTTTTGTGAAAGAATGAATCCGGAAATCACCGGCTCAAAGGCAGCGGTATCGACGGAAGGGAAACGCTGCCGATTCAGCTTTCAGCAGCTCAATTGGTCCAAGCGAAGGCAACCTTGTCGAGCGACTTCGGCCCGAAGCGCTCCGACGAGCGTGCCACCATACGGCCCCCCAGGGCCCGGTAGAACTCGGTCGCCGGGTCGTTGTCCGAGAGCGCCCACACCACCATGCTCTTCAGCCCGCTCTGCATCAGGTCGCGGCGGGCGGCGGTGAACAGGCGACGGCCGAAACCGAGGCCCTGGAATTCCGGACGCAGATAGAGCTCGTAGACCTCGCCGTCGAAGTGCAGACTGCGGGCGCGGTTGCGACCGTAATTGGCGTAACCCGCGATCTTGTCGCCGAACACGAGTACGCTGACGCGGCTGCCCTTGCGGATTGCGCTGTCCCACCATTGCGGGCCACGGCGGTTGATGAGCTTTTCCAGCTCGGCGCCGGGAATGATGCCCTGATAGGCGGAGCGCCAGGCTTCGTCATGCGTGGACGCCACCGCAGTTGCATCTGCAGCTTTGGCCGGCCGGACCTCGATCAGGGTTGTGCTCATGGACGCAATCAAACCAAGTCGCCGCGTCGGCGGCAAGACCTATCGTTAATTATCGGTTAACGTGTGGACTTTGTGCATCAGTATCTCAACCATGTTGTGCCGAAAAAAGACAAGACGCATCGTCAAAGGCCACCTGCATGCCCTGCGTCGGTGCAAAACTCCTGTTGCGGCAACGAATGAATGACAATGGCGACGCAGAAAGTCCGCCCATGGTGATTCGTTCCTACTAGTGTGGCTGTCGCTGTTCGTGTTCGCCCTCGGCCATTCATGCGGCTCCTCAACACCATCGCGCTCTTGCCTCTGCTGGCCTTGCTGACCGCGCCGCCTCTGTGCGCTCAGGTCACGTTTGGCCCCTCGGAACAGGAGGGTAGCCCGCTTCGCCGGCAAGAATGGCTTGTGCCGTCGCCGGATGCCGACATTGCCGCGCATGCCCTGCTGTTTCGCCCCGCCGGCACAGGTCCGTTCCGGCTTGCGGTGATCGCGCACGCCTCGACGCAGAACGTCTTGCGTCGTGCGCAAATGCCGCAGCCGGAATACCGCGCGCTCGCAGCCTTCCTGGTCGCGCGCGGCTTTGCCGTATTGGTGCCGGAGCGGCTCGGCCATGGTGCGACCGGCGGCCGCTATGTCGAGGACCAGGGTGGATGTGACGAGGCCGATCATGCGCGTTCGGGCCGTGCAACGGCCGAGCAAATCCGGCTCGCGCTGGAGTATTTGCAAAAGCAGGATTTCATTCGCAAGGAGGCCGCCGTCGTGATCGGCCATTCCGCCGGCGGCTGGGGCGCGCTGGCGCTCGCCAATGCCGATCCGAAAGCGATTTCCGCGATCACGGTGTTTGCGCCGGGGCGCGGTGGTCATGCCAATGACGAGCCGACCAAAATCTGCGCGCCGCACGCGCTGCTGGCTGCTGCTGCGGAGTTCGGAACGGGTGCGCGCATTCCTGTCACATGGCTCGTCGCAGGCAACGACAGCTACTTCTCGCCGGCGTTCTCGAGAGCGCTGGTCGAGGCGTTTCGCAGCAGCGGCGGCAAGGTCGACTTCCGCACCTTGCCGGCTGTCGGCAGCGAGGGGCATTGGATGATCGAGAGCGAGGCCGGGGTCGACGCTGCGAGCCGCGAGCTCTCGCGCGCGCTGAGTCAGCCACGGCCAATGGCGACCAAGAAGCCATGACGCTGTATTTCCTGGTAAAATATCTGCATGTGGTCGGTGCCGTCGTCATCCTCGGCACCGGAACGGGCATTGCTTTCTTCATGCTGATGGCGCATCGCACGAACGATGTGGCGTTCATCGCGCGTACGGCTTCCGTGGTGGTGGTCGCGGATGCGATCTTCACGTTGTCGGCAGTGATCCTCCAGCCGGTGACGGGCGGCCTGCTGATGATACTCGCGGCGACGCCGTTCACGGAGCACTGGCTGCTCGCCTCGCTCGGGCTCTACCTCGTCGCCGGCCTGTTCTGGGTCCCTGTCGTCTTCATGCAGATCGAGATGCGCGATCTCGCGCAGAAGGCCGCCGGGCAGGGCAGTGCGCTACCGGAGCGCTACTTTGTTCTGTTCCGCCGCTGGTTCGCATTCGGCTTCCCCGGTTTCGGTGCGACGATGCTGATCCTGTGGCTGATGATCGCCAAACCGTTCTGAGAGGCACGATGGGTGAGAGAACCATTTTGGTGATCGGCGCCTCTGGCCTCATCGGCCGCTTCGTCACTGACGATCTTCGCGCGCGGGAATTTCGCGTCGTCGGCCTCGCGCGCAGCCTGTCGCCGGCGCAAAAGATGAACTCGCTGGACATCGAGCTGCCGATCCTCTCCCTCGATATCGCCGCACTGACGCGACTGCTCCGCGAGCACGCTGTCGACGTCGTCGTGAACTGCCTCGGCGTGCTCCAGGACGGGCCCGGCAGCGATACGGGCGCCGTGCATCGCGATTTCGTCACGCGGCTGCTGGCGGCGATCGGCGACAGCGGCCGCGCGATCCGGCTGGTGCACATCTCGATTCCGGGAACGGCAGAAGCCGACCGCACCGCATTCGCGACGACCAAGCGCGAAGCCGAGCGCTTGATCACGGCCTCGGGCATTCCCCATGCCGTCCTGCGGCCCGGCTTCGTGATCGCACCGTCGGCCTATGGCGGCAGTGCCATGCTCCGCGCGCTGGCAGCCTTCCCGCTCGATCTTCCAGACAAGGAGATGGCGACGCCGTTCCAGCCCGTGGCGGTCGAGGATATTTCGGCCACCATCGCCTGGCTCGCCGCGCGCGACGTCCACGATGCGACCATGAAGGCGGTGAGCTGGGATCTCATGCAGACTGAGCCTGTCACGATGGCCGCCGTCATCGAGCAATTCCGCCGCGCGTTCGGCACATTCGGTTGGCCGCGTATCACGATGCCGGCTTTCATGCTCGATCTCGGGGCCAAGATCGGCGATCTCGCCAACACTCTCGGCTGGATGCCGCCGATGCGCTCCACGGCCATCGCCGAGCTTCGCCGCGGCGTGACGGGCAATCCCGCCGCCTGGATCGCCGCGACCGGCATCACGCCAAAGACGCTGGTTGAAACGATCGGCCGTCATCCCGCAACCATCCAGGATAAATGGTTCGCGCGCCTGTTCCTGGTCAAGGCGCTGATCTTGGCGAGCCTTGTGATATTCTGGCTCGTCTCCGGCTTCATCGCGCTGTTCGTATCCTATCGCGCCGCCGCCGGGATCCTGAGCGCGCACAATTTTCCGTCCGCGCTGGTCGATCCCGTCACCATCGGCACCAGCCTGATGGACATGAGTATCGGGGCGCTGATCGCCTTCCGCCGCACCGCGGCGATCGGCCTGGTCGCGGGCATTGTTGCCTCGCTCGGCTATATGGTCGGCGCGGCGATCCTGACGCCCGACCTCTGGATCGAACCGCTCGGTGCACTGGTCAAGACCGGCCCCGCGATCGTGCTGATGCTCGTCGCGCTGCTGACCCTGGATAATCGATAGCGTTTTCGAGCGAAGTGGAATCCCGGTTCGCGTGAAGAAAACGCGTCAAAAAGAGAGTCTGATGAGCAAATGGCCCGACGACGACGTAATCCTGTTCGACGGCGTCTGCATCTTCTGCTCACGCTGGGTCCGCTTCGTTGCGAAGCGCGACACGGCGAGACGATTTCGGTTCACGCCGATCCAGTCGGATTATGGGACCCGGCTCGCGCGGACATTCGGTATCGATCCGGAGGACCCCGACACCAACGCCGTCCTTCATGGCGGCGAGGTCTTCACGAAGTCCGACGCCGCGCTGACGGTGTTGTCGCAGCTACCCGGCTGGAGCTGGGTGCGCGCGCTATTCGTGGTGCCGAAGCCGCTGCGGGACGCGATGTACAGCCTCATCGCGCGCAACCGCTATCGCATTTTTGGGAAGTACGATGCGTGCTTCGTGCCGGATGCGGATCTGCGGGCGCGGGTGATCGAGTAGCGGTCCGCTATGAGAACGAGGCCTCGTAATTGAGCGGCGAAAGATGAACAAGTTTATCCAGCGGTGGAGTTAGCTCGAACATTCGAGGATGCGCCGAGAAATCAAAAACGCGGCAAAGTCGAAAGGCTTCTGGGCGTTCTGAAGCCAGAGAGAGTTCGTTTCTTGTAATGTAAAATGGCGTGACGTCTGCGCCAACCGTTGTCTTCACTTCGAGCAAACGTTCTCTGCCCTGTGCGTCGAATGAAAGTATGTCGTAGCCTGCGCCGTCACCAAGTTCCTCAGAGACCCATCGAATTTTTCTGGCAAGATCGGGTCGTTCGAGCTGAGTTAATCTCTGGCGTTCGTGGTGGAAGACGAGTTCCTCTCCGTCGCGACCCAGTTTGCGGTTGCGGAAGTCGCGCTCGACGGGGTTAAATTTACGGATCAACCGCTCTATGTTTGCATTACGCGGCGAAACCGGCAGGAGCCGCGGAGGTGCTTCCACAAACAGGCCTTGCCGTTCGGCCCATCCGTCTAAGACCTTTTCCGGGTGCAGCGCAGTCGAATTTTGAGAAAGGTACCGGTCAATCGCCGCAACAATGGCGGCTTGATAGTTTTCGGCCGGGAAGTAGCCCCTAATGCTGGGTAGGCCAAGTTTGACCAGCACCGCTGAAATGTTCCGATGCTTGAATTCGACGGAGCTTTTGCTTCGATCGAGATTATCCCTCAAAGCCCGATTGTGTGCGGCCTTATTATAGGAGATGCCGGATATCTCTTCGCCGAGCATGCTAAAATAGTCGGCGACGATGCGATCGAGCTCTTCAACAGTCCAGTCTGGTTGTCCGCCGCCGGCCATACGCAAGTAAATGAACCAAATGGTTCTAGGCGTCTAGTCGAAGGTTTTGGCCAGCACTTCCTTCGCCGCCCGCTCGCCGCTGTCCCTTGCCCCATGCGCTGTCGTGAAGAACTCCGGCGACGTCGCCTCGCCCGCGAAGAACAGCCGTCCGTCCACCGGTGCAGCCAGCACGGCACGGTCGCCAGCGTGGCCGGGCAGGGCATGGGAATACGACCCGCGGGCGAACGGATCGTGCGCCCAGCGTGACTCGTACAGGGGCTTCAACTTGCGGCGGATGTCGTTGCCGAGGAAGCCCGCGATCTCCTCGATGCTCTGCGCGGCAATGGCGCCCTCGCCGGCGTTTTCCAGCTCGCGCGCGAAGCTGCCGCCGAAGAAGCCTTCGATGCAGGGCTGGCCGAACGGGCGGATGTGGTAGGTGCCCATGTCCGTGCGCATGGTGGCGCCGCGGAGGTTGCCTTCCTTGGGAAAGGCCTCGGCGTCGTCGAGCGCCAGCGTCACCTTGTCGTCGACGCCGAGCGGCAGGCCGGCGGCGGCATCGACCTTGGCCGGAAGCGGCGGCGAGAAGCGGATCGCTTCCTCGGCGATCAGGTTGGTCGGCACCGTAACGATCACCTTGTCGGCTGTCAGTGTACCCAGCGATGTCTCGATGCGGATGCGCGTGTCGGAATGGTCGATCAGCGTGACGTTGCAGCTCCGCGCCACCGGGCAGTGTGCACCATATGCTGCGACCAGCGCGCCATAGCCGCGACGGACGCGCCAGTTGAGGCCAGTGTCCTCATAGGCATCCCAGTCCAGCGTCGACATATCCTTCAGCTCGCAGCCGTTGATGTAGGTCGAGATCGCGTCGATCATGGGATTCCAGCGATTGCCGGGCTCGAGGCTCAGGCTCGCGGGTTCGTCCTTGCCGTTTTGCGCTGCTTCCCACAGGCGCTCATAGAATGCGTCCATCGCGCGCATGAAGTCGTCGCGCTCGGCCTGCGGAAAGGCGTTGCCGAAGGCGCGCTCTCGCCAGGGCGGCAGGTCCCGGTTGAGCTCGAAATTCAGCTGTCGCGCGATCGGCACGAAGGAGTTCTTGTCCGCGGAGTGAAGCCAGCCGCAGCCGACGTCGAACGTCACCTCGGGCGAGGCCTGCACGGTCCAGGCGCGACCGCCAATCCGGTCACGGGCCTCCAGCACGATCACGGAGAGGCCGCAGCCTCGCAGCGCATGTGCCGCGCCGAGGCCGGCGGCACCGGCGCCGATGATCGCGACGTCGACGGAGGAGGGAAAGGACATGGGCGGGCTCTAGCACGTTCGCGAAGAGTGCTGAAGTCGCCACGCGCACAACTGTCATCGCCCGGCTTGACCGGGCGATCCAGTATTCGAGAGACGATCGTTGTAGAGCCGAGAAGCCGCGGGGTACTGGATGCCCCGGTCAAGCCGGGGCATGACAGCGAGTGTGTGCCGCGGCCTTACGCCACCGCTTCCTTGGCCTTCTCCGCGCGCTTGCGCTCGTTCGGGTCGAGGTGCTTCTTGCGCAGGCGGATCGACTTCGGCGTGACCTCGACGAGCTCGTCGTCCTCGATATAGGCGAGCGCCTTTTCCAGGGTCATGCGGATCGGCGGGGTCAGGCGCACGGCTTCGTCCTTGGATGTCGTGCGGATATTGGTCAGCTGCTTGCCCTTGAGCACGTTGATCTCGAGGTCGTTGTCGCGGGTGTGCTCGCCGACGATCATGCCCTTGTAGACCTTCCAGCCCGGCTCGATCATCATCGGGCCGCGATCCTCCAGCTTGAACATGGCGTAGGCCACCGCCTCGCCTTGGTCGTTGGAGATCAAGACGCCGTTGCGGCGGCCCTGGATCTCGCCCTTGTACGGCGCATAGCCGTGGAACAGGCGGTTCATGATCGCGGTGCCGCGGGTATCGGTGAGCAGTTCGCCCTGGTAGCCGATCAGGCCACGGGTCGGCGCGTAGAACACCAGGCGCTGGCGGTTGCCGCCCGAAGGCTTCATCTCGATCAGCTCGGACTTGCGCTCGCTCATCTTCTGCACGACGACGCCGGAATGTTCCTCGTCGACGTCGATCACGACCTCCTCGATCGGCTCCATGGTGGCGCCGGTCGCTTCGTCCTTCTGGTAGACGACGCGTGGACGCGACACCGAGAGCTCGAAGCCTTCGCGGCGCATGGTCTCGATCAGGATCGCGAGCTGCAATTCGCCGCGGCCCGACACTTCCATCGCGTCCTTGTCGGAAGCTTCGACCACGCGCAGCGCGACATTGCCTTCGGCTTCGCGGAGCAGACGGTCGCGGATCATGCGGCTCGTCACCTTGTCGCCTTCGGTGCCGGCGAGCGGGGAGTTGTTGACGATGAAGGACATCGACACGGTCGGCGGGTCGATCGGCTGTGCCGGCAGCGGCACTTCGACGGTCGGATCGCAGAAGGTGTCGGCGACGGTGCCCTTGGTCAGGCCCGCGATGGCGACGATATCGCCGGCCTCGGCTTCATCGAGCGGCGTGCGTTCGAGACCGCGGAATGCCAGGATCTTGGTGATGCGTCCGGATTCGACCAGCTTGCCCTCGGCGTTGAGCACCTTGACCTGCTGGTTCGGCTTGAGCACGCCGGAGGAGATGCGGCCGGTGATGATGCGGCCGAGATAGGGATTGGCCTCCAGGATGGTGCCGATCATCTTGAAGGGACCTTCCTCGACCGTCGGCGGCGCCACGTGGCGCAGGATCAGGTCGAACAGCGGCTCCATGCCCTTGTCCTTCGGGCCTTCCGGGCTCTCGGCCATCCAGCCCTGCTTCGCCGACCCGTACAGGATCGGGAAGTCGAGTTGCTCCTCGCTGGCATCGAGCGCCGCGAACAGGTCGAACACCTCGTTGATGACTTCGGTCGGGCGCGCGTCGGGACGATCGACCTTGTTGATGACGACGATCGGCTTGAGGCCGACCTTGAGCGCCTTGGAGACCACGAATTTGGTCTGCGGCAGCGGGCCCTCGGCGGCGTCGACCAGCACCAGCGCGCCGTCCACCATGTTCAGGATGCGCTCGACCTCGCCGCCGAAATCGGCGTGGCCGGGGGTGTCGACGATGTTGATGCGGGTGTCCTTCCACTGCACCGAGGCCGCCTTGGCCAGAATGGTGATTCCGCGCTCACGCTCCAGATCGTTGGAGTCCATGGCGCGATCGGTCACCTTCTGGTTCTCGCGGAACGTGCCGGACTGCTGGAGGAGCTTGTCGACCAGGGTCGTCTTGCCGTGGTCGACGTGGGCGATGATGGCGACGTTGCGGAGGTTCATGAGTTAGCTTCTTTGCGTTCGAACAATGGGTTAAGCGCGATCTCGCCGGTCGGACCGGGACCTCTTCTCGAAACAACGCTGGAAGACTGGAAACGGGCGCTCGCCGCCCAAAAAGGAAGCCCGGCCATCTTGACCGGGCACCCTACGCGTTGCGGCGCAATATATGCAAAAACGGCCAAAAAACAATGCGTTCTTTGGGCCTTGGTTGACTGAATTTTGTCCGGGAATCCCCGGGGGTTAGCTCCCGTTCCGGGCCGGCGGGGCCTTTCGGCCCACGATGGCCGCCCAGATCATGACGACGCCTCCGATGCCGATAACGAGACCCAAAAAGACCAGCGAGGCGATGTCGGAGGGGATCTGGCCACCCTCGACCACAGACATTCCGCCGAACAGGAGCGCGCAGAGTCCCGGTAGCAGCATGAAGATCCCGGCGATCGCCATCAGCGCGGTCAGGCAGCCGCTGCGCTTTTGCATCGGCGGAGAAGGCGGACCCGGTGGTGCCGGCGGCGGTGTGTTGCTGATGCTCATGCCTGCAAGACCCCCTCCCTCGCCTGCGCGGCAAGCGCGGCGCGGATGCCGTCGATTTTGCCGTTCCGATAGAACAGATTGTAGGTGTCGAACGGAATGATCGCCCCCTGCTCCGTCACGAAATGGATGCAGCTGCGCTTGACGTTGCCGACGCAGAAATTGAAGCGGTCGAGGAATTGCACGATGGTGACGCGGAAGACGCTCTCGTAAGACAGCCCTTCCGGCACCTGGAAGCTCGGCAGGCAGCACAAGAGTTCGCAGACGCGCTCGCTCGTGTTGAGCGGGCCTGACGACAGCGAGAACAGGTCGACGAATTTTTCCCGCAGCACCGGGTATTTCTCGGGGCTGATCGTGTTGGGCATCACGGCGACGAGCTGCTCCTGCGGGATCAGCGAGGTCAGCGGCAGCACCTTCTCGCCATTGCGCAGGCCGTAGCCGATCGAGATGCTCTCGGGATTGCAGGGCAGCGGGATCATGTCCTTGTCGCCGAATACGCCGGTTTCGATCACGCGCTTGCGGATCTCCGACAGCATGATGCGGTCGGTCTTCTCGTCGAAATCGTCGTTGCGGCCGGCGTCCTGCACGGGCTGCAAGGTGACGCCGCGTACGCATGTCCAGGTCAGCGCGTGACGGACGATGTCGCCGATCTCGGCATCGTTGACGCCGCGCTTGATGGTGGCGACCAGCGTGGTCGACACGCCGTAATGCTCGAGATTTTCCAGCGCCTGTTGGCGGATCTTGCGCAAATCCGCGCCGCGCAGGTTGATCAGCCCCTCGCGCTGCAGCGAATCGAACTGGAGGTAGACCTCCAGCCCGCGCTTGTTCTCGGCCAGCCGCGCCACGAAATCCCTTTCGCGCGCGATGCGCAGCCCATTGGTGTTGATCATGACGTGGCGGATCGGGCGGGCGCGCACGGCGTCGAGGATCGCGAAGAAGTCCGGATGCAGCGTCGGTTCGCCGCCGGAAATCTGCACCAGATCAGGCTCGCCCTCGCTGGCGACCAGCGCGTCCAGCATCTTCTCGACCGTTGCGAGCGGGGTGAATTTCGTCCGTGCGGGCGAGGATTCCGCGAAACAGACCGGGCAGGTGAGATTGCAGTGCTCGGTGATCTCGATCAGCGCCAGGCAGGAATGCTGCTCGTGGTCGGGACAGAGGCCACAATCATAGGGGCAGCCGAATTCCGTACGCTGCTGGAATTGCAGCGGCCGGTCGCCGGGCTTGATGAAGTCCTTGCAGAGGCGCCAATAGGCGGCATCCGTCGAGACCAGGGTCGACTGGACGCCATGCTCCTTGCAGCGCTTTTCGTACCAGACCTCGTTGTCGAGAATCTGGATCTTGGTCGGCACCAGCTTCAGGCAGGTCTCGCAGAGGGATTGGGTCTGGCCCCAGAAGATATACGGACGCGATCTACGCAACGGCGCGTTCATGCAAGTAACTCATTCTGCAAGGGTCTCGCTTTGGGCGCGGTCGCCAACATGACACCGGCGTAGAGCAGGATGGACAGCGACAGCAGGTGAAACAGGGTGAGCGGGCCGATCAGCGTGCCGTAGGGCTTGAGGAATTCCCACAGGAAGCGTTGCGCTCCATAATAGGCGAGCGCCAGGTAGAAACCATTGGTGATTACAAACGCGTTCCGGTTCAGGACCGCCAGCACGTAGACGAGCGCGAAGGTGGCCATGGCCGCGCTCTCGTAGAGTTGCACCGGATGGCGCAGAACGCCGTCGCCGAAATCGTGCCCCCAGGGCAGCGATGTCGGCGTGCCATAGGTGAAGTCGTCGAGGCCCGCGAAGTAGCAGCCGAGCCGGCCGATCGCGATGCCGACGGCCAGCGGCAGCGCAAACCGCGCGCCGGTGCGCAAGGCGATGCCGGCCGTCCATTTGTAGAGCTCGATCGCCACGATGCCGCCGGCCAGCGCGCCCTCGACCGAGCGCGCAATGCCGCTCTGGCCCGACAGCCACAGATTGGCCGAGCCGAACAGATGGGCGCCGAGGCCGGCGCCGAACACCAGCGCGGCGACATAGGGCAGTTGGAAGGATTGCGCCGGAAACTGCAGGCGTTCTCGCGACAGCCACCAGACGGCGGCGGCGGCCGCCAGCCATGCCGCAATGTCGAAGATGACGTGAAGCAAAGCCCCGCTCATGCCGGGGATACTAGCGCAGGTTCAGGCGGTGCGGGATAGTGGGAAGAAGCCGCTACCCGGCCTCCCGCTCCTCGGTCGGATAGACGCCGCGCAGCACCTCCTCGAAGTGCATTTTCACCGCGTCGTTGCACAGGCAGGCGCGAAGCTTCAGGCCGTCGCGGTTGCGGACCAGAATCGATCCGCGCCTCGTGTCGAGAATCCGTTCTGCCTTGAAGGACTGAAGCACGCGGCTGGCATAGGAGCGGCCAACGCCGAGCAGCGTCGCGAGCTGTTCGTGGGTCAGCGGCACGCTGTTCTCGTCCCCGGTCCGCTCCATCGCCGCCAGGATCCATTTGGCGGTCCGTTGCTCGATCGAATGGATCGCGTTGCAGGCGGTCGACTGGAAGATCTGCGCCAGCATGCAATCGGCATAGCGGGCAAAGATGTTGCGCAGCGACGCCGAGCGCAGCTTGGCCGCTTCCAGCTTGGCGACATGAATATGCGCAAACGGTCCGCCAAATTTCACGCAGATCCGGGTATAGGCGGGCAGGAATCCCTCGCTGACGATGCCGCCCACGGCGCCTTCACGGCCGACCAGGATGGTTTCGACGTCGCGGCCGTCCTCGTTGGGGACGAGAAAGGTCGCGAGCGCCGGTCCGCAGGGGAAGTGCACGACCTGGACGTCGTCGCCGGGATTGTAGAGCAGCTGGCTGGCCGCGCGGTCCTCGAAGGCGATGTGAGGCGCGAGCAGGGCGTAGTCCGCCTGGCTCAACCGCCTCAGCAGATTGTTGGCCGGCCGGCTCTCGACCTCGTTCGTCTTGCTGATGCGCGCATCCATGGTGATCCCCATCTGCCTCAGACAATAGCGAGTTCCGACCGGATCCTGTGTGCACAAGTGGACAGACTGAAGAACTGCGATGTGGTGGTTTCGTTCCGGGAACCCTCCGATGCGCTGAGCGCAGGTATCGTGGCGCGGCTGTCCTGATCCGAAAACCCCCTGCTCCAAGTTGCGATCATGTCACCCGTACTTTCCGATGGCTCACCCTGTCCCGCCGACGTTCTGGTCGTGGAAGACGATCCGATCATTGCGATCGATTTCGAGGACCGGCTGCTCGGGTTCGGCGTGACAAGCGTGAGGACCGTCGGGTCGGTGACGCAGGCGCTGGGCGCCATCGCGAACCGTCCGCCCGATTTCGCGCTGCTCGATGTCGAGCTGATCCGTGAGACCAGCTTTGCGGTCGCTGAGCGGCTGGTTGCGCTGAATATCCCGTTCGTCTTCGTCACCGGCTATGGCGCCGAGGCGCGCATTCCGCCCGAATTTTCCGGTCAGCCACGGTTGCAGAAGCCGTGTTCGAGCGACGTGCTGGAGGCGGCTCTGCGCACGCGCGCTCCCTGACGGTCAGGCAAGTTTCGGATCGAGCGTCGTCGACCACAGCGCGACGTCGGCACGGTCGCGCAATGTCACGATCATCTGGCCGGAGGCGCCGTCGATCTTGACGTGGCCGAAGAACTGCATGCCGGCGGATGGCGGCAGGTTCTGGCTGTCCTGGCCCGGCGCCTTGACGAAGCGCACCTCGGGTCCAAAGGTGTTGTCGAGCGCGTTCGGACCGAAAGTGCCGGCATGCAGCGGGCCCGAGACGAATTCCCAGAACGGCTCGAACTCCTGGAATTGCGCCTTGTTCGGATCGTAATAATGCGCGGCGGCATAGTGCACGTCGGCGGTCAGCCACACGATGTTGCTGATCGGCGCCATCTTGATGAAGCGCAGGATGTCGGCGATCTCGAACTCGCGGCCGCGCACTGGGCCGTCGCCCTGCGCGATTGCTTCCGAGCCGCCCTTCGGCGTGTCCGACACGATGAGACTGAGCGGCATGTCGGAGGCGATCACCTTCCAGGTCGCGCGCGAATTGAGCAGGCCGCGCTTGAGCCAGGCGATCTGGTCCGGGCCGAGGAAATGGCTCGCGGGGCCGTAAGCGGTTTCGACATTGGGACCGTTCGGGCCGCGATAGCTGCGCTCGTCGAGCACGAATATGTCGAGATGCGGGCCGTAGGAGATCTGGCGATAGACCCGGCCGGGCTCAGTGATGCTCTCGCGCAGCGGATACATCTCGCGGAAGGCGCGCGCGCCGCGCGCGGCGAGCAGCGCGATGTCGCGCTCCTTGTAGGCGGCGGGCAACTCCTTCGACAGCGACCAGTTGTTGGTCACCTCGTGGTCGTCCCACTGCACGAAGATCGGCACCTCGGCATTAAAGGCGCGGAGATTGGCGTCGGTGAGATTGTATTTGTGCGCGGCGCGGTACTCGTCCAGCGTCTCGGCGACCTTGGCCTTCTCGGGGATGGTGACGTTCTTCCAGATATTGCCGTCGGCGAGCTTCACCTCGGATGCAATCGGGCCGTCGGCATAGATGGTGTCGCCGGAATGCAGGAAGAAGTCCGGCCGGTGCCTGCGCATCGCCGAGAAGGTGACCATGCCGCCATCGTCAGGATTGATGCCTCAGCCCTGGCCGGCGACGTCACCGCCCCAGACGAAGCTGACATCGCGGCGATCGGCCGGCGCGGTGCGGAAACGGCCGACGACCGCCTCGCCCTCGATCGCGCTGTGCGAGAGATCGCGGAAGCGGACGCGGTAAAAGATGTCCTGTCCGGCCGGCAAGTTTTCGAGGAGCATCTTTGCGGTGAAATCGCTCTCGGGCAGCGCCGCGATCGGCGGCAGCGCGCGGACATCCCTGAACGTCTCAGTCGTCGCCACCTCGACCAGCATCTGCGCGGGTCGGTCGGTACGCGCCCACACCACGCCGCCGCTGGCGGTGACATCGCCCGATTGCACGCCATGGGTCACGGCCGGCCGGTCGGCCGCGCGCGACAGATAAGGCATCGCGATCGTGCCGAGCGCGCCGGCGCCCGTGGCGAGGAAGCGGCGGCGGGAGAATGGGAAGTTCATGGAGGTTGGCTCCAGATCCGAGCTTGCAGAAGAGACCGTCATTCCGGTGCGCGCGTAGCGCGAGCTATGGTGCGCAATTGCGCACCTGAGAATCCATGTCTCCTCGCGAATGCGGCGCGATGGATTCCGGGTTCGATGCTTTGCATCGCCCCGGAATGACGGAAGCTATAGTGAGGCAATGTGACGCAGCGATTACGCGGGCAAGCGCTCAGGCGTTGCCGGCGGCCCTGAACTGCGCGCCCGCGCGTTGCAGGTTCGGCGGCAGGCTGAACAGCACTGCCTTGCGGTCGGCGACGGCGGCGTGGAACTGGTCGAGTGCGATGTTGAAGGCGGTGAGCGCGGCCTCCTCGATCGCGCCGTGATCGAAGCAGCGCAGCGTGTCGCGCAGGATCTCGTCGGCCTCTGTCTGCATCTGGTCGAGCTCTTCGGTCGTCTCGCATTTGCGTGCGGCGGCGATCATGTCGAGCAGGCGTTCGCGCTGATGGTTGTTGTTGTCGCGCTCGTCCTTCTTCAGATAGCCCGCGAACCAGGCGCCGATCGAACCCATGGCGGACAATGCCATCAGGCTCCACCAGATGTAATCGCTGTATTTGTCGAGGAAGGTCTTTTCCTCGCCGTCGACGTAGGCGGCCGCGCCGGGATGCACCGGGATCACAGCATCCTTGTCGGTGTCGGGCGTTTCGATCTTCGCCGCGAGCGGAAATTCCGTCACCAATTGGTGGCGCACGGCGAAGAGCTGGCGCGTGAAGGCCGCGATGGTGGTTTCGGACACGCCTTTGCGTGCCACGACGTGGTGCGAGAAGCTGATGGTCTTGACCTCCTCCTCCGGGCGGGCGGGCGAGCCGCCATAGGTGCCGGCTGGAATCTCGGAGGCTTCGTAGACCGGATGGTTCTGCGCGATCGCGTCCGCGGAATCGATCGCGAGGAAGTTGGGCGCGCCGAAATCCTTGATGGAGGCGGCGATTGCATCCGCCGTGATCTTGCTGTTGACCGGGCCGGCGGCGAGATAGACGTCGGCCTTCTGGGACTTGATCGCCTCGGCGACTTCGTTGGCCGGGAATTGCACGATCTCGACCTTGGCGGGATCGACGCCGTATTGCTGCAGGATCACCTTGAGCAGATTGACGTTGGCCTGGGTGCGGCCGACCACCCCGATACGATGGCCGGCGAGCTGCGAGATCTTGGTGATCTTCGGACCCCGCTTCTTGGCCTTGCCCGGGACGGACCACAGCACCGCGACGTTCTTGCGCAGGGTCGCGACCGCTTGCGCGTTCTTGGGCACATCGAGATCGCCGCGCACGATGGCGAGATCGACCTTGCCTTCCGCCAGCGCGTCGCGGCTGGCGGTCGCGCCGTCGGTCTGGATCGGCCGGAGCCGCACCTGGCTCTTGGTCTGCGTGAAGGCCTGCGTCAGTGCCTGCACGACCTTGACGTCGTCGCTGTTGGCGGGACCGACCGCGATTTTCAGCGTCACCGGCCGCATCGCGAAATAATAGCCGCCGGCGAGCGCGCCGATGATCGCAAGCACGAGCGCAAGGGTCACGAGCGCGGTCTTCCGCGCCGCGGATCGCGGCGAAGGCGGAGGGGGCGCTTCGGCCAGGTCCAATCCCCCGGTCATCGATCTCCCAAACAGGCGCTTCAGGCTCAGTTTCATCGTGGCCGGCGATTTACGCCCACAAGTGTAGCAAATTTCTTGTCCGGCGGGGTTACATCTCCGTCATGGTTAGCGGAGGAGGAAAATCCCATTGAACCCGGGGCGTCGGGACGGTGTTAGGGTAAAGTTCCCTGAAGGACGGAGACGACCATGGCAGAACGGCTCTCGGCGGAGGCGCGCAGGCAGGCGCTCAGCGGACTACCTGGCTGGCGTGAGGTTCAGGGCCGGGATGCCATCGGGAAGACCTTTATCTTCAAGGATTTCAACGAGGCGTTCGGCTTCATGACCCGCGCCGCGCTGGTCGCCGAGAAGATGGATCACCACCCCGAATGGCGCAACGTCTACAAGACGGTGGAGGTGGTGCTGTCGACCCACGATGCCGGCGGCGTCACGGAGCTCGACATCGCGCTGGCCAAGACCATGAACGCGATCGCAGGCTGAATCGGCTGACATCTTGCAGCGGTCGGCTACATCCCCATCTTTGTGATCAGCCCGAACGTGGCGATCCGTCGCCGGGGCTGAACGGGGAGTTTGTCGAACATGGCTGCCGAACACAGCGTCGGTTTCGAGCCGGCCGATCGGCTCGCAGAGGATCGCGAGAGCGTGCGCCGCCGCTTCTGGCGCAAGCTGAAGCATGTCGCCGCGCATCTGCCTTTCGCTGAAGATTTGCTTGCTGCCTATTACTGCGCGTTCGATCGGCAGACGCCGCGTCACGTCCAGGCCTCGCTGCTCGGGGCGATCGCTTACTTCATCCTGCCGCTCGACTTCGTTGCGGATGTGATGCCGATCCTCGGCTTCGCCGATGACGCAGCCGTGCTCGCCACCGCCATCCGCATGGTTGCCGGCCACATCACGGCCGAGCATCGCGAGGCCGCCCGCGCGGCGCTGAAGCGGGGGGTGGGTGAGCGGGACTCGGAAGTGGACGCCGAAGCCGTGTAGCAGGAGCGGATTCAACCACACCCACCCGGTCATGCCCCGGCTTGACCGCGGCTTCGAGTACGCCGCGGCTTCCCGGCGTAATCACCAAAGTCTCTGGAATACTGGGTCGCCCGGTCAAGCCGGGCGACGACAGTCAGCTTGGGGCGAGCGCCCCTCTCACATCCTCACGGATGCAGGATCACCTTGCCCATGGCCTGGCGTCCCGCGAGCACCTTCAACGCGTCCGCGGTCTGGGCCAGCGGGAAGGTGCGATCGACATGCGATGAGATCTTTCCCTCGGCCGTCCACTTCACGAGCTTCTCGAGATTGGCGCGGTTCTTTTCCGGATTCTGCCGCGTCCATGCGCCCCAGAACACGCCGCGGATGTCGCAGCCCTTCAGCAGCGCGAGGTTCAGCGGCATCTTCGGAATGTCGCCCGCAGCGAACCCGATGACGAGGAAGCGGCCTTCCCAGGCGATCGAGCGCAGCGCCTGCTCGGCATAGGCACCACCAACCGGATCGAAGATGATGTCGACGCCCTTGCCGCCCGTGAGCTTGCGCAGACCTTCCTTCAGATCCTCCTTGGCGTAGTTCAACGTCAGCTCGGCGCCATGCGCTTTCGCGAATTCGAGCTTCTCGTCCGACGAGGCGCAGGCGATCACCTTCAAGCCCATCAGCTTGCCGAGCTCGCAGGCGGCAAGGCCGGTGCCGCCGGCAGCGCCCAGCACCGCGAGCGTCTCGCCCGGCTTGGGGCTGGCGCGGTCTTCCAGCGCATGCAGCGCGGTGCCGTAGATGATGATGATGCCGGCGGCACGGTCGTAGTCGAGATTGTCGGGGATCTTCACGATCGACGCGGCAGGCAGCGCGATCTTCTCACGCGCGCCGTTGTGGCCGCAGGATGCGACGACGCGATCGCCGACTTTTAGATCGGTGACGCCGGGACCGATGCTCTCGATCACACCCGCGACTTCCGCGGCCGGTGAGAACGGGAACGGCGGCTTGATCTGGTACTTGCCCTGGATCATCAGGAGGTCGAAGAAGTTCAGCGCTGCCGCCTTGATCGCGATCACCGCTTCGCCGGGACCGGCGACCGGATCCGGCACCTCAGTCAGCACGAGATCGTCAGGCTGGCAGTATTGCGAGCAGAGGATGGCTTTCATGACGGCACCTTGGGCGTTTCGAGTGGAATTATAGTTGGCCCGGTTTTGCCGGATTTAGTGCGGCCCGACAATCCGGATTCTTTGCTGGACGCTATGATCGCCCTATCCTCGTCATTGCGAGCGCAAGCGAAGCGATCCACACTATTCCGCCGGGCGGATTCCGGATTGCGTCGCTGCGCTTGCAATGACGGAGCGCGCAAGACAGCGAGGAATCAAACGATGTTTGAAACGAGCCTGCTCAAGAACAAGCGCATTCTCGTCACCGGCGGCGGTTCGGGCCTTGGCGCCGCGATGGGGCGACGCTTCCTCGCGCTCGGCGCCGAGCTCGTGATCTGTGGCCGCAAGCTCGATCGGCTCGAAGCGACCGCGGACGAGATGCGCGAGGAGACCGGCGGCAAGATCACGGCGATCGCCTGCGACATCCGCGACGGTGTCGCGGTCGAGGACATGATGGATCAGATCTGGCGTGAGGCGCCGCTCGACATCCTCGTCAACAACGCCGCCGCGACCTTCATCGCGCAGAGCGAGCACCTCTCGTTCCGCGCCGCGGATGCAATCCTGGCGCCGACGCTGCATGGCGCGATGTATTGCACGCTCGCCGCCGGCAGGCGCTGGATCGAAGGCAAGCATGGCGGCGTCGTGCTCTCGATCCTCTCGACCTCGACCATCACTGGGCGCGCTTTCACCGTGCCGTCGGCGATGGCGAAATCGGCGCTGCTGGCGATGACCAAAAGTCTTGCGGTGGAATGGGGGCCGAAAGGCATCCGCACCGCCGCCATCGCGCCGGGTCCGTTCCCGACCGCGGGCGCGTCCGGGCAGCTCCGCCCCGAAGGCCGTGACGAAGCCTGGACCGCGCGCAATCCGCTGGGTCGTACGGGCGAGCACAGCGAGCTTGCCGATCTCGCCAGCTTCCTGGTCTCGGACCGCGCCGGTTACGTCAATGGCGAGATGGTCGTCATCGACGGTGGCGCGCATCTGCGCAGTTCCGGCGCCGAGGATTTGCTCGGCTGGACCGACGCGCAATGGGCCGGGCAGCGTGCCGCGCGATCCAAAGGCTGATACTGCTAACTGCCTTCCCAAATTGGACTTTCCCCGCTATCCCTGCCACGGGGACAACGCGCGGCCGGGCCATCTTCCAGTCACAATATTGAGGGAACCACTCCAGCATGTGGCGGGTGCTGATTTTAGCTTTGATGACTGGCGTCGCAGCCGGGGGTGTCGCCGATTCCGCGCGGGCGCAGACGGCACAACCGGCGCCCAAGCCTGCTCCAAAGGAGTCTGCTCCAAAAGAGGTTGCACCGAAATCGGCCGCACCGGCGGCTCCCGCGGCCGCGAAGTCGGCTCCAAAGCCCGAGAGCAAGCCAGCGGCCCCGCCCGCGGCAGTTGCGGGCGGTGCGGAGCCGACCTTGATCGGCCAGTTCGGCACCTGGGGCGCCTATTCGGCGACGCCCAATGGCAAGAAAGTCTGCTTCGCGTTGGCAAAACCCTCGTCGTCGAAGACCAACCCGCCGAATCGGCCACGCGATCCCGCCTATGCCTTCGTCTCGACCCGCCCGGCGGAGAAGGTCAACAACGAAGTCTCGGTCATGATCGGCTATGCGCTGAAGCCGGGCTCGGAATCGTCGGCCGAGGTCGGCGGCGCCGCCTTCGCGATGTACACGCAGGGCGACGGCCTCTGGATCAAGAACGCGGCCGAGGAGGAGCGGATGGTCGAGGCCATGCGCAAATCCGCCGAGTTGGTCGTCAAGGGCGTCTCGGCCAAGGGCACCGAGACGACCGATACCTTCTCGCTAAAGGGACTTGCCCAGGCGCTGGACAAGATCGCCCAGGATTGCCGGCGGTAAGGCTAAATAATAGCCGCGGTCGCAATCGAAGTTTCTGATTGCTATATAGAGGCAGTTCCAGGTTTTTCCGTCATTCCGGGATGGTCCGAAGGACCAGACCCGGAATCTCGAGGTTCCGGGTTCGATGCTCGCATCGCCCCGGAACGACCCCCTAATCAGGTCCATTCAATGCAACCGACTGCCGAGCCGCACAACACGACATTGGTGGAGAAGACTCCGCTTGAAACCTATGTGCCGCCGGCAAAGCCCTCGCTGATCGGCCTGTCGCGCAGCGAGCTTGCCGATCGCCTCGGCGAGATCGGCGTGGCGCCGGCGCAGCGCAAGATGCGGGTGCAGCAGCTGTGGCACTGGCTCTACTTCCGGGGCGCACAGAGCTTTGACGACATGACCTCGATCTCGAAGGGCATTCGCGCCGAGCTCGCGCAGCATTTCACCGTCGACCGGCCCGAGGTCGTGGCCGAGCAGATTTCGAACGACGGCACCCGCAAATGGTTGCTGCGTTTGCCGAGCGGCGACAATCTCCAGAAAGCGCACGAAGTCGAGTGCGTCTACATACCCGAGACCGATCGTGGCACGCTCTGCGTCTCCTCGCAGGTCGGCTGCACCCTGAACTGCTCGTTCTGCCACACCGGCACGCAACGACTGGTGCGCAATCTCACCGCCGGCGAGATCGTGGGGCAGGTGATGGTCGCGCGCGATCGCCTGAACGACTGGGCCGATCGCGAGGACGGCACGCGCCGCGTCACCAACATCGTGATGATGGGCATGGGCGAGCCGCTCTACAATTTCGACGCGGTGCGCGATGCGCTGCTGATCGTCGGCGACAATGAAGGCATCGGCATCTCCCGCCGCCGCATCACGCTGTCGACCTCGGGCGTGGTGCCGAACATCGTGCGCGCCGGCGAGGAGATCGGCGTCATGCTCGCGATCTCGCTGCATGCGGTGCGCGACGAGCTGCGCAACGAGCTGGTGCCGCTCAACCGTAAATATCCGATCAAGGAGCTGCTGCAGGCCTGCCGCGACTATCCCGGCGCGTCGAACGCGCGGCGCATCACCTTCGAATATGTGATGCTGAAGGGCGTCAACGATTCGCTCGACGATGCAAAGCTGCTGGTGAAGCTGCTCAAGGGCGTTCACGCCAAGATCAATCTGATCCCGTTCAATCCCTGGCCCGGTACGGCCTATGAATGCTCGGACTGGGACCAGATCGAGAAATTCTCCGAATACATCTTCAACGCCGGCTATTCCTCGCCCGTCCGCACCCCGCGCGGCCGCGACATCCTCGCCGCCTGCGGCCAGCTCAAGTCGGAAACCGAAAAGCTCTCGGCCAGGGAGCGCCAGGCGCTGCGCGCCATGGCGATGACGGATTAGTCTGCCATGCTCGCGCCGTCGCAACCTCGTCATTGCGAGGAGCGCAGCGACGAAGCGATCCAGGCTGCGTCCGCGGACGCATCTCTGGATTGCTTCGCGGAGCCTGTCATCCGGCCCGCCGGAGGCGGGACCGGGTGGCTCGCAATGACGGCAGCAATGGTTTGGGCGCCATGTCCCTGATCGGCCGCCTCGTCGTCATCTTCATCGGCTTTCTCGCCGCCTGCTTCGTCGGCGGCATGATCGTCGTCATGGCGCTGCTATTCCCGGAATTTGCCGATCTCGGCGCCGGTCCCGTCGACCAAGGCACGATCGATATCCTGCTCGGCTTCGGCTTCATCTTCGTCTCGGGCTTCGCGCTGGTTCCGGCGGCGGTGATCGTCGCGATCACCGAGGCGCTCTACATCCGCAGCGCGCTCGCCTATGCCGTCGGCGGCGGCCTCGTCGGGCTTGCCTGCTATCTCGGCCTCGTTCCCTTCCACCCCGATACGTTCCAGTTCGAGGGCATCGTGCGCCGTCATTTGGAGATCATGACGGGCGCAGGCATCGCCGCCGGGATGGTCTATTGGCTGATTGCCGGCCGCAACGCCGGCGCCTGGCGCGAGCCACTACCTCCGCGCAAACCGCCCCCGCCACTGCCGTCCAATTCGCGGCCGGATGCGCGGTGACATTGTTGCCTCCGCCCGGGGTTTTCATCTCCTCCCCACTCCGCTAAACCGCGCGCCATGAACCGGACCGGACTTCTCATCGCCCTTTCGCTGTGGCTCGTGATCGGCGTCGTTTTCGGCCTCTATCCCGAGCTCGATCTCAAGCTGGCGTCGCTGTTCTTCGACCCCGAGACCAGGACGTTTCCGCTCAAGCTGAACGGCTGGGCCAACTTCGCGCGCGATGCGGCGATGTGGGTCGCCTGGGCCTTCGTGCTGCCGTCGCTCGTCGCGCTCGTGGTCAAGATGATCCGGCCCGACCGGCCGCTGCTGGTCTCCGGGCGCGCGATCGTGTTCCTGCTGGTCACGATCATTCTGTCGGCCGGCATTCTCACCAACCTCACCTTCAAGACCTATTGGGGCCGGCCACGCCCGGTGGTGGTGACGCAGTTCGCCGGCGACCAGCAATTCGTGCCGTGGTGGGACCCGCGCGGCGGCTGCGCGCGCAACTGCTCGTTTTTCTCGGGCGAGGGCGCGACCGCGTTCTGGACGCTGGCGCCGGCCGCGCTCGCGCCGCCGCCATGGCGTCCGCTCGCTTATGCCGGAGCAGTCATCTTTGGCGCCGTGACGAGCGGGCTGCGCATGGCCTTCGGCGGGCACTTCTTCACCGACGTGGCGATCGCCGGCCTCGTCACCTTCGTCGTGATCTGGTTCGCCTACGCGATGATCTACCGCTGGCCGCGAACGCGGTTTTCAGACGAGGCCGTGGATGCCGCCCTGACCCGGCTGAACATGCCCGCCTACCGGCTCCGCCGGCGCCTGTTCGGCCGCAAGACCGACCCCGAGCCGTCGGTTTGAGCCATTAAATGCGTGCCCAGCCCTGCGAAATTTGATATTCGCGCGGTCAAACCGCCCTGACACCCGCCCTTGAGACCCGATTGGAAGCGCCATGACCACGATCCTGAAAAGCCTGCCCAAGGGTGAGAAAGTCGGCATCGCTTTTTCGGGCGGCCTCGACACCTCCGCGGCGCTGCTCTGGATGAAGCAGAAGGGCGCGCGCTGCTACGCTTACACCGCCAATCTCGGCCAGCCCGACGAGGCCGACTACAACGAGATTCCGCGCAAGGCGATGGAGTTCGGCGCCGAGAATGCGCGGCTGGTCGATTGCCGAACGCAGCTCGTCCATGAAGGCATCGCCGCGATCCAGTCGGGCGCCTTCCACATCTCGACCGGCGGCATCACCTATTTCAACACCACGCCGCTCGGCCGTGCCGTCACCGGCACGATGCTGGTCGCGGCGATGAAGGAGGACGGCGTCAACATCTGGGGCGACGGTTCGACCTTCAAGGGCAACGACATCGAGCGCTTCTACCGTTACGGCCTGCTCACCAATCCCGGCCTGAAGATCTACAAGCCCTGGCTCGACCAGCAGTTCATCGACGAGCTCGGCGGCCGCGCCGAAATGTCGGCGTTCATGACCGCGCAGGGCTTCGCCTACAAGATGAGCGCCGAGAAGGCGTATTCGACCGACAGCAATCTGCTCGGCGCCACGCACGAGGCCAAGGATCTCGAAAGCCTCGACAGCGGTATCAAGATCGTCAACCCGATCATGGGCGTGCCGTTCTGGCGCGACGACTGCAACGTCAAGGCCGAGAAGGTCGTGGTGCGGTTCGAGGAAGGCCAGCCCACGGCGCTGAACGGCCAGACCTTCTCCGATCCCGTCGCGCTGTTCCTGGAAGCCAACGCGATCGGCGGACGTCACGGCCTCGGCATGAGCGACCAGATCGAGAACCGCATCATCGAGGCCAAGAGCCGCGGCATCTACGAGGCGCCCGGCATGGCGCTGCTCCACATCGCCTATGAGCGTCTCGTCACCGGCATCCACAACGAGGACACCATCGAGCAGTACCGCATCAGCGGCATGCGCCTCGGCCGGCTGCTCTATCAGGGCCGCTGGTTCGACTCGCAGGCGTTGATGCTGCGCGAGACCGCGCAGCGCTGGGTCGCGCGCGCCGTTAGCGGTGAAGTCACGCTCGAGCTGCGCCGCGGCAACGACTACTCGATCCTCAACACCGAGAGCCCGAACCTCACCTATGCGCCGGAAAGGCTCAGCATGGAGAAGGTCGAGGACGCCTCGTTCTCGCCGGCCGACCGCATCGGCCAGCTCACCATGCGCAATCTCGACATCGCCGATACCCGCACCAAGCTGAAGCTTTATAGCGACACCGGCCTGCTGTCGGGCAGCGAAGGCTCGCAGATCTTCCGGCTGGAGAGCGACAAGGGTTGAGGGCTGCGAGTGCTCTAACCCCGGATGGAGCCGACGGAGCTACGAGCTTAATGACGGTGTCATCCTCGATCGCTACGCTCCCTATCGAAACGGGATTGCGGAGCATCGCGCATGGTCAAGAAATCGGTAGTCGCTTCTCTCATGGTCGTCTGTTGGACGACGTCACCGTCGGCACAGACTATCTATCCGATCGATCGCGCAGAGATCCTGGCCGGAGCGCGATTCGACTTCAAGGTCGAGCTGCCCGGACTGGTCGATCCGGCCAAGTTGAAGGTGACGGTGAACGGCGCCGATTATGCGACCGCGTTCGGCCGTTCCGGCACCTTCACCGAGCGCGAGGACGGCAAGGAGCAGTCGGCCCTGATCCTGCGCGACGTCACGCTGACCAGGCCGGGCAGCATTGCCGTGGAGGTGAGCGACGGCACGCGCCAGCGCAGCGTCACATGGACGGTCTTCGACACGGGCCCGCGCAAGGCGAAGAACGTCATCCTGTTCATCGGTGACGGCATGTCGCCGGCGCATCGGGTCGCAGCCCGAATCCTGTCCAAGGGGATTTCGGAGGGCAAGAGCCGCGGCAAGCTCGCCATCGACGACATGCCTCATATGGCGCTGGTGGCGACCGCCGGCTCCGACTCGATCATCACGGATTCCGCGAACTCGGCCAGCGCCTATGCGACCGGGCACAAGAGCGCCGTCAACGCCATGGGCGTCTATGCGGACCGCTCCTTGAGTGCGTTCGACGACCCCAAGGTCGAAACCATCACCAGCCTTGCCAAGCGGCGGGCGGGCATGGCGATCGGCATCGTCACCAACACCGAGGTCGAAGACGCGACGCCGGCCGCGATGGTCGCGCACACCCGCCGCCGCGCCGCCTATGACGAGATCGTCGAACAGTTGTTCGCGGCGAAGCCGGATGTGCTGATGGGCGGCGGCAGCGCGAACTTCATGCCGAAGTCGGCTGCCGGCTCGAAGCGCAAGGACGAGACCGACTACATCGCGAAGTTTCGTGACGCAGGCTACCAGATCGCGACGACCGCGAGGGAGCTCAGCGCCTCTGCCGCAAAGCCGGAGACCAGCAAGCTGCTCGGCCTGTTTGCCACCGGCAACATGGATGGCGTGCTCGATCGCAAATTTCTGAAGGGCGGCGGCGTCAAGAAATTCCCTGAGCAGCCTGATCTGATCGAGCAGGTGCAGGCAGCGCTGAACATCCTCTCGAAGAACGAAGCCGGCTTCTTCCTGATGGTCGAGTCCGGAATGATCGACAAATATGCGCATCTGCTCGACATGGAGCGCGCCGTCTACGACACGATCATGCTCGACAACGCGGTGCGTCAGACACGTGAATGGGCGCGCGCGCGTGGCGACGACACCCTCATCCTGGTGGCGGCCGACCACAATCATCCCAACAGTCTCGTCGGCACGGTGAATGACGACATGGGCACGACGCCCAATGTTCCCTTGCGCGAGCGCGTCGGCGTCTACGACAAGGCCGGGTTTCCCAATTACCCGGCGCCGGATGCGGAAGGCTATCCGTCACGCGTCGATGTCAGTCGCCGGCTCGCCATCTTCTCGGCCAGCCTGCCGGATCACTACGAGACGTTCCGCCCGAAGCTGGACAGTCCCAATGAGCCGACCGTGAAGGCCGGCGACGACGGGACGTTCAAGGCCAACGACAAATACAAGGATGTGCCAGGCGCGGTGCTGCGGCCGGGCAATCTATCGGCGATGATCGGCGCCAGCGTACATTCGGGCGAGGACGTCATCCTGACCGCGACCGGACCGGGCAGCGAGCGCGTGCAGGGCTCGATGGACAATACCGAGGTGTTCCGCGTCATAGCCGATGCGCTCGGGCTTGCCGCCGCGCAATAACGCGGCGACACGAGCATCAAACAAAAATGGCCGGGATCGCTCCCGGCCATCTTCTCGTTGCGAAGGTTTTACTGGCGCGGCGGAGGCGGTGCCGCGTTGGCTTGGCCGCCGTTGAGCAACGGCGTGATGTTGCGGATGGTAACCCGTCGGTTGATCGCGCTCGGTCCCGGCGTCTGGTCCTTCAGGTACTGCTCGCCATAGCCCTGCGACGTCAGGTTCTCTGCGGGCACGCCGAACTGCTGGGTGAGCAATTCGGCAGCGGCCTGCGCGCGGCGGTCGGACAGCGACAGATTGTCGACCTCGTTGCCGACCGCATCGGTGTGTCCTTCGATCAAGAACACCTCCTGCGGATTGGCCTGGATCGCCTGGTTGAGACCGTCGGCGATCACCTGCAACCGCGCCGCCTGGTCGGGCGGGATAGTCCACGATCCGGTCTCGAAGACGATCGTGTTGACGTCGATGCTCGGCATCTGCATGCGAACATTCGGGCTGTAGCGGATCTCGTCGAGCGAGTAGCGTCGATCGATCCGTTGAACCGGCGGGGCCCGCATCGTTTCGTAGATCACCTGCGGCGACGCGTCCTGGGCGGCGACGATGTAGCGATCATAGGGGATGCTGACCACCGGCGGCGGCACGTCGACATAGAAGCCGCCGACCGCCCGCGGATCGCGGTAGCTGTTGTCGATGATCACGAGCTCGCGTCCGCGCGGGTCCCTGCGGATTCGGCGCAGGAGTCGGCCATCGGCGCCGACCACCGTGACGATCTCGCTGCCGTCGGGACGTATCACGACAGTGCGCGTCTCGCCGCCGACGGTATCGGTGCGGATGTCGCGGGCGCCGTAGCGGAAGCGATAGAGATCGTTGCCGCGGACATAGGCCTGCCCGCCCGGATCGCGGACGATGATGCGATCCGGCTCGGTGTAGATGGTGCGGCCGCCTTCGATACTCTCGCGTCGCTGGTTGTGGATGTCGGCGATGGTCGCGCCGACCACGACACCGGCTACCACGCCTGCACCGATCGCGAGCGGCGTCAGGTCACGCTGCTGCGGACGGGGGGGCGGCGGCAAGGGTGCTACGACCGTCGGCGCGGCGCGGAAGGCCGGGGCAATTGTCGGCGGTCTGTATTGTGCTCTGTCCGGCGGCGGCGTTGCGGCCGCCGAACCGGGGACGATCGACGGCGCTGCGACGCCGGCGGGAGGTGCCGGCGGTCGGGCCGGGGCGCCGGCCTGCGGTGCTGCGGACGGAGCTCCGGCAGGCGGTGTTGCGCCCTGTTGTCCCGGAGCGGGCGTCGCACCTGGAGCGGGTGCCGGTCCGGCACCGGGACGTCCGGGCGGCGGTGTCGGCGTGCTGCCGGGGGCCGGCGTGGCCGTCGGAGCGGGCGCGGCGCCGGGAGCCGGCGTTGCACCTGGAGCAGGTGTCGGTGCTGCACCGGGACGTCCGGGCGGCGGTGTCGGTGTGCTGCCGGGGGCCGGCGTGATCGTCGGAGCGGCCGCAGGGCCGGGAGCCGGCGTCGGTGATCCCGCAGCCGGAGGCGTGCCGGGACGTCCGCCGGGCGGTGGCGCACCCGGACGGCCCGGCGGCGGTGCGGCGGGCGTGCTGCCGGGCGCCGGAGTCGCGGTCGGTGCGGGAGATGTCGCCGGTGCAGGCGTGGTCGCCGGCGCAGGTGCGCCCGGACGCGCTGGTGGCGCGGCTGTCGGAGCAGGCGGCGTCGCCGTCGGCACGGGCGCCGGCCGTCCTGCAGGACCCGCTGCGGGCGGCGGCGGAGGCGGAGGGGGCGTCGGGCTCGGGCGCGCGGCAGGCGCCGGCGCGGGAGGCGTACGCTGCTGCGGAGCCGCGGCGGGGGGCGGTGCCGGCGGCGTGGGAGCCGGGCGTGCGGCGGGTGGAGAATGCTGCTGCGGCGCGGCGGCCGGCGGTGGCGCAGGCTGCTTCGGAGCAGCGGGCGGCGGGGGTGGCGGCGGCGGAGCCGGACGAGCCGCGGGCGGAGGCGGCGGGGGCGGAGCTGCCGGGCGTGGCGGTGCGGCTGCCGGCGGAGGCGCGGCGGGCGGTGCAGCGGCAGGCGGCGGGGCCGGCCGCGCGGGTCCTGCAGGCGGGGCGGCCGCAGGCGGTCCCTTCGGAGGCTGCTTCGGTCTTCCGTCGGGCCCGGCTTCTGGCTGGCCCTGGGCGACAACGAGCGGCGCAGTTTGCGCATGCGATGCGGAGCTTGCGAATTGCATCGCGGTCAGAGCCGTCGTTGCAAGCAGCACGAAACGAAGGTTGGTCATGGTGGTGAACTTCCCCGGAAGGTTCTTTGACGAAGTGTCGTGATGAACGGCTACGCGTTAGGCCGCATTGTGGCGGGCGAAGCGGTCGCGGCCCGATTTATTTCTGCACGGAAATCGGCTCACTATGATGACGTTCATTGCGCATTCAGGCGTCGGTTGCAATCGCCTCAGATGTGATGGCTCGCTTCACATGTGATCCCGCGTCGGCATCGCGTCCGTCGCGGGGTTGGGCGTGAGCGGACCGTTCGGCCCGCGCGATGGAATCTCTTCAGGCATGCGGCCCGGCAATTCGGCGGGCCGCGGAGATTCGCCGGGCTCGCGCACCGGCGGCGCGATTTCGGGCTGAGGATTGCCGGGTGGAATTCCCGGCGGAGGCTCGGTGGGCGTGCCCGGTGTCGACGGAGGAATCTCGGGCGGCTCGATCGGCATCACATCGAGACCTTGCGGTTCTCGCCGATGTCGGGGCGTGTGTTCGTCACCGCCGCAGCTGCCATTTTCACATAAGAGATCACCGTGCCTGGCGAATCCCAGAACTCGGCATCGTCGGGTGTGATCTTGAGCACGCGGATGTTAGGGTCCTCGGCGCTGTCCCACCACGCCTTGGCCGGCGTCGAAAACAGCTCCTTGATCTTCGCACGGTCGTTGGAGACGGCGGCCGTCCCTGTCAAAGACACGTACTTCTGGCTACCCGCATCAGCGAAGGACAAATTGATGGAGGGATGGCGTGCAATCTCCTCATCCTTGTGGTTTCGCGCGTCGGTCAGGAAGAAAATCGCGTTTGCGTCACGTTCGAGATGAGCGCTCATCGGCCGTGCGCGCAGCTTGTCGCCGTCGCGCGTCACGAGCATCGCGAAGCCGATTTTCTTCATCAGCTCCCAGGCGCGATCGACGTCGCCGGCATTGTCGTTGGCCATATCGTACTCCTTGTTGCAAGAGACGATAACGGCCTGCCGGGAACGAGGTTCCCGCCGGAATCCCGGCCTTATTCCGGCGCGTGGCAGACGGCCTCGATGTTGTGGCCGTCGGGATCGAGCACGAAGGCGCCGTAATAGTTCGCATGATAATGCGGGCGGATCCCGGGCGCGCCGTTGTCGCGTCCGCCGGCCGCGATCGCCGCCTTGTAGAAGGCGTCCACCGTGGCGCGGTCCTTGGCCGCGATCGCGATATGCACCGGCTTGTTCATCGCGCCGTCGCCGCCGAACCAGAAATCGGGCTTGCCGTTGGCGCCGAATCCGGCGGCTGCAGCGTGGCCGGTCTGCTCCGCCGTGACTTCCATGATCAGGCCGTAGCCGAGCGGCGCCAGCGCCTTGGCGTAGAACGCCTTGGCGCGCTCATAGTCGGAGACGGAAAAACCCAAATGATCGATCATCGCTGGCCTCCATTGTTCGTTCTCGTCAGCGTGACAGGAACGTATTGCTCCGCGTCTTGCGCGCGATCGTGAAGCCGCGCGCGACCATGTCGGCGATACAATCCTGCTGCCAATCCTTCTGTGACAGGTGCTCGATCACTACCGCGCGCGGCCACAGCGATGGCGATGCGTCGCGGAAGAAGCCGATCAGCACGCGGTCCTCGAAACCCTCGACGTCGATCTTGAGCGAATCGACTTGGCCGACGCCGGCCTCGTCGAGGATACGCGTCAGGCGGAGCGACGGCACCTTGATCGCGTCGGCGCTGGCCGCGCCGGTGACGACATGGGTGGCGCCGAGATTGCCGCCTCCGCTCTCGATCATCAGCTCGCCGTCGCTGTCACCGGCTGCCGCCTGCACCAGGCGCACCTGCGCCGCTTTCGATGCGGCCTGATTGAAGGAGAGCCGGGCAAACGTCATCGGATGCGGCTCGATCGCGACCACCTTGCCCGTGGTGCCGACCTGTTGCGCCATCACCAGCGCAAACGTGCCGACATTGGCGCCGACATCGACGAACACGCCACCCGCCGGAGTGTGCTGGCGGAGGAAGTCGATCTCGTCGAGATTGTAATCGGGATTGAACAGCGCACCGCGCTCGGTCGCGCTGCCCTGGTGATACAGACGGAACGAGGCGCCCTGATATTGCAGGTCGACCGGGCCGCCGCGCAGCAGACTGACCAGCCGCGACATCCACGGCCGGAACGCGCCGCGCTTAAGCCCTGATCGCTGCACGAAGCGGATGATCGCGGCCTGCGCCGCATTCGGCGCAAACGCGCCGAATGGCGCGGACGAAGGGGTATTGTCGGTCGTCACGCAGGCGATCCTCGTTGCAAGCGGCGCATGCATAGCCGGTTTTGATTGACGCCACAATTTCAGTGTCGTCCCGGGGGCGCGAAGCGAGCCACGATCCCGGTGTCGTCCCCGCGAAGGCGCCAAACTCCTCCCTGCGGGTATGGATCCCGGATCTGCGCGCGCTTATAGCGCGCTTGTCCGGGACGACGAGGAGAGAGTCAGGCTACCGCCTTCTTCCCTGACTTCCGCTGCCTCAAGAACCGCCCGAGCAGCTTGCGCCTGCCCTTGCGTGGGATCAGGTCGATGTCGCTGACGAGCTTGGCGCCGCCCTTGCGCCGCTCCAGCACGATCTTGCGGCTGTGGAAGGCCTCCAATTCGGCACGATGCGCCACGCTGACGATGGTCGCCCTCGGCAGCGCGTCGGTGACCATCTTCATCATCTTGTCCTGACTCTTCTCGTCGAGCGCGGAGGTCGCTTCGTCCAGCACGACGATGTCGGGGTTGTGCAGCAACAGCCGCGCGAAGGCGAGGCGCTGCTTCTCGCCGCCTGATAGGGTCTGGTCCCATGGACCCTCCTCCTCGATCTTCTCCTTGAGATGATCGAGCCCGACCTTGTGCAGGGCTTCGCCGATCTCGTCCACGGTCCAGTGGTCGGCGGCGCCGGGATAGGCGACCGCACGGCGCAGCGAGCCGGAGGGCACGTAAGGCCGCTGTGGCAGCATGAACAAGCGCCGGTCGGGATGGAAATTGACGCTGCCGCCGCCCCAGGGCCACAGCCCTGCGATGGCGCGCACCAGCGTGCTCTTGCCGGTGCCAGACTCGCCGGCAACCAGCAGCCGCTCGCCCGGCTCGATCACCACTTCGGTCTCGCCGACCACGGCAGTGCCGTCGTCGAGCGTGACCGAGAGATCCTTCAGCTCCAGCATGGCGTCATTGCCGGTCTCGCCGCGCTTGATGCGGCCGAGACCGTCGCCCTGTTCGGCGCGCTCGAGGCCGTCGAGCGACATCATCAGCGAGGCGATGCGGCGCGCGCAGGCGTTCCAGTCGGCAAGCCGCGGATAGTTGTCGACCAGCCAGCCGAACGCGCTCTGCACGATGGTGAAGGCGGAGGCCGCCTGCATCACCTGCCCGAGTGTCATGCTGCCGTCGAGGAATTTCGGCGCGCAGAGCAGGAGAGGGACCACGGGCGCAACGAGGCTCGACCCTTGCGACACCAGCGTGGTGCGCATGTGCTGGCCGGCGAGCCGCGCCCATTGCCGCAGCACGCTGCTGAAGTTGCGGTCGATGCCGCCGCGCTCTTCCTCCTCGCCGCCGAGCAGTGCGATGCTCTCGCCGTTCTCGCGCACGCGCGTCAGCGTGTAGCGGAAATCGGCTTCGGCCTGGTTCTTGTTCTCGGAGACCTGCACGAAGCGCCGGCCGATCACCAGGATGGAGCCCGAGGCGATCGCGGCATAGAGCATCGCGGCGATCACGAGGAAGCCGGGAATGGTGATGCTGGAGCCGCCGAGCGTCACGGTCAGCGCACCGCCGATGGTCCAGAGCACGACGATGAAGGTCGCAGCCGACAGCAGCGCGGCCGTCACGCCGGCGACGAAATCGACGGGGGAGTCGGTCGCGATGCGCAGATCCTCGGCGATCCGGTATTCGGGATTCCCGTGATCGCCGCCGACGAGGTTGAGCTGATAGTAGCGTCCATTCGCGAGCCACCGCGTCAGCACGCTCGCCGTGAGCCAGGCGCGCCAGCGCCGCTGGATGCCCATGCGCGCGAACACCTGTGCGACGGCGAGCACGATGCTGCCGATCGCAAGCGGAAAGAACATTGCGGTGAGATGGAAGACGCTGGCCGCGTTGCGCTGCTCGATGGCGTCGAAGATCGCGCGATTCCAGACATTGATGCCGTATTGGAAGCCGACGGTCAGGACGATCAGCAGGCCGAGGCCGATCGTGAGCGGCCAGGCGAGGCGGTCGCCCCTTCGTCCCCAGAAGCCGCGTGCGCTGATCCAGAAACGCGTCAGCAGGTAATCCTTGCGGACCTGCTCGGCCTCCTCGGGTGACAGTTCGGGATCGGGCTCGAGCAGCTCCGGAGGCGGCGCTGCCACGTCATCGCCGTTCTCGCCTTTGATCTCGATAATGGGCGGCTTCTCGATCTGTTCGCGCTTTGCGGCCCGCTTGTTCATGAGCGGACAACGCAAGGGAAATCAAACGGTTCCCATCTGTTCCGATCGCCGGATCACTCGGCCGCGCCATCCCGGACGCGCCGGATGCGGGCCGCCCGATGCAGAATGCGCGACAATTCCTCGATCGAATAGGGCTTTTGCACGAGATCGAAGCCGGCCACGCCATCCTGTGACAGCGCCTGGCTGTAGCCCGTGGTCAGCACGACCGGCACCTCGATGCTGCGGTCGCGGATGGCCTGCGCCAGATCGAGCCCGGTCATCCCGGGCATGACGACGTCCGAGAACACGACGTCGAAGCGATCGGCGTCGACGACGAGCTCGGCGAGCGCGTCGGTGGCATTGTCGACCAGCGTGATGCTGTAGCCGAGCTCGGTGAGACCATCGGCGGCGAAATTGGCGAGCTCGATATTGTCCTCGACCACCAGCACCGACATGCCGCTGCCGGTCACCGCCGGTGCCGTGTTGGGCGCCTGGCGCTGCGGCAGCAGGTCCGGCGCCACGCGCGGCAGATAGAGCGAGAAGGTGCTGCCGTGCCCCACCTCGCTCTTGACCGTCACCTCGCCGCCGGATTGCCGGGCGAAGCCGAACACCTGGGACAGGCCGAGGCCGGTGCCGTGGCCGACCTGCTTGGTGGTGAAGAACGGTTCGAAGATGCGTTCGAGCCGGGCGGCGGGAATGCCAATGCCGGTGTCGCTGACGGTCACGCTGACGAAGCCATGGTGTCCCGGGATCCGGCTGCCCGAGGCACCGGCCAGCGTGTCCGGAACCGTCGTCGCGGGCCCGACCTGGAAGGTGATTCTGCCCTTGCCCTGCATGGCATCGCGCGCGTTGGTCGCCATGTTGATCAGCGCCGTCTCGAACTGGCCGGCGTCGGCACGGACGAGGCAAGGCTCCGTCGGCAGGCGCATGGCGATCTCGATCGCCGGCCCCAGCAGGGGCGCAAGCATGTCGTGCAGCGCCTGCATCCGTTCGCCGACGTCGAACACCTCCGGCTTCAGGGTCTGGCGCCGCGCAAAGGCGAGCAGCTGCGAGGTCAGCTTGGCCGCGCGGGCGACGGCGTCTGCAATGGCGGTGATGTAGCGCTGGCGCCGCTCCTCCGTCAGTTGTGGCCGGTTCAACAGGTCGACCGAGGCGCGGATCACCGTCAGCAGATTGTTGAAATCGTGCGCGACGCCGCCGGTGAGCTGTCCGAGCGCCTCCAGGCGCTGGCTATGCTTGAGGGCCTCCTCGGCCTCGCGCCGCCTTGCGGCTTCGGCCTGAAGGTGCTGGGTACGCCGCAATGCCAGCGCCAGCAGCAGAAACAGAAGTGCGGTGGCGGGAATGCCGAACACCAGATGCTGGCCGATGGTGGCGAGCCAGCGCGCGCGGATCGCCGAGGTATCGAGCCCGGCGCTGACATAGATCGGGTATTCCGAGACGCGCCGGTAGCCGATGCGGCGCTCGATCCCGTCCGACGGCCAGGCGACGGTGATGAGGCCATGCTCGGGCCGCGCCGCGATTTCCCGGCCGACCGCTCCGGTCGGATCGAGCCGAAGGTCGCGGTCGAGCCGCGGGAAATGCGCAAGCATCCCGCCGTCGGTGCGTCCCATCGCGAAGAAGCTGCCGGTATCCGTGCCAATGCGCGCATAGAAACTGTCGAAATATTCGGGGAGGACCGAGGCCTGGATCACCCCGATGAAGCTGCCGTCGTCGGAGTCGCGGCGGCGGCTCACCCCGAAGAAGCGCGCGCCCTGATAGGGCGGACGCGGCGTCAGGGCGCTGCCGATGAACGTGCCGATGCTCTGGTCTACATGAGCGTAGAAATAATCGCGGTCCGCAAAGCCCAACGCCGGCGGCGGTGAGACGAGGCTGTTGACCAGCGCTTTTCCGTCCGCATCGAAGATCCAGGCCGATTTGAGCTGCGGCAGCGAATCGGTCAGCCGCTTCAGGCGGCGGTGCAGCGCCGGCTCGCGCGCGCGGATGGTGTCGTCGGAAAGGCCGCGGACCACTTCGTTGAGCTCGGCAAGGCTGCGGTCGATGGTCTCGAACACCTTGAGTGCGTGCTCATGCACGACGTCGAGCGTGCGCTCGATTTCCCGGTCGGCGATGTCGCGGGTCGATGTGTAGGAGATCGTTGCGGCAATGGCGAACAGAGCAATCGGCAGCGCCAGGGATGCCGCCATCATCCACTGCAACAGTCTTAGCGAATTGCGTTGCGCCCTCTGCACAGTCGCTCCGTCCCTGACGGGAGCTTAGCTGAATCAGGCGCGGGGAAGGAAGCAGCTTATGCTGGAACCGATGGTTGCGAGGCGGAAATTTACGCGCACAGCGGGTCGGAGGAAATCCACTCGAACTGGAAAATTCTACTCGAATTGACCGCGATCTCGGAACGTCCCGGCCGGTCTGGCCGGGACGCGAAGCCTGACTTCGTCTCAGATCTGCCGTTCGACCATCTTGAGCTTGAGCTCGGCGATGGCTTCCGCGGGGTTCAGCCCCTTCGGGCAGGCCTTGGCGCAGTTCATGATGGTGTGGCAGCGATAGAGCCGGAACGGGTCCTCGAGATTGTCGAGCCGCTCGCCGGTTGCTTCATCGCGCGAATCGGACACCCAGCGGTTGGCCTGGAGCAGGGCGGCGGGGCCGAGGTACCGCTCGCTGTTCCACCAATAGCTCGGGCAGGAGGTCGAGCAGCAGGCGCAGAGGATGCACTCGTAGAGGCCGTCGAGCTTCTCGCGGTCCTCGTGGCTCTGGCGCCATTCCTTCTGCGGCGTCGGCGAGGTCGTCTTCAGCCACGGCTCGACCGAGGCGTACTGCGCGTAGAAATTGGTGAGGTCGGGGACGAGGTCCTTCACCACCGGCTGGTGCGGCAGCGGGTTGATCTTCACCGCGCCGTCCTTGACGTCGTGCATCGAGCGGGTGCAGGCCAGCGTGTTCTGGCCGTCGATGTTCATGGCGCAGGAGCCGCAGACGCCCTCGCGGCAGGAGCGGCGGAAGGTCAGCGACGGGTCGATGTTGTTCTTGATCCAGATCAGGCCGTCCAGCACCATCGGACCGCAATCATTGGTGTCGACGTAATAGGTGTCGACGCTCGGATTCTTGCCGTCGTCCGGATTCCAGCGATAGACCTTGAACTCGCGAACCTCTGTCGCGCCCGCGGGCTTCGGCCAGGTCTTGCCGCCGGAAATCTTGGAGTTCTTCGGAAGTGCGAATTCAACCATTGCTCTAACCTTTCGTCATTCCGGGGCGATGCGGAGCATCGAACCCGGAATCTCGAGATTCCGGGTCTGGTCCTTCGGACCATCCCGGAATGACGGCTACTGTTCGATCAATACACGCGCGCCTTCGGCGGGATGTACTGCACGTCGTTGGTCATGGTGTAGTCGTGAACCGGGCGATACTCGATCTTGACCTTGCCGGCATCGTCCAGCCAGGCCAGCGTGTGCTTCATCCAGTTCTTGTCGTCGCGCTCGGAGAAGTCTTCGCGCGCATGCGCGCCGCGGCTTTCGGTGCGGTTGGCGGCGGAGTTCATCGTCACCACCGCCTGCGAGATCAGATTGTCGAATTCGAGCGTCTCGACGAGATCCGAATTCCAAACCAGCGAGCGGTCGGACACGGCGATGTCGGTGATGCCGCTGTGGACCTTCGCGATCAGGTTCTGGCCTTCGCTCAGCACTTCGCCGGTTCGGAACACCGCGCAATTGCTCTGCATCACGTGCTGCATGCCTTCGCGCAGCTTCGCCGTCGGCGTGCCGCCGGAGGCATAGCGGTAATGGTCGAGCCGGCCGAGTGCGAGCTCGGACGAGTTCGCCGGCAGCTCGGGCTGCTTGGCATTGGGCGTGAGCTTCTCGGCGAGGCGGAGCGCCGCGGCACGGCCGAACACGACGAGGTCGATCAGCGAGTTGGAGCCGAGGCGGTTGGCTCCGTGCACGGAGACGCAGGCGGCTTCGCCGATCGCCATCAGGCCGGGGATCACCGCGTTGTCGTCGCCGTCCTTCTTGGTCAGGACTTCGCCGTGATAATTGGTGGGAATGCCGCCCATGTTGTAGTGCACGGTCGGCACGATCGGGATCGGCTCGCGCGTCACGTCGACATTGGCGAAGATCTTCGCGGATTCGGAGATGCCCGGCAGCCTCTCGGCCAGCACCGCGGGATCGAGATGGTCGAGATGCAGGAAGATGTGGTCCTTCTTCTTGCCGACGCCGCGTCCCTCGCGGATCTCGATGGTCATCGCGCGCGAGACGACGTCGCGCGACGCCAGATCCTTGGCGGATGGCGCGTAGCGCTCCATGAAGCGCTCGCCTTCGGAGTTGACGAGATAGCCGCCTTCGCCGCGCGCGCCTTCGGTGACGAGACAGCCCGAGCCGTAGATGCCGGTCGGATGGAACTGCACGAATTCCATGTCCTGCATCGGCAGGCCGGCGCGCAGCACCATGCCGCCGCCGTCGCCGGTGCAGGTATGCGCCGAGGTGCAGGAGGCGTAGGCGCGGCCGTAGCCGCCGGTCGCCAGGATCACGGTCTGGGCCCGGAAGCGGTGCAGCGTGCCGTCATCCAGCTTGAGCGCGATGACGCCGCGGCAGGTGCCTTGGTCGTCCATGATCAGGTCGATGGCGAAGAACTCGATGAAGAACTCGGCCGCGTGGCGCAGCGACTGGCCGTACATCGTGTGCAGCATCGCGTGACCGGTGCGGTCGGCGGCGGCGCAGGTGCGTTGCGCCTGGCCCTTGCCGTAGTCCATGGTCATGCCGCCGAACGGGCGCTGATAGATCTTGCCGTCCTCGGTGCGCGAGAACGGCACGCCCCAATGCTCGAGCTCGTAGACCGCCTCGGGCGCGTTGCGCACCATATATTCGATCGCGTCCTGGTCGCCGAGCCAGTCCGACCCCTTCACGGTGTCGTACATGTGCCAGCGCCAGTCGTCCTTGTGCATGTTGCCGAGCGAGGCGGAGATGCCGCCCTGCGCGGCGACCGTGTGCGAGCGGGTCGGAAACACCTTGGTGATGCAGGCGGTCCGAAGACCCGCCTCGCTGCAGCCGACCACGGCGCGCAGGCCGGCGCCGCCGGCGCCGACCACGACGACGTCATAGGTGTGGTCTTCGATCGGATAGGCTTTGCCGTTGGTGGCGGGAGCGCCGTTGCCCGAGCCATTCGTTGTGGTGGCCATGGGTTACACTCCGGATGACAGTTTCAAGATCGCGTAGGTCGAGGCGAGCGCCACGGCGAACGAGAAGAAATTGTTGAGCATGACCGCGGTGAGCTTCAGCTTCTCGTTGTGGACGTAGTCCTCGATCACGACCTGCATGCCGATCTTCATGTGCCAGGCGCTGGCGAGGATGAAGAGGAGCAGGATCACCGCGACGGGGATGGAGCTCAGAGTCTGCGCGGCATAGACCTGGTTGCGCCCGAGCAGCATCATGATGATCACCAGCCCCGGGATCATCAGCAGCGTCATGGCAACGCCGGTAATGCGCTGGCGCCAGAAATCGGAGGTGCCGGAATGCGCCGCGCCGAGATTGCGGACGCGGCCGAGCGGGGTGCGCATGCTGCGCTTGGGCGTATCGGTCCCGCTCATCGTCCGCCTCCGATCGCATAAGCGATGATCCAGACCAGCACCGTCAACGCGATGCCGCCGATCAGCGCGCCCCAGGTCAGTGCTTCCCGCTCATTGGGTTTGAAGCCGTAGCCGAGGTCCCAGACGAAATGCCGGATGCCGCTGAGCATATGGTGCATCAGCGCCCAGGTGTAGCCGAACACGATCAGCCGGCCGATGATGCTGCCGGCGAAGGCCTGGACATGGGCATAGGCGGCCGGGCCGGAGGCCGCCGCAACCAGCCACCAGACCAGCAGCAGGGTTCCGACATAGAGGGCAATGCCGGTGGCGCGATGGATGATGGACAGGGCCATCGTCAGCGTCCAGCGGTACACTTGCATGTGTGGCGAGAGCGGTCGTTCGATCCGTGCGGTCATGGGCTTTGATGTTGTGTGGCGGCCCAGCGGGGGGCGCGCGGGGATCGGAAAGGTCGGCTCTATTTACGGAGTCGATTTCGCTCGCGCAATCACCAATTCGCCATAAATCGAACGCCGGTTCAGCTCTAGAGCGTTGATGAAACAAGGCCAATCAGGGGCTTGGTATACCAAGGCCTCAGTCCGCCAAGAAAGGAGTGATTTTATTTTCACTTCTTATGGGACGTCGAGACACATTGAAATTGTTGTTGGAACGCCTCTAAGCGAGCCGGCTTGCGTGCCGCTCGAGCCGGTGAGCTCGTGACGTCGGAGGCGGCCTGAACCACTCCCCATGCGGCCGCCAATTCCGCCATGCGCACCGATTTTCCGCGCGACGGCGGATATGCACAGCCTGCATCCCACCCAAGACGGTTGGCACGGCGTGTCGACCCGGAAAGACAGATCTCCTAGAGCTGGCCCCGCGGCCGAATCCGACCAATCTTCGGAGGTGCTGGCAGGGCAGGCCGGGTGATTGCAGGTCTTGAAATCAGGGAGATCATCGAGCTCGCGCTGTTGCTGATCGCAACGGGTGCGCTTTCAGGATTTCTGGCCGGCGTGTTCGGCATCGGCGGCGGCGCGATTCTGGTGCCCGTGCTCTACGAATGTTTCCGCATCGTTGGCGTGCCCCTGGAGGTGCGGATGCCGCTCTGCATCGGCACCTCGCTTGCCATCATCATCCCGACTTCGCTTCGCTCGTTCCAGGCGCATTACCGCCGCGGCGCGGTCGACATGGCGATCCTCCGCCTATGGTGGCTGCCGATCGTCCTCGGCGTCATCGCCGGCAGTGTGGTGGCACGCTACGCACCGGAACGGCTGTTCAAGATCGTGTTCGTCTGTGTCGCCTACGCCGCCGCGGCGCGGCTGATCTTCGCGCGTGAGACCTGGAAGCTCGGTGGTGACATGCCGAAGGGGCTCTTGATGCGCGCCTACGGCTTCTGCGTCGGCATTCTTTCGACCTTGATGGGTATCGGCGGCGGCCTGTTCTCGAACCTGCTGATGACCTTCTACGGCCGCCCCATCCACCAGGCGGTCGCGACCTCGTCAGCGCTGGCGGTGCTGATCTCGATCCCCGGCGCGCTCGGATACATCTATGCCGGCTGGCCCGCGGCGACGACCTATCCAACCGTCGCAGCGCTGCAAATCCCGTTCGCGCTCGGCTATGTCTCGTTGATCGGCGCCGTGCTGGTCATGCCGATGAGCCTCGTCACGGCGCCGCTAGGGGTGAGAGCCGCGCATGCGATGTCGAAGCGCACGCTGGAGGTCGCGTTCGGGTGCTATTTGTTTATCGTCGGCAGCAGGTTCGTGATGAGTTTGGTGGGCGGGCAGTAGTCGCCGCAAGCTCCGTCATTGCGAGCGCAGCGAAGCAATCCAGGCTGCCTCCGCGGAAAGATCCTGGATTGCTTCGTCGCAAGGGCTCCTCGCAATGACGGCGAGAGAACGGGGCCCCTCACCTCTTCGCGTAAATATCCTTGTACGTATCCCGCAGCACGTTCTTCTGCACCTTGCCCATGGTATTTCGCGGCAGCTCGTCGACGACGAAGACGCGCTTGGGCATTTTGAACTTGGCGAGACGGCCATCGAGCGCCTTCAGCACCGCGGCTTCGGTGACATCCGCGCCCTTGTTGCAGACCAGGACGGCCGTGACGCCCTCGCCGAAATCGGCATGCGGCACGCCGATCACTGCGGATTCGATCACGCCGGGCATGGCGTCAATCTCGCTCTCGATCTCCTTGGGATAGACGTTGAAGCCGCCCGATATGACCAGATCTTTGCCGCGTCCGAGAATGTGGACGTAGCCCTTGGTGTCGATCTTGCCGAGGTCGCCCGTGATGAAGAAGCCGTCGTCGCGGAATTCGGCCTTGGTCTTCTCCGGCATGCGCCAATAGCCCTTGAAGACGTTCGGGCCTTTCACCTCGATCATGCCGATGTTGTCGCGCGGCAGCTCTTTCCCCGTCTCGGGGTCGGTCACGCGCACGGAGACGCCGGGCAGCGGAAAGCCGACGGCACCGGGTACACGCTCGCCGTCGTAAGGGTTCGACGTGTTCATATTGGTCTCGGTCATGCCGTAGCGCTCGAGCACCGCATGTCCGGTGCGCGCCGACCATTCGCGATGGGTCTCGGCCAGCAGCGGCGCCGAGCCCGAGATGAATAGCCGCATGTGTTTGGTGGTGTCGCGCGACAGTGCGGGATGTTGCAGAAGTCGCGTGTAGAAGGTCGGCACGCCCATCAGCACGGTGGCGCGCGACATCAGCTTGATGATCAGATCCGGATCGAGCTTCGGCAGGAAGATCATCGAGGCGCGTGCGAACAACGTCACGTTGGTCGCCACGAACAGCCCGTGGGTGTGATAGATCGGCAGTGCGTGGATCAGCACGTCCTTGTCGGTGAAACGCCAGTAGCCGACGAGCGAGAGCGAGTTCGACGCCAGATTGTCGTGGCTTAGCATCGCGCCCTTGGAACGCCCTGTGGTGCCCGAGGTGTAGAGGATCGCGGCGAGATCGTCGTTCGCCCGCGCCACGGTCGCGAACTCGTGGCTGGCCTTGTCGGCGGCCTCCGTCAGCGAGCCTTTGCCGTCTGGCCCGAGCGTCTCGACCCTGGCCTTCACCTTGGCGGCGATCGGGGCGAGCCCTTCCGCCTTCGAGGGATCGCAGACCACGAGTGACGGCTCCGCATCGCTGATGAAGTAGTCGAGCTCGTTCAGCGTGTAGGCCGTGTTCAGCGGCAGATAGACCGCGCCGGCCCGCACCGTGCCGAGATATAGCACGATGTTGGCGACGGATTTCTCCACCTGCACCGCGACGCGGTCGCCCGGCTTCACGCCGCGCGCGACCAGCACATTCGCCATCTGCCCCGCCCGCGCGATCAGATCGCCATAGCTGATATGAGCGCCGTCATGCGTCTCGATCGCGAGGCGCTTTGGATCGTCCAGGCCGTCGAACAGGCGGGAAAACAGATTGGCGTTAGCTGCAGGGTTCATGCAAGATTTCCTCGACCGCAGGGACTTGTACGACAAGGCTTGTTGGACAAGGCCGGTCAAAACCGAGGGCTGGATTAGCAAAAACCGCCCCGACGAAGCAACGGAGACAGTTTGCATGACCAAGAACGGGAAACGCGTGGCCTGGGTGACGGGCGGTGGCAGCGGGATCGGGGAGGCCGGCGCCGAGGCGCTGGCTGCCGACGGCTGGACGGTGGTGGTCTCAGGCCGGCGAAAGGACGCCCTGGATACCGTGGTTGCGAACATCACCAAGGCCGGCGGGGCGGCCGAGGCCATTGCGCTCGATGTGTCCAACGCCAGTGCGGCCCAGAAGGCCGCCGATCAGATCGTCGCAAGGCACGGCCGCATCGACCTCCTGGTCAATAATGCCGGCATCAATGTCCCCAAGCGGAGCTGGCAGGACATGGAACTGGAGGGCTGGGACAGGCTGGTCCAGGTCAATCTCAATGGCGTGCTCTACTGCATGCGCGCGGTGCTGCCGACGATGCGCAAGCAGCAGGACGGCGCGATCATCAACGTCTCGTCCTGGGCCGGCCGCCACGTCTCCAAGATGCCGGGCCCGGCCTACACCACGACCAAGCATGCGGTGCTGGCGCTGACCCATTCGTTCAACATGGACGAATGCGTCAACGGCCTGCGCGCCTGCTGCCTGATGCCGGGCGAGGTGGCGACGCCGATCCTGAAGCTGCGTCCGGTGGTGCCGAGCGAGGACGAGCAGGCCAGGATGCTGCAATCCGAAGATCTCGGCCGCACCATCGCGTTCATCGCCAGCATGCCGGCGCGCGTTTGCATCAACGAGGTGCTGATCAGCCCGACGCATAATCGCGGTTTCATTCAGACGCCGAACAACAGGGATTGAGGCGGGCAGATCCCTCGTCAAACTCTATTCGTCGTCCCGGGGCGCGACGCAAGTCGCGAACCCGGGACCCATAACCACAGGGAGAAGTCGTCGCACACGACGGGTTACTCCGAGTCTTCGCCAAACATTTTCCTGTGGTTATGGGTCCCGGATCTGCGCTGCGCTTGTCCGGGACGACGGCTGAGCGCGCCGCGCGCTCGCCCGCGTCACACGAACACGCCGGCCCTTAGTTTCACGCATCACAAAGAATTTTTCTCCGAAACCGCATCGCGAACCCTCTCGTAGTTCGGTCCAACGACGGCACTGCTGCATCACTCCTCAACTGTCGCAGTCGCCGTTGTTGCCCCAACTCAACGCCGGCGATCGCCGGCGCCAATTCAATCGGGAGATCCTCCATGTCGAAGCGCATTGCCTATCTCGCTGCCGCCGCCTTCAGCGCCCTGGCCATCACCGCGACCGTCGTCGCGCCCGTCAGCGCCGAGGAGAAGACCGTCATGGTCGGCGGCGCCGCGATGTTCCCGTCCAAGAACATCGTCCAGAACGCGGTCAACTCGAAGGACCACACCACGCTGGTCGCGGCGGTCAAGGCCGCGGGCCTGGTGCCGACGCTGGAAGGTAAGGGTCCGTTCACGGTGTTCGCGCCGACCAACGCCGCCTTCGGCAAGCTGCCGGCCGGCACCGTCGACAATCTGGTCAAGCCCGAGAACAAGGCGACTCTGACCAAGATCCTCACCTACCATGTCGTGCCCGGCAAGCTCGCGGCCTCCGACCTCACCGAGGGCAAGAAGCTGAAGACCGCCGAGGGCGAGGAGCTGACGGTCAAGAAGATGGACGGCAAGACCTGGATCGTCGATGCCAAGGGCGGCACCTCCATGGTGACGATCTCCAACGTCAACCAGTCCAACGGTGTCATCCACGTGATCGACACCGTGCTGATGCCGGCGACGTAACCCCGCGCGATCCTGTTTCATCCCCGACAGGATGCTTCGAGACGGCGAGCCGGGGGGTGCCCGGCTCGCTTTTTTGTGACCACGATGGCCTCACGGCATCGATTCGATGTCGGACAGGGCGTAACGAAAGCCGGAATATCGGCGTATAATTGCCGTCACACGACGTTCAGGACGGAACCACCATGGCGAGCCTCACAGTCTCCGACGAGCAGGTCAGGGCGACCCCGGCCAAAGTGATCCAGCCGGCCTGGGTCCGCATCATGCACTGGGTCAACGCGCTTGCCATGATCCTGATGATCCTGTCGGGCTGGCAGATCTACAACGCCTCGCCGCTGTTCGGCTTCACCTTCCCACGCGAATACACGCTGGGCGGCTGGCTCGGCGGCGGCCTGCTCTGGCACTTTGCGGCGATGTGGCTGCTGATGATCAACGGCCTCGCCTATCTCGTCACCGGTTTCGCCACCGGCCGCTTCGCCAGGAAACTGCTCCCGATCACACCGTCAGGTGTGCTCCACGACGTCAGGGCGGCCCTGACCTTCAAGCTCGGCCATGACGATCTCACCGTTTACAATTACGTGCAACGCCTTCTCTATGCCGGCATCATCGTGGTCGGCGTGCTGATCGTGCTGTCGGGCCTTGCGATATGGAAGCCGGTGCAGCTCTATTATCTCGTCATGCTGTTCGGCGACTATCCGGCCGCGCGCTACGTGCACTTCTTCTGCATGGCCGCGATCTGCGCTTTCCTTGTCATCCACGTCCTGCTCGCGCTGCTGGTGCCGAAGAGCCTGCGTGCGATGATCATCGGTCGTTGAGCGGAGAAGAGCCATGGCCAAGCGTTCATTTCTGATCCCCGGCGTCGACAAGCGGCTCCTGATCAAGGATTCCATCAAGACCATGCCCGACGTCACCCGCCGCCGCTTCATCGCGGGCGGCGCCAGTCTGGGGGCGCTGACCCTGCTCACCGGCTGCGACGTGATTGATTCCTCTTCGGCGGAAACCATGCTGGCGAAGGTCTCGAAGTTCAACGACGCGGTGCAGGCCTTCATCTTCAATCCCGACGCGCTGGCGCCGACCTTTCCCGAAAGCGCGATCACGAAACCGTTCCCGTTCAACGCCTATTACGATCTCGACGACGCGCCCGACATCGACGGCAAAGACTGGAAGCTCGAGGTGCGCGGTCTCGTCGACAACAAGAAGTCATGGACACTGGACGAGCTCCATAAGCTTCCGCAGGTCACGCAGATCACGCGTCACATCTGCGTCGAGGGCTGGAGCGCGATCGGCAGCTGGACCGGCACGCCCATGCGCGATTTCCTCAATCTGATCGGCGCCGACACGCGCGCCAAATACGTCTGGTTCCAGTGCGCCGACAAGGACGGCTACAATTCGCCGCTCGACATGCGCAGCGCGCTGCATCCGCAGACCCAGATGACGTTCAAATATGCGGGCGAGATTTTGCCGCGCGCCTACGGCTTCCCGATGAAGATCCGCGTCCCCACGAAACTCGGCTTCAAGAACCCGAAATACGTGGTCTCGATGGAAGTCACCAACGACTACAAAGGCGGCTATTGGGAAGACCAGGGATATAATTCGTTTAGCGGGAGCTGATTGAGGCAGTCATTCCGGGGCTCGCGAAGCGAGAGCCCGGAATCCATCGGGCCGCAGTACCGGTGGATGAATGAATTCTCGGATGCGCAATTGCGCATCATAGTTCGCGCTACGCGCGCCCCGGAATGACAACCTAGCCCGGCCCCACCTTCCGCTGGCACAGCGCCGCCACCGCGCCGAGCGCCAGCAGTGCCGCCGAGACATTCAGCGCGTAGCTAAGGCTCCCCAGTGCATCCGTGATCGCGCCGACCGCGATCGGTCCGAGCGTCTGGCCGACGCCGAACGAGATCGTCATCGCCGCGATTGCGGTCGGCCACACCTCCGGCGGGTAGTTGAAGCGGACGAAGGCGGTGGTCGAGCCGACCACGGCGAAGAAGGCGACGCCGAACACCACCGCGGAGATCGCGAGCAAGGCCGGCGAATGTCCTAACATCGGCAGGGCCGCGCCCAGCGCGTTGGTGCCGAGAATAATGGCCGTGGCAAGCCCGCCGCGATCGAGCGCCAGCACGCCGCGCCAGGCCCAGGGCGTGACGAAAGCGCTGAGCCCGATCAGGCCCCAGAACGCGGCCTGCGCCGCGGCGCCGCCGCCGCCGTCGCGGACATAGGCGATCATGAAAGTCATGTAGGCAATGTAGCCGGCGCCGAACAGGAAGTAGGCGGCCAGATAAATCAGCACCGGCAGGATCGCGAACGAGGCGTTGCTGCCTTCGGAAAAGCGGACGCTGCTCTCGATGCGGATCAGAAACAGCGGGATCGTCATTACGACAGACAGCAGCGTCAGCGCCCACCACACGATCCACCACGAGCCCGGACCGAAATATTGCAGCGTGAACGGCGCGATCAGCCCGGAGGACAGAATCCCGACGCCCGGCCCGGCATAGAACAGGCTCAGCAGGAAATTGGCCCGCGCGGGCTGCGACTGCGCAATGGTGGCGGCCAATGCGCCGCCGGCGACGAAGCCGGCCGCGGCGCCGAGACCCAGCACCAGGCGCGCCAGGCTCAGCGCGACGAAATTCCCGGTCAGCGCGCAGGTCGCGAGCGCGGCGACGCAGGCCACAGTTCCCAAGCGGATGGCCGCCGCCCAGCCGACGCGCTGGATCAGGCGGGACGCGATGAGCGCGCCCACGAGATAGCCGACGGCATTGATGGTATTCATGAATCCGGCCGCCGAGTAGGACCAGCCGAGGTCCTCCCGCATGTCCGGCAGCACCAGGGCATAGGCAAAACGGCCGATACCGAGCCCAACGGTGGCGGCCAGCGACAGGGTCAGGATCAGCCGCGCGGGATGCGCCTGTAGCGGGGGGCGGTCAGGGGCGTGCAAGGGAGGTACTCCGGCGGCTCGCAGTGTGGCAGGCCCCGCCCGCCTTGCACAGCCGCGCGGCGGCAATGGTGTCTTGCCAAGCGCGCAACGCCGCTCTAGCACTCCGGCCGAACCGTCATTCCGGGGCGCGCGAAGCGCGAGCCCGGAATCCATTTCCCCGCTTGCGCTGTGGCCTGATGGATTCCGGGCTCGCTCGCTTTGCTCGCGCCCCGGAATGACGAGAGAGGATCGAAAAGGAAACGACCATGGCGACGCACAAACTGCTGCTGCTTCCCGGCGACGGTATCGGCCCCGAGGTGATGGGCGAGGTGAAGCGGCTGATCGACTGGCTCAATTCGGCCGGGATCGCCAGGTTCGAGACGGATAGTGGCCTCGTCGGCGGCTCCGCCTATGACGCGCACAAAGTGTCGATCTCCGAGGGCGACATGGCCAAGGCCAGGGACGCCGACGCCGTGATCTTCGGCGCGGTCGGCGGCCCGAAGTGGGATGCGGTGCCTTACGAAGTGCGTCCCGAAGCCGGCCTGCTGCGCCTGCGCAAGGATCTCGCTCTGTTCGCGAACCTGCGCCCCGCCGTGTGCTACCCGGCGCTGGCCGAGGCTTCGAGCCTGAAGCGCGAGGCGGTCGAAGGCCTCGACATCATGATCGTGCGCGAGCTCACCGGCGGCGTCTATTTCGGCGAGCCCAAGACCATCACCGATCTCGGCAACGGCCAGAAGCGCGCCGTCGATACCCAGGTCTACGACACCTATGAGATCGAGCGCATCGGCCGCGTCGCCTTCGAGCTTGCCAGGAAGCGCAAGAACAAGGTGACGTCGATGGAGAAGCGCAACGTCATGAAGTCGGGCGTGCTCTGGAACGAGGTCATGACCCAGGTCCACAAGCGCGAATATCCCGATGTCACGCTCGAGCATCAGCTCGCCGATTCCGGCGGCATGATGCTGGTGAAATGGCCGAAGCAGTTCGACGTCATTGTCACCGACAATCTGTTCGGCGACATGCTGTCCGATATCGCGGCGATGCTGACCGGATCGCTCGGCATGCTGCCCTCGGCTTCGCTGGGCGAGGTCGACGTCAAGAGCAAGAAGCGCAAGGCGCTGTACGAGCCCGTGCACGGCTCGGCGCCCGATATCGCCGGCCAGGGCCTCGCCAATCCGATCGCGATGATTTCGTCCTTCGGCATGGCGCTGCGCTATTCCTTCGACATGGGCGATCTCGCCGACAAGGTCGATGCCGCGATCGCCGCCGTGCTCGCCAGCGGCCTGCGCACCGCCGACATCAAGTCGGAAGGCACCACTTCCGTCTCGACCACGCAGATGGGCGAGGCGATCCTGAAGGAATTGCAGAAGCTGCACGCGTAGCCACAAGCACCGCCATCGCAGGGTGGGCAAAGCGACTTGTCCGGCGTAGCTCGAAGAGCGAAGACGGAAGCGTGCCCACGCTTTGTAGCGATCGAGAGAGATGGTGGGCGCGGCGCAAGCGCCTTGGCCCACCTTACGGCATCCGCTCTTGGAGTCTCGCCTCATGGACACGCCCCGCCCCAAGATCGCGGAAACCATCGTCCATGAAACGGTGCGGCTGCGCGAGGCGCAGATCGGCCGCCGCTGCGAGGTGCTCGCCAACACCCGCGTCGAATATGCCTCGCTCGGCGACTATTCCTATCTCGGCGAAAATTGCGACGTCGCCGACGCCGTGATCGGCAAGTTTACGGCGATCGCCAATGCGGTGCGCATCGGCGCGCCGAATCATCCGATGGGCCGTCCGTCCCAGCACCGCTTCACCTATGTCCCGGAATATTACGAGACGGGCGTGACGCGCGACCGCGACTTCTTCGCGGACCGCCGCGGCGACCGCGTGATCGTCGGCAACGACGTTTGGATCGGTCACGCCGCCATCCTGTTGCCGGGCGTGAACGTCGGCGACGGCGCGGTGATCGCCGCAGGCGCAGTCGTCAGCCGCGATGTCGCGCCCTACACCATCGTCGGCGGCGTTCCGGCGCGTCCGATTCGCAAGCGCTTTGACGATGCCGTCGCCGAAAGCCTGCGCCGTATTGCCTGGTGGGATTGGCCGGACGAGTTGATCTTCGAACGCCTCGCCGATTTTCGCTCCGAGGCGATCGACGATTTTTGCCGGCGCTACGATCCTGCGGCGAATGCGTAAGGCAGGCGCACCCACGCGAAACAAAAAGGCCGGGCGAGAGCCCGGCCTTTTGATTCGAAGATATGTCCGCCTCAGTACAGCGGGAAATTCTGCGGATAGCCCCCGACATCCTGCGGCGGCGAGAGCGGCTGGCGGTCGATCGGGCGGTTGAGATTCTCGCGGGCGAAGGACGGGTAGCCCACGGCCGGCGGGAAGGCATAGTCGGTGAACTTGCGGTCGCCCGGATTGACCTCGGTGCCGCCGTCGAGCCAGGAGCGCTTGCTGACATAGATGCGGGTGCGGCCCTGCTGGTACACCGCGTTGGGTCCGCTCGGGCCGTAATAGTGCCGGCCGCGCTCGTCAAAGCGCTTGGTCTTGGTATCGGCGGAGGCCGGCGTCGCCAAACCAATGGCAGAGGACATGGCAATCACAGCGCCTGCTGCAAACAAGGTCGCCAATTTGGCAGAGAATTTCGAGCTCATCACGTCCCCTTCAAGCGGCGCACCGCCAGTCGATTTCACCCCATACTAGCCCGGCCGGGGTGAGCGCAACTAGGTCTATTGGGTCACACCAGCTCGGAATAATCGAGCGTGCGGGCAAAAGTTGCATCAATACCAGCCACTTGGGCTTGATGCGGCTCAAAGCGCCCCGCGCAATTGCGCGTTCGCCGCGCCCAGCAGCCAGTCCGGCGACCCCGCGAGGTCGCAAGCACGGCGCTTCAGCTCGGCACGGGCGAACAGGTCCGCCAGCTTCGGCTCGTTGCCCGAGACCAGCAGCGTCAGCCGGTTCAGCGTGCAGGCAATCGCCGCGCGCCGGGCGGGCAAGGTGTCGCCCTGGCAGGAGAATCCGGAGATCTGCAATGCGGGCTCCTCGCTGCGCTTGAGGTAGCCGAGGCACGCCCGCGCTCCCTCCGTTGCGGCGACCGGCCGGAACAGGGCGACGGGGCCGAATTTTGTCTCGATCAGGCCGGCTTGCTCGAGCGGGGTGGCCGCGCTGAGGCCCATCTGCACGGCGAGGTCCGCGGTTGCCGGACGTGTGACGTCGAATTCGATGCCTTCCCGGTAAATCTCGAGCTCGGCCAGCACCAGCTCCGCCGCGCCCGTCCAGCGCATGATGTCCCTGCGGCCGCCCTCGGGGTGCCTGAGAATAGTGTAAGATACTGTTTTTTCTAACGAATCGAGCTTGCTGAGGGCGAAAGCCGGATGAGAGCGGTCGGCTGCGCTCCAGCCCGGTCTCGGCGCCGGCTCATCGCCGCGCCACTCAGGCAGTTGGCCGAGCGCCGCAAGGCCGAGGATGGAAAGCAGGGCGAGCGCCCCCACATAAGCGAACAGGCGCGCCAGCGTGCCGACGACCTCGTCGGCGAAGGCTGCAAGCGCCAGATGGATCTGGGTGGGGCTAACGGCCGTGCTGGCCTCAGGCGACTGCATCCACGTCCCTAAGGAATGGTCCAACGTTGTCTTGAGGCCGGTTCTCGCATAGAAGCGCTGCTCTTCCTGTTTAAGCGTCAGCTTCAGGAACGGGCTTTTTCGTCGGAGAGTGAACGATGGGTTACAAAGTCGCAGTCGTCGGCGCGACCGGCAATGTCGGACGGGAAATGCTCAACATCCTGGATGAGCGCAAATTTCCCGCGGACGAGGTCGTGGCCCTGGCATCACGCCGCAGCATCGGCGTCGAGGTCTCCTATGGCGACCGCACCCTGAAGTGCAAGGCCCTCGAGCACTATGACTTCTCCGACGTCGACATCTGCCTGATGTCGGCGGGCGGCGAGGTGTCGAAAGAATGGTCGCCCAAGATCGGCGCCGCCGGCGCCGTCGTCATCGACAACTCCTCCGCCTGGCGCATGGACCCGGACGTGCCGCTGATCGTGCCGGAAGTGAATGCGGGCGCGACCGAAGGCTTCAAGAAGAAGAACATCATCGCCAACCCGAACTGCTCGACCGCGCAGCTCGTGGTCGCGCTAAAGCCGCTGCACGACAAGGCGACCATCAAGCGCGTTGTGGTCTCGACCTATCAATCGGTGTCCGGCGCCGGCAAGGACGGCATGGACGAGTTGTTCTCGCAGACCAAGGCCGTCTACACCAACCAGGAGCTGGTCAACAAGAAGTTCCCGAAGCGCATCGCCTTCAACGTCATCCCCCACATCGACGTCTTCATGGAGGACGGCTACACCAAGGAAGAGTGGAAGATGATGGCGGAGACCAAGAAGATCCTTGATCCCAGGATCAAGCTCTCCGCCACCTGCGTGCGCGTGCCCGTGTTCGTCGGCCACTCCGAGGCCGTCAACATCGAGTTCGAGAATCCGATCAGCGCGGACGAAGCCCGCGACATCCTGCGCAAGGCGCCCGGCTGCCTCGTCATCGACAAGCAGGAGCCCGGCGGTTACGCCACGCCGTACGAGGCGGCCGGCGAGGACGCCACCTATATCAGCCGCATCCGCGAGGATGCGACGGTGGAGAATGGCCTCGTGCTGTGGTGCGTGTCCGACAATCTGCGCAAGGGCGCCGCGCTCAACGCGATCCAGATCGCGGAAGTCTTGATCAACCGCAAGCTGATCAGCGCGAAGAAGCAGGCGGCGTAACTTCGTCCACTCCTCTCGTCGTCCCGGACAAGCGCGCAAAAAGCGCGCGCCGATCCGGGACCCATAACCACAGAATGTGGTTTGGCGCCAAGCTGGTAACTCCGAGTCTTCGTAAAACGACTGCTGCGGCGTATGGGTCCCGGATCTGCGCTTGCGCTTGTCCGGGACGACGATCTCGTTTGACGAGAGCGTTTGCGAAATCGCTTACCCCTCGCGCACGCTCCTGAATTCCTTCGCGACCTTGTCCAGCACGAACAGCGATCCCTCCGCGACGCCGAAATAGGCGCCGTGGGTCTGCATCTGGCCGCTCTCCACGGCCTTGCGCACGAACGGGAAGGTCATCAGGTTCTCGAGGCTGCGGAACACCGCGGCCTTCTCGATGCGCTCGACGAACTGCGCCATCGTTTCGTGGTCGCGCTGCTCCACCACCTCGCCCGGCTTGATGAACATCTGCATCCATTTGCCGATGAAGTCGCCGGGCGTGAGCGGCTCGATCTTGTCGACGAAGGCGCGGATGCCGCCGCATTGCGCGTGGCCAAGCACCACGATGTGCTTCACTTTCAGCACCGTCACGGCATATTCCAGCGCCGCCGAGACACCATGGGCGGTGCCGTCGGGCTGATACACCGGCACGAGGTTGGCGATGTTGCGGACCACGAACAATTCGCCCGGGCCGACGTCGAAGATCACCTCGGGCGAGACGCGGCTGTCGCAGCAGCCGATCACCATCACTTCCGGCGACTGCCCCTTCACCGACAGCTCGCGAAAGCGGGTCTGCTCGGTCGGCAGCCGCTGGGTGGCGAAGGCCTTGTAGCCTTCCAGCAAATGCTTCGGGAATGTCATCATACCTATGCCTAATCATAGACCGCTTGGGCGAACAAGCCTTTCGAATGGGCAGGCCGGATGCTATCGGCTGGGCTCGGAATATTGACGAGGAAGGAACGCAGCATGACCCGCCCGCGCCGCAGCCATCTGTTCATGCCCGGCTCAAATCCCCGCGCGCTGGAAAAGGCCCGCAATCTTGCCGCCGATGGCCTGATCCTCGATCTCGAGGATTCCGTCGCACCCGACGCCAAGGCGGCGGCACGCGACGGCATCGCCGCCGCGATTGCGGCCAAGGGTTTTGGCAGGCGCGAGATTTTGATCCGCACCAACGGCCTCGACACGCCGTGGTGGGCCGATGACGTCGCGATGGCCGCCAAGGCGTCGCCCGACGGCATCCTGGTTCCAAAAGTTTCAAGCATCGAAGATCTCGATACGATCGGTTTCCGTCTCACCGAGCTCGGCGCGGCGCCGACGGTGAAGGTCTGGGCCATGATCGAGACTGCGCGCGCCGTGCTGCATGCGGAGGAGCTGGCCGAGGCCGGGCGCGATCCATCACGGCGTCTTTCCGGCTTCGTGTTCGGACCCAACGACATTTCGCGAGAGACCCGCATCAAGATGCTGCCCGGCCGCGCCGCGATGATCCCGATGATCACGCATTGCATCCTGGCGGCGCGCGCTCATGGCCTCGAAATTCTCGATGGTCCCTACAGCGACATCGCCAATTCCGACGGCTTTGCCACCGAATGCGCGCAAGGACGCGATCTCGGCTTCGACGGCAAGACGCTGATCCACCCCTCGCAGATCGACGCCTGCAACGCGATCTTCACCCCGCCCGAGGAGGAAGTCGCGCGCGCACGAAAGATCATCGCCGCGTTCGAGCTGCCGGAGAACGTCTCGCGCGGTGCGATCCGGCTCGACGGCGCCATGGTGGAGCGCCTGCACGCCGACATGGCCCGCCGCACGATCGAGATTGCGGATGCGATTGCGGCGATGGGGAAGGGCTGAGGGGACGCCAGCCCCGGCTGCGCTGCTACGCTTGCGCCATGTTGCGGGACGTCGATGGCACTCTCATTGCCTTCGTCTCGCATTCTTCAAAGTCTCGGACGGCAGCTCACCGATGGCCTGACGGTATTCGGATGCGAACCGACCTAGATTGTTGAACCCGCATTTGAAGGCAATGGCGAGAACGCTGGTCTGCTCGTCCGCCCGTCGCAGAAGCTCCGCCGCCCGCTGAAGCCGGACGCGGCGCGCGAACTGGCCGGGCGAGCCCCGTCCGGCATCGGAGAACTCCCGGAAAATCGTCCGCACGCTCACATTGGCGACCTCCGCAATCCTTTCCAGGTCGAGCGGTTCGTCCCAATGCGCCTCGATGTAGGACTCAACCGTGTCGATCACGGTCCGGTTGGCGCTCGGAGCGGAAATCAAAAGGCGGTCGGAGAAATTGTGCCGATGCGCCAGCAGAATCCGGACCATCACCGCACGCTCAAGCTCGGCAATGGCGATGGATGAGTAATCCTGCCCAAATCGATCCAGCTCTTCGGCGAGCCTGAAGACTTCCCGGCGCAGATGCGTCATGACCGCGGGATTGGCTGCGCCCGCGCCGAAATGCAGCTTCATGTCGCTGTCGTCGCCGAGAATGCTCTTCAGCAAGCGCTCCAGCGCGGCGGCATCTATCCTCAGCACCAGCTGGCGATAGCCTGGCGCAAAGTCGAGATCCAGCCTGGTGTCGCCGGAGATCATCGGGCTCCATGCCTCGATCGGCTGGCTATCCCACTTCGTACGGAAACCCGCAGACCCCTGGATGGAAAAGAGCTGGCGGAGAATGTCGGATTCAGGAAAGGAGAGCGATGCCGCGCCATCATAGGCACAGAAGGCGAGGCCGATGGAATTCAAGCGAGCAAGATTGGCTCCTATGCCGAACTCATCGTCATGCTTGTCGAACCGATCCGCGCCATAGACCGCAAACAGGCGGTCGCGCGCGAAATCGCTGTCGCGCGTCCGGATCAAGGCATAGCGGTCAAGGTAGGTAACGGTGCCCAAATCAGTATCCCCCCGCCGTGCAAACTACCGTATCCCCTCCGCGGGGCTACCAATTCGAGATTGAATGCAACGGTTGCCGGGCGTGACCGGATCACTCAATGAGGCCTGAACGCACTCATCGCGGCTGCGACGAAATGCCCGGACGCGCGCTGCGGCAGCGAACCACATCGTCTTCGCTCATTGGTTCGCTGCGAGCGCGATGCCGACGGTAAGCGAATGCTAGCTGCGAGCGCTTTGCCAGATTGCGATACTGATTTTAGGACCGCGTTTGCAAGTTCAAGGCCCGTACCGCCGCGGTCCCGTCGCGTGTCATTGCCGCGTTAATCGCCCTGGCAAAATCCGGCCATTGTGTCTTCGATCGGACAAACACTCTGATAATTCGACTCGGATATCTGAGGATTCGTGGATCGCATCGCGAGCAGAAGCCCCGCCTCGACGTGCGCGCAACTTAATCGATATTGGAGAGATCATGTTCAAGCGCAAGTCGAGCTCCGACGCATTGACGTTGCAGGCGGCGAAGGTCGTGAGTGCCAATCTGATGATCGCGGATAACGATCTCAAGATCGTCTACATGAATGACGCGGTGACGGACTTGCTTCGCGTGGCCGAGAGCGATCTCAAGAAGGAGCTGCCGCACTTCAACGTGGATACGCTCGTCGGCACCAACATCGACGTGTTTCATAAGAATCCGCAGCATCAGCGCAAGATGCTCGCGAGCCTCAGCAGCGTGCATCGTGCGACGATCCAGATCGGGAATCGGAAATTCGACCTCGTTGCAACGCCGGTGAAGGGCAGCGACGGCAGCCGGACGGGAGTCGTGGTGGAATGGTCCGATGCCTCGGTCCGTCTCCAGAACCTCGACTTCGGGGCTCAAGTCGCCGCTGCGAACCGCTCGCAGGCGGTCATTGAGTTCAACATGGACGGCACTGTTCGCAACGCCAATGAGAACTTCCTGAATACGCTCGGCTACACCCTGGACGAGATCCGGGGCAAGCATCATAGCATGTTCGTTGCGCCTGCCGAGCGAGACAGCGCTGCCTATCGCGAGTTCTGGGCGACACTCAATCGTGGTGAATATCAGGCGGCCGAATACAAGCGCATCGGCAAGGGCGGCAAGGAAGTCTGGATCCAGGCCTCGTACAATCCAATCTTCGACGAGAAGGGCAGGCCCTCCAAGGTGGTGAAGTTCGCGACCGACGTCACCGCCCAGAAGCTGAAGAGCGCCGATCTCGCCGGCCAGATCGCGGCGATCGACAAGGCCCAGGCGGTGATCGAATTCAACATGGACGGCACCATCGTGACGGCCAACGCCAACTTCCTGGGCGCGGTCGGCTATTCCCTGGCCGAGATCAAGGGCAAGCATCACAGCATGTTCGTCGATCCCGGTGAGCGCGACAGTACGTCCTATCGCGAGTTCTGGGCCGCGCTCAACCGCGGCGAATACCAGGCGGCCGAATACAAGCGCATCGGCAAGGGCGGCAAGGAAGTCTACATCCAGGCCTCCTACAACCCGATCCTGGATCTCAATGGCAAGCCCTTCAAGGTCGTGAAATACGCCACCGACACCACCAGGCAGGTGCTGGTCCGCATGGGCAACGAGCGCGTCCGCGGCATGATGGAATCGGTCGCCGCCGGCTCGGAGGAGCTCAACGCCTCGGTGCGGGAGATCTCCGAGGCCATGACCAAATCGCGTGAAACCGCGACCAGTGCGGTGGAACAGGTCTCGGCTGCCGACGCGCAAGCCCAGCGCCTCACCGAGGCTGCACAGGCGATGAGCGGCATTGTCGAGCTGATCAACAACATCACGGGGCAGATCAACCTGCTCGCGCTCAACGCCACGATCGAATCCGCGCGCGCCGGCGAAGCCGGCCGCGGCTTCGCGGTGGTCGCTTCCGAGGTCAAGAGCCTCGCCAACCAGGCCAAGCAGGCGACCGACAAGATCGGCCAGGAGATCGGCAGCCTCAACAGCATTTCCGGCGACGTCGTCAACGCTCTGAGTGCGATCAAGCAGGCGATCAACAATGTCAGCGAGTACGTGACGTCGACCGCCGCCGCGATCGAGGAGCAGAGCACGGTGACGAATGAGATGTCGACCAGCATGCAGCGCGCTGCGGCCGAGGCCGCCGCGATGGCCCATAGGGCTTGATCAGGCGGCCCTGCTGCGTCGGCGCGTTCTGCTACGCAAATGGAGAGATGACGTCTGCGGTCGGAAAATCCGTTGCGCCGCCTCAGCGCGGCGCGACGTCGGCGCGATTGAGCGACTCCAGCGTCGAGGCGTTGGCGCAATAGCCGTGATAATTCTCCGCGGCGGTGCCGTCGGCGAGATCGCGGTCGCATTGACCCTTGTGACCGCAGAGCGAGCAGACCCGCTCCATGTCGCGAAGCAGCAGCGGCTGCGCGCGGCCGAGGCCTTCGGCGTTGATGCCGAGTTGTTCGAGCATCTTCGGCAGCTCGTCGGCGGCATGCCGGCCGTGACGGACCAGCTCTTCCAGGTCGTCAGGTGCGATCCTGAGGTCGCTCGCGATCCGGTCGAAATCGGCGCGATCGAGCTGCCGGATCTCGTTCATCTCGCGGCGATGCTTCAGCCAGCCGGCGAAGGACTCGATGAGATCCTGGACGATGGGATAAGGTCTGCTTGCGGTGCTCATGGAAAGCTCCTTCGGACGGAGGAATTGGAGCGAATTAAGCACAATGATGCAGGAGCGCGTTGCGCTGGATCAAATTGGGAAGCGGCATCCAATCCGGTCTTGTGCCGCTGAGCCGGGGCCCATCTCACCGCTTGCTGGGTCCCGGCTCTGCGGAGCAGCGTTACACGCTGCGCCGCGTCCGGGACACGAGCGGAGAATTACGAAAACCGCTCCGCAGCCCAGGCATACAGGCTGCCCGGAATCGGCTTCTCGCCGCCGCGGCCCTTGGGCGAGATGTGCAGGCCGATGATCTCGGGATTGGTGACGAGGCCGAGATAGCTCGAGGGATCGAAGAACAGCTTTGGTTCGGCGTGCACGGCATAAAACGACTGCTTGGGCAGCGCGCGAGCCAGCTCGCCGGTGCGGCGTGCGAGCGCGGTGAGCGCTGCGGGTCCGTAGATCGCAACGCGGATGTCCGCGAGGCGGCCCGAGCCGCCGCGCAGGCGGCGCATCATGAAGGTGATGCGGTGGCGCACCGACAGCCAGTTCGGCGTCAGTTCCTCCTGCTCCATCAGCTCCTCGAAGGCGGCGACGATGCCGTGCTCGGGCGGCAGGTAGATCACGGAATTGCCGAGCTGACGCGGCCGCTCCCAGGCGAAATAGGGCTTTGCGGGATCGATCTCGACCGGTTTGAGCAGCAGCACGTCGGCGTCGAGCCAGAGCCCGAGATTCTTCGCCATCAGCTTCATGCGGAAGAAATCGCTGAACTGAAGCGTGGTCCAGTCGCGCCAGCTTCCGTCCGGCTGCGGTGGCCGCAGGCGCTCGGAGAACGCGTGCGGCAGGATCGCTTCGGCCTCCGCGTTTGCGACGCCGGCGGGAAGGCCGGGAATGGTGTCGAAGCTGTAAACCGTGACCTTGTGGCCGGCCGCCAGCTGCGAGCGCAGACAGGTCTGGCGCAGCGCGTCCATCGGGCCATGCCAGAAGGTGACGATGTCGGGCAGCATGCGTGCAGCTATACGCGATGAGCAGGGCAAAGAAAAAGCCCCGGCGCTGATGGCACCGAGGCTCGAATGAAAACTAGAGCATGATCCGGAAAAGTGTGCAGCGGTTCTCCGGAAAGATCATGCTCAGAACATACGATCAGGCCCAGGCGCGTTCGCGCTTGAGCTTGTCCTCGTAGCTGTCGATCGAGGCCTTCTTCTCCATCGTGAGGCCGATGTCGTCGAGGCCGTTGATCAGGCAATGCTTGCGGAACGGATCGATCTCGAACTTCACCTTGCCGCCGTCGGGACCGCGGATCTCCTGGTTCGGCAGGTCGATCGTCAGCGTCGCATTGGCGCCGCGCTCGGCATCGTCGAACAGCTTGTCGAGGTCTTCTTGGGACACGCGGATCGGCAGAATGCCGTTCTTGAAGCAGTTATTGTAGAAGATGTCGCCGAACGAGGTCGAGATCACGCAACGGATGCCGAAGTCGAGCAGCGCCCAGGGGGCATGCTCGCGGCTCGAGCCGCAGCCGAAATTGTCGCCGGCCACAAGCACCTTCGCGTTGCGATAGGCGGGCTGGTTGAGGACGAAGTCCGGGTTCTCGCTGCCGTCGTCCTTGTAGCGCTGCTCGGAGAAGAGCCCCTTGCCAAGGCCGGTGCGCTTGATGGTCTTGAGGTACTGCTTCGGAATGATCATGTCGGTGTCGACATTGATGATCTTCAGCGGCGCCGCGACGCCTTCCAGCGTGGTGAACTTGTCCATGGTTGCGCTTTCCGGGGTGGATCAGGGAACCGCTATTTATCGCGATCGGGGAGGAAATCCTAGGCCGAATTCGGCAGATCCAGTCTGCCCTGGTCGGGGGCGAGCCTTAGAAGAGGTGCCTCCCCGCAAGCGGGGGAGGAAGCGCACCGCCCCTCGTGGCGACACCCTACTCCGCCTGGGCCTCGATCGCTTCCATATCGTCGTCCGACAGCCCAAAATGATGGCCGATCTCGTGGATCAGGACGTGGCGGACGATGTGGCCGAGGCTCTCGTCGTGCTCGGCCCAGTAATCCAGGATCGGTCGGCGGTAGAGCCAGACCATGTTGGGCAGCCGCGCCACGTCGCCAAGGCTCTGTTGCGGCAGGCCGACGCCCTGGAACAGGCCGAGCAGGTCGAACTCGCTCTCGCATTCCATCTCGTTCAGCACTTCCTCGGTCGGGAAGTCGTCGACGCGGATGATCACGCCCTCGCAGAGCTTGCGAAACTCCGTCGGGAGGCGCTCGAAGATGTCATGGGCCGTCGCTTCCATTTCGGCCAGCGAGGGCGCTTTTAATTCCGTCCACATAGGCTTGTCTTAGCGCGGGTTCCTTGGCGATGCATCCGGCTTTATAAGCGGGGCGAGGTTGACGGGCGCTTTCAAAACGGGGAGCGTGGGACCTCGAATGGGACGGTTCAGGTGGGCGGAAAAATGCGAGCGAAAACAGCGCTGACGCTACTGTGCATGGGGTTGTTTTCGCTATTTTGCGTTGAGGCCGAGGCGCAGACTGCAAGTTCCGGAATCCGGACAGCCCAGGCGGTATCGCCGGACGACGTCCCGCCGCCACGCAAGCGGCCCCCGGCGCGCTTGCGCGTCACGCCCTATTACAGCCCTGACGGCGTCTATCCGCGCTACAATCCCGGTCCCAATGCAGTCCGCGTGTGCAACGCCACCTATGTGCAGGAATTCCGGCCGAGCGGCACGGTGATCGTGCCGCGCGTGAGCTGCTACTGGCGCCCGGGCTGAGGTGTCGCTCGGCGTTGGAGCCCTTGAGGTGATCATGGGGAGATGGATTGCCGGGGCCGTTGCCGTCGCGCTTGCCGCCGGTCTGCCTCGCGCCTCCGCGGCGCCTAGGACGGCGATTCCGGAGGCCTCGGCCGGGATTGCCATCTTCGATACGCGACGGCCCGCGCGAGCCTACGTCGTGCCGCCCCTCGTGCGCCGGGATCCCCGCTACTACGCGCGGCCCGTGCACTATCGTCCTTATCCCTACGGCGTGCCGGCACCCTTCGTGTTCGGCTACGGGCCGTTCTGGTGACGCGCTAGCTCGGCGTAAATCCCTTGACCAGCAGCACGGTCGCCTCTGCGCCGGCTTTGCGGTCGCGGGAGATCTCCTCGTAGTCGGGTGAGTTCGAGAAGGCGAGGAAGGCCGCCTCGTCGGGAAACGACATCATGACGAGCTTGTCGTGCGGCCATGCGCCTTCGAGCACGCGCGGGCGCTCGTCGGCGGCGAGCAGCCGGCCATTGTACTTCCTGAACACATCGAAGAACCGCGCCTGGTACCGGTCATAGGCCGCGCGGTCGGTCATCTTCAATTGTGCAATCGCATAAACGGTCATCTTCAAAACTCCTCTTCGTCGCGGCACTGCGTCGCATCGCAGAGCCCGGCGCCGTTCATTCATGGGGCGTTCACGTCACTCTCCCCAATTTAATCTCGGGAGCGACCGTCATTGAACAGCGATGGCGCGGCCGAGACGTCGCGTCGCAACTTCGCTGTCGAGATTCAGGGAGAATTCCATGTTGAGGAGTTTGGGTCTCAGGGCAGGCTCGATTCGACTGCTCGGGATTGCGGCCGCCGCAACGCTGATGCTGTCGGCCGGCACCGCGCGCCGTGCTGAAGCGCTGACCTTGATCAATCCGGCGACGTCACCCGCGACGAAGGCTGCGGCCGACGACCTCGTCACGCAGGTTCGTGGCGGGCCCGGCGGACATGGCGGCCACTTTCACGGTGGAGGTTTCCGCGGTGGCGGCTTCCACGGCGGCGGCTTTCGCGGTGGTCATATCGGCGGCGGTGGATTTCATCGCGGTCATATCGGCGGCTTCCGCGCCGGGCCGGCTATTCACCGCCATGTCGGCGGCCATCACTATGGAGGCTTTCGCTACGGCGGATATGGCGGCTACCACCGCCACTGGGGCCATCATCATCGTCCCCATTTCGGCCATCGTCACTTCCACCGGCGCTATTATGTCGGCGGCTACTATCCTGCCTACCACTATCCGCGCCGCTGCCGGATCATCTTCACCTATTACGGCCCGCGCCGCGTCTGCCACTGGCCGCGCTGGCACTATCCGTACCGGTATTGGTGATGTGAGCTGCTAGCTCCGCATTCGTCATGGCCGGGCATAGCCATCGGAAGGACGGCGTCGCTTCCGCTCGCCTATGTCCCGGCCATCCACGTTCTTGGAGCGTGAACGAGAGGCTCGTGGATGCCCGGGACAAGCCCACGGGCATGACGGAGTGCCGAAGCTAATCTCTCAGCTTCCACGATGCGGATCTCCACCGCATCAGATTATCCAGCTTCCATTGCTTGAACAGCGCCGGCGGCCAGTGGCTGAGCTTCGAGGTCTCCTCGACCTCGGGCCTGGCGACGACGCGCAGCGGCGCTGCGCGCCGGTGCTGGCGCGTGGCCTCGCTGATCAGATCGACATATTCCGGCTTGTTGGCCATATGCAGCGTCCTCGCGAAACCCTCGCGAGGACGAGAATGAGACGCCGCAGATTAAGGGCGGTTTGCCGCGATCGCTACAATTGCAGGAACGGGCTTAACGCCAGTCCCTGACGTCGACGAAATGACCTGCGATCGCCGCTGCCGCCGCCATCGCCGGCGATACCAGATGCGTGCGGCCCTTGAAGCCCTGGCGGCCTTCGAAATTGCGGTTCGAGGTCGAGGCGCAACGCTCTTCCGGGGCCAGCTTGTCCGGGTTCATCGCGAGGCACATCGAGCAGCCCGGCTCGCGCCATTCGAAGCCGGCCTTGATGAAGATCTTGTCCAGACCCTCAGCCTCGGCCTGTTCCTTCACGAGGCCGGAGCCCGGCACGACCATGGCGTTGACATGCGCCGAGACGTGCTTGCCTTCGGCGATCTTCGCCGCCGCACGCAGATCCTCGATGCGGCCGTTGGTGCAGGAGCCGATGAAGATGCGGTCGATCTTGATGTCGGTGATCTTCGTTCCCGCCGTCAGGCCCATGTATTTCAGGGCGCGATGCTTGGAGAGACGCTTGGCCTCGTCCGCGATCTTATCGGGATCGGGCACAATGCCGGTCACCGAGATGACATCCTCCGGGCTCGTGCCCCAGGTCACGATCGGCGGCAGCTTGGCCGCATCGAGGCGCAGCTCGTTGTCGAAATGCGCACCGTCGTCGGAGCGCAGCTTCTCCCAGTAGCGCATCGCCGCGTCCCAGTCCGCGCCCTTCGGCGCCTTCGGGCGGCCGCGCAGGAAGTCGAACGCCTTCTGATCGGGCGCAACGAGACCGGCGCGGGCGCCGCCCTCGATCGACATGTTGCAGACCGTCATGCGGCCTTCCATGCTGAGCGCGCTGATCGCATCGCCGGCATATTCCAGCACGTAGCCGGTGCCGCCGGCGGTGCCGATCTCGCCGATGATGGCCAGGATGATGTCCTTGCCGGTCACGCCGTCGGGCAATTTGCCGTCGACGGTGACGCGCATGTTCTTCGCCTTCTTCTGGATCAGCGTCTGCGTCGCCAGAACGTGCTCTACTTCCGACGTGCCAATGCCGTGCGCGAGCGCGCCGAAGGCGCCATGCGTCGAAGTGTGGCTGTCACCGCAGACGATGGTGGTGCCGGGCAGCGTAAAACCCTGCTCGGGGCCGATGACGTGGACGACGCCCTGTCGCTTGTCGAACTCGTTGTAATATTCGATGCCGAATTCCTTGGCGTTCTCGGCCAGCGCCTTGATCTGCTCGATGCTTTCGGGATCGGGATTCGGCTTGGTGCGATCGGTGGTCGGCACGTTGTGGTCGACGACGGCGAGCGTCTTCTCCGGCGCGTGGACCTTGCGGCCCGTGGCGCGCAGCCCCTCGAACGCCTGCGGCGAGGTCACCTCGTGCACCAGATGACGGTCGATGTAGAGCAGGCAGGTGCCGTCCTCGGCTTCGTGCACCAGATGGTCGTTCCAGATCTTGTCGTACAATGTGGTGGGCTTGGACATGAGCGTCAGCTCCGAAAAACGTTGGTAACGGATGTGCGCGGTCACGCGCGGGGCAACAGGCAGTCTTCAGCGCAGCTTTTAGGCTGCGCGCGTAAGCTCTGACGTTGCCGAGGTCGCGAAGCGTCCGAAGAACCGTCCAGGCAGCCGCGAGCGATCGTCGATGACGATGCGTTTGATGGGCTCCATGCTGGTCTGATCTGGAAACATTCTACGAATATATAGCAGGCCGAACCGGAATCGCGAGGGCTTTGACGCGCGCGGCTGACGCAACAAAAAAGCGCGGGGTCTTGCCCCGCGCTTTTGGAAACTCGGCTGTAAGCGGAGCTTACTCGTTGACGGCCTTGGCGTGCTCGGTCTTCTCGACGATGCGAGCCGACTTGCCGCGCAGATTGCGGAGATAATAGAGCTTGGCGCGACGCACCTTGCCGCGGCGCACCACCTTGATCGAGTCGATCATCGGCGACATCACCGGGAACACGCGCTCGACGCCCTCGCCATACGAGATCTTGCGCACGGTGAAGCTCTCGTTGAGGCCGCCGCCGGAACGGCCGATGCAGACGCCTTCATAGGCCTGCACGCGGGTGCGGTCGCCTTCGACGACCTTCACGTTGACGATCACGGTGTCGCCGGGACCGAATTCCGGAATGTCCTTGCCGGCGGACAGCTTGTCGAATTGCTCTTGCTCGAGCTGCTTGATCAGGTTCATGGGTAAATCTCCATCGGCGCGCCCAGCCTTCGAAACGGGGGCTGCGCGAAATTCGTCTATCCAGCCATTGCGGATGTGGCCGCTCCTATAAGGCAAGCCGGAGCGTTTGTCACCCGTCTGTCTTGTTTTTTGGCGTTTTTTGGCGACCGGCTCGATTCGGAGGCTTGCTCGGGATTTGAGCCCACAAATCCGGCCGCCGGGCCTTGGTGAGGGCCTCGGATTGTGCCCGCCGCCAGCTCGCGACCCTGGCGTGGTCGCCGGAAGTCAGGACGTCGGGGATCGGAGCCCCCTCGAAGAGCTGCGGACGGGTGTATTGGGGGTACTCCAGAAGGCCATCCGAGAAGCTTTCCTCGGTTCCCGAGGCCTCCTTGCCCATCACCCCCGGCAGCAGCCTGACGCAGGCGTCGATCAGCGCCAACGCGGCTATTTCGCCCCCCGACAGCACGTAATCCCCGATCGAGACCTCCTCCAAGCCCCGTCCGTCAATCACCCGCTGGTCAATCCCCTCGAACCGCCCGCAGACGATCAGCGGGCCGGGGCCCTTCGCCAGTTCCAGGACACGAGCCTGGGTCAATGGCCGACCGCGCGGGCTCATCAGGAGTCTTGGCCGCTCCGGGCCAATCCCGGCAGCATCGATCGCGGCCGCCAGAACGTCCGCCCGCAGCACCATGCCCGGGCCGCCGCCGGCCGGGGTGTCGTCGACGCTGCGGTGGCGGTCGGTGGCGGAGGCCCTGATGTCCCGGGCCTCGATCTCCCAGAGTCCTGACGCCAGCGCCCGCCCGGCGAGGCTCACGCCGAGCGGTCCCGGAAACATCTCCGGAAACAGCGTCAGCACCGTCGCGCGCCAAGGTGAGGAAGTCGTCATGGCCGCTGGTTAGGGCATTGCGGCCGAGAGGTCGAGACCCTGCATGGGCGCATCCAAGTGGCAATCTTCACATCCAGGGCGCCTTGTTAGCTTTCGGTCGCTCTACACAATTCCTCCATTTCCGCACGAAGAGCAGAGGCATTTCCTAGGCTCGCCAACGCAATCCGGGCGAAGGCGTTGGCGTCGACCAAGTCGCCAATCGATTGCCGCATGAGCGCCAATGAGCGCGCCATTCGAACTTTCGTGGAGCCGAAACCTGAAAAGCTATACTGCCCAGCCTCGAATTGCCCAGGCGTGACTTTGTACAATGGAGATTCTGGCCCCGACAGTTCGGAGAAGAGCCTTCGACCAATTGTCTTATAGGCCGATGCAGCCGCCTGAACGGCGGCGTCCATGCTCTCCTTTGAGCCTTCATGTTCCCACCATTGATCACTCGTTGCTTCGGACAGCCTTCGCCGAAACTCGCAGAGCTCTTCTCTGATTTTTGTTGCATCGGGTGAGTTGCCAACGACATCCGGAATACACCGAGGCTGGATGCCGAGGTTTACGGCGAACTTGCTACCGTATCGCGACCCTTGTACCGCCACGACGTGAATGAGATCTTCTGAGATACGACGGAAAGTTCGGCCAGAGCCGAGGAATCCATCGCCCTTGAGCACTGGACTCAGGTGGTCTTTGATTGAAGCTTCCAGGCGAGGCATCTCGCAGCCCCTTATTCTTGTGGAGATTATTCGCGGGCCATCATCACGATGACGAAGCCTTGCCTTCGTCCTCGCCCTCGATTTCCTGCGGCAGCGCGATCACCACGCGGCCGCCGGCAATGTCGACCTCCGGCACCACCGCGTTCGTGAACGGCAGCAGCATCGTCGTGCCGCTGGGCGGAGCGATCTCGATGATGTCGCCGGCGCCGAAATTGTGGATCGCGAGCACGCGGCCGAGCGCGTCGCCGTCGGTGGTGACGGCGGCGAGCCCGATCAGATCGGTGTGGTAATATTCGTCCGCGTCCGTCGCGGGCAGCTTGTCCCGCGCGACATAGAGCTCGATGCCGTTGAGGCGCTCGGCCTCATCGCGCGTCGTGACGCCCTTGAACGTCGCGACCAGATGATCCTTGGCCTCGCGCGCCGTTGCGACCTCGAACTGGCGCTTGCCGTCTTTCGACAGCAGCGGACCGTAGCGCCTGACGGCAAAGGGGTCTTCGGTGAAGGTCCATAGTTTGACCGCACCGCGCACCCCATGCGCGGCGCCGATCCGCGCGACGCAGACCAGCGCCGACATGATTCGGCCTTAGCCCTTCGCGGCGGCTTCGGCCTGTGCCTTGCGCTCCTTGCGCGGCACGGCCTTCTCGGGGTTGTTGCGGGCTTCGCGCTTCTTGACGCCGGCGGCGTCGAGGAAACGGGCCACGCGGTCCGAGGGCTGCGCGCCCTTGGCGAGCCAGGCCTTCACCTTGTCCATGTCGAGCTTGAGGCGGGTCTCGTTGTCCTTCGGCAGCAGCGGGTTGAAATGGCCAAGACGCTCGATGAAGCGGCCATCGCGCGGAAAGCGCGAGTCGGCGACGACGACGTGATAGACGGGACGCTTCTTGGTGCCTGCACGGGCGAGGCGGATAACGACGGACATTCAGTTCTCCTTCAAAGTACAGCTTGTTCGGTTGATTGGTATTCCGCGTTGCGCGGGACGCTTGCGATCCCCCGCGACGAATTCCTCATTTCTTCTTGCCGGGGAAGCCGCCGAGGCCCGGAAGGGTCGGCTTGCCGCTGAGGCCCGTAAGTCCCGGCAAATTCGGCAGGCCCGAGCGAAGACCCGGCGGCAGATCCTTCGGCAGGCTGGGCAGACCTTGTCCACCGCCGGCCTGCATCTTCTCCTGCATCGCCTTCATCTCTTCGGGCGAAGGCATCTTCATGCCGCCGCCGAAGCCCATCGCCTGGGCGATGCCGGCGAGCGGACCGCGCTTGCCGGAGCCCATCGCCTTCATCATGTCGGCCATGTTCCGGTGCATCTTGAGCAGCTTGTTGACCTGTTCGACGTTTTGGCCGGAACCGGCGGCGATGCGCTTCTTGCGGCTGGCCTTGAGCAGGTCGGGATGACGGCGCTCGTCGCGCGTCATGGAATCGATGATCGCGACCTGGCGCTTCAAGATCTTGTCGTCGATGCCGGCGGCCGCGATCTGGTTCTTCATCTTGGAGATGCCGGGCATCATGCCCATCAGCCCGCTGATGCCGCCCATATTGGCCATCTGCGATAGCTGCTCGCGCATGTCGTTGAGGTCGAACTGACCCTTGCGCATGCGCTCGGCAGTGCGCGCGGCCTTTTCGGCGTCGATATTGGCGGCAGCGCGCTCGACCAGCGACACCACGTCGCCCATGCCGAGGATGCGGCCGGCGATACGGTCGGGATGGAAATCCTCCAGGGCATCGGTCTTTTCGCCGGTGCCGATCAGCTTGATCGGCTTGCCGGTGACGGCGCGCATCGACAGCGCGGCGCCGCCGCGGCCATCGCCGTCCACGCGGGTCAGCACGATGCCGGTGAGGCCGACGCGCTGGTCGAACGCGCGCGCGAGATTCACTGCGTCCTGGCCGGTGAGGCTGTCGGCGACCAGCAGCACTTCGTGCGGATTGGCTGCAGCTTTGATCGCGGCCGCTTCCGCCATCATCTCTTCGTCCAGCGTGGTGCGGCCGGCGGTGTCGAGCAGCACGATGTCGTAGCCGCCAAGCTTGCCGGCCTCGAGCGCGCGCTTCGCAATCTGCGGCGGCTGCTGCCCCGCGACGATCGGCAAGGTGGGAATATCGAGATCGCGGCCGAGCACGGCCAGCTGCTCCATCGCCGCCGGACGATAGACGTCGAGCGAGGCCATCAGCACCTTGCGCTTGTCGCGCTGGACCAGGCGGCGGGCGAGCTTCGCGGTGGTGGTGGTCTTGCCCGAGCCTTGTAGGCCGACCATCATGATCGGCACCGGCGGCACGGAATTGACGTCGATGGTCTGGCTTTCGGCGCCGAGCGTGTTGATCAGCTCGTCATGGACGATCTTGACCACCATCTGGCCGGGTGTGACCGACTTGACGACGGTGGCGCCGATCGCCTGCTCGCGGACGCGCTCGGTGAAGCTGCGGACCACCTCGAGCGCGACGTCGGCTTCCAGCAGCGCGCGGCGCACCTCGCGCATCGCGGCGTCGACGTCCTTTTCGGTCAGCGCGCCGCGCCCCGTCAGACGATCGAGAATGCCACCAAGCCGTTCCGACAGATTGTCGAACAATGAAGTTGTCCTGTTGCTGTCCCCCGCCTTCGCGGGGGATGACCACTTCCTTGGCCAAACGATCTTCCAAACACCTTTGCGCCCGAGGGCGCACAGCGCTGTCGGGCGTTGACCTCCGGCCCCGAGGGCCGGTCGGCGGGTCGAAAAGAAAGCCTTTCCGAGAAAGTGGCGGGGTTAAACGCCGCTCTCGCCCAAAAGTCAAGGAAAGTTAGGGCGTCGGGGTGCCTTTGCCTGGTCAAGGCCCTGAAACTAAGAACCTTTTTTCGACCGGTTCTTTTTTCTCTGGGTTCCGCCCATATAGAGGTGATGACCCGCCTCCGTTACCATCGCTGAAGCCCCGCCGTGCCGATCACCCGCCGCCGCCTGTTTGGACTGCTTGCCGGGGCCGGCGCCTTGGTCGGCGTGTCCTCCCTCTGGATGTCCCGCATGAAAACCTATGACGGTCCCGCCTCCGATCATTTCGACGGCCTGACCTTTTTCGATCCGGACGGCGCGCCGCCGAAATCGCTTCGCGAGGTGCTGCGCTGGCAGCTCGGCGGCAAGCGGCAGCGCGCCACATGGCCGGACTGGGCTCCCAGCCCCCACGCCGATACCCCGCCGGCGCGGGTCGATGGCGGCAATTTGCGGCTCTCCTTCGTCGGCCACGCCAGCTGGCTGATCCAGACCGGCGGCCTCAATATTCTGGTCGATCCTGTCTGGTCGGAGCGAGTCTCGCCGGTCGCCTGGGCCGGGCCGAAGCGGCACAATGATCCCGGCATCGCGTTCGAGAAGCTGCCGAAGATCGATGTCGTGCTGGTCTCGCACGGGCATTACGATCATCTGGACATTGCGACGCTGTCGCGGCTCACGAAGAATTTCGCCCCGCGCGTGGTCACCCCGCTCGGCAACGACGTGACGATGCGCAGCTGGGATTCCACGATCAGGGTGGAAGCCTTCGACTGGCACGACCGCGTCGAGCTCGGCGGCGGCGTCGCCGTGCATCTGGTGCCGACGCGGCACTGGACGGCGCGCGGCATGTTCGATCGCAACAAGGCGCTATGGGCGAGCTTCGTGCTGGAGACACCGGCCGGCAAAGTCTACGTCGTCTGCGATTCCGGCTACGGCGACGGCACGCATTTTCGGCGCGTCGCCGAGAAGCATGGACCGCTGCGCCTGGCGATCCTGCCCATCGGCGCCTACGAGCCGCGCTGGTTCATGCGAGACCAGCACATGAATCCGGCGGATGCGGTGAAGGCGCTGGCCGATTGCGGCGCCGAGGCCGCGCTCGGGCATCACCACGGCACGTTCCAGCTCACGGACGAAGCAATCGATGCGCCGGCGAAGGCGTTGGTCGAGGCGCTGGATGCGGCGAAAATTCCGCAGGAGCGGTTCGTGGCGATGATGCCGGGGCAGGTGGTGGAGATCTGACGCCTGCGCGGTTTAACTCCGTTGTCGCCATACCTACAGCTTGTCGTCCCGGGGCGCGACGAAGTCGCGAGCCCGGGACCCATAACCACAGGGAGGAGTTTGGCGAAGACTCGGAGTTGCCTGCGGTGGCACACAACCACGTCCTGTGGTTATGGGTCGGTCCCCGCGTTCGCGGGGACGACAGCGAAATTGGAGCGCGCAGTGTGCCTCTTTTGTCTACTGCACCGCCTTGATCGCCCAGCTCACATTCACCGTGACGGACAGCGTCTCCTCGCCCGGCGCGACGGCCGCCTGCGGCGCTGCCGCCATCGGCGCCGCCATGCGGCCCTTGAACAGCGGCACGGGGCCGCCGCCTTCGATGACACTGAGCGGCGCGCCCAGCGTGACGCCGGTGGCCTTGGCGTAAACTTCGGCCTTGCGCCGCGCATCGGCCACGGCCTGCTCGCGTGCGTCGTCGAGGAGCTTCGACGCCTGCGTCACCTCGAATGAAATATTGCCGATGTCGTTGGCGCCGGCGCTGACCAGCGTATCGATGATGCCGGCGACCTTGGTCACGTCGCGGATCTTGACGGTGACGCGGTTGGAGGCGCGGAACCCGACGACCGGGGACGCGCCGGTGGATTTGTTCTGGCCGTATTGCGGCTGCAGCGACAGACGCGAGGTCTGGTAATCCTTCTCGGCAAGGCCCGCGCCCTTGAGCGCGAGCAGCACCTTGCCCATGGCCGCGTTGTTGGCGTCGGAGGCTTCCTTCGCCGTCTTGGCGTCACTGGCAACGCCGGCATCGATCTGCGCGAGATCCGGCGCTACGGAAACATTGGCTTCGCCGCTCACCGAAATGGCGGACGGGAAATCATCGGCGAGCGCAGGCGTTGCCAGCAGCGTGGCGAAAACGGTGGCGAGGGAAGTAACGACTACGGCAGGCTTATTCATCATTCTCACTTCAGTGGCACGAAAACGTTGATCACGAGCTTGTCCTCAGCGGTCTTCAGGGGATCGGTGAGGTATTCCTCGATGAAGGTGTCCTTGGCTTCGAGTCTCTTGTCGTCGAGGTGATTGGTGATCGCCTCATAGGTGTTGTCCATGTTGTCGTAGGAACCGCGATGGACGAATTTCAGGGCCTTGCCTTCCGGCGATTTGCCGATGCTCATGTCCTTGGGCAAGCTCTTGGGATCCTGATCGACCGGGATCTCGGCGAGGAAGGTGAAGCCGGTATCGTCGGTCGAGGTGTAGACGATCATCGAATTGCCGGCTTGCTTGATGCCCTGCTTGTCCAGCAGCGTGTTCAGCGCCTTGAAGGCATCGACCAGCGTGTCGAAGGCCGAGTCCCAATTGGCGGTGCCCTTGACCATCACGACTTTTCTGGATTCGAGCGTGGTCTCGAGGCCAAACGGATCGGCGGTCTGCACCGGAGCGGGCGTTGTGGCGGCGGCAGGCGGCGGTGCCGCCGGGCTGGGTGAGGCGCTGGCTGCGGGCGAGGGCGACGTCGCCGGGGCAGGCGAAGCGCTGGCCGCAGGCGATGGCGCCGGTGAGGGCGTTGCCGCAGGCGCAGGCGAGGCACTCGCGGCCGGGGAGGGGGAAGCCGATGGGGCCGGCGAGGGACTTGCCATGGGACTTGCCGAGCCGGCCGGTGCCGGGCTCGGGGTTTGCGCCAGAGCGCCAGGCAGGCCAAACGACAAGGCTGCTGCCGGGATCAGCGCGGCCAGAGCGAGACGACGAAACCTGAACATTTTATTCTCCCCAAGGCCTTAACGCTAAGGTCTTATCGACCAAGGCCTAAATCCGTCTTTGTGCCCAGTCGCGCCCCGGCTCGCGCGAGCGCGCCGTTCTAACACGCGAGCGCCGAATTCGTCCCATGACAGATGCGTCATGGCAGGCCTCCCCACAGCCCCCTGGCGACCGGCGGCAAGACACTGGCCAAGCCGGCAAGGATCGCCATATAAGGCAGGCGAAATTCGGGAATTTTCATGAGCGCGCTGGCCAACCACGCATTTGCCAAGATGAACGGCATCGGCAACGAGATCGTCGTTGTCGACATGCGCGCGTCCACGGCAAAGGTGACACCGGACGACGCGCGCGCGGTGGCGTCCGCGAAGGGCGGCGTGGCCTACGATCAGCTCATGGTGCTGCAGAAGCCGCGGCTGGACGGCACCGAAGCCTTCATCCGCATCTACAACAATGACGGCTCGGAGGCAGGCGCGTGCGGCAACGGCATGCGCTGCGTGGTGCGCCGCATCTTCGAAAAGACCGGCCAGACCACTGCGACTTTCGAGACGGAAGCGGGACTGCTCAATGCCTGGCAGGGTCCCGCGCCGGATCTCTACACCGTGGACATGGGTGCGCCGAAGTTCGGCTGGCAGGACATTCCGCTGGCGGAAGAGTTCCGCGACACCCGCTACATCGAATTGCAGATCGGGCCGATCGACAATCCGATTCTGCATTCGCCCTCGGTGGTGAGCATGGGCAATCCGCATGCGATCTTCTGGGTGGACGATGTCAATGCCTACGATCTCGAGCGCTTCGGTCCGCTGCTCGAAAACCATCCGATCTTCCCGGAGCGCGCCAACATCACGCTCGCCCATATCGTCGATCCCCAGCACATCACGATCCGCACCTGGGAACGCGGCGCCGGCCTGACCAGGGCCTGCGGCTCGGCGGCCTGCGCCACGGCGGTTGCCGCGGCGCGCCTGAAGCGGGTCGAGCGCAATGTCGAGATCACGCTGCCCGGCGGCAAGCTCGGCATCGAATGGCGCGAGCGCGACGACCACGTGCTGATGACGGGCACAGCGACATTCGAATATGAAGGCAAATTCGATCCGGCGCTGTTCGCGCAGGCCGGCTGATGGCCGTCGACATCGTCACCTTCGGCTGCCGCCTCAATGCCTTCGAGGCCGAGGTGATCCGCCGTGAGGCGGAAGGTGCGGGCCTTTCAGATACGATTGTCATCAATAGCTGCGCCGTCACCAACGAAGCGGTGGCGCAGGCGCGGCAATCGATCCGCAAGCTGAAGCGCGAACGTCCCGGTGCTCGCATCGTCGTCACCGGCTGCGCGGCGCAGACGCAAAGCTCGATGTTCGCCGATATGACCGAAGTCGATCGCGTCGTCGGCAACGACGACAAGATGCGCGCGTCTGCGTGGCGGGAGACGCGCAGCGCTTTCGACCTCGGCGCCAGCGAGAAGATCGCCGTCAGCGACATCATGGCCGTCAGGGAGATGGCACCGCATCTCGTCGAGGGCTACGCAAGCGGCCTGCCGCGCGTGTTCGTGCAGGTGCAGAACGGCTGCGACCATCGCTGCACCTTCTGCATCATTCCCTACGGCCGCGGCAATTCGCGCTCCGTGGCGATGGGTGCGGTGGTCGAGCAGGTGCGGACGCTGGTCGAACGCGGTCATGCCGAGATCGTGCTGACCGGCGTCGACCTCACCAGCTATGGCACTGATCTGCCCGGCGCACCGAAACTCGGCATGCTGACGAAGCAGATCTTGCGGCACGTGCCGGAGCTGAGGCGCCTGCGCATCTCCTCGATCGATTCGATCGAGGCGGATGACGATCTGCTCGATGCCGTCGCTGATGATGCGCGGCTGATGCCGCATCTGCATCTGTCGCTGCAATCCGGCGACGACATGATTCTGAAGCGCATGAAGCGGCGGCATTCGCGGCAGGATGCGATCGCATTCTGCGACCAGGTGCGCCGCTTGCGCCCGGATATCGCCTTCGGCGCCGACATCATCGCGGGCTTCCCGACCGAGTGCGAGGAGATGTTCTCGCGCTCGCTCGATCTCGTCGGCGAATGCGGCCTGACCTTCCTGCACGTCTTTCCCTATTCGCCGCGCCCCGGCACGCCCGCTGCAAAGATGCCGCAGGTGGCGGGGGCCCTCGTCAAGGAACGCGCGAAGCGGCTGCGTGCCGCAGGCGAAGCGGCATTGCGCGAACGGCTGCAAGCCGAGATCGGTGCAGCGCGCGAGGTGCTGATCGAGAGCGAGGGGCAGGGCCGCACGGAGCACTATCTGCCGGTGGCCATTGCGGGCGAGCGCGTGGGAAGCGTGGTGCCGCGTATGATTGTCGGCAGCGATGGCGAGCGGTTGACCACATAATCAGCCGCGGTGAATTGCGCCGCGCTATATCCCCGCCGTCGTCCCTGCGCACGCAGGGACCCATACCGCGTGATTTATCGCCTGCGGACGGTCGAAGTACCGAACGACGAATCTTCGCCAAACTGCTGCCTGTGGTTATGGGTCCCTGCGTGCGCAGGGACGACACCGAGGCTGGGATGCAGTGTGTTCCAAACCAGCACGCGCCTTACGACGCCCGCACCTGCCAGAATCGCAGCGTGCGCCGCGCATTCTCCAGCGTCATGTGCGCATAGTGAGCTTGCGCGCGCGCGAGATCCGCCGGCTTCATGGCTCCGGTCGCAAAGCGGCTTTCGAGTACGGCGGTGGTGGTTTCCCAGCTGAGCTGCGCCGCCTTGCACGCCACCAGCAGACCGTCATCGCGCAGGCTCTGCATCAGCGGGCGAATGACTTCGACGGTCGACCCGGACAGCGCCGCCAGGGCGGCGGCGGTCTCCTCATAGCGTCGCTGCGTGGCGAAGCCGAACAGCGTTGCCTCGCTCAGTTGGCCGGTTGCCTTGAGCATGGCAATCGCACGCTTGGCACCTTCGAAATCGCGGACGGCCGACATCTCGCGCTCGACGCCGACGGCGGTGGCCGCGATCGCGCTCTGGATTTCCTCGAACAGATGAGGCGGCGCGCGCGACAGCAGGCGGGCGCGCACGGCATCGGTCGCCGAGTGCAGCAACCGGCGGCGCAGCTCCGACGGCAGGTCCACGCGGACGCCGACGCTGACGGCAAGTTCGGGATCCGACTCGGCCTGGGCGACCATGACGGCGAAGCCGTTTCCGGAGACGCGCGCGCCGGGATTGGCGGCGAGCCGCCGGCTGACACTGGGGTAGCGGCGCGCCAGCAACGCGTCGGTGACGATCTCCTTCAGCCACCAGCGGCCGGCCATCGCGAGCAGATGCGGCTCGCCCTTGGATGATGCGATCTTCACCAACTCGCCGTCGTCGAGACGGGCGGATTCTTGCAGCACGGGACCGGCGATGCGGATCTCGTCATTGCTGGCGAGGCGGCGGACCACCGAGGGCGGCGCCTGTGCAATCGGCGCCAGTTGTGCGCTGATCTCGGCGAGCGCGATCCGTGCACCCATGTCGGCAAGCGCCCGCAGCTCGATGGTGCCGATCAGGCGCTCGAGCACCTCGTCGAACAGCGCGATCTGCTCGTCGTCGAAACTGCCGGCGGAGGACAGGAACAGAGCGGTGACGCGCCGGGCGGTCTCCAGGCCCTTTTCCGCCGAGCCTGCTCGAATGGCGGATTCGACCTCGTCGATGATCGATAGCTCGGCCTTGGACATCACGCCTCGCTCGTCCTGAGCGGTTACGGAAGCTTGTTCTAAGCAACCGCAATCATTAGAGGCGAGCACTGAAGGTTTGGTAAACCATGGACCGGTAGCCGGGCACTGCGCCGCGAAGTGGGCGTCTCGAAGGATGGCCACAGGCGCTGACGTGCCCCTCATCTTGAGGGTTGGGCGGCTGGGCTATTCCCCGTTCCAACCGCAGGCCCTGAGCTTTTCGTGCATGTGGGGCGGGGCCGGCGCCACGACGCGGACGGGTTCCTTGTTCCGGGAGATCGGCACCACGATCTCGCGGGAATGCAGGTGCAACTTCGGCTCGCCGAAGCGCGGGCCGTTGCCGTAGATGTTATCGCCGAAGATCGGCCAGCCGGTCGCGGCCGAATGCACCCGCAATTGATGGGTCCGGCCGGTGACCGGTTCCATCGCGAGCCAGGTCAGACCGTCGCCGCGGCCCATCACCTTCCAGTTCGTGATCGCCTTCTGCCCCTCCGGATCGGGCTTTTGCCACCAGCCGCGCTCGGCGTTGAGCCGGCCGAGCGGCATGTCGATGATGCCCTCGTCCTCGACGGGGCCGCCCTCGACCACGGTCCAGTAGGTCTTGCCGATCTTGCCGTGCTTGAAGAGCAGGCCGAGCGAAGCGGTGGCCTTGCGATGGCGGCCGAGCACGAGGCAGCCCGAGGTGTCCTTGTCCAGCCGGTGAGCCAGCACCGGCGGCCGCGGCAGGCCGAAACGCAATGCGTCGAACGAGGCCTCCAGATTGGCGCCGCCCTTCGGGCCGCGATGCACCGGCAGGCCCGACGGCTTGTCGATGACCAGCATCAGCCCGTCGCGATGGAGCACGCGCGACAAAATCTCCTCGGCGGTCAGTTCGGGAACATCGAGCAATTGCAAGACTTTCGTTTAATCGCCGGAACGGCTAACACACCCCCGCCATGAACGATACCTCCGAGACCCCCAAGCTGAGCTGGTGGCGCCGCCTGTCCAACGGGCTGAAGCGCACCTCGTCCTCGCTCGGGACCGCGGTCGCCGACCTCGTCACCAAGCGCAAGCTCGACCGCGCCATGCTCGATGACATCGAGGACGTGCTGCTGCGCGCCGATCTCGGGACCTCCGTCGCGGTCCGGATTGCCGATGCCGTCGGCACCGGCCGTTATGACAAGGCGATCTCGGCGGACGAGGTCAAGGACGTGGTTGCGACCGAGGTCGAGAAGGTGCTGGCGCCGGTGGCGAGGCCGCTCGAGATCGACACGGCCAGGAAGCCGTTCGTGATTCTGGTGGTCGGGGTCAACGGCTCCGGCAAGACCACGACCATCGGAAAACTCTCGCAAAAATTTGCCTCCGAAGGCCGCAAGGTGATGCTGGCCGCCGGCGACACGTTTCGCGCCGCAGCCATCGAGCAGCTCAAGGTGTGGGGCGAGCGGACGAAGACGCCCGTCATCGCCGGCGCGCAGGGCTCGGATTCGGCGAGCCTTGCCTTCAACGCGCTGACGGCGGCGAAGGAGCAGGGCATGGACGTGCTCCTGATCGACACCGCCGGGCGGCTGCAAAACAAGGCCGAGCTGATGAACGAGCTCGAAAAGGTCGTGCGCGTCATCCGCAAGGTGGATGACACCGCGCCGCATGCGGTGCTGCTGGTGCTCGACGCAACCGTCGGCCAGAACGCGCTGTCGCAGGTCGAGGCCTTTCACCGCACTGCCGGCGTCACCGGCCTCGTGATGACCAAGCTCGACGGCACCGCGCGCGGCGGCATTCTGGTGGCGCTCGCGGAAAAATTCAAACTGCCGGTGCATTTCATCGGCGTCGGCGAAGGCGTCGACGATCTCGCGCCGTTCACCGCGCGCGACTTCGCCCGCGCCATCGCCGGAATCGAAAGCTGAAGATGGACAAGACCCAGCCGCATCCGCTGTTCAAGCTGGCGACCGAGCTCGGTCCGCTGCTCGTGTTCTTCTTCGTGAACGCGAAGTTCAATCTGTTCGCCGCGACCGGCGCCTTCATGGTGGCGATCGTGGCGGCGATGGCCGCGTCCTACATGGTGACGCGCCATATCCCGATGATGGCGATCGTGACGGGTGTGATCGTGTTGGTGTTCGGCACGCTGACGCTGGTGCTGCACGACGAGACCTTCATCAAGGTCAAGCCGACCATCATCTACGGCCTGTTCGCAGCGATCCTCGGCGGCGGCCTGCTGTTCGGCCGTTCCTTCATCGCCGTGATGTTCGATCAGGTGTTCAATCTGACGCCGCAGGGCTGGCGCATCCTGACGCTGCGCTGGGCGCTGTTCTTCGCCGGCATGGCGGTGCTGAACGAGATCATCTGGCGTACCCAGAGCACGGATTTCTGGGTGAACTTCAAGGTCTTCGGCGTCCTGCCGCTGACCGCCATCTTCGGCGTGATTCAAATGCCGCTGGTCAAGCGCTATCATCTCGAGCCGGCGTCGCTGGAGGCGAGCGAGGCCGAGGCGGGGGACGTCACGAAGGGGTGACGCCAGCTCGGGGCTGAACCCGTCGGTCGGCCCGCATATTCACGCTGACGTGCACTTCGCGCGGTCTGTTGGTCGCCGCCGACCGGGTTGAGCGACGAAGCCGACAGGGTTCTTCATTGCTCTGTAACCGCAAGCTGAGATTGTTCATCTCTTTAACCTTGCCTGAAAGATCGCAGGCGATAGCCTTTTGGTGATGAAGAGATGATGGCACGCCGGAGGGCCCGGTGGTGAGCGCAAAACAGGATCACGCGGCTGAACACCTGATTCAGTACCTCCGGCAGCTCGCTCCGCAGGTCCGGCGCCGCCTGCTTGCCGAACTGGAACGGCTACATCTCCTCGGCGAGGACATTCCGCATTCCGAGCCATTGGTGGCGGCGCTGCGAGCCGAGTTTCGCAACACGGGCCAGAACCATTATCGCGTCGGAAATCCCTCGCGCTACTTCTTCGAGCCGTTCGAGCCGGTCCTGGTGGACGGCGCGCCGGAACGGGCCAATAGCGGCCAGATCGCCCGTGGATCGCTCGCGCCGATCTGGAGCCTCGTGACCGAGCAATTGCTGCGCAGCATGGCGGCGGACTACGTCGCCAGTGCGACGAAGGCCATCTCTGCCGGCAAGCAGGCCGAGGCGCGGCAGATGGCCCAGGCGTTCCAGAAGAAGGTCCTGACCTCTCTCATCGGCCAGCTGGGTTCTGCCGAGGGCGCAGCCGGCATTCGCGATGGGCTGATGGCCTATACCAGCTCGCATGCGACATTCGACGACCTCAAGAAGATGCTGCGCTACCTCGAACTGCAGCGGGAGCTCGAGGATTTTGGCCGTGCCCTTGCGCCGAAGATTGCCCGGCTCGAGGGCGCCGGCCTCGACAAGGCGCTCGGTCTGTTGAGCGCGCTCAAGGCCAGGCGCGTCGATGCCGTGCCGTTCGCGCTCACAATCCTCGCAAAGCGTCTGGAATCCCCCTGGGAGCTGCTGTCGGTCGCGACCGCTCCGGCCGACGACCGGGCTGCGGCGCGGATCGCGGAGGGGCCCTTCGCGCTTGCGGTTTCGATGGTGCTCGATCAGGTCGAGGAGAAGCGTCTCCTCCTGCTGTTTGCCCTCAGGAACAACCGCCCGGTGCGGGCCAAGGAGATCGTCGGCGAGATCTATCGGATCGAGGAGGCGCTGAGAACGCAGATCGAGCTTCAAGGGTCCGGCTGGGCCCAGCGTCTGGATGACCTGATGGCGGCCGTCCAGGCTGCCGTCACCGCGGAGATCAACACCATTCCGGGCGACCACCGGCATTTGACGCACATTCTGGAATCGCCGCGGTTGCGACCCGGCCATTCCTTCGGCCACAAGGTCGGCCATATCTTCGAGAAGGGCTGGGACGCCGTGGCCGGCCTGCTCGCAGGCAACGCGAACTCAAGCGATCGTCGCGACAAGGTGTCGTGAACGCGTCCGCGGAGCGGCTTGTCCGCCCCGCTAGAGCGTGATCCAGAATCTCGTCGCGCTCGAGTCAGCCTCCTGTCTTGAGCGCCTTCTCCAGCTCCGGCATCAGCACGGTCTTGAGGTTCTGTGGCGTGACCGGGCCGACCAGCTTGTAGACGATGGTGCCTTCGCGCCCGACGACGAAGGTCTCCGGCACGCCGTAGACGCCCCATTCGATCGAGGCGCGGCCGTTGGCATCCACGCCGACGCGGCTGAACGGGTTGCCGTAGCGGCCGAGGAAGCGGCGCGCATTGTCCGCGGCGTCCTTGTAATTGATGCCGACCAGCTGGAAGCGCTCGTCCTTGGCCAGTTCGGTCAGGAGTGGGGCCTCGTCATGGCACGGCACGCACCAGGACGCCCAGACATTGACCAGGCTGACCTTGCCCTTGAAGGCGGCGGGATCGAGTCCCGGCACCGGCGCGCCGTTGTCCTGCAATCCCTCGAGCGGCGGCAGCACGGTCTGTGGCACCGGACGACCGATCAGCGCGGAGGGAATCCGCGAGATATCGCCGCTGCCGAGCCGGAACCAGAACAGCAGCGCAAGGGCAATGAAGGCGATCAGCGGCAGCACCATCAGGAAGGTGCGGCGCTGCGGCGGCGCGGAGGTCGATTGATCGCTCATGACGCATCCACCGCGCTGCGGCCGGAGCGGCGGGTGATGCCGCTGCGGTCGAGCTCGCGCAGGCGCTGCGTCTGGTTGCGGTAGTCGAGCACGATCCAGCCGATCAGGATCGCGACCACGACGGCCACTGCGGCATAGGACGTCACGATGAAGGATGCATAGGGACCGAGCGACATCATCCTGCGGCCCCAACTTCTTTCGACGCGCTTTGTCCGCGCGAACCGGAGCCCGCCTCGCTCGAGAACGCCACACGGCTCGCCTGCATCATCTGCAGGGAGCGGACCCGGCGGCGCAGGATCTCGTTGCGCATCGCGGCCAGATGCAGCGTGACGAACAGCAGCGTGAATGCGAGCGCCATCACCAGCAGCGGAATCAGGAACGATTTGTCGAGGGCCGATCCGCCCATGCGCATCACCGAGGCCGGCTGGTGCAGCGTGTTCCACCAGTCGACCGAGAACTTGATGATCGGCAGGTTGATGGCGCCGACCAGGGTCAGCACCGCGGCGGCGCGTGCCGCGCGCGAGGGATCGTCGACCGCGCGCCACAGCGCCATCAGGCCGAGATACATCAGGAACAGGATCAGCACCGAGGTGAGCCGCGCATCCCATTCCCAATAGGTGCCCCACATCGGCCGGCCCCACAGCGAGCCCGTGAGCAGCGCGAGGAAGGTGAAGGCGGCGCCGATCGGCGCTGCGGCTTTGGCGGCGACGTCGGCGAGCGGATGACGCCACACCAGCGTGCCCAGCGATGCGATGCTCATCACGCCCCAGACGAACATCGACAGCCAGGCATTGGGCACGTGGATGAACATGATCTTGACGGTCGCGCCCTGCTGATAGTCGTCCGGCGCGTAGGCTGACTGGTAGAGGCCGATCGCGAGCAGGATGACGGTCGCGGCCGCGAGCCACGGCAACACCCGCGCCGTCAGCGCGAGGAACCGGGTCGGGTTGGCGAGGTCGATCAGTGACATGGTACCCTGATAATCATCGGTGGCCGCTCAGGCAATCAGCACGAAAGCCGGGGACGAAAGTTGATCGGGGTCAAGGTCAGCCGAGCCTCTCTCAATCGGGCCCATCTCAGTCAAGTCCATGCCGCAGGCTCGCTGCGGCTGCGAAGGGGCCGACCACGAGGCTGACCAGGGACAGCGCGCACAGGATCGAGAACGGCGCGCCGAACGTCATGGGGCCGACGATGACGGCCTGTGACGCCGCCACGCCGAAAATCAGGACGGGAATCGACAGCGGCAGCACCAGCACGGCCATCAGCAGCCCGCCGCGGTGCAGCGTCACCGCCAGTGCCGCGCCGATCATGCCGGTAAAGGTCAGCGCCGGCGTTCCTGCCAGCAGCGTCAGCGCCACAGCGCCGGTCGCGACCATGTCGAGGTTGAGCAGCAGGCCGAGCACGGGGGTTGCGACAATCAGCGGCAGGCCGGCAGCCAGCCAATGCGCCAGCGCCTTGGCGGCGCAGGCGAGTTCCAGCGGCGTCCGGCTCATCGTGATCAGGTCGAGCGAGCCGTCCTCGTGGTCGGCCATGAACAGCCGGTCGAGGGTGAGCAGGCTCGCCAGCAGCGCGCCGAGCCAGAGAATGGCCGGCCCCAGCCGCGACAGCAGCGCCAGATCCGGCCCGACCGCGAACGGCATCAGCACCACCACGGTCAGGAAGAACAGGACGCCGATCAATGCCCCGCCGCCAACGCGGAGCGCGATCCGGATGTCCCGTCGAATGAGGGCGGACAGGGCGGTCATGAGGCGGCTCTTCCTGCGGTGCGGCCATGGAAATCGGGCTGACGCCGCGAGGACGGTACGCTCCCTCCCCCCTTGCGGGGGAGGGCGGGGGGGAGGGGTAGCCCCGGGCGAGATGTCCGCCTGTGGAGGTCTTCCCAACGAGAGCGAGCCTTGCTTGCCTCGGACCCCGCGAGGGGGGAGGGAACGGACAGGGCGGAGCCCGGCCGCTTGGAAAGCTGAGGGTCGTGCCACGTCACACCGCACCCCCGATCCGCAGCTCCCGGGCCTCGATCCCGAGTGGAGCATGAGTCGCCGCCACGATCATCCCGCCGCGGGCGAGATGCTCCTGCATCAGGCCGCCGAACATGTCCTGGCCGGCCACGTCGAGCGCATTGGTCGGCTCGTCCAGCAGCCAGACCGGGCGGCGGACGGTCAACAGGCGGGCCAGCGACAGTCGACGGCGCTGGCCGGCGGACAGGAAGCCGGCGGGCAGATGGGTAGCATGGTCGAGCCCGACGGTGGCGAGACTCTCGGCCGCGTCAAGGCGCTCGCCGCCAAGAAAATCGGCCCAAAATGCTAGATTTTCCGCCACGCTAAGGGCCGGCTTCAAGGCATCGCGATGGCCGAGATAGTGGCACTGCTCGGGCAGCGTCAGCTCGCCATCGCCGCCCTCCAGCGCGATCGTCCCGCCGGCCGGAACGAGCAGGCCCGCGATCAGCCGCAGCAGCGAGGTCTTGCCCGATCCGTTGCGGCCGACGACCGCCACGGCCTCGCCCGACATGGCCGCGAAATCGAGCCCGGCAAACACCTCGCGGCCGCCGCGCACGCAGGCAACCCCCTGTCCGGAGAGCTGCATCTCGCCTCGTTTCAAGTCACTCAAAGCCGGGCCTCAGGAAAACTTGGGGTAGCGCATGGGAATTTTTGGCTCGCGAATTGCTGCGGCACGATTGTGGCTGTGGCGGCGCGGTTAGAAAGCTTCTATAAGCCCGGAACTACTTGATGCAGCAACTCAACCTGCCCCTGCAAGCGGCCCAGCCTAGATGCGCTGACGGTGTTAAAATACCCTGCCGGGTATAACTAACAATTGGGATTTCCTACATGACCTCGCTCGACAGCTTCAAATGCAAAAAGACCCTCAAGGTCGGCGCCAAGACCTATGTCTATTACAGCCTGCCCACGGCCGAGAAGAATGGTCTGAAGGGAATTTCCAAACTTCCCTATTCGATGAAGGTCCTGCTCGAGAATCTGCTGCGCAATGAGGACGGGCGTTCGGTCAAGAAAGAGGACATCGTCGCCGTCTCGAAATGGCTGCGCAAGAAATCGCTGGAGCACGAGATCGCGTTCCGTCCGGCACGCGTGCTGATGCAGGACTTCACCGGCGTGCCCGCGGTGGTGGACCTTGCCGCGATGCGCAACGCGATGCAGAAGCTCGGCGGCGATGCCGAGAAGATCAATCCGCTGGTCCCGGTCGACCTCGTCATCGACCACTCCGTGATCGTGAATTTCTTCGGCGACAACAAGGCTTTCGGCAAGAACGTCGCCGAGGAGTACAAGCAGAACCAGGAGCGCTACGAGTTCCTGAAGTGGGGCCAGAAGGCGTTCTCGAACTTCTCCGTGGTGCCGCCCGGCACAGGCATCTGCCACCAGGTCAATCTCGAATATCTCTCCCAGACGGTCTGGACCAAGAAGGAGAAGATGACGGTCGGCAAGAAGACCGGCACCTTCGAGGTTGCCTATCCCGATTCGCTGGTCGGCACCGATTCCCACACCACCATGGTCAACGGTCTCGCAGTGCTCGGTTGGGGCGTCGGCGGCATCGAGGCGGAAGCCTGCATGCTCGGCCAGCCGCTGTCGATGCTGCTGCCCAACGTCGTCGGCTTCAAGCTGAAGGGCGCGATGAAGGAAGGCGTCACCGCGACGGACCTCGTGCTCACCGTGACGCAGATGCTGCGCAAGCTCGGCGTGGTCGGCAAGTTCGTCGAGTTCTTCGGCCCCGGCCTCGACAATCTCTCCGTCGCCGACAAGGCGACGATCGCCAACATGGCGCCCGAATACGGCGCGACCTGCGGCTTCTTCCCGGTCGACGCCGCTGCGATCGATTACCTGAAGACCTCCGGCCGCGCGGCGCCGCGCGTCGCGCTGGTGCAGGCCTATGCCAAGGCGCAAGGGCTGTTCCGCACCGCCAAGTCGCCCGATCCGGTGTTCACGGAAACGCTGACGCTCGATCTTGCCGACGTCGTGCCGTCGATGGCCGGTCCGAAGCGCCCCGAAGGCCGCATCGCGCTGCCGTCGGTCGCCGAAGGCTTTTCGCTCGCGCTCGGCACTGAATACAAGAAGGCCGAGGAGCCCAACAAGCGCTTCGCCGTCGAGGGCAAGGACTTCGAGATCGGCCATGGCGACGTCGTGATCGCCGCCATCACCTCCTGCACCAACACCTCGAACCCGAGCGTGCTGATCGGTGCCGGCCTGCTGGCCCGTAACGCCGCCGCGAAGGGCCTGAAAGCAAAACCGTGGGTGAAGACCTCGCTCGCCCCGGGCAGCCAGGTCGTCGCGGGCTATCTCGCCGATTCGGGCCTGCAGAAGGATCTCGACAAGGTCGGCTTCAACCTGGTCGGCTTCGGCTGCACCACCTGCATCGGCAATTCAGGTCCGCTGCCCGAGGAGATCTCGAAGTCGATCAACGACAACGGCATCGTCGCCGCCGCTGTGCTCTCGGGCAACCGCAACTTCGAAGGCCGCGTCTCGCCCGACGTGCAGGCGAACTATCTGGCCTCGCCGCCGCTGGTCGTCGCCCACGCGCTCGCGGGCAGCGTCACCAAGAACCTCGCGGTCGAGCCGCTCGGCGAGGGCAAGGACGGCAAGCCGGTGTACCTGAAGGACATCTGGCCGACGACCAAGGAGATCAACGCCTTCATGAAGAAGTTCGTGACCGCGTCGATCTTCAAGAAGAAGTATGCCGACGTGTTCAAGGGCGACACCAACTGGCGCAAGATCAAGACCGTCGAGAGCGAGACCTATCGCTGGAACATGTCTTCGACCTACGTGCAGAACCCGCCCTATTTCGACGGCATGAAGAAGGAGCCGGAGCCGGTCACCGATATCGTCGAGGCGCGCATCCTCGCCATGTTCGGCGACAAGATCACGACCGACCACATCTCGCCGGCAGGCTCGATCAAGCTCACCTCGCCCGCGGGCAAATATCTCAGCGAGCACCAGGTGCGTCCCGCCGACTTCAACCAGTACGGCACGCGTCGCGGCAATCACGAAGTGATGATGCGCGGCACCTTCGCCAACATCCGCATCAAGAACTTCATGCTGAAGGGCGCCGACGGCAACATTCCGGAAGGCGGTCTCACCAAGCACTGGCCCGACGGCGAGCAGATGTCGATCTACGACGCCGCGATGAAGTACCAGCAGGAGCAGGTGCCGCTGGTGGTGTTCGCCGGTGCCGAATACGGCAACGGCTCCTCGCGCGACTGGGCTGCCAAGGGCACGCGTCTGCTCGGCGTGCGCGCCGTGATCTGCCAGAGCTTCGAGCGCATCCATCGCTCCAACCTGGTCGGTATGGGCGTGTTGCCGCTGACCTTCGAGGAAGGCACCTCGTGGTCGTCGCTCGGTCTGAAGGGCGACGAGAAGGTCACGCTGCGCGGCCTGGTCGGCGACCTCAAGCCGCGCCAGAAGCTGACCGCGGAGATCGTCTCCGGCGACGGTTCATTGCAGCGCGTTTCGCTGCTCTGCCGCATCGATACGCTGGATGAGCTCGACTACTACCGCAACGGCGGCATCCTGCACTATGTGCTGCGCAAACTCGCGGCGTAAGCGCGGATTTGTGAACCATGGCTCACTGCGAAGTGAGTAGAAGGTTAGATGAAGGCGGCCTATCACAAGGCCGCCTTCGTGCGTTTGCGGCATGCTCCAGATGGGCCCGCCCGGCGGAAAACCTCCCTTTGGCGGTTGGCCTGGACGGTCGAGTGTACCGCGCCCCGTAAGACTACGGTGACCATCCGGCGATAAGATCTCCCTTTCCACGAGCAATGGTGTGCGGCGTTCGACATGACAACAATGACGGCTTCTCATCTGGTTTCACGTTGGTCCGGTGCCCTCTGGTCGGGAGCTATCGGCATCTGTGCGATCGTCGCCGTCATCCGTCCTGCACAGGCTGATCCCCGCGCCGTTGTCGAATTGTTTACCTCACAGGGCTGCTCCTCATGTCCGCCCGCCGACCAGATCATCGGTGATCTGTCCAAAGACCCGTCGATCATCGCGCTGAGCATGCCGATCGATTATTGGGACTATCTCGGTTGGAAGGACACGCTGGCGGATTCGCGCTTCTCTGCACGCCAGCGTGCGTATTCGCGCGTGCGCGGTGACCGCGAGGTCTACACGCCGCAGGTCGTGGTCAACGGCTCCACCCATGTCGTCGGCAGCGATCGTGCGGGCATCGAGAACGCGATCCGCAAGTCCGACCCGGGTAAGGGCGTGATGAGCGTGCCGGTGACGATGTCGCTCGCCGGCAAGCAGATCAACGTGTCGGTGGCCGCGAGCAAGGAGCCGGCAGTCTCGCAGGGCGAGGTCTGGATCTGCTCCATCGCCAAGTCGGTGCCGATCGCGATCACCCGCGGCGAGAATCGCGGGCAGCAGGTCACCTATCATAATGTGGTGCGCAACGTGCTCAAGGTCGGTGACTGGACCGGGCGTTCGGAAAGCTGGACGGTGCCGATCGAGAACCTCACGCGCGACGGCGTCGACGGCGCGGTGGTCTATATCCAGGACGGCACTCGGGACAAGCCCGGCCCGATGCTGGGCGCGGCGTACACGTCGCTGCACTGATTTTCTGATCAGCGCATTCTGCTCTCGACCCTCATGGTGAGGAGCGCGCCCTTGCGCGCGTCTCGAACCATGCAAGGCCCCGCTGATGCAGCCGGGCCTTCCATCCTTCGAGACGCCGCGCGAAAAGCGTGGCCCTCAGGATGAGGGGAGACAGTCTTCGGGCTTCCCGGAGAAAAGGTGCGTTGGCAGGAACATCCGACACAAACAAAAAAGGACCAACTTGCGTTGGCCCTCCTTGTTGCGCGTACAGACCCGATCCTGTTCGACCCCGGGGGGCTGGGGGCTGAGGAATCCGGAACCGAAAGGACCGGGTCAACGCACCTCAGTCTTTTCGCAATGCAGGGCGGCAGTCGCTGGGCGGAAAAGCGGCGAGAGTATGATTCCTGCTAACGATCCCGTGACGGTTTGCCGCGAGGAAGTTCCACTCCTGCGTGTGCCCGATTCCGACAAGTTGAGCAGGCGAGTTCCATCAACAGGTCTTGCGGCGGGGAACGGTTGGCGCAATCATATCACCGTCATGATCCGCGGCTCCGGGGACGGTTTTCGCGGACGCGATCATGCCGTGCGACGAGGAGGCGCGCTTCCCATGAGTCTGTCGGAGGATGCTGATCCGAGCGAGCAGCGGGCGGCCGCGCGTCCCGCCGCTGCGACGACGCAACTGAACCGGGTGACGTTCAACCGGCTCGAGCTGCACCGCATTCTCAATCTCTACGGCCGCATGGTCGCCGACGGCGAATGGCGCGACTATGCCATCGACTTCCTCAGGGACCGCGCCGTGTTCTCTGTCTATCGCCGTGCCTCGGAAGTGCCGATCTACCGCATCGAGAAGGATCCGCGGCTGGCGCGCAAGCAGGGCATGTACAGCGTGATCTCGGCGACCGGCCTGATCCTGCGCCGCGGTCACGAGTTGGAACGCGTGCTGCTGGTGATCGATCGCAAGCTGGCGGTGGTGTGACGTCTCGAGTGGCGACGTAGGTGGGCAAAGGCGCGACGCGCCGTGCCCACGTCCTTTCTCTATCGCAGCGATGGTGGGCACGCCTACGCTTTGCCCACCCTACGAGAGCGCAGCTATTTCGGCACCGTGCTTGCGCCCTCGCCGAGGTCGCGCTGCATCATCACCGTGTCCAGCCAGCGGCCGAATTTCAACCCGACATTGGGATGCGTGCCGATCATCTTGAAGCCGCCTTTGGTGTGCACGCCGATCGAGCCGGCATTGGCGGAATCGCCGATCACCGCGATCATCTGGCGGAAGCCGCGCGCCTCGCATTCCGTGATCAGCCGCTCCAGCAGCTTTGAGCCGACACCGCGGCGATGGAAGGAGGGATCGAGATAGATCGAGTTCTCGACCGTGAAGCGATAGGCCGGGCGCGGACGGTAGGCACCGGCATAGGCATAGCCGGCAACGCGTCCTTCCAGCATGGCGACGAAATAGGGATAGCCGCCCTCGATCAGCACGCGATAGCGGCGCGTCATCTCTGCGAGGTCGGGCGGCTCCAGCTCGAACGTCGCGGTGCCCTCGCGGACGGCCTGCTGGTAGATGGCGGTGATGGCGGGAAGGTCGGCCTCGGTCGTGGGCCTGATTTCAGGTGCGGACATGAAAGGAAGATTAGAGCCTTCCCGCGGCGGCTGGAAGGGGCCTCGCTGCATCCCCACTCCGCAAAAGCTTCCTCGCAATGACAAGAGGCAACCGTACCCCAAACAAAAACCCCGGCCTCTCGGCCGGGGTTCATGTCGTTCACTCTGATCCGTCGCTTACTCGCGCTGGCCGAGGAGCTGCAGCAGCAGCGTGAACAGGTTGATGAAGTTCAGGTACAGCGACAGCGCGCCGGTGATGGCTGCACGCTCCGCGACCTCACCGCCGGCCGAGGAATAGCCGTAGATGTAGTCGTTCTTCAGCCGCTGCGTATCCCAGGCGGTGAGGCCCGAGAACACCAGCACGCCCACCACCGACACGATGAACTGCAGCATCGAGCTCGCCAGGAACAGGTTCACCAGGCTGGCGATGACGATGCCGATCAGGCCCATGAACAGGAACGAGCCCATGGCGGTCAGGTCACGCTTGGTGGTGTACCCGTAGAGGCTGAGCGCACCGAAGGTCGCCGCGGTGATGAAGAACACCCGCACGATCGAGGTGTGCGTGAACACCAGGAAGATCGACGACAGCGAGATACCCATCAGTGCCGCGAACACCCAGAACAGGATCTGGGCGGTCGAAGGCGCGAGACGGTTGATGCCCGCCGAGATCACGAACACCATCGCGAGCGGCGCCAGCATGAACAGCCACTTGAGGGGGCTCACGAACATCGCATAGCCGAACGGCGTCAGGAACAGCTTGCCGACGCGAACCGCGTCCGCCGTCGGAACGTCGGTCACGGCGGCCATGTAGACGCCGAGCGCGGCCAGGCCGGTGATGGCCAGGCCAATGCTCATGTAGTTGTAGATGCGCAGCATATAGGCGCGCAGGCCGGCATCGACCGTCGCGGCGTCAACACGCCCGGCGGCCCTGCCGAAAGGAGAAGCGTAGTTACGGTCTAGGTCCGACATGGTCGAATTCCCGTTGGTTGGTCCGTCCGGCATGAGGGTCGCCACGCCGCCGGTTCGTCAAATTCTATCTCGGATACCGATGCAAACCGACTAAATTCTGGCTAACAATCGGGGCTCCGAACCCACTCGATATGTGGGAAACTAACACATTCGCTGCAACCTTCCACGCGCGGCTGAATGTCGCCCTCCGCGGCAATCCTGACGCGAGCCTGACGAGCAGTCGTGGTTAATCCCGGGAATCGTGCGATTCCGCGCCCCCGCGGCCAGCCGCTTCAATTTGTCACAAATTCCGCAACACCGTCGCGGGCTTTTTGTTCAATGCCAGCAGCGTGCCGGCGAGCCCGAGCCCGACGGTGACGACCAGGGCGGCCATCACAACGCCCGCCGCGCTGCCGGCCTGCCAGACGAAGCTCAGCGTCATCACCCGCGTCACGATCATCCAGGCCGCGATGCTGCCGGAGATCACGCCGAACAATGCGGTGGCGAGCCCGATCAGGAGATATTCGAGCGCATAGGCGCCCAGCAGCCGCAGCCGCGTCGCGCCCAGCGTCTTCAGGATCACCGCATCATAGACCCGGTGGCGATGGCCGGCGGCGAGCGCCCCGCCCAGCACCAGGATCGCCGAGATCAGGGTCACGGCGCTCGCGCCGCGAATCGCCAGCGCCAGATTGGTCACCACCGAGCCGACCGTCTCCATCACCTCGCGCACCCGCACGCTCGTCACCATCGGATAGGCGTCGGCGACCTGCTTGATGATCTTGCCGTCGCCTGCCGCATTGCCGCCGGCTTCGGTCAGGGTTGCGATATGGGTATGCGGCGCGCCCTTGAAGGCGTTCGGCGAGAACACGAGAACGAAGTTGATGCCGAGTCCCTGCCAGTCGATGGTGCGCAGATTGCCGATCTTGGCCGGAATGTCGCGGCCGAGCACATTGACCACGATCTCGTCGCCGAGTTTGAGGCCCAATCCGTCGGCGATCTTCTTCTCCATCGAGACCAGCGGCGGGCCGGAATAGTCCGCGCTCCACCATTCGCCCTCGACCACTTTGGAACCCTTCGGCAGTTCGCCGGTGTAGGTCAGGCCGCGATCGCTCTGCAGCACCCACTCGGAATCGGTGGTCGGCTTGAGCTCCTCGGCGCGAACGCCGCGCGCCGCGACGATTCGTCCGCGCAGCATCGGCACGTCCTCGACCTTCGCCCCCGGCGCGATCTGGCGCAGATAGAGGTCGAACTGCTCGGCCTGCGGGCTCGGGATGTCGATGAAGAAGAACGAGGGCGCCTGATCGGGGAGGGCTGCGAGGAACTGCCGGCGCAGATTGCCGTCGATCTGCGTGATGGTGACGAGCACCGCGAGCCCGAGGCCCAGCGACAGCACGACCGAGGGCGTCAGCGCGCCCGGGCGGTGGATGTTGGCGATCGCAAGACGCAGCATCGGCAGCCGCGTTCGCGGCAACCGGCGGGCGGTTCCCATCAGCAGGACGGCGATGCCGCGCAGCAAAGCGAACACGACGACCGAGGACGCCACGAACACCGCGGCGATGCGCTTGTCGAACGAGAGCCCGATCACGACCGCGACGAGCAGCGCGATCACGACGCCCATGAATACGAGGTAACCCAGGCGCGGCCGGTGCCATTCGGAGCTGATGGTGTCGCGGAACAGGGCGGCCACCGGCACGTCATGCACCCGTCCGAGCGGCCACAGGCCGAAGGCGAGCGCGGTCAAAAGGCCATAGACGAAGGACAGCGCGAGCTCGCCGACATGCACGGCCGGCACCACCGGCAGCGGCAGCAGCTTGCCGAACAGGCCGACGATGGCGAAGGGCATGGCGGCGCCGAGCGCGAGGCCGATGATCGAGCCAATGCCTGCCAGCAGGAGAACCTGCGCCAGATAGATGCCGAAGACGTCGCGCCCGGTGGCGCCGACAGCCTTGAGGGCCGCGATCACTTCGAGCCGGCGGTCGATATGGCTCTTCACGGCATTGGCCACGCCGACACCGCCGACCAGCAGCGCGGCGAGGCCGACCAGGGTCAGGAACTCAGTGAACCGGCTGATGTTGCGCTCGAGCTGCGGCGACGCGTTGGAGCGGCTGCGGATCTCCCAGCCGGCCTGCGGCGCTGCGTTTCGCGCATCCGCGATGAAGGCTTCGGTGGCGCGCTCGCTGTTCGTGGCATCAGGCAGCTTCACCCGGTACACCCAGCGTACCAGGCTGCCGGGCTGGATCAGGCCGGTGGCGCGCAGGCCCGCCTCGCTGATCAGGAAGCGCGGTCCGAAGCCGATGCCGCCGGCCAGCTTGTCCGGCTCGGCTTCGACCGTGCTGCGGATCTGGAAGGTCGCCGCGCCGATGGTGACGCGATCGCCGGTCTTCAGCGACAGCCGCGCCAGCAGCGTCGGATCGGCGGCCGCGCCGAAGGCGCCGTCACGTTCCGCAAGCAGATCGGGCATCGCCAGCTGCGGCGCAAGCTTGAGCTGGCCGAGCATCGGATAGGTGTCGTCGACCGCCTTCATCTCGACCAGCGCGAGCTGGCCATCGGCCGCGCGCGCCATGCCGCGCAAGGTGGCGGCGGTCGACACCGTGCCGCGCGAGCGCAGGAAAGCGACCTCCTCAGGTTTCGCTTCGCGCTGGAACAGCACGAAGGAGACGTCGCCGCCGAGCAGCGTGCGGCCCTCGCGGGCAAGGCCGTCGGAAAGGCTGGCCGACACCGAGCCGACGCCGGCGATTGCCATCACGCCGAGCGCGATGCAGGCGATGAAGACATAGAAGCCGCGCAGGCCCCCGCGCAATTCGCGCAGCGCATAACGCAGCGACAGCGCGACGCCGCCCGGCTTGGCGAAGGATTCGACCGCCGTGCTCATGCCGGCGCCGACTGCGTGTCGATGCGGCCCGAGCGTAGCCGGATCACGCGGTCGCAGCGATGCGCGAGCGAGGAATCATGCGTGACCAGCACCAAGGTCATGCCGCGCTCGGCATGCTTGCTGAACAGGAGGTCGACGATCTGCTTTCCCGTGGCCTCGTCGAGATTGCCGGTCGGCTCGTCCGCGACGAGGATGGCGGGATCGGGCGCCAGCGCGCGGGCCAGCGCCACGCGCTGCTGCTCGCCGCCCGAGAGCTGCGTCGGATAATGATGCAGGCGATCACCGAGCCCGACCGATTGCAGCTCCTGCGCCGCGCGCTTGGCGGCGTCCGGATTGCCGGCGAGTTCGAGCGGCACCGCGACGTTCTCCAGCGCCGTCATGGTCGGAATCAGATGGAAGGACTGGAAGACGATGCCGACCTGGCGGCCGCGGAAGCGGGCCAGCGCGTCCTCGTCGAGGGCATTGAAAGGCGTGCCAGAGACCACCACCTCTCCGCTATCAGGACGCTCCAGCCCCGCCATCACCATCAGCAGCGTGGATTTGCCCGAGCCTGACGGGCCGATCAGCCCGATCGTCTCGCCCGAGGCGACCCGCAAGCTGATATCCTTGAGGATGTGAACGCGTGCCGCGCCCGTACCCAATGAGAGATTGACGTTGGAAATGGCGATGGTGTCCGCGGCAGCGGCGAGCGAAGAGGGTTCGATGCGAGTGTCCATGGTCCGGTCATATGGCAACTCCGATAGCGCGGTCGAGAGGCGTTACGGATTGTTCATGCACATAGCCGTGTTGATGCTCGCTTTGATGACGATTGCGACAGGCGCGTCGGCACAGGCACAGCCGGCGGCCAAGCCGATCAAGCTGGTGGTTCTCGGCGATTCCTTGAGTGCCGGTCTTGGCCTCCCGGCCCAGGAGGCATTCCCCCAGAAACTACAAAAAGCCTTGAAGGCCAAAGGCATAGCCGTCGACATGACCAATGCCGGGGTGTCCGGCGACACCACCTCCGGCGGCCGCGACCGGCTCGACTGGTCGGTGCCCGAGGGAACCGAAGGCGTCATCGTCGAGCTCGGCGCCAACGATGCGCTGCGCGGCATCGATCCCGATTTGACGCGGGCCGCGCTCACCGACATCATCCAGCGGCTCAAGGCGCGCAAGATCGCGGTGATGCTGTGCGGCATGCTGGCGCCGCCCAACTACGGCGCCGATTATGCCGCGCGCTTCAATTCGATTTATCCGGAGCTCGCGCAGAAATTCGACGTGCCGCTCTATCCCTTCTTCCTCGATGCCGTCGCCGCCGATGCCAAGCTCAACCAGCCCGATGGCATTCATCCGACCGCTGAAGGCGTCGACATCATCGTTGGCAGGATCATGCCCACCGTGGAGGCATTCATTGGCACGATCGCTGGGCAACGAAGTTGAAACGCAGGCAGCGCCAACCTTCATACCCAGGGTTTTACCGGGGTAGGGCGTGCGATGCTTCGCAGAGTCACACAACTGCGATAGGAATCAGGGTACCGGTGATTCGTCGCCGGCTCTAATTTGGATATGATCCTGCTCGAAGGATCGTACCCAAGCATCGGGAGTGCGAAACGATGCCGCGTTTGTTCACGGGTCTGGAAATTCCGGCCGAGATCGGCCAGTCGCTTTCCAACTTGAGGGGTGGCCTTCCCGGCGCCCGGTGGATCGATCCCGAAAATTATCACGTCACCCTGCGCTTCATCGGCGATATCGACGGCGTCTCCGCCAACGAGATCGCCTCGATGCTGTTTCGCGTCGATCGCAAGCCGTTCGAGGTGAAGGTGCAGGGCCTGACGAGTTTTGGCGGCCGCAAGCCCCGCGCCGTCGTTGCGACCATCGCACCGAGCAAGCCGCTGATGGAGTTGCAGGCCGAGCTCGAACGCATGATGCAGCGGATCGGTCTCAACCCGGAGGGGCGCAAGTTCATCCCGCATGTCACGCTGGCCCGGCTGCACGACGCCACCGACCGCGACGTCGCCGATTATCTCTCGCTGCGCGGCTACTTCCCGAGCAAGGCGTTCATGGCGGAGCGTTTTGTGTTGTTCTCATCGCGGGCTTCCACCGGCGGCGGGCCGTATGTGGTCGAGGACGCCTACGAGCTGTGTGAGTAGCGCTGCTCTTGTGCCCCGGACGCAGCGCGCCACGACGTGGTGCGCTGCTGAGCCGGGGCCCATCGCTCCACGGAGGCGATGAACGAAACGATGGGTCCCGGCTCTGCGCAGCAGCGCAAGGGCGCTGCAGCGCGTCCGGGACACGAATGCGCATACCCCGTCCCCCAATTGACGGCTTGCAATTTCTGTCCGTCTCTGGCGGTAAAGGGCCATGCTCTCGACCCCAAGTTCCCCATTCAGCGAAGCCTATCAGGCCCAGATCGCTTCCGGCGCGATCGAGCCGGATGCCGCGCAGGCCGAGGTCGCCGAGGCCTATGCGGTGCTCGACCAGCGGCTCGCAAGCTATACGCCGCAACGCAAGCAGGGCCTGCTCGCCCGCCTGTTCAGCAGCGACAAGGACGAGGCGCCGCGCGGGCTCTACATCCATGGCGAGGTCGGCCGCGGCAAGACCATGCTGATGGACCTGTTCTTCCAGCACTCCACCGTCGAGCACAAGCGGCGCGCGCATTTCCACGAATTCATGGCCGACGTGCATGAGCGCATCTACGACTATCGCCAGGGCATCGCGCGCGGCGAGATCGCCGACGGCGACGTCATCGCGCTGACCGCGAATGCGATCTTCGAGGAGAGCTGGCTGCTCTGCTTCGACGAATTCCACGTCACCGACATCGCGGATGCGATGATCCTCGGGCGCCTGTTCGCCAAATTGTTCGAGCTCGGCACCGTCGTGGTCGCGACCTCCAACGTCGCCCCCGACGATCTCTACAAGGGCGGCCTCAACCGTTCGCTGTTCCTGCCCTTCATCAGGCAGATCACCGACCACATGGACGTTGCGCGGCTCGATGCGCGCACCGACTTCCGGCTGGAGAAGCTCCAGGGCGTGCCGATGTGGCTGACGCCGGCGGGCGCTGATGCGGACGCAGCTCTCGACCGCGCCTGGTCGCGGATGTCGGGCGGCGCCAAATGCCGCTCGCGCGATATTTCGATCAAGGGCCGGATCCTGCACGTGCCGTGCTCGGCTCACGGCGTGGCGCGGTTTTCGTTCGCCGATCTCTGCGAGAAGCCGCTGGGCGCATCCGACTACCTCAGGCTGGCGCACGATTACCACACCATCCTGGTCGACCATATTCCAGTGATGGATCTCTCCCAGCGCAATGCCGCCAAGCGCTTCATCACGCTGATCGACGCGCTCTATGACAATGCCGTGAAGCTGATGGCGTCGGCCGACGCCAATCCGATCTCGCTCTACCTCGCCCATGAGGGCGTTGAGGCCATGGAGTTCAAGCGCACCGCCTCGCGCCTGATCGAAATGAGCTCGGAATCCTATCTGGCGCTGGCTCACGGCCGCAAGGATTCCACCGCGAGCGGCTCCACCAAGGGTCTGGTGGAGACTTAAGTCCTATTTGCCAGCGCTGTCATTCCGGGGCGTCGCGAAGCGACGAGCCCGGAATCCATTGATCAGCGCGCTCTGCCGCCCGATGGATTCCGGGCTCGCGACTTTCGTCGCGCCCCGGAATGACAGGGCTGCGTGCCCGAGGCCGCGCCAAGCCCGACAAATGGGCATCCGGCGACTTGAACGGGGGAGGCGAAAGGGATAACCACCCTCTCAGTTTTCCCCTCCTTACGTGTCTAAAGGACAGGCTCACATGGCGCGCGACAAGATTGCTTTGATTGGCTCCGGTCAGATCGGCGGAACGCTGGCTCACCTCATCGGCCTGAAAGAACTGGGCGACGTCGTGATGTTCGACATCGCCGAGGGCGTGCCGCAGGGCAAGGCGCTCGACATCGCGCAGTCATCGCCGGTCGACGGTTTTGACGCGCATTACACCGGCGCCAATTCCTACGAGGCGCTCGACAATGCCAAGGTCTGCATCGTCACCGCCGGCGTGCCGCGCAAGCCTGGCATGAGCCGCGACGACCTCCTCTCCATCAACCTCAAGGTCATGGAGCAGGTCGGCGCCGGCATCAAGAAGTACGCGCCCGACGCCTTCGTCATCTGCATCACCAACCCGCTCGACGCGATGGTCTGGGCGCTGCAGAAGGCTTCCGGCCTGCCGCACAAGAAGGTGGTCGGCATGGCCGGCGTGCTGGATTCGGCGCGCTTCCGTTACTTCCTCGCCGACGAGTTCAACGTCTCGGTCGAGGACGTCACCGCCTTCGTGCTCGGCGGCCATGGCGACACCATGGTGCCGCTGGTGAAGTATTCCACCGTCGCCGGGATCCCGCTGCCCGACCTCGTCAAGATGGGCTGGACCTCGCAGGCGCGTCTCGACGAGATCGTCGACCGCACCCGCAACGGCGGCGCCGAGATCGTCAACCTGCTCAAGACCGGCTCGGCCTTCTACGCCCCGGCCGCCTCGGCGATCGCGATGGCCGAGAGCTATCTGCGTGACAAGAAGCGCGTGCTGCCCTCGGCCGCGTACCTGAACGGCGAATACGGCGTGAAGGACATGTATGTCGGCGTGCCCGTGGTGATCGGCTCCAAGGGCGTCGAGCGCGTCGTCGAGATCGAACTCGCCGGCAAGGACCGCGAGGCCTTCGACAAGTCGGTCGGCGCGGTGCAGGGTCTGGTCGACGCCTGCAAGAAGATCGCCCCCGATCTTCTCGGTCGCTAAGGCGCAACAATCCCCGCCGAAGACCGAAACCCGGTCTTCGGCGGTTTCATTTCCGGGGCCCGGTTGTCCGGACAGGTCCCGGTTCGGCAGTCCAGAGATCGATGTCAAAGAATCCGGGTTGCAGTTCCTGTGGTATATGGTATGCCAGCCACAAGACTGAGGTGGGCCCAAGAGGTCACCGCCCGCGGGTTCAGGGAGCGACCATATGAATATCCATGAATATCAGGCCAAAGCGCTGCTGCATGAATTCGGCGTTCCGATTTCGCGCGGCGTAGCGGTTCTCAAGGCCTCGGACTCCGACGCCGCCGCAAGACAGCTTCCGGGCCCGGTCTGGGTGGTGAAGAGCCAGATCCATGCCGGCGGGCGCGGCAAGGGCAAGTTCAAGGAGGCGTCCGCGGGGGACAAGGGCGGCGTCCGCATCGCCAAGTCGGTCGAAGAGGTCAACGAATTCGCCAAGCAGATGCTGGGCGCCACGCTGGTGACCGTGCAGACCGGTCCCGCCGGCAAGCAGGTCAACCGTCTTTACATCGAGGACGGATCGAACATCGACAAGGAATTCTACCTCTCGATCCTGGTCGACCGCGAGACCTCGCGCGTCTCCTTCGTGGTGTCGACCGAAGGCGGCGTCAACATCGAGGACGTCGCACACAACACGCCCGAGAAGATCGTCACTTTCTCGGTCGATCCCGCCACCGGCATCATGGGCCATCACGGCCGCACCGTTGCGAAGGCGCTGAACCTGTCGGGCGACCTTGCCAAGCAGGCCGAGAAGCTCACCGCGCAGCTCTACTCCGCCTTCGTCGCCAAGGACATGTCGATGCTGGAGATCAATCCGCTCGTCGTCACCAAGGAGGGCGAGCTCCGCGTCCTCGACGCCAAGGTGTCGTTCGATGACAACGCCCTGTTCCGCCATCCCGAGATCGCGGTGTCGTTGCGCGATCTGACCGAGGAAGACGCCAAGGAAATCGAGGCGTCGAAATACGATCTCAACTACGTCACCCTCGACGGCAATATCGGCTGCATGGTCAACGGCGCCGGTCTTGCGATGGCGACGATGGACATCATCAAGCTCTACGGCATGTCGCCCGCCAACTTCCTCGACGTCGGCGGCAGCGCCAGCAAGGAGAAGGTCGCAGCCGCCTTCAAGATCATCACCGCCGATCCCAACGTGAAGGGCATCCTCGTCAACATCTTCGGCGGCATCATGAAGTGCGACGTGATCGCCGAGGGCGTCACGGCCGCCGTGCGCGAAGTCGGCCTCAGCGTGCCGCTGGTGGTCCGCCTCGAAGGCACCAATGTCGAGCTCGGCAAGAAGATCATCCGTGAGTCCGGCCTGAACGTGGTGCCGGCCGACAATCTCGACGACGCCGCGCAGAAGATCGTGAAGGCCGTCAAGGGAGGCTAAGGCCATGGCCCAGGACCATCTTGCCGCATCATCTCCGCTCGCCGAGCACGCGCGTCTTTCCGCGTTCGCCGGCGAATGGGATGGCGAAGAGGTGGTTTTCCCGTCGCGCTGGAATGCGGGCGGGCCGGCCACCTCGCGCACTGTCGCGCGCATGGATCTCAATGGATTTTACTTGATCCAGGACAGCGTCCAGATGCGCGACGGCAAGCAGATCTTCGCCACCCACGGCATCTTCACCTTCGATCGCGACGACCGGACCTACAAACTGTTCTGGTACGATTCGCTCGGTTACACGCCACCCTCGCCCGCTTCCGGCGGGTGGGTCGGCAAGACCCTGACGCTGGTGCGCGGCTCGCTCCGCGGCAATGCGCGCCACGTCTACGAAATCATCAATGAGGATTCCTACTCGTTGAAGATCCAGTTCTCGCCGGACGCGGAAGGCTGGGCCGACGTGCTCACCGGCGTCTACCGCCGCATCCACTGACCTCTCACTCGTTAGTTCGCGAAAGCAGACCTCATGTCCATCCTGATCGACAAGAACACCAAGGTCATCTGCCAGGGCTTCACCGGCAAGAACGGCACCTTCCACTCGGAGGCCGCGATCGCCTATGGCACCAAGATGGTCGGCGGCACCTCGCCGGGCAAAGGCGGCTCGACGCATCTGGGCCTGCCGGTGTTCGACACCGTGCGCGATGCGCGTGAGAAGACCGGCGCCGACGCGTCGGTGATCTACGTGCCGCCGCCGGGCGCGGCGGACGCGATCTGCGAAGCCATCGACGCCGAGATCCCGCTGATCGTCTGCATCACCGAGGGCATTCCCGTCATCGACATGGTGCGTGTGAAGCGCTCACTGGCCGGCTCCAAGTCGCGCCTGATCGGGCCGAACTGCCCGGGCGTCATGACCGCCGGCGAGTGCAAGATCGGCATCATGCCCGCCAACATCTTCAAGACCGGCTCGGTCGGCATCGTCTCCCGCTCCGGCACGCTGACCTATGAAGCCGTGTTCCAGACCTCCCAGGAAGGCCTCGGCCAGACCACCGCGGTCGGCATCGGCGGCGACCCGGTCAAGGGAACCGAGTTCATCGACGTGCTGGAAATGCTGCTCGCCGACCCCAAGACCGAATCCATCATCATGATCGGCGAGATCGGCGGTTCCGCCGAGGAGGACGCCGCCCAGTTCCTTAAGGACGAGGCGAAGCGCGGCCGCAAGAAGCCGATGGTCGGCTTCATCGCCGGCGTCACTGCGCCTCCCGGCCGCCGCATGGGCCATGCCGGCGCGATCATTTCGGGCGGCAAAGGCGATGCCGGTTCCAAGACCGAGGCGATGAAATCGGCAGGGATTACAGTGTCACCCTCGCCGGCGCGGCTCGGCCATACGCTTGCCGAAAAGTTGAAAAGCTAATTCACTTCTTCGTACTTTTCCGGGCGAAGTTTCGCAGCAAATAGGGTAAAGGGTGCCTGTCGCGCCGAGCCTCTGCCGGGGAGCTCGGCGTCAGCGCCGTTTGATATGCGCGAACCGAAATCGCCAGGAACTCCAGTATGTCTCGCCAGGACGCGAACGCAGCCTTTGCCTTGTCTTCCTTTTTGCAGGGCACCAACGCCACCTACATCGACGAAATCTACGCCCGCTACGAGAAGGACCCGTCCTCGGTCGACGCCGAGTGGCAGGAGTTCTTCAAGAGCCTCAACGACCAGCCGGCCGACGTCCGGAAGAACGCCGAGGGCCCGTCCTGGGAGCGCGACAACTGGCCGCTGACCCCGAAGGATGACCTGACCTCCGCCCTCGACGGTAATTGGGCTGAAGTCGAGAAGGCGGTCGGCGGCAAGATCGCCGCCAAGGCACAAGCCAAGGGCGCCGACATCTCCTCGGCCGACCTGCTCCAGGCCACGCGCGACTCCGTCCGTGCCCTGATGCTGATCCGCTCCTACCGCATGCGTGGTCACTTCCACGCCAAGCTCGATCCGCTCGGCATCGAAGCCCAGCGCAACCGCGAAGAGCTCGACCCGCGCACCTACGGCTTCAGCGAAGCCGATTTCGACCGCAAGATCTTCCTCGACCACGTGCTCGGCCTCGAATACGGCAGCTTGCGCGAGATCACCGCGATCTGCGAGCGCACCTACTGCCAGACGCTCGGCGTCGAGTTCATGCACATCAGCAACGCCGCGCAGAAGGCCTGGATCCAGGAGCGCATCGAGGGACCCGACAAGGAGATCTCGTTCACCCCTGAAGGTCGCAGAGCCATCCTGATGAAGCTGGTCGAAGCCGAAGGCTTCGAAAAGTTCTGCGACACCAAGTTCACCGGCACCAAGCGCTTCGGCCTCGACGGCGGCGAAGCCCTGATCCCCGCGCTCGAGCAGATCATCAAGCGCGGCGGCAATCTCGGCGTGAAGGAAATCGTGCTGGGCATGCCGCATCGCGGCCGCCTCAACGTGCTGACGCAGGTCATGGGCAAGGCGCACCGCGCGCTGTTCCACGAGTTCAAGGGTGGTTCGGCCAACCCGGACGCGGTCGAAGGCTCCGGCGACGTCAAGTATCACCTCGGCGCGTCCTCGGACCGCGAGTTCGACGGCAATCGCATCCATCTGTCGCTGACCGCGAACCCCTCGCATCTCGAGATCGTCGATCCCGTCGTGCTCGGCAAGGTGCGCGCCAAGCAGGATCAGCACGGCGATCCGCCCGACATGCGCATCTCGGTGATGCCTCTCTTGATGCATGGCGACGCAGCGTTCGCCGGCCAGGGCGTCGTCGCGGAATGTTTCGGCCTGTCCGACCTGAAGGGCTACCGCACCGGCGGATCCGTGCACTTCATCGTCAACAACCAGATCGGCTTCACCACCTATCCGCGCTACTCGCGCTCCTCGCCCTATCCGTCGGATGTGGCGAAGATGATCGACGCGCCGATCTTCCACGTCAACGGCGACGATCCGGAAGCCGTCGTGTTCGCGGCCAAGGTCGCGACCGAGTTCCGGCAGAAATTCCACAAGCCCGTCGTCATCGACATGTGGTGCTATCGCCGCTACGGCCACAACGAAGGCGACGAGCCGGCTTTCACCCAGCCTGTGATGTACAAGCGGATCGCAGCCCATCCCTCGACGCTGACGCTCTACTCCAAGCGCCTGATCGCCGAAGGCGTGGTCACCGAGGGCGAGGTCGACAAGCTGAAGGCCGACTGGCGCGCCCGACTCGATGCCGAGTTCGAGGCCGGCACCTCCTACAAGCCTAACAAGGCCGACTGGCTCGACGGCAAGTGGTCCGGCTTCAAGATCGCCGATCAGGAAGAGGACGCCCGTCGCGGCGTCACCGGCGTCGACCTGCCTGTTCTGAAGGACATCGGCCGCAAGATCACCAAGGTGCCGGATGGTTTTCGCGTCCACCGTACCATCCAGCGCTTCCTCGACAATCGCGCCAAGGCGATCGACACTGGTGCCGGCATCGACTGGGCGACCGGCGAAGCGCTGGCGTTCTGCACGTTGCTGCAGGAGAACCACCATGTCCGTCTGTCCGGGCAGGATTCCGAGCGCGGCACCTTCTCGCAGCGCCATTCGGTCCTGATCGATCAGGAGACCGAGAATCGCTACACGCCGTTCAATCATCTCGGCAACGAGCAGGGACATTACGAGGTCATCAACTCGCTGCTGTCGGAAGAAGCCGTGCTCGGCTTCGAATACGGCTACTCGCTCGCCGAGCCGAACACGCTGACGCTGTGGGAAGCCCAGTTCGGCGACTTCGCCAACGGCGCGCAGGTCGTGTTCGACCAGTTCATCTCTTCGGGTGAGCGCAAATGGCTGCGCATGTCCGGCCTCGTCTGCCTCCTGCCGCACGGCTATGAGGGCCAGGGACCGGAGCATTCCTCGGCGCGTCTGGAGCGTTTCCTGCAGATGAGCGCGGAAGACAACATGCAGGTGGTCTACCCGACCACGCCGGCGAACTATTTCCACGCGCTGCGCCGGCAGCTCCACCGCGAGATTCGCAAGCCGCTGATCATGATGACGCCGAAATCGCTGCTGCGCCACAAGCGGGCGGTCTCGCGTCTCGAGGAGCTGGCGAAGGGCACGACGTTCCACCGCATCCTCTATGATGACGCCCAGATGCTGCCGAACGAGCCCATCAAGCTCGTTCCGGACGAGAAGGTCCGCCGCATCGTGCTGTGCTCCGGCAAGGTCTATTACGACCTCTACGAGGAGCGCGAGAAGCGCGGCATCGACGACATCTATCTGATGCGCGTCGAGCAGCTCTATCCGGTGCCGCTGAAGGCGCTGGTGGCCGAGCTGTCGCGCTTCAAGAAGGCCGAAGTGGTGTGGTGCCAGGAAGAGCCCCGCAACATGGGTGCCTGGCACTTCATCGAGCCCTATCTGGAATGGGTGCTGAACCAGGTGAACGGTGCGAGCCGGCGTCCGCGTTATGTCGGCCGCGCCGCTTCCGCTGCGACCGCCACGGGTCTGATGTCCAAGCATCAGGCGCAGTTGAAGGCGTTCCTGGACGAAGCACTGAGCTGAATTTCTTGAACTGCGCCATGCCCCGCCTTCGTGTGCAACCAGCGCACTGGAGCGGGGCATCCAACACGCCGTGACGTCCGTGCCCCGTACGAGCGCCCGGTTTGCTGGATGGCTTGCTTTTCGCAGGCGATGGCATCCGCACTTATGACCGCATTGGCGATCCCTAAGGACAAAGACCATGACTGAAATTCGTGTGCCGACGCTCGGCGAATCCGTCACCGAGGCCACCATCGGCCGCTGGTTCAAGAAGGCCGGCGATCCCGTCGCCGTCGACGAGCCCTTGGTGGAGCTCGAGACCGACAAGGTCACCATCGAAGTCCCGGCGCCCTCCGCCGGCACGCTGAGCGAGATCATCGCCGCCGATGGCGCGACCGTCGCGGTCGGCGCGCTACTCGGCCAGATCACCGACGGTGTCGGCGCTGCCAAGCCGGCCGCTGCGCCGGCCAAGCCTGCAGCAGCGGCTCCCGCGGCAGCAGCCGCTGCACCGGCTCCGGCTGCGAAGGCGCCGCCGGCCGACGCCCCGCTCGCGCCTTCCGTGCGGAAACTGTCGGCCGAGAGCGGCGTCGATGCCTCCACCGTTCCGGGCTCCGGCAAGGACGGCCGCGTCACCAAGGGCGACATGCTCGCCGCGATCGAGCGTGCGGCCTCCGCGCCGACCCCGGTCAACCAGCCCGCCGCCGCCGTGCAGGTGCGCGCGCCCTCGCCGGCCGATGACGCCGCTCGCGAAGAGCGCGTCAAGATGACCCGCCTGCGCCAGACCATCGCGCGCCGCCTCAAGGACGTGCAGAACACCGCGGCCATGCTCACGACCTTCAACGAGGTCGACATGACCAACGTGATGGCACTGCGCGCGCACTACAAGGATGCGTTCGAGAAGAAGCACGGCAGCAAGCTCGGCTTCATGGGCTTCTTCACCAAGGCCGTCGTGCAGGCGCTGAAGGACATCCCGGCCGTCAACGCCGAGATCGACGGCACCGATCTGATCTACAAGAACTATTACCACATCGGCGTCGCCGTCGGCACCGACAAGGGCCTCGTCGTGCCCGTGGTGCGCGACTGCGACCACAAGTCGATCGCCGACATCGAGAAGGGCATCGCCGATTTCGGCCGCCGCGCCCGTGACGGCCAGCTCAAGATCGACGAGATGCAGGGCGGCACCTTCACCATCACCAATGGCGGCATCTACGGCTCGCTGATGTCGACCCCGATCCTGAACGCGCCGCAATCCGGCATCCTCGGCATGCACAAGATCCAGGAGCGGCCGATGGTCGTCGGCGGCAAGATCGAGGTTCGGCCGATGATGTACCTGGCACTGTCCTACGATCACCGCGTCATCGACGGCAAGGAAGCCGTCACCTTCCTGGTTCGGGTCAAGGAGAGCCTGGAAGATCCGGCGCGCCTCGTGCTCGATCTCTGATCCCTGATGCTCTGCGAGCGCCGCCGCCATTCGCGACGGCGCATGCGAACCATGGAGGCGCGCGTGACGGATAAGGTCGTTGTCATCACCGGCGGCAGCCGCGGCATCGGGCGGGCGACCGCGATTGCCGCGGCCGCGCGCGGCTATCGGGTCGTGGTCGGCTACGCCAGCAACAAGAAGGCCGCCGACGAGGTGGTCGCGCAGATCGCGGCCAGCAACGGCAAGGCCATCGCGGTGAAGTGCGATGTCGCCGAGGAACGCGACATCGTCGACCTCTTCAAGGAAGCCGACAAGTTCGGCACGCTCGGCGCCCTCGTCAACAACGGCGGCATCGTGGGCACGAGCGGCGTGCGCGTCGACGAGATGTCGGCCGAGCGCATCCAGCGCGTGATGGCGGTCAACGTCACCGGTTCGATCCTTTGCGCGCGCGAGGCTGTGAAGCGGATGTCGACCAGGCATGGCGGCAAGGGCGGCGTCATCGTCAATCTGTCGTCGGTGGCGGCCAAGCTCGGCGCGCCCAACACCTATGTCGATTATGCCGCTTCTAAAGGCGCGATCGATTCCTTCACCACCGGCCTCGGCTACGAGGTCGCCGGCGAAGGCATTCGTGTCGCGGGCATTCGCCCCGGCCTGATCGATACCGAAATTCACGCCTCCGGCGGCGAGCCCGACCGGCATCATCGTCTGGCCCACATGGTGCCGATGAAGCGCGTCGGCACCGCCGATGAAATCGCCAACGCCATCGTCTGGCTGATGTCGGACGAGGCCTCCTATGTCACCGCAGCCACTCTCGATGTGTCCGGCGGACGCTGACGCGCCGCGCGGACGCTGACGCATCCCATCACGCTAAACTCACGGGACTTCCTCTCATGGCTACCTACGATCTCGTCGTCATCGGCACCGGACCTGGCGGTTATGTCTGCGCGGTGCGCGCAGCCCAGCTCGGCATGAAGGTCGCCGTGGTCGAAAAGAACGCCACCCTCGGCGGCACCTGCCTCAATGTCGGCTGCATGCCGTCGAAGGCGCTGCTGCACGCCTCCGAGATGTTCGAGGAAGCCGGGCACTCCTTCGCCAAGATGGGCATCTCGGTGTCGTCGCCGAAGCTCGATCTCCCCGCGATGATGAACTTCAAGCAGCAGGGCATCGACGGCAACGTCAAGGGCGTCGAGTTCCTGATGAAGAAGAACAAGATCGACGTGCTCAAGGGCACCGGCAAGATCCTGGGGACCGGCAAGGTGGAGGTCTCCGCCGACGGCAAGTCGCAAGTTGTCGAGACCAAGAACATCGTGATCGCCACCGGCTCGGACATCGCGCGCCTGAAGGGCATCGAGATCGACGAGAAGCGCATCGTGTCATCGACCGGCGCGCTGTCGCTGGACAAGGTCCCCGGCAAGCTGCTCATCGTCGGCGCCGGCGTGATCGGCCTCGAGCTCGGCTCGGTCTGGCATCGTCTCGGTGCCGAAGTCGTCGTCGTCGAATTCCTCGACCGTATCCTGCCTGGCATGGACGGCGAGATCGCCAAGCAATTCCAGCGCATCCTGGAAAAACAGGGCTTTGCGTTCAAGCTCGGCGCCAAGGTCACCGCGGTCGACAGCTCCGGCAAGACGCTGAAGGCGACGATCGAGCCCGCCGCCGGCGGCGCCGCCGAGACGCTGGAAGCCGACGTCGTGCTGGTCTGCATCGGCCGCGTGCCCTACACCGACGCGCTCGGTCTGAAGGAGGCGGGCGTTGCGCTCGATCCCCGCGGCCGCGTCCAGATCGATTCGCATTTCGCCACCAGCCTGAAGGGCGTCTATGCCATCGGCGACGTCGTTGCAGGCCCGATGCTTGCGCACAAGGCCGAGGACGAAGGCGTTGCGGTCGCGGAGATCATCGCAGGCCAGGCCGGCCACGTGAACTACGACGTGATCCCGGGCGTCGTGTATACGACGCCGGAAGTGTCCACCGTCGGCAAGACCGAGGAGGAGCTGAAGCAGGCGGGCGTAGCTTATACGGTCGGAAAATTTCCCTTCACCGCCAATGGCCGCTCCAAGGTCAATCAGACCACCGACGGCTTCGTGAAGATTCTTGCGGATGCGAAGACCGATCGTGTGCTCGGCGTGCACATCATCGGCATTGAGGCCGGCGAGATGATCCATGAGGCGGCCGTTCTGATGGAGTTTGGCGGCAGCGCGGAAGATCTCGCGCGCACCTGCCACGCCCATCCGACCCGCTCGGAAGCCGTCAAGGAGGCCGCGCTTGCAGTGGGCAAGCGGGCCATCCATATGTAGCCACGCGCCCAGGAACCGAAACGGGCGGGAAACACATGCTGCGCCGCCTTCTTCAACCGGTCTGGGTCCTGCTTGCGATCGTCTTCCTGATCGAAGCCTGGCTGTGGGACCATCTCGAGCCGATCGTCGCGCGGATTGTGGCGGCCGTTCCGCTGGCGCGCTTCAAGCAGTGGCTGACGGATCGCGTCGATGCGCTGTCGCCGGCGATGACGCTGCTCGTGTTCGCGGTCCCCGTCATTCCGCTGTTTCCGCTCAAGTTGGTCGGCCTGTGGCTGCTCGCGCACGAATACTGGATCAGCGCGTTCTTCACGATCGTATTCGGCAAGTTGGTCGGCGTCGGCGTCACCGCCTTCGTGTTCGACGTGACGCGCGCCAAGCTCCTGGAGATGCGCTGGTTCGAGCGGATCTACGATCTCGTGCTGAGGGTGCGCGCCAAGGCGGCGGAGCTTGTCAACCCGATCAAGCAGCGCATTCGCGAGCTGATCGCCGGCGATGGCGAGGGCTGGTCGTCACGCACGCTGCGTATGATCCAGCGGTTCAGGAAGAGCGTGCACCAGGCGCGGTAGTCCCGTCGCGTGTACATACTCGCTGTCATTGCCCGCGAAGGCGGGCAATCCAGTATTCCAGAGACGACGAGGCTAAAACCGAGGTGCTGCGGAGTGCTGGATGCCCCGGTCAAGCCGGGGCATGACACTGTCTGTGTGGTTTCAAGCGTGCGCAGCAGCGCCCGAATCCCTCAATGCAGATGCAGCAGATGCGGCCACCACAGGCCGAGCGCGGTCATGAGGAGGCCGGCGATCGTCAGCGCACCGCTGACATAGGCGAGCACGAGCATGCCGGTGATGATCGTCGCCGACGCCAGCACGATGCCGATCTGGAACGCGGCCGAGGCCAACTCGAAATGGTGGTATTTCGCGGTCGCCTCGTCGCGGGCGTGCTCGGCGTGCTTGGCTTTCTCCGCAAGTTGCTCGGTACCTTCGCCGGTCTCGGGCTCGGAGCGATAGCGCTGCGCGGTCTTGGTCCAATCGTCGATCTGCTTCTGCACGGTCGGCTTCATGGCCGCATCGTCGGCCAGCGAGCCCAGCGTCAGCTTGCCTTGCTCGGCCGCCGTGATCACCACGGTGCGGCGGATGCTCTTGGCCTGGAAGAACGCCCAGAGATTGGATGCCTCGACATTCTTGCTGATCGATTCGGTCTGGGCGCCTTTGCCCAGCGTCTCCGAGATCGCCAGGAAAAGCGCCAGAACGGCGATCAGGAGCGCGATCTTCTTGTTCGAGCCGGACGCGTGTTCGGCGTGCTCGGCATGCTCCATGCTTTCATGTGCGCCCATAAATCTCTCCTGCCTCGGTTCCGCAACGAATGACCGAACCGCGTGCGCCGCGCAAGAGGCACGAGAGCTATGACGAGAGTGTGTCAGTCTGTCGGCTGCGGAGCCTGCTGGGCAGGCGCGCGAGCGACACGTCGATCGTTCACCGCACCCGCTCCGCCGGAAATTCGACCGCATCCCCGAAGTCGGGCATGTCGTCATACGGCGTGACGAAGAAGCGCGGATGACGCGGTTCGAACGCGCTGCCGGTCAGGCAGGCAAAGACCAGCGGAAAGGTGTCGATCAAGGTGATGTCGTCCGGAGCGGCCGCGCGGCATTGCTTCGGCAGCCGTATAGCATCCAGAACGCCGAATCGTTCGTGGAGATCGGCATCCGACCAGGTCGAGGGCGAACGCTTGGTCTGGCCGCGGAAGTCCGTGCCATGATCCGACTGCAGGATGATCAGTGCGCCCGGATCTGACGACACGATCTTGTCGACAAGCGTCAGTGCCTGCGCGTTGGTGCAGCGGAGCTGGTCGAGGAAGGCCGGGCGGCTCGCGGGGTCCCAGCGCTGGAGGTCCGGGGCGGCCGGGCGCAAACCGCAGTCCGCCGTGAAGCGGAACGGTACATGCGGCACCAAGATGTGCGCGTACAGGAAGAACGGCCATGGAGTCGCCTGGACCTCATTCAGCAGATGGGTCAGGTCATCCACGCCGCCCCACGCAAACGGCGATTGCCGCCGACCGATGATCAAGTCGACGACCGGTGTGTTGGAGAGGATGGCGACGTCCGTTTCGTCCAGTCCGACGTTTCCGCGCAGGCATCGCGGCGCGTCGAATGCGCATTTGGTCAGGTTGTCATAGCCGTTTTCGAAGTGGACATAGCTGTATCCGGCCGAGGTGAGCCGGGCCACCGTCCGGTTCTTGCCTCGCACGATCGGATACAGCCGCTGCACCGGGAAAGCCTTGAGGTCCTTGCCTTCGCCATCGACGGTATAGTCGGCGTTGGCCGTGCTCGATATCGAATTGGCCGTCGCCTGAAAATTCGAGCGCGCGTTGCGAAATACCGTAAAGTCCTTTGCGCCGAGCGACGCGAGGAAGCCGCTGTTGTCGAATGAAAAATCTTCCTTGAGGACGTCCTGCCTTGGATAGGCGTCGAGCACGATCCAATAGATGTTGGGAGACATCGTGAGCTTCATCGCAGGTTCGCCGGCGCCCGGGACCGGGCGCGGCGCGCGCTGCTCCTTCACAAGCGCGGTCGCGATGCGGGTGACGGGCTGGGCGGCAAACGCCAACGACGCCACCAGTGCGATTGTCACGAGTGCCGGATGGCGGATGACAATCAGGGCGCCGATGCCGGTGGCGACGGCCATCATGGTCCAGGCAATCGCGGCCCAGTCGCCGAAGCGGCCCTTCATCTCGTATTCGACCAGCTCGACGCGATAGGCGAAGAAGACGAAGATCGTCAGCCCGACCGCAAGAACGATGCGCCATGGCGGGACCTTGCGCAGCAGCAATGCGAGGCACACCGAGAGGACTGCGGCGATCGCCACGATGCCGGCCGCGTATTGCAGAACACGCGACGGGTTCGCCAGCACGCTCATGTTTGCCGCGTAGAAATTGAGCAGGGCCATCGTGGACAGAAGCACGGCCGATGCGACCGCGCGGAGCAGGACGAATCTGTCGTTGGATCGGAGCGGCATTTCAGTCTCGACCGGCATGTCTTGTAAATTCATACAGGGTGCGGCCACCCGGGGTGAGCTCGAGCCGCCGCACGATCGTTGCATGGCGGGTCAACGCGCGCTCGAATTGGTCGCCGTCATAGCCATCGAAAACGTCGCGCCTCAATCGCAGCATGCGCTGGATCATCGGGTCGGACTTCGGAACGAACTCGATCACGCCGCGTGGCGCCAGTCCGACGAGCCAATCCAGCACCGACGGCAGCGGAATGTTCCGGCCGATGGCGAGATGGTGCACGATCGCGAGCGCGATGACGGCGTCAGCGTTGCTGCGCGAATGCAGCCCCGAACGCTCGGTCTCCGCCCAGCCCTGACCGGGGCTTGGATTTGCGGCATCGCTGAACAGCGGGAGAAAGTCCAGATTGTCTGCGGTCGCGCGCGCCACCGCAATGTCGAGCGCGTTGAGATCGGCGTCGAACCCGATCACGGACCGGACCCGGTTTTGCAGAAGCGCTTGCGAATATCGACCGGTGTTGCATCCGATGTCCCACGCGCAGGCCAAGGTAATGTTCTGTGCAAAGCGGCTGACGAACTCTTCCTTCCTGCTTTCCTCGGTGTCGGAATATGAAAGATTGCCGCGCTCATATTGCTGCCATTCGGTCGGTCCGGCGTCTTTCGGCGCGAGATTGGAGATCCAGCGCCGCAAGCGGCGCAACATCATCTGAAGCGCGGCGACGGGGAGCGGCTTTGGCGCGCGCGAGGGCTGATCCGGTGCGCGGCGCGCCCGTCGCTGAAAGCGGTCCGGAAGCGTGACGTTGGTCAGGATGTCCGGGGAGAACCACCGTTTGGGCCATCCGACCAGCGCCGCCATGTCGGCGGTCGGAATGCCCTCCAGCGCGCCGCGGTACCAGGCGTTGTGCGCGACACCGAGCAGGGCGCGCATCAGCAAGGGATTCACGAACTGCTCGACGAATTGCCGGTGGCCGTCCCAATAGTCGCCGTTGCGGTACGGCACGAACGAGGAAATGTCGATGAAGACCGGCCGGATTCCGATGAACTGAATATTGTACGCGGTCGCATCCGACAGCGTCAGGCCGTAGTCGAGCGCGAGCAGATGGACATCGAGATGGAGCAGGGCGGCGCGCTTGAGCAGCTCGAACGGCCATTCATACGGGTAGGAGATGAACGGGAGCCTTGGATGCTCCAGAACTTTCCGTCGGCCCGATTCGGCATGAATCAGAGTCTGCGTCGCCTCGTCGGAGCCTGCATCCTCCGCGGCGACGATCCATTCTCTTTCGATCAGCGCCTCGTAGGCGCCCGACGATTTCATCAGCAGGAAGTTGCGATAGGCGTCGTCGTCGACCGCGCGAAAGATTCGGCCAGCATGGGTGAAGACGTAGCCCGAGGGATCGCGGAACGATCCGGGATCACGCATCGCGGTCCGGTATCGATCTGTTGGTGGCGACGTCCGGCGACGATTTCGGGCGCCGGAAGAAGCCCATCACCCGCTTTCCGTAAGCGCGAATGGCGATCAGGCCGCCGGCGATGGCGGCAAGCAGCGCCTGCACGGCGAAGGCGCCGCTCCCCGGATCCAGGTAGGCATAGGCACTGGTCGGCATCAGCACGGCGATTCCGGCCAGCGCCGCCACAGTCATTCCCGAAGAAATCTTGTTCATTTTCCACATACCGTAGACGATAGTCGCGGGTTGCACGGGCCGCCTATAGGTCTTTTGTACCATCCACCTACGCGCGTAAACCGAAATCCGCTCCATTCCGCCGGCCGTCAACGGTCTGTCTGCCGCTGCGCTGCGCATGGCCGACAGGTTCGCAGCCTCAGCGCCGCGGATGCGCGCTGGCATAGACTTCCAGCAGGCGCTCGGAATCGATGCCGGTATAGATCTGCGTGGTCGAGAGCGAGGAATGGCCGAGCAGTTCCTGGATGGCGCGCAAGTCCCCGCCGCGCGAGAGCAAATGCGTGGCGAAGGAATGCCGGAGCGCGTGCGGCGTGGCGCTGTCGGGCAGGCCGAGCGCACCCCGCAGCCGTTCCATCGCGAGCTGGATGATGCGCGGGCTCAAGGGGCCGCCGCGTGCGCCAACGAAGATCGGACCTTCGGCAGGCAGCGGATAGGGGCACATCGCGACGTATTCCTGTACCAGTTCCAGCACGTTCTGCAGCACCGGCACCATGCGGGTCTTGTTGCCTTTGCCCGTGACAACAAGCACGTCGCCTTCGCCCGGGCGCGGCACCTCGCGGCGCTTCAACCCCAACGCTTCGGAGATGCGCAGGCCCGATCCGTACAAGAGCGCCATCACCGCGGCATCACGCGCCAGAATCCAGGTCTCGCGATCCTCGCCGGCGCGCTCGTCGGCATCGGCAAGACGCTTGGCGGATGCCATCGGCAGCGGCTTTGGCAGGCTCTTGGCGACTTTCGGCGCGCGAATGGCAGAGAGCGCGCCGACCTTGCCCTTGCCTTCGCGCTCGAGAAAGCGGCCGAACGAGCGCAGGCCCGCGAGCGCGCGCATCAGCGAGCGGCCGGCAATGTCGTCGGCGCGGCGCATCGCCATGAAGGCGCGCACGTCGGTTGCTTCCAGCGCGGCGAAGCGCTCCAGCGTGACGCGCTCGCCCCAGTAAGCACAGAGGAAATCCAGGCATTGCCGCAAGTCGCGGCCATAGGCTTCCAGCGTCTTCGGCGACAGCCGCCGCTCGGCGCCGAGATGCGACAGCCAGCGCGTCATCTCCTGCGCGATCGAGGGATCGGCGCTGGCGAGCTCGATTTGTGGGGCGGCCGCTTTGCTCATGCGCTCTGGACGTGGTGATTCCCGACAGTATATCGCATCACACTCGTTTATCGTTCGCTAAGGCCGCCCCAGGGCGCTAGCCTTGAAGCCCCGGGTTCCGATTCTCCGTTCATGGATCATTCCTCGCGCAGCACGACCGCTCCCACCAACGCGACCGGCATGGTCGACGTGCTGGTGCCGGTCGCGCTCGACCAGACCTATTCCTACAAGGTGCCGCGCGGCATGGAGCTGAAGGCCGGCGATCTCGTCGGTGTGCCGCTCGGGCCGCGCGAGGTGCTCGCCGTGGTCTGGGGAGAAAACGCCAATCCCGATCCGCGTCTGCACAACCGTCTCAAGGAGGTCAGCGAGAAGCTCGACATTCCGCCGCTCAAGCCCGAGCTGCGGTCGGTGGTCGACTGGGTCGCCAATTACACGCTGAGCCCGCGCGGCATGGTGCTGCGCATGTGCCTGCGGATGGGCGAAAATCTCGGCCCCGAGCGGGTCCGCCCCGGCGTACGCCTGGTCGGCGATCCGCCGCGACGGCTGACGCCGGCACGGGCGCGCGTGATCGAGGTGTTGTCGGACCGGCTGCTGCACGGCAAGTCGGAGGCCGCCAAGGCGGCAGGTGTGTCGGCCGGCGTGATCGATGGCCTCGTCGATGAAGGCACGCTCACGGTCGAACCGATGCCGCCGCCGGCGCCACCGCCCGTGCCCGATCCGGACTTCGGCCGGCCGGATTTCTCGCCGCTGCAGCGTGCCGGCGTGGATGCAATGCGTGCGCTCGCGGCCAACGGCACCTTTCACGTCGCGCTGCTCGACGGCGTCACCGGCTCGGGCAAGACCGAGGTGTATTTCGAGGCCGTTGCTGAAACGATCCGCCGCGGCAGGCAATCGCTGATCCTGATGCCGGAGATCGCGCTCACCGGCCAGTTCCTCGACCGCTTCGCGCAGCGTTTCGGCGTGCGGCCGATCGAATGGCACTCCGAGCTCACTCCGCGCACCCGCGCGCGCAATTGGGCGGCGATCTCAGGAGGCACCGCGCCGGTCGTGGTCGGCGCGCGCTCGGCGCTGTTCCTGCCCTATGCCGATCTCGGCCTCATCGTCGTCGATGAAGAGCACGACCAGGCCTACAAGCAGGACGAGGGCGTGCATTATCACGCCCGGGACATGGCGGTGGTGCGCGCGCATATCGCCAAGATCCCGGTCGTGCTGGCGTCGGCGACGCCCTCGGTCGAATCCGAGGTCAATGCGCGCAAGAACCGCTATCAGCGCATCGCGCTGCCTTCACGCTTCGGCGGCCAGCACATGCCGCATATCGAAGCCATCGACATGCGCCGCGAGCCGCCCGCGCGCGGCCGCTTCATCTCGCCGCGGCTCGCCGGGGAGATCAGAGGTGCGATCGAAAGGCGCGAGCAGGCGCTGCTGTTCCTCAATCGCCGCGGCTATGCGCCGCTGACCCTGTGCCGTGCTTGCGGCCATCGCTTCGCCTGCACCATCTGCGATGCCTGGCTGGTCGATCATCGCTTCCGTCAGCGCCTGGTCTGCCACCATTGCGGCTTCTCGATGCCGCGCCCGCATCTCTGCCCGAACTGTTCGGCGGAGGAATCGCTGGTTGCCGTCGGGCCCGGCGTCGAGCGCTTGCAGGAGGAGGCGGCGGCGCTGTTTCCGGAGGCGCGCACCATGGTGCTGTCGAGCGATCTCATTACCTCGATCGAGACGATGCGGAGCGAGCTCGCCGAGATCGCGGAGGGGCGCGTCGACATCATCATCGGAACGCAGCTCGTCGCCAAGGGCCACAATTTCCCGCGGCTCAATCTGGTCGGCGTGGTCGATGCGGATCTCGGTCTCAGCAACGGCGACCCGCGCGCGGCGGAGCGCACCTGGCAATTGCTCAACCAGGTGATCGGCCGCGCCGGACGCGAGCAGGGCCGCGGCGTCGGCTATCTCCAGACCCACCAGCCCGACCATCCCGTGATGAAAGCGCTGATCGCCTGCGACCGCGAAGCGTTCTACGACAGCGAGATCGAGCTGCGCGAGAAGACGCTCTATCCGCCGTTCGGCCGGCTCGCGAGCCTCATCATCTCCGCCGGCGACCGCCCGAGCGCCGAAGGCCTTGGCCGCCGTCTCGTCGCGCTCGCGCCGCGCGACGAGCGCGTCGTGGTGCTCGGGCCGGCGGAGGCGCCGCTCGCCGTGATCAAGGGCCGCTACCGCTTCCGCATCCTGGTGAAATCGGCGCGCGGCTTCGATCTGTCGGACCATTTACGCAACTGGCTCGCCGTCTGCCCGAAGCCGACGGGCAATCAGAAGCTCGAAGTCGACGTCGATCCGCAGAGTTTTCTGTAGGAGATGGTCTCGTGCCCCGGACGCAGCGCAGCGTCCCTTCGACGGTGCGCTGCAGAGCGCGGGCCCATGTCGCAGCGGAGTTCGCGGCTCCTGGGTCCCGGCTCTGCGCCGCAACGCGTGCGCGTTGCAGCTCGTCCGGGACACGACAGCACGTAAAAAAGCCCGCGGTCCCCCAAGACCGCGGGCTTGTTTCATGCACGCATCAAACTGATGAAAACTGCGCGCGTGATCTGAGGCGCCATCGCGCCTTAGGAGACGACTTCCGCGGTGACGCGGCCGACGCCGCGACCGGTGAGGCCGATGGCGCGGGCAGCACCCGTGGAGAGATCGAGCACGCGGCCGCGAATGAACGGGCCGCGGTCATTGATGGTGACGACGACGCTCTGGCCGCCATGGGTGACGCGCAGCTTGGTACCGAACGGCAGCGAACGGTGCGCCGCGGTCATGGCGTTCTGGTTGAAGCGCTGGCCCGAGGCGGTCTTGCTGCCGGACTCGTTGCCGTAAAAGGACGCGACGCCGGAGAAGCTGCGGCCGGTGCCCGAGGTTGGCGTCATCGACGCATTGGCGTTGCGCCAATCGGCGGTCGCGTTGGTGTCGGTCTGGGCGTGGTGGCGGTGATGATGATGCCGGTGATGCCGGGATTTGGCGGAAGCTTCGGTGGCAGTTCCACCGATGAGGAGAGTTGCGGCAACGAAAGCAATCGCCGTACGCGGCCGGGTGACAGAGCCCAGCGTCTTCAAAGACAGCATTTAGTGGTCCCTAAGCTAGTATTGCCACATATGTGGCTAGTGGAGCCCCCATCAGTTTGTGAGCGGATTGGCGTTTCGATTCCTAATGAGGCGTGAATTGGGCAGTAAATCCATTCTGTGTCGTCATGAAATATCTTGTTACCGGCAGCGGATATTCATCTGATGTTCCGTAATCTTCGCCTTTAACGATTTGTTAACCTCTCGATTACACGCGAATACTGTAAAACGAAGTCATCACCTTGCGCGTTTAGAATTGGGTAAGTAATCGGCGAGTGGAACGGAGAACGCCAGAATCACGCCTCAGCGATCCGTGTTCATGGCCGCTATGCGCTGGGGGCAGGAACCAACGAGGAGGCTCGCGGCGAGGCTTCGCGACAATTCCGTGGCGGCAGCTCGCCACCGGTCCTTGCAGGTCGCCACCAGTCCTGGATTGACCGGGGCTTGCCTTATTGATCGGAGGTCCTTGCACCGACCGATGTGTGCAGCGTGCGACGAACTGGCGACAGAACCCCGTGCCTTTAATTTGGCGTCATGTTGCACCTGCGCGCCTGCTATGTTAGCAAAGCCGCGATTTTAACGAGCCCGGCACGTCCCGTGCTGGTCGAAAATCGAAGTCCCGCTTGAATTCCAAGGGCTTGGATCGCTTGGCGCCGCTTCGTGGCGACGGTTTTTCCCTTGCGAGTTTGACAGCAAAAAGAGCGCGTCTGTGGCTGCAGAAGATACGTCCGTTTCAGGTGTGTCCGGTCGTTATGCAACGGCCTTGTTTGAACTGGCCCGCGACCAGAAAGTGGTCGACGAGGTCAAAGCCGATCTTGAGAAATTCGAGGCCATGCTGAACGAGAGCGCCGATCTGAAGCGCCTCGTCCGCAGCCCGGTTTTCGCGGCCGATGCCCAGTCGAAGGCCCTGTCGGCCGTCCTGGCCAAGGCCGGGATCGCCGGCATCTCCGCCAATTTCCTGAAAGTCCTGACCGCCAATCGCCGCCTGTTCGTGGTGGCCGACGTCATCCGCGGCTACCGCGCCCTGGTCGCCCGGTTCAAGGGCGAGGTGACGGCTGACGTCACCGTGGCGGAAACGCTTTCGGACAAGAATCTCGACGCCCTCAAGGTTGCCCTGAAGTCGGTGACCGGCAAGGACGTCGCGCTCAACGTGAATGTCGATCCCTCGATCATCGGTGGCCTCGTCGTCAAGCTCGGCAGCCGCATGATCGATAGTTCGCTTCGCACCAAACTCAATTCGATCAAGCACGCGATGAAAGAGGCAGGCTGATGGACATCCGCGCCGCGGAAATTTCCGCGATCCTCAAGGACCAGATCAAGAATTTCGGCCAGGAAGCTGAAGTCTCCGAAGTCGGACAGGTGCTGTCCGTCGGCGACGGTATCGCTCGCGTCTATGGTCTGGACAACGTCCAGGCCGGCGAAATGGTCGAGTTCGAGAACGGCACCCGCGGCATGGCGCTGAACCTCGAAACCGACAACGTCGGCGTCGTTATTTTCGGCGCCGACCGTGAGATCAAGGAAGGCCAGACCGTCAAGCGCACCCGCGCCATCGTGGACGCACCGGTCGGCAAGGGCCTGCTCGGCCGCGTCGTCGACGGACTCGGCAACCCGATCGACGGCAAGGGCCCGATCCAGGCCGACAAGCGCATGCGCGTCGACGTCAAGGCGCCCGGCATCATCCCGCGCAAGTCGGTGAACGAGCCGATGGCGACCGGCCTCAAGGCGATCGACGCCCTGATCCCGATCGGCCGCGGCCAGCGCGAGCTGATCATCGGCGATCGCCAGACCGGCAAGACCGCGATCGCGCTCGACACCATCCTGAACCAGAAGCCGCTCAACGCGCAGCCCGACGAGAACATCAAGTTGTACTGCGTGTACGTCGCAGTCGGCCAGAAGCGTTCGACCGTCGCCCAGTTCGTGAAGGTGCTGGAAGAGCAGGGCGCGCTGGAATACTCGATCGTCGTCGCCGCCACGGCCTCGGATCCGGCACCCATGCAGTACATCGCGCCGTTCACCGGCTGCACCATGGGCGAGTATTTCCGCGACAACGGCATGCACGCCGTCATCATCTATGACGATCTGTCCAAGCAGGCCGTCGCCTACCGCCAGATGTCGCTGCTGCTGCGCCGCCCGCCGGGCCGCGAAGCCTATCCGGGCGACGTGTTCTATCTGCACTCCCGCCTGCTCGAGCGCGCGGCGAAGCTGAACAAGGACCAGGGCTCGGGCTCGCTGACGGCGCTGCCGGTCATCGAAACCCAGGCCAACGACGTGTCGGCTTACATTCCGACCAACGTCATCTCGATCACCGACGGTCAGATCTTCCTGGAAACCGACCTGTTCTTCCAGGGCATCCGTCCCGCGGTGAACGTCGGTCTGTCGGTGTCGCGCGTCGGATCGTCGGCGCAGACAAAGGCCACCAAGAAGGTCGCCGGCAAGATCAAGGGCGAGCTCGCGCAGTACCGCGAAATGGCGGCGTTCGCGCAGTTCGGCTCCGACCTCGACGCCTCGACCCAGCGCCTGCTGAACCGCGGCTCGCGCCTGACCGAGCTCCTGAAGCAGCCGCAGTTCTCGCCGCTGAAGATGGAAGAGCAGGTCTGCGTGATCTGGGCCGGCACCAACGGCTATCTCGATCCGCTCCCGGTCAGCAAGGTGCGCGCGTTCGAGGACGGTCTGCTCTCGTTGCTGCGCGGCAAGCACGTCGATATCCTCAATTCGATCCGTGACACCCGCGACCTCACCGACGACACCGCTGCCAAGCTGAAGTCGGTTGTCGAAGGTTTTGCGAAGAGCTTCGCGTAAATAGGCCGTCGTGGCCGGGCTAAAGCGCGAAGCGCGTCTTCGCAACTGAAGTCCCGGCCGTCGACGCACCATCGCGTGGAGACGAAGAATTGGATGCCCGGGACGAGCCCGGGCATGACGACAAGACAGGGTCGCGGTCCAGCCACAGGCTGATCGCCGGGGTGAACGAAGAATGGCGTCACTTAAAGACATGCGCGTGCGCATCGCCTCCACCAAGGCGACGCAAAAGATCACCAAGGCCATGCAGATGGTCGCTGCGTCCAGGTTGCGCCGTGCCCAGCAGGCGGCCGAGGCTGCACGTCCCTACGCCGACAAGATGAGCGCGGTGATCTCCAACATTGCCGCCGCTGCCGCCGGTTCGCCCGGCGCGCCGGCGCTGCTTGCCGGCACCGGCAAGGACCAGGTCCACCTGCTGCTGGTCTGCACCGGCGAGCGCGGCCTGTCCGGTGCCTTCAATTCCTCGATCGTGCGTCTTGCGCGCGATCGCGCCCAGTCGCTGATGGCGCAGGGCAAGGAGGTCAAATTCTTCTGCGTCGGCCGCAAGGGCTATGAGCAGCTCCGCCGCCTGTTCGACAAGCAGATCGTCGAGCATCTCGACCTGCGCAGCGTTCGTCAGCTCGGCTTCGTCAACGCCGAGGACATCGCCAGGAAGGTGCTGGCCCGTTTCGAGAACGGCGAGTTCGACGTCTGCACGCTGTTCTACGCGCAGTTCAAGTCGGTGATCGCCCAGATCCCGACTGCGCAGCAGATCATTCCGCTGGTCGTGGAAGAGAAGGCGGCGAACGCGCCGTCGACGTCCTACGAATATGAGCCGGAGGAGGACGAACTCCTGTCGGGCCTGTTGCCGCGCAACATCGCGGTGCAGATCTTCCGCGCGTTGCTGGAGAACAACGCCTCGTTCTACGGCGCGCAGATGAGCTCGATGGACAACGCCACCCGCAACGCCGGCGAAATGATCCGCAAGCAAACCCAGATCTACAACCGAACCCGTCAAGCCCAGATCACCAAGGAGCTGATCGAGATCATCTCCGGCGCCGAGGCGGTCTGACGCACGAACCAACGACGGTCGTTCAAGTAAAGAATTTCGAAGGAGAGCTTCATGGCTACAGCAGCTAACCAGGTCGGTCGCGTCACCCAGGTGATGGGCGCCGTCGTCGACGTTCAGTTCGACGGCGGTCACCTCCCGGCCATTCTCAATTCGCTGGAAACCAAGAACGGCAACATCCGCCTCGTGCTGGAGGTTGCGCAGCATCTCGGTGAGTCCACCGTGCGCACGATCGCGATGGACGTGACCGAAGGTCTGGTGCGCGGCCAGGAAGTGACCGACACCGGCCAGCCGATCCGCGTTCCAGTCGGCGAAGGCACGCTCGGCCGCATCATCAACGTCATCGGCGAGCCGATCGACGAAGCCGGCCCGGTCAAGTCCGAAGCGCTGCGCCCGATCCATCAGGACGCGCCGAGCTACACCGACCAGTCGACCGAAGCTGAAATTCTCGTCACCGGCATCAAGGTCGTCGATCTCCTGGCTCCGTATGCGAAGGGCGGCAAGATCGGCCTGTTCGGCGGCGCCGGCGTCGGCAAGACCGTGCTGATTCAGGAGCTGATCAACAACGTCGCGAAGGCGCACGGCGGTTACTCCGTGTTCGCCGGCGTCGGCGAGCGCACCCGCGAGGGCAACGACCTCTATCACGAGTTCATCGAATCCAAGGTCAACGCCGATCCGAAGAATCCGGATCCGAGCGTGAAGTCGAAGTGCGCGCTGGTGTTCGGCCAGATGAACGAGCCGCCGGGCGCCCGCGCCCGCGTCGCGCTCACGGGTCTGACCATCGCGGAAGACTTCCGCGACAAGGGCCAGGACGTGCTGTTCTTCGTCGACAACATCTTCCGTTTCACCCAGGCCGGCTCGGAAGTGTCGGCGCTGCTCGGCCGTATTCCGTCGGCGGTGGGTTATCAGCCGACGCTCGCGACCGACATGGGCGCGCTGCAGGAGCGCATCACCACCACGCAGAAGGGTTCGATCACCTCGGTGCAGGCCATCTACGTTCCGGCCGACGACTTGACCGACCCGGCGCCCGCGACCTCGTTCGCGCATCTTGACGCGACCACCACGCTGTCGCGCTCGATCGCCGAAAAGGGCATCTACCCCGCGGTGGATCCGCTCGACTCGACCTCGCGCATGCTCTCCCCGCTGGTCGTCGGCGAGGAGCACTATGCGGTTGCCCGTCAGGTCCAGCAGGTGCTGCAGCGCTACAAGGCGCTCCAGGACATCATCGCCATTCTCGGCATGGACGAGCTTTCGGAAGAGGACAAGCTGACGGTGGCACGCGCCCGCAAGGTCGAGCGCTTCATGTCGCAGCCGTTCCACGTCGCCGAAATCTTCACGGGATCGCCGGGCAAGTTCGTCGAGCTCGCCGACACCATCAAGGGCTTCAAGGGCCTGGTCGAAGGCAAGTACGACCACCTGCCGGAAGCCGCCTTCTACATGGTCGGCACCATCGAAGAAGCCGTCGAGAAGGGCAAGAAGCTGGCGGCGGAAGCCGCCTAAGCGGGCGAATAGCGAATAGGGAGTGGCGAATAGCTGCTCCCTGTTTCAACCGCTCGCCATTCGCCACTCACCATTCGCAGGTTTCTTATGGCCACCTTCCATTTCGATCTCGTCTCTCCGGAAAAGCTCGCCTTCTCGGGCGAGGTCGATCAGGTCGACATCCCCGGCGTCGAGGGTGATTTCGGCGTGCTGGCCGGGCATGCGCCGGTCGTGGCCGCGATCCGGCCCGGCATTCTCACCATCACCACCGGCGGCCGCCACGAGAAGATCATCGTGCTCGGCGGTCTCGCCGAAGTCTCCGAAAAGGGCCTGACCGTGCTTGCCGACGTCGCGACGTCGCTGGCCGAGCTCGACCGCATCCAGTTCGCCGCGACCGTCGCGGAGATGGAAGAAGGCTTGAAGGAGCACGAAGGCAGCGAGCTCGATCAGGCGATCGAGCGGCTCGACCACTTCAAGAGCATCCAGCAGCAGCTCACCTCGACGGCTATGCACTAAGCCCCGGGGCACCGCTCCGGGGCTTTAGGCTCATCAATTGCCGAACAAGTTCAGCGCTCGTCACCGACCGTGACGGGCGCTGAAACTCTGTTGCACCACGCGTGCGATAGCGGCAGGCCCCCTTGCGGATTTTGGTCCCGGGGCAGGCCCCGCAAGGGGAAGGGAACGCGAAATGGTGCGTCCCTCGAGCGCAAATCTCCGACGAAAATCCTCAAATGATTTCAGCCCCATTCTACTGTGCATGGGGTTGTTTTCGCAGGTCAGTTTCCGAAGCCCGCAAACTCTCGCGCCACGGCCTGATAGACCTCACGCCGGAACGGCACCACGATGTCCGCTATGCGGTCGAGACGTTCCCAGCGCCAGGCATCGAACTCCGCGGGCTGGTCGTTGCGCGGCGTCAGCGGGTCGATCTCGTCATCCTTGCCGGTGAAGCGCAGCGCGAACCATTTCTGGCGCTGCCCGCGAAACTTCGCCAGCCGGTGCGTCTGCGGGCCGTCGTAAGGCGGGAATTCATAGGTCAGCCAGTCGGTCTCGCCGAGATAGTCGGCGCTGACGACGCTGGTCTCTTCCCACAGCTCGCGCATCGCGGCGTCGCGCAGATTCTCGCCCTCGTCGACGCCGCCCTGCGGCATCTGCCAGTCGAGCCCCGGCAGGATGATCTCGGGGCCGTCGCCCTTGAAGCGGTGGCCGACCAGCACGCAGCCGTCGGCATTGAAGAGGGCAATCCCCACGTTGGGGCGGTAGGGTTTTTCGTTCGTCACGCGAGCATCCTCATCGTCATTCCGGAGATGCTTAGCATCGAACCCGGAGCGACAATTGATTCATTGATCCGCCAGCGCGGAAAACTCCTCGACCACGCGCTCATAGACCGGGCGCTTGAAAGGAATGATCAGCCCGGTCAGATTCTGCATCGGCTCCCAGCGCCAGCTTATGAACTCGGCCTTGTGGCCGCCGCCGCCGGGCCTTTCGACGTTGATCTCGCTGTCCTTGCCGGTGAAGCGCACCGCGTACCATTTCTGGCGCTGGCCGCGGTAGCGGCCCTTCCAGGCTCGCCCGGCGACGGTGCGCGGAATGTCGTAAGTGAGCCAGTCCGGGACCTCGCCGAGCCGCTCGACCGAGCGCACGCTGGTCTCCTCATAGAGCTCGCGCTTGGCGGCCTCCCAGGTGTCTTCGCCGGGATCGACGCCGCCTTGCGGCATCTGCCAGACATGGGTGTCGTCGACATGTTCGATGCCGCCGGCGCGGCGGCCGATGAACACCAGGCCTTTCGGGTTGATCAGCATCACGCCGACGCAGGTCCGGTAGGGCAGATCCTCGTAACGCGCCATTCCGCCAGACCTCTCGCATGCTGTCGGTAGCCAATGGCCCCGCGAGGACCCGTGCCCTACCAATCCGTTGATTTTAGCTGGATTTTGATTTCAGCATCGCGGTTGTCAATGGCACCAAAAGAATACCCCGGTCGGCCAACGTCTTGGTCCAGGCGGCGATGCGCTCGATCGAGACGGGCAGGGCGGAGGCCGTCCCGACCGCCGCGCCGCGTTCGCGTGCCGCGGATTCGAGCTTGTTCAGGGCGCGGTCGATCTCGGTGGGGGTCGGCACCACGTCGATCGCGATGTCGCCCTTGCCGAACGGCATGGCCTGGTTCGCCGCGGCCTGGGGCGCGATGCTGCGGGGCGAGGAGCCGTCGTCGAAGAAGCCGAGGCCGCGCTTGGCCGCCTCGCGGATGATCGGCTGCATCGCCGGCTCCGTTGCGATGAAGCGGGCGCCCATGAAATTGGCGATGCCGGCATAGCCCTGCATCCGGCTCAAATGCCAGTACAGGCGGTCCATGTTCTGGTCGGCGCTGAGCGAGGTCAGCAGCGTCTGCGGTCCCGGATCGTTGTCGGGGAAGTCATAGGGCTCCATCGGGATCTGCAGGAAGATCTCGTGCCGCTGCGCGCGGGCCCGTTCGGCGAGCTTGCCGGGATCGGCGCCGTAGGGCGTGAAGGCCAGCGTCACCGCCGGCGGCAGCTTCATGATGGCGTCGGTGGTCTTGGCGGCGCCGACGCCGAGGCCGCCGATCACGATGGCGACCACCGGCATCTTCGCGGCTTTGGCGCGGTCGGCGTCTGCCGCGTAGACGTTGAACGGCTTCAAGTCGCCGGCGACCACCGGGATCATGCCGTAGCGTGACTTCTCCAGCAGTTTTGGATTGATCCCGGCCATGACGGGCGGCGGCGCCGACGCCGCGGCATCGCCCTTGTCGGCGGCTTCGCCACCGATGACCACGTCGTGGCGGGCGCCGGTGGAGCCGTCGATCATGGTGATGGTCTTCTGCTCACCGGCAGGGGCCTGCTTCGTCGCTTCGCTGGTCTCGGGCTTGCCCTCTGGCTTGGTGTCCGACCCATGGCCTGCGGCGGCGGGCTTCTCGTCCGCGGCCTTGTCCGTCGGCTTGATCGCGATCCGCGTCATCGGCTCGCCGCCAAGCGGATCCTTGTTGAAGATCGCGAAGCCGGCAAAGGTAACCAGGAACAGGCCGAGCAGGATGGCGAGCAGCTGCATGGCCGTGAACGGCAGCCGCAGCCGGCGTTTCCGGCGCGGCTTGTCCTGTCCGAGCGGGGCGCTCAGATCATCGGCCGTTTCAGTCATGCGCGATCCCGAATCACTCGTGATGACGATACCACGCCGGGGTCAAGCGACGGCAGGCCGGGATAGGCCGGGGATGCCGGGAGTTCGAAGTAACCAGGAGTTCCAAGCAAAAAGGGCGGCTCCAGGAGCCGCCCTTCTCTTCAGATCTAACGACGCCAGGACCTAGTTCGCCGCCTTGGGCTTGTCGGTCGTGGCCTTGTTGTCGCCGCCAGGGGCCGGCGCGGCGGATGCGCTGTTCTTGATACCGTGCAGCAGGTCGCCGGCGAGCTTGAGCGCCTTGTCGTCCTTGGCGTCCGGCGGGACGTAGGACTGCGAGCCGGTCTTCTCGTCGCCGTCGTTCTTGAGATGGCCGCGCAGCGAAGCTTCGCCCTTGGTGTCGGTGCGCGACTTCAACTCGTCCGGCACGTCCTGCAGCACTTCGATGTCGGGCACGATGCCCTTGGCCTGGATCGACTTGCCCGACGGCGTGTAATAGCGCGCGGTGGTCAGACGCAGCGCGCCATTGCCGCTTCCGAGCGGAATGATGGTCTGCACCGAACCCTTGCCGAACGAGCGCGTGCCGACGATGGTTGCGCGCTTGTGGTCCTGCAGCGCGCCGGCGACGATTTCCGACGCCGAGGCCGAGCCGCCATTGACCAGCACGATGACCGGCTTGCCCTTGGTGAGGTCACCCGAATGCGCGGCGCGGCGCTGGGTTTCCTCGGCATTGCGGCCGCGGGTCGAGACGATCTCGCCCTTCTCCAGGAAGGCGTCGGAGACAGTGACCGCTTCCTCGAGCAGGCCGCCCGGATTGTTGCGGAGGTCGATGATGTAGCCCTTGAGCTTGTCGCCGATCTGATTCGAGAGGTTGCCGATCTCGCGCTTCAGGCCTTCGGTGGTCTGCTCGTTGAAAGTGGTGACGCGGATATAGGCGATATCGTCCTGCTCGACACGCGCGCGCACCGAGCGGACGCGGATGTTGTCGCGCACCAGCGTGACGTCGATCGGATTGTCCTGGCCCTTGCGGATGATCTTGAGCTTGATCTTGGTGTTGACCGGGCCGCGCATCTTCTCGACCGCCTGGTTCAGGGTCAGGCCCTGCACCGCCTCGTCGTCGAGATTGGTGATGATGTCGTTGGCCATGACACCGGCGCGCGAGGCCGGCGTGTCGTCGATCGGCGAGACCACCTTGATGAGGCCGTCTTCCATCGTGACCTCGATGCCGAGGCCGCCGAATTCACCGCGGGTCTGCACCTGCATGTCGCGGAAGCTCTTGGCGTCCATGTAGCTCGAATGCGGATCGAGGCCGGTGAGCATGCCGCTGATGGCGGATTCGATCAGCTTGGTGTCGTCGGGCTTCTCGACATAGTCGGAGCGCACGCGCTCGAAGACATCGCCGAACAGATTGAGCTGGCGATAGGTATCCGCGGTGGCGGCTCGCGCGCTCGAACCCATGAACACCGCGCGCGGTTGCGTCACGAACAGCGTCAGTGCCGCACCGGTGGCTGCGCTGAGGAGGATTACTGAAGTCTTGCGCATCATCCGCGAACCTTCTCGCCTTCATTTGCGGCCCACCATGGGCCTGGATCGATTGGAGTGCCGTCCTTACGGAACTCGACATACAGCACAGGTTGGCTCGCGTTCGTCGCGAGAATGGAAGCGACCTGAGAGGTCGACCCCATGGTCGCGACCGGCTCCCCCGTGAGCACAAACTGTCCGATGTTGACCGAAATGCGCTCCATCCCGGCGATCAGGACATGATACCCGCCCCCGGCATTGAGGATCAAGAGTTGTCCATAGCTGCGGAACGGGCCGGAATAGACCACCCAGCCGTCACACGGCGTTGTGACCTGGGAGCCGGGCTTGGTCGCCAGCGAAATGCCCTTCTGGACCCCGCCGACCCCGTCGGAACCGCCAAAATCCCTGATCTTGTTACCGTTAACCGGAAGCGGCAGGAGGCCCTTGGCCGAGGCGAAGGCAATCGCAGGGGTGGTCCGGGACCGGTCCTTGAATGCGCCCGGGCCCGATTTGGCGCTGGCGGCCGCCAGCTTGGCTTCCTTGGCCTCGGCCAGCTTTGCCGCCTCGGCGGCCTTCTCGGCCGCCTTGGCGGCGCTTTGCAGGTCCTGCTCCATCTTGGTGATCAGGCCCTGGAGATCGCCGACCTGCTTTGAAAGCATGATCGCGCGCGCGTTCTCGGCGTCGAGATCCTTTTCGCGCCCCGCCTGCTGGCGCTGCCGCTCGTCGACGAGGGCGGTGAGCCGGGTCTGGTCGCTGCGGACCCGGTCGCGGTCAGAGGCGAGCTGGTCGCGCTCGGTGGCGATGGACTTGCGCAAGGCCACGAGCTCGCCGAGCTCGCTTGCGATCTTTTCGGCGCGGCCGCGCAACTCCGGCACCACGGCGCCGAGCAGCATCGCCGTGCGCAGCGATTGCAGCGCATCTTCGGGCCGCACCAGCAGCGCCGGCGGCGTCCGTCGCCCGGCCCGCTGCAGCGCCGCCAGCACCTCCACGATGTCGGCGCGGCGCGAATCCAGCGATGCGCGCATCGCCTGCTCGCGTCCGTTCAGCGCGCGCAGCCGTGCTTCGGTCTCGTCGATCTTGCTCTCCACGCTGCGCACATTGGCGGCGGTGTCGATCAGCTGCTGGTTGAGCTGGGTTCGGTCCTGGCCGAGCGCGGTGATCTCGGCCTTGAGCTTGGCCTGCGCTTCCTCCGCGCTCTTCTGCCTGGCGCGCGCGGCTTCCAGCTCCTGCTCGCGCTGCTTGATGGCATCGGGCGAGACGGCTGCGGCTTGCTGTGCCGGATTTGCCGTCTGAGCTTGCGCGAGGCTTACATACGCTTGCGCGAGGCTTGCGCCGGCGACGCTCGTGATCAGCAACAGGTTGAGGAGCGGCGCTCGCATCGTGTCGGCAAGGTGCTCGTTATGCGCGCATCACGCGCGGTGATAGGGGTGGCCGGCCAGAATGGTGGCGGCCCGGTAAAGCTGTTCCAGAAGCATGACGCGGACCATTTGGTGCGGCCAGGTCGCAGAGCCGAACGCGATCGCGAGCTTGGCCTTACGGCGCAATTCGGGCGAAAGTCCGTCCGCCCCTCCGATCACGAAGATAGTATGTCCGGCACCTTCATCGCGCCAGCGGCCGAGATGCCGTGCGAATACGGTGGACTCGAGATTCTGGCCGCGCTCGTCCAGCGCCACCAGGATCGACTTTTCCGGAATATGGGCCGAGATTGCCGCGGCCTCCTCAGCCATCCGCGTCGCGGTGTCGCGCGCGCGGCTTTCGGGGATTTCGTGGACCAGGAGCTCGCGGAATCCGAGCTTGCGGCCGGCCTCGTCGAACCGCTCGAAATAGCGGTCGGCAAGCTCCCGTTCCGGGCCCTGCTTCAGCCGGCCCACCGCAATGACAGCCACACGCATGGATTCTTCGGAGCCGTGTTTCAAGACCGCGCGCGATAAGCGCGCGCACGACGCTAGCATGCGCGTCAGCCGATTCGAAATCGGCCCGGTGAGCCTAGATCGCCTTCGCCGCCCCTGGGCCCTGCGTGTACAATCGCTCGAGATTGTAGAACTCGCGGACTTCGGGTCGGAATACGTGCACGATCACGTCGCCGGAATCGATCAACACCCAGTCGCAATTGGGCAAGCCCTCGACGTGGATGTTCTTGATGCCGTTTTCCTTGAGGCCCTTGGCGACGTTTTCCGCGATCGCGCCGACGTGCCGGTTCACCCGGCCGGTGGTGACGATCATGTAGTCGGAGTACGCCGATTTGCCGCGAAGGTCGATGGTGACCGTCTCTTCCGCCTTCATGTCGTCGAGGCGGGAGAGGATCAGGCTCAGCGTCTTGTCGGCGTCGGGTTGCGCCTTCAAGGCCGCAGCTTTGGTCGATGTTTTACGCGCCGGCTTGGCAACCTTGGGTAAAACAGACTCTGTCTTGGACAATACAGATGTGGTCAGGGACCATTCCTTTCACTGTATCGCGAACGCCGAATCCGGCGCTCACTGGTTACACTACATCATGTGGGGTTAAGGGTTTCAATATGCCAGAGAGCCCCGGGGCCCCCCATGTCCGCACGGTCTGACTCACTTCGTACCTTTCCAGCTTCCGTCCGGGTTCCGTAAGCCGGTTGAAGAGAGATTTAGCTTCATTCCTGTCAGGAAGATCCAGGCCGGCGCCGGTCGATCCGCAAGCAGCGCTGCCTCGTTCTCCGGCAGGCGGTACCGCCGGAGTGCCTGGGCGGCCGGGGAGGCGAGGGCGCGAAAGCTCTGCGGCGGGCGGTCGATGACCGCCATCGGCACCTGGCCGGCGATGCGCCGCCAGTGCTGCCAACGATGGAATTGAGCGAGGTTGTCGGCGCCCATGATCCAGACAAAGCGCAAGCCCGAGAGGCGGCGGCGCAAGGTGGTGATCGTGTCGATAGTATAGCGGGTACGAATGACGGATTCGAGACAGCTGACCTCGATCCGCGGGTCCTCGGCAATTTCGCGCGCCGCCTGCATGCGTTCGCCGAGCTCATGCAGCGTGCCGTTCTCCTTCAGCGGATTGCCTGGCGTCACCAACCACCACACGCGATCGAGCTGAAGGCGCTTCAGCGCGAACTGGCTGATGGCGCGATGGGCCTGGTGCGGCGGATTGAACGAGCCGCCGAGCAGGCCGATGCGCATGCCCGAGGTGTGGGTTGGTATGGCCTGCGCGAAGAAACGTGGCGCGACGAAATTGTTGCTCAATGCCCCGCGCCCCGCGACTTTACGGCCGCGTCTGCCCGGTGCCGCGAACGCGATATTTAAAGCTCGTCAATTGCTCGGCGCCGACAGGGCCGCGGGCGTGGAAACGGCCGGTGGCGATGCCGATCTCGGCGCCGAAGCCGAACTCGCCGCCATCGGCGAACTGCGTCGAGGCGTTGTGCAGCACGATCGCGGAATCGACCTCGCTCAGGAATTTGTTCGCCGCCGCCTCATCCGCGCTCACGATCGCATCGGTATGGTGCGAGCCATGGTTCTGGATGTGCGCGATCGCGCCATCGACACCGTCCACCACCTTCGCCGCGATGATCGCGTCGAGATATTCGGTGTCCCAATCATCTTCGCTGGCAGGCTTTACGCGAGCATCGATCTTTTGGACGGCATCGTCGCCGCGCACCTCGCAGCCGGCCTCGATCAGCATCTCGACGAGCGGCTTCAGATTCTTGCCGGCAGCGGCGCGATCGACCAGCAGCGTCTCGGCCGCGCCGCAGACGCCGGTGCGGCGCATTTTCGCGTTGAGCACGATCGACTTCGCCATGGCGAGGTCGGCACTGGCGTCGACATAGACGTGATTGACGCCTTCGAGATGCGCGAACACGGGCACGCGCGCTTCCTGCTCGACGCGTGCGACGAGGCTTTTTCCGCCGCGGGGCACGATCACGTCGACGGCGCCGTTCAATCCCGACAGCATCATGCCGACCGCCGCGCGGTCGCGCGTCGGGACCAGCGTGATCGCGGCTTCAGGCAGGCCGGCTTCGCGCAGGCCCTGCATCAGGCATTCATGGATGGCGCGGCACGAGCGGAAGCTGTCGGAGCCGCCGCGCAGGATCACGGCGTTGCCCGACTTCAGGCACAGCACGCCGGCATCCGCCGCGACATTGGGCCGGCTCTCGAAGATCACGCCGACGACGCCGAGCGGCACGCGCACGCGCTCGATCGTCATGCCGTTCGGCCGCTGCCAGCTCTCGGTGACGATGCCGATCGGGTCGGCAATGCCGCGCACGATGCCGATGCCTTCGGCCATGCCTTCGACCCGCGCCGGGGTCAGCGTCAGGCGGTCGATGAAGGAGGAGGTGGCGTTACCGGAGGCGCGCGCCTCCGCGACGTCCTCGGCATTGGCTGCGAGAATCGCCGCAGCGTTCGCGGTGATCGCCCGCTCCATGGCCTCGAGCGCCCGGTTCTTCTGCTCCGGCGGCGCCAGCGCCAGCACGCGCGCGGCAGCGCGGGCACGGGTCCCGAGATCGGACATCAGCGCTTGAAGATCGGCAGTGCCGTCAACGGCTTTGAGGGGGGCGGCCATGGGAGTTTCAACCTTCTGCTAAGGTGGTGTCCTAGCACGGAAATCCCGCATTTGCGAAGGGCGGGGAGGGTATGGCAGGGGCCCGGTCGGGTAAGAAGAGGTTCGGACGACAGACCGGCCCCGGAATGACGGAGGCGGGCGCCTTACCCGCCCACCACCAGATCATCGCGGTGGATCATCTCCGACCGCCCGCTGATGCCGAGGATGGCCATCACGTCCGGGGAGGAGCGGCCCTTGATCCGCTCGGCGACCTCGGCGTCATAAGCGATCAGGCCGCGGCCGATCTCGCTGCCGTCGGGGCCGCGCACGATCACGGCATCGCCGCGGGCGAACTGGCCTTCGACCTTGATCACCCCGGCCGGCAGCAGGCTGGCGCCGGCGCGCAGCGCCGTCACGGCGCCGGCATCGATCGTCAAGGTGCCCTTCGGCTCCAGCGTGCCCGCGATCCAGCGTTTTCGCGAGGTGATGGGGTTGGCCGGCGTCAGGAACCAGGTGCAGCGGCCGCCATCGGCGATCGCCTGCAGGGGGTGCTCGATCTTGCCGGAGGCGATCAGCATATGCGTGCCGCCCGTCGTCGCGATCTTGGCGGCCTCGACCTTGGTGCGCATGCCGCCGCGCGACAGCTCGGACTCGGCGTCGCCCGCCACGGCCTCGATCTCCGAGGAGATGCTCTCGACCACCGGAATCAGCTTGGCGTCCGGGTTGTTCTTCGGCGGAGCATCGTAGAGCCCGTCGATGTCGGACAGCAGCACCAGGAGGTCGGCGCTCGCCATGGTGGCGACGCGCGCGGCGAGGCGATCGTTGTCGCCGTAGCGGATCTCGTTGGTCGCGACCGTGTCGTTTTCGTTGATCACGGGGATGGCGCGCCACTCCAGCAGCTTGCCGATGGTGGAGCGGGCGTTGAGATAGCGGCGGCGCTCCTCGGTGTCCTGCAGCGTCACCAGGATCTGGCCGGCGCCGATGCCGTGGGCGCCGAGCACCTCCGACCAGATCCGCGCCAGCGCGATCTGGCCGACCGCGGCAGCGGCCTGGCTCTCTTCCAGCTTCAGCGGACCACGCGGCAATTTGAGACGGCTGCGGCCGAGCGCGATCGAGCCGGAGGAGACGACGAGGACGTCGCGGCCCTCGCGGTGCAGCTTGGCCATGTCGTCGGCCAGCGCCGCCAGCCAGGACGCCCGTACCTCGCCTCTGTCGGAATCGACCAGCAGCGCTGAGCCGACCTTGACGACGATGCGGCGGAATTGACTGAGTTCGGGGCTGGCCATAGTGCGCCTGGACGATCTGCTCTGCATTGGAAACGGCGGAGCGAGACAGCGGCGCCGATAGGCCCGCTTTTGCAGCAGGACGATGGCCGGCGCAAGGCGGGCCGGATGGTAAACGGCGAATGTGGGCCTTGTCGTGGACGCGGCTCTGGCTCTAATTGATGCCAACCAAAAATGGGCCAAAGGGGGAAACGAATGGATCGCCGCAAATTCATGACCGGATGTCTTGGAGGCTCTCTTGCGGGATCTCTTGGCCTGCCGCTGCTGGCGCAAACGGGTGGCGCGCAAGCGCAGGCGGGACTGAGCAAAATGATCTTCCCGTTCGCGGCCGGCGCGGGCGGCGACACGTTGTGTCGGTTGATTGCGCAGGAGATGGCGCCAACGCTGCAGCGGACCATCGTGGTCGAGAACCGCACCGGCGGCGACGGCCTGATCGGCATCAAGGCGGTGAAGGGCGCTAGCCCCGACGGCAGCATGGTGCTGGTGACGACGGGGCCGACCATGTATCTGCTGCCGATGGTGGAGACGACGCCGAGCTTCGACACCGCCAAGGATTTCATGCCGGTATCGCTTCTGGCGCGGTTCGAATTTGCCGTCGTGATCGGCCCGGCGATCGACGCCGCGGATTTCAAGGGATTTGTCGCCTGGTTGAAGGCGCATCCGGACAAGACCTCGTTCGGGGTGCCGACCAACGGCACCATTCCGCACTTCATGGGCTCCAAGCTCGAGAAGGATCTCGGCATCCTCCTGACCCGCGTGCCCTATCGCGGCAGCGCGCCGATCCTCAACGACCTCGTCGGCGGCCATCTCTCGTTCGGCATCGTGACATTGGCGGATGCGCTGCCTCAGCATCGCGCCAAGGGCGTCAGGATCGTCAGGGTCAGCAGTGCGGAACGTTCGCCGTTCGCACCCGAGGTCCCGACGCTGAAGGAGAGCGGCATCGATCTCGTTGCCGATGCCTGGTACGGCATGTGGCTCCCCGCCGGCAGCCCGCCGGAGTTTGCGAGCAAGCTCGGCGCGGCCGCGAGCGCCGCGCTCGCCAAGCCCGAGGTGAAGGAGAAGCTGACGGCGATCGGACTCATTCCGGTCGGCTCGACGCCGGACGGATTGACCAAGGAGCTCGCCGCGAACATCGCGCTGTGGCAGCCGATCGTGAAGGCGACGGGCTACAAGATCACGAATTGAGTCGCCGCCCGCGCGTCATGCTCCGCCGTCACGGCCGGGCCTGACCCGGCCATCCACGCGCTTCAGGCGATCGACGCAAGACGTGGATGCCCGGGTCAAGCCCGGGCATGACGAGCTGAGAGAGCCGCGCTCGCTCTTTTTCCTCATCCTGAGGAGCCGCGTAGCGGCGTCTCGAAGGATGAAAGGCCCGGCTGCCGCAGCGGGGCCCGCATGGTTCGAGACGGCGCTGGCGCGCCTCCTCACCATGAGGGTCTACATCTTCGCGCGCTGCGTGATCCCGTCCTTGATCGCCGCGAGCTCTTTCTCATCCCAGATGCCGATCAGGACGCCGTTCTTCACCTGGAGCTGGTTGTCCGCATAAGCCGCGATCTTCTCGCGCGGCGTGGTGATGTGGCCGCTCGGATGCAGCGCCCAGTCGAACAGCTCGGCCTGGAGCCGCGCGATGATGCCGGCGCATTCGGGATCGTCGCCGCGATCCAGATACTCTTCCGGGTCGTTCTCGAGATCGTACAGCATCGGGCGGAAGCCGGAGGCGTGGATGTACTTCCAGCGGCCATCGAACACCATGAACAGGCGGCAGCGCTCGATCGGCTGGTTCAGCTTCAGCCGCACGTCCTGCATGGCGTAGTCGTATTCGGAGAACGCGACCTTGCGCCAGTCTGGCGGTGTGGAGCCGCGCAGCAGCGGCAGCAGCGAGCGTCCCTCGAGGATGTGGCCCGGTACCTTGCCGCCGAAATAATCGACGAAGGTCGGCGCAAGATCGATCGCCTCGACCAGCGCATCGCTGCGCGTGCCGCGCGTGGCGTCGGCTTCCCCGGAGGGGTCGATGATGATCAGCGGGATCTTCGCCGACTGTTCGTGGAACAGATCCTTCTCGCCCATCCAGTGATCGCCGAGATAATCGCCATGATCGGAGGTGAACACGATCATCGTGGTGTCCAGCAGGCCGCGCGCCTCCAGGAATTTCATCAGCACGCCCATCTGGTCGTCGATCTGCGTGATCAGGCCCATATAGGTCGGGATCACCTTCTCGCGGGCCTCATCGCGCGCCATGTTGCGGGAGTAGCGCATGTCCATGTACGCGCCGAACACCGGATGCGGATTCTGCCGTTCGCGCATCGAGCGGATCTCCGGAATCATGTCATCCGTCGAGTACATGCTGGCGTAGGGTTCCGGCGCGATATAGGGCCAATGCGGCTTGATGTAGGACAGATGCAGGCACCACGGCCGGCCGTCGGTGTCGGCTTCGCTGATGAAGTCCATGGCGCGCCGCGTCATATAGGGCGTCTCGGAATGCTCGTCCGGCACGCGCGCGGCCTTGTCGGCATGCACCAGCAGCCAGCCGTTCTGCAGGGAGCCGTCTTCCGCCGCGCCTGAATTGGCCCAATGCTCCCAGGGATTGGCGGCTTCAAAACCGTGCTTACGCAGGTAGTCGTCGTATTTCGGCCGGGGCCGGCCGGTCGGATGCAGGCCGTCGTCGCGCTCGTAAGGTTCAAAGCCGCATTCGGCGACGTGCACGCCGATGACGGATTCCGGGGGAATGCCGAGTGCCTTCATGCCTTCGATATCAGGGGCCATGTGAGTCTTGCCGACCAGCACGTTGCGCACGCCGATCTTCTTGAGGTGATCGCCGAGCGTGGGCTCGCCGACGCGCAGCGGCCAGCCGTTCCAGTGCGAGCCGTGCGAGCGCATATAGCGGCCGGTGTAGAACGACATCCGCGACGGCCCGCAGATCGGCGATTGCACATAGGCCTTGCTGAACAGCACGCCGCGCTTGGCCATGGCGTCGATGTTCGGCGTCTTCAGCGTGGGATGGCCGGTGCAGCCGAGATAATCATAGCGAAGCTGGTCGCACATGATCCAGAGAACGTTCTTCGCGCGCGCCATGCGTCATCCCTGCATTTTCTTGATTGTTTGATGCTGCGATATCGAGGGCGCGAAGGCAAGCCGGTGAGGTGCATGCCCCAGCCGCACGCTCCACTGTCATCCCCGCGAACGCGGGGACCCATAACCGCAAGGATTAGTTTGGCGAAGATTCGTGGTTCGGTACTGCGACCATCCGCAATCGAGCGATCACGAGGTATGGGTCCCTGCGCCCCGTGCGCAATTGCGCACTAGGCAGGGACGACAATGAGACTACGCCGACCAGGGCTCCGCCTCGGCCGCGCTCTTCGCCTTGGCCGACACCGGGGCCTCGCCGATCACCTCGACGAGCGCGCGCAAGGCTTCCTTAACGCCATCGCCGGTGATGCCGGACAGCAGCAGCGGGGTCTTCTTGGCGGCACGCTTCAGCCGCTCCTTCTGCTTCTTCAATTCGTCCGGCTCGACCGCGTCGATCTTGTTCAGCGCGACGATCTCGATCTTGTCGGTCAAGAGCCCGCCATAGGCATCGAGCTCCTTGCGCACCGTCTTGTAGGCCTTCCCCGCATGCTCGCAGGTGGCGTCGACGAGATGCAGCAGCACGCGGCAGCGCTCGACATGGCCGAGGAAGCGATCGCCGAGACCGGTGCCTTCATGCGCGCCCTCGATCAGACCGGGAATATCGGCGAGCACGAACTCGCGGCCGTCGGCGTTCACGACGCCGAGCTGCGGATGCAGCGTGGTGAAGGGATAGTCGGCGATCTTCGGCCGCGCCGCACTGACCTTGGACAGGAAGGTCGACTTGCCGGCATTGGGCATGCCGACGAGGCCGGCGTCGGCGATCAGCTTCAGCCTCAGCCAGATCCAGCGCTCTTCGCCGGTCTGGCCGGGATTGGCGTTGCGCGGCGCGCGGTTGGTCGAGGTCTTGAAATGCGCGTTGCCGAAGCCGCCATTGCCGCCCTCGGCCAGCACGAACTTCTCGCCGACCTCAGTGAAGTCGTGGATCAGCGTCTCGCGGTCCTCGTCGAAGATCTGCGTGCCCAGGGGAACCTTCAGCACGATGTTCTTGCCGTTGGCGCCGTGGCGGTCCGAGCCTGAGCCGTTCTCGCCCTTCTGGGCCTTGAAGTGCTGCTGGTAGCGGTAGTCGATCAGCGTGTTGAGGCCGTCGGCGACCTCGATGATGACGTTGCCGCCGCGGCCGCCATTGCCGCCGGACGGGCCGCCGAATTCGATGAACTTCTCGCGGCGGAACGCCACGCAGCCGTTCCCGCCGTCACCGGAGCGGATATAGACCTTTGCTTCGTCGAGGAATTTCATGGGCCATAGGTAGGCCAGCCGTCCCCGCGCGGCAACCCGGATGGACCCGCAAATCGGCCGAATTTCTCGCGATTTCGCCCGTTGCTTAACCTTCCGGCCGCCGCCGGATCAGGAATTTCTGCAGGCCGTCCAGCACCAGCTCCCTGCGCTGGTTGAATATCGTGCTGCCCAGCGTCACCACGCCGGTGGTACGGCCCGGCACGAGCTCGGTGACCTCGAGCGCCGGATAGAGGGTGTCGTCGGCGAAAACAGGTTTGAGAAACCGGCTCGATTGCTCGAGGAAGCCGACCAGCGACTCCTCGACCATGAACGGAAACAGGCCGGCGCCCGGCGCGGTGTGGATCAGGGTCTGGAAGCCGTGGGCGAGCAGATGCGGCATGCCGCGGCTGCGGCAATATTCCAGATCGTAGTGCACGGGATGGGTATCGCCGCTCGCAGTCTGGAACGCCGCGAAGATCGCCGAGGTCTGGGTCCGGCTCGGCAGCACGAAGCGTTCGCCGACGACGAAATCCTCAAACCAGCGTTGCGTGGGGATCATGCGGTGCCGGGCCGGATCGAAATCAGTCATGTCAAAAGCTCTTTTGTCGGTGCGGCTCTATCGCTACCGCGATGCGAAGAGTGCGACAATCCGTTCAATTCGGCGTTGCGGGCTTGTCCAGCGCGCCCACGTCATTAAAACGGCCGCTAGCGACTCGATTTGCCGGTTTCCTGACGCTCTCTCCGCCGTTCATTGCGAGCACAGCGAAGCAATCCAGACTGCCGCCGCGGAAAGAGTCTGGATTGTTTTGCTGCGCTCGCAATGACGACCCCTGACAGTGCAATCAATGCCCTTCTTCAAATCTCTCTCCGCCTATGACGATCGCTCCGCGCGCCTGGCCGGCATCGGGCTCATGGTGCTGTCGATCTTCATGTTCTCGTTCGGCGACGCCATGGGCAAATTCCTGGTCGGGACCTATTCGGTGGGACAGCTCCTGTTTCTGCGCGCCTGCGCGGCGCTGCTGCTGCTGTCGCCGCTGATCTGGAAGCAGCGTCACCAGTTCCTGCATCTGGAGCGGCCGCGCCTGCAATTCGTTCGCGTCGTGCTCTCGACGCTGGAAGTGGCGGCCTTCTTCCTTGCGACCGTTTACCTGCCGCTGGCCGACGTCATCACCTATTATCTCGCCGGGCCCATCTTCGTCACCGCGATGTCGGCGATCTTCCTGGGCGAGAAGGTCGGCTGGCGGCGCTGGACCGCGATCCTGATCGGCTTCTGCGGCGTCTTGATCGCGCTGCGGCCGTCGGCGCAGACCGTCAGCCTGCCGGCCCTGATCGCGCTCGGCGGCAGCCTGTCATTCGCGACGTTGATGCTGATCACACGCAGCCTGCGCAAGACGCCCGACATCGTGATGGCGTCCTCGCAATTCGTCGGAACGTTTTCGCTGGGTGCGGTGCTGTCGGCGTTTCACTGGGTGCCGCCGACATCGGGCAGCCTCGTGATCTTCGCCGCCGCAGGGCTGGTTTCCGTCACGGCGTTATTCTGCGTCAACCGGTCGCTGAAGCTCGCGCCGGCGAGCGTGGTGGTGCCCTATCAATATTCGATGATCGTCTGGGCCGTGATCTTCGGCTTCGTCGTGTTCGGCGACGTGCCGTCCATGGCGACGCTGATCGGCGCCGCCATCATCATCGGCGCCGGGTTCTACATCTATCTGCGCGAGCGGGATTTGGGGCGCGCGCCTGCGGACGTGAATCCGCCGGCGTAGCGGCACCCCCGCTGTCGTCCCGGACAAGCGAAGCGCAGATCCGGGACCCATACCCACAGGGAGAGGTTTTGCGAAGACTCGGGGTGGGAGTTTTGCCTCACACGCCGCCCTGTGGTTATGGGTCCCTGCGTTCGCAGGGACGACAGTTGTGAATGTCGCGGCGACTTCGCCTACCTCACCCGCCGCGCGCTGCTCCAGCTCTTCAGCGAGGCCCACACCCCGCGCGACAGGCGGAAGCAGTCGACCGGCGTCGACGAGCCCAGCGCCAGGAAGCGGTGCAGCTGCACGCCGCTCCACTGGAAGCCGCACTTCTCCAGCACGTTGCGCGAGGCCGGGTTGGTGACGCGCGCGCCGGCATGAAGATGCTCGTCCTCGAACTCCTCGAAGAAGAAGTCGATCGCGCCGCGCGCGGCCTCGGTGGCGAAGCCCTGGCCCCAATGCTCGACGCCGAGCCAATAGCCGAGCTCGGCATCGCCGGGCCTTGAGCAGTCGATGCCGACCATGCCGACCGGCCCGGTGTCGTGCTCGATCAGGAACACGGTCTCGCTGCCGAGCGCGGCGGTGGCGCGGACGAATTCGACGGCGTCGTCCTGCGAATAGGGATGCGGCAGGCGGCGGGTGTTTTCCGCGACGCGGCGGTCGTTGGCGAGCCGGGCGATGGTCCTGACGTCGGCAAGCGTCGGCCGCCGCAAGGTCAGCCGCTCCGTGGCGACGACGCTGGGTCTCGCCTCGGCCAAGGTCACGCTCGAGAAATCCTGCAACATGTCCGGCTCCGTGAAAGTCACTAAGTCAAAGTGAGCAAGTCAAAAGAAAAGGGGAGGCCGGTTTCCCGCCTCCCCTGGAGCCTTCGATCTCGATGATCTGGACTCCGCCGGTTCAGTGGGACCGGCGGACTCCAATTTGATCCACCGTCTATTCAGCAGCCTCTGCGATCGGGAGTACCGATACGAAAGTACGGCCGTTGGCTTTGGCCTGGAACGTGACGCGACCCTCGATCTTGGCGAACAGAGTGTGGTCCGTGCCCATGCCGACATTAAGGCCGGGGTGCCAGGTGGTGCCGCGCTGACGCGCAATGATGTTGCCGGGAATCACAACTTCCCCGCCGAACGCCTTGATACCGAGGCGCTTGCCCTTGGAATCGCGTCCGTTGCGCGATGAACCGCCTGCTTTTTTGTGAGCCATGGCCCGTCTCCGAAATCCTGCGTATGTCTAGATCAATTCCTTGACGGAATCATTTCAAAATTTCTCACGCATCAATTCGTGAATTGGCGTGATCGATTTTGCGTTACTCGGCGGCTTCCGCTGCCGGCTCCTTCGCCACCTTCTCCCGCTTCGGACGCGGGCCCTTGGTGGGCTTGGCGCCGTCGGTCAGGATCTCGCTGATGCGCAAGACCGTGATCTCGTCGCGATAGCCGCGCTTGCGGCGCGAATTCTTGCGGCGGCGCTTCTTGAACGCGATGACCTTGGGGCCGCGCTTGTGGTCGAGCACCTCGACCGCGACGGACGCGCCTGCGACCGTCGGAACGCCCAGCACCGGCGTGTCACCGCCGACCACCAGGACTTCGTTCAACTGCATGATCGAGCCGACTTCGCCTTCGATCTTGCCTACTTCGAGAACATCATCCGGCTCGACGCGGTATTGCTTGCCGCCGGTTTTGATGACTGCGAACATCGTTTTTTCTCCGTGTTCAATCCCGGCCTCGCGACTGTTATGTCGGGGCCGGCTTTTTGCCAGTCGCTATGGGTTTATGCGAGTTTTGTGCGGGCGGGAGTTATCCCATTGAAAACCCACGCAAAAACAAGCGGCGCGAGAAACGCCCCGCGCCGATTGCGGGACTTATAGCCGCAAGGGGCGAAGAGTCAAGGAAAACCGCCGGGATTTGAAGCATTTGGCCCGTCTTCCGGCCCGCCGCCAAATCTCCGACGGCTTTGCAACAAACCGGTTCCCAGCCCGTTAGTCCGGCCGGTACAGGCAAGCGGGCAAGGGCTCTTCAATGGCAACGGACGAACTGGTCAAGACGACGACGGGCATCGCTCATCACGGTGCCGAGCGGCTACCGTCGGTGGACGTCGACGGCTTCAACATCGAGATAAAGGACGAGGACGGCTTCCTCGGCGACCGCGCCAGCAGGGGCGCCTTCCGCGACATCCTCGACCGCTGGCGCAAGCCGCTGCGCAAAACAGGCGAGGATCCGTTCGGCAAGGAGCCCTCGGAGAGCATCAGCAAGAAGACCCTGGACGCCATCCTCATCGGCGACGACGTCGAGGCCTCCGCGGTGGTGCACAGCGCCATCGAGGACTTTGCGCAGGAGCTTGCCTACGTCACCCGGCGCTTCCTCAAGACGAAGGCCTGGGCCAAGACCGAGCGCATCGTGGTCGGCGGTGGCTTTCGCGATTCCCGGCTCGGCGAGCTCGCGATCGCGCGCACCGAGATCATCCTGAAATCCGAGGATTTCAAGATCGACCTGCAGCCGATCCGCCATCATCCGGATGAAGCCGGCCTGGTCGGCGCGCTGCATCTGGCGCCCTCCTGGATCTTCGAGGCCCATGACAGCATCTTGGCCGTCGACATCGGCGGCACCAACATCCGCTGCGGCCTGGTGGAAACCGGCTGGAAGAAGGCAAAAGACCTGTCGAAAGCCAAGGTCGTGAATTCGGAGTTGTGGCGTCATGCCGACGACGAGCCGACGCGCGAAGGCGCGGTGAAGCGTCTGATCAAGATGCTGAAGGGGCTGATCACGGAGGCGGAAAAGGAGGGCTACAAGCTCGCACCCTTCATCGGCATCGCCTGCCCGGGCGTGATCAATGCGGACGGCTCGATCGAGAAGGGCGCGCAGAATCTTCCCGGCAATTGGGAGAGCAGCAAGTTCAACCTGCCGGCGAGCCTGCTCGAGGGCATTCCGCAGATCGGCGACCACGACACCGCCATCGTGATGCACAATGACGGCGTGGTGCAGGGCCTGTCTGAAGTGCCGTTCATGCAGGACGTCGATCGCTGGGGCGTGCTCACCATCGGCACCGGCCTCGGCAATGCCCGCTTCACCAACCGCCGCAAGGAGAACGGCAAGGACAAGGACGCCGCGGAAAACGGGAAGAAAAAGGACAAGGACAGCAAGAAGGGCGACTGAAGCGGCGCAGCCGAACGATGGTCGCGGCGGCCGTTCACCTCTCCCGAAGGGAGAGGTCGAACGGCATCGAGAGAGGCCATCGGGTGAGGGGTTGCGGTCCCCAGGTCGCCATGCCCGCCGGTGTGACCGGCGGGCGCCCGAGTAACCTTGACCGGTTAGGTTAAGGACCGGATTGCGTTGCGGGCCGCCCGCCGCACGCTAGGGTCGAATCGTCGCCTCACCTGGCCTGCGAAGCCGCCCTTCCTGGTCAGCGTTTCAATGAGCGGCACGGGACCGCCAGTATTTACCGCGTCTGGCGGTCCCACCCCGTTTTTCGGCGATCAAGCGGGCTCCTCAGCAAGACCCCATCGCTTCAGCAAACCATCGCGCAACGACCCGAGCCCCTCATCCTGAGGGCCCGCCGCAGGCGGGCGTCTCGAAGGATGGCCGCGAGGCGATGTCCGCTCCATGAGCCGCAGCCGTCTCGCTCCTTCACCCGGGGGAGGCCAGAGATGATTCGGCTCGGAGGCGCAGCGCCTCATCCCCACATGCCCAGCCGCGAGGCCCGGCACAAATCCCGCGAAATGCCGCCGAAACCTGCCGCTCCAGCCGCTGAGGCCATAGGCCCGGCCGAAAACGGAGGTGATTTTCGCCCTCCCAGCCTTGTCTGGCCCGTCATCCTCGCCTATTAACGCCCCCAACCACAGGGGCCCTGCTCCTACCATGGCGCCTTCAGGAGAGGTGGCAGAGTGGTTGAATGCACCGCACTCGAAATGCGGCATAGGTGCAAGCCTATCGGGGGTTCGAATCCCTCCCTCTCCGCCAGCAAAATTGAAAATCGCCGATAAGCACGGTGCCCTTTGATCCGAAAGGATATTTGGTGCTTTCCGAGGCCGCCGGCATTCGACGGCTGTCAGCTCAATCCAACAGCAGCTTGTCCGGCGTCAGCGGGAGGTCGCGGATGCGCTTGCCGGTGGCGTTGAACGCGGCATTCGCGATCGCCGCAGCCACGCCGGCGATGCCGATCTCGCCGATGCCGCGCGCGCCCATCGGCGTGCGGGGATCGGGAATATCGGTCCACAGCACGTCGATGTCGGGCACGTCGAGATGGGCCGGGATGTGATAGTCCGCGATGGACGCACTGATGATCCGACCGCTGCGCTCATCGAGCAGGGTCTCTTCCGTCAGCGCCATGCCTATTCCCATGATCATGCCGCCGCGAAACTGGCTGGCCGCCGTCTTCGGATTGAGGATGCGACCGCAATCGAACGCCCCGACGAGGCGGTCGACGCGCACTTCCCCCGTCACCTCGCTGACGCGCAATTCGCAGAAGATCGCGGACCGGCTGTGCATCGAAAATTTCAGCACCTCCAGGGGCGCCGAGCTCTCGCCGACGACGCTGATGTCGCTGCGCGCCGCGCGCTTCAGGATCGATGCGAAGCTTTCATGCCGCCGGGGATCGCCGATCTTGCGCAAACCTGCATCGGCGAATTCGATCTCGTTCGCCCGCAGGCCGGCCAGCGGCGTGTCGTTGCCGGCCAGGCGCAGCAGCTCGCCGGCGAGCTTCGTGCTCGCCGCATTGATCGCTGCGCCAAGCGATGCCGTTTGCGACGAACCGCCCGCAAAGCTGCCGAACGGCAGGCTGGTGTCGCCGATCCGGACGGTGACGCTGTCGAGCGGCAGTCCGAGACGATCGGCGGCGTGCTGCCGCTGCACGGTTGCCGTGCCCATGCCCATCTCGTGCGCGGCACTCGCCACGGTCGCGCGACCATCGCCGTCGATCGTGATCCGGGCCGACATGCCCGGCATCCGCACGTAGGGAAACGAGCCCGAGGCGCATCCCATGCCGATCAGCCACTCGCCCTCCTTGCGCGACCGCGGCGTGGCAAGACGCCGCTCCCAGCCGAAGCGTTTCGCACCGAGTTCATAGGCCAGCATCAGGTCGCTCTGCGAATGCGGCGCACCGCTGACCGGATCGGCGTGACCGATATTGCGGCGCCGCAGCTCGATTGGGTCGATCTTGAGTTCGTGCGCCAGCTCGTCCATCGCACTCTCGATCGCGAACGTCCCCGGCGCCTCGCCCGGCGCGCGCATGAACGTGTTGGCGAGCAAATCGAGGTCGATGGCGTGCTGCACGATGTCGAAGCTTCCTGCCGCGTAGAGCGACCGGCTGGTCAGCGTGAACGCCTCGTCGGTCACGCTGTGCGCCGGCTTGACCGAATAGCCGTGATGAAGAATCGCCAGCAGCTTGCCGTCGCGGTCGGCCGCGAGCGCCACGCGTTGCTCGGTCTGCGAACGGCCGCCGACGAGGCGTTGCATGCTGGCCCGGGACAGCACCAGCCGGACCGGCCGCTGCGCGAGTTTCGCCGCCGCGGCGCCGAGGATTTGATGATCCCATAGTGCCTTGCCGCCAAAGCCGCCGCCGACGAAGGGCGAACTGATGAAGACCTGCGTCTCTTTGATGTCGAACACCTTTGCCAGCGAACCGGCCGTGCCGTTCAACATCTGCGTGGCGTCATGCACGATCAGCCGGTCTCCGTCCCAACGGATGGTTGCGGCATGAGGCTCCATGGGGCTGTGAGTTTCCCAAGGCGTGCGATAGACGACGTCTATGACCGCGGCTGCTGTCCTGAATGCGGTTTCCGAATCGCCCTTCTTCAGCCGGTTACGCTCGATCATCAACGAATCCGGCGTGCGGGCATTCGCCTTGCCGGCCTCGAACTCCGTCCGCGCAGCGACCGCTTCATAGCGGACGACGACCAGCGACGCGGCGAAGTTCGCCTGTTCCTGTGTCTCTGCAAGCACGACGGCCACCGTCTGGCCGTTCCAGCGGATCTCCGCGTCCTGCATCACCGGCAGGATGTTGTTGCCGGCGGCTTTCAGATTGGTCAGGCCGAGCGGCGGCGGCGGTGCCATTTTCGGAGCATTGCGGTGGGTCATCACCAGCGCCACGCCGTCCGCCGCCTCGGCGGCTGCGACGTCGAGCTCGGCAATGCGCCCGCGCGCAATCGTGGAGTGGACGAATGCCGCATAGAGCAGCCCTTCCATGGGGACTTCCGCCGCGAAGCGCGCGGCGCCCTTGACCTTCTCGGGGCCGTCGACGCGCGACTGCTGTGTCCCGAGGTTGACGCGCTTGTCGATCAGCGGATCCGGCGTGCCGCCCGGCAACCAGCTGCCGGGAACGTACCCCATCGCGGCGCGCACACCGCCGACGATCGCATTCTGCAGCTTGCTCATGCGTCCGCTCCCGTCAGCTGGGCGAGCACGGCCACGATGGTCCGCTTCGCGAGTTCGACCTTGAAGGCGTTGCCGTCGAATGGGCTGGCGGCCGCCAGTTCGGCATCGGCCGCTGCACGAAAGCGATCCGGCGTCGGCGCCTCGCCCAGCAGCATTTTCTCGGCCTGCCGCGCGCGCCACGGCTTGGCGGCGACGCCGCCGAGCGCGATCCGGACATCCCCAATCTTTCCGTCGACGACGTCCACGCCGGCTGCGACCGATATCAGCGCGAAGGCGTAGCTCGAACGATCGCGCACTTTGCGATAGGTCGAGCGCGCGGCCGCGGGGCCTGGCGTGAGCTCGATCGCGGTGATCAGTTCGCCGGGATGCAGCACCGTCTCGATCTCAGGCGTCTCGCCCGGCAAGCGATGGAAATCGGTCAGGGGCACGCTGCGCTCGCCTCCACGGCCGGCGAGATGAACCGTCGCATCGAGTGCCGCAAGCGCGACGCACATGTCCGATGGATGGGTCGCGATACAATGCGGCGATGCGCCGAGGATCGCGTGATAGCGGTTGAAGCCGCCGATGGCGTCGCAGCCGGCATGCTGCTCGCGCTTGTTACAATGCGAGCCCGCCGCATCGTAGAAATAGGCGCATCGCGTGCGCTGAAGGATGTTGCCGCCGACGGTCGCCATGTTGCGGATCTGCGCGGAGGCGCCGGCCAGCAGCGCGCGCGACAGCATCGGATAGCGCGCACGCACGGCGGGATGCGCAGCCAGCGCGCTGTTGCGCACCGCCGCGCCGATCTTGAGGCCACCATCCGGTCGTTCGATGATCTCGGCCGGCAGGCGCGAGACATCGACCAGCGCCTGGGGCGCCTCGATGTTCTGTCGCATCAGATCGACGAGATTGGTGCCGCCACCGAGGTAGCGGACGGGTGCCGCGGCCGCGGCGGACAGGGCCGCAGCCTGATCGGCGGCGTGCTGATAGGCGAAGGTCCTCATGCCGCTTCTCCGTCCATCAGCGTCTCGATCGCATCGATGATTCCGTTGTGAGCGCCGCAGCGGCACAGATTGCCGCTCATGCGCTCGCGAATCTCCTGGCGTCGCGCGCCCGTCGGGCCTTCGGCGAGATCGGCCGTGACGTAGCTGGGATCGCCGCGCCGCAATTCCTCGATCATGGCGATCGCCGAGCAGATCTGGCCCGGCGTGCAATAACCGCACTGGAAGCCGTCGTGCTCGATGAAGGCATGCTGCAGCGGATGTAGCTCTCCGTCTTGAGGGGCGAGGCCCTCGATGGTGCGCACCTCGCAGCCGTCGGCCTGCACGGCCAGCGTCAGGCACGACAGCACCCGCTCGCCGTCGACGATGACGGTGCACGCGCCGCAGCCGCCCTGGTTGCAGCCGAGCTTCGTCCCGGTCAGGCCGAGACGCTCCCGGAGCAGGTCGAGCAGGGAAATCCTGGGATCGTCGGGCGGAGGATGTGCGATTCCGTTGACGACGATAGCCATGGACGCCTCCATCTCTGGGCCGAACTTTCCTCAAGCTCTGGCAGCATCACCAAGATAATACGAATTTCGTACTATTCAAGTTTCGTCGTCGGCAATTTTTTCAGTCAGACGGATCAGTTCGTCCTGTTCGGACGTCTCCAGCGCTCGGAGCATGGTCCGGCAAGCCTGCCGGTAGCCTTCTATTTGCTCGTCAACCACCTGGCGCCCCTTTTGGTTCGCGCTCAGGGCGACCGCGCGGCGATTGTCCTCGGGCCGGCGACGCTCGATCAGGTCTTTCTTCACCAGCCGATCGACGGCAGAGGACATCGTCGTCATCGCGACATTGAGATATCGCGCGACATCGCCCATGCCGCAACCGGGATGCTCGGCGATGAACATCAGGGTCTGGGCATCGAGCGCGTTGAGCGCGTTGTCGGCCGCAGCGACCGCCTCGGCCACCTTGAACCGGCGCGTGAAACGTTCGAACGCGCGCGTCAGTTGCTCGACTTGGTCTCGGGTTGGTTCAGGCATGGCCGCAGCAAAACATGTTCAGCAGTTCGGGGCCAGAGATCGATACACCAAACAAGGGTTTGTCGCTGCAGGGGGAGCGCCCGGGCAGAACCTCGGCGATACACCCTTCAGCCGCTAACCCTTCCCGCTCGGCCGATAACGCACGTGGTCAATCAACACCCGCAGCTTCGGCGGAAGATTCCGCCGGTCCGGGAAGTAGAGGAAGAAGCCGCGGAAGAACGGACAGTAGTCCTCCAACAGAGGGACCAGCTCACCTCGTTCGATATAGGGCCAGAACGTATCTTCCATGCCGAACGTCAGGCCGCCGCCCGCGCAGGCGGTGCGCACCATCACCCACATGTCGTTCGTCGTGATCCTTGGCTCCACCGCGACGTCGAACTCGCGCCCGTCCTCGGCAAATTCCCAGCGGTAGGGGGCCACGTGCGGCGACGGCCGCCAGCCGATGCAGCAATGCTGCGAAAGTTCGCGCGGGTGAGCGGGGGCCCCAAACCGCTCCAGATAGGATGGCGCGGCCACGACGAGCTGGCGCTGCTCGGCTGAGACCGGCACGGCGATCATGTCCTGCTCGATCACTTCGCCGAGCCGGACGCCGGCGTCGTAGCCCTCGGCCACGATGTCGAATTCCTCGTCGGTCACGGTGACGTCGATCTGAACGCCGGGATTGGCCTGTGTGAAATCGGCAAGCAACGGGCCGCAAATGAATCGCTCGGCGATCGACGACACCGCGAGACGCAGCTGCCCGGTCGGCTGTGCGTCACGGTCACGGGCGCCATTGATCGCCTGTTCGACCTCGGCGACCGCCGGCGCCACGCGCTGATGCAGGCGGAGGCCGGCTTCGGTGAGGCTGACGCTGCGCGTCGTGCGCTGGACGAGGGCCACGCCCAATTGGTCCTCCATGCGCCGGATAGCCTGGCTCACGGCGGATCGCGTTACGCCGAGCCGGTCGGCGGCGCCACGGAAGCTCTTGGTGTCCGCGACCGCGATGAAAACGGCGACGAGATTGAAGTCGGTGGTCATTGGTTAGCCAAGCTTACCACCCCGGTCAGTATTGGCCAACTAGTATCACCAGTCGCTGAGGGCTATCTCCCGGGCATCCGATGGAGGCAATGATGACAGCACTTGATCAATACCGCCTGCTTGGCCGCTCCGGTTTGCGCGTCTCGCCGCTCGCCCTGGGCACGATGACCTTCGGGACCGAGTGGGGCTGGGGCGCCGATCCCGGCGAGGCACGGCGGATCTTCGATCTCTATGTCGACCGCGGCGGCAATTTCATCGACACGGCGGTGAACTACACCAACGGCGCGTCCGAGCGCCTCGTGGGCCAGTTCGCCCGGGACAAGCGCGATCGTCTCGTGCTCGCAACCAAATTCACCATGGCGCGCGATCCCGGCAATCCCAACTCAGGCGGTAATCACCGCCTCAACATGATGCGTTCGGTGGAGCAGAGCCTGCGGCAGCTCGATACCGACCGCATCGACCTGCTCTACCTCCACGGCTGGGATGCGACAACGCAGCCGGATGAAGTGATGCGCGGGCTGGACGATCTCGTGCGCAGCGGCAAAGTCCAGTATGTCGGCATCTGCAACACGCCGGCCTGGCGCATCTCGCAGCTCCAGACGCTGGCGGATCTGCGCGGCTGGTCGCCCTTCGTCGCCCTGCAGATCGAATATAATCTGGTCGAGCGCACGGTCGAGCATGAGCTCATTCCGCTGGCGGCCGCTCTCGGCCTCGGCGTGCTGCCGTGGTCGCCCCTCGGCGGCGGCGTGCTGACGGGCAAGTACACGCGGGCCGACCTCAGGGATTCTCAGGAGCGCGGCGTCGGAACGACGAGGGCCTCGATCATCGCGTCATCCGGCCTTCTCAACGAGCGATCGCTGGACGCGGCGGACGCGGTGCGAACCATTGCCGCCGAGCTCGGCGCGACGTCGTCGCAGGTGGCCATCGCTTGGACGCTGGCCAATCCCGCAGTCACCTCGCCGGTGATCGGGGTCCGCACGCTGGACCAGGCGGAAGACAATTTCGGCGCGGTCGGGATATCGCTTTCGCCTGAACAGATGGCACGCCTCGACCAGGCGACCGCGCCCGAGCCGATCTTTCCCGGCCGCTTCCTGCGCCGTCCGATGGTCGAGCAACTCATCTTTGGCGGCGCGACCGTCGCCCGGCGCGGATAGATCCTGAGAAACAAGTCGGCGATGTCTGGCCGACCGCGTGTGCATCACTTCGGGGCAGACGACATTTTGCACCCAAAAGGGAGACACCAATGGCAACCATGTTCAATCGCGCACTTGCGTCGTGCATCTACGCAGTCATCGTGACGGCATCCACCCTGACGACGGCAGCGCCCTGCGGACAGGCCAACTCAGTGGAGGACGACAACAAGCGGATCGTCACCGATGCGTTCGACCGCTGGGCGGCGGGAGGAACGACGTTCTTCAACGACCTGCTGCACGACGACGCGGTCTGGCGGATCAGGGGATCCGGACCAAGCGCCGGCGAGTTCCGGGGGCGCGATGTGTTCGTGGATCGTGCGGTGCGCCCGTTCGCGAGCCGGCTGTCGACGCCCGTGCGTCCGACGAGCGTGAGGCTCTTCGCCGATGGTGACCACGTCATCGCGCATTGGGAAGGCAGCGGCGTGGCGCGCGACGGCAAGCCTTACGCGAACAGCTATGCGTGGATCATGCGCATGCAGGACGGCAAGGCGGCGGAGGTGACGGCCTATCTCGACCTCGCACCCTACGACGACATCCTGCGGCGCATTCCCTTGCCGGCGCAATAGCGCTGGCTGCCGGCATGAGCGGCGATGCGGCCGCTTCATGTCGAAGGTGCCGCGGGGCTGGACGCGCAGGGGATCGACGACGTGCAGAGGTCCGATTTCTGCCTCCCGTAAGTCCTTGATATCGCGGGCCTCGCCTACTGTGCATGGGGTTGTTTTCACCATTATTGTCATCCGGGCCCTCGGAAAGCCCGCGGCCCACCCGCCTGCTTGAACCCACGTCGCGCACGATCCGACCTAGCAAGGTCCCGCCATCCGGCCGGCGCCAGGTGATCCCACGACGATGTTCGACAAAACCTACCGGCAGCGCCTCGAAGCTGATCTTGCGCGATGGGAGGCCGACGGCGTGATTGCGCCGGCGGCGGCCGTCGCGATCCGCCATGCGTTGCCGCCGCTGCCTGCGGGCATCAACATTGCCGTGGTCGTCGGCATCGTCGGCGGCTTGCTGATCGCGGCCGCGTTTCTCGCCTTCGTCGCCGCGCACTGGACGGAGATCGCGCGGCTGATGCGGTTCGCGATCCTGCTGGCCGGCATGGTCGTCACGGGCAGCCTCGGCGCCTGGTTCGCTGCGCGGGGCCGCGACGTTCTTGCCGATCTCTGCGCCAGCATCGGTGCGATCATCTTCGGCGCGGGCATCGCACTGGTCGGCCAGATGTACCATCTCGGCGAGGATTTTGCCGGCGGCATGCTGCTGTGGTCGATCGGTGCGTTCGTCGCCGCATTGTTGACCGGCGCGCGCGGGGCGCTCGCGGTCGGCCTCGTCGCCGCCAGCATCTGGACCTGCATGCGAATCCACGACGCGCCCGACGTCTTGCATCTTCCGTATCTGGTGGTCTGGCTCATCGCCGCCGGCCTCGCCTTCGCATGGAACTCCCGCGTCGCGGCCCACCTCGTCGCGCTCGCGGTGCTGCCATGGTGGATCGCGACGTCGCTTCGCTTCGAGTTCGAGGGCGCCCAGCCGTCCTTCGTGCTCGCGGACGGGGCCGCCTTGTTGTTCGGCGCCGGGCTTGCGATCGCAGCGATGCCCTCGCCGAGGGCGCGCCAGCTTGGGACCGTTCTGTCGACCTACGGCGCGTTTGCGCTGGCCGGTGTCGCTTTCCTCGAAGTGACGACGGTTGACGACATCATCCGCTTTCGGGCCAGCCCGGTGTCCGCCCAGCCGATTTGGGCGATCCTGTGCGGGTTTGCGGGGGTGATCCTCGCCCTCGTCTCCGGCATGCTCACGAAGCGCGCAGGTGAAATCCTTGCAGCCTGTGCGATCGGGCTCGTGCTGATCGCCGCACCGATCTGGCCGGTCTCGACGGCCGGCGAGCCTTGGTTCGCTTACGCCGCGCTGCTGTGCGCCATGCTGGGCCTCGTCGTCTCCGGTGTGCTCGACGAGGTGCGTCCGCGGATCGTTGCCGGCTGGCTCGGGATCGCCGGCGTCATCGCCGGCATCACCTGGGCGGTGAAGGGCTCGCTGCTCGGCCGCTCGGCGTTCCTTGCGGGGGCCGGAATCATTGCCGTGGTCTTTGCAACCGCGCTCAATCGCATGCTGCCGAGGGCTGAACGATGATCGGCACTATCACTGGACTCTGGCAACGCATTCCGAAAGCCGTGCTGTTCGGCGTCGCTGTCCTCATTCAAGGCGTGCTGCTGGTCCTGATGGTCGCCGACCGCGTGCAGATCCTGCGCGAAGGCCGTGAGGTGACCTTGCAGACGCAGCCGGTCGATCCGCGCGATCTCCTGCGCGGCGACTATGTCGTGCTGCGCTACGACATCTCGGAAGTGCCGGCGGGGGCGCTCGCCGGCAAGCCGGCTGACACGCGCAAGCCATTCGTGTTCGTCAAGCTCGCGCCCAATGCCGACGGCCTTTACGCCGCCGTCTCGGTGCATGCCGAGCCTGTGCCGGTCACGGCGCCCGAATTGCTGATCCGCGGCCGCGTCAACTATTCCTGCGGATCGAATGTCCGCACCTTCTGCGACAAGCTCACGATCAAATACGGTCTCGAAAGCTATTTCGTGCCGGAAGGCGAGGGCCGGAAGCTGGAGCAGGCCCGCAACCAGCAGAAGGTCCGCATCGTGGCTGCCGTGCTGCCCTCGGGCCGCGCCGCCATCAAGCGGCTGCTGCTCGACGGCGAGCCGGTGTACGAGGAACCGCTGTATTGACGGGCAATCATTCCGGCGCCGCCTGCGGTCTTGCCGGATTGTGAGATTGTGACTGGTCTCGTCGTCGCGGAAGCTCCAATGTCGCGACTCAAAAAATGGGACCGACATGCAATCTGCGGGCAGCGGCTGGGGCAACGGGCTTCTCGGCGTCATCATCTTCAGCGGCTCGTTGCCGGCGACACGCGTCGCGGTCGGCGGCTTCTCGGCGCTGTTCCTGACGTCGGCGCGCGCGGTCATCGCGGCACTGATCGCCGTGGCCGTGCTCGGCCTGCTCCGGCAGGCGCGGCCGCAGCGAAAGGATCTCGCCTCCCTCACCATCGTCGCAATCGGCGTCGTGGTCGGCTTTCCGCTGCTGACCGCGCTCGCGCTCCAGCACATCACGTCGGCGCATTCGATCGTCTTCATCGGCCTCTTGCCGCTGTCGACGGCGATCTTCGCCGTGCTGCGTGGCGGCGAGCGGCCGCAGCCGCTGTTCTGGCTGTTCGCTTGTCTCGGCAGCGCCACGGTGGCCGGCTTCGCCCTGTCCGGCGGCGGATCGGCCTCGCTCACCGGCGATCTCCTGATGGTCGCCGCCATCGTGCTGTGCGGGCTCGGCTATGCCGAAGGCGCCGCGCTGTCGCGCCGGCTCGGCGGCTGGCAGGTGATCTCCTGGGCGCTCCTGCTCGCGCTGCCGCTGATGGTGCCGCTCGCGCTATGGACCTGGCCGTCCAGCTGGAGCGGCGTCGGCGTGCCCGCCTGGATCGGGCTCGCTTACGTCTCGATCTTCAGCATGTTCGTTGGCTTCATCTTCTGGTACCGGGGCCTTGCGATCGGCGGCATCGCGCGCGTCGGCCAGTTGCAGCAGCTCCAGCCGTTCTTCGGTCTCGCGCTCGCAGGGCTCCTGCTGCACGAGCCGGTCGCCTGGAGCATGATCGCCGCGACCGCGCTCGTGGTTGCCTGCGTCTTCTTCGCGCGCCGGTTTGCGTGAGGCCTTCGCCTCACGCCTGTCCCATCACCGTCCGCGTCAGCGCGCTCCGTGCGAACTTCTTCAGCGGCATCGGCTTGCCGAACAGAAAGCCCTGCACGAGGTCGAAGCCGAGCTCGTTGGCCGCAACGAGATCGGAGCGGCTCTCGACCCCCTGGGCCACGCTGCGCGCGCCATGGCCCTGCGCGAGCTCGACGATGTGGCGGCATACCGTGCGCTTGAGCCGGTCGTTGCCGCTGCCGGTCACGAACTGCCGGTCCGCCTTCAGCTTGACGAAGGGAATCTTGTCCAGGCCCATCAGCGCCGGCCAGTTGGTGCCGAGATTGTCGATCGACAGGCCGATATTGTGCAGGCCGATTTCGCGCGCGACTTCGGTGAGGTTATCGAGATCGCGGATCGCCTCGTCGCTGTCGATCTCGACCGTCAGCCCGCCGAAGGCCGGATGCGTCGGCACGCTGCGGCAGAGATCGCGCACCGCCTGCGGCTCCGTGAGATAGGACGCGGGAAGATTGATCGACAGGTCGACCGGGCTTTGTTGCTCCAGCAGGTAGTGCCAGTCCTGCATGGCGCGCTCGATCACGAACTCCGACAGGTCGCGCAGATGCGGATCGTGCGGCTCCGGAATGAAGTAGGCCGGCGGCACCACGCCCCAGGTCGGATGCCGCATCCGCACCAGCGCCTCGGCACCGCTGCGGACCAGCGTGCGCGCGTCGATCTTGGGCTGGTACCAGAGCTCGAGCCAGCCGGCATGCAGGGCCTCGCCGACATGCACGGCCGGGCTCGGCGCCGGCTCCTCCGGCAGCAACATGGCGACGCGCTCGCGCAGCGTCTCCGCGGCAAAGGGCGTGGTCAGCGGCGGCAGCATGGCAAGACCATATTCCTCGCCGACCTGCCGCACGGCTTTGACGATGATCGACTCGCGGGCGCCCACCGCCAGAACCTTGCCGGCAAAGGCCTCGCGCACCAATATTTCGAGGAATCTCCCCGGCTCGATGCCGTCGGTGGCGACGCCGAGCAGGATCAGGTCCGGCAGGTCGGTGGCGAGCACGGTCTGCAGCTCGTCCGCGCTGGCGCATTCGCTGGTGACGAAGCCGAGATCCTCCAGCACCTCGCTGAGAAAGGCGCGCAGATGCCGCTTGCTGTCGGCCACGCAGGCGCGCGGCGTTACCTTACGTCGTCCGAAGGTCACAGGCCTCCGTCCGACGAGCTCAACCATCCCATCGTTCATCGTATACCACTCCCGTTCCGTGACGGTTTCTTAAACGGCGAGCGTGGGTCCAAATAAGGAGAGCTTCACATCGTTCTTGAATTATCTGAGTAACGTTAAACCCTGCAATTCGAGCTAAATCTTCGACAGTCTGTTCGAAAAGAATTTGCATACTCGAGCACCGCACGCGCAACGACTGCCAGCGCACACGAAATTCCTCTCTTGCGATGCAAGAGGCGAGGGGCTCGCCGACCGGCGGGGGCGGGCGATACGATTGTGTGTCCTTTCGAAGCAACGGCAGATGATCGGAGGATTACGATCAGTGGTTTTTTCGAGGTGCGCGGCGAGTGTTCGGCGACGGTGAACGGGTCCGCGTCGTCTTTTCCCGCGATGCGCGCATGCTCCGCTTTCGCTCGCGGCGGTTCTGCGACAACGCGGCCGGCTCCGCCGGCGCGAATGTGAAACGCATCACACGTGTATTGCTGCACTTGCGCTATTGCTCGGCTCAGCCGGTGGTGGGCTGGCGAGGATTGCGACAATGACGACGCGGCGGTTGATGTATTGGTGGTTCAGAACCGTGATGTCAGGGCGATTTCTCGATCGCTTCCTGTGCCTGCCGCGTGCACATTGAAGCGCGCCGCGCGATATCAGGTCTGCCCGATCAATTTGCGAAACGCCGCCGCGCCGTCCTGCATCGCGTCGCGCCCCTTCCAGGCCAGATAAGTCAGCTTGCCGCCGAGCGTGTCGTGGCTGCGCAGCCGGCGCGATCCGAGAATGTGGCCGACATTGGAAGGGAAGCGGCTCACCTCGGCGGAGACCAGCGCCGCGATCGCGTCCATCAGTTGCTGGAGCCGGATTCCCCATTCGCAGTTTTCGATGCCGTCGATGCGCACCTTGAGCGCATATTCGGTATCGTAGACCTCGGTGAGCAGGTCGCGGGCGACCAGCACGCGGTTATGCCGGAGCGCGATGCGAAGCGCGAGGCGCTTGTCGTCGAGCCGGTCGAGCACCATGGGAACGACGCAGGCATAGGGCGCGGCGGCGACGTCGGCGGGGCTCTTGCTCGCCGCGGACTTGGTGGCGAGGCGCACCAATTGCCAGGGCGTCGCTAGGCGCCTTGCCACCAGCGTCAGCGCGAAGGGCAGTGCCTCGGGGTGAGCCTTCTTGAAGGCGTCGAGCTGCGCGGTGACCTGGGCAACCTGGCCGTCGTCGAACCTTGCGATTTTTTCCGGCAGTTTTCCGTTGAATTTCGGCAGCGCATCGCCGGCGCGCAGCACGTGCTGCATCTTCCTGACGTCGTCGAAGGCGCTGCGCGAGGCCGTGTACTGCGCGAGCTTGGCGCGCGCGAATTCGGTGCTCTCCGCCGAAGCGAAGGTGCTCTCGAGGACCTTGACGACCTTGATCTGGAAGGTCGACGCGATCTTCAGGACTTCCTTCGGATTGTTGGCGGCTACCTGGTCGCCGATCGCCTTGATGTAGTCGCGCGCCATGGTCGGCAACAGGTCGCGGCAGATCCACTCCCAGATCGGAGTGAGGGTGTTGCGCGAGATCCGCCCCATATTGGCGTGCTCGGGCGCGCCGTCGATCAGGAACAGCTCGAGCGGCGCGAAGAAATAGCGCGAAGGACTGGTGGCGCGCGCCTGGGTCGAGCCGTCCTTGCGAAACTCGGCGCGCAAGCGGGACAGGACGTCGGCCGAGCCCGGCATGTCGATGCCGCACAGCTCGAGCCGCTCCAGCTCACTGAGCAGACAGCTGCGCGACAGCGGCGTCAGCCTCTGCAGGAATTCCGACAGCCGATCGATCTCGTCCATGGCACGCAATCTTTCGCAGCGTGTCCCGCAGGCATGCGGGCCCAATGCGTGGAGGCATTTGCGCGCTCTCAACCTCCCAAGAGAAGCAAGCCGCCGTTAATTATTCCGTAAAAACCGGGGGGCGGCCTCCGGGCCAAAGCGGCGGTTAAGGAGTTTTCGGGCCGTTTGCCCAAGACCTCGGCAGGAAACTCAACCCCTGCGGGATCGAATGCCGGACGCCGCCAGCACAAATTGTGCCGCCGTCGCCATTTTAGCGCAAAACCGCCGAAATGACCGTATTCTTACGGAGCAGAAAGTTAACCACAGACCGTCCCCGGTTCCGCTAAATGAGTGACATGGGGTCACAGAATGATACGGCCACCGATTCGCGGCCGTCGGAATGGTACGAAAGCAGCGCTGCTCCGACTGAAGAGCTCGATTTCGTCCGCCTGGGCGCCGCGCGGGCCAAGGCGGCCGACGAAATGGCCGCTGCCATCGCCCGGGAGCTCAACGGCCCCCTGACGGCGCTGCTGCTCTACATGGGCGAGATCAAGCATCACAGCGATCAACTCGCGCCGGTGACCGGCGATCGAGCCTATCTGCAGCGGGTGGTCGAGAACGCGCTGGTCCAGACCGAGCGGGTTTGCGGCCTGGTCAAGCAGCTTGCCGGTCCCGGCACGGGCGGTTTGCCGATCCCATCCAGCGTCGAGCACCTGGAATCGAAGGTCGGCCGTGCACAGCAAGCCCAGCGCCCGCCGGGCGCCGAACTTCTCGGCCCGTCGGGCCAGAAGCGGCTGACCAAGCGCGAGCGCGAGGTGCTGAGGCTGATCAGCGAAGGCTACTCGAACAAGCAGGGCGCGCTTCGGATGCAGATCAGCCCGCGCACGTTCGAGAGCCATCGCGCCGAGGCGATGCGCAAGCTCGGTGCGCGCAACACCGCGGATCTCGTCCGTGCGGCACTGCTGCATTCAATCGACTGAGGCTGGCGCGTTGCATCGCCGCCAGGCGGTGCGGACAAGGGCCGGAAGAGACCTCTCGAACCCGATCGCGCTCAGAAATAGTCTTCGGCGAAGGGACGCGCGCGCGAGACGGGACGCAGCGGCTTGATCTCTTCCTTCGGTGCGTTCGGGATGATGGTGATGATCCAGCGGGGAGGCATGCTCGATTCCTGCTCCAGCACCGAACGCACGAAGCCGGTCACCGTCGACTCGCCAGCCCTTACCGTCGCCATCCGGCCGTTGAACTGCGCGATGCGGAAGCGACGAACCTCTTTCTGGTCCGCAGTCTCGTAGGTGAACATGGAAAACCCTCCTGGTTTTCCGCGACTATCACCATCTATGATTAGCCATCTCTAAAAATCGCACGCCGTAGAAGTACGGCGGGAATGCACGCCCGAGTGGTTAGCGCGACGGCTCCTGTGCGCGCGCGGCGGCATAGGCGGCATCCATCAGGTCCAGCAGATCGCGGAATTCGACATCGCCGAGCCGCTCTGCGGACTTCTCGAGCGTGAGCGCCAGCGCCGCGAGCCTGACATAGCCGAACGTCGCTGCCGCGCTCTTCAGCGAATGCGCTTCGCGCGCGATCCTGGCGTGGTGCCGGGCGGGCGAGAGCGTGCGGAATAGCTGGAGGCGCGCGCAGCTCTCGCACCAGAACACGTCGCGCACTTCACAAGCGCCGTCTTCACCGATCTCGCGCACCAGCGCTTCGTAGGCGTGCGGCTCACGCGCGGGTTCGGCATCGAGCGCCTTCTGCGCGGGTAAGACGGTGACTTCCAACATGGCCTTGCCTTGATCACGGATAGGTATCGCGCGGCACGTCCCGGCGCGGGCGCACGCCCGTGTCTACGGCATATGAATTTCAGTTCCAGTAGCAGGTTATGAGGTGTTTGCGGGCCGGCATTAGCCGGCGGTTCACCATGCGAGCCACGGTCAGCGCGTGCCGAGCAGTCGGTCGTACTGGGCCTTCACGATGGCGTAGCATTCGCACGCCGTCTGGCGCAGGCCGTCGAGGTTGACGATCTGGATGTGCCCGCGGCTGTAATGAATGAAATTGGCCTGTTGCAATGTATTGGCGACCAGCGACACGCTGTTGCGCCGCGCCCCGATCATCTGCGCCATGGCCTCCTGCGTCAGCAGCAGCCGGTAGTCGCCCGACAGGTCATGAGTGTGCAACAGGCAGCGCGACAGCCGTGCCTCCACCGGATGGGCGGCGTTGCAGCCCGCGGTCTGCTGGACCTGGGCGTAAACCGCCAGCCCGTGGCGCGTCAGCAGCGTGCGCAGGATGATGCTCTGGTTGGCGGCGATCCGCAGCCGGTCGAGATCCATCACCGACGCAAGGCCCGGCACCAGCACGATGGCGGTGTTCAACGCGCATGCATCGCCCATTGTCGAGAGCGCCCCGAGCAGGCTGTCGCGGCCGATCATGGCGACCTGCACATGCTCGCCCTTGGCGAGTTTCACCACCAGCGAGATGACGCCGCGGTGAGGAAAATAAGCGCGCTTCAGCGTCTCCCCGGTCTCGACCAGCACCGCGTCATGGGGCAGGTCAACTGTTCGCAGGTGCGGGCGGATCAATTCATATTCGTCCGCCGGCAGTGCCGACAGGAAACCGTTGGGCGGGCGCCCCATCGACTCCAAAGCAGCCTCCCTTCTTCTGGCGCAAGCAGGGCGCGGTAGGTGAAACCGCTCCTTGGGCGAGTAAGTTCGATCATTCTCCCGTCGGGATATATTGGCAATTGGGACAAGTTGTCCGATCCGGCGCATTGGACGATCGTCCCATTTGCATGTGTGTACGTCGGCGTGCAGTCGGAGCGCGTGGAGTTCTCGTCACCGCGGGGGACCCATCAGGCGCATATGGTGGGCCTTCACTGCCGAATTGCAGACGCAGGAGGTCGCTTCCAGCGCCCGCAAGTCGACGATTTCGATCCGGCCGCGTCTGTAGTGAATGATGCCGGCCCGCTGAAGCTCATGTGCGACCAGCGAAATGGCGTTGCGCCGTACCCCCATCATCTGCGCCAGGGCTTCCTGCGTCAGCGGAACAATCTCGCTGTCCGACAGGTCGCGCGCACGCAACAACCAGCGCGCCAGCCGCGCCTCGACGGGATGCAGCGTGTTGCAGAGCAAGGACTGCTGGGCATGCGCGAGCAGGACCTGTTCATGGCGGACCATCAGGCTGCGAAACGGCGCGCTTGCGGCCGCGACGGCCCGGAAAGCCGCTATTTCCAGCGTTGCAGCAGTGCCGGGAAACAGCACGACAGCGTCCGCCGGCATGATGCCGTCGGCAAGCCCTGCGCCGCCGCCCACGACGCTGTCGCGACCCAGCATCGCAATCTCGATCGTCTGTCCGTCGGACAGGCCGACCGTCATCGAAACGGAGCCGCCGTGAGGAAAGTAGACATACTTCAGCGCGGCGCCTGCCTCGCCCAAGACAGTCTCCCTGACCATTTCCACCGTCGTGAGATGTGGACGCAGCAGATCCAAATCCGCCGCATCGAGCATTTGCAGCAACTGATTGGGCAGGTGGCCGCTCGCGGTCATGCAGGACAATCTGGCGCGTTTCGATATTCCGGTTGCGCCGCGCCCGTTCGTCACCCAGTCGCGCGGCGGGAAAAATGTATCGTAACGGTTGTGGAGATGTCCATATACCCGTTAGAGGGCAGACAGCCCAGGGCATTTGCGGCGGAAATAGGAGTGACGCGCTGATTCGCTCCGGAGCCTGCGCGCCTGTCCTGCAAGGGGCGCAGGAAAAGCGGCGAGGGGCCCTTCATGAGCCGGAAGCACTGCATCCGTGCTGCGATCGGACGCCGGTCGCCACGGGCATCCACTTGCATCGGACGAGTGCTCACAGTCATCCGACTTTGCCCCAGATCATGGCGCCACCTGGCCGCAGATGTCGCGTCCATGGTCTTCGTTTTCCCGGCGCCGCAAACGACATTGACGACCATTCATTTCTCGATCGAACCCAGAGGAGAAAGGCGTGCGCCACGGCCCCATGATTGAATTGCCAGAACGGGACGCTCAAATGGGACGAGACGGCCTGCACCATATTCTCGTTGTCGATGACGATCCGATGGTGTGCATGGCCATCGAGATCTATCTCCAGCGCAACAATCTTCGCGTCACGATCGCAGAGGGAAGTGAAGCCGGACTGCGGGCCCTCGAACACGAACAGTTCGATCTGATGATCATCGACATCTTCATGCCGCACATGCGCGGGTTCGAATCGATCCGGATCTTCCACGAGCGGGCGCCCGTCATTCCGTTGATCGCGATGTCCGGCTACGCCTTCGCCAATCTGAATTCGCCCGCACCCGATTTCCTCCGGATGGCGCTGGAGCTCGGGGCTGCGCGCTGTCTCCGCAAGCCGTTCACGCCGCACGCGCTGCTCGCTGCCATCAACGATTGCCTGGCGGAGCACCGCGACATTGCGTCGGCCGCGCGACTGGGTTAGCGCCGCGCGCGCCGCGGCGGCCGCGGGGTAACTGTTCGTTTACCGAAAGCGCGAACTTCTGCGGATCTCGCCAGACGCGAAACGACGGCCGCGAGGGCGTCCCCGATTGCGGACGGCGTCGTTCAATCCTGCGCAGGCCGTGCCTATCGTCCTACAGGAGCAGGACTTTCGCGTGCATCCCGCCGCGCCGTTGTCGGCGCGTTTACCTGACGCCTCTCGCCGCCGCGGCGCGATGACGGTTTTGCCGAAAGGCCTCCCCGAATGCAGCCGAACGGCAAACTTCTCTTCAATATCCGTATTAGCACGGAGGATGAAATTAACGGGACCGTGAAAGGGGATGTCTAACGATCGAAAAGGGCTTCCGTCGATTCCAAGCGCGGCCCAGGCGTCGAAGTCCAGCTCAGTAAGGCGTAGCTCATGGATGATCTGTTGCGGGAGTTTCTGACGGAGACCAGCGAGAGCCTGGACACCGTGGACAATCAGCTGGTGAAG
>NZ_JAFCJE010000023.1 GCF_018131185.1 Bradyrhizobium diazoefficiens | reverse complement strand
GCCTAGCCGCTTCGGCTACCGACCGGGCATCTAGTACCCGGAATCAGAGCTGAGTGATACGGCGGCCTTTGAAACGGCGTTGACGGACCTTTTTCTTGGTCCAGACGAAGGGCTCGGCTCTGTCGTTGTATGCGTTGACGTAGGCATCGATGTGTTCCTGAAGCTGCTTGAGGCTCGTGAAGGAGGTGCCGCTGAGCGACTGCCCCTGCAAGATGGAAAACCATACTTCGACCTGATTGAGCCATGACGCACTTGTCGGCGTGAAATGAAATTGCACGTTGGGGTGGGCCTTGAGCCAGTCCTCGTTCTTTTTATGGGTGTTGAGGTTGTCGAGGATGACGTGAAGCTTGCGGTTCGGAAAAGCCGCGGTGACGCTGTTCATGAAATCGAGAAACTCGACGCGGCGCCGGCGTTTTGAATGGGTCGCGATGATCTTTCCGGTGGCGACTTCGAGCGCCGCAAACAATGTTGTGGTGCCATGCCGCTTGTAATCGTGGCTTTGGCCGGTCAAGGCGCGGCCATTGGGCAACTTCAGATAACCCTGCGCTCGCTCCAAAGCCTGGATCGAGGGCTTCTCGTCCACGCACAGCACAATGGCCTTCGCCGGCGGCGCGACATAGAGGCCGACAACATCGGCGGCTTTGGCCGTAAAGTTCGGGTCGTTGCTCTCGCACCAGGACTTGCGAGCCACCAGGTCAATCTTGTGGCTGCGCAGGAACCGCCAGACATATTGGACATCGACATCGCCCAGCGCCTCGGCCAGCAGGGGGCCGGTCCAGCGCGCAAACCCTTGCGGTGGCGGCTTATCCAGCAGCTTCAGAATCCGCTTGTCGGTCGTCTTCGTATAGATCGGCTGCTTGCCAGGCCGCGGCTTGTCTTGCAGCCCTTCAAGGCCATGGTCGGCATAGCGATGCCGCCAAAGGCTGACAATCCGCGGCTGGACCCCAACTTCCTTGGCGATCGACCGGGTGCTGCGCCCATCCGCCGCCAACAGAACTATCCGCGCCCGCTTCAAATCGCGCTGCAACGTCACCGGTGAGCGACAGCACGCCTCAAGCACCTTGCGATCTTTCCTCGAAAGGTGGACTTCTCTTGCTTCGGGTATCATCCCGACCTTGAATCACGACTCACGTTCCAAGAAAAGTGGGTACTAGGGTCTGTTTGGATTCAGGATTGAACTTCCCAGCCGGAACGATTCAAACTCAATCCGCTGCAGAAATGCCG
>NZ_JAFCJE010000022.1 GCF_018131185.1 Bradyrhizobium diazoefficiens | reverse complement strand
TGCGCGCAGGCCTGCTCGACCAGCCGCGCCGGATACTTCCGGCCCAGCCCGACAATGCCCCACATCGCGCGCTGTCCGGGGCGCCCTTCGGTGTCGAACACCTGCTGGCACAAGGCCCAGGTCTGCGGTCCGATGCGCTCGGCGCTCGCCAGCAGCACGGCGGTTTGCCGCGACGGGTTGAACGGCCGTTCGCTGGTCGGCAGGACGACAGAACCGGGGTGCGCCATCCGGGAATGAACACGCAGCAGCGCACGGGTGTGGCGATCACGGATCTCGATCGTGGTGGTGTAGATGCGCACGACGACCTGGCTGCCGATCGGCGCGGGCCGCGCGGCGTAATAGCTGTTGTCGACGCGTACGGTGGTGTCGTCGCAGACAGTCCGGACGACTTCGGTGAAGATGCGGAAGGGAGCGACAGGCAGCGGCCGCAGGTGCGGCTTCTCTTCCTGGAACATCGCCTCGACCTGACGGCGCGTGCTGCCGTGGATGCGTTTGGAAGCCCAGTTCTCCTCCCAGTGCCTCAAGAACTCGTTTTGCGCCTCCAGCGTCTCGAAGCGCCGTCCGGCCAGCGCAGTGCCCTGGGTATGTTGAATCGCATTCTCGACGCATCCTTTCCGATTTGGATCGGCCACGCGCGCGGGATCGGCGACCACGGCGTAATGAGCCAGCATCGCGCTGTAAATCGGGTTGAGCTGGGGCTCGTACAAATCCGGCTTGAGGACGCCTTCCTTCAGGTTGTCGAGCACGACATAGCTGGGGACCCCGCCAAAATACCGGAACGCCTCTTCGTGGAGCTGCGCCCAGACTTGTTGGCTGGACTTCCAGACTACCCGCCGGAAGCTGCGCCGCGAGTAGCGTAGCGTCATCACGAACAGGCGGGGACGACGGTACCGCCCGCTCTTCGGATCAACCGTCGGCGCGCCCTCGCCATAGTCGACCTGAGCTTCCTCGCCGGGGAGGAACTCAAGACGATCAAACTGCTCAGGATCAGCGTGCCGCAACCGGCGCACAAACCGCTTGACACTCTGGTAGCTGGACGGAAAGCCAAATTGATCAACCAGGTCCTGGTAAATCGCCTGCGCGTTCCGCTTCAGCCGGACCTGTTCTTCGATCCACGTCCGATGCGCTTCGCAAGCCGAACGGGCCAGGCTGCTGGTGACCGTCGCTTCCGATGTCCCAAAAGCCGGTGGTCGGGGTGGAGGAATTTGGCCGTCCGCGCTCACCGAGCCGGTGGTCACTTCCCCGGGGGAATTTGCCTCCGCACCGGCCCGCAGCGCCTGATAACGCCGGATCGTCTTGCGATCGACACCCGTCAGCCGGTGAATCTCGCGCTGGCTGGTGTTGCGATCAAGTAATGTAAGTACGGTGCTTTGCAGATGTCGCTTCAAGACGTTCAACCCCCCGGC
>NZ_JAFCJE010000021.1 GCF_018131185.1 Bradyrhizobium diazoefficiens | reverse complement strand
GCAGCACGACGTCGAAATTGCCCGAGGCCAGCTCGCGCATCGCCTTGCACATCGCGATCATCGGACGCGAAATGCCGTTGCCGAGCATCAGGGCGAGCACCGCGCCGATGGCGAGGCCGCCGAGCGCCAGCATCACCATCAGCCGCTCGGTATCAACGATCTCCGCATTGGCGCTGGCTTCGATGCGCTGCTGATCGGCAGTCAGATCCGACCGCAGCTCACCCGAGAGCTTGAGGATGCCGGCCGCCGTCTTGGTCATATCGCCGTTCAGCTTGACGATGATCTTCACATTCTCCGACAGCTTGGTGAAGGAGGTGCGGTATTGCTTCAGGAGGGTGCCGATCTCGGTTACGCGATCGGTGATCTTCTGGTCGTTCGCATAGATCGAGACCAGCAGGGTCTCCAGGAATTTGATCCGCGCGATCACACCATCTGCGGTCTTCGGCTCCGGCTTGGCGACGAAGGCACTGACCGAGGTGGAGACCGCCAGATATTGCGAGGTGATGTCCTTGGCCGTGGTCTGGACCGAGGCCAGCCCGGCCAGCGCGGCGGTATCGGCAAGGTCGTCGAACTTGAAGCGGATCTTGTTGCCGACGCTGTTGAGCTCATCGGCCGCGATCTTGTTGTTCTCGCGCGTCAGGGTGATGATTTCGCCGAACACCTTCGTGAAGCGCTGGAATTCGGCTTCGAGCTTGCCGACCTGCTCGCGGCGGACGGCACCGGTCGTAGCGGCCATCGACTTTGCGATCGCGCTCCTCAGATTCTCTTCAGCCGCCTTGGCCGCGGTCTCGTCCTCGGCCGCGCCGGTCAGGGTATAGGCCCGCGCCAATCCCTGATAGGCGATCAGCTCGCGATCGACCGTCCGGGCGAGGTCGGCTTCCGACACGCTGGTTCGGTAGGAGGCGACGGCGCCCTGGATCCGCTCGAAGCCGAAATAGGCGAAAGTCATACTGACGGCGAGGATGGCTAGCAATGCCCCGAAGCCGAGGATGATTTTTGCACGAAAACGCAACGTTGGCAGCTTCGATTGGCGCGACTTCGACTTGACCGACATTCCCCCACCCCATTCCATTCGCGGAAAACCAGGCGCAGCCCGGAAGCAGCCCGCTTCCAGACTCGCCGGCACGTTACGGCGCAAAGGATAAGCTGTGGTAAATTTGTGGCACCGCAACTGGCGGTTAGGTGATGCGGACGGGTCAGCGCTCCGCTTGTCGTCCCGGACAAGCGCAAGCGCAGATCCGGGATCTCAGCGCGAGCGCCCGCGCTCGTCGCCATAGCCACAGGGAGAAGTTTGGCGAAGACTTGGAGTTATCAGCTCACTCCATAACCAAGCCCTGTGGTTATGGGTCCCGGGTTCGCTTCGCGCCCCGGGACGACAGCGGTGTATGAGGCTGCAGCGAGCGCGGGCGACAGGTACGCCCTATGCCGCCCTGATACTCCCCATGAAGCGGTCGAGCTCGGCGCGCAGGCGGGTGCTTTCGGATGACAGCGTCTTGGCCGAGTGCAGCACCTCC
>NZ_JAFCJE010000020.1 GCF_018131185.1 Bradyrhizobium diazoefficiens | reverse complement strand
GCCACCCCATCACCTTCAACCGCGAACGCCACGCCCGCCATGACCGATGATACGATTTCAGACCACTATCGAGAAGCAAGAATTCAACACAAATAAAACCTCTGCCTCGCGCTCGATCTCTTCATGCTTGATAGTCTCGTTTCGGAGGCTGATCACCTACCGCGTCTAATAGGCCGCTCGCGCCGGTTTCTTTGGACGCGGCACGACCGCGACTCCACGTTTCGGCACAGAAATGATCGGGAGTCACTCAATCTTTCTTCAACTTAACCCGTCTTATTCGTAAGAGTGCGCCTGAGGGGTAAAGCGCTGATGCGGCGTAGGATTCGGTTGCGAAGCCAACCCCATCACCTCCAACCGCGAACGCCACGCCCGCCATGACCGACGATACGATTCCGCCCTTCTCGTTTCCAGCCATTCACGCCAAGAAAGTCACAGCTGCCTTCGATGGTGGGCGCCTAACCTCGAACGGGGGCGTGATGCTTCTGGCGATGGCCGAGCGGCGTCTCGGTTTGGCCAACAATCTGGCCCGGGTGTTCCCGGATCGGCGCGATCCGACGCGGGTCGTGCACAGCCTTGTCGATATGTTCCGCGCGCGCATGTTCGCGATCTGCTGCGGCTACGAGGACGCCGACGACCTCGATCATCTGCGGTCCGATCCCGCATTCAAGCTGGCCTGCGGTCGCCTACCGGACACGGGCCGGGATTTGTGTTCCCAACCGACGCTGTCGCGGCTGGAGAATGCTCCGCGCCTGCGCGACGTGATCCGGCTGACCTACATTTTGGTCGACGCATGGATGGATAGCTACCCGCGCGAGCCGGCATCCGTCACGCTCGACATCGATGATACCTGCGACGTCGTCCACGGCCATCAGCAGCTCTCGCTGTTCAACGCTCATTATGACGAACGCTGCTTCCTGCCGATCCACGTCTACGACACGGAGAAGAGCCGGCCCGTGGCCGTCGTGCTGCGGCCCGGCAAGACGCCGGGCGGCGTCGAGGTGCGTGCCCATCTGCGCCGCCTGGTACGGCATATCCGGACGCGATGGCACAACACGCAAATTACGTTCCGTGGCGACGGGCACTATGCCCGGCCGGAGGCCATGGCGTGGTGCGAGACCAACGGCATCGACTACATCTTCGGTCTGTCCGGCACCAAGCCTCTCGCCAGAAAAGTCGACGAGGTCGCCGACGACATCCGCACGCGACGCGCCATCGAGAACCTGCCGGTTCTGCGTGGCTATACCGAGACGCGCCACAAGGCAAAGTCCTGGGATCGCGAACGGCGCACTGTCGCCCGTATTGAGGCGACGATGCTCGGCCTCGACATCCGTTTCGTCGTCACCAGCCTCGATGTCGGCTCGGCCGAGTGGATCTACGACAGCCTGTATTGCGCGCGCGGCCAAGCCGAGAATCTGATCAAGCTGCATAAGACGCAGCTCGCCTCCGATCGCACCAGCTGCCGTTCGGCGCTCGCCAACCAGGTCCGTCTCGTGCTCCATACGGCCGCTTATTGGCTGATGCTGACCGTGCGCGACGCCATTCCCAAAGCCCGGGAATTGGCCGCTGCCGAGTTCGCGACGCTGCGTCTTCGGCTCTTGAAAATCGCCGCCCGTGTCGTCGAGACCACGAGCCGCATTCGCCTTGCGTTTGCCGCGGCATGTCCCGAAGCCGACCTGATCTGCGGCTTGCCCGGCGCGCTGCTGCCGCTCGGTCCTTGACCGGCGGGGCGTCCGCCCCCGTTCGCCCAACCCATCCCTCAAGCGCGTTGCAAAGTACCGGTCGTCAGGCGGCGAAAAGCCGAAGGCAATCCTGTGCGCCTCGTCAGACAAGATGTGCGGCCGCATCAATCGGGCCCAAAAGCCGCACTCTCACGAATAGGACGGGCTAGCTCCGACTTGCTGAAGCGCGTGGGCGGAGATTTCGGCGCGC
>NZ_JAFCJE010000002.1 GCF_018131185.1 Bradyrhizobium diazoefficiens | reverse complement strand
AGCCAGGCGCTGTCGACCCGCCAGTCCATCGCGGTCTCCGCGCTGTCGCTGGCCAACCAGTCGCAGCAGAGCGTGCTGCAGCTGCTCCGCTAACAAGCGGACGACATCGCAAGCAAGATCCGGCGGCGGGGCTTCGGCCCCGCCGCTTTCTTTTTGCAACGGCATCAAGGTGCCGCTCGGCGAGGAGTGGATGCGTTCGGATGCAGCGAATTGCTCACTCTGAGTTATGGTTGATAAGTCGCAAATGCCTCGTCGCTGCACCAAAAAGCATCATCCTATCATGACGATATAGGCGAGCACGATCCGGCTCCGAACGCGCGTATGGTGAATCCGGGCAAGGACTGCCGCGACACGCTTCATGCTTTGTTAGCCGTCTGCGTTCACCGTCCCGGCATCGATTAATCCTAATCGAAGTTTGTTTGTTGCGTTGCGTACCAGAAGGGTAACACTCAATGTCCGGTATCGTCCTGTCCTCGTCGGTTCGTCAGAACCTGCTCTCCCTCCAGTCCACCGCTGACCTCCTCGCCACCACACAGAGCCGTCTGTCGACCGGCAAGAGCGTCAACTCGGCCCTGGACAATCCCACCAACTTCTTCACGGCACAGTCGCTCGACAACCGCGCCAGCGACATCAACAATTTGCTCGACGGCATCGCCAACGGCGTGCAGGTGCTGCAAGCTGCCAACACCGGCATCACCTCGCTGCAGAAGCTGATCGACAGCGCCAAGTCGATCGCCAACCAGGCGCTGCAGACCACCGTCGGCTATTCGACCAAGTCCAACGTCTCGACCACCATCTCCGGTGCGACGTCGGCCGACCTGCGCGGCACGACGAGCTTCGCCAGCGCGACCGCGAGCAGCAACGTGGTGTTCAGCGGCGCTGCCGGCGGCACGACGGCTGCGAGCGGCACCACGACGCTCGGCGCCACCATCGGCGCCTTCGCGGGCACCGCGGCAACGGCCGGCGACGGCACCACGGCCCTGACCGGCACCATTACGCTGATCGCCACCAACGGCACGACCGCAACCGGCCTCGCCAGCAACGCTCAGCCCGCCGACGGCGACACGCTGACCGTGAACGGCAAGACCATCACCTTCCGCAGCGGTTCCGCTCCGGCGGCGGCCAGCGTTCCGACCGGCTCGGGCGTCAGCGGCAACCTCGTCACCGACGGCAGCGGCAACACCACCATCTATCTCGGCACGGCCGGCACCCCGACTGCGAACGTCAACGACCTGTTGACCGCGGTCGATCTCGCCAGCGGCGTCAAGACGGTCTCCATCAGCGCCGGTGCTGCGACGATTGCGACGAGCAACAACCAGACCGCTTCGAGCGTTGGCGGCGGTGCCGTCACGCTGAGGAGCTCGACGGGTGCGGATCTCAGCGTCACCGGCAAGGCCGACCTGCTCAAGTCTCTTGGCCTGAGCGCATCGGTCGGCGGCGGCAACGCCACGGTGACCGTCAACCGGACCACGACCGCAGCCTCGCTCGGTGCGACGATCACCGACGGTTCGACGCTGAACGTCAACGGTCACGTCATCACCTTCAAGAACGCGCCGATCCCGGGCTCGACCGGTGCTCCGAGCGTTCCGACGGGTTTTGGTGCCAGCGGCAACGTCCTCACCGACGGCGCCGGCAACTCGACGGTCTATCTGCAGGGCGGCACGGTCAACGACGTGCTGAAGGCGATCGATCTGGCCACCGGCGTGCAGACCGCGACGATCGGCGCCAACGGCACCGCGACGCTTGCGACTGCCTCCGGCCAGACCAACTCGTCGATCAACGCCTCGGGCCAGCTCAAGCTCTCGACCGGCGTTAACGCCGACCTGTCGATCACCGGCACCGGCAATGCGCTGAACGCGCTTGGCCTCGCCGGCAACACCGGGACGGCGACCGCCTTCACCGCGGCCCGCACCTCCGGCGTCGGCGGTATCAGCGGCAAGACCTTGACCTTCTCCTCCTTCAACGGCGGCACGGCGGTCAACGTCACCTTCGGCGACGGCACCAACGGCACGGTCAAGACGCTCGATCAGCTCAACACCAAGCTGCAGGCCAACAACCTGTCCGCGACGATCGACGCCAACGGCCTGCTGACGATCTCGACCACCAACGACTATGCGTCCTCGACCATCGGATCGAGCGCCGCAGGTGGTGCGATCGGCGGCACGCTGACCTCGGCGCTGACCTTCTCGACGGCTTCCACCCCCGTCCAGGATACGGTTGCACAGACCTCGCGTGCGAACCTGGTCTCTCAGTACAACAACATCCTGAACCAGATCGACTCGACGGCGCAGGACTCCTCGTTCAACGGTGTCAACCTCTTGAACGGCGACCAGCTCAAGCTGGTGTTCGACGAGACCGGCAAGTCGAACCTGAGCATCACGGGCGTGACCTACAACTCCAAGGGTCTGGGCCTTGCTGCGCTGACCAGCGGTGTCGACTTCATCGACAACGCTGCCACCAACAAGGTGCTGACCAACCTGAACGCCGCGTCGAGCACGCTGCGCTCGGAAGCCTCGGCCCTCGGTTCGAACCTGACGATCGTGCAGGTTCGTCAGGACTTCAACAAGAACCTGATCAACGTGCTGCAGACCGGTTCGGCCAACCTGACGCTGGCCGACACCAACGTCGAGGCGGCCAACAGCCAGGCGCTGTCGACCCGCCAGTCCATCGCGGTCTCCGCGCTGTCGCTGGCCAACCAGTCGCAGCAGAGCGTGCTCCAGCTGCTCCGCTAACAAGCGGGCGACATCGCAAGCAAGATCTGGCGGCGGGGCTTCGGCCCCGCCGTTTTTCTTTTGCTCACCGCTCGAGCGAGCAGGCGGCGTTCCAAAAGTAACCAGCGGTTATGGTTAATGGAGCGTAAGCGCCAGAAATATCCAATGATTTCAACTGGATTGTCATCCGGGCCGGCGCGTTCCACGCGCTTATGGTGAACCGGTGCTTAGGCGCGCAGCGCTCGCTTCATTTTTTGTTAGCCATGTCGCGGCACGCTGGCCCCGTCACTCGATCCGAAGCGATCGAACGAAGACGCGTAAGCCAGAAGGGTAAGAGTCATGTCAGGTATTGTTCTCTCCGCATCGGTTCGCCAGAACCTGCTCTCTCTCCAGTCCACCGCCGATCTTCTCGCCACCACACAGAACCGTCTGTCGACCGGCAAGAGCGTCAATTCGGCCCTGGACAATCCCACCAACTTCTTCACGGCCCAGTCGCTCGACAACCGGGCCAGCGACATCAACAATTTGCTCGACGGCATCGCCAACGGCGTGCAGGTGCTGCAGGCCGCCAACACCGGCCTGACCTCGCTGCAGAAGCTGATCGACAGCGCCAAGTCGATCGCCAACCAGGCGCTGCAGACCACGGTCGGCTACTCCACCAAGTCCAACGTCTCCACCACCATCGCCGGTGCGACGGCGGCCGACCTGCGCGGCACGACGAGCTTCGCCAGCGCGACGGCGAGCAGCAACGTGCTGTATAACGGCACGGCCGGCGGCACCACGGCGGCGAACGGCACCACGACGCTCGGCGCCACCATCGGCGCCTTCACGGGCACTGCGGGAACGGCCGGCGACGGCACCACGGCCCTGACCGGCACCATCACCCTGATCGCCACCAACGGCACGACCGCCACCGGCCTCGCCAGCAACGCTCAGCCCGCCGACGGCGACACGCTGACCGTGAACGGCAAGACCATCACCTTCCGCAGCGGCGCTGCGCCGACGTCGGCGGGCGTTCCGGCCGGTTCGGGCGTCAGCGGCAACCTCGTCACCGACGGCAACGGCAACACCACGGTCTATCTCGGCACGGCCGGCACCCCGACTGCGACCATCAACGACCTGTTGACCGCGGTCGATCTCGCCAGCGGCGTCAAGACGGTCGCCATCAGTGCCGGTGCTGCGACGATTGCGACGAGCAACAACCAGACCGCTTCGAGCGTCGGCGGCGGTGCCGTCACGCTGAGAAGCTCGACGGGTGCGGATCTCAGCGTCACCGGCAGAGCCGACCTGCTCAAGTCTCTCGGCCTGAGCGCATCGGTCGGCGGCGGCAATGCCACAGTGTCTGTCAACCGGACCACGACCGCAGCCTCGCTCGGTGCGACGATCACCGACGGTTCGACACTGAACGTCAACGGTCACGTCATCACCTTCAAGAACGCGCCGATCCCGGGTTCGACCGGTGCTCCCAGCGTTCCGACAGGATTTGGCGCCACCGGCAACGTCCTCACCGACGGCAACGGCAACTCGACGGTCTATCTGCAGGGCGGCACGGTCAACGACGTCCTGAAGGCGATCGATCTGGCCACCGGCGTGCAGACCGCGACGATCGGCGCCAACGGCACCGCGACGCTTGCGACCGCAACCGGTCAATCGAACTCCACGATCAATACGTCCGGTCAGCTCAAGCTCTCGACCGGCATCAATGCCGATCTGTCAATCACCGGCAGCGGCAACGCGTTGAACGTGTTAGGCCTCGCCGGCAACACCGGTAGCGCGACTGCCTTTACTGCGGCCCGCACCTCCGGCATCGGCGGCATCGCCGGAAAGACCTTGACCTTCACCTCCTTCAACGGCGGCACGGCGGTCAACGTCACCTTCGGCGACGGTACCAACGGTACGATCAAGACGCTCGATCAGCTCAACACCAAGCTGCAGGCCAACAACCTCGCCGCGACGATCGATGCCAACGGCCTGCTGACGATCACGGCCTCGAACGACTACGCGTCCTCGACGCTCGGCTCGACGGTGGCCGGCGGCGCGATCGGCGGCACGCTCACTTCGGCGCTGACCTTCTCGACGGCCTCCACCCCCGTCCAGGATGGCGTTGCCCAGACGGCACGTGCCAATCTGGTGTCTCAGTTCAACAATATCCTGAACCAGATCGACACCACCGCGCAGGACTCCTCGTTCAACGGTGTCAACCTCTTGAACGGCGACCAGCTCAAGCTGGTGTTCGACGAGACCGCCAAGTCGAGCCTGAACATCACGGGCGTGACCTATAATTCCAAGGGTCTCGGCCTCGCTGCGCTGACGATCGGCGTCGACTTCATCGACAACGCCGCCGCCAACCGGGTGCTGACCAACCTCAACGCCGCCTCGAGCACGCTGCGCTCGCAGGCCTCGAGCCTCGGCTCGAACCTCTCGGTGGTGCAGATCCGTCAGGACTTCAACAAGAACCTGATCAACGTGCTGCAGACCGGTTCGTCCAACCTGACGCTGGCCGACACCAACGTCGAGGCGGCCAACAGCCAGGCGCTGTCGACCCGACAGTCGATCGCGGTCTCCGCGCTGTCGCTGGCCAACCAGTCGCAGCAGAGCGTGCTCCAGCTGCTTCGCTAATAAGTGATTGAAATTGCTGAATAAAAGCGAGCGGCGGGGCCATTTGCCCCGCCGCTCTTTCTTTGCGCCTTGGGCGGGCAGGGGCATTCACCGGCCATTAACCCTGTCGTTTAAACCGGCGTTAACCATACTTTAAAGGACACCCCTTAAGACTGGACAAAAGCCCGCTTTCGAGACCGCGCGGCCGATTCGTATCCGGTTCAAGAGGAAGACTCGCCAATGTCCAACATCGTTCTCTCGGCGTCCGTTCGCCAGAACCTGTTGTCGCTGCAGTCGACGGCCGACTTGCTGGCCACGACGCAGGAACGGCTGTCGACCGGCAAGAAGGTCAACACGGCCCTCGACAATCCCACCAACTTCTTCACCGCGCAGGGATTGGACAACCGGGCGAGCGACATCAGCAACCTGCTCGACGGCATCAACAACGGTGTGCAGGTGCTCCAGGCCGCCAACACCGGCATCACCTCGCTGCAGAAGCTGATCGACAGCGCGAAATCGATCGCCAACCAGGCCCTCCAGACCACGGTCGGCTATTCAACCAAGTCGAACGTCTCCACCACGATTCCCGGCGCGACGCCCGCCGACCTTCGCGGCACGACCTCCTATGCCAGCGCGACCGCCAAGAGCAATGTGCTCTATACCGGTGCAGCCGGTGGCACCACACCGGTCACCGGGACTGCGGCGCTGGGCGCATCGCTCGGTTCGAGCGCCGGCACGTTTACCGGCACGGCAGCGCTTGCCACCGACGGCACCACCGCGCTGTCCGGCACCGCGACGTTGGTTGGCACCACCGCCTCCACCACGTTCGCAGCCGCGCCCGCCGACGGTGACACGCTGACCGTGAACGGCAAGACCATCACCTTCCGCACCGGTGCTGCTCCGAGCGCGCAACCGACCGGCTGGGGCCTCGACGCCAGCGGGCACATCGCCACCGACGGCAACGGCAATTCGATCGTCTATGAGGGAACGGCGGCTGCGCCGTTGGCGACCATCAACGACGTCCTCACCGCGATCGATCTCGCCAGCGGCGTCAAGACCGCCACGATCAGCGCGAGCGCGGCGACTATCGCGGTCAGCGGCTCGGCAGGACCCGTTGGCACACTTCAGGTGGCATCGTCCATCTCGGGCGGCGGCCAGGTCACGCTGAAGAGCTCGACCGGCGCGGATCTGAGCGTGACGGGCAAGGCCGACTTCCTCAACAAGCTCGGGCTGACCGCCGCGACCGGCGCAGGTAATGCGAGCGTGTCCGCGGCGCGATCGACCACCGCCGGCTCGCTGGGCACTCTCGTTCAGGACGGCTCGACCCTGAACATCGGCGGCAAGACCATCACCTTCAAGAACGCTCAGACGCCGCAATCGGCGGCGAGCGTGGCCACCGGCTTTGGCGTCAGCGGCAACGTCGTCACCGACGGCAACGGCAACTCGACGGTCTATATCCAGAGCGCGACGCTGACCGACCTGCTCAACTCGATCGACCTCGCTACCGGCGTCAAGACCGCCAGCATCTTCAACGGCGCGGCGACGTTGTCGACCACCGCGGGCCAGATCCCCTCGTCGGTCAACAGCAGCGGCCAGCTTGCGCTCTCCACCGGCATCAATGCCGACCTGTCGATCACCGGCACTGGCAACGCACTGAGCGCGTTCGGTCTCAGCGGCAACACGGGAACGGCGACCGCCTTCACCGCGGCGCGCACCTCCGGTATCGGTGGTGTCAGCGGCAAGACGCTGACCTTCACCTCCTTCAACGGGGGCACCCCGGTCAACGTCACCTTCGGCGACGGCACGAACGGCACCGTCAAGACGCTGGACCAGCTCAACGCACAGCTTCAGGCCAATCACCTGACCGCGACGATCGATGCCAACGGCGTGCTCACGGTGACGACCGTCAACGAATACGCCTCCTCGACGCTCGGCTCGACGCTCGCCGGCGGCGCGGTCGGCGGCACGATCACCGGTGTCCTGGCCTTCACCACCGCCCAGCCGCCGGTGCAGGATCCGGTCGCGCAGACGGCGCGCTCGAACCTGGTCAACCAGTTCAACAACATCCTGGCCCAGATCGACACGACGTCGCAGGACTCCTCCTTCAACGGCGTGAACCTGCTCAACGGCGACACGCTGAAGCTCGTCTTCAACGAGACCGGAAGCTCGACGCTCGGCATCAACGGCGTGGTGTTCAACGCCGCCGGCCTCGGTCTCAGCAATCTCGTCAACGGCGTCGACTTCATCGACAACGGCGCCACCAACAGGGTGCTGGCGAGCCTGAACGCGGCCTCGAGCACGCTGCGCTCCCAAGGCTCCACGCTCGGTTCGAACCTCTCGATCGTGCAGGTGCGTCAGGACTTCTCCAAGAACCTGATCAACGTGCTGCAGACCGGCTCGTCCAATCTGACGCTCGCCGACACCAACGAGGAAGCGGCGAACAGCCAGGCGCTGTCGACCCGCCAGTCGATCGCGGTGTCCGCGCTGTCGCTGGCGAACCAGTCGCAGCAGAGCGTGCTGCAGCTGCTCCGATAATTCGGGAGCGAAGCTCACCATTCGAGATTCGCGGCGGGGCTAACGCTCCGCCGTTCTTTTGAAGGAGATCGCTAAGACAAGGTTAGCTGAGATCAGCACGCATCACGCGAAGCGAGTTTACATCGTGTGTGCGTGGATCTAGCGTTGTGCCGACGAAGAGCTCCGCGACCCGTACTTATCCGGAGTGCTTCCAAGCACACACGTAAGCAAATCTTAAGCGGTGCTGCCTAGGGTTGGGAAAGAAATCCTTAAGCGCTTACAACGCGCTAGGTAACCTCCAGGGTGTGATTGATGTCGAATTCCGCTGCCTCGGCTTATGCGCGTGTTGCAACCACCACCGCATCTCCTCGCGACATCGAGGCGCAGACTCTGCTGAAGGCCGCGAACAAGCTCCAGGACGCCGTGAACAACGCCGATCCGCTCAGCGAGCAGACCATGCAGGCCCTGATGTTCAATCGCAAGCTCTGGACCATCTTCTTGAGCGAGGCGATGCGCGATAACAATCCGCAGCCGATCGACGTGCGGCAGAAGATCGCCAACATCAGCGTGTTCGTGCTGAGCCAGACCGCCGCGCTCCAGATGAGCCCGCAGTTCGATCACTTCCGTCCGCTGATCGAAATCAACCGCAACATCGCTGCTGGTCTGTCCGGACGGCCGTGACGGGCATGTTCTGATCACGGCTTGTCGTTTTGTTCCGGCAATACGACTTCTGCGCGAACCGGTGCCGGTCCGCGCAGAGCAAGAACTCCGTCACCGATTCCTCGATGGTGATCGTCAGGCGCTGACGTCCGTGCTGAGCGGACGCGAGGGCTCGGCCTTCATATCCAATGCATGGAAATAGGCCCGCCGGCGCAGCATCGCCTCGTCGGGAAACTGGTTGACCACCGCGTCGGTCCTCTCGTTGACGACCTGGAAGACGAAGGATGCGGCCGCCTGGTCGAACACGACCTGGCGCGAGACGTTCTCGCGGTTCGGCAAATCATTGCGCACCGGCGCGCTCGTATCGCTCGCGGCGACCGTCTGCCTCACCGGAAGATCAGTCTGCACAGCCTCGTTCGCCGCCGAGTTCGACGTCGCTACGATCTGCACGGGAGCCGGGATCCCCACCGGCCGAATGCTGAAATCTGTACTCATGGCAGCCTCCTGGTTGCCTCACGTGAGTCAAATCCCAACCCCTCTAATAACGCAACCATGGAACACCAGGACTGAAGACCCGGTAAGGAAACGCAGCTAACCGCGCGACAATCCCGTCGCGCGGTTTTTCGTAAAATCGTCCCTTGTTTTGTGTGGGCTCAGAGCGAGCGGCTGACCGCGAGCGGGGTGATGTGGCGCGGGCCTGGAGCTGCGCGGCGCCCGGCGGCCGTATAGGTGTTCGGCACGTTGCGCTTCTGGATCTCGGCGTTGACGCCGCGCACGACGCTTTCGGAGACGGCGTGCGCGGTCGCGAGCACGGTGAGATTGACCTGGAGCATCGCGCGGAACGCGTCGTGGTGGCGATGCAGCGTCGAGAGCAGCTCCGGCGCGGACTTCGCGAGCTGCGGCTGGTTCGCCTTCAACTGGCCGACGGCGCCGACATAGTTTCGCGACAGCTCTTGCTTCTTGCTCTCGAGCATCATTGCGTCGCGGACCTTGCCGGCGCGAACGAGCTCGGTCTCGCGCTCGATCAGACCGAGCAGGGCGTTCATCGCATCCATGAGGTCTTCGGCGAGCTTGCGTGCCTCGGCTCCGCCGGGCGCTGTGTTCGGACGATGGGCTTGCATCGGCTGACGTGAGGCGTTGAACTGGTTCATCTCGTTGGACCTTATGCCGTGCGGATCGTTTTCGCCTGCTGCAGGATGAGGGTGCGGTAGACTTCGGTGGCGACGCCGACACCGCCGGCATTGGCGAAGTTCTTGGAATATTGCTCGGTCAGCATCGAGCGCCACACGCCGGTGCCTGGCGTGTCCCCGAACGGGCCTTCGCCCTTCAGGCCCGAAGTCATCTGCGAGAACATGCTGTTGAGAAACATCGCCTCGAAGTCGGTGGCGGTCTTCTGCGCCCTGGCCTGCTGCTTCGGCGAGACCTTTTGCAGGGCGCTCGCCAGCTCGAAGTCCGGCCGTCCGTTGCGGCTTTCCACCGAGAAGGCCGAGGAGGTGGCGAGGCGCGGAACGTTGATCGCGTTCGTTTGCATCACATCACCTCGATGTCGGCTTCGATCGCGCCGGCGGCCTTGATCGCCTGGAGAATGCTTATCATGTCGCGCGGGCCGATGCCGAGGCCGTTGAGGCCGTCGACGAGCTGCTGCAGCGAGACGCCGTCCTTGACGACGGCGAGCTTCTTGCCGTCCTCGGTGACTGTGACGCTGCTGCGCGGCGCGACCACGGTGCGGCCACGCGACAACGGGTTGGGCTGGCTGACCTGCGGGCTCTCGGAGATGGTGACCGTGAGGTTGCCCTGCGCCACCGCGACGGTAGCAACACGGACGTCGCGGCCCATCACGATGATGCCGCTGCGCTCGTCGATGATGATCTTGGCGGCGAGATCGGGATCGACCTGGAGCTGCTCGATCTCGGTGAGAAAGGCGACGACGTTGCCCTTGAACTCCGGCGGGATCGAAAGCTGCACCGTGGAGGGATCGATCGGCTCGGCGGTCTTGACGCCGAGATAGTCGTTGACCGCAGCCGCGATCCGCTTGGCCGTTGTGAAGTCGGCATTGCGCAGCGCCAGGCGCACGTTCGGCAGCCGGTTGAGCGCAAACTCGATCTCGCGCTCGATGATGGCGCCGTTGGCGATGCGTCCCACGGTCGGGACGCCTCGCACGATCTTGGCCGCCTCGCCCTCGGCCTGGAAGCCGGAGATCGCGAGCGAGCCCTGCGCCACCGCATAGACGTTGCCGTCGGCACCCAACAGGGGGGTGACGAGCAGGGTGCCGCCCTGGAGGTTCTTGGCATCGCCGAGCGCGGACACGGTGACGTCCATGCGCGTGCCCTGGGTGGCGAAGGCCGGCAGATTGCCGGTGACCATCACGGCAGCGACGTTGCCGGTGCGGATGGTGGCGCCGCGGATATTGACACCCATGCGCTCGAGCATCGCCTGCAGCGACTGCTTGGTGAAGGGGATGTTGTTGAGGGTGTCGCCGGTGCCGTTGAGGCCGACGACGAGGCCGTAGCCGATGAGCTGGTTCTGCCGCACGCCTTCGATGTTGGCGAGGTCCTTGATGCGCGAGGTCGCAGCCGCCGGCGCGACCGACAGCGCCAGCGCCGCCAGCGCCGCGCAGGCCACCCCGACAATCCTCACCCAACGAACGCCTGGCATCCTCTGCTCCCCAAGCCTCTTGAAGAGGCTCCTCAAATCGGAAAGACCGCACGACACTCCCATGACGAGCTGGTCCGGCGCTGTCCTTGCGAGTGCTGTGCCAACCGGCGGCGGCGAGGTAGGTGGCTGAATAGGTTGAATAAATCTGTTTAGACCGGCGTCAGCGGTCATTCGCCCTGAGGAGCGAAACTGCCGCCCGTCGGCAGATTTTGCCGGGCTGTTTACGTCCCGTTAACCATAAGACGGCGAAGGTGAGGCATCGATCACCCGGATTCCCTTCCGATGCGCATCTACGGACCGAACGGCACCACGCTTGGAACGCCGGCCAACCAGGCTAGGCGGACCGGCTCCGGCACCTTCGTGCTGCCCGACGCCTCGTCGGCACAGGAGACGCGGAGCGCCGCCGCACCGAAGGCCGCCGCCAACATCGACGGGCTGTTGGCCCTGCAAGGGGTCGAGGAGGATCCGGTCGAGCGTCGCAAGCGCTCGGTCGCCCGCGGCAGGACTGCGCTCGACGTGCTCGACGATCTCAAGATGGGGCTGTTGTCAGGCAATCTCGACGCCTCGACCGTGATGCGCTTGCGGGATGCGGCGGCGAACCTCAAATCGTCCTCGGGCGATCCCGGTCTCGATTCCCTGCTGTCCGAGATCGAGCTGCGCGTCGAGGTCGAACTGGCCAAGGCCGGGCGGGTTTAGCAGGCTGTCGTCGCCCGGCTTGACCGGGCGACCCAGTATTCCAGAGAAAGCAGCGATTGAGCCGAGAAGCCTCGGCGTACTGGATGCCCCGGTCAAGCCGGGGCATGACAGCGGAGTTTGGGGCGAAACTGCACGTCGGCTTCTCACATACTTACGCCGCTTCCTCCTTCTGCTGCGCGTCGTAGCGGCGCTGGGCGGCGAGAACGTCTTTCAGATTCTGCTCGGCCCAATCGCGCAGGGGGTCGACCGCGCCGGCGAGCGTCAGTCCGAGCTGCGTGATCGAATACTCCACGGTGACAGGCACGGTCGCGATGGCATGGCGCCTGAGCAGGCCGTCGCGCTCGAGCGATTTGAGAACCTGGCTCAGCATCTTCTGCGAAATGCCTTCGATCGTGCGGCGCAACTGATTGAAGCGCATCGGCTCCTCGCGCAGCAGCAGGAGGATCAGCACGGCCCATTTGTCGCCGACGCGATCGAGGATCTGGCGGGTTGGGCAGTTCGCTGCATAGACATCGGGTTTCATCGTCGTGCCTCGGGATCCAATTTCGTCGATTGCGGTGCGGACCGCGGTCACCCTTGCGTAATCAGGTAAGCACAAAGTGCTCTCTTAACACCAGCATTCTTTTAGCTATCTAGTCTCCATTAGTTACCATAGTAGCAAAGGAGCCTTCCATGAAAATCGCAGTTGCCGGCGCCTCGGGCCGGGCCGGATCGGAGATCACCAAGGAATTGTCCCGCCGCGGCCACGCGGTCACAGCGATCGCCCGGAACCCCGAGAAGATCGCAGCCCTGCCCAACGTCACGCCGACCAAGGGCGACGTGCTCGACCAAGCGGGCCTTGCCAAGCTGTGGGCCGGGCACGACGTCGCCGTGAGTTCCGTGCACTTCCTGGCCAGCGACGCGCTCAAGCTGATCGGTGCGGCGAAGGACGCCAAGGTTGGTCGTTACCTCGTCGTCGGCGGCGCCGGCAGCCTCGAAGTCGCGCCGGGCGTGAAGCTGGTCACGACGCCCAATTTTCCGGCCCAGTACAAGGCGGAAGCGGAAGCAGGCTCGGCCTTCCTCGACCTGTTGCGGCAGGAAAAGGAGCTGAATTGGACCTTCATTTCGCCGTCGGCCCTGTTCGACGTGGGGGAACGCACCGGCAAGTTCCGGCTCGGCACCGAACAGCTTCTCGCAGATGCGAACGGCAAGAGCTGGATCAGCTTCGCTGACTACGCCATTGCGCTCGCCGACGAGATCGAGCGCCCAGCCCATCAGAGGCAGCGTTTCACGGTCGGCTACTAGGCCTTCGGCCGCCCCCGGTCCCTCCAGGATAAACCTTCCTGTGCAAGGGCTTGGGGGCGCCGATCGGGCGGTGAGGGAAACATTGTCTGTCACAGGAGGCCGCTATATAACGCCCCGCTCAACGGACCCCGTTTCCGTTGCGAGTCGTTGCTTAGACAGATAGGCCGCCCTTGGAAAAGTTGAAAAACTACCGACCGACCGAAAAAGAGCCTTTCATGAACGATCGGCAGAAGGAGTACTTCCGTTTGAAGCTCCTCGCCTGGAAGGATGAGATCCTCAAAGAGTCCAAGCTCACCCTGCAAGCCCTGCAGGAGGAGAACGTGAACCATCCCGATCTCGCCGATCGGGCATCGTCCGAAACCGACCGCGCCATCGAACTCCGCGCCCGCGACCGCCAGCGCAAGTTGATCGCCAAGATCGACGCCGCGCTCCAGCGCATCGAGGACAACACCTACGGCTATTGCGAGGACACCGGCGAGCCGATCTCGTTGAAACGGCTCGAGGCCCGGCCCATCGCGACGCTCTCGGTGGAGGCGCAGGAGCGCCACGAGAAACGCGAGAAGGTCTATCGCGACGAATAGAGTCCGAGCCGCAGCGATGCGGCTCTTTGTTTTTGGACGCAAGGCGCCATTTCGCGTCGTGATCAGCATTTTGCCTGTCGCTTGCGCTCGCGTGCCTCGGCGCGCGAGCGCAATCGCGAAAAGTGAATCGCGATCAACGGGCTAGACTCGATTCCTCCGAGCTCACGTGAGTTCAGATGAGAAACAGCCTTCACTTCAGGTGCGGGAGATTTTGCGAGTCGCATCAACGGGATCGACTCGGGAGTTGAAGCGCTGACCGAGCTGCATCAAGTATCGCTGCAATCAGGCCTCTCGCGCCGTTTGCAGGTCCTGAGAGGCGCGTGCCTCCATAAAGCCTCCTCCAACTCAATATTTCCTTAAACGCGGGCGAGGCACCGTAATCACCCCGCCGGGCGCGCTTGTCAGGCCGGAGCGGGGATGCTGAAGTACGGCCCGCGACTGCGTAGCGTGGGAGGCGGCGCCGATGGACAAGAATCTCGAAGCCGCAAAGGCGATCGCGCTGGCGCGCCGCAACCATGCGCCGCTCGCGGTGCTGGAACGCCCGCCCGCGGATGAAGCGGAGGGCTATCAGGTCCAGCGCGCGCTGCACGATCTGCTGCTGCCGCATGCCGGGCCGCTCGTCGGCTACAAGATCGGCTGCACCAGCCAGGTGATGCAGGACTATATCGGCATCCCGCATCCCTGCGCCGGCGGCGTGTTCCAGAAGGGCGTGCACGACAGTGGCGCCAAGCTTGCCGCCTCCAAATATGTTCGGGTCGGTGTCGAATGCGAGATCGCGGTGCGCCTGAAGCGCGACCTCGCCGCGGGCGAGGCGCCGTTCACGGCCGAATGGGTCGGCGAGGCGGTCGAGGCCTATCATCCCGCGATCGAGATCGTCGACGACCGCTACGTGAAGTGGGAGACGATGGGCGCCCCGACGCTGATCGCCGACGATTTCTTCGCCGCCGGCTGTGTGCTGGGACCGCGGGTTCCGCGCTCGTCGGTGCCGGACCTGAAGGCGGTCAAGGGCCGCGCCATCCTCAACGGCGAGGAGGTCAGCCACGGCACCGGCGCCGACGTGCTCGGCCATCCCCACAACGCGCTCGCCTGGCTCGCCAACCATCTCGCCGCCGAAGGCAAGGGCCTGCACGCGGGACAGCTCGTGCTGACGGGCAGCCTGGTCAAGACGCTGTGGCTGAAGGCCGGCGACAAGGTGCGGATGGAACTGGAGGGCCTGGGCGTGGTCGAGGCGGAGTTTACGTGAGCTCTCGGTGCCGTCATCACCGCAAGCCTTGACGCCAGAACCCCGGGCGTCGGGACCACACAACTTCTCCGTCCGCGCGCATCCTCGCTGGGCTCCCCACGGCTGGCGTGCGCTCATTGCGGGGAGCGGCAATCCAGAATCGTTCCGCGGCTACAGATCTGGATCGCTTCGCTTTCGCTCGCAATGACGGAAGTTGGGGACCGTCGCCGGTACACTTGCGCGGACCTGCGCCGCAGCTCGCAGCCCTACTTGCGTCTTCGCCAAATACATGCGGCCTCCGGCAGGGGAGCTACCGGAGGCCGCGTCGTACATCGTCGTTCGCGCCTTAAGTTCGCGAACACGATGTGGGAGCTCTTGAAGAGGACTAGAAGGGCAGCAGCACGTCCATGACCTGTTGGCCGTAGCGCGGCTGCTGCACGTCCATGATCTGGCCGCGGCCGCCATAGGCGATGCGGGCCTGGGCGATCTTGGTGGAATCGATGGTGTTGTCGCTCTGGATGTCTTCGGGACGGACGATGCCGGCGACCACGAGCTCGCGGATCTCGAAGTTGACGCGGATCTCCTGCTTGCCTTCGACCACGAGGTTGCCGTTCGGCAGGACTTGCGTGACCACGGCGGCGACGTTGGTCTGCAACGCTTCCTGGCGGTTGACCGAGCCCTTGCCGTCGCTGGACGCGGTGGAGTCGGCGGTGAGGATGCGGCCAGGCAGCACCTTCTGCGCCTGGGCGCCGAGCGTCTTGGCGCCGATGAAGTCGGTGATGCCTGAGTCTTCCGAATTGGTGCGGCTGCGCTGGGTCTCGTTGGAGAGGTTGGCCTTGTCGGTGATGTTCACGGTCACGGTCAGGAGGTCGCCGACCTGGCGGGCGCGCTGGTCCTTGAAGAAGGCGCGGCTGCCGTTGCGCCACAGCGAGTTCGGATTGTAGGAGGCGACCTCAGGCTTCGGCATCGGCATCTGCACCGGCTTGTAGCCGGGCTGCGTCGTCGGATTGTCGATCGCCGACAGCTTCGGCTGCTCGCCGATCTGCGACAGGCGGTCGATCGAGGAGCAGCCGCCCAGCGCGCACGAGGCCAGCAGCAGGGCAGAGATCGCGATGCGACGAAGGCGGAAAGCCGAACTGAACGGGGACATGACTTACTCTGACTTGGCTGGAGCCTGCGAGAGGCGGACTTGCGGAATCTGGGCTTGGCTGATCTGGGCTTGGGCGATCTGGGCCGGCGACGCCGGCGCCTCGACCAGGCTGCGGGCGAGGGCGGCGGCCGCAGCCGCCGGGGCGGGCGGCTCGTCACGCTTGAGCGAAGAGGTCTGCTCGACCGCCGGAGCCATCGGCGCGGACTGGCTCGCACCCTGGATCGTCACCTGGCCGCGGCCGGTGACGACACCGGTGAGCGTGCGCTTGGACTGCAGATTGATCACGCTGACGGAGTCGCCCTCGGCGCCGCTCTCGATCGCCTTGCCGCGCGTGGTGAGATAGACGCCGGGCACCTGGTAGATGATGGTGACGGCCTGATCGCGCACCACGAAGTCGGGCTTGACGATGTCGGCGATGCGGATCGGCATGCCGGCCCGCATCGGCCGGCGCAGCTGCATGCCGATGCTGCGATCGCGCGAGGCGGGCTCGCCGGTGACTTCGGCCTTCGGCCGGCGCTCCAGCGAGATGTCGGACGACTTCAGGAGATCGGCACGGTCGATGTCGCGCGTCAGCACGGCCACTTCAACCGTCTCGATCGCGGTGCCGGCGAAGCGGAGCTTGGTCGGGGCCGGATTGTTGTCGTTGGCGATCTCGAAGGCGATGTCGAAACGGCCGCTGCGGGCGTCATAGCGGGTTGCGACCGGTTGGAGGGCGCCGGTGTTGGAGGCGTCCAGCCGCATCTCGGCGACGCCGCGGTCGAACGTGACGGTGATGTTGGCGGCCGCCCCGAGGCCGAAGCGGCGTTCGAGCGCCGCGCCGACCGCGGCTTCGATGTCCTTGCTCGCGAGCGTGCGGGCGAGGCGGGTGACCTGGACCTCCCTGACGTCGCCGGTCATCACGCCGATCACCTGCTTGGCGCGGAGCACCGACAGCACCTGGGCGGTGGTCAGCGTGCCGGTGGTGCCGAGATCGGGCGAGCGGTAGACCGGGATCAGCGCGGCCGATCCGGCATTGTCGATGAGATCGCCGACCCGCACCACGTCCGAGGTCACGGTGACGCTCGCGCGCAGCGTCGGCGAGGCGATGAAATCGTCGGCGGCCGCTGCCGGCAAGGCCAGCGCGAGAACGGCGGAGATCGTGGCGAGAGTGGCGCGGATCATCGTCATCACCTCAGCGGAACAGCGCCGTGGTCGATTGCATCATCTGGTCGGCGGCGCTGATCACCTTGGCGTTCATCTCGTAGGCGCGCTGGGCGGCGATCAGGTCGCTCATCTCCGAGACCACGTCGACATTGGCCTGCTCGAGGCTGCCTTGCGAGATCTTGCCGTAGCCTTCGGCGGTGGCCGTGCCGTCCTGCGGCGGACCGGAGGATGGCGTCTCGGTGAACTGATTGCTGCCGACGGGCTGCAGGCCCGCCTTGTTGATGAAGCGGGTCAGGCCGATCTGGCCGAGGATGGTCGAGGTCGACGAGCCCGGCAGCGTCACCGAGACCTGGCCCTGCTCGTTGACGGAAAGGCCCGATGCGTTGTTCGGGACCGTGATGGTCGGCTGCACCGGATTGCCCTGCGCGGTGACGACGCGGCCCTGATTGTCCATCTGGAAGGTGCCGTCGCGGGTGTACTGATACGTGCCGTCGGGCATCAGGATCTTGAAGAAGCCGTCGCCGGAGACCGCGAGGTCGAGATCGTTGCCGGTCTGCGACAGCGTGCCCTGCGTCATGCTGCGCGGCGTGCCGACGGTCTTGACGCCGCCGCCGATGTCGACGCCGACGGGCAGGATGGTGCCCTGGTCCGAGGCCTGCGCGCCGACGCGGCGCACGTGCTCGTAGATCAGGTCCTGGAACGCCGCGGTCTGCTTCTTGAAGCCGGTGGTGCGCAAATTGGCGATGTTGTTGGAGATCACCTGAACGTTGAGTTCCTGTGCCGCCATTCCGGTCGCTGCGGTGTGAAGCGCCTGCATGTCAGTTCTCCCTCAATCAGGCCGGAACGTCGGCGAGTCTCTCGATCGCCGATTTGTGGAGGTCGCTCTGCTGCTGGAGCAGGTTGGCGACGGAGCTGTAGCTGCGCATGACTTCCATCATGCGGGTCATCTCGCCGACGGCGCTCACGTTCGACTTCTCGATGTAGCCCTGGCGCACCACGGATTTGGTGTCGGCCTGCGGGACGGCAGAGCCCACGTCATAGAGATTGGCGCCGAGCTTGGTCAGCTTGGCCGGATCGTCGAAGGAGGCCATGCGGATCTTGCCGCGGATCGAGTCGGTCCTCGCCGTGCCCTCGAGCACCGTGACGGTGCCGTCGGGCGCGATATTGATGTCGTGGTCGGTCGGCTGGAAGGTGATCGGGCCGCCGGTGCCGAGCACGAGAGCGCCGTCTGAGGTGACGAGCTGGCCGGTGCTGTTGAGCGAGAATTTGCCGTCGCGGGTGTAGCGCTCGCCGCCGGCGGCCTGCACCGCGAAATAGGCGTTGCCGTCGATCGCCAGGTCGAGCGGGTTGTTGGTCGCCTCCATCGGCCCCTGGCCGATGTCGCGGAAGGTGCCGCGGTCATGCACATAGGAGACACGGCGGTCGGCGCCGATGAAATTGTCCTCGCGGGCGTTCGAGTTGAGGTACTCCTCGAACAGCGAATGGTCGGCCTTGAAGCCGTTGGTGTTGGCATTGGCGACGTTGTTGGCGATGACATCCATCTGCCGCTCCAACGTCATCTGCCGTGACAAGCCGATCAGAAGCGCGTTCTGCATCGGAAATCTCCCCTGAGTGGACCTGCCACTTCGCTCTCCCAAGCGCCTTGGCGGATCCCGTGAACGAGACGTCGGGTTCTCCCAAACCGTTCGGTCTCGGCCCTTTCTCAGCGAAAGCCGTGCCAACTCGGAAAACTTCGCAATTTCAATATCTTGATGATTTTTGACGGGTGCGGAAGGGCGGCAGAAAGGTTCTGTTAGCCATGTCTGCCCGGCAGATTTTTCCTAGCGGAGGCCCAATCGAAAGATTCCGTTAACCATTATTACCGTAGCGTTTGCCGTGAAGAGGAGCGCACTCCGCCGGGGCATTTGTATCGCGTCACTGTCTTGAGGCTTCGCTCTTTCGACCCCTTTCAGAGATCCGGGCGCGGCGACCATGGCAGAGAATGAAGCGGAAGGCGGCGCGGCCACCGAGGGCGCGGAAGCCGCTCCGAAGAACAAGCTGAAGCTCATCATCATGGCCGTCGGCGTGCTCGCCATCCTCGGCGGCGGTGCTGCGACCTGGTTCTTCTTCTTCCGTCACGGCGACAAGGAGCATCATGCCGAGGCCGCGCCTCCGCCGAAGCCGCCGTCCTTCGTCGACGTCCCCGACATCATGGTCAACCTCGCCGGCGCGCCGGGCGAGCGCGTGCAATATCTGCGGCTGAAGATCGTGCTGGAGCTGAAGGAAGAGAAGCAGGTCGAGGCGATCAAGCCGACGATGCCGCGCGTCACCGACATCTTCCAGACCTATGTGCGCGAGCTTCGCCCCTCCGACCTCAACGGGTCCGCCGGCGTCTTCCGCCTCAAGGAGGAGCTGACCAAGCGCGTCAACGCGGCGGTCGCCCCGGTCCAGGTCAGCGCGGTGCTGTTCAAGGAAGTCGTGATCCAGTGAGCACGCCGCGGAAGGCAATGGGCTAGGGTCATGGCCGGCAACGAGCAAATGGACCAGGATGCGATTGCCGCCCAATGGGAGGCGTCGCTCGATTCGGAGGATCCCGCGGAGGCCGCGAAGGCTGCCGCCGAGAACGAATTGTCGGAGACCATGGCCCTGCAATGGGCGGCCATGGTCGAGGACGGCAGCCGCGATCTCGGAAGCGGCAAGAACTCCGGCGAGCGGGTGCTGTCGCAGGAGGAGATCGACAACCTCCTCGGCTTCACCGTCGGCGACGTCACGCTCGACGACCATTCCGGCATTCGCGCCATCATCGATTCGGCGATGGTCTCCTACGAGCGTCTGCCGATGCTCGAAATCGTCTTCGACCGCCTGGTGCGGCTGATGACGACAAGCTTGCGCAATTTCACCTCCGACAACGTCGAAGTCTCGCTCGACCGCATCACCTCGGTGCGTTTCGGCGACTACATGAACTCGATCCCGCTGCCCGCCGTCCTCACCGTCTTCAAGGCCGAGGAGTGGGAAAACTTCGGGATGGCGACGGTCGATTCCAACCTGATCTATTCGATGATCGACGTGCTGCTCGGCGGCCGCCGCGGCACCAGCCAGCTCCGTATCGAGGGCCGGCCCTACACCACGATCGAGACCGAGCTGGTCAAGCGGCTGGTCGAGGTGGTGCTGGCCGACGCCGAGCAAGCGTTCCGGCCGCTGTCGCCGGTGACCTTCTCGATCGACCGGCTCGAGACCAATCCGCGTTTCGCCGCGATCAGCCGTCCCGCCAATGCCGCAATCCTGGTGCGCCTGCGCATCGACATGGAAGACCGCGGCGGCAACATCGAGCTGCTGCTGCCTTATGCGACCATCGAGCCGATCCGGGGCGTCCTGCTCCAGATGTTCATGGGCGAAAAGTTCGGCCGCGACCCGGTCTGGGAAGGCCATTTCGCCACCGAGATCGTGCAGGCCGAGATCGCCGTCGATGCCGTGCTCTACGAGGCGGACATCCCGCTCAAGCAGCTGATGCGGCTCAAGGTGGGCGACACGCTGCCGCTGGACATGCGCGCGGACGCCAACGTCACCGTGCGCTGCGGCGACGTCACGCTGACCGAGGGGCGGATGGGCCGGGTCGGCGACCGCGTCGCGATCCGTGTGACGAAACCCTTGCGCAAGCCCAGTACGACACTTGCGATGTTCGAGAAGGTGGACGAGCAGAACAAGATGATGGAGGCCCCATGAACCACTCCCTGGGAATGGCGATCGAGACGCTGGTGGCTATCCTGCTGATGCTGACGATCGTCTACTGCGTCATGCTCAACAAGCGGCTGACGCGGCTGAAGGCGGACGAGCATTCGCTGAAGGCGGTGATCGGCGAACTGATCACCGCGACCGAGATCGCCGAGCGCGCGATCGGCGGGCTGAAGCTCGCCGTGCGCGACGTCAACGAGAATCTCGGCAGCCAGCTCGCCGCGGCGACGCAGATGTCGGACCAGCTCTACAAGCAGCTCGGCGAGGCCGACAACGTGGTGCGGCGGCTGTCCAAGATCGCGATCGCCGCGCGCCCGATGACGAGTCCGGAAACGGTCGCCGCGCCCGCGGCCAAGCCATCGACGGCGAAGGCGGTCGCGGCGGCAGCCGAAGCCTTCTCCGAGCGCCGACGATCCAACGGGCTTGCCGCATGAAGTCCTTGCCGCATGAAGTCAGAGTATGAAGTCCTTTCGTAACATCCGCGTCATCCCGGTCGTGCTGGTTGCCGTTGCGGGCCTCGCCACGCTGAAAGTCGCGGGTCTCGCGATGAATGGCGGCTATGTGTTCGACTACAGGCCGAACCAGGCCAAGAAATCCTGGGCGGAGGAGAATCTGAACTTCCCGACCGGCCGCGAGGACCCGGAGATCATCACCGGCTCCACCCATGGCGCGCCGAAGGAGGCGCCCAAGCCCGCCGCGCCCGAGACCAAGATGGAGGGCGGCACCGTCGTCAAGATCGACGAAGCCCAGCCGCAGGTCTCGGCCTCGGAGCGCGCGATCCTCGAGCGGTTGCAGGCGCGCCGCCAGGAGATCGAAGCCCGCCAGCGCGAGATCGACATCCGCGAGAGCCTGCTCAAATCGGCCGAGAAGCGCATCGAGAACAAGGTCGAGGAGATGAAGGCGGTGGAAACCCGCATCTCCGCGACGCAGGCCGAGCAGAAAGCCGCCGAAGCCCAGCGCATGAAGGGCCTCGTCACCATGTACGAGGGCATGAAGCCCAAGGACGCCGCGCGGGTGTTCGACCGGCTGGAGATGGGCGTGCTGATCGAGATCGCTTCGGCCATCGCGCCGCGAAAGATGTCGGACATCATGGGCGTGATGTCGCCGGAGGCGGCCGAGAAGCTGACGGTCGAGATGGCCCGCCGGGCCAATGGCGGCGGAGATCAATCGGCCTCGACGGGAGATCTGCCCAAGATCGACGGCAGGCCGACGCAAAAGCCGAATTGAGGGCGCATACTTAAGAAGTCCTTAATTGGCAAAACCTTAAAGTCGAGGGCAGGGGCCGGCAGCAATGCCGGCGCGTGGACCGTCGAACCGGAAGACATGCCGCAAATGGCGCGAGAGGCTGCCGATGGATTGTGGTCGCGAGCCCGCGCTTTGGCGCCGGGGCTGTCGCGTCATGTCCGAAAAGCTGGCGTGCTGGCGGTCTGCCTGCTGATCGGCCTCGGTGCGCCTGCCCGGGCGGCCGATCCTGTCAGGGGCGAGGCGACCTTTTCGGCCGGCGGCGGCTTTGCCCGGCTCGTCATCAAGCTCGGTGAGGATATTCCCTCCGAGGTGACGACTGCGGGCTCCATTCTCATCATCCGCTTCGACCGGCCCGTCGACGTCCCCGTCGACCGGGTTCCGGAAGGCGCGCCCGATTACGTCAACTCCGCGCGCCGCGATCCTGATGGCGGCGCCATCCGCCTGTCGCTGGCGCGGCGCGTCACCGTCAACACCATGAACGCCGGCGAGCGCACCTTCGTCGATCTGTTGCCCGAGGGCTGGAAGGGACCGCCGCCGAGCCTTCCCATGGACGTGGTCAAGGAGCTCGCCGAGCGCGCGCGCGCGGCCGAGCGCGCGCTGCGCGCCCAGCGCGCCGCAGCCGAGGCCAAGAAGCGCCCGCAGATCCGCGTGCGCGCCTCGGTGCAGCCGACCTTCGTGCGTTTCGTATTCGAGATGCCCGACGGCGTTGGCGTCTCCTCCGTCCTGAACGAGCAGAAGCTCACGCTCGCCTTCAACGCCAACCTCAATTTCGATCTTGCCGACGCGGTCGTGGCGGCGCCGCCGAACGTCGCCTCGATCAAGCAGAAGGGCGACATCGACCAGACCAGCGTCGAGATCGCGCTGGTCGGCGATTCCGACGTGCACTCCTTCCGCGACGAGAAGAACTACGTCGTTGACATCGCCTTCCAGCCGGACAGGGGCAAGACGGCGGCGACTCCCGAAGCGGCGATCATGCAGATGAAGCCCGCCGGTCACGCGCCGGCGACCGCGCCGGACAAGCCCGCGGCCGAGAAGCCGAAGGACGCCCATCGCGAGATCACCCCGCCGACGTCGGAGACGATCGCGCGCGAAGCCAAGATCGACGTCAAGCCCGAGGTGAAGCCGGAAGCTCCCGCCGCGATGCCGCCCGCCGAAGCGCCGAAACCGGCGCCCGCGACCGAGGCTGCGCACGCTCCGGAAGCGCCCAAGGATCTCGCGAAGGAACCCGCGAAGGAAGCTGCGAAGCCGGCGCCCGTTGTCGAAGCCGCTCCCGCCAGGCCCGCAGCTGCCGAGGCGCCGAAAGAGGCGCCGAAAGAGGCGGCGAAGGAGCCGGTCAAGGAAGCCGCGAAGGCCGCGCCGCAGTCCCCTGTCGCCAGCGTCGATGCGCGCCGCGACAGCGACGGCTTGCGCGTGACGTTCCCAATTCCCGTTGCAACGCCCGCGGCGGCGTTCCGCCGCGGCGACACGGTCTGGCTGGTGTTCGACACGCCGAAGCCGATCGATGTCGAGGCGATCCGCAGCAGGGGCGGCGCGATGATCGGCGAGGTTGGTCGCGTGCCGCTGGACATGGGGCAGGCGGTGCGTATCCGTCTCACCCGCCCGCTGGTCTACTCGCTGGCGAGCGAAGAGGTCGGCAAGGAGACTAACTGGCTCTTGACGCTGGCCGACAAGATCCAGACGACGCCGCTGCCGCTGATGATGTCGCGCAACATCACGGATCCTGCGCTCGCCAATATCGCGATCCCCTTCGCCAATCCAGGCGTGCTGCACAAGCTCACCGATCCCGACGCCGGCGACACGCTCTATGTCGTTACCGCGCAGCGGCCGGTGCGCGGCTTCATCAAGCGGCAGGATCTCGTCGATCTCTCGCTGCTGGAATCCGCGCACGGCATCGCGGTGCGGCCCAACTCTGACGAGGTCGGCGTCGAGGTGGGCTCCGACAAGGTGATTCTCGGCAAGAAGGGCGGATTGACGCTGTCGCCGGTCGACATCTCGGCCGAACGGGCGCCGACCGCGGTGCGCCCGGTCTTCAGTCCCGAAGGCTGGCGCAAGGGCCAGTCGGAAAACTTCGTGGCGCGCCAGAACGAGCTGATAACGGCGATCTCCAACGTCGAGCCGGCGCTGCGCTCGCTGCCGCGGCTCGACCTTGCGCAGTTCTACATGTCGCGCGCGATGTATCACGAGGCCAAGGCCGTGACCGAGTTGATGTTGAGCGATCCGCTCAACAAGGAGGAGAGCGGCGCGCTGATCATGCATGCGATCGCCAGCATCCTGATCGGCCGGCCGGCGCAGGGCCTGAAGGACCTCGCCAATCCAGTGATCGGCAACAGCCACGACTCCCAGCTCTGGAAGGCGCTCGCCTATGCGCGCCAGGGCAAATGGGCGGACGCGCGCGAGAAGTTCAAGAACGTCGAATTCGCCATCGCCTCGTTGCCGCTCGACATCCAGCGCATCGTGACGATGGACGCGATGCGCGCCTCGCTCGAGGTCAAGGACTATGCCGGCGCCTCCAAGCGCCGCAGCGAGCTCGAGGTGGTCGGCGTCCCGCCCGATGCGGCGCCCGGCTTCGCCGTGCTGCGCGGCCGGCTCGCCGAGGCACTCGGCCACGACAAGGACGCGCTCGACGATTACAAGCTCGCGATCGCATCGGCCGATCGGCCGGCTGCGGCCGAGGCCAAGCAGCTCGAGATCGCGCTGCGGCAGAGGCGCGACGAGATCGGCAAGGAAGACGCGCTGCGCGAACTCGAAACGCTTTCGATGACCTGGCGCGGCGACGCGATCGAGGTCAAGACGCTGCAGATGCTGTCGCGGCTGTATGCCGAGAACGGACGCTACCGCGACGCGCTCACGGCCGCGCGTACCGCGACGAGGCTCCAGCCGAACGCCGAAGCCTCGCGCCAGGCGCAGGATCTCGCCTCCGAGCTGTTCACACAGATTTTCCTGGGACCGAAGGGTGACGAGCTGCCGCCGGTCGAGGCGCTCGGGATGTTCTACGAGTTCCGCGAGCTGACGCCGATCGGCCGCCGCGGCGACGAATTGATCCGCCGGCTCGCCGACCGTCTCGCCTCGATCGATCTGCTCGACCAGGCCGCCGAGCTGCTGCAATACCAGGTCGATCACCGCCTCGAAGGCGCCGCGCGCGCCCAGGTCGCGGCGCGCCTTTCCATGATATATCTCGCCAACCGCAGGCCCGACATGGCGATCACCGCGCTGCGCGCGAGCCGCATCAGCGATCTTTCCGGCGAGCTCAGGCAGCAGCGCCTGCTGCTGGAAGCGCGCGCGCAGAGCGACGTCGGCCGTCACGATCTCGCGCTCGACATCGTCTCCAACGTCACCGGGCGCGAAGTGCTCCGCCTGCGCTCCGACATCTTCTGGGCGGCCCGGCGCTGGCGCGAGTCCGCCGAGCAGATCGAGCTCTATTACGGCGAGCGCTTCCGCGACTTCAAGCCGCTCAACACGGTGGAGAAGAGTGACATCATTCGCGCCGCCGTCGGCTATGCGCTCGCCGACGATTCGATCGGCCTGTCGCGCTTTCGCGAGAAATACGCGCCGCTGATGAGCGAAAGCGCCGACCGTCTCGCCTTCGACATCGCAAGCAAGCCGGCCGCGGCCTCCAGCGCTGAATTCGCCGAGATCGCCAAGCTCGCCGCCAGCGTCGATACGCTCGATGGCTTCCTGCGCGAGATGAAGCAGCGCTTCCCCGACGCCACCGCCCGCGCGCCTGGCTCGCCGCAGGCCAAGGACGAGAGCGACCACACCGGTTCGCTACCGACGATCCCGGTGGTGCGGCAGATCAAGATGACGCGGTAGGCGTTCTGCTGCCGCGAGAAGCGCGTGCCCGGGACGGCGCCGCATCTTCCGTCATTTGCTTCGTCGCAAGAGCTCCTCGCAATGACGGGGAGGGGGCTACCCGCGAGAGGGGAGAGGATGCGCCGCCAGCGGCGCCGTCCCTCGCCCGCCTCATCCCCCATAACTTTGCACCAAACTCCCCGCCACCAGCGACCAGCCGTCGACCAGGACGAAGAAGATCAGCTTGAAGGGCAGTGAGATCGTTGCGGGGGGCAGCATCATCATGCCCATCGACATCAGCACCGAGGCGACGACGAGGTCGATGATCAGGAAGGGCAGAAACAACAGGAAGCCGATCTCGAAGGCGCGCTTCAGCTCGGAGATCATGAAGGCGGGGACGAGGATGCGAAGGGCGAGGTCGTCGGGCGTGGCGGGCGGCGGCTCGCCCGAGAGGTCCAGGAACAGCTTGAGGTCCTTCTCGCGCACGTTCTTCTGCATGAAGCCGCGCAAGGGCACCGAGGCGCGCTGAAGCGCATCCTCGACGCCGATCTGGTTGGCGACGAGCGGGCGGATGCCGTCGTCGTAGGATTTCTGCAGCACCGGCCCCATCACGAAGAAGGTGAGGAACATCGCGAGCGCGATGATCACCGAGTTGGGCGGCGCGGTCGCCGTGCCCAACGCGGTGCGCAGCAGCGACAGCACGACCACGATGCGCGTGAACGACGTCATCATGATCAGGATCGACGGCGCGATCGACAGCACGGTGAGCAGCGCGATGAGCTGGATCGCCCGCTCGGTGACGCCGCCACCGCCGGCGCCGCCGCCGAGATTGATGCTGATGTCCTGCGCATGCGCAAGGCCCGCGAGCGAGGCCACACCGAACAGGACAGAAAGGAAAAGAACTCTACGCGGGAGGGACGGCAGCCTCACGAAGATGGCTTCGGACGGCCGAGCAGCGAGGCCATCTCGTCTTCGAGATTTTCAAAGCTGGTCTTTTCCGCCACCGGCTTCGGAGGCGGAGCCGGTGGCGCCGCCGGCTCGCTGCGTGCCGCCCGCGGGGGAGCGGCCGGCGGCTCCGGCGCGACGGGAGGCGCGACCGTTTCGCCGGCGGGGCGGCGCAGCGCGGCCTCGAGCCGCTGGGCCATTTCGGCGAGGTTCTGCTCGGCGTTCGACGGGCTCGCGGCCGGCGCCGGTACGGGCGGCGCCTGAGGCACGGGCGGCGGCGGCGGCGCAGGGGCGCGCTCGGCACGCGCGGGCGGCATCTTCATCGGCTCGCTCTGGCGCGGCGGACGCGGCATCAGGGGCGGCTCGCTGCGCGGGGCGCGCGGCGGCAGCGGCTCGGGCCGCGGTTCGCGTTCGGGGCGGGGCGGGATCGGGTCGGGCGGAAAGCCGCCCATCGGCGGTTCGCTGCGGCGCTCGGCCAGCGCGGGGGCGGGCCGGCGCATCTCCTCGGCGAAGGACGGGCGCGCTGGCCGCGGCGGCGGCTCGGGCATTTGCGGCTCGGGATGATCGAGCAGTTCGGGCCGCGGCGCTTCGTCGGCCCAGCCGCCGGAATCGGGCATGGGGGCAAGGCGCGGCGGTTCGGCGGCATTGGGACGCTGGGGGATCTGGTCGCGGCCATGGGCGGCGCGAACGATGTTGGGCTCGACGACGATGTCTGTGGGGCCGCCGATCATCAGAAGGTGCTCGACATTGTCACGCCGGACAAGCACCAGGCGGCGCCGGCCGTCGACCGCGGCGGCGTCGATCACGGCGAGCCGGGGCATCCTGCCGCGCTGGGTGTTGGCGCCGAGCCGGCTGCTGGCGAATCGGCGAACCAGCCAAGCAGCGACACCGATCAACGCCAGAACGACGATGAACGCGACGATGAAGGTGATAGGGCTGCCTTGCATACTTGTCCCCGACAAATGGCGCTTTTTTCGTGCAGCGGTCGGATGTGCCGACCACCGGCCTACGATGCCCCAAACTGCGATTTCTTAACGTTCCACGGCAAGTTTTGCCGTCCCCAACTCTTAATAACCCATGAATCGCTCGATCCAAAACGACTTCTTGGCCTGTGCACGCACCGCCAAAGGGTTGGGTTAATGCCACTTTTGGAGGCGTAGAATCACGGGTCGCAAGATCATGTCCCACGCGGGGACATGTGTCGGGAACGTCCTTAACCAGCCGTTAACCATACACGCGGCAAATTCTGCCTAGCTTCGGACCTTGGAGGTCCGCAAGAGGCGGAAGGAGCCGCGACGATGTCCATCAACGACCTTCCGGTGCTCTCGGCGCTTCGCACCAAGATGCAGTGGCACCAGGAACGCCAGCGCGTCCTGTCCGAGAACGTCTCCAATTCCGACACGCCCAAATTCCGGCCGCGCGACCTGGTCGAGCCGAAGCTCGACAAGACCGGCGCGGTCACCGGCTCGATGGGCCCCCTGGCGCTCGCCCGCACCACCGGTTCCCACATGACGCCATCGGGTGCGGCTTCCGCCTTCGACCAGAACAAGAATGTGGGTTTCGAGACCCGCCCCGCGGGCAACGCCGTCGTCCTCGAGGAAGAGATGATGAAGGCCGCCAACAACCAGATGGACTACGCGGCGGCGACCTCGCTCTATTCGAAGAGCCTGCATCTGCTCAAGACCGCGATCGGCAAGGCCTAGGCCATGATCCGGAAACAGAACAGCTAGAGGCGCATCATGGCCAATGACAGCAGCGACTTCACCCGATCGATGGCGATCGCGACCTCCGGCCTGCGGGCGCAAGCCGGCCGCATGCGGGTGATCTCGGAAAACATCGCGAACGCGGATTCGACCGCGCAGACCCCGGGCGGCGATCCCTACCGCCGCAAGGTTCCGACCTTCTCCTCCGCGCTCGACCGCACGCTCGAGGCGCAGGTCGTCACGCTCGGCAGGATCAAGCCCGACCAGTCGAACTTCCGCGTCAAATACGAGCCGAGCAATCCGGTCGCGGATGCCAGCGGCAACGTCAAATATCCCAACGTGAACTCGGTGGTCGAGATGACCGACATGCGCGACGCGCAGCGGTCCTACGAGGCCAATCTCAACATCATCAGTGCGACGCGCCGGATGATCCAGCGCACCCTCGATATCCTCAAGAGCTGAACAGGACAATTGAGCCATGGCATCACCGACAGTCGCCGCCAACGCTTATGCTAACCTCGCCCGCGTGCTGGAGAACAGCGGCGCTGGTGCCGGTAAGGGCACCGAGGCCAGCGGGCAATCCTTTGCTTCGATGCTGAAGGACGCCGTCGGCAGCGTCATGGAGTCCGGCCGCAAGTCGGATGCGCAGACGGTCGCGATGGCCTCCGGCAAGGCCAACGTGATGGACGTGGTGACCGCGGTCGCCGACACCGACGTCGCGGTGTCCACGCTGGTCTCGGTCCGCGACCGCGTGATCGCGGCGTATGAAGACATCATGAAGATGCCGATCTAATCACCGCTGTCATTCCGGGGCGCGACGAAGTCGCGAGCCCGGAATCCATGGTTCGACCAACGCTGACGCTCAATGGATTCCGGGTTCTCGCTTCGCGAGCCCCGGAATGACCACAAACAATTCCGAGTGAGAATTTCCACATGACCGGCCCCGAGACCCTCGACGTCGCGCGCGATGCGATCTGGACCATCGTGATCGTGTCCTCGCCCCTGATGGTCGTCGGTCTGGTGGTCGGCGTCATCGTGTCGCTGTTCCAGGCGCTGACGCAGATCCAGGAGCAGACGCTGATCTACGTGCCCAAGATCCTGGCCATCTTTGCCACGATGCTATTGGCGCTGCCGTTCATGGCCGACGCCCTCCACGCCCACATGCTGCGGATCTCGTCGCGAATCATCGGCGGCTGAGGCAAGATGCGTCAATTATGCGCATCGACGTCTCGCTGCTGCCGGCGCTCGCCGCTTCCTTCATGCTCGTCTTCGCCCGGGTCGGCGCGATGGTGATGCTGCTGCCCGGCCTCGGCGAGACCAATATTCCGACGCGGATCAAGCTGTCGATCGCGCTGCTGCTCACGCTGGTCATCCTGCCGTTGCATCGCAACGCCTATCAGGTCGACATGGGCTCGCTGGCGCCGCTCCTGGTCCTAATGCTGCACGAGATCGCGATCGGCATCGTGCTGGGCGCGACCGCCCGCGTGACGCTCTCGGCCCTGCAGGTCGCCGGCTCCGTCATCGCGCAGCAGATGGGACTCGGCTTCGTCACCTCGGTCGATCCGACGCAGGGGCAGCAGGGCGTGCTGGTCGGCAACTTCCTGACCATGCTGGGCGTGACGCTGCTGTTCGCCACCGACAGCCACCATCTGGTGATCGCCGCACTGAACGACAGCTACAAGATCTTCTCGCCGGGCGAGACCGTCTCGAGCGGCGACGTCGCCTCGCTGGCGACGCGGGCCTTCGCCGCCGCATTCAGTCTGGGCCTGCAGCTCTCCGGACCGTTCCTGGTGTTCGGCCTCGTCTTCAATATTGGGCTAGGCATCCTGGCGCGGCTGATGCCGCAGATGCAGGTGTATTTCGTCGGCGTGCCGCTCTCGATCTTCGCTGGCTTCCTGGTGCTCGCCGTAGTGCTCACGGCGATGATGGGCACGTATCTGGATTACTTCATCGGTGTCATGCACCAATTGATGCCGCTCAAGTGACGGGGATCACCGGTGGCTGAAGACAACGATCCCGAAAGTCAAACAGAAGACCCCACACAAAAGCGTCTTGATGACGCGCTCGAACGCGGCGACGTCGCCAAGAGCCAGGAGATCAACACCTGGTTCATGATGGCAGGCGGCACGCTCGTCGTCTCGACCTTCGCCGGCTCGGTCGGCAGCGGGCTGCTGACGCCGATGCGCAATTTGCTCGCCAATTCCTGGATGATCAAGACGGACGGCAAGGCCCTGCTTGCATTGATGCAGCAGATCGAAATCGCCATTCTCGCGGCGATCGGCGTGCCTCTCTTGATGCTGATGCTGGCGGCCGTCGCCGGCAACATGCTCCAGCACCGCCTGGTGTGGTCGGCCGAATCCCTGAAACCGAAATTCAACAAGATATCGCCCGGCGCCGGCTTCAAGCGCATCTTCGGCAAGCAGGCAGCGGCCAATTTCCTCAAGGGCGTCGGCAAGCTGGTTCTGCTCGCCGTGGTCATGACCATGATCCTGTGGCCGGAGCGGCACCGCATGGAGGCGATGGTCAGGCTCGATCCGTCCGCCATGCTGGGCGCCACCACCAGCATGACCATCCATCTGCTCGGCGCCGTGGTCGCGGCGCTCGCGATCGTTGCCATCGCCGACTATTTCTTCCAGTACCGCAGCTGGTTCCAGCGCCAGAAGATGTCGCTGCAGGAGATCAAGGAAGAGTACAAGCAGTCCGAAGGCGACCCGCACATCAAGGGCAAGATCAGGCAACTCCGGCAGCAGCGCGCCAAGAAGCGCATGATGGCGGCGGTTCCCAAGGCCTCGGTGATCATCACCAACCCGACCCACTACTCGGTGGCGCTGTCCTACGAGCGGGGCATGACGGCTCCGATCTGCGTCGCCAAGGGCGTCGACAACCTCGCCTTCAAGATCCGGGAGATCGCGCGCGAGCACGACATCCCGATCGTGGAGAACGTGCCGCTCGCCCGCGCGCTCTACGCCACCGTCGAGATCGACCAGGAAATCCCGACCGAGCACTATCATGCGGTCGCCGAGGTGATCGGCTACGTCATGCGGCTGAAGCGCGGATTCAGCGCGGGGCGGGGATAAAACACCCAAAAAATACCGGAAATGGCCGTAATCTGGGAATCAGCGTACGTTTCGCCTCTGCTGCCCTTGCACCTCAGGGTCCGATTCAGGCAGGGAGGACCCCACGCGCCCCGTGGCGCGTTGATTCTCTGCCGACAGGCCGCGCCAGCTTGAGATGACAGCCGAGACCGACCACGACCTCCCACGCGAGCCCGTTGCGGCGCACGAGCCGTCGCCGCGCTCGGGCAGCATTGCGCTGGTGCTGCTGGTGGCCGCCGGCCTCGTCGCCGTCGCCGTCGGGCTGATGACGCTGGGGCGCGCGCAGGCGCAGCCCTATATTCTCGGCATCCTCGCCGTGCTGGCCATGGTCGGCCTGTTCAACCTGTTCGCCTTCGCCGCCGGCATCATCCGCTTCGCCGACCGCAGTCTCGATGATCCCGTCGTGGGGCGGATCGCCGATCATGGATTCGACGGGCTCGCGGTCACCGATGCCCGCGGCCACGTGGTCTATTCCAATGCAGCCTACCTGACCTTGACCGGCGCCTCCGGCCCGCAGGACGTGCGCCCGGTGGAACGCGTCTTCATCGGCAACCCCGATGTCTCCGAAGCCGTGTTCCGGCTGCTGAAAGCCGCGCGCGAAGGCAAGCGTCAGCAGGAAGAGGTGCGCATCTCCGGCCAGGACGGCAGCCAGGGCCGCTGGCTGCGCATGCGGGTGCGCCCGCTCGGGACGGGCAAGCGCGAGTCGAAATACGCGGTGTGGTCGATCGCCGACATCACCCGCGACCGCGAGCGTCAGGAGGACGTGTTCCAGGAGCTCCAGCATGCGATCGAATATCTCGATCACGCGCCGTGCGGCTTCTTCTCGGTCAACCCCGCCGGCGAGCTCGCTTATGTCAACGCGACGCTGGCGAACTGGCTCGACTACGACCTCGCCGAGATCGGCTCGGGCGGCCTGAAGCTGACCGACATCGTCTCCGGCGACGGCGCCTCGCTGCTGACCTCGATCGTGGCGGTGCCGGGCGAGGTGAAGACCGAGGTCTTCGACATCGATCTGCGCATCCGCACTGGCAAGACCATGCCGGTGCGGCTCTATCACAAGCTCGCCTTCGGCGCCGACGGTGCGCCGGGCCCCTCGCGCACGCTCGTGATCAGCCGCGCCCGCGACGAGCGCAGCGATCCCGACCGCGCCGCCGAAGTGCGCTTCATGCGCTTCTTCGACCACACGCCGATGGCGATCGCGACCGTCGATCGCGGCGGCAACGTGGTGCGCGCCAACGCTCGCTATGCCAAGCTCGGACAGGCCCTCGGACTCGACAGCGCCTCCAAGTCGATCTTCCGCGCGGTCAATTCTCGCGACCGGCACCTGCTGATCGCGGCCATCAACCAGGCCGCCGAAGGCCGGGCCGACATTGCTCCCGTCGAGGTGGCGCTGGAGGGGACCAAGGAGCGCTGGGGCCAGTTCTTCGTCACGCCGGTCGACGCGGCCGAGAACGAGGCCGAAGCCGCCATCGTGCACATGCTCGAGACCACCGAGCGGCGCGCGCTGGAGAACCAGATCAACCAGTCGCAGAAGATGGAGACCGTCGGCCAGCTCGCCGGCGGCATCGCCCACGACTTCAACAACGTGCTGTCCGCCATCATGATGGCGAACGACTTCCTGCTGAACGCGCACAAGCCGACCGACCCCTCGTTCCAGGACATCATGCAGATCAAGCAGAACGCGACGCGCGCTGCGACGCTGGTCCGGCAGCTGCTGGCGTTCTCGCGGCGCCAGACGTTGCGACCGCAGGTGCTCGATCTCGGCGATGCCTTGAGCGATCTAGCCATGCTGCTGCGCCGCCTGATCGGCGAGAAGGTCAAGCACGAGACCATCCACGGCCGCGATCTCTGGCCGGTCAAGGTCGACGTCTCCCAGTTCGAGCAGGTGATCGTCAATCTCGCGGTCAACGCCCGCGACGCCATGCCCGACGGCGGCAAGCTGATCATCCGCACCGCCAACGTCACCACCGAGGAAGCGGCCAAGCTCGCCTACAAGGGCATGCCGGCCGCGGACTATGTGCGGATCGAGGTCTCCGACACCGGCACCGGGATTCCCGCCGATATCCGCGACAAGATCTTCGAGCCGTTCTTCTCGACCAAGGAAGTGGGCAAAGGCACCGGCCTTGGCCTTTCGACCGTCTACGGCATCGTCAAGCAGACCGGCGGTTTCATCTACGTGGACTCCGAGCCGGGGCAGGGCACTTCGTTCCAAATCTTCCTGCCGCGCCACCATGCCGAGCCCGAGGCGCAGGTCGAGCAGCCGGCGGCTGCGGCCGGCGCGACCAACGGTGCCGCGAAGGAAGCCGCTTCCGTCGAGGCCAAGCCGCGGACCGATCTGACGGGGCAGGGCACCATCCTGCTGGTCGAGGACGAAGAGGGCCTGCGCGCGCTGAACGCACGTGGCCTGCGCTCGCGCGGCTACACCGTGGTCGAAGCCGAGAACGGCGTCGAGGCCATGGAAGTGCTGGAGGAGCAGAGCGGCGGAATCGATCTCGTCGTCTCCGACGTCGTCATGCCCGAGATGGACGGCCCAACGCTCTTGAAGGCGATGCGGGAGAAGAATCCCGACATCAAGTTCATCTTCGTCTCCGGCTATGCAGAGGATGCCTTCGAGAAGAGCCTGCCCGAAGGCCAGCAGTTCGATTTCCTGCCGAAACCGTTCACGCTCAGCCAACTCGTGGCGGCGGTGAAGGAGACGATGACGAAGCAGGGGTGAGGGAGCGCTCTCGCCCCGTTCTCCGTCATTGCGAGGAGCGCTTGCGACGAAGCAATCCAGGCTGTCTCCGTGGAGGCAGTCTGGATTGCTTCGCTATGCTCGCAATGACGGTGAAAGAGCGGAAATCCCGCCTCAATACCGCAGGCCACGGTTCCCTCGCGCATCCGGCCAAACCCCCGCCAAATATGGGCTTTTGCCACATCCCCGCGACTGAGGGCCGCAGCCATAGGTCCCGAAACCGGCTTCACTTTTCGGGAAGTCTGCCCATCTTAGGAGCACGTCCCCATGCCGGGGATTTGGGAAACGCACATGAAGCTCTCGCTACGCTCCCGCAATCTCTTCAAGACGATGGCCGTCGTGCTGGCGCTTGCGCTGCCGACTGCGCTGGCGATCTCGTCCGCCGATGCGCGCGTCGGCGGAGGCGGCTCGTCGGGTTCACGCGGCTCGCGCACCTATTCGGCTCCGCCCCCGACCACGACGGCGCCCGGCTCGGCCTCGCAATTCAATCGCACCTACACCCAGCCGGGCGCAGGGATGAACTCGGCTGCTGCCGCGCCCGCGCGTGGCGGCATGTTCGGCAAGGCTGGCGGCTTCATGGGCGGCCTTGCGGCCGGCTTCCTGGGTGCCGGCCTGCTCGGCATGCTGTTCGGCGGCGGCCTGTTCGGCGGCCTCGGCGGCCTGTCCTCGATCCTGGGCCTGATCATCCAGATCGTGCTCGTGGTGCTGGTGGTGCGGCTGGCGATGTCCTGGTGGCAGCGCCGTCACACGCCGCAGCCGGCTTACGCCAATGCCGACGCCGGCGCAGCTCCCGGACCGCAGCCGAACCAGCGCAGCGGCCTTGGCGGCTTCGGCTTCGGCGCCAATGCCAATAACGCGCCGCTCGAGATCAAGCCTGACGATTACGAGTCGTTCGAGCGTCTGCTCGGCGAGATCCAGGCCGCCTGGTCGAACGAGGACGTGGCCAAGTTGCACACGCTCGCGACGCCGGAGATGGTCTCCTATTTCGAGCAGGACCTTGCCCAGAACCGCACGCGCAACGTCGTCAACAAGGTGACCGACGTCAAGCTTCTGCAAGGCGACCTCGCCGAAGCCTGGCGCGAAGGCGAGACCGACTACGCCACGGTGGCGCTGCGCTTTGCGCTCACCGACAAGACGCTGGACCGCAACAGCGGCACGGTCGTCGCCGGCAGCGAGCAGCCGGGCGAAGTCACCGAGGTCTGGACGTTTGCCCGGCGGCCCGGCAGCGGCTGGGAATTGTCGGCGATCCAGCAGACCAACTGATCGCTCTCGGAATGAGAAACCAAGGCGCCGTGCTTCCGCACGGCGCCTTTTTCTTTGGGGCCTCTTGTATTGCCGCATCGGGAATAAGCAGGCCCGCCTCGGGTTGACATGAAGCGGCCAACGACAAAACACAACGGGAGGACAACATGATCCGCATCGACAGAACCGTGACGATTTCGGGCCTTGCGCTGGCCAAGGCCGTATTTGTAACCGCCTTGCTGGCGGCGCCATCCGCGCAGGCGCAGTCGGCCGACATGACGTTCTTCGTGACCTCCAGCGGCCCGGGCAAGGGCGCCGATCTCGGCGGCCTCGAGGGAGCCGACGCGCAATGCCAGAAGCTTGCCCAGGCCGGCGGCGCCGGATCGAAGACCTGGCGCGCCTATCTCTCGACGCAGGCCGCCGACGGCAAGCCGGCCGTCAATGCCAAGGACCGCATCGGCAAGGGACCGTGGCAGAACGCCAAGGGCACGGTGATCGCCAAGGACGTTGCCGAACTGCACGGCGCGGCCAACAACCTCACCAAGCAGACGGCGCTCAGCGAGAAAGGGGAGGTCATCAACGGCGCCGGCGATACGCCGAACCGGCACGACATTCTGACGGGAACGCAACCCGACGGCACCGCGTTCGCCGCCGGTGACGACAAGACCTGCAAGAACTGGACGTCGAGCACGCAAGGCGCCGCGGTCGTCGGCCATGCCGATCGGCGAGGTCTGCGCGACGACGAACCGTCGAAGTCCTGGAACAGCTCGCATCCCTCGCGCGGTCCCGAGGGCGGCTGCTCGCAGGCCGATCTGAAGAGCACCGGCGGCGACGGGCTGCTCTATTGTTTTGCCGCGAATTGAATAAAGGCGCGAAGCTCTTTCCGCTCGTGCGAAGCGACGAAGCAATCCAGAGTCTTTCCGCAGAGGCAGTCTGGATTGCTTCGCTTGTGCTCGCAATGACGAGCGGGTTGCGCGAACGCTCCGTCTCACTCTGACGGAACCCCGAGCCGCATGCTACATTGGTCCGTACGCGTTCACGTTCACGGACCTCTCTCATGAAATACGAGCTCTACTATTGGCCCGAGATCCAGGGCCGCGGTGAATATGTGCGGCTGGCGCTGGAGGAAGCGGGGACCGCTTACGTCGACGTCGCGCGCGGACCGCGCGGCACGGCTGCGATGATGAAGATGATGGACGCGAAGGGTACGCCCCCCTTTGCGCCGCCGTTCCTGAAAGCGGGCAAGCTCGTCATAGGCCAGACCGCCAATGTCCTGCTCTATCTCGGCGCTCGCCACGGGCTTGCGCCCAAGACGGAAGCCGGCCGGCTCTGGGTGCACCAGCTTCAGCTCACCATCAGCGACCTCGTGGTCGAGATCCACGACACGCATCATCCGCTCGGGCCCTCGCTCTATTACGAAGACCAGAAGCCGCCGGCGAAGAAGCGCACCGCCGATTTCTGGAGCGAGCGCGTGCCGAAATATCTCGGCTATTTCGAGCAGCTTCTCGACGAGAATGGCGGCGCCTATGTCACCGGCCGCAGGCTGACCTATGTCGATCTGTCTCTGTTCCAGATCGTCGCGGGGCTGCGCTATGCCTTCCCCAAGCGCATGACGGCGTTCGAGGCGGACATTCCGGGCCTCGTCAGCCTGCACGATCGGGTCGCCGCGCGGCCGAACATCAAGGCCTATCTCGAAAGCCGACGCCGCATTCCCTTCAACGAGCAGGGCATCTTCCGCCGCTATCGCGAGCTGGATGGTTAGCCGAAGGTGGGTGCAGCGTTCCGGCATACCATGTGCGGACGCGCGAACGGCCCGATCGACCGGATCGGGCGCTTCAGCTTCGGCAGGCCTGATTAGGCGAGCTGATCGATCCGCGTGCCCTGACCCGGCGGCAGCGGCGCAGGCGGCTGCGGCTTGAAGGTCGGATTCTCGTCCTTGACCTTGGTCTGATCGTCCTGCTGCCTGGTCGTGTCGTAGTTCGGAACCACGATCGCGATCGGCGGCGGCGCTACGGTAGAAACCTTCATCCGCAAATCCTCACACATGGAAACAATTCAGCCTGCGCCGTGAGGAGCGAAAATTCCTTCAAGGCAATCGCTAAAATGCGAGGGATTTGGCGCGGCAAGACGGGTCGTCTCCCGCACGTGCCGTTCACGCGAGACACGACGACATCGCTCCTCGTCATTGCGCGGATGCGACGAAGCAATCCAGTCCCTCCGCGGAGACAACTGGATTGTTTCGCTTCGCTCGCAATGACGGTGCATGTGGCAGGCAGCGTCGCGCCACACGTGCACCGTGTCGGCAGCAAGTGTGGAGGAAAAGAACCCGCCTATTCGTCCTTGCCGCGCGTGATGGCGATCGACGCGTCCTTCTTGGTGCGGGTGCATTCCATGTTGAGCCGCCGATAACGCATGCTGACCTTGTCGCCGCGCAGCAGCCCCATCCGCTTCAGGCAGCGTGTCGCGCCCGTCGTGGTGTCGTCCTTGGTCACGGTGAAGACGATCGCCGCCATCGACCCGACCAGCGCATAGAACTCCGGCGCGGGTTTGCGATCGCCCTTGGCATAGAGCTCAATGGAATATTTGTCGCCGCGACAGCCGACCGACAGCTCTTTGGCCGCCGGGTGCGTCAGATAGACCACGTTGGCAGCGCGAAAGTTCACCTTGAGGCGATCGATCTGGGCCGCCAGCTCCTTGACGCTGTCATCGCAGCGGTCGGCGCGCGCGGGCGAGGCGAGGGTCACAAGGCCGGTGATTGCGGCGGCGACCAGGATCGCGCCGCGGACGTTCAGTTTCAATGTCATGATGAAAAGCCCCTTAGCGCGCGCATTCAACCGTCGTCGCGTCCGGAGTGCAAGGGCGGGCGCGGGCCTTTCCACGTGCTGTACCAATGCCTTCCTAAGCCCGAGCCGATCTCCCCTATGCGCGCCGTTCCCTTCCCTTTCCGCTCAAAATGGGCTTAGAACGCTTCTACGCCGAGGCCCCGCCAGGGCTCCAAAACCCCGAGATTCGCCCCATGAACGCTCCGACCGCCTTCCCCGACCAGTCCAAGCCGGTTCCGCCCTACAAGCACACCCCGCTGTTCCCGCTGGGCAAGGACGAGACGCCCTACAAGAAGATCACGGCCGAGGGCGTCCGGGTCGAGAAGGTCCTGGGCAAGGACATGCTGGTGGTGTCGCGCGAGGCGCTGCGGGCGCTGTCGGAGGCGGCCTTCGGCGACATCAATCATTACCTGCGGCCCGGCCATCTGAAGCAGCTCCGCGCCATCCTGGAGGATGGCGAGGCGAGCCCGAACGACAAGTTCGTCGCGCTGGACTTTTTGAAGAACGCCAATATCGCCGCCGGCGGCGTGCTGCCGATGTGCCAGGACACCGGCACTGCGATCATCATGGGCAAGAAGGGCTGCAACGTCATCACCGACGGGGACGACGAGGCTGCGCTGTCGGAAGGCGCGCGCGATGCTTACCTGCGCCGCAATCTGCGCTATTCGCAGGTCGCGCCGCTCTCGATGTACGAGGAGAAAAACACCGCCAACAACATGCCGGCGCAGTGCGAGATCTACGCAGAAGGCGATGACGCCTACAAGTTCATGTTCATGGCAAAGGGCGGCGGCTCCGCCAACAAGAGCTTCCTGTTCCAGGCGACGCCCTCGGTGCTGACCAAGGACCGACTGCTCGCGTTCCTGAAGGAGAAGATCCTGACACTGGGCACCGCTGCATGCCCACCCTATCACCTCGCCATCGTCATCGGCGGCACCTCGGCCGAGCTGTGCATGAAGACGGTGAAGCTCGCTTCCGCGCGCTATCTCGACGCGCTGCCGACACACGGCTCGCCCGACGGCAACGCCTTCCGCGACGTCGAGATGGAGAAGGAAATCCACAAGATGACGCAAAGCCTCGGCGTCGGCGCGCAGTTCGGCGGTAAATATTTCTGCCACGACGTGCGCGTGATCCGCATGCCACGTCACGGCGCATCGCTGCCGATCGGGCTTGGCGTGTCCTGCTCGGCCGACCGTCAGGTGCTCGGCAAGATCACCAAAGACGGCGTCTATCTCGAGGAGCTCGAGCACAACCCGGCACAGTACCTGCCTGAGGTCGAACAGGCGCTCGGCGGCGAGGTCGTCAAGATCGACCTCAATCAGCCGATGAAGGACATCCTGGCGACGTTCTCGAAGCATCCGATCAAGACGCGGGTCTCGATGACGGGCACCATGATCGTGGCGCGCGATTCCGCCCATGCCAAGCTGCGCGAACGGCTGGAGAGGGGCGAGCCGCTGCCGGATTATTTCAAGAACCATCCGGTCTACTATGCCGGCCCCGCCAAGACGCCCGAAGGCTACGCCTCCGGTGCGTTCGGCCCGACCACGGCCGGCCGCATGGACTCTTTCGTCGACCAGTTCCAGGCTGCCGGCGGCTCGATGGTGATGGTGGCCAAAGGCAATCGCGCCCCGGCCGTGCGCGAGGCTTGCAAGAAATATGGCGGCTTCTATCTCGGTTCGATCGGCGGCGCCGCGGCGAACCTTGCCGAGCACTGCATCAAGAAGGTCGAGGTGCTCGAATATCCCGAGCTCGGCATGGAAGCGATCTGGCGCATCGAAGTCGTCGACTTCCCGGCCTTCATCATCGTCGACGACAAGGGCAACGACTTCTTCAAGGAGTTGAATTTGGGTTAGCGCTTCGCTCGCCCATGCTTGGGGCGGGACGACCGGCTTGGGCGCAGCTTGCCTGCGGCGCATCCTTCGAGACGCCCGCCGTTGGCGGGCCCTCAGGATGAGGGCGGAGTACGCGGTCGCGGCCAAGAACACTGACGCAGCTCAGCCTCATCCTGAGGAGACCGCGAAGCGGTCGTCTCGAAGGACGAGGCGCTTGCTCAGCCCTCGCCACGCGTACCTGCAGACCGCTCTGCCGCTGCGGAGCGAGGTAATCGGATGCTTAGCTGCAATTCGTGACCTGGTTCGAGCACAACGCGCGCCACCAGCCGCGGACGCCGTCATGGCTCTCGACGAGTCCCCAATATCCGCTGCAGGCGAGAAGCCGCTTTGGCCCGCCGTCGCTGTCGATCGGGCCGCCGAGCTCGCGCTGGGCGGGCGTCCATTTGGCGTCGACGAAGGGCGCCTGAAACAGCCCACCCGCACGTGCGGAGCCATTGGCATAGCTGGCGCCGACCTTGTTTGCCGCGACCCAACCGCGCCCGGCATAGGGCTTTGGCGCGTTGCGCGGATATCTTTTCTCGTCCTCGTAGTCCTTGCCCGGCGGCTTGGCGCCTTCGATCAGGAACCAGCCATCCCGGAAGCCGATGATGCGGAATTCCGTCAGCCAGCCGCCCTCGGGCGTGTTCTCGGCTCCGCCGAGCTTCAGCCGGTACGGCGGGGGCAGAATGCCGAGCACGTGCGCTTTCACCGAAGGCTCCGCGCGCACGTTGAGGCCGTTCGGATCCTTATCGATGGACCACGCGCCAAGAGCGCAGGGCTCGGTGCCGTCGGGCAGGGTTTTGCGCTTTGCCGCGAGCTCGGCGTGCAGTTTAGCGAAATCTGTCTCGTCGCCGTCAGGGGCCGGCTCGGAGCGCGACTTCAATTCGGCTGAGACCGCGCGGGTTGCATCCGGGGTCAGCGTGACGACGAGACTCTGACGCACAGCGAATACGCTGGCCGGAGTCTTCGGATCGTTCGAGGTTGCGGGATAGACGGCGAGGTAACCCGTCGTGCCTTCGGTTCGATAAGCCGTGCCGCCAACATAACCAGCGGGAACGAAGGCGAGCGCGCTTGCGCGCCACGCCGGTTCGTTGTCGTCCGCAATCGCCGCTTGTGTCGCGACAGAGAGGATCGTTGCCGCGACGAGGCGAAGCCAATGCATGCTCATTCGACGCGAGGGCGTTACGCCCGCGCGCCCGTGAACGGGAAGCTGCCCATGGGGCCGATGCCCATCTCGCCGCTGATGTTGTCGCCCGAGACGGTGCCGGTGAATTCGAGCGTGAGCGGCATCGGGTTGGTGATCGAGACCTTCCAGGAGACGTTGTCGCCGGAGACAGTGCCGTCGAAGATCTCGGCGGTATTACCTTCCGCACCTTGCGTGCCCGTGAGCGTGCCGCCCGCAGCCTTCAGGCTCAACGTCGCCTGGCGCTCGCCCATCGGCGTCGTCATGGTCAGATTCCAGTTGCCGTCCACGGCCATTCCCGTCTCCCGAACAATCCCGGCGGACCGCGACGATCCGCGGCCAGTCCTGAGGCGAGCCTATAACCCAACTCGGCGCGGCTGCCTAACCCTGCATTGGAGGCATTTAAGCGCGGGCAGCGGCACGCCGGCGGCTGCTGACGATGAGGCGCAGAACGACGTATTGGAGGGCAAAGGCCAGGATCTTGCCACCGCCCGCGACCACCGTGAGATAAAACGCCCACAGCTTCAGATCGCCCGTGGAGGCGACCACGATCATGCCGGCGCCGATCACGAACATCAGCGCCGCCCAGGCATAGCCTGCGGCGGTCACATATTCCGGAACCGTCTCTACGACGATCGGCGGCATGTAGCGCAGCATCCAGCCGCGCTTGAGCATGATGAGGCCGATCGCGAAATGCGCGATCGCGGGCTTTGCCAGCATGAAGCGGGCATCGTTGGTGAGCAATGTGATCGCGCCCAGTCCAACGACGAGCGCGAGGCTCGCATAGGTCATGTAGTTGAGCTGCTGCCCCTTGACGCGGGCATAGATCACTTGCGCGAACGCGCCGGCGATCGCCACCGCCGTCGCCAGGACGATATTGTCGGTGATGAGGTAGACGGCTAGGAAGAGGATGGCGGAGAAAAGATCGGAGCCGAGACGGGCAAAGACGTCTTTCATCGTGATCCTGTTCAGCGGGGCGTTGGGCAATGCGCGGGTGGATCTACCATACTTGGTCCAGCGATACTCGGGATATCACTTTATGAATAGATGGCCCTCTTGCGGACGGCGAAAGCGGCCGCGAGACCCCAGGCCGGGATGGTACCCGCCAACACCGATGCGGCCGGTCAAGCGCAATCTTTACAGCGTCAAAATGATGTAGGCAGCCTGCAAGAGTTCAATCGCAGCGAGCGCTTGCTCGGATGCCTCCTCGGCGATGGCAGCCCAGGGCAGACGAGAAAGACGCGGCAGCGTGGCGGCGATCAGGATGCCGGCGACGAGCAAGATGCCGCCGTTGAAGATTGGCTGTCCGTCCGGCGGCCGCCGCACCATCTGCGGCGTGAGCGCGGCGCAGGTCAGGACGAGGACGGCCAGGCAATCTGCAGTGATCGAGGGCATGTGAAACTCTTCCGTCATTCCGGGCGAGGCGAAGCGTCGAGCTACGGTGCGCAATTGCACATCTGAGAATCCATTTCGCTACGCGTAATGCTGCCAATGGATCCGGGCTCGCGACTTCGTCGCGCCCCGGAATGACAGCTCCTATGCCGCCCCCACCCAATTGCCGTGAAAACCATCGGGCACGCGGTGGCCGAGCTGCACCAGCGCGACGGGTCCCGCCTCGACATCGGTGGCGTTGAACACGGCGAGGTCGCTGCGGTTCTCCCGCGCGCGCCAGACCACCGCCAGCAGCCAGCCATCGCCCTCAGTCGCATCCTTCGATCGTTCGACGAACACCGGCTCGGAGATGGTGTCGCCGGCCGGCAGCAGATAATGGCCGAGCCGCCGGCCGTAGCCGTCGACATGGACGACGCCGGAGAGCGCGCCGAACATCGGCAGCCGCGGGTTGGCGCAGGCGTACCAGCCGTGACGGTTTCTCAGCCCGGCGCGGCGGTCGTCGATGCGCGGGAATTCGCCGGTGAGATCGTCCAGGTAGGTCTGCTGGAAGCGGTCGGTATTGCCTGAGAGGTCGAAGGTCCAGCGGCAATGCCGGGCGCGCGACTTCTCCGGATCGGTTGGACGGCCGTCGGGATGGGGAAACAGCGGCGCTTCCTCGAACTGCATGACGTCGGCGACGATGCGGTTCCCGTCCTCCCACGCATTCATGACGTGGAAGACGTAGCAGGCCTCAGCTCGAAACCAGACGATCTCCTTGGCCGTGCCGCTCCGCTTCATCACGCCGACATAGGCGCCCTTGTCCGGCTCCCAGGCATAGGGCGGCCGTCCGCTCATTGCGCGCTCCATGCTGCCGGTAATCGGGAGGATCGGAAACAGCACGTGGTTCGCGGTGACGATGAAGTCGTGCACCATGCTGGCATAGGGCGCCTCGAACCGTTCGAAGCGCGTTGCCTTGCCGGAGGCATCGATCGAGCCGTAGGAGAGGGCGGGCGTCAGCGGACCTGCCGCGTTGTAGCCGAAGAACACCAGCTCGCCGGTCACAGGGTCGATCTTCGGATGCGCCGTGAAACTGCCGGCGACGCGGCCCTGGTAGTCGTGATAGCCGCGCGTTGCCAGCGTGCCCGGCTCGATCTCGGTCGGCAGATGCGCTTCTTCAAGCGCCAGCAGCTTGCCGGCATGGAAGATGATGTTGGTGTTGGCAACGCCGCCATCGGTGAGATTGGCGGGAGCATCCGGCAGCTTGCGGCCGAAGCCGCCGAACAGGGCGCGGCCGGCATCGTGCTCGGCGAGCCATTTCGGCGTTCGGACCCAGCGATTGCGATAGCTGGCGCGGCCGTTCTCGAGATGGAAGGCGTGCAGCATGCCGTCGCCGACGAACCAATGCGCGCCGGGAGATTCGAACTGCGGATTGGGGCCGTTGCGATAGAGCACGCCGTTCAGCTCGCGCGGCAATTCGCCGATGATCTTCAGAAAGGGCGCGTCCGCTTCGAACGGGATCGGCGCGATATTGTTGCGGCGCTCGGTGACGGAGTCGTGCTGCACGGCATATCCTCCCTATCTTTACGACGTAAAGATTCGGTAGCGCCGATTGCCGCATCGGTCAAGCGAAATCTTTACACTGTCAATATTGCGTCATATAGCTTGCAAATGACCAAGACCGACACCAAGAGCGACACCGCGCGAAGCTCGCGCGCCCCCAGAAGAGCGGCCTCGATCGCGGCACCGCGTGCACCACGCCGCGCGGGAAGCGCGAAGACCGAGACGCCGTACCATCACGGCGCCCTGCGCGAGGCGCTGCTCGAGGCCGCCGAACGGGTGCTGGAACGCGATGGGCTCGCCGGTCTCACATTGCGCGCCGTGGCGCGCGAGGCGGGCGTCTCGCATGCCGCCCCCACCCATCACTTCGGCGACCTCACCGGGCTGCTGAGCGAGCTTGCGGCGATCGGCTTCCGCCAGTTCAACGACGCGATGGCTGCCTCGTCCAATGCCGCCTCCACGCCGCTCGAGCATGCGCTGGCGCGCCCGAAAGCCTATGTTGCCTACGCGCAGGCTCATCCCGGCATGTACGGCATCATGTTCCGCACCGAGCGGCTCGATTATTCCAGGCCCTCGCTGCACGAGGCGGCCGAAGCCTCCTTCGCCGGACTTGCGAATGCGGTCGGCATGATGCGGCAGGAGCAGATCAGCGGCGACGCGCTGACGCTTAACCAGGGCGCCGCGATCGCACGGGCCTGGTCCATGGTCCACGGCTTCACCACGCTTCTGCTCGACGGCCGACTGAAGGATATTCTGGAGCGGCTGCCGGAAGGAACCACGGCCGAGCGGCTCCTGGAGGCGATGCTGACCGCGCCCGTTACGGCGAAGCTGCCGAGCTGCTGATCGACGGACCTGCGCAACTCTTGCCGTGATCAGGCGTTGACGCCGCATGGCAAAAACAGCTCGTGCTCCCTGGAAACGCTCGAATCCCCGCAAGCGGGCCGGCAAGTCCTCAAAGCATCTCAGTCCCGCGCAGAAATCGGCGGCAAAAGCGCGCGCCCGCCGCGCTGGTCGCTCTTATCCCAACCTCGTGGACAACATGCGCATGGCAGCGAAGAAGAAATCCTCCAAGACCAAGAGCTCCAAGAAAACTTCAAGGTCGAAAACGTCAAAAGAAAAGTCGAAGACGTCTGCGAAGAAGACCCGCAAGCGCACCACGAAGAAAGCCAAGACCCGCAAGCGCAGCGCATCCGCGCGCGAAAGGGATCCACGCGGCGGCCTGACCGCGGCGGGCCGCAAGGCGTTTGCGCGCAAGCAGGGCGCCCAATTGCGGCCCGGCGTCACCAAGAAGGAATCAGATATGACTCCACAGGAGATGCGGCGGAAAGGCAGCTGGGCCGTGCGCTTCTATGGCCGCACGAAACTGCCGCCGCTGGTCGATGCGGAGGGGCAGCCGACCCGCCACGCATTGTCGGCGCATGCCTGGAGCGAGCCGGTTCCGAAAACGGTGGCGGCGGCGCGGCGCATCGCGGCCAAGGGAGAACGGCTGCTGGCGCGCTATCGGCGCGCCAAGGCGAGAGGCTAGCGCATCGTCGCGAGCTCGACGGCGCGGCCGCGCGTGCCGATGATCTTCACCTCGTCCTTGCCGCAGGTGAAGCCGCGGGCGAGATCGTCGGCGGCCTTGCGTGCGAGCTCATTGGCGGTGGGATTGGCGGCCGCATCGACATAGGCGACATGGCAGACCGCGCCCGGCGGCAGTCGGGTCACGACCAGCATGGCCCTGGTGTTCGGCCGCCCCTGCTTGTCGGGATCGCTGCTGTCGGCGATATGCCAGCGCTGGATGATCGCGAACGGCTTTGCGTCCATGGCGCGCCATTCGATGGTCGTCTCGGAAGAATTGAACGGGCCGAACCAGACCTGGGCCGCAGGTTCCTCCGCCGCTTTCTTGCGGTTGCGCCCGACGGAGACGATTTCGCGAAGATCGTCCTCGGCGATCAGCACCATGAGGCCGTCCTTGCCCGGACAGATGCGCGTCGTGCTGCCGTCGAGCTCGCTGGGCTTGCCGACCTGGCGGCAGTTCTTTGGCGCCGTCGAGGTGTAGGTGCTGCCCATGGATTGGGCGCTGGCGCTGTTGAGCCCGATACAAATCATCAAGGCAGCGAGGCCTGTGCGGGTGACGTGGTTCATCATGAGGGCTTTGACGGGACTGGAACTTCGTACCATCAGACGTCTTCATTGTGGGCAAGGTTCAAACAGGGGCGGGATATACCTGACAGCGGCGCGGAATCGTTCTAGAAGAGCGGCTTCGCCTTGGGCTCTCCAGCCTCGTTCGCGTCCTCCTTTATTTGATCATGCCAGCCACATCGTCGAACAAACCCTATCGCGTCGGCCGCTCCAAGACCGGACTCGGCCTCTTCGCCACCAAGCCGATCAAGAAGGGCACCCGGATCATCCGTTATTACGGACCGATCCTGGATTCGCGGATTCCCGCCCACGACGAGATCGAGAACAAATATCTGTTCGAGCTCAACGGGCGCTGGACCATCGATGGCTCGGTGCGCAAGAACCTCGCCCGCTACATCAACCATTCCTGCCGTCCCAATGCGGAATCCGACGTCCGCCCGCGCGAGCGCAAGGTCTTCATCCGCGCGATCAAGAACATCGAACCGGGCGACGAGATCAACTACGATTACGGCACCGACTATTTCAAAGCCTATCTGAAGCCGATCGGCTGCAAGTGCGACTCCTGCGAGAAGAAGCGCAAGAAGCTGCGCGCCGAAGCGCGGGCCGAAGCCGCCAAGGTGAAGGCGCGGGCCGAGCGCAAGGCGCAGAAGGCGGGCGCGAAGGGCGTTAAGCATAAGGCTGTCAAAAAGAAGAAGCTCAACGGCCACGCCGTTGGCAAGAAGAACGGCGCGCGCGCATAGCCTGCGCTCTCGTGTCCCGGCCCTGCGCCGCAACGCCAAAAGCGTTGCAGCGCGTCCGGGACACGAGAGCCATCACGCCGCGACCGCAGTCCCGCTCTTGCGCCATCCCACATATTGCAGCTCGGCGAACACGCCGGTGGCGATGGCCTGCGCCACGACCATCAGCTCGCCTGCAAGGTTCGGCGACACCGCGCCGGACAGCAGCAGACCGATGCTGCCGACCGTCCATGCGGCGTTGCCGATGATGACGAGGAGCAGGAGCGGCTTCGGCACCGCGGCGCGCGAGGCGAGCCAGCCGACCAGCGCCGTATAGGCGATCAGGAACAAGCCGGTCTCGCGCAACAACGCCTCGGGTAGGCTGAAAAGCGCCGCGAAGGCGCCTGCGCCAAAAGTGAATCCGAGCGCGGCGACGCCGCTGAAGACGGCATCGGCGAGCAGGGCGCGGCGCAGGAAGGTGGATGCTTCGATCATCGTGGTTCTCCTTGGTTGAGGTTGGGGAAGGGACGTCAGCGCAATCCGCGCCACCAGGCGCGGACGAGGCGGGCGAGGCGGTACGGACAGAGGCTCCTGCCGACGCCGTGCTCGAAGGCGATGACCCGCGCGACGACATAATCGCCGGTCGAATGCACGAGCGGCTCGGGCATGTTGAGACTGCGCGCCAGCATCCGGGTTGCGAATGCCATGGCCCAAGGCAAGACGTGGTCTGCAACGGTCCGGTAGAGCAGCAGCGCAATCATGGTCATCTCCTGTTGCAACCGAGGATGCGCCGACCCGCGGGCCAATTCGATTACCTCGCGGGTAATGGAAGGGCTGAAATCCGCATGATAGGTTTTGGGTCATGAACGCACATGCATCCACGGCCCAGGCCGAACGCAGCCAGCCGATCCATATCGGCGATCATTTGCGCGAATGGCGGCAGCGCCGCCGCATGAGCCAGCTCGATCTGGCCGGTGAGGCCGAGATCTCGGCACGTCACCTAAGCTTCGTCGAGACCGGCCGCGCTGCGCCCTCGCGCGACATGGTGCTCAGGCTCGCCGAGCGTCTCGACGTGCCCCTGCGCGAACGCAACGTGCTGCTGGTCGCCGCCGGCTACGCGCCGGCATTCCCGCAGCGCCAGCTGGAGGATCCGGCCTTGAAATCAGCCCGCCAGGCGATCGACATCGTCCTCAGGGCGCACGAGCCCAATCCCGCGCTGGCAGTGGACAGGCACTGGAACCTGATCTCCGCCAATCGCATGGTGGCGCCGCTGCTCGAGGGCATCCCGCAGCATCTGCTCGGCCAGCCGCTCAACGTGCTGCGGCTCGCCTTCCATCCGGAGGCGCTGGCATCTCGCACCGTCAATCTCGCGGAATGGTGCGGGCACCTGTTGGAGCGGCTGCACCGGCAATGCGAGGCGACCGCCGATCCCGAGCTGATCAAGCTCTACAACGATCTGAAGAGCTATCCCATTCCGGCGCGCTCGGCGCCGCTGTCGAGCGACAATGTCGCGATCCCGTTCAAGCTGCGACATCAGGGCGAGATCCTCAGCTTCTTCTCCACCACCATGGTGTTTGGCACGCCCGTCGACATCACGCTGTCGGAGCTGGCACTGGAGACCTTCTTTCCGGCGGACGAGCGCACCGCCGAACGGCTGAAGCACATGGCGGCCGCTTTGCCATAGCGGCGTTTACAGGCGGGAGCGGCCCCCGCATAATCTGCCGATGGACACACGATCCTCCCGGCCCTTACGGCCGGTCAACCCGGTCGGCGCTCTCCTGCGCGCCTGGCGCATGCGCCGCGCGCTAAGTCAGGCGGAGCTGGCGTTCGAGGCCGGCATCTCGGTCAAGCATCTGAGCCATGTCGAGACCGGCAAGGCCGCGGCGAGCCGAGACATCCTGTTGCAACTCGCATCCGCTCTGGATTTATCCCTGCGCGACCGCAACGCGCTGCTCGAGGCCGGCGGCTTCGCCCGGCAATATGGCGAGCGCGATCTCGCCGCGCCCGAGCTTGCCGATGCGCGGCGCGCCATCGATCTTCTGCTGCGACGGCACGAGCCGTTCCCCGCGATCGTGACCGACCGGCGCTGGAACGTAAAGCAGGCCAATCGCGCCGCCTCGCGCCTGATGACCATGCTGCTCGGTTCTGAGCGCATGCAGCGGCCGCTCAATCACATGCGCATGTTTCTCGCGCCGAACGAGCTCAAGCCTTTCGTCGAGAACTGGCCGACTGTTGCGGTAGCGCTGCTTGCGCGGGCGCGCCATGAAGCGATGGCCGCGCCGCTCGATGAGGCCCTGCAATCGACCTGGCGCGAATTGATGCGCTTGCCGGAGCTTCCCATGCTTGGGATCGAGGACAACGCCGTGCCGGGACCGCTCTGCGAGGTGCGCCTGCGCAAGGGCGAGGTCGGCATCGGCCTGATTGGCGCGGTGCTGACGCTCGGCACGCCGCAGGACGTGACGCTGCAGGAGCTTCGCGTCGAGATGTTCATGCCTGTCGATGCCGTATCCGAGGCCGCCCTGATCGCGCTCTCGGCTCAGGACGCCTGAGCTTGCATGGCGTCGCGTCGTTCAAAGCTCATGGCCTGCATCACCTCCGCGAACGGCCCCTTGAGGTCGCTCAGTGTTGCCGTGGTGAGGCCCGCGCCGTTGGCACCGACGCGTGTGGCGGCACGGATCAGGATCCATTCGCTCTCCGGCGGACGAAAAAAATAGAGGCTGATCTCCGGGTTGATGAAGGTCCATTCGCGCATGTCGACGATCTGCGCGACGCCGCTGGAAAAGTCCGCGGCCTGCGCCGCCTGCAACAGCGGCGTGTTCGGCTCGCCCTCGACCAGCGGCGAGTCGAGCCGCATCCAGGCGGCCGCCGGGCCCGGCTTTTCCAGCGCGCCCTCGATCAGCCGCACCGACACGTTTTGGAAATAGCGGCTCCATTTCTGCGCGAAGGCCGGCGGCGGGACGCCCGCCTCTGGCGCCTTGTCGGCCGCCGCTTGCCTCGCAAAGGGATCGACGGGCGAGCCTGCACTCGGCGCCGTCAGCAGCGCGGTGCAGCGGCCGATCTCGGTCTCGCCGTCCATCAGCCGCACCTGCAAGGTCTTGGCCTTGCGGCCGTCGCGCAGCAATTCGCTGATGGTCCTGAAGGCGCGCAGGCCTGCCGGCCGCCACAGATCGAAGGTCAGGCGCCGCACCGCGAAGCCGGATTCGGCGGCGAGACGCTCGACCTCGCGGGTCATGAGCGCAGTGGTGGCGCTTCCCTGCAACATGTCCGGCGACCACGGACCGCCGGCGTGCTCCGTGGCCCGGAACTGATGGCCTTCCGGCCTGAAAATGGCGCTCATTGCGGTGTCTCCTCGGCTGCATCGTGGCCGCGAGTATCCGGGCCGGCGGGACCTGTCGCAATAACCGCAGAGGTGAAGTCGTGAGCCATGCAGGACCGGTGCCTTGCGTCGTGTCCGGTTCGGCTTATCTTCCGGCGAACCCGTATTGCCCGAAGGAGGCGCCTGACATGAGCACGCTCAAACCGCTCCAGATCGACGTCGTCTCCGACGTGGTGTGCCCCTGGTGCTATATCGGCAAGCACCGGATCGAGAGCGCGCTGGCGCTCGTTCCGGACGTTCCGGTCAAGCTCAATTTCCGCCCGTTCTTCCTCAATCCCTGGGTGCCGCGCGAGGGCATCAGCCGCGAGGCCTACCTCACCCAGAAGTTCGGCTCGGTCGAGGCCTACAAGGGCATTGCCGGACGCGTGGTCGCGGCCGCGGGCGAGGAGGGGCTCGTCTACAAGCCCGAGCTGGTGGCACGCCAGCCCAACACGACCGATTGCCATCGCCTGATCCTGTGGGCCGAGGCGATCGGCAAGGCGCCCGAGATGAAGCAGCGCCTGATGGAGCTGTATTTCCGCGACGGCGGCGATCTCACCGATGTGAACGTGCTGGTGCAGGCGGCCGCCGATGTCGGCCTCGATGCCGACGACGTACGCAAGCGCCTGGCCACCGACGAGGACGTCGCGCGCGTCTCGGCCGACGCGCAGGAAGCCGCCGAGAAGGGCATCTCCGGCGTGCCCACTTACGTCTTCGCGCAGAAATACGCCGTCTCCGGCGCGCAGGATCCGAACCTGCTCGCCCGCGCGATCCGCGAGGTCTCGGCGGAGATCAACGCACAGGCGGCGGAGTAGCTTTCGCTGATTTGCGGAGCCGGCGAACCATACGTCGTGCAGCCTCATGCGCGGCGTTGACGCCGACCAGCGCTCCATGGACGAGCGCGACGACCGGATCGTGCCGCCGCAGCGGGATCAGCACGTCGCCGACCGCGAAACGCCCGCGCCAGATCGGGTTGATCATGGGGTGGTCGGCGCTCGCGGTGGAATCCGCGCTGGCGATGGCGGGATCGGCGCAGAGATGGCGGGTGAGGTCGAGCGTGAGCTGCACGCCTGGTGAATATCTGGCAAAGCGCTCGTCGATGCCGAGCTTGAAGAAGAACGCGCGATCCTGATGGCGCAGCACGATGCCGGCGGCAATCGGCGTCGTGCCGGCGCGAAGCGTGATGATCTCGCACTGCGCGGTCTCTGCCAGCGCCGGGACGGCGCGGCGAATGAAGGTCGCATCGCCCGCATGCCGGACCAGTGCGGTGCCGCGCTCGCCCTTCCAGCCGCTGGCTTCGAGCCGCAGGAATGTTTCGAGCGCGGACCCGATCTCGTCAGGCCGGCGTGCGACGTCGAACGTAACAGGGCCGTGCTGTTCGAGGCGATGGCGCAGGCGCCGCAGCTCCTTGAGCTTCTTGGCGCCGAGTGCATCGCGCAGTAGCGTTTCAGCATCCTGCGCCGCGTCGAGGCAGGCGCGAATGTAGGAGGAAAGCACGCGCGGCTTCAGGCCATCGCGGCTCAGGACCTGCCTGAGTGCATTCATCGCGGCACCGTCGAGCGCGACGTCGTTCAGCACGAGCGCATGCGCGCCGGCCGCGCGCGCCTGCTGCAACAGAGCCGCGGCCGCCTCGATCGGCGCGTCGCGGTCGATCAGCGGACTGCACAGCGTGCCGTAGGGATGCGCGCTCACCAGCGCGGGCAGGGGGATCTTTAGGGCCCGCCACAGCGAGATCACCGGCATCAGCCCGATCAGCCGCGCCGAAGAACCGTCGAATGCGGGCAGTGCCGAGGCTTTGGTGCGGCCGCGCGCGGTTGCGCTGACGGCGAGTTCCCAGGCAGGCAGGTAATATCCGTTCGGCTCGACGGCGCGTTGCGCGAGTGCGCGCCATTGGCCTGGGTCGATCGTCGCGAGCCGAACGCACGCACTCGCGGCGTCGGCATGCCTTGCCGATGCCGGCTTGATCGCCGCCTGCTGCGCGATGTCGGCCACGTCCCGTCGTCCCCAATCACGCGGGCTGAGCCCGTGTTACGCTGCTCATCCTTAGCGCAAAGAATGGAAAATGCCGTTGGGACGCCGCTTCAATTCGAGCGGTAGTATTAACGTTTCGTTGAGCATGTGGCGGCAGGCCGCTGGATGCGCAGTGGATTGCGGACGTCATTGATCGCCCGGCAAGAAATGGTCGCGGGCGGTTGCCCGTCCGCCGCTGGCGGTGTCGGTGATGGCGATGTCGACGTCGCGCGAGGTCTTGGGCAGGTCGCTGGGACCGACCTGGACCGACAGCCTGACCTCGCGTGTCTGGTCCTGGCCAACCTCGACGATCGGCTTGCCGTCCGAGCCGGATTCGATGCCGGCGACGCGAATGGTCGCGCCGGGCAGGCCGGAAATCTCGAGCGTAAACGATCGCTGCGCGCCCTTGTTGAGGATGCGCACGGTATAGTCGTTGCGCACGCCGCCGTCCGAGAGCTGGACGAAGAGGGGATTGCGCTCGTGCAGCACGTTGACCTCCATCGTCGCGCGGGTGGCGAGCGTATAGAGCATGATGCTGCCCACGAGGGTGATGGCTGCGGCGTAGATCACGGTGCGCGGGCGGACGATACGATAGATCGGCGGCTTGCCGTCGCGCCGGCGCTGCATGTTGATGTCGGTGTCGTAGCCGATCAGCCCCTTGGGCCGGCCGATCTCGCGCATGACGTTGTCGCAGGCGTCGATGCACAGGCCGCACTGGATGCAGCCGAGCTGGATGCCGTGGCGGATGTCGACGCCGGTCGGACAGACGTTGATGCATTGGTGGCAGTCGACGCAATCGCCGGCGAGATCGCCCTGCGCGCGCGCGGCGTCCGCCTTCTTCACCGACATGCGCGGCTCGCCGCGGTCGCGTCGATAGGTGACGTTGAGCGCCCATTCGTCGGTCAGAGCCGCCTGGATGCGCGGCCATGGGCACATGTAGATGCACATCTGCTCGCGCGCGTGGCCGGCAAAGACATAGGTCGTTGCGGTCAGGATGCCGATCCAGAGATAGGCGATGAACGGGGCCTCGAAGGTGGCGAGCTCCTTCACCAGCGTCGGCGCGTCGGCGAAATAAAGCACCCAGGCGCCGCCGGTCCACCAAGCGATCATGATCCAGAGGAAATGCTTCAGCGCAACCTTCCGGATATGGTCGAACGTCCAATAGTGCTTGTCGCCCTGCATGCGCTCGCGGCGGTCGCCCTCGACCCAACGCTCCACGGCATAGAACAGGTCGGTCCACACCGTCTGCGGGCAGAGATAGCCGCACCACAGCCGTCCCGCGACCGCGTTCATCAGAAACAGAGCCATCGCCGCGAGAATGAGCAGGCCGGTGAAGTAATAGACCTCCTGCGGCCACAGCTCGATGAAGAAGAAATAGAAGCGGCGATGCGGCAGGTCGATCAACACGGCCTGGTCGGGCAGGCCGGGGCCGCGGTTCCAGCGTACGAACGGCAGGAGATAATAGACCCCCAGCGTGACACAGAGGATCGCCCATTTAATGCGGCGGAACGGCCCGTGGACCGACTGGGGATAGACCTTTCTGCGCTTCTCGTAGAGAGGTCCCTCGATGAAGGTGTCGTCGGTCATGGCAAATTCCCCCGCATCACAACTGCGTCGGCGCGTTCAGGAGAACGCGCAGCCGCTGCTCAGGCCCAGCTTCCTGAACACGATCGCCGCCGGGCAGAAGCCGGTGATCGAGGCCTGCAACATGTTCAAACCGGCGAAGGCCGTCAGCAGGTACCAATATGCATTCACGTAGGTGCCCAGTGCGAGACCGAGCAGGACGACGCATCCCGCAAAGGCTAGGACGGCTTTATCGACATTCATGGCAGGCTCCTTTTGCTTACGAACGGTTCAGGTTGGCTTCGGTCCAGGCGACGATGCTGCGCGCATCCATCGCGCCGGATTGGCGGGCGATCTCACGGCCACCGCGCATCAGCAGCAGCGTCGGAATTCCGCTGATGTTGAGGCGCGAGGATAGAGCGGGTGTGTCGTCCGAATTCAGCTTCAGAAGACGCACGCCGGGTTCGAGCTGTTGCGCCGCGCGCTCGAACATCGGGGCCATGGCGCGGCAGGGACCGCACCATGGCGCCCAGACGTCGATCAGCACGGGAATGTCGCTGCCGGCGACATGGCGATCGAAACCGGTCTCGTCCACGTCGATCGGCCGGCCCGTGAACATCGGCTGATGACAGGCGCCGCAGCGCGCGCCTTGCGGCGTGCGATCGGCGGGCAGGCGATTGATGCGCCGGCAATGTCCGCAGACGATCTGGCGTGTCGTGCTCATGTGCCGGTTCGGACCTCCTTGATCTTGGAGATGTTCAGCCTGTCGAGCAGGAAGCGCTCGTAGAACGGCTCGCTCTCGCCGCGTCGCATCTTGCGCAGGAAGTATTTCTCGAAGGCGACCTTGGCGAGGTGCACCCATTCGCCCTTCGAGGACCAATTGACGTTGCGCGGCGGAATCTGCGGCTGCGCCAGGAAGGCGACGCCGGAATCGCCGAAATCGGCGAGGCAGATCGCGTTCCAGGTCGGCTGTGCCGTGGGCGCCTTGCCGCGCAGCAGGTCGCCGATGTTGATCGCGGTCGCCGTCACCATGGATTCGATCATGAAGCCGGTCTTGGGGACGCCGACCGGCACCGGCGTCGCGCCGACCGGGGCGATCGCGACACAGACGCCGACTGCAAACACATTGGGGAAGGTCGGATTCTGCTGATGCTTGTCGACGATGACAAAGCCGCGCGGATTGGTCAGCTTCTCGATGCCGCGCACCGCCTCCACGCCGCGAAAGGCCGGCAACATCATCGAATAAACGAAGGGCAGCTCATGAGCCTTGCGGGTCGTGCCGTTGTCGGAGAACTCCTCCACCGTCATCAAGCCTGGGGCGACGTTGTCGATGCGGGCGTTGGTGATCCACTTGATGTGCTTCTCCCGCATCTCGCTTTCCAGAAGGCCCTTGGTGTCCCCGACGCCGTCGAGACCGAGATGTCCGATATACGGCTCCGAGGTGACGAACGTCATCGGCACCCGGTCGCGTAGCTTCCGTCGGCGCAGCTCCGTTTCGAGGATGAAGAGAAACTCGTAAGCCGGCCCGAAGCAGGAAGCGCCCTGGACGGCGCCGATCACGACCGGGCCGGGATTGGCCGCGAGCTTCTCGAACGCGTCTCTCGCATGCGTGGCGTGATCGACGTGACAGATCGATTGGGTGTGGCCTTGCGGGCCGAGGCCGGGGACTTCGTCGAATGCGAGTTCGGGACCGGTCGCGACGACCAGATAATCGTAGTCGATCGACGTCCCGTCGCCGAGTTCGACACGGTTCTCGGTCGGGTGGACGCGCTTTGCGCCCTGCGTCAGCAGCCGCACCCCCTTGCGTTTCATGATGTCCGCGAGATCGATCTCGATCTCTTCGCGCTTGCGCCAGCCGACTGCCACCCAGGGATTCGAAGGCACGAAATGATAGACCGCGCCTTGCGAGATGACGCTGAGGCGGTCCTCCTTTCGCAACTGGGGTAGCAATTCATAGGCCATCAGCGTTCCGCTCAGACCGGCTCCGATTACGACAATCTCCGCCATGGGTACCTCCGTTGGACCAAGTTGCTCCGCCGGTTCAGTTCCGGCTGTCATGCGACGCTTGACGATATATTCATATTCGCGTATATACGCAACTATGAAAATAAATGCCGACATCATGGAGCGGGCGGCGGATCAGGCGAGCGAGTTGCTGAAGGCGCTCTCCAATCGCCATCGTCTTCTCATCATCTGCCAGTTGATCGACGGCGAGCGGTCGGTCGGCGAACTGGCCGAGTTCCTTGGACTGCGCGATTCCACGGTCTCCCAGCATCTTGCGCTCCTTCGCAAGGATGGCCTGGTCGCATCCAGGCGCGATGCGCAGACGATCTTCTATTCGATCGCCAGCGAGCCGGCCCGCGAAGTCCTGAAGACGCTTTATCAGGTGTTCTGCGCGCCGAAGTCCGCAAGGACGAAGTGAAGGCTACTCAAGTGCGGACGGACGCGCCTTGCGCGAGATCAACGCGCCGTCGCCCGATGTCGATGAAATGAGAGGACCGCCGCGGCGCGGTGTGGTGAAGTAGATGAGGACACGGATGCGTCCCTTGCAATATCCGGCATGCCTGTGGCTTCTGGCCGCCTGGGCGACGATCGGAATTCCGGCGGGGTCGGCTGCGGCCGCCGCAACGCTCACCGTGGCGCAGCAGCAGGTCATCGACGAGAAAGCCGTCTTCGCGACGGTCGAGAGCATCAGTGTGGTTCCCGCCCGAAGCCGCATCGGCGGGACCGTGGTTCAGCTCAAGGTGCGGGAAGGGGATCGCGTTACCGCAGGCCAAGTCATCGCGGCGATCGGCGACGAGAAGCTCGTCCTCCAGATGAAATCGCTCGATGCGCAGATCGAGGCGCTGCAGGCACAGGCCAAGCAGGCGCAGCTCGACTTCACCCGGACCGAAGGTCTGGTCGAGCGGGGCATCCTGCCGCGCGTCAAGCTCGACGAGCAACGCACCGCGCTCAACGTCGCCGACAACGGCTTGCGCGCCAGGACCGCCGAGCGCGCCGTCATCAACGAGCAGCTCAACCAGGGGCAGGTGCTCGCGCCGGCTGACGGGCGTGTGCTGAAGAGGCTGATCACCGTGGGATCGGTGGTGCTTGCCGGAGACCCGATCGTGACGGTCGCCGAGCAGAATTTCAAGCTGCGGCTGCGGGTGCCGGAGCATCACGCCCGCTCCTTGAAGGCCGGCGACAAGGTCCGTGTCGACGGCGCGGAGCTGGCGGGCGAGGCCTCGAAATGGGGCGTGATCGAGCTCGTCTATCCGCAAATCGAGGAGGGACGCGTCATCGCGGACGCGACCGTCGAAGGGCTCGGCGAGTATTTCGTCGGCGACCGCCTGCGGGTCTGGATCGCCGGCGGCGCGCGAACTGCCTTCGTCATTCCCTCGAGCTATGTGACGACCCGTTTCGGCATCGACTACGTCCAGCTCCGGAAAGGGGATGGGACGATCGACGCACCGGTGCAGCGCGGCCGCGACATGCGAACGCCGTCGCTTCCCGACGGCCTCGAAATCCTGTCCGGCATCCGGGCCGGCGACCAATTGGTGCGGCCGTGAATCTCGGACTGTCAGGACGGTTGACCCGGTCGACCATTGCATCGCCGCTGACGCCGTTGTTCCTGCTCGGGGCGCTCGTCGTGGGGCTGATCGCGGTCGTGGTAATCCCACGCGAGGAGGAGCCGCAGATCAGCGTCCCCATGGTGGATATCCGCGTCAATGCCGATGGCCTGCGCGGGCCGGACGCTGTGGAACTGGTGAGCAAACCACTGGAATCGATCGTCAAGGGCATCGACGGCGTCGAGCACGTCTATAGCCAGACTGAAGACGACCGTGTCATGGTGACCGCGCGCTTCCTGGTCGGCACCAAGTTCGAGGATGCCATCCTGCGGGTGCACGAGAAGATACGCGCCAATCTTGACCGCATTCCCGTTGGGATTCCCGAGCCGCTGATCGTAGGGCGGGGCATCAATGACGTCGCGGTGACGGTGCTGACGCTGTCGCCGAAGCCGGAAGCGGCCAGCCGCTGGACCGACAAGGACCTCTATGAGCTCGCCGACAAGCTGCGCGCGGAGCTGATGAAGGTCGACGACATCGGCCTAACCTACATTTCCGGCGGCACCGCGCAACAGATCCGGGTCGAGCCCGATCCGGAGAAGCTGTCGCTGTTCGGCGTCACGCTGCAGCAGCTCGTGGCCAAGGTAAAGGACGCCAACCGCTCGTTTCTGGCCGGGCAGGTCCGCGAGGCCGGCATCGTGCGGAGCGTCGCGGCGGGACAGACGTTGTCCGGCATTCCCGATATCGGGCTGTTGCTGATCACGAGCCGCGACGGCCGGCCGGTCTATGTCAAGGACGTCGCCTCCGTCGTCGTCGGCCCGAGCACCGTCGAGCATCGCGTCTGGACGGAAGCACGCGATGCCGCCGGACAGTGGGCGCGGACGCCCGCCGTCAGCCTGGCGCTGGCGAAGCGAGCGGGCGCCAACGCAGTCGTCGTGTCCGAGAACATCGCCGAACGCCTCGCGTCGTTGAAGTCGCGCCTTCTTCCCGAAGACATCCAGGTGACGGTGACGCGCGACTACGGCGAGACCGCCAACGAGAAGGCCAACGAGTTGCTGTTCCACCTCGGACTCGCGACGATCTCGATCGTGGTGCTGATCGCGATCGCGATCGGCTGGCGCGAGGCGTTGGTGACCTTCGTCGTGATTCCCACGACGATTCTGCTCACGATGTTCGCTGCCAATCTGATGGGTTACACCATCAACCGCGTCAGCCTGTTCGCGTTGATCTTCTCGATCGGCATTCTCGTCGACGACGCCATCGTCGTCGTCGAGAACATCGCGCGGCACTGGGCCATGCGCGACGGCCGGCCGCGCCTGCAGGCGACCATCGAGGCGGTGGCGGAGGTCGGAAACCCCACCATCGTCGCGACCTTGACCGTGGTCGCCGCGCTGTTGCCGATGCTGTTCGTGTCGGGCCTGATGGGCCCCTATATGGCGCCGATCCCGGCCAACGCGTCGGCGGCCATGCTGTTCTCGTTCTTCGTCGCGATGGTGGTCGCGCCATGGCTGATGCTCAAGCTCGCCCCAAAAGGCGAGGTCGCCTCGGCGCATGCGGGGCACGATGAAGGACGGCTCGGCCGGCTCTACCGGCGCTTCGCCGCGCCGATCGTGCGGAGCAAGCGGTCGGCCTGGATATTCCTGCTCGGCGTCGGCATCGCAACGCTGCTGTCGATGACACTGTTTGCGACCAAGTCGGTGACGGTCAAGCTTTTGCCGTTCGACAACAAGTCCGAGATCGCCGTCGTCGTGGACCTGCCGGAAGGGGCGAGCCTGGAGGCGACCGAGCGCACGCTGTTCGGCGCGGCCGAGATCGCCCGGCAATTGCCGGAGGTCACCTCGCTGCAATCCTATGCCGGCACGCCGGCCCCCTTCAATTTCAACGGTCTGGTGCGGCATTACTATTTGCGCCAGAGGCCCGAGCTCGGCGAAGTGCAGGTCAACCTGGCCGCGCGTGGCGAGCGCAGGCGCGCCAGTCATGAGATCGCGCTCGAGCTGCGTGAGAAGCTGAAGGCGCTCGATCCGCCCGCGGGCACCAGCGTCAAGGTGGTCGAGGTGCCGCCCGGGCCGCCGGTGCTTTCGACGCTGCTCGCCGAGGTCTACGGTCCCGACGCGACCACGCGCCGAGCGGTCACGGCCGAGCTCAAGAAAGTCTTCGCAGAAGTCCCGTTCATCGTCGACATCGACGATTCCGTCGGCGAGAAACGGCCACGGCTGCGGCTCTCGATCGACCAGGACCGGCTCGAATTCTTCGGCGTCGAGCAGCGCGACGTCTACGACACCATCCAGGCACTGTTCGGCGGCATCTCGGTCGGCTACTCGCATCGCGGTGAGGACCGCAACCCGATCGAGATCGCGGTGCATCTTGGAAAGCGCGATCTGGTCTGGGACGAGCCTCTGGCCTCCACGCCGGTGCCGGCCAATACCTTGCCCGGCAGCAAGACGGTCGTCGAACTCGGTCAGGTCGTGAAGGCGACCATAGAGGAGGGCTCGCCGACGATCTTCCGCCGCGACGGGCGCTTCGCCGACATGGTGATGGCCGAGCTCGCCGGGCGCTTCGAGGCGCCGCTTTACGGCATGCTCGCGGTTGCCGATCGTGTGGATGCCCATGACTGGGGCAAGCTGCCGAAGCCGGCGATCAGCCTGCATGGCCAGCCGTCGGACGAGTCGCGTCCAACGCTGCTGTGGGACGGCGAATGGGAGATCACCTGGGTCACCTTCCGCGACATGGGCGCAGCGTTCGGCGCCGCCATTCTCGGCATCTACGTGCTGGTCGTGGCCCAGTTCAGGAGCTTCCGTCTGCCGCTCGTCATCCTGACGCCTATTCCGCTCACGTTGATTGGCATCCTGGTCGGGCACTGGCTGCTGGGTGCGCCGTTCACCGCGACCTCGATGATCGGCTTCATCGCGCTGGCCGGCATCATCGTGCGCAACTCGATCCTGCTGGTCGATTTCATCAGGCACAGCGGTGGGGATGGGAAGTCGCTTCGCGAGGTGGTGCTGGAGGCCGGAGCAGTCCGCTTCAAGCCGATCCTGCTCACCGCGCTCGCGGCCATGATCGGGGCTGCGACCATCCTGCTCGATCCGATCTTTCAGGGATTGGCGATCTCGCTCCTGTTCGGGCTTGCGTCATCGACGCTGCTCACAGTGCTGGTGATCCCCGCGATCTATATCGCCTTGCGCGCGCCACGCGAGGCCGCTTCGACCACTGCCAGATCCAGCTAGCGAGGCTCCGATGGACAAGAACTTCGTCGAAATCACCAGGAATATCTCGGCCAACCTGAAAAAGCTGCGGAGCGACATTCCCGATACGATGAAGGGATTTGCCGCACTCGCCCAGGCCGCCACGCGTGACGGGGCGCTGGACAAGAAGACCAAGGAACTGATCGCGCTGGCACTCGGCGTCGCCGCGCATTGCGACGGCTGCATCGGCTTTCATACCGAGGCGCTCGTCAAGCTCGGTGCAACGCGCGAAGAGATCGAGGAGACGCTCGGCATGGCCGTGTATATGGGCGGCGGGCCGTCGCTGATGTATGCAGCCGATGCGATCGGGGCGTACGAGCAGTTCCAGCAGCAAGCCGCTTCCGATTGAGCTGCGCGCGGATGTCCGACGTGAAGAGGACCGGACGACGATCGTCCGGTCCCCTTGCCTTACCTCTTGGTCACTACCAGTAGCGGTCGCCGACACCCACGCCGACGCTGACGCCAGGCGCGCGAATGCCGACGCCGGCGCGCGGGCCATCGTCATAATGGCGATGATAGGTCCGGCGCTCGTAATAGCGATCGCGCGGCATGTAATTGTAGGAATCGCGCACGATCACGCGCGAACCGCCGCGTGTGCGATAGCAGCGGCCGTCGTCGTCGCAGACAAGCCGTACCTGCTGGACCAGATCCGGATTGGCGTACTCGCTGCTCGTGTAAATATCGGACGCCTTCGCACTCGACGTGGCTGCCAGAGCGCCGACGCCCGCCAAAAGCGCAATCGTGAATGTCTTCATCCTGTCCTCCTCGAAACTGCCCTCGGCGGTAACAAGAAGGGGAGGCGGCGATCGTTCCCCGCCGCGATGCTGGTTTTTCCCGGAACTGGCCGTTTTTGCGGCGGTTCCTAGATCGGCTCGTAAGTCTCGCTCCCGCAGATGTCGTCGGCTTCCGCTCGCCGGCGGTCGACGACCTTTCCGCCTGTGATCGTGACGATGTAGGTCTGGGCACCTAGCGAAGTGCCAGTCGCGGAAGTGAGTTGCGCGCGGACGCAGGAGGTCCAGCCCGGTCCGCGCACCTCACGATGAGGTGGGGCGACGTGCACCTCGCGCGGATAGGAGGTGCTCAAGAAGACGACATCGATCTGCTCGCGTACCACGCGCTTGACGTCGGGAGGCGCTTCGGGAGGCGGCTGCTCGGCCTCCTTCATACGCATGAACTCGGGCACCGGCGCGCGGCTATCGGCAACGCCGCAAGCACCGAGCGCGAGCGATCCGGCGAACAGCGCCGCATGAGCAATAATCCGCAACATCCGTGAAGATCCCCTGCGGGCCAACAGATAGACACGAATGCGATCCGGCGAAGTCCCTGCCGATCAAAATTTGCTGAAGCCTTGGAACCGGCGGCATTGCTATTCCGCGATTGCCGGCTAGTTTGTACCCCACACGAAGGGGATTGCACCGATGAGGATTTTGGTCATAGCGACCGCCATGCTGGCACTGACGGCCGCCTCGGTGCAGGCGCAGGGCCGGCGGCATCCGCCTGAACCGGCCAAGCCGGCGGACAACAAGCCCAAGGTCGACGAGAACGCCTACAAGGCCGCGCTCGAGCGCATTCCCGAACCCAAGGACAAGTACGACCCGTGGGGCGGAGCCCGTCCGAACGAACCTGCCAAGAAGCCGAAGTAGAGCTGGTTCGGACGTTTCGATTCCCGCCCATCGTCGCGCCTGCGACGGCTTATTCGAGAAGCGACGAGGTGCCCGCGATCGGCGTGCTTGCACGGCGTCGCCGTCGTCGTTGGCGTGATCATCATCGTGTTGTGGATGCGATACGAACGTTCGTTCACATCGTGCGCGTTATTGCACGAAGGCGAGGCCGACGCGCTTGTCACTGCGCCAAACTGTGCGACAATTCCGCACGAAATCGTCGCACGCGATCGAGAGCGTGAACGATTGCGGCAACGTGAGGGGGGCGTCGAGGTCGATGGCCGCGCCGCCCGCCGACATGTTTCGCACGGTGCAACGAATGCCGCTGTTTTTAAAGGTGATCGTTCCACCCTTGAAAACACGGTGACGCTGTGCAGCACGCTTCTCGATCATCGGCGTCGATCCATTACGATGATTGTGAAAATAGTGCATGGAAATTACGTTGAACTAAACTCAATACCGGCGCTACTTGCACGTCGCTTCAGACTTTGTTTACGACGTTGGAGCGGCCAGTCACTTCCCGCCGACTTTAGGACCAAGTCTTTCTTTTATGGCGTTACGCGCCGATGGAGATTCCGATGAAGACCACGCTTTCGATCTTGCTCGCCGCCGCGTTCTCGCTGTCGTCGATGCCCGCCCACGCCGTCAAGTGGGACCTGTCGACCATGAGCTGCAAGCAATTCCTCGAAAGCGGCGAAGACAACATTCAGGTCGTGCTGACCTGGATGGACGGGTGGTACAAGGGTGACGAGGACAACGCGATCATCGACACCGACGTGTTCATCGAGAACGCCAAGAAATTCGGTGCCTATTGCGGAAAGAATCCAACCGCCAGCATCGTCACCGCGGCCGACGAAGTGCTCGGCAAGTAACCTTTGAAATTTGCGGACGCAATCGCGTTCTTGTTTCTTGCTTCGATACGATCGTGATGGAGAGCCGCGCTGCGCCTTGCGCTCACGCGGCTCGCTTTTTTATGCTGATGCTCAGCCCGGCAGCATCGCGAACGCGCTCGACACCATGGCCACAGGCTTGTTGTCGCCAGCCGAGAGCAGCGTGACGCGGCCAAAGCTCATGGTGCGCCCGAGCCGCACCACGCGCGCGTCCGCCAGCACGTCCATCGAGGACGCCGCGCGCATGAAATGCGTGGTCTGGTCGACCGTGGTCATCGGGCGATAGCCGCGATTGGCAGCGAGGATCGCGATCACCATCGCGGTGTCGGCAAGCGCCATCAGGGCCTGGCCGCAGACCACGCCGCCGTTTCGGCACAGCCGCTCCGAAAACGGCATGCGCAGGACCGCACCCGGCTGCCAGTCCGGCAGATCCGCCGGCTGTGTATGCTCGATGCGCTCGACCGTGAGGTTGAGATCCTGGACCCAGGGCGCAAAAACCTCGCCGAGGATGCGTTTGGCGTCGGACAGGCCGAATTCGGCGTCTGGCTGCATTTGCATTGCTGTCGCACTCTCCTGTATTGCCTGATGTTTCGGCCCATTGTGCGCGCATCGACGCTGCAAAGTCACCCGGTCCCGTCGGCTTGAAAATGCCTGACTTGGGCCGATATGATGCCCCGCTCGGGCAGGGGATGGATGATGTTGCGCCGGTGTGTCCTGGTCTTCTCTATGGTCGCGCTCGGCCTCTCGCTGAGCGGGTGCACCAAGTGCGGTCCGATCTGGGACGATTGGCTGCATGGGCCCAAATCGTGCCGGTCGGATCGGCGCTAGCGGACCCCGAGCGGCCCTGGCGGCCGCGCAAGGATGACCAGGCGCGGGCGATCCGTGCCTCAAGGATGATCAAGGAGTGGACGATGAAGCTTTTCCGTTTGGCCGCGGTGCTGGCCGTGGTCGCGGGACCTGCCTATGCGCAGTTGCCCAATATCAATCTGATGCAGGACGCTCCGAGCAAGTCCCCCGAGGAGAAGGCGGCGGAAGCCGAGCGTGACAGGGCCTACAAGGAAACGCTGAAGAAGATTCCGGATACCAAGGCGTCCAACGATCCCTGGGGCGGCATGCGCTCCGATCCGCCGAAACAGCCGGCGGCGCCGAAGGCCTCGGCTGCGACCAGCGCGCCGAAGAAGAAGTCCGGCACGGCCGCCAACTGATCGCATGGCCCGATCTGGCGCTGCAATGGCGCCTCCGATTGGGACTCCTCTTCATCCGATCCGCTCCCTACATTTGGCCGAGCGTATTGCGTAGAGGAAGGGCACGACATGGCCGATCGTCCGCGGGACCTCGCCGAGCGGATGGCGCGCCGGCGCAAGCTGGCCGGCAAGCCCGGCCAAACGGTCGGCGACGGCTATCTGCGCGAGACCTTCACGCTGCCGCGCGCGGCGGCGCGGGAGCAGGCGCAGGCCTTCTTCGCCCGCTATCCCAAGGCCGGCTATATGAGCGCGGTCGAGACCTGGCGTGAACTGCCCGGCGGCGACATTGAATTCACCATGCGGCGGCTGCCCAGCGCGGACTAAAGCCGGCTCGACCCGAACGCGGTGCTAGTCGAGGGTTTCGGCAACGATGCGGATCCGGAACACGGGTTCCTTGGCCTCGTCCAGCAGCTCCATGTGCCATTCGGAATTTTCCTGGAGCTTGCGGGCAAGGCCGGCGGTCATGTCGGCGCAGACATTGGTCATTTCTTTCCAGGCCGAATCGCGATCGGCAAATTCCGTCGCCTGGTCGGCGCAGCCGGAATAACGGCCATTCCGGATTCGAAAGAAATAGAGTGGCATGGCGGGCACCGATAGCGCGCGTGATGGCCTCGTCCCCAAGGCCATGGGCGCGCGTAGTCCAATCCCAAACCCGCGTCAGATCAATTCCGGGCGGCTACGGATCAGGCCGCCGCAGCGATTTCATCCGGCCGGTTCAGGCGACGTTTCGGCCGATCGCTTCAGCTCCCGATCGATGCGCAGCTGCACGCGCCGGATCGCGAGCAGGTCGATTTTCGTCTCGGTCCTGCCGGTCTTGATCTGCTCGCCGATGCGGAACTGCCACTGCCAGATTCCGGGAATCGTTGTCTTGGCGACGGTGAACTCGATGCCCCTGTGATTCATGGTGACCCTCCACGATTCACGTCCACGATTGGAAACATGCTGGTCGTCATAATATTCCCGGACAAGCAAATTCCGTCAGGGGAACTGTCGGATCCCCGTGGTTCTCCGACCATGAACAGAGTTCCTGGGCTGCGTCCCGGTTGCGTTCGTGCACATCGAGACCCCAGGGCGGTTCCGCCGGGGTCCCGTGCCCTACGAACTGCGGCACGTGCCTTGCTTGGCCTGATGGCGGCAAGCAACATGGGCCCGTCATGCTCGGCATTCCCCGCCGCTACAGTCACTTCGTCTTCGGAATCATCCAATCCGGACTGACCTCGCTAATCGCGGCGGGAATCGCCAGCTTTCCAGCGGGCAGCGCGATGATCTTCATCGGGCACTGGATGGTGTCGTGGCTGATTGCCTGGGCCGCGATGTTGCCGATCGTGCTCATGGCGGCGCCCGCGATCCGCGCCTTCGCGCTGCGTCTGACGCGGGAGGACAGCGAACCGCGCGCCGGCAGCCAGGCATGAAAAAAAGCCCCGCCTGGGGCGTGCCGGGCGGGGCAGAGAGTTATTGGAGGCCGAGGTGCTGGGCTTGCAACACCAGAGCCGCATCATCCTAGCGGGCCCCGCTTACGGCAGCCTGACGGTGCACCAAATTTCCCCGGGGCCAATTTCGAGGCCGCAGACTGGCCCCGCGCCGGTCCCAATTTCGACATCCGTTCGCACAACTGCAGACACACAGGTCGGCAAGATTTCAAACCGTTCGGCGCAGCCATGGGGGAAACGTGGCACGCCGGCAACGGGGTGGCATCATGGATAACGTAGAGCGGTCATTTGCCGCCGCGACAGCGGCTGGCTTCGTGGTGCTGGTGATCGGCCTCGTGCTGCTGGCGCTGCTGTAGGGCACGCGGACGGCGGCCGGGCCCCGCGACGATGGGCGGGGCCTCGGGCATTCTCGAAAATTGGGAAAACAACCCCATGCACAGTCGGGGGCATGGGAGTTTCGCTGATCCTTCAGTAGCTTAGCGGTAGTGTTTGGATACCGTTGCGTTCGCCCCGCGAGCCTGACGCGTCTTGCGACGGGGCGATTCTCGCCTTGCCGGAAGTGAGCGATCGCTTCTGCGGCCGGGGCTCTAGTGGATCTTGATGTCGTCGAGGGGAAGATGAAGCTCGCTGGCGCGCTCTTCGCGATCCCTCTTGCGAAACTCGTTTTCCTTGCGCTCGAACTTGATCAGCTCCTCATGCGCCGCCTCCAGCAGCGGATTGCGCCTGATCGTTTCGCGGTGCTTGTCTTCGGTCATGACTGAAGTCCCCAGAGTTGCGGTCTCACCCTGGAGAAGGCCGGAGACCGCGAAAAGTTCGGTGCCAGAGGATTGCGGAATTATGACGGCGCAAGGCAGCTCGCCCTTGATGCGCGTCAGCCTCGGTCCGAAAGGACGTCGCGGCTGCGCGGCTATTTCGGCGGTTGCAGTCCGGGGGATTTGACCCAGTCGTGCAGATGATTTGCCATCTCGGCTTCGCGCGCCTTCTTGAGCAGGGCGTCCCTTTCAGGGCCGGGCGGAAGCCGGGAGGCGTCCTCCTTGACCTGTTTCACCCATGCGGAGAGCCGGTCTTGAAGGGTCAGTTGCTGCTTGAAACGTCGTCGCTTGATCATGGCACGCCCCTGTCCGCGCGAGCACGGCGGGAGCGCCATCGGCTTCTCGTCACCGGGAGCAGCCGGGGTCCGTGCGGTGATGATGGATTAGGATCCATAAAAGGAACGGCGTCTGTTCAATTGTGCGCACAGGACGCTCCGAGAGTGAAAGGCCCGGTGCTGTCCTGATTAGGACACCCGCAGAGGGGAAATGGGACACTCCTCCCATTAAGGAAAAAGTGGCAATTCCACTTGATTCTAAGGCAGGGCCGAATCTACTTTCGGTCCCGCCGGGGCTGGCATTTCAGCACGAACATTCATTGCAACCGGCAAGGGGCTACCGCACAGGTGGCCCCTTTCGATTCCGACACCCGCAGAGTGGGATTAGGGCGCAATGAGGAGGGACAATGAGGCGACCTACACGTGGTCGTTTTCATCGTCACGGCCCGTGATGACGACGTTGCGGACACAAATCAGCGGGATCGCGAAGGCAATTCAAAATGAAAGAAGCCGCCAACCGAGGCGGCCTTGCTTCACGGAAAAACGCCACCCGCCTAATCTGTGTCGCGGGCAGCGGCTTCCCAGCCCCGGGTGGGTTTGCAAAACCCCGGTGTGTTAGGAATTGCACATCCTCATCATGTGGTCTGAGCAAAATTGCTCACACTGACGATCCATATTCCCGCCCGCAACGTGTTCCGTTGGGTCCAAATTCCTTGATCTACCCAAGGGTCGGGCACAAAACGAAAGCCCAAAAGAACATATTGCGAACCTAGAACAAATAGGGTACATTGCTTTTGTCGACGAGCCGCCTCGCAACCGTTTGTCCCTCACGCGAATCCTCGCCATAAGGAGCACGACCCAATGTCCGCCACTGCCCTGCGTATCGTCGAAGGATCTTCCATGGACAAGAGTAAAGCTCTGGCCGCCGCGCTCTCTCAGATCGAGCGCCAGTTCGGCAAGGGCTCGGTGATGAAGCTCGGCAAGAACGATCGCTCGATGGATGTCGAGGCGGTCTCGTCCGGGTCCCTCGGGCTCGATATCGCGCTCGGCATCGGCGGCCTGCCCAAGGGGCGTGTCGTGGAAATCTACGGGCCGGAATCCTCAGGCAAGACGACCTTGGCGCTGCACACGGTGGCGGAAGCGCAGAAGAAGGGCGGCATCTGCGCCTTCATCGACGCCGAGCACGCGCTCGACCCGGTCTATGCCAGAAAGCTGGGCGTCAACATCGACGAACTCCTGATCTCGCAGCCTGACACCGGTGAGCAGGCGCTGGAAATCTGCGACACGCTGGTGCGCTCGGGTGCGGTCGACGTTCTGGTGGTGGATTCGGTCGCGGCCCTGGTGCCGAAAGCCGAACTCGAGGGCGAGATGGGCGATGCGCTGCCGGGCCTGCAAGCGCGGTTGATGAGCCAGGCGCTGCGCAAGCTGACGGCCTCGATCAACAAGTCCAACACCATGGTGATCTTCATCAACCAGATCCGCATGAAGATCGGTGTGATGTACGGCTCGCCCGAGACCACCACCGGCGGCAACGCGCTGAAATTCTACGCCTCCGTCCGCCTCGACATCCGCCGCATCGGCGCGATCAAGGAGCGCGACGAGGTGGTCGGCAACACCACCCGTGTCAAGGTGGTGAAGAACAAGCTGGCGCCGCCCTTCAAGCAGGTCGAGTTCGACATCATGTACGGCGAGGGCGTGTCCAAGATGGGCGAGATCCTCGATCTCGGCGTCAAGGCCGGCATCGTCGAGAAGTCAGGCGCCTGGTTCTCCTATGACAGCCAGCGCCTCGGCCAGGGCCGCGAGAACTCGAAAGCGTTCCTGAAGGCCAACCCCGACATCACCGCCAAGATCGAGACCTCGATCCGCCAGAACTCCGGCCTGATCGCCGAGCAGATCCTGGCCGGCACGCCGGAGCGCGACGCCGACGGCGAGGAGCCGGCGGACGAGTAAGTCTTAACGCGAAGGTTTTTCGCGAGGAGCGGGCGCTGAAGACGTTGAGTTGCCGACGTCGTCAGCGCCCGTTTCGTTTTGCATGAGAGGGGCCTGCCGACCATGAAGCGCGTGATCCTGACGAGTTCGTCCGGCGTCAGCCTCGCGCTCGCGGATCGTGCTGACTTGGTCATTCCTTTCATCTATCGCTTCGTTTCGGGGCCACTTCCGTCAGCTGGCCATCTCAACGGTTATCTCGCCTGGCGCGAGTCCAGGACATGGTACGATGAGATGCACTGGTCGGATTGCGTTCCCGTCCGCTATTCGCTCCTTCTCAGGCGACAGGATCGAGCTGGCGCGTTGCTCTGGGTCTGCGAGAATTACGGGGTCGATGTCATCGAACTGTGGTTCGACTCCGAACCAAACAGTCAATTGCAGCTGGTCTGGATCCTTGATTACCTGCGTTCCAAACCACCATCCGCCACTGAGAAGCTGCGGTTGCGACATGTCGATTTCGACCTGCGCGGAGCCGACCCAGCCGCGCTTCGTCTGCGCGACGTGCAGGAGTTCGATCTGGCAGAAAGCGATTTTGCGATCGCCAGCATGGCCTGGGAGGCTTACCGTGCGCCGACGCCAGAGCTTTGCGCCGGGCTGCTCGGCAGACAGCTCGGCAATTTGCGTTTTCTGAAGCCTGCCATGGAAGACCTGCTCGCAGAGTTGCCTTCAACGACGACGGGACTGGGGGCGACCGAGACGCGGCTTATCGAACTCATCGCAACAGGGCGCAATCGTACCGATGAACTATTTCGGCCGGGTGCTCTGGGGACGGGGATGTTCGATCGATGGGAGTTGGGCGCGCTGCTCGAAGGACTTGCATTCGGCCCTGCGCCAGCGATCGCGGGTCTGGACGCCAAGCTGGCGACACTCGATCCGGACAACGCGCGCAGTCGCAACGCCGCCTATCGCCGGAGCCGCCTGTCGCTGACCGAATTCGGCAAAGCGGTTCTGGAGGGCCGGGAGGATTTCCGCCGCCACAACCCGATTCGGCGCTGGTGGGGCGGCACGCTCCTCACCAATGAACGGCTCTGGCGTTGGGATGGGCAAAGGCGAGTGTTGGTTGCGCCTTAGGTCGGGACCGTAGGATCGTAGGGTGGGCAAAGGCGAGCAAGCGCCGTGCCCACGATCTTTCACCGCATATGGAGGTGGTGGGCACGCTTGCGCTTTGCCCACCCTACGAAACCTCCGTCGTGTCCTACTCCGCGGCTTGCGCGTAATCGCTCACCGGCGGGCAGGAGCACACGAGGTTACGGTCGCCATAGACGTTGTCGACGCGGCCCACCGGGCTCCAGTATTTATCGGTGCGCGAGCTGCCCGCGGGGAAGCAGCCCTCGGCGCGGGTGTAGGGGCGATTCCAATCGTCGTCCGCGATGTCGTGCACGGTGTGCGGGGCGTGGCGCAACGGCGAGGCTTCGATCTTGAAGCGGCCGGCTTCGACCTCGCCGATCTCTTTCCGGATCGCGATCATGGCGTCGCAAAAACGATCCAGCTCGGCCTTCGATTCCGATTCGGTCGGCTCGATCATCAGCGTGCCCGGCACCGGGAAGCTCATGGTCGGCGCGTGGAAGCCGTAATCGATCAGGCGCTTTGCGATGTCGTCCACGGTGACGCCGCTGGTCGTCTTCAACGCACGCGGGTCGACGATGCATTCATGCGCGACGCGGCCCCTGGCATTCTTGTAGAGCACCGGGAAGTGCGGATCGAGGCGCGCCGCGATGTAATTGGCGTTGAGGATCGCGATCTCGGTGGCGCGCTTCAGGCCTTCGCCGCCCATCATCAGGATATAGATGTAGGAGATGGTCAGGATCGAGGCCGAGCCGAAAGGGGCGGCCGAGACCGGGCCGACGGGCGCATCGCCTTGCGTCGCTGGATGACCGGGCAGGAACGGCGCGAGATGTGCCTTGACGCCGATCGGGCCCATGCCGGGGCCGCCGCCGCCATGCGGGATGCAGAAGGTCTTGTGCAGATTGAGATGGCTGACATCGGCGCCGTAATCGCCTGGCCTGGAGAGGCCGACCTGCGCGTTGAGGTTGGCGCCGTCGAGATACACCTGGCCGCCATGGCCGTGGACGATGTCGCAGATCTCGCGGATGTGCTCCTCGAACACGCCATGGGTCGAGGGATAGGTGATCATGACCGCGGCGAGATCGTTCGAATGCTTCTCGGCCTTGGCGCGGAGATCATTGACGTCGACGTCGCCGTTCTTTTCGCAGGCGACCACCACCACGTCCATGCCGACCATCGCGGCCGAGGCCGGATTGGTGCCGTGGGCGGAGGAGGGGATCAGGCAGATCTTGCGATGGCTTTCGCCGCGCGAGGCATGATAGCCGCGGATCGCGAGCAGCCCGGCATATTCGCCCTGCGCGCCGGAGTTCGGCTGCAGCGAGATCGCGTCATAGCCGGTGATGTCGCAGAGCCATTTTTGCAGCCGGGCGAACAGCGCGTGATAGCCCTTGGCCTGCTCGCGCGGAACGAACGGATGCAAGCTCCCGAACTCCGGCCAGGTCAGCGGCATCATCTCGGTGGTCGCGTTCAGCTTCATGGTGCAGGATCCCAGCGGGATCATCGCGCGGTCGAGCGCGAGATCGCGGTCACTGAGCTTGCGCATATAGCGCAGCATCTCGGTCTCCGAGCGATGCGCGTGGAACACGGGATGGGTGAGGAAAGCGGTGGTGCGCTTCAACTCGTCCGGCAGCGTTTCGCGCGTCTCGGCATCGATCTCTGCATAGGCGAGCTTGCCGCCGAAGGCGCGCCAGACCGCTTCGACCGTCGCAGGCGTGGTGGTCTCGTCGAGCGCGATGCGCAAGGCGGGGTCGCCGACGCCGAGATTTATCTTCTCGGCGGCCGCGCGCGCGACGATCTCGGCGCGCTTGGCGCCGGCATCGACGCTCAGCGTGTCGAAGAAGGTGTCGCTATCAGGCGCAAAGCCGAGCTTGCGCAAGCCGGCCGCGAGCACGGCCGTACGGCGATGCACGTTGCGCGCGATCTGCGTCAGGCCCTCGGGGCCGTGATAGACCGCATACATCGAGGCGATCACGGCGAGCAGCACCTGCGCGGTGCAGATGTTGGAGGTCGCCTTCTCGCGGCGGATATGCTGCTCGCGGGTCTGCAGCGCGAGGCGATAGGCCGGCATTCCACGGGAGTCCACGGAGAGGCCGACGATGCGGCCGGGCAGCGAGCGCTTCAGCGCATCGCGCACCGCCATATAGGCCGCGTGCGGTCCGCCATAGCCCATCGGCACGCCAAAACGCTGCGCGGAACCGATCGCGATGTCGGCACCCAGCTCGCCGGGCGAGGCGAGCAGCGTCAGCGCCAGCAGGTCGGCGGCGACGATCGCGAGCGCGCCCTTGGCCTTCAGTGCGGCGATTGCGGGCCTGAGGTCGCGCACTGCGCCTGACGAACCCGGATATTGCAGCAACGCGCCGAGTACATCGGCCTTGTCGAGATCGGTGAGGGGATCGCCGACGACCAAACTCCAGCCCAGCGGCTCGGCGCGGGTGCGCATCACGGCGAGCGTCTGCGGGTGCACGTCCTTGTCGACGAAGAAAGCCTTTGCCTTCACCTGCGAGTGCCGCTCGGCCAGCGCCATGGCTTCGGCGGCAGCGGTGGCCTCATCGAGCAGCGAGGCGTTGGCGACGTCGAGCCCGGTGAGATCGCAGATCATGGTCTGGAAGTTGAGCAGCGCTTCCAGCCGGCCCTGGCTGATCTCGGGCTGGTAGGGCGTGTAGGCGGTGTACCAGGCCGGATTTTCGAGGATGTTGCGCTGGATCACCGCGGGCAGGATGGTGCCTGAATAGCCCTGGCCGATCAGCGAGGTGAAGACCTGGTTCTGGCTTGCGAGCTCGGTCATATGCGCGATCGCCTCGGTCTCGCTGAGCGGCTTGCCGAGGTCGAGGGGGGCGGCCTGCCGGATCGAGGCCGGCAGCGTCTCCGCCATCAAGGCATCGACGCTCTTTGCGCTGACGGTTTCGAGCATTGCGGTGACGTCGCGCGCCGAGGGGCCGATATGGCGGCGAACGAAACTTGCGGCGGTGTCGCCGTTGGTCTTGCGGTGCGCGGTCATCGCTTGCTCCATCGTCCTTAAGCCGTATGTGCCTTGTAGGCGGCTTCATCCATGAGACCGCCGAGCTCGCTCTTGTCGGCAATCCTGATCTTGAAGAACCAGGCCTTGCCCTGCGCGTCCGAGTTCACCAGCGCCGGCTCGGCGGCGAGCTCGGCATTGGCCTCGAGCACTTCGCCGGTCACGGGCGCGTAGACGTCGGAGGCGGCCTTCACCGATTCCACGACGGCGGCGGCTTCCGCCTTCTTCAGCGCGCGGCCGACCTTGGGCAACTCGACGAACACGACGTCGCCGAGCTGCTGCTGGGCATAGTCGGTGATGCCGATAGTGGCGACATCGCCGTCGATGGCGAGCCATTCATGGTCGGAGGTGTACAGCGTCGTGGTCATTGTCTCGTCCTCAGCGTTTGTAGGTGTTTTTCACGAAGGGCATGGCGGCGACTGCGAGCGGCAGTCGCTGGCCGCGCACCTCGGCGAACAGTTTGGTGCCGAGCGCGCTCAGTTTCGTCGGCACGTAGCCCATCGCGACCGGCGCATTCAGGCTCGGGCCGAAACCGCCCGACGTGACTTGTCCGATCGGCTCGCCTGCCGTCTCGTCGGCAAACAGCAGCGCGCCCTCGCGCACCGGGGCGCGGCCGAGGGCGAGGAGACCGATGCGGCGGCGGGATGCACCACGATCGAAATGGGCCAGGATCTTGTCCGCACCCGGAAAGCCGCCGGCGCGCGCGCCGCCGGTGCGGCGACTCTTTTGCACCGACCATTCCAGCGCCGCTTCGACTGGCGTCGTGGTGGTGTCGATGTCGTGGCCGTAGAGGCAGAGCCCGGCTTCCAGCCGCAGGCTGTCGCGCGCGCCGAGGCCGATCGGCAGCACGTCGGGGTTTTCCAGCAGCATCTTGGCGAGGCGCTCGGCATCCGCAGCGGGGACGGAAATCTCGAAACCGTCCTCGCCGGTGTAGCCAGAGCGCGAGACGAAGCAGGCAATATCGGCAACCATGCGCGGACCGGCGTCCATGAATGTCATGGACGGCGCCTCTGCACATAATTTCGCCAGCGCAGCCTCCGCCTTCGGGCCCTGTAGCGCGATCAGCGCGCGGTCGCCAAGAGAATCGATGACGCAATCGTTCGAGAGATTCGCGCGCAGATGCGCCTCGTCTTCGGCCTTGCAGGCGGCGTTGACGACCAGGAACAGGTGGTCGCCGAAATTGGCGACCATGAGATCGTCGAGAATGCCGCCATCTTCATTTGTGAACTGGGCGTAGCGCTGCCGCCCCGGCGCGATCGCCACGATATCCTGCGGCACCAGCCGTTCCAGGGCGCGGGCGGCGTCCTCAACCTTGCCGGACTTCGGCCGGAGCGCGAGCTGGCCCATATGAGAGACGTCGAACAGGCCGGCTTTGGTGCGGGTATGGAGGTGCTCCTTCAGCACGCCCGCCGGGTATTGCACGGGCATGTCATAGCCCGCGAACGGCACCATCTTGCCGCCCAGGGAGACATGAAGCCCGTGAAGGGGCGTACGTTTCAGGGAGTCTTGGTCGTGCGCTAGCATCTTGGAGGGCCCTCGGCGGTTCCCCGGGGACGATTCCCCGATGGACACCAGTCGAAGCCCCATCTGTCGCTGTGCCTGAGAGTATTATCCCGTCGGCGGACGCAGTCCGGGTCTAGACCCGTCGGCGCCTCTTTCCAGATGCTGTCAAAGCCACGCGGTCCTTTTGCCTGAGAGTTTCCGGGGCGGTTGCTCCTTCGGCGCCGGCTACCTAAAGCCGGTCTCTCCCGACGTGGCCGTACGATACAGATGGGTACAGACCACAGGGCGGCCAAGCCTGTCAACGCGACTTCCGTGCCTTTCAACCGGATTGCGCTGGTGTGGCAACCCTATGATCTCCTTGCACAGTTTCTGGACAGCGAAGCTGGCCTTGTCTAAAAGCGCTTTGGCCCGCAGATATCAGCCTTAACGTTACGGTTTTGATGGCGAGAAGCGGGTCCAAGCACACCCGATTGGATGAACATGAGCGGCGTCAACGAGATCAGGTCGACCTTTCTGAACTTCTTTGCCGAGAACGGCCACGAGATCGTGTCGTCCTCGCCATTGGTGCCGCGCAACGACCCGACATTGATGTTCACCAATGCAGGCATGGTGCAGTTCAAGAACGTCTTCACCGGCGTCGAGAAGCGGCCCTATCAGCGCGCCACCACCTCGCAGAAATGCGTGCGGGCCGGCGGCAAGCACAACGACCTCGACAATGTCGGCTACACCGCGCGCCATCTCACCTTCTTCGAGATGCTCGGCAATTTCTCGTTCGGCGACTATTTCAAGGAGCGGGCGATCGAGCTCGCCTGGACGCTGATCACCAGGGAGTTCGGGCTCAAGAAGGACAAGCTGCTGGTCACCGTCTACCACACCGACGACGAGGCGGCCGGCCTGTGGAAGAAGATCGCGGGCTTCTCCGACGACCGCATCATCCGCATTCCGACCTCGGACAATTTCTGGGCGATGGGCGACACCGGCCCGTGCGGCCCGTGCTCGGAGATCTTCATCGACCGCGGCGAGCACATCTGGGGCGGGCCTCCGGGCTCGCCGGAAGAGGACGGCGACCGCTTCCTCGAATTCTGGAACCTGGTGTTCATGCAGTACGAGCAGGTGACGAAGGAGGAGCGCGTGCCTCTGCCGCGTCCCTCGATCGACACCGGCATGGGCCTGGAGCGCATGGCCTGCATTCTGCAGGGCGTCGAGAGCGTGTTCGAAACCGATCTGTTCCGCCATTTGGTCGATGCGACGTCGTCCGCGCTCGGCAGCGGGCCGAACGAGCAGACCGTGGCCTCGTTCCGCGTCATCGCGGACCATCTGCGTTCCTCGGCCTTCCTGGTCGCGGACGGTGTGCTGCCATCGAACGAGGGCCGCGGTTACGTGTTGCGGCGGATCATGCGCCGCGCGATGCGCCATGCGCAGCTGCTCGGTGCGAAAGAGCCGCTGATGCATCGGCTGGTCTGGGCGCTGGTGCGCGAGATGGGCCAGGCCTATCCCGATTTGATGCGCGCGGAGAATCTGATCGAGGAAACGCTGCGGCTGGAAGAGACCCGCTTCCGCAAAACGCTGGTGCGCGGCCTTGCCATCCTCGATGAGAAGAGCGCGTCCTTGAAGAAGGGCGACATGTTCGACGGCGACGTCGCCTTCACGCTCTACGACACCTACGGCTTCCCGCTGGACCTGACGCAGGACGCGCTGAAGTCGCGCGGCATCGGCGTCGACCAGGCCGCGTTCACCGACGCGATGGAGCGCCAGAAGGCCAAGGCGCGCGAGTCCTGGAAAGGCTCGGGCGAGGCGGCTTCCGAGGCGATCTGGTTTCCGCTGCGCGAGAAGCTCGGTGCCACTGAATTCCTGGGCTACGAGACCGAGAGCGCCGAAGGCGCGGTGTCGGCGCTGGTGAAGGACGGCGCCGAGGTGACGAGCCTCAAGACCGGTGACACCGGCGCGATCGTGCTGAACCAGACGCCGTTCTACGCGGAGTCCGGCGGCCAGGTCGGCGACACCGGCGTCCTCACGGGCGAGGGCGGCATCAAGTTCCGCGTCACCGACACCCAGAAGAAGCTCGGCGATTTCTTCGTGCATGTCGGCACCGTCGAAAGCGGCGAGCTGAAGCTCGGCACCGCGCTGCAGCTCGAGGTCGATCATTCCAGGCGCTCCTCGATCCGCGCGCATCACTCGGCGACGCATCTCATCCACGAGGCGCTGCGCCAGGTGCTCGGCGATCACATCGCCCAGCGCGGCTCGATGGTCGCGCCCGATCGTTTGCGCTTCGACTTCGTGCACCCGAAGCCGATCACGGCGGAAGAGCTTGCGCGCATCGAGGACATCGCCAACGACGTGGTGCTGGAAAATGACGAGGTCACCACCCGCGTCATGGGCGTGGACGAGGCCCGCGAAGCCGGCGCGCGCGCTTTGTTCGGTGAAAAATACGGCGACGAGGTCCGCGTCGTCTCGATGGGCCGGACCGCGCGCGAGCGTGGCGCCAACGCGCTCGGCTGGTCGGTCGAGCTCTGCGGCGGCACCCATGTGCGGCGCACCGGCGACATCGGCCTGATCACGCTGACCGGCGAGAGCGCGGTGGCCTCCGGCGTGCGCCGCATCGAGGCGCTGACCGGCAACTACGCGCGAAGACACGCCAACGAGACCATGGCGCTGGCGAAGACCGCGGCAAACGAGCTGCGCACCTCGCTCGACGACGTGCCGGCGCGCATCACCGCGCTGATGGAGGAGCGCAAGAAGCTCGAGCGCGAGCTCTCCGACGCCCGCAAGAAGCTGGCGATGGGCGGAGGTGCATCCGCGAGCAACGGCGCAGCCGCCGGCGTGCGCGAGGTCGGCGACGTCAAGCTGATGGCGCGTGCGGTCGAGGGCATCGAGATGAAGGATCTCAAGAGCCTGGCCGACGAGGCCAAGAAGCAGATCGGATCCGGCGTGGTCGCCATCGTCGGCGTCACCGAGGACGGCAAGGCCGGTGTGGTGGTCGGCGTCACCGCCGATCTCGCCGCGCGCTTCAACGCCGTGAACCTGGTGCGCATCGCCTCCGAAGCGCTCGGGGGCAAGGGCGGCGGCGGCCGGCCCGACATGGCGCAGGCCGGCGGCCCCGACGGGGCCAAGGCGACCGAGGCGTTAGCTGCGATCGAAAAAGCCATGGCCGGCGCTTAAGGATCATGCGCCCCAGTCCGCGCGGACATGGGCTTCCCGATCCCAATATGAGGGATCGCCTCTATGAATTGCTGGAGCACGATCCGCTGGCCTATTCAGTCGGGTCGCGCTTCATCCAGATCATCATCGGCGTCATCGTGCTCAATGTGGTCGCGATGATCCTCGCCTCGGTGCCGGAGCTGGACGCGCAGTTCGGCACGCTGTTCGCGGCCATCACCATCCTGTCCGTGATCGTGTTCGCGCTGGAATATGCCGCGCGGCTGTGGACCGTGGCGGGCCACACCCAGCGCAAGGCGTCCGCGCTCTCCGACCGGCTCGGCTACGCCTTCTCGGCGCTCGGCATCATCGATCTCCTGGCGTTTCTGCCGGCCGCGATCGTGCTCGCCACCGGGCGGCATGCGACGCTGGCCGCCCTCGGCGTGCTGCCGTTCTTCAAGCTGATACGGTACTCCCCGGCGATGCGCTCGCTGCTTGCCGCCGTGCATGCCGAGCGGCGGGCGCTGATCGGCTGCATCGTCATCCTGATCGGCGCGGTCCTGACCTTCGCCTCGCTGCTCTACGCCATCGAGCGCGACGTGCAGCCGGACAAGCTCGGCACCATCCCGCAGGCGATGTGGTGGGCGATCGTGACGCTCGGCACCGTCGGCTATGGCGACGTCGTGCCGGTGACGCCGCTCGGCAAGCTGATCTCCACATTCGCCATCATCAGCGGCTTCGCCATGATCGCGCTGCCGGTCGCGATCATCTCGACCGCGTTCGCCGAAGAGGTGAAGCGGCGTGATTTCGTCGTCACCTGGGGCATGCTGGCGCGGGTGCCGCTGTTCTCGCATCTGTCGGCGGCCGAGATCGCCGACATCATGCGGCTGCTCCGCGCGCGCACCATCGAGCAGGGCGAGATCCTGGTGCGGCGCGGCGATGTGGCCTCGTCGATGTATTTCATCACCGCCGGCGAGGTCGAGATCGCGCTGCCGAGCCAGCATGTGCGGCTTACCGACGGCACTTTCTTCGGCGAGATCGCGCTGCTGCACAAGACAAAGCGCAGCGGCACGGTGACGGCGATGCGAAAGACCCGGCTCCTGGTGCTCGACGCCCAGGACTTTCACGCCCTGATCGAACGCATGCCGACGCTCGCCGACCACGTTCACACCACCGCCAAGGCAAGGCTTGCCGACACCGGCGATCTCGCGCTGGCGGAACTGGCGCAGGGGGACGGGGGAGGCCGCTGAAGCGGTCCGAAAAAGCAAACGGGCCGCGCTGTCGCGCGGCCCGTGATGATGTCCGGCCCAGTCGGGCGGAATTGCGGACGGCTTAAGCCGCCAGCTCCTTGGTCAGGTTCTCGGCGACCTTGTCGAGGAAGCCGGTGGTCGAGAGCCAGCGCTGGTCGGCGCCGACGAGCAGCGCGAGATCCTTGGTCATATAGCCGGCCTCGACGGTGTCGACGCAGACCTTCTCCAGCGTGTTCGCGAACTTGGCGAGCTCGGCATTGTTGTCGAGCTTGGCGCGGTGGGCGAGGCCACGGGTCCAGGCGAAGATCGAGGCGATCGAGTTGGTCGAGGTCTCCTTGCCCTTCTGGTGCTCGCGGTAGTGGCGGGTCACCGTGCCGTGGGCGGCTTCGGCCTCCACGGTCTTGCCGTCGGGGGTGAGCAGGACCGAGGTCATCAGGCCGAGCGAGCCGTAGCCCTGCGCGACCGTGTCGGATTGCACGTCGCCGTCGTAGTTCTTGCAGGCCCAGACATAGCCGCCGGACCATTTCAGCGCCGAGGCCACCATGTCGTCGATCAGGCGGTGCTCGTAGGTCAGGCCCTTGGCCTCGAATTCCTTCTTGAACTCGCGGTCGTAGATGTCCTGGAAGATGTCCTTGAAGCGGCCGTCATAGACCTTCAGGATCGTGTTCTTGGTCGAGAGATAGACCGGGTAGTTGCGCAGCAGGCCGTAGTTCAGCGAGGCGCGGGCGAAGTCGATGATGGAGTCGTCGAGATTGTACATCTCCATGGCGACGCCGGCGCCCGGAGCCTTGAACACTTCCTTCTCGATCACGGTGCCGTCCTCGCCGACGAACTTCATCGTGAGGGTGCCCTTGCCGGGGAACTTGAAGTCGGTGGCGCGGTACTGGTCGCCATAGGCGTGGCGGCCGATGATGATCGGCTTGGTCCAGCCGGGAACCAGACGCGGCACGTTCTTGCAGATGATCGGCTCGCGGAAGATCACGCCGCCGAGGATGTTGCGGATGGTGCCGTTCGGCGACTTCCACATCTGCTTGAGGTTGAACTCCTTCACCCGGGCTTCATCAGGGGTGATGGTGGCGCACTTGACGCCGACGCCGACCTTCTTGATGGCTTCGGCGGCGTCGATGGTGACCTGATCGTTGGTGTGGTCGCGGTATTCCATGCCCAGGTCGAAATAGAGCAGCTCGACATCGAGGTACGGGTTGATCAGCTTGTCCTTGATGTACTGCCAGATGATCCGGGTCATCTCGTCGCCATCGAGCTCGACGACGGGATTGGATACCTTGATTTTTGCCATGATCGGGGAAGCCTCTTGGGAACGGCGCTTTCGGCGCGCCACGGGAATATCCGCCGCCTCTTAGCACCGCCGGGCGGCGGGCGAAAGCCAAGGGATTATGCACTTTTAGCTCATCCAGCTTGCCGGGATTGGGGGGCGGGCGGCGGCTCTCGCCCGGCCGCCGGGGGCACGTTCCCTGCGATTTCAAAAACCGAATCTAACCCCGTTATTTCCCTTGAGAATTTTGTCAGGACAGGCAAACGACAGGCGAACGGGACGAGGCCGTCGGCAAGCGGCGGCTTGAATCAATTCCCAAGGCGGCCTTGCCAAGGCCTTGAGACGTAGAGTGAAAGCGAAATCAGATGTCGGGGACTGACAAGAGCAAGGCGGGTTTGTCCCTCGACGGTCCCATCGTCATCCTGGTCGAGCCGCAGCTCGGTGAGAACATCGGCATGGCCGCGCGCGCCATGGGCAATTTTGCGCTAGGCGCCTTGCGCATCGTTAACCCCCGGGATGGCTGGCCCAACATCGCGGCCCAGCGCGCCGCGGCCGGCGCCGACCATATCCTGGAAAGGGTCGAACTGTTCGACACGGTTCAGCAGGCCGTCGCCGACCTCGACCTGCTGTTCGCCACCACGGCGCGCCCCCACGACCAGGCCAAGCCCGTGGTCGGGCCGGAGGCCGCGGCGAGCGAGATCGCCGGGCACGTCGCGACCGGCGGCAGGTGCGGCATCCTGTTCGGCCGCGAGCGCTGGGGGCTGACCAACGAGGAGGTCGGGCTCTCCAACCGCATCATCACGTTCCCGGTCAATCCAGGCTTCGCCTCGCTCAACCTCGCCCAGGCGGTGCTGCTGGTCGGCTATGAATGGTTCAAGCGGGCCACGTCAGGCGAGCTGCCGCACGCCATGCCGGAGCGCTCCGAGCGTGCCTCGCAGCACCAGATGCAGGCCTTCTTCGACAATCTCATCCGCGAACTCGACAAGGTGGAGTTTCTGCGACCTGCCGAGAAGCGTGACACCATGCTGGTGAACCTGCGCAACATCTTCAGCCGGATGGAGCCGACCAAGCAGGACATGCACACCCTCCATGGAGTCGTCATGGCGATCGCCGAGGGGCGCAAGGGCCCGGCCAAGGGCGGCGTGCTCGACGGCGAGCAGGCCACGCGCCTGCGCGCGCTGCTGGCCGAGCACGGCCAGGGCGGTGGTGTGCCCGACAGCGGCTCGACCGTGCGCGGCCTCGCCCGCCTGCTTCGCCGCAACCCGACCGATGCCGAGCGCCTGCTCTGGCAGGCCCTGACTCGTGACCGCCGCTTTGCAGGCCAGTTCAAGCGCCAAACCCCGGTGGGGCGGCGCATTCCGGATTTCGTCTCGTTCCCGCACCGGATCGCGATCGAGCTGGTCAACCCGGGCGAGGGGGAGGCGATCGCAGCTGACCGCTCGGGGCGGCGGGCATGGCTGGAGGCGCGGGATTATCGGGTGCTCGACATTCGCGCTGCGGATGTGGAGCGGGATCTTGAGGCGGAGCTGGTGCGGCTGCAGAGGATGATGGCGGAAAACTCAGACATTCCGTAGGGCAAGGAGTTCGCGCCCGTCGCAACCCACTATTTGTACCGCCAGTTGATGCAGACGTGTTGAGTTGTGCCTGGCGAACGGCACTTGAGCGCGGTCCAAAGGCCATCCGTCCCATTGATGCATGTCAAGGAACATGGAACCCCCCTCGCTACGCTTTGGGGCAGCAGGGAGGGTTCGATATGTCAATTGACCGTCGCCAAGCGCTGGCCGTGTTCAGCGCCGCCGTATCGTCGCTTGTGATGTCCCGCGCGGCACGTGCCGAGTTTGACGGTCCTGTCGTCAGGGCCCTGGAGGGCGGCGAAGATTTCTGGCTCGCCCAGGACGCCTATATCTACGGCTATCCGCTTGTCACGATGGAAATGACCCGCCGCGTGATGACCAACGTCGCGACGCCGCAGGGCACGCGCGCGCCGATGGGGCAATTCGTCAAGCTGCGCAAATACCCTGATGCCAGCTTCAAGGACGTCACCGCACCCAACGCAGATACCCTCTACACGACCGCCTGGATCGACGTCGGAGACGAGCCCTGGGTCCTGAGCATGCCCGATATGAAGGACCGTTACTTCCTGTTTCCGATGCTGGACGGCTGGACCAACGTCTTCCAGGTCCCGGGCAAGCGCACCACCGGCACCAAGGCGCAGACCTACGCGATCACCGGCCCGGGCTGGAAGGGAACGCTTCCCGCCGGTGTCAAGGAATACAAATCGCCCACGAGCATGGTGTGGATTCTGGGCCGAATTTATTGCACCGGCACGCCGGAAGACTACGCGGCCGTGCATGCGGCACAGGACGAGTTCAAGCTCTTCCCTCTCAGCGCGTACGGCAAGTCCTATACGCCGCCGGCAGGCAAGGCCGATGCGTCGATCGACATGAAGACGGCCGTTCGCGATCAGGTCAACCGCATGGACGCCGCCGCCTATTTCACTCTTCTGGCGCTATTGATGAAGCGCAATCCGCCGGCCGCCGCGGATGCGGCTGAGGTCGCCAAATTCGCGAAGATCGGTCTTGTCCCCGGCAAGGATTTCGACGCGAGCAAATTCGATGCTGCCTTCGCCAAGCGGGTCCCGCAGGTGGCATTCGACCGCATCATGCTCCAGTTCAAGGTCAACAAGGCGATCAGGAATGTCAACGGTTGGGCCTTCGACGCTGAAGCCGGCGTCTACGGCACCAATTACTTCAACCGCGCCCTGGTCACGGCCATCGGCCTTGGCGCCAACCGAATTCAGGATGCGTGCTATCCGACATCGCAGAAGGACGCCGACGGGAAAGAGTATGTCGGCAGCAACAAGTACGTCATGCGCTTTCCGAAGGGGCAGCTTCCTCCGGTCGGCGGCTTCTGGTCGCTGACGATGTATGACGAGCACTATTTCTTCGTTGCCAATCCGATCAACCGCCAGTCGATCAGCGCCCGCCAGAACCTCAAAGTCAATCCGGACGGTTCGGTCGACCTCTACATCCAGAAGGACAATCCCGGCTCCGACAAGGAGAGCAACTGGCTTCCTGCGCCCGCGGGCAAGTTCGTGCTGATGTTGCGGATGTACTGGCCCAACGAGAAGTCGCCTTCGATCATCAACGGGACCTGGAAGCCGCCGCCGGTCCGGCAGGTGACGAGCACCTAGGGCCCTACAAAATCTTCGTAGCCCGGATGGAGCGGAGCGTAATCCGGGACGTTGTCACCGCATTCCGCTTCGCTGCATGCGGGCTACAAGACAAGCGCGATCACACCGTCTCCAGCTGCTCCGCCGCGCGTTTCTTCTTCGCCTTGGACTGCCCGAGCAGCGGGCCTGCCGTGAGTGCCGCCGTATCGGCGACGGTCGGATCGCGCGAGATCATGGCGGCGACGATCGCGCCGTCGATGATGAGGCCGAGCTGATGCGCGAGCACTGCGGGCTCGGCCGATCCCAATTCACCGGCGAGCTTCTCGATGTGGCCGAGCACGATCTTCTTGTGCTTCAGCGCGATATTGCGGAACTGTTTTGCGTCCTTGTCGTGCTCGCCCACCGCATTGATGAAGGGGCAGCCGTAGAAGCGCTCTTCGGCGAACCAGCTCTTCAATGCCGGGAAGATGCGCGTCAGTTTCGCCTGCGCGTCGCCGCCGCCTTCTTCCATGGCGCCGATGAACCATTCGCGCCATTGCTTGCCCTCGCTCTCGAGCACGGCGTTGACGAGATTGGTCTTGGAGCCGAACAATTTATAGAGCGTGGTCTTGGCGGTGCCGGCCTCCTCGATGATGGCATCGATGCCAGTGGCGTTGATGCCGTTCTTGCAGAAGAGGTGCGTGGCGGCATTGAGCAGGCGCCCGCGCGCGGATTCGTCATCGCCGGCACCGGCGTGCGGCGAATTGGATTTCTTCTTCGATGACGTCTTTGCCATAGGCTGCAACTTACTCGCAGCCGCGCGGCATCATCAAGCCGCATCTCTTTCGCGCCGAAAAGATTCGCATCGGCGAACCCATCTGCATCGCCTTTGAGCAGAGCCCGACTGATCAATCTGCAGGCAGTGCCGCTTAAGCGGCTCCAATCCCTCGCATTTCCTTTTCGGCCCGCTTTGGCACGCCCTATGCAGGGAAACAGACCGTTCGGTATCCTACCGATTTCCACTTCTGCCAGGGAGAAGAAGATGACTGCCGTCGTTCAAAAGACAGTGCTGACGGGGTGCCTCGCGCCCATCGACAAGAACGGCCTCGAGCAACTGATCGCGAGCGGCAAGGCCAATCCGAAGGTCGTCAAGACCTTGAAATGCAAGACGGTTGCGGAGGGTAAATTCCGCCACGCCAACTACATCCGCAATCTGCCGCCCTACATCGTCGACGAACCGCCGGGGCTGCTGGGCGACGATACCGCGCCCAATCCGTCGGAAGCCTCGCTCGCCGCGCTCGGCTCCTGCCTCGCGGTCGGCCTGCACGCCAACGCCGTGCACCGCGGCTGGATCGTCAACAAGCTCGAGCTCGAGCTCGAAGGCGATCTCAACATCACCGCGGTCTGGGGCACCGGCGATACCTCGGACAAGCCGGTCGGCTTCACCGATGTGCGCGTCAAGGTCGACATGGAATGCGAGGGCATCGCGCAGGACGAGATCAACGCGCTGGTCGCCCACGTGAAGAAATGGTCGCCGGTCGCCAACACCTTCACCCGGCCGGTCAATCTCGAGGTCGGCATCTAGCCGAGAGCAATCAGGACACGGTGCGGGAGACGATCATGGGTTCACTGGCTTTATCGCGGGTCGACGTTCTGGATCAGCCCGCACCGTCCATTGCAGGCGAGGTGGCGCGGATCGCGCGGGAGCAACTCGCGCCGCTCGCGGTCGGCATCGACGACGGTTCGGTCTATCCGGACGAGGTGCTGCGTGCGTTCGGCGCGGTCGGCGCCTGGGGCAGTCACGTGCCGCACGAAGGTCCCGCCGATCTGCGCTGCGCGATCCAGGCGATGGCGGCGATCGGGGAGGTCTGCGGCGCCACGGCCTTCATGGCCTGGTGCCAGAACACGCTGGTCTGGTACGCGGCGAATTCCACCAACGTGAAGCTGGCCAAGCGTTTTGGCGATGCATTCTCGACGGGGCGCGTGCTCGGTGGCACCGGTCTTTCGAATCCGATGAAGAGCTTTTTCGGCATTGAGAAGCTCAAGCTGAAGGGGCGCAAGGTCGAGGGCGGCTACGTCGTGCGTGGCGCGCTGCCCTGGGTCTCCAACCTCGGTCCCGACCATTATTTCGGCACTATCTTCGAGCGAGAGGACGACGAGGGCACCGTCATGTTCCTCGCCGACTGCTCGGACCCCGCGATCACGCTGACGCCGTGCAAGCCATTCATGGCGATGGACGGCACCGGCACCTATGGCGTGCAGTTCCGCGACGCCTTCGTGCCGGACGAGCTGATCCTCGCCGATCCCGCGGGCCCCTTCGTGAAGAAGATCCGCGCCGGCTTCATCCTGCTGCAGGCCGGCATGGCGCTCGGCCTCATCAAGGACTGCATCAACATCATGGACGAGGTCGACGGTTCGCTCGGCCACATCAACCGCTATCTGCCGCAGCAGCCGGTGCATTTCCGCGAGCTCGCCGCCGAGCTCGAGGCCGAGACCATGGCGCTGGCACGCGATCCCTACAACGAGGAGGAGACCTACTGGCGCAAGGTGATCGCGCTCAGGCTTCGAGCGGGCGAGGCCAGCGTCGCGGCGGCGCATGCGGCGATGCTGCATTGTGGCGCGCGCGGCTACTTGAAGAGCCACCGCGCGCAGCGGCGCCTGCGCGAGGCCTATTTCGTCGCGATCGTCACGCCGGCCACCAAGCAGCTGCGCAAGATGCTCGCCGATTTCTGAGTTCCAAACCTTAGAGCTCTACGAGTCCACCCGAAGACCCACCAACCTCAACGGAGAGGCTGCCATGACTGACGTTCTGATCACTGCCGTCGAACTCGCCGATCTCTTGAAGACCGAGCCGTGTGTCGTCATCGACACCCGCAATCCCGATGCTTACGCCGCCGGGCACCTGCCGGGCGCCGTGAACGTGCACGAGATCTTTACGTTCCTCGCGACCTCGACGCTGGAAGGCATGGCCGAGCTCAAGACGAAATTCGCCGATGCGTTCGGCGCTGCCGGCCTTTCGGGCAAGGAGACGGCGGTGGTCTACGAGCAGTCGATGAACTCCGGCTTCGGCCAGTCCTGCCGCGGCTATTACCTGCTCACCATGCTCGGCTATCCCAAGGTGAAGGTGCTGCATGGCGGCTTCGACGCCTGGTCGGGTGCGGGCTTCCCGGTAACCAAGGAGGTGCCGATGCCGGCGAAGGCGTCGTTCGCGATCGTGCCCGAAGCCGGCGAGATCCTGATCGACGCCAAGACCATGCTCGCCGCCGTCGGCAAGCCCGGCATCGCGATCCTCGACGTCCGCGACGTCGACGAGTGGATCGGCGACAGCTCGTCCCCGTACGGCAAGGATTTCTGCCCGCGCAAGGGCCGGATTCCGGGCGCCGTGTGGCTGGAATGGTATCGCATGATGAAGCCTACAGCCGAAGGCCCGCGCTTCAAATCCAAGGACGAGATTCTGGCGGAATGCGCCACCGTCGGCATCTCGCCGACGACGCCGGTCTACCTCTACTGCTTCAAGGGCGCGCGCGCCTCGAACACGTTCCTGGCACTGAAGAACGCAGGCGTGAAGGACGTGCGGATGTATTTCGGCTCCTGGAACGAATGGTCGCGCGATCCGTCGCTGCCGATCGAGCAGGGGCTGCCGATTGCATCAGATGTGACGACCAAGGCGGCCTGAACACGCCGCGATCACATGGCCCGCGGACGAGGCGCGATCCCAAGCGCCTTGATCCGCGAGGCCAGCGTGGTCGGCTTGATGTCCAGCATCTCCGCCGCGCCGCCGGGACCGAACACTTTCCCTGTGCAGGCTTCGAGTGCGGCGAGGATGTTGGCGCGCTCGTAGTCGCGCATCTCGGACGAGGTCATGACGGTCGGCCGTGCATCGGCCTTCTGGCGTGCCGTGCCGATCGTGGGCTGCGCGCCGGAGGAGTCCGGCAGGTCGATTCGCAAACGGCCGTTCTGCGACAGGATCGCGGCGCGCTCGATCACGTTCTGCAGTTCGCGGACATTGCCGGGCCAGTCGTAGCGGGTGAGCCGCCGCGCATCGCCTTCCGACAGACGCAGGTTGGATTTCAACGCCTTGCTCTCGCGCGTCAAAAAATGCTGGGCGAGGAGGGGAATGTCCTCGCGCCGTTCGCGCAGAGGCACCGTCTCGATCGGGAATACGTTGAGGCGGAAATAGAGGTCCTCGCGAAAGCGACCGCGCTGCACCTCCTGCTTGAGGTCGCGGTTGGTCGCGGCGATGACGCGGACGTCGACGGCGCGCGTGCGCTCCTGGCCGACGCGTTCGAAATTGCCCTCCTGCAGCACGCGCAGCAGCTTGCCCTGTAGTTCGAGCGGAATCTCGCCGACCTCGTCGAGGAACAGCGTGCCGCCGTCGGCGAGCTCGAACCGGCCGATGCGGTCGCGCGTTGCGCCGGTGAAGGCGCCGCGGACATGGCCGAAGAACTCGCTCTCGAACAATTCCCGCGGGATCGCCGCGCAGTTGACGCGGATCAGCGGCCGGTCGCTGCGGGTGGAATCCTCGTGGATGGCGCGCGCGATCAGCTCCTTGCCGGTACCGGACTCGCCGGTGATCATCACCGCCGCCGTGGTCGGCGCCACCAGCTTGACCTGGCGCAGCGTCTTCTGGATCGCCTCGCTTCCACCGATGATGCCGCGCGGATTGGTCTCGATGCGGATTTCCTCCTGAAGATAGGCGTTCTCAAGCTCGAGCCGCTCGCGCAGGCGGTCGACCTCGGCAAGCGCGGCATGCAGCTTCTCGTCGGCCTCGCGGCGCTGGCTGACATCGCGAAACACGACCACGGCGCCGACCACGACGCCGCGGTCGCGGATCGGCGTGGACGTGTATTCGACCCACGCCGGCGAGCCGTCCTTGCGCCAGAATACTTCGCCGTCGACCTGGTGCACGGCGCCGTCGCGGAACGCCGCGTAGATCGGGCAATCATGGTTGTGATAGTGCCGGCCGTCGTGGTGAGTGTGGTGCACGATCGGATGGATCTCCTTGCCGACCAGCTCCTCGGCGGTCCAGCCCAGCATGCGTTCGGCCGCGGGATTCACGAAGGTGGTCTTGCCCTCGGCATTGACGCCATAGATGCCTTCGCCGGCGGCGCGCAGAATCAGCTGGTTCTCGCGCTCGATGTCCTGGAAGACACGCTCGACCCGCTGCCAGGTCGCGATCCCACCGCGCATGTGGTCCTCGGCGGCGGCATCGACATTGCGGCGGCGGCGCGCCTCGAGATCGGTGAGGACGAGCAGCACCAGGGTACGGTCGCCGTGGCTGACGAGGCAACCTGACGTTTCGAGCCGGAGCTCCTGACCCGTGGCGTGCCGAGGGGCCAGCGCCGTGGTCCAGTAGGCGCCCTTGTGCAGCACGGCCTGGGTGAACACCGTGAGTGCGGGAAGCTGGCCGTTGTGAAGCGTGCTGGCCTTGGTCTGCCGCAACAGGGCGCGGTCGTAGCCGAGCAGGGAGCAGGCGGCCGGATTGGCATCGATGATCTGGTCGCCGTAGGGGTCGACCAGCAGCGTTGCCTCGACGGAGGACTCGAAGGCTGCAATTCGTGGGTCGATGGTCCGGGCCGCGTCGTCGTGGCCAGGCATTGGCGTCGGTGCCATTGCGAAATCTCGTAATTCAGCTACGAATTTTCGTATATCACGATTTTTCGTAGCGGCCAAGATTCACTGAAAGTGTTGCGTCATCAATGCTGTGGACGGCAGAGCCGCCGTGGCATGCTCCTTGCGTAATTCCTCCTGCAACGACGCGCAGGAGGTCCGATGTCCACGTTCGACAATCCGTTCGATCCCAACCGCAACCTCCGTGATGGCTGCGCCTGTGGCCAGCATCGCTCGGCAGCCGAGCACGAGCAGGCGACCACGGCGCTTCGCTGCGAGCCGGCCGAGAGCGAGGAAAAACGTTACGAGGGCGTCGTTGCCTCCGCGGTCATGCGCGCGATGTTTCCACAGGACGTGGCGCGGCGCGCCTTCCTGAAATCGGTTGGTGCCTCCACCGCGCTTGCGGCGCTCTCGCAGTTCTTCCCGCTGAAGACAGCAACCGAAATCTTTGCGCAAGGAGGCGCGCCCGAGAAGAAGGACCTCAAGGTCGGATTCATCCCGATCACCTGCGCCACGCCGATCATCATGGCGGCGCCGATGGGCTTCTATTCCAAGCACGGCCTCAACGTCGAAGTGGTGAAGACCGCCGGCTGGGCGGTGATCCGCGACAAGGCCATCAACAAGGAATACGACGCGGCGCACATGCTGGCGCCGATGCCGATCGCGATCTCGCTCGGGCTCGGCGCGAACGCCATTCCGTTTGCGGTGCCTGCGATCGAGAACATCAATGGGCAGGGCATCGTGCTGGCGGCCAAGCACAAGGACAAGCGCGATCCCAAGGACTGGAAGGGAATGAAGTTTGCGATTCCCTTCGACTATTCCATGCACAATTACCTGCTGCGCTATTATCTCGCCGAGCACGGTCTCGACCCCGATACCGACGTGCAGCTGCGCTCGGTGCCGCCGCCGGAGATGGTCGCGAATTTGCGCGCCGACAACATCGACGGCTTCCTCGCGCCCGACAACATCTGCCAGCGCGCGATCTATGACGGCGTCGGCTTCATGCACCTGTTGTCGAAGGAGATCTGGGACGGCCACCCCTGTTGCAGCTTCGCCGCCAGCCGCGAGTTCATCACGACGGCGCCGAACAGCTTTGCCGCGCTGACGCGCGCCATCGTCGATGCCACCGCCTACGCCTCCAAGGCGGAGAACCGCAAGCAGATTGCGGAAGCGATCGCGCCGGCCAATTACATCAACGCGCCGGTCACGGTGCTGGAGCAAGTCCTGACAGGCACTTATGCCGATGGCCTCGGCGGGGTGAAGACGGACGCCAAGCGCGTCGATTTCGATCCGTTCCCCTGGCAGTCGTTTGCGGTGTGGATGCTGACGCAAATGAAGCGCTGGGGCCAGATTAAGGGCGACGTCGACTACAAGGCCGTCGCCGAGCAGGTGTATCTGGCCACCGACACCAAGAAGCTGATGACCGACATGGGCCTGTCGCCGCCGGCGAGCAGCTACAAATCGTTTGCGGTGATGGGCAAGACTTTCGATCCGGCCAAGCCGGAGGATTATGTCGCGAGCTTCAAGATCAGGAAGTCGTCGTGATGGTAAGCTCTCTCGTGTCCCGGACGCGATGTAGCACGAAGTGGTGCATCGCTGAGCCGGGACCCAGTGTGGCCGCATGGGTCCCGGTTCTGCGTCGCATCACTTCGTGCTGCGCCGCGCCCGGGACACAGTATCGCTGGTGCGCCAGATGACCTCCTCCCTCCGCCTCCGCGCCGGTCTCGTCTCGATCGCATTGCTCGCCGCGTTTCTCGGCATCTGGCACCTCGCCACGCGCTCGACCGGCGCAACGACAACGATGAGCCCGGAATACGCCAAGCTGATGGGGCTGACGGCCACGCAGGGGAAATCAGCGATGCCCGGGCCGCTCGATGTCGGCGCCAAGCTCTGGGAGCACCTGAAGCGGCCGTTCTACGACAACGGGCCGAACGACAAGGGGCTCGGCATCCAGCTCGCCTATTCCATCGCACGCGTCGGCACCGGCTATCTGCTCGCGGTGCTGGTCGCGATCCCGCTCGGTTTCCTGATCGGCATGTCGCCGCTGCTCAGCAAGGCGCTGGACCCCTTCATCCAGGTGCTCAAGCCCATCTCGCCGCTGGCCTGGATGCCGCTTGCGCTCTACACCATCAAGGATTCCTCGATCTCGGCGATCTTCGTGATCTTCATCTGCTCGATCTGGCCGATGCTGCTCAACACCGTGTTCGGCGTTGCCAGCGTGCGCAAGGAATGGATCAACGTCGCGCGGACGCTCGAGGTCAGCACCGTCAGGCGCGCCTTCACCGTGATCCTCCCCGCTGCGGCGCCGACGATCCTGACCGGTATGCGCATCTCGATCGGCATCGCCTGGCTCGTCATTGTCGCCGCCGAGATGCTCGTCGGCGGCACCGGCATCGGCTACTTCGTCTGGAACGAGTGGAATAATTTGTCGATCACCAATGTCATCATCGCGATCCTGCTGATCGGGGTCGTCGGCATGCTGCTCGATCAGATCCTGGCGCGATTCACGCGCATGGTCACGTTTCCGGAGTAGGGGCATGACCGACAAGTTCATCTCCATCGAAGCCATCGCGAAGCGCTATCCCGGCGCCGGAGGTGCCACGACCACCATCTTCGAGAATCTGTGGCTGTCGATGGCCCGCGGCGAGTTCGCTTGCGTGATTGGCCATTCCGGCTGCGGCAAGACCACGGTGCTCAACATTCTTGCCGGCCTCGACGCGCCGAGCGAGGGCGCCGTGATCGTCGACGGGCAGGCGATCTCGGGCACCAGCCTCGACCGCGCCGTGATCTTCCAGAGCCACGCGCTGCTGCCCTGGCGCACCGTGCTCGGCAACGTCGGCTATGCCGTGAGCTCGAAATGGCGGAGCTGGGACCGCGCCAAGGTGAGGGCGCATGCCCAGACCTTCATCGATCTGGTCGGGCTCACCGGCTCCGAGCACAAGCGCCCTTCGGAGCTGTCGGGCGGCATGAAGCAGCGCGTCGGCATCGCGCGGGCGCTGTCGATCACGCCGAAGATGATGCTGATGGACGAGCCGTTCTCGGCGCTGGATGCATTGACGCGCGGCACGCTGCAGGACGAGGTCCGGCGCATCTGCCTCGAGACCGGGCAGACCGCATTCATGATCACCCATGACGTCGACGAGGCGATTTATCTCGCCGACAAGATCTTTCTGATGACCAATGGGCCCGGCGCGGTGCTCGCAGAGGTGGTCGAGAACCCGCTGCCGCGGGATCGCGGCCGCACCGATTTGCACCGCCATCCGCTCTACTACGCGCTGCGCAACCACATCATCGATTTTCTGGTGACGCGCAGCAAGACGTTTACCGCCGAGACGCCCGGTCACGATCCACGCAATGTGCCGCTGGTGCATATCGGCAAGCCCGGACTGACGGTTGCCTCCAGTGGTGACGAGCAACGCCAGACCTGGATTCCCGGGACCAGTCCCGGACTGACTGCCTGAAACGGAGACCCTGACATGAAACGCGAAGACCTCACCGAAAAGCTGCTCGACATCAAGCGCGAGAAGGGATGGAGCTGGAAGCACGTCTGCGAGAAGATCGGCGGCTATTCCGAGGTGCTGATCGTCGGTGCGATCATGGGCCAGATGAAGCTGACGAAGCCGCAGGCCGCCAATGCCGGCGAGTTGTTCGGCCTGTCGAAGGCGGAAGTCGCGATGCTCAACGAGGTGCCGATGCGCGGCACCGGCACGCCGATGCCGCCGACCGATCCCCTGATCTACCGCTTCTACGAGATGGTGATGGTGAACGGTCCGGCCTGGAAGGCGCTGATCGAGGAGGAGTTCGGCGACGGCATCATGTCTGCGATCGACTTCGACATGGGCATCGAGCGCGTCGCCAACCCGAAGGGCGATCGCGTCAAGATCACCATGAGCGGCAAATTCCTGCCCTACAAATATTACGGCGCCAGCGGCAACGTGCCGGAATACGGCTTCAGGGAGGAGTGACCGCGGCGAAGGCCTCGCGCAGCGCGCCGACCGGAGCCATCTCGCGAACATAGGTGAAGGAGCCCTTGTCCTTCATCTCACGCGCGCAGTTCAGGAACGCCGCGAGCGCGTAGCGCGACATGGCCCCGCCGACGCTGATGCGCTTGACGCCGGCGGCGGACAATTGCGCCGTTGTCAGCGTCGGGTCGGCAAAGCCCATCACGTGGTTGAACGGCTTACTGATCGAGGAGACGACGGTCCGGATCGTGGCGAGATCGTACAGGCCGGGCGCATACAGGACGTCGGCGCCCGCGGCCTCGAAGGCCTGCAGGCGGCGAACCGTGTCGTCGATGTCCTTGCGGCCGTGCAGGAAGTTCTCGGCCCGAGCCGTCAGCGTGAACGGAATTGGCAGCGCGCGCGCCACTTCCACAGCGGCCTGGACCCGCTCGACGGCGAGGGAAAAGTCGTAGATGGGGCGATCGCGGTCGCTGCTGAAATCCTCGATCGAGCCGCCGACGGCGCCAGCTTCCGCGGCACGCCGGATGGCTTCGGCCGCACGTTTCGGCTCATCGGCCCCGCAATTTTCGAGATCGACGCTCACCGGAAGGTTGGTAGCATCGACGATCTCGCGCGCGTTGGCGAGGATGACATGGAGACTGACGCCGCTGCTGCCGAGCATGTTGGCAACTCCGAGGCTCGTCGTCGCGAGGGCCTCGAATCCCATTGCTGCGAGCAGCTTGGCCGTACCGGCATCCCATGGATTGGGAATGACGAAGGCGCCAGGCCGATCGTGCAGCGCGCGGAACGCCGCCGCCTTGTCCAATTGGCTCGTCATGGCTCGTCTCCGTGTTGTCCGTCGATGCAGCCTTAGGAGCATTTTCGCCATCCGACAAATTTGTTATTCTTGCAAAGGAGATCAGTTTTTTGCATGAGGCCGCGATGGACAGTGACGCCCTCAACACCTTCCTGATGGTTCATCGCAGGGGCGGGATCTCGAATGCCGCGAAATTCCTGCACCGCTCGCAGCCGGCGATTTCGCGCCGCATTGCGCTGCTTGAGCAGGAGCTTGGCGTGCCCCTGTTCGAGCGGGCGGCGGGCCGCACCCGGCTCAGCGATGCCGGGCGCGTGCTGATCCCCTATGCCGAGCGGGCGGTCGCCGCGGCGCAGGACGCCGAACAGGCCATACGCGCTTTGACCAAGCAGAATGCGGGGCCGGTTTCGTTGGCGGTGACCGGCACGCTTGCCGATGGCCGGCTGTCGACCATCATGAAGCGGTTTGCCAGGGAAAATCCCGCCGTCACGCTAACCTTGCGGACGGCGACCAGCGCGGAGGTCAGCGATCTCATCCGGCGCGGCGAGGCCACGATCGGCCTGCGCTACAACGTCGACCGCGCCGGCGATCTCGCCTGCGAGCTGGTGCTGACCGAGGCGTTACAGGTCGTTTGTGCGCCCGAACATCCGCTGGCCGGCAAGCGGGTGAAGCGGCTCGCCGAGCTTCGCGGTGAACGCTGGATCGCATTCCCGGAAACGCGCGGCCGCCGCGAGATCGCCGCAGCCCATGTGTTCGCGCTGTTTCTCACGCAAGGGCTCGGCGAGGTCGAATGGACGGCAGTCGACAGCCTCACCGCGCAGAAGCGCCTCGTGGAGGCCGGCTTCGGTCTCGCGCTATTGGCGAGAAGCCATGTGGCAGAGGAGTTGCGCGCGGCCTCGATCGCGACGATCATCGTCGGCGATCTTGCCGCGGATCAGGACACCGTCCTCGTGACCCGTCGCGACGGCTTTCTGAGCGCTGCCGCCGAGCGCTTGCTCGACACCATCCGCCGCAACTATGCCGGGCGGCATGTCTCGGTCTCAAAGGACGCCAGAAAAAGATCGCCGGCGCGCAAGGTTGTTGCGCGCCGGCGGCTCGTCTGAATGGATTATTTTCCCGCCTTCACCTCGGCGGCTGCCACCGCGAGCAGCTCGCTCATCTTGGCGCGAATCGCCTGTTCGGTGACGGCGACGTTCTTGGCGGCAAAATCGGCCGTGAGCTTACGCAGGACGTCGGCATCGCCGGCCTCCTCGAAATCGGCCGCGACCACCTCCTTGGCATAGGCGGTGGCGGCATCGCCCGACATGCCGAGCTTTTCGGCCGCCCACAGCCCGAGCAGTCGGTTGCGGCGGGCCTCCGCCTTGAATTTCTGCTCCTCGTCGAGGGCGTACTTCTTCTCGAAACCTTCCTGGCGCTTGTCGAACTCGCTCATGCCTTGTTCCAAATCCCTCTGAATGGAGCGGGGGGCCTTCCGTTGCGACCGCCCGGCTGCATGCCTACATAGATAGCACATATCGGCAAAACAACGGGCCGTTAAGCCGCAGGCGAGACGGTATAAGTTGGTGCCGGAGGGCCGGATCGATTGTGCTCGGTCAGCCAATCGGATAGGTTGCCTGAAGGCTTGGTTCCCGTTCTGTTTCCGAGGATTCGAGACGGGTTCCCAGCCGTTCACGGCAGCTCCGCTGTGGGTCGCAGTCCTCGTAACCGGAGCACACCAAATTCATGGATTTCAACAAAACACGGTACATCCCAATGAGCCGTCGGCGTCGCATTTATGAAGGCAAGGCAAAGGTTCTCTATGAAGGCCCGGAGCCCGGTACCCTGATCCAGCACTTCAAGGACGACGCCACCGCGTTCAATGCGAAGAAGCATCAGGTGATCGAGGGCAAGGGTGTCCTCAACAACCGGATCTCGGAGTACCTGTTTCAGCACCTCAACGACATCGGGGTGCCGACCCACTTCATTCGCCGCCTCAACATGCGCGAGCAGCTGATTCGCGAGGTCGAGATCGTGCCGCTGGAGGTGGTGGTGCGGAACGTCGCCGCCGGCTCGCTGTCGCAGCGCCTCGGCATCGAGGAGGGCACGCAGCTGCCCCGTTCAATCATCGAATTCTACTACAAGAACGACCAGCTCAACGACCCCATGGTTTCGGAAGAGCACATCACCGCCTTCGGCTGGGCGACGCCCCAGGAGATCGACGACATCATGGCGCTCGCCATCCGTGTCAACGACTTCCTCACCGGCCTCTTCCTCGGCATCGGCATCCGCCTCGTCGACTTCAAGATGGAGTGCGGTCGCCTGTTCGAGAACGAGATGATGCGCATCATCGTCGCCGACGAGATCTCGCCGGATAGCTGCCGTCTGTGGGACATCAAGTCCAACGAGAAGCTCGACAAGGACCGCTTCCGCAGGGATCTCGGCGGCCTGCTCGAGGCCTATACTGAAGTTGCAAAACGCCTCGGCATCCTCATGGAGAACGAGCGTCCGCAGGGCTCAGGCCCGGTGCTGGTGAAGAGCTGAGGGGATTTGACGTGAAGGCACGTGTTACCGTTACCTTGAAGACGGGCATCCTCGATCCCCAGGGCAAGGCCATCGAAGGCGCGCTGAAGTCGCTCGGCGTCGATGGCGTCGCCAGCGTCCGCCAGGGCAAGGTGTTCGACATCGAGCTCGCCGGCGCCGACAAGGCCAAGGCGGAAGCCGCGCTGAAGGACGCCGCAGACAAGCTGCTGGCGAATACCGTGATCGAGAATTATCGGGTCGAGATCGTCTAGGCTGTCTCGTAGACCCTCATGGTGAGGAGCGCGAAGCGCGTCTCGAACCATGCAGGCCCGGCTGTTACATCTCGGCCTTCATCCTTCGAGACGCGCGCGAAGAGCGCGCTCCTCAGGATGAGGGGCGAGAGAAGTGCAACAGCATTCGCTCACAGCCATCCAACGCTGCGAAAACGCCAGTACAGCGTCGTGCACGCCGTCAGCATCACGCCGAGCAGCATGAAATAGCCGTACTCCCATTCCAGCTCCGGCATGTGCTTGAAGTTCATGCCGTAGATGCCTGCGAGCGCGGTCGGGACCGCGATGATGGCGAGCCAGGACGCGAGCTTCTTCGACACTGCCGTCTCCTGCGCCTGGCCGACCAGCAGGCTCGCCTCGAAGGCGAAGGCCAGCACCTCGCGCATGGAATCGATGCGCTCCTGGATGTTCCGGACGTGGTCGGTGACGTCGCGAAACAGCGGCTGCATGGCCTTCCGCACCATCGACAGCTCGTCATGCTCCAGCCGGCGGCAGACCTCCACCAGCGGGCCGATCGCGGTCCTGAGCCGCAACAGGTCGCGGCGCAGCATGTAGAGCCGCTCGATCTGCGCCTTGCTGATCGGCTTGGAGAGCACGTCGTCCTCGATGCCCTCGATCTCGTCGTGAATGCTTTCGAGCACGGGCGAGTAATTGTCGACGATGAAATCGAGGATGGCGTAGAGGATGTAGTCTTCGCCGCGCGCGAGCGCCCGCGGGCAGCTCTCGCAGCGTTCGCGCACCGGCGTGTACGACGTCGAGGCGCCGTGGCGCACCGAGACCAGATAACCTTCGCCGACGAAAATATGCGTCTCGCCGAAGGCGATCCGGCCCTCAATCAGTTGCGCAGTCCGCGCGACGATGAACAGGGCCTCGCCATATTGCTCGATCTTCGGCCGCTGATGGGCGTGGTTGGCGTCCTCGATCGCGAGATCGTGCAGGTCGAACTGCTTCTGCACCGCGCCGAGCAGAGCCATGTCCGGCTCGTGCAGGCCGATCCAGACCACGTGGCCGGGCTTGGTCCGCCAGCTCGAGGCCTCGCTGATGGCGATGTTGGCGACGCGCCGGCCGTCGACATAGGCACCGGCGGCGACGACACCATCGGTAGGCACCGGTTCGGACGGGGATGTGGGCAGCGACGGGACGTTCATGGCTTCAAATCCCGGCAAATCGAGCGGCCGCGCGGCGTGCAATTATCACCTGTGCACAAGGCCCTGTGCCGAGGCTAGCACTGGTAAAATCCCCGTCAAATGGTTATGTCTCTTCGTGAATTGGCCGCTTGGCCAGCCTCGATTCCCGCTCCATCGGAACCTCAGCCATGAAAGCCGCCATCCTCGTCTTTCCCGGAATCAACCGCGAGCGCGACATGGCGCGTGCCTTGAGGCTGATTTCCGGCAGCGAGCCGGCGATGGTCTGGCATGCCGAGACGGCGCTGCCTGCGGGCACGGATCTCGTGGTGGTGCCGGGCGGCTTCTCCTATGGGGACTATTTGCGCTGCGGTGCCATCGCGGCCCGCGCGCCGGTGATGGATGCGGTGCGCGACTATGCGGCCAAGGGCGGCCTCGTGCTCGGCGTCTGCAACGGTTTTCAGATCCTCTGCGAGTCCGGCCTTCTGCCGGGCGTCTTGATGCGCAACGCGCGGCTGAAATTCATCTGCCACGACGTGCATCTGCGCGTCGAGCGTTCCGACACGCCGTTCACCCGCGGCTACAATGCCGGCCAGGTGATCCGCGTGCCGGTCGCTCATGGCGAGGGCAATTACGAGGCGGATGAAGAGACCATCAAACGGCTCGAAGGCGAGGGGCGGGTGCTCTATCGCTATTGCTCGGCCGAGGGTGTGGTGGACGAAGCCCACAACATCAACGGGGCGGCACATTCGATCGCCGGCATCGTCAACGACAAGGGCAACGTGCTCGGCATGATGCCGCATCCGGAAAACCACGTCGAAGACATCATGGGCTGCACCGACGGCCGTGGCCTGTTCGCGGGCCTCACCGCGCATCTGGAAAAGGCGGCGTGATCTCGTTCGTGGCGAAGCGGGTGCTCGCCGCGATCGCGGCGCTGACGCTTGCGTCATTTTCGCTCGCAGCCAGCGCTCTCGCGCAGGATTACCCCAAGCGTCCGATCACCATGATCGTGCCGTTCGCGGCCGGCGGCACCTCGGACGTGATCGCGCGCGCGGTGGCCGAGCAGATGGGCATCGCGCTCGGCCAGACCATCGTGATCGAGAACGTTGCGGGGGCCGGCGGATCGACCGCGCTGGCGCGCGCCTCCCGCGCCGAGCCCGACGGCTACACCATCGCGATCGGCAATGCCGGCACCAATGCTGCGACCTACACGATCTATCCAAAGCTGCCGTTCACGCCGGAGTCCTTCGTGCCGATCGCCATGGTGGCGAAGACGTTCGGCATCATTGCCGTGCGCAAGGATTTTCCGGCGAAGGACCTGAGAGAGTTCATCGCCTACGCCAAGGCAAATCCCGGCAAGATCAATCTCGGCCATGCCGGCGTCGGCTCCTCGAACTATTTGATCTGCAAGAGCTTCGTCACGTCAGCCGGGATCGACGCGACGCTGGTCGGCTATCGCGGCGCAGCGCCCGCGCTGACCGATGCGGTCGGCGGCCAGATCGACGGCGTCTGCGATGCGGCCGCATCCGTCTCGCAGTCGATCAACGACAAGCTGGTGAAGGGGCTCGTGGTCGGCTCGACCGTGCGCCTCGCCACACTGCCGGATCTGCCGACCTCCGCGGAGGCCGGCCTGCCTGAGTTCGAGGCACAGGGCTGGAATGGCCTGTTCGCGCCCAAGGGCACGCCGCCGGCGGCGATCGCCAAGCTCAACGCCGCCGCGCGCACCGCCGTCGAGACCGACGCGGTGAAGAAGCGCTTTGCCGACCTTTCGACCGTCGCGCCCGATGCAGGCGAGCATGCGCCGGAGCTGCTGCAGCAACTCGTGACGCGCGACGTCGAGAAGTACCGGAAGATGTTGGCGGACGACGCCAAGTAGTCGGCACATCTCCTGCGCTCGGCGAGATCTATTGAGTTGCTGAAGGGACGCGGGCGATGACCTTGATCTCGAAGTCGAAGCCCGCCAGCCAGTTCACGCCGACTGCGGTCCAGTTCGGATAGGGAGCTTCACCGATCTCGGCTGTGCGGACCGCCATCACCGTCTCGATCTGGTTCGCAGGATCGGTGTGGAAGGTCGTGACGTCCACCACATCGTCCAATGTGCATCCGGCCGCCGCGAGCACGGCGCGCAGATTGGCAAACGCGCGTCGCACCTGGTCCTCGAACACAGGCTCGGGCGAGCCGTCCTCGCGACTGCCGACCTGCCCTGAGACGAACAGGAGGTCGCCGGATCGGATCGCGGCGGAATAGCGATGCGCTTGGTACAACGCATGGCGGTTGGCAGGGAAAATGGCCTGACGCTGGAGCATGTTTGAGCCTTTCGATGGGCGATGGAAGGGCACCGAACCAGATTGCGTGACGGTGCCGCCCGTGGCATTGAGGTATTTCATATACGGCGCGTATGTGGGATATCGCTCACATACGAGGCGTATGTCAACAGGAAATTGAGCGGCATGGAAAAGGGAAAGCGTGCCGCGGCGATGGCGGAAAATCGGGCAAAGCTCATCCGCGCCGCGCGCGAGGCATTTGCCACGCAGGGTTATGCAGAGGCCTCGATGGACGAGCTCACGGCCGCCGTCGGTCTGACGCGGGGCGCGCTGTATCACAATTTCGAAGACAAGAAGGGGCTGCTCTGGGCCGTCGTCGCGCAGATCGACGGCGAAATGGCGGAGCGGCTCCGCGTGGCCCGCGAGCAGGCGCCCACTTTATGGGAGGGTCTTCTCGCAGAGGGCAGCGCCTATATCGAAATGGCGCTCGATCCAGAGATCCAGCGCATCATGCTGCTGGACGGACCCGCCGTGCTCGGTGATCCCTCCAAATGGCCCGGCGAGAACGCCTGTCTCGATATCACGATGGGAGCGATCGCCTCGCTGATCGAACAAGGCGTGGTGAAGCCGGTCGATGTCGAAGCGGCGGGGCGATTGCTGAACGGCGCCGCGCTCAGCGCCGCCTTATGGGTTGCGGCAGCCGACGAACCGAAAATCGTGCTGAACAAGGCTGTCGACGCGTTCCGGGAGTTGGCGAGCGGATTGCTACGCAAGAAGATCTGACTGCGCGTGATGCAAACCACTCCGAAGCGCCTCTCGGGTCCGCTACGGCATGCCGCTGCAGTTCTTTTAATGATTGTCCGGCTTGTATTTGAGGGATATTTCTCTGTCCGTTAACGTCGCCGAGACGGTCTCGTCCTCGCACCAACACCGGGAAACAAGACAACATGATGAGCGACACAAACGTCCGGGCCGGTCAGTGCCATTGCGGCGCGGTGCGTTTCGAGGCAACGCTCAGAGACGGTTTCAATTCGATCCGCCGCTGCACCTGCTCTTACTGCCGAATGCGCGGCGCGGTCATCGTCATGGTGGAGATGGGCGGCATCAAGTTCCTGAAGGGCGAGGATGCACTGACGAGCTACCGCTTTCATACCGGATCAGCACAGCATTTTTTCTGTTCCCGCTGCGGCATCTACACGCATCATCAACGTCGATCGGACCAGAATTCGTATGCGGTCAACGTAGCTTGCTTCGACGGGATAAGTCCGTTCGATTTTCTTGAGGTTCCTGTCACGGACGGCGTCAATCATACCAACGACACCGGCAAACCGACGCGCCGCGCAGGCACCCTCCGCTTCATTCCGGCGGACTGACCATCGCCATGGGCTAGCGCCGCTTCAGCCGCTCCGCCGGCACCGTCATCGCGGCAACGCCGGCCATCACCAGCAACAGCCCCAGCGCGAGGTTCGACGGCACGCTCTCGCCGAGCAGCAGCACCGATAGACCCACGCCGATCGGGATGCGCAAGTATCCTTGCGCGTTGGTGGTCAGCGTGCCGAGCCGGCCGAGGCAGACGTAGAACAGCATCAGGCCCAGCGCGCTCGAGACGATGCCCATGACGATGGTGGCGACGATCGCCGTCGGCGTCGGATGCAGCGTCCAGGGCTGGTCGATGAGCAGCGAGGGCGGCAGCAGGATGAGGCCGCCGAACAGCAGCGAGCCGGCCGCCACCACCATCGGGTCGTATTCCGACAGGCGAAGACCGAAGATCGTCGCGCAGGCAAAGGAGATCGTGGCGAGCAGGATCGCAATCTCCGCGACGATCTCGCTGCCGAAGCCGCGCAGCGCGTCGAGCCCGACGATGGCGACGGTGCCGGCGAGTCCCAAAATCGCACCGGCGAGCTTGAGCAGCGTCGCCGGCTCGTGCCGCGTGATCAGCGAGGTGATCAGGAAGGCGAAGATCGGCGTCGTCGAGGCCAGCACAACCGTGTTCGACGCCGGCACATATTGCTGCGACCAGGTGATGATCAGGAATGGAAAGGTCGAGTTGATCAATTGCTGGGTGGCGAACAGCTTCCAGGCCCTCGCGTCGGTGGGAATCCTGATGCCGCGCATCCACAGGATCGCGAACAGGAAGGCGGCCGCGATCAGTGAGCGCGCCGAAATGAAGGTGATGGGCGGGATCGTGGGAAGCGCCAGCTTGGTGAGCGGATAGGTCGAGCTCCAGCAGCAGGCGAGCGCCAGCAGCAACGCATAGTCGCGCCAGTTGCGCGCGCCGGTTGCGGCGATGGGCGACAGTGGTGCGGCGGCTGTCGCGCGCCTCGCCTCCGATGTGCTCTGCGGCACCTTGTTCTTGCTCCCCGGCGCGGTAGCGCTTGCCGCGAAGTCTGGGCGAGGGCGCGCGAAAAAGGAAGGCGTCGAGCTATGCGTTTGGCTGAGGGAGCGCCTTCCGCTTCATCCGCTTGATCGTGCCGGAAAAGGTGAGCAGCAGCCGTTCGCCGGACATCATCTGGCCGCGCAGGAAGATCAGCGAACCGCCGGCCCGGCTCACTTCGCCGGTGCATTCGATCAGCTCGCCCTCCCGTGCCGCGTCGAGGAACTCGCAGGAAAAATTGGTGGTCACGGCCCGGCTGTCCAGGACATGGGTGGCGATCGCAAACAGGGAGTAGTCGGCAAAGGCCATGTAGCAGCCGCCATGGACGTTGCCCGAGCCGTTGAGGTGCTTCTTCTCCACCCGGAAGGCGCTGCGGACGCTGCCGTCTGCCTCGATCCGGTGCCAGAAGGGGCCGACATGGGCCTCAAAACTGTCGCGAATCCAGGTCCGCCAGCCCAGAAATTCGCCCTCAGTGGCGACGTGGAGGTCGGGGCGGCGGGGCGGGGGTACTTTGGTCAATTCGTGCAAGGAGATGGGCCTTCAATTGCGGGTCTTCAGCCCTTAAATCCGATCTGTCCGCGCCGTGCAATTCCTGTTCCCGAAGGGCGGCCTGCCGCAAAATGTGGGACAGCGGGAAAATGCGCCATAAAGGGCTTTTCGCGAGCCCCGGATGTTCCTAAGAACGGCCAAACCGCCGCCCGAAAGCCCCGAATCCATGAAGAATGAACCGAAGATCACCCCCGAACTGGTTGCCGCCCACGGGCTCAAGCCCGACGAATACGAGCGCATCCTGAAGCTGATCGGGCGGGAGCCGAGCTTCACCGAGCTCGGCATCTTCTCGGCGATGTGGAACGAGCACTGTTCGTACAAATCCTCGCGCATCCACCTCAAGGGGCTGCCGACGAAAGCACCCTGGGTGATCCAGGGCCCGGGCGAGAATGCCGGCGTGATCGACATCGGCGACGGCCAGGCCGTGGTCTTCAAGATGGAGAGCCACAACCACCCGAGCTATATTGAGCCCTATCAGGGCGCGACCACCGGCGTCGGCGGCATCTTGCGCGACGTCTTCACCATGGGCGCGCGCCCGATCGCCTGCCTGAACGCGCTGAGCTTCGGTGCGCCCGAGCACGCCAAGACCCGGCATCTCGTCTCCGGCGTCGTCGCCGGCGTCGGCGGCTACGGTAATTCCTTCGGCGTGCCGACGGTGGGCGGGCAAGTGCGCTTTCACACCCGCTACGACGGCAACATCCTCGTCAACGCGATGGCGGTGGGCCTCGCCGATGCCGACAAGATCTTCTATGCAGCCGCCTCCGGCGTGAACATGCCGATCGTCTATTTGGGCTCCAAGACGGGGCGCGACGGCATCCACGGCGCTTCGATGGCCTCGGCCGAGTTCGACGACAAGTCCGAGGAGAAGCGCCCGACCGTGCAGGTCGGCGATCCCTTCGCCGAAAAGCTGCTGCTGGAGGCCTGTCTCGAGATCATGGAGAAGGGCTGTGTCATCGCGATCCAGGACATGGGCGCGGCGGGCCTGACCTGCTCGGCGGTGGAGATGGGTGCCAAGGGCGATCTCGGCGTCGATCTCGATCTCGACGCGGTGCCGACCCGTGAAACCGGCATGAGCGCCTACGAGATGATGCTCTCGGAAAGCCAGGAGCGCATGCTCATGGTGCTCAAGCCCGAGAAGGAGAAGGAAGCCGAGGCGATCTTCAAGAAGTGGGGCCTGGATTTCGCCGTCGTCGGTTACACCACGCCGAGCAAGCGCTTCGTGGTCAAGCATGGCGGCGACGTCATGGCCGATTTGCCGATCAAGGAACTCGGGGACGAGGCGCCGCTCTATGATCGCCCGCACGTTCCCTCCGCCGCGTTGCCCGTCGTGCATGCGCGCGACGTACCGGCGCCGATGAGCCTTGGGCCTGCGCTGGAGAAGCTGATCGGCACGCCTGACATGTGCAGCAAGCGCTGGGTCTGGGAGCAGTACGACCACGTCATCCTCGGCAACACCATGCAGCGCCCGGGCGGCGATGCCGCCGTGGTGCGCGTCGAGGATGGGCCGAAGGGCCTGGCGCTGACCGTCGACGTGACGCCGCGCTATTGCGAGGCCGATCCGTTCGAGGGCGGCAAGCAGGCGGTGGCGGAGGCCTGGCGCAACATCACGGCGGTCGGCGGCAAGCCGCTCGCGATCACCGACAATCTCAATTTCGGCAATCCTGAGCGGCCCGAGATCATGGGCCAGTTCGTGGGCTGCCTGAAGGGTATCTCGGAAGCCTGCCGCACGCTGGACTTCCCCGTCGTCTCCGGCAACGTCTCGCTCTACAACGAGACCAACGGCCGCGCGATCCTGCCGACGCCCTCGATCGGAGGTGTCGGCCTGCTCGACGACTTCACCAAATCAGCCTCGCTTGCCTTCAAGGCCGAGGGCGAGGCGATTCTCCTGATCGGCGAGACGCACGGCTGGCTCGGCCAGTCGGTGTACCTGCGCGACATCTGCGGCCGCGAGGAGGGCGCGCCCCCGCCGGTCGATCTCGCCGCCGAGAAACGCAACGGTGATTGCGTGCGCGGCATGATCCATGGCGGCACGGCGACCGCCGTGCACGATCTCTCCGATGGCGGCCTCTTGATCGCGCTTGCCGAGATGGCGATGGCGGGCGGTATCGGCGCAAAACTGCTCGCGGCGCCGACTGCGCTGGTGCCGCAGGCCTATTGGTTCGGCGAGGATCAGGCGCGCTATCTCGTCACCGTGCCTGAAACGGAAGCGGGCCGCGTGCTCGCCAAGATGCGCGGCTGCGAGGTGCCCTGCGTGCGCATCGGCACCACCGGGGGTGATGCCATCGCGATCGCTGGCGAGGCGCCGGTAACGATCGACAGCTTGCGCAAATCGTTCGAGCGCTGGCTGCCGGAATATATGAGCGGCAAGGCGGCATAAGGCGCTGCCACACACCTCGTCATTGCGAGGAGCAAAGCGACGAAGCAATCCAGACTACCTCCGCGAAGGGATTCTGGATTGCTTCGCGGAGCCTGTCATCGGGCCGCGCTACGCGCGGACCCGGTGGCTCGCAATGACGAGTAGAGACACCGCGCCTCACAACACCTTCGACGCGCCCGGGATCTGCCGCAACGCTCGCGTCAGTGCCCAGCTTGCCGCGACCGTCAGCACAAACCCGATCGTGGCCTTGACGATGGCCGGCAGGTCATAGTCGAACAGCCAGTATTGCAGCCACAGTGCGATCGGATAGTGCACGAGGAACATGCCGAACGCGTCGCCCTGCATTGGATCGAGCAACCTGGCTGAGCCTGATTGCTTGAATCTCTGGAACAGGGCCAGGATCAGAAACATGATGGCCACGCTGAAGACGGTGAAGCAGATGGCATAGAGCGCTTCATACCAGCCCGGCAACGGCGACGGGTTGCCCAGTATTTCGCGCTTGATGAAGATCAGCGTCCACAACAGGCAATACGGCACGATCGCCAGCACCATCCAGTCCCAGCTGACCTTGGCCATGCGGCCGTCGACAGAGAGCAGCCCACGATCCATTTGCGCAACGCCGATGCCGGCACCGAAAAAGAAATAGGTCGCGTAGAGCATCACGCGCCCGTGCTGGACCGAGAACGGCCCGAACTCGAACCAGCTGCTGTGTCCGTAGTGAACCAGCCCGGGAATGTAGAACGCCGCGGTGACGGCCAGCATGACCGCGAAGAACACGGCGGGCCGGCGGCGACCGTGCAGCGAGAGGCGATTGATCGGATCGAGCAGATTGGGTGACAGCCGGTGCAGCAGGCAGGCCACCAGGTCGAAGGCGAACAAGACCCATAGGAACCAGATCGGCCCGCTCGGCCATGGGCCCTTCGTGACCATATTCCACCAGAATTCCGAAAAGCCGATGTCCGGATGATGCCGCAGGGAGATCGCGTAGTAGGCGAGCGGAATGACCGTAAAGGCACAGATCACGAAGGGTAGGCCAAGCCGAAGCAGGCGATCTGCCATGTAGCTCCGGGCTCCCTTCCGGGCGATGCCGGACCATGCGAACAGTCCCGACAGGAAGAAGAACATCGCCATGAAGAAACTGTCGGTGGCGAGCACGATCATATCGAAGCCGAAAAAATAACTCGGATCGGTATGACCGAAATAAGTATAGGGGATCACCGCGTGATGCAGCAGCACCACCAGGGTCAGGAAGGTGCGGGCGCGATCAATCGCCAAATTGCGCACCTTGCTCTGCGGCGCGGCATGCACCTCTGCGCCGATCGTCGCTGAATGTGACATCGTCATCGTGGCCGCCCCGATCCTGATCCTGGCCGGACTCTGCCGCCGGGAACTTGATTCAGCAAGGGCGGCTTGTTCGCAGGTCGCCCCCGACTACCTGTAGGAACCAGTTACTCGCAGCAATGTTAGCATTTGCCGAAAACGGCTTAGGCCGTGAGTTGCGGCAGTTCGGAGCAGGCGATGACGATCCTGAAATGGGCGCTGATCTTCCTACTTGTCTCGATCGTGGCCGGCGTGCTCGGCTTCACCGGCATCTCGGCCGCCTCGGCCGACATCGCCCGATTCCTGTTCTACGTCTTCGTCGTGATCTTCCTGGTGCTGCTGATCCTGGGGCTCACGATCTTCAGGGCGTGACCCGATTCGGTCCCCTTCGTCGTCCCGGCCAGGCTTGACGCGGCCATGACGACGGTGGGTTATGGCGCTTACCCCACTTCCTCGATCTTCACCTTGTCCGGATAGAACGCCAGGTGGCCGGAAATCTCGGCCATCGCCGGGAAGGGTGTCTCGTAGGTCCAGATCGCGTTGTTCAGTGTCTTGCCGTCGGCCTTGACGCTGAAATAGCTCGCATCCCCCTTGTATGGGCAGTGGGTGACCCGGTCTGTGCGCTCGAGGAGGGCCATGTTGGTGTCCTCCCGTGGTACATACTGCACCGCCGGATACTTGGCCTCCTTCAAGGTCAGCGCCCTGCCGGTCTCGGCGATCACGACGCCGCCCGCCGTGACGCGGACGCGCCGGGGGTTCGGGGTGATGGTGATGGGGTGGTCCGGCCCTGGAAGCTTCATGATGTCACGCCTTTTCGATCAACCTGTCACGCGCGGCACTTTGTCGTGCCTTTATCCTGATGCGATCAGGGATATAGTGCCTGAGGACGTGACGGTGAAGGCCGTTCACGCTAAGTTTGGCCCTGCCGGGCCGGGGACCCCGGCAGCGATTCGACGACGAGGCTGATTAGCAGCCGAGACAAGGAGCGAGACCCGAATGCCCATGGACGCCCACGATATCGAGGCGATGATCAAGGCAGCAATCCCCGATGCCGAGGTGACCATCCGAGACCTCGCCGGCGATGGCGACCATTATGCCGCGACCGTGATCTCTGAATCCTTCCGCGGCAAGTCCCGCGTCCAGCAACATCAGATCGTCTATCAGTCCCTGCGTGGCCAGATGGGCGGCGTGCTGCATGCGCTGGCGCTGCAAACCGGCGTACCAGGGACCTGACGGGACTGCAGCTGACCTGACCAGCGCCAGGGGGACGATGATGGCTGCGGACAATCCGCGCGGCGCGATGTTTCGCGTCATCACGCCGAACCACCACAGCCGCGTCACTTATGTCGAGCTGTTCTTCGATCTCGTCTTCGTCTTCGCGGTCACGCAGATCTCGCACACGCTGCTGCACCATTTCACGGCGCTCGGCGCGGTGCACGTCGTGGTGCTCTTTCTGGCGGTGTGGTGGGCGTGGGTCTTCACCGCCTGGGTGACGAACTGGCTCAACCCCGAGCTGACGCCGGTCCGCATCCTGCTTTTTGCGATGATGCTCGGCGGCCTCGTGCTGTCGACCACGATCCCGACCGCGTTCGAGGGGCGGGGCCTGTGGTTCGCGATCGCCTACGTGGCCCTGCAGGTCGGACGGACCGCGTTCTGGATGTTTGCGACCCCGCATCACCGGTCTGCAGTGCGGCACAACGCGGTCCGTATCCTGGCCTGGTTCTCGGTCTCCGCAGTGCTGTGGATTGCTGGCGGTCTGTCCCACGGAGACACGCGGCTCTGGCTGTGGATCGCGGCGGTGAGCTGGGAGTACATCGCGCCGGCCGCACGGTTTTGGGTGCCGAAGCTGGGATTCTCGTCAGTCGAGGCCTGGGCCGTCGAAGGCGCGCACATGGCCGAGCGCTGCTCCCTCTTCGTCATCATCGCGCTCGGCGAAGCTATCATCGTCAATGGCGCAACATTCGCTGAACTGGAATGGAACGCGAGCAATATCCTCGCCTTCGTCTCGGCGCTGGTCGGCGCCATCGCGATGTGGTGGATCTATTTTCACAAGGGCGCCGAGGCCGGCTCCGAGCGCATCTCGAAGTCCGCCGAGTCCGGCCGCCTGGCGCGGCTCGCCTACACTTATCTGCACACGCCGATCGTCGCCGGCATCATCCTGACCGCGGTCTCGGATGAATTGGTGCTGAAGCATCCGGCCGGACACTCCGACATGCGCACGATCGTGAGCACCATCGGCGGTCCGTTGATCTTTCTGATCGGCACCATCCTGTTCAAGCACGCCATCCGCGGCTTCCTCCAGCTCTCGCACGGCATCGGCATTGTCTCACTGCTGGCGCTGAGCTGGTTCGCATCGGACCTGTCGCCGCTCTGGCTATCGGTTGCGACGACCGCGATCATGATCCTGGTGGCGGTCTGGGAGTCGGTGTCGCTGGGGGCGACAACCGAGGAGTAGACAGGGCATGAGGCGCCTCATCATGTTCGGCGCTGCCGTGGTCGCCGCACTTGTCATCGAGGAAGCCACGCACGGCTGGGTGCTCGGCCAAAGCCCGTCGGCTTGCCGTGCCATGGGAGGAAAACCTGCTTCAGCCGCTGGACGCTGCGTGATGCCGGCGTGCTACTGGCTCGGCGATTGCGGGCATTGGGCGTATCCGCCGCAGTGGCTCGATCGCGTCAAGCCAGGCGACCCCGTCTCAAAGGTGGTTTTCTGGCTCGGCGAGCCGCTCCAGCGCGAAGGCGAGTATCTCTCCTGGTCGTGCGGGAAGGCGCACGCTGACAGCTTCCGCGCCGTCATCCGGGATGAAAGGCTGGTGGCAATTGAACCGTGCAAGCCTGATTGAGCCGCGCCGAAGGCCGGGAGCTGACGGTCCACGAGGAGAGGCGGAGGAGCTTACGCTGCAACCTCCAGCGCATGCACCGAGAACATCTTCGCCGCGTCCGTCCAGCTCTCGCGCACACGCCAGCCCGCGCCTTGCGCCAGCGCGGCAAAACGCTCGATGCTGTACTTGTAGCTGTTCTCGGTGTGGATGCTCTCGCCCGGGCGGAACGAGAAGCTGGTGCCGAGCAGGCGCACGGTCTGGCTCTTCCTGCTGATCAGGTGCATCTCGATGCGATGCCGCTCGCGATTGTAGATCGCACGATGGGTGAAGGCGGAGAGGTCGAAATTGCCGCCGAGCTCGCGGTTGATGCGCACGAGAACATTGAGGTTGAAGCGCGCGGTGACGCCGGCGGCGTCGTTATAGGCGTCGTGCAGCACGCGCTCTTCCTTTTCGAGGTCGGCGCCGATGATCATCTGCGCGCCCCGGCCCAGGATCTCGCGCGCGCTCTTCAGGAAGGCCTGCGCTTCATGCGGCTCGAAATTGCCGATGGTCGAGCCCGGGAAGAAGCCGACCTTGGGCATGGAGGCGACCTGTCTGGGCAGCTCGAACGGCGTCGTGAAGTCGGCGGCGACGGGATAAATGCCAAGCGCGGGAAAATCCCGCTTCAGACCGTTCGCCTGTGCCTTCAGGAAGTCGCCGGAGATGTCGACGGGGACATAGGCCGCGAACTTGCAATGATCCAGCAGCAGGCGGACTTTCGTGGTCGCGCCAGCGCCGAACTCGACCAGCGCCGCGTGCTCCGGGATGATCTTCGCAATGTCGCGGCCGCGTTCCTTCAGGATCGATAGCTCGGTTCGCGTCGGATAATATTCCGGCAGCTTCGTGATCGCCTCGAACAGCTCCGATCCAGTCGCGTCGTAGAAATATTTCGGCGACAGTTTTTTCGGCTGCTGCGAGAGGTCCTCGATGGCCTCGCGGGCGAAGGCAGTCGTCTGCTCGTCGGGAAGATGGGCTTCGGCCAAAGCGCTGGCGTGCACATTCATGATACTCTCCTGAACGCGCTGTCCGGCGCGCATTTATCGTCGGATAAGAGTTTTACTCGTAGTCGGCGAGCCGCAGTCCCGTGAATTGCCAGCGGTGGTGCGGATAGAAGAAGTTCCGATAGGTGATACGGCTGTGGCCTTCCGGAGTTGCAAGCGAGGAGCCGCGCAGCACCAGCTGGTTGACCATGAACTTGCCGTTGTACTCGCCGAGCGCGCCTTCGATGGCGCGATAGCCGGGGTAGGGTGAATACGCGCTGCGCGTCCACTGCCAGACGATACCGAAGGCGTCGTTGAGCTGGCCGGCGCGGGCCGCGACCTCCCATTCCATTTCGGTCGGCAGGTGCTTTCCGGCCCAGCGGGCGAAGGCATCCGCCTCGTAATAACTGACGTGGCAGACCGGCGCGTCGGGATCGACCGGCTTGAGGCCGGCGAGCGTCATCACTTGCCAGGCGCCATCAACTTCGCGCCAATGGCCTGGGGCCTGCCAGTCTTCCTTGCTGGCTGCGGCAAAGCCGTCCATCAGCCACAGCGTTGCGCTCCGGTAGCCGCCGTCACGCATGAAAGCGAGCCACTCGCCGTTGGTGACGAGATTGCGCGCGACCTTGACCGGGCCGACCAGGGCGCGGTGCGCCGGCTTCTCGTTGTCGAAATGAAAGCCGTCGTCGACATGACCGACGGTGTGAATGCCCTCGTTCAGCGCCAGCCAATCCTTGCCTGAGCCTGTCGCGGCGGGGAAGCGCCACTCCGGGTCGTAGGCGGGGTAGACCGGGTTCTGCGCAAAGGCGTGCAGGATGTCGGTGAACATCAATTCCTGATGCTGCTGCTCATGGTTCAGCCCGACCTCGACCAGCGGCGCGATCTCGCGAATCTTGTCGGCGCCGGCCTCGCGGAAGAATTTGACGACGGCCGCATCGACATATTTGCGATAGGCGCCGACCTGATCGGCGCTGGGTCGGGTGATGTCGCCGCGATGATTGCGCGCATGGCGCGGACCGGCGCTGACGTAATAGGAATTGAACAGGAACGCGAAATCGGGATGGAAGGGCCGATAGCCCGCAGCGTGTTCGCCGAGCAGGAATTGCTCCCAGAACCAGGTGGTGTGCGCCCGGTGCCATTTCGTCGGGCTCGCATCCGGCATGGACTGGATCTGCTGGTCCTCCGGCGAGAGCGGCGCGGCCCGGCGTTCGGTCTCGTTGCGCACGGCAACGAACACGTCTTCCAGCCTCCGGGCGAGGCCGCCCTGACCGGACGGTGACGAAAGCGGGACGGTGGCCGTAGCGGAGGCTGGTTTCGTCACGTTTTTCTCCAGACAGGACAAGAGAACGTTGTTGGCGTTGCCCGGTTCCAAAACCGGGGTTCGTCCTAGATAGGGGCTCTGTGAGGGTATAAAAGTCCTCCTGGGCCATGATATTCGCGTCATCATGCAATGGGGCGCCGCGGCCAAAGGCCCGCTCCCTGAGGCCGTTCGCCGCCATTTTACTTTGGATGCACAACGGTTTGGGCTACATATATGAGCAGACATCGGGTTAAATCGGCTGAGCCGGCCCGAAGTGATCGTTGAGGCCCTAGAAGGACATGGATATGAGCATCGAGGAATTCATCGCCAACGAAGTGAAGTCGAACGACGTGGTGCTGTTCATGAAAGGCACGCCGCAATTTCCGCAGTGCGGTTTCTCCGGCCAGGTCGTCCAGATCCTCGACCATATCGGCGTCGGCTATAAGGGCCTCAACGTCCTCGAATCTGCAGAACTGCGTAACGGCATCAAGACCTTCTCCAACTGGCCGACCATCCCGCAGCTCTATGTGAAGGGCGAGTTCGTCGGCGGCTGCGACATTATCCGCGAGATGTTCCAGGCCGGCGAATTGCAGCAGCTCTTCTCCGAGAAGGGCGTCGCCGTCGCGGCTTGATGTGTGACCCGGCTGACGCGCCGGATCGGCAATGCCGAGCTCGACGTCATTGTCGCCGACATCACCACTCTGAGCGTTGACGCCATCGTCAACGCGGCCAACACGTCGCTCCTTGGCGGGGGCGGCGTGGATGGGGCGATCCATCGGGCGGCTGGCCCCGACCTGCTGGCCGAATGCCGAACGCTGCACGGCTGCAAGACGGGCGATGCCAAAATCACTGGTGGTTACCGGCTCAAGGCCGACCATGTGATTCACACCGTCGGGCCGGTCTGGAATGGCGGGACGCTGGGCGAAGACGATCTGCTCGCCTTCTGCTATCGCAGCTCGATGAAGCTGTGCGGGAAGCACAAGCTGACCTCGGTGGCATTCCCTGCGATTTCGACTGGCATTTATCGCTTTCCCGCCGACCGGGCGGCCGATATTGCCGTGCGTACGGTGATCGAAGAGCTTTCTGCGGCTTCATCCGTCGCTCGCGTGGTGTTCTGCTGTTTCTCCGAGCCGAGCGCCAAGCTTCATGCCGAGGCGCTCGCGCGCTACGGCGGCCCTTGTGCCTGATGATGCGCCCGGTACACTCCGGCGGACCATGTTCCGGGGAGGGGATATGATTTTACAGTCTGGACTGCGTGCGCTGGTCTGCGGCGCGCTGGTGTCGCTTGCCACGGCCTCGTTCGCGCGGGCGGAAGGCACCTACGAGATTCCGGCCGGTGCGCGTTTCAATCAAGAGAAGCTCGCGAAGATCAGCGAGTTCTTCAAGAACGAGGTCGCGACCGGCAAGATCGCCGGCGCCACCGTGCTGATCAAGCAGCACGGCAAGCCGGTCTATCACGAGGCCTTCGGCGTGCAGGACGTGGTCAGCAAGGCGCCGATCACCGACAAGACCATCTTCCGCCTGTTCTCGATGACCAAGGCGATCACCTCGGTCGTGGCGATGCAATTGATCGAGGACGGCAAGATCAAGCTCGATGATCCCGTCTCGAAATACATCCCGTCTTTCGCCAATGTCAAAGTCGGCGTCGAGAAGAAGGCCGAGGACGGCACCAAGTCGCTCGAACTGGTGCCGCCCATCCGGCCGATGACCGTGCTCGACCTGATGCGGCATAGCTCGGGCATCACCTATGGCTTCTATGGCGACAGCCTGGTGCGCAAGGCCTATCGCGAAGCCAATATCTATGCCGGCGATTTCGATCTCGCCGAGTTCGCTGAGCGGATCGCAAAGCTCCCACTGCACAACCAGCCGGGCGCTCTCTGGCAATATGGCCATTCCACCGACGTGCTGGCGCGCGTGATGGAGGTTGCGGCCGGCAAGCCGCTGATCGATATCATGCGCGAAAAGCTGCTCGATCCGCTCGGCATGGTCGATACCGGCTTCTTCGTCACCGCCCCGGAGAAGCAGAAGCTCCTGGCACAGCCGGTGCCGAACGATGCCGATTTCCGGGTCGGCCGGATCAACGATCCGACCGTGGCGAAGAAGATCCAGTTTGCCAGCGGCGGCATGGTCACGACCATGGCCGACTATGAGCGCTTCGCGCAGATGCTGCTCAACGGCGGCAGCCTCGACGGCAAAACCATCCTCAAGCCGGCGACCTACAAGCTGATGACGACCGATCAGGTGGGACCGGGCTCCGGCGTCGAGCGCGACTATTTCTATTTCCCCGGCGACGGGTTCGGCTTCGGTCTCGGGCTGGCGATCCGTACCGATCCCGGCAATGCCAAGCCGCCGCCGCCCGGCAATCTCGGCGAATTGAAGTGGGACGGTGCCTCCGGCTGCTATTTCGTCATCGATCCCAAGCAGGACATGTTCTTTGTCCTCCTGGAGCAGACCCCGACCGAGCGCCAGCGCGTGCAGCGGACCTTGAAGCAGCTCGTCTATGAAGCCATGGAGAAATGACATGAGGTCGTGCCGCGCGCTGATCGCGGCGCTCGTTCTTTTGGTCGGCCTCGTCGATGCGCGTGCGGGCTCCGAGCGCGCTGCGCACAAATTGTCGCCCGACGGCCTCGCAAAGGTTTCCGACTACATCCGGAACGAGGTTGCCACCGGAAAGATCCCCGGCGCCATCCTGCTGCTCCAGCAGCACGGCAAGCCGGTCTATTATGAGAATTTCGGCGTCCGCGACGTCGCGACCCAGCTTTCGATGAGCGCGGACACGATCTTTCGCCTCTACTCGATGTCGAAGCCCATCACGTCAGTCATGGCGATGATGCTGGTCGAGGACGGCAAGCTCTCGCTCGACGATCTGGTCTCGAAATTCATTCCGGCCTTCGCCCACATGAAGGTCGGTGTCGAGAGAAAGGCCGAAGACGGCAAGGTAACGCTGGCGCGGGAGCCGCTCGCGCGCCCCGTCACCGTCAAGGACCTGCTGCGCCATACTTCAGGGCTGCCTTACGGCTATCGTGGTGGCAGTATGTTGCATGAGCTCTACGCCGATGCCAATCTCTTCCAAAGCAATCTTGGCAATGCCGACTTCGTCGCGAAGATCGCCGCGCTGCCGCTGGCCGAGCAGCCGGGCACTGCGTGGGACTACGGCTTTTCCACCGACGTGCTTGGCCGCGTCGTCGAAGTGGCTTCGGGAAGGACCCTGCTGCAATTCGAGAAGGAACGGCTGCTGGATCCGCTCGGCATGACCGAGACGGCATTCTACGTGGCCGATCCCGCCAAGTTTCCGCGCATCGCCGAGCCGATGCCGGAGGATCGCAACATCAACCCGACGACACCGATGCGCGACATCAGGCGACCGCTGAAATGGGAATCGGGCGGCGGCGGCATGGTCGGCACGATCGGCGATTACGCCCGTTTCGCGCAGATGCTGCTGAATGGCGGCACGTATGAGGGCCGGCGCTATCTCAAGCCCGAGACCGTGGCGCTGATGGCTTCAGATCACGTCGGGCCCGAGACGAAGATCGCGCGCGACCAAAGTTATCATCCGGGCCCCAATTCCGGCTTCGGCCTCGGCTTCGCGGTCCGCACGTCGGTGCCGCCAGGCACGTCATGGCCACTTGGAGAGTATCGCTGGGATGGCGTCGGCGGCACGTTCTTCTTCATCGATCCCGAAGATGATCTGTTCGGGATCTTCATGGTGCAGACGCCGTCGCAGCGCGGCCGGATCCAGTTGGCACTGAAGACGCTGATCTATCAGGCGATGGGGCGGTGAGCTGTCGTACGGGACTTACGCCCCGCGCATGATGTCGCGGACGTATCCGATCGTCTCCTCGATCTGGCTGGCATCGACATCGAGATGGGTGCAGGCGCGGATGCGGCCGTCCATCATCGCAAGCGTCACGCCGCGCTGGCGCAGTGCCGCGACCATCTCGTTGCCGGCAATGCCGGCGCCGTCGGGCTTGAAGAACACGAGATTGGTCTCGGGCTCCTGCACCTCGATGCCCGCGATCTGCGACAGCCCGCGGGCAAGCGCGCGCGCATTGGCGTGATCGTCGGCGAGGCGCTCGACGTGATGATCGAGCGCGTAGATGCAGGCGGCGGCACAGATGCCGGCCTGTCGCATCGAGCCGCCGAGGCGCTGCTTCCACTGCCACACCGCGTCGATGAAGGCGCGCGAACCCGCCAGCACACCGCCGATCGGCGCGCCCAGGCCCTTGGAAAAGTCGATCCAGGCCGAGTCCCAGCCTGCGGTCATGTCGCGCGGGGAGATGCCGCTCGCCACGGTGGCGTTGAGCAGGCGCGCGCCGTCCATGTGAGTGACGAGGCCGTGCTGCTTGGCGATCGCGACGATCTCGTCGAGATCAGCCTTCTTCCAGATCGTGCCGCCGCCGATATTGGCGGTCTGCTCGACGCTGACGACGGTCTGCGGCGGCTGGTAGCGCGTGCGCGGATGCAGAGCTTTCCGGAACGTCTCCGGCGTGAACTGGCCGTCGGGACCCTTGAGCTGGGTGACCTGGAAGCCGCCGATCGCGGCATGCGCGCCGCCTTCGCGGGCTATGATGTGCGCGGTCTCATGCGCGAGGATCTCGTCGCCCGGACGGCAATGCACCAGCGTCGCGGTGACGTTGCACATCGTGCCGGACGGCATGTAGACCGCGGCTTCCTTGCCGAGCAGATCGGCTACGCGCTCGCACAGCGCATTCACCGTCGGATCGTCGCCGACCTGCTCGTCGCCGACCTCCGCCCGCGCCATCGCCTCGCGCATCGCAGCCGTCGGCTTGGTCTGCGTGTCCGAGAGCAGATTGATGCGCACCGGCGGCGCCTTGGGATCGATCGGGGGAGGGGTGTAGAGCATGGCCTGTCTCGTCATCTGGTCGAACAGTTGCGACGTCTCGCGCGGCAAGGAGGACTTCGTCTGGCGTGTCGGCTGTGAAGATATTGCAATCAGGCTGAGCGAACAGCCCCCGATATCGGCAGATCTGCTCATCGCAGGAGAGGGTTTCCCACGCTCGAAGCGCCACTTCAGCGGGCGCTGCTGAGGCAGAGAATTGGCGAGCCGGTCGGCCATGCGAGACATCCATGGCATGCTACCAAACAAAAAGGCCCCGGAAACCGGGGCCTTTGAATGTCGTTCTGCCGTGCCTATCAGCGCGAATAGAATTCGACGACCAGATGGGGCTCCATCTGCACCGGGAACGGCACGTCGGAGAGATGAGGGATGCGCACGTATTTCGCCGTCATCTTGCCGTGGTCGACTTCGAGATAGTCGGGAGTGTCGCGCTCGGGGAGCTGGCTGGCTTCGAGGACGTGGGCGAGCTGCTTGGAAGCTTCCTTGACCTCGATCACATCGCCGATCTTGACCTGATAGCTCGAGATGTTGACCTTGCGGCCGTTCACCTTGACGTGGCCATGGTTGATGAACTGGCGCGCGGCGAAGATCGTCGAGACGAACTTGGCGCGGTACACGACCGCGTCGAGACGGCGCTCCAGGAGGCCGATCAGGTTCTCGCCGGTGTCACCCTTGAGGCGGCTGGCCTCGACATAGATGCTGTGGAACTGGCGCTCAGAGATGTTGGCGTAGTAGCCCTTCAGCTTCTGCTTGGCGCGCAGCTGCACGCCGAAGTCGGAGAGCTTGCCCTTGCGGCGCTGGCCGTGCTGGCCGGGGCCGTATTCGCGGCGGTTGACGGGGCTCTTCGGGCGGCCCCAGATGTTCTGGCCCATACGGCGGTCGAGTTTGTACTTGGCTTCACTGCGCTTAGTCATCGCGTCCTCTTGGGGTTTCACGGTTTGAGGAAACGCGCCCTCCTGTGTGACGGGCAAGCCCGGCACCGACAGGTCCAATCCCCAAAGCATAGGAGGCAGGACCACGGGTCGCGAAACGCTTCGCGGGCCGAAATCGGCCCGCGAGCAGGCGGCTTTTAGGTGAGTTTGGCCCATTCTGTCAATGCGAATGGCCGCGAAATCAGGTCCCGACCGCTCGGATGGGCTTTGACCCGGCCGCCCGCAATTCGGCAGCGATTTCAGTGTTCAGGACCTGTTCCAGGCGGGTCAGGACCCGGGCGATGGGGGCCGCGTCGGTGACGCGGTGGTCCCAGCGGATCACGACATGAATGGTCTGATCCGGCTCGACCAGCCCATAGCTCAGGACAAAGGGGCCCGGCGTGATCGGGTGGAGCTCGCCGCCGCCATAGGCGGCCACCGAGCTCACTCCGAAGCTGCCGAACCAGTTGCCGCGCTGACGGCCGAAATTCAGGCCGAAAGCCCAGGACAGGCGCCGCAACGGCAGCGGCAAGCGCGTCGCCCGCATGATCTTGCGGAACATCGGGACGTCCTCGATCGGAGCCGTCTTGCCGCGTCGGATTTCCGCATCGACGGCAGCCAGCGAAAGGTCCTCGGGACCTGCGATCCGCTGCGGAAGGACGCATTCCTCGCCATCCTCGACCCGCGCGATCGCGACTGTCGCCACGCTTTTGGGCAGCTCATAGAGGGTCGGCCACGGCCATTTGGCATAGACGGTGCGCAGAATCGGCTCGTCCCTGGCCACCAGGGCAAAGGCCTTGACGAACATCGCGGCCCAGCCGGCAGGTGCGGTTGCGCCTGCGCGGGCCTCCAGCACGGGGCGGATGTTGAGCGAGCGGGATAGCGAAACGAAAGGCACGCCCATCGAGGCATGCATGAGGTCGCAAATCAAACGGCGCCGCAGCGAGATGGTCTTGGGCGTCCCGCGCATTGGTCTCCGGTTCCAGATCAAAGGATTAAAATATGTGCAGCGAGCGGGGCCCGCCCGCTCGCTCTAGCATGAACCAACCCGCTTGGGGCCAGTCGGTTCGCCGCATCAGGGCGCCGGCGAGGCCAGCGGCTTGGTCTTGTCGACGACGTAAATCCCAAGCACTTTCATGGCCTTGTCGCCATGAGCCTTGGCGTCGTGCACGACGCCGGCCGGAATCTGGTAGGAATCACCGGCTTTCAGGGTCTTCTCCGGCTGCCCGTCGATGAGGAGATTCAGCTCGCCTTCAAGCACATAGCCGGTCTCGATTCCCGGATGGGTATGGCGTCCGGCCGCGCCGCCTGCCGGGACTTCCGCGATGGCGGTGATGGTGTTGTAGCCATCCGGGAACTCGACCTTCTGAAGCGGTGTACGTTTGATGCCGGGCTGTTGGGCGAAGGCCGCGAAGGCAAGGCCTGCAAAGGACAGAGCGAGCAAAGTCTTTTTGAGCATTGGTTTTTCCTCCCTGGAACGACCCTAGCAGCGCGGCAATTCCCGGCAAGGTGGCCAGCGGCCTGTTCAGCGCTTGATCCCCTCGAATGCCGTCATGATGCCGCGCTGGAATAGAGACCAGTCGAAGCCGAGCGCGATCGCGCGGTAGCCGCGGTCGATCAGGGCATTGGCCTGGTCGGCGGTGCGGGCCACGCCGCCGATCGGCACGCCGCTTCTGAGGATGCCGGCCTCGGCGCGCGCCACCAGCTCCAGCAATTCCGGGTCGTCCATCTGGCCGCGTTTGTTGATGGACGTCGCGAGGTCGCCGGGGCCGATCACCGCAACGTCGATGCCGGGCGTTGCCATGATCTCGTCGATGCGGTTGACGGCATCGACATGCTCGATGGTGATCATGCAGATCATTTCGTCGTCGGCTGATGCCATGTAGTCCGGCATCGACTGGCCCCAGCGGAACGGCGCGTGGAAGGGACCCCAGAGACGATCGCCGCGGGGCGGATAGCGCACGCTACGCACCGCTTTCTCGGCATCAGTGCGGTTGGTGATCATCGGAAAATTGATACCGAAGGCCCCGATGTCCATCGGCGCCTTTGCAAGCCACGGCTCGTTCGCCGCGATCCGCACCAGGGGCGTACACGGCGTGCCCGTCGTCGCGGCGATCATCGCGTGAGCTTCGGTGAGCCCAATCGGTCCATGCTCGAGATCGACGATGATCCAGTCGAGCGAGCGTGCCATGATCTGCACGGTCTGCACGCTCGGGATGGTCGCGATCGCGCCGAAGGCGGGACGGCCTTCGCGCCAGAGCTTGCGGAGACGATTGAGCGGCGTGGTCGGGACCGACATGGAAAAGGCCTGCTGCTAGGTGAAGACGGCAAAACCTAGCAGCGCGCCGTCGCCGCGCAAAGTCAGGCCAGTGCGCGGCCGCCGAAGAACGGCGTCAGCATGGTCGAAAGGCGATGCACGCGGTTCGAGGTGAAGATCATCTCGGCGCGGTCCTGCGCGATGCCGCCGACCCGTGGGCCGAGCAGGTCCGAAACGCGGCGCGCAATGGCGGGCGCCGGATCGATCCAGTCGACAGGCCAGGGTGCCAGCCGCCTCAGCCGGTCGAGCAGCAGCGGATAGTGGGTGCAGGCGAGCACAACCGTGTCGGTGCGCGATGTGGCATCGCCGGCCTCGCCGACGAAGCAGGGAGCGAGTTCGGCGCGGATGGCCTCGTCGCTGATCGGCGTCCCGCTGAGCTCGGCTTCCGCCAGCGACGCGAGTTCGGGAGAGCCGACCAGCGTCACCTCGCATCCTTGCGCGAAATCACGGATCAAAGCCTTGGTGTATTCGCGCTTCACCGTGCCCTTGGTGCCGAGCACAGAGACGCGGCGGGTTCTGGACTGCGCGCAGGCCGGCTTGATCGCCGGGACCGTGCCGACGAAGGGCACGGAATAAGCCGCGCGCAAGTGCGACAGGACCAGGGTGGACGCCGTGTTGCAGGCGATGACGACGATATCAGGATCATGCGTGCCGATCAGTTCACCCATCAGCGGCACCACGCGGGCGATGATCTCGTCCTCGCCGTGGTGGCCATAGGGGAAGAAGGCGTCGTCGGCGACGTAGACAAAGTGTGCGTCGGGGCGCGCGGCCACGACCTCGCGGAGCACCGTGAGCCCGCCAAGGCCGGAATCGAACACCAGGATGGTCGAAGAATTGGTCACGGAATTACCCTAGCCCGCCATGGTTACCATTCGGTTTTTAGGGCGGTTTTGCGGCGGGGACCGGCTTGGGGGCCGATTTGGAAGGCTTGAATGTGCCCGGACATATCCGCAAATTTCCGGGAAGCCAGCAAACACGAGGTATGATGCGGCGTCACAGTGCTTCCATTTGCGTTCGCAGGAGACCTCATGCTCACCGTCCATCATCTCGGTAAGTCCCAGTCCGAGCGCATCGTCTGGCTGTGCGAGGAGCTGGGAATCCCATATGAGCTGAAGCGCTACACGCGTGATGCCGCGACCATGCTGGCACCGGCCGAGTACAAGGCGCTGCATCCAGCCGGCACGGCACCGGTCATCACCGACGGCGAGCTGGTGCTCGCGGAATCCGGCGCGGTCGTCGACTACATCGTTGCAAAATACGGCAACGGCCGTCTCGTGCTCGGGCCCGACGATCCAGCCTTTGCGCAGTTCCTGTACTGGCTTCATTTCGCCAACGGCACCTTGCAGCCTGGCATGGGACGGATGATGATCCTGAGCCGGCTCGATCTCGCCAAGGACAATCCGACCCTGCGCGCGATGAAGGGGCGGCTCGATCGCGCCTACGACCTTCTGGACGCCAGGCTTCGCGAGGCCGAATACCTGGCGGGCAGCGCCTTCACCACCGCCGATATCATGACGGTGTTCTCGCTCACCACCATGCGCTACTTCCAGCCCTATGATCTCCAGCGCTGTCCGAACGTGGTCAGATATCTCGGCCGCATCGGCGGCCGTCCGGCCTACCGGCGCGCGATGGAGAAGGGCGATCCGGGCATGGAGCTGCTGCTCAGCTGAGAGGCTGTCACGCGATGCGGTTCGTGGTCGCTGCCCGTTCGCTGGCGAGCTGCTTCTGCAGGCGATCGATGTTCTGCAGCAGGCGCTGGCTGGTCAGGACCAGGAAATAATAGCCGAACTGCGGATCCTGGAAGTAGATCTCGAGCAGCCGGTCATAGGTAATCGTCAGCACCTGGCCGTCTTCGATGCATTCGATCGTTCCGGTGCGGCGGTTGTCGGGCGTCAGGAAGCCAAGCTCGCCCATCAGTGCGCCCGGCCCGATCTCGACGTTGATCTCCTTCACCCGGAACTTGCCGGTGACGGCGAGCAGCATCTCCTTGGCAGGATCGCCGAGCTTGAAGAGCGTATCGCCCCGGCGATATTTGCGCTCGGTCATGAACGGCTTGAGCCATTCGATCGACATGTCGCCTTCGGCGGCGTGGCGTGCCTTCTTGACCAGCTTGAGCATCTGCCGCAGGCGCAGGGCGTTGATCGGAAGCAGCAGCAGATAGAGCAGGAACGTCGCGACGTTGGCGGTGAGCGCGCCGAACACGGCGAAGAAGGCGCAGCCGATCATGTTGGCGACACGCAGGGGCACCATCGTTCGCATCAAGAGGGTGGCGACGAAGAAGCCGGCGCCGACCGCGGCGAACAGATTGGCGAACGTGATGTTATGGACAAAGATCTCCAGCAACCGATTGAAGATCGCGTCATAGGTGACGTTGTTGGGATCGAGGCCCATCTGGACCAGGATCTTCGCGATCCTGAGGTTATCCGTTGCCGCATCGAGAATGCGGTCGAGGATCGAGGAAATGTCTGCGCTGCCGGACGGCATGGTACTAACCCCGCGTAAGGCCTTCAGTCCTGGTCGGTATGCTCGACACGTGTAGCCGAAATCGGATGACGGCTGCCTGAAATGAGGCCTTCGGCCGCCACGCCGCAAGAGGCAAATTTTAGCCTGATCGGGCGTTTCGGCAATTGCCCGTTGGTTGCGCCTCTGGCTGCAACAGGGCCGTGATTCGGGGTGGGCTTCGGCGTCGCAAGGGGGCTGGACGCCCGTGGCGGGGGCGTCGGACGATCTTCGCCTTACGGCTTGGCGGCGGGCTGGACGACCTGTTGCTCGACAAGGCCAAGACGTCCGGGCAGAGAGCCGGCGCGCAGCAGCATGGCGACGCTGTTGGCCTCTTCCAGGGTGAAGTTGCCGGAAATCTGGCCGGAGCCGCCGGTGATGGGCTCGCGGATCACGGGGGCGGAGACCACCTTGTCGTCGAGCGCGATCGCGAAGGGCATTCCGACGTTCTCTGCCGTGATGTGGGCGAAGCGCCGGGTACCGCGGCCGTTGAAGCGGAACGAGGCGATCGGCTCCTTCGTCCCGCTCGCAAATCCCGGGCCTGCATAGCTGATGTCATTCCCGTCGAGCGCGCTCGCCTTGACGAGATAGGGGAGCTTGTCCTTGAAGCCGAACATGAGTTCCGAGCCCGCCGGAGGCGTGCCGGATTGCGCCTGCTCCGCCGACATCGTGACATCGATCAGGCGGAAGCTGACCTTGACCTTCTGGGCGAATATCGCGGTGATACGGTCGGGCTCCATCATGCCCGGCAGGAAGATGCGGATGCGGTCCGTTCCCTCGGGCTGAACGCTGGCCAATGTGACGCCGGCGTCCTTGAGTCGCTGCTCGATCATGCCGATGGAATCTTCGACGAGATCACGTAGCCGTGCGGCGGATGCGGCGTCGGTCGGCGCGAGCCTGACCAGCCCGTCTCCGGCGCCGGTCACGGTGAGTGCGTGCGTGGGCAATCCCTCTGCCGCCGAGGCGAGCTTGCGCGTGAGCAGCTCACGGCCCTTGACGTCTGCGATCTTCACGTCGACGCCGCCGTCACGGATCGCAAGGCCGGAGAAGGCGATCCGGCCCTCGCGCAGGATCTTGTAGACGTCGTCGCGCAGATCCGTGGTGACCGCCTCCCGCAAGGCGTCGTTGTCCACCTTGTAGATGATACGCGATCCGCCCAGTTTCTCCATCTTGTCGTTGATGAATGCCGCGACCTTCGCGCGCATCTTGTCGAGCTGCGGGTCGGCGTGCGCCACGCGCGGCAGCGAGATCGTCGATGCCATCGCGAGAACGAGGAGCAGTCTCGTGATGCGATTTCGCAGGTGCGCGGGCATGATGACCTCAAGTCTTGCGGCAGGGCGCTGATACGCGAATTCAGTGCCAGTTCTTGGTCCCTCGACCGGTCCCAGAGGTTCAAGTGAAGCGGCCGGTAGGCAATGGACGAACGGCAAATCATCCATCATTCTGTCCGCGCTCGGCCGGCCATCGGCCGATGCCTCGCCGAGCCAAAATGTCAAAAAGACAGGGCGGCGGGGACATGCATCTGAGGGAGGACGGAATTCCATGGGTATCCACGCGCTCGATCGGTCTATCGGCAACGACTATCCGGACCTAGCGACGGACGCGGAAGTCCGGGCCTTCGAGCAGGTTCCCTACGCCGATCGCGTCGCGGCCGAGAGCACCTATGAGGCGATCAGGCTCGGTGCTGCGCGCAACCCAGACGGCGCAGCGATCCAGTTCCTGCAAAACGCCGACCCCGCCGACACGCCGGTCGTGGTCACGTACCGCGATTTCATCGCGCGCGTCACGCAGGCCGCCAACATGTTTCATGCGCTCGGTGCGGAGAAGGGCGACGTCATCAGTTTCATGCTGCCGCTGGTGCCGGATGCGTTCGTGACGCTGTTCGGCGCCGAGGCCGCGGGCATCGCCAATCCGGTCAATCCGCTGCTCGAGGCGCATCAGATCGCGGAGATCCTGGACGCCGCAAACACGAAAATCCTGGTGGCGCTCGGTCCGATGCCGGGCACCGATATCTGGCAGAAGGTCGAGCAGATCCGCCCGCAACTGAAGAATCTCAAGGCAATCGTGCAGGTGTTCGGCGGCGGCGATCCCGCCAAGGGTATCTTTGCCTTCGGCGACCTGATCAAGCAGCAGCCTTCCGACAGGCTCGTCAGTGGGCGCAAGATTTCGGGCAGCGACATCGCCGCCTATTTCCACACCGGCGGCACCACCGGCACGCCGAAGCTGGTGCGGCACACCCATACCAATCAAGTCTATCAGGCTTGGGCGCTCAATCTGTTGCTGAAGGCGAAACCGGGCTCCAATTTGCTGTTCGGCATGCCGCTGTTTCACGTCGGCGGTTCGCTCACGCAGGTGCTGCTGACGCTGTCGGCCGGCGGCTCGCTGGTCGTGCTGTCGCCGAGCGGCTGGCGCAATCCAAATGCGGTGAAGAACATCTGGCAGCTCGTCGAACGCTTCAAGCCCGAGGCCCTGTCGAGCGTGCCAACGGTGCTGGCTGCGACGCTCGCGGTGCCACCTGGCAACGCGGACATTTCCAGCCTGAAATACGCCGCCGGCGGCGGCTCGGCGATTCCCGTCGCCGTCGGCTCGGCGATCCAGGACAAGCTGAAACTGCCCGTGGTCGAGGTCTACGGCATGACCGAGACCTCGAGCGTGCATACGCTGGCCTATCCGTCACGGCCGATCCGGCTCGGCTCGGTCGGCCTGCCCATGCCTTATTCGCGCGTGCGCATCGTGCAGCTCGATGCCGATGGCCGCCTGACCCGCGACTGCAAGCCGGACGAAATCGGCGTCGTCATCATGGCCGGGCCCGGCGTGTTCGGCGGCTATCTCAACGACGAGCACAACAAGGGCGCATTCGTCGACGAGGTGTGGGTCAATTCCGGCGATCTCGGCCGGCTCGACGCCGACGGCTATCTCTGGATCACCGGCCGCGCCAAGGACCTCGTGATCCGCGGCGGCCACAACATCGATCCGGCGCCGATCGAAGAGATCATGTTCCGCCATCCTGCCGTCGGCTTCGCTGCTGTGGTGGGCCAGCCCGATGCCTATGCCGGCGAGCTGCCGGTGGGTTACGTGCAGCTCAAACCGGGTGCCAAGGTCGAGCCGGGCGAGTTGGAGACGTGGGTGCGCGAGCGCACACCGGAACGCGCCGCCGTCCCGGTGCAGGTGATTCCGATCGATCCGATGCCGGTGACCGGCGTCGGCAAGGTGTTCAAGCCGCAACTGCGCTGGGACACGGCGGAACGTGTGTTCACCAGGGTGCTGGCTCCGCTGGTCGAGCGGGGCATCGACTGCAAGGTGAAGGTCGGCGCCCATGGCAGCCACGGCTCGATCGCGACTGTGACGCTCACCGGCCTGCCGTCAGATCAGCGCGATACAGTTGCAGGCGAGGTACATGCGCTGCTTGCACCGTTCGTGATGCGCCACGAGGTGGTGCAGGCATAAGTGCTTGCGTTGGAGTGTAGCCCGGATGAACGAAGCGATATCCGGGAAGCCAGCTGTCCCGGGTGTCGCTTTGCTCACCCGGGCTACAGCAGCACGCGTGCGGCTCTACCCCGCCGGCATCCGCGTCTCGACCAGGCGTGCCCAGAACGAGGCGCCGTGGCCCAGAATGTTGTCGTTGAAGACATAGGCCGGATGGTGGCATTCGTTGCCGTCGCCCATGCCGACCAGCACCATCGCGCCGGGACGTGCTTCGAGCATGAAGGAGAAGTCCTCCGCGCCCATCATCGGGATGAACTTGTCGTTGACGCGATCGGCGCCGACGATGTCGCGGGCGACGTCGGCCGCAAGGCCGGCCTCGCGGGCGTGGTTCATCGTCACCGGGTACATCCGCGTGTATTTCGTCTCGGCCGAGCCGCCATAGGCACGCGCGATGCTGTCGGCGACTTCGCCGATGCGGCGCTCGACGAGATCACGCACCTCGGGGTCGAGCGTGCGCACGGTGCCGGCGAGCTCGGCGATCTCCGGGATGATGTTGAAGGCCGTGCCGGAATGGAATTGCGTGATCGAGATGACCGCTGATTTCAGCGGATCCACGTTGCGCGCCACGATCGATTGCAGCGCGTTGACGATCTGCGAGCCGATCAGCACGCTGTCGACGGATTTGTGCGGGCCCGCGCCGGCGTGACCGCCCTTGCCGTGGACCGTGATCTGGATGTTGTCGGAGGAAGCGAGCATCGCGCCGGGCGTGGTTGCGAAATGGCCTTCGGGCAGGTTCGGCATGTTGTGCATGCCGTAGACCTCCTGGATGTTCCAGCGGGTCATCAGCCCGTCCTCGACCATGGCCTTGCCACCACCGCCGCCTTCTTCGGCGGGCTGGAAGATCATGATCGCGGTGCCGTCGAAATTCCGCGTCTCGGCGAGATATTTGGCCGCGCCGAGCAGCATCGCGGTGTGGCCGTCATGGCCGCAGGCGTGCATCTTGCCGGGCACCTTCGATGCATAAGGTACGCCCGAGGTCTCCATGATCGGCAGCGCGTCCATGTCGGCGCGCAGGCCGATGGTCTTGCCGGAAGCGGACTTGCGACCGCGGATCACGCCAACGACCCCGGTGCGGCCGATGCCCGTCACCACCTCGTCGCAGCCGAACTCGCGCAAGCGATCGGCGACGATGCCGGCAGTGCGGTGGACGTCGTATTGCAGCTCGGGATTCTCGTGGAAGTCGTGGCGCCAGGCGGCCATTTCGTCGGAGAGGGCGGCAACGCGGTTGACGATGGGCATGAGGTGGGATCCGTTTCTTGCGGGTTTTTATCTCATTCCGGGGCGATGCGACGCATCGAACCGGAACTCTGGAGATTGTAGCGCGAGATTCCGGGTTCACGCTTCGCGTGCCCCGGAATGACTGTGAATGTCAGCTTTCCCCGAACACGCGCTTGAAGATCGTGTCGACGTGTTTGAGGTGATAGCCAAGGTCGAACTGCTCCTCGATTTCGGCGTCGCTGAGATATTTCTTCACCTCGGCGTCCTGCTTCAGGAGTTGCAGGAAGTCGCCTTCGCCGCGCCAGACCGGCATGGCGTTGCGCTGCACCAGCTTGTAGGAATCCTCGCGGCTCGCGCCTTTCTGCGTCAGCGCCAAGAGCACGCGCTGCGAATGCACGAGGCCGCCGAGGCGGTCGAGGTTCTTCTGCATGTTGGCAGGGTACACCAGCAGCTTGTCGATCAGGCCGGCAAGGCGCACCAGCGCGAAATCGAGCGTCACGGTCGCGTCCGGGCCCATCATGCGCTCGGCAGAGGAGTGCGAAATGTCGCGCTCGTGCCAGAGCACGACGTTCTCCAGCGCCGGCGTCACATAGGCGCGCACCATGCGGGACAGGCCCGTGAGGTTCTCCGACAGCACCGGGTTGCGCTTGTGCGGCATCGCGGAGGAGCCTTTCTGCCCCTCGGAGAAGAACTCCTCGGCTTCCAGTACCTCGGTGCGTTGCATGTGGCGGATCTCCACCGCGATGCGCTCGACCGAGGCGGCGATCACGCCGAGGGTCGAGAAGTACATCGCGTGGCGGTCGCGCGGGATTACCTGGGTGGAAATCGGCTCGGGGACGAGGCCCATCGCTTTCGCGACATGCTCTTCGACGCGCGGATCGATCTGCGCGAAGGTGCCGACGGCGCCGGAGATGGCGCAGGTCGCGACCTCCTTGCGCGCCGCAATCAGGCGCTCCTTGGCGCGCGTGAATTCGGCATAGGCATAAGCGAGCTTGAGGCCGAAGGTCACCGGCTCGGCATGGATGCCGTGGCTGCGGCCGATGGTCGGCGTCATCTTGTGCTCGAAGGCGCGCTTCTTGAGCGCGGCCAAAACCTTGTCGAGGTCGGCGAGCAGCAGGTCGGCGGCGCGGGTCAGCTGGACGTTGAGGCAGGTGTCGAGCACGTCGGAGGAGGTCATGCCCTGGTGCACGAAACGCGCCTCGGGGCCCACGATCTCGGCGAGGTGGGTGAGGAAGGCGATGACGTCGTGCTTGGTCTCGCGCTCGATCTCGTCGATGCGGGCAACGTCGAAGGTGGCGTTCTTGGCCTTGGCCCAAACCGTCCTGGCAGCCTCCTTGGGGATGGTCCCGAGCTCGGCAAGGGCGTCCGCCGCATGCGCCTCGATCTCGAACCAGATCTTGAACCGGGTCTGCGGCTCCCAGATCGAGGCCATTTCGGGACGGGTATAGCGGGGGATCATGGGGCGGCTCCAGGAAGGTGGGCGGGTGGCCCAAGGAATGGTCCGAGGGGCAGGTCCGGCCGGAATGTTTTTTACGCCGTGATTTAACAGAGCAGGGAGGGCGAAACAAACGATCCGACCCCGGAACGGGGTTTGGGGAGGGCTAATCCACCGCTGGGGGCCGAGCCGGCCGGCCGGTAGTCAAAAATCTGCTGTCAATCACGGATCATTGACTGACAGATATTGAAATCTGTCAGCGAGACGTGTATATCCGTCTCGGACGCTCCGATTGGGCGTCCCGCGACAAGCCCCGGGAAGCCCGACATCCAAAGCGGATCGGAGGGCAAATTGAAGAACGGGACCGCGGACGAATGGAGACTTAGACAATGACGACCGAAATCTTCAATTTGACTGGCGTGATTGGGCATTGGCTCAATGTGCTGGTCGCGCGCCAGATCGCGGCGCAGGCTGCAAAACTGCCTCATTAACGCATAGGCTTTCCGAAACGACCGGCAAGGGCGCTTCGGAAGCAGCCCTGGTGCCGGGGTAACTGAGCCCTGAACGGGAACATGGTGCTGGCATGAATGAAGCTGTTGTCTTGACGCCGGAGCGGATCCTCGAAGTCACCGAGGACGTGCTCAGGCGCTTTGGACTTGCCAAGGCCACCGTGGTCGACGTTGCCCGTGCGCTCGATGTGAGCCACGGCAGCGTCTACCGCCATTTTCCCAGCAAGGCCTCGCTGCGCGAGGCCGTTGCCAAACGCTGGCTCGACCGCATCGACGCGCCGTTGCGCGCGATCGTCGAGGAGCAGGGGCCTGCGCCGGCCAGGCTCGATCGCTGGTTGCGCACGCTGTTCGCTGCCAAGCGTTCGCGTGTCCTCGACGATCCCGAGATGTTCGACACCTATCTGACGCTGGCGCGCGAGGCCTGCGCCGCCGTCAAATGTCACAAGGACACCATGATCGACCAGATCGGGTCCATCCTGGTCGATGGCGTGAAGCAGGGCGTGTTCGCCGTGGACGACGTCAAGACCACCGCGCGTGCCATCTTCGATGCTACCGTCCGTTTCCACCATCCGGCTCATGCCGACGAGTGGAGGGACGCCGATCTCTCCGCGCGCGTGGACGCGACACTGGCGCTGCTGCTGCGCGGGCTGAAGGCGGGATAGCCCGCCGCGTCTGCTCAGCGCGAACCCGTCAAACCCGCGCCTTCTGAATATGCGCGCCATTGTGAGCCTGCGACGAGGACGTCGCGCCTCGCCGCGCGCGGACGTTCGCCTCGGGCGATGGCACGACCGGGGGACTGTCCGGATATGCATTGACCGCGATTTCGACAGTGTCCTTTGACCGCTTGCGCAGGCGGTAAAAGGTCAGCTCTTGCTCGAGCATGGGACAGCGGAAGTGAACGACAGCGGTGTCCGGCAGACGACAGAGCTCGTCGATGAGCTCGCCTACTGTGATGATCGGGGGATGGTCGACGGCGTTGTGATGACCCTTACTCATGATCTTTGACTCCTTCACTGCCGTGTTAACCGGAGCCGGACGGTCTCAGTTCCAATCTTGCTCGCTGGATTGAGAAGCTCCGGAAGACCAGGATACTGCGGCAGCTTTGCTGCTAGATCCTCGTCAGCCCGCATGTGGCGGCGAGGCGCACCAGCTGCGCATCGGTGCGCGCGCCGGTCTTGGTCTTGATGAGGTAGTGATAGTTCTGCACCGTCTTCACACTGAGATTGAGATGCGCCGCGATCTGCTCGGTGGTCGCGCCGCCGGCAAACTGGCGCAAAATCTCGATCTCGCGTTCGCCCAGTTGATCCAGCACTGAGCCGGTCGACAGGCTGTCCTCGGCGAGGATATGCGCGATGTCGTCGCTCATGGCGCGTTCGCCGCGGGCGACGCTGCGGATGGCACCTACCACCGCGGACGGCTCGCTGCTCTTGGTGACGAAGCCGCTCGCTCCGGCGCTGAAGGCGGCTTTCACCAGCACGGCCTCGTTGTGCATGGTGAAGACGAGGATCCGCGCTCGCGGGCTGCGCGCGCGGATGTTGCGGATCGCCTCCAGTCCGCTCGCGCCCGGCATCGAGATGTCGAGCACCACGACATCAGGATCATGCGCCTTGAAGGCGCCGTAGGCGTCCGCGGCGTTGTCGGCCTCGGCCACGACATGCAGATCGCCCTGGCTTTCCAGCACGCGCCGATAGCCTTGCCGGACGATCGGATGATCGTCGACGAGCAGCACGGAGATGCCTGTTGCTGCAACCTCGCTCATTCCAACCTCACGCGGCGAGCGGAATGGTCGCGGCGACGCTGAGGCCGCCGCGGGCAGGCAGGATAGACAGCGATCCGCCGGTGGCCGCAACGCGCTCGCGGATGCCGGTCAAACCGAAACCGGCCGACTGCGCGACACGGGCCGCGTCGCCGCCCCCGTCGTCCTCGACCCGGATCAGCAGCGCGTCGTCCTCGCCGGCGCGGCGCTCGATCCGCAACGAGATCTCCCGGGCCGAGCCGTGGCGCAGCGCGTTGGTCAGGCATTCCTGTGCCACACGATAGGCCGTGGTGGCGGCCGGGCCCTTGATGTCACTGAGGTCGCCCCTGAGATCGAGCTGGATCGTCGGCCGCGCTGCGCTCTGCGAGCGCCAGCTGTCGACGAGATTGACGAGGCTTGCCTCGAGACCGAGCTCTTCGGGCAGGGGATTACGCAGACGCCTCAGCGCATCGCGGAGCGAGGCCATCAGATGATGGGTGGCCTGCGAGATCATGCGCGCATCCTGTGCGATCCCGTTGTCCCTGTTTGCCCTCGCGCTCGCCGTTTCGATCGTGTTGGCGAAGGCGAGGATGGCGGAGAGGTTCTGCCCGAACTCGTCGTGGAGTTCGCGGGCGAGCGCGCGGCGCTCGTCGTCGCGGATCTTGAGCAGGCGCCGTGTCAGTGCGGCGCGCTGTTCGGTGGCTTCCTCCAGCCGGCCGCCGAGCGCATCGACGGCGCTGCCGATCATCGCCAGCTCCATGGAGCGGAAGCGCGGCAGTTTGGTGCGATACTGACCGCACGACATGCGCTGCAAGGCGGTCACGATCGTGCGCGCCGGTGCCAGCGCATGCGCGATCGCCAGCGAAGCCAGCAGTGCGATCGCTGCCGCCATCAGAAGCGCGACGTCGATCACGTTGAGGATGTACTCCCAGGCGAGCGAGATGGCGGCGGCCGCATCCGGCGTCGCGACCACGGTGCCGGCGGAAGCCGCGCGCGGGCTGACTGGCCGCACCGCCTCGGCATGGCTGCCGAGGAAGGTCGGCACAATAGCGGCGAACCAGCGCGGCGGCGTCTTGCCTAACCCCTCGCTTTGGCCGCAGAGCGGCTTCTCGAATGCCGCGGCGGGCTGGAACTCGACGCAGACGCCGGGCGAGATCAGCTTCATCGTCTCCAGGGTGCGCCAGTCCGGAACCGGCAGGAGATGCTCGCGCGCTCTGCTGCTGCGCAACAAGAGCTCGCGCCAATACAGCGCCTGAAGTGCCTGCGCCACCCGCTGCGCCGAGGCCGCGGTCGCCCGGTCGACGCTGCGATAGGCGTCGAACGTGGCCCATATGGTTGCCGCGCCAAGGCACAGTGCCACGATGAGCAGCAGACGGGCGACGAGCTGAAGCACAAGGCGCATGCGATCACCCCCAACGTTTGGTAGGCTCAGCCTAACAACGCCGCCGCGCCTTGCCAATCGCAGGGTGTGGCAGGATTGCAGCTCGGGCAAATTTCCCAAGCCGGATTGGGCATGGGTCTTTGGACCGGACGCGGCGGCTTTGATCTAATGGGTAGGGAATAGTTGCAAGTCAGGAGCAGTGCGGCATGAGTTCGATGACGATTGGACCGATCGCGCCGTCTGCGACCGACCCATCCGAGCGCAGCGCGCTGCTGTTCTGGATGATCTTCACCGGCCTTTCGATCTTCGCCGTCGTGCTGCTGTGGCGCTTCGGCCTGATCCACCTGATGTTGACGTCGGATCGAACGTACATTTCGAGCGTCATCGGGTTGCTTTATGTCGTCACCTGCGGCCACTGTTTCCTGCGCACGCGGGCGATTGCGCGTGAAGGGGCCGCGGCCCGGCGCTGTCGGGCGATGCTGTCGGCTACCGGTGGCAGCAAGGCACTGGAGGCGGGGGCGACCGCGCTGCCGCGCGGCCTCGTACGCGATCACATCGAGAGCCTGGTGACCAAGGCCGCCGCGCAGGACTACCGGTCGGTCGACCAGACCCTGCTGCTGCGGACGCTCGCCGACCGGCTGCGCGGCTCCAACGGCTTCGGTGCCTTCGTCTCGGACACGCTGATGAAGCTCGGCCTGCTCGGCACCATCATCGGCTTCATCATCATGCTGGCGCCGATCGCCGGGCTGGACGCCGCCGACAAGGTTGCGATGCGCTCCTCGATGGGCCTGATGAGCGACGGCATGGCGGTCGCGATGTACACGACGCTCGCCGGTCTCGTCGGCTCGATCCTGGTCCGTATCCAGTACTACATGCTGGACGCCGCGACCCAGCGGGTGTTCTCGGATGCGGTGGTGCTGACCGAGACCTATGTGACGCCGGTGCTCGAGCGTCAGGGTGCTGGACTAAAAGGCGCCGGAACCGCGTCATGATGGATGATTTCGGACTCTATCCACGCGAGGAGCCGTTCGATCCGCTGGGCGTGATGCTGTTCAAGGCGCTTCAGGTGATCGCGTTTCTCTTCTTCCTGGCACTGCTCGCGGTCTCCCCGGACGCCAAGGACGGGAAGATCGACTCCAAGGCCGAGTTCATGATCACGCTCGACTGGCCGGACAACCACCCCGACGATCTCGACCTGTTCGTGCAGGATCCCGCCGGCAACATCGCCTGGTATCGTCACCGCGAGGCCGGCTTCCTGACGCTCGATCGCGACGATCGGGGCGGGGCCAACGACTTCATCATCGTCGCCGGCAAGAAGATCGCCTCGCCCATCCGCGAGGAGATCGTCACCGTGCGCGGCATTCTCGCCGGCGAATACACGGTCAATGTCTCGCATTTTGTCGCGACCACGGGCGAACCGGTCACGGCCAATGTGAAGGTGCAGAAGCTCAATCCCAAGGCGCAGGTGGTATTCGACAACAAGTTCACGCTCAACCACACCGGCGACGAGAAGACCGCAGTGCGGTTTCGCATCGATGACGAGGGCAAGGTGACCAACGTGGACCAGCGGCCGAAATCGCTGCTTGAGACGTTCCGCAGCGGCTGGCGCAACGGCGCCGATCTCGACCCGAGGACCGGTGTGAGCAGGAACCCCGTGAGGATACGCCGTGACTAGCTTGCAGACGGTCATCCTGACGTTGTCGGTCGCCTACGCCGTCATCGGCGCGCTACTGCTGGTCGTGCTGGTTTATGCGCGGCTGCACTGGTCTCTGAAGGCGGTCGCGGTGGTCGTGACCAGCGCCTTCTACGTCGTCAGCTTCGGCGAGATGCGCGGGCTGCTCGGCTGGGCCAGCTCCGACCGGCTGCCGACGACCTTCAAGCTGCTGAAGGCCCGCATCGTCGAGCCGCATTCGCTTCAGGGCGATCCCGGCTCGATCTATCTGTGGGTCGAGCAGCTCGATGAGGACAATCGCCCGAGCGGCATCCCGCGGGCCTTCCGCGTGCCCTACAACGACAGGCTCGCCGACAAGACCCATGCGGCGGAGAACGAGATCGCTCTGGGAAATCCGCAAGGCGGCCGTGCCGCGGATTTCGGCGGGGGCGATGGCAGCCTCATCGATTTGGTCCGCGAATATGTGACGCCCAAGACGATCCTGGAGACGACCGGCGGCGATTCCTCGACCGGTGAGTTCATGGCCCCGCCGGCCGGGGCACAAGGCGCGGTGTTCACCCCGCTGCCACCGCCCCGGATGCCCCCGAAGGACGAGCAATAGGCTCTTCACCATCGTGACGGCGGCGCGCTGGTAAAGCGCGCGGCGCTGGCGCATCTTCTTGACCTCCCTCAATTGGGCCTTATCGGCCTTCAATATGAATTGAGGGGTGGAGGGTGCGTGCTCCTAGCTGTTTTTTCCGATATTCACGGCAACAGGCAGGCCTTCGAGGCCTGCCTGAAGGTTGCCCGTGCGAAGGGCGCGGAGCGGTTCGTCCTGCTCGGCGATTTCGTCGGCTATGGCGCCGATCCCGAATGGGTGGTGGACACCACTATCGAGCTGGTGGCCCAGGGTGCCGTGGCCGTGCGCGGCAATCACGACCAGGCGGTCAATTCCTCGGCGGAGACCATGAACGCCGAGGCGCAGGTCGCGATCGAGTGGACCCGCGGGCGGCTTGACACCGCGCAGCGTCGGTTCCTGACCGAATTGCCGATGCTGGTAGAGGACGGCGATCGTCTCTTCGTGCATGCGGAAGCCTCTCACCCGCAGCGATGGCACTACGTCCGCTCCACGGTCGATGCCGCCAAGAGCCTGATCGCGACGCGCGCTCACGTCACGTTCTGCGGTCATGTCCATCGTCCTGCGCTCTATTCGATGTCGGTGACGGCGAAGATGACGAGCTTCGTGCCGAAGGCCGACGTCCCGGTGCAGCTCCTGCGCGGACGGCAATGGCTCGCCGTGCTCGGCTCGGTCGGCCAGCCCCGCGACGGCGATCCGTCGGCAGCCTTCGTCTTGTTCGACACCGAATCGTGCCAGATCACCTATTGCCGCGCGCCTTATGACGTCGAGACTGCGGCGGGCAGGATCCGCGACAACGGCCTGCCGCGCTGGCTTGCCGACCGCCTGTCGCAGGGGCGCTGACGGCCATGCCGAAAATGCTGGTCAAGACAGGCGCGCAGATCGACGGCTTCACCATCGGCGAATGCGTTCATGCCGGCGGCATGGCGACGCTGTGGTCCGTCACCCATCCCGGCATTGACGTGCCGCTGCTGATGAAGATTCCGCGGGTGTCGGAAGGCGAGGACCCCGCTGCAATCGTCTCATTCGAGATGGAGATGATGATCCTGCCGCGCCTTGCGGGCCCGCACGTGCCGGCCTGCTTCGGAACCGGCGATTTCGCCCGCCAGGCCCATGTGGTGATCGAACGCATTCCAGGCGCCACGCTCTACAAGCGGCTGCCGGACCTGCCGTTGCCGTACGACGAGGCGCGCCGGCTCGTGGCGAAGATCGCGACCGCATTGGCGGACTTGCACCGGCAGAACGTGATTCATCATGACATCAAGCCGAGCAGCGTCATGTTCCGTGAGAGCGGCGAGGCGGTGCTGATCGACTACGGCCTGTCGCATCACAACCACCTGCCGGATCTCTTGCAGGAGGAATTCCGCCTGCCTTACGGCACCGCGCCCTACATGGCACCCGAGCGGCTGTCTGGAGTGCGCGACGATCCGCGCAGCGACCTGTTTTCGCTCGGCGTGCTGCTGTATTTCTTCACCACCGGCGAGCGGCCGTTCGGCGAGGGCGAGACGCTGCGCGCGATGCGGCGCCGGCTCTGGCGCGATCCGTATCCGCCGCGAAGCTTGCGCGCCGACTATCCGCCCTGGCTTCAGGAGGTGGTGTTACGCTGTCTCGAGATCGAGCCGGTGTGGCGCTATCCGACGGCGTCCCAGCTCGCCTTCGATCTGGCCCATCCGAACCAGGTCAAGCTCACCACGCGCTCGGAGCGGATCAAACGCGACTCCCTCGGCGTCGCATGGCGCCGCCGCTTCAACCAGGGCGTGATGGCGCCGCAGGTGAAATCGGATGTCGCCGCCCAAATCGCGTCGAGCCCGATCCTCGCCGTCGCGCTCGACACGGTCGAAGGCGCACCGGAGCTGAACGAGGCGCTACGCGTGACCACCGAGCGCATCCTCGCCACCTTGCCGTCGGCGCGGCTTGCCTGCGTCAACGTGCTCAAGCTGAACCGGATCGCGATCGACCGGACGCTGGACGAGCAGGGGTCCAACAAGCATATCGACCGTCTCGTGGCGCTCAGGCATTGGGCGACGCCACTCAAACTGGACGAGAGCCGGCTGACGGCTCATGTGCTGGAGGCAGTCGATCCCGCCGCCGCGATCCTGGAGTTTGCCGAGGTCAACCAGGTCGACCATGTCATCATCGGCGCGCGGCAGGGCTCGTTCCGGCGCACGCTGCTCGGCAGCGTCTCGGCCAAGGTGGCCGCGGAAGCGGCCTGCACGGTCACGGTGGTGCGGCCGCCGCGGATGGCTGGGGATGCGGGCGAGTCCGATATCGGCGCGGTGCCGGGATAGGCCGTCTGGCGACTCTGAGGAGTGGAATCAGGCGGCGTGGGCGGAGTGAACGGTGCGCTTGCGGCGGATCGGCCAGGAGAATTGCGGACCGGGATCGCCGTGATCCGCGCTGCCGCCGAAATACTGGATGATCTCGCGGCAGGGCTCGCAATTGAACAGGTTGCGCGACGCGGATGCCTTGGTCATTTCCTTCAGGCAGTTCGGGCAGTGCGGTTTCATGGAATTGATCCGGAAAGGAATATCAGTGTCGGCGCTGCGAGGAAAACGAATGGTCGAGGTCCGTCGTGTCGGGCCCGGCGTCGTCGTCCAGCGTGCCGTCGACGCGTTCGAGGCGGCCGAAGAAATAATCGAGGCCGGGATGCGGGCGGCGCGGGATCCGGCACCTGCGCTTCGGCTGACGCTTCACGAGTGCGATCTGCATGGCGCTCAGCCCCGACGATGAATGTGGATGACGCGGGCGGAAGCCTTGGCCTTCACCGGTCGGGCCACGTAGAGGCTGCGGGCCGCGATCGCCGCGTTGAATACGAACCACAACGCTACGCCAGTCCAAACCAGGGTCGCCGTCATGATGTGCTCCCGTCAAATGCAGGCAGGAGTCACTTGTGGTGATTTGCGCGAATCAGTGAAGTCCGGATGAGTACGGATCAAGACTGCAATTTTAGGCATTGCGCGTTGCAACACCCGTAAGGGCCGCGGCTTTTTTCCGGTGCGGCTGCACCTTGCCCGCGCGCGCGCCTTCGAGGATCTCTCGTATGCGCGGTGCATTTCGAAGACAGCGAAATCCGTAACGGCCGGTGTGGTCGGTATCAGGTGAACGGGTCGATCGCCCCGACGCGAAGTTGAGGTGACCGGCGCCACCGCCGAGGTCGAGGATTTCGAAGTCCGCGTCCATTTCCTGGAACGGCGTTTGACTGACCGTCCGCCTGCCCCAGGCCGTTCGCAGGATGAGCGCGCGGCGATCGGTGATCAAATAGAGCGTCTGCAGGTCTTGCAGCAGCATGACCAGCGGGGCCGCAACCATCGCAAATCCGAGCATCACGAGAGGTTGGGCCGCCCCGCCGATCCAATCGAATCCGATGGCGATGACGGTCAGCAACAGCCAGGGAAATCCGATCCACCAAAGATAGCGCCACATCATCATGTGGGCGACGCCGTCGGGCTGGCCCTGCCAGATCACCCGCTCCCCGCCCTGCAGGGCTTCGGCGCGGAGGCGCTGCAAGCCTGCGGAAAACGGGGTGGCGCGGAGATCCTTCATTGCCTTTTGTCGCGGCGGTCGTGGCGCCGGTTCGGAAGCCGCGAATAGTCGTCAGATGGCTTCGCCCCGCGCGCCCAGCGCCGCGTTGCGGATCGCGGCGATGTTGGTCTTGTAGGCCTCCTGCGTGCCGCCCCTGAATACGGACGTGCCGGCGACGAAGGCGTTGGCGCCGGCTGCCGCAAGCGCGCCGGCGACCTCGGGGCCGACGCCGCCGTCGACCTCGATGTCGATCGGGCGTCCCGCAATCATCGCGCGGATGTCGCGGATCTTGCCGATCGCTGAGGGGATAAAGGCCTGGCCGCCAAAGCCGGGATTGACCGACATCACCAGAACGAGGTCGACGAGGTCGAGGACATATTCGAGCGTGCTGATTGGCGTGCCGGGATTGAGCGAGACGCCGGCCTTCTTGCCGAGCGCGCGGATCGCCTGGAGCGAGCGGTGCAAATGGGGGCCGGCCTCCGCATGCACGGTGATGTGGTCGCAACCGGCTTTCGCAAAGGCCTCGAGATAGGGGTCACAGGGCGAGATCATCAGGTGCGCGTCGAACACCTTCTTCGTGTGCGGACGCATCGCCTTGATGACGTCGGGACCGTAGGAAATGTTGGGAACGAAGTGACCGTCCATCACGTCGAGATGGATCCAGTCGGCGCCGGCGGCGTCGACGCTGCGCACCTCCTCGCCGAGCCTCGAAAAATCCGAAGCCAGGATCGAGGGCGCGATTGCCAGGGGGCGAGGGGCGAAGGCTTGGGTCATGGCTCGATTTCCCGTGGCGACCGTGAAAGATGGCCTCGCCTAACATGGGCCTCCGTAGCGGGCAATGCAGGAGAGGCGTGCTTCCTGTGGGTGGAAATTTCTGCCGCGACCGGCATGAATTGCCGGTGTTCCCCGGCCGTCCAAGGCGCGGCGGCAGCGGATTTCATTGAACTTTTTGCGCTGGCACGCCGCTTGCTGACGTTGTCCGACAGAACATTGGCCGCGGCATGCCGCGTCGGTTGGAGTTGTGCAATGTTGTTAGCCCTTGGTGCGGTCTCGAGCGCCTTCGACGCGATCCAGTCGCTGACGAACTCGAAGTCGTCCTCGTCGACCCAGAAGGCGGGATCCTCGCAAGGTGCGACCAACCCGTTCGCGATCGACAGCGCGGGCACCATGACGACCTCATTGGTCGGCTCAAGCACTCCTCCGCAGATTTCGCCGCAGACCATGAGTGCGTTGATCGCCATGCAGGGCCAATCGGCCGACGGCGCGAGCAGCGCGGTCAACTCGACCTCTTCGAATTCGGTGTCCTCGGTCTCGAAGGACCGGCAGGCCGCGCTGAAAGATATGTTCTCGCAGATCGATGCGGACGGCGACGGCAAGATCACCAGGTCCGAGTTCGAGAACGCCCTTGGAGCCGGAGGCACCAATCTGGCGCAGGCCGACGACGTGTTCTCGAAGATGGACGCGAATGCGGACGACAGCATCAACCTCGGCGAAATGACGAAGGCGCTGACCAGCGGTCGTCATGGCGACCATGCGCAAGGCGCTGGCGACGGATCGGATTCCTCGTCCAAGCCCAAGGGCGGATCGACCTCGACCACGACGGTCGCTGCCGACGGCTCGACCACGACGACCGTCACCTATGCCGACGGCTTCAAGATGTCGACGACGGTGCCAGGCGCCTCCAGCTCTTCGAATGCGAATGGCGGCGGCAATTCGCCTTATGACTGGTTCGGGCAGATGATGCAGCGCCAGGCGCAGGCCGCATCCGCCACCACCGCTTCATCGATGTCGATGACCGTGTGAGCGGAATTCGAGGTCAGCCGGCATGCTCGTGCGTGATGTCACGACAGACGTAGCGGTCCCGGATTTCCTGATTGAAGAAGGTCCCCTTTGAACGCGCATCCCCGAACGCGGCGGCGACCTCGGGCGGAACGTCCTCGTAGACATAGAGGCGTCCGCTGACAAAGGTCACCTTCAGCTCGCGCGTATCGGGCGCATAGCGGAAGAAGCGGATTACGGAAGACGGCATGGCGGTGGACCCTGGCCTGCCAGGGTAATGCAGTACCCGCCGTTTCGTTTCTAACCGAATTTGTCCTTCCACGCCGGCTGCGCCCCCGGAAACGGCAGCGCGGTGGCGCCGTACACCGCGCGGCCGATTGCGCGCGCGACCACGTTGGCGGCGACCGTGCCGAGTTCGGTGAGGCCGACCAGCGGCTCGATCGGCTTCTCGCCGGTCGCCGCCGCAAACAGCACGTCGCCATCGGTCGGTGCGTGCACCGGGTAGATGGCGCGGGCGAAGCCGGTGTGCGCGATCATCGCCAGACGCTTGGCCTGGGGTTTGGTCAGCACCGCGTCGGTGACGACGGCGCCGATGGTCGTGTTTTCGCGCGCGCTCGCCGCGGGACCGCCCTTGATGCGCATGCGGAGCATGTCGTCGGTGAACTTTTCGGGCTGGCCGCGCCCGCCGAACTCGCCGCCGACTTCGAACGGTGCCGCCCAGAACCACGGCCCGTCGCCGATGGTAACGCTGCCCACGGCGTTGACGGCGACGATCGCCGCGACCTTTACGCCGTCAGGTGTCGCCGCCGAGGCCGATCCGAGCCCGCCCTTGAATGTCGCGGTGGTGGCCCCTAGGCCTGCGCCGACGCTGCCGAGCGGGAAGTCGGTGCCGGCGGCAGCCGCCGCGGCATAGCCGAGGTCACGATAGGGCGAGAAGCGTCCCCAGGCCTTGTCGCCGCCGTTGAGCAGGTCGAACAGGATCGCCCCCGGCACGATGGGAATCAGGGCTTCGCGAATCCGGTGGCCGCGTCCCTGCTCGGCGAGCCAGGCCTGGACGCCGCCGCCGGCGTCGAGGCCGAAGGCGGAGCCGCCGGACAGCGCGATCGCGTCGACGCGCTCGACGGTATTGGCAAGATCGAGCAGGGCATCCTCGCGCGTGCCCGGGCCGCCGCCGCGCACGTCGATGGCCGCGACTGCGGGGGAATCGAAGATGATCGCGGTCGCGCCGCTGGCGACTTTGGCATCCTCGGCATGGCCGACGCGGACGCCGGCGATATCGGTGAGCAGATTCTTCAAGGTGGCCTCGCGCGCTGAAAGGGGTTCACCTTGCGATAGCGCAGGGATGCCGCAGGCTCAACTTGCCAGTGCCGTCCTCAGCATCTTGGCGAGCTCGGACTTGCGGTAGGGCTTCGCCAACAGCAACACGCCGGAATCGAGCCGGCCATGGTGGACGATGGCATTTTCGGTGTAGCCCGAGGTGAACAGCGTCTTGAGGTCGGGGCGGCGCCGGGCCGCTTCGTCGGCAAGCTGGCGGCCGTTCATGTTGCCCGGCATGATGATGTCCGTGAAAAGCAGGTCGATGGCCTTGTCGCTGTCGATGATGGTGAGGGCCTCCGCGCCGTTGGCGGCCTCGAGCGCGGTGTAGCCGAGGCTCTTGACCTGCGTCACAACATATTGCCGCACCAGTGCGTCATCCTCGACGATCAGGATTCTCTCATTGCCGCCGGTGATGGGCACGTTCTGGAGCACCTCGAACTCGGTCTCCTGCACCCCGGTGGAGCGCGGCAGGTAGATCTTCACGCTCGTGCCGTGGCCGACCTCGCTGTAGATCTTGATGTGGCCGCCCGACTGCTTGACGAATCCGAACACCATGCTGAGGCCGAGGCCGGTACCCTTGCCGACCTCCTTGGTGGTGAAGAACGGGTCGAAGACCCGATCGATCAGGTCCGGCGGAATTCCACTGCCGGTGTCGCTGACGGCAATCATCACGTAATTGCCGGCGACGACGTCGGGGTTCATGCTGGCATAGCCGTCGTCGAGGAAGATGTTGCGGGTCTCCAGCACCAGGGTCCCGCCGTCCGGCATGGCGTCGCGCGCGTTCAGTGCGAGATTGAGGATCGCGGTGGAGAGCTGGCCGGGGTCGACCAGGGTCGGCCAGGCGTCCTCGGTAAGTTGCGGCATGATCGTGATCTGCTCGCCCAGGGTCGGGTGCAGCAGCTTGGCGGCTTCGAGCGCCAGGGCGTTGACGTCGATCTCGCGCGGCTGGAGCGGCTGCTTGCGTGCGAAGGCGAGCAGATGCTTGGTCAGCTGCGCGCCGCGTTCGGCGGCGTCGTCGATCAGCTTGGTGATGGCGGCAAGCTCGGGCCGGTCGGCGACGGCGTCGCTGAGAATGCCGATCGTGCCCGTGATGACTGTCAGCACGTTGTTGAAGTCGTGGGCGACGCCGCCGGTCAACTGGCCGATGGAGTCCATCTTCTGGACCTGCCGGAACTGGGCTTCGGCGGCCTGCTTCTCCGTCAGATCCCGGCCGATGAAGAAATGGCGCTTCACGGGCTCGGACCAGGTGCCCATCCAGTTCAGCGTGACTTCGTGACCGTCGTAGTGATAGTAGCGCGCCTCGAAGCTGCGCTTGACCGCACCGCGCCGCGCGGCCCGCATCTCCTCCCGCGTCTTGTCGAGGTCGTCAGGGTGGATGAACTCGGTCGCGCTGTGTCCGATCAGGTCTTCCGGGCTGAAGCCGAGGATGTCCTTCACGCTCGGGCTGACCTGAATGAAATTGCCGAAACCGTCGGTGACCAGGATCAGGTCCTGCGAGGTCTCGAAGATGCGCTGACGCTCCTCGATCTCGCGGCGAAGCTTCTCCTGTGCCTGCTTCTCCTCGGTAATGTCATGGGCGATCTTGGAGGCCCCGATGATCTCTCCATTGTCCGACCTCAATGGAGAAACATTCAGGATGACGTCGAGCGCGCGGCCGTCCTTGCGAATCCGCACCGTCTCGTGCTGGGCGACCGACTCGTTGCCGGCGATCCGATTGAGGATACTCCGGACTTCGCCCTTTCGCTCCGACGGCACGATGATGTCGATCGACCTGCCGACGGCCTCCGCGGCAGAATAGCCGAACAGGTGCTCGGCGGCCTTGTTCCAGCCGGTGATGACGCCGTCGAGGGTCTTCGTGATGATGGCGTCGTTGGAGGATTCGACAACCGCGCCATACAGTGCGAGGCGCTTGCCGTAGAAGTCGCGATCCGACGCCGATTGCTCGCGCAGCTTGCCGACGAGGCCCACCGTCCGGGCCTGAAGGCGGACGTTCTCGATCAGCAGTACCGCGAGCACGAAGCTCGATGCGCAGAGGCCATAGAGACGGCCGGCATAGAAACCGAGATCGAAGCGCGCGACGTTGACGATTGCAGACAGCGCGATGTCGAACAGCCATGCGCACATCACGACCATGAGCCAGATGTCGATCACCGAATGCGGGCGGCGGAACCACAGCGAGACGAGCGCGGCGAAGCTCAGCGACCACACAAAGGACACGACCCCGATCATGGTCGATGTGTAGTGGCCGTCGCGGAGCAGGATCGGCAAGAGATCGTGCTGGGCGGTGACGATCCAGGTGAAGACAGCCATGGCCGCGACTGCACCGAGCACGGTGGCGTAGATCGGGCTGCTTGTCGCACCCCGGATCCTGGGGCCGCCGTCCTTTTCCTTCAGCCAGGCATAGCCCAGCACGAACAGCGGGAAGCCGGCGTGCCAGATCATGTAGAGCCAGACCGTGGTCTGGCTGCCGGCGCCAAGCAGCCCGGTCGGTGCGAACAGGCCGGGGAAGGTGAGGGCATGGACCAGCGCTGCAGCGGCGGTGAACAGGTAGCCGGTCGACAGCCACAGCAGCGCGCGGGTCCGCAGCACCGAAAACTGCGACAGAAGCAGCACTGCCGTGACGATGTCGCTTACGGCCAGGGCGGACTGATAGCTCGCGACGAAGGCCGGGACCTGCGGCAGCGGGATACCTGCGAACGGAACGGCCAAAGCGAACAGGATCGAGGAAACGCCGACGATCCAAAGTGCCGAGGTCCGGTCGCCCGATGTGGCCGGCAGTGTTGAAAGAAATGTGCTTCGGTCGATCGCAGGCGCGTTCATGGTCTCAGACCCGTTTTGAGCATCTCCGCAATTCCAAGATCCGGCAGTCTTGACCTTCCGACCTCCACGGTAGCCCGATCCGGGCGCGTGTCGTGAACTGTTGCAGTGACGACTCAACCGAAGGTTACAGCTTACTTAATTTGGGGGGGAGCGCGGAATAGGGATCCGGTAAGATGCGCTTTACTGGGCGGTGTCATAATGCCCTTCCGCCGCGGCTGGTTCCAGGTTTGAATCATACGATTTGATCAATCTGCGGGAGTTGTTCCCTTGCCTCGCATTCTCATCGTCGACGATCAAAAGGATGTGCGCGCGATGATCGCAATGGTGCTTCGGGTCAACCATTACGAGGTTGCCGAGGCCGACAGCGGTGCGGCTGGGCTGAAAACCTTCGCGGAACGCGCATTTGACGCGGCGATCGTCGACATCTTCCTTGGCGATGTCAGCGGCGTCGACGTCATTGCGTCCCTGCGCGAGCGTACACCGGGGCTCCCCATCATTGCGGTGTCCGGAATGACGACGCTGGATTTCATGGAGCAGTCGTCTCACCTTGCCAACGTGATTTGCCTGCAAAAGCCGTTTCGGCCGAACGATCTCCTGCAAGCGCTTCGGAAAGCCCAGGCCGCCGCCGGCGGCGAGATGGCCGCACCCGCCTGATCCTGCCACGAGAAAAACGCCCCGGCGCTAGCCGGGGCGTGGTGATCGTATCGCAGGCCTGAGCCCGGCAAGAAGCGCGCGCTCAGGTGCCGTTGCCCTTGATCTCGGCGTAGCCGCCCTTGGCGTCCCATTTGTAGACGACGTAGTCGATCTGCTTGATGTCGCCCTTGGCGTCATATTCGATCGGGCCGATCACGGTGTCCCACTTGCCGGCCTTCACCGCTTCCATGACCTTCTTGGCGTCGGTGGTGCCGGCCTTCTTGGCTGCCTGCGACCACACCTGCATCGCCGCATAGGTGTAGAGGGTGTAGCCCTCTGGGTCGATGTTCTTGGCCTTGAAAGCCTCGACGATCTTCTTTGCGGTCGGCTTGTTGCGCGGATCGGGACCGAAGGTGAACAGCGTGCCTTCGCCGGCCGGGCCGGTGATGGAGGCGTATTCCTTGTCGGCGAGCGCGTCGCCGGCCATCAGCACGGTCTTGAGACCCTGATCGCGCATCTGACGCAGGATCAGGCCGCTCTCCTGATGGTAACCGCCGACATAGACGAGGTCGATGTTGTCGCGCTTCAGGCGCGAGACGATCGCGTTGAAGTCCTTGTCGCCCTTGTTGTAGGACTCGTACATCTTCTCGGTGACGCCGGCCTTGTTGAGCGCCTTCTTGGTTTCGTCGGCGAGACCCTTGCCGTAGGTGGTCTTGTCGTTGAGAATCGCGATGTTCTTGCCCTTGTAGTTCTTGGCGATGTACTGCGCCGCGATCAGGCCCTGCTGATCGTCACGGCCGCAGACGCGCGCCACGTTCCAGAGCTTGCGCTCGGTGAACAGCGGGTTGGTCGAGGCCGGCGTGATCTGGAGCACGTTGCCGTCGGCATAGGCTTCCGAAGCCGGGATCGACGACGAGGAGCAATAGTGCCCGGCCACGAACGGGATCTTCGCGCCGGCGATCTTTTCGGCGATCGAACGCGCCTGTTTCGGGTCGCAGGCGTCGTCCTCGACCGAAAGCGCGAGCTTCTTGCCGTTGACGCCGCCGGCGGCATTGATATCGGCCACGGCCATTTCGGCGCCGTTCTTCATCTGGCGGCCGAAGGCGGACTCGCCGCCGGTCATCGGGCCTGCGACTGCGACGGTGACATCCTGCGCGAATGCCGCGCTCGACAGCGCGATCGATACGCCGAATGCCAGACCGATGAGCTTCAGTGATTTCATGAGATACCTCGCGGGTGGTCGCCTGTGGACGTTGCCGGGCATGCCCGGTTCAAACCGGCGCCATTCTTGAATGAATCTCAGGAGAAGTCACCGGCAAAATACGGGCATTGGCGTAGATATCTCGCCGCATTCGGCCGCACGCCGGCTGGCCTGTGGTTCGGTCAGCCGTGCCGGCCGCCCTCCAGATAGGCGGCGCGAATCTCGGGGCGCTGCAACAATTCGGCGCCGGTGCCGGCCAGCGTGATCAGGCCATTGACCATGACATAGCCGCGATGGGCGAGCTTGAGGGCATGGTTGGCGTTCTGCTCGACGATCAGGACGGTCAGGCCGTCCTGGCGGTTCAGGGTGCGGATCGCATCGAAGATCTGGCGCGCGATCAGCGGCGCGAGGCCGAGCGAGGGCTCGTCGAGCAGGAGCAGGCGGGGGCGGCTCATCAAGGCGCGGCCGATCGCCAGCATCTGCTGCTCGCCGCCGGACAGGGTCCCGCCGCGCTGAGCATAGCGTTCCTTCAGCCGCGGAAACAGCGTGAAGACGCGCTGGAGCGTCGCCTCGCGTTCGGTCTCGGTGCATTCGGTGGCATCCGCCCCCATCTGGAGGTTTTCCGCCACGCTCATGCGCGGGAAGATGCGTCGGCCCTCGGGCGATTGCGCGATGCGCAAATGCGCGATCTCGTGGGTGGGGACGTCGGTGATGTCGCGGCCTTCGTACAGGATCTGGCCGGCGCGGGCGCGCGGCTTGCCGAAGATCGTCATCATCAGCGTCGACTTGCCGGCGCCGTTGGCGCCGATCAGCGCGACGATCTCGCCGGCATTGATCTGGACATCGACGCCCTTCAACGCCTCGATCTTGCCATAGGCGGCGCGAAGGCCGCGGATCGCGAGCAGGGGGGACGTCACGAGCCGCCCTCCATCACAGCTGCCGCCTCTTCCTCGTCGGCACCGAGATAGGCGGCGATCACCTTGGGATCGTCGCGAACCTCGCGCGGCGTGCCTTCCGCGATCTTGACGCCGTGATCCATCACCACGATGTGGTCGGAAATTTCCATGACAACCGACATGTCGTGCTCGATCAGCAGGATCGACGTGCCGAGCTCGTCGCGGATCGACAGCAACAGCTCGCTCAAGGCCGCGCTCTCGCGCGCATTGAGACCGGCGGCAGGTTCGTCCAGGCACAGCAGCGCGGGCTCGGTGCACATGGCGCGCGCGATTTCCAGGCGGCGCTGGTCGCCATAGGCGAAATTGCCGGCGGCATCGTCTGCGCGGTCGAGCAGATTGACCCGCCTGAGCCAGTCGGTGGCGAGATCGATGGCGCGCTTTTCGGCGCCGCGATAGGAGGGCACGCCGAGGAGACCGAGGAGGGTATAGCCGGAGGCGCGCATCAAGGCGTTGTGCTGCGCCACCATCAGGTTTTCCAGCGCGGTCATGCCGGGAAACAGGCGGATGTTCTGGAACGTGCGCGCGACCCTGGCCTCTTTGGCGATGCGGAAATCGTTGAGCCGCTCCAGCGCGATCGTCCTGCCGTCGTCATGGGTGAGACGAATGGTGCCGCCGCTCGGTTTGTAGAAGCCGGTAATGCAATTGAATACGGTGGTCTTGCCGGCGCCGTTCGGCCCGATCAGCGCAGTGATCTTCTTCCGCTCGGCGGCGAAAGAAAGGTCCTGCACGGCAACGATGCCGCCGAAGCGCATGGCGAGCCGGTCGACGCTGAGAATCTTGTCGCCGCTCATCCGTGCCCTTCCTTGACGAGGTCGGAGGAGATCGCTTTCGCCTTGGTCAGATACACGGTGGGGGCACGATGGCCGATCAGGCCGCGCGGCCGCCAGATCATGATCAGCACCATCGACATGCCGAACACCAGCATTCGGTAGTTCTCGAGGCCGCGGAACAGCTCGAAGCCGCCGATCATGGCGAGAGCCGCGAGCGCGACGCCGAGCTGCGAGCCCATGCCGCCGAGCACGACGATGGCGAGGACCAGCGCCGATTCCTGGAAGGTGAAGGATTCCGGGCTGATGAAGCCCTGGCGGGTGGCGAAGAACGCGCCGGCAAAGCCGCCGAACATCGCCCCGGTCGCGAACGCCGTCAGCTTGGTGGTCGTGGTGTTGATGCCGAGGGCGCGGCAGGCGACCTCGTCCTCGCGCAAGGCTTCCCAGGCCCGGCCGATCGGCAGCCGGCGCAGGCGGATCGTCGCCCAGTTGGTAAGCAACGCGAGCGCCAGGATCAGATAGAACAGGAAGACGATGCGGTGGGTCGGCGAATATTCGATGCCGAGCTTGGCGGCGAGCCCGTCATCGCTCCTGTCGAGCGGGATGCCGAAGAAGGAGGGGCGGGGAATGCCCGAGACGCCGTTGGGCCCGCCGGTGAGATCCTGCCAATTGATGATGACGAGGCGGATGATCTCGCCGAAGGCCAGCGTCACGATGGCGAGATAGTCGCCGCGCAGGCGGAGCACCGGGAAGCCGAGCAGCACACCCCAGAACGCTGCGAGGATGCCGGCGAGCGGGAGGCAGATCCAGAACGACCAGCCGAAATTGGTCGCAAGCAGCGCGTAGGAATAGGCGCCGACCGCATAGAAGGCGACATAGCCGAGATCGAGCAGGCCGGCGAGCCCGACCACGACGTTCAGTCCCCAGCCCAGCATGACATAGGTGAGCACGAGGATCGCGAGGTCGAGGATGTAGCGCTGGTCATAGAAGATCACCGGCACCAGCAGCGTGAAGATCAGAAGTGCCGGCGCAAGGTAGCGGCTGATAAACGACATGCCGCTCTTCACCGCCGGCGGCACCAGTTTCTCGGCGCCGGTCGGGCCGATCCATTGTCGCAGCAGTTCGATCACGATCGAGCCGCCGAATACCGCCGCGACGAGGGAGGCAAGTTCGCCGAAACGCGTCCAATAGGTGAGCTGGCCCGAGGCGCCCGCCTCGGTACGGATGCCGACCATCAACGAGAACAGCACCAGCGCGATCAGCGCGTTGACGAAAGCCGTCTTCAGGATGGAGGGGATGCCCGATTTGGCCTTCATGGGTGAGGAAGCTGCCACGCGCGACCGTCAGACTTTTTCGACTTCGGGACGGCCGAGCAGGCCGGTCGGCATGAAGATCAGCACGACGATCAGGATCGAGAACGCCGCGACGTCCTTGTATTCGACGGAGAAATAGGCCGACCAGAACGTCTCGATCAGGCCGATCGCGAGGCCTCCGAGCATGGCGCCCGGCAGCGAGCCGATGCCGCCGAGCACGGCGGCGGTGAACGCCTTGATGCCGGCGACGAAGCCCATGAAGAAATCGACGAGGCCGTAATAGAGCAGGTACATCAGGCCCGCGACCGCAGCGAGGGCGGCGCCGATCACGAAGGTCATGGAGATGGTTCGGTCGACATCGACGCCGAGCAGCGCCGCCATGGTCTGGTCCTGCTCGCAGGCCCGCATGTCGCGTCCGAGCCGAGTGCTCGACACTAGCCAGGTGAAGAGCGCCAGCAGCACGATGGTGGTGATGACCACGATGATCTGGATGTTGGAGAGCTGGATCACGAAGCCGTCCGCGCTCTCATGCAAGGTATAGCCGCCGGTAATGACGGGCGGGATCGGCTTGACGCGCGCGCCCTGCGCGACCTGCGAATAGTTGGTCAGCACGAAGGACATGCCGATCGCCGACAGCATCGGGGCGAGGCGGAAGGAGTGGCGAAGCGGCCGGTAGGCGATGCGCTCGATGGTCCAGCCATAAAGCGCGGTAATCGCCATCGAGACCAGCAGCACGACGAGCAGGATCAGCGGGATCGCGGTCAGCCCGAGCGAGATCAGGATCAGGAAGGTGATCAGGGCGATGAAGCCGCCGATCATGAAGACATCGCCATGGGCGAAGTTGATCATGCCGACGATGCCGTAGACCATCGTGTAACCGATGGCGATCAGGCCGTAGATCGAGCCCAGGACGAGACCGTTGATGAGCTGCTGGGTGAAGTAGTCCATGGGCTGCCGTACCAAACCTGACGCGGGCTCAAAGGGAGCTCTGAGGAGAGTGGGTTGGAGTGTGGTTTTCTTGGGCCCCGGCAGCCCCTAAGCATTCTTTCCGTTTTGTAACAGGAGGGAACTGGCGGCTGCAACAGGTCACGCTACGGCAGGCGGGCTTGTACAGAAGTCTTTGGCGGTGGGGTTCCGCAACTGCGAGGAACCGGGTTCCGGGGGCAACCAAAGTGGATGCCGGCCGTTATCTCGCTTCTGAACGTTCAACAAGGGAGTTCCCTGAATGACGAAGCAGCAGAACCAGAATCCGGGCCAGCAGAGTCAGAACCCCGGCCAGCAGCGCCCAGGCCAACAGCCGGGTCAGCAGCAGGGCGGCGGTCAGAAGCCCGGACAGCAGCAGCAGAACGATCCGATGCGCCAGGGTGACCGGCCCGGCCAGCAGCAGGGTGGTCAGCAGGACAAGTAACCTGGGAGCTCACGCGTAAAGAGGATGAAGAGGGTCCCGCCGAGAGGCGGGGCCCTTTTTTGGGGTTCACCCGGGCAATTAAGGTAAACAAAGGGTTTAAATTGCCGCCACAGTCTGATGCGAGTTAGCTCCCCGGCAAGCCTTCCATCGAGGGCGAACGGCAGGCGGAGCGGGTAGCGGCATGTTGAGAAATTGGCGGATCGGCTCGGTCAACGGCGCGCTGCTGGCGGCCTATTTCATTCCGGTCTGGGCCCTCGTTGCCTTCAATATCGTCGTCGCGCCGGTGCACGGTCTCTACGAACGGCCGAGCGTGGCGGTTGCGCTGTACCTGAGCGATCATCTCCAGATGGCGGGGATGGAGACGGTGCGGGCCGCCTGGCTGTTGGCGCTGGGCCGGATGACCGTGGTGGCGTTCTTTGCGATCTACCTCGTGCTTCTGTGCATCCCCCGCGTCCGCAAGGGTGGCGGCAGCGACGAGGCGCTCGGCATTGCGCTCGCGATCGGCAGCCTGCTCTCGTTTGCCAGCATGGTGATGGCTTCGAAGGTCGGCGAGATGGCCGCGCTCCGGCTGCATGCGACCGAGCTGCTGCTCCTGCTCGGCGCAGCCATCGTGGTGGTGATCGAACGGCCCGAGGCTGCGCCGAAGATCGTCGAGAACGTCGCGCCGCTAGCTCTCGAGCAGGCCGAGCTCCTGCACAATCGCTGAGGCTTCCTTCACGGCGTGGTTCGCGGCCGGCACGCCGCAATAGATCGCCTGCTGAAGCAGGATTTCCTTGATGTCGTCGGGCGTGAAGCCGCCCTCGGCGAGTGCCGCGCGCACGTGCAGGCGGAATTCGTCCCATTGCCCGAGCGCGACCATGGTGCCGATCACCAGCACGCGGCGCGTGCGTTCGTCGAAATGCGGACGCGTCCAGATCTCGCCCCAGGCGTAACGGGTGATCATGTCCTGGAAGTCGGTGTTGAAGGCGTTGCGGTTCGCGATCGACTTGTCGACCCAGGCGTTGCCCAGCACCTTGCGGCGAACGTTCATGCCGGCATCGCGGCGCTTCTGGTCGTCCATTCCATTCTCCTCTCTGTCATTGCGAGCGCAGCGAAGCAATCCAGAGTCTCTCCGCGGATGGATTTCTGGATGGTTTCGTCGCTACGCTCCTCGCAATGACGGTGTTGTGAGATCAGCGCTGCGTCAGAAATCCTACCACCGCATCCGTGAACGCATGTGGCTGCTCGACGTTGGAAATGTGCGCGGCGTCGATGATGGTCATGCTGGCGCCGGGAATTTTCGAGCGGATCAATTCGCCCGCCGAGATCGGCGTCGCCATGTCGTGGCGGCCGGCGATCACCAGCGTCGGACTCTTGATCTTGGCAAGCAGGTCGCGCTGGTCGAGCGTCGACAGCGCCTCGCAGCAGGCGAGATAGCCTTCGACCGGGGATGCCAGCAGCATCGACTTCATCCTCGCGCTGATGTCAGGCTCGCGCTCGCGGAAGTCCTGCGTCAACCAGCCTGCGATCACGGCATCGGCGACGGCGGCGATGCCGCCCTCCTTTACCGCCTTGATGCGGTTGTGCCAGTTTGTTGGATCGGGATAGTAGCAGGAGGTGTTGGCGAGGATGAGCTTGCCGAAGCGTTCCGGCGCGTTCGCGCCGAGCCACTGCCCGACCATGCCGCCCATCGACAGGCCGCACCAATGCACCTTCTCGATGTTGAGGTCGTCGAGGATCGCGAGCACGTCGCGGCCGAAGCGCTCCATCGTGTAGGGATCGGGCGGAACGCTGGACTTGCCATGACCGCGGCGGTCGTAGCGGATGACGCGGAACAGCTGCGTCAGCGCCTTCATCTGCGGCTCCCACATCTGAAGCGTGCAGCCGAGCGAATTGGAGAGCATCAAGGTCGGCCCACCGTCCCGGCCCTCGACGGAGACGTTGAGCAGGCATCCGTCGGCATCGATCATGGGCATGCGGCGTCTCCGTCGTATCTTGCGGTTCTTATTCGCGGTCGAGGCTGTCGAGCAGCCGGTCGATCAGGGCTTGGGAAGCCCCTTGATAGGCCATCGGCTCGAACAATGCCGCAATTTTTTCCGGAGAAAGGTGCGCAGTGACCTGCGGATCGGCCGACAGCAGCTCGCGCAGATGCTTCTTCTCGGCAATCGCGCGCTTGCTGGCGGCCTCGATCAGATGATGCGCATCGCTCTTGCCCATCGTCTCGGCCAGCGCGAAGGTCACCGCCTCGGCCATGATGAGCCCCTTGGTCGCGTCGAGATTATCGCGCATGCGCGCAGCATCGACGTCGAGGCCTTCGGCGATGTCGACGATGGCAGCAAGCGCCCCCGAAGTGACCAGCATCAATTGCGGCAGCGTCGGCCATTCCGCATGCCAGGGGCCGGCGCTGCGTTCGTGGTCCTGCACCTGAGCTGCGAAGATCGTCGCGGCAAGCTGCGGAGCCATTGTGGCGGCGCCCAGCGCGCTTGCAGCGGCGACCGGGTTACGCTTGTGCGGCATGGTCGAGGAGCCGCCGCGGCCTTCGCCGGCCGGCTCGAACGCTTCGGCGACGTCAGTCTGCATCATCAGCGAGACGTCGCGCGCGACCTTGCCGCAGCTGCCAGCGAGGATCGCGAAGGCTGATGCGGCCTCCGCGATCCGGTCGCGATGGGTGTGCCAGGGCGCTTCGGGCAGCGGCAGGTTCAATTCCTGCGCCAGCCGCTCGGCGACCGCGAGCCCCTTGTCTCCGAGCGCGGCAAGCGTGCCGGCGGCGCCTCCGAATTGCAGCGCGAGGCCCTCGCGGGAGAGTCGCCTGAGGCGACAGCGGGCGCGGGCGAGGCTTGACGCGTATTCGGCGGCTTTCAGGCCGAATGGCATCGGCAGCGCGTGCTGGAGCCAGGTCCGTGCCACCATCGCGGTGTTGCGATGGTGGCGCGCCAGTGCGGCAAAGCCCTTGATGGCGCGGCTGAGATCGGCGTCCAGGACAGCGATGCCGGCACGCAGCGTGAGCATGGTCGCGGTGTCGATGACGTCCTGGCTGGTAGCGCCCCAATGCACGTAGCGCGCGGCCTCGGCGTCGGCCTTGCCGACATTGGCGGTCAGCGTCTTGACCAGGGGAATCGCCAGATTGCCCGATCGCATCGCGGCCTCCGCCAGCGCGGCCATGTCGAAGCGGTCGGCCTTGCATGCGGCCTCGATCGGGCCCACCGCTGACGCCGGAATCACATCCGTGGCGGCCTCGGCGCGTGCCAGAGCTGCCTCGAAATCAAGCATGTTCTGCAGGGTGGACCGGTCGTCGCAGACTGCGCGCATGGCGGCGCTCGACAGCATCGGCGCGAGCAGGGGGGAGAGGGATGTGCTCATGGTGCGCGCGACCTAATCATCATGGCCCTTCTGTGCCAATCCCCAACCGCCTGCAGGGGTCCTTTTGCAGTTGCGAATATGCATTGCACTTGTCCGGGCACCGCCCTTTCCTTTGCCGCGTCCCTGCGTTACTTGATCAGCACTATAGTCGCACGATCCGGGAGGCACCCATGGCCATGACGATGAACGGCGAAGTCCAACTTGCGGCGCCGCGCGAGGCCGTGTGGGACAAGCTCAACGATCCCGAGGTGCTGAAGGCCTGCATCCCCGGCTGCGAGGAGCTCGAGAGGACCGATGACGGCGGCTTTCGTGCAACGGCGAAAATGAAGGTCGGGCCGGTGTCGGCACGCTTCAAGGGCAAGGTTACGCTCTCCGATCTCGACCCGCCGAACGGCTACAGGATCTCGGGTGAGGGCGAGGGCGGGGTCGCCGGCTTCGCCAAGGGGGGCGCGGTGGTCAAGCTGGCCGAGAAGGACGGCGGCACGCTGCTCTCCTACGAGGTCGAGGCGCAGATCGGCGGCAAGTTGGCGCAGCTCGGCCAACGCCTCATCAACGGCGCCGCCAAGAAACTCGCCGACGAGTTTTTCGCGAACTTCGCCAAGGCGGTACAGGGCTGAAGGCTATCGCCTTTCGGCATGGCGCCTTGCGTCCGGGGTGATGTTGCCCCCGGGCATAATGGCCCATATGATGGGCTGGAATAATTATAAGAACCGCTTCGATGGGACCCGTCGGGGCGCTGATAGAGAGTGCTTATGGCAAAAATCTCCCTCATCGTGAACGGCAATCCAGTTACGGCCAACGTCGATCCCCGCACCCTGCTGGTGCAGTTCCTGCGCGAGAATCTTCACCTGACCGGCACGCATGTCGGCTGCGACACCTCGCAGTGCGGCGCCTGTGTCGTGCATCTCGACGGCAAGGCCGTGAAGTCCTGCACCACGCTGGCGGTGATGGCCGATGGCCACGAGGTCAAGACGATCGAGGGGCTGGCCGCCGATGGCGCGCCGCTGCATCCGATGCAGGAGGCCTTCCGCGAGCACCATGGACTGCAGTGCGGCTTCTGCACGCCGGGCATGATCATGACTGCGATCGACATCGTGCACCGCAAGGGCAACGAGCTCGACGACCATACGATCCGGGAAGAGCTGGAAGGCAATCTCTGTCGCTGCACCGGCTACCAGAACATCGTCGCCTCGATCTCTGCCGGCGCCAAGGCGATGGCGAAATCCGATCTCGCGTAACGCGCATCCCGCGATCAGGACATTCAGATGTACGAATTCAAGTATCATCGCCCCGGGACTGTCCGGCAGGCCGCCAACCTCCTGGTGAAGAACGAAGACGCCAAGGTGATCGCCGGCGGCCACACGCTGATTCCCGTCATGAAGCAGCGCCTCGCCAGCCCCCCGCATCTGGTCGACCTCTCCCACATCGAGGGGCTCAACACGATCGAGATGAAGGGCCGCTCGCTGGTGATCGGCGCCACCGCCAGGCACGCCGAGGTCGCTACCTCCGCGATCGTCGGCGAGGCGATCCCGGCGCTGGCGAATCTCGCGAGCCAGATCGGCGATCCCGCCGTGCGCCACAAGGGCACCATCGGCGGCTCGCTCGCCAATAACGACCCGACCGCCGACTATCCGGCCGCCGTGCTCGCGCTGGGCGCGACCATCGTCACCAACAAGCGTCGTCTCAAGGCCGAAGAGTTCTTCCAGGGCTTGTTCACGACCGCGCTCGAAGCCGACGAGATCATCACCAAGGTGATGTTTCCGCTGCCGAAAAAGGCGGCCTACATCAAATTCCGCAACCAGGCCTCGCGCTATGCACTGGTCGGCGTATTCGTGGCACGGCGTCCCTCCGATGTGCGGGTTGCCGTGACCGGCGCCGGCTCCGAAGGCGTGTTCCGCGTCGAGGCGTTTGAGGAAGCTTTGAAGAAGCGCTTCGCGTCGAAGGCGATCGAAGGCATCGAGGTGCCGGCCGAGGGGCTCAACAGCGACATCCACGGCAGTGCCGAATACCGCGCGCATCTCATCGGTGTGCTGACGCGGCGCGCGCTCGATGCCGCCAACGCCAAGGAGTGAGTGAACCTCACGCCTCGGCCAAACTTGTCCCGGTGAGGGCGTAGCGAGACTGGCTTTTTCATGACTTCAGCGGCCAACACCTCCGGGGCCAATACTTCAGTTGGATTGCCGGCATCGGTCGATGCGATGCTCGAACTCCTGACGTCGCGCGGCTATCTCGCCGAGCGGTCGTTGGCGACGGTGACTTATCTGTCGCTGCGCATGGGACGGCCGCTGTTTCTGGAAGGCGAAGCCGGCGTCGGCAAGACCGAGATCGCCAAGGTCTTGTCGGCCGCGTTGGGGCGGAAGCTGATTCGCCTGCAGTGCTACGAAGGCCTCGATGTGTCCTCGGCGGTCTATGAGTGGAACAGCGCCGCGCAGATGATCGCGATCCGGATGGCGGAAGCCGCCGGCGACACCGATCGCGACCAGCTCTCGAGCGACATTTTCGCCGACCGCTACATGATCAAGCGGCCGCTGCTGCAGGCGCTGGAGCCCGACGTTGCGGGCCCGCCGGTGCTGCTGATCGACGAGCTCGATCGCGCCGACGAGGCGTTCGAGGCGTACTTGCTCGAAATCCTCAGCGACTTCCAGGTGACGATTCCCGAATTCGGCACCGTGAAGGCGCCGAGTCCGCCGATCGTCATCATCACCTCCAACCGCACCCGCGAGATTCACGACGCGCTGAAGCGGCGCTGTCTGTATCACTGGGTCGATTATCCCGCCGCCGAGCGCGAGCTCGCCATCGTCAAGTCGCGCGTGCCGGGCATTTCCGCGAAGCTGTCGCAGCAGGTCGTGCGCTTCGTCCAGGCGCTGCGCAACCAGGATTTCTACAAGTCGCCGGGCGTCGCCGAGACCATCGATTGGGCCACCGCGCTGTCCGAGCTCGACGCCCGTTCGCTGACCCCGCAAGTGGTCGGCGACACGCTGGGCGCGCTGCTCAAGTACCAGGACGACATCACCCGGATGCAGGGCGACACCTTGCAGAAGGTGCTGAAGGAAGCGACGAGCGAGAATTGATTTTCCGTCATTCCGGGGCGCGCATAGCGCGAACCCGGAATCCATTGGGCCGCAGAGTTGGTGGATGGATGGATTCCGGGTTCGCGCCAAGGGGCGCGTCCCGGAATGACGGCTGAGAGTGTTGAACCATGGCCATCAACCACCTTGCCCCGGAGCAGACCGAGCAGTTCGCCGACAACATCGTCGGCTTTGCCCGCGCGCTGCGTGCCGCGGGCATGCCGGTCGGGCCAGGCGCCGTCATCGACGCCATGAGCGCGCTGCAGGTGATCGACATCGGCAACCGTGCCGACGTCTTCACCACGCTGGAGGCGATCTTCGTCAAGCGCCACGAGCACGCGCTGATTTTCAAGCAGGCTTTCAACCTGTTCTTCCGCGCCTCCGAGGAATGGAAGCACATGCTGGATTCGGTGCCGCTGCCGGACGAGGCCAAGAAGAAGCCGCAAGCGGGCTCGCGCCGCGTGCAGGAAGCGATGTCGCGGCCGCGCATGACCGAGACGCCGCAGCATCAGGAGCAGGATCTGCGCCTGTCGGTCTCCGACAAGGAAATCCTTCAGAAGAAGGATTTTGCCCAGATGAGCGCCGCCGAGATCGCCGAGGCGCTGCGTGCCGTCGAGCGGATGCGGCTGCCGCAGGCCGAGCTCCTGACGCGCCGGCACCGGCCTGATCCGCGCGGGCTTCGTCTCGATTTGCGTCGCACGCTGCGTGCATCCTTGCGCACCGGCGGCGACATCATCGACCTCCATCACCTGGGGCGGATCGAGAAGCCGGCGCCGATCGTGGCGCTGCTCGACATCTCGGGCTCGATGAGCGAGTACACCCGTCTGTTCCTGCATTTCCTCCATGCCATCGGCGATGCGCGCAAGCGTGTCTCGGTGTTCCTGTTCGGCACCCGTCTCACCAATGTCACCCGCGCGCTGCGCCAGCGCGATCCCGATGAGGCGCTGGCGAGCTGCTCGGCCTCGGTCGAGGACTGGGCCGGCGGCACGCGGATCTCGGCCTCGCTGCACAACTTCAACAAGCTGTGGGCGCGTCGCGTGCTGAGCCAGGGCGCCATCGTGCTGCTGATCTCCGACGGGCTGGAGCGGGAGGCCGATTCCAGGCTTGCCTTCGAGATGGACCGGCTGCATCGGTCGTGCCGGCGGCTGATCTGGCTTAACCCGCTCTTGCGGTTCGGCGGCTTCGAGGCCAAGGCGCAGGGCATCAAAATGATGCTCCCGCACGTTGACGAATTCCGCCCGATACATAATTTGAGTTCGATCCAGGAGCTGATCACGACGCTCTCCCGGCCGCTGCCGCCGCATCACCGCAGCCTGATCCGCTCCGCAGCTTGAGAGGCACCCCATGCTCGATCGCGACGAGGATATCCTGAAGGCGGCGGAGGACTGGCAGAAGGCCGGCCGTGGCGTCGCGCTGGCGACGGTCGTCGAGACCTGGGGCTCCGCGCCGCGCCCGGCGGGCTCGAGCCTCGTCATCAACGACGAGGGCACCTTCCTGGGCTCCGTCTCCGGTGGCTGCGTCGAGGGCGCCGTGGTCACCGAGGCCATGGACGTGATCCAGAGCGGCAAGCCGAGGATGCTGGAGTTCGGCGTCGCCGACGAGACCGCCTGGAATGTCGGGCTGTCCTGCGGCGGCACCATCCGCGTCTTCGTCGAGAAGGTCGGTTAGCCGTGAAGCTCGAGATCCTGCACGAACTCAATGCCGAGCGGGCCGCACGCCGGCCGGCGATCCTGGTGACGGACACCGAGAGCGGCGAGCAGCGCCTGGTGAAGGCCGCCGATTTCGCCAAGGATCCGCTGCGGGCGGAGCTGGACAAGCAGCTCCGCATGGGCAAGAGCGCCAGTGTCGAGGCCGGCGGCAAAAAGCTGTTCCTCAACGTCTATGCACCGACCGCGAAGCTCGTCATCGTCGGCGCGGTCCATATCAGTCAGGCCCTGGCGCCGCTGGCGCGCTCGCTCGGCTACGACGTCACCGTCGTCGATCCGCGCACGGCATTTGCGAGCCCCGAGCGCTTCCCCGATATTCCGCTGGTGGCCGAATGGCCGGACACCGCGCTGCCGCCGCTCGATGTCGATGCCTACACGGCCTTCGTCGCAGTCACGCACGATCCCAAGATCGACGATCCGGCGCTGCTGCACGCCTTCGAGCGCAATTGCTTCTACATCGGCGCGCTCGGGTCCCGAAAAACGCACGCCAAGCGCGGCGACCGGTTGCGCGCGCAGGGTGCGAAGGAGAGCGACATCGCCCGCATCCACGCGCCCATCGGACTTGCGATCGGCGCGGTCTCTCCGTCCGAGATCGCGGTGTCGATCATGGCCGAGATCACGGCGGTGCTCCGGCTGCCTCCCAAGGAAAAAGAAGTAGCCGCATGAAGTTCGGACCGGCGAGCCCCAGGGATGCGATCGGCGGGGTGACCGTCCACACCCTGCGTCAGGGACCGCTGGTGCTGAAGAAGGGCACGACGATCGGCCCCGCCGAGGTAGAGGCGCTCGAGCGTGCAGGCATCAAGGACATCGTCGTGGTGCGCATGGAGGCCGGTGACGTCCCCGAGGACGTTGCGGCCGCCGGCATCGCGCTCGCCGTCGGCGGCGAGGGCATCCATGTCGAACGCGCCTTCACCGGCCGCGCCAATCTGTTCGCCGCGCGCCCGGGCGTGCTGGTGATCGACCGCGCCGCGGTCGACCGCATCAACAATATCGATGAGGCCATCACCTTCGCTACGCTCTCCGCCTACAAGCCGGTGGTCGAAGGCGAGATGGTCGGCACCGTCAAGATCATCCCGTTCGGCGTCGAAGGCAGTTTGCGCGACGCCGCGGTGAAGGCCGCGGGCAAGGACGTGCTCAGAATCGCGCCTTACGTGATCCAGCGCGTCGGCGTGGTCTCGACCCTGCTGCCGGGCCTGTCCTCCAAGGTGATCGACAAGACGCTCCGTGTCACCGCCGAGCGGCTCGCGCCGGCCGGCGCCAGCATCATCGCCGAGCGGCGCGTTCCTCACGAGGAGCAGGCGCTGTCGGCCGCGATCAAGGAATTGCTCGCGTTAGGGGCCGAGCTCGTCATCGTGTTCGGAGCATCTGCGATTGCCGATCGCCGCGACGTCATCCCGGCAGCCGTCACCGGCATCGGCGGCGAGATCGAGCATTTCGGCATGCCGGTCGATCCCGGCAATCTGCTGCTGGTTGCCCGCGCCGGCAATGTGCCGGTGCTGGGCGCGCCGGGCTGTGCGCGCTCGCCGGTCGAGAACGGCTTTGACTGGGTCTTGATGCGGCTTCTCGCCGGCATCAAGGTGACGCGCTCCGAGCTGATGGGCCTGGGCGTCGGTGGTCTCCTGATGGAGATCGTCACGCGGCCGCAGCCGCGCGCCACGCCGGAGATCGAAGGTAATCGCCAGGTCGCCGCCATCGTGCTCGCGGCCGGCCGCTCCACGCGCATGGGCGGCCCGAACAAGCTGCTCGCCGAGCTCGATGGCAAGAAGCTGGTGCGGATCGCGACCGAGCAGGCACTGGCGTCGAAAGCATCCGAGGTGATCGTGGTCACCGGCCATCAGACCGAGCTGGTCGAGCAGGCCCTGCAAGGCCTGAAGGTGCGGTTTGTCAAGAATCCGGACTTCGCCGGCGGGATCGCGAGCTCGGTCAAATCAGGCATCGCTGCCGTCCCCGAAACTTGCGACGGCGCCGTGGTGTGCCTCGGCGACATGCCGCTGATCGATGCCGGCCTGATCGACCGCCTCATCGACGGCTTTGCGCCGGACCGCGGCAACCTCATCGTCGTGCCCGTCAGCGAAGGCCGCCGCGGCAACCCCGTGCTGTGGTCGCGCCGCTTCTTCAAGGAGTTGATGACGCTCGACGGCGATATCGGCGCGCGGCATTTGATCGCCAAGCACACGGAGGCAGTGGCCGAAGTGCCCGTGGACGGCGAGAGCGCCTTCCTCGATATCGACACGCCGCAGGCCTTGGAAGCGGCAAGACGCGGATGAAGAGGCCGCAAATGACGGTGCCGTAGGGTGGGCAAAGGAGCGGAGCGCCGTGCCCGCCATTTTTCTATTGCGGATACAAATCGTGGGCACGCTACGCTTTGCCCACCCTACGGCACCTCCCCATTCTGCTCTGTTTCAAGCACCCGTTCACTATCTGGAAACGACCGCCGCTTAGAGTCCTCACCGCCTGCCTTGGGGGGAGGGGTTTTTCCATGGCTTCGAATGTCGTCGCGCGGCGTTGCGCGATGTTTTGCTTTGTCTTGTCAGTTGCCGTCACGGGCGCCCGCTACATGACCGACGCCCACGCCGCAGGCGCCATTGCGGTCGGCAAGTGCGGCGCCTATGGCCAGGCCTTTGATTACGGTGCCGAGACCGAGGCGCGCGCCGCGGCGCAGAAGCAGTGCAAGGGCGATTGCACGACCGTGACGATGAAGCGCGCCTGCGCCGCGATGTCGGTCGATCTCGCCAATCCCTGCGGCGCTTATGGCTATGCCGTCAAGCCGAAGATCTCGGCGTCGCTCAATGCCGCCACGCGCGAGTGCTACAAATACGGCGGCAAGGAATGCGTGATCCGCGCCTGGGCCTGCGACGCGAAGGGTTGATTTCTGTATTGTCATTCCGGGGCGCGCGGTAGCGCGAACCCGGAATCTCGAGATTCCTGGTTCGATGCTGCGCATCGCCCCGGAATGACCATCGAGGGAACCACATGCAATTCGATACCAAGATCGCAGTCGTGATCCGCACCGATCTTCAAGCCTGGCAGAAGCTCAACGTCGCGTCCTTTCTCACCAGCGGCATCGCCGCGGCTTTTCCCGAATGCATCGGCGAAGCCTATGAGGACGCCTCGGGCACGAAATATCATGCGCTGATCGGCCAGCCGATCCTGATCTATGGCGCCGACGGTCCGGCGTTGTCGCGCGCGCTGGAACGTGCGCTGGCGCGCAACGTCAAGCCGGCGGTCTATACCGAGGACATGTTCAGCACCACGCACGATGCCGCCAATCGCGAGGCGGTGAGGGCAGTGGCGCGCAACGATCTCAATCTCGTCGGCATCGCCATGCGCGCCGAACGCAAGGTGATCGACAAGGTCATCGACGGCCTCAAGTTCCACAGCTGACACATTCCGCGCGGCGTCATCGTGGTGTCGGGATGGGGCAGGCCTTGCGCAAACTTTGTGCTGTTTGACCCCCGTCAAAGGGGCGCGGGGCGGCGTCGCTATTCTGCTTCAAAACACGCAGAGGAGCAGGCAGATGCCGACCATGAAAGCCGCGATCGTCAAGCAATTCGGCAAGCCGCTGGTGATCGAGGACGTGCCGGTGCCGCAGCCCGGTCCCGGTGAGGTTCTGGTCAAGGTCAAGGCGTGCGGCGTCTGCCACACCGATCTGCACGCCGCGTCCGGCGATTGGCCGGTGAAGCCGGTTCCGCCTTTCATTCCCGGCCATGAGGTCGCTGGGACCGTCGCCGCGCTCGGAGTTGGCGTGAAAAATCTGAAAGTGGGAGATGCCGTCGGCGTCGCCTGGCTGCATGACGCCTGCATGGCTTGCGAATATTGCGAGACCGGCTGGGAAACGCTGTGCGAGCACCAGCACAACACCGGCTACAGCGTCAACGGCGGCTTCGCCGAATATGTCATCGCTTCGGCCGCCTTCGCCGCAAAGCTGCCGGCGACGGTCGATTTCGCCGCCATCGCGCCGATCCTGTGCGCCGGCGTCACCACCTACAAGGGGTTGAAGGAGACCGAGGCTCGGCCCGGCGAGTGGGTGGTGATCTCAGGCGTTGGCGGGCTCGGCCATGTCGCGATTCAATATGCCAAGGCGATGGGGCTCAAGGTCGCGGCCGTCGACATCGCCGACGACAAGCTGGAGCTGGCGCGCGAAACCGGCGCCGATCTCGCGGTCAACGCCCTCGTAGCCGGCGCGGTCGACAAGGTTCTTGCGGCGACCGGCGGCGGGGCCCACGGCGTGCTGGTGACGGCGGTCTCGACCGCTGCTTTCGCCCAGGCGCTGAAGATGGTGCGCCGGAAGGGCACCGTCAGCCTCGTCGGCCTGCCGCCGGGCGAATTTCCGACGCCGATCTTCGATGTCGTGCTCAAGCGCATCACGGTGCGCGGCTCGATCGTCGGCACGAGGCGCGATCTCGACGAGGCCGTCGCATTCGCCGCCGACGGCAAGGTCAAGGCCGAAGTGACCAAGGTGCCGCTCGCGCAAATCAACGAGGTCTTCGACCGGATGAAGGCGGGCAAGATCGACGGCCGCATGGTGCTGGATTTCGGCTAGCGCATCATCCGGCCGGCATGCCCTCGAACTTCGTCAGGCTGGGGTCGATCCGATCCCAGTCATGACCGCGCGCGGCGAACGTGACCGCCTGCGGCTTGTAGCGGGCGGGCTCGTCGAGGCTCGCAGCGCGGACGGTGAAGACGTCGGGCTGCGCTGCGAAGGTCATGTACACCGGCACGCCGCATTGCGTGCAGAAGCCGCGCGTCTTCACGTTGCCGCTGTCGGCGACCATGTCCCAATGCTTGGCATCGCCGGTCAGCGTGACGCCGGCCCGCGCGAACGTCGCGTACGAGCCATGTGCACTGCCGCTTTCGCGTTGGCAGTCGCGGCACTGGCAGTGATTGCTGAACAGGGGCTCGCCGACGATCGAATAGCGGATCGCACCGCAGGCGCAGCCGCCGGTATAGGGCTTGTTCATCACGATATTCCCTTACTTGTCTTCGCCGGAGATGGCATCGAGGCGCTGCAGCACCTTGACCCAGCCGTCGCTCATGTTGCGATAAGCAGTATCGTTCTTTGGCGTCACGAAGCCGGAATGCACCACGCGCACGCGCGTACCTGCTTCGACCGGTGTGAGCGACCAGGTGACGACCGTATCAAGCGCCGAGCCGTAACCGGTGTTGCTCTCGTCGCCGCCCTTCCAGGCGTAAGCAAAGCGCTGGTTCGGCACGACCTCCAGAACGCGGCAATGGATCGTGCCATCCCACGCGCCGGCCGGATTGGTCTTGAACGTGAAATTGTTGCCCTCGACGGCCTCGAAACCGGTCGGCGGCATCAGCCAGCGCGCAATCAACTGGGCACTGGTCAGCGCCTTCCAGATCGTCGCGACGGCGTGAGGGAAGACCTCATCGATGACGATGTTCTGAGTTTGGACTTTGGAAGCAACTGCACTCACGGATCGATCTCCTTCAAGAGGTCACGCAGGTTCTGGAAGCGCTCGCGCCAGAACACGCCGTAATGGTCCATCCAGGTGACCAGGGGCTCGAGCCCACGCGGCGCGGCGCGGTAATAGACGTTGCGGCCCTCGGCGCGCTCGGCCACGAGGCCGGCCTGCTTGAGAGACTTGAGGTGCTGCGAGATCGCGCCTTGGGTCACTCCGCTGCCGCGGGTGAGCTCGGCGACGCTGATCTCCTTGCTCTCGAAGACACGCTCGAACACGGCGCGCCGGGTCGGGTCGGCGAGGGCGCGCATCACGGTGGTGACGGGATTTGGGGCGGCGTTGATCATGTCATTCTATTAGTCAACGCTAATTCATTAGTCAATGCTAATTCGTTGGAATCTGATCTGTCACGCAGGCTGGCTTGACGATGACTGACTAGTCAGTCATAACAAAAAGATGACAAAGAGATCCACCAAGCTCGCCAAGCCCTCTGCAGAGAGCGGGTCGCACACGTCCGCAGCCCAAGGCGCGCTGCCTGTGTCGAACCGTACTGCGCGTGCGCAGGAGCGGCGCGCGGCGATCGTGGAGGCGGCAATGGAGGAATTCATCGCCCGCGGCTTTGCCGCGACGCGCCTTGACGACATCGCCAAACGCGCCGGTGTCGCCAAGGGCACGATCTACCTGCACTTCAAGGACAAGGAATCGATGTTCGAGGAGCTGGTGCGCATCGTGATCGTGCCGGTCGTGGCGCGGCTGACCGCGCTACCGCCGCCGGCGGGCTCGGTGCGCGACCTCGTCGAAGCCTTCGCCAGCAACTTCCTGAAAGAGGTCATCGGCACCAGGCGCGGCGATCTGGTGCGCCTGATCGTGGCGGAGGGGCCGCGCTTTCCGGCCGTCGCCGACTTCTACTACCGCGAGGTCGTGTCGCGCGGGATTGCCGCCATGCGCGGGCTGATCGAGCTCGGCATCGCTCGCGGCGAGATCCGCCAGAAGGACCTCGCGCGCTACCCACAGATCATGGTTGCTCCGGCGATGATCGCAGTGATCTGGCAAAGCCTGTTTGCGCGGCATGCACCGCTCGACGCGCAGGAGATGCTGCGCGTCCATCTCGATTTGATTTTTGGCGAACGGAGGACGACATGAAGTCGTCGCAAGCGATCCTTGGATTGGCATTGGTCGTTACGCTCGCGACCGGCCTTGCCGGGTGCAAGGAGAAGCGCGATCCCGGCTTCCAGGGCTGGGTCGAGGCCGACATGATCTTCGTCAGCCCGGACGAAGCCGGCCGCGTAACCAAGCTCAATGTCCGCGAGGGCGACGAGGTCAAGGTCGGCGATCACCTCTATTCCGTCGACGATGATCTCCAGCTTGCCGATCTCAACCAGAACAAGGCGACGCTCGCCAACGCACAGCAAACTTATGATCGGGCAGCCTCGCTGAACAAGACCGGCTCCGGCACGCAAGCCAATCTCGATTCCGCGGTGTCATCGTTGCGCGTCGCGGAGGCGCGGGTGGCGACGTCGGAGACGCGGATGGCGCGGCGCAAGGGCTTTGCGCCTGTTGCCGGCACTATCCAGCAGATCTATTTCCGCGAGGGTGAGATGGTGGGGGCGCAGCGGCCGGTGCTGTCGATCATGCCGCCCGGTAACATGAAGCTGCGCTTCTTCGTGCCGGAGACCGCGCTGCCGAAGGTCGCGATCGGCGACACGGTACGAATCTCTTGCGACAATTGCGCGGCCGACCTCACCGCAAAGATCTATTTCATTGCGACCTCGGCCGAATACACCCCGCCTGTCATCTACAGTCTCGATGAGCGCAACAAGCTGGTCTATCTGGTCCAGGCGCGGCCCTCGCGGCCTGATGCCCTGCGCGTGGGACAGCCGATCGACGTCTATCTCAATCCGAAGACTCCGGTGGCGGACAAGCGATGAGCGAGGGAAACGGCATCGCGATCGACGTCAAGGGCCTGACCAAGTCGTTCGGGGGCCGCGAGGTCGTGCACGATCTGTCGATGCAGGTGAAGCGCGGCTCGATTTATGGCTTCCTCGGGCCCAACGGCTCGGGCAAGACAACCACCATCCGCATCCTCTGTGGGCTGCTCACGCCCGACAGCGGTGAGGGCACCTGCCTCGGCTACGACATCCGGCGCGATGCCGAAAAGATCAAGCGCCAGGTCGGCTACATGACCCAGCGCTTCAGCCTGTACCAGGATCTCTCGGTACGCGAGAATCTTGAATTCGTGGCGCGGCTCTATGGCGTCACCGACGCGCGAGGTGCCGCGCGCGACATGATCAAGCGGCTCGGGCTCTCCGGTCGCGAGGAGCAGCTTGCGGGCGAGCTCTCCGGCGGCTGGAAGCAGCGACTCGCGCTCGGGGCATGCACGCTGCCCAATCCGCAACTCCTGCTGCTCGACGAGCCCACCGCCGGCGTCGATCCCAAGGCGCGGCGCGACTTCTGGAACGAGATCCATGCCCTCGCCGCCGAGGGCCTCACCGTCCTGGTCTCTACCCATTACATGGACGAAGCCGAGCGCTGCCACGAGATCGCCTACATCGCCTACGGCCATCTGCTGACGCATGGCACAGTGGAGGAGGTGATCGCGAAATCCGCGCTGACGACCTACACCGTGACGGGCGAGGACCTCAACCGCCTCACGGCCGAGCTGACCGGCAAGCCGGGGATCGACATGGTGGCGCCGTTCGGCACCTCGCTGCACGTGTCCGGCCGCGACGTTGCGGCGCTCGAAGCCAGCATCGGGTCGTGGCGTGAGAAGAGCGGCCTGCACTGGCAGAAATCGTCGCCGTCGCTGGAAGACGTGTTCATCGAGCTGATGGGTCGCTCCAAGGACAATTTCCAATGAGCGCCGTCGATCCTCCCGCACCGCGCCACGAAATCCGGGAACGCTTCGGCTTCCTGCGGCGCTCTTATGCAATGCTGGTCAAGGAGTTCATCCAGCTCAGACGGGATCGCGTGTCCTTCGCGATGATCGTGATGCTGCCCGTGATGCAGCTCATGCTGTTCGGCTATGCCATCAACACCACGCCGCGCCATCTGCCGAGCGCGGTGCTGCTCCAGGAGGACTCCGATCTCGCCCGCTCGATTTTGAAGGCGCTGGAGAACACCGCTTATTTCCGCTTCCTCTATGAGGTGCACGACGTCGACGATTTCGACAACCTCCTGAAATCCGGCAAGGTGCTGTTCGGCATCGAGATCCCGCGCGGCTTCGAGCGCGCGGTGCGGCGCGGCGACAGGCCGGCATTGCTGGTCGCGGCCGACGCCACGGATCCCGTTGCGGCGAGCGCGGCGATCGGTTCGCTCGGTATGGTGGTGCAGACCGCGCTCAAGCACGATCTCTATATCGGCGATCCCCCGGAGATGCCGTTCGAGATCCGCGCGCACGCCCGCTACAATCCGGCAGCTAGCTCCAGCCTGAACATTGTGCCCGGTCTCGTCGGCACCATCCTCACCATGACCATGCTGATCTTCACTGCGCTGTCTGTCACGCGCGAGGTCGAGCGCGGCACCATGGAAAGCCTCTTGTCGATGCCGATCAAGCCGGTCGAGGTGATGTTCGGCAAGATCGTGCCTTACGTCCTGGTCGGCTTCGTGCAGGCGTTTCTCATCATCAGCATCGGCGTCGGCCTGTTCGGCGTGCCACTGATCGGCAATCTGTTCCTGCTGGCGCTGCTCTCGACACTGTTCATCACCACCAACCTGGCGATCGGCTACACCATCTCGACCCTGGTGCAGAACCAGCTCCAGGCCATGCAGATGTCGATGATGTTCTTTTTGCCGAGCATTCTGCTCTCCGGCTTCATGTTCCCGTTCGCGGGCATGCCGGCCTGGGCGCAATATCTCGGCGAAGCCCTGCCGCTGACGCATTATCTGCGCATCGTCCGCGCCATCATGCTCAAGGGCGCGACCATGGAGAATTTGCGCTTCGACACGCTGGCGCTGGTAGCCCTGATGCTGCTCGCCATGACCATCGCCGTGACGCGCTTCCGCCGCACGCTGGATTGAGGCACAATGACCCTTGGAAGTCATTCCGGGGGCGCGCGAAGCGTGAACCCGGGATTCCGGGTTCGATGCTGTTGCATCGCCCCGGAATGACAAGGGGGCGGAATGGTCAGATTTGCGAGCAGGAAGACACGGCACCAGGCCGTGCTGTCGGAGGATTTCGAGCGCGAGCTGACGCGGGAGGTGTTGCGCACCGAGTTGTTGCGGGTGCGGACACTGATCCTGACGGGCTGCATCATGATGCTGTTGCTCACCTCGATCTATTTGATCGACCCCGGCGTGGTGAACCGGGTGTGGCGCGGAACGGACGGGATTATCGCGGTCTATGCTCTGCTCGCCGGCTTCATTCTGTTCGAGGTCTGGGTCCACACCCAGATCAGAAAGAACCTGCGGCTCGATCGCGATGTGCCGGTGATCCGCCGCTATGTCGGCACGCTGATCGAGACGTCGCTGCCGACCGTGATCCTGATCCTGCAGACCCGCACCATGGGCGCAAGCCAGGCGCTCGGTTTCGCCGTGCCGCTGATGTATTTCATCTTCGTCATCCTCTCGACCCTGCGGCTCGACTTCTGGCTCTCTGCATTCACCGGCTTCGTGGCTGCAGCCGGGCTTCTGTCGGTTGCGTTGTACTACAATTCGGCAGACGAGGCCGGCGATCCCCTGATCTATTTGCACGCTGTGCGCAGCGTCGTCATCCTGATTTGCGGCGCGCTGGCGGGTGCCGTCGGCGCGCAGCTCCGCCGCCAGTTTGCCGCGAGCATCGCGGCGGCGACCGCGCGCGACCGGGTGACGAACCTGTTCGGCCAGCACGTCTCCCCACAAGTGGTGGAGCGGCTTATGGCGCAGGGAACGAGCGCAAGCGGCGATATTCGCCGCGTCGCGGTGATGTTCGTCGATTTCCGCGGCTTCACGGCCGGCGCGCAGTCGCGCACGCCGCAGGAAGTGGTCGACCGGCTCGACGGCGCCTTCGCGGTGCTGGTCGACATCCTCGACAAGCACGGCGGCATCGTGAACAAGTTTCTCGGCGATGGCTTCCTCGCGCTGTTCGGCGCACCTCTGGAGGCCTCCGACGCCGCGCCGCGTGCGGTCGCCGCGGGCCGCGAGATGCTCAGCGCGATGGACCGCATCAATGCCCAGACGAGCTGGCCGCTGCGCATCGGCATCGGGATTCATTTCGGCGAGGTCGTCGCCGGAAACATCGGCTCGCCACGGCGCAAGGAGTACACCGTCATCGGCGACACCGTGAACTTCGCCTCGCGGCTGGAAGCGCTGAACAAGGAGTTCGGCTCGCAGTTCCTGATCTCGGCGACCGTGCGCGAGGCGCTGGGCGAGGCCGGCAGCGATGCCGTCGCGCTCGGCGAGGTCGAGGTGCGCGGCTACGAGCGGCCGGTGGCGGTGTTTCAATTGGGCTAGCGCGCGTCCCATATCGCTGGCGCTCGCTCTTCCACTTCATGAATCGATTGCTCCGATTGCTCCGAATTTTGGGGCATGACGAGCGATATCGCCGGCTTGTAGACTGCCGGCGAAGCGGCCGGTCGCGGCCGCGACTTGCATGAGGGATCGAGGATGCAGCGCCGTTACGCCACCGTCGACGTGTTCACCGACCGCGCCTTCGGCGGCAATCAGCTCGCCGTTGTGCTCGACGCGGGCGGGCTGTCGAGCACGCAGATGCAGGCGATCGCGACCGAGTTCAACTATTCCGAGACGACTTTCGTGCTGCCGCCGCGCAATCCCGGCCACGACGCGGAGGTCCGCATCTTCACGCCGGTGCGGGAGCTTCCCTTCGCGGGTCATCCCAATGTCGGCACTGCCTTCGTGCTGGCGAGCCTCGCCAGGGAGCCGAAGCCGCGCCTGCTGTTCGAAGAGAAGGCTGGGCTCGTGCCGGTCGAGATTCGCAGAGAGCAGGGAAAGGTGGTCAGCACCGAGCTGACCGCGCCGCAGCCGCTGTCGCGGCTGGCGGAAGTTTCCGCCGCGGACGTGGCGTCCTGCATCTCTCTGAGCGCCGATGACATCAGGACCGATCGCCACGCGCCACAGGTCGTCGGTGTCGGGACGCCGTTCGTGGTCGCGGAGGTGCGATCGCGCGAGGCGGTGCGGCGGGCCAAGCCGGATGCCGCGGCATTCGGCCGGATGCTGCCGCGCGACGGCGCTTTCTCGGTCTATTTCTACACGCGCGATGTGCCGGCTGCGGAGGCGCCATGCGAGTGCCAGGCGCGAATGTTCTTCCCCGGGGCCAGCGGCCTGATCGAAGACCCCGCCACCGGCAGCGCCACAGTTGCTGCAGCCGCACTGTTCGCCGATCTCGATCCCGCGCCTGACGGCGAGCTCACGCTTACCGTCGGCCAGGGTTTTGACATGGGCCGGCCGAGCATCCTGCTGACGCGCGTGCGCAAGCAGCACGGCAAGATCGTCTCCGCCCATGTCGGCGGCAGCTGCGTGCAGATGATGGAGGGGTCGTTCCAGCTTGCGGGAGAGGGCTAGCCGTCATTCCGGGGCAGCGCGAAGGGCACAGCGGAATGACGGCGGCAGCTACGTCTGCCGCCCCGCCAAATTCTTCACCGCCACGCCATCGCGCTCCTCGATGATCTCCGCGATCATCTGGCGGTGGCAATGAGTGTGGTCGCGCTCGTAGCACAGCAGGCACACGGGGCCGGCCTTCTTCACCAGGGCCGAGAGCTCATCCATTGCTTCCCTGGCCTCGGGCGCCTTCAGGTGCTTCGAAAAAATCTTCTTCAGCACGTCGTACTGCCCGCTGCGCGCCGCCAAGCGACCTTCCTTCGGCGTGCCGAGCGCGGCGAGGTGAACATAGGCGATGCCGCGCTCGTCGAGTCCGGCGGACAGCTGCTTCTTGGAAAAGCCCGGGCGCCGCGACGACGTCACGGCGCGCACGTCGACCACGAGCTTGACGCCGGCCTCTTCCAACTCGTCCAGCACGGCCTTGGGCGGCGTCTGCTCATAGCCGATGGTGAAGAGCTTTCTTGCCTTTGCCATGGGACAGCTCAGCTTATCCGCGCGATCAGTTCCATGGCGCCGTGAGGTGCGCGCACCTTGCCTTCGTGGATGACGTAGGCGAACACGTCGCGTGGCTCCTTCTTCGGCTTGGCCTTGTCGACTTTCGGCAGGTCATCCGGTTCACCGCCCGAAGCCCAGGCCTGGAAGCGCTCGGCCCAGGCGTCGAGCTGCTTCGGCGGGTAGCAGGTCTTGATCTCGTCATTGCCCTTCTGAAGCCGAGCATAGACGAAATCGCCGGCGACGTCGGCGATGGCAGGATATTTGCCGTGCTCGGCGAACACCACGGGCGTCTCGAAGTCGCGGATCAGCGCGACGAAGTCGGGCGTACAGAAACTGTCGTGGCGGACCTCAACGACATGGCGGAGCGCGCGGCCCTCGAGCTTGCGGGGCAATAGTTCGAGGAACTTGCCGAAATCGGCGCCGTCGAACTTTTTCGTCGGGGCAAACTGCCAGAGCACCGGCCCGAGATGATCACCGAGCTCCAGCACGCCGGAATCATAGAATCGCTTGATGGAGTCGCCGGCTTCGGCGAGCACGCGGCGATTGGTTGCGAAGCGCGGTCCCTTCACCGAGAACACGAAGCCGTCGGGCACCTCGCTTGCCCATTTGCGAAAGCTCTCCGGCTTCTGCGAGCCGTAATAAGTGCCGTTGATCTCGATCGAGGTCAGCTTCGAGGCTGCGTAAGACAGCTCCTTCGCCTGTGTGAGTTTCTCCGGATAGAACACGCCGCGCCACGGCTCGAAGGTCCAGCCGCCGATGCCGATGAAGATGTTGCCGGACTTTTTTGACGCGGTTTTTGCTTTGGCCACGGGAGGATCTCGCATCGACGGGGAGGGAGGGCTTATCCTAGTCAAACGAGATGTGATTGGCCAGTTCTCGCGTCGAGTCTAAGCTCGGCGTCGCGATCGGCGAAAAAGGAGATCAAGATGCGGATGCTGATGGTGGGAGCGGTGCTCGGCATGATGACATCTGCCGCCATGATATCTCCGGTCATGGCGGATGATGACGATGCCAAGGGCGCGCAGAAGCTCGCCCAGCGGGGCCGCGACGATTATTGGCATTGCCTGGCGCGGGAATATTCGCGTGACAGCAATCAGGGAATGACGGAACAGGATTTTGTCCGCTCGGTCGCGGGCGCCTGTCCGTCGGAGCGGCAATACTACCGGGTGGTGCTGCTCGACTATCTCACGACCCAATATCCGAACATTGATGCCGGCGCACATCTCGCGACCGCGAACAGGGCAGTGGAGTTTGCGCAAAAGGACATCGTGACGGCCTTCGTCAAGCACAGGCTGCCTGCGAAGTAGGAGCCGAAAGCGAATGGGGAGTAGCGAATAGGGCAGGAAGGCCAGCCTCCCTATTCGCTACTCCCCGTTCGCTATTCGCCCCTTCGGCCGTGCGCCCATCCATGGTATCACCGGGCGCATCTGGAACAGGGATGGGTTTCATGTCGTCTGAGTCGATGGGGGGCATTTTGGGCGCGATCGTTGCCGCGATCGTGCTGGCGGTCGCCGTCGTGTTCGGGCCGATCGGCCAATATGGCAAGCCGCCCAAACCGGCGAAAGCCGAGCCCGCCCCGGCTGCGGCCCCGGCAGCCCCCGCCGCGCCCGCGCCGCGCGGCCCGATCATCCGGGAAGTGCCCAACCAATAGGGCTCAAAATGGTGGTTTTCGCCCCTTGCGAACCGGTCTGGTCGTTCCTATCTAGCTTCTAACGGCGACGTTGAGCGGAAAAACTCCGGCGCTGGGACGACCTTGGAATAGCTTGGGCTTGCGCCGGATGTACGCGCGGCCCGCCGTTCCGGGGTCGTTGGCATTTTGAGACCCCTTTTGGGTCATTTCCCACAGACCCCCCGGCTTGGCAGCGCAAGAACTTGGCAGCGTAGGACGCGGCGGATATACGCTGCCGTCATGAACGAAGCGATCAGACCGGGCTCCGACCATCCGCCGCAGGCTCAAGAGGGCCCGGAACTGTCGGTCATCGTCCCGACCTTCAACGAGCGCGACAATGTCACGGTATTGTACCGGCGGCTGGAGGCGACCCTCACCAACGTCGCCTGGGAGGTCGTGTTCGTCGACGACAATTCGCCCGACGGCACCTGGGACGTCGTGCGCGCGCTGGCGCAGCAGGACAGCCGCGTCCGCTGCGTCCGCCGCATCGGCCGCCGCGGCCTGTCGGGCGCCTGTATCGAGGGCATCCTTGCCTCGAGTGCGCCGTTTGTCGCCGTGATCGACGCCGATCTCCAGCACGACGAGGCACAGCTGCCGAAGATGCTGTTGCTGCTCGCAAGTGATGAGGCCGACCTCGTCGTCGGAAGCCGCTACATCGAGGGCTACAAGAGCGAGGGCTTCAACAAGCAGCGCGCCGGCGCCAGCGCGCTGGCGACCGAGTTCGCGAGGAAGATGCTGCGGGTCGAGATCGCCGATCCCATGAGCGGGTTCTTCATGATGCGCCGCGATCGCTTCGAGGAGCTCGCGCCAAAGCTGTCCGTGCACGGCTTCAAGATCCTGCTCGACATCGTCGCGACTGCGAGCGGCACCTTGCGGGCCGTCGAGATTCCCTACACGTTCGGCGCGCGTCAGCATGGCGAGAGCAAGCTCGACTCCATGGTCGCGCTCGACTTCCTCGGTCTCGTCCTCGCCAAGCTGAGCAACGATGTCGTCTCGCTGCGCTTCATCCTGTTCGCGATGGTCGGCGGCATCGGCCTCGTGGTGCACCTCACCACGCTGTTCATCGGACTCCAGCTGTTCAAGGTGCCGTTCCCGGAGGCGCAGGCTGCCGGTGCCATCGTCGCCATGACCAGTAATTTCATCCTCAACAATTTCCTCACCTATCGCGACCAGCGGTTGAGGGGCTTTGCGCTGCTGCGCGGCCTGATCGCTTTCTACATCGTGTGCAGCGTCGGCCTGCTCGCCAATGTCGGCGTCGCCTTCTCGGTGTACGACCAGGAGCCGATCTGGTGGCTGGCCGGCATGGCCGGTGCGCTGATGGGCGTGGTGTGGAACTACGCGATGTCAGGCCTGTTCGTCTGGCGCAAGAAATAGCGCAATATGGGCGGAGCTGACGCGCGGATCGTCCGCAACACCGCGCTGCTGATTCTCGCGCTGGTCGGTTTGCGGCTCGTCGCGGCCGCGTTCACACCTATTACCTTCGACGAAGCCTATTACTGGATGTGGTCGAAGAATCTGGCGGGCGGTTATTATGACCACCCGCCGATGGTTGCCTATGTGATCCGCGCCGGCACCATGATCGCCGGCGATACCGAGCTCGGCGTCCGCCTGGTCTCGATCCTGCTGGCGCTGCCGATGAGCTATGCGGTCTATCGCTCCGCCGCGATCCTGTTCGGCGGCGCGCGTGTCGCCGCGACCAGCGCCATCCTGCTCAACGTGACGATGATGGCCTCGATCGGCACGCTGATCGTGACGCCCGATGCGCCGCTGCTGGTCGCCTCCAGCTTCGTGCTGTTCTTCCTCGCCAAGGTGCTGGAGACCGGCCGGGGTGCCTGGTGGCTCGCGGTCGGCGCAGCCGTCGGCGCGGCGCTGCTGTCGAAATACACCGCGATGTTCTTCGGGTTGGCGATTTTGATCTGGCTGGCTTGCGTGCCGAAACTGCGGCGCTGGTTTCTCTCGCCCTGGCCCTATCTCGGCGGCCTCGTTGCGCTGGCGCTGTTCTTGCCGGTGATCCTCTGGAATGCGGACCATCAATGGGTCTCGTTCGCAAAGCAGCTTGGGCGCGCGAAGATCGAAGACTTTCGTCCGGTCTTCATCGCCGAGCTGATCCCGACCCAGATCGCGTTCGCGACCCCGCTCGTCTTCATCCTCGGCGCGATGGGCCTGCACGCGCTGACCTGGCACAGGGCCGGCGCGCTGGCCTCGCGCGTGCTGATCGAGACGATGTTCTGGACCATCGTCGCCTATTTCGTCTGGCATTCGCTGCATGCCCGCGTCGAGGCCAACTGGTTCGCGCCGGTCTATCCGCCCTTCGTTATTGCCGCGGCGGCCGCCGTCAACCTCGTGCAGTGGAAGCCGCGTGCGCGGCGCCTGTTGGATTTCTGCCTGCGCTGGGCCGCGCCCGTCGGCATCGTGATGTTTGCCGCGCTGATCGTGCAGGCCAATACCGGCTGGCTCTCCGGATATCGCCGCGATGCCACCGTGCGCAGCGTCGGCGTCGGCTGGCGCGAACTCGCCGCCGAGATCGAAACGGTGCGCGCGCGTCATGGCGCCACCTGTGTGCTCGCGCAGGACTACGGCACCACCGGCTGGCTCGCCTTCTACCTGCCGCGCGGCACCTGCGTGGTGCAGCGGACCCAGCGCATCCGCTGGGTCAACATGGTCGAGCCGGATCCAAAGCTGCTCGCTGGCAAGCTGCTGTATGTCGACGAACTGCGCCCGGAGGGACATCCCGTCCTCCACCACCTCTTTGCGAAGGTCACGCAGGTTGCGCAATTGCAGCGCAAGCGCGGGCCGCTCGTGGTCGAAACCTACGGCATCGATCTGCTGGAAGGCGCCAAGGGCGACGTGCTGGACCGCTCGCCGCCGCCGGAAGCAAGGTAGTCTTGTCGTCCTCGCGGGGGACGACAGCGAACGCGGGGGTGTACGGCGGTGGCCTTCAGCCGATCATCTCGGCCTTTGCAGCATCCTGGTCCGGCCCGCCCCGATCCCGCCAGAACCACACCGTCACGACGCCCGAACGGCCGCGGACGCGGGCGAGCAGGGGGCCTGACAGAACGCCGTCGGGCGTCCCGTGGAAGTCGGCCGCATCGAGCAGCGTATCGCTCAGCGCGAGCCGTGCGCCGTTCTGGGCGGCGACCTCCATCAGCCGGCTCGCGACGTTCACGGTGTCGCCCGTCGCCGTGATGTGCTGGTGACTCCCGCCGAGGCGGGAGGCGACGATCTCGCCGAAATGCGCGCCGATCTTGAAGCCGAGCCGATCGCCGATGGCTGGCGGCAACGAAGCAATCCAGCGTTCGACGCCGCGATGCAGGTCGATCGAACATTTCAGCGCGCTTGCCGCGTCATCGGGCATCGCTCGCGGCAGGCCGAACAGGATCATGGCGCCGTCGCCGAGAAAGCCGGTGATCGTGCCGCCACAATCGACCGCAGTCTTGTCGATCAGCGCATGAAATGCCTTCAGGACCTCCTGGATCGCATCCGGGTCGGTCTGTTCGCTCAGGCCTGTGAAGCCGGAGAGATCGATGAAGACCACGGCTGCGTTCTGCCGTACGGGTCTTGACAGAAAATCCGGATCACGCGCCAACCATTCCTGCACTGCGGGCGCCTGGAACCGGGCTAGCGACCTGCTCTTGGCAGCGAGATATTGCGTGCGGCGGCCTCCGGCCCACAGCTGTACGCCGGCAAAGATCGCAAACGGGGGCACGGCGGCGGCAAGCGTGGTTGCTGCATTCAGCCAGACGCCATGCGTAAACGCGAACGTATTGAGCCCGGCCCAGGCGATCATCACCGCAGCCGCCGCCATGATGCCGAGCGCGCTGCGCCGCCAGGCCAGCGAGCCGACCAGCAAGATCGGCAGCAGGATCGCGGCAAAAGCGTCGGCGATACGAACCCTGTAATCGCGCACGATGCCGTCGCCGGCAACGAGATGCGTGATCGCAGTCGAGACCACTTCGACGCCGGGCATCAGGGAATCGAAGGGTGTGGGATAGAAGTCGCCGCCGCCGGCGACCGAGGCGCCGATCACGACGATCCGGTTCTCGATCGCGTCGCGTTTGAGCGTGCCGTCGAAGATGGCCTGTGCGCTGACGGTGCGGATGGTGCGTCTCGGACCGTAATAGGTGATGGGCAGTGCGAAATCGGTATCGGTCGGCACGGCGCGGTCACCGAGCATGAGGCGATCCGGTGCAATCGTCAGCGACTTGTCGAGCGCGCGCGCCGCGACGCGCAACGGGAACGACAGCTCGACCTTGTCGCGGGTCCGGAACAGCATCGGCACCGAAAGAGGTGAGCCCGACTGCCCTGTCGCGACGTTGACGACGCCGACCTCGGCGTGGTCGGCGAACGCGGGCAACGGCAGCAGGAAGCGTTCGGCCTGCGGCAGCACGGCGAGGGGGCCCTGGCTGCTGGCCTCGACGGTCTCGCTGGCGCTGGGAAAGATTGCCGCGGCGGCGAGCACCATGGGGCCGGTGGCGAGCGTGTTCGCCAGCGTCGCATCTCCGATCGCGGCGCTGCGGTCGACCAGCAGCAGGTCGATCGCGACGACCTTCGGCTTGAACTGCACGATGGTGTCGACGACACGGGCGAGATCGGCGCGCGGCAGCGGATAGCTGCCGCCGCGCTTCACCACGGTATCGTCGATCGCGACGATGGTGACGAGATCGGGCGGACGCTGCACGCCGCGGATCTGGGTCCGCCAATCCGTCAGCGTCGCTTCAAGGCGGTCGAGAAAGCGCAGATGACCGTGGGCGTGCGCGGCATAGATGCCTGCGCCCCACAGCGCGGTGAAGATGAGTGCCGCCAGGATCTGAACGCGTCTAGTCACTACGTGCTGCAATCTTCTTTGCTCTGAGTCCGGTAGTCCTATTGACCAAGCCTTGCCATCAGCGCATCGACGCGCGGCTGCCCCCATGTCTTGACGGTCAACGCGCCGGTGGCTTCCACATCGACGCCCTCGCCGGGGCCCAGAACGACGCCGCGCCCACGAGCCCTGCGGCTGACGCCGACACGGCCGTCAGCGACGAAGACGGAGGTCTTGGCCTCAGCGGCGTCGACGGCCCACTTCGTGCCGCGCACCGCGGCAATCGCCTGCGGGGTCAGCACCTTGAAAGGATTGCCGCGGGGTTTTTTGGGCACCTCGATCAGCAGGCCTTTGCTGCTCAACTCCACGGAGTCTATATGTCCGTCGCGGTTGGCGTCCTTAAGTTCAAATCTGGCGCCGTTTTCTGCAACGATGGTGATGCCGTTGTTGCAGCGCCAGGTCTGCGTGCTCGCGGCTGAAACCGACGCTGTGCAGCCGGCATTGGCAGGCTGCGCCGCCGCATATCCCATCAACAAAAACGGCCAGGCCAGGGCGAAACATCCGGCGCGCGCGAACCTTCTCATGCCAGCCTCCGTTTGCATGCCCGGCACAGTTCAAGGCAATGTTGATACGGTACCGTATCACTCGCAGAGGCTGCTGAAAAGTGCCGCTGACGCAGCTATTGCCTCAGCACGGCCTTTTCCAGTCCGGCGCGATCAACTTTCGGTCAGGGGCGAGTGCCGTGCGGCACGCGCGATGTGCATGAGCGGCCGACCGCAGGCGCCCATGAGATGCGAAAGCGGCATTCGCACACCAGCCTCGCGCAACGCTCCTCCGTTATCGTGCGGGCATTGAAGACCACGAAAAGGACTTGGTTGGTGGGTCTAGAGAGCGCGGCCGAAGACGTCTGCTGAATGCGCCGCCCCGGCCGAGAATTATGGTTAACAGACGCCCCTAAGTCCGTAGTTCTGCGGGCTTTTTTCTCAGAATGAGACAGCGTTAACGGACCGCCCCACATCTGCCCGAACTTAATCCGCATTTAACTAAAAGTCGCCTTAATGACGCTCCGACCCTCTGCGAGATGCTGTTCCCGGATCGTGACCAGCGGCACTTTGAGGGGGGACCGAGTGACACCGTCCTGGACGCAAGGCGAATGAGTAAGAGTATCGCTGCGCAGAGTAACGCGGCACGGAAGTCCAAGAATTCTCTTCGGAAATCTTCCCGGAAAATGACCACGACCAATTGGCTCGGCGCTGCGGTGATCGGCTGCGTCGTGATGGGCGCCGGCTGGACCATCTACAGCAACGTGTTCGGCGCCAGCGTCTATCCGACCGTCGGCAGCACCGGCTACGACGAGCCGGTGATCAAGCGCGCGCCCAGGGTCGCCCTGCGCGAGGCGGGCGAGGCCGTCAGGGAGGCCTTTGCGGTCTTGCCGGACCGGTTGCAGGTGGCAGCGCCGATCTCGCGCGAGATGTTCAACGAACGCTTTGCCGCGGCTGCGACGCAGGGCGTGCAATCGAACGCGGCCAGCGCCGCGCCAGCGACCGAGGTTGCTGTGGCCAAGGACGCGCCGAAGCAGAGCGTGATCGCGAAGGTCGCGGAAGCGCTGAAGCCGGCGGCGCCGGCCAAAACCGCTGACAAGGCCGCCGACAAGGCGAAGCGCGCTCCGGATGCCCAGATGCAGCTCGCCTCGGCCGATCCGGCCCAGATCGTGCCGGCACCCGAGGCGAAGCCGAAGTCGATTGCCGATCGCGCCAAGGCAGCGGTGATGTCGATCACCGCGCCGCGGCAGTCGATGGTGGAAAAACTCTGGGGCAAGCGTGAGCCGTCCGGTGGGCTTCTGGCCTACGCCTCGGCCGATGCCAGCATCACCGCCTCCATCGCGCCGAAGGAGCAGAACCCGATGCTTGGCGGCTCTGCGCCTTATGATCGTGACACCGCGGTCTACGACATCACGGCCAAGATGGTGTATCTCCCCGACGGGACCAGGCTCGAGGCGCATTCGGGCCTCGGCGCCAACCGCGACGATCCGGATTCCCGCCGTCTGCGCATGCGCGGCGTGACTCCGCCGCACATCTATACGTTGAAGCCGCGCGAGGCGCTGTTCCACGGCGTGCCCGCGCTGCGCCTGACCCCGATCGGCGGCGAGAGCGCGATCTACGGCCGCGACGGCCTGCTCGCCCACACCTTCATGCTCGGGCCGAACGGCGATTCGAACGGCTGCGTGTCGTTCAAGGACTATTACGCGTTCCTCGACGCCTACCGCAACAAGGGCATCCGCAAGCTCGCGGTGCTCGCGCGGGTGGAGTAATCCCGGCTCGGTCGCGATGATGCAAAAGGGTCGCTTGCAGCGGCCCTTTTCATTTTGGTGGCCAGCTAAAAAGACTCAGCCCGGCCAGCACTGCCCGCCGCCGTCGATCCGCAGCACCTGGCCCGAGACGAAGGCGCCCATGGGACCTGCGAAGAACTCGACGACGCGTGCGACCTCGTCGACGGTCGCGATGCGGTCGAGCGTGCCGGTCTCGACCATCCTGTCGGGGTCCACCGCGCGCGTGCCGAGGAAGCGGCCGGTGCGGGTATCGCCGGGCGCGATGCAATTGACGGCGATATCGTAGGGGCGCAGCTGGTCGGCCAGGCATCGCGTGTAATGCGTCACCCCGGCCTTCGAGACTGCATAGATCGCGCCGTTGGTGCGTCCTTTGAAGGCGGCGACCGACCCAAGCGTGACGATGCGGCCGCGCCGGCGTTCCATCATTCCCTTTGCGACCGCCTGGCAGGTCAGGATGGTCGAGAGCAGGTTGCGCTCCAGCACCGCGCGCACATCGGCCTCCTTGATGTGAACGGCGTCGTTCGGATCGGGTTTGCCGCCAGCGGCCGCGATGTCACCGCCGGCATTGTGCACGAGGATGTCGATCGGGCCCAGCGCGGCTTCCGTCTCGGCCAACACGCGCGCGATGTCCTCGCCCTTGGTGAGATCGCCGAGCACGCGCCGGCTGCGGACGCCGAATTGGTTTCCGATCTCGGCGGCCACGGCGGTCAGCGTCGTGCCCTCGCCATATTCCGCCGGCCCGTTCTCGCGCATGCCGTGGATGGCGACGTCGGCGCCGAGCGCGGCGAGCTTCTCTGCGAAGGCGCGGCCGAGCCCGCGGCCAGCGCCGGTCAGCAGCGCCACCTTGCCCGCCAATATCTTCCCGTCATGTGCTGCCATGATCTTCTCCTGTTCTGAAACCTAGTCGGCCGCGAGGTCGAGGCCGATCGCCATCGCCTGCACGAGACACATCGGCGCGACCAGCGTGCGCAGCGCCGGCTCGGGCATGTCCTGGATCTCGAACACCACATGCGCGCCTTCGACGATCGGGCTCAAGAGGCTGTCTGTGATGGAGATGGAGGGGACGCCGCGCGCGACCAGTTCGGGAAACAGCCGCGCCGTGTCCGGATAGTAATTCCGGAAGCTGATGGCGACCAGTGCGTCCTCCACGGTTGCGGCATGCGACTGCTCGTGGATGCTGCCACCGGTGCCATCGAGCAGGACGACGCGTCGTCCGAGCTTGCGCAGCACGTAGGCGAGGTGGGTCGCAACGGGAAACGATCCCCCGAGGCCGAGCAGATAGATGTCGCGCGCTTTCGATAAGATCGCGGTTGCGGCGTCGAGCTCGCGGGCATGGACGGACTGGCTCAGCGTGACCAGCGACGATTGCGCCTCCGAGACGAAGCGCGACAAGACCGCGGCCGGCTGGCGGCCGAGCACCGATTTCTCCTCGCTCTTCATACGGGCGAGCCGCGCCTTGTAGCTCGGCGCAACGCCGGCAACGAGGCGCGTGCGGAACACCTGCTGCATCTCGGTGAAGCCACCGAATCCGAGCGCGTGGGCGAAGCGAACGATCGCGGAGGGCGGCACGCCCGAACGCTGCGCGACCTCCGCCACCGTGCCGAGCGCGACGTCCGTCGGGTGATCGAGCACAAACTCCGCGATCTGCTGCAACCGGCCGGAAAGCGCCCGGTGCCGCTGCGCAATGGCGCCGCGCAGCTCGTCGTAGCTCATTGCGCCTTGTGACTTGTTCATCGCCTCGGGTCTCCAGATCGGACGCCTGTTTAGCGGCATTTCGCCGTTTGGACCAAATATTCCACTTTACATAACAAATGGAATGAATATTCTAATCCCAGAAAAAAGCAAAAGACTTTGAAAACGGGAGGAAACGATGAGAGGGCGTCAGATCTCACGGCGAAGCGTCTTGAAGGGCAGCTTGATGGCGAGCGTCATCAGCGGCACCGGCAGCTTCTTTGGTCCGTGGAAAGAGAATCACGCGTGGGCGCAAGGCGCAAAGCCGATCAAGCTCGGCCTGACCTGCGATGCCAGCGGTCAATACGGCAACAGCGGCCAGGACGATTTCCGCGGCATCAAGATGGCGATCGACGAGTTCAACGCCAAAGGCGGTGTGCTCGGCCGCCAGATCACCTACATCACCGCGGATACCGAGACGACGCCGGCCACCGGCAGCCGCGTCGCCGAGCGCTTCATCACGCGTGAGGACTGCACCATCCTGATCGGCGCGCTGCATTCCGGCGTCGCCAACGCCATCACGCAGGTCGCCAGCAAATACGGCGTGATCTACATGAACACCAATTCCTCTGCACCGAGCGAGGCGGGCGAGAATTGCTCGCGCGTAAAATTCGTCTGGGACGGCAACGGCACCAATTTCTCCAAGGCGTCGGTTAAGAACGCGGTCGACTCCATCGGCAAGAACTGGATGCTGCTGACCAACGACTACGTGTGGGGCCACACCACGTCTGCCGCGACCAGGGCGCAGGTCGAAGCGGCGGGCGGGAAGATCATCGACAATCTCCTGGTGCCGCAGAACACGCGTGACTTCACCGCTTATTTGTTGAAGATCCAGCAAGCAAAACCCGACGTGGTTGCGACCGCGATCGGCGGCGACGACATCAAGGCATTGCGCGAACAGGTGGCGCAGCTCAAGCTCGACGGCAAGCCGGCCTGGATCAACAACCAGCAGGACTGGCCCGATGTCTGGGGCGCGCCCGACAGTCTGTTCGGCGTGTTCGGCACCACCTGGTATCACAAGCTACAGCTGCCCGGCGTCGCCGATTTCGTCAAGAAATGGCAGGCGGCCAACAAAGACGGCCCGATCCCGGTGCCGGGCAACGTCTCCTATAACGGCTACATGTCGACGCGCGAATTGCTCCGTGCGATCGAGCGGGCGGGGTCGACCAACAACGTCAAGATCATCAAGGAGCTCGAGAATCTCAAGGTCTCGGCGACCGATCGCATGCAGCATTTCGGTGCCTACATGGATCCGATGACGCACCAGATGCAGCAGACGATCTATCTGGCGCGACGCAACGCGAAGCCGGTCGACAATACCGATCTGTACGAGATCATCCGCTGGACCGAGCCGAAAACGGCCGCCGACGATGCCGCACCCGGCAAGTGCAAGCTCACGCCCTACGAGCAGGTGCCGACCGTCGACTCCTAGAGGCGGCACGTTACGCCGCAGAACGGACGGCGCGCAGCCTCGCGCGCCGCGTGCCCGGACCATCTGTGTCCCGGGCGTGAGCAAATGTCAGTTGCGAGACCCAGACCTTGTTCGACCTTCTTCCGCATCTCCTCAACGGCTTGACGCTCGGCCTGTTGTTCGCGCTGATCGCGCTCGGATTCATGCTCATCGTCGGGCTGATGGAGCAGATCAACCTCGCCCACGGTTCTCTGTTCGCGCTCGGCGCCTATGTCGCCATGCAGTTGACGGGACCGCGGCCGCCATTACCGGCCGATCTTGCCAAGGTGTGGCTCGCGCTCCCGCTCGGCTGGCGCTACGCAGCCACGCTGGTCATCGCGCCCGCGATCGTGAGCCTGGTCGGCATCCTGATCGAGCTCTGCATGCGTCGCACCTACGGCAAGGACCCGCTTTACGGACTGCTGCTGACCTTCGGCGCGGCGATGGTGATCGAGGAGCTGATCCGTCTGGTCTGGGGCACGCGCGACTATGTGCTGCAGGTGCCGTCCGCCATCAATGGCGGCTTTCTGTTCGGCGATCTGATCTGGTCGACCTATCGCTTCTACGCCGCTGGCATCGCCGCCGGGATCATCGGCCTGGTCTGGCTGCTGATCGAAAAGACCTCGTTCGGCGCCACCGTCAAGGCCGGCGCGCATGACAGCGAGATCGTCCGCGCGCTCGGCATCAACCTGTCGCGATTGCGGCTGCTGGTCTTCGTGTTCGGCACGATGCTGGCCGCGGTCGCCGGCATCATCGTCGCGCCGATCTGGGGCATCCGCCCGCACATGGGCGTCGATGCCGTCATCCCCGCATTCCTGGTGATCGTGCTCGGCGGTGTCGGCAGTTTCTGGGGCGCGGTCGTGGCCGGATTGCTGGTCGGGCTCTGTGTCGGGCTTGCCGGCGCCTACGCGTCCGAATGGTCGCTGTTGTCGATGTACATCCTGCTCGTTGCCGTCGTGACCTTCCGTGCGCGGGGCATGTGGGGCAAGAAAAGCGTGCTTGAGGCCTGAGGAATGATTGTGGGATCAAGATCGTCATCCGATGCCGCGCGTCTCGTCACGCCGACGATGCTGGTGCTCTGGCTGGTGCTGGCAACGGTACCGCTCTGGATCACGCGGATCGGGCTCTATCCTTATCTGGGAATCGAAATCCTGATCTGGTCGCTCTATGCGCTGGCGTTCAACCTGGTGCTGGGCACGGCCGGGCTTCCGTCGTTCGGACATGGCGCCTATTTCGGCATCGGGGCCTATGCATTCGGGCTCTGCCAGTTCGATATCGCCGCCAATCTCTGGGTCTGTCTTGCCGTGGCGGCTGCGGTGGCCGGGCTTGCCGGAGTGCTGGCGGCTCTGTTCATCTCGCATCGGCGCGGCATCTACTATGCCTTCATGACAATCGCCTTCGGCCAGATCTTCTGGACGCTGGCGATCAAGTCGCACCGGATCACCGGCGGCGAGGACGGACTTCTCAAGATCAAGCGGCTGCCGGCCGATTTCGGCTTCGTGTCGTTCGACCTCAGCGACAACGTCGCCTTCTACTATTTCGTGCTCGCCGTCTTCGCGGTTGGAACGGCCGCATTGTGGCGGCTTGTGCACTCGCCCTATGGCCGCGTCGTCGCAGCGATCAAGCAGAGCGAGGTTCGCGCCGCCCATCTCGGCTACAATGTGTGGCTTTACAAGGCATCAATCTTCGCGCTGTCGGCCGCCGTGTCGGGCTTTGCCGGTGGATTGTTCGCGATGGCGCAGCTCGCCGCCTTCCCTGATGTCATGAGCTTGCATCAATCCGGCTATGTCGTGATGATGACGCTGGTCGGCGGCGGGCTCGTCAGCTTCTGGGGCCCGGTGATTGGCGTGTTTGTCTTCCTCACCGCGCGCGACGTGATCGGTGCATTGACCAACGCCTGGATGCTCTATTTCGGTCTGCTGTTCATCGCGATCGTGCTGTTCCGTCCCGAAGGAATTGCCGGCGCGCTCTCGGCCGCCGTGCACCGGCATTCGTTCAACGCGCTGCGGCGCCGCGGCACCTTGGCGATGCGGCTGTTGGCCGGAGGCGGGCGATGAGCATGATCGAGGCCGCAGGCGTGCACGTCCGATTCGGTGATCGCGTCGTGTTGGAAAGCGTCGATCTGGCGGTTGCCGAGGGCGAGTTTCACGGCGTGATGGGCCCGAACGGGGCGGGCAAGACCACCTTCTTCAACGTGCTCACAGGCAGGGTGAAGCCGAGTCGCGGCAGAGTGCTGCTCGGCGGCGAGGATGTCACGGGATTGAGCCCGCACCGCATTGCCGCCAAGGGCATCGCCCGCTCGTTCCAGATCATGACGCTGTTCGATGAATTCTCCGCCCGCGACAATGTCATGCTGGGCTTGCCCGAGTTTCGCGCCCGTGGCCACGATATCGCCAGTTCCGCAGCCGGCGATAGCCGGTTTGCAGCGCAGGCGTCCGAAGCGCTTGCCGCAGTGGGGCTTGCCGATAGGGGGGATTGCCGTGCCAAGGACCTCTCCTATGGCGACCGTCGCGCGCTGGAGATCGCGGTGGCCCTGGCGCAGGCACCCCGCGTGCTGTGCCTGGACGAGCCAACCTCCGGCCTCGGCTCCGACGGCGTGCAGCGCCTCGCCACACTGGTCGCGCGCTTGAAGGGCAAGCTCACCATCGTCGCGATCGAGCATGACATGGAGTTTCTGTTCTCGCTCGCCGACCGCATCTCGGTCATCCATTGGGGCCAGGTGGTCGCGCGCGGCACCCCGCACGAGCTGCAACAGAACGAATGGGTCCGCCGCTCCAATCTCGGGAAGTTCGCATGATCCTCGAAGTGGACGGGGTCGATACCTTCTACGGCGAAACCCAGGCGCTGTTCGGCGCCTCACTCGCCATCGCGCAAGCCAAGGTGTTTGCGCTGCTCGGACCCAACGGCGCCGGCAAGACCACCATGCTGCGCTCGATCCTCGGATTGACCCGGCCGCGCCGCGGCGCCGTCCGCTTCGACGGGCGCGACGTGACGCACGATCCGACCCATGAGATCGCGCGCGCCGGTATCGGCTGGGTGCCGGACGATCGGCGGCTGTGTCCGACCTTGTCGGTGGCGCGCAATCTCGCGATTGCGCAGAAGCGTACGCGCTTTCGCAACTGGAGCGTCAAGGAAGCTGCTGCGATCTTCTCGCCGCTCGAATATCTCATGGAGCGCGATTGCGAGAACCTGTCGGGCGGCGAGATGCAGATGGTCGCCATTGCGCGAGCGCTGGTCGGCTCGCCCGGGCTGGTGCTGTTCGATGAGCCGAGCCAGGGCCTGGCTCCAAAGATCGTCGGCGACGTGCTTGCCACCATCTTGCGCATGAAGGACGAGGGCATCGCCTCGCTTGTCGTGGAGCAGAATGCCGAGATCGCACTGTCGGTCGCAGACCACGCCGCGGTGATCGATCGCGGCCGGATCGTCTGGACCGGCGAAGCCGCCGTTCTGCGCGATGATCGTTCCCTTCGGCAGCGCCTGCTGGGAGTACAATAAGTGGCTGTACCGCTGCTCGTGCTCGATGATATCCGCAAGGTCTATACGAGGGGCCGCATCATCCGCCATCCGACGTTTACGCTTCAGGCAAACCTGTCGCTGGACGAGCCCGGCATCGTCGGCGTCGTCGGGCCGAACGGTGCCGGCAAGACCACCCTGTTTGAGATGATGACCGGCTCCAATGCGCCGACCTCGGGGCGCGTGCTGGTCGCGGGCACCGATATCCATGGGGTCAAGTATCGCGAGCGCGACCGGCTCGCGATTCACTATCACCAGTCCTATCAGGTCAGGCGCTTCCGCAAGCGCGTTCCGTCCGCCTTGCTGGCGCCGTCGCCGACCCGGACGCCGCTGGTCCATCTGTTCGACGAACCGCAGTTCAACCTGCAGGACGGTTATATCGGCTTCATGCTCGACTTCTTCCGCAAGCTGCGAGACGAGGGCAGGCTGGTCATCCTTTGCATGCATCCAACGGCGAGCTGGCACCTCGACATCCTTGCCGAGATCGCCGGGCAATTCCTGTTCGTGGCCGGCGGCGGGGTAACGCGGATGGCCGACTTCCGCAGCCTCACCGCCGAACCGCGCTTCCGCGCCTATCTCGGACCTGAGATGACGCGGGCCGCGGATGCTATCTGTCACAGATCGACGTAAAAGGAGACTCCGTTGGCTTACTCGAACACCCAGCTCTTCATCGGCGGCACATGGCGACCGGCCCATTCGGGCGAGGTCATCGAAGTCCGCAATCCCGCGACCGAGGAGGTGATCGGCACCGTCGCCCATGCCGGAAAGTCCGATCTCGACGAGGCGCTGGCGGCTGCGGCCGCCGGCTTCAAGATCTGGCGGAATATCGCGCCGTTCGAGCGATGCCGGATCATGCGGAAGGCGGCCGCGATCATGCGCGAGCGTAATGACGAGATTGCGCCGCTGCTGACGATGGAGCAGGGCAAGACGCTCGGTGAAGCCAGGATGGAGGCGATGGCCGCCGCCGACGTGATCGAATGGTTCGCCGAGGAGGCTAAGCGCGCCTATGGCCGGCTGATCCCGGCGCGCGGCCCCGGCATCTACCAGATCGCGATGAAGGAGCCGGTTGGGCCGGTCGCGGCGTTCACACCGTGGAATTTTCCGATCAATCAGGTCGTGCGCAAGCTCTCCGCGGCGCTCGCCGCCGGTTGCTCGATCATTGTCAAGGCGCCCGAGGAGACGCCGGCGTCGCCCGCGCAGCTGATCCGCGCCTTTGCCGACGCCGGCGTGCCAGAGGGGGTCATCAACCTCGTCTATGGCGTGCCTTCAGAGATCTCCGAATATCTGATCCCGCATCCGGTGATCCGGAAGATCTCATTCACGGGGTCGACGCATGTCGGCAAGCAGCTCAATGCGCTCGCGGGCCTGCACATGAAGCGTGCCACCATGGAGCTCGGCGGCCATGCGCCGGCGATCGTCTTCGGGGATGCCGACGTCACGTCGGCCGCGAAGATCCTGGCGGCAGCAAAATATCGCAACGCCGGCCAGGTCTGCATCTCGCCGACGCGCATGCTGGTGCAGGACGGCGTGTTCCGGCAATTCGTCGATCAGTTCGTCGAGAGCGCCAGGACGTTCAAGGTCGGCAACGGCCTCGACCCCGAGTCGAAGATGGGCTCGCTCGCCAATCCGCGCCGCGTCACCGCCATCGAGGGCATGGTGCAGGATGCCGTCGGCAGGGGTGCGAAGCTCGAGACCGGGGGCAAGCGCGTCGGCAACAAGGGACATTTCTTCGAACCGACCGTCGTGAGCGACGTGCCGAAGGATGCGCGCGCCATGAACGAAGAGCCGTTCGGCCCGCTCGCCCTGATCTCGCGCTTCTCGTCATTCGACGACGCGGTCGAGGAGGCCAACCGGCTGCCCTTTGGGCTGGCGTCCTACGCCTTCACCAGTTCGGCCAAGACCGCGGCCGCGATCGGCGCTTCCATCGAGGCCGGCATGATGTCGATCAACAGCTTTGGTCTCGCGCTGCCTGAAGTGCCGTTCGGCGGCATCAAGGATTCCGGCTACGGTTCGGAAGGCGGCACCGAGGCCATGGAGGGCTATTTCAACACCAAGTTCATCAGCCAGGCCGGCGTATGATTGCGGCTAGCGTTTGACGAAGGTGAAGCTGCACGGACGCAGTTCGTTGCGTTTGCCGCTGCCGCGGCTGCGCTCGAATTGCGCGTCGATCGTGTACCCATACGGCGAGCCGGGAGCGCTATTGTTGACCGTGTAGGCGCTCGGACCCGTGAGGCCCCGTGCACTGAGCGTGGTCTTCCCGTCAGCCGATACTTGTCCGTCGATTGCGAGCGTGCTGTTTGTACGCGGGTCCCGATCCTCCGCATGAAATGCGCCCCCGGCGGTGGTGGCTGACAGGGTTCGGGTATAGCCCAGCGCCTTGCCGGAGCTGGCGCAGTTCACGGTGACGTCCCACTTGCCATCGAACATCGAATGGCCTCGGGGGAGGTATCGAAAATGTCCTTCCAGATCAGCGCATGCCGCGTCGACACAAATGCCCTCGCCGGGAAAACGCTTGGATTTCGCGACCGTGACGTCCGGTCACACCATCGCTTTGCGCAGGGCCATTTCGGTCACAATCGCTTCCCGTACGGCCGGTCGCGCCTGCATGCGCTCGAGATAGGCCGACAAGGACGGCCATTGCGCGATGTCGACGCCCGCGGGTCGGAGCAGCAGCAAGGCCCAGATGAGGTGTGCATCCGCCACGGTGAACCTGTCACCGACGAGGAATTCGCGCTCAGCCAGATGCGCCGCCGGCACCGACAATATGTGAGAAATCCTGGCGCGCGGCTTGGCGAGTGAGCCGTCGTCCTTGTACCAGAAGGTCGGAAACAGGAACGCCTTGTGGATCTCGGCGCCGACGAAGCTCAGCCATTCCTGGAGGCGATAGCGATCGGGATCGCCGAATTCCGGCGCAAGACCTGCCTTCGGCCTCACATCCGCGATGTATTGCAACACCGCCGCGCTCTCGGTCAGCCGTTCGCCGTTCTCCAGCACCAGAACCGGCACCGCGCCCTTCGGCGACACGCCGTGGAAATCGCTTCCGTCGTCCACGACCTGCTTGGTCCAGATATGAGCGAGGTGATAACGCGCCTCGATCCCGGCCTCCATCAATGCGATGCGACTCGAGAGCGAGCAGGCCATCGGAAAGAAATAGAGTTGCAGCATCGTGTGCTCCGTCAAGCCAGCGCATCGCTCTGCGCGATGATCGCGAAGCGGTCCGAGAGCTCGGCCAGCGCGACCTCGTGAATCGTCCGGGCGTCCAGCGTGCCGCCGCGGCCGTCCGGCAGGTCGCGGGTGGCGCAGGCATCCGCCGCGATCGTCGTGCGCAGGCCGAGATCGAGCGCGGCGCGGGCGGTCGAGGAGACGCACATGTGGGTCATGAAGCCGGCGAGCACGATGTTCTTGCGTCCGGTCGCGGCGAGCCGGGCTTGCAGGTCGGTGCCGGCAAAGGCGTTCGGCAGCGCTTTCTCGATCACGGGCTCGCTCGCGAGCGGCGTCAGGCGTTCAACGATCGCGCCGCGCGCAGCCTCGCGGTCGAACAGGCCGCCGGCGCGACCTTTGTGCGCGACATGAATGATCACGGCGCCGCTCTCCCGTGCCCGCGCCAGCAGGCGCGCCGCCGCGATGATCGCGGGCTGCGCATCGGGCAGCGCCAGCGGGCCGGCGCAATATTCGTTCTGGATGTCGATCAGCACGAGGCAGGCTTCATCGAGCTTCGGCGGAGTGAGATCGGCGCCGGCGAGTTCGAGCAGGGTCTTGGGAGCGGTCATGCAGGTGGGGCCTTCCAGGGATAACGGATGGCGCGAGACTAGCGCGGGAGCCGCCTGCCATCGTGCAGGACTATTGCAGCTTACGGCTGCAAATTTGCAGGACGGTGCATCGCCTGCTAGGCTCGCCAGCATGAACTGGGACGATCTGCGCATCATTGCCGCGGTGAGGGACGAGGGGACTTATGCCGGTGCCAGCGCGCGGCTGCGCATCGACGAGACCACCGTCGGCCGCCGGCTGGCGCGCATCCAGCGCGATCTCGGCGTGCCGCTGTTCGACGCGGTGGACGGGCTGCGGCGGCCGACACGCCATTGCGAAGTCGTGCTCGAGCATGTCGGCGCGATGGCTGCCCATGTCGCGGCGATCGACCGCATCAAGGAGAGCGAGGTGGGCCCGGTCGGCCGCCTGCGCATCGCCTCGACCAACGCGGTCGCCGAGGAATTGCTGGCGCCGCGGGCAAGCAGCTTCCTGCGCGATCATCCGGGCCTCACCCTGCAATTCCTCACCTCCAGCGGCAACGTCAAGTTCTCGCGCTGGCAGGCCGACCTCGCCATTCGCCTGCGCAAGCCGGAGAAGGGCGACTTCACGATCTCCAAGCTCGGCGATGTCAGGCTGTATTTCTTCGAGCCCGCAGATCGCTCCAGCGACCCGGTCGCCTGCGTCTATCCGGACGAGCTCGATACCATTCCCGAAGCGCAGTTCCTGCGGGCGAAGCGGCTGAAGAACGTGCGCTGCATCACCGACAATGTCCGCATCATCAGGACGATGATCCAGTCGCATCAGGCCGTCGGCGTGCTGCCCGAGCACAGCTGCGAAGGCTTGCTCGCCGACCGCAGCCTGCGCGCCACACTCCTGCCGAAACGGCGCGACGTCTGGCTGCTCGTGCAAAATCACCTCAAGCGCGACGCCGCGACACGCGTGACGATCGACTGGGTGCGGGCCTGCTTCCAGGTCACGCCGCGTCCTTGACGCCGCGCCGCGTTGTGATCATCGCGTCACACTGCGCGATGCGCGGCAAAAAATCTTCGAGAACCCTCTTGCACGCCGAATGTGCTTCGTCTATTAGCCCGCTCCTTCGCTAGGCCATGGGTTCGGGCTCTCTGAGATCCCGACTGGCGCGGGCCGGTCTCCGGTTTCGTGTTCCGCCGAATGAAGATGCAGGATGTAGCTCATGGAGAGCGTCGGGGTGACCCGAAGGCATCGGTTCGATTCCGGTCTCTTGTACCAACCAAGGGATAGCTCAGTGGTAGAGCAGATGACTTTTAATCATCGTGACGCGGGTTCGAATCCCGCTCCAGCGCTCCGATTCAGCCTGAAAAGCTGATTTCTCTGACGAGGACCGGACGCGCGCTTCAGTTGCGGTCCGGCCGTTTTGCCGAAAGGCTTTCCGTCCGAACAACGACACTGTGAGACCGGCTTTGCGCCGCGGGTAGATACCGCTTGCGTTGATGCCGGGTGGCTCCGCATGACCGCGCGGCACACGTCGCGCGATCGCGCGCGTGCGCCCGTCGTCATGCAGGCTCAAGCCCCGGCCCGTCGATCTCCCGGGAAGCGTCGTCCGCGTCCTCACGTCCTTTGCAGATGAAACCTGTCGTCCGGCATCCGGCCGGACGCAAACGAAGGAGGCGTGCCATGACTTCGAACAAGAGCTGGCATTTGCTGATGCTGAACGTGACCGTCAAGGATGGCGAGCGTGCGCTGCTCACGCGCAACGGGCAGCTCGTGCGCGTGCTCGCGCCCGGTCGGCACCGGCTGTTCGATCCTCTGCACGAGCTGAAGGCCGAGCTGTTCGACGTCGTCCGTGCGGAGTTCTCCGCCGATCGCTACGCGGTGCTGAAGGCCGCGCGGCCTGATCTGGCCGCCGAGCTGTTCGAGGCGGTCGAGACTGGGGCGGACGAGCTCGCCATCGTCAGCCTCGACGGCCGGCCCGTGCATCTGATGACGCCCTGGCAGGCGCGCGTCTACTGGAAGGTCGCGACCCGCATCGATGTCGAGCGCATCGATGTGTCCGGCGATCCCAAGGTCGACGCGCGGCATCTGGCCATGATCGAGCGCAACCGCTCGGCCGTGACGTCGGAAACGGTGGTCGAGAACCACGAGGCGGGCCTGCTCTATGTCGAGGGCCGGCTCACCGAGCGGCTCGCGCCCGGCCGGCACGCCTTCTGGACCGTCGGCCGCAAGATCGAGGTGAAGCGCCTCGACCTGCGGCCCCAGGCAGTCGAGATCACCGCGCAGGAGATGCTGACCAAGGATCGCATCGCCCTGCGAGTGACGCTGACGGCGTTCCGCCGGGTGATCGATCCCGAGCGGACGGTTGCGACCGTGCCCGACGTGGATGCGTGGCTGTACCGCCTGGTGCAGTTCGCCATCCGCGAGGCGGTCGCGGGCCGGACGCTGGACGAGGTGCTGTCCGCGAAGGCGGCGCTGGATGCGGAGCTGCGCGACTATGTGCGGGCACGCGTCGGCGAGTCCGGCGTGGAGGTGACCGAGCTCGGCGTCAAGGATGTGATCCTGCCCGGCGAGATCCGGGAGCTGGTGAACAAGGTGGTCGAGGCGGAGCGGGTCGCGAAGGCGAACCTGATCCGCCGGCAGGAGGAGACCGCGGCGACGCGGTCGCTCCTGAACACTGCCCGCCTGATGGAGGAGAACCCCCTGCTGCTGCGGCTCAAGGAGCTGGAGTCGCTGGAGCGGCTGGTCGAGAAGGTCGGCCGCATCGACCTCCATGCCTCTAGCGGCGAGGGCCTCGATGCCCTCCTGACCCGGCTCGTGCGCCTGAAGGCGCCCGAGAGCGCATAAAACCGAAGGGCCGCCCATGGGCGGCCCTTCACATGTCCGTTGTCGTCGCTTTGCCATGAACGCGTCACGGCGCCCGTGCGACCAAAATCACGAAGCCGGGATTGCACGCGCGCGAGGGTTGCGTAATCTCGCGGTGAGATTTCTTGACCAGGGCAAGTGCATGACCAGTCTTTCGGAAACGGTTCAGCCGTCGAGGGCGCAATCGCGCGAATGGAAGGCCATCCTCGTCCTGATCCTGCTGGTCCCGGTGCTGTGGTCGCCGCTGGTCCTGTTTCGCTTCGTGCTGTACCAGCCGTTCAGCATCCCCTCGACTTCGATGGCGCCGACGCTGATGGTCGGCGACTACGTCTTCGCCGCGAAATATGCCTATGGCTACGGCCGCTATTCCCTGCCGTTCGCGCCGTCGTGGGGCTCGGGCCGTATCCTCGCCGCCGAGCCGGAATATGGGGACATCGTCGTATTCCGGACGCCAAAGGACACTTCGGTCGACTACGTCAAGCGTGTGGTCGGGCTGCCCGGCGACCGCATCCAGATGCGGCAGGGCCGGCTTGTCCTCAACGACCGGCCGGTGACACGGGTCGCGCTCGAATACGGGCTTGCCGACAACGCTTGCGGTGTGGATGGCGGCGTCAAGGTCAAGCGCTGGCGCGAGACGCTGCCGAGCGGCACGTCCTACGTCACCAACGACTGCGTCGACAACGGCTTCCTCGACAACACCAGCGTCTTCACGGTGCCGCAGGGCCACTTCTTCGTGCTCGGCGACAACCGCGACAACTCCACCGACAGCCGTATGCCGTCGATCGGATTCATCCCGATGGACAATCTGGTCGGCAAGGTGACGCGGATCGTCTGGTCGCTCGACGAAGACGGCGAGCCGCATTTCGAACGGCTGGGGAAGGTGGAGTGAGTGTTGCTCAGTCATTCCGGGGCGGCGCGCAGCGCCGAGCCCGGAATCCATCGGTCCGCGAGCTCAGCTCGCAATCTGTGGATACAGGTCGATCCACTTAGGATTCTTCTCTTCGATAAGCCTCACCTTCCATTCCCGTCGCCACTTCTTCAATTCCTTCTCTCGCGTGATGGCATTGACGGGATCGTCGTAGATCTCGAACCAAACCAGTCTGTCGACGCAATACCGCTTGCTGAAGCCAGCGGCGACTTTGTTCTTATGTTCGTGGATGCGGCGGATGATGTCATTCGTCACGCCGATGTAAAGCGTGCCGTATTTCTTGCTGGCGAGGAGATAGACGTAATAGGCCATGAGCAAGCGGTGAAATGGATTCCGAGCTCGCGACTTCGTCGCGCCCCGGAATGACCGATCTTGCTACTTTTGCGTGTGGCACGCAAAACAAAAACCCCGGCATTGCTGCCGGGGTTTCGCATTTTGTCGTTTGTCTGAACGGCTGGATCAGAAGTCCATGCCGCCCATGCCGCCGCCCGGGGGCATCGCGGGACCTGCGCCGCCCTTCTTGGGCAGCTCGGCGACCATGGCTTCCGTGGTGATCAGGAGCGCGGCCACCGAGGCTGCGTTCTGGATCGCGGTACGGACAACCTTGGTCGGGTCGATGATGCCCTTCTTGACGAGGTCGCCGTATTCGCCGGTCTGGGAGTCGAAGCCGAAAGCGTACGACTTGTTCTCCAGCACCTTGCCGACGATCACCGAGCCGTCTTCACCGGCGTTGATCGCGATCTGGCGAGCGGGAGCCGACAGCGCCTTGCGCACGATCTCGACGCCGGTCTTCTGGTCGTCGTTCTTGGTGCGCAGGCCCTTGAGCTGCTCGGAGGCACGGAGCAGGGCGACGCCGCCGCCCGGGACGATGCCTTCTTCCACGGCCGCACGGGTCGCATGCATCGCGTCATCAACGCGATCCTTGCGCTCCTTGACCTCGACCTCGGTCGCGCCGCCGACGCGGATCACCGCGACGCCGCCGGCGAGCTTGGCCAGACGCTCCTGGAGCTTCTCGCGGTCGTAGTCCGAGGTGGTTTCCTCGATCTGCGCCTTGATCTGCGCCACGCGCGCCTCGATGTCGGCCTTCTTGCCGGCGCCGTTGACGATCGTGGTGTTCTCCTTGTCGATCATCACCTTCTTGGCGCGACCGAGCATGTTGAGCGTGACGTTCTCGAGCTTGATGCCGAGATCTTCCGAGATCGCCTGGCCGCCGGTCAGGATCGCGATGTCCTGCAGCATGGCCTTGCGGCGATCGCCGAAGCCCGGAGCCTTGACGGCCGCGACCTTCAGGCCGCCACGGAGGCGGTTCACGACCAGGGTCGCAAGAGCTTCGCCTTCGACGTCTTCGGCGACGATGACCAGCGGCTTGCCGGTCTGCACCACGGCCTCGAGCAGCGGCAGCAGCTCGTTCAGCGAGGAGAGCTTCTTCTCGTTGATGAGGATGTAGGCGTCGTCCATCTCAACGCGCATCTTGTCGGCGTTGGTGACGAAGTAGGGCGAGATGTAGCCGCGGTCGAACTGCATGCCCTCGACGACGTCGAGCTCGGTCTCGAGCGACTTCGCTTCCTCGACGGTGATGACACCCTCGTTGCCGACCTTCTTCATGGCGTCGGAGAGGAACTTGCCGATTTCGGCATCGCCGTTCGCCGAGATGGTGCCGACCTGGGCGATTTCGTCGTTCGAGGTGACCTTCTTGGAGTTCTTGACGAGATCCGCAACGACGGCTTCGACCGCGAGGTCGATACCGCGCTTGAGGTCCATCGGGTTCATGCCGGCGGCAACCGACTTGGCGCCTTCGCGCACGATCGCCTGGGCCAGCACGGTGGCGGTGGTGGTGCCGTCGCCGGCCGCGTCAGCGGACTTGGAGGCGACTTCGCGCACCATCTGGGCGCCCATGTTCTCGAACTTGTCCTCGAGTTCGATCTCCTTGGCGACGGTGACGCCGTCCTTGGTGATGCGGGGAGCGCCGAACGACTTGTCGAGCACGACGTTGCGGCCCTTGGGACCGAGCGTGACCTTCACCGCGTTGGCGAGAATGTCGACGCCGCGCAGCATCTTGTCGCGCGCTTCAACCGAGAATTTGACTTCTTTGGCTGCCATGTGGATTTTTCCTTAGGTGTTGGACTGGAGGGAGAGAGGGGCTCTTAGGCCGCCTTCTTCTTGGAAGCGGGGACGTCGAGGACGCCCATGATGTCGCTTTCCTTCATGATCAGCAGGTCGACGTTGTCGATCTTGACCTCGGTGCCGGACCACTTGCCGAACAGCACGCGGTCGCCGACCTTCAGGTCGATCGGGATCAGCTTGCCGGCTTCGTCGCGGCCACCCGGGCCGACGGCGACGATTTCGCCCTGGGAGGGCTTTTCCTTGGCAGTGTCGGGAATGATGATGCCGCCAGCGGTCTTCTCTTCTGCGTCGATGCGCTTGACCACGACGCGGTCGTGAAGCGGACGGAAGTTCATGCAGTCCTCCTAAGCAATTGCTCGGGTTGATGATTTCAGATTGTTAGCAGTCGCCGCCAGCGAGTGCCAGGCGGGCACTGCTGAGATAAGGCAGGATTTTTGCGGGAGCAAGGGCTTGTAGCAGAAAAATAAGCACTCGATAGCGTCGTCTGCCAGAATCTCATTCCCATCGTTAATCGAGGCCGGGCCCGTATTAGCACGGAGCTGCATCTGCTGCTAACGCATTGAATTTCAACAGCTTGTTAAACTTTTGGGCTTGAGATGAATTGTCAGTTTGCGTCACATTTCTCTCATGTGAGCGCATCAGTACCGGGTGGCTCGTAAGGCGCACACCGACCAGGCCGCCCCGTGAATGCGCTCCTGCAAAGGAGGTTGGCATGGACGTGCGGAGTGGGGGCGTTTCCGAGGATTTCCGGAAACAGATGCTGGGTTACGGGCTGACGACGGCACAAATCCTCTATCGGATGCCGGATCACCCCTCGCTGCTACAGACCTACGTCTGGCAGAACTACGACATGTTTCCGAAATTCCCGGCGCTGAAGGATTTCCTGGCGTTCTGGCAGGAGAAGCTCGACGGCCCCCTCCATTCGGTCACCGTTGCGCATTCCAAGCTGATCAAGCCGGCCGAGCTGCGCGCCGTGGATGGCGTGTTCCGGCTGCATTGAGACAGGGATCAGGCGCCGCCGTTGCAATAGCGCTTCCACATCGTGCGGTAGGCCTCGTCCACCGCGCGCGCATATGAGACCGGATTGCCGGCGGCCGCGGCGTCGATCCGTCGAGGCAGGTCGCGGCGCAAACGATCGAGTTCACGGATGTCGGCGGCATGGCCAACAGCGATGTCGATATACCCCTCATCGCTGTCCGTGACCCAGGCCGGCAGGCCGAGCGCGGTGAGGATGGAGCCGGCCGCACGGCTGGGCAGGCTGTTGCCGAGCTTCGCCACCACCGGCACGCCCATCTGCAGGGCTTCCCACGTGCTGACGCCGCCATTCTGCGGGAAGGGGTCGAGGGCGATATCGACGCGATTGAACGATGCCAGGTGTTCGCCCCGCAAGGTGGCTCCGAGCAGATCGATGCGTTCGGCCGGCACTCCGCAGGCCGCAAACCGCGCCACCAGATTGTCACGGACCAGTTGATCGTCCAGCGCGACATCCTTGATCAGCAGTCGCGAACCCGGCACCCGCTCGAGAATCCTGGACCAGACCTTTGTTGCCTCGTCCGAAATCTTGCTGATGCGGTTGACGACACCGAAGGTGACGAAGCCGTTCGCGATCGCCGGCGCCGGCGCCCGCTCGATCCCGGCCGGCAGTGGCGTCAGCGTCACGAAGCACGGCAGATCGACGACGGTCTCCGCAAACAGATGCCGGACCGCGAGTGGAATCGCGACGGGGTCCGAGAACAGATAATCGATCGTCGGCAGTCCGGTGCCCGTGCCGTGGCCCCAGCCATGGGCCTGAATGGGTGCCGGCTTTCGCGCAAACACGCCGAGACGGTTGCCTCTGGTATGGCCGGACAGGTCGATCAGGATATCGACGCCATCGAGGCGGATCTCGGCGGCGAGACGCTCGTCGGTCCATTGTGAGGCATCGCGCCAGCGATCGGCAATCCCCTGGAATTCCCTGGTCGTCGTGTCCAGTTTCGACGAACAGGAGTAGCACACGATCTCGAACTGAGCACGGTCGTGGTGTTGCAGGACCGGCTTGAAAATGAACGCGGCCGAATGCGCGTTGAAGTCCGACGAGACATAGCCGAGCACCAGGCGGCGATCCGGATCGCGGCTGTTGTCATGCGGTTCTGACGCTTCCGCGGCGATCTTCGCGCCTACACGCTCCCACCATACCTGCCGTGCCTGCTGATGTCGCTCGACGGTGGCGTCCCCCACAAAATCGAGCGTGAATATCTTGTTTGAGATCGCGCTCTGAAGGTCGGGCTGGATGTCGAGGGCTCTGTCGAAACTGGCGAGGGCTTCGTCGACTTGGCCAAGCCCGGCGAGACAAAGGCCAAGCATTAGGTGAGCTTGAATGGAATCGGGAGCGATCGCGAGGGCTCGCTCGCAATCGTGCGATGCCTTCGCAATTTGCTGGATCTGGAGCAGGACGCTGGCCCGCGCGAGCCACCCGTTTGCGTCCTCGGGTGCCAGCGCGACGGCCCGATTGCCATCTGCCAGGGCTTCGTCAAATCGCTGAAGTTCCCGCAATGCAACGGCGCGGTTCGCCAGCGCCGCGGCGTAGTCGGGCTTGATCGACAGCGCGCGGTCGAGGCTCGCGAGCGCCCCATCATAGTTGCGCAGACGGCTGAGCGCCCAGCCCCGGCCGTTATGGGCTTCAGCAAGGTTAGCGTCGCATGCGAGCGCCTTGTCGTAGCTGTGGAGCGCCTCCTCGTGAAGGTCGAGGGCCACGCTCGCGTTACCGAGGTTGGAGAGGGTTACGGCGTGCTTGGGCCGCAAGGCGAGGGCCTTGCGATAGCTCGCGCAGGCCTCGCCGTGACGCCGGAGTCCGTTGAGCGCAACGCCGAGACTCATATGAGCATCGGCAGATCGCGGATCCCCGGCAACCGCTCGGCTCAGCAGAATTTCGGCTTGCTGATAGTTCTTGGCATCGCACTCCAACGCGCCGAGCATATGCAGGGCGATGAATTGGTTGGGTGCGAGCTGCAGGACCTGGCGATAGGCCGCCTGAGCCTCGGGAAGAAGCCCCATCTTGTGCAACTGGAGTGCATGCCCAAGCAATGGCAGCACTTCGGCCTTCTGTCGTTTCTGAAGCCGGGCATTTTGAAATGCACGCTGACCAACGCTGTTGCCCATGAATCAATTCCCCAGGATCTGGTGGTGAGATTAATTCAGCGTGGGAATGAATACGAGACGACGGCGGCCCGCCACGACAGCCTGGGACAAGCTACGATTGGGTCTTCGATTGGCCAGCCCGCAATTGCTGCCTCGTTCAAGACTGGATAGTCTGCCTCCGGGTCGCGCCCGTCTGGCGGTCGCGGCTCAGATCAGGGAGCAGACCATGGCCAAGCAAAAGGCATCAAAGCCCGCAACGAAGACTGCGGAGAAGAAGCGCAGCGGAGCAAAGGCGGCGGCGCGATCGTCGGCGCGCAAAGCGGTGAAGGCGAAGGCACGTGTTGTGGTGCCGAAAAAGCCCGCGCGCCCCAGGCAACGCATCGCAATCAGCCATCACCGCGAGGAAGACTTCAAGGCCGACGGTCTGCGCACCTACGCCAAATACCGCGACCTCGGCATCGCCGCAGCGTCCCATGGTCTCGCGCAAGCGCATGTGATCCGTCTGCAAGGCCCCTGCAATCCGGCCGAGGTCTCCAAGCTGCACTTCCACGACGTCGAATTCCAGATGGTCTATGTGCTCAAGGGCTGGGTGAAGACCTACATGGACGGGCAGGGCGAGACGCTGATGAAGGAAGGCAGCGCCTGGACCCAGCCGCCGAAGATCAAGCACATGATCCTCGACTACTCCGACGACGTCGAGCTGCTGGAGGTGATCCTGCCGGCGGAGTTCAGGACGGTGGAGTTGAAGGCGTAGGTGCTCGACCCGCCGTCTGAGCTGTCGCGCATTTTCTCCGCCGTCATTCCGGGGCGATGCGCAGCATCGAGCCCGGAATCCATCGGGCGACAGTACGCGCGAGTAAATGGATTCCGGGTTCGCGCTATGCGCGCCCCGGAATGACGAGGGAGATTACGCCAGCACCCCTACCACCGCTCCCATCAAGCACGTCGTCAGCGTCCCCGACACGATCGACTTCAGTCCGAGCGCGTTGATCTCCGCGCGCCGCTCCGGCGCCATCACGCCCAGGCCGCCGATCATGATGCCGAGGCTGGCGAAATTGGCGAAGCCGCACATCGCATAGAGCATGATCAGGCGCGAGCGCGGATCGAGCGCGTCGGGCGGCAGCTTCGAGAAGTCGACATAGGCGATCAATTCGTTGAGCACGGTCTTGGTGCCCATCAGGCTGCCGGCCGTCACCGCCTGATCCCACGGCAATCCCATCAGCCAGCACACCGGCGCCATCACGAGCCCAAGCAGGCGCTGCAACGAGATCGCGGCACCGCCGATGTGCGGCAAGAGGCCGAGCATGGCGTTGACGAGATAGACCAGCGCCACCAGCACCAGCAGCATCGCGACGATGTTGATCAGCAGCTCGATGCCTGCGCTGGTGCCCTTCACGATCGCATCCATCGTGCCGGACACCTCCGTCTCGGGGTCCTCCAACGCTCCGCCGGTACGCTTGTCGAAGGTTTCAGGGACCATGATCAGGCTGATGAGGATCGCGGCCGGTGCGCCCAGCACGGAAGCGATGACGAAATGCGCGGCGGCATCCGGGATGAGGGGGGCAAGGAACGTCGCATAGAGCACGAGCACGGTGCCCGCGATCCCGGCCATGCCGCCGGTCATCACCAGGAACAGCTCGCTGCGGGTCATCTGGGCAAGATACGGCCGCACGAACAGCGGCGCCTCCACCATGCCGAGAAAGATGTTGGCGGCCGTCGACAGGCCCACGACGCCGCCGACGCCCAGCGTCCGCTCCAGCAGCCAGGCCATGCCGCGCACGATCGGCGGCAGCACGCGCCAGTAGAACAGCAGCGTCGTGAGCACGCTCATGACCAGCACGATCGGCAGCGCCTGGAACGCCAGGATGAAATCGGCGCCCGGCACTTTGACATCGAAGGGCAAGGGGCCGCCGCCGACATAGCCGAACACGAAGGCGGAGCCGGCGCGCGAGGCCGCCGAAATTGCACCGACGGCGTCGTTGATGGCACCGAAGGCGCGCGCGACGACCGGCAGCTTCAGGAGCACGATCGCGGTGACGAAGGTGGCGAGGAGCCCGATCGCCGCCTGCCGCAGCGACACGGCGCGGCGATTCTCTGCCAGCGCGAAGGCGATCAACAGCAATGCGAAAATGCCGAGTGCCGATTGCAAGCGCAGCATGATGTCCCCAAACCCTCAATGATTATGGCCGCGCCTGCGTTGCAAAGGCAATGCCGGGAGATGCGGGAGACGCCGGACTGTTGACAAGCGGGGCTGCCTCAGTCACGCGGGGGCCGTCGATATCAGGGGGCGAGCGGTCCGAGGGTGACCCAAGAGGCGATCCAGGAGACGGTGCCGGAGCAGCCATCATCCGGCCATCCGCCGGTCAGCGTCCGCGCGCTGCTCGCCCACCGCGCCTTCCTGTTCTTCCTGCTTTCGCGCAGCCTGTCGCGCTTTTCCAGCCAGATCGCGGCGGTCGCGATCGGCTGGCAGATATATGATCTCACCGGCTCGGCTTTCGATCTCGGCATGGTCGGTCTGGTCCAGTTCCTTCCTACCGCGCTGCTGGTGTTCGTCGCCGGCCATGCCGCCGACCGCTACGAGCGCAAGCGCGTCGTTCAGCTCTGCCAGCTCGTCGAAGCCGCGACCGCGCTCTATCTCGCAACCATCACCTATCTCGGCGCGGCCAGCGAGGTGCAGATCTTCATCGCGACTTTCGTGCTCGGCATTGCCGGCGCGTTCGAGAGCCCGACCACGGCGGCGCTGCTGCCGGCGATCGCGCCGCAGGGCTCGCTGCAGCGCGCTACCGCCGTCTCCAGCGGCGCGGCGCAGGTCGCGACCATCACCGGCCCGGCGCTCGGCGGACTTGCTTACGCAATCGCCCCGCATCTCGCCTATGCCGTGATGCTGCTGTTCTGGATTCTTGGGATGATCCTGACCGGCTTCATCCGGCCGCGCCCGCAGGCGATCGCGAAAGAGGGGATGGACTCGGACAACATCTTCGCCGGCGTCCGCTTCATCCGCAGCAATCCCGCGATCCTCGGCACCATCTCGCTCGACCTGTTCGCGGTGCTGTTCGGCGGCGTCACTGCGCTGTTGCCGATCTATGCCCGCGATATCCTCCAGACCGGCCCGGTCGGGCTTGGCGTGCTGCGCGCGGCGCCCGCGGTCGGCGCGCTCTTGATGACCATGGTGCTGGCGCGTCACGCCATCTCCAGGCATGTGGGCCTGCGCATGTTCCAGGCCGTGATCGTGTTCGGCCTCGCCACGATTGTGTTCGCGCTGTCGTCCTGGATGTGGCTGTCGGTGCTCGCGCTCGCCGTGCTCGGCGCGGCCGACACGATCAGCGTGGTGATCCGCTTCTCGCTGGTGCAGCTCGCAACGCCCGACGAGATGCGCGGCCGGGTCGGCGCGGTCAATTTCCTCTTCATCAACGCCTCGAACCAGCTCGGCCAGTTCGAGAGCGGCGTGGCCGCCGCGCTGCTCGGCGCCATGCCCGCCGCCGTATTCGGCGGCGTTGCGACCGTCGCGGTGGCGCTGCTCTGGATGAAGCTGTTTCCCAGCCTGCGGAAGGTGGAGAGCTTGGAGTAAGCCTCCGCTCTTCCCCCGTCATTGCGAGGAGCTCGCGACAAAATTGCGAAGCAATTTTGCGCTGATGCGACGAAGCAATCCAGAATCTCACCGCGGAGGCAGTCTGGATTGCTTCGCTGCGCTCGCAATGACGATTGTTGAGATAGTACGGGGACTTAACTCGCGTCACCCCCGCCGCCGAGCAGCAGCAGGCGCCTCTTGACGCCTACTGTGCATGGGGTTGTTTTCGCACTTTTGCCTCAGCCCCGTCCGACGAACGGCATCTTCGTCGCCATCACCGTCATGGTCAGCACGTTGGCGTCGAGCGGCAGGCCGGCCATGTAGGCGACGGCATCGCCGACCGCCTTCGCGTCCATGCGCGGCTCGTGCTTCGTCGTGCCGTCCGGCTGGAGCACGCCGGGGCCGTTGACCATGCGATCGGTCATCGGGGTCGCGGCATTGCCGATGTCGACCTGGCCGACCGCGATGTCGTACATGCGGCCGTCGAGATTGCTCGCCTTGGTCAGGCCGGTGATGGCGTGCTTGGTCGAGGTGTAGGCCGCCGAGAACGGCCGCGGCGCATGCGCCGAGATCGAGCCGTTGTTGATGATGCGGCCGCCACGCGGGGTCTGGTCCTTCATGATGCGGAAGGCGTGCTGGGTGCACAGGAACGGACCGGTCAGGTTGGTGTTCACCACCGCCTGCCACTGCTCGAGGCCGAGGTCCTCGAAGTTCACGGCGGGCGCGCCCATGCCGGCATTGTTGAAGAGCACGTCGAGCCGGCCGTAGGTCGCCTTCACCTTGTCGAACAGCGCGGCGATCGAATCCGGCTTGGTCATGTCGGCGGTGACGCACAGGCTCTTGCCCGCGAGGCCGAGCTTTGCGGTCTCCTCGAGCATCTCCATCCGGCGTCCGACCAGCACCACGGTGAAGCCGGTGTTCATCAATGCCAGCGACGCTGCGCGTCCGACGCCGGTGCCGGCGCCCGTCACCACTGCGATCTTCTTTGCTTCACTCATCGTTGCCTGCCTCTTCTCGCTGTCAGGTTTTCGGTTCTTTTTCGTTCTTGTAGGGCGGTCGCGGAATGTTCTGATGCGCCGCCCGCAGGGCCGCAGACCAGCGCGAGCGCAGATCATGGAAATAGGGCTCGCCCGCCTCGATGCGGTGGTTGAGATCGGCCTCGCAGGCGTCGCTGCGTACCACCAGCACGTCGATCGGCAGGCCGACGCCGAGATTCGAGCGCATGGTCGAGTCCATCGAGATCAGGCCCGTCTTCAGTGCCTCGTAGAGCTCGACGTCGTAGTGCATGGCGCGGTCGAGCACCGGCTTGCCGTATTTGTGCTCGCCGATCTGCAAATAGGGTGTGTCGGTGGTGCACTCGATGAAATTGCCGGCGGTATAGACCATGAACAGGCGCATCCGGGAGCCCTTGATCTGGCCGCCGAACAGGAAGGAGACGTCGAAGGACACATCCTCGGATTTCAGCGCCGGCCCTTCGGTCGCGTGCACCGCCCGGATCGCCCGGCCGATGCGCTGGGCGGCCTGGAACATGGTCGGCGCGTTCATCAGCGTCTCCAGCTCGCCCGTGTCAGGGTCTTCCAGGCCTTCGGTCAGCGTCGACAGCACCGACTGGCTGATGGCGAGGTTGCCCGCGCTGGCGATCGCCATGATGCGCTCGCCGGGCTTGGAGAAGATGTGAAGCTTGCGGAAGGTCGAGACGTTGTCGAGACCCGCATTGGTGCGGGTATCGGCGATCATCACCAGACCGTCCCGAACCAGGATTCCGCAACAATAGGTCATTTCCAGTCCCCGAACGCGTTTGCGCGGAATTACTAGCCAATTTCGGGGAGGCATGAAACCCCCGAGCTGTCATTCCGGGGCGCGACGAAGTCGCGAGCCCGGAATCCATTCATCCACGAACCTTGCCGCCTGATGGATTCCGGGCTCGCGCTACGCGCACCCCGGAATGACGACGTGAGATGGCAGCCTATTCGCCGGCATCGACCAGAAACGCCTCATCAACCGGCACGCCGAGCGCCGTGACCAGCCGGTTCGTCTCCGCTGCCATGCCGACGATGGCAAGCAGCTCGCCATATTCGGCCTCGCTCATACCCTTGGCCCGCGCGGCGGCGGTATGCGAATGGATGCAGTAGCTGCAGCCATGCGCGATCGAAACCGCGACATAGAGCATCTCCTTGACCTTGGGATCGAGCGCACCCGGAGCCATCACCTCCTTGATGCTCTCCCAGGTCCGTCGCAGCGTCTTAGGATCATGTGCCAGAGCGCGCCAGAAATTGTTGACGAAATCCGAGTTCCGCGCTCTGCGGATATCGTCGAAGACGGCGCGCGCCTCAGTGGAGAGCTCATCGTCCGAAAGCAGCTTGACGGTTGCCATGGGATACCTCGCACAGGACAGTTTGGGCGAGTGTAGCACGTCCCGGCATTTGGACGGTTGCGTCTAGCTTTGCCACTGTGACTGCGATTGCGACTGTCCGCCGCGGCCGGCCTGCTCGACCTTGACCGTCACTGTCAGCGTCTCCGGGCCGCCGCCATAACGGGTGCCGCGCACGGGGGCGGCGCCGAGATAGTCGAGCCCGATCGCGACGCGGACATGGGCGTCGGTGGCGCAGATGCTGTTGGCGGGATCGAAGCCGACCCAGCCGAGATCAGGCACGTAGGCCTCGGCCCAGGCGTGGCCTGCATCCTGGTGCACCGTGCCATCCGAGCGCAGGAAGTGGCCGGAGACGAAACGCGCTGGCACGCCGCCGCTACGGGCGCAGGCGATGAAGATATGCGCATAGTCCTGGCACACGCCGCGCTTGAGGGCGAAGGCCTCGGCTGCCGAAGTGCCGCTGTTGGTCGGGTCCTCGTCGAAGGTCATGTGATCACCGATCTCGGCCATCAACGTGTGCAGGAAGCCAAGCGTGTCGCTCTCGGCCTCGCTGCGCAACTGGCGCGCAACCGCCATCATCGGCGGATTGACGGTGGTGAGGTCGGTGGAGCGCAGGAACATGCCGGCTGGAAAGCGCTCGTCGGTGCCGCGCAGCACGCCGCCTGTGTCGTGGGTCTCGATCAGTCCTTCGGCGATGATCTTGATGTCGTCGACCGGTCCGCAGGACAGCACGTGGGTGACGTTGCCGAACGCGTCCTCATGGGTGTCGAGTTTGGTGTCCGTGGAGACGTCGATCTGCCATTCCGCCACATATTGCCCGTCATGGCTGCCGGGCGTCATGCGCAGGATCTGGATCACGCTCGTGGCCGGCGGCTCGTAGCGATAGGTCGTGGTGTGCAGGATTCGCAGGCGCATGGGGGTTCTAGCTCGGTCATTCCGGGGCGGCTCGAAGAGCCGAACTCCGGGGCGCAATTGCGCACCTGAGAATCTCGAGATTCCGGGTTCGATGCTTCGCATCGCCCCGGAATGACGAAGGGTGAGTGGGTCGGTCCTGACTAGATCAAATACTGCTTCGTGATGATTTCGCCCAGCCTGGAATTGTCCGTGATGAATTCCTGAATGAATTCATGCACGCCATGCTGGAAAATGTCGTTCATGTTGCTGTGTTCCAGCCGGTTGCGGATGCCGCGGGCGTGGCGCTGGGCGGGACCCTGGCGGCCATAGGCGACGCCGATCTGGTCGAGGTTGCGCACGAGATTGCCGTAGCAGCTGGCCAGCGAGCGCGGCAGCGTGTCGTTGAGGATGAGCAGGTCCGCGATCAGCCAGGGCTTCAGCGTCTCGCGGTAGACCCAGTGATAGGCCGTCAGCGCCGAGACCGACCGGAGGATCGAGCTCCACTGATAGAAGTCGAGGGGCCCGCCGACATGCTCCTCCTCGGGCAGCAGCACGTGATACTTCACGTCGAGAATGCGGGCGGTGTTGTCGGCGCGCTCCAGATGCACGCCCATCCGCGAGAACCAGTAGGCGTCGTTGCGCAGCATGGTCCGGTAGGCCGAGCCGTCGAAGCGCAGCGATGTCTCCTGCACGAAGCGGAGAAATTTGGCGAGGTCCTCACGCGTCGAGGTGCCTTTGCTCCAGACTGCCTGCAGCTCGATCCAGGCCGAGTTGATGGTGTCCCACATTTCGCTGGTCAGCGCCGTGCGCACCGAGCGCGAGTTCAGCCGTGCCGCCTCGATGCAGTTCCTGATCGAGGAGGGATTGTTCGCCGAGAACGAGAGGTAGTCGACGACGTTGTGCTCGTTGGCTTCGTCGTAGGTCTGATAGAAGCTGGCGGCGACGCCGGCGGTGAGAAGCGCCGAGTCCCATTCGTTGGTCTTGCCGACATAGGCGGCGGGAAGCGCGGTGACGCGCAGGGTCGCATCGATGGTGCGCGCGAGATATTCGGCCCGTTCGACGTAGCGGGCGAGCCAATAGAGGTTTTCGGCGGTACGCGACAGCATCTGTCTACTCGTCCAGGATCCAGGTGTCTTTGGTGCCGCCGCCCTGGCTGGAATTGACCACCAGGGAGCCTTCCTTCAGCGCGACGCGTGTCAGTCCGCCCGGCACGATGGTGGTGCTCTTGCTGCCGGTGAGCACGAAGGGCCGCAAATCGACATGGCGTGGCGCAAGGCCCGACGCCGTGCAGGTCGGGCAGGTCGACAGCGCCAGCGTCGGCTGCGCGATGAAACCTTCGGGCTCGCGCTTGAGCTTCTCGCGAAACGCTTCGATCGTCGCTTTGGTCGCGGCGGGGCCGATCAGCATGCCGTAGCCGCCGGAGCCGTGAACCTCCTTGACGACGAGCTCGCCTAGGTTGTCCAGCACGTAGGCGAGATCCTTCGGCTCGCGGCAGCGCCAGGTTTGCACGTTCTTCAGGATCGGCTCCTCGCCGAGATAGAATTTCACGATGTCGGGCATGTAGGAGTAGATCGCCTTGTCGTCGGCGATTCCTGTGCCGACCGCATTGGCGAGCGTGATGTTGCCGGCCGCATATGCCGACATCAGCCCGGGCACGCCGAGCACGGAATCCGGGCGGAACGTGAGGGGGTCGAGGAAGTCGTCGTCGACGCGGCGATAGATGACGTCGACCCGCTTCAGCCCTTCCGTCGTCCGCATGAACACTTCGTTGTTCTTGACGATGAGATCGCGGCCCTCGACCAGCTCGATACCGAGCTTGTCGGCAAGGAAGGAGTGCTCGTAATAGGCCGAGTTGTAGACGCCGGGCGTGAGCAGGGCCACCGTCGGCTCGCCCGATGCGCTTTGCGGCGCGACGGAGCGGAGCGCCGAAAGCAGCTCGTCCGGATAGCGCTCGACCGGCGCCACCCTGTGGCGGGCGAACAGATCCGGAAACAGCCGCATCATGATCTCGCGGTTCTCCAGCATGTAGGACACGCCGGACGGCGTCCGCGCATTGTCCTCCAGCACGATGAAGTCCTCGGCGTCGACCCGGACGATGTCGATGCCGGCGATGTGCACGTAGACGTCGTGCGGCACCTGCTGGCCGTTCATCTCGGGCCGGAAGACGGGATTCTGGAAGATCAGATCGTCGGGCACGATCTCGGCGCGCAGGATGTCGCGGCCGTGATAGATGTCGCGCAGGAACATGTTGAGCGCGCGCACGCGCTGCTTCAGGCCCTTCTCCAGCAGGGTCCATTCCTTGCCGGACATGATCCGCGGGATGACGTCGAAGGGGATCAGGCGTTCGGTGGATTCGGCCTCGCCATAAACGGCGAAGGTGATGCCGATGCGGCGGAACAGGAGCTCGGCCTCCTGGCGGCGATATTCAAGCGCCTCGGGCGGCGTCTCCTTGAGCCAGCGCGCCAGCTCCTGGTAGGCGGGGCGAAGATCCCCGCCGGGAATATTCATCTCATCAAACGCGACTGCCATAGATCCCGACTTGTCTCCGCAAGGCGTTGCGCCATTGGACAGGCCGCCAGGCCTCCGTGAAGACCGCAACGTCCCGTGGCCATGCGGCAAGAGTGCATGACTTTCATGTGGTAGCAAGGGCCGGGCCAGCGGGATAAGCATGGACTGGCAGCATTTGCCGGGGATGGCCGGCGGCTTGCCTGAAAAAATGGCTGAGGACTGCTTATTTCGACAGCAAAACCGCGTGACTTCAACGCGTTACCTCGGCAAAGTTGGCGCCACAGGTGAGGGACTTAAGTTATGAGCGAGATCGTCACGGCGGGCATTCTGGTCATTGGCGACGAAATCCTGTCCGGCCGGACCAAGGACAAGAATATCGGCTTCATCGCCGAATACCTGACCAATATCGGCATCGACCTGAAGGAGGTCCGGGTCGTCGCCGATGACGAGGCCGACATCATCGCGGCCCTGGACGCACTGCGGCATCGCTACACCTACGTCTTCACCACCGGCGGCATCGGGCCGACCCATGACGACATCACCGCCGACAGCGTGGCCAAGGCGTTCGGCGTCGGCATCGACCATCACCCGGAGGTCGTCGCCCGCTTCCGCGAGCGCTGGAGCGAGCAGGACCTCAACGAGGCCCGCCTACGCATGGCCCGCATTCCCGACGGCGCCGAGCTGATCCAGAGCGCGACCATCCTCGCGCCCGGCTTCAAGATCGGCAATGTCATCGTGATGGCGGGCGTGCCCTCGATCATGCAGGCGATGATGGACATCGTCTCGCCCAAGCTGAAGTCGGGTGTGCGCATGCTCTCCGAATCGGTTCGCGCCAATGCGCGGGAGGGCGACATCGGCAGCCCCTTGCGGGCGATCGCCGCCGCCCATCCCGACACCATCATCGGCAGCTATCCCTTCATGGACGAAGAGCAGAAGCCCAATACCAATCTCGTGGTGCGCTCGCGCGATGCCGACAAGCTCGCATCCGCCATGGCGGCGGTGAAGGAAATGCTGGCGGGATTGAACATCACCCGCTAGCAGAGAAAACTGCCCGGCGACCAATGGCAGGAGACGACAATGGCTGGTGAAGCACCGGAACTGAGCGCACAGGAGCGGGCGGGCAGGGCCTTTCCGGTCTCCTGGGACCAATTCCACAGGGATTGCCGGGCGCTGACCTGGCGCCTCAACGAGGTCGGTCCGTTCCACGCAGTGATCGCGATCACCCGCGGTGGCCTCGTGCCGGCGGCGATCGTGGCGCGCGAGCTCGGCGTGCGCGTGATCGATACGGTCTGCATCGCCAGCTACGACCACAACAAGCAGGGCGAACTCCAGGTCCTCAAGGGCATTTCCGAGGCGGCGATGAAGCTCGGCGGCGGCACCGGCAAGGGGCTGTTGATCGTCGACGACCTCGTCGACACCGGCAAGACCGGCAAGCTGGTGCGCGAGATGCTGCCCGATGCGCATTTCGCCACAGTCTACGCCAAGCCGATGGGCCGTCCACTGGTCGACACCTTCATCACCGAAGTGTCGCAGGACACCTGGATATTCTTCCCCTGGGACACCGCGCTGTCCTATCACCCGCCGCTGCGCGACGGCGCGGCGTGAGGGCTGGAGTCATTCCGGGACGATGCGAAGCATCGAACCCGGAATCTCGAGATTCCGGGTTCGGTCCTGCGGACCGCCCCGGAATGACGTCAGTTTAGCACGGCGCAGCTCATGCCCCTGCAAAACCGCGTCACTCCCACCGGCGACATCATCGCCACGCCGCATCGCGGCCTGTTCACCGGCAATCGCGGCATCATCCACGATCCCGCGACGAAGACGCTGCTGAGGAAGCGCTGGTCGTCGCCGGCGTGGATTACATGCCTGTGTGAATTCCGCGGCTGGCGGCGGCCGGTGATGGCGCGGCGGAGCTGGACCGAGCTGTTCTTCCTCGACGAGGCCACCGCCTTTGCCGCAGGACACCGGCCCTGCTTCTTCTGCCGGCGCGAGGACGCCAAGCGATTCCGAGCCGCGTGGGAAGCGGGGAATGGTGCAAGCGGCATCAGCGCGAAGGCGATGGATGCCGTGCTGCATCGGGAGCGTCTCGATCGCGGTCGCAAGCGCTTGCACCCATTGCCGGTGCCGCTCGCAGACCTTCCCGACGGCGCAATGGTGCAGCAGGGCGAAGACAGCTTTCTGGTACTGCAGGGCAGGGCGCTGTTGTGGTCACCGGCGGGTTATAGCGGGGTCGAACGTCAGCTTGGCGAAGCGGCGTTGCTGACGCCGCCCTCAATTTTGCACGCATTAACCGCCGGCTACACCCCCGTGCTGCATCCAACGGCGCTGCCTTAGCACGCCTGCCGCTACCCCAGCTTCTCGCGCGCGAGCGCCGCCCCCGCGCCGAGCGCCATCAGCTTGGCTTCGGCGATCTCGCGCCGCATCGGCGCCATGCCGCAATTGGTGGTGGCAATGATGTTGCTCTTGGGCACGAATTTCGACACCGCGTCGATGACCTGAACGACGTCCTCGGCGGTTTCCACAATGTCGCTGGCGACGTCGATCACGCCGGCCTGCACGATCTTGTTCTTCAGGAGCGCGAGCAGATCGAGCGGCACTTTCGAGTTACGGCATTCGATCGCCACCTGCTGGATCGGGCTGGCGTCGATCGCCGGAAAGATCTGCTCATACTGTCGCCACTGCGGGCCGAGCGTCTCCTTCCAGTCGGTGTTGGCCTTGATGCCGTAGCCGTAGCAGATATGCACGGCGGTGGCGCAGGTCAGGCCCTGCGCGGCGCGCTCCAGCGCCTTGATGCCCCAATCGTTGACCTCGTCCATGTAGACGTTGAAGGCCGGCTCGTCGAACTGAACGAGATCGACGCCATCGGCCTGCAACGCCTTGGCCTCCTCGTTGAGCAACTCGGCGAAGGCAAACGCCATCTTCACGCGGTCGCCATAGTAGCGGTCGGCAATGGTGTCGATGATGGTCATCGGGCCGGGCAGCGTGAACTTCAGCTTCTTCCTGGTGTGCGTGCGCGCCACGCGCGCCTCGAAGGCGTGGACGCGTTCCTTGAGCCGGAGCGGCGCGACCACCTGCGGCACCATCGCCTTGTAGCGATCCTTGCGGATACCCATCTCGACCTTGTGGGCGAAGTCGATGCCGTCGATCTTCTCCAGGAAGCCGTGGACGAAATGCTGCCGGGCCTGCTCGCCCTCGGTGAGGATGTCGATGCCGGCGTCCTCCTGGATCTTGACCCAGATCAGTGTCGCATCGCGCTTGGCGCGGAGAAGTTCCTCGCCTTGCGACTTCCAGGGCGCCCAGAGCATGTTGGGCTCGGCGAGCCATTCCGGCTTCGGCAGGGAGCCGGCGATCGTGGTTGGAAACAGCATGGCGGCCCTCCCGGCAGGTTGTGTTGCGCCTCTTCCTGCCATGTCCTAACGTCGAGGTACAGAACAACGAAAGTCGCTCTCTATTTCGGCGGCGACAGGAAATGCCAAGGGAAAGGTCATGATCGACCTCTATTACGCGCCGACGCCGAACGGCTGGAAAATCTCGATCATGCTGGAGGAGCTCGGGCTCCCCTACACCGTGAAGCCCGTCAACATCCGCACCGGCCAGCAGTTCAGCCCCGAATTTCTGGCGGTCTCCCCGAACAATCGCATCCCCGCGATCGTCGATCACGCTCCCGCCGACGGCGGTGAACCGTTCTCCGCCTTCGAAACCGGCGCGATCCTGATTTATCTGGCGGAGAAGACCGGCCGATTGTTGCCCGCCGACTTGCGCGGCCGTTCCACCACCATCCAGTGGGTGATGTGGCAGATGGCCGGCCTCGGACCGATGCTCGGCCAGCATGGCCATTTCGCGCTCTATGCGGCGGAGAAGATTCCCTATGCGATCCAGCGCTACCGCGACGAGGCGGCCCGGCTGTACGGGGTGCTCGACAGGCAGTTGGAGAACACCGGTGCCTATGTCGCCGGCGATTATTCCATCGCCGACATCGCCTGCTTCCCCTGGACCATGACGCACAAGGCGCAGGGCTTTACACTCGACGATTATCCGAACGTCAAGCGCTGGTATGCCGAGGTCCGCGCCCGGCCGCAGGTGCAGGCGGGGCTTGCGATCGGCAAATTCGTGAAAGAGCCGTTCGACGAGGAATCACGCAAGATCATGTTCGGCCAGAGGGCTAAGGAAGTGCTGGGGCGGAAGTAGGCACCGTCATTCCGGGGCGCGACGAAGTCGCGAGCTACGGTGCGCAATTGCGCACCTGAGAATCCATCGGGCCGCGGAACTAGAGGCGAAATGGATTCCGGGCCTGCGCCTTCGGCGCATCCCGGAATGACAGACATGAGGAACCACCATGATCGAATTCTTCTTCGACTGTTCAAGCCCCTGGACCTATCTCGCCTTCCACAACATCCAGCCGCTCGCCCGGGAGTTGGGCGCCGAAATCGTCTGGCGGCCGATCCTGGTCGGCGGCATCTTCAATACGGTCAATCCGAGCGTCTACGCCCAGCGCGAGACGCCGGTGCCGCTGAAGGCGCGCTACATGAAGAAGGACCTCGCCGACTGGGCACGCTCGGCAGGCCTCGCGATCAAGATGCCGCCGACGGTGTTTCCCGTGAACAGCGTCAAGGCGATGCGTGGCTGCATCTGGCTGGGTGCGGACATGGTGCCGTTCGCAACGGCGGTGTTCGAGGCCTATTGGGGCGCGGACAAGGACATCTCGCAGGATGCGGTGCTGGCTGAGATCTGCAGCAAAGTCGGCGTCGACCAGCAAAAGTTCTTCGCGGGCATTTCGCAGCAGGGCATCAAGGATCAGCTCAAGGCGAACACGGAAGAGGTCGTCGCTCGCGGCGGCTTCGGCTCACCGACGATCTTCGTGAACAAGACCGACATGTATTTCGGCAACGACCGTCTGCCGCTGATCCGCGAGGCGCTGCTGCGCAGCAAGGCGAGCGCGGCCTGATGGTGCGCGCCGTCGTCTGCCGCTCGCTCGGCGAGCCCGAAAAATTGCGGTTGGAGCAGTTTCCGTCGCGCGCGCTGAAGCCGGGCGAGGTGCGCGTGGCGATCCGCGCTGCCGGGCTGAATTTCCCTGACGTGCTGATGGCCGCCGGCGAATATCAGCTCAAGCCGGAACTGCCGTTCACACCGGGCATGGAAGCCGCTGGGGACGTGACCGAGGTGGGCGCGGAGGCGAGCGGTGTTGTCGTCGGAGACAAGGTCATCGTCAAGATGCGCCACGGCGCATTCACCGAAGAAGCCGTGGTCACGCCGTCGCAGCTCACCCCCAAGCCGTCGACATTCGACTACGCCGAGGCCGCGACTTATCTCGCCGGTCATGGCACCGCCTATCATGCGTTGATCGACCGCGGCCGAATTGTGCCTGGCGAGGTGCTGCTGGTGCATGGCGCCGGCGGCGGTGTCGGCCTTGCTGCCGTGGAGATCGGCAAGATGCTGGGCGCGATTGTGATCGCGACCGCTTCCAGCGACGAAAAGCTCGCCATCGCCAAGGCGCGGGGCGCCGATCATCTCGTCCGCTACGACCGCGAGCCGTTTCGCGATGCCGTCAAGCGCATCACCGACGGCCGCGGTGCCGACGTCGTGTTCGATCCCGTCGGCGGCCAGGTTTTTGAAGACTCGATGCGTTGCATCGCCTGGGGCGCGCGGCTGCTGGTGATCGGCTTCACCGGCGGCATCGGTTCGGCGAGAACCAATCTCCTGCTGATTAAGGGCGCCAGCGTGCTCGGGGTGCGTGCGGGCGAGGCAGTGCGGAAGAATCCGGCGCTCGGCGAGGTCCGCCTGAAGGCGCTGCTGCAATGGGCGGAGGAGGGCAAGCTGCGCCCGAACGTGTCGCACCGCCTGCCGCTGGAAGATTATGCGAAGGCCATGCGGCTGTTGCTCGAGCGCAAGGCGATCGGGCGGGTCGCGCTGGTGATGGAGTGATGTCTATCGCCGTTATTCCGGGGCGCCCGAAGGGCGAACTCCGGTGCGCAATTGCGCACCAGAGAATCTCGAGATCCCGGGCTCGATGCCTCGCATCGCCCCGGGATGACGCTTTGCGTCACTTGTACTCCCGCTCCGTCCACCACGGGAAATAGTCCGGCATATCGCTGGACACCTTGTTCTTGAACTGCGCCGGACGCTTCTCCAGGAACGACACCACGCCTTCCTTGACATCGTCGGAGCGGCCGCGCGCGTAGATGCCGCGGCTGTCGACCTTGTGGGCTTCCATGGGATCGTCGGCGCCCATCATGCGCCACATCATCTGGCGGATCAGCGCAACCGACACCGGCGCGGTCTTCGCGGCAAATTCCTTGGCGAGCGCGCGGGCGGTCGGCAGCAGATCGTCGGGGGCTACGACCTTGCTGACGAGGCGACCGGCGAGCGCCTCCTGGGCCGGGAAGACGCGACCCGAATAACACCATTCCAGCGCCTGCGAGATGCCGACGATGCGCGGCAGGAACCAGCTCGACGCCGCCTCCGGGACGATGCCGCGCTGGGAGAACACGAAGCCGAACCGCGCCGCGTCCGAGGCAATGCGGATGTCCATCGCAAGCTGCATGGTGACGCCGATGCCGACGGCAGGGCCGTTGACGGCGGCGATCACGGGCTTCAGGCATTTGAAGATGCGCAGCGTCACCTGGCCGCCGCCGTCCCGCACCTGCGGATCGCTGTAGTCGACCTTGCCGTCGGCGAAGCGCTTCACGGGACCACGGCGGGCGTCGCGATCGAACGTGTCGGCGCCGGAGGAGAGGTCGGCGCCCGCGCAAAAGCCGCGGCCGGCGCCGGTGAGGATGATGGCGCGGACATTGTCGTCCTTGTCGGCCGCGTCGAACGCGTCGATCAGCTCTCCTTGCATCTGCGCGTTGAAGGCGTTGAGCTTGTCGGGCCGGTTCAGGGTGATGGTGAGGATCTGCTCGGCGACCTCGTATTTGATCGTCTCATACGCCATGTGGTTTCCTTCCCGGTTTCTTTATCGGTCTCTCTAGCACGTCATTCCGCGGCGCGCGAAGCGCGGGCTACGGTGCGCAATTGCGCACCTGAGAATCCATCAATCGGCGCCAGTAGTGCCGATGAATGGATTCCGGGCTTGCGCCAAGTGGGCGCAACCCGGAACGACAGGGTGCGGCTACTTCTCCGGCGGCTTGGGCCAGGGCCGCTGCGGCCCCCGCAAACCTTCAAACGCCTTGGCCATGCCGAGCACGCCAATGTCGTCGAAGCGGCGGCCGACGATCTGCACACCGATGGGAAAACCCTTGGCGTCGAAGCCGCCGTTGATGGAAATCGCAGGGTTCTCCGACATATTCCACGGCACGGTATAGCAGATGTGTTCGAACGGTCTCATCGGATCGTTGGTGGGCGAGGCCCATTCCGCCGGATAGTTCACGTTCGGCGCGGTCGGCGAGATCACATAGTCGAGCTCGCAGAACAGCTTGGACGCGGCGCTGCGGATCGCCATGGTCTGGTTGAAGCCGCGGATGACATCCACGCCCGAGAGCTTTGCGCCGGATGCGCCCCATTCGAAGATGTAGGGCAGCACCTTTGCCTGTTCGGCTGGCGCCAATTTTGACAGATCGTCCCACATCCGCGCCCGCCAGAAATTGTCGAGGCCATCGAGCATCTCACGGGTCAAAATGCCGTCGACCTCGGTGACGACGGCGCCAGCAGATTCGAAGGCCTTCGCAGCCTTCACCGTAACCTCACGAACGGACCTTTCCGCGGGCAGGCCGACACCGGCATCGAGCATCAGCCCGATGCGCAGTTTGCGCGGAGATTTCTCCAGCCCCTTCCAGTTGAGCGGCTCGGCGGGCAGGCTCATGCCGTCGCGTCGGTCGGGCTTTGCGATCGTACCCATCATCAGCGCGCAATCGTCGACCGTGCGTGTCATCGGACCGGCAACACGGCCGACATAGGTGGGATCGATCGGCACGCGGCCGAAGCTCGGCTTCAGGCCGACGAGGCCGCACCAGCCCGCGGGCAGGCGCACCGAGCCGCCGATATCGGTGCCGAGATGCAGGGGACCATAGCCGCCCGCCGCTGCCGCGCCTGCGCCCGCGCTGGAGCCGCCGGGGTTCTTGGTGAGGTCCCACGGATTGCGCGCGAGCGCGTGGAAGCTGGAGAGTCCGGACGACAGCATGCCGTAATCAGGCATGGTGGTTTTCGCAAAGATGATCGCGCCGGCCTCGCGCAGCCGTGCGGCGGGCGGGGCGTCTTTCTCTGCCGGCACGAGCTTGACGCTGGCGGCGCCCAGCGGCACCGGCACGCCCTTGGTCGCGATGTTGTCCTTCACCGTCGCCGGCACGCCGTCGAGCGCGCCGCATGGTTCGCCGCCGGTCCAGCGCGCGGTTGAGGCCTTGGCGGCCTCGCGCGCGCTATCGGGATCGAATGCATAGAGCGCCTTCAGATTCGGCTCCCACGCAGCGACGTGCGCGAGCACGTCCTCCAGCACCTCGCTCGGCGAGAATTGCTTGGCCCGATAACCCGCGATCAGGTCGACCGCGGACAGATCGTGCAGTGGGGTGACCGCTTCTTCGACGTTCTTTTTATGCATTGGCACCGACCGGCATGCGCGTCTCGATGATGCGCGCAAACATGCTGGCGCCGATCGGCAGGATCTTGTCGTCGAGCACGAAGCCGGGATTGTGCACGGGCACCGAGCCGTCATGGCCGACCCAGAAATAGGCGCCGGGGATGGTCTGCAGCATGTCGGCGAAATCCTCGCTGCCCATCTTCGGCTGGGCGCGGGTGATCACGTTGGCGGGATCGACGATGGTGCGCGCGACCTCCTCGACCACCTTGGACTGCTCGACCTGGTTGACCAGTACGTCGAACGTATCGCGGATGTCGACGTCGATCACGCATTCATAAGCGCTCGCGATGCCGGCGCAGATGGTGCGGATGCGTTCGCTGATCAGGGTGCGGACTTCTTTCGAGAATGTGCGGATGGTGCCGCACAGATGCGCGTCGCCGGGGATGACGTTGTAGGCGGAACCGGCGTGGATCTGCGTGATCGAGATGACGGCGGCCTGCAGCGGCTCGACGTTGCGGCTGACGATGGTCTGGATCGCCTGCGCCAGCGTGGTCGCGATGATCACCGCGTCCTTGGAGCGTTCGGGCATCGCGCCATGTGCGCCATAGCCGGTGATGCGGAGGTCGAAGAAGTCGGCGCTGGCCATTGCCGGGCCGGGCAGGATCGCGATCTCGCCGTGGTTGAGGTCGGGCGCGTTGTGCAGGCCGTAGAGCTCGTCGCACGGAAACTTCTCGAACAGGCCGTCCTTGATCATCGCGCGGGCGCCGCCGAGGCCTTCCTCGGCCGGCTGGAAGATCAAATGCACGGTGCCGTCGAAGTTCCTGGTCTCGGCGAGGTAGCGCGCGGTGCCGAGCAGCATGGTGGTGTGACCGTCATGGCCGCAGCCGTGGAAACGGCCGGGAATTTTCGAGCTCCACTTCAGATTGGTGTTCTCTTCCATCGGCAGCGCGTCCATGTCGGCGCGAAGGCCGATGCGCTTGCTGCTTGAACCCTTGCCCTTGATGACGCCGATCACGCCGGTGCCGCCGAGGCCGCGATGCACCTCGATGCCCCAGCTCTTCAGCTTGTCGGCGACGATGCCGGAGGTGCGCACTTCCTCGAAGCCGATCTCGGGATGGGCGTGAAGGTCGCGGCGGATGGCGGTGAGTTCGTCGGCGTAGCCGTCGATGCGGTCGATCGTGGGCATGTGTCTTGTCCGATTAGGGTGAAGGAGGATTGAAAACGGGGCCGTTCGGCTTGATGCGAATGCCCGGGCGCAGGCGCGTCCAGGGCAGGGAGGCCGTGTCGGCCGGCATCGCGCCGGGCGCGGCGCAGATCAGGAGTTTTTCCGCGATCGGCTCGAAATCGGCGCGGAAATGCACAGAGCTCTTGTTGACCAGAATTTTCTCCTGCGTCGGCTCGATGCCGACATAGCGGTACATCGCCTGGTCGGCGAGCTGGGCCTTGTGCGAGGAGACGACGACGCGGACGTCGCCGATGCGCAAGGCTGCCGAGGGGCCCATCTCCATTTCGCGGCCGCCATAGTAAGGGCCCGGCGCGACAAAGCGGCCGTCGGACAGCTTTTCGACCACGAACGTCTCGGTATAGGGCTCGTCGCCCGGAATGCCGGACTTGCCGCCGAGAGACAATCTGACGGTGGCGCCGACGCCGGCCTCGTGCGCGGCCTTGGCGGACGCAGGATCGTAGATGGCACCGGTCGCGGCGCTCGCCTTGTTGCGCACCAGCGCGCGCAGCATGCCCGTCGTGTCGGAATCGCCGCCGGCGCCGGGGTTGTCCTGGGTGTCGGCGATGATGATCGGCTTGCGCGCGGCCTTGGCGAGCTCCATGGCGTGACGCACGCCGTCGTCGGGCGACCAGATCTTGCCGTCGAAATCATCCTCGTGGCTTTCGATCAGCTTGACGATCGTATCCGCCGCGCGATCGGCATCCGCTTGCGTCTTGCCGTAGGTGAACACGCTCGGACCGCAATCGCGGAAATCGGCGGCCGGGAAGCCCGGCGCAAAGGACAACGTCGGAACGGCGTCGTTTTCCAGCGCAGCGAGCTTTTCGTAGATGCCTTTGGTGGGCTGATCGTTGGTGCATTGCCAGCTGATCGGGATCAGGAACGGCAATTGCCGGAACGATTTTGCGAAGCGCTGCTTCGTCTTCAGCAGCAGCGCCAGATGTGTTGCGCAGGCGCGGCCGGTCTCGGCCATGTCGATATGCGGATAGGTGCGGTAGGCGATCAGCGCGTCGGCATGCGCGATCATCTCCGGCGTGACGTTGGCGTGGAGATCGAGACTCGCCACCAGCGGAACGTCCTTGCCGATGACCCGGCGCACGCGGGCGAGAATCTCGCCTTCGCCGTCGTCGAGATGCTCGGTCACCATCGCGCCGTGCAGGTCGAGATAGACGGCATCGAGCGGACCGGCGGCTGCGATGCCGTCGACCATCACCTTCACGATGCGCTCGAAGGCATCCCTGGTGACGTGCGCCGACGGGCTCGCCCCGCAGGCGATCGTCGGAACGAGTTCCCAGCCATTGGCGTCAGCGCTGTCGACGAAGCCGGCGAGGCCGACATTGATGCGCCGCATCACCTTCAGCACGTCGGCGCCTTCCGTCAACGCCGGCCAGCCGCCGCCATGCTGGAAGTCCGCATATGTCGCCTTCGTCGGAGCGAAGGTGTTGGTCTCGTGCAGGAAGCCGCCGACGGCAATACGTGTCATCAATTCAAGTCCAACGTTGGAGAGCGCGCGACGTTAGCCTTGTGTTTGCGGGGAGAGCAAGGCGAGAGGCAATCGCGCCGTGCATAGGGTCAAGTTGTTTTGGGAATGCTGCGCTCTCTCCTCGTCATTCCGGGGCATCGCGAAGCGATGAGCCCGGAATCCATCGGACCGCAGCGTCTGGCGAACGATGGATTCCGGGCTCGCGCGACGCGCGCCCCGGAATGACGGCGGAGAGAGATGACCTACGCGCTCGCCGCCACGCCTTCCGACACCGGCCGGAAGTTCGCAAAGTCCCAGTCGCGGCCCGGAGCCGCATCGAGCAGGGCCTTGGTGTAAGCCTCTTTCGGATGCGTCAGCACCTCCGCGGCGGGGCCTTGCTCGACGACACGGCCGTGCTGCATCACCACGACCTCGTCGCAGATTTGCGCCGCGACGCGCAAATCATGGGTGATGAACAGGATGGCAATGCCGAGCCGCTTCTGGATCTCGTCGAGCAGTTCCAGCACCTGCGCCTGCACCGAGACGTCGAGCGCGGAGACCGCCTCATCGGCGACCAGCACGTCGGGATCAAGCGCGAGCGCACGCGCAATGGCGATGCGCTGGCGCTGGCCGCCGGAGAACTGGTGCGGATAGCGCGACACCGCATCGGGCGGCAGGCCGACCAGCTCGAGCAGCTCGCGCGCCCGCTTCATCGCGTCGGCGTGCGCCGCGCCGTAATTGATCGGACCTTCCGCGATGCTCTCGCCGACGGTGACGCGCGGATTGAGCGAGCGATAGGGATCCTGGAACACGATCTGGATCTTCTGCCGGTGCGGCTGCAGCAGCCGGCGCGAGATGTCGGCGATCTCGCGGCCGGCGAGGCGCACGCCGCCGGAGGTCGGATCGATCAGGCGGACGATGCAGCGTGCCACCGTCGACTTGCCCGAACCACTCTCGCCGACGATGCCGAGCGTGCGGCCCTTGCGCAGCGTCAGCGTCACCTTGTCGGCGGCGAGCACCTCGCGGCCTTTGCCGAAGAAGGAGCGCTCCTTGTAGACCTTGCTGAGCTCGTTGGCTTCGAGCACGACGGGCTCGCGGCTCTCCTCGCGCGGGGCCCGCGGCACCAGGCTCGGCACCGCCGACAGCAGGTTGCGGGTGTACTCCATGGTCGGATTGCGCAGCACGGCGTCGAGCGGGCCGGTCTCGACCAGGCGGCCCTGCCGCATCACTGCGACGCGGTCGGCGATCTCGGCGACCACGCCCATGTCGTGGGTGATGAACAGCACGGCGGTGCCGTGGTCGCGCTGGAGGTCGCGGATCAGGGTCAGGATCTGCTTCTGCGTGGTGACGTCGAGCGCGGTGGTCGGCTCGTCGGCGATGAGGAGCTTCGGCTCCAGCACGAGCGCCATCGCGATCATGATTCGCTGGCGCTGGCCGCCGGAGAGGCGGTGCGGATAGGAGGCGAAGATGCGCTCGACCTGAGGCAGGCGGACATGCTCCATCATGTCGAGGATGCGTTTCTTGCGCGCCTTGGCGTCGAGATCGGTATGGGCGCGCAGCACCTCGTCGATCTGGCGGCCCACCGGCACCACCGGATTGAGTGCGGTCATCGGCTCCTGGAAGATCATCGCCATCTGCGTCGCCCGGAGCTGCCGGAGGCGGCGGTCGGTCGCGGTGAGCAGCTCTTCGCCGACCAGCTTGACGCTGCCGGCCATGGGAACCAGCGTTCCCTTCGGCAGGAGGCCCATCGTGGTGAGCGAGGTCACCGACTTGCCCGAGCCGCTTTCACCGACCAGGCACAGCGTCTCGCGCTCGCGGACCTGGATCGAGATGCCGTCGATGATCTTGGTCCCGCCCGGCTTCTTGCCCACGGAGACGACGAGGTTGTTGATGTCGAGGATGGTGTTGGTCATGCAAACTCTCTCATCATCCCGGGGCGCGCGTTAGCGCGAACTACGGTGCGCAATTGCGCACCTGAGAATCCATCGGGCGTCAGTCCATGCGGTGGAATGGATTCCGGGCTCGCGCCAAGGGGCGCGCCCCGGAATGACAGTGCTGATCGCATCACTTTCCCTCCCGCTGCTTCATGCGGGGATCGAGTGCGTCGCGGGCGGCATCGCCGATCAGATTGATGCTGAGAATGGCGATCGAGAGCAGCAGACCCGGGTAGAAGATCAGCGAGGGCTTGATCTGGAAGTACTGGCGGCCCTCGGCCATGATGTTGCCCCAGGTCGGCGTTTCCGGCGAGATGCCAGCGCCGAGGAAGGACAGGATGGCCTCGGTCAGGATCGCGGAGGCGCAGATGTAGGTGCCCTGGACGATCAGCGGCGCGACCGTATTCGGCATCAGGTGCCGCCACATGATCTTCGGCAGGCTGGAGCCGACCGAGATCGCGGCTTCGACATAAGGCTCCTCCCGCGCCGACAGCACCACCGAGCGCACCAGGCGCGCCACGCGCGGGATTTCCGGAATGGTGATCGCGATCAGCACGGTCCAGAGGCTGGCGCCGGACAGCGAGACCACGGCGATCGCGAGCAGGATGCTCGGCATCGCCATCAGACCGTCCATGACGCGCATCAGCACGGCATCGACCAGCTTGAAGAAGCCGGAGACGAGACCGATCGCGAGCCCGATGACGATCGACAGGATCGCGGCGCCGATCCCGATCAGAAGCGAGATGCGGCCGCCATAGATCACGCGCGACAACACGTCGCGGCCGTAGGCGTCGGTCCCGAGCAGGTACTGCGCCGAGGACGGCTTCAGCCGCTGCGATGGCGCGAGCTGGATCGGATCATACGGCGCGATCAGCGGCGCCAGGATCGAGATCAGCACGACCAGCCCGAGGCAGACCGTGGCCGTCGCGATGATCGGCGTCGAGGTGAGGAATCCGAATCGCGGCCGCAGCGGCGATGTGATCGGAATGGACGACTGGGGAAGGCTATCGACAGACATTCTTGTTGTTACCCTTGCCTCAGTACCGGATCCGGGGATCGAGCAGCGTATAGGCGACGTCGATCAGGAGATTGACGACGACGTAGATCAGCGATGTCAGCAGGATCATTGCCTGGATCACCGGATAGTCGCGCGCCAGCACCGCATCCACGGTGAGGCGGCCGATGCCGGGAATGTTGAACACGCTCTCGGTGACGACGACGCCGGAGATCAACAGCGCAAAGCCGGTGCCGATCACGGTGATGACGGGCACGGCGGCGTTGCGCAGCGCATGACGCATCATGACTGCGACCTCGTTGATGCCCTTCGCCCGCGCCGTGCGGACGTAATCTTCGCCGAGCACGTCGAGCATCGCCGCACGCGTCATGCGTGCGATCAGAGCAACATAGATGAAGGAGAGTGCGCAGGTCGGCAGGACGATACGCTCGAAGAACGGCCCGAATCCGTTGAAGATGCTGCGGAAGCCCTGCACCGGCACCCAGCGCAGCTCGATGGCGAATATCTGGATCAGCAGATAGCCGATCACGAACACCGGCACCGAGAAACCGAGCACCGACAAGCCCATGACGAAGCGATCGATCCAGGTGCCGTGTTTCCAGGCCGCGATCACGCCCAACGGTACCGCGACGATCACGGCGAGGACGATGGTGCACAGCGCGAGCGAGATCGACGGCTCGACGCGCTGGGCGATCATCTTCATGACGGGCAGGTTGGAGATCAGCGAGGTCCCGAGGTCGCCGTGCAGCAGCTTGTTCACCCAGGTGACGAACTGCACGATCAATGGCTCGTTGAGGCCGAGCGAGGCGCGGATGCGCTCCAGCCGTTCGGGCGTGGCGTTGTCGCCGGCCAGAATCGCGGCCGGGTCGCCGGGGGTGAGGCGGAGCAGGAGGAAAACGAACAGCGCGACGACGCCCATCACGGGCACGGCGGCGAAGATTCGGCGTAGGAGATATCCGAGCAAGTTGGATTCCGTCAGATTAGAGTCAAATCGGGGCAGGGTCCGTTCTGCCACCAGCCTAACATTTCAGCAATTCCCGTGCCATCCGGGCCACAGATTTTGCAGTGCGGCTAAGCAGATAGGGCAGGCAAAGCGGAAAGCCTGCCCACCGTTCCTCCTTTTGGCGAATGGCGGGCATGGCGCAAGGGCGCCTTTGCCAACCTGCGGAACAGCTACGGAATAGCTGCCCCGTCACTCCAGCGTCGCCAGCAGTCCAGCCATCAACCGGCCGCGCTCAACCAGGCTCTCGATTTCGATGAACTCCTCGAGCGTGTGGCCGTTGCCGCCACGCACGCCCAGACCGTCGAGCGTCGGGATGCCCATCGCACCGGTGAAGTTGCCGTCGGAGCCGCCGCCGGAGCTCGCATGCGGCAGCTCAGTGCCGAGCGATTTGGCGATGCCGCGCGCCTTTTCATAGAGCGCCATCGTTCCGGCATCCGGCTCCCATACCGGACGCGTCACGCCGCGTGTCACCTTGAAGGCGACGTCGTTGGTCGTGCCCGACAGCGCCAGCATCCGCTCGACGCCGCGGTCGAGGTCGGCTTGCCGCTTGGCCATGGAGAGCGCTTCCCCGGTGGCGGTCGTGGCGACGCAATTGACCCATTGCCCGCCGTGCACGACGCCGACCGAGAAGGTGCAATCCTCCGTGGTCATCGCGTCGATCGCGAGAATCTGCCGCGCCATCTCGCGGACCGCGGAGCGTCCCGCCGACAACGTTGCGCCGGCGTGGCTCGGCCGTCCCGTCGCCTCGAGATTGAATCGTGCGATGGCGTAACGTCCGGTGGTGACGCCGTTGTCGGCACGGCCGGGCTCGGGCACCAGCACGTATTTGTTGCGCGCAGCCTCCGCCTCGATGATGTCGCGTGTCGAGGGCGTGCCGACTTCCTCGTCCGGCGTGAACAGCACGGTGATCGGCAAAGGCGTGGTGAAGGAGGCGCGCGCCAGCTGCCGGATCGCTTCCAGCGAGAGATAGTTGCCGCCCTTCATGTCGTAGATGCCGGGGCCGTAGCATTTGTTGCCCTCGCGCCGCCATTTCAGCTTCTCGATGGTGCCCACGGGATGGACGGTATCCATGTGGCCGGCGATCAGGATTCCGGGTTCGCCCTGTTTCGGATGCGGAAAGCGCGCGCGGATCACGCCGCCGAAGCCTTGCCGGCCGGCGATGCGCTCGATCGTCGCACCCATGATGGCCATATCCCGCGCTGCGATATCGAGCATGCGGTTCACGGCATCTGCATCCCAGGTCGGGCTCTCGCATTCCACCCAGCTCCGCAGGCCCTGTAGCATCGCCTCGGAATCGAAGGGAAGATTGGCTGGATTCATCTCAATGTCTCTCAAGCTTCGAAAGATGGAACGCGCATTGCATCGGCGCGGGCGGGACGAGCGGACAGAGTTGTAGAGCTAAACCGATCCTTGTGGAGCCCGTGCGCACGCCGCGAGGGCTTGCAGCGAAACCGGATTGACGCGCTCGGCACTGTCTGCAAGTCTCGAAAAGATAAAGGCATTGCATGAGGTTAGTTCGCCCAAAGAACGAACCGGATGCTCAACCAATAATCTGCCTTTGAACAGTTTCACGTCAGGAGAAACTTTCCATGCTCAACTTCTTGCGCCGGGGGCCTCGCGCGTTCGCCTCCAAACTCGCGCTGTCGGCAGTCGCGCTGTCCACGGCGATGGCCTCGCCGGTATTTGCCGCCGGCAAGACCCTCACCGCGGTGATGCATTCGGATTTGCGCATCATCGACCCGATTTTCACCACGGCCTACATCACGCGCGACCACGGCTACATGGTCTACGACACGCTGGTGGCCACCGATTCGAGCTTCAAGGTCCAGCCGCAGATGGCGGACTGGAAGATCTCCGACGACAAGCTCACCTATACCTTCACGCTGCGTGACGGTCTGAAGTGGCATGATGGTGCGCCCGTGACGGCGGAAGACTGCGTCGCATCGCTGAAGCGCTGGGCCGCGGTCGACGGCATGGGCCAGAAGCTCATGGACTTCACCGCGAGCATCGAGGCGACCGACGCCAAGACCATCACGCTGAAGCTGAAGGAGCCCTACGGCCTCGTCCTCGATTCCATCGGCAAGCCGTCCTCGCGCGTCGCCTTCATGATGCCGAAGCGCCTCGCGGAGACGCCGGCGGACAAGCAGATTCCCGAGCAGATCGGCTCCGGTCCCTTCAAGTTCGTGCAGGGCGAATTCCAGCCCGGCGTGAAGGCGGTCTACGTCAAGAACACCGATTACGTTCCGCGCAAGGAGCCGGCCAGCTGGACCTCCGGCGGCAAGGTGGTGAAGGTCGACCGCGTCGAGTGGCTCACCATGCCGGACTCACAGACTGCGGTGAACGCACTGCAGTCGGGCGACATCGACTTCATGGAGAACCTGCCCTTCGACATGCTGCCGGTGCTGGAAGCGAACAAGGAGCTCAAGATCGAGGTCCTGAACAAGTTCGGCTTTCAGACGCTCGGCCGGATGAACTTCCTTCATCCGCCGTTCGACAACGTCAAGGTGCGGCGCGCTGCCTTGCTGGCGATCAACCAGAAGGACGTGCTCGACGCGCTGGTCGGCAATGCCAAGTACCAGAAGATCTGCGGCGCCTTCTTCGTGTGCGACACGCCGCTGGCGACCGAGATTGGCGCCGAGACCCTCGTCAAGGGCGGCGGCATGGCGGAAGCCAAGAAGGCGCTGGCCGAGTCCGGCTATGACGGCACGCCGATCGTGATCATGGCCCCCGGCGATGTCACGACGCTGAAGGCGCAGCCGATCGTCGCGGCCCAGCTGCTGCGCGAAGCCGGCTTCAAGGTCGACCTGCAGGCGACCGACTGGCAGACGGTCGTGAGCCGCCGTGCCAGCCAGAAGCCGCCGAAGGAAGGCGGCTGGAACATGTTCTTCACCAACTGGGTCGCGGCCGACGTGGCCAACCCGATCGCCAATCTCTCGATTGGCGGCCAGGGCAAGAAAGGCTGGTTCGGCTGGGCGGAGGACGCCAAGATCGAGCAGCTCAAGGACACCTTCGTCCGCGCGTCCTCGCCCGACGAGCAGAAGAAGATCGCGGCCGACATCCAGAAGCAAGCCTATGAGCAGGTGATCTACATTCCGCTGGGGCAGTATCTCATCGCGAGCGGTTGGCGGAAGTCGCTGAACGGCGTGCTCGACGGTCCCGCGACGCCGGTGTTCTGGAACGTCGACAAGACAGAGTAAGCCGGGACACCTAGTTCCAGTAAAGCGAACGGCGCCGCAGGTTCCTGCGGCGCCGTTTCGTTTGAATGATCCCTTGCGCGAATTTGCCTTAGCAATGGCTGTCGCGCACCTGCTCAAGCCCTTCGCTTGCGAATGGCAGCTTTCTGTCCGGCCGCTCTTCGGCCTGCTGCAAAGTCGGCTGCTCGAGTTCCCTCGCGGGCTGATCCAGTGTGCTCTCTTGTTCCATCTCGGCATCCTCTCGATTGCTGCAGTACAACATCGAGAGGAGAGGGAAGTTCCTCAGGCGACGGGACGATGCTGCGGCCTGAACAGCCGTCCCTTCTCGACCACCAGCACGATCGCGAGCGCGGCGAGGGTGGACAGGAAGAAGCCGATCGAGAACGGCAGCAGCGTGCCGTCGAAGCTCTGCCCGATCGCCATGCCGACCACGATTCCGATCAGCGTCGTGATCGAGCCGTAGAGCGAGGAGGCGGTGCCGGCGATGTGGCCCTGCGGCTCCATGGCGAGCGCAGTGAAGTTCGCGACCATCATGCCGAACGAGAACATCATCAGGGCGGATAGCACCATGAACAAGGATAGCGGCAGCGCGCCGAGGCACTCAGTCAGCAGCATCACGGCGGCAACGGCCGTGTAGAGCGTCAGCGCCCCGTGCGAAATCACGCGCATGCCGAGCCGTCCGACCAGCCGCGCATTGAGGAAGCCGGCGATGGCCGTGCCGGCCGCAATCGCGGCGAAAGCGAGCGGAAAGTAATGGCCGAGGTGATAGATGCCGGTGAAGACCTGCTGGGCGCAGAAGACATAGGCGAAGAGAGCGCCGATGACGCTGCCGGCGGCGGTGGCATAGCCGATGGTCTGGCGGTTGGTCACGGTCTGCTGGAACGCCGAGAGCACGTCGGCGGGCGCCAGCGACCGGCGCCCTGACTCGGGAAGGGTCTCGGGCAGCCGCAGCACGCACCATGCGAGCGCGAGCAGGCCGTAGAGCATCAGCACGACGAAGATGCCGCGCCATGCCGTCACCAGCAGCACCGCCTGGCCGAACGAGGGGGCGATCACGGGCACCGCGATGAACACCATCATGGCGAGCGACATCACGCTCGCCATGCGCCGGCCGGCATAGCAGTCGCGCACGATCGAGGTCGCGATCACGCGCGTCGCCGCGGTGCCGAGCCCCTGAAGCGCGCGCGCCAGCAGCAGCGTCTCGAACGAGGGCGCCGCGACCGCCAGCACGCTCGCCACCGCATAGACCGCCATGCCGCCGAGCAGCACCGGCCGGCGACCGAAGCGGTCCGACAGGGGACCCATGACGAACTGGCCGGCGCCGAAGCCGATCAGGAAGGTCGAAAGCACCAGTTGGAGGTGGTTGGCGACCGGAATCTTGAAGGCGGTGCCGATGTTGGGCAGCGCGGGTAGCATCATGTCCATGGCGAGCGGATTCAGCGCCATGATGGAGGCGATCACGATGACGAACTCTGGAAAACCCATGGGCCGGTGTCCCGTGGACACCCAGGAATCGGCGTTGACGTCGGACAAGAAGCTCACCTCTGAAATTGCTCGGCTTTATCCATCGCCCATGCTGCGTTGCACAACCCATGTTTCGGGATGGCTGGCAGGCAGAGCAGGGGCGGACAAGAACTCGTGAGGAACCAGCCAACCGGGCGGCCTGAACGCGGGTCTTGCGATGGGCCGGAAACCGCTGATTCACCATTCCTGCCTAAAGGTCGGCGCCGGACGAGGTGCTTCGATCCCGCGGGGATGAAACGGAAACGCATCATGTCCACTGTGGCGGCTGATCGATGAGGCGCCGTATTGGCGCCGGGAAGAACCAGGCCAAAAGGTATCCGTTTGTGTCCGACGTGACCGATGCAGCACGATGGCTGGGAGCCTCGGCCGAGCCGGCTGCGGGGCGGAGGGCCTGGCTTGCCGGCCTGATCGCGCTGACGGCGCTGTTCGTGCTCGGCAATATCGCGAACTATGCCCGGCTCGATCTGAACTATGGCTGGGACCTTCACGTCAATTGCGCGGCGGTCGGTGCCCATGCCGCCGGGCTCGATCCCTATTTCGTCAAGAACCTGAAGGTCACCACGCTCTCCTATCCCTATTTGCCGGTGACGCTGGATGTCTTCCGCCCGTTCTGCACGGGTGGCTTTCTCGCCAGTCACTACATGAGCGTCTATTTCGTCCTCGCCGTGCTCTGCGGGCTGCTCTTGCCCGGTCTCGGCCGAACGCGCGCGCGCGATGTCGTTCTCAGGGTGCTGTGCGTGCTCGGCGCATTCGTCGGTTTCGAATGGGTGCACGTGTCCGGGAACTTCGCGATCCTGAGCGGCGTGTTGACCACGATCGCGTTGATGCTCCTGCTGCGTGCGCCGTCCGACGGCGCGTCGGAGGACCCGAGCTTTGCCTTGCGCCTCGCCGGCGCGGCGCTGCTTGGCCTCGTGACGTCGTTCAAGCTGGTGTTCTTCCCCGTGCTGGCCGCGCTCTATTTGCTGCCGCTGCCGCGTGGTCGCAAGCTGGTGCTGATCGCGGCGGCGGCGTTCAGCTTCGCCGTGCCGATCCTGATATCGCGGATGTGGTATCCCGATCTGTTCGCGAGCTGGCTGCTTGCGATTGCGGGACAGATTCCCAACCAGCACTCGGTGAATCTCGTGGAGGTCAATCCGTCGCTGCTGCTGCTCGCGCAGAGCCTGATGGACCATGCCGGCATTGATGGCAGGCCGGCCGTGTTCGCGGCCTACGCGCTCGCAGCGCTCGCGCTCGTGCTTGTGCCGTTCGCCTTGTCCGTTCTGCACGTGGCTGCGGGCAGGCCCGTGCCGGAAGCGGGACCGCGTCTGCTGCAGCTCGATCGCTGGCTGATGGATCATCCCCGCTCAGCCATGCGCATCACGGTGCTTGCCATGTTCGCGCTCTATCTGTCCTCGCCGCGCCTCAAGGAATATGCCTTCTTCGAGCTCGCGCTCTATGCCGCGATTCTGGTCGTCGACCTGCCGGCCCGCGCGCTTGCCGCCGTTCTCGCCGTCGATCTTCTCGTTCCCGCGCTGATCTCGCTTGCAGGGACCGCGTTCGAAGGCACTTTCATCCTCCTCCTCGTCGCGCTGATGTGTTTCTGGATCCTGCTGCAGGATTTTCGCGCGGAGCCGAAACGCCTCGAGATGGAGGGGGCGCAACCATGACCGACGTCGCCGCGTCCGCAGCAGGCGGAGAACGAGGGGCCGTTGCCACTGACGAGCGGGGGAGCAACTGGATGACCCGCTTCATCCTGGCCTTGGCGCTGCTGGTCGCCACGCTCGTCGTGATCGATATGGGCATGGACGAAACGTTCGGCTGGGATGCGCGGGTGAACTGCGCAGCCGTCGAAGCGCATATCGGGGGGCTCGATCCCTATTTCGTCAAGAACCTGAAGGACACCAAGCTGTCCTATCCCTATCTTCCGGTGACCCTCGATGCTTTCCGGCCGGTCTGCGCCGGCGGTTTCCTCGTCGCGCACTACAAGCCGGTCTATCTCGTCCTCGCGTTGATCTGTGCGCTGCTGCTGCCCCGTCTCGGCAAGGCCCGGCCGGGCTTGAGGGACGTCGCGCTGCGGAGCCTGTTCGCGTTTGGTGGTTTTCTCGGCTTCGAATGGATCATCGCGACCGGGAATTTTGCGATCCTGAGCGGCCTGCTGACAGCCGCATCGCTTGCCTTGCTGCTGCGCCCTGCGCAGTCCGGGGGCGGCAGCACGAGTCTCGCTGCGCAGCTCTCCGGTGCGGCCCTGCTCGGACTTGTCACCTCGTTCAAGCTGGTGTTCTTCCCGGTTCTTGCCGCGCTCTATTTCCTGCCGCAGCCAAGGGGTCGCAAGCTTCTGCTGATCGCCGTAGCAGCCGGCATGTTCGTGCTGCCGATCCTGGCTTCGCTGCTGATCTATCCGGACCTGTCCAGAAGCTGGCTCAGCGCGATCTTCGGCCAGATCCCCGGACAGCATTCGCCGGGGAACGAGGTCAATCCGTCGCTGCTCTTCCTGGCGCAGACGGTTGCGGACCGCGTCGGGCTCGCCGGCAGCAAGCCGGTCGTTGCGGTGCTCTATGGTCTGATCGCGATCGCACTCGTGCTCGCGCCGCTCGCGATCTCGGTGTGGCGGACGGTCCGCGCAACGCGCCCGGCTCGCAAGGCTTCGCTGCTTCAGATGCTCGACGACTGGCTGGTCGAACATCCCCAGGCCGCGATGCGCATCACCGTGCTCGCGATGTACGCGCTCTATCTCTGCGCGCCCAGACTGAAGGAGTACGCCTTCTTCGAGGTGGCGCTATTCGCCGCCATTCTCGTCGTCGATCTGCCTGCGGCGCTGATGGCGGCCGTGCTGACGGTCGGGATCGCCATCCCGACCCTGGCGTCGGTCTCGGGCGTGTTCATGGACGGGTTCAGTCAGCTCACGATCGCGCTGATCTGTTTCTGGCTCCTGCTGCCGCGTGAACGTTCAGGCGGCGCGGTATCATGGAGCGGGCCCCGTCAGACCTGATCTTACCGGGGCGTGGCCTTTTGCCGGGTGTAGAGGCTGACATACGCGCCGGTGTATTCCTCCTTCCAGCCTCTTTCGCTGACCAGGAAGTGCCGCAGCGGGTCATGTGCTCTGATCCAGAGCACGGCATCGATCCCATACTTGCTGATCACCCCGTCCCAGGTGGCCTCATCGATGTCCCACTGGATCAGCTTGAGATAGTCGCGCAGCAGTTCGTCCGGGTAGGCGGTCGCCGCCCGGCCGTCGACGAAGACGGGCACTGACCCTTTCGTCCTGAAGATCAGGAGCCCGCCGATGTTCCAGTGGTTCAGCAGGCGCGCCTGCGAGCTGTGCGCCACGAGGTAGCGGGCATCCTCCTCCGAGAGCATGTCGGGCAATGTCAGGGCCGGTCTCACCTGCACGAACGTGAAAGGCAGCAACAGGATGCCGACGATTCCGGCCGCCAGCATCGCGCGCTGGACCTCGGAGCACGACAGCCGTTTCGGCAGCAGCCGGTCGATGTGAAGCGCCATCGGGACGCTTGAGAAGATGAAGAAGAACGCGGCGTATCTGAACTGATAGAGACCCAGAACCAGGAACAGCCACGCAAGCACGCGCGCCTCGGGCGGCACGCGCGTGGAGTTTCGGTATCGCAGCTCCAGCGCAGCGAAGGTCAGCGCATAGGCGATGCCGGGAATGCTGCCCGGCAGCTCGATGTTGTGAAAGTACGATCGCCATTCGCTGATATCGGCCTGGACGAAATGACCCAGCGTCGCCCTCACGCCGTCATAGACGTGCCATCCCAGCGGATTGACGAAGATCGCGATCAGGCACCCCACGCCCGCAAGGCAGTAGTTCCGAAAATTCGCCCAGTCCCGCCGCAGCAAAGCGAACCCACCGAAGACGCCGAGAATCGGGAAGGCGAGCATGAAGCCGCCATGCAGGTTGACCCAGAGGATCATCATCGGGGGCAACAGGAACCATCCCCGCCGCTGCAGGCATTCCCCGTAGAACACCACCGCGAACAGCATGGTCGCGATGTTCGGCGATGCCGCCAGATACATATTGGGCGAGGCTTCGTAGCAGGGGTAGAGCAGGCACGCGGCGAACACCGCGATGCAAACCGCCAGGGGCGATGCGCCGCTGCTCAGGCCGCAGAAGGCGAGGTATCCTGCGATGACCGCGCCGCAGGCGACCACCATGAGGACGATCCCGGCAAAGCCGGCGTGCTGATACAGCGCGCTGGCCATCACGTCCCAGAGCCAGGACAGATTGTACCATCGCTTGTCGCCGAGGGTGAATGCCCACGGATCCTGGAAGGGGACTTCGCCTCGCTGCCTGATCAGGTCTCCGGCGGCGAGGTGCCAGCCGAGATCATAATGGCCGAGCAGAAGCGGTCCGTTCGACAGGTAGAACACGCAGAGGAAGGCGATCAGGAAGATGTAGACCGCGGCCCCGTGCAGGTGACGTCCGGGCGCTGCTTGCCTTCCGTCAATCCCGGACCGGGACCAATCCTCGCGCGCGTCCATTGGAGCTCTCACCATCGAAGCCAATAGCTCCAGGCCCTGCATGTCCCTGGGTCTGCATCGACGGGGCAGACATGGTTCGATTTAGGGGAAGACGGACTAAAGCCGAGTAAAGGCCCGCGCCGGGCTTTCAACCGGTCTCGCCGCCGTCAAATCTCGTGGTGCGGGCAGCCGGGGTCGAACCGGCACAGCGCTTGCGCACCGAGGGATTTTAAGTCCCTTGCGTCTACCAATTCCGCCATGCCCGCTTGATCCAACGAGATCAAACACTTAAGTCCATCTCCGGCCGTCTGGAATTGGCGCTTTGCGTGTTCGGAGGGACGGTTCTTCCTTAAGCGAGCCGGGTCCACAAGGCAAAGCCTCAATCCGGACATCTGTTGTTGCTTTAGGCATTCTCAATTCACGGGGGCTATTCATCCGGCATGGTTGCTTCGTTTTCCTCTTCGCCGCGCGGCTTTGGCGCGCTCCTGGCGCTGCTTGCAGCCGGCGGCGCGCTGTCCGGCTGCGCCAGCATGAGCGAGACGGTCGCGCCGGCCTTTGCCGACCCCGCCAAGTACGAACTCTACGATTGCAAGCAGCTGGAGGGTGAGCGCAAGGCGCTCGCCAAGCGCACCGACGATCTGCGGGGGCTGATGGAGAAGGCCGAGACCGGGGCGGGCGGCGCCGTCGTGTCCGAGCTCGCCTATCGCAACGACTATATCGCGGTGCGCGGACAGGCCCAATTGGTCGAGGACGCCTGGCGTCGCAACAAGTGCCGCGAAACGCCGCCTGAGCTGACGCCCCCTGAGGCATCGCCCGCGGCCCCTGCCAAATCCGCATCGAAATCCGGGAAAGCGGCCCGCTGAATCCGGCTGCGCTTCGATCAGGGCCGCCAGCCGTAGATCCAGTCCTGCCGCGCCAGCATCCGGTCCGGTCCGAGCGTGCGGATCGCAAGATCGCGTGCGGCCGCAAGCGGCCCGCCGAGATGATAGATGCGGCCCTGCTGCCGCGCGGTCCGCTGCACCCGCCGCACCCGCGCCTGGCGCGCGCGTCCGTATTGCTTCAGCGCCGCACTGATGCCCGCGGTGCTCTCGGCGGTCTCGAGGCTCAAATGCCGGGCGAGCACCGCGGCATCCTCGATGGCCATGCCGGCGCCTTGTGCTGCGAACGGCAGCATAGCGTGCACGGCATCGCCGAGCAGCCCGATCGGGCCCTTGCTCCAGGGGCAGCCGTCGGGCACGCCGAACAGCGCCCATTTCCGCCAGTTGTCGACCGTGGCGAGCATCATGCGCGCCGATGGCGGCCAGCGCGGGCCGGCGAAGGCGTCCATCACCTCGTGGGGGTCGCCGGGCGTGCTCCAGCCCGGCGTGTTCCAGGTGCCCGGCAGCACCGCGACCACGTTGATCTGGCGTCCGCCGGCGATCGGATAGGCGACGAGATGGGCGTTCGGCCCCATCCAGAGCTGCACCCGGCGCGCGGTGTAGTCCTTTGGCAATTGCGTGGCGTCCAGCGTGCCGCGCCAGGCGATCAGTCCGGAGAAGCGCGGCTGCACCTCGGGAAACAGATGCTGGCGCACCGTCGACCAGATGCCGTCGGCGCCGATCAGCGCACTGGCGAGATCGCTGCGGCGGATCGTGCCGCTGCGATGGACCACCGTCAGCCCCTTGGCGTGCGGCGCGACGTCCTCGAAGGTCGCCCCGAGCTTCAGGTCGATGTCGGGATGGTCGGAAACGGCGCCGGCCAGCGCGGATTGCAGGTCGGCACGGTGCACCACCCAATAGGGCGCGCCGGCGCGCGCCGATGCCGCTGCACCGAGCGGCATGCGAAGCAGCTCGCCGCCGGCCCGCGCGCTCATGATCGAGACAGCCTCCGGAGTGACGGCCCGCCCCATGAGGCGCTCGGCGAGGCCGAGCTCGACCAGCACGCGGCTGGCATTGGGGGAGAGCTGCAGGCCGGCACCGACTTCCTCGAGCCGCTCGGCCTTTTCCAGCACGACGATGCGGAAGCCGCGGGCCGCGAGCGCAAGCGCAGCCGTCAGTCCACCGATGCCGGCACCGGCGATGACAATCGTTCGGGAGAGCGCCACCCCTGACCGATGGATGCGGTCAGGCCACCTTGTCCTTCAGCACGCATTCCGGCGGACGGGCTTCGCCCGCCTTCAGGTCGGCCGCGAAACGGTACAGCGTCGAGCAATAGGGGCAGATGATCTCGTTGTCGTTGCCGAGGTCGAGGAAGACGTGCGGATGGTCGAACGGAGGATTGGCGCCCACGCACATGAACTCTTGCGAGCCGATCTCGATGACGGGGACACCGGCATCGTTGTGGAAGTGCGGGACGACATGGTCGGACATCGTAACTCATCCTGGAGTGGCAATGGCGGCAGACACAATCACGAACTGACGCGGCATCTTTAAGGCGCCGCGGACCATACTGGCGGGTGCAGATGATTGCTAGTCCAGCGGAACCGAAAGCTCCGCAATTGCCCCATGCTCAATTGCTCATGCAAATTCGACACAATCTTGGGGCCTGAGAGAAGCCCTTCTTTCGTCGGGGACGTTGTGTCGCAATTTTGGCATACTATGTCTTCGGATGAGCGCATTTGCGACGAAAGACGAATCGTCAGGTCAACGATTTCAGGACTCTCCAGGTTTTCCGCATGAAATGGCTGCGAATCAGCACAGCGTTGGCCGGCGTCGCGGCATGCAGCTTCATGCTCGCGCAGGTAGCGCCGCACGCCCGTGAAGCCGGCGCGATCCTCGCCGCCCAGGATGATCCGGCCGTGCTCTCCGAGCTGAAGCTCGATGCATTGCTGCGGCAGAACGAACAGCTGGTTCAGGACAACATCGAGGCAGCGCTCGCCGCTGGCGATGCCGATCTCGCCGACAGTTTTGTCGCGCTCGCGCGTGACCGCAACATCGCGTTGCCGGATGACCTCCTGAGCCGCGTGAGCGATGCGGTCAAGGAACAGAATTCCACCTCGCAATTCGCTAAGCGTTTTGCCACCGGCCTCGTCACCGGCAATGCCGACGATGTCGCGAGCCTGTCCGGGACGGTGGCCGGCGATCTCTTCGTGTTCGGCGACATCCGAGACGTCGTGCGGGAGGGCAAGCATCTCGCCATGGGCGAGGACGTCGACCGCCTGGTGCTCGGCCTCGCCACCGCCGGCCTTGCGGTGACCGCGGCAACCTATGTGTCGGTCGGCGGCGCTGCGCCGGTGCGCGCCGGGCTGACGCTCGTGAAGGACGCGCGCAAGGTGGGACGGCTCGGCGAAGGACTTGCCGCGTGGGCCGGCCGTTCCGCGCGCGAGGTCGTGGACACGCCGATGCTTCAGAATGCGTTGGCCAAGGGTTCGGTGTTCCGTCCCGGAGAGACCGTGAGCGCGATCAAGGCTGCGTTCCGCGCCGAGAAGGCCGGCGCGCTGGTCCGGCTCGGCAAGGACGTCACGCGCGTCGCCGGGAAGACCGGCACGCGCGGCGCGATGGATACGTTGCGCATCGCCGAAGGTCCGAAGGACGTCGCGCGCGCGGTGCGGCTTGCGGACGTGCATGGCAGCAAGACGCGTGCGATCATGAAGCTGCTCGGCCGCGGCGCGCTGCTGCTTGCGACCGGCGCATTCAATCTGACGCTCTGGCTGTTCGGCGCAGCGCTGACGCTGTTCGGCCTGTTGTCCTCGATCAAGGCCACCACCGAGCGCCTGACCCAGGCCTGGTGCGATCGCAGGCGCGCGCGGCGGCTTCGCCGGGCGCAGATGGCCGCCGAATCCGCTCTCGCGGATACCGCCGTCAGGGCCTGAAGCCCGATCGTCACCGCGCATCAGGGCTATTGTTTGGGCATGATCTTGCCGAAAAACCGCTGCACTGTTTTGCGGATCGTGCTCTAAGATCGACCTATCCCCCTCAAGACCTCACGGAACTGATGATGCCGAGCTTTCACAACGGCGCCGTTGAAATTGCCTATCTCGATGAAGGCGAGGGCGATCCGATTATCCTGGTGCACGGCTTTGCCTCGAGCAAGAACGTGAACTGGGTCTATCCGACCTGGGTCTCGGAGCTGCGCAAGAACGGCCGCCGCGTCATCGCGCTCGACAATCGCGGCCACGGCGAAAGCGCAAAGCTCTACGATCCCGCGCAATATTCGATTCCGACCATGGCCGGCGACGTGCTCGCGCTGATGGATCACCTCGCCATCCCGCAGGCCGACATCATGGGCTATTCGATGGGAGGGCGGATGACGGCGTGGCTCGCGCTGAACGAGCCGCACCGCCTGCGCTCGGCGATCCTCGGCGGCATCGGCATCGGCGGCCTGATCGAGGGCACCGGACCCGGCGAGAACGTGGCGAAGGCGCTTGAGGCTCCTTCGCTGGACGACGTCACCGATCCCATGGGCCGCACGTTTCGCGCCTTCGCGGACCAGACCCGCTCCGACCATCGCGCACTCGCCGCCTGCCTGCGCGGCACGCGCGACGTCATGACGAGACAGCAGGCTGCGCGCATCGAGGTGCCGGTGCTGATCGCGGTCGGCACCACTGACGACGTCGCGGGCTCCGCGAGCGCGCTCGGCGCGATCATTCCAGGTTCGGAAGTGCTCGACATTCCGAACCGCGACCACATGCGGGCCGTCGGCGACAAGGTCTACAAGACCGGGGTGCTCGACTTCCTCTCCCGCCGCGGCTGAGTTGGCAAAAGGCCAGGAGGGTCTTCGCCGACCAATCCCTGGGACCTCGAACTCAGTTGCTTGTCGGCCAGATTTCGGTGACAGCCAATGCCTCACCCCGCCTAATCGCTGAACGCGGCGGGAAGCGTGGTGAGGAACGACATGACGCGCTGTGTGCGCAGGGGCGGGCGGCGGCCGGAGGCGCGCAGCATCCATAGGGGTTCCCCAGGCGCGCGCCAGGGCGCCAGCACCTCGACCAGTCGGCCGCTGCGAAGGTCTTCGTTGACGACCCACGCCGGCCCCCAGCCGATTCCGAACCCGTTCGCGATCAAAGCGAGCGAAGCATGCGCGTCGTCGCAAATGTGCTTGGGTTTGGGCGTGACGCGAATGGGTGCTTTGCCGCGCGGGTCTGCGAAGCGCCAGGTCAGGATTTGCCCGTTCGCGGGATTGCGGAAGCCGACATGCTCGTGCGCGGACAGCTCGTAGGGAGTGGCCGGCGCGCCGCGCGCTTTCAGATAGGCAGGCGAGGCGCAGGCGATCCAGGAGAACGTGCAAAGCCGCCGCGCCTGATGGCCGGGCGCGCGGTCGAGCGGCCCTGAGCGGATCGCGATGTCGACGCCTTCCGCCGCGAGATCGAGAATCTCGTTGCGGAATTTGACCTCGATCTCGATCTCCGGCCGTTCCCGCAGGAACGCGGGAAGCCGCGGCAGGATGCAGGCGCGCGCGAACGAGGCGGGGGCGGTCACGCGCACCCGTCCGCCGTCGCCGCGCGCGACGTCGCCGAGCGCGGATTGGACACGGGCGAGACTTTCGACCAACGCGCGCCCCGCCGTCATCAGCCTGTCGCCTTCGTCGGTCAGCGCCAACGAATGCGTGGAGCGATGCAACAGCCGCAACCCATGAGCCTTTTCGAAACGGGCGACCGCTTTGGACATCGCCGAAGTGGTCGTCCCCGCCCGACGCGCGGCTTCGGCGAAGGAGCCCGCCTCGACGACGCGGACGAAGGCGAGGAGACGGGAGAGATCGGGAGGCAAGGCTGTTGTGGACATGCAGTCCACATAGTCATGGCTACGCCGTCACTACAAGGGCCGTTTCCGGACAGCTAAATCGGGAGCGTCAGCGCGCATTCTGCGGCGCTGGAAACGCGGGAAGTCCCATGAATCTCATCGAAATCACCCTGCAAGCCCTCGACGCCGCCGAGCGGGCTATCCCACCCGGACAGCCGATCTACATGCTCAATCTGCTGCGCTATCGCGCGCAGGCGCATTACGAGGACGGATTCGACGCCGCGCCTTGCTCGGGCCGCGAAGCCTTTAATGAACGCTACAGGCCGGCATTCCGCCGTCTTGCGGTGGGCAAGCCGCTCGTGCGGATGTTTTCCGTCCCGGTCCTGGCGAGCCTCGTCGGCTCGCCAGGCGAGCGCTGGGACGAAGCGGCGATCAATGAATACGGCGATTTTGCCACCTTCCGCTCCATCGTCGACTCCGAGACTTACCAGCGCGAAGTCGCCCCGCATCGGCACGCGGCGCTCGAAGATTTCCGGCTGCTGGCGCTCGCCAAGGCGGCGTGAAGAATTGCGAAATTGCGGTGACGGTGCAGAATACTTGTCCTGGCCAGAGCTGTCAGATGTGGGGATTGTTGCACTGGCACCGTTATTTCAGACCCGCTCCACCGGCGTGCTGGATTTTCCTTCACGACGGGGCTGAGGTCTCGTGCGCGGGGTGCTCGTCGCCGATCGAGCGTCCCAGCGCCATCAGCACCACGAACGTCGCGACCCACACCATCCGCGCGCCGTAGCGGTCGTGCGGACCGGAGATGACGGCGCAGATGAAGGCGTTGCCGAGCAGGGCCAGCGTCACGGTCGCCGCCAGCAATGTCAGGTCGTCCAGCCGGCGCCTCGCGACAGCGTTGCCGAGCAGCACGACCAGCGCCAGCATCGAGGCCAGCGCCACCGGCACGTGCACCCAGTTGATCGCGGTGAAGTCGAGCTGCCAATTCTGCTGCCGCGCCGCGCGCATCGGCGCGGCCTGCGCGGGGATGTAGCGCTCGATGATGCCACGGGTGTGCGGGATCCAGCCATTGGTGCCTTCGCCGGTCGCGACGTGCAGCAATTGCTGGCCCATCGCCCGCAGCGCCGCGCCGGCCTGCCAGGCAGGATAGTCCTTGAGCGACTGCACGACGATGTAGCCCATCTCCTCGTTCATGCCTTCGAAACGGCCGAGCGTGTTGAACATGCTCTTGCCCCACAAAAATTCGTCGGCGCTCGCCGGCAGCTCGTTGCGATAGGGGCAGAGCTTGTAGCGTTCGCGCGGGCAACGGTCGTTGAGATATTGTGCGACGATGCCGTCCTGCATCATGCGGCCGAAGGCGACGCCGTAACCGCCGGGGGTCCAGGCCAGCTTGCCGGACAACGCATAATTCGCCGACACCAGCATCACCCCGCCCACGGCGATGGTGAGGCTCGCCTGCGCCAATCCCGCCAGCGGAAGGCGCTCCTTCAGAAACGGCCGCGCCATCCAGCCCGCTGCGCAAAGACCGAGCAGCACGCCGAGCGTGGCGCTATGCGTCGCCGCGGCAAAGGCGGTGAAGACGAACAGCGAGATCTTTTCGAGCGTCGATGTCCGTCGCCCGCCGATGACCAGCAGGAACAGCGACAGGATCGAGAGCCCGGCGAAGATGTCGGTGAGCAGCATGCTGGCGAGCCAGGGCAGCGCGGTCGTCAGGATCAGGCAGAGGCTGATTGCGACGAAGCGGGAGGTCTGCATCAATCCCAGCACGCGCAAGGCGAGCTGCAGCAGCCACAGCGTCGCCAGCGATTGGAGGGCGAGGTTGATCCAGAAACCAAAGCTCTCGCCATAGTGCAGATAGAGGCCGAACACCGTGGAGCGGCTGGGGACGAGATAGCCCTCGTACCAGCGCGCCAGATAGCCGCCGGTATCCCATTGCAACAGCGGATAGCCGTTCCAGAACGCCGGCGCGATCATCAGCAGGGGCAGGGCGATTGCCGCCAGACGCAGCCAAAACGTACCCGCGGCGCGCGCGCGCAATTGATCGGTGGTGATGCTCAAATCCGCTCTCGTCCTCACGTCCGACCCTGCCCGCAATAACGGTCGGCAGAGAATTCACCAATAGTTTGACGCCGCCCCGCTTGAATTTGGCAAGACTCTGACCATTTTGAGCCGACTTGCCGCTTCGGGGGCTCAGAAGAAATCTTTGTTTTTCAAAGCCTTGGCATGCTTTCGTGAGGCAAGGTGCTGTTCACTCTCAGGCAAGCCGGTCAGGACTTTGTCGCCTAGACTGTGCTATAGAGTCGATAAAACGTGCCCATTCGAAAGAGCAATTCCATGGCAGTGCATCAGGTCAATCCGGGAGCAAAGCTCGCATCGCTCGATCCGATCTGGGACCGGATCCGCGGCGAAGCGGAGGACATCGTCCATCGTGAGCCCGAGCTTGCGACCTTCATCTATTCGACGGTGCTGCATCACAGCCGCCTGGAAGACGCGGTGGTCCACCGTGTCGCCGACCGGCTCGATCATTCCGCAATGTCGGGCGACCTGGTGCGCCAGACCTATGACGAGGCGCTGCGCGACGATCCAGATCTCGGCAACGCCTTCCGCGCCGATCTCGTCGCCGTCTACGACCGCGATCCCGCGACCTCGCGCTTCATCGATCCCTTGCTCTACTTCAAGGGCTTTCACGCCATCCAGACCCATCGCCTGGCGCACTGGCTCTATCTGAAGGGCCGCAAGGACTTCGCGTATTATCTCCAGAGCCGCGCCTCCGCGGTGTTTCAAACCGACATCAATCCCGCCGCGCGCATCGGCCGCGGCATCTTCCTCGACCACGCCACCGGCTTCGTCTGCGGCGAGACCGCCATCATCGAGGACGATGTCTCGATCCTGCATGGCGTCACGCTCGGTGGCACCGGCAAGGAGAACGAGGACCGCCATCCGAAGATCCGCCACGGCGTCCTGATCGGCGCCGGCGCAAAGATCCTCGGCAACATCGAGATCGGTCATTGCGCGCGCATCGCGGCCGGCTCGGTCGTGGTCAAGCCCGTGCCGCACAACGTCACGGTCGCGGGCGTGCCCGCCAAGATCGTCGGCGAGGCCGGCTGCGCGGAGCCCTCGCGCACCATGGACCAGATGATCAACGCCATGGGACTCTGAGGCGGCTTTGACGTTGAAAAAGGGCCGGATTCTCCGGCCCTTTCGATCCCCAAATTCTTTGGCAATTCATGCTGGCGGTTCGTCGCGTCTCGTCCTAAAACCCGCCGACCATTTTTCGATCGGAGACTTGCCGTGGACGTCAAAGAAGTCAGAAAGCTCGACGCATATCTGAAGCGCGTATTCGGCAATCCCAAGATCCGCGTCGTGCCGCGGCCGAAGAAGGACGATTCCGCCGAGGTCTATATCGGCGAGGAGTTCATCGGCGTGCTGTTCGTCGACGACGAGGACGACGATCGCTCGTTCCAGTTCCAGATGGCGATCCTCGAGGACGATCTCGTCGATCAGGAATAGACGCGAAGCGCCGCTGCGGCGTCGTGGCCCTCGTGCGTCACGCGCCCACCGCCGCGATCATGTCGGGAACCGTGACGAACTTCTCCCGTGGCTTGCCAAGCGCGGCTCCCCTGCGTTTCTCGGCCGTATCGATCGCCATCCAGTCAGGGTAGCTCACGACGCGGGCCACCCGGCCGGCGATCCGTGCAAGCAGTGCGTCGGGCGCATCCGAACGCGTCCGCCGATGGGCGAAGTCGGTCAAGACGGCCTCGGCCGTCGCCATCCCGCAGCCGCGATTGGTACCAATCGTGCCGTTCGGCCCGCGCTTGCTCCACCCGCAGACATAGAGCCCCTCGATCACCGAAAGACCCTCCGTAACGCGCCCATCGATGTTCGCATGGACGCCGCGCTGTGCGTCATAGGGAACGCCCGCGAGTGGCGTCGTCCTGCGGCCAACGCTGCCGAACGAGAGGCCGCACGCGATCTCCTCGATAACGCCCGACCGGTTTCTGAGCGCGACGGTCTCGACCCGGCCGCGTCCCTCGATTGCGACGGGTGAGAGGCCAAATCGAAACAGACAACGCCGTGGCCTCGTTGCAGTCTGCCGCGAGAACGCGCGCAGTAGCGACAGTTTTTCCGCGAGCTCCGGATCTCCGGAAACCTGCGGCTCGAATTCGTTCGGATCGATCCCGCGGTTGTCGACCAGCGTGTCGCATGCGCTCAATTCGAGGAAATCGCGCAATTCCTTGGCGGTGAATTTCGCCTGCGCCGGCCCGCCGCGGCCGATGATGACGATCTGGCGAATCCGGCTCTCTGCCAGAACTTCGAGCGCATGGCGCGCGATGTCGGTCTGGCTCAACTCCTCGGCGGATTTGGCGAGAATGCGTGCGACGTCGAGAGCGACGTTGCCATGGCCGATGATCACCGCCGCCTCGTGATCGAGATCGAATTTGAGATCGGCGAAATCGGGGTGGCCGTTGTACCACGCGACGAAATCGCCGGCGCTGTGGCTCCCTGGCAGCGTCTCGCCCGGAATGTCCAGAGGCCGGCTGAGATCTGCGCCGGTCGCGAGCACCACGGCGTCATAGGCCTCGCGGAGCTCGTCGACCGTGACGTCGTCTCCAATCGTGACGCCGCCGACGAAACGAAAACCAGGCGTCCTTGCGATCCTGTCGAAGGCGATCGTGACCTGCTTGAGCTTTGGATGGTCGGGAGCGATGCCGAACCGCACCAGCCCGTAGGGCACCGGCAGCCGCTCGAACATGTCGACGGCCACAGGCGCCCCGGAGCGCAGCAGCGCTTCGGCGGCGTAGAAGCCGCTCGGCCCGCTGCCGACGACAGCGACGCGGAACATGCCGGCATCGACCTCCGACGCCAGGTCCGTCATCGGCCCAGCGCCAGTCTGCGCTCGTCTGCGCCCGGCAGGGGCGCCAGACGTGCGCTCAACACGGGAGTTTCGGCCGAGCGTTTGCGATTGACGTCGATCCAGAATTTCTTGTCCGCAGCCAGACGATAGTCGGGCTCGATCGCGCCGACAGGGCAGGCCGGCGCGCAGCCACCGCAGTCGATGCAGTTTTCCGGGTCGATATAGGTCATGGCATCGTCGAGGTGGAAACACTCCACCGGGCAGACGGTGACGCATTCCGTGTATCGGCAGCCGCGGCAATTGTCGGTGACCACGTAAGTCATCGTCAGGCTCCGCTGGCTTGGGCGCCACTGACCTGGACGCTACTGACCTGGGTGCCACTGACCTGGACGAGGATGTCGGAGAAGGTCGGCGCGCGACCGAGATCGGCGAAGGCCGGGGGCGTCAGAGCGTGGACGGTCGCTCCCTTGCGGTTCGATCGTTGCCAGTAGCCGGACGGCGCCACCACGACGCCCGGCATGATGTCAGGGGAGACGGTCGCGAATGCCTCGAACGAACCGCGATCGTTGAACACGCGGATGGGGGCGCCTGCGATGATGCCGCGTTGTGCCGCATCGTCGGGGTTGAGGAGCACCGCCTGTTCCTCGCCGGCCTGCGCGGTTTGCGCCGGCAGGTTGCCGTAGTTCGAATTCAGGAAGGCGTGGCTCTTCGGCGAAATCAGGCTGAGCGGATAGTGGGTTGCCAGCGCGGGCGCCGAGCGCGGGTTCTCGTTCGGCCGGATGTAGTGAGGCAGGGGATCGACCGGCGCGCCGTCCTGGTCGCCATTGTAGCCCTGGCGGAACAGCGGCACCACGAAGTTGCCTCCGGCGGCGATCGTCGACTTGAACTCGCACTTGCCGGAGGCGGTCGGAAAGTTGCCTTCGCGGTGCGGTGCCCAGTCCGCCGGTGCGGGCATGTTGAGGCGCACATAGCCCTTGGCCTTGACGTCCTCGAGCGAGATGCCGTCGAGCACCGGGCTGTTCCAGTCGAGCGATGCGGCGATGATCTCCTCGTCGGACCGGAAGAAGGCCGGGTCCGTGATGCCCATCGCACGCGCGATGCGGCGGAACAGTTCGGTGTTCGGAACGGCTTCGCCGAGCGGCTCGATCGCCTGGTTGTTATAGGAGAGGTAGAGGTGTCCCCACGAGAACAGGATGTCCTTCTGTTCGAGCTGCGTGGTCGCTGGCAGGACGATGTCGGCATATCTGGCGGTGTCGGTCAGGAAGTGCTCGCTGACGACCGTGAACAGATCCTCACGTTCCAGGCCCTTTTCGAGCTTGCCCTGTTCGGTCACCATCGCCATCGGATTGGCGTTGTAGACGAACAGCGCCTTGATCGGCGGATCGAAGCCAAGCTCGCCCGTCAGCGCCGCGCCGAGGCGCCAGGAGTTGAGCACGCGCATTTTTTCCGGTTGGAGATCGGGACGCATCAGCACGTCCCACCTGACCGGAAATGCCCAGATCGGAAGCTGGAGCAGGCCGCCGCCGACATGCTTCCATGCGCCGATCAGGCCGGGAAGACAGGCGATCGCGCGCACGGTCTGGCCTCCGCCGGCATGCCGCTCGACCGCGACGCCGATGCGCACGACGGCCGGAGGTGTCGTGGCATATTCCCGCGCCAGCCTGACGATATCGTCGACGGCAATGCCGGTTTCCTCGGAGGCAAATTCGGGTGTGTAGATCGACGCCCGCTCGGCCAGCTCGTCATACCCGACGGTGTGCTTGTCGACGTAGTCGCGGTCGACCAGGTTCTCCTTGATGATGACGTGGATCATGGCGAGCGCGAGCGCTGCGTCGGTGCCGGGACGGATCGGAATGTGCCAGTCGGCGAGGCGCGCGGTGCGGGTGCGGACGGGATCGATCACCACGAGCTTGGCACCGGCCTTCTTCGCCTGCTCGATGAACGGCCAGTGATGCGAGTTCGTGCTCAGCGTATTGCAGGCCCACAGGATGATGTATTTCGAGTGCACGAAGCTCTCGGGGTCGACGCCGGGGGTATGCCCGATCGTCATCATGTAGGCGGTGCATGAGGCGGAATCGCAGAACGTGCGTTCGAGCACCGTTGCGCCGAGCTTGTTGAAGAGGGGATCTCCGACGTTCAGCCCGTTGATGATGCCCTGGGTGCCCAGATAGCTGTAGGGCAGGATCGCCTGCGCGCCGTGCTCGGCGATGGTGGACGTCCATCGCGATGCGATGGTTTCGATGGCCTCGTCCCACGAGATCCGCTGAAACTGTCCGGCGCCCTTCGGGCCGACCCGTTTCAGCGGATGGAGGACGCGCTTGTCACTGTAGACGCGCTCCTCGTAATTGTTGACCTTGACGCAGAGCCGTCCGCGCGTGAACGGATGATCTGGATTGCCGCGCACGGCAATCGCCTTGCCATCCTCGACCGTGGTCAGGATGGAGCAGGTGTCCGGGCAATCGTGGGGGCACGCGCCTATTACCGTGGTTCGGGCCATGGATCTCTCCGCCTCCTGATTCAAGACGGCGCCGAGCATGCGGTGCCCGGGCACGACCTGGCTTTTCCAAACGTGCGGTGTTGTTGTCCCGGACTGCTCTCGGCCCGTGGACGGCTGGTCGGATCTCTGGCATGGTTATTGCTGGACTTAGCAATACCGTTGCCCCCACGTCGCGCTATCTGGCGGAGATCTACGATGGGTATGCTCGGCAACTCTGTCGATAAATATGTGACCGGCAGAATGCTTCAGACGTCCAATGACCGGCGGTGGTCGCACCTGCTCGCGGAGCGATGGAGCCACGAGCCCGGCGACCTGCCACCGCAATTGCCGCGCGACACCGAGATCGCAATCCTGCTCCGTGGCAACTCGGTCGTCGACCGCGAAGGCGGCGGTATGCGGCAGCGCACCTTCGGCAGAAGGGGCACCGTGTGGCTTTGCCCGGCCGGCATCCGCGAGGACTTCATCCGGGTCGAGAGCCAGATGCAGGAATGCCTGCATCTCTTCCTTCCCGGCAAGCCGTTCGACGACACCATGCTCAGGGATCTCGACATCGACCCGTCGGGCATCTCGATCCGCTATGAGACCATCGATCAGGACATGTTCATCGAGCATGTTGCGGACCGGATCCTGGCCGAACTCGAACAGGAGACTTCCACCGGCCGGCTCCTGATCGAAAGCCTGGGGCGCGCGTTGTCGGCCCATCTGGTGCACAGCTACTCGGCCACTGCCGTCAGGCTCCGGCAGCTCAGCGCCGGTCAAAGGCCGCTCGACGCCAAACGGCTGTCGCGCGTGATCGAGTTCATCGATGGATCCGTCGAGCGTGATTTCACGGTGAAGGATCTGGCATCGGTGGCGTGCATGAGCCCGGCGCATTTCTCGCGCAGCTTCAAGGCGGCAACCGGAGTGGCGCCGCATGAATATGTCAGCCGCCAGCGTCTCGATCTCGCCAAGCGGCTCCTGTCCGGCAGCGATCGTCCGCTCGTCGATATCGCCTATGCCACCGGATTTTCGTCGCAGGCCAATTTCAATCGCGCGTTCCGCAAGTCGGTCGGGACGACGCCGAGCCTTTACCGGGCGAAGAAGGTCCGCGACTGACGGCGCAGGGATCTGGCGGTCACGAGCATCTCGCGTCGATAAGGCTGCGAAGGCGGGCTACGTCGGCGCCCTCATGATGGTCATGCCCGTGCTTTGCCCGACGGGTTAAGGCCAGATTCAAGAAATATGAAATGGCGGGCCGGTTCTGCCAGCACATCGCCGCCGAACCGGACGGCCGCCTGCGCTCGATTGAACTAACCTTTCCTTAGGTCACGCGCGCCCTGAGCTCGTTCTCAGTTGCAGACTTCCGATCCGTTCCCCGGCTCGCCAGGAACACCCAACTTCACCAATCTGCACCCGGGTTTGACTGGGCGACAGCCCATCGTATTGCAGGTAATCTGTCCATTCGATTGCGGTCTCGATGGTGCCGCCTCGGTATTCTTGCGCTCCGCGTCCCGTTTGGTCCTGTCATCCCGCGTTGTGACTGATTTCGTGTCACGTACCCTCTCGCACTCGTTGTCGTCATTGAGGCGATAGCCGGCTCGGCACGCGATCTTTACGCAAGCGTCGCCATCGGCCTTGAAGCCGTGATCGCACACCAGCGGGCAGACCCGGCCCGGCTTGGCCTTGATGGCATCGAGCGCTTCGAAGCTCGCCTGCTTGGCATCGAGCTTCGTCCCCGCATATTGGTTGAACAGCGTCAGCGAGCGTTGCGATGACGCATTCCAGTCGCCATCGGCCGTGGCGGGCAGACAGCCGACGCGACGGAGCTCCGATTGCACCAGCTTTACGGTCTCCTGCGGCGAGCGGCTGGGAGACGATTGAGTTGGGGTAACCGCCGCGACCTTCTGCTCGCCCTGCGCCTTGTCGGTCACCTGCTTTGCAGCCAGCTCGGCGGCCGCCTTGTCGTTCGCGATCTTGTCCGCGCGCGCCTTTTCAGCAGCCTGCTTGTCGACCAGTGCCTTCGCTGCTGCGGCTTCCACGTCCTTCCTGCGCTGCTCGGCGGCCGCCGCCTTGGCTTCCTCGATCTGCTTGGCTTTCTCAGCGGCTGCCTTGGCGTCCTCAGCCGCCTTCGCGGCTGCTGCAGCTTTCTCCTGCTCGGCCTTCTTGGCGCGGTCGGATGCCAGTCGGGCCTTCTCCTGCTCGGCCTGCCTGGCCTTCTCCGCAGCGGCGGCGCGGATTTCCTCGGCGGCGATCTTGTTCAGCTGGCCTTTCGCAAGATCGGTATAGAAACCGCTGGGAAAGCGGTTGAGGAAGGCCGTCCACCCGTCACGCGTACCCAACTGAAGCGCCAGTTCGTAATCGCGCCGGATTTCGGCGTCCGGGTTGGCCTGCGGTCCCGCGACGACGGGCTTTGCTGCCACCAGCGGCACGTCATCGCCGCCGAGCGAGCCGTACACATAGGGCTCCTGCTTGTAGCCGGTGGTCTTGAGCACGTCGTCGCGGACGAAGCCGAACGCCTTGCGCAGATCGAGGCCCGGCATCGGCAGGCGTTCGACCAGAGCGGTGGCAAACGGGCTGTTCCTGGCATCGCCGTCCGAGGCGGTCGAGCCGGCCTTCGCCGCGAAGGCGATCATGGTGTTGGGGCTGGTCGGCTCGACCTTGGCGAGGCCGCGGCCAATCGCTCGCGAGGCGACCGTGCGCTTCATCGTCTTGGCGAATGGATTGTCGCGGCAGGCGTCCAGGATGACGAGGCGAAGTTGCTTGGCCGGCTCGATGGCGAACAACACCCTGTCGAGCGGGAAGGCCTCGTCGAGAACATCGGTATCGGTCTCAAGGGCGGCATCGGTGGGGATCAGATAGTTGGTGCCGTCAAGCTCGATGCCATGCCCGGCGTAGTAGATGACCGCGACATGGGCGTCGCGAGCCTTGGCACCGAATTCGCGCAGCGCCTTCCGCATGTCGACCACGTTCAGGTCGAGCTTGACGTCGACGGCGTCGAAGCCCGCGTTCCTGAACATGCCGCCGACCAGCGCGGCATCGTTCGCGGGGTTCGCAAGCCTCGCCACGTTCTTGTAGGCCGAGTTGCCCATGACGAGCGCGACGCGCTTCTCGGCCAGCGCGGCGCCAGTCCAGAACCAGCTCGCAACAATCAATAAAACAAACAGCCGAAGCCGCATTCCAGCCCCCGAATGCAATAGCGTCAGAATATTCGCAAGATGGCCAAACGCAATCTATGATCAGTGATATCAGTCACACACCGGTCCGGCGATCCGGGCAACCCCGGTCCGGCTCGAAGACGCGCAGTCGCATCATTCAATTTGATCTTCCCATGATGCCATTGTGTTCCTGTTTTGCCCGACGGGTCAACAGCTCTTCGAAAAATACGAAAATGCTCGATGCTGCCGATGCTTGGCTACTGTGCATGGGGTTGTTTTCGCAGTTTTTGGTTTAGGTAGACTCTGGCCTGTCGCGCGGCAGGGCAGGGATGCCGTGCTCAGCCCTTCGGCCCGCGCAGCTGCGCCGTCAGCTTGTCCATCGCATCCGCCACGTCACGCCATTGCGACAGCCAGCTGCGGGGAAAGCGGAAGGTGAGGTCGGCGCCGCCGACGCGGCGCTCCGAGAGGCACATGCCGGGCGTTGCCCCATCGCGGGTGCAGCGCGCGGTCAGTGCCGGGCTTGCAGCGGAATAGAGGTCCTCGCTGCCGTAAGGGGTGTCGGTGCGGAACATCCGCATCGTCAGGCCATCCACGGGCATGGTCGCGGCCTGGTCGAGGTAGCGCGGATAGATCGTGGCTGTCCGCTGCTCGGGCGCCAGCGCATCGTGATGGGCCGCGATCGACAGGAAGATGCGGTCGATCGATTGCACCGCCGCCTCCACCGTCTCGACGGTGACGTGCTTCGGCGCGCCCGGCGGCTCCAGCGAGGGATAGAGGAAGTCGAGATCGATGCGCTCCTGCGGTCCGGAGTGCCGCTGGATCTTCATGCGGATCGCCGACCTCGGCAGGTTGAACAGCGTGCCGCCGACGCTCACCGGCAGCTTGTCCGGGGCGTTGGCGCCGCGGGTGCCCCAGGTCGGCCACAGCAGATAGGCGACGAGCGCGACCGCGCATGCCGCGGCAATGCCGCCGAGCACGATCGGGACGACATGCGCCCGGGTGCGCGTACGGGGGGACCTAAGAGGAGCTGCCGAAAACACCGTCATGACGAGTCGCGCCGGACGTCGGCCGGTGGCCGACGAATCAGCCGCGAATATGCCATGCGGCGGCGATTTCGCGGAGCGTTCCCGGCCGCGGGGAGCGGGGACGGCCCTGCGCGGGAGGGACAGCGCTGTTAACCTTCCCTTAAGGATAATGTGGCGTTAACCGGCACTATTTGTCACAGGAAGGCGGTGGCGTTGCGTAAGGGCGGACCGTTCCGATGACACCTGAAGCTCTCAATACCTTCTTCTCGATCTGCATTGGTTTCGCGCTCGCGGGCGCGCTCGTGAACGGATACCAGGCGCTGGCGCAGCGGCCCGCCGGCTTCGGCCTGTTGCAGGACGGCGTGGCGCCGAAGACCTTCGCCGCGGTGCCATTCCTGGTGTTCGCCGCGCCCTTCATCATCATGCGCAACACGCTGCGCGGCGTGCGGGTGGAAAGCCGCCGTGCCGAGTTCGTGATGATGGCGACCGTCATTGCCGGCTTCTGGAGCATGATGAGCGGCACTTTCTTCCTGATGACGCTACGCGCGGCCGGCGTCCTGGGCTGACGACCGCCGGGACTGCCCGGCGGGCGGCCTTTGCCTCTTCGCCGCGGGTTCGCTATGGCTGAGGTCGACGTGACAGGAGACCTCCATGGCGATCTACGAGCTCGACGGGCAGGCGCCCGACCTTCCCGCCGACGGCAATTACTTCATCGCCGAGACCGCCACCGTGATCGGCCGCGTGCGCCTGAAGCCGGGTGCGAGCGTCTGGTTCGGCGCCGTGCTGCGCGGCGACAACGAGTGGATCGAGATCGGCGAGGGCGCCAATGTGCAGGACGGCTCGACCTGCCATACCGATCTCGGCTTTCCGCTCGTCATCGGCCGGAACTGCACGGTGGGCCACAATGTCATCCTGCATGGCTGCACCATCGAAGAGGGCGCTCTCATCGGCATGGGCTCGATCGTGATGAACGGCGCCAGGATTGGCCGCAACAGCATCGTCGGCGCCGGTTCCGTCATCACCGAGGGCAAGGAGTTTCCCGAACGGTCCCTGATCATCGGCTCGCCGGCGCGCGTGATCCGGACGCTCGACGACGCCCAGGTCCAGAAGATGGGAAGCGCGGCGAGGTTCTACGTGGCCAACGGTCCGCGCTTCAAGAAGGGCCTGAAGCGAATCGGTTGACGCCTCGCCGTGCTCTCCCGGCCGCCCTTGCGGTTCCACGCCGTAAAAATACCGGTTGAAAGTTTAAGCCTCCGCTAGCGCTGCAGCGGTATCTTGGATGTTTTCAACCAAGGGGAAACGGCGCCATGGACGCGGCGGCACCGGCATCCGGCCTTGCCGCCGGAACCAATTTGCTAAAGAAGTTCGTTCGCTTGGCGCGCGGCGCCGACACGCTGACCGTTGCGGAGAAAGTCTACAGCATTGCCGCCTTCCTCGCGATCGTCACCACCTTCCTCATGGTGATGTCGGTTCAGTCGGTGCGGTTGCAGACGACCTATCGTCACATGCATGCGTCCTCCGCCGCTGCGGCAATCAACGTCGGACGCATCAATGCGCTGATTTACGCCGTCGTGATGGAATCCCGCGGCATCTACATGTCCACCGATCGTCGTGCGATGATGCCGTTCGCGGACGGGCTCCTGCGGCGCAACCGCGAGCTTGCCGAGGCCGTGAAGAACATGGAGCTGACCGTCAGCAGAGACGATGCCGAGCAGTTCGCCGCATTCCGCCAGCGCATAACGCAGTTCATCGAATTCCGCCAGGAGCTGGTCCGCCGCGGTGTGGAGATCAGCTCGGCGGCGGCACGCGAATGGGGCGACAACAGCGCCAATCGGACGGTGCGCAGCAAGCTCAATAGCGATATCGAGGCGCTCGAGCGCATCTACGAGCAGCGTGCCCGCGAGGCGGACGAACTCGCCGATGACCACCGCTATGCGGCTGCCTATCTGTTCGCGCTCGGGCTCGCTGCATTGGTCTTCGCGGGCCTGAACGTCGTGGTCATGCGGAACTCCGTCGTCGGCGCGCTGTCCGATATCACGCAGGCGACCGACCGAATCGCGCGAGGCGACGTCAAGAGCGAGGTGCCGCATTTGCGCCGTCACGACGAGATCGGACGTCTTGCGCGCGCCGTGCAGAATTTCCGCGACGCCGTGGCGCGCATCTTCGAACTCGAGGAGCTCGAGCTCGGCACCGCGCAGGCCCGTGACGCGGCGATGACCGAGCGTGACACCTTCAACGACAAGTACCAGGCCAAGAAGTGGCAGCTTTCGGCCGCGATCAACAGCATGCCGCAGGGTCTGATCATGCTGGACGGCAAGGCCAACGTGGTTGCGATGAATTCCAACTATCGGAAGATCTACAATCTGCCCGAGACGATCCAGGCGGGATCCACGCTCGAGGAGATACTCAAGCATAGGGCCGAGAGCGGGTTGTTCAGCGGCGACGTCACGAAATATGTCGCCGCGGTTCTCGACCGGATCGCCCGGCGCGAGCCTGCAGCCCACGAGCTCGCGTTGAACGACGGCCGCATCATCAAGATCTACGAGCGTCCGATGGACGGTGGCGGCTGGGTGTCGGTGCAGGAGGACGTCACCGAACAGCGTCAGCGTGAGCGCATTCTGGAGCGGATGGAGCGCTTCCTCGCCACCATCATCGAGAACGTGGCCGAGGGCATCATCGCCAAGGATGCGCGCAACCTGCGCTACGTCTTCGTCAACAAGGCCGCCGAGAAGATGATCGGCATGTCGCGCGGCGAGATCATCGGCAAGACCGCGCGGGAATTGTTCTCCGCGGAGGCGGCCGCATTGATCGAGCGGCGCGATCAGCAGCTCCTCGCGCAGAAACAGCAGCTCGAACCGATCGTCGACACCATCGACAATCCCGCGCGCGGCCGCCGCGTCATCTCGGCCCGAAGGGTGCAGATCGGCGGGGCCGGCGAAGAGTCCCACGTGTTCGTGACCATGGTGGAGGATCGCACCGAGAAGATGGTGGCGGCCGCCTAGCGACCGGCGCGCGCGTTCGGAGAGGCCGCGTCAGCTTCCCTCGGATTCGCGCGCTTCGATCGCTCCTGCCACCTTCTCGTGGCCGGCGGCCCAGAGCGCGTGCTCGTCGCTGCCGTTCGAATAAGGATTGGCCTCGGCGGGGATGTTCTTGCGCGCAGCGCGCTCGCCCTCTGCAAAGGGATCGCGATCGGTCATCGTGTTTGGCCTCCTCGCTGTCAAGCTGATGCGACGGCATTTGTTCCGGAACCGGTTTTCGCCGCAGCGGTTGACCCGCAAAGGAGAATTCCGATGGCCCGATCATCCGCAACCGGTTCAATCAAGAGCGTGATCGTAATCCTCGCACTCGCAGCGATGCCGGCCGTATCGTTCGCGCAAGCGACCGGCGGCGTTGGTGGATCGACGGGAGGCCCTGCGGGATCGAGCGGAGGCGTTGCCAACGCGCCGGCTCCGCCCCCCGGGACCAACAGCCTGGGGACGGCTCAATCATCCGGAGCAGGCGCCGGCGTCACCACGGGCACCGGCGCCGGCGGGGCGGCTGATGCCACCGTCAACGCCGAGAACAAGCAGCTCGACAAGAAAATGAAGAGCATCTGCCGCGGCTGCTGACGCTCGCGCGGAAGTGAGACAGCGTGGCTGTCACGATCGCCCAACTGACGTTAGCTTGGTCTTGCGTTGAAGCGTGGAACGCGTCCACGCGGAGGATCGAGTAATGTTACGGAAGATGATCATGACGGCGCTGGCCGTGGCGGCCGTTGGACTATCGGTGCCGCAATCGGCTCAAGCGCGGGGCTTCGGCCATGGTGGCTGGGGCCACGGTGGCGGTTGGCACGGCGGCGGTTGGGGCCATGGCGGCCATTGGCGTGGCGGCGGCTTCTGGCCGGGCGTCGCAATCGGGGCAGGCATTGCCGGCGCCGGCTTTTACGGCGGCTATTACGGCTATGGCTACGGCTACCCCTATTACGGCGGTCCCACCTATTATGGTACCGGCTACAATGATGGTTATGGCGGCTGCTACGTCGCTCGGAAGCGCGTCATGACGCCAGCCGGGTGGCGATACCGCAGCGTCGACGTCTGCGAGTGAGACGGGAAGATCGACAGGACCGCTAAAAAACAAGGCCGTTGACGCAATATACCGTCAACGACCTTGCCAGCCCCGGACATTGAAATCGGCTCACGCCATCCGGTAACGGCGAGCATTGCGCGGAATCATGCGGACGAATGTGATCCAGTTCACAAGTGGCGAAAATAAACTCGCCTGTGGCGGACGCTTAGCCGGGCGAGCGCTTGCGCGCGCTGGCGTGGACCCGGTGCCGCGCCGGTTTCCTGCGGGTAACCGCGGGCGCTTCAACTTCGGTCGCTCGCGCGCTGGCAAACGATTGCCGCAGGCCGTCGATCGACTCGTTCAGCGATGCGACCTGCTCGGACAGACGCTTGGTGTCGGCCTGCTGCGCCGCCATCAGCCGCTTCATGGTCTGGAGCTGGTCCTGCACCACCTGGAGCTGGTCGATCGATTCCTGCTGGGTCGCCTCCAATCCCTTGGTCTTCTCGACGAGCTGCTCGGACGCCTGGGCGGTCCGCGCCTGCAGCTGCCGCGATGCCACCACCCGGTCGGCCTCGGGTGCTGCGCCGGTGTAAGCCCGCCAGATCGCGATCGAGGTCACCCCCGCGATCAGGAGCAGGAGCGCGGCGGCGGTCAGCGCGATGGGCTGGGCGCCGAGACGGAGAAGGGGCGTGGACGGTGTGTCCTGTGCGAGATCGATCATCGCTGACAAAACCCAAATTGAAACTTGGTGAGTGGCGAATACCGGCAGCCCTGAGGCCGCCGGGGCGTCCCGAAAGCCTTACGTTTCCGCAAGGAATGGGACCAAAAAGAGGCTAAGGGCGAAAAAACCAGTGTTCAGCGGGCTTTGCGGCCTCCGAATGCCCCGACAGGCGCATGGTTCAGGGCTGAAATTGCGAAAACGGCCCGGAATAGCTCTTCGAGCGCGGCGCGGCGTAGGGCCCGAGCCGGGAGGTCGTCAGCCCCAGCCGCACCAGTGATTCCGCCAGCGTCACCGCGGAAGTGACCCCGTCGATCACTGGCAGGCCGTGCGTGGCGGCGAGCTCGCTGGCGAGATCGGCCATGCCGGCGCAGCCGAGCACGATGGCTTCGGCGCGGTCGTCACGGATCGCGGCCGTGATCTCCGCCGAGATCTTGCCGACAGCGTCAGCGTTGCGCTCCTCGAGCGCCAGCACCGGGACCTCGGCGGCGCGGACGCGGGCGCAGCGTTCGGCGAGGCCGTATTTTCGCAGGTTATGCTCGATCGGCACGATGGAGACACCGAGCGTCGTCACCACGGCAAAGCGGGCGGCGACCAGGCTCGCCATATGGAAGCCGGCTTCGCCGATGCCGATCACCGGCGCCTTCGCGACCGCGCGCGCAGCATCCAAGCCGGTGTCGTCGAAGCAGGCGATGATGTGGGCTTCCGCGCCGTCGCGGTCGGCCTCGCGGATACAGCCGAGCATGCCGGGGACGGCGAAGGCTTCGTCGTAAAATCCCTCGATCGAGACCGGACCCATCGTCGGCTGCCGCGCATCGATCACCGTGTCCGCCAGCGCGATCGCGCGCGCCGCAGCGGCGATCTTCGCCGTCATGGACGCAGTGGTGTTGGGATTGACGATGTGCAGTCGCATCTCGATCAGACGAGGCCCTTGTCAGACAAGCCCTTTGCCGGCGTCCGAGCCCTTGGCCGCCTGCCGCTTGTTGAGCATGTGGATGGTGCCGAGCGCAAGCGTGATCACCGTGAACGAGACCGCCGAGATCACGGTGCCGAGCGCATAGATGTCGGGGTTCGTGACGGTGGTGGTGAGGCCCTGCAGATCCAGCGGCAAAGTGTTCACTGCTCCGATCGCCTGGCTGGAGCGGGCGAGCTCGTCCCAGGACAGCGTGAAGCCGAACAGGCCGATGCCGATCACCGAGGGCAGGATGATCGGCAGCACGACATGACGGAAGGTCTGCCAAGGCGTCGCACCGAGATCGCGCGCGGCTTCCTCGAGCCTCGGGTCGAAGCGGTTGAAGATCGCGAACATGATGAGGAGGCCGAACGGCAGCGTCCAGGTCAGGTGTGCGCCGAGCCCGGAGGTGAGCAAGCCCATCGAGGTCTCGAAATTCTCGTTCCAATGCGCCTTGATCAGGTCGTCGATGATACGGAACTCGAGCGAGATCCCGAGCGAGGTGATGATCGAAGGCACGATCAGGCTCGCGATCGCCGAGTAGAACAGGATACTCTGCGCCATGAACTTGCGGCGGAACGCCATGCCGGCGGCAACCGACAGCACGACGGTGACAATCATCACGATGATGCCGAGCAGCAGCGAGCGGCGGAAGGCCGCGCCGAGATCGACGATGCCGGTGCCCTGGAACAGTTTTGCGATCCAGAAGGTCGACACCCCGTTCATCGGGAAGGTGAGGCCGCCCTGCGGCCCCTGGAACGACAGCACGTAGATTGCGATCATCGGACCGTAGAGAAACAGCACATAGGCCGCGAAGAAGATCGCGAGCACGTAGAACGAGCGCGGGCGTCCTTCCTTCATGCTCTACAGCTCCTTCTTGATGTCGACGATGCGCGACATCATGGAGATGATGAGGAAGGTGATGGCGAGCAGGATCACGGCGTTGGCTGCCGCCGCCGGGAACTGCAATGCGTTCACGCGCGTCTCGATGATCTTGCCGGCGGCGGCGATCTGCTGGCCGCCCATCACGCCGATAGTGATGAAGTCGCCCATCACGATGGTGATGACGAAGATCGAGCCGATGACGATGCCCGGCTTGGAAAGCGGTATGATGACGTTGACCAGGGTCTGGAAGCCGGTGGCACCCGCGTCATAGGCGGCCTCGATCAGCGATTTGTCGATGCGCACCATCGAATTGAAGATCGGCACCACCATGAAGAAGGTGAAGAGGTGCACCAGTGCCAGAACAACGGAGAATTCGGAGAATAGCAGCCATTCGATCGGATGGTTGATCAGCCCTGTCTTGACGAGGCCGGAATTCACCAGCCCATTGCGCCCGAGCAGCGGGATCCACGCGATCATGCGGATGACGTTGGAGGTCCAGAACGGGATCGTGCAGAGCAGCGACAAGCCCATTTGCCAGGTCTTGGACTTGACGTGGAAGGCGAGGAAATAGGCGACCCAGAAGCCGATGAAGAGCGTGATGGCCCAGACCATGAAGCAGAGCTTTAGCGTCTTCAGATAGGTCTTGCCGATGGTGCAGAGCTCGGGGAGCTGCGCGATGCAGCCCTCGAACGTGTCGGTGTAGCCGCGGCCGGAGAAGGCCGGCAGCAACTGGTATTCGTTGTAGTCCCAGAACGAGACGATGACCACGAACACCAGCGGAATGAGGAAGAAGGCAAGAAACACCAGCATCATCGGCCCGGCCTGGAGCCAGGAGATGAAGGACGGCGACAGGCGCGTCGGTTTTGCGGCGCGCGCCGTGCCCGACCCCGGGATCAAACCCGGGGACGCCTGTTGCAGGACTTCTTCCGACATGTCGGTTACGCCGCGATGAACTCGTTCCACTTGCGGACCATGTAGTCGTTTTCGTCCATCACCGCGTTCCAGCAGGCGACGCCGCCCATGCGGTCCTCGTAGGAGCCGCCGTCGCGCACCGCGCCGGCCTTCTCGAGCAGCGAGCCGTCGGGCGCCTTGATGTCCTTCTCGGCCGGCTTGCCTTCCATCCAATAGGCCCATTCGTAGGGCTCCATGTGCGCCTTCGCGGTCGAGAGCACGGCGGAGTAATAGCCCTGGCGGTTGAGATAGGCGCCGGCATAGCCGGACAGAAACCAGTTGACGAATTCATAGGCCCATTCGAGCTTCGCACCCGACACGCCCTTGGAGACGCAGAAGCCGGAGGCCCAGGAGCGATAGCCTTCCTTCAGCGGCTGGAAGGTGCAGGCGATCCCCATCGAGCGCACCTTCGTCACTGCCGGCGACCACATCGACTGGATCACGGTCTCGCCCGAGGCCATCAGGTTGACGCTCTCGTTGAAGTCCTTCCAGAACGCGCGGAACTGGCCGGCCTTCTTGGCCTCCGTCATGACCTTCATGGTGAGATCGATCTCTTCCTTGGTCATGTTGCCCTTGTCGGCATATTTGTACTTGCCGGAGGCTTCCACGACCATCGCGGCGTCCATGATGCCGATTGAGGGGATGTTGAGGATCGAGGCCTTGCCCTTGAACTCGGGGTTGAGCAGCTCGGACCACGAGCTGATCGGCCGCTTGATGATGTCGGGGCGGATGCCGAGCGTATCGGCGTTGTAGACGGTCGGGATCAGCGTGACGAATTCGGTCGCCGAGGTCGCGAACTTCTTGGAGTCCTTGCCTTCGAGATAGAGCACCTTCCAGGGCGCGGTGCCCTGGCCGCCGATCTTCTTGCCGCCGGGCGTCTCGCCCTTGGTGAAGACGGGCGTGATGTTGTCGAACTGCTTGATCTTCCTGGCATCGAGCGCAAGGATGTTGCCCGACGGCACGATCTTCTTCAGCGAGAAATATTCGGTGTCCAGCACGTCGAAGGAGTTCGGCTGGGTCATCACGCGCTTGGTGACGTCGTCGGTCGTCGCGGTGATGTATTCGATCTTGATGCCGGTGTCCTTCATGCACTGCTTGGCGATGTCGTCGCCCTCGTTCACGGCGGTGCCGAGATAGCGCAGCACCTTGGCATCGGCCGACTTCACATAGGGAAAGCCGGTGATGGCGCCCGAGCCGGCGGCAAGTCCGGCGAGACCTGCGGTGCCCTTCAATAGCGTGCGGCGGCTGACGCCGGTCTTCCTGGTCGTCTCGGTCATTTCGCTCACTCCTCTGTTGCGCATTCCAGTGATCGATCGGCGCTATTGCAGACGTTGCGCCTTGGCGGGATCCCAGGTGGCCAGCACGCGATCGCCCGGACGGAACGGGTGAACGTCGAAGGCGGCCTCGGGAAGGTGGGAGAACAGGGCGGTGCCGTCGTCGAGCGTGAGCGAGATGGCGATGTAGGAGCCCTGATACTCGGTCTGGGTCAGCAGCGCCGGCGCGCCGAACGCGCCTTCGGCGAATGGCACGATGCAGAGCTGGTCGGCACGCACGGCGATCAGTTTGCCGGCTTCGCTGAGCACGTTGTGGCCGCCGATGAAGCGCGCCACGAATTCGGTGCGGGGATGGTGGAAAATGTCGCGGGCCGTACCCTGCTGCTCGATCCGGCCGTGGTTCATCACCACGATGTGGTCGGCGAGCGCCATTGCCTCTTCCTGCCCGTGGGTGACCTGGATGAAGCTGATGCCGAGCTCGCGCTGAAGCCGCTTCAGCTCGCCGCGCATCTTCACCCGCAGGAACGGATCGAGCGCGGAGAGCGGCTCGTCGAGCAGCAGAATCTGCGGCTCGGTGATCAGCGCGCGGGCGAGGGCGACGCGCTGCTGCTGGCCGCCGGAGAGCTGCGCCGGCAGTCGGCCCGCATAGGGGCTCATCGCCACCAGCTCGAGCAACTCGCCGGCGCGCTTGTGGCGCGTCGACTTGTCGATGCCGCGCATCTTCAAGGCGAAGGCGACGTTGTCTATCACGCTCAGATGCGGAAACAGCGCGTAGGACTGGAACATCATGGCCGTGCCGCGCTCGGCCGGCGGCAGGTCGGTGACGTTCTGGCTGCCCAGGATGATGTCGCCCTCGCTGACCGCCTCGTGGCCGGCGATCATCCGCAGGGTCGACGTCTTGCCGCAGCCGGACGGACCGAGGAGACAGCAATAGGTGCCGGCCGGGATCTTCAAATTGACGGTGTCGACCGCCAGCGTCGTGTCATAGCGCTTGGTGACGGCGACCAGTTCGAGAGCGGCGGGAGTGGCCATGGCGTGTCCAGGGAGGGCGATGCTGTCGCTCTCTCCGCAAGGTCCGTGCCAATCACCTGTTTGCGGGCCAAATTCCGAAACTGTGCAGCGGAGTCAGATCGTTAGGCCAAATCCGGCGCCTCCGTTCGGCCCGTCCCGTTCGTGGTCAAATGCACACAAAACGGGCGACGATTGTATAAAGTTTCGCCTGTGATTGGATACAACTCGTCGACTAAATTCAAAAGCGAACGTCGATCGCGCCTCCAGACCCAACCGTCGAACTCATGGCCGCCAAGCCCCGCCCCAAATCCGACGCGCCAGACGCGAGCGATCGCGTCAGCCGCATCCGGGAGGGTGTGACCGCGGCGATCCTCGAGCATCGCCTCCTGCCGGGCACGAAGCTCGGCGAGGATGAGATCGGCGAGATCTACGGCGCGAGCCGCACGCTGGTTCGCGCTGCGCTCCAGCAACTCGCGCATGAGGGCATCGTCAACATCGAGAAGAACCGTGGGGCTTTCGTCGCTCGCCCCACGCCTGCGGACGCCCGCGAGGTGTTCGAGGCGCGGCGCCTGATCGAGCCCGCCATCGTCGACCATGCCTGTGAAGCGGTCTCGCCAGCCTGGCTCGATCGCCTCCAGGCGCATCTTGCCGAGGAGCGCGAGGCCGAGCTGCGCGGCGACGCGCGCGCCTCGGTTCGGCTCTCCGGCGAGTTTCACAGGCTCATTGCCGAGATGAGCGGCCACAGCATCTATCTCGGATTCCTGAAGGAGCTGATCGCGCGTTCCTCGCTGATCATCCTGCTCTACCGTCGTCACGACACGCCGGCCTGCGGCACCGACCACCACGCCGGTATCGTCGCCGCCATCCGCAAACGCGACAGAGAGACCGCGCGCGCGCAGATGCTGTCGCATCTGGACGAGATCGAGGCCGAGCTGTTCCTGAAGGATCCGGTCGCCGACGAGCTGCGGCTCGCCGACGTGCTGGGGGCGTGAGCGAGCCGCATTGGCGGCTTATGGCGACGAAGATCCTTCGTTTCGTCTGAAGATCTTCAGCACCAGTAAACCGACGCCAAGCACCAGGAAGAGAACACCAAAGAAGGTCGTGCCGCCGGATTCGAAGGTCACGCCGACGGCGGTCAGCAGGCATCCCAAGATGATTGCGAAGAGCCCGCCGAGCTTCTTGATCAGGAAGACATGTCCGTCACTTGCTTGTGCCACCATGTTACGCCTCATTCCTTATATGGAGCTGTTCTTCTCTCCTCCGCCCCATGATCCTTCCAGCTCCTGCACGATCGTACTCCAGCGCACACGCATTGCAATCTGGCGTTGATATCGTCTCCATCGTTGTCCAATTTTGAATCGAGTTCGATTCATGCGCGACAGTGAGACTTACGCATCTGCCGAAAATTCCCTGCTGCATTGCGCACCCGCTGCATCTCTCATGGAGTGTATGGCAGAATTGCAAAATCTCCTTGAGGTTGCAAATTGACTTTCTCGAGTTTGCGGAATCAACTCGCCCCAGAGCGTCGAGTTCTAGAACGGAGCCGACATCAGTTGAATCCGTTCTGCGGAGTGGTGCCATGGCGCGTGCTCTAGCTGGCGAACAAGAGACGGCCCGCGTCGCGACCGGCCGTCGACCCGGCCCGGAAACCGTGGGGGTCAATGAGGCGCAGCGACGCTTCCAGTCACAGCGCGGCGAAAACAACTCGCAGGTCCGTTACGCGCCCGCCGCGCTTGGAGCGAGCTGCTCCTTGCACCGCGTGGCGCAACGCGCGCTCTTGCGGGCCGTGACAGTGCTTGGCCTTGCCTGCGTGATCCTGGGCGTGCCGTCACCGTCCTCGGCACAGCAGGACTCCGCCGTCCTGTTCCGCAACGTCCGGATCTTCGATGGCAAGGGTGGCTCGCTCTCCGCGCCGTCCAACGTCCTGGTCCGGAACAAGATCATCGAAAAGATCTCGACCGGCGACATCACCGCCTCCGCTCAAATGATCGACGGCGGCGGCCGCGTGCTGATGCCGGGCCTGATCGATGCGCATTGGCATGCGATGCTGGTGCGGCCCAGCCCGATGGCCGCGCTTGCGGGGGATATCGGTTACAACAATCTGCTCGCGGCCAGCGAAGCGACCGCGACGTTGATGCGCGGCTTCACCACCGTGCGCGACATGGGTGGGCCGAGCTTCGGCCTCAAGCAGGCCATCGACGAGGATCTCGTCGCCGGTCCCCGCATCTATCCATCCGGCGCGATCATCACCGTCACCAGCGGTCATGGCGACTTCCGCCAGCTCTCCGACCTGCCGCGCACGATCGGCGGGATGCTCAGCCGCATGGAGCAGATCGGCGGCAGCATGGTCGCCGACAGTCCCGACGAGGTCCGGGTGCGCGCGCGCGAGCAGCTCATGCAGGGGGCTTCGCAGGTCAAGCTGACGGCGGGCGGCGGCGTCGCTTCGCCGTTCAGTCCGCTCGATGTCTCCACCTTCACCGAGCCCGAGCTGCGCTCCGCCGTCGAAGCTGCCGACAATTGGGGCACTTATGTCGCGACCCACGCCTACACGCCGGTTGCGATCCAGCGCTCGATCGCAGCCGGCGTCAGATGCGTCGAGCACGGTCATCTCATGGACGAGGCGAGCGCGCGGCTGATGGCCGAGAAAGGGATCTGGCTGAGCACGCAGCCGTTTCTCGATCTCTCCGCTGCGGCGGCGCTCGGCCCCGCCGAACAGGACAAGATGCGGCAGGTGGTTACCGGCACCGACCGCGTCTATGCCTTGGCGAAAAAGTACGGCATCAAGACCGCGTTCGGAACCGACGTCCTGTTCTCGAAGACGCTGGCGGACAATCAGGGTGCGATGCTTGCCGCTTTGACGCGCTGGTACACGCCGGCCGAAGCGTTGGCCATGGCAACGTCGGCCAATGCGGAGCTGCTGAGCCTGTCGGGCGCGCGAAATCCCTACCCGGGCCGGCTCGGCGTGGTGGAGGAGGGCGCGCTCGCCGATCTCCTGCTGATCGACGGCAATCCGCTCGACACCATCAAGATCATCGAGGATCCCGCGAAGAATTTTGTGGTGATCATGAAGAACGGCCGGATCTACAAGAACACGCTGGCGCCCTGATGCGCGATCGCGCGCTCCGGTCCTGCGAAAGGCAAGCGCCTCCGGTCCGATTTGTTGGGAACCGGCGTTTGCGACGCTTCCGTTGCGATCTCCGGGATGGCGGGGCTGCATTCCCCCTGTCACAAACTCCGCCCTGTCGCCGGAGGTGACTTCCAAGCCTCTAGAAGAATGTTTCGACGAAGCTCGCGGTCATCCGGGTTTCGGGAGTTGCGCGATTCGCAATCAATTCGACCGCCTGCCGGACCAAATGCAATTTGATCCGTCGTGGCGCTGGATTGTGACAAACCCTCGTCAGGGCTGGGTGCGTCGATCACGCATCCGACCTACGACTGTCCTTTACACGCAGCTCCAGCTATATGCTGTCGCTCTGTCATTGAACTGTCATGTTACCGAAAATGCTGAAGTCAGATGGAACACCGGCCCGCAAGCTCCCGGGCGCGCCGGATGGGAATCGTGCTCCAAGGATGACAAGAGAACGCAAGTCGCCGCCGGCTTCCTGAGGCAAGTTGAGGACGGCGCGGAACCCGCGAACGTCGAGGGCGCTGTGAGTGATCAGACGCCATCGCAAGACGCGACACCCGCGCCAGCCCAGTCGGCCGCCGCCGCACGGCCCGCCGATGAAATCGAGCTCAAGCTGATCGTCGATGCCGGTCGTATGGCGCATTTCAACGCCGCGCCTGTCATCGCGGCGCACGCGCGCAACAAGGGCTCGCGAAAGCATCTCAAGTCGATCTATTACGACACGCCCGAACGCGCACTCCGGCGCAACGGCCTCAGCCTGCGCGTGCGCCAGAGCGGTGCGCGCTTCGTGCAGACCGTGAAGACCGAAATTGCCGACGATCCGCTGCGCCGTGGCGAGTGGGAGGCGAACGTGGCGTCGTTCGCGCCCGATCTCGCGCTGGCGATGCCCTTCATTCCGGAGAAGCTTCGCGGCTCTCTCGAAGCGCATCCGCTCGAAGCCGTCTTCACCGCCGACATCCATCGCCATGCGCGGATGATCGACCTGCCGACCGGCACGGTCGAAGTCGCGTTCGACCAGGGCGTGCTGACGGCCGGTGACCGCTCGATGCCGGTGAGCGAGATCGAGCTCGAACTCAAGAGCGGCAGCGCGAGCACCATCTACGAGGTCGCCTTGCTCCTGGCGGAGCAGGGAGCGGTGAAGCCGTCGATCCGCAGCAAGTCGGCGCGCGGCTTCGACCTTGCGGCCGAGCTTGCGCCGGCGGCGCGTCGTCCGCGAAAACTTCGCCTCGATCCGTCGGTCACGCTTGACGAAGCCTTCGCGACGATCCTGCGCTCCTGCTTCCTTCATCTGCTGCAGTCGCGGCCGGCGGCCGAGGACGGCCGCAATCCGGAAGGCGTGCACCAGCTCCGCGTCTCGCTCCGCCGGCTGAGATCGGCGCTCGATCTGATGCAATCGGTCGGCGCGCTCAATGACCTCGATGCACTGCGCTCGGAAGCAAAATGGCTGGCGCAGGAATTGTCGGCTGCGCGCGACTGGGATGTCTTCCGCCTCGAGACCCTGCCGATGATCGCAAGGGCCTGTCCTTCGGTCGCCGGCTTCGATGCGCTCGATCGGGCCGCTGCCAAGCGCCAGTCCGAGGCCTATCGCAAGGCACAGCACGCGCTCGACGATCGCCGATGCGCTCTGTTCCTCATCGGCCTCGGTCACTGGATCGAGACGCGGGGATGGCGCAACGATGTTGCCGCCGAAGATCTCGGCCAGCTCGCCGAGCCCGCCGTCAATTTCGCACAGCGCATCCTGTCGGAGCAGCACGCCAAGGTGCTGAGGCGCGGCAGCCGCTTCAAATCGCTCACGACCCTGCAGTTGCACAGGGTTCGGCTCGCGACCAAGCGGCTGCGCTATCTCGGCGAATTCCTGCTGCCGCTGTATGAGGACCGCAAGTCCACGCGGCGCTTCTCGCGCCGGCTCGCCGGTCTGCAGGAGGAGCTCGGCGCCTTTAACGACATGGCGGTCACGGCCTCGCTGCTCGAGGGGCTCGATACCGAGCCCGACAGCGCCATTGCCGCGGCGGCGATTGCCGGCTGGCAGGCGCGCGCATCCGTCGGCGTTCAGCCCGTCTTGCGAAGCACCTGGCGCGATTTCACCGGTGCGCGTGTGCCGTGGGCGTCTCAGGGCTGATGCTGCATTCCAAAAAAGTTGCGGCCAGCCATTGGGGGATGGCTGGCCGCGCGCGAACCGGTCTGGGACGGGGAGGGGTGGGGATGTGACCGGGCCGCGTAACTCCTTGTCTCGTTCCTGTTAATCTCTTGCGCTGGCGGTGGAGACCGCCGGCTTGGTATCGCCGAGCGAGACCCAGACGTTGGGATCGCTCTGCGACTGGCGCTTGACGAAGCGGTAGCCGGTCTCCGTCCAGGCAACGACGTTCTCGTTCTGATTGTCGAGAACGAACTCGCCCTTGTCGGTCTTCACCGTCAGCACCGCATGTCCTTCGCCCTTCTTGTCGCGCACGACGGTGATGAGCAGGGCCTGACGCGGCCATCCGGCATCGATCAGCATCTTGCGCTTCAACAGCACGTAGTCTTCACAGTCGCCGTAGCCGTCCGACGGCAGCGACCATTTCTCGATCACGCCCCAGTGCTCCTGGTCGGTCAAAGGCTTGACGGTCTCGTTGACCCAGCGATTGACCTTGACGAGGTCGCGCCATGCGGCCTGCGACATCACGATGTCGCGCGGCTGCGCCGGTGCGCCCTGGCACTGGGCGGTATTGTCCGCACAGAACTCGACCCAGCCGATCGGGGCACGCGTGGTGTCACCGAGGCTCGCGTAGAGCAGACGGCCTTCGCCGGCCTGCGCCGTCGCGCCGATCCCGAAGAGCATGGCAGCCAGCGCCAGTCTCTTCCCCTGTCCCCTGAAATCAAACATTGCGGCCCCCGTTTCTTGTTGGGACCACATTTCGCACGGAGCTTTTGAGTTGCCGCTAAGTCAGCCAAGTCAAGTCGAGACGAATACAAGTAAAAGGCGCGGCGAATTCGATCTATACTTGAATCGAATTCTCATAAAATTTGAAACAACTGCAATTGATTCAAATTTTATCTGTTAACGCGCAGACACTGGCGGAACGCCGTTTCCATGCGCAAACGGGCCGCGCGTTAACCCGCGCAAGAGCCGTCGCCGGGCACGAAAAAGGCGGCGTCCGCATCGCGGAGGCCGCCTCCAGGGCTGGAAATGCAGTGGTTTTGGCGTCGTTGCGCTTTACCGCGCGGTAACGCTCTCTTCGAGTGTCTCGATCGGCTGCGCGTGGACGAACTCCAGGGCGAAGCCGTCTTCGAGGTTTCGGACCACGCGGCCCTGCACCCGGCCGAGCAGAACCGTCGATTTCAGCGGCGGGCGGTTCTCGGCGGCGATGGCCGCGCCCGACAGGGAAAGGTCGATGATGCGGCAGGTCATCTTGGTGCCGTCCTCGAGCGTCAGCACCGCGATCGGGTTGCGCGGCACGATACGGTCGTGGCGGCGGTCCTCGGGCAGGTTGAGGATGTCGCGGTTGGCGAGCCAGGTCAGCTGTGCCGCGAGCTTGTCGCGCTTTCGGGGCGTCGCACCGATCGTCATGGCGAAGCCGTTGTCGATGATGCGGGTGATCTTGCCCTCGACCCGGCCGATATGGTCGAGATAGGCGACCACGCGGTCACCGACATTGCCGATGCCGGGAGCGAGCAGGGCGAGCCCGCCGGGCGACATGTTGATCACCTGGCAGGGGAATTCCCGGCGGTCGGGCAGCATGTAGCGGCCGAGCAGGTGCACTTTCACCCGCTGGAAGCGCCGTCGCTCCTCGGCGGCCGGAAGAAATTTTTTGTTCGCCAACGCCATTTCCAACACCCGACCCCCCGCCCGGGCGGAGTCCGGGACGACCCTAAGGTGCATAGGGTTAATGCCGCGTTAGGATCGGTTAGCGGCGGTAACGGAGGGACACGATGCGTTCGAAAAGCAACATCAGGGGCGGGCAGGCCAGCACCGTCAGTGCGCCGAGGTCGAACGCAACTGCGGCCGTGCCGGCCGACTTGGCGAGCCGGCCCGCTAGAGCCGGCCCCAACATCATCGCGGCATAAAAGAGGGTGTAGAACACGCCCATCCCGAGCGCGCGCGTCTCCGGCGCGAGGACGCGGGCGGCGAGGCTCATCATCGGGCCGGCCGGAAGCCCGCCGATTATGCCGATCAGGATCAGGATGATGATCACGGCGTCGGATCGGCTCAGCCAGGCCAGCAGGGCGGCCACGACGAGGCTGGCCGCGATCGTCAGAACAAAGGGCTTGCCGCGATCGGCGAGGTAGCCACCCGTCGGCACCGAGATCACCGACAGCCACATCACGACGCTGATCGCCGATCCCGCCGCCGCGATGCTCCAGCCGCGCTCGGTCAGCAGCGTCGGCCCGAACGAGAAGATCATGGCAAAGGCGATATTGTAGAGGCCCCAGATCATGCCAGCGACGATCACCGCCAGCAGGGCGGGAGCATCCGGCCAGCCGGAGGCGACAGCGCCGACCGTTACCGCCGGAGACGGCTGGTAGAACATGATCAGCGCAATTCCGATCGCGGTCAGCACACCCGCTGCGAGGAACACGGCGCCTGCGCCGTAAGCGGTGCCGATGGCCGGCAGCACCAGAAGCGAGATTCCAACGCCGACTGGCCAGGAATTGACGAAGATCGCCATCGCGGTCGCGATCTCCCTGCCGGCAAACCAGTCGGTGGCCATCTTGGTGAGTTGCACCGTCAGCAGCACGCCGTCGGCGCCTGAGGCCAGGCGGCCGGCCATCTGCCAGCCCCAGATGCCGGTTGTGGCCATGACCAAGCCGCCGGCCGTCATCAGCAAGAGCGCCAGGATCGTCGTCGGCTTGTCGCCGAGAGCCCGGCCGATCGCGCCGCCTGGCAGTGCCAGCACGATGCCAGGCGTGAAATAGAGCCCGATCAGGATCCCGATATCGGCAATCCCGACGCCAAAGCTCTCTTGCAGCAGCGGCGCGACCGCGGCCACGCTCTGAAATTGAAATGCGATGGTGAGGCGCACGACGAACAGGATTGCTAGAATGCCCCAGCGATTGCGCAACGTGTCGTCTCCCCGGCCGCCGCTGCGAGCGTGCGGCGGAGACAGGAGGGAGTCAACCGGGCTTGCTTCGCTACGTCGGCTTCGCAGCGCGCAGTTGCAGCAGAAGCAGCAGCGCGAGCAGCACGGCAGCCGACAGGCCGAGCGACCAGTGAATGCCGATCGCCGCGCCTGATAGCCCAACCGTGATGCCGCTGAAGGCCCGCATCCCCAAGCCCGCCATATTATAGAGTCCGACGACGCGGCCGCGGATGTCGTGCGGCGCATTCAGCTGAACCAGGGCCTGCGCCATGGTGTTGAACGACAGCTCGAAGAACCCCGCACAGAACAACAGCGCGATCGCGACCGGATAGATCGGCACCGCGGCGAAGCCGAGCAGCGCCACGCTCCAGAGCATCGCGAGCATGATCGCGGTGCGCGGCGTGCCTTTGAGGCGTCCCCAGGATTCGAGCGCGAGAGCGGCGAGCACCGCGCCGGCGGCGTCGGCCGCGAGCAGCACGCTGTAGGAGACGCCGGGATCGCCATGGCCGAGATCGCCGGCATAGCCCGGCATCTGGGCGTGATAGGCATTGCCGATCAGGAAGGAGGTGAGGCCGGCGAGCCATGTCATCGCCGTCAGCACCGGCTGGGTGCCGATGGCGCGGATGGTCAGCACGATGTCGGCAAGGCCGCGCACGGCAAAGCGCCGCACCGCCACGCTGTTGTCGCGCACAGGCGCCCAGAACAGCCACAGCAGCATCGGCAGGTAGAACAGCGTGTTGAAGATGATGCCGTGCGAGGTGCCCAGCGTCAGCATGATGATTCCGCCGACGGCAGGCCCGACCAGGATGCCGAGATAGCGCGCCATCGCGTTCAGCCGCACTGCGCTCGGAAGGTCGGCGGGGCCGACGAGGTCGTAGAGCAGCAGCTGGTTCGGCGTCTGCCACAACACGCCGGCGCAGCCGTGGATCACCAGCAGCAGCATCGCATGCCACATCTCGATGGTGTCGGTGAGGAAGAAGAAGCCCCAGCCGGCGGAGGCCACGATGAACAGCAGCATGCCGCACTGGATGATGCGGCGCGGATCGACGCGGTCCGCGAGCCCGCCGACCGCGACCGAGAACAGCAGAAACGGCAGCCAGTGCGACAGCACCGCAAAGCCCGCCAGCGCCGGTGAATGGAACTTCTGGAACACCACCCAATAGCTGATCACATGCTCGATGTTGTCGGCCATCATCGCCAGCACGTACGCGATGAACTGGAGCCGGTACGGCACCGACTTCATCGCCGCGAACGAGCCGGACGCGGCAACGGGATTTTGGGGCAGGGGGTTCAAGCGATCACCTGGGCAGGACTATTTGCGGCCTTACACGTTCAGCGCTGAACGCTCAAGACACTTGGGTGTGCGCGGGCATCTGCCATGCGCTGCCACTACAACCACCGCCGTCATCTTGAGGTGCGCGCTCTTGCGCGCCTCGAAGGATGTGCCGCAAGCGCCTGTAGCCCATCCTTCGAGGCTCCCCTCGCGATGCTGATGCATCGCAAGGTTCGCACCTCAGGATGACGTCTGTATTTGCAGCAGGCGGCTGTAGCCCCGATGAGCGAAGCGACATTTGGGACATCTCCCCGCATATCGCGGCGCTCATGCGGGCTACGAGCCTGCCCGCTTGGCATGACCGCGCATCTCACATACGCTTTGTCTCAGCCCGCACCAATCGATCATAACAGACGGGCATTGGGGAAACAGCCATGAAACAGATCCGCGTCTGCACTCACGCTGGTCCCGGCTCGGAGCCCGTCATCCGCACCGTGCCGTGGCCGAAGGTCGGGCGGAAGGCTGCGCTGATCAAGGTCGGCGCCTGCGGGGTCTGCGGCACCGATCTGCATATCCTGAAAGGCCACTGGCCGAAGCCGCTGCCTTGGCCGTTCACGCTGGGGCATGAACTTGGCGGCATCATCGTCGAGTGCGGCGTGGAGTTCACCGAGGACTTCATGAGCAAGCCACTGACCGTCGGCTCGAAGGTGATGATTCCTCCGCTGATGCCCTGCGGCCATTGCTATTACTGCATCCACTATCCCCAGACCGCCAACAAGTGCCTGACGCCGGTCTATTACGGCCGCTATCTCGGCTTCGACAAGGCGCCGCACATGTGGGGCGGCTGGGCCGAATACGTCTATGTCGATCTCGACATGCTGCCGGGCACCAAGATCTACAAGCTGCCCGACGACATGTCGCTGCGGCTGGGCGCGCTGTCGGAGCCGCTGACCTCCTGCATCCGCGCCTTCAACCGCGCCAGCCGCGCCGGCGGCTTTTCCTGGGGCGACACGGTGGTGATCCAGGGCTCCGGCCCGATCGGCATTCTGGCGGTTGCTGCCGCCAAGGAGATGGGAGCAGGGCGCGTGATCTGCGTCGGCGCGCCGGAGGAGCCGCGGCTCAAGCTGGCCCGCGAGTTCGGCGCCGAGGCGACCGTCAACATCGAGGAACTGAAGTCGCCGCAGGAGCGCATCGCGCGCGTCCGCGATATCGTCGGCGGCTTCGGCGCCGATCTCGTGATGGACTGCTCGGGCCACCCGACGGCGGGCCCCGAAGGCATCGAGATGCTGCGCGACGGCGGAACCTATGTCGAGATGGGCCAGTTCACCGACGCCGGCTCGATCGACACTTCCTGGCACCGCATCTGCACCAAGGACCTCAACGTGCTCGGCTCCTGGGGCTTTACCGGCAACGACCTGCCGCTCGGCGTCGACATGCTTTATCGTACCCGCGACAAATATCCCTGGCTGAAGATGCAGACGATCTATCCGTTCACGGAGGAAGGCGTCGCGCAGGCGGTGAAGGACGCGATGGCGATGAAGACGGTGAAGTCGACCATCGTGCCTTGGCCGGAGCTGGTGGGATAGAAGATGCCGTCGATCCCCCACTCGTTCATGCGGGCTACGAGCCGGAGTTTGGAATAAAGGCCACGATGACAAACGAACACACACCCGAAACAACCCGACGCCCTCGTTCGCCCTTCCACGCCATTCGCGCGATCGACTACACCGTCATCTTCGTGCGCGACATGGCCGCGATGCGCCGCTTCTACGAGGATGTCCTCGCCTTGTCCCTGCTGCGCGAGCTCTCCCCGAACTGGATCGAGTACGGCCTCGGCCCCAACACGCTGGCGTTGGCACGGCCGAGCCGTACTGCTGCTGATGCGCCGATGCCGGCGGGCAGTGCCTCGCTGCAGCTGGCGTTCAAAGTTTCGGCCGCCGACGTCGACCAATGCGCCGACGAGCTGACGCGGCAAGGCGTGGCGCTGCTGTCGCCGCCGACGAACCAGTCCTTCGGCCACCGTACGCTGTTCTTCCGCGACCCCGACGGCAATCTGCTGGAGATCTACGCGGAGATATGAGCGGGAGCCGGCCGAAGCCTGCGCCGTGAGCCGCGCGGCGAGAGATCACGACGCATCGTCTATCCGCTCCAGCGCGGCGTCTCGAAGCGCGAGCACCGCTCGCTGCCGGAGCATCCGACGCTTGCGTGCTATCGTCCCAATGCACCGGCGACAGGGCCCGCCAATTGTTGTGCGAGCATCCGATAACCTTCAGGCGTGAGGTGAATCCCGTCAGGCTGGTGCGGTTTGCCCCGGAACATGCCGTTGGGCAGCATGATCACCTTGACCCCCATCTGGGCCAGCCGGGCCTTGATCTCGCCGGTATGGTCGGCCCCGCCTTTCCTCGCATCATTGCCGCCAGGCTGGAGAATGACGACCTTGGTCCCCTTCGGGACTGCACTTTCAAGCCGAGCCATCATCCCGCCCGTCGTGTCACCGTTGACGCCGGCATTGACGACGCGAACGTCGAGGCCGCGCCCGCGCAGCAAAGCCTCGAGCTGGGCCGGATAGGCCTGCTCGGACGAGACGCCCTTACCTGCGGTGTTGCTGGCGCCCAGGGCAACGACGGTCGCCGCCTGCGCCGCTCCGAGCTGAAGCGCCGCCGCTGCCACAAGTGAAAGTAGCCATTTGGATATTGCATTCATCCTGCATTCCTCACTTAAGAAATCAGTGCTCAAAATCTTCGGTGTCGTGGAACCAGCAGATCATAATGAGATTCGGACGCACGGCGCATGACTCTTTGGGTCATGATTCCGGGGCCTTGACGGTCTTCCCCGACCTGGAAGCTGCGAGGCGGCCATAGGGGCTTCTGCACCATTCAGTCACAGTTCTCGCTGAGCCATGCATCATAGGCATGGTGATTTCCGAGCGCTTGGCGTAAAGAGCGCCCAGATCAAATCCAGCGTGCGGCCGGGCCGATTGCCTCCCCACGCGAGCTCAGGCCCGCCGGTCCACCGTTTGCGCGCCTGAATTAACCAAGGTTTTCCATCCCGTGTCTTTTCCGGCCCTGACCCCGCCGCTCGCCAAAGCTTTGGCCGAGCGGAACTATGATTCACCGACCCCTGTTCAGCTCGCCGTGCTTGCGGACGAGGCGGCCGATCGCGACCTCCTGGTTTCGGCGCAGACCGGCTCCGGCAAGACCCTCGCTTATGGCCTTGCCATGGCCAAGGATCTGCTCGGCGAGACCGAGCAGTTCGCGCAGGCTGCCGCCCCGCTCGCCCTCATCGTGGCACCGACCCGCGAGCTCGCGATGCAGGTCCACCGCGAACTCGCCTGGCTCTACGGGCATGCGGGCGGGCGCGTGGTCTCGTGCGTCGGCGGCATGGATCCGCGCCGCGAGCAGCGCGAGCTGGCAGCCGGCGCCCACATCGTGGTCGGCACGCCCGGCCGGCTCTGCGACCATTTGCGGCGCGGCCGCCTCGATATCTCGGAATTGAAAGCGGTCGTCCTCGACGAGGCCGACGAGATGCTCAATCTCGGCTTTCGCGAGGACATGGAATTCATCCTCGAGACCACGCCGGAGACGCGCCGCACCCTGATGTTCTCGGCGACATTCCCGCGCGGCATCGTCGCGCTCGCCAAGCAATATCAGCAGCAGGCCTTCCGGATCGAGGTCGCCGGCGACGAGGGCGGTCACGCCGACATCGAATACCGCGCGATCCGCATCGCGCCCGCCGATGCCGAGCATGCCGTCGTCAACGTGCTGCGCTTCTACGAGGCGCCGAGCGCGCTGGTGTTCTGCAGCACGCGCGATCACGTCAGGCATTTGCAGGCGGCACTGCTGGAGCGCGGCTTTTCCGTCGTCGCTCTCTCGGGCGAATTGACGCAGAACGAGCGCACCATGGCGCTGCAGTCTCTGCGTGACGGACGCGCGCGCGTGTGCGTGGCGACCGACGTCGCCGCCCGCGGAATCGACCTGCCGAGCCTCGATCTCGTCATTCATGCCGACCTGCCCAACGACGCCGAGGTGATGCAGCATCGCTCGGGCCGCACCGGGCGCGCGGGGCGAAAGGGAACGAGCGTCCTGCTGGTGCCGCCCGCCCGCCGGCGGCGTGCGGAGCTGCTGCTCAATCTCGCTGGGGTCGACGCGGTCTGGGGCACGGCGCCGCAGGCGGACGAAATCCGCAAGCTCGATCACGATCGCATGAAGGACGCGTTGTTCACCGAGGAGACGACGGCCGACGATCTGGCGCTGGCCCAGGCGCTGCTGGCCGAGCGATCGGCCGAGGATATCGCCGCGGCACTGGCGCGGCTTTACCGTGCGCGGCTGCCGTCGCCCGAGGACATCATCGATCCCGGCGAGCGCAGCGGCAAGCCGCGCGAGGATCGCGGCCGCGACAGATTTCAAGGCGAAGGCGGCGACGATCGTAGCGCGCGGCCTCGATCGAAATCCAGCAAGGCGCAGTCGAAGCACGGCATGTCGGAGACCAGCGTCTGGTTCCGGGCCGCGATCGGACGACGCAAGAATGCGGAGGCGCGCTGGCTGCTGCCGATGATCTGCCGCCGCGGCGGCATCGACAAGCGCGACATCGGCGCCATCAGGATCATGGATACGACGACCGAGTTCGAGATTTCCGAGCGGGTGGCGGAGTCGTTCGCTGCAAAGGTCAAGCGTCCGGACAAGGAAGACAGCATCCGGATCGAGCTGATGGCGGAGGCGCCGCAGCGTCAGGAACGTTCGGAAGAGCGGTCCCATGCGCCGCGGCGCGAGGCGGACGAGCATCGCGAACGGCGCGATGAACGTCCGCGCGAGGCGAGTGAGTTCAAGCCGCGCGGCAAGTCCCACGGCGAGCGCGCGCCGAAATTCGAGGGGACACCTTCCTTCGGAAAGAAAAAGAAGCATCGGCCGGGCAACGCGGAGCCGTCATCGGTCACGCCATGGCCGGTGAAGGGCGCGCCGGGAAAGAAGGCGAAGAAGAAACATCGCGGTTGAATGCCCCCCCGGGGGGACCCGAACGGCGCGTGGGCGAGGTTACGGCCCGGCGAGGTCGCGCAGCATGTACGTCGCGCCTTCGCCATAGGATGCGAGCTTTGCCCGCAGCTCCGCCTCCGCCGTGACGGGTCGAAAGCCGAGGCGCTCCCACAGCGGCCGCGTCGCGTAGACCGAGACCAATGCGAGCGTTGCGATGCCTGAGGCACGCGCCAGCTCCTCGATCTCGGCGATATAGACGCGCAGAACGCCGCCGCGAGAATCCGGCAAGACGGCGACGTCGTGGACATAGAGGCAATCCGCATCGTCGGGCAATCGTGCGAGCAACCCGTCGAGCGGCGGAATCCGGTGCTGCTTCCAGGGATGCGCAAGCCCGTAGCCGGCAATCTCGTCGCCGGCGATCAGCACGCGGCATCCACCGGGATAGAGCCGCATCTTCTCGGCGAACACCTCGGGCCTTTCAGGAAGGTCGGGATGTACCCGCGCCGCGATGGCGCTGATCGCGGGCAGGTCGGATGCGTGTGCGGGACGCCAATGCGGCTTGCTCATGTCTCTTTGTCGGTCTGTCTCGGTCCATCCAGTTTATTCCCCTGTGCCGGCGCGCGCAGCGAAAAATATCCTCGCCGTCATCTTGGGAATACCGGGCCGTGCGCGGCGTCCTATCCATGCAAGCCAATTGCATGACAGGAGATATCATGACGTCCTCGATCCGCCTCGCGCTCGCCCTGGCCATGTCCCTCGCGATCGTCCCCGCCGCCTTCGCCGCGCCGCCGACCAAGACTGGCAAGACCGACAAGGGCAACGTGCTCACCGACGCCAAGGGCATGACGCTCTACACCTTCGACAAGGATGCCGACGGCAAGTCGGCCTGCAACGGTCCATGTGCGACGAACTGGCCGGTGCTGAAGGCCGAAGCGAGCGATGCAGCCGGCGACGGCTACACCATCATCACGCGCGACGATGGCTCGAAGCAATGGGCCTACAAGGGCAAGCCGCTCTACACCTTCGCCAAGGACCAGAAGCCCGGCGACGTCACCGGCGACGGCTTCTTGAACGGCGCCTGGCATCTGGCGATGCCGTAACGCCGTTCCCGCGTCATCTCGGATATTCGAGCTGCATCGCGACGAAGTCGGCCGTGCGCGACCCGTAGCGCGCATCGATGGCATGCAGCGTCTGGTCCAGCGCACGCGCCGGCGGCAGATCGACCGCTGCCGGCAGCGTCTGCTTCGCCGGCCAATCGCTTGCGACCTTGTCCGGCAGGATACGAAGACCGCCGCGGCTCGCCCGCGCCTCTGCCGTGGCCGCGAAGGTGAGGGCACGCGAGCGATAAGTGCGCGACCACGCATCGGTGACCAACGCAAGCGACGCCTCGTCGATGCCTGATGTCAGCGCGATTCCGAGTTGCTCGCGATTCCAGAATGCGAGCGTGCCCGCGATCGCCGTCAGCGCGAAGGGGCGTGTGAACTGGAACGCCTCGCTGCGGTGGCGCGCATCCCACTGCGAAAGACCGATCTCTTGGGCGACCGCCTCCGCCTTGGCGCGGCCGGCGATGGCCTCGACCAGGGTCAGCGCCATCGGCATGGACGCGGTGATGCCGGTCGTCGTCGCAACGCCGCGGTCGATCACCAGCCTGCGGTCCGGGACATAGCGGATCGCGGAATGCTTCTGCAGATCGCGCAACGAATACCAGTGCGTGGTGGCCCGCCGGCCGTCGAGCAGCCCGGTGTTGGCGACGACCTTGGCGCCGACGCAGACACCGATGACGATCGCGCCCTTGCCGGCCTGGCTTCTGATCCACTGCAAGGCCGTGGCATCGTCTTCGGGGCTCATCGCGGGCACGATGACGTAATCGGCGCCGTCCGGGTGCGCGGCGTCGAACTCGGCGATGGTCGCGTGCGGCTGCACTTTGAGCGCGGGATAGAGCGCGACGGGACCCGGCTGCGTCGCCAATGTCTGGACGTCGGCGACATCGGCGCGTGCGAGGATGCCGTATGGCATCAGATAGTCCGTCGTCTCGGTCATGTCGTTGATGCCGACGATGGCGATCAGGGGACGTTTGCGTTTGGGCGGCTTCAGCGCGGCAAGCGTCGCCTCGGTCTCGTCCTTGGATATCGCGGGCGCGCTTCCCCGAGCCGGCGAGCCCGGCAGCAGGAACAGCCAGGTTCCGCCGATCGCGGCCAGCAATGCCAGGCAACCGACGCCGCTCAACGCCAGAATGCGCCACGTCATGATGATGTCACCCGATCCTCGTTGCTTCGCGCGAGGCGGAAGCTAACGCCTGGCAACGACATCAGGAATGACGCAGATCCGGCAAAAACGGCCATCCGCATCCGCGTTGATGTCGCGCTACGGGTTCCCGCTTCGCGCGATACCCGCGCGTTGGGCGGCGATTATCTCAGGCCCTCATACACCATCAGTCCGCGTGCGATCTGCAATTTGCGGATCGCGCGCGGCAAGAGCTTCTCGGGCTGGTGCAGATAGCGCCAGGACGTGAGGGTGAAGGCTGACAGCGCGCCGCACGCGTCGTCGAACGGCGCGAGCACGCCCGTCACGCTCACGGGTGTGTGCGGGCGGGCGTTGAAGGGCAGCAGCAACAGCTCGAGATGGGCCTTGCTGCCGTCCTCGTGCGCGGCGGTGACGCCGGCGATCGCGCCTAACGTCTCGTCGGCGACGACGGTCGTGATCTCCTCGATCTCGCTGCGGCTCGCATCGTCGAACAGCGCGGCAAAGCTCTGGTCCTTGAGGTCGGATCCTGCCAGCGCGCAGACCCGCGTGCCGGCGACGCGGAACGGGAAGCCGAGGTTCGGCTCACAGGACAGCACGAAGATGTCGCCGAGCAGGCCGCGGACCGCGGCCGGATCGATGTCGGCCCTGTCGGGGGCCCGTGCAGCGCCGCGCTTCTTGTCCCAATACGCGAAGAACGCGCGGCTCGACGGATGTTTCATGACTGAACGCTTACCCCGGGGTGTAACCTCGACGGGACAGACCTGTCCCGCTTCAGTGCACCCACGATCCCTTGTGTTGTTGTGCAGGAGGGGATTTGCAGCGTCCATGCCGGAGCGGCGTTTTCGCACTCCTTAAGGCCGCCTTTGCGTTGTTAACGTTAAATTAACTATGCGCTTTGCACCTCGCGCCCCGCTGCTATGGTGGCCGCAGTCGCAAGCCCCGCCGCTTTTCTCCAGGTTCTCGGCGGGGTCTGTACACAGGGCGTCAAACAGTTTGGCCGCGGGCCGGGGAGGGGTGGGGATACACTTCATTCCTCGGGTGCCGGAAAGGCCGACACGGACAGGCAGGGCTTCCCAGGGCCCTGCCTTTTCCTTTTGTGCACTTGCGCAAGGCTGGCAAAGGCGACTATCTGCAAGCGTGTTGCCCCGGTCGCGCTGAAAGCGAAGCTGCCTTGGATTCCTCTCAAGATTCTCCGCCGCAAGGCCCTCGGCAAGATCCTCAAGCGGAGGGGCCGGCGGTTGTCGAAGAGGCCCCGCGCGAGCCGGTCCTGACGCTGCCCACGGCGTTGACCGCCTATATCGTCCTGCTGGCGGTGATCCATCTGCGGGTGCTGCTGCCGCCCGAGATCGAGAACTGGACCATCGACGTCTTCGGCTTCATCCCGAAGCGCTATGATTCCTCGCTGCTCAATCTGGAGATTCCCGGCGGGACGGGTGCGAAGATCTGGACCTTCGTCACCTATTCGCTGCTGCACGCCAATCTGACCCATCTCGGCTTCAACGTGCTGTGGCTGTTGCCGTTCGGCAGCGCGCTGGCGCGGCGTTTTGGGGCGGTCAGGTTCTTCCTGTTTCTGGCGGTGACGGCGGCGGCCGGTGCGCTCGCCCATCTCGTTACCCATGAGCACGCGGTGGCGCCGATGATCGGCGCCTCGGCCTCGGTGTCGGGCGCAATGGCAGCGGCGATCCGCTTTGCCTTCGTCCGTGGCAGCTTCCTGTCGTTCAACCGTTTGGACGCCGATACCGCGGCGAGGGTTCCGGCATTGCCGCTGTGGCGCGCGCTGCGCGACGGGCGGGTGGTCGGCTTCCTGGCGGTGTGGTTCGGCGTCAACATCATCTTCGGCGTCGGTGCGATCGGCATCGATTCCGAAACCACGAGCGTCGCCTGGCAGGCGCATATCGGCGGCTTCTTTGCCGGCCTGTTGCTGTTCACCCTGTTCGATCCGGTGCCGCGCATGCGAAGCGATGCTGCGGATGCGTCGTCACAGGACGTTTCAGACCGTATTTGAAGCGGCGCTTGCGGCGCGGCCCGAATTCATTCATCATTCGCGTGAAGAATGTTCCGAAGCGACAGGCCGATAGCGGCAACGCTTCGACAAGCGCACGAGCGTGAAACCGGCGCTGAAACTGTTAGTTGAAGACTCGAAGAACAAGTCCGGACCGCCCTGTGGCGGGACGGGTCCGATTCAGGGAGGCAACAATGACGGTACGTTCCATTCTGAACACCAAGGGTCACCAGATCATGAGCGTCGGGCCCGACGCAAAGCTGGCTGCCGCGGTCAAGCTGCTCGCTGACAAGAAGATCGGCGCGGTGCTGGTGATGGACCAGAGCCGGCTCGAAGGCATCCTGTCGGAGCGCGACATCGTCCGCGTGCTCGGCGAGCGCGGCGCCGGCGTGCTGGAGGAGCCGGTCGCTCAGGTCATGACCCGCAAGGTGGTGACCTGCAAGGAGACCGACACGGTCGCCGAGATCATGGAGATGATGACATCGGGCAAGTTCCGCCATCTGCCCGTGATCGACAACGGCACGGTGGTCGGCCTCATCTCGATCGGCGACATCGTCAAGCGCCGGGTCCAGGAATACGAAACCGAGCAGGAAGCCTTGCGCGACTACATCAAGACGGCCTGATCAGGCCTGCTCGTCCGCTTTGGGCGCGCTGCCTGCCGGCGCCGGCGCGAGCACCTCGATCGCCTCCTGGATCGACTCCAGCGCGCGCTCGGCGGCGCGCGTGCCGTGGGCGATCAGGTCCTCGGAACGGTGGAAGTCGAACCAGCCGAACTGGCCGACCCGCGGCGTGATCAGAAGGTCCGGCGGATCGCCGGCGAGGCGCGCGCGCGTGATGCGGTCCTGCATGATGTTGAAGGCATCGACCATCACCGAGGAGATGCCGGGCCGGCCGTTGCCGCCAAAGAACTCTCGCTTCATCGTCTTCTCCGGCGAGAACAGGCGCGGGAAGCGCCGCTTGGCAGCCGGCTCCGCTGGCTCCGGCACGACCGGACTGGGCACTGCACCGTGCGAATGAATCGTCGTGGAATGCGTGAAGATGTCGCTGGAAAGATTTGCGGCGATGACGATTTCAGCACCTAGCGCGCGGGCGGCCGAGACTGGCACGGGATTGACCAGCGCGCCATCGACCAGCCAGCGGTCGCCGATCAGCATCGGCGCGAAGATGCCGGGCAGCGTGTAGGACGCGCGCATCGCATCGACCAGGCGGCCGCGTGTCAGCCAGATCTCGTGACCGGTGCGGACCTCGGTCGCCACGCTTGCGAACTTGACGGGGAGATCCTCGATCAGCGTCTGCCCGACCGCCTCCTCGAGCCGGGTTGCAAGCTTCTCGCCGCCGAGCAGGCCGGAGCCGTTGAGGCGGATGTCGAGATAGCCGAGGATGTTGCGCATGCCTTGCAGGCTGCGCCCCCACTCTTCGAACGTGTCGAGCCGGCCGGCCGCGTGGAGGCCGCCGACGACGGCTCCGATGGAGGTGCCGACCACGACGTCGGGCACGATCCCGTTGGCAAGCAGCGTCCTGAGAATCCCGATATGGGCAAAGCCGCGCGCCGCGCCGCCCCCGAGGGCAAGGCCGATCACCGGCCGGCGGATGCTGCCCAAGCCGACTTTTTCACCGGCTTTTTCGCCATTGGAGCCGTTCGCGCCCCGACCCTTCAAAATATCCAGCACCGAAAACTCTCCCACCCGGGCCAGCCCTCACACCAGAGTAGGCGCCGTATTCCTGCTCCGCCATAACGAGGGTGAAGCATGGTTTATACCGTTCGGGACACAGGGGGCAGCAGTGTGGCGACGGCTGGCCGTCGTCGGCCCAATCACGCAGGCGTCAACCGGGTTCCAAAGAACCGTGCCGGGACCGTATTTCCTGGGGTTTCACAGGCTTGAATTTGCCGCGTTTTCGGTGAAAAGCAGGAAGCATGACACGCGGGGGTGACGGCATCATCGGATGGCGGCGCAGCGGCAGGCTGCTGCCGGCGCTGATCCTTGCCGCTTGCCTCCTTACCTCAGGCCAAAACGCTGCGCAGGCGCAGCTTTTCTCCGATCGGCCGCCGCCGGTGCCGCCGGCTTCGGTGCCCGACCCCGGCGGGGCCATCAACCTGGCGCCTCCTTCCGGCCTGGGTGCCGGTCCTCCGAGCCTGCCGCCGACCCTGATGCAGCCGGTGACCCCGAGCATGCCGCCGCCCGCCGTCACGACCGTGCCATCGGCCGCCCCCCTCAACGCCGCCGCGCCCGGACAGGGCGTGCTGTCGCTGACCGCGAAATACGGCAAGGACTCGGCGCCCATTACCAGCGGCCTGGTCTGGCGCGTGTTTGCCGACCGTCCCGACGAGAACGGCACCTTCAAGCTGATCCGTGAGGACCGTAACGCCACGCCCAACATCGTGCTGCCGCCAGGCAATTACGTCGTGCACGTCGCTTTCGGCCTCGTCAGCGCGGTACGCACCGTCAGCCTGAAAGCCGAGACCGACCGGGAATCCTTCGTGCTGCCGGCCGGCGGCCTGCGCATCGAGGGCCGGGTCGGCACCAGCCGCATTCCGCAGAACCAGATCTCGTTCGCGATCTACAAGGGCAGCCAGTTCGAATCCGGCGAGCGCGCCTCGCTGGTGCCGAACGTCGCCGCCGGCGACGTCGTGCTGATCCCCGAGGGCACCTATTACATCGTCTCCAACTATGGCGATGCCAATTCGGTGGTGCGCTCCGACATCCGCGTCCAGGTCGGCAAGCTCACCGACGTCACCATCACCCACCGCGCCGCCGTGATCACACTCAAGCTGGTCAGCGACAGAGGCGGCGAGGCGCTCGCCAACACCGCCTGGTCGGTGCTGACCCCGGGCGGCGACGTCATCAAGGAATCGATCGGCGCCTTCCCGCGCGTGGTGCTTTCCGAAGGCGAGTACCGCGCCATCGCCAAGAACGAGGGCAAGGTCTATGAGCGCGGCTTCAACGTCGTCAACGGCGTCGACGGCGAGGTCGAAGTCGTCGCGCGCTGATCGCGTGTCCCGGACGCGGTGCAGCACGAAGTGAAGCCCCGCTGAAGAAGCGTTGCAACGCTGCACGAGACCGGCGCGATCACCGAAAGCACGGCGTTCGATGCGAGCGATTTCCGCAACATCGTACCGCGGTTCTCATCCAGCGCACGAAAAGCCAATCGGACGCGTAGGCCGCTGACGCCCGCCATGGAAGTCCAGTGAGCATTTGCTTACCGGACCTTCGCGCCCTCATCCTGATTTGAATACCTGCCAGCGTTAACAGCTCGCGTCGAAGAGCCGGCACGAACACCGGCAACGCCCGCTTATTCCGGAGGACGTCGCGCGTTCATCACAACGGTGCAAGATGCGCATTTCCGATCATCAATTTCATTCTCTTTCTATTCCGCTGCGCTATATGTCGGGTCTCCAACGGAGGAGTCCGGAGCAGGCTGTGCGTCTGCGAGACCGGCAAGGGGCAGGGGACCAAGCGCGTCGGCATGTTCGAAGTGATCCTCACCAGGCGCAAGCGGTTTGGTTGGCGATGGCAGGTGTGCGACCAGTCCGGCAAGATCTTTGCCGATGGCTTCGAGCGCACCCGGCCGTCCGCCAAATACCAGGGCGAGCGCGCGTTGTTCTTCCTGTTGTCGCAGGCGTACTTGCGTAACCGCTCCGCGGCGTCCAGCGAGGATTAGCGGCGGGCACAGCGCCAGGCCGGCTACAAGCTCACTCAGATCTCGACGACCAGCTTGCCTTTGGCGGCGTGATCTCGGATCCGCGCATAGGCCTCGCCGACGCTCTCCAGCGTAAAACGCCTGGGGTCGAGCAGCGGCACGAGCCTGCCGGCCTCGACCAGGCGCGTTGCCTCCGCCATGATCTCTCCGTGATGGGCGCGCCCTTCGCCCGACAGCAGCGGGAGCAGCGTGAAGACGCCGGAATAGGTCGCTGCGCGGAACGACAGCGGCGCAAGCGCGTGCGCCCCCCAGCCGAGTGCACTCACCACATGGCCGAAGCGGCGTACCGCTTCAAAGGAGGCGTCGAGCACCTTGCCGCCGACGGTATCGTAGACGATGTCGAAGCCCTGGCCGCCAGTATGCTGCGTCACATAGGCCTCGACCGAACTGTCGCGATCAATGAATACAGCGCCGAAACCCTCGATGATGGCGCGCTGCGACGCAGAGCCGGTTGCGAACACCTCCGCACTGAAGGCGCGCGCGATCTGGATCGCGACATGACCGACGCCGCCCGCACCGCCATGGATCAACACCTTCTGGCCCGCCTTCAACGCGGCGCGGTCGATCAGGCCTTCCCAGGCCGTGATGACGATCAGGGGAAGGGCGGCAGCCTCCCGCATGCTGAGATTGGCGGGCTTCAATGCCAGGAGGTCGGCATCGACCGCCGCGAATTCAGCGAGCGATCCCGGCACGCCGCCGACGCCACCGGTCATGCCGTAGACCTCGTCGCCCGGCTTGAACCGGGTCACCTCGCGCCCAGTGCGTTCGACCGCGCCGGCAAGATCGATGCCGGGAATCGCCGGCAGCGGATGGCGCGCATGCGCGGCCGTACCCGCATGGATCTTGGTGTCGAGCGGATTGATGCCGCTGGCGCGCACCCGCACGAGCACCTCGCGCGGCCCGATCTCGGGCCTGGAAATCGTCGAGAGGCGTAACGGGGCGTTGTGAGCCTCCAGGACGCCAGCGCGCATCGTCGATTGTGTCGTCATGACCGTCTTGCTCCCTTGTCGGCCTCCAATATGGTCATGAAATTTTGCATGGGAAGGAACAAGCATGTACGATCGTCATACAATTATGTATGGCGGGGAATTCTGATGGATTGGAGCGACCTGCGCATCTTCCTGGCGATCGCCCGTGAAGGCACGCTCGGTGCCGCCGCACGGAAGATCGGCCAGACCCAACCGACCATGGGCCGGCGGCTTCGCGCGCTGGAGATGTCGCTGGGGCAGACACTGTTCCAGCGCACCGCGGATGGCTTCGTGCTCACCGACGAGGGCACGGCCGTGCTCCGTCACGCCGAGCGGATTGAGGACGAGGCGCTCGCGCTGGAGCGGCAGGTGTCTGGTGCGAAGACGCAGCTCGACGGCCTGTTGCGCCTGTCCTCGTCGGACTGGTTCGGGACGGTGATGCTGTCGCCGGTGATCGCCGCGTTCGGCAAGCGTCACCCCAAGGTGATCGTGGAGCTTCTGACCGATGCGCGGCTCTACAGCCTGCCGCGGCGGGAAGCCGATCTCGTCTTCCGCATCAAGCCGTTCAGCGAGCCCGAGGTGGTCTCCAGAAAGCTGCTGCATATTCCCTACGCGCTCTATGGCAAGAAGGGCAGCAAGCCGCCGCGCCCCGGCGACGGCAACGCCAACGCTGTCCGCGTCGTGACGATGAATGCCGAGTACGCCGACATGCCCGACGCGGTCTGGCTGAAGCGCGCGCTGCCCCATGCGGAGGTCGCCTCGCGTAGTAACAACAGGCAGGTGCAGGCCGAGCTGTGCGCGAGCGGCGCCGGATTGGCCGTGCTGCCACGTCCGCTCGGGGACCGCGACCGCCGTCTGGTCGCGCTCGACATCGGAACGACGCCACCCGGCCGTGACACCTATGTGGGCTACCATCGCGATATGAGGCGCCTCGCTCGTCTCCGCGCGCTGCTCGATCTCGTGATCGAGCAGCTGACAGAACCGCGATCATAGTGTCGTAGCCCGGGTGAGCGGAGCGACATCCTGGACCGCTTGTGCCTGGAGGCTCGAATGTTGCTTCGTTCATCCGGGACGTAAGATGTTACGTCGCTACGAGACCTTGTATTCCCTGTCGGGCAAAACACCCAAGATCGGGGTCAATCCGCATTATCAAAAATATTCCACTTTACCGAAATTCGGAAAGTGCGTATGTGTCGCGGCAACCCGGCCCAAGGAAGAGGGGCGTATCGCGATCGTCACGAACGCGGGCCGGACGGCGGTGGACGCTGATTGCATCGGCGCGAAGAGCTTCGCAGGGCGGGCAACCGTGAGCGAGAGCGTCGCGCATACGACCGGTGTGATCGGCGTACGGCAAAATCGTGTGGTCCTGGCGCCCGGGGTCTGTGCGTCAAGTCTTGTGGTGATGCGTGTCGTTCAACCGGACGTACGCGTCAGCCATCCGCAAGGCGACGGGGGCAATAGTGCAACGCTCCCCGAGGAGCAACTGTGCTGAAGTAGACCGCCGATCGGCCGGCCTCAAGGCTGGCGCTGGACGCGCCACCGCCTTTGGCGGCTGACGGCCTTGACCCCGTCCGCTCGTCGGTCTGTCGGCTTGGCATGCGCTCGGTCGAGGACCGAGCGCGGTAGGGCGCGCTCGATCAGCTCACCGCAACGCGTAGCGGCCCGGATTCCATTTCTCGCCGTGGGCGATCATCGTATTGAGGATGACGATCAGCTTGCGCATGCAGGCAATGAGCGCAACTTTCGGCTCCTTGCCCTTGGCAATCAGCCGTCGATAGAACGCCTTGAGCACCGGGTTGTTCTGGGTGGCTGCGCCGAGACAGGGCATGTAGAGGGCGTTGCGTACCCAGCGGCGGCCGCCCTTGATGTGGCGCTCGCCACGTCGCTTGCCACTATCGTCATCATAAGGCGCAGCGCCCAACAACGCGGCGGCGATCTCATCGCGGACCGTCCCGAGTTCCGGGAGCCCCGCAATGAGGACCGCAGAGGCCGTTTCGGCGAGGCCCGGCACGCTCTCGATGATCTCGGCGCGCGCGGCAAATGCCGGTGTGGCCTTGACCGTGACAACGATTGCATCTTCGAGCTTGGCAATCTCAGCATCCAGGCCCTTCAAGACGCGGGCGTGGGCTTTCTGCACCGCTCCCGGCACGGCGTGCTCGTTCTGGCTCTGCAAGCGGGTCTTCAGATCGATCACGGCTTTGCGTGCTTTGACCAGTGCCGCCAGCTCCTCGCGCGCCGCATCGTGGGTTTGGCTCGGCGCATCTTCAAACGTCTCAGCGAACCAGGCGATCGTGTCCGCGTCGATCGTATCGTTCTTGGCGAGCCGCCCCGCCGATCGGGCGAAGTTACGCACTCGCCGTGGATCGATGATCCGCACCGCGAAGCAGGCTTCGCGCAGCGCCTTGGCCCAGTCCCGCTCGTAGCCGCCGGACGCCTCCATCACCGCCCTGTCGACCTTGTGCTTGCGCAGCCAGGCGACCAGCTTGCGCCGTCCCTTCGCACCGCTCGGGAACGCTTGCCGTTGCGACAGCGAGCGAATGCATGCATCCACCTTGTCCTTGGCCACATCTATCCCGACGACAACGCGACCGTTCTGTGCCATCATCCACTCCCTTCCTTGCTCGGTTCGGGCTCGAAGCCCATGCAACTGTTCGGGTTGAGGAAGACACGCCGAATCCGTCCCACGCTCCCCGACAGGCTCTAGGCCTTTGAGCACGAACGGGCTCGGATCCAGCGACGGGCGGTTGGTCAGAACCGCCCGTTCGCACATCCTGGCAGATCTTGCGGACACAAGAGCACGAAGGACACCGTTAAAACCATCCGCGCAGGGAAGGCCGGGCGACCGGCATCACCTGTGATCCACCCCGTGTGCATTTTTGCTTGCGCACGGATCTCGGGTGCCGCCGGCGCCCGGCCTTCCCTGCGCCCTTGTCTCGATAGGGGCGATGCGATCAAGCAAGACTCGGGCGGAACATGCCGCGAGAAGGCGAAGGTGTGTCTGCGATGGAAACGCGGGTTGATGATCTCCGAAGGCTCCTCATGCTCCGTCATTGCGAGCGCAGCGAAGCAATCCAGAGTCCTTGGGCGGAAAGATTCTGGATTCGCTACGCTCGCAATGACGCCGAGACAGCCGCGAGCACAAACCATGCCCGTCACCCTGAGGCGCCGGAGCGGAGCGGAGGCCTCGAAGGGCGATAGCCCGGCTCTCGACAAATTCCAATTATCCGCCCCACGGAATCCCCCATCCCGTGCATGATCACCCCGCAGTCACCGCACGGCCCCGCAATAGACATTTCCCGACCCCGGCGGCATCCTGCGCCATCAACCGATAACAGAGCGCCATGAGCGGCAGGGGGAAACAGACAATGTTGCAGACACGGTTCACCAAACTCGTCGGCGTCGAGCACCCGATCGTCCAGGGCGGCATGCAATGGGTCGGCCGCGCCGAGCTGGTCGCCGCCGTCGCCAATGCCGGTGCGCTCGGCTTCATCACGGCATTGACCCAGCCGACGCCGGAGGATCTCAGGAAGGAAATCGCGCGCTGCCGCGACCTCACCGACAAGCCGTTCGGCGTCAACCTCACCATCCTGCCCGCGATCAAGCCGCCACCCTATGCCGAATACCGCGCCGCCATCATCGAGAGCGGCATCAAGGTGGTCGAGACCGCCGGCAACAAGCCGCAGGAGCATGTCGACGAGTTCAGGAAGCACGGCGTCAAGGTCGTGCACAAATGCACCAGCGTGCGCCACGCGCTGTCGGCCGAGCGGATGGGTGTCGATGCCATCTCGATCGACGGCTTCGAATGCGCCGGCCATCCCGGCGAGGACGACACGCCCGGCCTGATCCTGATCCCGGCCGCCGCCAACAAGGTCAAGATCCCCATGATCGCCTCGGGAGGCTTCGCCGACGCGCGCGGCCTGGTCGCGGCGTTGGCCCTGGGTGCCGAAGGCATCAACATGGGCACCCGCTTCATGGCGACCAAGGAGAGCCCGATCCACCAGCTCATCAAGGAGAAGATCGTCGCCAATGACGAGCGCGAGACCGAGCTGATCTTCCGCACCATGCGCAACACCTCGCGCGTCGCCAGGAACGAGATCTCGACGAAGGTCGTCGCCATGGAGAAGGAAGGCGCCAGGTTCGAGGACATCCGCGAGCTCGTAGCGGGCGCCCGCGGCAAGATGGTCTACGCGACCGGCAATTCCGACGAGGGCATCTGGTCGGCCGGCCAGGTGCAGGGCCTGATCCAGGACATCCCGAGCTGCGCCGAGTTGATCTCCCGCATCGTGCGCGAGGCCGAGGCGATCATTCGCGGCCGGCTGGAGGGCATGATCGTGCAGCCGCAACGCGAAGCCGCAGAATAGCAACTACAAGAAGCGAGAGCATCATGAAAGCCTACGTCTATGGCTCCAACGGCGCGACGATCTCCGACGTCGCTCAACCAAAGCCCAAGGGCACGCAGGTGCTCGTCAAGGTCCGCGCCTGCGGGCTGAACCGCGCCGACACCGGCATGCGCAAGGGCCACGCCCATGGCGCGGCCGGCGGCGCCGGCACCGTGCTGGGCATGGAATGGGCCGGCGAAGTCGCCGAGATCGGGCCGGATGCCAAGGGCGTCAAGATCGGCGACCGCATCATGGGCTCGGGCGCCGCCGCGTTTGCCGAATACGCGCTGGCCGATCACGGCCGGCTATTTCATGCGCCCTCGAACATGAATTTCGAGGAGGCGGCCACCCTGCCCGTCGCGCTTGCGACCATGCACAACGCCGTCGTCACCGTCGGCGGCGTGCAGCCTGGCCAGAGCGTGCTGATCCAGGGCGCGAGCTCCGGCGTCGGACTGATGGCGATGCAGATCGCAAGGCTCAAGGGTGCAAAGCTCGTGATCGGCTCGTCGACCGATGCCACCCGCCGCGGCCGGCTGAAGGAGTATGGCGCCGATCTCGCGGTCGACAGCTCCGATCCGACATGGGTCGACGAGGTGCTGAAGGTGACCAACGGCGAAGGCGTGGACCTCATCGTCGACCAGGTCTCGGGCAAGGTCGCCAATCAGAACCTCGCGGCTACCAAGGTGAAGGGCCGTATCGTCAATGTCGGCCGGCTCGGCGGCACCCATGCCAATTTCAATTTCGACCTGCATGCGGCCCGCCGCATCGACTATGTCGGCGTCACGTTCCGCAGCCGCACCATCGAAGAAGTCCGCGAGATCTTCGAGGAGGTCCGCAAGGACATCTGGGGCGCGGTGGAGTCGCGAAAACTGCAGCTGCCGATCGACAAGGTGTTCGCGTTCGACGACATCGATAGGGCATTCGAGCACATGGAGGCGAACAGGCATCTGGGGAAGATCGTGGTGACGTTATAGGGGCGGCGGGTGGAGCGATGAGACCATCATTCCGGGTTCGCCTTCGGCGCCCCGGAATGACGGCCCGTCAAGCTCCCCGCTCCTGCAACTCACTAGCGACTACTTCTGTGGATCACCGCTTGATGTTCACCCACGCCCTGCTAAATCCCCCGCCATGACCTCCCAGCACGACAAAACCTCGGTCGCGGCGATCTCGATCGTCGCCAGCGGCGCCATGGCGGCGGCCAAATTCGCGGTCGGGATCGCGATCGGCTCGCTTGCGCTGATCTCCGAGGCCCTGCATTCCACGATCGACCTGGTCGCGACCATCATCACCTGGGCGGTGGTGCGGGTGTCCGACAAGCCGGCGGACGACGAGCACCATTACGGCCACGGCAAGCTGGAGAGCGTTTCGGCGCTGGGCGTCACCGCCCTGCTCTACGTGCTCGCCGGCGGCATCCTGGTCGAGGCCTATAGCCGGCTGAGCGAAGGGACCCCGCCGCCGACCATTTCGGCCGTGCCGTTCGTGGTGTTGGTGATCGACATCGCGGTCAATCTCTGGCGCGCCCGCGCCCTGCATCGTGCCGCGCGCGAGACGCGGAGCCAGGCGCTCGCGGCGGATGCGCTGCATTTCGCCTCCGACGTGATGGGCTCGTTTGCCGTGATCGTGGGCCTGATCCTCGCCGCGCTTGGCTTCTGGTGGGGTGATGCGGCCGCAGCCGCCGCAGTCGCCGTGATGATCGCTCTGCTTGGGCTGCGCATGGCGGGCTCGACCGTACAGACGCTGGTCGACCGCGCCCCCGAGGGCGCGCACGAGAAAGCTACGGCCGCGATCCGGAGCGTGGCCGGCGTGATCGATATCGAGCGGCTGCGGGTGCGCATGGTCGGGGCGACCACGTTCATCGACACCATCGCCAAGGTGCCGCGGACCTATCCGATCGACCGTGTCGAGGACATCAAGCGCAACGCGCAAGCCGCCGTCAGCAAGGCGTTCGGGGATTCCGACCTCACCTTCGCCGCGGTCCCTGTCGCCCGCGACAACGAGACCGTGCGCGACCGCATCATGGTGATCGCGCGCAATTCCGGGCTCGCCATCCACCACGTCACGGTGCACGATCTCGGCGCCAAGCTGATCGTCAGCATCGACCTCGAGGTCGACGGCGGAATGCAGCTCGACGCCGCCCATGACGTCGCCAACACCCTGGAGCGCAACATCCAGGAGGAGTTCGGCGACGACGTCGAGGTCGACGTCCATATCGAGCCGCTGGAACCGGAACTGCCGTTCGGGGTCGATGCCACGCCGGAACGGGTGCGGACGATCGCGGCCGCGCTGACGGAATATGCCGCTGGCGGCGAGATCCACGACATTCACAATGTCCGTGTCCGCAACACCGATGCCGGGGAGATCGTCAACTTCCACTGCCGCGCCACGCCGTCGATGAGCGTAATCAAGGTGCACGAGCATGTCGACGCGATCGAGCGTGCGCTGCGGCGCGCGTTCCCGAGCGTGAAGCGCGTGATCAGCCACGCCGAGCCGCCGCGCGCGTGACGCTCGCACGAGACGAAGAACGTGCAGGGAATTCCACGTTCTCGTTTCGGACTCCTCGCGCCCGTGAGTTTGCGGACGCACGACGCGGAAACTGCACATTGGATAAGAATAATTTCGCGTTAACGATTCGTTGACTCTCGACAGCCCGCGAAAACTGGATTCAAATCGCTGTGATTCGGAAGCGATGTGGGGCTGCTTCCGGACTTCAGTTGCAAGCTGGTTTTCAGGGGGCCGAAGGCATGTCGCGTGCAGACGCCGCGAACGCGTGCGTCCAATCCGATTCGATCAAGGGATTGGCGCAATCGATCGCGAAACCTGCCTATCATCGGCTCTTGATCGCAGAGCCGGCGCTTCGTCGCGCCGTGCCGACGCTGATCATCGCTTTCCTGATCACGATCTGTCTCGGCGCATTCGTTCAGGTGGTCGACCAGACCCGCCAGAAGCGGCTGGTGATCCGCCACGACATCTCGGCGCTCGCCGATCTGCTCGCCGAACGCATCGACCGCCTCACCTCCGTGCGGCAAGAGCGGATCAAGAACATCGAGAGCCTGCCGGCGCTGCTGCCCGACCTGATCCCGACCTGGGGCACGGCCTCGGGCCGCCACGTCATCGTCACCTCGGCCGGCATCGACCGCCGCGTCCTCGCCCGCGTTCCGATCGACAACGATCCGTCAGGCAACGACCGCCTGCTCGATGCGATCACCACGGCACAACTGCTCGCGGCGCCGACGCGCGACGGCAACATTGCCGACATGACGCTGCCGAGCGGCAACGCCGCGATGGCGACCTCGCGGCAGATCAAGTCGATGCCCGGCTTCGTCACCGTGATCCAGGAGCGCAACGAGCCGATCTGGGGATCGGACGCAGCGCTCTCGGTGACGCTGTCGGCGACGACGGGCTTCGTCGTCCTGATCCTCGGCTTCGCCTTCCACTGGCAGTCCACCCGCGCCCGCGAGGGCGACCTCATCAACGACGCCGTGCGCGGCCGGATCGACACCGCGCTCAACCGCGGCCGCTGCGGCCTGTGGGACTGGGACCTGTCGCGCGGCCGAATCTTCTGGTCGCAGTCGATGTTCTCGATGCTGGGCCTCGACGGCCGCCACGAGCTCCTCACCTTCGGCGAGGTCAACGCGCTGGTGAAGTCGGACGACATCGACCTGTTCGCCATCGCCGATCAGCTCATCTCCGAGAAGATCGACCACATCGACCAGACCTTCCGCATGCAGCACGTCGACGGCCACTGGATCTGGCTCCGCGTCCGCTGCGAGAAGACGCGCGGGGCGACCGATTCCAGCGTGCACCTGATCGGGATCGCCGTCGACATCACCGAGCAGAAGAGCCTCGCCGAGCGGACGGTGGAAGCCGACCTCCGCCTGCGCGACGCCATCGAGACCATTCCGGAAGCCTTCGTGCTCTGGGATGCGAGCGACCGCCTCGTGCTCTGCAACTCGCACTTCCAGCGCCTGCACAAGCTGCCCGACACCGCCGTCATTCCCGGCACCTCCTACGAGACCGTGCTCGAGGTCGGCCGCATGCCGGAGGTACGCACCCGCCACAACGAGACCGCTGCCCAAGGTCCTGGCGCGCGCACCTTCGAGGCCCAGCTCGACGACGGCAGCTGGCTGCACATCAGCGAGCGCCGCACCAAGGACGGCGGCTACGTCTCGGTCGGCACCGACATCACCCGCATCAAGGAGCACGAGCAGAAGCTGGTCGACAACGATCTGCGCCTGCGGGCCACCGTCATCGATCTCAAGCGTTCGCAGGCCGCGCTGGAACGCCAGGCGGTCGAGCTCGCCGATCTCGCCGAGAAGTACCAGCGCGAGAAGACCCGCGCCGAGGAAGCCAACCAGACCAAGTCGAAATTCCTCGCCAATATGAGCCACGAGCTGCGCACGCCGCTCAACGCCATCATCGGCTTCTCCGAGATCATGGGCTCCGGCATGTTCGGCGAGCTCGGCAGCGAGAAGTACCAGGAGTACTGCCAGGACATCCTCACAAGCGGCCACTATCTGCTCGAGGTCATCAACGACATCCTCGACATGTCCAAGATCGAGGCAGGCCGCATGAAGCTCGACATGGAAGAGCTGGACCTCGCGCAGACGCTGGCGGAGTCGCTGCGGGTCGTCAGCGGCCGGGCCCAGGACAAGCACCTGACACTCGACGCCGATATCGCAAAATCCATCTCCGTCGTCGCCGACCGCCGCGCCACCAAGCAGATCATCGTCAATCTGCTCTCCAACGCCGTGAAGTTCACGCCCGACGGCGGACGCATCGTGGTGCGCAGCCGGCAGCTCGACGATAGGATCGTGCTGATGATCGCCGACACCGGCATCGGCATTGCGCCGCATTCGCTGACACGGCTCGGCCGCCCGTTCGAGCAGGTGGAGAGCCAGCTCACCAAGACCTATCACGGCTCGGGCCTCGGCCTCGCGATCGCGCGTTCGCTCGCGCAGCTCCACGGCGGCTCGATGCGGCTGCGCTCCAAGCTGGAGGTCGGCACCGTCGTGCGCGTGACCCTGCCGCGCGACGCCGTCAAGGCGGCGTCCGGAATATCGGCCGCGGCTTGATCCCTACAGTTGCAGCTTCGGCGCCACTTCGCGCGCGACATTGACCAGGGCCGCGATCAGCGGCGTCATCGGATCGCGCTGCGGGATCACCATGCCGATGCTGTAATTGACGTCGGGATCGACGATCGGGATCGAGCGCACCGTGTCGGACAGACCGAGCGTCTCGGCGAGCTTGGCCGGCATCACGCTCGCCCAGCGCCCGGTCTTGACATGCGTGAACAGCACCAGCAGCGAGTTCGAGGTCAGCGTCGGCGTCGCCTCGGCGCCGACCGAGCGCAGCGCCCGGTCGATGATGCGGCGGTTCTGCATGTCAGGTGTCAGCAGGCAGAGCGGCACCTGCCCGACCTCCGTCCATGTCACCGTCTCGCGGTCACCGAACATCGCATCCGGCGCGGTCAGGAGACGATAGCTCTCATTGTAGAGCGGAATGGTACGCACCTTGCCGATCGGCTCGTTCTCGATATAGGTCAGCCCCGCGTCGACCTCGAGATTCTCGAGCAGCCCCAGCACCTCGGACGAGGTGGTGGACTGGATGCGGAAGCGCACCTCAGGATGCCGGGCGCGGAACGGCGTCGTCAGCGCGGCGACCATGCCGAGCACGGTCGGGATCGCCGCGATGCGGATCTCGCCGGAGAGCTGGTGCTTCAGCCCGTTGATCTCGTCGCGCATGGCGCGGGCATCGCCGACGATCCGCCGCGCCCAGTCCAGAGCCCGCTCGCCTTCCGGGGTAAAACCCTGGAAGCGGGACCCGCGCTGGACCAGCATCACGCCGAGGATCTCCTCGAGCTGCTTGAGCCCGGTCGACATCGTCGGCTGCGTCACGCCGCAGACCTCCGCCGCGCGTCCGAAATGACGCTCCTTCGCCAGCGCCAGCAGCAGTTCAAGCTTGTCGAGCAACCGAACGTCCCCTCGAATTCTGTCGTGGCATGCAAGCTAGCACGCCTGCGCTCTCCCAAACACGCAAAAACGCGCTGCGGAACGCCCAAATTGCAATTTCGCATCGTGTGATCGCATTTGCCAATCGATCGAAATCCGCAATCGCCGCACGGAACAGCTTTATTGATCCTCGAATGATTCCAACTAGTTTGCGGCCAGGGAACGCTCAGGTCGAGACGAATAATGACAGCGGTTTACGAGCCTTGGAACGAGACGCGCGGCGCCGAAATCATCGCCGAACATGCGAGCCAGGAGGGCGCGACGCTGGTCATCCTGCACGCGCTGCAGGAGGCATTCGGCTACGTGCCGGAGGCGGCCGTTCCCATGGTGGCGCAAGCGCTCAATCTGTCGCGTGCCGAAATCCATGGCGTATTCACGTTCTACCATGATTTCCGCCACAAGCCCGCTGGCCGTCATGTGCTCAAGCTCTGCCGTGCGGAGGCCTGCCAGGCCGCGGGCGGCGATGCGTTGGCCGCGCGCGCGGAAGCAAGGCTCGGCGTGGCGCTCGGCAACACCACGGCCGATGATCGCGTCACGCTGGAGCCGATCTACTGCCTCGGCCTGTGCGCGACCGCGCCGTCCGCGATGCTCGACGGTCGCCTCATTGGCCGGCTCGATCAGAAGCGCCTCGATGCGCTGGTCGCGGAGGCGCAGGGATGAGCATCCGTCTCTACGTCTCACGTGATGCCGGCGCGCTCGCCGTCGGCGCCGACGAGGTTGCGCTGGCATTGGAGCAAGCCGCCGCGAAGCGCGGTGTGGCCATCGATATCGTCAGGACCGGCTCGCGCGGCCTGTACTGGCTGGAGCCGTTGGTCGAGGTCGCAACGCCGCAGGGCCGGATCGCCTTCGGCCCCGTCACCGAGACCGACGTAGCGTCCCTGCTCGACGCGCTCGCCGGCAACACGCCGCACCTGTTGCGGCTCGGCGCAACCGACGAGATCCCCTGGCTGAAGCGTCAGACCCGCCTCACCTTCGCCCGCTGCGGCGTGATCGATCCGCGCTCGCTCGACGACTACCTCGCCCATGGTGGCTACAAGGGCTTGCAGCAGACACTGTCGCTCGGCACGGATGCGATCCTCACCGAAGTCACGGCATCGGGCTTGCGCGGCCGCGGCGGCGCCGGCTTTCCGACCGGCATCAAGTGGAAGACCGTCGCGCAGGCCAATGCCGACCGCAAGTTCATCGTCTGCAACGCCGACGAAGGCGACAGCGGCACCTTCGCCGACCGCATGATCATGGAGGGCGATCCCTTCCTGGTGATCGAAGGCATGACCATCGCCGGCATTACGGTCGGCGCGACCAAGGGCTATATCTACATCCGCAGCGAATATCCGCACGCGGTCGAGGCGATGAACGCTGCCATCGTGGCCGCCAGGCGCGGCGGCTATCTCGGCGACAAGATCGGCGGTTCAACGTACAGCTTCGATCTCGAAGTCCGCGTCGGTGCCGGCGCCTATGTCTGCGGCGAGGAAACCTCGCTGCTGGAAAGTCTCGAAGGCCGCCGCGGCATCGTGCGCGCCAAGCCGCCGCTCCCCGCGCATCACGGCCTGTTCGGCAAGCCGACCGTCATCAACAACGTGCTGTCGTTCGCCGCCGTCCCCTTCATCCTCGCCGAAGGCGCCAAGGCTTACGCGGATTTCGGCATGGGCCGCTCCCGCGGCACGATGCCGATCCAGCTCGCCGGCAACATTCGCCATGGCGGTCTGTTCGAAACCGCGTTCGGCGTGACGCTCGGCGAGCTCGTCGACGACATCGGCGGCGGCACGCTCACAGGCCGCCCGGTTCGCGCCGTGCAGGTCGGCGGGCCCTTAGGGGCCTACTTCCCCCGGACGCTGTTCGACACGCCGTTCGACTACGAGGCCTTCGCCGCGCGCGACGGCTTGATCGGCCACGGCGGCATCGTCGTGTTCGACGACAGCGTCGACATGCGCAAGCAGGCGCGCTTCGCGATGGAGTTCTGCGCGGTCGAATCCTGCGGCAAGTGCACGCCGTGCCGGATCGGCTCGACCCGTGGCGTCGAGACCATCGAGAAGATCATCAACGGCGAGCGCGTGAGCGAAAATCTCGCGCTGGTCGAAGACCTCTGCAACACCATGAAATTCGGCTCACTCTGTGCGCTGGGCGGCTTCACGCCTTACCCCGTGCTCAGTGCGTTGAAGCATTTCCGGGAGGATTTCGTCCCGGCACCGACCACGCTTCAGGCCGCGGAATAGGAGAACGACGATGTCTCTGATCGAGGAAATCGACTACGGCACGCCGGCTTCCAAATCGAAAACGATGGTGACGCTGACCATCGACGGCAATGAGGTCACGGTGCCCGAGGGCACCTCGATCATGCGCGCCGCGATGGACGCCGGCCACCAGATCCCAAAACTCTGCGCGACCGACATGGTCGACGCGTACGGCTCCTGCCGTCTCTGCCTCGTCGAGGTCGAGGGCCGCGCCGGCACGCCCGCGTCCTGCACCACGCCGGTGATGTCCGGCCTCGTCGTGCACACCCAGACCGAGCGGCTCAAGAAGCTGCGCAAGGGCGTGATGGAGCTCTACATCTCCGACCATCCGCTCGACTGCCTCACCTGCGGCGCGAATGGCGACTGCGAATTGCAGGACATGGCCGGTGCAGTCGGCCTGCGCGACGTGCGCTACGGCTATGAAGGCGAGAACCACGTCTTCGCCAAGACACCTGGCAAGTCGGACGGTCGCGCCAACGACCACTGGATGCCGAAGGACGAGTCCAACCCCTACTTCACCTACGATCCCTCCAAGTGCATCGTCTGCTCGCGCTGCGTCCGCGCCTGTGAGGAGGTACAAGGCACCTTCGCGCTGACGATCTCCGGCCGCGGCTTCGACAGCCGCGTCTCGCCGGGCATGAGCGAGAGCTTCCTCGGCTCCGAATGCGTCTCCTGCGGCGCCTGCGTGCAGGCCTGCCCGACCGCGACGCTGACCGAAAAATCCGTGATCGAGATCGGCCAGCCCGAGCACTCCGTGGTCACCACCTGCGCCTATTGCGGCGTCGGCTGCGCCTTCAAGGCCGAGATGCGCGGCGAGGAAGTGGTGCGCATGGTGCCCTACAAGGACGGCAAGGCCAATCGCGGGCATTCCTGTGTCAAGGGCCGCTTCGCCTGGGGCTACACCAACCACAAGGAACGCATCCTCAACCCGATGATCCGGGATCGGATCGAGGATCCCTGGCGCGAAGTGTCCTGGGATGAGGCGTTCTCATTTGCTGCAACCAGGATGCGCGGCATCCAGAAAACATACGGCCGCGACGCCATCGGCGGCATCACCTCATCCCGCTGCACCAACGAAGAAACCTATCTGGTGCAGAAGCTGATCCGTGCCGGGTTCGGCAACAACAATGTCGACACCTGCGCCCGCGTCTGCCACTCGCCGACAGGCTATGGCCTCTCCACCACCTTCGGCACGTCCGCCGGCACGCAGGATTTCGACTCGGTCGAAGATACCGATGTCGTCGTGATCATCGGCGCCAATCCGGCCTCCGCTCACCCGGTGTTCGCCTCGCGGCTGAAGAAGCGGCTGCGCCAGGGCGCCAAACTGATCGTGATCGATCCGCGCCGCACAGAGATGGTGGAATCGCCGCATGTGAAGGCGCTGCACCTGCCCCTGATGCCCGGCACCAACGTCGCGGTGATGACCGCGCTGGCGCATGTCATCGTCACCGAAGGCCTCGTCAACGAGACATTCGTGCGTGAACGCTGCGACTGGAGCGAGTTCGAGGAATGGGCGGCGTTTGTCGCCCAGCCCAAGAACAGCCCGGAAGCCACGGCCATCCTCACCGGCGTCAACCCGAAGGACCTGCGCGAAGCAGCTCGCACCTACGCGACCGGCGGTAACGGTGCGATCTATTACGGCCTGGGCGTCACCGAACACAGCCAGGGCTCGACTACCGTGATTGCGATCGCGAACCTCGCGATGGTCACGGGCAATATCGGCCGCCCCGGCGTCGGCGTGAACCCGCTGCGCGGCCAGAACAACGTGCAGGGCTCCTGCGACATGGGATCGTTCCCGCACGAGCTGCCCGGCTACCGTCACATCTCCGGCGATGCTGTGCGCGACCAGTTCGAGGCACTGTGGAACGTCAAGCTTAACCCCGAGCCGGGCCTGCGCATTCCCAACATGTTCGATGCCGCGGTCGAAGGCACCTTCATGGGGATCTACGTGCAGGGCGAGGACATCCTCCAGTCCGACCCCAACACCAGCCACGTGGTGGCGGCGCTGTCGGCGATGGAATGCGTCATCGTTCACGACCTCTTCCTCAACGAGACCGCGAACTACGCCCACGTCTTCCTGCCCGGCTCGAGCTTCCTCGAGAAGGACGGCACCTTCACCAACGCCGAGCGCCGCATCCAGCGCGTGCGCAAGGTGATGACGCCGAAGAACGGCATGGCCGACTGGGAGGTCACCATCGGCCTCGCCAAGGCGATGGGCTTCGAGATGAACTACAGTCACCCCTCCGAGATCATGGACGAGATCGCAGCCCTCACCCCGACCTTCGCCGGTGTCTCCTACGCCAAGCTCGACGAGCTCGGATCGGTGCAGTGGCCCTGCAACGAGAAGGCACCGGAGGGCACACCGGTGATGCATATCGACGGCTTCGTCCGCGGCAAGGGCAAGTTCGTCGTTACAGAATATGTCGCGACCGACGAGCGCACCGGCCCGCGCTATCCGCTGCTGCTCACGACAGGCCGCATCCTCAGCCAGTACAATGTCGGCGCGCAGACGCGGCGTACCGAGAACGTGGTCTGGCACGCCGAGGATCGCCTCGAGATCCATCCCCACGATGCCGAGCAGCGCGGCGTGCGCGAGGGCGACTGGGTGCGGCTGAAGAGCCGCGCCGGCGAGACCACGCTGCGCGCCGAGATCACCGATCGTGTCGCGCCCGGCGTCGTCTACACCACCTTCCACCATCCGGATACGCAGGCCAACGTCATCACGACGGATTACTCGGACTGGGCGACCAACTGCCCCGAATACAAGGTCACGGCGGTGCAGGTGTCGCCCTCGAACGGCCCGTCCGACTGGCAGAAGGCCTACGACACGCAGGCGCGGCAATCGCGCCGCATCGCGCCGGCCGAGGCCGCGGAGTAGAGGCATGCACGTCCCGGTCCAGGCGATCGATCGCGAAATCTGGCGCAACGGCGTGGCGTCCGAAGGAACGCGATTTATTCCGGAGGAGACGCCGCTGGCACTGACCTATAATGGCGGCACCTACGCCGTCATGATGGGAACGCCGCAGAACCTGGAAGATTTTGCCGTCGGCTTCAGTCTGAACGAAGGCATCATCAAGTCGGTCGACGACATCAAGTCACTCGAGATTGTTCGCCTCGACGACGGCATCGAACTCAGAATGTGGCTGGCGGCGGAGGATGCGGCGCTCATCAGCGAGCGCCGCCGCCATGTCGCGGGCCCCACCGGCTGCGGCATTTGCGGCATCGAGTCCATCGCCGAAGCCGTGCGCCCTGCGGCGGTCGTGCCGCACGGTCAGACCTTCACGCCCGAGCAGATCATGGCGGCGATGCAGGCCATCGCGCCGCTGCAATCGATCAATTTGCAAACCCGCGCCGTGCACGCAGCCGCATTCTGGTCCCCTACCGGCAGCATCGTCGCGCTGCGTGAGGATGTCGGCCGCCACAATGCGCTGGACAAGCTCGCCGGCGCCCTGGCACGCAGCCGCACGGATGCTCACGGCGGCATGGTGCTGCTGACCAGCCGCGTCTCGGTCGAGATGGTGCAGAAGGCGACCGCAATCGGCGCCCCTATGATGATCGCGGTCTCCGCACCCACCGCGCTCGCAGTCCGCACCGCGGAAGCCGCTGGCATCACGCTCATCGCGATCGCCCGGCAGGACGGATTCGAGATATTTACGCACGGCAGCCGCATCGTGTCTCGCCATGCCACGGAGGTTGCCGATGTCGCCTGACCGTCTGATCTACATGGCCAACCAGATCGGAACGTTCTTCCGCAGCCAGGGCCATGGCAAGGCCGTGCCGGGGATTGCCGAGCACATCAGGAAATTCTGGGATCCCCGCATGAAGCGCGCGATCTTCGCCCATCTCGATGCCGGCGGCGCGGGCCTCGAGCCTGATGTGCGCGAGGCGATCGCCTCGCTGAAGCAGGCTACGCCCCTTCCAGCAGCGCCCTGAACACGCGCCGCACCTCGCTTTGGGTCTCCTTCACGCGCGCCTCCAGCGATGAGAAGTCCGGCGCGTCGCCGGCCCGTGCCATCACGCGCTGCAGATCGGTGCCGGCGGTTTCCGGCTTGAAACCGTCGCTGACGCACAGCCGCAGGATCTGCGTGAGGTCATGATAGAGCCGGGCTGCAGCTCGCAATATCTCGGTCTCCGACTGCGAGAGCACGCCCAGCCTGCATGCGTTCTCCAGCACCTGCATGGTGCTGACGTCGAGAATCTCAGGCTTGTCGTGCGCGTGCACGAGCTGGAGATATTGCGCGATGAAGTCGATATCGACCATGCCGCCGGCGGCATGTTTGAGATCCCAGCAATCGCCCTCGCCCTTCTCCTGGGCGATCGCGCGCCGCATGTCGGCGACGTCGTTGGCGGTGATTCCGGGATCGCGTCGGCGGGTCAGGACGTCGCGGATGACGCGCTCGATCCGTTCCCGAAATTCGGGCGAGGCCGACACCACGCGGGCGCGCGTCAGCGCCATGTGCTCCCAGGTCCAGGCCTCGTTGGCCTGGTAGTCCGCGAACGAAACGAGGCTCGAGGCCACGGGACCCGCGCGTCCCGACGGACGCAGCCGCATGTCGATCTCGTAGAGCACGCCGTAATTGGTGCGCGTCGTGAACGCGCTGATCAGGCGCTGGGTCAGCCGCGCGAAATAATGCGCGCCCTGCAGCGATTTCGCGCCGTCGGAGTCCGGATTGTCGCTGTCGAAATCGTAGAGCAGGATCAGGTCGAGATCCGACGAGGCCGTCATCTCGCGGCTGCCGAGCCGGCCCATCGCGATGATCGCAGTCTCCTGCCCCTCGATCCGGCCGTGCTGGGCGGCGAAGCGCTCCGCGACGAGGCCGTGCACGGTGTGGACGATGCCTTCGGCGACATCGGCAAAGGCCGTGCTCGCCTGCTGCGCCGAAACGGTGCCGGAGAGAATCCGCGTGCCGATCAGGAACAGGCTCTCCTGCCCGAACAGGCGCAGGCGATCGAGGAATTCTTCGTACGAGCCGGCATCCTGCACGGTCGCAGCCAGCCGCCCCGACAATTCCTGCCGGTCCGGCATGGCGCCGAAGAAGCGCGGATCGATCAGGCCGTCCATCAGTTGCGGCTGCCGTGCCAGCATCTCGCCCAGTCGCGGCGCCGCGCCCAGCACCAGCGCGACCAGCGCAACGAGGTCGCGGTTCTGGCCGAGCAGCGTGAACAGTCGGCCGCCGCGCTGAAGTGCGCCGAGGAAATGGTCGAACGCCACGACGGCGCGATCCGGCTCCTCGGCGTGGGCGAGCCCGTCGATCAGGGCCGGCACGAATTCGATGAAGGCGTTCCGCGTCGCCTCATTGCGGAACACGCGATAGTCGCCAGTGATCCAGTCGCGCACGGTCTGCGCGACGGCGGCGGGCTTCTTGAAGCCGAGCATTGCGAGGTGCTGGAGCAGCCTCGGATCGTCGGCACCCGCACCGTAGTCGAGTGCAGGAAGCTTGGCGGTCCCGGTCGGATCGTCGCCCTCGAAGAGCTTTTCGTAGTGCCCCTGCACGATCTTGAGATGCCGCAGCAGATCGCTCGCGAAGGCCTCGCGATCCGGATAGCCGAAGAAGCGCGCGAAACGCTCGACCGCGTCCTTGTCTTCGGGCAACGTATGGGTCTGCTCGTCGGCGATCATCTGAATGCGATGCTCGACCCGGCGCAGGAATTCGTACGCAATGGTCAGCTCGTCGCGCGCGGCAACGGTAATCCAGTTGCTGGAGGCGAGAATGTCGAGCGCCTTCAGCGTCGGCCGCACGCGTAATTCCGGATGGCGGCCACCTGCGATCAATTGCTGGGTCTGGGCGAAGAACTCGATCTCGCGGATACCGCCGCGGCCGACCTTGACGTTGTGTCCCTCCACCGCGACCTCGCTCTGGCCGCGATAGATCTGCATCTGCCGCTTCATGTCGTGGACGTCGGCGAGCGCGGCGAAGTCGAGATGCTTGCGCCAGACGAAGGGCGCGATCTCGGCGAGCATCGCCTCGCCCGCCCGGGGATCGCCGGCGCAGGCGCGCGCCTTGATCATCGCGGCGCGCTCCCAGGTGCGCCCTTCCCGCTCATAGTAGTTCAGCGCGGCGTCCCGCGAGATCGCCACTTGCGTCGAGGACGGATCGGGCCGCAGGCGCAGATCGACGCGGAAGACGTAGCCGTCATAAGTGCGCTGCTGCAGGATGCGGGCCATTCCTTGCGTCACCCGGACGAAGAACGGCTGCGGTTCGATGTCGGGCGCAAGCGTCGTCGCCTCGGGGTCGAAGAACACGATGAGGTCGATGTCGCTGGAATAGTTCAGCTCGCCCGCGCCCATCTTGCCCATCGCGAGCACGATGAGCCCACAGCCCACTTCGGGCGCCTCGGGATTGGGCGGCGAGAGCTTTCCGCGTGCGGCTTCCTGCCGCAGCAGATATCGCAGCGCCGCCTGCACCGAGGACACCGCGACATCGGTCAGCGCCGCCGTCACCCGCATCACCGGCCAGACGCCGCCGATGTCGCACAAGGCCGTCAGCAGCGCGGCCTCCGCTTTCATGCGGCGAAGCAGCCGCATCACCTCGACCTCATCCGCCGCCGCGAGCACCGCATCCCTCGCCTCAGCGATCAGCGCCGTCAGATGCGCATCCGGATCGCATTCGAGCAGCCGGATCAGGCGCAAGGCATCGGCGCGCACCAGATCGAACAGATAAGGCGAGAACTCCGCGATTCCGGCGAGGATATCCCTCGCGAAGGGATGAGCCAGCAGCGCGTCGAGACGGGCTGCTTGGGCCGGCTCGAGCTCGCTCAGCCAGCCTTCAAGACGTCGTTCGTCGGTTGTGGAAGCGGCAATATGGGGAGCTTCCGCAAAGCGCGCGGCCAGCTTCTCGCCATGCTTGTCCGCGTTTCCCGGCGCGGAGTGGTTCATGCCACCTTCTGTGGCACATCCGGTATTGGCGGAGCAACCCTGTCGCCGGCACTGAGGCGCGCAGGCAACACCAGCGTAGCGACGAGGCCGGGCTGGGCATCGCCCAGGCGCAATTCGCCGCCGTGCAACGTCGCAACCGCCGAAGCGAGGCTGAGACCGAGACCGGAGCCCGGCAGCGTGCGGCTGGCTTCCAGCCGGACGAATCGCTCGACGGCATGCTTGCGATCGCCCTCGGGGATCCCGGGACCGCGATCGGTGACGCTGAGCAGCACCTGGTCGCCATCGCGCCTGGCCTCGATCAGAATTGGCCGCGCGTCCATGCTGACCACGGTTCCGCCGGTCGGCGCGACCGGTTTGCCGTATTTGATCGCATTCTCGACCAGATTGGCGAGCGCCTGGCTGACCAATTCGCGGTTGGCGTGAACCGGTGCCGGCTCGGCCCTCACGTTCAAGGTCATGCCGTCGTCCTCGGCGAGCGGCTCGTAGAGCTCATGGATTCCGTTCGCCACCTCGGCCGCGTCGAAATCGTCCATGTTGCCGCGCGCCTGGCCCGACTCGGCGCGCGCGATCATCAGCAGCGCGTTGAAGGTGCGGATCAGGCCGTCGGATTCCTCGATGGTGCGCTCCAGCGCCGCGCGGTAATCGGCTTCGCCGCCCGATCGCGCCAGCGCCTCCTCGGCGCGGTTGCGCAGGCGCGTCAGCGGCGTCTTGAGATCATGCGCGATGTTGTCGGAGACTTCCTTGAGCCCCGCCATCAGCGCCTCGATGCGCTCCAGCATGGCGTTGAGGTTCTCGGCGAGGCGATCGAGCTCGTCGCCGCTGCGCCCCACCGGCAGGCGCTCGCTGAGATCGCCGGACATGATGCGCTGAGTCGTTCCCGTCATGGCATCGATACGCCGGAGCACGCGGCGGGCGACGAAGACGCCGCCGGCGAGGCCGAGCACGACGACGATCAGAACCGACCATTGCGCGGCCTTGGCGACGATGCCGAAGAGCCGCCGCCGCTCGGCGAGATCGCGGCCGATCAGCAGGCGAAAGCCGTTCTCCAATTCGGTGACGCGCACCAGCGCGCGGTGGTCGCGGTCGTCGGCGTCCTCGAGGCGCCGGTAGGCGGTCTCCGACCAGCCGCGCGTCGCCATCACCCCGGGCGCCAGCGAACCGACATTGCCGGCAATCGCCTGCCCGGTCGGCGTGGTCACGAGATAGAGGTTGGCACCCGGCCGCAGCGCCCGATACTCGATCGCGAGCACGAGGCCCCGCAAGCCGCGTCGGCCATAGATCTCGCTGATCTCCGAGGTCTCGGCATTGACCGTCTGCGTGATCTCCTCGGTGATGAGGCGCCGCGTATTCCAGGCGAAATAGGCCAGCAGCGAGGCCGCGAACATCGCGAACAGCAGCAGATAGACCAGCGTCAGCCGGAACGCCGTGGTGCGGACGAGTTTACCGAATGCCGTCACGGATCATGTATCCCGCGCCGCGGATGGTGTGCAGCAGCGGCCGCTCGAAGCCCTTGTCGATCTTGGAGCGCAGCCGTGAAATGTGCACGTCGATCACGTTGGTCTGCGGATCGAAATGATAATCCCAGACGTTCTCCAAGAGCATGGTGCGCGTCACCACCTGGCCGGCATGCTTCATCAAATATTCGAGCAGGCGGAATTCGCGCGGCTGCAGCGTCAGCTCGTCCTTGCCGCGGGCGACGCGATGGGAGAGCCGGTCGAGCTCGAGATCGCCGACGCGGTAGAGCGTGTCCTCGGCGGGACCGCCGCGGCGGCGCGACAGCACCTCGACCCGGGCCAGCAGCTCGGCAAAGGAATAGGGTTTGGGCAGATAGTCGTCGCCGCCGGCGCGCAGGCCCTTGATGCGGTCGTCGACCTGTCCGAGCGCGGAGAGAATCAGCACCGGCGCCGTGTTGCCCTTGTCGCGCAGCGCACCGATCAGCGACAGGCCGTCGCGCTTGGGCAGCATGCGATCGACCACCAGCACGTCGTAATCGCCGTTCTCGGCCATGGCGAGGCCTTCCTCGCCGTCGGCGGCGTGATCGGCAATGTGTCCGACTTCGCGAAACGCCTTCACGAGGTAATCGGCGGATTCACGGTCGTCTTCAATGATCAGGAGGCGCATCGTGCGTTCGGCGGCGGTCAAGGAGGTCAACCTTCTCTAAACATGGCGCGAGCGGCAATCGCATGCAAGCCGAGGGGGAGACTCTGGCATCGAGAAAAAGGCGGGCGGTGAAGCTGGGGGGACTTCACCGCCCTAGGCCTTCCGACGGAGGGGGGCGTAATTCCACCGGAAGGTAGACAGGGGAAGCGAAAATTACGCTGCTTCCCCGAAGGGCGCCGACGGCGGGGGCGACTGATGCCGGCGACACCCTTCATCTCGAGAGCATCCTTAAGGCTTACCCCTTGGCGATGGGCACGGCGACGAAGCGCGACTGGCCGCCGCTCTTCACGCGCATCAGGACGCTGTTCTTGTTGTCGGTCCGCGCCGTAGTGATGGCATCGCGGACTTCGCCGGCGGTGGCGACGCTCTTGCCGCCGACTTCCAGAATCACGTCGCCTTCCTTGAAGCCGCGTTCGGCCGCGGCGCTCTTCGGATCGACCTGGGTGACCACGACGCCTTCCTTGCCGGCACCGGCCACGGAATTGGCGGGCGCGACGGTCATGCCGAGCTTGGGCACGTCGGTACCCTTGTTGGCGCCCTTGCCGCTGTCGCTGTCAATGTCAGCCTTGGCTTCCACCGTGTTCGGCAGCTGGCCGAGGGTAAGGTTGACGACCTTGTCCTGGCCCTTGTGCAGCACGTTGAGCTTCACGGTCGCGCCGGGCGCCATGCCGCCGATGGTGCGGGCGAGTTCGCGCGCGTCCTTCACGGCCTCGCCGTTGACGGAGGTGATCACGTCGCCGGACTCGATGCCCGCCTTCGCGGCCGGACCGTTGGCCTGCGGCTCCGCCACCAGCGCGCCCTCGGCCTTCTTCATACCGAGGCTGTCGGCGATGTCGGACGTCACGGGCTGAATCTGCACGCCGATCCAGCCACGGCTGACCGAGCCCTTGTCCTTGAGCTGGGCGACCACGCTCTTCACGGTGCTCGCCGGGATCGAGAAGGCAATGCCGACGCTGCCGCCGGAAGGCGAGTAGATCGCGGTGTTGACGCCCATCACCTCGCCGTTGGTGTCGAAGGCCGGACCGCCGGAATTGCCCTTGTTCACGGGCGCGTCGATCTGGATGAAATCGTCATAGGGGCCGTTGCCGATGTCGCGGCCGCTGGCCGAGACGATGCCCGCGGTCACGGTGCCGCCGAGGCCGAAGGGATTGCCGACGGCGAGCACCCAGTCGCCGATCCGCGGCTTGGCGTCGGCGAGCTTGGCGAACGGGAAGTTCGAGCTGCCCTCGACCTTGATCAGAGCAAGGTCGGTGCGCTGGTCGGTGCCGATCACCTTGGCGGTGTAGGTCTTGCCGTCGTCGGTGGTGACCTCGACCTTGTCGGCGCCGTCGACCACGTGGTTGTTGGTCACGGCATAACCGTCGGCCGAGATGAAGAAGCCGGAGCCCTGGCCCTGCACCACGCGACCACGGCCGCCACCCTTCAGACCGGGGATGCCGTCCGGACCGCCGAAGCGGCGGAAGAAGCGCTCCATCGGCGAGCCCGGCTGGAACGGCGAAGAGGAATCGTCGCCGTCATCGTTGCTCGCGGTCTTCTCCTTCATGTTGACCTTCACCGAGATCACCGACGGCTTCACGCGTTCGACGACGTCGGCGAATCCGACCGGACGCTCGACCTTGCGGACCTCGTTGTTGACCTGCGCATGCGCCGGGCTCGAGAACAGATCGGCCGGCGAGGTCGAGGGGCTGAAGCCGTACACGGCGGCGCCGAGACCGGCGACGACCGAGGCCATCAGCGCGATCTTGCGCGCGGAGAACACCGACGGGCGCGGCTGCCGGTAGGAGGGAAGGTTCGAGAGGTCGGGACGGTCGGTCATGCGGAGATCTCCAGGGCCTTGAAATTCATTTGGCGCCCGATGGCGGCACCTTACGGACCTGAACATGGGGGCTCCCGCCTTACCGCGCGCTGGCGGCGGGGTTAAACTTTTGTAATGAAGCGGTGAGGCGGATGCGGCAGTTCAGCGCAGGCAGAAAATCGTGATCTTACAGGAACTTAATCGAGTTCCCGCAATGCCTCAAAACGCGATTCTTTGGCGCCGCCTAGCTCGCCTTGACGCTGACGATGAACTCGTCGACTTCGCGCTTCAAGGTTTCGGCCTGCTGCGACAGGTCGACCGCGGAATCCCTGGCCTCGGCGGCCATGCGGCCGGTCTCCGCGGAGGTCGAGGTGATCTGGACGATATGGTTGGAGACGTCGAGGGTGCCGCGCGCGGCGTCCTGGGCGCTGCGCGTGATCTCCTGCGTGGCATTGCGCTGCTGGGCCGTATCGACCTCGATGCCGGACATGATGGACGAGATCTCCGACAGCGTCTTGGAAATGCCGTCGATCGCTCCGCGCGTCTGTGCGGTGATGCCTTGAATGCTGGCGACGTGGGAGGTGATCTCCTCGGTCGCCTTGCTGGTCTGATGCGCCAGATTCTTGACCTCGGAGGCAACCACCGCAAACCCTCTGCCGGCCTCCCCTGCCCGTGCCGCCTCGATGGTGGCGTTCAGCGCCAGGAGATTGGTCTGCGATGCGATCGCCTGCACGAGCTGCACGACCTCGCCGATCTTGTCGGCGGCATCCGACAGCGTGTGGATGGTGTCGCGGCTCTTCTCCGCCTGGGACGCTGCGCCCTCGGCACGCTGGGTCGCGTCCGTGACGCGGCGGCTGATGGTGCCGATCGAATTCGTCATCTCCCCGGCGGAACCTGCGACTGTCTGCACGCTGGTGCTGGCCTGGTTCGCGGCGCTCGCGACCGCGTTGGCCTTGGTGCTGGTGTCGTTGGCCGTCCGCGACAGCGTCTCGGCGTTGCTCTTCAGATGCACGGCCGATGACGCCACGCTGTCGACGACGCTGGCGACGAGATCATTGAAGCGCTTGATCCGGTCGTCCAGGAATTTCGATCGCTCGGCCTGGTGCTGCGCTTCTCGCATCTGCCGTTCGGTGAGGTGGCGCCGCTCGAGGCCGTTGGTCTTGAAAACCTCCAGCGCACCGGCGAGCAGGCCGATCTCGTTGGTGCGGCCGAGCCCGGGCACGGGCGTCTCGAATTTCTGGTCGGCGACCTCGCGCATGGCATGCACGATCGCCGCGAGCGGACTGAGGATGCCGTTGCGCACGGCGAACCAGGTGGTGAGACAGATCGCGACGGCAACGACGGCGATCACGCCGCAGGCAACCAGAAAGTAGGAGAACGCGGTCTGCGCCTGCTGATAGATCTGCATGGCATGGTCGCGTGCAGGACCGCTCAGCGCGGCGAAGTCCGAGGACAGGCTGGTGATCTCGTTGTTGAGATAGAGCACCGCGATGAAGCCGGTGCCTCCGCCGATTCCCAGCAGGAACAATAATGCGGCGACGACGGCGCCGACCAGGAAGCGGATCGTCAGATTGCTGTTCGCGAACATCGGGGACTCGGAGTCTGGAATCACATCTCGCGACAAGCTTCCAGACAAAGGTCAACATAGCATGAAGCACGCGCGAAGCGGGCCGGCGGCCTATTTCATGACGTCGCCAGGACGATCTCAAAGCTCGGGAAATCTAGGAAGATTTCGCATCGTCCGACATCAACGCAGCGAGCCGTGCCTTCTCGTCGGGCGAGAGTGGCGGGGCCGGTACCTCTGCACCACTGCGAGCACGACGCCGGATTTGCAGCCATAGCGCCACGCCGCCCCCGATCAGCAGCACCGGCCCGAGCAGCCACAACAACAGGGTCTGCCGCTCGAAGCGTGGCTTCAGCAGCACGAACTCGCCATAGCGGGCGACCAGGAAGTCGAGCACCTGCGAGTTGCTGTCGCCGGCACCGATGCGCTCGCGCACCAGCAGCCGCAGGTCGCGCGCCAGCGGCGCATCGGAATCGTCGATCGACTGGTTCTGGCAAACCATGCAGCGCAACTCGCGCGACAGCTCGCGTGCGCGGGCTTCCTTGGCGGGATCCGACATGATCTCGTCGGGCTGCACCGCGTGCGCCGCAGGCAACGCCAGCAGCATCAGCAGGGTGAACGCGGCCATCATCCGGCGCATCGGATCACTCCGCAGGCTGAAGGCGCTGCTTGGCCCGCGCCGGCTTCGGTGCGCCGACCCGCAGGCGCCGGTCGGACAGCGAGAGCACGCCGCCGAACGCCATCAACACCGGCCCCCACCAGATCAGGAGCACCAGCGGCTTGTGATAGATGCGCACGGCGATGGCGCCCTCGGCCGTGGCGTCGCCAAGCGAGATGTAGAGCTGGCTCGCGCCGCGCGTCAGCAGCGCGGCCTCGGTGGTCGACGAGCCGCGAGTGGTGAAGCTGCGCTTGGAGGGCGTCATGACGCTGAGGGTCCCGCCATCACGGCTGACGTTGAACTCGGCGATCATCTCGCGGTAGTTCGGGCCCTGACGCTGAAGCACCCCGTCGAGCTTCACATCGAAGCCGGCGATGTGGACGACGTCGTTCTGCTTCATGGTTGCGATATGTTCGCTGTTCCAGGTCGTTTCGCAGACGATCCCGATGAGCGCCACGCCGAGGCCGGCATGCGCGAACGCCGTGCCCCAGACCGAGCGCGGCAGGCCGCGCGCCCGGTGCAGCACCGTTGCGAACGGCAGCCGCACGAGGCCAGTGCGCTCGACGATGTCGGTGACCGCGCCGGCGATGACGAAGATGCCGAGGCCGATCGCCAGCGGCGCCAGCGCACTGCCGCCGCGCGCCCAGCCCCAGGCAATGGCGACGGCAACGAGCCCGGCAACGCCCGCGGCTAACAGACGCTGCATCACGCCGAGCAGATCGCCGCGCTTCCACGCCATCATCGGCCCGAACGGCACGGCCAGCAGCAACAGGGTGAACAGCGGCGCGAAGGTGAGATTGTAGAAGGGCGCACCGACCGACATCTTGAAGTCGGCGAGCATCTCCATCGCCAGCGGATAGAGCGTGCCGAACAGCACAACCGCGCAGGCGACCGTGAGCAGCAGGTTGTTCAGGACAAGCGCGCCCTCGCGCGAGATCGGCGCGAACAGGCCGCCCTGCTTCAACGATGTGGCGCGGCCCGCGAACAGCGCCAGGCTGCCGCCGATGAACAGGCAGAGGATCAGCAGAATGAACACGCCGCGGGTTGGATCGGTGGCAAAGGCGTGCACCGAGGTAATGACGCCCGAGCGCACCAGGAAAGTGCCGAGCAGCGACAGCGAGAAGGTCAGGATCGACAACAGGACGGTCCAGACCTTCAGCGCGTTGCGCTTCTCCATCACCAGGGCGGAATGCAACAGCGCGGTGCCGGAGAGCCACGGCATCAGCGAGGCGTTCTCGACCGGATCCCAGAACCACCAGCCGCCCCAGCCGAGCTCGTAATAGGCCCAGTACGACCCCATGGCGATGCCGAGCGTCAGGAAGATCCAGGCGACCAGCGTCCACGGCCGCACCCAGCGCGCCCAAGCGGCGTCGATGCGTCCCTCCATCAGCGCAGCAATCGCGAAGGAGAACGAGATCGAGAAGCCGACATAGCCGAGATAGAGCATCGGCGGATGCACGGCGAGCCCGATGTCCTGGAGCACGGGATTGAGATCGCGTCCCTCGATCGGCGGGCTCGCGATGCGCAGGAACGGATTCGATGTCACGAGGATGAAGAGGTAGAAGGCACTGGCGACCCAGGCCTGCACCGCCAGCACGTGCGCGCGCAGCGACAGCGGCAGATTGTTGCCGAAAGCCGCGACCAGCCCGCCGAACAATGCGAGGATCAACACCCACAGCAGCATCGAGCCTTCATGGTTTCCCCACACGCCGGTGAGCTTGTAGAGCAGCGGCTTCATCGAGTGGGAGTTCTCGTAAACGTTGGCGACGGAGAAATCCGAGTTCACGTGCAACATCACCAGCGCCGTGAACGAGGCGCCGACGAACAGCAGCTGCGCCAGCGCGGTGGAGCGCGCCACATTCATCAGCGCGGCATCGCGCAGCCGCGCACCGATCAACGGCACGACGGACTGGATCAGCGCGAGGGCGAGCGCCAGCACCAGGGCGTAATGTCCTGACTCCGCGATCACCGCACCGCTCCTTGTGGATTGCCCTGCGCCGTCGTGGCAGCGGGCTTGCCGCCGCCAGACGGCTTGGCGTCAGAAGTCTTGCCGTCGTAATCGTCCTTCCAGTGCCCCTGCTTCTTCAGCGCATCGGCGACGTCCTTGGGCATGTAGGTCTCGTCGTGCTTGGCAAGGACGGTATCGGCCTTGAACACGCCATTGGCGTCGAGCGCGCCTTCGGCGACAACGCCCTGTCCCTCACGGAACAGGTCGGGAAGAATGCCCTTGTAGGCCACCGGCAGCTTGGCGCCACCGTCGGCGACCTCGAAGGTCACCATGAGATTGTCGCCACGATGGAGCGAACCGGGCTGCACCAGCCCACCGAGGCGAAACCGCTTGCCGGGCTCGACCTGCTTCTCGGCGACCATGGTGGGGGTCGAGAAGAACACGATGGAGTCGCGAAGCGCGTTGAGCACCAGCGCGGCCGCGAGGGCGAGCACGGCGAGCGAGCCTCCGATGATGGTCATACGTCGCTGCTTGCGCGTCATGGCGTATCAATTCTCCGCTCGTCTCGTCCCGACATCGTCATCCGCCGAGTCCGAGAGTTCTGAGGCCTTCGTTGAGCTGGCGAAGCCGTTCGGCGTCGCTGGCGACCGCCTGCCGGGCATCGGCCGATGCCCCCACGGCCTTGTCCCGTTCGCCCATCACGAGATAGGCGCGCACCAGGCGCAGCCAACTCTCGACGTCGTCGCCCTTCTCCTTCAACCGGGTGGCCAGACGTTCGACCATGCCGCGCACCATCGCGTTGCGATCGCCTTCTGCCATCTCCTTGGAAGCAGCAATCGTTTCATCGGACAGCGCCGGCATCGTGCCGCCGCCACCGACTCGCGCCAGCGAGGACTGCACCAGGGCACGCCATGGCGCATCCGCGGGCGCTTTCGCAAGCAGCGCGCGCCAGATCGTGGCGGCATCGTCCTTGCGGCCATCCTGCTCGGCGGCAAGGCCGAGGAAGTAGTTCGCCTTGGGATCATCGGCATTCAGGGCGTGTGCACGCTCGAATTCAGTCTTGGCCTCGGCGGTCACCACGCCACCGGCAGCGGCCGCGAGTGCTTCGCCGAGATCGGACCGGCGCTCGGCGCTCTCGCCATTGTAGGTGAGCGAGTTGCGATAGGCGCGCACCGCGTCGTCGAAACGGCCAAGCCGCTCCAGCACCGGCGCGAGCACGTTCCAGCCGCGCCCGTCGGTCGGGTTCTTCTCGAGATGGTCCTGGACCTGCGCCACGAGATTCTCGAGCGACTGCGCCATGCCGGACCCGGATCCGCGCTCCCGCTCCGCCAGGGGAAAGTCCTGAAGCCGGGGCGAGCCGAGCGGCATGTAGACGCCGACCGCAATGAGCGGCAGGCCGGCGAGCGCCAGCACCGCCGCCACGCGGCGCCATTTGAGATTCGACGTCGGCGCCACAGCGGGTTCGCTGGCCGCGGCGGCGAGCAGCCTGCGGCTGACCTCGACGCGCGCCGCCTCGGCGTCCGGTGCGGGGATCAAGCCCGCGGCGAGATCACGCTCGATCTCGGCCAACTGGTCCTTGTAAACCGCGACCTCGCTGCCCTGGTCTTGCGCGCGCGCGCTGCGGCCAAGCGGCAGGAGCACGGCGAAAATCGCCGCGACCGTCATCAGCGCGAACACGAACCATAGCGTCATCAGGTAAACTTCCGGCAGCGCACGAACCGCGCCCATAGGTGGCTTTACACCACGGCCAGACGATGCGGCAATTGACAATTGTCAATTCGGCGCGACCCGTGCGCGTCCCGAAACGGTGAAACTCCAACGGCTTAGCCGATCTCGAAGTCCGTGCTTTGCGCGGCATCCTCACCGTGGCCGTTGAGAGCCTTGAGGAAGTACGTTCCGGGCCTGATTGTCGCGGGCAGTCGGATGCGCAACGCCCCGACCGGAACCGGCGAGGCGACCCTGGTGACTGTCTCAGGCAGTTGCCGACCGCTTGCCTTTTCGACCAGCACCACCTGCGCGCCGACCATCAATCGTTGATATTTGGCAGTAATGACGCGGTTCTCGATTTCGATGGAGCTGATAACGGGTTTCATGCGCCCACAAATAGAAGTACCCCGGACTTGCACGGGGACCGTAGGGCGCGCAACCGGCACGGTCAACTACAAATTGTGATCACGAAATTATGCGCTTGGATCAGCTTGCGCGCGACGATTTGCGCTCGCCCGTGGCTGCGTTTTCCGCTGCCCGGCTCATCAGCGAGGCGTAATCATCGCCGAACAGCACCTGACAGAAGCGAATCGCGGCCTGCACCTGCTGTTGCCTGTAGGTGCGGACCTTGTGATCGGCGGCACGCAGCGACTGCACCAGTTGCTCGGTCGAGCGTTCGACATATTGCTGGAGATCGGAATAGGTGCGCAGCGTCACCTCGTTGATCGCAAGCTCACTCGCATAGTTGCGACAGGTGGCGACAAAGTCGATCAGCGCCACCGCTTCCTCGACCTCAGTGCTGTCGATCCGCGCGCCCGGCGGAATGTCCTTCTCCGGGCGCTGGCGCAGGATACGTCGAACGCGGCCGGGAACGCTGTCGATCTCGGATTGCAGCGCATTGGAGATGTCGGCCCGGATCGAGGTCAATTGCTTGCCCCAGGCGGAATCGTTGCGCAGGTCGAGTTCGGTGCGCAGGCCGCGCACGCCGTCGTGCAATGTCTTGAGATTGCCCGCAACGTTGTCGAAATGGCCGCGCTTGATGTCCATGCGCAGGGTGGCGGCAACACAGGACAGATCGTGCAGCGCGATCGTGACGGCGATGCCATAGGGCGTCGCCGCGACGCGGATCTCGTCGTCGGACGCAGCAATCTTGATGGCGAGGCGAATGATCTGCCAAGGGGCGGTCATCCGCTGCACCACGATCGACAGCGCAAAGGGCAGCATCTGCGGCGTCTGGAGCACCGGAATGTTGAGCGCCGACGTCACCGAGGCGATCTGGGAATCGCCGAAAGCGCGCAAGGTGCGCGGCAGCTTCTCGTTCAGGCTGGCGATCGCCTCCCGGACCTGAAGCACCGCTCCGATCGAATAAAGGTCCTCGATCACGTTGGGCGGGCCCACCCGGGCCAGCGCGCGCGACTTGTCGCCGCCACCGGGGCCCGTCAGCTCGAAAATGGCGTCTGCAGCCACCGCTTGGAGCTTCTGCGCCAAGGCCTCGACCTGTCCCGCGCTGTCGGCCGGCATGCGCGCCAGCGCCGCCTCGAATTCGCTTACCTTGTCCGGGGCGCCGTCGCGGCCGAGCCATTGCCAGATCGGATGCAGCGAGGAGCGGCGGATCTGCCCGGCCCTGACAGGGGCGCCCGCCTCGACCAGGAATGGTTCCAACACCTGGAACAGCAGCCGCGACAGATCGTCCGTACGTGGAGGCACGGCCTCCTCGGCTTCGGTCTTGCGGACGATCTTGCGCAATTGCTCGAGCACGAGGGTTGCGACGGCCGTGTCCTGGCCGCGCTCCAGGGCGCGCTCGAACTCCCGCATCAGCAGGGCCTGCGCCTGCGGCGGGAGCTGCGCGAGATAGTCCCTCAGCCGCTCGATCGATGTCTGGCTCATGCGCCCGGGTAATGCACGGTAAAATGGCGGACCTGGGATGCGTCCGGGCGCGATCATAGGAGGGCCCACTTAAGAAGCCGTTTAGGAAGTCGGACGGAATCCGTCCGGTCGGCTTCGGCCGAGCCTTGGCGAAGACGAAAGCCACGTTGGAACAACGGATTACACTCCCGGAAGGACCAGGTCGGCCCGTAGGCCGCCGGTCGGCGCCCCGCCGAGCGAGAGGCTGCCGCCATAAAGCGCGGCAAGGTCGGTCACGATCGACAACCCTAGTCCCGAGCCGGGCTTGGATTCGTCGAGCCGCTGGCCGCGGCGGGAGACCTGGGCGCGCTCGGCCTCCGACAGACCACGGCCGTCGTCGTCGACGATGATCCGCAGGCGCGGACCCGCCCCCGCCTTGTGCGGCGTCTCCACGGTGACCTCGATGAAGACGCGCGAGGCTGCCCATTTGCAGGCATTGTCGACGAGATTGCCGACCATCTCCTCCAGATCCTGGCGCTCACCGCGAAATCTTGCCGACGGATCGGCCTTGGCTTCGAGCACGATGCCGCGGTCGCGATGGATCTTCTCCATGGTCCGCCGCAGCGCCTCGATGGCGGGCGCCACCTCCGTCACGGTCGCGACCACCGAGACCCGCGCTGCGATGCGCGCACGCTCCAGATGGTGGGCGACCTGGTCGCGCATCACATCCGCCTGCTCCATCACCTTGGCTGCGAAGGGATCGGCGGCATGGGCGCCGGCCTCGTTGACGATGACCGAGAGCGGCGTCTTGATCGCATGGGCGAGGTTGCCGACATGGGTGCGCGCGCGTTCGACGATCTCGCGATTGGCCTCGATGAGGGCGTTGGTCTCGCGCGCCAATGGCGCGATCTCGACCGGGAACTCGCCCTCGAGCCGCTCCGCCCGCCCGGAGCGGATGTCGGCGATGGATTCGGAGATGCGCTTGAGCGGCGCCAGGCCGAAACGGACCTGGAATACGGTCGTCAGCAGCAGCACGATGCCGAGCGCGGTGAAGGTGCCCCCGAGATAGTAGTCGAAGCTGCGCGTCTCGTCGAAAATCTCGGTGTCGTCGCCGGCGACGCTGACCAGATACTTGCCGTCGGCGCCGAGATCGACCGGACGTTCGACCATGCGCAGGTTCTGCCCCTCGGGCCCGTCGACATAGGCGAGGCGAATGCCGGCGGCGGTGAGCTCGGCGCCCTGCTCTTCGAGCTTCGGCAGCTTCTTGTCCCAGAGCGAGCGCGAGGAGCGCACCTCGGGCTTTTCAGTGTCGGTCCGCGTGATCTGCCAATACCAGCCGGACAGCGGCAACTCGAACAGGGGCTCGCCAAGCGACTGGAACTGACGGTCCGGCGGCTCGTCGGGGGTCGCAACCTCGGCGATGAGGGTGCGGAGGTAGAGATTGAGCCGGCGGTCGAAGGCGCGCTCGGTGGCGCTCTTGTAGACCGACGACAGCACCACGCCGGTGACGGCCAGAATCACCACGAGCCAAGCGGTCGCCGACAGGAACAGGCGGTTCGCAAGCGAACTAGCGCGCATCGGAATGATCCCGGGAGGCGCAGGATGGCAGGGCGTCAGAGCTCATGTCCGGACCAAGGCCCCTGTCGGGCTGCCCGTCAAGCCCGAACGCGTCAGGCCGCCGGCGGGGTCAGGAGATAGCCGAGGCCGCGGACGGTCTGGATGATGTCGACGTCGAGCTTCTTGCGGATGCGGCCGACGAAGACTTCGATCGTGTTGGAGTCGCGGTCGAAATCCTGGTCGTAGAGGTGTTCGACCAGCTCGGTACGCGAGACCACCCGCCCGGAATGGTGCATCAGATAGGCCAAAAGCCGATATTCGTGCGAGGTCATCTTGACCGGATTGCCGGAGACGCTGACCCGGCCGGTCCTTGTGTCGAGGGTCACAGGGCCGCAGCTGAGTTCGCTCTGGGCGTGGCCGGTCGAGCGGCGCAGCAGCGCGCGGATGCGGGCCAGCACTTCCTCGAGGTGGAAGGGTTTGGGGACATAGTCGTCGGCGCCGGCGTCGAAGCCCTGCACCTTGTCGCTCCAGCGGTCGCGGGCGGTGAGGATCAGGACCGGCATGGTGCGGCCGTTGCGGCGCCAGGCCTCCAGCACCGAGATGCCGTCCTTCTTCGGCAGGCCGATGTCGAGCACGACGGCATCATACGGCTCGTTGTCGCCGAGATAATGCCCCTCCTCCCCGTCGAAGGCCCGATCGACGACATAGCCGGCGTCGGTCAGCGCCTTGGTGAGCTGGCGATTGAGATCGGGGTCGTCCTCAACAACGAGCAGGCGCACGCTTCTCTCCAGACATTGGCCACATCAACACCGCACCAGATGAGCAATTCCGGCGTGAACCGAATATGAACGCCGGGAACCGGCCGCATTACTTTTCGGTCATATACGATGTGTTTGCAGCCAACGCGACTGCGCCCGCCCTGCGGCCGGACGAGCCGGCTGCAGGGCGGGCGCAATTGCCGCGTACCGCGGCGCGCGCCGGAAGGTCCGCCCTTCCCGTGAATTCGGCCGTCAGGTCCGGAAGAACACGAACCAGACGACGGCAAGGATCAGGATCGCAAGGCCGGTCGAGATGGCGAGCAGCGCCGCCACCGAAGGCCCAGGCTCGCCCTGACGCGCCTCGGTCGGAGTTTCCACGATCTGACGCTGCTCTCGCGTGGTTGCCATGATGCCCTCAATCTCTGGATGTCGCTTTCGGGTAGCCGCGACCTCCTCGCAGCCATGTTCGAAGCCAACGCGTGATTGGATATGATGTTCCGGCTGTTGCGGTCGGATCGGGCAGCGACAGCTTGGCCCAGCGGCCGGTTAACGCAGTTGGAAGATTCAGCAACCGACCTTGCTTTGATTCGTTGTTCCGCGATGGTATCCTGATCGTCTGTCCCTGTTGCGTTTGGAGTAGCCCATGGCCCCCCGCGCCAATTGGAAGGGTTTTCTGCGTCTGTCGCTCGTGACCTGTCCGGTCGCGCTCTATCCGGCCACTTCGGATACCGAGAAGGTCTCCTTCAACCAGATCAACCGCAAGACCGGCCACCGGATCAAGTACCTCAAGGTCGACGCCGAGACCGGTGACGAGGTGACTTCCGAGGACATCGTCAAGGGCTACAAGGTCGACACCGACACCTATATCGAGGTCACCAAGGACGAGCTCGACGACATCGCGCTCGACTCGACCCACACGATCGACATCGACGAGTTCGTGCCGAAGGCCGACATCGACAACCGCTATCTGATCCGCCCCTATTATCTCGTGCCGGACGGCAAGGTCGGCCACGACGCCTATGCCGTGATCCGCGAGACCATCCGCAGCATGGACAAGGTCGCGATCGGCCGCGTGGTGCTGACCAACCGCGAGCACATCATCGCGCTCGAGCCGCTCGAGAGCGGGCTGATGGGCACGCTGCTGCGCTATCCCTACGAGGTCCGCAGCGAGCAGGAATATTTCGACGACATCCAGGACGTGAAGCTGACGAAGGACATGCTCGACCTCGCCAGGCACATCGTCGAGAAGAAGTCCGGCGCGTTCGAGCCTGAGCTGTTCGAGGATCATTACGAGACCGCCCTGATCGATCTCATCAACAAGAAGCGCAGCGGCATGCCGATCGCGGCCAAGGCCACGCCGAAGAGCGGCGGCAACGTCATCAACTTGATGGACGCGCTGAAGAAGAGCATCGCGAACGAGAAGGACGCTGCGCCTGCGGCGAAGGTCGCCAAGGAGACTGCCAAGGAGACCACCAAGGCCAGGAAGCCGAAGAAGCGCGTCGAGGGCCAGCGCGAGATGCTGCTCCCGATCGCAGGCAAGGGCGGCAAGGACGCTGCGGCGAAGACGGCGAAGGAAGCCCCGAAAAAGGCCGCCGACAAGCCGGTGCGCGCGCCGGCGCGGGCGAAGAAGGCGAGCTGACAGCATCGCAGCCGCAGTCACGCCGTGATGTCACTCCTCGCGGATCAGGCGGCCTGACATGCCCTGGTCGACGGCGTTCGACGATCCCGTTCGCGTGGACAACAAGCGCGAGCTGCTGACGCTTCAGCAGGCCGCGGACTACATCATGCACCTGCCCGAGGACGCCCAGCACGAGGCGCACTGGCAGACCGCGATCGAGACCTTGATCGAGGCGGCCGAGACGGGCGGCGGCTGGGTGATGTTCGCCCGCATCGCCATGCTGCGGGCGATGAACGCGGGTGGCCGGCGCGGCTGAGCGCGATGGCCTGGCAAACAGCCTCAATAATTCGTTAAGCGGCACTCCCCTGCCCGGCACGGAGAGCCCCTTCCGGCGCGCTTCACCACCCCTCACGGCGGTGGGTGGCCGATTTGAATCCATTTGGACGCACCGGTGGAACCTTAATTTAAGGGGTGCCGTCGTATGAGCGGGGGGCGCCCTCGCCCGGGCTTAATTCTTTTGGCGCGCATAAAGACTTATTCGATCTATTTACGAGTCCGATGACGATGCGACCATACGTTGGATCGGATGAACAGGAGTTGGCAATGCGTTTGCTCAAGTCGTTCCTTGCCGATGAGAATGGTGCAACGGCGATCGAGTACGGCCTGATTGCGGCGGGGATCGCGCTGGCGATCGTCACCATCGTGAACAGCACGGGCGGCGCGCTGCTCAACAACAAGTTCAACTCGATCGACTCCGCCATGAAGTAACCGGCCGCCCCGGCCGGATGCAGCCATCCGGTATCGGGGACATCGCCATGGCGCGCATGGCCTCCCCCAGGCCATGATCTGGGTCAACAGCATCAGGACCGCGACGTCTAAGCATGGAGGCCGGGTTTCCTCCTTGCCGGCCTGTCCATGCATCCAGACCTCCCGCACTCCCAGCTGAAGATCCGCCGCGTCCGGCTCGATACCGGCCGCGAAAACGTCGTCGTCGTCTCCCGGCAGTCGAAAGCGCTGCGCGCCGAGATCTTCCGCGGCTTCAGCCGCGTCGAGCTTCGCCAGGGCGACAAGGTCATGCTGGCGACGTTGCTGATCACGGACGACCACGCGCTGGCTGCCCCGGACGAGATCGGGCTCTCCGAGCCTGCGTTCCGACGCTTCGCGCAAGGCGTCGGCACGCTGGTCACGGTCAGGCCCGCCTCGCCTCCGGAGAGCCTGGAAGCGGTGCGCGCGAAGATCCGCGGGCGAACCTTGAGCCAGGCCGAGATCGGCGCGATCATCGACGATCTCGCACATTATCGCTACTCGGACATGGAGATCGCCGCCTTCCTGATCGGTTCGGCGAGCTTCATCACCAGCGACGAACTGCTCGCCCTGACCGGAGCGATGGCCCAGGCCGGCACGCAATTGGTGTGGCCGACCCCGATCATCGTCGACAAGCATTGCATCGGAGGCATCCCCGGCAATCGCACCTCGATGGTGGTGGTGCCGATCGTCGCCGCCCACGGCCTGCCGATCCCCAAGACGTCCTCGCGCGCCATCACCTCGCCTGCCGGCACCGCCGACACGATGGAGGTGCTGGCGCGGGTGAATATCGGCGTCGAGGAGATGAAGGCGATCGTCTCGGCCTGCAACGGCTGCCTGATCTGGGGCGGCCACGTCAACCTGTCGCCGGCCGACGACGTCCTGATCTCGGTCGAGCGTCCCCTGAGCCTCGATACCCGCGAGCAGATGGTCGCCTCGATCATGTCCAAGAAGATCGCGGCGGGTTCGACGCATCTGCTGATCGACATTCCGGTCGGGCCGACCGCGAAGGTCACCAGCGGCGTCGAGGCCATGCGGCTGCGAAAGCTGTTCGAATTCGTCGGCGACCGCTTCGGCCGCACCGTCGAGGTCATCATGACCGACGGAAGCCAGCCGATCGGCAACGGCATCGGGCCGGTGCTCGAAGCCAATGACGTCATGGCCGTGCTCGGCAACGATCCGGATGCGCCGCGCGATCTGCGCGAGAAATCGCTCCGGCTCGCCGCTCATCTGCTGGAATACGATCCGAAGCTGCGCGGCGGCGCCGGCTATGCGAGAGCGCGCGAATTGCTCGACAGCGGCGCGGCACTGAAGCAGATGCAGAAAATCATCGACGCCCAGGGTCCGTCGACATGCAGCAGCGAGCTGGGGCCGATCAGCTTCGATGTCAAGGCGACGCATGACGGCACCGTGTCCGCGATCGACTGCCTGCGTCTGAACCGCCTCGCCCGCACCGCCGGAGCACCGCTCGACAAGGGCGCCGGCATCCGCCTGTTCAAGAAGATCGGCGATGGCGTCGAGCAGGGCGAGCCGCTCTACCGTGTCCATACTTTCGATCGCACCGAGCAGGATCTGGTTGCCGATGCCGCCGCCGAGGAAACCGGGTATGTCGTCAACGGTCACGAGGCCCTGCAAGGCAAGACCGCGCCGTGAGCACGATCGCGCTCCAGACACTGCCCGGCGGTAGCGATGCGGCGAAGCGGCTTGCGGCGCGGCTCGGGCTTTCCTGCAGCGAGATCGCCGTCCATCGCTTTCCGGACGGCGAGCTGCGCGTGGCCGTCGCGCCGCCGACCGACATCGTCCTCCTGTATGCCCCGCTCGATCAACCCAATGACAAGCTGATCGCCCTGCTGTTTGCCGCGGAGGCCCTGCGCCGCGGTGGCGCCAAGCGGCTGGTGCTGATCGCGCCCTATCTCTGCTACATGCGGCAGGATGCAGCATTTCATGCGGGCGAGGCGATCAGCCAGCGTGCCATGGGCGGTCTGCTTGCAACGATCGTCGACCGAATCGTCACCGTGGATGCGCACCTCCATCGCACTCCCGACATCGCGTCCGTTTTTCCAGGTATCGAAGCCGAGAACCTGTCCGCCATGCCGGCGATCGCGCACGCACTGGCGAGGGGCGGCGGCATCCATCCCGCGACGATCGTGATCGGACCCGACATGGAGTCCGAGCCCTGGGTGAACGACGTCGCGAGCCGGCTCGGATTGCAGCACACGGTGGCGCGAAAGACGCGGCACGGCGATCGTTCCGTGGCGATCAGTTTCGCCGATCCCGGCCTGCTCGCGGGGCGGCCGGCGCTCATGGTGGATGACATCGTCTCCTCCGGGACGACGCTGATGGCCACGGCGAAGGCCCTGACGGCGATGGGCGCGACCGCCGTCGATGCGATCGTGACGCACGCGCTTTTCCCAGCCGGGATGATCGCCGCATTCGCCGAGGCCGGCATCCGGTCGGTGCGCTCGACCGACAGCGTGCCGCATCCGACCAATGCGATCGCGCTCGACGAGATTCTCGCGGCCACCCTGCGGTCCGAACTGCCGACGGCACATCTTCCGGAGACGACGACATGAGCATCACCGTTCGATTTTGCGGCGCCGCCCGCACCGTGACCGGTTCGAGCTATCTGTTTCAGACCGCAGGCGGTCGCTTCCTGGTCGATTGCGGCCTGTTCCAGGGCCAGAAGACGCTGAAGGAGCTCAACTACGGCGCCTTTCCGTTCCGCCCCGCCGATATCGATGCCGTGCTGCTCACGCACGCCCATATCGACCACAGCGGTCTGCTGCCGAAACTCGTGCGCGCGGGATTCGAGGGACCGATCCTGGCGACGCGCGGCACGATCGACCTCTGCTCCTACATGCTGCCCGACGCCGGCAGCATCCAGGAATCGGAAGTCACGCAGCTCAACCGGCGCAACGCCTCGCGCGGTCGCAAGCAGGTCGCGCCGATCTACACGCAGGCCGACGCTATCGCATCGCTGCAATCGTTTCGCGCGGTCGATTATGAAACCTGGACCGACGTGATCCCGGGCGTCCGTGCGCGCTATTGGAACGCGGGCCATCTGCTCGGCTCGGCCTCGATCGAGCTCGAAATCGCCGAGCAGGGTTCGACGCGTCCGCTGCGCGTGCTGCTCTCCGGCGACGTCGGGCCGGAGGCCAAGCTGCTCCAGCCCGATCCCGAAGCGCCGACCGATTTCGACTATGTCATCTCGGAATCGACCTATGGCGACCGGGTGCGCGAGGCCACGACGCCTGCGCTCCGCCGCAAGCACCTCGCGGCCGAGGTGCGCGATGCCGCGGCGGCCGGCGGCGCGCTGTTGATGCCCGCTTTCGCGGTCGAGCGCACCCAGGAACTGATCGTCGACCTCGTCGACCTGATGGAGCATGGCGAGATTCCGACGGCACCGATCTTCCTCGACTCTCCGCTGGCGATCCGCGCCACCGAAGTCTTCCGCCGCCATGCGGAGAGCCTCGACCCCTCCGTCGATGCCAGCCGGCTGCTCAACTCGCCGCATCTCAAGTTCACCGAGACCGCTGACGAGAGCAAGGCGATCATGCGTCTGTCCGGATTCCATATCATCATCGCCGCGAGCGGCATGTGCGATGCCGGCCGTATCCGCCATCATCTGAAGCGCTGGCTGTGGAACGAGCGCGCGACCGTGCTGCTCGCCGGCTTCCAGGCCAACGGCACGCTCGGCCGCTTCCTCCAGAACGGGGCCAAGGCCGTGCGGATCCAGGGCGACGAGATCAAGGTCGCGGCCCGCATCCGCATGATCGACGAATATTCGGGCCATGCCGACGGCGCCGGCATCGCCGGCTGGATCGCGGCACGACGGCCGATCGCCCGCGGGCTGTTCCTGGTCCATGGCGAGGAAGCAGCGATCGCGGGCCTCGCCGAACGCGTCGCCGAGCGCATCATTCCGGCGGCGAGGGTCTACCAGCCGATGCTGGACGACATCTACGAACTCGCCGCACCCGAACCGCGCGTGCGCGACGTCGATCATCGCCGGCGGCTCGCGCCGGAGGCCGTGACCCGTCTCGACTGGCACAACGAAATGTCGGAACTCATGCTGGACATCAACGACCGGATTGGGGCCGCCGCCGACGACCGCGCCCGCGGCGTGATCATCCGACGGCTGCACCGCGCGCTGGAGGAGACGACGTAGCGGCGCGTTGGCGCCTCTCCAACCGGCGTCATTGGCCATATCGCGCCGCTCTCGTGTCCCGGCTGCGCAGCAGCGCTCTTGCTGCTGCGCAGCCGGGACCCATGTCTCCGAGGTGGCGCGGTGAGACTGGGCCCCGGCTCTGCACCGCATCACTTCGTGCCGCGGCGCGTCCGGGGCACGAGAGCGCCGTTTGGCGATAGACATGGCTGATCATCCTCGCGGCGTGTTTTGCCCGAGCTTTGCGTTCGTCTCACGCCCTTGAAAGCAAGGGCGCAGGGAAGGCCGGGCGCCGGCTGGCACCCGAAGTCCCGCGTGTGCTGAAAGAAGCGCACGGGGTGGACCACAGGTGTTGCCGGTCGCCCGGCCTTCCCTGCGCGATGGTTTTCACGGTGTCCTTCGTGCTCTCCTCGGGGAGCGTTGCACTATTGCCCCCGTCGCCTTGCGGATTTCAGATGCGCGCACCGGTTGGCCGCCACATCACCGCAAGCCTTGACGCCAGAACCCCGGGCGTCAGGACCACACGACTTCTCCGTCCGCGCACGTCCTCGCTGGGTTCTCGACGGCTGGCGTGCGCTCGCCGCAAAGACCATTCGAAGACGCTGTCAGCGCCGTGTCGTATCGCGCCTGCCGCTGCTCACGGGTTTCCCCGCCCTGCAGCCACCATTGCGCGCCGACGCCGTCGCGGCCATCGCATCCCGGCCCGCGTCTCGTGACGATCGCGAAACGCCCCTTGTGGCGGGCGGGATGGCGGAGCTTGTACGGCAAAACCGAACTTCTGTAAATTCGAATATTTTGACGTTCGGCCATCGACCCAGCCGTGGTATGTTTTGCCCGTCGGGCAGCACAATGGATGGTAGGTGGATCGGCCAAGCTGCCGTGAAATCCGGCCGCGTCGAATTGCCGTTTTACCCCCTGCGACAGCACTTGGCATCCGACGCGCAGGACCGTCAATTCGGACAGGGTTGCCCCGCCGCTCCCCACTTCGCCATATCCTTGACGTGATCCTCGAATGAACCCGGCGGCGTCGACCGGCCCGCGCCGGGCGCCCAGCCGCGCGGAATGAATCCGTTCAGCGAGGCATCGTGCCGCAAATGCTCGACGAGGCCGGCGGCATCGCGTCCGCCATTGCGCTTGGGATCCTTCATCTGCGCGCAAATCTCGGACCCGCTCTTGCCGAACCAGATGAAGGCCACCGGGGCAAGCTGCCAGTCGATGCCGGCGCGCGGCGGCGCCGGCGCGGGCTCGTTCGCCTGGGTCGAAGTCATGTGACAGGTCGAGCACGGGATCGCCTCCGCGCCGATGCGGCTCTCGCCGCCGTGGATGTTCATGCCGTGCACGCGGGGCTTGGTTTCGCCTGCCGGCGTCCAGATCGGGATGGCCTTGGCATCGACATGGCAATTGGCACAACGTGGATGCGTCACCACCGCTTCGATCCGCTTCCAGGCCTCCAGCCCCTCGACGCGGCTGACGCTGCCCGGCGGCAGCAGGTCTTTGGCGACCTCGTCCTTGGCCGCGACGATGCCGGTGACGGCGGCGATAGTCGAGCCCGCGAGGACGAGCGCAATCAGAGGTCCCTTCATGGCCTGCCTCACACGAAATCGATGAACTTGTTGAAGGGCATTTCGCGGATGCGCAGCCCGGTCGCAGCGAAGATCGCGTTGGCGAGCGCGGGCGCGGCCGGCGGAACGGGCGGCTCTCCGACTCCCCTCACCTTGGGCTCGTTCTCGAGCCCGCGAACCTCGATCACCGGGCATTGATAGATGCGCATGGCCTCGTGGTGGTTGTAGTTGGTCTGCTGCACCGCGCCCTTCGCGTAAGTGAGCTCGCAGTTGATGGCGTGGCCGAGGCCCCAGACCACCCCGCCCTGTACCTGGTTCTCGAAATTGACGGGATCGATCACCTTGCCGACGTCGACCGCGACCCAGACCTTGTCGATCCTGATGCCCCGGTCGGTTTTGGTGACCTCGACGACTTCGGCGACCGGTGTGCCGAAGGACTCGACCAAGGCAACGCCCCGGCCCCTGCCGTTGCCGAGCGGTCCCTTCCAGTCCGACATCTCCGCGAGCGTCTCCAGCAGCTTGCGGTAGTGTGGCACGGCGCACATCTCGATCCGCGCCTTCATCGGATCGAGCCCCGCCGCATGGATCAATTCGTCGATGAAGCTCTCGGTGAAGAAGCCGGCCGTCGAAGCGCCGACCGACCGCCATGTGGTGCTCGGCGACAGTCCCTGCGCCTCGTAAGTCGTGGCCCGGAAATTCGGGATGTCGTAGGAGACGTTCCAGAGGCCGGCCGCCAATTGCGCGTCGGGATCCGTCGAGGGGGCGCCCGAACGTTCGAGCAGCCCCTTGAGCGGCGCCGTCGAGGCCAACTGCAAATCGGCCGCGACGATCTTGCCCTTGTCGATGCTGCCTCTGTGCCGGGCGATGGCAATCTGCCGCGGAATGTCCTGGAGGAAATCCTCCTCGCGCGAGAACACCAGCTTGATCGGCGTGCCGCGCATCTGGTTTGCGATCTCGGCAAGCACACGGACGTTCTCGTATTCGAGACGGTGGCCAAAACTCCCACCGGTCCACTGATTGTGGAAGGTGACCTGTTCCGGCTTCAGGCCGATCGCGGTCGCCGCGACATGCTGCACGAATTGGGGGCTCTGGTGTCCGACCCAGATCTCCATCCCCTTATCGGTGACGAGGCCGATACCGTTGAGCGGCTCGAGCGGCTGATGGGCGACATAGGGCGCGCGATACTCGGCCTCGATGCGCGTTCCCGTCTTCAGGCCGGCTTCGACATCGCCGATCGTGCGCCATTCCTTGCCCAGGAACTCCGGCTTGAAAGACGATTCCAGAACCTTCCAGTGGTCCGCCTGCTCTGCGGGATAGGTCGAGGGCGCCCACTCGCAAACGATGGCGTCGGCCGCCTTCATTGCGTACCAGCTGTTCGTCGCGATCGCCGCGACGCCGTTCCTGAGCTCGAGGACCTTCTTGACCCCCGGCATCGCAAGCGCCTTGCGCGCATCGTAGGATTTCAGCGGCTGCCCCTTGTTGGGGTTCAGCTTGACGGAGGCATACAGCATGCCGTCCATTTTCATGTCGATGCCGAACTTCAGCTCGCCCATCACCTTCGAACGCACGTCGAGGCGCATCATCGGCTTGCCGATCATGCGCCAGGTGGAGGGATCGCGCGTCTGCGCATCGAGCACCGGGGGGATCTTCGCGGCGTCCGCCGCGAGCTCGACATAGGGAATCTTCTTGCCGTCGGGGAGGATCACGTGCCCGGATCGGGTGCGGATGTCGGCCACCGCGACGCCCGAACGTTTGGCGGCAGCGGCCTTCAACGTTTCGCGCGCTACGGCGCCGGCCTTGCGCAGCTTCTCGTAGGTGTCGGGGATGGTGCTCGAGCCGCCCGTCATCTGCAGGCCGGACTTTCGAAGACCCTCAAGCGCCGCGGCGCGCCCCGCTTCGGCTGCGGGGCTCTGATCCGAGGCGAGGAAAGGCGCCAGTTCCTCCTTGAACCCGGTGTTGAAATAGGCGGGACTCGGGCCGGCGAAGCGAACTTCAAACTGGCCGGGATCGAGGTCCATCTCCTCGGCTATCATGATCGGCTGCACCGAGCCGACGCCCTGCCCGATGTCGGCATGCTGGGCGATCAGCGTGATCTTGTCCGGGCTGATTTCGACCCAGGGATTGAACGTCACGGAATTCGGCCCGAGGCCGGCGGTCAAGGGATTGTCGCCGGCGGCCGGTGCGGCCGCTTCAGCACCGCTATAGGAGCCGAAGGCGATTCCGCCCGCCAGCGCGGCGGAGCCGAAGACAAACGCGCGGCGCGAAAGGTCCTGCATACGACCCATGTCACTTCTCCGCCATTTTCTTGGCCGCGGCCGCATGGATCGCCGCGCGGATGCGCGGATAGGTGCCGCAGCGGCAGAGATTTCCCGACATCACCTGATCGATCTGCTCGTCCGTCGGTTTGGGGATCTTGGTGAGCAGCGTGATCGCCTGCATGATCTGGCCGGTCTGGCAGTAGCCGCATTGCGGAACCTGATGCTCGATCCAGGCCTGCAACACAGGGTGGTGGTCCTTGTTGCCGAGACCTTCGAGTGTGACGACCGATTTGCCGGCGACCTCGCCGATATGCGACTGACAGGACCGCACCGCCTTGCCGTCGATGTGAACGGTGCAGGCGCCGCATTGCGCGACCCCGCAACCGTATTTTGCGCTGGTGATGCCGAGCTCGTCGCGCAACACCCACAACAAGGGCATCTCGGGAACGACGTCGACACGGTGCTTGGTTCCGTTGACGGTGAGCTCAATCATGTCGGTATGTCCGTTTGCGCATTTCCAACAGAACTGCACGACGGACGCTGAACCGTATTGCCGAATCCTGCGGGATCATGCGCAATCCCTGCGGAACGCCTTGTCGTCGCGATCGGCTTTCACGTCGGTCACGGTCACCGCATCCCGGCCCGCGTCTCGGGTCCGCGCGGGCGACCACTCGTATCCCATTTCAGTCAACTTTGACCGCCATGCGACTGCGCGATAGTCTTCATAGCGCCGCTCGACGCGCGATGCCGTCATTCGATGGACCGGAGCGGCTTGAGGGATGCGGATGAGAAGCGTGACGCTCCTGGCGGTCGGCCTGATGTCGATCGGCGCCTGGACGCAGGACAGCGCGAGGGGACAGGCTTCGGTCGAGCCGCCGGTGTCGCTGGTTCCGCAAACTGCCTCGCCGTCGCGCGCGAACACCGGGAATTCCAGGATTCCGCCGGCGGCCGATTACGACGGCTTCAGCGCCGCGGACGAGACTGATATCCCGAGTCAGGTGACACCTCCTGTGAGATCCCGCGCCCGAGGAGGCTCCGGCTCCTATCCGGATGCAAGCAGCCTCGACCATGAGGACGAGGCGTTGAAGCGCAAACTGACGATCTGCAAGAATTGCAGATAGCCGGCTCCATAGCCCGGATGGCGCAAGGAGAGAGCAACTCACGCCAATGCAGTTTTATCCCGGATGCGCTGCGCTCCATCCGACTATGACAGTTTCGCTGCATAGCTGACTGTCGCCTGCCCACGCTTTACGCTCCCGGCATTTCCTGATCCTCTCTGCCCAAGCAGCCGGACCAACCGGCCAAGCCTCGAGGAGAGAGACGCCATGAAGCTCGGCACCGCCATTGCGGAAATCATGAAGCGCGAGGGGATCGAGATCCTCTGCGGCTATCCCGTCAACCATCTGATCGAGCATGCGGCCAAGGCCGAGATCCGCCCCGTGATGGTGCGGCAGGAGCGCGTCGGCATCCACATGGCGGATGCGATCTCGCGGGTGACGTCGGGCCGCAGCATCGGCGCGTTCTGCATGCAGCATGGGCCGGGCGCCGAGAACGCGATGGGCGGCGTCGCGCAGTGCTTTGGCGAATCCGTGCCGGTGCTGGTGCTGCCGATGGGCTATCAGCGCAGGCTGGCGCATATCGAGCCGAACTTCAATTCCAGCGAGGCGATGAAGCCGTTCGCGAAATCGTCGGAGCCGATCATCCTCGCCGCGGAAGTCGCCAACATCTTCCGCCGCGCCTTCACCAAGCTGAAGAACGGCCGCGGCGGGCCGGTGATCGTCGAGATCCCCTCCGACATGTGGAACGAGGAGGTGCCGGAGCCGCTCGACTACACGCCGGTGCTGCGCACCCGCTACGGCGCCGATCCGGTCCACGTGAAGGAAGCCGCGAGCCTGCTCGTGAATGCAAAACGGCCTGTGATCTATGCGGGCCAGGGCATGCACTACGCGCAGGCCTGGCCGCAGTTGAAGCGGCTGGCCGAGCGGCTGGCGATCCCCGTCACCACCAGCCTAGGGGGCAAATCATCGTTCCCGGAAACGCACCCGCTCTCGCTCGGCTCGGGTGGGCTTGCGGTGCCGCGCGCGGTGCCGAAGTTTCTGAGCGAGGCCGATGTCGTCTTCGGCATCGGCTGCTCCTTCACCGAGACCAATTTCGGCATCGCGATGCCGAAGGGCAAGACCATCATCCATTCCACACTCGACCCCAATCATCTCAACAAGGACGTGGAAGCCAAGATCGGCCTCGTCGGTGACGCCGGCCTCGTGCTCGACGCGCTGCTCGAGGAGATCGGCAAGACCGTCACCGCGGATCGCGATGCTTCCGCCGTCGCGGCCGAGATCGCGGCCTCGCACAAGGAATGGCTGGCGAAATGGATGCCGAAGCTCACCAGCAACGACGCGCCGCTCAGCCCCTATCGCGTGCTGTGGGATTTGCAGCACACCGTCGACATCGAGAACACCATCATCACCCATGATGCCGGCAGTCCGCGCGACCAGCTCTCGCCGTTCTGGAAGACGGTCAAACCCCTCACCTATCTCGGCTGGGGCAAGACGACGCAGCTCGGCTACGGCCTTGGGCTGGCCATGGGCGCCAAGCTCGCAAGGCCCGACAAGCTCTGCATCAACGTCTGGGGCGATGCGGCGATTGGCTTCACCGGCATGGATTTCGAGACCGCGGTGCGCGAGCGCATCCCGATCATGTCGATCCTGCTCAATAATTTCTCGATGGCGATCGAACTGAAGGTGATGCCGATCTCGACTGAAAAATATCGCTCGACCGACATCTCCGGCGACTATGCCGCAATGGCGCGCGCCTTTGGCGGCTATGGCGAGCGGGTAACGCGGCCGGAAGACATCATTCCCGCGATCAGGCGCGGCATCCAGAAGACGCAGGAAGGCGTGCCGGTGCTGCTGGAGTTCATCACCAGCAAGGAGACGGAGGTGTCGCGGCCGGGGACGTGAGTCCTCAAGGCTTCCGAGACTGGCTCCCGCCGTGGGGGATGTGATAATCCGGCCCGGTGCCGCGCAGCTCGCGGCATCGAGCTGGATTGCGAATGACTGACCGTCCCAACGATATCGCCGACGAGAACGCCCGGCTGCGCAGCGAGCTCGCGATCGCGCGGGATCGTCAAAACGCTAGCGCCGAGATCCTGCGCAATATCGCGGCCTCGCCCTCCGATGCCCGGCCGGTCTTCGCGGCGATCGCGTCCAGTTCCAAGCGTTTGCTCGACGGCTTCTCCGCCACCGTGCTTCAATTCATCGGCGACGAGCTGCATCTCGTGGCGTTCACGCCGACCAGCCCGGAGGCGGATGACGGGCTCAAAGCCTCGTTCCCGCGCAAGATTGCGGACTTCCCGACCTTTGCCCTGGTGCGTGACGGAAAGACCATCCAGTTTCCGGACAGCGAAGCCGATGACGTCCCGGAGCTAAACCGCGAACTGGCGCGGCTGCGCGGTTTCCGCAGCGTGCTGTTCATGCCGCTGATGAACCGGGGCACGCCGGTCGGCATGATCAGCGTCACCCGCGCCGAGCCGGGCGCGTTCGCGCCCGATCTCGTGCAGCTGCTGCAGACCTTCGCCGACCAGGCCGTGATCGCGATCGAGAATGCACGGTTGTTCAACGAGACGCGCGAAGCGCTCGAGCGCCAGACCGCCACGGCGGACATTTTGAAAGTGATGGCGGCCTCGCCCTCCGACGTGCAGCCGGTGTTCGACGCCATCGCCGCCAACGCCAACCGGCTGATCGGCGGCTTTTCCACCGCGGTGCTGCGCTATGTCGACGGCGCCGCGCACCTCGCCGCATTCACGCCGACCGATCCGGCCGGCGACCGCGTGCTCCAGGCGTCCTTTCCGGTGCCGTTCGCGCAATTCCCGCCCTGCCAGCTCGTTGCCAATGGTGCCGCCGCGCAGCTGCCCGACACCGAGATCGAGCCCGCGGCGCGCGACATCGCGCGTGCGCGGGGCTATCGCAGCATGCTGTTCACGCCGCTGATGAGCGAGGGTGAGGCCATCGGCATCATCATCGCCACGCGCCGTGCGACGGGCTCGTTCGGCGATCATCACGTGCGGCTGCTGCAGACTTTCGCAGACCAGGCGGTGATCGCGATCAAGAATGTCAGCCTGTTCAACGCAACCAGGGAAGCGCTGGAACGCCAGACCGCGACCGCCGACATCCTCAAGGTGATCGCGGCCTCGCCCGCAGACGTCACCCCGGTGTTCCAGGCGATCTCCGACAGCGCCAAGGCGCTGATCGGCGGACACTCCTCCACCGTCACCCGCCTCATCGACGGTATGCTGCATCTGGCCGCCTTCACCACCGACAATGAGGCCGGCAACGCCGATCTGCTCGGCTCCTTCCCGGCGCCGCTATCGGCGTCAGGCATTCACAGCCGGGTGGCGGCGAGCGGAGAATATGCCTTCCGCAGCGACATGCAGAACGAACCCGACCTCACCGAGGCCATGAAGGAGCTGGCGCGAACGCGAGGCTATCGCAGCATCCTCGTGGTGCCGATGCTGCGCGACGGCGTTGCGATCGGCACCATTGCCGTGACGCGGCCGGAGCCCGGTCACTTCCCGGACAAGGCGATCAACCTGCTCAAGACCTTCGCCGACCAGGCCGTGATCGCGGTCGAGAACACGCGCCTGTTCAACGAGGTGCAGGACCGCACGCGCGAGCTTGGCCGATCGCTGGACGATCTGCGCGCCGCGCAAGATCGCCTGATCCAGACCGAGAAGCTGGCATCGCTCGGCCAGCTCACCGCCGGCATCGCGCACGAGATCAAGAACCCGCTCAACTTCGTCAACAATTTCGCCTCGCTCTCCGCCGAATTGACCGAGGAGCTGAACGAGCTGCTCGCACCCGTCGCCCTCGCGGACGATATCCGCGGCGAAGTCGACGAGCTCACCGGGCTCCTGAAGGACAATCTCGGAAAGATCGTGCAGCACGGACGGCGCGCCGATTCCATCGTCAAGAACATGCTGCTGCATTCGCGCGAGGGTGGCGGCGAGCACGGGCTGAGCGACATCAACGGGCTGGTGGAAGAGAGCCTCAATCTCGCCTATCACGGCGCCCGGGCCGAGAAGCCGGGATTCGACGTGACGTTGCTGCGAGAGCTCGATCCGGCGGCCGGGCAAGCCGAGGTGTTTCCGCAGGAAATCACCCGGGTGCTGCTGAACCTGATCTCGAACGGCTTTCATGCGGTCACCAAGCGCAAGGCCGACGGCGCCGCCGGTTACGAGCCGGTGGTGACCGCAGCAACCCGCGACCGCGGCGGTAGCGTGGAGATCCGCATCCGCGACAACGGCACGGGCATTGCCGATGAGGTCAGGGAAAAGATGTTCAATCCGTTCTTCACCACCAAGCCGGCCGGCGAAGGCACCGGCCTCGGACTGTCGATGAGCCACGACATCGTGGTGAAGCAGCACGGCGGCGCGATCGACGTCGCGACGGTGCCCGGCAAGTTTACCGAATTCACGATCGTGCTGCCGCGCAAGAGCGGTCTGTCAGACAACAGCTGAGGTTAAATCGCGCAGTGGGTGCCTTCGGCAAACTGGCGTGGCTCATTCGGCGGCAATTGCTGTCGTTGTCCGGCGTCGGCCTCATGCTCGGTGCCCTGTTCTTCGCAGCCTCGCTGACGCCGACGCTGATCCCGCGGAGCTATCTCACGCAGGGCGCCATCGCCGGCGCGTGCTTCGGGATCGGCTATCTCGCCGGCAATGTCTGGCGCTGGCTGTGGCACTATCTCGAATTGCCCGAGCCGTCGGCGCGCCTGAGATCGACCGCAAACGCACTGGTCGCGGCCGCCTGCCTGCTCGTCGTCACTGTTTTTCTGTGGCGGGCGGCAGGATGGCAGGACTCGATCCGCAGCGTGATGAAGATGGCGCCGGTCGAGACCGCCCATCCGCTCAAGGTCTGCGCCATCGCCGTGATGACGTTCGTCGTGCTGCTGGCGCTGGGGCGGCTGTTCGCGCTTGCCGTGCGCTTCATCGCCGCGCGTGCGAGGCGCGTCATTCCGCGGAGGATCGCGAACGTCATCGGCGTGCTCGCCGCGGGCCTGTTGTTCTGGTCCATCGCCAGCAATGTCCTGATCCGCACGGCGTTCAACGCGCTCGATTCGTCCTTTCGCGAAGTCGACGCCTTGCTCGAGCCCGAGCGGCCGCAGCCAACCGCGCCGGAACGGACGGGAAGTCCCGCCTCGCTGGTGAAATGGACGCAGCTTGGACGCATGGGGCGCCGGTTCATCGCCTCGGGGCCGACCGCAACGGAGATCAGCGCCGTTACGGGACGGCCCGCGCAGGAGCCCGTGCGGGTCTATGTCGGCCTAGGTGGCGCCGACACGGCGCAAGCGCGCGCCAGGCTCGCGCTCGACGAGCTCAAGCGCCAGCACGGCTTCGACTGCAAGATCCTGATCGTCGTCACGCCAACCGGAACCGGCTGGATCGACCCCGCCGCGATGGACACCGTCGAATATCTCCACCATGGCGACGTCGCCAGTGTCGCGATGCAGTATTCCTATCTCAACAGTCCGCTGTCGCTGCTGTTTCAGCCCGAATACGGTGCAGAAGCGGCGCGCGCCCTGTTTTCAGAAATCTACGGCTACTGGACGACGCTGCCGAAGGACCGGCGGCCGAAGCTGTACCTGCATGGACTGAGCCTCGGCGCGATGAACTCGGAGAAATCCGCAGAGCTGTTCGAGATGATCGGCGATCCAATTGCGGGCGCACTCTTGAGCGGCGCGCCGTTCGAAAGTCGCATCTGGCGCTCGATCACGGCGGGTCGCAATCCGGGCACGCCGGCCTGGCTGCCGGAATTCCGCGACGGCCGCTTCGTACGCTTCATGAACCAGAATGGACCGACCGTGCCGGCAGATGCGCCCTGGGGTCCGATGCGCGTCGTCTATCTGCAATATGCGAGCGACGCGATCACCTTCTTCGCTTATCGCGACGCCTATCAGGCCCCTGACTGGATGACGGCGCCGCGCGGGCCGGATGTGTCACTGGAGTTGCGATGGTATCCCGTCGTGACCATGCTGCAGCTCGCCCTCGACATGGCGGTCGCGACCAATACGCCGATGGGCTTTGGCCATGTCTACGCGCCCGAACATTACGTCGATGCCTGGGTCGCCGTCACAGATGTCCGGGATTGGTCCGCCGAGGCGCTGGCGCAGCTCAAGACCCACCTCGCAGCGGCGGCGCGAAAGGCCGCCGAGGGCAATGTCGCAGACGAGCCTTACGCCGATCGAGGCGGCTAGCCTACTCCGCCATCTCGACGGGTTGCTTCGCCGAGGGACCGGCCAGCGGCCGCTCCTCCATCATGATCAGACAGAGCGCGGCAATGGTCATCAGCGCGGTGGCGGCGCCGAACACGTAGCGGAAGGCGTGCCGCATGTCTTCGGCGGGAATGGCGACGCTGCCTGCGGCATGATGCTCGCCGGCGAGCGGAACGTCGATGCCGAGCGCGATCAGCAGGATAGCCGCGAAAGCGGCGACCGTGAAGGACGACATCAGCGAGCGGAAGAAGTTCAAGGCGCCGGTGATGGTGCCGACCTGCGCCCGCGCGACCGAATTCTGCACCGAGACCACGCAGACCGGAAAGGTGGTGCCGAGGCCGAGCGCAAACGCCGCCATCAGCGTCAGCAGGCCCCATAGCGGCAGCGTCGTCAGCGTGAGGCCAAGGCCACACAGCACGGCCCAGGAGGTGCCGATGATGGCGACGCGCTTGTAGTGCTTGGCCCGCGCCATGGTGCGGCCGGCAACGGCCGCGCCAACGGTCGAGACGGCGGCGAGCGGAATGAGCGCAAGGCCCGCCTCGCTGGCGGTGAGGTGATAGACGGATTCGTAATAGAGCGGGAGCTGGACCGTGAGGCCGGTGATGGCGCCGAGAGCGCAACCGCCGGCCATGAGCCCGAACGGCACGACGCTTCCGCCGAGCAGCGGCAGCGGCAGGAACGGCTCGTCGGCGCGCCGGGCGTGCCACACGAAGCTGACCGCGAGCGCGACGGCGCCACCGACCATCGCCAGCACAGTCGGCGACAGCCACGGAAAACGCGTTCCGCCCCAGGTCAGTACCAGCATGAAGACGACGGCGGAGGCCATCAGCAGAACGCCGCCGAGCCAGTCGACCTTGCGCTTGCGGTGAAACACCGGAATCTTCTTCATCTTCGGCAGCAGCAGCGCGAGCGCCGCGGCCGTCAGCGGCAGATTGATCCAGAAGATCATCGACCAGTGCAGATGCTCGGCGAATACGCCGCCGATGACCGGGCCCAGGATGCCGCCGACCATCCACACGCTGGAGAAATAGGCCTGGTACTGGCCGCGCTCGCGCGGGGAGACGACGTCGGAGATCACGGTCTGCACCACAGGCATGATGCCGCCGCCGCCGAGACCCTGAAGGCCGCGCGCCAGGATCAGCATCGGCATGTTCGGCGCGATCGCGCACAGCACCGAGCCCGCCACGAACAGGCTGAGCGAGATGATGATCATGGCGCGCCGGCCGTAGATGTCGCTCAAGGTGCCGAACACCGGCGCGACCGCGGTCGAGGCGAGCAGATAGGCGGTGATGACCCAGGAGAGATTGGAGACGTCCTGGAACTGGCGCCCGATGGTCGGCAGCGCGGTCGCCACGATGGTCTGGTCGAGGGCGGCCAGGAACATCGTCAGCATCAGGCTGATGACGATGGTGCGGACCTCGTCCTGCGACAGCGGCGCCGGCGGCGCGATCGACGGGGCATCATCGACGCTGATGACTTCGCTCGGAAGCCGGGACAGCTCTTCGGCGATATCGTCGGGCAAAGTCTGGGTATCGGCAGAACTGGTCTGCCGTTCGAACTTGTTCATTTCGATCGGGCATCGTGGGGCGGCGCAACGCCGCGATGGATTCGTTCTATGCAGCCAATGTAGACAGCAAAGTTTGTCCCAGGCAGGCACCGCGGCGCATGGGAGCATCCCGCCCGGGGGTCATCCCGAACAATTGAACGGCGGCGTGCGTCGGATCAGTCCTTCGGACGTCGCTTCAGGCGGGCCCGTTTCGGCAGCAGCGCCGGCCATTGCACGATGTGGTCTTCGAGCTCCTCGTCCGGAATCTGCTCCTCGCTGCCTTCGACCCGGCCGCGCACGGAGACGCCGGCGTCATGCACGGTGTTGGGATCACCGGAGACCAGCGGATGCCACCAATAGAGATCGCGGCCTTCGGCAACGAGCTTGTAGCCGCAGCTCGGCGGCAGCCAGTTCAGGGTACGAACATTGGCCGGGGTCAGGCGGACGCAATCCGGAACCTTGTCGGAGCGATTCGGATAGTCCTTGCAGCCGCAGCTCGCGCCATCGAGCAGCTTGCAGCCGATATGGGTGAAATAGATCTGCCCGGTATCCTCGTCCTCGAGCTTGTTCAGGCAGCAGCGCCCGCAGCCGTCGCACAGGCTTTCCCATTCGGGCCCCGACATCTCTTCCAACGTCTTGGTTTTCCAGAAGAATCCTTCCTGGCCTGAAGGTCGTTTGGGAACTGCGGTCATGCGCCTCAACAAAAGTTCAAAAGAGCTACGGCGAAACCATCTAGGGCGTGCGGCCGGGGTGGTGCAAGCAACGCGCTTTTGGGGCCCGTAGTGACCCGGGGTCAATTCAGCCTGTTGTTCAAAATCGCGAGCGTGACCATTGGTTTATGGGCTCCGCTCGGCTAGAAGGAACAGCAAGTCCCTCGGATGCTGGCCGGGCGCCTTGGGTTTGCCGCAACATTCCCCCAAGACGTCTCGACGCCGCCCCGGCCGGGTGCTTGAACGCTTTCGAAGCGAGCCTCAAGGGTTCTAGGTGCGCCAGATCATACCACCGCATTGGAAGCAGAGGATCCGGAATTTCTTCCTGGATCTGGACGCGCGCATCGACTCCTCGCTGTTCTCCTCGGCCAAGGGCATCCGCGAGCTCTACGAGCGCTACTCGACCTTCATGGACCGCTTCTATGTCGGGCGGTGGAAGCGCTGGGTATTCATAGAGCCGCTGTCGGAGGCCGCGACCCTCGGCCTCGGCGGCCTGGTCGTGATGCTCACCCTCGCCATTCCCGCCTTCCGCGAGACCGCGGACGAGGACTGGCTGAAGAAGTCCGATCTGGCGGTGAGCTTCCTCGACCGCTACGGCAACCCGATCGGCAGCCGCGGCATCAAGCACAACGACTCGATCCCGCTGGAAGATTTTCCTGACGTGCTGATCAAGGCGACGCTGGCGACCGAAGACCGCCGATTCTACGAGCATTTCGGCATCGACATCGCCGGCACCGCGCGCGCGCTCGTCACCAACGCGCAAGCTGGCGGCGTCCGCCAGGGCGGCTCCTCCATCACCCAGCAGCTCGCCAAGAACCTGTTCCTGAGCAACGAGCGCACCATCGAACGCAAGGTCAACGAGGCCTTCCTCGCGATCTGGCTTGAATGGCGGCTGACCAAGAACGAGATCCTCAAGCTGTATCTGGACCGCGCCTATATGGGCGGCGGCACCTTCGGCGTCGACGGCGCGGCGCATTTCTACTTCAACAAATCCGCGCGCGACGTGACGCTGGCGGAAGCGGCGATGCTCGCCGGCCTGTTCAAGGCGCCGACCAAATACGCGCCCCACATCAACCTGCCTGCGGCGCGCGCCCGCGCCAACGTCGTGCTCGACAATCTCGTCGATGCCGGCTTCATGACCGAGGGCCAGGTGTTCGGCGCCCGCCGCAACCCCGCCTTCGCGGTCGACCGCCGCGACGAGGCGTCGCCGAACTATTATCTCGACTACGCCTTCGACGAGATGCGCAAGCTGGTCGACACCTTCCCGAAATCCTACACCGAGCGCGTCTTCGTGGTCCGCACCGCGATCGACGCCAACGTGCAGAAGGCCGCCGAAGACGCGGTCGAGAACCAGTTGCGCCAGTTCGGCCGCGACTATCACGCGACGCAGGCCGCGACCGTCGTGGCCGATCTCGACGGCGGCATCCGCGCCATGGTGGGCGGCCGCGACTACGGCGCCAGCCAGTTCAACCGCGCCACCGACGCCTATCGCCAGCCCGGCTCCTCGTTCAAGCCTTACGTCTACACCACCGCGCTGCTGAACGGTTACACGCCGAACTCGATCGTGGTCGACGGCCCGGTCTGCATCGGCAATTGGTGCCCGCAGAATTATGGCCATTCCTATTCCGGCTCGGTGACGCTGACGCAGGCGATCACGCGCTCGATCAACGTCGTGCCGGTGAAACTGTCGATCGAGATCGGCCGGAAGAACGAGCCGAAGACGCAGAACCCCGCCAAGGTCGGCCGCGCCAAGATCGTCGAGGTCGCGCGCCGGTTCGGGCTCAAGGCGCCGCTGCCCGACACGCCGTCGCTGCCGATCGGCTCGGACGAAGTCACCGTGCTCGAGCACGCCGTGGCCTACGCGACGTTTCCGAACCGCGGCAAGGCCGTGACGCCGCACGCCGTGCTGGAGGTGCGCACCGGCGCCGGCGATCCGGTCTGGCGCTGGGACCGCGACGGGCCGAAGCCGCGGCAGGCGATCCCCGCCTCCGTTGCCGCCGACATGGCCGGCATGATGAGCCACGTCGTCAGCGAAGGCACCGCGCGCCGCGCAGCCCTCGACGGCATTCCGACCGCGGGCAAGACCGGTACCACCAACGCGTATCGCGACGCCTGGTTCGTCGGCTACACCGGCAATTTCACCTGCGCGGTGTGGTACGGCAACGACGACTACTCGCCGACCAACCGCATGACCGGCGGCTCGCTGCCGGCGCAGACCTGGCACGACATCATGCTCGCGGCGCATCAGGGCATCGAGGTCCGGGAGATCCCCGGCATCGGCATGGGCCAGAAGCTGCCGCCGCAGCATGTCAGCAACGCGCAGGCCAATGCGGCGCCGAAGATCCTGGAGACCAAGCCGGGTCCGCCGCCGGTACTGACCAAGCGCGGCGCCGACATCCTGGTGCGCGTCGAGAAGCTGCTGGATGACGCGGCCAAGTCCGCTAGGAAATCGGCGGATGCCGACACCAAGCCGGCCGGGCCGTCCTCGGCGGCGAGCGCGCTCGCCTTCCCGCAGAATTATGCGGAAGAGAATGCCAACGTGTCCGTCCCGCGCAAGAACTGATCGAAACAAGTGCGGCTGATCCTGATCACATTGACGGCCCTCCTGCTCGCGACCGTGGTCGGCGTCGGCGCGACCTGGATGACGACGACGCGAGGCACCGAGATCGGCGCGCTGACGATCGGCGCCTGGACCGCGCGGCCGCGCACGGGCACCGCAGACGTCGATCCCTATTCGCGCGCCACCATCGTGCGCAACGGCGAGCTGCCGATCGGCACCGGCGACGGCGTCGCCTTCACCGCCACCACTGACGACAAGAAGAAGGCGCTCGACGGCCGCTGCGACGTCGTCGTTTCCGGCGTGACGCCGCCGGCGCGGTTCTGGACGCTGACGCTCTACGACCGCAAGGGCCACCTCGTACCCAATTCACTCCAACGCTACGGCTTCACCAGCCAGGAGATCGTGCGGCAGTCCGACGGTTCGTTCGAAATCCGCATCGCTTCGCGCTCGCGCGCCGGCAATTGGCTGCCGACCGGCGGCATCGAGCGCTACGGACTCATGCTGCGCCTCTACGACACCCCCGTTGGCGTTGCGACGCGCACCCAGCGCGATGCGCCGATGCCCAGCATCACGACGGCGGGCTGCTCATGATCCGCCTGCTGTTCACCATCATCGCCGGCATCGTTCTGGGCCTCGTCGTCCATCTCGTCAGCGTGCTGGCGCTGCCGCGGATCGCGACGCAGGATGCCTATTCGCGGCTGACGCCGATGACGAAGCTCAACGGCGTCAGCCAGCTTCCCCTCGCCGATCCCAACACCTCGCCAATGCCGTTCATGGATCCGGCCTTCGCGCTGGCAATCTGCCGCTATGACCTGACGAACGGACCGATCAAGCTGACGGTGCCGGTGAGCCAGGCCTATACCTCGGTGTCGTTCTACACCCGCAACGAGATCGCCTATTACGCCATCAACGACCGCTCGGCGGGCCGCAAGGTGATCGAACTCGACCTGATGACGGAAGCGCAGCACAGCGAGCTGCCCGAGGACGAAGAGGTCACCGCGGCCGACCGACTGATCATCGATTCCCCCTCGACCACCGGCCTGATCGTGATGAAGGCGCTCGCCCCCGAGCCCGGCCTGATGCCGCAGGCGCAGGCGACGCTTGCAGCCGCGAGCTGCGGACCACAGACCGATCAGCCCGCCAAGGCCGAGGCGCCGCGTGGCCGGCGCTGAGGCGCGGCCGTTTCGCCAGCCTCATAACAAAAAGTGCGAAAACAACCCCATGCACAGTAGCGGGGCCATTGAAATCATTGGGGTCTTCAGTCGTCGGTGACGACACGATGGCTCGCAATGACGCTGCTTTGACAGGGCGGGCAAAACACCCGCAGAACGGCATCATCGCGAGGAACGGTCCTCCCCGGTCAATGAATGATCTGGCCGAGAAAATCCCTCGCCCGTTCCGTGCGTGGCGCGCGGAAGAAGGTTTCGGGATCGGCTTCCTCGACAATCGCCCCGCGGTCCATGAAAACCACGCGGTCCGCGACTTCGCGGGCGAAGCCCATCTCGTGCGTGACGCAGACCATGGTCATGCCGTCCCGCGCGAGCTCCACCATGATGTCGAGCACCTCCTTGACCATCTCGGGGTCGAGCGCGGACGTCGGCTCGTCGAACAGCATGATCTTCGGCTGCATGCAGAGGGCGCGCGCGATGGCGACACGCTGCTGCTGGCCGCCGGACAGCTGTCCCGGATATTTGTTCGCCTGATCGTGGATGCGCACCTTGCGCAGGAAACCCTGCGCGCGCTCGTGCGCCTGCGCGCGTGACAGGCCGCGCACCTTCATCGGCGCCAGCATGCAATTCTCGACGATCGAGAGATGCGGAAACAGGTTGAAGCTCTGGAACACCATGCCGACCTCGCGGCGGACGGTGTTGATGTCCCCCATCCGGTCCGTCAGCTCGACGCCGTCGACGACGATCCGGCCGGAATCATGCGTCTCGATATGGTTGATGCAGCGGATCAGCGTCGACTTGCCCGAACCCGACGGACCGCAAAGCACGATCTTCTCACCTGCCCTCACACTGAGATTGATGTCATTCAGGGCCGTGAAGCGGCCGAACCGCTTCACCACCCCCTCCACGGCGACGATGGCCTGCGGTCGGCCCGTCTCGCCCACTGCGGTCTGCTGAACCATTTTCGTCTCCCAGGGGACAGGATGTCTCGCAACGTTGCTCATTGGCGCGTTCCGGCAATCGCATAGCGCTTGCGCAGCAGCGCAACACCTTGCGAAGCCGCCGAGCTGATCGCGAGGTAGACCACGACGATCACGAGGTACATCTCGACGAGGCGGCCATTGAGCTGCGCCAGCTTCGAGGCTGCGCCGAGCAGATCGGTGAGCGAGAGCACGTAGACCAGCGACGTGTCCTGGAACAGGATGATGGTCTGGCTCAGGATGATCGGGCTCGCCACGCGAAGCACTTGCGGCATGATCACGCTGCGATAGGTCTCGAAGGTGGACAATGCGAGCGCCTGGCATGCCTCGAACTGCCCGCGGTTCACGGCGCGCAGGCCGACGCGGATGATCTCCGAATAATAGGCCGCCTCGAACAGGCCGAAGGTGATGAAGGCCGTCCAGGTCGCGCCGATCGGGACCGGCCGCCCGCTTCCACCGAGATGGCCAAGCACGATCGGCACCAGGAAGAAGAACCAGAACAGGACGAGGATCAGCGGGATCGAGCGGACGAGGGCGATGTAGCCGCGCACGATCTTTGCGATCACCGGCACCTCGAAGTGCTGCAGCAGTGCAAAGCAGGTGCCGAGGACCATGCCGACCACGAAGGCAACTGCGGTCAGCGCCAACGAAAACAGCAATCCGGACCAGAGATAGGGCCACGCCTGCAGAACGATCGAGAAATCGAGGCTGTTCATTTCGCGATCTCCATTCCCGCAGGCAACGAGCCGGCCTGTTGAATATCCTCGGCGAGGTTCGGCGCGATATCATCGTGTGTCCGCGCCGTGCCAGGGATGCGCACGGCCCGGTCGATCAGCGCCATCCCTTGATACGCAATCAGCGCCAGCGCGAGGTAGATCAGCGTCGCAGCGCCGAACGCCGTAAAGGTCTGGAACGTCGCTTCGCTGATCTGGCGCGCCTGGGCCGTGAGCTCCATCAGCCCGATCGTGAGCGCGACCGAGGTGTTCTTGTAGATGCCCATCACCTCGCTCGTCAGGCTCGGCACGATCAAGCGCAGTGCCTGCGGCACGATGATGTGGCGATAGGTCAGATACCAGCTGAGCCCGAGCGCGCTCGCCGCCTCGGTCTGTCCTTTCGGCAGGGCCTCGATCCCCGCACGGACCTGCTCGGCGATCCGGGCCGCGGTGTAGAGCCCGAGGCAAATGAGCGCCGGAAAGAACGATCCCCAGGGCGGCGGAATCTGCTTGATCGCGTTTCCAAGCGTCGTGGGAAGGATCTCCGGCAGGACGAAGTACCAGAGGAACATCTGCACCAGGACCGGGATGTTGCGGAAGATCTCGACATAGAGCCGCGCAAGCGCCGCAACCGCCCGGTTCTGCACGGTGCGGCCGATGCCGACGACGATTCCGACCGCAAAGGCAATCCACCAGCCGAAGAACGCCAGTGCCAGGGTCCAGCCGAGGCCCGACAACAGCCAGTCGATGTAGCGCTGGCCATCTGCCGTCGGTTCAAAAAGCACTGCGAACATGGCCAACCTCGAAGCTTTCGGATGCGAGAGAGGGTCAGCGTGCGACGGACATTCCTGTTCTCCGGCTAATCGACCGCGTCGCTGGGATGGGCGATCCGCTGCTGCAGTTCGTCCGTCAGCGGGAAAGCGAGGTTCTCGCCCTTGGGCGGAATCGCCCGCGTGAACCATTTGGCGTAAGTCTTTTCAAACTGGCCCGAGGCCATCTGCTTCGACAGAACGTCGTCGACGAGCGCCTTGAAGGGCGCATCGCCCTTCGTGAACATCAGGCCATAATAGATCTTGGCGTAGCCCTCGGGGAGAAAGATCAGCGCATCCGGTTTCGGAGCCGCGGCCTTGAGGCCGGCGAGAAGGATATCGTCTTCCATGAAGGCGGCCGCGCGGCCGGTATTCAGCATCAGGAAGGATTCGGCGTGGTCTTTCGCCTGGACGATATTGAAGCCGAGCTGCTCCTTTGCGTTTACGCCTTGCGCGAAGCCGACGGCATTGGAGCCCTGGGTCACGACGATGGTCTTGCCCTTGAGATCGCCCGCCGTCTTCAGGCCGCTATCCGCCTTGACCAGCCAGCGCGGCTGGCTGACGAAGGTGGCGACCGAGAACGAGACCTGCTCCTGCCGCTTCCTGTCGTTCGCCGTGCCGCCGCACTCGATGTCGATGGTGCCGCTTTGAATGAGGGGGATCCGGTTGGACGAGTTCACCGGCGTATATTTGACGGCGAGATTGGGCAGGTTCAGCTCCGTCTTGACCCTCTCGACGATCGCCGCGCAGAGGTCCATCGAGAAGCCGATCGGCTTTTGATCGGGACCGAGATAGGAGAACGGAATGGACGCCTCGCGATGACCGATGGTGATGGCCACGCTCGACTTGATCCTGGCGAGCGTGGGACTGTCGGCCGCAATCGACGGCGCAGCGAAGGTGGCGGCGGCCGCAAGGCCGGACAGAACGCCCCAGACACGTGCAAAACCAGTCATGTGCATCTCCCCTCTGAAATACAGTCTAGGCGGCCCTGAATGACGGCTTCACGCCGCGCCGCCTGATGACGTCGATCAGACGATCGACGTCGGCGAAATCATTGAACATCCCGAACGACACGCGAATGCCGTCGCGCTCCGGCGACACGCGAATGCCGTTCTCTTCGAAATGGCCGAGCCATTCGGCGGCAGGGAGCGCGATGACGTAGATGTGCGGCGCGCGGTGCCGCCGCTCGCGGGGACCGACGAGGCGAATATCCAGCGCGTCGAGGCCGGCGATGAGATGATCGCCGAGATCGAGACAATGGTTATGAATGTTCTGCACGCCCAGGGCTTCGATCATGTCGAGCGAGGCGCCGAGCGCGTGGATCGCCGGAAGATTGAAGTTGCCGAGCTCGAAGCGGCGCGCGCTGGAGGCGAGCTCCAGTTTGTTGGGCCGGGCGATCAGATCGGCCGGGACCTCGGCAAGGCCGGCGGCGGCGAGATAAGCGGGCGCGAGCTCGGTCCTCGACTTGTCCCAGACCAGCAGGCCAAGCCCCTGCGGCACGAGCAAGCCCTTGTGACTGCCCGACCCGATGAAGGTCGCGCGCATCGCCCTCGCGTCGATCGGCGCGACGCCGATCGCCTGCATCACGTCGACGACGAAATAGAGCCCCTTCTCCGCGCAGAGCGCGCCGACGCTTTCGACGTCGAAACGATGACCGGCGTGGAAGGTCACCTGCGACATCGAGATCGCCCGGGTCTTCTCGCCAATATGCGGACGAAGGCTGTCTGCGTTCACGACCTCCGTCATCGGCGCAAAATCGACCGTCACGCCCTTGCGCCTGAGATTGAGGAACGCATAGGCGTTGTTGGGATGATCGCCGTGGATCATCAGCACCTTGTCGCCGGCGCGCAGAGGCAGCGCGTTGGCGGCGATGTTCATGCTTTCCGAGGTGTTCTTGGTGAAGGCGACCTCATCGCCCGTCACGCCGAGAAACCGCGCCAGCTTCTCGCGGGTCTGCTCGACACGGTCGAGCCAGACGCTTTTCGGGCCGGCCGTCTCAAGACCCTCGCGGAGGAAAAGATCGATCGCCGCCTTGACCGGCCGCGCGAGCGGGGCCTGGAAGCCGGAGTCGAGATAGGTGATACGCTCGACGGCCGGAAATTCCTTCCGCACGGCATCGACGTCGTAATGGCGAAACATCCCGTTCTCCCGATGAGCGCGCCCGGAGCCGTGGACGCACTGCACAAATCCCGATCACCTTTCGGCAACGCCAACGATATGAGCAATCCGGACGGACGGTCGAGATTAATTTTCATATTTCAATAGTATTTATTCCGAAAAATGATAATTGTGCAATTCCGAGGGAGGACGGATACAGATGCCGGAGATCAATGCCGATGGACCGCTCGACCGGGCATTCGCCATCGTGGGTCACGTCGCCGGCCAGGTCAGAGCGGTCTCGGTCGCGGAGATCGCCAGCGCGCTGGCCCTCCCGCTGCCGACCGCGCATCGCCTGATCGGCAATCTCGAGCAGCGCGGGCTTCTGCAGAAGGCGTTGGGAACCAAGCGCTACGTGGTCGGCAATCAACTGGTCACGCTGTCGGCCAAGGTCATCGGCGCGGCCTTCCGCACCGCGCGCCGGCACGCCGTGCTGCGCGCTGTCGCGGCCGAGATCGGCGAGCAATGCGAGATCGGCGTGGTGCGGGACAATGTCGTGGCCTATGTCGACAGTGTCCGCGTGTCGCAACCGCAGGGGCTGCAATTCAATCCGGGCCAGGCGGCGCCGCTGCACTGCACCTCGACCGGCAAGATCTATATGAGCCGGCTGCCGGAGCGGGCGCGCGAAAAGCTGTGCCGCGCACTTGTACTCACTAAGTACACGGAGACCACCATCGTCGACGTCGAAGGTCTGATGAAGGTCCTCGACGAGACCCGCAAGCGCGGCTGGGCCAAGACCAACGAAGAATATGTGCGAGGGGTGGTCGGCTGCGCCGTGCCCATCCTGTCTCCGGACCGCGAACTGATCGCCTGTCTCGGCGTCTCCGTTCCCCTGGCCCGCGTGAGCTTCGCCGAGCTGGACCGCTTCATCGCGCCTCTTCAGAAGGCCGCCGCGCTGCTGTCGGAAACCATCCTTCAGGCTGACGAGGACGGTGCGGGCGATGGATCTGAGAAGCTCTAGTCCTGCATCGCCCGCAGCCCAGATCGCACCCGACAAGTCGCAGCTTTCCGATTGGCCGTACTTCCCCTCGCACAAGGAGGCATCGCGTGGCGGCAACCAGAATCAATTCGACGTTGCGCAAGATCGTTCCTGCGAACCGCATAAGCCTTCGATGAATGTCATCAGGAACGTTTGCGCGCGGCTTTGATTGGCGTGTCATCGTCAACCGGAGTTTGAACAATGCGAAAGACAATCTTCTCAGTGGCCATGTGTGCGTTGCTTGCCGGCGCGTCGATCGGTTTCGCCCATGCGCAGGCAGGAGGCGGCGCGGGTGGAGCCGGCGGTGCAGGCGCTGGCGCTGGAACTGGAGGAGCCGCCGCCGGCTCGGATGGCGGAACGAGCGGCGCTGCGGCGGGAACAGGGTCGAGCGGGACGGGTGCGACGGGCGGCACGACCGGATCCGGCGCGAGCACCGGCGGGGGTGCCGCGGGTGCCGCTGGCCAGGGCGGTCCTCAGACTATCCGTCCCGGCGGCTCCAACGATCCGACCCGACGGTAACAACCTCCTCGCCTCGTGATGTGAGGAAGGGAGCTGCTGGTTTATACCAGCAGCTTCCCTCGGGGCCGTCGGCCATGCGGCGCGTCACGGGCCAACGCTACGGGCTGAACAGGCTACGGAGAAACCGCTCCTTTTCGCCAGGCGCGTAACCCTGAGAAGCGCCAAAATACGGCTCGCTGAAGCCAGGGTAGACCGCGGCCCCGTGTTGCGTCGTCGGAGGTGAGTAGGCAAAGGCAGACGTGGGACCTGATGGGATCACGCCCTGACCGGAATGAACAATAGCGTGGCGCCGCTGTGGATGATGCACCCGCGCCGCGTTGGCCACGCCGCCCAAGGTGATCAGAAGACTCAAGGCCAGAATGAACCGCATCGCTGTTTCTCCAAACCCCCGCCTGCTTAGTTGGCGTTCGGCCGGAGCGTTCCAACACATCGTGGCCTCACGATTGCTCACATCCCTGGCACCGGGAACGCCCTGCAGGCGTAATGTTTGTGCCTCCTCAGTCGCAACAGTTGGAGGGTTCCCTTTTCGCCCGCTTTCCTCCATAGTTCGGCATGGCAAAAGCAAAAGTGAGCTTCAAACCGGTTCGTAAATCTGAGGGCGACTGGGCTATCATCGCCGAGTACCCAGGCGCAGAACCCCGAGAGATAACGGGCTTCGCGAGCAAGGCCGATATTGACGATTGGATGAATGGAGAGCGTCGGATCGCTTGGCTCCGATCACAGGGCTACGCGAAGTGACTCGATAACTCTTCCGCTTGTCGCCTGCGGCTTCTGGCTTGCGGTGAAGGTCTGCCGAGTTTGCGGCCAGCTGTTATGGCCATCAGCGCCAAATGGCGACGCGGCCCTGATCAATGGGTAAGGATCCAGCAATGACCAAAACCAAACGCTCCGCCGAGCAGCAGATCGCCGATGAGGCGGACCGACGGGCGCAGAACCCGAACGGAGCGCGGCAGACGATCGCGGACAGTCAAGCCGATCCAGAGTTTCACGAAAACCACAAACGTCTCAGGGCGGAGCGGTTGGCGCGAGATGCAGCGCACAAGTCGTCCAAATGAGTCACGTGGCCGGGTGCGCAACGAGTCGCCATTTGGGCTCGGATTGAGCTGGCTGCCTCCCGACGGTATGGGAGGCCAATGGACGCTTGCGCTTGCGGAATGGATCCGGGACGTCACTGAAAATACGAAAGCTGATCTTCCGTAACGACGCGCTCGATCTTCTCGGACTTGCACTTGATACGATACCTCACTCGCCCATCCGACTCGATGGGCATGTGCTGTACGATCGTGTAAATCATCGGCGGTTCAGTTGCGGCGCGCCCTTGTGGGCCTTGAGCTTGGTGGCGAACGTCTTCATTCAGCTTATAGGCATATGGCATGTTTTTACCTCACCGCTTACGGATTGTGTCCAGCCCCATGTGTTCCAGGCGAATCCTCTAATCCTCAAGAATGGATTTCGTAGCCTCGAATATCTGTTCCGCTGTGCCCTTGATCGTGCCCTTCGCCCAGGCCTGAAACACGGTCACGTAGGCATGCTTGTAAGCCACGTCGTCTGCAGAAAAGTAGACCTCGTCCGTGGCAGTGTCCAAGACAAGCGCTCCTGTATCAATGCAAATCTCCTCGACCAGGACCAGGCGCTCTTCATGCTCGGCCAGATGACGTCTTACAATGCTCATTGAATCTCCTGCTTGGTACCGACCATATCACGTCCCGGACGCACCCACGCTTGGTGAATAGGCCGCCGTGCTCGGCAGACGGTCGAAAGCCTCTTACCGGGCAGCCTGTAGACGTCGCGCGGCTCTAGGTTTGCGCTTCGAGAAGCTCTCGTGCACTGAATCAAAAACCCCGCTCCCGATGGCTCGGGGGCGGGGCGGGACCACAAGCTCCGCCAGTACATCCGTGGCTGGAGCGACAGGTCTGTCGTGCTCTTAACTAAGCAGCACGAAGGTTTTCGGCAGCGGACTTGCCCGTGCGACGGTCTGCGACGACGTCGTAAGACAGCGTCTGACCTTCGTTCAGTGTTCCCATACCGGCGCGTTCGACCGCGCTGATATGAACAAAAACGTCGTTGCTGCCGTTTGATGGCTGGATAAAGCCGAAGCCCTTTTGGGTGTTAAACCACTTCACTGTACCTGTATTCATCAGGATTTCCTTTCGCATGCGCGCAGGACCTGGCGCGCAGAGTTGCGGCCAGCGGTCCGGTTAGTCGATGATGGAGAATGTCTGAAACGTGCGCGCCGTCAGGATATGAGGCGAAAGCGGAACAGTTGTTCGGCCAGTATCGATGCAACGGACAATATACCAGCAGTTGAGAGACTTCAAGGAGAAAAGCCGACGGTGCGTCACACGGACATTCGCTCGAATGCGCTGCAACGATGCCGACGAGGTGGCGTGCGGGTCTCGCCACCAGCTTTTTTTTGCTGCTGGCCGGCTCTCGGTATGCCGACATTGAAAAGCAGCTCGCCCTCTCCGCACCGTTGCCGCGACGCGTGCCGGCTTGATCGGACGTGGTTTGGCTGCGCGCGCTGCTAGCGCAGCCACTCCTTGATCTGCCGCGTCACTTCCGCGGTCGAGATGCCGTAGCGATCGTGCAATGTCGGCAGCGCGCCGGCAGCCAGAAACTCGTCGGGGAGCCCGATCTGCCGGAATGCCGGATGCACGCCCGCGCGCATCAGCAGCGCGGCAACGGCTTCGCCGAGGCCGCCGATTACGGTGTGGTTCTCGGCGACGACGACGAGGCGGCCGGGTTTGCCGGCTTCGCGCAGGATGGCCTCGGCATCGAGCGGCTTGATCGTCGGCACGTGCAGGACAGCCGCATTGACGCGATCGTCCGACAGCGCCTTGGCCGCCTCCAGCGCGCGCATGGTCATGATGCCCGAGGAGACGATCAGAACATCGGCGCCGTCGCGCAGCAGCGCGGCCTTGCCGAGCTCGAACCAGTAATTGTACTCGTCGAGCACCAGCGGCACCTGGCCGCGCAGCAGCCGCATGTAGACGGGCCCGCGATGCGCGGCGATGGCAGGCACGACCTGCTCGATCTCGTGCGCGTCGCAGGGATCGATCACGGTCATGTTGGGCATCGCGCGGAACAGCGCGAGGTCTTCGGCGGCCTGGTGGCTCGGCCCGTAGCCCGAGGTCAGGCCGGGCAACGCGCAGGCGATCTTCACGTTGCGGTCTTCTTCCGCGATGGTCTGATGGATGAAGTCATAGGCCCGGCGCGAGGCGAACACCGCATAGGTGGTCGCGAACGGCATGAAGCCTTCGGCGGCAAGACCGGAAGCGGCGCCGAACAGAAGCTGCTCGGCCATGCCCATCTGATAGTAGCGATCGGGGAAGGCCTGCGCGAAGATGTGCAGATCAGTGTATTTGCCGAGATCGGCGGTCATGCCGAGGACGTCTTCGCGGCTGCGGGCGAGCTCGACCAGCGCGTGCCCAAACGGGGCCGGCCTGGTGCGCTGCCCTTCCGCCGCGATCGAGGCGATCATGGCCGACGTCGTCAGCCGCGGCTTTGCCGACGTGGTTGGCGCGGTGGACTTCATGGCTGCTCTCCCGCGTCCAGTGCCGACAGCGCGAGCTGCCATTCATGCGGCTCGACGCGAATGAAATGGTTCTTCTCGCGTTGCTCCAGGAAGGGCACGCCCTTGCCCATCAACGTGTCAGCGACGATCATGCGTGGCTTCGGCTCGGAATGCGCCATCGCGGCATCGAAGGCGCCGACGACGGCGTCGAGATCATTGCCGTCGACGCGTTGCACGAACCAGCCGAACGCCGCGAGCTTGTCGACCAGCGGCTCGAAGCCGAGCATCTGCCTGGAGGGACCATCGGCCTGCTGATTGTTGACGTCGACGATCGCGATGAGATTGTCGAGATTGTGGTGAGCCGCCGACATGATGGCCTCCCATTTGGAGCCCTCGTCCAGCTCGCCATCGGAGAACAGCGTGAAGATCCGCGCGGCCGACCGCTTGCGCTTCAGCCCGAGCGCCATGCCGACTGCGATGCCGAGGCCAAGGCCGAGCGAGCCGCCCGACATCTCCATGCCCGGCGTATAGGACGCCATGCCGGACATCGGCAGCCGGCTGTCGTCGAAGCCGTAGGTTTCGAGCTCGGCTTCGGGAATGATGCCGGCCTCGATCAGGGCTGCGTAGAGCGCGATCGCATAATGTCCGTTCGACAGCAGGAAGCGGTCGCGGCCTTCCCAGGCGGGCTCTTCCGCGCGAAAACGCATGGCGTGGAAATAGGCCACCGCCAGAACGTCGGCGATGTCGAGTGCCTGGGCGATATAGCCCTGGCCCTGGACCTCGCCCATCAGCAGCGCGTTGCGGCGGATGTTGCGGGCGCGCTGCGCGAGCGTCGGCGCGTTTGCGAGCGTTAGTGCTGCCATGATCGTCTCTCCCCTGCTCCGCTCAGTGGATCAGCATGCCGCCGTTGACATCGATCACGGCGCCAGTGACATAGGCCGAGAGGTCGGAGGCGAGGAAAGTATAGATGCCGGCGACATCGGCGGCCTCGCCGAGCCGGCCGAGCGGAATGCCCTCCAGGATCTTCGCCCGCATCTCGTCGGTGAGCTTGCCCGCCGTGATGTCGGTTCCGATCAGGCCCGGCGTCACGCAGTTGACGCGGATGCCGTCAGGTCCGAACTCGCGCGCCATCGCCTTGGCAAGCCCGAGCACGCCGGCTTTCGCGGCCGAATAATGAGGTCCGCCGAAGATGCCGCCGCCGCGCTGCGCCGAGACCGAGGACATGCAGGCGATCGAGCCGCGCCGACGCTTCTTCATGTGCGGGATCACCGCTTGCGACAGGAAAAGGATGCCCTTGAGATTGACGTCGTGGATGCGGTCCCAATCTTCCGGCTTGATGTCGAGAAGCTTGACCGGCTGGGTCACGCCGGCGTTGTTGATGAGGATGTCGATCTGGCCGAATTTGGCGATGACCGCATCGACCGCCCTGATGCAGGCCTGCTTGTCGGAGACATCCAGGGCAAGGCCGTGATGCGGCTCGCCCATGGCCGGTTCGAGGCCGCGCGCGGCAGCTTCCGCCGCCGGGCCGTCGATGTCGAGAATGGCGACGCGGGCTCCCTCGGCCGCAAAGCGGCGGGCGGTCGCAAGGCCGATGCCGCGCGGAGACGCAGCTCCGGTGATGATGGCTGTCTTGCCGCGCAGCAGCATGATGGTCCTCCCTCGATGGATTTGCCGGGCACCCGACGGTGCCGCCGTCTTGCCCGTGATTATGCGGGCGTCCGGTCATCCGACAAACGCGCTGTTGTCTTGCATGGGTGAATTTGGTTCACTTGTCGGATGTTGCTATCCAGCATCCCGATATCCGCGATCCGCGCCTTCGAGGCGGCCGCACGCACCGGCTCGTTCCGGGACGCCGCGAACGAGCTTCATCTCACGCCGAGCGCGGTCAGCCACGCCATCCGAAAGCTCGAAAGCGCGATGGGCACCGTCCTGTTCGAACGCAGCGCCCGGGCGGTCCGGCTGACGCCGGCGGGCGAGAACCTGATGCGCCATGCCGGCGCCGCGTTCGATAACCTGCGCCGCGGTATCGAGGAGGTCGCAGGCCGCGGGCCGCAATTGCTGCGGGTGCACTGCGCTCCGAGCTTCGCCGCGCAGTGGCTCGCCCCGCGCCTCGCCCGCTTCATGGCCGCCGAGCCCAGGCTCGAGGTGCGGCTCGCCGCCAACACCGAATATGCAAGGTTCAGCAACGACGATTTCGACATCGACATCGTCTACGGCCAGCCGCGGGCGGAGGGTGTCGAGGTGATTTCACTGGGCGAAGAAACCGTGACGCCGCTGTGCACGCCCGGGCTCGCGAGGAAGATCCGCAAGCCGAAGGATCTGCTCGACCAGGTGCTGATCCGCTCGGATGTCAAGCAGGTGCAGTGGCATCAATGGTTCACCGCCAACGGCCTCGAAGCGCCGGCCATCCACGGCATGCGCTTCGACCGCAGCTTCCTGGCGATCGCGATGGCCTCAGGCGGCCTCGGCGTAACGCTGGAATCGACGCGGCTCGCCGAACGCGAGATCGCGACCAGGCGGCTGGTGGCGCCCCTTGCCGGACGTTCCACCGACATTCGCTATGTCGGCCATCATCTGGTCTTTCCCCGCGCAGGCCAGCAGCGTCGAGCCATCCGCGCCTTTACCGAGTGGATCACGCGCGAGCTTGCGGCCGGCCGCCCGGCTTGAGCGACGGCGCCCGCAATGGCAGCAGTTGTCAGGCGACAGTAGGACGCAATCGCAAATCGATTGCAGCGTTGAAGCAGCAGGCCTCGGGAGCTATCGATCTGCAAAACTTGCTCTCAAGCGGGAGGAACGCATGAGCACCATCACCGGCGGCTGTCATTGCGGCGCAATCCGATATCAGATCGACGGCGAACTGATCGTGCATGCACTGTGTCACTGCCGCGATTGCAGGCTGCAAGCCGGCGCCCCTGTCGTCGGCTGGACGATGTACGCAGAAGATGCCGTCAAGGTCACCAAGGGCGAGCCCAAGGTGTACCGGTCTTCGGAACACGTGCAGCGGCAGTTCTGCGCCGACTGCGGAACCGGCCTGTTCTACGTCAACGCCAGCATGCCCGGGATCATCGACGTGCAGAGCGCCACCAATGACGATCCGAATGCGATCCCGGCGACGATGCAGATCCAGGTCGCCGAGCGTCTGCGCTGGATGGAGCATGCACACGAGCTGCCGATGTTCGACCGTTTTCCTCCACAGCCTTGACGCAAGGCCCGCTCAGCTCACGCATTGCCTCGGCTCGGGAGCGGCTCCGATGTCGTCCGATCCGCACGCAACAGCAGAAGCGCGACAAGCGCGGAGATCGATGCCAGCGCGCTCACCCATAGCGCGCTGCTGCCGAAATGCTCCACCATCAGACCGAGCGCGAGCGGCGCAAGAGCCCCTGTTATCCTGGACGGAAGCGAGATCATGCCGACGCGCCTGCCGAATCCCGTTGGCCCGAACAGCGCCAGTGGGAGCGTGCCACGGGCAATGGTGATGATGCCGTTGCCCGCGCCGTACAGCACCGCGAAGGCCGGCGCGAGGACAGGTCCCCCCGCGACCAGCGCAACGACACCGATCGGATTCATGAGCATGGCGAGCCTCGCCGACAGCAGCGGATGAAACCGGCCGAGCCACCCGGCTTCGAGGAGACGGGCTCCGACCTGGGCAGGTCCGACCAACGCTCCCGCGAGCAAGGCCTCTCCCGGGCTCGCGCCGAACGCGACCAGCATGGTCGGCAGGATTGCCGAGACTCCCGAGCTGACGAAGCTTGCGGCGGCGAACATGTAGGCCAGCAGCACCATCGCGAACGTCTCGCTCTGGCGTCCTGAGCCATGCCGAGGTGCCGACCCCGGTCGCGCCTGATCCTGCGGCACGGCACGCGGCAGCAGGAGGTTGAGCGGCAGCGCCAGGAGGATGTGGATCAGCGCCCAGACCTGACAGGCCACGCGCCAACCGTACTCGGAATCCAGCCAGGACGTGAGCGGCCAACCGAGCGTGCTGGCGAAGCCGGCGATCAGGGTGATGCCCGTGATGGATTTTCGCGCGCCCGCGCCATAGATGCGGGCCAGTGTCGCAAAGGCCGCCTCGTAGAGGCCCATGCCCATGCCGATGCCGAGCAGCATCCACGCGGCGATCAGCACCGCCGCCCCCTGCGCAAAGGACAGCAGAAGCAAGCCGACAGCGAAGACGAGGTTCGAGACCGCAAGCAGACCGCGTCCCCCGAACGTATCGATGGCATGACCGACACGGGGACCGAGAAGGCCGGAAATGACGAGCGCGCCCGACAGCGCTCCGAACACGTAGGTCGGCGCAAGCCCCAGGTCTCGCGCGATCGGCGCAGCAAGAATGGCGGGAAGATAATAGCTCGACGCCCACGCAATGGTCTGCGTGGTGCCGAGTGCGATGATCAGGGCAAGCGGACCTGTCGCCCGACCGCCGACAATTTGCCTCATGAGCAGCCGCAGCCGGAAGCGCCCGCCTTCTTCGCCGTCTCGTCGGCGGCACAGCACGCCGAGACATCTTCCTTGGCCGGACCGCCGCAACATCCCGCCGCAGCCCCCGACTCCACCCCGCCGCGCGTGCAGACGCCGGTCTCCGGCAAGACCAGCTCGACGCGCGCTGCGGCCGCCTTGTCGCCGGCGATGTCGGCGGCGATGGAGCGGACCTGCTCGTAGCCGGTCGTCATCAGAAAGGTCGGCGCTCGGCCGTAGGATTTCATGCCGGCGATGTAGAAGCCCGGCTCGTCATGCGCGAGCTCGCGCGCGCCGTGAGGACGGACTGTGCCGCAGCTGTGCTCGTTGGGATCGATCAGCGGCGCGAGCGCGACCGGCGCTTCGATGGCCGGGTCGAGCCGAAGCCGCAGCTCGGACAGAAATGAAAGGTCCGGGCGAAAGCCGGTTGCGACGATCAGCTCATCTGCAATCACGCTGCGCGCGCCGCAACAGGCGCCGGCCGAAATCCTGAGGCGGCCCTCGGAATCCGACACGTGCGTCACGCCGAATCCGGTCTCGACCGCGATCTTGCCCGCAGCGACGAGCGCGGCGAAGGTCGAGCCAAGCTCGCCGCGCGCGGCAAGCTGGTCGTTGCTACCGCCGCCGAAGGCCTTCGCGGGTTCAGTGCCGCGCAGGAGCCAGACCGGCCTGGTACCGGGCACTTCGTCAGCGAGTTGCACGAGATCGATCAGCGTGCCCACGGCGGAATGGCCGGCACCGAGCACGGCGACGGTCTTCCCGGCATATCTGGCGCGCCTTGTGCCCCGCACGTCCGGCATGCCATGGGCGATGCGGTCCGTGCGCTCGTGTTCGCCGATCGCGGGCAGACCGTTGCTGCCGGCGGGATTGGGCGAGAACCACGTGCCTGACACATCGATGACGGCGTCGGCGCGCAGCGCCTCGGGACCTTTGCCGTTCTGATAACGGATTTCGAATGGCGCCTGCTCCCTGCCCTTCGTCTTCGCCTTGTCGTAGCCGGCCCGGCTGATCGCCGTGACGCGGCTCGAGGTCCGGATCGCCTCGCGCAGCGGCGTTCGCGTCGCGAGCGGCTCGAGGTAGCGCTCGATCAGCTCGCCGCCGGTCGGATAGGATTGCGGGTCCGGCGAATTCCATCCCGTCGGCGCCAGCAGGCGCGCCGCCGCCTTGTCGACATTGTATTCCCACGGCGAAAAGAGCTGGACGTGCTGCCACTGGCGGACCGCGTGGGCGGCCTCACCTCCGGCCTCGAGCACGATGGGCGACATGCCGCGTTCGAGCACGTGCGCGGCCGCCGCAAGGCCAACCGGCCCTGCCCCGATGATCGCAACCGTCTTCTCGCTCATTCTACTTCTCCCATTTTTCTAGAATCATCGAATAAACGGACAAAAAAGATCAGGCCGCCGTTTGCGTACCCTTGCATTCGGCCTCGTCGGCACAACATTCCGCCGCCATGAAATCGAGCAGGCCTCGCATCGTGTCATAGTTCGCGTGACAGACCAGGCTGGTGGATTCGCGCACCTGACTGACGAGCCCGACCGAAACCAGGCTCTTGATGTGGTGGGACAGCGTCGAGGCCGGGATCTTCAGCTTGTCCTGCAAGCGGCCGACGGGCATGCCGGCGTGCCCGGCCCGGACGAGGGCCCGATAGATCTGCAGCCGGGTCCGGTTACCCAGGGCTTCCAGCCGCGCTGCTGCGTCATCGATCTTCATGATCGATAACATGCGCCCATTCTCGGATTCGTGTCAACTATATTTCTAGAACATTCGAAATATAACCCCCCGCCCTTCTCCGGTTGACGCACACTCAATAATTCCATAAATCTGGATATATGGAAACCGAAGAAGCTGTACTGGCGCTCGCAGCATTGTCCCAATCGACCCGTCTGGAGGCCTTCCGGACGCTGGTCCGACACGAGCCCGACGGACTTGCGGCAGGCGATCTCGCCCGCCTGCTGGAGGTCCCCCAGAACACGCTTTCGGCGCACCTAGCGATCCTGAGCCGCGCACGCCTCGTGTCGTCCGAGCGGCACAGCCGCTCGATCGTCTATCGCGCCAACCTCGACGAATTTCGCGACATCGCGGTCTTCCTGCTGCGCGATTGCTGCGGCGGACGCCCCGAAGTTTGCGAGCCCGTCGTTCAAACCCTGCAATCCTGCTGCTCGCCGAAGCGAAAGGAGAGAAGCCGTGGCTGACCAGATCTACAACGTGCTGATTCTGTGTACCGGCAATTCGGCGCGTTCGATCCTCGCCGAGTCGATCCTGCGCGAGGATGGCGCGGGCCGCTTTCGGGCGTTCTCAGCCGGGAGCACTCCGAAGGGCGCGGTGCATCCGCTGGCGCTGCGGACGCTTCAGATCATGGACTACCCGATCGACGGAATGCGCTCGAAGAGCTGGCTCGAGTTCGCCGCGCCCGATGCGCCGGTGATGGATTTCGTCTTCACCGTTTGCGACAACGCCGCCGGTGAATCCTGTCCGATCTGGCCGGGTCAGCCGATGACGGCGCACTGGGGCATCGAGGACCCTGCCGCCGCCGAAGGCTCCGACCTCGACAAGCAGGTCGCGTTCATCACTACATTCCGCCATTTGAAGAACCGGATCGACGCTTTTGTAAGCCTCCCGTTGAGGAGCATCGACAAGCTCTCGCTCGGCACCAGGCTGCGCGAGATTGGCCACAGCGAAGGGACGACTTCCAACAGGAACGATGTGGCGTGACCATGGGTACTTTCGAACGATATCTCACTCTGTGGGTTGCGCTTTGTATCGTCGTCGGCGTCGCGCTGGGACACGCCATGCCCGGTTTCTTCGGCGCGGTCGCAGCCGCCGAGATCGCCAAGGTCAACATTCCGGTGGCGTTGCTGATCTGGCTGATGATCGTGCCCATGTTGCTGAAGATCGACTTCGGCTCGCTGGGCCAGGTCCGGGAGCATTGGCGCGGTGTCGGCATCACCCTCTTCATCAACTGGGCGGTGAAGCCGTTCTCGATGGCGCTGCTTGGCTCCTTCTTCATCGGTCACCTCTTCGCACCATGGCTGCCGGCCGGCCAGATTTCCTCCTATATCGCTGGGTTGATTCTGCTGGCAGCCGCGCCTTGCACCGCGATGGTATTCGTATGGTCGAACCTCTGCGAGGGAGAGCCGCACTATACCCTCAGTCAGGTGGCGCTGAACGACGTCATCATGGTGTTCCTGTTCGCTCCGCTCGTGGGGTTACTGCTCGGAGTGGCGTCGATCACCGTCCCGTGGGGCACTTTGTTGCTGTCCGTTCTTCTCTACATCGTGGTCCCGGTGATCGTCGCACAGCTCTGGCGCAAGGCACTGCTGCGAAATGGCGGTGACAGCTTCGGCCACGCCATGCGAATACTGCAGCCTCTTTCTCTGGTTGCGCTGCTCGCGACGCTGGTGCTGCTTTTCGGCTTCCAGGGCGAGCAGATCGTCAGGCAGCCGGGAGTCATTGCCATTCTCGCAGTGCCGATTCTGGTCCAGGTCTATCTCAACGCCGGGTTGGCGTACTGGCTGAGCCGACGGTTCGGCGTAGCCTGGTGCGTAGCCGCTCCGGCCGCCCTGATCGGCGCGAGCAACTTCTTCGAGCTGGCGGTTGCCGCCGCAATCAGCCTGTTCGGCCTGGATTCCGGCGCTGCGCTGGCGACCGTGGTCGGAGTGCTCGTCGAGGTTCCGGTGATGCTGTCCGTCGTCCGCATCGTCAAGGCGACCCGGGGCTGGTACGAAGCGGGCGCTGGCAAAGCCACGGCAGCCTTGGAGGCGCGCCAATGACGTACCATATGCCGCTGATGGCGTACGCCAGCCTACTGTCGTAGAGATCCGATCATGACCGTCACCATCTATCACAACCCCGCCTGCGGCACCTCGCGCAACACGCTCGCGATGATCCGGCAGAGCGGCGTCGAGCCTGACGTGATCGAGTATCTGAAGACGCCGCCATCGCGCGACAGACTGGTCGAGCTCGTCAAGGCCATGGGGATCTCCCCTCGGGCGCTGCTGCGGGAGAAAGGCACGCCCTTTCACGACCTCGGTCTCGACGACCCGAAATGGACCGATGACGAGTTGATCGACCAGATGCTGGCCCATCCCATTCTGATCAACCGTCCGGTCGTCGTGACGCCAAAGGGCACGCGGTTGTGCCGCCCCTCGGAGGCCGTCATCGACCTGCTGGACAATCCCGTCGGCCGCTTCGTGAAGGAGGACGGCGAAGTGGTGGAAGGGCGACAGGTTTAAGGCTCCACGGCATCGCGACGCAACCCTGCTGACGTCGGTACGCTATCGCAACCGCTTCGCGGGCATCCGCCTCGCGATCCTATTCGGCCGCTTGCGAAGCTTGCATGCCGCGCGCCGCGTCCGCGGCGTGCCCGGCGAGCGCCGGCTGCTCGTCATCAGGCAGTCCCCGCCCCTTCACCAGGCCGAAGATCGCCGGGATCACGATCAGCGTCAGCAGCGTCGATGAGATCATCCCGCCGATCATCGGCAGGGCGATGCGCTGCATGATCTCCGACCCGGCACCGGTGCTCCACATGATCGGCAGCAGGCCCGCCATGATGGCGACCACGGTCATCATCTTGGGCCGGACGCGCTCGACGGCGCCCACCATGATGGCGTCGTGGAGATCCCTTCGGGTGAACGGGCTGCCCTCGGTGTTGCGCTTCGCCTTCATCTCCGCCAGCGCGTGATCGAGATAGATCAGCATCACGACGCCGGTCTCGGCGGCGACCCCCGCGAGCGCGATGAAGCCCACGGCGACCGCGACAGACAGATTGAAGCCGAACCACCACATCACCCAGATGCCGCCGACCAGCGCGAACGGCAACGATAGCATGACGATGAGGGTCTCGGTCATCGCCCTGAAGTTCAGGTACAGCAGCAGGAAGATGATCGTGAGCGTCACGGGGATCACGATCTTGAGGCGCGCTGCCGCGCGTTGCAGATATTCGTACTGGCCGCTCCAGACCACATAGGTGCCGGCCGGAAACTGGATGCTCTCCGTCACGGCGCGTTGCGCGTCAGCGACGTAACTTCCGATGTCGCGATCGCGGATGTCGACATAGATGTAGGTCGCGAGCTGACCGTTCTCCGTCCGGATCGACGTCGGCCCGCGCGCCGGCTCGACCTTCGCGACTTCGCCGAGCGGCACGGCGCCGCCCGACGGCATCGGCACCAGGATATCGCCAGCGATCGCCTTGGGATTGTCGCGGAGGTCACGGGGGTAGCGCATGTTCACCGTGAAGCGCTGACGTCCTTCCACCGTCGTGGTCACGGTCTGGCCGCCGAGCGCTGCCGCGATGGTGTCCTGAACGTCCTGGATCAAAATGCCGTAGCGGGCGAGCGCCTCGCGGTCCGGCACGATCTCGAGATAGTAGCCGCCGATGCCGCGCTCGGCGTAAGCGGACGACGTGCCCGGGACGGTCTTGATCACCCGTTCGACCTGCCGCGCCAGCCGGTCGATCTCGACGAGGTCGGTGCCCATGACCTTGACGCCGACAGGCGTACGGATGCCTGTCGACAGCATGTCGATGCGCGCCTTGATCGGCATCGTCCAGGCGTTCGAGACGCCGGGAAACTGCAGCGCCTTGTCCATCTCCGCAATGAGACCGTCGATGGTGACGCCGGGGCGCCAGGACTCCTTCGGCTTCAGGTTCACCACCGTCTCGAACATTTCGGTCGGTGCCGGATCGGTCGCGGTCGCCGCGCGCCCCGCCTTGCCGTAGACGGAGGCGACTTCGGGGAACGACTTGATGATGCGGTCCTGGGTCTGCATCAGCTCGGCCGCCTTGGTCACCGAGATGCCGGGCAGCGTCGTCGGCATGTAGAGCAGCGTGCCCTCGTTCAGGGTCGGCATGAACTCGGTGCCGAGCTGGCGGGCCGGCCATATCGTGACGGCGAGCACGACGAGCGAGGCCAGGATCACCAGCGTCTTGGCGCGAAGCACGCCCTTGATCACCGGCCGATAGATCCAGATCAGGAAACGATTGATGACATTCCTGCCCTCCGGCACGATCCGGCCGCGGACGAAAATCACCATCAGCGCCGGCACCAGGGTGACGGACAAGAGGGCCGCAGCCGCCATCGAGAACGTCTTGGTAAACGCCAGCGGGCTGAACAGCCGCCCCTCCTGCGACTCCAGCGTGAAGATCGGCATGAACGACACGGTGATGATCAGCAGGCTGAAGAACAGCGCCGGGCCGACTTCGGATGCCGCATCGATCAGGACCTGAACGCGGGACTGATCGGGCTTGGCGCGTTCGAGATGCTTGTGAGCGTTCTCGATCATGACGATCGCGGCATCCACCATGGCGCCGATCGCGATCGCGATGCCCCCGAGGCTCATGATGTTCGAGCCGAGGCCAAGCAACTTCATGGCACCGAACGCCATCAGCACGCCGACCGGCAGCATCAGGATGGCGACCAGCGCGCTGCGGACGTGCAGCAGGAACACAATGCAGACCAGCGCAACCACGACGCTCTCCTCGAACAGCGTGTGCTTGAGCGTGTCGATGGCCGCGTAGATCAGGTTGGAGCGGTCGTAGACCGGGACGATCTCCACCGATTTTGGCAGGCTGCTCGCGATCTCCTTGAAGCGCCTCTTGACGTTCTCGATGACGTCGAGGGCGTTGACGCCGAAGCGTTGCAGCACGATGCCGCTTGCGACCTCGCCCTCGCCGTTCAGCTCGGTGATGCCCCTGCGCTCGTCCGGTCCGAGCTCGACATTGGCAACGTCGCGGAGCAGCACCGGCGTGCCATTGCTCGTCTTCAGGACGATGTTGCCGAGATCGTTGATGCCCTTGATGTAACCCTTGCCGCGAATGACGTACTCGAATTCGGCGAGCTCGACCGTGCGTCCGCCGACGTCGGCATTGCTGGCGCGGATCGCCTCCCGAATCTTCTGCATGCTGATGCCGCGATCCCGCATCCGCTGGGGATCGAGCACCACGTTGTACTGCTTGACGAAGCCCCCGATGCTGGCGATCTCGGCGACGCCTTCGGCCTTGGCCAGCGCAAACTTCAAATTCCAGTCCTGGAGCGTGCGGGTATCCGCGAGGTTCAGTTCCTTCGACAGAACAGCGTACTGATAGACCCAGCCGACGCCGGTCGCGTCGGGCCCGATGGTCGGGCTGACGCCGGCGGGAAGCCGCGACGCAGCGCCATTCAGGAACTCCAGGACGCGCGAGCGCGCCCAATAGATGTCGGTGCCGTCCTCGAAGATCACGTAGACGAACGACACGCCGAAGAACGAGAAGCCGCGCACGACCTTCGATTTCGGCACGGTCAGCATCGCCGTCGTCAGGGGATAGGTGACCTGGTCCTCGATCACCTGCGGCGCCTGGCCAGGATACTCGGTATAGACGATGACCTGGGTGTCCGAGAGGTCGGGGATCGCATCCAGCGGAAGATGGATCAGCGCATAGAGACCGGCTGCGGCCGCAAAGCCGGTGCCGAACAGCACCAGCAGCAGGTTGCGCGCCGACCAGGCGATGATGCGGGCGATCATTTGTGATCTCCGGTCGCATGGCGAGGTTCGGACGCCGGAGGAGCCGCCTCGCCAAAGCTCTTGAGCGCAGCCTTGAGATTGCTCTCCGCATCGATCAGGAAGTTGGCGGATGTGACCACCGCCTCGCCGACCGCAAGTCCGTCGCGCACCTCGATGTAACCGCCGCCGCGCCGGCCGAGCTTCACCTCGCGCGGCTCGAAGCGCCCCTCTCCCTTGTCGACGAGGACGGCCTGGCGCGTGCCGGTGTCGAGCACCGCGCTGTCCTGGATCGCAAGAACTGGCGTGCCATCCGCGGTGTCGATGTCGGCATCGACATACATGTCGGGCAGCAGCACCGCATTGGGGTTGGCGAGCTCGATCCGGACGCGCACCGTTCTTGTATCGCGGTTCACCTGCGGATAGACGACCGCGATCTTGCCGCTGAAGACCCGGCCGGGAAAACTCCGCGCGCGCACCGCCACGGACTGCCCCAGCGCGATACTGCCGAGATCGCGCTCGGCGACGTCGGCCAGCGCCCAGACCAGCGAGGTGTCCGCAATTCGGAACAACACATCGCCGGGATTGGCGCGCATGCCTTCGATCGCGCTGCGCTCGAGCACGATGCCGTCGCGCGGGGCCGACCAATGCACGGTGACGGGCGCGACGCGGGTCCGCTCCATCTCGGCGATCACCTGCTCGGGGACGTCGAGATTGACCAGCCGTTGCCGCGAGCCGCGGCCATACATTTCGACGCCGCCCACCGTCTTCGAGGTGATCGTCGCGAGATATTCGGCGGCGGCGGAGGCGACTGCCGAACTGTAGATCTCCATCAAGGGCTGCCCCGCCTTCACCCGCGTGCCGGTGGTGACGTCGGCGACCTTCTGCACGAAGCTCTCGGCGCGCATTGCGATCACGGAAATGCGGCGTTCGTCGAGCTGGATCGTGCCCGGCGCCTTGACCGAGACACGGATCGCGCGCCGCTCGACAGGTTCGGATTTCACGCCGGTGCGCTGGATCTTGCCCGGCGAGAGCTTCACCGTGCCGTCGTCGATCTCGTCGCCTTCGTAGACGGGGATGTAGTTCATCCCCATCGGATCCTTCTTCGGCACCGGCGAGGTGTCGGGCAGGCCCATGGGATTGCGGTAGTAGAGGATCTTTCGCGATGACGCCGCTTGAGGCGGCTTCGGTGGCGCTTCTGCCTGATTGTCCTCGTAGACCGGCAAATAGTCGCGCCCGCGGTCGTCCTTCTTCGGACCGGCGGACCAGAGCGGCGCACCACTGGGGTCGCGATAGTAGAGCGGAGCTCGATTCGCCTCGGCCGCAGCCGGGTTCACCTCCGCATGAACGGACCAATGCCCGTCGTTCGAGGACCAGTACGTCGCCAAGGCGAGGCCACCGCCGAGAGCGAGAGTCGTCAGGAGACGCAGCGTCTTCATGGTGTGTGTTCGCGCGCCCGGCGCGCGTCCATGTGAATGGGAAAGGGAAATTCGGACGCCGCGAGCGGCGTCCGCACGCTCACTTGGTCGCCGTGACGATCACCTTGCCGGTGACGGTCTCCGTCTCGCCCTGCACCTTTGCCGACAACGTGACCTGGTAGCGGCCGGCCATCGGCAGGTCCGTCTTGAAGGCGTAGACGCCCGGTTCCTTCGACGGCAGCGGCGCCACCGCCGATTCCATCTCGGCCATCCCGTCCGGGGCCATGTCGATGCGGGTCTTGAAGATGACGGCATCCGCCACCGGCTTGCCGGTCTGCTTGTTGGTCAGGCGAACGGAAAGAGTGACGTCCTCACCCTTCTTCATTTGCGCATTGACGGGCTCGAAGGCGTAGTCGGCGGCACCCGCCATCGCGGCGGAAGCGGCAAGCGAAAGGGTGGCGGCGAGCGCCGCGGTGTTGAACTTGGAAAGCATTGTCCTGTCCTCATGAATGATCTCTCGCCGTGGCGCATGGCGCGCACGTCAGTCGTCATCGCGAGCAGGCGTGCCGCTCGCGTCTCGGGCTCAGCGAGATCAGATTCGAGGAGGTCGGAAGGGAGGACTGCCGCCGCGGACGGACACGACCTGATCGGCAGGAAGGGCGATCCTGCTCGCCGCTACGACGACATGGCCGAAGGCGACGGGCCTGATGTCGTCGAGCGCAATGGTGCCGCCGACGCAGCAAAAACCCATCCCGCATTTGTAGGCGCCGGTCTGGGAGGACGTCCCCTTCATGTCGGGACAGCAATCGTCCATCGCCATCTCGGCGTCGCCGCCCATTTGCATGGTCGCCTGCATGTCATCCGACGACATTGCAAGGCTGGATGCGGACGCGCCAACGGGCAGCATCGCCAGGGATAGGGCGATTGCACATGCCAGGATGGTACGGACGAACCGCATCTCTATCGACTTGCCTTTCGGGGGCCGGAGCGCCTCCTTAGTAACATATCCCGGTGCCCGTGGCGCTTTTTGATCCGGATCAAGCATTCGTGAGCGAGTGCCGACCGGCACCGCCGTCGCCCGCCCGGTTCAGATCTTCGGGATCTTCGCCCGCTCGACCACGCCGGTCCATTTGGCGATCTCGGTCTCGATCAGCCGCTTCATCTCCTCGGGCGAGCTGCCGCGGACCTCGCCGCCGACGGCCGTCTCCAGACGCTGCTTGATTTCCGAGTTTCCGAGTGCGTCCAGCGTCGCTGCATTGAGCGCGGCGACGATGGCGGGCGGCGTGCCCTTGGGCGCCAGCAGGCCTGCCCAGGTGCGCACGTCATATCCCTTGATGCCGGCTTCCTGAACCGTCGGAACATCGGGGAGCAGCGCGGTGCGCGTCGGCGAGGTCACCGCCAGGCCACGGATCGCGCCGCTCTGGATTTGCGGGGCCAGCAGCACGGGCGTGCCGACGATGACGGGAACGTCTCCACCGAGCAGCGCGGTGGTGGATTGAGAATCGCCGCGATACGGCACGTGCACGATCTCGACACCGGCGGTGGCGTTGAGCAATTCGCCGGCGAGGTGGTGGGTGCTGCCGAAACCGACCGATCCGAAGCTGAGCGAGCCGGGCTTTGCCTTGGCGATGGTGATGAGCTCGCCCAGTGATTTTGCCGGATGGTCGTTACGCACCGCAATCACGAGTGCGTAGTACACCAGCGTCGAGATCATCTCGAAGCTGTCGGCGGGCTGGTAGGCGAGGCTCTTGTAGGTCGCCGGAGATGACGCTGTGGGACGCGCCAAGGCGCGACGAGATCGCCTTCGGCCTCGTGATGGCAACCGGCGGCCGCCCTCACGCGCGCATCGGGGGCCTCAAGGCATCCGATATTTCCGTGCATGACGGCCAGCGGTGACGGCTGGCTATCCAAGCAAGCCCTTCAATCCCGCGTAGATCGAGCCGACCGCGGTCGCGGCGACGCCGACCAGCGGCCCAACGGTCTGCATCAGGTCCTGGATCAAGCGGGCGCGTCGCCGCAGCTGTTCCTCGCCGACGTGCTGTCCGAGCAGGCGCGCCGAGCGGAAGGCGAACGCATTCGGTTTGCCGCCCTGTGTCAGCACGCGCGGCAGGACCTGGAAGACCACGACGCTCAAGATGTTTCCCGAGACGAAGGCGAGCAGGATGCTGGCACCGTATTCGAACACTTCCCGCCATTCGATCCAGGCTTGCGGCAGGATCGGGACATGATCGTGAATCCCGGTGACCGTCAGCATCGACAGCACGCTGACGGCCGCCGCCAAGAACGCCAGCAGAAAGGCCGTCAAGGCCGAAACCCGGTGTAGCGGGTAGGCCAGGAATCCGAACAGCAGCGGTATGGCGATGGAGGCAATCCGAAGCGGGATCGGAGACGCGTTGAAAGTGATGGTCACGAGCACGTGCGCGATCACCAGAAGAAGGGACGGTATCGCGACGTAGAGCACCGCATGCGTCGTGAAATAGCGCAGCGGATTCTTGTACCGCTCGAGCCGGACATTGACCCGGTCGAGATCGCGCCTGAGCTTGTCCAGATCGGCGACGATCTCCTCGATCTCGAGCAAGGTCGGCCGCACCACGCGCAGGTCGCGCGAGCAGTGCTTGCACGCGATGGCTTCGTCCTTGATCGTCTCGGCGCAGAACGGGCACTCCATCGCTAGCGCGAATGCCTCCGCCTGATGAAGGCTTCGGCCTCGTCTCTGGCCCGTTTCAACTCGTCGCGCAGCTCCTGTCGCTTGCGCAGGAGATCGTCACGCTCCGCGATCAGCGTCGCGGGAACGGCGATGTCGCGCCCGCAGGACGGGCAGACAAGCGCGCCTTCCCCGGTCCCTGCCTTGCAGTAGGGGCACGTCACTTCGGCGCGACCTTCAGCATGAAGATGGTCGTGCCCGAACGGCCGTCACTGTCCTTGATATCGACACGCACCGCGTATTCGCCGGGCGGCAGCTCCGCATCCTGCATGTCGATGCCGTCGGCCTTCACGAACGGCTTGACGCGCGAGGTCAAGTCGACATTCGGGGTCCGCAGGAAAATCATCTTGACGGACTCCAGATCGATCTTCGCCCCGCCATAGGACTGGAATTTCAATACCAGCGGCAGGGGCGAGCTCGCCGATGCGCCCGGCGAGACGAACTCGACCTTCGGGCCGCGCATGATGCCGCGCTGATCGACGGCAACCGCGCCTTTCGGCGGCGGCAGCTTGGCTTCCTCCTCCGTGATCAATGGCACCGCAAGCGATGGTCCCGACGACAACAAACCCGCGACCACGAGGCCCAGCAAAACAGTCCGCTTCATTTTCCGTGCACCCCTTTCCCAGTTCGTCAACGCAAGCCGCCATCGCCGATGATGGTGTAAGGCGCCCAGAACAGCGGATGGGCATAGGCAAACTCGGTCTTGCCTTCGCTGTTGAGATAGCCGGGACCATCGACGAGGGCCATCGTCGCCTGGCGCAGCGCTTCACCGCGCGACAGCTTGGGATCGTCGGCCTGCCGCTTGAACAGGTCGGTCACCAATTGCCGCGCGGACTGCGAATGCACCGACCAGTTCGTCACCAGCAGCGCGCGCGTGCCGGCGTAGAAGAACGCACGGCCGAGCCCGGATGCCGCCTCGGCGCCGGCGCCCGCGCCCGCACCGGTGTTGCAGGCGGACAGGACGACCCAGTCCGCGTCCAGCTTGAGGCCGAGGATCTCCTCCATGGTCAGGAGCCCGTCGCCGCCCTCGCCCGTCACCACCGGCGACGACAAAGCGAGCGCCGGTTGCGTCAATCCGTTCAGCTCGCCCGGGACCAGACCGTGGGTGGCAAAAGCCAGGATCTTGAAGCCCGAGAGGTTCATGGTCTTCACCGCGCTCTCGGTCGCGCTCTTGCCGAGGAACAGCACCTTCGAGGGGTCCGCCTGCAAGGCCAGCGCGATCGACTTCAGCTCGTCGGCGGTATCGGGAAGCCTGGGCAGGAGGCCCAGCTCGGCGCTGTCGACGCCGTCGAGCTTGGGACTGTTGCGCCGCTTCAGCGGCCCGCCGCGCGTGGTGTTGCCGCCGGCATCGGCGACCTGGATCTTCTCCCCGCTGCTTTCCGCCTCGGCGTGCTGATCGGCGTTGAAATAGGGATCGCCGAACGCGACGAGGTCGCCGCGGCCCGGCTTGCCGGGCGGCAATTGCCGCAACGTGCGCAACGCTGCCGCCGACGGCACCGTCGACACGGCATGGGTCCGCGCCAGCCACGGCACGTTGCGGTAGCCGACGAAGAGGGGATCCTCGTCCGCAGCCACCTCTGCCGGTGCCGTCGGCAACAGGGACAGCGGCAGGAGTCCGAGTGCGCCGTTGGTCACGACGATCAGGTTCTTGGCCGGCTTCCAGCCGCTCTCGACCGGCTTGAGCAGCAGCTCATAGAGCTCATGACCGAGCTTGAGGTCGAACGGCGGAATGTCCGAGATCATCGCGGCCTGCGGCTCGAGCGCTTCGCGCAGCTTGCGGATCTTGCTCTCGATGTCGCCGATCTTGGCTTGCACGGCGGCGAACGCCACCGGCCCCGATTTCGGCACGGCCCAGACGAAGCTGCCGTTCTGGCCGAAATAGAACGACAGCATGGCCTCGTCGTCGGCCAGCGTCGCGCGGATCTCGGCGACGCTCGGCGGCTTGGGCGAGACGAGATCGGCGTAGATCGGAAACTTCTGCTTGATCTCCTGGCGCGCCTTGTCGCGCTGGCCGCGCAACGCCGCGATCGAGGCCTGAATTTGTGCAACGCCTTTCTCGTCGCGCTCCGCCGCCGGAAGCGTAAGCACGTTGTTGAGCGTGCCGAGCTGAGCGTTGACCTGCTTGGTCAGATCCTGCTCCTTGCGCACGAGCTCGGCGAGCGCGGGATCCTTGGCCGCCGCGCGCGCGCTCGAAGCTGCCAATGCCTGCTGCACCGAGCGGCCGCGGACGGCATCGGCGAGGCTGAACGTCTCATCACCGACGTCCTTGCCGGCTCCTTCCGCCCTGCCGAGCAGCAGCAGATAGCTCTCGACGATGGTCTGCAGCCGCTGGCTGCGCGCGGCCACTACGGTCGTGTTTTCGTCGTCGGCGTTCTCGTTGGCGCTCGCCATCATGACCGGAATGGCGGCCTTGAACTCCCTGATCGCGTCGGCATCGCGCCGCGCGCGCATCAATCCGACCGCCAGCGTGCCGCGCGCCGAGGCGGCGTCGAAGTGGTTTTCCCCGACCCGGGCGACCTGCTTCTTCACGAGCTGTTCGGCGGCGGCGATGCCGGCGTCCAGTTGCCCGGCACCATAGAGCGACAGGATCCGGGATGGATTGAGCTCGAACACCTGGCGACGCTGCGCATCCCAGCCGGCGACGGCCTTGTCGATCCGCGCGAACATCGCGTTCGCTTCGACATTCTGGCGCCGCAGCGTCAGGATGCCGGCGAGCTGCGACAGCAGTTGCACGGTGGTCTGCGCCTCCTCGGGCACACCGACGGTCTTGTTGATATCGAGGGCGACGCGGCCGAGCTTCTCGGCTTCTTCGTAACGGCCCTGGTCGACCAGAATGCCCGCCAAACCCATGACGTAGCGCGGCGTAACCGAGTTGTACTTGCCGGTGTCCTGCAGGCGCGAGAGCAGCGCACGGCGCGCGTCCACCTCGGCCTCGGCGAGCCGGCCCTGCTTCGCCTTCATGCGCGCCTGGCTCAAGACGGTGCCGTCGATCGCCTGCAGCAGAATCGTCTCGGCCGGCGCATTGTCGGACGCCATGATCGCCTTCGTGCTCGCGCGCTTGCGCACCTCCGCCATGCGGTACGCTGCCTCGGCGTCGGCATACTGTCCGCGCGCCTCGAAGACGAGTGCCCGAGAGATTTCAAGCTCTCCTTCCCAGCTCTGCCCGAACTTCGCATAGGCCGCTCGCCAATTGGGATGGCCGCTGGTGCGCGCCTCCTGGATAGCGCTCTGGCTGCGGCGGAGATAGGCCTCGGCTTGCGCGAGATCGCCCATCTGGACCAGAACGGCCGCGATCGCGCGGTTCGTGGTGAATATGAAGCCCTTGGCGCCCGGCATGCTGGCCGATTCGCGGAGAAGCCTTTGCATGATCTCGAGCGCGCGCTTCGGATCACCCGCGATAGAGTGCTGAAGCGACTGAAGCTGCAACATCCGCCCGAGCAGTTGCGGGCCGACAGCCCCGCGCCCGACCTCCACGGCCTTGTCGGCATCGGACATCGCTTCGGCGAGGCGTCCGAGCTGCGCGCGCGCATTGGCGCGATCGAAATAGAGCTGCGCGAGATCCTGGCGGGACTCCTTCCCGGTCGGTGCCGTGTCGGCGTCCGCCTTCAGCTCGGCGATCATCTTCTCGTCGGGCTTGTCGCCATCGAGGATCGCCGTGATGTCGGCGATGCTGCGCGGCGGCGCGACGAAATCCTTCGGCAGCGCCGTACCTGACTCGAGCTTGGGCGCCGCGTCCTTGGGAAGCTCCACCGCAACATTGGCACGCCCATTGGCGGCATTCAGCGCGGCCATCACACAGGCCCTGACCTGAGGCGCTGCCTTGGCGCGGCAGGCTTCGAGATTGGCGCCTCCGGCCGGCCCTCCGCCGGCGCGCATGCAAGCTTGCACGATCGGCCGGCCGGCCGTCATCCGGCAATTCTCGAGCGCTCCTTCCTTGCTCAGCGCGGCTGCGGAGCCGGTGGACCCGAGCAGAACGGCAAGTGCCAGCAGATGGCGGGGGAAAGCGTCCGGACGGCTCTTGAACGGACGCGGGGCGTCTAAGCTCATCTCTAAGGACCTTTGGAAAAATGACTTTGAAGAAACGTGACAATCCTATCTGGCCGGCCCGGAAGGACAAGGGCCTTCAATGCCGGTTCCCGTCTGCCTCAACAGGGTTGGGCGGCTAGGGCCGGCACGGTTCCATGGATACGGACAGGCGGCTCAGGCTGATCAGCCGCCGGGCCAAGATGGCCGCATTCGACAGACGGAGACCGCCCTCAGCCCTTCGAGACGACGGCGCGGCCGTAAGGCGGCTGCGCCGCGACCGGCGGGTTGGCGGTCTGGGCGGCGAGCTCGCCGATCAGGCGATCGGCATCGGCCGCCATGCCGTCGGGCGCCTGGATCACCAAGCGCTCGAGCGCCCAGCGGTAGGACGAAACGCGCTGCTCCAGGCACTGCTGCACCCACTGCACGATCAGCGAATTCTCCTGCATGCGTGCGACCGCGTCGGCTTTCTCCCGCGGCGAAAGGGCGGAGACGCGCGCCATGCTGGCGTCGCGCTTCCTGTCGAGATCGATGACGCGGATCGCAGAGGCGAAGAACGGCTCGAAACGGGTGATGTCGTTGCGCACGTCCTCGATCAGCTGCGCATAACGTGAGGAATGCGAGCGGTGCGGCTCGTCGATCAGCGTGCGTCCGTACATGGTTCGGTCGAACACGATCTTCTGACGCCAGGGCGAGGGTAGCGGCTTGTAGTCGCCGAACACGCTCTTCCAAGCGGGGCGCGACAGCGGCGGCTCGATCATGGGATAGGCGAGGTCGCGCAGCTGGCGCTCTTCGTCGGTGAGCTGGAATTGCGAAGGATTCAGGCCGACGCTGGAGGTGACCTCCGCGCCCAGCCAGCGATGCATGTCGTCACTGCGCATGTCGGCGCGGGTGCGGCCGAAATCACCACCGCTGCACGCGCCGAGCGTGGCAGCAAGCAGCGCGAGCAGGACGGCCGATAGGACGGGCCGGAGCTGGCGGATGGTATCCGGCATTGCAGGTAACCGGATGTCAGCGACGGCGGCGTCGGCGCCCCGGCGCTGTGCCCTGCTCAGGCCCGCGATCGCCGCTGGTTTCATCTGCCTCGCGCTCGATACGGATGACGGGAAGGATCAGGATCGTTCCCATGTCCGCGCGCGGAGCGACATCCCCCGACGAGCCCACCCGGCGACCGGCCGGAAATTCTATGATGGTCCCCATGTCAGCTCTCTTCAATTGCCGCGCGACCGAACGCGCCCCTGCAACATGCAATTCATTAAGATCAGTTCATGGTTAACGGGGTGTAAACGCGGCGTACGGACCGTATCCGCACGGGCCGGCCGCGGTGTCCCGCTGCGGCACGAAACCGCGGCAAGACGAGCGTTCCGCTTCACGCCTCGTTTTCCTTAACGAGCCTTTAAAGGAGCCCGCGATAGGCTGGCGACGAGTATCTCTTCCAGGTCGCGTATCTCTCCATGACCAAGTCGCTGTTTCCCGGATTCGACGGGCTGATGTCCCTCTCCCGTCGCGAAGGCGTCGATGTTCGGCCGACGCTGCTGCGCGTGCTGACCGACCTTTACGTCCAGACGCGCGTCCACAGCGAGGACGAGCAGCGTCAGTTTACCGAACTGGCAACACGGCTGATCGACCAGGTCGACGATGCGACGCGTGCGGCCATCAAGGCCAAGCTCGCGATCTACCCGCAGACGCCCGTCCCGGTGCTGCAGAGGCTCGGGCTGGTCGCCGCACAGGAAGGCCGCAGGGTTCCGCTCGCCCGCGAGATCCCAACTCCCGCACCCGCTCCCGCGCCGGTCCGCACGCCCTCGGACGCCGAGCTGCGCATGGCCTCGAACATGGCGATGCAGCCGAAGGATGCCGCCGAGATCCACGACATGTTCTTCCGCGCCGGCGCATCCGAGCGCGCGCTGATCCTGCACAATCTGGCTCAGACCCCGCTGAAGGCCGCGCCGCGGATTCCGACCGTGCGCGCCAAGCGCGCGATCCAGATCCTGGAGATGGCGGCGATCGCGGGCGACGTCGAGAGCTTCACCCTGGAGCTCGGCGACAGCCTGATCCTGCCCTCGCGCGTCGCAGCGCAGATCGTCGACGATGCCGGCGGGGAGGCGCTCGCGGTCGCGGCGCGGGCGCTCGACATGCCGAGCCCGAACTTCCAGCGCATTCTGCTGTTCTTCAAACCGGAGATCGGCACGTCGGTGAACGAGGTGTACCGGCTGTCGCGGCTCTACGACCGCCTCAGCGACCGCTCGGCGCTGGTGATGCTGGCGGCCTGGCGCGGCTCGACGCTCGCTGTCACCCGCGCAAAGTACCAGCCGTCACTGCACGAGGGCGAACGCCAGCGCGTCCGCGCCGGCGCGAGCCAGACGCGGCCGGGCGTGCAGCCCGGCGCGATGCCGCCGCGCCGCACTGGCACCGACGGATCGTCGGACCGGTGAGGCTGAACGCGACTTGATACGGTCGGTCGCTCCACAAACGCGTCATGCCCGCGCTTGTCCCGCGCATCCACGTCTTGGCTTCATACGAGAAGAACGTGGATGGCCGGGACAAGCCCGGCCATGACGCCGCGATAGCGTCCTAGTTACGCCTTCGCCAATTCCAGAAAATGCCGCCCGGCGCGATCCTCGGTCTCGACGATCCAGGCGTCCGGATCGAAGCGGACTTCCTTAGTGAGACGTTCCTCGATGGTGTGCTCCGGCAGCGGCTGCGGCGCGACCGGCACGAAGAAGCGATCGACGGGGCGGCCGTCGTCGTAAGAGGTCTGCGGCGCCGGCGCGTAGAGCATCGCATGGCCGTTGAGCAGCGACACCTTCACGAACACCGCGCCCGCCTCCTCGGCGCCGCGACGGCGGACCGCGCCGAACACGCCCTCGGTCTGGCACCGGCGCAGGTAAGCCGCGACCCATATGTTGGATTTCAAACGCATGAGTCGAACGATAGGCCAGCGCGGCGCACGCCGCCAGTGTCAGCGTCCGATTGTCACGCCTTGCCTACACCCTGCCCGCCGTTGATCTGGCGCGCAACGAGGTATGACAGCGGCATCGCAAGCGCAAATCCCACGGCGACCGCGTAGGGAATGTTCCTGATCGCGTCGGCGGCGAAGCTCGGCACCATCAGCACCACGATCAGGCTGACGCCCGCCAGCACCGTGCCGAGCATGATCCAGACCAGGACGGAGACCTTGAACATGACAACCTCTCTTCTTCGTTGAAGACGAGCGATCATGTTCCCGCATCTGTCGGCCGTCATTGATCCCAAGCAAATCGCGCCTGCAGGACGCGCCATGGTCTGCCGGCGCGTGACGGGCGGAATTGATCGGCGTCAATGACAGTGGAGTGCGCGTTATTCGACGGGATGGCCGATCGCGGCTCCGAGTTCGCGCAGCAGCCGATCGGACACCTGGCCGGTGACCTGCATCTTGTGCTCGCGCTCGAACTTCTGGATCGCGGACTGGGTCTCGCCGCTCATCGTGCCCGTGATCTTCAAGTTCCCGTAGCCATATTCGGACAGCGCACGCTGCACGCCGGCGATACGCCGTGCGGCCGGGCTCTGCGGCACGGGAATCGGCGCCGGCGGCCGCATCGCGGACGGCGGCGTCGACGTCGTTTGCTTGACCAGATTGGTCATCGGATCGTTCGAGCGCGTCGAGGCGGTCGCTTCGACCGGTTTTTCGGGCGCCTTCTCGGCGGCGCGCTCGGCAGGTCTGGGCTCGGCGCGGAATTCCGTTGCGCGCGGCTCGAGCGGCGATGTGTCGGCGCCGACCGGACGCGGACGCGGCAAGGGATTCGACAGCGACGCCGAGGACGGCGCGGGGAGATTGATCACCGTGCCGAACATCGGCGCGGGATGCCGGCCGGTCTGGAGGAACAGCGCATTGGCAACGATCGCACCGATCGCAGCGACGGCGACGAGGCCAGCCAGCGTGTCCTTGGGGCTGTGCAGCAGCACGCGCAAGACGAGATTGCGCTCGGTCTCGACATCGACAACCGCGGCCTTGGCGCCGCGGCGGCGACGAGCGGATTCGTCCTTGGCAGACTTCTTAGGCACTTTTCTTCACCAGAGCGGGTTGGTCAGTTTGGTCATGAGACTCCTGGCGCAGCACCGGAGTCAGCGTGGCGATCTTGCTTTCGGCCGGCTTGACTTGCAGCGGGGTGTAGACGAGCGGCAGCCTGACGGTAACGGCGGTGCCCTCCCCCAGCTTGCTTTGTACCGTCAATTCGCCGAGATGCAACGCTATGAGACTCTTCACGATCGAAAGTCCGAGGCCGGTGCCTTCGTGACGGCGCTGATAGGTCTTGCCCGCCTGGAAGAACGGCGCGCCGATTCGCTTGAGATCATCGGGCGCAATGCCGACGCCGGTGTCGCTGATGCGCAGCGTCAGCTGCGATCCGGTCACCGCAGCGGAAACGGAAACCTGGCCGCCGCGCTCGGTGAACTTGATGGCGTTGGCGACGAGATTGAGCACGATCTGCTTGAAGGCCCTGGGATCGCCGGTCATGACGGGCAGGTCCTGCGGCGCGTCGGTGACGAGATCGATGCCGTTCTCCCGCGCCTTCAGCGCCAGCAGATTGCAGCAATGCAGGAGCGAGGGACGCGGCGCGAAGGGCTCGGACGCGATCTCGAAATTGCCCGACTCCATCTTCGACATGTCCAGGATGCCGTTGACGACCGACAGCAGATGCTGGCCGGAAGCGTTGATGAGTTGGGCATATTCCTTGCGCTGGGCCGCACCCAGCATCAAGGTCTGCTCCTGCGCGATCATCTCGGAGAAGCCGATGATGGCGTTGAGCGGCGTCCGCAGCTCGTGGCTCATGGTGGCGAGGAAACGCGACTTGGCGGCATCGGCCGCTTCGGCAGCGCTACGCGCCTGATCCAGCGCCTGCTCGGACAGCTTGTGGCCGGTGACGTCGCGCATCACGGCGACGACTTCGACCTCGCGCGTGGCGTCGCTATGGGGATTTTGGCCCATATCGTGGTCGAGGGGGCGGCAGCGCATCTCGACCCAGAGGAAATCGATCTGACCACGGCCCGAACCGTCCGGCTCACGCCGCAACCGGAACTCGACGCTTCGCACATCGCCGCGCGCAGCATCGGACAGCGCGGTGAGATAGGCCGGGCGATCGGCGACATGGACGCGGTCGAACAGGCCATGACCGAGCAGTTGCGCCGCCGATGTGCCGAGCATGGCCTCCGCCGCCGGTGAGATGAACTGCACCGCGCCGTTGCGCCGATGCCGAGAGACGACGTCGCTCATGTTGCTTGCGAGCAGGCGATAACGCTCCTCCTCGCGCGACAGCAGCGCCACGCCGGTGCGCGCGAGCGATTCCGCGCCGAAGGCGAGGCCCGCGGCGTAGAGCGTCGCCGAGGCGACGCCGAACGCCGTCAGCACGCCGCGTTCCGCGCCGCTGGTGTCCGCTGACGGCAGCCAGCCGAGCTGACTGAGGAGGATCAGGATCCCCGCACAGGACAGCGCGAGCAATGACGCGAAAGCGGTGACGCGGCGCGATGCCGACAGCGCAGCCTCGAGGGGAACCACGACCAGCCAGACCGCGGCGAATGATTCGATGCCGCCCGTCGTGCCAGCGACCGCCATGATCAGGCCCGCGAGCGCCAGCGACGACAGTACATGCGCACCTTCATAGCGGCCGGTGCGCGACAAGAACCAGGAGAGCAGGATAGGCGCGATCAACCATGCAAAAGCGGCGACCTCGATCGCGCTCGGCGCCCCCCGCATGGCGAGATAAACCGGAAATGCGGCAAAGGCCGCCAGGCTGCCGAGCAGCCGCGGCGCCATGAAGGCACGATGGCGCGCCCGCATCAGCGCATCGTAACGCGCGGAGGGATGCAGCAGCGCATCGAGACAATCGCGGATGATACTCAAAACTGTCACGGGTCTCGCGCTTCGGCTCAATCGTCCTGGAAGACGCGCCGGAACGCCTCCTTGTCGTTGAGCCACCGTGTCAGAGCGACCTTAAACGAGTGCTAAGGCGGCGCGGAGTGCGGCCGGAGGCCGGGACATCGCGGGGCTTTTTAGACGATTTGGCGACGTCTTCAGTGAGGATGGTGAACACAGGGTTTCACCTTGCGGCGCATGGTTTCGAAATGGTGGATGCGCCCGCCGGCGGAATCACGGGCGCCGGCGTCAATCGAAAATTTACGACATCTTCGATCTCGAAGAATTTTGCGTAAATTTTCCGCGAATTAAGCTCAAGGCAATCACTTGCGATTTATCGAGAGTTGCTAGGTCCGACTTCCGCGGAGATCGCCGCGGGCGAGATCGAAAGTACAGGTCGCAAGATGCGCTTTCTGCTTCGCATCACATTCTGGCTCGGGCTGGTGCTGGTGCTCCTGCCCAGGGACAAGACACCCGAATCGGAGAAGCTGCCGCAGATCGGCGCCGCCGACGCGGTGCAGGCTGCGACCGCGGCCGTCTCCGACATGACCCAATTCTGCAAGCGCCAGCCGGCGGCCTGCGAGGTCGGCGGACAGGCCGCGACCATCATCGGTCAGCGCGCACAGGACGGCGCGCGCAAGATCTACCAGATCATCAACGACAAGAAAGAGCAGATCTCCAACGACAAGAACGAGAAGAACGACAAGAAGGCGCCCGACCATACCGGCTCGATCGCGATGGCCGGCGAAGACGATGTCGTCGCGAGCGAAGCGCCGCGCGACACGCTGAGCCAGGACGACCTCGCGCTAGAATGGCGCGGCCCGCAGGCGGCGAACTAGGGAGCGTCCTCGCAAGCTCCGGCCGTGTCCGCATGGCTCGCCGCTTTCCGCAGCGGCAGCTTCAGACTTATTTTTCCCGCGACAAGACCAGATCGACCTCCCCACGCATGGAGAGCTACCAGAGGGCCGGCCGTAAGCGTTCCGATCGACAATTCGTGCCCAAACCCTATCGATTTCGGCTTCTCGGACCCCTATATTGGCGGGAAGCGGGAACACGGGCAGCATGACCACCATCGACGAAATCAGGGACAATTTCGAGCTTCTGGACGAGTGGGACGACCGCTACCGGTATGTCATCGAGCTTGGGCGCACCCTGGAACCGATGCCCGAGGCGGAACATTCCGCCGAGAACAAGGTCAATGGCTGCGTCAGCCAGGTCTGGCTCCAGAAGCTGGTCGATCGTGACGGCGGCGCGCCGATCCTGAGATATCGCGGCGACAGCGACGCACATATCGTGCGCGGTCTGGTCGCGATCGTGCTGTCGCTCTATTCCGGACGCACGCCGCAGGAGATCCTCGATACCGACGCGATCTCCGTATTCAACGAGTTCGGCTTTCGCGATCATCTGACGCCGCAGCGCTCCAACGGCCTGCGCTCGATGGTCGAGCGCATCAAGACCGATGCGAAAGAGGCGCTGGCGGAAGCGTCGTAAAGCAGCTTCGTCGGGTAGGCAAAGCGACTTGTCCGCATCGCTCGAACAGCGACGGCGGAAGCGTGCCCGCTTCTTCTTCCTTCGTAATCACCGAGAGATGGTGGGCACGGCGTTCTGCGCCTTTGCCCACCCCAGGCGCCTCGCCCTTATTTTACCTCTGCCAGAGCCGCGAGGATGCGGGCCCAGGAGCGTATGCCCTTCTGGAAGCTGCGGAGGTCGTATTTCTCGTTCGGCGAGTGGATGTTGTCGTCGTCGAGCCCGAAGCCGACCAGCAGCGAGTCGAGGCCGAGCGTGCGCTTGAAGTCGGCGACGATCGGGATCGAGGCGCCGGAGCCCATCAGCACGGTCTCCTTGCCCCATTCCTCCGTCAGCGCCTTGCTGGCGGCGGCGAGCGGCTTCATGTTCCAGTCGAGTGCGACCGCGGGCGCGGCGGAATGGTCGCCGAACTCGACCTTGCAGTCGCCCGGCAGCCGTGCCGTGACGTAATCGCGGAAGGCTTTGCGGATCTTCTGCGGGTCCTGCCCCTCGACCAGGCGGAACGAGACCTTTGCCGAGGCGTGCGATGGGATCACCGTCTTGGAGCCCTCCCCGATATAGCCGCCCCAAATGCCGTTGACGTCGCAGGTCGGGCGCGACGAGGCCTGCTCGATCAGGAGACGCCCCTTCTCGCCGGCGGGGATAGACAGGCCGATCGGCTTCAAGAACATCTCCGGCGTCAGGTTGAGCTTCTTCCATTGCTCGAGGATGTCGGGCGGCAGATCCTTCACGCCGTCATAGAAGCCGGGAATGGTGATGCGATTGTCGTCGTCGAACAGGCCGCCGAGAATTTTCGTCAGCACCCGGATCGGATTCATCGCGCTGCCGCCGAACACGCCGGAATGCAGGTCGCGATTGGCGGCGGTGATCTTCAGTTCCTCATAGAGCAGGCCCCGCAGCGAGGTGGTGATCGCCGGCGTGTTGCGGTCCCACATGCCAGTGTCGCAGACCAGCACGTAATCGGCCTTGAACTCGTCCTTGTTGGCCTCGATGAAGGGCACAAAATTCTTCGAGCCGACCTCCTCCTCGCCTTCGATCAGGAAGGTAACGTCGATCGGCAGCGAACCCGTCACCTTCTTCCAGGCGCGACAGGCTTCGACGAAGGTCATCACCTGCCCCTTGTCGTCCTCGGCGCCGCGCGCGACGATGATCCTGCGGCCGTCGGCGTGATCGGTGACGACGGGCTCGAACGGCGGGCGGTGCCAGAGATCGAGCGGATCGACCGGCTGCACATCGTAGTGGCCGTAGAAGATCACATGGGGCCGTCCGCCGGCCCCGGTCTTGCCGACGATGGCGGGATGGCCGGCGGTCGGTCTCACCTCGGTGGCGACGCCCAGGCTCGCGATGTCCTTCGCAAGATGCTCCGCCGCCGCCTTGCAATCCCCGGCAAAGGCAGGATCCGCGGAGATCGACTTGATCCGGAGCAGCGCGAACAGGCGCTCCAGGCTGTTGTCGAAATCCTTGTCGATGTGGTCGAGCACGGATTGAAGCTGCGCATTGGCCATGGTCGGAGTTCCTGACGTTTGAGTCTCAAGACGGCATTTCAAAGATGCCTGGGTTTTAGACCCGTCGCAGGCTGCGAGCCAGCCGCAACCGGCGGATGGCGGATGTGCCATGCGAGCGTACCCGCAAGAACGGCGGTCGCGAGAAGGTTGTTGCCCCAGGCCTGGAAGGCATTGGGAAACCACGGCAGCGCCAGCAGCAGGAGAACGCCGGCGGCGCCGAGGGCGAGCCAGGTTCCCAGGCGCACCTTTGGCCGCATGTCGAAGGCAGCGCGATGCATCAACACCGCCATCGGGAAGAACAGCCACATGAAATAGTATTGGCGCGCAAGCGGCGAGGCCACCGTGATCAGGCAGAGCAGGATGCCGAGCTCCTCGGCATCCGAGCGCGCCGTTCGCCGCGCTTGCCGCGGCATGATCGCGACGAAGCCGAGCCCGAGCAATGCCGACAATGCCAGCACGATCCAGTTTGCCGTCCGGTAGTCGACGTCGATGATATTCATCGTGCGCGGCGGCTTGTTGGGACTGTCCTGATTGTAGTTGATCGGGCGGACGAGGCGGTGCGTGACGGCGATCAGCGACTGGTTGACCCACGACCAGTTCTGCTCGTCGCGCTGGCCAAAGCCCTTTTCCGAGCTCGTTCCGACCATGCCGTGATACCAGAGCGCAAGCTCGGCCGCGTTGCGTTCGAAGCCGCGGATCGGCGCCGGCACGACATAGAGAAGGATGCCGGTGAAGGCGACCGTAGCGGCGGCAGCGGCCCATTTCCGCCGCCAAAGCAGATAGGGCAGCACCGCGATGGGAAACACCTTGATGGCGGTGGCGAGCGCGAACATGAAGCCGGCGAGCCATGGCCGCTGATGCCGCAAGCTCCAGAAACCGTAGAGCATCATCGCGAGCAGGACGAGGTTGGGCTGGCCGAGGTCGAACATGTCGAACACGAAGGGCACGGTGACGAAAACAGGCAGCGCTTCCAGCCAGGGACCCGGCTTGCGGTCCGAGCCGGCCATGACGTGGGAGAACGTTCCGGTGTACCACCAAGCCAAGGCATTCAGGATCGACAGGACGACATAGAGCGGAATCTTGCCGAACCAGCTCGGGATCGCCAGCAGGATCGCCGGCAGCGGCGGATAGATGAAGTCGAAATACTCGATGGCCGTGGCGGGATAGAGCGACCCACCCTGCAAGACCTGCTGGCCGGCCCAGTACCAGAGCAGGTAATCCTTGGTCTTGCCGCGGCCGAAAATCTCGGGGACGAGCACGTCGGCGGTCAGCAGGAGGCAGCAGAACAGGAAAAGCAGGTCGAGCGGCGCGCGCAGCGACAGGCGTCTCGGCGTATCAGGCTTGGCTAACAGGGCGAGCGAGGTCACGGGTGCGGTCCAATCGGCGGCAGATCAGCACGTAGCAGACGGCCGAACTCTTGAAGAGGCCCTCACCGGAATTTGTGCCGGTGGTGATCGGACCTCTACCCGCGCGGAGCGAGCTTCGCCAGCCGGTCAACGGCCTCGATCCGGCCCTGCCTATCTTCGCAGCAATCCGCCGAGCGCGCCGCGGACCAGGGTGCGGCCGATCGAGCCACCGAGCTGACCGGCAACCGACTTGCCGATATTGGCCGCCATCCCGCCGATCACCTGGTTGGTGACCGATCGCGTCACGTCCCGCGCAATGACCTGACCGGTCGACAAGCGGCCCCGCTTGACGTTGGTGCCGAAGATGGTGCCGACGATCGAGCCGATCTGGCCGAGGACGCCGCCACCGCTTGCGCCGGCCGGGCCGTCCACCGTTACCGCCGTGCCGGCGATGCGCTTCTGAAGGATCTCGTAGGCGGACTCGGCATCGACGGCGGTGTCGTATTTGCCCTTCACCGGGCTTGCAGCCATGATCGCCTTGCGCTCATCCGGCGTGATCGGTCCGATGCGGGCCGATGGCGGCCGGATCATCACGCGCTCCACCATCGCCGGCGTGCCGTTGCCCTCGAGAAAGGAAACCAGCGCCTCGCCCTTGCCGAGCTCCATGATCACCTTGGTGGTGTCGAGCTTCGGGTTGGGCCGGAAGGTCTGGGCCGCAGCGGCGACCGCTTTCTGGTCGCGCGGGGTAAAGGCGCGCAACGCGTGCTGCACCCGGTTACCCAGCTGTCCGAGCACGCGGTCGGGCACGTCGACCGGGTTCTGTGTCACGAAGTAGACGCCGACGCCCTTGGATCGGATCAGACGCACCACCTGCTCGATCTGGTCCAACAGCGCCTTGGGCGCATCGTTGAACAGAAGATGCGCCTCGTCGAAGAAGAACACGAGCTTCGGCTTTGCCAGATCGCCGGCTTCGGGCAGCTCCTCGAACAGCTCCGACAGCATCCACAACAGGAATGTCGCATAAAGCCGCGGGCTCTGCAGCAGCTTGTCGGCGACGAGGATGTTGACCATGCCGCGGCCGTCGCGGTCGGTCTTCATGAAATCCTTCAGCGTCAATGCCGGCTCACCGAAGAATTTGGTACCGCCCTGGTTTTCCAGCACCAGGAGCTGCCGCTGGATCGTGCCGACGGTGGCCTTGGTGACGTTGCCGAACCCCTGCGCGGCCTTCTTGACGTCGGCCAGCGGGCTCTCTTCGGCATCTGCGCCCTTCTTGCCGGCATCCGGCACGATGGCATCGAGCAGCGCGCGCAGATCCTTCATATCGATGAGGGTCAGCCCGTTGTCGTCGGCGACACGGAAGGCGACGTTGAGCACACCTTCCTGCACCTCGTTCAGGTCGAGCATGCGTGCGAGCAGAAGCGGCCCCATTTCCGTGACGGTCGCCCGCACCGGATGGCCCTGCTCGCCGAACACGTCCCAGAACACCGTCGAGAACTGGTCGGGCTGGAAATTCAGTCCCATCGCGGTGGCGCGCTTAAGGATGAAGTCCGCGGGCACGCCGATCTCGGAGATGCCGGAGAGGTCGCCCTTGATGTCGGCCGCGAAGACCGGAACACCGGCGCGTGCAAATCCTTCCGCCATCACTTGCAAAGTCACCGTCTTGCCGGTTCCGGTTGCGCCCGTGACGAGGCCGTGGCGATTGGCGAGCGCCAGCGTCAGCCAGGCCTGCTCGTCTCCCTTGCCGACGAAGAACTTGTCGTCGGTATCGCCGAGCTTGCTGTCCTGTGCGGTCATTGTTCTCTCTGATCTCTCTGCCGGGTTTCGCGTCTTGAAACTCAAAGGCGGTAGTTCCGTAGTTTAATGCATGTCGCACGTCGATTGAAACCGTTCAACGCGCCCGGCCTGCGACATTGTCGGATAGGTGGACGACATCAGCCGAAAGTAGGCACGAGCCGTTCGCAACGCGGCAATTTTTCGCCGATTCCATCTCCGCTCTTGCAGCGCTGCAACACCTTTCGCGCGTTCGAAGATGAATCGCGACGACGACCGCGTTCATCGCTTGTATTTCACATCACACCGGCTCAAGATCATTTTTGAGAGCATACAACCGGCTGAGGGGCGGGCCTTATGGACGAGCTGATCGGGCGGCTGGCGACAAACGCCAGCATAGATGGTGCTGTCGCTGAAAAGACCGTCGGCATCATCCTGGGCTTCCTCCGCAGCGAGGGTCCTTCCGACAGCGTGCAGGCCCTGATCGATCAGATCCCCGGAGCGGAAGCCGCAATCGAGGCCTCCAGGAGCGGCGGCGGACTGTCACGGCTGATGGGCGGCGGCCTAATGGCGGTCGGCACGCGCCTGATGGGCCTGGGACTTGGCATGTCGGAGATTCAAAACATCGCTCGTGAACTTTTCCGCTTCGGTCGAGACAAAATCGGAGCAGATCAGATGGGCAAGATCGTTGCGGGGACGCCGGGCCTCAGCCAGTTCGCCTGAAGCCTTGGCATTTCATATCGAGTATCATGACATATCCGATCTCCGAGATTGAGGGCCTGTCGGTCTTTGCCGCCAACAAGCTGAAGGCGCTGGGCATCCGCACCACCGATGCGCTGCTCGAGGCGGCCGGCACGGTAAAGGGCCGCAAGGCGCTTTCCGCCCAGACCGGCATCAGCGAGCAGTTGCTGCTGGAATGGGCCAACGTCTCCGACTACATGCGCATCCCCGGCATGGGCCGCGCCAAGGTCGGCCTGGTCCGCGCCGCCGGCGTCACCACCGTGCGCGAGCTCGCCTTTCGAAATCCGGCCAGGCTCGCCCAGAGCATGCGCGACGCCAACGAGAAGAAGAAGCTGCTCCGCATCCTGCCGTCCGAGAAGTCGGTCGGCGACATCATCGCCAAGGCGAAGAAGCTGCAGCCGAAGATCACGTATTGATACCAGCTCTGTCATCCTGAGGTGCGAGACGTGCACGGGGAGCCTCGAAGGATGGCCGGCCACCTTCACATCGGTACGGAGAAAGCCGGGCCGTCGCCCTTTGAGGGCCGCGGAAGAAGCGGCCACCTCAGGGTGACGGTTAGAGAGTGGCGTTCATTCAATCCCCTCCCCGCTTGACTCCCCCTCCCCGACCGCGCAAAGCCACGCGCATGAATGCCTCGCCCTTCCCATCCGTCCCGCCGGCCGGCTCGGCCGGGCTTGATCCGCTGCGGACGCTGCTGGAACGGCCCATTCCGGCCGTGATGGGCGTGCTCAACATCACCCCGGACTCCTTCTCCGATGGTGGCGAGTTCATCGCGCCCGAGCAGGCGCTCGCGCGGGCGCGGGCGATGATCGCCGATGGCGTCGACATCATCGATATCGGCGCCGAGTCCACCCGGCCCTACAAGGGCGCGAAGGCCGTCACGGCGGACGACGAGCTCGCCCGGCTGAAGCCGGTGCTGGCGGGCGTGGTCGCCCTCGGCGTGCCGGTCTCGATCGACAGCATGAAGGCGGAGGTGGTGGCCTTCGCGCTCGACCAGGGCGCGGCGATCGCCAACGACGTCTGGGGCCTGCAGCGCGACGCCGCGATGGCGCCCCTGGTGGCCGCGAAAGGCGTTCCGGTCATCGTCATGCACAACCGCGACGACGCCGATCCCGCCATCGACATCATCACGGACATGAAGACGTTCTTCCTGCGTTCGCTGGATATCGCCGCTAAGGCCGGCATCGCGCGCGACAAGATCGTGCTCGACCCCGGCATCGGCTTCGGCAAGACCGCCGAGCAGAGCATGACCGCGCTGGCGCGCTTGCGCGAATTCGAGATGTTCGGCCTGCCGATCCTCGTCGGTGCCTCGCGAAAACGCTTCATCGCCTCGGTGTCGCCGTCCGAGCCGAAGGAGCGGCTCGCCGGTTCGATCGCCGCGCACCTGATCGCCGCGCAGCGCGGCGCAAAGATCATCCGGACCCATGACATCGCCGAGACCCTGCAGGCCCTGCGGGTGGCGAACGCAATCGAGGGCAAGCAATGACCGATACGATCTTCGTCACCGGCCTGTCGATCCACGCCCGCCACGGCGTGATGGACCACGAGACCGAGGTCGGCCAGCGCTTCGTCATCGACCTCGAGCTCTACACCGATTTGTCGGAGCCCTCGCGCAGCGACAGGCTCGCCGACACCGTGTCCTACGCCGACGTCGTGGCGACGACGACGGCGGCGTTCAAGAACACCAATTACAGGCTGCTGGAGCGCGCAGCCGGCGCGGTGGCCGACGCCATCCTCTCGCACTTCCCGCGCATCCGCGCCGTGAAGATCACCGTGCACAAGCCGCATGCGCCGATTGCCGCGATCTTCGACGATGTCGGCATCATGCTGACGCGCTCGCGGCATCCATAAGATGGCAAGCGTGCTGATCGCGCTCGGCGGCAATGTCGGCGATGTCCGCGCGACATTCACCAAGGCGATCGCCCATATTTGCGGCGTGGCGCAGGGTGCGCTGATCGCGCGCTCCTCGGATTACGCGACGCCGCCCTGGGGCGACGAGGATCAGGCCCCCTTCATCAATGCCTGTATCGAGATCGAGACCAGTCTCGATCCGCACGCGCTGCTGTTCGTGCTGCAGAAGGTCGAGCAGAAGTTCGGCCGCACCCGGGACAAGGCGCGGCGTTGGGGACCGCGCACGCTCGATCTCGACATGATCGCCTACGACGATGTCTCCTTGCAGAAGCCCGATCTGACCCTGCCGCATCCGCGCCTGTTCGAGCGCGCCTTCGTGCTGGTGCCGCTGGCCGAAATCGCGCCCGACCGCGTGATCTCCGGCGTCCGTGTGCGCGACGGGCTCGCCAGCGTCTCGACGCAAGGCATTGAGCGGCTTCCGGATACCGGTTAACCAAAAACAACCGTTTGCAGGGACGGTCCGCCGTGGCAATTTCGCCTGCGAATAATGAGACGTTTGGGAGCCCCTCGCCGCATGACCTCCGTGACTGACGACCTGCCGCTGGCGGCGGATTTTCCCCAGGCAACCGTCGAAGACTGGCGCAAGCTGGTCGACGGCGTGCTGAAGGGCGCGCCGTTCGAGAAGCTGGTCGGCAAGACCTATGACGGGCTGAAGATCGAGCCGCTCTATCCGCGCGTCAAAGGCGCTGCCCCGGTGGTGGGGCGGCCGCCAGCGGCGCCCTGGCAGATCATCCAGCGGATCGACCATCCCGATGCGGCGCTCGCGAATGCGCAGGCGTTGCAGGATCTGGAGAACGGCGCGACCGGGCTCGCTCTGGTGTTCGCCGGCGGCAGCAGCGCTCATGGTTTCGGTCTGGAACCGTCGGCCGATGCGGTCGCAAAGGTTTTGAAGGACATCCATCTCGATGCCGGCATCGGCCTCGAGCTCCAGATCGGGCCGCAGTCGCGGATGGCGGCGATCCATGTCGCGGAATATGTGAAGAGCCGGGGCCTCGACCCCGCCGCCTGCGACATCCGCTTCGGCCTCGATCCGCTCGCGGCCCTCGCGGTGTGGGGCCACAGCCCCTATACCTGGGAGGAAATCATTCCCGCCGTCGCCGGGGCTATCAAGGGCCTGGCCGGGCTCGGCTTCAAGGGCCCGTTCGTTTCTGCCGACGGCCGCGTGATCCACGATGCCGGTGGCTCCGAGGTGCAGGAGCTTGCCTTCGTGCTCTCCTGCGGCGTTGCTTATCTGCGCGCGATCGAAGGCGCCGGCATTCCTCTGGAACAGGCCCAAGGCATGGTCTATGCGCGGCTCGCCGCGGATGCCGACCAGTTCCTGACCATGGCGAAATTCCGCGCGCTGCGGCTGTTGTGGGCGCGTATCGAGACGGCCTGCGGACTGACGCCAAAGCCGCTGTTCATCGCTGCCGATACCGCCTGGCGCATGCTGACGCAGCGCGACCCCTATGTGAACATGCTGCGGGCGACCATCGCGACGTTTGCCGCCGGGCTCGCCGGCGCCAACGCGATCACCGTGCTGCCGCATACGCTGGCACTTGGCCTGCCCGATCCGTTCGCGCGCCGCGTTGCGCGCAACACGCAGCTTTTGCTGCTGGAGGAAAGCAACCTCGGCAAGGTCAGCGATCCCGCGGCAGGCAGCGGCGGCATCGAGACGCTGACCGCGCAGCTTTGCGAGGCCGCGTGGGCGCTGTTCCAGGAAAGCGAGACAGCCGGTGGCGCGTTTGGCGCACTTCAGCAATGCCTGTTCCAGAGCAAGGTCGCGGCTGCGCGGAAGGCGCGTGACGCCAATATCGCAAAGCGCCGCGACGTGCTGACCGGCGCCAGCGAGTTTCCGAACCTGCACGAGAGCGAAACGAACGTGCTCAAGGCGACGCCGGTCGCGCTGGCACCCTATGGCGAGCAGAAATACAAGTTCGACGCGCTGCCGCCGATCCGGCTTGCCCAACCGTTCGAGGCGCTGCGCGACAAATCCGATGCGGCGTTGAAGGCTCGCGGCGCTCGGCCAAAAGTGTTTCTGGCCAATCTCGGTACGCCCGCCGATTTCACGGCGCGTGCGACCTTTGCGAAAAGCTTCTTCGAGGCCGGCGGCATTCAAGCCGTCGACAGCGAGGGCTTTGCCGATCCGGCCAAGCTGGCCGCCGCCTTCAAGGCCTCCGGCGCCGAATTCGCCTGCCTTTGTTCCAGCGACAGGGTCTATGCGGAACACGCCGAAGCCGCGGCGAAGGCCCTGCAAACGGCCGGCGGACGACATATCTATCTGGCAGGCCGCCCGACAGATGCCGAGGCCGCCCTGCGCGCGGCCGGCGTCACCGGTTTCGTCTTCGCCGGCGGCGATGCGCTTGCGACCCTGCAAGACGCCTATCGACGAAGGGAGCAGGCATGACCGATATCAGCAAACCCGTTCTCACCGGCGGTTGCCAATGCGGGGCGGTACGCTTCGGAGTCACGACAGCGCCGAACAGGGTCTCGATCTGTCACTGCCGGATGTGCCAGAAGGCGGCAGGTGCGCCGTTCGCCTCATTCGCCGACATCAACAAGACCGACTTTGCCTGGACCAGGGGACAGCCGTCGTTCTTCCGCTCCTCCACCATCGCCGAACGAGGCTTCTGCGCCGCCTGCGGCACGCCGCTGAGCTTCGGCCGCATTGACGGCGACCGGATCGAGATCATGACCGGCGCTTTCGACCGTCCCGACCGGGTGATCCCGACGCGGCAGTTCGGCACCGAATCCCGCCTCGGCTGGGTGGTCGGCATCGCCAATCTGCCGAGCCAGACCACGCAACAGAATTACGGACCGGAGAAGATGGCGACCATCGTCAGCCATCAGCATCCGGATCATGATTGAGGATATGGTTGAAGCCATGAGCCGCATTCCCAATTTCGCTGATGTTGCCTTCGAGCGAGCCGCCACCGCCGCACCATCAGGCAGTGCCGAACCGTGGCTGACGCCGGAGGGCATTCTGGTGCAGCCTGCTTATGGCGAGGCTGATCTTGCCGGGCTCGATTTCCTCGAGACCTATCCGGGCATCGCGCCTTACCTGCGCGGCCCCTACCCGACCATGTATGTCAACCAGCCCTGGACGGTCCGGCAATATGCCGGCTTCTCCACGGCGGAGGATTCCAACGCGTTCTACCGCCGCAACCTGGCGGCCGGACAGAAGGGCCTCTCGGTCGCCTTCGACCTCGCCACCCACCGCGGCTACGACTCTGATCATCCGCGCGTCGGCGGCGACGTCGGCATGGCCGGTGTTGCCATCGATTCCATCTACGACATGCGAACGCTGTTCGCAGGGATTCCGCTCGACCAGATGAGCGTGTCCATGACCATGAACGGCGCGGTGCTGCCGATCCTCGCGCTCTACGTCGCCGCCGCCGAGGAACAGGGCGTGCCGCCGGAGAAGCTGTCGGGCACCATTCAGAACGACATTCTGAAAGAGTTCATGGTGCGCAACACCTACATCTATCCGCCCGCGCCCTCGATGCGGATCATCTCGGACATTTTTGCTTACACCTCTCAGAAGATGCCGAAGTATAATTCGATCTCAATCTCCGGCTATCACATGCAGGAGGCCGGTGCGACGCAGGACCTCGAGCTCGCCTATACGCTCGCCGACGGCGTCGAATATCTGCGCGCCGGCCTTGCCGCAGGCCTCGACGTCGACCGCTTCGCGCCGCGCCTGTCGTTCTTCTGGGCGATCGGCATGAACTTCTTCATGGAAGTCGCCAAGCTGCGCGCCGCGCGCCTGCTGTGGGCGAAGCTGTTGAGGCCGTTCAACCCCAGGGATCCGCGTTCGCTCTCGCTGCGCACGCATTCCCAAACCTCTGGCTGGTCGCTCACGGCGCAGGACGTCTTCAACAACGTGATGCGCACCACCGTCGAGGCGATGGCGGCGACGCAAGGCCATACCCAATCGCTGCACACCAACGCGCTCGACGAAGCGCTGGCGCTGCCGACCGATTTCTCGGCGCGCATCGCCCGCAATACCCAGCTGTTCCTTCAGCAGGAGAGCGGCACCACCCGCATCATCGACCCCTGGGGCGGCTCATACTATGTCGAGCGGCTGACGCGCGACCTCGCGGCCAAGGCGTGGGGCCACATTCAGGAGGTCGAGGAGCTCGGCGGCATGGCCAAGGCGATCGAGGCCGGCCTGCCGAAGCTGCGTATCGAAGAGGCCTCGGCCAAGACGCAGGCCCGCATCGATGCCGGCAAGCAGGCGGTGATCGGCGTCAACAAGTACAAGCCGACCGACGAGGACAAGATCGAAATCCTCAAGGTCGACAACACCAACGTCCGCCGCTTGCAGATCGACAAGCTGACGCGGCTGAAGAGCGAGCGCAACCAGAAGGACGTCGATGCCGCGCTCGCCGCGATCACGCGGTCGGCCGGTGAAGGCAACGGCAATCTGCTGGCGCTCGCCATCGACGCGGCGCGCGCCAAGGCGACCGTCGGCGAAATTTCGGACGCGATGGAGAAGGTGTTCGGCCGTCACCGCGCCGAGATCAAATCCATCACCGGCGTCTACAAGCGGGAGGCGTCCAGCATGGGCAACCAGGTCGAGAAGGTTCAGGCGCTGATCGACGCGTTCGAGGAGGCGGAGGGCCGCCGCCCACGCATCCTGGTCGCCAAGATCGGCCAGGACGGCCACGACCGCGGCCAGAAGGTGATCGCGTCCGCGTTTGCCGATATCGGCTTCGACGTCGACATCGGGCCGCTGTTCGCGACCGCGGATGAGGCCGCGCGGCAGGCGGTCGAGAACGACGTGCACATCCTCGGCGTCTCCTCGCTCGCCGCCGCCCATCTCACCGCCGTGCCGGAGCTGAAGGCCGCGCTGAAGAAGCAGGGCCGCGACGACATCATGATCATCGTCGGCGGCGTGGTGCCGCCGCAGGATTACGACGCGCTCTACGCCGCCGGCGCCGAGGCGATCTTCCCGCCGGGCACGGTGATCGCAGAAGCCGCCGAGGAGCTGATCCGCAAGCTCAACGCGCGGCTGGGGCATAGCGAGGCGGCGGAGTAGCTTCGCCGTCGATCTTCCGATAAGAAGGATCCTGCGTGATGTTTTTCGCGCCAATGTTCATGCGCGCGCTCGCTGTCGTCACGGTTTGTAGCGCGCTGTTCGGTCCCGCCCTCGCCGCCGACCCCAAGCCCGACGCCGTCATCAACAACAAAAGTATCGAGGCGCGCGTGTTCCTCGACGATAGGATCAAGGCTGATGCGGCACTCGCGGCCGATTGCCTGGCCGAGGGCAAGAAATGGCTCGACAAGAACGCGGCCGAAGCTGCCGCCTCACGCAAAGCCGATCCGCAGTTCTTTAAAGAAGGCGGTTGGGATTTTGAGCGCAAATATGAAACGCGCTCCGTCGTCGCCGATCGCTATGTCAGCGTCCTCCGCAACGACTACATGAACACTCGCGGCGCGCATCCCAATTCGGACGTGAACACGATCCTGTGGGACAAGACCGACAACAAGCGCATCTCGATTCGGCCGTTCTTCACCGAGACCGCCGACAACGGCGCGACCATGAAGGCGATGGTGAAGGCCATCATCACCTCGCTGAAAGCCGAGAAGAAGAAGCGCGACGCCAGCGAGACCGCAACCGACGAATGGTTCAAGGAGTCGAAACCGACCCTGCTCAAGATCGGCGCGGTGACGCTCGCGCCGTCAACTGAAGCCGGAAAGAGCTCCGGCCTCACCTTCCACTACCCACCCTACGCCGTCGGTCCCTATGCCGAGGGCGAGTACGTCGCCTTCGTGTCCTGGGAGACGCTGAAGCCTTACCTTACAGCGGAAGGCAACCGCATCTTCGGCGGCGCGCGGCCCAAGGGCGATGCGGACGAGCCGTGAGCGATCGCTAACCGGCCCGAGCCAGCGTCCGCGCAAGCGAATCCGTCCAACTGGGAATCCAGGACGCGAACAACGCTTGCCAGCGATCGGCGTCCGCGGGCTCGGTCTCGAGGTCGACCGACCATTCGATGAGCGTGCGGTCGCCCTCGGTAATCGGGCGCAGATGCATGGTGCCTTGATAACGCGTCGGCGCCGGCATCCGGCTTCCGTCATCTTCCGGGTACGGCAGCGCTTCAAGACCGGCATAGGTCAGGCTGTGCTGCCGGTCCGAGTGATCGACCAGGCTCTGGCGAATCCAATTGCCGAGATAGCAGAAGCGCCTGATGGCGCCGACTTCGTCGCCGCGCTTGTCGTCTTCGATCACGCTCTCGCTGACGCCGTCGATATAAGCGGGATAATTGTTGAAATCGCGGATCAGCGACCAGACTTCGTCCAGCGGGCGGTCCAGCACCGCGCTGTAATAGGCTTGGGTCATGGATGGCTTGCCTTTGGCTTTCGTTGCGCGCTCAGATTGACGGCGCGTGCGGGCAAAACCCACCCGATTTCCGACTGCCCATCCGATGGGCATGCCATTTTCACACAGCATGTCGATCTCGTTGGTAGCGCTACCTTGCGGCGGCGCTGCAAAGCCGACTAGAATGCCGCCATTGACAAGAGCGCCCGGCGTCACGGGCGCCGCTGGGAGGCATTCAATGTCCAAGATTTCGCGCCGCACCTTTGCGGCTTCGACCGCCGCAGTCGCCGCATCCGCCGCTTTCGGATTCAAGCCTGCACTCGCACAAGCCTATCCGGCCCGGCCGGTCACAGTGATCGTGCCCTGGGGCGCCGGCGGCGGAACCGATGCGACCGCGCGCATCGTCGCGGCGCTGCTGGAAAAGGACCTCGGCCAGCCCTTCAACGTGGTCAACCGCACCGGCGGCTCCGGCGTCGTCGGCCATAGCGCGATCGCGACCGCGCAGCCCGACGGCTACACCATCGGCATGCTCACCGTCGAAATCTCGATGATGCACTGGCAGGGCCTCACCGAGCTGACGCCGAAGAGCTACACGCCGCTGGCCCTGATGAACGAGGATCCGCCCGGCATCCAGGTCTCCTCGTCCTCGCCCTACAAGACAGTCAAGGAACTCGCCGACGCGATCAAGGCGGCGCCTCCCGGCAAGTTCAAGGCCTCGGGCACCGGCCAGGGCGGCATCTGGCATCTGGCGCTGGTCGGCTGGATGCAGGCGATGGGCCTGCCCGCCAACCAGGTCGCCTGGGTGCCCTCGAATGGCGCGGCGCCGGCGATGCAGGATCTCGCCGCCGGCGGTCTCGACCTCACCACCTGCTCGGTGCCGGAGGCGCGCGCCATCATCGAGGCGGGCAAGGCCAGGAGCCTCGCCATCATGGCGCCGGCGCGCAACCCGATCTTCAAGGACGTGCCGACGCTGAAGGAGGCGATGGGCATCGACTACGCGACCGGCGCCTGGCGCGGCATCGGCGCACCGAAGAACCTGCCGCCGGAGATCGCAACGAAGCTCACCGCGGCCCTGAAGAAGGTCTACGACTCCGCCGAGTTCAAGGACTTCATGAGCAACCGCGGCTTCGGCACCGTGTGGGGCGATGCGGCCCATTTCGCCGGCTTCATGGACAAGGGAGACGCCCAGATGGGCGAGGCGATGAAGGCGGCGGGCCTGAGCAAGGCGTGATGTTTCACCTCGCTCCGCGCTTGTCCGCCCAGGCCTTGGCGAAGGCGGATGCAGCCAGAGGCGTAATCAAGCTCAGCTTGAATTCCGGGTGAGAGGAGCTCTCCACGAGTCCGCCTCTCACCGCCCCCGCGGAGATTCCCCCTCACCCTGACCCTCTCCCCGCAAGCGGGGCGAGGGAGAAGAACACTGACAGGACTTGCTCTCATGCGTCTTCCCGACTCCGTCACGGGATCGTTTCTCGTCGCGCTCGGTGCGGCGGCTGCCTATGGGGGCTGGATCTTGCCGCCAGTGCCGGGGCAACCGGTCGGCCCCAACGTATTTCCGCTGGTGATCGGCTGCGGCCTTGCATTGTGCGGGCTCGCGATCGTGTTCGGCATCGGCCACTCCTTCGAGGAGGAGGAAGAGCTCGTCCCGTTCGAGAACGGCCAGGCCGCCGCGCCGCCGCCGCAAAGCAAGCTCTACGGCCTGCGTGCGCTGCTGCCGCCGGCGCTGCTGCTGTTCTACGTCTTCGCGGCGGACCGGCTCGGCTTCATCATCACCGCGGCGATCATGGTCTACGTCACGTCGACCGCATTAGGGGCCAGGTGGAAGCTGGCGCTGCCGCTCGCGGCGCTTTCGCCGTTCGCCATCCACCTCATCTTCGGCAAGCTGCTCCGCGTGCCGCTGCCCGCCGGCCTGTTGCCGGCGCCCTGGTGATCCCATGCTGAAAACCCTGATTGATGCTTTCGCGCTGATCTCCACCTGGGAGGTCATCATCTCGATGTTCGCTGCGTCCGTGTATGGCCTCGTGATCGGCTCGCTGCCGGGCCTGTCGGCGACGATGGCGACCGCCCTGCTCGTCCCCGTCACTTTCTACCTGTCCCCGATCGCGGCGATCGCGACCATCGTCGCGGCCTCCTCGATGGCGATCTTCTCCGGTGACATTCCCGGCGCGCTGCTGCGCATTCCCGGCACGCCGGCGTCTGCCGCCTATGCCGACGAGGCCTACGCCATGACGCGCAAGGGTCAGGCCGAGCTCGCGCTCGGTGCCGGCGTGTGGTTCTCCGCAATCGGCGGCATCGCCGGGGTGCTGTCGCTGATGATCCTGGCGCCGCCGCTGGCCGAAATCGCGCTGTCGTTCTCGACCTTCGAATATTTCTGGCTGGCGCTGCTCGGCCTGATGTGCGCCACTTTGGTCGCGCGTTCCTCGCCGGTGAAGGCGATCGCGGGCATGTTCATCGGCCTCCTGGTGGCCTGCATCGGTATCGAGAATCCCGGCGGGGTGCCGCGCTTCACCTTCGGCCTCACCGATCTGTTCGGCGGCATCGAGCCGATTCCGGCGCTGGTCGGCGTGTTCGCGGTGGCGCAGGTGATGCGCGCGATGCTCACGCCCGAGCCGCCGCCGCTGCCGCGGCGCAAATTCGGAAGCATCCTGGCCGGCCAGTGGAAGCTGACCAAGCTGTATCGCTGGCAGATGACGCGCGGGAACATCGTCGGCATCATCATCGGCGTGCTGCCCGGCGCCGGCGCCGACATGGCCGCCTGGGTCTCCTATGCGATGTCGAAACGCTTCTCGAAGGAGCCGGAGAAGTTCGGCACGGGTCACGTCGAGGGCCTGGTCGAGGCCGGCGCCAGCAACAATGCCAGCATTGCCTCCGGCTGGGTGCCTTCGCTGCTGTTCGGCATCCCCGGCGACACCATCGCCGCGATCGCGATCGGCGTGCTCTACATGAAGGGACTCAATCCCGGGCCGACGCTGTTCACCGAAAAGGCGTCGAGCATGTACGCGATCTATCTGATGTTCATCATCGCGAACATCATGATGATTCCGCTCGGCATCGCCATGATCCGCGTCGCGGCCTACATCCTGCTGGCGCCGCGCTCCGCCATCATGCCTATCATCATGCTGTGCTGTGCGGTCGGCTCGTTCGCGATCGGCAACAACATGTTCGGCGTCGTCACCGTCGCCGCCTTCGGCGTGATCGGCTACGTCATGGAAGCGAACGGCTATCCCGTCGCCGCCATGGTGCTCGGCATCGTCATGGGCACCATGGTCGAGCAGGCCTTCGTCACCTCGCTGATCAAGTCCGACGGCAGCATCTTGCCGTTCTTCGAACGCCCGGTCGCCGCGATCCTCGCCGCCATGGCCATCGGCGCCCTGCTGTGGCCGGTGATGGTGTGGGTGTGGCGTAAGGTGAAACAGCCGCAGACGGCGGCGGCAGCATCCCGGTGATATCGGGCGGGCGGGCCTCGCCTGCCTCGCCTCGGCGTTGTAAAGCAGGGCATGATCGAGAAGAAAGCCCCGCCGGACATCAAGACCATCGCCAGGGAGCTGCGCGCCGGTAGCCGCGCCGCCCTTGCGCGCGCCATCACGCTGGTGGAGAGCCGGCGCCCTGACCACCAGGCGCTGGCGCGCGAGCTGGTGCAGATGCTGCTGCCCGACACCGGCAAGGCGTTCCGCGTCGGCATCACGGGATCGCCGGGCGTCGGAAAATCCACCACCATCGATGCGCTCGGCACCTATCTCATCGAGCAGGGCCACAAGGTCGCGGTGCTCGCGGTCGATCCGTCCTCGGCGCGCAGCGGCGGCTCGATCCTCGGCGACAAGACGCGGATGGCGCGGCTGTCCGCCTCGGACGATGCGTTCATCCGGCCTTCGCCGTCCTCGGGCACGCTCGGCGGCGTTGCGGCCAAGACGCGCGAGGCCATGCTCTTGTGCGAGGCGGCAGGCTTCGGTGTCGTGCTGGTCGAGACCGTCGGCATCGGCCAGTCCGAGACCGCCGTTTGCGACATGACCGACTTCTTTCTCGCGCTGATGCTGCCGGGAGGCGGCGACGAGTTGCAGGGCATCAAGAAGGGCCTGGTCGAGCTCGCCGACATGATCGCCATCAACAAGGCCGACGGCGACAATCTCAAGCGTGCCAGGATCACGGCGGCCGACTACCGCGGCGCGCTTCATATTCTCAGCCCGCGGTCCGAGCATTGGCATCCGCCGGTCGAGACCTATTCGGCGCTCACCGGCGATGGCATCGCAGAAATCTGGCAGAAAATCCTGGATCATCGCAAGGCGATGAACGCATCCGGCGATTTCGCCGCGCGGCGGCGCGACCAGCAGGTGAAATGGATGTGGTCGATGCTGGAGCAGCGGATGCTGGCGCGGCTGCGCAGCGAGGCCTCGGTGCGGACCAAGGTGAAGAAGATCGAAGCTGAGGTCGCCGAGGGCCATCTCACGCCGGCACTCGCCGCCGAGCGTATCCTGGAGTTGCTGAAATGAGCGAAAGGCTTCGCATTCTCCTCACCGGCTTCGGGCCGTTTCCCGGAGCGCCCTATAATCCGACCAAGCCGCTAGTGACGAGGCTGACGCAATTGCGCCGGCCGGCGCTCGACGATGTCGAGCTCTCGAGCCACATTTTTCCGGTGACTTATGCGGCAGTCGACCGCCAATTGCCCGAGGTGCTTGCAAAGCAGAAGCCGGACGCGCTGTTGATGTTCGGCCTCGCTGCACGCACACCTTACCTGCGCATCGAGACCCGCGCGCGCAATGCCGTCACCATGCTCTGGCCCGATGCCGCCAACACCCGGTCAAGCAAACGTGGCATCGCAGGCCACGCGGACGCGATGAATTTCGGCCCGCACACGGCAAGACTGCTGCGCGCCGCACGCCTCACCGGCATCGATGCACGGCCCTCGCGCGATGCCGGCGCCTATCTCTGCAATTACTTGAGCTGGCGCGCGATCGAGCGCGTCAGGGCCGGCGGGCCGAGGCTCGCCGCGTTCATCCACATTCCGCTGCTCGCGCGCAGCGGCGCGGTACGCCGCAAGGGCGCGCCGCGCATCACGCTGGAGGAGCTTGTGGATGCGGGAGAAGCCATGCTGATGGAGATGGTGGGGCTGGCAAGGAAGACGCGGAACACGCAGGTTTCGTAGGGCGGGCAAAGGCGCGCTTGCGCCGTGCCCACCATCTCGCCCTGATCTGCCGCGAAATCGTGGGCACGCTTGGCTTTGTCTACCCTACGGCATCGTCGCCGCGGTAAACATTTAACCCTACCGCGAACAATCCTCACGGCCCCTGCCGGGCTGCGCTACCTACGTCGCGCGGACGCCCGCGTCCGCCGGAGGACGCGTCATGGACCTCAATCGCCGTCATCTCATCGGGGCTTCGACGGCCGGCATCGCCGGTGCCCTCGCCATGCCCGCCGACGCGGCGCGGGCGGCGCCGCTGACGTCCCTGCTCGGCCGCGACGCCACGCAATACGGCGTGCGGCCAGGGAGCAGCGAAGATCAGACCCGAGCCCTTCAACGCGCCATCGACGAGTCCGCGCGGGCGCAAATGCCGCTCGCCCTGCCGCCCGGCATCTACCGGACCGGCCTGCTGCGACTGCCGAACGGCGCACAACTCATTGGCGTCCGCGGCGCGACCAAGCTCCTCTTCACGGGCGGAGCGTCGGCAATTCAGAGCGACGGTTCCGATGCGATCGGGCTGACCGGCATCACCTTTGACGGCGGCAAGTTTCCGCTGCCAACCCGGCGCGGCCTGATCCACATCCTGGGCGGACGCGACGTCCGCATCACCGATTGCGAGGTCACCGGTTCCGGCGGCAGCGGCATCTGGCTCGAACAGGTGTCGGGCGACATCTCCGGCAATATCCTCACAAGTATCGCGCTGACGGCGGTGGTCTCGTTCGACGCCAAGGGTCTCAGCGTGTGCCGCAACACCATCACCGGCACCAACGACAACGGCATCGAGATCCTGCGCACCGCCATCGGCGACGACGGCACACTGGTCGCGGATAACCGCATCGAGGACATCAAGGCCGGCCCGGGCGGCTCCGGGCAGTACGGCAATGCCATCAACGCCTTCCGTGCCGGCAACGTGATCGTGCGCGGCAACCGGATCAAAAATTGCGACTATTCGGCCGTGCGCGGCAACTCCGCCTCGAACATCCACATATCAGGCAATAGCGTCAGCGACGTGCGCGAGGTTGCGCTTTACTCCGAGTTCGCGTTCGAGGCCGCGGTGATTGCCAACAACACCGTGGATGGCGCCGCCGTCGGCGTCTCCGTCTGCAATTTCAACGAGGGCGGCCGCATCGCCGTGGTCCAGGGCAACATCATCCGCAATCTGATCCCGAAGCGCCCGATCGGCACCGCGCCGGACGACGACGCCGGCGTCGGCATCTACATCGAGGCTGATTCATCGGTGACCGGCAACGTGATCGAGAATGCGCCGTCCTATGGCATCGTCGCCGGCTGGGGCAAATATCTGCGCGACGTCGCGATCACCGGCAACGTGATCCGCAAGGCCCTCGCGGGTGTCGGCGTCTCCGTGGTGCCGGGAGCCGGCACCGCGCTCATCAACAACAACATGATCTCGGAGACCCCGCGTGGCGCCGTGGTCGGCCTCGATCACGCGCGCGCGGTGACCTCGGATCTGTCAGCGGACGGCGCGCAGCGGTTTGCGCAGGTGGTGCTCGGCGGGAATGCAGTGCGAAAGTAGGCCTCTCGAGTCGGCGGACGGGCCGTGCATCCTTGAGGCTCCCGATGGGGCGCGACGCGCCCCATCGCTCGCGCCTCAGGATGACGGGGCAAGAGGTGCAGTTGCATCCCCTTTGCCCATATTCAGAACCTTAGAACGCGTTCCGCAGTAGCGGGTACTTGGCTTCCAGGCCGTCGAGGCTGAGGGTGAATTCGACGACGCGCTCGGGGGCTGCGACGATCTCGGCCGCGGGCGGAGTGAACTGCGGCAGGAGCGCTGCCATTGCAGCAGGCGCGGCGACCGGCGGCCTCACGACTGGCGCGGTGAGTGGCGACATCGTGGCGGGCGAGGCGAGCGGCGACCTCACGGCAGGTGCGGTGAACGGTGCCTTCGCTGCTGGGGCTCTCAGCGGTGGCATCTCGGCAGGCGCGGTGAACGAGGCCATCGCGGCAGGCGCCGCAAGCGGTGCGGGCGTTGCGAGCGGTGCAATCGGGGTTTCGGCGATCTCGGCCAGAGCGTCCGGCTTCGGATCGAGCCTGACCGGCACCGCGGTCTCGGGGACGATGAGGACGGCCTTCGGCTGCACGGTCTGCGCCGGCTGCTCGCGCGGAAACACGCGGGGCATCGTCGCCGGCGACCAGCCGAATGCAGGCGTCACGCTCGCAGCCGCCTCGGCGACGTCTCCGCCGGTCGCCAGCGCGCGCCAGGTCTCGACTGCACGCTTGGCCTCCTGGATGTTTTCGAGGAATGCGATTTCGGAATGATAACGGCGCCAGCGCCCGGTCTCGAACATTTCGGAGAGATGCTGCAACCGCTGCTCGGCAAGAGCGCACCAGCGTGCCGCGACGTCGCGGCCAACGGCTACGGCGCGAACAGACGCGCCGTTGGATTCTTGGCGATGTGTCATAGTCCAGCCCGTTAGGAGAAAAACACGGACGCGAAGACGCAACGCACACGAATCAATTTAGACGCGACATGAATATTTTGTGGAAAAGTTTTGTCTTGTCCAGCAACGACACCGCGCTCGTCGCCAATCACCGTAGTCGTGCGGAGATTTGTCGTGTTTTCGAGTCAAGCTTCACACAAGCATAAGGGGCTTGCGGCGCCCCGAACGACCGATCGCGACGAACACAGGTGCGCCCTTCAACCGCAAGCTGAGCGCGCACGAGGCTTCAAAAAATCGGATGTCCAAAAAGAAAAGACCCGTCCGGGGGGACAACCGGACGGGTCGAGCCATATGGGCGCTTGGGGTGGATGGGCGCTCGCGCCTAATATGACTGATGGGGAGGGATGACCGCTCCCACATAATTTGGTCGTGGCAGCTTGACTGAACGTTCAACGCGACGTTTGCTTTTTTGACCTCCGGTCCGCGCGCATCTTTGTCGCAGCCGGCATCGCGCCGCCGGCCTATCCGCCTGAGAAATCGTGGATTTATCGGTCAGCGCTCGACAGCGAGGGCTGTTCGATCGCGCGGCTGCCGGGCGCGTCACGGGGCGTCCCGGCATCTTCACGTTTTGTTGTACCGGACGCCGCCGCAACCGGCGTCGCGCTCTCGACGGGAACAGCCATGACCGCAGCGAACGCATCGGTCTGGCCGTCACCGAAAAGCTCGTCACGTCCGGGGGAGCCGAGATCGCGCGCGGTCTTCACCAGCGTCATGCGCAGCGCCTCCGGTTTCAAGGCGTAATTGCGCTCCAGCAGCAACGCCGCGACGCCGGAAACATAGGCGGCCGAGAACGAAGTTCCCGACGTTATCTGGTACTTGCCGTCCGGCGCCGGCAGGAAGATGTCGACCCCGGGCGCCGCGACGGCAATGTAGTTGCCGCGGTTGGACGCGGTGAACAGCCTGTCCTGCTGGTCGGTCGCGCTGACCGCGATAACGTTGGGATTGGCGGCCGGGTAGAGCGGCGGCGATTTCGCGCCGGCATTGCCGGCGGCCGCAATCAGCACGAGGCCGCGCGCGGCGGTCGCCGCGATGGCGCGCTCGATCACCGCGTCCTTCGGACCGGCAAAGCTCATATTGACGATCTGCGCGCCGTGCTCGGCGGCGTAATTCAGCGAGCGCAGGATGATGTAGGACGAGCTCTCGGCGCCGCCGTTGGTGCCGCCGAAGGCACGGATCGCGATGATGCGCGCCTCGGGCGCGCTGCCCATCAGCCGGGCATGCGCCACGATCGCACCGGCGATGCCGGTGCCGTGGATGTGCGGTCCCTCGGTGCTGCCGAGCGCGTCGAAATTGTCGGAGACGGAATTGGCAAGCTCGGGATGCTTGGCGTCGATGCCGGAGTCGATCACCGCAACCGTGACGTTGGCACCGTGCGCGAGCGTATGCGCCTGCGGCAGGCGGAGCTTGGCCAATGCATATTGCGCGGGATCGCCCTCGCGCGGGGGCGCCGATTTCTGGTCCTGGAGCACGTAACGGAAGTTCGGCTGGACCGAGCGCACGCTGCCGTCGGCCGCGAATTCGCGCCGCACCGTCTCGTAGGGCCGGCCATCGGCGATGCGGAACAGACCGAACGTGGCCCCGATCAGCGGGAAGCTCTCCGAAGCGATGCGCGTCAAGCCGTGGCGGCGGGCAAGCTCGTCGGCATCGCCGGGCGACAGCGCCCCATCGATCTCCGCCACGAATTCGTTGGCGAAGCTGCGCGAGGCGACCGCAACCGGCGTGTTGTTGCCAGGCGCCTTGCCGGCGCTTTTCTTGCCTGATTTTCCAGTGCCCTGGCCACCTGCGTTCGGCTGCCCCGTGCACTCGCCGTCAGCATCACGGTAGGGTGCGGAGCAGGCCGGATAGAGGTTCGGCGAATAGCGCGCATGGGGTAGCACCGGCGTCGTCGGCCGGATGCGCGAGGTCGTGGTGTGGGGAATGGTCGCCATCGTCCGCGGCGCGCGGTCGACGCTGACCGCTCGGGCGGCAATGCCGGGGGTGACGCGGGGGGCGATGTTCGGAGAGATGGTCGGCGTTCGCGAGGGCACGCTGATCGTGGGCGTGCGCATGATCGCCTGCGCCTGTGCAACCTGGACGCCGAAACAGGCGGCGATCAGAAGCACGGCGCCGACCGATGAAGCGTAGACCCCGGCGCGCAATCTGCTTTCGGACTTGCCCGTCATCGGTTCAGCGGCGCGCCTAGGGCGCCGCGACGGCGAGGTTGACGAACTTCTCGCGCTGCATCTTGCCGAGCAGCGAAGCGAGCTCGTCCTGGCTCATGGCCCTGTCGAACTGGAGGCGGAACATGCCGCCCTTGGTCCCATCGACGATCGAGGCGTGGTAGCTGTCGAGCAGCCCGGTGATGTCGGCGATGCGCGCCTCGGGCGTGAAGCGCACCAGCGCGCGCGCCGGCGCAGCCGCACTGCCAAGCTCGCGTGTGATCGGAGCGCTGGTCGAGAGCGAAGCGGTCTGGAAGGTCGCCGGCTGGTTCTTCATCAGCACGGCGCCGATCACACCGGCCTGCAGCACGAGCGCGACGGCGGCAAGGCTCGCCGACCAGGCCAGCGTGCGCGGCGACAGGCTCGCGAAGAAGGTCGAGAGCCGCGCCGACAGCGGCAGCGAACCGCTCGCCCGCGCCGGCTCGGTGTCGATCGCGGCGAACAGCTTCTGCATCGCGCGCGTCGACGGAGCGCCCAGGCTCTCATTCAGATGGATGGTCTCTTCGTATTCGCCGCGGATCACGGCATATTGCCTGGCAAGCTCGGGATCGCGCGCCAGCGCTTCCTCGACACGGCGCGCATCGCGCGCGTTCAGCGTGCCGGCGGCGTGCCACGGCAGCAGCAGTTCAATTTCACTGGGCTCTTGCTCCAGCATCTTCTTGCTCAAAGCCATCATGGCCAGCCTCGCTCAATGCCGGCTGCCTTCAGCAGTTCGGCCAGTTTCTTGCGCGCGTAGAACAAGCGCGTCTTCACGGTGTTCTCCGGTATCCCGACGATTTCGGCCACCTCTTCCACGGACTTCTCGTGGTAGTAGACGAGATCGACGATTTCCCGATGGTCGGGCGAGAGGCCCGTCAGACACTCCCGCAACGCCTCACTGGTATCCTTTTTCTGCACCACCGTTTCCGGATCGTCGGATGTATCCTCGATCGCGTTAGCGGCCTCTTCGTCGAGCTCGAAATCCTTCCTGCGCCGGAGCGCAGACAGGGCCTTGAATCGGGTGATCGCCAGCAGCCAGGTGGAAACGGCGGATCGACCCTCGAACTTGCCGGCTTGACGCCAGACGTCCAGAAACACCTCGCTGATGAGGTCTTCCGCCGCCTGCTCGTTCCGCACGAGCCTGAGACCGAACCTGTAAACCCTGACATGATGCCGCCCGTACAGCACCTGCATGGCGAGCCGGTCACCCTGAGCGATCCTGGCGATCAGGACCTCGTCCGAAGCCGCCTGTGTCACGCTCAAAGGCCGTCTCGCAAAGTTGGTCGGGTCGATGCAACGGAGGGTTCGACGCGGGGGGCAAAATTGTTCAATTTACCGCAGTCGTACGGATGCCTGTGTGATCCGCCCCACATACGCGCCTTTTTCTTGTCCCACCCGCGGCCGTCGGCCGCCACGATCCAGATCGGTAACATAATACTTAGATACTTCCCTGCGGAATGCCTGTCCGGCACAGGCGGCCCGGCCTCGTCCGGTTCCATAGCAGCCCTGCACGACGTATGTCTCGCCAGGCCGGCCTTTGGCTCGATTGCACCGCAAACGGATGCCTGGTCACCGGTAAATTTCTTCCGCCGGCCTATCACCTTGTTCCGCGCTGCACCGTTCGGATTCGGTTTCCGAGGATACCAAACCTAAAGGCTTGCCACGTAGATTTTTACGCTGACATCCACCATTGGCGGGACCATGAGCACGGCCGCGACGTCCTTTCCCGAGAGGAGTGCCGCTGAGGTCGCGGAGCTCGCCCTCACGCCGGAGGCGGCGGCCCCCGACGTCCTGGCGCGCCGGGTCCGCCAACGCCGCCAGATGTATGTCGGCCAGGTGGCGAGCTATTCGCTGGGCGCCTCGGTCCTGCTGCTCTACGCCTATGGCGGGACGGTCTCCATGGCCGTCCCATCGTTGTTCTGGCTCGGCGGCCTCCTGATCATCGGCACCTTCACGGTGCTGTCGGAAGCTGGCTTCGGCGACCGGTTCGAGGATCATTATCTCACCGTCTTCCAGATCTCAGCGCATATGGCGCTCCAACTGGTGTTCCTGCTCGCAGTGCCGACGGTCGGGGTCGCGTTTCTCGCCGTGCTGTTTCTGATCTTCGCGTTTGGCTCGCTGCGGATGACTTCGAACCAGGCGATGGTCACCTGGGGCCTTGCCACCTGTGGGCTTGGCTTGGTCTTCCTGGGCTCGGACCTGCCCATCGGACTGCCGGTTGCGACCCGTCTGGAGCGAGCCGCCTCGATGCTCTGCTTCGTGCTGGTGATCGGCCAGTGCGCCTTCCTCGGCCTGTTCGGCGCCACCCTGCGCAAGATTCTGTACCGGCGCAGCATCGAACTGAAGGCCGCCTATCAGCGCATCGAGGAACTGGCCGAGCTCGACGAACTCACCGGCTCTTACAACCGCCGCTGCATCATGCGCCTTCTCGACGTCGAGATCGAAAAGTCGCGGCAGACGTCGACGCCTTGCGCGATCGCGCTGATCGATCTCGACTGGTTCAAGCGGATCAACGACGCCCACGGCCATCCCGTCGGTGACGAGGTGCTGCGCACCTTCGCGATCACCATTTTCGCCAATATCCGCCCGGCCGATTGCTTCGGCCGCTACGGCGGAGAGGAATTCCTGCTCCTGCTGCCGGAGACCACGGGCGACGCCGCGCAGCGCATGCTCGAGCGCTTGCGCAGCATCGTCGCCGATCTCGACTGGAGCGCGTTCTCCCCAGGCATGCACGTGACCATTTCAGCGGGCGTCGTGACGCTGCGCGACCTTGATACTGCCGACACATTTCTCGCGCGCGCCGACCGAGCGCTCTATTCTGCCAAGGCGCAAGGGCGCAATCGCATTGCAACGAGCTGACCAATCCATTTCCTCCCGGTGCGGCAGAAGCCGACGCCGGGCCAAACGCTTCAGGACCGCCCAATGAGATCCAAATCCGCGAGATCATCCGAGAATTTGCTCAATGAGTTGCAGGCTGCGCTCTCGCACGGCACCGTCGCGCGCCGGGTCGAGACACTGCGCCGCGTGACCGATCTCTTCGTAGGCAACGCGGTGAATTATTCCGACGACCACATCCGCGTGTTCGACGACGTGTTCCAGTGCCTGATCGAGCAAATCGAGAGTTCGGCCAGGGCGTTGCTCGCCGACCGCCTCGCACCGATCGCGGTCGCGCCGCCGAACATCATCCGCACGCTCGCGCTCGACGAGGTCATCGAGGTCTCCGGCCCCGTGCTGTCGAAATCGGAACGGCTGGACGAGACGACCTTGATCGAGATCGCGCGCACGAGAGGCCAGGCGCATCTCAAGGCGATCTCGCTTCGGCGCGTGCTGTCGGAGGCTCTGACCGACGTGCTGGTGACGCGCGGCAACGGGGATGTGGTGCAGTCAACCGTCAGCAATCCGGGAGCGCGGCTCTCCGAGGGATGCCTCACCGACCTCATCACCCGCGCCGAACGCGACGACGACCTCGCCACCTGCATCGGCCTGCGGCCGGACTTGCCGCGTCATCACTATTTGAACCTGGTCGCCAAGGCGTCCTCGAGCGTGCGGAAAAAACTCGAGGCCGCGCATCCGGAGCTTGTGGAAGAGGTGTCGAGCGTGGTCCAGGAAGTGGCCCAGCGGATTCGCGCCGCCGCCATGACGAGGCAAACCGAGATGGCCCGAGCGCTGGTGAAATCGCTGCACGAAGACGGCCGTCTCAACGAATTGCAGGTCACCACCTTCGCCGAGCAGGGCAAGTTCGACGAAACCAATGCGGGGCTCGCCGCGCTGGCGGGCGTTGCGGTCGAGACTGCCGAGACCATGATGATCGAAAGCCGAACCGAGGGCGTGATGATCCTCGCCAAGGTCGCGGGCATGTCCTGGCCGAGCGTGCGGGCCATCATCGCCATGCGCGAGAAGCTTTCAGGCGGATCGCCGACCGACATGCTGATGCTGCGCGACGCTTACGAGGCGCTCCGCAGCTCGACCGCGCAGCAGGTGCTGCGCTTCCACCGCATGCAGCAGAGCACGATTCCGGCTGCGTGATGGCGGCTCGCTAGTAGCGCAGGACTTTGGATCCCACCACTGCGCCGATCACGGTCACCACCGCGGTCGCGATCGTGTACCAGGTCGCGACGAACAGCGGGGAATCGTCGGTGCAGTGCGAGGCGTAGAGCGTCGCGGCAAGGCCGGCCGATACCAGGCCAGCGAGCGCGCCGGCCAGCGCGGGATGCGAGGGCGCACCGTGGCGCAGGCCAAATAGCGCGCCCGCGAGCAGCGGTAGCGACATCGCGGGGATCGCGACCAGGCACACCCTGGAGTTCTTGCCCATCAAGCGCATCGTCATCGGCATGGCCGGCGCCATCATCGCCTCGCTGCCGATCCCAACCGCAAGCAGCCCGACCGGAAGCAGCAACAGCCAGCCCCAGCCGCGCATCAAGGCTTCGGGACGCGACAGATGCAGGCTGATGATGATCGCAGGGATCGCAAGCGACAGCGTGACCGCGAACTTCATGTCGAAGAACGGGTTGCGCATCGCGCTCATCACGTCGTGACGCACACCGAAGAACGTCGCGAAGATCAGGATCGACAAGGGCGCGGCCACCAGCAGGGCCATGGTCAGCATGGCGCCGACGCGCGGCGCGCGATGGGCGTTGTCGGCCGCGAGCGAGCGAATGAGTTGATCGGTGTCCATGACTAGTGGTCCCGCAGTTTGGCAGTCAGTGCTGCAAGTCCGCGATGCAGTGCGACCCGCACGGCGCCTTCGCTCATCGAAAACTTCGCCGCCGTATCCTTGATCGAGGCGCTCTCGACCGCGATCGACTGCAGCACGTCGCGCTGGCGCTGCGGCAGCGCATTGAGCTGGGCTGCGACCTCGCCCGCGGAGGCCGTCTCCTGCAGTGCCTCGCCCGGCAGCGTCTCGGCAAAATCGTCGATGTTGACGAAGACGCGCCTGCCGCGCCGCCGCAAGGCATCGATCAGCTTGTTGCGGGCGATCGCGAACAGCCAGGGCGCGAAGGGGGCCTCGCTGTCCCAAGTGTGCCGCTTCAGATGCACCGCCAACAGAATCTCCTGCACGATATCCTCGGCCTGGTCCGGAGGTTGCCCGGCCCGCGCCAAGCCGCGCCTCGCCGCGGCGCGCAGCACTGGCGTGACCACCCTCAACAGGCGATGATACGCCGCATCATCTCCTGCCATGGCCGACCGCATCAGGCCGGTCCATTCGTCCTCACGTCCGCGCACGCGCGCCCCTCACCATGCAATTCGGCCGTTCGTTCAATTTGTTACGCGCGATGCCCGCGATCACGAATTCGTGATCGCAACCAGGACCCCACGCTCGATACGGCCGGAAACGTCTGCGACGGCTCATAACACCGATCGGCTCGCCCCGCACCCGGCGCCGGCGACATCGCCCGGCTGCCCCGTTTTCGCCCGCTGTGGCCCGAAGATTCCCATTTTCTGCCCCGCTGTCGTCACGCCCCAGGGTCTCTGTTCGTTCCGGGACGGGCGGAATTGGGGAGATCGTCAACATGATCAAAGCCAGCGGGCGCGCGGCCCTGATCCTTGTGGCCGGCATTTTCTTGCTGTGGGGCGGCATGGCACAGGCCGCGCCGGACCAGGCCACAGGCGGCAAATCGGACAGCGCGGGCAAACAGGCTGACGCGGCAAAGCCGACCAAGCACCGGCGCCAGGAGTCGCGCCGCACCAACAGCGGCAAGACGGCACAAAAAACCGACGAAAAAGCCGACAAGAACGACACCTCGGCAAAGGCCGAGGAGCCGAAGGCCGATAACAAGGCCGACAATGACATGCCGGCTTCGAGCCAGATGCCGCCGGCGGTCGCCAATGCCAATGCGCAGCTCGCCGCCGATGCACCGACCGCGGCTGCGGCCTCCGCGATGACGGATCGCGCCAACGACAATGTCCAGGCGGCGGCCGATAATGCCAACGCCGCGGCTGCGGAGGGCCAGGTTGTCGCGCCCGATCAGCTCAACGACATCGATCGCGCCGTGCAACAGGACAGCCCGCCGCCGCAGAAAACGGTGATCGCCGCAACCGAGGCGCAGCCGCGACCGGCACCGGTGATGGCGAGCAGCCAGCAGAGCTCGGCCTGGGACCAGAGCTCCCTGATCGGCAAGATCTTCATCGGCGTCGGCACGCTGCTGACGCTGGCCTCGGCCGCGCGCATGTTCATGGCCTGATGCCGGTTCCGCCGGGACGCGCGGACCGCGCGTCCTGCGTCCCGGCCCCCTTGAAGCCCACAGCGCCAGCGGGCACATTGCCCGCCCAATCAAAAGCGTGGGTGGAGCATGAGCACGTTCGAACACATCATCGTCGAAAGCAGAGGCGCGGTCGGCATCATCAAGCTGAACCGGCCGAAGATGCTCAACGCGCTCTCCTTCGGCGTCTTCCGCGAAATCGCAGCCGCCGTCGACGATCTCGAGGCCGATGAGGCCATCGGCTGCATCGTCGTGACCGGCAGCGAGAAGGCCTTTGCCGCCGGCGCCGACATCAAGGAGATGCAGCCGAAAGGCTTCATCGACATGTTCTCCGAGGATTTTGCCGCGATCGGCGGCGATCGCGTCGCGCGCTGCCGCAAGCCGACCATCGCGGCGGTCGCGGGTTATGCGCTCGGCGGCGGCTGCGAACTCGCCATGATGTGCGATGTCATCATCGCCGCCGACACCGCAAAGTTCGGCCAGCCCGAGATCACCCTCGGCACCATTCCCGGCATCGGCGGCACCCAGCGCCTGACGCGCGCGATCGGCAAGTCCAAGGCGATGGACCTGTGCCTCACCGGTCGCATGATGGATGCGGCGGAAGCCGAGCGTTCAGGCCTCGTCAGCCGCATCGTACCCGCTGACAAGCTAATGGACGAAGTGATGGCGGCGGCCGAGAAGATCGCCGCGATGTCGCGCCCCGCGGTCGCGATGGCCAAGGAAGCGGTAAACCGCGCCTTCGAGACCACGCTCGCCGAGGGCATGAGCGTCGAGCGCAACCTGTTCCACTCGACCTTCGCGCTGGAGGACCGCTCCGAGGGCATGGCGGCGTTCATCGAAAAGCGCAAGCCGGTGAACAAGAACCGGTAAGGCCAGAGAGCGGTCAGGCTGGTGTCAGGCTCTGCCGCGTTCCTGCGGCCCCCTGTGACGAAGCTGCAACAAGCACGGATTACATGGGGGTTTTCCCCGCGGCAGTTTGCCTGCGGGACCTCGGCTGGTTAAACAGTTAAGAGGCCACCGTCGGCGGGGGCGGACAGCCGGGTTAAGCGGGATTACATGATTGGACTTACCGCCAGAGCTGGTCGCGTGATGACGCGGCATCAATCGGGCGTGGGTCCTGCGCTTGCGACATGGACCACGCTGGCGCTCTGTTGCGCCCTGCCCTCCGCTGCCTGGGCCGAAGCCTTGCCGGAAGCGCTGGCCAAGGCCTACCAGACCAATCCGCAGCTCAATGCCGAACGCGCGCGACAACGCGCCACGGACGAGAACGTGCCGCAGGCTCTCGCCGGTTACCGGCCGCAGATCGTGGCAAGCCTCAGCGCCGGCCTGCAATCGGTACGCAATCTGCTGCCCGACAACACGGTCCAGACCGGCAACTTGAAGCCATGGATCATCGGCGTCACCGTGACGCAGACCCTATTCAACGGCTTCCGCACCGCCAACAACGTCCGTGCCGCCGAACTGCAGGTCCAGTCGGGCCGCGAGGCGCTGCGCAATGTCGGCCAGGGCGTCCTGCTCGACGCGGTCACCGCCTACACCAACGTGCTCGCCAACCAGTCGCTGGTCGAAGCGCAGCGTTCCAACGTCGCCTTCCTGCGCGAGACGCTTTCGGTCACCCAGCGCCGCCTCAACGCCGGCGACGTCACGCCGACCGACAGTGCGCAGGCCGAAGCGCGCCTCAATCGCGGCCTTGCCGATCTCAACGCCGCCGAGGTCGCGCTCGCCATCAGCCAGGCGACCTATGCGCAGGTGATCGGCAATTCACCGTCCCAGCTTCGGCCCGCCGAGGTCGTCGACCGTTATCTGCCGAAGAACCGCGAAGACGCCATGACGATGGCGATCCGCCAGCATCCGGCGGTGATGGCCGCCAGCTTCGACGTCGATGTCGCCTCCACCAACATCCGCATCGCCGAAGGCGTGCTGCTGCCGAGCGCCACCATCCAGGGCAGCGCCAGCAAGAGCCGCAACAACGACCCGACGCTCGGCACCTTCGCCGAGGACCAGGCCTCGATCGTCGCCAACGTCACCGCGCCGATCTATGACGGCGGCCAGGCCGCCGCGCAGACCCGGCAGGCCAAGGAGATCACGGCGCAGAGCCGGCTCGTGCTCGACCAGGTGCGCAACCAGGCGCGCACGGCGGCAATCAGCGCCTGGGTTGCCAATGAGGGCGCCAAGATCGCCGTCTCGGCCTCCGAGTCCGAGGTGAAGGCCGCGACCGTCGCGCTCCAGGGTGTGCAGCGCGAGGCCGCCGGCGGTCAGCGCACGACGGTGGACGTCTTAAACTCGCAGGCCGATCTGATCCAGGCCAAGGCCCGCCTGATCGGCGCCAACCGCGACCGCGTCATAGCCTCCTACACGCTGCTCAGCGCCGTCGGCCATCTCGACGTCAAGACCTTGAGCCTGAACACGCCGGACTATCTGCCCGAGGTGCATTACCATCAGGTCCGCGACGCCTGGCACGGCCTGCGCACGCCGTCGGGGCAGTAGCTTCAATCATCTGGGCGGAGCCGATGAAAAGCCGCCGCATCCACCTGACCGGCGCTTCGGGCGCCGGCGTCACGACGCTCGGTCGGGCGCTCGCGGGCCGGCTTGCACTGCCGCATCACGACAGCGACGATTATTTCTGGCTGCCGACCGTGCCGCCCTACCAGACGACGCGCCCGCCATCCGAGCGCCTGCGCCTGATGCGCGAGATGTTCCTGCCGCGTCGCGACTGGGTGCTCAGCGGGTCCGTCACCGGCTGGGGCGAGGAGCTCGTCTCCTATTTCGATCTCGTCATCTTCGTGACCACACCGCGCGAGATCCGGATGAAGCGATTGCGTGCCCGCGAGACCACCCATTTTGGCGCCGACGCCGTCGCGCCGGGAGGCTGGCGCCACGATGAGACCGAGTCTTTTCTCGATTGGGCCTCCCACTACGAAGCCGGGGATCGCGAAGGGCGCAATCTCGCCAAGCATGAGGCGTGGCTCGCGAGCCTGTCCTGCCCGGTCGCGCGCGTCGACGGCTCACGCCTGCTTGCGGACCTTGTCGAGCAGCTATGCAACGAGGCACAGCGGCTGCCGGGCTGATGTGATACTCTCGCGGCTCCACTGCAAAACAACAAGAACAGGGAGTGAAACCGTGCTCAACCGACGCAGCGTCCTGCTTGCCTCCCTCGCCGCCGGAGTAGCCATGACGAACAGAGCCCGCGCCCGGGCCGCACAGCCTGCGACGCCGGTCAATTTCGACGTTCCACCGCACGCCTGCGACTGCCACACCCATATCCACGGCGATGTCGAAAAGTTTCCGTTCTTCGCCGGACGCGTCTACACGCCCGAGCCGGCCTCTCCGGAGGAGATGGCCGCTTTGCACAAGGCGCTGCATGTCGAACGCGTGGTGATCGTCACCCCCAGCGTCTACGGCACCGACAATTCGTCGACCCTGTTCGGCATGAAAGCCCGGGGCGCGACTGCACGCGGTGTCGCCGTGATCGACGACAAGACGCCGGAGAGCGCGCTCGATGCGATGCATCAGGACGGCTTCCGCGGCATACGCCTCAATCTCGCGACCGGCGGCGTCAACGATCCCAATGTCGGACGACCGCGTTTCACCGCCGCAACCGAGCGCATGAAGGCGCGCGGCTGGCACGTGCAGCTCTACACCACGCTTGCCATGATCTCGGCGATCAAGGACCTCGTCGAGACCGCGCCGGTGCCCGTCGTGTTCGACCATTTCGGCGGCCTCGAAGCTTCAAAGGGCGTGGAGCAGCCGGGCTTCTCCGATCTCGTCGCCCTGGTGAAGTCCGGCAAGGCCTATGTCAAGATTTCGGGCGCCTACCGGTCGTCGAAGCTCGCGCCGGACTATCAGGACATGGTGCCGTTCGCGCAGGCCCTGATCGCGGCCAACCCGGATCGCATCGTCTGGGGCACCGACTGGCCGCATCCGGATTCGAGCCGCGTCGAGGGACGCAAGGCAACCGACATCGCGCCGCTCTACCAGATCGACGACGGGCGACTGCTCAATCAGCTTCCGGTATGGGCTCCGGATGCGGGTGTGCGCAAGAAGATCCTGGTCGACAATCCGGCGCGGCTCTACGGATTTTGATTCGCGACGTAGCAATCGCGTCATCGCAGCTCATTGCAGGTGGAACTCGACTCCACATCGCGCGGCGGAACCGCCGTAGCGAGAGCACGACATTGCAATGAGCGCAAAGCCGCCGTCGCATCACACGAACGTGTCTGCATTCAAGTTCCGTTTTCACCCTTTCGGTTGAGGCGACGATTTCGGTTCGCCGGTACGTACACGCACAGATTCATTTGTTTGTGCGGACGCATGTCTTTATCGCATTATCTTGCCGCGCTCGTCTCCGGCATTGCAATCGGGTTCACCGTCGCCGCTCCCATCGGCCCGATGGGCATGTTGTGCATTCAGCGCACCCTGACATCGGGGATGGCAACAGGGCTCGCAACCGGCTTCGGTGCGGCGACCGTCCATCTCACCTACAGCGCCTTTGCGGTATTGGGACTTGGTTCGCTTGCGCGGCCTTGGGTCGAGGCCAACGCGGCGGGATTCGGAATCGTCTCGGCGCTCACGCTGCTATGGTTCGCGATCCGGACACATCGATGTTCCATCGTGCCCCAGGATGTCGGTGAGATCGACAGAGTACATCTGACGCGTGCCTATCTCAGCGCGGTCGCGCTCGGACTGACCAATCCCCTGACGATCATCCTGTTCCTGGCGGCGCTGCATGCGTTCTCCACGCAGGCCGCGGCGGCGCCGCTGATCGCAGGCGTCTTCGTGGGCTCGGCAGTTTGGTGGATGATGCTCAGCACGATCGTTGCAACCGCGCGGTCGCGGCTCACGCCTCGGATGCTGTCGCTGAGCAGCCGGTTCGCCAGCCTGATGTTGCTCGCGCTCGGCACCGCGATGCTGCTGCGGACCGCGCAAAGGGTGCTGTAACGGGCGGCACTCAGCGCACGCGGCGCGAGAAGAATGAAATGAGGACCGGCAAGGTCACGAGGATCACGACGGGCGCCAGCATCATGCCGGTGACGACCACGACCGCGAGCGGCTTCTGGACCTGGGAGCCGATGCCCTCCGACAGCGCCGCCGGCAGAAGGCCGACCCCGGCGACGACGCACGTCATCAGCACCGGACGGAGCTGCAACTCACCGGTACGTACAACCGCACTCATGCGCTCCATACCCGCTTCGATGAGCTGGTTGAACTGCGACAGGATGATGATGCCGTCCATCACGGCGATGCCGAACAGTGCGATGAAGCCGATCGCTGCGGAGACGCTGAACGGGGTGCCCGTGATCAAGAGGCCCAGCACGCCGCCGAAGATCGCCATCGGGATCACGCTCATGGCCAGCAGCGTGTCGGTCATCGTGCCGAAATTGAACCAGAGCAGCACGCCGATCAGCGCCAGCGAGATCGGCACCACGATCGACAGCCGACGAATCGCGTCCTGGAGGTTGCCGAACTCGCCGACCCAGTCCATGTGCGAGCCGGGCGGCAGCTGCACCTGCTCGGCGATCTTCTGCTGCGCCTCGCGGATCGCACTGCCGAGGTCGCGCTCGCGCACCGAAAACTTGATCGGCAGATAGCGCTCCTGCTGCTCGCGATAGATGTAGGCGGCGCCGGAGACGAGACTGATGTCCGCGACCTCGCTCAGGGGAATCTGCGTGACGGTGCCGTTCGGCCCGGGCGCACCGATCCGCAAATTGTGGATCGCCTCCGCGCTCCTGCGGTATTCCGGCGCGAGGCGAACGATGATCGGGAAGTGGCGGTCGCTGCCCGGCTCATAGAGATCGCCCGCGGTGTCGCCGCCAACCGCGACCTTGATCGTGGCGTTGATGTCGCCCGGCGCAAGGCCATAGCGCGCGGCCCTGGCGCGGTCGATGTCGATCTGGACGGTCGGCTGCCCGAGCGAGGTGAACACGGCAAGGTCGGTGACGCCCTGCACGGTCGACAGCACCTGCTTGATCTTGTTGGCGGTATCGGTCAGTGCCTGAAGATCGCTGCCGAACAGCTTGATCGAATTCTCGCCCTTCACGCCGGAGACGGCCTCGGAGACGTTGTCCTGGAGATATTGCGAGAAGTTGAACTCGACGCCGGGGAAGCGGTCGTCGAGCTGCTTCAGCAGCTCCGCGGTCAGCACTTCCTTGTCGCGCGTACCGGGCCACTGGCCCACGGGCTTCAGCGGCGCGAAGAACTCGGCATTGAAGAAGCCGGCGGCATCCGTACCATCGTCGGGACGGCCGTGCTGCGACACCACGGATTCCACCTCGGGCCGGGCGCCGATCAGCTTGCGCATCTCGTTGACGTAGGAATTGCCCTCCTGGAGCGAGATGGTTGGCGGCAGCGTGGCGCGGATCCAGAGATTGCCCTCTTCCAGCTTCGGCAGGAATTCGAGGCCTAGCAGCCGGGCGAGCGCGACCGTCATCATCACCAGGCCGACCGCGGCGCCGAGAACGATCCCGCGGTTGGCCACCGCCCAATTCAGCACAGGCATGTAGAGCCGGTGCAGGATCAGCATCACCCTGGTCTCCGTCTCATGGACATGCGCCGGCAGGATGATCGCGGACAGCGCCGGGGTCACGGTGAACGTCGCCAGCAGGCCGCCGGCCAACGCATAGGCATACGTGCGGGCCATCGGCCCGAAAATGTTGCCCTCGACACCCGACAGCGTGAACAGCGGCAGGAAGGCCGCGATGATGATCGCCGCGGCAAAGAAGATCGAGCGCGAGACGTCGGCAGCCGCGCTGAGGATGGCGTGGCTCTTCATGCCGAACATCGTCTCGGGCGACATATGCCCGGTTTCCGACGGCGGCGTCGTCTGCGTCAGGCGGCGGAAGATCGCTTCCACCATGATGACGGTGGCGTCGACGATCAAGCCGAAATCGATCGCACCGACCGACAGCAAATTGGCCGATTCCCCGCGCAGCACCAGGATGATGACGGCAAAGAACAGCGCGAACGGAATGGTCGCGCCGACGATCAGCGCACTGCGCAGGTCACCGAGGAAGATCCACTGCAACAGCACGATCAGCAGAATGCCGACCACCATGTTGTGAAGCACGGTATGGGTGGTGAGGTCGATCAAATCCTTGCGGTCGTAGATTCGCTCGATGCGTACGCCCGGCGGCAGGATGGTCGAATTGTTGATCTGCTGGACGAGTTGCTCGACGCGCTTGATGGTCGGCGTGCTCTGCTCGCCACGTCGCATCAGGACGATGCCCTGCACGATGTCGTCGGCCTCGTCGAGGCCGGCAATGCCGAGACGGGGCCTCTGCCCGACGGTGACGGTGGCGACGTCCTTGACCAGCACCGGATTGCCGCCTGTCTGCGCCACCATGGTATTGGCGAGATCGTCGATCGAGCGGATCAGGCCGACGCCGCGCACGACGGCCGATTGCTGGCCGATGTCGACGGTGTTGCCGCCGACATTGACGTTGGAATTGCCGACCGCCTGGAGCAATTGCGGCAGCGTCAGACCGTTGGCGACGAGCTTGTTGAAGTCGACCTGAATCTCATAGGTCTTGCTCTTGCCGCCCCACCCGGTGACGTCGATGACCCCGGGCACGGCGCGAAAGCGTCGCTGCAGAATCCAGTCCTGAATGGTCTTGAGATCGAGCACGCTGTAATTCGGCGGCCCCACGAGACGGTAGCGGAAGATCTCGCCGATCGGACTGAGCGGCGAGATCTGCGGCTGCACGTTGCCGGGCAGCGGTGCGAGCTGCGCCAGGCGGTTCAACACCTGCTGCAGCGCCTCGTCATAGGTATAGGCGAAGGAGAACTGAATCTTGACGTCGGAGAGACCGTAGAGCGAAATGGTGCGGATGGTCGTGATGTTCTTCAGGCCCGCAACCTGGGTCTCGATCGGGATAGTGATATAGCGCTCGATCTCCTCCGCCGACAGCCCCTGGCTCTGCGTCACGATGTCGACCATCGGCGGGGTCGGATCGGGATAAGCCTCGATGTTGAGCCGGTCGAACGCGATCAGGCCGCCGATCAGGACGGCGACGAACATGCCGACCATCAGGAAACGCCGGTTGACGGCAAGAGCGACGAGACGATCCATTCAGGTCTTCAATTTTCTTGGGTCGTCGATCAGCTGCCGGACGCCGCGCGGTCGATGAACAGGCTGCCTTTGGTGACGATCTGCTCGCCGGGCTTCAGATTGCTGGTGACCTCGACGAGATTGCCGTTGATGAGTCCGGTCTTGATCTGTCGCAGCTCGACCGACTTGTCCTCGCGCGCGACCCAGATGCGAACCTTGTCGGCTTCGTAGATCAACGCCTGTTTCGGCACCGCCGGCGCGGCGCGGTCGCCGGCCGAGTAGATCGTGACGTTGGCGAACATCTCCGGCTTGAGCAGGCCGTCCTTGTTGTCGATGGTGGCACGAACCAGCAGGCGGCGGGTGCCGGGATCGATCGCGGCGGCGACGTAGTTGATCCTGGCGGTCAGCGGCCGCCCCGGCAGCGCCATCACGTTCACGGTGATGTCCTGGCCGGTGCACACCGCAGCCGCGTCGGTCTCGCGCACGAAGGCGGTGAGCCAGACGGTGGAGAGGTCGCCGATCACGAAGACCGGATCGCTGGCGCCGGAATTGACGTATTGGCCGGGGCCGATCTTGCGTTGCACGACGGTGCCCGCGATCGGCGAATAGATCGTGATTTCCCGGTTGATGACGCCTTTCTCCTGGAACGCAGAGATGGTCTCGTCGGTGAACCCGAGGATGCGCAGCTTGTTGCGCGCGGCTTCCAGCGCCGTTCCCGAAGAGCGCATGTCGTTTCGCGCCTGGACCTGGGTCGCTTCCGCCTGCTGATAGTCCTTCAGCGGAATGGCATGGCCCTCATAGAGATCCTTGGCGCGCTTGAACTGAATGTCGGCGAGCTCGAGCGCCGACCTCGCCTTGTTCTGCGAGGTCATCGCCACGATGAAATCGTTCTGGGTCTGCACGGTGTCGGCGGCTTCGATCGTGAACAGCGGTTGTCCCTGTTTCAGCATCTCGCCCGGCTTGGCAAGCAGCTTGGTGACTCGTCCTGCATAGGGGGAGAACACCGGCGTCGAACGGTCCTCGTCGACCGCGACCTTGCCTTCGGTGACATACTCGGCCCGGAAGCTCTTGGCCTTGACCGGCTCGATCATCAGCGTCGCCCATTCGGACGGTGTCGGCGTGAAGGTCTGCGCATTCTTGCGCGACTGGCTCGAGATCTCGGAGTGTTTCTTTTGCTTAGGCGCCGAATAGGAGAAGCCGTAGCCCCCGGCACAGGCGAGAGCTAGTAAAACCACGAATGTGACCACCCGTCGTTTGGTAAGAACCTGCGATCGCTTGGTATCTTCAACCACCATGGAGCCCGGTCGTGTCTGCGACGATCTCGGCAAATGATTGCCTCATGTCGCGCTAATAGTGCCGAATTCTGATTGCAGACAACCTAAAAAGCGCAGAACATCTCGCGGTCGACGTTAAAATCTTGCGACATGTCAGCTTCGTGTCAGCTTCGCACCGGCCACCGTGCCGGATGGCCGCCGAGCGGCATCGCCGGACGGCGCCATTGCGCCGGCGTTGTCAACAGCAATGCCGAATGACGCACGGCCTTCAACATGCCGAAGCCGGATGGCATGCTCTCGATGAACCCAGCATGTACAGCCTCGCCCGTAAGATCCCGGGTGCTCAGTCCGCCGTCGAGCCGGCCGAGATCCCACAGCCATCGCCCGGTCTGCGCCAGCAACACGCGCACGTGCCCGGCGGGCTTTGCATGGCCGCTTATCTCCCCTTAGTTTTCACGACGATCCCACGTTCACAGAAAGGATTGCAATGGCCGCCATCGATCCCCTCACCGCGGGCGCCGTGTTCGTCGCAACGGCGGCCACCGACGCGGTCTATGTGATGTTCACTTCGGCCGTGATCGCGCGCAAGCGAATGTCAGCGGCGAACTGGAGCGCGGTCTGGTACATGCTCTCTTCCTACGCCGTGATCAGCTACACCGAGAACGCCTTCTACGTCGCCTTCGCCGCGATCGGCTCCTGGGCCGGCGCCTACGCCTCGCTGACCTTCCTGCACCGACCGCCCGGCGGCCCGCCGGTGGGCGCGGCGCCGGAGTGAGGAGGCGGCGGCTCTCTCCACGTCATTGCGGGCACATCGCAGCAATCCAGGCTGTCTCCGCGGATGCGTTTCTGGCTTGGCTGCGCTCGCAACGACGAATTGGACAGTTCAGCATGTCTGCCGAAGCAGCTACATTCTCGGCACCAACAAGAAGGAGTTAAACAATGGATCTCGGTCTCAATGGAAAGAACGCCATCGTCCTCGGCGGCACACGCGGCATCGGGCGGGCGATCGCGGCAACGTTGGCCGGTGAAGGTACCAATGTCGCGGTGTGTGCGCGCAATGCGGAGCAGGTTGCGGCAACGGTCACGGAGTTGAAGGCGGGCGGAGTTAACGCCACCGGCAGCCCGGTCGACGTCACCGACGGCGCGGCGCTGAAATCCTGGATCGAGGGCGCAGCGAAGGAGCTCGGCGGCATCGACATGCTGTTCTCCAATGCCGGCGCGATGGCGCAGGGCCACGATCCCGCATCTTGGGAGCAGAACTTCCGGCTCGACCTGCTCGGCGCCGTGCATGCGTTTGATGCCGCGCGGCCGTTCCTTGAAGCCAGCGGCGACAGAAGCGGCGATGCCGCCTTCGTCATCATCTCGTCGATCTCGGCAGCGCAGGCGGACACGGCCAGCTCCTACGGCCCGATCAAGGCGGCGCTGATCCACATGGCCAAGGGGCTGGCGCGGCAATATGCGAAGAAGAAGATCCGCGTCAACGTGGTGTCGCCCGGCACCGTCTATTTCAAGGGCGGCGTCTGGGAGATGATCGAGAAGAACATGCCCGAACGTTACAAGGACGCGATGAAGCGTAACCCAACCGGCCGCATGGCGACGCCGCAGGAAATCGCGAGCGCGGCGGTGTTCTTGGCGAGCCCTGTGTCGGGGTTCACCACGGGATCGAATCTCGTCGTGGACGGCGCGATCTCGAACCGGGTGAATTTCTAGACACGGCCGGCTCCCGCCAGCTCCCTCATCCTGAGGTGCGAGTGGCGCGACGCAACAGCATCGCGCCGGGAGCCTCGAAGGATGAACGGCCAGGCTGGCAGCCGGGCCGTCGCCCTTCGAGGGCCGCTGAACAAGCGGCCGGGGTGACGGTCAAAGATAGACTGCCGCCACGTCCCTCAATGAAAATCCCGCGACGGCGGCAGGATGCGGACGTTGCGGGGATGGCGGATCTTTTGAGCCGGCATATCCGCGAGCGCGCGCGGGTCTTCGTTGAGCGGCTCGACCACGGTCGCGCCTGCCGGCACCGGGTGATTGCGGCTCAGCGCATCGTTGGCGAGGCCGACCAGATCGTGCGAACGGTCGACCATGCGCTGGGCGATGAGATGGGTCACCTTCTCGGGGCTGCTCTGGATATAGCCTTCGACCAGGATGAGGCGCGCGCCCATCACTTCTTTCCGGTACTGCTCCATGATCTTGGGCCACACCACGACATTGGCGATGCCGGTCTCGTCCTCCAGCGTCATGAACACGACGCCGCTGGCGCTGCCCGGTCGTTGCCGCACCAGAACCACACCGGCGCAGCGGACGCGGCGCCGCTCGTTCTCATGGCTGATGGCCTTGCAGGCCACCACCCGTTCGCGCGAAAACATCTCGCGCAAGAATTCCATCGGATGGCCCTTGAGCGATAGCCGGATGGTCTGGTAATCGGCGACCACCTGTTCGGAACGCGGCATCAGCGGCAGCGGCTTTGCATGCTCGTCCGGCTGCTCGCGGGCGGTCGCCGCCTCGAACAGCGGCAGCGGCACGTCGTCGGGCAGCCGCCGCACCTGCCACAGCGCCTCGCGGCGATCGAGCCCGAGTGAGCGGAACGCGTCGGCATCCGCCAGCAGGATCAGCGCGCGCTTGGGCAGGCCGGTATCGCGGGCAAAATCCTCGAGCGAGGTGAAGGGTCGCCGGCTGCGCGCGGCAACGATGCGGGCGGCCCAGTCCAGCACTTTCTCCACATTGTCATTCCGGGGCGACGCGTCAGCGTCGAACTCTGATGCGCAATTGCGCATCTGAGAATCCATTCCTCCAGACGTATGCGGCCCGATGGATTCCGGGCTCGCGCCAAGTGGCGCGCCCCGGAATGACAGCTGAGAGCGCTTCAGTCTCTCCTCATCCTCGTCCAGCCAGTGGAATCCGTCGATCTGACGGAAGCCGAGACGCACCGCGCAATATTTGCCGCTTCCCTCCTCCAGCGTGTTTTGCGCGAAACTATAGGACACGTCGATGTCGCGGACCTCGACGTCGTTCTTGCGGGCATCGCCGACGATCTGCGCCGGCGCGTAGAAGCCCATGGGCTGCGAGTTAAGGAGCCCGCAGCAGAATGCGTCGGGGTGATGATATTTCAGCCACGACGAGATGTAGACGAGCTGCGCGAAGCTCGCGGCATGGCTCTCGGGGAAACCGTAGGAGCCGAAACCCTTGATCTGGTCGAAGCAGCTTTTGGCAAAGTTGGCATCGTAGCCGCGCGCCACCATGTTGCCGATCAGCTTCTCCTCGTATTGGCCGATGGTGCCGACATTGCGGAAGGTCGCCATCGAACGGCGCAGGCCGTTGGCTTCCTCCGAAGTGAATTTGGCTGCCTCGATCGCGATGCGCATCGCCTGCTCCTGGAAGAGAGGCACGCCCTTGGTCTTGTGCAACACCTTGTAGAGCTCGTCCGCAGGGCCATGCTCGGGCGCTGGCGAGGGATAGGTCACCTTCTCCTCACCGTTCCGCCGCCGCAAGTAGGGGTGCACCATATCGCCCTGGATGGGACCTGGCCGCACGATCGCGACCTCGATGACGAGATCGTAGAAGGTCCGCGGCTTCAGACGCGGCAGCATGTTCATCTGCGCGCGGCTCTCGACCTGGAACACGCCGAGCGACTCTCCATCGCACAGCATGTCATAGACCTCAGGATCGTCCTGCGGAACGCTCGCCAGCACCCAACGCTTACCCTTGTGCTGATCGATCAAGTCGAAACATTTCCTGATGCAGGTCAGCATGCCCAGCGCGAGCACATCGACCTTCATCATGCTGAGCGCATCGACGTCGTCCTTGTCCCATTCGATGAAGGTGCGGTCATCCATCGCGGCATTGCCGATCGGCACATAGGTGTCGAGCCGGTCCTGCGTCAGCACATAGCCACCGACATGCTGGGAGAGATGGCGCGGGAAATCGATCAGCTCGGTCGCAAGCTCGACCGCGAGATTGATCATGGGATTTTGCGGATCGAGGCCGGCCTGCCTGACCTGCATGTCGTTGAGGCCCTTGCCCCAGCTGCCCCAGACGGTGTCGGCAAGCGCGGCGGTGACGTCCTCGGTCAGGCCCAGCGCCTTGCCGACGTCGCGAATCGCGCTGCGCGGGCGATAATGGATGACGGTGGCGATGATCGCGGCGCGGTGGCGGCCGTAGCGACGATAGACATATTGCATCACCTCCTCGCGGCGCGAATGTTCGAAATCGACGTCGATGTCGGGCGGCTCTAGCCGCTCCTTGGAGATGAAGCGCTCGAACAACAGATCGACCTTGGTTGGATCGACCGAGGTGATGCCGAGCACGTAGCACACGGCCGAATTCGCCGCCGATCCCCGCCCCTGGCACAGAATGTTCTGGCTGCGCGCATAGTGCACGATGTCATGCACGGTGAGGAAATAATGCGCGTATTTCAGCTCGGCGATCAGCGCGAGCTCCTTCTTCAGGGTCGCGCGCAACTTGTCGTCGATCTTACCGCCGAAATATTTGTCGACGCCCGCCCATGTCAGATCCTCCAGATGCCCTTGCGCGGTCTTTCCCGGCGGCACCGGCTCATCAGGATATTGGTATTTGAGCTGGTCGAGCGAGAAATCGATCCTATCCGCAAAGCGCATGGTCTCCGCGATCGCCTCGGGGAAATCGCGGAACAGCCGCGCCATCTCCCGCGGCGTCTTCAAGAACCGCTCGGCATTGGCTTCCAGCTTCCGCCCGACCGCCTCGATCGTGGTCTTTTCCTGGATGCAGGTCAGCACGTCCTGGAGAGGACGGCGTGCGGGATCGTGATAAAGCACCTCGTTGGTCGCGAGCAGCGTAACCTTTGCCTTCGTGGCGAGATCATCGAGCCGCGACAGCCGGCGCCGGTCATCGCCGCGATAGACCAGGCTCGCCGCCAGCCACACGCCCTCGGCGCGGCTGTCCCTGAGCTTTGCGAGAACATCCAGCGCCGGAGCCGGCTCGAAGCGATGCGGCAGCGTCAGGACCAGGAGCTGGCCTTCCGAAAACTCCAGCAGATCAGCAAAGGTAAGACGGCATTCCCCCTTCTCGATCCGCGTGATGTCGTCGCCGCGCTTACCCCTGGTAAGCAGCTGGCACAGCCGACCATAGGCGGCGCGGTCGCGCGGATAGACAAGAATGTCGGGCGTGCCGTCGACGAAGACGATGCGCGCGCCGATCAGGAGCTTCGGCTTGTGCAGCACTTTGTCGTTGTCGAGCTCCTTGTAGGCCCGCACCACGCCGGCAAGCGTGTTGTGGTCGGCGATGCCGATCACAGGAATTCCCAAAGCGCTGGCCTGATGCACATAGGATCGCGGGTCCGAACCGCCGCGCAGGAAAGAAAAATTCGTGGTGATGCCGATCTCGGCATAAGCAGGCGTATTCATGCGAAGAGACCGTGCACATACCATTTCGCAGGAATGGACTTGCCTTCCTTGTTAATCAACTCGTCGTAGAGACCGTCGCGAAAGATCCAGAAGCGCAAGCCTTCGGCATTCTCGATACGGAAATAATCCCGCGTCAGCTGCTTGCCGCCCCGCCACCATTCCATGGCGATGCGCTCGGGCCCTTCCACCCGCACCACGGCATGCTGGGCGCGCCGCCAGGTGAATCGATGCGGCGGGCCGTCAGGCACGGTTGCGAACGGCACCGTGACCAGTTCCGGCTTGTCGAACAGCCGCAAGGGGCGCAGCGGCGGTTCGCTCTCGACCCGTACAGGCCATTCGGCTTGCATGGCCGCGGCGAGATGATGCTGTGCCGGCGCGGCCAGCGCCGCACATTCGGGGATATGCGTATCCTGCGGCAGGTGCACGACGACACGCTTTCCGCCGATGCGGGCGGCGATGCGATCGATCAGCGCGGCGAGCTCGTCATTGTCGTGGACATGGGCGTCGAGATCGCGCTGCTCCTGCACCACGATCTCGGTGCGGCTCGCCGACAGCCGCACCATGTCGAAGCCGAAGCCGGGATCGAGGGGATCGGCGAGCGCATCAAGGCGCTCGCGAAACAGACGGTCGATGACGGCGCTTTTCGTCACCGGACGGCCGGTCTCGACCGTGATCGCGCGCACCACGCCGTCGGTGCGGAAGAACGCCGCCTCCAGGCGCCGCGCGCCCTTGCCCTGCTTCTCCATGGAGGCGATCAACGTGTCCGCAAGCCGCGACAGCGTCATCGCGATCATGGTGTCGGTCGCGATCGACTCGGCAAAGCGCTTCTCCACGATGTAATCGGGCAGCGGTTTGCGCGGACTGATCGGCGCATCGCCCTGCCCCAGCGCATGCGCGAGCAGCGTGGAGAACCGCGCGCCGAACCGTGCCGTGATTTCGCCCGGCGCGCGCGCGGCGACGTCGCCGATGGTCTTCAGGCCGGCGCGGCGCAGGCCGGTGGTGACGGCCTCGCCCGCCCCGAGCGCGGACACCGGAAACCGATCGATCGCCGCCGCCTCTCCGCCATCGGGAACGACGCTGCCCGATGCCTGCCGCGTCAGCGTACGCGCACAGACCGACGTGCCGGCGATCGCCGCACCGACGGCAAAGCCCTGGCGGGCAAGCGCACGGACCAGCGTCGTTAGCAGCGCAGCCTCGCCGCCGAACAGATGGGCGCAGCCCGTAATATCCAGGAACAGCCCGTGCGGCGGATCGAGCGCGACCAGCGGCGTGAAGCGGTCGCACCAGTCGGCGATGTCGCTGAGCGTCTTCGCATCGGCGACGGTATCGGCGTCGAACACACGCAAATCCGGGCACATCGCCCGCGCATTGGCCAGCGGCTGGCCGATATACAAGCCGAGGCGCTCGGCGGCCTCGTTCAGCGCATGGATCACCAGCGCGTTGTTGTCCTTGATGACGACGATGCTGGGTTCATCCGGCGCGCCGCCGCTCACCTGCAAAAACCGCTGGATCCGGTCGATGGGCAGGCGCGGCAGCCACAGGCTGAGAATACGTCGACGGCTCACTGAACTGGCACTCATCACATTTCCATTCCATGATCCACCGGCCGCACGGGCCATGACGATTGCGTAACAACTCGGCATCGAAGCGCGGCGCGCCCCAGGCACTCCACACCGAGCCCGGCGGCGAATGCGCCGCGCGCAGCATCCATCGCGTCTCCGCGGTCGACGGCAAAGGCTGCGCGGCCATGCGCAGCATCAGGCCGGTGACGCCGGAAGATTGCGCCGCCAGCGTCAGCTTGCGGCTCGCCACCAGATCGAACTGCCTGATATCACCCCAGAGCTCGAGCACGACGGCGCCCAGCGCATCGCAGGCGAGCGCGTCGGCCGAGGTGCGCAGCGCGCTCTCGACATCGGCGGCGCGCACCATCACCATGCGGCGCGGATCAAGGCCGAGCTCGGCGAGGCCGCTCATCGACAGCGCGCCTGTCTCGATGTCCGAAAAATCCTGCCGCACCCACAGCAGCGGCTTACGCGCCGTCACGCGGCCCGCGAGCCCGGTGACAAAACCCGTCGCGGCGGCGCCCTGACGCCCCTCGCAAAACACCTCATGGATCGCCGCGCGCGCCAGCCCGCCCTTCAGCGCGCCGTCGACCTCGTGATGGCCGAGCGCGACGCGGTCATGCTGATGCACGACCTCCGCCGTCTCGATGCGCTCGATCTGGCCACGCAAGATCGCAAGCGCGCTGCTACGTGCGCCGCTCATGCTCGCCGCTCCTCGGAAATTTGGTGCCGTGGTCTTCAAAAGAAGAACCAGCGGCTGGCTCATTTGTTCATGATATGTTCTAATATAAAGCTAACGGCGCCAGAAGAGTCAATCGAATTGGCGCGCCTAGGGATTCATGAGCGGAATCAAAGGGATTTTGGATGGACGTACAACGCAAGCTGGAAATCCTGGCGGATGCCGCCAAGTACGACGCGTCCTGTGCCTCCAGCGGCACCGAGAAGCGGGATTCCCGCGACGGCAAGGGCATGGGATCGACCGCGTCCGGCATGGGCATCTGCCATTCCTACGCGCCGGACGGACGCTGCATCTCCCTGCTCAAGGTGCTGCTGACCAATGCCTGCAATTTCGATTGCCTCTATTGCGTCAACCGCGCCTCCTCCAACGTGGCGCGCGCCCGCTTCACCATCGACGAACTGGTCAAACTCACACTCGACTTCTACCGGCGCAATTACATCGAAGGGCTGTTCCTCTCCTCCGGCATCATCCGCAGCCCCGACTACACCATGGAGCAGGTGGTCAGCATCGCGCGCAAATTGCGCGAGGAGCATCACTTCCGCGGCTACATTCATCTGAAGACCATCCCCGAGGCCGACGACGCGCTGATTGCGGAAGCCGGCAAATATGCCGACCGCCTCTCCATCAATATCGAGATGCCCCAGGAAACCAGCCTGCAGCAATTCGCGCCGGAGAAGGACGTGCGCGCGATCCGCCGCACCATGGGCCGGCTGCGGCTGAAGCTCGACGAAGCCGAGGAAGCTCGCAGCGCGAAGACAAAAGCCAAGCCGCAGCGTTTCGCGCCCGCCGGGCAAAGCACGCAGATGATCGTCGGCGCCGACGCGGCCTCCGATCACACCATTCTCCAAACCAGCGCTAATCTCTACGGCGCCTACCGGCTGCGGCGCGTCTACTATTCCGCGTTCAGCCCGATCCCCGACGCCAGCCGCGCGCTGCCCCTGCGCGCGCCGCCCTTGCTGCGCGAGCACCGGCTCTACCAAGCCGACTGGCTGATGCGATTTTACGGCTTCGACGTTGCGGAGATCGTCGACGAGAGCGCGATGCTGCCGCTCGACATCGATCCAAAGCTCGCCTGGGCGCTGCGCCATCGCGACCATTTTCCACTCGACGTCAACCGCGCCAGCCGCGAGGAGCTTTTGCGCGTGCCGGGCTTCGGCACCAGGACGGTTGAACGCATCATCGCGACACGCCGCACCACCACGATCCGCCTCACCGATCTCGCGCGGCTTCACGTGCCCAAGCACAAGGCACTGCCGTTCATCGTCCTCAGCGATCACCGCCCCTCACCGCACCGTCTCGACGAGGCGCGGCTGATCGAGCGGTTCAAGCCGAAGGCAACGCAACTGGGGTTTGGCTTCTGATGCACTACATCACCCTTGACAGCGAAACCGATTTCGACGGCTGGCGCAAAGCCGCGCGGACGCTCGTGCTTCATCTTGTGAAGCCCACCGATGTCACCTGGGCCGTGCAGGGGGGCGAAGCGGAGCTGTTCGCGCCGCCCTCGCCGTCTCCGATCCTCGAGGTGAATGACGGCACCTTCAGCGTATCAGCAAAATTCGTAGAGCTCGCCAAGGCCGCGATCCTGCACCGTGATGTCGAGCGCTTTGCGATTCTCTATCGCCTGCTGTGGCGGCTGAGGGACCATCACGATCTCATCGAAATCGCGACCGATCCCGATGTCGCGCAGGTCACCGCCATGGCGAAAGCGGTCTATCGCGACGAGCACAAGATGCACGCCTTCGTGCGCTTCCGGGAGATCGGCCGGGAACGTGCGGCGCATTACGTCGCCTGGTTCGAACCGGAGCACCACATCGTCGAGCTCGCCGCGCCGTTCTTCGCCCGGCGCTTTGCCGACATGCCCTGGTCGATCCTGACGCCCGATTTGTGCGCGCATTGGGACGGCCACGCGCTCTCGTTCACACCGGGTGTCAGCAGGAGCGAGGCGCCAAGCGAGGACCGGCTGGAGGAAACCTGGCGGCGCTACTACGCCAGCATCTTCAATCCGGCCCGGCTCAAGGTGAAGGCGATGCAGGCCGAGATGCCGAAGAAATACTGGAGGAACCTGCCCGAGGCTTCGATCATTAAGCCTCTGATCGAGGACGCCGAGCGCATGACCGGTGCCATGATCGCCAATGCCGCAACCGATCCGCACAAGCCTCAGAGGCGGCCGGAGGCTCCGATGAAGCGCAAGACCACAGTCGACAATCTCGAAGCTCTGCGCGAGGAAGCCGCGCATTGCCGCGCCTGCCATCTCTACAAGGACGCGACCCAGACCGTGTTCGGCGAAGGCCCGAGATCGGCAAACATCATGCTGGTCGGCGAGCAGCCCGGCGACAAGGAAGACCTCGCCGGCCATCCCTTCGTCGGTCCGGCCGGCCAGATGCTCGACCGTGCACTCGCGGAGGCCGGTGTCGACCGCACGAAGGTCTATGTCACCAACGCGGTCAAACACTTCAAATTCGTGCCGCGCGGAAAGATCCGCCTGCACCAGAAGCCGAATACGCCTGAGATCCGGGCGTGCCGGCAATGGTATGAGCGGGAAGTTTCAGCAATTCAGCCCGATCTGATCGTGGCGATGGGGGCCACGGCTGCGCAAAGCGTGTTCGGCAAGACCACCCCGATCGGCAAGACCCGCGGTCGCCTCATCGAGCTTCCTGATGGGCGCAAGGCTTTGGTGACGGTGCACCCCTCCTATCTGCTGCGGCTACCCGATCCGGAAGCGAAGCTGCTGGAATATCAGCGCTTTGTCGAAGATTTGAAGATTGCTGCCAGCTTGCAGAAGAAGGCGGCGCGGGCCGCCTGAATATAACTGGAAGGAACGGCTTTGCGCGAACGGCTTTGCGCCGTTGTTGGCGAGCCGATCCGTCAAGAAGAACGAGCCCGCGCAATTCGCGGGCCATTGCATCTCTGCTTCGGCTCCAGCGTTACGACGCCGCGAGCGACTCCTCGACCAGCTTGACCCAGTAGGACGTGCCGAACACGATCGCCTCGTCGTTGAAATTGTAGGCGGGGTGATGCAGGCCGGCGCTGTCGCCGTTGCCGCAGAAGATGAAGGCGCCGGGCCGCGCCTCCAGCATATAGGCGAAATCCTCGCCGCCCATCAGCGGCGGCATCTCGTGCACGTTGGCTTCTCCGGCGACCTGCCCGGCGATGCGCCGCGCCACCTCGGTCTCCGCGACATGGTTGTTCACCACGGGATAATTGCGCTTGTAGTGCAGGTCGATCTTCGCACCCGTGATCTGCGCCACGCCCGCGACCACCTCGTGCACGCGCTTCTCTACGAGCTTGCGCACTTCCGGCGACAGGGTGCGGATGGTGCCCCTCAGCGTTGCCGTTTGCGGAATGACGTTGCGGGCATTGCCGGCGTGGAATTCGCAGATCGAGATCACCGCCGATTCCAGCGGATCGACGCTGCGCGCGACGATCGATTGCAAGGCGGTGATCACCTGCGCGCCGACCAATACGGAGTCCACGCACTTGTGCGGACGCGCGGCATGGCCGCCGAGGCCCTCGATCATGATGTCGACCTCGTCCGTCGCCGCCATGATCGGACCCGGCCGGATCGCGAACGAGCCGATCGGGATGCCGGGGCCGTTGTGCATGCCGTAGACCTGCTCGATGCCGAAGCGCTCCATCAGGCCGTCCTTGACCATGGCCGCCCCGCCGGCACCGCCCTCCTCGGCCGGCTGGAAGATCACCACCGCATCGCCGGCGAAGTTGCGGGTCTCCGCGAGGTAGCGCGCTGCCCCGAGCAGCATCGCGGTGTGGCCGTCATGGCCGCAGGCGTGCATCTTGCCCGGAATCTTCGAGGCGTAAGGCAGGTTGGTCTGCTCGTCGACGGGTAGCGCATCCATGTCGGCACGCATGCCGATCACCTTGAGCCCCTCGCCCGCGGGCTTGCTGCCCTTGATCACGCCGACCACGCCGGTCTGGCCGAGCCCGGTCACGACCTCATCGCAGCCGAACTCGCGCAGACGGTCCGCGACGAATGCTGCGGTGCGATGAACGTCGTACAGCAGCTCCGGATGCTCATGGATGTCCCGGCGCCAGGCCTGAATATCGGGTTGAAGGTCGGCGACGCGGTTCACGATGGGCATGGAGGGTCTCGAACTTTGTTTGGATGAAGGACTATCTAGCATGCAAGCGTCGGTCCACCTAACTCCTGCCGATCGAGGAGTAGCCCTGTGCTCTCGTCATGGCCGGGCTTGTCCCGGTCGGCTGCGTCTGCCTATTAGAACAGAACGCTGAGTGACCATCCGGGTGGAAGCAGAATGCCAAGGCGGCTCGAAGGTGAGTTTGACTACATTGTCGTCGGAGCCGGTACGGCCGGCTGCATCGTCGCGAACCGGCTATCGGCCGATCGCAACAACCGCGTCCTCATTCTTGAAGCCGGCGGCGACGACAATTGGATCTGGTTCCACATCCCGGTCGGCTATCTCTTCGCCATCGGCAATCCGCGCTCGGACTGGATGTTCAAGACCGAGGCCGAGCCGGGCCTGAACGGCCGCGCGCTCGCCTATCCCCGTGGCAAGGTGATCGGCGGCTGCTCGGCGATCAACGCCATGATCTCGATGCGCGGACAGGCCGCGGACTACGATCACTGGCGCCAGCTCGGCATGACGGGCTGGGGTTATGACGACGTGCTGCCGCTGTTCAAGCGGCTGGAAGACCACTTTCTCGGCGCGAGCGAGCATCACGGCGCGGGCGGCGGCTGGCGTATCGAGGCGCCACGGCTCGCGTGGGACGTCCTCGACGCAGTTGGCGACGCCGCCGAGGAGATGGGCATCAAGCGCATTCCGGATTTCAACACCGGCGACAACGAAGGCACCAGCTATTTCCACGTCAACCAGAAGCGCGGCCGGCGCTGGTCGTCGGCGCGCGGCTTCCTCAAGCCCGCGCTGAACCGGCCCAATCTGCGGCTCGAGAAGCACGTGCTGGTCGACCGTCTGATCGTCGAGCGGGGCCACGCCGTCGGCGTGCGCTTCTTCCAGAACGGCGAGATCATCGAGGCGCGGGCGAAGCGCGAGGTGATCCTCTCGGCTGGCTCGATCGGCTCGGTGCAGGTGCTGCATCGCTCCGGCATCGGCCCCGCCGACTGGCTGTCACCGCTCGGCATCGACATCGTCATGGACAAGCCCGGCGTGGGGCGCAATCTCCAGGACCATCTCCAGCAGCGCGCGATCTACAAGGTCGAAGGCGTGCGCACGCTGAACGAAACCTATTACAACCTGTTCCGCCGCGGACTGATGGGGCTCGACTACGCCTTCCGCCGCCGTGGTCCGCTGACCATGGCGCCGTCGCAACTCGGCATCTTCACGCGCTCGGATGCGACGCGCGCACGCGCCAACATCCAGTTCCACGTGCAGCCATTGTCGCTCGACAAGTTCGGCGATCCCCTGCACCGCTTCCCCGCCATCACGGTGAGCGCCTGCAATCTCCAGCCGACCTCGCGCGGCACCGTGCGACTGCGTTCCGCGAGCCCGGACGAGAAGCCGATCATCGCTCCGAACTATCTGTCGACCGACGACGACCGCCAGGTCGGCGCCGATGCCATCCGCACCACGCGACGCCTGATGCAGCAGAAGGCGCTGGCCAAATATCGTCCGAGCGAATACCTGCCCGGTCCCTCCGTCGGCGACGACGATGCCTCACTCGCGAAGGCCGCCGGCGACATCGGCACCACGATCTTTCATCCCGTCGGCACCGCGAAGATGGGCGCGGTGAATGATCCGATGGCCGTGGTGGACGAACGATTGCGCTTCTACGGCCTCGATGGCCTGCGCATCGTCGATGCCTCGATCATGCCGACGATCACATCGGGCAATACCAATACGCCGACCGCGATGATCGCCGAGAAGGGCGCGACGATGATTCTGGAGGATGCGAAGCGACCTGCGTAGCCCGGATTGCGCCGCGCTCCATCGTCTCCGCAGAGGGATATGGATTGCTTCGCTCGTAATGACGATCGCCGAGATAGATCGGCGAACTACGCCGACCGTCTCACCGCGTTGTCCACCAGGGTCTTGCCGAGCGACCAGATCGCGCCGGGGACCTTGTGGCTGCCGGCAATAACGTCGTCGAAGGCGCGTTCAATCCAGCCGCAGTCTTCCTCGGTGATGGTGAGCGGCGGCAGCAGCTTGATGGTGTGGCTGCCGTGGCCGGCGACCTGGGTCAGGATCTTGTGATCCTTGAACAGCGGCACGGTGATGAGCTGGCAGAACAGGCCCTTGTTGGCCGCTTCCAGCACATTCCAGGAGGCGCGCAGCCGCAGCGACTTCGGCGGGCCGAACTCGACGCCGATCATCAGGCCCTTGCCGCGCACTTCCTTCATCAGCTCATAGCCGGGCACCATACGCGTCAGCGCGAGGCGCAGCTCGGCACCGCGCTTGGCGGCGGACTCGATCAGCTTCTCGGACTCCATGACGTCGAGCGTGGCGATGCCCGCGGCCATGGCAAGGTCGTTCTTGGAGAAGGTGGAGCCGTGCACCACCGCACGGTCCATCTGGTTGAAGATCTTGTCGAAGATGCTCTTGCGCGTCAGCACCGCGCCGACCGGCACGTGGCCGCCCGACAGCGACTTCGACAGCAGCACCATGTCGGGCTCGACGTTCCAGTGCTCGACCGCGAGGAAGCGGCCGGTGCGGCCCATGCCGGTCTGGATCTCGTCGGCGACGAACAGCGTGCCGTATTTCTTGCAGAGCGCGGCCGCGCCCGGCAGGAACTCGTCGGTGGGCATGTTCACGCCCTTGCCCTGGATCGGCTCGACGACGAACGCCGCTACCTCGCGCGAGGCCAGCGCCTTTTCGAGCGCTGCCAGATCGTTGAACGGGATCGGGGTGCAGCCCGGCAGCAGCGGCTCGAAGCCGGTGCGGAAGTTCGAATCGCCCGTGAGCGACAGCGCGCCATAGGTCAGGCCGTGATAGCCATGGGCGCAATAGACGATGCCGGGACGCCCCGTCGCGCCGCGCGCGAACTTGATCGCGGCTTCGACGCATTCGGCGCCGGAATTGGCGAAGAACGCCTTGTCGAGATAGGGAACGTATTTCAGAAGGCGTTCGGCGAGCACGCCGGCGAGCACCGAAACGTCGAACTGGACGAGATTGGGCAGATCGGCGTCGAGCACGCTCTTGAGCGCCTCGCGCATGACAGGATGATTGCGCCCGATCGCAAACACACCAAAGCCGGACAACAGGTCGAGATAGCGCGCGCCCTCGCGGTCGAAGAGATACTGCCCCTGCCCCTTCTGGAAGCCGACATCGTAGCCGATGGTCTTGAGGACCCGAACGAACTGCTCGTTCAGATACCGATTATGCAGGGCGCTGCGCTGGGCCTGACGGTCCGCGAAGAGCTCAGACATGTCTGGATTTGGACTGTGCATCCGCTACATACTTCGATTGAGGGCCGTTTCGTCAACTGAAAACGGACCGTTACTGAAAACGGTTTGTGCGGCCTTTTGCCCTTTTTCGGACCATCTTCGCAAGCACAGCTTTAGACCATGTTGCACTGCCGAGGAACACTCATGCGTTTGGCCCTTTACACCGGAATAATACTGGCTGGTGGTTACACCTGCCTGACCCCCGCGCTCGCCGCCGATCCCACCGGCGATTGGCGGGTTGCCGACGGCGTCGCCAACATTCGTGTCGCCCAATGCAATGGCAGCATGTGGGGCGCGGTTTCCTGGGAAAAACAGCCCGGCGGCCGCGACGAGAACAACCCGGATGCCTCGAAAAAGACCAGGCCGACGCTGGGCATGGCGACGCTGATCGACATGAAGAAGAAGCCCGCCGCCGATCAATGGGAAGGACAAGTCTACAACGCCAAGGACGGCCAGCTGTACAGCGCGACCATCACGCCTGTCGGCAGCGACCAGCTCGAGATCAAAGGTTGCGTGATGGGCTTCCTCTGCGGTGGCGAAACCTGGACCAGGGTCGGCCCGCCGATCCCCCCGAGCCCAGCCAACGCAATGGCCAAGGGCGCACCGAAGTCCGCCGGCGCGGCGCCGAAGCCCACCGGAGCTACGGCAGCAGCCGCACCTGCACCTGCAGTTCCGAAGTCCGCCGGCGCAGCCAAGCCCGGTCAGAAGGGCGGCGCCGATCCGGTCGGCGACATCTGCCTACTCCCTGAGATTGCGGGGTTTGCCCATTAGGGCCGGCTGGAACAGCAGCACGGCCGCGAGCGTCGTCACCAGCGAGAGAGCGAGCAGCTTGCCCATGCTGGACGTGCCGGGATGGCTCGACAGCCACAGGCTACCGAACGCGGTCGCCGTCGTCAGCGCGCTGAAGAAGATCGCGCGTGTCAGGCTGGTCTGAAGCAGATTCGTTCTGCCGGAGCGCCAGGCCACGACATAATAGATCTTGAAGGCGACGCCGACGCCGAGCAGCAGCGGGAATGCGACGATGTTGGCGAAGTTGAGCGGCAGACCGATCAGCACGCAGATCTCTAGCGTCACGGCACCGGCAACCAGGAGCGGCACCAGCGTCATCAGCACGTCGACGAACCGGCGCAGCGTGATCCACAGCAAGAGGCCGATCACCACCAGCGCGTAGATGCCGGCATGGATGAACGCCCTTACCACGGTATCGCCGGATTTCAGGATCGAGACCGGCCCGCCGATGGCGGTCGGCTCGGCAGCGAGTACCGCCGCCGCAAATTTGCGCAGCGTGTCGTTGTCGTTGGGATCGCCCTTGGGCAGCGCCTCGACCCGGATGATGCCGTCCTTGCTCTTCCAGGCGCTGACGAGTTCGGGCGGCAGTGACTTCAGCGTGACGGGCTCGGCCTGCATCGCGCTTCTGAGCTGGTCGAACACGATCTTCATCGGCGTGACGAACACGTCCTGCGCCTTGTTGCGCGTGGCCTCGTCGCCATTGGCGAGCTTTTCGAGTGCGTCCGCCAGACGGCGCGAGGCAACCGCACCGGGGCCCTTCGCCTCGCCCGCGGTCCGGCGCAGATTGTCGACCGAGGACTTCAGCGCCTCGACGTTTTCCCGATCCGAGGGCGCCGCGTCGATCTGCTCGGGATTGAGCGCGGGGTTCAGCACCCCGGCTCCCTGCGCGAGCAGCTTCAGCTTCGGCGGCTGGTCCTGCGGCACGAAGCTGTTGAGCGACATCACCCTGAGCACCTCGGGCACCTTCTCGAGCTTCGCCTCGACCGCCCTCGCCTGCTCTTCCGAATTGGCCATCACGTTGATGGCATTGGCGCCGGTGTTGGGGTCCTTGCGCAAATCGAGGAAGGTCGCGATCGATTCAGCGTGCGGATTGCGCAGATTCATCGGGTTGAAGTCGAACTTCATGAAGTAGAGCAGCGGCAGGCCTGCGAGCGCGAGCAGCAGCGTGCCGCCCACGACGAGCACGCGGTGCTTCTCCAGGAAGTGATCGAGCGGTGCCAGGAAGGCATAACCGACCGGCTCCTTCTCGCCGGGCGGATTCAGCAGCTTCAGCATGGCCGGCAGAATGGTGATCGACGAGATGAACGCCACCAGCATGCCGACGCCGGCGATCTGGCCGAGCTCGGCGATGCCTTGATAATCGGTCGGCATGAAGCAGAGGAAGCCGGCGGCCGTCGCCATCGCCGCGAGCGACAGCGGCACCGCCGAGCGTTTGGCCGCCAGCACTAGCGCGCCCGGGAGATCGTTGTGCTTGAAGCGCTCCGAGCGATAGCGGACGCTGTACTGGATGCCGAAATCGACGCCGAGGCCGACGAACAGCACCGCGAACGCGATCGACAACAGATTGAACGACCCGACCATCATCAGGCCGGCCGCGGTCGTGATCGCAAGGCCCACGAAGAGATTGATGAATACCGCGAAGATGATTTTCGCCGAATGCAGCGCGAGCCACAGGATGACCAGCACGACGAGAACCGTGCCGACGCCGTTGACGACGGCGCCTTCCTGAACGGTGGCGTATTCCTCGTTGGCGATCGGAATCGGGCCGGTCAGCCGAACGCGGGCCTGGTACTTGGTCGAAAAATCCAGATCCGCAGCGGCCTTGCGGATCGCGTCGGTGGCGTCCTTGCCGGGCTCCAACGCGTTGTAGTCGAGGATCGGCTTGAACTCGATGAAAGCACGCTTGTCGGAATCCTTCAGCGGCTCGTCGCTGACGAGCTCGCGCCAAGAGAAGCTGGCATTTCCCTTGTTGAGCACGGTCTCGACGGTCTGTGCGATCAGGTTGAAGGGCCGCTCGGTGTTGTCGAGCTTGATCTGGCCGCGCTTGACCCCTGCAAGTCCGGTCTCCAGCGCTCCGGTCAGGCCGCGGATCGAGGGATCTCCGGCCATGATCTCGATCAGGGGCGCGGCGGATTCGAACTGGCCGGTGATCTTGCCGACCTCTTCGGTCGGCAGAAACAACAAGCCGTTCTTCTCGAAAAACTCGCCGCTGCCGAGCTGCTGCATCGACTGGAAGTTGGTCTTGTCGCCCTTCAGCCTGGCATAGAGCGCGTCTGCCGCAGCGCTCGCCATCTCCGGCGTGCGGGCTTCGACTACAGCGAGGATTAATTCGTTTTGATCGAACGCCTTGTCGAATTGCTGGTCACGCTTGCGCCAGTCCAGATTCTTGGCAATCAGCGAGTTGATGTCGGTGTTGATGGCGAAGTGCTGGGACGCGTAATAGCCCGCGGCTACTGCCAGCAGGAGCCCGAGAACGACGACGAGGGAGGCAAACCGGGTGCAGGCCCTGACAATGGCGACGACGACGCTTTGCAGCACTTCTTTTCTTTCTGCGGTTAACAGCTTGCCGGAAACGCCCGCTGTTTATCGGAGTTCCCGGGCGAAACCTATTGCTGTTTTGGGCGGTTCTCGTCGCACTGGGTTTGAGGGTAAACGGCGGGAGACCGGGCAAAATCGTGTGGGGCGTCGGTATAACCGGGGAGTTGAGGCGGGAAAGTGACAAAGCACTGGGCACAGACATTGCCCATCTTGCAAGCAACGACGACCCTACTATATTACCTCTAACGTGATCAGCCGGGGCTCTGAGGTTTCATTCGACCTTTCCTTATTGCCGATTTTTTGACACAAAGACTTGCGCCTCCATGCGCCGAGCCTTGACGAGGGTGGGTGGCTACCGCGCGCGCGAACCAATGGTGCGGATATTGCAACTCATTGGTCAGGATCGGGGTGCCGTAGGGGACTTACGAAGCGGATTGGTGCAACTTGCGTGATGGGCGTCCAATGGAAGTTTATCTGGCGCAACCGCGCGGCTTTTGCGCGGGCGTGGTGCGTGCAATCGAGATTGTGGAACGGGCGCTGGAGAAGTACGGCCGGCCCGTCTACGTGCGCCACGAGATCGTGCACAACAAATACGTGGTCGAGAGCCTGAAGAACAAAGGGGCAATCTTCGTCGAGGAGCTGTCCGAGGTTCCGCCGAAGGCGGTGACCGTCTTCAGCGCCCATGGCGTCGCCCGCAGCGTCGAGGAAGAGGCCGCCGCGCGCGACCTTCCGGTGCTCAACGCCACCTGCCCCCTGGTCACGAAAGTTCACAATCAGGGGAAGCGCTACACCAGCAAGGGCCGCACGCTGATCCTGATCGGCCATGCCGGACACCCCGAGGTCGAAGGCACGATGGGTCAGGTTCCCGGTCCCGTGCTGCTTGTCCAAAGCGTTCAAGAGGTTAAGGCCTTGAGCCTGCCCGCAGATACGCCAGTGGCCTACATCACCCAGACCACCCTGTCGGTCGACGACACCAGGGACATCATCGCGGCCCTGCAAGCCCGCTTTACAGATATTCAAGGCCCGGATATCCGGGATATCTGCTATGCGACACAGAACCGCCAATCTGCGGTAAGGGACTTGAGCAAGCTGGTCGACGTGATCTTGGTGGTGGGCGCTGCCAACAGCTCGAACTCGAACCGGCTTCGCGAAATCGGCACCGAGGCCGGCGTCGCGAGTTATCTGATTGCCGACGGCAGCGCGCTCAATCCGGAGTGGTTGAAAAATGCCAGGACCGTCGGCATCACGGCCGGCGCTTCGGCGCCTGAGGTACTCGTGGATGACGTGATCGAAGCGATGCGGCGGATCGGACCGGTCAAGGTCCAGGTGCTGCCGGGCCGCGAGGAAAACATCGAATTCCGGCTTCCGGCCCAACTGGCTGCGAGCTGACCCACCCGAATTGAAAAGCCCAGAAAGAAACTTGTAATGGCCATCCCCTTCTTCAAGGAAATGCGTATCGGCGGCTATTTGCTCAAGCAGAAACTGCTTGGCCGCAAACGCTATCCGCTCGTGCTGATGCTGGAGCCGCTGTTTCGCTGCAACCTCGCCTGCGTCGGCTGCGGCAAGATCGATTACCCGGACGCGATCCTCAACCGCCGCATGACCGCACAGGAGTGCTGGGACGCGGCCGACGAGTGCGGCGCCCCGATGGTCGCCATTCCCGGCGGCGAACCGCTGATCCACAAGGAGATCGGCGAGATCGTGCGCGGCCTCGTCGCGCGCAAGAAGTTCGTCTCGCTCTGCACCAACGCGCTGCTGCTCGAGAAGAAGCTCGATCTGTTCGAGCCCTCCCCGTATTTGTTCTTCTCCGTGCATCTCGACGGCCTGAAGGACCATCACGACAAGGCCGTCTCGCAGAAGGGCGTGTTCGACCGCGCCGTCTCCGCCATCAAGGCGGCCAAGGCGCGCGGCTTCACCGTCAACGTCAACGCGACCATCTTCGACGGCCACCCGGCCGAGGAGATCGCGAAGTTCCTCGACCTCACCGTCGAGCTCGGCGTCGGCGTCTCGATGTCGCCGGGCTACGCCTATGAGCGCGCGCCGGACCAGGAGCACTTCCTCAACCGCACCAAGACCAAGAAGCTGTTCCGCGACGTCTTCGCGATGGGCAAGGGCAAGAAGTGGAACTTCATGCATTCCGGCCTGTTCCTGGACTTCCTCGCCGGCAACCAGGAATACGAATGCACGCCGTGGGGCATGCCCGCGCGCAATATCTTCGGCTGGCAGAAGCCCTGCTACCTGCTCGGTGAAGGCTACGCGAAAACCTTCAAGGAGCTGATGGAGACCACCGACTGGGAGACCTACGGCACCGGCAAGTACGAGAAGTGCGCCGACTGTATGGCCCATTGCGGCTACGAGCCGACCGCGGCGACCGCAGCCCTCAACAACCCGCTGAAGGCGATGTGGGTGTCGCTGCGCGGCATCAGGACCACGGGTCCGATGGCGCCGGAGATCGACATGAGCAAGCAGCGCCCGGCGCAGTACATCTTCTCGGCGGAAGTGCAGAAGCGCCTGTCGGAGATCCGCAAGGACGAAGCCGCCGCCGCGCAGGCGAAGGCCGCGCAGAAGGCTTCGACTGCCGCGTAAGCGGACGCGACGCGTCACAAACAAAAGGCCCGGTCGCCAGCGCGACCGGGCTTTTTTGATTGGGGATTGAGCCACGCTATCCGCTCCGTCGTCATTGCGAGCGCAGCGAAGCAATCCAGAATCGTTCCGCGGAGACACTCTGGATTGCTTCGCTGCGCTCGCAATGACGGAGTGTACGGCACCAGCTTGCTCTTACCATGCGCTCTCTTCCCCGCTGACACGCCTGCGCGTTCTCGCGGCTTCTTTCGCCCGAGTTTTGCTGTTCGTTTCGCCCTCGAAAGACCAGAGGACGCAGGGAAGGCCGGGCGCCGCCGGCACCCGCAATCCGTGCGCGACAGGAATGCACACGGGGTGGATCACAGGTGATGCCGGTCGCCCGGCCTTCCCTGCGCGGATGGTTTTAACGGTGTCCTTCGTGCTCTCCTCGGGGAGCGTTGCACTATTGCCCCCGTCGCCTCGCCGCTGTTCGATGTGCGCACCCGGTCGGGCCGCCGCATCACCGCAAAGCTTGACGCCAGAACCCCGGGCGTCAGGACCACACGACTTCTCCGTCCGCGGACGGTTCGACCTGATCGCCGGGAGCTCGCGTGTGCTCACCTCCGACGACGACCGAAACCGCTGTGACCGCGCCGTGTCGTATCGCGATGCGCATGACTCAACGGTCGCCCGTCCCTGTCACCGCCTTCGCGCCGGCGCTACCGCGTCCACCGCACCCCGGCCCGCATCTCGTGACGATCGCGAAGCGCCCCTCTGGCAGGGCCGGGATGGACGCTCTATGCCACAAATCCGAATTTCGGTAAAGTGGAATATTTTTGCAGGGAGGGATTGACGGGTTTTAGGGTGTTTTGCCCGACGCTTCGTCCCTCCCCACAGGTCGACATCGCACAAACCCAAGGACCACATCGCATTGATGGCCCAATCTCGCAGGCCAAAAGAAAAGGCCCGGTCAGAGACCGGGCCTTTTCTTTGTCGCTCGAAGACGCCGCTCAGGCGGCCTTCGACACCAGCGGTTCGCTCTCGACCAACTCAGTGCCGATCAGGTAATCCCGGCAGCCGCGAAGCGAGCGCAGCGCGCGGTTGAAGTCGAGGCCGGTCGAGACCAGCGCATGCAGCGTCGCCGGATTGCGCACGATGCCGCGCAGCACGGCGGCGAGGTCGATCTGGCCGTTTGGCTTGATGGCGGCACGGGCGAGCGCCGGCAGCGCGCGATGGGCGGGATCGCTGATGACGCGGACCGCGGCGAACGGCAATCCGGCTTCGGCGGCGTAGGCGGCGGCGATGTGGCTTTCCATGTCGACGGCGGCGGCGCCCGTCTCGGAATGCAGCGCCGCCTTGCAGGCGCGCTTGGTGACCACTTCCTCGGCGCCGGCGAGGCTGCCGCGCACCACGCGGCGGCGGCCCGAGGTCAGGCGTTCGATCAGATCGTCGCCGAGCGAGAGGCCGGCGGCCCAGCGGGTGTCGCCGGACAGCACTTCGGTCGCCAGCACGACATCGCCGGAGCGCAGCGTCGGGTCGAGCCCCCCGGCCACGCCGAAGGAGATCACGCCGCGAATCGTGTCAGGATCCACCACCGTCAGAAGCGCCCGCAACTGGGTCGGGCTGCTCGATGAACAGATGACCGCCATTCCAGGCCCGGCCGCGATTCGGGCCTCCTGAACCAATCCGGTCACGATCAGTATTGGCCGCGGGTCGATGGTCGTACCCACGGTAAAACAGTCCCCCGTCCCCAAAGTCACATTCCGACCCCTACCACCCTGCTGTTGGTGTTCCGCAAGTTCCGATACCGCGCCAACGCCCACAGCGGAAAGAACTTTGGGTAACCATGATACCGTAGATAGAACACGCGGGGGAAGCCTGTGGCGGTGTACCGCTGCTCATCCCACAGTCCTTTTTCGTTCTGTGTTGCAATCAGGTACTCCACCCCGCGGGCGACGGCCGGGTGATCAACCTCGCCTGCCGCCATGAGGGCAAGCAAGGCCCATGCCGTTTGCGAGGCGGTCGAAGGCGCGGCCTCCCATCCCCGGTAGTCCAGGCGGTAGCTGACGGCATCCTCGCCCCAGCCGCCGTCCTCGTTCTGGATCGAGGCCAGCCAATCGGCGGCCTTGCGAATCATGGGATCTTCATGGCGGACGCCGGCCATGTTCAGGGCGCAGAGCACCGACCAGGTTCCATAGATGAAATTCATGCCCCAGCGACCGTACCAGGACCCCTCCGGGTGCTGGGTCTTCCGCAAGTAGGCGACCCCGTCGGCCACATGCTTGCTGGTCGCCTCGGTCTCGCCGAGCTGGGCCAGCATCGAGATGCAGCGCGCGGTGACGTCCTCGGTCGGCGGGTCGAGCAGCGCGCCATGATCCGAGAACGGGATGTTGTTCAAATAATATTCGAGGTTGTTGACGTCGAAGGCAGCCCAGCCGCCGTCGTCGCTCTGCATGCCCTCGATCCATTCCCGGCCGCGGGCGATCGCGGCATCGTAGCCGGTGGCGCCGTGCTCCCGGCGCATGCGGTCCATCGACATCACGACCACGGCGGTGTCGTCGAGGTCGGGGTAATGCGCATTGTTGTACTGGAAGGCCCAGCCGCCCGGACGCACGTCGGGCCGCTTCACCGCCCAGTCGCCCTTCACCTCGAGCTCCTGCCTCGGGATCAACCAGTCGAGGCCCTGCTTGGCCGCCGGCACCGCCTTGTCACCGCCGGCTTCCAGCAGCGCATGCGCGGTCAGCGTCGTGTCCCACACCGGCGAGACGCAGGGCTGGCAATAGGCCTCCTCGCCGTTGATGACGAGCAGCTTGTCGATGCCGCGGCGCGTCGTTGCCCGCGGCGGATAATTCTCGTCCTTGCCGAGCGCGTCGTACATCATGACAATGTTGGCCATGGGCGGATAGATCGCGCCCATGCCGTCCTCGCCGTTGAGCCGCTCCTCGGTGAAGGCGAGCGCCGCATCGATCGCGCGCTTGCGCAGGCTCCTGGGAAACATCGGCTCGATCACGCGCAAAATGCCATCGAGCGCGCGGAACAGCACGAACCAGGCCATGCTCTGGTGCGGCGCCTTGGCGGTCATGCCGATCGAACGCGGATCCTGCAGGAACAGCTCGTCGATGCCGACGCCCTTCGGATTCTTCGCGCGCGGCTTCAGCGCCGCGAGCACCATCAACGGCACCATGGTGGTGCGCGCCCAATAGGAGATCTTGTTGAGGTGGAACGGCGACCAGAACGGCAGCAGCACGATCTCGATCGGCAGCACCGGCACCGCACGCCAGGTCACCACCCCGTACATCGCAAGCAGGAAGCGCGTGAAGACGTTGCTGTGGATCGCGCCGCCGCGGGCATGGATCGCCTCGCGCGCACGCACCATGTGCGGGGCGTCGACGGGATCGCCGATCATCTTCAACGCGAAGTAGGCCTTCACGCTCGCGCTCATGTCGAACTCGCCGTCATGCACCAGCGGCCAGCCGCCATGGGCGCCCTGGATGCGGCGAAGATAATTGGCGATCTTGGCTTCGAGCGCGGCATCGACCGGCTCGGCGAGATAATGGCGCAGCAGGACGTATTCGGCGGGGATCGTGCAGTCGGCCTCGAGCTCGAAGACCCAATGGCCGTCGGATTGCTGAAGGCCAACGACGCCTTGCGTCGCCGATGCAATGCTCGATTCCAAAGCTTCGCGGCTGGTCGCGTTCACGGAATCCATCTCGCTCGATTGCTCCGATAGTCGATTGAATTTGGCCGGGGATTTTTGCCCGTCAGGGCCGCCTTTCAGGATCCTTTGGCGGCGAGAACCAGATCGGCTGCGCGATCACCGGACCGCACCGATCCCTCGATGGTCGCAGGCAATCCCGTAGCAGTCCAATCCCCTGCAAGAAACAGGTTTTTCAGCGCAGTGACCGCCCCGGGGCGCAGGGCATTCTGGGCCGGCGTCGCCGCAAATGTGGCACGGCGCTCGCGCACGATCTGCCACGGAGGCAACTCGCCGGAGACGCCGCCGGCCTTGCAGACGTCGTTCCAGATCGCCTGCGCGAGTTCCTCGCGCGGCATGTCGACCAGACGGTCGCCGTTGCTGATGGTGACGGACAGCCGGTTCGGGAACGCGAACAGCCACTCCACGACGCCGCCGATCACGCCGAGGATCGGCGCCGACCCTGGCGGCGGCGTGATGCGGAAATGCGCATTCACGATGGCGCGGAATTCGGTCGGCGTCTTCAGGCCCGGCAGCAGGCTGGCGGCGGCGCGCGGCGGCACCGCCATCACGACGACGTCGCCTTCGGCGAGCTGGATCACATCCTCGCCGCCGAAATTCAGCGCACCGGCCCTGCCGTCACTGGTCGCAAACGAACGCAGCTCATGGCCGAGCTGAACGGTGTGGCCGCGATCAACCAGGAATTTCACGGCCGGCTCGATCAGCACGGCGCTGAGGCCGTCGCGCGCGATCAGGGGACGGCAGGCCTGTCCACCGGCAAGCAGCGTCTCGCGCACGATCGCACCGGCAAGCCCGGCCGAGCCCTCGGGCGGATCGACGTTGAGAGCCGCGAGCAACAGCGGCTGCACCAGGCGCTGATAGAGCACGCCCTCGGTCGGAATCGACTTGCCGACCAGCGTCTCCTCCGACGCCCAGATCAGCGGAGCCAGCTTCAGATAATCGGTGAGCCCCGTATCAGGCACGCGGCGGCTCTCGTCGAGCACCCAGGTCGGCAACCGGCCCGTACCGAGATCGATCTGCCAGCGCTGCCCGGTCTTGATGTCGACGAAGGGAAACTGCGCGCTCTCGGGGCCGACGAGACCAGCCTCGGTGCCGATCGCCCGCGCATAGGCACGCGCATGGCTGTTGCCCGACAGCAGCAGATGATTGCCGTTGTCGATGGTGAGATTGGTGGCGCCGTCGAAATAGGAACGGCAGCGGCCGCCGGCCTGCTGCGTCGCCTCGTGCACGGCAACCTTGAATCCGGCATTGGCGAGCCGGACGGCGGCGGAGAGGCCGGAAATTCCAGCACCGATGATGTGAGCTGTGTTTTGCATCAGATGAAAGCGTAGCGGAGCAGGATCAGGATGCGCGTGATCTTCGACACACGCACCGGCTCGCGCGGCGCATTGAAACCGCGCGCAATCAGCAGATCCAGAATGGAATGATAGTATTTCGACATGATCCGCGGCGCGCGCACGGCGCGGCGCTTATTGCGGTTCATGATCTCGTCCGACTTCTCGAAATGCATCTTCGCGCGCTGCGTCAGCGGCAGGCAGACTTTCGGCAACGCACGCTCGGCGATCACGCGGTTCGGGTCGTCGGAGGTGATGCCGGCATGCAGCAGCGCCTCGCGGGGCAAATAGAGTCGGCCAAGGCCCGCGTCCTCGTCGATGTCGCGCAGGATGTTGGTGAGCTGAAGCGCGCGGCCCAGATGATAGGCAAGCTGGATCCCGTCCTCTTCCGGCAGGCCGAAGACCCGCACCGACAGCCGTCCCACGGCGCTGGCGACGCGATCGCAATAGAGATCCAGCGTCGCCATGTCGGGCGCGCGGATGTCCTGCGGCACGTCCATTTCCATGCCGTCGACGATCGCCAGAAAATCCTCGCGCTTGAGGCCGAAGGTCTTCACCGAGGCGACGTAGTCCTTCAGCCGCGGCGGCGGATTGCCCTGATAGAGCGCGTCGATGTCGTTGCGCCACTGCTGAAGCGCGGCGAGGCGCTCTTCGCGCGGGCCGTCGGAATCGGCGATGTCGTCGACCTGGCGGCAGAAGCTGTAGATCTGGAACATCGCTTCGCGCTGGTCATGCGGCAGGATGCGCATCGCGGCATAGAACGAGCTGCCGGATGCGGTCGAGCCATAATTGGCGCCGGGCGAAGTCGCCTCAAGCGTCATGTGCAGTCCCCGGTCTGGAAATGGCCTTGCGTCCGATCGCGCGACGGCCGACTTCGCCGATCATCCCGGCGAGGCTGAAGGTGAGCAGCTCGAATTTGTTCAGGTGCACGCGCTCGCGCAGGGGATCGCGCACCTTGAGCAGGCGCACGATGCGGTCGGCATAGGCCTGGATCACCGAGACATCGACGCCGAGGCGGAAATCCCGGATCTCGGCGCTCAGCGACCTGCCCTCGTCGAGCAGCGCTTCGTTGCGGACGGCGAGCGCCTGCAGGCACGCCAGCATCGCCGGCGGCGACTGCGCGAGGGCGAGCTGCTCAACGGAGGCGCCGTGTGCCGCCAGCGCATCGCGCGGCAGATAGACGCGGTTGAGCTCGCGGAAATCCTTGCCGCAATCCTGCAGGTGGTTGTTGATCTGCAGGCCCGCGCAAAGCGCATCCGATGCGGCCCAGGTCGCGGTGCTCTCGCCGTGGACGTCGAGCATGAAACGGCCGACCGGCATCGCCGAGTAGCGGCAATAGTGAATGACCTCGTCCCAGTTCTCGTAACGGAGCTTGGTCACGTCCATGCGGAACGCGATGAGCACGTCGAGCGCATGGCGCGGCGCCATGCCGCGTTCGGCAAGCGCGCGGCGCAGGGTCACGGCCTCGGCCTGGGTGTCGCCCTTGCCGAGCAGCTCGGCCTCGAGCAGGTCGAGATAGGCCAGCTTCTGGTCGGGCGGCAGTGTCGCGTGGTCGGCGATATCGTCGGCGGTGCGGACGAAATTGTAGTACGCCAGGATCAGGGCGCGATGACGCGGATGAATGATCCAGGACGCGACGGGAAAATTCTCGTCGCGGTCACCCTTGCCGGATCGCAATTCGCTCGCAGAGGTCATCGAGGGCTGGCTTACAATCGTTTGGATAGAAAGGGCTTCTTCGCTCGCGGGCTCATGCCGGCGATCCGCGGCGGCCCCCATATAGGGGAATACGGCCGCAAAACCAATCCTGTCTCTCGATGGCTGCCGTTTGCGGATTGCACCCGAAAAGCGGCCCTGGGGCCGCTTTCATGGGCCAATGGCCGAGCTTACTGGTTGTGGTTCTTCAGGACCTGGTCGCAGGCCTGCGAGATCTTGGCCCGGTTCTCCTTGAGGCAGGCCAGGATGGTGAAATCGCCCTGGTCGATGACCGGACGGCAGAACTTCTGCACGTCGCGCGTGCAGGCCTTCTGCTCGGACTCGGAGCCGCGCCCTTGCTGGGCCAACGCCGCCGTCGAAACAGATGCCGACAGCAGGGTGAGAGCGACGAGAAGCTTACGCATTGTATTCCTTCATTCTGACGGCAGAATCGCACCGGACCCGGCTGCACAGGGCGGACGACCGGAGCGGATTGTTCTGATGGCAAGTCGCCGCGGGAGGTGCGGCCTCAGAGAAGGCACAAGCACTGGCAAATGCGGCCAAATTGGCGCCACGTCCACCAGATCAGGTCTTCCCCGAGCCCTCATTGGCAAATGTAAGGGGTTGATACTACGTCATAATTCAGGGACACTGCGTTTTACTGCATACCTGTTGCAGAGCTGCATCTCTGCGCCCCATCTTTCCTGCCGGAAACGTGCGGAAACAGGGCAAATCGGCGAATCCGAGCCTGGCGCGGGGCGTCGTGAACCACCATCTCTGGCGGCTCGGCTTTGAACCTGACACTGGCTCGGAGCACTAAACTTTCGATGTGGCGAGACGTTCTCAAGGGTAAGCGGGCGTCGTTCCAAAACGGGATATTGAGATGACATTCTTTGGGCGATCTGGACTGGCCATCAAGGCGGCGGGAATCGGGGCGGCGCTGCTCTTTTCGGTTTCGACGAGCCACGCACAGTCGTCTGGCCCGTTTGCCGGTTTCGACGGCGCGTGGACCGGCACCGGCACGGTGTCGCTGTCCGACGGCTCCACCGAGCGGATTCGCTGCAAGGCAGACTATAAGGTCGCCGGCAGCGGCCTCAACCTGAAGCAGGCTCTGCACTGCGCCTCCGACAGCTACAAGTTCGACCTCACCAGCGACGTGACGAGCCAGGGCGAGCGGATCTCCGGCAATTGGAGCGAATCCAGCCGCAACATCTTCGGCAATCTCCAGGGCACCGCCGGCGGCGGCCAGATCGACGTGTTCGTGGAGGCCAACGGTTTTGCCGCCAACCTCTCGCTGCGCACCAACGGCACCAAGCAGACGGTGCAGATCTCGTCCAAGGGCGAGATCCGCGGCGTCAACATCACCATGACGAAGAGCTGATCCGCTCTTCTCGGCCAGAGAAATACGGCCCCCGGTTCGCGCGAGCCGGGGGCTTTTTGCTGGCATGAACTCACCGGGGCGAACTTGCCGAGATGGATCCGATACGCAGACATCTGCTCACGGCCGCCGGGCTCTTCGTGGCCACCCGGGCCTTCGCCAATGACCAGCAGGGAGCGACCATGCCGCCTTCACCGGTGAAGCCGCGCCACGTGCTCTGCTTCCTCGGCAAGGACGAAAAACTGCTGCAACCGCCGAAGGCGCTGGCCAGGACCATCGCCGATTTCGACTTCGAGATCGACCGCACCCATTCGCAGGCCAGGCCCGACGCGAACATGGCGCGATCGTTCGGGGTGTGCTGGGACCGCGTCTTCCCGAAAGCATGGACCGCCTCGGACGAGGCCGCCGTGGCCAATCACAAATCGGTCGTCTACGTGCTGAGCCCGCCGATGGCCCAGCAGAAGACGGCAGCGTATTCGGCCGCCGCATTGCAGATCGTAGACGAGATGTTCGACGCGGGAGCCGTTGCCGCAAAAGGCGAGAGCGCCGGAATTGCCCACGGCGTCGCGCGGTGGCGCGCTCTCATGGATCAAGCGCGCAAGGGCTCGATCACCAGCCAGGGCCTGCGCATGACCCCCGCCGTCACCAAGGCGTGTCGCCTCGCCTTTGCCAAGCGCCCGCTCGCCGGCGATCGCTATTACGAGACCGTCGGTTATCACCTCGTCGGCTTGCCCGAGGTCTATGTCGCGACATCGCGCGGCAGTGATCGCGACGCGGTCAAGCTGATGGACGAGATCGCCGACGCCATGAACGAGCATGGCATCGAGACCACGCTACGCGACCGCAAGCTCACACTGTCGCGGGAACAGGACTACGCCGAGGGCGATTTCAAGTTCAATCCCTACGGGATCGTTCGGATCGACGCGTGAGCGGGACAACAGCGACCAGCAATCCGAGCAGTCCGTAGGCCGCGGCACCCAGAGCGCCGAGCGCAACAGTCCAATAGGCGTCATCGCGGCATTGGCCCCGATCAGAAGATCGCTGCGCTAGATCGCCGGCTTGTCCGGTCCCTGCAGCTTGGCGTGCAGATTGATCAGCCACATCGCCGTCGGCCTGAGGATGAAGAGGTCGGCGACCAGCGCCATCACCATCGAGAAGGCACTGAGCCAGCCGAACAGCCGCAGCGACGGCAGGTCGGAGAACACGGTTACGACGAGCCCGCAGGCCAGCACCACCGTGGTCAGAATCAGCGCAGGGCCGACCAGCACGGTCGCCCGCTCCACCGCCAGCGCCGAGCCGACGCCTGGCTTGTTCTCCAGCCTGAGCCGGTTGAGGAAGTGGATGGTGGCGCTGAGCCCCAGCCCGAACGAGACGGTGAGCGCGACGACGCTGGCGAATTGCAGGCCCTCGCCCATCGCCCACAGCACCGTTCCCGACATCACGACGGGGAAGATACCCGGCAGGATGCAGGCGAACATCACCACCCAGGATCGGAAGGCAAGGCCGATGAAGATCGCGACCAGCGCGAATTCGATGGTGAGCCCGTGGTTCAGCTTCTGGATCATGTTGGCCGAATTGCGCGCGGCGATCGCGGCAAGGCCCGTCACCGCGACTTCGTAGCCCGGGTGCTTCTTGCGGACGGCGTCGAGCTCGGAATCGAGCTTGTCCACGATCGGCAGGAGCTGGCTGGAATCCTTGTCCGGCACACGGCCGGCCACCACGACTGCGTCCTGCTCGGCGTCGATGAAGCGCCGCACCAGATGCTCGGGGATGACGCCGACATATTCCTTCAGCGTCGCGACGTCGGCGGTGCCGGCCTTTTCCGCGAGCCAGCGGCGCAGGGTCTCGACCGACCAGACATTGCCAACACCGGCCGCCTTCTCCACGGTCGCATGCACGTCCGCGATGGTCTGGAGCGTCTCCGGCGAATAGAGCGATTCACCCTTTGGGAACTGGATCAGCACGTTGACCGGATTGGCGCCGGTGAGCTTGGCATCGAGCCGGTCGCTGGCGGCGACCGCCTGCCGCTTGTCCGGCACCTGATCGGCGAGCCGGTAGCGCGGCTCCAGATTGGCGTAGATGACGCCGAGGCCGCCGACGAACAGCACAGCGATCAGGCTGAACAGGCCGGGCCGGCCGACCATGCGCACCGCGATCCAGTAGCAGAAATTGCGCAGCGCCTGGACGCCGGCATCCGCGCTCTGGAACTTGACCGCGAACGTCTTCTCGTTGCGCACCAGCAGCACGCCGAACACCGGCACCAGCGACAGCACCGCGACCAGCGCGATGATGGTGGCGGCCAGACCCGCCTCCCCGAACTTACGGATCAGGTCGGAGTCGGAGAACATCAGCGCGATGAAGGAAATGCCGGCGGTGCCGTGCGTCAGCACGCAGGCCGGGCCCACCACCAGCACCGCGTTCTTGAACGCGGTGAACTTGTCCTGGCCCGCGATCAGCCGGTCGCGCGCGGCGAAGGTGAGCTGCATCGAGTCCGAGAAGCTGATGACCATGATGAGCGGCGTCATCACGTTCAGGAACATGTTGAGATTGAAATTGGCCCAGCCGAGCGCGCCGAGCGCCAGCAGGATCGCGATCATCGGCGGGAATGCCGCAGCGACCATGAACGAGATCTTGCGGAAGAAGATGATGGCGATGACGCAACCGGCGAGGATGCCGAGGATGTTGTAGGTGAGGCCGTCGCGCTCGACCGCGTTGCGGATCTCGAGCTGCATCACGGGCACGCCGGAAAGCTGCACGTTGAGCCCGGTGTCGCCGAGATCCTCCTTCATCAGCGCGCGGATGTCAGCGACGGTCTTGGTCAGCTTGTTGGAGGCGACCACCTCCGGATCGAGCGACAGCACGATCAGCGCCAGCGTGCCGTCTTCCGACAGCAGCTTGCCGCGGATGATCTCGTTGTTTTTGACGGTCTCGATGAACCTGTCGTAGTCGGCGCCCTCGGGCAGTTCGGCCGGGAAAAGCGCCGCCGGCAGCTTGCCCGGCGCCGGCGCCTGGCGCGCCGAGAACAGCGAGACCAGCCCGCGCGTGCCTTCGACCAGTTGCATGTCGGTGACGAAGTCGCGCAGCTTCTCGAGGTTATTCCGGGCCAGCAGGGTCTTGCCCTCGACCACCACGAGAACGTCGAATTCCTCGGCCGGGAACTTCTTCGTCACCTCTTCATATTGGCGGAATTCACGGCTGTCGGAGCGGAAGAGCTGCGACAGCGAATCGTCGATCTTGATCCGGTGGATGCCGAATATGGCGCCGACGATCAGGACGAGCAGGACGATGCAGGAGACGATCGGCGCCCGGACAGCAATCAGCCCGAGACGCTCCAGCCCGAAGGCGATCGAGGACGTAGGTCCCTGCTCGACCTTGTCGACATGAACCTCATTCTCGCTGTGCTTTTCGAGCATGCCTTATCCAGTTCCTAAATCGGCTCGGTCTTGAGAGCTTATCGCGCCCCGCGAACGGCTTGAAAACGCCATACCAATGGGAGGCTTGCCCCTTGAAAATGCGCGGAAAATCGCCGTGGGGGGTTTAGCAGGTCAATCGCCCTTCTCGCAAGCAGGCGAAGTGTGGGCGAATCGATCAAGATGCGGCGATTTCGGGTCTGCCCCCCGGTCATCCGGGCGAGATTGTGCCAATTCGACGCGGCGCGCGGTCCGCGCTTTCGTCCTTGAGCGCCACGCCGCTGACCTGCCGCGCCAGCCCCTCTCGGACCAGCCAGGCGATCTTGAAGGCGGCCTCGTCATAGCCGAGCCCGGCGTGGTGTATGTTGGACACGCAATTGCGCTCGGCATCGGTCCGGCCGGGCTTCGGCGCGAACGTCAGATAGGCGCCGAGACTGTCGGGCGCCGACAGGCCCGGCCGCTCGCCGATCAGCGTCGCCACCATGCGCGCGCCGAGAATAGCGCCGACCTCGTCACCGAGCGCAACGCGGGCGCCCGAGGCGACGACGGCACGGCCGACCGCGACGTCATCCCCTTCCGCGAGCAACGGCAGCAGGCGCCTCACCAGGGCCACCGCGTGGGCATGGACCGCGGCCGCGGACAGGCCGTCGCCGATCACGAGCGCGAGCTGGCACGGCGCCGCGGCCGCTTGCGCCAGAATCTCGACCGAGCCGGATTCAAGCCGTCGCCCCAGATCCGGCCGCCGCAGATAGTCCCCGCGGTCAACCGCCTGGCTCCTGACCTCGGTCACGGCGAGTCCGAGCGCGCCGAGGTCGGCAAGCAGACGCGGCGCGTCGAAGGCGGCGTGCACGGCATCGCGGGCGCGGGCATGATCGAGCGTGAAATCGAGCAGCGCCTTGGTCGGCACGCTCGCGCCGCTGCGTCCGAGCGCAACGCGCGCGGGCGTGAACGACCTGAGGTCGATGGTCGGGCGAGCCGGGACGGACTTCTCACTCATTCGGCGGGAACGGCGGCCTCACGCAGCCGGATCGAGTAGTTCGAGGCGTTCTGCCTGCCGCTGGAGGCCGCGCGCGCAAAGGTGATGAGATGGTGCGCGATCAGGGTGCAGCCGATCAGGCCTTCGAGATCGCCGCGCTTGATGCGCCCCAGCGCGAACTTCCAGAACACGCGCCTGTAGTCGCCGAGCACACCGACCTTCCAGAAGATGTTGCGCAGCATGACGAGGCCGCGCCGGATGTTGGGCCAGGTCTTCATCTCGTCCGGCCTCGGCATCTTAAGCCGGCGCACATAGACGTGGTCGCATTGATGCTGGTAGCGCGCGTAGACCTTCTCGGGCGCATAAGCGACCGCCATGGCGTGCTTCCAGGATGCGACGACCTCGTCGTACGGCAGCAGGAAATCGACGTTGGAATCGCGCGCGTCGTCCTCGATCAGGCGTCCCTCGCGTTCCAGCCGGTCCCATAGCGGCGTCTTCGGCAGCGCCTGAAGCAGGTTGATCGTGAGCAGCGGAATCCGGGACTCCTCGACGAAGTCGAGCAGCGCCTCCGACGTATTCGGCTTGTCGGTGTCGAGCCCCATGATGATGCCCGAGACGACCTCCATGCCGTAGGAGTTGATGGTGCGCACGCCCTCCAGGATCGGGACCATCATGTTGTGGTCCTTCTGCATCGCCTTCAACGCGTCGGGATCCGGCGTCTCGATGCCGCAGAAGATGGTGACGAAATAGGCCTCGCGCATCTTCTCGAGGATCTCTGGTCTCTTCGCGATGTTGAGCGTCGCCTCGCAGGCGAGCCGCACCACGTAGCCGGTCCGCTTCTGCCATTCGATCAGGTGCGGCAACAGGTCCAGGGCTGCCTTGCGGTTGCCGATGAAGTTGTCGTCGACGAAATAGACGGTGTCGGTCATGCCGCATTCGCGCAGGCGATCGAGCTCGGCGATGATCTGCTGCGGCGACTTGATGCGCGGATTGCGCCCGTAGAGGCCGGGGATGTCGCAGAACTCGCACTGGTAGGGACAGCCGCTGGAATATTGGATGCTGCCGAGGAAGTATTTCTTGACGTCGGCAAGCTCGTAGGCCGGGATCGGAAACTCCGTCATCGGCACGCGGTCTTTGGTGGTCAGCACAACTTGCTGCTCGGGCCGCGAGGTGTCGCGCGACAGGATGTCGATCAGCTGGTTGGTGGCATCGCCGAGTTCGCCCACATGGAGATAGTCGAACGACGGATAATAATCCGGGCAGGCGCTGACGGAGGGGCCGCCGAGCGCGACCGGCAGGTCGAACTCATGCGCACGGCGGCAGATGTCGTTCATCTGCTGGCGCTGGATGTGCATGCCGCTGACGAAAACCGCCTCGGCCCATTCGAACTCTTCCCTGGTCGTGCGGCGGAGGTTCTCGTCGACAAATTTGACCTGCCAGTCTTTCGGCAGATAGGCGGAGATCAGCAGAAGCCCTTGCGGCGGCATGAAGGCGCGGACGCCGTCGGTCAGGGGATAGGAATGCTCGAACGTCCCGAATGAAGAGGTGTATCGCGGAAATACGCAGAGAATCCGCCGTGACGTTCCGTTACTTTCAGCTCGCATCAAAGCTCCCCCGCCACGCTCGACCGAATGGTGCGGAAATTGCCAGCCAGACATATAGCGTAATGCTGCCGCCGGAATTTCTCAATATTGTGGCATAAGCACAATTCCGAAAGACGCCGATGGTTTCCTGAAGGGAAACTTTGATGCTTCGGACCGCTCACGCGATCAGCCGCGAGGCAAAATCGGGCAGCAGGCCTGCATCGCCGGCAAGTCGGAAATCGGCGCCTGCAATTCCCGACCGCGCCAGCCAGTCGTCGAATTCCGGCGCGCGGCGCAGACCGAAGACGTCGCGGACATAGAGCGCGTCGTGAAAAGACGTCGATTGATAGTTCAGCATGACGTCGTCCGCGCCAGGGACGCCCATGATGAAGGTGACGCCGGCCGCGGCGAGCAGCGTCAGCAGATTGTCCATGTCGTCCTGGTCCGCCTCGGCGTGGTTGGTGTAGCAGATGTCGATCCCGAGCGGCAGGCCGAGCAGCTTGCCGCAGAAATGATCCTCCAGTCCCGCACGGATGATCTCCTTGCCGTCATAGAGATATTCCGGGCCGATGAAGCCGACCACGCTGTTGACCAATAGCGGGGCAAAGGCGCGGGCGACTGCATAGGCGCGCGCCTCGCAGGTCTGCTGGTCGAGGCCATGATGGGCGCCCGCCGACAGCGCCGAGCCCTGGCCGGTCTCGAAATACATCACGTTCTGCCCGACCGTACCGCGCCGCAGCGACAGTCCGGCCTCCTGCGCCTCTTTCAGAAGCTTGAGGTCGATGCCGAAGCTGCGGTTGGCGGCCTCGGTGCCGGCGACCGACTGGAAGACGAGATCGACCGGCACGCCCTGCCCGATCAGCGACAGCGTCGTCGTGACATGGGTCAGCACGCAGCCTTGCGTCGGGATCTTCAGCCGCGCGATGATCTCGTCGAGCAGCCGCAGCAATTGCCCGATGACGGCGGGATCGTCGCTGGCCGGATTGATGCCGATGCAGGCATCGCCGGCGCCAAGCAGGATGCCGTCGAGGATCGAGGCGGTGATGCCCCTGGCATCGTCGAACGGATGGTTGGGCTGCAGCCGCGTGCTGATCCGGCCCTTCAGGCCGATGGTGTTGCGGAAGGCGGTGGTGACCTCGCATTTCCGCGCCACCAGGATCAGGTCCTGGTTGCGCATCAGCTTCGACACTGCAGCCGCCATTTCCGGCGTGATACCGCCCGCCAGCCCGCGCAGGACGTCTGGCGTTGCGGCATCCGACAACAGCCAGTCGCGGAAGCCGCCGACCGACAGGGATGCCACCGGAGCGAAGGCCTTGGCGTCGTGGCTATCGATGATGAGGCGGGTGACCTCGTCGGCCTCATAGGGGATGACGGCTTCCTGCAGGAACTGGGCGAGCGGAACGTCGGCGAGCGCCATCCGCGCCGCGATCATCTGCTCGGCAGTGTCGGCGGCGATCCCGGCCAGCCGGTCGCCGGAGCGCGGTGGCGTCGCCTTGGCAAGGAGATCGCGCAGGTCCGGGAAGGTGTAGCTCGTCGCATCGATGGTGTGACGGTAGATCAAGGGCCTCTCCGGGGTTCGTCGGCCAACGGCCGCGTCCAGCGCGATCCCGAGACTATACCCTCAGATCAAGGCGCTGAAATATCTTACTTTTCTTTCGACTAAGGGCTAGGGGCCGAACCCCGCCGTTAACGCCGCATCCATCTTCGTTCTGCATAGTTTTGCATCAAATCCAAACGACCGTGCTCACCGGCCGCTCCAGGCCATCTCAGGCCCCTTGAACGCCATGACATCAGACCGATCTGGGAATGCCGCCGGCCTCGTCGGCCGCTTCACGCTTGCCACCAAGCTCTATGCGATCTTCGCACTGTTCGCCCTGCTCACGGCGGCGATCGCGGGGCTGTCCGAGTATAACAGCCGCCGCAGTGCCGACCTGGCCAGCGCGATCGAGACGGCGAACGCTGCCGCACTGAACGTCGAGCGGGTCAACTCGCTGGTCTATGCGGTCGTGATGGAGTCGCGGGGCGTCTACATGTCCACCGAGCCCGCTGTCGTGAAGAAATACGGCGAGGGTCTGCTCAAGTTCAACGCCCAGATCCTCGACGTCGTGAAGCGCTGGGAAACCATCGTCAAGGCCGACGACGCCGAGCAGTTCGCCACCTTCAAGAAGCGCATCGAGCAGTTCGTCGAATTCCGCAAGGAGTTGGTGCGCCGCGGCGTCGAGATCAATGCGGCCGCGGGCCGCGAATGGGGCGACAACGACGCCAATCGCAGCGTCCGCTCGGCGCTGAACAAGGACCTCGAAGCCCTCTCCAAGGTCTATGCCGAACGCGCCAGGCAGATCGCACAGCAGACCGAGACCAATCGCACGCTGACCTTCGTGCTGACCTGTCTCGGCGGCGTGGCGCTGGCCCTGGTCGTGATCGGCATCGTCATCATCGCCCGCTCGATCGCACGGCCCCTCTCGGCCATCACCGCGACCATCAAGCAGGTCGCCGACGGGACCGAGGACGTCGTGGTGCCCTATAGCCGCCGCGCCGACGAGATCGGCGCACTGGCCCGCGCGATCGAGGTCTTCCAGAAGGCGATGGGCCGCAACCGCAACCTCGCCTCGCAGGTCTCGCAGGACGCCACCGCACGCGAGGAGCGCGCCCGTCACATCGAACGATCCGTCGAGGCGTTTGGCGAGGCGATCGGCGCGATCATGCGCGGCCTCAGCGACAACGCTTCGGTCATGCGCGAGACGGCACAGACCATCACCCGTGTCACCGCGGACGCCAATAGCCGCGCCGGCACGGCGGCGAACGCCACCGAGCAGGCCTCGCACAACGTCACGGCGGTGGCGGGCGCGGCCGAGGAACTGTCGGCCTCAGTGGTGGAGATCGGCCGCCAAGTCCGCCAGAGCGCCGGCGCAGTCGAGCAGACCGGCCAGCGCACCGAGAAATCGATCTCCGAGATCGAGAGCCTTGCCGCGGCCACGCAGCGCATCGACGGCGTGCTCAGCCTGATCCAGGCGATCGCCGAGCAGACCAACCTGCTCGCGCTCAACGCCACCATCGAGGCCGCCCGCGCCGGCGATGCCGGCCGCGGCTTTGCCGTCGTCGCCCATGAGGTGAAGGCGCTGGCGGGACAGACCGCGAAGGCGACCGCCGAGATCGGCGAGAACGTCGCGATGATCCAGACCTCGACCCGCAACGCGGTCGACGCCGTGCGCGAGATCGGCGGCGCGGTGCGCGAGATCAACGAGGTCACCTCCGCGATCGCCGGCGCCGTCAGTCAGCAGGATCAGGCCACGCGCGAGATCTCGTCCAACGCGCAGAGCGCCGCACAGGGCAACGAGACGCTCGTGGCGAACATCACCTCGCTGCGCGACGCCATCGGCGAGACCGACACCGCGGCGACGTCCGTGCTGACGGCGGCGAGCAGCCTGACCGAGACGGCGGACACGCTGTCGCGCGAGGTGGAGAAGTTCTTCCAGAACCTCCGCGCCGGGTCGGCGGAGAGCCGCATCACCAAGGCGGCATGACGAAGCGCCCGCCGCTCACGACGACGGCGGTCGACATGGGAACGCGGTCCTCCTCCGGCATAGCGTTCAGCCAACGGGCCCAGGGATCCAATAGTCGCCAGACAGCGGCTTGACCAAGACATCAGGAATGACTCCGAGTTCCATGCTCGGATCGAAGTGGCGCATCGTCCGCTCATTGAGGTCAATGATGCGACCGGGCCTGAGCGGCCCGACGTCGTTGATCTTGACGATGACCTTCTTGCCGACGGCCTCGACGAGAGCATATTTCGGTCTCGCTCCAAATTTGATTCCACCAAATTTCTGACGCAAGCTCGTCTTGATGGCAGCCGTCCAAACCGAGGGATCATAACGCTCGCCGGAGGCTGTGCTCGGGCCGCCCTCCTCCTTGCCGGGCTTGAACGGATTATACGTGGATGCTGCGCCGACGATCGCTTCCCCGGAGGCGGCATCGACGACGGCGCTTGAATGAACCCTACCTGTTTCGCTTCGAGCGACCGTTACAGAAACGACAAGCGCAATCAGGGCGCTGCAAATCGCAGCGCTCCAGCGGAACACCATTACATCTCCTTTGATTTTCTCGATCGTCCGGTTCACGACGCCGCAACATGGGCAAGCGAACGCGAAAGCGTTCGGGGCTTGCGCCAATCTCGTGCGGAATCCAGCCAACCCGACTGCGGAACCGTCGTGGGAACCAGAGCAGTCCCCACACAGTGTTTTAGTTGCCACCGTCTAAGACAGCGATTGCGTCAGCAGCATGACACCGGAAGCGAGGCTCGGCGTCGCAGTCTCACGTGTTCGGCGGTATGAGCGCTTTGCGCCACTTCCCAACAGCGCGAGACTGCAGGACACGTTGCATATCGTTGTTCGGCAACAGGAGGCTTCTCCTCCTACCCCATCACCCCGCCGCGCCTGATCAGCTCCTTGCCCACCGCCGCCAGATGCACCTGGTCCGGGCCGTCGCCGATGCGGATGAAGCGGGCGTAGACATAGGCACGGGCGAGGAAGGTGTCCTGCGAAACGCCGGCGGCGCCGTGAATCTGGATGGCGCGGTCGATGACGCGCGCGGCCATGCTGGGCACCACGATCTTGGCAGCGGCGATGAGGTCGCGCGCCGCCTTGTTGCCCTCGCGGTCCATCTTGTCGGCGGCCTGCAGCGTGAGCAGGCGCGCCTGCGCGATCTCGCAGAAGGAGTTTGCGATGTCCTCGCGCACCGAGCCCTGCTCGGCCAGCGGCTTGCCGAAGGCAACGCGCGAGACCGACCGCTGGCACATCAATTCCAATGCGCGCTGGGCGCAGCCGATCAGCCGCATGCAATGATGGATGCGGCCGGGCCCGAGCCGCCCCTGCGCGATCTCGAAGCCGCGGCCCTCGCCGAGCAAAATGTTCTCCGCGGGCACGCGGACGTTCTCGTAGACGATCTCGGGATGGCCGACAGGGGCGTCGTCATAGCCGTAGGTGAGCATGTCGCGCACGATGCGCACGCCGGGCGTATTTTTCGGCACCAGGATCATGGATTGCTGGCGGTGGCGATCGGGATCATCGGGCGCGGTCTTGCCCATCACGATCAGGATCTCGCAATCCTCGTTCATCGCGCCTGACGTGAACCATTTGCGTCCGTTGATGACGTAGTCGCCGCCCTCGCGGCGGATCTCGCACTGGATGTTGGTGGCATCGCTGGAGGCGACCTGCGGCTCCGTCATGGAGAAGCCGGAGCGGATGCGTCCCTCCAGCAGCGGCTTCAGCCAGCGCTCCTGCTGCGCCGGCGTGCCGTAGTTCGCGAGCACCTCCATGTTGCCGACATCGGGCGCCGAGCAGTTGAAGACCTCTGGCGCCCAGAGAATGCGGCCCATGATCTCCTTCACCGGCGCATATTCGAGATTGGTCAGGCCCGGGCCATGCTCGCCTGACAGGAACAGGTTCCAGAGCCCCTGCTCGCGCGCCAGGTGCTTCAGGTCCTGGAGGATTAGTGGCGTCTTGTAACGCGATGCTTCCGGCTTGACCTGCTCGTAGTAGAGCTCCTCGACCGGCTCGACATGCGTTCGCATGAACTGGCGGACACGCTCCTGGAGCTCCAGCGAACGGGGAGAGTGTTGAAAGTCCATGGTAGCCTCCTGTTCGCTTCGCCGCGCGTCATTGCCGTAGGGTGGGCAAAGCGGAGCGTGCCCACGCATTTTTCGCGACCGAGGGAGGTGGTGGGCACGGCGCAAGGGCGCCTTTGCCCACCCTACGATATCGAACTCGCGGAGAGAGCCTCCCGCCTCACGTCCCCTTCAGCAGCTCGCTCGCGACGACCCAGTCGTTGCCGTCGAACTGCAGCATATAGCCGTCCTTGATCGGGCGGAAATCCTGCGGCGTGGTGTTGAGCGTGATGCCTGGCATCAGCAGCGACAGCGGCACGTTCTTCAAATTCGCCGCCTGCGCCATGATGTTCTCGCGCGTCAGATTGTCCTTGCACTGCTTCAGCAGCACCACCAGTGCCTCGGCCACGGTGTAGCCGTAGAGGCCGGCGACGTTGTTGATGTCGGCGTTGGGCAGGCGCTTCTTCATCAAGTCGATATAGGCCGTCATCGCCGGATCGTTCTTTGGCTGCTCGACGAACGGCTTGAGCGCACCGAGCGAGAGCACGCCCTTGCCGGCATCGAGGCCCGCCGGCGCCATCACGGTCGCCTTGTTGGCGCAGCCGGACGCGAGGAAGCGCGTCGGCTGCCAGCCGACCTCATGCGCCTTGCGGATCGCCTGCGCGCAGGCGCGCGGTGTCACCGAATAGATCATGAAGACGTCGGCCTTGGTGCTCGCCAGCGTCAGCACCTGGGAATCGACGGTGGGGTCGGCGACCTCGAAGCTCGAGGCCATCGCGATCGCCTTGTCGGCGTCGGCACCGAGCGCCTCCTTGACGCCGCGCAGATATTCCTTGCCGGCGTCGTCGTTCTGATAGAGCACCGCGAAACGCGCATTCGGGTTCTTGGCGCGGGCATAGGCGACGTCGATCGCGGCCTCGCTGGTGTAGTTCGGCGCCCATGGCAATGCCATCGACCAGGGCATGTTGGCGGGGTCGTTCCACTTGGAGGCGGAGCTGATCAGGAAGAGCTGCGGGACCTTGTTGCTGTTGAGATATTTCGCGATCGCCGAGCTCGGCGCCGTGCCCATGGTCGCGAAGATGAAGGCGACGCCATCGCCCTCGACGAGCCGGCGCGCCGCCTCCATGGTCTTGGGCGGCGAGAATGCGTCGTCGAGCGAGATCAGATTGAGCTTGCGGCCATTGACCCCACCCTTCTCGTTGACCTCGTCGAAATAGGCGGAGATCACCCTGCCCGTAATGCTGAGCGGCGAGGCCGGGCCGCTATAGGGCATGGTGTTGCCGATCTTGATCTCGGTGTCGCTGACGCCGGGACCGTAGGATTTCTGCGCGGCGGCGGGCGTGGACAGGCAGGCGGCAGCCAGCGCTGCGGCCAACACCAATGCGGCTTTCATGGTTTCTCCCCGATGATTGTCGCCGCTACGCCATGAGGCGGTCGCGCGGCGCGCTGCTTTTTGTCAGCGCGTCAGATCAACGGAGTTGCGTCACACGGTCTTGCGTCGAGTTGCTGATGACCCGGCGCGGTCAACGACGCCGCTTCAGACCGAGGCCCAGACTGATCCATCCGGCTCCCGCTATGATGAGGTCGATGCCGAGGAACAGGCCGAGGATGTAGACGCTGTTGACCGGCCAGCGCGCGACGATCAAGAGGCCAAGCAGAAGCGTGATCGCGCCCGAGACCGCCACCCACACCCACGGAGTCTCACGCTTCATGTTGAAGGCTAGGAACAACCTGATGGCGCCGGAGGCAATCAGTGACGCACCCAGAAAGAGCGTCAACAGCACTGCCGCGAGCAGCGGGTTCTGAAAGGTCACGAAGCCCGCGATGACGTAGAGCACGCCGAGCAGGGCCCAAATCAGGAACTTGCCCCAGCTTTTCAACTGAAATGCGCCGATGATTTCGGCGACACCGGCGACGATCATCATGGCGCCGACCACGACCACGCTCGCTATCGTCGCCATCGCCACGCTGCCGAGCGCGACGAAGCCGGCGATCAGATAGACGACACCGAGCGCGACGATCCAGCCCCATTTGGCATGCAGCGCAGCAATGCCCGAGCCCAGACTCCCGTGGGGAGACGTATCCGAAGCACTTGTCATGGCGGTTCACTCCTGCGGCGAAGCCCCCGATGCACAATTCAAGATAGCACGAGCCGTACCGGGACGACAGCAAGCAGAACACCGCCGTCCGGCAGCAACATTGATGCAAGTCAAGATCGAATGCAGCGAAAATGTCTGGTCTCGCCTTCGATGGTCAGGCGCGCTCGGCCGCCTTGCGCACGTCGAGCACGGCCCGCGCCCATTCGGCCGGCCGTTCCTGCGGCAGATTGTGGCCGGCATCGGTGAAGACGCGCCGCTCGAACGAGCCTTCGAATTTGCGCGCGTGATGGGCGGTGCCGGGATTGACGCCGTCGCTGTCGCCGTCGATCGCGATGGTCGGGACGCGGATCGCCGGCTGGCCTGCGAGCCTCGCCTCGATCGCGGCATAGGCAGGATCGCCCTCGACCAGTGCGTAGCGGTGGCGATAGGAGTGGATCACGACATCGACGAAATCAGGATTGTCGAAGGACACCGCGCTCCGCTCGAACGTGGTGTCGTCGAACGCCCATTTCGGCGACCACATCGACCAGAGCTGTCGCGCGAAGCCGCGGCGGTTGCGTTCCAGCGCAAGGCGGCCACGCTCGTTGTGGAAGAGATATTGATACCAGAGCGCGGCTTCCTCCGGCGGCGAGGCCGGCTCCATGGCGCGGGCGATGTTCTGGATGTTGTAGGAATTGCCGGAAACGAGCCCGATCACGCGCTCCGGATGAAGCGCCGAGACCACGCAGGCCGCGCGTCCGCCCCAGTCATAGCCGCCGACCACCGCGCGCGCGATGCCGAGCGCGTCCATGAAGGCCAAGAGATCGGCGCCGAGCGCCGCCTGCTCGCCGGAGCGCGGCGTCCCGGGAAAGCGAAACCGCGTCGGCCCATAGCCGCGCAGCCAGGGCACCAGCACCCGCGCGCCTCCTTGCGCGATGAGGGGCGCCGCCTCGGCATAGGCGTTCACGTCGTAGGGAAAACCGTGGCCCATGATACAGGGCCAGCCGTCCGGCGCGCCGTATTCGCGATAGGCGATGTCGAGGATATCCGTGGCGATCGTTTTTTGTTGCATGGTTGCTCGCGGCGCCGGGAGACAGTCGCCCGAACTATCTCTGCGGGCCGGACAGCGAGATGTCGCGCTCGGCGCGGAACACGTTGCTGTAGAGATTGGCGATCCATTGCCGACCGATCTCGGTCTTGTTGAGATAGCCGATCTCGGTCTGGATGTGGGGCGCGACGCTGTTCCAGTAGAATTGCGGATAGCGGTTCACGATGTCGGCGGGCGAGTCGTAGCCGAGCTGGCGGTTCATGCCGACCTCCTCGAACTCGTAATAGAGCGCGTTGGCCTTGCGCAGATAATTCGGATCGCCGAGCTGCCCAATGAAGTCGGCGGCGCGCAGGATCGAGGCTTCGTCGTCATAGTCCTGGCCTTCGCGGGCCGGAAAGCGCGTCCCCTCGATGGCGCGGGCAACGCGCTCCGGATCTACACCGGGAATATGCCGCAGCCTCCGGGTCACGTAGAGCTTCGAGCGATCGACGTGATACATCATCAGGCTCGCATCCGATGCACCACGCGGTAACGATATCTTGGTGTCGGCCGCGTCGATGACAAAGCCGTCGGAATCGTCCTCCTCGAACAGCCCGCGCACATAGCCGATGTCGTGGGCGAGGCAGGCGATCAGGACATGGACGTAATCCTCGGCCGACAGGTGGGTATGAAGGCTTCGGCCGCCGAGGATCGCCTGGGCCGCCAGCGTCACCAGCATCGTGTGCTCGATATTGTGGTAGAGCGCATCGCTGTTGCCGATGCATTCCATCGCGGTGCGGGTCGCGCTCTCGACGATATTGGCAGAAGTCTCATCGTACCGGCGACGCATGAACTTGCCGAGGAATTGCTCCAGGGATTCAGCCGCCAGTCTCGGTAAGGTTATCATGGATGCAGCCCCGTCCGCTGGTGTCCCATGCCATCTCCCGACGTCTCATAATTGTCCGCGACGCAACGGGAAGCATAGCCCATCTTGGGCCGGCTGGCCAAACCCTTGGGAACGCGATTACGGAAATATGTTACCGTTGTGCTATGCGACATCGCGGTTGCGGCAGCGGCCCGATACATCCTCGCGGGCAGGCAGCGGCACGGGAGCCCCGCTTCTACTCCACCAGCACCACGTCGACGGCGACGCCGAGCTTCTGCTTCGGCGAGCCGACGATGATGCCGTCGACCGGCGAGACGTCGGAGAAATCGCGCCCCACTGCAAGCACGATATGGTCGTTGCCAATCAGCAGATCGTTGGTCGGATCGAAATCGACCCAGCCAAGCTCGGTCCCGCACCACAGCGACACCCAGGCATGGGTGGCATCGGCACCTTGCAGGCGTGCCTGGCCAGGCGGCGGAATGGTGCGCAGATATCCGCTGACATAGGCCGCTGGCAGACCGAGCCCGCGCAGCCCCGCGATCATGACATGGGCAAAATCCTGGCAGACGCCATGACGCTTGTCGAAAACCTCGCCAAGCGGCGTCGAGATCACCGTCGCCTTGGAGTCGTAGCGAAACTGGTTGTGAATACGATGCATCAGATCAACCGCGCCTTGGAGGATGCCTGCGCCGGGCGGAAAGCTTTCCGCCGCATAGGCGCTGACGGGACGCAGCACCGGCACCAGCGGGCTGGCGAAGACATAGCCGACCGGCGAGGCCGGCCCGAGGCTCGTCGCCTCGAAGGCGATATCGCGAACGCTCTCCCAGGGCGGACTGAGCGCATCGCGCGCCGGCGGCTGGCGCGACACCGTGACGCGCGAGCGCGAGTCGATGCGCAGATTGCGATGCGCGGCCTCGATCACGACGCTCTCGGTGAGCGTGCCGAAGAAATCGCGCCGCACCGTCCGCTCGGCAGGCCGCGGACGTATCTCGACACGGTGCGAGATCAGCTGCTGGCCGCCGCCACTGCGCGGCTCCAGCCGCAGCGTGCAGCGGGCAAAGCTGACGGGATACTCGTATTCATAGGTCGTGACGTGACGGATGTCGTAGATCACGCCAGCCCCGTCAGCTTTTCCGGCCGGCTGGCATTGGGACCATGCGGGAAATAGTGCTGCCCGATCGCCTCGGCGAGGCTGAGCAGATCCTGCTCCAGCGCGAACAGCGTCTTGACCTCGAGCTTCTCGGCCTCCGCGGTCGCAAGCATCGCCTCCATGGCGACCGCAAGGCGTTGCGGCTTCTCGATCAGGCCGTGCTCCTTCAGGCTCGGCAGCGCCGCGATGTGCTCGTTCAGCGTCGTGACCTGGAACGCGACCGAGCGCGGATTGTAGGGATCGAGCACGGCAAGATCGCGCACCGGCGCCAGGATCGGCGCCAGCAGATAGCGCGAGCGATAGGTGATCTGGCAATCCACCAGCGTCAGCAGGATGTCGAGATCCTCGTCGCCGGCCTCGTCATAGGCGAACTGGCGCGTGAAACGCGTGGTGTTGATGGCGCGCTCGGTGCGGCGGCCGATGTCGAGGAAGCGCCAGCCGGCGGCGCGGTTCATGTTCTCCTGTGCCAGGCCGGCAAAGCTGGCGAGCTCCTGCAAGGTCAGCTCGGCCGCGCTGACCACGCTGTCGTCGTCCTCCACCTCGTAAGCCAGCCGTTCGGCCATCTCGGTGATGACCTGCCAGGCGTCGGGCGACAGCCGCTCGCGCAAGGAGGTCGCCGTGCGCTGCGCCGCGCGCACCAGCGACAGCGCCGAACCGAAGCGATCCGGACTCTGCAACGCCTCGGCGACGATGCGCCCGTGCGCGGTGCGCGATGTTTGCGAAACCGCGCCCCAGGCCACCAGAAGCCGCTGGATGCGTTCGGTCGATTGCAGCGAGGCCGCCGTGCCCTTGTTGGGGCCGCTCGGCGAGCCCAAGGCGCGCACGAGGCGCAGCGTCGCCTCGGCGCGTTCGAGATAGCGGCCGAGCCAGAACAGATTGTCGGCGGCGCGGCTCGGCAGCACGCCCGCGATGCGGCGGATTCGTACCTTGTCGGTCGCCGGCAGCAGGGTCGCGGTCGAGACCTGCTTGTCGGAGACGACCCAGACGTCGGCAGCGCGCGCACCGTCGCCCATCGACACCGCGCGCGCGTCGGGCTGCTCGGCGATGCGGCAGAAGCCACCGGGCATGATGGCCCAGCCATCCGGCGTCGCCGCCGCGAACACGCGCAGCACGAACGGACGCGGGCTGATCTGGCCCTGGTCCCACACCGGCATGGTGGAGAGCCGCACCACCTCTTGGCCGACATAATCCATGCCGCGCGCACTGATGGCCTCGACCAGACGCTGGCGATCGCCGGCATCCAATTCGCTTGCCAGCACCGGGCCCGCGCGGTCGAGACCGGGCACGGCGCGCTGGTAGGCGCCTTCGATCGCGACCTCGTCGAGCCGCGCCAGCACCTCCTCGCGCGCCGATCGCTGCCCGCACCACCAGGTCGCGATGTGCGGCATCTTCAGCTCTTCGCCGAGCAGGCGGCGGCTGAGTGCCGGCAGGAAGCCGAGCAGCGCCCGCGCCTCCAGGACGCCCGAGCCCGGCATGTTGGCGACGACGACGCCGTCCTTGCGCAGCACGTCAATGAGACCGGGGACCCCGAGATGCGAGGAGGCATCGAGCTCGAGCGGGTCGAGCGAGTTGGAATCGACCCGGCGCAGCAGCACGTCGAGCCGCTTCAGCCCGGCGACGGTGCGGATGTGGATACGGTTGTCGCTGACGGCGAGATCGTCGCCCTCGACGAGGAGGAAGCCGAGATAGCGCGCCAGCGTCGCGTGCTCGAAATAGGTCTCGCTGAAACTGCCGGGGGTGAGCACACCGATGCGCGGCTCGTCGCGATCGGCGCGGGCGCGAAGTGAATCGCGAAAAGCCTCGAAGAACGGCGCAACGCGCGGCACGTTCATCGACTTGTAGAGGTCGGAGAAGGCGCGCGAGAGCACCAGGCGGTTCTCCAGGGCGTAGCCCGCGCCCGACGGCGCCTGGGTGCGGTCGCCGAGCACCCACCAGCGGCCGTCGGGCCCGCGGCCGACATCGGCGGCATAGATCGAGAGATAACGCCCACCCGGCGGCGGCACGCCGCAGACGGGGCGGAGATATTCGGCACTGCCGGCGATCGCAGCCGCCGGCAGCGCGCCTTCCGCGACCAGCCGGCCTTCGCCATAGATGTCGCCCAGCACGCGCTCGAGCAGCTCGGCGCGCTGGGTGATGCCGGCGCAAAGCTGCCGCCAATCGGCCTCGTCGATCAAAAGCGGCAGATGGCTGATCGACCAGGGCCGATCGGCGCTGTCGCCGGGGGCGCGATAGGTGACGCCGGCCTCGCGGAGGTGACGGTCGGCCATGCCGAAGCGCCGCTCGATCTCGTCGGGCGCGAGCGCGCCGAAGGCATCGAAGAAGCGGCTCCAGACCGCGCGCGGGGCGCCGTCGGGCCCCAAGAACTCGTCGGGAATACCGGGCAGGCGCCTATAATCGCGGACCCACTGCGCAAGGCGGCGCTGGCCTTCGCGCTGGCCTTGCGGTCTACCCGCCTTGTCGTCCTGTTCGGCCGCGCCCTCGCCCATGCGCCTCTCCCTGCCCCACCATCATACTCATTGCAGGAGCGGGGTCCGCAAGTCGAGGGTCAGCGGAAACTCATTTGTGCGTTCCTCGGGCGGTGGCCGGACCGGTCCCGGCGTATGGCCGTGGTCCTGGAAGCGCGCCAGCCGCCGCGCCTCGGCCTCATAGGTGTTGACCGGCTTGGTCTCGTAGCTTCGGCCGCCCGGATGGGCGACGTGATAGACGCAGCCGCCGAGCGAGCGGCCGTTCCAGGTGTCGATCAGATCGAAGGTCAGCGGCGCGTGGACCGGGATGGTCGGGTGCAGGCCGGAGGCCGGCTGCCAGGCCTTGAAGCGGACGCCGGCCACGGCCTCGGCCGAGCGGCCGGTCGAGGTCATCGGCAGGCGGCGGCCGTTGCAGGTGACGATGTGGCGGCCCTCGACGAAGCCCTCGGTCTTGACCTGGAGCCGCTCGACGGATGAGTCGACATAGCGCACGGTTCCGCCGGCCGAGCCCTCCTCGCCCAGCACGTGCCAGGGCTCCAGCGCCTGGCGCAGCTCCAGCGTCACGCCGCCATGATGGACGCGGCCGAAAGCGGGAAAGCGGAATTCGAGCTGGGCCAGATACCATTCCGGCTCGAAAGGGTAGCCGAACTGCTTCAGCTCGGTGAGCACGTCCAGAAAGTCTTCCCAGATGAAATGCGGCAGCATGTAGCGGTCATGCAGCGCGGTGCCCCAGCGCACGAACTTGCCGGTTTGCGGCTCGCGCCACATCTTTGCGATCAGCGCGCGGATCAGGAGCTGCTGCGCCAGCGACATGCGCGGATCGGGCGGCATTTCGAGCGCGCGGAATTCGACGAGCCCGAGCCGGCCCGTGGTCCCGTCGGGCGAATAGAGCTTGTCGATGCAGATCTCGGCGCGATGAGTGTTGCCGGTGATGTCGACGAGCAGATGCCGGAACAGCCGGTCCACCAGCCACAGCGGTGCCTGGGTGCCCGGCGGCGGCACATGCGAGAGCGCGATCTCGAGCTCGTAGATGCTGTCGTGGCGGGCCTCGTCGATGCGCGGCGCCTGGCTGGTCGGGCCGATGAACAGGCCGGAGAAGAAATAGGACAGCGACGGATGCCGCTGCCAGTACAGCACGAGGCTCTTGAGAAGATCAGCCCGACGCAGGAATGGTGAATCCTGCGGCGAGGAGCCGCCGACCACGACGTGGTTGCCGCCGCCGGTGCCCGTGTGGCGGCCGTCGACCAGGAAGCGGTTGGCGCCGAGGCGCGTCTTGCCGGCGTCCTCATAGAGCCCGACGGTGATGTCGACCGCGTCGCGCCAGCTCCTGGCCGGCTGGATGTTGACCTCGATGACACCGGGGTCGGGCGTCACCTTGATGACTTCGATGCGCGGATCGAACGGCGGCGGATAGCCCTCGACATGAACCTGAATCTGCATCTCTTCGGCGGTCGCTTCGAGCGCCGCGATCAGTTCGAGATAATCCTCGATGCGCTCGACCGGGGGCATGAAGGCGCAGAGCACGCCGTTGCGGACCTCGACCGACATTGCGGTGCGGACGGGGACCGAGGTGTTGAGATGCTCCGGCTCGACCCGCGGTGGCGCTTCCGGACGCGCCGGTGACGTGAACACCGGCAGCTTGCCCCGTGCCTCCATCGGATCTTGCTCGACGATGTAGGGATATTGGTTGGGCGGGACATAACCGAGCGAGCCGATCGGCAAGCGCAAGCCGAGAGGCGAATCGCCGGGCATCAGGAACAGATGATTGCGCCGGAGTTGCCAGCGCTCGCTGCGCCAGCGCGGCGGCGCGTTCCAGCGCTGCACCGGCAGCACGAAACCCCGCGGCGTGTTGAGACCCTCGTCGAACACGCGCGCCATGCGCGCGCGGGCTTCCGGATCGGACAATTTGGAGTCGGAGGGATCGACGTTGACGGGAAGCTCGGCCTCCTTCTGCAGCCAGTACGCAGTGTCCTCATAGGCCGGCATGATGTAGCCGGGATCGAGCCCGAGCCGCAACGCCGCACCCTCCACGAACGCCTGGGCGTCCTTGACCTCGGCGCGCCGCGGATTCTCGATCTTCGCGATCAGGTCGCCATTCTTCCAGATCGGCACGCCGTCCTTGCGCCAGTACAGGCCGAAGGCCCAGCGCGGCAGGCTTTCGCCGGGATACCATTTGCCCTGGCCGTAATGCAGCAGCCCGCCGGGCGCGAAGCGCGTGCGCAGGCGGCGGATCAGATCGTCGCCGAGCCCGCGCTTGGTCGGACCGACGGCTTCCGTATTCCACTCCGCCGCTTCGAGATCGTCGACCGAGACGAAGGTCGGCTCGCCGCCCATGGTGAGCCGCACGTCCTGCGCGGCGAGATCGCCGTCGACCTGCTCGCCGAGATCGTTGAGCCGCGCCCAGGATTCGTCCGAGAACGGTTTTGTGATGCGCGGCGCCTCGCGAATGCGCTTTACGCTCATGTCGAATTCGAACTCGACCTCGGCAAAGCCGGCGCCGCCGGAGATCGGTGCGGCCGAGCGATAATGCGGCGTAGCGGCGACCGGGATGTGGCCCTCGCCCGCGAGCATGCCGGAGGTCGCATCGAACCCGATCCACCCGGCGCCCGGCAGATAGACCTCGGCCCAGGCGTGCAGGTCGGTGAAGTCGTTCTCGACCTCGGGGGGGCCCTCAATCGGATCGATGTCGGGACGGATCTGGATCAGGTAGCCGGACACGAAACGCGCGGCGAGCCCGAGATGACGCAGCGTCTGGATCAGGAGCCAGGCAGAGTCGCGGCACGATCCGGCGCCGGAGGAGAGCGTCTCCTCCGGTGTCTGCACGCCCGGCTCCATACGGATGATGTAACGGACGTGCTTTTGAAGCTCGCGATTGAGATCGACCAGGAAGTTGACGGTGTTCGGGGCGTCATGCGGGATCGTGTCGAGAAATTTGGCGAACAGGCGATCGGGCTTGACGGTCTCGAGATACGGCGCGAGCTCGGTCTTCAGGTCTTTGGGGTACTCGAAGGGAAAGCTGTCGGCGTAAGGCTCGACGAAGAAGTCGAACGGGTTGACCACCGTCATCTGCGCCGTGAAGTCGACCTCGATCTTCAGCTCGGTCGTCTTCTCCGGGAAGACGTAGCGGGCGAGCCAGTTACCCTGCGGATCCTGCTGCCAGTTCACGAAATGGTTGGATGGCGTGACCTTGAGGGAATAGCTCAGGACCGGCGTGCGCGTATGCGGCGCCGGCCGCAGCCGGATGGTCTGCGGTCCCAGATCGATCGGGCGGTCGTATTTGTAGTGCGTGACGTGATGTAATGCGACGTAGATCGACACGGGGTGCGGTGCTCCAGCAGCTTTTTTGAGCAGAACACCTGATGTGGGTGCGATCAAGCACTAACAACGGGCAAAGGGTGCCTAGGAAGTATCCCGGTCACATCGTAGACTGGGCGGCACGGCGCAAGTGCGCCTTTGCCCACCCCACGAGACCGCTAGGTAAGATGCGGGCTAGGTGCTTTCTTCCTTCTCCCCTTGCGGGAGAAGGTGGCGCGCAGCGCCGGATGAGGGGTATGTCACCGCTCGCAGAGCTGTTCGTGAGGAGAGAGCCCCTCACCCGTCTCGCCGCTTTGCGGCGAGCCACCCTCTCCCGCGAGGGAAGAGGGAACGAGAGCGCCTCCCTACGCCGCCGAGGTCAGCCGCTGCAGAAACTGCGTGACCTCGCGGCGGAGCGTCTCGACCTCGCCACGGACGCGTTCGGAGGCGCTGTTGACGCGGCTGGCCACCCGGCCGGTATCGGCGGCGGCTTCGCTGATGCCCGACACGTTGGAGGAGACCTGCGAGGTGCCGGCCGAGGCCTCCTGGACGTTGCGGGCGATCTCGCGCGTCGCAGCGCCCTGCTGTTCAACCGAGGCCGCGATCGCGGCGGTGATGCCGTCGATCTCGGCGATGGTCTGCGCGATCGCCTCGACGGCTGCGACCGAATTGGTCGTCGATTGCTGCATCTCGCCGACCTTGGCGCTGATCTCCTCGGTCGCCTTCGCAGTCTGGTTGGCGAGGCTCTTGACCTCGGAGGCCACCACCGCGAAGCCGCGGCCGGCCTCGCCTGCCCGCGCCGCCTCGATCGTGGCGTTGAGCGCGAGCAGGTTGGTCTGCTCGGCGATCTCGCTGATCAGCTTGACGACGTCGCCGATCCGCATCGCGGCATCCGCGAGGCTGCGAATTTCGCTGCCGGCACGATTGGCCTCGTCAACGGCGCGCCCGGTGCTCGTGGTCGAACCGGCCACCTGGCGGCTGATCTCCGCGATCGAGGACGCGAGCTGCTCCGCGGCGCTCGCCACCGTCGCAACATTGCTCGAGGCCTGATCTGACGCGCTGCGCATGCCGGAGGTCTGGCGGCTCGTGATCTCCGCCGCCGCCGCCATCTGGCCGGCGTCGGATTCCAGATCGGTCGCGGCGCTCATGAGGGTGCCCGCAACCTCGTCGAGATGCGTGCCGAAGTGCTTTGCGAGGCCGGCGATCTCGACCACGCGGCGGCCGAGGCTGTCGGTGCCGGCATTGATCACGCTGGCCGAGCGGCGGAACGAGCCGGGCAAGCCGCGCGCGAGGATCTTGCGGAAATACTTGCCGCGGCTGGCATAGTCCATCGACGCCGAAGCTTCGCGGACGAAGGCGTCGGTGATGTCGAGCATGTCGTTGACCGACTTCTGGATGGCGCCGATCCGCCCGGCCTGGCGCTCGCTCAGGATCCGCGCTTCGAGATCGCCGCGCGCCGCCTTGCGGCACACATCGGCCACCTCATCAACGGCCATTGCCGCGCGGTGCAGGCACCAGACGGCATAGCCGAGCAGCGCGATCGCCGCGCCGAGCGGCGCTGCGCTGACGATTCCGCTCCAGCCGAGCAGCGAGGCGGCGAACGCGACGGCGACGAGAAGACACGCGAGCGCGGTCGCTGCTTTCGCCTTAGAGAGAGAGCACGAATTCATCGTAAGCAACACCGTTTTGCTTGAGCAGAGCGACCATCACGTCGAAGCTTGCGCGCATGCCGTCCTTGGCATTGGCGTGGCGCGCCTCTTCCGCGCAGAGCGCTTTGTAGATCGGCTTGATGCGCTCGACAGGCGCCGGATCGGGCCTGCGTCGATTGGAGTGATAGCCGATGATGTTGCCGCGATCGTCGAGCGTCGGGGTGACGTGGGCGAACACCCAATAATGGCTGCCGTCCCCGGCGAGATTGACGACGTAGGCGAAGATCTCCTGCTTGGCCTGGAGCGTATCCCACAGCAGCTTGAAGACGCAGCGCGGCATGTCCGGATGGCGGATCAGGCTGTGGGGCGCGCCCATCAGCTCCTTCCAGGAGTACTTCGCCATGCGGAGAAAGACGTCGTTGGCGTAGGTGATGCGGCCCTTGAGATCGGTCTTCGATACGATCAGCTCCTCCTCACCGAGGAGATTTTCCACCCCCGTGGGACGTATCGCTTGCATCGCTTGATCCTCGAACACAGGCTGGCCCCACCACGCTGTGGAGCCGCATCACACCGTGTCTACGGCAACAGTGTTAATCAGGTGTGAGTTTGGGAACCTCGGGGCGAGATGCGCGCCTCCGTATCATTACTTAGCGAGGGATCGTTGCATCCCGCGCAACCACACGCGCCCCTGTTATCACTTGATTCAATTGCGACTGCGTTGCGATTGCGCCGCACGCCGCGCGACTACATCGTCGCGCCGAGCACCCAGGGCGCGAACTCGGCGCCGCCGAAATCGAAGCTTTCGCTCTTGGTCGGTTGACCCGAGGCGGTCTTGAGGATGAGTTCGAAGATGCGCTGGCCGCATTGCTCGACGCTCTCCTCGCCTTCGAGGATGGTGCCGCAATTGACGTCCATGTCCTCTTCCATGCGCTTGTACATCGGCGTGTTCGTGGCGAGCTTGATCGAGGGCGCCGGCTTGCAGCCGAACACGCTGCCGCGGCCCGTGGTGAAGCAGACGAGATTGGCGCCGCCCGCCACCTGGCCGGTCGCCGCGACCGGGTCGTAACCGGGCGTGTCCATGAAGACGAAACCCTTCTTGGTGATGGGCTCGGCGTAACGCAGGACCTCGACGAGATTGGTGGTGCCGGCCTTCGCCATCGCGCCGAGCGACTTCTCCAGAATGGTGGTGAGACCGCCGGCCTTGTTGCCGGGGCTCGGATTGGCATTCATCTCGGCGCCTTCACGCGCGGTGTATTCGTCCCACCAGCGCATGAGGTCGACCAGCTTCTCGCCGACCTCGCGGCTGACGGCGCGGCGCGTCAAGAGATGCTCGGCGCCGTAGGTCTCCGGCGTCTCCGACAGGATCACTGTGCCGCCGTGGCGCACGATGAGATCGCTGGCAGCACCGAGCGCGGGATTGGCTGACACGCCGGAATAGCCATCCGAGCCGCCGCATTGCAGCGCCACGGTGAGCTCGCTCGCCGGCACCGTTTCGCGCTTGACCTTGTCGGCATCAGTCAGCGCCTCGCGCACGAAGGCGATGCCGGCCTCGACCGTCTTGCGGGTGCCGCCGACCTCCTGAATGTCCATCGCGCGCAGGCGGCCGGCGAGCTTCTGTTCTTCCATCAGGCCGCCGATCTGGTTCACCTCGCAGCCCAGCCCAAGCACGATGACGTGGGAGAAATTGACGTGGCGTGCGTAGCCGCCGAGCGTGCGGCGGAGCAGCGCGAGCGGCTCGTTCTGCGTCATGCCGCAGCCGGTCTTGTGGGTCAGCGCGACCACGCCGTCGACATTGGGGAACTCGGCCAGCGGATTGTCGCCGGTGAAGGGATTTTTCTTGAAGACGTCGGCGACGAGGCTCGCGACATGCGCGCTGCAATTCACCGAGGTGAGAATGCCGATATAGTTGCGCGTGGCGACACGGCCGTCCGGGCGGCGGATGCCCTCGAAGGTCGCCGGCAGATCGAAATTCGGCGTCGGCTTGACGTCGGCGCAATAGGCATAGTCCTTGGCGAAATCGCCCATGCCGCAATTCTGCACGTGCACGTGCTGGCCCGGCGCGATCGGCACCGTCGCAAAGCCGATGATCTGGCCGTAGCGCTTGACCGGCTCGCCGACCGCGATCGGCTTGATCGCGACCTTGTGGCCCGAGGGAATGCGTTCGACCGTGGTCACGCCATCCGCCACCACCGTCCCCGGCGGCAGGCTGGCGCGCGCGATCAGCACGCCATCGTCGGGATGCAGGCGGATGACTGGGCTGATGGTCATGGCAGGTCTCCTTCGGAGGCGAGTAGCGAATAGTGAGTGGCGAATGGAAAAAGGGAGTAGCCCTATTCGCTACTCCCCATTCGCCATTCGCGAGTTTCTTAAGCCTTGCCGCCCGAATCCTTGCGGGTCGCGTTGACCTGCATCTTGGCGTAGGTCGTCATCAGGCCGACCTCGTTCGACAGCGTCACCAGCTTGAAGCCCATGTTGATGGCACGCGCTGCGCCTTCGGCGCCGCTGCAATGGATGCCCGGATTGAGGCCGCGCTTGCCGCACTCCTTGATGATCTTCTCGTAGATCGCGAGGATCTCGGGCTCGCTGCGGTCGAGCTTGGGTTCGAGGCCGTAGGAGAATCCGAGATCGGACGGCCCGATATAGACGCCGTCGATGCCTTCGACGTCGAGGATCGCTTCCATGTTCTCGACCGCGGTCTTGGTCTCCATCATCGGCAGCAGGATGGTGTCGGCATTCGCAGTCTTCTGATACGAGCCCGCGGTGCCGTACATGCCGGCGCGGATCGGGCCGTTGGAGCGCACGCCCTGCGGCGGATATTTGGAATAGGAGACCAGGTTCCTGGCTTCCTGCGGCGTGTTGACCATCGGGCAGATCACGCCATAGGCGCCGCCGTCGAGCACCTTGCCGATGATGCCGGGCTCGTTCCAGGGCACGCGGACCATCGGGGTCACCGGATGCTTGTCCATCGCCTGGAAGCACTGGACCATCGATAGATAGTCCTGCACGCCGTGCTGCATGTCGACGGTGACGCTGTCGAAGCCGCATTGCGCGATCATCTCGGCCGAGAAGCCGGAGGGAATTGCGAGCCACGCGTTGACCACGGCCTTGCCCGACTTCCAGATTTCCTTGACCTTGTTCGCCACGTTGCCTTCCTTCTTTGTTGTTTGGACCGTCGTCATTGCGAGCGACAGGGAGCAATCCAACATCCCTCGGCGGTGACACTCTGGATTGCCTCGGGGGCCGAACCCTTCCCGATGGGCCGCACTTTGAGCGAAAAAAAGCGTGAATGTCCATGGCTATCGGCCGCGCGCGCGCGCATATCTGGCTTCACTCCTCGGCACTTGCCTCCTCGCCTGTCCCCAGCCCTGCGAGACTCTGTTCGAGCGCGCCTAGCATGTCCTGCAGTTCGGCGAGCTTGCGTGCGCCAAAGCGCCGGGTGATCTCGGCATAGATCGCCTCCGAATTCGGCGCCACCGAGGCCATCAGCTTCACCCCCTCTTTCGAGATCGAGACCATGCTGCGGCGCTGGTCCGCTTTCGCGGTCTTGCGCTCGATCAGATTGCGCCCCTCGAGATCGCGCAGGATGCGTGACAGGCTCGGTCCGAGCAGGAACGCGGTGCGCGCGAGTTCCGTAACCTCGACCGTTTCGATCGCGGCCAGCGCGCGCAGGATACGCCATTGCTGCTCGGTCAAGCCGTGCTCGCGCAGCGAGGGGCGGAACTGCCGCATTACCGCTTCGCGGGCCCGCAGCAGCGACATCGGCAGCGAGCGCGAGAAATCGCGCATCGGCACCTGGCGCGCGGCAGGCGCGCTTCCGTTCGCTGGATCAGCCGGTCTCTTCACCATGACGCCCTTTCAAACCGCAATACGTTTGCAGTGCAGCAAGCCGAAATTGTGTTTGACGCATTCACTTAACATGTTAAGTATCTCCCGGCATCCCGATTTGTAAGATCACAAATGGCGCTCTCCAACGACGATATCCAAGCTTGCGCGAGGCGTCTGCACCAGGCGGAGAAGACCCGCACGCAGATCAGGCAGCTGTCACAGGACTTCCCCGGTATCACCATCGCTGATGCCTACGCGATTCAGAAGGCCTGGGTCGACGTCAAGATCGCCGAGGGCCGCATCGTCAAAGGCCACAAGATCGGCCTGACCTCGAAGGCGATGCAGAGCGCGCTCAATATCGATGAACCCGATTCCGGGGTGCTGCTCGACGACATGTTCTTTGCCGATGGTGGGCTGGTGCCGACCGAGCGCTTCATAGCGACGCGCGTGGAAGCCGAACTCGCCTTCGTGATGAGCAAGCGGCTTTCAGGCCCCGACTGCACGCTGTTCGACGTGCTCAATGCCACCGACTTCGTCGTGCCGGCACTGGAGATCCTGGATACGCGGATCGAGCGCGTCGATCCCAAGACGAAGGCGACGCGGAAGATTTTCGACACCATCGCCGACAATGCGGCCAATGCCGGCATCGTGCTCGGCGGACGGCCGATCCGCCCGCTCGACACCGATCTGCGCTGGATCGGCGCGCTCTGCTTCAGAAACGGACAGCTCGAGGAGACCGGCCTTGCCGCCGGCGTGCTCAATCATCCCGCGACCGCCGTTGCCTGGCTCGCCAACAAGATCGCGCCGCTCGGGCTCGCGCTGGAGCCCGGCCAGGTCGTGCTCGCCGGCTCCTTCATCCGGCCGATCGAGACCCGCAAGGGCGACACAATTCAAGCCGATTATGGCGCCTATGGCTCGGTGAGCTGCTACTTCGCGTAAAGCAATAAGACGACACAGGGAGTGAAGCTGCGATGCCGCATTTCACGATCGAATATTCGGCCAATCTCGACGGCCGTCTCGACATGAAGCTGGTGTGCGAGGTCGTGCGCAAGGCGGCGGTCGAGACCGGTATCTTCCCGCTCGGCGGCATCCGCGTGCGCGCCATCCGCTGCGAGCATTATGCGATTGCGGACGCACGACAGGACTACGGCTTTCTCGACATGGTGCTGCGCATCGGCGAGGGCCGCGATCTCAAGACGCGCCAGAAGGCCGGCGAACACGTCTTCCAGGCGCTCTCCCGCCATCTCGATCCCGTCTTCGCCGCCGGCAAGTTCGCTCTGTCGTTCGACATGCAGATCAACGACAAGGACACGAGCTGGAAGCGCAACAACATCCACGACGCCCTGAAAGCGGAAGCCGCCCATGGATAAGCCCAGCCCCAAAGCCGATGTGTTCCAGGCCAACCGCGACCGCGTGGCGCCGCTGTTGAAGCAGCTGCGTGCCGACGGAATCGGTCACATGATCGACGGCAAGACCGTTGCCTCGACCTCGGGCGAGACGTTCGAGACGAAATCGCCGGTCGATGGCACGACGCTCGCGAGCGTCGCGCGCGGCAGCGCCGAGGACATCGACCGCGCCGCAACGGCCGCTGCGCTCGCCTTCAAATCCTGGCGCGACATGGGTCCGGCGATGCGGAAGAAGCTGCTGCATCGCGTGGCCGACGCGATCGAGGACAATGCCGAGGACATCGCGGTGCTCGAATGCATCGACACCGGCCAAGCCTATCGCTTCATGGCCAAGGCCGCGATTCGCGCCGCCGAGAATTTCCGCTTCTTCGCCGACAAATGCGCGGAGGCGCGCGACGGCCTCAACACGCCGAGCGACGAGCACTGGAATGTCTCGACGCGGGTGCCGATCGGACCGGTCGGCGTGATCACGCCGTGGAACACCCCATTCATGCTCTCGACCTGGAAGATCGCCCCCGCCCTCGCCGCTGGCTGCACCGTCGTGCACAAGCCGGCCGAATGGTCGCCGGTCACCGCCGACATGCTGTCGAAGCTGGCCAAGCAGGCCGGTATTCCCGACGGCGTGCTCAACACCGTCCACGGTTTCGGCGAGGAAGCCGGCAAAGCGCTGACCGAGCATCCTGCCATCAAGGCGATCGGATTCGTCGGCGAGAGCGCGACCGGCTCGGCGATCATGGTCCAGGGCGCACCGACCCTGAAGCGCGTGCATTTCGAGCTTGGCGGCAAGAACCCGGTGATCGTGTTCGACGATGCCGATCTCGACCGCGCGCTCGATGCCGTGGTTTTCATGATCTACTCCCTCAACGGCGAGCGCTGCACGTCATCGAGCCGACTCCTGGTTCAGGCGAGCATTGCGGACAAGTTCACCGAGAAGCTGACCGCGCGCGTGAAGGCGCTGAAGGTCGGCCATCCCCTCGATCCCGCCACCGAGATCGGACCGCTGATCCACGAGCGGCATCTGGCGAAGGTCTGCTCCTATTTCGACGTCGCGCGCCAGGACGGCGCGACGATCGCGGTCGGCGGCAAGGCCCATGACGGCCCGGGCGGCGGACATTATGTCGAGCCCACCCTGGTGACCGGCGCGCACGGCAAGATGCGCGTGGCGCAGGAGGAGGTGTTCGGCCCCTTCCTCACGGTGCTGCCGTTCAGGGACGAGGCCGACGCGATCGAGATCGCCAACGACATCCGCTATGGCCTGACGGGCTATGTCTGGAGCAACGACGTCGGCCGCGCGTTGCGTGTCGCCGACGCGCTGGAGGCCGGCATGATCTGGCTGAACTCGGAAAACGTCCGCCATTTGCCGACGCCGTTCGGCGGCATGAAGGCGAGCGGCATCGGCCGCGACGGCGGTGATTATTCGTTCGACTTCTACATGGAAACCAAGCACGTCTCGCTGGCGCGGGGCACGCACAAGATTCAGAAGCTGGGCGTTTAGCGGCGGTGTCATTCCGGGGCGGCTCGAAGAGCCGAACCCGGAATCAATCGAGCAGCAGAGTTGGTGGATGAATGGATTCCGGGTTCGCGCTTCGCACGCCCCGGAATGACAGAATGAGGGGAAACGCACATGCCCGTACCGCAACACGTCTTCGAGCCGCCGTTCAACATCATCCGTTCCAGCCACGTCGTGCTCGACGTGACCGATCTGAAATTGAGCCGCGAGTTCTACGAGACCATTGTCGGCCTGCATGTCGAGGACGCCGACGACAAGGTCGTGTACTTGCGCGCCGCCGAGGAGCACCAGCATCACTCTCTGGTGCTGCGGAAGGCCGCGGTGCCGGCCTGTGCCCGGCTTGGCTTCAAGGTCGGCAATGACGGGGATCTCGACAAGGCCGCCGCCTTCCTCTCCGAGAACGGCCTCGGATACGCGTTCGTCGATCAGCCCTTCCAGGGCCGCACCCTGCAATTCACCGACCCCTTCGGCTTCCAGATCGAGCTCTATGCATCGATGGACCGGCGGCCGCATCTCTTGCGCCGTTACGACCTCTATCGGGGCTGCCACCCGCAGCGGCTGGATCATTTCAACGTCTTTGCCGCCGAGGTGCAGGACACCGTCGATTTCTATGCGCGGCTCGGCTTCCGCCTCACTGAATACGCCGAAGAGGATGGTCCGAACGGACGCATCGCCGCCGCCTGGATGCATCGCAAGGGCAACGTCCACGATTTTGCGATCACCAATGGCAAGGGCCCTCGCCTGCACCATTTCGCCTACTGGACGCCGACGGCGATGAACATCATCCATCTCTGCGACGTCATGGCTTCGCAAGGCTTCGTCAAGAACATCGAGCGTGGCCCGGGCCGCCACGGCATCTCGAATGCGTTCTTCCTTTACGTGCGCGACCCCGACGGGCATCGCCTCGAACTCTACACCAGCGATTATTTCACCGGGGATCACGACCATGAGCCGCTGCGCTGGTCGCTGCGCGATCCGCGCCGCCAGACGCTGTGGGGCGCGCCGGCCCCGCGGTCCTGGTTCGAGCAAGGTTCGCCTTTCTCAGGGCAAGCCGTGCGCGAGCCGAAATTCGTGGCCGACGTGCTGGTGGCGGACTGAGCCATGAGACTCCCCCGCCTCGCCACTTATTCCGTCAAAGGAGTTGTCAGCTACGGCGCCGTGCTGGAGGGCGGCATCGTTGATCTCTCCGCGCGCTACGCAAAGGATTATCCGACGCTGCGGGAAGTGATCGCGGCCGGCAAGCTCATCAGCCTTGCCGAGGAGGCCGCCAGCCGCACGCCGGATCACGCGTTCGGCGACATCACATGGCTGCCGCCGGTGCCTGCGCCGGAGAAGATCATCTGCATCGGCGTCAACTATCCCGACCGCAACGCCGAATACAAGGACGGCCAGGACGCGCCGAAATATCCGAGCATGTTCATGCGCTCGCCCCGTTCCTTTGTCGGCCACGACACGCCGCTGGTGCGCCCGCGCGCCTCCGCGCAGCTCGACTATGAGGGCGAGATCGTGCTGGTGATCGGCAAGGAAGGCCGGCACATCCCGGAGAGCGCAGCGCTCGATCATATCGCCGCGCTCACGCTGTGCAACGAAGGCTCGGTGCGCGACTGGCTGCGCCACGCCAAGTTCAACGTGACGCAGGGCAAGAACTTTGATTCCAGCGGCAGCCTGGGGCCGTGGCTGGTGCCCTACACGACGGAAGCGCAGATTGCGGACGTCAGGCTCACCACGCATGTCAACGGCGAGCTCAGGCAGGACGATCGCACCAGCCGGTTGATGTTTCCGTTCCGCTATCTCCTAAATTATATCTCGACCTTCGCTACCCTCGTCCCCGGCGATATCATCGTCACGGGCACGCCGACCGGCGCTGGTGCTCGGTTCGATCCGCCGCGTTACCTGAAGCCCGGGGACATCGTCGAAATCGAGGCCGAGGGCATCGGACGCTTGCGCAACGGTGTCGTCGACGAAGCCTGACCAACAATCGAAGTGGAATAGCCAGATGACCACCCTCACCGGCGGCGAAGCGATCGTAAGCGGGCTCGTCGCCCATGGCGTCGACACTGTGTTCGGCCTGCCCGGCGCGCAGGTCTACGGCCTGTTCGACGCCTTCCACCAGGCCCAGCTCAAGGTGATCGGCGCACGGCACGAGCAGGCCTGCGGCTACATGGCGTTCGGCTATGCCCGCTCCAGCGGCAGGCCCGGCGTGTTCAGCGTGGTGCCGGGCCCCGGCGTGCTCAATGCCAGCGCGGCGCTGCTCACCGCGTTCGGCTGCAACGAGCCGGTGCTGTGCGTCACCGGCCAGGTGCCGACGCAATTTCTGGGCAAGGGACGCGGCCATCTGCACGAGATGCCGGACCAGCTTGCGACCTTGCGAACCTATGTGAAGTGGGCTGATCGGATCGAATATCCCGGCAACGCGCCGACGGTCGTCGCGCGCGCCTTCCAGGAGATGATGTCGGGACGGCGTGGTCCGGCCTCGGTCGAGATGCCCTGGGACGTCTTCACCCAGCGCGCGGACACCGCCGCTGCCCGGATGCTGGAGCCCCTGCCCGCTTCGCAGCCCGATGCCGATCTCGTCAAGCAGGCCGCGGCGCTAATCAAGGCCGGCAAGGCGCCGATGATCTTCGTCGGCAGCGGCGCGACCGAGGCGGGCGAGGAGATCCTCGAGCTCGCCGAGATGATCGATGCGCCCGTGGTTGCTTTCCGCAGCGGCCGCGGCATCGTCTCCAACGCGCACGAGCTCGGCCTGACCATGGCAGCGGCCTACAAGCTGTGGCCGACAACCGATGTGATGATCGCGATCGGCACCCGCGCGGAACTGCCGGCGTCGGGCTTCCGCTGGCCCTTTCAGCCGAAGGGGCTGAAATCCATCAGGATCGACATCGATCCGGCCGAGATGCGCCGGCTCGCCTCCGATGTCTCCATCGTCGCCGACGCCAAGGACGGGACGGCCGATCTCGTCGCAGCCGTGAAGAGGGCCGGCTATTCCAAAGGCGGCACGCGGCGCCAGGAGATCCGCGAGGCCACGGCGACGGCGCAGGCGGAGATCCAGCGCATCCAGCCGCAGATGGCCTATCTCAACATCCTCCGCGAGGTGCTGCCCGCGAATGCGATCGTCACTGATGAACTGTCGCAATTCGGCTTCGCGTCCTGGTACGGCTTTCCGGTCTACCAGACGCGCACCTTCATCACCTCGGGCTATCAGGGCACGCTGGGCTCGGGTTTCCCGACCGCGCTTGGCGCCAAGGTCGCCAATCCCGACAAGCCCGTGGTGGCGATCACCGGCGACGGCGGCTTCATGTTCGGCGTGCAGGAGCTTGCCACCGCCGTTCAGTTCAACATCGGCGTGGTGACGCTGGTGTTCAACAACAACGCCTACGGCAACGTCCGCCGCGACCAGCGCGAACGTTTCGACGGCCGCGTGGTGGCGTCCGATCTCGTCAATCCGGACTTCGTCAAGCTAGCCGAGTCATTTGGCGTCGCGGCGGCGCGTGTCACCGCGCCGGATCAGTTCAAGGCCGCGATGGAGAAGGCGCTCAGCCACGGCGGGCCGTATCTGATTTCGGTGGAAGTGACGCGGGATTCGGAAGTCAGCCCCTGGGCGTTCATCCACCCGCCGAAGCCTTGAGCTCGACACCACCCTGTAGCCGCGCGGCTGCGATCACCAGGAGGCCTGCACCTGCGACCGACCAGCAGGCGACCGGCGTCCAGTGCAACAGCGGCGCATATTCCGGCATCTTCTGCAGGCCGCCGGCGGCTGCCGCCATGCGCGCAAACGTGCCAAAGGCGAGTGCGGAGAAGACCAGCCCCGTCACCTTGCCTTCCGCGCCCGTCGAGCCGATCGCGAGCGCGGCCGAGATCGCGCTCATCAGCATGCAGCCCCACGCGGCGCCGGCGAGAAACTGCGCCGCAATCAGCGCGTTGAGGCTGCCGGCAAGCTCGGCCGCCGCGATCGCGACTGCGCCGAGCAATCCGGCGGCGCCCATTACGATCAGGCCACCGCGATGCTTGACGACGAGGCTCGCCGGAAACATCGCGATGTTGAAGCCGATCCAGAACACCGGCATCAGCCATTGCAACTCGCCGGGGCTGGCGAACCGCAAATAGGACGGTGCGCTGTTCATGGCGAAGTGCAGCTGGTAGCCGAGTGCGAGTGCGACCATCGCGACGATGAAGGCGATGGGCACCAGTCCGAGGGGCTTTGCTGCTTCGTCCGGCCTGGGCGGCACGGTGTCGCGCGCCACGTCATGCTCGATCCGCGACAGCCCGAGCGCCGTGAGCAGCAGCACGACACTGGAGATCACGAACGGCAGCCGCGCATCGTGCTCGCGCAGCACGACGCCGAGATAGGGCGAGACCGCGCCTGCCACGCCGTAGCCGAGCATCGCAAGCGCCGCGAGGAACGGCACCTGCGGCTTTGCGCGATACTTGCCGAGCAAGGTCAGCGGCGGCGCGCGCAGCGCAGACGACGTAACCGACCAAACCACGATCAGTGCGATGAACCAGCCTTGCGCGGCTGCACCTGCTCCGGCGACGAAGGGCAGCGCCACGAACGCGGCGCAGGAGACGGCAGCCACGAGCCCGACAAACAGGCCGAGCCTGCCGACATAAGGCGCGACCTTGTCGGCGGCGATACCCATTGCGGTGTCGGCAATGGTGAAGATCGCCTGATCCAGCATCAGAATGAAGATGACGGCGGACGGCGCAATGCCGACCTCGGCGGCAAGTTTCGGCAAGTAGACGACATAGGTCGTCCAGCCCAACGTGAACACCAATTGCAACAGCGCCAGATAGAGACCAGTCCGGCGTGCCGTTCCCGTATCGCCCGAATGCTCAGTGGTCGTCATGGCGCCGCTTCCCCCTGACACCAGCTTAGACCAAGCAGGCCGGCGAGCAAACGCGTCACCGCGTTCTCCGGAACGTCAGATTGATCCGCTTCCGCCCGAGCAGCGCATGCTCGCCGTCGGCGAGCGGCGCGACACCGTGATAGGCCAGCCTGCTGGCCCCGCCCCAGACCACGACGTCGCCATGCACCAGCCGGAAACGGCGCGGTTTGTCGCTTCGCGCGAGCCCGCCGAACAGGAAGGTCGCTGGCAGTCCGAGCGAGACCGAGACGATCGGCGCGGAATAATCCAGCTCGTCCTTGTCCTGATGCAGCGACAGCCGCGTGCCGGGCTCGTACCGGTTGACGAGGCACGCATCGGGCGCGAAGTCTTTGAAGCCGCCTTGCTCTGCCGCGCGGCGGGCGAGATCGCGCAGCACCGGCGGCATCGCCGGCCAAGGCGCGCCGGTGCGCGGATCGATGGGATCATAGCGATAGCCGGTATGATCGGTGATCCAGCCGCGCTCGCCGCAATTGGTCATCGCCACCGACATCAGATGGCCGCCGGGCGTCGTCATCCGCCGGAACGGCGACTGCGCCACGATCGCGCGGACCGCTTCGGTCAACTCGCTCTCGATCGGCTTGACGAATCCGCGCAGCAGCACCGCGCCGTCCGCAATCTCCTCGCGCAACGGCTGCGCCTCGTCGACGCTGTCGAACAGATCAGCCGTCAATCGCAAGACTCATTTGGCATCATGGAAGATAACACCCAGCGTGTGGCGCTGGCCGGATCTGATCCGGCTGACGCCATGGCGCATGTTAACGCGATAGGTGCCGCGTGTCCCCTGTACCGGGCGGTGATGCACAGCGAAAGCGACCGCATCACCTTGCGCCAGCGGTACCACTTCGGCGCGGGACTGCATACGCGGGCGCTGCTCGGTCAACACGAACTCGCCGCCGGTGAAATCGCGGCCCGGCTCGGACAGGAGGATCGCAACCTGGATCGGGAATACGTGCTCGCCATAGAGGTCCTGGTGCAGGCAATTGTAGTCGCCGGCTTCATACTGCAGCAGCAGCGGCGTGGGGCGCGCCTGCCCCGCCTCGTGGCAGCGCTTCAGGAACGCTACATGCGCGGTGGGATAGCGGATGTCGATGCCCATCGCTTCGTTCCAGCGGTTGGCGACGCCTTGAAGCTGCGCGTAGAGCGCCGGGCGGAGTTGCGCGATCAGATCGGGCAGCGGATAGGCGAAATACTTGTACTCGCCGCGACCGAAGCCGTGGCGGCCCATGACGATGCGACTGCGGAAGTGCGCATCGTCCGGGTAGAGCGCGACGATAGCGCGGCATTGGTCGGGCGTCAGCAGGTTCTTCAGGACGGCGCAGCCCTGAGAGTCGAGCTCGCCGGTGATTTGCGGCCAGTCGAGGGCGTCGATGCGGGTGGCGCGATCGGTCGTCGGGCTTGCGGCCGAGATACGTTTCGCGGTTGCCATAGCGACATCCTATCTACATCCGTCATTCCGGGGCGCGACGCAGTCGCGAGCCCGGAATCCATTCCTCCACCGATTTGCTCCACGATGGATTCCGGGTTCGCGCCAAGAGGCGCGCCCCGGAATGACGAAGAGTGTTTGGCAGAACGCAACGGCTACGACCACCCGATTCCCGTAGGGAACCTAGCCCCGCACCGGCAGCGTCACGACGTCGTAGCCGTGCCTGATCGTGCGCTTCAGCACGGGGTCTTCCAGCTCGAAGTCGAAGCGCTCCGCAGGGCGGATGCCGCCCTTGGCGGCGAAGGTGCCGCCGAACATGGCGCAGCCGTCGGGGAATTTGCCCCCCTCGAAGCCGCGCGCGATCAGGTCGTTCACCGGCAGCATCGCATCGAGCGTGCCTTCCTGGTAGAGCACGCGCTCGCCGTTGATCGTGGCATAGGAGCGCAAAATCATCTTGTCCCAATGGCCGATGACGTCCTCCAGCTCCCAGAGCGTCGAAGCGACCGGCTTGTCGCACATCTGCTTGGAGACGGTGACGTTGTAGGCCTCGACCTTGCGGTCGGTGTGGTCGGAGCCGCAGCCGACAAAGGTGCGGCCCTGCCAGCCTATCAGCACGAACTCGACCTCGCCGGAGGAATCACCGCCGGTGCATTCGATGCTCTCTTCCTGGGTCAGCCGCCGCGCCGATGCGCGATAGTAGATCGGCGTCGAGGCCGGCGGGGCAATGCCCATCTCCTGCAGCTCCTTGATATGCTTGTCGCGCGCAACGGGATCGCGGCCGGTCCAGCCGGCGATGACCATCTGGTCGATCGCCAGCGTCAGCGGCGTGGTGGTGTCCCGGGCATCGACGGTGAAAGTGAGATCAAACACGAATGACGGCCTCCATGCCGGCAGCAAGCTCGAAAATACGACGGTCCGATCCGCCCGCGCCCGCCAGCATCAGGCCGACGGGAACTTCGCCCTGGCGATGCGCGGGCAGCGAGATGGCGCAGCCGTCGATCATGTTGATCAGGGTGCAGTTGCGCAAGGCGCGCAGGTTCTCCCTGGTGAAGGCCTTGTCGTCGGCGAGATCGGCGATCTTCGGCGGCGTGTTCGCGGTGGTCGGCAGCACCAGCGCGTCATAGGGCGCGATGCGCGCGTTGACGCGGGCGATCAGCGAGCGGCGCTCGTTGAGGAGATCGATGTAATCGGCCGCGCTCTGCGCCTCGCCGCGCATGATCCGCACGGAGACGCGGGGATCGTAGACGTCGCCCTTCGCGTTGATGAGATAGCGATGCCAGGCGTAGCTCTCGGACGCGGCAAAGCCGCCCTTGGCGTTCATCGGGCCGATATCGTGGAACTCCGCCATCTCGATGCGCTCGATGATGGCACCATGATCGGACAGCGATTTCAGCGCTCGCTCGAAGGTATCAGCCACCTCTGTGTCGAGATCGTCGAGTGCGATCGTGGTCGGCACCGCAAGCCGCATGCCTTTCACGGGCCGCGGCTTCAGCGCCGTGATCGGCTCGTTGGCGAGCACGGCATCAAGTATGGCACAGCAACTGACCGATCGTGCCAGCGGCCCGATGCTGTCGAGCGAGAACGACAGCGGCACGGAGCCATCGAGCGGCACGCGCCGCTGCGTCGGTTTGTAGCCGACGATACCGTTGAAAGCCGCGGGAATCCGGCAGGAGCCGCCGGTGTCGGTGCCGAGTGCGCCATGCGCCATGCCGTCGAGCACGGAGACCGCAGCGCCCGAGGACGAGCCGCCGGGCACGTGGCCTTCGGCACGGTTCCAGGCACCTTTCGGCGTGCCGTAATGCGGATTGATGCCGATGCCGGAATAGGCGAACTCGGTCATGTTGGTGCGCCCGATCACGACGAAGCCGGCCTTGCGCAAGCGCGCTACCGTCGCGGCATCCTGCTCGGCCGGCGGGGAATCGTCGAGCGCGCGCGAACCGGCGCGCGTCACCTGGCCCCTGATGTCGAACAGGTCCTTGATCGAGATCGGGATGCCGGCATAGCGCGACGGCGCCGCTTTGGCTTTGCGCAGGCCGTCCATCGCATCGGCCGCCGCAAGCGCGGCCTCCTTGTCGACATGGATGAAGGCGCGCTGGCCTTCGCTTGAGGGATCGGCAATCCTGGCGATACAGGCCTCGACCAGCTTGCGGGCGGTGGTGCGGCCGCTTTCGAGGTCCTCGGCGAGCTTCGCCAGTGTCGGAAATTCGGGCATGTCTGTCTCACGGAATATTGTCGCGCGCAATCTATAGCGCTGCCTCAGTTCGACACAAGCATTGTGCGCATGATGGCATGCATGCGTATTGCTGGACCGTTGACGCCCCATGGTCGATTGTCGCATCAAGATCGAAACAGGCGGGCGTGAAGCCTGTCTCCTGGAGGAGCCGCCGAGATGGCCGAACCGCAGCGCGCGCGACCGAAACCGACGCCGGAGACCCAGCATTTCTGGGACGGCACGAAGGCGGGCGAATTACGCCTGCAACGCTGCGACGCCTGCGCGCATGTCTACTTCCCGCCGCGCCCATTCTGCCCCTCCTGCGCCTCGCGCAAGGTTTCGGTCTTCAAGGCGAGCGGCAAGGGCTTCCTCTACAGCTACGTGATCAACCACCGTCCCGCCGCGCCCGGCTTCACACCGCCTTACGCGATCGCTGTGGTCGAGCTCGACGAGGGGCCGCGCATGATGAGCAACATCGTCGACTGCCCGCAGACGCCGGAAGCGCTCGAGCTCGACATGAAGCTGGAGGTCGCCTTCCAGGCACTCGACGACAAGATCACCCTCCCCGTCTTCCGTCCGGCGAAAGGGTAAGTCATGCGCAGCAACCGGGTTGCCGTCGTCGGCGCTGCCGAGACCACCGAGCTTGGCGTCATTCCCAACGCCTCGCAGCTTCAGCTTCACGCGGATGCCGCGCTCAACGCCATCGCGGATGCCGGGCTCAAGCTGTCCGATATCGACGGTTTTGCCACAGCGGTCGAGACGCCGCAGCAGGTCTGCCACTATCTCGGCATCAAGCCGACCTGGGTGGACGGCACCTCGGTCGGCGGATGCTCCTTCATGCTGCATGTCCGCCATGCTGCGGCGGCGATCGAGGCCGGCCTGTGCAAGACCGTGCTCATCACCCATGCCGAGAGCGGCAAGTCGATGATCGGCAAATTGCCACGCTCGACGCCGGCCGACAGCCTCAACGGTCAGTTCGAGGCGCCCTATGGCGTCTACGGTCCGCCCAGCATGTTTCCGATTCCCGTGCTGCGCTTCATGAAGACCTACGGCATCACGCATGAACAACTCGCCTCGGTCGCCGTGGTGCAGCGGGAATGGGCGGCGAAGAATCCACGCGCAATGATGAAGGACCCGATCACCGTTGCCGACGTGCTCAACTCGCGCATGATCGCCTATCCGTTTCGCCTGCTGCAGTGCTGCCTCGTCACCGACGGCGGCGGCGCACTGATCCTGACCTCGGCCGACCGCGCCAGGGATTTTCCGAGGAAGCCCGTCTACATCATGGGCACCGGCGAGAGCGTGGAGACGCCGATGGTCAGCCAGATGGAGACCTTCAACTCCTCGCGCGCGTTCAAGACCGCGGGTCCACTGGCCTTTAGGGAGGCCGGCATCGCGCACAGGGACGTCGATCATCTCATGATCTACGATGCGTTTGCGCATCTCCCGCTCTTCGGCCTCGGCGACCTCGGCTTCATGCCGTATGAGGAGACCGGACAATTCATCGCGGACGGCAATACACGGCCCGGCGGCAAGCTCCCGCTCAACACCAATGGCGGCGGATTGAGCTACATGCATTCGGGCATGTACGGCATGTATGCGCTCCAGGAGAGCGTGCGCCAGATGCGCGGGATCGCGCCGGCGCAAGTGCCGAATGCGAAAATTTCGGTGTGTCACGGCGTCGGCGGCATGTTCGCGGCGAGTGGCACGATCGTGTTTACGAACGAGAGGTAACTGACTGTCATTCCGGAGCGCGCGCAGCGCGAGCCCGGAATCCATCCGACCGCAACGACGGTAGCGGGATGGATTCCGGGTTCGTGCTTCGCTCCGCCCCGGAATGACAGCGAAATTTGACACGCATAGCGGAGAACCCACATGAGCAAATCACTGCAAGACAAGGTCATCATCGTCACCGGCGCAGGCCGCGGCATCGGGCGGGAGATCGCGCTGCTCTGCGCGGCCGAGGGTGCCAAGGTCGTCGTCAACGATCCCGGCGGCGCCGCCGACGGCGCCGGCTCGAACGCTGCGCCGGCCGAGGAGGTGGTCGAGGAGATCAAGAAGCGCGGCGGCACCGCGGTCGCCAATTTCGAATCGGTCGCCGAAGCCGTCCCCGCCAGCAAGATCGTGAAGACCGCGACCGATCATTTCGGCCGGCTCGACGGCGTCGTCAACAATGCCGGCATCCTGCGCGACATGATCTTCCACAAGATGAGCGTGGAGGCGTTCGAGGCCGTCATCAAGGTGCATCTGATGGGCTCGTTCTACGTCTCTCACGCCGCGGCGCGTATCTTCCGCGAGCAGGAGAGCGGCTCCTTCGTGCACTTCACCTCGACCTCCGGCCTGATCGGCAATTTCGGCCAGGCCAACTACGCCGCCGCCAAGCTCGGCATCGTCGGGCTCTCCAAGTCGATCGCGCTCGACATGGGCCGCTTCAACGTCCGCTCCAACTGCGTCTCGCCGTTCGCCTGGACGCGCATGATCGGGACCATCCCGACCGAGACCGAGGCCGAGAAGGCGCGCGTCGAGAAGATCAAGCAGATGGGACCTGAGAAGATCGCCCCGCTCTGCGGCTATCTGATCTCCGATTCCGCCAAGGACGTCACCGGCCAGATTTTCGGCGTGCGCATGAACGAGATCTTCCTGTTCAGCCAGAACCGCCCGATCCGTTCGGTGCAGCGGAGCGAAGGCTGGACCCCCCAGTCGATCGCCGAACACGGCATGCCCGCGCTGAAGGGCTCGTTCTACAAGCTCGACCGCTCGGCCGACATCTTCACCTGGGATCCGGTGTAAGCAGCACACTCTCTACGCGTCATGGCCGGGCTCGTCCCGGCCATCCACGCCTTGACCCACGGCACGAAGAACGTGGATGCCCGGGACAAGCCCGTGCATGACGCCGGGAATGGAGCGGCAACATCGCTCTCAATTACCCCGTATTTCTCAATCCTGCCGAGATGCCATTGATCGTCAACTGAATCCCGCGCAGCACCTGCTCGTCCGGGTTCTGCGCGCGATGCTCCTTCAAGAGCTCGACCTGAACGTGGTTGAGCGGATCGAGATAGGGGAAGCGGTGACGGACCGAGCGCTCCAGCAGCGGATTGCCCTGCAGCAGCCGGTCCTGGCCCATGATGTCGAGCAGCGTCTCGATGCAGGAATGCCATTCGCGGCGGATGCGGCCGAAGATCTTCTCGCGCAACGCTTCGTCCGGCACGAGCTCGGCATAGCGCGAGGCGATTGCGATCGAGCTTTTCGCCAGCACCATGTCCATGTTCGACAGCAGCATGCGGAAGAACGGCCATTCCTGGTAGAGCTCCTTCAGGAACGGCATCCCCTTGTCGGGATGATCCGCGATCCATTGCTCGACCGCGCTGCCGAAGCCGTACCAACCCGGCAGCATCAGGCGGCATTGCGCCCAGGAGAACACCCACGGAATCGCGCGCAGATCCTCAATCGCGCGGGTCTTCTTGCGCGAGGCGGGGCGGCTGCCGATGTTCAGCGTCGCGATCTCGTTGATGACGGTCGAGGACCAGAAGTACTCCACGAAGCCGTCGGTCTCGTAGACGAGGCCGCGATAGGCTTTGAAGGCGAGGTTCGACAATTCGTCCATCGCGGTGAGGTATTCGCGGCGCGGCGCGCTCTGGCGCGGATGCAGGAGACTTGCTTCGAGCGTCGCAGCCGACAGGATCTCCAGATTGTTGCGGCCGACCTCGGCATTGGAATATTTCGACGAGATGATCTCGCCCTGCTCGGTGATGCGGATCTGGCCGTTCACCGCGCCGCCGGGCTGCGCGATGATGGCATCATAGCTCGGCCCGCCGCCACGGCCGACCGAGCCGCCGCGGCCGTGAAACAGGCGCAGCCGCACATGATGCCGCTCGAACACCTCGACGAGACCGATCTCGGCCTTGTAGAGCTCCCAGCCCGAGGTGACGAAGCCGCCGTCCTTGTTGCTGTCGGAATAGCCGAGCATGACCTCCTGCACGCTGCCGCGGCTGTCGACCAGACGCCGGTAATCGTGCAGCGACAGCATGCGGTCCATGATGCCGCTTGAGGCCTGCAGATCCTCGATGGTCTCGAACAGCGGCACGATGTTGATGGCGCTGCGCCCGGAGGGATGGACGAGACCGACCTCCTTCAGGAGCACCGCGACCTCGAGCATGTCGGACATGCCCTTGCACATCGAGATGATGCATTGGGGGATGGCGTCCGAGCCGAACTTCGCGTGAGCTTCCGCGGCGGCATGGAAGACGTTGAGCTCCCCCATGGTCTCGTCGCTGTACTTGACGAAGGGTGAGACCAGCGCGCGCGTCGAGCGCAGTTCGTTGGTGAGCAGCGAAATGCGGGCGTCCTCGCCGAGCGCGAGGTAGGACATGCCCGGGTTCGCGGCGTCCATCAGCTCGGCGATGGTGCGCTCGTGCACCGCCGAGTTCTGGCGGATGTCGAGCCGAGCGAGGTGAAAGCCGAAGCAATCCACCGCGCGCCTGAGCAGCCGCAACCGGCCGCGGGCAATGACGCGCGCGTTATTGGAGATCAGCGAGCGGTGCAGCACGTCGAGATCGGCCTGCAACTCCTTCACGCTCTCGTAAGGCTTGCCCTTGCCGACCGGCCGGCGCGTGATCTCGACCTCGAGCTTCTCAGCCGTTGCGGTAAGGCGCGCATAGATGCCGGAGACCGCGAGGCGATAGGGCTCGCCGCTCCGGTGCGGCGAGGTATCCGGCGAGCGCTCCGCCAGGTTACGCAGCTCCTCGGAGACATCGGCCAGATGCGCCGCGATGGACAATTCCGAGCCGAGCACGTGCACTTCGTTCAGATAGAACTGCATGACGCGGCTCGACTGCAGCCGCAGCGTGCCGCGCATGACGTCGGCGGTGACGAAGGGGTTGCCGTCGCGGTCGCCGCCGATCCAGCTGCCCATGCGCAGGAACGAGGCAAGCTCGCCCGCCGCCTGCTCGCCGCCCTCGTCGAGCTTGTCTTCCAGCGCATTGACGAGGCGCGGCACCTCGCGCAGGAAGGTGTAATCATAGAACGCCAGGCCGTTGGCGACCTCGTCGAGCACAGTGAGCTTGGTCCGGCGGAGCAGATTGGTTTGCCACAGCGTCAGCACCTCGCGGCGAAGCTGCTCGTCGCTGGCATCCGCCTCTTCCGCGGTCAGCGCGATGCGCTCGCGCCGATCCAGCAGCGCGGCCACCTCCATTTCGCGGTCCATCGTGCTCTTGCGGCGGACTTCGGTCGGGTGCGCGGTCAGTACGGGGCTGACGAGAGCGTCCTTAAAGAACGTCCTCAGTTCGGCCGCGCTCAAACCCGCATCCTTGGCATTCGCCAGCGTGCCCGCGAGCATCCCTGCCCCGCCGCTCCTCGAGGCGCTGCGTGCGCGCATCTGGCGGATGTTGTTGTGGTCCTCGGCGATGTTGGCAAGATGCGAGAAATAGCTGAAGGCGCGCACGATCCGCAGGGTATCGGGGATCGACATGCCGTCCAGGATTTGCTCGAGCTCGCGGCGGGCGAGCCGGTCCTCGTCGCGGTGAAACCGGATCGAGGTCTGGCGAATGCGCTCGACCAGGTCGAATACAGCAGCGCCCTCCTGGTCGCGCACAGTGTCCCCGAGGATGCGCCCGAGCAGACGGATGTCATCCCGCAGCCGCGTCTCCGCTTCCGTGGCCTGGACGTCCTCGGGACGGTTGGGGCGCTGCTCGGCGCTATCGGATGGAATGGTCTGGAGGGACATGGCTCGCTCCTCTCGCAGAGCTCCCTGCGGCTCCCCGGCCTGTCGAGTGTGCGATATTTTTCTACCGCAACGCAAGATGAACTTGGGAGCGGTGCACACGGCCACTGCGCCGTGTCCCGGACGCGCTGCAATGCCTCCTAGCGTTGCTGCGCAGAGCCGACCCCGGAGCCGCACCGTTCCTGCCGCGATGTGGGCCCCGGCTCTGCAGCGTATCGCTAAGGAGTGCCGCGCTGCGTCCGCGGCAGGAGAGCCGATCTCGGCAAGCACGCCTTCGCGGCCTCGCGGCGCGTTCCGCCCGAGCTTTGCTGTCCGTTTCGCCCCCATCGAGAACAAAGGGCGCAGGGAAGGCCGGGCGCCGGCTGGCACCCAGGGTCCGCACGCGAAAGACGCACGCGGGGTGACCACAGGTGACGCCGGGACATCCCGGCCTTCCCTGCGCAATGATTTTACGGCTTATGGCGTGCTCTCCCCGGGGAGCGATGCACTATTGCCCCCGTCGCCTTGCGGATCGCTGATGCGCGCACCCGGTCGGGCCGCGTCATCACCGCAAGCCTTGACGCACAGACCCCGGGCGTCAGGACCACACGCTTTTGCCGTCCGCGGACGTCCCTCCCCGGACAGTCGGAAGCTCGCGCGTGCTCGCCCCCAACGCCGAAAAGAAACGCTGTGACCGCGCCGTGTCGTATCGCGGACCGCGATGGCTCACGAGGCTAGCCCGCCCTGCCATCCTGTCGCGCGCCGGCGCTACCGCGTCCACCGCATCCCGGCCACCGTATCGTGACGATCGCGAAACGTCCCTTTGACGGGCCGGGATGGAATGCGGTTTAGCCGAAACGTCGAATTCGGTCAATCAGAATATTTCGCAGTGATGTCCCTTGACCTTCATATGGCGTGTTTTGCCCGTCGGGTGGCGCGAGGCGTTGTGTGGGCAGCACCGACTGAGAACGCGTAGCGCGCAGGATGGGGCGAGCCTTGAAACCCACCCTACCTCGTCATCGACGGACGGATTGATGGGTTTCGCTGGGGCTCTACCCATCCTGCGAGCCAAGCACCTGCACAACCGATGCGTTAGTCACTAACGGGCGGTTTGCTGCCCTCGATCCAGGCGGCACCGGCCGTTGCTCCGATTCGGCTTTCCGGATAAATTCCATCGAAAGCTCGGGGGGAGCCCATCCGATGAGTGCGCCTTCATTTGATCAGAAAGCTTGGCTGGATCGCATCGGACATACAGGCTCGCTTCAACCAACTCTCGATACTCTGCACAGACTCATTTTTTCTCACTCTCATACGATTGCCTACGAATCTCTCGACATCATGCTCGGCAGAACGCCGAAGCTCGACATTGCTTCTCTGCATCAAAAGATGATTGTCGGCGGTCGGGGCGGCTACTGCCTCGAGCAGAACATGCTGTTCCGCGAAGGCCTCCGGTCGCTTGGTTACAATGTCACCAGTCTGCAAGGGCGGGTCGTGCGGGGCATGGCGATCGACGCGCCGCGCCCGGCGATCCATATGCTGCTCCAAGTGAACTTGCCCGAAGGTCCATATTTGGCAGATGTCGGCTTCGGCAATCTCGCGCCGACATCAGCCCTGCTGCTGCGTGAGCATGTCGAGCAGGATACGCCGCACGAGCCCATGCGCTTCATAGAGGTTGGCGGAGAACTCACGCTGCAGGCAAGGCTTCGAGACGAATGGGAGCATATTTATCGAGTGATCCCGTACCCGAAGTACGACGGCGAGTATGAGATCACGAACTGGTATACGGGCACGCACCCGGATGCGCCCTACCAGAGCAACATCATCGCGGCGCGCCCGGGCCCCAATCGAACACGCATCACTATATTCAATCGCCGCATCACCGTACGACATGCAACGGGAGAAGCGGAGAGACGCCAGGTGGCGGACGAGGCCGAGTTCCAAACCGTCCTGCGAGACCAGTTCGGACTCAACATGTCGGATGAAGAGATCCGAACCTGTATCGATGTCATGGAGCGCAAGGGCGAGAAGGGCGCCCCTCATCCGTTCTTCGCTTGACATACCCACAAATGAGCAAGGCGTGGAGATAGTTTTCTTATGCGCGCCGATGAGGTGCTCGAATGACTGAAGCCCGCTCCTGAATCCCGCTGGTACGCGCCTCAGGCGGGCACGATCACCTTGCCGATCGGCCAGAGCGCGATGCCGGCGAGCTTCAGGTGGGCCCAGGCAAAGGGGATGCCGATGATGGTGATCGCGAGGGCCAGCGCAGTCAGGAGGTGGCCCAGCGCCAGCCACCAGCCGGCGAGCACGAACCAGATGATGTTGCCAATCAGCCCGAGCGGGCCGGTTCCGATATCGCTCATGCCGGTCACGTCGTAGCGGTTGACCGCTCGCGAGCCGAATGGCAGCAGCGTGTAGACGGCGATGTTGAACGCCGCCCGCGCCCAGGGCAGGCCGATGATGGTGATGGCCATGATGATCGCAGCGATCAGCCAGCCGAACGCCATCCAGGCGCCGCCGATGAGGATCCAGAGGATGTTGAGGAGGATGGAAACGGGGGCCATGGGATGATCCGTTAGACGATGACGCCCTCTATATAGGATCTAAATCTGTCTCTGCTAAGACGGCAAGGTAGCCCGGATGAACGAAGCGACATCCGGGACTTAACTCTCACCGTCCCGGGTATCGCTGCGCTCACCCGGGCTACCGCCCTTCAAATTTCGGCTCCCGCTTTTCCATGAACGCCTTCATGCCCTCGGCCACGTCCTGGGTTTTGAACAGCGGCAGCAGCTGGAGATAGACGTGGTGGACGTGGTCGTGGAAGGTCTCGTTGAGGCCCATCCGCATCATCCGCTTGGAGGCCTGCACCGCAAGCGGTGCGTTGGCGGCGATCTCGCGGGCGATCGCGGTGGCACGGGTCATCAGCTCCGCGTCCGGTACGACCTCGTTGGCGAGGCCCCATTCGAGGCATTCGCGGGCACTGAGGGTGCGGCCGGTGAAGATCAGTTCGGACGCCTTGGCCCAGCCGAGCATGCGCGGCAGCAGCCAGGTGCCGCCGGATTCCGGCACCACGCCGCGCTTGACGAAGGCAGCGGCTAGTTTCGAGGACTCCGCCATGATGCGGATGTCGCAGCCGAGCGCGGTGTCCATGCCATAGCCGGCCGCGCCGCCGTTGACGGCGCAGATGGTCGGCTTGTCCATCGCCTGCAGGACTGTCGGCGGCGTGTTGCGGAGGTTGATCGTGGTTGGCGAGGACGCGGCGCTGAGGCCGTTGCCGTCGCGCTCTTTGCGCAGATCGAGCCCGGCGCAGAACGCCCTGCCCTTGCCGGTGAGGATCACGACGCGGACGTCCTTGTCCTCGTTGGCTTCGGTGAGCAGCCGCGCCAGATCGTTCAGCATCGGCCCGGAGATGGTGTTCATGCGTTCCGGCGCGTTCAGCGTGATGGTCGCGATGTGATCGGCGATCTTGTAGAGGACCTCGTCGGTCGCAACTGCCGCGTCGTTCATGGAGGTCCCTTCCCTGATCGTTTCTGTAGCCCGGATCAACGAAGCGACATCCGGGGCTCTACTCTCATATCGTCCCGGCTATCGCTGTCGCTCATCCGGGCAACGGACTGTCAGATCTTCCGACCCGCCTGCTCCCAATAGGGATCGCGCAGGCGGCGCTTGAATATCTTGCCGGAATCCTCGCGCGGCAGGCCGCTGCGGATCTCGATGTGCTTGGGCACCTTGTAGTCGGCGAGATGCGCCTTCAGCGCGGCACGAACGCCGGCGACCTCGAGCGTGACACCGGCTTGCGGCTCCACCACCGCCATGAGCGCCTCGCCGAATTCGGCGTCGGGGATGCCGAACACGGCGCAATCATGCACGCCGGAAACGGCATGCAGCACGGACTCGATCTCGGCCGGGTAGATGTTGACGCCGCCCGAGATCACCATGTCGCGCTTGCGATCGCAGATGAAGACGTAGCCGTCTTCGTCGATATAGCCGACATCGCCCGAGGTAATGAAGCCGTCGCGGTCGATCTCGGTGCGCTTCTCCGGCTTGTTGTGGTAGGTGAAATCGGCCAGTTCGGCCATGCGGGAATAGATCTCGCCGATCTCGCCCACGCCGAGCAGGCGACCGTCCTCGCCGAGGAAGCGCAGCTCGGCGCCGGGCGAGATTTTGCCGACGGTGCCGGGCTTTTTCAACGCGTCCTCGGAGGTGGCGAAGGTGACCGCGCTGGATTCGGTCGAGCCGTAGAATTCATAGATCACCGGGCCCCACCATTCGATCATGGCGCGCTTGATCTCCGCCGGACACGGCGCGGCGGCGTGGATGACGTGGCGCAACGAGGAGACATCGTATCTCCTGCGCACCTCCTCCGGCAGCTTCATCAGGCGGATGAACATGGTGGGCACCATGAAGATGGTGTCGATCCTGTACCGTTCGATCGCTTCGAGAAATTCTTCCGCTTCGAAGCGCGGCATCAGCACCAAGGCGCCGCCGAGCTTGCCGGCGCGGATGCCGAATGAGTTCGGCGCGGAATGATAGAGGGGGCCCGGCAGCAATGCGCGGGCGCCGGGCTTCAGCCCATAGATCATCGCGCGCATGCGCTCGCCGGCCGCCTGCTGCTCCGGCGTCGGGGCATTGCGGCGGACACCCTTGGGATGGCCGGTCGTGCCGGACGTGTAGATCATGTTCATGGGCTGCGGCACCACCGGGCCGTCATAGGGCTGGTGCTGCGCGAGCCAGGATTCGAAATCGATCGCGAAGTCGGGCGTCGTCAGACGGTCTGGATCGATCCTGTAGTTGGACAGGATCTCCGGCGGCGTCGGAACGCTGAGCACGGTGACGCCCTCCGGAATCGCATCGCGCAAGGCGTGCAGCATGTCGGCATGTCCGATCAGCACCGACGTGCCAGTATCGTCCAGGATGTAGTTGATCTCTTCCGGCTTGAAATGCCAGTTGATCGGAACGCCATAGGCACCGAGCCGCATCGCGGCATAGGCCGCCTCCAGGAACGCGATGTCGTTGCGCATCAGCATGCAGACGCAATCGCCTGGCTTCACCCCGACCCTGGCGAGGCCGGAGGCGATGCGGTCGGCACGGGCTGCGACTTCGGTGTGGGTGCGGCGGCGATCGCCGGAGACGATGCCGAGGAAGTCGGACGTTTCGCTCATTTTTGCTTTTCTTTGGAGTTGTGATCGTCATTCCGGGGCGATGCGAAGCATCGAACCCGGAATCCATTTGGCGACGGAGCGTGCGGCTCGATGGATTCCGGGTCTGCGCCTCCGGCGTATCCCGGAATGACAGGAGGGCTAATCCGCATACTTCGCCGCGCGCTTCTCCAGATTGGAGCGCACCGCCTCGGTCTGGTTCGGGCTGCCGATCAGCTTCTGCTGCTCGACTGATTCCGCGAGCAGCGCCGGACCCGGATCAACGGAGAGATTGTTGAGCAGCCGCTTGGCGGCGCGGATCGCATCGGGACTCTTGCCGGCGATCTCGCGCGCGGCTTCCAGTGCCGCGGCGCGCGGGTCGTCGCAGATGCGGGTGGCGAGGCCGTAGGTCATCGCCTCCTGCGCCGAGAAGATGCGGCCGGTGTAGGTGAGATCTCGCAGGATATCGTCGCGCACGAGGCTTGCCAGGATCGGGGTGCCCGCCATGTCAGGCACGAGGCCCCATTTGATCTCCATGATCGACATCCGCGCATCCGCCGAGAGGAAGCGCATGTCGGCGCCGAGCGAGAGCTGGAAGCCGCCGCCGAAGGCGACACCATGTACTGCTGCGATGACGGGCACCGGAAGCTGGCGCCAGCCCCACACCGCCTGTTGCGGGAAGTTGGCCTGGCCGTGCGTGCGCTTGGTGAGATCGCGATTTTCGCCACCCGGAATTCCGTTGCCGCCCTTCTCCTTCATGGCGGCAAAACGCCCCATGTCGAGGCCTGCGCAGAAGGCGCGGCCCTCGCCCGAGAGCACGACGACGCGCACGCCCTTCTCCTTCGAAAGTCGCTCGGTTGCGGCGACAAGCGCCTCGAACATGGCCTGATCCAGCGCATTCATCTTGTCCGCACGCACCAGGCGCACGTCGGCGACGCCTTCCGAGATCGAGATCGAGACGCGCTCTTCCATGGACGAATTCTCCCCGAGTTCTTGCCTGTTCTTGTTCAGTGCCGCTTTACAGGACGCCTGCAGCCGGATTTAGTCAATCGACCAATTAACTGACAATCCGTACGGGAGAAACAGCCATGTTCAAGGAAAATCTTCTGGCCGGACGGCGCATTCTCGTGACCGGCGGCGGAACCGGACTCGGCAAGTCGATGGCGGCGCGCTTCCTCCAACTCGGCGCCGAGGTGCACATCTGCGGCCGGCGCAAGATCGTGTGCGACGAGACCGCGACCGAGCTGATGGCCGAGTATGGCGGCCGCGTCACCAGCCACGGCGTCGACATCCGCAACGCGCTCGCGGTCGAGGAGATGGTCGAGACCATCTTCCGCGACGGCGGTCTCACCGACCTCATCAACAACGCCGCCGGCAATTTCATCTCGCGCACCGAGGAACTGTCGCCGCGCGGCTTCGACGCCGTCGCCAACATCGTCATGCACGGCACCTTCTACGTGACCCATGCAGTCGGCAAGCGCTGGATCGCGGACAAGCAGCCCGGCAACGTGGTGTCGATCACCACGACGTGGGTGCGCAACGGCTCGCCTTATGTGGTGCCGTCGGCGATGAGCAAGTCGGCGATCCACGCCATGACGATGTCGCTCGCCACCGAATGGGGCCGCTACGGCATTCGCCTCAACACCATCGCGCCCGGCGAGATCCCGACCGAGGGCATGAGCAAGCGCATCAAGCCCGGCGACGAGGCCGGCGCGCGCACCAAGGCGATGAACCCGATGGGCCGCGTCGGAACCATGGAGGAACTGCAGAACGTCGCGGTGTTCCTGATCTCCGGCGGCTGCGACTGGATCAGCGGCGAGACCATCGCGATGGACGGCGCACAGGCGCTCGCGATGGGCGGCAATTTCTACCAGCTCCGCGACTGGAGCGACGACGACTGGAGAACCGCGCGCGAAAGCATCATGGCGCAGAACGAGAAGGATCGGGCGAAGCGGGGGTAGTACTCTCTCGTGCCCCGGACGCAGCGCAGCGCGTCCCTGGCGATGCGAAGCATCGTCGAGAGGGCGTGGTGCGCTGCTGAGCCGGGGCCCAGATTGCTTGCACGTGGATAAATGGGTCCCGGCTCTGCGCAGCAGCGCAAGCGCTGCAGCGCGTCCGGGACACGAAACCGTTCGATGCACCTCCCACCTTGTCTTCACTCGCGGATGACGCCACACTCCCCGGCATAAAAACAAGACTCCACGGGAGAAACATGTCCACACAGCCATTGGCAACTCTCGCCGACATGGTGCGCGAACGCGCCAAGAGCCGCGGCAACGCCGTCGCCTACGAATTCGAAGGCCGCCTCACCAGCTTTGCCGAGTTCGATATCAAGACCAACAAGGTTGCGAATGCGCTTCTCGCAATGGGCGTCAGACACGGCGACCGCATTGCCTATCTCGGCAAGAACAGCGATCTCTATTTCGAGCTCTTGATGGGCGCGATGAAGGCCGGCGTCGTGATGGCGCCGGTGAATTGGCGGCTGGCGGGGCCCGAGGTCGCGTTCATCGTCGAAGACTGCAAGGCGCCGGTGCTGTTCGTCGGGCCGGAGTTCATTACACAGGTCCGCCAGATCAAGGACCAGCTGCCGGGCGTGCGCACGATCATCACCACCGAGGGCGGCGCGGCGGAGTGGCAGGATTTTGCGGCGTGGCGCGATGCGCAGAGCGGCGACGATCCCAAGGTGCCGATCGCTAGCCGCGACATCGCGATCCAGCTCTACACCTCGGGCACCACGGGCAAGCCGAAGGGCGCGATGCTGTCGCATGCCAATTTCCTCAACCTCGTGCAATCGGGCAATGCCGAGGACAAGCCGGAGTGGAACCGGTGGTCGACCGACGACGTGTCGCTGGTGGCCATGCCGGTCTTTCATATCGGCGGCTCGGGCTGGGGCGTGATGGGGCTCTATCACGGCGCCCGCGGCGTCATCGCGCGCGAATTCGATCCGACCAAGGTGCTGGATTTCTTCGAACAGTCGGGCATCACGAAACTGTTCATGGTGCCCGCGGCGATGCAGTTCGTGGTGCGGCAGCCGCGCGCCAGGACGGTCGATTTCTCGCGGCTGAAATACATGCTCTACGGTGCCTCGCCGATACCCGCGGCGCTGCTGAAGGAGTGCATCCAGGTCTTCAAATGCGGCTTCGTGCAGCTTTACGGCATGACCGAGACGACGGGCACGATCGTCGCGCTGCCGCCGGAGGATCACGTCGAAGGGCTGGAGCGGATGCGCTCGGCCGGCAAGGCGCTGCCGGGTGTCGAGATCGCGATTTTGGACGCCGAGGGCAAGCCACTGCCACCCCGCGAGGTCGGCGAGATCGCGACGCGCTCGGGCTCCAACATGGCAGGCTATTGGAACCTGCCGGAGGCAACCGCCGCGACGCTGCGCGGCGACGGCTGGCTGCGCACGGGCGACGCCGGCTACATGGACGAGGACGGCTACCTCTATATCCACGACCGCATCAAGGACATGATCATCTCCGGCGGGGAGAACATCTACCCCGCCGAGGTCGAGAGCGCGCTGTGCGACCATCCTGACGTCGCGGAAGCCGCCGTGATCGGCGTGCCCGACGACAAATGGGGCGAAGCGGTGAAGGCCGTCGTGGTGATGAAGCCGGGCAAGCAGGCGAGCGTCACCGACATCATCAACTTCGCCCGGACGCGCATCGCCGGCTACAAGACGCCGAAGAGCGTGGAGTTTTTGCCGGCGCTGCCGCGGAATCCGTCAGGGAAGATCCTGCGGCGGCAGCTACGGGAGCCCTATTGGGCAGGGAAGGATCGCAGGGTGAATTAGCTCCAGCTCTCTCCGCAACGTCGTCCCCGGGCGCGCGCAGCGCGAGCCCGGGACCCATAACCACAGGCAACAGTTTTGCGAAGACTCGGAGTTGCCGGCTAGCCCCAAATTACTCCCTGGGGTTATGGGTCCCCGCCTTCGCGGGGACAACCGTGGGGAGACATATGTGCAAGCCTCAATGCTTCCCCGGCCCCATATAGCCGAACAGGAATCCCGCCACTTTGCGCATCTGGATCTCCTCGCTGCCTTCGGTGATCCGGTAGCGGCGGTGGTGGCGGTAGATGTGCTCGAACGGCTTGTGGCGCGAATAGCCCATGCCGCCATGGACCTGCATGGCGCGGTCGGCGGATTCGCAGCAGAGGCGGTTCGCCCAATAGTTGCACATGGAGACGCGGTCGGAGAGCGTGCGTTCGATCTGCTCCTCGGTGAGCTGGTCCATCTCCCAGGCGGTCTTGCGGATCAGAAGACGCAGCATCTCGGCTTGCGTGGCGAGCTCCACCAGCGGGAACTGGATCGCCTGGTTCTCGGCGAGCGCCCTGCCGAACGGTTTTCGCTCGCGCGCGTATTTGACGCTCTCGCTGATGCAGTAGACCGCAGCCCCCAGCGAGCTCGCGGCCTGGCGGATGCGGTTCTGGTGCACGAAGCACTGCGCCAGCGACAGGCCGCGGCCGACCTCGCCGAACAGGGCGTCCTCGGCCACGAACACGTCGGTAAAACTGACGCGGGGATGGTCGGTCGGCATGTTGAAGGTCCACATGTATTCCTCGACCTTCACGCCATGGCTTTTGGCCGGCACCAGGAAGCAGGTGATGCCGCGGGCATCGCCGTCATTACCGCTGGTGCGCGCGAACAGCGCGCAGTGGGTGGCGACGTGCATGCCGGTGGTCCACATCTTCTCGCCATTGATGATCCAGCCCTTGACGTTGTCGCGGGTCGCGGGCACCGCGCGCGTCTCCATGTGGGTCGCATCCGAGCCGTGATGCGGCTCCGTCAGTCCAAAAGTGATGCGGTACTTGCCCTTGATCGAGCCGTCGATCATCGCCTTCTGGTCGTCGCGGCCGTAGCGATCGAGCATGGTGACGACGGGGAAATTGCCGACGACGGAGTGCTCGTTCTGGAGGTCGTTGTGAAGGCCGAGACCCTTGGCGGCAAAATGCTCGCGGATCACGGCCATCCAGAGGTTGGAGCCGTCCTTGCCGCCATATTGCTTCGGCACCGGGAAGCGCAGATGTCCGGCGGCGTCCGCAAGGTCCTTCGCCTTCCGCAGCAGCGCCTCCCATTCGTGCCGCGGCAGGCCGCCATTCTCGAAATCGGTGCGCGCCCATTCGCGGCGATGATCGAAGAAGCGGATGTTGTCATCGGCCTCTTCCAGCGGCTTGATCTCGCGCTCGATGAAACGGTCGAGCTCTCCGAGGTAGGCGACGAGATCGGCAGGCAATGAGAAATCCAAGGGTTCTCTCCCGGAATGATCTTGTTGTTTTGCGTCAAGGCGCTAGGCGCGCTTTTGCTTCACATGATTAAGCGGAGAAGAGTGCGCACAAGTCAAGCAACGCGAGGCGTGTCGGGCACGCAAGGCGCACCAGCGCAATTCGATGGTGTCGAACGGGACCCGCGCGCTACTATGCCGGCCAATATTCCTTCACGAGAAAATGCGGGGAGCACGCGATGGAGCTGAAATTCTCGAAGGTGGAACGCAAGGGGCCAATCACGATCGTGACGCTATCGCGTCCAGAGGTCTACAACGCGCTGCATACCGATGCGCATTTCGAGCTGCAAAAGGTGTTCGACGATTTTTCCGCGGACCCCGAGCAGTGGATCGCGATCGTCACCGGCAGCGGCGACAAGGCGTTCTGCGCCGGCAACGATCTGAAGTGGCAGGCCGCGGGAGGAAAGCGCGGCTGGGACAAGGGCGGCTTTGCCGGCCTCACCTCGCGCTTCGACTGCGACAAGCCGATCATCGCCGCGGTGAATGGTGTGGCGATGGGCGGCGGCTTCGAAATCGCACTGGCGTGTGACCTCATCATCGCCTCGGAGAACGCGACCTTCGCGCTGCCCGAGCCGCGCGTCGGCCTCGCGGCACTCGCCGGCGGCCTGCACCGGCTGCCGCGGCAGATCGGACTGAAGCGCGCGATGGGCATGATCCTGACCGCGCGCCATGTCAGCGCCAAGGAAGGCCTCGAGCTCGGCTTCGTCAACGAGGTGGTGCCGCAGGGTGAAGCGCTGACGGCCGCGCTGCGCTGGGCCGAGATGATCGGCAAGAACTCGCCGATGTCGATCCGCGCCTCGAAGCAGGCGATCCAGAAGGGGCTTGCCGTGTCGCTGGACCAGGCGATCGAGGAGCAGCGGGAGTACCCGGCCGTGAAGGCGATGGTAGCCTCGCAGGACTACATCGAGGGACCGAAGGCGTTCTCGGAGAAGCGGCCGCCGAAATGGGTGGGGAAGTAAGATTGTTTCCGTCATGGCCGGGCTTGTCCCGGCCATCCACGCCCTTGTCGCTCGGCACGTAGAACGTGGATGCCCGGGACAAGCCCGGGCATGACGAAGCGGAGAGATGGGCGCAGCCGTCTCAACAGCGTCATTGCGAGCGCAGCGAAGCAATCCAGACTGCCTCTGCGGAAACGGCCTGGATTGCTTCGTCGCAAGGGCTCCTCGCAATGACGGGGAGAGGTCTACCCTCCTCTCGATAGTTCTCGCTTGTAGGACGCGTAGTTCGGCTGGTCGACTGCGAGCTTGTCCATGGTCGTCGCCCACAGATGTTCGGCAAGGCCCGGTGTTGCGAGATCGACCTCGCCCTTCGCGATACGCTCCGCCAGCGCGCGATTGAGATCGGTCACCGAGCCGTCGATGCCGAGCAGCGTACGCAGCCGCTCCACCTCCGCAGCATCACTCCCCTCCTCCCGCGTCAATTGCCGCGTCACGAGGTCGAGGATGTTGATGGCGACGCGCAGCTTGAAGGCCTGGTGGCCGGAAATCAGCGGCGTGATGTCGTTGCGGAGGAAGTCGGCGACCGACTTCGTCAGCTCGACGGGTGTTGGCTCGTCCTGCATGTGTCAGCTCCCGCGCGGCGCCAGCAGCCGCAACAGATCGATTTCGGTCTCGGACGCGCGGCGGCCGATCATGGCGCGCTCCATGGAGTGGTCCGGGCCTTCGCGAAAACGCTGCATCATGCCGCCGCACATGATGCCCCAGCGCAGCGTGCCCATCACCTCCCAGAATTTAACGCGTGACGGATCGACCTTGCGGCCCGCGGCCTCGTAGCCCGCGAACAGCTCTTCACGCGAGCCAAAGCCGCCGACGGGCTTGTCGATCTCCCCGAAGCGCCAGGAGTTGACGCAGACCCAGCCGAGATCCTCCATGGGGTCGCCGAGATGGGCGAGCTCCCAATCGAGCACGGCACGGACCCCGTCGGTGCCGATGATCAGATTGCCGTTGCGGAAATCGCCGTGCACCAGCGTGGTCTCGGCCGACGGGCCGGGATCGTGGTCGCGCAGCCAGCGCAGCGCCAGCTCGAACACCGGCTTTGGCCAGTTCAGGCTGCGATAGTCACGCTCGAACTCGGAGATCTCCTCGGTTGCGCCGCGGCTACGCAGCTCCGGCAGCTTGTTCTTTGGCAGTCGATGCAGGCCAGCGAGAATGCCGCCGATCTGGCGCGCGAGACGGGGCCGCGCCGCGGCATATTCGTCATCGCGAAGAATCTTGCGTGCAATGGTCTCGCCCTCGACCCGTTGCATGATGAAGCCGGTGCCGAGGTCGTCCTCCGGTCCGAGCAGGTGCATCACGGACGGCGACGGCACGCCGGCCTCGTAAGCGAGCTGCATGAGTTGCGCTTCCGCCGCAAGACCCGCCGCACGCGTCGGCGCCGCGCCATAGCCTTTCGGCGAGCGGCGCAGGATCGCACCGATCGGCCCATCGGGATGCACGATGTCGAAGCGCCAGGTTTCCTGGCTGGCGCCGCCGGACAGTTTTGCTGCGCCGCTGACGCCGGTCGCCCCCTTGCACCAGCGCCGGACGCTGCGCGAAAGCTCCGCCTCGATCATTTGCCTTTGAACTGCGCCGGCCGCTTCTCCAGGAACGCGCCGACGCCCTCGCGGAAATCCTGGGTGTCGCCGGCGCGAAGCTGGCACTGGAATTCGAGGTTGAGCTGATCCTCGAAGGAATTTTCCGGGCTGTCCCAATAGAGCTTGCGGATTAGCGATAGCGCCACCGTCGGGCCGCTGGCGAGGTCGCGTGCGAGCTTCATGGCTTCCTCCATCAGCGCGCCGTCATCGTAGACGCGGTTGACGAGCCCCCATTCCAGCGCCTTCTCGGCCGGCAGCCGCTCGCCCATCAAGGACAATTCGATCGAGCGCGCCCGGCCGATGAGGCGCGGCAACAGCCAGGTCGAGCCGCAATCCGGCACGAGGCCGATGCGACGGAAGGCCTGGAGGAAATACGAGGAACGCGCGCATAAAATCATGTCGCCGAGCAGCGCGAAGCTCATGCCGGCACCCGCCGCCGGACCGTTGACCGCGGTGACGATCGGGCAGTGCAGATTGCGGATACGACGCAGGAAGGGATGAAAGCCGGTCTCCAGCGTCAGCCCGGCCTTGGTCTTCTTCGTTTGGTTGTTGCGGCCCTGCAGGTTCGCGCCGGTGCAGAATGCCCGCCCCGCGCCCGTCAGCACGACGCAGCGCACCTCGTCCTTCTTCTCCTCGATCGCGTCGAGCGCTTCGGCGAGGCCACCCAGCATATCCACGGAGACCGCGTTCATCACCTCCTGATGGTCCAGCTTGAGGATCGCGACCGAACCGTCGAAATCGAGCGTGACGTGTTTGAACTGCATGGTTTCCTCGTGAGTTACCGGCCTTGAATCAGTTTCGCTGCCCGGAATTTTGCTTTGCCGGCGGGTATATTTGATTTTTGGTGCGGTCTTGTCCATGGTGATCAGAGCATAGCAAGCAATCTTGCGCGCAGCTGCTAATGGGCCGCATGCCAGAAAGCTTGCCAAGAACTTGCCAAGAACCTGCCAATAACAGGAAACGCGCCATGAACCTTTTCGACCTCACCGGCCGCGTGGCCGTGATCACCGGCGGCAATGGCGGCATCGGCCTCGGCATCGCACAGGCACTCGCAGGCCAGGGATGCAATGTCTCGATCTGGGGCCGTAATGCTGACAAGAACAAGGCTGCTGCCGCGAGCATGGCGGGGCTATCCGGCAAGGTCGACGCCCGCGTCTGCGACGTCACCGACCCGGCTTCGGTCAACGCGGCGATGAAGGGGACGCTCGATACGTTCGGCCGGGTCGATGGCTGCTTCGCCAATGCCGGCATCGGCGGCGGCGGCCGGCGTTCCTTCGTCGAGCGCACCGAGGAAGAATGGCGAACGATGTTCTCGACCAATCTCGACGGCGTCTTCCACGCTTTCCAGGCCGCCGCGCGTCACATGACCGATCGCGCCAATGCGGGCGATCCGTTCGGCCGGCTGGTGGCGACCTCGAGTCTGGCCTCGATCTTCGGCACCGCGCGCAACGAGCATTATGCGGCGACCAAGGCCGCTATCAACGCGCTGGTGCGCGCGCTCGGCGTCGAACTGGCGCGCCACGGCGTCACCGCGAACGCGATCCTGCCTGGCTGGATCAAGAGCGACATGACGTCCGGTCTCATGGCGAACGACAAGTTCGTCGCCAACGTGATGCCGCGGATTCCGGTGCGGCGCTTCGGCGAGCCAAGCGATTTCGGCGGCATTGCCGTCTATCTGATGAGCAAGGCGTCGTCGTATCACACGGCCGACACGTTCGTGATCGATGGCGGCTATACCGCGTTCTGATGCCTCGCAGGGTGGACAAAGGCGCCCTTGCGCCGTGCCCGCCATAGGCATTTTCCAATGTCGTGGTGGGCACGCTGCGCTTTGCCCACCCTCCGGCTCCTCGTATTGCAAGCGCAGAAGGGAATGGGCAAATGTTCTCGCACGTGATGATCGGCACCAACGATCTCGACAAGGCCAAGTCATTCTACGACAACCTGCTGAGCACGCTCGAAGTGCGGCCAGCCAGGGTGGACGGCCACCGCATCTTCTACATCACCAAGACCGGCGTGTTCTCGGTGTCGAAGCCGATCAACGGCGAACCGGCGACCTGCGCGAACGGCGGCACCATCGGCTTTGCTGCCAACTCGCCGGAGCAGGTCGATGCCTGGCACGCGGCGGGTGTCGCGGCCGGCGCAAAATCGATCGAGGATCCGCCCGGTGTGCGGCAGGGCCCTGGCGGCAAGCTCTATCTGGCCTATCTGCGCGATCTCGACGGCAACAAGATCTGTGCGATGCATCGGATGCCGAACTGACAGGTGCGTGTCCCGGACGCGCTGCAACGCGACAGCGTTGCAGCGCCGAGCCGGGACCGAGGAAACCCTCAGCCAGGAGCGGCATGGCCCAGGCGCTGGGGCGCGAGAGTTAGATCGCACGCAGCATCGCGCTTTAAACATTGTTTGATCTGCGCCCACCCAAAAACCACACTCGCCCTTTGCGCTCGTCGCGTTTATTGTCGCGCCGACGCGGCTCAGCAACGGGAGGAACAATGACAAAACACACCTACATTCCCCGCACCACCAACTACACTCTCAATCCCGGCGACGAGCTCAACGATCTGCGCATGTCGGACCAGGTCCGACCGCTCTATGACCACGTCAAGAAATTCATTCGCGACACCGTCGAGCCGATGTCGATCGAGTTCGCCAAGGCCGGCGAGGGCAAGGAAGATCGCTGGAGCTTCACGCCGAAACAGCTCGAGGTGCTGGAGAAAGCCAAGAACAAGGCCAAGCAGGAAGGCCTCTGGAACTTCTTCCTGCCCGATGACGAAACCGGACAGGGCCTGAAGAATCTCGACTACGCCTATATCGCCTCCGAGCTCGGCAAGAGCCCGCTGGCTTCGGAGAGCATGAACTGCTCGGCACCCGACACCGGCAACATGGAGGTGCTGGAGCGCGTCGGCACCAAGGAGCAGAAGGAGAAGTGGCTGAAGCCGCTGCTCAACGGCGAGATCCGTTCGGCCTATGTCATGACCGAACCGAATGTCGCCTCCTCCGACGCCAAGAACATCTCGACGACGGCAAAGCTCGTCGGCGACGAATGGGTCATCAACGGCGAGAAATATTACATCTCCGGCGTCGGCGATCCCCGCTGCAAGATCCTCATCGTGATGGTCAAGACCAATCCGGATGCGGCGCCGAGCAAGCAGCAGTCGCAGATCCTGGTGCCGCGCGATACGCCCGGCGTCGAGGTGCTCGGCCCCATGTACGTGTTCGGCCAGGACCACGCCCCGCGTGGCCATATGCACATGCGCTTCAACAATGTGAGGGTCCCGAAGGAGAACATCCTGCTCGGTGAAGGCCGCGGCTTCGAGATCTCGCAGCTCCGTCTCGGGCCCGGCCGCATCCATCACTGCATGCGCACCATCGGCAAGGCCGAAAAGGCGCTGGACCTGATGGTGCAGCGTGGCCTCACCCGCGAAGCCTTCGGCAAGAAGATCGCTCATCTCGGCGGCAACATGCAGATCATCGCGCAGGCGCGCTGCGAGATCGAGGCAATGCGGCTGATGGTGCTAAAGGCTGCCAAGGCGATGGACGTCCTCGGCAACAAGGAGGCCCGCGTCTGGGTCTCCATGGTCAAGGCCATGGTGCCCGAACGCGCCTGCAAGATCATCGATCAGGCGATCCAGATGCACGGCGCCACCGGAATCTCGCACTGGACCCCGCTGGCCGAGATGTACCAGGACGTCCGCCATCTGCGCTTTGCGGATGGTCCGGACGAGGTGCACTGGATGGTGGTCGGGCGCCACGAACTGAGCATGGCGTGATCTCAACTCGTCATGCGCGGGCTTGACCCGCGCATCCATCGAAGGAAGCATTTCTTCAGGATTGATGGATTGCCGGGTCAAAGCCCGGCAATGACGACTTGCCCAGGAGCCCCTATGGAATATGCCGCCAGCGACCTCACGCCTCGCGAGCGCTACAAGGTGCTGACCTCTTTCATCCTGCCACGGCCGATCGCCTGGGTGACCACGATCGGCCCGACCGGCGTCGTCAACGCCGCGCCCTTCAGCTTCTTCAACGCCTTCTGCGAGGATCCGCCGCTCTGCATGTTCGCGGTGAACCGCAAGCCAGACGGCCATGACAAGGACACCTTCCTCAACATCCAGCGCACCGGCGAATTCGTGGTCAGTATCGCCGATGAGCCGCTGGCGCGCGCCATGCACGAGTCTAGCGGCGATTTTCCGGCTGAGATCGGCGAGCCCGACTATCTCGGCCTGAAACTCGCACCGTCCAAGCGAATTGCCGTACCCCGGCTGGCCGATACGCCCTGGGCGATGGAGTGCAAGCTCTGGAAGCTGATCGACGTCAATGACGATCGCAAACTGATCATGGGCGAAGGCCTCCACTTCCACATCCGCGACGAGCTGTGGGACGACGAGGCCATGCGCGTGCACATGGACCGCTATCACCCGATCGGCCGCATGTTCGCCGACCGCTACTGCCGGACAGACGATCGCGTGGTGTTTCCAGCGGCGGAAGGCGTGAAGGCCAAATAGCCGAACCAGGGAGGCGAGATGATGCCCGAAATTTTTCGCGACAACGAGGAACGCGGTCGGTTCGAGCTCGACGTCGACGGGACGATCGCCTTCGTCACCTACCGCAAGACCGAGGGCGCGATCACGCTGGTGCACACCGAGGTGCCGCCGGAGCTCGGCGGCCGCGGCATCGGCTCGAAGCTCGGCCGCGCCACGCTGGATGCGGTACGGGCGCAGGGGCGCAAGCTCTCCGTCGAGTGCGACTTCATCCACAACTTCATGCGCAAGAATCCCGGCTATAACGATCTCTTGACGGATGCGAGGAATGCGCAGGCCGAGCCTGAGGCGAGCTATCGCGCCGGTTGCTTCTGCGGAGCGGTCGAGGTCGAAGTGAGCGGCAAGCCGATGTTTGCGGGATATTGCCATTGTGCCGACTGCCAGGCCTGGTCGGCGGCGCCGATCAATGCTTTCAGCCTTTGGAAGTCGGACGGTGTGCGCATCACCAAGGGCGAGGCAGAGCTCGGGACATTCAACAAGACCGAGCATTCCTATCGAAAGTTCTGCAGGCGCTGCGGCGGCCACGTCATGACCGAGCATCCGCGGATGCGGCTGACCGACGTGTACGCCAATCTGCTAAAGGGGTACCAGCACCAGCCGACGCTACATGCGAACTACGCGAGCAAGATGGTCTCGGTAAGAGACGGCCTGCCGAAATATGCTGACTTGCCGGCGGATCTCGGCGGCTCTGGCGAGATGCTGCCGGATTGATCGTAGGGACGGATGAGCGAAGCGCAATCCGCCGAGCAATCTCCAAGGGATGGCGGATTACGCCTTCGGCTCATCCGCCCTACGCCTCTACGTCGCGGGCGCGATCTTGTCCTGGGTCTTGGTCTCGAAATCGGACGCGTCATGCCGCTCGTGGAGCTGGCTGGCGGGATCGCCGGAGACGCGGTTGACCATGCGGCCGCGTTTCACGGCGGGGCGCTGCGCGATCTGGTCGGTCCAGCGCTGTACGTTCTTGTAGTCCTGCACCGAGAGGAATTCGCCGGCACCATAGACCAGCCCCTTGGCAAGCGCGCCGTACCACGGCCACACCGCCATGTCGGCGATCGTATACTCCTTGCCTGCGAGATATTCGTTGTCCGCGAGGCGCCGGTCGAGCACGTCGAGTTGGCGCTTGGTCTCCATCGCGAAGCGATCGATGGCGTATTCGATCTTGGTCGGCGCGTAGGCGTAGAAATGGCCGAAGCCGCCGCCGAGATAGGGCGCGCTGCCCATTTGCCAGAACAGCCAGGACATCGCCTCGGTGCGGGTCTTGACGTCCTCCGGCAGGAAGGCGCCGAATTTCTCGGCGAGGTAGAACAGGATCGAGCCGGACTCGAACACCCGGATCGGCTCCGGACCGGAGCGATCCATCAGCGCTGGAATCTTCGAGTTCGGGTTGATGTCGACGAAGCCGCTGCCGAACTGATCGCCGTTGCCGATCTTGATCAGCCAGGCGTCGTATTCGGCACCCTTGTGGCCGAGCGCCAGAAGCTCTTCCAGCATCACCGTGACCTTCACCCCGTTCGGCGTCGCCAGCGAATAGAGCTGGAGGGGATGCTTGCCGACCGGCAGTTCCTTGTCGTGGGTCGGGCCGGCGATGGGGCGGTTGATGCTGGCGAACTGCCCGCCATTCTCCTTGTTCCAGGTCCAGACCTTGGGCGGCACATAGGCGGGGGTGTCGGTCATGCGAGGGCTCCAGCGGAAAGATGCGCTTGCATTAATTAGCCCGCGAATGGCCAATGACAAGGGCACCGCAACGCATTGCCGGGCGAGGCTGCTTCACGTTTTGTCATGGCACCCCTTCCCCGCTGTCATTCCGGGAGCGCCCCGCAAGACGGCGCGGCCTGCGGATGGAGCCGACGCCTACACACAAGATGCCTCGCCGAATCCGGCATGTCATCGATCGGGTCGCGTCAGCTTGCTTCGCGACGAAAGCAGCGAGAACGCGCAGGCCGCCGGGAGGGAGCTATGAAATCGCCGATCTGCGACATGCTGGGCATCGAGTTCCCGCTACTGGCTTTCAGCCATTGCCGCGACGTCGTCGCCGCCGTCAGCCGGGCCGGCGGCTTCGGCGTGCTGGGTGCCACGGTGCACACACCTGATACGCTCGAACGCGAGCTGAAATGGATCGACGATCACGTCGACGGCAAGCCCTACGGCATCGACGTGCTGATTCCCGAGAACATCTCGACCGCGGGCGAGAAGGACGTCACCTGGAAGAGCCTCGAAGCGCGCGTGCCGCAGGAGCACCGCAGCTACACGCGCGATCTCCTGAGGAAGTACGACATCGAGCTGACCACGACTGAAGTGGACGCCAACCAGCCGCAGCCCTTCGACGGGAAGACGGCGCTCGAGCTGCTCGAGGTCGCGTTCAATCATCCGATCCGGCTGATCGCCAATGCGCTCGGCGTGCCGCCGAAGGCAATGATCGAGATGGGCAAGAAAAACGGTGTGCCGGTCGCAGCGCTCGTCGGCGCCAAGGAGCACGCGCTGCGCCAGGTCGCGGCCGGTGTCGACATCCTCGTGGTGCAGGGCACCGAGGCCGGCGGCCATTGCGGCGAGGTCTCGACCATGGTGCTGGTGCCCGAGGTGATCAAGGCGATCAAGAACATCCGCGACGTGCCGGTGCTGGCGGCCGGCGGCATCATGACCGGTCGTCAGATGGCGGCCTGCATGGCGATGGGCGCGGCCGGCGCCTGGACCGGCTCGGTGTGGCTTGCGACGGTGGAGGCCGAGACCACCGAGATCTTTCGCGAGAAGATGATCGCGGCGTCCTCGCGCGACGCCGTGCGATCGAAGGGGCGCACGGGGAAGCCGGCGCGGCAGCTTCGCTCGGTCTGGACCGATGCCTGGGATCGCGCGCCCGACAGCCCGGGCGCGCTGCCGATGCCGCTGCAGAGCATCATCAGCCGCGATGCCTTCAACTCGATCGACCGGGCTGCCGCGAGCGGCAACGCGAGGGCGCGCGATCTCGTCAGCTATTTCGTCGGCCAGGGCGTCGGCCTGATCGACAGCGTGAAGTCCGCCGGCGCCGTGGTGCAGGAGTTCAAAGAAGATTTCGCCGAAGCCGTCGAGCACATGAATGCGCTGGTGGCGGAGTGAGTCGCGGCCAGCGTGCTCGAAATCTGAAAACGTGAAGCAAAGAAGAAATGACCAATACCCAAGAAGACCGCATCCCCGTCATCGTCGGCATCGGCGAGATCGTCGACCGTCCGAAGGAGATCACCGACGGCCTCGAGCCGCTCGATCTGCTCGAACAGGCGCTGCGGCGCGCCGAGGCTGACGCCGGCGCAAAACTGCTCGGCCAGGTGCAATCCCTCGACGTCGTCAACTTCCTGAGTTGGCGCTATCGCGATCCGGAGCAGCTGCTGGCGCAGCGGCTCGGCATCTCGCCCGCACATTGCTATTACGGCCCCGTTGGCGGCGAGAGTCCAATCCGCTACATCCACGAAGCGGCCAAGCGCATTGCGCGCGGCGAATGTACCGTCGCCGCAGTCTGCGGCGCCGAGGCGCAGTCGACCGCGACCAAGGCCGAGCGCGCGGGCGCGAAACTGCCATGGACGCCGTTCGCACACGACGTCGAGGAGCCCAAGCGCGGCGCGGCGTTCCAGAAGCCGCTGGCGGTGAAGCTCGGTGTGTTTCGCCCGGTCACAGTCTATCCGTTCTACGAGGCCGCTTCGTCGGCGCATTGGGGCCAGACGCCGCGCGAGGCGATGACCGAATCCGGCACGCTGTGGTCACGCTATTCGGAGGCCGCCGCGCAAAATCCCAATGCCTGGCTGAAGCGGCGCTATGCGCCCGAGGAGATCACGACGCCGACCGCGGACAATCGTTTGATCGCCTGGCCGTACAACAAGCTGATGGTCGCCAACCCCAGCGTCAACATGGGCGGCGCGCTGCTGCTCACCAGCCTCGCCAAGGCGCGTGCGGCGGGCATTGCCGAGGACAAATTAGTTTATCCGCTCGGTGGCGCCTCGGCTGAGGAGCCGCGCGACTATCTCTTGCGCGACCAGTTCTACGAAAGCCATCCGCAGAATGCGGTTCTGAAGTCCGTGATGGATCTCGCCGGCGGCGACGGCAAGAGATTCGACGCGATCGAGCTCTACAGCTGCTTCCCCTGTGTGCCCAAGATGGCGCGGCGGACGCTCGGGCTTGGCGCCGACGTGCAGCCGACGGTGACGGGCGGCCTCACCTTTTTCGGCGCGCCGCTCAACACCTACATGACGCATGCCGCCTGCGCGATGGTGCGGCGTGTGCGCGACGGCGCCAGACTCGGCCTGCTCTACGGCCAGGGCGGCTTCGTCACCAAGCATCACGCGCTTGTACTGTCGAAGACGGCGTCGCGTGAAGCGCTGGCGCAGGAGACCAGCGTGCAAGGCGAGGCGGACCGCAACAAGCGCGCGGTGCCGGAGTTCGTCGCGGAGGCTTCGGGCAGGGGCAAGGTCGAGAGTTTCACGGTGCTCTATGGCCGTGGTGGCGATGCCGAGCACGGCGTGGCGATGCTGCGGACAGAAGACGACCGACGCACGCTCGCGCGGATCCCGGCGAGCGATGGCGCGACGCTGGCGCATCTGCTAAATATGGATCGGACGCCGGTGGGGTCGACAGGAGAAATCGCAATGGCGGCGGATGGCGTGCCCGAGTGGCGGATGGCGTAGCTCGCGCTCGTGTCCCGGACGCGGTGCGGCGCGAAGTGCCGCTCCGCAGCGCCGGGACCCAGAAGGCCGCATTGAACTCTGTGAAACAAACCGGGCCCCGGCTCTGCAGCGCATCACTTCGTGCTGCGCTGCGTCCGGGGCACGAGACCCCTCACCCCTTCGTCGGCTGCTTCTCCGACGCGGTCGCCGGCTTGGCCTTGGCGCCAACCACGCGCACTGCGTCCCCGTTGGAAAGGCCGTCCGGCGGCGCTGTGATGACGCGATCGTCCGCGGCGATGCCCGAGGCCAGCTCGATCTCGCGGCCGAGATCGCGGGCGATGGTCACGGGCTTGAACAGCACTCTGTCGTCCGGGCCGACGGTCGCGACACGCAGGCCGTTGCTGTTGAAGATCAGCGCGCTGGCGGGGATGCTGAGCGGCGCAGAGTCGCGCTGGAGATTCAACTTCACGCTGGCATAGCCGCCGGGCATCAGCTCGCCTGACGAATTGTCGAGCCCGAGCTGCATGCGCGTGGTGCCGGAGGCGACGTCGACGGCCTGCGAGGAAGCTTCCACGGTCGCCTGGAAGGTCCGGTTCGGGTATTCGGGCAACGTGATGGTGGCTTTGGCGCCGATCTTGATCGCCGGGACATAGTTCTGGGGAACATTAACGTAGACGCGCAGCTTGGTGATGTCGGAGATCACGAACATCGCCGGGCCCGAGCCGCCACCAGCATTGATCAGCGCGCCGACGTCGGTATCGCGCGCGGTCACGACGCCATCGAATGGTGCGGTGATCTTCTTGTAGCCGGCCAGTGCTTCCAGCCGCTCGACATTGGCCTTGCCCGAATTCACAGCAGCGTTCTTGTTGGAAAGATCGGCGGTGCGCTCGTCGATCTCCTGCGCCGAGACGAAGTTCGAGGCGACGAGCGTCTTACGCCGGTTCAGCGTCGCTTCCGACAGCCGGGCGCTGGCCTGCTGGCTGGCGAGGTCGGCGCGGGCCTGCAAGAGCTGCTGATCGAGGTCCGGCGCCTCGATCTCGGCGATCACCTGCCCTGCCTTGACGCGGGCGCCGATGTCTGCGTTCCAGCTCTTCAGGTAACCCGACACGCGCGCGAAGATCGGGGCGCGATAATAGGCCTCCAGCCGGCCCGGCAGATCGAGGGTGGCGTGGAGCGCCTTGGCGTTGGGCTGGGTTACCGCGACGCTGGGAATGGCCTGATCGTCGGTCCATTCCTTCAGCTTGGTGCCCTGCTCCTCGCGGGCGCGGATGCCGGTGCCGACCACAAGGCCTGCCGCAATCAGCGCCACCACGCCGAAGATGCCCAGTTTCCGGTGCGACACCGGGGAGCGGGGTTCAGTGGGCGACATGCGCGGTCTCCGATGGGGCGGCGGCTTTGGCGCCTTGTTTCTTGTGTACCATGCTGAACACCACGGGAACGAACATCAGCGTGGCGAAGGTTGCAAAGATCAGGCCGCCGATCACGGCGCGGCCGAGCGGCGCATTCTGCTCGCCGCCCTCGCCGAGCCCCAGGGCCATCGGCGCCATGCCGATGATCATGGCGAGCGCGGTCATCAACACGGGACGGAACCGGACGAAGCCGGCTTCGAGCGCGGCCGCGATGGGATCGCCGAGTTCCTCGTATCGCTCGCGGGCGAAGGAGATCACGAGCACGCTGTTTGCGGTGGCAACGCCCATGCACATGATGGCGCCAGTGAGCGCGGGTACTGACAGCGTCGTCTCGGTCATGAACAGCATCCAGACGATGCCGGCGAGCGCGGCCGGCAAAGCGGTGATGATCACGAACGGATCGGACCAGGACTGGAAGTTCACAACGATCAGGAAGTAGATCAGCACGACGGCACCCAGCAGACCGAACAGCAGGCCGGTGAAGGCACTGTTCATGGTCTGCACTTGGCCGAGCAGCACCACGGAAGACCCCTTCGGCACCTCCTTGGCGGTGTTGGCTATCAGCTGACGGATGTCGGCGGCGACAGCGCCGAGATCGCGGCCTGTGGTCGTGGCAAAGATCTGCACCATCGACTGGATGTCGTATTGCGACACCACCGCGCTCGAGGTCGAACGCTTGATCTCGGCGATGCCGCCGAGGATCGGCGACTGCGAATTGCCGGCCGCGGTGATCGGCAGCGTCTGCAGCGCGCTGAGCGAATCGATCTGGTATTGCGGTGTCTGCATCACGATCGAGTAGGACACGCCGTTATCAGGGTTGAGGTAGTAGGTCGGCGCCACCTGCGAGGATCCGGCGAGATTGACCACGAGGCTGTTGGTGACGTCGCGCTCGGTCAGGCCGACATATTGCGCGCGGGTACGATCGACGTCGATGTTGAAGGTCGGGTTGTTCGGCGATTGCTGGATACGCGCATCGGCAACGCCGGGAATCTTGCGGACCTTCGCCAGCAGACTGTTGGCGTAGGCGAAGTTGGCGCTGAGATTGGCGCCGCGGATTTGCAGGTCGATCGGCGCCGGCGCGCCGAAATTCAGGATCTGGCTGACGATGTCGGCCGGCAGGAACGCGAAGCTGACCCCGGGAAACAGGCGCGGCAGCTGCTCACGGAGCACCCTGACGTGCTCCTCTGTCGGCTTGTGGCCCTCCTTCAGCTTGATCTGGATGTCGCCGTCCTGCGGGCCGATCACGCCGGTGTTGTTGTAGGTCATGTTGATGCCGGAGATCGGCATGCCGATATTGTCGGTCATGGTTTCGATCTCACCCGGGATCAGCTTGCGCACCGCCTTCTGGATGTCCGCGAGCTGGTTGGCGGTCTCCTCGACGCGGGTGCCTACTTGCGTGCGGACATGCATCAGGATGTTGCCAGCATCGACCGCCGGAAAGAAATTGCGCCCGAGAAACGGCACCAGCGCGAAGGACGCGCCGACGACGCAGAGGAAGCCGATCACGAACACCGCGCGATGCGCCAGCGCAAGTCCAAGGAAATTATGGTAGCCGCCGCGGATACGCTCGAACCGCGCCTCGAAGCCGCGCTGAAACCAGACGAAGGGATTGCGCGATTTCGGCGGCCCGCCTTCGTGATGGACGTGCGCCTTGAGCAGATAGTTCGCCATGGTCGGCACCAGCGTGCGCGATAGGATAAACGACCAGATCATCGCGAACATCACGGCTTCCGCCATCGGCACGAACAGGAAGCGCGCGACGCCGCTCAGGAAGAACATCGGCACGAACACGATGCAGATGCACAGCAGCGACACGAAGGCCGGCGTCACGATCTGGTTGGCGCCGTCGAGTATCGACTGCTCGACCGGCTTGCCCTGCTCCAGATGGTAGTTGATGTTCTCGATCGTCACCGTGGCGTCGTCGACGAGGATGCCGACCGCGAGCGCAAGCCCGCCGAGCGTCATGATGTTCAGCGTCTCGCCGATCGCCGACAGCATGATGATGGCGCCCAGCACCGACAACGGGATCGACACCGCGATGATGATGGTCGAGCGCCAGCTGCCGAGGAACAGCAGGATCATGACACTGGTGAGCAGCGCCGCGATCACGCCTTCGAAGGCGACACCCTGGATTGCGCCGCGGACGAACACCGACTGATCGCCGATGAAGCCGATCTTCAGCGCGTCGGGCATCTGATCCTTGACGTCGATGACCTTCTGCTTGATGCCGGCGATAATGTCGAGCGTCGAGGTCGCGCCCGCTTTCAGCACCATCATCAGCACCGAGCGATTGCCGTCGACGTGGACAATGTTGGTCTGCGGCGGATTGCCGTCGCGGACGGTCGCAACGTCGCGCACATAGACCATGGCGCCATTGACGGTCTTGATCGGCAGATCGCCGAGCTCGTCGATCCGAAGCGGCGAGTTATTGAGCTGGATGTTGTACTCGAACTGACCGATCTTCTGGGTGCCGACCGGTGTGATCAGGTTCTGGGCGGCCAGCGCATTGGCGACGTCCTGGCCCGAGAGGCCGCGGGCCTGGAGCGCAGTGGGATCGAGGTCGATCTGGACCTGACGCTGCTTGCCACCGAAGGGGTACGGGATCGCCGCACCGGGCACGGTGACCAGGGGCGTGCGCAGCTGGTTGATGCCGATATCGGCGAGATTCTGTTCGGTGAGCCCCTCGCCTGACAGCGCGACCTGAATGATGGGCACGGTGGAAGCCGAATAGTTCAGGATCAAGGGCGGCGTCGCACCCGGCGGCATCTGCTTCAGCAGCGTCTGCGAGATCGCAGTGACCTGGGCGTTGGCGGTGCGGATGTCGACGTTCGGCTGAAAGAATATCTTGATGATGCCAAAGCCGTTGTACGAATTGGCTGTAATGTGCTCGATGTCGTTGACCGTCGTCGTCAGAGCACGCTGGAACGGCGTCGTGATGCGGCCGGACATCTGGTCGGGCGGCAGGCCGGTGTACTGCCAGACCACGCCGATCACGGGAATGCGAATGTCCGGGAAGATGTCGGTCGGCGTCCGCAGCGCCGCGAGCGGTCCGATGATCAGCAGCAGAAGCGCGAGCACGACGAAAGTATAGGGCCGGCTCAGGGCGATACGGACCAGTGCAATCATGCGCCAGGCAATTCCAGGTCAAACGAGAATGTGGAATCCGCCCCCCGGGCGATCCCCGTTCCCCTTTACCTGAGCACCGCCGGAAACGCTAACCTCCGGCAGACTTTCCGCCTTCACTTCCTTGCTACCGCACTGCGAAATCTACATCGCAGCCATGCGGCCGCTCCGCCTCACGCGGCGCGGACGGAGTTGAGGAACTTGCCGACCTCGAGCTTGAGACGGTTGGAATCGCGGGACAGCATCTGCGCCGCCGACAGCACCTGCGAGGACGCCGAGCCGGTTTCGGACGCGCCGCGCTGGACGTCGCCGACGTTGGACGAGACCTGCTGGGTGCCCTGGGCGGCCTGCTGAACGTTGCGGGCGATTTCCCGGGTGGCCGCGCCCTGCTGCTCCACGGCCGCCGCAATCGCCGCGGCGATTTCCGACAGACGCGCGATGGTGCCGCTGATCTCGCCGATGGCGCTGACTGAATCCTGCGTCGCCGCCTGAATGCCGCCGACCTGCTGGCCGATCTCGCCGGTGGCCTTGGCCGTCTGCTCGGCGAGCGCCTTGACCTCGGAGGCCACGACGGCGAAGCCGCGGCCGGCCTCGCCCGCCCGTGCCGCCTCGATCGTGGCATTGAGCGCCAGCAGATTGGTCTGGCCGGCGATCGCATTGATGAGCTCGACGACGTCGCCGATCCGGGATGCGGCCCGCGACAATTCGCTGACACGTTCGGTGGTGGCATGGGCCTGGCTGACCGCCTCGCTCGCGATCCGGGAGGAGTCCTGCACCTGACGGCCGATCTCGCGCACCGAGGACGACATCTCTTCGGCGGCCGACGCCACCGAGTGGACATTGGTGGATGCCGCTTCCGAGCCGGATGCGACCACTGTAGCCAGCTCCTGCGCCCGGCCCGCGGTCGAGGACAGCGTCGAGGCCGACGCCTCGAGCTCGGTCGCGGCCGACGAGACAGTCTCGACGATCTCTCCGATCGCGGCCTCGAATCCGTCCGCGAGTTTGGTCATATCGGCTTTGCGCTGCGTCTCGGCACGGCGCTGCACCGCTTGCACCTCGTCGCGGCTGAAGCGGATGATGGTCTGCACGGTCTGGAGGTTGCGCAGCGCCTCGCCGATCTCGTCGTCACGCTCGATCACGATGCGGTTGTCGAGCTTGTCCTGCACCAGGTTGACCAGGGTCTCGTTGAGATGCTGCATTGGTCCCTGGATCGCGCGCATCGTGGCAAAGCCGGCGAAGCTGACGACGGCGGCGCCGACGACGGCCAGCAGCGACAGGATCAGGCCGGCCGAGCCGCCGGTAGAGAGCGTCGCACCGCCGATGCCGAGCGCAAGCATGAAAAGCAGCTGGAGCGCCATCGTCGTCACGAGGCGCGCCTTCAGCGTGCCGGTGAAGACGCTGAACCGGTCGAGCCACGAGCGGCGGCGAATGATGCCGGCGTCGATGCGATAGCCATGCGGCTTCTTCTCGCGGATCGCAGCGTAGACCTGCTCGGCGAGCTTGCGCTGGTCGGCCGGCAGTCTTGTACGGATCGAGGTGTAACCCTTGACCTGACCGTTCTCGCGGATCGGAGAGGCCGTCGCGAGCACCCAGTAGAAGTCGCCGTTCTTGCGGCGGTTCTTCACCGCGCCGAGCCAGGGCTTCCCCGCCTTCAGCGTGTCCCAGAGGTTGTCGAACGCCTCGGGCGGCATGTCGGGGTGACGAACGATATTGTGCGGCTGGCCCATGAGTTCCGCCGACGTGAAGCCGGCGGCGGCGATGAAGTCCTCGTTGAAGTAGCTGAGCTTGCCCTTCAGATCGGTCCGCGAGACGATCAGCGTCTCGTCGCTAACCGGATACTCGACATCGGTAACAGGAAGATTCTTGCGCATCGGGGCTCCAAAGACCGCATTCAGGATGAAAATATTTCAATACGAGCCCTGCCACGCACCAGCCTGCTCTCTCCCAACTTTAGTAAATCCGATTTAACCATCGATGAAACGGCTCGCCCGTAGGATTACGGGCGACTCCTGAACACGCCATCTGCGGGCGGCGCCATGCCAGCCGGCAAGAACGAGACGAGCGGCGCTTTTGGCGCCGCTCGTGTTTTGATCGGACGGGATCTGCGCCGCGCGGACGTTCTACGCCGCGCGGACGTTGGTCAGGAACTTGCTGACCTCGTTCTTCAATCGGCCGGAGTCGTTGGACAGCATCTGCGCCGCGGACAGCACCTGCGAAGAGGCGGTGCCTGTTTCGGTCGCGCCGCGCTGCACGTCGGTGATGTTGGAGGAGACCTGCTGGGTTCCTTGCGCCGCCTGCTGGACGTTGCGGGCGATCTCCTGTGTCGCCGCACCCTGCTCTTCCACCGCGGCCGCGATCGCCGAGGAGATCTCCGACAGGCGTTCGATGGTCGAGGAGATCTCCTTGATGGCGCCGACCGAGTCGTTGGTCGCCGCCTGGATGCCGGAGATCTGCTGCCCGATCTCGCCGGTCGCCTTCGCGGTCTGCTCGGCGAGCGCCTTGACCTCGGAGGCCACCACCGCAAAGCCGCGGCCGGCTTCACCGGCACGTGCGGCTTCGATGGTCGCGTTCAGCGCCAGAAGGTTGGTCTGGCCGGCAATGGTATTGATCAGCTCGACGACGTCGCCGATCCGGGCAGCCGCCTTGGACAGCTCGCTGACGCGCTCGGTGGTGGCGCGCGCCTGGCCGACGGCATCGCCCGCCATCCGCGCCGATTCCTGCACCTGACGGCTGATCTCGCCCACCGACGAGGCCATCTCCTCGGTCGCCGACGCCACCGATTGCACGTTGGTCGAGGCTTCCTCCGAGGCTCCGGCAACGGTGGTCGCCAGCCTCTGGGAGCGGTCGGCCGTCGAGGTCAGCGTCGAGGCGGATGCCTCCAGCTGGGTCGAGGCCGACGACACGGTCTGGACGATCTCACCGATCATCGTCTCGAATTCGCGAGTGATGTCGTCGACCCGGCGGCCGCGCTCGATCTTGGCTTCGGCATCCGCGGCCGCAGCCTCGCCCGCCGCCTTCTTCGCGATCAGCGCCTCCTTGAAGATCTGGAGCACGTCGGCCATGGCGCCGATCTCCGTCTTCTCGCCGCGATGCGGGACTTCGGCCGAAAGGTCGCCCCGGCCCAGCGCCTGCATCGGCTCGGTGATGGAATTGATGCCGCTCGAGACGTCGCGGACGAGATAGAGGCTGAGACCAATGCCGATCACGACGGCGACGCCGAGAATGACCGACACCAGCATGAAGGCATAGGCGTAGCTGTCGGCAGCATCCAGAGCGGCCTGTTCGCCGCCCTTGGTGTTGAGCTCGATGTCCTTGTTCAGGATCTCATCGGCCTGAAGACCGATCTTGTTGACCGTCTTGCTGTTGAGCTCCTGCGCCTCTTGCGGCACCTTGCCGGCCTCCTTGCGCGACAGCGCCATGACCTCTTCGGTGCCCTTCTTGTAATCGTCCCAGAGCTTGGACCATTGGCCGTAGAGTGCCCGCTCTTCCGCAGAGGTGATCATCGGTTCGTACCTGGCCCGCACCTTGGCGAGCGCCTCTATCACGGTGGCGGCGGTCTTCTCCGTCGCGAGCTTGTCCTCCAGGGTCGGGGCCAGCATGTGCTGACGAACCACGTTGCGATACGTGATGACGCTGGCGCGCAGATCCCCGATCACCCGCACGCTGGGCATCCAGTTCGTGGTGATGTCGACGGTGTTCGCGTTCATCGACCGCATCTTCGTGATGGCGAGCAGGCCCATGCCGGTCATCGCGACCAGCAGGAACGCCACGACGCTGATGATCTTGGCGCGAATGGAGATATTGGCGAGCATTATCGGGTCTCTTTGTGCTGGAGCCGGCGCGCGTCCGGGAATTACGAATCAATCAAAGGGAGCAGCGCCGACATCCCACACCAGAGCACCTGAGCAGACGTTAACTACGACTCCGTACGAGTACGGAAGCCAGAAAGAAATGAATGGGGGCCTAAGAATGCCCTGCGCTCAGCGCATGAGCCCAAGCGCATCGGAGAAGAACTCAGCGCCGCCGAAATTTCCCGACTTCAGCGCAAGCAACATCTGGCCCGCCTCCGCACCGACCGCGCGCAGCACCGGGACGCCCGCCGCAATTTCTACTCCTACGAGAAATCCGGGAATCTTCAGCCGGTCGACCACGGCGCCCGAGGTTTCACCACCGGCAACGATCAGGCGCCGAACGCCCGCCTGGACCAGGCCTTCGGCAATGTCGGCCATGGCCTGCTCGATGGCATGCCCGGCGGCGTCGCGGCCGTGGCGCGCCTGAACGGCGGCAACGGCTTCCGGTGTCGCGCTCGAGGCGATCAGAACGGGACCATCCGCCAGCCGAGGCCGGGCCCAGGCGAGCGCGCGCTGCGCTTCGCCAGTACCTGCAACGACCTGCTCCGGGTCGAGATGTAACACCGGCATGACACGTTCGGCATTGGCGATCTGCTGAAGCGTCGCCTGCGAACAGCTTCCGGCAAGACATGCTGCTGGCCCGCCGACGGTAGCTCCGGACTCGCTGCTCGCGGCGGCGGGCTTGACCTTTCCGGTCGACACCAGCGCCCGCGCGAGGCCGAGGCCGATGCCGGACGCACCGACCGACAAGCGATGTTCGCCGGCCACGAAGCCGATGGTTTCGAGGTCGCGGTCGAACACGGCGTCGATGATGGCCGCGCCGATGCCCTTGCCCGCAAGCTCCGCCAGCCGCGCTCGCACCGCATCGGCGCCGCGCGTGACGGCGGCGAGGTCGACGAGGCCGATCTGCGTCTTGCTCTGGCGCGCCAGCACGCGCACCAGATTGGAGTCCCGCATCGGGTTGAGCGGATGGTCCTTCAGCGGGCTCTCGTTGAGCGGGACGGCGCCGACGAACAAATTGCCCTGGTACACGGTGCGACCGGTCTCGGGGAATGCGGGCGTCACCAGCACGTTCGCCTCGCCGCAATCGGCGCGCAGCGCGTCCATCACGGGGCCGATATTGCCGGCGTCGGTGGAATCGAAAGTCGAGCAGATCTTGAACAGGACATGGCGCGCGCCACGGCTGCGCAGCCATTTGTCTGCCGCGCGCGAACGCGTGACGGCAAGGCCGGCCTCGATCGAGCGGCTCTTCAGCGACACCACGACGGCGTCGACCTCGGGCAATGACAGATCGTCCGCCGGCACGCCGATGGTCTGCACGGTGCGCAGGCCCGCGCGCGTCAGCGTGTTGGCGAGATCGGACGCGCCGGTGTAATCGTCGGCGATGCAGCCCAACGCAAGTGTCACGGCTTCACTCCTGCGTAAGGCTTGAACCAGGCAAGGCCGTCGGTGGTCTTGCCGCGCGGGTTGTATTCGCAGCCGACGAAGCCGGTATAGCCGAGGCGGTCGAGCTCAGTGAACAGGAAAGGGTAGTTCAACTCCTCGCCGTCGGGCTCGTTGCGCGAGGGAATGCTGGCGATCTGGATGTGGCCGATGACCGGCATCATCTCGCGCAGACGCATGGTGACGTCGCCATGGATGATCTGGCAGTGATAAATGTCGAACTGGAGTTTCAGGTTCGCAAGCCGCAGTTCCTGGATCAGGTCGCGCGCGAAACCGAAATCGTTCAGGAAGTAGCCGGGCACGTTGCGGGCGTTGATCGGCTCGATCACGATGTCGATGCCGTGGGGGGCGAAGAATTCGGCGGCCCACGCGACCGATTTGTAGAAGGCCTCGATCGCGACACGCTCACCGCGGTTGGCGATGCCGGCCATCAAATGCAGGCGCTTGACGCCGGTCGCCTTCGCATAAGGCAGCGCGGTCTCCAGGCTCGCCTTGAGATCGGAGAAGCGCGAGGGGAGCGCGGCGAAGCCCTTCTCGCCGGCATTCCAGTCGCCCGGCGGCAGGTTGAACAGCGCCTGAGTCAGCCCGTTGCGCTCGAGCCGCTCGCCGACCGCCGCCGCCGGATGATCGTAGGGAAAAAGAAACTCGACCGCGGTGAAACCGGCCTGCGCGGCGGCATCGAAGCGATCGAGGAACGGCACCTCGGTGAACATCATCGAGAGATTGGCGGCAAAACGCGGCATCGGAGTTCCCCTTACTTGTCGCCGGGCAGCTTGACGCCGGTGACCTGCGCATACATCCGCGCCACCGACGCATCATCGTCGCGGCCCATGCCGGCGGCCGAGGTCATCAGGAACATCTGGAGCGCTGCGGCCGAGACCGGCACGGGGAATCGGGCACTGCGCGCCATGTCCTGGATGATGCCGAGATCCTTGACGAAGATTTCGACTGCGCTGCGCGGCGTGTAATCACCGTCGAGCACGTGAGGCATGCGGTTCTCGAACATCCAGGAATTGCCGGCGGAGGCCGTGATCACCTCGTAGACCTTGCGGATGTCGAGGCCCTGCTTGGCCGCGAATGCCATGGCTTCGCTGGCGGCGGCGATGTGCACGCCGGCGAGCAACTGATTGATCATCTTGAATGCCGCGCCCTGCCCGGCGGCATCTCCGAGCTCGTAGAGCTTTGCGGCCATGGCGTCGAGGGCGGGGCGCGCTTTCACAAACGCGGCGGGACTGCCGGAGGCGAGAATCGTCAGCTCTCCCTGTGCGGCGCGCTGCGCCCCACCGGAGATCGGCGCATCCAGATAATGCCGGCCTGTCGCCTCCAGCTGCTTGGCGAGGCGCCGCGCCACATCCGGATCCATGGTCGCCGAGGATATGAAGACGCTGTCCTTCGGCATGGTCTCGGCGGCACCATCCTTGCCGAACAGGATCGTCTCGGTCTGCGCGGCGTTGACGACGACGCTGACGACGATATCGGCCTCCTTGGCCGCCTCGGCCGGCGTCTTGGCGCCCGCGCCGCCATCCTTCACGAACCGCGCCACTGCGTCAGCCGAAACATCGCAGCCGGTGACGTTATGGCCGGCACGCTTCAGCGAGGTCGCCATGCCGTATCCCATCGAGCCGAGGCCGACGATGGCGATGTGCTGTTTTTGAGACGTGGAGGCGGACATATGCAACTGACCCTTGCGACGTTTCCCGGACGGCCGGCCTTCGCGGCGGCTCGGCGAACCGATAACACGGCTTGGCCGCGCTGCCAAAGCGTGAGACAAGCGGACATGACGGCCATGAGGACTGAAAACAGCAACGAGACCCGGCTGCGCGAGGACGTTTGCCGCTTCGGACGGTCCCTGTTCGAGCGCGGGCTGACGCCAGGCTCCTCCGGCAATATCAGCGTCAGGCTGGATGGCGGCGGCTGGCTGGTGACGCCGACCAATGCCTCGCTCGGCTTCCTCGATCCCGCAAAGCTGTCGCGGCTGGACGATCAGGGCCGGCTGGTCTCGGGCGATGCGCCGACCAAGGAAGTTCCGCTGCACAATGCGCTCTACGACACGCGCGGCAGCGCGCGCGCAATCGTGCATCTCCACTCCACGCATTCGGTCGCGCTCTCGATGCTGCCCGAGATCGACCCGCGCGCCGCGCTGCCGCCGATGACGGCCTATTACCTGATGAAATGCGGCGCCACTGCGCTCGTGCCCTATTATCGCCCCGGCGATCCCGCGGTCGCGGACGCGATCAAGGGACTGGCAGGAAAATATTCATCGGTGCTGCTCGCCAATCACGGTCCTGTCGTCGCCGGCGACACGCTGGAAGCCGCGGTGTTCGCGACCGAAGAGCTGGAGGAGACGGCGAAGCTGTACCTGCTGCTGCGCGGGATGAACCCGCGCTATCTGTCGCCGGAGCAGGTGCAGGATCTGGTGAAGGTGTTCGGGGTCGCGCTGCCGGAACACGGGCACGGGCATTAGCGCCACATGCACCGGCGTCATCCTGAGGTGCGAGCCTTGCGATGCAATTGCATCGCAAGGTGAAGCCTCGAAGGATGGGCTACGGACGCTCGCAGCGCATCCTTCGAGGCGCGCGAAGGGCGCGCACCTCAGGATGACGGCAGAGTATGCCGTGGCAATCTAGCTACAGCCCCAGATACGCCTTGCGCACATCCGGATTGCCCTTGATCTCGCTCGCTGCGCCCTGCATCAGCACGCGGCCGGTTTGCAGGATGTAGGCGCGGTCGGCGATCTCGAGGCACTCGGCCATGCGCTGCTCGACGATCAGCACGGTCATGCCGGAGTCGCGGATGAGCTTTACGGCTTGAAAGATCTCGTCGACGAGCTTCGGCATGATGCCCTGCGACGGCTCGTCCAGCATCAACAGCCGCGGGCGTGTCATCAGCGCGCGGCCGATCGCGAGCATCTGCTGCTCGCCGCCAGAAAGCGTCTCGGCGCGCTGCTCCAAACGTTCCTGGAGACGTGGGAACAGCTTGAAGACGAGATCGAGCGGCTCTTCGCGGTTTGCCTCGCTTCGGTAGAGGTAGCTGCCGAGGCGGAGATTGTCGCGCACCGACAGGCGTGGAAACAGGCGGCGGTTCTCCGGGACATAGGCGATGCCGGTCGCTGTGATGTGATGCTGCGCCATGCCGTCGAGGCGCTTGCCGTCGAACGTCACCGTGCCCGAACGCGGGCGCTCGGCACCGGCGATGGATTTGAGCAGCGTCGACTTGCCCGCGCCGTTGGCACCGGCCACGCAGACGATCTCGCCCTTCTGGACCTCGATCGAGACCGCGGAGATCGCGACCAGGCCCTGATAGGCGGTCGTGACTTCACGCACGCTGAGCATGACGATCTCCCAGATATGCGCTGATCACCTTGGGATCGCGGACGACATCGGCGGGTTTGCCCTCGACCAGCACCTTGCCGAGGTCGAGCACGATGGCGCGGTCGACCAGCGGCATCACGATCTCCATGACATGCTCGACCATCAGCACGGTGATGCCGGCATCGCGCACCTTGCGCACAAGTGCGACACCGGTCTGCGCCTCGGTCGGCGTCAGGCCGGTGAGGACTTCGTCGAGCAGCAACAGCTTCGGCTCGGTCGCGAGCGCACGGGCGACTTCGAGGCGGCGCTTCTCGGCCGGCACGAGGTCGCTTGCGAGCACGTCGGCGCGCGCCGCAAGGCCGGTGAACTCCAGCACCTCATGCGCCTTGCGGCGGGCCTCACGCATCACCGTGTTGCGCACGAGCGCACCGACGATGACGTTGTCGATCACGGTCATGGTCTCAAAGCTCTTGACCACCTGGAAGGTACGACCGATGCCGCGTTGGCAACGCTGGGCCGCCGGCATGCGGGTGACGTCCTCGCCATCGAACAGAATCGAGCCTTGGGTGGGCGGCAGCACGCCGGCGATCAGGTTGAACAGCGTCGACTTGCCGGCGCCGTTGGGACCGATCAGGCCGACGATCTCGCCGCGGCCGACCGAAATCGAGACATCGCTGTTGGCGACGAGGCCGCCGAAGCGTTGCCAGACCCCGCGAGTTTCGAGGAGCGGCGTCATCGTGCGGCTCCCGTCTTCTTCGGGCGTGAGAACAGGCTCAGCAGGCCTCGTGGCAGGGCCAGCGAGATCAGGACGATCAGCGTGCCGTAGACGATGAGGTCGACACCGCGCCCCGAGCCGCCGAACTTGAAGCGCGTCAGTTCCGTCAGCGGGATCAGAATGGCGGCCCCTAACACCGGCCCCCACAGGGTGCCGATGCCGCCGAGCACGGCGGGCAGCGCCATCAGCAGCGAAAACTGGAAGCCCATGACGCTCTCGGGATCGATGTAGGAGACGAACTGGGCGTAGAAGCTGCCACCCACCGCGACCAGGAAGGCAGAGACGGCGGCCGCGCCCATCTTGGAATTGAACACGTCGACACCGAGACTCTCGGCCGCGTCAGGATTGTCCTTCACCGCGCGCCACCAGAATCCCCATTTGGAGTTTTCCAGCCACCAGGTGACGAACCAGGCAAGGCAGCACAGTGCGAGCGCGAAATAGAAATACGGCAGCTTGGTGCGCAGGAACTGGAATTTCAGCCAGCTGTCGCCGCGGATCGGAATGGTGATGCCCATCGCCGCACCGGCCCATTCCCAGTTGTGGAACAGCAGCAACCCGATCTCGGCGATGACGATGGTGGCGATCACGAAGTAATGGCCACGCAGGCGGAAGAACGGATAACCGAGCCCCATCGCGATCAGCGCCGACACGACGCCACCCGCCAGCATCCCGAACCAGGGCAGCACGCCGAACTTGGTGAACAGCAGTTCGGTCGTGTAGGCACCCAGGCCGAAATACAAGGCGTGCCCGAGCGAGATCTGCCCGCAATAGCCGGACAGGATATTCCAGCTCTGTGACAGTCCCGCATACATCAGCGTCAGGATCAGGATGTTCTGGACGACGACGTCCTTCACGAACAAGGGCGTCGCTGCGGCGATCGCGGCAAGCATCGCAGCGATGATGAGGTCGCGGCGGCGCCGCGTTGCAAAATCCTTGTCCATCACATCGATCCGAACAGGCCGCGCGGCCGAATGAAGACGACCAGCAGATAGACGGCGTAGATGCCGACCGATTTCAGCGACGGCGGCAGCACCAGGGCCGTGGTGGCTTCGACGAGGCCGACGATGATGCCGCCTGCGAAGGCGCCGAACACGCTGCCGAAGCCGCCGAGCGCCACCGTGACGTAGGCGATCAGGGCAAAGGACGCGCCGACGTCGGGATAGATGTAAAAGAAGCTCGCCATGATCGCGCCGGCAAGCCCCACCAGCGCGGCGCCGAGGCCCCAGCCGAACGCGAACACGCGGTTCTTGTCGATGCCGACGAGTGCGACGGCGCCGGGATCTTCGCGGGTGGCTTCGATCGCGCGGCCGAAATCGGTGCGGTGGATGAAGAAGTAGAGGCCGGCAAAAGCCGCGATCGAGACCAGCGCGCCCACCAACTGGGGCTCCGGCAGGAAGATGCCGCCAATCGAGACGGTTTTGCCGCCGAGCCAGGACTGCGGAATGCTGCGATAATCCGGCGTGAAGAAGAACTGCGCGAGGCCGCGCATGACGATGGCAAGGCCAAAGGTGGTGAAGATCTGCACCATGCCGGCGTTGGCCTTGGCCCGCATGGCGAAGCGTACAATGAGTAAGTAGATCACCGCCCCGAACACGAAGAGCGCCGCAGCGACCAGCGGCGCCGACAGCAAGGGGTCGATGGCGAAGAACGCGAACAGGAAGAAGGACAGGTACATCGCGATCATCAGGAACTCGCCATGGGCGAAGTTCGTGACGTCCATCAGGCCGAAGATCAGCGCAAGGCCGACGGCGATCAGTCCGTAGAGCAGGCCCATGAGCAGGCCGCTCGCGAGACTCTGGATAATGGCTTGGGCTGTCAAAAGTCGTCCCCCAAAATAGATCCTGCCCCTGAGGGGCGCGCACAAGCGCGCGTCTCGCAGGATGGCCAGCCCCCGTCCTTCGAGACGCGGGCTATGCCCGCTCCTCAGGATGAGGGCGGGAGCTACACCTGAGCTCCCGCGTTCCCAATCTTACTTCATCGGCCAGATCGCCTCGGCGATCGCGGCCTGCGGCGGGAAGATGGTGACGAACTTGCCGCCGACATATTGCAACAGCACCGGGTCGGCGTCGTTGTTCTGGCCCATCTCGTCGAATTTGACCCGCTTCCAGGGCATGATGGTCTGCTCGCCCGGGATGTCGGTCGCCGCCAGCGCATCGCGGATCTTCTCGCCGTCGGTCGACTTGGCGCGGCTGATGGCGTCCGCGAGGATGATCAGGCCCATGAACTGGCGCGAGGTGAGGTCGTTGAAGTCCTTGCCCGACCGCGCCTTGAACATGTCGTTGATCTTGCCGACCATCGGGCGCTTCTGCGCGAGGTCGAGCGAGAAGGTGCCGCGCGAGATCACGCCTTCGAGCTTGTCGCCGACGGCATCATAGAGCGCCTTCTCGGAGAATCCGGCGTCCTGCGCCACGATCGCGTTCGGCTTGTAACCGAGCTCGGCCATGGTCTTGACCAGCAAAATGCCGTCCGTGGTGTAGCTCGATGGCATCAGCACGTCCGCATTCGCGGACTTGAGCTGCTGCACCTCGGCCGAGAGCGAGGGCGAGTTGGCGCGGTACTTGATGTCGGTGACGATCTTGTAGGCGCGTTCGCCGGCGATCTTGGCCTGGGCGTTGCCGGAATCGGTGCCGAAGATGGTGTCCTCGTGGAACAGCGACAGCGTCTCGATCTTGGTGCCCTTCTTCTTCATGGCATCGAAGAAGTCGAACATCGCGGCCGAGTACATCTCGTCATGCGGCGCGGCGCGGAAGTAATATTTCAGGCCGCGGCGATGCAGGCTCGGCGAGGAATTGTCGGCGGAAACGAACGGGACCTGGTAGCGTTCGCAGATCTGGCTGACGGTGACGGCGACTGCGCTCTGATAGGTGCCGATGATGGCGCAGACCTTCTCCTGCGTGATCAGGCGCTCGGCCTCGGCGCGGCCCTTCTGCGGATCGGCCTGGTGGTCGGCGAACACGAGACGGATCTTCGCACCACCGAGACCCGGCAGGCCCTCGCCCTTGGCCAACGGAAGGTCGAAATCGGCATCCTTGTTGATGACCTCGAGCGCGGTCTCATAAGCCTTCTGCGCGTCGACGCCCTGCTGCGCGCTGCCGCCGGAGAACGGATAGATCACGCCGATCACGACTTCAGGGGTCTGGGCGCGCGCTGCCAGCGGCACCAGCGCAGCGGTGGCGGTGGCTCCCAACAACACGTCGCGGCGAGTGATCGTCATGGCAAAGTCCCCTGTCATTGAATTTGGCTGATCGAATGAAGCGATTGATGGATGCGGTAAAGCCCGAACAAGCAGCAGACGCTGCCTACTAAATCACGGCCATGGTCTTGTTCTTGAGATCCGTCACCAGCATCAGGCCGGGCGAATGCGTGATCGCGAACGGCAGCTTGGCGGCGTTGATCACTGATTGCGGCGTCACACCGCACGCCCAGAACACCGGGATCTCGTCATCGGCAACCGGGACCGGATCCCCATAGTCAGGCTTGGTGATGTCCTTGATGCCGATCAGATGCGGATGGCCGAGATGCACGGGCGCACCGTGCACGGCTGGATAACGCGAGGTGATCTGCACCGCACGGATCGCGTCCGCCGGCTTGAATGGGCGCATCGACACCACCATGGGACCGGCGAACGGCCCCGCCTCGCCGCAGGCAATGCTGGTGCGGTACATCGGCACGCGCACGTTCTGCTCGATGTGGCGGATCGGCATGCCCTCGTCGAGCAACGCCTCTTCGAACGAGAAGGAGCAGCCGAGCACGAAGGTGACGAGATCGTCGCGCCAATGCTTGGTCACGTCGGTCGGTTCGTCCACGACCTCGCCGTCGCGCCAGACGCGGTAGCGCGGCACGTCGGTGCGGATGTCGAGATCGGCGCCGAGCGCCGGGATGTGTGGACTGCCGACGTCGGACATACCGATGATCGGGCACGGCTTCGGGTTGAGCTGGCAGAAGCGGTGGAAGGCGCCGGCATATTCCGCAGGCAGGATCGCCAGATTGCCCTGGACGAAACCGGGGGCGACGCCGGCAGTGGAAGCGACTAGGCCCCCGCGATAGGCCAGCCGGGCCTTGCGGCTCGGAAGGGCGTCGGGCGTTTCAGTTTGCTGCGCTGCCACCAAAACAGTCATGTAATCGACCTGCCTATAAACTCGACAAGGACAAGCCAACACCAAGCGTGCTATAAAGTCTAATCGTCGTTTCTAATCAATCTCGATAAATATAATTTATCGACTTGGGAAATCCTTCCAATGCTGGACTTCAGGTCGATCGAGACATTCCTCTGGGTTGTGAAGCTCGGCAGCTTCCGCGGCGCCGCGCAACGGCTCAACACGACCCAGCCGGCGATCTCCCAGCGCATCGCCCAGCTCGAGCGCGAGATGGGCGTGAAGCTGCTCAACCGCGATCATCGCGTGGCCTCACCGACCCCGAGCGGCCGGCAGATGATGGTTTATGCGGAGAAGCTGATCGGCTTGCGGGCTCAGATGATCGCGGAGATCGGCGACCGGTCGGCGATGCGCGGGGTGATGCGGCTCGGCGTGGCCGAGACCATCGTGCACACCTGGCTGCCACGCCTCGTGAAGAGCGTGAACCAGGTCTATCCGAACCTCTCGCTGGAGATCGAAGTCGACATCACGCCGAACCTCACTTCGCGCCTGCTCGCGCAGGAGATCGAACTCGCGTTCGTCGTCGGACCGCTGTCCGCCTCTGGCGTCCACAATCGCGTGCTCGCCGACTATCCGATCGGCTTCCTCGCAAGCCCCTCCCTCGGCCTTGGCAACGGCCCGGTGACGCCGGCGGAGCTCGCACGGTTTCCAATCATCACCTTCCCGCGCAAGACCAAGCCTTACGAGGTCGTACGCGAGGTCTTCGACCGCCCCGACCTGCCGCCGATCCGGCTGCACGCTTCCGCTTCGCTTGCGACCGTGATCCACATGGCGGTGGAAGGGCTCGGCGTCGCCGTGATCCCCGACGCCATCGTGGAGCACGAGATCGCCGACGGGCGGCTGCAGCTGCTCGACACCGATCTTGCGATCGCGCCGTTGACCTTCACCGCGAGCTGGCTCGCCTCGCCCGACGTCGTCGCCGTGGAGCGCGTCGCCGAGCTGGCCCGGCAGATTGCGCAGAGCAGCCTCGCGGTTGACGCGCCCGCGCTGGCGCGTCATTGAAACAGGCGCCGGACAAAAGAGAGAACGACCGCATGAGCCGAGCCGCCACCAATTTGCAAATCGATTCCGCCCGCCTCTGGGGGTCGATCCACGAGACCGCACAATTCGGTGCGACAGCCAAAGGCGGCGTGCGGCGGCTGACGCTGAGCAACGAAGACAAGCAGGTTCGCGACTGGTTCCGCAAAGCGTGCGAGGACGCCGGACTCGAGGTTCACGTCGACGCGCTCGGATCACAGTTCGGCCTGCGCAAGGGCCGCGACATGTCGAAGCCGCCCGTCGGCATCGGCTCGCATCTCGACACCCAGCCTACCGGCGGCAAGTATGACGGCATTTTGGGGACACTCGGCGCGCTGGAAGTGATCCGTACGTTGAACGATGCCGGCATCGAAACCGAGGCGCCGATCTGCGTGGTCAACTGGACCAACGAGGAAGGCTCGCGCTTCGCACCTGCGATGATGGCCTCCGCGGCTTACGTCGGCGACTTTACCACGGACGACATTTTGTCGCGCAAGGACGCCGAGGGCACGACGGTCGGCCAGGCGCTCGACAGCATCGGCTATCGCGGCGACAAGCCCGTCGGCTTCCAGAAGCTCGGCTGCTTCGTCGAGCTGCACATCGAGCAGGGACCGATTCTGGAGGCCGAAGGCAAGACCATCGGCGTGGTCGATTCCGGCCAGGGCGTGCTCTGGTACGATGGCAGGATTTCCGGCTTCGAGAGCCACGCCGGCTCGACGCCGATGCCGCTGCGGCGCGATGCGCTGGCGACGTTGTCGGAAATCGTGCTGGCGATGGAGTCCATCGCGAAGAAGCACGGGCCGAACGCGGTCGGCACCATCGGCGAAGCCGTCATCGCAAATCCCTCGCGCAACGTCATTCCCGGCGAGATCGCCTTCACCATGGATTGCCGCAGCGCCGATGGCGCCATCATGGACGCGCTCGATCGCGATCTGCGCGCAGCGATTGCGGAGATTGCCGCGCGTCGCAAGGTCGAGGTCAAGATCGACCTGGTCTGGCGCAAGCCGCCGACGCATTTCGACCCCAAGCTCATCGCGGCGGTCGAGAACGCGGCGAAGACGCTCGGCTATTCCTCTCGCCGCATCACCTCCGGCGCCGGCCATGACGCCTGCAACCTCAACACGGTCATGCCGGCGGCGATGGTGTTCGTGCCCTGCAAGGACGGCATCAGCCACAACGAGCTGGAGGATGCCACGCAGCCGGATTGCGCCGCTGGCACCAACGTCCTCATGCATACCGTGCTGGCGATCGCCGGCCTCGCGTCCTGACCGGAGAAAACCATGCGCGGAGTATTCGTCGACGCCAATGAATCGCTGGCCGTCATCATGGAGCGGCTGGAGCAGCCCGGCGATCCCAAGGTGCGGATCAACCGGAATCCCGACATCAGGTCGGAGCAATATCCCGAGATTCTCGATGGGGCCGAGATCGCGATCGTCGACCACACCGCGCTGCCGACCGAGGTCGCGAAGAAGTGCACCGGACTGAAGCACGTCGTGTTCCTCGGCACCGGCGCACGCAGCTACATGAACCCGGAAGAACTCGCCGAGCTCGGCATCTCCGTGCACCTGATCAAGGGTTATGGCGACACGGCCGTGGCAGAGTCTGCAATAGCGCTGATGTGGGCCTCGGCCCGCGTCATCGCAATGATGGACCGCGAGATGCGCGCCGGCAACTGGCTGCGCGAGGACGGCATGCAGCTCACCGGCAAGACGCTCGGCCTGATCGGGTTCGGCGGCATCGCAGCAGAAGTTGCGCGCATAGCGGCGGGCAGCGGCATGAAGGTGATCGCCTGGAACCGCTCGCCGAAGAGCCATCCGGGCGTGGAGTTCACCGATCTCGACACGCTGCTGGCGAAGAGCGACGTGGTGTCGCTGCATCTGCTGCTCAACGACGAGACGCGCGGCATGATCACGCGCGAGAAGATCCTTGCGATGAAGCGCGGCGTCATCTTCGTCAACACCGCGCGCGCCGCGATCGTCGACGAAGCGGCGATGATCGACGCGCTGAAGTCGGGCCACATCCGTCATGCCGGTCTCGACGTCTTCAACACCGAGCCCCTGCCTGGCGATCACCCGCTGACGAAGATCCCGAACGTGACGCTGTCGGCGCACTCGGCCTTCCGGACGCCGGAGGCCAGCGAGAACCTGATTGAAGCGGCATTGGTCCACTGCCGCCGGATCGTGAATTCGTAGGGTGGATTAGCCCTGCAGAGGCGCGAAGCGCGTCGGCAGGGGCGTAACCCACCATTGTCTATTCCGCGGGGACAGAAGCGTGGGTTACGGTTTCGCCTAGTCCACCCTACGCTGCCCGCCAAATCGCGAAGGTATAAGAGCAACAGCAATGGCCGACTATCGCACCATCAAGGCAGAGCCGCTCACCAACGCCATCCGCGCCATCGTCAAGGCCGGCGGCTCCTCGGACCGCGAGGCCGAGCTCGTGTCCAGCAATCTCGTCGAGGCCAATCTCAAAGGCCACGACTCCCACGGCGTCGGCATGATCCCGCGCTATGTCCAGAGCGTCACCAATGGCGGCCTCGCCGTGAACGCGCACGTCAAGATCGTGCTCGACACCGGTCCGCTCCTCACCCTCGACGGCCTCACGGGCTACGGCCAGGTGATCGGCCATGAAGCGATGGAGCTCGCGGCCGAACGCGCCAAGAAAAATGGCGTCTGCCTCGTCGGCCTTTCCAACTCGCACCATATCGGCCGCATCGGCCACTGGGCCGAGCAGTGCATCGCCCACGGGCTTGTCTCGATCCACTTCGTCAACGTGATCTCTCGGCCGATCGTGGCGCCCTGGGGCGGCAGCGATGCGCGCCACGGCACCAACCCGTTCTGCGTCGGCATCCCGCGTGCGGGCAAGGACCCCATCGTGCTCGACTTCGCCACCAGCAGGATCGCGCAGGGCAAGACCCGCGTCGCCCATAACAAGGGCGTCGCGCTGGAGCCCGGCACCATCATCGACAATGAAGGCAAGCCGACGGTCAATCCGCGCTACACGGTGATCCCACCGTACGGCGCCATCCTTCCCTTCGGCGAGCACAAGGGCTCGGGGCTTGCGCTGGTGTGCGAAATCCTCGGCGGCGCGCTCTCCGGCGGGCAAGTGGTCAAGGGCCCGTCCGACGGCAAGTACAACGTCCTCAACGGCATGCTCTCGATCGTCATCGATCCCGCCAAGCTCGGCACCGGCGAGAACCTCGCGCGTGAAGTCGAGAGCTTCGTCGCCTGGCACACCGGCTCACAACCCGCTTCCGGCGTCGACAAGGTCAAGATCGCCGGCGAGCCCGAACGCGAGACCAAGACGAAGCGCCTCGCCGAAGGCATTCCGGTCGACCCGACCACCTGGCAGGAGATCGTCGAGGCCGGGAAGAAGTTCGGGCTGGATCAGGCGGCGATCGAGAAGATCGCGGGCTGAACGGCCTGACGCGGCGCGCAGTCTTCCCTTCTCCCGTGTGGGAGAAGGTGGCGCGAAACGCCGGATGAGGGGTTGCCTCCGCACGCAATTCCTCAAGTCATGGGCCGGCATCTGCCGAGACAGACCCCTCACCCGGCTCGCCGCTACGCGGCGAGCCACCCTCTCCTACAAGAAGAGGGGCAAGAACGCCCAGCCTCAATCCACCATGTCCGCAACAGCCTTGCCGCAAGCCGTCGTGTCGGCGTTGCCGCCGAGGTCCTTCGTCCGCAGCGTGCGTTCGGCGAGCGTGCGCTCGATCGCCTCCACGATCGAACGGCCGGCTTCCTTTTGGCCGAGATGCTCCAGCATCATCGCGCCCGACCAGATCATGCCGATCGGGTTGGCGATGCCCTGCCCGGCGATATCGGGCGCCGAGCCGTGCACCGGCTCGAACACCGAGGGGAAATCGCCTTCGGGATTGATGTTGCCTGACGGCGCGATGCCGATCGTGCCGGTGCAGGCCGGGCCGAGGTCGGACAGGATGTCGCCGAACAGGTTGGAGCCGACGACGACGTCGAACCAGTCGGGATGCAGCACGAAGTTCGCGGTCAGGATGTCGATGTGGTACTTGTCCCACTTCACGCCGGGAAACTTCTTGGCCATCGCCTCCACGCGCTCGTCCCAATAGGGCATGGTGATGGAGATGCCGTTGGACTTGGTCGCCGAGGTCAGGTGCTTCTTCGGCCGCGACTGTGCGAGCTCGAAGGCGAACTTCAGGATGCGGTCGACACCGGTGCGGGTCATCACCGTCTGCTGCGTCACGAACTCGCGGTCGGTGTCGGGGAACATGCGGCCGCCGACGGAGGAATATTCGCCTTCGGTGTTCTCGCGCACCACCCAGAAATCGATATCGCCGGGCTTGCGGCCGGCCAGCGGCGACGGCACGCCGGGCATCAGCCGCACCGGGCGCAAATTCACATATTGGTCGAACTCGCGGCGAAACTTGATCAGCGAGCCCCACAGCGAGACGTGGTCCGGAATCTTGGCCGGCCAGCCGACCGCGCCGAAATAGATCGCATCGTGCTTGCCGATCTTCTCCTTCCAGTCATCCGGCATCATCTGGCCGTGCTTCTCGTAATAGTCCCATGACGAGAAGTCGAAATGGTCGAAATGCAGGGCAACGCCGTGCTTCTTCGCCGCGGCTTCCATGACGCGCAGGCCCTCGGGCATGACTTCCTTGCCGATGCCGTCGCCGGGAATGACCGCGATCCGGTATTGTTTCTTGCTCATCGAGAACGTCCCTTTTTGGTCCGGCAGCCGCCGCCTTTCTGATCGCACTGCAATGGACCAAACGCGTCGGCAGTGCAACGCTGCACTGCAATGTTGACCGTGGCGCGGCCATGCGCCTACTGGTTTGATCCTGTTCCCATTCCGAGAGTACCCTCATGGATCTGCATCTGCGTGGCAAGCGCGTCCTGATCACGGGCGCGTCGAAGGGCATCGGCGCTGCCGCGGCCGAAGCATTTGCCGAGGAAGGCGCGCATCTCCTGCTCGCCGCCCGCAGCGGCGATCAGCTCAAGGCGCTGGCCGAGCGCTTACGCTCGGCGCACCAGATCGATGCCGCAACGAGCATCGTCGATCTACGCAAGGCCGAGGACGTGGCGCGGCTGGCGAAAGAAGCCGCCGACATCGACGTGCTCGTCAACAATGCCGGCGACATCCCCGGCGGCTCGATCGACAAGATCGACGAGGCGACCTGGCGCCACGCCTGGGAATTGAAAGTGTTTGGCTATATCAACCTCACGCGGCAGATCTACGCGCAGATGAAGGCCAAAGGCGGCGGCGTCATCGTCAACGACATCGGGGCTGCCGGCGAGAAGTTCGACGCCAATTACATCTGCGGCAGCGCCGGCAATGCCGCGCTGATGGCCTTCACCCGCGCGCTCGGCGGCAAAAGCCTCGCCGACAACATCCGCGTGGTCGGCATCAATCCGGGGCCCGTCGGCACCGATCGCCACGTCACGCTGCTGAAGACGCGGGCCAAGCACCAGTTCGGCGACGAGAGCCGCTACAAGGAATTCCAGAAGAGCCTGCCGCTCGGCCGCCCTGCACATGCGCGCGAGATCGGCGACCTCATGGCGTTCCTGGCCTCGGACCGCGCGGGCTATACGTCGGGCGTGATCTATACGATGGACGGCGGCATCAGCGCCGGGTGGGGTTAGTTTTCCGTCATTGCGAGCGTAGCGAAGCAATTCGGCAATGTGTCCGGGTCGGCAGGCTGGATTGCTTCGCTGCGCTCGCAATGACGACACAATGAGCACAGGAGTGAAATAATTGTCTCAAGACCTGATCCGCGAAACCGCATGCACCGTCGTCGACAAGCTGCGGTCTGGCGATGTCTCGCCGCTCGAGCTCCTGGATGTGCTGGAGAAGCGCATCGGTGAAGTCGACGGCAAGGTCAATGCGCTGCCGACACTGTGTTTCGATCGCGCGCGGGACAGCGCCAAGGCCTTGATGCGCAAACCCGCCGGAGCGCGCGGGCTGCTCGCGGGCCTGCCGGTGCCGATCAAGGATCTGACCGACGTTGCGGGCGTCCTAAACACACAGGGCTCGCCGATCTTCAAAGACAACATCCCCGCCAAGTCCGACCTGATGGTCGAGAACCTCGAGGCCAATGGCGGGGTCGTCTACGCAAAATCCAACACGCCGGAATTCGGCGCCGGCGCCAACACCTTCAACGAGGTGTTCGGCGCAACGCTCAATCCCTGGGACACGACGAAATCCGCGGCAGGCTCCTCCGGCGGCGCCGCGGTGGCGCTGGCCACCGGCATGGCCTGGCTCGCGCAGGGCTCGGACATGGGCGGATCCTTGCGGAGCCCCGCAGCCTTCTGCGGCATCGTCGGCATGCGCCCGAGCATCGGCCGCGTCGCGCATACGCCGAAAGTAGCGATCGATCGCAACCTCGGCGTGCAGGGCCCGATGGCACGCAATGTCGAGGATCTCGCGCTGCTGCTCGATGCCATGAGCGGCGATTATGCCGACGATCCGCTGTCGCTGCCGGCGCCCGCGACCTCGTTCCTGACATCCGCACGATCCGCCAAGAAACCGAAGCGCATCGCCTATTCACCTGACCTCGGCATCACCCCCGTCGATCCCGAGGTGAAGGCGATCACGCGGAAGGCGGCGGAACGCTTTGCCGAGGCCGGTGTCATCGTCGAGGAAGCGCATCCGGACTGGCGCGAGGCGCATGAGTGCTTCCACGTGCTGCGCGCCTTCGATTTCGCGATCAGCAAGGCGGAGCTGCTGCGCACCAAGCGCGAGCTGCTCAAGCCCGAGGTGATCTGGAACATCGAGGAAGGCCTCAAGCTCACCGTGGAGCAGCTCGCGCGCGCCGAGGCCCAGCGCGTCGGCATGACCGCGCGGACGGTCGAGTTCTTCAAAACCTATGATCTGCTGCTGACACCCACCACAATCGTGCCGCCCTTCCCGATCGAGCACCGCTATGTCGCCGAATGCGCCGGCAAGACGTTCGACAATTACGTCGAATGGCTCGGCATCGTCTACGCCATCACACTGGCCTGCTGCCCCTCGCTGTCGCTGCCGTGCGGCTTCACGACGTCCGGCCTGCCGGTCGGCGTGCAGGTCGTCGGCGCACCGCGAAGCGACGCCGACGTGCTCGCGGGCGCGAAGGTGCTGGAGGATATATTGGGCCTGCGTAGCACGACGCCGATTGATCCGAAGGTGAAGAACTGACATCTCTCCAATGACGACGCCCCCTCGCATCGCCCTCATCCACGCCCTCAAGCACTCCATCGCCCCGATCGAAGCGGCTTTTGCGAAGGCGTGGCCGGAGGCGCGGCTGATGAACCTGCTCGACGACAGCCTGTCGGCGGACCTGGCGCGCGACGGAGCGCTCAACGACACCATGACCGAGCGCTTCCTGGCGCTCGGCAATTACGCGGCGACGACCGGAGCGAACGGGATTCTGTTCACCTGCTCGGCCTTCGGCCCCTGCATCGAGGCCGTCGCGCGAGCACATGCGCAGATGCCGGTGCTCAAGCCCAACGAGGCGATGATCGAGCGTGCAGTGACGATGGGCAAGCGCATCGGCCTGCTTTCGACCTTCCCGCCGACGCTAATCTCGATGCCCCCGGAGTTTCCGACGACCGTCCAGATCGTGCCAAAGCTTGCCGAGGGCGCGCTGGCGGCGCTCGACCACGGCGACCGTGCCACACACGACCGGCTGGTCGTCGAGGCGTCAAAGGACCTGTGCGATTGCGACGTGGTCGCGCTGGCGCAGTTCAGCATCGCAGCGACGGCACCGTTGGTTGCGGAGGCCACCGGCCGCCCCGTCGTGACGACGCCTGACAGCGCGGTCGACAAGCTGATGAGACTACTGAAAGCAAAGGCTTAAGCGCCGGTCTTCTTCTGACGGCGTGCGTCCTTGATCGCCGCCGCGAGCGCGGCCTTGGTCTCGTTGACGAAATCCTCGACCAATTCCTCGCGCGTGGCATGGGCGGCCTCGCCGGTGAACAGGCCCTGCTCTGCCAGCATCACCACGCCGTGCAACGCCGCCCAGATCTTGAGCGCTTGCCGCTCGCGCAAATAGCCGACGGCAGGCGCTTCGAGGGCTTCGATCACGAGCGAAAAAGTCTCGCGCGTGGCCTCGTGCAGCTCGCTGCCCTTGGCTGCGCATGAGACGGTGCGCGATGCGAACATCAGACGGTAGATGCCATTGCGGCGCAGACCGAAATCGAGGGTGACCTGCGCCAGTCGCGACAGCTTTGATTGCTTCGACGTACCAGTCATCGCCTCGCGCAGGATCGCGCTGAGCTGCCGGAACGCCTCCGCCGTCACCGCTGCAAGCAGGGCCTCGCGGTCGGCGAAGTGCCGATACGGCGCCGGCTGAGAGACGCCGAGTTGCTTGGCCAGCGCCTTGATGCTGATCGCCTCGGCGCCACCGTGCTCCGCCTCGCGCAGCGCGGCCTTGATCAGTGCGTCACGGAGATCGCCATGATGGTAGGTGTTCTCGGGCTTGCGAGCGAGTTGGGAGCGCATGTCGAAGGCAAGCCTATAAGTTTGCGCTTGACAGGGGAAGCCTGTCGCGAATGTAATAGCATATAACTTAGAACAAGCGGCAAATGCCGCGACAATGTCGTCAAGAGGAACGCGCCGCCTTCCAGCAGCGCGCATACGACCGAGGAAGCCGCCATGACAGAGCGATTGAGGGTTCACGTCGATCCCGACAAATGCCAGGGCCACGCCCGCTGTAAGGCGCTCGCGCCCGAGCTGTTCGAACTCGACGAATACGGCAATGCGCACGAAGCCGGCGACGGCATTGTCCCGCCGGGCCTTGAAGACAAGGCCTGGCTCGCCAAATCCAATTGCCCGGAAATCGCAATCGACGTGACCGAGGAGTAGCGCGGGCTCCCTGTGCCCGCGTGCCCGATCCGAACACCAGCCCGAGGATTCCCCGACATGTCCGACGTCAGCCAGCCTGTCGCCCATCCGCCGGTCACCGACTGGGTCAACGATTTCGACCACACCGACCCGCAATGGACGGAAGATCCGTTCCCGATCTGGGATGAACTGCGCGCCGCAAGCCCCGTCGTGCACACCGACCGCTTCCTCGGCTGCTACATGCCGACGACCTATGAAGCCGTGCGCGAGATCGCCAACGACACCGAGCATTTCTCCTCACGCCGCATCATCGTCCGCGACGTTCGTCCAGAGGTCGCGAGGAACGCCGCTCCGCCGATCACCTCGGATCCGCCCGTGCACAAGCCGGCCAAGCAGCTCCTGCTGCCGCCGTTCACGCCGGACGCGATGAAGAAGCTGGAGCCGCGGATGCGCGCGATCTGCAACGAGCTGATCGACGGGTTCATCGCCGACGGCAAGGTCGACGCCGCAGCACGCTACAGCAAATACATTCCGGTTCGAGCCATCGCGCATATGCTGGGCATCCCAGAGAGCGACAGCGATCTGTTCATCCGCTGGATCCACATGATCCTCGAACTCGGCATCAAGGACGAGAGCAAGCTGCTCCAGGCCGTGCAGGAGATGAGCGCCTATTTCAGCGCGCATATCGAGGCGCGCAAGAACAAGCCGACCGACGATCTCGACGATCTCATCTCCTACCTGATGAACGCCAGGGACAAGGAAGGCAACCCGCTCGAAGACTCGCACGTCCTGGGCTCGCTGCGCCTGCTTCTGATCGCCGGCATCGACACCACCTGGAGCGCGATCGGTTCCTCGCTCTGGCATCTTGCGAAGACACCGGCCGACCGCGAGCGGCTGCTCGCCGAGCCCGCACTGATTCCGACCGCGGTAGAGGAGCTGCTCCGCGCCTATTCGCCGGTGACGATGGCCCGCGAGGTGGTGAAGGAGACGACGATCTCGGGTTGCCCGGTCAAGGCGGGCAACATGGTGCTCCTCTCTTTCCCGGCCGCGAACCGCGACCCCAAGGTGTTTCCGGATGCTGACAAAGTCGTGATAGACCGCCGCGAAAATCGTCACGCCGCCTTCGGCCTCGGCATCCACCGCTGCGTCGGTTCCAACCTGGCGCGCATGGAGATGCAGGTTGCGCTGGAGGAATGGTTGAAGCGCATTCCAGACTTCGCGCTCGATCCGGCAGGCACCGTGACCTGGTCGCAGGGCACGGTACGAGGCCCGCGCCAGTTGCCATTTCTGCTGGGAAAGGCGATGTAGGTCTTTCCAACACGAGTATGGAGAGGCTGGACGGCCATGGCTGACGACAACGAGCCGCCCGACAGCAAACTGACGCGCACCAAGGAGAAGTGGGCGCGCGAGGGCCGCTTTCTCACGGGGAAGATCACCCGGCCGCAGGAACAAAGACTGCCGCCCGGCCAGCACCTCACCAAGGACTGGCCCGTGCTCGATCTCGGGGTCGTGCCGCCGGTGTCGCGCGAGCGCTGGCGGCTCGACGTCTACGGTGCGATCGAGACTCCCGTGTTCTGGACCTTTGCGGAGTTCGCTGCGCAGAAGCAGGCCCGGTTCACCTCCGACATCCACTGCGTCACCACCTGGTCGCGCTACGACAACGAGTGGGAAGGGCTCGCCACGCGCGAGCTGCTCGCGGCCTGCCAGCCCCGCGAGGATGCACGCTTCGTCACACTGCATTGCCATGACGGCTACACCACCAACCTCGCGCTGGAAGACTTTGCCGCCGAGGACGCGCTGCTCGCCCATAGCTGGTCCGGCCAGCCGCTGACGGAGGAGCACGGCGGCCCCGTGCGTCTGGTCGTGCCGCATCTCTATTTCTGGAAGAGCGCCAAATGGCTCCAGGCCATCGAATTCCTGACCGAGGACGCGCCGGGCTTTTGGGAAGTCCGCGGCTATCATAACCGCGGTGATCCCTGGGCCGAACAGCGCTATTCAGACGATTAGAATTCCAGGCAAGAACGGGGGAAGCCCATGCCGACCGAGCGCTTTCAATTCACCGGCGAAGGCGGTCATCAGCTTTCAGCCGCACTGGAATTGCCCGACGGCGAGCCCGCGACCTACGCGCTGTTTGCGCATTGCTTTACCTGCGGCAAGGACACGCTGGCGGCCAAGCGCATCGCGGTCGCGCTCGCAGCCAAGGGCATCGCGGTGCTGCGCTTCGACTTCACCGGACTCGGCTCGAGCGAAGGCGATTTCGCCAATTCGACGTTTTCTTCGAATGTCGCCGATCTGGTCCGCGCCGCCGATCATCTGCGCAGTGTCCGCAAGGCGCCGTCGATCCTGATCGGCCACAGCCTCGGCGGCGCTGCGATCCTCGCGGCCGCTGAAAATATCCCGGAAGCCAGGGCCGTCGCGACCATCGCGGCCCCATCCGACCCGGCGCATGTGACCGGCCTCTTCAAGGAGCACCTCGACAACATCCGCACGCAGGGCGAGGTCGAGGTGTCGCTCGCTGGACGCCCGTTCCGGATCAAGCGCGAATTCCTGGAGGACATCGCCGAGCACGCGCTGATGACGGATATCACCGGTCTGCACAAGGCGCTGCTGGTGATGCACTCGCCGGTCGATGACACCGTCGGCATCGACAATGCGACCAGGATCTTCGTTGCCGCCAGGCACCCCAAGAGCTTCGTCTCGCTCGACCATGCCGATCATCTGCTCACCAAGCCGGCCGATGCGCTCTATGCGGCCGATGTGATCGCGGCCTGGGCAAGCCGCTACATCGACACCGCCAAGCCCGCCAAGGCGATGGATCTGCCCGAGGCGCCGCGCCAGGTGGTGGTGCAGGAGACCCGGAAAAGCAAGTTCAACCAGATCATCACCGTCGGACCGCATCGACTGGTGGCGGACGAGCCGGTCGCCGCCGGCGGCGAGGACGCCGGTCCCGGGCCCTATGATTTCCTGCTCGCAGGCTTGGGGGCCTGCACCTCCATGACCATGCGGCTCTATGCCGACCGCAAGTCGCTGCCGCTCGAACGCGTGACCGTCGCGCTGAAGCATTCCAAGATCTACGCCAAGGACTGCGCGGAGTGCGAGACGCGCGAGGGCATGCTCGACCAGATCGAGCGCGACATCACGATGGACGGCGCTCTCGATGCCGACCAGCGCAAGAAGCTGATGGAAATCGCGGACAAATGTCCGGTGCACCGGACACTGACCTCGGAGATCCGGATCGTGACGAGGGCGGCGGACTAGCCACTTGCACTAGAAGCACGATGCCATCGTCCGCACGGCCGCGCTGATCTCGCTCTCGCGCCAAGCCGCAAAGCCGAGCAGAAAGCCGTGATCGCGGCGCCGACCAAGCGCCAGGCTGGACAGGGCGCGCGTCTCGACCCCCGCGGCGACCAGCCGCTTCACCGCCTCCTGGTCGGCAGTGCCGCGCTTGAAGCGGGCGACGAGCTGGATGCCGCCCGGAGGCACTTCGACAGAGAGCTTCTCACCCAGCTGCTGCTCCAGTTCCTCGACGAGATGATCGCGGCGCGCGCGATAGAGGCGGCGCGTGCGGCGCAGATGTGCGAGGAAGTGGCCGTCGGCGATGAATTCGGCCAGGGCCTCCTGAACGTGGCTGGCGGCGATGAGCCCGACATGGCGCTGCGCGATCTCCAGGGTGCCGACCAGCGCCGGCGGCGCGACGAGATAGCCAAGCCGGATATCCGACGTCATCACCTTCGAGAAGGTGCCGACATAGAACACGCAGCCATGGGCATCGAGCCCCTGCAAGGCCGGCACCGGCCGGCTGTCATAATGGAATTCGCCGTCGTAATCGTCCTCCACGATCCAGGTCTTGCCGGGCCTGCTCAGGCTGAGAAACTCGGCGCGGCGGGCGAGCGACATCAACCGCCCCGTCGGATGCTGATGCGAGGGCGTCATGAAGATCAGCCTTGGCGCGGCAAGTCCCGGCATCCGTCGCATGCCCTGCTCGTCCAGTCTGATACCGGTCACGCGCGCGTTGGAGGCCCGGAAGGCAGCCACAGCACCGGGATAGCCGGGATCCTCGACCCAGACCTCGTCACCGGCCGCAACGACGGTTGCGGCAATCAAGTTCAATGCCGCCTGCGCGCTCGGCAGGATCATGATCTGGTCCGCGCTCGCGCGGACGCCGCGGCTGGTGGCGAGATAGTGCGCCAGCGCCTCGCGCAGGCGCGCCCGGTTCACCGATCCGAGCCCACGCTTGGCCGCACCTACGGCGCTACGGCGCAGACAGCGCGCCCAGACCTCGTTCGGAAATTCCCTGAAATCGCCGTGCCCCGGGCGCAACGGCTTCAACTCTCCCTGATAGGACATCGGCCAGTCGACCTGCTTGAGCCTCGAAGCCCAGGGTGAGAGCCGCGGCCTTGCGGAGCGCTTGCTCGATACGACGGCGCCGGTCAATTCGGTACGCTCGCGGCCGTCGACAGCGACCACCGGACGGCGGCCGGGCGAGGCTTCGAGATATCCCTCGGCAGCAAGTTGCTCGAACGCATAAGTGACGGTGTTCCTGGAGACGCCGAGATCACGCGCGAGCCGGCGGCTCGACGGCAGCGTGCGGCCTTTGCCGAGGCGGCCGCTCGCGATCAGCTCTCTCAGCCGGCTCGTGAGCTGGGCCACCAGCCCCTCGCCGTCAGCCCGTTTCAAGTCGATCAGGGCCCAGATCATATCATCGGAAACTGGCACCTTGTTCTTCTCCAATCTGGCACTTTTTCAAGTGCCAGACGAGATGCTATCCGCGCAACCGGATTGCTTCAAGGAGATCCGAGATGAAGGCCCTGTCACCTCGCGCCGCCGTCGGCCTGTTCCTCATCGTGGTGCTGGCCTGGGGCGTGAATTGGTCGGTGACGAAGCAACTGGTGCAGTTCGTCCCGCCGCTTTGGAGCGCGGCGATCCGGAGCTGGATCGCGCTGATCAGCCTCGCCGTGATCCTCGGACTGAGCAACAATCTCGTGATCCCGGAACGACGCGACGTGCCTGTCATCCTCAGCGTCGCGCTGCTGCACATGACGCTGTTCTCGATCCTGGTCGCCGCCGGCCTTCGCTTTCTGCCTGCCAGCAAGGGCGTCGTGCTGGGCTACACCACGCCGCTCTGGGTCGCACTCGCCGCGCCCATGCTCGGAAAGGACACGCTGACCGCGCCGAAACTCGCCGGCGCCCTGCTCGGACTGGCCGGGCTTGCCGTCATCCTGAATCCGTCGTCAATCGACTGGACCAATACAGGAATCCTGCTCGGCGCCGGCATGGTCATCCTCGCCGCAATCTCCTGGGCCGCGAACATCATCTATATGCGTGCGCATCGCTGGATCGCCTCTCCGCTCCAGCTCCTGCTCTGGCAGGTGCTCGTGGCCACGGCCTTGCTCTCGACCCTGGCAATGACCTTCGACGGGCTGCCGCAAATCGAGTGGTCATGGAGGCTCGTGTCGCTCTTTCTGTATTCGGGACTGATTGGGACGGCGCTGGCCTATTGGGCGATGTCGATGGTCAACAAGAGCATCTCGGCGCTGACGACATCGCTCGGCACCACCGGGACGCCGCTCGTCGGCATCGCAAGTGCTGCGATCCTGCTGGGTGAGCCGATCGACATGAGCCTTGCCATCGCGGCCGGACTGATCGTCACCGGTATCGGGCTTGCGACACTCGGCGACCGCCTGTTGCGCGGTCAGGCCGTTGCGAGCGGCTGAACCCGCAAGTTTCCGCGCAGGCCGGCCGTCGTGCCGAGAAGGATGCCCGCGACTGCGACGAACGAGCCCAGCGCGAGTGTTGACATGCCGGTGAGCCCCTGCCCGACCGAACAGCCGAACGCCATCACGCCGCCGATCCCCATCAGTGCGGCGCCGCCGCCCGAACGCAGCATGTGGCGCGGCGAGGAATAGCCTTCAAGCTTGAAGCGGCCCGTGGCCAGCGCCGTCGCGAGGCTGCCCGCGAAGACGCCGGCCACGGTCGCGATACCGAAGTTCAGCGTCAGGCCGGTCGAGAGCATCGCGTATTGCAGGCTGTCGGCGATCGGTGCGACGAAGGTGAGCGTGGTCACCGCGACCGGATTGAAGTCGTCGGCGCCGAGATAGCCGGTGACGAGCCAGCCGGCCGCAACCAGGAGACCAACGATGACGCCCGCTGCGATCTGGCCCGGCGAGCGGCGGAACCCCGGATGCGCGACGGCAAACAGGACCAGCGCGGCGACGATGACCGCCGCAGCCAACGCGCGAGAGAGAGGTTCGGCGAGACCGAGTGTCCCCAGCAAGGACGGCAGCGAATTGGCGCTGACGGTGGCTTGCGAGGCCTGAACCAGGGCGATGCGCGCCGGCGCGATGAGGCCCTTGAGCGTCATCTGCGCGGCAATGGCAAGCACGATCACGACGACGAAGGAGCGGAGGTTGCCGCGGCCGAGCAGCACCAGCGCGCGCGAGCCGCAGCCGTTCGACAGCACCATACCATAGCCGAACAGCAGACCGCCGAGGAACAGCACAGGCACCGAGAAAGTCTGTTGCAGGTAGATCGTCTTGCCGAGATCGACTACGCCCTTGCCGGCGAGGAATTGGCTTGCGGCGATCGCCACCCCGATCGCCAGCGCATAGGTCCGCACCAGCCGCCCGTCCCCCTCGCCCAGCCAGCCGCGCATGCTGCTCATCAGGCAGAAGCCGCTGAGCAGGCCGACGGCGCCGTAGATCAGGCCGATGACGAGGCCGGCGAGGACGACGAGCTGAGCGGACGCTTCCACGATCACGGCTTCAGGATCACCCGGTCACGCGAGGAGCCGGCAACGGCGACGTAGGACTCCTTGGCACGCTCCAGCGGATAGACGGCGCTCGGCTTGATCGGGAACGGTTTCAAGTGGGCGCTTGCAAAGCCAGGGCCGAGATCACGGAGCACCGCACCGGTTGCGGCCGAGGACAGGCCGAGCGTGTCGATGCCGACATAGGTGTGCTGTCCCCGGTAGAACTCGAGAATGTTGAACTGCACGATGCGGTCGATCGCGGCGATCAGGATCTGGCGGCCGCGCAAGGCGAGCGACTTGTGCGCCGCCTGGAAATAGGGATCGCCTACGGTGTTGAAGACGATGTCGGCGCCCTTGCCGCCGGTCAGTTCGCGCACGCGCACGGCAACGTCCGTCGCGGAGGCGTCGATCACCTCGATCGGTGCGTTGGCGTGGCCTTCGTAAACTTCCGCCTTGCGCACCACGCCGATGACGCGTGCACCCTGCCAGGTCGCGATCTGCACGGCAGCCTGGCCGACCTTGCCGTTGACGCCGAACACCAACACGGTCTCGCCACTCTTCGGTATGCCGGCGCGGCGAAAGCCTTCCATGGCCGTGACGAAGGGAACGCCGATACCCGCGGCTTCCTCCCAGGAGACCGTCTTCGGCTTCTCCACCACGGCATCGGCCCCGACCACGAGATGGCTGGCGTGGGTGCCGTCGCGGCGGATGCCGAGATCACCCGAGGAGCCGAACACCTCACGGCCAATCGTGCCGGCGGGCCCGTCGATCACCACGCCGGAATAATCTCGGCCGGGCGTCCGCGGGAACATCGCATAGGGCATCAGCCCGGTCGCAGCCTTGACGTCGGACGGATTGACGGCCGCGGCCCTCACCTCGATCAGGAGATCGTTCGGGCCGCGCGTAAGCATCTGAGGCTCAATCACTGGCGCAAGTGCGGCCGCGTTTTCAGCCTTGGCATTGAGACGCACGCAGCGCGCTTCGACGGTTTTGGTATCGGCTGGCGACATAAAAAGACCCGTGACTTATCGCGGCCTTGTCGCCCTTGGGGCCGGTCAAGTCAATCCGTCAAGACAACACGTCAAGTCAGTCTTTGGGCCGCTTGTCGTACAGGCGTTTGGCCTTGCCGAGCGAGCGTTCCAGCGTGGCCGGCGCGACCACTTGCACCTTCGAGCTGATTCCGATGGTGTTCTTGATGTGGGTCGAGACGCGATCGGCGTGATCGACGAGCCCCCGGCCATCCCAGCTCTCCGACCTCGCCTCGGCGATGATGGTCAACTCATCCATGCGGCCTTCGCGGGTCAGCTCCAGAATGAAATGGCCGCCGCACCAATCGGTCGCGAGCAGCACCTCCTCGATCTGGGTCGGGAACAGGTTGACGCCGCGCAGGATGATCATGTCATCCGAGCGGCCCGTCACCTTCTCCATCCGCCGCATGCCGGGTCGCGCCGTGCCCGGCAGCAGCCGCGTCAGGTCGCGGGTGCGATAGCGGATCACGGGAAAAGCTTCCTTCGTGAGTGAGGTGAAGACCAGCTCGCCCTTCTCGCCGTCCGGCAGCACCGCGCCGGTCTCGGGATCGATCACTTCGGGATAGAAATGATCCTCCCAGATGTGCAGGCCGTCCTTGGTCTCGATGCATTCCTGGGCGACGCCCGGGCCGATCACTTCGGAGAGACCATAGATGTCGGTCGCGTCCATGTCGAAGGCGTCCTCGATCTCGCCGCGCATCGCATTGGTCCAGGGCTCGGCACCGAAGATGCCGACCTTGAGCGAGCACCGGCGCGGGTCGAGCTTCTGGCGCTTGAACTCGTCCAGGATCGCCAGCATGTAGCTGGGCGTCACGGTGATGATGTCGGGTCGGAAGTCGTTGATGAGCTGCACCTGCCGTTCGGTCATGCCGCCCGAGATCGGCACCACGGTGCAACCGAGCTTCTCGGCGCCATAGTGGACGCCGAGGCCGCCGGTGAAGAGACCGTAGCCATAGGCATTGTGGATGATCATGCCGGTGCGGCCGCCGGCCGCGCGGATAGAGCGCGCCATCACGTCCGACCAGGTCTCGATATCGGCCTGCGTATACCCCACCACGATCGGCTTGCCCGTGGTGCCGGAAGAGGCGTGCACGCGCACCAGCTTTTCGCGCGGCACGGCGAACATGTTGAAGGGATAATTGTCGCGCAGGTCCGTCTTCACGGTGAACGGGAATTTGGAAAGATCGGAGAGTTCGCGAAAGTCGGACGGATGCACGCCGGCTTCGTCGAACGCCTTGCGATAATGCGCGACGTTGTCATAGGCATGCTTCAGCGACCAGGCCAACCGCTGCTTCTGCAGCGCCATGATCTCGTCGCGCGAGGCGCGCTCGTGCGCGTCCATCTCGGCGCTATAGGAGCTGCCACCTTCCTTGCGTCTCGTCAGAGCCATCCTCGTTTCCCCACATTGGTCGTTCTTATTTGTCTTGCCCCGGCAGCCACGTGCCGGGAATGACACGCGAGTGACCGCGGAATTCCGCGATGACGGTGTCGCCTGCGGTGACACGCACGTCATAGATGCCGGAACGGCCTCCGCGTGTGACTTCACGTGCCTTCGCAACGAGGCGATCCCCAAGCTTGCCCGGCTTGATGAAGGTGATCTGTCCCTGCGCGGCAACGACGCGATGGTTGTGCGAGTTGCAGGCAAACGCAAAGGCGGAATCGGCGAGCGTGAAGATGAAGCCGCCATGAGCGATGCGCTGGCCATTGACCATGTCCGGCCGCACATTCATTGCGAGCGTCGCAAAACCCGAGCCGATCTCGACGATCTCCATGCCGAGACCCTTGGAGGCATCGTCCTCCGCCCACATCGCCTCGGCGCAGGCGCGGGCAACATCCTCAGGCGACAAAGCGGCTTTGACGTTCACGCGCCTCTCCCGGTCAAATGCTTGCCCATGATGTTCTGCTGGTTGGCCAAAACTGTCAAATAACGCGACGCATTTGCATCGCCGGCGTCTGATGCGCCTGCTCAGACATGGTCATAGTCGACCACGACGCGCTCCGACGACGGCTTGGCCTGGCAGGTCAGGACGAAGCCTGCCTTCAGCTCCCAGGGTTCCAGCGAATAATTGATCTCCATCGGCGCTTCACCTTCGACCAGCTTGGCGCGGCAGGTCGAGCACATGCCGCCCTTGCAGGCGAAGGGCAGATCGATGCCCGCGCGTAGCGCGGCATCGAGGATCGCCTCATCCTCGGCGACCGGAACGTCGCGGCGCTTGCCGTCGATGATCAGCGAGGCGATTGCTTTCGGCGGCGCGTCGGAAGCCACTACCTTCTTCGGCCGCGGCTTACCGCCGAATTCGGAAACGAAGCGTTCGACGTGAATGCGTTCCTGCAGGATGCCCAGCGCTCGGCAGGTCGCCTCGATATCTTCGCTCATGCCAAGCGGCCCGCAAATGTAGACATGATCGACGCTTCCCGCCGGCACCAGCGAGCGCAACAGCACCCTCACCTTATCACCGTCGAGCCGGCCATGCAGGATCGGGATGTCCTGCTCCTCCCCGGAGATGACGTGGAAGATCGAGAGGCGATCGATGAATCGGTCTTTCAGCTCCTCGAGCGCTTCGAGGAACATGATATTGTCGGTGGTGCGGTTGCCGTAGAACAGGAAGAAGCGGCTGCCAGGTTCACGCGCCAGCGTCCCCTTGACGATCGACAGGATCGGCGTGATGCCGGAGCCTGCGGCAAAGCCGACATGGATGCGCGCGGCGTCCGCCTGGGGGATCGCACCGAAGCGGCCCGTCGGCGTCATCACGTCGAGCTCGTCTCCGCATTTCAGCTCGTCCGCCGCCCAGTTCGAAAACGCGCCGCCGTCAACCTTCTTCACGGCGATGCGGATCTCGCCGTCGTCGGGGCCGGAGCAGATCGAATAGGAGCGGCGTACTTCCTCGCCGTCCAGCGTGGTGCGAAGCGTGAGGTACTGGCCGGGCGTGAAGGCGTAATCGCGGGCGAGTTCGCCGGGGATGGCGAAGGTCATCGAGACGGCGTCGGAAGCCTCGCGACGGAGGTCGCTGACGGCGAGGCGATGGAAGCGTGGTGCGGCGGCTGACATGATCAATGACACTTGAAATAGTCAAAGGGTTCGCGGCAGGACTTGCAGCGCCACAGCGCCTTGCAGGAGGTCGAGCCGAATTCGGACAAGACTTCGGTCTTGTCAGAACCGCATTGCGGGCAGGCCACCGCCTGTTCACCGAACAGCGCCCGGCGCGAGCTTGAGGCTTGCGGGGGTGCGATGCCGTAGGCGCGTAGCTTTTGGCGGCCCTCCTCGCTCATCCAGTCGGTTGTCCAGGCGGGGGACAGCACGGTGCGGACCTTGGGACGGTGAAAGCCTGCGCGCTCCAGCGCCATCTCGATCTCCAGCGCGATCATGTTCATCGCCGGACAGCCGGAATAGGTCGGCGTGATCGCGACCTCGACATGTTCACCGTCGAGCGCAACCTCGCGCAGCACGCCGAGATCGGCGATGGTCAAGACCGGGATTTCCGGGTCGACCACGCTTGCCGCGGCATCCCAGGCACGCCGGCGCAGCTCGTTATCGCGCTCCAGTACCGTCACCATGTCAGCCCCGGGAAGGTACGCTGCATCGATTGCAGCTCGGACAGGAGATGGCCGAGATGCTCGCTGTGCCGGCCTACGCGGCCGCCCTGCTGCATCCAGCCGTTCTGCGGCAGCTTGAGGGTCGCCTCGCGGGCGACATCAGACACCGTCGTCAACCAACGACCGCGCAGGCTCGCCGGATCGATGGCGACACCGCCATGGATCAAGGCGCGCTCGCCATCGTCAACTGTAAACATCTCGCCGGTGAAGGCCCAGAGCTGATCAACCGCGGCCTGGGCGCGGGCGTGGCTCTCATCGGTGCCGTCGCCGAGCCGGATGATCCACTCCGAGGCATGGCGCAGATGATAGGCGCTCTCCTTCTCGGACTTGGCGGCGATCGCGGCAAGCGTCGTATCGCGCGAGGACATCATTGTGCGCCAGTAGAGATCGGCAAAGGCGGAATAGAAGAACTGCCGCACCAGGGTCTGCGCGAAATCGCCATTGGGCTGCTCGACCAGCAGCAAATTGCGGTACTGCCTGACGTCGCGCAGATAGGCGAGCTTGTCCTCGTCGTTGTCCCTGCCTTCGACCTTGGCAGCGTAGCTGTAGAGCTCTCGCGCCTGACCGATCAGGTCGAGCGCGATGTTGGAGAGCGCCATGTCCTCTTCCAGCATCGGCGCATGCCCGCACCATTCCGACAACCGATGCCCGAGGATCAGCGCATCGTCGGCGCGGCGCAGCGCGTAGAGCACCAACGGCGTTTCGGAGACCTCGATGTTGGCGGTCGCCATCACATGTGCCCCACTTCCTCGGGCACCTCGTAGAAGGTCGGATGCCGGTAGATCTTCGATTCCGCCGGCTCGAACATCATGCCCTTCTCGGCGGGATCGCTCGCGGTGATCGCGGTGGACGGCACGACCCAGATCGACAGACCCTCGCCGCGACGCGTGTAGATGTCGCGAGCGGCCTGCAGGGCCATCGTGGCATCGCTCGCGTGCAGCGATCCCACATGCTTGTGCGCGAGCCCGTTGCGGCTGCGAATGAAGACTTCCCACAGCGGCGTGTTCGGCGTGGCCATATCGATCTCCTATTCGGCGGCTTGTGCGGTCTGACGCTGCGCGCGCTTTGCGGCGTAAGCGGCCGCCGCTTCGCGCACCCAGGCGCCTTCTTCATGTGCCTTGCGCCGCACGGCTATGCGATCGCGGTTGCACGGTCCATTGCCGGCGAGTACCTGCTTGAATTCCGTCCAGTCGATCTCGCTGTAGCGCCAGTGCCCGTCGGCGTCCTGAATCATGCCGGGATCCGGAATGGTGAGGCCGAGATATTGCGCCTGCGGCACGGTGGCATCGACGAATTTCTGGCGCAGCTCGTCATTGGAGAAGCGCTTGATCTTCCACTTCGTCGAGGTGTCGCTGTGCTGGCTCGTCGCGTCCGGCGGGCCGAACATCATCAGCACCGGCCACCACCACCTGTTCAGCGCATCCTGCGCCATCGCCTTCTGCTCGTCCGAGCCGCGGCACAGCGTCAGCATGATCTCGTAGCCCTGGCGCTGGTGGAACGACTCCTCCTTGCAGACGCGGATCATCGCACGCGCATAGGGGCCATAGGAACAGCGGCACAGCGGGATCTGATTCATGATCGCGGCGCCGTCGACCAGCCAGCCGATGGTGCCGATATCGGCCCAGGTCAGCGTCGGATAGTTGAAGATCGAGGAATATTTGGCCTTGCCGGCCAGCATGGCGTCGACCAGCTCTTCGCGCGAGGTGCCGAGCGTCTCGGCCGCGGCGTAGAGATAGAGCCCGTGGCCGCACTCGTCCTGCACCTTGGCGAGCAGCGCGGCCTTGCGGCGCAGCGTCGGCGCGCGCGTGATCCAATTGCCTTCCGGCAGCATGCCAACGATTTCGGAATGGGCGTGCTGGGAGATCTGGCGGGTGAGCGTCTTGCGATAGGCCGCCGGCATCCAGTCGTTCGGCTCGATGCGCTCTTCGGCATCGACACGGGCCTGGAACTGCGCGGCTTTGCCAGCGTCCTCCAGACCGCGATCGTCAGCCTCGGCCGTGTTCAGCGCCTGGGTATACATGCGCTTCCTCCCGTTTTATTGGGAGGCAATATATAACAAAAATTACGTCATGCAAGATATTTCTGTAACATGAAGCTCAGGCCCCGAACCTCCTTTCCAGGAGTTTTCGCGCAGGCGGCAATGGCCCTTTCTCGTTGGTTCCATGGCCATCAAGCCATTGTTCGGAGGGGACAAGCAGCGCGCGATAAATTTCACCGCAGACCTGCCGCGCCGCCCTGCCCGGCCAGTCCCGCGGCAGCAGGCTTTCCGGCAGCAGCGGATCGCGCAACACGACGCGGCGGTAATAGTGGATGAGCAGGATACGTGCGGTGAAGGCGTCGGCCCCGGACAGATCCGTGCCGCGTGCGATTGCGGCGCGAAGCGGCTCGAACGTCTTCATGAATTTCAGATAGGCGTCCGCGGTGCGGTCCAGCGGCCAGCTCGCGCTGAGCAGACGACGTCCACTGTCATCTTCCGCCGAGACCTCGAGACGGATTGCGCCCGAGGCTTCATCCGGCACCGGCACGCCTGAGGGGGCAACCCACACTCCTGGCAGCGGACTGCCGAAACCGGCATTGCGTAGCGCTTCGCGCGAGGCGTCTCGGTCCTCGCCATTGCCGATCAGCAGCAGCTCGAACCGCCCGGTCCAGTCGGATGGCGGCGGATCGTAGATGTGGCGCGTCGCAGCCTCGAATGTCTGCCGGCCCTTGTCGGCCAGGCGATAGAAACTGTTGCGGCCGACCTTCTCGCGCGTCAGCCAGCCATCGGCAGCAAGACGAGACATCGCGGTTCGGACGACGCCGCTGTCGATATCCAGGCTTTCGAAGAATTCCAGCAGCGTACCGAGCCACACGGAGCCGCCACGCGGCACGATGGCATCGCCGAACACGGTGATGACGATGGACCCGGTGCGCGACGGTTCACGCTTGAGCTGGTCGATGATGCGGGAGAGCGGATGCGCCATGCGCGAGGCATAGCGCGTTTGGTGCCGCTGCGACAATGGATTGGCGGCTGCTCTCCCTCCCCCGCGAGCGGGGCAGGATCAAGAAGCACACTAACGATGCGGATCGGGATATACCACGCTGCGCCAGCCGCTGCGGTCGAAGGGACGCCACTGGCCTTCCTTCTGCGCGAGGCGATCGGCGACCGCGTAGACCACGGCGGGATGATGGCCCATGCCGCAATGGCTGCTCTCGACCTCGATGCTCTCGGTCTGTGCCCCCGTCTTCTCCATGCAGCCCTGCCAGGCGCAGACGCCGTCGGTGCGGCTGAAGATGGCGGTGGTCGGCACAGGTGGCGGCACGGCGAGCTCGCCGCCGAACTGCGGGTCGATTTCGTCGGACTTTCGCCCGCTCGCCCATTCATAGACGCGCCAAGCGTTGGTCGAACGCGGATCGCCGGCAAACGGACTGCCGAGCGTGATCACCTGACGCACGCGCTCCGGCATCATTTTGGCGAGCTGACGCGCATAGAGGCCGCCGAGACTCCAGCCGACCAGGCTGATCTTGCGACCATGCGTGTCGCTGAGCTCCCGAACCAGGTCCACCATCGCATGCTGCACGCCATCGCGCAGGCCGTAATTGCGGCCCTGGCGCCAGCCGCTCATTGCATAGCCCTTGCTGGTCAGAAACGCTCGCAGCGCGCGCGTGGACGCGTCGGAGGCCACGAGGCCTGGCAGCACCAGCACCGGATGCCCATCGCCGCGCGGCGCGAGGCTCAGCAGCGGCAGCGCGCCGAGGAACGCGCCGAACTCATGGATCGCGCGCCCTTCCAGGAACATCAGAGTACGGGACGGCGGACGCAGCGTCTGGGCAGTAGCGGTCATCAATAGTCCCCTGGGAAGAATTGCTGAAAAGGCCGCCGGCCGCGATGCCGGCAAACGGGTATGAATTCCAACACGCCGGCGACTAGATCGTTCCGCAGCGCAACATGAATCAGCTAGGCGGCCGGTTCCCGACATTCAAGCGGGAGAGGCGCGGGGCTACAATAGGCCCGCGCGTTAATGCTAACGGCAGTGACGCAAAAGTCACAGCCATCGGAGCAGGAATTCTACGGAGTACAACGCGAGCCCGGCGAGGCCGCCGATCAGCGAACCGTTGAAGCGGATGTATTGCAGGTCGCGTCCGATGTTGATCTCGATCAGCGAAATCAGCTGCGCCATGTCCCACGCCTTGACCTGGTCGGAGATGAAGATCGAAACGCCGCTCTTCTGGTCGGCGACGAAGCTGCGCAGCACCGCCACCAGACCCTTGTTGATCTCGCCGCGCAGCTCGGCATCGCCGTCGAGCGCCTCGCCCGCCGCGACGAACATGCCCGCGAGATGATGTTGCAGCACCTGTGTCTCACCGCTCGCACTGCGCTCGATGAATGAGCGCGTGTTGGCCCACACCGTGCGGGCGAGATCGGCAAGCTCGGGCCGCGCCAACAGATCGCGCTTCAATCCGTCGATGCGGTCGATATAGGCCTGATCGCTGCCGAGCCGGTCGACGAAGCTCAGCACCATGCGGTCGAACTCACCGCGGAACGGATGCTTGGGATCGCTGCGCACCTCATTGAAGAACGCCGTGGCGGACGCCACGATCTTGTTCACCAGAAACTTGTCGGCGCGATACAGCCTGAGCAGTGTCGGCAATTCCGCACGCACCTTCTCGCGGATCATCCCCATCGTCTCTTGCTGGTTCAGCGTCTCGTGCATCACGCGCAGGAGATCGTCGAACAGGATCTGGTGCCGTCCCTCCGCGACGAAGCCGCGCAGCGTACCGGCAGCGAGCGGCGCAAGATCGATCGCCTGGAGCTGCGAGGACATGCGACGGATGATGAAGGTCATCAGTCCCGAACTTTCCGTCGCGGAGACAGCCTCGGGCAGCAGGCGCAGCGCAAAGCGTGCAAGGTCGTCGCTGCGCTTGCGATCGCGCAGCCAGTCGGCGACGAAGGAGCCGAAATCGATCTCCTTCAGCTTGGCCTCGACCGGACCCGCCTCCAGGAAATGCACCTGGATGAATTCGCCGAGCTTGTCGGCGATGCGGGCCTGGTTGCTCTGGATGATCGCGGTATGCGGGATCGGCAGGCCGAGCGGCCGCTTGAACAGCGCAACCACGGCATACCAGTCGGCGAGGCCGCCGATGGTTGCAGCTTCCGCGAAGGCAGCGACGAAGCCGAACACGGGATGCACGGGGAGAAGCCACTTCGCGACAACGAACAGCGCCAGCGTCGAAGCCAGCACCAGCGTCGCCAGCATCTTGACGCGGCGCAGCTCGGCCGCGCGTTCGGCATCGCCGGGGGAATCGAAGGAGAAGGTGGCGGGTGGGGTCATCGTGAATTGGAGATTACGTCATTCCGGGGCGGTCCGCAGGACCGAACTATGGTGCGCACTTGCGCACCAGAGAATCTCGATTCCGGGCTCGCCCTTCGGCGCCCCGGAATGACGGCTGTGACAAAAAACAAAAGGCCCGCCGAAGCGGGCCTCAAATTTCAGTTTGCACTCAAGGCGCCGGATCAGGCCGTCTTGTTGTAGACCTTGGCGAAATTGTCCTGAGCGGACTTCGCGCCATTGGCGGCGAGCTTGCCGAAATAGTCGGCGGTCGCCTTGGCACGCGAGACGAACACTTCGCCGCGCGAGCGGAGCAGGCCCGACTGGATCTCGACGGCCTCGCTGAACGACTTGGCGGAAGCCAGCTTGTCGATGCTCGAGAAGAACGCCTCGGCGTCCTCGTAGATCGCCTGCTGAATGTTGCGGCTGATCTTGCCGGCCTCAGTGACGGACTCGGTCACCGCGTTCTCGACGGCGGCGGTCACGCGCTCGGAGCCGGCGAACACCTCGGCAGCACGGTCCTTGGCGGTGTTGGCGGTCTTCTTGACGAACTCGCGGGCGGCCTCGGGAACTTCCAGATTCTGGATGTTCTTGAAAGCGTCCTTGAAGCCCTCGAAAGCGGTGTTGGTTTCAGTGGTCATGGGGTTCTCTCCATCCTCATTGGTCTGAGCTATGGGCTCACCCCGTCCGCATTGGCCCGGGGCCCGATCTATATGGCATAGTTAATTGTGCGATGCAACATCTATGTTGCGATGCGATATCACGAGATCGTGAACAGCCTTAACGAGAGGCAATCTGGTGCCTCCTTGCCCAGGCGGGTTCCCGCGGCCCCCGCCGGCGCTAGGGCTGCACCGCCCCCGGCAGCCCATAGGCCTCCATCTGGGCCTGGACCTGCGCGATGTTGTGCCCGAGCACGACGATGTCGTGGGTCTTGCCATCGACATCCCGAACGTGGTCCCGCAGCAGCGCTTCAGCCTTGAAGCCGAGGCTCTCGAACACGGCGATCGCCGCCTGCTGGTCGACCGTCATCTGGACCGAGAGTTTCTCCAGGCCGGCGCCGAGCGCGAGGGCAAAGGTCTCCTGCGACAGCGCCCGCCCCACCCCCTTCCCGCGCACATCGAGCGAGACCACCATGCGGATCTCGCCGACATGGGGCGACCAGGAGTGAGGATCGCGCACCAGGGTGCCGCAGCCGACAACCTTGCCGTCCCTGACCGCAAGCAGGCTCGTGATCGCGCCGCGCTCGATCTCCTTGACCCAGGCCGACAGCACCTTCGGCTCGCTGATGTTGCGCGGCAGAAACAACAAATCGTGGGTCGGCAGGCCCTTGCCGAACGCGAGCACCGCGGCCTCATCCGCGGGCGCCATCAGGCGAATCTCGATATCGCCCGCGTCGGTTCCGACGTGACGCGGATAGGAACGCTGTTCGCTCATGTCGATCTCTTTCCCAGCCAGGAATCCAGTTTTGGCCATAGCCGCTTCACCGCGTTGGCGCCCGCGACGAGCGAGACGTGACCGCCTTTCAGCATCACCTCTTCCTTGTCCGCAGATCCGATCTTCGCAATCAGGTGCTTTGCGGCCTCATAAGGCACGATGTGATCGTGCTCGGCGACCGCGTGCAGGATCGGCACCTGGATGTCTTCGAGCTTCGCCGCGCGGCCGCCGACCGACATGGTGTCGTTGAACAGCTTGTTGTCCCACATCAGGTCCTTGGTGATGGTGCGGAAATACTCGCCGGCCAGCGGCAGCGTGTCAGTCGCCCAGCGGTCGAACATGCGGTACGATTTGACGAACTCGTCGTTCCAGATGTTTTCCCAGAGCTGGATCTGGCTCACCGTGCGCGAGGCCGGGCGCAGCATCTCGAACGAGGACAGGATCATCTCAGGCGGCACATTGCCGATGCTGTCGACGAGACGGTCGACGTCGAAATAGCGGCGGTCGGAAAAATTCGAGAACAGTTTCATTTCGCGGAAGTCGATCGGCGTGGTGAAGCAGATCAAATTCTTCATCGGCCCGTCCTTGTGGATCGAGCCGTACAGCAGCGACAGCACGCCGCCGAAACAATAGCCGATGACGGAAACGTCCTGCTCGCCGGAATCCTGCTGCACCCGGCGGACGCAATCCGGAATGAAGTCGAGAACGTAGTCCTCCATCCGCAGGCTCTTTTCCTCCGGCCGCGGCGCGCTCCAGTCGAGCATGTAGACGTCGTAGCCGCGCTTGAGCAGGAATTCGATGAAGCTCTGCCCAGGGACGAGATCGAGAATGTAGCCGCGGTTGGTGGTGGCCATCACGATCAGCACCGGCACGCGGTAGATTTCGTCCGACATCGGCCGGTAGTGGTAGAGGCTCATGGTGCCGCGCGAATGCAGCACGTCTTTCGGCGTCGAGCCGAGCGAAGGGCCCGAGGTCGAGAAATATTCGACGCCCTTGATGCTGCGCTGAATCGCACGCTGCACCTCGGACTGGATGCGCTCCGGAATAGCTGCGAAATCGAGCCCCGTCGGTGCGTTCATGTCTGCTCTCCGCCTTCTGAGGGCGGACGCTTCGTCCGTGGTGGCCGAGGCGTCCCATCGAACCCTTGCGGGATCCCCGAACGTGTCGCCATCTGGCTCAGCATCGACTTCATCTCGCCGATCTGAGCTTCGATCGACTGGAGGCGCTCGGCAAGACCCGTCACTTGCTCCCGGCTCGGCAGGTTCATGGTGACCAGGTATTTTTCCATGAGCTCGCCGAGCTGCTTCTGTGCACCTGCAGCAGCCCCGCCCGCACGGTTCATCGCCTGTGAAAATTCCGGCGACGACATGGCTTGATTGGCGAAAGAGTTGAACCCCTTCTCCATCTCGCCCACCATCTTCTGCCACATGGCAACGGGATCGTTGGTCTTGTCGGTCATCGGCATCCTCCTGAAATCGAGAGCTGCGATGCCCTTCTTTTCCCGCCATACCACACCGTTGCGCGGTGCCGGTCAACCGGCAGGTCGCCCAGTGCGGCGCACACCGCTTCTTTACGGCGTGAAACCGTGCGATACACAAACATCAAAAACCAAGGGAACGCCCGTGACCACCCATCAGCCGCCCCAGACCGTCCGCGCCAACGGCATCGACATCTGCTACGAGATCTTCGGCAACGACAACGCGGAACCGCTGCTGCTGATCATGGGGCTCGGGGCGCAGATGATCCATTGGGACGATCCGTTCTGCGAGCAACTTGCCGCGCGAGGCTTTCGCGTAATCCGCTTCGACAATCGCGACATCGGCAAGTCGAGCCATCTGACCGGCGGCAAGCGGTTGACGCCGTTCGAGCTGCTGAAGCTGCGCTTCCTCAAGATTCCCGTGACGGCGACCTACAAGCTGATCGACATGGCCAGGGACACGATCGGGCTGATGGATGCGCTCGGCATCAAGTCGGCGCATCTGGTCGGCGCGTCCATGGGCGGCATGATCGCGCAGGAGGTGACGCTGTCGTTTCCGGAGCGCGTCCGTTCGCTGACCTCCATCATGTCGACCACGGGTAATCCGCGCGTGCCGCCGCCGACACGCGAGGCTGCCGCCATGCTGATGGCGCCGCCGCCGCGCAGCAAGGAGGAATTCATGATCCGGTTCGGCCAGACCTGGAAAGTGCTGCGCGCCGGGCATTTTCCCGAGGAGGAAGCGCTGGACGTTGGTCGGGCCGAGCGGGTGTTCGCACGCGGGCTCAATCCGGCCGGCGTTGGCCGGCAGCTCCGCGCCGTCCTTGCTTCCGGCAGCCGCAAGGAACGGCTGCAAGGCGTGAAGATTCCGACGCTGGTGATTCACGGTACCGTCGATCCCCTGGTCCGCCCCGAGGGGGGCAAGGACACCGCCGAGTCAATTCCGGGCGCAAAGCTCCTGATGATCGAGGGAATGGGCCACGCGCTACCGATGCGGTTCTGGCCGGAGATCATCGGCGCAATCGACAAGCATGCGCATGGCGCGGCGGCGCGGGCGGCGTAGACCGCCGGTCTCCTTGCGGTGACCATGTGAGCGGCCGGTTACTCCTTAACGAGAGCCGGCACGGAAGCTATACAGGTCCTCCCCAATCGCAAAGAGGCCGCGGCCTCGCGGAGTTCACATGCATTCCATTGTCCGGCCAGGCGCCACGATCGTTGCCGCCATTCTCATGCTCTCGCTGGCCAATGGCGCCGCGGTGGCCGGTAGCACGCAAGACGAAGCCAATCGCAAAACCGTGCTCGACTTCTACGAGAAGGGACTCAATCAGAAGGACGCCGATGCCGCCCTCGCCCATGTCGGCGACCGCTATGTCCAGCACAATCCGAACGCGGCCGATGGCGCGGATGGCTTTCGAAAATTCATCGGATTCCTGCGCGAAAAGTTTCCGAATTCGCGCAGCGAGATCAAGCGCAGCTTCGTGGACGGCGACTACGTCATCCTCCACGTTCACGCGGTTCGCGAGCCCGGCACCCGAGGCAATGCAATTGTCGACATCTTCAAGCTGGAGAACGGCAAGATCGTCGAGCATTGGGACGTCGTGCAACCGATCCCGGAAAGCCCCGCGAACAACAACACGATGTTCTAGCTCGGAGCGTAGCCCGCCGTTTAACTTTTCCTTGCGATCCAGATCACGTGGCGTGCGCCGCCGCCCCTTCCGGTGGCGCGGACGTTGACTTCATTGACGTCGAAACCGGCGCGGCCAAGGCGTTTGGTGAATGCCGGATTGGGCCCAGACGACCAGACCGCGAGCACGCCGCCCGGCCGCAGCGCCGTCTTGGCCGCCGCGAGCCCGCTCCCATCGTAGAGTGCATCATTGCCCTTGCGGGTCAGTCCTTCCGGCCCGTTATCGACGTCGAGGAGAATGGCGTCGAAAGCCGACCGCTTTGCCCGGATGATCTCGCCGACATCAGTTTCCCGGATACTCACCCTGGCATCATCGAGACTGTCGCCGAAGACCTCCGCCATCGGGCCTCGCGCCCAGGCCACAACAGACGGGACGAGCTCGGAAACGACGATCTTCGCCTTGCTTCCGAGCACAGCCAGCGCCGCACGCAGCGTAAAGCCCATGCCGAGGCCGCCGATGAGGACGACGGGCTTTGCAACCTTCTCGATCTGCTTGGCCGCCAATGTTGCGAGGGCCGCCTCCGAGCCCGACAGCCGGTTGTTCATCAGCTCATTGGTGCCGAGCTTGATGGAGAACTCCTTGCCCCGCCGCATCAGGCGGAGCTCCTCGTCGGAGCCGGGGATCTTGGCGGTGTCGATCTTTTCCCAGGGAATCATGCCAGACGTTTAGCACGATCGAAAAGGTTCGCCGAAGCATGCTCGGTTACGCCGAGCGATTGCGCTATGCGCAATCGCCGGGCTGACCCGCCCTACGATCTAGCCGCCCGCCCACACGTCCAGCACATAGCGGTTCTTGGTCCCCATCTCCTCGATCCACCGCGCGCCGGCGGCCGCATCGCTGCCGCTCTTCTCGCGATGGATCGCGATCAGCGCCGCCTTCACGTCCGGCTCCATCTTCCCGCCGTCGCCGCAGACATAGATGACAGCCCCCCGCTCGATCAGCGGCCACACCTTGTCCTTCTGCACGGCCAGCACGTGCTGCACATAGGTCTTCGGTCCGTCCGCGCGCGAGAATGCCGTGAACAGCTCGGTGATGCCGCTTGCCGCCAGCGCCTTCAGCTCGTCCGCATAGAGAAAATCCTGGTCGGGATGGCGGCAGCCGAAGAACAGCATGGATGGCCCGAGCGTCGCGCCCTTCGCCTTGCGCGCGGCGCGTTCCTGGAGAAAGCCGCGGAACGGCGCGAGGCCCGTGCCGGGGCCGATCATGATGATCGGCACCGAGGGATCGTCCGGGAGCCGGAAACCGGCCTTGGTCTCCCGCACGGTGGCGTAGATTGCATCACCGGTGCGCCGGTTGGCGAGATAGTTCGAGCAGATGCCCTTGTAGGTGCCGCGCCCCGACGCGGCCGGCCCTTCGACCACGCCGACCGTGATGCTGCAGCGCGCCGGGTCGACCGACGGCGAGGACGAGATCGAGTAATAGCGCGGCGCCAGCAGGGAGAGCATTTCGAGATAGACGTGAAACGGCAATTCACAGGCCGGATATTCGAGCAGCAGGTCGAACACAGATTTGCGCCGGGACAGAATCTCGCTGCGGTAACGCTCGAGTGGCTCGCCCTCCTCGCCGACGAACGCAAGCAGCTTTGGCTTGGTGACGGGGCAACGCGTGTGCTCGGCCATGATCTGGATCTGCTTCCGTGTCGCGACCTGCTGCAGCTCGACGAACTCGCTGAGCAGGCGGCCGACCGAGACGGCATCCCCGACCGGCAATTGCGCGCGGCGCCCTTCTGCGACCTGCAGCCTGATCTGGTCGGCCGGCAGGAAACCGAAACGGCGGGCGACCGAATCCACCAGCGTCGGATCGTTGCGCGGGACGACGCTGAGGTGATCACCGACGCGATAAGTGACGTTGGCCGGCAACTGCACCTCGATGTGGCGCGTCGAGCGCTCGGACGGATTCGAGCCGTTCTTGTTCTGAAGCTCGTCGTTGACCAGTACCTTCATCGCCACGGCGCCGCCCTGGGCGACGATGGTGTTGACGGCGGTCACCGCCACCGGCTCGATCGCGTAAAGCGGATCGTCCTCTGCGGTGCGGGTGAAATTCCAGTCGATGCCGAATTCCTTGGTGGCGACCTGGGCGGCAGCCGGGAACCATTTCTGGAACTGGCCGTCGAGATCGCTGCGCGCATCGCCCTCGCCGCGCGGAAAGACCGCGCGCGCGCCATGAGTCGACAATTGCTCGTCGATCAGGCGCGGCACCGATTGATAGGTCGCAGCCCAGTCACTGTTGCCGCAGCCGAACACGGCGTAACGCACACCGGCAAAGGCGTCCTTCGGCAAGTCGCCGCCGAGCCATTTGACGAACTGCGTGGCATTGTCCGGTGGCGCGCCGTTATAGGAGGCGCAGATGATCAGCACGCCGCCCTCCTGCGGCAGCTTGCCGACGTAATCGTCGAGCGGGCCGAGATGCACGGCAAAGCCGTTGATCTCGGCAAGGTCCGCCATGCGCGTTGCGAGCTCTTCCGCCGTGCCGAGATTGGAGCCATACAGCACCAGCATCGGCGTGTTGTGGCCGGGCCGGGCCGTCGGCTGGCGCGGCGCCTTCGGCGCCGAGGATGCAGCCGCGACGGGCCCGCCATAGGCACCGCGCTCGCGATCGGCACGGGGGCGCACCTTGATCTTGAAGCCTTCCGGCTTCATCGTCAGCGTCTCCTTCAGGTGCATCTGGTAGCGCTGGTGATCGATCAGCTTGAAGCGCTGCAGGATCATGCCGAGCGCCAGCGCCGCCTCGTGCATCGCAAAGCCCCGGCCGATGCAGGCTCGCTGGCCGTTGCCGAACGGCTTCCAGGCATTGATCGGCCGTTTGGCCTCCGCCTCACGGCTGAAATTCTCGGGATCGAAGGCATCGGGATTCGGCCCCCAGACCGAGGGATCGCGATGCAGCGCGGTCACCAGGATGGTGGTGAAAGTCCCCTTCCTGAGCTTGTACTTGCCGCCGCCGATGGTCTCGTCGTTCAGCGGCGAGATGCCGTAAGCCGGCGCCGGTGGCCACAGCCGCAGCGCCTCCTTCAGGATCTGCGTGATGTAGGTGAGCTGCGTCACCTGCTGGTAAGTCGGCCTTGCATCGACATTCGGACCGAGGACGCGATCGACCTCGTCATAGGCCTTCTTGAGAATGTCCGGATGCTTTAGCAGCGCATAGATCGTGCACGACAGCAGCCCGCTGGTGGTCTCGTGTCCGGCGATCAGGAACGTGTTGATCTGGTAGCGGATGTTGACGTCGTCGAGCTGCTCGCCGGTCGAACGGTCGACGCCGGTCATCATCGCGGCCAGCATGTCCTTCTTGTCGTCGATCCCCTCCGCGCTCTTGCGGCGCTCGGCGATGATCTCGTCGACCATCTTGTTCATGAAGGCGACGTCTTCGGCGAGCGTCTTGCGCCGCTTCTGCATCCAGAGTTGCTCGAGCGGCAGGCCGCGTGTCATCATGATGGTTTCGAGCGAGCGCACCAGCGACTCGACGAAGGGATGGTAGTCGCGTCGGTAGAACGAATTGAAGCGGTACTCGAAGCCGCACAGGCCGATCGTGTCCAACGTCAGCGCGGTCATGTCGTGGACGACATCGATCTCGTCGTCGGCGTTGAGCCGCTCCCATTTCTGGACGAGTTGCTCGGCAATGTCGACCATGCTCGGGTGATAGGACTGCATGGCGCGATTGCCGAACGGCTGCAGCAGGATGTTGTGCGCCTTGCTCCAGTTCGGCTCCCTGGTGTCGGCCGTGAACAGACCATCGCCGCCGACCGCACGCACGCGCCGCAGTGCGCCGCGCACCGTCTTGTCGAACCGCTTCTCGTCGGAGAGTTCGTCGACGAGATCGTGGCCGGAAACGACGACGATCGGCGAGCCCATCATGTCGAGCCAGAAGATCGGACCGAGCTCCTTGGCAAGTCGCGTCAGGTGCTGCACGGGGGCTGCCGCGTCCAGCGACAGCATGTTGCCGACCACCGGCTTGGTCGGCGGATGCGGGATCGGATCCAGTCGGTTCTTCGATGACATTAAATGCGCTTCCCCCTTATAGGATCGTCATTGTGAGGAACTCGCGACAAAATTGCGAAGCAATCTTGCGCTGATGCGACGAAGCAATCTGCCTCCCGGATACATTCCTGGATTGCTTCGCTTCGCTCGCAATGACGAATCTAGCCAAATCGCCTTCTACGCCATTCGATCAGCTTGGCGCTGACCTCCTCCGGCTTCTCCTGCTGCGTCCAATGACCGCTATCCTTCACCAGGTACTTCTCGAGATCGCCGATCAGCTTCTCCATGCCGTCGGCAGCCGATGGCGGCAGCACCGCATCGTTCTCGGCCATGATCATCAATGACGGCACATGGATATGATGGTCCAGCCCTTTCGACCGCTCCCAATTGCGCGTGAAGTTGCGATACCAGTTGATGCCGCCGGTGAAGCCGGTTTTCGTGAAGGTGTCGACGAACACTTTCTTCTCGTCCGCGGAAAGAATCGGCGTGCGCGGATCGACCTTGGCATCGTAAGCCGCGATCATCTGCGGAAAGGCCAGGTTGGTCTTTGCCGAAGCGCCAACGCCTGCGATCGGCGGCGCTTCCGGTTTCGCCTCCGGCCGCGCCAGCGGCTTGCGCATGAAGGCGTCGAACGTCTGCTCGACGCGGCTGCCGAAGATCTGGTCCGGCTTGCGCGCGGGATCCTGGAACTGGACGATATACATCTGGTCGCCGAAGCGCTGGCGGAACAGCGCGATCGGGTCGATCGGGCTGCGGTCCCAATGCGGGGTGTTGACGCCGACGACGCCGGCCACGCGTTGGGGATGCCGCAGCGGCATCTGCCAGACGACGAAGCCGCCCCAGTCGTGACCGACGAAGATCGCCTTGTCGATATTGAGATGGTCGAGCAGACCGACCAGATCGCCGGTCAGATGCTCCATGTCATAATCCTCGACCGGCTCGGGCCGGTCGGTTGCGCCGTAGCCGCGCTGGTCCGGGGCGATCACCCGGATGCCGGCCTCGCTCAGCGCCTTGATCTGGTGACGCCAGGAGAAGGCGAGCTCGGGCCAGCCGTGGCACAGCACGATCGGCGGCTTGTCGTCGGCCGGGCCCGCCTCGTAATAGCCCATGCGAATTCCGTTCGTCGTCGCGAACTTGAGCGGCGGCATTTCAATCATTGCAACATTCCTACTCAGCGGCGCCTTTGATGTCCGCCGCCGGCGGCGCGTAGGCCGCCTCCAGCGCGGCAAACTCCTCCGGCAGCATGTCGCACATCACCTGCACATGCGGAATGATGTTGGCACCGATGATAAAGCCGAAATCGAGCTGGTCGCGATAGCTCTGCACGGTGATATTGAGCGCCTGCCCGTGGGTCGAGATCGAGACCGGGAAGATGTGCAATAGCTCTGCGCCGGCGGCATAAAGAGTCTGCCGCGGTCCCGGCACGTTGGACACGGTAATGTTGGCGGCCGGCGGCAGCACGTCCGACAGGTTGGAGCGGCTGTAGAGCAGCGCGAGGATCTGAACCATGATCGGCGCGCCCAGCATCGAGATGTTGGAGACCTGCGGCATCAATGCCCGCAGCGGATGCGACATCTCCTTGGACTTGGTCGACTGCGCGATGATGGCCTCGAGCCGGGCCTTGGGGTCCTCGATGTTGGTCGCGATCGAGCAGATCATGCCGAACACCTGGTTGTTGGCCTCGGTGTTGCCCTCCTCCCGCAACGAGATCGGCACGGCGGCGGTCAAGGATTTTGCCGGCAGCGTGCCGTATTGCTGGAGATAGCGGCGGACCACACCGGAGGCGAGCGCCAGCACGACGTCGTTGAGCTTGCCGCCGGCCTGCTTGGCCAACGCCTTCGCCCGTGACAACGAAATCGACACGCCGGCAAAGCTGCGCTCCGAGGAAATGGTCTTGTTGAGCATGGTCGGCGGCGACACCATGCTGGCGAGGCTCTCGCGCGACTTCGGATCGGAGACCTTGCCGAGCACCTCGGAGACGCTCTTGAGCACGGTGGGAATGTTGCCGGCGAAGCGCACCGCGCTCTCGATCTGGTACATCGCATTGTCGAACAGGATCGAACCGATATCGCTCTTGCCGGTGCGCGGCAATTGCAGGTTCTTCGCGGCGGCCGACGCATCGAGCGGCTGAGTGAAGAGCTGCTGATAGGAATCGAGCAGGTTGGCGGCGATGTCGCGCGGCTCCTGTCCGGGCTTGCTTCCAGCCGCGGGCGGATCGACCTTCCGGGGCAGCGGAGAGACATCGTAGATCATGCTGGTCAGCGCCGCACCGGCGCCGCCGTCGATGGCGGCATGGTGCATCTTGGAATAAAGTCCGACCTCGTTGTCCTTCATGCCCTCGAACACGTAGAACTCCCAGAGCGGGCGGGCCCGGTTCAACAGTTTGGCGTGCATCCAGCCGACGATGCGCTCCAGCGTGGCCCGGTCGCGCGGCTGCGGCAGGCTGGCGCGAAAGATGTGGCGGTCGATGTCGAACTGATCGTCCTCCACCCAGGAAGGATGATCGATGTCGAGTGGTGCTTTCTCCAGCCGCGCCTTCAGAATCGGCGCGATGTGAAGGCGCGAGACGATCATCGCCTTGAAGTCTTCGAAGAAGTCGCCTTTGTAGTCGTCGGGCAGGCGAAAGATCGCCATGCTCCCGACATGCATCGGCATTTCCGGCGTTTCCAGATAGAGAAACGACGCGTCCAGCGACGACAGCTTCTTACCGTCAGCCATAGTTCCCTCCCGCTAGATTTGACGGGCGCCTTGGCCGGCGCTTCTCGTCAGCTCGATACTGCCTGTTCCGGCGGGGCATATGCAATGGCAAACGGCCCTGCCCGGTCAAATGGCGAGAATTCCCCTTCCGGTTGGGCCAGACGGTCGGCGACGGCCCACAGCGCCGCAGGGTTCACCCCGAGCCCAATATGGCTCGCCAGGTGCACCTCGATGTTCTCGGCACGGTCGGAGGGCCGGAGCAAGCAGGTTCGCCAATTCACGACACCGTCGGCGCGCGAATAGATCGACGTCGCCGGCACCGGCAGATCGCCCGCGATCGCTTCGCGAGCTTCCGCAAAATCCTCGACCCGCTCGCCGGACAGCGCCTCGTAAAGCCGCGTGGCGTTGGTTGCCCGCACGTCGTTGGCGAAAGGGCTGCCAAGCGTGATGACATAGCGAACCTTGTCGGGTGCCCACAGCGCGAGATCGCGGGCATAGACGCCGCCGAGACTCCACCCGACCAGGCTGACCTTGCGCCCCGTGGCGGCGTGGATTTCGACGAGACGGCTGCGCAACGAATCCCGCATCCGCCCCAGTCCACCAAGGTTGCGGCCCATTCGCCAGGCATGTGCATCGTAGCCGAGTTCGCTGAGATAACGCCGCATCGGCATCATCGAGAGATCGCTGGCGAGAAAGCCCGGCAGCGCCAGCACCGGATGGCCGTCGCCCCTGGGCGCGCGCATCAGAAGCGGCGACAGCAACAGGCTGGCGTTGAATTCGAACAGGCCGCGAGCCTCGGCGAGCAGCAGTCCGAGGCTCGGTGGACGAAGTCGATCTGTTTCCAGCGCCCCGGCCGGCCCGGCCGACATTTACTTCTTCTTATCGCTGCTGCGCGAACCGCCGAGACCGGCCATGGTGACGAACATGTCCTGAAAGCGCTCCGCGATCTTCGGATCGAAGGTGAACCAGCTCTGGATCAGCGATTCCGGGGAGACCTTGTCGATGTTGGACATCATCTGTTGCTGCAGCTTGTCCATGACAGCGGTCTGCATCGGCATGACGTCCGGAAGGCCAAAGAACTGGCGGGCCTCGAGGGGGGTGCAGTCGATTTCGATGTTAACTTTCATGTCCCCTCCGGATTGAGATTCGAGCGACTTTGCGGAGTATCGCCGCGAGTTGTGGTGCGACGCAAGCGACCTGATGCAGGCGCGACTTGCCCCGTCCCGCAATCGGCCGGTATGGTCAACCAAAGTCGAAAGATGCGGTCCTCCATGCCAGGCGCCACGGTCAGCCTTGCTGCACAGCGGCGCAACTTGGCGCGTTCCTTGCTGGAATGGCGCTTGCACCGGTCGAGAACTCTGGGCAACATGGATTAATCGGCCGGCCGAACAATCAAAAACCACCGGCACCGCGACGTGGAGAGGGTCAAGAATGTCAGTATGTCGAAGTCTGTTTGCGGCGACTCTCGCCGGTACGTTCGCATTGGCGGCCTCGCCTGCGACCAGCCAGACGCTGCGCTATGCCAACCAGGGCGACCTGAAGTCCCTCGATCCCTATACGCTCAACGAGAGCACCACCCACGCCCATCTCGGTCACGTCTATCAAGGCCTCACCGCGCGCGACAAGGACCTCAAGATCATTCCGGCGCTGGCGGAGAGCTGGGAAACTCCGGAGCCGACCCGCTGGCGCTTCCATTTGCGCAAGGGCGTGAAGTTCCACAACGGCGATCCCTTCACCGCCGATGACGTGGTGTTTTCGGCCGATCGCGTCCGCAAGAAGGGGTCCAACATGCAGACCCGTCTTGCGCCGGACGTCAAGGTCGTCAAGGTCGACGACTACACCGTCGACTTCATCCTGCCTTCGCCCAATCCCATCCTGCATAATTCGTGGGATGTCTGGTACATCATGGACAAGAAGTGGGCCGAGGCGAACAACGTCGTCGATCCGACGCCGGTGGCGGCGACCACGCCGAGCTACGCCTCGCTCAACGAGAACGGCACCGGTCCGTTCACCATCGAAAGCCATCAGCCCGGCGTGAAGACGGTCTTCAAGGCCAACCCCAATTACTGGGGCAAGGTCGAAGGTAACTTGAAAGAGATCATCTTCACCCCGATCGCTTCGGACGCAACCCGCGTCGCTGCGCTGCTCTCCGGCGAAGTCGACGTCATCGAGCCGGTGCCGATCCAGGACATCTCCCGCGTCGATTCCAGCCCGAACGCCCAGGTGCTGAAGGGGGCGGAACTGCGCACCATCTTCCTCGGCTTCGATCAGATGCGCGATGAGCTGCTCTACTCCAACATCAAGGGCAAGAATCCGTTCAAGGACGTTCGCGTCCGCGAAGCCTTCTACAAGGCGATCGACATCGAGCTGATCAAGACGCGCGTGATGCGCGGACTGTCGACGCCCTCGGCCCTGATGATCGCGCCGGAATTGTTCGCACTGTCCAAGGAGTTCACGCGGCCGAAATTCGACCCTGATGGCGCCAAGAAGCTCCTGACCGAGGCCGGCTATCCCGATGGCTTCGAGGTCACCATGGACTGCCCGAACGATCGTTACGTCAACGACGCCGCGATCTGCCAGGCCGTGGTCGGCATGCTTGCTCGCATCGGCGTCAAGATCAATCTGCTGGCGCAGCCGAAGGCGCAATACTTTGCCAAGGTGCTGAAGCAGGGCGGCTACCAGACCTCGTTCTACCTGCTGGGCTGGACGCCGAGCACGATGGACTCGCACAACGTGCTCTACGACATCATGGGCTGCCGCGACGATGCGAAGTCTTCGCGGGGTGAGGCCAATCTCGGCGGCTACTGCAACAAGGAGTTCGACGCCATTACCGACAAGGTGCTGGTCGAAACCGACACCGCCAAGCGCAACCAGCTGATCAAGCAGGCCTACGAAATCGGCAGCAAGGACTGGTCCTACATCCCGCTACACCAGCAGGCGCTGGCCTGGGGCGTGTCGAAGAAGGTCAACCTGCCGCAGCGCGCCGACAATTTGGTCATGTTCCATTGGGCGACCAAAAAGGACTGACGTCAGTTGAACACCAGGTCCCGGCGGCGTCAGGCTTCCGGGACCTTTCCTTTTCCGGCTGACAGAGGCGTCGGCCGCACGCACACCAAGGACAGTGGAAGGCATGCTCGCTTTCACTCTTCGCCGCGCCGTTCAGGCCATCGGCGTCATGTTCGCCGTCGGCATCATCGCCTTCTCGATGTTCCGCTTCGCCGGCGACCCCGTCAACCAGATCGTCTCGATCGACACGTCGGCCGCCGAACGCGAAATGGTGCGCAAGTCGCTCGGCCTCGACGATCCCGTGCCAGTGCAGTTCGTGCGCTATTTCGCCGACGCCGCGCAGTTCAAGTTCGGCGTCTCCTACCAGTTCCGCCAGCCGGTCTCGACGCTGTTGATGGAGCGTATGCCGGCCACGCTGGAACTCGCGGTCTGCGCGACCGTGTTTGCCATGGTGTTCGGCATTCTGATGGGCGTCTATTCGGCGCTCAAGCGCGACACCGTGCTCGCCAAATTGTTTCAGGCGGTTTCGCTGATCGGCATCTCGTTGCCGACTTTCCTGATCGGCATTCTGCTGATCTATCTGTTTGCGGTGACATTGGGGTGGTTGCCCTCGTTCGGCCGTGGCGAGGTGATCAAGCTCGGCTGGTGGAGTACGGGTCTGCTCACGCTGTCCGGACTGAAGGCATTGATCATGCCCTCGATCACGCTCGGCCTGTTCCAGATGACCCTGATCATGCGGCTGGTGCGCGCGGAGATGCTGGAAGTGCTGCGAACCGACTATATCCGCTTCGCCCGCGCCCGCGGCCTGACCACCCGGGCCATCCATTTCGGCCATGCGCTGAAGAACACGCTCATTCCCGTGATCACGGTGGCTGGACTTCAGTTTGGCTCGGTTATTGCATTTTCGATCATCACCGAGACCGTATTCCAATGGCCGGGCATGGGACTTCTGTTCGTGCAGGCCGTGCAAAATGTCGACATCCCGATCATGGCCGCCTATCTGCTGATGGTTTCGCTGATCTTCGTCACCATCAATCTGGTGGTTGACATCCTCTACACCGTGGTCGATCCGCGCCTGCGCGCGACCGTCGGCCGAGCCGCATAAGGCAGCCCTGCATGTCCGACGCAGCCGCCTCCAACTCCGACGAGCAGAGCACCCCGCCCGCGCATGCCGGCCGCAGCTGGCTCAGCCGCGCTCTCGACAGCGACATCTTGTATTCGTTCCGCCGTTCTAAGCTGACGATGGTGGCGGCGGCCATTACCCTGCTGTTCTTCCTGCTCGCGATCTTTGCATCCGCGCTCGCCGTGCAGAACCCATTCGATCCGGCGCAGCTCCAATTGATGAACTCTCGGATCTCGCCGCTCTGGACCGCCGATGGCCAGAGCCCCTTCCTGCTCGGCACCGACGAGCAGGGCCGCGACGTGTTCTCCGCCATCCTCTACGGCATGCGCATCTCGCTGGCCGTGGGCGTCGCCGGCGTGATCTTCGCCGGCGCCCTCGGCATCGCGCTCGGCCTGATCGCCGGCTATTTCGGTGGCGCGGTCGATGGCGTGATCATGCGGATCGCCGATGTGCAACTCACTTTCCCCGCGATCCTGATCGCGCTGCTGGTCAACGGCATCGCCAAATCGATCTTCGGCAACCGGCTGGATGCCAACAGCATGCTGGTGGTGCTGGTGATCTCGATCGGCCTGAGTTTCTGGGTGGGGTATGCCCGAACGGTGCGCGGCTCCGTGATGGTCGAGAAGAACAAGGACTACGTCGCCGCCGCGCAGCTGATCGGCCTGCCCGCGCCAACGATCATGCTGCGGCACGTGTTGCCCAACACGATGGGCCCGATCCTGGTCATTGCCACCATCAACCTTGCGCTGGCCATCATCACCGAGGCGACGCTGTCCTTCCTCGGCGTCGGTCTGCCCGACACCATGCCCTCACTCGGCACGCTGATCCGCATCGGCAACAACTATCTGTTCGCCGGCGAATGGTGGATCGTCGCTTTCCCCGGCATCGCGCTGGCCGGGCTGATCCTGTCGATCAACCTGCTCGGCGACTGGCTGCGCGACGCGCTCAACCCGAAGCTCCGATGAGCAACACTTCGACAAGAGCGTCTCACTCATGACCGAGCCCGTTCTCTCCGTTCGTGATCTCCGCGTGGAGTTCGCCTCCCGCCGCGGCACGCTGCGCGCCATCGACGGCGTCTCCTTCGATATTGCCAAAGGCGAAGTGCTGGGCGTGGTCGGAGAATCCGGCGCTGGCAAGTCCGTCACCGGCCTGTCGGTGATCGGCCTGATCGACCCGCCCGGCCGCATCGCCGGCGGCGAGATCCATCTCGCCGGCCTGCGCATCGACAATCTGCGGCCCGACGAGATGCGCCGCATCCGTGGAAAGCGGATCGGCATGATCTTCCAGGACCCCCTCACCTCGCTCAATCCGCTATACCGGGTCGGCGACCAGATCGTCGAGACGATCAGAACCCACCTGAACCTGTCCGAGACGGCCGCCCGCCGCCGCGCCATCGACCTGCTCGCCGAGGTTGGTATTCCCGCGCCGGAAAAACGCATCGACGGCTATCCCCACGAATTCTCCGGCGGCATGCGCCAGCGCGTCGTGATTGCACTGGCGATCTGCGCCGAGCCCGAGTTGATCATCGCCGACGAGCCGACCACCGCGCTCGACGTCTCCGTGCAGGCGCAGATCATCTCGCTGATCAAGCGGCTCGGCCGCGACCACGGCACCGCCGTGATGCTGGTGACCCACGACATGGGCGTGATCGCGGAAACCTCCGACCGCGTCGCGGTGATGTATGCCGGCCGCGTCGCCGAGATCGGTCCGGTCCAGGATGTCGTCAGAAATCCGTTGCACCCTTATGCCAAGGGCCTGATGGGCGCGATCCCGACACTGGCCGGCGACGACAAGCGCCTCATGCAGATTCCCGGCTCCATGCCACGCCTCTCCGCGATCCCGCGCGGCTGCTCGTTCAATCCGCGCTGCGCCTTCGCGTTCGATCGCTGTCGTGTCGATCGGCCGGAGCCGCTGCCACGCGGCACGCAATCGGTCGCCTGCCATCTCTATGACAACGTGCCGACGGAGAGCGCGGCATGAGCGCCCCCTTCGTTCAGGCCAGGGATCTGCGTCGCGTCTTCGACGTCTCGAAACCCTGGCTCAACCGCGTGCTCGAAGGCGGCCACCTCGAATATCTCAAGGCTGTCGATCACGTCACATTCGACATCAGGAAGGGCGAGACCTTCGCACTGGTCGGCGAGTCCGGCTCGGGCAAGACCACTGTGGCACGGATGGTCGTCGGCCTGTTGCCGCCGAGCTCCGGCGACGTCCAGATCGATGGCGTCTCGATGACGGATCCGCGACAGGCGCAGGCACGCCGAAGGCTGCGCCGCCGCATCCAGATGATCTTCCAGGACCCCTATGCAAGCCTGAATCCGCGCTTTCGGGTCGATGCCATCATCTCCGAGCCGATCCGCGCCTTCGACCTGATCCAGGGCGAGCGCGACATTCAGGGGCGCGTCGGCGAGCTGCTCGGCCTCGTCGGCCTGCATCCCGACGACCGGCTGAAGTTTCCGCACGAATTCTCCGGCGGCCAGCGCCAGCGCATCGCGATCGCGCGCGCTCTCGCCTCCGATGCCGAGTTCATCGTCTGCGACGAGCCGACCTCGGCGCTCGACGTCTCCGTGCAGGCGCAGATTCTCAATCTGATGCGCGACCTCCAGGACAAGTTCGGCCTGACCTACATGTTCATCAGCCACAACCTCGCCGTGGTCCGCCACATGGCGAGCCGCGTCGGCGTGATGTATCTCGGCCGCATCGTCGAGATCGCCGAGGGACGCGAGCTGTTCGCCAATCCGCGGATGCCCTACACCAAGATGCTGCTGGGCGCCGTGCCTGATCTTGCCATGAGCGGCCGCCAGCGCATTCCAGTGAAGGGCGAGATTCCGAACCCGATCAATCCGCCGCCCGGCTGCGCCTTCAATCCGCGCTGCCCACTCGCGTTCGATCTCTGCCGCAAGGAAGCGCCGGAGCTGATCGGCGGCGTCGCCTGCCACGCGGTCAACACCGCGCCGGTCCCGGCGTGACGCGCGCGTGCCATGCCGGCAGCGCATTGGCGGCGCGGCATCTCCTGTGATCAATTGCGCGCGTCGCAAGTGAGGTAGCCCATGGCCAGCAACGTCAATCCCGATCCCTTCACGACACGCCCCGAGATCGAGGGCACGTTCGGGGTCGTCGCCACCACGCACTGGATCGCGACCGCCGTCGGCATGGCCGTCCTCGAAAAGGGCGGGAACGCCTTCGACGCCGGCGTCGCCACGGCCTTCACGCTCCAGGTGGTCGAGCCGCATCTGAACGGCCCCGGCGGCGATGTCCCTATCATCGTGCACGACGTGAAGCGTGGGCGCACCGAGGTGATCTGCGGTCAGGGACCGGCGCCGGCACGCGCCACCATTGCGCATTACAGGAGCGAGGGGCTCGACATGGTCCCTGGCACCGGCCTGCTCGCGGCCTGCGTTCCCGGCACCTTCGAATCCTGGATGATGCTGCTGCGCGATTATGGCACGATGCGCGTGCGCGACGTGCTGGAACCGGCGATCTCCTACGCCCGGGACGGCTATCCGTTGGTCGAGCGCGCCTGCGCCACGATCCAGACGGTCGAGCAGCTGTTCCGCAAGCACTGGCCGACCTCAGCGGCCGTCTACCTGCCGAACGCCGAGGTGCCAAAGCCCGGCACGCTGTTCACCAACACGACGCTGGCCGCGACTTACCAGCGGATCCTCAACGAGGCCGAAAGCGGCGGCGGTGGCCGCGAGGGCGAGATCGAGCGCGCACGCAAAGCCTGGTCGCAGGGTTTCGTCGCCGAGGCCATCGACAAGTTCTGCCGGACGCAGGAGGTGATGGACGTCAGCGGCTCGCCGCATCGCGGCGTGCTCTCCGCCGACGACATGGCGCGCTGGCAGCCGACGGTCGAAGCGCCGCTCACCTACGATTATGGCCGCTACACCGTCTGCAAGGCCGGCGTCTGGAGCCAGGGGCCGGTGACGCTGCAACAACTGGCCCTACTGAAGGGTTTTGCTCTCGACGGGCTCGATCCGACCGAACCCGAGTTCATCCATCTCCAGATCGAATGCGCCAAGCTCGCCTTCGCCGACCGCGAGAAATTCTACGGCGATCCCAAGTTCAGCGAGATTCCGATCTCGACGCTGCTGTCGAACGCCTACAACGACGAGCGCCGCAAACTCGTCAGCGACAAGGCTTCGCTCGAACTCCGGCCTGGCTCGGTCGAAGGCTTCGGCGGCGTGGTCAAGCTCCGCCGAGCCGAGGGCCAACGCGAGGCCGTCGGCGCGCTCGGCGCCGGCGAACCGACCGTGGGGCGCTTCGGCGAGGTGCGCGGCGACACCGTGCATTTCGACATCATCGACAAGGCCGGCAACATGGTGTCCTCGACGCCTTCAGGAGGCTGGCTGCAATCCTCGCCTGTCATTCCCGAACTGGGCTTCTGCCTCGGCAGCCGCGCCCAAATGTTCGATCTGGAAGAGAACCAACCCGGTTCGCTCGCACCGGGCAAGCGGCCACGCACCACGCTGTCGCCGACCATGGCGCTGCGCGACGGCGAGCCCTACCTCGCCTGGGGCTCGCCCGGCGGCGACCAGCAGGACCAGTGGATCACCCAGTTCTTCCTGCGCCACGTCCATTGCAATCTCAATCTCCAGGAAGCCATCGACGCGCCGGCCTGGCATTCCGAGCATTTCCCGATCTCGTTCTGGCCGCGCACCGCACGCCCTGGCGTGCTCGTGGTCGAGAACCGCGTGCCGAAGGCGACGATCGAGAACCTTCGCGAGCGCGGGCATATCGTCGAGGTCGGGCCCGACTGGTCCGAAGGCCGCCTCACCGCGGCCTCCCGCGTCGGCGTCCGCCGGCGCGCCGCCGCCAATCCGCGCGGCATGCAGGGTTACGCCGCGGGACGCTAAAGGCAACACATGACCTGGTCGATCATCGCGCGAGATCCTGCCACCGGCCAGTTCGGCATCGCGGTCGCGACCCGCTTCTTCGCCGTCGGCGCACGTGTGCCCTATATCGCGGCCGGCGTCGGCGCCATCGCGACCCAGGCCTTCGTCAATCCCTATTACGGCATCGACGGCCTCAAGCTGCTGCGTGAAGGCCTGAATGTGCATGACGTTCTCGCCGCGCTGCTCGCCACCGACGACGGCCGCGAGAGCCGGCAGGTCCACATCATGGACGCGAGCGGCGAGATCGCCGCCCATACTGGGCGCGACTGCGTCAACTGGTGCGGGCACGTCGCAGGCAGCGGCTTTTCGATTGCCGGCAACATGCTCGCCGACGCCGACGTGCTCGACGAGACCGCAAAGACCTATATCGCCAATGACAGCCTGCCCTTCCCGCGCCGCCTGCTCGCGGCGATGCGCGCCGGCGAGGCCGCCGGCGGCGACAAGCGCGGCAAGCAGTCCGCCGCGCTGCTGATCCATGGCGAGGAGGAATGGCCGGCGCTGGACATCCGCGCCGACGATCATCCCGATCCACTCGGTGAGCTCGAACGGCTCGAACGTGTCAGCCAGGAGCTCTGGGTGCACTTCCGCCCTTCCATGCCGACGCGGCAAAATCCATCCGGCAACACCGATCGCAGCGTCATCGACGCAACTATCGCCGCGGCACAGGCAAGGCAGGCATGAGCGCCGGTCCTCTCATCGAGATCACGGATCTACGCATCCGCTTTCACGGCGACGACGGCCGGATCACCCATGCGGTCGACGGCGTTGATCTCAGCGTTGCCAATGGCGCGACGCTCGGCCTCGTCGGTGAATCGGGCTGCGGCAAGAGCGTGACCTCGCTGGCCATCATGGGCCTCCTGCCGAAGCAGAGCGCGGAGATTTCAGGCGCGATCCGCTTCGATGGTTTTGACCTGCTGAAGACGCCGGACCAGACCCTGCGCGACTTGCGCGGCAACCGGCTCGCGATGATCTTCCAGGAGCCGATGACCTCGCTCAACCCGAGCTTCACCATCGGCGACCAGATCATCGAGACCATCCTGCGCCACCGCGGCGGCTCGCGGAAGAGCGCGCGCGAGCGGGCCATCGAGCTGTTGCGCCGCGTCCACATCCCCTCGCCCGAGCGGCGCATCGACGAATATCCGCACAAGCTCTCGGGCGGGATGCGCCAGCGCGTGATGATCGCGATGGCGCTCGCCTGCGATCCGCGTCTCTTGATCGCGGACGAGCCGACCACCGCGCTCGACGTCACCCTGCAGGCGCAGATCCTGGAATTGATGCGCGAGCTGAAGGCTGCGAGCGGCGCCGCCATCATCCTGATCACGCACGATCTCGGCGTCGTCGCCGAGGTCTGCGACGAGGTCGCGGTGATGTATGCCGGCGAGATCGTCGAGCGTGCGCCGGTGGATGAGCTGTTCTCCGCGCCGCAACACCCTTACACCGTCGGCCTGCTCGGCTCGATCCCGCGGCTCGACCACCGCGCCGAGCAGCTCGCGACGATCGAAGGCATGGTGCCGAACATGGCGCAGCCGCCGGCCGGCTGCCGCTTCGCCGCGCGCTGTCCGTTCGTGCTGGAGGCCTGCACCAAGGCGCCGCCGTCATTGATCGAGGTCAGCCCCGGCCACCTCTCGCGCTGCATCCGCGCGCCGCTCGAACGACTGGTGTCGTGATGGCCTCGTTCTCCCCTCTCCTGCCCCGGGCGCGGTGCAGCACAAGCGAAGCGCCATGGGCCGCCGCTGAACCGGGGCCCATCGCGCCGCAGACTGGGTCCCGGTTCAGCGTCACAACACTTCGTGTTGCGCCGCGCCCGGGACACGAGACCTGCACCGACGAGGAGCAGATACAATGACCGCGCTGCTCGAGGTCAAGGGCCTGGTCAAGCATTTCATCGCCGAGCGCTCGCTGTTCGGCCGGCCGCTGGCGCATGTGAAAGCGGTCGACGGCGTGTCCTTTTCGCTCGACGCCGGCAAGACGCTGGCTCTGGTCGGCGAATCCGGTTGCGGCAAATCCACCGTCAGCCGGCTGGTGCTGCGGCTGATCGAGCCGGATGCGGGCTCGGTGCGCTTCAATGGTCGCGACCTGCTCGCGCTGGATGCCGATGGCTTGCGAAAATTCCGCCGCGAAGCGCAGATAATCTTCCAGGATCCATACGCTTCGCTCAATCCGCGCATGACCGTCGGCCAGATCCTGACCGAGCCGTTGGCGCTGCACGGCCTCGTGCCGTCAGCGCAGCGGCGCGAGCGCGTCGCCGAGCTATTGCGCCTAGTAGGCCTCGAGCCACGGCTGGCGCGGCGCTATCCGCACGAATTCTCCGGGGGCCAGCGCCAGCGCATCGCCATCGCCCGCGCGCTCGCGGTCGAGCCGAAGCTGATCATCTGCGACGAGCCGGTCTCCGCGCTCGACGTGTCGATCCGCTCGCAGATCCTGAACCTGCTGCGCGAGCTGCAGGACCGGCTCGGCCTTGCCTACATCTTCGTCTCGCACGACCTCGCCGTGGTCAAGCACATCGCCGACCACGTGGCGGTGATGAATCTCGGCCAAATCGTCGAGACCGCGGAAGCGAACTCGCTGTTCGCAGCACCAAGCCATCCCTATAGCCGGGCGCTTTTGTCCGCGATCCCCGTGCCTAAACCGCAGGCAAAGCGCAGCCGGATTGTGCTGCAGGGAGAGATCCCCAGCGCGCTCGATCCGCCGCCGGGATGCCGCTTCCACACCCGCTGCCCCTACGTGGTCGAGCGCTGCCGCAGCGAGATGCCTCAGCTGGCCGCGGATGGCATCGGACATGCAACGGCCTGCCACCGAACGTCGGAACTGCCGCCCTCCGCGGCGATCGTCCCGTCCGACGGCGGCTTTTCGCCGGTTCTTGAAAAATTGGTCGCCGCCTTTAGCGGCGGCCCGGAAGCAGTCCGCGGCAGCGGGGTTAGTTCATTGGGAACGGACCCGGTATAGCCGCAAAACAGAGGTTGAGAGCGATGAGTTTTATGCGTTTGGCAATCCTGGCGTCGGCCGTGCTGACGTCGCTCGCGGGCGCAGCCCAGGACCAAGTCCAGGCTCAGACCACGCTGCGCATCGGCATCGCCGAGGACCCTGATATCCTCGATCCCAGCATCGGCCGCACCTATGTCGGCCGCATCGTGTTCTCCGCTTTCTGCGACAAGCTGTTCGATATCGACGAGAAGCTCAACATCGTGCCGCAGCTCGCGCTGTCCCACGAGACCTCGGCCGACGGCAAGGAGATGACGATCAAGCTCCGGCCGGGCGTCAAATTCCACGACGGCGAGCCGCTCGACGCGGAAGCCGCAAAATTCTCGATCGAGCGTCACATGACGCTACCGACCTCGTTCCGCAAGTCGGAGCTTGCCAGCGTCGACCATGTCGAGGTGGTCGATCCCCTGACGATCAAGCTGGTGCTGAAAACGCCATACTCACCCTTGATCGCCCAGCTCACCGACCGCTCCGGCATGATGGTCTCACCGAAGGCGGCGAAGGAAGCTGGCGACAAGTTCGGCCTGCATCCGGTCTGCGCCGGCCCCTACAAATTCGTCGAGCGCGTCCAGCAGGACCGCATGGTGTTCGAGAAATTTGCCGACTACTGGAACAAGGACAACATCCATATCGATCGCGTGGTGTTCCTGCCGATCGTCGATGCGACCGTGCGGCTTGCGAACCTGAAGTCAGGGGGTCTTGATCTGATCGAGCGCGTGCTCGCCACCGACATCAAGGACGTCCGAGCCGATCCCAAGCTGGTGCTATCGACCGCGCCGGAGCTCGGCTATCTCGGCCTGACCGTCAATATCGGCAATGACAAGGCCAAGGGGCCACTGAGCCAGTCGGCGAAGGTACGCCAGGCGCTCGACCTCTCGATCGACCGCGAGGCCCTCAACCAGGTCGTCTTCAACGGCGAGTTCACCCCAGGCAATCAATGGGTCAGCCCGACACATCCCTACTACCAGAAGGCATTCCCGGTCCGCGGTCGTGATATCGCGAAAGCCAAGGCGCTGTTGAAGGAAGCCGGCGTCACCACGCCGGTGACGGTGGACTACATGATCCCCAAGGGCGCGGAGAACGAAGCCGTGGCCCAGGTCGTCCAGTCCATGGCCGCCGAAGCGGGCTTCGACATCAAGATCCGTGCGGTCGAATTCGCCACGACCTTCAAGCAGGCCCAGGCCGGAGAATTCCAGATCTTCCAGATCAACTGGAGCGGCCGTATCGATCCCGACGGCAATTCCTACATCTTCATGCGCAGCAAGGCACCGCAGAACGACGGCGGGTACGCGAATCCGGAAGCCGACAAGTTGATGGAAGAAGGGCGGGCGACCTCCAATGTCGAGGAGCGCAAGGCGATTTACGCCAAGCTGACAAAAATCCTGCTCGACGATTCGCCGATCATCTACATCTATCACCGCACGCTCCTGATCGCACACACGACCAAGCTTCAGGGCTACAAGCAGATGCCCGACGGGCTGGTGCGCGTGGTCGGATTGAGGTTCAAGTGACGAATCTGACGGTAGGTGCGTGTCCCGGACTCGGCGCAGCGCGCAAGCGCCGCACCGCAGAGCCGGGACCCATAGCGATGACACATCGTGATAGATGGGTCCCGGTTCAGCAGCGCGGCATTGCATGTTGCGCCGCGCCCGGGACACCGGCCCAGCCATGCTGAGGTTCCTTGCCCACCGCATCGCTCAGATCGTGCCGACACTGTTCTTCGTGTCGGTGCTGATCTTCTCGCTCCAGCAATTGCTGCCGGGCGATCCCGCGCTGGTGATGGCGGGCGAGGAGCGCGATCCCGCCGTGATCGAGCAGATCCGGCAGCAGTACAAGCTCGATCAGCCGATTCCCGTGCAGTACGTCTACTGGCTCAAGGGAGTGCTGACCGGAAACTTCGGCGAGTCCTTGCGCAACAAGATGCCGGTGCGCGAGCTGATCGCGCAAAAATTGCCGGTGACGCTGCAGCTCGGCTCGATGGCGATCCTGATCGCGTTCTTCATCGGCATTCCCGCCGGCATCGTCTCCGCGGTGAAGAAGGGCACGGCCTGGGACTATGGCGCCAACCTGTTTGCGCTGTGGGGGATCTCGACGCCGAACTTCTGGCTCGGGATCCTGCTGATCTTCCTGTTTTCGATCAAGCTCGGTTGGCTGCCGGCATCGGGCTATATCCCGCTCACCGAGAACTGGCGCGCGAGCCTTGCCGCCACCATCATGCCGGCCTTCGTGCTCGGCAATGCAATCTCCGCGGTCCTGATGCGGCATACGCGCAGCGCCATGCTTCAGGTGCTGGAGAGCGACTATGTCCGCACCGCGCGCGCGAAGGGGCTCTCCGAGCGCTCCGTGATCCTCAAGCATGCCATGCGCAATGCACTGACGCCCATCATCACGCTCGGCGCGCTGGAGCTCGGCACGCTGCTGTCGGGTGCGGTCCTGACCGAGCAGATCTTCTCCATTCCCGGTTTTGGCAAGCTGATCGTGGATGCCGTCTTCAACCGCGACTACGCGGTGGTGCAGGGGGTCGTGCTGGTCACGGCCACGGTCTACATCACGCTGAACCTCGTCGCCGATATCGCCTATATCCTCGTCAATCCCAGGCTAAGGGGTTAGGCGATGACCGACGCTGCCCTATCAGCCACCCCTGCTACGCAAGCCTTTGAACTTGACAGCCCGGCGCGCCGCGCCCGGCGGCGGCTATTCAAGCGCAAGGCCGCCGTGTTCGGGCTCGTTGTGATCACGGCGTTCATCCTGCTTGCGGCCTTCGCCCCGCTCATCGTGCCCTATGATCCCATCGCGACGAGCTGGAGCCTGGTGCGCAAGGCCCCCACCGCGGCGCACTGGTTCGGCACCGACGAGCTGGGCCGCGATATCCTCAGCCGCGTCGTCTACGGCGCGCGCGCCTCGCTGCTCGCGGGCCTCATCTCGGTCGCGATCGCACTCGGCATCGGCGTGCCGCTTGGTCTCCTCGCCGGTTATCGCGGCGGCTTCCTCGATGCACTGATCAGCCGGATCACGGACGCGATGCTGGCCTGCCCGTTCCTGATCCTGGCAATCGCGCTCGCCGCATTCCTCGGGCCGAGCCTCGGCAATGCCATGATCGCGATTGGCATCTCGGCGACGCCGATCTTCATCCGCCTGACCCGTGGCCAGGTCCTCGTCGTCAAGGCCGAGGATTATGTCGAGGCCGCGCGCGCGCTCGGCAATCCGCCGTGGCGGATCGCGATCGCGCATATCCTGCCGAACATCCTGCCGGCACTGCTGGTACAGGCGACGCTCTCGATCGCCGCCGCCATCATCGCCGAAGCCGCATTGTCGTTCCTCGGCCTCGGCCAGCAGCCGCCGGCGCCATCCTGGGGCAGCATGCTCAACGCCGCGCAGCGCTTCCTGACCCAGGCGCCGTGGATGGCGATCTGGCCGGGACTTGCGATCTTCCTCGTGGTGCTGTCGCTGAACCTGCTCGGCGATGGCCTGCGCGACGCTCTCGATCCGAGGCAGCGGTAGAAGCCGAAACGGCCCTTTCACCTCTCCCCCTCGGGGAGAGGTGAGGACCTCAAATCACCACTTCCCGCATCACGCGGCGGCAATCCATCTCGTATTCGAGATCGACCACCGGCGGCCGGGCGAAATGCCAGGTCAGGCCGGAACGCAGAGCGCCGCGGCGGACCAGTTCGTCGACGAGGGCATGGTGGAAGTCGTGCACCGAATAAGCCTGCACGCCGGTAGTTTCCTTCCAGCCGAATCCAAACGCCGCCAGCCGGTTCTCCATCTGCGACGTCGTGGTGAAGCGCACCTTTTCACGCAGCCCCTCCGGGCTGAGATCGCGATAGCGGACGGTGCGCTCGACATAGGTGCCGCCACCCTCGCGAGCCTCTGCGCCACCCGCGATCACGAAGCTCGGCGCCTTCGAGCGGGTCGGACGCGTGAAGGAGAACGCGTAGAACGACGGCTCGGACGGCGGGTCGATCTCGGGACAGACATTGCTGCGCGCCACCGGATTGGTGGTGCCGTCGAAGATGCTCCATTCGGACAGCGTCTTCACATAATGCAGGTTGAACGCGCGAAAGCCCTCTTCGCTGAAGGCCGCGGGTGAACGCAGCTCGCAGGCGCAGAACGCCGTCAGGGGACGACCTGCCTCCTGAATGAATTTTGCGGCCAGTGCAAATCCTTCCGCGAGCGGCACCAGACGGTCGAAGCGGACACGCTCGATCTCATAGCCGTCGTCCGCGGCGGCACCCGCTGAGTATTGAAACACGGACGGAATGAATCGGTAATTGCCGGCAGAGAACTGACGAATCATGACGAACTCCTATTCAAGCTGCATGCGAATGCCTTTGGCGCCATTGAGCAGGCGTTTCAGGTGAAAGCCGGCCAGGGAATCGTCGGCGTGCATGCCGACCAGCGCGGCAAAGGCCGGCATGGCCGCGGCATCGCCGGCCTCCATCTTGGCGAAAGCCTCCGAATACAGCGCCGTCTCCGGCGCTTCGTATTTGGCGGGCGGCAATGGCTCGAACGCGCGCAACGGCTCGCTGCGTCCGCGCAGCATCAGTTCCCCGACGGGGCGGCCTTGAAAGTTCTCAGCCGCCTCGGCGACGCTGCCGCTGACGCAAATGCGGGTGCCCAAATGCTTGTTGGCGGCCTCCAGTCGCGCCGCGATGTTGATGGAATCTCCATACGCGGTGTAGTCGAAGAAGCGGTTGCCCCCGAAATTGCCGACCAGCGCCGGGCCGGCGTGAATGCCGATGCGGGTGGCACCGAAGGTCACGCCCGTGGAGCTCTGGTGCGCGCGGAAGTCCTGCGCCCAGGCATCGAGTTCATGGGCGCAGGCGACCGCGCGCGTGGCATAGTCCGGCTGATCCCCGGGCGCATTGAAGAGCACCTGAATCGCGTCGCCGATGATCTTTGCGACCGTGCCCTCATGCTCAAAGACGATCTCGGTCATGCCGCCGACATATTCGTTGAGCAGCTTGCCCAGCGTCTCGGGCGGCGCGCTTTCCACCAACGAAGTGAAGCCGGTAATATCGGTGAAGATGGTGGCGACATCGCGCCACTGCACTTCGATCCCCTCGCCGTCGCCGCCTGCGGCCAGGCGCTTGGCCAGCTCCGGCGAGAAATGACGCGATAACGCGGCATGGGCGCGCTCGGCTTCGATCTGGCGCCGCCTCACGTCGCGCAGCATCTCGACATGGCGGATGGTCTTCTCGATCGTGGCTTTCAGATCGGCGAAGTCGATCGGCTTGGTCAGGAAGTCGAACGCGCCGCGGTTCATGGCGGTTCGGATGTTGCTCATGTCGCCATAGGCGGAGACGATGATGGTCGACTTCTTGTCCTCGGCCTCCTGGAGTTTCGCGAGCAGCGACAGGCCGTCCATCCTTGGCATGTTGATATCGGAGACCACCATGTCGACATGCGGATTCTGCTCGAGCGAGGCCAGCGCATCGAGGCCGTCGCGGGCAAACATGATATCGATCTGCCCGTCGCGAATCTGCCTGCGGAACTTTTGCAGGATCAGCGCCTCGAGATCCGGCTCGTCGTCGACGAAGAGGATGGTCGCAGTCATGCTGCTTGCTCGAGCCTCGTATCGATCTCCTGCCGCAGCAGCGCAAAGTCGATCGGCTTGGTGAGGAGCCCGACGGCGCCGCGCTCGATCGCCTTGCGCCGCGTCTCGGCGTCGCCATAGGCCGTGATCATGATGACGGGAACGTCAGGATGCGCAGCACGCACCTTTGGCAGCATGTCGAGCCCGCTCATGCCGGGCATGTTGATGTCGGACAGGATCAGGATCAACGAGGGATCGCGAACCTCGGCAGCACGCTTGAGTGCGTCGGGCCCTGAGGAGGCGAACTCCATCTGGAAGCGGCCGGCGCGCAACTCGCGCCGGAACTGCTGCCGGAACAGCGCCTCGACGTCGGGCTCGTCGTCGACGACCAGGATGTAAACGTTCAAGACTTGCCTCCGGGAGTGCCGCCTACCGCCATCGTGCGCGGCAGGCTGATGATGAATTCGGTAAATACACCTTGTGCGGTGTTCGCGTCGATGGTGCCACCGTGCTGCTTCACGACGATGTCATGGCTCATGGACAAGCCGAGTCCGGTGCCCTCGCCGGCCGGCTTGGTGGTGAAGAAGGGATTGAACATCCTCTCCTTCACCTCGGGTGGGATCCCCGTGCCATTGTCGCGGATCCGGATTTCGACCCTGCCGCCGAGATCCTTCGTCGCAACGCTTAGAGTGGGCTCGAAGGCCTCGCCGGCGCTCTCCTTGCGCTTGGCGGTGGCATAGAAGCCGTTCGAGATCAGGTTGAGCAAGACGCGCGTGATCTCCTGGGGAAAGATGTCCACCATGCCGGCAGCGGGATCCAGCTCGCGCTGCAGCGTGACGTTGAAGGACGGCCGTTCGGCGCGCGCGCCGTGATAGGCCAGATTGAGGCTCTCCTCCACGACCGCATTGATGTCGACGGCGCGATGCTCGCCGGAGCCCTCGCGCGAATGCAACAGCATGTTCCTGACGATGGAATCGGCGCGCTTGCCATGCTGCACGACCTTCTCGAGGTTGCTTCTGAGCATGCCAGTCAGCTCGTCGACCTCCTGCCTCGTCTTGTCCTCGAGTACGGCCGATTGCAGGGTCTCGTTGAGCTCGTCGATCAGCTCGGTCGAGACCGCGGAGAAATTGTTGACGAAATTGAGCGGGTTCTTGATCTCGTGGGCAATGCCGGCGGTGAGCTGGCCGAGCGAGGCGAGTTTTTCGGTCTGGATCAGGCGGTCTTGCGCGGTTCGAAGCTCGTGGAGGGATTGTCGCAGTTGGGATGTCCGCTGCTCGACTTTCTTTTCCAGATCCGCGTAGGATTCCTGCAGGCGCGCGCCCATGTCGTTGAACTGGTCGGCAAGCCCTTCGAGCTCATCGCCGGTGCGGATCGAAATGCGCTGGGAGAAGTCGCCACCGCCGATCCTTTCGGCGCCGCTGCGCAGCGCTTGAATCGGCCCGACCATGCGGCGCGCGAGGAATATCCCCGCAAGCACCGCGAAGATCGACGCCGCGAGCAGCACGATCGCAAGCCGCTGCAGCGAGGCGTAGAGCGATGCATAGGCCTCCTCGACCGGCAACTCGACGAACATGGTCCAGTGCAGCGGCACGATCGGCGCCGATGCGGTCAGGACCTTCCGTCCCTGGATGTTACGCGCTTCCTCGAGCGCATTCGCCATCGTGCCGCCGCCAGCCTGCGCGGCGCGGACCTGTGCGAGGCCGGACATGTCGGTATTGCGCAGGACCAGACTGATATCGGGATGCGCGATCAGGCGACCCTCCGGCCCCACGACATAGGCATGGCCATTCTCGCCGACCTTGATCTGGGAGACGACGTCCCAGATCAGCTTGAGATTGACCTCGGCGATACTGACCCCTGCGTCCTTGCGCGCGCCGGCCAACGCCAGCGTCATGTAGGGCTCGGACTCCCGGCGGAAATAGACAGGCCCGTAGTAGACCTTGCGCGCGACGGCCTCGGTGAACTTCGGATCACCGGACAGGTCGATCCCGCTCTCGATGGCATCCATCGCCAGCCGCGAGACCCGCAGCCGTTCCTTGCCGGTCGAATCGGCCTGGGCGAGCTCGGTAATCCCGGGCACCTGGCGCAGCAGCCGCAGCGCGTCGAACCGGCGCTGCTCGATCGAGCCTGCCGACCAAGGCAACTGCGTGGTCCAGCCGAGCTGGCTCTCGATCTCCTTGACGAACTGGCCGATCTTGGCCGCGGCCGCCTCGGCCTGCTCGTGCTGGACCCGGATCAGCGAAGCCTTGTGCTCGCGATAATAGAAGAAGACCTCGAACAGGCCGTTCGCCAGCAGCGCGATGGCGACGACGGCCACGAACAGCGCAACATATTTGGTGAACAGCCGGGTCCTGATGCCCCGTCCTTCCCCTGCACCAGGGGCAGCGCCGTCCGGCACCGCACTCGGCAGCGTGCCGGCTCGCGAGGTGTCGGGATGGAGGGAAAGGCTCATCCTGCGGAACCTAGCAAGAAGACCGGGCCTTGTCTCTCGCAAGCGCGGCAAGGCCCCCGCCCGACGATCGCGGCGTCGAATTGATGCGGTGGCAGAACGAAAAAGGGCGGCAACGGTTTGGCCGCTGCCGCCCTGTGGCTTCGCCTGCGTGCGGCTTCAGGTCGGCCGCAGGGCCTTGGCGTCGAGGTCGAGTTCGGCAACCTGCCTGTTCCGCTCGGAATCGGCCGCCGCGCGGTGGTCGGTCGCCAGCACCACGTACACGGCCGGCAGTACGAACAGCGTGAACAGGGTGCCGATCGACATGCCGGCAACGACGACCAGACCGATCGAGAAGCGGCTGGCTGCACCCGCGCCGGTCGCAGTCAGGAGCGGGATCAGGCCGGTCACCATGGCGGCCGTCGTCATCAGGATGGGCCGCAGGCGGATACGGGCCGACATCTCGATGGCCGAGCGGCGGTCGAGCCGCTCCTTGACCTGGAGCTCGTTGGCGAACTCCACCATCAGGATGCCGTGCTTGGTGATCAGGCCGACCAGAGTAAGCAGACCGACCTGGGTGTAGATGTTCATGGTCGCAACGCCGAAGAACAGCGGGATCAGCGCGCCGACGATCGCCATCGGCACCGAGATCATGATCACGAGCGGGTCACGCAGGCTCTCGAACTGCGCCGCCAGCACCAGGAAGATGATGATCAGCGCGAAGCCAAAGGTGATCGCGAGCTGGTTGCCTTCCTGTACGTACTGCCGGGAGTCCGCGAGATAGTCGTGGCTGAATCCTTGTGGAAGCTTCTTGGCCTCGCCTTCGAGAAAGTCGACCGCTGCGCCGACGGTCACGCCGGGCATCGGCACGGCGGAGAAGGTCGCCGAATTGAGCTGGTTGTAGTGCGTCAGCGAATTCGGATCGGTCTTGGTCTCGATCGACACCACAGTCGACAGCGGAAGCTGCTGGCCGGTGTTGGTCGTCACGTAATAGCCACCGAGGGATTCCGGCGACAACCGCTTGGTGCGGGGCACCTGAGGGATCACCTGGTAGGACCGGCCCTCCAGATTGAAGCGATTGACATAATTGCCGCCGAGCAGCACCGCGAGCGTGGCCCCGAGGTTCTGCATATTGACGCCAAGATCTTGCGCCTTGTTGCGGTCGATCGTCACCTTCACGTTCGGCTGGTTGTAGGCAAGATCGCTGTCGGAGACGATGAACATGCCGCTCTTGCGCGCAGCGTCCTTCAGCTTCTCCATCTGCTCATAGACCGTCTGGAAGCCGGCGGTGGAGTTGATCACCATCTGCACCGGCAGACCGCCCGGCCCGCCCGGAAGCGGCGGCAGGTTGAAGGCGAAGGCCTGCACGCCCTCGATCTTGGAGAGCTCGGCCTGCACTAGCGGCTTCAGGGCAATCGAGGAGCGCGTGCGCTCGTCCCAAGGCTTCAAGAGCATGCCGGCAATGCCGCCCTGCGGGCCGTTGATGCCGTTCAGCACGAAGCGCAGATCGGTCTCGGGAAACTGCTGGAACTTCTCGTCGAGTTTTTCGCCGTAGAAGTCGACATAGTCGATGTTGGCGTATTTCGGAGCCTTGGTCACCGCGAACACGATGCCCTGGTCTTCCTCCGGCGCCAGCTCCTTCGACGTGTGCATGTAGAGGAAGCCGACGAGCCCGAGGATGGTTACCGCGAACAGGCCCGTGATGGCCTTGTAGTCGAGCGAGCGGTCGAGCCTGCGGCCATACCAGCGCGTGAGTGCGCCGAACACCTTGTTGACGCCCTTGGCGAAGCGGCCCTCTTCGGTGTTCTTCAGCAGCACCGAGCACATCATCGGCGACAGAGTCAGCGCGATTACGCCCGACACGATCACCGAACCCGCCAGCGTGAACGCAAATTCGCGGAACAGCGAACCGGTGAGGCCGCCGAGGAAGCCGATCGGCGCGTACACCGCGGCGAGCGTGATGGTCATAGAGATGACGGGGCCTACGATTTCACGCGCACCTTGCAGCGACGCCTGGACCGGCGTCTTGCCCTCCTCCAGATGGCGATGGATGTTCTCCACCACGACGATGGCATCGTCGACCACGAGGCCGATCGCCAGCACCATCGCGAGCAGGGTCAAAAGGTTGAAGCTGAATCCCAATGCGAGCATCAGCGTGCAGACGCCGATCATCGAGAGCGGAATGGTGACGACGGGAATGATGACCGAGCGGAGCGAGGCCAGGAACAGGAAGATGACCACGATCACGATGATCACGGCTTCGCCCAATGTATTCTGCACCTCGTCGATCGAAGACTGGATGAACTTGGTCGAGTCGTAGGCGACCTTCATCTTCATCGAGGGCGGGAGGTTGCGTTCGAGTTCGGGGAACAGCGCGCGCACACCCTTGACCAGCGTCAGCGGGTTGCCTTGCGGCGTCGCCTGCACGCCAATGAAGATCGCGCGCTCGCCGTTGAAGGCAACGCTGGCGTCCGTGCTCTGGGCCGCAAGTTCGACGGTCGCGATGTCCTCCATCCGCACGAAGCCGCCGTCCTTGGCCTTGACGATCATCTTCTTGAACTGATTGACGTCGGTCAGACCCGTGTTCGTCGAGACGTTCGAGACGATCAGATAGCCCTTGGTCTGGCCCGCCGCAGACTGGAAGTTGTTGGCCTGGATGGCCGCGGCTACGTCCGCCGGGGACACGTTGCGGCCGGCCATCTTCTCGGGATCGAGCCACAGCCGCATCGCGAAGGTCTGCCCGCCCAAGATGTCGGCGGACGCCACGCCATCGACGGTCGACAGCACCGGCTGCACCACACGCGTCAGATAATCCGAGATCGCCGAACCCGAGAGCTCCTCGGACGAGAAGCCGAGATACATCACGGCCGTGGTCTGACCCGTGGTCTTGGTGACGATCGGGTCGTTGGATTCCTTCGGGATCAGGTATTTGACCGAGTTCGTCTTCGCCAGCACCTCGGTGAGCGCCTGGTTCGGATCGAAGTTCAGCTTGATGTAGACCTGGATCGTCGAGGTGCCGAGCACCGAGGACGAGGTGATGTAGTCGACGCCTTCGGCAGACGCGACCGCCTGCTCGATCGGCGTCGTGATGAAGCCCTGGATCAGGTCCGCGGACGCGCCGGGATACACGGTCGTGATGTTGATGACCGTGTTCGACAGTTTCGGATATTGCCGGATCGGCAGCACCATCGCCGCGCGCAGGCCGATCAGCAGGATCAACAGGCTGACGACGACCGACAGAACCGGGCGCTTGATGAAAATATCGGTAAGGGCCATCGCGGCGATCTCGATTTTCTTTGTCTCAAGAGAAGTGATCCGGCCAGGCCGGATCACCCGAATGTCATGGGATCAGTAGCGCGGCGGCTGCGCCGGGATCTGCGGAACCGGGTCGGTCGAAATCGACACCGCCGCGCCCGATTGCAGCTTGAGCTGGCCGACGGCGACGACCTTGTCGCCCGCCTTCAGACCCTTGACGATTTCGACGCGACCTTCGACCCGGGTGCCGGTCTGCACGAAGGTGCGCACCGCGGAGAGACTGGTCTTACCGTCCTCTTCCTTCTTCTCGGTGATCACGAACACGGAGTCGCCGTACAGCGTGTAGTCGACCGCCGTCTCCGGGACGGTGATCACGGCCGGCTTGTCCGGCAGCACCACCGTGGTGGTCACGAACATGCCGGGCTTCAGGATCTTCTCCGGATTGGCGACCGTCGCCTGCACGCGGATATTGCGGGTGTCGCTCGCGATCTGCGGCTCGATCGTGGTGATCTTGCCCTCGAAGGTGCGGCCCGGATAGGCGTCGACCTTGAGCCGGACAGTCTGGCCGACCTTGAGGCTGCCGGAATCCTTTTCGGTCACGGTGAAGTTGGCCCACAGCGCGGAAAGGTCGGTCAGCGACACGATCGCCGTACCTGCCGTCAGATATTGGCCGACCTCGACCTTGCGGACGCCGAGATCGCCGGCGAAAGGTGCGCGCACCAGCTTCTGCGAGATCAGCGCCTCGGTCTTGGCGATGCCGGCCTGCGCCTGGTCATAGGCGGCCTGCGCGGTATCGACGGTCGCCTGCGGACCGAACTGGCGCGCGGCGAGCTGCTTGGCGCGGTCGAGCGACAACTGCGCGACGGTCGCCTGGGCCTTGTAGTTGGCAAGGTCGCCCTGCTCCGGCGCGTCGAACAGCTGTACCAGCGGCGTGCCGGCCTCGACACGCGTGCCGGGCTCGAACTTGATCTCGGTGACGCGGCCGTTGACGTCGGCGCTGACGTCGACCTGATGCACGGCGACCAGGCCGCCGACGGCGGTGAGCAGGTTCGGCACCACCTCGGACTTCGCCTCGGCCGCGCTGACCGCGGTCGGCGGCGGCTTGTTGTTGGCGAAGAACTGCTTGATCATCTGGCCGCGGAAATAGTTGAACCAGACGAGTCCGCCGACGAGCACGGCGAGCAGCGTGCCGACGATGACGAACCATAGCACCGGCCGGACCGGACGCTTGGGAGCCTTGTTGTCGATCGGTTCGCCCGAAATCTTGTGTTCGGTTACGATGTTCATGTCATGCACTTTCTGCAATCGCCGTCCTGCCGGCATCCGCGACCTGATCGTGGCCCAGATGCGAAGCAATTGCGGCGTCGTTAAGTCCGATACCTCTCAGGAGAAACTCGCAGAGCTGCTGCTCCAGATCGTTCGCCTTGCCGTAGTCGAGACAGGGCGCCGCCGGCAGCCTGGTCAGCGCAGCGGTCATCACCGTGTGATGCGCGAACCAGAACAGGTTGAGCGGTTCGCCGCGGCATGGCCGCGCGTCACCGCTCGCAATTGCCCGCTCGAGCGAAGCGACGAAGATCGCCCCGATCAGCGTCTCGATCTTGGCATACATCAGACGGGCGAATTCGCCATCATCCAGATGGCTCGTGGCCATCAGCCGCAGGCGCTGCACCTCTTCCTGGTCGGGGCCGTCGGCCATGCGAAGGAAGTGGTCGACCATGCCGCGGACCAGCTCGACCAGCGTCGCGGTCGACGGCTCGCGCTCGAGCAGCTCCATGAAGTCCGGATCGGCCTCGCATTCGTCGCTGAGGATTTCGGCGTAGAGAGCCGCCTTGGACGGGAAATGCTTGAACAGCAGCGCCTCGGAAATGGCGGCGGCGGCCGCCACGCTCTTCGTCGTGGTGCCGGTATAGCCATGTCGGGCAAAGCAGCGCTTTGCGGCACCGAGGATCAATTGACGCCTCAGGTCGCTCGTCATACGCAATGAGCTCATGGCGGGTGAGTAAGCACTCACCCACGCGGAAGTCAAGCACTATGTTGCATCGCAACCTAAGTGCGTTGTAGATTCAGTGGAAATCGGCTCCGCCCGCACGGACCGCGTGCAGGACCTGGGCGCCGCGGAATGGATTGGCCTGCCTAGATCGGCTGAAAGCCGAGGTCTCCCCGGATCCGGTTGAGGATGTAAGTCCCATCCCGGCTCGGCAAAATCCGCTCCAGGCCGGCGCTGTCGATCTTCACATTGGCAAAACGCGGCCCGGCCGAGACGTCGTGGACGGCTTTGGCAAAGGCTTGGACCTCGGCCATGGTCGAGACAGCGCGGCTGTCCTCGATGCCGCAGGCCTTCGCGATGCCGACGAGATCGGCGGCGGCCGCGGTGTGGCTGGTCTGGCCGCCCGTCTCGCCATAGGCCTCGTTGTCGAGCACGACGATGGTGAGATTGGCCGGCTTTTGCAGCCCGATGGTGGCAAGGCTGCCGATACCCATCAGCATCTCGCCGTCCCCGGTAATGACCAAAACCGGCAACTTCGGCTGCGCCAGCGCCAGGCCGAGCCCGATCATCGCGGCGCCGCCCATGCCGCCCCAGAGATAGAAGTTGCGGGCGTGGTCGCCAGCCGCGCACATGTCGTTGGTCGAGGCACCCAAGCCGCCGATCGCAACGACGTCCTTGCGGTTCGCGAGCAGCGTCGAGACCACTTGGCGGCGGTCGAGGAGATTGGCCTTGCTCATTTGGTGAAAACCTTGGCGCCGATCAGGCGCTGCGACAGAAGGACGGCGGTGGGGGTGAGCGCGTTGTAGGCCTGCGACGCGGCAGCCTCCAGCACGGCCGGCACCTCGGCTGCGGTCGAGGCGCGCAGCACCTGGACGCCAGACAGCTCGAACACGCCCTGCGTGGTCGATCCCATCGGCACCTGCCACGGATTGAATTCGCCCCACTCGCCGCGCATGGTCACGAGGGTGAGGAACGGAAAGCGCAGGATCGGGATCAGCGACAGCATGTTGATGCAATTGCCGACGCCGCTCGACTGCATCAGCAGCACGCCGCGCTGCCCGCCGGTCCAGGCGCCGGCCAGGAGCGCCACGCCCTCCTCCTCGGTCGTCAGGGGAATTCCGCGCATGGTGGCGGAATCCAGCACGCGCTGGATCAGCTTCGAATGGCCGGCATCGGGCACATAAGGCACCTGCCGGACGTCGAAGCGCTGCAATGTTGCGAAAATATCATCGGGCCAAGTTGGGGCCGTGTCGGGAGCGTCAGCGCGCGCGTGCATTTTCCTGTCCGGTCAGCTAGCAGTATCGAAAGACTGTAGACGCGTACGCGCGTCATTCAGAACAACAAAAACGGCATATCGGCTTTAACCGGCGAGTATAACGGGATGAACGCAGATGCGAAGGCGCTGGCTGCAAGCTTCGACCTCGAGAAGCTGACGCCGGAGTTCTACGACAACCCCTATCCGACCTATCGTGCACTGCGGGAGAACGAGCCGGTCAAGCGCCTGCGCAGCGGCACCGTGTTCCTGACCCGCTATGACGATCTCGTCACCACCTACAAGAACACCAAATCGTTCAGCTCGGACAAGCAGCGCGAGTTCGCGCCGAAATACGGCGACACGCCGCTCTACGAGCACCACACCACCAGCCTCGTCTTCAACGATCCGCCCGCGCATACCCGCGTACGCCGCCTGATCATGGGCGCGCTGTCGCCGCGGGCGATCGCGGGGATGGAGCCTGATATCATCAAGCTGGTCGACGGCCTGCTCGATGCCATCGCCGCCAAGGGAGCTTGCGAACTGATCGAGGACTTCGCTGCCTCCATCCCGATCGAGGTGATCGGCAATCTGCTCGACGTGCCTCACGAGGAACGCACGCCGCTGCGCGACTGGTCACTGGCGATCCTGGGCGCACTCGAACCGGTGGTGTCGCCAGAAGCGGCTGCGCGCGGCAACAAGGCGGTGCAGGACTTCCTCGCCTATCTCGAAACGCTGGTCGCGCGCCGGCGCCAAAAGCCCGGCAATCCTGATCGCGACGTGCTGACGCGCCTGATTCAGGGTGAAGAGAACGGCGAGCGGCTGACCGAGAAGGAGCTGCTGCACAATTGCATCTTCCTGCTCAATGCCGGCCACGAGACCACCACCAACCTCATCGGCAACGGCCTCGTCGCGCTCGACCGTCACCCCGAGCAGAAGCAGCGTCTGATCGGCAATCCCGACCTGATCAAGACGGCGGTCGAGGAGATATTGCGCTACGAGAGCTCCAACCAGCTCGGCAACCGCATGACCACGGAGAAGGTCGAACTCGGCGGCGTCGCGCTCGATGCCGGCACGTCGGTGACGCTGTGCATTGGCGCAGCCAACCGCGACCCCGCGCAGTTTCCGGACCCCGAAAGCTTCGACATCGCGCGCACGCCGAACCGCCACCTTGCCTTCGCCACCGGGGCGCACCAATGTGCCGGCATGGCGCTGGCGCGGCTGGAAGGGGCGGTCGCGATCTCGCGCTTCCTGGCGCGCTTCCCGAACTATGCCGTGAGCGGGACGCCGGTGCGGGGCGGACGGGTCCGGTTTCGAGGGTTTTTGAGCGTGCCCTGCTCGATCGGGTGAGGCCTCCAAACAAAAACTGCGAAAACAACCCCATGCACAGTAGAAACCGGGTCGGCGAACGATGCCGTGTGGTTCCGCAGATCCATCTGACATTGCGGGCAAATCAGGCCTCGCCCCGCAATCGGGCGCATGAAGGCTTCCAAGGCGACAGGCCGATACCCAAATCAAGTTGAGAGCCAGTGCGCGCAGCAATGGAGCGACGACTGATGAGCTCATCCGTCATTGATTTAGTCGCAACAGAAGCGCGCTTTGGCGCTCACAATTACGAGCCGATCGGGGTGGTCCTGTCCCGCGGCGAAGGTGTCTGGGTCTGGGATACCGAAGGTAACCGTTATCTCGATTGCCTCTCGGCCTATTCGGCGGTCAGCCAGGGCCACTGCCACCCCAAGATCCTGACGGCAATGGTCGAACAGGCACAAAGGCTGACGCTAACCTCGCGGGCGTTTCACAACGATCAACTCGCCTTGTTCTACGAGGAGATCGCGGCGCTCACCGGTTCCCACAAGGTGCTGCCGATGAACAGCGGCGCCGAGGCGGTGGAAAGCGCGATCAAGTCGGTCCGTAAATGGGGCTATGAGGTGAAGGGCGTGCCGGACGGCCAGGCCGAGATTATCGTCTGCGCCAACAATTTCCACGGGCGCACGCTGGGCATCGTCGGCTTTTCAACCGACCCCGAGACGCGCGCGCACTTCGGGCCATTCGCGCCAGGCTTCAAGATCATCCCGTTCGGCGACGCCGCAGCGCTGCAAGACGCAATCACCGCGAACACGGTTGCCTTTCTGGTCGAACCGATCCAGGGCGAAGCTGGCGTCATCATTCCCCCGGCCGGCTATTTCACTGAGGTGCGAGAGCTCTGCACCGACAACAACGTCATGCTGGTGCTCGACGAGATCCAGACCGGGCTCGGCCGCACCGGCAAGCTGCTCGCCGAACAGCACGAGGGCATAGAGGCGGACGTGACGCTGCTCGGCAAGGCGCTGTCCGGCGGCTTCTATCCGGTGTCGGCCGTGCTTTCGAACAACGAGGTGCTCGGGACTTTGAGGCCCGGCCAGCATGGTTCGACCTTCGGCGGAAACCCGCTTGCCTGCGCGGTGGCGCGGGCGGCGATGCGCGTGCTGGTCGAGGAAGGCATGATCGAGAACGCGGCGAGGCAAGGCGCGCGCTTTCTGGAAGGTTTGAAGGATATTCGTGCCAACACGATCCGCGAAGTGCGCGGGCGCGGCCTGATGCTGGCGGTCGAGCTGCATCCCGAGGCCGGGCGCGCCCGCCGCTACTGCGAGGCGCTTCAGCGCAAGGGCATCCTCGCCAAGGATACCCATCAGCAAACAATCCGTATCGCTCCACCTCTGGTGATCACGAGCGACCAGGTCGACTGGGCGCTGGAACGGCTCGCTGCCACCCTGACGCAGGACTTCTCTTGAGGCGGCCTGCGTCGGAAGATCGCAATGCCAGCCGCGGCCAACGACGAACGATTCCGCCGGATGTGCGTTGACATTCGTGGGCGATTACGAGTTGGGAGCTATGATCATGCTTCCGCGTGGCGTTTGCCTTACGACTGTTTTCGTTGGTGTCTCGATGCTGGCCGCCAGCGTCGGCGCGTTCGCCCAAGGGCCCGGCCATGGACATGGAAGGGGCGGACCACCAGGGCCAGCCGCAGCACCGGCAGCGCCACCAGCCATGGCCCGTCCGGCGGCGCCGCCAGCCATGGCGCGTCCCGCGCCGGCCGTCCAACCGCCAGCCATGCCGCAGCGACCGGCGATGGCGCCGCGGCCGGCGCCCCACATCGCCTCACCGCCGCCGCGTCAGTCCCCACATTTCAGCGCCCCGCGAGCCGCCCCCCAGGTGGCGGCGCCAAGGCGCGAATTCCATCGGGCGCCGGCAGCGCCGCAACGTCCGGCCATGGCGCCGCGGCCGACACCGCATATCGCAGCCCCTTCTCGCCCAAGTGCACCCCCGGCCGTGAGCGGGGGATCGGGACCGCCACGCGAGATGCTTTCGCGCCAATCCGCGGAACGCCAGGACCGCATCGACCGCTTGCAGCAACGCGTGCAGCAATTGCAATCGCAGAAGCCGGAAGGCGCAAGGGCGCAGCACCAGCAGCAACGGTTGTTGCAGTCGCAGAGCCGCCTTCTTGAGCGCGAGCAACGCGTCCAACAGCGCTCGCAGCACGTCGAGCAGCGACAGCGCGAGATGCTGTCGCGCCAGACGACGGAGCGCCAGACCCGCATCGATCGCCTGCAGCAGCGCGTTCAGCAATTGCAATCGCAAAAGGTGGAAGGCGCGCGAGCCCAACGCGAGCAGCAGCGGATGCTCCAGACCCAGAACCGCTTGCTCGGCCGTGAGCAGCGCGCGCAACAACTCGACCTGGCTCGTCAGCAGCGGCTCGGACTCCAGGCTCCGGAGGGGCGCGCTCCGGCGCTTGCGGCGGCCACGCAAGCCGCCGAGCGTGGACGATTTGCCGAGCGCTTCCGTCAGCAGACTACGCCGCAGACCCAGGCGGCCCTCGTCGCCCGTCAGAGCGGCTGGGCGCCCCGGCAGGCTTGGCGTCACCGTCATCCTGCGGTGTTCGTGGCGTGGCTTGGGCCGGTGTTCTGGCCTTACGCCTATTCCGACATCTTCAACTACACCTTCTGGTCCTATGCCTACGAGCCCGGCTATTGGGCGTACGCCTATGACGACTTTGTCGACACCGTGTTCTGGGGTGGTGACGGCCCCTATTCCGCCTATGCCAGCATCAACCCCAATGACTATCCGCAAGGCGGCAGCGGCCGCGCGCGGCCGCGCGCCAGCGTGAGCCCGCAGACGCTGCAGCAATTGTGCGGCGCACCGGATAAGGGCGTGACCGCCTGGCCGCTTGCCGATATCGCGCGGGCTGTGCGGCCGGCGCCGGAACAACGAGCACTGCTCGACGAGCTGAAGACCGCGGCTTCGGAAGCTGCCGATGTGTTCAAGGACTCCTGCGCGGAGACCTATGCACTGACTCCGCCTGGCCGCCTGCGCGCCATGATGAACCGCATCAGCGCGACGCTGGAAGCCGTCAAGATCGTGCGGCCGGCCCTGGAGAGGTTCTACAACTCGCTCAGCGACGAACAGCAGGCCCGCTTCAACGCGCTTGGCCCCCATGTCGGCGAGCGCGCGTCACAGCCGCAGGAAGCCGGCGCCGAGGCCTGCGGCGATCCCAAGTCCAGCCTGACCCAGTTGCCGATCCAGAGGATCGAGGCCGTGCTCCACCCCGCCGGTAAGCAAAAGGAGGCGCTCGACCGCCTCGGCGAAGCAACGGCGAAGGGCGTTAAGGGCCTACAAGCGGCCTGTCCGAACGATGTGCCTCTGACGCCGGTCGGACGGCTTGAAGCAATGCAGCACCGGCTCGAGGCCATGCTGACGGCCGCCAAGCTGGTCGAACCCGCGCTGGACGAATTCTATGCCACGCTCAGCAGCGAGCAGAAGGCGCGCTTCAACACGCTGCAACAGGTCGCAGGGCCATGAGGGTAGCGCGCCCTCGACCTACACGACCGTTTTATGGCGCGCGATGCAGGTGCGCAGCACCTCGTCCATCGGCTTGCCCCACCAGTCGTTGGAGAAGATCTCGATCTCGGAATAGCCGGCAAAGCCCTGCGCTTCGACCGCGTGACGTACCGATTTGATGTCGATGACGCCGTCGCCCATCATGCCGCGGTCGTTGAGGATGTCCTTGGTCGGGACGAGCCAGTCGCAGACATGGAACGCGAGCAGACGATCCCGGCCTGCGCGGGCGATCTGGTCCATCAACTCGGGGTCCCACCAGATGTGATAAACATCGAGCGCGACGCCGAGCATGCCGCTGTGAGCCGGATCGAGCCGATCGCAGAGATCGAGCGCCTGCTTCGTCGTGTTCACGCAAGCGCGGTCGGCCGCATAGGCTGGGTGTAACGGCTCGATGGCCAGCGGCAGGTTTGCCTGTCTCGCATAGTCGAGCATCTCGGCCAGCGCCTCCTCGACCTGTCCGCGCGCCGCCGCGATGTCCTTCGACGCTGCGCTGCCCGGCCGCGAATATTGCGGCAGGCCGCCGACGACGAGGACGATGCAGGGCGCGCCCAGCGCCTTGGCTTCATCGACGCAGCGCCTGTTGTCGTCGCGCACCTCACTCCGGCGCGAGGGGTCCGAGGTGAACATGCCGCCGCGGCAATAGCCCGACAGATCGAGGCCGGCATCGCGCACCGCCCGCGCGGCACGCTCGAGACCGACGGATGCGACCTGATCGCGCCAGGGATCGATGGCGCGGATGCCGTGCCTCGCACAGGCATCGACGATCGCGACGAGGTCACCCTGCTTGCGGACGGTCGCCGTGTTCAACGACAGCCAGCGGTGGTCGGATGAAAAGTCGCGCATCAGGGTTCGATACCGTGGGTGGCGAGCACGGCCTTCATCCGCCGTGTCGCGAGTTCAGGGTTGGCGAGCAGGCCGGCCTTGTCAGCCAAACGGAACAGCTCGGCCAGATGCAGCGTGGAGCGCGTGCTCTCCTGGCCCCCGACCATGGTGAAATGATCCTGGTGGCCGTTGAGATAGGCCATGAACACGACACCGGTCTTGTAGAACCGCGTCGGCGCCTTGAAGATGTGTCGCGACAAAGGCACCGTCGGCCCCAGCACATCGTGGAAGCCGGCTTCGTCGCCGGCTGCCAGCCGCGACAATGCATAGGACGCCGCCGGCGCGATGGCATCGAAGATACCGAGCAGCGCATGCGAAAAGCCTTCGCTGTCGCCGGCGATCAGCTCCGCGTAGTTGAAATCGTCGCCGGTATACATCTTGATGCGCTTGTCGAGGCGGCGACGCATGTCGATCTCGCGCTGCTTGTCCAGCAGAGAGACCTTGACGCCGTCGACCTTGCCGGCGTTGCCATTGATGATGGCGACGGCCGTATCCATCGCCTTGTCGAGATCTCTCGTGCCCCAATAGCCCGTCAGCGCCGGATCGAACATGTCGCCGAGCCAATGGATGATCACGGGCTCGCGAACCTGCGACAGCACGCGGTCGTAAACCTTGGCATAGTCATCGGCGTTGCGGCCGAGCTTTGCCAGCGCACGCGACGCCATCAGGATGATGCGGCCGCCGACCTTCTCGACCGCCGAGACCTGCTCCTCATAGGCGCGGATCACGTCGTCGATCGACTTGGCGTCTTCAACCGGGAGATGATCGGTGCCCGCGCCGGAGAACACCAGCGCGTTACGGCGCTTGGCGGCCGACACCGAGCGCGTGATCAGCTCCAGCGAAGTCGGCCAGTCCAGTCCCATGCCGCGCTGCGCGGTATCCATGGCCTCGGCGACGCCCAGGCCGAGATCCCACACGTGCTCGCGGAAGGCGATGGTCTTGTCCCAGTCGACGGCGACCGACAGCCAGGGATCGTTGTCAGCGAAGGGATCGGCGACCGTGTGCACGGCCGAGAACGCGATGCGGTTCAACGGTCCCTCGAGCTTTGCGGGGAACGTGCGCGAGGCAGCTAACCGGTACGTCTCGATCGAGCGATCGGCCTTCGGCAGCTTGAGCGACAGTGACGACATGGGTTGGACGGTCTTATTCATGATCTCGAACCTCTCCTCGTCATTGCGAGCGAAGCGAAGCAATCCAGAATGCCTCCGCGGCGCCAGTCTGGATTGCTTCGTCGCTTCGCTCCTCGCAATGACGATTTGGTAAACATCGCGACTGATCCAATAGACCTCACGCCTTGATTGGGGCGACGTCGATCCAGCGCCGCTCCTTCCAGCTCTTCAGCGCGCATTCGGCGAGCTGTACGCCCTTGGCGCCTTCGAGCAGGGTGAATTTGTAGGGGGCATCCTCGTAGACGTGCCGGATGAACATCTCCCACTGCTCCTTGAAACCGTTGTCGTAGGTGACGTTGTCGGGCAGCTTCTGCCAGTCGCCGTAGAAATCGTGCAATCGCTTCTCGTCGGGATTCCACACCGGACGGGGCGTCGCCTGTCGCGCCTGGATCATGCAGTCGGTAAGACCTGCGACCGCCGAGCCGAGCGTGCCATCGACCTGGAAGGTGACGAGGTCGTCGCGATAGACGCGCGTCACCCAGGACATGTTGATGTGGGCGATGACGCCGCCCTCGAGCTGGAACGTGGCGTAGGCGGAATCGTCCGCGGTCGCCTTGTACTTCTTGCCCTGCTCGTCGTACCGTTCGGGGATGTCGGTATTGCCGATGCAGCTCACGCTCTGGACGTTGCCGAAGAGATTGTCGAGGACGTAGCGCCAGTGACAAACCATGTCGAGGATGATGCCGCCGCCGTCCTCGTCGCGGTAATTCCAGGACGGCCGCTGCGCCTCCTGCCAGCCGCCTTCAAACACCCAATAGCCGAACTCGCCGCGCACCGAGAGGATGCGGCCGAAGAAGCCGGAATCCCGCAAAAAGGCGATCTTCTTCAGGCCCGGCAGGAACAGCTTGTCCTGCACCGTGCCGTGCTTGACGCCCTTGGCATTGGCGAGCTTCACGACCTCGAGCGCTTCCTCGAAATTCGTCGCGATCGGCTTCTCACAATAGACGTGCTTGCCGGCATTGATGGCCTGGGTCAGAAGACCAGGCCGCGCCTGCGTGGTGGCGGCGTCGAAGAACATGGTATCGTTCTTGTCCGCGAGCGCAGCATCGAGGTCGGTGCTCCAGCGCGTGATGTTGAAGCGCCTGGCGAGCGCCTCGACCTTGTCGGCGCTGCGGCCGATCAGGATCGGATCTGGCATCACGCGATCGCCGTTCTTCAGACGCACGCCGCCCTGGTCGCGGATCGCGACGATGGAGCGGATCAGATGCTGGTTGAGCCCCATCCGGCCGGTGACGCCGTTCATGATGAGGCCGAGGCGTTGGGTGGTCATGCCAGTTGCTCCTGAAGTGATTTTGGCTGTTCGAACGGGTGCAGCGCCGACCAGTCCGGATGGACCGAGGTCGCAAAGCCCGCAACATGAAGCGATCCCGTCAGGAGATCACCGTCGTGAATGGAGAGGCGGATGCCCTGCCCGGCATCGGCGTAGAGATCGGGATGCGCGGCCGCGAAGGCCGCAGCTTCGGCGAGAGGCGTCTCGCCAAAGCCGTCGACATAGTGATGGCCGTTGCGCTCGGCATGGGTCACGCCGAGGAAGGCACCGAGCGCAAGGTCCTGCTGCACGGCAAGGCCTGCCTGGCAGGTGAGGTCTTCGCCGGTCACGAAGAACTTTTCGCCGCCCGCACTCCATTTCGCCGCGCGCGTCGCATTGACGATGGACTTGTAGAGGCCTTTGCAGGATTTCGACGATATGCCGCAGTAGCCCAACGCCCGTGCTGCCGGGAACGCATCGTAGGAATCGTCGGCCTCATCGATAATGAAGCCATGCGAAGCCAGCGAGCCGAGCGGCGATTGCCGCGTAATGTCGCGTGGTATCGGCTGCTCGACATAGAGCAAGCGCGTGGCGATCGAACGCAGCGCCGCATCATGATCGAGCCGTTCTATCAGCGCCTGTAACGCCGCGAGGTCGGCATACTGCTCGTTGGCGTCGAGCGTCACCTTGGTGCCGCGCCCGAGTGTATCCAGCTCCTTGCCGATCCGCACCAGCCGCGCCGCATCGGCCACAGGATCGCCCGACAGCTTGAGCTTGAAGTACTGAGCACCGGCATTTTCACGCGGATCGGCAACGCCGCCCTCGCCTTCGACGGCATCATCAAGGCCGACCGTATGTCTGATGGCAACACGTTCCAGCGGCTCGCGGCCGGAAAGAAACGTCCTGATATCCCTCTCGCTCAGATCAGGAGAAAGCCGCGCATCGATACCCGCAATGTTGGCAGCCATTCCGTCGAAGAAACTGGTCCCGGCGGCGCGCAGTAGCGCATCGAGGACCGCTTTGTCGATCTCGGCCGGGCCGTAAGCCGCTGCGAGCGGCGGAATGTTCTTCTTCGCGCAGGTCGCGACCTGGGCACCGATGCACGAGGCATGCAGATCGAACGCTGTCTGGTACTCAGTGCGGGCAAGATAGAGCGCGCGTGCGATCTCCAGCGACCGACGCAACTCGTCCACCGTCTGAGCCGGCGACAGCTCCGGCCGCTTGTCGAACCATTTCGGCACCAGCAGCTCGGCGCTGGCGCCGACCGCGGTGCCTCGGCCCTCGACCTCGATCTCGACCCGCACGAACAGCTGCGGCGTCGCGTTGATCGTGATCGCGCCAAAGCGGAACGGCCGGGCGAACTGCACGGGTCGTTCGAAGAAGGCGATATCTCGCAGCTTCAGGCGCGGCGCCATGGTCTTAGTCCAGAGAACCTTGCGAGAAAAAGTGCTTGCGGATGCGCTGCACGAGCTCAGTGAAGACAGGATCGGCCATCGCGTCGAGCGAGCGCGGGCGCGGTAGCGGCACGTCGTAGATCGCGGCGATCGCGCCGGGGCGCTCGGTCATGACGAGCACGCGGTCGGCGAGGAACACGGCCTCGGGAATCGAATGCGTGATCAAGAGCACCGTCTTCTTCGTCTCGCGCTGGATCCGCATCAACTCGACATTCATGCGCTCGCGCGTCAGCGCATCGAGCGCGCCGAACGGCTCGTCCATCAGCATGATCCTGGGATCGTGCACCAGCGCACGGCAGATCGAGGCGCGTTGCTGCATGCCGCCGGAGAGTTGCCAGGGCAGTTTCTTCTCGAAGCCTTCGAGCCCGACCATCTTCAAGAGTGATTGGGCGCGTTCGAGATATTTCTGCCGCGGCAGCCGCTTCATGTCGATCGGCAGCATGACGTTGTTGAGGATGTTGCGCCAGGGCAGGAGCAGCGCGTTCTGGAACACGATGCCGACATTGCCGTGCGGCGTCGTCACCTTCTCGCCTTCGACCAGGATTTCGCCCGTGGTCGGCGGCAGCAGGCCCGAGATCAGCTTGAGCAGCGTGGACTTGCCGCAGCCGCTGGGGCCCACCACGACGAAGAACTCGCCGTCGTTGATGTGGAAGTCGAGCGGCCGCAGCGACGGCACATCGCCATCGCGCGTCCGGTAGGTCTTCGACACGCCTGACAGCCTGATGCCCGACGCCTCGCCGGCAGCCCGGTCGCTCACCAGTCTCAGATGTGCGGCCGGCTGCGCGGTTTCACTCATGACTGTCGCAGATTTCACGTGCCACTCTTCGGCAGATAGTCGTTGGTGTAGAAGGCCTTCGGGTTCTCCTTGGCCTTCGCATCGAGACCGCCATATTCGACCATCAGATTGACCGAGTCCGTCATGTTCTGGTCGGTAACCTGGAACGGCCGCTTGCCCTTGGTCTCCGCCGTTCGGTAGAGCGGAATGGTCAGCTCGAAACCTTGCGTCAGCGTGTCGATCTTCCCGCCCTTGGGGTTAGCGTCGAGGATCGCCTGCGCAGCGGCCCTCGGCTCCTTCTCGGCGGCTTCGACCGCCTTGGTCGTCGCCGACATGAAGCGGCGGACGAGATCGGCGTTAGCCTTCACATAATCGGTGTTGGCGATGACGCCTGACGACACCATGTTGATGCCGTAGTCGGCGAACTTGATCGGATAGACGTCCTTGCCGGTGGCATCCTTGATCTTCATCGACTGGTCCATGACGTAACCGAGCAGGAGATCAGCCTGGCCGTTGATCACAGCGTTGAGCTTGGTCTGGCCGTCGCCGGCAACGGTTTTGAAGTCGCTTTCCTTCAGGCCGGTCTTCTTCAGGAACAGCGGCCAGATCTGGGTCATGGAATCGGCCGGCGTGATCGCGACCGTCTTGCCCTTGATGTCCTCGGGCTTCCTGATGTTCTTGTCGGCGAAGCCCATGGCGGACATCGGCGAGGTCTGCAGCAGAACGCCGGTCGCAACCACGGGCGCCCCCTTGATCGCAGCGCGCATCATGGTGGGGACGTCGACATAGCCGAAATCGGCGGTCTTGGCAGCGACGGCCTGCGTCGTCGCGGCCGAGCCGCGGCCTTCCTGGATCTCGAGGTCGATGCCCTCGGCGGCGTAGATGCCCTTGGCCTTGCCGTAATAGAACGGCGCGTGCTCGCCATAGACGTACCAGTTGAGCATCAGCACGACCTTGTCGGCGGCCTGCGCCGGCATGGCCGCGAAGGTCATCAGCACCGCCGAAACGGCCCCTATCCACTGCTTCATCGTCACTCTCCCTTTGCCGTTTTACGTCGACCATTGTTGGCCGATCATCGTTTCACGTCAGAACCAAAATCCTTAAGAGGCGAAAATCACGTCCTCGCGCTGGCTGACATGCCAGGGAATGACCAGCTTCTCGATGCGGTCGACGATCCAGAACAGAACCACGCCTAGCAGCGCGAGGATCACCAGTGCGGCGAACATGGTCGGCAGATCGAACGTGCCGATGGAGCGCTGCATCACGTAGCCGATGCCGGAATTGGAGCCGACGAATTCGCCGACGACGGCGCCGACCACGGCAAGCGTCACCGACACTTTGAGCCCCGAGAAGATCGCGGGCAGCGCGTGCGGCAGGTTCACCGCACGGAACACCTGGAAGCGGCTGCCCTGCATCGCACGCGCGAGATCGACCATGTCAGGGTCCACCGACTTGAAGCCCTGCACCGCGGAGACGACCACCGGGAAGAAGCCGAGCAGGAACGCCGAGATGACTTTTGGAATGATGCCGAAGCCGAACCACACCACGAACAGCGGCGCGATCGCGATCTTCGGCACGGACTGCGAGAACACCAGCAGCGGATAAACGTAGCTCTCCACCGTCTTGGAGCCCGCGATCAGCATCGCCACGGGAATACCGAACAGCGCGGACAGCGCGAAACCGCAGACGGTAGCATAGGTCGTCGGCCAGGACTGGCGCAGCAGTTCCGGCCATTCCGTTCGCAGCACCGCGACGACATCGAGTGGCGCCGGGATCTGGTACGCGGGGATCTTGAACAGGCGGATCGCGAGATCCCAGGCGACGACGATGAAGACGAGGAACAAAAACGGCCGAACCCAGGCTGCATTCAACAGCTTGGAAACAGCGTTCTGCGGCTTCGGCTCGGCCAATTTTCACTCCCGGCAGTCTTCTTCGTTGTGACGAGAAATTAACCCGTTGGATAAATACTGTCCAGAACTTTCCCTGTGACGTTTTGCGGCGGGTTCCGGGCGTGCCAAAGTCATTCCGGGTCGATGCGAAGCATCGAACCATGGGTGCTTTGCGCACCTGAGAATCGTGAGATTTCCGGGTTCGGTCCTACGGATCGCCCGGAATGACGGCGGGGAAATTAGCGGACTAGACCGTCTGCACTACGGCCGCGCGCGACTTCGGTGCCTTCGCGATCTCGAACAGCGCGACCGACTGTCCCGTCAGGGCAGCCAACACGAGGCCCACCATGTGCGCCAAGCGCTCGTCCTTGGCCTTTTTTTCCAGCAGATCGCGGCCGAAGATCACGCTGAGGGTCGCCGAGTTCGAGAGGTAGAAGAAGCACAGCCCTGCGATGGAGATGTAGAGCTGCACCGGATCGACTGCGACCTGGAAGTCGCCGCTGTCGACGCCGCGCCGCACCACGGTGCGGATCATCTCGACGAAGGGGGAGTGCATCGACTTGACCTTGGTCGACTTCTTCAGGTGCTTTGCGCGCGCGAGGTTCTCGGTCTGGAGCAGCGAGAGGAACTCGGGATTGCGCAGGAAGTAATTCCAGGTGAACTCGATCAGGCGCCTGATCGCCTCGGGCGGCTCGAGATGCTCGAGATCGAGTCCCCGCTCCTCGCTGCGGATCTTGTCGTAGGCGCCTTCGAGCACCGCCAGATAGAGTTCGTCCTTGTTGCCGACGTGATAGTAGAGCATGCGCTTGTTGGCGCCGGCTTTCGCTGCGATGCGGTCGACACGCGCGCCGGCCAGGCCGTGGGCGGAAAACTCCTGCTTGGCGGCTTCGAGAATGCGCAGCCGCATCCCCTCGGGGTCGCGCTGCCATTTCAGAGTTCGCTTTGCCGTTGCCTTCGCCAAACCTGGTGCTCGCTGGGTGCCGTCGCTACGCGTGTAACACGCGGGCGGGCGTTTGAGAACGCAAGGTTGCTGGTTGGCTCCGTCATTCCGGGGCGCCCTCCTGGGCGCGAGCCCGGAATCCATTGTGCGGCAGGAGCGGTGGATGAATGGATTCCGGGCTCGTCGCTCCGCGACGCCCCGGAATGACAGAATCACTCCACCGGCTTCGGCGAGCGCTCCAGCAGTACGGTCGCGATGCCGCAGGTGCCGCTCCGCACCGTCATGATGCGCGTGCCCGGCTTGCGGCCGTTGCGGACTTCGCTGACGTCGAGGCCGGCAGCGATCAGGCGCGCACGGGTGGCGTCGATGTCGGCGACGCGCCAGCTCAGGCCCCAGAGGCGGTCGTGCGCGGCATCGCCGCCCGCCACCGGGCGGCGCACCACCTCGACGATGAGGTCACCGCAGCGGAAGAACATCAGCTGGCCCCAATCCTGGTGCGAGCGGTCGAGCGCCAGATCGAGGCCGAGCCGCGCGCCGTAGAGCGCTGCGGCACGTTCGGAATCCTCGGTCGTGACCACGACATGATCCAGCGCGTCGATCGGCGCGATGTCGGTCGCGACCGATTTGGGACGCTCGTCGGCCAGCTCGAGGAAGAACATGCGCACGCCGCGCGTGAGCTCCGTAGCCGCACGCGTGCGCTTCCAATGCAGCACGGCGTCGGTGACGGTATCGCTGCTTGCGACCTCGGCGATCGGATCCGGCCTCAAAGCCACCCGCTCCAGCCTGCGATGCATCTTGCCGATTTCCGCGACACGAAAGCACAGGCTGGCGAGCACGCCGTCATGGTCGTCGAGCAGCGCGCGCATGCGGTCGGCGGTGACGCTGAAGCCGCTCGGTGCCATCAATTCGATCGTCGTGTTGTCGAGGGTGAACAGCACCCGGTCGGCGCCCTCGCCGGAGTTCTGCCAGGCCGGCGCGCGCCCCAGAAGCGTCTGATAGGCCGCCTTGGCCGCACCGATATCCCGGACCAGCGCGACGACGTGATCGAGGCCCGTGATCATCTTTCCCCCTTGATCGGCCTATGAGTGACCGGAACCGTGAGCCGAAACACGGCATTTGCCCGGGCTTGGCATTGCCCTGTCATGGTCGTATTCCGGCAACATGCTGACCTCAAGCGCTTCGGGCGGCAGATTTGCGAATAATTTCAGCGTCCCCCCGGAGCGGAACCGGTGCTAGAGTAATCTCTCCGGCCGGGACCACAAGCGCATCACGGACAAGCAATGCAGGCTCTCTTCATCGGACAGACCTATATCGACGTCGTCTTCATCACCGACCACATGCCGACCGGCGACGAGAAGCACGTGGCCTCGGACTACGCAGTGTCGTTCGGCGGCAACGCGGTGACGGCGGCGTTCTGCTGCGCCAAGCTGGGCATCGTGCCGGATCTCATCGCCACCGCGGCCAATGACTGGCTCGGGCGCATGTTCCAGGACATGTGCGCGAAATACGCGATCTCGCTGCACGGGCGGAAGGTGAACCAGTCCTCGCTCTCCTTCATCATGCCCAAGGACGGCAAGCGCGCCATCGTCCGCTGCCGCGACGACGAGCACATCCACCCCTTCCCGATGCTCAATCTCGGCGGCTGCCGCGCGCTGCATGTCGACGGACATCAGCCGGATGCCGCGCTCCATTACGCCAAGGTCTGCCGCGAGGCCGGCATCCTGACCTCGCTCGACGGCGGCGGCCTGCGCACCAACACGCATGAGCTGCTGGAATTCATCGACGTCGCGATCGTCGCCGAGCGTCTGTGCGAGCAGATGGACCTGACGCCGGAGAAGATGCTCGATTATCTCAAGGGCCGCGGCTGCAAGATCGGGGGCATCACCATGGGCGAGAAGGGCCTGCTCTGGTACGACGAAACAGGGACGGTGCAGGTGATGCCGGCGATGCCGATTCCGCGTGAGCGCGTGATCGACACCAACGGCGCCGGCGACGTCTTCCACGGCGCCTACGTCTATTCCTACCTCGCCCATCCCGGCAAAAGCTGGCGCGAGCATTTTGACTTTGCCCGCGCCGCCTCGACCTTCAAGATCCAGCGCCTCGGCAACGAGGCCGGGCTGCCGACGCTGGTCGACATCGCCAAGGTCAGGCACGAATTCGAGGTCAGGGTCTAGCGTTCGCCGAGGTTATCATGGGGCGCGTCTTCGTCGCCGGCAGCATCAACATGGATGTGGTGGCGACGGCCGATCGCCATCCGCGGGTCGGCGAGACCGTCGCAGGCAAGCAGGTGCTGTACTTTCCGGGCGGTAAGGGCGCCAACCAGGCGGTGGCGGCGGCGCGGCTCGGCGCAGGGACGACGCTGATCGGGCGGCTGGGCAAGGATTCGTTCGGGGCCGAGCTGAGGACGTTCCTCGGCGATCAAGGCGTCGATCTGGCCTCCGTCCGCGACGCGGATACGCACACCGGCACTGCGATCATCACGGTCGCCGAGGCTGACAACACCATCGTCGTTATCCCCGGTGCCAACGCGCTGGTCAGCGCGGACGATATCGCCGATATGCCACTGGCGAAAGGCGACGTCGCGGTCAGCCAGTTCGAGATCCCGCTGCCGACCATCGCCGCCTTCTTCCGGCGTGCCCGCGAGGCCGGGACCACGACCTTGCTCAACCCGGCGCCGGCGCAGGAGATGTCGGGCGAACTGCTCGCGCTGATCGACATCCTCGTGCTCAACGAGACCGAGCTCGGCTTTCTCGCCGGCGTGGGGGTGTCCGACAGCGACGAGGCCGCACGGATCTTCGACGTCGCGCGGAAACTTCAGGCGCGGCAGGACCAGACCATCTGCGTCACGCTCGGCAAGCGTGGCGTGCTTGCGCTTGCGGGGCGCGAAGAGATCACCGTGCCCGGGCGCACCGTGAAGGCGATCGATACAACCGGCGCAGGCGACTGCTTCGTCGGCGCAATGGCGGCGCAACTGGCCGGCGGTGTGCCCTTGCGCGCCGCCCTCACCTTCGCCAACGCCGCAGCGTCGATCAGCGTGCAGCGGATGGGCGCCGGGCCATCGATGCCGACGGTCGGGGAAGTTGCGGCTGTTCTCGGCGCCGGTTAGTCACGCCAGCGCGCTCTTCAGGTCAAAACTTTCGTCGGCGGCCTGCTCCGCCGTGATCGAGCGGTCCATGGCCTGCAGGCGGCGGCCGAACATGTGATCGCCGGCGCGGTTGATGGATTCGATGCCGAGCAGCTTCTCGCCCTTGTAGCAGAACGCGGAAAACGCCTTGTTGGCGGGATCGCCGCGCAGAACGACGCGGTCGTATCCGGTGGTCAGCCCTGCGATCTGCAGCTTGTCGTCGCCCTGGTCGCTCCAGAACCAGGGATGGCCGTCGTAGGGCTTCCGGTCGCCGGTCAGCCGCGCCGCGAGGCAGCGGGCGTGGTCAGTGGCGTTCTGCACCGATTCCAGCCGCAGCGATCCGCCGAAGCGCGGGCTGGCGAACAGCGCGCAATCGCCGATTGCGGAGATATCAGCGTCAGCCGTCGAGAGGTATTCGTCGACGATGATGCCGGCCGCAACCGGAAGTCCCGCCTCGGCTGCCAGCTCGATGTTCGGCAGCACGCCGACGCCGACCACGACGAGGTCCGCGGGCAGATGCCGTCCGTCGCTCAAGGAGACGCCGGTGACCTTGCCGTTCTCGGCTTCGATCGAGGTCGCCTGCACGCCAAGATGGATGCGGATGCCGGCCTGGCGATGGCGCTCCTGAAAATACTCCGAAACCTCCGCCGTCACCGCCCGCGCCATCACGCGCGGGGCGAGCTCGAGCACGTCGACCTCGAGGCCCTTGATCCGGGCCGTCGCGGCGAATTCCAGGCCGATGAAGCCGGCGCCGATGACCACGACCCGCGTCTTCAACGGCATGATCGCGCGCAGCGCCTGGCTCTCGTCCAGAATGCGCAAATATTTCACGTCGGGCAGATTGGCATTCGGCAGATCAAGCAGCCGGTTGCGCGCGCCGGTCGCCAGCACGAGGTGACCGTAGGCAAGCGTCTCGCCGGAGGCGAGATGCAGCTTGCGCCCCGCGCGGTCGATCGACACCGCGCGGCCCGCGACCAGCTCGATCTTCTGGTCGTGGTAGAATTTCTCCGGCCGGAACATCAGGCTCTCAGGACCGGCCGAGCCCTTGATGTAGGCTTTCGACAGCGGCGGCCGCTGATAGGGCAGATGCGCCTCGTCATTGATGAGGCAGATGCGCTCGGAAAAGCCCGCCTGGCGCAAGGATGCCGCGGCCTGATAACCGCCATGGCCGGCACCGACGATGATCACCGGACCGTCGGTCATTGGAGCAGCCCACTTTCGGAGACACGAGCGTGACCCATGTCGTCTCCTCTTCGCTGATTTTGATTTGCTGGCCTCAGGAGGAGCCGGCGCTCGTGTCCGTTCCTTGGCAAAGGCGAGTCTATTTGAGCCTATCGGTCCGCCCGGCGCAAGGGCTGCCGGGGCACTGGCGGCCCGGGGATTGTCACCCCGTGCCTTCTGCGATTTAGTTGCTGCTAATCACCTCCTGCCGGAGATTTCCAAATGAGTGCGCCCGCCTCCCAGCCCGATGATCCCGCCCTGCTGCGGATCGACGGCCCGATCGCGACCATCACGCTGAACCGTCCCGCCGCGTTCAACTCCATCAACCTCGCCATCGCGCAGAAGCTCGAGCAGCTCGCGGCCTCCATCGAGAGCGACGACAACATCCGCGTCGTCGTGCTCGAAGGCGAAGGCCGCGCGTTCTCGGCCGGTGGCGATCTGCAGACGATCGGGGCGGCCGCCGAAGCGGGTACGGTGACGCCGGTCGTCGGCGAACTCTTGAAGCACTATCACGCCTTCATCGAGATCATCCGCCGCATGCCGAAGATCTCGCTGTCGAGCGTGCACGGCTCGGCCGCCGGGGCTGGCATGGGCCTTGCCTTCGTCACCGACCTCTGCATCGCCGCGGACGACGCAAAATTCACGCCGGCCTATGCCAAGATCGGGGTGTCGCCCGACGGCGGCTCGACGGTCGGCATCGTCGGCACGGTCGGCTCCCGCCGCGCGCTGCAGCTCTTCCTCGCCGAGGACAATTTCAGCGCGCAGCAGGCCCATGAATGGGGTCTCGTCGCCAAGGTCGTTCCCGCCGCGGAATTGAAGGCGGCCACGCGAAAACTCGCCGAGCGTCTCGCGCAGAACCCGCCGGCCGCAATCGCCGGCACCAAGCAGCTGGTCTACCAGGCCGCCACCACGGCGGTGAAGCAACAGTTGGATGCCGAGGAGCACAAGATCATCATGGCGATGAACACGCAGGAATTCCGCGTTGCGGTGAAGAAGTTCACGAGCAAGTCGAAGTGACGCCCGCGCGCGGTTTCTACGGACTTCGCCACGGCGCAACCGACTGGAATCGCAAGGGGCTATTCCAGGGCCGGACGGACAACGCGCTGAACGAGGACGGCCTGCGGCAAGCGCAGGAGGCAGCCCAGATGTTACGCGGCGTCGGCATCAGCCGCATCATCGCAAGCCCGCTGGTCCGCGCGGTGCGGACCGCCGAGATCATCGCAAACGCAATCTCGGTGCCGCTCGCGATCGACGACGGCATCGTCGAGTTCGATTTCGGCAGCTTCGAGGGCCTCCCCGTCCGCGATCTCATGATCAAGCACGGCGTCACATCGGCGACGGGCCTCGTGTCGATCCTTCCGACCGACGGAGAAAACTGGGATGCCATGGCCGGACGGTCGCTGGCTTGCGTCTCCGCTTGGCTCGAGCGACATCCCGGCGACGACCTGCTGTTCGTCTGCCACGATGCGGTGATGCAGGCCATGGCGAACGCGCTGTGCGGCAGCTATTTCAAGAACAGCCATGGCGTGCCGTTCCGCTACGTCTGCGAGGCCGGGCAATGGCGGATCGAGCAAGTCGCTACGGCGGACAGATATGGCCCGTCCCCGCCGGCGACTTGAGGCAGCCGACCGATTTCGGCGCCCGCCGCTCGTGCGGTCCGAACGTTCGTTCGAAGGGTTGATCAGCCCTTCTCGGTCTTCTTCCCGTTCCTCTGCATGAAGTCGAAATCGCAGCCCTCGTCGGCCTGCATGATGGTCTCGTGGAACAGCCAGGCGTAGCCGCGCCGCGCGTCTTCCGGCGCAGCAGCCGGCTTCAGCATAGCGCGGCGCTGTTCGAGTTCGGCTGCGTCGACCAGCAGCTCGATGCTCCGCCTGGCAACGTCGAGGCGGATCATGTCGCCGTTCTGCACCAGCGCCAGAGGCCCGCCGACGGCAGATTCCGGCGTGATGTGCAGCACGATGGTGCCGAACGCGGTACCGCTCATGCGCGCGTCCGAAATGCGCACCATGTCCTTGGTACCGCCGCGCGCGAGCTTCTTCGGAATCGGCAGATAGCCGGCCTCGGGCATTCCGGGCGCACCCTTGGGGCCGGCATTGCGCAGCACCAGCACGTCGTCGGCGGTCACATCGAGATCGGGATCGTCGACCCGCAAGGTCATGTCCTCGACGGATTCGAACACGACCGCCCGCCCGGTGTGCTGCAACAGCCTGGGGCTCGCGGCCGATTGCTTGATCACCGCACCGCGCGGCGCGAGATTGCCCTGCAGGACAGCGAGGCCGCCCTCTTTCTTGATCGGATTGTCGCGCGAGCGGATCGCGTCCTGGCCGGGCACGTCCTCGGCATTCGCGACGACGTCGCGCAGCGCCTGGCCTGAGATGGTGTTGGCGTCGAGGTCGACGAGATCGCCGAGTTGCGCCAGCAATTTCGGCACGCCGCCGGCGTGGTGGAAGTGCTCCATGTAATGTTCGCCGGACGGCTTGAGGTCGACAAGCACCGGCACCTCCCGGCCAATCTGGTCGAACACTTCGAGGTCGAGCCGGTGTGGCGAGCGATGTGCCATCGCGGTCAGATGGATCAGGCCGTTGGTCGAGCCGCCGATTGCCTGAAGTACCACCTGCGCATTTTTGAAAGACGCCGGCGTCAAGAGCTCGCTCGGCTTCGGCCCTTTCGCCTTCGCCATCTCGGCCGCCACCTTGCCGCTCGCCTCGGCCAGGCGGAAACGCTCGGCATGCGGCGCCGGGATCGTCGCGCTCATCGGCAGCGACAGGCCCATGGCCTCGATCATGCAGGCCATGGTCGAGGCCGTGCCCATCACCATGCAGGTGCCGACCGATGGCGCCAGGCGCCCGTTCACCGCCTCGATCTCGGCATCGTCCATCTCGCCGGCGCGATATTTGGCCCAGAGGCGGCGGCAATCGGTGCAGGCCCCTAACACCTCGCCCTTGTGGTGACCGACGACCATGGGACCGACCGGAATGACGACGGTCGGCAGGTCAGCGCTGATCGCTGCCATCACCTGCGCCGGCAACGTCTTGTCGCAGCCCCCGATCACGATCACCGAATCCATCGGCTGTGCCCGGATCATCTCCTCGGTGTCCATCGCCATCAGGTTGCGCAGATACATCGAGGTCGGATACGCAAAGCTCTCGGCGATGGAGATGGTGGGGAACACGAACGGCATCGCGCCCGACAGCATCACGCCGCGCTTGGCGGCTTCGATAATCTGAGGGACGTTGCCGTGGCAAGGATTGTAGTCGCTATAGGTGTTGGTGATGCCGACGATCGGGCGTTCCAGCGCGTCGTCGGAATAGCCCATGGCCTTGATGAACGCCTTGCGCAGGAACAGCGAGAAGCCGGCATCGCCATAGCTGGTCAGTCCCTTGCGCAAACCACTCGTCATCATGCCACTCCTTCCAGCTTACCATCGTGGTATCCCCTCAGGTTGGATTGTCAATAAGATCGACCCAAACAGTCGCACGCTACCGCACCTTCCGTCGCTTCGAGCGCCAAGCGTTGATGATGCGGGCGCGGCATCGTTCGCCACGAGAAACATGTCGCCGCAACCGTTGCGGTTCTACTCCACGGACGAAGGTGCGGCAGATCTTCGGGATCAGGAAGAGGCCGACACGCAACCGCCCGGAGCAATCGCATGAAGTACCCGGCCCCCCCGATCGCAGCGGCCTTCGGCCCTTGCCGCGGCGTATGTCGGGTACGACCAGCCCGCTTTCATCAATCCCGACGTCATGTTCAGCACATCCTCCTCGGAACATTTTTGAAAGCGCGCAGCAGTCGAACATGCGCTGGTCGATCGTGACAGGCCACATTCAAGGCATTGCGTTCAGTTGGGGCCGGCGCACCGGGTCATGTTTGCGGAGGTGTCGAGGCAAGGGACAAGTCCGGCCGGCTCACCGCTCGCTTCGGTGGTCCCCACGCGCGCCAGGATCAATTTCGTCTCGGCACCGGCGATCGCAGACTGGCCGCAGAGTTGGCGCAGCCAGATTTCAGTTTTCCTGATCAGGTCGGCCCCCGGGACCGGGCTTGCATGTCGTGCCTGCCGCGCCCCAGCCTCTGGCAGGCGATGGAAGCGGGAACTTACCCCGGGAGCCGCGACATTTGAACGCAACTAAGAACGACTCGCAACAATTGCATCACGGCCTGTTCCGTGGAATCTTTTGCGAATGACTTGCATTTGCATGGCTCAGGCATTGCCTAGGGGCACCCCGATGCATGCATCGCGGAGATTTTGGCTGAGGGTGGATCGTTCGTGCCTAGAAAATTGAGCTTCCCACGCGCTGCTGCAGTCGCAGCGATGTTCGCTGGTCAACTGGCGAGCTGCGTTTCAGCCTTGGCCGAGGATAAGTCGAAGCAGGCGCCTGGCAGCTCGCAGAGCCATCGCACCCCGAAGCCGACGCAAAGCCTGCCATCAGCCCACGTGGACATCGACACCGAGCACATCTTCGGCTTCAGCATGGGCTCCGATATCGGCAATCCGGGGGACATCGAGGTCGAGTTCGAGAATGTCGGCGCGTTCGGAAAGCGTTCGGGCACTTACGCAGCTTGGGCCAATCTCAATCAGGTCAAATACACGGTGTCGGATAATTTCCGGATCGCACCCGGGTTTTCGCTGAGCGGACAGCACATCAAGGGCGTGCCGGGACTTGCCGATCATCGGGATATCGCTTTCAGCGGCGCAGCGCTCGAGCTGCGCTACAAGCTGGTCGACCGCACAGTCGCGCCGTTCGGATTGACCCTCCACGCGCAGCCCGGCTGGAGCCGGATCGACGACGGCAGCGGCATGCATATCGCCCAATATGGCGGTGAATTCGCCGCGCTGTTCGACAGCGAACTAATCAAGGACAGGCTGTTTGCGGCTTTCAACGTCTGGTACGCGACGGGTGGAACGCGCGAGATCGCGACGAACCTGTGGCGGCACGATTCCGAGATGCAGCTCCAGACCGCGATATCTTATGTGTTGACGCCCGACCTCGTGCTCGGCCTCGGCGTTCGCTACGCGCGGGCCTATGACGGTGGCGCGCTGAACCGCTACGTAGGCGATGCTGTCTTCGCGGGGCCCACCTTCTCCTACACCATCTCGAAGGAGGTCGGCATCTCCGGCACCTGGCAGATGCAGGTTGCGGGCAACGCCGTCGGCGACGGCCGCAGCCTCAATCTCGAGCAGTTCGAGCGGCATCAGGCGTTGTTGCGCATCAACCTGCATTTCTGATGTCGACCGCCGCGACGCTGAAGGTTTTCTCCACTCCCGCCGACCGATCTGCGGGCCGGCTGGAGCGCTGACTATCGTCAATACCGTCTTAGCAGACCGCGCCCCACGCCGGCCTCGCCATAATCGGCGCAGGCTCTCCTTGGGTCTTTGATCAACTCTGCCCGAACGCGCCTGAACGTTTTGCTGGCCGCTTCGGACACCTCGGGGCGAAACTTGGTGAAATCGTAAGTGTCGCCGTCACGCGCCTTGATGGCAGCCGAATAGGCGTCAATCATGGCCATCGCTGCATCAGGGCTGCCGAGCATCCGGGCGCCGAGTTGAACACTGCCGGCACCATCGACCTCGTAACCGACGCAGCGCTGCTCGAGCACCACGGACGCGGTGACGAGCTGGTCGAGAAACGTCGCCTCGGCATTGCTCAGCGTTGCGGCTTGCACCGGCCCGGGCACGAGTCCCGACACGATCATCGCGAGCATCGCGACATCAGACATTTTGATTTTCATTGTCGTGGCACTCGAATTGCGCTCGCGCATATCGAGAACCCCAGCGATTCTTCGGTGTTGACCTAGATCAACGGGAACGCCGTGTATGTTTTGCCCGCGGCCAAGTCATGCACCCGAACGCGTCATCGCGAGCGCAGCTAAGCAATCCAGAGTCGTTTGCCGCGGAGGGATTGAGGAGTGCTTTGCTGCGTTCGCAATCAGGATGATGCTCCAGCGAGGACTACCGCTTATTCCAGTCGATCACGCGACTTGTATCAGCGTCGAACTCCATGCTGCAGAACGTACCGCCCTGAAAGTAATCACCGACCGGGTCCGGCTTCAGCTTGGCCTGCTCCGCCATTGCGTGCTCGCGGAAATCTTCGGCCCGGCCCGTGGGGCGATAGCCGAATTCGTAGGCACGGTGATTGTCCCACCAGGCGCGTTCGTTGAAGGAAGCGCCGTAGAAGACTTCGAAATGGATGTCGGGATGCTCGAGCCCGATGCGGCAGAGCTGCACGAGGTCATCGGGCTTGAGCCAGATCGAGAGCCGGCGCTGGTCGAGCGGCATGTCGCCGAAATTGCCGATGCGCAGGCAGGTGACCTTCATGCCGTGCTTGTCGGCGTAGAGCGCGCCGAGAGCCTCGCCGAACACCTTGCTGACGCCATAGCGGCCGTCGGGACGCGGGGTGACGTCGGCGCCGATCTTGTGGTGGCGCGGATAGAAGCCGACGGCGTGGTTCGACGAGGCGAACACGACGCGCTTGACGCCCTTCCGGTAGGCGGCCTCGAACAGATTGTAGCCGCCGATGATGTTGGCCTGGAGGATTTGATCCCAGGTACCTTCGACCGAATAGCCGCCGAAATGGAGGATGCCGTCGACGCCCTCGCAGATCGCCTCGCACTGCGCGAGATCGGCGAGGTCTGCCGCCTTGAACTTTTCGTTCGCGCCGAGATCGGCGGGCGGCTTGATGTCGGAAAGCAGGAGATCCGGATAGATCGGCGGCAGCAATTTCCGCAGGCTCGTACCGATTCCGCCCGAAGCTCCCGTCATCAAAATGCGTGGCATGTCTTCCTCACCTGTAGTGGCCGATTTGCGGACACGTGTCCCTAATGATAGCAGGATTGTCCAGAGGGAACGAAACGAGAGAACCGACATGAATGAGGCATCGTCCCACTCCCAGGAACGTCCGGGCTGGCGGCCGGCGACCTATTACCCCGATCCCGCGATCAAGGCGCTCGATCCCCGCTTCGAAAAATACTGGCTGAAGCTTTCGGCGGTGGAACGGTTGGCGACCGGCCTGCGCTGGGCCGAAGGCCCGGTATGGTTCGGCGACGGGCGCTATCTCCTGTGCAGCGACATCCCGAACCAACGCATCATCAAATGGGAGGAGGAGACCGGCGCGGTCTCCGTGTTTCGCAAGCCTTCGAATTTCGCCAACGGGAACACCAGAGATCGCCAGGGCCGGCTCGTCACATGCGAGCATGGCGGCCGCCGCGTAACTCGCACCGAATATGACGGTAGCATCACCGTGCTGATGGACTCGTTTGGCGGCAAGCGGCTGAACTCGCCGAACGACGTCGTGGTGAAGTCCGACGGCTCGATCTGGTTCACCGATCCGACCTTCGGCCTGCTCGGCAATTACGAGGGCTACAAGGCCGAGCCGGAGATCGAGCCGAACGTCTATCGGTTCGATCCCGCGACCGGCAAGGCGACCATCCTCGCCGAGGGCGTGCTCGGTCCGAACGGGCTGTGCTTCTCGCCGGACGAGAAGATCCTGTACGTCGTGGAATCCCGCGGCGTGCCGAACCGCAAGATCCTCGCTTATGACGTTTCGCCTGACGGCACCTCGATCTCCAACAAGCGCGTCCACATCGATGCCGGCCCGGGCACGCCTGACGGCATGCGCTGCGACGTCGACGGCAATCTCTGGTGCGGCTGGGGCATGGGCGATCCCGAGCTCGACGGCGTCGTGGTGTTCGCGCCCGACGGCGTCATGATCGGCCGCATCGCCCTGCCCGAACGCTGCGCCAATGTCTGCTTCGGTGGCGGCAAGCGCAACCGCCTGTTCATGGCCGCAAGCCAGTCGATCTACGCGCTGTATGTGAACACGCAAGGCGCGGCGGGGGGATAGGCGCCTGCTCTTCCCCGTCATTCCGGGGCGCGCCAGCTTCGGCGCGAGCCCGGAATCCATCGTGCGACGGTCTCTGTGGATGAATGGATTCCGGGCTGGTCGCTTCGCGACGCCCCGGAATGACAAAGAGAGAGATGCGAAAATAAAACGCCGGAGCGGCTTCCCGCTCCGGCGCTATGTTTGTTCAGACGCTAAAGCTTACGCCGCGTTGAAGCCGGCGACCGCCTTCACTTCGAGGAAGTCCTCGAGGCCGTACTTGCCCCACTCGCGGCCATTGCCCGACTGCTTGTAGCCGCCGAACGGTGCGGTGCGGTCGTTGGGAACGCCCTGGAGATTGACGTTACCCGCTCGGATCTGCCGGCCGACGCGCTTGGCGTCCTCGACCGAAGCGCCCGTGACGTAGCCGGCGAGCCCATAGGGCGTGTCGTTGGCGATGTGCACGGCTTCGGCTTCGTCCTTGGCACCGATGATGGTCAGCACCGGTCCGAAGATCTCTTCACGGGCGATCGTCATGTCGGGGGTGACGTCGGCGAAGATGGTCGGGCGGACATAGAAGCCCTTGTTGACGCCCTCGGGCAGGCCCGGGCCGCCGGCGACCAGGGTTGCGCCCTCGTCGATGCCCTTCTTGATCAGGCCCTGGATCTTGTCCCACTGGCCGCGGTTGACGACCGGACCGATGGTGGTGCCTTCGGCGCGGGGATCACCGGCCTTGGTCTTGTCGGCGACGGCCTTCGCGATCGCGGCGACTTCCTTCATTTTCGACAGCGGCACAATCATGCGCGAGGGCGCGTTGCAGGACTGGCCGGAGTTGTTGAACATGTGCATCACGCCGCCGGTCACCGCCTTCGTGAGGTCAGCACCTTCGAGGATGACGTTCGGCGACTTGCCGCCGAGCTCCTGGCTCACGCGCTTCACGGTCGGCGCTGCGCGCTTCGCTACATCGATGCCGGCGCGGGTCGAGCCGGTGAAGGAGATCATGTCGATGTCGGGGTGCTCGCTCATGGCGGCGCCGACCTCGGGGCCGAGGCCGTTGACGAGGTTGAACACGCCCTTCGGCACGCCGGCTTCATGCAAGATTTCCGCGAAGATCAGCGCCGACGTCGGCGTGAACTCCGACGGCTTCAGGATCATGGTGCAGCCGGCGGCCAGCGCGGGCGCAACCTTGCAGGCGATCTGGTTCAGCGGCCAATTCCAGGGCGTGATCATGCCGACCACGCCGATCGGCTCGCGCAGCACCATGGCGGTGCCGACCGGCTCCTCGAAATGATAGTTCTTGAGCACGTCGAGCGTGGTCATGAGATGACCGAGGCCGGCGCCGGCCTGGAGCTTCTCCGCCATCGGCAGCGGCGCGCCCATCTCGTCGGAGACCGCAGCGCCGATCTCCTTGAGACGGCCCTTGTAGATCTCGATGACTTTCGAAAGCAGCGCGACGCGCTCCTCGCGGCTGGTCTGGGAGAACGTTACAAAGGCGCGCTTGGCGGCGGCGACGGCCTTGTCCACGTCGGCCTTGGAGCCCAGCGCAACCTCGTACATCGCCTCTTCCGTCGCGGGGTTGACCACGGCGGTGGACTTCTTGACGGCGGGATCGACCCAGGCGCCGTCGATGTAGAATTGCATGCGATTGACCATCGTTAACCTCTTCTTGGGGGCATGTGGGGGCGTTTCGGCAAGCATCCTTGCACGAAAGCGCCGGCAATTGAACCCGCCATATGCGGGGCCAGCGTTGCGGCAGACGCGCGGAATATGGGACGCGATTTGGAGCGAAGCAAGCGGCCATGGGTCCCGGCTCGGCGTCGCGTCATTTCACGCCGCAACGCGTCCGGGACACGAGATTATAACGAGTCCAGACTCTCACGTGCCCCGGACGCAGCGCAGCGCTACTTCAGCGGTGCGCTGCGTCCGGGGCCCATGCGGGGGTTACCCCGACTACACCGCCATCTTCCGATGCAGCACGGGCGCGCCGGTGGTGAGGCTTTCGGCCGCATCGATGATCGCATTCGCATCGATGCCGTAGTGCCGGTACAGGTCAGCGATGGTGCCGGTCTGGCCGAACTGCTCGACGCCCAGCGCCTCGACGCGGTGGCCACGGACGCTGCCGAGCCAGCCGAGGGCGGAGGGATGCCCATCGATCACGGTCACGATGCCGCAATCGCGCGACAGCGGCGCCAGCAATTTCTCGATGTGGCTGAGATGCTGCACGCCGCGACGGTCACGCCGCAATTTTCGCGCAGCGGTCCAGCCTGAATGGAGTCGATCTGCCGAGGTGATCGCGAGCAGGCCGATGTCGCGCCGGCTCTCGCCGATGAAGCCGGTCGCCTCGATCGCCTCCGGCGCGACCGCGCCGGTATAGGCGATCACGAGTTCGGCATTCGGCCCCGGCTTGCGCAGCCAATAGGCCCCATCGGTGATGCCCTGCGCAAGCTCCGGCGTCATGATCCGCTGCGCCTGCTCGATGCTGCGCGTCGAGAGTCGCAAATAGACCGAGCCGCCCTCGCCCGGCTCGCGCTGCATATGGTTGAAGCCCCAACCCATGATCACGGCGAGCTCGTCGACGAAGGCCGGCTCGAACGCGGCGAGCCCGTCCTGTGCCATGCCGATCAGGGGTGTTGCGATCGACTGGTGCGCGCCGCCTTCGGGCGCCAGCGTGATGCCCGATGGCGTCGCGGCCGCCATGAAGCGCGCATCCTGGTAGCAGGCATAGTTCAGCGCATCGAGGCCGCGCTCGATGAAGGGATCGTAGAGCGTGCCGACCGGCAACAGCCGCTCGCCGTTGATCTGATGCGACAGGCCGAGCGCCGAGAGCATGATGAACAGGTTCATCTCGGCGATGCCGAGCTCGAGATGCTGGCCCTTGGGTGAGGCGTCCCAGTTGTAGGTGGACGGAATTTTCTCGCTGCGGAATAAGTCCGCCTTCTCGGCGCTGGCGAACAGGCCGCGCCGGTTCACCCAGGGGCCGAGATTGGTCGAGACCGTGACGTCCGGCGAGGTCGTCACGATGCGCTTTGCCAGTTCGCTGTCGCCGCGGGCGATCTCGTTCAACACGAGGCCAAACCCCTGCTGGGTCGACATCTGCGGCGACGGCTTGAACGCAAGCTGCGGGGGCACCTCGAAAACCGGCGCGGTCAGGCGGCGGCCGTCCTGGTTGAACGGCACGCGCGCGAGGAAGGCGTCAAGCTCGCCGGCGGATTGCGGGAGGCCTTCGTATTTGTCCCACTCATGACCGGGTCGAATGTTCTGGCTGTCGCGATATTTCTCCATCTGCGCGACCGTCATCAGGCCGGCATGGTTGTCCTTGTGACCCTGGAACGGCAGACCGACGCCCTTGATGGTGTAGGCGATGAAGCAGACCGGGCGATCGTGGTCGATGGACTCGAACGCCTCCAGCATGCTCGCCATGTCGTGGCCGCCCAGATTGGACATCAGCGCCAGCAATTCCTCGTCGCTGCGCTTGTCGATCAGTTTCGTGATCTGGCCCTGGTCGCCGATCTCGTCGTGCAGGTGCTTGCGGAACGCAGCGCCGCCCTGGAAGCACAGCGCGGCATAGAGTGCGTTCGGGCAATTGTCGATCCAGCGCCTGAGGGCCTCGCCGCCGGGTTCGGCAAAGGCCTCGCGCATCAGGCGACCGTATTTCACGATGACCACGTCCCAGCCGAAATTGCGGAACATGGTCTCGAACTTTTCCCAGAGACCTTCGCGCACGACCGCATCGAGCGACTGCCTGTTGTAATCGACCACCCACCAGGTATTGCGCAGGCCGTGCTTCCAGCCCTCCGCGAGCGCCTCGAAGATGTTGCCTTCGTCCATCTCGGCATCACCGACCAGGGCAATCATGCGCCCTTCGCGGCGATCCTTCATCCAGCCATGCGCCTTGACGTAGTCCTGCACCAGCGACGAGAACAGCGTCTGCGCGACGCCGAGGCCGACCGAGCCGGTGGAGAAATCGACGTCGTCGACATCCTTGGTGCGCGAGGGATAGGATTGCGCGCCCTTGAAGCCGCGAAAATTCTCAAGCTTCTCGCGGCTCTGCCGGCCGAACAGATACTGGATGGCGTGGAACACCGGGCTCGCATGCGGCTTCACCGCGACGCGATCCTCAGGTTTCAGCACGTGGAAATACAGCGCCGACATGATGGTCGCGAGGGAGGCGGACGAGGCCTGGTGGCCGCCGACCTTGAGGCCATCCGCGCTCGGGCGGACGTGGTTCGCATGGTGGATGGTCCACGACGACAGCCACAGCGCCTTGCGGGCCAGAGCGTTCAGGGTGTCGAGACGGGTGGAATCAACGGGCATGGCAATGCTCCCGGCAACAGGTACCGCCGATGATACGCCCGCGGGCGGCGGTAAACTTCTCAATTTATCGCGCAGTACTTACTGATATTGGGATACCATACCAATATTGTCCAGAATACGCAGGTTTCATCCCAATGCCAGAGCTCGACGTCATCGATCGCAAAATCCTCTCGCTGCTCCAGGCCGACAGCCGCATGACCATGCAGGAGCTCGCCGACAAGGTCGGGCTATCGGTCTCGCCCTGCCACCGGCGGGTCAAACTCCTGGAGGAACGCGGCGTCATCTCGCGATACATTGCGACCGTCGACCAGAAGGCGCTCGGGCTGCACGTCAGCGTGTTCATTTCGATCAAGCTGGCGCGGCAGAAGGAGGAGGACCTCAACCGCTTCGCGCGCGCGATCTCGAAATGGGACGAGGTGCTGGAGTGTTATCTGATGACGGGCAACCGCGACTACCTGCTGCGCGTAGTGGCGGCCGATCTCGCCTCCTACGAGACGTTCCTGAAGACCAAGCTGACACGGCTCGACGGCATCGCCTCGATCGAGTCCAGCTTTGCGCTCAGTCAGGTGAAATATTCGATCGCGCTGCCGGTGTGACCCGCGTCAGCGGGATTGCACGTTGTCACATGGGCGCAACAAACCCCGCCGATGGTCGTTGTGACTGATAATTCGAGCCGAGAGATGGACCCATGACCGCATCCGATCGCAAATCCCAGATATCCAAGCGCGAGCGCATCATCCAGGAACTGGCGGACGATCTCGACGAGGAGCTGGAGATGGAGCTGGATGATACCCGTCTCGACGAGCTTCTGGACGAGACCGAAACGCTGAGCCCGACGGTCGATCGCAGGCTCTATTTCCGGGAACTGCTTCGCCTTCAGGGCGAACTGGTCAAGCTCCAGGACTGGGTGCAGAGCGAGAAGAAGAAGGTCGTCGTGCTGTTCGAGGGTCGCGATTCCGCCGGCAAGGGCGGCGTCATCAAGCGCATCACCCAGCGCCTCAATCCCCGCATCTGCCGCGTCGCGGCGCTCCCCGCTCCGAACGAGCGCGAGCGAACGCAATGGTACTTCCAGCGCTACGTCGCGCATCTGCCGGCCGGCGGCGAGATCGTGTTGTTCGACCGCAGCTGGTACAACCGGGCGGGCGTCGAGCGCGTGATGGGCTTCTGCACGGAGGACGAATATCAGGAGTTCTTCAAGACCGTGCCCGAGTTCGAGCGCATGCTGATCCGCTCCGGCATCATCCTGGTCAAATACTGGTTCTCGATCACCGACGACGAGCAGCAGTTCCGCTTCACCATGCGCATCAAGGATCCGCTCAAGCAGTGGAAGCTGAGCCCGATGGACGTCGAATCCCGCAGCCGCTGGGAGGCGTACACCAAGGCCAAGGAGACGATGCTCGAATACACGCACCTGCCGGATTCGCCCTGGTGGATCGTCGATGCCGTCGACAAGAAGCGCGCCCGCCTCAACTGCATCGCGCATCTGCTCAGCCAGATCCCCTACCAGGAGGTGTCCCGCGCGCCCGTGGTGCTGCCGCCACGCGTCCGCAATCCCGACTATCAGCGCGGTCCGGTTCCGCCGGAGATGTACGTGCCGGCGAAGTACTGAGTAGGTCTTGTAGGGCGGGCAAAGCGCCTTTGCACCCTACGAGAGCGTCACCGCCACGGCTGCACGATGATCTTGGTGTGCGCCTCTGGGTTGGCAAGATCAGCGAACGCCTTTGCGACGCCGTCGATGCCGACCTCGGCCGTCACCATCGCCGCCGCGTCCACCTGCCCTTCCGCGATCAGCCGTAGCGAGCCTGCGAACTCCTCCGGCGTATAGCCCAGCACGTATTGGACGTTGAGCTCCTTCATGATGCCCAGCATCGGCTCGTTTCTGTCGCTCTCCATGCAGACGCCGACCACGACGATTCTGGCATCGCGCGGGGCGCCCTCGAAAACCTGCTGCAACAAGCCGGGCACGCCGACGCATTCGAAGATGATGGCAGGCTTCAGCGCCGGCAGCATGGCCTGGAACGGCGGCCGCGCCGCCTTCTCCGCGTCCGACATCTGCGCGTGCTCCGCCCAGGTCGCATAGGGTTGCGACATCTTGGGATCGACGACGATGTCCGCGCCGAGCTTGGCGGCGAGCGCGCGGCGCGCCGGCGAATAGTCGGCAGCGATGATCGGATGCAGGCCCTTGATCCTCAGCGCCGCAATCACCGCAAGCCCGACCGGCCCGCAGCCAATCACCAGCGGCACCTCGCCGCCACGGATATTGGCTTTCGCCACCGCGTGGACGCCAACCGCGAGCGGCTCGGTCAACGCGGCGTGTTCCGGCGCGAGACCGTTGGGCACTTCGAGCAGCAGCGCTTCGCTGAGCAGCATCGCCTCGGCATAGCCGCCGATATTGTCGTTGGAGTAGCCGATGCCCTCGATGCCCTGCGGCGTCACCAGCGCCGGCAGCGAGCAGACGCGCGTGCCCGGCTTGAGCTTGCGCGTGGTACCGGCTCCGTAGTCGACGATCTCGCAGCAGAACTCGTGGCCGAACACGATGTCGCGCGACAGATCCATCGGCTTGCGCCCGGTCTTCCGCGCCATCTCCACCATGCGGTGAGCATGCTGGCGCGCGTGCAGGTCGGAGCCGCAGATGCCGCAGGCGAGCGTCTTGACCAGCACCTGGCCGAGCCCCGGCGTCGGCTCGGCCATCTGTCCCACGACAATCTCACCGTTCCTGAAAATCGCAGCGCGCATTCGGCTCCTCCCTTATCGTTGGAGCCGTTGATAGCACGAAGCGGACGCGCGGACTTGCGTCAGGGGTTCGGGGAACGCTCTTCCAGCACCAGGAGTTGGGCCCGACGCACCCGCTCGCGATGGGCGATGTAGAGGCCGCTCGCAACGATGAAGGCCGCGCCGACGATGGTCCAGAGATCAGGCACTTCGCCGAAGATAAAGAAACCCAAAATGCTGACCCAGAGCAGCTGCGTGTAGGAGAACGGCGCCAGCACCGAAGCATCGCCATAGCGGTAGGCCAGCACGATGATCCACTGGCCGACGGTCGACGCAACGCCGATCACGATGCCAAGCCCGATTGCGGTCCAGCTCGGTGTGACCCAGACGAACGGCACCATCACGCTGAGGATCGCAACGCCTGTCAGCGCCGAATAGGCCATCGTGGTGAGGACGGCCTCTCGGCCGCTCATCATGCGCGTCAGGATCAGCGCGGCAGCCCAGCAGAACGCCGAGATGATCGGGAAGAATGCGGCGGCATGAAAAGCACTCGTGCCCGGCCGCAGGATGATCAGCACGCCGGTCAAGCCAATGCCCGTGGCGATCCAGCGGCGCATGCCGACCTTCTCGCTCAAGAAGATGATCGACAGCGCGGTGACGAACAACGGCGAAACAAACCCGGTGGCGGAGGCTTCCGCGATGGGGAGGAAACTCAAGCCCGTGATGAAGAACAGCGAGGAGCCCAGCAACGCGGCGCCACGCATCAGCTGCAAGCCAAGACGCTCGGTGCGCATCGCATGCAGCGGCGAGCCCGGCATCATCACCGGCGTGAACAACAGCGCGAAGGTGACGAAGCGGATCCAGGTGATCTCGATCGACGGCAGGCTGGTCGACAGATATTTCGCGGTGACGTCGGAGCAGCCGAGAAAGATCGTCGACAACAGCACCAGCGCAATGCCTTTGAAGGGATGATCGACGCGCGCGAGCGCGCGGCGAGCCTTCTGCTTCTTCTCCGGCGCGGGCATGGGAATACTATCGAGCCTTGCGGCTACGGCGGGCGGCGGTGTCACTGTGGGAACCCGGCAAAATGCGAATCGAGAACAGTCGTAAAAAACGACAAATGCGCCGCGTCCACAACTTCCGAAAACAGGATGCCGATATGCGCCGGCCGCCGCGCGCGTCAATGCTCCGTTAATAATAGGCCTTTGTGCATTACAGCATGGGCAGGCTGCGCGGCTTCGGCCCGCGCGGAAACGCCGCATCGAGCGCGGAAATCTCCTCTTTCGTCAGCACGAGATCACCGGCCCCGGCATTCTCGCCGGCATGTTCTGCGGACGACGCCTTCGGGATCGCGAACACCGTAGTTGCACGGGTGAGAAAGCTCAGCGCGACCTGACGCGGCGTCACGCGACGCGCCTCCGCAATCTTCGCCAGCACAGCGCCGCCCTTGCTGCGCGCATCCGGGAAATCGTCGTGGCCGAACGGTGAATAGGCAACCACGGCGACGCCATTCCGCTCGCACCAGGGGATCACCGCGTGTTCGATCGCGCGTTCCTTGAGGTGATAGAGCACCTGATTGCAGGCGATGCGGCCTTCGCCGGCGACCTCGAAAATCTCGTCGAGATCGTCGACGTCGAAATTGGAAACGCCCCAGGATTTGACCTTGCCTGACGTCACCAGCTCCTCGAACGCAGCGACGGTGTCTTCCAGCGGATAGGAACCGCGCCAATGCAGGAGATAGCAATCGAGACGGTCGGTGTTCAGCCGCTTCAGTGAGCGCTCGCAGGCGGTGATCGTTCCGCGGCGCGAAGCGTTGCTCGGCAGCACCTTGGAGACCAGGAACACCTCATCGCGCCGGCCAGCAATGGCGTCGGCAATGACGAGCTCTGCATCGCCATACATCTCGGCGGTGTCGATGTGGGTCATGCCGAGATCGAGCCCGCGCTGAAGGGCCGCGATCGCGCGCTCGCGATCGCCGTGGTCGAGATACCAGGTGCCCTGCCCGATCACGGAAACACTGGTGCCGGTCTTGCCGAAGGGGCTGGTGTTCATGTTCGCTCCGCTGTCGTACTTCTGCTCAGGCAACCGTTACCAGGTTCAGGAGTTCAATCCGCTGACATCGGCGACCAGCACGCTGCCGGTCGACGACTCCGTGATGTAGGGCCTGTCTGTCCTGGCGCCACCATCACCGTTGGAGGCAAGGTGCAGATCGCCCTTACGGCGGAACTTGTCGGGCATGGTGCAGCAGAGCCTGGTCTCGATCAGGCGCGGCGGCGTTTCCATATACATCGTTATTGTTGTGGTTGTTGGCTGGCGGGACGCGCAGCAGCATAGGACACAAACGAGCGCGCGTCGATTGGCGGCGGTCAAGGCTGCGTCCACGCCGCTCTCATGTCCCGGACCTGCCGCGCAGCGTCCGGGGCACGAGACCTACCTACCCCACCGCGCTTGCGATCTTCGCTTGCTTCATCGGCACGTCCGTCGTCGCGATCAGCCGCTTCAACTCGGGGATGCAGGACCCGCAATTGGTGCCGGCCTTGAGCTTGGCCCCGATTTCGGCGGCCGTGCGTGCGCCGGTGACGATGCTGTTGCAGATTGTGTCACGGCCGACGCCGAAGCAGGCGCAGACGATCGGTCCGCCAGAAGCGGCCCCCTCGCCGGACTTGCCCGACAGCAGCATGCGACGCTGATCGTCGGTGACGTGGTCGGCCACGAACAGGCTCTTCACCACCTCCCAATCGCCCGCATCATGCGCGGGGCCCACGAACAAGCAGGTTTCGATGCGGTCGCCCGCGAAAGACGCGGCGCGATAGACCCCGCCGCCGAAGTCGCGATAGTCGGCGACGTCCTCGCCGGCGACACCCTCCAGCCAGGCCGGCCAGCGCGAAAGGTCCGCATTGTCGGCAAAGAGATAGCCGAAGCCGTCGGCGACAGTGACGCGGGTCCACAACAGGTTCGGCGGCAGATCGAGTTGTTTCCGGGACAGAGCAAAGCCGCGGAAGACATATTCGTAAGGTGCGATCGCGGCCGGCGTCGCCTTGGACTCGGGCTGGCCCGAGAACGGATCGGTGAACGACTGCACCAGCGACCCGACGCGGCCATGCGAGCTGTTCATCGCGCTCCAGTGGATCGGGACGAACAGCGTGCCGCGCTGCTGGCGGTCGCTGACCACGGCCTTCAGGATGCACTGGCCGTAATCGGTGGTGATGCGGGCATAGCCATCATGGACGATGCCGTACTTGCTGGCGTCGTCGGGGTGGATCTCGACGAAGGGCTCGGGCAGATGCGCGCCCAGCCGCTGGCTGAGACCCGTACGCGTCATGGTGTGCCACTGGTCGCGGATGCGCCCGGTGTTGAGCCTGAGGGGACGTGAGGCGCCGGTCTCGCTCCGCAGCGACGGCACCTCCGGCGCAACGAAGCGGCCCTTGCCGTCATTGGTGAAGAAGCCGCCGCTCGCGAAGAAACGATCGCTCGGCGCGCCGCCTTCACGTACCGGCCATTGCACCGGCTTCAAGGCGTCGAAGGCTTCGTCGGACAGCAAGGTCAGCGCGCCGATGTCGAAATCACGGCTGCCGTCGTTCTCGAAGGCCGAGAGCGCGGCATGCTCGCGAAAGATGTCGGCGGCGGATTTGTAGTTGAAACTATCGCCGAAGCCGAGACGTTTGGCGGTCTCGCTCAGAATCCACCAATCGGGACGCGCCTCGCCCGGCGCCGGCAAGAACGAACGCTGGCGCGAGATGCGGCGCTCGGAGTTGGTGACCGTGCCCGACTTCTCACCCCAGGCCAGCGCAGGCAGCAGCACATGCGGCCCCGCCTCGACGGTGTCGTTGGAGAGCACGTTCTCGGAGACCACGAACAATTCGAGCTTCTTCAACGCCTCGCGCACAAAGTCCGCATCCGGCAGCGACACTGCCGGGTTGGTGCCCATCACCCACAGCGCCTTGACCTCGCCGCGATTGATGGCCTCGAACAGCTGCACCGCCTTCAGCCCCTCATGGGTGGCGATGTGCGGGGCCTTCCAGAACCGCCTGACGCGATCGATGTCCGGCGGCGTGAAGCCCATATGGGCAGCGAGCATGTTGGCGAGGCCGCCGACCTCGCGGCCGCCCATGGCGTTGGGCTGGCCGGTGAGCGAGAACGGCGAGGCGCCCGGCTTGCCGATACGCCCGGTGGCGAGATGGCAGTTCAGGATCGCATTGACCTTGTCGGTGCCCTGCGCCGACTGGTTGACGCCCTGTGAATAGAGCGTGACGACCTTCTCGGTGTCGCGGAACATCTTGAAGAAGGTGGCGACGTCCTGCTCGGAGAGGCCCGTGGCGAGCGCGGTCGCGGTGGCGCTGCCGGCAATGCTCCGGGCGCGCGCCAGCGCGTCATCGAAGCCTGACGTGTTCTGCGCGATGTAGTCCCGGTCCAGCGCGCCGTTGTCGGCGAGGTGGACCAGCAGGCCGGAGAACAGCGCGGTGTCGGTGCCGGGCTTGAGCCCCAGGAACAGATCGACGTCATCGGCGGTGTCGGTACGGCGCGGGTCGATCACGATCATGCGCGCGCCACGCTCCTGCCGGTTCTTCAGCATGCGCTGGAACAGCACCGGATGACACCAAGCCGCGTTCGAACCGACGAAGACGAGCAAATCTGCGTGGTCGAGATCCTCGTAGCAGCCGGGCACGGTATCGGCGCCGAAGGCGCGGCGATGGCCGGCGACCGACGACGACATGCAGAGCCGCGAATTGGTGTCGACATTGGCGGTGCCGACAAAGCCCTTCATCAGCTTGTTCGCGACGTAGTAGTCCTCGGTCAGGAGCTGGCCGGAGAGATAGAACGCGACTGCGTCGGCGCCGTCGCGCGCTACGATGTGCTGCATGCGATGGGCGACGTGGTCCAGTGCATCGCTCCAGGCGACACGCTCCAGCACGCCCTTGCAGCGGATCATCGGATAGAGCAGACGGCCTTCCAGCCCGACGGTCTCGCCGAGCGCGGAGCCCTTGGAGCACAGCCGGCCGAAATTGGCGGGGTGATCAGGGTCGCCGGCGATCGCAGCCCCGCCCTTGCCGTCAGGCGTTGCCAGCACGCCGCAGCCGACGCCGCAATAGGGGCAGGCCGTCCTGGTAGCACGAAGCGTGGGATCGATCGCCGTCATATCAGGCTGCCTTATCAAGCTGGCGTGTCATGCCGCCTTGGAGGGACGCGCGAGCGCGCGGCCGAACATCATGTCAGTGCGGATCGCCGCCACCTTGTCGCGATTGCGGATCAGCTCGAGATACCAGAGCGCATCGACGGTATCGCCGATCAGCACGGCGCCGGTGAGCCGTCCGTCCGCGATGACGAGCTTCTTGTAGGTCCCGCGCCTGCGATCGGTCAGCACGAGGCTCTCGCTGCCCTCCCCGCCCATGAAATCGCCGGCGGAGAACACGCTGACGCCGGAGACCTTCAGATTGGTCGAAACCACGCTGCCCTGATAGGAAGCAGGACGTCCGGCGAGATGTCGCGCCAGCACGCGCGCCTGCTCGTAGGCGGGCTCGACCAGGCCGTAGCAGGTGCCGTGATGCTCGGCGCATTCGCCGAGCGCGAAGATGTCGGGCGAGGACGTCTGCATGACGTCGTTGACGACGATGCCGCGATTGACCGCGATCCCCGCTTCTTTCGCCAGCGCCGCGCTCGGTTTGATGCCGGCCGCGAAGATCACGGCATCGGCCTCGATGCGGCTGCCGTCGGCAAGCTCGACGGCTTCGACATGACCATCGCCATGGATGCGTGCGGTCGAGGCGTTGAGCAGGATGCGGATGCCCTTACGCTCGACCAGCGTCTTGAGCAGGTCGGCGGCCGGCCCGTCGAGCTGACGCTCCATCAGCCGGTCCATGAGATGCAGCAGCGTCACCGGCGCGCCGGCCTTGGCGAGGCCGTAAGCTGCTTCAAGTCCGAGCAGGCCGCCGCCGACGACAACGACGCGCTTCTTGGCCGCGGCAAGCGTCAGCAACAGGTCGACGTCGCGGGTGTCGCGAAAGGTGTGCACGCCGGCGAGATCGGCGCCCGGCACGTTGAGCCGCAGCGGCGTCGATCCCGTGGCGAGCACGAGCTTGGAATATTCCATGCTCTCTTCGCCTTCGATCTTCAGCTCGCGGCGGCCGACATCGATTTCGGTGACGCGATAGCCGTAACGCACGGTGACGCCGCGATGCCGCCACCAATCCGCCGGCCGGAGTTCGATCTCGTGCGAGCCGGTCTCGCCGGCCAGCACGGATGAGAGCAGCACGCGATTGTAAGCGAGCCGCGGCTCCTCGCCGATGACGGCGACCGCGTAGCGGCCGAGTGCGGTCTTGGCGAGCTCGTCGACCAGACGCGCGGCCGCCATACCGTTACCGACGATGACCAGCGGTTCACTCACGAGAGCATCTCCTATTCAGCGGCCTGCGGCTGCGCGCCGTAGGCTTCGGACATCATGTAGCCGGACAGCACGCCGTAGACATCGGTCCACGCTTTTGCGAGTTCGGGCGTCCAGTCTTCACCGAGCCCCTTCTCCAGGGTCCACAGCAGGGCCGCGCCGACCACAGGGTAGTGCTCGGCCTTGGCGCCATAGGCGACATGGCGCTTGGCGAGCACCGAGGCTGAGGGAAGAATCGAGTTCAGGTTCGACAGGCCACCGACAACGGCAGCGAGCATGCCCATCAGCTTCTTGCGTTGCTCGGTCATGTCCTCGGGAAACATCGTGCGCACGGACGGCGCCATCTCGAAAAGACGATCGTAGAACAGCACCGCGGCCTGCGCTGAAATCGGTGCGACCTTGGCGAAGCTCTGCTGGACGAGGGCGATCTGTTCTGGCGTCATGATGTTCTCCTGTCTGTTTCGGTCTGCCTTCGTCCGCGCCGTTGCGGAAGAAGTTCATGGGTCAAACGTCATCAGAGGGACTTCTCCCCGCGTACGGGGAGAAGCGAGATTCGTACCAAGTATTAGACCCTTGCTTCGGCAAGGCTTGCCGCCCCTTCACCCTGCGGGCTGCGACGCAGGTAGAACCACCAGGTCAGAGCGAGACAGGAGGCGTAGAAGGCGAGATAGATCGCGAGCGCGAGCTGCGGCCCGCCGGTGATGGCGATCGACTTGCCGAAGCCGGTCGGGATCAGATAGCCGCCGACGGCCCCGATGGCGCCGATGAAGCCGACCGCTGCACCGCTCTCGATGCTCGCCGTCTTGAGCGCCAGCGCGCGCGCCGTGTCGCCCTTGCCGCGCACCTTGAACAGATTCTCCTCACGGAAGATCGATGGGATCATGCGATAGGTCGAGCCGTTGCCGATACCGGTCGTCACGAACAGGATCAGGAACATCGCCAGGAAGCCGATGAAATCCTTCTGCCCGACGAAGTAGAGCACGCCGACCGTCGCGCCCGCCATCACGATGAAATTCCAGAACGTGATGATCGAGCCGCCGATCTTGTCCGCAAGCCAGCCGCCGAGCGGACGCGACAGCGAGCCGACCAGCGGGCCCAGGAATGCGATGGCAATCGTGACCTGCGGGAACTGGGTCTTGATCAGCAGCGGAAATGCAGCGGAATAGCCGATGAAGGATCCGAACGTGCCGATATAGAGGTATGCCATGATCCAGGTGTGCTTGCGCTTCACGATCGCTAGCTGGTTCTTCACCGACGATTTCGCCGTGGTGAGATTGTTCATGAAGAACACGGCGCCGAACACCGCGATCGCGATCGGCAGCACCCACATCAGCCCGGCGTTCTGGAGGAAGATGCCGTCGACCGGCGTTGCCTGGAACAGGTTGAAGACGGCGAGCGTCATCAGGATCGGGGTCAGGAGCTGTACGCTGGAGACGCCGATATTGCCGCCGGCGGCGTTGAGGCCCAGCGCCCACCCCTTCATCCGGTCGGGGAAGAAGAACGAGATGTTGGTCATGCTGGAGGCGAAATTGCCGCCGCCCAGACCCGCGGTCGAGGCGACCAGCAGCATCAGCCAGAACGGCGTATCGGGCTGGCTCACGAAATAGGCAAGCGACAGCGTCGGAATGAACAGGATCGCCGCACTGAAGATGGTCCAGTTGCGACCGCCGAAGGTCGTCACAGCGAAAGTGTAGGGAAAGCGCATCAAGGCGCCGATTAGGCCTGGCACCGCCACGAGCTGGAACAGCTGGTCGGTGGTGTAGTGGAAGCCTGCCTGCGGCAGCTTGGTGGTGACGATGCTCCAGATCAGCCAGACCGAAAAGCCGATATGCTCGGCGACGATCGACCAGATCAGATTGCGTCGCGCGATAGACTTGCCAGTCGCATTCCAGAATGCCTCATCTTCGGGGCGCCAGTCTGAAATCCAAGTTGGATTCTTCGTCATTGAGTATCCCTTCCAGGCTCACCGCTGCGTCGTTGCAGGCTCTGCCTCACATGGAGGCGCGCTCCGAGGCTTCACCCCGGTGGCGAGTTCACGATGCTGATTGATGGTGTTGAGGGACGTCGTCGTTGGCGTCGCGCAAAGACGTTTCAATTTCCGTGCCAATTGCGCGCATGCTGGAAATCCAGGGATTTCAGCACGTTATTCGTATTGCCAGAATTCGTTGCGAAGCGTTTCCGCTCGCTAAATTTGCGATTCGCTCAATCCTTGTGCGCCGCACAAGGATTGAGCGGGATGTCGATTATTTGGGCGCAAGCATTCTCGCGTTAGCCGTTCGCTTACGCGGCCTCGACGAAGCGATGACGCTCGTAGAGGAATTCGAGCACACGCTGCCGGCACTTCAGATAAGTGGCGTTGGTCGCGAGCTCGAGCCGCCGTCGCGGCCGCGCCAGCGGCACCTCCAGCACCTCGCCGATCCGCGCGCTCGGCCCATTGGTCATCATCACGATGCGGTCGGACAACAGCACGGCCTCGTCGACGTCATGGGTGATCATCAAAATGGTGTTGCCGAGCTTCTGATGCAGCGCCATCACGGAGTCCTGCAGGTGAGCGCGCGTCAGCGCGTCGAGCGCGCCGAAGGGCTCGTCCAGCAGTAGCACCTTCGGCTCCATGGCCAGCGCCCGCGCAATGCCGACACGCTGCTTCATGCCGCCGGAAATCTCCGAGGGCCGCTTGTCCCGGGCATGGGCCATCTGCACGAGATTGAGATTGTGCATCACCCAGGCGTCGCGCTCGGAACGGGACTTGGTCTTGGCGAAGACCTTGTCGACGCCGAGCCTGACGTTCTCGTAGACGGTGAGCCACGGCAGCAGGCTGTGGTTCTGGAACACCACGGCGCGGTCGGGTCCCGGCGAATTCACCTCGCGGTTCTCCAGCAGTACGCCGCCGGTGGTGGCATTTGTCAGGCCCGCGATGATGTTGAGCAGGGTCGACTTGCCGCAACCGGAATGGCCGATGATCGAGACGTACTCGCCCTTCTCGATCGTCAGGTTGATCTCCTTGAGCACCTCGGTGCTGGCGGCGCCGCGGGTGAAGACCTTGTCGATGTGGTCGAGCTTCAGATAGGCGGTCATGTGCTCTCTCCTCAGTTCTGCGCGGTGCCGCGGGTGACGACCTTGCCGAGGCCCGCGATCAGGCGGTCCAGCACGAAGCCGATGATGCCGACATAGAACAGCGCCAGGATGATCTCGCTGATATGCGACGAGTTCCAGGCGTCCCAGATGAAGAAGCCGATACCGACGCCTCCGATCAGCATTTCCGCGGCGACGATCGCGAGCCAGGACAGGCCGATGCCGATGCGAAGGCCCGTGAAGATGTAGGGCGCGGCCGCCGGGATCATGATCTTGGAGAAGAACTCGAGCGGATTGAGCTGCACGACGGCAGCGACGTTGCGGTAGTCCTGCGGGATGTTGCGGATGCCGACAGCGGTGTTGATGATGATCGGCCAGATCGAGGTGATGAAGATGACAAAGATCGCCGAGGGCTGGCCGTCGCGGAAGGCCGCGAGCGAGAGCGGCAGCCATGCCAACGGCGGAATGGTGCGCAGCACCTGGAACAGCGGATCGAGCCCGCGCATCGCCCAGACCGATTGCCCCACGAGAACGCCGAGCGCGATGCCGGCGATCGCCGAGAGCGAATAGCCAAAGGCGACGCGCTGGAGACTGGCGGACAGATGCCAGAACAGACCCTTGTCGATGCCGCCATGGTCGAAGAACGGATCGAGGATCAGCTCCTTGGTGTCAGTGAACACCTTCGACGGCGGCGGCAGAGCCGAGCCGGCTCGGCGGCAGACCAGCTCCCATATAAGCGCAAGCAGCGCGATCACGACCAGGGGCGGGATCACGCGCACGGCCGTCTCCCGCGCCATGCGCGCGTAAGCTTCCGTGCGCGGGGGGCGCTTCGGCGTCAGCGCGACGACCGGCGCGGCGCTGGCCGCAGGCGTCGCAGTTTCAATCTCAATCTTGGCGGCAGTCATGTTCATCGCAATATTTCTCCGGCTGCAAAGGACGACGCGGCCGCCCGAAGGCGGCCGCTGGCTACATCAGACTTCGACGCGCTTGATCGCGAGCGACTTCAAATAGGCAGCCGGGTTTTCCGGATCGAACACCTTGCCGTCGAAGAAAGTCTCCTTGCCGCGCGAGGTGGATGTCGGGATCTCAGCGGCCGCGACGCCCAGCGTCTTGGCCGCATCGCGCCACATGTCCTCGCGATTGACCTTGGCGATCAGCGCCTTGGTATCGAAACCGGCTTCGTACTTGCCCCAGCGGATGTCCTCGGTGAGGAACCAGAGATCGTGGCTCTGGAAGGGGTAAGAGGCGAAATCCCGCCAGTACTTCATGATGTGCGGCGAGTTCTCGACCACCTTGCCGGGAATGCCGTAGTCGAACTTTCCGGCAGTGCGGTCGAGCACGTCTTCGACCGGGCAGTTCATCCACTGCCGCTTGCCCATGATCGCGGCGAGCTCGGCCTTGTTCTCGGCCTTGTCGGCCCATTGCTGGGCTTCCATCACTGCCATCAGCAGCGCCTTGGCCGCCTTGGGATATTTGTCGACGAAGGCGGCGCGCATGCCGAAGGATTTCTCGGGATGCTTGTTCCAGAGCTCGCCGGTATTGATGGCGGTGTAGCCGATCTTCTGATGGATCAGCTGCAGATTCCAGGGCTCGCCGACGCAGAAGCAGTCCATGGTGCCGACCTTCATGTTGGCCACCATTTGCGGCGGCGGCACCACGATGGTCTCGATGTCCTTGTCGGGATCGATGCCGCCGGCGGCGAGCCAGTAGCGGATCCAGAGGTCGTGCGTGCCGCCGGGGAAAGTCATCGCGGCCTTCACGGCCTTGCCCGACGCCTTCTTCTTCTCCAGCGCCGCCTTGAAGGGCGCTGCATCGACGCCGAGCTTGAGGTCGGCATATTCGTTGGCAACGGAGATGCACTGGCTGTCGAGATTGAGCCGCGCCAGGATGTACATCGGGGTCGGCTGGTTGTTCTGCGTCACCTTGCCCGCCGAGATCAGGTACGGCATGGGCGTGAGGATATGGGCGCCGTCGATGCCGTTGCCTTCGGAGCCGAGCACGAGATTGTCGCGCGTCGTGCCCCATGAGGCCTGCTTCTGCACGTCGGTGTCGGGCATGCCGTATTTGGCAAACAGGCCCTTGTCCTTGGCGACGAAGAGCGGGCCAGCATCGCTCAGCGCGATGAAGCCGAGCTTGGCGCCCTTGACTTCGGGACCTGCATCCTGGGCGAAGGCGCCGGCGGGGAAATTCAGTTTTGCGGCGGCGAGAAGTGCGGCGGTGGAGCCGGTGGCTTTCAACAATTGACGGCGGCTCAGGCCAGTCGATTCCGAGGGCCGGCGGGTGCGCTTGGTCATAGGCAGTGTCGTCCTTTGCATCGTTGCAGAATTGATTGGCGTCTGTGCACACGAGCAGCCCGTCCGTCCGGCGGCGCCATCTTTGGCGCATGCGAACGCACGACGGGGGAGACCCCCGTCTGGTGGCGTCAGCAAATCGGATGAGAAGTCTCGCGGGACGGCTTCAATGGCGTCGACTGGAACTATTCAAGCTTCATGCCAAGCCCGACACCGTGAAAAGGACAAAATTTTCAATGCGTTAAAGAGTTCGCGCCAGAATGTCGCAGGCCTGCGCCGCATGGGAAATTTGCGATTTGCTCAATCCTTGTGCGCCGCACAAATGTTATGCAATAGCTCACGCAAGAGGCCGAGCGCGCCCCAGGATCAGTTCAAGAGGTCGCGCATCCATTTGATATCACTTCGTCTTTCCTGCGACCTCGGCCGGCACGCAACTTGCATTTCCTTTGGCGTCAACGAAGACTGCGGCTTGCCGCATTGTTGCAGCCTCTGGCGGCTGCATCCCGGAAGCTCCACTGCTTCGCGGCCTTTTTGGTCCTCGTGACGCGATTCCCAAGGCTTCCAAACTCTCAATAGCTCTCGTGCGCGGCCGGCCAGCCCGCACGGCCCAAGACGTTCAGCCGCGCTCCTGAGGGGCGTGTCGATCTCACTTACGAAGCAAAAGGAACCATTGATGTCGTATCTCGCGCCTTCGGAATTCGTCACCAAGATGGTGGATGCAGGCGAGTCCAAGATCTTCATGTCCACCCGGGATACCATCATCCGCGCCTACATGGCCGGTGCTATCCTGGCGCTGGCGGCCTGGTTCGCCGTCACCATCACCGTGAATACGGGCCAGCCGCTGGTCGGCGCGCTGCTGTTTCCGGTCGGCTTCGTCATGCTCTACCTGTTGGGCTTCGACCTCCTGACCGGCGTGTTCGTGCTCTCGCCGCTGGCCCTGATCGACAAGCGCCCGGGCGTCACCTTCGGCGGCGTGCTGCGCAACTGGGGCCTCGTCTTCGTGGGCAATTTCGCCGGCGCGTTCACCGTGGCCTTCATGATGGCCTTCGTCACCACCTTCGGCTTCACCCAGGCGCCCGACAAGGTGGGCGCGGCGATCGGCAACATCGGCGAGGGTCGAACGCTTGGCTACGCCGCCCACGGCGCGGCCGGCATGGCGACGCTGTTCCTGCGCGGCATGCTCTGCAACTGGATGGTCTCGACCGGCGTCGTCGGCGCCATGATCTCGACCTCGGTGCCCGGCAAGGTCATTGCGATGTGGATGCCGATCCTGGTGTTCTTCTACATGGTGTTCGAGCATTCGGTCGTGAACATGTTCCTGTTCCCGTCGGGCATGCTCCTCGGCGCGAAGTTCTCGATCATGGACTATCTGATCTGGAACGAGATCCCGACCGTGCTCGGCAACCTCGTTGGCGGCCTCGCCTTCACCGGCATGACTCTCTATGCGACGCACGTCATGACAAAGCCGAAGCGCCAGATCGACAAGGTCGCGAAGCCCCGCGTTGCGGCCTGATCGAACACGTCTCGACAGGGAAGCCTCGCCCAGCCAGGGTGAGGCTCCTCTCTCCTGGTGATGACGATGCCCCTCGGTCTCCTGATCTCGGTCGGCCAGCACTCCGACAAGGGCCGCAAGCCGGTCAACCAGGACTTTCACGGCGTTCTCATTCCCGAGGAGCCGCTGCTCAGCCTGAAGGGCATCGCCGCAGTCCTTGCCGACGGCATCTCCTCCAGCACGGTGAGCCAGATCGCCAGCGAGTCGGCGGTCAAGAGCTTCCTGATGGACTATTATTGCACGTCGGAATCCTGGACGGTGAAGACGTCCGCCCGCCGCGTGCTGGACGCAACCAATTCCTGGCTGCACGCGCAGACGCGCAAGAGCCAATATGCCTATGACCGCGACAAGGGTTATGTCTGCACCCTGACCGCCATGGTCATCAAGGCGACCACGGCGCACATCTTCCATGTCGGCGACTGCCGCGTTTACCGCGTGGCGGGCAAGGTGCTCGAACAACTGACCGACGATCACCGGATCATCGTGTCGTCGGAGCAGACCTATCTCGGCCGCGCACTCGGCATCAATCCGCAGCTCGAGATCGATTATCAGGCGTTCGAGGTCGAGGCCGGCGACATGTTCCTGCTGGCGACCGACGGCGCCTACGAATTCGTCGACGCGCGCTTCGTCACGAGCGCGCTGAGCGAGCATGCAGGCGGGCTCGACGGAGCGGCCAAGGCCATCGTCGAGGAAGCCTACCGGCGCGGCAGCGACGACAACATCACCGTCCAGATCCTGCGCATCGACGCGGTGCCGCAGCGCGAGCCGGCCGGCATCTTCAATCAGACGTCACAATTGCCGCTGCCTGCGCTGCCGGAGCCGCGCGCGATCTTCGACGGCTACCGCATTGTCCGTGAGATTCACGGCAGCAGTCGCAGCCACATCTATCTCGCGGTCGACGTAGAGACCGAGGAGCCGGTCGCGCTCAAGCTGCCGTCGGTCGATTTGCGCGACAATGCCGCCTATCTCAAGCGTTTCCTGATGGAGGAATGGATCGCGCGCCGGATCGACAGCCCGCACGTGCTGAAGCCGCTGTCACAGTCCAGGCGGCGCAGTTACCTCTACGTAGCGACCGAATTCGTCGAGGGGCAAACCTTGAAGCAATGGATGACCGACAATCCACGCCCGGATCTCGAAACCGTGCGCGGACTGATCGAGCAGATCGCCGCCGGGCTGCGCGCCTTCCATCGTATGGAGATGCTGCATCAGGACCTCAGGCCCGACAACATCCTGATCGACAAGACGGGCACCGCCAAGATCATCGACTTCGGATCAGTCAAGGTGGCCGGCGTCGCGGAAGCGGCGCCACCGGACGAGGCCGACGAAATCCTGGGCACCGTCCAGTATACAGCTCCGGAGTATTTTCTTGGGCAGGGCGGCACGCCACGCTCCGACATGTTTTCGCTGGCGGTGATCTGCTACCAGATGCTGACCGGAAAACTGCCTTATGGCACACAGGTTGCCAGGATCCGGCGCAAGGCGGACGTGCGAAGGCTCAAATACCGCCCGGCCGACGACGATCGCAACGTGCCTGCCTGGGTCGACGGCGCGCTCAAACGCGCGCTGCATCCTGATCCCTACAAGAGGCATGAGGATCTGTCCGAATTCGTCTTCGAGCTCCGCACGCCCAACCCCGTCTATCTCGACACGCGGATCACGCCGCTGTTGGAGCGCAGTCCGTTGATGTTCTGGAAGCTGACGACGGCGGCACTCGCCTGCGCGGTCGTCGTGCTGCTCGCGTTGCTGCACACGCGTTAAACGTATGATGGCGTCGATGTCAGCCCTCCGAGGAGCAAGCGGAAGCATTGTGCTCGCCGGAGCATCTGGTGATCCTGGCCGGCTGTTCGGCGTGGATTGACCCTGTCGCAGGTATAGGGTCCATATGGAGCGTCATGCCGACGAAATCGAGGTGACCGTCATGACGGTATCTGTGCCGAATGAGTCCCCTGCCGCTGCCGGCAATGCGCTCAAGCTGCGCGTTGAAGGCATGGACTGCGGCGCCTGCGCGATCAAAGTCGAGAACGCGCTCAAGCGGCTGCCCGGCGTGAGCCACATCAATATGAACTATTCGACCGAGACGCTCTCGGTGCGCCTCGACGAGGATCGAACCTCGCGAGCGGTCGTCGAGGGCAAAATCCGGGCGCTCGGCTACACACCGAAGCCGCTGAGCGGAGCGTTCCTCGGCACGTCCGACGCCACGGCCACGCACGAGCAGGCGCCGGGTGCAGAGCCCTGGTGGAAGACGCGCAGGGGCCGAATGGTTCTCGGCCTGGGCGGCCTCCTCGCGCTTGCGTTCGCCATCTCGACAGCAAGACCCGAACTCTCGTTTTGGGGCTACGGCGCTGCAGCGCTCATCGGGCTCGTGCCGGTCGCGCGGCGGGCTTTCGTGGGCGCTCTGTCCGGCACGCCGTTTGGCATCGAGACTCTCATGACCGTTGCCGCCGCGGGGGCCATCGCGATCGGTGCCGCCGAAGAGGCGGCGGTCGTCATAACCCTGTTCGCGATCGGCGAGCTTCTGGAGACCGTCGCGGCGGGACACGCCAGGGCGGGGATCAAAGCCCTGGTTGATCTCATGCCGCGAACCGCCCGGATCGAAGAGGGCGGCCAGGTTCGAGAGGTGCCCGTCGAGGGTTTGCGTGTGGGCGACATCGTCGCGGTTCGTGCGGGCGACAGGGTGCCTTCCGATGGCGCCGTGATCGAAGGCCAATCCGAGGTTGACGAGGCGCCCGTTACTGGCGAGTCAACTCCGGTCGCAAAGGGCGTCGGCGATCAGTTATATGCCGGAAGCATCAATGCGAATGGAACGCTGCGCGTTCGGCTCACGCGCACGGCCGCTGACAATACGATTGCACGCATCATTCATCTGGTTGAAGAAGCGCAGGGATCGAAGGCGCCCACCGCGCGTTTCATCGATCAGTTTTCGGCACGCTACACGCCGGCTGCCATGGCAGTGGCAGCGCTCATCATGGCCGGACCACCTCTCGTCGCCGGAGCTGATTGGTACACCTGGATTTATCGCGGATTGGCGACCCTGCTCATCGCGTGCCCCTGCGCGCTCGTGATCTCGACGCCCGCGGCAATCGCCTGCGGCCTTGCATCGGGTGCACGGCGCGGGCTTCTCATCAAAAGCGGAGCAGCCCTGGAAATCCTGGGCAAGGTCAGGACCATCGCCTTCGACAAGACAGGCACTCTGACCGTCGGAATGCCGCAGGTGACCGACATCACTGCGGTCGAGGGAACCGAGAACGATGTTTTGGCGAGAGCAGCGGCGGTCGAAGGCCACTCGAGCCATCCGCTCGGCCTCTCGATCGTCGCGGCGGCGAAAGCGCGCGGTCTCGCAATTCCGCAAAGTTTCGGCGGTATTGCCATTCCCGGCAAGGCCGTTACCGCGCGTCTTCGCGAGAGCTTCGTTTCCGTGGGTTCGCCGCGTTATGCGGCCGAACTCGGGCTATTGCGCGACGATGTCGCATCCGGCATCGAGGCATTCGAGCGTGAGGGGAAAACCATCGTTGTTGTACTCGCCGGCAAGCGCGTCATCGGGTTCATCGCTCTGCGAGACGAACCACGCGAAGATGCGGCGGCCGGTATCGCTGGGCTGAAGGCGCTCGGAATTCGAACCGTCATGCTGACGGGAGACAATCGACGCACTGGCGAGGCCATCGGAAGGACTCTCGGCCTCGAAGTGCAATCCGAGCTTCTCCCCGACGCCAAGCTCGCGATCATCAATGACTTGAAAACGGCCGGCCCGATCACGATGATTGGCGATGGCATCAACGATGCCCCGGCGCTTGCGGCTGCTGATGTCGGCGTGGCCATGGGCAGCGGTACAGATGTGGCGCTGGAGACCGCAGATGCAGCGCTCCTCAGGGATCGCGTACTCGGGGTGGCCGAATTGGTCGCGCTCTCACGAGCGACGCTGTCCGTTATCCGGCAGAACATCATTATCGCGCTCGGGCTCAAGACCGTCTTTCTAGCGACCACGGTGCTCGGCGTCACTTCGCTCTGGATGGCGATCTTGGCCGACACGGGCGCCACTGTGCTGGTCACGGCAAATGCCTTGCGCCTCTTGCGCATGGGGATCAGCTTGGAAAGCGGGACGCTTCCGAAGAAACGGTCCCCTGAGGCATGTTCGTTATGATGATCAGAGCTTGCCTTCCATGACCAGTTCGCGGGTCCGCTTCAGCGTCGACAGCAGGGCGGCCTTGTAGCCCTGGTCGCTGTCGAACTGCGCCTGCTCGGCTTGCTCTTCGGGGCCGAACGGCTTCTTGCCGCGCAAGCCGGTGTAGCAATAGAACCGCAGTTGCAGACCCCCGGCTTCATCTTCGAACAGTTCGTTGATGATCGCGCCCTCGCGCGGACCGGTGGCCTGAAAGAAGGTCACCTTGCGCTCCGGCTCGAAGGTGATGATCTCGCGCAGATCGCTGCCTGCGATGGTAGCTTCGCGCACGATGTGCGTTGCGCTCTCCTCCACCACCTCGCAACGGGTACAGAGATCGGGTGGAAGAAACAGCCGGGCGTCGCGGGCCTTGAGAACCAGGCCTTGCCAGACCTGAGCGCGAGTCAGCAGTGTCTCGCCTTGCCGATTTACGGGAACGGTGGCGGTCGAATAGATCATGATGGAATTCCTTGTTATCGTGATCGGAGAATGCCGCTGGCCTCAGGCGGAGGCGGTGATCTCGGAGACGAAGTCCCGATAGGAGCGCAAGGGACGGCCCAGGATCTCGGTCAGACGTTCGACGTCGCCGGCATCGGGGATCATTCCCAAGGTTAGGAAACGCTCGCTCATCAGCCGCATGTTGAACGCCATCCAGCTCGGCATGAACTGCCTGAGGTTCTTCTCGAAGCCGGCGGTGTCATCGCCGGGATAGGCGATGGTGCGCCCCAGCACCTCGGACCAGATGGCGGCCGCCTTTCCGCCGGTCAGCACATCGGGACCAACGAGATTGATGCGTGCGAGCGGAAGCGGCGTTGCAGCCTGTTCGCGACGAACGAGCTCGATCGCGGCGATCTCGCCGATGTCGCGGGCGTCGACCATGGCGAGACCCTTGCTGCCGATCGGCATCGGATAGACGCCATAACCAAGCACGACGTCCTTGATCGTGACATCGTTATTCATGAAGTAGGCCGGGCGCAGAATGGTGGCGTTGAAGCCCATCTGCTCGATCATGCGTTCGACACCGAACTTGCCGGCAAAGTGCGGGACGTTGATGTAGCGATCGCTGTGGATCACCGAGAGGTAGACGACCCGTTCGACGCCGGCCTCGCGGGCGAGATTGAGCGCGATCAGCGCCTGCGTGAATTCGTCCGGGACCACGGCGTTGAGCAGAAACAGCGTCGAGACGCCTGACAAGGCGCCGCGCACGGAATCAACGTCCAGCAAGTCGCCCTGGGAGACGGCGACGCCTGCCGGCAAATTGGCCTTCGCGGGATCTCGGACGAGCGCGCGCACATCGGCGCCGCGCTTGACGAGCTGTTCGACGACGTGGCGGCCAATCGTGCCGGTCGCACCTGTCACGAGGATGGTCATTGGGATCACTCCGGTTTGGGTCAGAAGACACCCCGAAATTAGCGATCCACATGCGAACCAATAGGCGCTATATATGGACAGACCGTCTCATTGGTGGAACAGATGGATTTACTTGCCCTCGCCGATTTCAATCTCGTCGCCCGCCACGGCGGGTTCGGAAAGGCCGCGCGCGCAGCGGGACGTCCGAAAGCAACCTTGTCCCGGCGCGTGTCCGAACTCGAGAGCAGCCTCGATTTGCGTCTCTTTGAGCGCGGGGGACGCACTCTCAAGCTGACCCAGGAAGGACGAGCGCTCTACGAGCGGACGGGCGCACTCCTCACCGAGCTCGACGAGACGGCGGCAGCGATCGCCTCGGGCGGGGACAAGCCGAAAGGCAGGTTGCGGATCAGCGCTCCCCTGCTCTTTTCGCAAGCCGCCATGGGCAGGCTCGCGGCCGGCTTCGCCCTCAGGCATCCGCAAGTCCGGCTCGAGGTCACGACGGATGATCGCTACGTCGACATGATCGAGGAAGGTTTCGACCTCGCGATCCGGGTCAATCCCGATCCCGACGAAAGCCTGGTCGGCCGCATCTTCTTGCGCGACCGACTGGTGGTCGTGGCCAGCCCCACGCTGAAGCGACCCAAGGGCCATCTCGCCATTCCGGTCGTCGTGCGCGGAACGGAGGACGAGGCGGCCTGGAACATCAGGCGGCCAAGCGGTACATCGCGTATAGCCGTCGATCCCGTGCTTCGCCTGTCATCGTTGATGATGGTTCGCGACGCAGTTCGGGCCGGCGGCGGCGCTGCACGGCTGCCGCTGTCGCTCGTCAGTCACGACCTTGCCGCCGGCACACTGGTGCGCTGGGGCGACGTCCAGGGATCCGACATCGCCCTTTGGACGCTCTATCCCTCGCGGCGATTGCTGAGTGCGCGCGTCTCCGCCTTCCTCGATTATCTGAAGGAAGCTTTTCCGAAGGGAACGCCCGACGAGTTGGCGGCCTACATCGGGGGATGAGCGCATCTCCCGCAATTCACCAATAGCCCCAGCTTGCCGATTAGCTTAGACATTTCGCACGAGCGAGAAGGCCTAAGCACGGATTGGAGCCGAAAGTGAACGACGTCGAACGAACCGTCAGCCCGGACGCTTTGCGAGGAAAGCTGATTCCACTGACCTCATATCGTCAGCTTCTTGACGGGCCGGAGCTGATATCTGGCTGGCAGACGGTCAACCAATCCATGATCGACATGTTTGCCGATGCGACACATGATCATCAGTTTATTCATACGGACCGCCAACGCGCCGAGCAGGAAACGCCATTTGGCGGTACGATTGCACACGGCTTTCTTACGCTATCGCTTCTTTCAGCTCTCGCCTTCGACGCGATGCCCGGGGTGGAGGGAACGCGAATGGGCATGAACTATGGCTTCGAGCGGGTCCGCTTCCTTAGCCCGGTCAGGTCTGGAGCTCGGGTCCGAGGCAAGTTCCGGTTGGCAGCACTGACCGAGCGCGCCGTGTCGATCCAGTCCGCATGGGACAGCATCATAGAGGTCGAGGGTGCGATCAAGCCTGCCCTCGAGGCACACTGGATTACCTTGGCGCTGCTCGATCAGAAGTAGCTGAAGCGGAGATCCCTCACGCCGGCTCCTCGGCTCTCACCCCGAGCGGTTTCGGCGCCATGCCGCCGCCGGGCTTGAGGTGAAATTCATAAGTCATCAGGTGCCACTTTCCGCTTGCCCTGGTGCCGTCGGGCATCGCGGGATCATTACGCGGCTCGACCTTGGCAATGAGGTCGTCCTTGACTCCGAACACCACGTCGGAATCCAGATATTTGTCGCCGTCCATGAAGACGTGAGTGATCAGCGGCTCATAGCCCTTCGCGTTGACCAGGAAATGCACATGCGCCGGGCGCATCGGGTGGCGGCCGGTCTGCACGATCATTTCACCGACCGGGCCGTCGGTCGGGATCGGATAGCTGCACGGCAGGATGGTACGGAAGAAGAAGCGGCCGTCGCTGTCGGTGATGAAGCGCGCCCGCGCCGAGGCGCCGATCTCGTCGTAGTTCGGCTTCTGGGAATCATAGAAGCCGTCATCGTCGGCATGCCAGACGTCGACCGGGACGTTGGCGAGCGGCTTGCCCTTGAGGTCGGTGACACGGCTCTGCACGAACATCCGCTCGCCGGTCTGGTTGCTCGGCGAGATATCGGCACCGTGCGCGGTCACCTTGTGCTCGCCGACATAGAATGGGCCGAGCACAGTGGTCTGAGTGGCGCCGTCGCGGTCGCGATGGTTGACTGCGTCGACCAGCATGGAGACGCCGAGCACGTCGGACAAGAGAATGAATTCCTGGCGGGTGTCGGTGCATTTCTGCCCGGTCCGGGTCAGGAAATCGATGGCGTAGTCCCACTCCGCGAAGGTGAGGCCGGTCTTGCTCACGTAATCGTGCAGCGACTTCACCAATTCCTGAAGCAGGAATTTCGCGCGCGGATCGGGTGTGCTGTCGAAGCTCCTGATGACGGCTTCGGTGAGATCCGTCTCGTTGAACTGGGTCATGGTGGCTTGCCCTGTGTTTTTCTCGTTCGCCCGTGGGGGCTCCTCGGCGCTCCAGGAGCAGCCTACACCAGCCGGCCCCCTTGCGTTAAGCGCGAGCGGCTTGGAATGGGGTCGTCATTTGGCTATCAACGAACCGACAGAACCGCCCGGAGGAACTGATGCTCGCGCCCACCCCCGCCTCGCCCGAATCCGTCGGCATGTCCAAGGCCGCACTCGACCGAATCGATGCGCATCTGAAGAGCCGCTACATCGATGCCGGCCGCTTCCCCGGCACGCATCTTCTGGTCTACCGGCGCGGCAAGGTCGCGCACAGCTCGGTTCAGGGCCTTGCCGATGTCGAGCGCAAGCTGCCGGTCAAGGACGACACCATCTACCGCATCTATTCCATGACCAAGCCGCTCACCAGCGTCGTCTTCATGATGCTGGTCGAGCAAGGCCTCGTCGCGATCGACGAGCCCGTCGCCAAATACATTCCGGAATGGAAGGATCTCGGCGTCTTCGTCGCCGGCACCTATCCGGCCTTCCTGGCCCGCCCCCCGTCCCGGCCGATGCTGATCGTCGACCTCCTGCGGCACACCTCCGGCCTCACCTACGGCTTCCAGCAGCGCTCCAATGTCGATGCCGCCTATCGCGCCGAAAAGATCGGCGAGGTCGAGAAGTCGGGCACGCTGCAGACCATGATCGAGGGCCTTGCCAAGATCCCGCTGGAATTCTCCCCCGGTGAATCCTGGAACTATTCGGTCTCGACCGACGTGCTCGGCTATCTCGTCGGCAAGATCTCCGGGGTGCCATTCGAGCAGTTCCTGAAATCACGGATCCTCGATCCGCTCGGCATGACCGACACCGATTTCCATGTGCCGGCCTCCAAGGCGCATCGGTTTGCGGCCTGTTATTCCGCCGATCCCGGCGGCGGCATGACCTTCCATGCCGGCCAGCGGCGCGAGGGCCTGACGCTCCAGGACGATCCGGCGACGAGCTCGTTCCTCACCCCGCCCTCCTTCATCTCCGGCGGAGGCGGGCTGTGCTCGACGGTCGCCGACTATCTCACCTTCTGCCGTGCCCTGCTCAACGGCGGCGAGCTCGGCGGTGTCAGGCTGATCGGGCCGAAGACGCTGGCACTGATGACCAGCAACCACATTCCGGGCGGCCAGGCCCTGCCCGAAGTCTCCCGCTCGCTGTTCTCGGAAGCGACCTACAACGGCATCGGCTTCGGCCTCGGCTTTGCCGTCACAATGCGTCCGGCCGAGACACTGATCGCCGGCAGTCCGGGTGAATACAGTTGGGGCGGTGCGGCCACGACGTCGTTCTGGATCGACCCGGCCGAAGAGCTCATCACCATCTTCATGACGCAGGTGCTGCCGTCGAGCGCCTACCCGATCCGCCGCGAGCTGCGCAGCATGGTCTACGCCGCGATCACCGAGAGCAATCTGTAACCCATTTGACGGGGTCCCGCAGCCGTCGGTGCGGGACCCACTGTCAGACGCTCATTTGAGCATCTCGGGTACAATCAGGCGCGGCAGGAACAGCGACACGCTGGGCCAGACGATGACGGCCGCCAGCACGAGCAGCATCGGGATCAGCATGATCACCGTGTCCTTCAGCGCATAACGCAGCCGCACACCCGCGATCGAACAGGCGATCATCAGGCACAGGCCATAGGGTGGCGTCACCAGCCCGAAGGCCAGCGAGACGATGGAAATGATCGCGAACTGGACCGGATGGAGATCGACGGATTTGGCCAGCGGCTCCAGCACGGTGCCGACGATGATGATGGCCGGGATAGCGTCGAGGAAGCAGCCCACTACCAGAAAGCAGAAGGAGATGAAGAAGCCGGCGGCAACAGCACCCATGCCCCATGTCGACACATTGGCCAGCAGCTCTTGCGGGATCTTGTAGTAGGCAAGCAGCCAGCCGAACGCACTGGCGGTACCGACGCAGAACAGCGCTACGCCGGCGAGACGTCCGGTGTCGAGCAGGGCCTTGTACAATTCGCGCAGACCCGTCTCGCGGTAGAAGAACGCCGAGAGCACGACGGAATAGAGCACCGCGACGCAGGCGGACTCTGTCGCGGTGAACCACCCGAGCAGAATGCCGCCGACAATGATGAACGGCGTCATCATCGCCGGTATCGACCGCCAGATGGCGCATCGCATCTCGACCCAGCTCGACTTGGGATAGGTCGGGTAGCCGCGGCGCACCGCGTAGACGTGCACCGTCGCCATCTGCGCGCCCGCGATCAACAGGCCCGGCACGATGCCGGCCAGATACATCGCCGCGATCGAGGTCGAGATCAGCCCACCCCAGACGATCATGAGGATCGACGGCGGTATGATGACCGCCAGAACCGCCGACACCGCCGTGATGGCGATGGAGAACGAGAGGTCATAGCCCTCCTTCGTCTGCGCATCGATGAAGATCTTGGACTGGCTCGCGGCATCGGCGGTGGAGGAGCCCGAGATGCCGGCAAAGAACACCGACAGCACGACGTTGATCTGCGCCAGCGACCCCGGCCAATGTCCGACCATCGAGCGCGACAGGGACACCAATCGGTCGGTGATGCCGCCGATGCTCATCAGGTTCGCCGTCAGCAGGAAGAACGGCACCGCGAGCAGGATGAATGAATTGTAGGCGTTGAACGTCTCCTGCGCGAGCGTCATCAGCGACAGACGCGGCTCGATCAGCAGGATCGGCACGCAGGCAAGGCCGAGTGCGAAAGCGACCGGCACGCGCACGATGAGCAGGCCGACGAAGACCCCGAACAGCACCATCGCGGCCTGTCCGGCAGAAAGCACATTGCCGCTCATCGCCCTGCCCCAACCAGAATCCGCACTTCATCGATGATCTGTTCGCCGGCAAAGACGATCCACGTCACGCCGGCCACAGGCCAGGCAACGTGAATCAACCAAAGCGGCAGATCGGCCAGCTCAGACGTCCTGTTCCAGGCAAAGCGTGTGAACTCGAGGCCGGCCAACACGAACACCAGCGCCAGCGCCAATATGCCGATCCGCGCGAGAATCCGCACCGCAGCCTCCGACCGCCGCGACAGGTCCGGCCACACGTCGACTTCGAAATGTTGCGCTTCGCGCACGCCGACCATGGCCCCGATCATGATCGTCCAGATGAACATGAAGCGCGCCATCTCCTCCGTCCAGATGTAGGACGGAATGAAGGGCGTGTAGCGCGAGATGATCTGCAGCGTGACCGGGATAACCAGAATGCCGACACAGGCGGCCAGCAGGAATTGCAGCAATTTCGCATAGGCCGCCGTGACGCGGCGCCACAGCGAGGGTGTGGACGGGACGGGCATGTCAGACATTGGGACTCCGTGCGGCAGCACATCCGCCAGGTCCGGGCAGGAAGCGGGGCCTGCCCGGAAGATGATCGGCGGTCCGAGCGACCTCAGACGACGTTGATCTTCTCGAAGATGCCTTCCGCACCGATTTCCTTGGCGTAGGCCGCCATGACGGGATCGGCGAGCTTCTTCATGGCGTCCCGCTCCTCGAAGGGAACGCGCTTGAGCTTGCCGGCCTTCTCGAGCGTGTCGAGCTTGACCACCTCTTCGCTCGACTCGAGCTGACGGCCGTAGTCGCCGGCCTCCTTGCCGGCCTTCATGATCGCGTCCTGCAAATCCTTCGGCAAGGTCTTCAGCGTCTTCACCGAGAAGCAGATCGGCCGGATCGACACGGCGTGCTGGGTCAGGTTGAGATGCGGGGCCACTTCGTAGAACTTCATCGCCTCGACGCCGGCCGCCTCGTTCTCGCCGGCCGATATCACCCCGTTCTGGATCGCGTTGTAGACTTCGTTATAGGCGATCACCGTCGGGCTCATGCCGACGGCCGCAAAGGTCTTCGACCAGATCGGCGCGCCCTGCACGCGAACCTTGAGCCCCTTGAGGTCGGCGAGATTCTTGAGCGGCTTGTTGGCGAAGATGTTGCGGATGCCGCCGCCGGCATAACCGATCAGAACGACCTCGGCCTTCGCTGCGACCTCATCGGCCACCGGCGCCAGGATATTGGCCTCGACGACCTTGTTCATGTGCTCGATGCCCTTGAACACGAAGGGCGCATCGATGAACGGGGCCGCCTTGGCGAAGGTCGACATGTGGGCCGGCGACACGATGCCGTAATCGACCGCCTTGCCTTGCGACATGTATTCGAAATACTGCTTCTCGAGGCCGAGTGAGGAATTCCTGTGCAGGGTGAAGTTGACGGGCTTGCCGTAATACTTCTTCACCAACTCCTCGAACCGTAGCAGTGCCCGGTTGAAGGCGTGGTCGTCGTTGAACTGGACCGCACCGTTCAGCGTGACGGGCGCTTGCGCCCTGAGGATCGACGGCATGCCGATCGCAGCCGCCGCAGTGGTCGCCCCGATCCCAGCGAGAAATGTCCTTCGCTTCATCGTCTCCCCTCCCTTTGATGCTCCGCCCCTGTCGCCGGGGCGTGAGCGCAGCCGGTCTACGGCCAGCGTTCGGGAAGGGTATGAAAAACTACGGCGGGACGGAAGTGATTTCGGCTGGGCTAAGGCAACTCCTTCGTCGCAGGGTGACCTGCTGTTGCACTGCAACTCGGGCTCCTGCCAGCACGCACTCCTGTCCCTTGCTTGGAGATCTGAAAATCTGTGCCCGATATGAAAATCGTGGCGCCGCGCAAGCCCCGCCCGTATGGTCTCCCCAAAACCATAATCCGGCGCCGCTGTGCCGGAACCGGGACGCCTGCGTTTGTCAAAGCTCACCCTGCCGGTCCGGCTCGCTCTTCTCGTCACGGGAACCATGTTGCCGCTGATCGTTTTTGCGGTTGGCATAGTCGTCTACAATTACCAGCAGGATCGAAGCGACGCGACCCGTCGCGTGCTGGAGAATGTGCGCAGCATGCGCCTGGTGCTGGATTCCGAGGTGCAGCGGATGACCGGCGGCTTGCAGGTGCTCGCACTGACCAATTCGCTGCGCCAAGACGACTTCGAAACTTTCCGCCGCATCGCGCTTGGTTTCGTCGAGCAGTACGGCAAGGGCGGCGTCGTGCTGATCTCCGACCGCAAGGGTCGGCTGTTGTTTTCCTCCGCGACGGAGGACGCCGCCAGCCTGCCGCAACGCGGCCATCGCGAGATCATCGACAAGGTGTTTGCAACCCGATCGCCGCAGTACTCCGATCTGTTCGCCAGTGCTATCGACGGGCAACAGGTGCTCACCGTCGAGGTTCCGGTATTCCGCGACGGCGAGGTGATCTACGACCTCTCCTTCAGCCCGCCAATCCGCGTCTTCCAGGAGCTTGTGGAGAAGCAGCGGCCCGACCAGTTCTGGACCGTATCGCTGCTCGACACCAAAGGCTTCATATTCGCGCGCGTGCCCAACCCGGGCGAGACGGTCGGCAAACAAGCCTCCGGCCCGTTATACGAGGCCATGTCTCGAACCGCCGAGGCCGCCCTTTCCACCGTTTCGCTCGACGGCGTCGCGCTGTCATCCGCCTTTACCAGATCGCAGCTGACCGGCTGGACGGTCGTGGCCGGCGTCGCCGAAAGCTCGTTGAGCGCGCCGCTCTGGCGCAACATCGCCATCACCAGCCTGATCGGCGGCGTCCTGCTGCTGACCGGACTGACGTTCGCGATCAGGATGGCTGCGACGATCGCGCGCGGCGAGATGCTGCACAATCTCCTGATCGACGAGCTCAACCATCGCGTCAAGAACACGTTGGCTCTGATGCAGGCGATCGCGGTGCAGACCTTCCGCAGCGCCAGCCGTGACGAGCGGACGAAGTTCGAGGGCCGGCTCGGCGCGCTGGCGGAGGCGCATAACCTCTTGAGCCAGGAGAAATGGGCGGGCTCCGAGCTGAGGGACGTGATCGCCCGCGCGCTTCAGCCGTTCCTTTTAAGCAACCCCGACCGCATCCGCATGGCGGGCCCTGCGGTGCCGCTGTCGCCGCGGCTCGCCGTGGTGATGTCGATGATCGTCCACGAGATCGCCACCAACGCCGCGAAATACGGCGCGCTGTCCAATGAGACCGGCCGGGTGACGCTCGACTGGGAAGTCATCAGTGAACCGCCCAAGCCTCGGCTGCGGCTGATCTGGACCGAGGTGGGCGGACCGCCGGTGACGGCGCCGGTGCAGCGCGGCTTCGGCTCGCGCCTGATCGAGCGCAGCGCACGCGACCAGCTCGGCGGTGAAGCAACCGTCGACTTCCTGCCGCGCGGCGTCGTCTGTACCGTAACCTGCACGCTGGACGAGACGCGGTGATCCACCGCCCCCGACCGAATATCGCAACGCAGCATGCATCTCCTGCGACAATTACACTCGCCTCTCCCAATCATCCGATGTTAAACATCGGATGATTGTCGCCGATGCGACATGAGACAAGAACAGGCCGAAACAGGCTGGCAGGGAGAGACGTGCGGGTGGCAAAAGCACGGCCTAAGCCAACTGACAAGTTGATCAAGCCCGGCCGCATTCGCGCCGTGCTGACGACGCTCGGGCGTGAGATCGCCCAGGATCTCATTCCCGTCGGAACGACCCTGCCGCCGGAGCCGGAACTCGAGGCCCGTTTCGGCGCGGGGCGCGGCGTGGTGCGCGAGGCGATCAAGTCGCTCGCCGCCAAGGGCCTCGTCAGCGTCAGGCCGCGCCATGGCACGCAGGTGCTGCCGCGCCACGAATGGAGCCTGCTCGATCGCGACGTGCTGAGCTGGCTCGTTGGCCAGGACGAACCGGATCGTGACCTCCTGCTGGCGATCCAGGAGGTGCGCTCGATCATCGAGCCGGCAGCCGCAGCACTTGCCGCCGAACGGGCCACCAAGAACGACCTCTGGCGGATCGACACCGCGCTGGCTGCGATGCAGACCGCAAAGGACCAGGCGAGCGCGCTCGCCGCCGACAAGGCTTTCCATCTCGCCATCCTGGATGCGACCCGCAATCCCGTCCTGCAGGGCTTCCGAGGCGCGATCGACACCATCCTCGGCACCGTCTTCACCGTCGCTGTCGGAGGCCCCGGCGGCTGGTTCAAGGATAATCTGCCGAACCACGTTGCGGCGGCTCGGGCCATCGAGAGCGGCAAACCGGAAAAGGCGCGCGCCGCGATGGAACGCCTGCTCGGCTACACGCGATTGAGGCTTGCGAACCGGAAGACAGTCACCGCGGCGGCAGCGCGCAAAAAGGACGGATCGGCCGTGCGCATGACGAAGAAGTCGGGCGTCAGAAGCAGGAGAAAACATCGTGGACCTTGACCAAAGGTCTGCACGTCATCGTCGCGATGTCAGGAATAATCAGCGCGAGATGCCGGGACAGGCATAGCTGAGCGCCAGGGAGGTCAAATGCAGGTGACGGGCAGTCTGAAGGGCCGATCGTCGCGACTGATCCGCAGCGTCAATGCGCTGGCGGGAGCTGCGATGTTCGTTGCGCCGCTGCTTGCACTGGTCGCAATCTGGGCCATCGTCGTCCCGCTGTTCAACGTCAATCCGCGCGTGTTTCCCTCGGTCGGTGCGGTCGGCGGGGCGGCCATGGAGTCGATCCGTGACGGCACTTTGTTCGCCCATGTCGGCGCGAGCCTGGTGCGCGTCGGGCTTGGCACGCTGATCGGCATCGTCACGGCCGTGCCGCTCGGCATCGCCATGGGTGTGAGCCCGACAGTTGCAGCCTTCCTGACGCCGCTGTTCCGCTTCTTCTCGGTACTCGCGGGCATCGCCTGGATCCCGATCGCGACGCTGTGGTTCGGCTACGGCTTCGGCGCGATCGTCTTCGTGATCTTCAACGCGGTGTTCTTCGTCGTCGCCTACAACACCCTGCTCGGCGTCCGGACCATTCCGCACACGCTGCGCAATGCTGCCGCCGCGCTCGGCGCCGGCCGCTGGGCGCTGCTGACCGAGGTGCTGCTGCCCGGCGCGCTGCCCAACATCGTCACCGGCATCCGTACGGGCCTCGGCTTTGCCTGGCGCGGGCTGATTGCCGCCGAGATGATCGCGACCAATGTCGGGCTCGGATACATGCTGTTCGTCGCACGCGACTTCTACCGCACCGAGGTGATCGTGTTCGGCATGGTCGTGATCGGCGTGCTCTGGCTTCTGATCGACCGTCTGCTGCTGGTCCCGCTGGAACGGGCGACCATCGAGCGCTGGGGCATGGTGAGGCGCGCATGAATCTGATGCTGCAAATCTGGGCTGGCTATACCCGCCTGACCCGGCGCTGGCCGGGGATCGCCGCGATCATTCCATTCATACCGGTGCTCGCGCTGTGGACGGCGGTCAGCGAGGCCGGGTTGTTTCCGCGCGCATTCTTCCCGGGACCTGCCGACGTCGTACGCGCCTTCTTCACGCTGACCTACAAGGGCATTCTGCCCGATTATCTCCAGGACAGCCTGATCCGCCTCGCCACCGGGGCCGCCGTCGGCATGGCGCTCGGCATTCCCTTAGGGATTCTGATCGGCACCAGTCGCTGGGCGCATCGGATCTGCTGGCCGGTGCTGCTGTTCTTCCAGGCGATCGGCGACATTGCCTGGCTGCCGATCCTCCTGATCTGGTTCGGCTTCGGCCTCACGACGATGACCTTTGTCATTGTCTACACCGTGCTGTTCCCGGTCGTGCTCAACACCGTGCTCGGCGTCGAATCCGTACCGCGCGACCTGTCGCGCGCCGCCCTGAGCCTGGGCGCCTCTCGCGCGCGCGTGCTCTGGGAGGTGACACTGCCGGGCGCGTTGCCGAACATCATCACGGGCCTGCGCAACGGGCTGGGTTATGGCTGGCGCGCGCTGATCGCGGTCGAGATGATCGTCGGCACGTCGGGCATCGGCTTCATGATGTTCGACGCCCGCCGCGCCGGCTCGACCGTCGAGATCATCCTCGGCATGATCATTCTCGGATTGCTCTGGTACATCGTGGACGCCTGGATCCTCGCGCCGCTCGAGCGCGCGACCGGCCAGCGTTGGGGATTGGTGACATCATGAAGACGCTCTCGCTGCGCAATCTCGGCAAGACCTATTTCGATCCTTACGCAGGCGCGCATGTCACCGCCGTCCACGACGTCTCGCTGGACGTCGAGCCCGGCGAATTCATCTCGGTGGTCGGGCCCTCCGGCTGCGGCAAGACGACGATCCTGAACATGATCGCCGGTTTCATCCCTTATTCGAAGGGAGACATTCTGCTCGACGGCAAGCCGGTGCACGGGCCCGGCCCCGAGCGCGGCGTCGTGTTCCAGTCGTTCGCGCTGTTCCCCTGGAAGACGGTGCTCGACAATGTCGGCTTCGGCCCGAAGATGCGCGGCGTGCCGAAGGCCGAGCGCGACCGCATCGCGCGCGAATACCTCGCGCTCGCCGGACTTTCGCACGCGGCGCACCGCTACCCCAACGAACTTTCCGGCGGCATGCAGCAGCGCGTCGGCGTGGTGCGTGCACTCGCCAACAATCCCGATGTCCTGCTGATGGACGAGCCGTTTGCGAGCGTCGATGCGCAGACGCGCATGACGCTTCAGGAGGAACTGACCCGCATCTGGCAGGAGCGCAAGCCGACGGTGATCTTCATCACCCATGACGTGCAGGAGGCCGTGTTTCTCGCCAATCGCGTGGTCGTGCTGTCGAAGGGACGCGTGCTCGACCAGATCGCGGTCGACCTTCCGCGCCCGCGCGTCTGGGACGATCTCGTCAAGGACGACGACTTCAAGCAGCTCTCCGCGCGGGTGCTTCAGATGGTGCGCGCGGCATGAGCATCGCCTCCGACGTCCTGCGCTCTTCCAAAGGCCGCGTCGTGCTCGGCGCCATTGCCGCATGGGCGCTGTTTCAACTCTGGCTGACGATGGCCGCACCGGGAAAGATCTCCCCGGAGCTCAAGGGCTCCTCGGAAAAGGTGAACGTGCAGATCGAGCTGCCGTTCACGCCGGAGCGCTTCCACGTGCTCGCGTTCCAGCAATATGGACGCGTCTCGGGCACCGACGAGCATTCGATCGAACTTCGCGGCGTCAAAAGAACGGACCTCAAGGCCGTTGCCCGCCCCTATTGGGTGACGGCGGTGGGGCCGATAAAAGAGGGAGGCTGAAAATATGAAACGGTTCGTGTTGCTTGGATTCGCGCTGCTCGCCGGCATGGTGCCGGCAAGCGCCCAGACCCCGACGAAACTCAAGGCCGGCATGGTCACCGGCATCGACCAGATCGGCCTGCCGATCGCCCTCGAGCGCGGCTTCTTCGAGAAGTACGGGCTCGACGTCACGATCGCGCGCCCCTACGCGACCGGCGTCGACGCGCTGAACGCATTGCAGGCCGGCGAGAGCGAGATCGTGCAGGTCGGCGTGCCCATGATCGGCGCCGTGCTGCGCGGCATGGACCTCGTCGCCCTCGGCAATTACAGCGGCAACGCCACAAAGGCCGGCTCCGACGCCACCATGGCGATCATCGCGCGCGAAGGTTCAGGCATCGTCAAGGGCGATCTGTCGACGCTGAAGGGCAAGAAGATCGCGGCCTCCTTCGGCACGATCAACCATCTCTACATCCTGGCGACGCTGGAGAAGGCAGGGCTGAAGCCCGACGACGTGACATTGGTCAACACGCCGCCGCCGGACATGACCGTCGCCCTGCTCGCCAAAGGCATCGATGCGTTCTCGGGCTGGGATCCCTGGCCGATCGTCGCCGGCAAGGACGTGCCGGGTGCCGTCGAGATCATCCGCGGCGGCGACGTGATCTCCTACATCGGCTTCAACGTCGCGCTCAGGCCCTGGGTGCAGGCCAATGGCGAGACCATCGAGAAATTCCTCGCGGCCGTCTCCGAGGCCGACCAATGGATGCGCAAGAACCCGAAACAGGCAGCGCAGGTTGCCACACGCTGGATTCCGGGACTCAAACAGGACGTCGCCGAGACAGCGATGCAGTTCAACGTCCAGCAGGCCGACCGCCGGCTGTCGGCGAACAATTACCGCGCGCTCTGGAGCGCCGAGGACCGGCTCTCCCGCCTCGGCATCCTCAAATCGACCTTCGACGTCAATGCGCATATCGAGCCGAAGCACATTCTCAAGGTCATGAAGGACCGTCCCGAACTGTTCGCCGACCTGCCGCCGATCCCGGAGGCTGCGGCGATCTCGCCGGGCTACGTGTTCAAGCCTTGATCTGTTGCAAACCTCTGGACCGGCGCGCTCGGCGCGCCGGTCCAGTCGTTCGTCTACAACGCCGGAAACGTCTCCAGGCTCGCCTTCATCGCCGCAACCGGCGATCGCGAGCGTCTCAAGCGCGATGAGATTTGGATGAACCATCATCGCGCTTGAGGTTGTTGTTTACGCGTGATCTTTCCGGAAAATCGCTTCGCACTTTTCCGGATCATGCTTTGGTCTACACGGTCGAGATACCGTCGATCGGGCTGATATCGCCGACGAAGCGCAGCAAGTCCGCCATCGTGAATTCGCCTGGCACTTGCGACGGAAGTGTCGGCTTCCAGCTCTTGCCTTTGACCCAGAGATACGACTGGTGATCGCCATGGACGAGGCCGACGAAGACCTCGGCAAGCAGCGTCGCGCCAACCGGTCCGAGCCGTTCCCCGCCGCCCCGCTGCTCGGCCTCCTTGAGGATGTAGTACCAGAGCGGCGTATGCTGGTGCAGGCCATGCTTCCTCGCCACGGCACCGTCGCTCCCCTTCGAGATTTCTTCCGGCGTCAGCGGATTCTTGATCTTCATGGCCTTGGCAACGTCCTGCCCTGACGGCAATCCCAGCAACACGCCGCGCTTGAGGTTGCGGAACGGCAGGCTGCCGCCATCACCAGGCAGGGTATGCAGTTGCGGCACGACGAATGGGTCGATCTTGCGAGATGGATTGAGCGCCACACCCGGCGGATTGGCCGACAGGACCTGATAGAAGCGGCGCCAGTCGATGATCCAGTTGCTTGAAAGCACCGGAAGCGGAAGCGGCGGCTGAACCGGATTAGGTGCGAGATCTCCGATGATTCCTCCCGAAAGCCCCGTAAACCTGAACAGCAGGTCGAGAGTTGCAGGAATGCCGCCCGGCCCGGGCGTGAAGATCCTGTTGTGGCTATAGACCTGACGAACCATGCTGTGGCCGAAACGATAGACGGCCGCGGAAAACTCGACAGGCATATAAGGGATCTTCTTGAATCGATAGAAGCGCCGTCCCTGCTCTAGGATCTTGGCCACCAGCCCCTTCTCGGTGATCCGCTCCACGAAATCGTGCAGAACCATCCATTGATAGTGCCAGGTCACGATCTGGCGCGCTTCCTCGAATATCTCTCCCGGCGGCTTCCCTGACGCCGCGAGCCGATCGCAGACCTTGTTGTGAAATTTGAGCATCGCCAGATGGGTCTGCGCGACAAGCAAATTCTCATCGTTGCGATGGTCGCCGATCAGGGCAAACCCTTCGGGGCTGCGCGGAAGATCGTTACGATGATCACCCGTGATGCTATCGACGTTGACCGTTTTGCCGATCAGCAGCTTGGGCCCCGGTGTCTTGCCGTTGTCGGTGGCCGAGTTGCGCGCATACAAGTGGCGGCTTCCGTCGGGACCGAGACCATAGACGCAGTCGAGATCGAGCGCCGGCGTGCGAAAATTCTGCACGCCCATGGGATCGGCCTGCTTGTCGCCAAAGGAGGTCAGGTCAAGCGTGATGTCATGATCGACGAATTGGCCGAGATAGGTGAAACCCGCCGGGACGTTGAGATTGTTTCCCGCGGCGTCGCCGGGGACGGGGTCCTTCATCGCGTCAGCGAGCTCACGCAGCGGACCGTCGTCGACAGCCAGCGGCTCCAAGGTCGGAAACATCCGGCCAAACATGCCCGGATCGTCGTGTCCGGAAAGCGTATCCAAAAATTGTCGCGTCGGTTGACGTCCGGCCTTGCCGTGACCGGGATGAACATTCACGTCGGTTCCCATCGCTTGCTCCTGCTCAAAATGCTGTAAGGGAGAGGGGCGCCGAATATGCCGATTGGTCTCAAATTCTCGTTTCAGTATACGTTCAGAAGAATTGCCCCTCAGGGTGCAGTAAAATGAAATATTACTACAGATTGCATTCTGTGGGTGGGTCCTACCGCGAGGCTTTTTGCCCCACCAGCCACACAGGCTTTTGATCGCCCGGAGCTTGAGCAAGAAAGACTAAGGCGCGATCAACGCGCCGGCTCGATCTCTCAGCGCTTCAGTGTTTGGCAGCGAACCGCGACCAGATCTCGGCGTCGGTGTAGAAGTCCACGCCGCCATCGAGATCTCTCACCAGCCACTCGCCGAGATAGACGATCTGAGTGCCGCTGCGCCGCTCGTGCCGAAGCTCGAATTTCCCGTCGGCATCCTTCTGCAACGAGCAATTCGACTGAACCCAGCTCGGCCATTCCTGCAACGGCTGTCCCAAAAATTGCCAGGCAACCAAAGCCGCGTTGTCCGACAGGGGTTCTAAGCGCAGTGTCTTGGTCACGTGATCTCCACCATGCGAGTTGTCCCCGTGCAACGCTTCGGGACCGGAAAGGTTTGGAATCGTCGTTCCGTGACAGCATGCCTGACGGGATTCAACGGTTCCTCTACTTTTCCGCCCGTGAAAACCCGGCCCCCCTGCGCCCTACCCGATCGTCTGCAACGCCGGGAACGTCTCCAGCAGCCAGATGCTCACATTCGTGACTGCGCCGGTGAGGAAGCCGATACCGGTGATGACCATCAAGACGCCCATGGCGCGCTCGACGTTGACGAGATGGCCTTTCATCCGCGCGAACAGCGCAGAAAACTGTTCGATCATCAGGGCCGCCAGCAGGAAGGGAATACCTAGGCCCAAGGAATAGACGGCGAGCAGACCTGCACCCTTGGTCACCGTCGCCTCGGCTGCGGCGATCGAAAGAATCGCCGCGAGGATCGGGCCGATGCAGGGGGTCCAGCCGAAGGCGAAGGCGAGGCCCATGATGTAGGCCCCCCAGAGCCCGACGGGCTTGGGGATAGGCAGCCGCCCCTCGCGCATCAGCAGGCCGATGCGCGTCAGGCCCAGGAAATGCAGGCCCATGACGATGATGACGAGGCCAGCGAGGATCGACAGCTCTGCCGACCAGGCCCGGATCAGCCCGCCGACCAGCGAGGCGCTGGCGCCGAGCGCGACGAACACAGTGGAGAAGCCGAGCACGAACAAGAGCGCCGACAACATGATCGCGCGCTTCGACGCCGCGGCCGGCTCGTCGCTCTCGACATGCTCGATCGTGGCGCCCGTGAGGTAGATCAGATAGGGCGGGACCAGCGGCAGGACGCAAGGCGAGAGGAAGCTGACGAGGCCGGCAATCAGCGCCGCCGGGATCGAAACATTTTGCATGATGCCGTCTGAGCCATCTCAGGCGCCGGTAGGCGCGCAGGATATGCGCCCGGCCGGAGCCGAACCGGCTCTGGTGTAGCCGATGCCGGAAAATGCGCAACAGAGGCGCACGAAACCAGGGCTCCTCCCGATGCCGTCTGTGATCACAGGTGCGGCATCGGGACGCGCACAAGTCTCGCCAAAAAGCGAGACTCGGCGGCGCGGCTACTTCACCACGCGGAGCAGCGGACGCCGGGGCTGGTCCTGCGTCTGCTTGGAAGGGGACGGCGGCTCGCTCGCAGCGCTCCGCAACATTTCGTCGCACAGTGCCTTGAGATCGGCACTGTCAATTCCTTTGAGCTTCATCCTGACGTCGAGGATGACGATGGACAGCAGCTCGGCCGATTCACGGCTCTCGCACGCGTTGAGCACCCTGCGGCACTCCTCGAGCGTTTTCAGCACCGACTGCAACTGTTCGTCTGAATGCGACACCGGCGTTCTTTCCGTTAATTCGGCCTGCGAGACGTGGTTGCGGCGCCCCCTTCGGCCCCCATGGTGTACCGAGGATAGCATGAGGCCGCGGCGCCTCCGAACCTGATTTCAAGCGGTTTCAGCCCAGGAACCGAGAGTCCAGCCAACACCGCTGCGCTGCGTAGTTGGCCATTGTCGAAGCGGTCCGGGAGCAAACGCCTGGCGTGCTGTGATTGATCCGTCGAGGAAGACGGCGGTGGCTTTCGCGCAAAGTCATTCCTTGCGGACAGCGCCTGCAATCCCGCAGCCATTTGGCGGCTCGCAACGGAACTCACGCCACACCCCTCATCCGGGCAAACAATGCGCCCGATTCCCCAGCCTTGGCAGCACTCGGATACCACCCACGAGGTAGTAAGGATGACGTTCAAAACTCATCATCCCCCAACCCGCAGTGGTTGTGGTTTGCGCCAGATTCTGCCAGTTTAGCCGCCCGAAGGGAATTGTATGCACTCCTTAGCGGAAAGGGGCGTTCGTCAGGTGGAACGCCCAAAAACAAATCTCAGCGGCCTCTCTGATTGGGATACGGCCCGCATATTTCTGGAAGTCGTCCGATGCGGAAGTTTCCGCTCGGCGGCCGAGCGCTTGTCGCTGTCGATCAACGCCGTGCGCCGGCGGATCGACGATTTCGAACGTCAAACCGGCACGACGCTGTTCACCCGCGACGTTCACGGGACCCATCTGACCGATGAAGGCGCGCTGGTGGTCTCCGCCGTCGAGCGCATGGAGGCTGCCACCTTCGATGTGCTGCGCGCCAGCGATTCGATGGCCAATGCTTTGTCCGGCGAGGTTCGGGTCGCCGTCACCGAGGGGCTCGGCACGTTCTGGCTCGCCCCGCGCCTGGTTGAATTCCAGCAGGCCTATCCGAAGATCCTGGTCGACCTGCATTGCGCGATGCGTTCGGCCGACGTCTCGCGTCACGAGGCCGACGTCGCCATCCATCTATCGCGTCCCTCGGCGCTCGACATCAAGCTGGTGCGGCTCGGCCGCATGCACCTGATGTTCTGGGCCTCCGAGAAATACATCGAAAAGCACGGCGCGCCGCGTTCGGCAGCGGAATTGATCAAGCATCGCCTGGTGCTGCAATTCGCAGATCAGCTCGCCGCCAAGGAATCCTTCGAGAGTTTCTTCCCGGGCGTTTCGGAACGTGACCTTCTGGTCATGAAGACCAACGTCTCGAGCGCCAACTATTGGGCGGTCGCAAATGGCGCCGGCATCGGCGTCTTCCCCAGCTACGCCATCGCGCTCGGCGGGAAATTGATTCCACTGGAGGTCGAGCTGAACCGGCCGCTGGATATCTGGTTGTCCTACCACCCCGGTAGCGGCCGTATTCCGCGCGTGCGGCACATGATTGACTGGCTGATCGAAGCTTTCAGTCCAGCTCGTTTCCCGTGGTTTAAGGAAGAGTTCGTGCATCCGCATGAATTCAAGGACTCCTATATGGGCGAACCCCTGACCCAGCTCTTCGGGGGATTTTCAACCGAAGAACAAAGGTGAGAACGAAGATGAAAGCAGCGGCGAAAAGAATGAAGCAGCGCAGTGCCGGCAAGCCGGACATTGAGCTTGGCAAGCGGATCCGCTTGCGGCGCGTCGAGATGAAGATCTCGCAGGCCGAGCTCGGCGAGAAGCTGGGCGTCAGCTTCCAGCAGGTGCAGAAATACGAGAAGGGCGTCAATCGCGTCGGCGCGGCTCGGCTTCAGCAGATCGCCTCCGCCCTCGATGTGCCCGTGACCTTCTTCTACGACGGCGACAACAAGGCCCGCGAAGTCGAGAGCCTGCTGTTCCTCGATAGCGCCTTCAGCCTCCGCCTGCTGCGCGCCTACAGCAAGATCAAGGACCAGACGGTGCAGCGTCAGCTCGTCTCGCTGATGGAATCGATCGCGGCGAACGAAAGCTGAGACCGATCGACGGTCTGCATTTGCCGCCGACCTTCAATCCGCCGCGTCACCGGGGCGCGGCGGGATTGAACGAGACCGGACGGCATACGGCTCGCGCGCTTGCGCGCGGCCTTTCCGGGGGCGGTTCGACCGTCCCTTTTTCCTTGCGGCACGATCCGAGGACCACGCGCCATGCGATCCCGGAACAGGCGGATGCAGACTCGCGCGCCCTGCCCCGGTTGACCCCGCTGGCGCCCGCGCAGCACATTGTCCCTCGCACATGACGAGCGAGCGCGATGTCCGACATCTTCAGCACGACCGAAACGCCTTACGCCGACGGCAAGATCCTCAGGCACGCAGCCGGTGGCGTCGGGGTGATCACCTTCAACAATCCCGACAAGCGCAACGCGATGTCGCTGGAGATGTGGGAGGGATTTGGCGAGGCGCTGACGGCCTTGCGCGACGACGAGACCGTGCGCGTCCTGATCCTGCGCGGCGCCGGCGGCAAGGCGTTCGTATCAGGGGCCGATATCAGCCAGTTCGAGAAGACGCGCCATAACGCAGCGGCGTCCGAGGAATACGCCAAGCGCAGCGCGGCACAGCGCGCGCTGCTCGCCGACTTTCCCTTACCGACCATCGCCTGCATCGAGGGCTTTTGCCTCGGCGGCGGCATGCAAGTCGCGATGCTCGCCGACATCCGCCTCGCCGCACACGGCAGCCAGTTCGGGATTCCCGCGGCCAGGCTCGGCATCGCCTATGGCTATGACGGTCTGAAGCATCTGGTGTCGCTGGTCGGCCCGTCCTGGGCGCGCCTCTTGATGTACACGGGCATGCGGATCGATTCCGCAGAGGCACTGCGCATCGGTCTCGTCGAGCGCGTGTTTCCGGAGGGCGAGCTCTGGGGAGAGACCATGACGATCGCGAAGGCCATCTCCGAGAACGCTCCGCTCGCAATCAAGGCCGCCAGGATCACCATCGCGCAGGTGCTGAAGGACGAAAGCCAGCGTGACATGGAGGCGATCAAGGCGATCGGCCATGCCTGCATGGACAGCGCGGATTTCCGCGAGGGTCGCCGAGCCTTCATGGAGAAGCGCCGACCCAAATTTCAGGGGCGCTGAGTCTGAACCTTCATTCAGGAAGATTAAATCCGCGCGCGGCCGCAGCTCGGTAGCAACCAGTTGATCTGTTGGAAGTTCTCCCGCCACCAACGAGGGAGATTGCGATGAAATTCAAACTTGCTTTTCTTGGTCTGGCCGCCTTGGGCGGTGCAGCGCTCGCCTCGGGCTCGGCATTCGCGGCAATGCCGAACGGCATTCCACAAGCGGACCGAATCGCGAGCGGCCCGGCCGCTGACGTCGATCAAGTACGCTGGGTCTGCAACCCCTGGGGTCGTTGTTTCTGGCGCCCGAGCTATTACGGCGCCTACGGCTATTATGGCGGCCCGCGACGATTCTACGGACCCCGTCCTTGGGGGTGGGGTCATCGCCACCACCACTGGCGCCGCTGGTGAACGACAAAGGGGCCGCGAGGCCCCTTTTCCTTGATTACACCGCCGCGAGCACAGCTTTCGTGATGTCGGCGGTGCCGTTGCTGCCGCCAAACTCCATTGGCTTGATGCCGCCTGCATAGATCTGATCCACCGCACGCTCGATCGTCTCGCCGGCTTCGGCCGCGCTCTCGATGCCATGCTTGTCGGCGAGCCAGTCGAGCATCATCGCCGCCGACAGGATCATGCCGGTGGGATTGGCCTTGCCCTGCCCCATGATATCGGGCGCGGTGCCGTGACAGGGTTGGAACACGGCGTATTTGTCGCCGATGTCGGCCGACGGCGCCATGCCGAGGCCGCCGATCAGGCTCGCGGTGATGTCGGAGACGATATCGCCGAACATGTTCTCCATCACCATGACGTCGAAATCCCAGGGCCGCTTCACCAGCATTGCCGAGCAGGCATCGACATAGAGACGATCGGTCTTCACCTCCGGATGCTTCTTGGCGATCTCGTCGAAAATGCCGCGGAAGAAGGCAAAGGCCTTGAACACGTTGGCCTTGTCGACGCAGGCGAGCGCCCCCGGCTTGCCGCGCGCCTTGCGCCGCTCGGCGAGGCGAAACGAAAACTCGAACAGGCGCTCGGACGTCTTGCGCGTGATCACCATGGTTTCACGCGCGTCCTCATGGGTGACGACACCCTTGCCCATCGAAGCGAACAGGCCCTCGGTGGATTCGCGGATCACGACGAGATCGATGCCGCGCTGGTCGGCACCGACGATCGGGCTCGGCACGCCGGGAATGAGACGCGCGGGCCGCACGCCGGCATAGAGATCGAAGATGAAACGCAGCTCGATCTGCGGCGCGATCTCGGTATTGTCGGGGTAGCGCACCGACGGCAGACCGCAAGCTCCGAGAAGTATGGCGTCCGCCTCCTCGCACAGCTTGATCGTGGTATCAGGCATCGACTTGCCGGTCGCGAGATAGTTGTTGGCGCCGGCCGGAGCCTCGGTGAAGCGAAAACGCAAATCTGATTTCTGCTCGATCTTGCGCAGCACCTCGATGGCCGGCGCCATGACTTCGGGACCGATGCCGTCACCGGCGAGCACGGCAATATGGAAGGCGTTGTTTGCGGACATGGGTTTCCTGCGCGTAGGACGAAGACGGTCGTCATTGCGAGGAGCGAAGCGACGAAGCAATCCAGATTGTTTCCGATGAGGAATTCTGGATTGCTTCGCTCGCAATGACGGAAGAGAGAGCGAGATTACGGCGTCAGCACCGTTCGGCCGACCACCGCGCCCTGCTGCAATTGCACCAGGGCGTCATTGGCCTTGCTGAGCGGTGCCGTCGTCACCGGGATCGGCGGCACTTTCTTCGTTCGCACGAGATCGAGCAGCTCCTGCGTCTCACGCAGATTGCCGACATAGCTGCCCTGAATCGTAATGGCCTTGATCGGAATCAGTGGCAGCGCCCAGGTCGCGCCGCCCCCGAACAGGCCGACGATGACCAGCTTGCCGCCCTTGGTGAGGCAATCGAAACCGAGCTGTGTCGTCGCGGCGTTGCCGACGAGATCGATCACGGCGCGAATCGGCCCGCCTGCCTTCTTCGCAAGCTGCTCCAGCGCATCCGGGGCCTTGGGATCGACGGTGGCGAGCGCGCCGGCCTTCTCCGCCGCCTCGCGCTTTCTGGCATCGATGTCGACCATGATGGCGCCCTTGCCGCCCATCGCCTTCAGGAGCGACAGCGCCATCAGGCCGAGACCGCCGGCACCGAACATCACGATCGGCGTGTCGAAATGCTGTTCGACCTTCTTCAGCGCGCTGTAGGTGGTGACGCCAGAGCAGGCATAGGGCGCGGTCGTCGCCGGGTCGAGGCCCTTCAGATTGAGCAAATAGCGCGGATGCGGCACCAGCATGTGATCGGAATAGCCGCCGTCGCAATAGACGCCGAGCGAGCGCGGCGTCAGGCACATGTTCTCGTCACCCGCCAGACACGTGGCGCACTTGCCGCAGCCGATCCAGGGATAGACGAGGCCGACATCGCCAGGCTTCAGGTCGCCCTGGTCGGTCGGCTTCACGTCCGGACCGAACGCCAGGATTTCACCGACGGTCTCATGGCCCATGGTCAGCGGCAGGTTGATGCCGCGGTCCTTCAGCGACAGCGGTTTGCGGCCATGGCCGAGATCGTAGCCGCCTTCCCAGATGTGGAGATCACTGTGGCAGACTCCGGCCGCCTTCACCTTAATCAGCACCTGCGTGCCCGACGGTTGCGGCGTCGCCTCGTCGAACTCCTGTAGCGGCGCCTTGAAATCGGCAACCTTGAAACTCTTCATCGGCGTCCTCCCGCATGGTTCTTGTTGTCGCGCCACCATGCCACGGCCGGCGAGGCGAGACAAACCGGTCTTAGTTCAGGCCAGCGGATGGTGGCAAGCCGCGAACTGGCCGGGTACGACCTCGCGCAACTCCGGTATCTCCGCGCTGCATTGCTGATCGGCGCGCGGACAGCGGGTGCGGAAGCGGCAGCCGGACGGCGGCGCAATCGGCGATGGTGGCTCGCCGGCCGCCACACTCTCGGCGGGACGCACATCCGGATCGGGCACCGGGATCGCCTGCAGGAGCAGCCCGGTATAGGGATGCGCCGGCCTTGCAAACAATTGCTCCGAGGGCCCGACCTCGCAGAGTCGGCCGAGATACATCACCGCGACCCGGTCGCTGACTGCTTTGACGACGGCGAGATCATGCGCGATGAACAGCAGCGTCAGACCGAAGCGCGCCTTCATCTCTTCCAGCAGATTGAGGATCTGCGCGCGGATGGAGACGTCGAGCGCCGACACCGGCTCGTCGCAGACGATGAACTCGGGATTGAGCACCAGCGCGCGCGCGATGCAGATGCGTTGGCATTGCCCGCCGGAGAATTCATGCGGCAGGCGGCCCGCGACGAGATCGGGGTCGAGCCCGACCGCGGAGAGCACCTCGTGAACGCGTCGTCTGCGCTCGGCAGTATCCTTGACGCCGGCGATGATCAGCGGCTCGGCGACGATGTCGCCGATACGCCGGCGCGGATTGAGTGAGGCGATCGGATCCTGGAAGATCAGCTGCACGCGCCGGCGCATCCTGCGCAGCGCCTCGCCCTGCATTGCCGTCAGATCCTCGCCGTCGAACATGACCCGGCCGGAATTGGCGCGGCGCAGTTGCAGGACCGCGCGCCCCAGTGTCGACTTGCCGCAGCCGGATTCGCCGACCAATCCCAGCGTCTCGCCGCGCGCGACCTGGAGGCTGACGCCGGAGACGGCATGCACGGTCTTGTTGCCGAGGCCATATTCGACCACGAGATTGTCGACGTTCAGCAGCGGCTCAGGACGCACGGCAAGTTGCATCATGCGCCGATCCCCTCGGCCATCCGGATCGGATGGAAGCAGGCATAGAGATGATCAGGCATCTCGGCGCCCCTCAGCTCCGGCTTGGCCTCGTGGCAGCGTCCCGACGCATAGCGGCAGCGCGGCGCAAACGAGCAGCCCTTCAGGGGCCGCGTCGGATCGGGCGGACGGCCGGAGATCGCCGGCAGCGGCGTATGCGGCGCGGCCTCGAGCTTGGGGATCGCCGCCAGCAGCGCCTCGGTGTAGGGCATGTGCATGCGCTTGAACAATGCCGACGTCGGCGCCCGCTCCACCACCCTGCCCGCATACATCACCGCGACCTCGTCGGCGCGGCCGGCGACGACGCCGAGATCGTGGGTGATGATGATCATCGCCATGTGGCGGCGGCGCTGCTCGCGCGCCAGCAGATCGAGGATCTGCGCCTGGATGGTGACGTCGAGCGCCGTGGTCGGCTCGTCCGCGATCAGCAGCTTCGGCTCGCACGACAGCGCGATCGCGATGGCGATGCGTTGGCGCATGCCGCCGGAACATTGATGCGGATATTGCACCAGCCGCTGCTCCGGCGCCGGAATGCCGACGGCCGCCAGCAGCTCGACGCTGCGCTTCTTCGCCGCCGGGGCATCCAGCTCGAGATGCTCCTGGATCGTCTCAATCAGCTGGGTGCCGATGGTGAGCACCGGGTTGAGGGAAGTCATGGGATCTTGGAACACGACTGCGAGATCGCGCCCGCGCAAGCGCCGCAGGCGTTCCGCATCGAGCTGCACCAGATCCTGGCCATCGAACATCACACGTCCGGTGAGTTTTGCCTTTTTCGGCAGCAGCTGAAGCACCGCGCGCGACAGCATCGTCTTGCCGCAACCGGATTCGCCGACGATGCCGAGCGTGCGGCCCGCGTCCAGCGAGAGATCGACATGATCGACGGCGCGCAAATTGCCGCGCGGCGTCGGCAGCTCGACCGCGACGTCCTCGATGGTCAACAGCGCGGTGTTCACAGCGCCCCCTGCCGCGGGTCGGTCAGCGCCCGCAAGGTGTCGCCGACGAGGTTGAAGGCCAGCACGGTCAGGAACAGTCCCGCCGCCGGCAGGAAGGCGAGCCGCGGCGCGATGTCGAGGCTCTCGCGTCCCTCGCCGATCATGCTGCCCCAGCTGGCCATCGGCGGCGGCACGCCCAGACCGAGGAACGACAACGCGCCTTCGACGACGATGGTGACGGCAACGCCGACCAGGAAGAAGGCGAGCAGCGGCAGGATCACGTTCGGCAGCAGCTCGCGCAGGATGATGCGGGCATGGCTGGCGCCGAGCGCCTCGGCAGCGATCACGAATTCGCGCCGCGCCAGCGTCAGCGTCGCCGCGCGCGCCACGCGCATGAAGGCGGGAATGCCGAGCACGCCGAGGATCAGGGTGAGATTCTGAACGGATTGGCCGAGATAGGCGGTCACCGCGAGCGCGAAGATCAGCGGCGGAAAAGCCAGCAGCACGTCCATGCCGCCGACCACCAACGTCTCGAACCGGCCGCGAAAATAGCCGGCAAAGAGACCGAGGGCGCCGCCGAAAACGAGGCTGATCATCGGCGCGATCAGCCCGACCGTCAGGGAGACGCGCGCGCCGAAGATCAGGCGAGCGAGCTCGTCCCGCCCGAGCCCGTCGGTGCCGAGCCAGTGCTCTCCAGAGAACGCCGCGCGGCGCTCCAGCATGTCCATATCGGTCGGATTCTGCAGCGGCAGCACCGGCGCGAGGATTGCGAGCGTGAGGATGATCGCAAGCCAGCCGCTCGCGAGCCAGAACAGGACGCCGAGCTTGCGCCGGCGAACGGGCGCCGGCACGGCTTCGTCTTGAAGTGACAGCTCAAGCGTGGCCATGGCGGATCCTGGGGTCGAGCACGGCGTAGAGCATGTCGACGATGAAGTTCACGATGACGAAGCCGCAGGCGACCAGCAGCACCACGCCCTGGAGGATGATGAGGTCGCGGGTGTAGATCGCGCCGACCAGCAGCCGGCCGAGTCCCGGCAGCGCGAAGATCGATTCCACGATCAGCGTCCCGCCGAGCAATCGGCCGATATTGATACCCGTCACGGTCACGAGGGTCAGCGACGATGGCTTGAGGGCGTGCACGAACAGGATGCGCGCCGGCTTGAGGCCTTTCGCCTTGGCGAGCGCGATATAGTCCTCCTGCAAAGTCGCGATCATGTCGGAGCGCAGCACCCGCATGATGCCCGGCCATTCCGCCAGCGCCAATGTCAGCGCCGGCAGCACGAAGAAGCGCAGATTGGCGAGCGGCGCCTCGGTGAACGGCACATAGCCGGTCGCCGGCAGCCAGCGCAGCTCGACCGCGAACAGATAGATCAGGAGGATCGCGGTCAGGAAAGACGGCATCGACAGCATGGCGAAGGCGCTGCCGGTCATGAAGCGATCGAACGCGCCGCCGGCGCGCGCGGCGCAGGCGATCGCGAGCGGCACCCCGATCAGGAGCCCGATGAACTCGGCCATGAGCATCAGTTGAAGCGAGACCGGGAAGCGTTCGGATACCGCCTCCAGCACAGTCTGCCCGGTGCGAAAGGAACGGCCGAGATCGCCTTGCAGGACGTGACCGAGCCAGCTCAGATAGCGCCACCAGAGCGGCTGATCGAGCCCCATGTCATGGCGCAGTGCCGCGACATTCTCCGGCGTTGCCTGATCGCCGAGGATGACGAGCGCCAGATCACCCGGCAACAGCGAGGCGATCAGGAAGGTCAGCAGGGACACGGCGAGCAGAACCGGCAGCATGGCAAGCAGCCGCCGAACGACGAAGCTCAGCATCACGCGTTCATTCAAGCCAGGCGGTGGAGACGTCGATCACGCCGTTGTAGATCTTCGGAAAGCCTTTCAGCTTGGTGCTCGACAACGCGTAATAGGTGTTCTGGAAGGTCCAGAACCAGATCGCCTCCTTGTTGATCAGGCGGCTGATCGCGCAATAATCCTCGGTGCGCTGGCCGAGATCGGCGGTGACGCGGGAATGGTCGAGCAGCCGGTCCAATTCCGGATCGCTGAAGTTGGACAGCGCCAACGGGCTGCCGCTACGGAAGTTCGCATACATCTGCGGATCGGGATCGGCGAGATCCACGATGCGCCACGGTGTCAGCTGGAACTGGCGGGTGAAGGCGCGCGAGGGAATGGTGGCCTGGTCGACCTGTTCGATCTCCATGTTGGCCCCGACGCGCTTCCAGAACTGCTGCAGCACCTGGCCGACCATGCGGCCGCGCGGCGTCGCGGTCACCAGCATCTTGAACTCGACCGGCTTGCCGTAATCCTTGATCAGGGCCTTGGCCTTTTCGACGTCGAACGGCAGTGCGCCGTCGTCCTTGCACTTGACCCAGGATCCGTCGCCATAGGGATTGCTCGCAGGGCGGCTCAGCCCGTTGCTGATCGCCTGTGACATCTTCGGACGGTCGATCGCCATCACCAGCGCCTGTCGCACGCGGACATCGTCGAACGGCGCCACTTTGGTGTTGAAGGCATAGACCTGCGCGCCCGAGCCCTTGTAGGTGTGCACGGTGAGCTTGGAGTCCTTCTGCGCCCTCATGATATTGTCGGCATCGTTCTCGTCGTCCCAGATGATGTCGGCCTCGCCCGATTGCAGCGAGGCGAAGCGCGACTGCGCGTCGGGTAGCGGCTTGAGGATGATGCGATCGAGATACGGGCGGCCCTTGTCCCAGTAATTGGGGTTTTTCTCCAGCACCATGCGGTCACCGGCGGTCCAGGATTTCAGGATGTAGGGACCAGTGCCGACGGGATTGCGATTATAGTCGTCGCCCTTGCTCTTCCAGGCCGTGGGCGAGTGCACGACGTTGTTCTGGCTCTGGATGGTGATCACCGCCGGAAGGTTCACCGAGGGATCGGTGAGATTGTAGACGAGCGTGTAATCGTCAGGCGCCAACACTTCCCTGACGTTGGTGATGTAGAAGGCGCAGCGACACTTGTTGGCCGGGTTCTTCTGCCGGTCGAAGTTTTCCTTGAAGGCCTGCGCGTTGAACGGCGTGCCGTCGTGGAATGTCACGCCCTGGCGCAGCTTGAAAGTCCAGCTCATGTAGTCGTCGGAATGGGTCCAGGACACCGCAAGTTTCGGCGCCGCCTCGCCTTTCTCATTCAGCGTGGTCAGCGTGTCGAAGATTGCGGCGGCGGCGGTGAAAGTCGAAGTGTCGTAGACGCCGACCTTCAGCGGGTCGAAGCCGGCGATCTCCAGCTCCTGGCCGACGGTGATGCTGCCACCTGATTTCTGCGCCTGTGCCGGCGCGACCAGTGCAAATGCCGCAGCAAGGAAAATCGGCACGCGCTTGCGTGCAACGGCGGCCGCGTTCGTCATGGTTCCTCCCGGGATCCTCGTCCGATGTTTCGGATCGTTGAATGACTGGAAAGCGAGATTGACGACAAATACACGGGACGGCAAGAGGAACGGACGCGGGCTCGAGCGCGGATGTGCGGCGCAATGTGATTTAGTTTGTCGCGGCCGTCTTGCCCGGCGAAACCGGCGCATCGCTCGCGAGGCCGATTTCGTCGCGCAACACGTCCGTATGCTCGCCGAGCACAGCCACCGTCCTGGCGGGCGTGGTGTCGGCCCCCGACATCCGGAACGGCAGATTGAGCACCTGAAAGGAGCCGGCCTCGTCGCACACTTCGGAGAGCGCCTGCCGGTGCGCGAGCTGCGGATCGGCCAGCGCCTCGGACACGGTCCGATAGGCCGAAGCCGGGACGCCGGCCGCGCCGAGCGCGGCAAGGCATGCGTCGGTCCTGAGCTGCCGTGACCAGGCCTCGACGCCATCCATCATCTCGGCCCAGTTCTCGCGGCGCGCGGCGTAGGTCGAGAAGCGCGGATCAGAAATCCAGGAGGGGCGGCCGATCACGCCCATCAAGCCTTGAAACGTCTTCTCGCTGGCGACAGTGATCATGACATAGCCGTTTTCCGTCTCCGTTGGCCCGAACATCGGGCGCGCGGTGGGTTTCACCGTGAATTGCGAGGTCTGCAACTCGGTCAGCGTCAGCGACAGCATCGTTTCCATCATGGAGACATCGATGTGCTGGCCAACCCCTGTCACCGTGCGCTGATAGAGCGCGGACGCGATTGCGCCGAAGCCGTAGGTGCCGGTGACGACGTCGGCATGATAGATGCCGCAATGATCGGGGCGGCTGCGGCCGGGCTGATAGGACAGATGCGCCATATCGTAGCCGGAGGCCGCGTGGACCACCGGCGCATAGGCCGGCAGCTCGGCCGAGGGACCGGTCTGGCCGTAGCCCGAGATCGAGCAGTAGATCAGCCTCGGGTTGATCTGACGCAGGCTGTCGTAGTCCAGCCGCAGCCGCCGCATCACGCCGGGGCGGAAATTCTCGACCAGGATGTCTGATGTCGCCGCCAGCCGGCGCACCGTCTCCTTGCCGTCCTCGGATTTGAGGTCGAGCACCAGGCTCTTCTTGCCGACATTGAGCTGGCCGAACGCCGTGCTGCACCCCTGGCGCAGCGGTGGTCGGGTCCGCATCGTCTCGCCGCCATCGGTCTCGATCTTGATAACCTCGGCGCCCATGTCGGCCAGCATCCGCGTGCAATGGGGACCGGCGATCGTGGTCGAAAAATCCAGCACCCGCAGGCCCGCGAAGGCTTTTGTCGTCGTCCCCTCATGCTTATCTGCTAGCTGCATGCCTGCCTGCGTCCTTGGGCTCTCTTAGGAACTATCGAAGTTCTCTGTTGTTGATGCGGCGACCCTAGAGGGCGGCGGCTGAGTAGGAAAGTGTTTACCGAACGGACGCGCCGCGTGGGCGGGCTTTAAGATTTCCAGGACAACTGGACCTGTTCTTGCATAGCAGCAGACGGGATCGACAGAGGGCAGCTGTTCTTGAGGGTCTTGTTCGTCACGACAGAGATGGACGACTTCGTCCGTGTCGGCGGCCTTGGAGCCGTTTCCGCTGCCCTGCCCCGCGCCCTTCGCTCTTTTGCCGATATCCGGATCATGCTGCCCGGCTATCGCGACATCATCGAGCAACTCACGCATATTCAGGTCGTCGGCCGCTGCCCGGCTTTCGCGGAGATGCCGGCCTGCTCGCTCGGGCGAGCCGCGACCAAGGACGGCCTGCCGGTTTACGTGCTGTTGTGCTCACAGCTCTACGACCGGCCCGGTAACCCCTATGGCGACGAGTCCGGGCGCGATTGGCCGGACAACGACATACGCTTTGCGCGCTTTGCCTCGGCAGCTGCTGAGCTGGCCATGGGCAAGCTGGACAAGAATTGGGCAGCAGACCTGATCCATGCCAATGACTGGCCAGCCTCGCTCGTGCCGGCCTATCTCGCCTGGCGCGGCGCCAAGCTGCCGTCGATCCTGACCATTCACAACCTCGCCTATCAGGGTCTCTTCCCGAAGGACGCGCTGCGGCGGATCGGCGCACCGGAGAGCTCCTTCCACATCGACGGCGTCGAATTCTACGACCAGGTCTCCTTTCTCAAGGCCGGGCTGGTCTACGCCTCGCACCTCACCACCGTCAGCGGCACCTATGCGCGGGAGATCACGACGGAGGAATTCGGCTGCGGCCTCGAAGGCCTGCTTCGCGTCCGCTCCGACGCTTCCGAACTCACCGGTATCCTCAACGGCATCGACGAGAGCTGGGACCCGCGCTCCTGCGCCCAGCTCGCCCAGCAGTTCGGCGCCGGCGACTGGATCGGCAAGAAGGCCAATGCGGATTACGTCCGCAAGCAGTTCGGGCTCGCGGTGTCGCGTGGGCCGATGTTCGGCATCGTCGCCCGCCTCGTACATCAGAAGGGCATCGACCTCGTGCTGTCGGCCGCCGACGAGATCGTCGATGCCGGCGGACAGATCGTCGTGACGGGCTCGGGTGAGCCGGCGCTCGAGCAGGCCCTGATCGACGCCCATCGCCGCCGCCCTGACGCCATCGGCGTGGTGATCGGCTTCAACGACGCCCAGGCGCGCCGCATCTTCGCCGGCAGCGACTTCACGCTGATGCCCTCGCGCTTCGAGCCGTGCGGCCTCAGCCAGATGTACGCCCAGCGCTTCGGCTCGCTGCCGATCGGCCACCAGACCGGCGGCCTCGCCGAGACCATTACCGACGGCGAGACCGGCTTCCTGTTCTCGAAACCCTCGCGCGAGTCTTTCCTGGGCGGCGTCCGCCGCGCCTTCTCGGCTTTCGTGGCGCAAGACCAGCTCGACACCATGCGCCGCAGCGCCATGGGACGCTCGTTCTCCTGGAGCATCTCCGCCGGCAGCTACAGCGCGCTGTATCGGAAGCTGGCGTCCGTGTGAGACGCGACGGCGCTTCCACGGCCTCCGTTAATACGAACCCCACCCCAACACCGTTTAGCCCGAGAGCTTCACAAGCTCTCAGGATGACGGCGCTAGTCTAGAAGCAGCGGAGATCCTCACCCCTTCCCGCGCACCTCCATCTGCGGCCGGCCGATCCAGGCGCGGTTCAGGCAGCGGATCATCCAGTCGGGCTTCGGCTCGCCCCGCAAGCGCGCCTGCGCTTCCTGATAGGGGCCGACATAGCGCAGCCGGTTCGGCAGCCTTGGATAGACGCGACGGATCCATTTCACCGCACGGTCAGCAGATCTGGTGTCGCGCTCGTCGAGCAAAAACCCGAAGCCCGCGCGCAACCGCTCCGGCAACATCCTCGCCGTGAGCGCGCGATACCAGCGCGGCGGCCGCAACCATGGACGCGCGCCACCAAAGATCTGCGTTGCGATCTCGCGTGCCGCCGGGCTCACGGTCAGCGTCTCCGATTGCACCATCCCCGCGGTGTAGGCTGTAAAGCCCGACCAGTCCGCCGGCAGGTCGTCCGCCGTCAATCCGAACAAGGCACCGAACAGCCGGTTCTCGGTCCAGTAGCGCTCGCGCTCCACCGCCGAGAGAGGTGGCAGCACCAGGTCGTGCGCCATGAGCGCGGACTCAACCAGCGTCGCATGAACCCAGCGCAGCGACGGGATGTCGTTGGCACAATAGCGCGAGCCTGCCGCGAAGGGACCGACCGTCTCGGGCATCTCGCCGACGATCATGCCGTGGCGCCGATGCAATTGCCGAGACGACAGCAACGCGCGGTCGAGCGAGCCGAACACCATGGCAAAGACGATGTCGAAGGTGCGATGGAAGCGGCCGATCGGGTCGGCCAAGGTGCGGGAATGCTCGGCGATGGCGGCGGCGACCCAGGGATGCGCCAGTTGCAGCAACAGCGCGCGTCCCGCGCCGAGAAAGATGACGGCCTCCCGGTCGATCCGCCAGGTCACCGTGTCAGGGCCGAACGCACCGGCAACCGGTCCCGCCGCGTCGGCGCGGACCCGGTCGAGCGCTGCCTCGAGATCCTTCTCAGCGACCAATTGCAGGCCTCGTGACGAAGAGACGGCAACAGTAACCCAGACGGCGCCCTCGGGAAATCGTCATCGCTCAAGACAATGAGCGACGAGGCCTTCACTCCGCCGCAATCGGCAGCACGTCCATGTGCTCGTGCAGCACCACCCCCGCGAGCGGATCGAATTCGCCGATCCACGGTTTGCGTTCGAGCACGGACCTCGTGTGAGCATAGCCGGCGTCCCAGCGCCGCATGATGCCGGACGGGCTGAAGTCGATGTCCTTGGTATGGGTCTCACGGTCGAGCTGCGGCGCCAGCAGCCGCACGACATGCATCCGGGTCGGGCAGCCGTAGCCGACCAATTCCTTTACCGCGGGGTCGCGGCGCTCGCTCTCGGAGAGACGCGCGGCGAGCTGGTTGATGACGTGGCGCAGTCGATGGGCCTGCTGCTGGCGGGCAATCTGGCTCGCGATGCGGCTGGAGTATTGCACGTCCTTGTGCCGGTTCAGCACCTCCGCCATCGTCGTCGGCTCGGCGCCGACGGGATTCCACAGGTGCACAGCGAAGATCAGCGAGTTCTTGCGCGGACTATCGTCGAACACAGCCTCCGTCGGCGTGTTCGAGAGAATGCCGCCATCCCAGTAAAGCTCGCCGTCGATGCGCACCGCCGGAAACGCCGGCGGCAACGCGCCCGAGGCCATGACATGCTTCACGGTCAGCTCGCCGTCGCGGCTGTCGAAATAGCGCATCTGGCTGCTGCGGACATGTGCCGCGCCGACCGTCAGCCGCGGTGAGCAGCGATTGACCAGGCTGAAATCGACCAGCTCCAGCAGCGTCTTCTCCAACGGCGCGGTTGAATAGAAGCCGGCGTGATCCGCTCCCAGCGGATAGGAATCCCCCGCATGCGCAAGCGCGTTGGGACGAAAAAAGCCGGGAATGCCGTGGGTGACGGTTGACCAATAGGCCAGCTTCTCGTTGAAGCCGGGAAAGGCGGTTCGCAGATTCCAGACCGGGTTCTGCTCCATCCGCTTCCAGAATTCCTTCAAATGGGCCAGCCGCTGGCCGGGCTCGTTGCCCGCAATCAGGCTCGCGTTGATCGCGCCGATCGAGGTGCCGATGATCCAGTCCGGCTCGATCCCGGCCTCATGCAGCGCCTGGTACACCCCCGCCTGGTAGGACCCGAGCGCACCGCCGCCCTGGAGCACCAGCACGACCTGCCCCGGCAGTGTTGCACCCTTGCTCTGCGTGTTGTCCTGCATGCCGTTCATGTCTTGCTCCTGGTCAGCTTGCACCGATCGAATTCGTCGCTGCAGCTTGTTGCGCCGGCCCATGTCAATGCGCGGTCCAGCCGCCATCGACCGGCAGCGCGATGCCAGTAATCGAAGCGGCCGCGTCCGTCGACAGGAACACCGTGAGTGCGCCGAGCTCACCGACCGTGGCAAAGCGCTTGTTCGGCTGCTGCGCGAGCAGCACGTCGCGGATGACCTGATCGCGGGAAATGCCGTGCGCCTTGGCTTGCCCGTCGATCTGCGCTTCCACCAGCGGCGTAGAGACGTAGCCCGGACAGACCGCGTTGCAGGTGATCCCCTCCTCCGCGGTCTCCAGCGCCGTGACTTTGGTCAGACCGACGATACCGTGCTTGGCGGCGACATAGGCCGCCTTGAACGGCGAGCCGACCAGGCCGTGCGCCGAGGCAATGTTGATGATCCGGCCAAAACCGTTCTGGCGCATCGCCGGCAGCGCGAGCCGCGTCGTGTGGAAGGCCGAGGTCAAGTTGATCGCAAGGATCTGGTCCCATTTCTCGATCGGAAACTGCTCGAGCGGCGCGACATGCTGGATACCGGCGTTGTTGACGAGAATGTCGAGCCGACTCGATTGGGCGATGGTGGCCGCGATCATCTCGGCAATGGACTTCGGTCTCGTCATGTCGGCCGGAGAGTAACTCGCCTTGACGCCGAACTCGGCGGCGATCTGCTCGCGCGCCCGCCCGATCTCGCTGGCGACGCCGAGGCCGTTCAGAACGACATCGGCGCCGGCCGCAGCCAAGGCGCGTGCGATGCCGAGACCGATGCCGCTGGTGGAGCCCGTGACCAGCGCCACCTTGCCGGCGAGTACGCGTGAAGGCTGAGATATCTGCGGCTTCAGCGGTATATTCATGGCATGGGCTCCGTTGGCGACGACTGGGCTTCCAGCTTTCGCAGAACCCTGGAGGATCGCCGGCGCAAACGGAAATACTGGCTGGCTTCCGACTCCATACGTCCGCGCTATCGCGGGCGGGATGTCATTTCCCGCTCCGATCGGCTAGATTTGCGGCCGATCTTGCTGGGAGCCGATCCATGGAAATGCACCAGGTCCGCTATTTCCTCGCGGTGGCGCAGCTGCTGAATTTCACGCGCGCGGCAGAGGAGTGCAACGTCACGCAGCCTTCGCTGACGCGCGCGATCAAGCAACTCGAGGCCGAGCTTGGCGGCGATCTGTTTCGCCGCGAGCGGCCGGCGGCGCAACTGACCGAGCTCGGCCAGCGCATGCATCCGCTCCTGAAGCAGTGTTTTGACGCCGCCGCCGGTGCGCGCTCGCTCGCCTCCTCGTTCAAGAGCGGCGAGGTCGGCGCGCTGCGCATTGCCTTGACGCATTCGATCGACCTCGCGCTGCTCATTCCCCATCTCGATCAGATCAAGCGGCAATTCAACCGGCTCGAATTCCGCTTCCTGCGCGGCTCGAATCGGGAGGTCGGCGACTTCCTCAAAAAGGGGGAAGCGGAGCTCGGCATCGCCGCCGAGATCGACGAGACCTGGGACCGGCTCGACGTCTGGCCGCTGTTCACCGAGAGCTTCGAGCTCGTGGTCGGTGACGGACATCGGCTGGCCGGCCGCAACAGCATCGAACTGGACGATCTGCGCTCGGAGCAACTGCTGAGCCGGACCTTCTGCGAGCACTCGCGACGCATCGCGGCGAGCCTGCGCGAGCACGGCATCGAGCATGGACACGAGATTTCAAGCGAGCGCGATCTGATCGAGCTCGTCGAGGCCGACATCGGCGTCGCCATGGTGCCGCACACTTCTCCCCTGCCGGAGAAGCTGACGCGAACCGCCGTCGCCGGGCTGGACGCCCGCCGCACAGTCAGCCTTTACGGGGTGGCCGGCCGGCAGCGCACGGCGGTCGCCAATGCCGTGATGCGTATGCTGCGCGGCGCAGACTGGCGCGAGATCGCGGGGTAGCGGGGGCGAATGACGGCGCCTTCTCCCCTTGTGGGAGAAGGTGGCGCGAAGCGCCGGATGAGGGGTTCTATCGGCGTACTCGACGCAAAAGACTCACGCGCGGAGAGACCCCCTCACCCGTCTCGCCGCTAGCGCGGCGAGCCACCCTCTCCCACAAGGGGAGAGGGAAAGAACATGCCGCGCCATCAAAATTCCAGACCTAGTTCTCCCTGCTCGCATCCTCCAACGCCGCGAGCAGATCATCGATCTCCATGCGTTTGCGGAAATCGGGGTCGACGAAGCGGGCTTTGACGATCCCGTCGCGACCGACCACGAACACGGCGGGGATCGGCAGTATCCAGCCGTCATTGCCGTGGAATTTCGCCATGTCCTGATAGGACAACAGGTCCTGGATCTCGGCGCCAAGCCAGATCGCGAGATTGAGGGACAGCGCATAGCCGTTGTCGAGATCGGTCAGGACCGGAAACGGCGCGCCGGATTCGGCTTTGAGCTGCCTCGTGTATTCCTGCGTCTCCGGCATGACCGCAACGATCTGCGCCCCGGCGGCCTTGATGCGATCGAGCGCCTGGACCACGGCGCGGACATTGAGCCGGCAATAGGGACACCAATGGCCGCGGAAGAACATGACGGCCAGCGGGCCGCGCTCCAGCAACGAAGGCAACGTGACGAGACGCCCGCCCTCGTCCGGCAGCATGAACGGCGGCATCGCATCGCCCGGGCGCGGCGCGGCTTCGCCACCGCCGTTCCCGCCCAGTCTCGCCACGAGGCGATCGACGGCCGCGCCATAGGCCGGAAAGACCGTACGGCTGGCATCGGCATAGGCGCGGAGCTGTTCGTTCAGCGTGCCCTCCATGTCGCGGCAGCGCTGGAAGGCAAGTCTGAGCTGTTCGGCATCGGCTGGCGAGAGGAATGTCATCTTCTGCTCCGGCATGGGCGAATATTAGTTTCCCGGCTGGGCCGCCCGCAAGGGCGGCATGAATGCCAGGATCGGTTCAGTTGACGTAGAAATTGCCGGTCGGATCGAGCCGTCCCGAGGTTGAGTACAGCGATCCGTTGTTCATGAAGAAGACGGTGTTGTCGGGCACCTTCCTGGCGTTCTTAATCATCGCCTCGTGGCTCTTCTCGGCCGAGGCCATGGCCATCGCCGACATCTTGCCGGGTCCGCCATAGACATAGGCCGTGCCGGCCTTGAGGTCCCAGGCGGCCTCCGAGAAGGCCGCGGTGCCGATGACCGCAAACGCAGCGGTGAAAATCAGGGCCTTGGACACTCTCGTCACGACATGCTCCTCCGGATTGACGCGAACGCCCGCCAATCGGGCGCTTGCCATCGGACGCCGAAAGCTGCGGAAGCGGAAATGCCGATACCCAATCGGTTCGATAGCGGGCGCGTATCGCGCTGCGATAGCGCCGGGCTATCGCAGCGAGAGCGAAAGGGCATTTCAGAACGAGCGTTGTTTCAAACAAAGTCCTGACACAGCCGGTGACCACCGCGGTCGCGGCCAACACAGGAGACTCTCATGTTCAAGCATCGCACATTGCTCCGCGCGGTCTGGCCGGGCCTCGCGGTCTTCGCCGCGCTTACGCTCTCGGCGCAGCCAGTCGTTGCCGGCGAGTGCCCGGCCGGCAAGATCAAGCCGAACGCCCAGCAGATGGTCGACTACAAGCCCGTCGGCGTGACCGATGTTACGCTCGGTGCGATCGACCTCGGCAAGCAGCCGGCCCGTATCGAGGGCCGCGAGCTGCGCTTCCGCAAGCTGACCATCGAGCCCGGCGGCATCGTGCCCTGGCACAGCCATGACGACCGTCCCGCGCTGATCTTCGTGCAGCAGGGCGAGATCGTCGAATACGCCTCCAACTGCGTCGATCCGATCTTGCACAAGGCCGGCGACATTCGTCCCGAAGTTCACGGCACCTCGCATTGGTGGAAGAACCTCGGCAAGGACACTGTCATTCTCTATGTCGGCGACGTCCGCAAGGATCCCAACGACCACCACATGTAACGGGTGCACCCAGCCCCAGCGCACTCGTTACGAGATGTGGCGCCCGGGACTCCCCACCCCGGGCGCCGCATTCCCACAGGACAATCGCCATGACCGATCTTTCCGCGCCGATCAAACCGGCCGCAACGACGATGGAGGCGCACGCGCCGGGTCTGGCGCTCCGCTCGCTCGTGATCGGCCTTACCGCATTCCTGACCGTGGTCGACCTCTTCGCAACGCAGGCGATCCTGCCCTCGCTGACGCGGCACTACGGCGTCACGCCCGCGGCGATGGGGTTTGCCGTCAACGCCAGCACCTTCGGCATGGCCATTGCCAGCGTCATCGTCGGTCTTTTCAGCCCGAACATCGACCGGCGGACCGGGATCCTGCTCAGCCTGACGCTGCTGGCGATCCCGACCAGCCTGCTGGCCTCGGCGCCGAACCTTGCCGTCTTCACCGCCCTGCGCGTCGCGCAGGGTCTGTGCATGGCGTCCGCCTTCGCGTTGACGCTGGCTCATCTCGGCGAGCAATGCAGCGCGATGGACGCCGGCGGCGCCTTCGCGGCCTACATCACCGGAAACGTCGCGAGCAACCTCGTCGGCCGGCTGATCTCGGCGGCGGTCGCCGATGGGCTCGGCCTCGCCTGGAATTTCTATTTCTTCGCGGCCCTCAATCTGGCGGGCGCGGCGCTGGTTTACTTCACGATCAAGCACGTGCCGCCGATGCAGGCGGCGGCGCCGGCGAAATCTCCGCTGGCGGCCATGATCGCGCATTGGCGTGATCCGCGATTGCGCGCGGCCTTCGGCATCGGCTTCTGCATCCTGTTCGCCTTCATCGGCACCTTCACCTTCGTCAATTTCGTTCTGGTCCGGCCGCCGCTGACACTGGGGATGATGGATCTGGGCCTCGTCTATTTCGTCTTCCTTCCATCGGTCGTCACGACGCTTCTGGCCGGCAAGGTGGCATCAAAGCTCGGAACGCGTCCGACGATCTGGGGCGCGCTCGCAGTTGCCGGGCTGGGCCTGCCCTTGATGCTGATGCCGCATCTGAGCGAAGTCCTCGCCGGCATGGTTCTGGTCGGCGTCGGCACCTTCTTCGCGCAGGCCGCTGCCACCGGCTTCGTCGGACAGGCGGCGACCGACAACCGCGGCATCGCCAGCGGGACCTATCTTGCGTGCTATTTTGGCGGCGGGCTGGTCGGCACGGCCGTGCTCGGTCGTCTGTTCGACGCCTTCGGCTGGCGTGCATGTGTCGCCGGGGTCGGCATGGCGCTTGCGGCCGCGGCCATGCTCACCTTCGCCCTGAGGCGCTAACGCTTGGCCGGCGCTTCCTGCGGTGGCTCGTCGTCGGCGATGGCGCGCCAGGCGGCGCCGTCGAGATCGTCGTACTGGCCGCTTCTGAGCGACCACAGGAAGGCGACGAGACCGGCACCTCCGAGCATCAGCGCCAGTGGAACGAGGATGACTAGGATTTCCATCACACGATCTCCCGCGAGGCGCTGCGCGCGCGCAGCGAATTCAGCATGACCAGGATCGAGGATCCGCTCATGGCAGCCGCCGCGATCAGGGGCGTCACCACGCCGCTGATGGCAACCGGCACCGCCAGGACATTGTAACCGATCGCAAGCCAGAGGTTCTGCCGCATCAGGTGCAGCGCCTTGCGCGAAGCGTCGATGGCCGCGACCACCGGAGCCAGCGGCCGGCCGAGGAAGACGAGGTCGGCAGTGGCCTGGCTCAGATGCGCGGCCGAGATCGGCGACATCGAGACATGGGCTGCCGCGAGCGAGGGCGCGTCGTTCATGCCGTCGCCGACCATCAGCACTTTCGCGCCGCGCCGCTTCAATTCCTCGATCCGCGCGATCTTGTCGGCCGGGGTGACGCCGGCGCGCCATTCGGGAATGTCAAGCGCATGGGCCGCCGCCTTCACCGCCTGCTCGCGGTCGCCGGAGAGAATCTCGATGCCGATGTTGCGCGCCTTCAGTGCCGCGATCACGGTCTGTGCATCCGGACGCAGGCCTTGGCGGACCGAGAGGATGAACCTTTCCTCGCCCTTGCTGAAAGCGACGATGGAGGCTTCGGGATCGACCATGGCACTGCCGACCAATGCCTCCGCTCCGCAGAAAGATGGACGGCCGAGACGAATCTCGACGCCGTCCACGGTCGCACGGACGCCCTGCCCGGTCTCCTCGACCGCACCGACGACAGGTGATCTGGCGGCGGCCGCCTGCGCGACGGCGGCGGCAACCGGATGATGGCTCGACAACGCGAGGCGGCCGGCGAGCTCGAAGACATCGGCGGGAAGGTCCGAGGCATTCATCACTTCGAGATCGGGCAGCGTCAGCGTGCCGGTCTTGTCGAAGATGACATGGTCGGTCTCGGCCAACCGCTCGATCGCGTCGCCGGAATTCAGCAGCACGCCGGACTTGAACATCGCGCCGGAGGCGATCGTCTGCACGGTCGGAATAGCAAGCCCCAGCGCGCAGGGACAGGTGATGATCAGCACGGCGACGCCGGTTACGATCGCATCATGCCAGGACGCGCCGGCAATGACCCAGCCGAGAATGGTGATCAACGCGGTCGCATGCACCACCGGCGCGTACAGCCGCGAGGCGCGGTCGGCGAGGCGCATGTAGCGCGAGCGCGCCTGCAGCGCGTTGTCGAGCAGCCGCGTGATCTCGGCGAGCAGCGTCGCCTCGGACGCGGCCGAGACCCGCACCTGCAGGGTGCCGGAGATGTTCATGGAGCCCGCATAGACCGGCGTGCCCTGCCCGGCCGTGACATAGAGCGTCTCGCCGGTGATCAGGCTCTGGTCGATCTCCGAACGTCCCTCGATCACCGTGCCATCGACCGCGCAGCGCTCGCCGGGCCTGAGCAGCACGATGTCGCCGGGATGGATCGCGGCCACCGGCACCTGCGAGATTTCGTCAGGGCCGACGAACTTCGCGGCCGTCTCCGCCTTCAGCGCCGCAAGATTGCCGGCCACGGCGCGGGTCCGCCGCCGCATGTTCTGGTCGAGGAATCGCCCGACCAGCAGGAAGGTCAGCAGCATGATCGCCGCGTCGAAATAGGCGTGCTCGGCGTGGTGGAGGGTCTCGACCACGGACATGCCGAGCGCCAGGATCACCCCGATCGAGATCGGCACGTCCATGTTGGTCGTCTTCGCCGACAGCGCGCGCCAGGCCGAGCGGAAGAACGGCTGACCGGCATAGGCCGCCGCCGGCAATGCGATCAACGCCGACAGCCAGTGGAAGAAGTCACGCTGCTCGGGCAGCATGTCCGAGATGTTACCCGACCACACCGGGATCGACAGCATCATCACGTTCATGGTGGCGAACGCGGCGACGCCGAGGCAGCGCAGCAGGAGTCGCGATTCGGCGACCTCCGCGACCTCCGCACTCTCGGTCTCGAACGGATAGGCCTTGTAGCCGAGCTCCTCGAGCCGATCGATGAAGCGGGAAGGATCGAGCGTGCCCGCTTTCCATTCCAGCGCGACGCGGCGGTCGGTCAGGTTGACGCGCGCCAGCGTGACGTCGGGGATTGCAGACAGGCCGCGTTCGATCTTGGCCATGCAGCCGGCGCAGTGAACGCCTTCGACCGCGAGATCGATGTGCTGGACACCCTCGCCCGCGGTCCGGACGTAGTGCGAAAAATCCCGCGTGACGTGCATGACGAAGTCCTTCAGTTCAGGATCACGCGGTTGCGCGACAAGAACACGCGCGTTCCCCGCGCCTCGCCCTCGATCACCAGATCCCATTGACCCGGCCCGACGGACGCAGCATTGCCACGATAGAGGCCGATGCCGGCCTCGGTGAGCTCGACGGCGAGATCGGCGCGCTTGTCGGTCGGCCGCTCCAGGCGTCCGCCGAATTTCAGTCCGGCGATCGGCTGACCGCCGGCATCGCGCGCTTCGACCTGGACCACGGCGCCGCCGTCGCTGCGGCGCTCGATATGGGCGTTGACCTTCCATTTGCGCAGCGCCTGGTCATGCGCCGCCGAGATCTCGCGGTCGTAGGTCAGGCCCGCGGCATAGGGGCTGTCGACATCGGTGCCGGGCAGCGTCGCGATCGCCAGCTTCATCATGGTGACATTGACGCCGATCACGAGACCGAAGAATGCGACCAGCATCAGGAAGACCTTCGTTCCGGTCAGCGGCTTCGGGGCGGATGCCATGGCTTGCTCCAGACTTTTCTCAAGGAGAGACGAAATTGTCGGTGGCGGAAGCGACTTCGCCGAGCCCGATATCGGTAACGTGGAAACGAACGGGGACCGACTTCTCCGGATTGTTCTCGGCCGGCGCGGTGACGAGCAGCCGCAGCTCGCTGGTGGAGTCGCGCGGGATCACGATCATCGGCCGATCCGGCGTCACCGAATCGACGCCGATCACGTGAATGGTCGCGTTGGCCGGACCGTTCGCGTCGATCGCGATGACGCGGTCGTAGCCGCTCTTGTTCAGCAGGCGCACCGTGTAGGCGTTGCGGATCGAGCCGTCGCTGAGCTTGACCGCGACCGGATTGCGGTCGTGCAACACGTTGACGTCGAGCAGGCTGCGCGTCGCCAGCGTGTAGACCATGAAGCCGCCGATGGCCACGATGATCGCGCTGTAGACGATGGTGCGGGGTCGGACGACACGGTAGATCGGCGCCTTGCCTTCCTGGCGGCGATGAATGTTGATGTCGTTGTCGTAGCCGATCAGGCGCTTCGGCCGGCCGATTTTCGTCATCACGTTGTCGCAGGCGTCGATGCAGAGACCGCACTGGATGCATTCCATCTGCGGTCCGTTGCGGATGTCGATGCCGGTGGGGCAAACCGCGACGCACTGGTAGCAATCGACGCAATCGCCGACCTGCTCGCCGAGCGCACGCAGCTCGGCGGCCTTCTTGACCGACGTGCGCTTCTCGCCGCGGTCGTAGCGGTAGGTGACGTTGAGTGCCCATTCGTCGGTGAGTGCGGCCTGGATCCGCGGCCACGGGCACATATAGGTGCAGACCTGCTCGCGCATGTAGCCGGCGAGCAGATAGGTCGTCGCGGTGAGGATGCCGATCCAGATGTAGGCGATCATGGGCCCCTGGAAGGTGACGAGCTCCTTCACCAGCGTCGGCGCATCGTTGAAGTAAAGCACCCAGGCGCCGCCGGTCCACCAGGCGATCATGAGCCAGATCGAATGCTTGAGCACGATCTCGGAGATCCGCTCGAGCTTCATCGGGTCGGACGATTTGTCCTTCTTCATCCGCTCGCGCCGGTCGCCCTCGATCAGGCGCTCGACGGCATAGAACAGGTCGGTCCAGACAGTCTGCGGACAGAGATAGCCGCACCAGATCCGGCCGCCGACCGAGTTCATCAGAAACAGCGCCACCGCGGCCACGATCAGCAGGCCGGTGAAGTAGTAGACCTCCTGCGGCCACAGCTCGATGAAGAAGAAGTAGAAGCGGCTATTGGGAAGATCGATCAGAACGGCCTGGCTGGGCGCGCCGAGGCCGCGGTTCCAGCGCACGAAAGGCAGGAAATAATAGACGCCGAGGCAAAACGCCATCAGGCCCCATTTGATGCGGCGGAACGTTCCGGAGACGCTCTGGGGATAGACCTTCTTGTGGGCCGCATAAAGCGGCCCGCTATCGTCCGCCGGCTTCAGTTCTTTCGGGTTGACGATCTTGTTCATCGCGGAATCTTCTCAGGAGGTGCGATTGAACCTAGACCCGGTGTCCGCCGGTCACTTGATCCAGCGCAAACGGGGGCGTTTTTCTGCGCCCCCGTTTGGAATCGGCCGCGGTCCGCCGGCTTATTTGCCGCCACCGAGCGAGTGGACGTAGACCGCCATCGCCTTGATGGTGGCGGGATCGAGCCGGCCTTCCCAGGCCGGCATCACGCCGGCGCGGCCCTGGCCGATGGTCTCGATCAGGCTCGCCTCGTCGGAGCCGTAGAGCCAGATCTTGTCGGTCAGGTTCGGTGCGCCCAACTCCTGGTTGCCCTTGCCGGCATCGCCGTGGCAGGCAACGCAATTCTCCGCGAAGATCTTCTCGCCCTTGGCGGCATCGAAGCCGTTGCGGGTCGGTAGGACCGCCAGCGACCGCACGTAGTTGGCGACGGTGACGATCTCGTCGCTCTTCAGCACGCCGTCCTTGCCGAAGGCGAGCATCTGGCCCTCATGCGTCTTGGCATGGCCGGACCGCACGCCGAACTGGATGGTCTGCATGATCTGGTCGAGCGTGCCGCCCCACAGCCATTCGTCGTCGTTCAGGTTCGGATAGCCCTTGGCGCCGGCGCCACCAGAGCCGTGGCAGGGCGCGCAATTGTCGCCGAACACGGTCTTGCCCTTGGCGCGTGCGAGCGCCAGCAAGGCCGGGTCCTTCTCGATGTCGGCGAGCGAGGCCGCGCCCAGCGCCACCATCTTGTCACCGCGGATCTTCTCGAGGTTGGCGAGCTCGACCGCGACGTCGGCGCGCGAGGAGTAACCGAACATGCCCGTGGTGTTGCTGGAGATCAGCGGCCAGGCGGGATAGACGACCCAGTAGCCGATCGACCAGACGATGGTGAGATAGAAGCAGATCACCCACCAGCGCGGCAGCGGCGTGTTGAGCTCCTTGATGCCGTCCCACTCGTGTCCGGTCGTGGACTTGCCGGTGACGGTATCGATGTCGCTAGAATGGTCGGTCATGATTCTCTACTCCTCCCGCAAGGGCAGGTGCGCGGCTTTGTCGAACACAGCCTTGTTACGGGGCCAGAATGCGTAGGCGATGATCGCGAGAAAGATCGCGACGAACACCGGTGTCCAGATCGTCGTCACGAGATCGGACGCTAGATTATGGACTGTCAGGATGGCTTTCATCGTTCATGCCTTCTCAGCGAAGATTGGCTTTCTCGTTGTAGATCTTGAAGTCGACCAGCGTGCCGAGCATCTGCAGGTACGCGACCAGCGCGTCCATCTCGGTCGGCGTACCGGTCTTGCCGTCGAAATTGCGCACGACGGCCTTGGCGTAGCGCTTGCCGAAGGCGTCGGTGCCGGCATTCTCGGGGTCGGCCTGGGCCTTCAGGTCGGCGGCCGCATTGGCGATCTGCTCGTCGCTGTAGGGGACGCCGACGGTCCTGAGCGCGCGCATGTCGCCGGCGATCGCATCGGGGTCGATCTCGTTCTTGCTGAGGAACGGATAGCCCGGCATCACCGACTGCGGCACGATCGCGCGCGGATTGGTCAGGTGGGTGACGTGCCAGTCGTCGGAGTATTTGGCGCCGACGCGGGCAAGATCGGGTCCGGTACGCTTGGAGCCCCACTGGAACGGGTGATCGTACATGCTCTCGGCGGCGAGCGAGAAGTGGCCGTAACGTTCGACCTCGTCGCGCAACGGCCGGACCATCTGCGAATGGCAGAGATAGCAGCCCTCGCGAACGTAGACGTTGCGGCCCACGAGCTCCAGCGGCGTATAGGGCCTGACCCCGTCGACCTTCTCGATCGTGCTCTTGAGGTAGAACAGCGGGGTGATCTCGACGAGACCACCGACCGCGATCACCAGCAGGATGCCGACGATCAGGATGATCGAGTTCTTTTCGAAGATTTGGTGACGTGTCCAGAACGACATGGTTGAGCTCCTCACTCCGCCGGCTGAAGAGCGACGGGCATCTGGACTTCCTGTTCGCCGACGCGGACGGTCATCCAGAGGTTATAGGCCATGATCAGCGCGCCGATCAGGAACAGACCGCCGCCGGCGGCGCGGATGATGTAGAAGGGATGCATCGCCTCGACGGTCTCGATGAAGGAATATTCGAGGAAGCCGAGCGAGGTGTAGGCGCGCCACATCAGACCCTGGAGGATGCCGGACACCCACATCGCCGAGATGTAGAGGACGATGCCGAGGGTCGCGACCCAGAAGTGCCAGTTGACGAGCTTCAGGCTGTAGAGGCCCTTGCGATTCCAGGCCCACGGCACCAGGCAATAGAGCGCGCCGAAGGAGACGAAGCCGACCCAGCCGAGCGCGCCGGAATGCACGTGGCCGATGGTCCAGTCGGTGTAGTGGCTGAGCGAGTTGACCACCTTGATCGACATCATCGGGCCTTCGAAGGTCGACATGCCGTAGAATGCGACGGAGACCACGAGCATGCGCAGCACGGGATCTGTGCGCAGCTTGTCCCAAGCGCCCGACAGCGTCATCAGGCCGTTGATCATGCCGCCCCAGGAGGGCATCCACAGCATGATCGAGAAGGTCATGCCCAGCGTCTGCGTCCAGTCCGGCAGCGCCGTGTAGTGCAGGTGGTGCGGGCCGGCCCAGATGTAGAGGAAGATCAGCGCCCAGAAGTGGATGATCGACAGCCGGTAGGAATAGATCGGCCGCTCGGCGCGCTTCGGGATGAAGTAGTACATGATGGCGAGGAAGCCGGCGGTCAGGAAGAAACCGACCGCATTGTGGCCGTACCACCACTGGAACATGGCGTCCTGGATTCCGCCCCAGGCGACGTAGGACTTCGAGCCGAACACCGAGACGGGAAGCGCCGGATTGTTGCCGAGATGCAGGACCGCGATCGTCACGATGAAGGCGAGATAGAACCAGTTCGCGACGAAGATATGCGGCTCTTTCCGCTTGATGAGAGTGGCGACGAAGACGAGCAGATAGACCACCCAGACGATGGTCAGCCAGAGGTCGGCATACCATTCCGGCTCGGCATATTCCTTCGATTGCGTGACGCCGAGCAGATAGCCGGTGCCGGCGATCAGAATGAAGAAGTTGTAGCCCAGCACGACGAACCACGGCGCGAGATCGCCGGCGAGGCGCGTGCGGCAGGACTTCTGCACCACGTAGAACGAGGTCGCGATCAGCACGTTGCCGCCGAAAGCGAAGATCACGGCGGAGGTGTGCAGCGGCCGCAGGCGGCCGAAGCTGGTCCAGGGCAGATCGAAGTTCAGCGCCGGCCAAGCCAGTTGCGAGGCGATGATAAGGCCGACGAGGAAGCCGGCAATGCCCCAGAACATGGCCATGAAGGAGGAGAACTTGATCGGGCCCATGTTGTAGTTCGGGCGGCCGTAGATCTCCGCCGGCGGAAGCGCCGCCGGACGGTCGAGGTAGCGGTTGACGATGACGAACACCGCGGCCAGGCTCGCAGCCGCGCTGAGCGCGGCATGGAAGGCGAAGGGTGCGTCGAGCGCCTTGGCCGAAGCGATCACGCAGAGGAAGGCGGTGACTGCGAACACGACAGCCAGGCCGCTTTCACCGATGGTCATGGATTTGGAGATGGAGGGCTGGCTCATGCGGATTCTCTCTGAAAGAACACGCCGCCAGAAACCACATTCACCCTCGCGGGGAATTGATTGAAATCAAGATAGGTGGATTTCTGTTAACGTGGACTGATGCAGCGCCAGTCGAAATGCCTTCTCCCCGTAGGCGCACGGCCATCTCCGTTGAGGGCTTTTCCTGAAACCATCCTTCGAGAGTCCGCTCAAGGCGGACTCCTCAGATGAGGACGGAGTGCGTGGCAGTTAGATTCAACGGGCACCGGCGTCGATTAGCCTCGTCCCGAGGAAGGCGCATAGGCGCCGTGAGGACGAGACGCGCCTGAAACGAAAACCTCCGTGAGATTACGGAAGTTGGAACCTCATGACCGAAGGGGGCCGCGTTCAGTCGCGCGCCGTCGCCTTGAGGGCCGCGATGACGTCCTCGCGGGCGATGATTCCGACCAGTTTCTGCGCGCTATCGAGAACGATGATGCTCCTGATGCGGTGTTCAACCATGATCTGGAGCACGCGCGTCAGCCGCGTGTCGGGACTGACATAGATGAACTCGGGCGTCATGACGTCGCCGATCTTGCGGCTCATCAGGTCGTGATAGCGGGGCAGCATCTGGCTCGGCGTGAAGGCGAAGCATTTCAGAATGTCGAACTTGGTGACGATGCCGACCACCTGTCCATCGTCCTCCACCGGATAGGAATTGAAATCGTCGGTCTCGAACATCTCGCTGAGCTCGAGCAGGTCTCGGTCGCGCTGCACCGCCTTGACGTTGCGCGTCATGTAGCCGTCGACGGTCTGTTCAATAAATCTGTACACGGCGCGTCCTCCTCAATTCGATTCTACCTGCCGTCAATGTGACAGCAGCACGCTGCGGGCAGTCTGCGTGACCAGATACTGGGTGACGCCGCCCAGGATCAGTTCACGAAACCTCGAATGACCATAGGCGCCCGCTACGATCAGGCCGGCATCGACGTCGCCTGCGGCTTTCTCCAGTTGCGCGGTGGCGGTTTCGTTCCGGGCGCCTTCGCAGATGCGCGCCGTCGCGGTGACGCCGTGGCGGGCGAGCCAGGCGGCAACGTCGGTGACGCCGGCCGTCGCGACCGAACGGTCGTCATCGCGCTCCGGAATCGTGGCGATGGTGACGTCCCTCGCCTTGCGCAGAATTGGCAGCGCATCGGCCACCGCCCGTCGCGCCTCCGGCGTGTCCCTCCACGCCACCAGCACGCTGCGCAGGTCGAGCCAGTTGGCCCGGTCGGGGACGACGAGGAGTGGGCGGCCGGCCTGCATCACCAGATCCTTGGGGCTCGCGAGCGCGAACGCATCGGAGAAGGCCGGGCTCTGCCCGCCGCTGACCACGATGTCGGCGCAACGCGCCTGCGCCAGGGCGAATCGCGCCGGAAAATCCATGGCGCTGCGCCACTCCGCATGTCCGCCACGATTCCTGGTAGCGGCACGGAATTGTGCCTCCAGGCCCGCCAGTCGCCGGCTGATCGAAGCTTCGCCCTCGTCGATCAGCGCTTGCGCCTCTGCGCCGTCGGTGAAATAGAGCGGCGGCGCAAACCGCGCCGCGGCGACCCCGACGATGGCCGCTTCGAATCGTTCGGCGAGCTCGCCGGCGACCTGAAGACGCGCCTCGTTGGACTGATCGAGCGCCAGACTGACCATCACCGTCGCGTACGTCATCGGAATTCTCCAGTGCAAAAAGCTCAGTAAGATTTACGCCAGCCTCCGCACATGGGGATGAGATAGATCAAGGAGGCCGCCGGCACCCGATTTGCCCTCCTCAGACTCGACGGAACTTGCCTCCGGCCCGGCCTTAGGCGACATTAGGGGAGCGGTAACCCCGTCCGGGGCCGCCGCATCAGGATCAGGAGCTTCATTTGTCGCCGACCCGCGTAACGCACTCGCAGGACGATGGTCGGGGCGAACGTTTCCGCGTTCGGATCGAAGGATTTGGCGTCGGCACCTGGGATCTCGACCTCGCGACGCGGGAATTGGACTGGTCCGAGACCGCCAGCGCTCTGCTCGGCGTCGAGCGGAATCAGCCGGCGAGCTACGACCTGTTCATGTCGCAGCTTCAGCCCGCGGACAGAGAGCGGGTAGAGAGCGCGATCAATCGCGTTTCCGAGCGGGGCGGCAGCTTCGATGTATCCTTCAGGATCACGAATGCCTCCGGCACCGGGCAATGGATCCGCGCCCGGGCAGGACTCCTTCGGGACGAAGCCGGCGCCGCCCGTCATCTCACCGGCATCTTTCTCGACATCGACGAGGAAAAGCAGGTCGAGGAGGCGTTGCGTACACGCGAGACCCACCTCCGCTCCATCCTCCAGACCATTCCCGACGCCATGATCGTCATCGACGGCCACGGCATCATGCAGCTCTTCAGCTCGGCCGCAGAGCGCCTGTTCGGCTGGTCAGAGCACGAGGCGATTGGCCAGAACGTCAACATCCTGATGCCGGAGCCCGATCGCACCCGCCACGACGGCTACATCGCCCGTTACCGCACCACGAACGATCCGCACATCATAGGCATCGGCCGTATCGTGACCGGCAAGCGCCGCGACGGCACGACTTTTCCGATGCATCTGTCGATCGGCGAGATGGAATCCGGCGGCGAGCCTTATTTCACCGGCTTCGTCCGCGATCTCACCGAGCACCAGCAGACCCAGGCCCGGCTCCAGGAATTGCAAGCTGAGCTCGTCCACGTCTCGCGGCTGACCGCGATGGGCGAAATGGCCTCCGCGCTCGCTCACGAGCTCAATCAGCCGCTGGCGGCGATCAGCAATTACATGAAGGGATCGCGGCGCCTCCTCGCCGGCAGCAGCGATCCCAACATGCCGAAGGTCGAAAGCGCGCTGGATCGCGCAGCGGAGCAGGCCTTGCGCGCCGGCCAGATCATCAGGCGCCTGCGCGACTTCGTCTCCCGCGGCGAATCGGAGAAGCGGGTCGAGAGTCTGTCCAAGCTGATCGAGGAGGCCGGTGCGCTCGGGCTCGCCGGCGCGCGCGAGCAGAACGTGCAGCTCCGCTTCAGCCTCGATCCTGACGCCGATCTCGTCCTTGCCGACCGCGTGCAGATCCAGCAGGTGCTGGTCAATCTGTTTCGCAACGCACTCGAAGCAATGGCGCAGTCGACGCGGCGCGAGCTCGCCGTCGCCAACACCCGTGCTGCCGACGACATGATCGAGGTGGCGGTCTCCGACACCGGCTCGGGCTTCCGGGAGGACGTCATTCCAAACCTGTTCCAAACCTTCTTCACCACCAAGGACACCGGCATGGGCGTGGGTCTCTCCATCAGCCGCTCGATCATCGAGGCTCACGGTGGCCGCATGTGGGCCGAGAGCAATGCAGCGGGCGGAGCGACATTCCGCTTCACCTTGCCGGCAACCGACGAAAGCTGATTCATGACGACCAAGGGACATGTCTACGTTATCGACGACGATGCCGCGATGCGCGATTCGCTGAACTTCCTGCTGGATTCCGCCGGATTCGGCGTCACGCTTTTCGACAGCGCAATCGCCTTTCTCAATGCCCTGCCCGGGCTCGGCTTCGGCTGCGTCGTCTCGGACGTGCGCATGCCCGGCCTCGACGGGATCGAGCTGCTGAAGCGGATGAAGGCGCTGCAAAGCGCGTTCCCGATCCTGATCATGACCGGTCACGGCGACGTGCCGCTCGCGGTCGAGGCGATGAAACTCGGGGCGGTCGATTTTCTGGAAAAGCCGTTCGAAGACGACCGTCTCACCGCCATGATCGAGTCGGCGATCCGCCAGGCCGAGCCCGCCGCCAAGAACGAAGCCGTCTCGCAGGACGTCGCCGCCCGCGTCGCGTCCTTGAGTCCCCGGGAGCGCCAGGTCATGGAAGGACTGATCGCGGGCCTGTCCAACAAGCTGATCGCACGCGAATACGACATCAGCCCACGCACCATCGAGGTCTACCGGGCCAATGTCATGACCAAGATGCAGGCGGGAAGCCTCTCGGAACTGGTCCGGCTGGCGATGCGTGCCGGCATGCTCAACGATTGAGACAGGTCAATCCCCCGTTCCGGCGCTGTGCTAGCTTAAGCAGCATGATCGAGGTCGGTTCACATCATGAGCGGCCGTCGTCGTCAGCGCGCCGCACCGTCTATGTGGTCGATGATGACGCCGCCGTCCTGGGGTCCCTGCGGTTCCTGCTGGAGACCGACGGCTTCGCCGTGCGAACCTTCAGGAGCGGCACGGCACTGCTCAATGTCAGCGGCGCGCCCGGTCCGGACTGCTACGTCATCGACTACAAGATGCCGGGCCTCAACGGTATCGAGCTCGCCGGCCAGTTGCGCGAATCCGACCGCGACGCGCCTGTGATCCTGATCACCGGCTATCCCGACGAGAATATCTCGGCCCGGGCTGCGACGGCGGGCATCAAAGACGTGGTTTTGAAGCCGCTTCTGGACGAAAACCTCGTCAAGTGCATCCGCCATGCCATCCAGGACCGCGCCCGCGCCTGACCTACGGGATTCTACGTAGGTAATCGTCCTTAAGATATCGCTCGAAATTTCCGGATGGCACAATCCAGCGTAGCAATGCTCCATCACAACGGAGATGGCGCAGATGCTCACCCAGACGATCAACACCCAGGCGATCAACACCCAGATTGTTGGCAAGATTGCCCCTGCCCATCCCGTCAGTGACCAGTTCGGTGCCGTCACCGGCCACGTCGGTCTGGTCGCCACGGAATTCTCCTACCGCAAGGACGAGGAGATCTACGGCGAGGACGAACCGTCCGAATATGTCTACCAGGTCGTGTCAGGCGCCGTGAGCAGCTACAAGCTTCTGTCCGACGGCCGCCGCCAGATTGGTGCCTTCCACCTTCCGGGCGACGTGTTCGGCCTCGAATCCGGTCCCACTCACCGCCTTGCCGCCGAAGCCATCATCGACACCACCGTGCGCCTCGTGAAACGTGCAAGCCTCGAGAAGGCCGCAGGCACCGACGTCCAGGTCGCTCGCAAGCTCTGGGCGATGACGGCCGGCGAGCTGCGCCATGCCGAGGACCACATGCTGCTGCTGGGCCGCAAGACCGCGATGGAGCGCGTTGCGACCTTCCTGCTCGAAATGGACCGCCGCCTCGCCGTTGCCGGCATGATGGCGCTCCCGATGTGCCGCCGCGACATCGGCGACTATCTCGGCCTCACGCTCGAAACCGTGTCGCGCGCGCTGTCGCAGCTTCACGCCCAGGGCATTCTCGGCTTCTCCGGCGCCCGCCAGATCGTGCTGCGCAACCGTCAGCGTCTGCAGCATCTCGACGCCTGATCTTCCTCCTCCCTACCCGCTTGGCCGGCCGAACTCGTTTCGGCCGGCCATTTTCTTTGGTCCGCGATCATGCCTTGCGCCGTGTCTCCGGCATCACGAAGAGAACCAGCAACAGCCCCGTCGCGGCAACGCCCGACAGCCCGATGAAGGCCGTGGCATTGCCGAACTTGTCGCTGACATAGCCTCCGAGCGCCGTGCTCAGTGACGCGCCGATGCCGGTGGCGGTGCCGACGATGCCCTGCGCAAGGTTGAAGTGCCCGCTGCCGAAGGCGACGTCGGCCACGATCAGCGGAATCATCACAGCGAACACTGCCGCTGTGATGCCGTCGAACACCTGCACGGCTACCAGCAAATACGGGTCGCGCACGGTCGCAAACAGCAGGCCGCGAATCATCAGCGCGCCGAATCCGATCAGAAGCAACGGCCGCCGGCCCCAGAGCTGCGCCTTGCGGCCGACCGTCGGCGACAGCAGCGCCACGATCGCTTGCGGGACGACGATGCAGAATGCGACGAGCACCGTTGCCCACTGGCTGGACCGCGCCGTCACGGCACTTGCCATCAGCGGCATCATCGCAGCATTCGCAAGCTGCAACAGCAGCACGCTGAGGGCGAAGACGATGAGCGGACGCTGCCGGATCAGGTGCCAGAGATTGGTGTCGCCACGATCGGCCGCTTCAGGCGGCATCTCGCCGTGACAACGCCTGATATCGACCTCATGCTCGCGGATGCGCGAGAGCGCGATCAGGGTCGGGATAACAAGCAGAAAGGTCACGAGGAAGACCGCCCGGCTCGACAGCAGATAGCCGACGGTCCCCATCACCGCCGCCGCGATGCCGCTGCCCAGCGAGGCGAAGCGCGCGTTGCGCCCCAGACGCTCGCCGATCGCGAGCGGGCCGACGAGACCGAGGCTGATCGCGGCGATCGCCGGGCCCAGCACGCAGCTCGCCGCCGCGTGCAAGGTGGCCGCGGCCACCACGACGGCGAAGATCGGCATTGCCGCATAGGCCAGCGCGCAAGCACCGATCGTCGCGATAGCCAGGGCGGCGACCAGCCGCTCCGATTTCGCGGCATCGATGATCGCCCCGCCCGGCATCTGTCCGATCAACGCGACGATCCCGCCGATCGACAGCACGAGGCCGATCTCGACCTGGGTCCATTTCTGGGTGGTCAGATAGACCGCGATGAAGGGACCGAATCCGGTCTGGACGTCGGCGAGGAAGAAGATGAACCAGTCGAGACCGCGCAGGCTCTGGCGCGACGGCGCCGGAATGCCAGCGGCCGACGGCGCGGCGACGTTGTCCTGTTCAACGCGGCCGTCGCGATCCGCTCGGTTCGGCTTCCTCGACAACAGCACGGCCGGTCAGCCCTCCCCGCACCTCACTGGATCGCTTGCAGCGGTTGAAGGCTGCCGGACGCACCGAGCACGACGATCGGCGTGTCTTCCTTGTATTCGGGCGCGGCCGCGACCTGCGCCTTGGTCAATTCCAGCGTGATGCTGTCCTTCTTGTTGGCGATCTTGCCGAATCGCAGTGCGTTCCAGTCCACCACGATCTTGCGGCTGCCGACACCGAGAAACCCGCCGAAATCGATGGCCGCGGCGCGGACATGGCCGCCGCGATCGACGACGACATCGACGATGCGGCCCATGTCCTCACCGGCAGCGCTGCGCACGTCGCGGCCGAGCACGCCGTGGGCCTCGCTGGCGCCGATGATGGTCACCGACGGCGGTGGGGCGGCGTCCTTCGGCGTGACGGGCACCGTCGAAGCCGGCGGCTGGGTCGCCGGCGCACTCGCCTCGCTCGGCCCAGTGGGCGGCTCGTCTGCGGCCCGCGAGGTGGCGACCGCCAGGTTCGCGACGAGGACGATGCCAAGAATCAATGCTCCGATCGCACGCATGACGCCCTCCTTGCGCGCCGCTAGCGCGCCAGCACGATCGAGACCTGGATCTGGCCGCGCGTGCGCAACACCTCCAGCGCCACGTCGTCGCCGTGGCGGCTGACGCGAAGATCGACGCTGGATTCGCCCAGGCGAAGATCGCGCAGGATCACCTCGTGGAGAAACGTCGGCAGATGCGGGTTGCGCAGGCGAATTTCGCCGCGCGCCACGTCGAACTCCAGGCCGAGGGCCGCTTCCAGCAGTGTGAACGGCGTCGCGCTGGCCCAGGCCTGCGGCGCGCAGGCGACCGGATAGAGCGTCGGGCCGCGCCGCTTTTCGCGCCGGAAGCCGCAGAACAATTCGGGCAACCGGCGCAGGTCCATGTAGGTCGCCGCGTCGAAAAGTCCCTTAAAGACATGCGCCACCGAGTGCTTGAGGCCGTAGCGCGCCAGCCCGAGCGCGATCAGTGCGTTGTCGTGCGGCCAGATCGACCCGTCATGATAGGACATCGGGTTGTAGCGCACCTCGCCTCGCGCGACGGTGCGGATGCCCCAGCCCGAGAAGAAATGCGGCCGCATCAGATCGGCCGCGACGAGGCGGGCACGGTCCTCGCGGATCATGCCGCTGAACAGGACCTGACCGGCGTTCGAGGTCCGCACCTTGCACTGCCGCTTCTTGCCGTCGAGGGCGAGCGCATAGGTGCCGAGCTCCTCGCACCAGAACGCCGCCTCGAAACGGTCGGCCAATGCCCTGGCCTCGGCCTCGAGCTTGCGCGCACGGTCCGGCTTGCCGAGCCGCAAGGCGCAACGCGCGGCGAGCTGCTTGGCGGCGTAGACGTAGCCCTGGACTTCGGCGAGCGCGATATTGCCTTCCGCGAGCTTTCCGTCGGCGTGGAAGATCGCGTCATACGAATCCTTCCAGCCCTGGTTGGCCAGCCCCTTCTCGGTCGCGCGCTGGTATTCGACGAAGCCGTCCTGGTCGGGATCGCCGGGACCGTCGATCCAGGCCAGCCCCGCCTCGATTGCCGGCCATAGCTCGATCAACGTGGCCTCGTCCCCGGTGCGCTCGAAATAGCTTCCGGCCAGCAGGACGAACAGGGCGGTCGAATCCACGCTGCCGTAATATTGCGCGAACGGCACCTCGCGCAGCGCCGCCATCTCTCCGCCGCGCATCTCGTGCAGGATCTTGCCGGGCGCGGCATCGGCGAGCGGGTCCGTCGCCTTGGCCTGGAAATGTGCGAGCCGGCGCAAGACGCCCTTGGCGACGCGCGGATCGACCCACAGCATCTGGAGCGCGGTGATCAGGCCGTCGCGACCGAACGTCGTCGAGTACCAGGGAATGCCGGCATAGGGATAACGCCCCTCCGGGGTCTCCGTCATCAACATATTGAGGTCGGCCATGGCCTGGCACAACACCTCGTTGAAGATGTTGTTGGAGGTCTCGATGCTCGCGGCACCGATCGTGGACTGGCGCATCTCGCGGCGATGGGCGAGCAGCCCCCTGAAGAAGCGCGCAGGCTTCTCCGCGATCGGCCGGTTGCAGGACACGGCCACGAACAGCGATTCCGATTCATGCGGATCCAGTTCGATCTGCCAGGTTGCGGCATTCACCGAAAGCCGCGTCGGACGCGGGTCGAAATGCAGGCCTGTGGTGCGCTCGGTGTCGTCGAGACCGCGATATTCAAACAGCACGTCGGTCGGCCCGAGCAGTTTGCTCGTGCCGGTCCCGCGGCGCGGGCGGCGCTCGCCGCGGACCTCGAACAGGTCGGCAAAATCGTTGTCGAACAGCAGCGTCAGCTCGAAGCTGGCGCGTGCGTCTCCGTGGTTCTGCACGCCGATGCGCTGATAGGCAGTGTCGCGCCATAGGAAGATCGTGCGCACGATGTGCAGCAGGTCCTTCTGAAACACCAGGTGGCCCTGACGGTAGATGTCCGGATTGGTCAGATCGACGGTCAGCGCCGAATTGTCGTCGCGCAGATTGGAACCGAGCAGCAGCGGCTGGAGATCGTCGAGCACGAGCTCCAGCCGCGCCAGATAGCGCGTGTCATAGTGAAACAGCCCGTCCGGGCCGCCCGCGGAGGCGCCGATGTCGCCATGGCTGTCGAGCACGATGAACATGTCGTCGTGCTTGAGGGACCGCCGCGGCCGTGCCGCGGGCCCGGTCATCGGGATGTAGAACGTCTGCTCCGCGACCTGTTCCGGGGTCCGTGTCACGGAGACGAGTTGGGTTACGGCTTCGGCCGACATGAGCTGCTCCCCTGCGCTTGTTTCAAGAAACGCGACCGACTCGAGAACGCGACTGTTGGTTTACGCGGCGGCTTGCGCGAGCCGGCTCATTTCCTGCGTGACCAGCTCTCGATAGGGCCCGTGGCCCTGCATCAGGCGTTCGGGCGAACCATCTTCGATGATCTTACCATTCTTCAGCACCACCACGCGGTCGAAATTTCGCAGCGTCGCGAGCCGGTGCGCGATCGCAATCACCGTGCGCCCGCGCATCAGCCGTGACAAGGCCTCGCGGATCGCCTCTTCCGACTCGCTGTCGAGCGCCGCCGTGGCCTCGTCCAGCAGCAGGATCGGCGCGTCCTTGAGGAAGGCGCGCGCGATCGCGATGCGTTGGCGCTGGCCGCCCGACATCTTGACGCCGCGGTCGCCGACCATGGTGTCGAGGCCTTCGGGCAGGCTGTCGATGAAATCGCAGCGCGCCGCGATCGCCGCGCGAAGCACCTCGTCGTCGGTCGCGTTGGGGCGGCCGTAGCGGATGTTCTCGCGGATCGACCGGTGAAACAGGGAGATGTCCTGCGGCACGACGGAGATCGCCTCGCGGAGGCTCAGCTGCGTGACCTTCGAGATATCCTGCCCGTCGATCGTGACGCTGCCCTCGTCGACGTCGTAGAAGCGCTGCAGCAGCGTGAACAGGGTCGATTTGCCGCCGCCGGACTGGCCGACCAGACCGACGCGCTGACCGGGCTGCAAGCGAAGGCTGAAGCGCTCGAAGATCTTCTCGCCGCCGGGATAGCCGAAGGTGACGTTGTTGTACGCGATCGCCGCGCCGCTCTTCACCAGCGGCTCCGCCTCGGGGTGATCGCGCAATTCGTGCGGCACCAGCAGCGTCGCGATCGCCTCGGTAAGGCGGGCGACGTGCTGGGTGACGTCGACCAACGCCACCGCAAGATCGCGCGTGGCGCTCAGGATGGAGATGCCAAGCGTACAGACCAGCACGACGTCGCCGGTGGTCGCTGCGCCCTTCTGCCAGAGCGTGACCGCCCAGGCCATCAGCGCGATCGTCAAGAGCACGGTCACAACGGCATGCAGCAACCGTAGCTTTTCCAGATAGCGCAGGCTGCGGCTTCGCGCCGTCAGCTCCTGGTTTACCGTCGCGTCGAACCGCTCGTGCTCGTGGCCGATGCCGCAGAAGGCCCGCACCAGCGGCATGTTGCTGATGACGTCGATCATCTCGCCGTCGACCACGGCGGCCTTGTCGGCGAAGTCGTCATGCAGCGGCTTGCCCGCCGCGGCGAGACGGAACATCGCAACCACCATGCCGCCGGCGATCACGGTCAGGCCAAGCGCCATGTAGGGACTGACGGTTCCAATTAAGGCGATTGCCGCAATTGTGGCAATGCATGGCGGCAATACGTTCCAGACGAACATGTTCTCGACCGTGAACACCGCGTTCGACGTCGCCGTGATGCGGCTCGTCAGCATGCCCGGCATCCGATCGGAGAAGTAGCTAGGCGCGTGCCCGGTCAGATGACGAAATATGTCACGGCGTAAATCACCCGTGACACCGACGAAGGTGAAGCTCGCCGTCCAGCTCGCGATCCGCCACAGGAAGTTGTCGGCGGCAATGAGCGACATGAGTAAAATGAATGCCAGCCATACGTTTCCGCCCTGTGATGGCCCCGCGGACAGGCTGTCGACCAACGATTTGACGCCGTATTGGGTGCCCACGGAGCAGGCAACAGCTGCCACCACAGCGGTCAGGATCACCAGATGCGAGGCGAGACGACGCCGGAGATAGCGCAAGACAAAGGCAAATGGCCTGCGCGCGTATCCAGAAAGCTGATCCATATGGCTATCGCCCCGTTATGCTGGTTCTTCGTTTTGTTACTGATCGACTGAACATCGACCTCTTCGCCTCGGTTCCCGGGCCGGGCGATCACGACATGCGGATGCGGACGATCTGAGAAGATGTAGTGGCAGCATCGCGACAGCCCGCAGACGTGTCGAATATGTAACGTTCGCAGGAAGGAACTTCGCAACTGCGGGAACGTTCCCTTGTCTGGCATGCCGGTGCCGTACTGGCGGGGGTTCAACTTTCATGATCGCAGAGGAGATGGTGAGATGCGCATCGCGCAGGTAGCTCCGTTGACGGAGGCTGTTCCACCCAAGCTGTATGGCGGCACCGAGCGGGTGGTGCATTGGTTGACGGAAGAGTTGGTAGCCCTCGGGCACGATGTGACCTTATTCGCCAGCGGCGATTCGCAGACGTCAGCCAAGCTGGATGCGCTGTGGCCCCGGGCGCTCCGTCTCGACGGTTCCGTGCGCGATCCCAATGCGCTTCACATGGTGCTGCTGGAACGCGTGCGGCAAAAATGTGACGACGAGGAGTTCGACTTCCTCCACTTCCATCTCGATTACTATCCCTGGTCGCTGTTCCACCGGCAGCCGACACCCTTCCTGACCACGCTGCACGGCCGGCTCGATCTGCCGGAGCACCAGCCGGTCTTCAACACCTTCTCCAAGATGCCGGTCATCTCGATTTCCAACGCGCAGCGACGGCCGGTGCCGCAGGCCAATTGGGTGACGACGATTCATCACGGTCTTCCGGAGAACCTGCTGACACCGAAGCCGGTGAAGCAGGAATACCTCGCCGTTCTCGGCCGCATCGCGCCCGAGAAGGGCGTCGACCGCGCCATCAAGATCGCGACCCATTGCGGCATTCCGCTGAAGATCGCAGCCAAGGTCGATCGTGCAGATCAGGAATATTACGACGAGCTGATCCGGCCGATGATCGAGAACAATCCGCTGGTGGATTTCATCGGCGAGATCAGCGATCACGAAAAGTCGGACTTCCTGAGCGGCGCGCTCGGACTTCTGCTGCCGATCGACTGGCCGGAGCCGTTTGGCCTCGTCATGATCGAAGCGATGGCCTGCGGAACGCCGGTCGTCGCCTTCAACCGCGGCTCGGTGCCGGAGATCATCGACGATGGCCTCACCGGCTTCATCGTCGAGGACGTCATCAGTGCCGCGGGGGTAGTGAACCGCCTTTCGCAGCTCGATCGCGCAGCGATCCGCAAGCAGTTCGAGACGCGCTTCACGGCGCGGCGAATGGCGCTGGACTATCTCGCGGCCTATCGCAGCCTCGCCGAGGAACAGGCGCCGCGGATCAAGCTGGTGAGCAGCGCGGAGTAAGAGGGCGCTGCTGCATCGCGGCTACCCGTCGAAGAGCCCTCTCCCCCTTTTGGGAGAGGACTCAAGAACCTTTCGACATACTCGCTTGGGTGAGGGGTTGCTTCCGCAGAGAAACTCTTCTCGGTAGAGCGAGACCCCTCATCCGGCGCTTCGCGCGACCTCCTCCCACAAGGGGAGAAGGAAGAAGCCGGCGGCGCTCCACCCGCCCTACTTCACCACCGTCCGCTTCGGTTCGACGATCTCGAACATTCTCGGGAATTCATCCATCAGGCCCATCAGCTCGGCGAGCCTCATCGGGTTGCCTGACAGCTTGATCTTGCCGGATGCGACGGCTTCCGGAAAGCTCGTCAGCTTGGCAATCACCTCGTCGAGCGTGGCGCGCGCCAGCGTGAAGCTGGCATCGGCCCCTTCCGTCTGCACGCCCTCGGTGTAGGTGAGCGCGCAGTTCTCCAAATTGAGCACGAAGATCTCGCCGGTGTCGGAGAAGCTCCAGTTCAAGACGATGTGCTTGCCTTCCGCCTTGGGGCCGTTGAGGCGAATACCCAGCACATCCCAGAGCTGGGAGGTGCGAAGCGCCGCCAGCGTCTCGCGCGGCATTGGCGGGCGCGCCGGCACCTTCGGCATGCCCAGGCGCAATTCCTGCGCACCGAACAGATAGGCGTTGCGCCAAGTCGCGCTTTCCGCGGCGTAGCCGAGCTGCTCCAGCGTGTCGGCGAGCAGACCACGCGCCGCCGCATTGTCGGGCTCGGCGAAAACGAGATGGCCGAGCACTTGGGCCACGAAACGAAACTCCCCCGTCTCGAAATCCGCAGTCGCCCGCGCGAGGATCGCATCCGCTCCGCCCATATATTCGACGTACTTCTTGGCTGACTCCACCGGCGGCAGCGGATCGAGGTTGACCGGGTTGGCGTCGTACCAGCCGAGATATTTCTGATAGATAGCCTTCACATTGTGCCGGATGTGGCCGTAATAGCCGCGGCCGTGCCAGGCACCTTCCAGGCTCTTCGGCAACTGGATCGTCTCCGCGATCTCGGAGGCGGTGAGGCCGTGGTTCATCAGGCGGATGGTCTGGTCATGCGCGAATTTGTAGAGGTCGCGCTGCTGCCGGATCATCGTGCCGATGCGCTCAGCTCCCCACACCGGCCAGTGATGCTGACCGCACATCGCCTCCGCCTTGCCATCCCAGAGCTGCAGGGCCTCGTTTAGATATTTCGACCAGGCCAGCGCGTCGCGCACGTCGGATCCGCGAAACGGCAACAGATTATGGAAATTGTGCGTGCAGTTCTCGGCGAGGTTCAACAGCTTGTAGCGCGAGATGAAGAAGTGCATCTCCGCCGGGGCTTCGCTGTTCGGCGCCATCTGAAATTCGAACTCGACGCCGTCGATGACGCGCGTGTCACCCGTCGCCATGATCAGGTCGGTGGGGCGCAGCAGCGCAACCGATCCTGCAGCCATCGACTTGCCGAGCCCGCAATCGACCTGCCCGCGCGCGCCCTTTGCGAGCAGCGGGCCGAACTGGTACTGCGCCCGGCGCAACATTGCGGGTCCCGCAATGATGTTCTCGGAGACGGCATGCTCCATGAACAGGTTCGGCGCGATGATCGGCACGCGTCCAGCGGCAAGTGCGTCCTCCTCCAGCGCGCCGCGCGCGCCGCCCCAATGGTCGGTGTGGGTGTGCGTGAAGATGACGGCGGCAACCGGCTTCGAACCTCGATGCCTGAAATAGAGATCGAGCGCGGCACGGGCGCCTTCGGTCGAGGTCAGGGTGTCGACGACGATGACGCCGTTGTCGCCTTCGATCAGCGTCATGTTGGCGATGTCGAGCCCGCGCACCTGGTAGACGCCGGGCACGACCTCGAACAGGCCGTGCTGCATGTTGAGCCGCGACTGTCGCCACAGGCTCGGATTGACGGTGGGCGGCGCCTCTTCGGTGGACAGGAAGCCGTAAGGCGCAAGACTCCAGACCGTCCGGCCTTGCGGGTTCGTGATCTCTGCATTCTCGATCGTGCCGAGAAAGCCGCGCGTGGCATCGTCGAAATCCCGCGTGTCGGAGAACGGCAGCGCGTTCAGCATGGCCTCGTGCCGTGCGATAACGGAGGGCGAGGCGTCCTTGGGTTCGCTGCTGTGCTCGGTCACGCGTGCTCCTCCGCGAAGGTCTTCTCTTTCCTTCTTCCCTTGTGGGAGAAGGTGGCGCGAAGCGCCGGATGAGGGGTATATCTCCGCGAACTCAACGAGAGTTGGGCGAGCGGAGAGAGACCCCTCACCCGTCTCGCGGCTACGCGGCGAGCCACCCTCTCCCACACAAGGGGAGAGGGTTAAGCAACTACATCCCCAGCAGTCTCGGCAGCCACAGCGACAGACCGGGCCAATACGTCACCACCACGAGGAATCCCAGCATGGTGAGGAGCCATGGCCACACCGCGACCGTGAGCTCGGTGATGCCCATCTTGGCGATGCCCGAGGCGACGTAGAGGTTAAGGCCGACAGGCGGATGGCACAGGCCGACCTCCATGTTGACCGTCATCAGGATGCCGAAATGGATGGGATCGATGCCGAGCTTGACCGCGACCGGAAACAGGATCGGGGCCAGGATCAGGATGATCGAGGACGGCTCCATCACGTTGCCCGCCACCAGCAGCAGCAGGTTGACCAGCAGCAGGAAGCCGATCCACCCAAGACCCAGGTCGATCATCCATTGCGCGAGCGCTTGCGGCACGTTCTCGTAGGTCATCAGGAACGAGAACAGCACCGCGTTGGTGATGATGTAGAGCAGCATCGCCGAGAGGTTCGCCGATGACAGCAGAACGCGCGGCACGTCGCGCAGCTTCAGATCCTTGTATATGAACACTGCGACGATGAATGCGTAGACCGCGCTGACGGCGGCAGCTTCGGTCGGCGTGAACAGGCCGCTGTAGATGCCGCCGATCACGATCACGATTAGCAGGATGCCCCAGATCGACTTGCGGAATGCGTCGAGACGCTCGAGGAAGGTCGCCTTGCGCATCCGTGGATAGTTGTTGCGCCAGGCGCGATAGAACGTCGTCATGCCGAGCAGCGTGGCGAGCGCAAGACCCGGCACGATGCCGGCGATGAACAGCTTACCCACCGAGGTGTTGGTGGAGACGGCATAGAGAACCATCGGGATCGACGGCGGAATGAGGATTCCGAGCGAGCCCGACGTCGTGATCACGCCCGCGCCGAACCGCTTCGGAAACCCCTGCGCCACCATCGCGGGAAGGATCACCGAGCCGATCGCGACCACGGTCGCCGGCGAGGAGCCGGAGATCGCGGCAAACAGCGCGCACGCGACCACCCCCGACAGCGCGAGACCGCCGTACCAATGGCCGACCAGCGAGGTTGCAAACGCGATCATCCTGCGCGCCACGCCGCCATGGGTCAGGAAGTTGCCGGCGAGGATGAAGAACGGGATCGCCATGATCTCGAAATTCTCGATGCCGGTGAACAGCTTCAGCGCCACCGATTCGGTTCGCACGTCGGTCAGCGTGAACATGAAGCTCAGCACGGTGAGACCAAGCGCGATCGAGATCGGCATGCCCGTCAGCATCAACGAGAGCAGAAGCGCGAACACGATGAGGACGCGCAGGCCCTGCGGGAGCGTAATGACATGGCCCGCATGGGCGACGCACAGCGCGACGATCAGGACCGGCAGCAGCATCAGGATCCAGCCGAGCGGGCTGCGCTCGTCGCGGACGACCTGGCTGTGCGTGACCGGCGCGGGATGCACCGGATCGGCCTCGACGCCCTCGACGCCAGCCATGTCGTGATGCGGAAGTTCGCCGGTGCGGTAGAACGACCAGGCGACCTGCAGGAAACGGTAGCACATCAGGCCGGAGCCGATCGGGATGGTGAGATAGACCATCCACATCGGCGCTTCGAGGTCGTTAGACTGCTGGCCGCTCTGCCACATGTGGCTGACGAAGGCAGCCCCGAAATAGCCGACGATGGCGGTGAAAAGCGCGCCGCACAGAAGGCCGAAGGTGATGACGCGGCGGCGCGATCCGCCAGGAAGGATATTGACGAGCACGTCGACGCCGACATGGATGCCGGTCCGCACGCCGTAAGCGGCGCCGAACTTCGCCATCCAGATGAACATGTAGATGCAGAGCTCCTGCGCCCAGGACAGGTCGAGCGCGGCAAGCCAGACGAACGCCGCGCGTGCCGGGACGGCCAGGAAGGCCAGGTTGCGGGCTTCGGCCCATTTGGCGATGTCGATCGACAGTCCGGCCCCGTAACGGTGCAGCACGGCGACGAAGATGAGCGACGTTGCGGCCGCGATCATCGTCGCGATCAGCCACTCCTCGAGATGATCGAGAAAACGATTCAGTGCGCGCAGCAACTTGATCCCCCCAGCATTGGCTCGTCCATTCGGATGCGAAACGGCCGGGAGCGCGTTCACCCCCGACCGTCGTTGTCTTTTCTGACAGGCGGCCGTCAGTTCATCTTGACGTCGAGTTCCTTGGCGACGAGGTCGAGCACCTCCTGCCCGACCCGGCCCTTCGCCCATTTGTAGGTCGGCTGCATCGCCTCCTGCCACGCCTTGCGATCGGCATCGGTGAGGTAGTGCAGCGTGGTCTTGCCTGTCTTCTTGATCTCGGCCAGCGCGTCCTCGTTCTCCTGGCGCGCGATCGAGTTGGTGTAGTCGGTGGCCTCCGCCATCGCCTTGTCCAGTTGGGTGCGGATATCGGGCGGCAGACCAGACCAGAACTTCGAATTGACGATGACGGCATATTGCAGATGCGCATGGTAGGACACGGTGATGTCCTTCTGCACCTCGTAGAACTTCTGCGTCAGGTAGTTGGATGCCGTGTTCTCGCATCCGTCGACCACGCCGGTCTGCAGCGCCTGGTAGACTTCGGAGAACGCCATGATCTGCGGAATCGTACCGACGAGGCGGAAATACTGGTCGGCGACCTTGGATCCCGAGATGCGAAACTTCAGGCCCTGGAAATCCGTCGACTTTATCAGCGGACGATTCGAGGAGACCATGTGGAAGCCGTTGTCCCAGTAAGCGAGGCCGGTGATGCCCTTGGCCTCGAGCTTCTGGAACAGCCACTTGCCGATCGTGCCCTTGATCGCGTTGGAATAGGTCTGGTCGTCCTTGAACAGCCAGGGCAGGTCGAGCGCCTCGAACTCCTTGATGCCGAGCGGCGCGAATTTCGCGGTCGAGGGCGCGAGCATGTGCACCGAGCCGAGCTGGAGCGCCTCGATCTCTTCCTTGTCCTTGTAGAGCGTGGAGTTCGGGTAGACCTCGACCTTGACCTTGCCGTCGGCGTATTTCTCGGCGAGCTCCTTGAACTTCAGCGCGCCCTTCCCCTTCGGGGTGTCGTTGGCGACGACGTGACTGAACTTGATGACGATCGGAGCTTGGGCTTGCGCAACGACAGGGGCCAGAACGAGCGCAGCCGCCGCGACCGCGAGAAGCAGTTTGCGCATGAAGACCTCCCCAACAACCTCGAGAATCGGGCTCTTCTTGTTTTGCAGGCCAGTCGTGGCAGCTATCCGCAAGCCGAACAACTAGACCTAAGCCCAATTTGCCGCAGCCAAGCTATCTTGACGAGTGCGGTCAGCGCAACCCGACCCTCGCGCCCGTCCAAGGGAACGAGCGCTTATGTCGCATTGCGGCAGCGCCCTCAGCCCTTGCGCTGAGCAACAATGAAGAGGCGCCGGAACGGGAAAAGGGTCTGCCCCGCCGCATTCCTCGGATAGGCTTTCGCAACGCGCGCGCCATAAGCGGCTTCGAACGCCATCTTCTCCTCGCCTGCGAGCACGTCGAGATAGCGCGTCAGCCAGGTCCCCTTGGTCCATTCCTTGACGGGGTTCTCGCCTTCGAGCACTTGCAGATATTCGGTCTCCCAGATGTCGATGCTGGCCGACATCGGCGCGAGAATATCGTGATAGAAGGCCGGCCCCTCGACCGGCGGCGGCGTGACGAGATGTTCGAGCTTGGACCGCCACGGACCATCGAGCGCGGTCTCGCCGATCAGCACATGCGATGGCGCGGTAAAATTGCGCGGCATCTGCACGGCAAGCATGCCGCCGGGCATCACCTTCTCCATCACCGCCGGGAACAGAGCCGCGTGATCGGGCAACCAGTGCAGTGCGGCATTGGAATAGATCAAGTCGTATTGCTTGACGGGGCGCCAATGGCCGAGGTCTTGGTGCAACCATTCCACATCCGGCGCGGCCTTGCGCCCAGCCGCGACCATTTCGGCCGACCCCTCGACGCTTGTCACGCTTGCCTCGGGCCAGCGCTCCTTGATCAGTTTCGTCACGTTGCCGGCGCCAGCTCCGAGATCAGCGATGGCCCGCGGCGCAATATCCGGAATCCGCAGCAACAGGTCGACGGCGGGCCGCAGCCGGTGGCCGGAGAATTTCAGGTATTGCTGCGGATCCCAGACCATCGCCCGACGCCTTCTCTTTTTCGTTTTCCTTCGCCAAGGCTCTTGTCCTTCGGCCAGCCTCTTGGTTACCACTGCTCGTCCGGGTCGGGCAATTCGCAAAGCCCGCGGGGACAGGGCGGAAAACGAACAGCACAAAGCAAGCAAGACCAAGAGAGCGTGCGACCATGGACCTCGGGCTCAAATCGAAAACCGCTGTCGTCACCGGCGCGAGCATCGGCATCGGCCGCGCCATCGCCAAGGGCCTCGCCGCCGAAGGCGTGCGTGTCGTCGGCGTGGCGCGCCGCGCCGATCTGCTTGCCGAGCTGGTGAAAGAGGTCGGCGGCGGCTTGATCGTCCCGTTCGCGCAGGACGTGATGGCCAAGGACGCCGCCGAGACCATCGCAACGTTCGCGCTCAAGGAGTTCGGCCATGTCGACATCCTCGTCAACAATGCCGGCGGCAGCCGTCCCCTGCCCGTCGATGCGCCCGACGGCAAATGGGACGAGGCGATCGCGCTCAACTTCACCAGCTACCGCCGGATCGCCCATGCGCTGCTGCCGCAGATGATCGCGCGCAAATGGGGCCGCATAGTCAACATCACCGGCAAGTCCGAGCCGGAGGGCCTCAACGCCGCCTTCGCCGCCAAAGCCGCCGTACACGCCTGGGCCAAGGGTCTGTCACGCGAGATCGGCAAGCACGGCATCACCATCAATTGCATCCCGCCCGGCCGCATCATGAGCGAGCAGATCCGCCGCAATTACCCTCCGGATTATCGGGAGCGCTTTGCCGAGGAGGAGATCCCGGTCGGCTATTGGGGCGAGCCGGAAGATCTGGCCGCCCTCGCGGTGTTTCTGGCCTCGCCGGTGGCACGGTACATCACGGGCACGGTGATCCCGGTGGATGGCGGCCTGCGGAGGTATCAGTTCTAGGAGTTCATGCGATGCGTTCGGCGGCGCGGACTTCGTCCTCAGCTTCAGGGAACATGGGCCCAATCCAGTCGTTGCCTCCACTCACTGGAGGAAAGTTCATGCCAAAGACATCGCGCGCTGAGATCGCAAAGGCGATGGCCGGCATCGACATCGCCATTTTGTCGACCCATACCGAGAATGGCGAGATTGCCAACCGTCCCATGAGCAACAACGGCGACGTCGCCTACGACGGCACCTCGTACTACTTCACCTACGAACAGGCGCGAACGGTATCGGACATCCAACGAAATCCCAAGGTAGCGCTCGGATTCTCCTCGGAAGCTGGCCTTTTCTCTGAGGGTATCTACGTCGCCATCGAAGGGACTGCGGAACTGATCCGGGACAAGGCGGCCTTCCAGCAGCACTGGACCAGCGATCTCGACAAGTGGTTCGACCGCGGCATCGATACGCCAAGCATCGTTCTGATCAAGGTGAAGGCCAACCGCGTGACCTACTGGAAGGGCCGCGAAGAAGGCGAGGTCGCGCTCTGATCGGCTGGGTCGTGCGGCGCCTGTTCGATTGCCTCTTCCGTAACCGCGAAACCGGCGCGATCACCATCGCTCAGTGGCCCAACCTCGTTCTTTGGACCGTGATCTTCGCGGCAGTTCTGCTTTGGATCTGGCCGTCCGCGGGCAAGGCCAGCCTCGGCCTGACGATCATCGTGAAAGGCGGGCTCATCATCTGGGGCGCCGACGAGATCATCCGCGGCGTGAATCCCTGGCGGCGCTGTCTGGGCGCCGCCGTCATCGTCTATCAGGTTGTGACCCTCCTGCCCTGAAAGCGGGAAGTCATCGCTGGGCGGCGCCTCTCGCCTATGACGGTCGAGCGAACATCATCCCTGGCCCGCCGGCGGGACGACATACAGCGTCAACGCAAAGACCGCGTAGATGAGAATCATCAGCGCGCCGACGAACCAGGCCGAGCGCCCGCTGGACGTGATGAAGGCCGATGTCACCGTCGCGATCATTATCATGGTGACGGCGCCCGGCCAGAACTGCAGGTCCATCGGCTTCGGCCCCACGACATAGCTGAGCAGCACCAGCGCTGGTGCGACGAACAGCGCGATCTGCGAGGCGCTGCCGAGCGCGATGCTGACGGCCATGTCGAGCCGGTCCTTGCGGGCCGCGGCGAAGGCCACCGCGAATTCGGCGGCGGCGCCGACCAGCGAGACGACGATGAAGCCGACGAAGGCCGGGCTCATTCCGAAGGTTTCCGCCGCCTTCTGCACCGATTCAACGAAGATCTCGCTGACCAGCGCGACCAGCACGGTGACGACCAGCAGCGTGCCGACGGCTATTCCGATCGGCCAGTGCACCTCCTTGTTGTCGTCGCCGTGACCGGCGCTGGCGAACAATTCCTTATGCGTTCGCAGCGAAAACAACAGGCCGAGCCCGTAAGCAACGATGAGCAGGACCGAAATGCCAAGGCTGAGCTTGTTGAGGGTGCCCCCGCCCTGCGGCAGGTGGTCGAGATCGGCGACCGCCGAGGGCGCAAGCAGGGCGACGGTCGCCATGAGCAGCAGGCCGGACGAAAGCCGCGCACCGGCGCGGTTGTATTGCTGCACGTGATAGCGCAGGCCGCCGAGCAGCAGGCAGGCGCCCAGCATGAACACCGCGTTGGTGACGATCGCACCCGCGATCGAGGCCTTCACCAGCATGTACTGGCCGGCCCGCAGGGCCGTAATGGCGATGATCAGTTCGGTCAGATTGCCGAGGGTAGCATTGAGCAATCCGCCCACGGCATCGCCGGTCTTGGCGGCGACCGCCTCGGTGGCGTGGCTCAGTAGCGCCGCCAGCGGGACGATGGCCAGCACCGCGAGCACGAACAGCAGCGTGTGGGAATGCGGCACCACCGCCTCGGCTACCAGCACGATGGGCACGAAGGCCAGCATCCAGAGCAATGGGGTATTGCGGATTTCCCTGAGCAGAGTCTGCATGTGGCCCCTTCCAACGATGCGCTGATGGAAAGGTCGGGCGGCCGCACAGGTCGAGTGTTGATCTGTCTCAACGTCGGCGTGGTGGAGACGGCGCGCGCAGGCGCGCATGCGGTCTGCTGCCGGCCGATCGCCGGCACGTTCGAATCCTGCCAGTGTTTTGCCCGACGTGTCAATTTGATTGCGACCGCGCCCGACGTTGCGACCCGGCGGGAAAATGCTTTATCGATCAAAGGGCCTCCTACTGTGCATGGGGTTGTTTTTCGATTTTTGTTTTGGCCTCGCCCTGCACTCGCAGCGCCGCAGCATCGCCTGACCTTCGCGCATACACAGCATGCAAGCGTGCGCCTGTGGAAGCCGGCGCCGCCGTAGTACATGCCGAACGTCCCGCCGCCGGAGCAGCGCGCCAACGAAATGACAATCACGTTACCTGCCGCCGCGCGCGAGCCCAATCCTCCCAGCACCGATGGCCTCCCGGCCGCGCAGCGGCGCTGGGCGATCGCCGCGATCTTCACTGCGCTGGCGATGGCCTCGCTCGACACCGCGATCGCCAACATCGCCCTGCCCGCGATTGCCGCCGACCTGCACGTCACGCCGGAGCAGTCGGTCTGGGTGGTCAACGTCTACCAGATCGCGTTGGTGGCGACGCTGCTGCCGCTCGGGGCGCTCGGCGAGATCGTTGGGCACCAGCGCATCTATCTCGGCGGCCTCATCCTGTTCACCATCGCCTCGCTGTTCTGCGCGGTGGCATGGTCGCTGGACAGCCTGCTCGTCGCGCGCACCCTGCAGGGCTTGGGGGCGAGCGGCATCATGAGCGTCAACACGGCGCTGGTACGCTTCGTCTATCCCGGAAGGATGCAGGGCCGCGGCTTCGGCCACAATGCGCTGGTGGTCGCGACCGCCTTCACCTTCGGACCCTCGATCGCCTCGGCGATCCTGGCGCTCGGCCCGTGGCCGTGGCTGTTCGCCGTCAACATCCCGTTCGGCCTGGTCGCGATTGGCATCGGCTTTGCGATGCTGCCGAAGACGCCGCGCGCGGATCACGGTTTTGACTTTCTCGGCGCGATTCTCGCCTCGGCCTGCCTCGGCCTGTTCATCACCGGCATCGGCAGCGCCGCGCATAATCTGTCGCCGGTGGTCGTGGGCTTCGAGCTGGTCACGGCACTCGTGCTCGGAATCATCCTGACGCGCCGCCATGCCGACCATCCCGCGCCGATGCTGCCGATCGATCTGTTCAGCCGGCCGATGTTCGCGCTGTCGGCGGCGACGGCGGTGTGCTCCTTCGCGGTGCAGGGTCTCGCCTTCGTCTCGCTGCCGTTCTATTTCGAGGACGTGCTTGGCCGCTCCCAGGTCGAGACCGGCTTCTTCATGACGCCGTGGCCGCTGGTGGTCGCCATCATGGCGCCGATCGCCGGACGCCTGTCCGATCGCCACGCAGTCGGCCTGCTCGGCGGCATCGGGCTCGTGCTGCTCGGCCTCGGCATGGCGCTGCTCGCGATGCTGCCGGCCAATCCCGCCATCCTCGACATCATCTGGCGAATGATGATCTGCGGCATGGGATTCGGCTTCTTCCAGGCGCCGAACATGAAGGCGGTGATGGGAAGCGCGCCGCCCCATCGCAGCGGCAGCGCCTCCGGCATCGTCGCCACCGCGCGCTTGACCGGGCAGACCACGGGCGCCGCGCTCGCGGCGGCCTGTTTCGCGCTCGCGGGCCACGAGGGCGCGACATTGGCGCTGGCCCTCGGCGCGGGCTTTGCCGCGCTCGGCAGCGTGATGAGCTTTTTGCGGCTGGCGGTGAAGTAAGCTCTCGAGCCAGGTATCAAGCCGCCGTCACATCGACCGTCACCGGCGCGGTTTCGTCGTCCAGCGCCGCCAGGCGCTCATCGATGGCAGCGATGACCTTGCGCGAGAACGGTCCGAGATGGGCGTAGGCGGCGATCATCTGCACGGCAATGCGCGCGGATGTCGTGTCGCGCTTGGCGCAGTTCATGAAGGTCTGCCACAGCGGTGCACGCGCCTCGGGCAGGGCGGTGACCACCTTGTGCACCGTCTCCATCGCACCGATCTTGGCGCGGATATCGCCTTCGGCGAGCTCGTGACGCTGCCTGGACCGGTCGAGCAGCGTCATCAGGCGATCGACCCGTCCTGCATAGGCCACCGGGCTGTAGACGTGCTCCAGCACCCGCTTGTAGTCCGTCAGGATGTCGCGCAGTGGGCGCACTGGATCGAAGTTGATCCCGGCCGTGCACTGATCCGCGCCAATTGTCGGCGCCACATCGTGGCCCGGATGCAGCCGGCCTTCGCGCTCCAGTCGGCGCGTCAGCTGCGTGTTCGGCAGGGCATAGAGCAGGCCGACCATGCTGACGGGGATCGCCGCCTCTTCGATGAAGTCGATCATGGCGTCCGCCATCGAGACTTTCTCATTGTCGAATCCGACGATGAAGCCCGCGGTGACGAGCATGCCGGCGGCGTAGATCTTGTGGATGCTCTCGGCAATGTTGCGCCGCGTGTTCTGCTTCTTGCGCATCGCGATCAGCGTCGCCGGATCCGGACTCTCGATGCCGACGAAGATGGCGAAGAAATTCGCCGCCCCCATCAACTCCAATAGCTCGGGATCATCGGCCAGATTGACCGAGGCTTCGGTCGATAATTCGAACGGATAGCCGTGGGTGCGCTGCCATTCGGCAAGCTTGGGCAGGAATTGCCGCAACGACTTCTTGTTGCCGATGAAATTGTCGTCGACGAAGTCGAGATGGCCGCGATAGCCCATCTTGTAAAGCGTCTCGAGCTCCACGAACATCTGCTCGACCGTCTTGGTGCGCGGAACGCGTCCGTACAACTCGATGATGTCGCAGAACTCGCAGGTGAACGGGCATCCGCGGGAATATTGCACGCCGAGATAGAGGTAGTCCTCGAACTTGAGCAGGTCGAAGCGCGGCACCGGCGTCTTGGTGACGTCGGCCTGGAACTTCGGCGCGGTGAAGGTGCCGGAGCGTGCCCCGCCCTCCCAGGCCGCGATGAAGTCGTCGATGACGCTCTCGGCCTCGCCGAGCACCCGGAAGTCGGCCCGCTCATAGAGGTGGGGACTGGAGGTGGGATCGGGACCGCCGACGACCACCGGCTTGCCGGCCGCGCGGCAGAGCTCGATCAGACGCAGCGTATCGGCTTGCTGCGGCATCATTCCGCCGGTGAAGACGACGTCGGCCCAGGCGATATCTTCGTCGCCGAAGGAGGCCGTGTTGCAGTCGATCAACCGGACCGTCCAGCTCTCGGGCAGCATGGCGGCAACGGTGATCAGGCCCAAAGGGGCCGCAGGGCGCTTCACGCCCAACACTTTGCAGGATTCACCGAAGGTCCAGAAGGACTCTGCTGAGAACAGCGGATAGAGCATCAGCACGTTGCAGGGGGTCGGCACCTTCATGGAACTCCTTTTGGCGTCAGCCCTAGTGTACCAAAGCGCCCAGATCTTGCACCCCGGCAAAAGGGACAAACTGTCGCCTGTCGGAACCGTCGCGCCAAGCCGCATGATCGGCGTTCAGGGAGGGGGGTCGCCGCCAGCCGCAATTTCCGGCAGCATGCGACGCCATCCGATCCAAAATCCTCTCGCGGCCGCGACAATCTTCGCCGGCCAACCCTCGGACTGTTGATTTGAACGGTTCCAGTTGGCCGGACAAAGTGCGCCCTGAGTTCAATCGGTGGATTGGGCCAATCAGGGGACTTGCGATGGCAAATCTAACAATCAACGGAAAAACCTTCACCCTCGACGTCGAGCCGGATACGCCGCTGCTCTGGGCGATTCGCGAGAATGCCGGCCTGACCGGCACTAAATATGGCTGCGGCATCGCACAATGCGGCGCCTGCACTGTTCACATCGACGGCGTGGCAATGCGTTCCTGCGGCGTATCGGTCAGCGAGGCCGCAGACAAGAAGATCACCACGATCGAAGGGCTCGCCTCGGGCGATTCCCTGCACAAGGTGCAGGAAGCCTGGATCGCCCAGGACGTGCCGCAATGCGGTTATTGCCAGAGCGGCATGATCATGGCGGTGGCAGCGCTGCTGAGCGAAAAGCCGAAGCCGACCGATGCCGACATCGACGAGGCCATCACCAATATCTGCCGCTGCGGCACCTTCGCGCAGGTGCGCGAAGCGATCCACACGATCGCAAGCGCGTAAGGAAATCCCACATGAACAAGCATGTTTCGCCGCGGCTCAACCGCCGCGCCTTCGTCATCGGCACGGCCGCAGTCGGCGCCGGCCTGGCCATCGGCCTCGACATTCCCTTCGGCGGCCCCGCCGTGGTCCGCGCCGCCGACGGCTCGCCCGAGATCGGGGCCTGGGTCGTGGTCAGGCCCGATGACACCGTCGTGATTCGCATCGCCCGCTCCGAAATGGGCCAGGGCTCACTGACAGGCCTCGCCCAACTCGTCGCCGAGGAACTCGAATGCGACTGGACCAAGGTCACGACTGAATATCCGACGCCCGGCCAGAGCGTCGCGCGCAAGCGCGTTTGGGGCGATTTCTCGACCGGCGGCAGCCGTGGCATCCGCTCCTCGCAGGACTATGTCCGCAAGGGTGGCGCCACCGCGCGCGTGATGCTGATCCAGGCCGCCGCCGACGCATGGAAGGTGCCGGTCTCCGAATGCAAGGCTGCCAACAGCGTCATCACCCATACGCCATCGGGCAGGACCACGACTTACGGCAAGGTCGCCGAGGCTGCGGCGAAGCTGACGCCGCCGGCCGAGGTCAAGCTGAAGGATCCGAAGGACTGGCAGCTGATCGGCAAGGGCGTGAAGCGGCTCGACACCGTCGACAAGACCACCGGCGCCATGATCTACGGCGCCGACGTCAAGCTGCCGGGCATGCTGAATGCCGCGATCAAGGACTGCCCCGTCTTCGGCGGCAAGTTGAAGAGCTTCGACGAAGCCAAGATCGCAAGCATGAAAGGCGTCAAGAAGGTCGTCAAGGTCGGCGATACCGCCGTCGCGGTCGTTGCCGACACCTGGTGGCACGCCAAGACCGCGCTGGAGGCGCTGCCGATCGTCTGGGACGAAGGCGACAACGCAAAGGTTTCCAGCGAGTCGATTGCGAAGTGGCTGGCCGAAGGCCTCGATGACAAGCAGCCGGCCTATGTCGGCAACAAGAACGGTGATGCCAAGGCGGCAATTGCCGGCGCCGCCAAGAAGGTCGAGGCCGTCTATTCCTATCCCTACCAGAACCACGCCACCATGGAGCCGATGAACGCCACCGCGCTCTACACCGCGGACAGATGCGAGGTCTGGTGCGGCACGCAGAATGGTGAGGCGGCGTTTGCTGCGGTGCTGGAGGCGTCCGGCCTGCCGGCCGAGAAGTGCGACGTGCACAAGGTGATGCTCGGCGGCGGCTTCGGCCGGCGCGGCCAGACCGACTATGTCCGTCAGGCGGTCCTGATCGCCAAAGAGATGCCGGGCACGCCGATCAAGCTGTTGTGGTCGCGCGAAGAGGATATGGCGCACGGCCGTTATCACCCGATCACCCAGTGCAAGATGACCGGCGCGTTCGACGCCAACAACAACCTGGTCGCGCTGCACTACCGGCTGTCCGGGCAGTCCATCCTGTTCTCGCTTCGCCCCGAGGCGTTGCAGAACGGCATGGATCCGGCGGCATTCCAGGGCGTCGCCCAATCCGGCGAGGCCGCGTTCGGCTATTCGGTGCCGAACCTGTTAGTCGAGCACGCGATGCGCAACCCGCACGTTCCTCCGGGCTTCTGGCGCGGCGTCAACGTCAATCACAACGCGATCTACATGGAATGCTTCATGGACGAACTGGCCCAGGCCGCAGGCCAGGACCCGCTCGAATTCCGCCGCAAGCTGATGGGCAATCATCCCAAGCATCTGGCGGTGCTCAATGCGGTCGCCGAGAAGATCGGCTGGACCACGCCAGCACCGCAGGGCATCTACCGTGGCATTGCCCAGGTCATGGGCTATGGCAGTTATGTCGCCGGCGCCGCCGAAATCTCGGTGACGGACGGCAGCAAGATCAAGGTGCATCGCATCGTCGCCTCCACCGACCCCGGCTACATCGTCAATCCGGCGCAGGTCGAGCGGCAGATCGCGGGCTCCTTCGTCTATGGCCTCTCTGCGCTGTTCTATGGCGGCTGCACCGTCAAGGACGGCAAGATCGAGCAGACCAACTTCGACACCTACAACTCGATGCGCATCAACGAGATGCCGAAGGTGGAATCGGTGATGGTGCCGAGCGGCGGGTTCTGGGGCGGCGTCGGCGAGCCGACCATCGGCGTTGCCGCGCCGGCCGTGCTCAACGCCTACTTCGCCGCGACTGGCAAGCGCGTCCGTTCGGTGCCGCTGCGCGACCAGAACATCACCTTTGCGTAAATGAGCGCTGCGGCTGCCAAGACGGCAGCCGCAGCATTTTTCCGGACAAGACTCATGAATGTGCCGGTGACACGACGGAATGCCGTCCTCGGCATTACCGGCGCGGCCACATCGCTCGTCGTACCGTCGTTCCTGCACGCGCAATCGGCGGGCCGCATCGTCGTGGTCGGCGGCGGCTTCGGCGGCGCCGCCTGCGCACGGGCGCTCAAACGCGCCGATGCGAGATTGCAGATCACGTTGATAGAGCCGAACAAGACCTTCATCTCCTGCCCGCTCAGCAACGCCGTGATTGCAGGCCTGCGGGAGATGGAGGCGCAGCATTTCGGCTATGACAAGCTTGCCGCCGACGGAATCGCCGTCGTCGCACAGGCTGCAACGGGCATCGACACGCAAAAGCGTAGCGTGACGACGGCCGATGGATCTGCGTTTGGCTATGACCGTCTCGTGCTATCGCCCGGCATCGACTTCCATCTCGAAGCCCTGCCCGGCTATGACGACGCCGCATCGGAAAGGATGCCGCACGCCTGGAAGGCCGGCGCACAGACCCTTTTGCTGCGCAGGCAATTGGAGGCGATGGCCGACGGCGGCACGGTCGCCATTGCAATCCCGGCCAATCCCTCGCGCTGCCCGCCTGCGCCTTACGAACGCGCCAGCCTGATCGCGCATTACCTGAAGACGAACAAGCCGCGCTCGAAAGTGCTGATCCTCGACGCCAAGGACAGTTTCTCCCAGCAGCGGCTGTTCGAAACGGCCTGGAAGGAGCTTTATGGCGACATGATCGAGCGCATTGCGCTGTCGCAAGGCGGCCGCATGACTTCGGTTGATCCGGCGACCATGACCATCGTCACCGAGTTCGGCAACTACACGCCCGACGTCGCCAATGTCATCCCGCCGCAACGTGCGGGACGCATCGCCGAGATCGCGGGTGCTACGGATGCGACCGGCTGGTGCCCGATCGATCCCGTGTCCTTTGAATCAAAGCTCGCCCGGAACGTCCACATCGTCGGCGATGCATGCCTCGGCGGTGGCATTCCCAAATCGGCGTCGGCCGCAAGCGGACAAGGCAAGGCCTGCGCCGCCGCGATCGTCGCTTTGCTCGCGGGCCGAGCGCCGGAGGCACCACGGCTCACGGGCGTCTGCTACAACACCGTCGCCCCCGGTTACGGTTTTTCACTCGCCGGCAACTACCAGCCAAAGGGCGACATCTTCGCCGAGGTCGAGGGCGGCGCGACCAGCCCGGTCGATGCACCGCGCGAACTGCGGGCACGCGAGGCCGCGGAGACGGAGCGCTGGTTCGAAACCATCACGGCGGACACCTTTGGCTAGAGCAATGATGGGATCAGGCTGTCGCCATGCACGCAGTGCGCTCCCTTCCCCGCCTGCGGGGGAGGGTTTGGAAGAGGGTGTCACCACTCGCGAGAACCTCCCAGAGCAAAGAGCCCTCACCCGCGTCTTCGGCGCGGCCTCTCCCGCAAGCGGGAGAGGTAAGAGGAGCCCGCGGCTCGATCTCTCGTCTCACGCCCCTGTCGCTGCGCTGTTGGCCCTCAGTCTTGCACTTGCCACGAGCGCGACGGCGGACACGCTCGCGCCCTACAAAATCGTCGGCGACGGCATTCCGGCCTCGCTCACCGGCTCGCCCGGTGATGCCGCCCGCGGGCGCGCACTGGTACTCGCGCGCACGACGACCTGCATCCTCTGTCATTCCGGACCGTTTCCGGAGACGCGGTTCCAGGGAGACCTCGCGCCCGACCTCGCCGGCGCCGGGAACCGATGGACAGTGAGCCAGTTGCGGCTTCGACTGGTCGATGCGTCGCGTTTCAACGCACAGACCATCATGCCGTCCTATTATCGCAACGACGGCCTCGCGCGAGTCGGACGAAATTTCGCCGGCAAGCCGATCTTGTCGGCCACGGAGATCGAGGACATCGTGGCTTTTCTTGCAACGCTTCGGGACTAATTCATGCCAACCACGCGACGACAATTCCTGAACCTCGCCGGAGGCGTGACGGTCGCCGGGACCATCCCGATCGCGACGCTGCGACCGCTCGACGCCACGCCGGCCATGCTCACCACCGCGATCCGCAATGTCGTCGGCGAAGCGCAATTGCGCACCGGCAAGGTCAAGCTCGACATTCCGCCGCTGGTCGAAAACGGCAACACCGTGCCGATGACGGTCAGCGTCGCAAGCCCCATGACCGCGGATGACCACGTCAAGAGCATCCACGTTTTCAACGAGAAGAACCCGCAGCCGAACATCGGCAATTTCTATTTCGGTCCCTTCGCCGGCCGTCCCCAGGTCTCGACCCGAATCCGGCTCGCCGACACCCAGAAGGTGGTCGCGATCGCCCGCCTCTCCGACGACACTTTCTGGCAGGTTGCCGCAGAGGTCGTCGTGACGCTGGCCGCCTGCACCGAGGAGATGAACTGATGCCCGCGCTCATCAACGTTCCCGCAAAGGCCAAACGCGGCGACGTCATCGAGATCCGCACGCTGACCTCGCACATCATGGAGACCGGCTTCCGCCACACCGTGGACGGCAAGCTCGTGCCGCGCGACATCATCACGAGCTTTACCTGCCGCTACAACGGCGCCGAGGTTTTTCGCGCCGATCTGTTTCCGGCAATCGCGGCCAATCCTTATTTGTCGTTCTTCACGACCGCCAGGGAGAGCGGCAAGTTCGAATTCGAATGGATCGGCGACAACGGCTTTTCGTCCACCGCGTCGGCATCGATCATTGTCGAATGAGCGTTTGGCGCGCGATAGCAGCGGCAGCGTTGTTCTCCGCGGCGCCTGGCCTGCTCGCCGGTGAACTCCCGCCCGAGGCGCGCCGGTCCGGTTATTCGTTCATGGGGCTAGAGACGCGCGCCATGCAGGATGACGACACGGCCAATCCGGGCATGCTGTTCGTGCTCGACGGCGAGGCGCTGTGGGGAAAGAAGACCGGCAATGCCGAGAAGGCCTGCGCGGATTGCCATGGCGATGCGCGCAGCAGCATGAAGGGCGTCGCCGCGCGCTACCCCGCCATCGACAAGGCGCTGGCGCGCCCGGTCACGCTCGACCAGCGCGTCAATCTGTGCCGCACCAATCACCAGCAGGCTACGCCTCTGCCTTACGAAAGCCGGGACCTCCTGGCGCTGTCCGCTTTCGTCGCCCATCAATCGCGCGGCGCTCCGATCACTCCCGGCGATGATCCGGACCTCAAGCCCTACGTGGACCAGGGCCGTGACCTCTTCATGCAGCGCGAGGGGCAGCTCAACCTCGCCTGCACCAATTGCCACGACGACAATTTCGACAAGCGCCTCGCGGGCGCGCCGATCACGCAAGGACAGCCGACCGGCTATCCGATTTACCGGCTGGAATGGCAGACGCTGGGATCGCTGGAGCGGCGCTTACGCAGTTGCATGAGCGGCGTGCGCGCCCAGGCCTATGATTACGGCTCGCCCGAGCTGGTTGCGCTCGAGCTCTATCTGATGTCGCGGGCGCATGGCCTGCCGATGGAGACGCCGGCGGTGCGGCCCTGAACGAGAACGGCTGGGATCACCCAGCCGTTCCGCAAGGAGCTTGACCTCGTTGACTACTCCGCCGGCGCGGCCGACATCTCCGTATGCGCGGCATAGTGTTCGCTGGCGCCGAGCTTGCTGGCCGCGAAAAGTCCGGCAGCCATCACGGCATAGGCCAGCGCGACAGCGGGCGTCACGCCAAATCCGCCGCCGATGCCGACGGCCTCGCCGTGCATGAAGCCGAAATAGGTCAGGACCGCACCGACCAACGCGAAGGCCGATGCCTTCTCGAAGTCACGCTCGATGATGAAGACACCGATCGCTCCCAGGATGAGGCCACCGAGGATGGAGCCGCCGCCCATCACCTCCAACCCGTGGTAGAACACACCCTGCTGCGGCAGCGCCGCGATCGCGGCGGCCTTGACCGCGTCCGCCTTGTCGGCAGCGAGCCCTCCGACAGTTGTCGCCGCCATCATGGTCGAGCCCAGCATGGTGTCGATCTGCAGCTTGGCCCAGGCGGCGAGATGCGGCGTCAGCGCCAGCACAACCGCGGGCGCGTGCTTGACCGGCGTGGTCTGGAACGCCTGCGCGCCGATCAGCATGCCGATATAGAGCAGGATCGGCGAAATCGCGACGACAGGCACCAGCGCCAGCAGCACCGAGATGATGCCGAACCAGGACAGCAGGACGACCATGACCCCGGTCGCGGCCGAATAGCCGATCCGACCGCCCATGGCCTTCCAGCCGGGATGGCCGATATAAACCGCGTTGATGAAGGGATTGCCCATCAGGCAGCCGATCAGGCTAACGACACCGTCGGCCGTGAGCACCCGCGTGGTCGGATATTCGTCGCCGGCGGCTTCCGCGCTCTCGACATTGTCCATGGCCTCGACAAGGTCGTAGATGCCGAACGGAATGGCGGTGACGAGAATGATGCCGAGGAATTCGAAGCCGGAGAAGACGTAGCCCAAGGCGGGAATCGGCACCGAGAAGCCGAAGTTTGCGAAGGCGTCACCAACGCCCTTGATGCTCAGCCCGCCGAGACCGAGGCCGAACAGGTTCGAGCCCCAGGCGATGACCATGCCGACGGCGATCGCAACGAGGCCGGCCGGAATGCCGCGCCAATACTTCACGCCACCGAACCAGCTCACCAGGATAATGGCGAAGCAGACGAGACCGATCTGCGGCGTCATGTACATCTCCAGCGCCGGCCGCATCGAGATGAAGGTGACGGAGACGCCGGCGAGCGTGCCGAGCAGCGCCGCCCGCGGCGTGATCTTGCGGATGAACGGCGCGATGAAGCCGCCGATCATGAGAATGAAGCTCTGGAAGAACACCCAGACCAAGCCGGCCGACCAACCCTTGAGGGGGTCACCGGTCTTGATCGTGATCGGCAGCATGATCACGAAGGTGACGATGAACATGTGCGGCACGCTGACGCCTGACGGCAACGCGCAAACGTCGCTGCGGCCGGTCTTCTGCGCCAGACGATAGGCGAGGTACGCATAGTAGAAGGTGGAGAGACACATCATCAGCCCAAGCGCGGGCAGGATGCGACCGAACACAAGGCTGTCCGGCATCTTCAAGACGAAGCGCAGCAAGCCCGTGAGCACCAGCATGTTGACGAGAATGTTGGTGCCGAAGCCGAAAAACGCATTCCAGTCGCCCGAGGTCCATAGTGCCGGCTTGAACCCGGACCGATCGATTTCAGATTTGCCGGCCATCCCCGTCAATGCGCTCATGATACTGCCCCTATGTTGTCGAAATCCTCATTGCTTCCAACACTGCGGCGGAGTCCGTAACCCAGCCGAAGATGCCGCCCTGGGCCTTGATCATCTTCAGGCCCATCTCGTGAAACTCGGGAAAGTAGGACGCGCAACCGTCCGACATGACGACGCAGCGATAGCCGCGGTCGTTGGCCTCGCGCACCGTGGTGTTGACGCACACTTCGGTGGTGACGCCGCACACCAGCAGGTTCTCGATGCCGTATTTCTCCAGCACGTCCGTTAGCTCGGTAGCATAGAACGCGCCCTTGCCGGGCTTGTCGATCACGATTTCGCTGTCGAGCGGATAGAGCTCGGGAATGATGTCGTGACCGGCCTCGCCGCGAATGAGAATGCGGCCCATCGGGCCGGGATCGCCGATACGCAAGGACGGCGCGCCGCGCTCGACTTTCGCCGACGGCGCATCGGAGAGATCGGGCAGATGGCCCTCGCGGGTGTGGATCACCAGCATGCCGGTGTCGCGCGCCGCCTGCAGCATTGCACCGATCGGCTTCACCGCGCGCGCAAGCTGGCTGACATCGTTGCCGAGAGTCTCGCCGAACCCCCCGGGCTCCATGAAGTCGCGCTGCATGTCGATGATCAGGAGCGCGGTGGCGGGCCAGTCGAGCGTGATCGGCTCAGGCTCGGCGCTGATGACACCCAATGTCGGCTTGCTCGAACTCAGCATGACGCCCGCCCCTCGCGAGAACTGCGCCGGGAGTTCTGCAAGCGGCGTGCCATTGTGTACAATTGCGGTGGAGCGTGGGCGGCGAGAGAATTCGCTGCATGCTCAGAAACTTACGCCGGCGACCGATACCTGCTTATTCCCTGTGCGACGGCTTTGCGACGTGCATCTGCTCAAAGGATGAGCGGCAATCCGCGGTCATTCCGGGGCGACGCTTGAGCGTCGAACCCGGAAATCCATCCGGCCGCAGAACGTGAGGCGAAATGGATTCCGGCCTCGCGCTACGCGCCCCGAAATGACCGCAGAGTGTGATGCTACCGCCCCGCCCCATACAGCTGCCGATACTCGTTCTCATACGGCGCGTAGGAATCCTTCAGCGTCGCCATGTTCAGCAGCATGGTCGCCACCAACGCGCCCGCCTTGTCGAACACGCGCGTCCTGGCCCAGGCGCTTTCGGTACGGCGGCTGCCGGAGAGCGCGACCACCTCGCGCTCGACCTCGTAGTCCTCGTCGACGAAGAGCGGCCCCTTCACCAGCCTGATTTCCTGATCGGCGAACAGGCCGACGGCCGGTCCCTTGGCCGGCAGCGGATCGTCCTTGGAGCGGTACTGGAACAGCACGCTCAGCATCTCCATCGGAATGATTGGCTTGCGCCACGGATTGTCGGCGCCGGAATAATATGGCGAGCCCTCGGTGATCACGGCGAGCTTCTGCCGGAGGGTGAATGGATAGAGATCGCCCATGTTCTGGTCGAAGGCCATGCGGACCGACTGCCGCCTTCCGGTGTGGGCCACCTTCACGTCGCGCAGGATCACGGGATCGGTGAGCGGCTTGAGCTCGGCAAGACGCGTCTCGAGCGCGGTCGCTGCGTGCGGCTCTCCGACCGAGGCGGTGCCGCGCAGCACCTCGGTGCCGTCGCGCTTGAGCATTTGGACCTGGCACTGGCTTGTGCCGGGTAGCGGCTTCGACAGGATCGCCTGCACCTCCTCGCCTTCGTAACAGACGCTGCGGTAATGCGCGGAGAGACACCCCGTCTCGAACCAGTCGCGTCCCCAGAGCCGTTCGCCGAGCGGCGCGAACTGGCTGAAATGGGTCGGCCCCTCGATGGTGCCACCCTTGAAGCCAAGCTTCTGCGCGGTGGCGTCGTCATGGATGGAGGCGTGTGCGTCGTAGGTTTGCGCCTGAAGCATCTGGCGCGGCCCACGCCACGGCCCGATCAGGGCCTCGGCCGTCTCCGTGATCTCGGTGTCGAATGCGTTTGCCATCATGGTTCTCTCCACAGGCAGCCATGACTAGCAGGACCGCCACGGATGCGGCCAGCGATATTGACTTCGCTGGCGCATGCTTTTGACTGTCACAATTCGCGTCGCGCAGCCGCAATCCCTCCCGCAGCGCAAACCCCACGCTCGAACGTAAACCGAGGACTTCCGAAATGACGCTGTTGCAGGTCGAGCTGGACGATAAATACCGGCTCGAATCGAAGCGGATATTCCTGTCCGGCACCCAGGCCCTGGTCCGCCTGCCCATGTTGCAGCGCGAACGAGACCGGCTTCAGGGGCTCAACACCGGCGGCTTCATCTCGGGCTATCGCGGTTCCCCGCTCGGCATGTACGACCACGCGCTGTGGCGCGCGAAGTCGCACCTCCAGCAGCACGACATCGCTTTCGTCCCCGGTCTGAACGAGGATCTGGCGGCAACCGCCGTCTGGGGCAGCCAGCAGGTCGGCCTGTTTCCCGGAGCCAAGGTCGATGGCGTGTTCGGCATCTGGTACGGCAAGGGGCCCGGCGTCGACCGTTCGGTCGATGCGCTCAAGCATGCCAATGCGGCCGGCACCTCCCTCAATGGCGGCGTGCTGGCGCTGGCCGGCGATGATCATGGCTGCCAGTCCTCGACGCTGGCTCATCAGAGCGAGCAGGTGTTCGCGGCGGCGCTGATCCCCGTGATCAATCCAGCGACGCTGCAGGACTATCTCGATCTCGGCCTCTACGGCTTCGCCCTATCACGCTTCTCCGGCTGCTGGGTCGGCTTCAAGGCCATCAGCGAGACCGTGGAAAGCTCGGCCTCGATCGACAGCGACCCCGAGCGCATCAAGATCGTGCTTCCCGGTGATTTCGAGATGCCGCCCGGCGGCCTCAACATCCGCTGGCCGGATCCGCCGCTGGACGCGGAGAGGCGCCTGTTCGGCCCGAAGATGGCCGCAGTGCAGGCCTTCGCCCGCGCCAACCAGCTCGACCGCATCGTGCTCGATTCAAAGCCGGCGAGGCTCGGCATCGTCGCAACCGGCAAGGCCTATCTCGACCTTCGCCAGGCCCTCGCCGACTTAGGCATCACCGACAAGGACGCGCAGGATCTGGGCCTTCGCATCTATAAGGTCGCGATGACCTGGCCGCTGGAGGAGAGCGGCGCGAAACGTTTCGCCGAAGGTCTTCAGGACGTGCTGGTGGTCGAGGAGAAGCGCGGCTTCATCGAAGACCAGCTGATGCGCATCCTCTACAATATCGATGCGTCAAGGCGCCCGACCGTCACCGGCAAGCGTGACGAGCGCGGCGCGCCGCTGCTGCCGAGCGAGGGGGAGCTGACGCCGACGATCGTTGCCTCCGCCCTCGTCGCACGACTGCGCAAGCTCGGTCATCACAGCCCGGTACTTGAGCAGCGGCTGGCGCGGCTCGAGGCTTTCGAAAATCCCGTCACCACCAGCGCGCCGATCAAGCTCGCGCGCACGCCGTTCTTCTGCTCGGGCTGCCCGCACAACACCTCGACGCGCGTGCCCGAGGGCAGCCGCGCCATGGCCGGCATCGGCTGCCACGGCATGGCCCTGAGCATGCCCACCCGCCGCACCGATCTGATCTCGCATATGGGCGCCGAGGGCGTGAACTGGATCGGCCAGTCTCCCTTCACGACCGAGACCCACATCTTCCAGAATCTCGGCGACGGGACTTATACTCATTCCGGTCTCCTGGCACTGCGCGCCGCCTCCGCCGCCGGCATCAACATCACCTACAAGATCCTCTACAACGATGCCGTCGCGATGACCGGCGGCCAGCCGGCCGAAGGCGCCTTCAACGTCGCGCAAATCGCACATCAGGTCTGGGCCGAGGGCGTCAAGCGGCTTGCGATCGTCTCGGACGATCCGAGCAAATACCCCGAAGGCAACTACTTCCCGCAAGGCGCGACCATCCATCATCGCCGCGAACTCGATGCCGTGCAGCGCGAGCTGCGCGATATCAAGGGTCTCACGGCCATCATCTACGACCAGACCTGCGCCGCGGAAAAGCGCCGCCGCCGCAAGCGCGGGCTCTATCCCGATCCTGCCAAGCGCGCCTTCATCAACGAACTGGTCTGCGAAGGCTGCGGCGATTGCTCGCAGGCCTCCAATTGCGTCTCGGTGCAGCCGCTGGAGACCGAGTTCGGCCGCAAGCGCCAGATCGACCAGTCGAACTGCAACAAGGACTTTTCCTGCGTCGAGGGCTTCTGCCCGAGCTTCGTCACCGTCCAAGGCGGCACGCTCAAACGCATGAAGACCTCAGGGGTCGATTCCGGCCAGCTGTTCGCCGATTTGCCGCTGCCGCCGGTACGCGAACTGGACGGCCCCTACAACATCCTCGTCACCGGCATCGGCGGTACCGGCGTCATCACCATCGGCGCCCTGCTCGGCATGGCAGCCCATATCGACGGCCGCGGCTGCTCGGCGCTCGATTTCACCGGCCTGTCGCAGAAGAACGGCGCGGTGATGAGCCACGTCCGCATCGCGCCGAAGCCCGAGGACATCTCCGCGGTCCGCATCACCACCGGCGGCGCCGACGTCATCCTCGGCTGCGACATGATCGTCTCGGCCGGCCCCTCCGCGCTCAGCCGCGCCGAGCGCGGCGTGACGAAGGCCTACGTCAACGCCGATTTGCAGCCGACCGCGAGCTTCGTGCAGAATCCCGATCTCGACTTCGAGATGGGCACGATGCAGACCGTGCTGCGCGACACGGTCGGCGACAAGAACCTCGACATCATCGATGCGACGGGCATTGCTTCAGCGCTGATGGGCGATTCCATCGCGACCAATCCCTTCATGCTCGGCTTCGCCTTCCAGAAGGGCGCCATCCCGCTGTCGCTCGACGCCCTGCTCCGCGCCATCGAGATCAACGGCGCCGCGATCGAGATGAACAAGCTCGCCTTCACCTGGGGCCGTCTCGCCGCCCACGACATGTCGCGCGTGCGCAGCGTGCTTCAATTCAAGAGCCGGGCATCGGCACCGACGAAGTCGCTCGACGATATCATCGCGACCCGTGCCGAATTCCTGTCCGGCTATCAGGACAAGGCCTACGCCGACCGCTACCTCGCGGCCGTTGCCAAGGTGCGCAAGGCCGAGACATCGGCCTCGCCCGCGTCCACGGAGCTGACCGAGGCTATCGCGAAAAACCTGTTCAAGCTGATGTCCTACAAGGACGAATACGAGGTCGCCCGGCTTTATACCGAGGGCAGCTTTGCCAAGAAGGTGTCAGAAAAGTTCGACGGGGACTTCACGCTGAAGTACCATCTCGCTCCGCCGATCTTCGCGAAACGCGACAAGGCGACCGGACGTCTCCGGAAGCAGGAGTTCGGCGGCTGGATGATCCACGCCTTCCGCGTGCTGGCCCGGCTAAAATTTCTGCGTGGCGGCGCGTTCGATCCGTTCGGCCGCACAGAGGAGCGCCGGACCGAGCGCAAGCTGGTCGGCGACTATCTTGGGATGATCGACCAGCGGATCGTAGGGCTGCAAGCGGCGCAGATTCCGCTGCTGACGCGGCTGGCCCGCGTGCCCGAGACGATCCGCGGCTTCGGCCACGTCAAGGAAGCCAACATCAACCTGGCGGCGGCTGAGAAGGCGCGGCTGGAGGCCGAACTGGAGAACAGCCGCTTTGCGGCGGCGGCGGAATAGCAATTGAGATGAGAGCTCCCTCCACGCGTCATTGCGAGGAGCCCTTGCGACGAAGCAATCCAGAGTCCCTCCGCGGAGGCAGCCTGGATTGCTTCGCTGCGCTCGCAATGACGGAGATTGTGGATACGGCGGAGAAATCGCCTAAGCAGACGCCTTCGCGGCACTCGACGACGCTGCCACCGCCGCCCCCTCCGCCAGATGCCGGCCTGCGATATATCCGAACGTCAGCGCCGGGCCGAGCATGATCCCCGGTCCCGGACAGTTTCCGTTCATGATCGACCCCATGTCGTTGCCGCAGGCATAGAGGCCGGCAACCGGCGTGCCGTCCTCGCGCAGCACGCGGGCCAGCGCATCGACCTTCATGCCGATCGCAGTGCCGAGGTCCGCCGGATGGATACGCATCGCGAAGAACGGCGCGCGGGTGATCGGCGCGACGCAGGGGTTGGGCTTGTGCCTGATATCGCCGAGGTGGCGCTGGTAGACGGTGCTGCCGCGGCCGAATTCGCCGTCGCGGCCCTCCTTTGCATCGGCGTTGTAGCTCGCGATCGTCGCCGTGAGAACGGACGGCTTGACGCCGATCCTGGTCGCGAGCTCTACGATATCAGGAGCCTCGATCAACTCGCCCCTCACCACAAAACGCCGATAGCGGCGCGTGAACGGCTTGATGCGACCGAGGCCGTAAGCCCACAGGAACGCGCGGTCGCAGATCAGGTAGAACGGCAGGGTCGGCTCGCGATTGCCATCACGGAGCATGGCGAGAACGAATTCGTGGTACGACAGCGCCTCGTTGACGAAACGCCGGCCCGCGGCATTGACCGCGATCACGCCGGGCTTGGCGCGGTCGGTCGCCATATGCGGGTACACGCCGCGGCTGCCGTCGGCGCGGAGGAACAGCGAGGCCGGCGCCCAATAGGCCGGGCTGGTCGCGTCCGCGTTGAGGGCGGCGCCGACTGTGGCCGCAAGCCGAAGTCCGTCGCCCCTCGCTGATGAGTTCGTCGCCGAAACAAATCCGGCTGCCGCCGGGAAGAAACGCTTGCGCAACACGGCGTCGTGCGAGAAGCCGCCGGTCGCGAGAACCACCCCGCGACGCGCTGCAATCGGGCGGTCGCGGGAGCCATGACAGATCACCACCCCCGCGACACGATCGCCCTGCATCGACAGGTCTTCCACGTCGGCGCCGAAGAGAATCTCAACCCGCCGCGCCAGCAGCGACGCGTACAGCCGCCCAGCAAGCGCATTGCCGAGATGCAGCGTCGTGCCGCGCTGGCTGCGCAGCCGCTGCAATGCATATTCGGAAACCAGCCGTGCCGCGCGCAGGGTCGGACGCAGCGATCTTCCAGCCTTCCGCAGGTGTGGAATGTCGATCGGGTTGACCATCATCCCGCCCAACAATGTGAACTCCGGCAGCGGTGGCCGCAATCGCGCAAAAGCCTTGCCGAGCCGCGCACCATCGAACGCGATCGGCTCAAGCACGCGGCCGCCCGCGGTCGCTCCCAGCCGTTCCGGATAATAGTCCGGACAGGCCTTCACCGGCTGGAGCCGCAATTCGGTGTTGGCTTCGAGCCAGGCGACCGCCTCCGGCCCGCGCGTGAGGAAGGCGGCGCGCAGGCCGGCATTGGCGGGCTCTGGCACCGTGCTCGACAAATATTGAACGGCATCAGGGACGCTGTCGGAGAGCCCTGCCTCCTTCATCTTGGCATTGGCGGGGATCCAGACCATCCCGCCGGACCAGGCGGTGGTGCCGCCGACGAACGCGGTCTTCTCGATCACCAGCACGCGCAGGCCTTCGGCAGCGGCCACGGCTGCCGCCGTCATGCCACCGGCACCGGCGCCGATGACAATGACGTCGTAGGTCTCATGCGCCGGCATCATGCGGCAAGGCTCGACAGGCGAGGCATGACACCGTCATACCCCGCCGCGACCGTGGAACGCTCTATTTTTTGCACATGATCTTAACGGAAAACCGTTTCGGACTTTTCCGGATCATGTGCTGCGTCGCGGCTTGCGCTCGATCGGGTCGATCTCGATCGCCCGCAGTCGGCCGAGCCGCAGCACGTCCATGGCAAGCCGCCGGCCGATCCGGTCGCGGTCGAGCACACGGATCAGATCGTCGACGCCGTTGATCTCGACGCCGTCGAGCCTGATCACGACGTCGCCGGGCAACAGGCCGGCATTGGCGGCCGGACCGTCCGGCTCGATCTGCGCGAGCAGCGCGCCCATCTTGTTGTCGATGCCGGCCAGCACGGCATGCCGTCGCGGGATCGGTGCGGTCTGCCCGGCGACGCCGATATAGGCGCGGCGAACATAGCCGTGGCGGATGATCTCCGACAGCACGAATTGCGCGGTGTTGCTGGCGACCGCGAAGCAGATGCCTTGGGCGCCGTTGATGATGGCCGTGTTGATGCCGATCACCTCGGCATTCGAGGACAGCAGCGGGCCGCCGGAATTACCGGGGTTGAGGGCGGCATCGGTCTGGATCACGTCCTCGATGGTGCGGCCACTGACCGAGCGGATCGAACGTCCGAGCGCCGAGACCACGCCAGCCGTGACGGTCGATTCGAAGCCGAGCGGGTTGCCGATCGCGATCACGAGCTGGCCGCGCCGCAAGGTCTTGGAGTTGCCGAGCGCGGCATAAGGCAAATGGCGCACGCCGTCGGCGCGCAGCAGCGCAAGATCGGTGTCAGGATCGACGCCGAGCACCTGCGCCTCGCCCACATGGCCCTCGACGTCCCGCAGCCGGATCTCCCTGGAAGAGCCGACCACATGGCTGTTGGTGAGAACGAGTCCGTCCGGCGAGATCACGATGCCGGAGCCGAGCCCGCCGCGCTCGCGTCTATCAGGCACTTTCGGCCCGGTCTCCACCCGCACGACAGCAGGTCCGACGCGGTCGGTCACGTCGATCACGGCATTGGAATAGGCGTCCAGCAAGACCCGATCATCGGCCGGCACAGACGCTGTCGTTCGCGATGACGAAGCGTCATCGACGATATCTGAGGTGAAATCCAGCATGGCAAAAGTCCTTGGAGGCTCACACAGATGGTGGCCTGCCCCCTGCCGCGCAAGGTGCGCATCTTGCGCGCAGGGCTGGACTGCCCAGATGGCTAGGGCGCCCGCCTCAGCGAGCCGCCTCTTGCCTTGACCGGGTCGAGCAGGGACCAGTCGCCATCCGGAAGCACATGGCCCTTGGGGAACGGCGCGCGCAGCTCGATTCCGAGCGAACCCAGCACGCGGTCGTCGCGGTAGTAGCATTGCAGCACGACGCGCACGAGCGTCACCGCGGCGGCACCGCCACTCTTGCGGAACTCCTGGGCCACCGCATCGCGTCTCGTGGCATCGAGCTCGGCGAGCGGCGCGCCGGCGAGCCGCGCCAGATGATCCAGCGCCGCCGCCACCAATTTGGTGTCGCGGCCCAGCGTTGCCAGCATGTCGGCCTGGATCGTGGGATCGTCGGCTCCGGGCACCTTGTACTCGTCGCTGGCTGGAACGATCATCGCGGCGATGGTGCGCAGATCGTCGCGCTGCCTGCCTGTCAGTTGGTTGTCTGCGGACATCACAGCCTCAATCGAACAAATTGGCGAGGCGCTGCTTCATCTGGTCGGCGATGTACAGCGCGAGGGCCTGGATGGTGGAGGTCGGGTTGACCCCGCCGGAGGTGACGAAGATGCTGCCGTCGACGATGAACAGATTCTTCACGTCGTGCGTGCGGCCCCATTCGTTGACGACGGAGCGTTCGGGGTCGGCGCCCATCCGCGCGGTGCCGAGCAGATGCCAGCCGCCCCAGGGGATCGGCGAGTTGACGCAGATGTCGGTCGCGCCTGCGGTCTCGAGAATCTCTCGGCCCCGCGCGAGCGCATAATCCATCATCCTTTGACTGTTCTCGCTGATCGTGTAGTCGATCTTCGGCGCGGGAATGCCGTGGCTGTCCTTCAGCACCGGATCGAGCGTGACGCGATTGTGCTCCTCCGGCAGGTCCTCGCAGATCGCGGAGAATCCCAAGCGATGACCGTTGAGCTTGCGGAAGACGCGGTGATGATCTTCGCCCCATGGCAGAATGCCCTTCTGCTCGCTGACGACGGCCTCGAACACCGGCCCGGCCCCGCGCACGAACTGGACGCCGAAGCCGCGGACGAAGCCGCGCGAGAGATCCGTGTCATACCACTCCTTGCTCCACAGGCAGGTCGGCGGCGCACGGTTGGAGTCGGTCGGCTCCTTCACATAGCCGTAGATCTGCGCATAAGGGTGGAACATCAGGTTCTTGCCGACGAGTCCGGACGAATTGGCAAGGCCGTTCGGAAAGCGGCCCGACGCCGAGTTCAAGAGCAGCCGCGGCGTGCCGACGCCGTTGCAGGCGATGATGACGACATGCGCGGGCTGGAACTGCTCGACGCCGTCCTTGTCGTAATAGACCACGCCCGAAGCCATGCCGTTCTCGTCGGTGGTGATCTCGCGCACCCGGCAATGGGTACGCAGCTCGACGCCCGCGCGGATCGCATGCGGCCAATAGGTGATGTCAGTGGACGACTTTGCCCCTTGCGCGCAGGCCGGCGTGCAATGGCCGAGATTGATGCAGCGCGCGCGGCCCTCATAGTCCATCGTCGCGACCGTGGTGTCGGACGGCCACCAGTGCCAGCCGAGCTTGTTCATGGCTTTGCCGATGATGGCGCCGGACAATCCGAGCGGCTGCTGCGGCATCGGCGGATGCGTCAGCGGCGAGAGCGGATCGCCTGACAAGCCGGATGTGCCCATCATGCGGTCGTTCTCTTCGAAATACGGGGTCAGCGCGTCATAGTCGATCGGCCAGTCGTCAGCGACGCCGTCGAGCGTCTTCACCTTGAAGTCGGAGGGATGCAGCCGCGGCCAGTGCGCGGTGTACATCACCGTGGAGCCGCCGACCGCGTTGTAGTTGACGACCTTGATCGGGGAATTGTCGTCGTTAACGGGATAGTCCTCGGGCCGGCCACGCACGTTGGGGCTTGACGACCATTCGCCGTAGAACTTCGCCTCCCAGTCGCGGCCCGTGCTTGGATATTCCGCCGGGTTCATCCAGCCGCCCTGCTCCAGGCAGAGAATGTGCATCTTGGTCTCGGCCAGCGACCACGCTACCGCAGCGCCCGAAGCGCCGGCGCCGATGATCAGGACGTCCACGGGGTCTTTCATCGAAACCTTTTCCTCCCGCCCTCGCCGCTTTCCGGGCGATTCGGCCTGCAGGGTTCGCAAGGCCCGCGAACGATAGGATCAGAGCGGGCGGGGAGTAAAGCCGCGAGGCCGGAATGTCGCACTTCGCGGGGTGCAGACCATTGGTATCGCCACGTCCGAATGCTAGGAACAGGCGCCCGAGCCATCCATAGCGAGACCGTATGTCCTTCCGAAATGTCTTTGCCGCAGCCCGCGCTTTTGCGCTCGTTGGGTTTTTCGTCTTGTCCGGATTCCTGGCCTCCTCCGAGCCGGCTTTCGCGCTGACTGGGACCGCGACCGTCCGCGACGGCAACTCCATCCAGCTTGGCGACGCCACCTATCGGCTCGACGGCGTCGACGCGCCCGAGCTGGACCAGGTCTGTATCGACGATCACGCCGATCCCTGGACCTGCGGCATCGAGGCGCGCGACCAGTTGGCCAAGCTGATCGGCAAGCGGACGGTGCGCTGTGACGATGTCGGGCCGGAGAAGAGTTTTGGCAAGCGGCACCGGGCGATCTGCACGGCCGAGGGCGACAAATCGACTTTGAACGAACAGCTGATCAAGCTCGGCTTTGCCGTCGCGCGGGAGCCGATCAAGGCGAACGTCAAGCCGGTTGCGGCCGAAGCCAAGACAGCCGCCGTCGGGATCTGGAAGGGCTGCTTTGTTGCGCCGCAAGACTTCCGCGCCGGCAAGAAGGACGGCGCGCTGCTGGGCGCTGCCTGCCGCCAGGACCGAGACAAGGAAATCCGCGCCGTGCTGTTCCCCGAGGAGCTGACGATGCCGCCGAGCTGCAGCATCAAGGGCAAGCTTGCAGTGCGCGCCCGCGTCACCGGCAATATCGGCATCTATCACCTGCGGGGCTGCCCGAGCTACCCGGCGACGACCAAGCCGGACCGCTGGTTCTGCTCCGAGGACGACGCCCAGGCAGCCGGCTTTCGCAAGGCCTATAATTGCCGCCGGCCAAAGTGAGAAAATCGTTCACGCATCCGTGAGTGGTAGTCCGGGTCCGTATTGATCCGGAATTGAACTTCATCGGGAGTTGCCGCATTTGTATGCGTACGCAAGCGCTTGCGCATGCGTTCCTTGGCAGCAATCCGGCTCCGGCCCGATTGCCTTGCTTGGGCGTTTCCTCCCTAGACTTGGGCCGCTTGTCATCACAAGCGGCTCTTCTTTTTTGTGCGTCGCTCCAGAACCGAGCCCGTCATGCCCGGGCGCGTCAGTGCACCCGCATGACGTGGTCCATCGGCGCCATGTTGGCATTCAGATTAGCCATGATCCAGACGCTCCCTCCGATCACGAGGAAAACGACGAAAAGGCCGAAGGCGAGCGCCAGCACGTTGTTGGTGTTGTCGGGGCCGGTGGTGATGTGCAGGAAGAACACCAAATGCACCCCCATCTGCGCGATCGCGAGCACGATCAGCGCGACAGGGATGGAGGGTTGCCAGACGAGATCCGTGCCCGCGATGAAGAACGACGTCGCGGTGAGCAGCAACGCCAGGACGAGGCCGACGACATAGCCGAGGATGCGGGTGCCGATGCTGTGCTGCTCTTCCTCGCCTGGCGCGAGGTCATGGTCGGTGCGCACGTGGGTCTGATCGCTCATACGCCACTCCCGAGCAAGTAAACGACGGAGAACACTGCCACCCAGATGATGTCGAGCGCGTGCCAGAACAGCGCAAAGCACAGCATCCGGCGCAGGATGTCGGCTCGAAAGCCCTTTGCGAAGACCTGGGCCATCATGGTGAGCAGCCACAGCACACCGGCGGAAACGTGCAGGCCGTGGCAGCCAACCAGCGAGAAGAACGCAGTCAGGAACGCGCTGCGCGACGGGCCGTAGCCGCGCTCGATGAGATCGGCGAACTCGCGGAACTCGAGGACGAGAAAGATCAACCCGAGCACACAGGTCGCGGTCATGCTGAGATAGAACCAGAACCGGTTGCGCACATCGGCGGCGATGCTGGCCATGCCGCAGGTGAAGCTCGACAAGAGCAGGCAGACCGTCTCGATCGCGACGTTCTTCTGCTCGAATATCTCAGAGCCCTTCGGGCCGCCCGCAGTCTGGCCAGACAGCACGGCATAGGCGGCGAAGAAGCAGGAGAACATCACGATGTCCGAGAGCAGGAATATCCAGAACCCGTAGGCGGTCACGATCCGCTTCGACGCAGGTCCGGGATGCTCGATGACGAGCCCGACATGATGGGGATCGGCATGCGCGTGGCCGGCTGTCGCGGTGATCGCCATCAGATTGCCCCCGCCATGCTGACGAGGCTGCGCCGCTCCTCGATATTGACGCGGTCTATCGCCGCAACCTGCTCGGCCGGGATGACGTATTCGTCGTGATCCCGCCAGGCGAACACGACGAAGGTCGCCCACGCGCCCAAGCCGCCGAGGACCACCATCCACCAGATGTGCCAGATCAACGCAAAGCCCATGATGGTGGCGAAGAAAGCGCAGACGAAGCCGGTCGGGGAATTCCGGGGCATCTCGATGTCCTGATACTCCCGCCGGTCAGCATCGAGCGATTGCTCTTTGGCACGGGCCTTCATCTCCCAATAGGCGTCCTCGCCTCGCACGTCGGGATTGAACGCGAAATTGAACACCGGCGGCGGCGATGAGGTCGCCCATTCCAGCGAGCGCCCGTCCCAGGGATCGCCGGTACGATCGCGCAAGGCCTCGCGGTTGCGGACGCTGACGACGAGTTGCACGATCTGGCAGATCACGCCGATCGTCAGCACCGCCACGCCGACCGCCGCAACGATCATCCAGGGCCGCCACGCCGCGACGTCGTAATGCTGCATCCGCCGCGTCATGCCGAGCAAGCCGACGATGTAGAGCGGCATGAAGGTGATGAAAAAGCCGACGAAGGTGAACCAGAACCCGGCCTTGCCCCAGCGTTCGTCGAGGCGGAAACCGAACGCCTTCGGAAACCAGTATTCGAGGCCGGCGAAGACGCCGAACAGCACGCCGCCGATGATGACGTTGTGGAAATGCGCCACCAGGAACATGCTGTTGTGGAGGATGAAGTCGGCCGGCGGCACCGCGAGCAGCACGCCCGTCAGTCCGCCGATGATGAACGTCACCATGAACCCGATTGCCCACAGCATCGGGGTCGCAAAGCGGATGCGGCCGCCATACATCGTGAACAGCCAATTGTAGATCTTCACGCCTGTCGGCACCGCGATGATCATGCTGGCGATGCCGAAGATGGCGTTGACGTTTGGCCCCGCCCCCATCGTGAAGAAGTGATGCAGCCAGACCATGAAGGAGATGACGCAGATCGCCATGGTGGCGAGCACCATCGAGCGATAGCCGAACAGCGCTTTGCCGGAGAAGGTCGAGACCACCTCGGAGAAGATGCCGAAGGCGGGCAGCACGAGGATGTAGACCTCCGGATGCCCCCAAGCCCAGATCAGGTTCATGAACATCATGACGTTGCCGCCGGCCTCGTTGGTGAAGAAATGGAAGCCGAGGTAGCGGTCGAGCAAGAGCATCGCCAACGTGGCGGTGAGGATCGGAAAGGCTGCGACGATGAGAAGGTTCGAGGCCAGCGTGGTCCAGCAGAACATCGGCATGCGCAGATAATTCATGCCCCTGGTGCGCAGCTTCAGCACTGTCGTGACCAGATTGATGCCAGCCACCAGCGTCCCGACGCCGGAGATTTGAAGCGACCATGCGTAATAGTCGACGCCGACGCCGGGCGAGTAGGACAATTCCGACAGCGGCGGAAAGGCGAGCCAGCCGGTGCGGGCGAACTCGCCGACCACGAGCGAGATATTGACCAGCAGCGCGCCCGTCGCCGTCAGCCAGAAGCCGACCGAATTCAGCGTCGGGAACGCGACGTCGCGCACGCCGAGCTGCAGTGGCACGATCAGGTTCATCAGTCCGATCACGAACGGCATCGCCACGAAGAAGATCATGATGGTGCCGTGCGCCGAGAAGATCTGGTTGTAGTGCTCGGGCGGCAGATAGCCCTGCGACTGGTAGGCGACGGCCTGCTGGATCCGCATCATGATGGCGTCGCTGCCGCCGCGCAGCAGCATCACCGAGGCCAGCAGCACATACATGACGCCGATGCGCTTGTGATCGACGCTGGTGATCCATTCGTTCCAGAGATAGGGCAGATGCCCCTTCACCACGACCCAGGCCAGCACACCCAGAATTGCGACCAGCACCACCGCGCCTGCGATGAGCGGTATCGGTTGATCGAACGGAATGGCCGACCAGTCGAGCTTACCGAGCATCGTGGCCTCCGCTGTGCGGACGGCCGGCATCGGAGATCAACTCCGGCCCGGGCCCCGGTGGAATGTGCTGCGTCGCGATCAGGTCGAACAGGCGCGGGTCTTCGAGACGATAGGTCGGCCTTCCCTTCTCGATACCCTGCTGCATCAGCTTCTTGTAGCTGTCCTCATTCAGCACGGCGTCAGACTTTGTCGTGGCCGCAACCCAATCGGGAAACGCGAGCGGCGAGACTACGTTGACGTCGAACATCATGTCCGGAAAACCGTCGCCGGAGAAATGCGCCGACAATCCCTGCAGCTTGCCTTCGTTGTCGGCGCGCAGGTTCAGTTTCGTCACCATGCCGTTCATGGTGTAGATCATGCTGCCGAGCTGCGGGATGAAGAACGTGTTCATCACGCTCGATGACGTCAGCTGGAAATTCAGCTCGGCACCGGCCGGCACCGTCAGCGAGTTGATGGTGGCGATGCGCTGATCCGGATAGATGAACAGCCATTTCCAGTCGAGAGAGACAGCCTGGATTCGCACCGGGCTGCCGGTGCCAGGCACAGGCGCGGCGGGATCGAGCTGGTGCGAGCCGATCCAGGCGACGCCGCCGAGCAGGATGACGGTGAGCGCCGGAATAGCCCACACCACCATCTCGATACGGCCGGAATAGACGAAGTCAGGCTGGTAGCGCGCCCTGGTATTGGAAGCGCGAAACCAGAACGCAAAGGCCAAAATCGCGAAAATGGTCGGCACCACGATCACGAGCATGATGAAGACGGAGTCGACCAGGATGGTGCTGTTGGCCGCAGCTACGGGTCCTTGCGGATCGAGCAGATTCATCGGCAAGCTACTGGCGGTTGGGAAGCCCCGGGACACAGCCTAGCGCGGGAAAGGCTCCGCAACAAACGCGGCGACTTCGGAACGGTTCCTGGACCACTGGGGTCGGCGACGCACAGCGGACCGGCTGCATTATGCAATTCCACGTGATGTCAATGACATGAACGCAGGAGCGGCGCCCTTCTCGCCGCTGAGGGCCGTTGCTAGTCTGCACGAAATTAATGGGATGAACAGGACGAGAGCCGGGGAGTGAAATGAGATGCGCTTGAAGGACAAGGTCGCGATCGTCGTCGGAGCCGGCCAGAGCCCCGGCGAAGGGATGGGCAACGGCCGCGCCACCGCGCTGACCTTCGCGCGCGAAGGCGCGAGGGTCCTGTGCGTCGATCATCATCTGGAGTCGGCACAGGAAACGGTTGCGATGATCACGGCAAAGCAAGGAACGGCCGCGACCTTCAAAGCCGATGTGACCAAAGCTGCCGACATCAAGGCAATGGTGGCGGACGCGCAGTCGCGCTGGGGCCGCATCGACGTGCTGCACAACAATGTCGGCGTCAGCCTGTCCGGCGGCGATGCGGAGCTGCTTCAACTGACCGAAGAGGCGTTCGACCGCGTGGTCGCCATCAATCTCAAGAGCTGCATTTTTGCGGCAAAAGAAGTTGTCCCGATCATGCGGACGCAGCGCAGTGGCGCCATCATCAACATCTCCTCGATGGCCGCGATTACGACCTATCCTTACGTCGCCTACAAGGCGACGAAATCGGCGATGATTGCGTTTACCGAACAGCTCGCCTATCAGAACGCCGAATACGGCATCCGGGCCAACGTCATCCTGCCCGGCCTGATGAATACGCCGATGGCGGTCGATACCCGTGCCCGCGAATGGTCCAAGACCCGCGCCGAGGTCGAAGCCGAACGAGACAGCAAGGTGCCGCTGCGCAAGAAAATGGGCACCGGATGGGATGTCGCCAATGCCGCACTATTCCTGGCGTCGGACGAAGCGGGCTTCATCACCGGCGTGACACTGCCGGTGGACGGCGGGGCGAGCGTGAGGCGGGGGTAGGCGGAGACGAACTCAGTGCCCCTTCCCGTCCCCCCTTGTGGAAGAAGGTGGCGTGCGCCGAATGAGGGGGCTGGCTCCGCGCGTCCCGATGCGCATGAAGGCGGGAGACGGACCCCTGCCCCCAGTCTGCAAATCAACCGGCGGCGATGCCCTCTCCCACGAGGGACGGTCGCAAACTAGAAACACCTCACCTCAGCCTCCGCCTGCGCCCGCCTCAAATCGTTCACCGCCGTGTTCGCCTGCTCCGAGGTACGGAACTGAACACCAAGATTGCCGCGCACCTGGGACATGCTGAGCGCGGTCTCCGCGGTAACATAGCGCTCATAGGGGACGATTGAGGCCACCACGTCGATCGAGCAGGAACATTGCTCGATCGACTGCCGGCTCTCGCCATTGGCCTTCATGCAGCCATAAACGTACTCCGCGCGCGCCGACGTGGGATAATCATTGGCTTCCTCGGCCCGCGCCACGCACACCGTCGCCGCCAGCACCGTCAATGCGGCGACAATCGGTCGTAGCTGTCCGGCCAGTTTCATGCGCATCCTCCCGCTGGTTGCGACCAAAGCTATGCTATGCGTATTGTCCTGAAAAGCACTCTGTCAGAGGAAACGGCTCACAAGGTGATGAGAGCACTCGGTGTGACAAGGGCACTTGGTCGAACATTGGCGCTCGCAACGGCGCTGGCGCTGACGCTGGCCGTACCCGGGCGCGCCGCGGATACCATTCGCCTTGCGGTGCAGAAAACCGGAACATTCTCCTGGGAGCTGGCTGCGATCCGCGCGAACGGTCTCGACAAGGAAGCGGACCTCTCGCTGGAAGTCTCCGAGCTCGCGAGCACCGAGGCCGGCAAGATCGCCATGCGCGCAGGCGGCGCCGACATCATCCTGTCGGACTGGCTGTGGGTGTCGCGCGAGCGGGCGCTCGGCGCCAAGCTCACCTTCTATCCCTATTCCAGCGCGCTCGGCGCGGTGATGGTCCCGGCCTCGTCGCCGATCAAGTCGCTCGCCGACCTGAAGGGACGCAAGCTCGCGGTTGCCGGCGGAGCCATCGACAAGAGCTGGCTGCTGCTCCAGGCGCGCATGAAGCAGGACGGCATCGACCTGAAGACGGAGGCAACTATCGCCTATGGCGCTCCGCCCTTGATCGCCGCCAAATCCCTCGACGGCGAGATGGATGCAAGCCTCAATTTCTGGAATTTCTGCGCCCAGCTCGAAGCCAAGGGTTTTAGGCGCCTCGCCGGCATCGAGGACATCTTGCCGAAGCTTGGAGCCAAGGGCGCTGTCTCGGCGGTCGGCTATGTCTTTGACGAGCGTTGGGCCGCCAGCCATCGCGAAGCGGTGGCGCGCTTCATCGCCATGACCCGCAAGGCCAAGCAGCTGCTGGTGAACTCGGATGCGGCCTGGGACAAGATCGCGCCACTGACAGGCACCAGCGATGCCACCCTGCTCAAGACCTATCGCGACCGCTATCGCGACGGCATTCCGCGCCGGAGCATCGAGGACGAAGAAAAGGATGCGCGCGTGCTCTACCGCGTGCTGGCCGAGATCGGCGGCCGCGACCTCGTCGGCCCCGCCGCCGAGCTCGATCCCGGCACCTTCTATCACGCCGTGCCCGGAGACTGAGGTGCTGCGTCTTCTATCGTTCGCCCTGTTCCTCGTGACCTGGTGGATTGCCGCACTGTTCGTCGGTGGCGCAAAGCTGCCCTCCCCGCCGGCCGTGCTCGAGGTGATGATCGCGGAAGCCTCATCGGGCGCGCTGTTCCTGCATCTCGGCGCCACGCTGGCGCGGGTCACGCTCGCCTTCGTGCTGGCGATGTCGCTCGGCAGCGCGATCGGCTATCTGATGGGACGGGTCAGGCTCGCCGACCGGCTCGGCGATCCCTGGCTGATCCTGCTGCTCAACCTGCCTGCGCTGGTCGTGATCGTGCTGGCCTATATCTGGGCCGGACTGACCGAGACCGCCGCAATCGCAGCGATCGCCATCAACAAGCTGCCGACGGCGGTCGTCACCTTGCGCGAGGGCACCCGTGCGCTCGACCGCTCGCTCGACGAGATGGCGAGCGTGTTCGCGATGACGCGTTGGCGCGCATTCCGCCATGTCGTGCTGCCGCAGCTTGCGCCCTATATCGCCGCCGCGGCCCGCTCCGGACTGTCGCTGGTATGGAAGATCGTATTGGTCGCCGAGTTGCTTGGGCGTCCGAACGGCGTCGGCTTCGAGATCGGCGTCGCCTTTCAGCTGTTCGACACACCGCGGCTGCTCGCTTATTCGCTAACATTCGCTGCGGTCGTGCTCGTGATCGAAACCTTGCTGGTGCAGCCGTTCGAAGCCCGCGCAACACGGTGGCGGCCCCGTGCGGCTTGAGGTCGAAATTACCGGCAAGACGTTCAAAAGTGCCGCCGGCGGGATGCACGAGGTGCTGGCGCCGCTCAAATTCGTGCTTAACCCTGGCGAGGTCGGCGTGCTCATTGGCCCCTCGGGCTGCGGCAAGAGCACGATGCTGCGCATCATCCTCGGGCTCGATGGCGATTTCAGGGGCCATGTCGCCCGTCCACCGCAGGCGCGGATCGGAATGGTGTTCCAGGAGCCGCGACTGTTGCCGTGGCGCTCGGTCGAGCAGAATGTGCGGCTGGCGGCGCCCGACGTGACCGAGGCAAAGCTGTCGGAGCTTTTCCGGATTCTCGAGTTGGACGCGCATCGCAGCCACTTTCCCGGCGAGTTGTCGCTTGGCCTCGCCCGGCGCGTCGCGCTCGCCCGCGCCTTTGCAGTCGAGCCCGATCTGCTGGTGCTCGACGAGCCCCTCGCCTCGCTCGACGACGCGCTCGCCGGCCGCTTGCGCGACGAGATCGCAACGCTGGTGGCGAGTCGCCCGGTGATGACGCTGCTCGTCACCCACAGTCTCGACGATGCGATCCGGCTCGGCGACCGCCTGTTCTTCTTGTCGCCGCGCCCCGCGCGCATCGTGCAGGAAGTCCCGATTGCCATTCCGCGCGCGATGCGCAGTGAGGCCGAACTCGGCAGGATCAGGGCGGAGCTCCCAACCTTGCAGCTTGAATCGAAATGAAAACTCGTGGTCAACTGAAGCAAACGTTGTCGAGGGAGGTTCACCAATGCGGCTTAGGCTGATTGCGATCGGCATCCTCTTGGTCGCGGTGCCGGGTGCGGCGCTGGCGCAAGCCAAGGGCAAGGGCATCAGGCTCTGGAACCTGACGACGGAAACGATCTCCGGCTTCCAGCTCTCACCCGCCGGCAAGACGGACTGGGGCCCGAACCTGTGTTTGAACGACAAGGACAAGGAGGTCGACCACGACGAGCGGCTGCGCATTACCGGCGTCGAACCGGGCCGCTACGACGCCAAGGTCAGCTATCCCAGCGCGCGGCAGTGCGTCGTTCGCAACATCGAGATCAGGGCGGACGCAGTGTTCTCGATCGCCGACAAGGATCTGAAGGACTGCACCAAATAGGTCAAACGCTCGAACAGGCCGTTGCGCCTTACGCCTTGTCGTTCGGGCGGGGGTATTCGCAGCGCCACCGCACCGCCTGCCACTTCGGGTGTTCTTCGACCCATTGCGCGATATAAGGCGGCGCGGCCATGGCGCATTGCTGCGGCGACCCACTATAATTGAACATCAGATGCTGCTCCTCGCAGGTCGCGGGCGAGAGCACCGCACACACGGTCACCACCAGGTCAATCGGGTTCATGCCGGGATCCTCTCGCAAGGGCGAACAAGTTTAGCACGAAAGGTTACGTTCCACGGAGGGGGAAGTTTCAAGTCTGGGCGAGCGATTACAGGCCGGGAACTGAACGTGGATGCCTGGCCCTTCGCCGCGGCGAAGCGGCTTCGGCCGTGCAGGCGGGACAGGCCCGGGCATGACAATTTCCCGAGCTAAAAATTCACCCCGAACACCATCCGGGCCTGGTGACGCTCGAAATTGACGAGGTCGAGATTTGCGGATGACCCGGCCGGACGCCCCCAGGCCTGCATGCTCCAGCTCAGGGTAAGCCGTGAGCGCTCGGATAGCTGGAAATAGGCGGTCGGGCCGACGAACAGCGCCTGGCCGGAAAACTCCCCGAGGCCGATGCCTTCATATTGCCGGAAGTAGCGCAGCTCCCCGCCGAGCAGCACATTGGGCCGCAGGCGCACCAGGCCGGCAAACGCCGCCCCGATCGTCGAGCTCTTCTCGGACACTCCCGCCATCTCGAAGCGCGCCCATTCCGGCTGATAGATCAGGTTGAGGGCGCCGATGGCAAAGTTCGGGATGAGCTCGCGGTCGATGGCGAGGGTGAATTCGGTGCCGTACATCCGCCCTTTCGCACCGCTGGTCTCGTCGATGCGGTCACCATGGAGCTCGGCGGCGATGGTGAGACCGAACGGCGCGCGCTCGCGGTCGAGCAGGCGATAACGCAGGTCGAGCGAAGCGCCCTGGAAGTTGAGCTGGCGGCGGTCGTCGATATCGGGGACGCCGGTGATGTCGTGGAAGCTGGCGGTGCCGCCGACTTCGACGCGAAAGTTCGGCAGCGGCACGACTTCGATCTCGAACTCGTGCTCGAGGGCGCGATATGTGCCGCCCTTGCCGAGGCGGCCAGTCGTCTGGGTCTGGAATTCGCGTTCGCCGGGATTGCCGACATCGGTGCCGATCATGAAGCCGAAGATGTGCTCGGTATCGAAGCCTTCCTCGGCGCTGACGCATACGGGTAAAAGCGCGACCGTACAGGCAGCAATAGTGCAGAAGCTATTGGCTCTCGCGCGCATTCCTGACACTACCACGGCTCCGACGGCGTTTGCCATCGAAGCCGCGGCAGGTCGTCAGTCTTACTTGCGCGAAGCGCAGGCGTACATGTTGATTTCCATGCCGACCGGCACTTCCACGATCTTCGGAGCTTTCCAAGCCATTCGGGGTCTCCCAAGGTATTGAGCGCGACATCGCGCGGCGCAAAACCTAGGGCTGCGTCAATTGCAGTTCAAGCCTCGATTCGGCTGTCGAGCGCGTCTGTGTCGATTCTTCGCGACGGCATTTCTCTCTGGGACAAAGCCAGTTCTCTCTTGGTCAAACACGACCTGCAAGACGCTGCCAAGTGACTGCCTTGTGCGACGCACCGCGTCGAATCGACACCGACGACACTGCGCCGTCAGCAGCCCTTGTCGGCCATCGCGGCGTCCGGCTTCGCACCGTCGGCCCGCTGAGCCGCCGTCGGCTGGCTCTGCATCTGCCGCTGCGCATCTTCGGATGATGCCGGCGTTTCACCGCTCGCGCGATTCATCGTGCTGGTCGGCGGATGCTGGCTGCTGTCGCTCGCCGGGCTGGACGAGTGCGACTGCGCCGAGCCTACGGTGACCGGACCAGAACCGGCATCCTTGTCGGTGCTGGCGCTGCCCGTGTTGCACGGGCCTGCGATGGCAGCGCCGGCGCTCAACATCAGGATCGCGCAGGCGGCAAGAACGGAACGTTTCGTGTTCATCTGCATCTCCTCTTCTCCCGCCGCGCCGCCCCGGCGCCAGGCAGGACATCGCGAAGAGAACAGGCCGAGCTGCCCGATGTTCCGAGTTTCGGAGCGGAAATGCTCGCAAAAGCCACCCGCCCCGTCCTGTTCCGTTGCACTCACTGCAACAATCGCAGCAGCGTTCGGCCCGGGCGCGAGTTCAGCTCCTTCCCATCCAGCGTTCCATCCTTGTCCGGATTGGCCGCATTGAAGCGCTGCTCGACCACCGACAGATATTCGTCGAGCGTCAGCGTCCCATCGCGGTCGGGATCGGCGGCGGCGAGTTGTTTCGCCGTCAATCGTCCGCGCAATTCGCGCGCGTCAAGCGTGCCATCGCGATCGGGATCGAGCTTTGCGAACAATGCGGCACCCGCCTTCTTCACCTCGGCAAGATCGAGCGTGCCGTCATTGTCGGTATCGAACAACTTGACCGCGTTGCCGGAGGCCGACCAAGCCGGACCGGACAACAATGCAATCGTGAGCGCAAGCGCAATCGAGTGGCGCGAAATCATCAAGTCCTCCCAGACAAAGCCCCCCGGTGCGAGCCGGGGCAGCAACGAGATAAATCCCCAAGCGGCTCCCGGTTCAAGTCCGAAATGCAACTTGCGCGCGCTGCAACTCGCGGAAACGGAACGCTCGCCCTGACCAGTTCGATCGGAGGTGCTTCGTGGTGCGGAATTTCCCAGCGTCTCCACGCAAGCGGAGCCGGTTTCCGTGAGGTGACCGACAATCGCATTCAACGATATCGGCACGACATCTGCGACTTTCGTATTGACGCGTTTTGGTTTCCGACGGAGATTTGCTTCCGCAGCGTCAAAAGGCGCGCATATTGGGAGGAACGGATGAAACGCTTTGCGATGGCCGCGAGCCTCGTCATGCTTGCATCGACTTGTGCAAGCGCACAGACCACCGAGCAACTGGTCAAAGGCGCGACCGATACATCGAACGTTCTCAATTACGGGATGGGTTACCATCTGCAGCGCTTCTCGACGCTGAACCAGATCAACAAGGACAGCGTCAAGAACCTTGTCCCGATCTGGAATTACTCTTTCAACGACGATCGCAGCGAGGAATCCCAGCCCATAGTCTATCAGGGCGTGATCTATGTGACCTCGCACAATGCGACCATGGCAGTGGACGCCAAGACCGGCAAGCAGATCTGGAAGAGCAAGATCGAATATCCCGCCGAGACGCCCCGAATCGTCTGCTGCGGCATCATCAATCGCGGCGTCGCAATCCACGAGGGCAAGTTGTTTCGCACGACGCTCGATGCCAACGTGGTTGCGATTGACGCAAAGACAGGCAAGGAGCTGTGGCGTCAGAAGGCCGCCGACATCAAGGAAGGCTATTCGATGACGGTGGCCCCGCTGGTCGCCGATGGCGTCGTCATCACCGGTGTCTCCGGCGCCGAGTTCGGCACCAGGGGCTTCATCGACGGCTGGGATCCGGCGACAGGCAAGCACCTGTGGCGCACCCATTCGATCCCGTCACCGGAAGAGCCCGGCGGCGACACCTGGAAGGGCGACACCTGGAAGCTCGGCGGCGGCTCGACCTGGATCACGGGCTCTTATGACCCCGAGCTGAACACCGTGTATTGGGGCATCGGCAATCCCGGCCCGTTCAATTCAGCGGTGCGCCCGGGCGACAATCTCTACACCTGCTCCGTGCTGGCGATGGACCCCAAGACCGGCAAGATCAAGTGGCACTACCAGTTCTCACCGAACAATCCGTTCGATTACGATGCGGTCGCCGAGATGGTGCTCGCGGATGTGAACGTCGAGGGCAAGCCGACCAAGACGCTGATGAATGCCAACCGCAACGGCTTCTTCTACGTGCTCGACCGCACCAACGGCAAGCTGCTGGCGGCCAACCCTTACGTGAAGGTGAATTGGGCGACCGGCGTCGACATGAAGACGGGCCGTCCGATCGAGACCGACGTCGCCAAGGAGGCGCGCGAGGGCAAGAAGGTGACGGTCTATCCCTCGATCCTCGGCGGCAAGAACTGGGAGCCGATGTCGTTCAATCCGCAGACCGGCCTCGCTTATGCCAACACGCTCAACTTCGGCGGCAAGTACAAGGCCGAGCCCGTCACCTTCAAGCAGGGTGAATGGTATCTCGGCATGGACCTGACCGATCCCTGGGAGTTCGGGGACGGACCGCGCGGTCACCTCAAGGCCATCGACCCGATGACGGGCAAGTCGAAGTGGGAAGCGCCGAGCGACATTCCACGCTTCTCAGGCGTGCTGTCGACCGCGGGCGGCGTTGTGTTCTCGGGCGCCCTGACCGGGGAGTTCGAGGCCTTCGACGCCGACACCGGCAAGAAGCTCTGGCAGTTCCAGACCGGGTCCGGCATCGAGGGCCAGCCGGTGACCTGGCAGCAGGACGGCGTGCAGTATGTCGCGGTGACCAGCGGTTATGGCGGCGTCTACTCACTGTTCTCTGGCGATGAGCGGCTTGCCAAAGTGCCGCCCGGCGGGTCGCTTTGGGTCTTTGCGGTCAAGCAGTAATCCCCGGCATGATGCTGAGAGACATTTTTGACAGGACGGCGGCGACCTTCGCCGCCGCCCTGGTGCTGACGGTCGCGCTTGCGGCGATCGTTCGTGCCGCCGACGAGCCAACCGGCAATCCCATGCAGGCGCAGATCGACCACGGCAAGTCGACCTATGCCGAGAAATGCTCGCACTGCCACGGGCCGAACCTGATGAACTCCGGCACCATCACGCCGGATCTGCGCGCCATCCCCGACGACAGGACGCGCTTCGTCACCACGGTAAAGAACGGCAAGAACAACAAGATGCCGCCCTGGGGCGACATCCTCAGCGACGATCAGATCGGGGATCTCTGGGCCTTCATCTCGAGCCGGAGAAAGCCATGAGGGGCCGGCATATCGCATGGAGTCTCTCGGCTGTTCTGTCGATGATGGCATCGGTCGCTCTTGCGGCCGACGATCCTCTGAAAATCTGCCTCGACGAGGACCGGCCGCCGCTCTCGATGCATCAGCGCGACAAGCCGGATGCCGGCTTCGACGTGCTCCTGGCTCAGGCGATCGCGGAGCGGCTCGGACGGCCGCTGACGATCCAGTGGTTCGAGAGCAAGCTGGACGAGGATGCGAGCCCACAGCTCGAAGCCAACGCGCTGCTCTCCGATGGGCGCTGCTCGCTCGTCGGCGGCTATGCGCTGACCCAGGATTCGCTCGTCGTCCCAGGAATGAAGACGGCGCGCTTGCCGGGTTTCGCCGGGGCCAAACGCGACGATCGCCGGCGCCGCGTCACGCTCGGCGTGCTCGCGCCGAGCCAGCCTTACGTCTATTCGCCGATGACGGTGGTGCTCGGGCCGAAGGCAAGCGGCCGCAAGATCGGCGACATCGGCGATCTCGCCGGGCTCCGTCTGGTCGTCGAAAGCGGCTCGCTCGGCGACGCCATCCTGATGACCTTCGAGAAGGGGCGGCTGATCGACAGCATCACCCATCTCGTCCCCGGCCGCGACGATCTTTTGGGCGTGCTCCAGCGCGGCGACCATGACGCGACACTGATTGATCTCGCGCGCTTCGACGCTCATCGCGCCGCACACCCCGACAGTACGCTGAAGGCCTCCGGCTATTACTATCCGATCGGCGCCAATCGCGGCTATGTCGGGCTTGCCGGCGATGGCGCACTGATCGACGCCGTCAACAAGGCGCTGAGCGCCCTCGCGGCCGAGGGCAGGATCGCCGAACTCGGCAGGCAGGCCGGCCTCACCTACCTGCCACCGCGCGAGCCCGCGATTCTGGGCGACGTCTGGACGAAGATCATTCAGCGGTGAGGCTGGTTCCGGACGCGCAGCAAACACTATGGATTCGGGTCCGGTGCTGCGCACGCATCCCGTGAATGAGGGATGATGCAGCGAATGCGCCAATCTGTCTCGCCTGAGGCCCGTGGCAGCACCAGCCTGGTGCAGTACCCTGCCCAAAACCGGGAGAGAATCATGTCCACAAAAATCGATCGCCGCCACTTCATCGCCGCCGGAGCCGGCGCATTCGCAATGCCTTTCATCTCGCGCAGCGTCTCTGCGCAAGGTGCATCACAAGGCACATGGCCGGCGCGGCAGATTCGCATGATTTGCAGCTATCCCGCCGGCGGGCAGACCGACCTGCTCGCGCGCGCCTACGGCGAATTCATCTCCAAGCAGGTCGGCAAGCCTGTGGTCATCGAGAACAAGCCGGGCGCCTCCGGCGCGATCGGCACGGCGGAGGTCGCCCGCGCCGAGCCCGACGGCCACACCATCCTGTGCTCAATCTCGACCACCTACATCATGAACCGGGTGGTGATGAAGAACCCCGGCTACGAGATGGACAAGGATTTGACGCTCGTCAGCGTCATTCCGGGCGCCGGCCTGTTGCTGGTGGCGAACCCGAAGACCGGGGTCAAGACGCTGGAGGATTTCGTCGCATTCGCCCGCAAGAGCGGCAGGGTGAACTTCGGGACCTACAGCGCGGGCTCGGCCCCGCACATGACGATCAACGAACTCAACAAGCAGTACGGCCTCAACATCGAGCCGGTCCATTACCGCGGCGAGGCTCCGATGTGGACGGGGATGCTCGAGGGCACGCTCGATGCCGCGATGGGAAGCTACACCGCAGCACAGTCGGTCCTGCAAAGCGACCGCGGCACCGTGTTCGCGGTGCATTCGAAGAAGGTCGACGCGATCCCTGCCATCAAGACCCTCCCGGAGCAGGGCGCCACCTCGAAATTCTTCACCGTGAGCGGCTTTTCGGGCTGGGCCTTGCCCAAGGCAACGCCGCAACCGATCGTCGACCGCCTAGCGGAGCTCTGCGTCGCGGCCAACAACGATCCGAAAGTGAAGGAGGTTCTCACGACCTTCGTGCTCGAGCCCGCGATCGGCTTCAAGGAGACCAACGAACTGTATCAGCGCGAATTGCCGATCTGGATCGAGAGCGCAAAGTCGCTCGGCCTCGAGCCGGCCTGAGGCTCGAGGCCAAGCGTAACGCGCCATGCCGGCACGCTTCTGCCGCGACTTCCGACCAAAAGCCTAGTGTCGGAAGCGCGTTTTCCCGCTATGATTGCACACCTCTGCGGACAGGAAGGCCGATCGCATGACACCGGATGCAGTCGCCGTCGCCGTTATGATCATCCTGCTGTTTCCGATGAGCTATTTCACGCTGGCCTCGCCCGCTTTCCTGCTGGTGAGGCTCGATATCCAGCCCGTCGCCCAGTTGCTGCGCGGAATGTTCAACGCCCATTTTCTGGTGATGCGCGTCGCCGGCATCATTGGAACCGTGGCCCTCCTCCTCGACGGCCGCCTGCTTGCCGCGCTGGGAGTTGGCATGATCGCTGCCGTGGCGATCTGGGGACGCCGCTGGTTCATGCAAAGAGTGGACGACCAGCTCAGCGCAAGGGAGGCCGGGGATGCCGATGCGCCGCGTCGGTTGCGCCGGCTGCATTGGAGCGGAATGCTGGGGAACGCGGTGGCGCTCGTCGCCCTCGTGGCCGGCATTCCCTATGTCGCCTCGTCCGCGTGAAACATCGCCGTCCGCGCGACCGGTCCGACGGTCTTCGCGTGGAGCGTTCGCTGGAAAGCGGCTAGTGTTCGCCCGAACTCGCCGTGCCCTGCTGCGCCTTGTGGATCGAGGACGGCACCACGCCAAAGTATTTCCTGAACACCCGGCTGAAATGCGATGAGCTGGAGAAGCCCCAGGAGAACGCGACGTCGGTGATGGTCTTGCCGGCGTGAGCCTCGAGTTCCTGGCGGCAGTTCTGCAAGCGCGCTTGCCAGATGTAGTCGCTCACCGTGGTGCCACGCTCCGAGAACAGCATGTGCAGATAGCGCTTGGAGCAGCCGAGCTCGGCGGAGATCTGGTCGATGCACAGATCCGGGTCGCGCAGATGCTCGCGGATGAAGAATTGCGCGCGCACATACATCGCTTCGGGGCCGACCCGGTCGAACATCGTGTCCGCTTCGCGCAATGGCAGCAATAGCAGGTCGATCAGCGAATCAGCGACGCCGACCGCGCTGTTCGCCGACAGCTTGGCCGCCTCGTCGAACGTGGCATGGACGAACTCGTGGGCGATCCGCCCCGTGCCCGTCTTCGACGTCAGCTTGCAGGCGGGCATCCGCTGCGACGGGAATCCGCGGTCGCGCAGCAGCGCCTTCGGCACGATCACCACGTCGTGGCGCGTGAAGGCAGGGCTGATGATCGAATGCGGGCAGGAGACGTCATAGGCGATGATATCGCCGGGATTGATTTCGATGTGGCGGCCTTCCTGCTCGAAATAGGACACGCCATAGGTCTGGAAGTGGATCTTGATGTAGGGGTGTTCATTGGCCTTGGCGCGTGCCAGCGTGTGCGCGATGCGATGCTGGCTCACCTCGATCTGGCAGAGCTTCAGGCGCGAGACGCTCGTGTAGTCGATGCGGCCTTCGAGCGAGGACGCCTCCAGCGGGTCGACGTCGAAATGCCCACACAGGCTCGTCAGCCCGTCGATCCAGCTCTGGATCTGGCGCTTCGGCGTCATACCGGTCGTCGAGAGCGTGTGAATGGTGTCGGACATTAATCCAGCCACTGGTTTGATCCGGAGATTCGACGCGAATCGCGACCAGCGCTGCCGGAGCCCTCAGCCATGATTGCGTGACGTTTACCTCGAATTTGAGCGGTCTATTGGCACGAGCGCCATCGTTCCATTGCCACCCTAGAAACGTAATCCTCCGCCTTAGTTGCAGCGCCGTCAAGGGGAACCTGATCGCTGGAAGCGGCCTGGATGCCGCGCGGAAGCCGCTGAATTCGCTACTGCAAAATCAAAATCTTTCCCTCCGTGCGCTGTCGAGCAAACCGGGTTCTCTCTTGGGCAAGTTTCCCGATGGCGAAGCCGTTAGGGATTGTGGCAGGAACAACAAGAACGGGCCGCTCCTGCACGTGGACCCGTGGCTCTCATCGAGGAGGAAACAGCACAGCATCGTTTCTGGTCCCAATCGTGACCGCCCTGCACGAGCAGACGCCGGACGAGAAGCCCGGCGATTGAGCATTGCTTCGGAAACAATAAACGAGACCAACGGAGGAATAACTATGCGCAAGGTGCTACTGGCGACCTTTCTTGGCTCAGCGGCGGCTCTCGCCGTCGGGAGCGCCTCAGCCAATGACGAGCTGATCAAGATGTCGCAGAACCCGAAAGACTGGGTAATGCCGGCGGGCGACTACGCCAACACCCGCTATTCCAAACTCAACCAGATCACCGCACAGAACGTAGGCAAGCTCCAGGTTGCCTGGACCTTCTCCACCGGCGTGCTGCGCGGCCACGAAGGCGGTCCGCTGATCATCGGCAACATCATGTACGTCCATACGCCGTTCCCGAACAAGGTCTACGCTCTTGACCTTTCGCAGGAGAACAAGATCATCTGGAAGTACGAGCCGAAGCAGGATCCGAACGTCATTCCGGTGATGTGCTGCGACACCGTTAACCGTGGCCTGGCCTACGGCGACGGCAAGATCTTCCTGCATCAGGCCGACACCACCCTCGTCGCGCTCGATGCCAAGACTGGTCAGGTTGCATGGTCCGCCAAGAACGGCGATCCCGGCAAAGGCGAGACCGGCACATCGGCAGCGCTGGTCGTAAAGGACAAGGTGCTGGTCGGCATCTCCGGCGGCGAGTTCGGCGTTCAGGCCCATATGACCGCCTACGACATCAAGACCGGCAAGCAGGTCTGGCGCGGATACTCGGGAGGCCCGGATGACCAGATCCTGGTCGACCCCGAGAAGACCACTGCGCTCGGTAAGCCCATCGGCAAGGACTCGAGCCTCAAGACCTGGCAAGGCGATCAGTGGAAGATCGGCGGCGGCGCCACCTGGGGCTGGATCTCCTACGATCCGGAGCTGAACCTTGTCTATTACGGATCGGGCAATCCCTCGACCTGGAATCCCAAGCAGCGTCCTGGCGACAACAAATGGTCAATGACGATCTTCGCGCGCAATCCGGACACCGGAATGGCCAAGTGGGTCTACCAGATGACGCCTCATGACGAATGGGACTATGACGGCGTCAACGAAATGATCCTCTCGGATCAGTCGATCAACGGCCAGCCGCGCAAGCTGCTGACGCATTTCGACCGAAACGGCCTCGCCTACACCATGGACCGCGCGACGGGCGAACTGCTGGTCGCCGAAAAGTACGATCCGAAGGTGAACTGGACCTCTGGCGTCGACATGGACAAGAACTCCCCGACCTACGGCCGTCCGAAGGTGGTCACCCAGTACTCGACGGAAGCTGGCGGAGAGGACAAGAACACGAAGGGCATCTGCCCGGCCGCGCTCGGCACCAAGGACGAGCAGCCGGCGGCCTACTCGCCGGACACGCAGCTGTTCTACGTTCCGACCAACCACGTCTGCATGGACTACGAGCCGTTCAAGGTGAGCTACACCGCGGGCCAGCCCTATGTGGGTGCGACGCTCTCGATGTATCCGCCGCAGGGTGAAACCCACATGGGCAACTTCATCGCCTGGGACGGCAAGACCGGCAAGATCGTCTGGTCGAACAAGGAGCAGTTCTCGGTCTGGTCGGGTGCGCTCGCTACCGCCGGTGGCGTGGTGTTCTACGGCACGCTCGAAGGCTACCTGAAGGCGGTCGACGCCAAGACCGGCAAGGAGCTCTACAAGTTCAAGACTCCCTCCGGCATCATCGGCAACGTCACGACCTATGAGAACGGCGGCAAGCAGTATGTCGCAGTACTCTCCGGCGTCGGCGGCTGGGCCGGCATCGGTCTGGCGGCGGGTCTGACCGATCCGACCGCAGGTCTCGGCGCAGTCGGTGGCTATGCGGCTCTCAGCAACTACACGGCACTCGGCGGTACGCTGACCGTGTTCTCGCTGCCGAACAACTAGGCCCCATCAGCATCGCTCCGGCGCGTGGATTAACTCCACGCGCCGGCTCGTCCCCCCGGGCTCCTTCGAGGATGAATCTCTTGCGTAAAATCTGCTCTGTCATTGCTGCGACGATTCTGGTTGCGTCCGGAGGATTTGCGGTCGCGGACGGTCCGGGCGACCCGACCGCCGTGAAGAAGGAAGACGACGGAAAGTGGCTCGATAAGGAAGGAACACCGACCTACAAGATTTCGGCCGACGGCACCGTGGACTGGTTCACCTATTCCGGATACCGCCGCTATCACTCCGACTGCCATGTCTGCCATGGCCCCGACGGCATGGGCTCGACCTACGCGCCGGCGCTCAAGGATTCCGTCAAGTCGATGAGCTATGGCGACTTCATCGGCGTAATCGCCTCCGGTCGCAAGAACATCTCGACCGCGCAGGAGAACGTCATGCCTGCCTTCGGCGACAACCCGAACGTCGCCTGCTACATGGACGATCTCTACGTCTATCTGCGCGCCCGCTCCACCGAAGCTTGGGGCCGGCAGCGTCCCGCCAAGAAGGAAGACAAGACACCGGAGTACACCAAGGCGGAAGACGCCTGCATGGGCAATAAGTGAACGTTGCCGGGATTGCCGAGACGACGTCCTGGCGTCCTATGAGAATTTGAGGAGCTTACGATGAAGACACGTGCCGCCGTTGCTTTCGAAGCCAAGAAGCCGCTCGAGATCGTCGAGGTCGACCTGGAAGGACCGAAGGCCGGCGAAGTCCTGGTCGAGATCAAGGCAACGGGCATCTGCCATACCGACGCCTATACGCTCGACGGGTTCGACAGCGAGGGAATCTTCCCGTCGATCCTGGGACATGAGGGTGCAGGCATTATCCGCGAGATCGGTCCCGGCGTGAGCTCGGTGAAGCCGGGCGACCACGTCATCCCGCTCTACACGCCGGAATGCCGGCAGTGCAAAAGCTGCCTCAGCCAGAAGACCAATCTCTGCACCGCGATCCGCGCGACGCAAGGCAAGGGCGTGATGCCCGACGGCACCAGCCGCTTTTCCTACAAGGGCAAGCCGGTCTACCACTACATGGGCTGCTCGACCTTCTCGAACTTCACCGTGCTGCCGGAGATCGCGGTCGCCAAGATCCGCGAGGACGCCCCCTTCGACAAGAGCTGCTACATCGGCTGTGGCGTCACCACGGGCGTCGGCGCCGTCGTCAACACCGCGAAGGTCACGCCGGGCTCCAACGTGGTCGTGTTCGGCCTCGGCGGCATCGGCCTCAACGTGATCCAGGGCGCCAAGATGGCCGGCGCCGACAAGATCATCGGCGTCGACATCAACGACGCCAAGGAGGATTGGGGCCGCAGGTTCGGCATGACCGAATTCGTCAACCCCAAGAAGGTCACCGGCGACATCGTCCAGCATCTCGTCGGCCTCACCGACGGCGGTGCCGACTACACTTTCGATTGCACGGGCAACACCACGGTGATGCGCCAGGCGCTGGAAGCCTGCCATCGCGGCTGGGGCACCTCGGTCATCATCGGCGTTGCCGAGTCTGGCAAGGAGATCGCCACCCGCCCGTTCCAGCTCGTCACCGGACGCAACTGGCGCGGCACCGCCTTCGGCGGCGCGCGCGGCCGCACCGACGTGCCGAAGATCGTCGACTGGTACATGAACGGAAAGATCCAGATCGATCCGATGATCACCCACGTGCTCAAGCTCGAGGAGATCAACAAGGGCTTTGACCTCATGCACGAGGGCAAATCCATCCGTTCAGTCGTCGTGTTCTAGCTCGAAAGCGTCACCCCCCAAGGAGGATCGACCCATGACTGTTGCACTCCATCCCTCGATCGACAATGGCCTCAAACAGGGCAGCGGCAGCTTCGCCGGCGGCACGCTGGTCTGCAAATGCAAGGACCACCAAGTCAAGGTCGGCATCAAGGGCGACGTCGCGCATAACCACGCCTGCGGCTGCACCAAGTGCTGGAAGCCGCAGGGCGCGACGTTCTCCGTCGTCGCCGTGGTGCCGCGCCAGAACGTCACGGTGCTCGAGAACGGCGACAAGCTCCAGGTTGTCGATGCCTCCGCGGTGATCCAGCGCCACGCGTGCAAGGCATGCGGCACGCACATGTATGGCCGCATCGAGAACACGGGCCATCCGTTCTACGGCCTCGACTTCATCCATCCCGAGCTGTTCCAGGAACAGGGCTCGCAGGCGCCACAATTCGCCGCCTTCGTCTCCTCGGTGATCGAAGCCGGCGTGAAGCCGGAGCAGATGACGGGCATCCGTTCGCGGCTGAAGGAAATCGGGCTCGAGCCCTATGATTGCCTGTCACCAGCGCTCATGGATGCGATCGCGACCCACGTCGCCAAGGCCAAAGCCGCCTGAGCAAGGCTGCCTGACGTTCGCCGACCCCGTCCGATCGCCGGCCTCGACCAGAGCCAGCGAACCGGACGGGCCCCGGCCTCGGGGGCGATTGCAGCGATGCCGCCGCCTCCGCAACTTGCGCGTATACGAGGGTGACGAGCTCCCTCAGTCCTGGTCTTCTGAATGACTGCGCAGCGCCGCCACCTTCCGTCTTGAAGACCCGGCCCTGCGTTTCTCCCTCCCTCGACTGAGGCATCCTGCTTCGTCCGCGCAATCTTCTGGCGGACGAAGCTTTTTTCGTCCCCCTGGCTGCGACGAGCGCGAACGAGCGGCGCGATCACGCGCCCTGCTTTTGACAAATCATCGATGCAATCTTTTCCCGCTGAGAACACCCGGCTGTGAACGCCGGGACGGCGCGATCTCTGTTACGATCGCGTCGTCACGATGCCGCGCGAAATACAATCAATTAAGAACAAAAACGGGAGGTATCGAACACACATCTGAACATCGAGATTCGCGTTCCTGCCTCGTGCCGGGATCTGCCCGTGCCGGATCGTGGGCCGGAATGTGACGAGACGACGCAACTGGCATTGCGCCGACTGGCGTCGGCCAGTTCTAAATTTGGCATACTTATGAAGAGTGAGGGATGATCATGATCAAGGTGAAGATCAACGGCCAGGAACAGAGCTGGGACGGCGACCCGGATCTCCCGCTACTCTGGTTCCTGCGCGACGAGGCCGGGTTGACCGGCACCAAATACGGCTGCGGCCAGGCCCTGTGCGGCGCCTGCACCGTCATCGTCGACAAGCAGGCGGTGCGCGCCTGCATCACGTCGGTCAACGACGTCGCCGGGCGTGAGATCACCACGATCGAAGGGCTGCATCCGACCGGCGATCATCCGGTGCAGAAAGCCTGGCGGCAGGTCAACGTGCCGCAATGCGGCTTCTGCCAGGCCGGCCAGATCATGCAGGCGGCAGCCCTCCTGATGGACAACCCGAAACCTTCGCACGACCAGATCCGCGAAGGGATGGCCGGCAACATCTGCCGTTGCGGCTGCTACCAGCGCATCGAGAACGCCGTCCATCTCGCATCGACGGGAGTGTGACATGAACTTCATCGACAACCCCAGCAAGCTTCGCGGCTTCGAAAAGAACATCAGGGTCGAGAAGGTCTCGCGCCGCAGCATCCTGAAGGGTCTCGGCATCACCGGCGGCTTCGTGCTCGCAGCCCCCGTGATGTCGCGCCAGGCGCTTGCCTATGAGACCGGTGCGGGAAAGATGCCGCACGGCGTCGTGGTCGATCCGCGCGTATTCGTTTCGGTCGCCCCGGACGGCATCGTGACCATCGTCGGGCATCGTTCGGAAATGGGCACCGGCGTGCGCACCAGCCTGCCGCTGATCGTGGCCGAGGAGATGGAAGCCGACTGGTCCAAGGTCAAGGTTCAGCAGGCCCACGGCGATGAGGTCAAGTTCGGCAATCAGGACACCGACGGCTCGCGCAGCACGCGGCACTATCTGATCCCGATGCGGCAGATCGGCGCCTCTGCCCGCACCATGCTGGAGCAGGCGGCTGCGAAGCGCTGGGGCGTACCGGCGACCGAGGTCAAGGCCGTCAATCACGAGGTCGTCCACAGCGCCAGCGGGCGTAAGCTCGGCTTCGGCGAGCTGGCTGCCGACGCAGCCAAGGAATCGGTGCCCAGCATCGAGGGCCTCAAGCTGAAGGACCCCAAGAACTTCCGCTATCTCGGCAAGGGCCAGATCGGCATCGTCGATCTCCACGACATCACCACCGGCAAGGCGCATTACGGCGCCGACGTGCGGCTGCCCGGCATGAAATATGCCGTGATCGCCCGCCCGCCTGTAACCGGCGGCAAGCTGGTCAAGTTCGAGCCGGAGGCGGCACTGAAAGTGCCCGGCGTCGAGAGGGTGATGCAGGTGCGCGGCTGGCCGTGGCCGTCCAAGTTCCAACCGCTCGGCGGCGTCGCCGTGATCGCGCGCAACACCGGCGCGGCGATCAAGGGCCGCGATGCGCTGAAGCTGACTTGGGACGACGGTCCCAACGGCAAATACGACTCGGTCGCCTATCGCAAGGAGCTCGAGGAGGCCTCGCGCAAGCCCGGCCTCGTCTTGCGCAAGGAGGGCGATGCGGACGCCGCCTTGAAGAGCGCCGACAAGGTGATTGTCGGCGAATACTATCTTCCCCATCTCGCCCACGTCGCCATGGAGCCGCCGGTCGCAGTCGCCGACGTCAAGGGCGACAAGGCGGAAATCTGGGCGCCGGTGCAAAGCCCCGGCGGGACTCGCGAGGACGTCGCCAAGACGCTGGGCATTCCGGAGGCCAACGTGACGGTCAACGTCACGCTGCTGGGTGGCGGATTCGGGCGCAAGTCGAAATGCGACTTTGCGATCGAGGCCGCGCTGCTCTCGAAAGAGCTCGGAGCACCGGTGAAGGTGCAGTGGACGCGCGAGGACGACCTCCATAACGGCTTCCTGCATACGGTCTCGGTCGAGCGGATCGAGGCAGGTCTGGACAAGAGCGGCAAGGTGATCGCCTGGCGCCATCGCAGCGTGGCCCCCAGCATCGCCTCGACGTTCGCTGCCGGGACCGTACACCAGGCGCCCTTCGAGATCGGTATGGGCCTCGTCGACATGCCGTTCGAGATCGCCAACATCTCCTGCGAGAATCCGGAAGCTGCGGCGTTCACCCGCATCGGCTGGTTCCGCTCGGTCTCGAACATCCCGCGCGCCTTCGCGGTGCAATCGATGGTCGGCGAGATCGCGCAGGCGACCGGCCGCGACCAGAAGGAGACACTCCTCGCCCTGATTGGCAGCCCGCGTATCGTCAAACCCGAGGTGAAGGATCTCTGGAACTACGGTGAGCCCCAGGACAGCTACCCGATCGATACCGCGCGTCTGCGCAAGGTGGTCGAGTTGGTGGCCGAGAAGGGTGAGTGGGGCCGGAAGGTGCCGAAGGGCCACGGTCTCGGCATCGCCGTGCACCGCAGCTTCGTCAGCTACATCGCGACCATCGTCGAGGTCGCGGTCGATGACAAGGGCAAGTTGACGGTGCCGCGAGTCGACACGGCGATCGATTGCGGTACCTATGTCAACCCCGAGCGGATCGCCTCGCAGATCGAGGGCGCCGCGATCATGGGGCTGAGCCTCGCCAAATACGGCGAGATCACCTTCAAGGACGGCAAGGTCCAACAGAAGAACTTTGACGACTTCCAGGTCGTCAGGATGGACGACTCTCCCGTGGTGACCAACGTCTACATCGTGCCGGCCGCGGCAGACACGCCGCCCAGCGGCGTCGGTGAGCCCGGCGTGCCACCATTCGCACCGGCGCTGATCAACGCGATCTTCGCCGCGACGGGAAAACGTATCCGCTCGCTTCCGATCGGCAAGCAACTGGAGGCGTGAGACGGAACAGAAGCGGCCTCGCGCCGTTTCCATCGATCTGACAGGAGCAGATCGATGATCAACATCTCCAGGGCGCTCGCAGTCTCGTTGCTGTCGGGCGCCTTTCTTCTAACGGCCTCCGGCGCATTCGCGCAGAGCAATACGACGCCGCCGACCACGGCGACGCGCCCCACCGCGCCGGACCAGAACTCGCTTCCCAATGCCAGCGCCCCGCCCGCCTCGACCACCCAGACCACCGGGCAGCACAATCCGGATCCCAAGATTCGTGAGATGAACCAGAAGGAAAAGGACAAGGTCGAGCGCTCCGGGAAATAGGCTTGGCGCCTGCACGGCAAGGGCACATGCAGAAATGCGGCGGACGTTACCGTCCGCCGCATTCGCCACCCCCCTGCTGCTCCGCCTCTTTCGATCCGCCCGCGGAGCTATTTCTTCAGCGCGAATACCCAGACGACGCCGCCCTGCGGCACGTTGGCCTCGATACCGATATTGTTGGTCACGAGTGCATCCTGGATGCGCTGTGCGTCCACGCCCCAACCCGACTGGATCGCGATGTACTGCGTGCCGTCGATCTCATAGGACACCGGCATGCCAACGATGCCGGAGTTGGTCTTCTGTTCCCACAGAAGCTCGCCGGTCTTGGCGTGGAAGGCTCGGAAGTAGCGGTCGTTGGTGCCGCCGACGAAGACGAGATCGCCCGCCGTCGCCGTGACCGATCCGAACAGCTGCGACTTGGGGAAGTTGTGCTGCCAGACCTTCTTGCCCGTGACGGGGTCCCAGGCCTGGAGCTCGCCGAAATGATCCGCGCCCGGCCTCGTCGTCAGGCCGATGTCTTCCGGCTTGGTGCCAAGCCAGAGTTCGCCCGGCTTGAGCGGAAGCTTCTCGCCGGTGAACCCGCCGCAAAAGTTCTCATTGGCCGGCACGTAGACGAGGCCGGTCCTCTGGCTGTAGGCGGCCGACGGCCAGTCCTTGCCGCCCCACAGCGACGGACAGAACTCGACGCGCTTGCCGATCACCGGCTTGTGCGCGGGATCGACGATCGGCTTGCCGCTCTCGTCGATGCCCTTCCAGACGTCGGTGTAGACGAACGGCCAGCCGGCGACATAGTTGATCTTGGTCGGCGTCCGCTCGAGCACCCAGAAGATCGCGTCGCGTCCCGGATGGACCAGGCTCTTGATGTTGCGACCGTTGCGTTGCAGATCAATCAGCATCGGCGCATCGACCTCGTCCCAATCCCAGGAATCGTTCTGGTGGTATTGGAAATAGGTCTTGATCTTGCCGCTGTCGGGATCGAGCGCGAGCACCGATGCAGTATAGAGATTGTCGCCGGGATGGGTTTCGCCGGGCCACGGCGCCGCGTTGCCGATGCCCCAATAGATCGTCTTGGTCTCCTTGTCGTAATTGCCGGTCATCCAGGCCGACCCGCCGCCGTTCTTCCAGTCGTCGCCCTGCCAGGTATCGTGACCGGGCTCGCCTTCGCCGGGGATGGTGTAGGTCCGCCAAAGCTCCTTGCCGCTCTTTGCATCATAAGCCACGATATAGCCGCGTACGCCGAACTCACCGCCGGAGCCACCGACGATGACCTTGCCATCGACGATCAACGGCATCAGGGTCAAGTACTGACCCTTCCTGTAGTCCTGCACCTTGGTGTCCCACACCACTTTGCCGGTCTTGGCATCGAGCGCGACCACGTGGTCGTCCGTGGTGGCGAGGTAAAGCTTGTCCTCCCACAGGCCGACGCCCCGATTGGTCGGATGCAGCTGGAACAGATCGTCAGGGAGCTGCCGCTTGTAGCGCCAGTATTCGTCGCCGGTCTTCGCGTTCAGCGCGATCACCTGTCCCATCGGAGTCGTCACGAACATCGCGCCATTGTTGACGATCGGTGGCGCCTGATGGCCTTCGACCACACCGGTGGAAAAAGTCCAGACCGGCGTGAGGTTCTTCACGTTCGAGGTGTTGATCTGGTCGAGCGGGCTGTAGCCCTGCCCGTCATAGGTACGCCGATAGAGCATCCAGTTGTTTGGCTCCGGATTTTCCAGGCGCTGCGCCGTGACCGGAGAATAATTTTCGATCGGGCCGCACACGGCGGCAGTCGAGGCAAGACACGTAAAGGCGACGAAGCCGGACAGTAACCATTGCTTCCTGGTCATGGACGTTCCCCTTTTTCATCCGTTCGAATTCTTGTCGTGAATTCTTGTTTTGAATTCTTGTCGCTCGTCCCGTCGTCCGCCCATCGGCGGATGCGGCCTTTCCTGACGCGGGCACGGCCCGCACCGCCCGTCATCCTGGTTGCGCGCCACCTACCTTTCCGATGAAGTTGCCGGCGACGCTGAGCGAACCGTCAGCGAGCGCCAGCGGCAGCGCTGCGAGCCGTCGCGGCGCCGGACCGAACACGACCTGCGCGCCGGCGCGAGGGTCGAATTCGGAGTTGTGGCACATGCACTTGAACACCTCCTTGTCGCCGACATCGCTCTTCACCCAAGCGGTGACAGGACAGCCGGCATGAGCGCAGATCGCCGAATAAGCGATGATGCCGTCGACGGCGCGCGCGCGGGTCTTCTCGTCGAGTTCGGCGGGATCGAGCCTGATGATCAGGATCTCGTTGAGCCGGGAGGCGCTGCGCACCACCTGTGTCTTGGGATCCTTCGGCCAGGCATGCACCGGCGGTCCGCCAGCAGGCAGGTCGGCCGCGGTGATGAGCTTTCCCTCCTTGTCGCCTTCAGAGAAGACGAGCACATCGCCTTTCTGGGGCCGTTCGTCGGAGCCAAGCGGCTCTTCATTCGCGCGCGCATGCGCGGAACAACCTAGGCAGGCGGTGGTGGCGATTGCACCGAGCAGGACCGTTCGCCGCGTCTGCTCGAGGCAAGCGCCGGCTTCGGGTTCCGTGATGCTCTCGGATGATGAGGAATGGGTCGTGAGTGATGAGCGAGACATGCCACAAGCAGGCGCTGGAACTCTGCCGAAAAAAAGGCGAGGAGTTGGCGCCGCAGCGCATCAATATGGCTTTGCTCGCTTTGATTGAACAACGATGAACGCATTCAAACGTGTTTTCACAGTTTCAACGTCACGTCGCGGGACCGGCATGATAATTTTGCAGATCAGACCGATGGCGCCGGAATTGGTGCAGCGCGCTCTTCGCCGCGCTGCGCAAATTACCCGCATAGTTGGCCGGGCCGCCCGTCGCGTCAGGACCTGAACACGTGACGCGGCGCGGCGATAGAACCGGCGACGGTTGCCGATGCCATTTCAAAACTGTCGGCGATGCGACGCGCCTTGTCGATGAACAGCGCAGCCGCCGGCGGCGGACAGACCTCGCGCGCGGTCTGCTCGAACAGATCGAGCCAGCGGTCGAAATGATCGCCCACCAGGCTCAGCGGCAGATGTGCCCGCATCGGCGAGCCGTGATAACGGCCGCTCATCAGCACGACCGAGGACCAGAAGTCCCTGAGCTTGGCCAGATGCTCGTCCCAATCCTGTACGACCCCAAACACCGGCCCCAGCCGTGCATCTTCGCGCACGCGCCCGTAGAAGCGAGTGACGAGTTCCCCGATCATTTCCTCGGTGATCCCGGTTCGCTCGATCGCATCCTGGGTCAGCACGTTCCGCCGTGCGGCCGCCGCCTCGCGCTCGGCCTTCAGTCGATCCGACATGTCCTTCGTTATCCGTTCCGTTGTTTCCGCGGGCCGCCCATTCGACATTGTCGGGCCAATCGCGCGCGGCATCTTTGTCGCAGCGCAAAGTGCGGAATCCGGCGGCGGACGCCAAAGGCCCGCCGCCGACGCCCTGGTCAGGCGCTATAGGTATAGAAGCCCTGCCCGGTCTTACGACCGAGATGGCCGGCATCGACCATCTCCTTCAGCAGTGGCGCTGGCCGATATTTAGGGTCGTTGAAGCCCTTGTAGAAGACCTCCATCACCGAAAGCATGGTGTCGAGCCCGACCAGGTCGGCCAGAGCCAGCGGCCCGATCGGATGGTTGCAGCCGAGCTTCATGCCAGCGTCGATTTCTTCCGCCGTCGCGATCCCCTCCTGAAGCGCGAAGATCGCCTCGTTGATCATCGGGCACAGGATGCGGTTGACGGCAAAGCCCGGGCTATTCTTCGCGGTGATCGCCACCTTGCCGACCCGCTGGGCGAAATCGAGCGCCTTGGCGTGAGTGTCGTCCGAGGTCTGCAAGCCGCGGATGAGCTCCAGGAGAGCCATGACCGGCACCGGGTTGAAGAAGTGCATGCCGATGAAACGGTCGGGACGGTCGGTCGCAGCGGCAAGCTTGGTGATCGAGATCGACGAGGTGTTGGTCGCCACCAGCGTGCGCGGCGACAAGGTGGCGCAGAGATCCTTCAGGATCTTGACCTTGAGCTCCTCGTTTTCGGTCGCGGCCTCGATCACCAGGTCGCAACCCGACAGCTTCGCCCGGTCGGTGGTGCCGGTGATGCGCTTGAGCGTCGCTTCGCGATCGGCCGCCGACATCTTCTCCTTCTTGACCAGGCGCTCGAGGCTGCCGCCGACGGTCGAAATCCCGCGATTCACGGCCGCATCGGAAATGTCGACCATCACGACCGAGAGCCCGGCTGCCGCGCAGATTTGCGCGATGCCGTTCCCCATGGTCCCTGCCCCGATGATGCCAACGGTCTGGATCATTGCCTCTTATCCTTCATCCTTGCGGCCCGCGCCGGCACGACACGGCCTGTTGTTCCTGCACCAGGGTCTAGCACCGCCAGCGGGCTGCTGCGACCTGATCCTGCCCCTTCCTTAAAGCATCCATCGCTGGAATAAAGCCGCCAGACGGGCTCCAAACGACGCCCTCAGACGCTCCAGAGGCCGGTTTTGAGACCTCGGCGCCCTCCGCCGTCCAGTCCTGATTTCCGCCCGCCACCCCGGGTCTTGATTTTGGCAGCCGCAACGTCGAGAACGTACATCGCGCGAGGCTCGCGGAAGGAAGTTGCCTGAGGCCGGATGAACGACTTTGCACGCTCCATCGGCTCCGCCCTCTCTCTGATCGCCGAGGCCGACGCCGAGCTGCTCGGCATCGTCGCATTGTCGGTGCGGGTCAGCCTGACCGCCAGCATCGCCGCGCTCCTGATCGGCGCACCGTTCGGAGCCCTGCTTGCGATCACCCGTTTCCGGGGACGTCAGGTTGTCATCATCCTCACCAATGCGCTGCTCGGCCTTCCGCCGGTCGTAGTGGGGCTCGCGCTCTATCTCCTGCTGTCGCGGTCCGGCCCGTTCGGGATGGCCGGACTGTTGTTCACGCCGGCCGCGATGGTGATCGCGCAGACCCTGCTGGCGACGCCGATCGTGGTGGCGCTGGTGCACCGGCCCGCGAGCCTGCTGTGGGCCGAGTATGGCGATCTGGCCCGGATCGACGGCCTCTCGGCCTTTCGCAGCATGGCGCTTTTGTTCGCGCTCGGCCGGACCTCGCTGCTGACGGCGTTTCTCGCGGCGTTCGGGCGCGCCATCGCCGAAGTCGGCGCCATCATCATCGTCGGCGGCAACGTCCGCGGCTTCACGCGCACGATGACGACCGCGATCGCGCTGGAGACCAGCAAGGGCGATCTGCCGCTGGCGCTCGGGCTCGGGCTGATCCTGCTCGCGCTCAGCGTGGCGGTGTCGACCATCGCCTTCCTGCTAGTGGGACGCGTTGGGGAAAAATAGCTGCTCGCCGCCGACCTTGTACCCGGCGATCGCCTCCTGCCCCTTCGACGAGACGAGCCAGTCGATGAAGGCCTGTCCATCCTTCACCTTCACGGTCGGATGCGTGGCGGGATTCACCAGCATGACGCCGTACTGGTTGAACAGCCGCTTGTCCCCTTCGGTCAGGACGGCGAGTTCGCCGCGGTTCTTGAACGACAGCCAGGTGCCGCGGTCCGACAGAAGATAGGCGTTCGACGACGAGGCCATGTTCAGCGCCGGACCCATGCCCTGGCCGATCTCCCGATACCAATCGTTCTTTGCCGCGCCGAGGTCGACGCCCGCTTCCTTCCAAAGCCGGAGCTCGGCGGCATGCGTGCCGGACTTGTCGCCGCGCGAGATGAACAGCGCCCCCGCCGCCGCGATCTTGCGCAGCGCGTCCGCAACGTCCTTGCCGCCGGCGATCTTTGCGGGATCACTCTTCGGGCCGACGATGACGAAGTCGTTGTACATGACGTCGAAGCGCTTCACGCCCTGCCCTTCCGACATGAACTTGTCTTCGGCGGACCTGTCATGGACGAACACCACGTCGGCATCGCCGCGCCGCCCGATATCCAGCGCCTGGCCGGTGCCGACGGCGACGACCTTCACGCCAATGCCCTCGGCCTTCGTGAACAGCGGCAGCAGATGGCCGAACAGGCCTGATTGCTCCGTCGACGTGGTCGAGGCGACCGTGATGGTGCGATCCTGCGCGAAGGCGATGGTGGACCAGAGCAGAACCGCTCCCAGGGTGACAATCTTCCTCATGCGTCGTTCCTCAACCAACAATGACGATCCTGAATAGCCCCTGTCGATGAAATCGGGAACCCCCGACGTCAGACCGCATAGAGTTGAACGGGTGACTACAAAGCGGCAGGAACGTCGTTGGCGCAGGCGGATTGTCTGGGAATGTAAGTCAAGGAGAATCCAATGAAGAAGATCATCTTGGCATCCACATGCATCATGGCGCTTGCAACCGGTGGCGCCGTCGCTCAGACACAACCCGCGCCGAGCGCCTCAGGCCAAAGCGATGTCGGTCCCTCATCGCGAGGTCCCGCCACCAAGGGCATGACGACCGGACGTTCGTCGAACATGCAGAACGAGGCCAGCGACGGCAAGGGGGCGCAGCAACCATCGGCCGGCGGCACCAACACCAACAACATGGGCAGCCCGGCCGGCGGCGGCAGCGCCGGCTCCGGCTCGGGCGGGCGATAAGTCTGCAGCTCGGCCAGGAGCTCGCTGCACGCGTTCTCTCCGAGGCTCGCGAATCAGGCGCCGCATGCGGTGCTGCGAGTCTCGGATCGCGTTAGTAGAGTGGAGCACGCGCACGAGCGCGCTTGCAGTTGCAAGGTATCTTCCAGGATCCTGAACCCGAGCCAGCGTATCCATCACGGCACGGCCGCACTGTGTCGCGGTCACACGCACATGTGCGGATGTTCTGCAATTGATCTCACCTACATTGACAGAGATGTGACGACCGGGGCAGTTTTTCATATTGCTGACGAATCAGCGATTGCCTCACGCCGAGTACCTCTTGGACAACTCCTAGTGCTTTCGAGACTGATATCGTTGCTGCGCCGCATCCCCGCGGTGAAATGGGCATTCACCCGGCTTCGGCCCGTGCCGCATGGCGGCAGCATTGACGTCAACCCGCTCACCGCAGACATCTCGTCCGTCATCGCCGAAGGCATCGCGGCCGACAACATCGCGAAAGCCGCTCCGGCTCGAATCACCGATATCAGCGCAGTTTCGGCGCGCGACGACGTCGAGATCGCGTGCGCGACTCGGTCCGCCGAGGATGACGTCGCCATCTCTGTCATGGCGGAGAGCCCGCCGGCAGCGCCAGCCGATGCCGGTGGCAGCGACGATTCTTCGCGGGAGACGCCATCGGAAATCGAACCGGTCATCGTGGAGCGGGCTTCGGTCTCGACCATCCAAATCGCGACAGCCGAGGAATCAGTCGCCAGCGATGACCCGGCTGTTGAAATCTCGACGAACGTCGAGGCCGTCGATGCGGACCCGGCCGCGGTCGGCGTCGTCAGCGAACCGGCCGACGCCGAGCTCGTCATTGGCAGCGATCCATTTCCCGCGCGTCCGACCGACGCTGGGTTCGTCGTCGCGGAGGAGGCATCGCCGTCGTCCGTCGGTGTCGAGAGCGCCCCGGATGCCACCCGCGCTCTCGCCGTCAACGATGATCGTTCCCCTGCCGTCATGGTGGATGTTGAGGCGACCGTAGAGGAGCCGTGTGTCACGCTTGTCGGCAGCGAGGGGCTGGCAGAGCCATTCCCTGAGGCTCGTTTCCACAGCGATCCTTTCCCCGGCGCCATGGCGGCAACCGAGCCGGGTGCTGCGGACGTTGCTGCGCCCGTCACAGCGGTGGCCGCGGCGCAGAGTACCCCCGACACAGCCGGCGTCGCCACCGACATCGAGCCGGCTCTCGTGTCTCCCTCTGCCGAGAGCCTCAACACGCCGAAAGGCCGCGCAAGGGCCGCAGAACCTGCCGATCGCACCGCGCTGATCCGGCAGCGCTGGGCGGAAACCGGGATCAGGATGTGGAATCCGCGGCTGCACGGCACCGGCGAGGCCACGCTGAACATTCAGGGAAGCGTCGGGCTGCTGCCACCCGCCCCCGGCGAGACGATGCCGCGCTACGACAAGCTGGAATTCAAGATGCTCGGCGGACAGATCGTCTGCGAGGGCGTTATCCTCGAGGCGCCCGGGCAGGCGAGCCGGCACAGTTTCACGCGGCTCGCGGAGCCCTCGAAAATCGAGCGCGCCCGCGAACCAGCGCAGGAACGCCAGGCCGCTCTCGCCTGATCCCTTTCTCCCGCGATCAACCTAAAGCGGCTTTCTGTCGACACGCTCTTGTTCCCGCGCGGCACGTAAATTTTCCTCATACGAAGCCGTTGCCCGTAACGCCGGCTGCAACGTAACCTGCGCGCGGTCGAGCCCCGACATCCGCCCGATCAGAACGACAAGAACACTATGGGAGGAAAACCATGAGAACATTCACGGCCGCGCTGTGCGCACTGGCATTGTTCGCGACGGGCGCGCAAGCACAGACCCTCAAGGCTTTCCTGGCGTCGGTCATGCAGAAGTGGACAGCGCCTTTCGAGCCGTTCCAGCTCATCGGCAACATCTACTATGTCGGAACCGAAGGCATTGCCGTCTATGTCATCAAGACATCGCAGGGCCTGATCCTGATAGATACGGCCATGCCCCAGTCAACCGGCATGATCAAGGACCACATCGCCAAGCTCGGCTTCAAGGTTGCCGACATCAAGATCGTCCTCAACTCGCACGCGCATCTCGATCACACCGGCGGTTTTGCCGAGATCAAGAAGGAGACCGGTGCGCAGCTCGTGGCCGGCGAGCGCGACAAGCCTCTGCTGGAAGGCGGCTACTATCCCGGCGAAGAGAAGAACGAGGATCTCACCTTTCCCCCGGTGAAGGTCGACCGCACGGTGAAGGAAGGCGACAAGGTCACGCTCGGCGACGCTACCCTCACCGCACATGCAACGCCCGGCCATTCGCCCGGCTGCACGAGCTGGGAGATGACCGTTGGGGACGGCGACCAGAACCGCCAGGTGCTGTTCTTCTGCAGCGGCACGGTGGCCCTGAACAGGCTGGTCGGCCAGCCGACCTATCCGGGCATCGTCGACGACTACCGGGCGACCTACGTCAAGGCCAAGGCGATGAAGATCGACGTGCTGCTCGGGCCACACCCGGAGGTCTATGGCATGCAGGCCAAGCGGGCGCAGATGAAGGACGGCGCGCCGAATCCATTCGTCAAACCGGGCGAGCTTGCGACCTATGTGACCGGCCTGTCGGAAGAATTCGACAAGCAACTCGCCAAGCAGACCGCGGCGCTGGAAAAGAAGTAGCGGCGATCGGACGCGGCCTGGCATCTCTCCCGGACCGGGAGGGTGCGGCAGGTCGTCAGTCCGACGCGCGTGGTTAGCAAAGCGTAGCGCGGCTTTGCAGAACTTTGCAGCCAAAGCGCTGCATTTGCGGCCCCTATCCTTAACGCCGCCTCACCAACGCACGGGCCCGAAATGTCCGCGGTAGCGTGCAACCTGCGCTGGCCCTTGGCGCAAGATCGATCTAACGCGCCCTTTACCGCCACCATGCAAGATCGGCCGCGTTTTCAGGGGCTCGTATTTCAATGCCTGTTGCCGATTTGAAGTCTCACCTCGCCGCCGCAACGCAGTTGTTTCGCGTTCCGGCCGACAATCCGGATCTGATGCGGGCGCAATTCGACGCCTTCTCCAAGCAGGTCCCGCTGCTCTACTTCATCCTCATCAGCAACACGATCGCCGTCGCCTACACCTATGTGAACGTGGCGCCGGACTGGCTGACGATGATCGTGCCGACTGTGTTGACCGTGCTCGCAGGCTTGCGGACCTATTGGTGGCTGCGCCAGCGTCACCTCGTACGCAGCGACGCCGACATCCTGCGCAATCTGCGCGCCACCAACTGGCTGACGCTGCCGATCGGCGCCGGCTTCACCGCCTGGTCCTTCGCGCTCTACCCTTACGGCGATCCGTTCGCCAAGAGCCAGGTCGCCTTCTACATGGCGGTCACCGTGATCGGCTGCATCTTCTCGCTGATGCATCTGCGCTCCGCGGCGTTGATCGTGACGCTGATCGTCGATGTGCCTTACGTGCTGTTCTTCTTCGCCACGGGCGAACCGACGCTGAAGGCGATCGCTGTCAACAATCTGCTGGTCTCCGGCGCGATGGTGACGGTGCTTTTCATTTATTACCGCGATTTCGCCGATCTCGTTGCCAGCCGCAAATCGCTGCTCGCGCAACAGGCGGCGACGCAGGCGCTCTCGGACGAGAACTTCCGCCTCGCCAATCTCGATTCCCTCACCGAGCTGCCGAACCGCCGCCGCTTCTTCGCCGAACTGTCGAGCGCCTTTGCCGACGCCGAGCGCAGGCATGTCCGCGTCGCGGTCGGAATCATCGACCTCGACGGCTTCAAGCCGATCAACGACAATTACGGACACTCAGTCGGCGACCGTGTCCTGATCGAGGCGGGCCGCCGCATCCGCGAGGTCTGCGAGGGCTTTGGCCCGCAGCGCGTGGAGCTGGCCCGGCTCGGCGGCGACGAGTTCGGGCTCGTCGTGTGCGGCGATCCCGAGGACGCGGACCTGATGCGGCTCGGCGAACGCATCGGCAATCAGGTCAGGCTGCCCTACCAGCTCGACACCGCCCATACCGGCCTGTCCTGCTCGATCGGTTTCGCCTTGTTCCCGGACTCCGCGACGACGTCGGAAGCGCTCTATGAATGTGCCGACTACTCGCTCTATCACGCCAAGCGCCATCTGCGCGGCCGCACCGTGATCTTCTCGAGCGAGCTCGAGGCCGAGATCCGCAGCCGCGGCGTCATCGAGAATTTACTGCGCACGGCCGATTTCAGCACCGACATGGACTTGGTGTTCCAGCCGATCGTGGACGCCATGAGCGAGCACACCGCCGGCTTCGAGGTCCTGGCGCGTTGGCACAGTTCCCGTCTCGGGCAGGTCTCGCCGGCCGACTTCATTCCGGCCGCGGAGCGCATAGGTCTGATCCGGCCGCTGACGCAGGCCCTGCTGGCCCGCGCGCTCGCGACCGCCAGGACCTGGCCCGATCACATCCGCCTGTCGTTCAACCTCTCCGCCCACGACGTCTGCGCCGCCGAAGGCATTCTGCCGCTGATCTCCATCATCGAGAGGAGCGGGTTGCCGCCGCACCGGATCGATTTCGAGATCACCGAGACAGCGGTCACTTTCGACTTCGTGCGCGCGCAGCAATCGATCGCGACGCTGAAGGCGATGGGATGCGGCGTTTCGCTGGACGATTTCGGCACCGGCTATTCCTCGTTGAGCCACGTTCACCGGCTGCCGCTCGACAAGATCAAGGTCGACCGCAGCTTCGTTTCCGACATCAACGACAATCCCGTGAGCTACAAGATCATCAAGTCGCTCACGGGCCTGTGCGACGACATGGAGATCGCCTGCGTCGTCGAGGGCGTCGAGACCCGCGCCCAGCTCGACACCCTGCGCCGCCTGGGGTGCGACTTCATCCAGGGCTATTATTTCGCAAAACCCATGCCGGGCGATGCGATTGGCGACTATCTGGCGAAGGAGCAATTCCGCCTCGACGGCGCCGGGGCCAAGGTCGTGGCCTGAGGTCACACCGCGCAATAGCGCTCCTGGATGTCCTTGTCCGCGAGCAGCGCCGCGGCGCTGCTCTGATGCACCACCTCGCCCTGGTCGATGATCACGGCGCGATCGGCCAAGCGGAGCGCCCATTCGACGTTCTGCTCCACCAGCAACAGCGTCTTGCCCTCGTCACGCAGGCGGCGGAACAGCGCGCCCATCTCCTCGACCAGAACGGGCATGATGCCCTCCGAGGGCTCGTCGAGCAGGATCATTTTGGGCCTCGCAATCAACGCGCGCGCGATCGCCAGCATCTGTTGCTCGCCGCCGGAGAGCGTCACGCCCTCCTGGTCGAGGCGCTCCTTCAGGCGCGGAAAGGTCTCGGCGATCTCGTCGATCGCCGCCCGTTCCTCGATGCCGCTGCCGGCAGCGACGAGGCCGAGCCGGAGGTTCTCGCGCACGGACAGGCCCGGGACGATGCGACGCTCTTCGGGCACGTAGGCGAGGCCGAGGTGGAAGCGCTGATGCGCACGCAATGGCAGGAGCTCCCTGCCCGCGAAGCGCACGCGGCCGGTCGCCTTCGGCATCAGACCCATCATCGCCCGCAAGGTCGTGGTCTTGCCGGCGCCGTTGCGGCCGACGAGAGCGACCACCTCGCCCTCCTTCACGTGCAGGGAAATGCCGTGGAGGATGTGGCTGGCACCATACCAGGCGTGCAGGTCCTCGATTTCGAGCAGTGCTGTCTCAGCCATAGCCTTCACTCTGTCCGAGATAGACCCGGCGGACGTCCGGATTACTCCTGATCTCGTCGGGCGCGCCGTCCGCGAGCAGGCGGCCGTGGTGCAGCACGACGACGCGCTTGGACAGGCCCAGCACCATCTTCATCTTGTGCTCGACTAGGAGCACGGTGCGTTTGTCGGCGAGGCGCTCCAGCAGCGCAACCATCTCCTTGGTCTCTTCCGGCCCCATGCCGGCGGTCGGCTCGTCGAGCAGGAGCAGTTCCGGCTCAGAGACCAGCGCGATCGCGATCTCCAGCGCCCGCTGTTGGCCATGTGCGAGGAACTTTGCCAGATCGCTGCGCTTGCCGAGCAATCCGACGGCCTCGAGCGCACCGTCGGCACGCGCATTCAGCTCGGACAGCCGGGTGCGGTTGCGCCAGATGTCGTAGCTCACGGACAGTGCCTGCGCCGCCACGCGGACGTTCTCGTGGACGGACAGGTCCGGAAAGATGTTCGTAATCTGATACGAGCGCGAAATGCCCCGATGGACGAAGCGGTGCTGTGGCAGGCCGTTGAGCTCGCGCCCTTTGAAATGGAGATTGCCCGACGTCGGAGTCAACGCACCGGAGAGAATGTTGAAGAACGTGCTCTTGCCGGCACCGTTCGGCCCGATGATCGAGGTGAGCTGGCCGGCCGCGAACGACACCGTGATGCCTTCGAGCGCGACGAAGCCGCCAAAGCGTTTGCCGATCCCTTCGGCGCGAAGCAACTCCTCGCTCACGGCCGCGCCTTTCCGACGCCGAGAGCGTCCAGCAGCGTTCCCCAGATGCCCTTGGGCAGGAATAGCACGAACAGGACGAAGATCGCGCCGACGAAGATCTGCCAATGCGGCGTCCAGAGCGAGATGACGTCCTCCAGGATCAGGAAGCTGGCCGCGCCGACGAAGGGCCCGAAGAAACTGCGAGCGCCCCCGAGCAGCACCATCATCACGATCATGCCCGAGGTCTGGTAATGCAAAATATCGAGCGGCACGATCGACAGATGCAGCGCCAGCATGCAGCCGCCGAGCGACGAGATCGCGCCCGACAGCATGAACACGAGCAGCTTGCTGCGTTCGACGTCGTAGCCGCAGGCCCGCGCCCGCTGTTCGTTCTCGCGGATCGCCTCGATGACGGCCCCGAAAGGCGAGTTGAGGATGCGCGACTGGAACCACATCGCCAGCGCCGCAAAGGCCATCAGTACGTAGTACTTGTTCACGGGGTCGAGGAAATTGACCTGAAGGCCGAACAGGCTGATGCGGTCGACGGTGAAGCCGCGCAGGCCGTTCTCGCCGCCGGTGAAGGAGGCGGCCTGGAGCGCGACGTAATAGACGAGCTGCGCCAGCGCGAGCGTCACCATGGAGAAATAGATGCCGCGGGTACGCGTCGAGATGATTCCAATCACAGCCGCGAGGCAGGTGCTGAGCAGTACGGCAAGCGCGACCGCGGCAAACCACGGCACGCCGTAGCGGCCGATCGCAATGCCGGTGAAGTACGCTCCCGCACCGAAGAACGCCGCCTGACCGAACGACAACAGCCCCGTGTAGCCGAACAGCAGGTTGTAACCCATCACCACGATGCCGTAGATCAGGACGTTGACGGCCAGCGCCTTGGACGGCAGCAGCCAGGGCAATATGGCCAGAACGATGATCGAGAGCAGCACGCGGTGGTCGAGAATCCGGTCGAGCCCGCCCGACGCAGATTTGGCGAGAGCCTCGCCGCCAGAAGGGTGCGTCACGCTGTCCTCCCTCTCACGCCGAACAGGCCCTGCGGGCGGATCAGCAGCACTACCGCCATCAACGCGAACATGACGATGGTCGCCATCTCCGGCGCGAACAGCGCGACAAGGCTGATGGAAATGCCGACCATGAGGCCGGCCACAACCGCACCGACGATCGAGCCGAGGCCGCCAATCACGGTGACGACAAAGGCTTCGGCCAGCACCAGAGAGCCCATTTCCGGGTTGACGCTGCGCATCGGCCCCGCGAGCACGCCGCCCAGCGCGGCAAGCCCGACACCGAGACCGAAGATCGCAAGCCAGACCCGGCCGATATCGACGCCGAGCACCTGCATGATTGTGGGATCGCGGGCGCCGGCGCGAACGATCAGGCCGACGCGAGTCTTCTCCAGTGCCAGCCAGAGCGCCAGCAACACCACCGCCACGAGCGCAATGACGAACAGGCGGTAACGCGGGAAGAATCCGATGCCGAGATCGAGCACGCCGATCAGCTGCGGCGGGGTCGGAAACGGAATTCCGTCGCTCCCGAACACGATACGCACGCCCTCGACCAGGACATAGCTGAGGCCGAAAGTGAGCAGCAGCGGATCGTCGATCGAGCGCCCGTAGAGCCTGCGGATCAGGACGAACTCGATCAGCATGCCGAAGGCGCCGATCAGGATCGGCGCGAGCAACAGCCCCCACCAGAAGCTGCCGGTGAGCGATGCCAGATACAGTCCCGCATAGGCACCGATCATGAACAGCGCGCCATGGGCGAAGTTGACCACCCCGAGCATGCCGAACACGATCGTCAGCCCAAGCGCAGTGATCACCAGGACCGCCCCAAGGGCGATCCCGGAGAGAAGCTGCATGATGATCAGCGACAGGTCCATCGGTCAGGCTTCAGGTGGCGTGGCCGAGCTCGCTGCAACTGCGCAGCATGTCGTCCGAGCCTGCGGCGTTGGCGAGGATCGCGAACAGATCGTTGTCGCCCGCCATGGCCGACTTCTTCTTGGATTCCAGCACCAGCACCGACTGTACCGATTGATGGTCGCATTTGCGGTAGTGCTGCGGGCCCTTGGTCAGATCGTATTGCAGCTTTTCGAGCGCATCGACGACCTTGTCGGTGTCGGTGCCGCCCGCGGTCTGCATCGCGGCCAGCAACGATCCGACACCCGAATAGCCGTAGGCGCCGTAATCGGTCGGGATGGCGCCGCCATTGGCGGCCTTGAACGCGGCGTTGAACGCGGCTGCCGACTTACTCTGCGCCTCCAGGCCCCAGTAGTAATTGGCGCCGCCGACCACGCCCTCGAACACATCGGGGCCGACCGCGAGCCGCTGGTTGTGCAGGATGACGGGCACGACGATTTTCATCTGCTGCTTGACACCGAAATCCACCGCCTGCTTGATCGCATTGGCCTGGTCGCGACCGAAATTGGAGATGCAGAGCACGTCGGGCCGCATCGACATCAGGCGCGGCATGAAGGTGGAATAGTCGGCAGCGCCGAACGGATGCAGGATCTCGCCGACATTGTCCGCGCCGATCGCCGCCTGCGCGCGCTTGAAGCCGCGCAGCATTTCATGCCCGTAGGCATAGTCGGCGACGAGATGCGCGACTTTCATGCCTTTCTTCAGGGTCTGCCGCGCCACTGCCGCCGTCGTCATGTGCGGGTTGAGCGCCTCGTGGAAGGTGTACTTGCTGAAATCCTTGGCCTCGTTGATGGTGTCCGACTGGCTGATCGAGACGTAGATCACGCCGCGGGCGCGCGTGACCTCGTTGACCGCGAGTTGCACCGCGCTGGAGAGCGCGCCGACCACGGCATGAACCTTGTCCTTCTCGATCAGCTCGAGCGTGCGGGTCGCGGCCTCACCGGCGTTGAGCTTGTCGTCGCGCACCAAGAGCTCGACCTTGCGGCCGCCGATGCCGCCCTTGTCGTTGACGAGCTTCACCGCGAGCTCGGCACATTTGACCTGATCGCGCGCTTCCGCCGCGAAGGGGCCGGTGAGCGGGGTCGGAAAGCCGATGCGGATCGTCTCGTCGGCCGCGCGGCCGATCCGGGGCATGGCGAGCAAAGCTGCGCCGGCCGAAAGGCCGACGAGCGCGGTGCGGCGGGTTATTCTCGGGGTCGAGCCGGATTTGGGCATGGTTTCCTCCAATGGTCTTTTTTCTAGAATCGCTTCAGGGCTTTCAGAACTTTGGCAGGCGTGATCGGGATGGAATTGATCGTCGCATCGAACGGGGCGAGCGCGTCGTTGACGGCGTTGAGCACGGCAGCCGAGGCCGCGGCGGTGCCCGCTTCGCCGACACCCTTGGCGCCGAGCTCGGTGTCGGCGGTCGGCGTCTCGACATGGGCGATGACGATGTCCGGCATCTCCATTGCCATCGGAACAAGGTAATCGGCGAGCGAGCCGTTCATGAGCTGGCCGGTCTCGCTGTAGCGGCATTCCTCGAACAGGGCCGCGCCCAGCCCCTGCACGATACCGCCGCGAAGCTGCTCGTCGACCAGCATCGGATTGATGACGCGGCCACAATCCTCGACGATGAAATGCTTCAGGAGCTTGATGAAGCCGGTCTCGACGTCGACCTCCAGCGAGCAGCCCTGGATGCCGTTGGTGAAGGCAAACGGATAGCCCTGCGGCGCGAAATGATGGCTTACGGTGAGCTGCGCCTGTGTGCCCGGCGGAAGCGTGTCGGAGCGGAAATAGGCGATGCGCGCGATCTCGGAAATCGGCAGGCGCGTGTTGCGCGTCGCGGCGTCGACCACCTTGCCATCGACGATGTCGAGTGCCGACGGCTGCTCCTGCAAGATGAGCGCGGCGATCTCCAGGATGTTGCGCTTGAGAGCGCGCGTGGCCTGCAGCGCGGTCTCCCCTCCGATGCCGGCGCCGCGGCAGGCCCAGGTGGCACCGCCATGCGGCGTCACCTCGGTATCGCCGGTGACGACCTTGACGTGCTCCTGCGCGAGGCCAAGCTGATCGGCAACGATCTGGCTGATGATCGCCTCGGTGCCCTGCCCCTGCTCGGTGACCGAGATCAGGCAACGCACCTCGCCCGACGGGGTCAGACTGACGATCGCGCCATCCTGTGACGAGATTCGCGCGCCACCGACGCCGTAGAAGGCGGGGCTGGGATTGGTGATCTCGACAAAGGTCGCAATACCAATGCCGCGATGAACACCGCGCTTTCGCAAATCCGCCTGCTCGGCACGCAAGCTGTCATAGTCCATGATTTCACGCAGCCGCTTCAGGCAAGCCTGATGCGACAACGCCTCGAAGCGGTATCCGGTTGGCGACGTCTGCGGATAGGCATCATCCGCAATCACGTTCTGCACGCGGATGGCGAAGGGATCGAGGCCAATCTTCGCGGCAGCCATGTCGACCAGCCGCTCGGTGACGGCGCAGGCGATGGGATGGCCGACGGCGCGATATTGGCTGGTCTGCACCTTGTTCTGGAAGATCACTTCAAGGGCAGCACGATAGTTCTTGAAACGATAGGGCGCGCCGATCAGGCGGATCACCTGGTTGCCCTCGACGACGCTGGTGCGCGGGTAGGTCGAGAACGCGCCGATCGCGGTCAAATCGAGCACGTCCATCGCCAGGATCTCGCCCTTGGCATCCAGCGCCATGCGGGCGCGCACGCGGTGGTCGCGGGCGTGGATATCGGAGACGAAGGATTCCATGCGATCAGCGACGTACTTCACGGGCCGGCCGAGCAGGATCGAGAGGCCCACCACCGCCATGTCCTCGTGATAGACATGCAGCTTCATCCCGAAGGAGCCGCCGATGTCAGTTGCGATCACGCGAACGCGGGCCTCGGCGATGCCATAATGCCGCGAATAGAGGTCCTGGAATTGGTACGGCGTTTGGGTGCCGTGATGCACGGTGAGCATGCCGGCAGAAGGATCGTAGTCGGCGACGATGGCGCGCGGCTCCAGCGTCACCGCGGTGTGGCGACCGAAGGTGAACTCCTCTTCCACCACGTGGGCGGCATGCGCAAAGGCGTCATCGACAGTGCCGCTCTCGAGCTGGCTGCGGAAGCAGGTGTTATTCGCACTGCCGGGATTGACCAGCGCACTGCCGGCCTCTCGTGCGCCGTCAATGTCGACGACCACAGGAAGATCCTCGTAGTCGACCTCGATCAGTTCCAGCGCGTCCTCGGCGATCGCCCGGGTTTCAGCGACGACAGCGACCACGGCCTGCCCGGCCCAGACCACGCGATCCAGCGGCAGCGGCAGTTGCGGCGCGGAGGTCATGCCCTTGAAATGATCGAGCGTGCCGGTCCAAGGCGTGCAGATCTTGGCGAGCTCGGCGCCCGCGGCAACGAGATGCACGCCTTCGAGCGCGCGCGCCTCGTCGATATTGATCGAGACGATCCTCGCATGCGCATGCGGGCTGCGCAGGAACGCAGCATGGAGCATGCGTGGCAGCCTGAGATCGCTGACATAGCGCCCGCGCCCGGCGAGCAGGCGCTTTGCGTTGGGCCGCGGCACAGAGCGGCCGATATAGGAGTTCGGGCGGTCGATCGAGGTCAGCGGCGCACTCATGTCGCGCCTCCGCTTTCGCGGCGCGCTTTCGCCACAGCATCGATGGCGTCGATGATCGCCTCATAGCCGGTGCAGCGGCAGTAATTGCCCGAAAGTGCGTCGCGGATGTCCTCCCGACTCGGCTGCGTCGCTTGCGAGAGCAACTCCTGGGCATTGACCAACATGCCCGGCGTGCAGAAGCCGCATTGCAGCGCATTGCGGCGGTGGAACTCAGCCTGGAGGTCGGCGATCACTCCGCTCTCGGCCAGACCTTCGATCGTCTCAATCCTGGCGCCGTCGGCTTGCACCGCAAAGATCAAGCAGGAATGCGCGGCACGGCCGTCAATCTGCACCAGACAGGCGCCGCAGGCTCCCATCTCACAGCCCGCATGCGTACCGGTCAGCTCCAGCTTGTCGCGCAGACAATCGACCAGCGTCTCGCGCGGCGCGACCTCACAGGCGATCTTGCGGCCGTTGACGACCAGGCGAATGCGCACCGTCTCGTCGGTCTCGTCCAGCAGAGTTTCGTCGAAGCTGCTCATGCGCCCTCTCCGAGACGTCCGAGCAGGCGTCCCAGCAACACGCGCGCGAGATGCAGGCGCATCGCCGGAGGCACCTCGTCGCTATCGGGCGGCGCGAGATCGCCTTCGAGCGCTCCTTGCGCGGCCGCGATGCGTTCCGCATCCAGCCTCGCGCCGATCAATGTGGCCTCAACCCCCTTCACCCGCGTTGGCGTATTTCCGACCGAGAAGAAAGAGATGCGGATGTCGTCGATACGCTCGTCGGTGCAGGTTGCGAGCATGCCGCACCCGACCAGCGCGTAATCCCCGCGCCGCCGCGCCAGCTCGTCGAAGGCAAAGCGCTGACCGACCTTGAACAGCGGAACGTAGATTGCGGTGATCAGCTCGCCAGCCTGCAACGCGGTCTCGAACAGGTCGATGAAGAAATCGTCGGCCTTGACGCGCCGGCGGCCGGAAGGGCCGGCGATCTCGACCTCGGCATCGAGCGCCAGCGTCATCGCCGGAAATTCGGAGGCGGGATCGGCGAGGGCAATGCTGCCCCCGAACGTGCCGCGGTTGCGGATGGCCGGATGCGCGACGAACGGCGCCGCCGCGTGCAGCAGCGGCGCAAACTCGGCGATCAATGGCTCGCTCAGCATCTCGCAATGGCGCGTCAGCGCGCCGATGCGCAAAGCATCGCCTTCGCGCCTGACACCGCGCAGTTCGTCAATGTGGGTGATGTCGATCAGCAGCCGCGTCGCCTGGAGCCGCAGCGACAGCGCCGGCACCAGGCTCTGGCCGCCGGCGATGAAACGCGCATCGTCGCCGGCACGCGCGTGAGCGTCGAGCGCCTGGTCGATTGTCGCAGCACGAAAATAGCTGAAAGCCCTCGCCTTCACTGCCGTTTCCTCGAGATACCTCGGCCCATCAGCCGGGGACGCCAGATTTGTAACCATCTGGTCTCAAAATCCTGACACGGCCCCCAAGGGTCGTCAACAGGAAATGACCATTTGGTCACAAAAGCACCTTGGGCTATGAAGGAAGCAAGGCGTGCGATTCAGCGACGAAATGGCCCGAAAAGCGCAGAGAACGGCGAAGCGACCGCCCCGCAAGGGGACCGAGACAGGCAGCAAGTCTGCGCCAAAGCGCCGCAACATGCGTGCCGCTGACCGCGAGCGCGCGATCGTGGACGAGGCGATCCGCTTCTTCGCCGAGCGCGGCTTCGAGGGTCAGACCCGCGAGCTCGCCAAGCGCATGGGCATCACGCATTCGGCGATCTATCGCCACTTCCCGAGCAAGGAAGCACTGATCGAGCGGGTCTATCAGGAGGTTTATCTCAGCCGCTGGTCACCCGATTGGGGACCGATGATCCGCGATCGTTCGTTGTCGCTGGAAGCGAGGCTGACACGCTTCTATCTCGACTATGTCGACCGCGTGTTCGAGTACAATTGGGTGCGGATCTTCGTGTTCTCCGGCATGAAGTCGTTCGGCATCACCAGCCGCTATCTCGACATCGTTAGACGCGAGATCATCGAGCCCGCGGCCGCCGAGCTGCGCCACGAGCTGAAGCTACCCGACGCAAAGGCTCACGCATTGAGTGAACGCGAGACCGAGCTGTTCTGGGGCCTGCACGGCCGCATCTTCTATCTGGCTATCCGCAAGTTCATCTACGAGACGCCGATTCCATCAGACCTCGACGCGATCGTCCGCGACGCCGTCCAGACATTCATGGACGGCGCGAAGACGACGATGCCGAGGCTTCTGGAGAGCGACTGAAGGCGTTACGTGGAAAGGCTCGGCAGATCGAGCCCCTTCTCGCGCGCGCAGTCGATCGCGAAGTCGTAGCCCGCGTCGGCATGGCGCATCACACCGCTCGCAGGATCGTTCCAGAGCACACGTTCGATCCGCTTGGCCGCTTCCGGGGTGCCGTCAGCAACGATCACCATGCCGGCGTGCTGCGAATAGCCGATGCCGACGCCGCCGCCATGGTGCAGCGAGACCCAGGTCGCGCCGCTTGCGCAATTGAGCAGCGCGTTCAGCAGCGGCCAGTCGGACACCGCATCCGATCCGTCCTTCATCGCCTCGGTCTCTCGGTTGGGACTTGCCACCGAGCCGCTGTCGAGATGATCGCGGCCGATCACGATCGGGGCTTTCAACTCGCCGCGCGCCACCATCTCGTTGAAGGCAAGGCCGAGCCGGTGACGATCGCCAAGGCCGACCCAGCAGATCCGTGCCGGCAGGCCCTGGAATTTGATGCGCGCCTTCGCCATGTCGAGCCAATTGTGCAGATGCTTGTCGTCAGGCATCAGCTCCTTCACCTTCGCGTCGGTCCTGAAGATGTCCTCAGGGTCGCCCGAGAGCGCGGCCCAGCGGAACGGGCCGACCCCGCGGCAGAACAGAGGGCGGATATAGGCGGGCACGAAGCCCGGGAAATCGAACGCGTTCTTGAGGCCCATGTCCTGCGCCATCTGGCGGATGTTGTTGCCGTAGTCGAGCGTCGGAATGCCCTGCGCGTGGAAGTCCAGCATGGCCTGGACGTGCTCGACCATCGAGGTCTTGGAGGCGCGCTCGACCGCCTTCGGATTGGAGTCCCGCCTGGATTCCCACTCGGCGAGCGTCCAGCCCTTCGGCAAGTATCCGTTGACCGGATCATGCGCGCTGGTCTGGTCGGTGACGATGTCGGGCTTGACACCGCGGCGCACCAGCTCAGGAAAAATCTCCGCGGCGTTGCCGAGCAGGCCGACCGAAATCGCCTGCTTCGTTTTCGCGGCGTCCGCCATGATCGCCAGCGCTTCATCGAGCGTCGCAGCCTGCTGGTCGAGATAACCGGTGCGCAGCCGCATCTCGATGCGGCTCGGCTGACATTCGACCGCGAGCATCGAGGCGCCGGCCATGGTCGCCGCTAGCGGCTGCGCACCGCCCATGCCACCAAGGCCGGCGGTGAGGATCCATTTGCCGGCGAGGCTGCCGCCGTAATGGCGACGTCCGACCTCGACGAAGGTCTCGTAGGTGCCCTGCACGATGCCCTGGCTGCCGATATAGATCCAGGAGCCGGCCGTCATCTGACCGTACATCATCAGGCCCTTGCGATCGAGCTCGTTGAAATGATCGAGCGTCGCCCAGTGCGGCACGATGTTGGAGTTCGCGATCAGCACGCGCGGCGCGTCAGCGTGGGTGCGGAACACGCCGACCGGCTTGCCGGACTGGACCAGCAGCGTCTGGTCGGCTTCGAGTGAGCGCAAGGCCGCGACGATCCGGTCGAAGCTGTCCCAGTCGCGTGCGGCGCGGCCGATGCCGCCATAGACGACGAGCTCGCTCGGGCGCTCCGCGACGTCGGGATCGAGGTTGTTCATCAGCATGCGCAGCGGCGCTTCCGTCAGCCAGCTCTTGGCGCTGATATCGCTGCCGCGGGGAGCGCGGATGGTGCGGTCATTGTCCAGTCGGCGGTTCATGCGGACCTCTTAATCAAGTCTCGGAAACGGATCTGATGAAAGTGCCGCGATCGCCGCGGCCGGAAGTGCATCGGCCTCGACCAGCGCGGCGGCCTTGGCGAGATCGCCGGCCATGTAGCGATCAGCGCCGAGCGCGGGCACCTGCTCGCGCAGCGCGGCGATGACGGCAATGAGCGGCACGCTGGTCGCATGCGGCGCGCGCAGCGTGATGCCTTGCGCGGCGACCAGCAGCTCGATGCCGAGGATGGCGGCGAGATTGTCGGCCATGTCGGACAGGCGCCGCGCGGCATGCGCCGCCATCGAGACGTGATCTTCCTGATTGGCGCTGGTCGGGGTCGAGTCGATCGAACAGGCAGAAGCGCGCTGCTTGTTCTCGGCATAGAGCGCCGCCGCCGTCACCTCGGCGATCATGAAGCCGGAATTGATGCCGGGGTCTGGCGTGAGGAACGGCGGCAGGCCGAAATTGAGCGCGGGATCGACCAGCGTTGCGATGCGCCGCTCGCTGATCGCGCCGATCTCGGACAGGGCAAGCGCGATCGCGTCGGCGGCAAAGGCCACCGGCTCGGCGTGGAAATTGCCGCCGGAGACGATCTCGCCGCTCTCGACCAGCACCAGCGGATTGTCGGTGACGGCGTTGGCCTCGACGATCAGCGTTCGCGCGGCCTGCGTGATCAGGTCGAGCGCCGCGCCTGCGACCTGCGGCTGGCAGCGCAGGCAATACGGATCCTGCACGCGCTCGTCGCCTTCGAGATGCGACAGGCGGATGTCACTGCCATCCAGCAGCGCCATCAGCGTCGCCGCCGCGGCGATCTGCCCGGCATGGCCGCGCAGCGCCTGGATCTCGGGGCGGAACGGCGCGGTCGAGGCCATTGCCGCATCCACCGACAATGCGCCGGTCACGAGTGCGGCCCGCGCCAGGCGGAATGCACGCAGCACGCCGGAGATCGCATAAGCCGTCGAAAACTGCGTGCCGTTGATCAGCGCGAGACCTTCCTTGGGGCCGAGCGTCAACGGCGCAAGGCCGGCGGCGGCGAGCGCCTCGCTGCCGGACACGGTCTTGCCATCAACGATCGCCTGCCCCTCACCGATCATCACGGCAGTCATATGCGCCAGCGGGGCAAGATCGCCGGAGGCGCCGACAGAACCCTGCTGCGGCACCAAAGGAAAGACACCCCGCACCAGCATGTGTTGCAATTGCTCGATCACCTCGCGGCGCACGCCGGAGGCGCCGCGCCCGAGCGAGACGATCTTCAGCGCCATCATCAGACGAACGATCGGCTCGGGTGTTGCGGGGCCGACGCCGCAGCAATGCGACACGATCAAATTGCGCTGGAGCAGCTCGGTCTGGTCTGGCGGAATGCGCTTCGACGCCAGCTTCCCGAAGCCCGTGTTGATGCCGTAGACGGGGGCTTCGGCTCGCGCGGCCTTCGCGACAATCTCCGCAGCCGCCTGCACGCGCGGCCAGAACGAGGGATCGAGCACGACAGGCGCGCCTGCAAGCACGCGCGCGAGATCATCGAGGCTGACCGTTTCCGGCGTGACGACGATCGCTGCATCCTGATCCGTCACTGCCCCCTCCACACCCGCCGATGCAGCGGATTGAAGCCGATGCGGTAGACGAGTTCAGCAGGCCGCTCGATATCCCAGATCGCGAGATCGCACCATTTGCCGGCTTCCAGCGTCCCGGTTTCATCGAGCACGCCGAGCGCCCGCGCGCCTTCACGGGTGACACCCGCAAGGCACTCGGCCACGTTCATCCGGAACAGCGTCGCGGCCATGTTCATGGTGAGCAGCAACGAGGTCAGTGGCGAGCTGCCGGGATTGCAGTCGGTCGCGAGCGCCATGTGGACGCCGTGCCGGCGAAAGATCTCGACGGGCGGCTTTTGCGTCTCGCGGATGAAGTAGAATGCGCCGGGCAGCAGCACGGCGACCGTTCCGGCCTTTGCCATCGCGGCGGCGCCGGCCTCGTCGGTGTGCTCGAGGTGATCGGCGGACAGCGCTGAGAATTTCGCAGCGAGCGCAGCGCCGCCGAGGTTCGAGAGCTGGTCGGCATGAAGCTTGACCGGCAGGCCGAGTCCCCCCGCCGCCTCGAACACCCGCGCCGTCTGCTCGGCGGAGAACGCGATGCCCTCCATGAAGGCGTCGGCGGCATCTGCAAGGCCAGCCTTTGCAACAGCCGGCAGCATCTCCTTGCAGACGAGATCGATGTAACGATCCTTGTCGCCGTCGGCTTCCACCGGCAGCGCGTGCGCGCCGAGGAAGGAAGTGCGGATCGCAACCGGCCGTTGACGACTGATGCTGCGCGCCGCGGCGAGCTGGCGCATTTCGGTTGCGGTATCGAGGCCATAGCCGGATTTGACCTCGACGGTGGTGGCGCCCTCGCCGATCAGCGCATCAAGCCGCGGCAACGAGCTTGCAACGAGCTCGACCTCACTCGCCTTGCGCGTGGCGGCGACCGTCGAGACGATGCCGCCGCCGGCGCGCGCGATCTCCTCGTAGCTTGCACCCTTCAAGCGCAGCTCGAATTCGTGGGCGCGGTTGCCGCCGTAGACCAGATGGGTGTGGCAGTCGACGAGCCCCGGCGTGATCCAGCGCCCCTGGCAATCGATCCGCTCGACGGCGTCCGCATCCGCCGGGAAATCTGCTTCTGCACCGGCGTAAACGATGCGGCCGCCGCGCGCTGCGATCACGCCACGCTCGATCTCGCCGAGATCGGGGCGGTCCGCCCGCATCGTGGCGAGCCGGGCATTGTGCCAGATCCTGTCGAAGCGCTCTGCCATGCAACGGTCCCTTCACGTGGGATGCTTGACTTATATGTCTAGACATATAATCGTGGGGCGGTTCTGTCCAGCCGGCGTGTAATCATGACCCGACTGCATTTCGCTTCCGCGCTCCTGCCCTCGGGCTGGGCCAATGACGTGCGGGTGGTGATCACCGCCGGCGCGATCGCGGAGGTGACGCCGGGCGTGACGCCGGCTGCCGGTGATGAGCGCCATGCCATCGCGCTACCGGGGCTGGCGAGCCTGCACAGCCACGCCTTCCAGCGCGGCATGGCCGGGCTCGCGGAGCTGCGCGGTGACAGTACCGACACGTTCTGGACCTGGCGCGAGACGATGTATCGCTTCGCCCTCGCCATGACGCCGGACGACGTCGCCTCTGTCGCGACGCTGCTTTACGTCGAGATGCTGGAGCAGGGTTTCACCCGCGTCGGCGAATTCCACTATCTACACCACGACCGCGACGGCTCTCTCTATGCCGATATTGCCGAGATGGCTGCGCGGATTGCGCAAGCTGCCGAGGCCTCCGGCATTGCTCTGACGCTGCTGCCGAGTTTCTATGCGCATGGCTCGTTCGGCGGCGCGGCGCCGCATGCTGGCCAGCGCCGGTTCATTTGCTCGGTCGATCAGTTCGCGGCATTGATATCAGCATCGCGCAAGGCGATCAGCGCATTGCCGGGCGCCAATATCGGCATCGCACCGCACAGCCTGCGTGCGGTCACGCCGGACGAGCTTGCGGCGATCATTCCACTGGCCGACGGCGGGCCGGTGCATATTCATGCCGCCGAGCAGGTCAGGGAAGTCGAGGATTGCCTGGCCTGGTCGGGTCGCCGCCCGGTGCAATGGCTGATGGCGCACGCGCCCGTCGATCGGCGCTGGTGCCTCATTCACGCGACTCATACGACGGACGAGGAAGTCGCCGCCTTCGCGGGGACCGGCGCTGTCGCCGGCCTCTGCCCCATCACCGAGGCGAGCCTTGGCGACGGCATCTTTCCCGCGCGCGAATTCCTCGATGCCGGCGGCGCGTTCGGTATCGGCACAGATTCAAACGTGCTGGTCGGCGTCACCGACGAATTGCGCCAGCTCGAATACGGCCAGCGGCTGAAGCACCGCGCGCGCAACGTGCTCTCCGCGGGCGCAGGTCGCTCGACGGGACGCACGTTGTTCGACCACGCTCTTGCGGGCGGCGCGCAGGCGCTGGCGCAGCCGACAGTCGGCCTCGCAGCCGGCGCGCGCGCCGACATCGTCACCCTCGACACGACGCATCCTTCGCTGGCGGGGCGCGCCGGCGACGCGGCGATCGACGGCTGGGTCTTTGCCGCAGGGACTGGCGCGATCGATTGCGTCTGGGCCGGCGGCCGCAAGGTCGTGGAAGGCGGCCGGCACAGATTGCGCCAGGCCGCACGCGAACGCTTCAACGCGACAGTGCGGAGGCTCGTCGCATGAGCCTCGCGACCGATACCGCCGACAAGCCGACGCTCTACAAGCGCATACGTGCCGACATCGAGAAACGCATCCTGACCGGCGAATGGCCGCCCGGACATCGCATCCCGTTCGAGCACGAGCTGGTGGCACGTTACGGCTGCTCGCGCATGACGGTGAACAAGGCGCTGTCGGAGCTCGCGCAAGCCGATTTGATCGAGCGGCGGCGGCGTGCCGGCTCCTTCGTGCGCCGGCCGCAGCATCAGTCGGCGGTGCTCAAGATCGCCGACATCCGCGCCGAGATCACCGCGCTGGGGCGCGCATACGGCTATGAGCTGATTCATTGCAAGCTGCGCACCGCGACTACCGCCGACCGCGATCGCCTCGGCGTGAAGAAGGCCGGCAAGGTGGTCTCGATCACCTGCCGGCACAGCGCTGACAGCGTGCCGTTTGCCGTCGAAGACAGGCTGATCGACCTTGCATCCGTGCCGGATGCCGCGACCGCCGATTTCTCGCGCGAGCCGCCCGGCTCGTGGCTGCTTCACCATGTTCCATGGACCGAAGCCGAGCACACGATCAGCGCCATCGTTGCGGATGACCACACGGCGGACGCGCTCGCGATCGCAGTCGGCGCCCCCTGTCTCGTGATCGACCGTTACACCTGGCGTAGCGCGCGCACGATCACCGCGGTGCGCCTGCTCTATCCCGGTGACTCTCACCGCCTTGTCGCGCGATTCAAGGGAGGCTGAGAGGGAATGTCGGCACAAATCGTGCAACGCTTCATGAAGAGACCAACAGGACGTCAATCCATCGATCGGCAAGAGGACGACAATCATGCGTAATTCGACGATATTTGCGACAATCATTGCTCTGGCGGCCTCCACTCCCGTGCTCGCCGACGACGTCAAGGTCGGCGTCGGCATCTCCGGATGGACCGGCTTTGCGCCGCTGACGCTGGCGAAGGAGGCCGGCATCTTCAAGAAGAACGGCCTCGACGTCACGATCAAGAAAATCCCGCAGAAAGACCGCCATCTCGCCATCGCCTCCGGCGATATCCAGTGCGCGGCAACCACGGTCGAGACCTGGATCTCCTGGAACGCCAATGGCGTTGCGACCAAGCAGATCTTCCAGCTCGACAAGAGCTTCGGCGCCGACGGCATGGCCGTGCGCAACGACGTCAGCGCGATCAAGGACCTGAAGGGCAAGACCGTCGCGGCCTCCGCGCCCGGCACCTCGCCCTATTTCGCGCTGGCCTGGATGCTGAAGAAGAACGGCCTTTCGGTGAAGGACGTCACTGTCGTCAACCTCGAGCCGGCTGCCGCTGCACAGGCCTTCGTCTCCGGCCAGAACGATGCAGCGATGACCTATGAGCCGTATCTGTCGACGGTGCGCGCCGCGCCCGACAAGGGCAAGATCATCGCGACCACGCTGGACTATCCGATGGTCATGGACACCTTCGGCTGCACGCCGAAGTTCCTCACCGACAATCCCAAGGCCGCCAAGGCGCTCGCCGACAGCTACTTCGAGGCGCTCGAGATGATCGCCAAGGACCAGGCCAAGGCTTACGAAATCATGGGCGCCGACGTGAAGCAGACGGGCGAGCAGTTCGGCAACTCGGCGAAATATCTGCGCTGGCAGGACAAGGCCGCGAACCAGAAGTTCTTTGCCGGCGACTTCCTGACGTTCAACAAGGAGGCGGCCGACCTGCTGCTCGAAATCGGCATCATCAAGGCCGCGCCGAAGGTCGAGGACCTCTTCGACGCGAGCTACATCAAGTAAACCCCTCGAGAGCCGCCGGCCCCGTCTCGCGGCAGGGCCGGCAAATCTGTTCAGCGCCCGGATAGACAGTTTGATGCGTCCCCTGGACCCTGTTACATCGAAGCAGCGCGTGGCCTACGGCCTCGCGTTCTTCGTGCTTTTCGTTGCCCTCTGGTCGTGGGCGACGCTCGGCGGCCATGTGTCGAAAACCTTTCTCGCAAACCCCTTGACCATGGTGCAGGAGGGTTATGACCTCTTGGCCAAACAGGGATTCGCCTACGACATCGGCATGACGATCTGGCGGGTCGTCGGAGGCTTCGCGCTCGCGGCCATCATCGCAGTCCCGCTCGGCGTGCTGATGGGCGCCTACAAGCCGGTCGAAGCCTTCCTCGAACCGTTCGTCTCCTTCGCGCGCTATCTGCCCGCCTCCGCCTTCATCCCGCTCCTGATCCTGTGGGCCGGTATCGGTGAATTGCAGAAGCTGCTCGTCATTTTCATCGGCTCGGTATTCCAGGTCATCCTGATGGTCGCGGTGACGGTAGGCGCCACCCGGCGCGATCTGGTCGAGGCGGCCTATACGCTCGGGGCCAACGACCGCGGCATCATCCGCCGCGTACTGCTGCCCTCCTCCGCCCCCGAGATCGCGGAAATCCTGCGGCTGGTGCTGGGCTGGGCCTGGACCTACGTCATCGTCGCCGAACTGATCGGCTCGTCCTCGGGCATCGGCCACATGATCACCGACAGTCAGGCGCTGCTCAACACCGGCCAGATCATCTTCGGCATCATCGTGATCGGCCTGATCGGTCTCCTCTCGGATTTCATGTTCAAGGCGTTCAACGCCTGGCTGTTTCCGTGGAGGCTCGCATGACGATCCTCAAGATCGAACAGGTCTCGCGCACATTCCCGGCACGCCACGGCAACGCGCCGACCAAGGCGCTGGAGCCGACCGACCTCACCATCGGCAACAACGACTTTGTCACCATCCTCGGCCCTTCCGGCTGCGGCAAGTCCACGCTGCTCCGCATCGTCGCCGGCCTCGATCGCCCGACCGGCGGTCGCGTCACGCTCGATGGGCGCGAGGTCACCGGGCCGGGCGCCGATCGCGGCATGGTTTTCCAGTCTTACACGCTGTTTCCCTGGCTCAGCGTGCGCGAGAATATCGCCTTCGGCCTGCGCGAGCGCGGTGTGGCGCAGGACGAGCGCAACAAGATCGCCGACGCCTTCATCCGCCAGGTCGGGCTGTCCGGATTCGAGAACCATTGGCCCAAGCAACTCTCCGGCGGCATGCAGCAGCGCACGGCGATCGCCCGCGCGCTCGCCAACGATCCGAAAATCCTGCTGCTCGACGAGCCGTTCGGTGCGCTCGACAACCAGACCCGCGCTCTGATGCAGGAGATGCTGCTCGGGATCTGGGAGCGCGACCAGAAGACCGTGCTGTTCGTGACCCACGACATCGAGGAGGCCATTTTCCTCGGTAGCCGCGTCATCGTCATGAGCGCGCGCCCCGGCCGGATCAAGGCCGAGATCAATGTGGAGCTGCCGCATCCGCGCTCCTACAAGATCAAGACGACGCCGGAGTTCGTCCAGCTCAAGGAGCGGCTGGTCGAGGAGATCCGCACCGAGGCGCTGAAGGTTGCCGAACATGCCTGACACAAATCCGCGCGCCAATGGTCAGCGCGTTCTTGCCGATCTTAGTGCGCTCCGTGCCATCGGCGCTTACAAGACCGGCGTGCACAAGCCGACCTTCTCCGAGCCGCACAAGCTTTCGCTCGAATGGCTGGTGCGCGAACTGCCCGCGGCGGGTCTCTCCGCTTCGATCGACGGCATCGGCAACGTCTTCGGCACCAGCGCCAGGCCCGGGCCGAAGCTGCTGGCCGGCTCGCACCTGGAAAGCCAGAATTATGCCGGCTGGCTCGATGGCCCGCTCGGCGTCGTGTACGCACTCGAAGCTGCCCGCGTGCTCAATGCCGATCCTTCCGTCAAAGGCGCGGTCGAAGTCGCCGCCTGGTGCGACGAGGAAGGACATTTCGGCCATTTCCTCGGCTCGCGCTCCTATGTCGGGCAAGTGACGGAAGCCGACATCGATGCCGCGCGCGACCGCACCAGCGGCCGCACCATGCGCGACGCGCTCGCCGATATGGGGCTCGCCAACTGCCCGCGCGTCAGCGTCGAGCCGGGCCGCCACGTCGGATATCTCGAGGCGCATATCGAGCAGGGCGACACGCTCGAAAGCGGCAAGCTCGCGGTCGGGGTCGTGACCTCCATCGTCGGCATCTGGCAATACCAGATCAATTTCACCGGCGAGCAGAATCACGCGGGCACCACGCGGATGCCCGTGCGCAGGGATGCAGGCCTGGCGTTGGCAAAATTCTGCGTCGCGCTCGACGAGCGTTTTCCGGCCGCCTGCGGCCCACGCACGGTTTGGACAACCGGCCGCATCACGCTCGATCCGGGCGCACCGAGCATCATTCCGGGCGGAGCCGAAATGCTGTTCCAGATTCGCGACGAGGATCCAGCCGTCATCGCCCGGCTCGAGCAGCTGCTCCGGACCATGGCGGACGAGGCCAGTGCAAGCGGTCCCTGCACCGTCGCCGTGACGAAGCTGCGCACCGGCGCGCCCGCCATGATGAACGCCGGCTTCCAGGATGCGATCGAAGCCGCAAGCAAGGCGCTCGCCAATGGGCGATCCGTTCGCATGCCCAGTGGCGCCGGTCACGATGCGCAGATGCTGGCAACGGTCATGCCCGCCGGCATGCTGTTCGTGCCGTCGATCGGCGGCATCAGTCATCACTGGACTGAGAACACCGCCGACGCCGATATCGTCACCGGTGCAGAGGTCTTCGTCGACGCTTGCCGGCGGATCCTCGGCGGCTGACATGACGACAATCGATTGCGCGATCCGGAGCGGATGCTGCGGCAGGCGTCCCGCATCACCGGGGTTCACGCGTTTGTGCCTGAGGTGCGAGGCATCTGTCGGCGCCACACCGCCGGGCTGACGCCGACAATTGAGGAAAACACCCGCGTGAAGTGACTCTGGTTGGCAAATCCGGCCGAGATCGCGATCTCCGAGAGAGGCAGGCCGCGAACGCTCATCAACTGCTGGGCGGCCTTCACGCGCTGATGAAGCAGCCATTGGTGCGGCGGCAAACCGACGGAGATTCGAAATGCGCGGGAAAAATGGCTGACCGAAAGGTCGAGCTCGGTCGCGATCTTCTGCAACGAGAGCTTGCCGCCGAGATCCGCCCCGAGAACCTCGCAGGCGCGCCTGGCTTGCCACGACGCGAGCCCCCCGCGGGCCGGCTCCGTCCTGCGCTGAAGTCCGCCATAAGTCTGGGCAACATGCGTGGTCAGGCCGAGCATCATGTGATCGATGAAAAGCTGGTTGGTTTCGTGCGGCCGGCGCAGCCCGTGCTGCAGTGCTGATCCGATGTGACGGATGACCTCGTCGTCGTGGCCGACGCCAATTCGACAGTCGAGCTGATCGATACGTTTCGCACCGCATTGCTCGGCGACGCCATCGAGGGCCGAGCGTGGAAGGTAGAAGAAGAGCGAATGGAACGGCTTGTCGATCACATAGCGCGGATCGAGCTTGAGGTCGTAGAGGTAGGTCGCGCCGGCGCGAACGTCTGCCTTCATGAGGAATTTGCCGCGCTGCCAGAGCTCGCAATCCGGGTAATCGCGAAGCTTCAGGCTGACGAGAAACGCGTCTTCCGTGGTGAGCGAGCCTGACAGACCCGTCAGCGGACGATCATTCCGCGTTTCGGTGACCGCAAGCTCGGCGCTGCGCAGCGAGCGCGTGACCAGGGAGGGCGGCGCTTCCTTCAAACGCAGGAATTTCCCGAGCTTCTCTCCGTAGGCGCCTGCCTGGGTCATCGGATTAGCCCTTCTGTGGAAGTCCGCGCGCAGGCCACAGTGTCCCGCCATTTCAGGAGCGCATTACAATATTTGACAGCAATTGTCCACGTGCGCGAAGCGAGCTTCACAGGCTTTCACAAGCGCACGATCAGATGGCGCGACGTGGTTTCATACGACACCGGGCTTGTTGTGGCGCGACGAGCCAGCGACGTGCCGTTGCCGACCCTGAACTCCTGGACGACTTCATATTTGCCCTCTTCCGAAGCTCCGCCGACAAGCCGCTGCACCCGCAATGGCGGTGCTGTCGATCCCGTCATCCCCCGCACGACCGCGACGCGGCTATCGCTGGAGGCGCGAGGCGACACGTAGATGGTTGGCACGCTGGCGCTTTGCTCACCCAACGACCTCCGAGCTTGTGACACACAGATGCCCGTGAAGCGTCATCGCGGCACGCTCATCACACGCCAGATCGTGCCGTTGCCGTCCTCCGACACCAGCAGGGATCCGTCCTTCGCAACCGCCACTCCCACCGGCCTTCCCCAAACTTCTGTGTCGCTCACGACGAACCCCGTGACGAAATCCTCGTACTCGCCCGTCGGCGTGCCGTCCTTCATCCTGATGCGGATCACCTTGTAGCCGGTGCGCTTCGACCGGTTCCACGAGCCGTGCTCGGCGGCGAAGGCGTCGCCCTGGTACTCGGACGGAAACTGCATCCCTTGATAGAACGTCATGCCGAGCGACGCCGAATGCGGCTGGATCAGCACGTCCGGCACCGTCACTTTGTCCTTGAGGTCCGGCCGCGCTCCGGCGTGGCGCGGGTCTTCATTGTTGCCGATATAGAACCACGGCCAGCCGTAGAAAGCGCCCTCCTTCACCCTGGTCACGTAATCGGGCACGAGGTCGTCGCCGAGGCCGTCGCGTTCGTTGTTCGAGCACCAGGGCAGGCCGGTCTGCGGCTGGATCGCGAGGCCGACGCAATTGCGGATCCCGGTGGCGTAGATCTTGCGCTCCTTGCCGTCTGGATTGAAGGCCAGCACGGCGGCGCGCTCGGTCTCGCTCGCCCATGTCGCGCCAAGCGGTTGGGCTTTCGACCAGGCCTCCAGTCCCCCCGGCGGCGTGCCCATGCCTTCGGCGACGTTGCTGAGCGAGCCGACCGACACCAGCATGCGCTTGTTGTCGGGCGTAAAGACGATGTCGCGGGTGGAATGGCCGCCATCATGCGGCAGGCTCGCCACGATCGTCTCTGCCTTGCCGCGCGCCTTGAGATCGCCGGCCTGATAGGGAAAGCGAACGACGCTGTCGGTATTGGCGACATAGACCCATTGCGGATTGTCGCCGTTCGGAAAGAAGGCGATGCCGAATGGCTGCCTCAATCCGGCTGCAAACACCTCGCTGGTCGCGACCTTGCCGCCCTCGCCTGCGCGCAGGACGCGGACGCTGCCGGCCCGCGTCTCCGCGACGAATACATCGCCGTTCGGCGCGACGCGAATGATGCGCGGCGCGCGCAAGCCTTCGGCGAACAGCTCGATCTTGAATCCCGCCGGCACCTGAAGCTCCGCCTCTGACGGACGTGGCACCACGCGCGATGAGCTCGCCACCGACCGCGTTGCACCGGGCCTGACCAGATCCTGGGGCCGGATCAGCCTGACCGTACCGGGCTTGTCGGCGCGCCAATCGCCATAGGCGTCCTTGCCCTGCAACACCGGCTCGGCCTGCGCGGCAGTCGCAGCCAGCAGCCCTGCGGATATTGCTGCGGATACAATTCTGCTCTTCACCTTGTCCTCCCGGCCTGCGATCTCGACATCGACCCGATCGCGGCAGGTCGAAGCCCTGCCGCATACCAGGTCAACCGATGCCCGCACGATGTGCATCAGATGCACCCATCGTACTGGAAAACGCCGCGGATAGGTGCGACACATTGTAAGAGCAGGGGCCGCGGTCATCAAAGCTGCGGCATCGCTGTCGCGACTGATGGGAAGATCATGTGGGGATCCATCATATCGGAATGGGCGAGCCTGCTGCTCCGCTGGCTGCACGTGGTCGCCGCAATCGCCTGGATCGGAAGTTCCTTTTATTTCATAGCCCTCGATCTCAGCCTCAAGCCGAAGGCTGGACTGCCTGACGGCGTGCAGGGCGAGGCCTGGCAGGTCCATGGCGGCGGCTTCTACCGGATCATGAAATATCTGGTGGCGCCGAGCCAAATGCCGGACGAGCTGACCTGGTTCAAATGGGAGGCCTACACCACCTGGCTGTCCGGATTCGCGTTGATGGTGGTGGTCTATTATCTCGAGGCCGATCTGTTCCTGGTCGACAAGTCGATCCTCGACCTCACGCCATTCCAGGCCGGCCTGTTCAGCTTTTGCAGCCTCGCTCTCGCCTGGCTGCTTTATGAAGCCGCATGCCGCAGCGGACTTGCGCAGCGCGAGCTGCCCTTTGCGGTCGGTGGCTATCTGTTCCTGGTCGTGCTGACCTACGCCTTCACCCATGTGCTGAGCGGCCGCGGCGCCTTCAACCAGATCGGCGCGATCATCGGCACCATCATGGTCGCCAACGTCTTCGCGCTGATCATCCCGAACCAGAAGAAGATCGTGGCCAGCCTGATCGCGGGGCAAGCACCCGATCCAAAGCTAGGCAAGGCCAGCAAGGAGCGTTCGGTCCACAACAACTATCTGACCCTGCCGGTCGTCGTGTTGATGATCAGCAACCACTATCCCCTGCTCTACGCCACGCGCTTCAACTGGATCATCGTCGCGATCATCCTGGCCCTCGGCCCCGTGATCCGCCATTTCTTCAACGAGCGCCATGCCGGACGCAAATCGCCGTGGTGGGTGTGGGGTGTCGCGGCAATCGGCGTGATCGCGATCCTCCTCCTCTCCGCGGCCGGCCCGCGCGAGGTGAAGACAGGCGCGCTGTCGTCTCAGCCGACGCTCGCCAATGTCGAGGAGATCGTGATGTCCCGTTGCAGCATGTGCCACGCGACCGAGCCGGTCTGGGCCGGCATCGTGACCGCGCCGAAAGGCATTTTGCTCGATGCGCCCGAGCACATCCATCGCAATATCCGCCTGATCGGGCGTGTCGCGGCCTGGTCCAGCGCGATGCCGCCGGGCAACATCACCGAGATGACCAGCGAGGAGCGCGCGATCCTTGCCGCCTACATCGAGCAGGCGCGCTGACGCCACCCCGCGCGTCGATGCTGCATTTCGCGGAATGAAATTCCATATCGCCCGTCGATTAGAAAATGACTTGACCGCTTATCCGGCGTAGACAAGACCTTGCGGTCGCCGGCGCGGCCTGAAGTCAGTTTGCATTCGCGGGGAAAGAACAGTGGCCCTCAACAACGTCATCGGGATCGACCACGCCGTGGTCATGGTGCAGGACCTCGACGCGGCCGCCGAGAACTACCGGCGGCTCGGTTTCACCGTCTCCCCGCGCGGCACCCACAGCGCCCATATGGGCACCGGCAACTACACCATCATGTTCGACCCCGACTATATGGAGTTGCTCGGCGTGCTCGCTGCGACCGAGCACAATGCGCCGGCGCGCGCGTTCCTGGACAAGCGCGGCGAAGGCATCGAGCGCATTGCCTTCACCGCCGTCGATTCAGCCGCAGGCGCGGAGGAGATTTGCGCGCGTGGCCTGACGCCGATCGGTCCGACCGATTTCGAGCGGCCGGTGACGCTGCCTGATGGCACGGTCTCGGCGGCAAAGTTCCGCACCTTCATGTGGCCGACCGCGGAAGCGCCCGGCGGCGTGCGCATTTTCGCGTGCCAGCACAAGACGCGCGAGACGGTGTGGATTCCGGAGTTGATGAAGCACGCCAACGCGGCGAAGCGGATCAAGCAGATTCTGATCGCAACGCCCGAGCCGGCGCAGGAAGCCGCGCATCTCGGACGGCTGATTGACCGCGAGCCGAAGGCCCAGACCGACGGCGCCGTGACCGTTCCCTCCGGCGGCGATCGCGCCGATTTCGTCTATCTCACGCTGGAGCAACTCGGAAAGCGTTATCCCGGCGTACCGCTCGCCGGCCTCGCCGAGCGTGGCGGCGCGGCGCTGGTACTCGTCAGTGGTGATCTCGCCGCGACGGAGAAGGCGCTGGGTTCGGCTGCCGTGCGCAGCGGGCACGCGATCTGCGTGCCGCCGGCCAAAGCCAACGGCACCCTGCTCGCCTTCGTTGCCGGCTGATTGAACGAATGCTCTAACGCGTATTGGCGGCGTTCTTGCCGGCCGTCTTGCCCTGCTGCTTCGAGGACGCTTCCGTTGGCGCATCGAGGAAGACGACGGGCGTACCGCGCTTGACGTTCTCGCCGAGCACGCGCGCGTCCCAATTGGTCAGCCGGACGCAGCCGTGGGACGCCGACTTGCTGACCCTGTCGGGCTCCGCGGTTCCATGAATGCCGTAGCCCTGCGCCGACAGGCCGATCCAATATGCGCCTACGGGGTTGTTTGGCCCCGGCTTGATGTTGAAGGGCTTCCTCGATTTCACGCTCTTGAACCTGTATTCCGGATTGTAGCGATAGGTCGGCTGCTCATGGCTAGAGGTGACCTTCAGCGTTCCTGTCGGCGTCGGGCGATCCGGACTGCCGATTGACGCCGGATAAAACGCGCTCAGGCGACCGGTCTCATCGAACGCCTTGAGCGTTTCGCTCGCCTTGTCGATCTCGATCCGTGCGATGCGCGGGATCTCTCTCCGCGTCGGCACATTGGCCACGACGACCGTCTCGCCGGCTTTGTCGAAGACCTTCCCGGGATTGAGTGCCTTCAACAGCTCTTCGCTCATGTGGAATTTTTCCGCGAGCCCTTCGAGCGGAGTGGTGTAGCTCAGCGCCTCCAGCGACTTCATGTCATCGAGCCTGGCCGGCAGCTTCTTGAGAAACGGTCCCTTCACATCTGCGTCGGTGATCTTGTAGTCGATGAGGACAGCACCTTCGCTCGCTGCGTTCAGCTTGTCCCAGAGTTCAGGGGCGATGGTTTTGTCGAAGCCGACACCGTTCTGCTCGGCAAACGCCTTCAGCGCCTTCTGCGCGTTTTCGCCGAGCTTGCCGTCGATCTGGCCGGGGGAGAATTGCGCGCGGTCGAGGAGAATTTGAAGCTTCGTCACCGGCGCGGTGATCTTGTCGCCGGCCGGCTGTTTTTCCGGACGCGCGGCGTCATTCACCGCTTTCGCATCGAGATTGCCTGCGAGCGCAGGGCAGATGAACGACAGCGACATCACCGCGGCAAGCATCCATCGCATCTTGATCGTCCCGAAAATGACCCGCAAAATCGCGGGCAGTTTCTCTTTGGGAACACCGTAGTAACACCGAAGGAACCGGCGAGATCGCAGCTTTGCCGCAATCGGAAGGTTAAGAACTTCCTATCGCCGGCGCATCGCTGGCCGTTCACCCCACAGTTCGAGGTTGCCCCAGCAAATGCGATTTGTCGTCGCGGCTTGCGCCGCGTTTCTGATTCTGATGTGCGATCTCGATCCGTCGGCGTCGCGGCAAACATCGACTATCAACACCACCGTTCTCAAGAACGATCATGCCTCACCACTTGTTCCAGTGGTCGAGCTCTTCCTCGCCAGCGTGCAGGCCATCGACGTCGCCAATGCGCGCGCGGCGCATGAGGAAACAATCGAACCGCCGCGCGCGGCCGAGCCTGCTTCGGACGAGCCTGTCGCGGACCAGCCGATTTCACCGACGGAAAAATTCTGCCATGCGCTCCGCGAGGCCGCCGAGGCCAGCGGCATTCCGGTGCCGTTCTTCGCGCGTTTGATCTGGCAGGAGAGCCGCTTCAAATCGAACGAAGTCAGCCACGCCGGCGCGCAGGGCGTCGCGCAGTTCATGCCGGCGACGGCCGCCGAGGTCGGGCTCGATGATCCCTTCGATCCCATGAAGGCGCTGCCGGCATCGGCGAAATTCCTGCGCAAGCTGCGCGACGATTTCGGCAATCTCGGCCTCGCCGCGGCCGCCTATAATGCCGGCCCGGGCCGCATCCAGAAGTGGCTTGCCAGAGAGAGCCAGCTGCCACGCGAGACGCGCGACTATGTCCGCATCATCACCGGCACCAAGGCCGAGGACTGGACCGAGCGCTCCGAGGCGCTTGCGATCCGGATCGACCTGCCGCGCGAAGCGCCCTGCGAAGGTTTCGGCAGTCTCTCGAAGGCCAAGGACGTCGCCTGGGTTCCGGTCAACCTGACCCCTTCGGTCACGACCATCATTCGCAAGGCCGAGCAGCTTGCCGCGCGCCAAACGACGAACCATGCGCGCAAGCGGTTCGCGATCATGCTTCGGAAGAATGCCACGGCTCACGGCAAGGCACGCAGCATGATTGCGGCACGTGCGGCCGGCAAGAGCGCGAAGGCCCGCGCCGTTCGCTTCGCCTCACGCGAACGGCCATCCGGTTAGTGTTCGGAGCCACCCGCTGGAGTGGCTCCGACATTTACCCCGCTAATCGATCTCCTCGATCACGCGCCGCTCACGCGGCTCGATGAGATAGGTCCGCGTGTCGCGGTGGATGTAGCGGTATTCCCGCAGATCCGGCGCGTCCCGATAGACCGTGCTCGGGAATTCCTCCACCTCGACGCTCTCGGGGAGACGGTCACCGACGCGAATCTCCGTGCGTGCGGTGCTCCCGGTGGTGCGCGCCTCGGTCCGCCCTTCGGTGCGGGTCTTCGCATGCTTGCGAATTGCATCACGATCGCGATCGGAGAATTTGCTGGCGCTGCGCTCGCGCGTGGTCGTCGTCGTGGTCGCGGTGGACTGCCCTGAATACGGCAGCACCGTCACGATCTTGTAGGTCGCCGGATCGACCACGACGATCTGATCCTTGACCAGTGCGAAGCTGTAGCCGCGATATTGCGGCACGATTTCGACGACGTCAGGCGGCAGTATCGAGAGATGTACGTCGCGCGGCACCACCGTGCCGACATTCAGCGAGAAATTGACGCTGGTCACGGGCCGAACGTTCAGGCGCGAGATCGAGGTGCTGATCCTGGTCTCCTGCTGCCGGTTGAGATTGACGTCGGTCTGCGCGGTCGCCTGTGTACCGGTGTTGGACTGCCCGCCCTGGGCCTGATTGCCGGCTGGCGCATTCGGCGCCTGCTGAGCCTGGTTGGTCCCTGATGCGGCAGGCGCCTGCTGGGCCTGATTGCTGTTGGCCGGCGGCGGATTGGAACGATCCTGCGCCTGGTTGGTGTTCGCAGGCGGCGGGTTGGCGCTCTGCTGAGTCGCGGGCGGGTTGCCGGTCGTATTCGAGCTTGCCGTGCCGCTCTGCGGCCGCGAGGTGTCCGTGCTGTTCGCGGCATTGTTGGATGTGCCGGAGCCGGAATTGGCCGCCCCGGATGACGGCGCGGGGCCTTGCGTGGTCTGCGTCGAGTTTCCTGTCGCCGGTGATTGCTGCGGCTGCGACATCGTTTGCTGCGTTCCGGATGGCGGGTTGGTCGAGGGCGCCGTGGAATTTGATTGGGACGGCGGGCTCTGATCGGACTTCGTCGTCGTGCCGGGCGATTGCGCAAAGGCGGCGTTCGCCAGCACCAGCCCTAATGCTGTGGTTGCCAGCAGGCGGATCATGATTTCACTCCCGTTTATCAAATGAACGTTCGCTACTAACCTGCGTTAGAACGACCTGTTCCACTTTTTCCCGGGAGAAGGGTAAGCCGTTTCCGCACGGAACCTCCGATGCCATCGAAGCGTGCCGGGATCATCGTCAAGCAGCGGCCGCTGGAGGTTCTCCTCGTTCATCCGGGCACGAGAGAAGTTCACCGCCGGACAACGCCCGCTGCTCGATCGGCTGGAGCAGATGACCGGCGGCGAATGGCGCCTCGTTCTTGCTGGCCTTCGCCGACCCACGTCCTACTCAGCCTTGATGTTGGCGGCCGTCACGACGTCGGCGAGCTCTTTCGTCTCCTTGGCGATCTTGGCGGCGTACTCGGCCGGGCTGAGCACGGACACGACGCCTTGCGAGCCGAGCTTCTCCGCGACCGCCGGGTCCTTGGCCGCTGCGACGATCTCCCGGTGCAGCGTCTCGAGGATCGGCGCCGGCGTCGACTTCGGCATGAAGAAGCCGACCCAGAACGAGATGTCGAAGCCGGGGTAGCCTGCTTCCGCAACGGTCGGCACATCGGGCAGCGCCGGCAGCCGTTCGGCTGACGACACCGCGAGCGCGCGCAGCTTGCCGGCCTTGACCAGCGGCACGGCGGAGAGCGGATCGAACACCGCAAGCACCTCCTGCGCGAGGATGCCGACCTCGGCGGCCGAACCTCCGCGATAAGGCACGTGGATCATCTTGATTCCGGCCTTCTGGCTGAGCAACTCCATGGCGAGGTGGGCAAGGTTGCCGTTGCCGCCCGAGCCGTAAGCCAGTGCGCCGGGCGCGGCCTTCGCCGCTGCGACGAGATCGGCAACGGTCTTGATATCAGCCGTCTTGGGGTTCTCCGGATTGACTACGAGCACGAGCGGCGCCGACACGACGGTGGTGAGCGGCGCGAAGTCGCCTTGCGGGTCGTAGCGGATGTCCTTGAACAACGTCTTGTTGAGCGTGATGGTGGAGGAGTTGCAGGCGAGCATCGTGTAGCCGTCTCCGTCCGCGCGCGCGACACCCTCGGCGGCGATCATGCCGTTGGCGCCGGCGCGGTTCTCGACCACGAAGGGCTGCCCGAGCTTGCTGCTCAAGCGATCGCCGACGATGCGGGCGGCGACATCGACCGGACCGCCCGCGCTGAAGCCAACCATGACCTTGACCGGGCGCACCGGATATTTCTGCGCGACGGCCTGCGTCGACAGCGCAGAGGCGCACAATCCGGCGATGACTGCCAGCAGGCGGGCGGTTCGTTGCATTGGTTCTCTCCCCAGACTTCACCAGCGCCGCTTGTGCATGCTTGTTGGTGCGACGCATCCGGAGATCATGAATAGCGGTCGCGCCGGATTTCGCAATCGCGTTGGGGCGCCGGCATTCCGCCGCACGGCAGGTGCGCACCGCCTCGCAACAAAAAATGCGAAAACAACCCCATGCACAGTAGACGCCCCCTGTCGAAACAAGGACTTAGGCGGGACGACAAATCTTCGGATGTTACGAAATCGAATTTGACTCGTCGGGCAAAACAGGAGCATGATGGCATCATCGCGATCCGCGTAAGCGAGCTGCCTCCACAGCCATGTGGGCCTCGCTTCGATCGTGCACAAGCCCTGCATCGACATCTGAAACACAACCGCCGCACGGCAACTGCGCGGGTGGGCTTCGCACCAGCGGGCCTGCTCGCACCTGCCGTGGGCCCAAAGGACATATCGACTTGAAAACAGCCATGACACGTAACAACACGACCGCCGTTCCCAGGTACGGCAGCAGGCCCACCCCCGGGGTCAAGCTCGCTGGACAACGAATCGCAATTCAGCACCCCGACGCCGAGACCGGCGAACGCCTGATGGCCGAGGCGCTCGGCGCCGTCGATCGCGACGCGCTGCACGGCATCCTCAAGCAATTGATGAAAGCCAGCGTAGTCCTTCAGCAGCCCGATGAGGCCAATCTCGCGTTCATGATCTCGATGATGAAGAGCGTCGCGCCACGGGATTCCCTCGAGGCCATGCTGACGGCACAGATGGTGTCCGTCCACGTCGCGACCATGCGCTTTGCCTGCCGCCTCGCCTTTGCGGAAGGCATCCCTCAGCAAGAAGGCATTTCGCGCGCATTGACCCGGTTGGCCCGCACCTTTGCAGCCCAGATGGAGGCCCTGAACCGTCATCGCGGCAACGGCGAACATCAGATCACCGTGCAGAATTTGTCGGTGCAGGATGGCGGCAGCGCAATCGTGGGGAATGTCGCGCAGCATGCGCACCTGACCGTTGCCGAGCCCGGCACCTCGATCGAGGCGGGACTGGCTCCGCCTCGCGACGGCAAACGCGAACACCACGGGGCCGCAGCGATGCAAGGCGCCGGCGCATGAGTGTCGACCGCGTCCGCAACACGAGCGCGATGTCGGCAAGCCCCCGCTGCGGCGCCGGCACGCGCAGCGGTCTCGCCTGCCGCGCGCCGGCCGTGCGCGGCGGGCTGCGCTGCCGCATGCACGGCGGTGCCCCGGGATCGGGCGCACCGTGGGGAAACCGCAATGCGCGCAAGCACGGTGCCTTCACACCGGAGCGGATCGCAGAGCGAAGGGCGATCCGGGAACTGCTGGACGAAGCGGCGAAGCTGCTGGGCGAAATGAAATCATGCCCGGCTGACGCATCGTCGGACTGAACAGCTTCAAGGAATGAATGGGCCGGCTACGAGGCGCGGCACGGCCGCGCGGCGAACTGATCCGCGCGGCCAGATCCCGGCGTCATGGCGCCCCCTTGCGCTCCTCGTCGTAGGGCCGCTCGTTGAGACGGAGCGACGAGATGACGGACTGAAGCAGGACGCGGGATCCTGCGCGACGCCATCGCGCCGAAAGCCCTGACATGAGATCCCGTCGCCCCTGCGCGAACGCTGCAACTCTCGCCATTGGCAGTCTCTTCCCAATCGTGTAACCCGGCAAAAAGCCTTGCCGGGACGAAACGCTCATGACCGCCGCCACCAATGACGACACGCGCGATGGCACCCGCGCGCTGGTCTTTGCGCTGCTTGCGCTGGCCTGCGGCCACATGCTCTCGACGTTGCTGCGCACCATTCCGGCGGTCAGCCTCGATCTGATGGCGGCGGATTTCCGTATCGAGCCGCAGGCGCTCGCCAGCCTCACCTCGGTCTACCCCTTCGCCTTTGCCGCCGCGCAGATCCCGGTCGGCGCGGCGATGGATCGGTTCGGCGTGCGGCCGGTATCGCTCAGCCTGCTCGCGGGAACCGTGATCGGCGCCATCGCGTCGGGGTTTGCGACCGGAGCTGCCAGCTTTGCGGTCGGGCAGGTGCTGTTGGGCGTTGCCACCTCCGGCATGCTGATGTGCCCGATGACGCTGGCGGCCAAGCAATTGTCGGCGGCGCGGTTCGGCCTGTGGTCGGGTGCGATCCTCTCGATCGGCAATATCGGCATGCTGCTGTCGTCGAGCCCGCTCGCCTTCGTGGTCGACAATTGGGGTTGGCGCGCCGGGTTCTGGATGTCCGCTATCGGCGGCGTCGCCGTCGCGCTCGCCGTGTTCGTGCTGGTGCCGCACCAGTCGGCCGAGCACAAGGACGAGTCCTCGCCGCTGTCGCAGATGATCGAGGTGCTCAGGCTCGGGCTCTCGCGTCCCCTGCGCGGCCTGATCGCACTGGCGCTCGTATCGCTGGCGACCTCGCTGGTGCTGCGCGGCCTGTGGGGCGGGCCGTGGCTGATGCAGGTCAAGGATCTGTCGCGGGTCGAGGCCGGCAACCAGCTCGGTGCGTTCACGCTGGCGATGATCATAGGTCCGCTGCTCATCGGCATGATCGACCGCAGGCTGGGTCATCGCCGCGCGCTGGTGGCGGGCACGCATATGGTCGGGGCGCTGCTGCTGGCGCTGATGGCGCTGGGCGCACCGGGTTACGCCGTCTCCATGCTGTTCGGCCTCTCGGTCATGCCGCCGCAATACGACCTCGTGCTGTTCGTTCTCATCGGCCTTGCGACGTCTGCGCAGCCGCTGCTATTCGGCATGTCCCGGCAGCTGGTCGATGCGCAGACCGCGGGCAAGGCGCTCGCGGCGGTCAATCTCGCCTTCTTCCTCGGCGCGGCCCTGATGCAGTCGGTGACCGGTGCGGTGGCGGCGGTGGCGGGATTGCCGGCGGTGCTCCTGTTCATGGCTGCCATGCTGGCCCTCGGCGTGCTGATGTTCTTGGCTTACACCTCGCAGGCCCCATAGGATGGCGTGCCCTACCCGCCAAAGGAATCATTCATGCCTGTCGACACCCAAGCCGCCACCGACCGCCTCATGCGCTTCCTCGCCGTCGAGGGCGTCACCGGACAGGAGGCGGCCATCGGGCGGGAGCTCATGGACGCGCTGAAGGAGAGCGGCGTACCGGCGAAGGCGATCCGGCTCGACGATGCCAACACGCGCATTCCGGTGCCGACCGAGACCGGCAACCTCATCGTCGACCTGCCCGGCCGCGGCGCGCTGCACAACCAGCCGCGCATCATGTTCATGACCCACATGGACACCGTGCCGCTCTGCGCCGGTGCCAAGCCGAAGAAATCCGGACGCAAGATCGTCAACGAAGCCAGGACCGCGCTCGGCGGCGACAATCGCTGCGGCTGCGGCGTGCTGGTGACGCTGGCCGCAGAGCTCGAAAAGCAGAAGCTCGACCATCCGCCGATCACGCTGTTGTTCTGCGTGCGCGAGGAGAGCGGGCTCTATGGCGCGCGCCACGTCAAGCTCGACGAACTCGGCTCCCCCGTGATGGCGTTTAACTATGACGGCGGCTCTGCCTCCAACGTCGTCATCGGCGCGGTCGGCGCCGACCGCTGGACCGTCGAGATCTTCGGCCGCGCCTCGCATGCCGGCGTCGCGCCGGAGCGCGGCATCTCCTCGACCATGATCATGGCCCTCGCCCTTGCGGAAGTGAAAGCCGGCGGCTGGTTCGGCAAGGTGGTGAAGGGCAAGGGCGCGAGCGCGCGGATGGGCACCAGCAATGTCGGCCCGGTGACCGGCGGCGAGGGCCGCCCCGCGGGCGATGCCACCAATGTCGTCACCGACTACGTGCATGTGCGCGGCGAGAGCCGCAGCCATGACGGAAAGTTCTTCAAGGAGATCACGAAAGCCTACAAGGCCGCGTTCGAGAAGGCGGCCAAGAAGGTGACCAACGCGCAAGGCAAGTCCGGCAAGGTCAAGTTCAAGGCCGAGACCGACTATTATCCGTTCCGCATGAAGGACAGCCAGCCCGTGATCAAGCGCGCGGTCGAGGCCGTATCCGCGGTCGGCGGCACGCCGAACGTCCGCACCGCCAATGGCGGGCTGGATGCCAATTGGATGGTTCGTCACGGCATTCCGACCGTGACCTTCGGCGCCGGGCAGAACGAGGCGCACACGGTCGACGAATGGATCAATCTGGACGAATACGACCGCGCCTGCGCGCTGGCAGTGCAACTCGCGACGATGCGGTGAGATGGCAAACGGCACGTCATAGCGCTCTAACACCGCTCTGATCTCACGGATCGATCGCGGCTTCCGTGAAGTCCGCGCATGTCCCGTGCTGCCATCGATGGCGAGCACGGTCACGCGGTTCCTCGGCCGCAATCAAATCGAGTTAGAAGCAAACCTCCGCCATCAACTCCAAGTAGATTCAGATTCAAGCGTGACCGCAGTGCGTCTCGCCGAGACCTCCGCTGCTTTCGGAGTCACGCGACTGACATGAAATGGGAGTGATGCGCCATGCGCACGATGCCGAACGACACCCTGATCCTCACCTTTCCGGACTTCAGCCAAACCGCGACCATCGTCGGAGATCCCAACTTCCCGATCGATGGCTGGGGCGGGAACGACACGGTGACGGCAACCATCCTCAACGCGGACGTGTTCGTTACGCTGATCGGCGAAGACACGGTCATGCAGGGCAATTCCCACGGCGGCAACGACACGCTCACGGCGAACGTGGACTATCCCTTCAGCGGCGCCACCATTATGGGCGACGCCGAGACCATGTTGGGCAATGCTGCAGGCGGCAACGACACGCTCTCCGCCGACGCCGGCGGCAATTTCCGCTCCAACATCTCCATTTACGGAGATGCCGGAGGCGACATGTCGGGCAGCACGCAGGGCGGCAATGACACGCTGACGGCCGTGACTGGAGGACGGGCCTTCGAGAACGTGTTCAGCGGCGATGCCGGGGGATCCATGAGCGACAACGCGCATGGCGGCAACGACACGCTGAACGTGTTCGAATATGCGTTCGAAAGCACGGCTACCCTCAGCGGGGATGCCGTCGGTGCCATGACCGGCAACGCAATTGGCGGAAGTGACAACCTCACCCTGGGCATCAGCAGCGACATGGCGATCGGAGGCGGAAGCCTGGCCGGGGATTCGCTCACATCCTTGGATGACAACGCGCAAGGTGGAAACGACACATTGAGCTTCGTCACGAACGGTGGCGAGCAGCCCCCGGCCGTCTACGGCTCCGAGTTGGTTGGTGACGCCCCGAACATGTCCAGCAACGCGCGCGGCGGCAACGACACTCTCAACGGCGGAGAGTTCACCGATCATCTCTACGGCGATGCGCGGACTTATGCGCCATCTACCCCTGGCTCCATCACCGGCGGCACGGACACGCTGAACGGCGGCGCGGGCAATGATCAGCTGTGGGGCGGGCCGAACAACGATGTCTTCGTCTTCACGGCCAGCTCCGGCAACGACGTCATCAACGACTTCAATCAAGGCAACACCGCCGTCGGCAGCACCGCGCCGGAACTCGACGTGATCAACCTGCACGACTACGGTTTTGCGGATTGGGCGGCTGTGTCCAGTCTCATCAGCGATGACAGCTCGGGGAATGCGGTGATTCACCTCTCCGCCAATGACACCATCACTTTGAGCGGGGTTCATGCGGCCTCGCTGGAGGCGACGGACTTCATCATCTAGGCGCTAGCGGCATCGGCGCGACGACAAATCGCAGCGGTGCGGCGCGGATTCGGCGAGGAAAGTGCCGGATCCGCTCACCGCCGTCGTTGCCGAAGATTGTACGCGCCGCACGATCGGCTTAACCTGAACTAAAAAACAGGAAGGAATCATGCCGCGCATCGCAACGACCGATACCGGACTCTACCGGATCCCCCTCCCCATCACGCTCTCCGACTCCACGCATGGGGACATGACGGCGTTCGAGCTGATCACCTGCCGCATCCGCGATGCCGATGGCGCCGAGGGCGTCGGCTACACCTACACCGTGGGTCGCAACGGCGGCGCTGTCGCCGACATCCTCAGACGCGAGATCTCCGCGCTGGTCGAGGGGCGCGAGGCTGACGATACCGAGGCGATCTGGCATCATGTCTGGTGGGGGCTGCACTATGGCGGCCGCGGCGGGCCGGTGGTGCTGGCGCTGTCCGCGCTCGACATCGCGCTGTGGGATCTGAAGGCGCGGCGCGCGGGCTTGCCGTTGTATCGCCTGCTCGGCGGTTTCGACGCGCGCGTGCCGTGCTATGCCGGCGGCATCGACCTCGATCTCTCCGTCGATGAGCTGCTCAAGCAGACCGACGGCAATCTCGCCAAGGGATTTCGCGCGATCAAGATGAAGGTCGGCCGGCCCGAGCTGAAAATCGACGTCGCGAAGGTCTCCGCAATGCGGCAGCATCTCGGCGACGGCTTTCCGCTGATGGCGGATGCCAACATGAAATGGACTGTCGAAGAGGCGATCCGTGCCGCCCGGGCCTTCGGTCCCTACGACCTCACCTGGCTCGAGGAGCCGATCATTCCCGATGACGTCGCAGGCCATGCGCGCATCATGCAGGAGGGCGGCGTGCCGATCGCGGCTGGCGAGAATTTGCGCTCGCTGTGGGAGTTCAAGAACTACATCGCCAGTGGCGCGGTGTCCTATCCCGAGCCCGACGTCACCAATTGCGGCGGCGTCAGCGCCTTCATGAAGATCGCGCGGCTGGCCGAGGCGTTCAACCTGCCCGTGACCAGCCACGGCGCGCACGACATCACCGTGCACCTGCTCGCGGCCTGCCCGAACCGCTCCTATCTGGAGGCGCACGGTTTCGGCCTGGACAAGTACATCGAGCACCCGCTGGTGCTTCAGGACGGCAAGGCGCTGGCGCCTGACAGGCCGGGCCACGGCATCAGTTTTGATTGGGGCGGACTTGCGAAGCTGGCATGATATCAATTGGGACGCGGCGAAGGCGCGCCCCGGAATGACGTGGAAGCGGCTTGCGCTATTGCACGCGAGGCATTCCAACGTGCCGGATGCAGTGCGCGGATAATCCGCTATGGTGCGGCAACCGACACTTTGCGAAAGACCCCATCTTGCCCCCCGAGCTGCACCAGAAACTGACCGCGTGGCGCCAGCACCTTCATGCGCACCCCGAGCTTTCGCTCCAGGAGAAAGAGACCGCCGCCTTCGTGCAGGACAAGCTCACCGAGCTCGGCATTCCCTTCGTGGCAGGCGTCGGCGGGCACGGCGTCGTCGCGACATTGACCCGCGGGCATGCGCAGAGGCGGATCGGCCTGCGCGCCGACATGGATGCGCTGCCGATCACCGAGGACACCGGCCTGCCCTACGCTTCCAAGACATCGGGCGTCATGCATGCGTGCGGCCACGACGGCCACACCGCCTCATTGCTCGGCGCTGCCGCCCTGCTCACCAGCGATACCGATTGGAGCGGCACGGTCGATTTCATCTTCCAGCCGGCCGAGGAAGGCTTTGGCGGCTCACGCGCCATGGTGGCGGACGGTCTGTTCGACCGCTTTCCGATGGAGCGGGTGTTCGGTTTTCACAATTGGCCCGGCCTTGCCGCCGGCACCATCGCCGTGCATGACGGCGTCGTCATGGCCTCCGGCGGACGCGTCACCATCACCATCGAGGGCCATGCGGGCCACGCCGGCATGCCGCATTTGACACGCGATCCGGTGATGGCGGCCGGCCATCTGATCGTGGCGCTGCAATCGATCACCTCGCGCAGCGTCGATCCGCTCGACACCGCCGTGCTCTCGCTCTGCACCATCGAAGGCGGCACCGCGCCGAACCAGATCGCCGGAAGCGTGACCATTCGCGGCACGCTGCGGTACCACCGCGACGCCGTCAAGGACGTCATCCTCGACGGGATCGAGCGCACGTGCGCCGGGATCGCGACGAGCTTTGGCGTCAAGGTGACGCCCGAGATCGTCATGGGCGTCGGCGTCGTGATCAACACGCCTGATGAGGCGGGCCTGGCCCGGATCGCCGCTGCGAAGGTGCGGGCCGAGCTGCGGCGCGACCTCGCGCCCAGCATGGCCGGCGAGGATTTTGCCCACTATCTCCAGCAGCGGCCGGGCGCCTTCGTCTGGATCGGCAATGGCGAGCTCCGCGACGGCGCCGAGCTGCACGGCCCGCGCTACGATTTCAACGACGCGATCCTGCCGGTGGCATCGAGCTGGATGGCCGAAGTGGCCAAGGCGGCGCTGTCGTCGAACTAGCTCAAGAGATCTCGCGCGGCAGCTTCCAGCCGGCCCGGGGCTCGAAGGCCTCCTCGACGCGCGAGACGTGATATCCCTCCGGGAGAAGCCGGCCGCCCTCCTCGTCCGCCACGGGAACGTCGGTCACCAGCCCCTCGATCAGGGCGGCCTCCCACACCTCTTTCTCGGTGGGAAAGGGATCGCCGATCTGCTTGTTGCCTTCGAACAGCGCGTACATCGGTTCCGGTCCTGCGTCGATCAAGCCCGTGAGAAACGTATCGGCGGCACGGACGTTCCTTCCGGCAAACGGCAACGGATGGCACGTGAAACATGGCGCGCGTTCTGATCGGCACCTCCGGCTGGCACTACGATTCCTGGCGCGGGCCGTTCTTTCCCGAGGGCGTGACGCTGAAGGAACAGTTGCGCTACTACGCCGGACAGTTCGACACGACGGAGCTGAACGGCGTGTTCTACCGCACGCCGACGCCCGAAGCGGTGAAAGGCTGGCGCGAGCAGACCGACGGGGATTTCATCTTCGCCTGGAAGGCGTCGAAATTCATCACGCACTGGAAGCGCCTGTCGGAGCGCTCCGACAACAGCCTCGCGCTGCTGGAGGACCGCATCTCCCGCCTCGGCGGCAAGGCCGGCCCGATCCTGTTCCAGCTGCCGCCGCAGTTCGAGGCGAATGTCGACCGGCTCGCGTCTTTCTTCAAGCTGTTGTCGCGCAAGCGGCGTTACAGTTTCGAGTTCCGTCATCCGAGCTGGTATCAGCCGCGCATCTTGCGCATGCTGGCGGACGAGAACATGTCGCTGTGCCTGTCCGACCATCACGATGCGCCGGCGCCATGGAAGCGCACGGCGGATTTCGTCTATGTGCGCGGACACGGGCCGAGCGGGCGCTACCACGGGCACTACACCAAGGCGACGCTGGCGCAATGGGCAAAGCGCATCAAGTCCTGGAAGCGGCAGGGCTGCGACGTCTATGTCTATTTCGACAACGACCAGAAGAGCGCGGCACCAGCCGACGCACAGGCGTTGAAGCAATTGCTCTAGATGACACCATCCTGCCGGAGCGCCGCGATCGCCGCCGCATCATAGCCGAGCTCGGCGAGGACGAGATCGTTGTGCTCGCCGAGCGTCGGCGGGCGCGTTGCGATCTCGCCCGGCGTTTCCGACAACCGGACCGCAGCACGCGTTACCGGCGCGGGCTTCGGCAAGCCTGGATAGTCGACGTCCTGCATGAAGCCGGCCGCCCGGATGTGCGGATGATCCAGCGCCTGTTGCGGTGAGAGCACGGGCCCGGTCGGAATCATCGCCGTGCCCAACGCATCGACGGCCTCCTGCGTGGTACGCTCGGCGCACCAGCGCGCCATCCGCTCGCTGATGACGGGGCCGTTGTTGCCCCGGCTGATGTCGTCGGAAAAGCGCGGATCGTTCAGCCACAGCTCCTCCTCGCCCATCAGCCGCGCCCAGCGCTTGAACAGCGGATGTCCGGTGACCTGGCAAAGCACCCAGCCGTCCCGGGTCCGGTAGATGTCGGCCGGCGCAGCGGTCTGGCCGAGATTGCCCGTCGGGACGCGGTTGACGTTGATCACCGCCTGCTCGATCAGCGTGGCATTGGTGAAGGACAGCGCGGTTGCGAGCAGCGCGCCTTCGACGATTTGCCCACGCCCGGATTTGCCGCGCTCGATCAGGGCTGCGAGCGTGCCGAACGCGCAATGCAGCGCGGTGCCGAAATCGACCCAGTTCACCGCGGCGCGGTAGGGTGGATCGCCAGTGCCCGTCATGTACACCGACCCCGACATGACCTGGCCGACACCGTCGAAGCCGACGCGGTCGGACCACGGCCCCGGCCCGCCGAATGCGGTTGCCGTCGTCAGGATGATGTCGGGCTTGATCGCCTTCAAGGACTCGTAGTCGAGCTTCATCGCGCGCAGGGTCTGCGGCGGCAGATTGGCGACGACGACATCCGCGGTCCCAATCAGGCGGCGCATCACCTCCTGCCCCTCCGGCTTCATCGGATCGAGCGTGATGCACTTCTTGTTGCGATTGATCTGGAGGAACAGCGCGCCTTCGCCGCCTTCCCCGACCGGCGCCACGAAGCGATCCTCGCTGCCGTCGCGCTTCTCGACACGGATGACCTCGGCCCCGAACTCGGCCAGCAGGGTCGCGCAATAGGGGCCCGCAATGTAGCGCCCGAAATCGAGGACGCGCACGCCCTCCAGAACTCCTCCCATCGATCCCTTCCCTGATGTTTTGGAGAGCTTACAGGGAACAGCTGCTACGGCAAGGTGGCAACGGGCATCGTGCGCTGCCCCGATATTTGATCGGCGCCCCGTTTCGGCGGACGGAAATTCTGCTCTAATATGCACTCCAGCCCCCAGCCAGAGTGCCCATCCATGCCGCAACAATTCGACCGATCCGCAGAAGATCTCGGCAATGCCATCCATTTCGAGCACGTCAACATCCAGGTTCCGGATCAGCGCCTCGCCACCCTGTTCTACGTCGCGGGGCTCGGACTGACCCGCGATCCCTTTCTGATGGTGTCGGACACCAACATGTGGATCAACGCCGGACGAAGCCAGTTTCACCTGCCGAGCGGCAAGCCGCAGGTGCTGCGGGGCCATATCGGGCTCGTCATCGCGGGCCGCGAGGCGCTGCTGGGGCGGCTGGCGTCAGTCGCGAAGAAGCTCGAGGGCACTGCCTTCGCCTTCGCCGAGCGCAACGACCACGTCGAGGCGATCTGTCCGTGGGGCAACCGCCTGCGCTGCTACGAGCCCGACGCCGCGCGCTTCGGGCGCATCGCGCTCGGCATTCCCTATGTCGAGCTCGACGTGCCCGTGGGATCGGCGCGCGGCATCTGCGCCTTCTACCCCGAGATCATGGGCATGCCATCGGAGCTGTGGAATGGCGACGGCACGGTCGCCGCCGTGAAGACGGGCCGCAACCAGCATCTGCTGTTCCGCGAGACCGATCAGCCGCAGCGCGACTATGATGGGCATCATTTGCAGATGTACATCACCGACTTCTCCGGCCCGTATCGAAAGCTCCTGGCGCGCAAGCTGGTCTCCCGCGAGGACAATCAATACCAGTACCGGTTCTGCGACATCGTCGACCTCGACAGCGGCAAGCCGCTGTTCACGGTCGAGCACGAGGTGCGCAGCGCCACCCATCCGATGTTCATGCGGCCGATGGTCAATCGCAATCCCGCGCTCAATAACCGGAATTACGCGTACGGCCACGACCAGTCGCTCTGGGCGATGGGACCGGACCAATACGAGGGGTAGCTCCCTCACGCCGCCGATCGATCCACCAAGCCGTGTTGGAGCGAATCGAGCAAGCGCTGCTCGCGCTCGATCCGGGCGCGATAGAGCTCGCGTTCGCTCTCGCTTCTGGCACCGGCCAGCAACATGCGGTAGTGCCCGATCACCTTTTCGCTGCCGCGGATGAGGAGGTTGCGGACGTCACTCATCGTTCCGCTCCCGCAGCAGTGGAAACCGATGGCATGTTCGGAAGGCTGAAGGCGACCGGGAAGACGTCGGCGGCGAGAGCCTCGAGCGCGGCCTGCTCCTCGGCGAGACGTCGTTCGATAAACTGGCGCTCAATGTCCGACAGCCTGGTCTTCAGCAAGCGTCGGTAACGAGACAAATTATTGCGGTGCGCGCGGATGCGGGCGAAATCCTGATCGAGCATCGTCGTCACTCCTGACGGTCTTTCACGGGTCCTTTTCGATTTTGCGGTGCAGGAAGAAACATCTTCCGGCGCAGAAAATATTCAGGCGCGCGCCCCTGTCAAGGCGCTGCTTCGCCGCCTCTTCGACCGCGCCGGCGCCCCCTCGAAAAACTTCTCGCGACCCCTCTTGCAAGGTCCTTGCGCTGCTCCAATTCGTTTTTCGCCGCGAGAGCGGTGCGCCGGATGCCCAGTCCGGGTCCGGCGCGCGGAGCGCCCTTACTCCTATCCCCGCGCGCCTCATCTGAAGCTTATCGTAATCGCGCTGATGTTGGCCGCGAGTTCGAGGCCTGCTTTTGGTCCCCGCAGAACCATGCTCACGCCCTTCTCGTTGCGCAGCTGGACGCCGTTGGCGCCGCCGACAAGGGCAAAGCCGCCGCCGACAGAACTGTAAGTGCCGGCGAAATCACTGACGTCGCGGATGCCTGAGGCCCAGCCGTCGAGCCGGCCAATGGTGGCTCCGGCGGTGATGCCGAAGCTCATGCCGATGATTTTGAACGGATAGGTCTTGCCGCGATAGGTCAGCACGCCGCTGCCGGCACCGCCGCCGACCAGGAGGCCGGCCTTGACGATCCTGGCGTGGACGTGACCGGCGGCCTGCGCGAAGGATTGCGTACACGGCGCGACAAGGGCGAGCACCAGCACCAACATCGCGACGAGGGGAGATGCGCGCCCTCGCAGCATCATTCGCCGCTCAAGGTTTGGCGGCATCGACCTTTTTCCAGGTCTGATCGGGATTGAACAGCGTAGTACGCGAGGCGACGAAATCGGTGCGGTTGCCAAGATCCTTCTCGTAGACGGTGCCGGTATGGTTGACCAGGAAGGTCTTCACGCCGGAATTGCCGTACTCCGCAGGCCACGCAATCAACGCGAAACCGCCGATCATCTTGCCTTTGACGACATAATTGAGCGCGCCGCCGGGCGCGTCAGGGCCTTGTCCCTTCAAGATGTGGAAATAGTAGCCATGATACGGTGCAGGACCGGCATCGCCGCCGCGATAGCCCTCCTTCGAAGCCTCGGCCACGAGCGCGCCGAGCGGGCTCGGATCGCTGTCGTCACGCCAGAACAGGCCGTCCTTCTTGCCGGCTGAAGAAACGATGCGCTGCGCGTAGACGCCGGCGCCCTCGCCCCGGTCCTTGTCGGCATACTCGTTCTGGGCATCGACAAAAGCCAGCGCGGTCTGGATCGCATCGAGTTCGTTGCGGCCGATGCGGCGGCGAAGCACCTCGATCCGTCCCTCGTCGGTGTCGAACTCCCAGCCGGTCTTGGTGTTGACCAGCGGAATCGGGAACGGGAAATCGTCTTGCCCCAGTATCAGGGTCGCGGTCTTGTTGCCCTCGGCCTTGATGCCGTGCTTGGCATCATACATCGACAAGAAGCGCTGGCGTATGTTGTCGTCGGCAACCTCATCGCCGGAGAAGACGATGTCCTCGGCCGCCTTGCCGAGCACCTTCAGGATCTCGCGCGGTCCGCTCTTGACCGCGGCTGCAAGTGCCGAAGCTGCGTCCTCCGGTGTCTTGTAGGACTGCTGTGCCTGTGCTGCGGAGCCAAGCAGCGCCAGGGCCATGATGCCCGGCAACAAGGCGCGACGAAACGATGTCAGGCCTGTCATGGCGTCACCTCCGCAGGAATCCTTGCACCGCCGTCGATCCAGTCGCGGTAAGTGCTGAATTTCAGACCAAGCTTCTCGTAATGAACCCGCAGATACCCGTCGCTGCCGCGCGTCACGGCGTTCGGCGCAACTTGTTCGACCTCCTGCGCCATGACGCCGACATAGGCCTTGTCGCTCCCGATATAGCTGAAGCGATAATAGCCGAGGCCACTGCCGAGATGGCCGAGCAGGACGACATCATGCTTCAGCGCGATGTCCGAGCGCCGGCCACCGCCGCCACCGCGGCCGCCTCCTCCGCCACCGCGGAATCCGCCACCACCGCCCATCGACATTCCGCCGCCGCCACGGCCGGCCATGCTCGGTCCGCCACCGCCGCGCGGCATGCCCGCCATGCTGGATCGTCCACGCGCCGACGCCGCAGCCGCGGAGCGGCCGGACGAGACGTTCATCGCGCCGCCGCGATTTCCGCCGCCGCCGCGGTTGGCCGCACCGCCGCCCGCGCGATTTGCAGCCTTCGCACGATCGCCGCCGCCCTTGGTCCGGTTGCCGGCACCCTTGGCGCGATCACTCGCAGCGGCTCGATCGCCGCCCGGCCGGTCTCGCGTACCCGCACCGGCGCGATCACCTGCTCCCGGACGATCGCCACGATCTCCAGCGCGGTCTCCGGCCCGGTCACCCGCGCGATCTCCCGCACCCTGGCTCGGACGCAGCACCTGATTGCCGTCACGGCCTCGGAAATCCATTCGATCCGACGCGCCGGCTTTCAGATTGTTGTTGCCGAAACGCTGCTGAACATTGGTGTTGTTGTAGCGCACGCCCTGACGATGTGCCGGATTGTGCTGCCAGCCGTTGCCGATGTTGGTGGTGCGATGATTGACGTAGACGTTCCGGTTGCCCCAGTTGACGCCGCCGCCCCAGTAATTGCCCCAGCGTCCGATCGCCCAGGCGGTGCCGAAGGCAATGCCGGCCGCCACCATGCCGGCGCCAATATAGGACGGGTAGCCCCAGTAATAGGGCGGGTACTCCGCATAGGGCCAGCCGCCGTAGACCGTCGCGGGATCGTAATACGGCACGTACATCGCCGAGGGATCGGCCTGCTGGATGACGACGACCTGCTTGCCCTCCTGAGACTGGACGCTGACCTTCTGCTGCTTTGTCGTGACCAGCTTCTTGTTGTCGTAGGCCTTGTTGCGCAGGCGTTGGATCGCATCCATCACGTCCGCCTGCTGCGCGAGGAAGGCGTCACCGAGCTTCTTGGTCCATTCGAGTTGGTCGCTCATCATGGTCAGGACGTCGGCGGTGCCGCTGAGCGCCTTGACGCTGTCGTCCCAGGCCTGCTTGTCCACCTGGGTCTTCAACGCATCGCCCTTCAGGGCCTTGTGCTGCTTCAACCAGCGGTCCGCTTGCACGACTTCGAGCGGATAGGTCGAGGCCGCCAGCACGTTGGCAAGCAGTTCGTCGGGATAGAGGGCAATCGGCGCGACCAGCGCCTCAAGCTGCTCAGGCTTCAACAGGTCTACGGTCGGAGCTGGCGGAACGGCGGGCTGGGCCTGTGTGCTCGGCAGCACCGGCGCCGGGGTCTGCGCCGTCGCTGCAACGGGAACCGCAACGACCAATGCAAGCGCCATAAAAGTCCTACAGCAGCGAAACATCACTCCCTCCATTGCACGTTCGATCGGGAGGATCAGGCTGGCCGTCGGACGTTTGTTGATCGAGATCAATGAAATGGCGTCCCGCTGTCGGCGCGCCGCAATGATGGTTTCAGCTACCTGCGCATGATCGGGAGCCGGATCGTGAAAAGCGCCCCACCTGAGGATCGGTTCGCGGCAGAGATTGTGCCGTCGTGGGCCTCGACGATGGTCCTTGCGATCGCAAGCCCGATGCCCATCCCTTGCGGCTTGGTCGTGAAGAACGGATCGAAGACCTTTGCGAGATCGGAAGCCGCGATTCCCGGCCCGGTGTCGGCGACTGTGATCTCGGCGTAGGCGCCGACCTGCACGGTACCCACGCTGACCTCGCGCTTGACCGTTTCCGCATCCGAGATCGCGTCCATCGCATTGATGATCAGATTGAGGATGACCTGCTGGAGCTGGACGGGGTCGCCCTTGACGTGGAGATCAAAAAAGGCCGGCACGTAGGTCAATGCAATCCTCCGCCCGTTGGCGAGGGCAACGACAAGCCCAATCGCGTCGCGCACCGTCGCGTTGAGGTCGATATCCCGGACCTCGAACGGCGTCTTCCTCAAAACGCTGCGCAGCCTGCGGATCACCTCGCTCGCCCGCTGATCGTCGCGCCTGATATCGGCGAGGATCTCGCCGATCTCCTCCAGGTTGGGCGAGGCGCCCTTCAGCATGAGCTCTGCGGTTTCGGCATTTGTGAGGATCGAGCCGAGTGGTTGGTTCAGCTCGTGCGCGATCGAGGCCGTCAGCTCGCCGGCAGCCGCATAACGGTTGACGTGGGCAAGCTCGGCAAGTCGCTGGCGCGATTCGATCTCGGCATGCTGGCGAAGCCTGCGCTCGTGCAGCAGACCACCGATCAGGCCGGTCTGCACCAGGATCACGCTCGCCAACAGCAGGACCTGCCACCTGTACCTTTCCCAGAAAGTCGGCTCGCGGAAAAGGATTTCGCTGCCAGGCGGCAAATTGCTTTCACTGATGCCCCAGCGCTGCAGCTCCCGCCAATCGTATTTCGGCGGCGCAAATCCGATCGGCGGATAGGTGATGTCGACAGGCTTCTCGCCGCCGAGGATCTTCATCACGGCGTTGACGGTCTTTGAAGTCGTTTCGGAGATCGAATGCATCGGACCTCCGACCGTGCTGCTGCCGAAGAACGGCTCCTGGTAGGAAAAGATCGGCGCGTTCGCGACGGCATGAAGGCTTTGCAGGGCGATGTCGCCTTCGTGCATGATTCCCGCGGCGTCCACCGACATCAGCCCCCAGAACAAGACAGTATGCTCTGGAAGCGTCGACGCACGCTTGAGGATATTGTCGAACGGCAGGTCGGAGTACCAAACGAGGTCGATCCGGCCCTCCAATGGCTTCAGTTCTCGCTTCACCTCCTCGATCCAGAACCTCTCCAGCGGCGAGGCACCGATCACGACGGCAACCGTCGTGGTATTCGGAAGAAGCTGGAGGATGTTGTTGAACGCAGCCATGAAATCATTGCGGACCGCCACGACGACGTCCCGATCTGTGAGATTAACAGGGTTCACCACCCGCTGCTCGACCACGGTCACGACGGTCGGCGTATCGGGAAACAGCTTCCCTCTATATTGCTGCACGAACCGCGCGGCAGGTGCGCCGACGCTCACCACGATGTCGGGCAGCGCACCCTGATAGAGCGAGCTGAGATATTCGACGAAAGGCGCTTCCGGACCTGGATTGTTGAAGCGTGCCGTGAGCAACGTGTGCTCCTGGATGTCGAGCGGCCAAGGCGATTGCCGTTCGAGCTCGGCCTTGATGCTCCGCGCATACTCGCTCCAGGGTCGGAATTCCCGCCCGAAGGAATGCAGCAGCAGCACGCGCTTCAGCTCGCGATAGCGAGGTTCGCCAAGCTGAACGGCGCCGGCCGGCCCAGACGGAATGCATGAAGCCAGGATCAGGCCGAACCACAGCAAGATCGCCGTGGCCCGCCAGAGTTTGACGGCCCGATTGGTCCCGCTCGCGCTCATCATCATTCCCGCGCGGGCTCGAACGCCGCTCTCCGATGGAATTCTAGCGGAAATTGCATAGTGCCGCCAGGGTCCGCGCGACTGCGACTCGTCTCAGCAGCGCGTGACGACGCGCCCGTAAGCATCGACGACCTGAACGCAGGACGATCCGTAATACGCTCCGGCCGCGCCCGCCGCGACGCCAGCCCCAACCACCGCCCGCCGCGTCGTCCGCCGGGCCACACCGGCATAGCTCATCGGTGTCAGCGGCCGGCCCACCCTGGCCTGAGCCTCCGCAAGGAAGCCGCGGTCGAAGACGGGGCCTGTGTCATTCCAGAACAGGCCGGCAGCAAAGGCGGTTGCCGCCGAAGTGCCGATCAACAGTTTCCGCAACATGATCATTTCTTGGCTCCTGAAGGTGTGCCGGGGGGAAGCTCGTCGAATTCGGTCATCGCCACCGAATCCAGTGTCACCTTGGTCGCCCCCGCGGGCGCCTTGAAGACGAAAGTGTCGGGATCGGCGAAGGCGTCGGTCTTCCAATCCTTGATGCGCAGCGTGTATTGGGGCGCCCCTGTCAGCGTCTTGCTGGTGATCACGTATTTGCGGGGCACCGGACTGGCGCCGATCTCGATCCAGATCTGCCAATCGGTGTCGGCTGTACGGAATGCCAGATGTTCGCACTCGACGCCGTCAACCACGCCGTGGCCGATATGCTTGCCCTCCATCGCGGTCTGTACCAGTTCTTCGTACGCATTGGAGAGAAACAGATCGGTGCCTGGCATGGCTGCGCCCGACGAGGCCTGAAGCGTGTCGATCACCTTGTCCACCGTGTCGGGCGCATCCGCCTGCATGTAGGACTTGGCGCCGTTTCCGTAGAGCGACACCGTCTTGCCGTCATAGACCAGCTCGACATCGGCGTAACCGCCGGTGCGCCTGACCCGCAACTTGTCGGGCCTGCTCAGCTTAAATTGGCCGGAGCTCGCGAACTGGATCTTCTGAAGCTCAGGTGTAATGATCTCAATATCGCTGTCGAACGAAGCCGACAGGGTTTTCTGGCCCGCCAGATAATCGGTCATCGACTTGAGGATCTTCGCCGGATCATCAGCGCGGGCCGGTGAAATGGCGGCGAGCAGCAGGGCCGTGCCGACTGCTGCAATTGCGGTTCGTCTGGTTGCTGCTTGGCTCATGCAATCCTCCCGAGGTGACGGAATTCAACGCATCCTGTGCGCCTCATTGCTTGACATGAATCAAGCGAAGCGAACTTGTCGCTATCTGGCAGGGCAACGTTGATAGCGAATTTCCATGTCTTCCATGCCCGGGAAGAGGCGAGCGAGACTGTTCGCATCCAGCTCTTTCAAACTGAATTGAATACTTGAAAGCATCATGTCGGTGGCGCAGGTCGCGATCAGGTTGACGTTCGCTCCGCTGTCCTTCCTTGTCTTGATCCGGCAGCGCGCAAACTTGCCGATGATCTGGTCACCGTCGATGATGAAGCCACCGCCATAGGCATCCGACATGTCGGTAAAGCCAAGCTGCGCACCCTTGCGTTCAAACACCTTGGCGCAATTGTCGGCGTCGCTGACCCACGCCCCGTTGAGGTCCAAGGCATCAGCGCGGCCAGACATGAGAGGCAGCGAGAGCAGCAATGTCGCGCCGAGCACCATTAAATTTAAATGATGTGAGCTCATTCGATTGGCCTTTCTTGCGCCCTCAATGGCCGCTGAACACCAGGGTCTGGATCGGAAGCAGTAACGCCTGGATGCGCAGCAAGAGCGCGTGGACCAGGCCGACGCCGTCGACGACATGCAGCGCGACCTTCCGGCTGGTCGACGTATCCTTGGCCGAGATTTCCTCGTGATTGCTGGTGTAGGCATTGACGATGCAGCTACTGCCCGGCGTTACGCCGTCGAGCCCGCCCTTGTAGAGCGGCTCGAGGAACACCAAGATCGTGCCGGGTCGGACGTTGTTCTGAGCCTCGATCAGTTGCTCGCCGGACCGAAACTGTCCAGCGGCGATATAGTCCTGCACGGTCGTGATCACGAGTGGGATGATGACCCATGGCTTCGAGATGCAGGTTGCCTCCGCCACCATACCTTGCTTCATCACTTGCGCTTCGATCTGGCCGAAGCCGGCCTGCAGCGCCTTGCGACCGGCGCCCTCCGGAACGAGCACACCCGCCGGCCGCATCAGCTGGTTGACGACGTCGCCGGAGCGAATGAGGAACTGCTCGACCCTGCCGTCCACGCCGGCGCGCACGAACGTCTTGTCGAGGTCGACCTGGGCCTGATCGAGCGCGGCTTCCGTACTGGCTTTCTGCGCCGGCAACAAGGTGGATACCTGCAGCGAGGCTGATTGCCGCGCTGCCGTGGCCGCGTCCAGGCTGAACTGACGCTGATCGAGCAGCACCTGGAGCTTCTCGATGTCGCGCTGCGGAACGATTCCGGGATTGCGGCGCTGCAGCTCGGTCTTGACGTCGAGCTCGTCCTTGGCCTGCTGATAATTGGCCTTCGCCTCACCGATCTGCGCGTCGGCCTTGACGACCTCCGACTGCGCCGCCTGCACGGCTGCATCGATCTCCGCGATCTTTCGCTTCGCAGTCTCGTACGCGGCCTGCTGCTTCGAACTATCGAGCGTGAACAGGACGTCGCCCTTCTTCACGGGCGCGCTGAAGCCAACCTTCACGTCGGCCACGCGACCCGAGCCCTCGGGCAGGATCGGCACTGTGCGAAAATACAGCGTTGCCGACGACGTCGCCGGGTGGAAGTAGAAGATCATCGTGATCAGCGAAATCGTCAGCATCAGGCAGCCGGTGATGCCCCAACGGAGCTCGTACCAGATCGAGAAGAAGGTGATCTCCTTGCCGAAGCGCTTGCCCTGGGCGTAGCGGCGGTAGAGATAGTCGGGCAGGATGGTGACGAGGGAGCAAATCATGAGCTCAAGCATGATCGCGCTCCTTCTCCCGCTCGGGACTGACCACCGGTGGGCGCGTCGGACGTGGTTGCTCAGGCTCCTCTTCATCAGGCGCCGCATCGGCGATCTTCTCGACGGAATTGGCGATGCTGCGCAACGGCGTGCCGAAATCTGGAATATCGATCATCGCGAGCAACAGCCCGGCAATCCAGAAGACGTGCATGTGCGTGAACAGCGAAATGATTCCCAGCACGGCGACGATTTCGAATTGCAGCTTCTGCGACTTGTGCGCCATGCGCTCCGGCAGGCTGTGTAGGCGCCAGTAGAGCGTACCGACCCACATCACGGTGCCGATCAGGAACACGCCCATCACGACCATCAGCGTGTCGGTTCCGCTTCCCGGTGCGAGGTAGAAGGGAAGATGATGCGGGGCCATCGGATGAAGCTGCTCGCCCAATATCATCTCCCACAAGCGACCGAGCCGACCGCGGCCCTTTCCGGTCACGATCATTCGCTGGCAGAGGGCACCTCTTGATCTGGATCAAGGGAGCGTCTCCACCCGGACCTAGCCTTCCGTCAGCGCATAAGTGGACACACGCCCAAAGCAGGGAGCCGTCAGTCATGCCTGGCCTCGATGATCTCATTCCCAATGCCACTCAGATTCGGAAGGAAGCAGCCCTCAAGGAGGCCGAGAAGGCCGACGCCTACGCGCGCGCCGCTGCGGCCGCCGAGGCGGAGAAGCGCGCACTGATTGAACGGCTCAGCAAGCCCTCCGGCAAGACCGAGGAGGAGAAAATCAAGCTGGCCTCGACCATCATCCAGCGTGCGGTACGGAACGGCCTGACCGAGGTCCAGGTCTATCGCTTCCCCAACTCGCTGTGCACCGACAAGGGCCGGGCCATCAACCAGATGGAAAAGGGCTGGGAGAACACGCTCACCGGCATTCCCAAGGAGATATTCCAGCTCTGGACCGACTACCTCAAGCCGCGCGGCTATCGCATCGCGTATCAGATCATCGACTTTCCCGGCGGCGTGCCGGGCGATATCGGCGTCGTCATCTCCTGGGGGGATTGAGTGCCGCTCGAACTGATGAGAGGACCGGATGGCAAAGGACGAGCCCGCGGAGCGGATGAAGCGGAAGGACTATGAGAAGCAACTGGAGAAGCTCCAGATCGAGCTTTGCCATCTTCAGGAATGGGTCAAGGCCCAGAAACTAAAGGTGATCATCATCTTTGAAGGCCGCGACGCCGCTGGCAAGGGCGGAACGATCAAGGCATTGACCGAGAAGGTGAGCCCCCGCGTGTTCCGCGTCTGCGCCCTGCCCGCGCCCTCCGACCGGCAGAAGTCCCAGCTCTTCATGCAACGCTATATCGAACAATTTCCGGCCGGAGGCGAAATCGTAATCTTCGACCGCAGCTGGTACAACCGCGCCGGCGTTGAATATGTCATGGGCTTCTGCTCGCCCACCGAGCACAAGCGTTTCCTGGAATTGTGCCCTCTGGTCGAGAAATTTGCGGTCGACGCCGGCATCGTCCTGATCAAGCTGTGGCTGGAGGTCGGGATGGAGGAACAGGAGCTTCGCTTCCAGGCGCGCATCGAGGATCCGCTGCGACAATGGAAGCTGAGCCCGATGGATACCGAGTCGTTCGGCCGCTGGTACGACTATTCCCGCGCGCGCGACATGATGTTCGAGGCAACCGACACCAAGCATGCGCCGTGGCGACTGATCCGCTCCGACGACAAGCGGCGCGCGCGCCTCAACGCTATCTCGCACATCCTGCAAACCATTCCCTACAAGAAGATCAAAAGGGAGAAGGTCAACCTGCCTTCGCGGTCGCATAAGGGACGCTATAACGACCAGGCCAGTTTGCGTGGACTGAAATTCGTTGAAGAGCGATATTGACGCGTATGGCTCCCGAGATGAAACGGGCTGCGGTGACGCAGCCCGTTTTGTCGTGAGCCCGTTTGCTCTGCCTACTTCAGACGGATCGTGACGCCGCCGACCGCAGCCGAGACTTCCGCCCCGATTTTCGGACCACTGAGTTGAAGAATCACGCCATTGGCGTTCTGAAGCTGCACGGCGCCTGCACCCGCTGCGACAGCCCCGCCTGCTCCGCCCACGGCGTAGGAACCTTCAATCGATGCCGGCCCCCTGAGATTGAGGGCCCGACCCACGAACTTGGTCGTGGAGGCACCGATTGTGAAGCCCACGCTCATGCCCGAGACAGTGAACGGATACTTCTTGCCCCGGTACAGCAACACGCCCTCGCCGCCACCGACGCCGACGATGAAGCCGCCCTTGGTGAACACGACGGCGACCTGGCCAGTGTCGGCACGCGATGGCGTGCTGAAACCGGCAACGACGGCGAGCGAGGTAGCCAGGACGGCGCCGATAGCAAGCTTTCTCATGATGTCACTTCCCCTTTTTGGTTGTCGCGCCGTTCATTGAGCCAGGATCATTGCGAAGTAGCCGAACACAGTGAGCAGGATGCCCGAGACGGCATAGGCGACCGGGAATCCGATCCAGGGTACCGTGCTCTGGATTTCTACCGCCGCTTCACGACATGGCCCGGAATGCGACCGAGCGCCGGCAACGCCGCCCATCAGCACGGCCGGGTTGATCTTGAAGACATGGAAGCCGATCGCCCAGACGATGAACGGAGGGATCGTGCAGGCGATGAAGCCGGCGATGAATATCTTCAAGGCAATCGCGCCGGTGAGTTGCGCCAGGAGTCCGGCACCGGCATTGATGCCGACGATGGACACGAAGACGACGAGCCCGAGATCCTCCAGCACGTTGCGCGCCGCGTTCGGCGTGTTGCCGAAGAAGCGTAACCGCGACACGATCGAAGATACGATCACGCCGGACAGCAACAGGCCACCGGCATTGCCGAGGCCGATCTTGGCACCGAACGCAGGGAATTCGATCCTGCCGATCAGGAATCCGAGGATCATGCCCACGGCCAGCGTCAACAGGTCGGTCGACGTGTTGGTCCGCGCAATGCGTCCCCACATTTCGCCGAGCTCATTGACGGCCGACTTGAGGCCGACCACCGAGACGATGTCCATCCGTTGCAGCTCGGTCTTGAGACCGGCGGCCAGAGGCACACCGCCACGCTCGACCTTGGTGACCTGCAACTGGCCGGCGATCGCCGTGTCGCGGAAGGATTCAAAGGTCCGTCCGACCATCTCCTTGTTGGTGACAAGAATATCCGCCTGGTCCATGGGAATGCCGAGCGCTGCGGTATCGGCCACCTCGGGCCCGATCAGGCCCATCTTGTCGGTGAGATGCTCGGTCGAGCCGCCGAGCGCGACGACGTCGCCCTTTTGCAGCACCAGATCGGGATCGGCTCCCTGTGGCTCGCCGCCGCGCGCCACGTTGACGATGCGGTATTCCGGATGGATCGAGCGGAATTTGGCGATGCTCATGCCGACCTGCGCCGGATTTTCCAGTCGATAGGCACGCAGACCGAACTGCCGGTAACCGGTCAGGCCGCCGCCCTCCAGATCCTTGACGCCGAAGTCCTTCTCGTACTTTTTCGCCGCCGCCTTGGCATCGATGCCCCACCAGCGCGGCAAGTATTTGCAAATCAGGATGATGCCGACGGTACCCCAGATGTAGGTGATACCGTAGGATAGCGCGATCATGCCCGTTGCATCCTCGGGCTTCATGCCTTCAGGCAGCTTGACGACACCCGAGGTGATGGCCTGTTCAGCCGAGCCGATCGCAGCCGACATGGTCTGCGAACCCGCCAACATGCCGCCGGCGGCGCCGGTCGGGAGATCGAAAAGCTTGGCGAAGATGACGACCAGCGCGAGGCCGGCAACGCTCGACACCACCGCCAGGAACACGAACTTGATGCCATCTCCCCTCAAACTGTTGAGGAAGGAAGGCCCGACCCGCAAGCCGACACCGTACATGAAGAGATAGTAGAACAAGCTCTTGGTGAAATTGTTCAGCTCGAGCTTCACGCCGTAGCTCGAAGACCAGACCGCAAGCCCGGCGCCCACGACGATGGCACCGGCGACCATACCGAGGCCATAGCCCTTGATGCTGGCCCGGCCGATATAAACGGCGAGCCCGACGACGAAGAACAGCAACAGATACGGATTCTGCTGCAAGAATGTAAAGAACGCCTGCATGTTCGTCCCCTCTAACGGCTTATGACGCGGCCTTCAGCTTCGGCGTTGCGGTCGGCTTTGGCCGGCCGAGCTTCGCCAAGGCCTCGGTGCGCACCAGCTTGAGCCCCTCCTTGGCGTCGTAGCCATGGATCTCCTTCACATCGAGCTTGCGCATGAAGTCGATCGTCTCCTGGGTGATGACCTGCCCCGGCACCATGATCGGGAAGCCCGGGGGATAGGGAATCACGAAATTGGCGGAGACGAGTTCGGGCCCGGACTTCAGCCGCCGGTCGATCTCGGGATCGTTGAGGCGGATGTGCTCACAGCCCGCCACGTCATAGGCGGCATAGAAGCCGCTGCGGATGTCGCCTTCATTGGTCTTGGTGCCGGCATCGCCGCGGAAGCTCGGATGGAAATGCGAGAAGTTCGGCAAGTCGGGCACGTCGGTCATCAAGCTCTTGACCCGGGCTTCGAACGTCTTCTTCGCGTTGGCGCCGCCTTGCGCGAGTCCGCGATCGACCTCGCCCGCGATCTCGGCAAGGACGCGGATCAGATGCGCGACGTCGCTGCGGGTGTTGTTGATGTTGGACTGCACCAGCACCGAGTTGCGTGAGGTCTTGTTGACCTGGATGTTGTACTCGTTGGCGAGGATGCCCTTGAACTGGGTGCCGTCGTAGCCGGCCGTACCGCACACCAGCGTCATTCGGGTTGGATCGAGGCAGAACTCGTCCTCGTCCAGACTTTTCAGCGTATTCGCCCAGTTGACGCCCGGTGCGAGATAATCGGTGAAACCGCTCTGGCGGTATTGCGTCGGCACCATGACATCGGCGCCAAGAATGCGGAAATACTTCGAGAGCAGCGGGTTGTTGTTGACGGCGTGGCGGATGGCGAGCGCGATCTCCATCGCATTGGCGACCAGGCCATACCCTTCCAGCTCCATCTGGCGCCGCGAGATGTCGAGGCTGGCGATGAGCTGCTGGTTCGGGCTTGTCGAGGCGTGAGTAAAGACGGCCTCCTTGAACTGCTGCTCGACCGTGTGGAATTCGACGTCCTTGACCGAGAGCATGGAACCCTGCCGGATCGCCGACATCGATTTGTGGGTCGAGTTGGTCTGATAGACACGCAACCGGATCTGGCGCGGATCGGGAATCAGCCGCGTCTTGAGCAGCACTTCATCCGACGGATTCTTGCCGAGCTCGGCCTGCTGCTTCTCATAGGCCGCGACCGACTTCGGATCGTGCATCCAGGCCTCGATCTCGTTGGCGGCCCCCATGGCTGTGCGCCGGCGCAGGAAAGGCGAGAAGCGCGCGAAGCCGAACCAGGCTTCATCCCACAAGAAGATCAGGTCGGGCTTGATGGCGAGGCATTCCTCCATCACCCGGCGGGTGTTGTAGATGTGGCCGTCGAAGGTGCAGTTGGTGAGGTCCAGCATCTTGACCCGCTCAAGCCGGCCGTCGGCCTTGGCGCTGAGCAGCGCCTGCTTGATCGTCTTCAACGGCACGGCGCCATACATCGAATATTCGGTCATCGGGAAGGCTTCGACGTAGAGCGGCTGGGCGCCGGCAAGCACCATGCCGTAGTGATGCGACTTGTGGCAGTTGCGGTCGACAATCGCGATGTCACCCGGCGCAAGCAGCGCCTGCACCGCCATCTTGTTCGAGGTCGAGGTGCCGTTGGTCACGAAGAAGACACGATCAGCGCCGAGCGCGCGCGCCGCCTTCTCCTGCGCCTTTTTGATGTTGCCGGTCGGCTCCAGCATGCTGTCGAGGCCGCCCGTGGTCGCGCTGCTCTCGGCCAGGAACAGGTTCGGGCCGTAGAATTCGCCCATGTCGCGGATCCAGTCCGACTTGAAGATGGATTTGCCACGGGCAATCGGCAGCGCGTGGAACGTCCCGATTGGGCGCTGCGCGTACTTCTTCAGATTGTCGAAGAACGGCGTATCGTAGCGATCCTGGATGCCTTCGAGGATCGACAGATGCAGCTCCAGCAATTCCTCAACCGAATAGAAGATGCGGCGGACCACGCTGGCTTCTGGGTTGCCGGCGAGCTCCTCGACGTCGCGATTCGAGATCATGTAGAGATCGAGCTCGGGCCTGACGCGCTTGATGATCTGGGCAAGCCGCAGCGCGGATGCGTCGGACTCGTCGTTGAGGCCTGCCGTAGCCGTGATCGAGCGGAGCACCGGCGCGTTATGCCGCGAGCGCAGTCCAAAACCCTCGTTGATGATGACGGCGCCGATGTTGGGATTGAGCATCGTCGCACAGAAGGCGTCTTCGAGGCTACCGACGATGACCGGCTCATAGATGAAGGCATCGACCGGGCGGCGGAGCTTGCGCCATTCGGCGGCGAGCGCAGGCCATTGGCCGGGAGATACCCCGGTGACGATCAGGGTCTCGAAATAGGGCCTGCGTGTCGTATGCGCGCCGAAGGTCGGGGGAACCAGCTCGGGTGCATCGCCATTGCCATCGTCCTTCGCGCTCCAGTCGCCGGCATGCTGGCGGAAGGATCGCGTCGCCAACGCCTGGGTGATCCGGGTCGCAAGGGCAAGCGATGTTGCCCCATCGCCGGCGGCCGCCGCTTCACGCAGCGCCGCCATCAATTGCAGGCCGGGATAGCCGTGAAACTCCTCAGTGACCGAGAGATCTACCAGCGCTGCATCGTATTTTGCCCGGTCGCCGCCGCGAGCCCACGCCTTCGCAGCATCGACAAGATCACGCCAATCGTCGGCCCGTGCGCCCGGGCCCGAAAAGAACTGATCAATGCGCTTCTGTGTGGGCTTGGCGTCTTTGGACATGCGTCTCTCCCGATCCCTGAGGCGAAGGTTGATGAGAGGATCGTGGGTGCGGCGCAGGATGCACCATTGATCCAAGTCAACGGTCGCGCGCATTCTGGGCGGGCCGCGATCGCTGCGATGCCAGTTGCATCGCAACACGGTGTCGCTATGGCGTTCGCCTACTCGAGACGTGCTGGTGGTCGCCCAAGACGGCATCCAGCGATCGCAGCCATTGGCCGCTGTCGGTCTTCTCAGCCAATCCTTCCGCCCGCAGCAGGTCCCGCAGTTGCGCATGCGCGCCGACGATGCAGAAGCTGGCGTGGCGGAGCGCGAGCTCATCGTTGAGGTCGCGCAGCATGCGCGCGCCAGCAAGGTCAATGTAGGGCGACGCCGAGAGGTCGCAGACTACGAGCTGGAGGCGCGGCGAGTTCCGCAGTGCGACCAGCACCGTCTCCAGGATCGTCTCGGCATTGATGTAGAGCAACGAGGCTTCCGGCCGAAACGCAATGACGCCGACCAGCGGCTCGACATCATCGTGCCGCGCACTGTCGGAGTAACGACCGCTTCCCGGCAGCCGGCCGAGGAATGCCACGTTCGGCCGCGAGGCTCGCGCGAGCAGCAGGAAGATCGACGCAATCGAGGCCAGCAATACGCCCTGGAGGATGCCGAGCAGCAGCACCGACACCAGGGCAATGGCAGCGGCATAGAAGTCGATCCGGCTGACTTGCCACATCCGCAGCAGCGCGCGGAGGTCGACAAGCCTGTAAACGGCCGCAAAGACGATGGCCGCCAGCACCGCCTTCGGCAGGTTGGTCAACAGCCCGGTGAAGAACAGAAGGCATAGCCCGAGCGCCACCGAGCAGATCACCAGCGCCAGCGGCGTTCGCGCGCCGGCATTGTCGTTGACGGCCGATTGCGACAGTCCGCCGGCGACGGGGTAGCTATGGCCGAAGGCGGTCGCGAGGTTCGCGGCGCCCAGCCCCAGGAACTCCTGCCGGACGTCGAGGGAATAGCCGTGCTTGGCGGCAAAGCTGCGGGCGGCAGAGACACCTTCTATGTAAGCCAGCAAGACGCATCCGGCGGCGAGCGGAAACAACTCATCGAACTGCAGAAGCCCGAATGCCGGCACCCCCAACCCTGGCAAGCCCTCCGGGATCTTTCCGGTGACGGGCACACCAAGCGCCGGCAGGCCAAGCAGCGTTGCCACGACGATCGCGAGCGCCACGATCGTGATGCCGACCGGCTTGCCCGGCAGCAGCCGCTCGCCGAGCAGAAGCAGCAGTAGCGCGACTGCACCGATTGCCAGCACGAGTGCATCGACCTGACCGAGCTGCCCCGACAGCTTTATGGCGCGGTCGAAGAAATTGTGCCCGCCGCCGGCGACGCCAAGCAGGCTCGGCAGCTGGCTCATGATGATGGTGAGCCCGGCACCGGCCTTGAACCCGATCAGGATGCTGTCGCTGACGAGGCGAACCAGCACGCTGAGCCTGAACAGCCACGCGATGAAGCACAGCACCGCCACAGCGAAAGCTGCGAGGCTTGCGATCTGCGCATAGCGCGCCGCATCTCCGCCGGCGAGGGTGCCGACGCTGGCGGCAATCATCAGAGAGATCGCAGACGTCGGACCAATCGCAAGTTGCCGTGACGACCCAAACAGAGCGTAGCCGATGCCGCCGAGCATATAGCCGTAGACGCCGATCTGAGGCGGCAAGCCGGCCAGCGCGGCATAGGCAAGCGAGACGGGAATCGCGTAAGCGGCGAGCGTGATGCCGGCGACGGCGTCGGATGTCAGCCACTCGCGTCGATAGGCGGCGAGCCACTCCGCCGGCGGAAAGAGCCACGTCCAACCCCGGTCGGGCGAGGCCTTCATCACGTCGCCTCGCGCTGCGGCGTCTCGCACCGCAGCAGAACGACCAGCAGCGCGACCACGGGAATGCCGAGCGCGAGATCGGGAATGCCCTTGGTGGCGAAGGCGCCGACGGCAGCGCCAAAGCCGAACACGGCGCATAGGGCGAAGAAGATGCCGGACCGGCGCAACGTCCCGGGGGCCGCGCCTCCGGTCGCAACCGCAAAGATCGTCTCGATCGCCTGGCGCATGTTGCCGGTGATCATCACCGTGCTGCAGATGGTGCCCTCGACCTTGGTAAAGGAAGCGGCCTGCATGGCGGCAACGAGTGATATGCCGAGCGTGCCGGCGAGATCCGGCAGCCGATTGTGCAAGATGCCTATCGCGATCAGCATCAGGATCTCGAGCAAGGTGCTGATCGCGCCGGCTCGCTCGCCGACGATGCGGCGCAGCCATGCCGCGATCACGATTCCGACCGCAAACGCCAGGATCGGAGGCACGAAGTGAAGTGCCTTCGGCCAGTCGCCTGCGGTCGCATAGACCCAGAGGAAAATCAGGTTGGCGGTCTGGGCGTTCGCCATCACGCCGTGGATGATCCAGGTATAAGCGTCGATATAGCCGCCGGCAAAGGCGAGCAGCAGAACGATCTCGACCGTCTCGTCGCGGCGGATCGCGCCAGAGGCGACCTCCATCATACTCATGGCGGTAATGCGGGCTGGGGCAGGTTTCGCATGACTTGATTGGCCGCGCCTTGCCGCCGGCAAGGCTTGATCTGGATCAAGAAACCATCCGCGGTCACGAATCAAATCGGTGGCTGCTGCCGGGGGAACGCGATCATGGATACCGTCAGGTGGATCATCACCGCCGCACCGGAAATCTTTCTGTTGCTGGCCATCGCAATCGGCACCCTGCTCGGGCGGATCAGGTTGCGCGGTTTCGCGATCGGCACCACGGCCTGCATTCTGATCGTCTCAGTCCTGATCGGGCAGCTCGGGACCTTCACGTTCCCGTCCCTGCTGCGCGTGATCCTGTTCAGCCTGTTTGTGTTCACGATCGGCTACCGGTCCGGACCGGAGTTTTTTGCCTCGCTCAGCATGCGTACGCTGGCGCAGGTTGCCATGGCGCTCGTACTCGGCGGCACGGGGCTTGCTATCGTGCTCGCGTTTGCCTTCAGCTTTCAGCTTGATCCCGGCACCGCGTCCGGTATCGCCGCGGGGGCACTGACCCAATCCTCGGTGATCGGAACCGCATCCGGCGCGCTGGCTCAGCTTGGCCTGCCGAGCGAGGTGTTGAAGCAGCAGGAAGCCAACATCGCCGCCGGCTATGCCGTGACCTACGTGCTCGGCTACATCTTGACCTTGCTCTTCGTACCGTTTGTCGCGCCGAAATTGATGGGGGTCGACCTGAAGGCCGAGGCGAAGAAGCTGGAGGCGGAGCTTTCAGGCGGTGAAGCGCCGCAAACCGAGAATCTCGCCTACCGAAAGTTCCAGGCGCGTGCCTATCTCGTCTCGACCGCAGCGGGCCGCACCGTCAAGTCGCTCGAGGAGGACCTCGGCAGCCGCACTGTGGTCGAGCGCATTGTCCGCCAGGGCCTCGACGTCGAGCCTCATCTGGATACGACGCTCGAAGCCGGCGACAACATCGTCATCACGGGACGAACCGCCGCCATCGTTGCAGCCAGGCCGATCATCGGCACCGAGATCGACGCGGACGAGATCCTCAAGGCGATCCCCGGCAACGTGGTCGAGGTGCTGGTCGACAACCGCCAGCTTCACGGCCGCTCCATCAAGGACGTGGCCGAACGCGTTGGCGGCAATGCGCGCGGCGTCTTCCTGCGCGCATTGACCCGGATGGGCCGCGAAGTGCCGCTGAGCCCTGATACGCGAGTCTATGTCGGCGACGTCATGACCCTGGTCGGCAGCACGCGCAACATCGAGCGGGCTGCCGCAAATGTCGGCCAGATCCTGCGCGCCGGCGACCGCACCGATGTCGCCTTCCTTGCCACCGGGATCGCGGTTGGCCTGCTTGCGGGCCTCGTCAGCGTCAAGATCGGCAGCGTCGCACTGACTCTCGGCGGCGGCGGAGGCGCGCTAATTGCGGGTCTGGTCTGCGGGTGGCTCCGCTCGCGCCGTCCGACCATGGGCGCGCTGCCACCCGCCGCGCAGCAGATATTGAGCGATCTCGGTCTCGGCGGCTTCATCGCCGCCATCGGGCTTGGCAACGGCGCCGCCGCCTGGGCCGCGATCCAGGCGCATGGGATGCTGCTGGTCGGCATGGGCCTTGTCATTACGCTGGTGCCGCTGATCGTCGCGACGCTCTTCGCCCGCTACGTGCTGCGCATGAATCCGGTCGTGACCTGCGGTGCATTGGCCGGGGCCATGACCGTCGATGCCGCCGTCACTGGCGCATGCGAGGTCGCCGAGAGCCAGACGCCCGTGCTCGGGGTTGCCGTGCCTTACGCCGTCGGCAACGTGGTCCTGACCGTGCTCGGTCCAATCATTGTGGCAGCCACCTACACCGGCTGAGGGAGCGCTCATGCGTGCTATTCACCTGTTGCGCTTGCTGACCGCAGTTCTCGTGGCCGTCGCCGCGGCCCCCACGGCCCGTTCCGCCGATACGACGGAGACAATCCGCATCCAGGAAGAGATCTGGGCTCTGCCCCTGCCCTTGCCGATGTTCGCCTATGTCGTCCGGCCGGTCGGCAACGGTCCCTTCCCGCTGGTGATCATGAACCATGGCGTCGTGCTCGATGCGAAGGAACGCAGCTTTTTCCCGCTGGTGGAATTCCGTGATGCGGCGAAATGGTTTGCCAAACGGGGCAACATGGTGGTGGCGCCAGTCGGTTCGGGCTACGGCGCGGCAGCGATCGACATACCCGAGCGCGCGGTATTCGGCCCGTTCTTCTCCAAGATTGGCAAGTGCACCAACCCCAATTTCCATGACGCGGGTCTTGCGGTCGCTCAAGTCGATCTCTGGATCATCGATTACCTGGCAGCCGAGAAGCGCATCGTGCCGAAGGACGTCGTCGTGGTCGGACAATCTGCCGGTGGCTGGGCCTCGATTGCCCTGTCCAGCGTCAACCCGCCGCAAGTCAAGGCGGTCATCATCTTTGCCGGAGGCCGCGGTGGCCGCGTCGGCGGCAGGCCGAACAACAATTGCGCGCCCGACAAGCTGGTCGAAGCGACAGCTGATTTTGGCCGGACGTCGCGGGTGCCGATGCTGTGGATCTATATCGAAAACGATACCTTCTTCGGCCCCGATCTGTCGAAGCGAATGCATGAGGCTTTCACCGCGGCGGGTGGCAAGGCCGAGTACCATTTGGTGCCGTCGTTCGGCAGCGAAGGACATTTCTTGATTGGCTCCCCTGACGCGATACCAATCTGGTCGCCGCTGGTGGCGAAATTTCTCGACGCGCAGAAATAAGCGCGCAAGCGCCGATCCGAGAGGTGCATCCATGACCAATGCCAGCCACTGCCTGTCGGTCCTGCTGATGGCCCTGCTTGCCACCCCTGCAGCCCCTGGCATCGCCTCGGCAAAACGGAAATCCCAAAGCGCCACGACCGCCGAAGCCCCACGTGGTCAGCGCGAGGCAAAGGACATCACCTACGGCGATTGGAAAAAGCTCTGCTTCAAAGCGGGTGGCGCGCCCCTGCTTTGCCGGACGTCGATCACCGGCAGCTTTGCGACCGGTCAGATGGCAGTGCGCATAGACCTGATCGAGCGCGAAGGAGCCAAGAGGGCACGATTACAGATGTTTGTCCCTGTCGGCATGTACCTGCGGCACCCTGCCAAGCTGAGCGTCGATCAGGGCGGCACCTATCAGGTGCCGTATAGCTGGTGCGTGACCAATGCCTGCATAGCCGCGGATGTTGCCGACCCGAAGCTCATCAAGGAGATGGAAGCCGGAACGAGGCTCGTGTTGGAGGTCGTCGATTCCAATCTTCTGAAACTGACAACCGCGCTGCCGTTGGCAACGTTTGCGTTCGTTCGCAACGGTGCGCCGGCGCAGACGCTGGAGCAAGATCTCGAAGAATAGCCAGACCGGCAGCTCGGGGCGCGTTTGCACGGATCGTCATCGTGTTCACTTCATTGCCAAACTGCGTGCAATCGCAGCAAACGTCGCGACGAGCTGCAGGCGGCATTGCGCCTATTCGTCAACTCATGGTTCCGGCGACGCAGGTCGGCTTCTTGATCCATCTCAATGGTTGTCTCACCGCTTCAAAATCAACTGTCGTCGATGTCACCCCCAGACGGGAGATTAACATGCGGTTGTGGGTCATAGCGGCTGTAATCAGCCTTACGCCGGTTTCGGCTTTCGCCGTCTCCGACTGCCGAGTCACAGGCAATCCATCGGTATTCGGTGTCGACATGACTGCCTATGTCGCAATCAAGTCCGGCGAAACATGCAATTTCCCAATCCGAATTCCAGGCATAATGAACAACGCGGGCGTTGCCAGCAAGCCTGCACACGGGATGCTGAAACAGCTCAATATGACGACCTTCAGATACACCGCGAAATCCGGATACAGAGGCAACGACACCTTTGCGATATATGGCGAAGGGAAAGGTCCGTTCGGCTCGGGCAGATCGGTCATCACGGTGAACGCAACCGTCGAATAGCGGTATCGAGCGCTTCGATACGGCCATGCAATCGTTGGGTCGCGACACGCTACGCCAGCTTGCGACCGACCAAGTGGCCGTCGTGCAGCAGGCGATTTTGCGTCTTCCGCTCCTAGCCCAATTCCGAGCGGGCCCGCTCGATCGACTCGATCAGTGACTGCGCCGTGAAGGGTTTGGTCAGGTAAGCAACGCAACCCGACTCGACGGCAATCGAGCGGTGCGTTGGGCTGTCGTTGCCGGTAACATAGATCACCGGTGTGGTGACCCCCTCTTTCATCAGGTGACGGCGCAGATCGATTCCCGATCGGTGACCCAGGTTGATGTCAATGACCAGGCAAATTGCGTTGCTGAAATCAACGTGACCGAAGAGAGCCTCTACGGAGTCGAACAAGAGCACGCCCAATCCATGAGCTCGGAGCAATCGCCCGATGCTCGTCCGCATAGACGAGTCGTCATCAACGACGAGAACGGACTTGCTTCTCGGCAAAATGAACAGCCTTCAGGTTCCAACTGACATCATAGGCCCGCGTCCATCAAGCGGCGTGTGGATCGCGAGTCCTGATGCGGTCAATGTGGAAAGACCCTGCGCGTTCCAAGAACATCTTGTCGCAAATCTCTTGGGACCTTGGAACCCGGCTGTCTCGATGAGACAAGCTACTGAAATACCTACCGGCTCGCTACGTTGGCGTTCGCTTCGAGCAGTCCAAGACGTTCGGCGATGGAAACCAGTTCCGCCAGTGACCGCGTCTGCATTTTCTCCATCACCTGGTGACGATGCGCCTTGATGGTTCGCTCGGTCGTTCCAAGATCGTAGGCGATCTGCTTGTTGATCTTGCCGCGCACGATCAGGTCGAAGACCTGGCGCTCCCTTGGCGTCAGCAGGCCAAGCAGGGCACGCAGTCCATCGAGCCTGTCGCGCAGACTGCGGGCTTGGGATTGGTTTGCCAGTGCACGCTCGATCGCATCGATCAATTGCGCGGACGAGACAGGCTTGGTCAGGAAATCCTCGGCGCCGGCCTTGATCGCCCGCACGGTCGTCTGGGTGTCGGCATGGCCAGTGAGGAAGACGATGGGAAGCGATAACCCCCGCTCGAGCAGACGGCTCTGGAGCTCAGGTCCACTCAATCCCGGTATTTGAACGTCGAGCAGGATGCATCCCTGCTGTTCGTTTCTGGGCAGGTACTCCAGCAGATCCAGAGCCGATGCATAGGTCGCCACTTCAAATCCGGCAAGCTTCAACCGCCGCTCGATTGCCGTCCGAAAAGATGCGTCGTCATCCACGACGTAGACGAGGCGAGACAATTCGAAACTCCCGATAACGAAAACTTTCGGCAAAACAAAACGCTAATTGGTAACAACCCCCGTTTCTCATTCCGTGCACGAGATTGCGCGACCTGTCCTTTGGTACAATGTCCGTTGGGACAATGGTGAGAAACCTCACTTCTATCGTAGATCAACCTGGAGGCGTGAGTATTACCCCTCAATTCTCATAATGGAATACCTGACTAAGACCAATTCGCGATCGGCGTTGAGGGAGTTGGCCATGTTCGTACGCACAACCGATCCGCTCCCCCGCCCTAATTCGCTCCGCGTCCTGGGAATGAGCAGCGGTTCAGATCCAATTGTCCGCCTAAACGAGATTACATACAAAAAGGGCAAAGAGATCTATGGCGAGAAGGAGCCTGCCGAATACGTCTACCAGGTCAAGACCGGTGCCGTGCGAAGTTATAAGCTGCTATCGGACGGCCGGCGCCAGATCGGGGCATTTCACCTCGCCGGCGACATTTTCGGGCTTGAGAACGGCACCACGCACCGTTTCACCGCGGAGGCCGTCGTCGATACGGCAGTACTCCTGATCAAACGGCAGAGCCTGGAGACGGTCGCCGAAAGCGACGCCATGGTTGCCAAGAACCTTCTCGGCATGACCACGACCAACCTCCAGCATGCGGAAGATCACATGCTGCTGCTTGGACGCAAGACCTCGCTGGAGCGGGTCGCCGCCTTCCTGATCGAGATGGACAAGCGGCTAACAGCCGCAGGCGTGCTGGCGCTGCCAATGTCGCGGCGCGATATTGCCGACTATCTTGGCCTGACGCTGGAAACGGTGTCGCGAGCCATCTCGCACCTGCACGAACTCGGAGTGCTCGGCTTCGTTGGCAACACGCAGCGCCAGATCATATTGCTCGACCGTCACCAGCTCGCGAGCCTCGATCTACAGCCTTGAACGCTTCGAACACCTATTGGGTAACGCGCGACGCTCCATCAAGAATGGTGCGCGCGATCTCCGATGCACCGGTGATGATGATCTGTACACCAATACAAAGCAGCAGAAATGCCGACAGCTTGGTCACGACACTCGTGCCCTCCTCGCCGAACAGGCGAGCCATTGCGCTCGATTTCCGATAGGCATGGTAGATCGCAGCGGTCACGGCGAGCGCGACCACCAGCGAGACGATGGACGATGCGAACATGGCATCGAGGCTGTCGGACCGGCTTATCCCAATTGCGATCGCCGTCGCGATCGTCCCCGGGCCGGTCGTGAGCGGGATCGTCAGTGGAAAGAAAGCCATCCGCTTCATCGTTGCGAGATCGGCTGACGAACCGGCGTGATGCTCGACGCCGCCGGGCAACGCGTGGAGCATGGACCAGCCGGTCGCCGCCACGACGAGACCGCCGGCGATCCGGAGCGCCGGGATGGTTACGCCGAAGAAATTGAGAATCTGGCTGCCGAGAAACATCGATACCAGCAGGACCAGGAAGGCATAAAAGGCGACCCGCAAGGCAAGGTTCGCGCGCTCCTTCTCCGAGAGCCCCTTCGTTCTGTCGAAAAAGATGAAGGCCAGCCCGTACGGATTGATGATTGCAAACAGCGCGCCGAAGCCGAACAGGAAGTCGGCAACCCACCGCGATGCTGCGAGTTCAGGCATGTGGGCCCAGGTCGTCTGTTGTGCCGCGGCCGAGCACGGGTGCATCGGGTTGGCTAGAGCCCGAAGCAGGCATGTCAATCAGCCCGACGTGATCGAGTGTCTTGCGCAGGACCTCGAACAAGATCGCCGCCGACCACCCAAACAGCAGGACGCCGTTCATGGCGGTCAATGGACCTATCAGCCGCCATTCGCGCACCGGCGTGATGTCACCGTAGCCGAGCGTGGTGTAGTTGACGAAGGCAAAATAGAGCAGATCGCTGCCGGGTGCGGCGGCCCGGACGAGGTCGTACGTCCAAGCCCACACCAGGATTTCCACCATGTGCGCAACCTTCAGCACCGCAGCCGTCGCGATCATCACGCCCATCAGGTGCAGCCTGGGCCTCACGGTTCGCCGCAGCCCCGCGCTGCGGGCAATTCCAACCGCAACGATCGTGACAAGTGCGTGGAGGCCGATATTGACCACGCTTACCGAGCCACCGACGAGCAACTGCAACAGCATAAGGATCGACCAAACTTCAAACGTGCGTAGCGGGCTTGCCCATGGCTCTTGGCTGATCGGTCATCGCTCGCGCGTGGCCCTTCAAGAGCTCGGGCTGATGATTACGCGCGAAGTCCTCCAAACCAGGCACCGAAATAGCCGGCATACAGAGCCGGTACTTCAACATTCATCGAGTGCCCGACACCGGGCACAACCACGAGCCGGCAGTCCGGCATCGCCTCGGCCATGACGCGGAGATCGGCCGGAGGAATCCAGCCGTCCCGCTCGCCCCACAGGACCAGGTGCGGATGTCGGATTTCCGCCATGCGCCGCTCCAGTTCGCGGCTTGCTTTTTCCTTGGTCAAATTGACCGGCGTACCGATCCAGACTCCCTCCGAGACGCCGAAGGTCTGCTCGATGATCCGCTCGAAGAGCGCCTGACACTCCCCAAGGCCGGCGCGAAAGCGAGGAATCGCATTGGCGGCCATGCTTTCCGGAACGAACAGCGAGGACGCCGCCGTGGCCATGACGGTTCGCGTCAGCTCCTTGCTTGCCATCATGGCGCGGAAGACGCCAATCTGATCGTCGCTAAATGACATGCCGAGCGGCGTTACAGGATCGAGCGCGAAGACGCGGCCGAACCGCCGCGGCTGCATCAACAGCATCCGGGCGGCGATGATGCCACCGGTCGAATGGGTTGCCAGGTGACAATGCCGGATGTCGAGCGCATCAAGCGCCGCCAGCATGTCGTCTGCGTGCTGCTGCATCGCGTAGTTGGAATAGTCAGTCGTAGGCGCTGGCCGATCGCTGTCGCCGCAGCCGCGCCAATCGATTCCCACGACGCGGAGATCGCGGGGAAACAGCGGTGCGGCGAGCTCGATCCAGTCTTTGCTGGCGAGATTGCCGTGGACGAAGACGACGGTGACATCGCCTTCTCCCCACTCCCGCCAGCCCAGCTGGACCTCGCCCGCCTGCACTCTCGGCATCGGTCTATCCTATTTGTTCAAGCCGGCCGTCGGCGCGGCGCCTGGCGGCGTCGGCGCCACCGGCAGGGCCGAGACCACGGCCCCCTTGATCATGCGGTCGGTGCCGAGGGGGGACGAGGTGTCCACGGTGCCTTTGGTGACGAAATCCACCACGTCGGCAGAATATTCGACCGGATTGTCCGTGTGGATGAAATGACCTGTCTCCGGGTAGACCTTCAGCATCGGTCGGTTGCCCGCATTGGTCATGCGGGTCATGAACGGCGTAATGACGTCGCGTCCGAGGTCCGTCAGCCCGTTAAAGGCGGGCGTCGGGATGAACGGCTCCTTGTCGCCGAAGGCCAGGAAAATCGGCGCCTTGATCTGCGTAAGCCGCTCGTAGAGGTTCTTCGGATCGTCCTGCTGGAGCTCGGCCCCGATCGTGTAGACGTCGAAGATGAAGACGTTGCACCACTGCTCGAGCTCCTTAGGGTTGCCCTTGGTCAACCCGACGCGCTGCTCGGTATGGAAGCGGGCATATTCGCTGTCGCCGAAGAAGTAGCCGCTCTTGGCCGCGGACACGGCGTTGGTGTCGGGGTCGCGCTTCTTGAAGTAGAAGAAGTCCCGGATGTTCTGCTCGTTCCGCGCCTTCTCGGCGGCCAGGATTCCGGTCTGGTCCCAGGCCTGCTTCCACTTCTCGAAGTCACGGCCGAAGGCGTCGTCGAACAGGCGCGCCTTCTTGTCCTTGGCGATGGTGATGTCGCGCGGATATTCCTCAAGGCCGGACGGCGCTTCCAGCGCGAGCCCCTGCACCGCATCCGGCCACGTCAAGGCGTAGCCCATGACGAACTGGCCCCCGAGCGAATGGCCAAGGTAATAGGCCTTCTTGACGCCGAGCTGGTTGACCACGAGGTCGTAGATGACCTCGCGCATATCCTGCATGGTGCGTGCCGGGCTCTTGTCGAGATTGCCGGGCCCGGACATGCCGTAATGCGGCAGATCAGGCACGATCACGCGAATTCCGCTGCGCAGGGCATACTGCATGACGTTGCCGTAATGCCCGCCGAAAGCACCCTTGCCATGGATGATGACAAGCGCCTTCGGGTCCCTGTCGGTGCCCGCATATTCGTCCATGTAGCCGATCTGCCAGGTGGTGCCGTTCTTGTCCTTCGCGTTGGCGTATTTCACCGGATAGGGATAGGTCACGAAGTCCTTCCAGAAGGATTTGCTCGGGTCGATCTTCTCGGCCACGCCCGGCACGCGATAGTTCTTGTCGACGAACGTTTGTGCACGATCGAGCGCTGCGACGTCGTCCATGAAGGCGACGAATTTGGGATCGTTCTTGCGCTGGTTGACGATCGGGAAGACGCCGTAATGGGCGACCGGGCTTTCCTGCGCGATGAGGTCTGCGCCGGGCACGCGATCGACGGCCTTCTCGGCCAGCTTGAAGTTCAGCCAGAGATCGTTGGTGATGTGCATCACCAGCGTCCGCGCCTGGATGCGGCCGAGATAAGGATTGACGTTGTGCGTCTCGCCAACCCGGTTGCGCCAGACGAGATCGACCGCGTCGTAAAGCTTGGCACGATTGGTAACGTTCAAGCCGGCCTTCTCGTTCGGCGAGTCCCAATAGAAGATTTCGGGCTGGACGGCAGCCCAATTCTGGGTCGTGCGGTAGGCGAAGTCATACCCCGTCATGCCGAGGATCGACCAGCCGAACGCCACGCCGGGGACCGGATGCTTCTCCTTGGGCAGCTTGTAATAATCGCCCTTGCTCGCCTGCCACACCGGATCGGATTCGATCGCCGCCGTCATCATCTGGAAGGTCCAGTTGCCGACGGGATCGTCGCCGTCCGACTGCGTCGTGCCACCAATCGGCATCAGCGCGTTGATGTATTCGGGATGCATGACGCCCCAGACATAGGTCTGCGTGCCACCCATGGAGACGCCGGACACCAGCGCGACGCGCGCGACTTTCAGCTCGTCGCGCAACAAGCGGTAGTTCGCCTGCACCATGTCGTAATAGCTGTACTGCGGGAACTTGATGCCGAGGCCGTCGGACGGCTTGCTTGCGCCCCAGGTACCGAGCGGATCGACCATGATCACGTAGTAGCGGTCGGTATCGATCGGCCGGCCCGGGCCAATGATCGGCACGCCGCCCGAGAGCGGTGCGCCCTTGACCCACTGCTCGTACATGTCAGTAGAATCGCCCGAATAATAGGAGTTGATGACGATCGCATTGGTGATCTCGCCTGCGGCGTTGCGGCGTGCATTGCCAATCGCGATGTAGGCCGTCCGCAGCTTACCGCCGCCGAGCGATTCCAGCGTGACACCGCCTTCACCGCCGCTCTCCCATTTGGACGGATTGGCGAGATCGTACTTTCCCCCGAGGCGGAAGTTGGAGATCTCGTAGGACTTCTTCAAACCATCGTGCTGCATCTGCGACGAGCGCCGCGTGAAGGGCTGGGCAACGGCGAGGGCCGTGCCGACGAGCAGCAGAACGAGGGTGACGAGGCAATGCCTCAGAGCGCCTCTTCCGGACATGACGTATCCCTCCCGATGGTGTTCCTTGCGAAAACGCTAGGTGGGGCGACATCGGGAGGCTTGATCTAACTCAATGGAATCCTCTTCCGAGGATTGAGGATGGCGCGACAGAACATCTGGCTGGTTTTTCCAATGCCTTTCCTCGATCACGGCTCATATCGGATACGCTATGAGCTGGAAGGGCCGGCCGGCGCGCCCACCTATGTCCTCGTCAACGGCCTGACCCAGTATGCCGAGTTGTGGGCTGCCTACCGCGATGCACTCGTGGCCCGACATTTTCGCGTTGCGACATTCGACCTGCTGGGGCAAGGCGGGTCCGACAAGCCTGCCCTCTTCATCAACCAGGATGACCAGGTTACGGCACTTCGTCTCCTTATCGACGAGCTGGGCGACGGACCGGTCTTCCTCAGTGGCATCAGCTTCGGCGGCCTGATCGCGCTGCGCTATGCCATCGCGCATGGCAAGCGTCTGTCCGGCCTGGTGCCCATGAGCTGCTTTGCGGAACTCTCACCGCAATTGCTGCTGATTGGCAACGCCTTGCGCACCGGCCTCACTCTCGGCGGCACCGGCTATCTCCAGGATCTGCTGCTGCCCATGAACCTGTCCGACCAATGGTTGACGCCGCTCCTGGACAAGCTCGACAGCGTCAAGCGGCAGGGCTGGCTCGTCAACGACGTCTACGCGCTTCAGAACCTGATGGAATCTTTCCTCGACTTTCAGCCACTGACGCCGCAGCTCTCGTCGATCTCCGTCCCGACCATGATCCTCAACGGCGAGTTCGACTTCCTGACGCCGCGGCCTTTGCATGAAACGCTCAGGGTTGAAATTCCGGACAGCGCCTTGGTGATCATTCCGAAGGCGTATCATGCGTTTACGCTCGAGAAGGGCGCGCTTACTGCCGACCTGCTTGCACGCTTCGCCGAGAACGTGCTGGCCGGAAACTGGCAGGGCAACAAGGCAGTCTGGATCGCCCCGGAAGACCCGGGCGGCGCGCTTACGCCGTTCCCGGCCGGCTACGATCATCTTCGCGCGATCCCCGTTCAGAGGACGGCGACATGAGTGAGTTTTTCGGCCCGCTCGATTCCGAGGGCCGCGTGCCGCCGAACCAGCAGACGCGCGTCGCAGCCTTCCTGATGTCGGCCCATGGGGCGCTGGCGCGCCAGTTCGCATTCACTCTGCCCATGAAGCTCGACACCGCCTGGCAGACCGAGCTGAACGCACAGTTCTACCGTGAGGCCGAGATCGTCTCACTCTTGATGCGCGCAACCTCATGGGTACCGGATCTCGCCCTGGGCTATATGGTCGCATCCTGGGAAACCGCCTGGCTCCCCACCCCGATCGACGGCGTTGCAGACCGTTCTCTTGCCGGCGCGATCCACCTCGCGACGCTCGCGCACGCAGTTCATGCCGGCATCCGGCCGGCGGCCCTGTTGCCGGTGAACGCCAAGGCCGACGACCCCTTCGTCATGGCGCTGCGTCGCATCGAATTCGAGAGCGGCCGGCTGCTGCAAGGCCAAATCCTGTTCCTGAAGGGTCCCGAGCTGGTGCCCTTGCGCGATGCCGTGAGCGCGGCTCTCGAAGAGCGCCACGCCGGCGTGCGCAAGCTCTGGCGGGAAGCGCTGGAAAGCGTCGGTATCACGTTCACGAATGATGCGGAGCGTTGACGCAGATCAAAGGACCCGAGCGACCGCCGACCAACATTCCCTCACCGCCTTCGACGCGTCCCGACCGGAGTTTCAATCATGAAGGCCGTCTCCATCGAAGAAGCCGTTGCCATGATCCCATCGGGCGCGACCGTCATGGTGGGCGGGTTCATGGGCGTCGGAACGCCGGAGCGACTGCTCGACGAGATGGTCCGGCAGCATAAGACCGGCCTGTCCCTGATTTCCAACGACGCAGCGACGCCCGGTAAAGGTGTCGGCAAGCTGTTCGAGGCCTCGCTGGTCTCCCGATTGACCGCGACCCATATCGGCCTCAATCCGAAAGCGCAGCAGCAGATGCTGGCGAACCAGATCGCCGTCGATCTCGTGCCGCAAGGCACCTTCGTCGAACGCATTCGCGCCGGCGGATGCGGCCTGGGCGGCGTCCTGACACCGACGGGGGTCGGCACCTTGGTTGCAGAGGGCAAGCGCCAGATCGAGGTCGACGGCAAACCGTTCCTGCTCGAGACCGCATTGCGGGCCCAGTTCGCGCTGGTACACGCCTTTCTCGCGGATTACCTCGGCAACCTCGCCTATGCGCTGACGTCGCGCAATTTCAACCCGATCATGGCGATGGCTGCCGATACCGTGATCGTGACGGCGGAGCACATCGTGCCCGTCGGCGTCATCGCGCCCGACCACGTCGTGACGCCGGCACCGCTCGTCGACTACCTCATTGCCAACGGGTGAGATCATGGATCCGCAGATCGTCATCGCCCGCCGCGTCGCCAAGGAGCTGAAGAGCGGCGACCTCGTCAATCTGGGCATCGGCATTCCGACACTGGTTGCGAACTACGTGCCCGCCGATCTGAAAGTGTTCTTTCAGTCGGAGAACGGCCTCATCGGCACCGGTCCGATTCCCGAGCAAGGCATGGCGCATCCGACACTGACCGATGCCGGCGGCCGCCCGATCAGCGCACTGCCGGGGGCTTCGGTCTTCGACAGCGCGATGTCGTTCGGTCTGATCCGCGGCGGCCATGTCGACGTCACCGTGCTCGGCGGGCTCCAGGTCGACGCGCACGGCCATCTCGCCAATTGGATGATTCCCGGCAAGATGGTGCCGGGCATGGGCGGCGCGATGGACCTCGTCAGCGGCGCCAAGCGGGTGATCGTCGCCATGCAGCACGCCGCCAAGGGCAAATCGAAGATCGTCAAGCAATGCAATTTGCCCCTGACGTCAGCACGGCAGGTCGACCTGGTCGTGACCGACATGGCCGTGATCGGCTTCCCCGAGGGCAGGGCCACCCTGCTGGAGACCGCGCCCGGCGTCAGCGTCGGCGAAGTCCTCGCGGTAACGGAGGCCGAGCTCGTCGTACCCGACAACGTTGCGGAAATGAAGATCTGACGAGGCCACGATCATGCGGATATTCGGCGACTTCAACGAGATCAAATCGGCCGTCGGCACCGAGATCGGAGCCAGCGACTGGGTTGAGGTGACTCAGGACCGGATCAACCAGTTCGCGCAAGCGACCTGCGACGAACAGTGGATCCACGTCGACCAGGAGCGCGCGGCTAAGGAGATGCCCGGCGGAAAGACCATCGCCCACGGCCTCCTCTCGCTGGCACTCGCGCCGCTCTTCATTCGTTCGGTCATCGGTCTGAAGGGGCTACGCAACACGCTCAACTACGGTGCTGACCGGATCAGATATCTCGCGCCGGTGCCGGCAGGGTCAAAGCTGCGTGGCCGCGTCACCGTGGCGGAGACCGAGGACGTGCCGCCGGACGGCTTGCGTGTGAACTACCATCTCGTGATCGAGATCGAGGGCGGCAAGAAGCCCGCTTGCATCGCCGAGCTGATCGCCCTGCACTATCGCTGAGCAAAAAAGGCGAAAACAACCCCATGCACAGTAGGCTGGGGCTTGAACTCATTACGTTTTTCGGTCAGCGACATGTCAGCCAGAAGGACGGTTGCTCCGTCGGGCAAAACACCGGCATAGGTGGCATGATCCTCGTCCGCGAGACTGCCGGACGCGACAGCAACAACCTCGCGCCTCAATCGATGATGTGATAGCCGCCGTCGATGTAGAGCACGCCGCCGGTGATCAGCTTGGCGCCGTCGAGTGCGAGGAACGCCGTGGCATTGCCGACATCTTCGATGCTGACGAGGCTGCGGGTCGGCGCGGTGGACTGTGCCTTGTCCATCAGATCGTCAAACTCGGGGATTCCCGACGCGGCACGCGTGGCGAGCGGCCCGGGGGAGATCGCGTGGACACGGATGCCCTTCGGACCAAGCTCGGCTGCGATGTAGCGGACGGCGGCCTCAAGAGCCGCTTTGGCCACGCCCATCACGTTGTAGTTCTTCACGACCATCTGGCTGCCGTAATAGGTCATGGTGAACATCGTTCCGCCATTCTTCATGAGTGGCTCGGCCAGATGTGCCATCCGCATGAACGACCAACATGAGACGTCCATTGTCTTGAGGAAGCCATCGCGGCCGACGTCGACGACACGGCCGTGCAATGCTTCCTTCGGCGAGAAGGCGATCGAGTGCAGCAGGAAATCGAGTTGCCCCCATTCCTTCTCGATGCGCTCGAATACCGCCTCAGTCTGCCCCTCGACCATCACGTCCATCGGCATGAAGATCGGAGCCTCCAGCGCCTGCGCCAAGGGCTCGACGTGCTTTTTGGCCCGATCGTTCAGATAAGTCACCGCGACCTCGGCGCCGAGAGCGCGGAACGCCCTGGCGCATCCCCACGCAATCGACTGATCATTGGCGATACCGACGACGAGGCCCTTCTTGCCCTTGAGGGCAACCTTGCTGTCCGGGAAAACGGGAATCATGACACCCTCTTGGTTCTGGAATCGTGCGATTTGCCGTTCATCAGGAGCGCCAGCGTGTGCTGCGCAATCATCAATTCCTCGTCCGTCGGCACGACGTAGACCGGAATGGCGCTGTCGGGACGCGATATCAGTCGGGCGTGACGCGCATTCTCGCTTGCCTCCAGCGCAACGCCGAACCAGCCCAGGTGCTCGGCAACGCGCGCTCGGATGCCGGCGGAGTTCTCGCCAATGCCGGCGGTGAAAACGAAGGCATCCAGACCCTGCAGGGCGGCGGCGAGCATGCCGGCATTGAGCCCGATCCGATAGACAAAGCAATCGATCGCCAGTTTTGCGTTGAAGCTGTCGCTGGCTTCGAGCTCGCGCATGTCGTTGCTGATGCCGGACAAGCCTTTCAACCCGCAATCGCGATAGAGAAAATCCTGGACCTTTGCGGCGGACAGCCCCTTCTCCGACATCAGGTAAAGCACGACGCCGGGATCGAGCTGGCCGGGCCGTGTCCCCATCGGAAGCCCATCCAGCGCGGTGAATCCCATGGTGCTTTCGACACTCCGTCCGCCCTTGATGGCGCACATCGACGCGCCGCTGCCGAGATGAGCGACAATGACCCGCCTGTTTGCGATTTCAGGGGCAATCTGGGGCAGCGTTTTCGAGACATATTCGTAGGAAAGCCCGTGGAAGCCGTACCGCCGCACGCCTTCCGAATGAAGCTGATGCGGGATCGCGTAATGGTCGGCGACCGCACTATGCGTGCGATGAAACGCCGTATCGAAGCAGGCGACCTGGGGCAGCTTCGGAAAGTTGACAAGAATCGAGCGGACTGGAGCCAGATTGTGCGGCTGATGCAGCGGTGCCAGCGTGACCAGGCGCTCCAGACGTGCCACCACGCCATGATCGATCAACACCGGCCGGTCGAACTCCGGGCCGCCGTGCACCACGCGGTGCCCGACGGCAAGCGGGGTGATCTGCACCTCGTTCCGCAGCCAGTCGCCCGCAACCTCCATCGCGGCCGGAACATCTGCGACCGCCTCGATCGGATAGGCACGATCTGCCAATGAAGCGCCGCTGATGTCACTGGCCCGCAGGCGCGGCCGCGTGCCGATGCCATCCATCTGGCCTTTGATCTGGCGGCGAAGGGTGCCCTCGCCCTCGACCGAATAGACCTGGAACTTCACACTCGATGAGCCGGCGTTCACGACAAGGATCGTATCCATGGCGATCACGCGGCAATCGTTGGCGTTTTCAGTCGTCTGGCGTTCGCGTAAAGCGCGGCGACCGCGCAGGAGGCCATTCGCGCACGTGGTGAGTCGGCCCGCGAGGTCAGGACGACCGGCACCCGAGCGCCGAGCACGACACCCGCACCATCCGCCTTGGCAAAATAGGCGAGGTTCTTCGCCAGCATGTTGCCAGCCTCGAGATCGGGAACGACCAGGATCTGAGCCCTCCCCGCAACGTCCGACTTGATGCCCTTGATGCGCGCCGCCTCCGGATCGATCGCATTGTCGAAGGCCAGCGGACCGTCCAGCAGTCCGCCGGTAATCTGGCCGCGATCAGCCATCTTGCAGAGCGCTGCAGCCTCGATGGTCGACGGAATCTTGGAAGTTACGGTCTCGACAGCGGAGAGGATGGCAACCCGAGGCAGCTTGCCGAAGCCGGTCTGCGTGTAGAGGTCGATTGCATTCTGGATGATATCGCGCTTGGCATCGAGATCCGGGAAGATGTTGATGGCCGCGTCCGTCACAAAGATGGTCTCGGCATAGGCTGGCACGTCCATGACGAACACGTGGCTGATGCGCCGGTCGGTGCGCAGGCCTCCGACCTTCGCCGTGACGGCGCGCATCAACTCGTCGGTGTGCAGGCTGCCTTTCATCAGCAATTCGCCTCTGGCGGCATGAATGAGTTCGACGCCCTTCGCTGCCGCGTCGTCGCTGTGCGCGGCATCGACGATTTCGTATCCGGAGATATCGACGCTGAACCTCGCGGCCGTCTCCCTGATCTTGCTAGCGGGCCCGACCAGCACCGGCTCGATGATCCCGGCCTGGGCGCTCTCGACGGCGCCGCGAAGCGAGGTCTCGTCGCATGGATGCACCACGATGGTCGGGGCGGGCGACGCCGCTCTGGCTGCCGCGATCAGCCGATCATATTTACTAGGAGACTGTGCGGGTCTCGTATCGGCTGACATGATGTCGCCCTCCATCCTTCCGATGTGCGTCAGGACGCCCTCGCCTTGGGGTCGAAAGGGGCAACGTTCGACGTTGCCTCCTCTCCCGAATCCACGCCGAACAGATCGGCAATGCGCTTCAGGCGGTCTGCGCGTTCGCCGGAAATCGCCTCGCTGGCCGACAGCACCTCGCGGATGGCGGCGAAGGCTGCGCGCCTTTGATTCGAGTCGTCGGGCAGCAGCTTGGGAATCGCGGCCAGCGTTGCGTCCCTATCCAGCAGCAGCATGAAGAACTGCTCGCGCACCAGCGTCTTGAACTCGGCGAGCGTCACACGCGGGCCGCCATGTTCGCGGCGAGCCTGGCGCAGGGCCTCGATGCTCCGCTCGTCGACCATGCCTCGCGCCGAGCCCACGTAGAGCAGCGCACGCAAGGCCGCTTCGCGGAGTCCACCCTCACCGATCTTTGCCTTCAATTCGGCGATCCGCTGTTCGAGCATGGCCCGGTGCTCGGGCGACATCTCCCGCCGGCGCGACGGCTCGGACTTCGGATCGATCCCGACGGCTGCCTGCAAGACTGGCGAACCGTAGACGTTGAGGAAGATCGCTTCGCTGAGCGCTTCCTGCGAGTCGCGCCAGCTGTCCAGCACGTGCACGATCTGCTTGGACATCTGTTCCTGGAACGCCAGGAACGGATTATCCTTCGCGACCGGCTTGCGGTTCTCCTCGATCCCCTCTGCCGCGGACTTCACCATGGCCATCCAGGGGTTCTGGCTGCTCAGCGCTTCATATTGGAGCCGCAGCGGATGCAGATTGCGCATCGCTTCGGCCAACTGCGGCGTCGCCATGCTCTTGACCCAGGGCTGGACGAATTTCTGGTAGGCAGCAAGATTGAGTTCCGAAACGCGCTTGGCAGCCGCGAAGCGGCGCTCGTCCTCGGGCGAATTGCCACCCATGGCGCGGATATCGTCGAGCGTGCGCGCCTCGCATCGCATGACCCATTGGCCGACGACGAGATCTGAACTCGTGGTCTCCTCGCCCTTGGCTTCGAACGTCGCCTCGTAGAGCCCCGGCGGCAGCACGTCGATCAGGTCGATATTGCTGGAGAATTCGGCATGCTCCTTCTTGGCGACGCCGCCGGAGACGAAAATGCCGAGGTGCCCGATGCTCTCGTGAACCGTGTAGACGATGGTCTGCCCGTAAGCCCTGATCTCATCGACGTCGGCATAGCAATCGAGGATCCAGTGCAGCGCTTGCTGCGGCGGCGTGACGTTGTCGCCCTTGGAGCAGAACACCAGGATCGGCGACCTGATGTTGCGCAGATCCACCTTGCGGCCGTCGGACATCTCGATCTTGCCCGCCGCGAGATTGTTGCCGACGAACAGCTCGTCGACGATGAACTGGATTTCCTCGGCGTTGAGATTGACGTGCCCGCCCCACCAGCGTTCGAACTCCAGATAGCGGTCGGCTTCGGTGTCGACCTTGGAATAGACGTTGTATTGCTTGGTCCAGAGCGTATTCGAGGGATTTTGGCTTTCGAAGTTCTGCACCAGCCAAGCGCCGTCGAACTTGCCGGCGCCGAGATCGCTGGTCAGCGCGGTCAACCAGCTTCCACCAAGCAAGCCGCCTGCATAGCGCATCGGGTATTTTCCATGCACGCCAGCCCAGTAAGCGAGCGGGGCCCCGGCAATAATCAGCGGACCGAACAATTCCGGCCGTAGCGACGCCAGGATCATGACGGCCCAGCCGGCCTGGCAATTGCCGATCACGCACGGCTTGCCATCGGCCTGCGGATGCAGGCTGATGACTTTCTCGACGAACAGCGCTTCAGCTCGCGCGATCCGCTCGATGGTCTGTCCCGGCATCGGCTCCGGCAGGAAGCCCACGAAGTAACAGGGATGCCCGGCCTTCATCGCGACGCCGATTTCGCTGTCCGCCTTGAAGCCGCCGATGCCCGGGCCGTGGCCGGCGCGCGGGTCGACCACGATGAACGGCCGCCGCTCAAGATCGAGTTCCACCCCGTCCGGCGGGATGATGCGTACCAGCGCGTAGTTGACCGGCTCGTCGAGCTTGCGGCCGTCCATGATTAATTCGGCAGCATATTGCAGCACATGCGGCGCGGTCTGCGCGACGTGCTCGCGGTACTGGTCGCCGCGCTGGCGCATGATGTCGAGAAACAGCACGCTGCGCTGGCCTGCATCGACCATGTAGTCGACAGCGGAGGCAACGACCCCGGACAGCGGGCCGCCGGGCAGGCTAGGGATTTCCATCGGCATTTTCGGACCTCATCACCGCGCGCCTTGATCCAAGGCGCTCGGAGACGGCCGACGTTGATTTAGGTCAACGTTCGGGGACTGCATGCCGCGCCGGGCTGGTGCGGTCGGTCCCGATCCAGGCCACGGCAAGTTCCCAGGCCACCGACAGGATGATCGGTCCGATGAAAAGACCGATGATCCCGTGGCCCAGGGTGCCGCCGATGACGCCGATGAGGATGACGAGCGTCGGCGTCGTCAAGCCGCGCCCCATCACCATCGGCTTCAATATGTTGTCGAGAATGCTGACTGCGCCGAGGAACAACGTCAGCAATACGGCGGTGGTGACGTCCTTGTCGGACCAGATCCAGACGAGGACGGGGAGCATGACGAGGGCGGCGCCGATCTGGACGATCGAGAGAAGGAGCACCAGGAGCGCCAACAGGCCCGCGATCGGGATGCCCGCCAACTTGAAGCCGATACCAGCCAGCAGCGCCTGGATGACGGCTATACCGATCACGCCTTGGGCGACTGCACGAATGGTCGCGCCTGCCAGATCCAGAAAGTGCTCGCTCTGCTCGGGGACGATCCGCGACAGAAAGCCCCTGCCTGCCGCGACCAGTTGCGCCCCATACGGGAAGATGAATCCGGCGACCGCGACCGAGACCAGAAACTTGATCGTGCCTACGCCGGCATCGCCTGCAAGACCAAGCAGCGTGCCGGCGAAGGGCTTGAGATACGGCGCGATCATTTGCAGAAGCGGCCGCAGATTGGTCGAGGCCTGATCCCAGAGCTCGTAAAACTGCGTCCCGATCAGGGGCCAGCTCTTGATCGCATCGGGCGGCGACGGAACCGCCAGTTCGCCGACCGCCAATTGAGCTGCAAAATCCTTGATTCCGTCCGCCGCACCGAGGCCGAGCCAGGCCGCCGGACCGATGACGACGGCGAAACTGGCCGCCGTGAGAATGGTCGCCGCGAGCTTCGGGCGGTCGCCCAGGAGCTTGGCGAGCAGGACGAAGGCCGGATTGAGTGCGACCGCGAGCACGAGGGCCCAGACCAGAATCGTCACGAACGGGCGGATCAGGTAGAACGTCCAGAAGATCAACAGCCCGAGCAAGCCGAGCCGGATCACCAACTGGATCACGTCGTCTCCGGTGAATAGCTGCCGAAGTGTCTTCACGGGTGCCCCTCAGCGATGGCCGCGCATGCAGCGGAAGGCTAGCCCGTGGTGTCTTTCGGCCGGCTTGATCCAGATCAAGCGGAGTGCGGCCGCCCCTGCGTCTCATGAGCGGCATCCCCGGCAGTACGCTGTCCGGCCCGCTGAGACGAGAGCCCGCATGTCGGACGTCGCCACCTACAACGTATGCGAGCACCTGCGGGACGGCAGCCGGGTTGAAATCCGGGCGCTTCAGCCGGACGACGAGGCCGACATGCTTGGTGCACTGGACCAGACCAGCGCGCAATCGTTGCAGCGGCGATTTTTCGTCACCAAACGCCATTTCTCCGACAAGGAGCGCGCGTTCTTCATGAATATCGACTTCAGCAATCACGTCGCGCTGGTGGCCGAGGTCGAGCAGGCCGGCCGTACAATAATCATAGGAGGCGGCCGTTACGTCGTCTTCGAGCCCGGGAGGGCGGAGATGGCGTTCGTCGTCATCGATGCCTGGCAGGGCCGCGGCGTCGGCGCCCTGCTGGCGCGTCACCTCACCGCACTCGCTCGCAAAGCCGGGCTCAAGGAGCTGACAGCAGAGGTGTTGCCGGAGAACAACGCCATGAGGCGCGTCTTCGAGAAGTTCGGGTTCAAAGCCGCGGCCACGCCAGACCCCCAGGCGATTCACTTGGTGCTGAAGCTGAGCTGATGGGATCAAACCTGGTCCACAACGCAACGCCGATCCGACCGGCCTGCCCATGCGTCACTGCATGAGCAACTCATTCCTTTGGCATGAAATCGCGTTGTGACGTTCCTTTAGGGGACCGTCCACTTGACGCTCACGCTCAACTCGTTCTCACTGGCGGAGGCCGACCGGTTAATGTCATTGGGCTTCCTCCATGCCGGTAGATTCTCCTCACGACTTCCCGCTCGTGATCTCGTCGATGCCTCCGACGCGCCAGCAGCAGGTCGCGGCTTCGGCTGCTGCGATCATCCTGCTCGTGATCGCCGTGCTGGTTGCTCCGTTCGCCCACCTTCAGCTCGCACGGCTCGACGTGTTCGTTCCGGTACTCCAGACGGTTCTGAGCCTGGTCGACCTGCTCACGGCGATCCTTTTATTCGCACAATACGCGATTCAGCCCCACAGGGCGCTGCTTGCCGTGGGCAGCGCCTACATCTTCAGCGGCGCCATGGCCTTTCTGCAGACGCTGACCTTCCCCGGCGGCTACGGGCCCGCCGGCGTGATCGGCGACGGCAATAACAGCCCCGCCTGGTTCTTCGTGCTCTGGCACACGACTTTTCCTCTCTGCATCATGGCCTACGCCTTCCTGAAGGACGAAAAGCCGGCCTCTCGAATTGCGCCGGCGAAAAGCCTCGCGATGACGATCTGCGGCGTGGTGGCGGCGATTGCTGTGCTGGCCTGGCTGGTGACGGCAAACGTCGCACTGCTGCCGCCATTTTACACGGGCAGCATCACGCAACAGACGCGGCTCGGCAACCAGATCAACGTTGCGCTGTGCCTGCTCGGCGCGATTACGCTCGCCGTACTGTTTGTCCGCCGGCGCACCATTCTCGACCTCTGGTTGATGGTGACCTTGTTGGCCTGGATTCCGAATTTCCTGGTCGCGGCGGTCGCGAGCTCGGTCCGCTTCTCCCTCGGTTGGTATGCCGCGCGTGGCTTCGCACTCGTCGCGAGCTCACTGCTGTTGAGCGTGCTTCTGACGGAAACGGCATTGCTCTACTCGCGCCTCGCCAGCGCGTTGACGATGCTGCGACGAGAAAGGGGCAACCGGCTCATGAGCATCGACGCGGCCACCGCGGCGATCGCCCATGAGATCAGATCGCCTTTGGCGTCGATTCCGCTAAACGTCGAGGCCGCGCGCCTGCAGCTTGGTATGGAGCCTCCCGACGTGGCCAACGTCGATGTCATTCTGCAGGACATCGAGACGGCAAGCCTCCGGGTCAATGCAACGATCTCAAGCGTCCGAGAACTGTTCAAGGGCTCAGTGACCGTTACGACGGCCATCCACGTGGAAACCGTTGCGCTGCAAGTATTGCGCCTCCTCGAGCACGAGCTGCAGCTTCACAAAATTCAGGTCGCGGCGAATTTTTTCACACCGGGGCACTATGTGCACGCTGACCCCACGCAGGTTCAGCAGGTCATTCTCAACCTGGTGAAAAACGCGATCGAGGCAATGAGCCCTGCATCGGGCAGGCGGGAATTGACATTGTCCTCACGGTCCGAGCGCGGCTCTGCGCTCCTGATCGTCCAAGATACAGGACCCGGTGTTGCTCCCGCGGATCAAGAGCGAATATTCGAACCGTTCTTCACCACGAGGCCAAACGGCATGGGTCTGGGCCTCGCGGTCTGCCGAACGCTCCTCGAAAGGGCGGGCGGCAAACTGGTTCTTGCTCGATCCGGCCCCGAAGGGTCGATCTTTGAAGTCAGCCTGCCCCTCGCGAAAAATGAACACAGCGCGTCCAAGCACAATGCGGGGCGAACTCTTGAGGCCCACCGCACTCGGGAAAATGCAGAGACAACGCAGATCAAGCAGTGAGCGACGATTCCCGCTCTCAAGCACTTCCTTCTGGCACAGAAAGCTGCCGTCGAAGCCCGAACTGCAGCGTTCTTGCCGGTTGAGGTGGTAACATCCAGCTCGAAAATCGAGCCACACACAACGTTATCTACCGGCCAGTACCGTCGTGCCTGCCACGCCCTTGCCCCTGTGCAGCAGTGTGTCGCAGAGCTGTGCAGCAGCTCCCCAGCCGGGCCGGTTTCGTGAGTGATTTCAGGCTGGGCGGGCGAGCTGGCTGGGGCGGGAGGGATCGAACCTCCGAATGGCGGAATCAAAATCCGCTGCCTTACCGCTTGGCTACGCCCCAACAGGTGACCGACGGACCGGCGGAAGATCGGGCTACCGCGGATTCCCGTCCGGTCGTTGCCGGTCTATAGGGAGCGGCGCGGCATTTCAACTGCCTGAGGGGGCAAAATACCATAGGGGTCCACCGACCCGCCCCTCCTCACTCTATATATAGCCGGCTGCTCCGCTCCAGGCCGGCGCCATCCTCATCTCCCGGCCATTGAGACCGCCTTCGTTTCGTGGGAATACGGCGCCAATATTTGTCCACGGGAGTGAGCCATGACCTACCGCGCGCCGATCTCTGACATGCTGCTGTCGCTCAACCACGGCGCTGGCCTCAAGGCCGCCGTGGAGGCCGGTCATTACGGCGATTTCGACGCAGACATCGCCGCGGCCGTGCTGGAGGAAGCCGGCAAGTTCGCATCCGACGTGCTGGCGCCGCTCAACAAGGTCGGCGACGAGCACGGCATCAAGCTTGACGACGGCAAGGTCACGACCGCGCCGGGCTGGCCGGACGCCTACAAGCGCTGGACCGAAGGCGGCTGGAACGCGGTGTCCGGCCCCGAAGATTTCGGCGGCCAGGGCCTGCCGCTCGCGATCAACGCCGCCTGCACCGAGATCTGGAGCGCGGCCAACGTCGCCTTCGGCCTCTGCCCGCTGCTGACTGCCTCGGCGATCGAAGCGCTGGAAGCGCATGGCAACGACGAGCTGAAGAAGATCTATCTCGAGAAGCTAGTCTCCGGCGAATGGACCGGCACCATGCAGCTCACCGAGCCGCAGGCCGGCTCCGACGTCGGCGCGCTGCGCACCCGCGCCGAGAAGCAGGCCGACGGCACCTATCGCATCAAGGGGACGAAGATCTTCATCACCTATGGCGAGCACGACATGACCGACAACATCGTGCATTTCGTGCTGGCACGCCTGCCCGACGCCCCCGCCGGCACCAAGGGGATCTCGCTGTTCCTGGTGCCGAAGTTCATGGTGAATGAAGACGGCTCGCTGGGGCAGCGCAACGATATCTTCGCGAGCGGCGTCGAGCACAAGCTCGGCATGCATGCCTCGCCGACCTGCACCATGACCATGGGCGATCATGGCGGCGCGATCGGCTTTTTGATCGGCGAAGAGAACCAGGGCATGCGCTGCATGTTCACGATGATGAACCAGGCCCGCCTCGGCGTCGGCCTGGAGGGCGTCGGCGTCGCCGACCGCGCCTATCAGCAGGCCTTGTCGTACGCCCAGGAGCGCAAGCAGGGCCGCGCCGTCGGCAGCAAGAGCGACGGCTCGGACGCGATCTTCGTCCATCCCGACGTCAAGCGCATGCTGATGCGGATGCGGGCGCAGACCGCCGCCGCGCGCACCATCTGCTATGCAACGGCGGTCGCGATCGACGTCTCGACGCGCGCCAGGGATCCCAAGGTTCGCGCTGATGCAGCCGCGCGCGCGGCGCTGCTGACGCCGATGGCCAAGGGCTATTCCACCGATATCGGCAACGAGGTCGCCTATCTCGGCGTGCAGATCCATGGCGGCATGGGCTTCATCGAGGAGACTGGCGCTGCCCAGCACTACCGCGATGCCCGCATCACCGCGATCTACGAGGGCACCAACGGTATCCAGGCGATCGACCTCGTCACGCGCAAGCTCGCGGCCAATGGCGGCGCATCGGTGTGGGCGCTGCTCGAGGACCTCTCCGCAACGGTCAAGCAGGTCGAAGCCTCCAACGATCCCGCTTTCGGCACCACGGGCGCGAAGCTGCGCGAGGCACTCGAGGCGCTCACGCGTAGCAGCAAATGGCTCCTGGAACGCATCGCGTCCGCACCGAACGACGCGCTTGCAGGTGCAACGCCCTATCTGCAGCAGTTCGGCGCCACGCTCGGCGGCTGCCTGCTCGCCTCGGAGGCACTCGCCGCCAAGGCAGGCGGCAACACGGACGCCGCGCGCTACGTCTCCCTCGCACGCTTCTTCGCCGAGAACATCACGGTGCAGGCGCCCGCGCTCGAGCGCACGGTGACGGAAAGCGCCGAGTCGGTCGCCGCGGCGGATGCGGTGTTGCTGGGCTAGGCTGCTTACCGCGAGCGTCGATGCGTAGGTGGGTTAGCCGTAGGCGTAACCCACAATTTCCGACTGATGGAAAACAGAAGAGGTGGATTACGCTTCGCTCATCCACCCCACGGCTACGAGGCTGCGAGCTTGGCCTTTCCCCCCGGCCGCCACAGCACCACGCCCGCCGCGACGAGATCCAGCACGACGCACATCGCAAACGCCGTCGTGTAGTTGCCGGTGAGACTCCGCACCAGCCCGACGATGCCGGGGCCGAAGGCGCTGACGACGCCGCCGATCGACGTGCCCAGTCCCATGGCGGCGGCGAAGGCGCTGGCGCCGATCTCGCGCTGGATGATCAAGGGCGGGAACGTGATCATGTTGCCGATCGAGAAGCCGTAGACGGCGCAGCACACCAGCAGCACCGTCGGATCCGTGCTCTGCAGGAGAACGAACAGCGCCGCGGCCTGGCTCGTCATCGAGGCCGCGCAGGCGAGACGCGGATCGAGGCGGTCGACGAACAGGCCGAGCGACAGGCGGCCGACCACCGCCATCGCCGCCATGACGGTGACCGCGAGCCCTGCGGCCGAGCGGCCGATCAGCGGCTCCAGAAACGTCACCTGGTGGACGATGAAGCCCATCTGCGCCAGCAGCGCGATCGCGATCGGCAACACCATGGTCCAGAACGCCGCGTTGGCGAGCAGCGTCTTGCGGGAATGGCCTGGCGCGGCCGCGCCGCCACCGGCAGGACCTCCGCCTGATGCGAGCGACATCCCGGCGGGCCAGCCTATGAACGTCACCACCACCGGCAGCACCAGCACCATCATCGCGAGCGTGGCCGCCAGCATGGCCGAACGGAAGCCGATGCTGCCGCTCAGCGACAAGAGCAGCGGGACGAGAATGATGCCTCCGCAGGTCGCGCCGTTGAATGCGAGACTGAGCGCGAGCCCGCGCCGCCGCTCGAACCAGGAGTTCAGCACGGTCGCGATCACCACGGTGCCCATTCCGGTCCAGCCGACCGACATCAGGCCATAGGCGAGATAGAGCTGCCAGGGCGTCTGCATCAGCGCCAGCAGCACCGTCGAGGCTCCGAGCGCCACCAGGCCGCACAGGATCAGCGAGCGCAACCCGACGCGGGCGAGCAGATCGTCGGTGAAGATGACGAGCACGGAGGTCAGGAGGAACGAGAACGTGCTTGCCGCGGAAATCAGCGTGCCCGGCCAACCATGCGCGCGCTGCAACTCGGCAAGATACACGCCCTGACCGTAAAGGCCGAAGCCGAACATGAAGAAGGCCATCAGGAAGCAGGCCAGAACGACGCGCCAGCCGCGGTAGTGCAGCGAGGATTCGTCGACCCGGGTTGCGGCAATCATCAATCGAGCAATCGGCCAAGTGGAAGTGCGTGAGATCGTGCACCACAACCACCGGTTTTTCAAATGAAACATTGTAGCCAATTGTTGCGGCGCGCCGCGGCCGCCGCCCCCATGTTCCGGCCCTGCGGAATGCTTCGTGAAATCTTCGCGCGGAACGACTAATCTTGTCCCATGCGATACTCCGCCATCATCTCCGCGCTCGCGCTGACAGTCATCGCCGCCCTCCCCGCCCCGGCGCAGACCGTCGCACCGGTCGAGCTGCGCATCCTCGCGATCAACGATTTCCACGGCAATCTGCGCCCGCCGCCGGGTGGCATCCGCATCGGAGATCCCGAGGATAAAGCCAGGAAGGTGATGGTCGCGGCCGGCGGTGCCGAATACATGGCAACGCTGGTCAAGCAGCTGCGCGAAGGACACAAGAACACGATCTTCGTCGCCGCCGGCGACCTGATCGGCGCGAGTCCGTTCTTGTCGGCGATGTTTCACGACGAGCCTTCGATCGAGTCGCTCTCGATGATGGGGCTTGCGATCAGCTCGGTCGGCAATCACGAATTCGACGAGGGCAAGACCGAACTGCTCAGGATGCAGAACGGCGGCTGCCATCCGGTCGACGGCTGTCAGGGACCACATCCGTTCACGGGCGCCAAATTCCACTATCTCGCCGCATCCACCGTGGAGACCACGACGGGCAAGAGCGTGCTGCCGCCCTTCGAGATCAGGGAGTTCGACGGCATCCCCGTCGGCTTCATCGGGCTGACGTTGAAGGAGACCGCCGGCATCGTCTCTCCGGCGGGCATTGCCGGCCTCGAATTCCGCGACGAGGCCGAGACGGTGAACGCACTGGTGCCGCAGCTGAAGGCGCGCGGGGTCGAGGCGATCGTGGTGCTGATCCACCAGGGCGGCGAGCCCGCCGGCGACTACAATGAATGTCCCGAGATCACGGGCCCGATCGTCGACATCGTCAAAAAATTCGACCGTGCCGTCGACGTCGTCGTCAGCGGTCATACCCATCGCGCCTATGTCTGCGACATCGACGGACGGCTCGTCACCAGCGGCGACAAATACGGCACGCTGGTCACCGCGATCGATCTCAAGCTCGACCCGGCAAGCCGCGACATCGTCGGCGCCAGCGCCGAGAACGTCATCGTCGCCACGGCCTCGCTTGCAAAGGACCCCGACCAGACCGCGTTGATCGAGGCCTACGACAGGCTGTCGGCGCCAATCGCCAACCGGCCGGCCGGATCGGTCACGCAGACGCTGTCGCGCATTCCGAACGATGCCGGCGAAAGCGCGCTCGGCGACGTCATCGCGGATGCGCAATTGTTCGCAACCCGCGACGCCAAGGACGGCGCCGCCGTCATCGCACTCACCAATCCCGGCGGCATCCGCACCGACATCGTTCCGAAGGAGAACGGCGCGATCACCTTCGGCGATGTCTTCGCCAGCCAGCCGTTCCGCAATCGCCTGGTCACGATGACGATGACGGGCAGGCAGTTGAAGGACATGCTGGAACAGCAATGGCTCGATCCGAAGCGACCGCGGATCCTGCAGGTGTCAAACGGATTCAGCTATGCCTGGGATGCGGCGAAGCCATTCGGCGAGCGCGTGACCCCCGAGACGATGACGCTCAACGGCAGGCCGATCGAACCCGGAAGCGGCTACCGCGTCACCCTCAACGATTACCTCGCCGTCGGCGGCGACGGTTTTACCGTCGCCAAACAGGGCACGGCTCCGCAATATGGCGGCTACGACGCGGACGCGCTGTTCGCGTTCTTCCGGGCGCACGGGCCGATCGGTCCGCTGCCGCCGACCCGCATCCTGCGCGTGAATTGATCCGGATCAAACGGGCCGACGCGGGCCGACCCTTTGCCATTGCCGTCCAAACGCCTAGATTGGGTTTTGCATTGCGTTTTGGCGCCGGATGCGCCAACGACGCCAAAAGCCCGTTTCCTGTGAGGCCGACCTGATGAGCACGCTTCTCCTTTCCCACAAGGCCTGCCTCGACCATGTCACGCCGCCGGGACACCCTGAGAGGCCGGATCGTCTTCGCGCGGTGGAAGAAGCCCTGTCAAAGGAGCGCTTCCAGTTTCTGGTGCGCGACCAGGCGCCGGAGGGCGATCTCGATCTCGTCACGCTGTGCCACAACGAGGATTACGTCACCGAGCTGCGCCACATCGCGCCGACCAGCGGACAGGTCTATATCGACGGCGACACGTCGATGTCGCCGGGCACGTGGGAAGCGGTGATGCGCGGCGTCGGCGGCGCGGTCGCAGCGACCGAAGCGGTGATGACTGGCGAGCATCGCAACGCCTTCGTCGCGGTGCGCCCGCCCGGCCATCACGCCGAGATCGGCAAGCCGATGGGCTTCTGCTTCTTCGACAATGTCGCGATCGCCGCGCGCCATGCCCAGCGCAAATACGGCATCAAGCGCGCGGCCATCGTCGATTTCGACGTGCATCACGGCAACGGCACGCAGGACATCTTCTGGTCGGACCCGACCGTGATGTACTGCTCGACGCACCAGATGCCGCTGTTTCCGGGCACCGGCGCCAAGAGCGAGCGCGGCGACCACGACACCATCGTCAACGCGCCGCTCGCCTCCGAGGACGGCGGGCCGGAATTCCGCTCCGCGTTCGAGAATCTGATCCTGCCGCAACTCGAGAGATTCAGCCCCGAGCTCGTGGTCATCTCCGCGGGCTTCGACGCGCACTACCGCGACCCCCTGGCTTCGCTGAACTTGCGCGCAGAGGACTATGCCTGGGTGACGCGCAAGCTGATGGATCTCGCCGACAAGACCGCGGGGGGCCGCGTTGTTTCGGTGCTCGAGGGCGGCTATGACCTGCAAGGGCTGAAAGAATCTGTTACGGCGCATGTCGGCGCCTTGATGGGCGCCTGACGACGCCCGCCACATTAAGCCCGCAAAACCCGCCTTCACTGCAAGGTGAGCGAATCGGGCAATCGGAAACGGATATGGCCGAAAATATTCAAGTCGACGTCTCCAGGCTCACCTTCGAGCGTGCGATCGAGGAACTCGAGACGATCGTGAAGCGCCTCGAAGACGGCAAGGTGCCGCTCGAAGAATCCGTGACGATCTATGAGCGCGGCGAGGCGCTGAAGCGCCGCTGCGAGGAATTGCTGCGCCAGGCCGAAGCGCGCGTCGACAAGATCACCACCGATGCCAGCGGCCAAGCCACCGGCACTGCCCCGCTCGACGTCCAGTAAGCCACGGCTTCCCGCACGGCTCCTGCCCGGTTCTGACCGCGCTTGGCCCTCCGGCGGGGGAAGCATAGCGGGCCGGGTTTTCGCGATCGCAGGACGCCGTCCCAGGAGACATCTGCGGTTCCATGGGCAAGTGCACGGGGCCGGCCGTGCGCGAGACCGAAAAGACGTGGTTTCCCGGCAAAAGCCCGCCAGGGAACCGCGCCGAGCAGGAACCGCTCGCCCCGGACCGCAGTTAACTACTCTGGCCCGACGGTTGCATCTGCATACCCCTAATCGGTCCTACGGGTTGGCTTTGGCCCAAGCTTTGGTGTAAAGCTGCGCAGAGTGTGGCTTTTTGCAAGCCTTGCGTGGGCACCGATTGTCGACGACAAGCGCTTCAAATTGCTGATGAAATTGGCTGGGACGGACGAAGCCGATCTACGTGACAGGGATCACAGAGACTGAACCGGAGAGCACTTAAGCTTACCTAAGCTTGAAGACGGGGCCTTGCCCCATGCAGGTGGCTCCGACGGTTTGAGGACTCGCGCTGCGCCGATATTGAGCAAACCCATCGCGCACCGGAATGACCTTCCGGCGCTGACAAATTGGAAATCGCCGTGAACGCATACAGTAAAACGCCGCTTCTCGACACCATCCGGACGCCGGACGACCTGCGCAAGCTCAAGATCGAGCAGGTTCGCCAGGTTGCCGACGAGCTGCGGCAGGAGACCATCGATGCCGTCTCGGTCACCGGCGGTCACTTCGGCGCAGGTCTCGGCGTGGTCGAGCTTACCACCGCGATTCATTACGTCTTCGACACGCCGCGCGACCGGCTGATCTGGGACGTCGGCCATCAGGCCTATCCGCACAAGATCCTCACCGGCCGGCGCGACCGCATCCGTACCCTGCGCACCGGCGGCGGCCTGTCCGGCTTCACCAAGCGCAGCGAGAGCGACTACGATCCGTTCGGTGCGGCGCATTCCTCCACCTCGATCTCCGCCGGCCTCGGCATGGCGGTGGCGCGCGACCTCTCCGGCGGCAAGAACAACGTTATCGCCGTCATCGGTGACGGCGCGATGTCGGCCGGCATGGCCTATGAGGCCATGAACAACGCGGGAGCGATGAACTCGCGCCTGATCGTCATCCTCAACGACAACGACATGTCGATCGCGCCGCCGGTCGGCGCCATGAGCGCCTATCTGTCGCGCCTCTACTCCGGCAAGACCTATCGCACGCTGCGTGATGCGGCCAAGCAGATCAACAAGCGCCTGCCCAAGATCATCGCCAACCGCGCCAACCGCGTCGAGGAATATTCCCGCGGCTTCATGATGGACGGCGGCACGCTGTTCGAGGAGCTCGGCTTCTACTATGTCGGTCCGATCGACGGCCACAATCTCGACCATCTCCTGCCCGTGCTGAAGAACGTCCGCGACATGGAGACCGGCCCGATCCTGGTCCACGTCGTGACGCAGAAGGGCAAGGGCTACGGCCCGGCGGAAGCGTCCGCCGACAAGTACCATGCCGTCGTCAAGTTCGACGTCGCGACCGGCACGCAAGCCAAGTCCAAGCCCAATGCGCCGGCCTACCAGAACGTGTTCGGCCAGAGCCTCGTCAAGGAAGCCGAGAAGGACGACAAGATCGTCGCCATCACCGCCGCGATGCCGTCCGGCACCGGCGTCGACATCTTCAACAAGGCCTTCCCCGACCGCACCTTCGACGTCGGCATCGCCGAGCAGCACGCGGTGACCTTTGCCGCGGGTCTTGCGAGCGAAGGCTACAAGCCGTTCTGCGCGATCTACTCGACCTTCCTGCAGCGCGGCTACGACCAGATCGTGCATGACGTCGCGATCCAGAACCTGCCCGTCCGCTTCGCCATCGACCGCGCCGGCCTCGTCGGCGCCGACGGCGCGACGCATGCCGGCTCGTTCGACAACGCCTATCTCGGCTGCCTGCCGAACATGGTGATCATGGCGGCGGCCGATGAGGCCGAGCTCGTGCACATGGTGGCGACCCAGGTCGCGATCAACGACCGTCCGAGCTCGCTGCGCTATCCGCGCGGCGAAGGTCGCGGCATCGAGATGCCGGAGGTCGGCATTCCGCTCGAGATCGGCAAGGGCCGCATGATCCGCCAGGGGAGCAAGATCGCCCTGCTCTCCTTCGGCACGCGCCTCGCCGAATGCGAGAAGGCGGCCGACGAACTCGCAGCCCATGGCCTGTCCACCACGATTGCGGACGCGCGCTTCATGAAGCCGCTGGACACCGAGCTGGTGCTCAAGCTTGCCCGCGACCACGAGATCCTGATCACGATCGAGGAAGGCTCGGTCGGCGGCTTCGGCTCGCATGTCGCACAGTACCTGACCGATCAGGGCGCGCTCGACACCGGCATGGTCAAGTTCCGCTCGATGGTGCTGCCCGACGTGTTCCAGGACCACGACACGCCGGCCGCGATGTACGGCCGCGCCGGTCTCGACGCCAAGGGCATCGTCGCCAAGGTGTTCGAAGCGCTCGGCAAGGACGTCAAGGCCGAGACCGTCAAGCTCGCCTGAGGCTGCTTTCTTTACCTCTCCCGCTTGCGGGAGAGGTCGGATCGCGTAAGCGACCCGCGTGAGGCTTTCGCCTCTTGGGGGTCTCGCTTGCCGGGACACTCTCTCCCTAACCCTCCCCCGCAGGCGGGGGAGGGAGCGCAGTTTCCGCCGGTTCGCAGCTCGCCTGAATTTCTCCGAAGCACTCAGCCATGAAAATTTACCTGGCAGGTCCCGACGTGTTCCTGCCGGATGCCATTGAGATCGGCCGGCGCAAGCGCGATATCTGCGCGGCTCATGGCCTGACCGGCCTGTATCCCCTCGACAACGCCATCGATCCCACCGCGCCCGATGCCTCGCGCCAGATCTTTTGCGGCAACGAGGCGATGATGGAGGAGGCCGACGCCATCATCGCGAACCTCACCCCGTTCCGGGGCGCCGGTGCAGATCCCGGCACCGTCTACGAGCTCGGCTACATGGCCGGCCGGCGCAAGTTCTGCCTCGCCTATTCCAACGACGGCGCCGCCTATGCGGACCGCGTCGGTCGCTTCATGGCAGTGACGCCGGAAGACGGCCGGCTGGTCGACGCACAGGGGCTGACGGTCGAGGATTTCGGCCTCGTCGACAACCTCATGATGATCCATGCGCTGGAGCTGCACGGTTGCCCACTGGTGACGCCCGCCACGATGCCGATCGATGTCTGGCACGATCTCGCCGCGTTCGAGGCTTGCGTCCGGATGGCGGCCGCGCGATTGATCGCTACATAAGCAGACTAATCGTCCCATGAGAGCGTGATGCCCCCTGCCCGTAAGCGCGCGGATGTATTGCTGGTCGAGCGCGGCCTGTTCGAGAGCCGTGCGCGGGCACGCGCGGCGATCGAGGCCGGGCTCGTCACGGCCGACGACAAGCCGGTCACCAAACCGTCGGAGACGATTGCCGAGGATGCTGTAATTCAGGCCGAGCCCGCGCATCCTTACGTCTCCCGTGGCGGCGTCAAGCTGGCCGGCGCGCTGGAGCGCTATCCGATCGAGATCGAGGATCATGTCTGCCTCGACGTCGGCGCTTCCACCGGCGGCTTCACCGAGGTGCTGCTGGCGAACGGCGCCAGCCTGGTGTTCGCAATCGATGTCGGCACCAGCCAGCTGCATCCCTCGCTTCGAAATCATCCCAAGATCGTGTCGATGGAGGAGACCGACATCCGGAGCTATGACGGCAAGCGGTTGCCGGCGCGGCCCGACGTCGTCGTCATCGACGTCAGCTTCATCTCGCTCAAGACGGTGCTGCCGGTGGCGCTGTCCCTCGCCGCCGCGCCAATGAGCCTGCTGGCGCTGATCAAGCCGCAATTCGAGGCTGAGAGGAAGCACAACAAGAAAGGCATCGTCCGCGACGCCGCCGTGCACCGGGAGATCTGCGACGACATCGCCGCCTTTGCCGCTTCGCTGGGCTGCACTCATATCGAGGTGTTTCCCTCCTCGATCGCGGGCGGTGACGGCAATATCGAATTCTTTCTGGGCGCGCGCCGTGGTTGAGCGCCTGACCATCGATCACGTCGGCCATCGCGGCGACGGCGTCTGCCTCGCGACGGGCGATGCGGTCTATGTGCCCTATACGCTTGCCGGCGAGACCGTCGAGGTCGATCACGTTGTCGGCCACCATCCCGACCGCCGCAAGCTGCTCGCAGTCGATGTCGCAAGCCCCCAGCGCATCGAACCGTTCTGTCCGCATTTCGGCGTCTGCGGCGGCTGCGCCATCCAGCACTGGGCGGCAGAACCCTATCAAGCCTGGAAGCGCGGTATCGTGGTCGAAACGCTGGCGCAGGCCGGCATCGATTGCGCGGTGGCGCCACTGGTCGATGCCCATGGCGCCGGCCGGCGGCGCATCACGCTGCACGGCCGCTTCGGCACGCATGACGTCCTCAAGGTCGGTTTCTCCGCGACGAGCTCGCACGACGTCATTCCGATTCATCGCTGTCCCATTCTCGATCCCGGACTCGAGGGCGCGCTCGAGGCCGCATGGGCACTCGCCGAACAGCTGACGTCCAAGATGCCGGTGACGAAGCCGCTCGACATCCAGGTCACAGCCACCGCCAACGGCCTCGACGTCGACGTGCGCGGCTCCGGGCCGTTGCCGACGGCGCTCGTCACGGCGCTCTCGCGCGTCGCCGAACAGCACCGCCTGGCGCGGCTAACGCGGCATGGCGAGTTGGTGCTGCAACGCGTGCCGCCGACGGTGAAGATGGGCCGCGCCGAGGTGACGCTGCCGCCGGGCTCGTTCCTGCAGGCAACCGTCGCGGGCGAGGAGACGCTGGCCGCGCTCGTCGCCGAACGCATCGGCAAGGCCAAGGAGGTTCTCGACCTTTTCTGCGGTGTCGGCCCGTTCGCGCTGCGGCTCGCCGAGAAGGCTCGCATCACCGCCTATGACAACGACGCCGGCGCCATCGCGGCGCTGGCAAAAGCCGCGCGCACGCCGGGCCTGAAGCCGATCAAAGCCGAGCCACGCGACCTGTTTCGCCGCCCCTTGGTGCCGCCGGAGCTGCGCGATTTCGATGCCGTGGTGTTCGACCCGCCGCGCCAGGGCGCGCAGGCGCAGGCGCTGAAGCTCGCCGCGAGCAAGGTGCCAGTCGTGATCGCGGTGTCCTGCAACGCCGCCACGTTCGCCCGCGACGCGCGACTGCTGATCGATGGCGGCTATCGGCTGGAGGCGGTGGTACCGGTCGACCAGTTTCGCCACACGCCGCATGTGGAGCTGGTGGCGCGATTCACGCGGTAGCTCATCGTCATCGACCTTGATTCCGGTCAATCGTCGCAGCGCGATCGGCGTTATGAACGGTCCGCGTCTTGGAGCGCGATCTGAGACACGGAACGGAAGCCTGTGTTCGACCGACGACAGTTCATTGCAACCGCGCTCGGGTTGTCCGCCACTGCGATCAGCGGCTCCCCTGCCGCGGGAGCACCGATGACCTACGACGAGGCGGTGGACACGTCACGGAGCCCGCTGCAAGCAGCGCCACGGGATCGCGAGCTCGTGCGCTTTGCCACGCTCGCCGCCAACAGTCACAATACCCAGCCGTGGACATTCTCCGCTCGCGGCAACGAAATCGCGATTGCGCCGGATTTCACCCGCCGCTGTCCGGCCGTCGATCCGGACGATCACCACCTCTTCGTCAGTCTCGGCTGCGCCGCCGAAAACCTGATCCTCGCGGCGTCCACGCTGGGCTGGCGCGGCGATCCGGTCATCGACGGTGACCGGATCGTGATCGCGCTCGAGCAAGCCCCGCCCGCCCCATCGGCGTTGGCGGCCGCGATTCCGGTCAGGCAATGTACCCGCGCGACATTCGACGGCAGACCTGTCGCGCCCGAGACCTTGCGCCGGCTCGAGGATGCCTGTCGCGAACCTGACGTCACAACCATCCTGATGACCGAACGCGCCGCGATCGCCGGGGTCACCGACTACGTGCTCGAAGGCAATTCGGCGCAGATGCGCGACAAGGCCTTCATGCGCGAGCTCGTGAGCTGGATTCGTTTCAACGAGGCGGAAGCGCTCGCGACCATGGACGGGTTGTTCGCGCCCGCCTCGGGAAACCCGTCCCTGCCGTCATGGCTGGCGCGACCGCTGTTGAAGCTCTTCTTCACCGAGAGCGGGGAAAACAAGAAGTACCGCGAACAGCTCGCCAGCTCGGCGGGCGTTGTCGTGCTCGCTGCAGATCGCAGTGACAAATCGCACTGGATCGCGGTCGGACGCGCCTGTCAGCGCTTCGGTTTGCAGGCGACCGCGCTGGGACTCAAATATTCCTTCGTCAACCAGCCGGTCGAGGTGGCGGCGTTGAGGTCGCAATTCGCCACCTCACTCGGACTCGGCGAACGGCGTCCCGATGTCGTGATGCGTTTCGGAACCGGCCCGGACCTGCCGAAATCGCCGCGGCGTCCGCCGGAACTGGTGATGCGATCCTAACGCCGCAGCCCGCTCAGCGCCGGCGACTCGCCGGGCAGCATGTTCGATCGGATATCGCTGTCCATGCGGCCCGAGTCCTGCTGGATGAAGCCGGCGCCGAACGACAGGCTGAGATTGGAGGTCGGCTTGAATTCGACGCCCGCAAATGCGCTGTAGCCGGGTGCCGCACCCGACGTCAGCGGCGCAACCGAACTGCCGATGCCATTGCCATATTTCAACGTGTCGAAACCGGCGAAGAACGTCACGGGCAAGCCGCCGGCGGTTTTGGTGCTGTAGCCGAACTGCGTACTGTCATAGGAGAGCGCGCTGAAATTTCCGGCAAATCCGGCCTGACTGAGTCCGGTCTGACTGAGGCCGCTCCAATTGAGATTGCCGCGCTGGCTGCCGACGAAGAAGCCGCTCGCCGCGCCGCTACGCCAATCCGCATCGCCAGCATTGAAGCTGGTGAAATTGCCATATGTATCGGAACTCTGGTTGGCGCCGCCGCTGAGACCGAAAGGCCCGCCGGGCACCCAATATCTCAGCGGCGCGACCTGGGCCTGAACCGGGGCCGCGATCGGGCAAAGCACAGCGAGCAAGGCTACGACAACGGATGAAGGGGCAAGGCTGGACATTGAAGCTACCGTCAAGACTTTTGCAGATTATACTGCCTTGATATGGCCAATGCCAGCGTCGCGGCCGCGCCAATGTCGCGGCCATGAGCCGTCCCGACAACTGAAACTCATGCCCCCCGATCCGTTGCTCTCGCGCCTGATATTCGCCTTTCGCGACGTCCCCGGCGTCGCGGCCATCGTGCTCGGCGGCTCGCGCGCGCGAGGCAGCGCGCATCCCTCCTCCGATTTTGATATCGGGCTCTACTTTGCCGCCGCGAGCCCGCTCGACACCGAGCGGCTGCTGGCGGCTGCGAAGGAGATCGCTGACGATCCCGCCGCCACGACCGTGACGCCGGTTGGCGAATGGGGGCCGTGGATTATCGGCGGTGCCTGGCTGTCGGTGGAAGACCGCAAGGTCGATCTGCTCTATCGCGATGCCGATGCGGTCGAAGCCGTGATGAAGTCCTGCCATGCTGGCCTCGTCACCATGGATTATCAGCCCGGCCATCCGCACGGCTTCTGCTCGGCGATCTGGATGGGCGAGATCGCCTATTGCCAGCCCCTGCACGATCCCGAGAGCCTGATCGCGCGGCTGAAATCGATCGCCCTGCCCTATCCTCGCGCGCTGCGCGACGCCCTGATCCGACGCTTCCAGTGGGAAATCTCATTCGGCATCGAGAACGCCGAGCTCGCCATTGCGCGCGGCGACCGGACCCACGTCGCAGGATGTCTCTACAGATCGCTCTCCTGCATCGCTCAGGTGCTGTTCGCGCTCAACGAACGCTATCTCATCAACGAGAAGGGCGCGCTGCACGAAGCGGTCCTGTTGCCGCTGACGATCCCGCATCTGGCGGAATGGACCGACGACGTCTGGCGGCTGATCGGCGATGGCGCCCTTGCACCCGCTTGTGACCTCTTGCGCCACATCGACCGCGAGTTGAAGGTGCTGTCCCAATGAGAAGCATGGAGAACGCGGTGACATCTGACGATCCGATCTCTTACGAACGTCTCGGCGACGTCGCCCGCATCACGCTGCGCCGGCCGCCCGTCAATGCGCTGAGCCTCGAGATGATCCGCGGCGTTGTCGCAGCGTTCCGCCGCGCGGCAGACGATGACGGCGCGCGCGTTGTCGTGCTGGCGAGTGCAATTGCAAAACGCTTCTCGGCGGGCCTCGATCTCGACATCCTGCTCGGCAGATCCGGCGCCGAGATCCGCGAATTCCTCCAGGCGCTCTATATCGACCTCTACGATGCCCAGTACGGGCTGGGAAAACCGTCGATCGCCGCGGTCGGTGGCGCGGCGCGGGGCGGCGGCATGACGATGGCAGTGTCCTGCGACGTCGTGCTGGCTGCCGAGAGCGCGACGTTCGGCTATCCCGAGATTGACGTCGGCGTCATCCCGGCGATCCATTACGCGCATCTGCCGCGCATCGTCGGACGCCATCGCGCCTTCGAGCTGCTGTTCACCGGCCGGGTCTTCAGCGCCATGGAAGCACGCGAGCTTGGCGTCATCAACCGCGTCGTCGGCGATGCCGAGCTCGAGACGGAAGTGCTGAAGCTCGCGGCGCAATTCTCCGCCAAATCGGCCGCAGTGCTGCGGATGGGCCGCGCCGCCTTCATGCGCCAGATCGATCTCGACTATCGACGCAGCATTGCAAGCGCCGTGGACGATTTCTGCAACGTCGCGACGTCGGATGAGGCACAGGAGGGCCTGCGGGCGTTCGTGGAGAAGCGGCCGCCGAAATGGTGAGGACGGCAGGCTGCGCCGGCGCTGCGTTCAGGCGGTCTTGTCGAGCGTAGAGGAGGAATCGGCCGGTGGATATTTCGTCACCGGCACCATGAACGACTTCGTGCCGACCTGATAGATGACCCTGCCGTTCTGTCCGTCATCGGTCGCGATCTGCGCCTGCCCGAACATGATGACGTTCTTGTAGACGGTGCCCGTGCCCTGACGGGTGACGCCGTCGGTGGTGACGCTGACCTGGGCTTCCTTGCCGTTGACGGAAAGCACCTTGAAGCTCGCGCTCTTGCCGTTGTCGGGAGAATAGCCGCCCCAGCTTCCCATGAGACGGCTGTCGGACGGTGGCGGGTCCTGCTTCTCGAGATTGGCGGTCTGCTTGCCGGCACCGCCAACGGAGTACAGCAGCACCATGTTCTTGCCGTCCTTGGTGCCGACAGTCACTCCACCGAAGGTGATCAGCGAGCCTTGGACCTCTGCAAAACCACGCTCGGTACGCCCGTTGTGCGTATACTCGACCTGCGCCCGGGCACCGCGGATGTTGATGACATTGAAGCTGACCGGCTGGTTGTTGCCGACCCAATTGCCCTTCCATTCACCGAGCAGCCTGCTCTGGCGGAAGACCCGCTCGTTGGCGGGCGATATCTGGCTGGTGGTCGCTGAGATGGTGGCCATTGGTCTGCTCGGTGGACGGGCCTGACAAACCCGCTTTCGTTCGCGTCCGATCGAAAACGAACTGAAACACCCGGATTAGGGTCACGTGCCGGTTAACGAGGGGTTAAGTTCAACCACTGGGCGAGATGGGGCGAAAGGTCCCAACCGGCGGCACGCTCTCAGCGGCCCCAGCGATCCGACCAGATCTTCTCGCCAATCATGCAATTGACGCGCGGCTCCTTGTCCGCAACCCGCATCACGGGACGCTCCGGCGTGCGGCCGGCGACCTCCATCAGCAGCTTGGTGCGGATCGCTTCCTTGAACTTGTCGCGTTCCTTGATCGTGATGACGAAGGAGCCGGGACCGCCGATGACGCAGTCCTCGTAGTAGAAATCGAGATTGTCGATATCCATGGTCGAATAGGACGGCTCCTTGACCATGATCGGCAGACCGTTGATGACGATGCCTTTCTCGAGCGCGGCGTCGCGCGCCACCGTGACCGGCCCGCCATTGTTGTTGGGCCCGTCGCCGGAAATGTCGATCACGCGGCGCAAGCCGCGATAGGGATCCTCGTCGAACAGCGGCATCGCGAAATTGATTGCGCCGGAGATCGAAGTGCGCGATGCGCGCCGGATCGGCGTCTTCATGATCTCGGCGGCGACCGCATCCGCCGTCTCGGGTCCGTCGACCAGCCGCCAGGGGATGATGATCTTCTGGTCGCTCGAGGCCGCCCACTCGAAATAGGTCACCGCGATCCGGCCGTTCGGACCGAGCTTCAGAGCCTGGAGGAACTCCTTCGACTGGATCGCCTGGGCGTAGCCCTCGCGCTGGATCGCGAGCTCGTCCATGTCCATCGAGTAGGAGACGTCGACCGCGAGGATCAATTCGACGTCGACCGCGTCCTTGTCGGCGGCCAGCCGCTGCGGCTGAGTCTTGGGCGGCTCAAACTTTGGTCCTGGTGCCGCGATGCCCGCGACATCCCCTCCGGCAAGCATGCCGGCCACAAGCACAGCCCCGATCGAGAACAGCAAGCGCATCGCAGCAGTCTCCCGTCGTATGACGCGATGGTGACATGCAAACGCCTTGCCGCAAAGCGCGAAGATCGCTTGCACTTCACATTCGAGTTAGAGATTTCGCGATTTGCGCAAAGCTGCCGCCATGTTGCCGTGCTCGCGCCGCCGGAACACGGCCGGCCACTCAAGCTGCCCGCGAAGCGCGGGCCCTGATACGAAGCGAGGGACAGCGCTTCCCGCCCACTTGTCCGGCACAATTTCCATGCTAGGCTGACCGCACAGATGGGAATGGAGTCTCCCGACAACCGCCCGGCGGTCCGTGACCGTAGTGGGCTGATGACTCCTGCTCGAGGTGAGGCAATCGTTGAGCCCTCTGCCTTTGGCGGGAGCATGGACAGGCCCGCCGACGGCGGGCTTTTTCTTGCCTTGAAAGGAACGGTCAGGAGAAGGCGTGACCACGACGACACCGAATGCTGCGCGGACCTCACTGCCCAGGGGAATCTGGGTGCTCGGTTTCGTCTCGATGCTGATGGACATCTCCTCCGAGATGATTCATGCGCTGCTGCCGATCTATCTCGTTACCGTGCTCGGCGCCTCCACGCTCACCGTCGGATTCATCGAGGGCATCGCCGAGGCAACCGCCTCGATCACCAAGATCTTCTCCGGCGCGCTGTCGGACTGGCTCGGCCGCCGCAAGCTGCTCGCTGCGCTCGGCTACGGGCTGGCTGCCTTCACCAAACCGCTGTTTCCCCTCGCGCCAAGCGTCGGATGGCTGGTGGCGGCGCGCTTCATCGACCGCGTCGGAAAGGGCATCCGTGGTGCGCCGCGCGACGCCTTGATCGCCGATATCGCCCCGGTCGGCCTGCGCGGCGCCAGCTTCGGGCTGCGGCAATCGCTCGACACCATCGGCGCCTTCCTCGGGCCGCTCGTGGCGATCGGCCTGATGTGGTGGACGGCGGACAATTTCACCCTGGTGTTCTGGGTGGCGGTGCTGCCGGCGTTCTTGTCGTTCGGGCTGATCGCCTTCGCCGTGAGCGAGCCTGACCCGGACCCGAGCCGCGAGCCGGCGAAGAACCCGCTCAATCTTGCCGCGATGCGGCAGCTCGGAGCGGTGTACTGGCGCGTCGTCGCAGTCGGAATCGTCTTCACGCTGGCGCGCTTCAGCGAGGCCTTCCTGATCCTGCGCGCACAGAACATCGGGCTCAGCGTGATGTGGGTGCCGGCGGTGCTTGTGCTGATGAACATCGCCTATGCGCTGTCGGCCTATCCGGCCGGCGTGCTGTCGGACCGGATCAACCGGACCGGCCTGCTCGCGCTCGGCCTGGTCTTCCTCGCCGCCGCCGACCTCGCGCTGGCCATGCTCCCGAGCCTTGCGGGCCTCGCGCTCGGCGTCGTGCTGTGGGGGCTGCATATGGGACTGACGCAAGGCCTGCTCTCGGCCATGGTCGCCGACGCCGCGCCGCCGAGCCTGCGCGGCACGGCGTTCGGCTATTTCAACCTGTTCACGGGCCTTGCCCTGCTCGCGGCGAGCGTGATCGCTGGCGCCTTGTGGGACGTCTACGGTCCCCAAGGCACGTTCCTCGCCGGGCTCGGCTTCGCGCTGATCTCGCTCATCGGGCTATTCGCGATCGGCAAGGGGCTGGCTGCAAGGAACGCATGATGCAGGTCGCAAACCAGGGAACGGGACGTTGAACATCCAATACATTCTGGCAGTCGCTGCCGGCGGGGCGCTTGGCGCGGTCCTGCGCTATCTGATTGCCATCGGTTCGGGCCGCGCGTTCGGCACTGACTTTCCCTGGGGCACCCTGATCATCAACGTGACGGGATCATTCCTGATCGGCATCTTCGCCGCGCTGTTCGCGACGAGATGGAACCTGCCGCAGGCCGCCCGGATATTCTTGACGGTCGGAATCTGCGGCGGATACACGACATTCTCGACCTTCTCGCTGGATGCCTGGTATCTGATCGAGCGCGGTCAGACCCTTGCCTCGGCCGCCTATATGATTGCATCGGTGGTACTGTCCGTGGGCGCGCTGATCGCCGCGATGCAAGTTGTTCGCGCCCTGCCGTAGAGCATGATCTGGACCCGGAGGGCCGCGTCAGCGCGTGCAGCGGTTTTCCGAAAGATCGTGATCAAACAAGAACCTGATGCGGCGCATGCGCGATCAGTGCATCCCTGCCCATCTGCAACGGCATGATAGCGGGCGCCAGCCATCTTGGAGAAGCCGGAGCGCCTGCAATATGATGCGACCGCTGGAGCTCATCAGGGCCGGATATCTGGGACACGATGAACGACACCGTCACCAAACCGAAGACGCGGACAAAGACCAAGGTCGAGCGGCCGAAGCTGCACAAGGTCATCCTGATCAATGACGACTACACGCCGCGCGAATTCGTCACCATGATCCTCAAGGCCGAGTTCCGCATGACCGAGGATCAGGCTTACAAGGTGATGATCACCGCACACAAGCTGGGCGCCTGCGTCGTTGCCGTGTTCACCAAGGACGTCGCCGAGACCAAGGCGACGCGCGCCACCGACGCGGGCCGCGCCAAGGGCTATCCGCTGCTGTTCACGACCGAGCCGGAGGAATAAGGCTCAGCCGCCTGCCGCGTGCGTCTCCTCCGCCAGCCCATACACACGCTGCGCTTTGGAGAACCCCGCGATCGGAAATTCTCCGAGCTCGTGCCAATCGTGGCGGCAGACATTGGCAAAACCTTCCGACGCCACGACGGTCCGTCCCAGGCGTCCCGTGATCTTCTCCAGCCTTGCGGCAAGGTTGACGGCCGGTCCGATGCAGGTGAAGTCCAGCCGGTTGCCGCCGCCGATATTGCCGTAGAGGATGTTGCCGACGTGCAGCGCAACGCCGAAGCGGAAGCGCTCGACGACGTCGCCGACCGGAAAGGCGAGCGCCTCGACGCTGGCGCGGGATTCTCGCGCCGCCTCTAGCACACCCGCGCAGACATGGGCGGCGTCGCCGACATATTCGTCGATCGGAAACACCGCGAGCAGGCCGTCGCCCATGAATTTCAGCACCTCGCCGCCATGGCCGCGGATCGCAGCGACCTGGCAGTCGAAATAGTGGTTGAGGATGGCGACCACTGTCTCGGCCGGCAACCGGTCCGACAGCGCGGTGAAGCCGCGCAGGTCCGAGAGCCAGATCGCCGCCTGCATGGTGTCGTTGTGGCCGCGGCGAATCTGGCCGCCGAGGATGCGCGCGCCGGCGCGATTTCCGACATAGGTGTCGAGCAGCATCTCGGCGGTGCGCCGCAGGCTGATGATCTCGCTGACGCGCGCGAGCGGCGCAATGATGGCCCGGATCGCCGCGAGGTCGTCGTCGCTGAAGCCGCCGGGCTGCCGCGTCATCCAACTCGTCGCGTTGACCGAGCCGTCGAGGAATGGCAGCGGCACCGCGACATAGTCGGTCACGCCTTCGGCGCGCATGTCATTGACGATGGGAAACCGCTGGCTGCCGGGATCGTCAACGCGCCCCCTGACCTCAATCCCCTGCTCGAATACGATCCGAAGCGGGCTCTGGGCGAACTCCGGCGAGTCCAGGACATCGAACTCGACGGCGCCGATTTCGACCTCTCCGCCCTGCCGCCAGATGAAGTTGCGGCCGAATATTTCGGGATGGAGCGTGCGGATGAAAATGCCGAACCGGAACACCGGCAGGCCGGCCGCGACCAGACGCTCACAGAAATCGGCGATCATCTCGGCGGGCTCGACCGACGACCAGGCGCCGTCGATCAGCCAATTGGAGACGCGCTGAAGCTCGGAGCTGTTCATGTCCGCATTTGCGGACGAAGTTGTGAGCCCGTCAAGCTGCGCGGTGGGCTAGTGTCGCGTCGGGAAGTTCACCTCTCTCTACGGGAGCGGTGAAGACGTCAGCGCCCCACCTGCCCGCGATCGCGCAGGAAATGATCGGCCAGCACGCAAGCCATCATGGCCTCGCCGACCGGAACGGCGCGAATGCCGACGCAGGGGTCGTGGCGGCCTTTCGTGAAGATCTCGGTGTCGGCGCCCTGGCGATCGACGGTCAGACGCGGCTGCAGGATCGACGATGTCGGCTTCACGGCAAAACGCACCACCACCGGCTGGCCCGTGGAGATGCCGCCGAGCACGCCGCCGGCATGGTTGGAGAGGAAGCGCGTGCCGTCATTGCCGGTGCGCATCTCGTCGGCATTCTCTTCACCCGTGAGCTCGGCCGCGCCGAAGCCGGCGCCGATCTCGACGCCTTTCACCGCGTTGATGGTCATCATCGCGCCTGCGAGGTCGGAATCCAGCTTGGCGTAGATCGGCGCGCCAAGGCCGGCCGGCACGCCTTCGGCGACGATCTCGATCACCGCGCCGATCGAGGAGCCGCTCTTGCGGATACCGTCGAGATAGGTCTCGAAGAACGCGGCCTTGTCCTTGTCGGGGCAAAAGAACGGGTTCTTCGCAATCTCGTCCCAATCCCATTTGGCGCGGTCGATCTTGTGCGGCCCCATCTGCACCAGCGCGCCGCGCACCTTTACGTCAGGAAGCACTTTTCGCGCGATCGCGCCGGCGGCAACGCGCGTCGCGGTCTCGCGCGCCGAGGAGCGACCGCCGCCGCGATAATCGCGCAGGCCGTATTTGGCTTCATAGGTGAAGTCGGCATGACCGGGACGAAACTTGTCCTTGATCTCGGAATAGTCCTTGGAGCGCTGGTCGGTGTTCTCGATCAGGAGCCCGATCGGGGTGCCCGTCGTCACCTGCACGCCGGTCTCCGGATGCGCCATCACGCCGGAGAGGATTTTGACCTGGTCCGGTTCCTGGCGCTGGGTGGTGAAGCGCGATTGGCCCGGCCGGCGGCGGTCGAGATCGCCCTGGATATCGGCCTCGGTGAGCGGGATCATGGGCGGACAGCCGTCGACCACGCAGCCGATTGCCACCCCATGGCTCTCGCCGAAGGTGGTGACGCGGAACATGTGGCCGAAAGTATTGAAGGACATCGCTGCTCGCAGGCTCGGTTCCAGCGTGTGGTAACGCGCGAGGCGCTGGGGGTCAAACCTAACTGAACTTCTCCAGCCGCCCGTCGCGGAACACGTAGACGGCGCCCTGCTCAATATAGAGTTCGGCGGCGCCGGCGGGGGTCTCGATGCCCAAAGCCACCATCAGGGCCCGGCATGTGCCGCCATGGGCGACCGCGACGGTGTCGACCAGAAGCGACTCGTACCAATCGAGCATGCGCAGCTGCACCGCCGCATAGGTCTCCCCGCCGGCGGGCGCGACCGTCCATTTGTCGGCGAGGCGCCTTGCATAGACGTCGGGATCGGAAGCCTCGCTTTCAGCCAGCGTCAGCCCCTCCCAGGTGCCGTAACCGATCTCGCGCAGGCGGTCGTCGAGCGAATAGTCGGCAGGCGGCAGTTCGAGCCTGGCGCGCGCGAGCTCCATGGTCTGGCGCGCACGCCCGAGCGGGCTCGACACGTAGGGCAGCGCCGCTCTGTCCTTGCCGTCGCGCCTGAGCAGATCGGCCAGAACGTCAGCCGCCTGCACGGCCTGGCCGCGACCGCGTGCGTTCAGCGGGATGTCCTGGGTGCCCTGAAGCCGCCCGAGCGCATTCCACTCGGTCTCGCCATGGCGAAGGAAGTAAATCGTGGGCACGGACATTGCGGCTGAAAGTCAGTCCTTGCCGCCGAAGGAGATATCCGGCGCGTCAGGGCGCTTCATGCCGAGCACGTGATAGCCAGAATCGACGTGATGCACCTCGCCGGTAACCCCGCGCGAGAGGTCGGAGAGGAAATAAAGCGCGCTGCCGCCGACGTCTTCGGTCGAGACGTTGCGCCGCAACGGCGCATTGGTCTCATTCCACTTCAGGATATAGCGGAAGTCACCGATGCCGGATGCGGCGAGCGTCTTGATCGGACCTGCCGAGATCGCGTTGACGCGGATGTTCTTCTCGCCGAGATCGGCGGCGAGATAGCGCACGCTGGCCTCCAGCGCCGCCTTGGCAACACCCATGACGTTATAGTGCGGCATCCATTTCTCGGCGCCGTAATAGCTGAGCGTGATCAGCGAGCCGCCGTCCGTCATCAGCTTCTCGGCGCGCTGCGCCACTGCCGTGAACGAATAGCAGGAGATCAGCATCGACTTGGAGAAATTCTCCGGCGTGGTGTCGACGTAGCGGCCGTCGAGCTGCTCGCCATAGGCGATCGCATGCACCAGGAAGTCGATCTTGCCCCACTTCTCCTGCAGCACCGCGAAGGCGGCATCGATCGTCGCGGCATCGGTGACGTCGCAATGGCCGAGCACGAGACCGCCGATCTCGGCGGCGAGCGGTTCGACGCGCTTCTTCAGCGCATCTCCCTGATAGGTGAAGGCGAGCTCGGCGCCGGCGGCGTGGCATGCCTTGGCGATGCCCCAGGCGATCGAGCGGTTGTTGGCAAGCCCGAGGATCACCCCGCGCTTTCCTTGCATCAGACCTGAATTCTGCGCCATTTTTGAACGTCCCGTCGAACTCGTGCTGAGGTCTGGAGGTACACCAGCCCTCCCCTGCGGTACAGTCCTAATACGCCGCGTTAACGCTGTTTCGAGCGCCGGAATAGCCGTTCCGTTCGGGTGTTATGATCGCTATGGGCGCTTGCGCCTGATGCCAGGACGTCAAGACCGCAATGAGCGCGTTTCGCCAGAGTGTGGAAGCCATGATCCCGGCGTTGCGCCGTTACGCCCGCGCGCTCACGCGCGAGGCGGACGCGGCCGATGATCTGGTGCAGGACACGCTGGTGCGGGCGCTGCGTTCGGAGCGATTGTTTCTCGGAGGCGACGTCAGGAGCTGGCTCTACACGATCCTGACCAACCTCAACAAGAACCGGCGGCGCTCGCTGGCAAGGCGGCCGCAGTTCATGCAGCTGACGGAGAACAACCCGGATGCCAGCGGCACCGAGGCCGAAGGGCGCGATATCGAGAGGGCACTGGCGACGCTCGTCGAGGAGCAACGTTCGGTGCTGCTCCTGGTGATGCTGGAGGGCATGAGCTACCGCGAGGTCGCCGACATTCAGGGCGTGCCGATCGGCACCGTGATGTCGCGCCTGGCCCGCGCGCGCGCCCACGTCAAGGCCTCGCTGGAAGGCGAGCGCCCGACGCTCAGGCGGGTGAAATGATGGCCGGGTTGATGCATCGCGTATCGTCCGCCCGCCTGCCGATGGAGCGAGCGACGTTGAGCCAGGAAGAACATTTTGGGCGGCAGAGCCAGAGACGAGCGATATGAACGACCGCAGCATTCCGATCACCGAGGACGAACTGCACGCCTATGTCGACGGCGAGCTGCCGCCCGAGCGCCGCTCTGACGTCGAGGCCTGGCTTGCCGCCCATCCTGACGAGGCCGAGCGGGTGAACTCCTGGCGTGCCATGGCCGAGATGCTGCACGCCCGCTACGACGCCGTCGCCCAGGAGCCGGTGCCGGCGCGGCTGGAGCTCGAGCGGCTCGAACGCCGCCCGCGGCAATGGCTCTATGGCGCCGCCGCCGCCGTGCTGGTTGCTTTCGTCGCCGGTGGCACGGCCGGCTGGATCGCCCACGGCGCCGCCAGCGCGCCCTCGACCTTCCAGAACTTTACCGCGGACGCGCTCGACGCCCACCGCCTCTATGTCGTCGAGGTCCGCCACCCCGTCGAGGTCGGCGGCAACGAGCGCGACCACCTCCAGGCCTGGCTGACCCGGCGCTGCGGCTGGACCGTGTTCGCGCCGAACCTGGAGGCCAGCGGGCTGAAGCTCGTCGGCGGCCGGCTCCTGCCGGGGCCGAACGGCCCGGCCTCGTTCCTGATGTATGAGGGCGTCTCTGGCGAGCGCTACACGATCTACACCGCCAAGACCGAGAATGGTGCGACGCAAATGCGCTACGCCAAGGCGGACAAGGATGGCGCGTTGTTCTGGGCCGAGCGCGGCGTCGGCTACGTCGTCAGCGGCGGCGGCGATCGCGACCGGCTGACCAGGGTGGCGCAGGCCGTCTACGATCAGGCCGAGAAAAGCGGCACCTGAGCAACGCAAACAGGCGGTGCCTCGATTCCGTCATTGAAAATTTGGAATGAAGACATCGGCGCGTCTCATTATCGCACCGGATGATCACGCGAAAATGAGCAGCGTTCGATCCGCCGATCGACGCGGGCGGCCTCGATTGGGGTTTTTGGTACCGCGCTGGTCCCCCTCTCGAGGCCGCACCTTTTTATCGGCTGCCCCGCCGGACAGCCGATACGTCACGTCAGCGTCGAAGCGCGAGCCGCGCTTCAGGCGTATGTTGAGCATCATCCTTTCGGGAAGAGAATGCTCCGATCATCGAGCCGGCCCGGATAGCGCCCTAGCCGAGTCCGCTCCGTGGATTGTAGGGGTGTTGGTCCCGCCACTTTTCCATCAATGCCTCAAGTTCGGCATCGTTCCCGTCCGGTAGCATAATCCTGATGGTGACGAAGAGATCCCCGGTTCCGCCGGCTTTCGGCAGCCCCTTGCCCTTGAGGCGGAAGGTCCGGCCGCTGGACGTGTTTTTCGGGACCGAAAGCTCCACGGCATTGCCGAGGGTCGGCACGCGGACCTTGGCCCCGAGCACGGCCTCGTAGAGCGTAACCGGCAGGTCGATGCGCAAGTCGGCGCCTTCCACCTTGAAGAAGGCGTGCGGCGCGATGCTGATGGTGATCAGGAGGTCGCCGGGCGGATGGCCCTGCGCAGACTCGCCTTGCCCCCGGAGCCGGATCTGCTGGCCCTCGGCGACGCCAGCCGGAATCTTGACGTTGAGCTCCTTGCCCGTCGGCAGCCGGACGCGCTTCTCGCCACCCTTGACCGATTCTTCCAGCGAGACGGACATGGCAACTTTCACGTCGAGATCGAGCCCAATCCCGCCGGTGTCGAATTCGAACTGCCCGGCACTGCCAGCCCCAGGCCGCGCACCCCGCATCCCGCCGCCGAACATGCTGTTGAGGATATCCTCGAACGCGCCGCCGCCCGGGCCAGCACCCGCCCCGCCGCCCCTGAACGTATAGCTTTCGAACCCGCCGGGACCCGCGCGCCCGCGCGGCCCGCCGCCGCCCGGAAAACCCTGGAAGCGCGGCTTGCCCTCGGCGTCGATCTCGCCGCGGTCGAACTGCTTGCGCTTGTCCTCGTCGCCGATGATCTCGTTCGCCGAGTTGATCTCGGAGAACCGCTCGGCGGCTTTCGGGTCATCCTTGTTGCTGTCGGGATGGTGCTTCTTGGCAAGCTTGCGATAGGCGCTCTTGATCGCGGCAGCGCTCGCGCTCCGCGGCACCCCCAAGACCTCATAGGGGTCGCGCATCGTCACGTCTCCTTCAAGAAATCGAATTGTTCAAAGGGCTCCCCGCCCCACCTGCAATCCATGTGGGGAGAGAGTGGCATTTTTGCAACTAGGCTTGCCGGGCCGAATTTCTACGTTTGGGGCATGATCTTATCGGCCAGCCGGTTCCCGCTCCTGGCGAACGCGGCCCTTCGGGTCTGATCAGCTCCGCCACGGCTTTAGCGTATGAATCTCCCAACGGCCACGGCCACTTTGACAGCCTGCGCCCTGGAGCCAGCTTTCGGTATTGCCGTTGACGTAGCTCGCCAGGAAATCGCGGCATCTGCGGCCGTCCTCGGCGGCATAGGACTGCGCGATCGGCGTCACCGAGCCGCGCGCCCCGGTCTGCGGATTCTCCCAATGCTGGCTGGAATCCTTGTCGCCCTTGCTGAGGACGTCGGTTGCGGCGTTGCGGGCGAAGGCGAGATCGGTCTCGGTCGGCGGGGCGTCTTTCGCCGGTTGCGCGATCGAGCCGGTGAGATCGTTGTCGTCGGCCTTGGCGTAGGCACTCTGGTCGTTGCGGGAGAAACTGCATCCCCCGGTCCCGAGTCCGATGAGGATGATCGCCATGACAAAGCCGGACGGCCGGATCGCCGATAGGCCAACGCGTCCCCATGCCCTATATAGGGCGGTAGCGGACAACAACGCGTTTTGGGCCGCGGGACGCAACTCGGACTCCAGACATGACCGACACGACCTCGATGAAACACCAGACACCCTTAACATCCGGTGATTTCACCGCCGCCGACGAGCCGTTTGCGCTTTTCCAGGCCTGGCTGAACGAGGCGATCAAGAGCGAGCCGAACGATCCGAACGCGATGGCGCTCGCAACCGTCGACCCCGACGGGCTGCCTGACGTGCGCATGGTGCTGATGAAGGGCTTCGATACCGAGGGTTTTGTCTTCTACAGCCACATCGCGAGCCAGAAGGGCCGCGAACTCGCCGCAAATCCTAAGGCCGCGTTACTTTTTCACTGGAAGTCGCTGCGCCGTCAGGTCCGCATCCGCGGCAACGTGACGCCGGTGACCGACGCCGAGGCCGACGCCTATTTCGCCACCCGGCCCAAGCAGGCGCAGATAGGCGCCTGGGCGAGCAAGCAGTCGCAGGAGCTGGAGAGCCGCTTCGCCTTCGAGCAGGCCATCGCGAAAGTCGCGGCCAGATACGTCATCGGCGAGGTGCCGCGGCCGCCCGGGTGGAGCGGCTGGCGCATCACGCCGTCGCGGATCGAGTTCTGGCACGACCGCCCATTCCGTCTGCATGACCGCATCGAATTTCGTCGTGACGCCGCCGACCAGAAGTGGTCCAAGACGCGGATGTACCCTTGAGCCTGATCTCGAACTTTGGGCCGACCTGAAAGATGTCCATGCCGCATCCGTCCAATGCGCCGCGCCGTACGCTGCTCCTGACCGGAGCCAGCCGCGGCATCGGCCACGCCACCGTGATCCGCTTCTCCTCGGCCGGCTGGCGCGTCATCACCTGCTCGCGGCATCCCTTTCCGGAAGACTGCCCGTGGGACGCGGGGCCTGAGGACCACATCCAGGTCGACCTCGGCAATCCCCAGGACACGGCGCGCGCGATCAACGAGATTCGCGACCGGCTCGAGGGCGGCACACTGCATGCGCTGGTCAACAACGCCGCGATCTCGCCGAAGGGCCCCGGCGGCTCCCGGCTCGGCTCGGTCGACACCGATCTCGACACCTGGACGCATGTCTTCCATGTCAACTTCTTCGCGCCGATCATGATCGCACGCGGGCTGATCGAGGAATTGAAGGCGGCCAAGGGCTCGGTCGTGAACGTCACCTCCATCGCGGGCTCGCGCGTGCATCCCTTCGCGGGCGCGGCCTATGCCACTTCGAAGGCCGCGCTCGCCTCGCTGACGCGCGAGATGGCCTCCGACTTCGGCCGCGTCGGCGTGCGCGTCAACGCCATCGCGCCGGGCGAGATCGACACTTCGATCCTGTCACCGGGCACCGAGAAGATCGTCGAGCAGCAGATCCCGATGCACCGGCTCGGCACGCCCGACGAGGTCGCCAAGATCATCTACGTGCTGTGCACGGACACCAGCTCTTACGTCAACGGCGCCGAGATCCACATCAACGGCGGCCAGCACGTATAGCGTCCTCGTCATTGCAAGCGGCTTGTCCCCCGAAGCTCAACGAGCGAAGGCGAAAGCGAAGCAATCACGGAATTGGAAATCGTGCTTTGGGGAAGCAAGGCGATCCAGACAACGCCGCCGCAAGACCTGGATCGCCCGCCGTTCCTCCCCGTTCCTCAATCGAGTCGAATTCGACGCGACCTCTCGCGCGGCCGCGGAGCGGCCGTGCTGAATGCAGTCGAGCAGTCGTCGTCGTTCTCGCCGTCGAGCAGCGGAGCACCACAGTGCCGGCACATGCGTGCCGACAACGACGGCGCCTTGCCGCTCGTCACCGCCTGACGATAGTTCGCCAGATCGATGACGTTGCGGGGCGTCGTTATGTGTTTTTCAACCATGGTTGTTCCTCGCGGCTAACATGCTGCTTATCGCAGACAAGTTTCGCGCAAACGTTCAGCCCACTGCTCAAATTTTACCGGAGGAATTGGGGCGGCACACAGGCATCACCGCGCGGCCGCAATCCCGCTCTATTCTGCGACACCAACCATCGTGTCTCTGCGTCCGGTGTAAGGTCTCGGTAGTGTTACAGCCACTTCTTCCACTTGAAGAGCCAGTACGGGACGATCGCGGCGATCAGCATCATCACCAGCGCCATCGGATAGCCGTGTACCCATTCGAGTTCCGGCATCACCTTGAAATTCATGCCGTAGATCGAGGCGATCAGCGTCGGCGGCATCAGGACGACGGCCATGACCGAGAACAGCTTGATGATGTTGTTCTGCTCGAGATTGACGACGCCGAGCATGGCGTCGAGCACGAAGGTGATCTTGCTGGAGAGATAGGAGGCGTGATCGGTCAGTGACGCCACGTCGCGCTGCATGGTCTTGAGCTGCTCGCGCATGTCCTTCGACCATTTCACGCCCTCCACCACCGCGGAGAGGAACGTGACGACGCGGCCGATGGACACCAGGCTCTCGCGAACCTTCGAGGTCAAATCGCCCTTGCGGCCGATCGAGATCAGGATCTGGGAATATTGCTTGGCATGACCGTGGCGCTCGCTCTCGGGCTCGAAGATGTCGTGGCTGACCTGGTCGATCTCGGCGCCGCAGCGCTCCAGGATGTCGGCGCAGCGGTCGATTACGGCGTCCAGCAGCTCCATCAGCACCATCTCGCCGGTGATCGCGGGCGTGCAGGAGCGGGCGAGCTTGGCCTCAACCAGGGCAAAGGGCTTGGGCTGGTCGTAGCGCACTGTCACGAGGCGGTGGTCGCCGAGGATGAAGGTCACCGCCGTGGTCCGGGGCATGTCGGTATCGGAGTGGCACATCAGCGTCGCGGTCATGTAGCGCGCGCCGTTCTCGATATAGAGACGACTGGAGATCTCGATCTCCTGCATGTCTTCCCGGGTCGGGATGGCAATGCCCGCGAGCCGCTCCACCGCCTTGTCCTCGGCGGCGCTGGGATTGACGAGATCGATCCAGACCGCGCTCTCCGGCAGTACCGTGAGGTCCTCGACGACGGCCTTCTTGAGGGCGGACTCGGAGGGAACAAACACCGAAAACATGCACGACTCCAGAAAACCTGCGTCAGAACGACAGCCCTTAGCGCGATTCTGACAAGATCACGATGACAACCAGATTAACGAAGCGTTTGCATTTGCGGCTCAACTGTGGCCCGGAATCGACAGTTCGGCGCTTCCCGCCCAAACAACCTCCACGCCGCCGCAAAATTTGCGGCAGAAAAGCCACAGCTACGGTCTTGCAGCGCGGGAAAAGGGCTTCAGTGCTGGAATTGTGGCAGATTTCAACGATAATGGGGATTAACGGAGTCGAGGAACTTGGGCGCCAAGCTCAAGCTTCCGCACGGTATTGTTTTGATTGGAACCAAACCATGTCGTCGCTGAAAGTTATATTTGGAATTCTGGCCGCTGGTCTGATGCTGTCAGGCTGCATGCAGGCCACGCGCTACGAGGCGACCGACACCAAGGCGTTCAAGCCGAAGGACAAGGAACTCCTTGCCAAGGTCAAGTACGAGAATAATGCGGTCGCCGAGCCGTTCCGCCGCGCCATTGTCGAATTCCACCGCAAGGAAGCGCCGGGCTCGATCGTGGTCGATTCCGACAACCATTACCTCTATTACGTGCTGGAGGGCGGCAAGGCGATCCGCTACGGCATCACCGTCGGCGAAGAGGCCATGGCCTGGTCGGGAATCGCCAAGGTGGCCAGCAAGACCGAGTGGCCGGCCTGGCACCCCACTCCCGGCGAAATCTCGCGCCTGGGCGTGCCGACCTATGTCGCACCCGGACCGGACAATCCGATGGGCTCCCGCGCGCTGTACCTCCATTCGGGAGGCAAGGACACGCTGTTCCGCATCCACGGCACCAACCAGCCGGAATATATTGGCGCCTCGATCTCGTCAGGCTGTATCCGCCTGACCAACGAGGACGCGATCGATCTCTATGATCGCGTCAAGCTCGGCACCCTCGTCGTGGTGCTCGAGCCCAAGCACGGCGATTCGCCCTACAATTCGCGGCTGGCGCTCCAGGGCGGCGGCTCCGCTTCTTCTTACTGAGCAGGGCCATCCTGAGACGTTTCAAAAGCGCCGGTTTCACCGGCGCTTTTTTGTTGCGGGCTTGGACGGCTGGGCTTTGTTGCCATCAGCGGTCGGCTTGTCTCCGGACGCAGGCGATTTCTCCGCCTCCCCGTTATCGGCCCCCTCCGCGCCCGGCTTGGCCGCGACCTCGCGAGGCGGCGCCTCGTCAGGGCGTTCCGCCGGCAGCAGGGGGGCGACCTGCGGCAGCGGATCCCAGACGTTCCACTGGCAGATCCGGTAGTCGTTGCGCCGCTGCGCCAAGTCGAGATGGATATGGTCCTCGTGGTACCAGTCCGAACCCGGGCCGAGCACGGTGGAGAACCGCGCGCAGACCGAGTGCAGCACGCGCTCACGCACCTCGCGCGACATGGTACGGTCGGTCAGACCGATCGATTGCCCGTTGGCCAGCTTGATGGCACGTATGTCGAGGGCATTGGCCTTGCCGTGCTCCGACAGCATCGCGCCGGCGACACGGTTGCGGCCGCGACACTCGAACGAATCGAAATTATCGAGTTCGCCAATGGTCGAGCCGAGGCTGGTGGCGAGCGGCGCGATATCCTTGCGCAGCCAATCAGCGATCGCGGACGCCATGGTGCAACGGAGAATAGCCGCCGGCTTGACGGTCACCTTGCGCTTGTCCGGCAGCACGACGGCTTCCAGCCGCACCAGATCCTCGCCGCCACAGACGCCGGGGCCGCGGATATCCGGAATTGAGGGCGCGATCGCGATCTCCTCGGTCAGCGCGAGACGGCAGGCCGAGACCGGCTTCTCGGGCGGCGGCACGGCTTCGGCAGGCTTCTCCGCACTCGGCTTGTCCGGAGATGGCTTGCCCTCTGCCTGTGATGGCCCCTCGTCGGTCGCTTTCGGGGCCTCTTCGGGACGCGGTTTTGGGAGGGGAATCCTGGCGGCGCGGACGGCTGCGCGCGGCTTTGGAGCCCCAAGGTTGAAGATATCGAGCGGCGCGGGATATTTCCGCGCCTCCGCCCTCTCGGCGAACACCAGTGACAGCCCGACCGCAGCGGTAACCATTGCCGCCCCAGTGGACATAAAGCCGCGACAAGACCATTTGCGGCGAAAGTCCGGCACGCTAAAACCCATGGCAATCTTTGGCCCAACGCTGAGAGCGAAAACGCGCCCAGCGGCTTCTCGGAGGAACGTCGGAATGCTTGGTTTGATGCAAGATTGGCCCCTGCTCTGCCACCGGATCATCGAACACGCCGCCAGGATTCATGGCAAGCAGGAGGTGGTCACACGCTCGGTCGAGGGACCGATTCATCGCACCACTTACGCCGAGATCCACAAGCGCGCGCTCAAGGTCTCGCAGGTGCTGGAGCGCGACGGCATCAAGCTCGGCGACCGTGTCGCAACGATCGCCTGGAACACCTGGCGCCATCTCGAGGTGTGGTACGGCATCATGGGAATCGGCGCCATCTGCCATACCGTCAATCCCCGCCTTTTCCCCGAGCAGATCGCCTGGATCATCAACCATGCGCAGGACCGCATCGTGATGACCGACATCACCTTCGTTCCGGTCCTGGAGAAGATCGCCGACAAGCTGACGAGCGTGGAACGCTACGTCGTGCTGACCGACAAGGCGCATATGCCCAAGACCACGCTGAAGAATGTCGTCGCCTATGAGGACTGGATTGCGGAGGCCGACGGCAAATTCAAATGGAAGGACTTTGACGAGAACACGGCAGCCGCGATGTGCTACACGTCGGGCACGACGGGCGACCCCAAGGGTGTGCTGTATTCGCATCGCTCCAACGTGCTGCACGCGCTGATGGCCAACAATGTCGACGCGCTCGGCACGAGCGCGTCCGAGACGATGCTGCCGGTGGTTCCGCTGTTCCATGCCAACAGCTGGGGCATCGCCTTCTCCGCCCCCTCCCAGGGCACCAAGCTGGTCATGCCGGGCGCCAAGCTCGACGGCGCATCGGTCTATGAGCTGCTCTCGACCGAGAAGGTGACGCACACCGCCGGCGTTCCGACGGTGTGGCTGATGCTGCTCCAGCACATGACCGCCAATAATCTCAAGCTGCCGAACCTGAAGATGGTGATCTGCGGCGGCTCGGCGATGCCGCGCTCGATGATCAAGGCCTTCCTCGACATGGGCTCGAACGTGCGTCACGCCTGGGGCATGACCGAGATGAGCCCGATCGGCAGCGTCGCGGCGCTGAAGCCGCCATTCCAGGATGCCACCGGCGATGCGCGGCTCGACGTGCTGCAGATGCAGGGCTATGCGCCCTTCGCGGTCGAGATGAAGATCACCGACGATGCCGGCAAGGAGCTACCCTGGGACGGCAAGACCTTCGGCCGCCTCAAGGTCGCCGGCCCGGCCGTCGCCAAGGCCTATTATCGGGTGGATACCAACATCCTCGACGAGGACGGCTTCTTCGACACCGGCGACGTCTCGACCATCGACGAGGACGGCTACATGCGGATCACGGACCGCTCCAAGGACGTCATCAAGTCCGGCGGCGAGTGGATCTCCTCGATCGACCTCGAAAATCTCGCGGTCGGCCATCCGGCCGTGGCGGAAGCTGCGGTGATCGGCGTATTCCACCCCAAATGGGACGAGCGGCCGCTCCTGATCGTGCAGCTCAAGCAGGGCCAGCAGGCCACGCGCGAGGACATCCTGAAATTCATGGACGGCAAGATCGCCAAATGGTGGATGCCGGACGACGTCGCCTTCGTCGAGGGTATTCCGCATACCGCCACCGGCAAGATCCTGAAGACGGCGCTGCGCGACCAGTTCAAGGATTACCGCTTCCCGAACGCTGCGGCGTAAGCCACGACCACCGTCATGCCCGGGCTTCGTCCCGGGCATCCACGTTCTGGCGGAAAGAAAGGTGGATGGCCGGGGCATAGGCGAGCGGAAGCGACGCCGTCCTTCGGACGGCTATCCCCGGCGATGACGATGCAGGGGTCCCCGGAACCCTTGAATTTGCCCCCGCGCCGTGGTCTCAACGGCCCATCGTCGCGCCGGATCGGCCGGCATCGCTCCAAATCCCCGGCAGAGCTCACTCGATGGCCCGCAGGTTTTCCGCTCCCTATCAGTCGGAGCCCGTGTCCAGCCTCGCGGGCTGGGCGCGCAATCTGGCCGTGTTCGCGGTGGTGGCGGTGGTGGTGTCGGTCATCATCGTCCGTTTCGATTTCCTGGAGCCGAAGCCGGCGCTCGCGACCTTCCTCGGCGGTCTCGCGATCGCCGGCCTCTCGATCCTGTTCGGGCTCGCCGGCTTTGCCGCGATCTGGCAGAACGGCTCGCGCGGCATGGCGCGCATCCTGCTCGCCCTTCTGATCGACGGAGCGATCCTCGCCTACCCCGCCTATCTGGCCTTGCAATATCGCAAGCTGCCGGCGATCCACGACATCACCACCGACCCGATTGATCCGCCGCGTTTCGACGCGCTGGCGCGCCTGCGCACCGGCGAGGGCACCAACACCGCGGTCTATGCCGGGCTCTATTCGGCGGAGCAGCAGCGCCACTTCTATCCAGAGATCGAGCCGGTCGAGCTCGAGATTTCCGTCGACCGCGCCTATGCGATCGCGCTGCAGCTCGTCAACAAGCGCAAATGGATCATCATCGACGAGCGCGCGCCGCAGCCGCCTCGCCGCATCGGCCGCATCGAGGCGGTGGCGCGCACGCCGATCATGGGTTTTCGCGAGGACGTTTCGATAAGGTTCGTGGCGGACGGCGATGACTCCCGCGTCGATATCCGTTCGGCCTCGCGCAATTTCGATAGCGATCTCGGCAGCAACGCCGCACGCGTCAAGAAATTCATCGACGATCTCAACACCGCGGCCGACGCCGACGCGCTCAAGCCCGTGAAGAAGACGCCGGTAGCGCCGCCGCCGAAGGCACCGGCAAAGACGGTCAAGAAGTAGCCTCGCTGTCATTCCGGGGCGTGCGAAGCACGAACCCGGAATCCATCGGGCGGCGGAGTTCGTCGATGAATGGATTCCGGGCTCTCGCTTCGCGAGCCCCGGAATGACAGCGGAGAGCTACGCGCCAGCCATCCGATAGGTCCCGCCGATCACCGGATCGCCCTCGGTCGCGACCACGCCGCGGGCGACCAGATCTTCCAGGTGCGCCAGCACCGAATAGCCGGCCGCCGTCGTGAGCCTGGGATCGATGCCGATATAGATCGCGCGCACCATGGTCGGGATGTCGGTCTCGCCCTTGGCGAGGCGGTGCAGGATCGAGGCCTCGCGCGCCTTGCGATGCCGGATCAGGAATCGCACGAAGCGCTGGCCGTCGGGGATCTCGGGGCCGTGGCCGGAGAAATAGAGATCCTCTTCGCGTGCGGCGAGCCGGTCGAGCGAATCCATGTAGTCGATCATCGAGCCGTCTGGCGGCGCCACGATCGAGGTGGACCAGCCCATCACGTGATCGCCGACGAAGTTGAACTTTCGCTCCGGCCAGGCGAATGCCAGATGATTGGCGGTGTGCCCCGGCGTCGCCACCGCCTCGAGCCGCCAGCCGTCGCCTTCGACGACGTCGCCATGTGCAAGGTTGATGTCAGGTGCAAAATCGCGGTCGGATCCGGATTCCGGATTGTGCTTCTCGCTCTCGAAACGTGGGCGCGAGGCCCGGTGTGGGCCTTCGGCATAGACCGGCGCCCCTGTCGCCTGCTTGATCCGCGCGGTGTTCGGCGAATGGTCGCGATGGGTGTGGGTGACGAAGATATGGCTCACCGTCTCGCCGCGCACGGCATCGAGCAGCGCAGCCGCATGCGCCGCATCATCAGGACCGGGATCGATGATCGCGACATTGCCCTTGCCGACGATGTAGCTGACCGTGCCGGTGAAGGTGAACGGGCTCGGATTGTTACAGAGCACGCGGCGTACGCCGGGTCGGACTTCTTCGACGATGCCGGCTTTCAGCGGAAAGTTTCGGTTGAACGGGACGTCGTCATTGTCGGACATGGGGACTCCTGCGCACTGCTGCCCCACCCCTCGCCGTCATACCCCGCGAAGGCGGGGTATCCAGTACGCCGAGGCGTTTGTGGCGAAGGCTAGGTCTCTGGAATACTGGATCGTCCGCTTTCGCGGACGATGACAGCGGAGCATTTCAACGACGCCCGTTCTCAGAAAAACGCCTGAATGCCAGTGATTGCCCGGCCCAGGATCAGGGCGTGGACGTCGTGGGTGCCCTCGTAAGTGTTGACGGTCTCGAGGTTATGGACGTGGCGCATCACGTGGTACTCGATCGAGATGCCGTTGCCGCCGTGCATGTCGCGGGCGACACGGGCGATGTCGAGGGCCTTGCCGCAATTGTTGCGCTTCATGATCGAGATCATCTCGGGCGCGAACTTGCCCTCGTCCATCAGCCGGCCGACGCGAAGCGAGCCCTGCAGGCCGAGCGCGATTTCGGTCTGCATGTCGGCGAGCTTCTTCTGCACCAGCTGGGTCGCGGCCAGCGGCCTGCCGAACTGCTTGCGGTCGAGCGTGTACTGGCGCGCGCGATGCATGCAATCCTCGGCCGCGCCGAGCACGCCCCAGGAGATGCCGTAGCGGGCGCGGTTGAGGCAGCCGAACGGACCCTTGAGGCCCGAGACATTGGGCAGCAGCGCGTCTTCCGGAACCACGACGCCGTCCATCACGACCTCGCCGGTGATGGAGGCACGAAGCGACAGCTTGCCGCCGATCTTCGGCGCGGACAAGCCCTTCATGCCCTTCTCCAGCACGAAGCCGCGGATCTGGTTGTCGTGCGCGGCCGACTTGGCCCAGACCACGAACACGTCGGCGATCGGCGCGTTCGAGATCCACATCTTGCTGCCGGTGAGGCGATAGCCGTCCGAGACCTTCTCGGCGCGGGTCTTCATGCCGGCCGGGTCGGAGCCGGCATCGGGCTCGGTCAGACCGAAGCAGCCGACCCACTCGCCGCTGGCGAGCTTCGGCAGGTACTTCTTGCGCTGGTTCTCGTCGCCATAGGCGTAGATCGGGTACATCACCAGCGAGGACTGCACCGAGTTCATCGAGCGATAGCCGGAATCGACCCGCTCGATCTCGCGCGCGACCAGGCCATAGGCGACGTAGCTCGCATTGGCGCAGCCATATTCCTCCGGCAGCGTGATGCCGATCAGGCCGAGCTCACCCATCTCGTTGAAGATCTCGCGGTCGGTCTTCTCCTCGAGATAGGCCTTGGTGACGCGCGGCAGCAGCTTGTCCTGGGCGTAGGCGCGCGCGGTGTCGCGCACCATGCGCTCGTCTTCGGTCAGCTGCTCGTCGAGCAGGAATGGATCGTCCCACTGGAAAGAAGCCGCAGCCGGCTTGTCCTTGGCCTGAGGGCGCACGCTCATGAAACGTCCTTTCGTCTGGTTCCGTCAAAATTTGCCCGACAAAGTAGAGCGCCGCGGCAACAAGTGCAATTGCGTTGCAGATGGTGGGATCTGCGTGAATCCCCCGGGGACGCGCGTGGCGCGCCCCGGAACGACAGCGCTAGCTTTCAAGCTGCTCGTTGGCGACGATCTCGATGCCGAAGCCCGACAAGCCTTTGTAGTCGTGCACCGAGGAGGTGAGATGCCGGATCGAGGTGACGCCGAGGTCGCGCAAGATCTGCGCGCCGACGCCGACTTCGCGCCACTGGCGGTTGCGGTCGGCTTCCGTCGCCGACTCGTCCGGCAGCGCCGCCACGGGAACGCCGGCAGCGCCGTCGCGCAAGTAAACCAGCACCCCACGGCCGGATTTCTTGAAATGCTCGAGCACGGTCGCCATGCGCTTGTGCCCGGTGAAGATGTCCTTGACGATGTTCGGCTTGTGAAAGCGGGTCAGCACGTTCTTGCCGTCGCCGACGCCGTTATAGACGAAAGCAACGTGGGCGATGGAATCGAACGGCGACCGATAGGCATAGCCTTGCAAGGGGCCAATCGGGCTTTCGGTGACGAAGGTCGAGACCCGCTCGATCAACTTTTCGCGCGCCTGGCGGTAGGCGATCATGTCCGCGATGGTGACATGCTTGAGCTTGTGCTGGGCGGCGAAGCGGACGACCTGCTCGCCTTTCATCACGCTGCCGTCGTCGTTCATCAGCTCGCTGATGACGCCGACCGGCGGCAGCCCGGAGAGCTTGCAGAGATCGACGGCCGCCTCGGTATGGCCGGAGCGAAGCAGCACGCCGCCGTCCTTGGCGATCAGCGGAAAGATGTGGCCGGGCCGGGCAAAATCGTTGGCGCCGGCATTGGGATTGGAGAGCGCGCGGCAGCACGAGGCGCGCTCCTCGGCGGAGATGCCGGTGCCGCCATCGGGCTTGTAGTCGATCGACACCGTGAACGCAGTGGTGTGCGCGGAATCGTTATGGGCCACCATCGGATCGAGCCGCAGCCGGCGCGCGTCCTCGGTGGTCACGGGCGCGCAGACGATGCCGGAGGTGTGGCGGATGATGAACGCCATCTTCTCGGCGGTGCAGAGCGAGGCGGCGACGATCAGATCGCCCTCGCCCTCGCGGTCGTCGTCGTCGGTGACGACCACGAGCTCACCCCGGGCAAAGGCCTGCAAGACTTCCTGGACGCTATCGGGCATGTCCCAATCTCTATCGGTTATGCCGGGAGGCTTAGCTGGACTTCGGCCGGGGCGCTAGTGTCCTGGACGCAACCAGATATTCCGGGCGGCGGGCCATCGGAGGCGAGGCTTGCACCGAAGATACCAGGATATAGGCGCAGACAGCCGGAGAGGAAGGCGCCCGGACGCCGTCAGGGCAGCACTTCGCGCCGCTCGCCGAGCCGCTGGTCGAGCTCGGCGCGCTTGTCGGCCAGAAGACCCGCCTGGGCGGCTTCGATCACCGTGAACAGCTCGTGGGCATCGCTGAGCCGGGTCACGGTGACGTAGCTGGCGCCGGCCTCGTAGAGCGAGGCGACGTCGGCCAAGAGGTCCGCCGTGGCCACGATCAAGGCGGTCGGATTGAGCGCGCGGACGTGGCGGACCAGCTTCTCGTTGGTGGCGCCCTTCAGCAGCGAATCCGGCACGCTGAGGATGATCATCTCGGACTTGCCGATGCCGGCATGGAGCAAGGTATCGACATTGCTGATGTCGCCATAGATCACGTGCAGTCCGCGCGAAAGCAGGGTCTGGTACACATTGGGGTTGAAGTCGACCACGGTGATCTGCTCGAGCAGCACCGGCGTCTGCCGCTCGACCTCGGCCAGCAGCGCGCTCGCTGCACGGAAAAAGCCGAGGATGACGATGCGGCGGGCCTCGCCATGGCCGGCCTCGTGCCCCTCCTCGGCATGGCCGCTGCCATGGTCGAGGTCGCGCAGGCCGATTCGCTTCAAGGGGCCGATCGCCCAGCGGATGATCTCGTCGCTGCGGCTCATCGCGAAGGTCGAGAGCACCGCAAGCACCACGAAGGCGAAGGAAGCCGCGTTCGCCGTCTGCGCCGAGATATGGTGAGCGGCGACGCCGGTCTGGATTACCACCAGCGAGAACTCGGAAATCTGTGCGAGGTTCAGCGCCGGCAACAGGCTGGCGCGAAGGCCCTGCTTCATCAGATAAAGCGGTGTGAAGGTGGTGACGAGGCGGCTCACGACCGTGAAGGCCGCGATCATCAGCGCCAGCCCGATCACGGAGAGGCCGGGGATGGGAATGGTCATACCGAGCGCGACGAAGAACAGGGTGATGAAGAAGTCGCGGAGCGTGGTGACCTTGGCGGTGACGTCGAGCGCGTAGGGAAAGGTCGAGAGCGAGACGCCGGCGATCAGGGCACCCATCTCGCGCGACAGCGACAGCCGTTCGGCGGTCTCGGAGACGAGGAAACACCAGGCCAGCGCGCCGAGCAGGATCAGCTCGGGCCGCCGGGCGATCTGGTGGAACAGCCGCGGCAGCACGTAGCGGCTGACCAGCAGAGCTGCGGTGACCAGCACCGCGACACGGCCGATCGAGAGCAGGATGACGCTGGCCTGCAGATTGGCAAGGCTCGGCTGCACCGCCAGGAAAAGGATGGCGAAGATGTCCTGCAGCACCAGCACGCCGAGCGTGATTCGTCCCGGCAGCGTGTCGAGCTCGCGCTTCTCGTAGAGCACCTTGACGATGATGACGGTGCTCGACAGTGCGCATGCAACGCAGAGATAGACCGCATCGAATTGCCCGCCGCCGAGCGACAGGCCGATGCCGACGAAGAACAGGACGCCAAGCAGGCAACCGCCGAGAAGCTGGCCTCCCGCGGCGAACAGGATCACCTTTCCCGCACGCACGATCTTCTTCAGGTCGATCTCCAGCCCGATCATGAACAGCATGAAGATCAGGCCGAGCTCGGAGATGACGCTGATCGATTCCTGCGAGTGGACCCAGCCGGCGCCGAATGGACCTATGCAGAAGCCGGCGATAAGATAGGCCAGGATCAGCGGCTGCCGGGAGAAATGGGCGAGCAGACCCAGCATCCAGGCAAACAAAATACAGAGAGTAATGTCGCGAATGAGCTCGTGCATGCCAAATTGGTCCGTTTTGCCGCACCCTAGAGGCGGGTTGCGGCGCGGCAAGCGAGCAATTCGTCACATGCGAGAAGGGCTGTTCGTAGCAATGCTGCTATGCTCCCTCGCCTTAGCCGCGCCCGTCGCCGCACAATCCAAGATCAGTATCGAACAGAACTTTGCCGATTCTCTCACCGCAACGCCGAAGGAAGAACTCGTCATCTCCGGCGGGTTCTACGTGCCCGCCTATTCCAGCGTCGCGATGAGCCAGGGCAAGCTGCGTATCGACTTCTCGGTGACCTTGAGTGTGCACAACGCCTCCGAGACCCAGCCGCTGGTGATCAAACGCATCGCCTATTTCGACACCGCAGGCAAGCAGGTCGAGAGCTACCTGAAGGGTCAGGTGGCCCTGAAGCCGCTGGCCACCGTCTCGATCTTCATTCCGACCGACGACGTGCGCGGCGGCACGGGGGCCAATTTCCTGGTCGACTGGGCCGCGACAGGCGAGATTGCCGAGCCCGTGGTCGAGGCCCTGATGGTTGGCGGCGTCGCCAATGCACACTACGCTTTCATCAGCCAGGGCCGTCCGACCCGGACGGCTGGCAAGAAACAAGAATAAGGTGGACTGGCGCAACGCCGGCTGCCTCGACAAGAACAGAAACGAGGAACGCTCCCATGACGTCCAGCTTCGACTTCGCACCCCTGTTTCCGGCAGGGCTGCCGGCCCCTTCTGCGCGCTGGACAGGCCTTGCCAAGTACAGCTTTGTGGGTGGCAATAACGATTCAGAGCAGTTGCCGCTCGAGGGCCTGATCGAGGCCACCACCCTGGCGCTGCAGCGCGAGGGACGATCGCTTGCCACCTACGGGCTGGCGCACGGTCCGCAGGGCTATTTGCCCCTGCGCGAATTCCTGGTGACGAAGCTGAAGCGCGATGCCGGCATCACCTGCACGGTCGACGACCTCATGATCGTCTCCGGCTCGCTGCAGGCGCTCGACCTCGTCAACGCGTCGCTGCTGACGCGCGGCGACACCGTGATTTTCGAGCAGGATAGCTATCAGGGCTCACTGACCCGTCTGGCGCGTCTCGGCGTCAACGTGGTCGGCATTCCGCTCGATGCGGACGGCATGCGCATGGACCTGCTGGCGACGGCGCTGGCCGATCTGAAGAGCCGCGGCATCCGCCCCAAATACATCTACACCATTCCGACGGTGCAAAACCCGACCGGCAGCATCATGCCGGAGAGCCGTCGCGCCGAACTGGTCCGGCTCGCGACCGAGTATGGCGTGCCCATCTTCGAGGACGATTGCTATGCCGACCTCGTCTGGTCAGGGCAGCGGCCGCCGGCGATCTACGCGATGAGCGAGAGCGGCGGCGTGATCCATATCGGCTCGTTCTCCAAATCGATCGCGCCGGCGCTGCGCGTCGGCTTCATCGTGGCGCCTTGGGATGTGATGTCGCGGATGCTGGCGCTGAAGACGGATGCCGGCTCGGGCGCGCTGGAGCAGATGGTGCTCGCCACCTATTGCAAGCCACACTTTTCGACCCACGTGCCGGCTCTGACGAAGGCGCTGCGCACCAAGCTCGACACGCTGATGGAAGCCCTGAACGAGCAGTTCGGGACGGCCGCAGAATTCGAGGAGCCCAAGGGCGGCATCTTCCTCTGGGTAAAGCTGCCCGACCAGGTCGATACGCTGAAGCTGTATCAGGCCGCGCTCGCGGCGGGCGTCTCGATCAATCCGGGGCCGGAATGGTCGACCAACAAGGGCCATTCCAGCTCGCGGCTGCGGCTTTGCTTTGCAAGTCCGACGCATCAGCAGATCCGCGAGGGCATCGCGGTGCTGGCCGAGGTCTGCCGCAAGGAATTCGGCGTGCCGGCCCGCAGCGCCAATGTTGAGAAGCGGGCCTGAGGCGCTGCCTCACGCCTCGACGTGAAACTCGACGTTGACCTGGCCGGAGCCGGACGAGGGAAAATAGTCGCAGAGCTGCTCGGCAGCGCCGCAATAATCGTACCAGCCGAGGGCAGCGAACAGCATGATCGTGTCAGCCATGCCGCCCTCGCCGTTGCACTTGGTGGCGTAGTCCGGGAGCATGTCGAGAAATTCGCGATAGCGGCGGCTCTGCCACAGCTCGAGCACGCGCAGGTCGACTTGACGGTTGAATTCGCTCGCGATCGACGTCCACGCCTCGGGGCCGAGCTGCTTGTTCGGCCAGAGCCGATGCGAGAGCGAACCGCTGGCGAGGACGGCGACCCGCTCGCCGGATTGGTCGATCACGCGGCGGGTCGCTTCACCGAGGATCCGGCTTTCCTCGAACGAGGTGAAGAGCGGCGAGGCGACCGAGACGACCTTCGCAAAGCCGTCCGGGTTCAGGTAGTGCATCGGCACGATGGTGCCGTATTCGAGCCCGAGGCTGGCCACCTGATGGGCGATCACGTTCAGGCCCGTGTCCACGGCCCTGTTTGCGATGGCCTCCGCGAGAGCCGTATCGCCCGGCAGGTCGTAGCGCAGATCCTGGATCATCTGCGGCGCCTCATGGCTCGTGAACGAGCCGCAATGCCGCGCATTGGCATTGACATGGTAGCCGAAATTGGAGAGCCAATGGGTGTCGAACACCACGAAGCTCGTGACGCCGCGCTCTCTCGCCCGCCGGCCGAGCTCGCGCAAGGAGCTGACCGCCGGCTCGCGCGCGTTGCGCAGCGGGCTGCCGGGCGCCTCCGACAGCATCAACGACGGAACGTGGGTGACCTTCGCGGCGAGAACGAGCTGCCCCATGGCGGTCACCTCGAAGCGTCAGGCCGCCTGGGGCTGGCTGCCGTGGATCGCGGAGGCCAGCCGCAGCAAAAGGACAATCGAGACGTTGCCCTTGCCGGCCTCGATCTGGGCGATATAGCGCTCGGAAATCCCGGAACGGCGGGCCAGCTCGCGGCGCGACAGGTCGCAGCGCATGCGCGAGGACCGCAGGCGATCGCCCAGCTCGGTCAGAAACGCGGTCTCGGAATACGGCGGCACGGCACAGCTCCCCGGCAGCACTTCGCCCGCAAAATCCATGACTTGATTCAGCATTGCTCTATCCAGGTTCGCCTTCGGGAAGCGCCATCCTACCCCCGAAAAGACCGGCCTCATTGACGCGGATCAAATTCGCGAGCGATCGGCGGCTGCCATGGACGGAAGCGGGCGGGATGCTACACTTTGGAATTCTTCGAGGCGGGGTTCTTCTGCGACATGACGCGTTGTTTGAGCCGCTGGATCGCGGCTGCGATGCTGTGGGCGGCGATCACACCTGCGGCGGCTGCCGGGACGCTGGCCGCGACGGTCGAGCAATGGGGCCTGCTCGGCTCGTGGGCGGTCGACTGCGCGGCTCGGCCCGACCGCGACAAGGGCGCGCTGCTGACCTACGAGATCCGGAAGGACGGCCGGGTGATGTACCGGCGCAATTTCGGCGAGGCCAGGGACGAGAACGAGATTGTATCGGCCACGGTCAACGCCGACGGCCTGCTCAGTATGATGGTGTACTTCCCCTCGCTGCGTCAGACGCGTGAGTTCGGCTTGCTGCTCGCAAAGGACGGCAGCCTGCGTGCGATCTACAATCGCAGCGAGCGCGGCGAGTACACGATCAGGGACGGCAAGTACATCGCGACAGGCTCGCCGACACCATTGCAGCAACGCTGCGATTAGCCACCTGAACAGCCGTTCAGAATTCTCCTGCGATTCCTCCGGAACGATCGCGTGAATGCGCGGTTTAGATGTGCATTCGAATTGGAGGAGGACGTCATGAAGAAGCTTGGTTATGTAATTGCGGCCCTGGGCGCGCTCGCGATCGCGGCGCCGACCCTCGCAAGTGCCGAGACGGTGGTGATCAAGCGCAGCGGCTATCACCATCATCATCACGGCCCGTACGGTGCTCGCGCCCAATACCGCACGCATCGCGACCACGGCTGGCATCGCGGCCACCATCGCGACAAGGTCGTGGTGATCAAGCGCGGCCATCGTCACCATCACTGGGACTAACGCAGAGTCATATGGAAATGGCCCCTCACGGGGCCATTTCTTTTGCGTATCGAAAGCGCTTGGCGCTAGTCCCACTTCGGCGCAAAACCCGGATTGACGCAACGCCTGTCCTTCGGCAGCGCGGCGATCTTCCGGCGGTCGCCATCGTCGAGCGTGATATTCAGCGCGTCGAGATTGGCTTGCTGGCTCTCACGGCGCGAGGCTTTCGGGATCGCGGCGACGCCGTCCTGGTCGAGCAGCCATTTCAGCGCCACCTGCGCAGCGGTCGCGTTGTGCCTGGCACCGATCTCCGCCAGCACCGGATCCGAGGCAATGCGCCCCTGCGCGAGCGGGCAATAAGCGACGAGCGGGATCGACTTTGCCGCGAGATAAGCCAGCACCTTCGATTGATCGAGCATCGCGTGATATTCGATCTGATTGCAGGCGATCGGCGCCCTGATGTCCTCGACCGCGATCTTGAGCAGCGCCGTGGTGAAATTGGCGACACCGATGGCCCGCGTGCGCCCCTCCTCCTTCAGCTTCATCAGGGTCTCGAACACCGCACCCCAGTCCGCGGCCTTCGACGGCCAATGCACGAGATAGAGATCGACATGGTCGAGCCGAAGCTTCTTCAGGCTGGCATCGAAGGCACGCCGCATCGCGTCGGGGGTGAGGTTCTCGTGCCAGACCTTTGTCGTGACGTGCAGCTCGTTTCGCGGCAGACGGGACGCGGCGATGGCTGATCCGATCGGCTCCTCGTTCGCATACATCTCCGCAGTGTCGATGTGGCGATAGCCGATCGACAGCGCGCTCTCGACCGCGGCGCGGCAGGCATCGCCCTGCATGCGAAAGGTGCCGAGGCCGAGCTTGGGCATGCTGATGCCCTGTGTCTTCAGATTGTCCATGAACAGGCTCCTGACGTATTGCATCCCGCCGGACGCGCCGCGAGGCCGCGGGGACAGACTCTTCGGTGAAGGAAACGAGATGGCGGGAGCGGGCATCCTAGCGCGCCAGCAGCGCGGCGGCCAATCAAGATCGGGTTAGATGCGAGCCAGGCCAGTCATCATCATGGCCGGCTTGTCCCGACATGACGACGAGGGCAGCTTATCCCCCTCACGAATGCTGCGCCACCACAGCCGGTCGCGCCTGTGGCTGCGGCGCGATGTCGACGGACCATAGGCTGCGATTGTCGACGTCCTTCAACGTGACGGTCATGACGCCGCTGCGGCCATCGATGTCGACGCGGCCAAAAAACTGCAGTCCGAAACAGGGTGCCAGATTCTCGCCCTGCGCTGCGCTACAGCCGTTCTGGTACATCGCCGTCGGCCCGAAGGTATCGTCGAGTTCGCCCGGGCCCCAGCTCCCGGCGTGCAGCGGGCCGGAGACGAACTCCCAGAACGGCTCGAAATCCCTGAATTGTGCTTTGCCGGGATCGTAATAATGCGCGGCAGTGTAGTGCATGTCCGCGGTGAGCCACACCACGTTGCGGATTCCGGCGCGCTTGATCGAGCTGAGAAGTTCGGCGATCTCGTGCTCGCGCCGGTCAGGCGCCCCATTGCCGAGCGCGACGGCATCGAGACTGACGAGGCCGATCGGCAAATCGGCGGCGATGACCTTCCACGTCGCGCGCGAGGCGGCGAGCTCCCGCTTCAGCCAGGCAAGCTGCTCGGAGCCGAGGATCCAGCCGCGACGGTCGCCGCCCTTGTTCCAGCTATCATCGCGATAGCTGCGCATGTCGATCATGAAGACGTCGAGCAGCGGACCGTAGCCGATGCGACGGTAAACCCGGCTCTGCCGCGCGCCGAGATCACGGATCGGCATGAAGTCGAAGAAGGCGCGGCGGGCGCGCGCGACGAGGCGCGGGGTGCCGTCGTCCTCATGGCCGGCGTGATCATAGCTGCCGGTCGGCGACCAGTCGTTGGTGACCTCGTGGTCGTCCCACTGCGCGAACATCGGCACCTCCGCATGGAAGGCACGAAAGTTCTCGTCGAGATGGTTGTATTTGTAGTTGCCGCGGAACTGAGCCAGCGAGTGCGCGACTTCGGACTTCTCCTCGGTCACGAGGTTACGCCAGGTCTCGCCGTTGGGCAGCTTCTGCTCGGCAGGTATCGTGCAGTCGGCGTAGATGTGATCGCCGGAATGAATGAAGAAATCCGGACGGTTGTCGAGCATGGTGCGATAGCTGCGATAGCCGCCGCGCGAGATGTCGATACCCCAGCCCTGCCCCGCGACGTCGCCCGACCACACGAATGAGATCGACTGGCGAGCTGCCGGCGCAGTGCGGAAATGCCCGAGACGGCTTTCGCCACGAAGGCCAGTCGCGATGTCGTCGAAGCGGATGCGATAGAAGACGTCCTGCCCGGGCGGCAGGTCGTCGAGCTGCAGCTTTGCGGTGAAGTCCGCATCGGGCAGCGCATCGCACGAGGCCGACGCCATGATGCTCCTGAAGCTCTCGACGGTCGAGCACTCCACGTGCATCCGTGCGGCCCTGTCCGCGCGCGCCCAGATCACGGCGGAGCCATCGCAGACGTCACCGGACTGGATTCCGCCGGCGATTTGCGGACGATCGGCGGCGCGGCTGAGGTACGGGGTCGCGAGCGTGCCGAGCGAGGCAACCGCCAGGCTTGAAGTCGAACGGACCAGGAATTGCCGCCGGGTCCATGCGCGCGAAGCGCGGAGCGTTGCCATTCAGGAAACCTTCGTCGAATCGCGACGGAAGGTGCCTGCGCTCCTTGACTCCCGGCTTACGGTTTCTTGACTCCGCGCCTACGGTTTTGCGACGCGCGGATGACGGCTTCAGCCTCGCCTAATGCTTCCAGTTGCAGATGCCGCCGGAGCGGCACGGCCAGGTCTGGATGCGGGTATCCATTGCCTGCGCATCCAGCGGGTTGCCGTGACGATGCGCAAGCTTCGCGCGAGCTGCGCCGCGCGGCTGGGCGGCCCTGGCGTGCGCGGCCTTGGGCTCGGCCCCACGGACGCGCTCGGCGGCAACCTTCTTCGGCACGTCGACCGGCTCGGCGCGGGCCTGCGCCTCGTTGCCGCCACGTGCCTCCAAGGCTACCGGTGCAAACTGCGTCTCGGGCCCGAGCCGCTTCGGCGACAGCACCGCCTTGGAGAGATCGAGACCGAGATATTCACCGGGCTTGTAGTCGTCAGCGCGAGCGATGCCGCCGCCAGCGAGCATGAGGGCAACGGCAACTGTAAAATGAATGCTCTTCAGGACCACGGACGCCTCCTGAAACTGGATTATTAAAGGGGTAATTTACTCTTATTTAGGAGGCGCCGCGGCCAATTCCAGCGGTCAAGTGCCGCCGTGGTTAAGAAGTTTTGGCGGTGTCATGCGACCTTTCGCGTCGCACCCGTCCCATCCAGGAACCCCATCAGGCGGTTGCGGATGATCTGTTCCGCCTCGCCCATGATCCTGTCAATCAGCTCCTTGCAGGAGGGGATGTCGTGGATCAACCCAGCGACCATGCCGCAGCTCCAGGCGCCGGCGTCCATCTGGCCTTCGAGCATGATCTTGGGATAGACGCCCGCGACCTGGTCGTGGATGTCGTCGATCTTCAGTTTGTCGCCCTTCTCGCGCTCGATCTCGATGAGGCGATCGACATTGGCATTTCTCAGCACGCGCTCGGTGTTGCGCAAGCTGCGCATGATCAGGCGGGTATCGAGCTCGGTGGCAGCGACCAGCGCGTTCTTCACGTTCTGATGCACAGGCGCTTCCTTGGTGGCGATGAAGCGCGTGCCCATGTTCATGCCGGCCGCGCCCAGCGACAATGCCGCGACGAGGCTGCGCCCGTCGGCCATGCCGCCGGAGGCGACGAACGGGATCTTCAACTCCTCCGCCGCGCGCGGCAGCAGGATCATGTTGGGAATGTCGTCCTCGCCGGGATGACCGCCACATTCAAAACCATCGACGCTGACGGCGTCGCAGCCGATGCGCTCGGCCTTCAGCGAGTGGCGGACCGAGGTGCATTTGTGGATGACCTTGATGCCTGCGGCCTTCAGCGCCGGCATGTAGGCCTCCGGGCTGCGGCCCGCGGTCTCCACCGCGTTGATGCCGCCTTCGACGATGGCCGCGATGTATTCGGGGTAAGGCGGCGCCGCGAAGGTCGGCAGGAAGGTCAGGTTCACACCGAACGGCTTGTCGGTCATGTCGCGGCAACGTGCGATTTCCTTCGCGAGCAATTCCGGCGTCTTCTGGGTGAGGCCGGTGATGATGCCGAGCCCGCCGGCATTGGACACGGCGGCGGCCAGTTCGGCAAAGCCGACGAAATGCATGCCGCCCTGGATGATGGGGTGCTCGATGCCGAACAGCTCGGTGATCGCGGTCTTCACTTAGATACCTCCCGGGATTTTGATCAGGTTGGGTGCAGTCTAGCCGCAGTCTCGTGCCGCGGTCACCATTTCTCTCCGAAGGGTCGAAGGATGTGCGATCCCGGCCGCGTAGGCGCGCCGCTCGGAGAGTCCCTCGAAGGATGTACGGCCCGGCCTCGTGAAGAACCCCCGCGGCCATTGGACGCCATAACTCAAGAAAGAAGCGCGGCGTCATCAACGCCGCGCTTCATCTCGTTCCCCACGGGAGACACTTGTCAGCGCGTCTTCGTCCCGTGCCATTTGCCCAGGTCGGGCTTCACCTTGTCCGATCCTTGTTCCTTCTCCGGACTGCCTTGCCAGGCTTGTCCGTCAAGGCTTGTCCGTCCGTTTGCGCGATCCCCAGTCATTCTGATCCCGGGGATTCGTCGGTCGGCCGTTCCCTGCTCGTCGGATCGTCCCCTCGTTACGCGAAGGGGACGCCGTAATAGGCATTGATGCGGCGCACGGCAGCGTCATCGCTCCAGTTCCACTGGGTCTGCTCGCCATATTTTGGAGCGCCTTCCAGATCGCTGGCCGTGATTGCGGTAATATAACCGCCAAGCTCGGTGTCGTATTTCAGCGACTGCCAAGGCAACGGGTAGTGATCATTGCCGAGGCCAAGAAAGCCGCCGAAGCCGAGCACTGCGTAAGAGACCTTGCCAGTGATCTTGTCGATCATCACCCGCTCGATCGAACCGATCTTGTTTCGATCGGCACCGTAGACAGCGGTTCCCTCGACCTTGTCGCTTCCAATGAGCCGGCCCATCTCGTTCCGGTCCAGTTCGCCCTGATTCAGCATCGTCATTCTCCACTCAGGCATCTGTGAATCAACCGCAAGGGGTGATCGATCGTTCCGGCGTGCGTTTCGCAACAGTTTGGGAACATCGCCACAAACAACCGGTTCTCAAGCTAACGAGGCCGAACCCAGAGCCGCCCGCTATGTCCCAGACAGTCTCCGACTTCATCGTTCAGCGTCTGCATCAATGGGGAGTGCGCCACATCTTTGGCTATCCCGGCGACGGCATCAACGGCGTGTTCGGCGCGATGAACCGGGCCCAGGGAAAGGACCACGAGATCGGCTTCGTGCAGGCGCGGCACGAGGAGATGGCCGCCTTCATGGCGACCGCTTATGCAAAATTCTCAAGGGAGCTCGGTGTCTGCATTGCGACCTCCGGTCCCGGCGCTTCGCATCTCGTCACCGGGCTCTACGACGCGCTCCTGGATCACCAGCCGGTGCTCGCGATCGTCGGCCAGCAGGCGCGGAACGCGCTGGGCGGGAGCTATCAGCAGGAGCTCGATCTCGTCTCGATGTTCAAGGACGTTGCCGGCGCCTACGTCATGCAGGCATCCTCGCCTGCGCAAGTGCGGCATCTGATCGATCGCGCGGCGCGAATCGCGCTGGCGCGGCGGACCCCGACCGTGATCATCCTGCCCAATGATCTGCAGGAAGAGCCTTACGAAGACCCGCCCCGCGCCCACGGCACGCTGCATTCCGGCATCGGCTACAGCGCCCCCAGCATCATGCCGCAGGAGGCCGATCTCGATCGCGCTGCGGAGATCCTCAATGCCGGCAACAAGGTCGCGATGCTCGTCGGCGCCGGTGCGCTTGGCGCCACCGACGAGGTGATCGCCGTCGCCGATCGGCTGTCGGCCGGCTGCGCCAAGGCGCTGCTCGGCAAGGCCGCGCTGCCCGACGACCTGCCGTGGGTCACCGGCTCGATCGGCCTGCTCGGCACCGAGCCCAGCTACAACATGATGATGGAATGCGACACGCTGCTGATGGTCGGCTCCGCCTTCCCCTATGCCGAATTCCTTCCCAAGGAAGGCAGCGCGCGCGGGGTGCAGATCGACATCGATGCCAGCATGATGTCGATCCGCTTTCCCATGGAGGCCGGCCTCGTGGGCGATGCCGCCGAGACCTTGCGCGCATTGCTGCCGCGGCTGAAACGCAAAAGCGATGGCGGCTGGCGCCAGAGCATCGAAGAGGACGTTGCGGCATGGTGGAAGACGCTGGATGACCGCGCGCACCAGCCAGCCGCGCCGGTCAATCCGCAGCTCGTCGCCTGGGAACTGTCCCCGCGGCTGCCCGATCGCGCCATCATCACCAGTGATTCCGGCTCATGTGCCAACTGGTTCGCACGCGACCTGAAGATGCGGCGCGGCATGATCGCCTCGCTCTCCGGCGGCCTCGCCTCGATGGGCGCAGCGGTGCCTTATGCCCTCGCCGCGAAGTACGCCCATCCGGATCGGCCGGTGATCGCCCTCGTCGGCGACGGCGCGATGCAGATGAACAACATGGCCGAGCTGATCACGGCCGCAAAGTACTGGCGCTCCTGGCGCGACCCGCGCTTCATCGTCTGCGTCTTCAACAACGAGGATCTCAACCAGGTGACCTGGGAGCAGCGCATCATCAACGGCGATCCCAAATTCGAAGCCTCGCAGCGTATTCCCGACGTCTCCTATTCCCGCTTCGCCGAGCTCATCGGCCTGCGCGGCATCTTCGTCGACAGTCCACAGCGGCTCGGTTCGGCCTGGGAGCAGGCGCTGGCGAGCGAGATGCCCGTCGTGCTGGAAGTGAAAACGGATCCCGAAGTGCCACCGCTGCCGCCGCATATCACGCTTCAACAGGCAAAAAACTTTTCGCTCGCCCTGATGAAGGGCGATCCGAACCAAAGCCGGATGATCAAGGGAGCGGCGCGGCAGGTGCTCGAAACGATCCTGCCCGGAAAGGAACGAGGTGAACCATGAGCGACTTCCGCGATATCCAGCATGGCGTCAACGATCCCGTCGATGGCGTCGACGTGAAATACCACTTCAACGACAACAGGACGCCGCACGAGCGCGCACAACGCCACGCCGATGTGCGTGCCGATGCCACGGCCGTCCCCACTGAACCGTTTCTGCCCGAGCGGCTTCGACGCAAGCCGACCGATCCCATCAATCCGCGCACCGGACGCAATCCAGCGGATTAGTCCTTAGGAACCACGGCTCCCGCGGCCGGTTGGTCGGCGCAACATCGCGCGGCACAAGGCTGCGCGCACAACCGAAGGGACTAGACATGAAACGGACCGTCATCGCCCTTGCCTGCGTGCTTCTCGCAGGCCCCGCCCCCGCCCAGTCGCTGGGCGAGAAGACCGGCATCAATTCGGCACTCGGCGTCGCACCTGCTACTGCGGATTTCGTCAAGGAGGTCGCGATCAGCGACATGTTCGAGATCGAGTCGAGCAAGCTCGCCCAGCAGAAGGGCAACGCTCAGGAGAAGAGCTTCGCACAGCAGATGGTGACGGACCACACCAAGACCAGTACCGAACTGAAGAGTCTCGTCAGTGACGGCAAGGTGCAGGCGACCCTGCCGACAGCGCTCGACAGCTCGCACCAGAGCAAGCTCGACAAGCTCAAGAACGCCACCGGCAAGGATTTCAGCTCGGACTACAACTCCTACCAGGTCAGCGCCCATGAAGATGCGGTGTCGCTGTTCGAACGCTACGCCAAGGGCGGTGACAATTCCGCGCTGAAGGACTGGGCCGGCAAGACGCTGCCGGCGCTCAAGCACCATCTTGTCATGGCCAAGGAACTCGGCAAGGCGCCGAGCGTCGGCCAGACAAAGTAACGCGTCGGACGAGGAGGCCGCCCCTCGGCGTCTTCCTCGTCCCGGCAACGATGCCTTCGCTCCGTATGCCCGCAAGCTCGCGATGATTCCGCTCGGTCATCCGGAGCAGCCTGCCGCACTCGTTTCGATCGATCCGCAGAGGCCACGAGCGCCGCAGGAACGTTCATTGTCATACAGAATTTACAGAACGGTCATCATGGATAACTCGCCAGACCGATGGCACTCGTAAAAGTAAAGCCGACTCGGATCGACCAGGCGCTCGCCAACGAAATAGCGCAGGACACAAATTCAGACATCGAGCAAGTCGCCCAGACTTTGACCTGGGCTGCGGACGAGCACGTGCTGCTCGTGCTCGCTGCGGCTGGTTGGCTTTACGCCCGGCTTCGGCAACCCGGCGCGCGTCCTGTCGCAAATCACATGTTGGCGGTCTCCTTGGCGACCGCGGTGCTGCCGCACCTGCTGAAGTCCCTGTTCGACCAGACGAGGCCCGACCGGCTGACAGTGCGCGGTCATGCGAACGGTATTCCCATATCGGGACGATCCCGCGACGCGTTTCCTTCCGGCCATGCTCTGCACATGGGCGCGCTGGCCTCGGCGGCAGGGCTGCTGAAGCCCGTCCCACGCCGGCTGGTGCGCTCGCTTGCCGTGGCTCTGTCGTTGACGCGCGTTGTCGTGCTTGCACACTGGGTCAGCGACGTCGTGGCAGGCTTCATCCTCGGCGTCGGCGTCGAACGACTGTTCAGGCCGCTCACGCTCGGAAAGCCAAGACAGCGGCCCCCTGCCTCGCGGGTGCGGTCATGACGGAATATCTCCTGCGCTTCATCGCCGGCGGGGTCATCGTCTCCGCCTTCGCGATCCTGGGAGACATGCTCAAGCCGAAGAGTTTTGCCGGGCTGCTCGGCGCGGCTCCGTCGGTCGCGCTGGCCACACTCAGCATCGCCGTCGTCCAGCACGGCCCGCAATATGTCGCCGCCGAAAGCTGGACGATGATCTATGGTGCCGTCGCACTTGCCTTCTACAGCCTGGTCGTCTGCCATCTCCTGATGAGGTTTCGTCTCGGCGCATTGCCAGCCACCGTCGCCGCTTTTGCCGTATGGCTCGTCGTCGCCTTCGGTCTGCTCGCGGCCTTCGGAGGTGCTGCCTGATGCTGGTCAAGCTGTCTCCATCGGCGCTGAAGCAGACCCGGTGGTACGAGTACGGTGTTCGCTTCCTCCTTGGCGGACTGGCAACGGTGATCGCGGGAATCGTCGGTGCGCGTTTCGGCGTCTCCGTCGGCGGGCTCTTCCTCGCGCTTCCCGCCATCTTCTGCGCCAGCGCAACACTGATCGAAAGTCATGAGCGCCGCGCCAAGGAAAAAGCCGGCCTCAGCGGACGAAGGCGCGGGCAGCAGGCCGCGGCGCTCGACGCTGCGGGTGCGGCCCTGGGAAGCATCGGTCTTGCGGCGTTCGCCATGATTTTCTACGTCGTGGTCTCGACGACCGTGATCGGCGCGCTCGTCACCGCCATTCTGGGATGGGCGGCCGTGTCGGTATCGGCGTGGTGGCTGAGGCGAAAGCTCCGCATCACCTCCCGCGCCGTGCAGACCGAGCGCATCGGGCCATCAGCGAGGCGCCGCGGCCTCTTCCCGTAGCATCAGAAAGCCATACATCTCGGCAGCGGTCTGAAGCTGATCGATGCGCGCGACAACGACGTCGCGCTCGCGTCCATTCGGCAGGCACGATAGCTCACGCTCGAGCCGCAGCTTCTGCGCCTCGAGGCGTTGCTCAAACGTATGGGGCTCAGATGGTTTTCGCATCTTCCGTCCTCGGTGGCTGCAAGGCCGGGCTGTTGGCCCAGCGTTCGACTTGCTCGATGACCCTCTGGTGGCTTGGGCGCACCGGTTTGGGGGCTTCCGGCTCTTCGGAAAGCTTACGGGGCAACCTGACTTCGTCCGTCATGGTCTCTCTCCCTTCCAGGAGGAAATGCGCGACTGCGACAGTCGTTCGATTATAACTTATTGATTTCGCTATAGTTTTTTACTCATCTTGAGACTTTCCCGTCTCTTGTGGAACTCCAACCAAGTTGGTTCGTTGAGTAATCTACTCAACCTACTCAATTTGTGTGATTGACCATGCAAGACCTTCGCGCCGAGCGGCTTCAGGTCATGCTCTCGCCGGAAGAGTTGGCCGCCGTTGACGATTTCCGGTTCAAGCATCGCATGCCGACGCGGGCGGCGGCAGTCCGCGAGCTCCTCAAGTTCGGACTGGCCGCCGCAGACGTCGATGCAGCCGCCGGCGTGAAGTCGAGCAGCTTCGGCGTGTTCGGCCGCGGAGCCGACGGACACACGCAGAGAGATCCCGAAAGCGGTGCCGAGGACTGAGCGATAGAGGCTTCCACAGGCGAACGGCCCCGGCAGGATGAGTGCCGAGGCCGTCCTTGGAGATTGCTTCCGGCTCACCGGGGGCATGACGACCGGAAGCAACCTGTCGACTCCGCGCACGAGGATTCGTTCCTCGTGCGGGATCACCGCTTCGTCTAGCTGCTCGGCGCGTCGCCGGAATCATCCGGCGTCATGCCGGAGCCCGGCGTCTTGCTCTTGTCATTCAGTCTGGGATCGCGCGTCGCCTCGCGTGACGGCGAGCCGTTCTGAGTTCTCTGTGGATCCGTCTTGTGCGCAGACTGCGCGCGCTGCTTGTCACGGGGCTGCTCCTCTCCCCGCTTATCCCTGACGATGCCGTGGTCGGAATGGGCCATGGTGTGTGCCTTCGCCTCTTCTGATGTCTCGAAGCGCTTACGCACTGCGGCGCCGAATGTTCCGGCGCCGCTCTAGCTGTGCGTTGCGTGGACGGCGGCCGATGCGTTCTCCAGCTGCACCTGACGAACCGTCGTCACCGTCGCAAACGCGACCGAGACGCCGAAGGCAAAAATGAGTGAAAGAAGGGCCAGACGTGGAGCCATCGCAAACCTCCTTCTGGAATCGTGATTGATTGTTCCCTGATCATCCTTGATTGACCGCTTGCATTCCGTGAGCGGTCTCACACGCGGATTCACGAAAGGCGAGCGCTCAGGCGTCCTGCTTCTGCGCAAAACGGACCGGAACGGGCGCGATCTCGCCGTCGAGCCAATCCTGCTCGTGAGCGAGCGCCGTCCAGGCGTCCGCCATGCGCGAATAGCGCTTGTGGGCGGGTTTTCCCTCGGCGCGCTCGGCGAGCTGGAGACAATTGTCGGCGTTATCTCTGAAGATGTCGGACTGTTTCATGAAGTAAGACGTGGGGATGGAACTCTACAGTCGCAACCCGCTTTCCCGATCGTAATGTTGAGGGAACTTTGCCCCCGATCCGCAATTGATCTCAATGCGAGTTCTCGTCGCGATCATCCTGGCATTCATCAGCACCGCGGCGCTCGCCGACAGCAGCGGCGAACGCAAGCCCGGCGAACGTCCGCCGAGCGCGATCGACGTCATCAGCGGTCTCTACAATTTCAGCCGCTTCCAGCAGGGCCTCCTGGAGAACACGGATTTGAAGGGCAACGCCGAGGTCAAGAACCTCGCAGCCTTGCGCGCAGAAGAGGCCACCAAGCGCGACAAGGCGCTCAAGCAGATACAACAGGCGATCGGCGCGGAGCCACGCGTCGACAAGGCGTCGTCCGTCAGCGCGAGCCTGGTCGAGCCCGAAACTTCGGACGGACCGACTTACGTCCGAAGCTTCTACGCCTCGCAGATCCCGGAGTATGAATCCGCCATCGATCTGCTCGAACGCTATCTGAAGGCGCCCGACAACACCGCGCTCGCAGCGTTCGCGCGCGAGCAGCTCCCGATGCTGCGCGCGCAGGTCAGGGACGCCGAGCGCACCATGGCGGACAAGTAGCAGCCTCTATTTGTCGTTCGAATGACGTTGCTGGCTCTGCGGGCGCACGGTGCGGTCGCTCTCCGGCATCTTGTCCCGGCCGGCGTCGCCATTGTCATCCTTGCCGCCCGAAGATGAGGTGCCACTGCCGCTCGGGTTCGAGCGGGTCGCCGCCCCCGTGGTCGGGGTATCCGCCCGCGGGCTGGCGGAGCTCGCGGCGGGATCGCCGGTCACCGCCCCGCGACCGCTGGGCGCACCGTTCTGCGCCAAGGCCGGCCCGGCAAACAGCATGGCGACGATCGCGAGTCCTCCTTTAGCAAGTCCTGCCCTCATGTCCGTTCTCCCTTTGCGGGCTAACCACGAGGCCTGGCGCCCGTTCCGGGACGCTGCCGGAGACGACCGAACGAGGCGTGGGGGCCGCCCACGCCATTTCCGTCCGAATTGACATGGAACCAAATCGCTCCATCGCCGTTATTTGCATCGGGCTGAGCAAGGCAGGTTCCATTCTCGCGCCGCACCTTGGCGCTTGATTTCGAATTGGGCTGACGCTCTATTTCGACGAGATGCGTCACGCCTTGGATTCGGCCGGCGCCTGCGGGGGAATCAGTATGAGCGACCTCGATCCCGGAACTGCATCACGCTCCGGTCGTCGCATCCCAAAACCAAAAGCCAACGGTATGTCGGATCCGGATTCCCGGGCGGAATTGCTGCTCGCCTTGCAGGCGATGCGGAGCGGCGACTTTTCCGTGCGGATGAGTGGCGATTATCTCGGCATCGACGGCAAGATTGCCGACACTTTTAATGAAATCATCGCCGCCAACCAGCGCATGGCGCAGCAGCTCGAACTGGTCGGCGAGGTGGTGGGCCGCGAAGGCAAGACCCGCCAGCGCGTGAAATTCGGCCTCGCCTCCGGCTCCTGGGCCGACATGGAAGGTTCCGTCAACACGCTGATCGACGATTTGTTGTGGCCGACGCGCGAGGTGACGCGCGCCGTCGCGGCGGTCGCACAGGGCGACCTGCTCGAGACCGTCAAGCTCGACGTCGACGGCCGGCCGCTGCGGGGCGAATTCCTGCAATCGGCCAATATCGTCAACACCATGATCAAGCAGCTCGGCGTCTTCACCTCAGAGGTGACGCGCGTGGCGCGCGAGGTCGGCACCGAAGGCAAGCTCGGCGGCCAGGCCCAGGTGCCGGAAGTGACCGGCGTCTGGAAGGACCTCACCGAGAGCGTCAACTCGATGGCGAACAACCTGACCAACCAGGTTCGCAACATCGCCGAGGTGACGATCGCGGTCGCGAACGGCGACCTCTCCAAGAAGATCACCGTCGACGTCCGCGGCGAGATCCTACAGCTCAAGGAAGCCATCAACACGATGGTGGACCAGCTCCGCTCCTTCGCGTCTGAAGTGACGCGCGTGGCGCGCGAGGTCGGCACCGACGGCAAGCTCGGCGGCCAGGCCATCGTCCCCGGCGTCGCCGGCACCTGGAAGGACCTCACCGATTCCGTCAACGCGATGTGCGGCAACCTGACCGCGCAGGTGCGCAACATCGCCAACGTCACCACCGCCGTGGCGCGCGGCGACCTGTCGCGCAAGATCACGGTGGACGTGCGCGGCGAGATTCTGGAGCTGAAGGACACCATCAACACCATGGTGGACCAGCTCAACTCCTTCGCCTCGGAGGTGACGCGCGTCGCGCGTGAGGTCGGCACCGAAGGCAAGCTCGGCGGCCAGGCCCAGGTGCCCGGTGTGGCCGGCACCTGGAAGGACCTCACCGACAACGTCAACTTCATGGCCTCGAACTTGACAGCGCAGGTCCGCAACATCGCCGACGTCGCCACGGCCATCGCGAGCGGCGACCTCTCGAAGAAGATCACGGTGAACGTGTCGGGCGAAATCCTTCAGCTGAAGGAGACGCTCAACACCATGGTGGACCAGCTCAACGCCTTCGCCGGCGAAGTGACGCGCGTGGCGCGCGAGGTCGGCACCGAGGGCCGCCTGGGCGGCCAGGCCAACGTGCTCGGCGTGGCCGGCACCTGGAAGGACCTCACCGAGAGCGTCAACTCGATGGCCTCGAACCTCACAGCACAGGTCCGCAACATCGCGGAGGTGACGACGGCGGTCGCCGGCGGCGACCTGTCGAAGAAGATCACCGTGGACGTGCGCGGCGAGATCTTGGAGCTGAAGGACACCATCAACACCATGGTGGACCAGCTCAACGCCTTCGCCGGCGAAGTGACGCGCGTCGCCCGAGAGGTCGGCACCGAAGGCAAGCTCGGCGGCCAGGCGGTCGTGCGCGGCGTCGGCGGCACCTGGAAGGATCTCACCGACAGCGTCAATTCGATGGCCTCGAACCTGACCGGCCAGGTCCGCAACATCGCCGAGGTCGCGACCGCGGTGGCGAAGGGCGATCTCTCCAAGAAGATCACGGTGAACGTGTCCGGCGAAATCCTTCAGCTGAAGGAAACGCTGAACACCATGGTGGACCAGCTCAACGCCTTCGCCGGCGAAGTCACGCGCGTCGCCCGAGAGGTCGGCACCGACGGCAAGCTCGGCGGCCAGGCCGGCGTGCCCGGCGTTGCCGGCACCTGGAAGGACTTGACCGACAGCGTGAACTCGATGGCGGGCAACCTCACCGCCCAGGTCCGCAACATCGCGGAAGTCGCGACCGCGATCGCGGGCGGCGACCTGTCGCGCAAGATCACCGTGGACGTGCGCGGCGAGATCCTTCAGCTCAAGGACACGCTGAACACGATGGTCGACCAGCTCAACCGCTTCGCGGGCGAGGTGACGCGCGTGGCGCGCGAGGTCGGTACCGAAGGCCGCCTCGGCGGTCAGGCCAACGTGCCCGGTGTCGCCGGCACCTGGAAGGACCTCACCGACAGCGTGAACTCGATGGCGGGCAACCTCACCGCCCAGGTCCGCAACATCGCCGAAGTGACCACCGCCGTGGCGCGCGGCGACTTGTCGCGCAAGATCACCGTCGACGTGAAGGGCGAAATCCTCGAGCTCAAGAACACCATCAATACGATGGTCGATCAGCTCAACGGCTTTGCCGGCGAGGTGACGCGTGTGGCGCGCGAGGTCGGCACCGAAGGCAAGCTCGGCGGCCAGGCCGAAGTGCCCGGCGTCGCCGGCACGTGGAAGGATCTCACCGACAACGTCAACTTCATGGCCTCCAACCTGACCGCGCAGGTCCGCAACATCGCCGAGGTCGCGACCGCGATCGCCGGCGGCGACCTGTCGAAGAAGATCACGGTGGACGTGCGCGGCGAGATCCTGCTGCTCAAGGACACCCTGAACACCATGGTGGAGCAGCTCCGCTCCTTCGCCGCCGAAGTGACGCGCGTCGCGCGCGAAGTCGGCACCGAAGGCCGCCTCGGCGGTCAGGCCGTCGTGCCCGGCGTCGGCGGCACCTGGAAGGACTTGACCGACAACGTCAACCTTCTGGCGGCGAACCTCACCACACAGGTCCGCAACATCGCCGAAGTGACCACGGCCGTGGCACGCGGCGACCTGTCCCGCAAGATCACCGTCGACGTGAAGGGCGAAATCCTCGAGCTCAAGAACACCATCAACACCATGGTGGACCAGCTCAACGCCTTCGCCGGCGAGGTGACGCGCGTGGCGCGCGAGGTCGGCACCGAGGGCAAGCTCGGCGGCCAGGCCCAGGTGCCCGGCGTCGCCGGCACCTGGAAGGACCTCACCGACACCGTGAACCTGATGGCGGCGAACCTGACCGAGCAGGTGCGCGGCATCGTCAAGGTGGTGACCGCGGTCGCCAACGGCGATCTCAAGCAGAACCTGACGATGAAATCACGCGGCGAGGTCGCCGCTCTCGCCGACACCATCAACAACATGACCGAGACGCTCGCGACCTTCGCCGACCAGGTGACGTCGGTGGCGCGCGAGGTCGGCGTCGAGGGCCGCCTCGGCGGTCAGGCCAACGTGCCCGGCGCCGCCGGCACCTGGAAAGACCTCACCGGCAACGTCAACCTGCTCGCGGCCAACCTCACCTCGCAGGTCCGCGCAATCGCCGAGGTCGCGACTGCCGTGACCAAGGGCGACCTGACGCGATCGATCCAGGTCGACGCCCGCGGCGAGGTCGCCGAGCTGAAAGACAACATCAACACGATGATCACGAATCTCCGTCTCACGACGGACGTGAACACCGAACAGGACTGGCTGAAGACCAACCTCGCCAAATTCACCAACATGCTGCAGGGCCAGCGGGACCTCACCACCGTCGGCCGGCTGCTGCTCACCGAGCTGTCGCCACTGGTGAACGCGCATACCGGCGTGATCTACCAGGTCGAGAGCGAGGACAATCCGCAGCTCCTGCTGCTGGCCTCCTATGCCAGCGACGGCATCTATCCGTATCAGCGCGTATTGCAGTTCGGCGACGGACTGATCGGCCAGTGCGCCCTCGACAGGCGGCCGCGCGTGGTCGCCGACATTCCATCCGACGTGGTGCCGATCAACTCGGCGCTGTTCCGCGTCGCGCCGAAGAACCTCGTCGTGCTGCCGGTGCTGTTCGAGGGCCAGGTCAAGGCCGTGATCGAGCTCGCCTCGCTCGTTTCCTTCACGACCTCGCAGATGACGTTCCTGGAGCAGCTCACGGACTCCATCGGCATCGTGCTCAATTCCATCGAAGCGACGATGCAGACCGAAGGCCTGCTCAAGCAGTCGCAGCAGCTCGCCGGCGAGCTTCAGACCCAGCAACGCGAGTTGCAGCAGACCAACGACCAGCTCGAGCAGAAGGCGCAGCAGCTCGCCGAGCGCAACGTCGAGGTCGAACGCAAGAACCAGGAGATCGAGCAGGCCCGCCGCGCCCTGGAGGAAAAGGCGACCGAGCTCGCGCTGACCTCGAAGTACAAGTCCGAATTCCTCGCCAATATGAGCCACGAGCTGCGCACGCCGCTGAACTCGATCCTGATCCTGGGACAGCAGCTCACCGACAATCCGGACGGCAACCTTTCTGCCAAGCAGGTCGAGTTCGCCCGCACCATCCACGGCGCCGGCACCGACCTGCTCAATCTGATCAGCGACATTCTGGACCTGTCCAAGATCGAATCCGGCACGGTGACGGTCGACGCCGAGGAAATCCTGACCGCGAATCTGCTCGAGACCGTCGGGCGGCCGTTCCGGCACGAGGCAGACAACCGCAATCTGTCGTTCAAGATCGACATCGATCCGAGCCTTCCGCGCAGCCTCGTCACCGACTCCAAGCGCCTGCAGCAGGTTCTGAAAAACCTGCTCTCCAACGCCTTCAAGTTCACCGCCGAGGGCGAGGTCCGCCTGAGGGTCGCCGGCGCGGTCGGCGGTTGGGGGAGCGATCATCCGGTGCTGAATTCGGCCCCGGCCGTGATCGCGTTCGAAGTGTCCGATACCGGCATCGGCATTCCCGTGGAAAAGCAGAAGCTGATCTTCGAGGCGTTCCAGCAGGCGGATGCCGGCACTAGCCGGAAATACGGCGGCACCGGCCTTGGGCTTGCGATCAGCCGCGAGCTGGCAAGCCTGCTCGGCGGCGAGATCCATCTGCGCAGCGCGACGGGCAAGGGCTCGTCTTTCACGCTTTATCTGCCGCTGAAGTACTCCGGCCCGACGCTCGCGCCCCGCGCGGCGCCTGCGCCACAGCAACACAATCAGCCGCCGGCACTGCAGCCGGCCGTGCCGGAGCAGCAGCGGGCCATCGAGCAACTTCCCGACGACCGGCTCAACCTCGAGCCCGGCGACAGCATCCTCCTGATCGTCGAGGACGACCCGCATTATGCGCGCGTGCTGGTCGATCTCGCGCGCGACAAGGGATTCAAGGTGCTGGTCGCCGGCCGCGGCGCGGAGGCGCTGGAGCTCGCCAAGCAATACCAGCCGCGAGCAGTCTCGCTCGATGTGTTCCTGCCGGACATGCTCGGCTGGACCGTGCTGAGCCAGCTCAAGCACAATCCGCTGACCCGCCACATCCCCGTGCAGATCATCACGCTCGACGAGGACCGCCAGCACGCACTGGCGCGTGGCGCATTCTCCTTCGTCAACAAGCCGACGACGACCGAAGGCGTCTCGGCCGCGCTGACCCAGATCAAGGAATATGCGCGGCCACGGCGCAAGCGGCTCCTGATCGTCGAGGACAACGAGGCCGAGCAGCTCTCGATCCGCGAGCTGCTGCACCATGACGACATCGAGATCGTAACGACCGACACCGGCGCAGGCGCGCTCTCGACGCTGCGCGATGCGCCCTGCGACTGCGTGGTGCTCGACCTCAGGCTGCCCGACATGAGCGGCTTCGAGGTACTGGACCAGATCCGCAACGATGAGGCGCTGTCGAACATTCCCGTCGTGGTGTTCACCGGCCGCGAGCTGTCGGCGGAAGAGGATGCGGAACTCCACACCATGGCGCGCAGCATCGTGGTCAAGGGCGTGGAATCGCCCGAACGTCTGCTCGACGAAACCGCGCTGTTCCTGCACCGTGTCATCACGGAACTTCCGGTCGAGAAGCAGCGCATGCTGGAGAAGCTGAACAGTTCCGACGAGGATTTGATCGGCAAGACCGCACTGCTCGTCGACGACGACGCCCGCAACATCTTCGCGCTGTCGAGCGTGCTGGAACGGCGCGGCATGAAAGTGCTGACGGCGACGACCGGCAACGAAGCGGTGACCCTGGTCCAATCCAACCCGGAGATCGCCATCGTGCTGATGGACATCATGATGCCGCAGATGGATGGCTATCAGACCATCGGCGTCATTCGCGAAAATCCGGCCTTCGCCCGCCTTCCGATCATCGCGCTGACCGCCAAGGCGATGAAGGGCGACCGGGAGAAATGCCTCGAAGCCGGCGCGTCCGACTACCTCGCCAAACCCGTCAACACCGATCAATTGCTGCTTGCGATCCGCATGTGGCTGCACCGCTGAGTTGGATCCGAGAATGGACCACGAAAAGGTCAACATCCTCCTCGTCGACGACCAGCCGGCAAAGCTGCTCGCCTATGAGGTGATCCTGAAGGATCTCGGCGAGAACCTCGTGATCGCCTCGTCCGGACGCGAGGCGCTGGAGCTGCTGCTCAAGACCGAGATCGCGGTGATCCTGGTCGATGTCTGCATGCCCGAGCTGGACGGCTTCGAGCTTGCCGCAATGATCCGCGAGCATCCGCGCTTCCAGAAGACCGCGATGATCTTCATCTCCGCCATCCAGGTCAGCGACATCGACCGGTTGCGCGGCTACGAGATGGGCGCGGTCGACTACGTGCCGGTACCGGTCGTGCCGGAGGTGCTGCGTGCCAAGATCAAGGTGTTTGCCGAACTCTACCGCAAGACCCGCGAGCTCGAACGGCTGAACCAGGAGCTCGAGGATCGCGTCCGCGCACGCACGGCGGAGCTGGAAAACTCCACCGCGAAGCTGCGCGAGAGCGAGCAGCGGCGCAGCATGGCTATCGCCGCCGGCAAGATGGGCTCCTGGGATTGGGACTGGATCAGCGGCGACTGGATGTGGGACGAGGGGCAGTATCGCATCTTCGGCGTCAGCCCCGAGAGCTTCGAGGTCAACCCGGCCAACGTCCAGGCGCTGTTGCATCCCGATGACGTCGATCAGTTGCGCAAGGCGATTGCCGAGTTCAACAAGGGCGCGCGGGCCTACGAGACCGAGTTCCGCATCATGCGGCCCGACGGAGAGGTGCGCTGGTGCGTCGGCACGGCGGCAGCAACGGTGGACGATAGCAGTCGCGTCGTGCGCGTGAGCGGCGTCACCGTGGACATCACCGAACGCAAGCGCGCCGAGGAGCGTCAGAATCTCTTGGCGCGGGAAGTCGATCATCGCGCGAAGAATGCGCTGGCTCTGGCGCAGTCGATCGTTCGCCTCACCCGTGCCGACGAGGTCAAGGCCTATGTGAGCGCCGTCGAGGGACGCATCAACGCGCTGGCGCGCGTGCACACCATCCTGTCGCTGTCGAGCTGGCAGGGCGCCGAGCTCTCCAGGCTGATCGACGAGGAGCTTGCGCCCTATTCGCTTGGCGGTCAGATCATGTTGGCGGGTCCGGAAGTCCAGTTGCTGCCGGCGACGGCCCAGACGCTGGCGCTCGCATTGCACGAGCTCTTCACCAACTCAGCCAAGTACGGCGCCCTCTCGACGAGGTCGGGACGGCTCATGATCGGCTGGCAGGTCGAAGATCAAGTGCTCACGCTGAACTGGGAGGAATCCGGCGGTCCGCTGGTCATGACTCCGAAATCTCGCGGCTTCGGCACCCGGAGCCTGCTCGCGAGCGTCGAGTCCCAGCTCGGCGGACAGGCGCGGTTCGATTGGCGAGCCGAGGGCCTGTTGTGCCGTCTGGAGGTGCCGCTGACACGCAAGACGGCGGCGACGGCTGTATCGGGTAAATTCGAGGAAGCCGGCTCTGCCGAATTGCAGCGCGCGTCCGGTTAGAGAGCATTTGCAGCGAAGTGGAGATCGTTTCGCGTTGAGAAGCGCGTCAAGACGAGAATCGAGAGCTTCCGTTTCGATTCAGCCGGAATGGGAGAAGCTCCGGCCGGACGCCGCGCTCGTCATACGTTGCACCATCTGCGGTTCGCGCGCGACCCGGCCTTCGAGCCAGGCTTCCGTTCGGGCGAGATCGCGGAGCGCCTTGGCATAGCGGCGGGCCGCGCTTCGCTCCGCGCCTCGCGGCAGCTTGCGCGCCTTGCGCAACATGTCCGCGGCGGCGTTGCGATAGGCCAGTGAGCGGTAAAGAAAGACTACCTTGCCCATATCGAATGTCCCGTTTTGATAGCGCCCATCCTCGCAAGGCCGGCATGAACGTCGGATGAAGCCGGTGATGACAATTCCTTCATTTATTTGGAACCAGCAACTATTGCCCGCGTTTGCATGCCAGATCGGGATGCTGTTCCCATGCGCGCAAAAAAGTCGTCGGACCTGATCTCCGCTGCCGGCCTCATCAAGCTGATGACGCATACGATGATGGGCGCGGCCCTCGGCCTCGCCTTCAGTCTCGCGCTGATCCTGTGCAATCCCGCCGTCGCCCGCCTGCTCGATCACGGTGGAAGCCAGGCCGCGATCGTTTTTGCCCTCACATTGGTGACGACGTTCGCGATCGGCGCGACCCTCACCGGCGTGGTGTTCATCATCACAGAGGACAAGCAATCTTGAAGCGAGGTGAAGCCGGGCAGATGCTTCGTCGGGAACTCCTGTAGCAAAGGCGATTGACTGCCTGCGTCAATTTAACTCAGGGAATTTCCGCATGCAGGCTCAGGCGCCCTCTCAAAAACCCGCGCCGGCGCGGGCTTTTTCGTCTCGATGATCGATCGGGAATCGCGGGTATCGGCGAGCGCCCGCATCAGCTCATTGCAGCCGGCGCTTGGAGCCGAGGCTCACGGAATTCATCTTCACGAGATGCTCGAGCTGCGCCCGCTTGCGTCCGATCAGAAGTTGGGCCGCTGCATCATCGAGACCCGCGCGCTGCAATTGCCGGATGGCAGAGCCCAGTTCGAGAATCTCGGCGCGCAACCTCAAGATCCGGTAAGTATCCGGCTCTTCCTCCATGGCGCCCCCCAAGCTTTCAGCGCCGTGTGCTCGCGCGCTTGGGATCGCCGACCGACTTCACGGAACGAAGCCGCATCCGGCCGCGGACGTCAGGCAGGACATCGCCGCCGCCGGCAGCCTTCCATTCGCCGACCAACAGATTGATCTTCAGCCGCAAATCCATCTGCGCCAAGGCTTGCTCGGTGCAATCGCGATCGCCGTTGATGCGATCGCGCACGGCGGCCTCGACGTCGGCCATTTCTAGCCTCAAGGCGCTGATTTTACGTCGAATTTCATTAATTCTATTGTCCATGACTTGTTAGAACAAAATAAGAACATATAGTCAAGTCACGATTTCAGGACGGAGAAGCCAGATGCAGGTTCAAGGCAAATACGACGCCAGGGTCTTCCTCACCGAGCAGATGACCCGGGCGCAGTCGCTGAGGCTGAAACGGCTGAGCGAAGAGGCGTATCAGCCCGCACAATATGCGCGCGATCTGTCCTTCACCGAGGCGGCACGGCGTATCCAGGTACTGGAAGCGGAGATCGAGCTGGCAAATTCCTTCTAGGCTGCGGCCCGCGCCCGGAATGTCGCGCGCGCAGCTTTCGGAACCATGCCCCGGGTCGAACGGTTCTTCTCGGCCAAGGGAGAACATGCATGGCACGCAAGGCAAAGAAGCGTCGCTTCTCGCGCAGCTCCGGCAGCGATGTCGAAAGCGAGATGCGCCGCTACAAGAAAGGCACGGCAAAAAGCGGTCGCAAAGGCCGTGGCGGACGCGTGAAGAGTCGCAAGCAGGCGATTGCGATCGGACTGTCGAAGGCGCGCAAGAAGGGCAAGAAGGTCCCGAAGAAGGCTACGAAGAAGAAAGCGTCCAAGAAGAGGACCACCAAGAAGACAACCAGGAAATCGTCGAAGCGCAAATCCAGCAAGCGTTGACGCTGACCTGGCTCAGATCATGCTGCCCGGCATGAAGCAGCGGATCGAGATCCCGAACGCGGTCTTCACCGGCCAAACCATGGTGCGGCCGGCGCGGTTCGGCTCGGTGATGACGGCTTCGTCCGGCACATCGATCCACTCCCCGTCGAGACGAACACGATAATGCCCGTCCCGCGACTCCCAGTCGGGATCGGCGACGGCAAAACCATCGGCGTCAGAGCAGCACGGACCGAGATGGCTGCGCAGGTTGTCGAACCACGGTTTGAGGGGTGAGTCCGCGTAGCGGCCGTCGTCACGACCGAGCGCGCTTCCAGCCCAGAGCACGAACGGCGCCGCGAGCAGCGCCCCCCTCAGCGAGAGCTTCAATCGATCCATGTCGGCACCGATCAAATGTGAACCACCGGCCAGTTCCACAAAGCGGCGCCGCGGTTCGAAGTTCCACGCTTGCAACCTCTCGCCAGCACCGTTGCTGACGACATCGGAACTGTGATGGGCGAACACGGCTTTTTCGTATGAACCGCGTCACCATCCCTGCCGTTAACGAGAATGTTATCGACGGCCCCTCCCGGAGGTCATGAAGCCGAACGGAAAAGGCGGCCCGAGAGCCGCCTTTTTTGATTCTTGGCTGTCGATGTTCGTCTCAGGCGAGCGGCACCGCCACGAACCTCGTCGCCTCCGCGCTCTTGACCTGCAACAGCACGCTGCGCTTGCCGGACGATTTGGCCTGCGCCAGCTCCGACCTGACGTCGCCGACATTTGCGACAGCCTTGCCGCCGACATTGAGGATGACGTCGCCAGTCTGGATGCCGCGCTGTGCCGCCGGTCCTTGCGGATCGACTTCGGTGACGACAACGCCCTTCTGGCCAGCGCCCTGGACGTCACCGGCCGGAGCCAGGCCGAGCCCGAGGCGCGGTGTGCCGGTGTTCGGCTGCCCCTTGCCCTCGTCAGCGCCGCCGTTGCCTTTGGCCTGCCGCTCGTTCGGCAGCTCGCCGAGCGCGAGCGTCAGCGTCTTGGTCGCGCCCTTGTGGAAGACGTCGAGCTTCACCGAGCTGCCCGGGGCCAGGGTGGCGATGGTGCGGGCAAGGTCGCGGGAGTCCTTGATCGCGGTGCCGTTGACGGCGGTGATGACGTCACCTGCCTCGATGCCGGCCTTGGCCGCCGGGCTGCCGTCCTGCGGATTGTCGACGATGGCGCCGCGCCCCTCCTTCAGGCCGAGGCTGTCGGCGATCTCGGCGGTGACCGGCTGCACCTGCACCCCGAGCCAGCCGCGGGTCACCGCGCCCTTGTCCTTCAGCTGCGCGACGACGAGTTTCGCGGTCGAGGCCGGAATGTCGAAGCCGATGCCGACCGAGCCGCCGGAGGGCGAGAAGATCGCCGTGTTCACGCCGATCACGTTGCCATTCATGTCGAAGGCCGGGCCGCCGGAATTGCCCTTGTTGATGGGCGCGTCGATCTGGATGAAGTCGTCATAGGGACCATTGCCGATGTCGCGGCCGCTGGCCGAGACGATGCCGGCGGTCACAGTGCCACCGAGGCCGAACGGATTGCCGACCGCGACCACCCAGTCGCCGACGCGCGGCTTCTGGTCGGCGAATGTGACGAACGGAAAGTCCTTCTTGCCATCGACCTTGATCAGCGCGAGATCGGTCTTGGGATCGGTGCCGACGACCTTCGCGGTATAGCTCGTGCCGTCGTCCATCGTCACCTGGACCGAGGTGGCCTGGTCGACGACGTGGTTGTTGGTCACGGCATAGCCGTCGGCGGAGATGAAGAAGCCGGAGCCTTCGCCCGTGACCATCTGATGGCGCTGGCGCGGCATGCCGTTCATGCCGCCTGGGCCACGGAAGCCGAACTGCCGCGAGAACTGATCGAACGGAGAATCCTCGTCCTGGTCCATCCGGTTCTGCTGCAGCATGGCGCTCTTGTCGTTGTCGCGGTCGATCTTGACCCTGACCGAGATGACGGCAGGCTTGACCTTGCTGACGAGGTCGCCGAAGCCCGGCGGCGTCGTGGCGGTTTCCGCGGCCTGTGCCGGCGCAATGAATGAGTTCATCGCGAACGGCGAAGAGCCGGGAGAAGCCGCCAGCACGGCCACGCCGAGCGCGGCCACGGTGCCGAGCAACGCGAGCCGGCGCGGCCTCAAGATCTTGCGGGACGTCGTGGTGTCGGAATTGACGCGGTCGTTCATGTCGAAATGTCCATGTTGGAAGCTGTCGCCTTGCAGCCAACATGGACATCGGCACCTTACGGCGTCCCGTCCGTCCGATTAAATCTTGGCAAAGAACGTGGGGCGCGTGCCGCCGCGGCAAAGTCGTCTTGCGCATTTGATGCAGCTCAACGCATGTGCTTCCGGCCGTGAAAAACTGCAGCCACCGGATGAAGTTCATCGGAGGCGCCCCATGTACAAAGACATTCTCGTTCACATTCCCACCGAACGTCCCATGCGTCCCGCGATCGAGGGCTCGATTTCGCTCGCGGCACGGCTCGACGCTCATCTCGACGCGGTCGCGGTCGGCTATGTCGCAACAAGTGCGGCGTACGTGATGGAGGGCGGCGCCGCGGTGGCGGCCGTGTTCGAACTGGAACGCGAGCGCGCCGTAGAGCGGGCCGAGGCCGCGCTCGCGGTGTTCGGAATCGAAGCCGCGAACGCCGGCATCTCCTATACCTGCCGCGCGCTCGGCGCGATTCCGGCGGATGCTGCCGGCGCGCTCGGCGAGATGGCGCGGCTGCACGACCTCAGCGTCGTGCTCCAGCCCGATCCGGTGCAAGGCTCGTTCGACAACGACGTGCCGCGCGAAATCCTGTTCCAGGCGGGCGGCCCGGTGCTGTTGCTGCCCTACACCTTCCATGGAGCTTTCGAGGCGAAGCGGATCGGCATCTGCTGGGACGGCAGCCGCCTCGCTGCCCGCGCCGTACACGATGCAGCACCGTTCCTGGCGCGCGCCGATGAGATCGTGATCATCACCATCAACGAGGCCAGCGCGGTTCCCGACGAAGCTTCAGCGAACAGTCTGGCCATACATCTCGGCCGGCGCGGACTGTCGACCCGCACCGTCGGCCTGTCGGCGACGCGCGCCGACATTCAGCCGACCATCCTGTCGCTGGCGGCCGACGAGAGCCTAGATCTCCTGGTGATGGGCGGCTACGGCCATTCGCGATTGCAGGAGCGCGTTCTCGGCGGCGTCACCCGCGCCATGCTGGAAGCCATGACGGTCCCGACGCTGATGTCGCATTGAGCGTTTCTGGCGCCGTCACGCCGCGACCGGCGTCTCCCATGCCGCGGGCGTTGCGGCGCCCTCGTCATGTTGCCCATTGCACGCGTCGTAATGCGCCTTGAGTTCGACCTCGGCGAGATACTCGAAATGTTCGGCCTGGCCGAGGAGTTCCCAGTTCTGAAGCGGCCGGTAGGCCGCCTGCTGACGACAGAGGGACGCCAGCGCCCGGTAGCGACGTACGTTCTCCATGAGACCCTCCCTCGCATTCACGAGGCTTATTGCCCCAATTTGCGTCAGGCCGATGGCGATTGTGCAAAAGATTTTCTGCGCCCACAACGCGCCTGATCTCGGCTCCGTCATTAGGAAATATATGTCCGAGCCAAGGTTCCAAACGGGTGTCGACGAAGGCTCGGAATCCCCGTCATCGTGGTCCGGGAGCTAGGCGTAGGCCCGGCGCTCCACGGTCACGCCGACCAGGTCGAGATAGCGCTCGATCAGGTCGGGCCGGCCGACCAGATAGCCCTGCATCTCCTCGCAGGCCTCGCGCGCCAGGAAGGCACGCTGGGCTTCCGTCTCCACCCCTTCGGCAATGACCGGGATATTCAGGGCATGCGCGAGGCTCAGGACCGCGCGCACAATCTCGGCCGATTGCGGCGTCGCCTCGAGGTTGGAGATGAAACCCCGATCGATCTTGATCTTGTCGAACGGAAACGACTGCAGATAGGACAGCGAGGAATAACCGGTGCCGAAATCGTCCATCGCGATGCGGATACCGAGCGCCTTCAGCCGCCGCAGCAGATTGAGCGCGCGGGTGAAATCGCCGATCAGCACACCCTCGGTGATCTCGACCTCGAGCCGCGTCGGGCTGAGCCCCGTCTCCAGCAGAATTTGGTGGATCGAACGTTCGAGATCGCCGGCCTGGAACTGGACCGGCGACAGATTGACGGCGACCTGCAGCGGCCGTGGCCATGACGCCGCCTCGCGGCACGCTTCGCGCAACACCCATTCGCCGATCTGGACGATCAGCCCGTTCTCCTCGGCAAGCGGAATGAACTGGTCCGGCGGCACGAAACCCCGCGTCGGGTGGTTCCAGCGCAACAGCGCCTCGAAGCCGAAGACTTCGCCCTCCATCCGCGCCTGCGGCTGGAAGTAGACGAGGAACTCGTTCTGCTCCAGCGCCCGTCGCAGATCGTGCTGCAACAGCCTGCGGTCGCGAAGCTCCTGGTCCATCTCGGATTCGAAGATTCGGACCCTGCCCCTGCCCTCGCGCTTGGCGCGATAGAGCGCGGAATCGGCATTGGCGAGCAGCGTGACGGCGTTCACGCCGTCGTCAGGATAAAACGCAATGCCGATGCTGAGGCCGACATGGGGAAGATAGTCGTCGACCTCGAGCTCCTTGCCGATCGTCTCGACCAGGCGTTCGGCAAGCGCCAGAACGTCCTCACGCCTGATGTCGTCGGGCATCAGGATCATGAACTCGTCGCCGCCGATACGAGCGACGAAGGCGCCGTCGGCTTCCGCGGCAAGCCGGTCCGCCGCCGTCCGCATCAGCATGTCGCCGACGGGATGGCCGAACACGTCGTTGACCTCCTTGAAGCGGTCGAGATCGAGGCTGAGCACGGCAAAACTGGTCGCCGCCTCCTGCGCCCGCTCCAGCCGCTCGCCGAGCGCGGCGTTGAAGGCGCTGCGGTTCGGCAGGTCCGTCAACGCGTCATGATGCGCGAGATGGCTGATCCGCGCCTCGTTCCTGATCCTCTCGGTGACGTCCTCGATCACGCCAACCAGATATTGCGGCGCGCCAGCACCATCCCTGATCAGCAGCTTGCGTGAATTGACCAGCCGATCGCGGCCCTTGACGCCGACTTCGAGCGGATGCCCCTCCAGGAACATCGGGGTACCGCTGTCGACGACGCGGCGATCCTGCTCGTTGACGACGCGGGCGATATTGTCCGGAAAGATCTGCTCAGGAGTCTTGCCCAGCATCTCCTCGCGCGGCATTCCGTAATACTCTTCGCCGGCGCGGTTGAGCAGGACGTAGCGGGAGTCCTTCGCATCCTTGACGAACACTGCGATCGGGATGTTCTCGATGATGCTGTCGAGGAACTCGCGCGCCCGCAGCAAATCCCGTTCGGCGCGCTTGTGCGTCTGTTCGAGCTCCTCGATCATCAGCTTGATCGCACGATCGGTGCGGCGGCGATCCCGATCGCTCTCTTCATAGGCGGCACTGACGAGCTCGCCGAGCCTGGTCAGGTCGACCTGCCCGGCTTCGTCGGTCGCTTGGCGCAGCTGTCGTGCCAACAGGCGATGCATGGTCAATCAGCCGCCTCTGCGATCATGGTGACGGTCATGGTCTGGTTGTGCAGTTCGCAGCGGCCGGACGCGGCCGGCGGCGCGATCTCGCCATAAGAATAGAAGCCGATGCGCGCGACGTCGTCACCGAGCTCGGCAGCGACGGCATCCAGTTCATCTTGGATGCGCTGCCCCATGACCCGGCGCCGTCCGACGCAGCTCACCAGGATCGCGAGCTTGTCGCCGGCGAGACCGGTTGCGAGCGCATTGCGTGCGCGCCGGCCCGCCTCACCCGCGCCGGCGGCGAGACTGTCGAAATTGGCCCGCATCAGCTGCGCCGTGCATCCCTCGGGAATGTCCGCGGCGAATGTCAGTGTGCCGGCCTCGCGATCGACCGCGAAGACCGAGCGGACGATCTGCCGATCCGGCTCGGCCTCGTCGTGAATGCGCAACGGGAAGGCAAGGCCCGAGCCGGGCATGGCTGCAACCTCCTCCTCGCCGAGATATCGCGTGTAGAGATCCAGCGGCGGCTCCCCGTCGAGCTGCATCACCACGGGTCCCTGCGACTTCGTCACCTTGCGTTGCGGCCCGAACACGTCCCATCCACCGGCGCATCCATGGGCGATGCGGATGGACGGGCCGTAGAAACCAATCGCAGCGACGCGATGGGACGACGGTTCAGCGTCGGCCCCGACCAGCGTCTGCTCGAATCGCGTGTCGTCGCCGGCAAGACCGCCGGTGACCGGCACGTCCGGCCCCAGAACATCGGTGATGCCGGCCACGAGCTCGCTGCCGTTCACGATCAAGCCGTCGGACAGAATGAAGACGCCCGCGAGATCGGGTGCCGCGATCTCGCGCGCGAGATTCGCGCCGCAGCTCCGCGAGTCTTCGCGAGACGCAGCGATCTCGCTTGCCACCCGCACCGGCGTCCGATCGAAGCGCAACGCAACGGCAACGACCTCGTCATCGCTGATGTCGTCACCATGAATCTGTCCGCTGGTGCTACCGCCGACGATGTGACTCCCGGGATGAAGGCCGCGCAGCTCGCGATAACGCTCACCGCTTGCGATGCCCTCACGGCTGCCGAAATAGAGCACGAGCTGGGGAGGCTCGCGCAGAGCATCCGCTCCGCGCCAGCCATGGGCCTCATTCCAGTGAAGATATTGAATGTGCATCCCACGCTCTCTGCAGCTCTTGAACCACAGATTGTGAAGCGGCGCATTGCGTCGCCGTTAATCGCGTGCCTACTTCGACACCGTTGGTTACCCCGTCATGAAAGCGTCGCCGACTCGTGCCGGATTCTCCGTAAGACTCCGGAAAAAAAGTCGGCTCTTCCAAGCGAGCGATACTTCGGCGCAATCGCTTGCTGAGGGTGCCCGTAATCTACCGGGTGCGCGCGCCTTCGCCGAGACGGATCGGTTGCACGGCATTATCTTGCCGCTTCGGAACCCAGCCCGTCTCGGCGGCGGTGCGAATGGCCTCGATATTCGCGGCATAGTCGGCGACGCCCTTGCCGCGGAACACCGCGGAACCGGCCACCAGCGTATCGGCGCCCGCCGCCGCCACCGCAGCGGCATTGTCGCGGGTGACACCGCCGTCAACCTCGAGCCGGATCGGCCTGTCGCCGATCATGGCTCGGATGCGCTTGATCTTCTCCAGTTGGGAGTGGAGAAAGGACTGGCCGCCGAAGCCGGGATTGACTGTCATCACCAGCACGAGGTCGAGACGATCGAGCACATATTCGATGGCGCTCTCCGGCGTCGCGGGACACAAGCTGACGCCGGCCTCCTTGCCGAGTCCACGGATCGCCTGGAGCGAGCGGTCGAGATGCGGCCCGGCCTCAGCATGCACGGTGATGATATCGGCCCCGGCCTTCGCAAACGCCTCGAGGTAGGCATCGGCCGGCGCGATCATGAGATGCACATCGAAGACCTTCTTCGTCATCGGCCGGATCGCCTTGATGACATCGGCACCAAAGCTGATGTTCGGCACGAAGTGCCCGTCCATGACGTCGCAATGGATCCAGTCGGCGCCGGCCGTGTCGATTGCCGCGATCTCCTCGCCGAGGCGGGCGAAATCCGCAGCGAGGATCGAGGGGGCGATCATGATCTCTCTGGTCATGGCTTTGCACTCCGCGCATCGGCGCCGCCGCTGAAGACGCGACTCGCCAGAACGTCCATGGGATCGATGGTTTCGAGGTCGGCGACATCGAGCATGCGGTCGAGATCCGACACCAGGCGGTCGGCCTGCCGCAGTCGGATACGGTCGACGGCGTTGCGGATCGAGCGCGCATTGGAGAAGAACGGCTGCGTCCGGCGCAGCGCAATGTATCTTTCGAAGGCCTCGCGCGCCGCCGCCGACAAACGATAGCCGCGCTCCTTCAGCATCAACTCGGCGATGACGAGCAACTCGGCTTCGGCATAGTCCGGAAAATCGATGTGATGGGCGATGCGCGAACGGAAGCCGGGGTTGGAGGCGAAGAAGCTCGTCATCCGCTCGCCATAGCCGGCGAGGATCACGACCAGGTCTTCGCGCTGATTCTCCATCACCTGGAGCAGGATCTCGATCGCCTCCTGTCCGTAGTCGCGCTCGTTGTCGGGGCGATGGAGATAATAGGCCTCGTCGATGAACAAGACGCCGCCCATCGCCTTCTTCAGGATCTCCTTCGTCTTCGGCGCGGTGTGGCCGATATATTGGCCGACGAGATCGTCGCGCGTGACCGAGATCACCTGCCCCCGCCGCACGAAGCCGAGACCGTGCAGGATCCTGGCCATGCGCAGCGCCACCGTGGTCTTGCCGGTGCCGGGGTTGCCGGTGAACGACATGTGCAGCGTCGGCGGCGCGGAGGCCAGGCCCGCACGCTGCCGGATGCGCTCGATCAGCAGCAGCGAGGCGATCTGGCGCACGCGGTTCTTCACCGGTTTCAATCCGATCAGCTCCTGCTCGAGCTGCTGCAGCGTGCCGGTGATTCCGGCCGCCTCGGCTTCCTTGCGGAGATCGAAATGAGTCTCGCTGGGCTCAGTCGTGGTTGAGTGGGGAACATCGAGCATCGCTACCCTCGAAGAAAAGAGCTTCGCCGCGGGGGAGCGGCGAAGCAGTGGTCCGCCAAGGATACGGAGCAGGGAGAGCTCCGCGCGGAGGAGAACGGTTATTGAGCGGCGTGGGCAGCCGGCTTTCGCATTGTGGTGTAACGGATCGCACGGCCGCCGACTTCCTGCCGCACCAGCTCGAACTCCGCCTCCTGCGGCGGCCGGTTGACGAGGAAGGAGATCCGCACCGATTCCCAGCCATGGCCGGAATCGAAGCCGCTGATGCGAATGTAGCGATCGCCGTAAACCCTGCGGCACTCCGCGAGCTCCATCATGACGCCGGCAGCGTCCTGAAGGTCGAACATCGGCAGGCCCCACATCTCCCAATAGGTGTTGCGGGGATGCGGATCGTCGGTGAACTCGATATTCACCGCCCAGCCCTGGGTCAGGCAATATTGCACCTGCTTGGTGATCTGATCGTCGGTGAGCTCGGGCAGGAACGAGAAGCAGCCTTGAGTCAGCTTCATGTCAAATCTCCTCAAACGGTTTCGAGTGCGGTCGGCACGAAGTCCGGCGTGTCGGTGGATTGATAATTGAAGGTCACGTCCTTCCAGACCTCGAGCGCCGCCTTCAGCGGCGTACAGGTCTCAGCCGCCCTGGCCAGGATCTCCGGGCCCTCGTGGACGTAATCCCGGCCCTCGTTGCGAGCGAGGATCATCGCTTCCAGCGCGACGCGGTTGGCGATCGCACCAGCCGCAATGCCCATGGGGTGGCCGATGGTGCCGCCGCCGAACTGCAGCACGACGTCTTCGCCCAGGAGGTCGAGCAGCTGGTGCATTTGGCCGGCATGGATGCCGCCCGAGGCGACCGGCATCATCTTGTTCAGGCTCGCCCAGGACTGGTCGAAGAACAGACCGTGCTCGAGCTTGGTCGGGTTGAAGTCCTCACGGCAGACGTCGTAATAGCCACGAGTGGTGTTGGGGTCGCCCTCCAGCTTGCCGACCACCGTGCCTGCGTGGATGTGGTCGACGCCGGCAAGCCGCATCCACTTCGCAATGACGCGGAACGACACGCCATGGCTCTTCTGCCGCGTATAGGTCGAGTGGCCCGCGCGATGCAGATGCAGGATCATGTCGTTGCGCCGCGCCCATTTGGCCATCGACTGGATCGCGGTGTAGCCGATCACGAGGTCGATCATGACGATGCACGACCCGAGCTCCTTGGCGAACTCCGCGCGCTCGTACATGTCCTCCATCGTGCCCGCGGTGACGTTCAGGTACGTGCCCTTCACCTCGCCGGAGGCGGCCTGCGCGCGGTTCACGGCTTCCATGCAGTACAGGAACCGATCGCGCCAGTGCATGAAGGGCTGCGAGTTGATGTTCTCGTCGTCCTTGGTGAAATCGAGCCCGCCCTTCAGCGCCTCGTAGACGACGCGGCCATAGTTGCGGCCCGAAAGCCCGAGCTTCGGCTTCACCGTCGCACCCAGCAGCGGCCGGCCGAACTTGTCCAGCCGCTCGCGCTCGACCACGATGCCGGTCGCCGGTCCCTGGAACGTCTTCACATAGGCGACCGGGAAACGCATGTCCTCGAGCCGCAGTGCCTTGAGCGGCTTGAAGCCGAACACGTTGCCGATGATCGAAGCCGAGAGGTTGGCGATGGAGCCCGGCTCGAACAGGTCGAGGTCGTAGGCGATGTAGGCGAAATACGAGCCCGGCGTGCCCGGCACCGGATCGACGCGATAGCATTTTGCGCGATATTTCTCCGCCGCAGTCAGGCGGTCGGTCCACACCACGGTCCAGGTCGCGGTCGAGGACTCGCCGGCGACGGCAGCCGACGCCTCGATCGGATCGACGCCTTCCTGCGGGGTGACGCGGAACAGCGCGATGACGTCGGTGTCCTTCGGCATGTACTCGGGCTCCCAATAGCCCATGCGCGCGTATTCCATCGTGCCTGATCGATAGCGCTCTTTGCCGCGGACGGTTCCTGCATGTGCATTCATGGCTCTCTCCTGCTCTTTTCTCTGCTCTTTCTGATTGACTAGGCCGCCACGGATTCGCGGGCGTCGACGCGCGGATCCAATTCGCCGTTGCGATAGCGTCGTGCCATCTCGGCCATGGGAACGACCTTGATCCTGCTTGCATGGCCCGCGGTTCCGAACTGCTCGAAACGTTCGCGGCAAAGCTCACGCATCGCGTCCATCGCGGGCTTGAGGAACTTGCGTGGGTCGAACTCGGAGCGCGTTTGCGCCGCGACCTTGCGGAACACTGCCGTCATCGCGAGGCGACAATCGGTGTCGATGTTGACCTTCCGCACGCCGCTCTTGATGCCGCGAACGATCTCCTCGACGGGCACGCCCCAGGTCTGGGGCATCTCGCCGCCGAACTGGTTGAACATGTCCTGGAGCGGCTGCGGTACCGATGAGGAACCATGCATCACCAGATGCGTGTTCGGCAGGCGGCGATGGATCTCCTCGACCACGCGCATCGCCAGGATGTCACCGTCGGGCTTCCGGCTGAACTTGTAGGCGCCGTGCGAGGTCCCCATCGCGATGGCAAGCGCATCGACCTTGGTGGCGCGGACGAAGTCGACCGCCTGGTCGGGATCAGTCAGGAGCTGGTCATGGCCGACCTTGCCCTCGACGCCATGCCCGTCTTCCTGTTCGCCGCCACCGTGTTCGAGGGAGCCGAGCACGCCGAGCTCGCCTTCGACGGATGCGCCGACCCAGTGCGCGAGATCGACGACGCGCCGGGTGATCGCGACGTTGTAGTCATAATCGGCCGCCGTCTTGGCATCGGCCTTGAGCGAGCCGTCCATCATGACGGAGGTAAAGCCGTGCGCGATGGCGGACGCGCAGGTCGCTTCGTCGTTGCCGTGGTCCTGGTGCATGCAGAGCGGAATGTCCGGATAGGTCCGCTCCAGCGCGTCGATCATGTGCGAGAGCATGATATCGCCGGCATAACTGCGCGCGCCGCGCGAGGCCTGCATGATCACGGGCGCATCGACCTCGGCGGCCGCCTGCATGATCGCGATGCCCTGCTCCATGTTGTTGATGTTGAATGCCGGCACCGCATAGCCATGGCTGGCGGCGTGATCGAGCAATTGGCGAAGGGTGATACGGGCCACGAGGAGTCCTCCTTATTGTCTCTTGCGGGCGATCGCCCGGCGGGCGGCTTCCGCAATGCTCTGCGACGTGATGCCGAATTCGCGGTACAGCACCGGCGCCGGCGCCGAGGCGCCGAAGCCGCGCATGCCGACGAATTCACCCTCAGCGCCGATCCACCGCGCCCAGTCGCCGGGCACGGCCGCCTCGACACCAACGCGCGGCGCGGTGCCGAGCACGGTGGCGCGGTAATCGTCCGGCTGTTCCTCGAAGAGGGCAAGGCAAGGCGCGGACACCACGGCCGCACGGATGTGCTCGGCCGCAAGCAGGCGAGCGGCTTCCAGTGCAATCGAGACTTCCGAGCCGGTTGCGATGAGCGTCACGTCACGGCCGCCGTCCGGCGAGACGACGAGATAGGCGCCACGCGCGACACGGTTCTTGCCGCGTGCATCGCTGCGGAAGGTCGGCAGCGCCTGACGCGACAGGCACAGCACGGACGGACGGTCTTCGGAATTGAGCGCGCAGTCCCAGGCTTCGAGCGTCTCCACCGCGTCGGCGGGGCGGAACACCAAAAGGTTCGGAATGACGCGCAGCGAAGCGAGATGCTCCACCGGCTGATGCGTCGGACCATCCTCGCCAAGGCCGATCGAATCGTGGGTCATCACATGGATGACGCGCAACCGCATCAGGGCCGCAAGACGGATCGCCGGCCGGCTGTAATCGGAGAAGGCCAGGAAGGTGCCGCCATAGGGGATGAAGCCGCCATGGAGCGCCAGGCCGTTCATCGCGGCAGCCATGCCGTGCTCGCGAATGCCGTAGTGGATGTAGTCGCCGGAGAACGCCCCCCGTGCGACGGGGACTTGCGCCTTGGCGTGCGTGAGGTTCGAATGCGTCAGGTCCGCGGAGCCGCCGACGAGGCCTGCAATCGTTCCGGCGATGCCATCGAGCACCTGTTGCGAAGCCTGCCGTGTCGCGAGCTTTGGACGGTCGGATGCGAAGCGTTCGCGCAGCTTCGCGGCGGCCAGCGCATAGGCAGCCGGCAGGGCAACCGCCTTGCCTTCGACGAACATGTCGCGCTGCTCGGGGGTCGCGCCTTCGTAGCGATCGAGCCAGGCAAGCCGATCCACCTGCCCCCGCTGTCCAATCATGCGCCACGCCTTCAGGATCGGCATCGGCACCACGAAGGGCTGATAATCCCAACCGAGCGTACGGCGCGCCGCCGCGGCCTGCTCGGTCCCGAGGGGCGCACCATGGGCTTTCTCCGTGCCCTGTCGATCGGGCGCGCCGTAGCCGATGATGGTTCGGCAGGCGATCAGCGACGGTTTTGCGGCCTCCCGCTCTTCCGCGATCGCCTGCGCGATCGCTTCGGGATCGTGTCCATCGATGCTGCGCACCGACCAGCCGGAAGCGGCGAAGCGCGCGAGCTGGTCGTCGGACGTTGCCAGCGAAGTCGGCCCGTCGATGGAGATCCCGTTGTCGTCGAACAGCACGATCAGACGACCGAGCTGCAGATGGCCTGCGAGCGAGATCGCTTCCTGGCTGAGGCCCTCCATCAGGCAGCCATCGCCCGCGATGACATAGGTGAAGTGATCGACGAGGCCGTCGCCATGTCGCGCATTGGCCATCCGCTCCGCAAGCGCCATGCCGACGGCCGTGGCAATCCCCTGCCCGAGCGGACCGGTCGTGGTCTCCACGCCCGGCGTATGGCCGTATTCCGGATGCCCCGGCGTCTTAGAGCCCCATTGCCGGAAGGCCTTGATGTCGTCGAGGCTGACGTCGCCGCCGGTCAGATGCAGCAGCGCATAGAGCAGCATCGAGCCATGGCCCGCCGACAGCACGAACCGATCGCGATCCGGCCAGTTCGGGTGTGCCGAGTCGAATTTCAGGAAACGCGAGAACAGCACGGTCGCGACGTCGGCCATGCCCATCGGCAGGCCGGGATGGCCCGACTGCGAGGTCTCGATGGCATCGACCGCGAGGAAGCGGACGGCGTTGGCGAGATCATTGTGGCTGACCGCGTAGAGGTCGGCTTCGGCGTGGACGGAGATGTTCATCGGATTCTCCCTTCGTTCACTTCAAATTCCGCTTGCGCTCGATGAGCTGCATGATCAGCGGCGTCAGGATCAGCTGCATCGCGAGATCGAGTTTCGCGCCGGGGCACACGATCGAATTCGCGCGCGACATCCAGCTTTGCGGCAGCATCGAGAGCAGATAGGGGAAATCGATGCCGCGGGGATTCTTGAAGCGGATCACCACCATCGATTCGTCCGGCGTCGGGATCCAGCGCGCGATGAACGGATTGGAGGTGTCCACCGTCGGCACGCGCTGGAAATTGATGTCGGTCTCGGTGAATTGCGGGCAGATGTAGTGGATGTAGTCGGGCATCCGCCGCAGGATGGTGTCGGTGACCGCCTCGGTCGAATAGCCGCGCGCGCTGCGATCGCGGTGCAGCTTCTGGATCCATTCCAGATTGATGACAGGAACGACGCCGATCTTCAGGTCGGCATAGCGCGCGACATTGACCTTGTCGGTGACGACGGCGCCGTGCAGGCCTTCGTAGAACAGCAGGTCGGAGTTCTCCGGCAGCTTCTCCCAATCGGTGAAGGTTCCGGGCGCCGCGCCATGCAATGCGGCTTCCTCGGCATCATGCACGTAGTGCCGCGTGGTCGCCGTGCCGGTCTCGCCATAATCGCGGAAGGCGCGCTCCAGTTCCTCGAACAGATTGGTCTCGGGGCTGAAATGGCTGAAAAGCTTGTTGCCGCGATCGGCCTCCTTCGCCATCTGCGCGCGCATCTCGGCGCGGTCGTAGCGATGGAAGGCGTCACCCTCGATGTACGCGGCGTTGACCTTCTCGCGGAAAAATATCTGCTCGAACGTCTTCTTCACCGAGGTGGTACCGGCGCCGGAGGAGCCGGTGATGGAGATGATCGGATGCTTCCTGGACATGGGACGCCTCGCTCAGAGCCGGAAGAAGCCGCGCCGAGCGAACAGCGGCGCGGACACGCTGGCGACCAGCAGCGGATCGCAATGCAACTCCTCGACGCGGCGCACCTCGTTGCTCGAGCCCATGATCAGCGGCACGCGCTGATGCAGGCTCTGCGCGGAAAGGTCGAGGATGCGCTCGCGTCCCGTGGTGGCGGAGCCGCCGGCCTGCTCGATGATCATGGCCATCGGGTGCGCCTCGTAAGTCAAGCGCAGGCGGCCGTCGCCGTAGCCGGGGCGCGCGTCCGCGGGATAGAGGAAGACGCCACCGCGGGTGAGGATGCGGTAGGCCTCGGCGACCAGCGAGCCGACCCAGCGCATGTTGAAATCGTGATTGGCGGGCCCTTCGACGCCGGCGAGGCACTCGTCGACGAAGGCGCGTACCGGCGAATCCCAGTGCCGGCGGTTCGACGCGTTGATCGCGAACTCCTCGCTGGCCTCGGCGATCTGCACGCCGGCGCGCGCGAGGCGGAAGCAGCCCGCCTTGCGGTCGAGCGTGAAGATATCGACGCCCTCGCCGAGCGTCAGCACCAGCGAGGTCTGCGGGCCGTAGGTGACGAAGCCCGCCGCAAGCTGCGCCGAGCCGCGCTGATGGAAGGCGAGCGCGAGGTCGTCCGGGGCGGGCAGGATCGAGAAGATCGTGCCGACCGTCATGTTGATGTCGATGTTGGAGGAGCCGTCGAGCGGATCGACCGCGATGCAGATCTTTGCCCCGGGATCGCCGATCTGGGCCTCGCGCATCTCTTCCGAGGCGAGCGCCGCGACCGGCACCTTGTCGAGGCAGCGGCGCAGGATCGCATCGGCCTGGACGTCGAGGTCGCGCTGGAGGTCGCCGTCGCTGTTGCGGCCGGTGGTCAGGCCAGAGGCGTCCGCGAGGTCTCCGGTGGCGATGAGGTCGGCGATCTCAATGGCTGCCGTCGCAATGGCATCCACGACGGCGGCCACTGCGAGCGCGTGGGGGGCGGTCTCTGAATACCGCTGAAGGTGGTCGTCCAGCCTGAGTTGCCCGGTCATCTGCGTCCATCCCCTTTGCCGGCGCCGCAGCCATTCCCTCCCCTCTGGAGGCAGGTCACGATCAGTCCCGGCATTCAGGAGATTGACAGGGGCATCTTAATAAGGAAAATTTCTATTCATAATGAGCCTCAAAGAATTTTCTTATAATGGTCCCAGCCATGCGGCGACCCAGCTCCGGCATCTGACGATCCGGCAGTTGCGCTCGCTTGCGGCGCTCTCGGCCAAAGGCAGCGTGACGGCGGCGTCCGGCCATCTCGGGCTGACCCAGCCGGCCGTGACCCAGCAGCTCCGCCAGCTCCAGGACCTCGCCGGCTTGCCGCTGGTGCAGCGGACCGGCGACGGCATGCTGCTGACGGAGGCGGGCAAGGAGGTGCTGACGCTGGCCGAGCGGGTCGAGGCTGCGATCATGGACTGCCAGGGCGCACTCGACCTGCTGGCGGGGCGGACCGGCGGCAGCGTGCATCTCGGCGCAGTCTCGACCGCCAAATATTTCGTGCCGCACGCGATCGCGGCGTTCTCCAAGCGCTACCCCAAGATCGAGATCAAGCTGACCATCGGCAATCGCGAGGAGATTCGCGAGGCCATGCACGGCTACGACCTCGATTTCGCGGTGATGGGTCGGCCACCGGCCGACGTCACGGTCGACGTCCGCCAGCTCGGGCGCAATCCGCACATCATCGTCGCGCGCAAGGGGCACTGGCTGGCGAAGGATTCCGGCCTCAACCTGACCGATCTCGTGCACGAGACCTTCCTCACCCGCGAGCCCGGCTCCGGCACGCGAACGCTGATGGAGGGCATGTTCCAGAGGTCCGATCTCGAGCCGATCATCGGCATGGAGATGAGCAGCAACGAGACCATCAAGCAGGCCGTCATCGCGGGGCTCGGCATCGCCTTCATCTCGGCCCACACGGTGGCGCACGAGCTCACCGAGGGCCGGCTCGTCGTGCTCGACGTCGCGGGCCTGCCGATCGTGCGGCAATGGTACGTGATCCGCCGCAGCGACAAGGTGCTGCTGCCGCCGGCGCAGGCGATGTTCGATTTTCTGGGCTCGGAGGGGTCGAACTATCTGCCCGAGCTGCCCGAACTCGGCGGACGATGATCCGCCGGCGCTCAGCTCATCAGCTTCATGGCGATGGTCGCCGCCAGAATCAGAATGATCTGGAGCAGACGCTCGGTCGTGAAGATGCGGTTGAACGTGGTCATCGCTTGCCCCGGCCGGCGTGAAGGAGATTTCGATCGGCCCGTTGCTAGCACAGGCGGGCCGCGAGACAACTCCGTAATTGCCACAGGGCCCGCCCGCCGCCGGCGCTCTGCGAGGGGACCGCAACGTCATTCCCGCCCCGACAGACGATCCATCCACCACGCGAGGCCGCGTGCGGCGCCCTCCTCGAATCCCACGAGCGGCAAGCCTGCGGTCACCTCACGGAGGCGGCGGACGTCAGCGGCGAGGACCGGCTCGGCGTCGACCCCCGTGGCGGCGACCGCGCCGAACCTGACCAGATGGCGTGCTTTCAGCAGAGCTGCGACATGCTCGATCACACTGCGCAGGCTGCGCGCTTCGCCGCTGGCGAGATTGACGAAACCGGTGAGGTCGCTGTCGAGCACGGCGGCGATCATCTGCGCGAGGTCATCGACATAGACGAAGTCGCGTAGCTGCCCGCCATGTGAACAACCGAAGTTCTGTCCCGCACGCAGGCTGTGGATCAGCGAGGGGATGAGGCGCGCCTCCGGCTCGTGCGGGCCGAACGGCACGAACACGCGGCCCCAGGCGGCCCCCGCCGCGACATAGGCTTCAGCCGTAGCGAGCTTGGCTTGTCCGTACAGCGTGGTGGGACGGCATGGGCTGGCGCCCTCCTCACACGGGCCGCTCTGCGGTCCGTATTCGAGGCAGCTTCCGATGCCGAGGATGCGGCAGGCGCCGCCGGCCCTCGCACGCGCGAGCAGGTCGATGCTGGCCTCCACCCAGAGCCGGTTGACGGGATCCTCGCGATAGCGGCCCGGCCGGGCTTCCCAGGCGAGATGAACCAGGTGCGTCGCGCGCGCTGCGGAGAGCACGTGCCTGCGGCCGGCTTCGGTGAGGAGATCGGCCGCGTGCCACGTCACGCCTGACGTCGCCGATCGAGCCGAGCGCGCGATGCCATGGACCTCGAAGCCGCGAGCAATGAGCGCCGGCAACAGCGCACGGCCGAGGAAGCCGGAGGCGCCCGTGACCAGGACCCGTTTCATGCGAGATACGGCAGCGCTTGGTCGCGAGCGGACAGGATCGGATCGGGCAGCGGCCAGGCAATCGCGAGCGAGGGATCGTCCCAGCGAATGCCGGAAGCGCCTTGCGCGTCATAGGGCACGTCGATGCAATACATCAGCTCGGTGCCACCCTCGAGCGTCTGGAAGCCGTGCGCGCATCCGGCGGGAATGAACACGGCATTGTGCCTGTTGGCGGCGAGCTCGACCGAGCACCATTGTCCATAGGTCGGCAGCGACCGGCGCAAATCGACGATCACGTCGAAGGCGCGGCCGGCAACGCAGCGCACCAGCTTGGCCTCCGGCCGGCTGGCTTGGTGGTGCAGGCCCCGCAGGGTACCGGCGCGTTCGTTGCGGGACAGGCTGAGTTGCGCAAAATGCGTCGGCAGTCCGTGCGCAGCGAACGCCTCGGCGTCGAACAGCCGGGCGAAGAATCCGCGCGCGTCGATCTTTGGCTCGATCCCGATCTCGACGACGCCTGGCAGAGCCAAGGGAGTGAATTTCATCTCAGGCCCCCGCGATCAACGCGCACACCCGCCGTTGCGAACATCCGTTCACCAACGCCTTTTGGGTTGCATGATGCGCAGCGTTGTCGGAATTTCCGTGGCTTGTGAGAATTCACTAACAGCCGCGGCACGACGGCACAACCGGACGATCCATTCATGGACAGGCATCGATGCCGCTTTTGCGCGCGGGAGCTCGACGAGACCTTCGTCGATCTCGGCCTGTCGCCTCTGGCGAATTCCTATCTGCCGCCGGAGCGGGCGGATGCGATCGAGCCGGCCTATCCGCTGCATGCCCGCGCGTGCGGAGCCTGCGGGCTGGTCCAGCTTCCGCAATTCGAGCCTGCGGCGAACATCTTCAGCCAGTATCTCTACTACTCGTCCTATTCCGAGAGCTGGCTCCGGCATGCGGAGAGCTACGCCGCCGGGATGATCGCCCGCGCGCAGCTCGATGCAGCATCCGAGGTGATCGAGATCGCGAGCAATGATGGATATCTGCTGCAGTATTTTCAGCGCGCCGGCATCCGCGCGCTCGGCATCGAGCCGGCCGGCGGCCCGGCGGCGGCTGCCATCGCCAAGGGCATCCCGACCCGGACGAGCTATTTCGGCCGCGACGCCGCCACAGGGCTGCTCGCCGAAGGCCACCGCCCCGCGCTGATCGTCGCCAACAACGTGTTGCCGCACGTTCCTGATATCAACGATTTCGTCGCGGGCCTGCGCATTCTCCTGCCCGAGACCGGGCGCGCCACGCTGGAGCTTCCGCATCTGCTGCACCTGATCGAGCAGATTCAGTTCGACACGATCTATCACGAGCATCTGTCGTACTTCTCGCTCGCGACGCTCGAGACGGTCTTTCGCGCACATGCCTTGCGCGTCTTCGACGTCGAGGAATTGCCGACGCATGGCGGCTCGCTGCGCCTGCACGTCTGCGCCGAAGCCGCGCCTCACGTCCCCACGCCGGCGCTCGAGCGATTGCGTCGGCGCGAGGCCGTCGCAGGGCTCGATCGACCCGCGACCTACGGTGATTTTCAGGCGAAGGTGGCGGCGAAGCGCGAGACGATCCGCGATTTTCTCGTCGCGGCGCATCGCGCCGGCAAGACGGTGCTGGCCTATGGCGCGCCCGCGAAGGGCAACACGCTGCTCAATTATTGCGGCATCACGCGCGAGCTGATGGCCTTCACCGTGGACCGGAATCCGCACAAGCAGGGCCTGCTGCTTCCGGGAACGCATCTGCCGATCCGCGATCCCGCCGCCCTGATCGCGGGCAGACCCGATTACGTCTTCATCCTGCCCTGGAATCTGAAGGACGAGATCATTGCCCAGCTGGCGGAGGTTCGCGCCTGGGGCGGACAATTCGTGGTGCCCGCGCCCGACCTCACGATCATACCGTGAGCGATGGTTAACGATCAGGCTGCGAGCGGAGCCGCGTAGTCGGCACGCAACGCGAAATAGGCTTCCAGCTCCGACAGCGCCCGCGCCTCCCAGTCCCTCGCCTGCTCCAGCAGCGACCAGCTCTGACCCGGGCGGAATGCAGCCGTTTGGCGATAGAGCGATGCGATGCCGCGATAGCGGCGCACGTTCTCCAGGATGGCGTGACCGTTGATCTGGCCGTTCATGTCCGAAAACTCCCTCGTCATTCCCGCGGGAGAAACTGCGGCCAAATCTTTTTCGAAAAGTTAGCGGCGCGCGGCAAGCATGCGGATGGTTGCCGGACTGTTGCGCGCAGGCAACGCGCGGGGCCGTGCGAGGGCGATCTATTGCGGATTCGTTGCCGCGCTCTCGCCCGGACGTTTCAGCTCGCCGCGGCCGACGATCCTCATGGTCTCGCGGCAGAGATCGGCAAGGCCGATCAGCAGCACGGCGAGCAGGCAGAACAGATTGATGGAATCGGTATTCGCGCTGGAGAGCGCGTTGAACTCGAAGAAGGGCGGAATGAACGCCCACCACACCAGTGGAATGGTAAACAGCGCGGCAAACCCCGCCGCCGGCGTGCCGGCAACGATGCCGAGCACGAAAAGGCCGGGCAGGAACGCGGCGAAATAAAGTTTTGAGCCGAGCGCAACGCAGACGCCCTGAAGCACAGCGGACACTGCGACAACGACGCATCCGAGCAGAAACGCCTGCCACGACCATGGCCGTACCCGCGGTACGCCAAACAGCCCCGCACGCCTCATCAGCCTCCCCCTGCCGCCCGTTGACCGGGCCCCTTGAGACGAAAGTACTACACCCGCAAGCAAATCGCGAGATGGAAATTGCACCCGGGCGGGATTGGTAAACGACGCGTATCGTACAATGCGAGAGCCCCGGACGCCGACTGGGAGCGCGTGTCCCGGACAAGCTGCAACGCCTCCTGGCGTCGCGGCGCAGAGCACCGCACCGCACGATGCTTCGCATCGCCGGGGGCGCTGGGCTGCGTCCGGGGCACGAGAGCGATGCAACGGCATCGCGCTTCCTGCACCATCTCGCTTGCAGACACGCCTTCGCGTCCTCGCGGCTGAATTCGCCCGAGCTTTGCTTCATGTCTCACCCTCAAGACCAAGAGGGCACAGGGAAGGCCGGGTGCCGACAGGCACCCGCGGTCCGCTGCGCGACATGCGCACGCAGGAAGAACCGCACAGCAGCATACAGGTGGTGCCGATCACTCGGCCTTCCCTGCGCGATGGTCGGACGGCTTATGCCGTGCTCTCCCGGGAGCCGAACTTTCCTCTGGCCTCCCTCGCCCCGCGAATTGGATGATGCAGTCCGCCCGGTTGGGCTCGCTCGCACCTCCGCAGAACTTGACCGTGGCAACGACGGCCAGGACCACACGGTTTTGCCGTACGCACGGCCCGCCATGTCGCCGCAGTATTCCCAGCCCTGTCGACAAAGCTGGAAACTTACAGGCGAGACGAAGCCTGGCAGCGCCGTCGTCCGCACGCGGTTACGGGCTCACAGGGACTACCCGCCCTGCCCGCACCTCTCGCGCCGACGCTGCCGCGTCCACCGCAGACCCGGCTCGCGAAAATGACGACCTCATGATCGCCCCTCTTGAGAGAGCCGGGATGCACGACCCATACGCCGAAACCGAATTTCGGTAAAGTGGAATATTTTTGCACTAGAGGATTGACAGGGGGCGACACAGGGCGGCGCCCGTCCCGTCATCCCCAGGGCAATCGCATATGGCGCTTTGCGCGACCTGAGCGCGCGCCTCGTCCTTCGAGACGACCGCTTCGCGGTCTCCTCAGGATGAGACTAAGCGGCATCGGTGCTCGCCAGAACTGGTGCCGCGCCCCCGGTCCTCATCCTGAGGGCCCGCCAACGGCGGGCGTCTCGAAGGATGGCCACAGGCGAGATCGCTGCCGTATGCGATTGCCCTGCCGTGATCGGCGATAGCGGCGAGCTCACGGTTCAAGTCAGGAGATCATGCTATGCTTCCCGCCATCGAGGCCCTTCGAATCGCCCCATGGCTCTCCTGCGCAAGCTGCTTATGCTGATCGCCGGCCTTCTCGTGGCCGGTACGCCGGCGCCTGCCGCGGAGTTCTATACCGAGGACCTCCGCATCCCCATGGCCGAGGCCGGGCCGCAGGGGCTCGAGGCCTTTCTGGTCCGCCCGGCGGGAGCGAAGCGTTATCCGCTGGCGCTGCTCAGCCACGGCTCGCCGCGCAGCTTCGACGATCGCGCGACGATGTCCGCGCATAAATATTACGGCATCGCGCTCGAATACGCCCGGCGCGGTTACGCGGCGCTGATCGTGATGCGGCGCGGCTACGGTACCTCCCCCGGCGGGCGAGCCGACAGTGTCGGCGGCTGCGCCAAAGCCGCTTATTTGCCGGCGGCCGCGGTCGCGGTGGCCGACCTGCGCGCCGCGATCGATGCGATGACGCGGCGGGATGACGTCACGACATCAGGCATGATCGCGGCCGGCCATTCCGCCGGCGGTCTTGCAACGATCGCGCTCACCGCGCAGGCCCCGCCCGGACTCGTCGCCGCGATCAACTTCGCCGGCGGCCGCGGCTCGCGCGACGACGACGATGTCTGCAATCCGGATGGGCTCGTGCAGGCCTTCACCACCTTCGGCAAGACTTCGCGCGTACCGACGCTCTGGGTCTATGCCACCAACGATTCGTATTTCGGCCCCGACCTCGCGCGCCGTCTCCATAACGGATTTCGCACCGGTGGCGGCAAGGCGACATTCATCGCGGCGCCTGCCTTCGGCGACGACGGCCATTACCTCTATTCGGTGGCAAGCCGTCCGCAATGGACGCCCTATGTCGATGCCTTCCTGCGCGAGCGCGGCCTCCTCGGTCGCGACATTCTGAGCCTGCCCGATTCCTTGCCGCCGCCGCGTCAGCTCAACGAGGCCGCGCGGGCCGAGTTCGCGCGTTATCTCGCCAGCATGCTGCCGCACAAGGCGTTCGCCGTATCGCCGAACGGCGGCTATGGCTGGCGCGCGGGGCGCGTCACGACCGACGAGGCCCAGCGTGACTCCCTGGCCGCCTGCATGAAATGGTCGCCGACCTGCACGCTCTATGCGATCGACGACCGGCTGGCTGAACCTGCAACAGTGCCGGCCACCGATCAGAGCGCCCGCGCGCGTTAGTCGCCGCGCGCCGGAGACGCCGAGGTCGCGGCCGTGCCTATTGGGCCGCCCACGAGGCGAGGGTCGGCCAGATCAAGGCTCGCATCGAGGCGCGATGGAATCGCGTCGCATCCCGTTGACGACGATGCAGCGGTCCAATTCCCTTACAGCCGCTCGCTGAGCGCCAGCTTGTAGCCGACGCCGGTGACGGTGGCGATCACGGGCGTACCGCTGCCGACGAGCTTGCGGCGCAGCCGCGCCACCAGGGCGTCGACCGTGCGGATGTCGACCTCCGCCTGGCGGTTGCTGACGACCTCGATCAGATAGTCGCGGCTGAGCGGCCGACCGTCGGCGCCGACCAGCGCCGCGAGCAGATCGAATTCGGCGCGCGTGAGCGACACTGGCTTGCCGTCGCTGCCGAGCAACTCGCGCCGGGTCAGGTCGATGATCCAGTCGCCGAAGGCGATCGAATTGTGGTTGCGCGCCGCCTTGCGATCGAGCGAGCGACGCCGCAGCACGCTGCGTGCGCGCGCGAGCAGGTCGCGCAGATTGATCGGCTTGGTGACGTAGTGATCGCCGGCGATCTCGAGGCCGAGAATGCGATCGACGTCGGTATCGCGGCGCGTCACAAAGATGATGCCCGCATTGCTCGTCCCCTGGATCTCCTTGGCGAGCTCGAAGCCGTCGCCGTCGGGCAGCTGCAGGTCGAGGAAAACGAGATCGGTGCGCGCGCGCAGCGCCTGGCGGCATTCCGCACAGGAGCCGGCGCCGACCACGTCGAAATTGTTCTCGCTGAAATAGCCGACCAGCATGGTCCGCGTCACCGGATCATCCTCGACGACGATCAGCCGCTCGCGGCCGGCGGGACGCATTTCCTGACGTGCGGATTCAACCACGGTCTTGGGTATCCTGTGTGCCTGGGACCCGACCTGGCGATCCAGCCCGTCGCGCAATGCGCCGGCATGTGAACGTGCATTCACGACTTGTTCGAGCCCCCGAAATCAGCCGCCGGAATATTAGGCGCGCTGCGACGCGCAAACAATATTGCTCACGGTCTTCAACTATTAAGTATGAATTGGCCCACAATTCTCAATCTGCGCATCATCGCTGCCGAGGGCGCGGAGGCCCACTCCCTGACATTCCGCCTCGGACTCAACTGGCGGTTAACGTAAAAAAGGCCTTCGGCTTCGGAAAGCCCGGCTGCGCCCCTATTGTCCCGCCTGCACAATACCAAACCACGGAGCAGGCGTGATGCAGGGGCAGACCCGGTTGGCTGCCGGTCGAACCGAGCAAGACACGGCGTTCAATCGTTCGCACACGCTCGATGTCCTGCGCGGCCTTGGTATCGTCGGGGTGATGGCAATCCACGTTTCGCAGGCATTTCCGTCGAACATCCGCGCGGTCGACTTCGCTTTCATGTGCGGGTGGACCGGCGTCAACGTGTTCTACTTCGTCAGCGCCATGACGATGTGCCTGATGTGGACGCAGCGCAGCGGCGAGACGAATGCGACCGGCAAATTCTACATCCGCCGCTTCCTGCGCATCGCGCCGCTGTTCTGGATCGCGATCCCGGTCTACCTCGTCATCAACGGCACCGGACCGAGCGACAACGCGCCCAACGGCATCGGGCCGGTTCAAGTGATCCTGACCGCGACCTTCCTGCATGGCTTCTGGCCGGACAGCGCCAACAGCGTGGTGCCCGGCGACTGGTCGATCGCGGCGGAGATGACCTTCTATCTCGTCTTCCCGCTTCTGATCATCGCGTTCGGATCGCGCCGCCATCTCTATCTCGCGTTGGCGATCGCGCTGCATCTCGTCAATGTCTGCCTGTTCAAGCCGTGGGCCTTCGCGCTGTTCTCGGCCTATTACGGCCCCGGCCACGAGGCGTTCGTCTGGACCACGCTGCACATCAGCTTCCTGAATCAGCTTCCGGTCTTCCTGATCGGATGCGCACTGTTCTTCTCGCTGCGCGACGGCTTCACCAGGTCCGATGCCGCGATCTACGCCATCTTCATCGCACTGTCCTTTGCCGCCGACCGCGCCACCGGCTCGCATGAGTTCAACTACCTCATGATCAACCTCGTGCTCGGTGCGCTGGTTGTCGGGTGCATCAAGCTTGCCATCCGCTTCCAGCCGCTCGAGGCGCTCGGCCGCAATTCCTATTCGATGTACCTGTCGCACTTCGCGGTGATCTGGGGCCTGCGTCAGCTCTGGCCGCTCGCGGATGGGCTCATCTCGCTGCTCATCGCCTATGTCGTTACCGCCGCGATGAGCTATCTCGTCGCGCGCGCGACATGGCATCTGGTCGAGCGGCGCGCGCAGGACCTGGCGCATCGCCTGACATCAGCGGGATCGGGCCGATCAAGCCTCCGGCCGACCATTGCCGCCACCGCAGCCGGCATGCGCTGAACGCCGCTGCTCCGTCCCTGCTGGCCCGATGCGGCTTGCTTCATTGCCGCCTTCATATCTAGTGTGAAGTATCTTCACGCTGGAGTGTGCACTATGGAGGTCATACTGCTCGGCACCGGTGGCCCGCGCCCGGACCCGCGCCGCATGGCAACGACCACGCTGATCAGGCTTGGCGACGAGAATATCCTGTTCGACGCCGGCCGCGGCGTCATGGTCCAGCTCAGCAAGGCCGGCGTTCCACTCGGCGCCATCAACACGGTCTTTCTCACGCACCATCATTTCGACCACATCGGCGACCTCTACGATGTGATGCTGAATTCATGGAGGTACGGGCGCAAGGACGAGCTGCGCATCTATGGACCGCCGGATACCGAACGGCTCGTCCACACGCTGGTCACGCAGGTCTACGACAAGGACATCACCAGGCGGGATAAGGGCGAACCGACCTTCGGCGGCTGGAAACCCGTCCTCGCAACGGACGTCGTACCGGGTCCCGTCCTCGACACCGGGCGCTGGAAGATCAGCGCCGAATTGGTCTCGCATGGCGATGGCCTCGACATGCCGCCGGCCTTCCTCGCGCGATGGATGTGTCTCGGCTACCGCTTCGAAGCGGAGGGCAAGGTCATTGCGATTTCCGGCGACACTGTCCCCTGCCCCGGGCTCGAGCGGCTGGCGCACGGAGCCGACCTGCTGGTTCAGTGCTGCTTCCTCGCGACGCCGGAGATCAACAACGAGCACCTTCGCCGCCTTGCGAAATTCACGATCGCCTGCGGCGACACGGTCGGCAAGATCGCGGCCAAGGCCGGCGTCAAGAAGCTCGCGCTGACCCACCACCGACCGCGCACCGACGATGCGATGCTGAACGCGCTGCTTGCGGATGTCAGGCAGGACTATGCGGGTCCCGTCGTGCTCGGCGAGGATCTCACGCGGATCGAGATTTGAGGGCCGATCAGCTCGACTTCGGTCTCAGGACGATCCGACCTCGATCCGGAACGACAACCGCTCTTCGGCGTCCGGCGCAATGTGCATCAGGCCCGGCTTGTCACCGAACTCGCCGTCGAATCCGTCCGGACTGGCGTAGCCGCGCCAGGGCTCGATGCAGAGGAACGGCGCGCCTGACGGTTTCGACCAGACGCCGAGCTCGCGAAAGCCGCGCCAGGACATTTTGAGCCAGGGGCCGCCGGAGGCGGCATAGCGGACCGCGTCGCTCTCCATCCGGTCAAAGATGACGGCATCTTCGGTGAAGAGGGATTCGGACAAGGGGAGCACGGTGCCTTTCACAGGGCTCGGCTCCGTTGCCGCGCGCAGCAATCCGCCCTCGAGACGGCGGACGGGAGAGGACTCCGCGCGGGTGAAGGTCAGCGCATAGCTCTCCTTGGCAAGTCCCGGCTGAAGCGGCCAGTTGAACGCGGGATGACCGCCGATCGAAGCCGGCAACGTTTCCTTGCCAGTGTTGGCGATCACGAGCGTCAGGTCGAGGCCGGCATCATCGAGCGTATAGATTGTGGTCAGCCGGAACGCGAATGGATAGAGCGCACGCGTCGTCTCGCTGTCTTCGAGCACCAGGGTGCAGCGGCTCTCGCCGCATTCGACCCAGGCAAAGCGGTTGTCGCGGGCAAAGCCGTGCTGGGTCATCCGATACGTCTTGCCCCGGTGCCGCAATTCGTCCCCGGCGAGGCGCCCGACGATCGGAAACAGCAACGGCGCATGGCGCGGCCATTCCGGCCCCGCCTGCCAGACGAACTCGGTGACGCCGTCCTTGAACGAACATAGCTCGGCGCCGTGCGCCTTGACCGTGGCGGTGAGCCGGCCGCTGCGAAGAGTGAAAGTGTCATCGCTCATGCGCGAGATCTACACCGCGACCTTGCATGCAGCAAGGCGGCGCCAGCCATGCAGCCGGCGCCCCAGCGCCCTGCAGGGCAGCGTCATATTTCCGTACCTAACGGTTGCTCATTTGCGGTTCGTCCGCCGCCAGCCTTGTCGGAAACGCGGCCCGGGTCCCCAAGAACAATTCTGGTAGCCAATTGAAATTCTTCATCAACGGCCGCTTTCTGTCGCAAAAGCTCACCGGCGTTCAGCGCTATGCCGCCGAAATCGTCAAGGCGATCGACGCGGAGCTGGCGTCGGAGCAAACGCCGGCGTCGCTGCGGAACGCAGACTGGCAGTTGCTGACGCCCGAGGATGCAAGCGCAGACCTTCACCTCGAGCGAATCAAGATTCGCACCGTCGGCCGCTTGCGCGGGCACGCATGGGATCAAATCGACCTGGCGCGCGCTGCTTCGGGGGGCCGCCTGATCAGCCTGGCCAACTCGGGCCCGGTGTTCCATCGCGACCATATTGTCGTGATCCACGACGCACAGGTCTTTCGCAGGCCGGACTTCTTCAGCTGGCGCTATCTGGCAGTTCACCGCACGATGGGCCGACTGCTCGCCCGACAGGCAAGCATCGCAACCGTATCGGGCTTTTCGCGCAAAGAGCTTGCCGAGGTGCTGAATCTGTCGGCAACGGCGATCCCTGTCTTCCCCAACAGCGCAGAACATTTCGCCAAGACGAAGCCTGATCCCGGCATCATCGGCAGACTTGGGATTCAGCCCCAGAAATTCTTTCTCTATGTGGGCTCGCGGACGAAGAACAAGAATCTTTCAGTCGCGATTCGTGCCGTCCAGCTGCTCGACCGCCCCGACGTTCCGCTGGTGATCGTCGGCGGCGACAACAGCAAGGTATTCCAGGACAATTCAGGCGACGGCGCCGCGGGCCTGCTGCTGGCCGGGCGTCTGACGGACGGCGAGATCGCAGCGCTCTATGCGCATGCATCGGCATTCGTGTTTCCCTCGCTCTACGAAGGCTTTGGCGTGCCGCCGCTCGAAGCCATGATCTTCGGCTGCCCGGTCATCGCCTCGACCGCCGATGCGGTCGTTGAGACGTGCGGTGATGCGGCTGCGTATTTTCGCGCCAGCGATGCCGACGCTTTGAAGCAGCTCATGCTCGAAAGATTGGCAATCGGCGCCATCTCTGATCAGGAGCGCATGAGGCAGCAGGATCGCGTTGCATTCTTTTCGTGGAAGAAATCGGCGAAGGCCCTGCTCGATCATCTCGCAGGGCCGGCCAACGTCGCCACCGCCGCTTGAAATAGGACGCAACTCGCCTTTCGCGCGCAAAAGGTCCAGCGCAAACGTGTCGCAACTCCCCCGCCCGGCACATGGTTCCATGAAAGTTTTTTGTTTTTGGAAGTGATCTCGCGCGCGCAATGAGCTTGGCGCAACATCACCACATCGCTGCCCCATTATCGCTACGTATTCGAGGAACTGTATCTCGCACTAGCGAACACCGAACAGGGATAGACGATGTCCGGCTCTCCGACGCAGCCTTATGCGAGGCAAACGATGAAAGTGCTGCACATCGCCGAGACCATTCGGGGCGGGATTGCGAGCTACCTGAACGAGTTGCATCCACAGCAACAGGCCAGCTTCGGCGCCGAGAACGTGCACTATGTCGTGCCCTCAGATCATCGCCGCGATCTTCCGGCAGTCGATGACAGCCAGATTACGACGTTCGAACGATCCGGCCGCGGCGTCGCCGGGCTATTCCACATGTTTCGCGCGAGCATGCAGGCACTCGACGCCTTCAAGCCGAACGTGGTGCATCTGCATTCCTCGTTTGCAGGCCTCGTGCTCCGTCCCGCGCTTGCAGCCCGCTCTGACGGTCCGCGCGTGGTTTATTGCCCGCACGGCTGGGCATTTTCACGCCAGACCGGCCGCCTCAGCCATGTCGTGACAAAGGCGGCGGAGAACCTTCTCGCCCGGACGTCGGACCGAATCATCTGCATCTCCGGCGACGAGTTCGACGAAGCGGTCCGCGCGGGAATTCCGGCGGACCGCCTCACGATCGTCCATAACGGCATCTCGAAGACGCGCTCGCCGCAGCCCGTCGCGGCGGACTGGACCTCCAAGAAGGTCAAGGTTCTCTTCATCGGACGCCTGGACCGCCAGAAGGGATTCGATCTCCTGATCGAAGCGGCGCGCGCGCTCGAGGACGTGCTCGATATCCGCATGATCGGCGCCTCCGTCGTCAACAAGTACGAAGGCCCGAGTGTCCCGTCCAACGTGTCGATGCTGGGCTGGCTCGACCGCCCGACCATCGAGACCCAGCTCGAGGCCGCCGATCTCGTCGTGATCCCGTCACGATGGGAGGCCTTTGGTCTCGTTGCCCTGGAGGCGATGCGCGCGGCAAAACCCATCCTGGCATTCCGCAGCGGCGCATTGCCCGAGATCGTCGTCGACGGCGTCACCGGCGTGCTTTGCGAGCCCGTCGCCGTTCAGCCTCTCGTCGACGGTTTCCGGCGGGCGCTCGATTTCGATCTCAAGGTGTTGGGACAACGCGGCTACGACCGCTTCAAGCAGTTTTATGACGTTCAGAAGACGCATGGGCATTTGCAGCAGGTCTATGCCGAGCTCCTCCAGGACGAGCGGACACCGGTCGAGGCGAAGGCGGCGCTGCAATCGGACCTCTCCAAGAATTTCTGATGGCTCCGCCGCTCCCACGCACCTTGGCTCGCGACAGCCTTCGTCTCGCAAGCCTCATCGCAGCCATTCTCCTGCCGGTTTCCGTCTGCGCACAACAGGCTCAACCGCTCGATGCCCGATTCCTGCTGGGGGTCGGCACGCATCAGGGGCTGGGTGGTCCCGTGAGCGCACGCGGCTACGTGCCCTCGGAGAACATCGCGCAGATCAAGCAACTCGGCCTCAACGCTTTTCGCGACGATTTTCCCTGGTCGGACTTTGAAGTGGGCGGACGCCGGATGGGCTTCACGCCCAGGCTCGGCAGGCTCGAGGCCCAAGTCAGATCCGGCGTCGCGCGTCCCCTCCTGATCCTTGCGTTCGGCCATCATCTGGTGCCGAACTCCTCGCCGCCGACGACCGATGAAGCGCGGCAGCGCTTTGCCGACTATGCTGCTTCGGCAGCGCAATCGGTCGTGGCGCAGCATCCGCTCTTCGAGCTCTGGAACGAATGGAACCTGGCGGCGAAGAAGGATGCCGCGTTCTCGCCGGAGAACTATCTGGCGCTCGCGCAAGTCGCGCGGCCGGCGGTCAAGCGGGTTGCGCCGAACGCGCCTTTCCTGGTCGGGGCGCTCGGCGACGATCTCGGCTGGGCATGGACGGAGAAGATGCTGCGGACCGGCATCCTTCAATATGCGGACGGCGCTTCGATCCATCTCTACAACTTCTGCATGGGCCCGAGCAAACGCACCTCGGCCGAGATCATCGACAGGTTGACGGCGTTTCACCGCCTGGTCGGCCAGGCGAGCGGAAACCCCGACTTCCCGATCTATGTCACCGAGACCGGCTGGACCACGGCCGCTTCCAACAAATGCGGGGTCAGCGAACAGGCCCAGGCCGACAACACGGCGCAGCTCATCCTGTGGGCATCGACCGCGACGCGCTGGCTCAAGGGAATGTGGCTCTACGAGCTCAAGGACAGTGGAAAGGACCCATCGGACCTGGAGCACAATTTCGGACTCTATCGTTTCGACAATTCACCGAAGCCGGTCGCCTGCGCGGCTCAGGGCGCATGGGCCTTCATTCGCACGAGCCTGAGTGCCGAGCGACGCGAACTCGCCGGCGGAGTGGTGTCGATCAATGCATCGACGGCCTCCGGCGGCAGAGTTGCGGTCTGGTCCGAGGCTTCGGACCGGCGTTACGAAATTCGGCTCAAGGGCGATCAACCAGGCACAAGCTTTGCGATGCCGTGTGACCAGGCGGCAAGGCCTGCGTCCGGGGTCTGGATTCCCGTCTCGAGCACACCGGTCCTGATTGCCGCCAATGACAGTGCCGTTCCCGCCCTGGAGATAAGGCCGGCGCGGTAGACGTGATTTTTTTGCAGACATGAGGTTGACGCGATGAAAGTTCTTTTGACGTCCACGCTTTATCCGACGCCTCAGGCCCCAAAGATCGTCGGCGGCGCAGAGATCTTCGCGCGGCGTTTCGCCGAAGGCCTGGTGCAGCGCGGTGACGAGGTGGAGGTGATCCGCGCCGCCCCCTCGCCGGAGCAGGCGCGCGAAACCTGCAACGGCATCAATGTCTACTCCGCGCCGGTGCAGAACATCTACAGGCCCTTCACCGAGCAGAAGAACGTCGCGCTGCGCAGCATCTGGCACGCCATCGACGACTGGCAGATGCAGGCCCCCCTGATCGCGGAGCGAATCCGGGCTTTCAAGCCGGACGTGATGCACTCGAACAATCTGTCGGGCCTCACCACCGCGATCTGGCGCGTTGCCGCCCAGCTCGGCGTTCCCGTGCTCCATACGCTTCACGACTATTATCTGACCTGCCCGCGCTGCTCGCGCTTCGAGAAGGGGCGGTCTTGCGAGCACACCTGCACGAGCTGCGGAATACTGACGTTCCATCGCAAGCGTGCCACGCATTGGCTCAGCGCGGTGGTCGGCGTGAGCGAGCGCGTCCTGTCCATTCACACCGACATGGGCATGTTCTCGGAGACGCCGATCCGTACCGTGATCCGCAACGCCTCCACCGAGCCGCCGCGCGCGCCCTATCCTCGTCCGGTCTGCACCACGGAAGTGACGTTCGGATTCATCGGCCGCCTCACGGAGGAAAAGGGCATCGACAATCTGATGAGGGCGCTGGCTCTGCTGCCGCCGGACCGTATCCGCATGTTGATCGCCGGCCGTGTCAGCGACGAGGAGCAACGACGCCTCAGGGCGCTGGCGCCGGACGCACGGATCGAGTTCATGGGCTTCGTGGTGCCCGACGATTTCTACAAGCAAGTGGACGTGGTGGTCGCACCGTCGATCTGGCACGACCCCGGCCCGCTCGTCGTCGCCGATGCCAAGGCGGCCGGCAGGCCGCTGCTCGGGACGCGCTTTGGCGGCATGCCCGAGGTCATCGAGCACGGCATCACGGGCTGGCTGACTGAAGCCGATCCGCAATCCCTGGCCAACAGCATGCTCGCGATCGCGGCCGATCCGCACAAGATCGACGAGATCAGCCGGCGCCTCATCGCGGATACCAACAAGTGGATATTTGCCGACGTGCTGTCTTCGTACAAGAACCTGTATGAACAATTGCGCGAGCAACGGATGTCGCACTTGCGTGCAGCCACGACCGAAGCGCCGCAGGGACCGGCGGTCGTCGGCAAGGAGCGCCTCATTCCGCGATGACACGCCTGCGATGACACGCTTCTTGGCGATGGCGGGCTACGTCTATCAGAGCGCCGCGGCGATCATCCTGATCTTCGCGATCAGTCATCTGTTGCCGGCAGCAGACTACACCAGCTTCTCCCTCGCGCTTGCCTCGAGCCAACTGCTCTGCGTCCTGATGTTCGAGTGGCTGCAACTCGCCGGATTGCGTTTTCTGGCGGCCGCCGGAGAGAACGAAGCGGCCCGGCTGAGGTGGTCGCTGTTTGCGGCAGGCCTGTCGAGTGCGGTCGCGCTCGTCGTTGTCGGGAGTTGCGCATCCATGGTCAGCGCGCTCCCGGCAGGGATCATCGCGTTGGGTCTGGGCATATCCGTCCTGCAGGGCTTGACGGATCTCTACTTCCTATCGGTCCGCCTGTCGGATCGGCTGGGCGTCGCGTCCTCTCTTCTTGCGCTGCGTGCCACCGCGCTTCTGGCCGGGGCCGCCGTGGGAGGAGCGACTTCAGGGACGGCCGAAGCTGCGCTGCTCGGGATTGCGTCGGGTCACATGCTGGGGCTCGTCGCCGGCCTCGTCTCGTATCGCACGCCGCTGGAGCGCGCCTCGTTGCAGACGATGCTGACCGACTGGAAGACTTTCGCCGGCTACGGCATGCTCGCGGCGGGCGCATCCGTCATCCATTTATCGGTGCCGGTGCTGCTCCGTGTCATCATCATCGGCCGGCTCGGCGCGACGGGGGCTGGTGCCGGATTCTCGATCGCGCTCGACCTGCTGCAACGTCCGTTCTGGGTCCTCAACGCCGCGATCCACACCGTGAGCTATCCCGAACTGGTCAAGGACTTCGAACACGGGACCGCCGTGAAGTCGGTTCAATCGGCGCGACGGATGTTCGAATTCATGATCTGCACGACCCTCGTGCTGCTCGGCGGCCTGGTCGGCTTCATTCCGGATGCAGCCCGTATCCTGGTCCCGCGCGAGAGCCTCGACGGCTTCCTGGCGACGGCACCCACGGTGGCCGCCTTCTATTTCCTGCACACGCATCTGCAGGCGACCGTCGCGGTGGTTCCACACCTGGAAAAGCTCGCGACCAGGCTCGTGCTGGTCGCGGCCGGCCAGCTTGCGATCGTCGCAGCCGTCGCGCTGGTCGCGGTATGGGCCGGACTTTCGCCGCGACAGGCAGTCGGCTGCGCTTCGCTCGCCACCCTCGCAACGATCCTGGTCGCGCTCGGTCCAACCCTGCGGTTCGAGGCATTCCCGCGCTGGTCGCTGGTCATGCAGGCATTGGTGGCCGCAATCCTGATCGGATCGCTCGGTTCGATGCCGACGGAGCCAGCGACATGGCTCGCCGGCAAGATCGTGATCGCCGCGATCGCGACGGCGGTCATCGGATGGCGCGGAGACTTCCTGATGTTGGCCCGCCGCGGCTAATTCATCGCACCGGCATCATCGGATCATATCGAACGCGCGGCTGAGCCGCTGGACGACGGCTCCGTTCAGTTCCTGCACGGAACCGTTGTGCTCTTGTGACGCGACCGAACGGCCTACCCGGGAAACTACGGACACAACCGTCGCGTTAATATCCAATAGATTGCTCGCACATCGAACAGCCTCTGCCGGCTCCTTGTGCAATTCGATGATGAGGATGAGCGGCTCGGCGCGGCACTCAGAGCCCACCGCTTCACTTGGCCGCGTCTCCGAGCGCCGCGATTGCGTGTGGCACTCTCAAACGCAAGCATTCGATCGAGTGCGCGCGGACTGCGCATATATTCAGCAGCGCGAATGTAGAAAATCTTGAAAGTGCCTTCGTCACGCCATCCTGCGCAGGCATCGCATCAGCATTCTGCTGCGACTCGAGTCGACGTGTTCCTGCGCAAGGAACCGCATTTCACTCGCAACTTGTAGCTTCGATTTTTATCTGAAATTCACACTCGACAGAGAAGGTTGAACGCAAATCCCTGCGAGCAATTTTGCTTGCGCAGAAACTCGAGTGAGCAATGTCAGACCAGACCATCCTCTCCGCCAGCGGCTTCATCAACTCCATCGGCGTCAACACGCACGCTGGCTTCGGGTGGACCGGCTACAACAATCTCGCGATGATGGTCGATGACCTCGAATATCTCGGCGTTACCCATCTCCGCGACGCGATGGGGACCAGCCCCGCCGCGCAACCGGTCGTCGAGGGCCTGGCCGCCGCCGGCTACAAGTTCGACTTCCTGGTGTCGTCCGCGCTCCCCCAGACAGGAACGGTCGGGCTGCAGAACTACATCGCCTCGCTGCAGAAATTCGTGACGAGCCACCCGGGCAGCATCAGCGCCATCGAAGGGCTCAACGAGGCCAATCACCAGCCCTTCAGCTACAACGGCAGCTCGAGCCTTACTGCCGCGGCTCAATTCCAGAGCGCGCTCTATCAAGCGGTCAACGCCAATGCCGCGCTCGGCAGCATCCCCGTCTACAATCTGTCATTGGCCTACAACGATCCCCAGGGCTACAGCGAGCTCGGCAATATGTCGGGCTCGGTCGACTACGCCAACGCCCATGCCTATGTCAGCACCAGCCTGACATCCAGCAGCTCGATTGCGGCAACGCTGAGCGCCGTGATGACCGCGGCGCCCGGCAAGCCTGTCGTCATCACGGAAACCGGCTACACCACACAAGCCAACACCCAATATCTCGGCGTCAACGAGACGGTGCAGGCCAAGTCGATCCTGAACACCCTGGTTGATGCCTACAAGGCCGGCGTCAGCGCGACTTATCTCTACGAGCTGTTCGACCGCGACTCGTCCGCGGGCAACACCAATCCCGAAGCCAATTTCGGACTGTTCAATTCCGACGGAACGCCGAAGCTCGCCGCGACGGCCATTCACAATTTGACGACCATTCTGGCCGACGACGGCAAGGGCGGCCTGCAGCCGACTGATCCGCTGAACTACACCCTGAGCAACATGCCGGCCACCGGCAACAGCATGGTGCTCGGAAAGAGCAACGGCGCCTACGAGCTCGTCGTGTGGGCCGAGCCGAAGCTCTGGAACGATTCCACCGATACCGAGCTGACCAATGCGGCCCAGACGGTTACGGTGAACCTCGGCGGCGTGCATCATTCGGTGAAGGTGTACGACACACTGACGGGAACGACCGCGATCGCCAGCTACACCGACGTCAGCACCATCACCATTCCGGTCAGCGATCACCCGTTGATCATCGAGATCGACGCGCCCCCGACCACTTCGACTCCGCCGGACACCCGGACCAGCATCACGGGCACCGCTGCCGAGATCGTGCCGCAACTGTCCGACCTGAGCGAATCGACGGCGCTGCAGACGATCACGCTGACCGATTCCCACGTCCTGCCGGTCGCTTCGAAGGCGACCATGGACTACATGATCGCGCACTACGGCAGCGCCCTCTCCAAGATCCAGGGCGGATATTCGTTCTCGGTGACGAACTCGGCGGCGACCTGGACCAACACGAAGACTTACGATGTGAGCGGAAAGCTGCTGTCGAAATCGGACACCGGGCTCAATTCGAGCGGGCAGCCGACCTCGACCACCGTCGCCTACACCGACGGTTCCAAGGACCTGATCAGCTATACCGGTGGCGTGAAGACGAAGTTCGTTCATATCGACACCGACGCAACGCGGACCACGGACACCTACAACACGGCCGGACTCCTGCTGAGCGAAGTCGTCCAGAAGTCCGACGGCTATTACTCCACCACGCTCTATACGAACGGGGTGAAAACCGCCGCCTACGTCAAGAACGCCGACCGCTCGCAGGACAACTATACCTACAACATCACGGGCAAGAGCTTCACCACCCAGGTCCAGCATCTCGACGCCTCGGGGAAGGTGACTTCGGTGATCCGCAGCCATGCCGACGGCTCGCTGGATTCGACCCAGGTCTACAACAGCGACGGCAGCAGCGTGATCACCAACTATAGCGCAACGGGGGTCAAGCTCGTCGAGACGTCCTATCATGCCGATAAGAGCAAGGACGTCTGGACCTACAACATCAAGGGCCAGAACTACACGACCGAGCACGACGTCTACGACACTACCGGCTTCCTCACCAGCCTGACCCGACTGCACAGCGACGGCAGTCTCGCCTTCAAGCTGGTCCAGACCACCGACGGCACCAAGACGACCGATTGGTACAATGCCGCCGGGAGCCTCACCAGCGAGGTCGTGCAGAAGGCGGACGGCACCACCTCGACGACGACCTACAGCAACGGCGTCAAAACCAACACCTATGTCAAGAATGCCGACGGCAGCCAGGACAATTACGCCTTTGGCATCACCGGGAAGAGCTACACGACGCAGATCCAGCACGTCGATCCCTCAGGCAAGATCACGGCCGTGACCCGCAAGCACGCCGACGGCACGCTCGACTTTACGCAGGTCATCAACGCCGACGGCAGCAGCGTCATCACCAACTACGATGCCGCGGGAACGCGGATAAAGGAAGCCAATCTGCACGCCGACGGCAGCAAGGACGTCTTCCTGTTCAACATCACCGGCCAGAACTATACGACCGAGCACGACGTCTACGATTCGACCGGCTTCCTCACCACGCTGATCCGCAAGCATGCCGACGGCAGCATGGCGTTCAAGCTGGTGCAGAGCAAGGACGGGACCAAGACGACGGACTGGTACGATGCAAACGGCGTTCTCACCAGCGAGGTGCTGGAGAAATCGAGCGGGTACAGCTCGAACACGGTGTACACCAACGGCGTGAAGACCGCGGCGTACATCACCAACGCCGACATGAGCCACGACAATTACAGCTACAATATCATCGGCCAGAGCTATACCACGCAGTACCAGCATCTCGACCCGACCGGCAAGACAACGGAAGTGACCCGCTGGCACGCCGACGGCTCGCTCGACTACACCCAGGTCGTCAACGACGACGGCAGCAGCGTCGTCACCAGCTACGATGCGGCCGGCGTCAAGAAGCTGCAGACCGACTACCACGCCGACGGCTCCAAGGACGTCTACCAGTTCAACATCGTCGGCCAGACCTACACGAGCGAGCACGACAGCTACGATACGACGGGCTTCCTCACTCACATCGTGCGCACCCACGCCGACAACAGCCTGGCATTTACGCTGGAGCAGAGTGCCGACGGCACCAAGACCTCGGAGTGGTACGACGCCAAGGGCGTCATCACCAGCGAGGTGACGACCAAGAGCGACGGCTACAGCTCCACGACCGTCTACACCGCCGGCGTGAAGACCGCCGCCTATATCAAGAATGCCGACGGCACCCAGGACAATTGGAACTACAACGTCACCGGGCAGTCCTACACCACCCAGCATCAGCATCTCGATGCCTCAGGCAAGCTGGTCGAGCTCACCCGGACCCATGCCGACGGCACCCTGGATTATACCCAGGTCATCCACGACGACGGCAGCAAGCTGACCGACATCTATAACAGCGCCGGCGTCAAGACCCAGGAGATCGCCAACAACGCCGACGGCTCGAAGGATGTCTTCCTGTTCAACTTCAACGGACAGACCGGCACGACGCAGCACGAGAACTACAACCCCGCCAACGCGCTCCAGTTCTTTGACCAGACCAAGACCGACGGCACGCACAATGTCACGGCCGTCGCCGGCGGCGTGACGATCCAGGGCGGGGCCGGCAACGACGTGTTTTCGGCCGCGCCGAGCTCGACCACCATCGCCTACGATCACGGCCAGGACCAGATCCTCAACTTCCAGGCGGGCGATAGCGCGACTCACGACACGATCGCGATCTCGAAACTGCTGGCGGAGGACTACAGCCACCTGCAGATCACGCAGTCCGGCACGAACGCGATCATCACGTTTTCGGCCAATGACTCGATCCTGCTGAAGAACGTCTATGTCTCCAGCCTGACGAGCCACGACTTCGTGTTCGTCTGAGCACGGCGAAACGCCCGAGCGGGCGCCAGCGTCGCAGGGGCCGGGATTATATCCCGGCCCCTGATCGTTTCGCGGGCGCCTGCCTGATTGATGAGCAGAGAGCCGATCGCCATTCGCAATTGGGATGGCCCCATGAATTCTGCATGAGTTCCGGCGGACTACCGCGTTTGCGCCGCATCAGCCGGCGCGCTTGCGAACTTGCGTCACAATTCGTCCCTAGAAGGAAGACGAACCGCGCAAGGACTCCGAGGCCCGATGCAAGCCAATGAAGCAAGACGTTTTGTCGTTCTCGACTTCTACCGCTTCGTCGCCGCGCTCGGGGTCTTCATCTTCCACCTGAAGCTGATCGACACGGGCATTTCGCCGGCCTGGAACGGGTCCTACGGCCTGTTCGTGGACATGTTCTTCATCCTGTCCGGCTTCGTGATCTCCTACTCCTATCCATCCGACGCGCGCGGCATGCGCGCCTATTCGCATTTCATGATCCGCCGCATCGCCCGGATCTATCCGCTGCACCTCTTGAGCCTGCTCATCTTCGTGGTGCTGATCGCCGTCGGCCTGGAGCGTACGGCGCGGTCGACCCCGCTCGACTTCCTGTACAACCTGCTGCTGGTCCACGCCTGGGGCGTCACCAATCATCTCAGCTTCAACTCACCATCCTGGTCGATCAGCGCAGAGTTCTTCTGCTATCTGATCTTTCCGCTCTTGATGCTGTTCGCGCGCAAGCTGCATCCCTTCTTGCTTGCCGGGATCGTCGCGGCGCTCTATCTGGTCCTGGCGCACGGGCATTTGCCGATCTGGCAGGACCGGTCGCAGATGTACGGCGCCAACTACGACTACGGCATGCTCCGCGCGTTGCCGAGCTTCCTGAACGGCATCCTGCTCGCGATCCTGTTCCGGATGTCGCAGGCCTACCGGGACAAGCGCGTGGTGTTCGCCGGCATCGCCATGTTCGGCATCTCCGTGCTCGTCCTCAACGTCTTCGCCAAGCCGGACCTTGCCATTCTGCTGTTCTCCTGCGCCATTCTGCTGACCGCCGTCGGCGAAAGCGCCTTCGCCGAATTCCCCGGCGCCCGCCTGCTTGGACGGCTCGGCAACACCTCGTACGCGATCTACATGCTGCACGACGCCGTTCTGATTGCCGTGTTCAAGCCGTTGTGGACCTGGCTTGGATTGCGCCCGGATCAGTTCGGCCTTTTCGCCCTCGCCTGCTGCGTGGTTCTGACGATCATCGCTGACCGCACCTACGCCTATTTCGAGAATCCGGCGCGGCGCCTCGTCAATCGCCTGGCCGACACCGGGCCCGTGTCTTCCCACAAGGTTCGGCCGGTGACGGCCGAGACACCCTTGCGCTTCGAGAACACCGAGCGGGCGGTCAACTGACGCCCTTCGGAGGCTCTCAGGCCACCTTGCCGCCAGCCTCCGGCACGATCCGCGTCGCCCCACCGTCCAGCAACGGAGCGACGTTGGCGCGGGATAATTCCATGACATCCGGCAGCATCTGACGGACCTGCTCGCCGGCAGCTTCGTAGGCTCCGAGGAAGTGCAGCAGAAATGCCTCGAAGCTGTCCCCGACCAGGAATTGGGCCGGCGAGAGCAGCAGGGATTCGCTGATGCCGAAATGCGCGAACAGCCCCTGGAACTTGTCCTGGTAAGTGATCGCCGCCACCGGCGTGCCCTGTCCGAGGGCAGCAATCGCCAGGTGCATACGGCCGGTGATCACGCCGTCGACCAGTCCGACGACGGCCTTGATCTCGCCCGCGGACAGAACCTGCTCGACATGATGCACGTGCTCCCCAAGCGCGGGCTGAAGCCGGGCGGCCAGCGGCCGCAGGCAATTGTCGTCGGCAATTCCGGGCCGGTAGTCATGCGCCAGCAGCAGCCAGCTTGCATTGTGCTGCCGCGACAGGCGCGCCATGGCATCCGCCGCAAGCTCTATCATCCGCTCGAGCTTGGCCGGCTCCGGCTTCTTGAACAGCATCGGATGGATGTTGAAGACGAAGACCTTGCGACCCTGCGTTCGCTGCCGTGCCACCGCGGCCGCAATCTGCTTCACCGCCAGGGTGTCGGCGCGCGGCGTCAGCATGAACGCGGAATCGGCGACCAGACGCGCGCGTTTGCGGGCGAAATCGTCGAAACGCTGAAGCGATATCGCATCGCGCAGGTTCAGGACCACGCCCGGATCGAGCAGCTGGAACACTTCGCGCAGCGCCTTCGCCGGACGGGAGTTGAAACTGAAGCCGAGCACGCTGACCTTGGCGCCAAATCCCGCCATCAGGTCGGCAACGAGCAGCATGCGTGCCGCATCCACCGGAGAATAGTAGCCGTCGAGCACGTCGGCTCCCAGCACCACGCCGAAATCCGGACGGGTGATCGACAGCTCCTGCGCGACCGTCTCGTAGGAAAACGGCTGTCGCCAGATCTCGAGCGGCTTGAAACCCATCGCGCGAACGTCCGCGCTCGCCGCGCTGGTGGCGGTGACGATATAGGTTTCGAGGTCGGGATAGGCCCGTTTCAGCTCGCCGACGGTGGCTTCGATCATCGCCTCGTCGCCGCGTGACTGATGAATGCTCCAGGGGTCCGACGGCAACAGGACGAGACGGCGCGGATTGTTGCGCGGGGCCGCATTGACGCCGACGTCCTTCCGCGCGATCTGCCACCTGCGCAGCTCGAGGAGATCGACCGCAAAAGGCGTGTTCTTCGCGCTGTTGAGCCAGCCTCGGAGCTGCCTGCGAACGGGCACCGGAATCAGTTGCTTCAAATCGTCCTCCTCGTCTTCATCAGGCGGCCGCGCCGCGCTTCACGACGAAATCGATCAGCGAGAACAGCTGCTTCCGCCAGAACAGCAGAATGCTCATCAGATAGGTCGCGCCGAAACAGGACGACAGCAGTCCCATACGCAAATACGGGTTGATGTCCTGCGTCGCCTCGCGACACAGCACGACCGCGCCGTAGGCCAGAACGATGGCGCAAAGACAGCCCGTAATCGGACGCAGGAACTGGCTCCAGCTCAGGCCCAGCAGCCGAAGCGCCAGCGCGAACGACACCGGGGTCACCACAAGCTGGGCGAATGCGAAGATCGTCGCCAGTTGACCGATATCGCGCGAAGGCAGCAGGAACATTGCCGGCACGACCGCGCAGAATTTGAGGATGTTCAGCGCAAAGACGTAGTTCGGCTTGCCCAGTGCGCCGAAATAGGCGCTGTTGACGAACTGGACCGTCTGAATCGCGCCAATCAGCATCAGCGGCCTCATCACGGCTTCGCTGCCGCCCCACTTCGCGCCGAACAGCAGCAGCGAGAACTCCGGCGCGATCGCCGCAAGCAGCACGAAGATGGGAGAGCCGACCATCGCTCCGAGACTGACGCTGCGCAAGTAAGCGCCGGCAATACGGTCGCGCTCGTGAGCGATCTTGGACAGTGCGCTCAAGGCGACGTCCATGACCGCCTGGGTGAGCAGTTGCATCAGGATGATGTAGACCCGCGCACCGACCGTGTAGATGCCGAGTGCGGCGACGCCATAGAGCGACAGGATGATCATGTCGATGGTGCGAACGATGGCGAAATCCAGCAGCCGGTTCAGCACGACGTGGACGCTATAGCCGGAGAGCTCGCGAAAGCTACCGGTATCGTAGTCGCGCATCGGCAGCCATCGCGGTTGGCTCCAGAGCCAGAGGCCGCTGATCGCGCTCTGAACGACCACCTGGATCACGAGGCTGAGAGCGCCAAATCCGGCATAGGCGCAGGCGATTCCCACGACGCCGGAGATGGCGGTCGCCACCATGGTCCTGACTGCGAGCACGCGGAAATCCATCTGGCGCTTGTAAAGCGCCTCCTGGAACAGGGTCGCCGTGCCGATGGGGAGAGCGAGAGAGGCAGCCGTCAACAGCGGCGCGAGCCCTTTCACGTCGAGCCAATGCTCGATATCCGGCGCAAGGAGGGCAATCAGAACCGCCAGAATCGTCGACGCCGCGAAGGAGCAGAAGAAGGGCAACGTCACATCGGCGGGCTCGAGCGTGCGCCGCTGGATCAACGCGTCGCCGAAGCCGAATTCGGCGATCGAACTCAAGAGCAGCAGGATGAAGGCGACGAGCGCTGCCAGACCGAAATCCGCAGGATTCAGTAGCCGGGCCAGAACCAGGAACAGGACGAACGACAGCGCCCGGCCGCCCCAATTCTGTGCAAGCGACCAGAACAGGGCAACCACGACCTGATGTTGTTTTCCGGGCGTGACGTTCATCAACAATTCGACCCAATTCCGACAGATCCAACCACAATCGCAGACTAGACGATTTGGCACGCGGTGCCGCCGCGACGTCCCCCTCTCCGACCGCGGCGGAGACCTGATTGCTCGCCACATTACGCCGGAGTGATGGCAATCAGATGAGCGCCGCACGATTCCGATTTAGAGTGGAAGTGAGTTCAAATCGTGGACTACACTCCCACCGGACTTTGCGAAGTGATGCAAAATGGATGCCTTGATGAATTCGCCTGCTCAGCGTTCTCTGCGTAACTCCAAGCGCCTCCGCGTGGCCATCTACGCGCCGCATTTTGCGGAATATTCCTACCGGCTCGCAGCGGGACTGGCACATCATTGCGACGTCCGCCTCGTGCTCAACGCCAAGGACGCGAACCAGCAATGGGAACTGGCCGATATCGCCGTGACGACGCCGTTCGAGACACGGATCCGCGACCTGAGCCTGCGCCGCGGCGGCGCGATCGGCATCCCCGCGTCATTCTTCGACATAATATCGTTTCGTCCGGACGTGATTCATTGTCACGAAGTTCCGGAGATCTACACATCCAAGTTGATCCAGCTGCTCCGTCCCCTTGGCATTCCCCTGGTGCTGACGGTTCACGATGCGATTCCGCATTCGGAGGGCGGCTCCGGCACCTCGCCGCGTGAAGATGCCTGGCGCGAGCGCATGCGCGCGGCCGCATCGGTCGTCACGACGCATGGCGAGAGCTGCATTGCCGATTTTCGCCGCGCCTCGCCCGGCTTCAAGGGCGAAACCGTTTCCAGCATGCACGGCGTGCTCATGGTTCCGCCGGCCAAGGGGGCGCTCGCCGAGCCGGAGGCCGCGCGAATCCTGTTTTTTGGACGGATGTGGGCCTACAAGGGCCTGGACGTGTTCATCGATGCGATCGACATGTTGGCCCGGCGCGGCGTGGCGCATGAGGCGATCGTCGCCGGCCGCGGACCCGAGATGACACGGCTCGGCGCGCGGATGGAGGCGATGCCGACGGTCAAGGCGATCAACGCCTATATCTCACCTGCGGAGACCGGACGGCTGTTTCAATCCGCCACCGTCGTTGCCCTGCCCTATAAGGATGCAACGCAGAGCGGCGTGCTTGCATCCGCCTACGGCAACTCCCGTCCGGTCGTTGCCAGCGCCACCGGCGGCATTCCCGACGTCGTGACGGACGGCGTCAACGGGCTGCTGGTTCCTCCCGGCGATGCCACGGCACTGGCCGACGCACTCGAACGGGTGCTGACTTCAAAACCTCTTGCCGCGACATTGACCGAGGGCGCACGGCAGACTGCAGCCGGCCTGCTGAACTGGGATCGCATCGCCGCGCAGCTGCTCGGATCCTATCACAAGCTGGCCGGCCGGACCGTGAGCTGACCGCGACCGGCTGCCTCTCAAACCGATTGCTCGATCTGCCGTCGAAAGAACACGCCGCGGATCGCGCCGTCCAACAGGCGCCTCAGCCTGACCTCGATCAATTCATAAGTAATCGCGCTCGCAACGAGTGACATCACCAGCCCGAGCCCGATGAAGGCGGCCCACAGCAGCCAGCGGTCGACGCCGGCAGCGACCAGCTTCAGGCCGATCACTTGCAGGGGAAAGAGCACGAACGGGTGGACGAGATAGAGGCTGTAGCTGATCTTGCCGACATATTGCAGCGCCGGCGTGCTCAGAGCCCTGCCGAGGCCCGATTCCGGGGCGAGCACCATGGCGAACAGCAGAAATCCGGGAACGAGACCAACGAAGGGGTGAAACAGCACGAGGCTTGCATACAAGGCGGCGCCGCAGACCACGCCCGCGAGCAGCCCGAGGCGGCCGGGAATGGAGATACGAAATCCCGTCGCACTGAACAGCATGCCGATGCAGAAGAACGCAGTGATGGGCCAGCGCATCAGGCAGGCCAGACCCAGCAGGATCAGGGGCGCCGCGAGCAGCCGGCCCCCGCCGCGCCACATCGAGAATGTCAGCGCAAACCAGATGTAGAACGCCCATTCATAGGTCAACGTCCAGGCGTTCTGCTGCGCAATGGGCAAGCCGAGCGCGTCCTGCACGAAGAAAAGATTGGCCGCAAAGATCGTGAGATAGCTGGTCAGATCGATCCCGCGGAAGAACTTGTAGGCCACGATCGGCCCGATCACGAACAACGCCAGATGCAGGACGACGAACACCGGCATGATACGCAGCACGCGGTCGTAGAAAAACCGCGAGAGCGAGCCGTGCCGCACCAGGCTCGCCGGAATCAGGAATCCGCTGATCATGAAGAACAGCTCGACACCGTGTCCGCCGACATTGATGACCGATTGCAGCCAGGGCCAGATCGGCGGCAGAAAGCCGGGATTCGGGATGTCGTACATCCCTGCTTTCGGCATGTCGTAGAAATGATCGATCAGCACGCTCAGCGCCGCGATGGCCCGAAGTCCCTGGACCGACGGAACGAATGATCCGTCGTAGGCTGCGCCCGGCTGGTGAGGTGCCTTGATCACTCCGCGGCACCCTGGGTGCTGAGGGCCGACTCGAGGATCACAGGCTTTCTTCGCGCCGAGCGGAACCTCTGCCCGAAGGCGATGCTGGGCTTCTCGATGAACGCGAATGTCATCCAGCTGACGAGGATCGACAATGCCAGGATGACGACCAGGAAAATCGACCATCCGAGCGGCCCGTCGCCGAACCACACGAGGCGATGGATGAAGACGAGCACGAACGGCGACATCAGGTAGACCGAATAGCTGATCACGCCGACGAACGCCATCGGGCGCCAGGCCATTCGCTCCCCGAACACGGCAAAGCCGATGAAGACCAGCGCCGCGCTGACATAGGCCGATCCGATCGAATAGCTGTAGAAGAAGTTCTCGTGATACACGCCTCCGAACCGGCGGTCGGACAGGGTGATGGCGAAGATCGCATACAGGAGCGTGCACACGGCCACATGGGTCCATCGCAGCTTGCCGCCGATGACGGTGTCGCGGATGATCTTGCCCAGGAACATCGCCGACAGGTTCAGCCCGACCTCCATCACCGAGGAGACCGTCCTGCTCTCGACGAAGAGCGCAGCCATGGTTCCGACCAGCGCGGCCGCAACGACGATTGCTACCGCGGTGTAGCGCCGGTTCAGCAGCCCCATCGCGAAGAGAATGGTGCATCCGACATAGAACAGCAGCTCAATCGCGAGCGTCCAGTAGAAAACCCAGAGGTTCGGAACGTTCACGAAGGTCTGCAACATCGTCACGTTCGCGGCGATCTGGCCCAGCGGATAGACCTTCGAATCCATCAGCTGCATCGTCACGAGCCCGACTACGAGCGAGGTCCAGTAGGCCGGATAGAGCCGGAAGAAGCGGCTGATGGTGAAATCGCGCACCGGCGTGGCGCTATCCGGGAAACTGAACGGAATGACGAAGCCGCTGACGAAGAAGAACAACACGACGCCGAAGCGGCCGAAGTTCATGTAGTAGCCGAATATCTCGTGGATCGGCCAGTAATAGGCACCCGTCGGGTGCTTTTCAACGATCACCTCGAAGACGTGCTGAACCAGCACCGCCAGCACGGCAATGCCGCGCAGAGTGTCGATGAATGCGAGCCGTTTATGCATCATTCGTTCTCACCTGCTTCCGCTCGCCGCCGGCGTATCCGGGCGGAAGCCTTCCAATGACGGCATCGGCGGCCGCATGACAATTGGCACGGTTTCGCCTGCCCGTGCCGAAGCCGCACGCCGCGAGAACACTTCGCTGAAGCTCAAAGCGATGATCAGGAGGCCGGAGGCCGGGCCGTAGTTCAGCACCGTGATCGTGAACAAATTGACGACGAAGATCAGCGTCAGCTTGTAGACGTCGGTCGCACCGAAGGTCGCCCGAAACACCATCACCATGAAGGCCACGAACGGAAGTCCGAACATCAGGTACGTGCCGATGTAGAAATTGTCGACCGGCACCCAGAAATGGGCGAGGGGCGAGAACAGTTTTTGCGGATAGTTGAAACAGCCCGCCCCGCAGCCGGTCACCAGACCGATCGGCATGAGCTGGTTCATGTAGACGAACGGCAATTGCCAGCTGTTGTTGATTCGATCGAGGATGCTGAACAAGGTCGAATGCGGCACCGCGGCGGTGCCGGAAGCGACCACGATCATGAAGAACGGAACCAGGATCGAGGCAAACGACCACAGCGCGATGGTCCGGATCGCGGGGAAGCGCGATCTCTCCGGCAGCATCCGCACGACCAGCAGCAGAATCAAGTAGAGCACGAGGACGATCATGGTCGTCTTGCTCGTGGTCAGCTTGATGGCATAGATCGCGATCGAACCGAACAGCAGGCACCACGTCGTGCTCATGCGGATGGACGTGATCGCGAACGACACGAGGATGAAGAACGCCGCCATGGTATTGTCGGCCGCAAAGCCCATGAGACGCTGGTCGTCGCCGCCATAGGCCCACCACAACCGGCCGGCCTCGCGTACGGCGCCGAAGGACTCGTATTTGTAGCCGACCCAGGGCATCAGGTAGAATTTCGTCAGGAGAACGCCGATCACCGACAGGTAGAAGGTCACCGCGATGACCGACAGCAGCTTCCGGTACGAGCCGAGGCTCGAATCGCAGAAGCAGAATCCGACGAACACCGGGAGCATCATCTTGAACGACGAGATCGCAGCGTTCGTCGTTCCCATAAAGAAGTAGCCGAGCACGAGCGACAGCATGATCTGGACCAACACCAGCAGAGCCAGCGTGCTGCGATTGCGCAAGATGCAATGCACGAAGAACTGCATCAGGCACAGCAGCGCGATGCCATCGGGCAGATACCAGAGCGTATCCACGTGATAGATGCTGGTGTAATAGCGGATCACGCCGCCAAAGGCGTCGCGGACCAGATAGACCCCGAGCGCGATCGCCTCGATGTTGAGGCTGATCAGCGTGATTCTGGGCCGTTGCAGCGCGAGCATCGTCATGTCCGGCTCAGTTCGTCTGCCGCACAGGGGACGCCGAGAAATCGGACCGGCTTCCAAGAACGTTGCGCATGAGCCTGCCGCCGGGGATCTCGACGTAGAGATAGGTAAAGTGGGACACCACCAGCACGGCGGTCAGTGAGACCACGAGATTCAGCGTGGCCGGCAGGCCTGCCCAGACCGAATCCAGCGCAGCGATCCGCCCTGCCCCCACGGCCCGCACGAAATATTCGGCCAGCAGCACGACGAGCGCGTGCACCATATAGATCGAGTAGGAACGTTTCCCGAGCCAGACCAGCGGCTTGGCCACCAGCATCCGCGGCACCAGCAGCGCATCCGGGAAGGCCAGTAAACTGCCGAGGAAGATCGCGAACGTCACGGGCGCGAGGAAGGTTGACGCCGGACTGGTCTCCGCCAAGGACACCAGAACGATGCTGGCTATCATGGCGACGAATTGCAGCATGCCCTGCACGGCAGGACCGGGCTTGGCCGGCAGGCGATCGACGATCCTGACCGTCAGCACGCCCAGAAAGAAGCTCACGAAGCAGCGCAGGATGCCGAAGTCGGTCTGAAGCCCGAGGCTTCTCTTGTCGAGCACGAAGATGATGAAGACCAGGCTTCCGACCGCAAGCGCGCCGCAGAGGACGTAGAACCACAGCAGGGAACGCACGCGCTGGGCAAAGAGCACGATCAGGCCGAACACGAGATAGGTGTAGAACTCGACGCTGATGCTCCAGCTCGGCGCATTCCAGCTGAGATAGTCGATGAACCCCATCGAATGCAGCAGCAGGACGTTGAGAACGAAGGAATAGGCATTGTTCACTTCGAACGCCGCGGGTGCGGCCACGACGACACCCGCCATGACCAGACTGATCCGCAGGAGGCGAAACAGCAGATTTGCCAACAGCATGACGATATGCAGCGGATAGACCCGCGCCAGCCGCCGCACCATGAACTCGCGCAGCGAGAAACGCCCGAAGTCGCTCTCGACGTAGCTGAGCGACATCACGATCCCGCTCAGAACAAAGAACAGGTCGACCAGCAGCCAGGAGGCTCTGAAGAACGAGCAGTTGATCCACGCATTATGCGGGAATGCCGCGAGGAACGTCGGCATCAACAGGAGATGGTGAATCACCACCGATGTCGCGGCGATACCCCGAATGCTGTCGAGCGCCAGGACATGCGCCTTCTCACGATGAACCAACTCCGTCACATCAACATTCCCAGCTATTGCATCGCAGCAGTGTGTATCAGGACTTGCGCGCGTTCAATCTCTGCGATCGCGGACTCGCATTCGACGCATGACGATCGACGATAATTTCAACGCTCGCAGTTCATTCGGACATGCGAGCGTCAAGTTCGCGCCACTTTTTGCATGAGAGCGCCGTGCACCGGCGCGCAAATCAATTCGGGCGCGATGATCGCGGGTATTTGCGTGTAAAGTGTGCGCGAAATTCGGCGCTGTTGCGATCAAGGCAATCGCCTATTTCTGCGCACGCTGCCGCCCATTGTCGCACTGATAATTTTTCACGGGCGGGAACTAACGACTCGCTTGCGACTTGTGTCGGTTTTGCGACTCTTCCTTGCGACGCCTGAACGCGCGAACGCCTCATATGTTTTCAAGTTGCAACATTCCTAGGCGCGGGCATGCCGATCTCGCAGTCATTGCATATCCCCATTTTGCAACCGACCGAAAAGGAGGCAATACGCCCGCTGTCGCCGACCAGGTACTCAGCTTTTGCATCGCACAAAAATTGACACAGTTACCTGCCAAGTTTCACCTGTTCTCCTATTGCAACAGGGAGGAAGGGACACGGATGGGCTGCGGACTAACAATTCGTCATGCAAGGCCGCGATGGCTAGCGATCGTCTTGGCGGCTTCTGCCTTGATCGTGTCGAGCATCGATGCTTGCCGCGCTCAGTGCGTCGAATTTTCGAATCGTGCGTCGCAACTCGAACTCGACACGTTCGTGAAATCGCCCTCCTCGCTTCTGGAGCAGCTGCGCAATGACAAGGAGAAGCTGAGATTTCGGCTCGCCACCTACATCGCCACGAACCCGTCTATGTTGCCGTCCGTGCAGACACTCGTCTCGGCCTCGGCTTCGACCGATCGTTCCGCCATCGGCGCCGCGCTCAGGATTGCCGAAGGACGGTGCACGTCGACGAAGCCGGACGCCGCGCGCAAGATCAGGGATTTCGTGCAACGGGTCGGCGACCTCGACGTGCAGGCCGGTTATTCCGGCGCAGGAGACGACAGCTCTGGCATCCAGGTCCAATCGCAAATCAAGTCCTCGCCGCAGCCGGGCCGCGGCGGAGCACTGCTCGAAGGCGAGTGGAGAACCAAGCTGGCCAACCCGTTCAAGCCCGTCCCCCTTCCGAACTGATCAGCGATCGTCAAAGGCAGCGAATTAGCACATGTATCAGCCTAGAGAACATTTCCAGTCGGGACACCGATTCGGCATCGAATTCGGCGGAGCAGTCCTCAGCTTCGAGCGCGTGGCCGACGTCCTGCGCCGGCAGTGGCCGATCATCGCGGCGTGCACCGGAGCTTCGCTGGCCCTGGTGATGATCTACCTGGTCACGGCGGAACCGATGTACACGGCGAATGCCCGGATCATGATGGATACGCGTCAGGCGCAGGTGCTGGACAAGGACAGCAACGCCAACAGTGCGCTCATCGACACCGGCTACGTCGACAGCCAGGTGGAGGTCATCAATTCGAACGACCTGATTCTCTCGGTCGTCCGTCGCCTGAAGCTGACCGACGATCCGGAATTCAATGGCTCCAATCCAGGCCTGCTGTCCATCGTCCTCGGCAAGATCATGTCGGTGTTTGGCTCCGGCGAACCGGCGTCCCAGGAGCGGCTCGAAAATGCGGTGGTCGGGACGGTTCAGAAGAACCTGAGGACGGAGCGCGTTCTGACGACGTATGTCTTGTCGATGAGCTATCGCTCACGAAGCCCCGACAAGGCCGCCAAGATCGTCAACGCCATCGCCAATGCCTACCTCGTCGGTGCCCTGGAAGCCAAATATCAGTCCACCAGGCGGGCGACCGAATGGCTTCAGCAGCGCAGCATCGAGCTGAGCGAGCAGGCATCGGCCAGCGACCGCGCCGTGCAAACCTTCAAAGCCGAGCACAACATCGTCGGCACCAGCCGCGGCCTGATGTCCGAGCAGCAATTGTCGGACCTGAACACCCAACTGGTTCAAGCGCGGGCGGCGACCGCCGAGGCCAAGGCCCGGCTTGACCGGATCGATACGATTTCCGATCAGGATGTTGCGCAATCAACCGTGACGGACGCCCTCAACAATTCAGTGATCACCCGTCTGCGCGCACAATATCTCGACCTCCAGGCCCAGTATGCCGACTGGTCGAGACGCTACGGCAAGCAGCATCTTGCAGCGGTCAATCTGGCCAACAAGATGGAAGAGCTGCGCAAGAACATCGCCGACGAACTGCGTCGGATCGCAGACGCCTATCGCAGCGACTACGAGATCGCAAAGAGCCGGGAAGCCTCGCTCGATAAGAACGTGAAGGAACTCGTCGCTCAGGCCGGCGACACCGGCCAGGCCGCAGTCAAGCTGCGCGACCTCGAAAGCGCCGCCGACACCTATCGCAACCTCTACAACAACTTCCTCGAGAAACTGCAAAGCGCGACACAGAATCAGAGCTTTCCGCTCAGCGAGGCCCGCCTCATCACCACCGCGACCAAGCCGGATCGCAAGAGCTCGCCGCGCACGGTCCTGGCGATTGTCGGCGGCCTGGTGGGCGGCCTCTGCCTCGGCTTCGGCGTCGCGTTTGGGCGCGAACTGCTCAGCGACGTCTTGCGGACCCCCGCCGAGGTCGAGGAGGAGCTCGGCGTCAAGTGCCTCGGAGTCCTGCCGGACATTCGTCCGCCGATGACGACCGGCGCGTTGCTTTCGACGTCAGGCAAAGCAGGCTCACCCGATCTGTCCCGCTACGTCGTCGATCATCCGTTCTCGCGGTTCGCGGAGACGCTGCGCAACATCAAGGTGTCGATCGATGTTGCGCGCCTGACCCGCGAAATCAAGGTGATCGGCATCGTGTCTTCCCTTCCCAAGGAAGGAAAGACGACGGTGGCGGCCAACTTCGCACAGTTGATCGCCCTCACCGGACATCGCACGGTCCTGATCGACGGCGATCTGCACACGCGCTCGCTGACCCGAGAGCTCGCCCCCAATGCCAAGAGCGGACTGGTGGAGGCCCTCGCCGACCCGGCGAGCCTCGGATACCATGTGCAACGAAGCAAGGAAACGGGCCTGGATTTCCTGCCGTCCGTCGTGGCTTCCCGCATGGTCAATTCGGCCGACGTGATTGGATCGAAGGCGATGGCCGAACTGCTCAAGGTGCTGAGAGAGCACTACGAATACATCGTGATCGATCTTGCCCCGGTGATGCCGGTCGCGGACTCGAAGGCCGTCAGCCTCCTGATCGACGCCATGGTCTACGTGATCGAATGGGGACAGACGACAAGAAGCGCTCTTCAGGAGTCGGTTTCCGGGTCGGAAGTCCTCCAGAAGAAGCTGCTCGGCGCCGTGCTCAACCGCGCCAACCCGAAGATGCTCAAGCGCATCGAGGCGTACAAGGGCAAGCACCACAACAGCTACTACGTCGAGCATGCCTAAAGCGCGATGCGATTGGGAATAGCCATCGCGCTTGAAGTTGTCGTTGAAGCATGAGCTTTTCGGAGAACCGCTGCGCACTTTTCCGGATCATGCTTTAGGCGGCGCCGCGCGCAGCCGAATTGTAACGACCTCGGGCCCGCTGCCGTTCTGGCAGCGGGCCTTTTTCGCGTCTTGCGGAACTGTCCCTGAAAGGCGATCGAATGTGCCCTTCGCGCACGAAGCCGGAGATTGCGCCAGGCCCACCGGACCGCTCAGGCCTCCGTATTCGTCCGGAATCCACAACTTGCAGTTATTGCTCTAGCCAAAAGCAATGATTGACGAAGGCGGTGATCGCTACGACAGTGCGCCAATTGGTAATCATCTGTCGATAAGACGAGGCGATCCGGTCCTCGATGCTTCAGAATGCCGAAATTTTGGGCATCTTTCTTTCTGGGTTCCCTCAGGCTAACCTCGGCGCATATTTTGTAGTTCTTTGCCGGTAGGCTCGGAATGCTGATCGTCCTGACGATTTTGACTGTTTGGGTTCTGCTCAACATCCTGTTCGTGTTGATCGTGGTTCCCCCACGCAAGCCGCGTCGGCAGCCGATGGCGACGACGCTTTCGCCTGCGCCAATCGATCCCAGCGTACGAGAAATCGGCCAGGACGAACCCTTCTCGGTTCGCCATATCATCGTCTCCGTCGCGATGGGGGCATTCTTCGTGCTGGTGCCGCCGTTGCTCGCGTTACGCGATGCGGTCGTGCGGCTCTTCAGCAGGTCGAGGCGGGATGGAACCTGATCGGCTCGAGAGCCGGCCGTTCCAGATCATCGGGACATCGAGCGGTTAGTAGGCTTCCTGGAACATCACTGCGGATGCGGTGCGGGCCATGATCTTCAGATCGAGCCAGATACTCCAATTGCCGACGTACCACACGTCGTACTCGACCCGTTTCTCCATCAGATCGATCGTCGGCGTTTCCCCTCTGAACCCGTTCACCTGCGCCCAGCCAGTCAGACCCGGCTTCATGTGGTGCCGGTAGACGTATTTGCTGATGAGCTCGTCATAATAATTGTCATGGGCGAGAGCGTGAGGACGCGGCCCCACCAGTGACATATCCCCGCGCAGCACGTTCCAGAGCTGCGGCAGTTCGTCGATGCTGGTCATGCGAAGGAATCGCCCGATCTTGGTGACCCGGGCATCCTTCTTTGTCGCCTGCGTTACCGTCTCGCCATTCTCGCTGACGGTCATCGTACGAAATTTCCAGATCTCGAAGGGCCTGCCGTTGAAGCCGCGGCGCGACTGCCGGAATATGACGGTTCCCGGGGAATCCAGCTTGATCAGCAGGGCAACGGTCAGCAGCAGCGGTGTAAGCATCACAAGCGCGAACAGGGCGACACCAACGTCGAGACAGCGCTTTTGTAACCGCTCGATAATATTGAGAGGCGGCCGCTGGATCTCGACCGCTACGGTTCCACTGACCGGAAGAAAGGGACGGGCCACCAGATCAGCGACCGGGTCATCCGGCAGCAGGCGTATGGGCTGCGGGACGGCGCGTAGATGGTGTCCCAGCTTGCGGAGCATCGGCAATTCGTTCCAGTCGATCGCAAGCAGATATTCGTCGACATCAGCCGAGCGCGATTGACGGATCACGTCGCGAATCTGCCGCTCCCATTGGCCGTCGTCCCGATCGGCGCCGAGCACGAAATGGCGCGTGACATCGAAGCCATTCCTCCGCAGATCCTTGAAGCGGCTCGAGGTGAAATCGAGCGGCTTGAGGCTGAGCAGGATCACCTTGCGATCGACCAGCCGGCTTCTAGCAAAGCTCGTGCCGAACACGGCCTGCCAGACGAAGCGAAGGCTGATCAGGCCAAGTCCGCCGATCACGGCGAACACGATGACGGTGCCCCGGGAGAGATTGTCCGTCGATTTCAGCAGGAAGGCCGCAACGGCGAGGATCGTCAGAGACGTCAGCCAGATAAAGACCGCCTTTCGAAGCTGCCATACGACATTGAGCAGGCGGTGCGTGGCATAGACATCCCGGAAATAAGCGACCGCAACGAACACCACGCCGACAAACAACCCCGCTCCCACCGAAGCGCCATCGGTGGGCGAAGCGACGGCCGCACCGTACAGCGAAGCTCCCGCGGCATAGCTCAGCAGGATCAGCAGAAAGTCCGCAGCCATGACGACGATCTGAAACGGCCTCTGAAGTGAGCTGCCGCGCATCGACGACAGCGCGTGAGTGTTTTCAGAACCATAAGTTGCAACAGCCATTCGTACCTCTGTCAATCGAGAGAGTGTCTGACGCTCATCGTGATGCTGAAGACTCGTCAATCCCCGCACGGAAAGTGTTGGTTGATCGCAGCGAGATTGTGGCGCCGCACGCAAAACTTTTGCGGCGCACGGATGATACGCGATGTTGAAATGCGCAGCGAAATTCAATGCGCTGAAAAAGTCGTCACAGTGATGACATATGAGCGAACGGGTTGCCCCATTTTGAATCAAGTTCCACGCTCCGTGCGATGCCTGCTCGTCGCGCGAGCGCATCGCCGCTCATCTTTCGGGCGATTCAATTTTCTGATGATGCGCGGCGGATCATTCGCGAGAATTTCGAGGGAATTCTATCTGGGCGTGCGTCGCGAAATTTCGTGCAGGCATGCAACTTTGCCGCACCGTCGCATTCGGCGATGCAATTCCTGCGGACCAGTTGTTCGCGCTGCCCAAGGTGGGCAAGAAATGCCGCCCTTCTTTTGGCGTGATCGGGCCGGAGAACAGGGACGCTCCCTCGCCGAACTCGCCTCGTTCGTGTTGGATGGAAGCCCTCCGGTGCCGGCGACTTGGGGAAACTTTTCGACGACCCAATCGATTGAGCGCCATGATATCTCTCGCCAGACCACGTCCGCCCATCCCCAAACCGCGATTGCCGGAGGGAGTTCGCATCTACGCGATCTCCGATATCCACGGATGCGCGCATTTGCTCCAGCCGATGTTGCGGGTGATCGATGCCGACGTCGCTTGCAGCCGGCCGCGCTATGCGATCGAGGTCTTCATGGGCGATTACATCGACCGCGGCCCGGATACGCGCGCCACTCTCGACATCCTGGTCGAACGGAGCCGCCGGGGTAACGCGGTTTTCCTCAAGGGAAACCACGAGGCGTTTCTTGTGAGGGTGTTCGAAGATCCTTCGCTGTTCGAGGACTGGATTGCCGTCGGCGGGACGCAGACATTGATGTCCTACGGGCTCGCCCCACCTGACTTGAAGCGCGACGAGCCGGCGTCGATATTGCGCGATTTGATTCGGGCAATGCCTACCGAACATCTGGAATTCCTGGACAATCTGCGGCTGAGCTTCAGTTGCGGCGACTTCTTCTTCGTTCACGCCGGCGTTCGTCCGGGCGTTCCGCTGGCTGAGCAGACGGAGCGGGATCTGCTCTGGATTCGCGAAGAGTTCCTGCGGAGCGAGGAGCAGTTCGGCAAATACATCGTGCATGGACATACGCCGGTCCGCAGCGCCGAATTCCTGGCAAACCGCGTCAACATCGACACCGGCGCCTATGCGACCGGCAATCTCACCCTGATGAGCATTCAGGGCAGCCGCATGCTCGCGGTGTGAGGTGAGGACAAGCGCCTGCCACTGACGCGCGAGGAGGCTTCGCCGGGATGGCGTGGTTGTCTGCTGCCCAGGGTCAACCCCTAGTTGACCAACGGCGGCTTCTCTAGCCGCGCACGGGTCTGCGCCATCCAGTCGCTCCAGGCTCGTTCGTGCTTGATGTAGAGCTCCACCCAACGTTCGCCGTGCTGGGCCTGACGGACGCGCGCCGTTTCGCCGATCAGATCGGTGTCCGGCCTGTCCAGCGCTTCAAACTCGACGGTCTCCGAGATCGTCAGACCTACGAGCACGCGCTGCCCGGCGCCATCCACGATGTAGCGTCGCGGAGCGTCCTTCTTGGGCTCGCTCATGTCGTCGTGCCCCTTCGTTTCGGTGTGAGGCCGGATGCCGGCAGCGAATTCGACGACATCTAGAAGGCTCGTCTCGGGTGACCGAACGTTGAGGTGGGTTGGGATGTCTGGTCCGAAGCGCCGTAGGATGCGTGCGCACCTCTTCGTTCGACGCGCCAAACGCGCAGCGCGTATCCAAGGATGAGACCAGCGCCGAAAATGGAAGCGGAAACAAACGCAGAAGTCATGGAGTCGTCCTGGATAGTCCTGTTCACATCAAGAGCGAGCAGTGTGTCGACATCATGGTTCTCGATCACTCATCGGCGCCGAAAGATTGTTCAAGGTTGCATTCCCAATGTGCACTCGCTGCTGGCCGCTGCCACATCTCTTCTCGATCGACGACGATCACCGAATACTCCGTATGGCGGCCACTCTATATGAGGGAGAGAAGGACGCGCTCCGCGGCCCGGCCGCAGATTGGCCGAGCAGACCTTGTCCATGACGAGGAACTTCGGGCAGTTCGGTCGCGCCATACTCTTGCAACCGTCCGGCAGCCGTCGCATTATTTCTCACCGCATTTCAGAGGGATTCAATCCAATGAACTTTCGGGCCCTTATTCCATCCATTGCCCTGGCCGCCCTTGGGCTCACCGTGACGACGTCCGTCGCCCCGGCCGCCGAGCTCGCCGTTGCTCCGCCCCATCGCGCAGCCGCCGCCCAGGGCGGGCTTGTGCTGTGGGACGACGTTTACCCGCCCGCGGTCTATGGTCCCCAGCTTCGCCCGGTCGAGGAAGTCGCGGCCATGAAGGCGCAGGCGCGGCCGGTGTCGCAGCGCTGGTGGGGATATTGGTACGTCCGGTAAGCGCGGGGGCGGTCGGCAGACCGCCGCACCATGCGATTCCAAACCGCCGCACATGCTGGGCTGAGACCAGTGGCGGCGGTTTTCGTTTGAGGGGGGCCCTAGTTGAAGACCGGTTGGCCTTCGGCTCCCGAGCCGGAATGAACTGCCTAAAACTCGAGTGTGGAGATCAAGCCCTCTACTCCACCAACATCGCCGTCGATGGTCGAGCGGCTTTTTCGCGAAGAGATCTCCGGTACCTCGCACACGCTGATGAACGTAGAGCTGGTCAGCCCCGGCGCGCTGGCGAACGACGGCAAAGTGATAGCAAGTAAAAGCGGCTCGCAGACAGCTCCAGGCGATCAAGCAGCTCATAAGGGAGTTTGAGCGGGCTGGCTTGCTCGAGCCAGAGGTCCTGCAGCAGTCCGCCGTGATCCATATCCCGAAAGACGTGCCGATTGACCTTGCAGGGCACGTTTTCCTGAGGGAGGGAGCGCGTCCACGAGACGAAGGGCGCTGCGGCCTTATCTGCTCGGCGGTGCTGTTCGAGGCCAGGTTTATGCTGCCGTGGGCCTCTGCGGACTATCGGCAGCCGAGAGCAGATGGCCGCGGTCCGCCGCCCCGGCATTCGCCGTCACCCCACACGTGATAAGTCGAACGCAAGCATGATGCGGTCGCGGCAGGTCGACGGGTGAGAGGCGTCAACATGATGTCTCGGAGGTAGTTGGTGCCGGCCTCGCCTTCGATCATGATGCTTCACCATGACGCCCCAAAGTTACGTCGGTACCGTGTGTGCGAGGGGCAGCACCGATCAGGTAACCTTTTCGCAGGTAAGGTCAGGTAGGATTTAGCTTTACTCGCCAAACGGCAGCCAAGAGATTTCCCATGACCTCACATTGCGACGATGAACTAGCTACCGCTGCACGAGAAATTGCGGCCAAGCAACTCTGTATAGAAAACCAAACCATCTTGATTGAAGTGCTCGAACGTGACGGTCACGATATGCTTGAGCAAAGAGAAAGTCTCGCCAAGCAACGATCAGACCTAGAAGCGCAGATCGCGCGACAATTTTCGAATGCTTGAGACAAGGGGCGCTGGCACGTGAGCTCGTTGCGGCTTGCAGTAGAATGATAGAACGTCGAACGTTCGACCGCGTCGATGTCGACGAGGTCGCCTACATTTCAGGCGACGGCGCCAGCTTACGCTGTCGCGTCGTCAATATGTCGGAACAAGGGGCAGCAATTGAGCTTCCGTCGGAACGGTACGTGAATTTCACATTCAAACTGATGCTCGAGAAAGATCGCATCATCCGAAGCTGCCGCCTCGTCTGGTCGAGCGCCAATCTTATCGGAGTCGTGTTCGAGAAACCTTGAGGCGGAGAAGGTTCGTTCATGACCTGCCCCTAACGGCTGCGCAAATAGTCCTCGTAGGCGAGCTTCAGTCCGGCCGTAAGCGGCGTCCGAGCGCTCCAACCGGCTTCCGTCAAACGAGCAACGTTCAGTAGCTTTTGCGGTGTCCCGTCCGGGCGCGAGACGTCGAAGGTAATCTCGCCGCGATAGCCGACGACCTCGGCTACGATACGCGCGAACTCCGCGATGGTGATGTCCTCGCCCGTGCCGATATTGACAAGCTCCGCGCTTGAATAGGTCTTCATCAAATGGACGCAGGCATCCGCCATGTCGTCGACATAGAGAAACTCGCGCCGGGGCGTGCCGGTGCCCCATACCGCGACCCCCTTTGCGCCCGCGACCTTCGCCTCGTGGAAGCGGCGGATTAGAGCGGCAACGACATGACTGTACTCGGGATGATAATTGTCGCCAGGGCCGTAGAGATTGGTCGGCATCACGCTGATGAAGTCGCTCCCATACTGGGTGCGATAGGCCTCCGCCATCTTGATGCCGGCGATCTTGGCGATGGCATAGGGCTCGTTGGTCGGCTCCAGCGGGCCGGTCAACATTGAGTCCTCGCGCAGCGGCTGTGGCGCCAGCTTCGGGTAGATGCAGGAGGACCCCAGAAACATCAGCTTCTCGGCGCCGTTCAGATGCGCGGCATGGATCACATTCGCCGCGATCGTGATATTGTCGTAGATGAACTCAGCGCGTAGCGTACTATTGGCGGCAATTCCTCCGACTTTGGCCGCGGCGACGAACACGACGTGCGGCTGCCTCTTCGCGAACCAATCGAATACGGCGGCCTGATTGCAGAGATCGACCTCGCGCCGATCCACGGTCACCAGTTCAACCTCCTCGCGCGCCAGCCGGCGCACCAGCGCGCTGCCGACCATGCCGCGATGACCAGCGACGTAGACGCTTTTGCCCTTCAGCTCAAAGGAAGCGGTTGCCATTGGCAGCGTCCCGTTGTGCTTCGGCCAGATCACTCGCCATCATTTCCTCAACCAGCTGGACAAAGCTCCGCTTTGGCTTCCATCCGAGTTCGGTGCGCGCCTTGCTGGCATCGCCGACCAGAAGATCGACCTCCGTGGGTCGAAAATAGGTCGGATCGATTCGGACCACGGTCTTGCCGCTTCCAGCGTCGACGCCGGTTTCCTCGACGCCCACGCCCCGCCATTCGATGCGGCGGCCGATCTGCGCGAAGGCCAGTTCGACCATCTCCCGCACGGAATGCATCTCGCCGGTGGCAAGCACGAAGTCATCTGGCTTATCGGCCTGCAGGATCAAGTGCATGCCCTCGACATAGTCGCGGGCATGGCCCCAATCCCGCTTGGCTTCGAGATTGCCAAGATAGAGCGTCTCTTCCAGGCCGACCTCGATGCGCGCGACGGCACGCGTGATCTTGCGGGTCACGAAGGTCTCGCCACGGATCGGGCTCTCATGGTTGAACAGAATACCGTTGGAGGCGAACATGCCATAGGCTTCGCGATAGTTTACCGTGATCCAGTAGCCGTACAGCTTTGCCACCCCATAAGGCGAGCGCGGATAGAACGGGGTCGTCTCCTTCTGCGGGATCTCCTGCACCAGGCCATAGAGCTCGGAGGTGGAAGCCTGGTAGAACCGCGTCTCCTTCTCCATACCAAGAATGCGGATCGCCTCGAGCAGACGCAGCACGCCGATCGCGTCGGCATTGGCGGTGTATTCCGGGCTCTCGAAACTGACGGCAACGTGACTTTGGGCGGCGAGATTGTAGATCTCGGTCGGCCGGATCTGCTGCATCAGGCGGATCAGATTGGTTGAATCCGTCATGTCGCCGTAGTGCATCAGGAACGGGACTTCGCCGACATGCGGATCCTGATAGAGATGATCGACGCGCGCCGTATTAAACGACGATGAGCGCCGCTTGATGCCGTGTACGACATAGCCCAGCGAAAGCAGATACTCGGCCAGATAGGCACCATCCTGGCCGGTTACACCCGTGATGAGAGCGATCTGCTTGGTCATGTCAAAATTGCTGCTCTCCTGAGCACGTCATCCGCGATGCGCGATGCAGATTGCACTTCGAGAAGGTCCTGCTCTCTCTCGATCATGGCGATGGCTGAAGGTCAACCCTGCCAACCGCTCCGTCCCGCTTGCCCCAAGGTGGCCGGCAATCTGACACCACCGCATAGTGAGGCACGAAGCTGGAGCAGGACCTCGCTGATCTCCTGAACCTCGCCTTAGATCAATCCGAAACGCGCCATTTATGATGGTATCAAAATACCAATGCTAATCGCAGTCGGACCGTTTCCGGCCGCTCGTTTGCAGCAACCTGTGACTGAAATGTCATATGTGAATCTGGGAGGACTTGTTAGTTTCAGCCGTTACCGGGAATTTCTGGTAATTTGGGGTAGGGCAGTATTATGAAGCCGGTATATTTGGCCCTCGCAGGCCTTTTCTTGACCACAACCCCCGTTTTGGCGGAGCAATTTTCCATTAATGATGCCTTGCGCCAGGCAATGCAGACAAACCCGGGCGTCGGAGAAGCCTCGGCAAATCGCCGGGCAACCCAAAGTGAGCTGCGGCAAACGCAAAGCACGCTTTTGCCGCAGGTGCGCATTGACGCCAGCTACGGCCCGGAAAAGTTCGACCAATCGCCGGGTTTCATCGCACCCAACTTAGCCGTTCCCACCACGGGTTCGGGGCCTTGGCGAAATGGCAGTCAGGAATCGGTGGTCGTTCGGCAGCTTCTTTTTGACGGTTTTACCTCGATCCACGAAGTCTGGCGCCAGACGGCTCGCGTGAATGCCGCCGCCGCCCGCGTCAAGGAACGAACCGAGCTCATCGCACTCGATGCCGCCGAAGCCTACGTCGATGTCGTGCGCTACATGCGCCTTGTGAGTCTCGGCGAGCAGAACGTTGCAAACCACGACAAGATCTTCGCGAATGTGAACTCCCGCTTCTCCGGCGGCCGCGCCGGCGAAGGTGATCTTGAGCAGTCCAGGGAGCGTGTTGAAAACGCCCGGGCCGCGTTGGCGGAATTCCGCCGCAGCCTCGAGGACGCGCGGGCAAAGTACCGTAAAGTCGTCGGCCTTGAGCCGTATAACTTGCGATTCCCGGGGCCCTTGCGGGGCATGCCAGGAAGCCGCGACGAGTCCCTTGCCGTTGCTCTGCGGTTCAATTCAACGATTACCGCGGCCCAATCCGACGCGGATGCGGCCAAGCATGCGTTCAAGAGCACGGACGGTCTTTTCGCCCCCAAGTTCTACCTGGAAGGAAGGGCCACACACTACGACAACTCATTTCCTTACGTGAGCAGTCCAGGGGCGCGTTCTGTTACGCATGAGGATTATAGCGGCAAAGTGGTGATGTCTTGGGACATCTTCCGCGGCGGCCAAGATGCGTGGAACCGAACCGAGAAGGCAGAACGCTTTACCGAGGCCACGATGCGGCATGCTCGGCTGCAGCGCGATGCCAATGAGTCGATCGACAAGGCTTGGAACGCCCGTACCATAACCCAGACCCGCATTTCCGCCTTGAGCAATCAGCTGCAGGCGGACAGGAAGACCATTGCTGCCTTCCAGAAGGAATATGAACTGGGGCAGCGCTCCCTAATCGACCTGCTGAACGCGCAGAATCAGTTCTTCAACGCCTCGGTGTCGCTGACATCGGCACGGGCGGTGGTCGTTTTTGCGGATTATCAATTGCTGGCGGCCATGGGAACACTCATTGAGTACCTCAAGGCGCCTCCCCCGGTGGATGCAGCGCCCACAGACTTGAATCTGTTTGGCCTGCCCAACTACAGCGCACCGAATTTCCGTTGGACGCTTCCCCAGACTGGATCCGAACCCCTTCATGTTCCGGTCCAGCCCCCTGCCGCAGCCCCTGTCCGCCTGTCGGCGGCAGCGCCGGCTACCGCGCCCCAAGCTTTCAGTGAACGCTGGTCGGGCGACACCACCAAGACGGCATCCGCGGCCAAGATTGTCGGCGCATCAGAGTGGCTGGCGCAACGAGAGCCCAAGGGTAGTCCGGTTGTGCTGGAAGGCGACCAGCGGACTGCATATGCGAAAGAGACGAAGCCACACTGGCTCCTGACGGCGTTTTCGCCTCAACCGAAATAGCACATAGAGCCATCAAGTCGCGAAAGCCGCCCTTCCGGGCGGCTTTTCATTTGGAAACAGGTCCAGCTGGCCACCGTTATCTCACGGGTATCATTCGTAGCGGGACCGGTATTAATCGTTAATCATCTAAGTCAAAATGCTGGAATGTATTAGCCGGTGAACTGTCGTATCATGACTGCGTTTTTCTGGGCCGGTTTCGCCAATTTGATTAAGGTATAACAGCTTGTTTTACCAGACAAAGCATCCGGTTGATCATCGCGCGCGCCTTGTTGATACGCCCGAAGAACCAACCTCGTCAGCTCAACCCGCCGCCCGCGAGCGGGACATCGACCCCCTAACGGACTCGCTTGTCTTCCTGGCGGCGCACCATGGACGGGCAGTCACGCGCGATGCGTTGCTCGGCGGACTGCCGATCACGGACGGTCGCCTGACGGTCTCACTTTTCGAACGCGCTGCGCGTCGCGCCAGCCTGGAAACTGAAGCCGTCCAACGAGCCGTAGCGGAGATTCCGCCTCTCGTTCTTCCAGCCGTCCTCATCATGAAGAACGGGACAGCGCTGATACTGCTGGGCGTCGATGAAGCCAAGCGGAGCATCAGGGTGCTAGATCCATCGGATCGGCCCTATGCACCAAAAATCATTTCTTTGGATGACATCGGGGACGGATATACCGGCTACGCCTTTCTTGTTCGGGCCTCCGCGGAATCAGACCCACGGGCCATTGCCGCCGGTGATCTGCCCCGACATCACTGGTTCTGGTCGGTCGTGAGGGCTCACTGGCGAAATTACGGCCACATCGCCCTATCGGCACTGCTCATCAATATCTTGGCGCTTGCCATGCCGCTCTTCACGATGAGCGTCTATGACAGGGTCATTCCCAATGGAGCGATCCCTTCACTCATTGCTCTTTCCATCGGAATGGGCCTGGCAATCCTATTCGATCTGATCCTGCGTATGGTCAGGAGCAAGATGATCGATGTGACCGGCAAGACCATCGACGTTGTCCTTGCGGCCAACATCTTCGAACATGTCATGGCCGTGAAGATGGCGCAGAGGCCCGCATCGGTCGGTATCATTGCCAATCAGCTCCGTGACTTCGACTCTGTTCGCGAATTCTTCACGTCGGGAAGCGTGGTCTCGGCCACCGATTTGCTCTTTGCGGTGCTCTTCATCGGCGTACTGTTCGTGGTCGCCGGTCCACTGGCCTGGGTGCCGCTGCTCATGCTGCCTGTGATGATCGGGATCGGCATCGGGCTGCAACGACCGCTCAATCGGGCGATGAAGCGATTGCAAGCGGAGTCAGCGGCCCGGCACGGTGTGCTCGTCGAGTCTCTCACGGGACTGGAAACCGTCCGGGCGACAGGCGGCGAGGCGCGAATGCAAACCGCGTGGGAACGTTCGGTGGCCGCGACTGCCCGTTCTGGCGAAGCTGTTCACTTCTGGTCGTCGCTGGCGCTTACCGCAGCAAATTCGGCACAAATGCTGACCAGTCTGCTGCTGATTGTGATCGGTGTCTTCCTGATCATGAACGGCAGCCTGACGGTCGGCGCATTGGTCGCGGCAAATATGCTTGCTGGTCGAGTGCTTTCGCCAATCGCGGGCATCGCGTCGGTGATCATGCGCGGCACACAAACCTTCACGGCGCTAAAGTCGATCGATCGGATCATGTCGCTCGAACGAGAGCGCTCTCCGGAACGGACCTATGTCGCGCGGAAGATAGAAAACGGGACCGTCAGCTTCGAGAATATCTCGTTCACCTATCCCAACGCTCCCGGCAAGGCGCTCGACCGAGTCACGTTCAAGATCGGACGCGGCGAACGAGTTGGGATCATTGGCCGGGTTGGCTCAGGCAAGACCACTGTAGGGCGCCTGTTACTCAACTTCTATGAGGCCCAAGAAGGCCGCATTCTCGTCGACGATGTCGATTCGCGCCAATACGACCCTGCCGATTTACGTTCGGGAATCGGTTTTTCCATGCAAGACACCGACCTCTTCTTTGGCAAGTTGCGCGACAACATCACGCTGGGCTATCCGGCCGCGACAGATGAGGAAGTGCTGGCGGCAGCACGCCTCGCCGGGGTGGAGAGCTTCATCGCGGGACACCCGATGGGCTACGACATGCCGATCTCCGAAGGCGGCCGAAGCCTGTCGGGCGGCCAAAAACAAGCCATTGGACTGGCCCGCGTCCTGATCCGCAAACCCAGGATCTTGTTTCTGGACGAACCCACCGCGCATTTCGACGTGCGGAGCGAAAGCGAATTTCTCGATCGGCTGAGAGCGCTCGACGACGGGATGACCATCATCATTTCGACGCACCGTCTGTCCCTGCTCGGAATGGTCGATCGCCTGTTGTTGTTCGACAATGGTCGTCTGGTCGCAGATGGACCGCGCGACAAGGTCCTGAGCCTGCTGCAGGGCAAGCCGCCCGCACCCCAGCCTGCGGCCGCGGCGCCCAAGCCCGCGCAAACCACCCCAGTTGTGCAGAGATCCAATGTCATCTGATTTTGCCTACGCCAACGACATTCGCGCGGCCGTCCGGTTGAGGACGCCCAAGACGTCGCGCATGCTGTTGTGGGCGTTTCTCGCTCTGTTTGCCACGTTCGTTGTCTGGGCGCATTTCGCCGTGCTGGAAGAGGTCAAGCGGGGGAACGGCAAGGTCGTCCCGTCACGACAGATTCAGGTGGTACAGTCGCTCGAGGGCGGAATTGTTGGCGACCTGCTGGTCCAGGAGGGCGCAGTGGTGCAGCAGGGTCAATCCCTGATGCGAATTGACGATACCAAGTTTGCATCGGAGTTCGGGGAGATAAGAGAGCGTCGGGCCGCCGTGGCCGCCCGCGTGGCGCGTCTGAGCGCCGAGGCCAACGGACGCACGGAGCTCGTTTTTCCCGATCAGACCGAGGAACTCGCACCGGCGTCGGCCGCCACCGAGAGGAGTGTGTTCAAGACACGCGCACAAAAGGTCGCCCAGGACGTTGACGTTCTCAACCAGCAAATTGGCCGGTTGACCCAAACAACGGCGTTGCTCGAGCGCGAGTTGACCCTGACGCGCAGGCTGTATGAACAAAGAGTTGTTCCCGAGATCGAAATGCTTCGACTGGAGCGTCAATCAGCCGAGGCCAAGGGCCAAATGGCCGAAGCAAGATCGAAGATCGCGAACATCGGATCGACCTTCCGCGCTCAGGCGGACGAGGACCTCGCCAAATCGCGAACCGACCTCGCCGTCCTTGACGAAAACATCAAGTCTGCTCAGGACAGAGTACGCAGAACCGATCTGCGCTCCCCGGTCCGCGGCATCGTCAACAAGCTGAACGTGACGACGATCGGCGCCGTGGTTCAGCCCGGGGCCAACTTGATGGACATCGTTCCTCTCGACGACACCCTCCTGGTGGAAAGCAAGGTAAGACCGCAGGACATCGCGTTCATCCGGCCGGGCCAGGATGCGGTCGTCAAGATCTCCGCTTACGACTCGTCCGTCTACGGCCATCTGAATGGCAAGGTGGAACGGATCAGCGCGGACACCATCCTCGACGACAAGGGCGAGGCGGCTCAGCGGCCGGAGACGTATTATCGCGTCATGGTACGCACGAACACCAATCACCTCGGCACAGAGCAAAGTCCGCTTCCGATCATTCCCGGCATGGTCACGACGGTCGAAATTCTGACGGGCAAGAAGAGCGTGCTGGATTACATCCTGAAGCCGGTCCGCATCCTGCGGGACGAGGCCCTGCGCGAGCACTAACTGGCGTGCTCGTGACCGGGTTGCTTAATCAATCATAAATTTTCAGTTCCAGGATTTAGCTTCTCCGGATAGGCGCTGTTTAGCGCGCCAGCTCATTCTCTGCGCCTCTCCCCCCAGCTTAACCCGCCTTAAGCGCCCGACCGCGCATGCTGCGTCCATAACAGGTCGGGATGAAAGACCAAGCGCGCAAAGACGCTGGCTGACGTCCCGGAATATGGGGACGGTCGATGAAGTCGCGTTTTGGACGGCAGCGCACGCTCGCGTTTGCGGCAGTCGTGCTGATTTCCCTCGATGGCATCGCGGACCAGACCGCGTTTGCTGCAGAGGTCGGGAATCGGCAGGAATCCGCTGCCGAGGTCACTCTGCCCACCCCGGAGGCCATGCAGGCTCCGGCGACATTCTTCACCATCAACGCGGTCCTTGCGAAGCTCGATCGCGAGCGCGGCCGGGGACCGAAAGCACTTCGCCTGGCGACCTTGACGCCGCACGAGACGACGCTCACCGACGCAGCGACAGACGGAGGCCCTTCCTCCGACGGCTCGTCCGTTGGCAACGAGCCGTTTGGGCTTTCCGCATTCCGCGCACCGGAGAGCCTGCTGTGGCGCAAATGGCGCGGCGTGGAAACGGACCTTGCCCAGGAGAAGATCGTGGTCGAGCGCTGCCGCTCCGACGCTGTCTCCTGCCCGGCTCATGCCGCCCAGTTTCTTAGGCTCATCGCCGCGACCAAAGCGAAATCCGGACGTGCGCAGCTCGAAGAGGTCAATCTCGGCGTCAACACCGCGATCCGCTATGTGAGCGATGTCATTCAATTCAGGGAGCTCGACCGCTGGAGCACGCCGCTGGCCACCTTTGCGAGCGCGAAAGGCGATTGCGAGGATTATGCGATCGCCAAATATGTCGCACTGCGCGAAGCCGGCTTCCCGGAAGCCGACATGCGTGTGCTCCTCGTCCGTGACCGCGCGGTCCGGCAGGACCATGCGGTCCTCGCAGCGCGTCTCGACGGCCGCTGGCTGATCCTCGACAATCGATGGTCGAGCCTCCGGGAAGACAATGGCGAGTTGAACTTCACGCCGCTGTTCGCCATCAATCACGACGGGGTGCAGCTGTTCGCGAAACCTTATGCGAAGGCGCAGCCAAACGGCGCAGAAATGTCGGCCACGCCGGCCGCGACAGCGCCGGGATCCCAATGGGTGGGCGCCGAGCCGGCGAATGCGGGTGGCGCGGGCGCGCTCGGGACCCTGCCATTGCTGCTTTGAGCCCATAACAAAACCGCCGGCGAGAGACTCGCCAGCGGTTTGTGGTTCATCAAGTCACGCGCTAGGCGACGTGGATCGCAGTCGGTGCAGGCACACCCGTGCTCATCTGCGCAAGATCGACAGCAGCAGCAGCCGTTCCGTTCGCGGAATACCAGAGCTCGTTATGGTCGGTGTTGAAGAGGAACTGATTCGTGCTCCCATTCCAAGACCCCGCCTGATTGGCGTCCGTAACCTGCGTGAACGTGGCAAGCTGCGCATTGCTGATGCTGAGGTTCAGGTTGGCGACGTCGACCACGATGCTGTCATCGGCGTTGAAGTCGGTGATGATATCGTGACCGTTCGCGAAGCTCCCTTGCAGCACAAAGATGTCGTTGCCACCTGACCCTGTAAGTGAGTCGTTTCCTCCTCCACCTATCAGGATGTCGTTCCCTGGACCACCAACAAGGGTGCTGGGAGCCGCGGCTGGATCCAACGTCAACGCGATAGAGCCTGTAGACTGATCACCATCATAGTCAGTCAACGTCGTGCCCAACGTCGCACTCAGTGGAGAGCCCGAATTGACAACCTGGTAGGCAAACTTGCCAATGTCGAAACTGTCACCGTTCAAGTTTTGAGGATCAAGTCCTCCTGCCGACGCATTCTCAATCTCCAAACGGCTGTAGCCCGTAGCGGTGTGAACAACGACAACGTCATTCAGGTCAAGGCCCGTCAAAAGATAACCACCGTGTCCATCAGTTTGCAGGGTTGCGAGATTGAGATCCACGCCATTCACTGTGACGGCCGTGATCTGATCTTGTTGATCGGCCGGGGTCGGGTCGAACCGAGGAGTTAGATTGTTGAAGTCAGCGCTCGTGCTCGCGCCACTGGGATCATTATCCACATCGTAGGCCCGCAGCCAAACTTCGATAGCATCAGTCCCCGTGTTTCCGCCCTTTTGTACGATCGTGAAAGAGAAATCATTGATGTCATAGTGGGCCGTATAACTGTACTCGTTGTTCGCACTCGCCGTCACTGACGGAGCGGTAGCAAAATCGATGCCCAGCACATCGCCATCGTTCATTGACTGATTGTTGACGCCGATTGACGTGTTGTTTGTATTTACTGAACCAATTGCATCGAAGGTGTTGTTTAAGCCCCATTGATTTCCATCGGCATTAACGTGGAAGCCAGAGAACAAAATATCCTGGTTTGTACTGGCCACATCGATGTAGTTAAAGGCTTTGTTGCCGGCCGTCGCAAATCCCAAATCCGTCAGGGAGACCCCGGCTCCGTTGTCGATCGGATGAAGCAGATTGAACGAATAGACGTCGGTGCTGGCATTGAGAGTTGCCGTGAAGACGATCGTATCGCTCGCATCCAAAACACCCGCGATGCCACCAGCTCCGTCCACAAAGCCAGTTAGGCTACTGGTATTGAAGCCTGACAGAAGGATATTGCTTCCTTGATAATTGAGCGTTGAGTCGGCTCCATTTGTCGTGACCGTCGTCGCACCAACCGTGAAGCTGGTGAAAGTGATGGATGCCGGCTCGTCAGCGCCAACGTGCCCAACGGTATGTAGCGATCCCGTGATCACGCTGCCGGCAATGTCTGTGGTCACCTTCGCATCAGGGTTATAGTTGGTGGGAACGTCGTTGTTGATTGCAACGACCGCACCGTTGTCCAGCTGCACGAAGTCGCCGTCGAAGTCCGTCGCAACGAACGCCTTCGCCAGGTCGATCGTCTGCGAGGCGTCGGTGTCGCTGCTCGGATCCGCGTTCGGCACGTGGTCGATCTGGTCCAGCAGCGTGAACGTGAACGTGCCCGCAGGGCTCTCGACCAGCGTGAACACCGTCCGCCCGTCCGTCGACACGCCATTGATATGCGTCGCGTCGACAACCTGCCAGTTGACCTGGGTACCCTTCGAATCGAGCCCGGTATCCCCGCTCAGCTGCGCCGCGCTCGCCAGCTTGATCGTCACATTCTCGTCCGCACCGGAGCTCACCAGCGTCGCAAGCTGCGCCGAGGTGAACGTCGCCGTCGTCGCGCCGCCGCCGATGCCGGTCGACAGCAACGTCGCAAGCCCGTCCTCGTACACCGTCTGCACCTGCAGCGCGGCCGTGTTGTTCTCGGGAACGTCGTTGTCGATCGCAACGACTGCTCCCGTGTCCAGCTGCACGAAGTCGCCGTC
>NZ_JAFCJE010000019.1 GCF_018131185.1 Bradyrhizobium diazoefficiens | reverse complement strand
CGATACGCCATGACCGAGACTACCAATGTTCTTGCTTTCCGTCAGCCGTCCGCGGTTGATGATCCACTGACCGATATCGTTCGTGCCGGCGCGCGGGACCTGCTTGCCAGGGCGATCGAGATCGAGGTTGGCGCGTTTCTGGCCAGCACGGCCAATCTGACGCTGCCCGACGGTCGAGCGCGCCTGGTCCGACATGGGCACGGTCCGGTGCGCGAGATTGCGACCGGCATCGGTCCGGTGGAGGTCGCTCGTCCCAAGGTCCGCGACCGCGGAGCGAGCGGGCCAGGCGACCGCCTCCGCTTCAGTTCGGCAATCCTGCCGCTATGGGCGCGGCGGACGAAGAGCCTGGATGCCTTGATCCCGGTCCTCTATTTGCGCGGCATCTCGACCGGCGACTTCCAGGAGGCGCTCTCGGCGCTGCTCGGCAAGGATGCGCCGAACCTGTCGCCTTCGGTGATCGCCGGCCTGAAGGCCGATTGGCAGGTCGAGTACGAACGCTGGCAGAGACGCGATCTGTCGGCGCGTCGCTATGTCTACATCTGGGCCGATGGCGTGTACCTGCAGGCCCGCATGGAAGATCACAGCGAATGCATGCTGGTGCTGATTGGCACCACGCCGGAAGGCAAGAAGGAGCTGATCGGCTTCCAGGTCGGCGTGCGCGAGAGCGCGCAGAGCTGGCGCGAACTCCTGATCGACCTGCGGCAACGCGGGTTACGGATTGCCCCGCAACTCGCCATCGGCGACGGCGCCCTCGGCTTCTGGAAGGCACTGGACGAGGCCTTTCCCGGCACGCGGCACCAACGATGCTGGTGCCATAAAGTGAGCAACGTACTCGACAAGGTCGCCAAATCCGTGCAGGGCCCCATGAAGAACGACCTGCGGAACATCTATCTGGCCCCACACCGGGCCGAAGCTGAAACCGCGATCGACGTCTTCGTCGAGAAATACCACGTCAAATACGGACGTGCGGTGGAGTGCCTGATCAAGGATCGCCATGCGCTGCTAGAGCTGGCCCCGCAAATTCGGACAGTAGCTTGAGTGGATTTTCTGCCTGACAGCGGCGAGGATTCTTGCTGCGAATCAGGAGCGAAGATGACGAAGAAGAGCCGCCGGACGCATTCTCCGGCATTCAAGGCGAAGGTTGCTTTGGCTGCGGTCAAAGGAGACAAGACACTGGCGGAGCTGGCGCAACTGTTTGATGTTCATCCGAACCAGATCACGATCTGGAAAAACCAGCTCCTGGAAGGCGCCGCCGGCGTGTTTGGGCATGACAAGACATCGGCCGAGACGCCGGTCGATTTGAAGGCGTTACATGCCAAGATCGGCGAGCTGGCGTTGGAAAACGATTTTTTGTCCGGCGCGCTCACCAAGGCGGGCCTGCTGAGCGCAAAGCGATGATCGACCGCGATCATGATCTTTCTATCGTGCGCCAGGCGAAGGTCCTGAAGCTGGCTCGCAGCACGGTCTACTATGAACCTCGGCCAGTTTCGGCCGAGGACCTTGCCTTGATGCGTCGGCTCGATGAGCTGCATCTCGATTATCCCTTCGCGGGAGCGCGTATGCTGCGATCGTTGCTGCGGCGGGAGGGCGTATACGCCGGTCGCCGCCACATCGCGACGCTGATGAAGCGCATGCGGATCGAGGCGGTCTATCGTCGCCCGAACACGAGCAAGCCGGCTCCGGGTCACAAGATCTACCCGTACCTGTTGCGCGGATTGAAGATCGAGCGGCCCGACCATGCGTGGGCAATGGACATCACCTACATTCCGATGCGGCGTGGCTTCGTCTATCTCGCGGCGGTCGTCGATGTGTTCAGCCGACGGGTCCTGGCCCATCGCGTCTCGATCACAATGGAGGCGGCCTTCTGCGTCGAAGCGGTCCAGGAGGCGTTGGCGAAGCACGGCAGGCCCGAGATTTTCAACACGGATCAGGGCAGCCAGTTCACCAGCCTCGAGTTCACCGATGTGCTGCTGGACGCGAAGATCGCCATCAGCATGGACGGCAAGGGCGCCTGGCGCGACAACGTGTTTGTCGAGCGGCTCTGGCGCACGGTCAAATACGAAGAAGTATATCTCCGCGCCTACGACAGCGTGTCCGAGGCGCGAGCGTCAATTGCCAAGTATCTGGCCTTCTACAATCAGGGACGCCCTCACTCGAGCCTTGACGGGCGCACGCCCGACGAGGCTTACTTCGGCACGCAAGCTATGGTGATGGCCGCATGACCGTCGCCGACGGTTTTGTCGTCGCTCTGGTCGGGCTACGCCCTCCCGACGCAACGACAAAACCGTAAAGCCCCGCGTTCAGCATAACCCGGCAGGAATCCACTTAAATCCAGCGGGGCGCTGTCCAAACAACCGGGGCCAGCTCTGTGTCACGCGGTCCACGCGGTTGGATGCGGATTGATCGTCAAGGCCGACGTTTACGCCATCACGA
>NZ_JAFCJE010000018.1 GCF_018131185.1 Bradyrhizobium diazoefficiens | reverse complement strand
CTGTCCTTCTAAGTTTCTTACGAGTTACGTCGTGTGAGGAGAGTTTCGGCCTTTGTCCCTAAGCAGAGGCTGAAGCGGCGAAGCGATCCAGAATCTGCCCAGCCCCCTGGATTGCTTCGCTGCCTCGCGATGATGGTTTGAACAGAGCGGCTGTCCTTTTTAGGCAATTGGAACGTCCTTTCGGAGAGAGCGATGAAGCGCTTCAACCTTTCGGCCTGGGCCGTCAGCCACCCGACGCTGGTTCTCTTCCTTATGGTCATGCTCGGCGTCGCCGGCTACTTCTCCTATGAGAAGCTCGGCCGGGCCGAGGATCCGTTCTTCACGGTGAAGGTGGTCAACGTCTCCGTGCTGTGGCCGGGCGCGACCGCGCAGGAGATCCAGACCCAGGTCGCCGATCCCATCGAGAAGAAGATCCAGGAGCTGCCCTATTTCGAGAAGGTGCAGACCTATTCCAAGCCCGGCTTCACCGCGCTCCAGGTGACCTTCCGCGACAGCACCCCGCCGAAGGACGTGCCCTATCTCTTCTACCTCTTGCGCAAGAAGCTGGTCGACGTCCAGGGCCAGCTGCCGTCCGGCATCCTCGGCCCCGTCGTCAACGACGAGTTCTCCGACGTCGATTCCATCCTCTACATGATGACCGGCGACGGCGCCGATTACGCCCAGCTCAAGAAGATCTCCGAAGGCTTTCGCCAGCGCCTGCTGAAGGTGCCTGGTGTGACCAAGGTCGACGTCTACGGCAATCAGGACGAGCGCATCTTCGTCGAGTTCAGCCACGCCAAGCTCGCGACCCTCGGCATCACGCCGCAGGCGCTGTTCGATTCGCTCGCCAAGCAGAACAACGTGACGCCCGCCGGCACGGTCGAGACCTCCTCGCAGCGCGTGCCGCTGCGCGTCACCGGGGCGCTCGACGGCACCAAGGCCGTCGCCGAGACCCCGGTCGAGAGCAACGGCCGCGTGTTCCGCCTCGGCGACATTGCCACCGTCACCCATGGCTATGTCGATCCGCCGGCCTTCGTCGTCCGTCAGGAAGGCAAGGCCGCGATCGGCATTGGTGTCGTCACCGCCAAGGGCGCCAACATCCTTGACCTCGGCAAGGAGGTCGAGAAGGCGACGGCCGATTTCATGAAGGCGGTCCCGCAGGGGATCGATGTCAAGCTGATCGCCGATCAGCCCAAGGTCGTCGAGCATGCCGTCGGCGAGTTCGTGCATTCCTTCATGGAAGCGCTCGTCATCGTGCTGTTCGTCTCGTTCCTGGCACTCGGCTGGCGCACCGGCATCGTGGTCGCGCTGTCGGTGCCCCTGGTGCTCGGCATCGTCTTCATCGTCATGAACATGATGTCGCTCGACCTGCACCGCATCACGCTGGGTGCGCTGATCATCGCGCTCGGCCTGCTCGTCGACGACGCCATCATCGCGGTCGAGATGATGGTGGTGAAGATGGAGCAGGGCTGGGACCGCATGCGCGCGGCATCCTTTGCCTGGGAATCTACTGCGTTTCCGATGCTCACGGGAACGCTGGTCACGGCCGCTGGCTTCCTCCCCATCGGCTTTGCCAATTCCGCGGTCGGCGAATATGCCGGCAGCATCTTCTGGATCGTGGCGATCGCGCTGGTCGCCTCCTGGTTCGTGGCGGTGATCTTCACACCCTATATCGGCGTCAAGCTGCTGCCGGAGATGAAGGCGCACCACAATCACGATCCGCACGCGGTCTATGAGACCCGCATGTACCGCGGCTTGCGCGCCATCGTGCAATGGTGCGTCAACCACCGCATCACCGTGGTGGTTGCGACCGTCGGCGTCTTCATCGCCTCGGTCGTCGGCTTCGGTCAGGTCCAGCAGCAGTTCTTCCCGCTGTCGGAGCGGCCCGAGCTGTTCCTCCAGCTGCGCCTGCCCGAAGGCACCGCCTTCAACGTCACGGAAAAGGCGGTGAAGCAGGCCGAGACGCTGCTCAAGGACGACAAGGACATCGCGACCTATACCTCCTATGTCGGCCAGGGCTCGCCGCGCTTCTGGCTCGGCCTCAATCCGCAGCTGCCGAACGAGGCCTTTGCCGAGATCGTCATCGTCGCCAAGGGCGTGGAGGCGCGCGAGCGGATCAAGGCCAAGATCGAGAGCGCCGCTGCCGAGGGCTTCCTGTCCCAGGCGCGCGTGCGCGTCGACCGCTTCAATTTCGGTCCGCCCGTTGGTTTCCCCGTCCAGTTCCGCGTGATCGGCCCCGACGCCAACAAGGTGCGCGAGATCGCCTACCAGGTCCGCGACGTCATGCGGCAGAACAAGAACGTCCAGGACGTCCAGCTCGACTGGAACGAGCAGTCGCCCTACCTCAAGCTCGTCGTCGACCAGGACCGCGCCCGCGCCATGGGCCTGACCCCGCAGGACGTCTCACAGGCGCTCGCGATGCTGATCTCGGGCGCGCAGGTCACGACCATCCGCGACGGCATCGAGAAGGTGGCCGTGGTCGCCCGTGCGGTCCCGTCCGAGCGTCTCGACCTCGGCGGCGTCGGCGATCTCACCATCACCTCGCGCAATGGCGTTGCCGTGCCGCTGCAGCAGATCGCCAAGATCGAATATGCCCACGAGGAGCCGATCATGTGGCGGCGTAACCGCGACATGGCGATCACCGTGCGCTCCGACGTCGTCGACGGCGTGCAGGCGCCCGACGTCACGGGCCAGATCACGCCGAAGCTGAAGCCGATCATGGACCACCTCGAGCCGGCCTACCGCATCGAGCCGGGCGGCGCGTTCGAGGAATCCGCCAAGGGCAACGCCTCGATCTTCGTCCTCTTCCCGCTGATGGTCATGGTGATGCTGACGCTGCTGATGATCCAGCTTCAGAGCTTCTCGCGCCTGATCCTGGTGTTCCTGACCGCACCGCTCGGCATCGTCGGCGCCTCCTTCGGCCTCAACGTCGCCAATGCCCCGTTCGGCTTCGTGGCGCTGCTCGGCCTGATCGCGCTCGCCGGCATGATCATGCGCAACACGGTCATCCTGGTCGACCAGATCGAGACCGACGTCTCCCAAGGCATGACCCGGCGCGAGGCGATCGTGGAGGCCACCGTCCGCCGCGCCCGTCCGGTGGTGCTGACGGCGCTCGCCGCGATCCTCGCCATGATCCCGCTGTCGCGCTCGGCGTTCTGGGGCCCGATGGCGATCACCATCATGGGCGGCCTGTTCGTCGCGACGTTCCTGACGCTGCTGTACCTGCCGGGCCTCTATGCACTTTGGTTCAGGAAGAGCCTGGACGAGGCGGGCACCCCCGAGCAGCCTGCCGCGCCGCAGCATGGGAGCAATGACCCGCATGCTATTCCGCTTGCTGA
>NZ_JAFCJE010000017.1 GCF_018131185.1 Bradyrhizobium diazoefficiens | reverse complement strand
CGCTTCAGCCTCTGCTTAGGGACAAAGGCCGAAACTCTCCTCACACGACGTAACTCGTAAGAAACTTAGAAGGACAGAGAGTGCACTGTCACCGTAATCCAATTGTCAGACTGGCGAATCCCGCGCGTTTGCCCGAGGGCGTCAGCCGACGTCGCAAAGCTGACGAGCGACTAAAAAGAAACGCGGAGTCATGCACCAATCAAGGTCCTGCGCCCCGCGCGTACAGGCCAAGGGCAAGCAGAGAAAACGCGCTCATCACGACGCCCAGCGCCAACATTGCTTCATGTGACACCGTAGCAGCAAGCCATACGCCGATCGCGGCGATCATCATCTGCAAGAAACCCAGCAGCGCCGAGGCGGCGCCGGCCTTCTCCCCGAATGGAGAAAGCGCCCGCGCAGTGGCCAGTGGAATGACAACACCCGCGCCGAGAAGAAAAACGCACATCGCGCCCAGAAAAGGCAGGAAAGTCGGGCTGATCATCGAGATCAGCAGGATTGCAAGGTTGCTGGCGGCCGTCGCGCCCAAGCCGGCCCGGATCGGGCCATCGAGCCCGTAGCGTGGTGCCAATCTTGTTGCAAGCATACCCGCGGCGGCTACGATGAAGGCGGTGCCGACGAAAAAGAGGCCTACTTGGATCGGCGTGAAGTGCAGCGCTTCGATGAATAGGCGCGGCGCAGCGGAAAACATTGAGAACATGCCACCTATGATGAGGCTCGAGGTGGTCGCGGGGATAGCGAAGCGACGGTCGCCAATCAAGCCGGCATAGGTCCTGCCGATGGCAGCTGGGTTGAGCGGCGTGCGGATCGAATTGTGTGTTTCGCCGAGAACGATGCCGTAGGCAACGGCGCCGACGGCAGCAAAGGCCGCGACCAGCGCGAATTCGGCGCGCCAGCCAAGACTGTGGTCGAGTGCGCCGCCAAGCAGTGGCGAGAACCCGGCAGCGGCGGACATCACGATCATGATGAGCGCCATCGCGCGTGCCAGCGCTGCGCCACTAAACATGTCGCGGGCGATGGCGCGAGACAGCACTGCCGTCGCACAAGCCCCTGTTGCCTGCACGACGCGGCCGGCAAGGAGATTCGGCAGGTCGGTTGCCAGACCGCACCAGACGCTGCCCGCGAAGAACACGGCAAATCCGATCAGGACCGGCCAACGTCTTCCGTAGCGATCCGAAAGCGGTCCGACCAGGAGCTGGCCCAATCCGAACACCGCAAGAAAGACGGTGATGGCGGACGTGACCACCGCAGTCGTGACGTTCAATGAGATCGCAATGTGCGGCAGAGACGGCAGCAAGATGTTGGTCGCCAGCGTTCCCATCGCGGTTAGGACGGAAAGGACCGCGATCGGCAGGGCGCTGGAAGTGGGAATGTCCCGCGGCGCGGTGTTGATAAGGTCTGCCATGGGATCCTTCGTTGTTAGGTTGATCGGTGGATTAAGGCGACGAGTGACAGGATTACGGTGACTGTGCGCTTAACTGTCGTTGTGACTATCGTTAGACCCGTGAAGAGGTTGGCGTAGCGATTGAGTGCACTGTCACCGTCATCGTCCAATCGTCGCGATCATCAGCTTGCCGGATTGCGCGCCGTGACGATCCACGTCGCGCTGTTCATCATCACCGACCGTTCGCCGGGGCGGCCCGCGAAGGCGGCGCGAACCGCGGCCGAGGCGCGGGCACGGATGTCGTCGGGCTGATCCGCGAGCGCGCGCGACAGCGGGCCGACCTCCAATGTCATCTTCACCGCGTCGTCGATCGCCGCGTCCCGCGTCGCGCCCTCGCCAAACGAAACGGAAGCATCGAAGGGCGCGATAGCGATATCGGTGAAGCCGGCCCCCGTCAGGATCCGGCCCACCCGCCCCGGGTCGCCGAACGAGAATGGGCCGGGCGCTTCGGGATCGGGCAGCGCCATCGGTGGGACGATGCCCTTGATCGCGCCCATCGGCAGGCGCATCCAATCGTTCTCGGCCGTGCCGCGCCAGCAGACGAATGCGAGCCGGCCGCCCGGTTTGAGCGCGCGGCGCATATGCGCGAACGCCCCTGTTGGATTGTCGAAGAACATCACTCCGAAACGCGAGAACAGCAGGTCGAACGCGCCCTCGGGCAGCTCGGCGTTGCTGGCGTCGGCCACCCGGAACAGGACCTGCGTATCCTGTGGCGCACGGGCGCGCGCTCGGCTGATCAGCGGTTCAGAGATATCCACGCCCAGCACTTGGCCCCCGGCGCCGACGCGGGCGGCCAGAGCCAGACTCGACGCGCCCGCGCCGCAGCCGACGTCCAGCACGCGCTCGCCCGCCGCGGGCGCGGCGGCTTCGATCGCGGCCTGACCGAACACCGCCAGCCTGGCATCGAGCCGGGCCTCGTGGACGACCCAGCGCTCCCCGCTTTGGCCTTTCCAGTCGATGACCTGATCCGCATTTCGCTCTGCCATGACCTATCCTTGTTCTGCTTCGTTCTTGACGAAGCTGTCCGATGCCAAAGTGCGCATCGTCTCCAGCGATCCCGCCTCCACCAGTGATAAGGCGCCAGACCTGCGTGTGATCGTCTCATGCGTCGAGATCGGTGCCGCCTAGCGCCGGACTTCGAAGGACAACCGCGCCCGCGGCAACCGGAGAAGGGGATCTGTGCGCCGATGGCGGCCTCACACGAATGATCGGCGTTAGCTCACGATTGGTCCAGCCGCAGCTTCATCCAAACCGGCACGAGCTAGGATAGCGAGGCTTCGTTCTGCAGCCTGCGAGTCGAAGTATTCCTCAATCGAATAAACCTTGCCCCATCGCAACTTGAAGACGTGGACGCCCCTGTTCACATACGAGCTTTGGCCATCAAGTAGCCTCGCGTTGGCCCGCCACTTGACGAACACCGTGGTGTTCCATGGCCAACCCGTCACCTCGAGCTGCTCGATATCTATGTGAAGCTTCGGGAAAACACGGCCCATGCGCTCGAACCACTGCTTCACCGATGGCTTTCCATGTCGCTCACCCCCCAACGCATGATCTCCGGCAACCCAGTGATACGCGTTTGGTGTTAGGCCCTTTGCAGCATCATCCCAACGCTGGTTGTTGACATGATCGAAGCTCCTGCGGATCTCTTTTTCGACAATGAGACTGTAGACCATTGATGCACCCTGTTGTTGGATAGCCGACGGCTCTGCACGGATGGATACTTTCCAGATACTGAAAGCTGCTCCGGGTAACGACGCGATCTGTTGGGAAGCTGGCTGACGGGCGGCCACGCAGACGGCAGCGGCGCAATAGTCAGAGCCATCGGCGAACCTCGGCCTTGTAGCGGCGGTAGTCGTCGCCAAACTTCGCTTCGAGATAGCGCTCCTCGCGGGCGATCACCTGCGTCTGGATCGCGATCAGCACCAACGGGAGCAAGGCGAAGGCGATCGGCCCGTCGAAGCCGATCGCAAGGCCGGCATAGATAAGCGCCATGCCGAGATACATGGGATTGCGGGTCCACCGATAGGGACCGGTCGTTGCGATGAGGGTCGTCGGCTGGGACGGCGGAACGTTGGTGCCGAGCCGCCAGAACAGCCCCGCCGCCGCAAGCATCATTGCCGCGCCGGCAACGAACAGCAGCGCGCCCGCCGCGACCAGCAACCGCCAGTCGATGCCGAAGGAGCGGAGGGGGACGATCCGCTCGGCCGCCAGCCCCAACAGCAGCGCTCCCAGATAGATGAAGGGCGGAGGGAAGCGCACACCCGCGCTGTCTCGTTCGACGGCCATGCTCATCCTGCATCTGTGCTCTCAAACCACCATCGACTGCTGGGCGAAGATACCCGCCATCGCGCCCTGCGATGATGCCTGGGTGACCGAGGGCAAGAAGGGCGTGGTGAGGTCGCCGGCGGCGTAGATGCCGGGCATGCTGGTTTGGCGGCGCTCGTCGACCTTGAGGGCGATGCCGACGGGCGTATCCACCGTGGCGAGGCCCAGTGATTCATGCAGGCTTGCGGACGGCTTGTTGCGCGGATGCGCGAACAGGATGTCGACTGCGACATTGCGGCCGGTATCGAGATTGACGGTGGCGATACGGCCCTTGTGATGGGCGATCTCGGTGATCCGGCCGTCGACGACAGGTATGTTGCGGCGCGCCAGATTGGCCCGGATATCGGGCGGAATATCGTGATTATTGGCGAAGAGCGTCAACTTGTCGGTCCAGTCGAGGAACAGCCTGGCTTGATTTTGCGACTGCGGGCCGGACCAGACGAGGCCCCAATGCTGGCCGGCGACTTCAAAGCCGTCGCAATAGGGGCAAGGCACGATGGACGTGCCCCAGCTTTCGGCAAAGCCCGGAACATCAGGCATCTGGTCGGCGATGCCATAGCTCAGGATCACACGACGCGCCCGAAGGCTTTCACCATCGGACGTGAGAACCTTGAAATCGTCGAGGGCGCCCGAGACGCCGTCGGCCCGGGCGCTGACCAGCTTGATCGCGGGATAACGCGCCAGCTGCCGCCGCGCCTCGGCCAGGATGTCCAGCGGCGGCTTGTGATCGTGGCCGAGCAGTCCATGCGAGTGGCCGGCGAAGCGATTGCGCGGCAGGCCGGTATCGAGAACGGTGACCTTGCGGCGGGCGCGGCCGAGCTGCAGGGCGCCGGCGAGACCGGC
>NZ_JAFCJE010000016.1 GCF_018131185.1 Bradyrhizobium diazoefficiens | reverse complement strand
CGACCGCAAGGCGCTGCCGGCGCCGGACCAGCTTGTAACGTCAGCCGAGCATGTCGCGCCGCGCACGCCGAAGGAAGTTGCGCTGGCTGCGATCTGGGCCGACCTGCTGCGCCAGCCCGACATCGGCGTCACCGACAATTTCTTCGAGCTCGGCGGGGATTCCCTGATCGCCGTCCAGCTCGTCAGCCGCATCAAGCGCGATCTCGGCCACGACCTGCCGCTCAACCGTCTATTCGAAATGACGACGGTTGAAACCATGGCGGCTGCGCTGGGCCAGGAGAGCGAAACCGACAAGCGAGGCGACGACATCGCCGCGATGCTCGACATGTTGAAGGAAGTCGAACTGTCCGATGAGTGACATGGCAAGCACGCAAAAGCAGCAGCTGCGCGACATCTCACGGCGCTTGATGCGCCTCGATGCCGGCAAGCAGCACGCGTTCCTCTCGCAGCTTGCGGCGAAGGGCGTCAACCTCGCCATGTTGCCGATCGTGCGCCAGGAGCGCAAACGTGCGCCGCTGTCCTTTGCGCAATCCCGCCTTTGGTTCCTGTGGCGGATGGACCCGGGCAGTGCCGCCTATAACATCTCGGCGACGCTGCGCGTGCGCGGCCAGCTGCAACCACGCGCGCTGCGACAGGCGTTCGATGCGCTCGTTGCGCGTCACACAGCGTTCCGTACCGTATTTCGACAGGAAGGAGAAGTCGCCGAGCAATTCATAGGCGATCCGCAACCGGTCGCATTGCGACACGTGACCCTCGATGGCGATGACCGGGAAGGACGGGCGCGTTTGCTGGCGCGACAGGAAGCCTCGCTGCCGTTCGATCTTGAATCCGGTCCGCTCATGCGCGCGGCGTTGCTGACGCTGAACGAGGACCACCACTTCCTCGTCGTCAGCCTGCACCATATCGTGACCGACGGCTGGTCGATGGGCGTGCTGGTCGATGAATTCTGGACGCTGTACGCGGCATTTGCCTGCGGTGAAACGCCGGCCTTGCCGGAGCCGGAGATCGAATATGCCGACTACGCCGAATGGCAACGGCTCTGGATGAGTGCGGTCGACGGCGCGCGGCAGGTCGATTACTGGACCAAACGTCTTGCCGACCCGGCCGTGCTCCAACTGCCGATCGACCGGTCGCGGCCGGCGGTGCCCGATCTTGCGGGCGCAGCGCGCCGCGTTCCACTTGATCCGGTGCTGGCAGACGGTTTACGCGCGCTGGCGCGGCGCCACCGCACGACACTGTTCGTCGTGATGCTGGCGAGCTTCAAGCTGCTGCTCTACCGCTATACGGGCCAATCCGACATCAACATCGGCGTGCCGGTCGCCAATCGGCACCGCGACGAAACACGCAACGTGATCGGCTTGTTCGTCAACACCCAGGTGCTTCGTACGCAGATCGACGGCCGGGCGGCGATCGGCGCCTTCATTGCGGCAGTCCATTCGGCCACAGTAGAGGCACAGGAGAACCAGGACCTTCCGTTCGAGCGGCTGCTGGAGATCCTCCAGCCCACGCGCAGCTTGAGCCAGAATCCGCTCTTCCAGGTCCTCTACAATCACCAGCGCCGTCGGGCGTCGGGCGGTCCGCCCGATCGGACCGGACTTCAGATCGAAGCCATCGATGCCGAGGTCGATACGGTCAAGTTCGACCTCGCGCTCGACACGGACGAGGGGCCATCGGGCGAGATCCGGGCGATCCTCACCTACGCGACGGCGCTGTTCGAAGGCGCGACGATCGAGCGCTTGGCGGCGCACTGGACCACGATTCTGAAGGCGATGGTTGCCGACGACATGCAATCCATCGCCGATGTGCCGTTGCTCTCCGAAGAGGAGCTGGAGAAGCTGCGCCAATGGAACGATGCGGATGCTGGAACGAAGGATGCACCGTTCACACCGGTGCACCTGACGGTGGCACGGCTGGCGGCCGCAAGGCCCGACGCGACGGCGCTGGTCTTCGGCGATGATGACATCAGCTATTCCGAGCTCAACCGTCGCGCCAACCGCCTCGCGCATCACTTGATCGGCCGGGGGGTCGGGCCCACCGACCTCGTCGGCGTCTCGGCACGACGCTCGCCGCATCTCATCGTGGCGCTGCTCGCGATCTTGAAGACGGGGGCGGCCTATCTGCCGCTCGATCCCGAACATCCGGCCAGGCGACAGATCGGCACCCTGAGCGATGCGGGCGCGAATGTCGTTCTGGTTGACGCGGATGGCTCGGTATCGACGCCGCCGCCCGCCGGCATCGACGTCATCCCACTCGATGCGACCCACCTCGTGCAGGAGAGCGAGAGCGATCCCGAGATCGCGGTGGCGCCAACGAGCCTTGCCTATGTGATCTACACCTCCGGCTCGACCGGTATCCCGAAGGGTGTTGCGGTCGAGCACGGCCCGTTCGCGATGCATTGCGAGGTGACGGCCGGGCTCTACGATATGGACCGGCACTCGCGCGAGCTGCATTTCCTGTCCTTCACCTTCGACGGGGCCCATGAGCGACTTTGGACCGCGCTGACCTGCGGCGCAGCGCTCGTGATGCGCGATGCCGATCTGTGGTCGGCCGAGCAGACCCTCGACGTTCTCCGCCGGCAGCGCGTCACCAACGCCGGATTCCCGCCTACCTATCTGCAACAGCTCGCCGACTTCGCAATGTGGCGCGGCGATCCGCCGCCCGTGGAGCTCTATTCGTTCGGCGGCGAGGCGATGGCAAAGGCGGGCTTCGACAAGGTCAAGCGCGCGCTCAAACCGCGCACATTGATCAACGGCTACGGGCCGACCGAAACCGTGGTAACGCCGCTGGTCTGGAAGGTCGATGCCGACGAAGAGATTGAAGGCAATTACGCGCCGATCGGCCGCCCCGTGGGCCGCCGCTCTGCCTATATCCTGGACAGTGATCTCAACATCGTCCCGGTCGGCGTGATCGGTGAGCTGTTCATCGGCGGCGAGGGACTGGCGCGTGGTTACTGGCGGCGCGCCGAGCTGACGGCTGAACGCTTCGTCCCTGATCCGTTCGGTGCGCCGGGGGCGCGGCTCTATCGCACCGGCGATCTGGCGCGGTGGCGCGCCGACGGGGTGATCGAATATGTCGGCCGCTCCGATCACCAGGTGAAAATCCGCGGCTTCCGGATCGAGCTCGGCGAGATCGAGGCATGGCTGATGCGGCAGGCCGGCGTGCAGTCGGCTGTCGTCGTTGCCCGCGACGCCGGCGTCAGTCGCCAACTGGTCGGATATGTCGCCGGCGACGGACCGTTCGACGAGGCAACCATGCGCGCGGCGCTCTCGGACGAGCTGCCTGATTACATGGTGCCAGCCCGTATCGTGCCGCTGGAGCGGCTGCCGCTCACCGCGCACGGCAAGGTCGATCGCGATGCCCTGCCGGCCCCCGAGATGCCCACCGCAATCGCTGCGCACGTGGCGCCGCGCTCTGCGGCCGAGATGGTGCTCGCTGCGATCTGGGCCGAACTGCTCGGCCAGCCCGTCATCGGTGTCGAGGACAATTTCTTCGAGCTCGGCGGCGATTCCATCATCTCGCTACAACTGGTCGGCCGCGCCCGCCAGGCGGGCTTATTGATCGAACCGCGTGACGTGTTCCGGCATCAGACCTTGCAGGATTTGGCGCGGGTCGCGCGAAGTGAGAGCAGGGCGGGTCATGTCGCCCCGGAAGTCGAGATCGAAGGCCATGAGCATCCGCTGCTGCCGGTTCAGTTGCGGTTCTTCGGCGAAGATGCGGGGGACCGTCATCATTGGAACCAGGCCGTCCTGTTGATGCCGAAGTCGCGGCTCGACTGGAAAGTTGTCGAGTCCTCGGTCGCCGCTCTCGTCGCTCATCATGCGGCTCTGCGTCTGCGCTTTGAGAGGATTGATGGCGGCTGGCGCGCGACCTATGGCTCGTCGCTGGCGGTGTCGGAATTGCTTTGGATTCGACCCGACGTTCGCGATGCAGCCGAGGTCACGGAAGTTGCAGCGTCGGCCCAGGCCAGCCTGTCGCTGGCCGGGCCGCTGCTGCGCGTGGTCGGCATGGATCTCGCGGACGGCAGCCAGCGGCTTCTGGTGATCGTGCATCATCTCGTCATCGACGGCGTGTCATGGCGCGTGCTCCTCGAAGACTTGGCGACGGCGTACGATCAGTTCGGCCAAGGCGCAGGTTCGGTTGCGCTGGCGAGGAGCGACTCCTATGCATCCTGGGGCGCGCGGTTGCAGGCCTATGCTCGAACGGACGAGCTGGCCGCCGAGCTCGATTATTGGTTCGAGCGCGGAGCGCATGCTGCGGTTCCCTGCGACGATGATCATGACGGGGTCGACCGGGTTGCCGATGGCGAGCAGGTCCTGCTGGCATTTGACGCTGGCTTGACGGCGCGGTTGTTGAAGGAAACTCCGTCCGCCTACCGTACGCAGGTCAACGATCTCCTGCTGGCAGCACTTGCACGAGCGGTGTCGCGCTGGAGCGGAATCGAGGATTTGGTCGTCGAGCTCGAAGGTCATGGCCGCGAGGACGTGTTCGACGGTGCCGACATATCCCGCACCCTCGGCTGGTTCACCACGGCCTTTCCGGTGCGGTTGCCGGGCGGTTCGGGAGACGATGCCGCGCTGATCAAAGCCGTCAAGGAGGAACTTCGCGCCGTTCCGAGCCGCGGGCTGGGTTACGGCGTTCTGCGTCATCTCGGCAACGAGACGCAGCGCAGCGCGCTGGCGGCAGGTCCCGAACCGCGCATCGTCTTCAACTATCTCGGCCAGTTCGATTCCAGCATGGGAGAGGCCGCACCGTTCCGCCTCGCGCCCGAGAGCGCGGGACCGATGCGCAGCGATAGCGCGCCGCTGGGCCGCTGGGTGAGCATCAACGGGCAGGTCGGTGAAGGACAATTGCGCCTGTCGTTCAGCTATGGCCGCAGGCGCTATCGGCGGGCAACGATCGAACGTCTGGCGGCGCATTATGCTGCGGCCCTGCGCGAGCTCGTTGACCACTGCACCGGTGGCGGTCGCGGCGTAACGCCGTCCGACTTCGCGTTGTCGAACCTGAACCAGGCTGATCTCGACGTACTGGTCGCAACGACCGATTGCCACGAGATCGAGGATATCTATCCGCTCTCGCCGATGCAGCAGGGCATGCTGTTCCATGCCCTGCGTGATGGCGAGAGTGGGAATTACGTCAACCAGATCGGACTGGAGGTCCGCGGCCTCGATGGCGGCAAGCTGCGCGCGGCCTGGCACGAAGTCAGCGCGCGGCACGCCGTGTTGCGAACTGGATTTGCATGGCGTGAACTGTCGGGCGCCGCGCAGCAGGTCGTCTATCGCTCCGCACATCTGGCATTCGAGGAGGAAGACTGGCGCGCGCGGGCGGCAGCCCTGGACGACGAAGAGCTCCGAGCCGCGCTGTCCCGCGTCTCGCAAGCAGAGCGCGCAGAAGCGTTCGATCTGTCGCAGGCGCCGCTGCAGCGAGTGCGGCTGATCCGGCTCGACGAGGCGCGCCACTGGCTGATCTGGACGCACCACCATATCCTGCTCGACGGCTGGAGCGCAGCACGCTTGATGGCCGAGATCTTGCAGCACGAGCGCGGCGAACGCTTACCGGTCGTCAAAGGCCGCTATCGCGATTACATCGCGTGGCTGCAAGGGCAGGACCGCGATGCATCGACTTCGTTCTGGCGCACGGCGTTGTCGGAATTGGAGGAGCCCAGTTTCCTCGCAGACGCGCTGGGAGGACCCGTAACCAGCGGTGCCTCCGGCCATGGCTCGCTGGACCTGCTGCTGACGGCGGAGTTGACGGCAAGCCTGCAGGCGTTTGCCAGGCGGGAGCGCGTCACGCTCAACACCATGGTGCAGGGCGCCTGGGCGCAGTTGTTGCGTCGTCACACCGGGCAGCGCGCAGTCTGTTTCGGTGCGACGGTCTCGGGCCGTCCGGCCGAGCTCGACGGGTCGGAGGACATGGTCGGCCTGTTCATCAACACGCTGCCCGTCGTCGACCAGGCCAGCCCGCAAACTGAAGTGGGAGCGTGGCTGCGCGACCTCCAGGCGCGCAACATCGATCTGCGCGACCACGGCTGGATGCCGCTCTATGACATTCAGGGCCTTGCCGGCCGCTCCGGGCGTGCGTTGTTCGACAATATTCTCGTGTTCGAGAACTACCCGATCGATCAGGCGCTGCGGGGCGAGAGCGAAAGCGGACGCCGGCTCGGCCGGGTGGAGCAGGTCTCGATTACCAATTATGCGCTCACGGTGGCCGTGTTCGCGAAGTCCGACGGCATCAATCTGGGCTTTCGCTACGACCGCGGTCGCTTCGACGACGACCAGATCAGATATTTGCAGGCCTCGCTGTCGCGGCTGCTGGTCAGGATCGTGGAGAACGTGTCGCGGCCCGTTGGTGCGCTCGACGGTCTCGATGCCGACGAGAAGCAGAGAGTGCTCGGCTGGAGTGGCAGTGCCGAAAGAGGGCGGTCATTTAACGACAGCATCGTCGCGCAGATCGAATCTCGGGCCGCGGCTTCGCCGTCGTCGGCCGCATTGATCTTCGGCGACCAGCAGATCAATTATGGCGAGTTGAATGCGCGTGCCAATCGGCTGGCGTGGCGGTTGCGGCAGCATGGAATTGGTCGCGATCGGCTGATCGGCTTGGCACTCGAGCGCAGCGTCGAGCTGATCGTCGGCGTGCTGGCCGTGTTGAAGGCGGGCGGTGCCTATCTGCCGCTCGATCCCGACTACCCCTCCGATCGGCTGCTGCACATGCTGCGCGACAGCGGAACAGCACTGGTGCTGACGCAAGAGCAGTTGCTTCCGCACCTGGCGCCGGTGATCGGGGAGGCGGGCGCTGAGGCCTGGACCATCGACGGAGAGGCCGGCGCTCGCCTCGTGGAGCTTTCTGACAATCTGGGCACGGAGCTTCATCCGGACAGCTTGGCCTATGTGATGTACACGTCAGGGTCGACCGGCGTGCCTAAGGGTGTTTCGTGTTCGCATCGCGCGCTTGCGGCGCGGCTCGGCTGGATGCAGGCAGAATATCGTCTCGCCGCCGGCGAAACCTTGCTGCACAAGACGCCGTTCAGTTTCGACGTTTCGGTCTGGGAAATCCTGTGGCCGCTCGCGACCGGCGCACGGCTTGCGATCGCGGCTCCGGGCGCGCATCGCGAGCCGCGCCTTCTGGTTGACGGCGTCATCACCCATGACGTGACGACGCTGCATTTCGTGCCGCAGATGCTCGAGCATTTCGTGACCGAGCCGGGCGTGACACGCTGCACCTCCCTCAAGCGCCTGTTTGCCGGCGGCGAGGCGCTGTCGCTCGACCTGATGCGGCGCGTCCTCGCGGCGTTCCCCGACGTGCGGTTTGACAATCGCTACGGTCCGACCGAGGCCCTGATCAACGCCACCTATTGGACCTGCCGTGACGAGGGTGCGGCGCGGGTGCCGATCGGGCACCCCATTCCCGGCGTGACGATCCGCATTCTCGATACGGATTTGAACATGGTTCCGGCCGGCGTGACCGGCGAATTGTTCATCGGCGGGGAAGGCTTGGCGCGGGGCTACTGGCGGCGCGAGAAGCTGACGGCGGAACGCTTCATTCCTGATCCCTTTGGCGAGGCGGGGGAGTGTCTCTATCGATCGGGAGATCTGGCGCGCTGGCGGGCCGATGGGGCGATCGACTATGTCGGACGCGCGGATCATCAAATAAAGATTCGCGGCTTCCGCATTGAGCTCGGCGAGATCGAGGCCCGGCTGCTCGAGCAGCCCGGCGTTCGCTCCGCAGTGGTCACGGCGCGAGAGATCGGCGCCGGCCGGCAGCTCGTTGGCTACGTCAGCGGCAGCAGCGAGTTGGTAGAGGCTGACATACGGACCGCGCTCTGGGCCGTCTTGCCCGACTACATGGTACCGGCGAGAATCGCGGTGCTGGGGCGGCTGCCTTTGATGCCGAGCGGCAAGGTGGATCGTCATGCGCTGCCGGCACCCGACACGGCGCATGGGCATGCAGAGCGTCCGGGGCCGCGCACGCCGGCCGAGATGGCCTTTGCGGCGATCTGGGCCGAACTGCTCGGCCGGCCGGCCGTCGGCATTACCGACAATTTCTTCGAGCTTGGCGGTGATTCGATCATCTCGCTTCAGATGGTGAGCCGCGCCCGGCGCGCCGGCTATCTGATCGAGCCTCGCGACGTGTTTCAGCATCAGACGCTGGAAGCGCTGGCGCTGGCGGCACGGACCGAGCAGCGCACCGAGACGCTCGCCGACCAAGGGCCGGTCAGCGGCCCGCATCCGCTCTTGCCGATTCAGTCCCGCTTCTTTGCCGAGGACATGGACAATCGGAATCATTGGAACCAGGCGGTGCTGCTGCAGCCGAGAGATCGCGTCGACTGGGACGTGATGCGGCGCGCACTCAGTGCTGTGGTCGATCATCACGACGCGCTGCGCCTCCGGTTCGAAGAAAGCCAGGAAGGCTGGCGCGCCGAGCACGGCGCTGTTCCGGCCGCAGACGCGCTGCTCTGGGTCCGGCACGCGATCGACCGCGACGCCGTGACGGCGCTGGCATCATCGGCGCAGGCGAGCTTGTCGATCTCCGGCGGGTTGCTGTTTCGGGCGGTCGGAATCGATGTTTCCGACGGCAGCCAGCGTTTTCTGATCGTGATCCACCATCTCGTGGTTGACGGCGTGTCATGGCGGATTCTGCTGGAGGACGTCGCTTCTGCATACACGCAGCTTGCGCAGGGCGCAGCCACGATTACTTTGCCGCCCAAGACTCACGCCTATGCGCTGTGGGGACAGCGCTTGCGAACTTACGCGACATCGCACGAGCTGGCGACCGAACTATCGTACTGGACCGACCGCAGCGTGAATGCGGATGTTCCCTGCGATGACGATCATGGCGGCCTCGATCGCCTGGCGGCGGCCGATGAGGTCCAACTGTCGTTCGAAAGCGAGTGGACGCAGCGGCTGCTCGCGGACGCTCCCTCGGCTTACCGAACGCAGATCAACGATCTTCTTCTCGCCGGTCTCGCCCGCGCCGTCTGGCGATGGAGCGAACAGGACGAAGTCCTCATCGAGCTGGAGGGGCACGGCCGGGAGCCCCTCGCAGGAGATCTCGACCTCTCGCGTACGGTCGGCTGGTTCACGACGGCCTTTCCCGTACGGCTTCGCGACGGCTCCCAAGAGCCTTCGCTATTGATCAAGTCGGTGAAGGAGGAGCTTCGCTGCATTCCCGGCCGCGGGCTGGGCTACGGCGTGTTGCGCTATCTCGGCACCGAAGAGCAACGCATGGCGCTGGCGCATGTCGGAGAGCCGAAGATTGCTTTCAACTATCTCGGACAGATCGACAGCGGTGACGGCGACGCGTCGCTGTTCGCGATGGCGGCGGAGAGCGCCGGCCCGTCGCGGGATGCATCGAGCGCGCTGCGGCGCTGGCTGAGCGTCAACGGGACGGTGCGCGATGGCCGGCTGCGTCTGTCCTTCGGGTTCGGCCGCAAGCGCTATCGGCGCGAGACCGTCGAACGATTAGCCGCTTTGTACGAGGCTGCGCTGCGTGAGCTGGTCGATCATTGCACCGGAGGTGCCTGCGGTCTGACACCGTCCGACGTCGCGCTGTCGGGGCTGAGTCAGGCCGAACTCGACAGGCTTGCACTTGATTGGCGCGAGATCGAGGACATCTATCCATTGTCGCCGATGCAGCAAGGCATGTTGTTCCATGCGATGCATGATGGCGAGAGCGGGCTCTACGTCAATCAGGTAGCCGCGGAAATCCGCGGCCTCGATGCCGGGACGTTGCGCCGCGCGTGGCAGGCGGCCAGCGATCGCCACGCAGTGCTGCGGACAGGATTTGTCTGGCGTGAGTTGTCCGGCGCGCCGCAGCAGGTCGTTTATCGGCGGGCCGATGTGCCCTTTGCGGAGGAGGATTGGCGGACACGAAGTGCGGCCTGGGACCAGGCGCAATTGGATGCGGCGCTCGCCGATGTCTCGCAGCAGGAGCAGGCTACCGGGTTCGACCTGTCACAGCCGCCCTTGCAGCGGGTTCGGCTGATCCGGCTCGACGACAACAGGCATTGGCTGATCTGGACACATCACCACATCCTGCTCGACGGATGGAGCTCGGCGCGGTTCATCGGCGAGGTGATGCAGCATAATGGTGAGGGACGACTGCCGGCATTGCAGCACCGTTACCGCGACTATATCGCGTGGCTGAAGGGGCGCGACGGCGGCGCGTCGGCGGCATTCTGGCGCGACGCAACGGCCGGCCTGGACGAGCCGAGTTTCTTGGCGGACAGCCTGGTCGAGCGGGTAGACGCGGAAGCGTCCGGCCATGGCATGCTTGCGCTGGAGCTGGACCCCGCCTTGACCGGTCGGTTGCAGGACTTTGCCGCGCGCGAGCGGATCACGATGAACACGCTGGTGCAGGCGGCATGGGCGCAGCTGCTTCGACAGCATACCGGACAAGGGACGGTCTGCTTCGGTGTCACCGTGTCGGGCAGGCCGCCTGAGCTTGCCGGCGCCGAAGAGATGGTCGGCCTGTTCATCAACACGTTGCCGGTCGTTGACGACGTCAGTCCGCAGCAGACCGTCGGAGCATGGCTGCGCGAGCTACAGGACCGCAATCTGGCCTTGCGCGAGTTCGGCTCGACGCCGCTCTACGAAATCCAGCGCCTCGCGGGGCGTCCCGGACGGCCGCTGTTCGACAGCATCCTGGTGTTCGAGAACTATCCGGTTGACCGCGCGCTGCTCGGAAACAACCGGCAGATCCAGGTCGGCGAGACCCGGATCGTCGAGACCAGTAATTATCCGTTGTTCGCAAGCGTCGGCGTCGATGAGCACCTGCGCCTCGTGTTCAACTATCAGCGCAAGCATTTCGACGAGGCGCAGATCGCGCGGCTACAGCAGGCCTTCGTGCGGCTGATCGAAGCGCTGAGCATCGATGCCGATCGACCGGTGGGCGAGATCGCGGCGTACGATCCCGCGGATGACGTCCTGCTCGCCCGGGCGAATGACACGCTACGATCTGAAAAGCGCAAGGGGATTGTCGCGCAGTTCGAGGCGCAGGTGCGGAGGTCGCCGGAAGCGATCGCGCTGGTGTCCGGCGAGACGGAGCTGAGT
>NZ_JAFCJE010000015.1 GCF_018131185.1 Bradyrhizobium diazoefficiens | reverse complement strand
CACGGCATAAGCCGTCCGACCATCGCGCAGGGAAGGCCGAGTGATCGGCACCACCTGTATGCTGCTGTGCGGTTCTTCCTGCGTGCGCATGTCGCGCAGCGGACCGCGGGTGCCTGTCGGCACCCGGCCTTCCCTGCGCCCTCTTGGTTTTGAGGATGGAGTGATCAAGCAAAGCTCGGGCGAATTCAGCCGCGAGGACGCGATGGCGTGTCTGCAACTTGAAATATGAGTTGAAGAATGACGATGTGGAGCGGCGAGCTTCAATCCATCCCCGTCACCCCCGCGCAACGGCAGAGCCGTTGTCGCTGGAGGTGCTCGCTTCTTCGACGAGCCTCGAAGGATCGACCACTAGCCCTTGCGCTGATTCAGATACCGAAGCGCCAGCTTGACGAAATTGTGCACCACCATCGACGTCTCGTCCGCTCTGAACACCAGAAACACGTCGGCCGTGGGCGGTGAGGGCCTGATCGGACGGAATACGATGTCGGCTGTCGTGAAACGCGCAATCGACTGCGGCACGAGCGCCACGCCAAAACCGGCGGCAATCAAGCTCGGGATCGACTGGGCGTCGACGACCTGTTGGGACACTTTTGGCAGGAAGCCGGCATCGACACAGCAGGTCTGCACGTACCGTGCGAAGTCGGAGCTGTTGGGATCGAGGACGACGTGATCCTCGGATGCAAGATCACCGAGGGCGATGCGCCTGCGGCGCGCCAACCGATGAGTGTGCGGCATTGCGAGAACGACCTCTTCTCGCCATGCAAGCTGGCTGGTCAGGTCGCGCTCGGCGGGAATGCCGCGAATGAGACAGATGTTGGTGGTGCGGCCGAGAAGTGCCGCGATCTGCAGAGCAGGTGCTTGCTCATGCACCGTCATCTTGACCTGCGGAGCGACCTCCCGGTACGCCGCGAGCAGCTCAGCGAGGCGGCCGCGCAGAATGGAGCCGGTCGCTCCGACATCGAGCGTTCCGATCAGGCCGGCCCCAATCGAGCGAACCTCGTCTTCCGCGACCTTGACCTGTTGCAGGATGGCGCGTCCTCGCGTGAGCATGGCTTCACCGGCCTGGGTCAACTCGACCCTGCGGCTGGTCCTGTAGAGCAGTTGGGTCCCGAGCTCCGCCTCCAGGGTCTGGATATGCTGACTGAGCGGCGGCTGCGAGATGTTCAGCCGCCGGGCGGCGAGGGTGAAGCTGCGCTCTTCGGCAACCGCGATGAAGTAACGGAGCTGGCGGAGATCCATAGTGAAAACCTATCAATCGTGTCGTTCTATATATTGGACTTGATGTCGCACCTGGTCAAGGAATGGACGATGGAGCATGCCGGCGTCCTGCCGCGACCAAAGGCTCCGTACGCGGCGACCTCGCCGCCAACGACAAGAATGGCGAAGGCTGCGGCCGACCAAGCCAGATGGAAGCCCGGCGAGCGAGGAAAGCCATGCCCAGGATATTCAAGTCACTCTTCTTCCAGGTCGTCCTCGCGCTCGCTGCCGGCATCGCGCTCGGCGTCGCCTATCCGGACGTCGCGTTGCAGATGAAGCCGCTGGGTGACGGCTTCATCAAGCTCATCAAGATGCTGGTGCCCGTGATCGTGTTCTGCGTCGTCGTGCACGGAATTGCAGCGGCCGGTGACCTCACGAAGGTCGGAAGGGTCGGAATTCGTTCGCTCGTCTATTTCGAGATCATCACCACCATCGCCTTGGTGTTCGGCATCGCGCTCGCCTACTATTTCCAGCCCGGTGCCGGGATGAACATCGACCCGAGCACATTGGACGCCAAGGCGATCGGCGGGTTCAGCCAGACGGCGGCTCAGGTCTCCGGCGGAGGCGTCTCCGAATTCCTGATGAAACTCATTCCCACGACGCTCGTCGGAGCTTTCAGCTCCGGCGACGTCCTGCAGGTCCTCATCGTCTCGATCATGTTCGGGTGCGCCGTTTCATTGTGCGGCGAGCGCGCGAGGCCAGTCGTCGATTTCATCGAGCGGATGAACGAGATCATCTTCAAGATGATGAACTTCGTCGTCCGGCTCGCACCGATCGGCGTATTCGGTGCGATCGCTTTCACCGTCGGGAAGTACGGCATCGGTTCGCTCAAGCAGCTCGGGGGCCTGGTTGCCCTGTTCTATATGGCGGTGATTCTGTTCGTGGTCGTCGTGCTCGGCGCGATCATGCGGCTTTCCGGCTTCAGCCTGTTCAAGTTGCTGGCCTATCTGCGCGAAGAGCTGTTGATCGTTCTCGGGACGGCCGCGGGCGATAGCGTGCTTCCTCAAACCATGCGGAAGCTCGAGCAGCTTGGGATCAAGCGATCGACCGTCGGTCTGGTGATCCCCACCGGGTACTCGTTCAATCTGGACGCGTTCTCCATCTACCTGACCCTGGCGGCCGTCTTCATTGCGCAGGCGACGAATACGCCGCTTGCCACGGGCGATCTCCTGGCTATTCTCGGCGTCGCATTATTGACCTCGAAAGGTGCTCATGGCGTGCCGGGTTCGGCCATCGTCGTCCTCGCCGCGACACTGGCGGCCATTCCGGCCATCCCGGCGATCGGACTGGTGCTCATCTTGTCGGTGGACTGGTTCATCGGCATCGCCCGCGCGCTCGGCAACTATGTTGGTAACTGCGTTGCTGCGGTCGTCGTCGCCTCCTGGGAGGGAGACCTCGATCACGCCAAGGCGCACCGCATCCTGAATGGCGAGATCAATCCTTCGGGAGAAGATCTGCGGGCCGACCCAGTCGGTGCGGACGCTCCCGTCGCGAGTCTGCAGACCCCTTGAACGTGGAGGCATTTGGACTTGGCGATGGTGACACTCTCGATCGAACCTTTGACGAAGCGGGCGTTCGCGCCGTTCGGAGACGTCGTCGAAACGGAAGGGATGACGCCCCTGTCGATCAACCAGGGATTTGCCGAGCGCTACAACGGGCTCGCCAATATCGATATCGCCGCGGAAGGCGGACGGATCAATATCAGCTGGTTTGTCGCCTCAGTACGGCCCGCGCCGATCGCCATCCGCCTGATGGAGCGCCATCCGCTCGGAAGCCAGATGTTCATGCCCTTGAACGGAGCGAGCTGGCTGGCCGTCGTTTGCGCGGACCCGCTCGTGGTCTCGAGCTATCGGGCGTTCGTTGCAAATGGACGCCAGGGGGTTAACTATGCCCGGAACTGCTGGCACCATCCGCTGCTGGTTCTCGAGGACGCGAGCCCGTTCCTCGTTGTCGACCGGGCGGGGGGCGGCGATAATCTCGAAGAATACTGGCTGAGCCAGGAGATGCAGCTCGATCTCGGGTCGATCGCGTCGCACCGGTAAATTTCACGAGGCTTGATGATGTCGTCGCAAACCTATCACATCCCGCAGGGCGGCCTGCCGCCGCAGACGGACCTTCTGAGCGGTCGGGCGGTCTTTACCAACGCATATGCCGTCATCCCCAGCGGCGTGCAACGCGATATCGTCGTCAGCCATCTGCCGCACTGGGACAACACGCGCGTCTGGGTCCTGGCGCGACCGCTGTCCGGCTTCGCCGAGACGTTCTCCCATTATCTCATGGACATCGCGCCGGCCGGCGGAAGCGAAAAGCCCGAGCCGGAGAAGGATGCCCAGGGCGCGTTGTTCGTCGTGGGCGGCAAGCTGATTCTCAATTTGCCGAACGGAGAACATGAGCTGAGGCCCGGCAGCTTCGCCTATGTCCCCGCCGGCTGCGGGTGGACCATACGCAACCGCGGCGAGGCTCCTGCGCAGGTTCACTGGATCCGCAAACTGTACCAGCGCGTGCCTGGGTTGGCCGTGCCCGAGGCGTTCGTGACCAACGAGGACGCGATCGACCGCGTGGCGATGCCCGGCACCGAAGGGAGATGGGCAACCACACGCTTCATCGATCCAGCCGACATGCGCCACGACATGCACCTCAACATCGTGACGTTCGAGCCGGGCGCCACGATTCCCTTTGCCGAGACGCATGTCATGGAACACGGGTTGTACGTCCTCGAGGGCAAGGCGGTTTATCGCCTCAATCGGGACTGGGTGGAGGTCGAGGCCGGAGACTACATGTGGCTACGCGCGTTCTGCCCGCAGGCGTGCTACGCGGGAGGCCCCGGCCGGTTCCGCTACCTCCTTTACAAGGACGTAAACCGGCACATGAATTTGCGGCAGGGACCTCCGCTGATTTAACCTCGAGCGTTGAGGCTACTCCGTCTGCTCGACCGCGGCCGGCATCTTCGCCACCGACATCAGCGATCGGGCAACCTGATTGAGGAGCTGATCCGAGTTTTCCTCTTCGGCGAGCGACTTCGATAGCAGGCTGACCACGGCGCTGTGGCGAAGCTGCTGGGCGAGATTGCGCGCCGTCGTGTAGGCGGCGATCTCGTAATGCTCGACACGTTGCGCCGCTCCAATCAGGGCGAGGTCGGCGGCCGCATCCTCCTTGTCCTCGCCTTCCGCCATGATCTCCTGACCCTCCTCGACGAGACCCATCATTCCCTTGCAGGGCTTGGCGCGTGCGGACTTGCCGAGCATCTCGAAGCACTCGTTGATGCGCTCGACCTGGGCCTCGGTCTCTGCCAGATGCTGCTCGAACAGCTCGCGCAATTGATCGAAGCGGGCAGCTTCCGCCATTTTGGGCAGCGCCTTGGTCAGTTGCTTTTCCGCATGCAGGATGTCGCGGAGCTCATCGATCAGGAGATCGCCGAGACCGGCTTCGTCCATTGGCGACGAACTCTCGGTAACGATAGCGGTGGCGGGGCCGGGCTCGCCGGCCTGGATCGCGGGCGAGTCCGTGAAGACCCAGTCGCCTCCCTCGTTCCAGGGCCCGCGTGTATCGATCTCGCCGTGATCTCCGCTGCCGGTCGAATCGTTGAAGAACTGGTCGACCAGGCCTGGAGTCGGCGCGATACGGCCGATGCTGAGCGACGGCTTGCCCATGCTCTCGAGCGCCAGCCCGAACGCCTTCATGTGTGTGATCTCGCGGGTCATCAGGAATTGCAGCGCGTCCTTGGTGCCGGCGTCGTCGCAGAAATTGATGAGCCGCTCATAGACGATCTTCGCCCGCGCCTCCGCAGCGATATTGCTGCGCAGGTCCACGTCGAGCTCGCCGGTGATCTTCAGATAGTCCGCGGTCCAGGCATTGCCTTGCGAGTTGAAGAGGTTGACCCCGCCGCCGCCCGCGATCGCGATCAGGGGATCCGCCTCGGCGGCCTGACGATCGAACTTCGACGGCTTGAGGTGCATCCGCGCGAGCGTGCCGACGACTTCCAGATGGCTGAGCTCTTCGGTGCCGATGTCCATCAGGAGGTCCTTGCGGTCGGGATCCTCGCAGTTCAGGCCTTGTATCGAATATTGCATCGCGGCTGCGAGTTCGCCGTTGGCGCCTCCGAATTGCTCCAGAAGCATGTTGCCAAAACGGGGGTCCGGCTCATCGACGCGAACGGTGAACATCAGTTTCTTGACGTGGTGATACATGGGGGCTCTCGTTGTTCGGAGGACAGTAGAAGATGTGTCCCCAATAGGCGGTGCATTCGTTTGTTCCTATCGCGGAGCCGGTGCGATCGTTGCCGTCCGTCGGTGACGTCCGACGCGCCTTCGTCGGTACGCCGCGCTGCAGGAAGGCATCGGCGGCGACCCGGCGGTCATGTGAGCTGATTGAGTTTCTTCAGCGGATTGAGCTCACTCGGCCTGTCCTGCTTGGCCTGCTCGTCCAGTTCCTGACGGTCGCGCTGCGCTTGCGCCTTGCCGTCATCGTGCAGATCCTGGTCGCCGATGATTTCGCCGATGGCTTGTCTGGTCTTGCCGGCGATCCGCCTCTGAAGATGCTTCGTCTTGCCCATGATCTGTCTCCGCACTCATGCCGTAAGTGCCGGTGAGACTCTCGTACGGGCGGATAGTTCCTGCGGCCGTCACCGGGCCTCGAGTTCAATGATCACGCCTTCATTGCCTCGCAGCAGGATCGATGCCTCCGGCCACGTTTCCGAGGGCCGGTCGAGATGCGTCGACGTCAGCAGGCGACCGCGACCGAGCCATTGCCATTTCCGCGGCTCGCCGGCGATATTGAGCGCGACCAGAATTTGGCTCCGGCCGTCGGTCCGCCTGTAGGCGAGAACATCGTTCTGCGATCGCAACGGTTCATGGCCACCTTCGCGCAGGCAGGCATGTTCCCGCCGCAGCCTGATCAATGCTCGGAACAGCGCAAGCACCGACCGTTCGTTGCGTTGTTGCTCGGCGACGTTGGGCGTGCCGCCGGCCTCGAGCGGCAGCCACGGATCGCCACTGGTAAATCCTCCGCCGGCGCTGGCGTCCCAGCGCATCGGCGCGCGTTCGGGATCGCGGCAAAGGCCAAATCCCGGCACGAGCTTTTCGAAGGGATCGTGGACGCGGTCGGACGGAATGGGAACGCGTTTGCGGCCAATCTCGTCGCCCATGAAGAAGAACGGCGTTCCCCGTAGCGTCATCAGCAGCATCGCCAGCACGCGCATCTGCGCCTCGCCGATCTTGCTCGCGATCCGCTGCTTGTCGTGGCCGCCGACCACCCAGACCGGCCAGGCATGTTTAGGGATGGCGTTGAAATAGGCGTCGATCGTTCCCTGCAGCGACAGGGCGTCCCACTGCGAATCGTGCAGGGCAAAATTGAGCGGCAGATGCAGCCGTGGCCGGTCGTTACCGTAGAAGTGGCCGATGCGGTCGGTCTTGCCCTGGACCTCACCGCAGAGCATTCGCCCCGGATATTCGTCGATCACCTCCCGGATGAACTCGATGCACTCCATCGTCTCCGGCCGGTCGTCGGTGAACACGGGCGTCTGACGCTGCGGCGGTGGCTTGCCCCTGGCATCGGGATTGGCAGGATTGTCGCGCAAGAGCACGTCCTTGATCAGGACCGCGCTGGCATCGACGCGGAAGCCGTCGACGCCGCGGTCGAGCCAGAAACGCATGGCGTCGGCGATCGCGGCCCTCACGTCCGGATTGCGCCAGTTGAGGTCGGGCTGCTCGACCAGGAAGGAATGATAGTAATATTGCCGCCGCGCCGCGCACCATTCCCAGCCGCTGCCGCCGAAGCGGCTCAGCCAATTGTTGGGTGGGCCGCCATTCTGGGCAGGATCAGCCCAGATGTACCAATCGGCCTTGGCGCTGTTGCGCGAGCTGGAACTCTCGACGAACCACGCATGATTGTCCGCGGTGTGATTGGGGACGAGGTCGAGGACCAGATGGATATCCGAGGCGTGCAGCTCTTCGAGCAGTTGGTCGAACTCCTCCAGGCTGCCGAAGGCGGGATCGATGGAGCAATAGTCGGAGATGTCGTAGCCGAGGTCGCGGAACGGACTCTTGTAGATCGGCGTCAGCCACACGGCGTCGACGCCGAGCCATTTCAGGTAGTCGATGCGCGACATCAGGCCGGCGAGGTCGCCCCTGCCGTCGCCGTTCGAGTCCTGGAAGGAGATCAGTGCGATCTCGTAGATGACGGCGGATCGCCACCACGCAGCTTCATCACTGAACCCGCCCATTGCCGTGCTTCACCTCGCTATGCCTTGGCGTGTGCCGTGATCTGCCTTGCTGCTTTCCGGACGCTCTCGATGCCCTTGGGAAAGCCGCTGCGGTTGGGATACAGCTTGCGGCGTGCATCGCGCGGCGGGCGTCGTGGCTTGGTGTCCTGCGCGGCTCGGTAGTCGAGCATGGCTATGCCGCCGACCATCAATAGCGCCAATGCGATATTGCCCTTCTTGGGATTGTCCGACGTCAGTCCCGAGAGCAGCGCGGCGGCGTCGAGGCCGTCGCCGCCCACGCGGGCCCACAGGCCGGCGTTCTTCTCGACCGACAGCGTCATGACCCCGGCCGCGATCTCGCGGACGCCGAAGGCGCGGACCATGGTCTCATGGCCTTCCATGCCGAGCGTTTTCGTGACGCGGCGGGGCGCGAACAACTCGACGACGCCGAGACCGATGCTGAACCAGCCGAGCGCGCGGGCGAGCTGATCCACCGGGCGCTTCAGGCTCGGGCCGCCCTCGACGATCTTCGGATCGCCCTCGGTGCGGACGATGTTGGAGAAATGAAACATGGCTTGCTCCTTCAGGGCCTGAGTACGACCTTGACGCAGGAGTCCCGCTTGTCGCGAAACACCTGGTACATCTCCGGTCCCTGCTCGAGCGGGACGGTGTGGGTGATGACGAAGGAGGGGTCGATCTCGCCCTCTTCGATGCGGCGGAGCAGGTCGTCAGTCCAGCGATTGACGTGAGTCTGGCCGGTTCGCATCGTCAGGCCCTTGTTCATGAAGGCGCCCATGGGCAGCATGTCGGAGAGGCCGCTATAGACGCCCGGCACGGAGATCACGCCGCCGGGTCGGCAGACATAGATCATCTCGCGCAGCACGTGGGGCCGGTCGCTCTCCGCCATCACCATCTGCTTGGCGCGGTCGAGCAGCGTGTCGGGCAGGGAAGCCATCACGTGCGATTCCATGCCGACGCAATCGATGCACTTTTCAGGGCCCCTGCCGTCGGTGAGCTCCTTGAGCCGTTCGAGGACGCTCTCGGTCTCGAAATTGATCGTGGTGGCGCCGCCGGCTTCCGCCATGCTGAGGCGCTCGGGCAGGCAGTCGATCGCGATCACCTGGTTGGCGCCGAGCAGGATGGCGCTGCGGATCGCCATCTGTCCCACGGGACCACAGCCCCAGATCGCGACCGTGTCGGTCGGCTCAATGTCGCATTGCACGGCAGCCTGCCAGCCGGTCGGGAAGATGTCGCTGAGGAACAGCAACTGCTCGTCGGGGATGCCGGCGGGTACCTTGATGTGGGTGGCGTCGGCATAGGGCACGCGGAGGTATTCGGCCTGCCCGCCGGGATAGCCGCCGGTCAGATGGGTGTAGCCGAACAGGCCGGCGGTCGTGTGTCCGAAAGCCTTGTCCGCGAGATGGCGCTTGCGGTTGGTTGTTTCGCACACGGAAAAATTGCCGCGCTTGCACTGGTCGCATTCGCCGCAAATGATCGTGAAGGGCACGACGATGCGGTCGCCCTTCTTCAGCTTGCCGTCGACGCCCGAGCCGACCTCCACCACTTCGCCCATGGTCTCGTGGCCCATGATGTCGCCGGGCATCATACCCGGGATGAAGTTGTGGAACAGGTGCAGGTCGGATCCGCAAATGGCACAGCTCGTGACCTTGATGATGGCGTCGCGCGGGTCCTGGATCTCCGGATCGGTGACGGTGTCGCACCTGATATCCTCCTTGCCGTGCCAAACCAGCGCCTTCATCATCCGTCCTCCGGGCTGAACCAGTTGGCATTCAAGTCCAGCAAGGAACGATGGTTGCTATCGTCGCGCGCAAATCTTCACGCCGCACCGGCGCGCGCAATTTGGAACGAGAGTGCGGGGCAGCGATTGGACGTGATCGACAGTCAAGCGAGGACACGCTCATGCCCGCCAATCAACTCGCCGTCGTTACCGGCGCCTCCACCGGTATTGGCCTGGAACTCGCCAGGTGCTGCGCTCAGGCCGGTTTCAATCTCGTCATCGCGGCAGACGAGCCCGAGATCGAGAGAGTGGCGGTGGATCTGCGCAGGCTCGGCGGCAGCGTGGAGCCGGTCGAGGCCGATCTCGCCACGACCGAAGGCGTCGACAGTCTCTGCGCCGCGATCGGCGATCGGCCGATCGACGCGCTGCTTGCCAATGCCGGCGTCGGACTGGGAAAGGCCTTCCTCGATCAGGATTTTGCCAGGGTGAGGCACCTCGTCGACACCAACATCACCGGCACACTCTATCTGATCCATCGTGTCGGCAATGAGATGCTCCGGCACAATGCCGGGCGCATCCTGATCACGGGCTCGATCGCCGGCTTCACGCCGGGCAGCTTTCAGGCGGTCTACAATGCCTCGAAGGCCTTCCTCGATTCATTCTCGTTCGCGCTGCGCGAGGAGCTGCGTGACAGCGGGGTCACCGTCACCTGCCTGATGCCCGGCGCCACCGACACCGAGTTCTTCCGCCGCGCCGGGATGATGGACACCAAGGTCGGTAGCGAGAAGAAGGACGGCGCCTACGATGTCGCCAAGGCGGGCTTCGATGCGATGCTGCGCGGGGACTCCGATATCGTCACCGGGCTGAAGAACAAGATCCAGGCCACGGTTGCCAACGTCACCCCGAACGAGCTGCTGGCAAAGCAGCATCGCAAGATGGCGGAGCCCGGCACGGCAAAATCGTAGCGCTGGCCGCAGGCGCGATGGGCCTCAGCCCGCGAGAAACCCTCCGTCCACCGCGACGACCGTTCCGGTCGCGTATCGCGAGGCCGGCATGCAGAGGAAAGCAACCGCGCCGGCGATGTCTTCCGGCTGTCCCCAGCGCTTGAACGCGGTGCGGTCGGCAATGCGCTGATAGTGGGCGCGATCGGTGCGGCCCGCGGCATTGATCGCCGTCTCGATGTAGCCGGGCGCAACGGCGTTGACGCGGATATCGTCCTCGGCCCACTTCAGGGCCAGTGCCTTGGTCAGCATCACGACGCCGCCCTTGCTGGCGCAATAGGCGGGAATTCGCGGCAATGCCAGCGTGGCATTCATCGAGGCGATGTTGACGATCGAACCCTTCGTTTGCGCGAGCAGCGGATGAAATGCCATGCAGGTGCGGAACGTGCCGGTGAGGTTGACGTCGAGGACTTTCATGAAGGTCTCGATCTCGAACTCCTTGTCGCGCGCGAGAATCCCGGCGCAATTGACAAGGGCGTCGACGCGTCTGTGTTGCCCGGCGAAGGCCGTGACGGCGTCGTCGTCGGTGACGTCAAGCGTCGCGAGCGTGAGCCCGGCGCGTGGCTTCAGCAGGGTGCGGGCCAGATCGGCGTCGTTCGCGCCTGTTGCGGTGACCGTCGCGCCGAGATCGCAAAACTGATTGCTGATTGCGGCGCCAATGTCCCCGGCGCCGCCGATCACGACGGCATGAACGCCGGGTGCAAGGGAAAAATTCGAGTTCATTGGACGTCTCATTTCAGGGACTTCGGAGGCGGAGCCGTCGATTCGCGGACCACCAGTGAGAAATCGATCTCGCGATGCATGATGGTTTGCTCGCCGGCAAGGCTCCGCACCAGATATTCGCCGGCGCGCTGCCAGGTCTCACCGGTGGGAACGTGGATCGTGGTGAGGCTCGGGCGCAAATGGCGGCTCCAGTCGAGGTCGTCGAAGCCGACCACCGACAGATCGCGCGGCACGGAGAACCCGTCGCGTTCCGCCTCGAGCAACACGCCGTAGGCAATGACGTCGTTGCCGCACACGACGGCCGTTGGCCGGTCCTTGAGGTTGAGGAGATAGCGCGCCGCCTCGCGCGCATCGTCCAGCGTATAGGGCACCTCGACGTGCCATTGCGGCGGAAGCTCGAGGCCGTTCTCGGCAAGCGCGCGGCGAAATCCGGCGACGCGGGCGCTGGCGCGGTCGTTGTTGCGCTGGAGCGCCGAGACGATTCCGATGCGGCGGTGACCGAGCTCGATGACGTGGGCGGCGGCGCGGTGGGCTGCGGCTTCGTTATCCGTTCCGACGCAAGGGTAGGGCCTGTCGGGCTGGTAAATCCCGACGTTGATGAACGGCACTTCGTTGTCGGCAAGCAGCTTGCGCAATCCGTCGTGATGGCAATCTCCGCGCAGCACGAGGCCGTCGACGCCGCGGCTGATCAGATTGCGCGCCTGCTGCAATTCGACGTCGAGATCATATCCGCTCGTGGTGAGGAACAGCATGTATCCGACTGACGATAGATATTGCTGGAGCGAGGCGATGCCGCGCGCGAACATCGTGTTGTCAATCGTTGGCACGATCGCGCCGAGCGTGCGCGAACGACGCGACGACAGGATGCGTGCGGGCGCGTGCGGGATGTAGCCGAGCGCGTCGATGGCTTGTTCGATCCGCGCGCGCAGGGAAGGGCTCACCGCGTCCGGATTGTTGAGGGCGCGCGAGACCGAGGCGGTTGAAACGCCGGCGCGAGCCGCAACGGCGCGGATGCCCTGTTTGACGGAGTTGGCGTTGGTCAATCTCATGAATGTAACGTTACATCCTGCGGGCCGCGTCGCGTGGTTGTGACAATAGCTCTAAACTGCAGCAGATTGGACGATGTGTCCACCGACTTGACACGGCTGATCGGAGGTCTATTTTGTAACCGTTTTCAAGCTGTGCTCGAAAATGTTCAAAATGGTCCGCCGGCTTAAGGCGGCCAGCCGGGAGGAGAGTTCGATGAAGGCCAGGATGCTCGCGACCCACGTCGCGTTGCCGGTTCTCGCGATTGCCGCTGCCGGCGCGCAGGCGCATGCCGCCGATTTCGACTGGATGAAGTTCAAGGGCAAGACCGTCACCTTTCTCGCCAACAATAATCCGGTCGCGCAGGCGCTGCTGACCTACAAGGCCGATTTCGAGAAGCTGACCGGCATGACCCTGAAGGTCGACGGCTATCAGGAACAGCAGATGCGCCAGCGTCTGGTCACCGTCATGAATGCGAACAGCGACGAGGTCGACGTGTTCATGACGCTGCCATCGCGCGAGGGCGAGCAGTTCGCCGCCGCCGGCTGGTACGGCGACCTCACCGCGATGGCCAAGAACGAGGTCGCCAAAGAGTACGATCCGGCGGGGCTAAGTCAGGCGCTGCTGAAGGCCGCGACTTTCGGCGGCAAGCTCACCAGCATGCCGATGAACATCGAGGGTCCGATCTTCTATTACCGCACCGACATCTTCAAGAAGTGCGGTATCGAGGCGCCGAAGACCATCAAGGAGGTCGAGGCCGCCGCCGCCAAGATCAAGACCTGCGACAGCGCGGTGACGCCGTTCGTGTCTCGCGGCCTCAAGCCCGCGATCGCCTACACCTTCAGCAACATGCTGCACAATATCGGTGGGACGTATATCGCGAGCGGCAAGTCGAACCTTTGCTCGGCCAAGGGCAAGGAAGCGCTCGACACCTATAGCCGGTTGCTGCGCGATTTCGGTCCGCCCGGCGTCGTCAATTACAGCTTCCAGCAGATTTCCGCGCTGTACCGCAGCGGCCGCGCGGCAATGGCATTCGAATCCTCGAATGAGCTGCGCACGGTGATGGAAGGCGGCGCCCGGCTGAAGGACACCGGCCTGCTGCCGTTCCCGGCAGGCGAGGCCGGCCAGGTGCCGACCACGATCGGGTGGGGCATGGCGGTATCCTCGCACAGCAAGCAGCCGGAGGCGGCCTGGTATTTCGTGCAATGGGCGACCAGCCCCGAGGTCCAGAAGAGGATGGCACTGCAGGGCATTGCCCCGCCGCGTCCGTCCGTCGCCAAAGACCCCGAATATCGCAAGTGGATCGACGAAGAGCCGGTCCGCAAGGAATGGCAGGCCGCGCTCGACGTGCTCGCCACCAAGGGCTCGTCCGAGGTCGGCTATCCCATCGTTGCCAATCCGGAATCGCGCGAGTTCATCGGCCAGGCGGTGCAGGATTTGATCCTGAAGCAGAAGCCGATCGAGCAGGCCTGCGCGGATGCCGACAAGGCGCTTGATGCGCTGATCGCACAGAAGTAACGCCTCGAGGCCGGCAGGCTTGCTGCCTGCCGGCACCTCCTCACTCCTCAAGGAAACGCACGCATGTCTGATGCGGCTGCGACACTCGCGCAGGACCGGCAGAAGCTGGAAATGTCGGCGCTCTCCGCGCCGGCCGTGATCTTCACGGTCGCGATGATCGCGTTTCCCGTCGTCTATACGATCTGGCTCGGCTTCCAGAACTTCTCCTCGACCGGCAAGCAGTCCTTCGCCGGCCTCGCCAACTATTCGAAGCTGGTCTCCGACTACGAGTTCTGGCACGGGCTGTGGGTGACGATAGCCCTCTATGTGTTGTCGCTGGTGCTGCAGCTCGTCTTCGGCGTTTGGCTCGCGCTGGTGCTGTTTCATGCCAAGCGCCTGCCGGGGATCGTGCGCTCGCTGTTCATCTCGCCCTTCATGATGCCGCCGGTGGTGGCAGGCATGATGTGGCTGGTGATTCTCGATCCCTCGCTGGGGGCGGCCAACTACGTCCTGCAAGCGTTCGGCCTGCCGCCATCGGATTGGCTGGCGTCGCCGACATGGGTCATTCCAACGTTTGCTCTGATCGACAGCTGGCAGTGGACGCCCTACGTCGCCTTGATCGTGCTGGGCGGGTTGCAATCGCTGCCGCCGAGCGTCTACGAGGCTGCGCAGATCGACGGGGCGTCCCCGTTCAAGACGTTCCAGCGCATCACGCTGCCGCTGCTGCTGCCGACCATCGTCACCGCGGCCATTCTGCGCAGCGTCGACCTCCTGCGCTTCTTCGACATCATCTACATCACCACTCAGGGCGGTCCCGGCAACGCCTCGAACACGCTCAACATCTACGGCTTTCGGGTCGGCTTCGAGTTCTTCAACATCGGCTATGCCAGCGCCCTGATGCTGACGCTGACGGCGATCGTGTTCGGCGCGGTGCTCGCCTTCAACCGCCTGCGCGGCGCGGTGGCCTGGTGAAGCCATGACAGATGCCGCCAACACCGACCGCTGGATCCGCTGGCTCAATACGGTGCAGCTCGTGCTGGCCGGGATCATCATCATGGCGCCGACGGTCTGGATGGTGCTGTCCTCGTTCAAGCCGTCTTTCGAGGTCACCGCCTATCCGCCGACGCTGATCTTCACGCCGACATTGGAAAATTATGTCGAGTTGACCAAGACCACGCCGTTCCTGAGCTACGCGCTCAACAGCCTCATCGTCACCGTCGGCTCGACCGCGCTCGGTCTGCTATTTGGGATCCCCGCCGCCTTTGCCGTTTCCTGGACCCGGATTTCGTGGCCGGCAATTCTGACGCTGGCGGCGCGCATGGCGCCGGGCACGCTATTCCTGCTGCCATGGTACGTCATGTTCCGGCAGGTGGGCATGATCGGCTCCTACACCGCGCTGATCCTCAGTCATGCCGTGATCACGTTGCCGATCGTGATCTGGGTGCTGTTGCCGTCCTTCGACGGCATTCCGCGCAGCGTGTTCGAGGCGGCGCAGGTGGATGGATGCAGTGTTACGCGCATCCTCTGGCGCATCGCGCTGCCGCTGGTGGCATCCGGCGTCGCGGTGTCGGCGATTCTCGCCTTCGTGTTCTCGTGGAACTACTTCCTGTTTGCGCTGGTGCTCTCCAATGGCGACACCAAGACGCTGATCGCGGCGGCCTTCAACTTCATCGGCGAAGGCTCGACGCAATGGGGCGCCCTGATGGCCGCGGCGACGCTGATCGCCTTGCCGCCGCTGGTGCTGGCGGCCCTGGTTCAGCGTTGGCTCGTCTCCGGACTGACGCTCGGCGCGGTGAAAGGCTAGTTATCTGATGAATGTATCACCCCGTCCCAATTCGATCATGCAGGCCGCGGTCTTCCACGGCAATGACCGCATCACCATTGAGCGTGTGGCGATGCCCGACCTCGGCACCGGCGAGGTGCTCGTGCGGGTCTCGCGCACCGCATTGTGCGGCTCGGACTTCAAGCTCTGGCACAAGGGCGCCGAGTTCACCGCGGGCCATGAGATCTTCGGCGTGGTCGAGCAGCCCGGCCATCGTCTGCACGGCAGCCGCTGCGCCGTCTATATCCCGCTGCACTGCGACCGCTGCGCGGCCTGCAAGCGGGGCGACACCCAGATGTGCCTGGAAGTCTCCAGCCTGATCGGCTGGAACAGGCCGGGCGGCTATGCCGAATACGTCCCCGTTCCGGAAAACTGCCTGCTGCCGGTGCCTGACGATATCGAGGACAGCCTGGCGCCGTTGCTGCTCGACACCATCGGCACGTCGGGCCATGCGGTGCGCTTCGTCAGCCGCGTCGTGCCGCCGGCCGAGGCCGGTCCGGTGCTGGTCATGGGGGCAGGGCCTGTCGGCCTCGGTGTGGTGCTGGCGCTCCGCGCGCTCGGCTACGATGACGTCCATGTCGCCGATCCCAACGCCGCGCGCCTCGAGATCGCGCAATCCTTCGGTGCGAAGGCGCACCCCGTCGGCGATACGTCGAAGCGCTTCGCCCTGATCATGGAATGCTCCGGCGCGCATGCGGCGCGCAATCTCGGCATCGAGCTGGTCCTGCCGCGCGGCGCGCTGGTGCTGGTCGGGGAGAACGCCGCACCCTGGACCATCGAGGAAGGCAAGGTGTTCCGCCGCAAGGATTTCTACATGATCCGGACCTTCTACTTCCCGGTTTCCGATTTCGAGCCGAATGTCGAGCTGCTGCGCAAGTACAAGGACGAATACCGCGTCCTCGTCGACGGGGAATTCGGCCTGTCGGCGCTGCCCGAAAATTTCGCCCGCTTCGCCAAGGGTGAACTCATCAAGCCCGTGCTGGCGCTGGGCTGAGCGATCATGGCCTCGATCTCGATCCGCAACCTCGTCAAGCGCTATGGCAATTTCACCGTGATCCCAGATCTCAACCTTGAGATCGCGGACCATGAATTCGTCGTCTTCGTCGGCCCGTCCGGCTGCGGCAAATCCACCTTGCTACGCATCATCGCCGGCCTCGAGCCGATTTCTTCCGGAGAGCTCTATATCGGCGACAAGCGCGTCAACGGTGTGCAGGCCGCGCAGCGCGATATTGCGATGGTGTTCCAGGACTACGCGCTCTATCCGCACATGAAGGTCTACGACAACATGTCCTTTGCGCTGGAGCTGCGCGGCGTGCCGAAGGCCGAGATCGACGCGCGCGTGAGGCGTGCCGCAGCGCTTCTGCACATTGAGCCCTATCTCGACCGCAAGCCGAAGGAGCTGTCAGGCGGACAGCGCCAGCGGGTCGCCATGGGGCGCGCCATCGTACGCAATCCCAAGGCGTTCCTGTTCGACGAGCCGCTGTCCAATCTCGACGCAAAGCTGCGCGGGCAGGTGCGGGCCGAGATCAAGGCGCTGTCGCAGGAGCTGAAGACCACCATGGTCTTCGTCACCCACGACCAGATCGAGGCCATGACCATGGCCGACAGGATCGTCGTGCTCCAGAGCGGCACGATCCAGCAATACGACACGCCGGAGACGGTCTACGAGCGCCCGGCCAACCAGTTCGTTGCCGGCTTCATCGGCTCGCCTGCGATGAATTTCTTTCCGGTCGAATGGCGCGATGGGCGCGCGGTCCTCTCGCAGGGCGGCACGGTGGTGCCGCTGGACGGCGAGATCACAGCCCGCCTGGGCAAGGCCGGCAATGCCGTGCTGGGCATTCGTCCGGAGCATTTCGCTGTCGCCGCGGATGGAGCCGATGGCATCGCCATTAATGTCAAGCTGGTCGAGCCGCTCGGCTCGGATACGCTGATCCATTTCGATCTCGCCGGCGTCTCCGCGATCGCGCGGGTCGATCCGTCGCTGCGGCCGAAGGTCGGTGATCGCATCGGCTTGCGTCCGCAGCCGGGCAAGACGCATCTGTTCGATGCGGCCGACGGGCAGGTCTTACGATGAGCGCGCCGGCAAACATCGGCGATTTGTCGGCGCTGGCGGGCGTGGCGTCCAAAACCAGGCCCGTGCACGTGATCTGCCTGGGGCTATCCGCGCTCGATCAGGTCTGGCGCGTCGATCGCCTGTTCGCGGGGCGAAGCGAGAAGATCAAGGCGGCCGGCTACGGCACGCTTGGCGGCGGCATGGCCGCCAATGCGAGCGTCGCGATCGCAAAGCTCGGCGCGTCCGTCGCGTTCTGGGGGCGGGCAGGGCACGATGCCGCCGGCCATGAGATGAAATCGGCCTTCGCCGCTGAAGGCGTCGATGTCGAAAATTTCCGCCTGTTTCCCGATGGCCGCTCGTCCGTCTCCGGGATCATCGTCGACGGTTCCGGCGAGCGGCAGATCGTCAATTTCCGCGGACTCTATCCGGAAGCCGCGGATTGGCTGCCGCTCGAAGCCGTCGCCCGTGCATCCTCGGTGCTGGCCGATCCGCGCTGGGTCGAGGGCGCCGCGACGCTGTTCCGCGAAGCGCGCGCGCGCGGCATTGCGACGGTGCTCGATGGCGACATGGCCGAGCCTGATGTCTTCGAGCGGCTGCTGCCGCTGACGGATCATGCGATCTTCTCCGAACCTGCGCTCACCGCCTTTGCCGGATCGGCCAAAGATGAATCTCTCGCAGCGCTCGCGCGTTTCGGCTGCCGTGTCATCGCCGTCACGCGCGGCGAGGGCGGCGTAAGCTGGTACGAGAACGGCGAGCTGCACCGGCAGTCGGCCTATGCCGTCGAGGTCGTCGACACCACGGGCGCCGGCGACGTCTTCCACGGCGCCTATGCGCTTGCGATCGGCGTCAGCCTCGATGTGCGCGCAGCCATGGCGTTTTCGGCGGCCACGGCCGCCATGAAATGTCGCCACGCCGGTGGCCGCAACGGAATCCCCGATATCAACGAGTGTCTAGCATTCATGAGGACGACGCCATGAGAACGATTGGAAAGAACCGCGGCCTGGCACGGCTTGCTGACGCGGATGGCCACTTTCGCATGGTCGCGCTGGACCAGCGGCCGCCGCTGTTCGACGCCATCGCGAAAGCAAAAGGCATCACGCGGGAGCAGGTCGAATATTCCGACGTCAAGGCGGCCAAGCGCCTTCTCGTCGAGAACCTCGCGCCGCATTGCAGCTCGATGCTGTTCGATCCGAATTTCGCGGTGCCGGCTGCGATCGATCTGCTGCCGCCGCGCTGCGGCCTGATCATGACTCTGGAGGAGCACCGCGTCGAGGAAACCGCGGGCGGCCGCAAGTCGCGCGCCATCACCAATTGGAGCGTAGAGAAGATCCGCGCGATGGGCGGCGACGCCGTCAAGGTGCTGGCCTGGTACCGGCCGGATGCCGATGCCGCGGTGAATGAGCATCAGAAGCGTTTCGTCCGCGAGATCGGCGAGGACTGCGCCCGCCATGATATTCCCTATGTGCTCGAGCTGCTGGTCTATCCGTTCCTCGGCAGCGCCAACCACACCGCGGACTATGTGGAATCGCCGGGCAAGCTGCCGAGCCTCGTCATCGACAGCGTGCGCGAGTTTGCCAAGCCGGAATATTGCGTCGACCTCCTCAAGCTGGAGAGCCCGCTTGCGGCCGGCGGCCTGCCGGCGCGCGACGGCAGCGCGGAGGCGAAGGCCGCGCAGAAGGAGTTCGATGCGATCGGCGACATCTGCCGCGAACGGAGCATCCCCTGGGTGCTGCTGTCGGGCGGCGCTGTCCCTGAGAAGTTCGAGCGCGTTCTCGACTACTCCTATGCCGCGGGGGCGAGCGGCTTCCTCGCCGGCCGCACCATCTGGCTCGACGCCGTTCTGAAGAACTTCCCGGACCGTGCGGCGGTGTCCGCGAGCCTGCGCAAGGACGGTCTCGGCGTGCTGGAACGGCTCAACAAGCTCACCACCGCCAAGGGCACGCCGTGGAAGGCGCGTTTCCCGGCATTCGCCGATATCAAGCAGGAAGGTGACTTCGCGCGCGCCTACTGAGATAGTGGCTCTGCGTGTTCATCCCATCGCAGGCTCGGCAACATGACTGACGGCTTCACCATCCGATCGATCGAGGCGTTCTGCTATCGCTATCCGCTGGCGACGCCGGTGGTGACGTCGTTCGGCAAGATGCTCAACCGTCCCGCCGTCTTCGTTCGGGCCGTCGATGAAGACGGCGTCGTGGGATGGGGTGAAGCCTGGTCGAACTTTCCGGCGCCAGGCGCGGAGCATCGCGCCCGGCTCGTCAACGAGGTGCTGGCGCCGGGTCTTGTCGGGCGCAAGTTCGACGGTCCTGTCCAGGCCTTTGAGGCGCTGACGGAGGGAACCGAGGTGCTGGCGCTGCAATGTGGCGAGCCCGGCCCGTTCGCGCAGGCGATTTCAGGCATCGACCTTGCGCTGTGGGATCTCGCAGCACGCCGTCAGAAGTTGCCGCTGTGGCAGCTCCTGGGCGGCCAATCGAACAAGATCAAGGTCTATGCCAGCGGCATCAATCCCGGCGGCGCCGCGCAGACGGCGGAAGCTGCGCTCAGGCGCGGCCATCGCGCGCTGAAGCTGAAGGTCGGCTTTGGCGCCGAGATCGATCTCGCCAACCTGGCCGCGCTGCGCGGCATCGTCGGCGCCGGCATGCTTGCGAGCGATGCCAATCAGGGCTGGTCGGTCGAGCAGGCCATGGAGATGCTGCCGCGGCTTGCCGAATTCGATCTGCGCTGGCTGGAGGAGCCGATCCGCGCCGATCGCCCGCGCGAGGAATGGCGCAGGCTGCACGCCCTGGCGAAGATGCCGATTGCAGCAGGCGAAAACATTTCGAGCCTCGACGCATTCAAGGAGGTTCTGGCCGACGACGTGCTCGGCGTGGTTCAACCCGACATCGCGAAATGGGGCGGCCTCAGCGTCTGTGCCGGGCTGGCTCGCGACATCCTGAAGGTGGGCAAGACGTTTTGCCCGCATTATCTCGGCGGAGGCATTGGCCTACTCGCGTCCGCGCACCTCCTTGCCGGCGTTGGAGGCGATGGCTGGCTGGAAGTCGATGCCAACGACAATCCGTTGCGCGATCTGCTTTGCGGCCCCATCCTCAATGTCAGGGACGGCGCGGTCGAATTGAACCACGAGCCGGGGCTCGGCATCGCGCCTGATCTGTCCAGTATCGAGCGCTATCGCGGCATCTAGCGCTGTGGAAGGCCTATCAGCGACCGAAGATGCTGACGGCCGCAAGACGCAGAACACGCAGCTCGGTGCGATCGTCGCGCAGGCGCGGGCGGGGCGGTCGACAGCCCGGCGGTTGCTGCCTTCCTAGGCTGGATGCCGAGATGAAATGCAGAGCGCAGAACCATTAGTCGCGCTTATGTCGCGAATTTTTACTTCCAATTTTACTTCGCAAGATCCCAGCCATAGCCTCACGCGCAACTGATCATATGTCGCGATCGATCAATGGCGATCGGAGCGAGCGTTCATTGTAGCCAACGAGGGTTGCCATGCTTGACAGGGACGAGGGGAAATCCACTGCCGGTCTGGCGGGGACGAGCGACAAATCGGCGAAAAAACTGAGCCGGCGCACGCTGTTGAAGGGGGCGGCCGCAATTGCGGGCGCGGCCGCAGGGTCGGACGCGATCCGCGGATTTCCGACCATCTGGGCGCAGGAGATCAAGGACATCGAGCTGCGCCATGTCGGCGTGTCCTACTCGGTGGTGAAGGCGATCGGCGACCAGGCCGCCAAGGATCTCGGATTCAAGGTGACGATGCAGAACCTCGACACCTCCGCCGCGATCAACCGCTTCATAAGCCAGCCTAATACGGTCGACATCGCCGATCTCGAGGGCTGGCAGGCCAAGCTCGCCGCCAAGCGCAGCGTGATCCAGGGCATCGAAGTCAAGAAGATCAAGGAGTTCGACAACATCCTGCCGATCTTCACCAAGGGCGAGATCGACGGCCACAAGATCCCGCGCCAGGGCATCTCGCCCTATGAGGCCATGTACATCGCCAAGCCCGACTCGACCGATCTGAACGACGGCGTCACCGAATGGGCGACCTTCCTGCCGCAGGTCTACAACGCCGACTCCATCGGCTACAGGCCCGACCTCGTCGGCCATGAAGTGACCGAGTGGAAGGATCTGATCGACCCCAAGTTCAAGGGCAAGGCCGCAATCCTCGACGTGCCAGCGATCGGCATCATGGACGCTGCGCTCTGCTTCGAAAGCGCCGGGCTGATCAAGTACGGTAACAAGGGCAACATGACCAAGGAGGAGATCGACTTCACCTGCAACAAGCTGATCGAGCTGAAGAAGCAGGGCCAGTTCCGCGCGACCTGGACCACCTTCGATCAGTCGGTGCAGTTGATGGCGGCGGGTGAGGTGGTGATCCAGTCGATGTGGTCGCCGGCGGTTGCCGCGGTGCGCGTCAAGGAAATCCCCTGCGTCTACGCGCCTGTGAACGTCAAGAACGGCAAGGAAGGCTATCGCGGCTGGTGCAACGGCATGGGCCTGATGAAGCACCTCTCCGGCAAGAAGCTGGACGCCGCCTATGAATATCTCAACTGGTATCTGTCGGGTTGGCAGGGCGGCTTCGTCGCGCGCTACGGCTACTACAGCCCGGTGCCCTCGACCGCGAAGAAATTCCTGACGCCGGCCGAGTGGGCGTTCTGGTACGAAGGCCAGCCCGCGCCGGAGGCGGTCAACGACCCCTACGGCGTACCCATGGAAAAGGCCGGCACCAAGCGCGACGGCGGCTCGTTCCTCGACCGCGTCAAGAACATCTCGTGCTGGAACACGCTGATGGACGAAGCCGCCTACATGAACAAGCGCTGGAACGACTTCAAGGTGGCCTGAAACCTGCTTCCCTCACGTAGCTTAGCGCCGGCGCGGCGACGCGCCGGTGCGAGAAGATCGACTTCGAGGCGTTTGCCGCTATGCAGCCAAATCCAGCTCAAACTCCGTCACGCGCCAATCTCGCCGGCTGGCTCTATGTATCGCCGCTCGTCCTGGTGCTCGTGCCGTTCTTCGTGGCGCCGATCCTGGTCGTGCTGGCTGCGAGCTTCTTCGCCACCGACGGCTTCGGCGGGCTGACGCCGGGATTCACGCTGGCGAGCTATGCCGAAGTGCTGCACTCGGCGCTGACGCTGAAGCTGTACCTGGCGACCATCAAGTTCACGGTGCTGACCTGGATCTTCACGCTCGTCATCGGCTTCTTCGTGGCGTATTTCCTGGCGTTCCACGTCCGCAATCAGTTGTTTGCGATCGGCCTGTTTCTGCTCTGCACAGTGCCGTTCTGGACCTCGAACATCATCCGGATGATCTCCTGGATCCCGTTGCTCGGCAAGGAAGGTTTGATCAATCAGGTGCTGCTGGGAATGGGCGTGATCCGCCAGCCGCTCGAAGTGCTGCTGTTCTCCGACCTCGCCGTGGTCATCGCCTATGTCCACCAGCTCACGATCTTCATGATCGTGCCGATCTTCAATTCCATGGCACGGATCGACAAGAAGCTGATCGAGGCCGCAATCGACGCCGGTGCCAGCCGTTTCGACATCATGCGCCTGATCGTGGTGCCGATGTCCAAGAGCGGTATCGCGCTCGGCACCATCTTCGTGGTCTCGATCGTGATGGGCGATTTCTTCGTGGTCAAGGTGATGTCCGGCGGCGGCTCGGCCTCGGTGGTGAGCGCGTTCTATGAGGATGTCGGCGTGCTGCAATATCCGACCGCGGCCGCAAGTGCCGTGCTGCTGACGCTGGTGCTGGTCGCGCTCGTCTCGCTGATCCTGCGTACCGTCGACATCAGGCAGGAGATCGCGCGATGAGTGCCGTTCTTGCCGACACGCCAAAAACCGACGCGTCCCGGACGGTCGCGCCGGCCACCACCAAGGCGATCGCGCCGGACAAGGGCGGCCGTCCCTGGACGTTCTACGTGCTGGCGACGCTGTTTGTGCTCTACGTGCTCGCGCTCTACGGTCCAATGTTCTGCATCTACATCCTCTCGTTCCAGGATATCCGTGGCGGGCTCGTCTTTCCGATGAAGGGCCATTCGCTGCACTGGTTCGTCGATCTCTTCACCCAGGTGCGCACCGGCGACGTCAAGGGCTCGTTCGACCGCTCCATCAAGCTGGCGGTCATCGTCACCATCATCACCGTAGTGGTCTCGTTCCTCGCAGGGCTCGGCTTTCGCAGACGCTTCCGCGGTGACACGATCGTCTTTTACATGATGATCGGCAGCCTGGTTGCGCCGGGCCTCGTGCTCGGCCTCGGCACGGGCCTGCTGTTCCAGGCGCTCGGGCTGAACGCGAGCTGGTACACGTCCGCACTCGGCGCGCAGCTCTCCTGGACGTTGCCGTTCGGCGTGCTGGTAATGTTCGCGGTGATGTCGCGCTTCAATCACGTCTGGGAGGAGGCCGCCTACGATCTCGGCGCCAACCGCTGGCAGTCGATCCGGCTGGTGATGATCCCGGTGCTGGCGCCCGGCCTCGTCGCAGTCGCGCTGTTCGGTTTCACGCTGTCCTACGACGAGTTCGCCCGCAGCCTCCAGACCGCGGGCTCGCTGAATACGCTGCCGCTGGAAATCTGGAGCATGACCTTGAACGTCACCTCGCCCTCGCTCTACGCGCTCGGCACGGTGACGACCGTCATCTCCTTCATCGTCATCGGTGCGAGCCTGGGCAGCATCGTGCTGATCCAGACCAAGCGCGGCGGCCAGGCAAAGGGTTGAGCTGGGGATGAAGAGAGATCGCGGCGATATCGAACTGGCAGGGGTCTGCAAGAGCTTTGACGGCGCGACCTACGTGGTCGATGGCGTCAACCTGAAGATCGCGGACGGCGCCTATTGCTGCTTCATCGGCCCCTCCGGCTGCGGCAAGACCACCATCCTGCGCATGATCGCGGGCCATGAGGATCCGACCGCGGGCGAGATCGTGATCGGTGGCCAGAATGTCGTCGGGCTGGCGCCGGTGCAGCGGCGTACCGCGATGATGTTCCAGTCCTACGCGCTGTTCCCGCACCTGACCGTGCGCGAGAACATCGCCTTTGCGCTGCGAGTGCGCGGCATGCCGAAGGCCGATCGCCTGCGTTCGGCCGACGCCATGATCGAGAAGGTGCGCCTGACGCAATTCGCCGACCGGCTGCCTGCGCAGCTCTCAGGTGGTCAGCAACAGCGCGTGGCGCTGGCGCGTGCCGCGATCACCGAGCCCCGCGTGCTCTTGCTCGACGAGCCGCTCTCTGCGCTCGACGAGCAGCTCCGGGTGCAGATGCGCCAGGAGTTGCGGCGGATGCAGCAGGAGCTCGGAATCACCTTCATCCATGTCACCCACACCCAGCTCGAGGCGATTGCCCTCGCCGATCTCGTCGTGGTGATGGAGCAGGGCAAGATCAAGCAGGCGGGGCCGGCGCGCGAGGTCTACGCGCATCCGCACGATCGCTATGTGGCCGAGTTCATGGGCGGCCAGAACGTGCTGTCGGGGCGGGTCGAGAAGGTCAACGGTGCGAGCTTTACGCTGGCGCAGGCCGCACCTGATGGCATCGAGGTGCCGCTTCAGGTGCGCTCGACCGTCAGCGTCGGCGACAAGGTCGATATCGCCGTGCGCCGCGACGACGTGGTGCTGGTCAGGTCCGGCAAGGAATTGCCGCCCGGCTGCACGACGTCGCTGCCGAGCCGCGTCCTGGCGATCGAATACCAGGGCTATTTCGTCAAGGTCATGCTCGATACCGTGCCGGACGACGGGTTCGTCGCCTATGTGCCGGAAAAGACCTTCTTCGCGGATCCCTTCACCGTCGGCGATGTCGTGATGGCCACTTGGGCCACGGGCAGCGCCCTTCCACTCGCCTAAGAGAGCCGTCGCGCACAGGAGCTTGATCGTGCAGATATCCTTCACACTCAACGGACGGCCTACCACAGTCGATGTCGAGCCGGCGACGCTCGTCACCGAGCTCCTGCGCGAGCAGCTCAACCTCACCGGTACCCATATCGGCTGTGACACCAGCCAGTGCGGCGCCTGCGTGGTCCATCTCGACGGCTTGCCCGTGAAAAGCTGCACGCTGCTGGCGCCAGCGCTCATTGGCGCGACGTTGCTCACGATCGAAGGTCTCCAGGGCGCACCTGGCTCGAACCAGATGCATCCGATGCAGGAGGCCTTTCGCGAGCATCATGGCCTGCAATGCGGCTTCTGTACGCCCGGCATGCTGATGACGGCGGTCGCGCTCGCCGCCGGGAAGCCTGATCTGACCGAGGCCGATGTCCGTCACGGTCTCGAAGGCAACATCTGCCGATGCACCGGCTACCAGAACATCGTCGTCTCGGTGATGGCAGGCGCCGCCGCCATGAATGCCGCCAAGGGAGAGTGACCATGGGCAATGTGATTGGTATCGGCGCCGCACCGAAGCGCAAGGAAGACCAGCGCTTCCTCACCGGACGCGGAAACTACGTCTCCGACATCAAGCGCCCCGGCATGACGGCGGGCGTGTTCGTGCGCTCGCCGCATGGCCACGCGGTGCTGCGCGGCATCGACAAGAGCGCGGCGCTGGCCGCACCCGGCGTCGTCGCCGTGCTGACCGGGGAGGATGTCGCGACCGACAAGCTGGGCACGCTGCCTTGCGGCTGGGGCATCTCCGACGCCAAGGGCATTCCGATGAAGGAGCCGCCGTTCCCGATGCTTGCGCAGGACAAGGTGCGCTTTGTCGGAGACATGGTGGCCTTCGTCGTCGCGGAGACGCCGGAGCAGGCGAATGCCGCGGCCGAGCTATTGAAAGTCGACTACGGGGTGTTGCCGTCCGTGGTCGGCGTGCTCGAAGCGGTGCGGCCTGGCGCGCCGCAATTGTTCGAGGACGTGCCGAACAATATCTGCTGCGACTGGGAGCTCGGCGACAAGGCCGCGGTCGAGACGGCGTTCCGGAAGGCGGCACACGTCGCAAGGCTCAGTCTGGTCAACAATCGCCTGATCGGCAACCCTATGGAGCCGCGCGCGGCGATCGCCGAGTACGAACCCGGCACGGATCGCTTTACGCTGTGGACCACGAGCCAGTTTCCGCATGTCGTGCGGTTTCTGATGGGCGCGCTGGTCCTCAACATCCCGCAACACAAGCTGCGGGTGGTCGCCCCCGACGTTGGCGGCGGGTTCGGCGTCAAGCAGTTCCATTACGGCGAGGAAGCAGTAATCACCTGGGCCGCCAAACGCGTCCATCGTCCGATCAAGTGGGTGGCAAGCCGTTCTGAAGGCTACGTCTCCGACCGCCACGGCCGCGATCACGTGACCGAAGCGGAGCTCGCACTTGACGAGACCGGAAAGTTTCTCGCATTCCGTGTCAATACGCTGGCCAATATGGGCGGCTATCTCTCGACCTTCGGGCCGAACATTCCGACCAATCTCTACGGTCCCTTGCTCGGCGGCGTCTACACCACGCCCGCCATCTACTGCAACGTGAAGGTCGTCTTCACCAACACAGTGCCTGTTGACGCCTATCGCGGCGCAGGCCGGCCCGAGGCCACCTTCGTGCTGGAGCGCATCGTCGATGTCGCAGCCAGCGAGATGGGCATTGACCGCGTCGAGATCCGCCGCCGCAACATGATCCCGAAGGAAGCCTATCCGTATCAGACGCCGGTGCTCGTGCAGTACGATTCCGGCGATCCGATGGGCTGTCTCGACGGCGCGCTGGTTGCGGCAGACGTGAAGAGTTTCGGGGTGCGCAAGGCGGCGTCGGCCAGCAAGGGAAAATTCCGCGGGCTCGGCTACTCGACTTATGTCGAGGCCTGCGGCCTTGCGCCATCGCGCTTTGCGGGCCGGTTGGGCGCGCGTGGAGGCCTCTACGAGAGCGCGACGGTGCGCGTGCATCCGACCGGCCAGGTCACGGTCATGATCGGCACCCACAACCACGGCCAGGGCCACGAGACCACCTTCGCGCAGATCGTGTCCGAGAAGCTCGGCGTGGCCTTTGAAAATGTCGACATCGTGTTCGGCGATACCGATCGCGTGCAGTTCGGCATGGGCACCTATGGCTCGCGCTCCCTGGTGGTCGGTGGCGCGGCGCTGTCGAAGGCGACGGACAAGGTGATCGCCAAGGGCAAGAAGATCGCCTCCCATCTACTCGAGGCTGCCGAGGTCGATATCCAGTTCGAGGCCGGCAGGTTTTCCGTCACCGGCACGGACCGCATGAAGACGTTCGAGGAGATCGCGGGCGCCGCCTACGTGCCGCATGATTATCCGCTCGAAGTGCTGGAGCCGGGGCTGGAAGAGCAAGCCTATTACGATCCCGTCAACTTCACCTATCCCGGCGGCTGTCATATCGCCGAGGTCGAGGTCGATCCGGAGACCGGCACGGTGACGCTCGTCAATTACACGGCCGTCGACGACGTTGGCACGGTCATCAATCCCATGATCGTGGAGGGCCAGTTGCACGGCGGCATCGTGCAGGGCGTTGGCCAGGCGCTGTTCGAGAACGCGGTCTATGACGAGGGCTCCGGCCAATTGCTGTCGGGATCTCTGATGGACTACTGCATGCCGCGCGCCGACCACATGCCCATGATGAAGGTCGCAACCCATTCGACACTGTGCACGCACACGCCGATGGGCGTGAAGGGGTGCGGTGAGGTCGGCACCATCGGCTCGCCGGCCGCCGTCATCAATGCGGTGGTCGATGCGCTGTCGCATCTCGGCGTCACCCATGTCGACATGCCGGCGACGCCGAACCGGATCTGGCGCCTGCTGCAAAATGCGTCGCTGCCGGTCGCCGCGGAATAGGGAGAATATCAATGAGGCCATTTGCCTATCACCAGCCGCACCAGCTTCCCGACGCCGCGAAGCTGCTGACCTCCATCGAGGACAGCAAGCTCGTCGCGGGCGGCATGACGCTGATCCCGACGCTGAAGCAGCGGCTGGCCAGTCCGCCTGCCTTGATCGACCTTTCGAAGCTCGGAAACCTGAAGGGTATCACCGACGACGGCGCCACCATCGTCGTCGGCGCGATGACACCGCATGCGGTGGTGGCAGCCTCGAAGCTGGTGCAGGCGAAGATCCCCGGTCTCGCGGCGCTCGCGTCCATGATCGGCGATCCCGCGGTGCGCAGCCGCGGCACGATCGGCGGCTCGGTCGCAAACAACGATCCGGCGGCCGACTATCCCGCCGCCGTGCTCGGTCTCGGTGCGACCATCGTCACGAGCACGCGCGAAATCGCGGCCGACAAGTTCTTCCGCGGCTTGTTCGAAACCGCGCTCGAACCCGGCGAGATCATCACGGCGCTCCGCTTCCCGGTGCCGACCAAGGCGGGGTACGCGAAGTTCAAGGCGCCGGCGTCGCGCTATGCGCTGGTCGGCGTGTTCGTCGCGAAGTTCGCTGACGAGGTTCGCGTGGCCGTGACCGGAGCGGGCTCCGGCGTGTTCCGTGTACCACCGATGGAGGCGGCGCTCTCGGGCAATTTCGACCCATCCGCGGTCGCCGCGATCAAGATCGACACCGACGGTCTCACCTCCGATATCCATGCCGAAGCCGACTACCGTGCGCATCTCGTCACGGTCATGGCCAAGCGCGCCGTTGACGCGGCGCTAAGCTAGCTCTTTAGGGTTGATGATGACTGATGGTTCCGGCCGAACGGCCTTCCCGCCGGCGCCGACTGGCTTCGGCGCGCTTTCTGCAACCGAGATCATGGCCGGCTACCGGCGCGGGGAATTCACTCCGCGTGACGTTGTCGACGACACGATTGCAGCCCTTCAGGCGGCGAACGAGACCTGCAACTCGGTGGTGACGCCGATGTACGAGCAGGCGAGGGCGGAGGCTGATCGACTTACCAGGGAGATGCGCGCGGGCGAGGTCAAAGGTGCACTCGCAGGCGTACCCGTCACGATCAAGGATCTGGTCTACGTCGCGGGCGTGCCGGCCTATGCCGGCTCGCCGATGAACAAGAGCTTTGTGCCCGAGGTGGATGCCGCCGTCGTGTCGGCGCTGAAGGCATCGGATGCGATCATCACCTGCAAGACCACCACCTGCGAGTCCGGCTACAAATTGACGGCCGACAGTCCGGTCACCGGCACGACGCGCAATCCGTGGAATCCCGGTCGCACGAGCGGTGGGTCGAGCGGCGGCGCAGCGGCCGGCGTTGCCGCCGGCTGCGGCCCGATCGCGATAGGCACCGACGGCGTCGGCTCGATCCGTGTGCCTTCGTCGTTTTGCGGTGTGTTCGGGTTGAAGCCGACTTTCGGCCTCGTGCCGCGCTCGCCGGGCTTCTCGCCGCCGTCCTGGGCCTCGCTCGCGCATACCGGGCCGATCACGCGGACCGTCGCCGATGCCGCGCTGACGCTGGAGGTCATCGCGGGCTACGATCTGCGCGATGCCGCAAGCGTTCCCGTTTCCGCGCGTCGCTTCAATACGGACGCAGGGCGCTTGGAAGGGGTTCGTATCGCAGCCAGCGCCGATCTCGGCTACGCCGCCGTCAGCCCCGATGTCTGCGCGGCCTTTGGCAAGGCGCTCGCCGTTCTCGATTCCTGCGGCGCACAGGTCACCATGGACGGCCCGGGTCTCGATCCCGACATCCTGGAGCATACGTTGAAGCCGATCGCGTTCACCGAGCAGGCGGCCGCCGTCGCGACCAAGACCGCTGCCGATCTTGCAGGTTCGGAAGCCGACTATCGCGATGTCGTCAGCGCTGGACGGAGCTACAGCGGCACGGACTATATCGAAGCGAGTTACCGCCGCGGTCAGGCGCGCAGTGCCTTCGTCAAACTGTTCGAGCGTGTGGATGCGCTGGTGACGCCCACAGTTGCCGTCACCGCGTTCGAGGCGGGGCAGATCGGCGTCGACACGATCGACGGCCGCAAGGTCGATCCGCATCTCGGCTGGTCACCGTTTACGTGGCCGATCAATCTCGCCGGCCTTCCGGCGGCGACGCTGCCCTGCGGCTTCGATCGCGATGGCATGCCGATCGGGCTTCAGATCATCGCGCCCTGGCTCGACGAGCCCATGATTTTCCGCATCGCCGCCGCGTTCGAAGCGGCGCAGCCCTGGGCGAAGTTCTGGCCGCAGCTGGCGTTGCGCTAGGACAATTCGATCGGCCCGCGGCCGCTGAGCTCTTCGTTGAGGCGCAGATAGTGCGCGAGATAGTCGTGCAGGGCGGTGGCCGCTTTCGACGTGGCGCCGCTCGACTTGTAGAGCAGCAACTCGATCTTCGGCAGCGGCGGCAGGCCCTCGTTCGGCCCGATCTCGCGCATCGCCGGCACCAGCGCGCTGCGTCCGAGCACGGTGACGGCCATGCCGGCGAAGGCCGCGGCTTGTAGTCCGCCCACGCTTTCGCTGACGCAGGCGATGCGCCAGCGCAAATTCCCGCGTTCCAGCGTATCGATCGCGTAGTCGCGATAGATGTTGCCCGGCGGCAAGAGCGCGAGCGGGATCGGCCGTTCCTGATGCGCGGCGGACTGCTCGCCGGTCATCCAGACCAGCTGCTCGCGCCGCACCACTTGGCCGCCGGTGAAATCGTTCATCCGGGTGACGAGCGCGATGTCGACATCGCCGCGCTTGACGAGGCCGACCAGCGGCGTCGATAGCGCGCAGTTGAGCTCGACCTGGACGCGCGGAAAGGATTTTCGGAACACGCTGAGAATCTGCGGCAGCATGAAGGCCGCGTAGAGGTCGGGCGTGCCGAGCACGACCTGTCCCTCGATCTCCTGCGACGCAAGCTGCGAAATCAGCTCGTCATGCAACCTCAGGATGGATTTGGCGTAGGTGAGGACGGTCGTGCCGTCCTCGGTCAGTGTCATCCTGCGGCCGCCCTGCAGGAAGAGCTGCTTGCCGGTCAGCACCTCCAGCCGCTGCAATTGCAGGGTGATGGCTGGTTGGGTCCGGCCGAGCCTCCGCGCCGTCTCGGTGATGCTGCCGGTCTCCACGACCGAGATCAAGGACCGAAGCATGCGGATGTCGAGACTGATAAGGTTCATTCGGCGCTCGTTTCGCCCGACTTCGATGCAATTTCCATGCTACAGTTTCGCGGGAAACGTGTTGCGCATCCGGCTCGAACCTCAGCGTCTGACGTGCCAGCGACGCTTGATTAACCTGGATTTTCTCGGCTGAAGCCAGCTCAAACTTGCCCGTGACGGGTTGGAGCTTAGAGTTCAAGTTTTTCAACCGGTTAGAAGGCCGCTTTGCGCGACCGGTACGCCGGGATATCCACTGCCGCCAATGTGAGCAGGCGTTGGGAGAAACATCTACGGCGGCACTTGCGTTCGCAGCACCGCCTCAATCTGTCGCGCTGCGCCAAGTAGCATTCGGTCTTGTCCGCGCGCGGCGATGATCTGGAGGGCGAATGGCAGTCCGCTCCGATCCGTTCCGCATGGAATCGAAATCGCCGGCAGGTGGGCATGATTGACAAAGGGCGTGAACGTCGCGTGGGCGCGCGGGCTTGCGGCCTTTCCGCCGATCGTGTCCGGGCCGAGCTGCGTCAATGGCCACGCGACGCATGGAACGGTTGGCGTCAGCAACAGGTCGAACGCGCCAAGGAACGCCGCAAATGCCCTGGCGATTGCAGCGCTTGCGACCAGCGCGCCGGCGACCTCTGCGCCCGACCACGACAGCCCCCGCTCGATCTGGTTGGCGATATCAGGATCGAACAGGCTCGGATCCTGGCGGAAGACATCGCCATAAAGCGCCGCGAGGCCGGCATGTTGAAGTGGCATGATGGCTTCTTCGGTCGCGACCGCAGGCCAGGCGGGATCACATTCGGCGATCCGTAGCCCGGCCGCGGCGAGACGCTCGACGGCCAAAGAGACGCCGTCGGCGACGGCCTGATCAACGGCGGCATCAAGTCCAAGGCGCGGCGAGAAGGCGATGCGCAAGCCCGAGAGCTCGCCGCTGTCGCGAGCGATCGTCGCGGAATCCGGATCGCGCGCATCGACGCCGGCCATCGTTTCGAACGCGAGCGCGATATCGGCAATGTCGGCGGCGATCGGTGCAATGACGGAGAGGCCGAAGAACGGCTCGGCGAAGCCGGGCCCATAGGGGATCGCGCCATAGGACGGCTTGAAGCCGGCGACGCCGACATGGGCCGGGGGCCGGCGGCTGGAGCCGCCGGCATCGGTGCCGATCGCGAGCGGCACGAGGCCGGCCGCGACGGCGACGGCGGGACCGCCCGATGAGCCGCCGGGCGTCAGCGAGGGATCGAGAGGATGCCGGGTCGGGCCATATAACGGCGAGGTGGTCACCCCCTTGCAGGCAAACTCGGACGTCGCTCCGATGCCGACGATGACGGCGCCGGCCCGGCGCAGCCGCTCGATCGCAATCGCATCCTGCGGCGCGATGAAATCGGCGAACAGGCGCGAGCCTTGCGTCACCCGCCAGCCGCCGGCCCAGATGTTGTCCTTGACCACGACGGGGACGCCGGCGAGCGCCATCGTCTCGCCGGCGCGCAGGCGCTCGTCGACAGCCGCGGCATCGGCCAGCGTGCGGGCAGGATCGGTTGCGACGACCGCGTTCAGCGCCTTGGCGGCCTCGATGCGCGCGAGCGCGGCCTTTGCGGTTTCGGCGGCGCTCGTCCGCCCGGCCGCGACATCGGCTGCGATCTCGCGGGCGCTATGTGCCGGCTTCGTCATGGCCTCCCCGGATCAGCGCCACTGTGCCGCAGAGAGCCAGGCACGCCAAGGCAAAGAAGGCCGCGCCAAGGCCGGCCACACCGTCCAGGATCGACACCAGCGCAGGCGCCGCCAGCAGGCCGGCATAGGAGGCGGTCAGCACCGCGCCCGCGGTGTCGCCGATCCGGTCCTGCGGGGCGAGGCGGGCGATCTCCGCGATGAAGACGCCGTTCCAGCCCGAGGCTGTCAGGCCGAACAGCGCTGCAACCGCAAACTGCCAGGGGCGACCGAGCGATGCGCCGTCGAGGCCGAGCAGCGCGGCGCAGAACGCCATGCCGAGCCCGATCACGACGAGGACGCCGCGTGAGGCGTCGAGCCGCATCGCGACATAGCCCCAGCCCAGACGGCCGAGGAGGCCGCCGGCTTGCGCGCAGGCGAGCGCCATGCCGGCTTCGATATGGCTGAGCCCGAGCTCGCGGGTGCCGAGCGTGACGAACACGGTGTTCAGCGACACCTGCATCGCGCTGAACGGCATCGAGGCCAGCGCGAGCATCGCGATCCGCCGGTCCGCGGTCACCAGCGCCAGTCGCGCACGGAGGTCGAGTTTCGGCGGCGGCACCGCCTTGGCGCCATAGGCCGGACGCAGTCGCTCGAACAGCAGGATTGCCAGCAGCGCGCACGCGCCGACCGCCGCATAGCACCAGACAGGTCCCAGCGTGATGGCGATCGCGGGCAAGACCAGCGAGCCGCAGACGGCGCCGATCTGATTCCCGGTCTGGCGGACCGAGAACACGAAGGCACGGCGCTCGGCCGTTACGAGCCGGGCCAGCAACGCCGCGCTGGCAGGTGTTTCCGGTCCGAAGGCGAGGCCCAGGCAGAGGCCGGCGGCGAGCAGCGCCGCCGTCGAACCGAGCGAGGCCAGCGCCATGCTGACGATGATGGCCGCTGCGCACAGGCTTGCCATCCGCAGCGAGCCCATGCGGGCGATGAAGCCGCCGCCCCAGAACGAAGCGGGGATGCCGACCGCGAACACTGCGCAGGAGAATAGCGAAAGCTGCCAGACCTCGATATGGGCGCGCGGCGCGATCGCGCCGGGCGCGAACAGGGCAAGCGCCACCAGAGCCTGGAGCCATGTCATCGCTGCCAGGGCCGGCAGCAGCGCGGGCTCTGGCCGAACGGCTGTGTTTGCGTCTACCATGGCGCCGCATTCACGGGAGGAGTTTGGTGGCAGGCGGCATTTCCATTCATGCGGTCGACGTGGCGAGCGGACGGCCCGCGCAGGGGCTGCGCGTCGAGATATGGCGGATCGATCCGGAGCAGCTGCGCCTCGCCGACGGACGGCTCGGCGGCAACGGCGCGCTCGATCATCCCATTGCGCAAGGCGAGGGCATCTCGGCAGGCGAGTACGAGGTGATGTTTCATCTCGGCGAGTTCTTCGGCGACAGCGACAGCTTCCTGACCGTGACGCCGTTTCGCTTTCGCATCAAGAACGTTGACGAGCATTTCCACCTGCCGTTGAAATTCACGCGCTGGGGCTATTCGCTGTTTCGGGGCGCCTGATCAGTTCGTCAGCCGCCGCGACAGGCCCGTCATGCGCTCCATGATCGCGACCAGCGCGACGGTCGCGATGATCAGCACGCCCGACAGCGCCGCGATGGTGACGTCGAGCTTGCCCTCGAGGTCCTGCCACATCCGGATCGGCAGCATGTCGGTCGCGGCATCGCGCAGGAACAGCGACACCGGCACGTTGTCGAAGGACGACATGAAGGCGATGAAGGCGCCTGCGATGATGCCCGGCCGGATCAGCGGCAGCACGATGCGGCGGAACGTGTAGAGGCGGCTGGCGCCGAGCACCGCCGAGCTTTCGAGCAGGGTCGGCTCCAGTTGGGCGAGCGCCGCGACCGTGTTGCGTACGACATAGGGCACGCAGACCACGGTGTGGCCGATCACCAGCGTCAGCGGCGAGACCGGCAGGCCGACCAGCGAGAACAGCATCAGCGCGGCAAGGCCGAAGGCCAGCGCCGGCAGCACCAGCGGCGACATGAAGAGGGAATCGAGCAGCCGTGCCGACAGCGTCCGCGACCGCGAGATCGCCAGCGCGGCCGTGACGCCGAGCACGACCGACAGGCTGGTTGCCCACAGCGCGACGATGAGGCTGTTCTTCGCCGCGAAGTGCAGCTGCCAGGCATTCCACAGCTCGACATACCATCGCAGCGAATAGCCGGGCGGGGGGAATCGCAGCGAGAATCCGCTGGTGAAGGAAACGATCAGCACCACGAGCGAGGGCGCGATGATGATGATCAGCGCGATCAGCGCGATCAGCGTCATCACGAGCTCGAAGCTGATCGCTTCCAGAGTGCGCTTGCGGCCGGCCATCACGCGCCTCCATAGCCGCGCGAGAGGCGGCCGAGCGTGGTGAAGACGGAGACGACCGCGAGCACGGCGAGCAGGAAGATGATCGAGATCGCGGACGCAAACGGCCAGTTCTGCAGTGTCGAGGCCTGCTGATACAGATACATCGGCATGAACAGCATCTGCCCGCCGCCGATCAGCGATTGCGTGATGAAGGCCGTGATGGCGGCCGCGTAGGTCAGCGTGCATCCGGCAATCACCCCGGGCAGCGACAGCGGCAGCACGACCCTGAAGAAAGTACGCCAGCTCCCGGCACCGAGCGAGCAGGAGGCGTCGTCGAGATTGGGATCGATCCGGCCGAGCGCGGTGATCAGCGGAAGCGTCATCAACGGCATCTGCACCTGCGCCAGCGCGATGACGACGCCGAACTGGGTGTAGAGCATTTTGAGCGGTGTATCGATCATGCCGAGCGACTGCAGCGTCGCATTGATGATGCCCTGGCGGCCCAGGATGACGATCCAGGCGAAGGTGCGGACCACGACGCTGGTCAGAAGCGGCAGCAGCACGATCAGGATGATGACGGTCTGGAGCTTTGGTCCGACCCGCTGGTAGAGCCACGCGACGGGAAAGCCGAGCACGAGGCACACGGCCGTCACCTCGGCGCCGAGCAGCAGCGTCGAGCCGAGCACGCTGAGGCTGAAGGGGTCGGTGAGGAAGTGCAGGTATTGGCCGAGCCCCCAATGGAGCCCGGCCGTGTCGTTGTGCAGCGAGAGCCAGAGCAGTTGCAGCAGCGGCGCGACGAAGAACAGCAGGAAGAACAGCGCCAGCGGCGCTGCCAACCCCATTCCGTGGGATGTCACGTCGCGTGATGCCGGTGCTGCGCCCATCGCCGGATCCCCCGATATGCTAGATCTTGATCTCGCGGTTGAAGCGCTCGATCCAGGCCGAGCGCTGCTCGTTGATCTTCTTCCAGTCCTGGAACACGAATTTCTGCTTCAGCTCGGCGGTATCCTTGGCCAGCACGCGCGCGATCTCGCCGCCCATCGTCACCTTGGAATTGGTCGGCACGATCAGATAGGGCGGGTTCATCAGAATGGTCTGCACCTCCGGCGTCAGCGCAGCCTCGATCAGCTTGAAGGCAAGCTCGCGGTTCGGCGAGTTCTTGACGATGTGGATCGTGGTCTTGAAGGCGATGGCACCTTCCTTCGGCGCCACGAACTCGACCGGCACGCCGCGCGCTTTCAGGATCTGGATGGCGTTGAAGTTGCCGGGCGAGATGTCGATCTGGCCCTGCTGGAACAAGGTGGCGAGCGCACCGGGGTTGGCCGCGACCGCGGCGAGATTGGGCTTCAGCTCCTCCAGCGCCTTGAAGGCGGGATCGACATTGGCTTCCGAGCCGCCGCGCATCTTGGCGATCTCGACCAGCCAGCCGGTGCCGAGCGTGGAGTTGAGGTTGGTGATGCCGACGCGGCCCTTGAACTCGGGCTTCCAGAGATCGGCCCACGAGGTCGGTGGTGTCTTGACGGATTCCGGGTTGTAGGTGAGGCCGACCACCTGGAAGAACGGGGCGGGGCCCATCGGTTCCTGCGCCTCGGCGATCAGGTCCTTGTAATAGGTGCTCTTCTCGACCGGGTAGGGCTCGACGAGGTCCTGGCCGACCGCGACGAGGGCAGGACCCGGATCGTGCAGCATGACGTCGATCGGCGGATTGGCCTTGGCCGCGTTCACCTTCGCGATCTGGTCGACCGAAAGCATGGGGTCGAGCACCATCGCGGCATCGGCGTTGGCCTTCCGGAACGCCGGCACCAGCACGGCCTTGTGCGCTTCCTCCCAGCTCCCGGTGAAGGTCGCGAACACCAGCGGACGAGCTTGGGCAAAGCTCAGTCCGGGAAACGCCTTCATGGCGCCGAGTGTGAGTGCGGTCGTCATCAGGCTTCGGCGGTTCATGATCATGTCGAACTCCTTCTATACAATGACTGGATTCAAAGTGTTGCAGGAAAGGCATTTGCGAGCGCCGGGGCGAGCGGTGCGAGACGGACCGCAGCGCCACTCTCCAGCGCACGCGTCTCGCCGATCCGCGCCTGGGAGACTTTTACGCCGGAGCCGTCGGCGGTGGTGACCTCGTGGACGACGGTGGCGCCGAGCGGCAGCGACATGCCGACGACGCCGGCAAAGCCGGCCTCGTCGCCGACGAATTGCAGATGTTCGGGGCGGATGCAGACGGTGACGCGGCCGCCTTCGGTGAGAGAGCCGGCCGCCGGCCGCGCGATGATCTCCGCGCCGGCGTCGAGGCGCACCTTGGCGGCGGTGCGATCCGCCGACACGACGACACCGGGCATGCGGTTGGTGGAGCCGACGAAGGTATTGACGAACAGGGTCTGTGGACGGTCGTAGACGTCGGATGGCGTGCCGAACTGCTCGAGCGTGCCGTGGCTGAGCACGGCGACGCGATCGGCCATCGACAGTGCTTCTTCCTGGTCGTGCGTCACGATCAGCGTGGTGATGCCCGAGACGCGCTGCAGCCGCTTGATCTCGATCTGCATGTCGAGCCGCAGATTCTTGTCGAGCGCGGCAAACGGTTCGTCGAGCAGCAGGATCGACGGCTTGATCGCGAGCGCGCGGGCGAGCGCCACGCGCTGCTGCTGGCCGCCGGAGAGCTGCCGCGGCAGCCGTTCGGCCATCGCAGGCAATTGCACGAGCTCGAGCAGGCGCTGCGCCTCGCGCTGGCGCGTCGCCTTGTCGACGCCGCGCGCGGCGGGCCCGTAAGCGACATTCTCGATGACCGACAGATGCGGGAACAGCGCGTAGTTCTGGAACACGATGCCCACCGCGCGGCGGTTCGGTGGCAGCGTATCGACGATGTCGTCGCCGATGATGATGCGTCCCTGCGTCTGCGCGATGAAGCCGGCAATGATGCGCAGCAGCGTGGTCTTGCCGCAGCCGGACGGGCCGAGCAGGGCGATGATCTCGCCGCCCTTGATGTCGAGATTGATGTTCTCGACCGCGAGCGCGCCGCTCGGATAACGGTGGGTGACCGCGTCCACGACGAGAGAACGTCCGCCTTGCGCTTCAGCCATGATGTTGCCTCCCGTTGCCCCAGAGGAGAAAGCAAGTCTCGTGCCCGGCGCAGTCGCTTTTTGCGGCGCGTTTTGGCATTGTAGTCCGATGACCTCGGTTCGATCGATTTGCGACCTCACCGCCACAGCCCTTGCGCGCGCCATTGCGAAGGGCGAGCTGTCCTCGCGTGACGCCGTCGAGGCGCATCTGGCGCGGATTGCACGCAAGGACGCGCAATTGGCGGCGTTCGTGACTGTTGATGCGGAAGGGGCCCGCCGTGCGGCGGACATCTGCGACGCGGCGGCTGCGCCGACCGGCCCGCTGCATGGCGTGCCCATTGCGATCAAGGACCTCACCGACACCGCGGGGCTTGCGACCACCTACGGCTCGGTCCTGTTTCGCGACCACGTTCCGGCCGAGGACGACCTCGTTGTCGCGCGGCTGCGGCGCGCCGGCGCGATTATTCTCGGCAAGACCAACACGCCGGAATTCGGCTTCGGCGCGGTCTGCACCAATAAATTGTGCGGGCCGACGCGCAATCCGTTCGATCCTGTGCTGACCTCCGGCGGATCGTCCGGCGGCTCCGCCGTCGCAGTCGCAGCCGGTATGGTACCACTGGCGCACGGCACCGATTTTGGCGGCTCGGTGCGCACGCCTGCAAGCTTCTGCGACGTCGCCTCGATCCGTCCGACACCCGGCCGAATCCCGTCGCCGCGCCGTCCGCTCGGCTGGGACATGCTGGCCAGCCACGGCTTCCTCGCCCGCGGCGTCGATGATCTCGAACTGGCGCTGTCGGTCTGCGCTGGTGGCGATGCGCAGGATCCGCTCTCGACAGGCGTCGTCGCGGACCATCGTCCCCTGGCTGGACGTTCCCGGATCGCAGTCACGCCTGATTTCGGTGTTGCGCCGGTTTCGCGCGACGTCCGCGCTCGTTTTGCCGATGCTTGCCAAGCGCTCGCGCGTGCTGGCGAGATCGTCTCGTCCTCGCCCGATTGCGGCGGGGCGATCGAAGCCTTCCGCACCCTTCGTGCCGCCCACATCGCCAACAGCTATGGTCAGCTGCTGAGAACGCGCCGCGGCGAGCTCACTCCGACGGTGATCTGGAATATCGAGGCCGGCGCAAGCCTGTCCGCGGAGGATTACCTCAACGCCGAGCGGCGGCGGACTGCGATCTACCGCAGCTTTCGCGAGTTGTTCGCGCGTGCCGATTTCCTGGTCGCGCCCGCGGCCTCGGTCTTCCCGTGGCCGAACGAGGTCAGCGATGTCACCGCGATCGACGGCGCAGCGCTGGAGACACCGATCGACTATCTCGCCGTCACCTTCATCGTGTCGCTGGTCGGTTTCCCGGTCCTGACCCTGCCGGTGCCGCGAGGGGAGAGCGATCTGCCCTTCGGCATCCAGATCATCGCGCCACCGGGCGGCGAGTCCCGTCTGTTTGCCTTCGGCCGTACCATCGAAAACGAACTGGGATTTTCGCATCGCCGGCCAAAGCTCCCCTAGCTGTCGCGATGCTCGAGCCGGGCGGCGAGCGCGCCGGCGAGACCGATGGTGGGTTTTGCGGCGGGCCGGCGGTATGTGCCCGCCGTAGCCTTGCGCAGGCGCAAGGCCACCAACGCCTCGGCCTGCTTCACGGCGGCGACGACCTGGTCGACGATGGGAACGGGGATTCGGTCGGCGACGCGTTCGGCAAGTCCCGAGAGCGGCGCACCGGCAAAGATCAGCACATCGGCCTCATCCTCAACGACGGCGCGCTGTGCGAGTTCGACCAGAAGGTCCTCCTTCTCCGTGCCGACCTCGGAGATCGCCTGGAACGGCGTGTCGAGCATGCGGATGCCGGCGCAGCGCTCGCGCAGCCCGTGGTCGCGGACGCATTCCTCGTACCAGGGCCCCAGCGCCTGCGCGAAAGTGACGATGGCGAAGCGCCGTCCGGCCATGCAGGCCGTCAGCATCGCGGCTTCGGCAAGGCCGATCACGGGAATGTCGAACGTCTCGCGTGCGGCGAACAGGCCGGGGTCGCCGAAGGCGGCGATGATCGCGGCATCGACCTTCCTGTGCTGCTCGGCCAGCATTTCCAGCGCGATCGCGCCGCCGATCTGCGCCTCGGTCCGCGTCGCGATATAGGGCACGCCGCGCGTCGCGGTGCAGGGGACGACCTCGGTGCCGGGCGCGGCGGCGCGCTGCCCGACATCCGTCATCAACTGGGTGACCCCCGCGCTGGTGTTGGGATTGAGCAGCAGCAGCTTCATGGTCACGCTGCCGTCAGCTTGGGTTTGGGAGCGAACGTCTCGAGCAGCGCGGTGCCGGTCTGGCGGACATGGGCTCCGAGCAGGCGTCCTGCGGCTTCACTGTCGCGCGCTTCGAGGGCGGCGAGGATGCCGGCGTGCTCGTCGACCGAATTGCTCCAGCGCTTGTCGGCACCCAGCGCGAGATAGCGCGCGCGTTCGGCCCGGGAGATCAGCGTCTCGTGCGCTTCGCGCAGCGGCGTGTTGCGCGCCATGCGGACGATGGTGTTGTGGATCTCACCGTTGATGGCGAAGTACTCGTCGAGTTTGCCGTTGCGATGATGACCCTCCATGCGGGTCTGGAGCGTGCGCAGGCGGGCGAGGTCGCGATCGGTCGCGCGGACGGCGGCAAGCTCGGCGGCCAACCGCTCGATGCCGGCGAGCGCCTCGAACAATTCCGAGATGCTCTCAATTGCGATGTCGGCGATGCGCGGGCTGCGGTTCGGGCGGAGCTCTATCAACCCTTCGGCGGCAAGCACCTTCATCGCCTCGCGCAGCGGCGTGCGCGACACGCCGAGCTCTTTCGACAGCCTGGTCTCCTGCGTCTGCGATCCCGGCGGCAGCTCGCCCCGGATGATCATCGTCCGCATCCGCGCGGCAGCGCGCTCGTGCAGACCCATCCGCTTGAGTTTGGGCGACTTTCGACCCTTCGGGGTGTCCAACTTCTGCTGCACGCGCGCCTCGTTGCTTCGAGTTCATCCTAGCCGTTTCCGGCTCCTTGGCTTGCCGAAAATACCGACACATGTAGCTGAAAACAATGGCACAACGCGCAAATTGTATGCAGCATGCAAAAACCCTGTTGCGCTGCCGCGAAGCCCGACCGATGATCCTGCACGACGCGCGGATCTCGCGCCTTCGAAACGGAGTAAGCGATGCGGACGGGTTTGCGACTGGGCCTCGTGGTGGTGGCGGCGATGTTCGGCGGAGGCGACCTGGCCCTCGCACAGACCGCGAAGATCAAGCTCGGCTTTGCCAAATGCGCGCATTGCCTGCCGATGTCGCTGATCCCGGGGCTGGCCAGGAATGTCGAGGTCGAGGCCACCGGCTTCAACTCCGGCAACGACGTGCTGACCGCCCTGGTGTCAAAGAGCATCGACGTCGCGCAGGTCACCTACCTCCATTACATCACCGCACTCGACAAAGGCTTTGACGTCGTCGCCGTGTCCGGCCAGATCAACGGCGGCTCGGAATGCCTCTCCTCCGCGAAGCTGAACCTGCCGCCCGAAGACTGGGCCGTGTTCAAGGCGACAGCTCTCAAGGCGAAGAGCGGCGGTCAGCCGCTGAAGGTCGCGGCCTCGCGCGGCAACGCGCAGGACATCCACATGCGCGGCGCGTTCCTCAAGCAGGGCATCGACCCCAACAAGGACATCCAGTTCATCAACATTCCCAATCCCTCGGACCATCTGCCGGCCTTGCAGCGCGGTGAGGTCGACATGATCTGCTCGGTCGAGCCCTTCGCCTCGCAGATCAGGCTTGCGGGGGCCGGCAAGCACTTCGTGCTTCCTTACGATCAGGCCGCGGGAAATCTGACCAATTTGATCGTGACCCGTTCCGACGTGATCGCGAGCCAGCGCGCCGGCGTGCAGGCCGTCGTCAGCGCCGTGGTCGAGCTCGACAACAAGCTGATCGCCGACAAGGGACCGTGGATCGAGGTCATCAACAAGCTGACGGGCCTCGACAAGACGGTGGCGACGGAGGCGTTGAAAAATGCATCGCCCGATCCCGCCATCCATCGTTCGCAGACGCTCGCGATTGCCGCGATGATGCGCGATCTCAAATACATCTCGAAGGACGTCTCCGCGGAAGCCGAGAAGAACATGGACTATTCGTTCCTGGAAAAGGCCACCGCAAAGGTCAAGAATGACCTCGGTTACTGACGCCTCGCCGGCAAGGGGTGGGCTTCGGCTGACACGGGCGTTCCAGGGGCTCGAGCGCCTCGTCGTGCCTGGGTTGCTGATCGCGGGCTGGGAAGTCTTCGCGCGCAGCGGCATGCTTCCGCCCGCGCTGCTGCCGGCGCCGAGCGCGGTGCTGCATGCGCTCGGCGACTGGGTGTTCGGCTTCGACGAGACCACGCAGACCTATTCCGGCCATTGGCTGCGCGACGCGGTGGCCAGCGCCCTGCGCGTCTTCGGTGGCTTCGCACTGGCAAGCCTGCTCGGCATTCTCGCCGGTGTGGCGATCGGCTGGTCGCGCCTGTTCGAGAAGACGCTGGAGCCGACCCTGCAGATGCTGCGTCCGATCCCGCCGGTATCCTGGATCCCGCTCGCCATCATCTGGTTCGGCATCGCCGATAAACCGGCGATCTTCCTCGTTTTCCTCGGCGCCTTCTTTCCCGTGCTGATGAACAGCATCCACGGCGTCAAGACCGTGGACCACAATCTGGTTCGCGCCGGGGCGATGATGGGCGCCAACGGACGGCAGATGCTGACCGACATCGTGCTGCCGGCGGCGCTGCCCTCGATCTTCGCAGGTCTGCGCATCGCGGTCGGATCGGCCTGGATGCTGACGGTCACGGCCGAGATGGTCGCGGTGAAAAGCGGACTCGGTTACGTGCTGTGGGATTCCTATTACTTCCTGCGCTACGACATCGTGCTCGCGGCGATGATATCGATCGGGCTCCTTGGTTATCTCTCCGATCTCGGCCTCAAGGCGATCATGGCGCGCACGCTGCGCTGGCAGCAGACGACCACCGTGCAAGGCAGGGCGGGCTGATGGCGGCAATCGAGCTTCGCAACATCGTCAAGGTGTTTTCCGACAAGCGGCGCGGCCGTGACCTGCTCACGCTCGACAACATCGATCTCGACATCGAGGCCAATGATTTCGTCTGCCTGCTGGGCCCGTCCGGCTGCGGCAAGTCGACACTCCTGAACATCATCGCGGGCTTCGAGCAGGCGACCTCCGGCCGCACACTGGTCGATGGCAAGCAGGTGGAACGGCCCGGCTCGGATCGCGGCGTGGTGTTCCAGCAGCCGACCCTGATGCCGTGGCTGACGGCGATCGACAACATCGGCTTCCATCTCAAGCTCAAGGGCGTCGCCAAGGCCGAGCGCCACGAACGGGCCATGGAATTCATCGATCTCGTCGGCCTGCGCGGCTTCGAGTATCACCATCCTTCCGAGATGTCCGGAGGCATGAACCAGCGGGTCGGCATCGCCCGCGCGCTGCTGATGAACCCGAGCGTCATCCTGATGGACGAACCGTTCGCGGCGCTGGACGCCCAGACCAAGCTCGAAATGCAGGAGGAGCTTGTCGCGATCTGGCAGAAGCGCCGCTGCACCATCGTGTTCGTCACCCATAGCGTCGACGAGGCCCTGGTGCTCGGCAACAAGATCGTGGTGATGACCAAGCGGCCGGGCCGGATCCGGGAGGCCGTCAATTTCGACCTGCCGCGCCCGCGCGACATCACGAGCCCGGAATTCAACGACGCAAAGCGCCGCATCCTGTCCCTGATCCGGGAGGAGTCGACGCGCCTTGCGCAGGCGTCGTAAGGTAGAGACATGCGCAAGCGCCTCGGCATGATCACGCCGTCCTCCAACTCGGTGCTGGAGCCCGTCACCAATGCCATGCTGCATGACGTGGCCGATGTCACCGCGCATTTCTCGCGGTTTCGCGTCACGGAGATCGCGCTCGATGCTGCGGCGCTCAGTCAATTTGACGCCTCGGTGATGCTGCCGGCGGCGGATCTGCTGGCCGATGCCAGGGTCGACGCCATCGCCTGGAATGGCACCTCGGCGAGCTGGCTCGGGATCGGCCGCGACAGGAGCCTTTGCGAGGCGATCACGGCACGCACGGGCGCGCCGACGACGACGTCGACGCTCGCCTGCATCGAGGCGGCGCGCGCGCTCGGCGCCGGATGTGTCGGCCTCGTCTCACCCTATACGGATGACGTGCAGCGGCGCATCGCCGATGTCTGGGCGGAGGAGGGAATCACCCCGCATGCCGAGCGGCATCTTGGCCTGCGCGACAATTTCTCCTTCGGCGAGGTCACGCCTGCATCGATCGCGGACATGGTCCGCGCCGTGGCGGCGGAGGGCGCCGACGCCGTGGTGATCCTCTGCACCAATCTCGACGGTGCTGCGCTTGCGGCCTCGCTGGAACGGGAGCTGAATATCGCCGTGCTCGACTCGGTCGCGGTCACGCTGTGGCGGACCCTCGGCCTTGCCGGCGGCGATGTCACGACCCTTGCGCAGTGGGGCCGGATCTTCCAGACATCAGCGATCGTCAGGTAACGGAGGCTTCTGTGACGCAGCTCGATCTCGCCATTCGCGGCGGCACCATCGTGACGGCCAGCGACGAATTTCGCGCCGATATCGGCATTCGCGGCGGCCGTATCGTCGGCATCGCCGACAGCATCGAGGGCGCGGCGCGCGAGATCGACGCGACCGGCCTGCTGGCGCTGCCGGGCGGCATCGACAGCCATGTGCACATCTCCCAGCCGTCGGGTCCCGACGTGGTGATGGCGGACGATTTTGCCTCGGCGACGCGCGCGGCGGCGGCCGGCGGCAACACCATGGTGCTGCCCTTCGCGCTGCAGGAGAAAGGAACCTCGCTGCGAACCTGTGTCGAGAACTACCGCACGCTCGCCGAGGGCGAGTGCTACATCGACACGGCGTTCCATCTCATCATCTCCGATCCGACCGCGGTCGTGCTCGGGCAGGAGCTGCCGGCGCTGGTCAAGGACGGCTACACCTCGTTCAAGGTGTTCATGACCTATGACGACCTCGTGCTCAGCGACAAGCAGCTGCTCGAGGTGTTCGATGTCGCGCGCCGCGAGGAGGCGCTGGTGATGGTCCATTGCGAAGGCTACGACGCCATCCGCTTCCTCACCACCAGGCTGGAGCGTGAAGGCCATATCGCGCCCTATTATCACGGCGTGTCGCGGCCCCAGGCGGTCGAGCGCGAGGCGACGCATCGTGCCATCAGCCATGCCGAGGTGATCGGCGTTCCCATCATGATCGTCCACGTCTCCGGACGCGAGGCGATGGAGCAGGTGCGCTGGGCCCAGCAGCGCGGGTTGCCGGTGCATGCGGAGACCTGTCCGCAATACATCACGCTCACGGCCGACGACATGAAGGGCCTGAACATGGACATTTCAGGCGCGAAGTATGTCTGCTCGCCGCCGCCGCGGGATGCCGAGAGCCAGCAGGCGATCTGGGAAGGCATCACATCAGGCGTGTTCCAGACCTTCTCGTCCGACCACTGTCCGTTCCGCTACGACGATCCCAAGGGCAAGCTGACGCCGAATGCGCGCACCTCGTTCCGCTGGGTGCCGAACGGCATCCCCGGGGTCGAGACGCGGCTGCCGATCCTGTTCTCCGAGGGGGTGTCGAAGGGACGGATCAGCTTGCAGAAGTTCGTCGAGCTGACCGCGACCAACCATGCGCGGATCTATGGCCTCTATCCGCGCAAGGGCTCGATAGGAATCGGCTTCGATGCCGACATCGTGCTGTGGGATCCGAAGCTGAAGAAGCCGATCCGGCAGGCCGACCTGCACCACGGCGCGGACTATACGCCCTGGGAGGGACTCGAGATCACGGGATGGCCCGTGACGACCATCGCCCGCGGCCGGGTCGTGTGTGACCAGGGGCGGATCGTCGGCGCGAAGGGTGCCGGCGAAGTACTCAGCCGGGGCAAGTCCAGTCTGATCTGATCTTGCGTGCGACCTGGCCGCGCGGCCAGGCCGTTGCTGCCTGCCGCTACCTGCCCGTGCTGCTCGCAACGATCGAGGAGGGCGATGTGACGAGCTTGCTCAGCCCAAGATAGACGAGGCCCGAGACCCCGATCCCGAACAGCCAGCTCAGGTCGGCGCCGCCGAGCAGGTTGATCGAGATCGGCCCCTGCAGCGCGCTGACGAGACCGTCCTGCACCAGCCATCCGGCGACGAGGCCGGCGAAGAACGCGATCATGCCGGCCCAGTTGATGTCGCCATAGGCGCTGGTCTGCGGCGAGCGGTAGAGCTCGGCGACGTCGATCCTGCCCTTGCGCTTGATGAAGAAGTCGGCGAGCACCACGCCGGCCCACGGGCTCATCCACAACAAGAGGCTGATCATCCAATGGTCGAACGCCTTCGCGAACGACGGCGCGAAGATGAAGTAGAGGGTGCCCAGATAGCCGGCGACGCCGACGATGATGGTGAGCCAGAAGCGCGAGAGTTTCAGCCCCGCGCTCAGCGCCGCCAGCGTCGCCGAGTAGACGTTGAGGATGTTGGTGGCGATCGGGCCATGCAGCACCATCAGGAGAACGAGGATGCTGACGGGACCGCCGAACACCGCGCTGACCATCTTCGCGGGATCGGTGTCCAGCGTCGTCGAGGCGATGGTCGCGCCGAGAATGCCGAGCCAGACCGTCGGCACGAACATGCCGACATAGCTGTACCAGAACACGGCTTTCGACGGCGTCGAGCGCGGCACGAAGCGCGAATAGTCGGAGGCCCAGGTGACCCAGGAAATCCCCCAGCCGACGCCGATTGCAGTCATCAGCATCGTCAGCATCGCCAGATGCGCGCCGGGCGGCAGCGAGGTGGTCAGGCCCCAATTGACGACGCCGGGCCGCGTCCACGCGAGGACGCTCATCAGCACCATGATAGCGATGGTCGGCGGCACCGTGTACTTCTCGAAGGTGCGGATCGCATAGAAGCCGTAGATCCCGATCAGCACCTGCACCATCATCACCAGTGTGATGACGATCATCTCGACCAGCCAGGTGTCGGGAACACCGAACTGGCCGAGGATGCCCATCGAGACCTTGACCGGGAAGTAGGTGTTGACGCCGATCCAGCCCAGCGTCATCAGGAACATCAGGATGCTCGGCAGCCGGGCGCCGCGGACTCCGAACGCGGATCGGCTCAGCACCATCTGGTTGACGCCGGTCTTGTGCCCCATCACCGTGAATGTTGCGAAGATCGCGCAGCCGACGATGTTGCCGAGCACGATGACGGCGATGGTTTCCATCAGGCCGAGTTTCAGGATGATGCCGAGCGCGCCGAGCGCCCAGTTGACCGGCGCGATGTTGGCGCCGGCCCAGATCCACATCTGCTGCGGCCCCGTCGAGTCCCGGTCCGCATCCGGGATTGGCTCGATGCTATGAAGATCGGCGCGAAGTTCGGAATCCGTCATGACATCCCCCAATAGGAAGCACACTTCGCATTGTCGCAGCATAAATCGTGCCATTGCACGACCGGGCAGCGGTACGATGATAAATTGAGCAATCGATCTCAAGCGTGCAGCAAGTGCCGCTCAATCGAATAGGGCAGCAGAACTGTCGCGACTCGGGTTGCCGGCCACGATGCGTTGCAGCATTTCGATGAAGAGCGCCTGTTCCCGCTCGCTCAGATCACCGAGCGTGGCACGATGGGCCCGTCGTGCCGCACCTTCGATCTTGACCAGCAGGGCGGCGCCGGCCGGTGTCAATCGGCACAATCGCGCCCGCCGGTCGTCCTTGTTGACCGCACGCTCGACCAGGTGTCGCGCGGCGAGCCGCTTCAAGGCGCCGGTCGTCGTGGTGCGATCGAGGGCAATATCGGCCGCCAAAGTGGTCTGATCGGCGGTTTCGCGCACCGCCAGCGCCGATAGCAGGCTGTATTGCAGCGGCGTGACCTCGAACGCACCGCAGGCGTCCTGAAACAGCGCGACGTGAATCTGATGCAGCCGCCGGATCAGATAGCCGGGACGTTGCGACAATGGCCAAGGGCGGTGCTTGCTCCCGCCGCGACGCTTCTGCGCTTGCCGCAATGCACGCTCTCCCAAACCAAAACTCCGTCGCGCTTAGCTCGATTCGAGTGCGCCCGCCACCGCCTGATCATGGCACGATGCTTGCTTTTGTCAAAATACGAAGCATGCTTCGCAATTTGAGCGTCGGGGTCGACCGCTCGTGCCGAATAGAGGAGAGCCGCATGTCCGTCACTGCCAGCTTTGACCTTCTGCTGCGAGGCGGCCGCGTGATCTGTCCGGCTTCGGGCGTGGATGGCATCAGGGACGTCGCCATCCGCAACGGCAAGATCGCGGCGGTCACATCCGACATCCTGCCGACCAGCGCGAAGGAGGTCGTCGACGTCAGCGGCAAGCTCGTGTTGCCCGGACTGATCGACACCCATGCGCATGTCTATCAATATGTCTCCGGCCGCTTCGGCATGAACCCCGACATGGTCGGCGTGCAGTCGGGCGTGACGACGCTGGTCGACCAGGGCGGCCCGTCCTGCATGACGTTGCCCGGCTTTCGTCACTTCATCGCGGAGCCGTCGATCTCGCGCGTCTATGCGTTCCTTTCCGCCTATCTCGTCGGCGGACTCGAAGGGCATTTCTATCCGCAGCTTTATAGCCCCGATGGCGTCGACATCGATGCGACCGTGAAATCGGCGACGGCCAATCTCGACATCGTGCGCGGTATCAAGGCTCACGCCGAGATCGGCGGCTTCGCGCGCTGGGGCATTCGCGTCATCGAGATGGCGGCGGAGATCGGCAAGCGGGCGGACCTGCCGGTCTACGTGCATTTCGGCCAGCTCTGGGGCCTGCCCGAGAGCGGCGCCAATGGCGAGGATGCCGACACCATCCTCACCCGCGTGATCCCGCTGCTGCGCGAGGGCGACATCCTCGCCCATCCCTTCACGCGCCATCCCGGCGGTTTCGTCAACCGCGAAGGCGAGGTGCATCCGGTGATCCGGGCCGCGCTCGACCGCGGCCTGAAAGTCGATGTCGGCCATGGCAGCCATTTCTCGTATCGGCTCGCGAAGAAGGCGATCGCCGCCGGAATCGTTCCGACGACGCTCGGCGCCGACATCCATGGCTACAACACGCATGTGCCGGCTCCGGCCGGGACGCCCGACCAGCACGAGGACGAGGAGAACCATCCCTTCGCGGGCCAGGCCAAGTTCAGTCTGGTCCAGGCGATGAGCTCGATGATGGCGCTCGGCCTGTCGCTGGAGCAGGTGGTGCCGATGGTCACCTCCAATCCCGCCAGGATGCTCGGCCGCAGCGGGGACATCGGCGCGCTCAAGGTCGGCATGGACGCCGACGTGTCCGTGCTCAACGAGAGGAACGGCCGCTTCGTCCTCAAGGACAACGAGAAGAACGAGGTGATCGCCGAACGTCTGCTTCAGCCGGCGTTCTGCCTGCGCGCCGGTAGCCGCTTTGACGCGGTTGCGCCGATCCTGCCACAGGCCGTCGCGGCGTAAGTCTCGCGGTGAAGGAGAAAGCCGGCGTGCGCAACGAGCGAGAATTCCCCTCTGGCAAGTTCGGGCAGGGCGTGGGGGCGCGGCTGCCGCGCAAGGAAGACGACCGCCTGATGCGCGGCCGCGGCCAGTTCGTCGCCGACATCCGCCTCGCAGGTCTTCAGGACGTCGCCTTCGTGCGCAGCCCGCTGGCGCATGCGCGAATCCGGGGCATTCGTGTGCCCGAACGCTATCGCGGCAGCGTCTTTACGGCCGCCGACCTCGTCGGCATCAAGCCGATCCGCGCCGTCTCGGGATTGCCGGGTTTCAAGATCTCCGAGCAGCCGGTGCTCGCGACCGGAAAGGTGCGCCAGGTCGGCGAGCTCGTTGCGATGTGTGTCGCTCCGACGCGCGCCGAGGCCGAGGATATCGCCGCATCGGTGATCCTCGATCTGGAAGAGCTGCCCGCCGTCTACGACATGCTGAAGGCGCGCGAGCCGGGCTCGGCCCTGGTGCACGAGCATTGGGGCGACAACGTCTTTCTGGAGACCAATTACGAGGTCGACATCTCCGCCGCGCTCGATGCGCCGATCAAGGTGACGCGCGAGATCTCGACCGCGCGACAATGCATGTCGCCGCTGGAAGGCCGCGGCGTCGTTGCGACCTTCGACCCGCGGCTCGACCAGCTCACGCTGCATTCGGCGGCGCAGATGCCTCACATCACGCGCAGCGGCCTTGCCGAATGTCTCGGCCTGGAGGAAGGGCAGATCCGCGTCATCTCGCCCGATGTCGGCGGCGGCTTTGGCCACAAGGGCATTCTGCTGCCCGAAGAGGTCTGCCTGTCCTGGCTGACGATGCAACGCGGCCATCCGGTGCGCTGGACCGAGGACCGCCGCGAACACCTCGTCGCCAGCTCCAACTGCCGCGAGCATCATTACAGGATCACGCTCTACGCCGATCGCGACGGGACGTTGCGCGGCATCGATTGCGAGGCGACCGTGGATTCCGGCGCCTATTCGTCCTATCCGTTTTCGGCGTGTCTGGAAGCTGCGCAGGTCGCAAGCATCCTGCCCGGTCCGTACAAGATGCCGGCTTATCGCTGCCGCACCTTCTCGATCGCCACCAACAAATGCCCGATCCTGCCGTATCGCGGTGTGGCGCGCACCGGCGTCTGTTTTGCCCTGGAGTTGATGCTCGACCTCGTGGCGGCGGAGGCCGGCTTGGAGCCCGGCGAGGTGCGGCTGCGCAACCTGGTCCAGCCGGAGCAGATGCCGTTCGACAACATCACGAAAAAGCATTTCGACAGCGGCGATTATCCGCAGGCGATGCGGCGTGCGATGGCCGCGATCGACGTCGAATCCATTCGCGCGAAGCAGGCGCAGGGTGAGGCCGACGGCCGCCGGATCGGCGTCGGCGTCTCCATCTATTGCGAGCAGGCCGCGCACGGCACTTCGGTCTATTCCGGCTGGGGCATCCCGATGGTGCCCGGCCATGAACAGGCTTCCGCACGCTTGACGCCGGACGGCGGCCTCGAATTGCGCGTCGGCGTGCATTCGCACGGGCAGGGCATGGAGACGACGCTTGCCCAGGTCGCGCATGAGATGCTTGGCATCGACGTTGCAAGAATCCGCATCATTCTCGGCGATACCGCGATGACGCCCTATTCGACGGGCACCTGGGGCTCGCGCTCGATGGTGATGGCCGGCGGCGCGGTGGCGACGGCCTGCCGGGAGCTCGGCGAACGAGCCAGGCGCATCGGCGCAAAGCTGTTGCAGCACGATCCGGCCTCGGTGGTGTTGCAGAACGGCGAGGTGCGCGGCGTCAATGGCAGCGTCAGCCTGAGGGCGATCGCCCACACCTGGTATCGCCGCCCGCAGGATCTTCCTGTTGATGTCGATCCCGGCGGGCTGGAGGTGACGCAAGGCTACAAGCCCGTGCGGGACAGCGGGACCTTCAGCTATGCCGCGCATGCGGCCGTCGTCGCCGTCGACCCTGACGTCGGCGAAGTCGAGATCCTCGACTATGTGATCGTCGAGGATGGCGGCGTGCTGGTCAACCCGCTCGTCGTCGACGGCCAGATCTATGGCGGTCTCGCTCAGGGCATCGGCACCGCGCTGTACGAGGAAATGCCGTTCGACGCCTCCGGCCAGCCGCTGGCGACGACGCTTGCCGACTATCTGCTTCCCGGCGCGACCGAGGTTCCTGCAGCCCGCCTCGATCACATGGAGACGCCGTCGCCCTATACGCAGTTCGGCGTCAAGGGCATCGGCGAAGGCGGGGCGATCGCGCCGCCGGCCGCGATTGCCAATGCGGTCAACGATGCGCTCCGCCCGCTCGGCGTCGAGCTGATGCAGTCGCCGATCACGCCGCATCGCGTCGTCACGGCCGTGCTGGCCGCGCGCGCCGCAGAACGGAGCGCGGCATGAAACCGGCGCCCTTCGCTTACGAACGCCCACGAGATCTCGACACCGCGCTCTCGATGCTTGCCGCAAGCGGCGGGTCGGCAAAAATCATCGCCGGCGGTCAGTCGCTCGGCCCGATGCTCAATCTACGGCTGGTGCAGCCGGAGCTGGTGGTCGACATCTCCGGCCTTGCCGAACTCAAGCGGGCCGAGCTCTCCGGTGGGGAGCTCGTGCTCGGGGCCCTGGTGACGCATGCCGATATCGAGGACGGCCGCACGTCCGACGTGACACGCGGCGCCATGCGCGGTGTTGCTGAGAACATCGCCTATCGCGCGGTGCGCAATCGCGGCACGGTCGGCGGCTCGCTGAGCCACGCCGATCCCGCCGCCGACTGGATTTCGGCACTGGCCGCCCTGGGCGCGCGGGTAGGGCTGCGCAGCCTTGCCGGGACGCGCGCGATGGCCATCGAAGCGTTCGTCGTCGGTGCGTTGGAATCGGCTCTCCACACCGGCGAGATCGTCGAAGCGATCCATGTGCCGGCGCGGGCGGCCTCCGCGCATTGGGGTTATGCCAAGAGCTGCCGCAAGACCGGCGAGTTCGCCCATGCCATCGGCGCGGCGTTGGTCGATCCGGCCGCCGCCTCCGCCCGCATCGTGATCGGGGCGATCGACGCGGCGCCGATCGTCGTGACCGACGCGGCCGAGCTGTTCGGCGGGCGCGTTGCCGCGGACTACAAGCAGCGTTTCGACATCCGCGTTGCCGACGCTCTTCTCGTCAAGGCCGGTATCGACGACGCCGCGCAGCGCCACATCCATCTCAGCGTGTTGAAGCGCGCCGTGCAGGAGGCCGCGGCATGACCACGATCGCGCTCAATGTCAATCGGCGCGCCGTGGAGCTGCCGGCCGAGCCCCGTACCAGCCTCGCCGATTTCGTGCGCGACAAGCTCGACCTGACCGGCACGCATCTCGGCTGCGAGCACGGCGTCTGCGGCGCCTGCACCGTGCTGCTCGACGGCGTGCCGGCGCGCTCCTGCATCACCTATGCGGTGGCCTGCGAAGGCGCCGATATCACCACGATCGAAGGGCTTGACGAGGACGAGGTTACGACCGAGCTGCGCGCCGCCTTTAGCCGCGAGCATGCGCTGCAATGCGGCTATTGCACGCCGGGAATGCTGGTCTCCGCGCGCGACCTGGTACTGCGCTTGCCGGATGCCGACGAACGACGGATTCGCGTCGGCCTCAGCGGCAACCTCTGCCGCTGCACCGGCTATGTCGGCATCGTGCGGGCGGTGCAGTCCGTGATCGAAGCCCGGCGCGCGCGCAACATTGCGCCACAGGCCGATGCGGGCCGGACCATCCTCGGTCCCGCCGGTTCCGGGCGCGCCGCGCCCAGCCGAACCGAGCCGTCGCGGCAGCCGACCCGCCAGGCGTTGGCACTGACATCGGATAATGCCGCTCGGGGCATCATTCCCGACTTCACCCCGGCGACTGTTCTTGATCAACACTTCACGCTGCCGCACGCGCCGGAAAGAGTGTTCGCGATGTTCGATGAGATCGAAGGCATCGCAGCCTGCCTTCCCGGCGTGACATTGACGGCACGACCGGCCCCGGAGCGTGTCGAAGGTGCCATCCGCGTCAGGCTGGGGCCGATCGCGGCGGCCTTCGAGGGAGCTGCGCGCGTCGAGCGCGACCCGGCGACGCTCACGGGGAGAATCGTCGGCATCGGCACCGACCAGCGCAGCCATTCGGCGACGCAAGGCGAGATCCGTTATCGGTTGCTGCCGCTCGACGGCGGCGCGGCGACCCGCGTCGAATTGTCGATCGGCTACACGCTCACGGGACTACTGGCGCAGGTCGGCCGTCCCGGCCTGGTGAGGGATCTCGCCCGGCGCCTGGTTGCGGAGTTCGCCAACAATCTCGACCGCCACATGTCGGGCGTGCCCTCCGGGACGGCGACCCCGGCCGAACTGAGCGGCTGGTCGATCGTCTCCGACGTCCTGCGCGCCCGCATCGCGCGCCTGTTCGGTCGCAGGGCCGAGCCGGGATGACGGATCGGTGCGTCGAATACCGGCAGAAGAACGAAGTTTGGACTGCAAGGCATCAACAGCGTGGGATTTGGAGAGACAACATGACACGAGCATTCGGATTGGTTGGGACAATCGCGCTGGCGACGGCGTTGTTCGGCGGCGCCGCACAGGCGCAGACCATCAAGATCGGCGTCAACGAGCCGCTCACCGGAGCGTTCGCCGCTTCCGGCACCTATGTCGTCAACGGTGCCAGGATCGCTGCCGACGAGATCAACGCCAAGGGCGGCGTGCTCGGCAAGAAGATCGAGCTCGTGATCGAGGACAACAAGAGCAATCCGACGGAAGCCGCTGCCGTCGCCGAAAAGCTCATCACCAGCGACAAGGTGCCGGTGCTGATGGGCGCCTGGGGTTCGAGCCTCACGCTTGCGGTGATGCCGAAGCTGATGGAGTACGAGACACCGATGGTGGTCGAGACCTCGTCCTCGGGCAAGATCACGACAACGGGCAATCCCTTCATCTTCCGGATCTCGCCGCCCTCTGCGGTCGAGGCCGCGGCCTTCAAGGGCATCGTCGACAAGCTCGCCCTGAAGAAGGTCGACTTCCTCGTGATCAACAACGACTGGGGCCGTGGCACGGCCGAAGATTTCAGCAAGATGGTGAAGGAGAAGGGGATCGCCGTCGGTCTTGTCGAAACCATGGATCAGGGCGCGCAGGACATGAGCGCGCAGCTCTCCAAGATCAAGAGCTCGGACTCCGAAACGGTCATCGTCACCACCGCGGTCGATCAGCTCACCCTGATCTTCAAGCAGGCCGCTGCGCTGGGCTTGAAGAAGCGCATCATCACCACAGGCGGCTCGCAAAATCCGGACCAGATCATCGCCCAGGCGGGAGCTGCCGCCAACGGGACCATGCATCTGACCACGTTCCTGCCGTGGTTCCCCGACAAGACGCCGAACCCGGAAGCGACCAATTATTTCGTCTCCGAATGGAAGAAGCGCGGTTTCGACTTCGCCGGCTGCACCGAGAGCTTTCGCGGCTATGACGGCATCCGCACCGTGGCCGCTGCGATCGAGAAGGCGGGCAAGGCCGAGCCGGCGGCGATCAAGGCCGCGTTCTGGGACATCAAGGTGAAGGGGCTCAACGGCGATATCGTGTTCCGCAAGTCCGGGCCTGAAGGCAAGGAGAGCGGGCAAAGCCAGCCGAACGTCTATCTCATCGAGATCAACGACGGCAAGATCGAGATGAAGACGCTCTAGCTTCGCTTCTTCCGGGGCGAGGGCGGCATATCGCGGCCCTCGCCGGCATCCAGATCATTGGGGAACGGCCTTGAACGAATTCCTCCAGCATCTCGTCAACATGCTCGTGCTTGGCGGCACCTATGCGCTGCTCGGCATCGGTTTGACGCTGATCTTCGGCATCATGAACGTCGTGAACTTCACGCACGGAGTGCTGTACACGTTCGGGGCCTACGTCATGTTCATCGTGGTGCATCAGCTCGGCCTGAACTTCTTCCTCGCATTGCCGGTGGCCGTGTTGGCCGGATGGCTGCTCGGCGCAGCGATCGAACTGACCCTGCTGCGCCCGCTGCGCGGCTCCGACATCGACACCACGATGCTGGTCATGATCGGCGCCTGGATCGCGATGCAGTCGGGCGCGCTGTGGATCTGGGGCGGCGTCGCCAAGTCGGTGGCCACGCCATTCCCCGAGGCGCCCCTGGTGCTCGGGCCGGTGTCGGTGTCCTGGTTGCGCCTGTTCGTTCTCGCCGCCGCGGCGCTGTTGATCGTGGTGACCTACCTCCTCATCAACAAGACCAGCCTCGGCCGGGCGATGCGGGCGACGTTCCAGGATCATGACACGGCCTCGCTGATGGGCGTCAACGTCGATATGATCTACACATCGACGTTCGCGGTCGGCTCGAGCCTTGCCGCCGCCGCGGGAGCTCTGCTTGGGCCGGTCTATGTGATCTTCCCGCAAATGGGTGATCTCGCTGCGGTCAAGGCCTTTGCCATCGTCATCCTGGGTGGCCTCGGCAACATCACGGGCGCGGTGATCGGCGGGTTCATCCTTGCATTGGCCGAAGAGCTCGGGGCCGGCTACGTTTCGTCGGGCTATCGCGACGCCATGGGCTTTCTGATCATCATCGCGGTCCTGATCTTCCGGCCGACCGGCCTGTTCGCGCGCGCGGAGCGCGTGGGATGAAGGCAATCATCACCCTTCTTTCGGTCGCAGCGCTTGCCTCGGTGCCACTCTGGCTGCGTGACCCCTATCTCCTGAATGCGTTGATCACGTCCGGTATCTTTGTCATCGGCGCGATGAGCCTCAACCTGCTGCTTGGCTTCACCGGCCAGCTCAGCCTCGGCCATATCGCCTTCTTCGGCATCGGCGCCTATGTCAGTGCGCTGACATCGCTCGGCTTCGATATCGGCCTGCCCGGCGACCTGCGTCTGGTCCATACGCCATGGCCGCCGATTGCGGGTTTCGTGCTCGCGATTCTGATCGCGGGATTATGCGGCTATTTCGTCGGGCTGCTCTCGTTCCGCGTCCGCGGCGCCTATTTCGTCATCGTCACGATCTCTTTTGCCGAGGTGGTCCGGCTGGTCGCGCTCAACTGGGTCGAGCTGACGCAGGGTCCGCTGGCGCTGACCAACATTCCATCCGTGGCCCTGCCGTTACCCGGTTTCGGCGAGCTGACGCTGCGCACCAAGATGCAGAACTACTACCTCGTGCTGGTGGTGGCGCTCATCGCCTATCTCCTGATCGCGCGCCTCGTTCATTCCCATTTCGGCCGCGCCATGCGCGGGCTTATGGAGAACGAGACGCTCGCCGTCTCCGTCGGTATCGACGTCACAAGGACGCTCACGATTGCCGCGGTGATCTCGGCGGCGATCGCGGGTGCGGCCGGCAGCCTCTATGCGCACTACATCCGGATCATCGATCCTGAAGTCTTTGCCTTCATCAACACCGTCACCATGGTCATCATGGTCATCACCGGCGGCAAAGGGTCGCTGGCCGGGCCCGTTGTTGGCGGCCTGATCTTCGGGCTGCTGCCGGTCGCTTTGCGGCCGGTCATGGCGCCGGAAGCGCAATGGATCGCCTATGGCGGCGTGTTGATGGCCATCCTGTTCGTATTGCCGCGCGGCATTGTGCCCTCGCTGGCGCAGCGATTTAACCGGAGAGGGAGCCCCCCGCCGGCGCTGGCGCCGGCGACGCTTCCCGAAACCGGCGCCAAGGAGCCGGCGTGATGACGGCGCGCGGCATTGCCATGACGGTCGAGCAGGTCGCGGTCCGCTTCGGCGGGCTGGTTGCGATCTCCGACATGAGCTTCACCGTCGGCGAGGGCGAGATCGTCAGTCTGATCGGGCCGAACGGTGCGGGAAAGACCACCGCCTTCAACGTCATGACCGGCTTCCTGACGCCGAGCGCGGGCCGCGTCACCTATCAGGGAATCACGCTTGCCGGATTGAAGCCGCACGAGATTGCCGATCTCGGCCTGATCCGCACCTTCCAGCGCACCAGCGTTTTTCCCAACGACACCGTGTACGACAACCTCCTGATCGGGCTGCATCGCCAGGGCAGGGTCCGCCTGCTCGACGCCATCCTGGGGCTGCCCGGCGCGCGCGCCTCGGAGCGCAAGCTGCGGCAGCGTGCCGGCGAGTTGATCGAGTGGGTCGGTCTCGAACGCCGCGCTCATGATGCGGCCGGCTCGCTCTCTTATGGCGAGCAGCGCCTGGTCGGCGTCGCGCTGGCGCTTGCGGCGGAGCCGTCGATGCTGCTGCTCGACGAGCCGGTCTCGGGCATGAATGCCTCGGAGACGCACCGCTTTATCGAGCTGATCCGTAGCATCCGCGACCGCGGCATCACGATCCTGCTGGTCGAGCACGACATGCCGATGGTGATGACGGTCTCCGATCGCATCGTGGTGCTGAACTACGGCCGCATCATCGCGGAGGGGACACCGGACGAGATCCGCAATAATGCGACGGTGATCGAGGCTTATCTCGGACATGGAGCGGCGCGTGCTTGAGATCCGCGACATGGTGTGCGGCTATGGCGGCGTCACCGCGCTACGCGGGATTTCGCTGGACGTGAAGGCCGGTCAGCTCGTCGCCCTGATTGGCGCCAATGGCGCCGGCAAGAGCACGACGCTGCGCGCGATCTCCGGCCTCGTGCCGCCGCGCGCGGGACAGATGCGGTTCGAGGGCATCGACATCACGGGGGCGAAGCCTCCGCGCGTGCTGGCGAGCGGGATTGCGCATTGTCCGGAGGGGCGGCGAGTGTTCCCACACATGAGCGTCGAGGAAAATCTCGACATGGGGGCCTACCTCCGTCGTGGTTCGGGCGAGATCGCGGCCGATCGCGATCGCATCTACACGGAATTTCCGCGGCTCGCCGAGCGGCGCCGGCAGGCGGCCGGCACGCTGTCCGGCGGCGAGCAGCAGATGCTCGCGATCGGGCGGGCGCTGATGTCGCGGCCGCGACTGATCCTGTTCGACGAGCCCTCGCTCGGACTTGCGCCCAATATCGTCGAGCGCACCTTCGCGATCATTCGCGCCATTCGCGATGCCGGCACCACGGTGCTGCTGGTCGAGCAGAACGCGTTCGCAGCGCTCGAGATGTGCGATCATGCCTATCTGCTCGAGAACGGCCGCATCGTGCTGTCCGGAGCCGGCGCCGAGCTGATCGAGAACGAGCATGTGCGGAAGGCCTATCTCGGTGGATGATGCGGCTGTTCGTCCGGACGAGTCCGGTTGGATTGCCGTCTGCGATCTCGGCCGGCTGGAGGCGGAGAGCATCGTCCGCGTCGCCGGGCACGACCTGCTGGTGATCTGGAACGAAGGCGATGTCGTTGCATGCGAGCGGGCCTGTCCGCATGAACAGGCAGACCTCGGTTTAGGGCAGGTGACGGCGGGGCGGCTGTTATGCCCGCGCCATGCGGCCTCATTCGATCTACGCGATGGGACGATCACGTCGGGATGGCCGAGCCCGCCGTTGCGGCTCTATCCGGTGCGGATCAGAGGAGAGCAAGTCTGGATTGAGGCGGAGCGACGACAACCGGGGCGATGATGCCATCATGCCCCTGTTTTGCCCGACGCGTCAAAGCCCGTCCGTCGTGAATGGCCTGCGGAAATTCGCTCGAAGAAACAAAGGCATTCTACTGTGCATGGGGTTGTTTTCGCACTTTTAGTCCAGCAGCCGCCTCGCGGCATCGACCAGAATGCCGTCCTGGCGCCGTAATGCCTCGAGGATGGTGAAATGGTCGGCGCCCTCGACCGGAATGAGCTTGCCGGGCGCCCGTTCGGCCGCGCGCTTCTCATGGAAATGGATTGAATCGAGCACGAGCGCCGGGAGCTCGTTGCTGCCATAGGCGATATCCAGTCGCTTCGGCGTCACCGGCAGGCGCAGCGGCGAGAGCTTGGCGATTTCCTCGTCAGTGAGCTTCAGGGCGTTGTTGAGACCGGTGTCGCGGATCGGCGCGAGATCGTAGACCCCGGATATCGCCAGCCCGGCATGGACGTGCGGATGGTCCAGTGCCATCGCGACGAGGTGCGCGCCTGCGGACCAGCCTGACAGCACGACAGGTCCCGCGATGCCGTAGGACGCGCCATGCGCGGCGAGCCAGTCGAGGGCGCGCGGGATTTCGCCGACAATGTCGGTCAGGGTGACGCCGGGGGCCAGCGAATAGCCGGGAATGACCACCGACCATCCGTGCGCGGCAACGCCTTCGACCAGCATCGCGAACAATTCGCGGGAATTGCGCTGCCAGTAGCCGCCGTGCAGGAACACCAGGCAGGGCGCATCGGACCTTGCCGCCGGGTAGAGGTCGATCTTGTTGTTCGCACGCTCGCCATAGGGCAGGTCGAGATGGGATTTCAGCGTGCCCCGCAGCCGGCTGGAAGCGTCGTTGCGCTCGGCGATCAGGGCCGCGCTGTTCTTGACGGCCGCGTTGTTGTCATAGGCAGCATCGCGTTCCGCCTGGGAAAGCGCGGACCATTTGGTACGGGAATCGAGGGGGCGGTTCGGCAAACGGCGGTCATCAACCATGTGGTCTCCGGCATGAGATGGTTAGACAGGCAAGAAATCGCTGTGAGCATCGGACAGCAAGAGGAATCTTCTCAGCGCTGCGAAGGATCGGCTTGCCAGTTGCTTGCATAGATTTGCTACACACCGATATGAATTGCAGCAGTTTTCGCTGCAACAACGCGCTTGACAATATAGCTGATCTCAACGACCGTATTGCGTGAGCGTAGGGCAAGCCTGCCCATCAACGCGACGAGTTCAACCATTTCCAACGCCACGCGGTTCATCGCGTGCTCAGTTGGCGGCGAAGGCGCCCTCGGCTTAACGGCCGGAGGGCGCTTTTTTGTTTTTGGATCGAGTGATGACGCGGAAGCATTATCGGATCGGCGTGATGTTCTCGACGACGGGCTCCTACAGCGTCGTCGCGCGCTCGATTCTCAATGGCGCGCTGCTCGCCTTTCAGGAGGTCAATGCAGGCAGTCAGGACATCACGCTCGAACCGGTCGTGGTCAATCCGTCGGGCGAGCTTGCGCGCTACCGTTCGCTCAGTCTCGAGCTTCTCGGTTCCGGCATCCGTCAGGTGGTCGGCTGCTACACCTCCTCGAGCCGCAAGGAGGTGATCCCATGCTTCGAGAAGTTCGACGGGCTGCTGTGGTATCCCTCGCATTACGAGGGCTTCGAGAGTTCCGACAACGTCATCTACACCGGTGCTGCACCAAACCAGCACGTGCTGCCGCTGGTGGACTATCTGGCGTCCCGCGTCGGCTCGCGTGCCTTCTGCGTCGGCTCCAACTACATCTGGGCCTGGGAGAACAACCGCATCTTCCGCGAAGCATTGATCGCGCGCGGCGGCACGGTGCTTGCGGAGCGCTATCTCTCCGTGGGCGACACCGAGGTCGATCAGGTCATCGCGGCCATCATCGATGCGCGACCGGACTTCGTCTTCAACAATCTGATCGGCACCAGCGCCTATGCCTTCTTCCGCGCATTCCGGGCCGCTTGCCGCGCGCGCGGCATCGATCAGGCCGCGGAAATTCCTGTCGCCAGCTGCACGCTGTCCGAACCGGAGCTGCCGGAGATCGGGCCGGATGCAATCGACGGGCATCTGTCGTCGAGCGTCTATTTCTCGTCGCTGAATTCGCCGGAGAACGGCGCCTTCATCGATGCCTACACGACGTCCTTTCCTGATGGACCGGTCTCCTCGGCCGATGCGGAGTCGTCCTACATCGCCGTCAAGCTGCTCGCGGCGGCACTGTCGCAGGCCGGCACCGACGACGCGCGCACCGTGCGCGCCGCGGTGGCGGACCAGCGGCTGCTCGCGCCGCAAGGCGAGGTCCGGATCGATCGCCAGACCTTTCACGCCTGGCTCACGCCGCGAATCGGCCGCTCGGCCGCCAACGGACAGTTCGAAGTGCTGCTGGAATCCCGCGAGCCGATCGCGCCCGATCCCTATCTCGTCCAGTCGTCGCCGCGCTTTGCCAGTGCAATGCGCTCTCCGCTTCTGAAAGTGGTGCAATCATGACCTCTCGACTGCTACAGAACTTCAAGGGCGGCCGCGCCATCGTCGTCACCCGGCGGGGCGGATGGGAGAGCACGCTCGAAACGACGCTGGCCAAGCTCGGCGTCTCCACCGAATATCCCGAGATCATCGACGGTCGCGCGCGCATCGACGTTGCTAGCCTCCAGGCGGACCGCGACATCCTTTTCGTCGACGGCGATCTCGAAGGCGCCGTCGCGATCGAGGTCAATCCGGCCTCGCGGCTGCCGCCGGTGCCGGTGATCGGCCTCGTCGGCGTCGAGGCGCCGAGCCGGCTCAAGGCGCTCGTCAACCTCGGCGCCACCTCTTTCCTGCGCAAGCCGGTCCATGGCGGCGCGGTCTACACCTCGCTGTTCATGGGCATCAACCAGTTCCTGCTGCGCGCTGAAATGTATGAGCGCCTCCAGGGCCTCGAGGAGCGCCGCCGCGGCCGCCGTGCGGTGATCCGCGCCGTCATCCTGCTGATGCAGCAGGGCGGCCTCGACGAGGAGGGCGCCTATTCCCAGCTCCGTCGCGAAAGCATGCGCGCGCGGCAGAACATGGAACTCTATTGCGAGGAGTTTCTGAGCAAGCGGGCGAAGCCGCCCGACACGTCCGGCCGCACGACCGGCATCACGCTGCAAGGCGGCAACAAGCAGGCCATCTAGGAGAAGCAACATGACCAAGTCTGTATTGCGGGGGCTGCGCGCCGCAGCCCTCACGGGGACGCTTGTCTTCGGATCCCCCATCGGATCTCACCTGGCGCGCGCGGCGGAAAACCCGATCAAGCTCGGCGTGCTGGAGGATCAGTCCGGCGACTTCGCCGCGGCTACGATCGGCAAGGTCCACGCCATCCAGCTCGCCGCCGAGGAGATCAACAAGGCGGGCGGCATCATGGGCCGGCCGCTCGAGCTCGTCGCTTACGACACGCAGTCCGACAACACCCGCTACCAGGAGTTCATGCGCCGCGTGCTCCAGCGCGACAAGGTCGACGTGGTGTTTGCGGGCTTCTCCTCGGCCTCGCGCGAGGCGTACCGCCCGATCGTCGATCAGTTCAACGGCTTCGCCTTCTACAACAACCAGTATGAAGGCGGTGTCTGCGACGGCCACATGATCGTCACCGGCGCCGTGCCGGAGCAGCAGTTCTCGACGCTGATCCCGTACATGATGGAGAAGTACGGCAAGAACGTCTACACGCTCGCCGCCGACTACAATTTCGGTCAGATCTCGGCGGAATGGGTGCGCAAGATCGTCAAGGAGAACGGCGGCAAGATGGCCGGCGAGGAATTCATCCCGCTCGGCGTGTCGCAGTTCTCGCAGAGCATCCAGAACATCCAGAAGGCCAAGCCGGACTTCGTGGTCACGCTCTTGGTCGGCACCGCGCAGGCCTCCTACTACGAGCAGGCGGCTTCCGCCAACGTCAACCTGCCGATGGCATCCTCGGTCAACGTCGGCCAGGGTTACGAGCACAAGCGCTTCAAGCCGCCGAGCCTGAAGGACATGTACGTCACCACCAACTACATCGAGGAGATCGACTCGCCGAAGAGCAAGGAGTTCTACGCCAAGTTCAAGGCCAAGTTCCCGAGCGAGCCCTATGTGAACCAGGAGGCGGAAAACTCCTATCTCGCCGTCTATCTCTACAAGCAGATGGTCGAGCGGGCGAAGTCGACCAAGCGTGAGGATATCCGCAAGGTGATCGCGCTGGGCGACGTCTGCATGGACGCGCCGGAAGGCAAGGTCTGCATCGACCCGAAGAGCCAGCACATGTCGCACACGATCTATCTCGCCAAGGTCGGCGCCGATCATTCGATCTCCTTCCCGAAGATCTGGGAGGACATCAAGCCGTACTGGCTGGGTGAAGCCGGCTGCGACCTCACCAAGAAGGATCCGATGGCCCAGTACACGCCGTCGAATCCCCCGCCGAAACCCTGACCCGGCGGCTGGTCGCTCCGGCGCTTCCGGCACGCCTTGCCGGCGGCGCCGGGGTGATCACGGTTATCTGCGGCGTTGACGCCGCATCCTCCCACATCCCGGTTGGTTCATGGACATTGCGACCCACGTTTTCTCGGCACTCTACCAATTCGGCGACGCCTTCGCGTTCCTGGTGCTCTCCGCCTGCGGGCTCGCGGTGATCTTCGGTATGATGGGCGTGATCAATCTCGCCCATGGCGAGTTCATCATGTGCGGCGCCTATGTCACTGCGGCAACCGTGCATGCGGGCCTGCCGCTGCCGCTGGGAATACTGGCCGGCACCCTCGTGTCGGCGCTGGTCGGCGTCGTGGTAGAGCTTGCGGTGATCCGCCATCTCTATGACCGGCCGCTCGACACCATCGTCGCCACCTGGGGGCTGAGCCTGATCGCGACGCAGGGCACGCTGATCGCGGTCGGCTCGACCATGGCAGGCGTTGGCACGCCCTTGGGCAGCTTCCAGGTCGGCGCATACTCGTATTCGATCTATCGCATCGTGCTGTTCTGCGCTGCGCTCGGCGTGCTCGCCGCGCTCTATGCGCTGTTCAACTGGACGCGCTTCGGCGTGCTGGCGCGCGCCACCATCCAGGTGCCGCACATGGCGGCCGCGCTCGGCGTCGATACGCGCCTGATCTACAGCCTCACCTTCGCCTGCGGCGCAGGGCTGGCCGGCCTTGCCGGCGGTCTCTACGCTCCGACCATGACACTGGTGCCGACCATGGGGGCGACCTTCATCATGGAGGCCTTCGTCACCGTCGTGATCGGCGGCGCCGACGTCTTCCTCGGCACGGCGCCGGCGGGTGCCGTGCTTGGAGTGGTGAAATCGGTGATGACGTCGTGGCAGGGCCAGTTGTTCGGGCAGATCGGCCTCCTGGTCGCCGTCATCATCGTGGTCCGGGTCCTGCCAAAGGGCATTTCCGGCTTTGTGCTGCGTGAGCGCACCTGACGGAGTGATGGCGTCGTGACCGGTTTCCTCTCGTTGTTTCGCCGTCTCGAAGGCCCGCAGACCGTCGGTCGCGGTCCGGTCTTTTGGGGCCTGTTTGTCGTCGTGCTTCTGGCCGCGCTCGCGTACCCGCTGTTCAGCGACGGCTACACGGTTGGCAACACCGTCTATTTCTTTGTCTGGGTGTTCATCGCCCTCAGCCTGTGCCTGATCTGGGGCTATGGCGGCTCGCTCTCCTTCGGCCAGACCGCCTTCTTCGGGATCGCGGGCTACGGCTACGGCGTCCTCACCATCAATTTCGGCTCGGCCTACGGCTTCACGCTGGTGGCACTCGTGGCCGCGGTGGCGATCGCCGCGCTGTTCGCAGTCCTGCTCGGCTATTTCATGTTCTTCGGCCGGATCGCCGGCGTCTTCCTCGGCATCGTCACACTCGCCGTGACCCTGATGCTGGAGCGCTTCATGGCTCAGACCGCGGGGCCGGAATGGCACATCGGCAGCGCGCGGCTCAACGGCTTCAACGGCATGAGCGCAATGCCGCCACTGACCATCCCGTGGCCAGGGCAGCCGATCGTTCTGTTCGCCGACGTCGGGCTCTACTACTTCGTACTTGGCCTTCTGGTCTTCGTCTATCTGGCCCTGCGCATCCTGGTGAACTCGTCGTTCGGCAACGTCATCGTCGCGATCCGGGAAAACCCGGAGCGGGCGGAGATGCTCGGCTACGACGTGCGCAAGTACCAGCTCATCACCTTCGTCATCGGGGCCGCCCTGGCAGGCCTGTCCGGTGTGCTCTACACGGTGTGGGGGCAATACATCACCCCGTCGAGCATGAGCATGACGGCGGCGGCGCTGCCATTGATCTGGGTCGCCGTCGGTGGCCGCGGCGACCTGACCTCGACCGTGATCGGCACGCTGGTGGTGCTTGCCGCCTTCCAGGCACTGACGATTTACGGAAGCCAGTATGCTTTCGTCTTCATGGGCGTGCTGCTGGTGCTCACAGTCCTGATCGCGCCCAACGGCCTCGTGCTCGGCGTGATGAACTGGATTGGCGGCCTCGCCACGCGCTTCACGCGGAGGGCGAGCTGATGTCGCTGCTGGAGCTGCGCGAGCTGAACAAGCATTTTGGCGGGCTGCATGTCACCAACGGCGTCAATCTGACGCTGCAAGCCGGTGAGATCCATTGCCTGATCGGCCCGAACGGTGCGGGCAAGAGCACGCTGTTCCGCCTGATCCTGGGTGAGCATCATCCGGGCAGCGGCGACATCTTCTTCGCGGACGAGAACATCACCGCCCTGAAATCCTTTGCGCGCATCCACCGCGGGCTGTCGGTCAAGTTTCAGGTGCCCGGTGTGTTCAAGGGCCTGTCGGTGCGTCAGAACCTGGAGATTGCCCTGCAGAGCCGTCACCGCGGGCGGACGCTGCTGGAAGAGATCGACCGGCTGCTTGCCTTCCTCGGGCTCGGCGCCGAACAGGCGCAGACGGCAGGAAACCTCAGCCACGGCCAGAAGCAATGGCTGGAGATCGGCATGGCGATCAGCCTGAAGCCGCGCCTGCTGCTGCTGGACGAGCCGACCGCCGGGATGTCACCGGAGGAAACCCACATGACCGGCGAAATGGTGCAGCGGCTCAATGCCGGCGGCATGACGGTGCTGGCGATCGAGCACGACATGGCGTTCGTGCGCCAGGTCGCTCAGCGCGTCACCGTGCTGCATCTCGGCCAGGTGTTTGCACAGGGCTCGATCGACGAGATCGTGGCCGACGAGCGCGTCGCGGCGATCTATCTGGGGCAGGCTCATGCTTGACGTGCCGCGCAAGGAAGTCATCCTTTCGACGCTGAGCCTGCGTGCCGGCTACGGCGGAAAGCCCGTGCTCCAGGGCCTCGAGATAGAGGTGCGGGAAGGCGAGATCGTCGCCGTCATCGGCCGCAACGGTGTCGGCAAGTCGACGCTGATGAAGAGCTTGATCGGGCTCGTGCCGGCGATGAGCGGCTCGATCGTCTATCGCGGCGAGGCCGTTGAATCCCTGCCGGCGCACAAGCGGGCACGCCTTGGCATGGGCTATGTGCCCCAGGGGCGCGACGTGTTTCCGCGCCTGACCGTCGGCGAGAACGTCGCCGTCGGAGCCGCGATCAAGGGCGGCGGCATTCCGGAGGCGGGCCGGCGCAAGATCATCGATGCGTTTCCGATTCTCGAAGAGCGCTGGCACCAGCGCGCCGGCACCATGTCCGGTGGACAGCAGCAGCAGCTCGCGATCGGACGCGTGCTGATCTCGGACCCCGCTCTGATCCTGCTCGACGAGCCCTCGGAGGGCATCCAGCCCAACATCGTCCAGGACATCGCACGCAACATGGTCGAGCTCAATCGCGGGACCGGCGTGACCATCATCCTGGTCGAGCAGAACATCGACATGATCCGCGCCATGGCACAGCGCTGCTACGTCATGGACAAGGGGCGCATCGTCGCAAGCCTCGACCGTGCCGCGCTCGGCGACGAAGCGGAGATGCGCCGTCATCTGGCGGTTTGAAAGAAACGACGCCCAACCAAGGAGAACAGCAATGGCCTGGCAAAACGATTCCATCATGGCGCGCAAAGGCATCGCCAGGGGCGAGCGCGGCAAGCAATACACGATCACGGAAGCCGAGCAGGGCAAGTACCATTACGTCTACGGCCCCTATGTGAAGCCGGTGCTGACGGTCGATCCCGGCGCGGTCGTCTCCGCCGAGACGCACGATGCGTTCGAGGGCGCGATCAAGAAGGAGACCGACAGTCCATCGAAGATCCTCAACTTTCCGTTCCTCAATCCGCAGAACGGGCCGATTCACGTCAACGGCGCCGAAAAGGGCGACGTGCTCGCGGTCTACATCGAGAGCATCGTCCCGCGCGGGCCGCAGCCGCGGGGCACGACAGTCATCATGCCTGACTTCGGCGGCTTGGTCAGCACGGGCAATACGGCGCTGCTCAATCCGGCACTGCCGGAGCGCGTCAAGAAGCTTGAGATCGACGCGAAAACCGGCACGAAGTGGAACGACAAAATCACGCTGCCCTATGAGCCATTTATCGGCACCATCGGCACGTCGCCCGAGATCGAGGCGATTTCCTCGCTGGTTCCGGACTATTACGGCGGCAACATGGACCTGCCGGACGTCGGCGTCGGGGCCGTCATCTACCTTCCGGTCAACACCAAGGGCGCGCTGCTTTATCTTGGCGATTGCCATGCCGCGCAGGGCGACGGCGAGCTCTGCGGCGTGGCCATCGAGCATCCGACCGTAACGACGGTGCAGATCGACCTCATCAAGAACTGGACCATTTCCTGGCCGCGACTCGAGACCAGCGATTTCATCATGACCATCGGCTCGGCGCGGCCGATGGAGGACGCGGCCCGCATCGCCTATCGCGAGCTCTGCCGCTGGATGGCCGCCGACTACGGCTTCGAGGAGATCGATGCCTACATGTTGCTGACCCAGGCTGGCCGCGTCCGTCTCGGCAACATGGTCGACCCCAAGTACACGCTCGGGGCCTCCATCAAGAAGTCCTATCTCGTTTGAGGCTCGCCCGTTCATGCCCAACGTTCACAAGGTCGCCGCTGTCCAGTTCGAGCCGATCATGTTCGAGAAGGCGCGCAACGTCGCGCGCCTGCTCGAGCTTTGCGAGCAGGCCGCGGCGGCCGGTGCAAGGCTCATCGTCACGCCGGAAATGGGAACGACCGGCTATTGCTGGTTCGACCGTGCCGAGGTCGCCCCCTTCGTCGAGACGATCCCGGGTCCGACCACGGACCGATTTGCGGCGCTGGCGCACAAGCACGATTGCTACATCGTCATCGGCATGCCGGAGGTCGACGAGGATGGCATCTACTTCAACTCGGCCGTCTTGATTGGGCCCGACGGCATTGTCGGCCGCCACCGCAAAACGCACCCCTATATCTCCGAGCCGAAATGGGCCGCGGCGGGCGATTTGCACAACCAGGTGTTCGAGACGCCGATCGGGCGGATCGCGCTGCTGATCTGCATGGACATCCATTTCGTGGAAACCGCGCGGCTGATGGCGCTGGGTGGCGCGGACGTGATCTGCCACATCTCCAACTGGTTGGCAGAGCGCACGCCGGCGCCTTACTGGATCAGCCGGGCCTTCGAGAACGGCTGCTACGTCATCGAGAGCAATCGATGGGGCCTCGAACGTACGGTGCAGTTCAGCGGCGGCAGCTGCGTGATCGCACCGGACGGGCAGGTCATGGCCGTGCTCGACAAGGGCGACGGGGTGCTGTTGTCGGAGATCGATCTCGATGCCGCCCGCGCACGCCGCGTGCTCGGCGAGACCGTGTTCGCGCAGCGTCGGCCGGAGCTCTATCCCGAACTGCTGACCGATACATTCAGCTGGAATCCGCGCGACTTCTTCGGCCTCTACGGCCACGAGCCGTGGCCGGCCGGAAAGACATCGCGGGTTTGCGTCGCGCAATTTGCACCTGGTGATGATCCCGCCCAGAACTTGAATGCGATCGAAGCTTACGCGCGCGCGGCAAGAGCGGATGGGGCGGAGCTTGTCGTCTTTCCGGAGCTGGCTGTGACGGGACTGACCGATCCCGCGACATCAGCGCAACCGATACCGGGGCCGGCAACGCTTCGCCTCGGGGAGATTGCGGGGGAGCTTGACGTCTATCTCGTCTGCGGCCTTGCCGAGCGCGACGACGATCTGGTCTACAACAGCGCTTGCCTGGTTGCGCCCGATGGAAGCATCTCCGTCTATCGCAAGACGCATCTGGCGGCCGACGAGCGAAGCTGGGCCATGGCCGGTGACGGCTGGAGCGTCGTCGACACGCCGATCGGCCGCATCGGGCTGTTGATCGGTCACGATGCCTCCTTCCCGGAGGCGGGCCGGGTGCTGGCGCTGCGCGGCTGCGATCTCATCGCCTGTCCCGCCGCGATCAAGGGAGGCTTCAGCTCGTCCCATGCCGGCACTGAGGTGTTGCAGCCAAAATCGATTCCGACCGGCCCGGATCCGCATCACTGGCATCACTTCCGCGTTCGTGCCGGCGAGAACAACCTGTTCTTCGCCTTCGCCAATGTCGTCGATCCCGAACGCGGCTATCCGGGGTTGAGCGGTGTGTTTGGCCCCGACACGTTCGAGTTCCCGCGGCGGGAAGCGATCGCGGCCGGCGGCGCCGGCCTCGCCATCGCGCGGATCGATACCACCAATCTCGACAGCGTCTATCCGACCAACGTCGTCCGGCGAAAGGATCTGGTGGCGATGCGAATGCCGCACAGCTATCGTGGACTGGTCAGGGCGGCGCCGACCAACTACTGAATCAAGAAAAGGAAATCGGCCATGGATCTGGGACTCAAGGGAGCCAAAGTACTCGTCACGGGAAGCACCAAGGGAATCGGCCGAGCAATCGCCGAGACATTCGCCGCCGAAGGCGCCGATGTCGGCGTGTGCTCCCGCAATCTGGCCGAGGTCGAGAGCACGGTCGCCGCACTCAAGACCAAGGGCGTCGCGGCTTATGGCGGCGCCGTCGACGTTGCTGACGCGGCCGTGCTCAAGGCCTGGGTCGGGGATATGGCGGCAAAGCTCGGCGGCATCGATGTCGTCGTCGCCAATGTCAGCGCGCTTGCGATCGGGCAGGACGACGAAAGCTGGGAGAAGGAGTTTTCGACGGACATGATGGGTACGGTCCGGCTCGTGAATGCGGCCATGCCCTATCTGGAGAAGAGTGCCGCCGGCGCGATTGTCACCATTTCCAGCGTCTCGGGGCGCGAGATCGATTTCGCTGCGGGTCCCTACGGCACCTTCAAAGCGGCGATCATCCATTACACGCAGGGACTGGCCAATCAGCTCGCTGGGAAAGGCATCCGCGCCAACTCGGTCTCCCCAGGCAATACCTATTTCGACGGCGGGGTCTGGAACGTGATCAAGGACAACAATCCCGAGCTCTACCAGACGGCGCTTGCGCTCAATCCGACGGGGCGGATGGGAACGCCGCAGGAAATGGCCAACGCCGTGGTGTTTCTCGCCAGCCGCGCCGCCAGCTTCATCACCGGCACAAATCTCGTCGTCGACGGTGCACTCACGCGTGGGGTGCAGTTGTAGGAACGCATCGGCGATCTGTTTCGCCACCCGTCAACCCCTTCCGGAAAAAAGGTTCCACTTTACCGAAATTCGGTTTCGGCGTATGTGTCGTGCATCCCGGCTCACTCAAGAGGGGCGATCATGAGGTCG
>NZ_JAFCJE010000014.1 GCF_018131185.1 Bradyrhizobium diazoefficiens | reverse complement strand
CGCCCCTCTTGAGTGAGCCGGGATGCACGACACATACGCCGAAACCGAATTTCGGTAAAGTGGAATATTTTTGCGACGCTGGATTGACAGAGGCCGACACAGCAAGGCGCCGCAGGGTGCGGCAAAGACGCAAAGCGCCGTGCCCACGATCTTTCACAAGTTCGGACGCTCGTGGGCACGCTTCCGCCTTCGCTCTTCGAGCTACGGCGGAGAAGTCGCTTTGCCCCCCTACGATGCTGTCCCGGGTATCGCTGCGCTCACCCGGGCTACAAGGACCTGAAAGCTACCCGCCGAAATCCCGCGGGCTGAACGGCAGGTCCAGCACCTTCCATTCCTCGTACAGATTGGCGGGCAGCATCTTATAGGGCTGGCAGTCCTGAACTGCGCTGATTGCGGACTTCACGAGGGCCACCCCTTTTGTGGATGGCGGGGCTTGGAGCAGGATCGGCTCGCGCGCCAACGTGCCGTCGGTGGCGAACACCGTGCGGAGCTTGATGTGGACGCTGTCGGTCGGGCTGAGGCCGGCCGGCAATTTCGCACACCGCCGCAAGTGGCTGCGGAGCGCGGCAATGATTTCGGCCGGCAGCTTGGCTGCAATCGAATCCTTGCCGTCGCCGCCATCGTCCTTGGGAGTGTCTTTCGACAGTGCCGCCGGCAATTCAGGCGGCAGGCCGAGCATGACGCCGTACTTGATGGTGACGTCAGGCTGCGGAGCCTGATAGGCCGGCTGCGGCGCGGCCTGCGGCTCGGGCACGGTTTGCGGCGGCGATGGCTGAGGCTGCGGTTGCACGTTGGCCTCGCGCTGCTTCGGCGCCTCCAACGGTTGCGTCTGTTTCTGCGCCGGCTCGGGCGAGGCCCGTGGTGTCGGCGACGGCGCGGCCGCCTGCTGCTTGGCCGCAGGATTCGGTGCTACTTCCGCCTTGTCCTTGTCGGTGAAATCCAGCTTCGGCAATTTCAGATCGGGTTTCGGCTCCGGCGGCTTCTGCTTCGCCTCCTCCTGGGCTTTCTCCTCGGCCTTCTCTTCCTCCTGCTTCACCTGCTCCGGCGTGACGATGTCGACCGCAACAGTCTCAGGCGGCGCGGCGTGGAACGGATGGACCTCGCTGATCAGGATGATCAGCCCCACCAGCGTCAGATGGGCGATCGCCGATGCCGCGACGTCCGTCCGTATGATTGTCCGCAGTTCCATTGCCCGATCTTGGATTGCCGCCCTGCTGTTAGCATACCGCGGTCTCCCCTCAATCCCATTTCGGGGCGAAGCCGAAGTCGGTCAGGCGGCCCTTGGAGTTGGCGAGTGCCGCGATCCGGCTCATCTGTTCCTCCGACAGCTCGAAATCGAAGATCTCGATGTTTTCGGACAGGCGCTCGATGCGCGAGGTGCGCGGGATCGCAGCGACATTCTGTTGCACCAGCCAGCGTAGGCAGACCTGCGCCGGCGTCTTGCGGTGAGTGCGCCCGATCTCGGCTAGCGTCTGGTCGGTCTTGATGCGCCCCTTAGCGATCGGGCTGTAGGCGACGAGTGCAAGGCCATGCTGATCGCAGGCCGCCTTCACCTTCGCCTGGTCGAGATAAGGATGGTATTCGACCTGATTGCAGACGAGCGGCTCGCCCGACAGCGCCACCGCCTGCTCGATCAGCGCCACCGTGAAATTGGAAACGCCGATGTGGCGGGTCAGGCCCATGCGCTTGGCATGCGAGAGTGCGCCGAGCGTCTCCGCCAGCGGCACGTGCGGATTGGGCCAGTGCAGCAGCAACAGATCGACGGAGGGAAGCCGCAAGCGCGCCAGGCTCTCCTTGACCGAGCGCTCGAGATCGTTCGGCGCGAAATGGTTGGTCCAGACCTTCGTGGTGAGGAAGATGTCGTCGCGGCGCACGCCGGAGGCGCGCATGCCGTCGCCGACCTCCCGTTCATTGTCGTAGACCTGCGCGGTGTCGATGTGGCGATAGCCGAACCGCAGCGCCTGCTCGACCACGCGCGCGGCAGACCTTCCGCTCAGCTCCCAGGTCCCGAGCCCGATCGCCGGGATTCTTGCGCCATTGGCCTCGACGAACAGCATGAGGAGTCCTCTTCCGTTGCGACAGCCCCCGACGTTATCGGGCCTCATTATGGACCCCGCCCGTGACGCTGCCAACGGACGCCGCGGCAGTCCCGGGGGATATTTGGCGCAATGCTAACGGGAGGTTGCGTCAGGCTTGGCCCGTGACTTCACAGACCCTTGGCGCCAGGCTTTGGCCTCAGGCTTTGGCGCCAGGCTTTCGCGTCAGGCTTTGGCGAGCGCCTGGAATACCGTGTCCGGGGCGTGCGCGATGACCGCGAGCAGCGCACGGGCCGGTCCCCGCGGAGCACGCTTGCCCTGCTCCCAGTTGCGGATGGTCTCGACGGGAACGCCGAGCTTGGCGGCGAACTCCATCTGGGTCAGGCAGGCGCGGCGGCGCAGATCGCGCACCGCGAGCGGGCCGGTGTCGGCCGGCGCGGCATTGGCCGCAGGCTGGACCGGAAACTCCTGTCCGTCCCGCAACTCGACGACCCGTCCGTCCGCCTTCAGCCGCAACCGCATGTCCAATCCCCCAAGCGGGGCGATGATGCGGCAGGCCGCTTAAGTTCGGATTAAAGATGCTTGTCGCCATTCCGGGGCGCGCGAAGCGCGAGCCCGGAATCCATCGTGCAGCACGCGAGGCCGAAAAATGGATTCCGGGCTCGCGCCAAGTGGCACGCCCCGGAATGACGCCGGGGCGAGACCTACCTCAGCCCGAACCACAACGTCGCGATCCCGAGGAAGGAGAAGAAGCCGACGACGTCGGTCACGGTGGTGACGAAAGTACCGGAGGCTACCGCCGGATCGGCCCTGACGCGGTCGAGCGCCATCGGGATCAGGATGCCGCCGAGCGCACCGGCGACGAGGTTGCAGACCATCGCAAGCCCGATGACGATGCCGAGGCCGGGAATCTTGAACCAGGCCACCGCCGCAATCCCCGTGATCACGGCAAAGGCGAGCCCGTTGATCAGACCCACCAGCGCCTCGCGCATCACCACACGCCAGGCGTTGGAGGCGCCGAGGTCGCGCGTCGCCAGCGCCCGCACCGCCACCGTCATGGTCTGGGTCGCGGCGTTGCCGCCCTGGCTCGCCACGATCGGCGCCAGCACGGCGAGCGCCACCATCTTTTCGAGCTGGCCCTCGAACAGGCCGAGCACGGCGGATGCCAGGAAGGCGGTGGCGAGATTGACCAGCAGCCAGTTGAAGCGGCCGCGTGCGATGGTCAGGAAGGTGTCCGACAGCTCTTCGTCGCTGGTGACGCCGCCGAGGGCCTTGAGGTCCTCGTCCGCCTCCTCCTCGATGACGTCGACGACGTCGTCGACGGTGATGACGCCGACCAGGCGGTCCTGGGTGTCGAGCACCGGCGCTGCGACGAGATTGTACTTGCCGAACATGCGCGCGACTTCCTCCTGGTCCTCCAGGACGGAGACGCGGCGGCGGTCCTCGTCGGTCAGCTCGGTCAGCGCGACGGGGCGGCGCGTGCGCAGGAGCACGTCGAGGGGAACGGCGCCCTGCCAGTGCTGGTCCTTGTCGACGACGTAGATCTCGTAGAAGCGGTCGGGCAGATCGGGCGTCTCGCGCATGTAGTCGATCGCCTGGCCCACGGTGAAATCCTGGGGCACCGCGATGAACTCGGTCTGCATCCGGCGTCCTGCCGAATTCTCGGGGTAGAGCAGGCTGCGTTCGAGCGCGACGCGCTCCTTGAGCGGCAGCTTTTCGAGGATCTCCTCCTGCTCGGCCTGGTCGAGGGCCTCCAGCAGCTCGACCGCGTCGTCGGATTCGAGCTCGCGGACCCCCTCGGCGACCGTCTCCGGCGGCAATTCCTCCAGGATCTCCTCGCGGACGGCCTCGTCGACCTCGTTCAGCGCGGAGAAGTCGAAGTCGGCCCCGGTCAGCTCGACCAGGCGGACGCGGTCGTCGGGTTCCAGAGCGCCGATCAGATCGCCGAGATCGGCCTCGTGCAGCTCGGCGACACAGGCACGCAGCGACGCGCTGTCGCCGGCCTCGATGGCACGCGCGATTTCCTCTACGAATTCGTGCCTGATATCGCCGTCTTCATTGCGCATCGGCACGTGGTCGAGTACCGAATCCGCGGCGGATCGGGCAACGTCCATATGTTCATCCATGGCGCGCCTCGCCGTTTGACAGGTTGGATCAGATGGTCTGAGCTGACGGTCAGGCAATACCCACAAGGCAATCGCGAGCGCAATGACAAAGATGCTGCGACTGAGGTGGACTTCGATGACGCTGGGCGCGGCCCTCGGCACTCTCGCCGGCATCGCCTCGATCCAGGCCGCCGAGTGCCCGCGCAAGGACGCACTCGGCACCGCACGCGTGCTGAGCGTCGATGCCAGGACCACGCCGCGCGTGGGCTTGAAGAGCTTTCCGCAGACGCTTGCACTGGCCGATCGCGAGGTCGTGCTGACCTTCGACGACGGGCCGTACCCGCCGACGACGTCGAAGGTGCTGGCGGCGCTGGCGCAGGAATGCGTGCGCGCGACCTTCTTCCTGATCGGCCAGCACGCCTCCGAGCATCCCGACATGGTCAAGCGCATCGCCCGCGAGGGCCACACCGTCGGCCATCACTCCTTCTCGCATCCGTTCATGGGGCGTATTCCGTTCGAGAAGGCCACGGCCGACATTGACCGGGGCATTGCCGCAGACGAAATGGCGCTGCACGGCACATCGACGACGACGCCCTCGACGCCGTTCTTCCGCTTCCCCTATTTCGAATCGACGCCGGCGCTGCTCGACCTGCTCGAGACTCGCGGCGTCGTCGTGTTCGGGGCCGATCTATGGGCCAGCGACTGGGAGGAGATAACGCCGGAGCAGCAATTGAAGCTCGTCACCGAGCGCCTCGCCGCGAGTGGCAAGGGCATCATCCTCTTCCACGACAACAAGGCGCGCACGGCTGCAATGATGCCGGCGTTTCTGCGGTATCTGAGGGAGAACGGGTATCGGGTGGTTCACATCGTGCCAGCGGGCCCAGTGCAGAAGAATGCCGACGCGCATTGATGCCGGAATGTCACGCCGGCGCAAAATGGGGTGATCCGGGGCCAATTAACACTCTGTTCATGCTACCGCGTGCAAGTTAACGGCGGCTACGGCTGAACCGTTTTGGGGCATCTCCGACCTATTAGGGCGGCAATCGCATGGGGGCAGACGAAGGTTCATGATCGGAAGTAGCGTTGTTTCGCGGACGCGATCGTGGACCGCCCTTAGCCTATCCCTTGGCCTGTTGTTGGGATTGCTGACCACCGCTTCGCCGGCGGCGCTTGCGGCCGATTGCCCGGGCCGCCCCGACGCGCTCGGGACGTCCCGCACCCTCGTGGTCGATCCGCGCGAGCATCCGCTGATCGGCACCATGCAGTACCGCGAGACGTTGCCGCTGAAGGACCATGAAGTGGTCCTGACCTTCGATGACGGCCCGATACCGAAATATTCCAACCAGGTGCTCCAGATCCTCGCGGACGAGTGCATCAAGGCCACCTTCTTCATCGTCGGCAACCAGGCCAAGGCCAATCCGGAAGGCGTGCGCAAGCTGGTCGCGGCCGGGCACACCGTCGGCACGCACAGCATGGACCATCCGCTGACATTCGACCGGATGCCGGTCGAGAAATTCGAGGCCGAGATCAACGGCGGCATCGAATGGACCAAGGCCGCGATGACCGATCCGTCCAAGCTGGCGCCGTTCTTCCGCATTCCCGGCCTGATGCGCGCCGAAGGCGTCGAGCAACATCTGATCTCGCGCGGCATCCAGGTGTGGAGCGCCGACTTCCCGGCCGACGACTGGCGCCATGTGTCGTCCGACCGCGTCTATCAGCTCGCGATCCAGCGGCTGGAGGCCAAGGGCAAGGGCATTTTGCTGCTGCACGACATCCAGGCCCGCACCGTGGCGGCGCTGCCGAAGATCATCCGCGACCTCAAGGCGCGCGGCTATCGCATCGTGCATGTGGTGCCGGCGACCGCCGACCGGCCGGCGACGCCGACTACTCCGGTGGAGTGGCTGCTGCATCCGCCGACGGAGACCGTGCCGATCGCGCGCTGGCCGCGCGTGCCGAACTTCGTGTTCGCGCAGACCCGGACGCTGCCGGCGCCCGCTCTTGCCGATCTCAACGCGCAGACCGGGCATCAGCCGCTGCTGCCGCGCCGGACCATGGCGCAGGCGGATGTGGCGGCCACCCTGCCCGTGCCCGCTCGCGATCTGTTTGCCATTCCCGAGGGCTCGGTCGAGGTGCTGCTGTCGACGACATTGTCGCGGCGTGCTGCGACGCGGCTGGCAATGGCGGCCGAGGGGCCTCATTCCGCCAAGAAGAAGGCCAAGCCGCAGGGACGGCGAACGGCACATGCCGCGGAGGCCGCACCGAAGCAGGCCCCACAGGCCAAGACGGCTGCCCCCCGCCCGACCCGCCTCGCCACCAGCGCGAAGAAGCGCGCGTGAATTCTACGTCCGCATGATGGCGGCAACGCAGAGCAGCACGATCAGCGCCAGGAAGAACAGGTCCATATAGGATTTGAGCTCGCCGTCGCGCCGCAGCCGGGCGACGTCGACGACCACCTGCTTGCGCGCGTTCGTTCCCCCGGTGCCGTCATTGATCGGGCCCTGCAGTCGCCGCGTCTCGGCCTCCAGCTTCTCGATCTTCTGGAAGAAGTAGAATGCGCGCAGCGTCGAGGCCGCACGCATCCCGCTATAGACCAGCACCAGGATCGCGATGATCGCCCGGTTCTGGTATTTCTCCATGAAGTTCAGGCTGAAATAGACCATCGCCATGAATGCGAAGTTGGTCATGAAGCGGTAGACGAAGCTGAGAAAAACCATGCTGGCTCGAACCTTGAGGGGCGCAACTCAATGGTGTTGCGAAATTCGGGATCGGGGACCCAGACCGGAGCGGCCGACCTGGATGCGGTGGCGCCCCGTCTACGCCAACTTTGTTTCGACAAAGATACCATCGTCCCGCAAGTCGCCGCCTTTTAGCCACACGCGGCCATAATGCAAAGCCGGAGTGCGCCCTCGCCCTTTCTCGCCGTTGGGGCAGCAATGGCTTTTTCGGCGGAAGTCGCGATAGACTGCGCCCTGCCGCCACAGCTGGGGTCTGCCGATGCCGAAGAAGGGAATCACCGGCCACGACGACTGGGTTCTCACCGAGGCCCTCGCGACCGCCCTGGTCGCACTGGAGCAGCTCGAACCGAAGCACCGGCCGAACGCGCATATGGACGACATCCGCAAGATGCTCTCGAACGGCAAGGAGCCCGCGGCGGTGAGCCTGCACCTCGCCCAGGCCAAATGCCGCCTGTTTCCCGATCTCGACCCGCTGGAGATCTACCGGGAATACGGCATCGGCGAGGAATATGGCTAAGGGCCGCCGGCGACTGATCCTGCGATCACCATCGCCAGCGCGCCGAGGTCGATCCTGCCATTGACGACCAGCTCCTCCGAGCTCGCATCGTCTGCGCCTTGAACCTTCAGCGCTTGCGGCCGGTTGGCGGCTTGCCGCTGCAACTCGCCGATGATGGCCTCCTTGAGCTTCTCTTCCAGCATGGGCTTGCTCCTTCAGGCCGGCGCTACGCGCCGACGTCACGCGTCCCGCTCAACCAAGGCGAAGCCGCGCGCTTCGTTCCCCCGTCACGCCAAGCGCCGCGGCAGGCTGTGGTGGATCGCGCACGCGGCGACCGCCGCATGGCCGAACGCGACCGAGATCTGGTGCAGGTCGGTGACGACGTCGCCGATCCCGTAGAGTCCGCTGACCGAGGTGCGCTGATGGTCGTCGACTTTCAGAAAGCCTTCTCCGACATGCTCGGCCCCCAGCGACAGCGCGAGTTGCGAACGCACCTCGGCGCCCATCGCCGGATAGACGGTGTCGAATTGCAGCGTCCGGCCATCGCCGAAGACGGCCTCGATGCCCCCACCCCTCCGCCGTAGATGCAAATCGGGCGCGAACACGATTTCGACGCCCGCCTCGGTCAGCTCCGATGGTGCGCTCCGTTCGTCATTCCGGCCGATCGCGACCAGCGTCACGTCGCGCGAGTAGCCGCGCAGGAACAGCGCCTTGCTGGCCGCGCGGTGAAGTGGACCTATGACGCCGATGCGTTGGCCGGCCGCCTCGAAGGCATCGCAGACGGGACAATAGCGCAACAGCCCGTCCGCGACGGCAGCGCGCCACTCCCGGAACGGCGGATGGGTGTCGACGATGCCGCTGGCGAGAATGACGGTGGCGGCGGCATGCGTCTCGCCGTTCCAGCTCGCCTCGAAACCAAGATCGTGCCGCCGCAACGCGGTGACCTCGGCTTCCACGTGCGCGACGGCGAGCTCGTCGAGCTGCGCCGACATGCGGGCGATCAGATCCGCCCCTGACAGCCCGTGGACGAAGCCGGGAACGTTGTGGCTGCGCGGGATCAGCGCGGCCCGGCTCGCCCCCGCGTCAACGACACAGACGCTGCGGCGGAAGCGCGCCAGATAGATCGCGGCCATAAGCCCGGCAGGGCCACCGCCGATGACCAGGCAATCAAGCCGCGCACCGGTCATTTGGGGTTCGGGTCGGCAAGTCCGGCGCCGGGCTCCTGGAGGCGCCCGCTTCTCGCCAGCCGGACGGCATTGCCCAGCGCGCGCGCCGCGTTCTGCACCTCCTGCTGGAATTTCCCGTCTTCATCGAGCGCGCCATGCGAGGTGGCGTACGGCTCCATGTAGCCGACATAACCGTCGATCTCGGCGAAGCGGCCCGCCGAGACCAGCTGCATGTCGGTCAGCCAGTCCGACAAGGCGCGGCGCACGCCCTCGGCACCGACGGCATCGCCGTGGACGACGACGCCGAAATGACGGCCGGCGAGATGGCGCGGATAGGGCCAGCCCTTCAGCTCCATCGCCTTGGCTTCAGCAGCCTTCTTGCCGTGCGTCGAGGTCGGATCGGGATTGCCGCCGTCGGCGCAGACCATGCGATCCATCATCGCCTTGAGCCCCGAAGGCACGTGGTACCAGTTCACCGGCGTCACGATCAGGATGCCGTGAGCGGCGACCCACAGCGGATAGATCTCGTTCATCCAGTCGTGGGTCTGCCCCAGCGAATGGTTGGGATAGCAGCTGCATGGCCAGTGGCAGAGCGGCATCGCGGTTGCGACGCAGGATTTGCAGGGATAGATGGTCTTGCCGAATTCGGAGGCGAGGCGCGACAGATCGAGGACGTCGACGGCGAACCCCATCTCCGTGAAGACAGGCTCGGCCAGCTTGACCAGGCGCCAGGTCTTGGACATCTCGCCGGGACAGGTGTGCTCGCTGCGGGCCGAGCCGTTGATGACGAGGATGCGCGGCGTCTCCTCCGCATCGTCATGCCGCCGCTGCGCTTCCAGGATCTTTGCGCGCGCATCGAGCCAGTCGATGGCGAGATCGTAGTCGGGATCGGAGAAGCCCGCGCCCGCCTTTCGCGTCAGCGGCGCCTTGCGCGAATGGCTGTAGGCGTCCCAGGCGGCGCCGACGATGGCGTCGCGTTCGCGTTGCAGCGGCGCAAAGGCGGGATCGACGAACTGGCTGTTGTAACGCCGCTCGAACTCTCCGCGCGACAGCTTGACGGGCGGCATCCCCTTGCGAATTTCGGCGTCCGTCATGCTGGCTCCCGGCGAAGTCGGTATCCGACCAACCCGGGACGCTGCACGCGGTTCCTCAACGCCTACTGGCGAGCCGCTTCCGCCGGCACATCGAATCGCGCGATCCGCCGATCCAGTCGCCACAGCTCGATGTGATGGACCCGCACGAGCGCGGCGGCTTCGCGCTTGGCCTGCTCGTCGTCGTCGCAGACGAGGTTGATGCATCCGAACACGCGCCCGTCCGGCTCGATCTCGAACGCGCGGTAATGCTTGAAGCTACGCATGGTCACCGCCTCGCCTCGGATAGACCGGGGCGCTCAGCCAGTCGGTGAGGTTCGAGGTCATCTCGTTCTGTTTCGCACGCCGAAGCAGCATCTCGCGCTCCTTGCCGGGTGGCAGGCTGCTTGCGTGCTCGCGAGCCTTTTCGGCGAATGCCGCCAACCGCTCCTGGAGCGATTGGGTCTGTTTCCTGCGGTTGCGTTTTGCGGTCATTGGACTTTCACAGCGGATTTCGGAGGGTGGAAATGGTCCCGGCGGGAGCGGCCCCGCCGGCAAGGTTGGCAGCTTCCGCCGCACCGAGCGGTTCCAGCATTTCAATAAGTTAACGCCGCGCGATTTTGCGATCGCGACCGGCGCGTGATGCGCGCCTCGGCGCCTCACTGCTGCGGAACCGAAATGCTGATTCGTATGTTCTTAAGAACTTGAAGGAGGACCAGCATGGCAAAAGCAGCACGGAAGCGGCCTGGCTCACCCATCGGCCGCAAGGGACCGCGCAAGGCCAATCCCGCATACAAGCGCCGTTCGCGGCAACCGTGGACGCCCGCGGATGTGAGCAAGCTGAAGCAGCTCGCGAAAGGCAACACGCCGACCGGCGTCATGAGCATCAAGCTGCAGCGCCCGGTCGCGGCCATTCGCAGCAAGGCGCAGCGCGAGGGGATTTCGCTGCGGCCGGTCAACCGCTCGCCTTACACCCGGCGCAGCAAAACGGCGAAGCGGCGTTAGCACCGCCGCGTTCGGCGGACGCTACTCCGGTGGCTGCAGGCCCGGCGACCGCAGCCACTCGCTCATCTGAGAACCGGTTTCCGCCTGACGCGCCCTGCGCAACATCTCGTCGCGCGTTGCGCCGGGCGGAAGCAACTCGGCCTGTTCGCGCAGTCGCTCCGCTTCGGCGGCAAGCCGTATCTCCAGCGGATCCATTTGCCTCTCTCGACGCCGCATCAACATGGGCGTTCTCCCTGATCGTTGGGTCGGAGCGCTCCGTTGCGTTCTTACCGATTGAGATCATCGCGCAAGCGATGCCTCTACAACCTTCCAGAAGCGGAACGGTTTCGTGGCGCCGTCCCGGACGGGAACGCTTCACGGCGTAACTGAGCCAAGAACGTAACATGAGTTAAGTCAGCCGATGACGTCTTTTGCTAAACTGAGTACGTCGTGGCCCAGCCTGGATTGGCGCAAATGGACAATTATCGCCAGCTTCAGAAGAGCTGCGAGCATCAGGCCGCTCTCAGTTCCTCCCCCGCAACGCGAACTGCTCTGCTGGAAATGGCGGAGGAGTATCGCAAACGAGCCGAATGCATGGAGCTTGGGGCGGCCGAGCCAGGACGGACCGAAAAGCCTTGAGCAGCATGGACCAGGGCCTGCGGTTTCCATGGCCAAATCGCTGCGATCGGAGTATCATTCGCTCATTATCGGCTGAGGCTCTGCCCTAGACGTCGATGACTGAGAGACCGCTTGCGCTCCCGCCTGCACAACAGGGAGCGCGGCCATGCAAACGACCATTCACGTTCCATTGCTCTCTGACGCAGAGCGCGTCGCGCGTGCGCGCAAGGCGATCCGCGAGGCGTTGGATGTGCTCGCGATGTCTTCGCCAGACACGTTTCTCGGCCGCAAGAGCTACGAGCCCTTCCCCAAGGAGCTTACCCAAGATCAAGATGATTCAAGAGATCAGGATCGTCGAATGACTGATCTTCAGCCGAGACCGGCCGCCCGGGGCATGTCGCGGTTTACCCGCGGCGATAGAGCTGCAGGTAGCTCGGCGAATACAACGCCGCGTCCTTGAGCGCGTCGAGATCGCCGATGGTCAGCGTCCGATCGCGCAGCACGATCAGCCCCGACGCCCGCAGCTCCTGGACGGTGCGGTTGAGATGGACTACCGACAGTCCCGTCGCATCGGCGAGATCCATTTGCGTCGCCGGCATGACGCAGGAATTGCCGTCGACCATGCCGACGGGGCGAAGCCGCTCAAAGATCTCGCAGAACAGATGGGCCACGCGCTCCACCGCCACGCGCCGGCCGAGATTGACGGCCCATTCGCGCTGGATCGCGTTGTTGACGAGCGTCTCGCACCAGAACGCTTCGGCGAGCGAGCGGTCGCCGGCCACCAGGCTCTCGAAACGCGCGCGCTTGATCTCGGCATAGACCGCCGGCGTCAGCGTCGCGATGGAATGGTCCATCACCGAGAGCAGGAACGCATGGGCGTCGCAGGTCTCGCCCGGAAAAATGAAATTGACGATCTGGCGCCGGCCATCCTCGAGCGTCTTGTAGCGGCAGAGCCAGCCTGACAGCACGATGCGGACGCTGTCGACAGGATCACCCTCCGAGAGGAGGTCTTCGCCCGCGCCGACGCGTTGCAGCCCTTCGAGCATCGCATATTCGAGTGAAGCACGGGCCTCCGCCGACAATGGCCTCAGCGTGCTCAGCCGGCGAATGGCCGTCTCCATCACGCTGCGATCGGGCGTCGACAACGGCATCAGCCAGCCACCACCGGTGTATGGAACATGCGCTTGCTGAGGGGAATTGTGATCGAGCATTCCAACCCCGCGGGGTCGAATGTCAATGCGGTGTGCCCCTTGAACTCGAATGCCAGCGTGCGCTCCAGAAGCTCGGTACCGAAACCCTTTCGCGGCGGCGGCTTGACCTGCGGCCCGCCGCGCTCGCGCCATTCGAACACGAGCTCGGCAGGGTCCCTGCTCTCGTCGAGGCGCCAGGTGATTTCCATGCGTCCGCTCGGCTGGCTCAGGGCGCCATATTTCAGTGCGTTGGTCGCAAGCTCGTGGATCGCGAGCGCAAACGTCTCCGCGGCCTTGGCCTGGAAGCGGACCTTGGGGCCGGAGACCCGCATCTGCTCACCCTCGCGGGCATTGTAAGCCAGAAGCTCCTCGACCACGAGGTATTCGAGGTCGATGCCGCCTTCGGGATCGCGCGTCACCATCGCCTGGGTGCGGGCGAAGGCGTTGATCCGGCCATCGAGATGCGAGGCGTATTCCTGGACGGTGGAACTTGTCTCGGCGGAGCGGCGGGCGATCGAACGCACCACACCGAGCGTGTTGCGGACACGATGCTGGAGCTCGGCCAGCAGCAGGCGCTGGCGCTCCTCGGCGCGGGTAATGGCGGTGACGTCGATGAAGGTAATGACGACCCCGGCAATGAAATTATCGATGCTGCGGTAAGGCAGAATACGCACGATGTAGCGCGTGGCGCTGTCCGGCACGCTCAGCTCGCGTTCGACGCTGGCGAGCGTGCGCAGCACGCGGCGGACGTCCTCATAGAGCTCCTCGATGGGGATGCGGGCCTTGATGTGGGCGATGGGCCGGCCCGTATCGGTTTCGACGAGATGCAGGATCTGCGTGATCGCAGGCGTGAAATTCATCACGCGCAAATCGTTGTCGAGGAACACGGTTGCGATCTGCGTGCTCTCGAGGAAGTTCTTGAGATCGCTGGTGGCGCGCGTCATTTCCTGGACACGGTGCGCCAGCTCGCCGTTGACCGTCGTCAATTCCTCGTTGACCGAGTGCAGCTCTTCGCGCGAGGTCTCGAGCTCCTCGTTGGCCGACTGAAGCTCCTCGTTGAGCGACTGGTACTCCTCGTTGGAGGATTTCAGCTCTTCGTTGGAGCTCTCGAGCTCCTCGATGGTCGCCTGGAGGCGCTCGCGCATGGTGCGCAGCTCGCCTTCGAGGCGCTCGACGTGCTCGGTGCGCACCAGCAGATTTGGATTGTGCTGGTCAGCCTCGATTGCGCCGATGGGACCGTCCTTGAACAGCACGACGAAGTTGCGGCGCCCGCCGGCCCCTTCCTGGATCGGCTCCACCGTGATGTCGACGAGGACGCGATGACCGTTGACACCGAGCTGCACTTGGCCTGCATGGGCCGGCTCGTTGGTCTCCGCCGCGCGGCTGAGGGCGGTGCGCAATTCGAGCCGGAGATCGCGGTGCACCAGTTGGAGCAAGTCGAGCGTGGCCGCGCCCGCCGTCGGCTCGATGTAGCGGCCGGTCCGTCCCGAGAAGTGCAGGATGTGGAAATTGTCGTCGATGATGACATAGGCCGGCGCGTAGCGCTCGGCGATGCGCTGTGCGCGGCGCTCCAGCCCGACGTCGGGGCTGAGGGAGCGGACCGGCGATACTTCAACCGGCGCCCTGCCCGCCCCGATCGAGATCGGAAATTCCGGCGGCAGCCGCGCGCCGGTCTCAAGCTTCCTGAAGATGCGGGCGCGGTGCTCGACCGGCTCGAACAGCCGGGGATGCCGGGTGACGTTCTCGGAGTTGCCGAGAAACAGGTAACGGTCGGGCAGCAGCGCGAAATGGAACAGCGGGATCACACGGTTCTGCAATTCGGCATTGAGATAGATCAGCAGATTGCGGCAGGAGACCAGGTCGAGCTTGGAAAACGGCGCATCCTTGATGACGTTGTGCTGCGAGAAGATGCACATCTCGCGCAGCTCCTTGACCACGCAATAGGTGTCGCCCTCGCGGACGAACCAGCGCGCCAGGCGCTCGCTGGTCATGTCGGCCTCGATATTGGTGCGGTAGCGGCCAACGCGCGCGGTCGCCAGCGCCCGTCCGTCGATGTCGGTGGCGAAGATCTGGACCTGCGGCGCCGAATCCATCCGCGCCATGTGCTCGCGCAGGAGAATGCCGATGGAATAGGCCTCCTCGCCGGTGGCGCAGCCGAGCACCCAGACGCGGACCTGCTGGCCCGCGCCCTTGCCCTCGAACATCTTCGGGACGATCTGGGTCTCGAGCACCTCGAACTCGCGCTTGTCGCGGAAGAACTCGGTGACACCGATCAGGAGGTCGTTGAGGAGATGCTGCGCTTCGTCCTTGTCGTTGCGCAGGAAATCGACATAGGCGGGAATGTCGTCGATCTGGACCACCTGCATGCGCCGCTGCACCCGGCGCAGGAAGGTATTCTGCTTGTAGCCGTGAAAGTCGTTGCCGGTCGTGTTGCGCAGGATATCCGCGATGCGCGACAGCGAGGTTGCGGCCGCGGCCAGAACCTCGTCAAACCCCTGCTTCTCCGCCAGGCGCCGCAGATGCCGGGCATAGACCTGGATGTGCTCCGGGATCTGCTCGGGCGCCAACACGTAGTCCGCGATGGAAACGGGCGTATTGCCGTTGATGAGATGTTCGGCATCTTCATGACCCGGGACCCTTTCGGCAATGGCGAGACCACCGTGATCCTTCAGCGTCGCAGTGCCGAGCGTGCCGTCACCGCCGGTGCCGGCAAGCAGGACGCCGATCGATTGCTCGGCGCGCTCCTCCGCGAGCGATACCAGGAAGCTGTCGATCGTGGCGCGTTCGCCGGGCGCCTGGTCGGCCTTGCGGATCGCAAATCGGCCGTCACGGATGGTGGTGATCATCGCGGACGGGCACAGATAGATCGTGCCGCCCTCGACCGCATCGCCATCGGCAATGTCGGCGACCTTGCCGCCGTTGGAATTTCGCACGACCTCGCGCAGCCGCGGCTCATCGAAGGCCTCGTGGTGCTGAAGCACCAGCACGATGGCCTGATCGATGCCGACGGTCAGCTTGGCGAAGAAGCGCTCGATACTGTCCAGGGAACCGGGGGAAGCGCCGACTCCAATGATCAGCGGGACCTTGATCTGGCGCGCTCCATCGACCGGCTGGTCGCCGACTTCATTCATGACCCTGGTGGCTCTCTTTTGCTGACCGGGAGCGACGGCCGCCCGGCCCCTGCAAATAGCAGAAATCGATATTATCCCAACAGATCAAAGACAAAAATGTGCCGGACCTGTTTCGATCCGGCGACAGGGACCCGAAGGCCAAGCAGCCTACGCCGCCATGTCCGGCCCGGTGCCGGATTCAGCGGGGCCCGCGCTGGCTAGCCCGCCTCGACCGCTTCATGCAGATACCTGACACGCTGCTCGATCAGGATGCGGTGGCGCTCCCATTCGACCAGGGTCCGCTTGAGCAGGTCAACCAGCCGTTCGGCCTGGCGCGTATCGTGACCGCCTGCCATGAGTTCGCGCACCCGGTCTTCCTGATTTCGGATGCGCTGCCAGCCTTCCTCGATGTCCTTGTCGGCTTTCACCAGGAGAGTCTGCTCGGCAGTGAGCTGGGCGGTCCGTTCGGCAAGAGAGATGGCCATGAGGCGCCTCTAAGCCTCCCGCTTGTGCAGGGGCGGATCGAGCGCTTGTAGCACAACGCGCCGGATCATGTCGGCATATTCGCGATACTCGGACGCACGCGCCTCGTACATCTCGGCGACCGCGGGCCTCCCGCTCCGCCGACCATCGGAGGCCATGCGCTGCACCAGCTCGGCGCGTTCCTCGATGATGCGCAGCGCCACCCGCAGGGCTTCGTCCACCCGCCCATCCTGCTCCTTGGCGAGCGCATCGGCCGTATAGGCGTGACCGACCTGGCAACGGAACGCAGCGGGCGCAATTCCTTGACCTCGGACATGACGCCGCCACGAACCGGGCAAGTCAGCGCAACGGGTTCAGCCACGGAGACCAGCTTGTCGCTCCCGATCCGGTCTCCGGCCGCGATCTCGAGCTCGAGCCTGATCTCGGGCGGGATCGGCAAAGCGGCTCCGGCCTGCTCCCGGACCAGCGCGGACAGGACGTCGCCCATACCGGAGCCGGGCAGACGGCTTAGGATCTGCTTCAAGGGCTGGGTGGCTCCGGCGGAGCCCCCGATCACGATGATGTCGCAGTGGCTCATGGAACCCGCCTCCGGTTGCATCGTTTCACCAAGGCGCCCTCTGGCCCTTATGTTCCTAATTGGGAGGAGGGAGCGCTGGAGGGATCATGCCGGTATCGCCCAAATCGCTTCGTCAACGCGTGCCACTGAATGGTCGTCGCATCCTCGTGGTCGAGGACGAATATTTTCTCGCCGATGACATCGGCAACGCGCTGCGCACGCTCGGCGCGGAGATCGCCGGTCCCGTCGGCCACATCGAGGATGCGGTCGAGATGCTGCATGATGGCGGCGCGCTCGATGCCGCGGTTCTCGACGTGAACATCCGCTCCGAGCCGATCTTTCCGATTGCCCGCGAGCTCAGGGCACGCCGGGTGCCGTTCGTGTTCACCACGGGCTACGACAGGATCAGCATCGAGCCGGAATTCCAAGACGTGCCGCTGTGGGAGAAGCCGATCGACATCGTGGCCATGGTGCAGAGCCTTGCGAGCCTCGTCGGCAGTCAATCCGCGACGGGCGACGCAGCAACGCCGTGACCATCTGGTGAGTGCCATGCGCCTGCGCGACGCGCTGGAGCAGGAACGCCGCGAGAAAGCGCGCCGGGTCAGCCGGAATTCCGGAGAGCACTGGTCCAAGGGTTCGCAGCTGGGGCTCGCAGCCGATCGACGATCAAAACAGAAGCGCGAAGGCGAGCCAGGCGGTCACCGCCAGGCAGAGCAGGACCGCGGCGTAAGGTAGCGCGACGCGCAAGACGTCAAGCCTTCCCGCGTCAGCTCATCATCATCCAGGCGAACGCCACCATCATCACCAGAAATCCCGTGATCGCGGTCGCGATAAAGGCCTGTTCGATGCGATCCACCGCCGTCCAGCCCCCTTTCTGTTTCCAGCCCGTACACTTTGGCGGTTTAGGGGCGGCCGCGCATTAGGCTATGTGAATCGGCCGCGACGCACCTTTCGACCTGGGGCGATGTCCATCCCTACTCGCGCCAGAACTCCGACAACTCCTCCGCGGTCACCAGGTCGACCTGGCCGTGAAAGCGCGTGCGGTACATCGTCATGAGCGCGTCATGCCCGACGTCGGACGAGCTGCACAGCGCGTCCTCGACGATGACGATCCTGAAGCCGAGATCGACTGCGCTCAGGACCGTCGACAGCACGCAGACGTCCGTCTCCGCGCCCGATATCACGACCGTGCCGACATTCTTGTCGGCCAGCAGGCTCGCCAGCGCGGGATTGCTGAAGGCGGAATAGGCCGGCTTGTCGATGATGGCAGCCGGCGGAACGAACTTGTTCAGCGCCGGCACGAGCTCGAGCGCGGATGGCGGAAGATGCCTGCGGGTCGCCTGATGCCAGCGACGAAAATAGCTCTGCCACTGACCGGGACGATCTTCCGGATCCTGCGGCGTGATGAAACGCGTGAAGACGGTTCTGGCCTGGTGGCGCGAAACGATCGACACGATCGCCGGCAGAACCCGCTCCATCCAGGGTGTCGCCCACAGACCGCCGGGGGCGAAAATGTTCTGCATGTCGATGCAGAGGTGAACGGCCTGCCTGATGTCGGCGACTTCCGAAGCGCTGTCCCTCATCGTGCTCCACCGTCAAGCGCATCGCCGCGCGACGTCAGTCGACATCGACGCGGCGATTTCAGCGACTGAATGCCAATGGAAGGGCTTTGGTTCCGAGCACGACACAGGTCCGGCGGATCTGATCGATACGATCGCGGCGTGCGGCCCGCTAATACCAAGGCCTCATGAGCCAGCTCTCGCATGACGCGCGCCGCACGCTTGCGAGTGTGTTCGCACGACGCTGGTCCAGTTGCGTCGCTTCATCCCGTCCCGCTGGGAAGACGATGCAATTGGAACCGCTGCCTGTGAAGTGGCTCACATCGGGCCGGACAATGTACGTCTATCAGTCGTGACGGGTGGACATGGCAGACGGAGACGCGCATGAAACGCCTCGTGCTCCCGCTCATTGCAGCCCTCGTTCTGGCCGGTGCGGCCAGCACCGTGCTGAATTCGCATGCCCTGTTCCGTTCCGGTCAGAGCGGCATGGCGTCCATTCAAAGCATGCAGGCAGGTCGAACGGCCCTGCTCCCCGAACAGGACATCCAGGACCGTTCCGTCTTGTTCGGCAAAGAGCCGGCGCAATAAAGCCGGCTACCCGCTTCAGGCTGCGCGCGTTACTCCGCCGCCTCGGTTGCGGGCTGCGGCCGTCCGTCGTTCGGTCCCGTTCGCGCCTTCTGCTCGTCGAGCCAGAGGCTATGGTGCTCGCGCGCCCAGTTGACGTCGACTTCGCCCGAGCCCATGGCCTCGAACGCACCCTCCATCCCGATGGTGCCGATATAGATGTGCCCGATCATGGCCGCGACGAACAAGACCGCCACGATCGAGTGAACGATCTGGGCCATTTGCATGCCCTCGATCCCCGTGCCGTAGAACGGGAACATCAGCGCGTAGCCGCTCGCCGCAACGAGCCCGCCGCCGATCACGACGATCCAGTAGATCATCTTCTGACCGCCATTGAAGCGGCGGGCCGGCGGATGATCATGCCCGATCAGTCCGCCGCCGCGTTTGGCCCATTCGATATCCACCTTGCTCGGGATATTGCCGCCGATCCACATCAGGAAGATCAGGATGACACCGAGGGTGAACGGGAAGCTCAGATAGTTGTGGGCGTATTTTCCCCATTGCGACCACTCCGAGAAAGCCTCGAAGCCCATCAGCGGCAGCAGCAATGGCCGGCCGAACGTGATATTCAAGCCGGAAATGGCCAGGACGATGAAGCAGGTCGCTGTCAGCCAGTGCACGAACCGCTCGAATGCGTTGAAGCGCACGATGGTGCGGCCCGACCGTCCGGCTTCGAGGCGCACCATTCCGACGGTGAGATAAAAGATCACCACGGCCGCGATCATGCCGAGGATGGCAATGCCGCCGACCCAACGCAGCGTCACATCGCGGAATTCCCGCCATTCGCGTCCCTGCGGCTGCTCCAGAACACCCGAGCGCTGATCGGGAATGCTGACGCGACCCTGAATCCGGTTGAGCTCCTGCAGAAGCTGCTGCTCCTTGACCGCGCTCGCGGTCGGGTTGACCTGCTGAGCACCTGCGGGCACCGCCGTCAGCAAAACTAGCAGCGCCCAGGCGCCCAACGCCAGGCGAATGAACCTTCCAAACGACGCCATCACGTCCTCCCCGGTCTTGCGCGCCCTCGGCTGCCCACGTCAGGACTCGATCGTCTCACGATAGGCGGTCTTCCAGCCCCATGCGCCCGAGCCATAGCCGCGCTTCATGACGCGCTCCTTGTAGATCTGGGCGATGATTTCACCGTCGCCCGCAAGCAACGATTTGGTCGAGCACATTTCGGCGCACAGCGGCAGCTTGCCTTCGGCCAGCCGGTTCGCGCCGTATTTCTCGTATTCCTCCTTGCTGCCATCGGCTTCCGGGCCGCCGGCGCAATAGGTGCATTTGTCCATCTTGCCGCGCGAGCCGAAATTGCCGACCTTCGGGTATTGCGGCGCGCCGAACGGACAGGCGTAGAAGCAATAGCCGCAACCGATGCAGAGGTCCTTGGAATGCAGCACCACTGCATCCGCGGTGGTGTAGAAGCAGTTCACCGGGCACACCGCCGCGCAAGGCGCGTCGGTGCAATGCATGCAGGCCATCGAGATCGAGCGCTCGCCCGGCTTGCCGTCGTTGATGGTGACGACGCGGCGCCGGTTGATGCCCCAGGGCACCTCATGCTCGTTCTTGCAGGCGGTGACGCAGGCGTTGCATTCGATGCAGCGATCAGCGTCGCAGAGAAACTTCATTCGAGCCATGTTCGTTGCTCCTCAAGCTGCGACGATCTGACAAAGCGTGACCTTCGGCTCCTGCATGCCGGTTGCAGGATCGTAGCCGTAACTCGTGATCGTGTTGGCGCTCTCGCCCAGCACGATCGGGTCGGTGCCGGCGGGATAGTTCTTGCGCAAATCGGCGCCGCCGAGCCAGCCGCCGAAATGGAACGGCATCCAGGCGACGCCCTTGCCGACGCGTTCGGTCACGAGCGCCTTCATCCTCGCCCGCGAGTTGTTCTCGGCGCCGCTCACCCAGACCCAGCCGCCGTCCCTGATGCCGCGGTCGGCGGCATCGGCCGGACTGATCTCGATGAACATGTCCTGCTGCAACTCGGCGAGCCATGGGTTGGTGCGCGTCTCCTCGCCGCCGCCCTCGTACTCCACCAGACGTCCCGAAGAGAGGATGAGTGGAAACTGCTTTGCGATCCCCTTCTCGACTGCCGCCTTCTGAACGGAGAAGCCGATATTGGGCAGACGGAACTGCCGGGCGTCGGGCAGCGTCGGATACTTTTCCACCAGATCGACACGCGGCGTGTAGATCGGTTCGCGGTGCACCGGGATCGGATCCGGCAGACCGAACGCATTCATGCGCGCCTTGCCGTTGCCGAACGGCACGCAGCCGTGCTTCAGCGCGACGCGCTGGATGCCGCCCGAGAGGTCCGTCGCCCAGGACACCGCGTCCGGATTGGCCGGGTTGACCCTCTGGATTGTCGCCATTTCGGCCTCGGTGAGATCCTTGTCCCAACCCAGTTTCTTCAGACTGGCGAGCGTGAACTCGGGATAGCCGTCCTCGATCTCCGAGCCCTTGGAAAAGGACTTGTCGGCAAGCAGGCTCACTTTGCGCGTCGTCCCGTCCGGCAGCTTCTCCTCGCGCTCGATGCCGAAGCGGGGCCGGAACGCGCCGCCGCCGTCCATCACGTGCAGATTGTTGTTGTAGAGCAGCGGCGATCCCGGATGCTTCACCTCGGGCGAGCCCCAGCACGGCCACGGCAGGCCGTAATAGTCGCCGCCGACTTCCGGATCGTCCTTGGGCGCGCGCATCGTCACCAGATCGAACTTGTTCTGGTTCTTCATGTGCGCCTTGATGCGCTCGGGCGACTGTCCGCAATAGCCGGTCGACCAGCTTCCGCGGTTGATCTCGCGCAGCACGTCCTCGGCCAGGGGAAGATTGTTCTCGACCTTGATGTTCTTGAACATCTTGTCGGCGAAGCCGAACTTCTTCGCCAGCAGATAGATGATCTCGAGATCATCCTTGGATTCGAAGATCGGCTTGACGATCTGCTCGCCCCATTGCATCGAGCGGTTGGAGGCGACGCGCGATCCCGCGCATTCGAACTGCGTTGCCACGGGCAGGATGTAGACGCCATCCTTGCGTCCCGCCTCCACGGCCAAGGACGCCCAGGTCGTCGGATGCGGATCCGCGATCACCAGCAGGTCCAGCGCCTTCAGACCCTTCATCGATTCCGGAATGCGGGTGATGCTGTTGCTGGCATGGCCTTGCACGAAGACGGCCTTGACGTTGTCCTTCTGTGCGACATCGGCCTTCGGCAGCAGCGCGGCATCGAACCAGCGTGTCAGCGGGATGCCTGGCGTCTCCATCTGCTTCTTCTCGTCGAAGCGGGAGACCAGATAATCGTAATCGACCTCCCAGACCCGCGACCAGTGCTTCCAGGCGCCTTCAGCGAGGCCGTAATAGAATGGCAGAGTCACGATATCGAGACCGACATCGGTCGCGCCTTGCACGTTGTCATGGCCGCGCAGGATGTTGGCGCCGGCGCCGGACTTGCCGACATTGCCGGTCATCAGCAGGGCAATGCAGCTCGCCCGCACATTGGCGGTGCCGACCGTGTGCTGGGTCTGGCCCATGCACCAGATGATGGTCGCGGGCTTGACCGTCGCAAACATCTTGGCGACACGTTCGAGCTGGGCTGCGGGCACGCCGGTGACGCGCTCGACCTCCTGCGGATTCCACTTCTCGACTTCCTTGCGCAGATCGTCGAACCCGTAGACGCGCTGGGCGATGAACTCCTTGTCCTCCCAGCCGTTCTTAAGGATGTGCCACATCATGCCGTAGAGCACGGGAATGTCGGTGCCGGGACGGATGCGGACATACTCGGTGGCATGCGCCGCGGTGCGGGTCAGGCGCGGATCGAAGACGATGAAGTTCGCCTTGTTGAGCTCTTTGCCTTCGAGCAGGTGCTGCATGCTGACGGGATGCGCTTCCGCGGCGTTGCTGCCGATGAACAGCATCGTCTTGGAGTTGCGCATGTCGTTGATGCTGTTCGTCATCGCGCCATAGCCCCAGGTGTTGGCGACGCCGGTGACGGTGGTGGAGTGGCAGATGCGGGCCTGATGGTCGGTGTTGTTGGTGCCCCAGAACGCGCCGAGCTTGCGGAACAGGTAGGAGCCCTCGTTGGTCATCTTGGCCGAGCCGAGCCAGTACACGGAATCGCTGCCTGACTTCTCGCGCACCTGGAGCAGCTTGTCGCCGATCTCGTTCACCGCCGTGTCCCAGGACACGCGCGTCCATTGCCCGTTCACGAGCTTCATCGGAAAGCGCAGACGGCGATCGCTGTGCACGAGCTCGCGCACCGAGGCGCCCTTGGCGCAATGCGAGCCGCGGTTGATCGGGGAATCCCAGCTCGGCTCCTGCCCGATCCAGACGCCATTGAGCACTTCCGCCGTGACGGTGCAGCCCACCGCGCAATGCGTGCAGATGCTCTTCTTGACGACCGCGCCGGCCGCGAGCGGGCCGGCCGTGGCCGCTTCAGCCTTCCGAACGCTGCCGACCGGCATGGCGCCCAGCGCGGCGAGAGCACCGCCGGCGAGGCCGGACCGGCGCAGGAAGGCACGGCGATCAAGTCCCCCGCCCTGGCCGGCAAGGGATTCGGCGACGGAGCCGCGGCGATCGGAACGCTGATGTGTTCGCTTGATAAGCACGAGCAGCCTCCTCTCAGGCCGGATAACGGTTGACGCGGTAGAACGTCTTCACGTGATCGGATTCCTTGTAGCGCGCCTTGCGCTTCTCATCGTTGTTCTCGCTGTCCGCCTGCGCCGAGCCAACCAGCGGTGTCGCAAGCGTCGCGCCGGCGCCGACCGTGCCGATGCCGACCTGGCGAAGGAAGTCGCGGCGTCCCACCTTTGCTTTCGTCTCGTCACTCATCGCATCTCTCCCGGACCGACGCGCGTCGATCAATTGGCGAATGTGAATGCTTCCGTCTCGATCTCGATGAAGGTGCGGCCGAGGGCACCGACGGCGCGATAGAATCGCGCATTGTCGGCGCTCTCCATGTCTGCGAATAGCCGCCCCATCCAGGGCGACAGGTGCTTGTCGAAGAAGGCGCGCTGAGCCTCGGGCGAAGCATCCAGGCAGCCGTCGGCTAGGCCCGACATGATCTCGCACAGGATCGCGGCATGATCCTCGGGCTCGGAATTGTTGACGATCCGCTCGATGCCGAGCGCAGCCATGTCTGCGCGCAGGCGCGACAGCGGCCGTTCGTTGAGGAATCCCGTGAGATAGTAGGACGCGTAGGGAAGCAATTCGCCGCGACCGAGCCCGACGAACAGATCGAAATATTCCCGCTCGACTTGACTTGGGGCTGCGCTTGCGGCGGCGTCGGCGAGCGCGGCATGCGCACGCCCGAGCGGCGTTGCGTCACCGGCCAATGCAGCGAGCTGCTCCAGCAATCGTTTCGACGGCGGCGCGGACAGCAACGTCGCCAACAGTGCATATTCCCGTCCGCGCGCTGCATCGACGGGATCGAGGGGTTCTGCGGGCATGGCCTGTTCGTAGAGATCGGGGCGCAGGTCGTTGCGAGAAACACCGGTGGCGTTTTCGACTGCAATCACCCGTTGTGCGGGCACGCGGGACCAGGTCGAGACGGAGGGCTGGCTGATGCCTATTTTGCGCGCAAGCTGAGCGATGCCGCCTGCGGCATCGATCGCGCGCTCAAGCCCGTCATCACGCACGTGGACCTCCCATCCAAGAGTCCCGTCTGCTGAATATTTTCATTTTTTACAAAGCACTAGGCGAAGCGTAATCGTGGTTCCGCGGACCGTCAATCGCCTGCTCATAGCCTGGCCCTATAGTCTTTGGTCTATTCGCTCAGCGCGGCAGTGCACCACCATGCGTTCGCGGCCTGACAGGCTCAGCGAGATCCGCGAATCTCTCTGCCGCCGTTGGCTGCACTGCAACAGGGACTGGCGGCCGCTTCGTCTCATCCGGCAACTTCGCGACGTCGGATGGAGCTATCGCATCGGCTTGATGAAATTGCGCCGAAGAATTCGCCGTTTCGATTGACGCTTCGGGGAGAGACTGCGCCGCCTCACGCACGCCGCCGACGATCCGGTCGACGAGTGCGGCCAGTTCCTCCGAGGAACAATCCAATGGCCCAAACCCGGGCATCGCGGTCGGATCGTTGAAGTCCCAGGCGTTCTCCGCGAGACCGACGAAGTCGCGAATGGCAGGATCGGCGGCCCAAGCGCGGCGAAGAGCCGCACGACCCAAGTCCTGCGGGATTCCCTTGCGCAAGAACGCGGTGATGTCGGTCGCAGCATCGATCTCGTCGATCGACGGCAGGCTCGTTAGATCGAGCTCGCTCTCGTCGTCATTGACCGCGGAAGGCGGCGCGGGCTGCGCCGCAGCAGGCTTCGCCGGCTCCGCTCGCGACTCGCGCTTGCGGCGGGACCAACGTGCAAGGAACTCCTCCTCGCTCATTCCTGTCCGCCCTCATGTTCGCGCCGCGCCAGCGCCTCCGGGTCGGCGCGGCGCCGCTTGCGTTTGACGAATTCCCGCTCGACATGGTGCTCGGCCACGAAGCTTTCAATTGCCTCGCGCAGCACCTCGGGCATCGGCACCGCTTCGACGAGATTGTCGGCGGCTTCGGTAAAGCCCTCGCCCTCCGCGGGATCGGCGGTCACCGCGGCGACCGCATAGGGCCACACGCCCTCCGAAGGCGACAGCACGGTCCATATGCTCGGATGACCGGAAGCCAGATTGTCGCGATAGCGCGCCGTCTCGGATGGATAGAGATCTACGGTCCCACGCCCGGCGTAGAACAGGGTCGAGCCCTCCTGCTCGCGCAGCAAGGTCCAGGGTCGCGTGTCCGGCTCGTCCGGCAAAACAGCGATCGCGCGCCAGACGAAATCGACCCAAGGCGAATCGGCCTTGCGCCGCTCGACCACGACACCGATGGCAATCGACAATAAGGGCCGCGCCGCAGGGCTCATGTCGCCATCTCCGGGCCCTTCACCGGTAGTCCGGTCAGCAGATTCTGCGGTTTCAACCGAACCTTCTGGTCCGCCGTCATCGACAAGATCAAGTAGACCGGCTCGCCCCTGACATCGTCGAGCGCGCGGCTCGAGTCCGCAAAGGTCAGCCGGAACAGTGCGAGCACCCGGTCGGCGCTGCGCTGGTCGAGCTCCTCGCCGTGCCAGAGGCGGTCCCCGAGCCTGGTGGCGTCGGCGTCGAGCCCGACATACCAGGTGAGCTTTTCGTCCTTCAGCGCGCGCAGCGGCTCAATCATGACGTCGATGCCGAGCAGATGAGATATCCAGCGCGTCATCACCTGTGCCAGCGCAACCGGTCCGCGTCCGCCGGCCGTGAGGTCGAGAGCCATGTCGAACTGGTCGCTGCGCTGCCAATAGGCGTCGGCATTCTCTTCGCTCAGCACGTCGACCACCGCATCGGTGGTGGCTCCCAGCATCGACATCAGGGACAGCACCGGGGTCGGGCTCCGGCCGCCCACGACCTCCTCGTCGCCGAGCAGCACGGCCTGTTCATGCGGCAGGACCCGCTGAATCCGGAAGAACAGCTCGGCCGCGCGCAGCACGAACGGATCGTCGCAGCCGTCGAGCGCGTTACGCAGAATGACGTGCAGGAGCTGGTTGACGAAGAGCGGCGGAAGGTTACCCCCGCCGGATCGTACCGACGCGAGATAAGCGGCTTCGAGCGTCGGATGCCGCAACAATAGATCGCGAAACCCCAGCACGAACTGCCAGTTCTCCCGGGCATCGGGGTCGACAAGCGCGGCAATCTCGTCGGCGCCGACCGCCTGACGCGGATCGGCGAGCAGCTCGCGGTGCAACCGGCGTTCGACCGGGCACGCATCCTCCGGCGGCATCAATTCGGGGCGGGCAAAATAGGCCTTGAGGAATTCATCGGTGACACGAAGTCCGCCCCCTTCGTCGCGATCGAGCAGATGATGGCCGCAGGCGATCCAGAAATCGTTCATCTGACAGTTGGTCCCCGGCCCAGATCCGCAAGCCTGAGACTGCCGTCAGGCTCGACCTCATCCTCCATTTCCATGAACGAGAACGCCTTGCCGTGTCCCTGCCCCTCGCGAAGTTGCAGCCGGCGGAAAGACTCGCGGATCTCGCCCTCGCTCACCGCGCGGTGCACTGCAATAAGCGAGCTGATCGGATGGCTGCAAAGCGACTGGGAGAACGCCACCTCCTCTTCTGCCGCCGCCTTCGCGGTCGCCACGTCCGGCGCACCGAAGCGATCGACAAGTTGCCTGGCCAGGAGATCGACCAGGCTGCGATAATCGTCCTCGGTCGCCGGAACGATCTGCGCCAGCGTCGACCAGCCCCAGGATTGGACCCCGAGGAAACCGCCGCGAAACGCCGCGCGCGCCTTGCCTTCGAGCGTCGCTACATCGCAATCCCAGAAGCGGAAGGCACCGGAGACGGCCCATTCGCCCGGCTCCGCCGCCGCGTCGAACACGAATGTATCGGAAGGATCGAGCGCGATGGTCCGCAGGAGCTTCATCGCCGCGGCCCCCCGAGCGCCGGATCGAACCAGGACGGGATCGCGAGCGCCGGCACGAGATTCCGACGTTCAATCGTGCCCGCCCCGATCCGGCGCGTGAGGAGATCACCGTCATCGTCGATGCGCTGGACGGTCTGCCGTTCGCGCGGCATGCGGGACAGATATTCGCGCGCGACGCCGTCAAAGCCATCGGCCCGCCAGCCGTCGAACGCCAGCATCAGGTGCCGGGCAAAACTCTCGGTGATCTGCGCCGCACCAGTTTCGCCAAAGCCCTCCTGATCGAGCGCCGAGGCAAGCGGATGGACACCCGGCTCCTCGTCGTTCATGGCGACCGTCCGGATCATCGCGCCGAACACCAGCCATGGCGGCGCCGCCTCCTCATTGGCCGCGACGGGCCAACCCAAGCGCCCGCCGCCAATCAAGCCTCCGTCGATCCTGACCGCGTCCGGCCAGCCGATCGTGATGGGCTTGCTCGGCGGCGCGTAGGCGCGCAAGGCATCAGTGAGCGCGACCATGCCGGCGTAGATTGCGCGCCGCGCGCTGCGCAGCGGCTCGGCCGGCTCGAGCACCACCGCGAACTCCGCCAGGTCGAAGCGGCCGACATAGACGAGCGTCCCGGCGCCACTCTCCGGTGCAATGCGGCATGCGTGGGCAAAAGCGTCGCCACTCTCGCGCAGCCGCACCAATGTGAACGGCGGCGGCAGGTGAATCGGTTCCGCCAGGGAAACGTGGCTGACTAAGGTCGAGGACAGACCGTTCTCCGCTTTCCTTTTCTTCCCGATGGATAATGTTTATACGAGACGAAAGGGCGGCGCGAGTCCGTCGTCGTCGTCCAAATGGCGGAGGGGTTAACCTGGAGCAGCCCTCGAAGACCGTCCTGATCTGCTCGTGCGAAGACACGATGCGTCTCGACGTGGCCGCGATCAAGCGCGGATGTTCCAACAGCGAGATCAGAGGTTTCCGCCATCTCTGCGGTACCGAGCTCGATCACTTCCGCGCGGCAGCCGTCGCCGGCGGCGCACTGACGGTCGCCTGCACGCAACAGGCGACACAATTCGCGGATGAGGCCGGCGAACGCCCCGAGCCGATCAGCTTCGTCAACATTCGCGAGACAGCGGGATGGTCGCACGACGGCGCCCGAGCCGGAGCAAAAATGGCTGCCCTGCTCGCGTCCGCGTCCATCCCGATCCCGGACTATCCGCTCGTCACCTTGTCGAGCGAAGGTGTGGTCCTGATCTACGGGCGCAATGAGGCCGCGATCGAGGCCGGCCGCCTGCTTGCCGATCACCTCGACGTCACGGTGATGTTGAAGCAGCTCGACGGGATAGTGCCGCCGACAGCCACGGTCTTCCCGATCGTGAAGGGAACGGTCCGCTCCGCGAAGGGACATTTCGGCGCCTTCGAGCTTTCGATCGACGATTATGCGCGTCCCCGCCCCTCCTCGCGTGACCGCTTCGTATTGGACGCGGCGCGGAGCGGGGTCACCTCGCGTTGCGATATCGTGCTCGATCTCTCCGGCGGGATGCCGCTATTTCCTGCCCACGAGCTGCGCGACGGCTATCTTCGCGCGGATCCGAACGATCCGACGGCGATACTGCGCACCGTGCTGACCGCGCGCGACCTCGTCGGCAGCTTCGACAAGCCGAAATATGTCGACGTGACGCCCAGTCTCTGCGCTCATTCGCGCTCGAAGCGCACGGGATGCCATCGCTGCCTCGACCTCTGCCCGACCGGCGCGATCACGCCCGCCGGCAATCATGTCGCAATCGATCCGAACATCTGCGCGGGCTGCGGCCAATGCGCCGCCGCGTGCCCGACCGGCGCCGCGGCCTACACGCTGCCGCCGGCCGATACGCAGCTCCATCGCATTCGCGCCATGCTGCTCGCCTACCACGAGGCCGGCGGCACGAATGCCGTGCTGCTCCTTCATGACAACCCGCACGGCACGCCGTTGATCGATGCCCTGGCGCGACATGGCGACGGCCTGCCGGCGAACGTGCTTCCCTTTGCCCTCAACGAGCTCACGCAGCTCGGACTGGAGGCGATCGTCGGCGCGTTTGCTTATGGCGTATCGGCGGTGCGGTTCTTGCTGCGTGCCAAGCCGCGGCACGATTTGACGGGATTGTTGCAGACGATCGGCATGGCCGAGGCCATCCTCAGCGGTCTCGGATTTGCCGGCCGTCGCCTCGCCACGATCGAAACGGACGATCCTGATGTGCTCAGCGCACATCTGACGGAGATCGGCACGCTCGCCGCCGTCGCGACGCCCGCGACCTTCAAGACTGTCGGCAAGCGGCGCGACCTCTTGCGATTCGGACTGAGCGAGCTGCACCGCCTGGCGCCGACACCCGTGGACGTGATCGCGTTGCCGCCGGGGGCGCCGGTCGGCGCGATCAGTGTCGATACCGGCGGCTGCACCCTGTGCCTCTCTTGCGTCTCGGCCTGCCCGACCGGCGCGCTGCGCGACGATCCCGAGCGCCCCGTGCTGAAATTCGTCGAGGATGCCTGCGTGCAATGCGGCCTGTGCCAGAGCACATGTCCGGAGAAGGTCATCAGTCTCAAGCCGCAGATCGATTTCCGCGCGGCGCGCGCTTCCGCCGTGATCATCAAGGAAGAAGAGCCCGCTCACTGCGTCCGCTGCGGCACGGCCTTCGGCGTCAAGAGCACGATCGACCGCATCGCCGCCAAGCTCGAAGGCCGGCACTGGATGTATCCGGCGGGCGACAAGCGCGTCGCGGCACTCAGGATGTGTGCCGACTGCCGCGTCATCGTCATGAGCGAACAGCAATTCGATCCGTTCAAGGGCGTTCCCGAACGAACGCCACCGCGCACCACGGACGACTATTTGCGCCAGCGCGAGGGCAAGGACAACAACGGATAATCTCGCAGGGTCGGAAACCAAGGAAGCATCACCATGTCTCGTTTCATCGCAGCTCTGTCGACGTGCATGATCTCGATTGCTGTTGCCGGCGGATCAGCCGAAGCCGCCGCCCCTCCCCTGACCAAGGCGCAAAAGACCGCGGTGAAACAGGCCATTGTCGCCTGCAAGGCCGAAGCCAAGGGCAAGAAAATCGCGTGGCTGTCGCGCCGGAAATACGTCAATCACTGCGTTGCGGAAGCGCTGAAGGAGCATCCCGTCATCGACGTCATTCAGATCCTCAAGCAGCATCCGGAGATGAGGGATCTCCCGATGGACAATTGGGACTCGATCTGAGAGGCGGTTACCGCGACGTGGCGCGACCAAGGAAGTCGGTCAATGCGCGGCGATCCTCGGCCGAACCGATGCGCTGCTCCGGCATCTTCGTCCCGGGCGTGTAAGTGTTCGGTCCGACTTCGAACAACTTTGCGACCGTCTCCGGCGTCCAGATGATGTCCATCGTCTTCAGTGCCTCGGAGAAACGATAGCCCGGGAGCGATGCGATCTTGCGGCCATAGAGTCCCGCAAGCGTCGGACCCGCACGCTGAACCTCCTTGTCCGACAGCGTGTGACAGGCAACGCACGCACGAAATACCTCCGCACCGTGATCGCCAGCATAGGTCGCCAGCGGATCAGCCGCTTTGCCTGGTTGGCCTGAGCTGATCGGGCTGCCCGTACGCGCATTCCAGCGCCGGATCTTGCCGTCCGCACCACCCGTGATCAGCGTCTCGTGATCTGGCAGGAAAGCGACCGACCAAACCGGAAGTCGAGGCTCGATCAGCGTGCGCAGCAGGCTGCGCGACTTGCGGTCGATGATGGCTACCGTGCCGCCGATGCCGGCCGCGGCAATTAACGCGCCGTCCGCCGAGATCGTCACGGCCACCACCGGTGTCGTGCCGGCCGCGACCTCGCCGCTGATCTTGCCGTCCGTGGTCAGCATGCGCACCATGCCATCGACCGCGCCTGTAACGATTTCTCCATCCGGCGCCACGGCCACGGCATTGAGCGGCGCCGGCAAGGTCACGATTTCCGGCTGACCGTCCGGCAAACGCCAGATGCGCATCGTCAGATCATAGCCGACGCTGATCAACGACTTGCCGTCCGGCGTGAACGCGACACCGTTGACGTTCTGCGAATGCCCTGCGAGCACGCGCGAGGTGCCGTCCGACAGCGACCACAGCCGCACCGTGCGATCCCAGGAAGCTGATGCGAGAAGCGTCCCCTCGGGAGAAGCCGCCAGCGCGACGATCGGCCCTTCATGTCCCTCGAGCACCCGGTCCGGCTGCTGCCGACCGACCGTCCACACCGCAATGCGTGCATCGGCACCTGCCGTGACCATGCGGCCGTCCTTGAGGAAGGCGACCGCATTGACGGCATCGGCATGATACCGCAGCACCTGCTCCGCCGTGTCCGTCTCCAGCGACCAACGAATGGCCGCTGTGTCGAAGCCGCCGGACAAGAGCTCATTCCCATCGAGGGAAACAGCAAGCGCCCGGACCGGGCCGCCATGTCCCGCCATGTCGGCATGCACGGGCGATACTGCGACGATGGCCCACAGGACTGCGGCGCCACCCGCGCAGAAAGGTAACCTCATTGCCCCTCACCGGCCCTGGTCACGTTGATGCCCTCGAGATTGCCAGAACAGCAGGCGGAGATGAATATCCGATCTACTTCGCCGGTGCCGTCGTGACCTTGGATGATCCCTCAGGCGCGGGCTGCATTCCCGGCGGACTTTGCCCCTGGGGGCTTTCGGCGGGCGCGCCCCCCGAACCGGTGTTGATGGGGCCCGTCCAGCCTTGCGGCTGGCGTTGCCCCTTATCCTCCGGAGGGGTTTGCGCGGCAGACGGGTTGGGTTGCGCGGTCTGGGCGGAGGCGCTTTCGAAGAGGCAGAGTGCTGCAAAGCACAAAATGGTCGTCAGCAATTTCACGTCGGATCCTCCGATGCACGTACCAAACGAGCTGACACCGCTTCCGTTCCGGAATGTGCGCAGCAACAGACTGGCCTTGCAGATGCTGCTTGAGTGCTCGGGGAGCCGGGCACTACGCTTCCGCTGGTCTGGTGACGTCAAGGAGGACGGCGTGCAGGGGCGAACGCGGCCATTTTTGCAGATGCTGGCGCGACTGCGCGCTTTGCGCGGGCTTGACGGGTCGCAGGAGCCCGCTTCCCGAGACACCTCGCCCGCGCTGATCCTCATTGCCGTCGTGCTTGCGCTTCTTCTCGCGATCCTGGAGGTCGACCGGAATCGCTCCACGCTTCAGTCCCTCGGCCTGATGGGCGATGCATTTTCCGCCGATCCCATCTTCAAGAGCCCGTAGGAGCGTTCGCGGCTTGATGCGATCAACGAGCTTGCTCGCGGGAAGCCGTGTCGTATAAGTACTTTGATGCATCTTCGATGGAGGCTGCGGATGAAAGCGTTTTCTCTTGGCTGCCTCGCGGCCTTGGTCATCGCGATTGCGGGGATGGTGATCTTGAATCGAGTCCAGGAGCCGGTCGCGCAAGCGTTTGCCACAACCGGCGTACGTCTCTGAGGCACCCAGATTCCAGGATCGTGTCGATATTGTCGGCGGCACGAGATCTACAGCATCCCGGAAGCGCTTCAGCAGGTGGTCGGGCCAAGGATCGGGCGTGACGCTCTTGCGCGCGAGCCTCAGCACCATCCGCTCATCTCGGCTCTCCTCTCACATCGCAAAGAACTCTCTCAGCCGGCTTTGTTGATCGCTCACGCGCTGGGCGTCTGGCTGCTGGTGTCCCTGCCGCAGTGACGAGCAACCTGCTCGATGTTCAGTTCATGCCATCGTCAACACCGCAGGTGTCCTTCGCGCGACTGCTCCGTGCCGAGCAAAGATCAATCACCTGTATGCCCGCATGAATTCCAGCTGAGCCGCAAAACGGCTTGACGAAGGCTCGTGCACGTAATGTAATGTTATAACATTACATTACTGGTTCAAATGCCCGATCCCACCCGCCATCGCCGTATCCCCTTGAAAAGGCTCTTCGATCTCCATGCAGAAACTCCCCGTCACCGTCTTGTCCGGCTTCCTCGGGGCTGGAAAGACCACTTTGCTGAACCATGTCCTGAACAACCGGCACGGCCTCAAGGTGGCGGTGATCGTCAACGACATGAGCGAGGTGAACATCGATGCGGATTTGGTTCGCGATGGCGGTGCGAATCTATCCCGGACCGATGAGAAGCTCGTCGAGATGACCAACGGCTGCATCTGCTGCACGCTGCGCGACGATCTGTTGAGGGAGGTCCGCGCACTCGCCGAACACGGTCGGTTCGACTATCTGCTGATCGAATCGACCGGCATTTCCGAGCCGCTGCCGGTCGCGGCGACTTTCGATTTCCGCACCGAGGGCGGCGAAAGCCTCTCCGACGTGGCACGCCTCGACACTATGGTCACCGTGGTCGATGCCGTGAACCTGCTCAAGGACTATTCGTCGACCGATTTTCTCGAGCAACGCGGCGAAGCGCTGGAGAACGACCGCCGCACGCTGGTCGATCTGCTCGTCGAGCAGATCGAGTTCGCCGATGTGATCGTTCTCAACAAGGTCGACGACGCCTCGCTCGAGCAGCGCGAAGCGGCACGACGGATCATCCGTGCACTCAATCCGGAAGCGGACCTCGTCGAAGCCAACCACGGCCGGGTGGCTTTCGATCGCATTCTCGACACCGGCCGGTTCGACTTCGAAAGGGCACAGCAACATCCGCTCTGGTACAAGGAGCTTTACGGCTTTCCAGATCATGTGCCGGAGACCGAAGAATACGGCGTGAAGAACTTCGTCTATCGCGCGCGCCGGCCCTTCGATCCAGCCAGGTTCGACAAGTTCATCAAGGAACCCTGGCCCGGCGTCATTCGCGCCAAGGGACATTTCTGGCTGGCGACGCGTCCGCATTGGCTTGGTGAAATCAGTCAGGCCGGTTCGATCACGCGCACCCAGGCTCTTGGTGCGTGGTGGGCGAGCGTGCCGGCGGAGCGATGGCCGGATGATCCGTTCTGGCGGAAGCGGCTGCGCGAGAACTGGAGCGACATCTATGGCGATCGCCGCCAGGAGATCGTGTTCATCGGCACCGGCATGGACGAGCCTTCGCTTCGTGCTCGGCTGGACGCATGCCTCGTACCGGGGAAACCCGCCATGAACGTCGCCGAATGGGCGAAGCTTGCCGACCCGTTTCCGATCTGGCGTCGTGCGGACGAAGCCGCCTAGGCGGGAGCGCGCATGGACAATGTCATTCGTTTCGTACCGAAATCCGAGCGCGAACGGGAGCGCCTGATCCGCGAAGCGCGCGCGATCTACGACAGCATCTTCCCACCGATCGCCGCCGCCGCCGCGCTGGCGGATGAGGGTCCCGGGCGAGAGACCCAAGCGTCCTCCTCGAGCCACACTCGGTCGCAAAAATCCGCGGTCGACAACGACTGACGAAATTGCGGCTACCGACAGGTTGCGGTGATGGATGTGCGCGCAAAACGCCCGTCAACCGCGAAGGGCGGCTGCAAAAGCCCAATCAAAACAACGGTAAGGTGATGATGGTGCGCTCGGAGGGACTCGAACCCCCACGATTTTACTCACTGCCACCTCAAGGCAGCGCGTCTACCAGTTCCGCCACGAGCGCTTTTGGGGATGCCGGCTTGAGGCTTGAGGGCCGGCCGGATCAACGGCGCCGATCTAACAAATCCATCAGAGGGGTACAAGCCTGCAAAGGCCCTGAATTCCACAAGCTTTGCACGAAAGTTCGGGCGACTTGCCCGAATCGGCCCTGCCCGCGTGCCCGGGCCGCTACCGGGTGCCCGGTGAGCGCGGCAACATTTGCTTGACCTCGACCGCGATGCGGTTGCGGTCGACGAGCACGACGCCGGAGGCGACCGGCAGGTTATTGGCCAAAACCTTGACCTCGTCGGCCTCGGTTGCGTCCAGCTCGATGATGGCGCCGCGGGAAAGACGTAATACTTGATGGATCGGCATGGTGGTCGTTCCGAGGACGACCATGAGATCCACGGTGACTTTATCGAGAGTGGGCACTGTCAGGACCGCCGCAACTTGAGACTGGCATTTGCTCCCGAGATGATCACCACGTTATGGTTAGCCAATGGTTAATTCGCCGCAAAACCCCCGCCAACAGCTCGATTTGACGCCGTTTTCCGCCGCCGGCGGCGAGCCCGTCGAGTGGCGAATCTCGGACGCACCGGTGCCCTATCCCGAGGCGGTGGCCGCCATGGAGGCGCGAGTCGCCGCCATTGCGGCGGGCGAGGCCGCGGAGCTGGTCTGGCTGCTCGAACACCCTCCGCTCTACACCTCCGGCACCTCGGGCAAGGAAGCCGACCTGCGCGATCCCCGCTTTCCGATCTTCACCACGGGACGCGGCGGCCAGCTCACCTATCACGGGCCCGGCCAGCGCGTGGCCTATGTCATGCTGGACCTCAAGCGCCGCCGGCCGGACGTCCGCGCCTATGTCGCGAGCCTGGAGGAGCTGATTCTGCGCACGCTCGCCGCCTTCAACGTCCGCGGCGAACGGCGCGAGGACCGCGTCGGCGTCTGGGTCAAGCGGCCCGACAAGGGCGAAGGTTACGAGGACAAGATCGCGGCGATCGGCGTCCGCCTGAAGCGCTGGGTCTCGTTCCATGGCATCGCCATCAATGTCGAGCCGGAGCTGTCGCATTTCGCCGGCATCGTGCCGTGCGGCGTCACTGACGCCCGCTACGGCGTCACCTCGCTGGTCGACCTCGGCCAGCTCGTGACCATGGCCGATGTCGACGTCGCGCTCCGGCAGGCGTTCGAGGAATTATTCGGGCCGACCCGCGCGCTGCTGCCGGAAGTGGCCGCCTGACGCCTCCGCGTTCTTCACGGAATCGGCTATGCTCGATTCCGGCGCCGCCCACGCCTCCCCCCTCCGCCGGGAAAGCAGACCTCATGCCGGGCGATGAGATCACGGGCCGACTGTTCGAGCGCTGGGCATAAGGAGGGATTGCGTTTCAGCTCGCAACGGGAGGTTTGGACGATGAGACTCTCTGCGCCGATCTATCATCTGAAGCGACGCGCGAGGCGCCTGTCCCGCGAGGAAGGCATTCCACTGCACGACGCACTCGACCGCGTCGCCAGGACGGAAAGGTTTTCCGCCTGGAGCATGCTCGCAGCGAAAGCCGCCGCGCTGACGCCCGCGAACAGGCTGTTCCCGCAATTCATGCCTGGCGATCTGGTGCTGGTCGGCGCGCGGCCCGGCCAGGGCAAGACGCTGATGAGCCTCGAACTTGCGGTGGAGGCGATGAAGTCGGGCCATCGGGCCGCGTTCTTCTCGCTCGAGTACACCGAGAAGGATGTTCTGGATCGCTTGCGTGCAATCGGCGTGAAGCCGGCGCAATTCGACACACTCTTCGAGGTCGATTGCTCCGATGCCATCAGCGCCGACTATGTCGTCAAGCAGATGGCGACGGCGCCCCGCGGCACAGTCGTGGTGATCGACTACCTGCAACTGCTCGACCAGAGGCGCGAAAACCCCGACCTCACTGTTCAAGTGCGAGCGCTGAAATCGTTCGCCCGCGATCAGGGACTGATCGTCGTCTTCATCTCGCAGATCGACCGATCCTATGATCCCCAGGTCAAGCCCTGCCCCGATCTCAGCGACGTCAGGCTGCCGAATCCGCTGGACCTGAAGCTGTTCGACAAGACGTGCTTCCTGAACAATTCGGAAGTCCGGTTCGGCGCGGCGAGCTGACGGAAGGCCGCGGGCGAGACCATACCCGCGGCCTGCGGATTTACGCCGCCTGCAGCGGCACCTCGAGCTTGCCGGCGATGTAGCGGCGCTCCTGGGTCAGGCCGCCAAAGCCGTAGGCATCGCCCTTGACCTCGTCGACATGCAGATAGGTCTCGGGATGCAGCGGGCCCAAAATCTCGGCCATGCGCCTGAACATCGCGGCGAGATAGGCCGCCTTCTCGTCCTTGGTGTTGGTACCTTCGCTGACGTGGATGTCGATCCAGTAGCTTGCAAGCTTCTGCTCGGCCAGCGACTTGCCGCCGGCGAACCAGTCGCCGGCCTCGACCGACTTCACGATGATGGCGGTCACCTTGGGATCCTTGTGCAAAATCTTTGCGGTGAGCTCGGACACAGCGTTGGCGATGTCGGCCTTCAGCGAGGGCGACTGGCGGGACGAGGTGTAGGATACGGTGATCAGGGGCATGGTGGCTCTCCTCGATATGCAGCGCGGGATTTGCGCGGCGTTGATGATGAGAAGCTAGACCGACAGCCGTCATTTTGGTATCTTATCTCTGTTGATATCAGTGATAACCGATCGTAATGACACCAACCCTCGACATCGCCACCGTCCAGGCCTTCCTGCTGGTCGCCGACCTCCAGAGCTTTACCCGTGCCGCCGAAGCCCTGGGCACGACGCAGGCGGCGGTCAGTCTCAAGCTGCAACGGCTGGAGACGTTGCTGGGAAAACGTCTCGTCGAGCGCTCACCCCGCGCGGTCCGGCTCACCGCCGACGGCGCCGGCTTCCTCGAACGCGCCCGCGCGCTGATCGCCGCGCACGACCGCGCGCTGACGGGCGATGCACCGGCCGTGCAGTCGCTCTCGCTGGGCATTTCCGATCACGCTACAGGCCCCGAACTGGTCCCGCTGCTCGAACGGCTGCACGCGATGTCGGCGAACCTCACCCTCGCCGTCACCATCGGCTTCTCGCGGGAGATGCAGGATGCCTATGACGCAGGCGAGCTCGATGCGGTGATCGTCCGCCAGGAAGGCAGCCGCCGCGGCGGCGAGATGCTGACCGAGGACGAGTTCGGCTGGTTCGCCGCACGTCGCCTTACGCTGCCGAAGGGCGAGCCGCTGCCGCTTGCGACGCTCGCCCCGCCCTGCGGCGTCCGCGCCATCGCGGTGCGTGTGCTCGACAAGGCCAACATCGCCTGGCGCGAGCGCTTCGTCGGCGGCGGCGTCACGGCGGTGGTTGCCGCCGCACTTGCCGGACTTGCGGTCGCGCCGCTGGCGCGGCGGATCGCACCTCCCGGGCTGGTCGACATCGGGCCTGCGCACAGGCTGCCGAAACTCGGCAGCTCGAAGGTGATGCTGCATTCGAAGGTCAGCGATCCCGCCAAGCGAGCGGCGCTACGCGCGGTGGCGGCGACGTTTCGGAGCGCGGCCGCCACCTGAAGTCTTACAGGATCGCCTCGAACGCGCTGCGCAGCGTCTCGTGCCGGAAGACAAAGCCGCGGCTCAGCGCCTTGTTCGGCAGCACGCGCTGACCGCCGAGCAGGAGCTCGTCGGCGAAGCCGCCGCCGATCCGGCGCAAGAGGCCGCCGGGAATGCGGAACACCGCCGGCCGGTGCAGTCGGCGGCCGAGCTCTTCGGTGAACTTGGCGTTGGTCACCGGGATCGGTGCGGTGGCGTTGACGGGGCCGGCGAGATCGGGCGTGACCATCACATAGGCGATCAGGCGAATGAGATCGTCGCGCTCGATCCAGGACATCCACTGCCGTCCGGTGCCGAGCGGGCCGCCAAGGCCGAACTCGAACGGCGTCAGCATGCGCGTGATGAAGCCGCCTTCCGTGCCGAGCACGAGGCCGATGCGCAAACAGACCACGCGCACACCGAACTCCTCCGCCGACCGCGCCGCTGCCTCCCAGGCCGCGCACAGCTCGTGGCTGAAGCAGGCGTGCGACTTCGCCGATTCCGTCAGCACTTGGTCGGCCCACAATCCGTACCAGCCGATCGCAGAGCCGCTGACCAGCACCTCGGGCTTGTGGTCGAGCCGCGCGATCAGCTTGACGATTTCGCCGGTCATGTCGACGCGGGAGTCGATGATCCTGGCGCGCTTGGCCTCGGTCCACAGGCCGTTGCCGATCGGCTCGCCCGCAAGGTTGACGATGGTGTCGATCTTCGTGTCCGCCGAAAGCTGATCGAGGCTCGTGATCAGCATGACCGGCGGCGGCAGCATCTCGACCCTGGCGGGGTTGCGGATCAGCGCGATGACGTCGTGCCCGGCCCCGCCGAGGCCTGCCGCCAGCCGGCTGCCGATGAATCCGGTGGCTCCCGTGATCAACACGGTCTTGCGGCCGGGAATCTTTTCGACGAGGGCCGCTGCCGGAACACTCTTCATGCGACCCAATCGGCGCATCGCCGCAAAATCCCTGACGCCGCACAACGCCGCGCCGACCGCACAGGCCGTCGCGGCGATGCTCAGCAGCCCTTGATAAACGACCATCACGCCGGACGGCTGCATCGCCCAGTCGATCAGAACCGGCAGCAACAGCACGAGAATGGCGCCATAGTTGATGGCGAGCAGCGTATGATTGATTCGCTCGCTCGGCGGCAGCGTCCGGCTCAAATCCTCCTCGACGAAATCCATCAGCGTGATGACGATCTCGGCAACGAGCACTGCGACGATCAAGAGCGCCAGAACGCCATGGACTTCGAGCCAGCCGAGCACGAGGAACAGCAGCGCGTAGAGCATGTTGCGGATGCCGTGCAGCTTCAGCTCGAAGCGCTGCGATGGTCGCCACGCCAGGCGTTCGGTGAATTCGTGGTGATAGAAGGTGTCGAACACGCCCATCACGATCTGGATGGAGATGAGCGTCCACAACAGCGGTGTCATGACACGGCCTCCCGGAAGGTGGCGGACTGGTGGATCAGTGCGCCGTAACGCGGATGAATGACGTCCAGGGTGAAGCGGAACGCGCCCTCGCCGAGGTCGCGGTGCGTCACGGTGAGATCGCCCGGCGTGAGCCATTGCGGCAGCGGGATCCACAGGCGTCCGAACTGGAGCCCATAGCCGGCGCTGCGAAAGGTCAGCGCCTGGTCCTCGACCGCGATGCGGAGCGCCATCGAAACGCCGAAGCCGACATACTCTTCGAGTCCGGTCGGACCGGCAAAACGCTTGGCGGAATGGATCACTTGCGGAAATCCACGCTTGCGCGCGCAGATGCGCGTCCAGGTCTGACCGCCGGTTGCGGCATCCTCGGTAACGGTCACGATCATGGGCACGCCGGTGTCACGGCCGGTGGGCAGCGGCCCGCCGATCATGCGTGCGGCCTGTGCGAGCCACCAGCCGATGTCGCTGAAGGAAATCTCGTCGACGATTCCGACATAGACGACACTGTCGCCGTCGGCGACGCGTTTGGAGAAGCGCCGCCAGGTCGCGAGCGGCAGGCGGCCCCAATCCTGGTCCGACAGCAATGCGCGGAAGCGGCGATCGTCGAGCAGTCTGGTGTGAGCGGAGGTCGATGCGTTGCAGCCTGATAATCTTGCCGACGTCATCGTCCCCTCCTCGAGGCTATTTGGTCTTGCCCAGCGGCAGCAGGCTCACGATCTTCTCGCCAAGCCGCATCAAGGCGACCAGCCGCGGCCGCGGCACCTTCAGCATCTGCATGAACCAGTGGTCGGCGAGCTCGGTGAAGGCGAGCATCTCCTTCAGCCGCTTGCTCGCGACCGGATTGATGGCCGGATCGCCGGCGGCGTCGGACACACACGCCCTGAGCGCAGCGATCGCCGGATCGAGCTCCCGCTCCTTGCGCCGCGCCGCGATTCTGGCCGCGACCTCCCAGATGTCGGTCTCGGCCTCGTAATGGTCGCGGCGGTCGCCCAGGATCGGCACGCGCCGGATCAGGTTCCAGGCGAGCAGCTCCTTGAGCGAGTTGGAGACGTTGGAGCGCGCCATACCGAGCGTGTCGGCGATGTCCTCGGCGGTCATCGGCGCTTCGGAAAGGTAGAGCAGCCCGTGGATCTGGCTGACCGAGCGATTGACGCCCCACTCGTCCCCCATGTCGCCCCAATGCAGGATGAAGCGCTCGACGGCGGCGGGGAGTTTCTTCTTTCCGGTTAATTCTGTCATGACAGAAATATCTGATAGTACCGATCCCCTGTCAAGCGACACCATCCGCATACGCGGCGGGGGAATGCCTAAAAATGTCCCAGGCTGGGGGAACCATCCGGCGCCCGCGGCGTTTGCTCCAGTCGAGGCGGGGTCCCGGAATGGTCGAAAAGGTCAGTCAACAGAGAGACTTGTTCGAGAGCGAACGCAGTTTCCGGCTGTTGGTTGAGGGAGTTGCGGACTACGCCCTCTACATGCTCGATCCCAAGGGGATCATCACCAGCTGGAACATCGGCGGCGAACGCATCAAGGGCTATTCACCCGAAGAGATCCTCGGCCAGCATTTCTCCCGCTTCTACACCGAAACCGACCGCGCCAACGGCAAGCCGGCCCGTGCGCTCGGCATCGCCAGGGAAAAGGGCCGCTACGAGGAGGAAGGCTGGCGCGTTCGCAAGGACGGCACCTTCTTCTGGGCCAGCGTCGTGATCGATCCGATCTACGAGGACGGCGCACTGGTCGGATTCGCCAAGATCACGCGCGACATCACAGAGCGCCGCAATACACAGATCAAGCTCGAGGCGATGCAGAAGCAGCTCGCCGAGTCCCAGAAGTTCGACGCGCTCGGGCAACTCACCGGTGGGGTCGCCCACGACTTCAACAACCTTCTGATGATCATCAGCGGCAGCCTCCATATGCTGAAGCGAGGGGCCGACGACGCGGCCAAGATGCAGCGCGCGATCTCGGCCATCGAAACCGCCACCAAGCGCGGGGCGGCGCTGACCAACCAACTCCTCACCTTCGCGCGGCGGCAGAGCGTCAATCCGCAGGCGATCGATTTCGCCGAACGCATCGCGGCAATTCGCGACGTGCTCGATGCCGGTGTCGGCAGCTCCGTACGCCTGGTCTTCGACATCGACCGCGACGTCTGGCCGATCAAGGCCGACGCGTCCGAACTCGAGACAGCGCTGCTCAACCTCGTCATCAATGCCCGCGACGCGATGCCCGACGGCGGCACCGTGACGATCGGCGCACGCAAGGTCGTGCTGGACGAGGCGCCCCTCGCCGGCGATTTCGTCGCGATCGACGTTACCGACACCGGGCTCGGCATTCCCTCCGACGTTCTCGACAAGATCTTCGAGCCGTTCTTCACGACCAAGCCGATCGGAAAGGGCACGGGCCTCGGCCTGTCTCAGGTGCACGGCTTCGCGCACCAGGCCGGCGGCACGGTGAGCGTCGCAAGCGAGCTCGGCAAGGGCACGACCTTCACCATCCTCCTGCCCCGCGGAGAAGACACGCCATCGTCCGACACGACGGGAGAGCCCGCGTTTCAGGGCAGCGGTACCGTGTTGCTGGTGGAGGACAATCCGGACGTCGCCGCGGTCAGCATCGGCCTGCTGGAGCAGCTCGGCTACCAGGTGCGCCGGGTCGCCGATGCCGAAGCTGCCCTGCGCGAGATCGAGAACAACGGCGTCGACTTCGTTTTCTCGGACATCGTCATGCCCGGCAAGATGGACGGCCTCACCCTCGCCCATCATCTCCGCCAGATCCGCCCCGGCCTGCCGATCCTGCTTGCCACCGGCTACAGCGAGGTCGCCGCCGGCGTGCGCGGAGATTTCCCGATCCTGCGCAAGCCGTACGAGATTCACGAGCTCAGCGAAGCGATCGCCAAGCTGCCGCGGTGAAGTCTCTCAACCTGTTCCCGTAAGAACGGGCGAGGGAGCGGACCTTCGGCGCGGCGAGAAGCTTAGCTCTCACAGCGTCGGCAGCACCGAGAACTTCTCCCCTGCCCGGCGCAGGTTCAGCTCATCCGCGCTCGCGGTCTCGCTGGTGACGCTGTCGACGCGCGAGGATGGCGGGCCGTGGCGGCACAGCGCGACCATGTCCGCGACGTGCTGCGGCGTGCCGGCGAACAGCGCTTCCACGCTGCCGTCGCGGCGGTTGCGGACCCAGCCTTCGACGCCGCTCGTTGTCGCCTGATACTCGACCCAGGCCCGATAGCCGACGCCCTGCACGCGCCCGCGGATCATGACCTGGAGAATCGCCCGGCTCATTTTTTCAATCCGAGAACCTCGGCGCTGCGCGCCTTGATGTCAGTCTCGCGCATGACGCGGGCCGTCAGCTCCGACGATGCGATCCCTCTAAGGCTTTTCGGCGGCGCGCCTTCGCGGAGCGCCTTCAGAGTCTCATACACGGCCTGCGTCGCGGCAGCGATCGGCGCGTGACCCTGGAGCGCGATGCGTACGCGCTGACCGGCGAGAAAATCGAGCGCGTTCAGCTCTTCCGGCGCCCCGCCGAGCACGATCGGCAGGTGCGTCGCAGCGGCAACCGCCTCGAGCTCGGCGCGCGACTTGATTCCGGTGAAGAACAGCGCATCGACACCGGCGGCTTCGTATGCCCTGGCGCGGCGGATCGCATCTTCGATCGAGCTGATCGCAGCAGCACCCGTGCGGCCCATGATGACCAGCGAGCCATCACTACGGCCGCCGAGCGCGGCCTTCATCTTGCCGACGCCTTCCTCGAGCGAGATCAGCTGCGTCTTCGCCTCGCCAAAAGCGGCCGGCAGCAGCGTGTCCTCGATGGTGAGGCCGGCGGCACCCGCCGCCTCCAGTTCCTGCACGGTACGGCGTACATTGAGCGCATTGCCATAGCCGTGATCGGCATCGACCAGCACCGGCAGCGCCGAGGCCCGCGACATCCGCCGCATCTGCTCGGCGAGCTCGGTGAGCGTGATCAGGGTAATGTCGGGATCGCCGAGCACGGCGAGCGAGGCGACCGAACCGCCGAACATGCCGAGCGGAAAGCCGAGGTCCTCGGCGATGCGGATCGAGATGGCGTCGTAAACCGAGCCGGGATGGACGCAGGTCGCGCCCGACAGGACGGAGCGCAGTTTTTCGCGGCGGGAACGAAAGGCCATGGCGCTGTCTCGATTAGGTCACGGAGGCCGCAGCATACTCCGTCATTGCTGCGAAGCGAAGCAATCCAGGAATGCATCCGCGGAGACAGGCTGGATTGCTTCGTCGCGAAGGGGCTCCTACGCAAACTCCAGGATCAGCGCGTCCACCGCAAGCGTCGCGCCGGCGCTGGCGTGGACTTTCTTCACGGTGCCGTCCTGCTCGGCGCGCAGCACGTTCTGCATCTTCATGGCTTCGACCACCGCGAGCGTCTCGCCGGCCTTGACCTCCTGTCCCTCGGTCACCGCGATCGAGACCACGAGGCCGGGCATCGGACAGAGCAGCTTCTTGCCGCTGTCGGAGGCCGTCGTCACCGGCATCAGGCGCGCGGACGCGGCTTCCGCTTCGGTCCAGACATAGACCGGCACTTCGACGCCCTGATGCGCCAGACGAATGCCGTTGGGAATCGGCCGCGCCTGCACCGCGACTAAATGGCCGTCGATGGTGCCCTGCCAGACCGCATCACCCGGCTTCCACGGCGACTGCAACAGATGCACATTGCCGGTCTTGCCGGCGGCATCGACGAAACGCACCGCGATCGCCTCACCCTCGCGGCCGACCTCGAGCTGTATCTCCTGGCGGTCGAGCCAGACCGCGCGGCGCCGCTCGCGCTGCACGATGCGGCCGCCCATCTGGCCCGAGATCTGGCGCTTGCGTTCCCCTAACACGTGATCGATGGCGGCGCCGACCGCGGCGATCCGCCGCGCGACCTCGCCTTCCGGCACGCGCACCGCAAAGCCCTTGGGAAACTCCTCGGCGATGAAGCCGGTCGAGAGCCGTCCCTCACGCCAGCGCGGATGGTGCATCAGCGCCGACAGGAACGGAATGTTGTGGCGGATGCCATCGACATAGAAAGAATCCAGCGCGGTGGCCTGCGCCTCAATGGCGGCGGCGCGCGACGGCGCATGGGTGACGAGCTTGGCGATCATCGGATCGTAATGGATCGAGATTTCGCCGCCCTCCTGCACGCCGGTGTCGTTGCGGATGGTGATGCCGTCCTGGCTGGCTTCCGCCGGCGGACGATATTTCACGAGCCGCCCGATCGAGGGCAGGAAGTTGCGGAACGGATCTTCGGCATAGAGGCGCGACTCCACCGCCCAGCCTGTCAGCGTGACGTCCTTCTGCGCCAGCGCGAGCTTCTCGCCGGCGGCAACGCGGATCATCTGCTCGACGAGGTCGACGCCGGTGACGAGCTCGGTGACGGGATGCTCGACCTGGAGGCGCGTGTTCATCTCCAGGAAATAGAAGCTCTTGTCCTGCCCGGCGACGAACTCGACGGTGCCGGCCGAGTCGTAATTCACGGCTTTCGCCAGTGCGACCGCCTGCTCGCCCATCTTGCGGCGGGTGGCCTCGTCGAGCAGCGGCGACGGCGCCTCCTCGATGACCTTCTGGTTGCGGCGCTGAATCGAGCATTCGCGCTCACCGAGATAAATGACGTTGCCGTGCTTGTCGCCCAGCACCTGGATCTCGATGTGGCGGGGATCAACGATGAACTTCTCGACGAAGACGCGGTCGTCGCCGAACGAGGCCTTGGCCTCGGCCTTGGCGAGATTGAAGCCCTCGGCGACCTCGGCCGTCGAATGCGCGATGCGCATGCCCTTGCCGCCGCCGCCGGCGGAGGCCTTGATCATCACGGGGTAGCCGATCTCGTCGGCGATCCTGACCGCGTGTTTGTCGTCCTCGATGACGCCGAGATAGCCGGGCACGGTCGAGACCTTGGCCTTGGCGGCCGCCTTCTTCGACTCGATCTTGTCGCCCATCGCCGCAATCGCGCCCGGGTTCGGACCGATGAAGACGATGCCGGCGGCTTCCAGCGCGCGCGGAAACGCCTCACGCTCGGACAGGAAGCCATAGCCGGGATGCACGGCCTCGGCGCCCGTCTTGCGACAGGCTTCCACGATCTTCTCGATCACCAGATAGCTCTCGGCCGCCGCAGGCGGGCCGATCAGCACGGCCTCGTCGGCCATCTCGACATGGAGGGCGTCGCGATCGGCCTCGGAATAGACCGCAACCGTCTGAATTCCCATCTTGCGAGCGGTCTTGATGACCCGGCAGGCGATTTCGCCGCGATTGGCGATCAGGATGCGTTTGAACATGCTTTTCTTGAGTCTCGACCTTGGGCGGGACCCTTCCCCGGCCGTTGGGGCCTATCGGGACGGGCCGTGTGGCTCCCGTGGTACATCAAAATCGGCCGGAGGCAACGGTCTAAATCCGGCCCGCTTCTGGCGTACCAGCGCAAGACCGAATGGGCTCGCAAGCCCTTAGGCCCCCCCTGCGGCGCCCTTGGGCTCCTTGGCCACGTCCCGGACCAGGCCGTGAATGAAGCCGAGCTTGCCGACCACTGCGGGCGACAGGATGAAGGGATAGAGGTCGCGCAGGCCCATGGCACGATTGACGCTGTTCATGGCGAACGTGAAGGGCAGCCATGCGCTCAGCAGCGCGTCGACATCCCTTGCCTCGTAGGGGTTGAAACGGATGCGCGCCGTCAACTCCCCGTCGCGGTCCACCCTGGGGCGCACCTCCATGCCGAACTCGCCGGCCATCTCCAGAGCGTCCACGATGTGGATATAGTGCGCCCAGGTCTCGGCGAAGTCTTCCCAGGGATGGGTCGTGGCATAGGCCGAGACGTAACTCTGCTGCCAGTCCGGCGGCGGGCCTTCGGCATAGTGGCGCTGCAGGGCCTGGCCGTAATCGGCGGAATCGTCACCGAATACCGCGCGGCATTCATCGAGCTTGCCGCCGCCCCGCACCAGGACGTCCCAGAAATAGTGCCCGACCTCGTGGCGGAAATGCCCGAGCAGCGTACGGTACGGCTCGCCCATCTCGAGCCTGCGCCGCTCCCGCTCGATGGTATTGGCCTCGGTGAGCGCGATCGTGATCAGGCCGTTGTCGTGGCCGGTCAAGATCTTCTCTCCGCTGTTGGGATCGTCAGCGAGGAAATTGAAGATCAGTCCATGCTCGGGGTCGTCTTGCCGGGTCTGGAGCGGCAGCTTCCAGCGGATCAGGGAATAGAACAGACGGTGTTTCGCCACCTCCAGCTCGCGCCAGCCGGCGAGTTGGGCGGGGTCGGACAAATCCGGTACGATGCCGTTGTGGCGGCAGGCGCGGCAATAGCCGTTGCCCTCGCCTGGATCCGTCAGCCAGTTGCAGGAATCGTACGCGGCATTGCGGCACAGCATCCGGCTTTCGCCCTTGTCTGCCAGCGTCCTCCAGGCCTCTCCGTCGGGCTCGATCGCCGACATCGTCTCCCTCTCCGGCAGGAACGCGACCTGATGGCCGCAGCGTTCGCAGACACGGTTCTCGAAATAGAGGACGTTGCCGCAGGCCTGGCAGACAAAGAGCTTCAAGATTTAGCCTCTTCGGAAAGGTGATTTGAACGACGAGAGGTGTGGCGCCTCGCGAAGACGCATCCGCAGCTGCATCGTTCCAATTTCAGGAACAAAATGCCAAAACCGGCGTTGCCTACCACACTTTCCCGTATGCCGGGCTCGCCGCCAGCCTTTCCAGACAGTCTATTTCCTCTAAACAATGGTCATCACGCTCCGTCTGTGTGAATATCCATTCGGCACGTGCGCAACTGCATGACAACGGCCGATGCCTTGAACGATCCCTTGCCCGAAACCATCGCCGCCGAAAGGCTGCGCCAGCATCTCGAAGACGTCGCGCGCGAGCGCGACAACGCCTATCGTGCGCTTCAGGAGCGCGAGGCCGAGCTCGCACGCATCCAGCGTATTGGCAAGGTCGGCGGCGTCGAGGTCGACTTCCGCGAAGGGTTCAAGAACCGCCGCTCGCCCGAATATCTCATGATTCATGGCCTGCCGCCCGAGGCCGCCGACGAATCGCACGAGGATTGGGTCAATCGGCTCCATCCCGAGGATCGCGAAGCAACCGTCAAGCATTTCTTGGAGGCGCTCGCCGGCACGAGCGAAGACTACACCGCCGCATACCGCATCATCCGCCCCAATGACGGCGAGACCCGCTGGATCCGGGTCGTCGCCAAGATCGAGCGCGACAAGGATGGCCGCGCCATCCGCCTCGTGGGCGCCCATATCGACATCACCGACCAGATGCTCGCGCGCGAGACCCTGCGCGAGAGCGAGGAACGCTTTCGGTTGATCGCCGACAGCGCGCCGGTACCGATCTGGGTGACCAAGCTCGATCGCAAGCGGTCCTTCGCCAACCAGGCCTATGTCGATTTCGTCGGCCTGCCCTATGATCAGGCCATCGATTTCGACTGGCGCAAGGTGCTGCATCCGGACGACCTGCCGCACGTGCTCCAGCAATCCGTCCAGGGCGAAGCGTCACTCAAGCCCTTCGTGCTCGAAGCGCGGTACAAGAACGCCAGCGGCGAATGGCGCTGGTTGCGCTCGGAATCGCAGCCACGCTGGGACCCGACCGGCAAGCATATCGGCTTCATCGGCGTTGCCCACGACATCACCGTCGCCAAGCAGGCCGAGATCGAGCTCCGGCAGCTCAACGAGACGCTGGAAGAGCGCATCGCACAACGCACCGCCGAGCTCGAATCCAACGAGGCGCGGCTGCGCGCGATCCTGGAAACCAGCAACCAGTATCAGGGTCTGGTCAATCTCAGGGGCGAGCTTCTCTACGCCAACAAGACCGCACTCGACGGCATCGATGCGAGCTCTTCAGATGTGATCGGCAAGCCGTTGTGGGAGACGCCCTGGTTCAGCGCGACGGAGGGCATGAGCGCGCAAGTGCAGGACGCCTTCCACACCGTGCTCAAGGGCGAAGCGGTGCGGCTCGAGATGCGGCTACGCCTTCCCGTCGGCGAGCGCGATTTCGACTTCGGCATGCGCCCCGTGCTCGACCGTCACGGCAACATCACCGGCGCCGTGCCCGAGGCCGTCGACATCACCGAGCGCCGCCGCGGCGAGGAGGCGTTGCGGCAATCGCAGAAGATGGAGGCGATCGGCCAGCTCACTGGCGGCGTCGCACACGATTTCAACAATCTCCTCACCATCATCCGCTCGGCCACCGATTTCCTGCGCCGGCGGGAGCTGCCGGAAGAGCGCCGCCGCCGCTATGTCGATGCCATCTCCGAGACGGTCGAGCGCGCCTCCAAGCTGACCGCGCAGCTTCTGGCGTTCGCGCGCCGGCAGCCGCTGAAACCCCAGATCTTCAACGTCGGCAGCCAGGTCGAGGGCGTCGCGCAACTGGTGCGGCCGCTGGTCGGCGGCCGCATCGAGATCGTCGTCGAGATCGACGATGCCGACTGCTTCACCGTCGCCGACATCGCCCAGTTCGAGACCGCGCTGATCAACCTCGCCATCAACGCCCGCGACGCCATGGACGGCGAAGGCCGCCTCACCATCGCCGTGCGCAAGGTTCAGGGCATTCCGAGCCTGCGCGCGCAATCGGCGCGGGGCGGCGACTATGTCGCAATCTCCGTCGCCGACACCGGCAGCGGCATCGCGCCGGACCATCTCGACTCCATCTTCGAGCCGTTCTTCACCACCAAGGAGGTCGGCAAGGGTACCGGTCTCGGCCTCAGCCAGGCCTTCGGATTCGCAAAGCAGTCCGAGGGCGACATCGCGGTGGCGAGCACACAAGGCCACGGCGCGACCTTCACCATGTATTTGCCCCAGGCGCAAAGCCCCGCCGCCGAGAAGGAAACCGCGGCGCTCACCCACGAGGCTGCGATCACGGGGCGCGGCTACCGCGTGCTCGTGGTCGAGGACAATGACGATGTCGGCCAGTTCTCGACCGAGCTTCTGGAAGATCTCGGCTACGTCGTCCGGCGCGTCGCCAACGCCAACGCTGCTCTGACGATCCTGGGCGAGAACGAATTCTCCGTCGACCTCGTCTTCTCCGACGTCATCATGCCCGGCATGAACGGCGTCGAGCTCGCCGGCGTCATCCGCGAGCGCTATCCGGGCCTGCCCGTGGTGCTCACAAGCGGCTACAGCAACGTGCTCGCCGAGAACGCCCATCGCGGGTTCGAGCTGATTCAGAAGCCATATTCCGTGGAGTCGCTCTCGCGGATTCTGCGCAAGGCGATCACGGAGAAGCTCTCGGTGGCGCGGTGAATGTAGCCAAACACTCCACCGTCGTCCTGGACAAGCGCGCCTCGAGCGCGCGCCGATCCGGGATCCATATCCACAGGAAGCGGTGACCGGGCCAACTGCTAGCCACCAATCTTCGCCAAACGGTTATGGGTCCCGGATCTGCGCTTACGCTTGTCCGGGACGACTGCGGATTGGTTGGCACGCTGGTTTGCACAACGACGATCGAGAGACCGATGGCCAGCGAAAATCCCGATCAGGCAAGACAGGCCGGCCGCGCGCTAGATGCAGCCAATTTCTTCCTCGCCGACGTCCGCGACGGGCTCGGGCCCTATCTCGCGGTCTATCTTCTGACCGAGCAACACTGGGACGAGGCGCGGATCGGCCTCGTGATGTCGATCGCAACCGTCGCCGGCATCGTGGCGCAGACGCCGGCCGGCGCCCTGGTTGATGCGACCCGGGCGAAGCGGCTGGTGATGATGATTGCTGCGATCATGGTGACGCTGGCCTCGCTGTCGCTGCCGTTGTTTCCGAGCTTCCTCCCCGTCGCGATCTCGCAAGGGATTGCGCAGGCCGCTGCCGTGATGTTTCCGCCAGCGATCGCAGCCGTTTCGCTCGGCATCTTCGGCCATGCCGCCTTCACCCGGCGGATCGGCCGCAATGAGACCTTCAACCACGCCGGCAATGCGGTCGCGGCCGCGCTGGCGGGGGTCTCCGCCTATTGGGTGGGCCCGACTGTCGTCTTCTTCCTCCTTGGCGCGATGGCGATCGCGAGCCTCCTCAGTATCCTCGCGATCCCTGCCCGCGCCATCGATCACGATTTGGCCCGCGGGCTGAATGATGCAGACGCCGATGCGCGGCGGGACGCGCCGTCGGGCATCACCGTGCTTCTGACCTGCCGCCCCCTGCTCGTCTTTGCAATCTGCGTACTGCTCTTCCATCTCGCCAACGCTGCCATGTTGCCGCTGGTCGGGCAGAAGCTGGCGCTCCAGGACAGGAACATGGGCACCAGCCTGATGTCGGCCTGCATCGTCGCCGCGCAATTGGTGATGGTGCCGTTCGCGATGCTGGTCGGTGCGAAGGCCGACCGCTGGGGCCACAAGCGCTTCTTTCTCGCCGCGCTGCTGATCCTGCCTGTTCGCGCCGCCCTCTACACGCTCTCGGACAATCCGTTCTGGCTGGTCGGCGTGCAGTTGCTAGACGGCGTCGGCGCGGGCATCTTCGGCGCAATCTTCCCGGTGATCGTCGCCGACCTCATGCGCAACACTGGACGCTTCAACGTCGCGCAAGGCGCGGTCATCACGGCCCAGAGCATCGGTGCCGCAATGTCGACGACGCTGGGAGGCGTCGTGGTGGTCGCTGCAGGCTACAGCGCGGCGTTCATCAGCCTCGGCGCCGTCGCTGCGATCGGTGCCGTCATTTGCATTCTCGCGCTGCCCGAGACACGACATGGCGCCCCTCGCCCACGGGGGAAGACAGCGGCGTCGGCATCGGCTATCGCTGCCGAATGAACCCAACCCGTTTCGAGAACTGACCGTGCCGTCTGACGCCATCTGGGCCTGGAGCATCATCGTCGTCGCGACCGCGTGCGTCATCATCCGCCCCTTTCGCCTGCCGGAGGCGGTCTGGGCCGTGATCGGTGCGGGCGCCCTGGTGCTATCAGGCCTGCTGCCATGGCGGGAGGCGCTTACCGGCATCGAAAAAGGCCTCGACGTCTACCTCTTCCTGATCGGCATGATGCTGATCGCCGAGCTGGCGCGGCTCGAGGGCCTGTTCGACTATCTCGCCGCGCTCGCGGTGGAATATGCTGACGGCTCGCCGCAGCGGCTGTTCCTGCTGATCTATCTCGTCGGCACGCTCGTAACCGTGCTGCTCTCCAACGACGCCACCGCGATCGTGCTGACGCCGGCCGTCTATGCCGCGACGCGCGCGGCCGGCGCAAAACCGCTGCCTTATTTGTTCGTCTGCGCTTTCATCGCCAATGCCGCGAGCTTCGTGCTGCCGATCTCCAATCCCGCCAATCTCGTCGTGTTCGGCGCGCGCATGCCGGAGCTCACCGAATGGCTGCGCCTGTTCGCCCTACCCTCGGCCGCCTCCATCCTGCTGACCTACATCGTGCTGCGCCTGACCCAGCACCGCGCGCTGAAGGAGGAGACGATTGCGCGCAGCGTGCCGCATCCCAAGCTCGGCCGCGGCGGCAAGCTGACGGCCATCGGCATCGTCGCGATCGGAATCGTGCTGGTCACGGCGTCGGCGCTGGACAAGCAGCTGGGCCTGCCGACCTTCATCTGCGGCGGCGTGACGGCCGCGATCGTGCTGCTGCTCAGCCGGCAATCGCCATGGCCCGTGCTGCGCGGCGTGTCCTGGAGCGTGCTTCCGCTGGTCGGCGGGCTCTTTGTCATGGTGGAAGCACTGATCAGGACCGGCGTGATCGCGCAGCTCAGCGCATTGCTGCATCAGGCGGTGGCGCAATCGGTCCCGCAGGCGGCCTGGAGTGTGGGCATCGCCACCGCCATCGCCACGAACATCGCCAACAACCTTCCCGTCGGCCTCGTCGCCGGCTCGGTTGCCGCCAGCGATCATTTGCCCGCCCCGGTCGTCAGCGCCATCCTGATCGGCGTCGATCTCGGCCCCAATCTGTCGGTGACAGGATCGCTCGCCACTATCCTCTGGCTGGTCGCGCTCCGCCGGGAAAAGATCGAGGTCGGCGCCTGGCCGTTCCTCAAGCTCGGCCTGCTGGTGACGCCGCCCGCCCTCATCGCGGCGCTGGCGGCTGCGATCCGATAGACGCACGCCGTTTGCGGCGTATCAATGCCGCCGCTACGGCCGGAGCTAACCTTCAACTTGTCGCGCGGCCTCACAGGGCGCGGCAAGGAGGTCCATCATGCAGATCCGGTCAAAGGCATTGCCGCAGAGCTTTTCCCTGCGTCGCGCGTTTCAGAGCTTCACTGCGCCGAGCGAGGGCGGGGCGGAAAGGTCCCACCCGCTGCTCCTCGTCACGGCCGCAGCGCTGCTGACCCTGTTCGCGATCGTGGAGATCGACCTGCACAGCGCCCAGCTCCAGGCGATCGGCCTGCTCGGCCATGGCGTCGGGATTGATCCCGTCTTCCTGAGCCCGTAAGCCCCGTCGGGGGACCGATCGCGCATGCCGCCGCGACCGGGCCCTACGTCGTCAGTCGTTCTCGTAGCCGTAGACTTCCGGCAGGATGAAGATTGCAGCGAGCAATCCGATCAGGGGGAAGATCGCGACCATCAGCGTTGCATTCGCCTGCCCGATCGCGGCGAACACCGTCGGGAACAGGAAGATCGCCAGGAAGGACGGCAGCTTCACGAACATGTAGGCGAAGCCGCTGGCGGTGCCGCGATATTGCGGCTTGGCGACCATGGTCGGGATGGTCATGCAGTTCGACGCGTCCCAATAATGGCCCCACAACATGGCGGCGGCCGCGAAGGGCAGCAGGACCGTGTTGTCGGTGTAGAGCGCAAAGGCCGCGACCAGCAGCGCGGCCAGCACGATTCCGAACCCCGCGATCGAGATGCCGCGGTGGCCGATCTTCGGCGTCAGCAGCGGACCGACCCAGCCCGACAGGGCAGCAAAGGAGAACAGTGCCATCGTCACCAGATTGATGCCGAGCACGCTCGACACGCCGACCATCACGAACAGCACCGGCAGATAGAACGCAAAGGTCGAGAATTCGCTGGCTTGCGCGAAGCAGGCGATCCAGCCGTACACCGTGGCGCGCCAGCGGATCGGATCCTTCCTGAGGTCGGCGAGGAAGGCGCGGGTCGAGACTTTCGGCACCTCGACGTCCCGGTCCGGCAGCATGTCGAGACTGTCGTTGAACATCTCGCGCGCGACCTGCTTGGCCTCGCGGTAGCGTCCCTTCTGCACCAGCCAGACGGCCGTCTCAGGCACGTCGTGGCGCATCAGAAGGATGATCAGCGCCGGCAGCGCGCCGAGACCGAGCGTCACGCGCCACAGCATCTCGTGCTGCATGTCGATCAGCAGGAAGATCACGATGACGCCGATGGTGAGGACTTCGCCGACGGCGAACATGAACTGCCAGCGGTTGCCCATGACCTCGCGCTCGCCCTTGGCCATGGATTCCATGATGTAGGTGTAGCCGGTCGAAATGTCCGAGCCGAGCGGAATACCGAGCAGGAAGCGGATCACGACCAGCCAGAACACATCCGGCACGAAGGCCTGCGCCAGCGCCAGCACGATGAACATCACCATCGTCACCAGGAACATGACGCGGCGGCCGATCTTGTCGGACAGCCAGCCGCCTAACAGCGCGCCGATGAGCGCGCCTCCTTGCGTGCCGGCTGCAGCCAGACCCAGCATCAGCGGATCGGGATTGTACTGCTCCTTGATGAAGATCAGCACGAAGGCGATCGAATACAGATCCCAGGCTTCGACCAGGATCGAGGCCATCATCAGCCAGCCGACCTTGTTGCCCTTGGGACTGTAGTTCGTGATGAGGTAGCGGACCGCGGCTTCGCTCGCGGTCGGTTGTGGCATCGCCATCGTTGACATGTCTGGTCTTCTCCTGGGAACTCTTACGCCCCGAGCAGCGGCTCGATGCTGCAATCGAGCAGGCGCGGGTCGATCCCCACCTCCATGCCCGTGAACATCTCGCCCATGTAGTCGATCAGGGCATCGCTCGCCTGCACGGCTTCCTCGACGCGGCGGTTGGCCACCGCGTTGAGAATCGCGACATGACGATCGATCGTGCCTGACAGGTCGGCCTGCCCCGGCATGAAACGGTGGTGGATGTAGCCGATGCGCCGGTACAGCGTGTGCAGCGGCCGCAGCGTGTGCACCAGGAACGGCTCCCCGGCCGCCTCCAGCACCAGCGCGTCGATGCGGCGATCGATGCTGTTGAATTCGTCGAGCGTCAGGTTGGCGCGGCGCTCGCGCAGGAGGCGCTCGATGTGAAGCGCCTGATTGCGATGCGAGAGGCTGGCGCGATCGGCCGCGAGGCGGATCACGAAACGCTCCATGTCGCGGCGCAAGGCCAGCAGCATGCGTTCGCGTGCCAGATCGATCGGCGCGATGTGCAGACCGTGGCGCGGACGGATGATGATGAGCGTGTCGGCGGAGAGACGATTGACGGCGTGGTGCACCGGCGTGCGGCCGAAGCCGGTCATCTCCTGCAATTCCAGCATGGTCATGAACTGACCGGGCTTGAGCTCGCAATGGACCAGGAGCTCCTCGATCTTCTGATAGGCCAGCTCGAAGAAGTTGAGGCGGTTGCGCCGGGAGGGCCTGCCCTCGCCGTCGTCGTTTCTCACCACCTCGAGCGTACGCTTGCGCCGTGCCATGTCGTCCTCCCGTCAGCCCGTCGCCTCGCGGGGCGGCGCCATTTGTGATATCCTTAAAACATGTTGTGATATATTACAAGCGACGGTAAGACGGTCTCGGCTCTCGCCGGCAATGCGGCGCAGAAATGACAAACAAGGCGGGCGCTATAGACCCGACGGGAGGATTGTTGCCGTGAAGATCATGTCGATCGAGACCCTGCGCACAGAGGAGTTCTCCAACGTCATCTGGGTGCGCGTCCATACCGACACGGGTGTGATCGGGCTCGGCGAAACCTTCTATGGCGCGGGCGCGGTCGAAGCGCAGATCCACGACACTTTTGCCGGCCGCCTGCTCGGCCGCAATCCCCTGCACATCGAAGCGATCCACCGCGACATGCTGAACCTGCCGATGGCGCAGTCGTCCACCGGCGTCGAATATCGCGCGGCCTCTGCGATCGACATCGCGCTGTGGGATCTGTTCGGCAAGGTCTGCGGCCAGCCGGTGCACCAGATGCTCGGCGGCCTCTGCCGCGACAAGCAGCGCATCTACAACACTTGCGCCGGCACGCAATATGTCCGCTCCACCAATATCAGCCCGGTCGCGAACTGGAATCTGGGTGCTAACAAGGGGCCTTACGAGGATCTCGACGGCTTCATGAACCGCGCCGATGCGCTTGCCGAAAACCTGCTGGAGAGCGGCATCTCCGCGATGAAGATCTGGCCGTTCGATCCGGCCGCGCAGGAGAACAAGGGCCTCTACATCACGGCGGCCCAGATGAAGCAGGCGATCGAGCCGTTCGAGAAGATCCGCAAAGCCGTCGGCGACAAGATGGAGATCATGGTCGAGCTCCATTCGCTGTGGAATTTGCCGACCGCCAAGCAGATCGCGCGCGCCCTCGAGCCCTACAAGCCGACCTGGTACGAGGACCCGATCCGGATGAACTCGCCGCAGGCACTGGCCGAATATGCCCGCTCGACCGATGTCTGGGTCTGCGCCAGCGAGACGCTGGGCTCGCGCTTCCCCTACAAGGACATGCTCGACCGCGACGCCATGCACGTGGTGATGGCCGACCTGTGCTGGACCGGTGGCCTCACCGAGGGCCGCAAGATCGCGGCGATGGCCGAGACCTATCACCGTCCCTTCGCGCCGCACGATTGCATCGGACCGATCGGCTTCATCGCCGCCATCCACATGTCGTTCAGCCAGCCCAACACGCTGATCCAGGAATCGGTGCGCGCCTTCTACAATGGCTGGTACAACGAGCTCGTCACCACGATGCCCGTGATCAAGGACGGCTACGTCTTCCCGATGGAAGGCCCCGGCCTCGGCGTCGACCTTCTGCCCGCCGTATTCGAGCGCTCCGATCTGAGCGTGCGCCGCTCCAACGTTTAAGGATTCTCGAGATGAGCACGTCCCTCTTCGACCTCTCCGGCCGCACCGCGCTCGTGACCGGCTCCTCCCGCGGGCTCGGCCGCGCCATCGCCGAGGGCATGGCGAAGGCCGGCGCCAGGATCATCGTCAACGGCGTCGACCCCAAGCGAGTCGAGCAGGCGGTCGCCGAGTTTCGTGCCGCCGGGCATCAGGCCGAAGGCGCCGCGTTCAACGTCACCGACGAACCCGCGATCGTCGCTGCCTTCAACGATTTCGACAGACAAGGGATTGCCGTCGACATCGTCGTCAACAATGCCGGCATCCAGCACCGCAAGCCGCTGGTGGAGTTCACCACCGACGAATGGCGCAAGGTGATCGAGACCAACCTCACCAGCGCCTTCGTGATCGGCCGCGAGGCAGCCAAGCGTATGATCCCGCGCAAGCACGGCAAGATCATCAACATCGGCTCGCTCGGCAGCGAACTCGCCCGCCCGACGATCGCGCCTTACACCGCGGCCAAGGGCGGCATCAAGAACCTGACCCGCTCGATGGCGGTGGAATGGGCCCAGCACGGCATCCAGGCCAATGCGATCGGCCCCGGCTACATGCTGACCGACATGAACGAGGCGCTGGTCAACAACACCGATTTCAACACCTGGCTGATGGGCCGTATCCCATCGAAGCGCTGGGGCAAGCCGGACGAGCTGGTGGGCGCCGCGATTTTCCTCGCCTCGGACGCCTCCACTTACGTCAACGGCCAGATCATCTATGTCGATGGCGGCATGATCGCAGCGATGTAACCCGCGAAACAGGGAACGAGACCATGCGCGCCGTCGTCATTCACGCCCCGAAAGACCTGCGGATCGACAACTACCCTGATCCCGCTCCCGGCCCGGGCGAGGTCCGCGTCAAGATCGCCAATGGCGGCATCTGCGGCTCCGACCTGCACTACTACCATCACGGCGGGTTCGGCGTCGTGCGCATCCAGCAGCCGATGGCGCTGGGCCATGAGATCGCCGGCGTGGTCTCAGCCGTCGGTGACGGCGTCACTGGCGTGGCGGCAGGCACACGCGTTGCCGTCAATCCGAGCAGACCGTGCGGCCGGTGCCTGCATTGTCAGGAAGGCATGCGCAACCAGTGCCTCGACATGCGCTTTCTCGGCAGCGCGATGCGCTTTCCCCATGTGCAAGGCGGTTTCCGTGAATTCATCACGGTGGATGCCGGTCAGGCCGTGCCGATCGCGGACAAGCTGTCGCTGGCGGAAGCCGCGGTCGCCGAACCGCTGGCGGTGTGCCTGCATGCCGGCAAGCAGGCCGGTCCCCTGCTCGGCAAGCGCGTGCTGATCACCGGCTGCGGCCCGATCGGCGCGCTGATGATCCTGGTCTCACGTTTCGGCGGTGCCGCCGAGATCGTGGTGACGGATGTCGCCGAGGCGCCGCTCGCGGTTGCCAAGAAGCTCGGTGCCAGTCGCGCCATCGACGTCGCAGCGAATCCCACGGCACTCGATCCCTGGCGTGCCGGCAAGGGCGTGTTCGACACGCTGTTCGAAGCTTCCGGCAATCAGGCTGCACTCCGCACCGCGCTCGACGTCTTGCGGCCGGGCGCGACGCTGGTGCAGCTCGGCCTCGGCGGTGAGATGACACTGCCGATCAACTCCATCGTCGCCAAGGAATTGCAGCTCCGCGGCACCTTCCGCTTCGATCCCGAGTTCGAGCTTGCGGTGCGGCTGATGGGCGAAGGCCTGATCGACGTCAAGCCGCTGATCACGGCGACCATGCCGTTCGAGAATGCGGTCGCCGCCTTCGAGCTCGCCAGCGACCGCTCGCAATCGATGAAGGTGCAGCTTACCTTCTGAGCATGATCCGGAAGTGTACAGCGGTTTTCCGAAAGGATCATGCTCGAACAAGAGATCTAAAGAGCGATGAATCTCATCGCTCTTTGGCTTTTTCGGCGGCTTGCTGGCTCTCGATCAGCCGATCACTGACCAGCCGCACGGCGCCCCGCTTCCACGAATAGTCGGCGCCCAGGCGCAGACCGCTGTCGCCACGCGCCAGCACCGCGCCGGTGCCGGCGTCGCGCACCAGGAACCCGAGCGTGTATTCGGTGCGGCTGACCCGCCGCACCACGCCGATCAACGATTGATCGGCCCCCAGCTTTTGCGCAATCGCCGCCTCGCAACCGCCGCAGTCGTGCAAAGCACCCCCCTTCGCCGCCTCGCTGCTCGCGCTGCCGACGTCGACAATACGGTAGCGGCCGGACTGGCCGAGGACGTCGCGCACGCCGGTCGTCGCCTCGGCCAGGTACGAGGCGTCTGAAGCGGCCAAGGTGCCTCCCGAGGCGGCGGTCATGTCCTCGAGCTCGAAATCGAACACGGCAAGCGCGACCGGCGCTTGCGTGCCGAGCGCACCCATGATCTCGCGGGACAGGAATATCTCGGCGCGCTCCCATGCTTCGTCACTGTCGCCGCGGAAGGAGTAGAGCTTGTCCATCACGAGCTTCTTGGCGCCGACGTCGATCACGGCGACCTTGGCCCATTGCACCAGCGTGCTCGTCTTCTGGATCCCGCCGATGATCTTGAATGCCGCGCCGTCCTGGGCGGACGGCACCAGCCGATAGCGCCCGCCCTCGCCGATGTCCCGTCTGAGCGCGGCCATGAACGCTGCCAGCCGCCGGTCGTGAGCAGCGGTCTGGTTGGTCGGCTCGCCCGACGTATCGGTATAGCTGAAATCATCCATGGCAACGCCAATGGCGACCCCGGCGTGGACGGGCGAGTGAGCCAGGACAAAGACGAGAAAAGCAGAGAGAAACAGGCCGGAGCGGTGCATGAATGGGCCTCATGGGGTGAGCGGCGCTGCAAATCTGAACGGGTCGCTCGAGGCCATGCAGCCGTCGCTGTCCCGACGAATGCCGGGAAAATTTCACGAGTTTGCATTGCGGTAAGGCAGGAATGCTTCCCGCCGCCCGCGTTCTGCCGTTTAATGCCGGGCAACGAGCCCGCTTCGCACCAGGTGCCCTCGATGTGGAAACGCCCGAGATTCGATCTCAAGGTCCGTCTGACGCTGCGCGTGGCCGCCATCACGGCCGCCTGCTTCGCCGCGATCTCCGCCTATTTCCTGATCGCGGCCGACCGCGCGGTGCACGCGCGCATCGACGGCATCGCCGCGATCGTGGCGAAGTCGCTGGAGCTGCAACAGGGCAAGATCCAGTGGGTGGCGGGACCGCGCGACTTTCCCAACCTCGACCCCGTCGCCGCCTATGTGATGACGCCCGGCCTCTGCCTGGCATTCCGCGGCGCGAGCGGCGAGATGCTGCAGCGGTTCTGCAGCGGTGCACCTGCTCCGGCCAGCCCGCCGCCACAGGCCTTCGCGGCCTTCTATCGCAGCCTGTTCGATCCCGGCCGCGAAGCGGCACGGCCCGTGATCGTGCGCGGAGCCAAGCTCGGCGAGACCGTGGTGTCGGTCGATCCGGCCGTGCAGACGGCGGAGGCGTGGCACGAGGCCGGCCGCCTGATGATTGCGTTTGCGATCGCGCTGCCGCTGCTGTGCTTGCTGGTCTACGCCGCGCTGGCGCGCGCGCTGCGCCCGACCCGCCTGATCTGTACCGGCCTCGAGCGGATCGCGGCCAACGACCTCACGGCGCGGCTGCCGCCGTTCGATCTCGCCGAACTCTCGGCAATCCGCGACGGCTTCAACCATCTCGCCGAAAGCCTCGACAACGCGCTTGCCGAACGCAGCGAGCTGACGCGGAAGCTGATCGCGCTGCAGGACGACGAGCGCCGCCATCTCGCCCGCGAGCTGCACGACGAGTTTGGTCAGTCGCTGGCCGCCATCCGCGCGCTGGCCTCGTCCGCCCGCCAGACCGCCGCGCAGGATTGCCCCGCTTTGCTCGGCGAATGCGACGGGATCGCGCGGACCGCGACCGGCATGATGGAGACGCTGCGCGGCGCGCTGTTCCGGCTCCGCCCGCCCGACATTGAGGAACTTGGCCTCGTCGCGAGTCTGGAAGGCCTCGTCGCGGGTTGGAACGGACGCAGCCGCGGCGAGACGCGCTTCACGATCGATTTCGACGGCGCGTTCGAGACCCTGCCCGCCGCGATCAGCGCCAACCTCTACCGCATCGTGCAGGAGGCGCTCACCAACGCCGCCAAGCATGCCGGCGCCACCAAGGTCGGCCTGCATCTGACGATGGCCGCAGACGAGATCGCGCTGGCCATCGACGACGACGGCCGGCCAAGTGATGCGTCTGTCAAATCCGGCATGGGCCTGCTCGGCATGCGCGAGCGCGTTGCCGCCCTGCGCGGCCGGATGAACTTCGAAGTTGGCCCCAACGGCGGCTCGTCGCTGCGCGTCGTCATTCCGCTCGCCGCCGCCGACCGGCAGGCGCTGGAGCATGCGGCATGAGCGCCGCCGATGCATCCATCCTGCTGGTCGACGACCATTCCGTCGTCCGCGAAGGCTATCGCTCCGTGCTCCAGAAGCAGCCGGGCCTGCGCGTCATCGCGGAGGCGGCCGACGGCGCGGAAGCCTATCGTCTGTACAAATCCGAGGCGCCCGATCTCGTCATCATGGACCTCAGCATGCCCGGCATCGGCGGCATCGAGGCCGTCAGGCGGATCAGGCAGTGGGACAAGGGCGCAAGGATCCTCATCTTCACCATGCACCAGAATGCGGGCTTTGCCGTGCAGGCGATCCGCGCCGGCGCCAGGGGCTACGTCACCAAGACCAGCCCGCCCGAAACGCTGGTGCGCGCAGTGATGGACGTGCTCGCCGGCAAGATCGCGATCAGTCCCGACATCGACCACGAGCTGGCGCTGAGCCGGCTCGGCGGCGAAAGCTCGGCCGCCGACGTCCTCACCGCACGCGAGTTCGAGGTGCTGCGCCTGTTGCTCGCGGAGAAGACGACCGACGAAATCGCCGAGACGCTGCATGTCAGCCCGAAGACGGTGGCGAACCTGCATTCCCTGATCAAGGACAAGCTCGGCGTCGGCTCCGACATCGAGCTGGTCCGCCTCGCGCTGCGGCAGGGATTGTTGACCGAGCTCGATCTCGGCGAGGCGTGAGCGTTCTCCCGCCAGCGGATCACTCGCGCGCAACCACCTGGTCCAGCCACGCGCAGTTGAGCGGCGGCACGCGCGGATCGGCCACGCGGACGCCGCGCGCGGCCGCATCCAGCCGCATGTCGCGCAAGCGCTTGCGCTGCTCTTCCGGCATGTGCAGTCGCTCGTGACCCCACAGCGACGGGCCGTCGAACGTCTCGTGCGGTTGCCAGGTCTCGGGATCAATCACGCGCGCGCCCCAGCCATATTCGATGAAGAAGCCGGAGGGCGTATTCACGTAGAACGAGGTCATGTGGTCGTTGGTGTGCCGGCCCAGCGTATAGGCGATACGGCCCTCGTCCAGCTGCGCGAGGTCGTAGCCTTGACCGACATCGTCGAGGCTGCCGAGCTCGACCATGAAATGATGCAGCGCCTTCCGCCCCGAGCCGACCATCGCGAAGCTGTGGTGGCGGCCGTTGACGTGGAAGAAATAGAGCCCGTAGGGCTTCAGTCCGAAATCCGAGACGTGGAAGCCGAGTACGTCGCGGTAGAACGGCAAGAGCGGCTCGACATCCTCCACATTGAGCACGACATGCCCCATGCCCAGCGCGCCGGTGCGGAAGCCCGAGATCGGCCGGCCCGGCTTGAAGGGCTCGGCCGCAATCTCAGGCTCGCAGAACGCCTCCAGCCGATTGCCCGCTGGATCGGCGAACGAAATCAGCCCGGTGACGTGCCGCTCATCGGCAAGCGCGCGCGATCCATGCGTCACCTTCACGCCGTGGTTCTCCAGCCGCCCGGCGAGGCGGTCGAGCTCTGCACTTGACGGAACCTCCCAGCCCATCACCGCAAGACCGGCGTCGCTGCTGCCGTCCACGATCAGCCGCTGCTTGCGATCGTCCATCCGGAACGCGCGCATCTTGCCGCCGCGATCGACCTGCTGCATGCCGAGCAGTCCCGTCGCCATCCGGCCCCATTGGTCGAGCTGCGATGAATTGATCCCGATATAGCCGAGCGCGGTGATTTCCATTGAAGTCCTCCCGAAGGCATCGCGTATGCCGCCATACGGCGAACTTGATACCGACCGCGCTCGATCCTACGGTGCGTTCCGCAATCGCTTCGCGTTCGCAACGATAATCGCTGGACCGTGCGCCACAAGGGAGGAAATGCGAAGTGTCCAAGGAGCGGACGGGGACGGGAGCGCCGCGCCAATCGGAAGGCGTCCGCGCCTTCAAGCGCGGGCTTGATGTGCTGCGAGAGGTCAACCGCTCCGGCGGCATCCGCGCCGGCGACGTCGCCCGCGCGCTCGACCTGCCACGTCCCACCGTCTACCGCCTGCTCGAAACACTGGAAGAACTCGGCTACATCGCCCGCAGCGCCAGCGACGACCGTTTTCGCGTCACCCGGCGCGCGCTGAGCCTCGGCGACGGCTACGACCCCGGCGTGGTGATCTGCCAGGCGGCGGCGCCCTACCTCGCCGAGCTCAGCAAGACCCTGGTCTGGCCGGTCGATCTCTCGACCTACGAAAACGCGGCGATGGTCGTGCAGGAGACCACGCATTCGCGCAGCCCGCTTTCGATCGACCGCGGCATGATCGGCAAGCGCCTGCCGATGCTGCGGACGTCGGCGGGCCGCGCCTACCTCGCCGCCTGCCCCGCCCATGAGCGCGAGCTGATCCTCAATCATTTGCGCCGCATCGACGAGGCCGACGACCGCCCCTTTCTCGACGAAGCCCGCCTCGACCGCATGATCGCCGAGACGCAAGCCCGGGGCTACGCGGTTCGCAGCGAGGGCGAATTCAATCCCAAGACGGCTTCGATCGCCGTGCCCATCGTGCGCAACGATGCCGTGTTCGGCTGCATCTCCATCATCTGGATTCGCTCGGCCCTGGGGATCGACGAGGCGATTGCGCAGTTTGCAGTGCAGCTTCAGGAGACGGCCGCAGCCATTCCCGTCGAGGTCTAGGCCGATCCGTCCGCTGGGCGGACACTTGGCGCGACGGCGTTGAACGTCCGGCCTGGCTTGGGGAAGAGATACCCCATGCAAGATAAATCCGCCCCCGAGGAGTTTGATGTCGTGATCGTCGGCCGCGGCCCGGTCGGCGCCACGCTCGCCAACCTGCTCGGCCTGTGCGGCCTTCGCACGCTGGTGCTGGAGCGCGAGGCGCGGACCTATCATTTGCCGCGGGCGGTGCATTTCGACGACGAATGCATGCGCGTATTCCAGACCATCGGCCTCGCCGACGCGATCTCGCCGCTCGTCATCCTCGGCCCCGGCATGCTCTTTCTCGATGCCAACGGCAAGATGCTGCTGGACTGGTCGCGTCCGCAGACTTTGACGCCAATGGGCTGGCATCTCAGCTACCGCTTCCACCAGCCGGATCTGGAGGACGTCCTGATCGGCGGCCTCGCCCGCTTTCCCCACGTCTCATTGCAGAGCCGCTGCGACGTCTTCGCGCTCGATCAGGACGAGAATGGCGTGCGCGTCCGCTACGAAGACCTCTCCAACGGCAAGCTCCGCGAGGTTCGCGCCGGCTATGTCGTCGGCTGCGACGGCGCCCGCTCGCTGGTCCGCCGGTTCATCGGTTCCGGCATGGACGATCTCGGCTTCCATGAACGCTGGTTGGTGATCGACGTCCTGCTCAAGCGCGCGCGCGACGATCTCGGCGACTACAGTCTCCAGCATTGCGATTCCAGCCGGCCGGCGACCTATGTGCGCGGCACCGGGACGCGGCGGCGCTGGGAGATCACGGTTCTCCCGGACGAGGATTCCCAGGAGATCGCGCAACCGGCAAAGGTCTGGGAGCTGCTGTCGCGCTGGATCACGCCCGACGATGCCGAGCTCGAACGCGCCGCGGTCTACACGTTTCATTCGGTGATCGCACAGCAATGGCGGAATGGACGATTGCTGCTCGCGGGCGACTCCGCACACCAGACTCCGCCCTTCCTGGGCCAGGGCATGTGCGCGGGCATCCGCGATGCCGCGAATCTCTCCTGGAAGCTCGGCGCCATCATCCGGGGCGGCGCCCCGCCCGATCTGCTCGACACGTACCAGAGTGAACGTCAGCCGCATGTGCGCGAATTCATCGAGCTCGCCATCCGTCTCGGCGGCGTCATCAACACCAAGGCGATCGAAGCGGGCCTTGCCGCCGGCGAGGCCAGAGAGAACGCGCCGGTCAAGCTCGAGGTGAAGAAGCCCCTGCTGGGCCCCGGGCTCGCGCTCGGCACGTCGCCCCTGGCCGGACAACTCGCGCCGCAATTCGCGTTGACGGACGGCGGCCGCAGCGACGACCGGGTCGGCTACAGCCACGCGCTCCTCGTCGAGAGTGCGGCCATGCTCTCGTCGCCTCTCGCTCTTTCACGGGCAGGGATCAAGATCCTGACCAACGATGACGCGGAAGCCATCGGCGACTGGCTGCGCAAGCACGGCATCACCGCCGCGCTGGTTCGCCCCGACCGCTACGTGCGCGGCACTGCCCGTAACGGGACCGAACTCGACCAGCTCATCGCCGCCATCATGCCTCCAACCCAGGTGCCGTCCGCGGCCTGACCGAACAATTCTCAGGGATATCTCATGAAGCTGCTTTCTTTCATCGCCGACGGCCGCGCCTCTTTCGGCGCCGTCAAGGACAACGGCGTCGTCGATCTCGGCGCGCGCATGGCGCCATGCACGACGCTGCGGCAATTGCTCGAAGCCGGTCGCCTCGCCGAAGCGGCGAAGCTGGCCGCATCCACTGCGCCCGATCATCCGCTCGACAAGATCGTCTTCGCCCCCGTGATTCCCGATCCCGGCAAGATCATCTGCGTCGGCCTCAACTATCGGGACCACGTGGCTGAAACCGGCCGCACCGTCACCGAGAAGCCGGCGCTGTTCGTGCGCTTTCCCTGCAGCCAGGTCGGCCATCTCCAGCCGATCGTGAAGCCCAGGGTAAGCGACGATTTCGACTATGAGGGCGAGCTCGCGCTGGTCATCGGCAAGCAAGGCCGGCACATCCCGGCGAGCCGCGCGCTCGACCACATCGCCGGCTATTCCTGCTACAATGAAGGCAGCATCCGCGACTGGCAGCGGCACACCAGCCAGTTCCTGTCCGGCAAGACCTTTGCCGAAAGCGGGAGCTTCGGCCCGTGGCTGGTGACGACGGACGAAATTCCAGATCCGTCAAAGCTCGCCTTGCAGACGCGCCTGAACGGCGCCGTCGTGCAGGACACCACGACCGACCTCCTGATCACCGCCATCCCCGAGTTGATCGCCTACATCTCCACGATCTGCCCGCTGGTCCCCGGCGACGTCGTCGTGACGGGCACGCCGGGCGGGGTCGGCGCCAAGCGCACTCCGCCACTGTGGATGCGCCCGGGCGACACCGTCGAGGTCGAGATCTCCGGCATCGGAACCTTGCGCAACACGGTCATCGCCGAACCGGCCTGACCACGTCTTCGCACAATCAAAATGACAAAACCAGGAAACGCCATGGCCAACATCCGCACGACGTCCGCCACCATCCTGCTGGTCACGCTGGCGCTCGCAGGACCGCCTGCGCGCGCCGAGATCAAGAGCGACTTGATCCGCATCGGCGTGCTCACCGACATGAACGGCGTGTTCGCCACCGCCATGGGGCCGGGCTCGGTCGAGGCGGCGCGGATGGCCGCGGAGGAGTTTGGCGGCAAGATCAACGGTAAGCCGATCGAGATCCTGCAGGCCGATCACCAGAACAAGCCGGATCTTGCGGCATCGCTGGCCCGCAAATGGTTCAGCGACGGCGTCCAGGCAATCGCCGACGGCGGCAGCTCCGGCGCCGCCCTCGCGGTGCAGGAGCTCGTCCGCGGCAACGGAAAAATCTTCCTCGTCTCCGGCGCCGGCGCCAATCAGCTCACCGACGAGGCCTGCGCGCCGACCAGCGTGCAATGGACCCAGGACGCCTATTCCACCGCGACCGCCGTGGTCTCCGGCATCATGCAGACCAGCAAGGAGCCATGGTTCTTCATCACCGGCGACTACGCCTTCGGCCATTCGATTGAGGCGACGGCACGAGCCCGCATCGGCGAACTCGGCGGCAAGGTCGCCGGCGGCGTCAAGGCGCAGCTCGGCACGCCCGATTTCAGCTCGTTCCTGCTGCAGGCCCAGTCCTCGGGCGCGAAGATCCTCGCCATCAACGTGGCCGGCGACAACGCCACCGCGATCAAGCAGGCCGAGGAATTCGGTCTCGCCGATCAGGGTATCAAGATCGTGCCGATGTCGTTTCAGAACGTCGACATTGAAGCGGTCGGGCTGAAGGCAACCAGGGGCGACCTCATCCTCACCTCGTTCTTCGAGGACGTCTCGCCGGCAGCCCGGAAGTTCTCCGACGCCTTCTATGCGCGGCGGAAGGCGATGCCGTCGCAGATCCAGGCCGGCGTCTATTCCGCCGTGCGCCACTATCTGCAGGCGATCAAGGACACAGATTCCGACGACAGCGCGACCGTAATGGCCAAGATGAAGGCGACACCCGTGTCGGATGCGTACACGCCCAACGGCCGCATCCGCGAAGACCAGCGCATGGTGCACGATCTCTATTTGGTTCAGGTCAAGACGCCCCAGGAGTCGCGGGGGCCGTGGGATTTCGTCAAGCTGGTCGCGACCATCCCGCCCGATCAGGCCTTCCGTCCGCTCGACCGCAGCAAGTGCAGCCTGGTGGGCAAGTAGAGCGTATTCAAGCGAAGTGCCCGCAATTTCGCGCCAGGAACACGCGTCAAACCGTGAATCCCGAGCACTACTCCGATTCCATCGGAATGGTGCTCCAGCCCTCAGGCCAGATAGCGCGCCAGATAGCCTTCCATCGCGTAGAGCGCGCAGAGCGCGAGGCTCGACCACACAGCGGCGCTGAAATACAGGAACATCCAGGTCAGCTCGCCCTTCCAATGCGCGATGTCGTGGGTCACAACCCAGCGCGTCGAGACATCGTGCAGGCCTTCGAGGAAGCCGAGAAACCTGTTGCCCTCGGCGTGCCCTGCCCGCCAGCGGCTGAAATACATCGGCACGTCGACGGTGATGAGGAAGGCCAGGAAGCAGGCAATGCCGACGATGCCGGACATCAGCGCCCAGCGCACGGGGCCCTGGAATTCCGGCATCAGGCGGCACAGCGCGATGCCGGCCAGGAAGAAGGTCACCGCCCAGAGCGAGTTCTCGATCGCGTTGTAGAGGAAGTTGGTCGTCACCACTGCATACCAGGAGAAGCACTCCGCGATGATGATGATCGGCACGATCACGAGCGCGATGTTCACCGCGGTCTCCGCGCCGGTCATCTTGCCGAGCTGATGCAGGATGATGGCCCATTGCGCGACGAAGCAGAGCTCGGCCACGGTCGCGACCGTTCGGCCGACGACGACGCTCGACAGCCAGGTGTCGAACAGGCAGATGCGCTGCACGTCGGCGCGCGGCAGGACCGAGCGAAACGCGCAGCCGAACACATAACCGGCGCACAACAGGAACATTAGCCCGATGTCCGAGCCGCCACCGAGGCTGCCCGAAGGCGTGGGGTAGAACTCGCGGTACAGCATGAACCAGACGAGGATGTTGGCGCCGCTCACAAGCGTGAGGGATCCCCACCACCACGCGAGGGGATTCGACCGCTGCTGCCACTGCAACATGAACTGCTCCAAGAATTATCGATCTGACATGCCGACGTAATAATCCTGTCACAGGAGTGCATGCAATCACGACAAAAATCTGTGTGTTTGGTGGGTCGAGCGCGTGCTTCAGCGAGCCTCCGGCGCAACCGTGCCGTCCACATAGCGGACATTTTTTGCCGGATCGTCGAATTAATTGGACATCCAAAATTCGTTCGTCCGATAGTTAGGAATGCCTCGGACAGATTCCGCCAAACCTCGACATCCGCTCTCCTCCGCCGCCGCAGTGCTGGCGGAGAGTGTCGACGACGCCGCCTTCGCGACGACGCTGGCGAAGGGGCTCGTCGTGCTCGAGGCGTTCAGGGCCGGCAGCACGCTGCTGGGCAACATGGAGCTGTCGACGCTCACCGGAATTCCGCGGCCGACGGTCGCTCGGCTGACCCACACGCTGGCCGAACTCGGCTACCTCCGCTACGACGCCGAACGCGCCAAGTACCGCGTCGGCGCGCGGGCGCTGCGGATCGCGCATCCCCTGCTTGCCGGGATGCAATTCCGCCAAATGGCGCGGCCGATGATGCAGGAGCTCGCGCTCAGCGTCCGCGGCACGGTTTCGATCGGCCTGCTCGACGCCACCTCGATGATCTATGTCGAGACCGCGCGCTCCGGTGATGTCGGGCCGCACGCGCCCGACATCGGCATGCCGATTCCCGTGGTGATGACCGCGATGGGACGCGCCGCGGCGGCGACCCTGCCGTCGGTCGACGCGGAGCGGCTCGAACGGAACATCGCCTCGGAAGACACCGAGCTGTGGTCGGCTTTTCGTGACAAGTATCGCGCCGGAATCACGCAATGCAAAAGCCGCGGCTTCTGCACCTGCTGGGGCGAATACATGGCCTCGATCCATGCCGTCGCCGCGCCGTTGTTTCACGCCGGCGAATCGAAGCAGTCGTTCTCGATCAATTGCGGCATCCCCGCGTTCCGGTTGCAGCCGGGGCAGCTCGAGGGCGAGATCGGACCGCGCATCGCGGCGCTCGCCGACAGCATCCGCGCCATCGTCGGGCAGGCAGAGCTCACGCCGCCGCGCAAAACCAAGAAAATCACAAGCGCCGGGACGTGACATGGCTGGACCGCTCGAGGGACTGAAGGTTCTCGACATCGCGACGATCATCGCAGCGCCCTTTGCCGCAACTCTGCTGGCCGACTACGGCGCCGAGGTGCTCAAGATCGAAATGCCCGGGCATGGCGACGGCGTGCGGGCGTTTCCGCCGTTCAAGGACGGCAAGCCGCTGTGGTGGAAGGCGGCCAACCGCAACAAGAAGTTCGCCACGCTCGATCTGCGTACGCCGGACGGTCTTGCGCTGTTCAAGCAGCTCGTTTCCCGCTTCGACGTGCTGATCGAGAATTTCCGTCCGGGGACGCTCGATCGATGGGGCCTGTCGAAGGAGGTGCTGTGGTCGATCCAGCCGCGCCTCGTGATCCTGCGCGCCACCGCCTTCGGGCAGGATGGCCCTTATCGCGAGCGGCCTGGCTTTGCCCGCATCTTCGAGGCCATGGGCGGGCTCACCTATATCACGGGGGAGAGCGACGGCGAGCCGACCCATCCGGGATACCCGATCGGGGATTCGATCGGCGGTCTGTTCGGTGCCGTCGGCGTGCTCGCGGCGCTCTGGAAACGGGCGCACGACCCCGATGCGCCCGGCGAGGAGATCGATCTTTCGCTGACCGAAGCCACCTTCCGCCTGCTCGACGTCCTCGCCATCGAGCACGATCAGCTCGGCGCCGTCCGCAGCCGGATCGGCAACGCCAACGGCTATTCGGCGCCGGCCGCCGTGTTTCGCACCAGCGACGATCACTGGGTGACGCTGGCGGGTTCGACCAACGCCCTCTTTGCGGCGAACTGCCGGGCGATCGAGCGGCCCGACCTGATCGACGATCCGCGCTTCGCCACCAACGACCGGCGCGTCAAGCATGCCGCCGAGCTCAACGACATCTTCGCCGGCTGGTGCGCCGCGCATCCCCTCGACGAGGTGCTCGCGAGATTCAACGCCGCGCAGGGAACGCTCGCCCCGATCTATTCGATCGACCAGATCGCGGACGACCCGCAAATGAAGGCGCGCGAAGTCATCACGCGCGTCCCTGACCGCGATTTCGGCACGGTCGCCATGACCAACGTCGTTCCGCGCTTCACCGTCGATCCCACGCGAATGCGTCACGCCGCCGGCGACATCGGGCAGGACAATCGCGAAGTCTATTGCGACTGGCTCGGCCTTTCGGAGGACGAGATCGAACGGCTCACCCAGCGAAAGGTGATCTGAACGTCGCGGCAAGACCAACAAGAACACCAACAATAAAAAGGGGAGGAAGAAGACAGTGACATCGCTCACACGCCGAGCCCTGCTGGGCACCATCGCAGGCAGCCTGGTCGCCGGCCCCGGCCTGACGGCACGGGCCGAGGATGCCTGGCCCTCGCGGATGGTGCGGCTGATCTCGCCCTACGGGCCCGGCGGCTCCAACGACATCTCGCTGCGCCTGCTCGCCGAAGAGTTCGGCCGCAGCCTGCGTCAGCAATTCATCGTCGAGAACAAGCCGGGTGCCGGCACCCGCATCGCCAATGACATGGTCGCGCATGCGCCGGGCGACGGCTACACCATTCTCTACGTCGCGGCTCCCTACGCCACCGCCGAGGCGCTGTTCGGCAAGCTGACCTATGACCGCAAGGATCTGCAGCCGGTGGCCATGGTCGTGGTCGCGCCGCTGTTTCTCATCATCAGCGCCGACGCTCCGTTCAAGACGCTTCCCGAGCTGATCGCCTATGGCAAGTCAAAACCCGATGGGCTGACCTTCGCCTCGCCCGGCGCCGGCTCACAGCCGCACCTTGCCGGCGAGCTCCTGTTTCGCGACGCCGGTGTCAAGGGTCTCAACATCCCCTTCCGCGGCGATGCCGCCTCCTACACCGAGCTGCTCGCCGGCCGCGTCGATGCCACGCTGACGGCGCTGCCGACTGCCCTGCCCTATATCCAGAGCGGCAAGTTCATCGTGCTCGGCGTCGCCTCGCCCGAGCGCAGCGCACTCTATCCGCAGGCGCCAACCTTGCGCGAGCAGGGCTTTCCCAACGTTGCTGCTGCCGGCTGGTACGGCTTCATGGCGCCCTCGACGACGCCGCGCGCGATCGTCGACAAGCTCCAGGCCGAAGTTCTGCGCGCGCTGGCAGAACCTGCGATCAAGGACAAGCTGACCGCTCAGGGCCTCGAAGTGCGCGCCGGCAATGCGGCCGAGTTCGGCCGGTTCATCGACGCCGAGACGCAGAAATGGACCAAGCTGATCCGCGACGCCGGTCTCAAGGGCGAATAGCAATCGGGAGGGACCGGACATGACAAGCGTCATTCTCAAACACATCGCGGCCTTCGCCCTGCTTCTCGCGCTGTCGAGCGCCGCGGCGCAGGCGCAGAAGAAATACGATCCCGGCGCTTCCGACACCGTGATCAAAGTCGGTCAGACCGTGCCGCTCAGCGGCCCGGCCTCGGCCTACGCCGTGATCGGCAAGACTCAGGCCGCCTATATGAAGATGATCAACGATCAGGGCGGGATGAACGGCCGCAAGGTCGAATTGATCCAGTATGACGATGCCTACTCGCCGCCGAAAACCGTGGAGCAGACCCGCAGGCTGGTCGAAAGCGACGAGGTGCTGCTGACTTTCCAGATCATCGGCACCGCGCCGAACGTCGCCGTTCAGAAATATCTCAACGCCAAGAAGATCCCGCAGCTGTTTGCCGCGACCGGAGCGGCGCGCTTCACCGATCCCAAGAACTTTCCCTGGACCATGGGCTTCAATCCCTCATACCTCGTGGAGGGCCGCATCTACGCGCAGTACCTGCTGAAGAACCGCCCCAACGCGAAAATTGGCGTGCTCTACCAGAACGACGACCTCGGCAAGGATTATCTCGCCGGCCTCAAGACCGGCCTCGGTGAGAAGGCCGCGAATATGGTCGTGGCCGAGACGTCCTACGAGATCACCGAACCGACGATCGACTCGCAGATCCTGCGGCTCAGGGATGCCGGTGCCGACGTGCTGTTCAGCGCCACGACCCCTAAACAGGCGGCCCAGGCGATCAAGAAGGTCGCGGAGATCGGCTGGAAGCCGCTGCACATCATCGACATCAACGCCTCCTCGCTCAGCGCCGTGCTGAAGCCGGCGGGCCTGGACAATTCCAAGGGCGTCGTCAGCGTCGGTTACGTCAAGGATGCCGCCGATCCCGAATGGAAGGACGATCCTGGCATGAAGCGCTACCTCGCCTTCATGGCCAAGTACTATCCCGAGGGCGACAAGGATTCGAACCTGAACGTCTACGGCTACATCACCGCGCAGTTGCTCATTCAGGTGCTGAAGCAATGCGGCGACGACCTCACCCGTGACAACGTGATGCGGCAGGCGGCCAACCTCAGGAACGTCGAACTCGACCTGACGCTGCCGGGCATCTCGGTCTCGACGTCGCCGACCGATTATCGCGTCAACAAGCAGTTCCAGATGGTGCAGTTCGACGGCCAGCGCTGGCAGAAACTCGGCGACATCGTGACAGACGAGGCCAGGGAGTGAGACGCGCGAATGCGGTCCCGGCTTGTCCTCAGCCGGGACCGCTTTGTCCTCAACGCTTCATGCCCGCCACATAGGCTGCAAGCTTGTCCAGCGTCTGGTAGCCGTATTCGACGGCGCCGAAGCCGATCATGCCGTCGCGCTGCTCGGAGCTCGAGGCCAGCTGACGCATCATCAGCACGGTCTTGCCATTGCTCTGCTCGGCAAAGGTGACGGTGAAGCGGAACATGCCGGGGTCATCGTCCTGGTCGAGGCCGTGATCCATCTCCATCAGCGACGGCCGCTCGATGCGGCGGAAGCGCATGCGGTTCGGATAGACCGTGCCGTCGGGGCCGATCATGTTGAAGCGCCAGACGCCGCCGACCCGCACGTCGATCTCGAAGGTCTCGACCTTGAAACCCTTCGGCCCGAACCATTGCGGCAGATGCTTCGGGTCGGACCAGGCCTCGAACACCAGATCGCGCGGCGCGTCGATCACGCGGGACATCACGATCTCGCGGTCGAGGGACCATTGCGACAGAGCGGGATTGGCAGAATTCGTCATCACTCAGAACCTTTCTTCCTGGTTGCTCGGGACGGCCGCTTGGCGGCCGCCCTCTCCTTCTCTTTCTTGAGCTTCATCACATAGGCTTCGAACCGGTCGAGCCGCGCCTCCCAGATCGCGCGCTGCCGCTGGAACCAATCCTCGGCGCCGAGGAGCGCATCCGGGCTGAGCCGGCAGGTGCGCACGCGCCCGGACTTCTCCGACAGAATGAGCCCGCTCATCTCCAGCACGTGGATGTGCTTCATGAAGCTCGGCAACGCCATGTCGAAGGGATCGGCGAGTTCGCCGACCGACGCCTCGCCGTCACATAGCCGCATCACGATCGCCCGCCGCGTCGGATCGGCGAGCGCGGAGAAGACCTGATCGAGGGGGGATAATTGGTTAGCCATGAAGCTAACTATAGAGCCGCCGGGATCCGACGTCAATAATTGTTAGCTGAACGGCTAAGTTATTTTGCCGCGTCTCCCACAAGGCGGAACCCGACAACGCGCAATCGTGAATTGGGACGCCTGCCCTCTTCACGCTAAGAAGGCTTGGGGGTCGCATCCTACATGCGTCAGAGTCGTGCCAGCCGTTGTCACTTCATCGCACCTCACCCGGCGTGCGCTCTCCCGGGCGGCGCTCGTTCCGCTCGCCCTCGCCTGGCCCCGCCGTGCCTCGGCGGATTCCGACATGATCGCGCAGATGCGCGACATCGTCGCGCGCGAGCTGGCACCGACCGCGACGCCGGACCATGCGGGCGGCCTCGCCGCCGCCCTCTATGCCGGGCGCCATGTCGAGTTCTTCACCTATGGTCTTGCCGACGATGTCACGCGGCGGCCGGTGACGCCGGACACGCTGTTCAACCTCGCCTCCTTGAGAAAGCCGTTCGAGGCGGCTCTTGTCGCGCTTGGCGTGCTGCGCGGCGAGCTGCGGCTCGACGACCGCTTGCCGAAATACATGACCGAGCTGGACGGCAGCTATATCCGCAACGTGACCGTCGGCCAGCTTGTCACGCATACCTCGGGGCTGTTGTTGCCGACCGACCATCCGCCCTGGCCGAACGAGCAGTACACGCGCGAGCAGTTCATGGCCATGCTGAACGCCTTCGCGCCGGCGTCCGGCGTCGCGCCCGGCCGGCAGCGCATCTACACCCATGCTGGCTACGTGGTGCTTCAGCTCGTGCTCGAACGTTGCACCGGCAAGCCGATCCGCACGCTGATCCAGCACCGCATTCTCCGTCCCCTCGCCATGGAGGCCACCTTCCTCCCGGAACGCGGCGCAGACAATCGCGCTGTCATGGACGAGGCCTGGATGCAGCGCGTGGTCCAAGGCTATTCCGACCAGGGCGTGGCGATCGGCCCGATCGGCAGCCAGCAGAGCTATTTCGACTTTGCCGGCACGGGCCAGATGTTCTCGTCCGCCCGGGATCTTGCCACTTTCGCAGCGGCTTGCATCGATGGCCGCGCGATCGATCCGCATTTGCGCGAGACGCTGCGGATGACGCAGCGTGAGTCCTTCCGCATCGACGAAAAGTTCGGACAGGCCATGGCCTGGGAGACCGTGCATCTCCCTGACGCCACGATCGTCGACAAGCCGGGCGGCCTCAACAACGCCTCGGGCTATATCGGACTGGTGCCGGCGCGGCGGATCGCCATCGTCCTGCTCGCCAATCGCGGCGAGTATCCGCACGAGATCGCCCGCTACAAGATCCTGCCCGCGCTGGCGCGTCTGGTGGCATCGCACGCTGGCTGACACCGCAACAAAAAGCCCCGGCGAGCCGGGGCTTTCCACACCAGAGTCGGAACGGGATGCTCAGTATCTGGCGACGACCGGTCCGCCGAACTTGTAGTTCACGCCGACGCGCACGATGTTCGACTTGAGATCGACAGAATGGGTGAAGGTCTGGGCCGGCAACGCCACACCGACGTTCAGATTGTTGCTGGTCATGCTGCTGCGACCGAGATCGACGTAGAGATATTCGGCCTTCAACGACCAGCCGTTGCCGACGGCGTATTCACCGCCGAGGCCTGCCGTCCAGCCGACGCGGGTGTCGCGGATCGCTCCGGACTCGGTCGCGCCTGCAAAGGTGTCGGTGAAGCTGAAATTGCCCTTCACTTCGGCGATGGCGGCGCCGCCGGTGGCGTAGATCAGCCAGCTCGGTGTCGCCAGGAAGCCGATGCGGCCGCGAATGGTGGCGAGCCAATCGGCCGAGGCCGACGAATTGATGGTGAAGGTGCTGGGCGCGCAGCAGGGATACACGGCCGTGCTGCTCGCGCTGCCCTTGAAGCCGAAATAGTTGATGTCGCCTTCGAGGCCGAGCACGGCGTTGTTGACCTGCCAATTGTAGCCGGCGGTGAAGCCGCCGGTCACGCTGGAGCTGTTGATGTGCTGGGCGCCGACCGACCCGATGGCGGTCACGCTCGAATCCGCGAAATAGGCAGCCACCGGAAACAGCGTGGTGGTGGCGGGGTTCGCACTGCCCCACTGCCCGCCGACATTGCCGCCGACGTAGAAGCCGGTCCAGTTATAGGCCGGCGCCATCACCGGCGCCTTGGAGTAACGCGCCGCGAGGTCGGCCGCCTGAACGGATGCGGTCCCCAGGACAACCGAAGCGATCGCCAGCAAAAACCTATTCATATCAATCTCCTTGCCCCACGCGATCAACCTCGCGTTCCGAATGCGCGCCTGTACCAGGCAACCGTCGCAGAGAGGGGATAGGGCGTGCGCGGCTGCTCGTCTTGGGCTGCGGCGAAGTTCACTAGGACTGTGACGTAGTGTGAGCTTCGGATCGTGCGAACGGATGCCAACTGTGGCCGGCGGGCCACGCGTCAAGCCGCCACCCGCGGCGCGCAGCACACAACCGCGTCGCACCACGACAAGATCCCTGAACCCGATTCGACTCTGCCTCAGACCGAGCGCGTCAGCCCGCCGTCGACGCGGATGTTCTGGCCGGTGATGTAGGCCGCGCCCTCGGAGGCCAGGAACGAGATCGTCGCCGCAATCTCCTCGACCTTGCCGTAGCGCTTCATCGGCACGCTGTCGCGGCGCGCATCAGTCTGCGGCAGGCTGTCGATCCAGCCCGGCAGAACGTTGTTCATGCGGATGTTGTCGGCCGCATGGGTGTCGGTGAAGATCTTGGTGAAGGCGGCAAGGCCTGCGCGGAACACCGCCGAGGTCGGGAACATCGCGCTGGGCTCGAAGGCCCAGGCGGTGGAGATGTTGATGATGGCGCCACCCTTTTGCGCCTGCATGATCGGCGTCACCAGCCGCGTCGGGCGGATCGCGTTCAGCAGATACGTGTCGAGGCCGGCATGCCACTGCTCGTCGGTGATCTCGGTGATCGGCGCGCGCGGCCCGTGCCCGGCGCTGTTGACGAGCACGTCGATCCGTCCCCACTTCGCCATGGCGCCATCGACGAGACGCTTCAAATCGTCGTTCTCCCTGTTGGAGCCGGTGACGCCGAGCCCGCCGAGCTCGGCGGCCAGCGCCTCGCCCTTGCCGGAGGACGACAGGATCGCGACGCGAAACCCGTCCGCGGCCAGCCGCCGCGCGGCGCCTGCCCCCATGCCGCTGCCGCCGGCGGTAACGAGCGCAACCTTCTCTGCTGCCATGACCGATCATCCCTCGAGTTGAGGCGAGCCGCAGGCTCGGCCTATCATGAGGCCTTCTACCGCCAGACCTGTCGGCAGGTCCATGGCCAGAGGACACACCTCATGAGCAAAGCGAGATGAGTGATTTGCAGATCCGCAACTTAACCCCCGAGGAGATCTCCATCGCCATCGACTGGGCCGCGGCCGAGGGCTGGAATCCCGGCCTCTCCGATGCCGCCTGCTTCGCGGCTCCCGACGCACAAGGCTTCTTCATCGGCGAGATCGATGGCGAGCCGGTCGCGACAATCTCCTGCGTCAATTACGACGACCGCTTCGCCTTCCTCGGCTTCTACATGGTGCGCGCAGATCTGCGCGGCTCTGGCCACGGCCTGCGCATCTGGAACGCGGCGATCGCGCATGCGGGCGCGCGCGTGATCGGGCTCGACGGTGTCGTGGCACAGCAGGACAATTACAGGAAATCCGGTTTCCAGCTCGCTTACGCCAATATCCGCTATGGCGGCATCGCCGCCGCGCCCTTCAGGCCGCCCGCCGATGTCGTTGCGCTCGACAAAATCCCGTTTGCAAATGTGGAAGCCGACGACGCCAGTGTCTTCCCGGCCCGGCGCAGCACCTTCCTGCGGGCCTGGATCAACACACCGGGCCATCTCGGCCGCGCACTGGTGCGCGACGGCAAGCTCGCCGCATGGGGCGTGATCCGGCCGTGCCGGACCGGTCACAAGATCGGCCCGCTGGTCGCCGACGACCGCGCGGCGGCGGAGGCGATCGTCCAGGCCATGCTTGCGAGCGCCGATATTGGCGAGGTGTTCCTTGATGTCCCCGCCATCAATCCCGAGGCCATCGCGCTTGCGGAGGCGCTCGGCCTCAAGCCGGTGTTCGAGACCGCGCGGATGTACACGGGGCCGATCGCGCCGCTGCGCATCGACCGCGTCTTCGGCGTGACCAGCTTTGAGCTCGGCTAGCGTCGCTCAATAGCAGCGCATGATGTTGACGGTGTGCTCGCTGCCGCCGCGGCCGGGAACCGTCACCTGCTCCGTCGGGCAGCTCGGCACATAGGGTCGGTCGGACGGCACGACATTCGGCGGGAAGCGATGCGTCCAGTCCCAGGGAACGTCATAGGAATAGGTGTAGCGCACGTCGCCGGAGAACGAATGAGCTGTCTCGCCGAACGGCTGGCTGTAGGCGGCACCGCCGTTGAAGTACCCGCCGCCGCCGGGCCAGTAGACCCAGGGGTTGCTGCGCCGGTGAAACCGCGCGCCTGGTCCGATCGGCGCGCGCGCCATGGCGCCGGACGGCGCAGCCGCCAGGCCCTGCTGTGCGCCGGGTCCGGCAAAACCGTCATTGGCGGGAAGGAGCAGCGCGGCTGCGCTGAGCGAGGCGAGCAAGGCCCCATGCATTTTATACGTCATGATACGCACCAACTCGTTTGGCTTAAGCGACAGCGGCTCCCCGCAGCTACGCTAGGCCGGGCCGTCGCCCACCCGCAAACGTATAATTAATTATTGGTTAAGGCACGGGATTAACCGCGGAACCGCTGCGGCAAGACGCCCGGAATCCCCGGCTGCGACGGTGGGCTTTCGTGCGTCAACGGCCCTGCTTGCGCAGCCAGTCGAGCATGTCCTGCGCCGTTCCGGTACCCTGCGTCACGATCGCGGTGTTGCCGCCGCTGCGGCGATAGACCGTCGTGCGCCCGGGTTCCTTCTCGATCTTGACCTCGGCTTGTGCCGGATCGCCACTCTGCGTGATCACCGACGTGCCGTTCTCGTCCTGGACCACCGTCGTGTGGCCGTCGCCGGCGCCCGCCGGCGCCGCCGCAACCACGCCCATGAGTCCTATTCCGGATGCGAGCAGGAGCAATCTCATCTCACACCTCCATCATCGGCTGAACTGAAAGACCGCCAGCCAGTTGAAACGCCCGAACTGCCTCACGGCTCCCGTGTTCATGTCTCCGATCTGGAGCAGGAGCGCGTTGGTGGAATTGCCGATCTGGGTGATCTCGGCGGTGTTGCTCACGCCGGACTGACCGATCACCGCATTGGTGGTGCCGCCCACCTGGATCACATTGGCATAATTGCGCGTGCCGTTCTGGATGATGGTCGCATCCACCGTTCCGGTCCCGCCGATCTGGATCACCCGCGCGATGTTGATGCGGCTGTTCTCCTCGATCGTCACCGGCTGAACGTTGTCGCCGAACTGCACGACCGTTTCGATGCTGACATTCCCTCTCGTCACGCTTCGCTGGACCGAGCCGGCACACGCCTGCGTCGCCGTGCCGATGGCGGCGACCAATGCCGCCAGGGCGAAGACCTGTCTCAGGACCCGCTTGCCGTATCGCATCGCACTGCCCCGTTTGTTGTCGACGCCGGCGAGACCGCCTGCGCATCAGGGATTGGTCTGGACGATCGTCGACGCGTTGACCGCGCCGAACTGCGCCACCGTGCCCGCATTCATCGTGCCGAGCTGGGATATCAGGCTGGTCGCCGACTGGCCGGTCTGACCGACGAAGGCCAAATTGTTCGCTCCGGCCTGCCCGATCGCTGCGGAATTGGTCCCGCCGAATTGCAGAACGCCCGCGGCATTGTTGGTGCCGTTCTGCGTCACGGTCGCGCTGGTGCTGCCGCCGATCATGAACACGCCCGCCATGTTGAGCTGACTGTTCTGGTTCAGCACGACGGGCGGCCCGCCGACCGAGACGATGGTCTTGATGTCGGCGGTCTGGGCGCCGGCCGAGCCGGCACCGATCGAGCACAGAGCGAGCATGACGGCGCCCGCGCATCCCGAATGATATTTCATGACATGCCTCGTCACTTCGGATCGGCTCACGGAGCCTGCTGGATGATCGTGGAGCCGTTCAGGATACCGAGCTGTCCGACGCCGGCCGTGTTGTTCGCGCCGATCTGGCCGATCAGGCTCGAATTGGAGCCGCCGACCTGGCCGGCCAGCGCGGTGTTGGACGCAGTCGCGGTGGTGCCGCCCTGCCCGATCACCGAATTGTTGACGGTCAGGAGCGAGCCCGTCTGCAAGGTGGTCGCACTATTGGTCGCGCCGAACTGCATCGTCGTGGCGCTGTTGCTGGTCGACCCGCTCTGCGAAATGAACGAAGTGTTGGTGGTTCCGAATTGCAGCACGCTGGCGCTGTTGCCGGCTTGTGCATCGGCGGACGTCAGCGCACCGAACGCTGCAACCGTTGCAATGAAATAGGTGATCCGCATGTCGTTTCCTCCACGAGAATAAGCGGGCCATCGCAATCGATCGGCCGGCCGGATTGCGGTGCATTCGGGAATGGTCCGGACGCACCGCAACTCGATGCGTCCGGCCAAACGGTTGCGTGGGTCAGTGCGCCGTCTGCGTGACGGTGCTGCCGTTGGTGCCGAACACGCTGAGCTGGCCGACGCCGGCGGCGTTGTTCTGCAGCGCGGCAGGCCCGAACGAGTCCTGGGTGATCGAGCTGCCGTTGTTGCCGAACGCCACCTGCCCGGTGGTCGCCGAGTTCTGCACGCCGATCTGGGTCACCGTGCTGCCGTTGTTGAGCGAGGCCGCGCTGGTGCCCTGCATCGTGCTCGCACTGTTCACGAGGCCGAGCTGGCTGGTCGACGAAGTGGAGTTGGTGAGGCCGTTCTGTGTGACGGACGAACCGTTCGCGACGCCGACTTGCACCGTGGTCGAGGTGTTGGCGGCCTGCGCCGCGGAGGACAGGGCGAACAATGCAACGGAAGCAAAAAACAATTTGCGCATGGAGTATCCCTTTCTGGCCAAGTTGTCTGACTGAGTACGGATGCCGTCTTGGAAGAGGCCGACATCGTAGGGATACTGTGAACCGACCGTGGCCTGCGCGACAGACTGCAGTTCATGCTAATCGATACGGACTAGACGCCTGCGCGAAATGTCGGCACATGGAAGCGCAAGAGCAGCTTCTATCCCATGCCTGTGCACGTCCTCTGCGCCTCGCGCCCCATGCTGTCGATCAGCCGCACCACTTCGATCGGCGTGCGCAACTCGAGCTTTCGCATCATCCTGGCGCGATGAACCTTCGCCGTCACCTCGCTCACGCCAAGCCGCGCCGCGATCTGCTTGGCGACCAGCCCTTCGGCCATCAGCAGCATGATCTCGCGCTCCCGCACCGTCAGCGTGTCGACGCGCTGGCGTGCTTCACGCACGCTGTCTTCGCGCTCCAGCCGCCTGCGATCGCGCTCGATGCCATGCCTGATGGCATCGAGGATCTCCTGCTCGCGAAACGGTTTCGGCAGAAACTCGACCGCACCGCGCTTCATGGCTTCGACCGAGACGCGGACGTCGGAATGGCCGCTGATGAACACGATCGGGATCGACACACCCTTCTCGGCGAGCCGGCGTTGAAGCTCGAGGCCGGTCGGCGACGTGCCGGGAAAGCGGACATCGAGCACGAGGCACGAAGGTCCGGGCGAAATATCCTCCGCGAGAAACTCGTCCGTCGAGGCGAACAACTTCACCTGGTGGCCGGTCTCCTCGCAGAGGCTTCCAATCGCATTTCGAATCTGGATTTCGTCGTCGACGACATAGACGGTGGCCTGGCCTGAATTCATTTCAACAAACTCCCGGCTTGGGCTCGATGGACCGGCAAACGCCGTCCATTCTTCTTGCAAGCGAAGACAAGGTGCTTGGATCAACTCGCGGGAATCGAACGATCGGCGTCCGTCCGCCGGTTCGACGTCTTAGGGCCAACGCTCGCCGGAGGCGAGTGAAGGCGTTCACACATTGGGCTTCGTGATCGCGGGGATTTCGACGCGCCACAGGCGGCATCATGGCGAAGCGCGCTATCGCGAATACGACAGTCCGGTATCTTGGCCGCAGCATCGCCAACTGCGTCATGGCATTTACAACCCACGTGCCGGCGTGAACGCCGGCCACCGGCCGTATCGACCGGATCATACGAGGCGTTCAGTCAGCTTATCGAGTTCGATACCGCGCGCTTCGTATCGATACGATGCATATGCATTGTCGGCAAATCACGAAACGTCTCACCCCGCAGACTTTACTTCTGGATGACGATGCGCACCCGACCGTCGCCCCCGCAAGCGCGACATACTGACGATCGATACTACTTTTAGATGATTTACAACCATAGCGAGTTGCCACTTTTTCCTGCCGACAACGAAATCATTTCAACGAGGCGGGTTTTGATATGCGATTTGTGCCAGCGATTGCCTTGCTAGGAACTGCATGCGGTCTCGCCGCGATCTACGCCGCGGGGCCGGCCGTCATCACCGGCGCTGCCGGGAGCGCGGCAGACAAGGCGGCTCACGCCTACGACGAGACCAAGCGGCTGCTCGTGCCCGGCCGCCGCGAAGCACCGACCTTCGGGTCGGATGCGCCGATGTTCCGCTATGCCTCCATCCAGCGCGGCAGCATCGAGCAGACCGTCACCGTCACCGGCGCCCTGCAGCCGGTGAAGACGATTGAGGTCGGTTCCCAATTGTCCGGGCAGCTCGCCCGGGTCTATGTCGATTTCAATGACACCGTGACCAAGGATCAGCCGCTCGCCTTGATCGATCCGCGCAGCTTTGCAGCCAAGGTCGACGAAGCCAGGGCCTCTCTCGCCGTTGCCAATTCCCTGGTCGACATCGCCAGGGCCAAGCTCGATCGCGCCAGGATCGACCTGCAAAATGCCAGGGGCAGCCGGGACGTGCTCGTTGCCAAGCTCGAGAGCGCGCAGGCGGTCAAGAGTTCGGCGCAGAAGACCCTGCAGCGCAAGCTGGCGCTCCAGTCGCAGAACGTCGTGGCAACGACGGCTGTCGACGACGCGCAGACGGAGTTCACCGCACGCCTCGCCCAGGAGCGCGAAGCCGAGGTCCTGATGTCCCTCAACTCCTTTTCGGTGGAGGGGGCACAGGCCGACGTCCGCCGGATCGAGGCAGAGCTGCAGCAGGCACGCATGGCCGTGCCGGAGAAGGCGGCCGTTCTCGCCGCGGCCCAGGCCGATCTCGACCGCACCGTGATCCGCTCGCCGATCGACGGCGTCGTCGTCGGCAGGTTCGTCAACGAGGGCCAGACGCTCGCGGTCGGATTGGAATCGCGCACCACCTTCGTGGTGGCGCATCGCCTGGAAGACATGGAGATCCACGCACAGGTCGACGAAGCCGATATCGGCCGCATCGCTCCCGGCCAGCACGCGCATTTCACCGTGGACGCCTATCCGGACCGCCGCTTCGAAGCGGTGGTGCGGCAGGTGCGCAAGGCGCCGCAGAACCAGCAGCACGTCGTCACCTACACCGTGGTCCTGGCGACCTCCAATTTGGACGGCGCGCTGCTCCCCGGAATGACCGCGCTGGTGAAGATCGTGATCGAGCGCCAGGAAGACGTTCTGAAGGTGCCGCTCGCCGCACTGCGCTTCCAGCCTTCCGGCACGCGCCCGGACCCGGCCAGCACGCGCAGCGGGGTGTGGGTGCGCACCGCAAGCGGCGCGCTCCAGCGCATTGCCGTGACGGTCGGCGCGGCCGGCGTCGAACAAGTCGCACTCAAGAGCGGAGATCTCGACGAGGGCAGCCAGGTCGCCGTCGGCCAGGCGATCCGGCCGGCGGGCTTTGAATTTCTCGGAATCAGGTTCGGATCATGACCGCCTCCCCGCCGCTCATCAGCCTGCAGTCGGTCAGCAGGACCTATCGCACCGACGGGGTCGCGGTCACCGCGGTGCGCAATGTCAGTTTCGAGATCGCGCAAGGCGAGATCGTCGCCGTGATGGGACCGTCCGGCTCCGGCAAATCGACATTGATGAACATGATCGGGCTGCTCGACCTGCCGAACGAGGGCGCCGTCTATCTGGAGGGAGCCGACGTCGCCGCTCTGTCGGAAGATCGCCGGTCGTCCTTGCGTGCCCGCAGCATCGGCTTCGTGTTCCAGTCCTACAATCTGCTCGCCCGCCACAACGCGATCGAGAACGTCGCGCTGCCGCTGGTCTATTGCGGCATCGCTCGCAAGGAACGTCTGGCGCGCGCGGAAGCGAGCCTTCAGGCCGTCGGCATGCTGCACCGGGCCCATCACTTCCCGCGGCAGCTCTCCGGCGGCGAGCAGCAGCGCGTCGCGATTGCGCGCGCGTTGATCGCCTCCCCGCTGATCGTGCTCGCCGACGAGCCGACCGGCGCGCTCGACAGCCGCACCGGCGCCGAGATCCTGGCCCTGTTCGCCGCGCTCAACCGGACCGGTCAGACCATCGTGATGATCACGCATGATCCCGGCATCGCGACGCGGTGCCGCCGCACGATCCGCCTGCATGACGGCGAGCTCGTCAGTGACGAGACCCTGGTCCCGATCCTGCCGAAACGGAGTGCGCTGTCATGACCATGCTCCAGGGCTTCCAGATCGCCCTGCACGCCTTGCGCCTCAATCCGCTGCGCAGCTTCCTCACCATGCTAGGCATCGTGATCGGCGTCGCCTCCATCGTGACGGTGTTTGCGATCGGAGCCGGCGCGCAGCTTCGCCTGCAGGAGCAGATCCGCGCGATCGGCGCCAACGTGCTGATGATCACCCCGGGCGCGGTCTATCAGGGCGGCGTGCGTCTCAAGGACGGCAGCAAGCTGACGATGACCGAGAGTGACGTACAGGCCATCCTCGAGCAGATTCCGGAAATCCAGGCCGCGGCCGGCTCGATCGCCGGGACGGCGCAGGTCATCCACGAGGGCAAGAACTGGAACACGACGATCAACGGCACGACGACGGGACATTTCATGGTGCGCGACTGGCAGCTTGCGAGCGGGCGATATTTTTCCGGCCCCGAGGAGGCAGGTGCGGGCAAGGTCGTGATCCTCGGCAGCACGGTCGCACGCGAGCTGTTCGCGCCCGGCGACGACCCGATCGGCGCGCAGATCCGGATCATGAAGGTGCCGCTCGAAGTGGTCGGCGTGCTCGATCGCAAGGGACCGGCGCAGGACGACGTCGCTTTCGTTCCGCTCGCCACCGCCAAGCTGCGCTTCCTCGGCAGCGCCAGCAACATCAATCGGGATTCAGTTGCCTATATCATCGCCAAGGTGACCGGCGACGGACAGATGGCGGGGGCGCGATCGGAGATCGAGAACCTGCTGCGGCAGCGCCACCGCATCCCCGCCGGCCAGGAGGACGACTTCAAGGTCCAGGATCCGGCCGCCGCGATGGAAGCGCAGCAGGGCGCGATCCGCACTGTCGCGCTGCTGCTCGTCGCCATCGCCTCGGTCTCGCTGCTCGTCGGCGGCATCAGCATCATGAATGTCATGATCGTGTCCGTCACCGAGCGCACGAGGGAGATCGGCATCCGCCGCGCGCTGGGCGGGCGGATGCGGGACATCCGGCTCCAATTTCTCTGCGAGGCCCTCGTGCTCTGCCTGCTCGGCGGCGCCATCGGCGTCGCCGGCGGCGTCACGCTCTCGATGACGGTCGCCCGCATGGCGGGTTGGGTCACCTCGATTGACGGCCAGGCGATCGGCCTCGCCCTCGCCTTCTCGATCGCCACCGGAATCGTCTTCGGTTTCTATCCCGCCCACAAGGCATCCAAGCTCAGCCCGATCGAGGCGCTCAAAACGGAGTGAGATGATGGCGGACGCGGCGAATTCGGCCCGAAGACCAGGGAGGAGCCCATCATGAGCCCGGATCCGAAGGATTCGATTACCCCGACACCGCGCGAGCGTGAGCTGATGATGCTGATCGCGCGGGGGCTGCAGAACAAGAACATCGCCTACGAGCTCAAGATCTCGGAGAACACGGTGCGGGCGCATATCGGCAACATCATGCGCAAATACCGGCTCTCGAACCGAACGCAGATCGCGATCGCGTTTGCCCTGCACGCAGCGCCATTGTCGCTGCGCCGCGATCTTGCCAGGGCCGACCGCCGTCCGACGGCGCCAAAGCCCGCGCCGACGCCTGCTCCAAGTCCACCGGTGCAAACCGCGCCGGATTGAACGCCGGACACAACCCCTTGCGTTGCCCGTCGGGCAAAACACGCGAGCGCTGGGTCAATCCGCGCCGCCGAAAATATTCCACTTTACCGAAATTCGGAAAGGGCGCATGTGTTGCGGCAACCCGGC
>NZ_JAFCJE010000013.1 GCF_018131185.1 Bradyrhizobium diazoefficiens | reverse complement strand
CAAGCTCGCCGGCGGCGTCCACCGCCTCGACGGACAGCTCATGGTCGTCCTCGACGTCGATCGCGTCCTCGAGCTTGCGCCCGAGATGATGGCGGCCTGATACGGCGGCCCCGCCGCCGACGTGCCTGCAATTTGGAAGTTCCCCCGCAAAGGGGGGAGGAAGCAGAGGTTCACATGCGAACTTGTCTCGTCGTTGATGATTCCAGCGTCATCCGCAAGGTCGCGCGCCGGATCCTTGAGGGCCTCGACTTCCAGATCCTCGAAGCCGAGGACGGTGAGAAGGCGCTGGAAGCCTGCAAGCGCGGCTTGCCCGATGCCGTGTTGCTCGACTGGAACATGCCCGTGATGGACGGCTACGAGTTCCTCGGCCATCTCAGGCGCATGCCCGGCGGTGACCAGCCCAAGGTCGTGTTCTGCACCACCGAGAACGATGTCGCGCATATCGCGCGCGCGCTGCATGCCGGCGCCAACGAGTACATCATGAAGCCGTTCGACAAGGACATCGTGACGGCGAAATTCCAGGAAGTCGGCCTTATCTGAGCGATCGGCCGGAGGCCGAACGGATCCTTCGGCGCCTGTTTTCAACTGTATCCTTTCAGTCTGAGTTGGTGAGTAATGAGTGTTGCGTTCGCAGGCAATTCGACCACGACCGGCTCGCGCGAGGCGGGGCCGCTGCGGGTGATGATCGTCGACGATTCCGTCGTCATCCGCGGTCTGATCTCGCGCTGGGTCGGCGCCGAGCACGACATGGAAGTCGCTGCCTCCCTGCGCACCGGGCTCGAAGCGGTCAACCAGATCGAACGCATCAATCCTGACGTTGCCGTGCTCGACATCGAAATGCCCGAGCTCGACGGCATCTCGGCGCTGCCGCAGCTCCTGGCAAAGAAGCGCGATTTGATCATCATCATGGCCTCGACGCTGACCCGCCGCAACGCGGAGATCAGCTTCAAGGCGCTGTCGCTCGGCGCGGCCGATTATATTCCGAAGCCGGAATCGACGCGCGAGGCGTCGGCCGCGGACATCTTCCACCACGATTTGATCCAGAAGATCCGCCATCTCGGCGCGCGGCTGCGCAGGAAATCCGCGGTTGCAAGTCCGCCGCTGGCGCCTGCGAGCCCGGCTCCGGCCCCACGCAGTCCTGTCGCGCGGCCCGCCGCGCCCGCTCCGGCCGTGCCTGCTGCGTCGTCAGGGGCGCTCACCATGCGCGCGTTCTCCAATCAGGCCCCCAAGGTGCTGCTGATCGGCTCCTCGACCGGCGGTCCGCAGGCGCTGATGTCGCTTGTCACCGAGCTCGGCCCGGTCATCGACCGCGTCCCGGTGCTGATCACCCAGCACATGCCGCCGACCTTCACGACCATTCTCGCCGAGCACCTGGCACGTTCGAGCCGCAAGCCCGCGGCTGAAGCCGTCGACGGCGAGCCGGTGAAGCCGGGACGGATTTATCTCGCGCCCGGCGGCAAGCACATGCGCGTCGCACGCAGCGGCGCGGACACCGTGATCGCGCTCGACGACGGTCCCGCCGTCAACTTCTGCAAGCCCGCAGTCGATCCGCTCTTCACCTCCGCGATCGACATCTGGCACGGCAGCATCCTCTCCGTGATCCTGACTGGCATGGGCTCGGACGGCATGCGCGGTGGCAAGGACATCGTTGCCGCCGGCGGCAGCGTCATCGCGCAGGACGAAGCCTCCAGCGTGGTCTGGGGCATGCCGGGCGCGGCGGCCAATGCCGGTATCTGCGCGGCGATCCTGCCGCTCAACCAGATCGGCGCCAAGGTCAACCGCCTATTCGCGGGAGACCGTTCGTGACGCCGACCGACTACGACTATCTGCGCAAGTTCCTGAAAGAGCGCTCCGGCCTCGATCTGTCCCCCGACAAGCAATATCTGGTCGAAAGCCGGCTCTTGCCGCTCGCGCGCAAGGCGAGCCTTCCCGGTATTCCCGATCTCGTGCTGAAGATCAGGAACGGTGACGGCCGGCTTGCCACCGACGTGGTCGAAGCGATGACCACCAACGAGACCTTCTTCTACCGCGACAAGATCCCGTTCGATCATTTGCGCGACACCATCCTGCCGGGCCTGATCAAGGCGCGCGCGGCGCGCAAGAGCTTGCGCATCTGGTCGGCGGCGTCCTCGACCGGGCAGGAGCCCTATTCGATCGCGATGTGCGTGAAGGAGATGGGCGCGGCCCTCGCCGGCTGGCGCATCGAGATCGTCGCCACCGACCTGTCGCAGGAGGTGCTGGAGAAGTCGAAGGCCGGCATCTACAGCCAGTTCGAGGTGCAGCGCGGCCTGCCGATCCAGCACCTGATGAAGTATTTCGCGCAGGTCGGCGAAGTCTGGCAGCTCAATGCCGACATTCGCGCGATGGTGCAGTTCCGCCAGCTCAATCTGTTGCAGGACTTCTCCCATCTCGGCACCTTCGACGTGATCTTCTGCCGCAACGTGCTGATCTATTTCGACCAGGATACCAAGGCGGTGATCTTCGAGCGGATGGCGAAGGGCCTGGAGGCCGACGGCACGCTGCTGCTCGGCGCGGCCGAATCCGTGGTCGGCATCACCGATGCGTTCCGACCCATCGCCGATCGCCGCGGTCTTTACCAGCTCAACCCCGCGCGCTCCGGCCGCCCCATGGGCGGCTTGATGCCGCCGTCTTTGAAGATCGCCGCGGCCAAGTGAAATGCTTCCGTCATTGCGGGCTCGCTCGCTTCGCGAGCGTCCCGGAATGACGAGCCTCACAAAATCGCATGCGGCAGAAACCGCGAGCGGTTGCCCGTGATCGGGCTCTCGTCCTCGCGGATCGACAATCCGCACGGCTCGTGGTTCACCAGCCAGCTTCCAATCACCGGATAGAAGCCCGAAAAATTCGGCAGCGGTGCCAGCGCCTGCCGCAGGAAACCTTCGGCGCCGTAGGGGCCTGCCTGCTCGTCGAGCGGCATGCCGCCGGACACGATCGTGACGTTGGCGCCTTCGCGCGACAGCAGCGGCTTGCGCACATAGGACGTGCCGAGCTCGGCGGAGCGCGGATCGTCCTCGAAGAAGGCCGGCAGCAGATGGGGATGGTTCGGAAACATCTCCCACAGCAGCGGCAAAATGCCTTTGTTGGAAAGCACCGCCTTCCACGGCGGCTCGATCCAGCGCGTGGCTGCGTCCTTGAGCTTGGCGCCGAAAGCGTCGTGGAACATCCATTCCCAGGGATAGAGCTTGAAGGCGAGCGCGATGTCGCCATCGTCGAGATCGACGAAACAGCCGGGCTCATCGCGCCAGCCGACCTGTTCGATGTCGAGCAGCCTGGTGGAGAGCCCGGCCTGGCGCGCGGTGTCTTCGAGATAAGCGAGCGTGCCGGCGTCCTCCTGATGGCCGATGATGCCGGTGAGATGGACGGGGCGGCCGCCGGCGATCTCCTTCCATGCCGCGATCAATCGCTCGTGGATGGAGTTGAACTGATCGGCACGCGAGGGGATGACGCGGCGTTCGATCGCCTGTTCGAGCCAGGTCCATTGGAAGACGGCCGCCTCGAACAGTGAGGTCGGCGTATCCGCGTTGTATTCGAGCAGCTTTGCCGGACCTTTGCCGTCGTAACTGAGATCGAGCCGGCCATAGAGGCTGCGGTCGTCGCGCTTCCAGCTCTCGGCGATCAGGCTCCAGAACGCTTCCGGAATCTGCAAGCGGCGCAGGTGGCGCTCGTCACTGACGACGCGGCCGGCAAGCTCCAGGCACATCGCCTCGATCTCGCCGGTCGGTGTCTCGATGCCGCGCTCGATCTCCTCGAGCGTGAAGCCGTAATAGGCGCGTTCGTCCCAATAGCGTTCGCCGTCGATGGTGTGGAAGACGAAGCCGCATTGCGCTGCGGTCTCTCGCCAGTCGTCGCGCTCGAGGCAGGTGATGCGCTGCATGGTCAGCCGCCGCCCGAGAAGCCATGGCCGAACGAGCCGAAGCCGCCGCGGCTCACGCTGCTGTGGCCGGAATCGGACGACGTTGCCGACGAGGAATGGGACGAAGAATCGCTGCTGAAGAAGCTCGATCGCGACGACCAGCGCGAACTGCTGCCGCCTGACGAACTGCTGCTGCTGCTGCTCGTGCAGGTCGTGGTCGTCTGCCCCGGCAGTGCGCCCGGCGTGGGCTCGCAAGTCTGCCGCGGCATCAGGGTGTAGGCGGTGGTGCCGACCGCGAGCGTGCCCATCACCAGCAGGGCGACATGGCCGGATCGCTTCACCGGCGGACGCGAAGCCGGCGGCTCAGCCACCGGCCGGCGCTTGCCGAACTCCTTCTTGGTCGGTTTGTCGGCCATCTCAGTAGATCATGCTGGCGGCGTTGAGCAGCCCGGCGGCGAGCGAGGACAGGCCGAGCCAGATTGCCGGCGCAAGCTCGCCGGCGGCGATCCGTGCCGACAGGTTCGGCACCGGCACGCGCACCAGGAAGAACACGATGACTTGCACGACCAGCGCGATCGTCGCCCAGATCAGGCAATCCAGCACATTGGCCGAATGGGCGATCGCGCTGACCAGCGGGGCCACGAAGCCGAGCAGGCTCAGCCCGAGCGCAATCGCCGCGGCCGGCTCGTTATCGCGGATGAGCTGGAATTCGTTATGCGCGGTGATGCGGGTATAGACGAACAAATAGGCCACGACCGCGATCAGCCCGGTGCAGAAATAGACCAGGAAGGCAGGCAGGCCGGCGAGTGATTGCAGGATCATCGTTCCCCCATCGTGCAGCGACCATTCGTCGGCGGGGGAAGGATAGCGGTTCAAATATTAGAGAGGGATGAAGTCGCACCAGCGCGGCCGCCGCGCCTGACATTTGGCCAGGGGCAGTCGCATGGAGCGGTACAATTCGGGGCAGAAGACATCCCCAAAAAACAAAACCCCGCCATTTGCGGCGGGGTCCAGGCTGGGAGGAGCGAGCCTGACAAGGCTCGCGACGTAAACCCAGGATCAGGCGGGAATGCGCTCTTCGTGCTCGTGCGGCTCGCGCAGCACGTAGCCGCGGCCCCACACGGTCTCGATGAAGTTGCGGCCTTCGGAGGCATTGGCGAGCTTCTTGCGGAGCTTGCAGATGAAGACGTCGATGATCTTCAGCTCGGGCTCGTCCATGCCGCCATAGAGGTGGTTGAGGAACATTTCCTTGGTGAGGGTCGTGCCCTTGCGGAGCGAGAGCAGCTCCAGCATCTGATATTCCTTGCCGGTCAGATGCACGCGCTGGCCGCCGACTTCCACCGTCTTGGTGTCGAGGTTGACGACGAGGTCGCCGGTCTGGATGACCGACTGGGCGTGACCCTTGGAGCGGCGCACGATCGCGTGGATGCGGGCAACCAGCTCGTCCTTGTGGAAGGGCTTGGTCATGTAGTCGTCGGCGCCGACGCCGAGACCCTTGACCTTGTCCTCGATGCCGGCGAGGCCGGAGAGGATCAGGATCGGTGTCTTGATCTTGGAGACCCGAAGCTGCTTGAGCACGTCGTAGCCGGACATGTCGGGCAGGTTGAGGTCGAGAAGGATAATGTCGTAATCGTATAATTTACCGAGATCGACGCCTTCTTCCCCCAAATCGGTCGTGTAGACGTTGAAGCTCTCAGACTTCAACATCAGCTCGATCGACTGCGCGACGGCGCTGTCATCTTCAATCAGCAAAACGCGCATGCCAGTTCCCCATAGTCGCCGCTCCTGGGCGTCAGGTCGGCCGCATTCGCGGCACTCAACAAAACGCCTTTGAACAACTGATTCGGATCCTGACAACAGATGGTTAACAAACTCTGATTCTGGAACGCAAGTCCCCCCGGTGCAATTTTTGTCGAATCGCCCTAAGGTCTTGCGCGTGAAGCAGCTTTCGTCACCCAGCTCCGTTCAAGTTCCACTTTAAGAGACGGGCCTAACCGACTCCCGCGACTCAGCCTTCTTCTGAAGGGGAGTCACGCTCAGTCACAAAGACAGTGACGCAATGATTAATGATGCGGGTAAACACGAAGTTAAGCTCCGTTCAGAAATATGGCGAAACTTAAGGTTTTCACCGTGAAGTCCCGGATGTCCAAGCCGCGCACCTTAATGAGGGTCCCCCGATGAAGGCTTTGGCCGAGCAGATCGGCGACATCGACGGCATCAATATTTACGGACGCGTGGTCGGCGTGCGCGGCCTGATGGTCGAGGTGGCCGGTCCCATTCACGCGATGTCGGTCGGCGCGCGGCTCGTGATCGAGACCGGCGCCAACCGCAGCATTCCTTGCGAGGTGATCGGCTTCTCCGGCAACAACGCTGTCGTGATGCCGTTCGCCGGCCTCGACGGCGTGCGCCGCGGCTGCAAGGCCGTCATCGCCAATGCCGCCAACCAGGTGCGGCCGTCAGCGGCCTGGCTCGGCCGCGTCATCAATGCGCTGGGCGAGCCGATCGACGGCAAGGGGCCGTTGCCGCAAGGCTCCTCGCCGATGCCGTTCCGCAATACGCCGCCGCCGGCGCATTCGCGCAAGCGTGTAGGTAGCCCGCTCGATCTCGGCGTGCGCGCGATGAACACCTTCCTCACCTGCTGCCGCGGCCAGCGCATGGGCATCTTCGCAGGCTCCGGCGTCGGCAAATCGGTGCTGCTCTCGATGCTGGCGCGCAACGTCGATGCCGCGGTCAGCGTCATCGGGCTGATCGGCGAACGCGGCCGCGAGGTGCAGGAGTTCCTGCAGGACGATCTCGGCGAGGAGGGCCTGGCGCGTTCGGTCGTGATCGTCGCGACTTCCGACGAGCCGGCGCTGATGCGCCGCCAGGCCGCCTATCTGACGCTCGCGGTCGCCGAATATTTTCGCGACGAGAATAAGGACGTGCTCTGCCTGATGGATTCGGTGACGCGCTTTGCGATGGCCCAGCGCGAGATCGGCCTCTCCGCCGGCGAGCCGCCGACGGCCAAGGGCTACACGCCGACCGTGTTCACCGAACTGCCGAAACTCCTGGAGCGGGCCGGGCCGGGCTTAGGGGAGGGCGCCATCACCGCGATCTTCACGGTGCTGGTCGACGGCGACGACCATAACGAGCCGATCGCGGATGCGGTCCGCGGCATCCTGGACGGCCACATCGTGATGCAGCGCTCGATCGCCGAACGCGGCCGCTATCCCGCGATCAATATCCTCAAATCCGTCTCCCGTACCATGCCGAAATCGGCCGATCCGCAATTCTGGCCCGTCATCCAGAAGGCGCGGGCGGTGATGGCGACCTATGCCGACATGGAGGAATTGATCCGTCTCGGCGCCTACCGGGCCGGCTCCAGCCCCGAAGTCGACGAGGCGATCCGCCTGCACGAGCCGCTGGAGGCCTTCCTGCGCCAGCGCAAGGACGAAAATGCATCACTGGCGGACGGCTACCGCCAGTTGGCGCAAATCCTCGGCGATTTGGAAACGGAACGCTAACTTTGTCCCGTCATCATCCCATCCCACAGAGTAGCAGAGCCGGTCTGGGCCCCCATCGGGCCCGTGGGGTGACCGGTATCGTCCCACGTGCAGCGGGGGGACTTCTGGGGAGTACGAGTCGATGAAGTCACGAGATACCCTCATTCGCCTGAAGAAGTTTCAGGTCGACGAAAAGCGCCGCCGGGTCACCCAGATCGAGACCATGATCGCCGACTTCCAGCGGATGTCGACCGATCTCGAGCGCGAGATCACGACCGAGCAGGAACGTGCCGGGATCAACGATCCCTCGCACTTTGCCTATCCGACCTATGCCAAGGCGGCGATCCAGCGCCGCGAGAACCTGACCCGCTCGGCCGACGAGCTCAAGGGCCAGCTCGACGAAGCCAAGGCCGCGCTGGCCGAGGCCTTCGAGGAGCTGAAGAAGGTCGAGCTGCTCGACGAGCGCGACCAGGCCCGCGAACGTGCCGAGGAGAACGCCCGCGAGCAGGCCGATCTCGACAGCATCGGTCTGATGCGCGCCCGCATCGGCGCCGTCGCCTGAGCCGCTAGCAGCCAATCGCGTTGGAATTTGCCAGGCCCGGACCGCAAGGTCCGGGTTTTTCGTATGTGCTGTCCACAGCGTGGCACCGCACCCCTTGGTGGTCGGCTTTGCCGCGCGCTATGGTGGTGCGGTGCTGGGGCTTTCGCGGAATGCGAGGGCCTGCGTGTCGGGGGGCTGAATGCTGACGCCAGCAGAGCTGGTCGGGTTGATTGAGGCGGTGGCAAAGGGCGATCAGGCCGCGTTCGAGCGCCTCTACGCCGCCACACGCGCGAAACTCTTTGGCGTCGTGCTCCGTATCTTGCGCCGACAGGATCTCGCAGAGGAGGTCATTCAGGAGACCTACGTCAAGATCTGGAACAGCGCGGGCCGGTTCGATCCGGCCCTGTCGTCGCCGATCACGTGGATGGCCTCGATCGCGCGCAACCGTGCGATCGACATCGTGCGCAAGAAGTCGGAGGTCTCCATCGAGGAAGAGCCTCAGGCGATGGAGGTGGCGGCCGACAGTCCCGATCCGCTGGCGCGCCGGGAGATGACCGAAGAGTTGAAGCGGCTCCTGGAGTGCATCGGCCGGCTCGAGCCGGACCGTCAGCGGCTCGTGCTTCTCGCCTATTACAACGGCTGGAGCCGCGAGCAATTGGCGGAGAAATTCTCAGCTCCCGTCAACACGGTGAAGACGTGGCTCCGGCGCAGCATGTTGGATATCCGGGAATGCCTCGGATTGTGAGGGCTTGATGACGAGGACGGTTCTGGACTGCAATTGATGGCTTACTCGGAGGACCATATCGCGCTCGCCGCGGAATATGCGCTCGGCACCCTCGATGCCGATGAGCGCGCGCAGGTCGAGACCATGATGGCTGTGGACGAGGCGTTCGCCGGCATCGTGCAGGGCTGGGCCTTCCGGCTCGGCGCGCTCAACCAGATGGTCGGCTCGGTCGAGCCGCGTCCGATCGTGTGGGAGAACATCAGGTCCGAGATCGCGCGCACGGTGCTTGCGCAGCAGCCGCCTGGTCCGGCCGACAGCGCGCCGCCACCAATTCCGCCGATCGAAACTGCGCCGCCGGAAGCGCCGTCGGAGCAGCCACCGCAACCGCAGCCTCCCGAAGCAGGGCAGCCCGAGCCGATACGCTCCGGGTCGGATGCGATTCCCGACATCGCGCCCGTTTTCATGCCGCAGGTCCACGCACCCGATCCCGAGGTCGTCCGGACGCCGCAAGCTCCAATCGCCGACGACACCAACGTGATCCGTCTCGAAAGCCGCGTGAAGCGCTGGCGCAACATCGCATCCGCCGTCGGCGCGCTTGCGGCTGCGCTGCTCGTGACGTTGTCGCTACAGATACTCAATCCCGACGCGCTGCCGGGCCCACTGCGTTCGCCGCCGCGCATCCAGACGGTGGAAGTGAAGACGCCGGCGCCGCCGCTCACCCCCTCCGCGCAATATGTTGCCTTGCTGCAGGGCCAGGGAGGCGGCCCCGCCTTCATCCTCACCATCGACGGCGCGACGCGGAATTTCACGGTGCGCAAGGTCGGCGCGACGCCGGAGCCCGGCAAGAGCTTCGAGCTCTGGCTGATCTCCGACAAGCTGCCGCGTCCGCGCTCGCTCGGCGTGATCAGCTCCGGCGATTTCACCGCGCGGCCGCTGCTCGCCTCCTATGATGCCGAGGTCGTCAACGGCGCGACCTACGCCGTCACCGTCGAGCAGGCCGGCGGCTCGCCGAGCGGCCAGCCGACCTCGTCCCCGGTGTTCTCCGGCAGGCTGATCGAGACCGTGCCGCCGTCCCAGCCGCAGGCGCCCGCCCAAAAGTAATTCCGCAGCCCGGATGAGCGACAGCGATATCCGGGGCGTCTGTTCCCGCATGTCGCTTTCGCTCATGTGGGCTACGGGGTCCAATTGTCGCCGCGGTCCATTCCGCCGTCGCATCCCGACAAGTCGCGCCGAATCCGCCCCTGATTTGAACCTCCCGGCCTTTCGCGGCGTCAAATCCCCGGAATTTGAAGTCGCAGCGCCACCGTCCGCGCCGCCGGAAGAGGTCGAGAAGAATCAGATGGATGCAGTGAAGCCTCCCGGCATCTTCGTTCACCAGTACACCGGCCTGCCGCACGGCCCGGCGTTCGAGCAGTGGCGCGAGCGGGCCTTCGGCCCCTGCGGCCTCGATATCGGGCCGAGCCATGGCGACAGCATCGATTGCCGGCTCCAGGTCAGCGTGGTCGACAACATCGTACTCGCCATTCCCGAAGGCGCCTCCGCGCAATATTCCCGCACCCAGAGCCACCTCGCCGACGGCAGCGACGACCTCGTCCTAATCGCCGCCCATGCGGGCCACGTCCGCGTCGGGCAGAACGGCCACACCGTGGATCTTGCGCCCGCGCAGATGGTGCTCGTCGACATGGCTATCACGGGCACCGTCGGCCACACCGACGAAAACCGCTTCACCAGCATCCGCATGCCGCGCCGCGCGCTGCTCGACATCAATCCGCGCGCCGAGGACAAGCTGTCGCAAGTGCTCGTCGACGGCGCGGTCGCCGAGACCGTCTTGCGCTACCATGCGCTCGCCGCCCATCACGCGCCGCATCTCGACGCGGTGGGCCAGCGCCTGACGGCGCAGCACATGGTCGATCTCGTCGGCCTGCTGCTCGGCACTGATGCCGAGCATGCAAGCCTCGCGCGCGGACGCGGCCATGCGGCGGCCCGTCTCGACCTCATGCGCGCCGACGTGATGGCCGCGCTCGGCCGCAACGATCTCTGCCTGTCCGAGATCGCGACGCGCTCGGGCCTCAGCCCGCGCCAGGCGCAGCGCCTGTTCGAGCAGGCCGGCACGACCTTCACCGAATTCGTGCTGGAGCAGCGCCTCTTGCACGCGCGCAAGCTGCTCGGCGATCCCCGCGCCAGGACACGCAAGATCAGCGACATCGCGCATTCCTCGGGCTTTTCCGATCTGTCCTATTTCAACCGCGCCTTCCGCAAGCGCTTTGGCGCGACTCCCTCGGAGCTGCGCGAGGCGTAAGCTCGCGACTTTGTGCAGCGGCGCGGCGGTGGCGCAGTTGGTCGATGCGGGCTGTTGAGCTATATTCGCCCGCGCGGGCGGACCGCGGGATTGCTTTGGAAAGTGTAGTAGGCGGACATGGCGCGTATCGTCGTGCTCGGCGCCGGCTTTGCAGGCCTGTGGGCAGCCATCGGCGCCGCGCGCAAGCGCGACGAGATCGGCGCGAACGGCGTCATCGAGATCCGTCTCGTCGACCGCAATCCCTATCACAACATCCGCGTGCGCAACTATGAAGCCGATCTCGATGAGGTCGCGCTGCCGCTGGCGCAACTGCTCGATCCGATCGGTATCAGCCACGGTATCGGCGAGGTCGAGGCTATCGACCCGGCCCGGCGAAAAATCTCGCTGGTCACGGCCGGCGGCGAGGAGATGCTGCACTACGACCGCCTCGTGCTGGCGCTCGGCAGTGAGGTGATGCGTCCCGACATTCCCGGTCTTGCCGAGCACGCCTTCGACGTCGACACCTATGCCGCGGCGCTCCGCCTCGACGATCATCTCGTTTCGCTCGGCCGCAGCGCGCCCGCGCCGGGGCGTTCGACGGTGGTGGTGGTCGGCGCCGGCTTCACCGGCATCGAGGTTGCGGCTGAGATGCCCGCGCGGCTCGCGCGTGCCGGCATCAGGGGCAGCCGCCGCATCATCCTGGTCGATCCCAATCGAGCGGTCGGCGCCACCATTGGAGTGCATGCGCAACCCGTCATCGAGACGGCCTTGGCCGCGCTGGAGGTCGAGACGCGGCTCGGCGTGCGCGTGGTGTCGGTCGAGGCCGCCGGCATGCACCTGAACTCGGGCGAGTTCATTCCGGCGCAAACCGTGATCTGGTGCGCCGGAATGCGTGCGAGCCCCCTGGCGGCGAGTTTTCCGGAGGCACGCGATCGCCTCGGGCGTCTCCTCGTCGATCCGTTCATGCGGGTCGCGGATGTCGGCGGCGTGTTCGCGGCCGGCGATGTCGCCTCGAGCGTGGTCGACGGGTTGCATCCGACCGTGATGTCCTGCCAGTTCGCGCGGCCCATGGGCCGCTTCGCCGGTCACAACGTGGTCGCCGATCTCGCCGGCTTGCCGATGCTGCCGCTGCGGATCGACTGGTACGTCACCGTACTCGATCTCGGCGGCTGGGGCGCGCTCTATACCGAAGGCTGGGATCGCGAGGTGCGCGCCACCGGCGCGGCCGCGAAGGCGACCAAGCAGATCATCAACCGCAAGCGCATCTATCCGCCGATGAGCGGCAGCAGGGAAGAGCTGTTTGCGGCGGCCGCGCCGATCGTGCAGGCACCGCCGCCGAGCTATGGCGCGCGGTAGTCGCGCGGCTCCCCTACCAGCCCTTGCGTTGCCTGACGGGCAAAACACGCGAGCCCTAGGTCAACGCACGCCGCAAAAATATTCCACTTTACCGAAATTCGGAAAGGGCGTATGTGTCGCGACAGCCCGGCCCAAGGAAGAGGGGCGTATCGCGATCGTCACGAACGCGGGCCGGGCGGCGGTGGACGTTAGTCGCATCGGCGCAAAGGATTTCGCAGGGCGGGCAACCGTGAGCGAAACACCTCGCGCACACGACCGGTGTGATTCTAGCGTACGGCAAAATCGTGTGGTCCTGACGCCTGGGGTCTGTGCGTCAAGGCTTGTGGTGATGTGGCGGCCCGACCGGGCGCGCGCATCAGTCATCCGCAAGGCGACGGGGGCAATAGTGCAACGCTCCCCGGGGAGAGCACGCCATAAGCCGTCAAACCACTGCGCAGGGAAGGCCGGTTGTTTGGCTTCACCTGTATGCCGCTGTGCAGATTCTTGTTGCCACCTTTCGCACAGTGGACCGTGGGTGCCCGGCCGGCACCCGGTCTTCCCTGCGCCCTCTTTCAATCGAGGGCGAAGCGATCAAGCACAACTCGGGCGAGATGCGCCGCGAGGATGATCAATCATGTGTATCGTTGAACAAAGGTCTCGTGCCCCGGACGCAGCGCAGCGCCTCTTTGACGATGCGCTGCAGAGCCCGGGCCCATGTATCAGCGCGTACTGTCGCTTGCTGGGTCCCGGCTCGGCGCCGCAACGCTTGCGCGCTGTGTCGCGTCCGGGACACTAGAGAAGTGCGCAACTGAAATGAATCGATACCCCAGACATGAGAAAGCGCCCGTGGGGGGCGGGCGCTTTCTGTAGTCGACTTGGGGTTGGGGTCGTCTACATATCCACGTGGCGACTTTGGGGGGCTGGTAAAGAGCCGCGTGAATTCAAAAAACTCGTCAGATCTCCTTAGCGAACGAGGGACGCGTTCGAGCTGGTGATAACGACCGGCTTGCCGGCCTTGATGACGCGGGCCGTCTGGGTCAGACCTTCGTCCGAATTCGTGCGGGCCGTGATGCCGAAGCCTGCCACCGCGATCCCCGCGACGAGGGCCACGACCACGACTTTCAAATGGGTCGAGCGATCTGCGCTGTAAATCGAGTGGTTCATGGAAGGCTCCTGCCGCCATCTACCCGAAGTAGTCGCCTGCTTATTTGGGCAGGTTCATGCTTCCGGTGCCCAACAACCTAGTATTGGGGGGATTCGTTCCCAAGGGGCGATCACAAGAGCGTGACAGGACGTGAAAGCTCGCGATCAGAAGTGACCGCTAATCGTGCATTTTGGCAATTATTTCAAAGCTGTAATGTGCTTGCCGGGCGACTTTCGACGATTGGTCCACAAGGCGCCAGGAACTCAAAAACCATTTGCCTGTGGCCGAAAAACACACGGCTTCTTAAGCCAAATCAGATGCTTCCGACCGTTTTCAACCTCGCCCTGGGGTGGATTTCGGCCTGCGACAGCACCGTCGTCTGGGCCCGGAACCGTTCCACCAGGGAACGCACGAAGGGACGAATTGCCGCGGAGGTGACCAGTACCGGAGCCTCGCCTTCGCGCGCGGCGCGCTCGAACGCCTCGCGCACGCCGGTCATGAACTCCGACAATTTCGAGGGCTGCATCGCCAGGCTCCGCTCCTCGCCCTGGCCGATGATCGATTCGGCAAAGGCCTGCTCCCATTTCGCCGACAGCGCGATCAGCGGCAGATAGCCGGCATAGGAGGTGTTCTGCGCGCAGATCTGGCGCGCGAGGCGAGCCCGGACGTGCTCGACCATGGTCGCGGGATTGCGCGAGAAGGCCAGCGAATCCGCGATGCCTTCGAGGATGGTGGAGAGGTCGCGGATCGAGATGCGCTCGGCGAGCAGGAGCTGCAGCACGCGCTGGATGCCGGAGACCGTAACCTGTGCGGGGACGATGTCCTTGACCAGCTCGCTCTGCTCCTTCGGCAGCTCCTTGAGCAGCTTCTGCACCTCGCCATAGGAGAGCAGGTCCGACATGTTGGCCTTGAGCAGCTCGGTGAGGTGGGTGGAGAGCACGGTTGCGGCGTCGACGACGGTGTAGCCCTTGAGCGAGGCTTCCTCCTTGAAGCTGGCATCGACCCAGGTCGCGGGCAGGCCGAAGGTCGGCTCGGTGGTGTGGATGCCGGGCACCTGCACCTGGCTGCCGCCGGGATCCATGACCATGAACTGGTTCGGCCAGATCTTGCCGGTGCCGGCGTCGACCTCCTTGATCTTGATGATGTAGGTGTTGGCCTCGAGCTGGACGTTGTCGAGGATGCGCACCGCCGGCATGACGAAGCCCATCTCGATCGCGAGCGAGCGGCGCAGCGCCTTGATCTGCTCGGTGAGGCGGTCGGTGCCATCGGGGCCGTTGACCAGCGGCAGCAGCGCATAGCCGAGCTCGATCTTGAGGTCGTCGATCTTGAGCGCGGCCGAGATCGGCTCTTCGGCCGCGGCAGCGCCCGGCGCACCCGGCGTTCCCGCAGCGGAGGCGGCGTGGGCGGCTTCCTCGGCCTTGGCGGTCACCCGGTTGCGGTTGCGGGCGTTCCAGGCCAACGCGCCGGCGCCGCCGCCCAGGGCGAGAAAGGGAAGGGTCGGAATGCCCGGCAGCGCCGCCAGCACCAGCATCACGGCGGAGGACATCGCGAGCGCCTGCGGATAGCCGGAGAACTGCTTCATCAGCGCCTTGTCGGCGGCGCCGGAGACGCCGGCCTTGGAGACGAGCAGGCCGGCCGCGGTCGAGACGATCAGCGCCGGCACCTGGGTGACGAGGCCGTCACCGACGGTCAGCAGCGTGTAGGTGCGGCCGGCGTCGGCGAAGGACATGCCCTGCTGCGCCACGCCGATGATGATGCCGCCGACGACGTTGATGAAGACGACCAGAAGGCCGGCGATGGCGTCGCCCCGGACGAATTTGGAGGCACCGTCCATGGCGCCGAAGAAGCCGCTCTCGTCCTCCAGCTCCTTGCGCCGCTCCTTGGCGACCTTCTCGTCGATCAGGCCGGCGCCGAGGTCGGCGTCGATCGCCATCTGCTTGCCGGGCATGGCGTCGAGGTGGAAGCGGGCGGCGACTTCGGCGATGCGGCCCGAACCCTTGGTGATGACGACGAAATTGACGATGATCAGGATGGCGAAAACGATGATGCCGATGACGAAATTGCCGCCCATCACGAAGTTGCCGAAGGCTTCGATGACGTGACCGGCGGCAGCCGTGCCCTCGTGCCCGTGCGACAGGATCAGGCGGGTCGAGGCCATGTTGAGCGACAGGCGCAGCATGGTCGAGATCAGGAGGACGGTCGGAAAGGACGAGAATTCGAGCGGGGCCTGGATGAACAGCGACGTCATCAGGATCAGGATCGAGAGCGTGATCGAGATCGCCAGGAACAGGTCCAGCACGATCGCGGGCAGGGGCAGGATCAGCACCACCAGGATGGTGAGGACGCCGAGCGCCAGCGCGATATCGCCGCGCTTGAGGATGGTGACGATCTCGTTGACGGAGGGGATGCCGGGCCTTGCGGCGCCTACGCCCTGTCCCGCGGTGACGTCGACCATGGTAGCTGCCTCCCCGCGCGACTGCCGTCCGCGCGCCCCGAACGTCTGCGCGGCGGCCGATGGGCCGCCGTTCCGAAAGTGAGGCACCGCACTGGCGTCCACGGGGTTCCTCCCGTTCTACGCGGCCGACGACACTCGACTTCACCCGGCAATTCTTGCCGGGTGTATGGTTAGCAAACGGTTAACGCGGGGGCGGGGAGAGCGCGGGACGGGAGATTTGGCCCGTCATTCCGGGGCGCCCGAAGGGCGAACCCGGAATCCATCGGGCCGCAAGCATCGTGGAGACATGGATTCCGGGTTCGCGCCAAGCGGCGCGCCCCGGAATGACAGAAGAGGCTACTTCGCCTTCTCCATCTTCGTCACTGTATACCCCGACGCCGCCTCCTCGGCCTCGAAGGTCACCTTGTCGCCGACCTTCACCTGCTTCAGCATCGCGGGGTCCTTGACGCGATAGACCATGGTCATGGGCTCCTCCATGCCGAGGCTCTTGGCCGGTCCGTGCTTGAGCGTGATCTTGCCGGCGCCCTCGTCGATCTTCTTGACCTCGCCGCTGATCGAGGCGGCCAGGGCCGCGGTGGCAAGGCCGAACGACAGCGCCAGCGCGGCAGTGATACGGATGATGCGGTTCATGAGAGGCTCCCTATCGTTACTTGACGGTGACCTGGCCGACCATGCCGTAGTCGCGATGGTCGGGGATCAGGCAGGAAAATTCGAACGTGCCGGCCTTGCTGAACTTCCAGAGGATCTCGGCGGTCTTGCTCGGCGCGAGGCGCACGCCATTGGGTTCGTCATGCTCCATGTGCGGATGCTTCTTCATTTCCACGGCATGCGCGAGATTCTCTTTGGTGGTGGCGAGCAGGAATTCATGGTCCTCCTTGCCGACATTGCGCAGCACGAAGCGGACCTGCTCGCCGCGTTTGACCTCGATCCTGGACGGTGCGTAATCCATCTCGCTCATGGCGATCTCGATGGTCCGTGCCGGCTTCTTCGGATCGCCGGGCTCGCCGGCCGAAAATTTGCCGTGCCCATGCTTGTCGTGGGCAAAGGCGGGTGCGGCCAAAAGCGCGGCCAGCGCGAGGGCAAGCTTGATCGTGGTCTTCATCGTGGTCTCCGGTTGGTGGTTCATCGAAACGCTCACATCTTGTGCTTCATCGGCGGACTGCCGGGTTTGTGCCGCGCCGGCTCCGGGGCGGGTGCGGCGACTTCGTAGGCGACGGTGCCTGGCGGGAATTTGTAGGGACCAGGATCGCGGTAATCGTCGCGCGCGAGGTCTTCGCGTATCTTCATCACGGTGAACATGCCGCCCATCTCGATCGGCCCGAACTGGCCGGTGCCGGTCATCATCGGCAGCGTGTTGTCGGGCGCGGGCATCTCCATGTTGCCCATCGCCATGCCGGTCGAGCCCATGGCCATGCCGTCGGGCGCGAGCTTGCCGACGGCCTTGGCGAGGTCCTTGCGCGACACGCCGATCAGGTTGCGCACGTCGTGTCCCATCGAATTCATGGTGTGGTGCGACTTGTGGCAATGGAATGCCCAGTCCCCGGGATTGTCGGCGAGCACGTCGAACACCCTGATGGCGCCGACCGGGACGTCGGTGGTCGTCTCCGGGATCTGCGCGCTCTCCTGAATCCAGCCGCCATCGGTGCAGGTCACCGCGAAGCTGTGGCCATGCAAATGAATCGGATGGTTGGTCATACTGAGATTGCCGATGCGTACGCGCACCTTGTCGCCGAGCCTGACCGGCAGCGGATCGATTCCGGGAAAGACCCGCGCGTTCCAGGTCCACATGTTGAAGTCCGTCATCTCGTTGACGTGCGGCAGATAGGTGCCGGGGTCGACGCGATAGGTGCTCATCACGAACACGAAGTCGCGGTCGACGGCGCGGAAACTCGGGTCGCGCGGGTGCACGATGAACATGCCCATCATACCCATCGCCATCTGCACCATCTCGTCGGAATGCGGGTGGTACATGAAGGTTCCGCTCTTCTTCATCTCGAATTCGTAGACGAAGGTCTTGCCCGGTTCGATGTGCGGCTGGTTCAATCCGCCGACGCCGTCCATGCCGCTCGGGATGATCATGCCGTGCCAGTGCACCGTGGTGTATTCGGGCAGCCGGTTGGTGACGAAGATCCGGACCTTGTCGCCTTCGACCGCCTCGATCGTCGGTCCCGGCGACTGGCCGTTGTAGCCCCACAAATTCACCTTCATGCCCTCGGCGAATTCGCGCACCACGGGCTCGGCGACGAGATGGAATTCCTTCCAGTCGCCGTTCATCCGGAACGGCAGCGACCAGCCGTTCAGCGTGACCACGGGGCGATAGTCAGGCCCGCTGATCGGATGCAGCGGCGGCTGCATCACCACCTTGTCCATGGTGGGTGCTTCCGGAATCGACGCGGCCTGGACGCGGCCTTGAATGGCGGATGCGCCGACAAGCGCGGCGGTGCCTAAAAATCCTCGGCGGGAAAACATCTTGGCCTCCGTCTCAGTGGCCGCCGCCTTCGGCAGGAGTTGCCGCGGCAACGGTGGTTGGATTGTCGCCAACGGCGGCGGGCAGACCGCCGCCGTTGACGGCGGTCTGCAGATCGGCCTGGGCGAGGAAGAATCTCTGCCTGGCATCGATCGCGCCGCGCAGCGCCGCGAGGCGCTGCCGCGCTTCGGTGAGCAGCGCGAAGATGTCGACCTGCATGCTGGAGAAGCGCAGCTGCATCTCCTCGGTGATGATCTTTCGCAACGGGATGATCTCGCGCTGGTAGTGGCCGGCGATGTCGTAAGTGGAGCGATAGACGCGATAGGCATCGCGCGCCTCGGACCGCACATTCACGGCCCGCTCGGTCAGGCGGTTGAAGGCGAGGTTGTAGGTCTCCGCCGCCTGACGCACGCGCACCTCACCGCCGTCGAAGATCGGAATCTGGAACTGCAGGTCGAAGCCGCGCTCGCGGAACGGCGGCCCTTCCGGATCCTGGGTGCGACGGGAGATGCCGGCGATATCGAGCAGCGTCACGAAGCGCGTCGCCTCGGTGAGGTTCAGCGCCTTCGCCAGCGCGGCCAGCTCAAGCCGCGCGATCTGCAGGTCGAGGCGATGTGCCACCGCATCGGCCTCGATCGTGGGGAGGGCCAGCGGCCGGCGCGGCAATGGCGGCAGTTGATTGGGCAGGCGGAAGTCGAGACCGTCGTCCCACAGCCCCATCTGGCGCGCCAGCTTTTCGCGCGCGCTTCCCGCCGCCTGTCGCGCACTGGCGAGGTCGGCGGTGGTCTCGGCATAGAACACCTGCTCGCGGGCCTGATCGAGCTTGTTGAGCGAGCCGGTCTCGCCGAGCTTGAGCGCGAGCTGTGCGGTCGATTCCGCCGTCGCCTTCGCGTCGGTCAGCAGCCCCACCATCTCGTTGGAGGCAACCGCACGGACATAGGCGCGGCGCACGTCCGAGGCGTGCCGCAGCGTCGCCAGCGCGGCGCGCAGCTGCGCTCCGCGGAAGCGTTCCCGAGCGATCTCGGACCGGAACGGCAGGGTGGCGAGCGCGAGGATGTCGCCGACCACCTGGCGCTCGATCTCGCTGGCGCCATTGCCGGTGATGCGAGAGACTGCGAACACCGGATTGGCCGGCAGGCTCTGCTCGACCAGCTCGGTCTCCGCCAGCGCCAGCTCGTTGTAGGCGGCCTGCAGTCCCTTGTTGTTGAGCAGCGCGATCTGCACGGCGGCGTCAACGCTGAGCGTGCGCGAGAGCAGCTGGCGGACGCGGGAATCGACCGCGGCGGCGCCCTCGGCCGAGCGCACGAAGGCGACGTCCTTGTTGATGGTCCGGCTCGTCAGATCCGAGACGTCGGTCATGCCGCCGTCGGGCGAGAACGCGGCGCAACCGGACATGCTGAGCGCTGCGATGACGAGCAGGCCTCGCGCAAGATGGGGTGTCATGGCGCGCTCCTACCGCTCTTGCTTCGGCTGCGGCGTCACCGCCTCGTTGCGGCCGCGCCAGGGTGCCGGTGTCGCAGGCCGCAGGCTGGTATAGGGCGCAATGGTCGAGCGATAGCCGACAGGCGCCACCTTCGCCGCGGGATCGGCAGGATCGGCGCTGGCGACTGTGGTCGTGGCCGGCATGCAGCCGGACATCGCCAGCGCAGCGAGGGCCAGAAGCGGCCAATGGAATAGAAGGTGTCGTCCAGCCACCACGGCTGCGGCGGATTTCGCTCCGGGAAGCGCAAGCATGATTCATCCTTGATCTGAAAGACTACAGGTTCGCGCGCGTGGCAAAGCGCGCTCGGCCCGAAATCGTCGTGTCAGATCAGGCGATGGGGGGGCGGTAGTGCTGGGGCGGTGCCGTGCTGTGCAGGCTGGCCACGAGCTCGGGCGAGCAGGTGGACATCGGTCGGAGCGGTGTTGCGACGACCGGCAGGTCGGCCGGCAACGCGCTGACGCACATCATCGCGCAGCAGGGACCGACTGTTCCCTTGCCGTCCTGATGATGCGACGCGGGCGCGTCCTGCTTGGCTTGGTGATGCTCGTGTGGCCCGGCGTGGTTGTGCGAGGCGCCATCGTGCGCATGGCCGGCCGCCATCTGATGATGGACCGGTGCGGCATATGCCTGCGGGGCCCCATCGAGGCAGGGCGCCGGGCCGCTGCCCCAGGCCAGGCTTGCCGCTGGCGCGAGCACGCAGAACAGATAGGCGAGGGCGACGATCCGCCCCACCCTGATCCGCATCGATCGTGTCAATCGCAGCAACATTCCGCCACATGCGTTCCGCGCGGCAATGTTGCACACGCTGAATGCAAACTAATGGCAAAACGCGCATTCGCCAAGAACTTATTACCGCAGCGCACCGCGCATGCCCAATATCGCGGCACGCTGCTTGACCGCGGAGCGTTCCGCGAACATGTTCCGCGCGTGCACGCGCCAAGTCATCCAGGACAAAGCCCTGATTCCTTCAGCCCTGATTCCCGTCAGGCCTGGATGCGGCTGCTCGTTGCGCTCGTGATCGGCTCGATCGGCGCCGTCGGCATGTGGGCGGTCGTGGTCGTGATTCCCGTGGTGCAGGCGGAATTCGGTGCCACACGTGGCGCCGTGTCGCTGGCCTTCACGCTGATGATGTTCGGTTTCGGGCTCGGCGGCGTGATCGCCGGCAAGATCACCGACCGGTTCGGCATCGTGTGGGCGATGGCGATCAGCATCGCCTTCCTCGGTGTCGCCAATGTGCTTGCGGGGCTGTCGACCCAGCTCTGGCAGTTCGTGGCGGCCTATTTCCTGATCGGGCTCGGCACGTCCGCGACCTTCGCGCCGTTGATGGCGGAAGCTTCGCACTGGTTCGAGCGCTATCGCGGACTGGCCGTGACCATCGTCGCGAGCGGCAATTACGTGGCCGGCACGATGTGGCCGCCGATCGTGAGCTGGGGCACCCAGGAGATCGGCTGGCGCTACACCCATATCGGCATCGCCATCGTCTGCGCCAGCACGATGGCGCTTCTGGTTCTCGTCCTGCGTGCGCAGATGGGCGACGACAAGGTCCACGATCACGCCAATGCACCGCCGCCGCGGGTCGATCTCAAGCTCTCGACCAATGCGCTGACGGTGCTGCTCTCGATCGCCAGCATCTCTTGCTGCGTCGCCATGGCGATGCCGCAGGTGCATATCGTCGCCTATTGCGGCGACCTCGGCTATGGCGTGGCGCGCGGCGCGGAGATGCTCTCGCTGATGATGGGCTGCGGCATCGTCAGCCGCATCGGCTCCGGTTATCTCGCCGACAAGATCGGCGGCATCTGGACGCTGCTGGTGGGATCGCTGGCGCAGGGCTTTGCGCTGGTGTTCTATCTTTTCTTCGACAGCCTCACCTCGCTCTATCTGATTTCCGCGATGTTCGGCCTGTTCCAGGGCGGCATCGTGCCGAGCTACGCGATCATCGTGCGCGAGGCGATGCCGGCGAGCGAAGCCGCAACCCGCGTCGGCATCGTGATCTTCGCCTCGGTGTTCGGCATGTCGTTCGGAGGCTGGGTGTCGGGCCTCATCTTCGATGCGACCGGCTCCTATGCAGCGGCGTTCGCCAACGGAGTGGCGTGGAACGCGCTCAATATCGGCATTGTCGTGCTGCTCTTGGTCCGCTCGCGGATGAGCGCGGTGAAGGCCGGGCCGGGCTTTGCCACTTAGGTCGCTATCACCCCTCAGTAGCCATGATCTTGTGGCCGCCGCCCGCTATCGCTTGCGCTTCAGGGCCGGCTTCGCAGGCTTGGCGACGGTGCGCGTCTTCGCTGTCCTAACAGGCTGCATGCGCAGGCCATCGACGAACACATCGAGCAGGCGCAGCACCGACGCTTGCCAGCCGGGCTGGTCGTGCATGTAGCACATCCCAAAAAATGCCCGCAGCAAATCCTCCGGGCTGACATCGCCGCGCATCTCGCCTGCCACGACCGCGCGGTCGAGCAGCGAGCCGATCGCCTTGGTCAGGCGATCCATCGAGAACGCCGCGAGCTCCGATGAACTCTGCACCGCGAGCGCCAGGGCAGCCATCATCCCCTTCTTGGTGGCAACGAACTCGACACCTGAACGCAGCCAGCGCCTGAGCGCATCGACCGGGTCCTTCGCAGTCTTCAACTGCTCGGCAAGCTCGCTGAGCTGCTCGACCTCGCGCCGGTACACCGCCTCGAACAGATCCTCGCGCGTCGGGAAGTGCCGATAGAGCGTGCCGATACCGACGCCGGCGCGTTTCGCCACAGCCTCGAGGCTCGCCTCTGGCCCGCCCGCGCTGAACACGGCTTTCGCCGCTTCGAGCACGCGCTCGCGATTGCGCACGGCATCGGCGCGGGGCTTTCGGGTCTGGTCGGCGTGGTCGTCCATATCAGGCAATGTAGATCACGAATTGGTTAGATTGAACCCTCGTTGAACCCGGAAGCGGCTGCATCGCGTTGGTGACGCACGGGCTTTTGACGAATTCCAAATATTTTCCCGTGACCCTTGTTAAACGGAGGGTGCCTCCGTATTTTCGTTCATGTGCCCCACCCGCTTCATGTCGGGGGCGGCACGCAATCGACGGCGGCCATGGCGATGGGCGCTGCGCGATGACTCATGTCCATATCTGATCGGAGCCTTGTATGAACCACTCCATCAGCCTCACCGTGAACGGTGCGCGGCGCGACTTCGTCCTCGACGATCCGCGCGTCACGCTGCTCGATCTCCTGCGTGAGCGCGTCCATCTCACCGGAACCAAGAAGGGATGCGACCGCGGTCAGTGCGGTGCCTGCACCATTCTGGTCGACGGCAAGCGCATCAACTCCTGCCTCGCGCTCGCCATCAGCCATGACGGCGCCGACATCCTCACCATCGAGGGCGTGGCGCGCGGCGACCAGCTTCATCCCGTGCAGGCCGCCTTCATTGCCCATGACGGCTTCCAGTGCGGCTTCTGCACGCCCGGCCAGATCATGAGCGCGATCGGCATGATGAGCGAGGCGCAGGCCGGCAACGATCCCGAGCGCATCCGCGAATGCATGAGCGGCAATCTCTGCCGCTGCGGCGCCTATGCCGGCATCGTCGATGCCGTGCTCGACGCGCAAGGACAGATGGACGAAACCAACCAGAGGCGTTCGGCATGAAACAGTTCGATTATGTCAGGCCCGCGACGGTTGCTGAAGCCGTTGCCGCGGCGGCCCAGCCGGGCGCCGTCTATCTTGCCGCCGGCACCAATCTGCTCGATCTGATGAAGGGCAATATCAGCCGTCCGGATCGTCTCGTCGACGTCACCCATCTCGAAGGGCTCGACGGCATCGAGCGCCTCGCCGACGGCGGCATACGCATTGGCGCCTTGGTGGGCAACGCCGATCTCGCGCACGATGCGGAATTCGCGAGGTCCTATCCGGCCGTTGCCGAAGCGCTGCTCTCCGGTGCGTCCGCGCAGTTGCGCAACGCCGCGACCGTCGGCGGCAATCTCCTGCAACGGACGCGCTGCGCCTATTTCTACGACACCGCCAGCCGGTGCAACAAGCGCGAGGCCGGCAGCGGCTGCGACGCCCGCGACGGCGAGAACCGCGGCCATGCCGTGCTCGGCTGGAGCGAGAGCTGCATCGCGACGCACCCTTCTGATTTCTGCGTGCCGCTGGTCGCGCTCGATGCCATCGTCGAGATCGAGGGCAAAAATGGCCGGCGCGAGTTCGCGCTCGACGAGCTGCACCGCCTGCCCGGCGACACGCCCGATCGCGAATCCGTGCTCGAGCCCGGCGATCTCATCGTCGCAGTGCGCCTGCCGCCGGCGGCGCGCGGCTTTGCTGCGCATGCGCGCTACCTCAAGGTCCGCGAGCGCACCTCCTACGCTTTCGCCGTCGTATCGGCTGCAGCCGCATTGCGGATCGAGAAAGGCAAGATCGTGGAAGCGCGGCTCGCGCTCGGCGGCGTCGCCGCGAAGTCCTGGCGTGCCCGCGCCGCGGAGGACGTTCTCAGGAACGTTGCGCCGACGGCCGACGCCTTCCAGGAAGCCGCCTGGCGCGCTCTTGCCGACGCCAAGCCGTCCGGCGACAACGCCTTCAAGATCGAGCTCGCACGCCGCATCGTGGTGCGCGCGCTGACCCTCGCCGCGGCCGGCACGCCCGCGCGCCTGCCGGCGCTGCCGGCTTCTCCCTTTGCCGCGATCCCCGGAGTTATCCATGCCTGAGCTCAACCTGACCAGTGCGCCCGCCCATCTGCGCCACGGCTCGAATATCGGCCAGCCGCTGACCCGTCGCGACGGCAATCTCAAGGTCAAGGGGCAGGCGACCTACGCTGCCGACAATCACCCGCCTGGCATGCTGTTTGCGGTGATGGCCGTGTCCAGCATCGCGCGCGGTCGTTTGACTTCGCTTGATGTCGATGCCGCCAAGCGCCATCCCGGTGTGGTCGACGTCATGACGCCGGACCACAAACCGGCTCTCGCGATCGATCCCGAGATCAAGACCAATCCGTTCGTCTTCCGGATGGAGGTGTTGCAGACCAACGAGGTCCGCTACGCCAACCAGCCGATTGCGGTGGTGATCGCGGAGACGTTGGAGGCTGCAACCGAAGGCGCCGCGCTGCTGGCGCCGCGTTACGAGGCGCTGCCTGCGCTGGTCGGCCTCGATGCCGGCGAGAGCTTTGTGCCGCCCGTCGTCGGCGTCGGCAATCCGTCCGAGCATCATCATGGGGACATCGAGGCAGGGCTTGCTTCGGCCGAGAAGCAGATCGACGTCGTCTATGAGACGCCGCCGCAATATCACAACGCGATGGAGCCGCATGGGATCGTGGCGCATTGGGACGGCGACAGGCTGTCGGTGGACATGCCGACCCAGGGTCTGATGCTCTCGCTGGCACGGATCGCCGAGTTGTTCGGCATCGCGCATGACAAGATCCACATTCGCAGCCCGTTTCTCGGGGGCGGTTTCGGCTCCAAGGGGTTGATGGCCGGGCCGCAGGTGCTCGGCGTCATGGCCGCCAAGCTGGTCGGCAAGCCGGTCAAGCTCGTGCTGCGCCGCGAGCAGATGTATGGGCCGGTCGGCCATCGCGCACCGACGCGCCAGCGCCTGCGCATCGGTGCGGATGGCGAGGGGCGTTTGACCGCGCTCGATCATCATGCGAGGACCGTGTCGAGCACGTTCGACGATTTCTACGAGCCCGCCGCCGACGCCTCGCACACACTCTATGCGGCGCCTGCGATCCGCACCTCGCATGACGCCGTGCGCGTCAATACCGGCACGCCGCTGTTCATGCGCGCGCCCGGCGAGGCGACCGGCTCGATTGCGCTGGAGAGCGCGATCGACGAGATGGCGTGGGCCTGCGGCATGGACCCGCTCGCCTTCCGCCTGAAGAACTATGCCGAGGTCGAGCCGATCAGCGGCAAGCCGTTCTCCTCAAAGGCGTTGCGCGCCTGTTACGAGCAGGGTGCGGCGCGTTTCGGCTGGGCGAAGCGTTCGCTGCAGCCGCGGCAGATGCGCGACGATGCCGGCTTTCTGGTCGGCTGGGGCATGGGCACCGCGACCTTCCCCGCGCTGATGTTCCAGGCGGAAGCCCGCGCGGCGATCCGGCGCGATGGCTCGGGCGTGATGGAGATCGGTGCGCACGACATGGGGCAGGGCGCCTGGACCGCGCTGGCCCAGATCGCGGCCGACGAGCTCGGGCTCGATATCGACCGCGTCGCGTTCAGGGCCGGTACGTCCGATTTGCCCGATGCCGGCATCGCCGGCGGCTCCGCGCATACGGCAACCGCGGGTGCTGCGATCCACAGCGCGGGCGCGGCCGTGATCGCCAAGCTCGCCGATATCGCCACCACTGACGAGCATTCGCCGCTGTTCGGCGCCGGCAATGCCGGCGTGATCGCGCGCGAGGGAAGGCTGGTCCGACGCGACGATGAGAGCCGCAGCGAGAGCTATTCCGAGATCCTGGCGCGCGCCGGCGTCGCCGAGGTCGAGGCGCGCGGCACCGGTGCGCCGAATCCCGCGGCGATGGAGCAATACGCGATGCATTCACATGGTGCGGTGTTCGCTGAGGTGAAGGTCGATCCCGATCTCGGCCAAATCCGCGTCAGCCGCATGGTCGGCGCCTTCGCAGCCGGCCGCATCGTCAACCCGCGCATGGTGCAAAGCCAGCTGTTCGGCGGCATGATCTGGGGCCTGTCCTTTGCGCTGCACGAGGAAGCGATCACCGACCGGCGCACCGGCCGCATCATGAATGCCAATCTCGGCGAGTACCACGTTCCCGTGAATGCCGACGTGCCGCCGCTCGACGTCGTCACGGTCGAGGAGCACGATCCGCACGTCAATGCGCTCGGCATCAAGGGCGTCGGCGAAATCGGCATCACCGGCAGCGCCGGCGCGGTCGCCAACGCGGTCTGGCACGCGACCGGCGTGCGTGTGCGTCGTTTTCCGATTCGGATCGAGGAGTTGTTGACGCAGCGTTGAGACGGCGGGCGGGGCGAGATCTTCTCGCTCCGCTGCGTAGGTCTAAAGCGCGATGAGATTTGGATGAACCATCATCGCGCTTTAGGTTGTTGTTTGCGCATGATCTTTTCCGAAAACCGTTTCGCACTTTTCCGGATCATGCTCTAGAACGTCGGCGGCGTGCAGGCCGAGATCACTTCGCACGGCTTGCCGCCGACGCAGCGGAAACGGTGCGGGCGGCGGCTCTCGAAATAATAGGCGTCGCCCGGATTGAGGATGCGGCGCTCGTCCTCGACGGTGACCTCGAGCTTGCCCGAGATCACGATGCCGCCTTCCTCGCCGTCATGGACGAGGTGCACGCGCCCGGTGTCGCTGCCGGGCTCGTAACGCTCCTTCAGAATCTGGAGGCTGCGGCCGAACAGATTGTCGCCGACCTGGCGATACGAGATCGGCTTCTTGCCGACCTCCGTCAGCTCGTCCGCGCGGTAGAAGATCTTGCGCCGCGACTCCGGCTCCAGCGCGAAGAACTCGGCGAGCCCCATCGGGATGCCGTCGAGGATGCGCTTGAGGGCGCCGACCGAGGGGTTCATCTGGTTGGATTCGATCAGCGAGATTGTCGAATTGGTGACGCCGGCACGCTTGGCCAGCTCGCGCTGCGACAGCTTGTGGCGCGCCCGGATGAATCGCAGCCGTCCACCGATGTCGACGCTCATGTTCCGGTCCTTGCCCTGGTCCTGTGTTGCAGGTGATGCGGATCGCGCAAATATGGTCCAATCGCCCCAGTGAAATCAATGGGTTGCGGCGGGGCAGAAAAGGACTTGTTGCGCTTTCCAAGCCGTGGCTCTGCTAGCAGGTCAGCAAAGGAGCGCGGCCGTGACCCTTCATCAGATTCCGAACACTATCAAGACCGACTCGTTCTGGATGCCGTTCACGGCCAACCGGCAGTTCAAGAAGGCGCCGCGCCTGTTCTCCTCCGCCGAGGGCATGCACTACACCACCGTCGACGGCCGCAAGGTGATCGACGGCTCCGCCGGCCTCTGGTGCGTCAATGCCGGCCACGGCCGCAAGCAGATCGCCGCCGCGGTCGAGCGTCAGCTCATGACGCTGGACTTTGCGCCGTCGTTCCAGATGGGCCATCCGCTCGCATTCGACTTCGCCGAGCGGCTCGCCGAGATCGCGCCGAAGGGCCTCGACCGCATCTTCTTCACCAACTCCGGCTCCGAGTCGGTCGACACCGCACTGAAGATCGCCCTCGCCTATCACCGCGCCAACGGCCAGGCCAGCCGAACCCGCCTGATCGGCCGCGAGCGCGGCTATCACGGGGTCGGCTTCGGCGGCACCTCGGTCGGCGGCATGGTCGCCAACCGCCGCGCCTTCGCCACCCTGCTGCCGGGCGTCGATCACATCCGACACACCCACGATCTCACCCGCAACGCCTTCGCCAAGGATCAGCCCGAGCACGGCGCCGAGCTTGCCGACGATCTCGAACGCCTCGTGGCCTTGCATGGCGCCGAGACCATCGCCGCCGTCATCGTCGAGCCGGTCCCGGGGTCGACCGCTGTGCTGCCGCCGCCGAAGGGCTACCTGCAGCGCCTGCGCGAGATCTGCGACAAGCACGGCATCCTCCTGATCTTCGACGAGGTCATCACCGGCTTCGGCCGCCTCGGCACGCCGTTCGCCGCCAATTTCTTCGGCGTTACGCCGGACATGATGACCACCGCCAAGGGCATCACCAACGGCACCATCCCCTGCGGCGCGGTTTTCGCGCACCGCAAGGTGCACGACGCCATGATGATCGGCCCGGAGAACGTCATGGAGCTGTTCCACGGCTACACTTATTCCGCGCATCCGACCGCCTGCGCCGCCGGCATCGCGACGCTCGACATCTACAAGGACGAAGGCCTGCTGACGCGCGGTGCGTCGATCGCCGAATACTGGCGCGATGCGCTGCATTCGCTCAAGGGCCTGCCGAACGTCATCGACATCCGCAATTGCGGCCTGATGGGCGCAGTCGAGCTGTCGCCGCGCGACGGTGCTGTCGGTGCGCGCGGCTACGACGTCATGGTCGACTGCTTCAATCGCGGACTGTACTTCCGCATGAGTGGCGATAGCTTCGCGCTGTCGCCGCCGCTGATCGTCGAAAAGAGCCACATCGACGACATCGTCTCGATTCTCGGCGACGCCATCAAGCGGGTGGCCTGATAATTGCTCTCGCCGTTGCGAGTTGTTTCCTTGCAGCGGCGAGCGTGATGCCGCGGGAGTTGGACCAAGCGTGAAAGTTCTGATCCTCGGCAGCGGTGTCATCGGTGTCACCTCTGCCTACTACCTCGCACGTGCCGGCCACGAGGTGACGGTCGTCGACCGTCAGCCGGAGCCGGCGCTCGAGACCTCCTTCGCCAATGCCGGCGAGGTGTCGCCCGGCTATTCCTCGCCCTGGGCCGGCCCCGGCGTGCCGGTGAAGGCGGTGAAGTGGCTGCTGATGAAGCACGGCCCGCTGGTGATCCGGCCGAAGCTCGATCCCGTCATGTGGGTCTGGCTGCTCAAGATGCTGCGCAACTGCACCAGCGCGCGCTACGCGGTCAACAAGAGCCGGATGATCCCGATCGCGGAATACAGCCGCGACTCCTTGCGCGACCTGCGACGCGACATCGGCATTCAATATGACGAGCGCGCGCAAGGCACGCTGCAGCTGTTCCGCTACCAGGCGCAGCTCGACGGCACGGCCGAGGACATCGCCGTGCTCAAGCAGTACGGCGTTCCGTTCGAAGTGCTGAGCCGCGAGGGCTGCATTGCGGTGGAGCCGGCGCTATCGGGCGTGAAGGAAAAATTCGTCGGCGGGCTTCGACTGCCGCAGGACGAGACCGGCGACTGCCACATGTTCACGCAGGCACTGGCCAAGCATGCCGAGGCGCTCGGCGTGCGCTTCATGTTCAACACCTCGATCGACCGCATCGTCACCGACGGTGCGCGCGTCAGCGGCGTGGTGACCGGTGCCGGCACGTTGCAGGCCGATAGCTACGTGCTCGCGCTCGGCAGCTGGTCGTCGCGGCTGGTTGCGCCGCTCGGCATTTCGCTGCCGGTCTATCCGGTGAAGGGCTATTCGATCACGGTGCCGATCAAGGACGCCTCCGGCGCGCCGGAATCCACCGTGATGGACGAGAGCTACAAGGTCGCGATCACGCGCCTCGGCAATCGCATCCGCGTCGGCGGCACCGCGGAAATCTCCGGCTACTCGGACAAGCTCTACGATGCGCGCCGTGCCACGCTGGACCATTCCTTGACCGATCTGTTCCCGCGCGGCGGCGATCTTTCCAAGGCGACGTTCTGGAGCGGCCTGCGTCCGATGACGCCGGACGGCCCACCGGTGATCGGTCCGACGCAGTACGGCAACCTCCACCTCAACACCGGCCACGGCACGCTCGGCTGGACCATGTCCTGCGGTTCGGGACGCGTGCTCGCGGATACGCTGTCCGGCAAGAAGCCGGACATCGACGTGAGTGCGCTGTCGGTGGAGCGGTATAAGCACCGGTTCGGGTAAGACTCTATCCGACCGTCATTGCGAGGTGCCCTTGCGACGACGCAATCCAGAGTGTCTCCGTGGAGAATCTGGATTGCTTCGCTGCGCTCGTAATGACGGTGTGGAGACGTCGCGGATTTATTCTGCGGCGCAGCGTTACCGAGCGCTGTCAGCCCGTCACGCAATTCACCCAGAGCACCACGGCCTTCGCATCCTCGGCCGGGTTTGAAAACCGGTGGGGTCTGCGGCTCGCAAACCGGAAGCTGTCGCCGGTCCTCAGCGACCAGGTCTCGCTGTCCACCGTCAGCATCATCTCGCCTTCGAGCACGAGCCCGGCTTCCTCGCCGTCATGGGTGTAGAGCTCGTCGCCCGTGGAGCCGCCCGGCTCCAGATGCACCAGGAAGAGGTTGAGCTTGTTGTCGGTGCTCGCCGGGCTCAGCAACTGCTTGGACACGCCGGTGCGCCAGAGCTTGAGCTCGGGGCGTTGCGACCCGCGCGTCACGACCTGATCGGATGCTCCATCGGCGCTCGGACTTGCACCGAACAGGGCGGCGATGCCGACGCCGAGCACGTCGGCCAGCGTGGCCAGCACCCGCAGGGACGGTGACGACAGGCCGCGCTCGATCTGGCTGAGGAAGCCGATCGAAAGCTCCGTGCGCGCCGCGACCGTCTCCAGCGAGAACTGCCTGGCGCGCCGGAGATCCCGGATGCGGCGGCCGACCTCGACGTCCATCGCGGGCTCGGCCCTTTTGGTCGCGGCCTTGGCCCTCACCCGCTTCGCCGGCTTTGCGGCGACCGGTTTGCGCATTCTTTTGCCACCGCTCACGTCAAACCGCTTCCTTCATGTGCATGAAAACCACTTGCATCGTTTGCGAAAGTGTGACCAAATTTTCATATTGGTGAAAATAGGCCGAAACGGCTTGGCCCGCAATGTCTGATCACGACATGCGCGAAACGCCGTCACCGGCCAGACCCAAAGGGGGATGCGATGAAGCGTTTTGGTCTGGCCGCGATCGCGGCGCTTGCTCTGGCCGTGGTGCCGGCTTCGGCGCAGCAGGCGCTGAAGGTCGGCTCGACGCCGACAGGCATTCCCTTCACCTTCCTGGACACCAAAACCAACACCATCCAGGGCATCATGGTCGATCTCATCACCGAGATCGGCAAGGACGCCGGCTTCAACGTCCAGATCGAGCCGATGCAGTTCTCGGCGTTGATCCCGTCGCTGACCTCGAGCAAGATCGACATCATTGCGGCTGCGATGTTCATCACGCCGCCGCGGAAAGAGGTCGTCGACTTCTCCGATCCGATCTATACCTACGGCGAAGGGCTCGTGGTGCCCAAGGGCGACACCAAGGCTTACGCCACGCAGGACGATTTGAAGGGCGAGACGGTCGGCGCTCAGGTCGGCACCGCCTTCGTCGATGCGCTGAAGAAGTCCGGCCTGTTCGCGGACGTCAAGGCCTACGACACCATTCCGGACATCCTGCGCGACGTGAACACCGGCCGTCTCAAGGCCGGCTACGCCGATTATCCGATCCTCGCCTACAATCTGAAGCAGGGCGGCTTCCCCGAGGTGCGCCTCGTCGACGGCTACAAGCCCGTCACCGTCGGCTCGGTCGGCATCGGCGTGCGCAAGGGCGAGACGGCGCTGCTCGGCAAGATCAATGCCTCGCTCGCGAAGCTGAAGGCCAACGGCACCATCGACAAGATCCTCGATAAATGGGGCCTAAAGGCACAAGGTTGATCGCCAGAGGCCAGGCTATCCGATGAAAGGCTTTTGGCGCGACGCCGCCGAGTTCTTCCCGATCCTGCTGAACGGCGTCGCGCTGACGATCGTCGTCACCATCGGCTCGCTGCTGCTGTCCACGGTGCTGGGCCTCGTCTGGGCGATGATGCGGGTCTCCGGCATCAAGGCGCTGTCGATGCTCAGCGCCAGCCTGATCAACGTGATCCGCGGCATCCCGATCATCGTGCTGTTGTTCTACCTCTACTTCGTGATGCCCGATCTCGGCGTCACCTTGTCGGCCCTGCAGGCCGCGATCCTCGGGCTCGGCATCGCCTATTCGGCCTATCAGGCCGAAAATTTCCGCGCCGGCATCGAGGCGATCGACAAGGGGCAGATCGAGGCGGCGCAGTCGATCGGCATGGGCTGGTGGCTGACCATGCGCCGCGTGGTGCTGCCGCAGGCCGTCCGCATCGTGCTGCCGCCTTACGGCAACGTCATGATCATGATGCTGAAGGATTCCTCGCAGGCTTCCACCATCACGGTCGCCGAGCTCGCGCTGCAGGGCAAACTGATCGCGTCCTCGACCTTCAAGAACACCAGCGTGTTTACGCTGGTGGCGCTGATGTATCTCACCATGAGCATTCCCCTGATCCTGCTGGTCCGTCACTTCGAAAAGCGGGCCGGCAAGCGATGATCGAGCTGAAGGACATCCACAAGAGCTTTGGCAAGGTCGAGGTGCTCAAGGGCATCGATGCGAAGGTCGAAAAGGGCGAGGTGGTCTGCATCGTCGGTCCTTCCGGCTCCGGCAAGTCCACCATCCTGCGCTGCATCAACGGGCTCGAGAGCTACGATCGCGGCGAGATCAGCGTCGAGGGATTGAAGGTCGACCGCGATGCGCCGTCGATCGTGGCCATCCGAACCCAGGTCTCGATGGTGTTCCAGCGCTTCAACCTGTTCCCGCATCGCACGGTCCTTGAGAACGTCGTCGAAGGGCCGCTCTATGTGAAGAAGGAGCCTCGTACGCAAGTGCTGGAGCGCGGCCGCGCGCTGCTTGCCCAGGTCGGGCTTGCGGAGAAGGCTGATGCACATCCGCCGCAACTCTCCGGCGGCCAGCAGCAGCGCGTCGCGATCGCGCGGGCGTTGGCGATGCAGCCAAAAGCCATCCTGTTCGACGAGCCGACCTCGGCGCTCGATCCTGAACTGGTCGGCGACGTTCTTGGCGTGATGCGCAAGCTCGCCGACGACGGCATGACCATGGTCGTCGTCACCCACGAGATGGGATTTGCCCGCGATGTCGCCGACCGTGTGCTGTTCATCGATGGCGGAATCATCGTCGAGCAGGGGCCGGCCAAGGCGCTGCTCAACCAACCCCAGCATCCGCGCACGCAGGATTTTTTGCGGCGTGTGCTGCATCCGCTCTGACCGGTCCTTGCCATGCCTGCGCGCCTTCCTCTACCGCCTTCTGTTTATGCCGACACCGCCGTCGCGCCGGTCACCACGCCGCCGCTCGACGTCGACAAGAATGTCTCCGTCGCGATCGTCGGCGGCGGCTACACCGGCCTCTCCACGGCATTGCATCTGGCAGAGCAGGGCGTCGAGGCGCTGGTGCTGGAGGCGCAGGAGCCCGGCTGGGGCGCGTCCGGCAACAATGGCGGCCACACCAACCCCGGGCTGAAGCACGACCCTGATCAAATCGAGGCGGATTTCGGCACCGAACTCGGCCGCCGCATGATCGACTTCTCCTATGGCACCACGAATTTCACCCACGATCTGATCCGACGTTACCAGATTCCGTGCGAGGCACGGCAGAACGGCACGCTGCGCGCGGCCTATCACGAGGCCAGCGCCGCGGCGATCGAACAGACCGCGCAGCAATGCATCCGCCGCGGCATGCCGGTGACCTATCTGAACCGCGAGCAGCTGCGCGAGATGACTGGCACCGACCGCTACATCGGTGCCATGCTGGATACCCGCGGCGGCGATCTGCATCCGCTCAGCTATGCCCGCGGCCTTGCGCGCGCCGCGATTTCGGCGGGCGCGAAGGTCTTTGGCGAGACACCGGCATTGTCACTGCGCCGCGACGGCTCGCGCTGGCGCATCGAGACGCCGCGCGCCGTGGTCCATGCGGACAAGGTCCTGCTCGCGACCAACGGTTTCACCGACGATCTCTGGCCCGCGCTCCGCCGCACCATCGTGCCGGTATTTTCCTCGATCGCCGCCACCGCGCCGTTGTCGGACGAGGTGGCTCGTTCGATCATGCCGACGCGTCCGGTGCTCTACGAGAGCGGCCACATCACGGTCTATTATCGCATCGATCAGCACAATCGTCTGTTGATGGGCGGCCGAGGCCCGATGCGCTGGATCAACTCGCCGTCCGACGTCGCCTATCTCATGCGCTATGCCGAGCGGCTGTGGCCGCAGCTCAAGGGCGTGGCCTGGACGCATGGTTGGAACAGCCGGCTCGCCATCACCGGGGATCATTATCCCCACGTGCACGAGCCCGCAGAGAACATCCTGATCTCGCTCGGCTGCAATGGCCGTGGCGTCGCGCTCTCGACCGCGATGGGCGCGCAGCTCGCGCGCCGGCTGATCGGCGGCCCCAAGGCCGAGATCGATATGCCCGTCACCGGCATCAAGCCGATCCCGATGCACGCATTCTGGCCGGTCGGGGTGACGACCGCGGTGATCGCGGGCCGCGTGCGCGACCGGCTCGGCATATGAGAAGGCGCCGCCCCGTCAGGGGGCGACGCCTTGCATGCGATTCGGATAGAGCCTCAGCAGCGGCCCTGCTTCCATAGGCCCGGCGGGCAGCTGTAACCGCGCCAGCCGACCTTGCGTCCGCGCGACCATCCGGGCGGCGTGCCATGATAATGATGGCCTATCTTATGACCGTGACCATGACCGTGTCCGCCGCCATGCCCACCCTTCGCCAATGCAGGGCTGGTCAATGTAAAGCCGGCCGCAATGATCAGCGACGCGGCGAGCGCAAGTTTCTTCATCATGTCCTCCACTGGGGCGAGCGCATTTGTCCGTTGAGCGAACGAACTATGCGCAGCTAAGTTCCCTGCGAATGTGGAGGAGTCGTGACGCTCGCCTGGATGCGTAGTCGCGCGAGTGCTCAACGCGCGCTGGCAACAACTCGGATGTGGACTCAGCCTTCTGCGACCGCGTCAGCCCAAGGTTGAAAGATCTCGACCGCGCCAAAATTCGTATCGCCCTCGCGCATCACCACGCTCGGGCAGGCGAATTTCTGCGGCAAGGCCTGCACGCGGGTCTCTTCATAGTCGAAGCGCGCGGCGAGTGTCTTGCGCACGTCCTCCGGCAGTCGAGCATCGCCGATCACGACCGCACCCTCGCTGGCGTCGATACGCGGCTGGTGAATGGCCGCGTCGAGATCCATGCCGAAATCCATCGCGAAGGAGACGAGCTGCATCACGGAGGGCAGGATGCGGCGTCCGCCGGATGCGCCGACGGCGAGACGCTTGCCATCCTTCGTCTCGACGATGACAGGCGTGTAGTTGCAAAGGCAGCGCTTGCCGGGCGCGAGCGAGTTGGTCGTGCCGGGCGTCGGGTCGAACCACATGATGCCGTTGTTCATGGCGACGCCGGTATGCGGCGTCACATATCTCGAGCCAAAGGACGAGAGCAGCGTCTGCGTCACCGCGGCAATGTTGCCGTGCCGGTCGACCACGGAGAAATGCGTGGTGCAGGCGGGCGCCAGATATTCGGCACCGAGCGAGCGCTTGCCGTCGGCATCGCCCATGTCCTTGAGCCGCTCGCGGAAGGCGGCCTGCAGAGCAAGAGCGTATTCGACATAGGCGGCCGCGTCCGGCGCGCTTGCCGGATTCAGGCTCTGCTGCAACAGCCGCAGCGCGTGCGCCATGGTGGGCCCGGCCGTGAGCTCGGGCGTCGCATATACCTTGCCGTCGCGATACGGGATCGCCAGCGGCTCGCGCACATGCGCGCGGAAGGCGGCGAGGTCCTCGACCGACAGCGACCCGCCATCGGCCTTGATGTCGGAGGCGATGCTCCTGGCGAGGTCACCCTGGTAGAAATCGCGCGGCCCGGCCTCGGCAAGATGCGACAGCGTCGCTTTCAGCGTGTCCTGTGGCAGGCGCGTCTCGGCCTTGATGCCCCATGGCGCGGTCGGCGGCAGCCCGTCTTTCAGGAATGCCGCCGCGCTGGCGGGGTAGCGCCTGAGATCGGCGGCCGAGCCCGAGATCGTCGCCGTGGTCCACCAATCGACCAGCAGGCCTTCACCGGCGAGCCTGGCTGCCGGCGCGACCAGATCCTTCCACGGCATCTTGGCGTAGCGGCGATGCGCCTCCTCCATCCCGGCGACGACGCCGGGCACGGCAATCGAGCCGGGGCCATGGATGTTGCGATCATCCTTCACCCGCGGCCAGGGGAAGAGATCGGAAGCAGCGCCTTCGCCGCTGAGCGGATAGTCGGCCAAGCGGAGGCTTTGCGGCGCGCACATGCCATAGTCGATCACCTCGGTGCGATTTTCCTTGGCGCGGTAGAGCACCATCGCACCGCCGCCGCCGATACCGCTGTTCCAGGGCTCCAGAACGTTCAGCGCCATGGTCGTTGCCACGATCGCGTCCACGCAGTCGCCGCCTGCGGCGAGCACCTGCGCCCCGACTTCGGCCGCCCTCCGCGATTGCGAGGCGACAATGCCGCCTTTGGACGTGACTGCGGGTTTGCGGACGATTTGGTTGAGGCTGAACTGATGAGGCATGATGTCGTCTTGTGTGCTGCGTTGACGTCGGGGCTCTGCATTGGCGGAGCGCGCGGACAATGGCACATTGCGGACAACGAGAACATCGAAAGGGAGACGCGACATGGCAGGTGTGAAACAGGCGCGGGATGGCGCGGTCGGAATCCTGACGCTCGACGAACCGGCCAGCCTGAACGCGATGACGCCGGACCTGCTCGGCGCACTCGCCGCGGCGATCGGCGAGATGACGCAGGACGAAGGCATCCGCGCCCTGATCCTCACCGGCGCCGGGCGCGGTTTTTGCTCGGGACAGAATTTGAAAGCATCGGAGGCGCTCGGCGAAGACATCGCGGCCGGCGTCATGCGCTTCTACTGGCCGGCCTTCAGGGCGCTGCGCGAATGCCGGGTGCCCGTCGTCGTCGCCGTCAATGGCGTCGCTGCCGGCGGCGGCTTCAGTCTTGCGATGGCCGGCGACATGATCGTCGCGGCCCGGTCGGCGAGCTTCATCCAGGTGTTCAGCCGCATCGCTCTGGTGCCGGATCTCGGCTCGACCTGGCTGCTGCCCCGGTTGATCGGCCGGCAGCGCGCGCTCGAGCTGATGCTGCTGAACGAGCCGCTCACGGCCGAACGTGCCGAGGAGATCGGCCTGGTGCGGCAGGTGGTCGACGATGCCATGCTGATGGAGGAGGCGCTCGCCCTGGCGCGCCGCCTCGCCGACGGCCCAACGCGCGCTTTGGTGGCAACGCGCCTGCTCGTCGATGAGAGCGAGCATGCGACCTACGAAGCGCAGTTCCGCCGCGAGATCGAACTGCAGGCCGTGGTTCGCAAGACCGCCGATGCGATCGAAGGCCGCAATGCCTTCGTCGAGAAGCGCAAGGCCAGGTTTACCGGGCGGTGAGGGGCGGCACACTCGCCCCACTCATCTCGCCCGGGCTTGTCCCGCCTGCGTAGCCGAAGCCAGCGAAGGCCCGGGCATCCACGTCTTTGAATCGCTCCAAAAACGTGAATGGCCGGGACAAGCCCGGCCATGACGAAGGAGAGACTGAGATTAACGAGGAAGCAGCGCAGCCGCAGTCGGTCAGAGCGCGCGGTTCACTCGGCTGGCCTGGTACTTGGCGCGCCATTTCGGGCCAGGTCCGCGCATGTAGTGAAGCTCGGGGCGGTACGGATTGCCTGCGACCTTCATCAAGGTCTGCCATCTGGCGGCGACGAAGTTCAGAGGCTGGCGGAGCAGGCTCAGGGAAGCGATCAGCATGGCATCACCTCAATGGGGCTTGCCGAGCATGGCGGTGAAGGGCAGATCGAAAATCTCTTCGCCGTCATCGTCGCTGACATGGATCACCCAGTCGCGCCAGTCTTCGCTGCTCGGCGTCAGGATCATCGATCGCATGATCTGAGAGGCACGGTCGCGCGCCTCAGTGAGATTGGACACGGCGGCGCCGTAGCGGTCGATCAGGGTGCCCTCGGTGTTGGAGCAGTGGAAATAGACCTGGACCATATCCGCCTCCTGGGGGAGCAACTGGGGTGGCAAACCGATACCACCCGAGGCCTTCGCGAAACATTCGGGTCGAACCCGGTAAGGGAATTTACGGATATTGGTCGGTCCCAAGGTCGTTAGAGGTTTAATCACAGGCGGGTGATCTTGAGCTGGACGGCGTTTTCCCGTCATGGAACACCATTCGCGGGAAGTTTTGGGGGCCGCCGTGAGCCATTTCACATCCAAGCGCGAATGCCGAAGGCTGCGCGCATGTGCGGAGGCCTTGGCGTGTGCCTCGGCGTGGGCTTTCGCCGCCCTGCTTGGGCACATCTCGGTGGCGTCATCGGAGCCGCTCCGGAGCGGCTATGCGATCGGCGCGGACACCTGCGGCAACGGTGATCTCGCATTTCCCAGGATCAAGATCGACATGAAGGCTGGCTTTTGCGCCGGCCTCGTCGCCAGCGAAGCGGATCACCTCAAGTTTCCACGCGCGATCGTCCAGGTGCCGGGCCGCGACCTGTTCGTGGTGGCCGATATGGGGGGCTGGGGCCGCACCGACGGACGGCTGCTGCTGCTCGATCCGCGTGCGCCACAGGGCGGGCGGCTCAAAGAACTTCTCGCGGGAATCGAATATCCGTTCGGCCTCGCGGTCGGTCCGGACGGGAGGCTCTATGCCTCGACCGCCGAGACGATCTTCCGGTTCGATCCGCTCGCCGACAATCCGCGCGGCACCGTCGAGACCATCATCCGTCACATGCCCGGGCGCCGGATCGCGCTGCCCGACGGCACCCGGATCGAGGAGAGTGCGCATCCGCTCAAGCAGTTCGTCTTCGACAGGACCGGGCGGCTATTCGTCAATGTCGGCTCGCACAGCGACGACTGCATCACGCCGGCGCCGATCACGAGGCCTTGCGCGGCGGCCGAGGGCGCGTCCGCCTTGGCATCGATCTGGCTGTTCGTGCCGCCTGCGGGCGGCGTCTTCCCGGCGCTGAAACCAGGCGATGCCGATCCGCCGCACACCGTCCATGCGCGCGGCTTGCGCAACTCGATGGCCCTGGCCCTGCATCCCGGTTTTCCCGACGCCGGCTATGCCTTCCTGCAGGGCGAAAACAGCCGCGACTTGCCGGATATCTTCAAGCCGAACGAGGAGATCAACGCAATCGAGCAGGGCAGGCATTATGGCTGGCCCTATTGCTACGATGTGTCGACGCCGAGTCCCGAGTTCAAAAACGTGCTGCAAAGCGGGGTCTACAAGTCGCTCTGCACGGCCAGCGCGCTCTACAAGCCGCCGCTCTCGCTACTGCCGCCGCACGGGGCGCCGCTCGCGATGCTCTATTATCGCGGCACGAAATTCCCGGAGCTGGAAGGCAAGCTGCTGGTCGGCCTGCACGGCTATCGTCCGACCGGCAGCCGCCTGCTGGTCTACGACGTCGATGACCACGGCTTTCCGAGGCCCGTCACCGCGCCGGTGCGCTATCACGTCAGTTGCGCGGCGGAGCCGACGCGCAACTTTCAGACGGCTGCCGGCGAGGTGGCTGCCGCGTCGTTCGATGAGTTGATCGCGGGCTGGCACCGCGTCAACGGCGCGCGGCCGCAAGGCGCGCCGGTCGGCATGACGGTCGCGGAGGACGGCGCCATCTGGCTGGTCGAGGACAAGAACCAGACCGTGATCCGCATCGATCGTGCAGCGGGTGATCAGCCACCGCCGCTGCCCTGCGACATGCGCAGCCAGGCGATGATCGACCAGCTCGCGACCTTCGTCGCCAGGGATGCGCAGAACAGCAGCCGGCTGACCACGCTGCGCAAAGGCCTCGTCGAGAAGCATTGCGTCGGCTGCCACTCCGATTTCGGTTTGAAGCCGGGCCAGTCGGACGCAGAAAAGGACGGAGCCGTGCTCCGCTTCATGCTCAGCCAGGACGGCTGGATCTATCCGGGCGATCCCGATGCCGGCAGGCTGCGCACGCGCCTGCGCGGCATTGGCGCGGAGAAGCTCATGCCGCCGGGCGGCGAGAGCCTGCCGAAGACCGAGCCCGGCTACACGCGCCTGCTCGACACGATGGACTTGCTCGTTGCGAAAATGGTTCCGGGCACGCGGATGCGGATCAGGCCCGGCCCGCCGCAGCGCAAGTTCTTTGGCAAGACCAACAGGGAATGCGGCGAAATACCGGCCGCAAAGGTCGTGGTCGTGACACAAAGGAGCGCTGTAGACAAACCCGGCTTCAGCCGATTCTTCCGGCCGGCCGATCCCTATCTGAATGGCGAGTGCACCGACGGCGATGGCTATTACATCCGGCAGGAATTTCTGGTGCCTGTGCAGTAGCGTCCTCCTCGTCGTTGCGGCGGGATCCGCGCAAGCGGAGACGAGATTGTTCGAAAGCGTGCAGATGACGCCACCCGGTGAATACACCTTCGGCATCGAGGGACCCGCAGCCGACCTCGAGGGCAATCTGTTCGTGGTCAATCTCGGCAAGGCCGGCACCATCGGCAGGCTGCCTGCGGGCGGTGCGGCGTCGGAGCCGTTCACGCAGCTTCCCGAGGGCAGTGTCGGCAACGCCATCCGCTTCGATGCGAGCGGCACCATGTTCATCGCCGACTACAAGAAGCACAACATCTTCGCGATTCCGAAGGGGACGACCCAGCCGGGCATCTGGTTTCACTCCGACGAGATGAACCAGCCCAACGACATCACGATCGCCCGCGATGGCACGATCTATGCGAGCGACCCGAACTGGAAGGGCAGGGAAGGCCACATCTGGCGGATCGCGAAAGCGGCCGACGGCACCGTGCGGGGACAAGTGATGTCGGCGCCGCGCGCGATGGGTACCACCAACGGCATCGATCTCAGCCCGGACGGCAAGACGCTCTATGTCGGGGAATCCAGCAGCGGCCAGATCTGGTCCTATGCGATCAACGGCAACGAGCTGACGGCTGCGAAGCTGGTCAAGGCGTTTCAGCCCGACACCGTCGACGGCTTGCGCACCGACATTGCCGGTCGTCTCTATGTCGCGCGTATTCTCAAAGGGACGGTTGCGCTGGTGAAGCCCAATGGCGCGGTCGAGCGGGAGATCGCGCTCAAAGCCAAGGAGCCGACCAACCTCGCCTTCGGCGGCAGCGACGGCAAGACCGTCTTCGTCACCCAGCGTCAAGGTGGCTTCATCGAGTCCTTCCGCACCGATCAGCAGGGCCGCGAGCACTGTCTCCAGCGCGGGCGCTGCTAGAGGACGATCTGCTTCGGGCGCAGAGCCGCGCGGGCTGATGCGGCATTCTTCTTGCTTGCATCTTGCCGCCGTGGGGATCAAGACATCTACGGCGCCCCTTAAGAGCATGCGAGCACGGAGTGTTTGAGTGAAGGCCGTCCATACCGAACTGCACCGCAGCCACGATCCGCAATTCTTCCTGGTCCGCGGCGTCGTCAAGCGCACCACCGAGCAACCCGAGCGCGCCGACCGCCTGCTCAAGGGATTGAAGGACGGCAAGCACCAACTGGTTGAGCCGACCAAATTCGGGCAGGGGCCGCGCGCGCGCATTCACAGTCCGGAATATCTGTCGTTCCTGAGCGAAGCCTGGGACGCCTGGACCGCGCTCGGCGATTCCGGCCCGGAGATGATCGGCAACATCCATCCGGTGCGGCATGCCGGGACCTATCCGACCCACATCGTCGGCAAGCTCGGCTGGCACACCGCCGACACCGCGGCGCCGATCGGTCCGGGCACCTGGGCCGCGGCCTGTGCCGCGACGGACGTTGCGGTCACCGCTGCGCAGATGGTGATGGATAGCGAGGACGCGACCTATGCGCTCTGCCGTCCGCCCGGTCACCACGCCTATCGCGACATGGCCGGCGGCTTCTGCTTCCTCAACAACAGCGCGATTGCCGCAGCGCATCTGCGGCAGAAGCACGAGCGCGTCGTGATCCTCGACGTCGACGTCCATCACGGCAACGGCACGCAAGGCATCTTCTACGCCCGGCCCGACGTCTACACGATCTCGATTCATGCCGATCCGATCGCTTATTATCCATACGTGTGGGGCTATGCCCATGAACGCGGCGAAGGACCCGGCCTTGGCACCAATCTCAACATCCCGCTGGCCATCGGCACCGGCGACGACGGCTACATGCAGTCGCTGGACGTTGCGCGCAAGGCAATCGAGTCCTTTGCTCCCGGCGCCCTCGTCATCGCGCTCGGCCTAGACGCCTCCGAGCACGATCCGCTCAAGGGATTGGCCGTCACCACGCCGGGCTTCCGCCGTATCGGCCAGGCCATCGCGAGGATGGGCCTGCCGACCGTGCTCGTGCAGGAGGGCGGCTACCTCTCGGATATTCTGGGCGCGAACCTGACCTCGGTGCTGGCGGGATTCGAAGAGGCGCGGTGAGGGTCTTCACCTCTCCCCGCGTTGCCCGGCCATGACGGCGAGTGTGATAGCTAGAACATCCCGCTCGCCGCGAGCGCCTTGCAGACGTGCTGCATCTCGGATTCGTCGGCGACCATGTCGAGCATGATCGTGGTCAGGCCTTTTGCCGCAAACGCCTTCAGCCTCGCGCCGATCTCCTCGTAGCTGCCGACGAGATAGGGGCAATCGGCCTGGAAGGTCAGGAATGGCAGCAGCCAGTAGCCATTATCCCGGAGCTCGCCGCTCTGGCCGTCATAGAGGTGCCGCTTCCACACGGAATCAGTGTTCTCCATGGTCAGCACGAGCAGCTCGCGATCGTCGGGGTTGTCGCGGAAACGCAGCTTGGCGGCCTGCCGCGCCTCCTCGCGTCCCTCGCGGGCGAAGATGCCGAAATTCATGCCGGGCGAGTGGAGCTCGCGATCGAGCTCGGGCGGCAGCATCTGCATCTTGATGCAGCCCGCTTGCTCCGCCGCCCGCTGGGCTGCCTCGGATTGGCCTGCGATCAGGAATTCCGGCATCAGCTCTGGCGGCAGGCGCGGTCGCAGTTGCAGGTGGTGCGCGCGGTAGAAGCGCCCCTCGAAACTGACCGGCCGCGGACTTGCCAGCAACTGGCGCATCAGCTCCACGAATTCGCCGAGCCTGATATAGCGGTCCGCATGCGACTGGTCGTCGCCGAGGCCGTGCAAGTCGCTGACCGCCGTCCCCGTGATCATGTTGAGATAGACCTTGCGGCCGTGGAGCTGCGCAAGGGACGAGACGAATTTCGCCGCCGTGAACGGGTGCATGTAGACCGGATTGACGGCGATCAGCGGCGAAGATCGCACCGTCCCTGCCATGATGTGCTGGGCCATCGCCCAGGGCTCGACGAACACGTCGTTGCCTTCGAACAGCAGAACGCCCTCGAAACCGTTGCGGTCGGCGAACTGCGCGACCCGCATCAGCTCGCCGACATATGTCCCGGGGTCGCGGTTGCGCGAAATCGCCGGAAAGACGCACAGCCGCGGCGACGTCATTCAGCCGCTTCCTGGAGCGGCCAGGCATTGCGGCTGATGGGAAGGCCGCCGTTCGCGCGGGAGCCGTCGGCGATCGCGAGGCGATGAGAGGGCGACGGCGAGCACAGCGAAAAGCGCCAGCCGTCGGGATCGTCGGCGATATCGGGCTTGAAGCTGATCTCGATGCCCTCGCGCGACACCTGCATCGCGAAGGCGTCGAGCGGCAAATTGAGCCCAAAGCCCCTGGCCTTCAGATAGGCCTCCTTGAGCGTCCAATAGTCGAAGAAGCGCTCGATCGCGGCCGGCTCCGGCAGTCCGCGCAGCGTTTCGACCTCCTCCGGCGCAAAGAAGCGAAGCGCAGTGGACAGCGGCGCCACCCGCCGCGACACGGTTTCGACGTCGACGCCGACGGTCTCATGCCTCGACACGACGCAGGCGACGCAGCCGTCGGCGTGAGACAGGCTGAAATGCAGCGCGGTCGAGGTCGCGGGCGCTGCGACAAACGGCCGCCCGTAGCGCCCGGCTCCAAAGGACCAGTCGGAGGGAGCGACGTTGGAGGCGACCTGCGACAGCGCCAGGCGCAGCATGGCGTGCGCGAAAATATACTGCCGTCGATGCCGCTCGAACATGAAGCGATCGGCCCGCGCCCGTTCGTCCACCGAAAGCAGCCGTCGGCACGTATCGACCGCGCCCGGCACGTCAATGGACTCGATCAGTCCGACAAAGAGTTCAATTCTGTCGTCCGCCATCAATTGGGGCCTATTGCGTCAGGCCGAGGGAAAATCCCCGGCCCCGACGGAAGAAACAACTGAGCAAGAATCATCCAAGCAGACCGCTTCTAGCGGTCCACCCGGGCGATTTCTTGTCGATTTGCAGGCCGGTTTACAGGCGCAAGCTTGTGCGAGACCCCGGCTCGATACACGAGCGGCCCATGTCCGAAAGTGAAGCCTGAAGAGTCGTACGGCGTCCCGGCCGACGAATCTTACTTCTTCTTCTTGGCTTTCTTCGCGCCGCTCAGCACCGACAGGCTGGCATCGACGTCCTTCAGGGCGGACTGCAGCTTCTTCTTCTCGGCACTCAGCAGCTTCAGGAGGGCCTTGCGGTCCTTGTCGCTCAACGCGGTACCTTTGGTAAATTTGATGAAACCCATAACACTCCCCCGGTTGAAAATAATCGTCCAAATGGAAACGCAGGAATAATCTTGCGCGGTGGCGTCAAATAATCAAGATGCAACTTGGTCATGCACAGCTTTGACGAGTGAGCCGTCATGGCGCGGTCGTCATGCCGCCTTGCGAGCGAGCAATCGGCCGAGCGGCAAGTTGGGTTGGGCGATGGCAGTCGCCAGGAGCACGACGAGATCCTTCATCCACGCGCCGACCAAATGGCCGTCCAGCAATTCGCGCTTGTAATTGCACGAGCCGGTGATTCCGGTCGGGCGCTCCTTGAGCATCAGCGACAGCCAGGTCTGGTCGATCGGCAGCACCGGCTGGCCTTCGCGCGTGATGTTGCCGATCGATTGGGTCGCGAGATCCGGCAAATCGAGCGGCTGACGCAGTGGATTTTGCAGCGTGAAGTAGACCTGGAGCAGCGAGGCCGGATCGATCCCTTCCCGCTCCAGATGGTCGGCGAGGAGGTTGAACGGCAGCTCTTGCCGCGCATGGGCGTTGAGCACACTCTGGCGCACCCGTGTCAACGCTTGCGCGAACGACAGCTCGGGCGTGATTGTGGTGCGGATGATCACCGTGTTCTCGAACGGGCCGACGATCCGGTCGGTGTCCGGCTGGGCGCGATTGGCCATGGCGGTGGCGACCGCGATGTCGGTGCGGCCCGTCCGGGCGAGCAGCAGGGTCTTCAGGCCGGTGAGCAGGCCCATGAAGAGCGTGCCGTTGTGCTGGCTGGCGAACGTCTTGAGCCGCCCGATCAACTCGGGCTCGAGGCTGACCGGATGGTGCCCGCTGGACGCGCCTGGGGTTGATTTGCCGTCGAAGAGGGGGGCCGCGCCGCGCAAATTCTCCGTCCAGTCGGCAGCCTGGCGGCGAGCAGCATCGGTGCCGCACCACCAGCGCTGCCAGCGAGAGACGTCCGAAAAGGCCGGAGGCGGCGTTGGTAGCGGCGCCGACGGATGTCCGGACAGCGCCGCATAGCGGCTCGACACCTCCTCGAACAGCACACCGATCGACCAGCCGTCGACAATGGCGTGATGCAGCGTCAGCAACAGGACATGATCGGCGTCGTGGATCCGCAACAGCCTGACACGCAGCAGGGGCGCGCGCGTGGGGTCGATTGGGCCATAGGTCTCGTGCTGGATCAGGAGATCGACCTTCCTCTGCTCCAGGGCTCTGCGCCGCTTGTTGTTGTGGGGTTGGCCGTCGCCGATCGTCTCGATGGTCAGGACACGGCCGAGGGTGCCCGGTGCGGCGACGTGACGGACAGGCTCCTCGCCGTTCCAGCCGAACGCGGTCCGCAGCGATTCGTGGCGATTGACCACATCGTCGATCGCCTGCGCCAGGGCGGTCGCATCGAGCGGACCCTGGAGACGGAAGGCGAAGGGCAGGTTGAACAGCGGCAACCCCGGGAGGCTCTGCTCGATCCGCAGCATCTGGTCCTGCGCAATCGAGAGCGTCGGCCCGCCGCCGTCGGTCGGTCTTGCTTCAGCCAGGCCCGACATGCTTGCGCCAGGCTTGCGCGGCGCCTCCGTCATGGCCTGGTCGACCCGCCGGGCAAGTCCTTCGATCGTCGGTGCTTCGAAGATGGTCTTGATCGGCAGCGACACCCCGAGCGCCCGCGCGACACGCGCCATCGTCTGGCCCGCCAGCAGCGAATGGCCGCCGAGGTCGAAGAAATTGTCGGTGACGCCGACGCTGTCCACCCTGAGCAGGTCGATCCAGATGTCGGAGAGCACCTTTTCGGTGAAGCGCCGCGCCGGCACGGTCGCATCCGGTTCGGACGATTCCTGCTGCGCCGGCGCCAGCAGCGCGGACCGGTCGATCTTGCCGTGGGCGTTGAGCGGAACGTGATCCAGGAACAGGAATGCGGACGGGATGGCGTGGCCCGGCAGCCGGCTCTTGAGGAAATCGCGCAGCTCGCTGGCGCTGCTCCGGCTGTCGGGGCTTGCGACGATATGGGCGATCAGCCGGACGTCGCCGCTCGCCTCGCGGCGCGGCTCGACGATGCCGGCCCGCACGCCGGGATGATCGGCGAGCGCGATCTCGATCTCCTTGAGCTCGATGCGGTAGCCGCGGACCTTGACCTGATGGTCGGCGCGGCCGAGGCATTCGATCGTGCCGTCGGCGCGGCGACGCGCGAGGTCGCCGGTGCGGTAAAGCCGGCTGCCTGCCTGGCGCGAGAACGGATCGGGCAGGAATCGCTGCCGGCTCTGCGCGGGATCGTTGATATAGCCGCGGCCGACACCCGCGCCGCCGATGCAGAGCTCGCCGGTCACGCCGACCGGCTGCGGCTGGAGATTCGCATCGAGCACGTAGAGCTGGGTGTTCGGCAGCGCTGCACCGACCGGGACGATGCCGGTCGTGATCGCCGGCGCCCTGGTCAGGCGATGCAGGGAGACGTCGTCGGAACATTCCGAAGCGCCATAGGCGTTGATGAGCGGCACTTTCGGGCACTGGGCGAACCAGGCCCGGCAGAGGTCGACAGGCAACGGCTCGCCGGTCGAAATCAGCAGCCGCAATCCGGCGAAGGCGCGCCGGACCTGTCCCTCGTTCATCCGATCGACCACGACGCGCAAGAGCGATGGGACGATCTCGAGCACGGTGATACCTTCGCGCTCGATCTCCCGCGCCAGCAGGATCGGGTCCTGCACGATCGTATTGTCGCAGACATGCACACGCGCGCCGACCATCGGCCCCGCCAGGAACTGCCAGACCGATATGACAAAGCTCTGCGGCGCGGTCTGCGCGATCACGTCCCTGGAGCAGAGGCCGAGCTCGGAGACGAGCGAGGCCAGATGGTTCGACAGGCCGCGCTGCTCGATCATGACGCCCTTCGGCGCGCCGGAGGAGCCCGATGTATAGATGAGATAAGCAAGGCTGGAGGCCGCGCGCCGCGCGGCGCGGGCCGGCTTGGCCGCTGCCGATGCGATCGTGTCTTCGAGCTCGGCCACCGGAATGCGCTCGACCAGCGGAGCGAGCAGCGTCTCGACCATGGCGGACCGGGCCCGTCCGGTCAGCAGCATGCGGGCGCAGCTCGATCCCAGAATGGTCGCGAGCCGCGCTGGCGGCTGATCGGGGTCGAGATTGAGGAAGGCCGCGCCCGCGCGCTGCACGCCGATCATCGCGGCGAGCAGGTCGGGCCCGCGATCCGCAAGCAAGGCCACCACGCTCTCAGCGCCGACGCCTTCGCGCGCCAGCCAGCGCGCGATCGCCTGGCTGCGGCGGGCCAGTTCGCGATAGCTCAGGGATGCGCGCCCGTCCGACACCGCAATCGCGTTCGGCGTCTTCCTGGCCTGACGGTCGAAGCGCTCGCTCAAATTGCCGCTTGTGGTGAAATTGGCCGGCACGCCGCGGCCTGCCGCCAGCAATTGCCGGCGTTCGGTCTCGTTGAGGAGCGGCAGGCGCGAGATGCGCTGCTCCGGATTGGCGATGGCGGCCTTCAGCACGGACTTGAACTGGGCCGCCATGGCCTCGATCGTCGCGGCGTCGAACAGATCGGTGGCGTATTCGAAGAAGCCGGTGAAGCGGCCGTCGGCCTCGACCAGCTCGAGCGTGATGTCGAAGCGTGCCACCTCGGGATCGACTTCCAGCCGCCGCGTCGACAGGCCCGGGAAGCGTGCAGCCTCGATCGAGGCGTTCTGGAGGATGAACATGATCCGGAACAGCGGATTGCCATCGCTCCGCCGCGCGACCTGCAGCGCGCGCAGCACCTCCTCGATCGCAAGGTCCTGGTTGCGGTAGGCATCGAGGGTGACTTGCCGGACCCGCCGCAGCAATTCGCTGAAGCTCGGATCGCCGCCAAAATCGTTGCGCAGGATCAGGGTGTTGGCGAACAGCCCGATCAGGCGCTCGCTCTCGATCTGGTTGCGGTTGGCAATCAGCGATCCCGTTGCGACATCCTCATGCCCGGTGTGGCGGAATAGCAGGCACTGGAAGGCGGCGAGCAGCGTCATGAAAGGCGTGACGCCCTGGTTCTGGCTGAACGCGCGCAGTTCGGCCGACTGCGTCCTGGAGAATTCGAGATAGTGGCGGGCGCCGTGACCGCTCCAGACCTCAGGCCTTGGACGGTCGGTCCGCAGCGGCAGCGTCGTGACGCCGTCGAGCTGGGTCCGCCAATAGTCGAGCTGGTCCTTTGCGGCCGGCGTCTGCGCCCAGCTCTGTTGCCAGAGCGCAAAGTCGCGATATTGGAAAGCCGGCGAAGGCTCTGCCGCCACGCTCCTTTTGTGTGCGGCGGCGTAATGGGCTGCAAGCTCCTCCCAGAACAGGCGCTGCGACCAGCCGTCGGTAACGAGGTGATGGACGTTGATCACCAGCGCGTGGCTCGTCTTGTCGAATGACAGCAGCGTGACTTTCAGCAGCGGCTCGCGCGCCAGGTCGAAAGGGTATTGCGCGAGCTTGAGTGCCTCGCGCCTGATCGTTGCGGCCCGTTTGTCGGCAGCACAGGGCTTGAGCTTGACGCGCTCGAGCCGCGGCGCCGATTGCAGCACGAGCTGCGACGGCTCGCCCTGGCGTTCGACGATGACCGAGCGCAGCGCCTCGTGGCGCGCACAGACCGCGGCAAGACTGGCCTGAAGCGCGGCGACGTCGATCAGGCCTCTGAACGCTGCGACCTCGACCACATTGTAATTGTAGCGCGTCGGATCGAGCCGCGAGAGCACGTACATGCGCTGCTGCTGGAACGAGAGCGGCGCCTCTGCGGCCGTCACTCGCCGCCAGGCCGGCAGTGCCGTCTCGCGACGGCTCGCCGCCGTCCCGAGCCGGGCCGCAAGCGCGGCGACGGTGGCGCAATCGAAAATGTCCTCGAACGAGAAGTCGACGTTGAAGCGTTCGCGCAGGCGCGAGCGCATCTGTGTCACCGCGAGCGAATCAGCACCGAGCGCGAAGACGTCCTGGTCGACGCCGACCCGCGGCAGCTCCAGGAGACCGGCCCAGATCGCGGCGAGCTGGGTCTCCAGCGGGTTGCGTGGCAACCGCGCATCGTCCGCGTGCTCCGCCTTGATCAGCCCCGCGAGCGCGTTACGCTTGACCTTGCCGCTGCCGCCCTTCGGCAGGGCTGCCACGCTGCGGATCAGGCTAGGCACCTTGTAGGCTGCGAGCCGCCTTCGCACGAACTGGCGCAACTGGTCCGAGGTCGCCTCGGCATCCGATCGCAGCACCACGACGGCGGCAACGTTCTCGCCAAGCTTGTCGTGCGGGACGGCGAACACGCCGGCCTCCAGCACCGCCGGATGGCTGAGCAGGGCCTCTTCCACTTCGAGAGGCGAGATCTTCTGCCCGCCGCGGTTGATGACGTCCTTGATGCGCCCGACGATGAAAAGATAGCCGTCGCCATCGAGATAGCCGAGGTCGCCAGTCCGGAACCAGCCGTCGCGGAACGCGGCCTGCGTTGCCGCTTCGTCATTATAGTAGCCGCGGGTCATGTTCGGTCCGCGCAGCATGATCTCGCCCTGCGCGCCGCTCGCAAGCCCGCGGCCGGTCTCGTCCATGATCGCGATCTCGGGGCCGGCGGCGCGACCGACCGATCCGACCTTGCGCAGCTCGAACGGATTGGCCGCGATCTGCGAGGCGGCTTCGGTCATGCCGTAGGTTTCGAGCACGGGAACGCCGAACGTCGCCTCCAGCCCTTGCAGGATCGTGGGCGCGAGCGAGGCCGAGGCCGAACGGATCACGCGCAGCGACGATGATCGGGCGCGGTCCGGGTCGGATTCCGCCGCCGTCAGCAGCGCGCGATGAATGGTCGGCACGGCGGTGTACCAGGTCGGCTGCAGCTCCCGCATCCAGCCGAAGAAGGAAAGTGCGTCGAAGCCGTCGGTGCAGATCACGCTGGAGCCCGCAGCCAGCGCCGTCAGCAGGCCGGAGATCAAACCATGGGCGTGAAACAGCGGCAGGACGTTGAGCAGACGATCGTGGGACGTGAGCGACAGCACGCGGCCGGCATTGGCGGCGGACAGGCACACGTTGCGATGTGTCAGCGGTACCATTTTCGGCCGCGCCGCCGTGCCGGACGTCAACAGGATGAACGCATCGTCGTCGTCGCGCGAGGCGCCGCCGGTCGCCGCTGGCCGGACTGTCGGCCCAACGAATGCGCAGCCGGCGAGATTGTCCTGCGGCCCCGGCACGAAATCGATGATCGCGATGTCGAGCGCCTTGGCGGCCTCGCGGCTCGCAGGGCTCATGTCGGTCTGCGTCACGAGCGCCGACAGCTTCAGTTCGCTGAAATAGCGCTGCAATTCGTCAGCCGTCAGATCGGGGTTGACGGGGACGCAGGCGCAGCTCGATGCGACCGCGATCAGCGCCAGCGCGCTGTCGGCGCCGCGCGGCAGCGCGACCGCGATGCGGTCGGCAGGGGTCATGCCGAGCCGGCGCAGCGCGCGGACGAGATCCTGCGTGGCCGCGCCAAGCGCGCCGTAGTTGAGGGCCGGACGGCCCGGGGCGAGCAGGGCGGGCGCCGTCGGCGTCTTTCGGGCGTAGAAATCGAGAAGGCCACCGATATCGGCGAACATCTTCGTTTCGGCCGCCATGCTGCCTGATTCCTCCAGGGCCGGGAGTGTGACGTCCGACAATTCCGTTCCCTTTTGATGCGATTGAGCTATTCTTCCAAGAAGTTGGGGAACGCGTCCAGTCTGAGGTGAAGTTTTGGGCCCAAAATCTGTGGTTGAGGCGCCCTGAAGCCCTTCGACGGAATGAGGGTCGGGCAGAAATCACCATGCTGGAGAACGAGCCGGACACGGGAACGGAAGGCGGGCTGAAGCGCTGGCTCGAGGGCATCGGCCTCGGCCATTACTCCGATCTCTTCGCACAGCACCGCCTTGATCTCGACGTCATGGGTGACCTGACCGAATCCGATCTGGTCGAGCTCGGATTGCCGCTTGGCGATCGCAAGCGGCTGCAACGGGCGATGGCGGCGCTGTTCGAGGCGGAAACGGCGCAGGCGCCCGCGGCGACGGTGCGGCCGCAAATCCGCACCGAGGTCGGCGCCGAGCGGCGTCAGCTCACCACCATGTTCTGTGACATGGTGGATTCCACCTCGCTCTCCGTGCAGTTCGATCCGGAAGACGTCCGCGACATGATCGCGAGCTTCCGCGAAACCTGCGTCCGCGTGGTGAAGCATTACGAGGGTTTTGCCGCCCGTTTCGTCGGCGACGGCATTCTGGTCTATTTCGGCTACCCGACCGCGCATGAGGACGATGCCGAGCGCGCGGTGCGTGCCGGGCTCGAGATCGTGCGGGTGCTGTCGACCGCACGCGCGATTGAGCCGCGCGGCGCGCTCAGCCACTCACCCGCCGTTCGCATCGGGATCGCGACCGGCCTCGTCGTGGTCGGCGACCTCATCGGGCAGGGGACCGAAGAGCGCGACTCCGCGGTCGGCGAGACCGTCAACCTCGCCGCGCGCCTGCAAGGCCTGGCGCCGCCCAATGGCGTGGTGATCTCCGCCTCGACCCACTCGCTGCTGAAAGGGAAGTTCGAGTTCCGCAATCTCGGCGTCCATGATCTGAAGGGAATCTCCGAGAAGGCCCAGGCCTGGCACGTGATGCGCGCCTCGCGGGTGGAAACACGTTTCGCGGCCGCCATGGGCACGCGGCTGACGCCGCTCGTCAACCGCGAGGAGGAGATCGCGCTGCTGATGGGCCGCTGGCAGCAGGCCAAGGACGGCGACGGCCAGGTCGTCGTCAAGTTCGGCGAACCTGGCATCGGCAAGTCGCGCATCATCCAGGAAATCTTCGAGCGGATCTCGGGCGACCGTCACGGACAGGTCTCGTTCCAGTGCTCGCCCTACTACACGTCCACGGCGCTCTATCCGTTCGCCGAGCAGCTCAGATTCTCCCTCGGCCTCGACCGCGATGATCCGTCCGCACTGTCGCTGACGAGCCTCGAGACCGCGATCGCCGCCGCTCATGGCGACATCGAGCAGATTACGCCGCTGTTTGCCGCGCTGCTGTCGATACCGACCGCAGACCGCTATCCGCCGCTCGAGCTGTCACCGCAGCAGCAGAAGGACGCCACCGTCGCGGCACTGGTCAATCACTTCCTGGGCCTTGCGCGCGAGATGCCGCTCGTGATCGCATTCGAGGATCTGCACTGGATCGATCCGACCTCCCGTGAGGTGATCGACCTTCTGGTCGATCGGGTGCAGAACCGGCCGATCCTGGTCATCATTACCGCGCGGTCCGAATTCCAGCCGAGCTGGAACGCGCATTCGCACATCACGACGCTGGTGCTCAACCGCCTGAGCCGGCAGTTGCGCACGACGCTGGTGGAGCGCGTCGCCGGCAGAGAGATGCCCAAGGAGGTCGTCGAGGAGATCATCGTCAAGACCGACGGCGTGCCGTTGTTCCTGGAAGAGCTCACGAAGACCGTCCTGGAATCCAACCTCTTGACCGAGCGGCACGGGCGCTACGTCCTGTCGGGCCCGTGGCGGCAGCTTGCAATCCCGGCAACCCTGACCGACTCGCTGATGGCGCGGCTGGACCGCATGGGCCCGTTCAAGCGGATCGCCCAGATCGGCGCCACCATCGGCCGTGAGTTCTCCTACGAGACGCTGCATGCCGTCGCCAACACGCCGGCCGAGCAGATCGAGGCCGCGCTCAATCATCTGGAGCAGGCGGGGCTGATCATGCGCCGCGGCCATCCGCCGGACGCGCTCTATTCGTTCAAGCACGTGATGATCCAGAACGCCGCGCATGACAGCCTCTTGCACAGCGAGCGGCGCAAGCTGCATTCGCGGATCGCCCAGGTGCTCGCCGAAATGTATCCGGAGAGGACCGAGCGCGAACCGGAGCTGCTCGCCCATCACCTGACCGAGTCCGGCCAGAGCGAGGGCGCGGCCAGCTTCTGGCTCAAGGCCGGCAAGCAGGCGGCAAGGAGCGGCGGCAATCTGGAGGCAATCGGTCACCTGCGCCGGGGCTTGAGCGTCGTGCACGCCAATGCGCGCATGCAGGGCGCGGACGAGATGGAGCTCGAGCTGCGCATCGCGCTCGGCAACGCGCTGATTTCCGCCAAGGGCTACGCGGTGCAGGAGGTCGAGGAGAACTACATCCGCGCGCTCGAGCTCGGTCAGCAGCTCGACGACGACGAAAAGGCCTTTGCCGCCACCCGCGGCCTGTGGGTCTGCCATTTCATCCGAGCCGATCTCTCCCGCGCGCACGATCTCAGCGTCGAGCTGTTGAAATTCGCCAAGCGCGAGCGGCTGAACGAACGGGCGCAGCCGGCCCAGCAGACCGGCTATCTGATGGAGGCGCATCGCTCGATCGCGATGACCATGCTCTATCGCGGACGCTTTGCTGCTTCCCAGCATCATTTGCACCGCTGCATCAACCTCTATAGCCCCGATTTGCACGCCGACCTGATGGAGCGGCACGGCACCGATCCCGGCGTCGTCTCGCTGTCCTATCTCGGCTACCTCCTGTGGTTCCTCGGCCGGCCTGACGCGGCGCGCCAGCACAGCGAGCAGGCGATCGCGAATGCCGAGAAGATCCGCCATCCCTTCACGCTCGCCTTCGCGCTCGTGTTCGGCGCCTATCTCTGCCAGCATCTGCGTGACGTCGAGGGTACGCGCGACTACGCCAACCGCGCCATGATCATCGCCACCGAACACAGCTTCCTGCATTGGAAGCAGCAGGCCGCGATCCTGCGCGGCTGGGCGCTGGCCCAGCTCGGCGAGGCCGATGAAGGTCTCAGCCAGATGCGCTTCGGCCTCGACGAGTACGAGGCGATGGATTCCTGGCTCGCCGGTTGCTGGTTCCGCTGTCTGCTCGCCGAAGCCTATGCCAAGGTCGGGATGCGCGAGGCGGCCCTGCGCGCGCTTGACGGTGCACTCGCGACCGCCAGACGCACCGGCGATCACTCCTATCTCGCCGAAGTCTATCGCCTCCAAGGCGAGATCACGCTGTCGGACGGCGACCCGGCATCAACGCAGGAGGCTGTGGATCTTTTTACCCTGTCGCTGGAGGTCGCGCGCAAGCAGGGCGCGCTGTCCTGGGAGCTTCGCACTGCCGTCAGCCTGGCGCGACTGTCGCTCGACGCCGGCAAGCGTGAGCATGCCAGCCTGCTGCTTGTGCCGATCGTCGGCAAGTTCAGCGAGGGTTTCGACACGCCGGACCTGAAGCAGGCGATGGAGCTCGTCAACGAACTCGGCGCAGACGCGCTCGTCGCGAACGGGCCGATGCGGTGAGATGAGCGATCTGGCCGCCGCGCGTGCGCGTTACGTCGAGCTGATCGCGAAGCGCGAGCGGATTTCCTCACCGCGCCTGCTCGAAGCGCTTGCTGCCGTCCCGCGTGAGGATTTTCTGCCCAGAGGCCGGTGGCGTATCAAGAGCGAGACGGCCCGCAGCTACCGGCTGACGCCGGATGCCGATCCCGTCCATCTCTACGACAATGTGCTGGTCGCGATCGACGCGCGCCGCAGGCTCGACACCGGCCTGCCGAGCCTGTGGGCGCATTTCATCGACGTGCTCGACATCAACGAGAAGGACCGCGTGGTCCAGATCGGTTGCGGGCTCGGTTATTTCACGGCGATCCTGTCCAGGATGGTCGGCCCGAAAGGACGCGTGACGGCGGTCGATTGTGACGAGCGTCTGGCGCTCCGCGCTGCGAACTATCTTCGCCCCTATCGCAACGTCATCGTATGTCACGGCGATGGATGTGAGGAGATTAGCGAGCCCGCCGATGTGATCATCATACACGCCGGCTTCTCGTACCCGCATCCGCTCTGGCTCAAGGCGCTGCGCCCGCGCGGCCGCCTGCTGGTGCCGCTGACGCAGCGGGACCGTGAAGGCGCGGTCATCAAGATCACCCGCAAGGGCAGGGGCTTTCAAGCCGAAGCGGTCCAGCAGATCCGGATCTTCCCCGGCCGGGGCCGCGGCACCACCGGGCTCGACGACCGCGTCGCCGACTGGTGGCAGCGCGCATCAGCGCTGGCGCCACTGCGCTTTCGCGGCATCGAGCGGGGGCTGCCGTCGGATGGCTAATTCTTCATTTCATTTTACCTTGATTGCGGATGCAGGTATCCAACGCCTCCCGGCACGGCTATGACTGAGGATCGATGGCCATTTGAGCACGCATCATGCATTCCGTTGCCCTGCTGACTGCCAGCTATGCCAAGGATATCGAACGCTTTTCGCTGCTCAGCGAAAGCATCGACACCTGGCTGACGGGATATACGCGGCATTATGTTCTCGTTAACGATGAGGATGTGCCGCTGTTCGCGCGCTTTGCGTCCGAGAAGCGGGTCATTGTTCCGGCCTCGCGCTATTTGCCGAAATGGCTGTTCGCGTTGCCGCCGGCGCTCCAGTTCATCAGCAAGCGGCGCGTCTGGCTGTCGCTGCTGTCGTCACCTGTGCACGGCTGGCACATCCAGCAGATCCTGAAGGTCGCCGGCGTCCTCAACGCGTCCGAGCAGCGCGTCTGCATCTTGGATTCGGACAATCTGTTCTTCCGCGAGTTCGATGTCGGTCGATATGCCGGCGGAGAGCAGACGCCGCTCTTCGTTACGCCAAAGGACATCGGCGCCGACCATCCCTTGCATGGGCTGTGGCTGCGCACGGTCGATCAGCTGCTCGGCATCAAGGACCGCTCCTTCCCCGCCGACGACTATGTCGGCAATGCCCTGGTCTGGGACAAGGACACTGCGCGCGCGATGACCGACGCCATCAAAGCGGCAACGGGACTGAACTGGGTCTTGGCGCTGTGCCGCAAGAAGAAATTCTCCGAATACCTGCTTTACGGCAATTTCGTCGCGAACTCGCCGAAGCATCTGGCGACCCATCGGGTTACGGAAGACAGCATCGCAGTCTCGCATTGGGATGACACGCCGCTCGATCGCCTGTCGATCGAAGCGCTGATCCGCAGCGCCTCCCCCGAACAGGTCGCGCTCTGCATCCAGTCCTATTCGTCGACCTCGGTCGAGGATATCCGCGACGTGTTCCGCCTCAGCTCGCGTGATCGCCGGGCTCCGAGCCTGTCTCCCGAAGACATGGGAGATGCGGCCGAGTTCGAGGTAAGGACGCGCAGCTAAGCTTGCGCGCTCAAGCGTCCCTCGTGAACTTGCTGATCACGTCCATGAACGGCTTCTGCTTGAACTCGCCGTCGAGTGGCAGGGGTCGGTTCGGCTGCTTGTCCGCGCGTGCAAAGGTGCCGTTGATCCAGCTATAGCGATCGGAGAGGCCCCAGGTCAGGATCGAGCGAACCGGGCCGCTGGTCGAGATCGCCGTGAGCAGATCGTCCACGCGCTTGGCGACGATGGCGTCGCGTTCGGCCGGATTGCCCGTCAGCTTCTGGTCGTCGACGTCGAGCTCGGTGACGAGCACCTCGAGGCCCCAGGAGCGCAGTTCGGTGACGAATTCGGCGAGCCCATGGGTGTCGATCTCGAGCTCGGCATGCAGATGCGATTGCAGGCCCACGGCGTGGAGCGGAACACCCTGGTCGAGCAAGTCCATGATCAGATTGCGGTAGGCCGCGCGCTTCGCGATGAACGAATCCTTGGCCGATTCGATGTCATATTCGTTGATCGCGAGCTTGACGAGGGGATCGGCGGCGGCCGCCGTGCGGAAGGCCAGCGGAATCCAGCCTTGACCCAGATGCTGCGTCCAGAACGTGTCGCGCCGGTCCTTTAAACTGCGGGGATTGTCCGGGATCGGCTCGTTGACGACGTCCCACGACGTCAGCTTGTCCTTGTAGTAGGAGACGACCGTGCCGATGTGGTCGAGATAGGCGCGCTCGACGCCGCGGGTCGACTTGATCTGCTTGGTCCAGTCCGGAATGTCGTGATACCAGGCGAGCGCGTGGCCGCGCATCGTCAGATCGTTCTCCCGCGCAAAATCCAGGATGGCGTCGGCGCGTTCGAAGTTGAACGTGTGCGCGTTCGGCCGCAGCATCGGCCATTTCAGTTCGAGCACCGGCACCACCTGCGTGCAATAGGTGCTGATGGCTTCGCCGAGCCTTGGATCGGCTTGCAGGTCCCAGAGCGTGGCGGCCGCGCCAAAACCCTGATGGCGCCGGGCGAGCTTCGATGCCGGCACTGCCGATGCCGATGCGCCCGCCGCGAGTGCTGCGGCGCCGCCAAGAAGAAATTCGCGTCTGTCGAGCCTCGTCACGGCAGTCCTTTTCGAACCAACGCACCATCGTACCAAGCGGCGCCTTGCGATGCCGGGGTTTTGCCTTGTTGGGTTAACCTCTACCATCTGCAAGACACGAGTTCCGGCCATGGTCGCCTTGCCGTCAGGGCCTGCCGTTCCAGGAAGGGCAAATTTAACGCTAACGCGCGAAAGCGGCTTCGAAGGTTCATTCGCCGCCCGATCTGCAGACTAATGTGACACTCTTGAGCGATGCTGCGGCGCAGTTCGTCCGCCCCGCCATGGTCCCATTGATGAACGGCCGCCACACTCGCAAGACCGCCGCCGGTCCCGTGCTCGCATGCTGAACCGCCATTTCTCGATTTATCTCGTCGCCTACATCCTGCCCGCGGCGGTGGGCTTCTTCGCCGTCACGGCCTATACGCGCTTGCTGAGCCCGGCGGAGTACGGCGTTTATGTCGTAGGTATCAGCCTCGCCGGCATTCTGGGGGCGATCTACTTCGCCTGGATCAAGCTGTCGGTGTCCCGCTATCAGGCGATGTCGTCGGAGGTGGATTTTCGCGGCACGGCGATGGTCGCCTTCGCCCTCACCGCCGCGGTGCTCTGCGCCACGACGCCGCTGGTGTTCCTGTTCCGCAGCGACGTCAGCGTCGAGCTGCTGCTTGCCAGCATGTTCGTCGCGATCATGGCCAATGCCGTCGATGTCGGTCAGGAGTTCGAACGCGCCAAATTGCGGCCCTACCGGTTTGCCGCAATCTCGATCGTGCGCAGCGTGGCGAGCGTCGGCTTCGGCCTCGCCGCCGTCTGGCTCGGTTGGGGTGGATTGGGGCTGCTTGCCGCGTTCGGCCTGGGCTCGCTCACCGGAATCATCCTGAATCTGGTCGGCGACCGCACCAGGATCGCGTCCTTCCAGCGCAGCCAGTTCATGCAGCTTGCGCGTTACGGCCTGCCGTTGACGTTGGCCGGATTGTCCGTCGCGATCTACTCGGCCTGCGACCGCCTCATCGTCGCTTATCTGCTCGGCAAGGATGCCGCCGGCATCTTCGGCGTCGCCGCCGACCTGCCGCGCCAGTTCATGGTCATGATTGCATCCAGCGTCGCCGCAGCGACCGTGCCGCTGGTGTTCCGGTCATTGTCCGAGAATAACAGGGAGACGACGCGGGAGCGGCTGACCGAGAGCCTCGAGCTGCTGCTCGTCGTCGTGACCCCGGTTGCGGTCTGGCTCGCGCTGGCCGCGGATCAGGTCGCCGGGACGCTCGTCGGCATCGATTTTCGCGCCGGCGTGTCGGCGCTGCTGCCGACCCTGGTGCTTGCCCGCTTCTTCGGGATCGCCAATCAGTTCTATGTCCAGATCAGCTTCCAGCTCGCCGAGCGGCCCTTCATGCTGGCGGCGCAATCCTTTGTTACGCTGGTGGTCAGCGTGGTCCTGATGGTCGTACTGGTCGCCGGTTACGGCATCTACGGCGCGGCGCTGGCGACGCTGGCGACCGAGGCGATCGGATTCCTCGTTGCCGTCGTCCTGATGCATCGTGCGCACCCGGTTCCGTTCGACCTCGGCCGTCTCGCCGGCGTTGCGGTTTCGGCCGCGGCGATGGCGGCCGCCATCCTCGTTGCGCGTTCGCAAGTCAGCGGCACAGGCCTCGTGGCGCTGATCGTCGTGAGCCTTGCAGGCGGCTTCGCTTATGCCGCCGCAGCGTGGCTTCTCAATGTCGCCCAGGTGCAGACGCTGTCGTTGCGCGTCTTGCGGGCCTCCACCCGGAACGTGCTGGGGGTGTAGCCAGGAGGCGGCCCGGTTCCAGGAGCGAACTTCGCCCGAGCGAGCAATATTGATCAGTACCCGTGGGGCCAGCGTTCTATGCTGGCCTCATCACCGCCCCATATCGGCAATCTATCGGTGATTGAGAATGCTGTAACGCTCTCGCCGGATCCCGCGGTGCACCGCATGTACTTGCAGTATTCCCAGGCATCCAGCGCCTCACCTGCATCAGGCGAAGGGCCGCGATGTCGTTGGTGCGGCGAAAGCATGAGCTTGGTGAGGATCCCGGGCCTAGCAGCATTGCAGATCGGAACGTTCGCGTGTGCCGGGTGCCACCAAGGTTCCGCCGCCGCAATCGAAAGCGACCCGATGACGTTGACCACGATGGTCTGGCTCGACAGTCATGACCTGCGGCCACCGACTTGAGCGAGCTGGAAGAGTTCATCCGGCGCGAAAACCTCAGAGTCTTCAAACGGGACATCGATCTGGAAAAAGACGCTGTCCGGCGGCAATGGCTCCTGGAGCGTCTGGCCGACGAAGAGGCGAAAGGCCGGGTCACGAGCTGATAGGCGAGCGCCGGGACCTTCAAAGAGGCGTGAATGGGAGATGCGGGGTGAGCGGATACATAGTCAATAATAGGGGCGTCCGCGCCGGCGTCGTGAACGGTGCATCGATTTTCGATCTCACGGGCAAGAGAGTTTACGATCTTCGGGGGAACAACATCTACCGTCTCTCGGGCGAGCTGGTCGGTCATATGCTCGACGCGTCGGGCTCCGACAAGCGCCTGGACCGCGGCAGCGAAGCGCTGCTTCCCGTCGGGGAAGCGCCGGAGCTTGACGAGCCCGAGAACCTCCCTGCACTGCAAAGGCAGCCATCCGCCAATTTTGCGGAAGCAATACGGCTGCGCCGAATCATCTCCGACGCCCCGGCCGATCGGTCCAAAAAAGGGTGATCATGCACTCCCGAGGTTTCACGAACAACTCGCGAAGCGGCAGGCGACGATGCCCGATGCGGAGCCCGATCAATTGGAAAATCTATTGCAGCGGCGACCGCACCCTCGTTTCAGCATCGTAGACCAGGATTTGCAGCATCGGGAACCGGCCGAGCAACTCGGTGCCGGCTGCCCGGGCAGCCGTCTCGCTTTCGTAGCGGGTCTTGAAGTGGCCATCGACGATTAGCGAGAAGCCACTGGCTGGTGCCACGTCAGCCCTTTGAATTGTTCTCGGCTCGATCTCTTCGACTTGCACGGTCGGCTTCTTCATGGGGTACCTTCGATCGTTGCAGGAGAGGGCTTGGGGCGCGCTTGCTTCCAACCGTCTCAGTCGTCCCTCGCGATCTCAGGCTTGTCATACAAGACCGCGTTCAGGAGGGAAGTGTGAACCTCGATCTTGCCGTTGTAGGTGATAAAGCCGAGCTTGCGAAATTTGTTCATGAAAAAGCTGACGCGGGATCGGGTTGTCCCGATCATCTCCGCAAGTGTCTCCTGACTAACCTTCGCCGAGATGGGCTGAGTGGCGCCGTCCTTGCCGAAATTGGCCAACAGCAGCAGAAGACGCGCAAGCCGCTTCTCGCTCGAATTAAACAACTGGTCGATCAGGTCTTCTTCTATGCGGCTGTTTCGGCTCAGCAGATACCCCATGAACAACTCGGAGAACTTCGGTTCGGCCTTGAGTGCGACGAGCATCGCTGGCTTCGTGATGGACGTGATCACGCTTTGCTCCATCGCCACGGTCGTCGAAATCCGCAAGGGATGGCCGTTCAGGCAGCCCTCACCGAAGAATTGTCCGGGCTCCATGATTCCGACCACCGCCTCCTTGCCCTGCTCCGAGACGACGAGAACCTTGATCCTCCCCTTCTGGATGTAAAAAACGTTATCCGCGGCGTCGCCTTGCGAGAACACCACCTGGTTCTTGTCGAACTTCAATATGGTTTTGCCCTCGCCGACCTTGGCGAGAAAGAGTTTTGGATCGAACGCGCTTTTCGGCGCTTTTGGCATGACGTCGCACAACCTAATGGAGAGAGCTTCAGTCTAGCAAGACCTTGCCGGGCACGTTAGGCAAATCTTGCTTCGCCTCCGGTCTGTGATTTGGAGCAGGCAATCTGCCTGCGGCTTAGGGCAGGCTCGTTAAGCGGATTGCCCGCGCTCAATGCCTTACGACCGTCTGATGCCGATCCATGAGTGCGGCGTCCAGTTCCGTCTGGCTGATCGCGTAGGACCGGGTCCGCGATTGGGAGGCAGACCTCGCGGGCGTTTGCAACAACGTCGCCACGCGCCGATAGGCGATTCTCGACAATCCTTCGATCCGCTCGTCGTCAGTGAGGATGACATATTCGCCGGCGGGCTGAGCGCCCTCCAGCCCCTGAAGGACGAAGGGATTGGCGAACGATACGATGGTCCGCGTTGTTCTGATGGTCAAGATGAGATCTCCTGGTCGAGCCTGCAGGGCGCCGGCCGCGCCATTTGCCGACGCGGCTCATCGCGCCGGGTCGCGGGAGAGACGTTCGAGACTCTAACGGTTGGGTCGCCCGGCTGCAGAGCAGAATTGCTCATCTTTGAAGGAATGGTTCGCAATTGATGATGAACCCCCGCGCCGATCATACGACCGTCATTTGAGCAGTTTTGCACATCATCCGCTCCTGCCCAGGTCTAACCTGACCATTGGGCGGAATGCTGCTCGGTTGTCCGATGCTGAGGATGTGAAATGAACATATCTGGTGAGGGCCTTTTCGTCATATTGGCAGTGGGCATCGCGGCCGGTTGGCTCGCGTGCCAGATCGTCATGGGCACCGGCCTGGGCTTGGTTGGTGATCTCGTCGTGGGAATAACAGGGGCCTTCATTGCGAGCTTGATCATTCCGCAGCTGGGGATTCATCCCGGTTCGGGTGTCGTCTCGCAGATTGTCAACGCTGTGGTGGGTGCGGTCCTGCTGCTCTTGATCATCGGGCTCGTCCGCGGACGAAGCAGCTGGGGCGGCGCTTGGCGCAAGCGCTGGTAGCCGCGTCGTGAGAATATGCCTGGAACGAACGTCGTCGGGGTGACTTGGTGATGACGACCGGATGTGATGCCCACTCATCATATCTGATGAAGGGCGGTCCTGGTTCCTACCCCCGTGCCAGGGCCGCTTTCTTGCGCGCGCTCCTTCAGCTGCTATTCGGTTGATCTCATCGGATCGGCCAGAGATTCATGGACGTTCCCGCACTTGGAGCATTTGAAGATGCGCAGATTGAGGCCGTCGCGACTTGCCCCGACCTGAATCAGCATCATGCGGCTCTGGCAGGCCGGGCAGTGTGGTCGTGGTATCGGGATCAAGGTCGGTTCTGGACGACTATAGACCTCGGACATATGAAGCTACTCCTCATATGGCGGCGTATGCCGGACCCGAAGCCGCCGCCGATGACAGCCGATTCGCCGGCCGCGTAACGATGAGCATGCCGCGCCCGTCCGTCAGCCACTGTTCAATATTGCTCACATTGCGGGAATCGCCGGCCGCGAACGCGTCTAATCTGGCCCCGATCCGTTTGCGGCGCGCCTGATGTGAGCAATATTGCTCAGCAGGATATCCAAGCCCTGACCAGTATGGGCGCGTGCGGGGCACGATTTCCGAACCGCTGCCGAAGGCGTCCGGGCGATCGCAGTACTTTTTTGGAGCAGGCGGAAATGCCGCAAGGAATGCCGGAGATGCGCGCATCCGTGCAGTCGCTCGTTCGCTATCGCGAGCCCGACAGTGTACGCGGTGTTCTCGAATTGGCGATCACGGCAGTTCCGCTCTGCTTCATCTGGGCGCTGATTTGGGCCGCTCTTGACCAGGGCTATTGGTTCGCCGTGCTGTTCGAGGTCCCTGCTGCGGGCTTGCTGGTCCGTCTGTTCATGATCCAGCATGATTGCGGACATGGCTCTTTCTTCCGCGGCCGGGCTGTGAACGATTGGGTCGGCCGAGCCATCGGTGTGGTGACACTGACACCATACGATTATTGGCGGCATAACCATGCCCGCCATCATGCGAACTCCGGCAATCTCGATCACCGGGGCTTGGGCGACATTGATACGTTGACCGTGCGCGAGTTTCGCGACCAGCCGCGATGGCGTCGGGTGCTATACCGGCTGTATCGGCATCCCATCGTGATGTTTGGCGTTGGTCCCACCTATTTGTTCATCTTCAAGCATCGGGTGCCGATTGGGTTGATGCGCGGCGGCTGGACCCCTTGGCTGAGTACGATGGGCACGAACGCCGCCATCGCGGTTCTGGTCGCCGCGATGATTTGGCTGGTCGGCTATGGGCCATTCCTGCTGGTACACCTGCCGATCGTCGTTCTGGCGGCGTCCATCGGTGTCTGGCTGTTCTACGTCCAGCACCAGTTCGAGCACACCTACTGGTCGCATGACGAGACCTGGAATTTTCACGATGCCGCACTGCACGGCAGCTCGCACTACCAATTACCGCGTGTCTTGCGGTGGTTTACGGCGAATATCGGCGTCCACCACGTCCATCATTTGTGCAGTCGAATTCCCTGCTATCGCCTGCCGGAGGTGTTGCGGGACCATCCACAGCTCGCCGCCGTCGGACGGATTACGCTGGTCCAGAGCTTGCGAACCGTGCGGCTGACCTTATGGGACGAGGAGCGGCTGCAACTCGTCTCCTTTGGAGAGGCAACCTTGACCTCAGCCGCCTCGCCGCTGGCGGCACGCCTGCGGCCAGGCCGCTGAAGGCGTGAATGTCCGCACCGCGGTTGCAGTGATTGCCGAGGTTCGGTCGGAAGGTGCTGGCGACCTCCTGAAACGCTGTCCGTCCCAAGGACATATGCGTTCTTGCCGCATCGCGTGATCCGGATCGTGATCGCTGGCGCCGTTCATTCCCGGTGAGGTCCAAGAACCGGCGGATCCGACCCTCCAGGCGGACGTTTCGCCGCAGCGAGAGACCCAGCCTCGGACCAGCCTCAGGCTCAAGCCACCCTTCCGCCTGCGTAAGCCGTCGTATATGAGAGATTTGTTGCCGAAGCGGGCCGAATATCGCCACAGACGGAACGTATGGCGGCTGCGATTTCTTAATCCAAAGATCGCAATCTGACACGTAATCGACATGAGCGCGGACTGGCATTCCGACCGGGGCATGGCATGAGAGACCGACCGACGACGGCGCAATCCACCCTGGCAACGCGGCGTTGGGGCCCTCCCGGAATTGTGACGCTGGCGGCGATGGTCGCGTTTGGCGCCCTGACCCCGGCCGGGGCGGCCAAGCAGGCGCGCCAGCCGGCGGAGGCGGTGGCGCAGCGGCAGGCGGGTGATCCGATCATGGCGATCGTGTCGATCAAGAGCCAGCAGGTCACCTTCTACGACGCCGACGGTTGGATCGTGCGCGCGCCGGTGTCGACCGGCACTACGGGACGCGAGACGCCGGCCGGCGTGTTCGCCATCCTAGAGAAGAACCGGGAGCATCGCTCGAGCTTGTATGACGATGCCTGGATGCCGCATATGCAGCGCATCACCTGGAACGGCATCGCCCTGCATGGCGGACCGCTGCCCGGCTATGCCGCCTCGCACGGCTGCGTGCGGATGCCGTTCGGCTTTGCCGAGAACGTGTTCGACAAGACCTATATCGGCATGCGCGTGATCGTCTCGCCGCACGACACGGTCCCGACCGATATCTCTCATCCCTCGCTGTTCGTGCCGAAGCCGGAGGCCATCGCTGCCGTCCCCGGCCGGGCGAACAAGCTCTCCGCCGAGGCCGAAGAGGCGACAAGGGCCGCCGACGAGGCCAAGAAGGCTGCATCTGCTGCCGCGAAGGAAGCTGCTTCGCTCCCTGCCACGCTGCGCAAGCTGGAACAGCAGAAGGCCCGCGCCGATGCCGAGCTCGCTTTCGCCGACAAGACGCTCGCAAACGTCAAGAACGATCAGGCCCGCGCCAAGGCTGAGGAGTTGAAGCAGAAGGCGGCAGCCAAGGCCGCCGACGCGGCGACGCAGCTCGACGCCGCCAGGGCGGCCGCGCAGCCGAAGCGCGATGCCGTTGCCGCAACGAAGGACGCCGCCAAGGCCACTGCCGCCAGAAGGGCCGAGGCGGTGAAGGCCGCGACCGACGCGAAACTCGCGGGCGAGCCGGTCTCGGTCTATATCAGCCGCGAGACGCAGAAGCTCTATGTGCGGCGAAACACGCACAAGCCGGCGCCCGACGGCGGCGGCGAGGTGTTCGACACCAGTATCGAGGTCCCCGTCACGATCCGCAATCCCGAGCGGCCGCTCGGCACGCATATCTTCACGGCGATGGCGAAGACCGACACGGGCCTGCGCTGGAGCGTGGTCACGATCGAAAACGGCGACGAGGCTCGCAATGCCCTCGACCGCATCACGATCCCGCAGGACGTTTGGGATCGCATCGGGCCGACCGCATTGCCGCGCTCCTCGATCGTCATCTCGGACGAGCCGCTGAGCAGCGAGACCAACTACCGGACGGAGTTCGTCGCGGTGCTGAAAAACGAGCCGCAGGGCGGCTTCATCACCCGCAAGCCGACCGCCCCCGACATGATCGCCAGCGACGACAGCTGGGACAATGGCGGCAACGGCTTCGGCTTCTTCTACCAGCGTGACCCCTACGTACAGCCGGCTCCACGCCGGCAGCGCGGCCAGTATCAATACTATCAGTCGACGCAGCCGATGCAGCGAAGCTGGTGGTAGGAGGCAGGACGGCGCCCTGGCGGAGGCCTGCAGCTACGTGCGCGCTTCGATCACCACAGCCTGAATCTTGCCTTCCACCGCTCCGGCGCCATGACGCGTCCGGATCGTCTCGGCGACGATGTCGGTCGCAGCCTGAAGCTTGCTGGCATCCCTTGTCTCGATCTCGCTGCGCAGCGGCGTGCCCTGACAGAGGGCGAGCGCGACGTATTCGGGCGATGGCGCACGGCTGATCTCGGATCGCGTCTCGATCGAGATGTCGCGGAAGCCTGCGCGTTCGAGGTCGGTCCTGATGACGGTCTTGTCGCAATAGCCGTGCGGCGTGCGAACCATGAATCGCGGCGGGTCGTCGGGAAACAGCTTTGCAAGCGCCAGCGTTGCTTCATGCGACAGCACATTGTCCTCGATCCGATCCCAGACGTTGAACACGAACGTGCCGTCGCGCTTCAGGACTCGCTTCACCTCTTTGTAAGCCTTGACACGGTCCGGAAAGAACATGGCGCCGAATTGGCAGCAGACCACGTCGAACTCGCCGTCGCCAAAGGGGAGGGCCATTGCGTCGGCCTGGCGCCAGGTGATGCGGTCGTCATCCCCCTGGCGTTGCGCGGCGACCGCGAGCATGGGCTCGTTGAGGTCGGTCGCGACATAGCGGATGCCGCGCGGCAGCGCCGCTGCCACGGCGCGCGTCACTGCGCCGGTGCCCGCGGCGATCTCGAGCAGCACCGCAGGAGAGCGGGCCGCGACGCGTCTTGCGATGTCTTCCGCGTAGACCGAGAAGATCATTGGGACGAGATACTCGTCGTAGATTTTCGGAATCGAGCCGGCGAAAACCTTGTCAGTGTCGGACATGTTGCCTCGCTGCAGGTTCGAATGCGGGGCTCATCCTACCATGGATAGCCGTCTACCGCGCCAGCAATGACGTGAACCCGGCCGGCTCCTGCATCGTCTTGCGCGCCCTCGAAGGGCATTGGCGAGGTCCATGACGGGGCCTTACGATTTTGCCCCGACCTCACGGATCGGCCGCGTGCCGTCCCAGTTCAACGCCGCCTGACGGACACGCTCGAAGAACGGCCCCTTGGTGCCGCTGATGTCGGAGATCTCGATCACCGTGCCCGGATGGGCCTGGGTGTCGAAATAGGCAAAGCGGCCCTTGTCGCCGCCGATCTGGCCCTCGTGGCCGATCCTGTAGCCGAGCCCGAGGGCCTTGTCGTAGAGCGCCTGATAGTCGAGGCTCCAATAGGACATGTGCTGCAGGCCCTCGTGGCCGGCGTCGAGGAACTCCTTGTACAGCGAAGGCGCATCGTTGCGCTGCTGGATCAGCTCGATCTGGAGGTCGCCGGAATTGGCGAGCGCAATGCTCATCTCGACGGCTGAATCCTGGCCGCGATGACGGAACCAGTCGGTCTTGACGCGGTCCATGTAGTACCAGGGGCCGACGCGCATCACCTCGATCCAATGCTTCATCGCAGCCTGGATGTCCCGCACGACGTAGCCGTTCTGGCGCACCGCGCCGAAGATGCGGCTCATGCTCGCGCTCCTCTCGTCACTCGATCACTTGACCTCAATGCCTGCGTCCTTGGCAACCTGCTTCCAGGCCGCGATGTCGCGGGCGTTGATGTCGCGCTGCTCTTCGCCGGGGATGAATTGCGGCGTGATGCCGAGCGCCAGCAGCTTCTCCTTCACGACGGCGTCGCCGAGCGCATCCTTCAGCGCCGCCGACAGCTTCGTGGCGATGGGCGGCGCGAGCCCCGCGGGCGCATACATCGCCCAGGACAGGCTGCGGTCGAACGGCACGCCCTGCTCCTTGTAGCTGGCGACGTCGGGCAGGCTCGGCGAACGCTCGCCGCAGGCGGCCAGCGCCTTGATCGATCCCTCCTTCACCAGTGGCGTCGCGGTCGCGACGTCGAGGGTCGCCAGCGAGATGTGGCCGCCGAGCAGGTCGCCGGCCAGCTTCGCGATGCCGTTGAACGGCACGTGGTCCATCTTGATGCCGGTCTGCTGCATCAGGATCTCGGCACAGAATTGCCCGGTCGAGCCGACGCCCCAACTGCCGTACTGGATCGGCTCGCCCTTCTTGGCGAGCGCGATCAGGCCTTTGATGTCGTTGGCCGCGAAATTCTTGGTCGCGACCAGCATGATCGAGGATGTCCCGACGCGCCCGATGGTGGTGAAATCCCTGATCGAATCGTAGGGCAGCTTTGGATAGATCGCCGGTGCCAGCACATGCGTGGTCATGCCGCCGACGGTAATGGTGTAGCCGTCATTGGGCGACGTCGCGACCATCTGCGTGCCGAGCGTGCCGGCAGCGCCCGTGTGGTTCTCGATATAGATGCTCTGTCCGAGCGTCCTGCCCATCCTCTCGGCAAGCAGCCGGCCGACCACGTCGCCGCCGCCGCCCGCCGCATAAGGCAGCAGCATCTTGATCTTGTGCGTGGGGTAGGCGGCTGGATCCTCGGCGTGCGCCGGCAACATCGCGGGCAACGTTGCGACCAACGACCATGTTACGGCCCGAAGCAAGCGAAGGCCGGCGAAGCGCGCCATGAACCATTCTCCCAAAAATTGCTCTCCGCTTGTTCTTCGGGCGGAGTTGAAACGCGAGATAAAACGAACGATCGTTCGTGCGGTTGACTAGCGAACGATCGTTCGCTAGTCAAGTGATCATGGCTGTCCACACCTCCAACGCGGCGGAAGCGGCTGCGCCTTCGACACGAGAGCGCATCCTCACCGAGGCGCTCAGCCTGTTTGCGCAGAGCGGCTATGGCGGCGCCTCGATGCGCGAGCTGGCGCGCCGCGTCGGCATCCGCGAGAGCAGCCTTTACAATCACTTTCCCGGCAAGGCCGCGATCCTGGAGGCGATCGTCAGCGAGCACGGTCCGGCGAGTTCGGCGAGCCGGCTGGAAGAGCCGCGCTACAAGCAGCTCGCGCGCCAGCCCGCCGCGTTCTGCCGTCAGTTCGCACTCGACCTCGTCGAGCAATGGTCCGACCCGCGCGAACATCAGTTCCAGAAAGTCATCACCGCCGAGCGCAACCGTGTGCCCGGCATCCGCGCAAAATTCGCCGATCATTTCTACGCGCGCGAGCAGAGCCTGATGACGGACTACTTCCGCGGCTTCGCGCTGGCGGGCCTCGTGTCGACGCCGGACCCGCGCGAGACCGCGCGGCTGTTCGCGGCAGGCCTGATCTACATCCGCCTCGAGCACTATGTGATGGGCGCGGCACCCTCGTCTCGGGCGAAGGTGATCGAGGCGATCGACCGCTATCTCGCCTTCTTCCTGTCGCTGATCGCGGCAGGCAACGATACCGACAACAAGAAACGGAAGCCCAAGGGAGAGAAACGTGGCAAGGCTGCCCCTGATTGATCCGGAGACGACGAGCGGCGACATCCGCGCCTCGTTCGACCGCATGCCGGTCAAGCTCAACATCTTCCGCATGATGGCCCATGCCGAGGCTAACATGATCCCGGCGATGCGGCTCGGCAACTCGATCCTGCACAAGCAGAAGCTCTCGGCGGTCAACCGGGAACTGCTGATCCTCCAGGCGGCCCAGCTCGAAGGGGGTGCCTATGAATGGCGTCAGCACGTGCCGATCGCGCTCGGCGTCGGCTGCACGCAAGCGCAGCTCGATGCAGTCGAGCGCGCTGACTACGATGCCGCCGGCTTAAGCGATCCCGAGCGCGCGCTGCTGAAATTCGGCCGTGAGGTGGTCGAGAACGTCCGCGTGCCCGAAGCGACCTTTGCCGCCGCGCGAAAGCATTTCAGCGACCAGGAGATCGTCGAATCCATCGTCGCGCTCGGCTTCTACATGATGATGGCACGCCTTACCGAGGCGACCGAAACCGATCTCGATCCCGCCGCAGGCATGAAGGTTTACGACGGCGGCAAGAAATAGGGCGGCTGAGATGTCGGAAGCCGAGAGCAAGCCGGAGCGCTACGTACGTCCGCACAGCTCGGAATCGTTGGGAGAGGCGCCGGGCAGGGGGCGCCTGAAGGGCCGCCGCATCCTGATCGTCGGCGGCGGGCAGCGTGTGTTCGATGCCGCCTCCGACCCGATCGGCAACGGCCGTGCCATGAGCATTCTATGCGCACGTGAAGGTGCGAAGGTCGCGGTCGCCGATCTCAATCGCAGCTCTGCCGAGCAGACCGTCAAGCGCATCACCGATGAGGGTGGCGAGGCTCTTGCGATCGCTGCCGACGTTACGTCTGAGGCCGACGTCCAAGGCATGATCGAGCAAGCCAATCGCATGATGGGCGGCCTCGACGGCATGGTGCTGAACATCGGCACCTTCGGCAAGGTCGGGCTCGATGCCGTCAGTGCCGAGGAGTGGAATGCGATCTACGACGTCAACGTCCGCGGCCCCATGCTGTGTTGCCGCGCGGCTCTGCCGAAGCTTGACGATGGCGGCGCCATCGTCTTCATCTCCTCCATTGCCGCGCTGAAAGCGGGCTCGCAGATGGCGGTGTATGATTCCTCAAAGGCCGCGCTCGGCGGCCTGATGCGCAACATCGCCCATCTCGGCTCCCGCCGCGGCATCCGCGCCAACCTGGTCTATCCCGGCCTCGTCGATACCCCCAACGGCCGCGAAGCCGGCGCGGGCCGCCCCTCGCGCGGCAAGGGCCACGTCCCCTTCGGCCGTCAGGCGACAGCCTGGGAGATTGCCTACGCCGTGCTGTTCTTCCTGTCGGATGAGAGCGTCTACGTCACCGCGCAGACGCTCGCGGTGGATAGCGGCTTGAGCGGGATGTGAGGCCGCCGTTCGGGCGCCACACCCACTGACGTCATCCTGAGGCGCGCAAGGGCGCGCACCTGGTGGAGACACAAACGTATATCTATCGCGCCTGCGACCGCGCGCGACAGAGCAGGTGGTCGAGCGAGATGTTGCCGGGTCCGTAAGCCATGATGCCGAGCGCCATTGCCGCCCAGGTGAGGTGGATCGGCCAGCCGTCGGGCACGGTGAGCTCGACGATGACGGTCATGAACAACAGCCCGAGCCCTGCGAATCGTGTGCCGAGACCCAGCACCAGCAGGATCGGAAACGTGACCTCGCCGCAGCCCGACAGGAACGCCATCACCGTCGGGGCCGGAAAGTGATAGGGCCCGCCCGGCAGATGCAGCATGAACTCGTCGCTGAACAACGTCACGGCGGTGTCGTTGAGCCTGAGGAAGCCGTCCCATTTGAGCAGGCCCGAGCGCCAGAACGGCACCGCCAGCGCGAGGCGCAGCACGAGTTGGACCAGCGAGGGGGTGGCGATCGTCTGCACCAGCCGATTGGCCCTGTCGACGAGCAGCCAGAACGACGGCAGCCCGCTGCCCGACGCCATGCGTTGGTCCGTGATCATAATGCGTCTCCAGCAGCGAGCGAGGTGAATGCACCGGCCTCGATCAGGCCGGCGATGTTCATGGCGATGTCGAATTCGGGCGCTGCATCCAGTGCCGACGCGGCAGCTTCGCCGAGCGGCCGGCCAGATGCGAGGCAAGAGGCAAAGACGGCGCCGCCAACCGGAAGATGTCGGACCGCGACGTCGAGTTCGGGCCGTGTGATCAGGGCGTCCTCCGGCGTGGACGCGTCGATGCGCTTGACCGGCGCGTTGTCGCGGTTGGCGGCGAAGATCGTCACCGCAGAGAACGGCGAACGCACGATCCGCATTGCCGGATGCGGGATGAAGATGGTGTCAGCAAGCCGTTCCGGGGCGATCGCCGAAAGCCGCGCCGGCGACAGCGGCGCAGCGTCGGCTGCGTGATAGGCATCGAGCCAGGCCCGCTCGATGCGCGCGACGTCGGCGAGCCACGGCATGGCCTGCGCATGCTCATAACGCACAATGAACTCCGGGAAGTCGCGGCCATACTCGAACAGCAGCGGCGAGGTGGGCGGGGTGCTGCGAACATGGAAGCGCGCCATGGCGCGGAAGAACTCGGCGCCGGTGATGCGCTGCACCGCCGGATAGACCGCGGCCAGCGCGTCGATCAGGCTGACGGTGACGTTGTTGCGGTAGACGTCGTAGCGCCGGCTCGCGGCCTTGCCGTTCGGGCCGGACACGGTCTCGGGCGTGCTGCGTGCCGGATCCAGCAGTGCCGGCGCGAACGCAGCGGCGAAAGACAAGTCGGGTTCAGGCCGCATGGCGGTCTCCCGCCAATGCTGGGGACTGATGACGGTCGAGAATCGCCTGGGCAGCAGCGGCTTCCGCTTGCAGCACCGGCCAGTCCGGAATCTTGCTGTCCCATTCGACCAGCGTCGGCACCGGACCGCGGCGCTGGATGACGAGCTCGTAGAGCTTCCAGACTGCGTCAGCGACCGGGCCGTCGTGACTGTCGATCAACAGCGGATCACCTTCGTCGTCCGCCTGCTCGGCATGGCCCGCAAGATGGATCTCCCCGACCCGCGACAGCGGGAAGTCCGTGAGATATTCGAGTGCCGAGAAGCCATGGTTCGTCGCGGAGACGAACACGTTGTTGACGTCGAGCAGCAGCCCGCAGCCGGTGCGCTCGGCAATTGCGCGGATGAACTCGGTCTCGCGCATCGAGGATTCGCGAAACGTGACATAGGTTGACGGGTTCTCCAGCAGCAGCGGACGGCGGATCGCTTCCTGCACCTGGTCGATGTGATCGCAGACGCAAGCCAACGTCGCTTCGGTATAGGGCAGGGGCAACAGATCGTTGAAGAAGCTGGTCTCATGGGTCGACCATGCCAGATGCTCGGAGACCAGCGTCGGCTGATAGCGCGCGACGAGGCCGCAAAAGCGCGCCAGATGCGCCTTGTCGAGCGGCCGGGGTCCGCCGATCGACATGCCGACGCCGTGCAGCGAGAGCGCATGATCGCGGCGGATCGCCTCCAGCGCGCGATGCGGCGGGCCTCCATGGCCCATGTAGTTCTCGGCGTGGACTTCGAAGAAGCCACGCCGAGGTCCTGCCTCGAGGATATCAGCCAGATGCTCGGGCTTGAAGCTCGTCCCGGCTACGCCGCCGATGGGAATTGCGAAGCGGAGCGGCATGGCTGCTGGTCGGGTCGACTTGATCACCGTGCTCATCGTGCTGCTCCGTTCGTGCTTGTCGGCGACTTCGTGCGGGCCGCTAGACCGGCTTCAGCGAACCCTTCTTGCCGCCCGGCAGCTCGATACTGGTGCAGGTGCCGCCCTGCACGAATTTCCAGGCGTTGCCTTGGAAATCGACGGTTGATGTGCCCTGGCAGGTCGTGCCCGGTCCCGCCGCGCAGTCGTTCTGGCCCTTCAGCGCGACGCCGAAGCACTTCTCTTTCTTGGCGGCCATGGCAGCCTCGCCCTCGGCCTTGGTCAGCGGGCCGGCCGCGGCGAGGCTCGCGAGCGCGGTGGATAGGGCGCCGGCGAGGACCAGCGAAGTGACGGCATGCTTGGCAGACATCGGGATTCTCCTGTTCGAGATGGCATCGCCTAGCAGGCGATGCGCGCATGGTGTCCTTCGCTGCCCGCGCAGCCCGCGTTACGGACTGCTGTTCACGAAGGCGTGACCGGTTGGATTGGGCGCACGACGCGTGCGCTTGGGCCGGTATTGGCGGGCAAGCTTGCGTTCAAAGCCAATGCTTAAGGCGTATCGAGACGGTAGCCGCCGGGCATTGGCGGCGGACGACTTATTCATGCCAGAGGTAACGGGCGCGGGCCTGCGGCGTAGAGCATGACAGTGGCGCGGTGGACCAGCGGGCGAAGACAGTGATGAAGGTTGATCCCGAACGACGGCTTCATACGATCGCAAGGCTGACGATCAGCATCCGCCTCGCGGTGTCCGCGCTGGTCCTGACGGCGATCCTGTTGACGGCCGCGCTCTCCAGCCTCCTGTGGTGGCGCACCGCGGAGGCGACCAGCCGGCAACTCGCCTCGACCATCAACGAGCAGATCGTGGCGGCGGTGCGCAAGGAGGTCTTGGCCATCGTCGACGAGGCGCGCGCCGCGCACACCGCGATCCGCACCTTGTTCCTGCAGAACGTGCTCGACACCCGCGAGGCCGATAAGCGCGAATTCGTGTTTCTGTCGCAATTGCAGTCGCAGGCGACGATTTCCTGGGTCGCCTTCGGCTGGCCCGACGGCTCCTACTTCGCAGCGCACAAGCTCGGTGATCGCCGCCTGGAGATGATGGAGATCTCGCTGACGGATCATCCTGGCGAGCGCCGTGTCGATGAGTACGACGTCGTGCCCGGCGACATCGAATTCGCCAATCGCCGCTTCGAGCCGACCTCATTCCGCGTTGCCGATCAGGCCTGGTTCAAGGCCGGGCTGAAGGCGGACGATCCGCAATGGTTCAGGGTGCTGGACCATGCGACCGGCCAGCGGCCGTCGATCGCCTTCGCCGGGCCGATCGACGTCTATCAGGAACGGCAAGGCGTTCTGGCCGTCATCATCGAATACACGAGGCTTGCGCGTTTCCTGTCGCAGCTCGAGGTCGGGCGCACGGGGACCGCCTTCATCGTCGATGGCAGCGGCGAACTCGTCGCGGCGCCGGACAAGGAGGCCGACGAGCTCCATCCGGCGCGCGGCGACCTGAAGCTGCTACCGCTCGCGCGCCTGGCGCTCGACAAGGCCGGTGAGAACGGCCGCAAAGAGGCGTGGCGCAGCCGCCTCACATCGGGCCGCGCGGCCTACGAGGTGACGCTGACGCCGCTGCCGTTTCCCGGCTGGTCGCTCGCCACGGTGATCCCCGAGGCCGAGTTTCTCGGGCCGGTCGAGACGACGCTGCGGCGTCTGATCCTCGGCCTCGCGATCGGTGCCGTATTCGCAGCGCTCGTCTCGGCGTTGCTGGCGCGCTCCGTCATTGCCGCGCCGCTGTCGCTCGTCGTCGGCGAGCTACGTCATGTCGAGGCCTTTGCGCTGGAGCAGGTCCGTCGCCATCCGTCACGGCTAAGGGAGATTGCGAGCCTGTCGGGCGCGATTGCCGAGATGGCGGCCGGGCTGTCCGCATTCCGAAAATTCATCCCGGCCGATCTCGTTCGTGATTTGCTGCACCAGGGCGTCGAGGCGAAGCCCGGCGGCTATGTCCAGGAGCTCAGCGTGATGTTCATCGACATTGCCGGCTTCACCGGGCTGTCCGAGCGGCTGGGTGATCGCGTGGTGCCGCTGCTGTCGCGCTATCTCGACGTCACTTCGGAGATCATCGTCGCCAATGGCGGCACCATCGACAAGTTCATCGGCGACGCCGTGATGGCGTTCTGGGGCGCGCCGCAGCCGCAGGACGATCACGCCGCGCGCTGCTGCCGCGCCGCGCTCGCCTGCCGCAGGGCCGTGGAAGAGTCCGGGCTGGTCGACGATCTCGGCCAGCCGCTCCAGATCCGGATCGGAATCAATTCGGGCCGCATGCTGGTCGGCAATATCGGCTCAGAGCTGCGGCTGAACTACACCGTGATCGGCGATGCCGTGAACGTCGCCAGCCGGCTCGAAGGGGCCAATAAATCCTATGGCACGCAGATCCTGATCGGCGAGACGACCGAACGTCTGGCGCGCGGCGCCGTCGTCACGCGCGAGCTCGACAGCATCGCTGTCTACGGACGGGAAGAGGGGATCTCCGTCTACGAGCTGATCGGGATGGCGAATGACGACGCTAGCGTCGATGCGTCCTGGATCGCTGATTACGAGCGCGGCCTTGCCAGCTATCGGGCGCGCCGGTTCACCGATGCGATAGCCGATTTCGAGACGGTATTGAAACGGCGCGGCCACGATCGTCCAGCTGAGCTGATGCGCGACCGCTGCCGCAAGCTCGCATCGGCCGGGCCGGACGCTGCTTGGCGGCCTGTGGCGGCACTGGCGTCGAAATAGCGGCGTCGGAGTCCGGGGCACCCAGCGCCTCCGATCGCGGCTTACGCGCATCTCACGTCAGGCTCTTGAGCTTGACGGGCGTCCGTTGTAAAGGGGGCTTGGGTCTGCAGTTCACCCAGGCGTCACCGTCCCGCGAGGGAAGCTAAACCTGCAAGGCTCAATCGAACCGACACCAACCTCGTGCCGCGTCGTAAGCCGGTGACCTCCGACAATCCTACCCGGATCGGCACATCGAGGATTGGTCATGGCCAGAACTCCCATTGCCTTTGTCGCGGGCGACATCTCCGCGCTCGCGAAATCCGTGCGCGCCCAGCTCCTGCAGCGGACGTCGCCACCGGGGCACGTCGAGCTGCTCAACATTCTCGCGCGTGCGACGGGACACAGGAATTACCAGCATTTTCGTGCACGTGCGGCCGGAAGTTCCGTTGATGACCGCGTGGCGCCGGCATCCCAGGGCGATGCGGTCGACCTGAAGCGCGTGCAACGGGCGGCGCGCCATTTCGACGACCACGGCCGGCTGCTTCGCTGGCCGGCCCGGCATAGCATGCAGCAATTGAGCCTTTGGGTGTTGTGGGCCGGCTTCCCGCCGCGCTGCAGTCTTGCCGAGGCGCAGGTCAAGGCATTGTTGAATCGCCATCACGCTTTCGCCGATGATGCCTTGCTCCGCCGCGCGCTGTGCGATCACGGCCTGATCGTCCGCACAGCCGATGGGCGGGACTATCGCCGGATCGAGCGTAGGCCGCCAAGCGACGCTACGGCGTTGCTGCGTCACCTGAAGGTCAGTGGCCCGGAAACGGAGGTCGCGACATGACCGCAAACCCGGACGCTGTGCCGCTTGTCGGGCCTGCGCCGTCCGACAACGTCGTGCTGTTCTCGCATGCCGAGAGCATTTGTCGGGCAATCCCGCAGGCGAAGCTGCTCGCGCTTCCCGACGGCGGCCACGTGTCGCTGTTCACACATCTTGAAACGGTGCGGAAGGCCGCTGAGCCGTTTCTGGAAGCATACGCGGACGCTCCACCGCACTCCCATCGTATCGAGAATCTCCATGAAGACCACACTGCTCAAACCTGAAGACTACACGCGCTCGCCCTGGAAGAACGGCGGCGGCATCTTCACCGACATTGCGGGAGCTTGGCGCGAAGATGCGCCGGCGAGGGATTGGAACAGCCTGCTCTGGCGGTTTGCCGCGACACCGATCGTGGCGCCGGGTCCGTTCTCCCATATGCCCGGCATCGATCGTCTCCAGATGGTCGTCAATGGTCGCGGGCTGGTGCTGAAGTCGCCCGCGCAGGATTTCGACGAGCGTGAACCTTTTACGACGGTGCGTTTCACCGGCGAGACGGAGATCGTGACCGCGCTCGAGGCAGGGCCCGTCGAGGTCGTGAACCTGATGGCGCGGCGCGGGGCGGCCGAGATCGATCTCCTCGCGCTTCGCGAGCCCGGCGAGCGGCAGCTTGCTGCCGGCACGCACCTGGTTTACGCCGCGCGCGGCGATTGCCGCCTCCGTCTCGGGCTTGAGGATTTTGCACTTTCGCACGAAGACACGCTGAAGGCCGAGCTCACCACGGCCTCTAAGCTCGCGGTCGTCTCGGGTCTGGCCGTGCTGGCGTCGATCCGGCCCACCGGCTAGGCGGCAGCTGCGCCGGTCGCGCGGGTGCGCACAATCCATGCAACTGGCTAGGTTGACGCGGCGGAGCTGGGGCACGATATGTGCTGCGATGCAAACCGCCGCTCAAGGGGCAGATATGAACGCGCCAGACAACAACGCCCCTACGCAAGCCGACGGCGTCGTCGACTGGTTGACCAGCGGCACGCGCGACGAGCGATTCATCGACGACATCTTTGCGCAGATGTGTATCCGCCTGCAGCAGGCGGGCATCCCGCTCAAGCGGGCGACGCTTCACGTGATGATCCATCATCCGCAATGGCTGGGGGCCCGCATGATGTGGTCCGACGGCAAGCAAGAGGCGGAGATTACGCTTGCCGACTACGACGCCCGCGAGCGCTCGGAATATATCGGTAGCGCCGCCAACGAAATCCTCGACGGCGCCGACGAGGTGCGCGAGAGGCTCGAACAGGTCTCCTCGCTCGGGCGCAAGCACGCCCTCTACGATGAGATGCGATCGCTGGGCCTTACCGACTATCTGGCCTGGCCGCTCCTGCACACGCTCGGCAAGCGCCACCTCGTCACCTTCGCGACCGACCGGCCCGGCGGGTTCGCCGAGGGGGATATCGCCAGCCTGAAGAAGGTGTTGCCGGTGCTGGCGCTGGTCAGCGAGATCCGCATCAAGAACCGCCTGGCGCGCACACTGCTCGAGACCTATGTCGGCTCCCATGCCGGCGAGCTGATCCTCGCCGGCGCTACCAGGCGCGGCACCGGCACGACGGTGCGCGCGGCGATCATGATCTGCGACTTGCGCGATTTCACCAAAATCTCCGACAACTGGCCGCGCGACGACGTCATCGATCTGCTCAACGATTATTTCGACGCGATGTCCGAACCCATCGCGCGGCATGGCGGCGAGATCCTCAAATTCATCGGGGACGGCCTGCTCGCGATCTTTCCGCTGAGCCAGCCCAATGCCTGCGCCGACCTGCTCCATGCCGTGACCGAAGCGCGCCAAGCCATGGTCGCGCTGAACGAGCGCAACAAAGCGACCAGCCGCGCACCGCTGAACTACGGCATCGGCGTCCACGTTGGCGACGTCATGTACGGCAATATCGGATCGAGCAGTCGGCTCGACTTCACCGTGATCGGTCCTGCCGTCAACATGGCCTCCCGCTTGGAAGCCCTGACCAAGCAGTTGGGACGAACAGTGCTGCTGTCACGCGACTTCGCCGAGCTGGTGGAGCCGAAGTTCGAGCTGGAGCATGTCGGCAAGCACGAGGTGCGCGGCTTCAGCGATCCGATCGAGCTGTTTGCCTATCAGGGGTGACGGGCATGAAGGCTGGGCGGCGGCGGGCCAAAGGCAAGCTTCCCAACCGGGGCTTGTCTTGTTGCCAACGTGCGACTGGGTGACTACGCTTTACCCCAGCCAGTCCAGGCGTTCCTTCGATCGGCCGCACGTCCATGCCCAAATTCCTTCGCATCGGGGTCCATCAGTCGAATGTATCGGGATACACGTCGAAGGCGTGGTGTGTCAGGCGGGTTGGCTCGGCGGTTTTCCTGAAGTGGGGCGCCGTGGAGGTTCAGGGCGCCGGCGACAAGCGAAAGGTCTATTGGACACGTCTGCCGCAGGAGAAGACGGTTCGCTGCGGCACGGTGCAGCGCGCCCAGGACTATGCCAAGGCCGCGATCGCCCGGCGCCGCAATCATCGCTATGAACCGCTGGCCGGATCGATCGCGCTCCAGCGCCGATCGGCGGAACGCAGTGCCGAGCCCAAGCAGGCGCTGGCCACGATCCTGATCGTCGACATCGTCGGCTCCACGGCAAAGGCCGCAAAGCTGGGCGATGCGCGTTGGACCAAGGTGATGGGCCACTATTACGCCGCCGTGCGCAAGGAGCTGAAGACGTGCGGCGGCAAGGAAGTCGTGACCACGGGCGACGGCGTGCTGGCCACCTTCAAGAAGCCCGCAACGGGCATCGCGTGCGCGACCGCGATTCAAAAGGCCGTGCGCACGCTGGGGCTCGACATCAGGGTCGGGCTGCATGCGGGCGAATACAAGGTGAGCGGGGGTGAGATGGTTGGTCTCGCGTTTCACATCGGCACGCGCGTCGCCGCCAAAGCGCGTGCCGGCGAGGTCCTGGTCTCGAGCGCTGTCAGGGACCTGATGGCGCAGTCGGAGATCCGCTTCAGGGATCACGGCGTGCACCAGCTCAAGGGCGTGCCGGCGCGATGGCGCCTTTTCCGGGTGGAGGATTGAGCGGGATTGCGGACGGGGGCGACACAGGCCGGAACCGGCTCATGCCCGAGACGTCAGGCAGCGGCGCGCGGAACCCGTTGACGGAATTGGCGTCTTCGTATTCTCAGCAGCCGCGTTAACGTCGAAAACACCAAGCGCCTTTACGGGTCCTTCGCCTCTATATCCTAGCCTCCGGGATGGCTGGGACAACCTTGATGGGCTTCTTCGCGCGGTTTCGTGACGCTTTCGCGATCGGTGATACGACCGATCCGCTCGGCCGTTCGCTGCTCGTCGAGCAGTTCCGCGTGCTCCGCGAGCAGGTGCCGGTTCTCTACGCCGCGCTTCTGGTGAACAGCGTCAGCGTAGGACTGCTCCTTCCGAACACGGTCTCGGCATGGCTGCGATTTGCCTTGCCGGGCGCTCTCCTGGCGGCCTGTCTCTTTCGGCTGGCCCAGTGGCTCCGGCTGAAGAAGGCCGATTTCACCGCCGAGGAGGCGTACCGGGAACTCGCGAGGGTTCGCCTCGCCACGGTGGCGCTCAGCGGCAGCTTCGTGATCTGGATTCTGGCACTGTTCGTGGTGGTCGATCCCGGTCTGCGCGTGTCGGTCTCCCTGCTGCTCTTCATGGGCTGCGTCGGGACGGCCTACTGCCTCGGCAGCTTCCCGCCGTCGTCCCGGCTGACGATGCTGATAGCCGGCGCACCCATCGCGACGGTTCTGCTGCTCTCCGGCAACGGGATGCTGGTCTCGGTCGGGATCAATCTGCTGGCGCTGCTCGTCCTGCTCACCCGGATGATCAACACCAATTTCCGTTCCTTCGTGAAGCTGGTCGAGACCCACGGACGGCTGTCCGGGGAGGGCGATCGCGCGCGGGCCGCAGAGCAGACCGCGACCGCGTTCGCAGAGCGCTTCGACAGGGCGCTCAACAACATGTCCCACGGCCTTTGTTTCTTCGACGACGATCAGCGCTTGATCGTCTGCAACCGGCAGTATCTCGAGATCTACGATCTGGATCCGAAACTGGTCCGACCGGGCATGAAGCTGAACGACATCGTCGAGCTCCGCTATTCGGTCGGCAGCGCGCCGAAGATGTCGAAGCAGGATTATCTCGACTGGCGCAACAGCACGCCGGTCACCGCCGCAAATTCGGATACGACCGTGGAATTGACCAACGGGCGGATCGTGCGGATCCGGCATCGCCCGATGGAGGGGAAGGGCTGGGTCGCGACCCACGAGGACATTACTGAGCGCCATCGCACCGAGAAGGCGCTTGCGGAAGCCAAGATCGCGGCCGAGCAGGCCGAAGCCGCCGCGCGCGCCGCTCACACCCACCTGACCGAAGCCCTTGACGTGGTCCCCGAAGGTCTTGCCGTCTTCGACAAGGACGATCGTCTGGTGCTCTGGAATCGTCAGTATGCCGAGTTCTACACCGCCAGCAGGGACGCCTTTGCGGTCGGCGCGCCGTTCGAAACCATTATTCGAACCGGGTTGGCCGGCGGACAGTATCCGGACGCCGCAGGCCGGGAGGAGGAGTGGCTCGCCGAGCGCCTGGCCCACCATGCGCTGCCGCAACACTCGCACGAACAGCATCTGGCGGGTGACCGGTGGGTTCGCGTCGAGGAAAGACGCACCGGCGACGGAGGCAGCATCGGAATCCGGGTCGACATCACCGACCTCAAGCGCCGGGAGGCTTCCTTCCGCCTGCTCTTCGAGGAGAACCCGCTTCCGATGTGGGTGGTCGACGCGAAGACGGGCCTTCTCATTGCCGTGAACGGCGCGATGTGCCGGCATTACGGCTATTCCCGCGAAGACCTCCTCGCCATGTCCGAATCTCAACTCGCGTATGGCGAGCCGCAACACGGCGCCGAACGCGACTGCGAATTGCACAGGACCGCCGACGGCGAGGCGATCGAGGTCGTGATCGAATCCCGGCCCCTCGTTTATGAGGAGCGCTCCGCTCATGTCTGCGTCGCCTTCGACGTGACGGAGCGGAATCGGGCGCAGCAGAGGGTGAGCTATCTCGCCTGTCACGACGCGCTCACCGAGCTGCCCAACAGGGCCGCCCTGGACCAGCACCTCGGCGATGCGATCGAACGGGCAGAGATCGCCGACGGCGGCTTTGCCGTGCTCTGCATCGATCTCGACCATTTCAAGGAGATCAACGACCATTTTGGCCATGCCGTCGGCGACACCGTGCTCCGCGAGGCCTCGCGACGTCTGCAGGACGCCGCGCAAGGATCCTATGTGGCGCGTGTTGGCGGTGACGAATTCGTCGCCATCATCGATCGGTTGCCGCTACCGGCAGCCGCGGAGCTGCTCGCCACGAGGATGAGAGCTCAATTCGAGCAACCGATCGAGGTTGACGGCCGTGCGCTGAAGATCGATCTCTGCGTCGGCGTCGCGCTGTATCCGAGAGACGCAGACAACGCGGTTTCGCTGCTGGCGAACGCGGATGCCGCGCTCTATCGCGCCAAGCACGAGGGCAGGGGAGCGATTCGCCTGTTCACGAGCGCGATGGACCAGCAGTTGCGCGACCGCCGTGCGCTGGAGCACGATCTGCGGACTGCCGTGGCGCGAGGCGAGCTCTATCTGGAGTATCAGCCGCAGCAACACCGGGATGGCACGCTCATGGCCTACGAGGCCCTGGTGCGCTGGCGGCATCCGGTGCGCGGTATCATTCCTCCGGGAGAGTTCATTCCGATCGCGGAGCAAAGCGGCTCCATTGCGCAGATCGACGACTGGGTTCTGATGGAGGCGTGCAGGGAAGCGGCGTCATGGGATCTGCCGCTCCGAATCGCCGTCAACGTGTCGGCGACGCAGTTTCGCCGGGAAGACCTCGATGCGCAGGTCCGCCGAGCGCTGCGGGACAGCGGGCTTTCGGCCGGGCGCCTCGAACTCGAAATCACGGAAGGCGTTCTGATCGAGGACGTGGCGCGCGCCAGGACGACGATGCAATCGCTCAAGGCGCTCGGCATCCTGATCGCGCTCGACGATTTCGGAACGGGATATTCGTCCTTGTCATATCTCGAAGCGTTTCCGCTGGACCGGATCAAGGTCGATCGATCCTTCGTTGCTTCGCTCGGCCAGAGCGAGCGATCGCTGGCCATCGTGCGGGCGGTGATCGGCCTCGCCCACGGGCTCGGGGTGCCGGTGCTTGCGGAAGGCATCGAGACCGACGCTCAGATGTCGCTCCTGGTGCAGGAAGGCTGCGATGAGATGCAGGGATATTTGATCGGGCGGCCCCGGAGCCTCGCGTCGTCGAAGCAAAGCAAGAACGCCTCCAGGCGCGCGGTTTCCTGAACGTCGGATCCGGCGCAACGCGCCTTAGCCGGCCGGATCGGTTCGGTCGCATTTCGGGCATCGCCCGTCCGCGGCGATGGCGAGTTGGCGGCCGATCTCTTCCCTCAGCGCGTTGCCGTCGAAATCCGTGCTGTCGCTCCCCAGGATTCGCTTGGCGCGTTCGTATGCATGGCTCTCGGCGGCGTCGTCGCCGACGCGGACGACGACGTCATCGTGGAACGGGCAGGCCGTGGTGGCGCGCGTCGTCTCGAGCGCGTAGCGCACCAGCGAGGGCAGATCATCGAAATTGGCGGGCATCATGGCTGCTCTCCTGAGCGAGGAGTCGCGAAGGTGTCCTGCGCGAAAGTGGCCTGTGTCCGGCGGCGGGTCATGCGGACCCGCGGCCTTGTATCGAAGCGGCGCCCGGAGTGCCTAGGAGTCCGGGCTCCGCTTCGTTCGGCACCGGAGCGACAACGCGCCCGATGCCGTCCAGAGCATAGGCGCCGGCAAACCGTTCGCATTGACCCATCGCAAACATGGGGAAGGCCCCTAAGGAATCGTCCGCAATATCGCCGGCGGCGGGTTGGGCGCATGAAGCAGGATATGCAGCGCCAGATTCTCTTCAGGTGCCCGCGCACCGGCATAGACGTCCAGCATCGGATCGATGACGCTCGGCCCGAGAGTTCCGAGCCGGCGGATAGCTACGTCGCCGTGAGGTGCCCGGCCTGCATGTCGCTGCACTTCGTCAACAGCACCACCGGCAAGCTGCTGGGTGAGCGAAGCAGCCCGCCCGTCGCCATGCCGCGCTCCGCTTGATCCGCCGTCCGCGTCGATGTGCTGTGACGACAGAGGCGCTCCGGCGCTGGATATGGCAACAGAACGAGTTCTCGAATGACGCGAACAGGCGGCCTCGGCGCTGGTCAGGGGGCGGACTTCGAGCCGAGGCCGCCATTCTTGCCGGAATTGTGAAATGCCGGCGCAGACCAATGCCCGGCAACACTGCTCTGTTCCTATTCCAGGGCGTCACGCCGACCAGCGATCCTGCTCTTCCTGGTGAGCATGCTCGTTGAGCCGTTCAGCCAACTGGTCCGCAATCTGCTCCGTCTCGGCCGAGGCCACCGGCTCGCCCTTGTGAGTCCTGAGCTTGTCCTTGTCGGCTTCGATCGGGAAGTCGTCAGGTGTCAATCCGGTATCCTTGCCGGTAGCCTTCCCGGCATCCTTGCGATCCTCGTCCATGGCGCGCCTCGCTCTGTCCCCATCGGGAAGAACACGCGTGAAGGCTGATTGTTGCAACGACGATGAAGCTTGATCGCCTCCTCGAAAGGACGGCAACGCGCGTTGTCTTCAGGAAGTGCCAACGGTGCAAGTGCCCAGAACCTCCGTGGAAGCGCCGCTGTACCGCCGAAGCGCCGGTGACGGCGTTCGGCGGCAACACGCCCCCGCCAGAATTGCGTCAATCTGTTCAGGAACTGATCAGGCGACTTGCTCGCTCGGGGGAACGATCCGCCGAACCGCTATTTCTCCACCGCCCCCGTCCAGTCCTTGAAGCCGCCGACATTGTAGACCTTGTCGTAGCCCATATCCTTCAGCACCTTGCCGGCCAGCGCCGACCTGCCGCCGGAGGCGCAATAGAGAATGACGGACTTGCTCTTGTCGAACGCCTTGTCGTGATAGGGCGATTCCGGATCCGCGCGAAACTCCAGCATCCCCCGCGAGACATGCACGGCGCCTTCGATCTTGCCGCTGGCCGCGACCTCCGGCGCATCACGAACGTCGACCACCAGCGTGTCGCCGTTCTTGATCATCTCGGCCGCCTGCTCCGACGTGATCTTGGGGACCGCCGCGTTGGCGGCTTCGAGCATCTGCTTGACGCTGGTTGGCATTGGGTTTCCTCCGTTGTTGCTCCCCGGGGACGATAGCACATTGGTTCGCGTTGTGCCTCCTCCTGGCGAGAGCGGTCATCGGCGCAGCGTCACCGCACCCCCGTGCCTTTGCAGCGCTGGCACTTCACCACCTTGTCGCCCTTTTTGAGCAGGCCTTTGCCCTCGCAATTCTTGCATTTCTGCTTCTTCTTGATGTTCGGGCCTTTTTCACTCGTCATGAAATTCTCCTGCCACCGGACAGCGGTCTCGTGCGGGTGCTCGGCGGAACAGCCGGGCGGTGCGAATTAAGCCCTACACTCATGCAGGCTTCGGCACCACCAGCACCGGCACGCTTCCGTCCACCAGGACCTCGGATGTCTGGCTGCCCAGAAACAGCTTCCTCAGGCCGCGACGCCCATGAGAGGCCATGACGATCAGGTCGCATCCCCGGGACTTTGCCGTTTCGATGATTGCCGTCGCCGGGTGCGCATTCGGTACATGCAGAAGTTCTGCGGGCGTGCCGATCTGCTCCGACATCGCGCGCGCTTCATCGAGCACCTTGCCCGCACGGGACTTGCAGGCTGCCTCGAAACTGTCGATCTCGTCCTGCGTCGGGATCCATCCCGAGGCGTGTCCGCTGCCATAGTCGACCGGCAGCGCTTCCGTCACGGTGATGATCGTCAGCCTGGCGTTCAAGGCCTTCGCCAAGGCGATGCCATGCTCGACGCCTTTTCTCGCGACGTCCGATCCATCCGTGCTCAAGAGAATGTTGGCGTACATGCGGGCGGCTCCCTTGCTCGTCGAACAAAGTGATGCCTGGGGAGTATGGGCTGGTGCAGGCCGTGGGTCCATGCGCTTGTGCTGGGCTCGGTCTGGCTGTCAGAAGATCGAAAGGCTGTCGTTATGGTAGGATTGCATTTGATTCATTAGCCTCCGAACCCTCGAAAGCGATCGAAGCTGTCGGGTGCGCTGGACTGCAACCTCTCCAGCGAGACCCGATAATTGCAGTGCCAGTGCTGGACTGCACCAATCCAGCACTGGCACCGCAATTTGCGTCTCCCCTGCTAATCGATATCAGCTTGCCGGCTTGCGCGCCGTGACGATCCACGTCGCGCTGTTCATCATCAGCGACCGTTCGCCGGGGCGGCCCGCGAAGACGGCGCGAACCGCGGCCGAGGCGCGGGCATGCGCAAACGTCCCTGTCGGATCGTCGAAGAACATCCCCCCGAAACGTGAGAACAGGATGTCGAACGCCCTCTCGGGCCGCTCGGCCACCTCGAGAATACGGTCCCGGGTGTCGTCTTCGATATGTTCTGCAATCAGTGTCGTCCGTCAGGACTTGTCAATCAGCGTTGCTTCTCAGCAAGCGGAATAGCATGCGGGTCATTGCTCCCATGCTGCGGCGCGGCAGGCTGCTCGGGGGTGCCCGCCTCGTC
>NZ_JAFCJE010000012.1 GCF_018131185.1 Bradyrhizobium diazoefficiens | reverse complement strand
TTGCGCGGCAGGCCGGTATCGAGAACGGTGACCTTGCGGCGGGCGCGGCCGAGCTGCAGGGCGCCGGCGAGACCGGCAAAGCTGCCGCCGATGATGATGACGTCATCCATGGTGCTGGGCTCCGTGTTGGGGATGGAGGGGGACGCGTTGGGCTTGGCGGTGGCCTGAGCGCGCGCGAGGCCGATGGTGGAAAGCGCAGCCAACTTCAGTAGGGCTCGTCGTTGCATCGAAAGTCACCGTGGGCTTGCACATTTCAGATACTCCATAGTATCGTAATGTAAGAATTAGAATACTGTCAAGTACTGGAATTGTCGTGACCGAAAAAATCCGGGGCCGGCGCGGCCGGCCCGCCAACGAGGCGCTTGGCCAAACGATCATCGACGCCGCGCGCGAACTCTTTGTGGAATTGGGTTTTCAGGCGACGACCTTGGACAAGCTCACCCAACGGGCGAAGATATCCAAGCTCAGCATCTACAGGCGTTTCGAGAACAAGGAGGCGCTGTTCAGCGCGGCCATCGCGGCCGGCTGCCATCAGTTGTTTGCACCACAAATCCTTCTTGAAGGCGTCGACGGTCCGGTCGAAGATCAGCTCATGGCGGTGGGATCATTACTGCTTCGCACGCCGTTGAGACCGGACGTCCGCAGTGTCGAAGCCATGGTCATGGCCGACAAGACGAGTCAAAAGTCGTTAAGCAAGCTCCATTTCGAAGCCGGCCCCGCCCATGTCATCGCGCAGATCGAGGCCATGTTGCGTCAGTTGCACGTAAAGGCGGTTCTGAACGTGCCAGATCCTCGCCGGTCCGCCCGCCTGTTCGCCGCGCTTTTCAAAGGATCCGATCTCCTGATGATCGCACGCTTCGATCAGGCGAAAGCAGAGGACGACAACGAAATCGAATCCTATTGCCGGACGGCCGTCGCCATGTTCATCGCCGCGCACGGCAACGACTATGCGGGCGGATAGTCTAGTTAAGAACGGATCAGAACAAGGATATCGCATGGTGTTCGGCCAGGCCGCGATCGAAGCCGCAGCACCCGCGGCGGGCGAGCGCGTGCTGGACGTCGGCTGCGGCGCGGGCGCGTCGAACCTGGTTCTGGCCGCCCGCGTCGGCGCGGCGTGGATCGTCACGGCGCGCAATCCGGCAAGCTGACAGGGATTAGCAGGGGAGACGCCCCATCTCGATGGCTCGGCGTCGGCCGTGACGTGATCAGCCCCGCTCGCGACGTTGTCGACGGTCCTGACTTCGGCCTGGACGAGCGATCCTCTACTCGACCCATGCCGCGATCCGATCCGCAATCGCCTCCGGTGCCTCGATGTGCAGGAAGTGACCGACGTTGGGGACGACCTCCACCGCGCGCCGGGCGGCGAACCGATGTCGGTCATCGACTTGCGCAGGGAGGATGCAGCCGTCGTTGGCACCGTGAAGCTGCAACATGGGCACCGTGATCGGCCGAGACATACGGCGCGTCGCCCCAAGCATGCCAGGCCGCAGCATCGCTCGGTAGTACTTCAGAGGCGCGGGCATGCTCGCCCGCAGGTGCTCGTGTAGCTCCGCCTTGAGAGCAGGATCGAGCGAGAAGCCGGGCGACCACTGATGCCAGAGACGGTCGATGAAGGCGAGATCGCGGGCGGTGGCGATCCAGCCGCTTCCCGGCAGTTGAAAGAGCCCCATGTAAGAACTCCGGCGCAGCTGAGCGGGGTCCATCAGCCGGCTCATGAAGGTGAGTGGGTGCGGGATTGCGAGCGTGACCGCGCGTTCGATCCGCTCCGGCGCGGTGACGCAGGCATCATATGTGATCAGGGCGCCCCAGTCGTGGCCAACCAGCTCCACGGCTCGCCCCGGAGACCAGCGGTCGATCAGCGCGAGCACGTCGCCGGTGAGGGCTGCGAAGTCGAACGGTCCCGCCGTCGGGGACGGCGCGTAACCGCGAAGCCAGGGTGCGACGACGTGACGTCCACGGCGGCCGAGTTCGGCAAGGAAGGGCTTCGCGGTCGGCGGATGGTCCGGGAAGCCGTGCAAGACGATCGTCGGTTGGCCATCGGGATCACCACCCTGCAACGCGTGAAAGGTGCCGTGTGGCAGGTCGAAGGTGACGTGTTCGAACTCCATGTGTGGGGCTTCTCCAACAGCGGTCGGACGAGAGATGCAGATGCTGGCTTCGGTGTTTCTGGTTTTGGACAGGTGCATCTCCTCAGGCGCCGGGTGAACTGTGGGGTCAGCCGGCCAGTCGGTTTTCGATGACACCGGTCCGGAAAATGGAATCTGCTCTCTCAAACCACCATCGACTGCTGGACGAAGATGCCCGCCATCGCGCCGTGCGATGATGCCAGGGTGACCGATGGCGGCGTGATGGGGTTGGCGAGGTCGCCGGCGGCGTAGATGCCGGGCATGCTGGTTTCGCGGCGCTCGTCGACCTTCAGGATGATGCCGAGGGGTGTTTTGACCGTGGCGAGGCCCAGTGATTCATGCAGGCTTGCGGACGGCTTGTTGCGCGGATGCGCGAACAGGATGTCGACCGCGACATCGGGGCCCTTATCGAGCTTGACGGTGGCGTTATGGGCCCCGCGTTGGGCGATCCCAGTGATCCGGCCATCGACGACGGGTATGTTGCGTCGCGCCAGGTCGGCCCGGATATCGGGCGGAATATCGTGGCCATCGGCGAAGAGCGTCAACTTGTCGGTCCAATCGCGGAACAGCCTGACCTGATTGTGCGACTGCGGGCCGGACCAGACGAGGCCCCAATGCTGGCCGGCGACTTCAAAGCCGTCGCAATAGGGGCAGGGAACGATGGACGTGCCCCAGCCTTCGGCAAAGCCCGGAACATCAGGCATCTGGTCGGTGATGCCATAGCTCAGGATCAGACGGCGCGCCCCAAAGCTTTCGCCATCGGACGTGAGGACGGAGAAATTGTCGATGGCGCCGGAGATGCTATCGGCCCGGGCGCTGATCAGCCTGATCGTGGGATAGCGCGCCAGCTGCCGCCTCGCCTCGGCCAGGATGTCCAGCGGCGGCTTGTGATCGTGGCCGAGCAGGCCGTGGGAGTGGCCGGCGAAGCGGTTGCGCGGCAGGCCGGTATCGAGAACGGTGACCTTGCGGCGGGCGCGGCCGAGCTGCAGGGCGCCGGCGAGACCGGCAAAGCTGCCGCCGATGATGATGACGTCATCCATGGTGCTGGGCTCCGTTTGGGGGACAGGTTGAAACCTGCCCACTGGCTTGCATATTTCAGATACTATATGGTATCTTAATAGAGGAATTAGAATACTGTCAAGTACTGGAATTGTCGTGACCGAAAACAGACAGGGCCGGCGCGGCCGGCCCGCCAACGAGGCGCTTGGCCAAACGATCATCGACGTCGCGCGCGAACTCTTTGTGGAATTGGGTTTTCAGGCGACGACCTTGGACAAGGTCGCCCAGCGAGCGAAGATATCCAAGCTCAGCATCTACAGGCACTTCGAGAACAAGGAGGCACTGTTCGGCGCGGCCATGGCGGCCGGCTGCCAGCAATTGTTTGCACCACAGCCCCTTCTTGAAGGCGAGGGCGGTTCGGTCGAAGATCAGCTCATGGCGGTGGGATCATTGCTGCTTCGCACGCTGTTGAGATCAGACGTCCGCGGTGTCGAAGCCATGGTCATGGCCGACAAGACGAGTCAAAACGCGCTGAGCAAGCTCCATTTCGAAGCCGGCGCCGCCCATGTCATCGCCGAAATCGAGGCCCTGTTGCGTCAGTTGCACGTAAAGGCGGTTCTGAACGTGCCCGATCCTCTCCGGTCCGCCCGCTTGTTTGCCGCGCTTTTCAAAGGATCCGATCTCCTGATGATCGCACGCTTCGATCAGGCGAGAGCAGAGGACGACAACGAAATCGAATCCTATTGCCGGTCGGCCGTCTCCATGTTCATCGCCGGGCACGGCGGCAACCGCACGGGCGGAGATTTGCCTGCCCCAAGGTCAAAAAACAAAACTTGAATCGCGCGTGACCGATGTCGTCGGAATAACCGAGGCCAGTTTGAAATCATGGAGGCTGAAGAGCTTTCGCTTGGCGACAAGATCGCGGAAAGGCGATGGAAAGTCGTTCAAGCTGAACTTCGATGATTGGTTCTATGCGATCGAGAACCACGCCTGCATTCCGTTCGCAACGGCGCATGTTGCTTGCAGGAGGATTAAAGCTCTCGGATTGCGGACGGTGCAAAAAGCTCATCATTGAGCGAAGTGCTAATCTTCGGCAGCGCTTTCAGGTCGTTTGAGGTGCGAAACACCTCGTGTCGAGCGAGTTCAGCTCCGCCCCGGTAGCCTGCGCTCTTACTGCCGCTGCCCCAGAGAGAAACGGACGCGATAATCCTGCGGCAGCACATTCAGGCGGCGGCGAAAAGCACGCCGCAGATGCTCCTCGCTTTGAAAGCCCGCGCGGGCGGCGATTTCCTTGATGCTCGATGCGGACTCTTCCAACGCCCGGCGTGCGGCCTCGACGCGCAGCTCTTCCACCGCCTTGCCGGGCGTGCGGCCGGTCTTCTGCCGGAAAACGCGCGCGAAGGTGCGGGGGCTCATGCCCGCTCGTTCGGCCAGGCTCTCGACCCGCAGATCGCGGCCGAGATTGTCCTGCATCCATGTCGCGATATTCTCGAACGCCCTGTCTTCGGATGACTGCAGCGACAGCGGCACGCTGAACTGGGCCTGGCCGCCGGGCCGTTTCAAAAACACGACCATGCGCCGTGCGATGCGCATGGCCTCGCGGTGTCCGAGATCGTCTTCCAGCAGCGTGAGCGCGAGATCGATGCCTGCCGTCACGCCGGCGGACGTCCACACTCCGCGGTCGTGGACAAATACAGGGTCGACCATGACCGAGATGTCCGGATGTTGGGCGCGCAACAGGTCGCAGGAGCTCCAATGGGTGACCGCGCTTCGTCCGTGAAGCAGGCCGGCCGCGGCCAGGACGAACGTGCCGGTGCAAACAGAGCAGACTCGCCGGACGTTCGGCGCGGCTGACCGAAACCAGTCGACCAATCCGGCCTCGGCAGCGGCGCGATGGACGCCGGGGCCGCCACCCACGATGAGGGTGTCGATATCCTTGCGGGCGCAGTCCGAGAGCGCAGTCGTCATCACCTCCAGGCCGGACGAGGTTTTGACCGGGCCGCCCTTCACCGAGCAGATCTGCCAGACATAGGGGGCGCGCTCCGCCTCCGATGTTTCGCAGGCAAGCTCAAAGGCTTGCAGCGGCCCGGCGAAGTCGAGCAGCAGGCAATCCTCGAACAGGACGAAGACGACGCGGCGAGCGGCAGAACGAGCCATCAGCAAGCCTTGGCAGGAATTGCGTGTGTTCTGACATTTCGGCAAACCGGCCGGCCTGTCAACATGCGTTCGTTCAAAGAGGAGAGCGATGCATGTCCGGCAAGCGGATCGAGATCGGAATTCTGTACTATCCCGGGATGACTCAACTGGATGTCACCGGGCCTTTCGAAGTCTTCGCCCGTCTGCCGAACGTCCGGGTGCATCTGCTGTGGAAGCGCATAGAGCCGGTCGTTAGCGACGTTGGCTTGCCGCTCTTGCCGACTACGACGTTCGCCGACTGCCCGGATCTCGACGTGTTCTGCATCGGCGGCGGCCCGGGGCAGGTCGACACCATGGACGATGATGAGGTGATCGCCTTCGTTCGCGACAAGGGTGGATCGGCGCGCTACATCACGTCGGTCTGCGCCGGTTGCCTGATCCTCGGCGCCGCAGGGCTCGTCGACGGCTACAAGTCGGCCTGCCATTGGTTGATGAGCGATCAGCTTGCCGCCTTCGGCGCGATTGCGGTCGATGAACGCGTCGTAGTCGACCGTAATCGCATTTCCGGCGGCGGCGTCACAGCGGGAATCGATTTCGGTTTTCAGGTCGCTGCTGAGCTCTGCGGCGAAGATGTCGCGAAGAAGCTCCAGCTGATGCTCGAGTACCAGCCGCAGCCGCCGTTCGACATCACGGTGCAGAATGCGCCACCCGAACTGATTGCGCGCATGCGCGCAGACGCCGAGCCCTGGCTTCGCAAGCGAGCAGCGGCAGTTCAAAAGGCGGTTACAAAACTCAAATCAAGAGCAGCTGCTTAAGCTCGCTCGTCAATGGGAGGAAGGCCCCAACGCCATCATTGGAAAGGTACTCGCATGAACTGCCGCGTCGCTACACTTCTGATTTTTGGGGCCTTCATCGGATCGTGCGTCACCGCCACAGCGGGCGAAATCTCCGGCGGCGTCGTCCGGATCGGCATCATCAATGACCAGACCGGACCGCTGTCCGACCTGTCGGGGCCGGGCTCCGTCACAGCCGCCAGGATGGCGGCAGAGGATTTCCAGAAGCTGGTCCCGTCGATCAAGGTCGAAATCGTGGCCGCGGACCACCAGAACAAGCCGGATATCGGCGTCGGCATCGCCCGGAAATGGTTCGACGTCGACGGCGTAGACATGATTGCCGACGTGTCGAACTCGGCGGTCGGACTGGCGATCCAGTCGCTGGCCCGCGACAAGAACAGGATTGCTGTCTATGCGGCGGTGGCGACGACCGAGCTTGCGGGCAAGCAATGCGCGCGCACCGGGCTGGCCTGGCTCCACGATTCCTACAATCTGGTATCGGGACCGATCCGCACGCTGCTCTCGCAGGGCTACGACACCTGGTACTTCATCGCCGCCGATTACGCCTTCGGCAAGAACATGGTGTCGGAATCGCAGCGCGTGCTGGCGCAGGCAGGCGGCAAGCCGCTGGGCGCCGTGTATCACCCGATCGGAAACGCCGATTACAGCTCGTTCATCCTGCAGGCGAAGGCGTCCGGAGCCAAGGTCATCGCCTTCGCCAATGCCGGCGAGCAGCTCGTGACCCTGATGAAGCAGTGGAATGAATTCGGCATGAATACGGGGAGCCAGAAGCCCGTGGCTCAACTGATGTTCATCAGCGACGTCCATGCCATGGGTCCGCAGATTGCCAAGGGCCTGACGACGCTCACGGCGTGGTACTGGGCCTTGAACGACGAGACCCGGGCCTTCGGCGCACGCTTCTACAAGCTCCGCGGCACGATGCCCACGGCGCCGCAGGCCGCGGTGTATTCCGGCGTAAGCCACTATCTGAAGGCCGTGGCCAGCGTCGGCAGCGATGCAACCGATCCGGTGCTGGAAAGGATGCGCTCGACCCCCGTCGACGATTTCTACGCCCGCGGAGCGACGGTGCGCGACGACGGAAAGCTCGTGCACGACTTCTACCTCGTCCAGGTGAAGGAGCCTTCCGACGTCAAGTCGAGCTGGGAATATTACAACGTGCTCGAAAAAGTCTCGAGCGGCGACGTCTACGCGCCCCTGGGCGACAGCGAATGCCCGCTGGTCAAGCGGGGGCACTGAGAATGTGGCGACCATCGGCGAAGAGCGTCAACTTGTCGATCCAATCGTGGAACAGCCTGACCTGATTGTGCGACTGCGGACCGGACCAGACGAAGCCCCAATGCTGGCCGGCGGCTTCAAAGCCGTCGGGAACTGTCAAGCGCCGAGGTCAAAAGGCAAAGGTTGAATCGCACGTGACACGGGCCAATGTCGCTGACGCCGATCATTTCACGTCTACGGCTTCCGCGATGACTGCCGTACGTTCGGCCAGTTCGGGAACCCTGGACAGGTAAGCCTGGTAATGTTGCGAGGCGCGATGTGCTTCGACCGCAGTCACATCTCGGTACAGCTCATCGATGACGTAGCGATGATCGTTCGAATTGTCGCGCCATACGTCCCAACGGAGATTACCGGGCTCTGCCCTGCAATGCGGCGCGAGACCGACCAGAAATTCGCTGAGCTCAACGCTCTTGCCCGGGTGAGCAACCAGAATGGCAGTGATCTTCGACGGCATCGCGATCGACCAAACCTTTTCAGCGTGACTGCTGGCTTGACTTCAGCCAGCGGTGCTAGCCTGCCTATCTTACAAATCTCTCAGTGCTGCCAGCAGCTCTTTTGCCAGGGGCCCAGCTGAGGCCGGATTCTGTCCAGTGATGAGGCGTCCATCGACGACGACGTGCGGTTGCCAGTTTGCTGCGGACGTATACCCGGCGCCCTCTGCCCGCAGGGCATCTTCCAGTTCGTAGGGAACGTCTTCGCGCGCGTAATCATACTCTTCCTTCTTCGAGAACGAAGTCAGCTTCCTGCCCTGCACGAACGGCCTGCCATCGCCAAGGTCCACCCCGAGAAACGCGCACGGACCATGACAAACGGCAGACACGAGCTTGCCCGTGCTCCAGGCGCGCACGATTGCATTCTGAACGATAGGGTTACGCTGGATATCGACCATCGGCCCCAGACCGCCGGGCACGAGAATGGCATCAAAATCGGCAGCATCCACCTCGGCAAGTTTGCGGCTGCGATTGAGGCGGAGAAAAGCCTTGCTTTCAAGGAAGGCTTTTTCCGCGGGATCTTTCTCGTCGTAAGCATCATACGGCGTCCATCCACCTCTTAAGGAAGCGAACTCAACGGCGATGCCCGCCTTGTCAAGAACATCGAACGGATGCGCGACTTCAGCGAAGAAGAAGCCCGTCTTGCGATTTTTCGGACCGATCACCGCTGCGTTGCTGACGATGAACAGGACATGTTTTGTCATGATGCGTTTCCTGGAGAAGTCCATAAAGGACGGAGCGCTAAATCTGTCGTCGCCAGAACAATACCCGGGCAGCCAAGAGCCGCATTTCCGATTCCTGCGGAATCATGCGCAATCCCTGCGGAGTGCCGTATCGGAACGATCGCTCTTCACGTCGGCCTGACCGCAGCACAATTCGCGATACTGCCCCGGCGTGAGACTGGCGGCCTTGCGGAACACGCGCGTGAAGTTGGCCTGCGAGCCGAAGCCGAACTCCAGGGCAATTTCGACCAAGGACAGACGGTCGCACGCAAGTTCGTGCCGCGCCGCCTGCACGCGGCGATCAGTCACGTAACGGTGCGGCGACAGTCCGGTCGCCTCGCGAAACAGCCGCGAAAAATGATAGGGGCTGAGGCAGGCCTGAGCCGCCAGGTCCTCGAGTCTGATTTCGTCTCCCAGAGAAGCCTCGATATAGTCCTGTACGCGCTGCAGGCGCCGTGGGTCGAGTGACGGCGACCTGTCGGGCGCGCGCCAACGATCGATCGTATAATTGCCCAGCAGATGCGCCGCGAGCGCTACTTGAATTCCCTCCACGAACAGCGCGTCAGTCGGCTGGCGCGGACGGTGAAGCAGATCCCGAAGCGGCGAGCAGATGTGGAAGAGCACCTGGTCCGTCAGACCGTGGGCGTAGGCGATCTCGATCTTTGCCGGATCGATATTGAAGTCCGCAAGCGCGCTCTGGTCCAGCAGCGCCGGCGGGAGATAGAGATGAAGACACTCCATCCGGTCCGAAAGCTCGAGATGGCTCTCCTGCGTCCCCACCGGAACGAGGTAGCTCATGCCCGGCCGGGCGAAGCTCTTCTGGACTGTGCCGTTGCCGGCGCGGCACACCATGCCGCCGCCCGACAGCAGCATGACGAGCTCGGTGCAGATGGGAACGGGCGTTGCCTGGCGCCCTGCCTCGAACTTGCGATGCTCGATGCTCAGCCCCGGCCAGTCGTTGGCCTCCGCGAGCTTCTCGCTGTTCTTGTACTTCTGATCTCCATGCGTCACGAGCGCCATCACGACCTCCGCTTCGTTGCGGCGAATCCCGGTCCCGTATCGCGATCGAGCGATCATTCCATCCGGTGATGAGTTGCAGCCCCGGCCGCTGCCACGCCGATCGCGAATTTCTCACAAGCGGCGATCGCGAAGTCCAGAGGCGGCGCGGTTAAAAGAGGTAAAAGCCAGGTAAAGCAAGGGCTTGGAGCGCGGCGCGCGCGGCTTTGAAAAGCCGATCTCGCCGCGGTTGAGCAAGATGCGTCGGTCATCGCGCAGGAATCGGAAATACCGCAGTGCTTGCGAGCGCTAGGGAAGCATCCATCAACGGCAATGCCGCCGTCTCGGAGATCGGAGCCTGGTATGAAGATGTTCGTCCCTGCGCTTGCCGCAATGTCGATCACAATGGCCCTCCCCGCGATCGCGGCCGAGAAGACCGTATCCGTCGTCCTTGTCCATGGTGCCTTCGTCGATGGCTCGGGCTGGAAGGACACCTACGACGTCCTCGCGAATGCCGGCTATGAAGTGCTCGTCGTCCAGCAGCCGACGATCTCGCTTCGCGACGATGTCGCCGAGACCGAGCGCGTGATCGCCAAGGCGCGGCATCCCGTCATTCTCGTCGGCCATTCCTATGGTGGAATGGTCATCACGGAGGCCGGCGACAATCCGAAGGTTCGCAGCCTGGTCTATCTCGCGGCGTTTGCGCCCGATGCCGGAGAGTCGGTCAGCACGCTGGCGGAAGCGCCGGTGCCCGCCGGCGAGCACAAGGCTCCGCTGGTCGCCGAGGGCAACTATCTCCTCGTCGACCGCGATAAATTCCCTGCCTCTTTCGCAGCCGACGTCGACATCGCGACGACCCGCTTCATGGGTGCCGCGCAATTGCCGTGGGGATTGCAGGCGGTGCAGACCAAGGTCGACCGCGTGGCCTGGAAGACGAAGCCGACCTATTACATGGTCACGAGCGAGGATCACATGATCCCGCCGACCGCGCAACGCACCATGGCCAAGCGCTCGGGCGCGAAAGTGACGGAGATGAAAAGCAGCCACGCGGTGATGCTGTCGCATCCCCGCGAGGTCGCGGCGTTCATCAGAAGTGCCGACACATCCGCGACCGACTGAGACCGGCCGGACGGCGTACGGATTGTTCAGCAGCCACACAAGGACTCGCAACGTGGGCCTCAAGGATATTCTGCCGGGAAGACTGGGTTTCGGCGCGGCGCCGCTCGGCAACATGTTTCGCGACATCCCGGAGCAGGAAGCGCTCGCGACCGTGAATGCGGCATGGGACGACGGCATCCGCTATTTCGACACCGCGCCCTTCTATGGCGCGGGCCTTGCCGAGATCCGCATGGGCGCGGCGCTCGGAGGCCGGCCGCGAAGCGATTATGTCGTCAGCACCAAGGTCGGAAGATTGATCCTGGACGAGATCGAGGATGTCGGCGCCCGCGAGCTCGGCGAGAAGGGGGGCGTGTTCAAATACGGGCGTTCGAACAGGATCGTGAACGATTATTCCCGGGACGCGACGCTGCGTTCGATCGAGGACAGTCTGAAGCGGCTTGCTACGTCCCACATCGACATCGTCTTCGTGCATGACGTGGCGCAGGATTTCTACGGCGACGAGTGGCTTTCGGTCTTCGAAAGCGCGCGCACGGGCGCGTTCAAGGCGCTCGACCGGCTGCGCGACGAAGGCGTGATCAAGGCGTGGGGCCTCGGCGTCAACCGGGTCGAGCCGATCGAGCTGCTGCTCGCGCTCGAAGAGCCGCGCCCCGACGGCTTCCTGCTCGCGGGCCGCTACACGCTGCTCGACCATGCAGGGGCGCTGCAGCGGGTGATGCCCATGGTCGCCGAGCACGAGCTCGCGATCGTCGTCGGCGGCCCCTACAGTTCTGGCGCGCTCGTCGGCGGTCCGAACTTCGAATATGCCCCGGCGCCGGCGGAAATCCTCAACAAGGTGGCGCGGATCAAGGCGATCGCCGACCGCTACGGCATCAGCATGAAGGCGGCAGGCCTGCAGTTCGCGCTGGCCAACCCGGTGGTGGCTGCCGTCATTCCCGGAGCGAGCCGTCCGGGGCGCATCGCCGAGGATCGCGCGGCGTTCGAGGAGGCCATCCCGGCGGACTTCTGGCGCGAGCTCCGCTCCGAGGGGCTGGTCAGCCCCGCAGCTCCGCTTCCCGCCGCTGATTGAAAGCTCGAGGGCGGCACGTCACCTCGGCCAGGCGCTGCTCCGGCCGGCAGGACAAGGCAGACCAATCCACCGAACGACCAAGGAGAGCAACATGACAGATGAAAACGACAACCCCACCGACATGGGTCGCCGCGCCTTGCTTCAGACCGCCGGCGCCGCCGTCGTCACGGGCCTCGTCACCGGCACGGCAATCGACGCACGCGCCGCGGCACAGGAGGCCGAGCGCGACGAGGCGCCGCTCGGCGCGCGGCTCCAGGGAGTCCAGCATTTCGGGCTGACGGTCCAGAACATGGAACGGGCGTACCAGTTCTACACGGAGGTTCTTGGCGGCACCGAGGTGTTCCGGCACGGCGACTTCCAGGGCGACGGGGTGCAGAACACGCTGCTGGCCGACCAGGAGATCGAGGCGAACGCACGCGGGGTCAATCCGCGAACCATTGGCGTGCCCGACTTGCGAAGCGGGGCACAGCGGCTCGATGTCCGCTTCATCCAGTTCGACAACATGGTGCTGGAACTGCTGCAATATCGCGAGGCTGATCAGCCCATCGGCAGCGCGAAGAGCTTCGCCGAACCGGTGGAGCACATGAGCCCTGCTTTCCCGCGCATGATGCATATCTGCTTCTATGTTCGCGACGATGTCGACTTCAACAAGTTCATTGCCGATCTCGAAGCGGAATCGGCGCGCCGCGGCATGACGCAGGTGAGAGCGAACCGCACCATCCGCGTCATGACGGAGGCGGATCGCAAGGCCGCGCCCCGCAATACCAACACGAACCGGGTAACCGCCGAACCATCGAACGGCTGGGAGCTGATCTACTGCAAGGGACCAGAGGGCGAGCAGCTCGAATTCGTCAAGGCGCTCGGTCCGGTCAAGAAGCGCTTCAGCGAGGCCTTGGCAAAACGGCAACAGAAGATCGTGCGCTAGACGCTCGTGCGGCGGGCGGCTGTCGGCGCCCTCGCTGGTCACCGGCGATACAATCACCTGTCAAGGACTTCGCGATGCAAACTCTCGTCCGTAACTCGTTCGCTGCCCTGCTGATCGCCTCTATGCCGTCAGCAACGCTTCCGGCTGTGGCTCAGGAAGCGCCGCGCGTGCACTATCAGGAAATCCCGGAGGGTGCATATTCCGTGGTGGCCCAGGTGCGTGCCAAGCCTGGAAAGGAAGACATGCTGCGCGCCGCCACCTTGCCGCTGATCGACCTGGTCCGCAGCGATCCCAAGAACTTGATCTATTTCCTTCAGGAAGACCGCGCCAAGCCCGGACACTTCATCTTCTACGAAGTGTTCGCCAGCCAGGCCGATTTCGATGCACACAATGCAATGCCTTATGTGAAGGAGTGGTTCGCCAAGCTTCCGGAACTTGCCGATGGCGGCGTCGAAGTCATGCGCATGGCCATTCTCGGCAAGCCCAAAAAATAGCCCGACCGTCCTCCCACGCGCGTTTGGTCGTATTGCCCTGCGGCAAATCGTACGAACTCAGAAGGGTTCTCTTCAATAATATTGCAGTGCATGATAATACCGGTCGATCGTTCGATCGATTGGCAATGATCAATGCGGGCTGCCACGGAGGCACGACAACGGGGCACAGGCCGGCGGGAGCTCACCTACTGCTTCGGCCCATTTCGACTGATACCCCGCCGCCAATTGCTCCTTCTCGACGGGCGTCCCGTCAAACTGGGCGGACGCGCGTTCGAGCTCTTGCGGCTGCTGGTGGAGCGCCGTGGCGAGCTAGTCACCAAGAACGAGCTGATGGCGGCAGCCTGGCCGGGCACGTTCCTCCACGACAGCAATCTTAAGGTCAATATGTGGAGCTTGCGGCGCTCGCTGGGAGACACCCAGATCGAGCCCATCTACATCGCGACCGTGGCGCGGCGCGGGTACAAATTCATCGCCGATGTCCAGGCCGTCATCGGCGAGATCGAGGAGGAGCCTACGCTGGCCGATCCGCTCCCCCATTCCCATCCGCCATTGCCGCGCGGCATCGTCGGACGCGAAGCCGACATCGTCGAAATCGCCGATCTGCTCGCTGAGGACAGGCACGTGACCCTGGCCGGCGCAGGAGGGATCGGGAAGACGACCGTGGCGGTGGCCGTCGCCCAAGGGTTTGCATCAAGGTATCGCGACGGCATCTGCTTCGTCGATCTCGCTACGATCTCAGATCCTACTCTGTTCGGCGCGGCGCTGGTGACGGCACTCGGTATCAGGGGCAATACGGACATTGGTCTGGCTGCTGTCCTCGACTATCTGAGGCCGCGGCAGATGCTGCTCATCCTCGACAATTGCGAGCATGTGCTGCCCGCCGCCACGATCTTCGCCAGCAAGTTCACGACGGACACATCGCCGTCCCGGCTGCTTGCGACGAGTCGCGAGCCGCTCGGCAACACCTCCGAGCATGTCGTGCGGCTTGGCGCTCTCGCTTCTCCGAGATCTGGGCTGGGGCTGTCGGTTGATCAGGCTGTCAGGTTCCCGGCGGTGGAGTTGTTCGTCCGCCGCGCCGCCGAATGGGCTGACTACGAGTTTGTCGACGATGATTGCCAAGCCATCGCCGCGGTCTGCCACTCGTTGGACGGACTCCCACTCGCCATCGAATTGGCTGCGGCTCAGATCGGCAGGTTCACGCCGCGGGAGCTGTTGGTCATTCTCGATCAGAAGCTCGGCTTTAGCGCCGCCGGGACCGACGACGCGCCGCCGCGCCATGAGACCCTGATGGCGACGATTGAGTGGAGCTTCCGGCTGCTGTCGCAGAGGGAAGCCAGGCTTTTCGCGCTGCTGTCCGTATTCAGTGACGGATTCGAGGCCGAGGATGCGGTCTTCGTCGCGGAAGCGTCCGGGCTCACGCCAGTCGACGTCGTGACCGGACTCGGCAGCCTCGTCGCCAAATCCCTGTTGAGCGCGCAGGCCCGGGGCGCGAGCCTGTGCTACCGGCTGCTCGACAGCACACGCCGTTATGCGGCCGAGCGGCGTCAGGGCGATCCGGCGTGCGGCAGGGCGCCGCGCCGCCATGCCGAGCGCATGCTTGCGCTGTTCGAGCAGTCCGAGGAAGAGTGGAACTGGCGCGAGCCGGCCGATTGGACCGAGCGCTACCTCGGCCGCATAGCCGATCTGAGAACCGCGCTGTCATGGTCGTTCGGCGAGCAGGGCGATGCGATCCTCGGCATCAGGCTTGCGGTTGCGGCGATCCCCCTGTGGTCGGAAACCTTCATCTTGTCGGAGGCGCAGGCGCGGCTGGAGAGCGCGCTCGCTTTGGCCAAGAGCGTCGCCTGCGACGATCTGTCGAAAGCAAAGCTCGCCTGTGCGGTCGGATGGAGCCTCTTCTACGCCCGCAAGATTTCGAATGAGAACGAGGTCGCGTGGCTTGATGCGATCGCCTTCGCGAGACGCGCCGACAGCATCGAGTATAAGCAGCGGGCGCTGGTGGGTTTTGCGTTTTATCTGCTGCAGATCGGCGAAGTCGCGCGCGCCATCACCTATCTTGAGGAGGCCACCTCGCTGGCCGACCGGGCGCACGATTCGACGGCGACATCCGAAGCCGACAGGGCCCTGGCATGGGCCCGCGCCTTTGCAGGCGAATTGAGCAAGAGCCGCCCGGTTCTCGATCGGCTCGCGGCAACCCGTTCGCTGGCCGAGGGCCGCTCGCGCAAGGATGCGAACGAGGTCTACCGCTTCGTCGCCGTGCGCTTCAACCTGCCCTTCGTCGCGTGGATGCAGGGGCAAGCCGACTACGCCACCAGACTGGCGCGCGAGGCCGTTGAGGCTGCGGACCGCGGGGGCCATTGGGTCTCGCAATCGAATGCATTTGGGCTCGCCGCACTGCCTATCTCGCTCGAAACCGGCGATCTTGGCGCGCTTGAGATCTTCACAGAACGGCTGCGTCGCAATCTCGAACGCGAGCGCATCTCGCGCTGGGTTGCGGTCGAGCGCTATTTCTCCGCCTGCCTGCGCGACTTGCGCGGCGATCCGCACGCGTTGGAGGATATCCGAGCCGCGATTGACGAACTGATCGAATGCCGCTTCCTGATGCGGATCGGCAGCTATCTGGGTTTCCTCGCTAGCGCATATCTGCGGCAAGGGCGGATCGCGCCAGCGCGCGACGCCATCAGGCGAGCCATCGACTATCAGGAACGACAGGGCGAGCGCTGGTGCCGCTCGGAACTCTTGCGGGTCAATGCATCGATCCTTCTCCATGCCGGCGAAACAGTCCGCGCCGAGAAGCTGCTACAACAGGCGCTGGTTGAAGCTCGCGCCATCGGCGCGTTGACCTTCGCGCTTCGGATCGCCACCGACCTCGCCACTCATTGGGCGGCGACGGACCGCGAGATGAAGGCGGTTCGATTGCTCGCTCCGATTTTCGATGAATTCACCGAAGGGTTCGGTACGAAAGACCTTGTTCGTGCGTCCCGACTGTTGACTCAGCTGGAGGCCGGGACAAGCGGCGTGAAAACTCCCAAGAAAATGACCCCGAAATGGCGTTGATGCAATTGGCAAGCTATCCTTGCGCGGAGCCAGACGAAGCCCCAATGCTGGCCGGCGACTTCAAAGCCGTCGGGATACTGTCAAGCACCGGAATTGTCGTGACCAAAAACGGCCGGGGCCGACCGAGCAGCGCAGGACGCCTTGCGATCGATTTCGTCACGCGCGCGGATCACCGCGAAATCGCGGAGATCCGCAAGCGGTTAGCGCGGCTCGGAATAGGTGGGGCCAATCTCGCCGCGCTCGAAGGGCGCCAAGTCGGCGGCGAGGGGTGTTAACCACCCCATCCCTCGTACGGATTATGACCTGGTTCTGGTGATCATATTCGATATCGCATGGAGTCTGCACTCAGCAGCCGATGCTGGAGCGACTTTGGCGAATGTGTCCGATGTGACGCGACTTCAGACACGCGGGGATGCGGGTGTGCGTCACGCAAGCGTGAGCATACCGATTTGCCATTCGCGCAGCTGTGATTTTTCACAGCGTGTTTTTCCCGAGCGCATACCCACCTAATGTTCATCCAAAAAACTCGAAGGAAACGCGCTCAACAGAGCAGCCGATTCGAACCAGCGCGAATGCTCCGCACAACAACAACAGCCGTTAGGAGCATGACCATGACTGGATTCAGGACCTTTGTTATTGCATCGATTATGTCGATTGGCGCGATAAGCTCTGCAAGCGCCCAGTGCCCATTGTGGGCGACTCAAGATCCAGATTCGTTTCAGGCGCAATATCCCGATCGGGATGTGTTGAATGACTGCGAACTGACGCCAGCAGGCAGAACGGGCCTGGAACGCCCTGGCGGCGCGGCTCCCTTGTTTGGACTCAACAGGGCTTATGAGACAACGCCTGGCGTTGCCCAGCACCACGGCTTTCACCACCGATCACCGTGAGTATCTGAAAAGGGATCTGGGCGGTCGGATTCCGGCGGAGAAACCGTAGCGCGCAGACGGGCTTCTGAAGCGCGCGACGATCACGGCTCATGACGAGCTGGACGCGGACACCGACACTGTCGTCCTGACCGTAACCTACACCTTCGACGAGGGTCATAGCGACACGCTGCGCTGGACCGTTCACAAGCTAGGTGAAGGTCAGTACACCGGCTATGAAAATCGCCTGGAAGGTGAAGCCACCGGCGAGCAGGCCGGTTGTGCCTTCCATTGGAAATACACGCGCGATACGCCTCAAGGCGATGGAAAGTCGTTCAAGCTGAATTTCGATGACTGGTTCTACGCGATCGATGATCGCGTCTGCATCGTTCGCGACGGCGCATGTGACTTATCGGAAGCTATAAGGTTTGGGCGGGGCACGAGCTCAAGCGTGACCAGGGATGCGTCATCGCGCCTGGGTCTTCTGCATCGTAGCGCCAACGCGGGAATCGATTCTAAAGCAAGCCGGTTTGCTTCGATTCAGTCGTCGAACCGCCAGTTCGCCGTCACCCAGCGATAGCCGCCGTCCGTTTTCCTGATGTTGCCGAGGCCCGGAAACGGAAAATGAAACCCAAGCACCGGGATGCGCTCCGTCGCGGCGCGGTCGAACAAGCGCCTGCGCGACTGCAAGGCCGAGTCAGGATCGAGATCGGGGCCGGGCCGCCAGGCATTGTCGATGTTGAGCAGGGGGCTATAGGCGGCATCGGACGTGATTAGCAATTGCTGCGTGCCAGAATGCACCAGGATCGCCGACATGCCCGGCGTGTGGCCGCCGGCGGCGATCGTCGTTATGCCGGGCAACATTTCGCTGCCCGGCCGGTACAGCACGGCAGACTTGGCGATCGGCGCCACGCTGCGCTTGATATTGGCGATGAAGGCACGCCGGAAGTCTTCCGGCATGGGCAGCCGCGACAGGTCCGGCTCATTACGGATAAAGAACGCAAAATCTTCTTCGGGAATATAGACTGCCGCCTTCGGAAAAGCGCTCGATCCGTCCGAGCGGCTGAGATTGCCTACGTGATCGGGATGGGTATGCGTGATCACGATGGCGTCGACGTGTTCAGGCTGCACGCCGATCGCCGCAAGATTGCGGAACAGATGTCCGCCATCGGGGCCGAGTGTTTGCGCTGCACCCGCTTCGATCAGGATTCTCCTGTCACCGTTTTCCAGCAGAAGCGTGTTCAGATTGAGCCTGAAGGTGTCGATCGGCAGGAACGCATCGCTCAACGTCCTGCCGAGTTCATCCGCCTGCGCGGTAGAGGCGTAGATGCGCGGATTGCCGCTCAGCGTGCCGTCGCTGACGACGGTTGCCTTGATATCGCCAATCCGAAAACTGTAGTGGCCGGAATTTGCCTTGGCAGACAGCGTTTGCGCGATCGCTGCCGGCATGCCCAGCAGCGGCGTCATCGCTCCGGCCGTGCTGCCAGCAAGCAGGAGGCGACGACTGAAGTTGAGATCTGATGGCATGACGGCCTCTCCGGCATAGCGGCGATGGAAGGCCGTGTACGTCGATCTGGCGTCATCCACAAATATCATGATAGAATTTGCGTTATGCGTTCGATGGATTTAGCGAGAGTCGACCTCAATCTCCTGGTGGTGTTGCATGCGCTGCTCGAGACCGGCAGCGTCACGCGCGCCGCTGAGCGTCTCGGCAGCAGTCAACCGGCGATCAGCCGTGCGCTGGCAAAGCTGCGGCGCCTGTTCGGGGACCGACTGATGGTGAAGGCGGCAAGCGGCATGATGCCGACGCTCCGCGCCGAGGCCATGCGCGAGCCACTGGCGAATCTGCTCGGCAGTGTCGAGACATTTCTCCACAAGCCGAAATTCGATCCTTCCGCCACCGACCGCATCTTCCGCATCGCGACGACCGATTATGGAGCGCTCGCGATCCTCCCCAATGTCGCCGCCCGCTTTGCGCGCGAGGCCCCCGGTGCGGCGATCGAGGTCGTCAGCTTCTCGCGTGATGTATTCCGTATGCTCGCAGACGGTCAGGTCGATTTCGTGCTGTATGCCGATAATCCGGTATCCGGCTCGTTTCGGGCGCGCGAGTTGTTCCGCGAAAGTTTCGTGACGCTGATCCGGCAAGGGCATCCTTTGCTCAAGGAGATGCGCGGGGCGAAGGACGTGCTGCCGATCAAGCTATTCACGGCCTGGCCGCACATCGTGGTCAGCATTTTCGGCGGGCAGGGCGGGCCGATCGATACCGCATTGGCCGCGCGCGGCTACAAGCGGCACGTCGCGCTGCGTGTTCCATATTTCGCAACGGCCGCGGTGATCACGGCAGCGTCGGATTACCTGGTGACCATGCCCTCGCGGGCGGCCCGGCAGCTTGCGCCGCGGCTCGGCCTCGTGATGCTGAAGCCGCCGGCGCAGGTGACGCCCTACGGCTATCGCTTGCTCTGGCACGAACGAAGTCACGACGATCCTGGCGCGGTCTGGCTGCGCCGGCTCATGATCGATTGTGTCAAATCGGGGGGCGATGGGGCCTGAACTGATGCGCAATCTCGGACCCCGGCCTGCTGTCGCAACAGCCGACAGGTTTCCTCCCGAGGAACCAGGTGCCGGGAGGCGGCTTATGTCGTCGTCGGTTTCGAAAGGAAAAGCCATGGCCATAGATGCGTTCGCCGGCACCACGCCCAGGTTTCTCCCGGAGCAGTTCTTCGTCGGCCGCCTGGAAGGATGGGCAGTCGTCGAAAGCCTCGTCGGCGGGCTTCTGAAGCGCGCGTCGATCACGGCTCATGGCGAATTGGAGGCGGACACCGACACTGTCGTGCTGACCGAAACCTACACCTTCGATGACGGTCATAGCGACACGCTGCGCTGGACGATTCACAAGCTGGGCGAAGGCCAGTACACCGGCCACGAGAATCGCCTGGAAGGCGATGCCACCGGCGAGCAGGCGGGTTGTGCGTTTCATTGGAAGTACACGCGCGACACGCCCCAGGGCGACGGCAAGTCGCTCAAGCTGAACTTCGATGATTGGTTCTATGCGATCGACGATCGCGCCTGCATCGTTCGCGGCAGCGCCGGGCGTGCGGGGATCCCGTTTGCGACGGCGCATGTGACTTATCGGAGGATTTGAGCTCTCACTTCGGCCGGCGCTTCGTGCTGTGTCTGAGGGATAGGAAATAGCCTTCCTTCACGGATCAAAACGCCGGCTTGCCCCGCTAGGCGGCCTTGACATCCGCGGTCATGTCCTCATCACGCTTTTGATTGATGAGGTTCAGCAGATGTGCAGAGGCCCGCGCGTCGCACAGCGCGCGATGATGATTGGGCAGCGCAATTCCATAGATATCGCACAGCTTTCCTAAACCGTAGGATTCGTGTCCAGGATAGCGGCGGCGCATCCCGGCGCACGTACAAAGCTTCGGAAACCGGAAGCGACGCTCCAGCCGCTGGTACTCGTAGGCGATGAAGCCATAATCGAAGTTGACGTTATGGGCGACGAAGATGCCGTCGGCCATGAAATCGAGGAAGCTCTCGCTCACTTCGGCAAACACCGGGGCGTCCCGCACCATCTCGTTCGTGATCCCTGTCAGCTGGGTAATCTTCCAGGGGATGGGACGTTGTGGATTGATCAGGCTATGCCACTCGTCGACCACCTGATGATTGCGGACCTTGACCGCGCCGATTTCGGTGATGCGGTCACCGTTCGAGAACGCGCCGGTCGTCTCGATATCCACGACGACATAGTCCTGGTCCGGATCGAAGCGATAGTCGACACGGCCGATCTCGGCCGTGATGCCGGCAGCGCCGAGCTGATGAAGGCGGGTCAATTGATTGCGTCGAATGACGTCGCCTGCAGCTTTGATCTCCATGAACGAGACGCGTCCGTCGCGGACGACCATCAGGTCGGGAAAGCCGTCGCGCATGCCGCGGAAATCCTCGCACATGGCGCGAACGATCCGCGAGAGGCCTGAGGGATTTACGCCCTGCAGCAATGCGCGCAAGGCCTCGATCTGAAAATGGTCCCAGGCGAAGATGCCATTGGGGCGTCCCCACCGGGCCGCAACGGTCCGCAGGATCATGGGCAGCGCCGTCCCGGCTTCGATCGCGCCAAATTTTTCCGCGATCGAGGCCGCAAACAACCGGCTGAAGCTGCGATCCCTCAGGCAATGCGGTACCCAATCGAAGCCGCTCGGCAGTTGCGTGCTCTCGAACAGCTCATCCCAGAACAGCAGGCCGAACAGGGTGTGCCACAGCATATTCTCCGTATGAAAGACCGTCGCGCCGTCGCGCCGCAGCACGCCCGCCACGCCCGCCTCGGGATTGCCGCGGTGCGTGTCGTCCACCGTGATCGTCCGCCCGGACCGCAAGAGCTCGGTGTAGAGACCCGTCCGTCGCCCGCCGAATTTTCGTGCGTAGAAATCGGTCGCGAAGAGATGCTCGCCATCGCTCGACGGCTGGTCGATCATCCGTTGTAGCAACGCCTCGGCTCCGGGGCGATCGCCATCGTTGTAGAGCAGACGCACCAGGCGTTCATTGCAGTCGGCCGATGCGCCGGCGCGATAGAGCTGCCGGGCGAAATCGTGATCGCCGGCCTTTTCGAAGAACAATCCCGCCTGGTGCGCCGCCCGGCTGCGCAGTTCCTCGGCGTATTCGGTGCCGCAGGCGGGGCCAGCGAGGATGTCGACGGCAGCCTGTCTGCAAACGGCGTCCGATTTGACGTCGAGGCGGTCGAGGATCTGGCTGTAGTGGAATGAAGCCACGGCTTCATCTCCGTCGGAGAACCGCGCGCTGAAGGACGTCTCCTGGTTGGTGCGCAGAACGCCCAAATCGCGCAACGCAAAACTCTTCAGGTCAACCTGGGTCTTGCCGAAATAGAGATAGAGGAGGAATTCGATCGGTCTCGTGCCGTCGAGCGCGATGAACTTGTGCGCGCCGCAGTGCTGCGCGGCGACGGCGAAAGGAATGTGCCCGAGATAATAATCGACGAACTTCGGCTTCGACCAGGATTTCCGGACATCGCCCCGTCCGGCCGCCTGTGCACCCGTCACCAGGATGTCCCTTGGAAGGCATGCCACGAAAGCGGCGTAGTCGCATTCGCCGAGCGCGCGGGCGTGACCGGCCGCCATCAGTTCGGCCGCCGCGCGTCCGACGTCGGCAATCTCGGGATAGCTGAACAAGGATCGGTTGAAGATCGCACCGCGCCGATTGACCATCCGGATCAGCAGGCATCGCGCATCCCGCGACATGCCCTCGAAGCGCGCAATGAACGCGCGATGTTCCCCGGAGAGGATCGAGCCATAGGTCTTCTGAACGAACGCCAGCATCTCGACGAAATGATCGAGATAGTAGTAGGCGGGCAGGATCGGTGGCTTGGCCAAGTGGACCTTGTCGGGGGAGGGATTCGGGCGTTCTTTTTTTGTTCTGGAAGGGGTGCGAAGTCAAGGGTGCGGGTACCCGATGGTCTACCACAGGCTTGGAACGCTCACTAACTTTCAAATCGCGATGCGTACGTCCCATCACTTGCTTTATCGTTGTTGTTGCTCGCGCTGAGACATCATCCGAACGTTCGGATGCTCTCCCGCTGGAGGTTGCCGTGGTGGAAAGTCTCGTCGGCGGGCTTTGAAGCGCGCAACGATCAGTCGCTCATGGTGAACTGGACGCGGACACCGACACCGTCGTCCTGACCGAAACCTACACCCTTCGATGACGGCCATAGCGGGAGGCGGCGCCATGGCATTGGAGCAAATCTAGGCGGCTGCGCGATATGGAGCGGCGCTGGTCGAGCGATATTTGGTGGGCAAAGCCCATCACGCTCCGAAGAATGAACATGGCATCCCTGGGGTGAGGAACTCGAGCGGGTCATCCGGGCCAAGAACATATTCCGGCCAATCGTTAGCAATGCGCTGGGCCTTCCCCTGCTGCAAATGGGAGCGTGTAGCCTCGTTTCTGGCGACATCCAGACAATGCTGCACTATAGGGATAACTCGCTGGCTCCCGAGCACCGCGGGGATCGTTAGCCGGATATGATTGTCCAGACCGCTCAGGCAAATATGTGCGCAGTGACGATGCAGTGCGCGAGTACTTTTAAGAAAGCCTTCGTAGTCAAAACATCGCCGGTCACGTGCATGGAAGCGCACATCGTAAAAGTACCCCGGCTTACCATCCACCGGACTTTCCCGCTGAATCCAGCCACGCCTCGATATTTCGATTGACACTGCAACGACGAGCTCAGGATCAGCGATGCCAACTCGTGCCCAATGTTTGGCACTTACCTCCGTCCAGGGGAAAGGGTCGAGATCAAGAAAATGAGCGATCACCGGGTCATCTGCCGGTGGCAGCGGGGTGTCTTCATCATTATAGCTTGTACAAAAACGCCAAAAGCCCTTGTCGAGATCGCGCAGGAACTGGATGACGCGCTGTAGGTCGTCCTCGTGGCCCACTCGAAAATGGGCTACACGGTGCCGGATTTGCGATATTTCCTCCAGCTTCGCTTGCCAGATATTTTGCGGTGGAAGGTAAAGCGAAAATAGTGACCAATTATCGTCAATGGCCTTCTTCAAGGTCGAGAGTGGTGCATAGCTGAGCGCATCCATCTCTGCCGTCGGCATGTGGATCAGGCGTTTGTCCGATTGAAACGAATTCCCGAGTTTGCGTATGTCCGCGTTCCAGTCATCTCCTCGCAGAGCGCGCAATTCGACATAGACCATCCTGCGCAGCCATGTCTCAAGCTGCCATAGCCGAGCATAGGTGGAAAGCGAGCGCTTTGGCACGCCCGGGACATCGTCACTTGCACCGTTATCTTCGCTGTCGGTCATGGCTTGCGGGTTGCTCTACCCCTCGTGCGAGCGTCGTGTTAAGATACACGTCCGCTGTGTGCATGTCAGCAACTCACGTTTGGCTGCATGGGATCACCATTTGACATCAAGCTGATCATCGTAGCGTGTCCCGGGAAAACCGCTCCAAACGTAATGATCGGGAAATAGCCGGGTAGGGCGCCGTAAATCGACGCGAAACCCAGGATAAGCATCGCTGATCACTTGCTCGAAAAAGCGCTTGCTGCGCGGGACAAGACAATCAGTTATCGCTACTAGGAAGCCGTGCAGTTGCTCGTATTCTGCTAAGAGAGTGGTCGGATCGGCTTGAGACTCCATATAGTCAAACAGCAGCTCGACACTATTGCCAGATTGTACAAACAGTGGCCGCCGCTCCTCGAAGTAGACGATCTCGATGGGTTCTCGGATGGGATCAACATTGCCGTGCAATGCAAAATTCCGACGATTGATGATCGTCATGAACTCCGCATAACCGGGAACGCTCTTATCGACAGTCCTGGCGAATCCATCGCAGTTTACGCTGAGTAGTTGCAGGCGCTCTGGAATAGTGGTTCTCAGAAAAGCGTTGTATGCGCGTTCGTCGCTACTAATGGCGCTCCTGCAGAACGTGAGAATGAGCATATTGATGTAGGCTTCCGCCATGACGGGCATCAATAGCCGTAGCTTCAGGCAGTCGCCAAAAAGCTTCTCGATCCGTTGAGATTGCTCATCAAATGACTTCCGAGATGCGTCCAGGCTTTCTTTTGAATCGTCTGGATAGATAGTCTCAACAGGAGCCGGACAGTCTACGATGTCCGCATGCAGGTCAGCGCAAAGGTTCGCTATCGCGGCGTATTTATTCTGAAAAAGGATGTATTTCTCTAGGCCCTTTAGGATTGCAGACTTTTCTTTGGCGACCCGCCGGAAATCCGATTTGATTGCGTTGATGAGCCCTTTCCATTCCTCATCCGATAATTTCTCAGAGACAATTAAGTGAACTTCCCGAAGGTGTCCGCAGATGTATACGTCTTCGTTGCCGGCCTTGAGCTGGAAATCCCAGTGAACAACATTGTCGCTATCGTCTTTGCGCAGCAAGTTCTGAAAGCCGTTCGGCTTCCCAAAACGGGCTCTCAGATAAGCGTAAACATCGACCGGCTTCAATTTTGCGCGGACAGCTAGTATTTCTCTCGTACGTTTGTCGGGCGCTTTGCTTGCTTCCAGGAATTCGGCCACCTCAGCCGGAGTGCTGGCACGCCATGTTTCTACGTTTGTACAAGCCGGCACGTGCTTTAATCCCAATTGCGGTTATCCGGTCGGGGTGACAGTCCACAAAACTTCTCGAACTGAAGCGGCGCACCTTCGAGAATGCGATCGTCGAGTCGGTCTTCGCTTCCGCTGCGCCGGACGGCTTCGTCCTTCGGCCTTGTGCATTGCTGCCACGCGTAGCCCGGTGGCTGGTGGGCCCGGCAGGACTCGAACCTGCAACCAGACCGTTATGAGCGGCCGGCTCTAACCATTGAGCTACAGGCCCCGCCGCGAGGCGGTCGCAGATGTGCGGCCGGCAACGGTGCGCGGTTCGTTTACAGGGACGGCGGCGGGGGTGCAATGCCGGCTCCGGCGGACGGGAACGCTGGGGCGGCACCGCCGGTCATTTTCAAATAACCGAAATCGGCGATGATAGCTGTATACCCCTGTTTTGCCCGACGACGCAAACCGCCTCGCGAACGGGGCTTTTCCCTGTCCGCTAACTCCTTGAAATCATTGGCTCCGTCTACTGTGCATGGGGTTGTTTTGCGACTTTTTACGAGAGAAGGGCCTTCCGGGCCCCTCCGATGCGTTGTCGACGTGTCGCAGGCTCGCTGCAGAGCCCCTCGCTAGTCCACCGAGACCCCCGCGAACTCCACCACCTTCTTCCACTTCTCCGTCTCGCCTGCGACCAGCTTGCCGAACTCGGCCGGCGTCATCGCCTTGGGGAGGCCGCCGACTTCGGTGAGCTTTGCCACCAGCTTCGGGTCCTTCAGTGCTTCGCCGACGGCTTTGTTGAGCGTCTCGATCACCTCGGGCGGCGTGCCCTTCGGCGCGGAGATGCCGTAGAAGCCGACCGATTCGAAGCCGGGCACGGTCTCGGCGATCGCGGGCACGTCGGGCACGCTCGGCCAGCGCTGCGGCGAGGTCACGCCCAGCGCGCGGACATTGCCGCCCTTCACCTGCTCGAGCGCGGAGGGCAGATTGTCGAAGATCAGTTGCACCTTGTTGGAGATGATGTCGGGGAAGGCGATCGCAGATCCCCGATAGGGCACGTGCACCATGTCGCACTTCGTCAGCACCTTGAACAGCTCCGCCGACATGTGCACCGAGGTGCCGTTGCCGGACGAGGCAAAGGAGATCTTGCCGGGATTGGCCTTGCAATAGTCGACGAACTCCTGGACCGTCTTCGCCGGGAACGCGTTGGAGACGACCAGCATGTTGGTGAGCTGCATGATGCTGGCCACCGGAACCGTGTCGCGCAAAAAGTCGAACGGCAGCTTCTTGTAGAGCGAGGTCGAGATCGCATTGTTGGGCGCGACGAACAGCAGCGTGTAGCCGTCCGGCGGCGAGTTGATCGCGGCGGCGGCGGCGATGTTGCCGCCCGAGCCGGTGCGGTTCTCGACGATGACTTGCTGGCCGAGGCGGTCCGACAGCCACTGCGCCATGATCCGCGCGACGATGTCGACCGGGCCGCCGGCGGAGAAGCCGATCAGCCAGTGCACGGGGCGGTCGGGATAGGCGGCGGAGGCGGGAGGGGTGGCGCTGAATAGCGTTGCAAGAATGACCAGCCCGAAAACACCTCGACGCATAATTCGCAACATGACGCCTCCCATTGTTCTATTGTCGTTTGGGGGCATGCTTTCACAAAATCGGGCTGCTGCCTACATCGCCGCAAGTCGGTGTTGACGCAGTCCGTCAGGGACCACCATGAGATTTGCAACGATCGCTCTCGCTGCGGTGCTGCTCGCCGGCCCCGCTGCCGCTCAAACCGGAGGCAACGCCATTCCGACCACGACGATCAGCCAAACAATCAGTCTTGGCACCGCCACGCCCGGCGGCGGCTTTCCGCTCTATGGCAACGCTTTCGCGGAGGTGATGAACGCGGCGGATCCGCAGATGTCCATCGCACCTCGCAACACCAATGGCAGCAACGAGAACATTCCGCTGCTCGAGAAGGGCGAGCTCGATCTCGCGCTGGTCGCGGGCGAGCCGGCCTATGAAGCCTTCGCCGGCATCGGCCGCGCGCCCGTGCGGCTGAAGATCCTCACCGCGATCTATTCCAATCCCGGCATGTTCGTGGTGCGCGCGGACAGTCCCTACAGGACGATCCGCGATCTCGTCGGCCAGCCTGTGGCGTTCGGCGCCAAGGGCTCGGGCCTGCCGATCCTGGCGCGCTACGTGCTGGACGGACTCGGGCTCAAGCAGGACGAGGACTTCAAGGCCGTCTATCTCGACCGTGCCGGCGACGGCCCCGCGATGGTCGAGGACGGCCGCGTCTCAGCGCTGTGGGGCGCCGGCATCGGCTGGCCCGGCTTCGCCGCGGTCGCCTCGAGCGCGTCGGGCGCGCGCTTCATCGCGCCTGACGTTGAAGAGATGACGCGCATCCGCGCCAAGCATGCGTTCCTGAAGCCGCTGCTGGTGCCGGCGAACAGCTATCCGAAACAGGACGCGCCGATCGCCTCGCTGGGATCGTGGAGTTTTGTCCTCACGCGGGAGGATCTGCCCGACGACGTCGCCTATCGCCTCGCCAAGACGCTGCACGGTGCCCAAGCGACATTCTGCAAGAAGCTCGCACAAGCCTGCGAAACGACCGCGTCGAACACGGTCGCGGCCGCGCCGAGGCCGGAGCTGATCCATCCCGGCGTGATGAAGTATTTTCGCGAGATCGGGGTGGTGAAGTAGCGATGGCGCTTTTCTCCTTCTCCCCTTGCGGGAGAAGGTGGCGCGAAGCGCCGGATGAGGGGTATGTCTCCACTCGCGAGGCAGTCCGTGAGGAGAGAACCCCTCACCCGGCTTCGCTTCGCGAATCCACCCTCTCCCGCAAAGGGAGAGGGTGCACCGTCAGCGCGGCGTCGCGCTCGCCAATCTCACTTCTTCACCAGCGGACAGGCTGGGTCCGGCGGCCCGAACGCCTTGTCGCCGGAGATCGTGGTGAGGATCTTGTAATAGTCCCACGGATATTTGCTCTCCTCCGGCGTCTTCACCTGCACCAGCCAGAGGTCGTGCACCATCAGATTGTCTTCGCGCAGTTTGCCGTTGCGGGAAAAGAAGTCCTCGATTGGCTTCTCGCGCATTTTTGCGGCGACCTTGAGCGGATCGTCGGTGCCGGCCTCCTTGATGGCGTTGAGATAGTGCATCACGCTGGAATAGACGCCGGCCTGCCACATCGACGGCATCTTGTTCATCTTGGCGAAATAGCGCTTCGACCAATCACGGGTCTTGTCGTCCATGTCCCAGTAGAACGAGGTCGTCAGCAACAGGCCCTGCGCGGCCTGCAGGCCGAGGCCATGAATGTCGGTGATCAGCGCCAGCAGCGCCGCCATCTGCTGGCCGCCCTTGAACACGCCGAACTCCGAGCCGGTCTTGATCTCGTTCATGTTGTTGGGGGGGCCTGCGGCAATGCCGATGATCTTGGCCTTGGAGGCCTGCGCCTGCAGCACGAAGGAGGAGAGGTCCGGCGTCGCCAGCGGCGGCCGCACCGAGCCCAGCACCTTGCCGCCGTTTGCTGTGACGACTGCGGACGCGTCACGCTCCAGCGAATGGCCGAAGGCATAGTCGTCGGTGATGAAGAACCAGCTGTCGCCGCCGCGCTTGACCACGGCATCCGCAGTGCCGACCGCGAGCGCGCGGGTGTCGAACACCCATTGGATCGCATAAGGCGAGCAGAACTTGCCGTGGAAGTCCGCGGTGCCGGTGGAGTGGGTGATGAACAGCCGCTTCTTCTCGTTGGCGACGTTCTGCACCGCGAGCCCGACCGCCGAGACCGGCACGTCGACGATCAAATCGACCTGGTCGACGTCGTACCAGCGCCGCGCGATGGTGCCGCCGATGTCGGCCTTGAGCTGATGGTCGCCGATCACGATGCTGATCGGCTTGCCGAGCACGGTGCCGCCGAAATCGTCGATCGCCATCTGCGCCGCCGTCACCGAGCCCTGGCCGGTCGGCGCGGAGGCCGGGCCGTTCATGTCGGTGAGCACGCCGATCTTGACGATTTCGTCGGACACCTGCGCCATTGCGGCACCCGACATCAGCGCCGCCGTCAAGGCGGCCGCGACCGGCAGTCCAAATCTGGTTGGATTCACGCTTGTCCTCCCTGATCCGGCGCGTTGGCCGGTGTTGCTTTTGCCGGGTATGGCCCGGCCGAATTGGTTTCTTTTGCAACTATTTCGGGGCGGGCGTCAATGTCAGGCTGCGAAGCGGATTTGCCCTGCGCCTGAGGGATCATAGCCGGTCAGCTCCTCGGCGCGCTGGCGCAGCCGCCGTTCGCCCAGGAAGCGGAGGAAGGCCTGCATGGCGGGACGGAAATAGCTGCGCTGCCGCATCGCGAGGTCAAAGTTCTCCCAGACCAGCGGCACGAAATCGAGGCCAGCCGAGCGCGCGGTGGCGCGCGTCGCGATGCCGCAATCGGCTTGGCCGGCGCGGACCAGTTCGGCAAGGTCCGGGCCGGTCACGCAGGCCGCCTCGGCCCGTCGCAAATCCCGTGTCGAGGCACCCGCGCGCTTCAGCAGCACGTCGAGCAGCATCTGCGCGCCCGTGCCCTGTTGCCGCACCGCCATCCTGGCGCCGAGCGCGAGCACGTCGGTGAGGCCGTGCAAGTGCTTGGGATTGCCCTGTGGCAGCACGAGCCCCTGCTCGCGCCGCACGAACGCCACCAGCACCGCATCATGCAGGTCGGGAGCTGCACGCAGCGCTTCGACACTGGCATCGCCGGCGAGATCGTCGGAAGCATCCAGGCCGTGGAAGTGCACCGCCGCCGCCATCACCTCGTTGCGCTGCAAGCGCTCGAGCCCGCGCACGCTGCTTTCGCTCATCGATCCCAGGCCTGATCCGGACTCGCGCAGGCTCCAATCCAGCAGCTCGTCCTGGCTGCCGCCCACGACTGGCGGCGGCTCCGCGATCAGCATGCCGGCCGGACGCGCAAGGCCAGACAGCACCCAGAGATCGAGTTCGTGCCGCGGGAAGAGCCACTTCCCGGTCACCTTGGTGCACGGGATCGCGCCGGTGGTGACCAGTTCATACAGCTTGCGCTCGCCGAGCCGAAGGTAATCGGCGGCCTCGCTGGTGGTCAGGAATTCCATCCTGCATTCCTATGCAAATTCTTGCTTCTTTTTGACGTCTTTGCAGGTTGGAATTCTGCATTTCAATTCGTATCCGCGGGAACCATGCCCGATGATCTCGCTGCTTTGCAACACATCCTCACACGCGATCTCTGCTTTGGTGAACGATCTCAAAGTGTGTGCGCGCTTTGCCAAAATATCCCGACTGCGGAGCGCAAGGCAGCAGATGCGTCACGAGTGCGGCATAATCGCTCGCCATCATGGTCGCGTCTTAGCCTGTGGGGAACCCGATCATGGCCGTCCGCCGCCCGTCCGTAGCATTCGCGCTTTTCTGCGGTCTGATCGCGGGCGTCGCGGCGTCATCCGCGGAGGACCGGGCGATCGTGCTGGCCTCGACCACAGCGACACAGGAGTCCGGCCTGCTCGACTATCTGCTGCCGATCTTCCGCGAAAAGACCGGCATCGAGGTGACCGTGATCGCGCGGCGCGCCGATGAGGTGCTGGGCGGGCCGCGGAGGGGCGAGGCCGACGTGGTGCTGATGCACGCGCGGCCGCAGGAGGAGAAATTCGTCGCCGACGGATTCGGCGTGAAGCGTTTCGACGTGATGTACAACGACTATGTGCTGATCGGGCCGAAGAGCGATCCCGCGGCCGTGAAGGGCAAGGACATCGTGACCGCGCTGAAGGCGATCGAAGCCAAGGGCGCTCCGTTCGTGACGCGCGGCGACCGGTCGGGCACCCACGCCGCGGAGCTCGCGCTCTGGATCGTCGCCGGCATCGACATCAACGCTGCCAAGGGCGCCTGGTATCGCGAGGCCGGGCAGGGCACGACCTCGGCCCTCGATGCCGCGCGCGCCGCGAATGCCTATGTGCTGTCGGACCGCGGCAGCTGGATCGCGTTGGGGAATCGCGGCGATCTCGACATCGTCGTCGAAGGCGACCGGCGGCTTCTCAATCAGTACGGCGTCATGCTGGTGAACCCCGAGAAGTTTCCGAACGTGAAGAAGGATCTCGCGCAGACTTTCATCGACTGGCTGACCTCGCCCGAGGGGCAGACGGCGATCGCCGGCTACAAGGTCGGCGGGCAGCAGCTGTTCTTCCCGAATTCGGACCGGTCGGGCGGTTAGGCCCGCATCGCCGCCGGTTGCCAAAGCGGGCGATGCATGGTCCACGTTGGTGCATGACCCAGCGCCTGCCGTCCTCGCTCACGTCGCTCGAGATCGCGTTCGCCGCGTTGCTGAACGGGCTCGAGCCGCTTGCACCGGTGGAGTTGCCGCTGGCCGGCGCGGCCGGTTGCATCGCGGCGGGCACGCCGCTGCTTGCGGCCCATCCGCCGCACGACATTGCCGCCGCGGACGGCTTTGCGCTCCGCGCCAATGATCTCGTCGGCGCGTCCTCCTATTCGCCGCTGCCTTTGACGAAAGTGCCGCAATGGGTCGAGGCCGGCGAGGCGATGCCGGCGGGATGCGATTGTGTACTCGGTGCCGACGCCGTGGAGGTGTCGGGGCCGCTCGCGCAGGTGCTCGCGGAAGGCGTGCCGGGGCAGGACGTCAGGCGCGCCGGGAGCGACATCGCAGAAGGCACGCCTGCCGGCGTCGGGGGTTGTCCGGTCGGTGCGGCTGACCTGCTGCTGGCGCGCGTTGCGGGCCTGGAGAAACTCAGTGTGCGGCGGCCCCGGCTGCGGATCGTCAATGTGCCGGGCGCAACGGCAACCGCGCAGATGATCGCCGGGCTCGCGCGCGCAGCGGGACTGGATGCGAAGACGTTTGAGGCCGGCGCGCGCGATCAGGCATCGATTGCCGATGCGCTCGATGTGTCCTCGTGCGATCTGCTGCTGACGGTCGGCGGCAGCGGTGTCGGCCGCCGGGATGCGGCTGTCATCGCCCTGGCCCAGCGTGGCGAGGTTCTGGTCCATGGTCTTGCGCTCCAGCCCGGACGCACCGCCGCGGTCGGTCGGCTCGGGCGGATTCGCGTGATCGCCTTGCCCGGCTCGCCTGATCATGCGCTTGCGGTCTGGCTTGCGCTCGTGCTTCCGCTCATCGATCGTCTCTCGGCGCGGCAATCGCGGCGACAGGTGCTCCTGCCGCTTGCACGTAAAATCGCATCCAGTGTCGGCATCGCCGAAATGGCCCTGTTGTCCCTGGAACATCATGCGTGGATGCCGCTTGCCGTGGGCGAATGGCCGCTCCAGGCGATTGCGCGTGCCGATGCATGGCTGCTCATCCCCGCCAGCCACGAGGGGTTTGCGGCGGGTACGCCGGTCGATGCCTATCTGATGCGGGAATGATATGGGTTCCGGCATGACGATGATTCCGCGATCGCAAGCGCGCAGCACGCTCGAACAGGAGCAGTTCCTCAAGATCCTGTCGCGGGAGGAGGCGCTGGCACGCTTCGAGGCGGCGCTGTTCCCGCGCCCGATTCCGGCCGAGATGCGCAAGCTCGCCGATGCGCTCGGTGCGGCGCTTGCCGAGGACGTCACGGCGCCGATCGACGTTCCCCCGTTCGACCGCTCCAATGTCGACGGCTTTGCCGTGCGTTCGGCCGACGTCGTCGCGGCGGGCGAGGGCAAGCCTGTTCACCTCCGGCTCAACGGCGAAACCATTCACTGCGGCACTGCGCCGGCGCTGCAAGTGGCGGCTGGAACTGCAACGGCGATCGCCACCGGCGGTCCGCTGCCGCGCGGCGCCGATGCCGTCGTCATGGTCGAGCACACTCAGCCGGCAGGATCCGATGCGATCGAGGTTCGTCGTGCCACGTCTCCGGGGCAATTCGTCTCCTATGCCGGATCCGATATCGCGCGCGGCGAGGCGCTGCTGCGCGCCGGCACGCTCATCGGCTCGCGCGAGATAGGCATGCTGGCCGCGTGCGGCATCGCCGAGGTGAGTGTGGCGCGCAGGCCGCGTGTGGCGGTGATCTCCACCGGCGACGAGCTGGTGCAGCCCGGAGAGCTGCTCGCGCCCGCCGCGATCTACGACACCAATGGTGCGATCGTCACGGCCGCAATCGACGAGAATGGCGGTGAGGCGGTCTTCCTCGGCGCCATTCCCGACGATGAGGCAAAGCTCGAAGCCGCCATGCGCGCTGCACTGGCGGATGCCGACATGCTGGTGCTGTCGGGCGGAACGTCGAAAGGCGCGGGCGATTTGTCCCACCGCATCATCGGCCGTCTCGGCCAGCCCGGCATCATTGCGCACGGTGTCGCGCTCAAGCCCGGCAAGCCGCTGTGCCTTGCGGTGTGCGATGGCAAGCCGGTGGTGATCCTGCCGGGCTTTCCGACCTCGGCGATGTTCACCTTCCATGACATGATCGTGCCGGTGCTGCGCAGGATGGCCGGACTGCCGCCGCGCTCCGATGCCAAGGTGAATGCAACCGTGCCGGTCCGCATCGCTTCCGAGCTCGGCCGTACCGAATTCGTGATGGTCTCGCTGGTCGAAGGCAAAGATCGCCTGATCGCCTATCCCTCCGGCAAGGGCTCCGGTGCGATCACGTCATTCGCGCAGGCCGATGGCTTCCTGCGCATCGACGCGCTCGCCGACCAGATGCCGGCCGGGACCGAAGCCGAGGTGACGCTGTTCACGCCGCATGTGCGCGTGCCTGATCTCGTCATCGTCGGCAGCCATTGCACCGGGCTCGATCTCGTCACCGCTGGGCTCGCGCATGCCGGCCTCACCGTGCGCTCGATCGCGGTGGGGAGCCTCGGCGGACTTGCGGCCGCAAAGCGCGGTGAATGCGATCTCGCGCCGATCCATCTGTTCGACGATCAAAGCGAGACCTACAACACGCCCTATCTCGTGGAGGGGCTCGAACTCGTGCCGGGCTGGCGCCGGATGCAGGGCATCGTGTTCCGCAAGGGCGACAAGCGTTTCGAAGGTCTTGGTGCGAAGGACGCCTTCGCCGCGGCGCTCGCCGACCCCGCCTGCATCATGGTCAACCGCAACCAGGGCGCCGGCACCCGCATCCTGATCGACCGGCTGCTCGGCGGAGTGCGCCCGGAAGGCTATTGGAACCAGCCGCGCTCGCACAATGCGGTCGCAGCGGCCGTGGCCCAGCACCGCGCCGACTGGGGCATGACCATTGCGCCGGTCGCCCGTGCGGTCGGCCTCGGTTTCATTCCGCTCGCGGAAGAGCATTATGACTTCGCGCTGGTGACGGCGCGCAAGGAGCGGCCGGCAGTGCGGGCCTTTCTCGACGCTCTTGGCTCGGACGTGGCGCGCGCGGCGCTCGAGCAAGCGGGCTTCCGGCCGGCATAGGCGACAGACGACGACGCGGCGTTCAAGCCGCGCCTGCGGGAGTCTACGGCTACGACGCCCGGTCGGTCCCGCTGGCGGCCTGAGCGGCTCGCTCCCGTCTTTGCTCACGATCCTCGGCCTCGGCAAGCGCACGCCGTGCGGCGGGCGGCAGCGGCTTCGGATCCGGCGGCACCTCGATGAGATCGGGTTTGCTGAGCTGTCTCGTCCGATCGATCGTCTCGGAGAGATCGAAGACGAAATCGACGAAGTCGAAAATGGTATGCAAGAGAGGGGCGGCCATGGCTCATCCGGGGAATGTTCAGGGCTGTGGTCGCTCCCTTCCCCGGTCCGGTTCAAGATGTCATGAACTTGGGTGGCTGCCGTCGCGACCAAGGACTATGAGCCAAGTCATGACAGCGCCAACGCCTCTCAATTTCCGCAAGATCGCTGCGCTCATCGCGGCGGCCGGCACGCTATTCTGGATCTATACCTTCTATCACATCGCGAATGTCCCGCAGGGCGACCGCAGCGGCTTTCAATGGCTGGCGGTGTTTCCGCTGGGCATGGTCTTCGGGGCGTTCTTCCTGCCGGCCTGGCTCATGGTTGCGATCGGCCGCTTGCCGCGGTTCACCACGGCCCTCGGCCTCTGCGGCCTGATCGCATTCGCGATCATCTGGGCGCAGCTCCTCAACGAGTTTCCGAAATCGTAAGTCGTCAGGACGCCTCATCCAGCGCTGCCAGCCGTTCGGCTTCGGTGACGTCCTCGACCGTGTTGGCATTGAAGAACGGATCGAGCGGCTCGGTCGGCCAGGTCACCGTCGCGAGCGGATAGCGCGCGGTCCAGCGGTCGATCTTGCGCAGGTCTTCGACAACCAGCGCGTGGCGCAGTTCCTCGCGCAAGGCGACGCGCCACAAGCCGATCACCGGATGCGACTGGTCGCCTGATGCGGCGACCGCGAGCTCCGCGTTCTCACGCTGCCGCGCCTCATGCAGGCGGGCGACGAGATCGCGCGGCAGGAACGGGCAGTCGCCGGCGGCGCTGAGCACCCATGCGATCTCCGGCAAGTTCGCCGCAGTCCAATCCAGCGCCGCGAGAATGCCCGCGAGCGGACCGGGAAATCCGGGCACGTCGTCGGGGACGACCTGCAGGCCGAACGCGGCGAAGCGGGCTGGATCGCCATTGGCGTTGAGAATCAGTCTGCTGCACTGGGGCGAAAGGCGCGCGATCACGCGTTCCAGAATGGTGCGGCCGCCGATGGTGCGCATCGGCTTGTCGCCGCCGCCCATGCGCCGCGCCAGACCGCCGGCGAGCAGCACGCCTTGCGTCGCAGGAAACCTAGTCGTCACCACCTTCACCCTTGCGCTTGTGCTTGGCCGATTCCTCCTCGACGTAAGCGAGGTCCTGGTCGTAGACGATGCGTTCCTCGCCCGCGAGGACGATGAAGCGCTTGCCGCGGGTGCGTCCGACCAGCGTCAACCCGACCTGGCGGGCGAGATCGACACCCCAGGCGGTGAAGCCGGAGCGCGACACCAGGATCGGAATGCCCATGCGGACCGTCTTGATCACCATCTCCGAGGTGAGACGCCCCGTGGTGTAGAGGATCTTGTCCGATGCATCGACGCCGTGGCGGTACATCCAGCCTGCGATCTTGTCGACGGCGTTGTGCCGGCCGACATCCTCGGTGTAGCAGAGTGGCCTGCCCTCCTTGCACAGCACACAGCCGTGGATCGCGCCGGCCTCGAGATAGAGCGAGGGCATGGTGTTGATGGTCTGCGTCATCTGATAAAGCCAGGAGGTGCGCAGCTCGGCCTTCGGCAGCGCCACGCTCTCGACCGCCTCGAGCAGGTCACCGAAGGCGGTGCCTTGCGCGCAGCCGGAGGTCTGCGTGCGCTTCTTCAGCTTGGCTTCGAAATTGGTGTGGTGCGTGGTGCGCACCACGACCACCTGGAGGTCGTCGTCGTATTCGACCTCGGTCACCGCGTCATTATACTTCAGCATGTTCTGGTTCAGCAAATAGCCGAGCGCCAGATATTCCGGGTAGTCGCCGATCGTCATCATGGTGACGATCTCCTGGGCATTCAGGTAGAGCGTCAGCGGCCGCTCCATCGGCACCTTGATCTCGACCCTGGCGCCGGTCTGGTCGGTCCCGGTCACGCTCTGGGTCAGGCGCGGGTCGTCCGGGTCGGGGATGATCAGGGGCACGGGAGCTTTGTCGATCTTCATCATGGTCGCGAGGTTAGCATGACATTCGGGTCAAGCCGATATAAGCATGGCAGCGAATGGGCAAAAATGCCTCCACCCGTCATTGCGAGCGCAGCGAAGCAATCCAGAAATGCATCCTCGGAGACACTCTGGATTTCCTTCGCTCCGCTCGCAATGACGGGGAGGGAGCGTTGGTTCCACCGGCTGGCGAGCCGTAGGAGATCAAACGGTTATGAAAGTCATCGGCCTTGCAGGCTGGAGCGGGGCGGGCAAGACCACGCTGTTGACGCGGCTGATCCCGCATTTCAACGCGCAGGGCCTGCGCGTCTCCGTCATCAAGCATGCGCATCACCGGTTCGACGTCGATTTGCCCGGCAAGGATTCCTGGCGGCATCGCGAGGCCGGCGCGGCCGAAGTGCTGGTTGCGTCGTCAAACCGGTGGGCCCTGATGCATGAGCTGCGTGGCGCCGCGGAGCCGCGCCTGCCGGAACTCTTGAGCAAGCTGTCCGCGGTCGATCTCGTCGTGGTCGAGGGCTTCAAGCGCGAGCCGCACCGCAAGATCGAGGTGCATCGCGCGGCGAACGCCAAGCCGCTGCTGTTTCCAGACGATCCCGGGATTGCCGGGATCGCGACCGACACGGCCATTGACACCGGGCTGCCGACTGTCCATCTCGACGATATCGCGGCTGCTGCCGCATTGCTGCTGCGCGCGGCGATGCCGGTCGAGGAAGCTGTGGCGAAGAGCGCCGCGATACGCTGACGAGGCACCATGGCACAACTTTCGGACGATTGCTTTGCCTTCGGCGGCCCTATGATGTCGGTCGACGAGGCCGTTGGTCTCATCACGACGCGCGTCAACGCGATCGCCGATCTGGAGACGGTGACACTCGTCGAGGCGGACGGTCGCGTGCTGGCGCGCGACGTGGCGGCGCCGCTGCCCTTGCCGCCCTTCACCAATTCGGCCGTCGACGGCTACGCCGTGCGCAACGCCGATCTTCCTGATCGCGCCGAGCAGGCGTTCCCGCTCGATGGTCGCATCCAGGCCGGCGGACTAGCGCAGGCACCAATCAAGCCCGGCCACACCGCGCGCATCTTCACGGGTGCGCCGATGCCGCCGGGTGCGGAGACCGTCTTCATGCAGGAAGATGTCCGCATCGAGGATTCCGGCAAGGTCGTGCTGCCGCCGGGGCTGAAGCGTGGGGCCAATGTCCGTCCCGCAGGCGAAGACATCGCGGAGGGCCAGATCGCGTTGCGCGCCGGCCAGCGCCTGCTGCCGCAGCACGTCGCGCTCGCCGCGGCGTTCGGGCTTGTCACGCTCGACGTCGTCAGGCGCATTCGCGTTGCGGTGTTCTCGACCGGTAACGAGCTGGCTTCGCCCGGCGAGCCACGCGCGGCCTCACAGCTGTTCGATTCCAACCGCTTCATGCTGATGGCGATGTTGCGCCGCCTCGGCTGCGAGGTCAGCGATCTCGGCATTTTGCGCGACGAGCAGACCTCCCTCGCGAATGGCTTGAAGCAGGTTGCAGGCCGCCATGATTTGATCCTCACCACCGGCGGCGTTTCGACCGGCGAGGAGGATCACGTCAAGGCGGCGGTCGAGAGCATCGGCTCGCTGGTGTTGTGGCGGATGGCGATCAAGCCGGGCCGTCCCGTGGCGATGGGCATCATCGGCGGCACGCCGCTGATCGGGCTGCCCGGCAATCCCGTCGCGAGCTTCGTCACCTTCGTCCATGTGGTCCGGCCGACGGTGCTGGCGCTGGCGGGCGGCTTGCCGGAGCCGCTGACGCCGATCCCTGTGCGTGCGGCGTTCACCTACAAGAAGAAGGCAGGCCGGCGCGAATATGTACGCGTCTTCCTGCGCAAGGGGCAGGACGGTGCGCTCGAGGTAACCAAGTTTCCGCGCGAAGGCGCGGGCCTCCTGTCGTCGTTGGTCGAGACCGACGGCCTGGTCGAGCTCGACGAAGCCGTCACCGGCGTGGAGCCCGGGCAGGGCGTCGGCTTCCTGGCCTACGCCGGCCTGATCTGAGGCCTCACGTTGACGCGGCCGCCCCGCCCCGCCATGTTGCGGCGATGACCAGGACGACACTCGATCTCACCGGGCTGAAATGCCCGCTGCCGGCGCTCAAGACGCGCAAGGCACTCAAGCCGCTCAAAGCAGGGGACCAGCTCGAAGTCCATTGCACCGATCCCCTCTCGATCATCGATATCCCGAACCTGATCCGCGAGACCGGCGACAAGGTCGAGGTCGCCGCGCGCAATGAGGCGCGGATCGTGTTCCTGATCGAAAAGGGCGATCGCCCGTAGAAAGGCGAATGTTCACGGCCGTAACGGTTGACTATGCTGCTTCCACGGTGGAAACGGCAGGAGCTTCGCTGCGATGCGAAGGGCGCCGTTCTTGCGCTGGATGATCTCTCAAACCCCAAGACGTCGGGCATGACTTTCTCAACATCGAAAGCAAGCGCAGCCGCAGGTTCCGCGGCGGGCCGCGAGCCTGCCGTCAAGCCCGGTAAGACGGCCGCAGGTCCCGAGTTCAGCGCGCTGGCGCAGGCCTCCATCCTGATCGTCGACGACGAGCCGGGCATGCGCAACTTCCTGGTGCGCACGCTTGCGCCCCGCTGCAAGCTGGTGGACGAGGCGGCCGACACCGACCAGGCCTCGCGCAAGCTCGATTCCAACCGCTACGACGTCGTCATTCTCGACAATATCATGCCCGGCAAGAATGGCGTCGATTGGCTCGCCGAGCAGCGCGCCGTCGGCTTTTTCGCCGACGCCATCCTGATCACCGCTTATGCCGACCTCGATACCGCGATCCAGGCCCTGCGCGCCGGCGCGGCCGATTTCGTGCTCAAGCCGTTCCGCTCCAACCAGATCCTCAACGCGGTGGCACGGTGCCTCGACCGCGTCCGCCTCCAGCGCGAGAACTATGTCCTGCGCTATGCCTTGCGCGCCTCGTCCGACCGCACGTTTCTGCGCGACAATCTGATCGGGCGGTCGGCGGCGACGTTGCGCGTGCGTGAGACCATCGCGCGCGTCGCGGGCCTGCCGACCTCTATACTCCTCACCGGCGAATCCGGCACCGGCAAGGAGGTGGCCGCGCGCTCGATCCACTCGCTGTCCGACCGGGCCGACAAGCCTTTCGTGCCCGTGAACTGCGCGGCGATCCCGCCCGAGATGATCGAGGCCGAGCTGTTCGGACACATCAAGGGCGCCTTTACCGGCGCCGATTCGGGGCGCGAAGGCCTGTTCCTGTATGCGCATGGCGGCACGCTGTTCCTCGACGAGATCGGGGAGCTGCCGCTGCCGATGCAAAGCAAGCTCCTCCGCGTGCTCGAAGACCGCCGCGTCCGTCCCGTCGGCTCCGAGCGCGAAGTTCCGGTCGACCTGCGTTTCATCTTCGCAACCAATGCCGAGCTTCAGAAAGAAGTCGAGAAGGGCCGCTTCCGGGCCGATCTGTTCTACCGACTCAACGTGATGCAGATCCGCCTGCCGCTCCTGAAGGATCGCGGCGACGACGTACAGGAGCTTGCCACCATCTTCATGACCAAGCTGTCGGTTCAGCTCGGCATGCCACCGGTTCCGATCGACGCTTCGGTGCGGGCGGCGCTCGCCAGCTATGATTGGCCGGGCAATGTGCGCGAGCTGCGCAATCTGATCGAACGCACGCTGATCCTCGGTGCCTTCCCAGATGATTTCGCCGGTCCCCGCGACGACGGCCAGTCCGCGCCCGCCGACAGTCTCGCGGAGCTCGAGCGCCGTCACATTCTCGGCGTGCTGAAGGAAGTCAATGGCAATCGCGAGGAGGCGGCGCGTCGCCTCGGTGTCTCGCGCAAGACCATCGACCGCAAATGCGCGTTGTGGGATGTCTGATGCGCCGGACCGCAGGGGTAAACCCGTCCGGGGACGCTCCGTCCGCTTCCGGCTGCTCGCAATCGCGCTGCTGCCGATGCTGGTCATCCTGCCGCTCCTGCTCGGGGTTGCGATCTATCGCTGGAACGCAAAGTTCGACGCGACCCTGATCTCCAAGGTGAACGGCGATCTGACCATCGCCCACCAATATCTCGCCCGCATCCTCGAAAAGACCGGCGTCCAGATCCGGGCGCTCAGCCTGTCGGCGCGCTTTCATGAGGTGCTGGCGCCGGACGCGCGCGGGTCCCTGCGCGATCTGCTCGACGAGGCCCGCAAGGAATTCGGTCTCGATTTCCTGTATTTGACCAACGGCCGCGGCGACATCCTGGCCTCATCGCCGCCGTTGCAGCATCAACCGAGAAATGACTGGCCGATCATCACCTCGGCGCTGTCGGGTGAGGTGCCCTCGACGGGCATCGACATTTTCGGCAATGACGAACTCGCCGCGATCTCGCCGATGCTGGCCGAGCGCGCACGGCTCGACCTCGTGTCGACTCCGAATGCGGTGCCGACCGATCGCAGCACCGAGACGCGCGGCATGGTCGTGCATGCGGCGAGCCGTGCGATGCTGCCTGACGGTGGCGCCGCAGCGTTGGTCGGCGGCACGCTGCTCAACCAGAATCTCGAATTCATCGATACGATCAACGACCTCGTCTATCGCGCGGCGAGCCTGCCGGAGGGCAGCCAGGGCACCGCGACGCTGTTCCTGGAGGACGTGCGGATCTCGACCAACGTACGCCTGTTCGAGGGACGGCGCGCGCTCGGCACGCGGGTGTCGGCGGCGGTGCGCTCGGCGGTGCTGGGCGAGGGGCGCACCTGGCTCGACAGCGCCTTCGTGGTCAACGACTGGTACATCTCCGCCTACGAGCCGCTGGTCGACAGCTATGGCAAGCGCGTCGGCATGCTCTATGTCGGCTTTCTGGAAAAGCCTTTCAGCGAAGCCAAATACCAGACGCTGGTGATCATCATCGCGGCGTTCGTCGCGATCACGGCAGCGACCGTGCCGATCTTCCTGCGCTGGGCCAGCTCCATCTTCATGCCGCTGGAGCGCGTCACGGCGACCATCACCGAGGTGGAGCGGGGCAACCTCTCCGCCCGGACGAAGATGCCGGGATCGGGTGACGAGATCGGCCGCGTCGCGGTCCACCTCGACAGCCTGCTCGACCAGATCCAGGAACGCGACCGACAGCTCCGGGAATGGAACGAGGAACTGAACGTCCGGGTGCGGGAGCGCACAAGGGACCTCGAGCATGCCAATCTCAAGCTCGAGGCAACCACCAAGCAGCTCGTCATGTCGGAGAAGCTGGCTGCGATCGGCGAGATCACCGCCGGCGTCGCGCACGAGATCAACAATCCGATCGCGGTGATGCAGGGCAATCTCGACGTCATCCGCAGCGTGTTCGGGACCGATGCGGACAAGGCGAAGGTCGAGTTCCGCCTGCTCGACGAGCAGATCCACCGCATCAGCCAGATCGTGACCAAGCTGTTGCAGTTCGCAAGGCCGGAGGAATATGCCGGCTATGTCGAGCGCCACGCCCCCGCGAGCGTCATCTCGGACTGCCTGCCGTTGGTGCAGCATCTCCTGAACAAGACCGAGATCGCCGTCGTCAGGGACGACCGCGCCAGCCGGCTGGTGCTGATGAACCGCAACGAGCTGCAGCAGGTGCTGGTCAATCTCGTCGTCAACGCGATTCACGCGATGCCGGATGGCGGAACCCTGACGCTGCAGTCCTTCGATGCCGAGCGCGACGGCAATCAAGGCGTTGCCATCGAGGTCACCGATACCGGCATCGGCATGAGCAGTGAGGTGATCGAAAAGATCTTCGATCCCTTTTACACGACGAAGCAGCGGCAAGGCACCGGGCTGGGGCTCTCGATCAGCCAGACGCTGGTCAAGCGCCAGGGCGGGCAGATCACGGCCGAAAGCCGGGTCGGCTCCGGAAGTACGTTCACGGTGTGGCTGCCCGAGGCGACCTGACTGGACATTTTGTCCGGGGATTTCAGGACATTTTGTCCCAAGCGGCGCATTGCGCCGCGGGAAGTTGTTGATTCATCAGGATGCGGCATCTGGCACGCGCGTTGCTCTCCTCAAGACAGGGTGTTGAGGGGGGATGAGGGCGCGATAGCCGTCACTGCAACGCTGCTCGCGAGGTGAAGGGACATCGCTCGCGATCAGCTACTTGCATGGCGCACACGACGGGATGCGCACCACACGATTCCACTTCGGCATGAATGAAGTCCGACCGGTCATGCGCGGCTGCCAAGCACGCACGACAGGTCTCAAACCGATGTGCCGGCAAGGCCGCGCTTGGGAGGTAATGCTTATGACGACTGCTGATACCGTTCTTGCACCAGTTGGTGCTTCCGGCTTTCTCGATCGTGAACGCACGATCGCGACGGCCGGCTTCAATCGCTGGCTGGTGCCGCCGGCGGCGCTGTGCATCCATCTGTGCATCGGCATGGCCTACGGCTTCTCCGTGTTCTGGCTGCCGCTGTCGCGCGCGATAGGCATCAGCGCGCCAAAGGCCTGCCCGGACATGTCGCTGTGGCAGGAGCTGTTCACGACGAGCTGCGACTGGAAGGTCGCCAGCATGGGATGGATGTACACCCTGTTCTTCGTGCTGCTCGGTATCGCGGCTGCGGTCTGGGGCGGCTGGCTGGAGCGCGTGGGGCCGCGCAAGGCGGGCTTCGTCTCGGCGCTGTGCTGGTGCGGCGGTCTCTTCCTCGGAGCGATCGGAATCTACACCCATCAGCTCTGGCTGTTATGGCTGGGTTCGGGCGTGATCGGCGGCATCGGTCTCGGCCTCGGCTACATCTCCCCGGTGTCGACGCTCGTCAAATGGTTCCCCGATCGCCGCGGCATGGCGACCGGCATGGCCATCATGGGCTTCGGCGGCGGCGCCATGATCGGCGCGCCCCTGGCGAACCTCCTCATGAACTACTTCAAGAGCCCGAGCTCGGTCGGCGTCTGGGAGACCTTCGTCGCGATGGGCGTCATCTACTTCGTGTTCATGATGATCGGCGCATTCCGCTATCGCTTGCCGCCGCCCGGCTGGCAGCCCGAGGGCTGGACCCCGCCGTCGAAGGCCAATGCGATGATCTCGAAGAACAACGTCCATCTCAACGATGCGCACAAGACGCCGCAGTTCTGGCTGATCTGGTGGGTGCTGTGCTTGAACGTGTCGGCCGGCATCGGCGTGATCGGCATGGCCTCGCCCATGCTGCAGGAGATCTTCGGCGGCAAGTTGATCGGTCTGCCGGATGTCGGCTTCAACGCGCTCGATGCCGGGCAGAAGGCGCAGATCGCGGCGATCGCCGCGGGCTTCGCCGGATTGCTGTCGTTGTTCAACATCGGCGGCCGCTTCTTCTGGGCCTCGCTGTCGGACAAGATCGGGCGCAAGAACACCTATTATACGTTCTTCATCCTCGGCATCGTGCTCTATGCGCTGGCGCCGACCTTCGCGGCGATGGGCTCGAAGCTGCTGTTCGTGGTCGGTTTCGGCATCATCCTGTCGATGTATGGCGGCGGATTCGCCACCGTGCCGGCCTATCTCGCCGACATGTTCGGCACCCAGTTCGTCGGGGCCATCCACGGCCGGCTGCTGACGGCATGGTCGACCGCGGGCATCATCGGACCCGTCGTGGTGAACTACATCCGCGAGTTCCAGCTCGCGGCCGGCGTGCCGCGCGATCAGCTCTACAACACCACCATGTACATCCTGTGTGCGATGCTGATCGCGGGCCTGATCTGCAACTACCTGATCAAGCCGGTCGATTCGAAATGGCACATGAAGGACGCCGACGTCGCCAAGTTGCAGGCGGCGAGTGCCACCGCCGCAGCCGCGGGGCCGCACGGTTCCTACGGTATCGGCTTCGGCGGTCTCGACGCCAAAGCGGGGCTGTTCTGGGCCTTCGTCGGCGTTCCCCTGGCCTGGGGTGTCTGGAAGACGCTTGAGAGCGCGGTCAAGATCTTCTGATCGCGCGTTCCTCGCGAGCGGGAGCGCGTCAAGGCGCGCTTCCCGCCGCTTGGCGCTCCGGAGCGGCGAGCGATGCGATTTCGCTATCGCAGCATGGGAGGCCTTTATTGATCTCCGGATCAATTCAGGCTTCGTTCTACCAGTTGGCGCGTTGGACGTGTCCGAGCAGCGATTCAGGATTTGCCGTTAGCTGTCGCTAACCGGCTTCGCGGACGCGAGAATTATCTTGGCATCTGGCATGCCAGAAGTTAGAACTTGAGCCGTTCTAAAAGACGAGATCGAGACGAATCGATGATCCACGACGACGTGCACAAGGTCCGCCCGTTCGAGCACCCCGGTGAGGGACGCCGACGCGCCAAGGCCACCCCTAAAGGGCGCCAGGTTGATCCGACCGCCGCGCACGAGATCGAGCTTCTGCTCAGCGACAAGCCACGGCGGCGCGATCTGCTGATCGAATATCTCCACCTGATCCAGGATGAATATCACCAGATCTCGGCCGCGCATCTGGCCGCGCTCGCCGACGAGATGAAGCTCGCCTTCGCCGAGGTGTTCGAGACTGCGACCTTCTATGCCCATTTCGACGTGGTGAAGGAAGGCGAGCCCGACATCGCGCCGCTGACGATCCGCGTCTGCGATTCGCTGACCTGCGCGATGCTCGGCGGCGAGAAGCTGCTCGAGGATTTGCAGAGCGCGTCGGGTCCCGGCATCCGCGTCGTGCGCGCGCCCTGCGTCGGCCGCTGCGACACTGCGCCTGCCGCCGAGGTCGGGCACAATTTCGTCGACCATGCCACGGTCGCCAATGTCATGGCGGCGGCGAAGGCCGGCGACACCCACGCGCATCTGCCCAACTATGTCGGCTACGACGCCTATGTCGCCGGCGGCGGCTACAAGCTGCTGGGCCGCGTGCGCTCCGGCGAATTGTCGAAGGACGATCTCTTGAAGGGGCTCGACGACGCTTCGTTGCGTGGCCTCGGCGGCGCGGGCTTCCCGACGGGACGCAAATGGCGCGCGGTGCTGGGCGAACCCGGTCCGCGGCTGATGGCGATCAACGGCGACGAGGGCGAGCCCGGCACGTTCAAGGACCGCGTCTATCTCGAAAGCGACCCGCATCGATTCATCGAGGGTATGCTGATCGGCGCGCATGTGGTGCAGGCTTCCGACGTCTACATCTATCTGCGCGACGAATATCCGGCCTCGCGTGAGATCCTGGAGCGCGAGATCGCGAAGCTGCCGCCGGGCGGTCCGACGCTGCACATGCGCCGCGGCGCCGGCGCTTACATTTGCGGCGAGGAATCCTCGCTGCTCGAAAGCATCGAGGGCAAGCGAGGCCTGCCCCGGCACAAGCCGCCTTATCCGTTCCAAGTCGGCCTGTTCGGCCTGCCGACGCTGATCAACAACATCGAGACGCTGTGGTGGGTGCGCGACATCGTCGAGAAGGGCGCCGACTGGTGGAAGGGCCATGGTCGTCATGAGCGCAATGGCCTGCGCAGCTTCTCGGTCTCGGGTCGCGTCAAGAACCCCGGCATGAAGCTGGCGCCCGCGGGCATCACCGTCCGCGAGCTGATCGACGAATATTGCGGCGGCATGGCCGACGGCCATCAGTTCTACGCGTATCTGCCGGGCGGGGCGTCCGGCGGCATCCTGCCGGCGTCGATGGACGACATTCCGCTCGATTTCGGCACGCTGGAGAAATACGGCTGTTTCATCGGATCGGCCGCGATCGTGATCCTGTCGCAGAAGGACAGCGTGCGCGCGGCCGCGTTGAACCTGATGAAATTCTTCGAGGACGAGAGCTGCGGCCAGTGCACACCGTGCCGCGTCGGGACCCAGAAGGCGGCGCTGCTGATGCAGAAGCCGGTCTGGAACCGCGCTCTGCTGGAAGAACTGAGCCAGGCGATGCGCGATGCCTCGATCTGCGGGCTCGGACAGGCGGCATCGAATCCGCTGTCCACCGTGATCAAATATTTTCCTGACGAGTTCAAGGAAGCGGCCGAATGACCAAGATTACGTTCGAGCTCGACGGCAAGCAGGTCGAGGCCAATGCCGGCGAGACCATCTGGCAAGTCGCAAAACGCCAGGGTCGCGAGATCCCGCACCTCTGCTATTCGCCTGCGCCCGACTATCGCCCCGACGGCAATTGCCGCGCCTGCATGGTCGAGATCGAGGGCGAGCGCGTGCTCGCCGCATCCTGCAAGCGCACGCCCTCGGTCGGCATGAAGGTGAAGACCGAGTCCGCGCGCGCGACAGCTGCGCAGAAGATGGTGATGGAGCTGCTCGTCGCCGATCAGCCGGCGCGAGAGACCTCGCACGATCCTGAGTCGAAATTCTGGCACTGGGCCGAGACCACAGGCGTCACCGAGAGCCGCTTCCCCGCCGCCGAGCGCTGGGCGACCGATGCCAGCCATCCGGCGATGCGCGTCAATCTCGATGCCTGCATCCAGTGCGGCCTTTGCGTGCGCGCCTGCCGCGAGGTCCAGGTCAACGACGTCATCGGCATGGCCTATCGCAATCATGGTTCGAAGATCGTGTTCGACTTCGACGATCCCATGGGCGAGTCCACCTGCGTCGCCTGCGGCGAATGCGTGCAGGCCTGCCCGACCGGCGCGCTGATGCCGGCCGTGATGCTCGACGACAAGCAGACCCGTGTCACCTATGCCGACAAGAAGGTGGATTCGTTGTGCCCCTTCTGCGGCGTCGGCTGCCAGGTGACTTACGAGGTCAAGGACGAGAAGGTGATCTATGCGGAGGGCCGCGACGGCCCCGCCAATCGCAACCGTCTCTGCGTCAAGGGCCGCTTCGGCTTCGACTACATCCACCACCCGCATCGCCTGACCAAGCCGCTGGTTCGGTTGCCGAATGCGAAGAAGGATGCCAACGACCAGGTCGATCCGGCCAATCCCTTCACCCATTTCCGTGAAGCGAGCTGGGACGAAGCGCTCGACATCGCAGCCAAGGGCCTCGTCAAGATCCGTGACGAGAAGGGCGTGAAGGCGCTGGCGGGCTTCGGCTCCGCCAAGGGCTCGAACGAAGAGGCCTATCTGTTCCAGAAGCTGGTTCGCACCGGTTTCGGCTCGAACAATGTCGACCATTGCACCCGGCTGTGCCACGCCTCCTCGGTGGCGGCGCTGTTCGAAGGCCTGAGCTCGGGCGCGGTGTCGGCACCGTTCGCCGCGGCGATGGACGCCGAAGTCATCATCGTGATCGGCGCCAACCCGACCGTGAACCATCCGGTTGCCGCGACCTTCATCAAGAACGCGGTCAAGCAGAACGGCGCAAAACTGTTCGTGATGGATCCGCGCCGGCAGACGCTGTCGCGCCATGCGACCAAGCATCTGCAGTTCAAGCCGGGCTCCGATGTCGCCATGCTGAACGCGATGATCCACACGATCATCACCGAAGGCCTCACCGACGACCAGTACATAGCCGGCTATACCGAAGGCTTCGAGGACCTCAAGGAGAAGATCAAGGAGTTCACGCCGGAGAAGATGGAAGCGATCTGCGGCATCCCGGCGCAGACCTTGCGGGAGGTCGCACGCACCTATGCCCGCGCAAAATCCTCGATCATCTTCTGGGGCATGGGCATCAGCCAGCACGTCCACGGGACCGACAATGCGCGCTGCCTGATCGCGCTCGCGCTGATCACCGGACAGGTCGGCCGTCCCGGCACCGGCCTGCATCCGCTGCGCGGCCAGAACAACGTGCAGGGCGCCTCCGACGCCGGCCTGATCCCGATGTTCCTGCCGGACTACCAGCCGGTCAGCCGTGACGATCTGCGCGGCAGCTTCGAAAAGCTTTGGCAGCAGGATCTCGATCCTGTCCGCGGCCTGACCGTGGTCGAGATCATGAACGCGATCCATGCCGGCGAGATCAAGGGCATGTATATCGAGGGCGAAAATCCCGCGATGTCCGATCCCGATCTCCAGCATGCGCGCCAGGCGCTCGCCATGCTCGATCATCTCGTGGTGCAGGATCTCTTCGTCACCGAGACCGCGTTCCACGCAGACGTGATCCTGCCGGCCTCGGCCTTCGCGGAGAAGGACGGCTCCTTCACCAACACCGACCGCCGCGTGCAGCTCGCGCGCCAGGTGGTCAAGCCGCCTGGCGATGCGCGGCAGGATCTCTGGATCATCCAGGAGATCGGCAAGCGCATGGGCCTGCCCTGGAATTATAGCGGCCCCGGCGATGTCTATACCGAGATGGCAGAGCTGATGCCGTCACTCAAGAACATCAGCTGGGAACGGCTGGTGCGCGAAGGTGCCGTCACCTATCCGGCGGACGATCCTAACAAGCCGGGCAACGAGATCATCTTCACCACGGGCTTCCCGACCGCGAGCGGGCGCGGCAAGATTGTGCCAGCCCACGTCATCCCCCCGGACGAGATTCCCGACGACGAATACCCGATGGTGCTCTCGACCGGTCGCGTGCTGGAGCATTGGCACACCGGCTCGATGACGCGGCGCGCCCAGGTGCTCGACCAGATCGAGCCCGAGGCTGTCGCGTTCATGTCGCCGAAGGACATGCGCAGGAAGCACCTCGCGCCCGGCGATTTCATTCGGCTGGAGACGCGGCGTGGTGCCGTCGAGGTCAAGGTCCGCTCCGACCGCGACGTGCCGGAGAACATGGTGTTCATGCCGTTCTGCTACGCCGAAGCGGCGGCGAACCTGTTGACCAACCCGGCGCTCGACCCGTTCGGCAAGATCCCGGAGTTCAAGTTCTGCGCAGTCAGGGCCGAGCGCGCCGAGATGCGGGACGCGGCGGAGTAAAGGGCGTCGTCATCGGCACGACCCCTGCCATACGAACTGTTGTCATGCCCCGCGAAGGCGGGGCATCCAGTACGCCGCGGCCCAACGGTTCGTTCACCACTGTCTCGGAGTACTGGATCGCCCGGTCAAGCCGGGCCATGACAGCGATTGCGTCCTGCCGACGTGCCCACATCCCTTCGCTGCTCGCAGCGATGGTGCTACACATGCCCCATGTCCAAGGTCACCCCAGCCACGCGAGCGCTCACAGCCGTCGGTGTTGCCTTCACAGTTCACACCTACGACTATGATCCCGACGCCGAGAGCATCGGCCTCCAGGCGGCTGTCTCGCTCGGCGAGGACCCGGCGCGGGTCCTCAAGACGCTGATGGTGTTGGTGGACGACAAGCCGGTGTGCGTGGTCGTGCCGTCCGACCAGGAAGTCTCGATGAAGAAGCTTGCCGCTGCGGCAGGCGGCAAGTCGGCGCAGATGATGAAGCCGCCCGAGGCCGAGCGCGTCACCGGCTACAAGGTCGGCGGCATCAGCCCGTTCGGTCAGCGCAAGCAGGTTGGCGCCGTGATCGAGCAGAGCGCGCTCGTGCATGATCTCGTCTATCTCAATGGCGGCCAGCGCGGATTGCAGGTGCGGCTAAGGCCGGCCGATGTGCGGGACGTTTTGAAGGCGGTCGTGGCGGATGTGCTGGCGTGACGGCAACGGGGTCAGACCATGAGGTGGCCGCTTCTGCTGTGGCTTGCGGTTCTGCTCGGCATCGGTCTTCCGGCCGAGGCGCATCAGGTCAACCTCGTCACGGCGCGCGTTGCGCTCAGCCCTGATCGCACGGTGAGCATCGAGCTCGGATTGAAGGGCAGCGATGTCGATCGCCTGATCGGTACGAAGATTTATGATGCGAGACAGGACGCGGTCGATCCTGTCGCGGTCGAAGCGGCCGGAACCGCCATCCTCGCCTATATGGGCACGCACCTCGCTGTGACGGGAGGTGGCAGGGCCTGCTTGGCCAGAGCTGCAGCGGTCCTGGCCGACGGCGACGGCATCGTTTATCGCCAGGGCTTTGTCTGCGCCGACGCCGCAGGCGACATCGTCTATCGCTCCACCGTGCTGACCGAGAAGGATCCCGCCGCGCGCCAGGTCGTGCTGATTGCACAGGGCAGGTCGGAGGTGCAGGCCTTGCTCGACGCCGGCAATACGACGGTCACGCTCTCGACCGCGCCGCCGCCGCTGTGGTCGACGATGCAGCGCTATCTCCTCACCGGCATAGAGCACATTTTCCTCGGCTACGATCACATCGCCTTCCTGATTGCCGTGGTGCTGTGGGCGAGGCGGCTCGTTCCTGTCGTCAAGATCGTGACCGCCTTCACCATCGCCCATTCGATCACCTTGTCGCTGGCGGCGCTCGATGTCCTTGTCATCCCCAGCCGCATCGTGGAGCCCGCGATCGCGGCCTCGATCGTGTTCGTCGCCGTGGAGAACTTCTTCTCGCGCGATGTCGACAAGCGCTGGCGCATGGCCTTTCTGTTCGGACTGATCCACGGCTTCGGCTTCGCCGGCGTGCTGCGCGAGATCGGGCTGCCATCGAACGCCGTCGTGCCGGCGCTCGCCGCTTTCAACATCGGCGTGGAGATCGGGCAGGTCGCGATCGTCGCGGTGGCGCTGCCGATCCTCCGTCTCGCCGATCGATTGATTGCTCAGGATCGGTCCGAACCGGTGAGGGCGGCCAGGCTGGTTTACACGCTGTCGACCGTCATCGGTCTGCTCGGCAGCTATTGGCTGCTCGCGCGCGCCTTCGAAGCTTGAGATCAAGCCGACCCGCGGCAGGACAAGCTCATCTCCCCGGCGCCACGCCTCCTCGCATCGGAGCTAACTTCTGCGCACTTGAGTTCGCTCGCAAGCCATGTATAGAACTGAAATAGAAATAGAATAACGTTCTGTTAGATAGAACGAAACACGGGGGACGAAACGATGGATGCCGAACGCGACCGTCCGGACGACGATTCACCGGTGCCGTTCACACCCGATGCTGTCATCGAGGCCTTCAAGGCGATTCCCGACCTGCTCGCCCGCGACGAGGCCCTGACTGCCCGTGGGCGCTGGCTGGATGTCGATTGCCTGCTTGGGCCGAGCACGCAGCCGTTTCACGTCGCCATCCGCGCCGGGCAGATCGTGGATATGACGCCGGCGCCTGTCCTGATGCGCACGTGGCGGTTCGCCTATCGCGCGAGGCCGGCCGCGCTTGCCGCCTATTGGCAGCAGATGCCGCCGGCCGGCTGGCATGATCTGCTGGCGCTGACCAAGCGCGGGCAGGCGGCGCTTGAAGGCGATCTGCATCCCTTCATGGCGCATCTTCAGTACTTCAAGGATCTCCTGGCGCTGCCAAGACAGCACGGCTTTGGAGGCGCGTCATGAACGGCTTCATCGAGCCGATCGTGGGGCGCTACGTGCATGTCGATATCGACGGCGAGATCAACAGGATCTATTTCGAGGAAAACGGCAGCGGCATCCCCCTGGTTTGCCTGCACACCGCGGGCTCCGATGCCCGGCAGTGGCGTCACCTGCTCGTCGATGACGAGTTCACCAGGTGTTTCCGCGTTATCGCCTTCGATATGCCCTGGCACGGCAAGTCCAACCCGCCGGACAGCCAATATGGCAGCGAGTACCGGCTGACCACCGCGAGCTACACCGCGACCATTCGCGCGTTCTGCGACGCGCTCAAGCTGGAGCGGCCGGTGGTGATGGGGTGCTCGATCGGCGGCCGTATCGTGCTCAATCTCGCCATCGAACATGCCCGCGAGTTTCGCGCTCTGATCGGGCTCGAAGCCGCGGACTTCCAGCAGCCCTGGTACGACACGACCTGGCTGAACCGGCCGGACGTTCATGGCGGCGAGGTCTGCGCCGCGCTGGTTTCGGGCCTGATCGCGCCCGGTGGCCCCGCGGCTGCACGTGACGAGACGTTGTGGGGTTACAAGCAGGGCGGCCCCGGCATCTTCAAGGGCGATCTCTATTTCTATCGCGTCGATGGCGATCTGCGCGGCCGCACGGCCAGCATCGATGTCAACCAGTGTCCGCTTTATCTGCTGACCGGGGAGTACGATTTCTCCTGCACGACGCAGGACACGCTGCGGACCGCCGCCGGCATTCCCGGCGCGCAGGCAACCGTGATGGAGCGGCTCGGCCATTTTCCGATGAGTGAAAACCCAGATCAGTTCCGCCGCTATATCGCGCCGGTGCTGCAAGACATCCTCGATAAGCAATAGTCGTAAACGGGAGGCGTATATTATGAAGTTGCGTTGGATGATCGCGGTCGTTCTGGCTGCACAGACGGGTGCCGCGGTCGCGGCCGACAATGTCATCAGGATCGGCGTCCTCAACGACCAGTCCGGTGTGTTCGCCGACAATGGCGGGCGAGGCTCAGTCGCAGCCGCAAAGCTGGCAGCGGAGGATTTCGGCAACGAGCTGCTCGGCAAGAAGATCGAGATTGTCTCGGCCGACCATCAGAACAAGCCCGACATCGCCTCGGCCACTGCGCGAAAATGGTTCGACAATGAGGGCGTCGACATGATCGCCGACGGCGCGGCCTCCTCGGCCGGCTTTGCCATCCTCGAGGTCGCCAAGCAGAAGAACAAGATCTTCGTCATCTCCGGTCCGGGCTCGTCCGACTTCACCGGGAAGGCCTGCTCACCGGTCAGCTTCCACTTCAATTACGACACCTATGCGCTGTCGAAGCTGACCAGCGACGCGATCACGCGCGCCGGCGGCAAGACCTGGTACTTCGTGACCGCCGATTACGCCTTCGGCCACGCGCTCCAGCGCGACGCCACGAAGTTCATCGAGGCCGCCGGCGGCAAGGTGATCGGCTCGGCCGCGCATCCGCTCGGCACCGCTGATTTTGCGTCCTTTTTGTTGCAGGCGCAGGGCTCGAAGGCCGACGTCGTCGGCCTCGCGACATCGGGCGCGGACGTGCAGACCGCCATCAAGCAGGCGGGCGAATTCGGCATCGTCGAGGGTGGCCAGAAGCTCGCCGGTCTGCTCGTCTTCATCACGGACGTGAATTCGCTCGGCCTGAAGGTCACCCAGGGCCTGCAGGTGACGACCTCGTTCTACTGGGACCTCAACGAGCACACCCGGGCCTGGTCGAAGCGCTACGCCGCTCTGATGGACGGCAAGGTCGCGAGCATGGTGCAGGCCGGCGTCTATAGCGGCGTGCATCACTATCTCGCTGCGGTGAAGGCAGCCGGGACCACCGATGCGACGGCTGTTGCCGGCAAGATGCATGAGCTGAAGGTCAATGATATGTACAACAAGGATGTCGCCATCCGCCCCGACGGGCGCGTGCTGCACACCATGCATCTGGTGCAGGTAAAGAAGCCGGAGGAGTCCAAATACAAATATGACTACTATCGGGTCCTCAGCTCCAAGCCGGGTGAAGAAGTATTCCGGCCGATGGGCGAGGGCGGCTGTCCGCTGGTGAAGTGACAGGAACGATAGGGCGGGCCTCGTGTCCGCCCTATCGCAGGATTTTCGAGGAGAGTTAAGGAATGGCTGGTTCGATTGGATTCATCGGTCTTGGCGTCATGGGCGAGCCGATCTGCCGCAACCTGTTGCGCAAGAGTGGGCGACCGGTGCTCGCGTTCGACCTTGCCGCGGAGCCGCTGGCGCGGATCGTGGCCGACGGAGCTACGGCGGCAGCGTCGATCGGCGACATTGCCGCCGGCGCGGAGACGATCTTCCTGTGCCTGCCCAGCGCCAAGCATGTGATGTCGGTATTCGAGGACATCCTGCCGGTAATCAAACGCGGCCAGACCGTGATCGATCTCGGTACGTCCGACGTCGGCCTAACCCGCTCCTTCGCCGAACAGCTCGCGGAGAAGGGCGCACTCTGGATCGATGCGCCGATCGCCCGCACGCGCCAGGCGGCGCAGGACGGCACACTCAGCGTCATGGTCGGCGCGACAGAACAGCAGTTCGCCGCCGTCGAGCCGCTGATCCGGCATTTCGCTACGGATGTCACCCTCTGTGGCGGAACCGGCGCGGGGCAAGTGACGAAGATTCTCAACAACATGGTGCTGTTCGAGACCGTCAATGCGCTGGCTGAGGCCGTCGCGATCGCCAAGCACAGCGGCGTCGAGCCGAAGCTGCTGCTGGAGACGCTCTCCAAGGGATCGGCGGACAGCTTCGCCCTGCGCAATCACGGCATGAAGGCGATCGTCGCCAAGGAGTTTCCGCTGCGCGCCTTCTCGACCGAATATGCCATGAAGGATCTCTCCTACGCGCTGGAGCTGGGCACGCAGGCCGGGCTGAACTTGAGGGGCGCTGCGCTGATGCGCACGATCTTCCAGGAGACGATCGACAAGGGCATGGGGGACGCTTATTTTCCCGTCATCGCAAAGCTCATCGATCCCTCCGGATTTCCCAAGTAGGAGACCTCATGCCTTCGCCCGGCGTTGCAGCCGTCGACCGCGCTCTGAGCATTTTGGCGGCCTTCGAGGATGCACCGGAGGCGATGACGCTGGCCGAGCTGGCCCGACGCACCAAGATGTACAAAAGCACGCTGTTGCGGCTGATGACGTCGTTGCAGGAATTCGGCTATCTCGTTCAGTTCGCCGACGGTCGCTATCATCTCGGCCCGACGCCGTTCCGGCTTGGAGCGGTCTACCAGCGCAGCAATAATTTGCATGATCGGGTGGTGCCGCTGATGCGGCAGCTCGTGGCCGATGGCACCGAGAGTCCCTCGTACCATGTGCGACATGATGCCAAGCGCCGGCTGTGCGTCTTTCGCGTGGATTCCCAGCACTCGACGCTCGACCGGGTCGAGGCCGGCATGCTGCTGCCGCTCGACCGCGGCGCGGCCGGCCGGGTCATCCTCGCCTTCGACGGTGAGAAAGGCGAGGGATACGACAAGATCCGGGATGAGTGCATCGCCGTGTCCTTCGGCGAGCGTGATCCGGATTGCGCCGGCCTTGCCTGCCCGGTGTTCGGTCCCGGCGGCAAATGTGCCGGGGCCTTGTCGCTCTCGGGGCCGAAGCCACGCTTTACCTCGGATAATACCAAAGCGATGACGTCGCTGCTGCTGAAGGCCGCCATCCGCCTGACGCGCGCGCTGGGCGGTCCGACCGAACTGCTCGACAATGCATTGTCCGCCGCGGCGAACGATCTGCGTCCCGCGCGCAGGGCAAGGCGGTAGGTGTCCTACTGCTTTTGCAGCAGCTTGAGCCGGCAGCGCAGTGCTTCGCGGATATGCGCGCGGGCGAGCCGTTCGGCCTTGTCGCCGTCGCGGGCGGCGATGGCCTCGATGATGGCCTGATGCTCGCCGTGGCTGGTTGAAGGACGGCCCGTCACTGTGAAGGTGGTCGGGCCGAGCAGAGCGATCCAGTCCTGCAATTCCCGCGAGGCGTTGTCGAGATAGCGGTTGCGCGCGGCGCGGCAGATCGCCTCATGGAAGGCGCGATTGAGGCGCGCCATTTCGGCGGCGTCCGCCGCCGGGGCGTCGACAAGAGCCTGCTCGATATCGTGCAGCGCGTCGATCTCCGTGTTGGAGGCGTGCTCGGCGGCGAGGCGTGCGGCGGCGCCTTCCATGATCTCGCGCATGGCGTACAGCTCGAGCACCTCGGAAATGTCGAGATTGCGCACGATCAGCCCGCGGCCGCCGGCGGGCTCGACAAAGCCGCGCGCGGCGAGACGCCCCAGCGCTTCGCGAACCGGCGTGCGGCTGACCTTCAGCCGCTGCGCGACCTCCTCCTCGCGGAGCCGGTCGCCGGCCCGGTAGCTGCCGGCCTGCAGCGCCTCGCAAAGCGACCGGAAAACGGCTTCACCCAGTGCTACGCCGGCGCCGCGCGCGATCGATCCGTCTGCCTTTGCCGAACGTCTGGCCATGGTCCCTCGATACGCATCGTGCCATGCAGAGAAGGCAGCTTGCTTGCCTTATGTATATCTTTGTATACAAACGTACGCAATGGCTTGGCGCGATCGACAGGCTGCTGACGGACAGAATGTCTCTAATTCGGACGCCATCGGGCAGGCATCATGAGTAGCAAGTACGATGTGCTGGTGATCGGCGGCGGCAACGCGGCATTATGCGCGGCGATCTCGGCGCGCCGCAGCGGTGCCTCGGTGCTGGTGCTCGAGGGGGCTCCAAAGTTCTATCGCGGCGGCAACACCCGCCACACCCGCAACATGCGCTGCGCCCACGACGCCGCGACCGAGATCCTGACCGGTCCCTACACCGAGGAGGAGTTCTGGGAGGATCTGTTGCGCGTCACCGGCGGGCAGACCGACGAGGTGCTCGCCCGCCACATGATCCAGGAGTCCAAGGACATCCTGAACTGGATCGTGGAGCAGGGCGTGCGCTGGCAGCCCTCGCTCGGCGGCACGCTCAGCCTTGGCCGCACCAATTCGTTCTTCCTCGGCGGCGGACGCGCGATGCTGAATGCGCTCTATCTCACCGCCGAACGGCTCGGCGTCGATGTCGCATACGACGCCGAAGTCATCGACCTCGTAGTCGAGGACGGCATGTTTCTGGCCGCGCGCCTCAAGCGGCCGATCAAGGGCGAGACCGAGATCCGCGCCACCTCGCTGGTGGCTGCCGCCGGCGGGTTCGAGGCCAACATCGAATGGCTGAAGCAATATTGGGGCGAGGCCGCCGACAATTTCCTGATCCGCGGCACGCCCTATAACCGCGGCTCGATCCTGAAGATGCTGCTCGACAAGGGCGTGCAGGAGGTCGGCGATCCCACCCAGTGCCATGCGGTCGCGATCGACGCCCGCGCGCCGAAATTCGACGGCGGCATCATCACCCGGCATGACTCCGTCGTGTTCGGCATCGTCGTCAACAAGCACGCCCAGCGCTTCTACGACGAGGGCGAGGACATCTGGCCGAAGCGATACGCGATCTGGGGGCGGCTGGTCGCGGCGCAGCCCGACCAGATCGCCTACATCATCTTCGATTCGACCGTCGTCACCAGCTTCATGCCGACCCTGTTCCCGCCGATCGCCGGGCAAACGATCGCAGAGCTCGCCGGCAAGCTGGAGCTCGAGCCGGCCGCGCTGGAAAAGACCATCACCGAGTTCAACGCGGCAGTGCGGCCCGGAACGTTCGATCACACCATTCTGGATGATTGCGTCACGGAGGGCATCACGCCACCCAAGACGCACTGGGCGCGCAAGATCGAGACGCCGCCTTATCTCGCCTATCCGGTGCGGCCCGGCATCACCTTCACCTATCTCGGCACGCGGGTGAACAAGGAGGCGCGGATGCTGATGGCTGACGGCAAGCCGTCGGCCAACATGTTCGCGGCCGGCGAGATCATGGCCGGCAACGTGCTCGGCAAGGGCTATGCCGCCGGCATGGGCATGACCATCGGCAGCGTGTTCGGACGGATCGCAGGACGGGAAGCGGCGAAACATGCACGGAACTAGGATCCTGGACGAGGCCGACCGTCTGATGACGGTCTGCAATTCCTGTCGCTATTGCGAGGGCCTGTGCGCCGTGTTTCCGGCGATGGAGATGCGCCGCGCCTTCTCGGACGGCGACCTCAATTATCTCGCCAATCTCTGCCATGGCTGCGGCGCCTGCTACGTCGATTGCCAGTTCTCGCCGCCGCACGAGTTCAACGTCAACGTTCCCAGGACGCTGGCGATTGCGCGCGCCGAATCCTATGCGGCCTATGCCTGGCCGCGGGCGCTGTCAGGCACGTTCGCGCGCAACGGCCTCGTCATCAGCATCGTCGCTGCGCTCAGCATGGCTGCCTTCATCCTCGGCTTCGTCGCCTTCAATGACCGAAGCGTGCTGTTCGGCGTGCATACCGGCCCCGGCGCCTTCTACAGACTGATGCCGCATAATGCGATGGCCGCGCTGTTCAGCGCCGTCTTTCTCTATGCCATTTTCGCGCTGATCATGAGCGTGCGCGCGTTCTGGCGCGACATCGGTCCGCCCATCGGCGGCCGCGCCGACGGCGGCTCGATCTTCCAAGCGATCCGCGACGGCGGCGAGCTGCGCTATCTCCATGGTGGCGGCGTCGGCTGCTACAACGAGGACGACAAGCCCACCGACCGGCGCAAGCTGCATCACCACCTGACGTTCTACGGCTTCCTGCTGTGCTTTGCCGCGACGTCGGTCGCGACGCTCTATCACTACCTGCTCGGGCGCGAGGCGCCGTATCCGTGGTGGGACCTGCCGGTGGTGCTGGGCTCGCTCGGCGGCGTGGGTCTGATCGTCGGACCGATCGGCCTGTTCGTGGCCAGGATGCGGCGTGATCCGGCGCTGCTCGCCGAGTCCCGCTACGGCATGGATGTCGGCTTCATCGCCATGCTGTTCCTGACCGGTCTCACCGGCATGGCGCTTCTGCTCCTGCGCGAGACCTCGGCGATGGGGGCGCTGCTGGCGCTGCATCTCGGCGCGGTGTTCGCGCTGTTCATCACCATGCCCTATGGCAAGTTCGTGCACGGCATCTACCGTTTCGCGGCGCTGGTGCGCTACGCGCAGGAGCGGCGCAGCGAAGCCGGGTCTTGAGGGGCGCGCGGCGCTGACGTATTCCCTTGGGCCGTTTACGACGGGTTGCGAATCGCCCAAGGAGCCCGCGCTCATGTACATGTTTCTGCCCTTTCTGCTGGCGCTGGCCGGCTGCGTCTGCATCTGGCGTGCGCGCGCGGGAGCGGGCTATGCGCTCTGGACCGTGACGATCGCCGTCACCGTCGCATGGTTCCTCCACCACGCGACCGATCCGCTGAAATTCTCCTTCTGACGGCGTCGAAATGGGGACCACGGAGATGAGCGGACAACAACCGGTCGGCGCGATCCTGAATATGCTGGGACTGCTCGGGATCTCCTCGGTTCTGGCTGCCGCTTTCTACTATCAGCTTGCACTCGGCGAGTTGCCTTGCCCGCTGTGCCTGCTGCAAAGGGCCGGGTTCATCGCGGTCGGCATGGGTTTTCTGTTCAACCTGCGTCTCGGTGAACGTCCGTCGCACTATGCGATGATCCTCATAGCCAGCCTCGTCACCGGTTTCATTGCCATGCGGCAGGTGTCGCTGCATCTCGCGCCTGACGATCCCGGCTACGGTTCGACGCTGTTCGGACTGCATTTCTACACATGGGCTCTCGTCGCTGCGGTCGGGGTCGTCTGCTATGTCGCCCTTATCTTTGTCCTGAAGGATGCGACTGGCAACGGGAACGGAGACGCGCCGATGGATGGGCAAGCGTCGAACGCTGTGTTCGCGATTTTCGTTTTGCTGGTTGCCGCAAATCTCCTGTCCACCGTGCTGGAGTGTGGCGCGGGTCAATGCGACGACAATCCGGTCCGGTATCTCCTGCTGAGGTAAGAGGGCCGTCGCACCGGGCGTCCGCCGGTGCGACGGTCGTCAGCCTTACGCCACCTCGCGCTCAGGCGGCGACGCCTGCTCGCGGGCCATTGTCGTTGCCGTGACATAGTCGGTCTTACCGGTGCCGAGCAGCGGCACCTTGTCGACCACCATGATCGCCGCCGGCACCGCCAGCTCGGACGCGCCGATCGCCTTGGCCTGGCCCTGCATGGCGCTGCGCTCGGCGTTCTTCTCAGTTGTCAGCAGCACGATGCGCTCGCCCTTGCGCGGGTCGGGGATCGACACCGCGATCGATGCGGCCTGGGGCCACAGCGTCGCCGCAATGCTCTCGACGGCCGACAGCGAAACCATTTCGCCTGCGATCTTGGCAAAGCGCTTGGCGCGCCCCTTGATGGTGATGAAGCCGGCCGCGTCGATTGCGACGATGTCGCCCGTGTCGTGCCAGCCTTCGGCGAGCTTTTCGAGCACGCCGGGATTTTCGGCCCGCAGATATCCGAGCATCACGTTCGGTCCGCGCACCGAGAGGCGGCCGCCTTCCTCGATGCCGGGGACCGGATCGAGCCTGCTTTCCATCAGCGGCGACAGGCGGCCGACGGTGCCGGGGCGGTTTGCCATCGGCGTGTTCATCGCCAGCACCGGCGCGGTCTCGGTGACGCCATAGCCTTCGAGGATGCGGATGCCGTAGCGCTCCATGAACACCTGCCGCGTCCGGTCCTTGACCGCTTCCGCGCCGGCGATCACGAGGCGCAGGGTGCGGAAGTCGTAGGCATGCGCCGAGCGGGCATAGCCGGTGAGGAAGGTATCGGTGCCGAACAGGATCGTGGCGCCGGTCTGGTAGATCAGCTCGGGCACGATCCGGTAATGCAGCGGCGAGGGGTACATGTAGATCGGAATGCCCGCGAGCAGCGGCATCATCATTCCGCCGGTCAGCCCGAACGAATGGAACACCGGCAGCACGTTGAACACCTTGTCGTTGGCGTTGGCATCGACCCGCGCCAGCGCCTGCGCCGCGTTGGCGAGGATGTTGCGGTGGGACAGCACCACGCCCTTGGGCGTGCCTTCCGAGCCGGACGTGAACAGCACCACGGCCGGGTCGTTGGCCTCGCGGGCGACGCGCGGCGTCGTGCCGGCGAGAAGGCCCTTGATCTTGTCGGCCACGCCGATCGAGGCACGGACGTCTTCGAGATAGACGACACGCGCCTCCGCCGAGATCGCCGTCATCAGCTTGTCGAGCTTGCCTTTCTCTATGAACGCCTTCGAGGTCAGCACGGTCTTGACCTGCGCGGCCTTCATGGCGGCGAGGACGTTGACCGGACCAGCCGAGAAATTGAGCATCGCCGGCACCCGGCCAATGTTCTGCAGCGCCATGAAGACGACGGCGACGCCGGCGGAATTCGGCAGCAGCACGCCGACATTCTCGCCGACGGCGGTGCCGCTCTCGAGCTTGCGGCTCAGGACCTGCGCGCCGAGGATCAGCTTGCGATAGGTCAGCTTGGTGCCGAGCGCATCCTCGATGATGACCTTGCCGGTGTCGCGGTCGCGATAGGAATGTCCGAGCGCTTCGAACAGCGTGTGGTCGAGCATGGCGTTCTTGACCATCGCATCGATCATCACGTCCTGGAGCGCGGCGCCGGCGGCATTGCGGCGCGTCTTTCCTTTAAGGGCCGGGTCGACCGGCAGCTTGATCGGCGGCAGGATGGTCACCGTGACGCGCGGAAACCACGAGCGCTTGACCTGGCTGCTGTTGAGATAGCTGAGATGCGAACGTTGCGCGCCCTCGATGCGCACGGGCACGACCACGGCGTCGGCCTTGTCCGCGATCATCGCGGTGCCGTCATAGACTTTCATCAGCGAGCCGGAGACGGTGATGCGACCTTCCGGGAAGATCACGACCGGCTCGCCCGCGGCGACGAGCTTGATCAGGTCGCGCGCAGCCAGCGGCTTGCTCGGGTCCATGGTGTAGTGCTTGACCGCGCGCAGGAACGGCTTGGCCCACCAAGCCTTGGCGATGCCGGTATCCACCGCGAAGCTGGCATCGATCGGCAGCACGGCGTGCAGCAGCGGGCCGTCGATCAGGCTGACATGGTTCGGTGCGATCAGCATGCGGGTGCCGGGAGGCGGCAGGTTCTCGAGACCCCGAACCTCGGTGCGAAACAGCGCACGGAAGAGCAGCCCGCCGGCATCGCGCACGCCTTCCTTGCCCCATTTGGTCAGAACGAACCACACCGCGCCGAAGCTGGCGACGCCGAGGCCGAAGAAGATCCAGCCGATGTGAAGGCCAGCCGCCTGCAGCAACGCGACGAACAGCGAGCCGGCCACCATGAAGGCAGCCTGCAGCACGTTCCCGGCGGCGATGATGCGGGCGCGCTCGGACGGCGCCGACCAGGCCTGCACGGCGGCAAAGGACGGAACGACGAACAGGCCGCCGCCGAAGGCGAAGGCGACGAAATCGGCCAGCATGCGCAGGCCGGCGAACGAGGTGGCGAAACCCGCCGCGGTGATGTCCTGGCCCTTGGCGGTCACACCGATGGCCCAGGCGAGATCGAGGCCTGCGCAGCCCATGATGATGGCGCCGATCGGCACCAGCGCGAGATTCGGGCGAACGTGGCTCAGGCTGGCGGCGAACAGCGAGCCGATGGCAATGCCGATCGCGAAGATCGTAAGGCACAGCGTCACCACGCCCTCGGTGCCACCGATGACGTCCTTGACCAACGCCGGCAACAGCGACAGCACGATGGCACCGACCAGCCAGAACCAGGAAACGATCACGGTGCCGTCCCACAGCCGGTGGTCGGCGTGCAGCGTCCTGAGCAGGTTCAGCGTCGAGGTCCAGGGATTGGCATCGACGGGCAGGTCGGGCGCGGAAGGCGTTGTCTGCGGAATGCGGGCGGCGAACGCCCAGGACAACAGCGCCAGCGCCACCACGGCGGATGCGACCCAGCCCATATGCGCGGAGCCGGCCACGAACTGGCCGCCGGCGACGGTGCCGAGCAGGATGGCCATGAAGGTCGCGCCTTCGACCAGCGCGTTACCGGTCGCGAGCTCGCCAAGCTCGAGCTGGTCCGGCAGCATGGCATATTTCACGGGACCGAACAGGGCGGCGATGGTGCCGAACAGCGCGAGCGCTGCGAACAGCAGCGGCACCGACTGCAGGAAGAACCCGGCGGCGGCAAAGCACGCGGCGAAGATCTCGGCGAATTTGAGCCGCCTTGCGACGACGGATTTGACGTATTTGTCGGCGAGCTGGCCGCCGAGCCCGGACAGGATGAAATAGGGGAAGATGAAGACGGCTCCGGCCACCGTGACCAGCGCATCGCCGTGGCCGGTCGCGGCGCTGTAAAGCAGGATGATGACGAGTGCGTTCTTGAGCACGTTGTCATTGAGCGCAGAGAAAAATTGCGCCCAGAACAGCGGCGCAAAGCGGCGTGACGACATCAATTCCCTGATCATGACTAATCCTGTTTTGGAAAGGCAGCCTGAGGTTCGCTACGTTGTCTGTAAAGCGTCACGACCGGAAGGGTATGGGACGGACGACTGCAGGGTGGCGACGGTCGCCGGCCTGCCTTGTCCCCCTCCATCCCTCCGATCCTTGGTCTCCAACTGGTCTCGTTAGGTTCGCAAATATCTGGTCGCGGCCGGTTTGGGCGGAATGGCCGCGCTTGGCGGGATATCGTGGGGGCGATGAGGAAAAACTGAACCGCATCGCCACACCCCGCGAGACCGGCTGCCAAAGTCGGGAGATGGTAATTCCTTCCTTGCAACCGGGTCTTGCATTCGAGCCGATCGGAACGCGTCGGCTGCGTGCCTCAGGTGAGATGGGCGAGGTGGCGAAAAGGCGAGAGACGGCCGAGCAGGCTGAACCGGCGGCCCTCATGACGCGCACGGGCGCGGCTCGCCCGCCACATCCGGAAGGTCGCGCGCCGCTCGGTGAGCACGCCGGCGATGTCGCACGCATTGGCGATGCGATCGATCGGGGCCATGGCGAACCGCAGCAGGGCCCGGCCGAAGCCGGTCACGAGGGCGGCGGCGTCATCGACGAAGGTAGAGGCGATATCAACAGCGAGGGTTTGCATTTTGCAGATCTCCGGGTTAATTTGAACAATGTTCACATGAGTAGCTTGAAAATGAACAATGTTCAAGAAGAATCGTTGCGCGACCAGAAAAAAAATCGGCGCCGGCTCCAGATCCTGGAGATCGCGCGCAGCATCATCGCGACTAAGGGGCTGAAATCATTGAAGGTTCGTGACGTTGCCGAAGCCGCCGGCTGTTCCGTCGGCAGCGTCTATAACGAGTTCGGCGACTTCGACGGGGTGATCCTGACCGTCAATCGGGAGACCGTTCAGGCCCTCACGGCCAAGCTCGGCGGGGTTCCCGCCGAGGACCCCATTCGCCAGCTTTATGGGTTGGCTGCGACCTACCTCGAGTTCTTCGCCGAGCATGCCAATCTGCTGCGCTCGCTGTTCGAGCATCGGATGGAGGACGACCGTCCTTATCCCGATGACATCCTGCAGATGGTGATGGACGCCTTCGCGCTGATGCATCCGCCGCTGGTGCAGCTACTACCCGATGCGGACGACGTGAAGATCGCGCTGCTGTCGCGCACCTTGTTCTCCGCCGTGCACGGAATCATCTCGCTCGGCCTTGAGGAGCGCATGGTGGCCGTGCCGCCGCAGATGCTGCGCCAGCAGGTCGAACAATTCGTCGACACCCATCTCGCCGGCCTCGGCATTTTGCCGGTGGGCGCGCGCCCATTTGGATGAGGCGTCGCCGCTACCAGGCGTATCGCAGGCTCGCGGTGCCGGAATAGGTGGTGCTGCGGGCCGCGAACTCGCCGTCGAACCTGGCCGACAGGGCAACACCGTTCGAGAACTTCAGCTCGGTGCCGGCAGATGCGAGCGCGGCGTCTTTCGCCGGCGTCGCGCCATGGACGATGAAGCTCGCGCCGGGCAGCGCCTGGAACGCGGCATTGAGCGTCGGGTCGCTCACCCAATCATGGGCCCAGGCCGCGCGACCGCGCAACGTCAGGACCGCATTCGGCGAGACCAGCATCGCACGATCGAAGCGCGCGCCAAGCTCGCTTCGCGTGTCGGAGGCCGTGCGTCCCCGATAGGCCAGGCCGAAGCTGCTGCCGGCCCCGTCAGTCTCGGCATAAGTCGGCGTGCGAAACGCCTGCGTCTGCGCTGCCGCGTATGGCGTGAAGGCCCCCACTGGCGTCGCAAAGCGATAGCCGCCCTCGATGCGGCCGCCGACGGTTTGCGCGTCGAACTTCGCGGTGAGCTGGTTGCCGAACGGTGCAAGACGATCCGTCGACATCCAATGATTGGCCACGGCGAGAGAGGCGGCGAAATAGGCTGGTCCTCTACGTATCGCGGTGTAGACGCCGGCCTGCAACGCCTCGCTCCTGCCGCCGACGATCGCCTGCGCGAGATCCCATCTGGTGCCGCCGCCGGAGAGCGCAAAGCCGACGATCGCGTCGCGGCTGAAATGATAGTCGGCGCCGGCCGCGACGCCGCCTGCGCGTGCGCGGAGGTCGTGGCTGCCGATCACGACCGGGTCGCCGCCGGTGCTGTTGGTGCCACCGAACGCGGCGCCCCAGGCCGTCCAGCGTTCCGTAAAGCTCGGCGCTTTGGTCGCCGGCGCCCCCAGCACCTTGTTGTAGGCGAGGGCGATATCGTCCGGGAAAGGGGCACGCTCGGGGCTGAAGCCGAATGCCGTGCCGCCGGTGTCGACGCCGCCGCTTCGTCCATTGACGAACGGATCGAGCATGAGGCCGAGGAACTGGCCCGTGAACTGGAAAGCGCCCTGCTGGGCCCCCGTCGCGGCTTCACCCGAAAGTTGGTCCAGACTGTAACGGAGCTCGGTGTCGCTTTGGCCCGCAAAAGACGAGAGGAAGGGCAGGTTGGGGCCGAATGCGCTGAGCGCGCCGGCCACGGCTTTCTGGTTTTGCGTCTGAGCGACAGTGGAGAAAGCGGCCGTGTTGTAGTCGAGTGTCAGGACGACAGAGAACCCGTCATAGCTGAGGGCGGAGGAGAAGAATTGCGGATTGTATCCGCTGATCGTTATACCGGAGAAGGTCCCGGTCAGGCCGTTCACTGCGCCGAGGATGGTGTATTGCGTCGAGGGGGCATAGGCGCCCGCAAGCGTGGTGACGGCGACGGTGCCGCCGTTCAACGTCGCGGTCACGGCGAGAAGTTTGCCGGATTGGCCAGCCGCGTTGACGGAGACCGCGTAGGTCGAGCCGGCGTCGAACGTGGCATTGCCATAGCTGGTGAGCACGCCGAGATTGGTGGGCGCAACCCGGCCGCCCGACAGCACGGTGAGTGCGCCGATAGCGCCGTCGCCGCCAAGGGTGCCGCCGCTGACCGTCGTCGCAACGTTAGCCATCGCGCCGTCGAGGATGAGGTTGCCGGCCTGGACATTCATGGTCCCCGCATCCGACGTCGAGCCGGTCAGCGTCCAGGTCGAGCCTCCCGTCTTTTCCAAGGCCTCGAATTCCCGGAATTGCATGGCCGCGCCGAACGTGTCGAGGTCGAACGTGCTGTTGGCCGTGCCACCCAAGCGCAGCGTGTCCGTTCCGTTGCCGCCGAGGACCCAGCCCGTGATGCTCGATCCGGCGCGGAGCTCGAAGACGTCGCTGCCGTCCTTGAGATCCACGGCTCTGTTGGCGAAATTGCCGCTGATCGTGCCGGAGTTGATGACCGTGTCCTGGCTAGCTGAGCCGAAGATCGCGTAGTTCGAAGCACTCGAAATCGTGCCGGCATTGCTGATGATGTTGCCGTTGCCGGCTCCGTTGAGGTTGACGGCGTTGTTGTTGCTCGCCTGGACAACGCCGCCCGACAGAATGTTGACCTGATTGTTGGCCGAGGTGTTGACGATAGCGAGACCCGTCGTGCCGGAAGAGAGGCTCCCCGCAGTACCTCGGATGACGATGGTGTTGTTGCTCGCGCCTTCCAGGTCGACCGCGACCGACCCCTGGCTCGTCGGACCAACAGTTGCCCCGGCCTCTATCGTCAACGTGTTGCTGCTGCCGCCGGAGAGGAGGACGCCTGCATTGGCAGAGGTGATCGTTGCGTCGTTGCGGACATTGATCGCGCCGTTCGATACGGTGTTGAATGAGATGCCGGGAGAGGCTGCTCCATCCAGCGATGTCGCAGTGCCGTCGCCGACATTGACCGTGACGCCGCTGACCGCCGGATTCGTTTGAACGGTGGTGTTCCCCGCGCCGATACAGGTAATTGAATCGTCCGGTTGCAGCCCGAGCTGAGTGCCGCTTCCGCTGATCACGCACGCTGCTTCCGCCGGCGCCGCGAACCACGGCAGCGCGCTACCCACGGCAAGAGCGCCGACCGCGGCGTTCAAGAGAAGCCCGCGCCGTCGATGCGTCCTCGCGCCACGGCTTTCCGGTGGGGGCAGCAAATCGATCCAAAGCACCTGCAAACTCCTATCGCGGCCCGATCGGATTCGGGCCACAACGTTGGCTGGTGCCATGCTTAGCGGGAGAGGTCCTGACTATCGTGGGCCAGCGCGCAGGGTGGTATGGCCAAATGCGAAAGACGTAGCCTTTCGGGAGCCGTGTGGCTGTGGCGTCACATAACCGGCGTCTCGACGACCTTGGCCGATGCCTGCAATCGGATGCCGCGGCCGAGATCGCGCAGCGAGCCGTCAGCCTCGCGCTGCGACGGTTTCGCGCGGCCGGGTTGCAACGGCGATGACGTCCAGTCTCCCGCCGTCGGCCTGAACGCGGTTGCGTCCCTTTTCCTTGGCGCGATAGCAGGCGGCATCTGCGCGCCGCATGGCGTCCTCGAGCGTGGTGTTGCCGTCTGCGATGCAGGCGACGCCGATGCTGGCGGTCACCGCAAAGCAGCGATCGTCCCAGGCGAAGTTGAGCAGCTCCAGCGATCGCCGGAGCCGTTCGGCGATATCGACTGCAGTCGCGGGCGAGCACTGCGGCAGGATCAGTCCGAATTCGTCGCCGCCGAGCCGGGCCACCAAATCGCGCGGACGCCGATCCTGTTGCAGAAGGCGCGAGACCTGGCAGAGCAGGCTGTCGCCGGCAAGGTGCCCGCAGGTGTCGTTGACGTTCTTGAACTGGTCGAGGTCGAGCAGGATCAGGCTCATCGGACCCGCCGTGGCGACGTCCAGTTCGCCTTGCAGGCGCGCCTCGAAGGCGCGGCGGTTGGACAGGCCCGTCAGCCAGTCGTGCGAAGCCTGCCAGGCCAGGCGTTCCTTCTCGGCATGCAGGGCGTCTTCGAATGCCTGTCGTTGCAGCACCAATCGCCTGGTGTGCCAGATCAGGAGCAGGATCAGGGTGACGGCGGTGACGATGTTGATGCCGGCCAGCGTCAGCTTGATGGCGCGGGAGCCTTCGCCGAGGACAGTTGAGAACCGCTTGGCATGCATCGTGAACTCGGCGTTGAGCTCGGAGAGCCGCGAGGACAGGAATCGCAGGCGATTTGGGTCTCGAATGGGACCGTTCTCCAGCTCGGACCGGATGACCTCGCCGAACACGCTCAGCTCCAGCAGCATCGGATCGGTAGCGGTCCACTCGCGAATCGCTTCCTGCAGGAAGCTGACGCGGTTGAAATAACGAAACAGCCAGATCAATCCAGGAACGTCATCGGGGTGATTGCCGCCTTGCAGGAAGCCGATGCGCGCGGCCTCGACGTCGACCGGATCGCGCTCCATCGCCCAGCGCGCGAACTCGTCGCCGAGGGGAACGGCGAGCGAGGCCTGGTATTGCGCGAACTGGCTGGCCTCGCCCGAGTGCAGATAGAGATTGAGGAAATAGACGGCGTTCTTCTGCGAACGGGACCACATCGCTTCGCCCGCGACATAGGCGCGAACCGACGACATCACCTCCAGGCTGAATCCCGCGATCGCCGCCTGGAGCAGGACGACCATCACGAAAGGCGAGACGAGCTTGATGACGTGAAGGGAGCTGTTTCCCTTCGACGTGGCTGTTCTGCGAAACACCCGGCGTTCCCCAAATCGCGCAACGGTCCCAACGGATGCGCTGCGGCTGAAACGCGAATTAGAAAGGATGGTTGCTTAACTCGACCTGAAAGGCGCGAATGACTGCATCGCAGGGTGAAGCCACTGTCACGCGGATATGCGCATATCGCTTCAAATACCGTCAAACCGGAGTTGACGCGGTCTCGGCGAACCAATGCCTCGGATTTGTCGTGCGCGGTTTACTTGATGAAGAGAGTTGCTCCGCGGCTAGACCAGTACCGGCGTGCGCACGCGGCCGGCGTCGCCGAACACGCGCAGGTAACGCTCGATCTCCGACGGCATGCCGGTCGCCTTCTCCGGATTGTCGGAGAGTTTGACGGCGGGACGGCCATCGACCGACGAGACCTTGCAGACGAGCGAGATCGGATCGAGATTGAACGAGCCGTCCGGCGTGCAGCCGACGAAATCGTTGGTGAGGTTGGTGCCCCAGCCGAAGGAGAGCCGCACCCGGCCGGCAAAGTGATGATAGGTCTCCTCGATCGAGCCGACATCCATCGCGTCGGAAAAGACGAGGAGCTTGTCCTTGGGGTTGCGCCCCTTCTTCTGCCACCAGGCGATGATCTCCTCGCCGGCCTGGATCGGCGGCGCGCTGTCGGGCCGGAAGCCGGTCCAGTCGGCGACCCATTCCGGCGCATCGCGCAGGAAGGCCTTGGTGCCGAAGGCGTCGGGCAGTGCGATCAGGAGGTTGCCGCCATAGGTCTGGCGCCACTGGTCGAGGATGCGATAGGGCGCCCAGCGCAATTCCTCGTCGTCCTTGGCGAGCGCGGCCGCGACCATCGGCAACTCATGCGCATTGGTGCCGATGGCCTCGAGATCGTTGTCCATCGCGAGCAGCACATTGGAGGTGCCGATGAAGGACGAGCCTAGGCCTTCCTTCACCGCCTCCACGCACCAGCGCTGCCAGAGGAAGCCGTGACGGCGGCGGGTGCCGAAGTCGGACAGGCGCAAACTCTCCAGCTCGCGCAGCCGCTCCACCTTGGTCCAGAGCTTGGCCTTGGCCCGCGCATAGAGCACGTCGAGCTCGAAGCGGCCGCGGCCCTTGATCGCCGCACGGGAGCGCAGCTCGTTGAGGATTGCGAGCGCCGGAATCTCCCACATCGTGGTGTGGGTCCACGGCCCGTGGAAATGCAGTTCGTACTGGCCCTCGACCTTGCGCAACTCGTACTCGGGAAGGCGGAATTCAGCCAGCCAGCGGATGAAGTCCGCCGAGAACATGTGGGTCTTGCCGTAGAAGGTATTACCGGCAAGCCAGATCAGCTCCTTCTTGGTGAAGCGGATGGTGCGGGCATGGTCGAGCTGCGCGCGGAGCTCGCCCTCGTCGATGATTTCGGCGAGCCGGACGTGGCGCGAGCGATTGATGACCGAAAAGGTCACCTGCTGGTTCGGGTAAGACTCCCGAATCATTTGTAACATCAATAGCTTGTAGAAGTCGGTATCAAGCAGGCTGCGGATGATGGGGTCCAGCCGCCAGCTGTGATTGTAGGTCCGGCTCGCAATGTCGGTCACTGTCATGGGGGGATTTTAGCGTGGCGGCCGCCGCGCAACCAGTGGATTTGGCGAGGGCTGGTCTTCCGAAAGACGGGATCGGTATCGCGCCTTGGCGGCCGTCGCTGCCACCGCCTCCAGCTGGCTCCTGATCCAACGATGGGCCGGGTCTTTTTGATAGCGCTGGTGCCAAACCATGAACATCGGCAGTTCGGCCAGCGTCCGCGTACGGGACGCCAGCGGGATTCGCGTTTGCGCGAAACCAAGCATGACCCCGGACGCCAGCAGGCTGGGCATGCTCGCTAGCATCTGCGAGCCGCGAAGGAAGGAGGGCACCCCGGAAAAGCTCGGCACCGAGATCGCGATGTCGCGGTGAAGACCGTTGGCCGCCAGCCTCCGGTCGAAATCAAGCCGCTCATTGTCGGTGTAGACGACAGTGATGTGTCGCGCAGCGAGATAGGCGCCGCGGCCGGTCGGCACCGTGCGCATCTTCGGATCGAAGTAACAGACGTAGTGATCGCTCAAGAGGCGCTTCTGCACAATATCGACACCGGATGGCGGCAGCGGCGTGATCAGGAGATCGCAGCGGTTTTCGCGCAGCATCGCGGGCGAGGGCGACTGCGAGGGGATCACGCGCAAATTCAGGCCTTTCACCTGGCCGGCGACGTGATCGAAGAACCGCGGCAGCAGCAGGTCGCGCTGGAAGTCGTTGGCGGCGATCGTCAGCGAAAGCTGCGCGCGAGACGGCTCGAACGTGACGCCGCCGGCAAAGCTCCGCATCTCGTCGATCAGTGCCCGCGCCTTCGCGGCGAGCGCCTGCGCATGCGCGGTGGCGACGATGCCGCGCCCGGACTTCGCGAACAGCGGATCGCCTGCGATCCGCCGCAGCTTGTTCAGGGCGTGACTGACCGCCGATTGCGTCAGGCCGAGCCGGGTTGCGGCGGCGGTGACCGATCCCTCCTCCAGCACGGCGAGGAACAGCTCGAGCGCGTGGCCGTCGAGGGCCAAATGATCGATTTCTTTCATGCAATATATTATAATCGATCTATTTATCCGGGGAATAGACCGGCCCATGATCTCCCGATAAGCCGCGCCCCCGGACCCGGGCGCCCCAGGGAGAAACACGATGAACGCCCAGGCGCCAGCCTTGCGGGATCCCCGCCTCAACCGCCCCGAGCCCCTTGCGCCGCCGCTCGGTGACGGCAGCTTCTTCCAGCGCGACCGCTCCATCCATCCGCCCGCCCATGCGCCGGGCTACAAATCCTCGGTGCTGCGCTCGCCGCGCCAGTCGCTGCTCTCGTTGGAGGGGTCGCTCTCCGAGATCACGGGACCGGTGTTCGGCCATAACGATCTCGGCCCGCTCGACAACGATCTGATCCGCAACTACGCCAAGGACGGCGATCCCGTCGGCGAGCGCATCATCGTCCACGGCCGCGTGCTGGACGAAACCGGCCGCGGCGTGCCGAACACGCTGGTCGAGTTCTGGCAGGCCAATGCCGGCGGCCGCTACCGGCACAAGAAGGACACCTATCTGGCGCCGATCGACCCGAATTTCGGCGGCTGCGGCCGCGCGCTGACGGACGACACCGGCTACTACTACTTCCGCACCGTGAAGCCGGGGCCCTATCCCTGGCGCAACTACGTCAACAGCTGGCGTCCCGCCCACATTCATTTCTCCGTATTCGGTTCGGGCTTTGCACAGCGGCTGATCACGCAGATGTATTTCGAGGGCGATCCCCTGATCCCGGTTTGTCCGATCCTGACGACGATACCGGACAAGGATGCGCTCGACCGCCTGGTCGCACCGCTCGATCTCAATGCCTCGGCGCCGTTCGACTCGCTCGCCTATCGCTTCGACATCGTGCTGCGCGGCCAGCGCTCCACCTATTTCGAAAATCGCACCGCGGGGAACTGAGCCATGACGCAGCCGCTCAACTATCTCAAGGAAACGGCCTCGCAGACCGCCGGGCCCTACGTCCATATCGGCCTGATCCCGGCGATGGCCGGCTTCGACATTTTCGAGAGAAACTTTTCCAACGTGCTGGTGACGCCGAGCACCGAGGGCGAGCGCATCACGCTGGAAGGCAAGGTGCTCGACGGCACCGGCACGCCGCTCCGCGACGTGCTGCTGGAAATCTGGCAGGCCAATGCGAACGGTCGCTACAACCATCCGGCTGATCGGTCGGCCGGCGCACTGGAGCAGGAGTTTCGCGGCTGGGGCCGTGCCGGCTCCGACTTCGAGAGCGGGCTCGTGTCCTTCGAGACCATCAAGCCGGGTGCGATCACCGACAGAGCGGGCCGGACATGCGCACCGCACGTCAATGTCTGGATCGTCGCGCGCGGCATCAACATCGGCCTCAACACGCGACTCTATTTCTCGGATGAAGAGGCCGCCAACGCCGCCGACCCCGTGCTCAACCTGATCGAACAGCCGTCCCGGCGCTCGACACTGATCGCAAAGCGCGGCGAGCGTGCCGGCAAGGTCGTGTATTCCTTCACGATCAATTTGCAGGGGCCGGAGGAGACGGTATTTTTCGACGTGTAGGGCCTCACGTCTCTTCGCCATGGAGCTGCGCACGGAACGCGCGCGGCGAGACGCCCGTGGCTGCGGTGTAGACCCGGCTGAAATAGGCGGGGTCATCGAAGCCGAGCGTGTAGGCGATCGTCGAGACCGGCAAATTGGTGTAGACGAGGTTGCGCCTCGCCTCGCGGATCAGCCGGTTGAGGATGAGGTGCGAGGCAGTATCGCCGGTCGCCGCCCGTGTGATCCGGTTGAGATGCGTCGGCGTCACCGCCAGCGCCTCGGCATAGTCCGCGACGCTCCAGCGTTCCAGATGATGCTGCTCCAATAGCGCCTCGAAGCGGCGGAACAGGCTGGACTCGACCGTGCCGTTGCCGCCGCTCTCGCTCGTGAGCGCGCGTGCCACCAGTCCGGTCATGGCGGAGGACAACGCGCGTAGCACATGCGCCCGGCCGAAATCGCGGGCGGCGTGTTCGGCGAAGATCTGCTTCATGATGGTTCGGATCTGCGGCGTGCCGCGCACCACGGCCGAGCGCGACAGCGCACCGCGCAGGCCCTCGGCGGCGAGCAGCCCCTCGTCCAGAATCTCCGCGGCGATGGTCAGCACCCACCCTTGCGTATCGGGCACGAAGCGGAAGCCGTGGACGTGGCCGACGGGCACGTTCACGATCTGCATCGGCCTCAGGGGCACCACCCGCCCGTCGAGCGTCGCCTCGCCGCCGCCGCGCTCGATCAGCAGCACCTGGTGCAGCCGGGCGTGGCGGTGCACGGCAAAGGTCCAGTCGTGCAATACCGAGCGGGACGCGATGGTCTCGCAATGCACGACATCGGGCAAGTCGCCGGACTCGCCGAACAGGTTATAGATCCGGATCGCCGGGGCTGTGCGTCTCATGTTCGAATTGTACAAGACAATGGCGAAACCCTCCATCGGTCTGCGGCGCCAAATCTGCAAAAAAGTGCCGACGGGAGGACTCAAAAATGAAAGTTCAGGTCTGTATCATCGGCGGCGGGCCGTCCGGGCTGCTGTTGTCCCAGCTCCTCCACCTGAAGGGCATCGACACGGTCGTGCTGGAGAAATACAGCCGCGACCATGTGCTCGCTCGCATCCGCGCCGGCGTGCTCGAGCATGGCTTCGCCAAGTTGATGCGCGAGGCGCAGTGCGGCGAGCGGATGGACCGCGAGGGCGAAATCCACACCGGTTTCGAGATCGCCCATGACGGGGTGCTCTCCAAGATCGACCTGCACAGGCATTCAGGCGGCAATTCGGTGCTGGTCTACGGCCAGACCGAGCTGACGCGCGACCTCTACGAGGCGCGGGACCGCCTCGGCGGCAAGGTCGTGCACAACGCGGAAGACGTGACGCCGCATGATCTGACGTCGGCCCGGCCCTACGTGACCTACCGATCGAACGGTGAGACCATCCGCATCGATTGCGACTACATCGTCGGCGCCGACGGTTTCCACGGCGTCAGCCGCAAATCGATCCCGAAGGACGTGCTGCGCGAATATGAAAAGGTCTATCCGTTCGGCTGGCTGGGGGTGCTGTCGCGGACGAAACCGGTGTCGCCCGAGCTGATCTATGTGAAGCACGAGCGCGGCTTTGCGCTCTGTTCTCTGCGCTCGCAGGTGCTCAGCCGCTACTACATCCAGGTGCCGCTCACCGACAAGGTCGAAGACTGGAGCGACGATGCGTTCTGGGCCGAGCTGAAGCGCCGCCTTCCGGACCAGGTCGCCGGCAACCTGATCACGGGGCCGTCGATCGAGAAGAGCATCGCGCCTCTGCGCAGCTTCGTCGCCGAGCCGATGAGCTATGGCCGATTGTTCCTCGCCGGCGATGCGGCTCACATCGTACCGCCGACAGGAGCGCGCGGGCTGAACAGCGCGGCATCAGACATCTATTATCTCTACCACGCCTTGCTCGCGCATTATCAGAGCGGCGATGATTCCGGACTTGCAGGCTATTCCGCCAAAGCGCTCGCGCGGATCTGGAAGGCGCAGCGCTTCTCCTGGTGGATGACGATGCTCCTGCACCGCTTCCCCGATCGGCCCGCATACGAGGATCGGTTGCAGCAGACGGAGCTGGAATACCTGCTCTCGTCCGAGACGGCGCAGCGACTGCTCGCGGAGAATTACGTGGGACTGCCGTTTTAGGGTGGCGTGTCTGGCGCGGGCGTTTTTCCTTCTCCCCTTGTAGGAGAAGGTGGTGCGAAGCGTCGGATGAGGGGTCTCTCTCCGCGTATTCACGAAGCACGCGCGGATACAAACCCCTCACGCGCCTCGCCACTGCGCGGCGAGCCACCCTCTCCCCACAAGGGGCTAGAGGAACTCAGCGCGCCTGGCTACTTTCCTTCGAGCGCGTGGACCGGTATCCAGTCGGACGGTGGCGGATCGGCCATCAGCGCTCGCGCGCGGTCGGAAAAGCGAGCCGATGCCGGATCAATCCGCGCGACACGCCCGAACGCGTCAGCCGCCTTCGCAAAATCCCGCGCGCGCCAGCATGCGAGCCCTTCCGCATACGCCGCGGTCACCTGCGTTTGATCGGCACTCTCCGCGCCCTTGGCCGCCAGCGGCTCAAACACCTTGATGGCCTCGCCGCGGCCCTGCACCCTGATCGCGTCGAGCTCGCGCCAGGCGAAACTATCGCCGGTCTGTGCCATCGTCGTTTCGGAGGCCATGATCGCGGTGCCGTAATATTTGTTGGCGCCCTCGAGCCGAGAGGCCACGTTCACGGTGTCGCTCATCACGGTATAGTTGAAGCGGCGCCGAGAACCGATATTGCCGACCACGGCTTCGCCGCTGTTGAGTCCGATGCGATGCGACAGGCCGTGCCCGGCGAAAGCGGCATTGCCGGCATTGAGCTCCGCAAGCCTCGTATGGCACTCCAGCGCGGCGCGAACAGCGTTGCGTGCGTGTGCGGGATCGTCGGCCGGTGCGCCGAACATGGCGACGATGGAATCGCCGATATATTTGTCGACATAGCCGCCATGGCTTTCGATGATGTCGGTCATGGCGGACAGGTATTCGTTCATCAGCGTCACCAGCTCGCCCGGCGTCATGGTCTCGGCAATGGACGAGAAGCCGCTGAGGTCGGAAAAGAACATGGTGATGTTGCGCAGCTCGCCGCCGAGCGCCGGCATCTTGCCGGAAGAGACCATGGTCTCGATGACTTCGGGCGCGAGATAAAGGGCAAAGCTCTTGCGCAGGAAGCGCTCGTCGCGATCGGCTAGCACAAAGCGGTAGCCGATCATGATCGCGAGGGCGGCAAGGCCGGCGAGTGCCGGCTCCGTCAACGGCAGCGCCAGGGCACGGACGAACGCGCCGAGCGCCATGGCTGCGTAAATGGCGGTGAGAGCGAACCAGGCGATCAGCGCTCCGCTCGGCGCAAGCATGCAGGCCGCGCAGGCGATGATCGCCGCGAACGCGATCGTGAGAATGCTCCGCGCGGGAAAGCCCAGCTCGGTCACGGCATCGCGCTCGATCAGGTTGCGGACGGCGGTGGCGTGCACGAACACGCCGGCGACATCGCTGCGGGCGCGTTTCGTGGCACGCTCCGGCGCGGGCAGGGCACATCGTGCCGCCGGCGTGCCGTCATGCCCGCCGGACAGGCGCATCGATGTGAGCTTGCGATCCTCGAAGTTCAGGACCGTGCCGAGCAGAACGACCTTGCCCTCAAAGGCGCGGCGGAAGAAATCGCGATCGCCTTTTTCGACGCAGGCGCGCAGATCGGCGAAGGAGTAGGCCGGCACGTCGCGGCCGAGCCCCCGAAAGTTGAGCGTCATTGTATTCGACACCGCGCTCGGGATCGCATAGCCGGACAAGTCGGTCGCGCCGGACGACGCAATCTCGGGCTTTGCGCCAAGCGCGCGCGCCGCGAGTTCGACCGCCATCGCGGGCACCGGTTTGCCCTCGATCGAGAAGCTCAGCGGCATTCGCCGGATCACGTCATCGGCGTCGGTATGCACGTTCAGCGCGCGAATGCTGTTGCGCACCGCGACCTGCTGTGCGCGATAGGGGACCTCCGGATGGTCGTTGCTCAGGATATCGCCGAGCACCAGTTTTCCGCTGTCCGAGATCTGTCGCAGTGCGATCAGGTAATCCCGGTCGAAGCCCTTCATGCGGCTGCCGACCGAGGTGTCGCCGAAGGGAATCTCCGACTGCTCGATCGAGCTCGGAAAAATGACGTCGAATCCGATCACCTTGGCGCCGCCCTCGGTGATACTGCCGAGCACCCGGCCGATCTCGCGCGTCCAGGTCTGCGTCGGCGACCCCTTGAAGGGCGGGGTCTCATAGGTTTCCCCGTCGATGGCCACGACGACGACCGGCGATGTCGTGGGATCGCGGCGATCGCCAATGAGCTTGCCGCGCAGTGCCGTGAGGATGTCGAGCGAGAGGCCTTGCAGTGTCTGGAGCGGCGGAGACGTGAAAATTGCGCCCGCGAGGAGCGCAATCAGGATAGCCGCAACGATGTCCCGTCCCCCGATCCGCCGCATCGCCCCGTCGCTAGGCTGCTTATTCGAGCCGCAGCAGGCGGCCGATGATCGGGGTCGGTGACGAGGTGGCGCTGGCGTCGACCAAGAAGGTGTAACGCTTGGCGCCGAGGCTTGCGAGATAACTGCCGCCGGGGGTCAACGATTTCCCGGCCTTGGCGAAATCGTAAAACTTGCCGCGGATCATGATGTCGTTCTTGAGCGGCACGCTGATCGTGGGTTCCTTGCCGTCGGTGCGCTCGATCACCAGCGTGCTTCCGCTCTTGGCCTGGACCAGCGGCGCGACGCCGTAGATCGTCCGAAGCTTGGACGGAGTGCCCTTGGCGTCGGACCGCACGGTCCGGAACGTGGTCGCGGCACTCTGGTTCGCCTCGCGCTCGGAGAGCTGCGCCGCCTTGGTGTCACAAGGCACCTTGGCGCGCTGTACCTCGCCGAGCTGCACGGTGCTTTGCTCGGCGCCGACCAACACGACGCCTTCGCTGATCGTCTCGCGCAGACAGGATTTGAGGTAGCTGAGCGTAATGCTCGCTTTGGGCCCGAGCTTGATGATCTTGCCGGGGGCGACATAGTCCATGAATTCGACGCCGTCGACCTTGCCTTGGACATCCTCGACGATCGCGGCCGGCGTCTCCGCCAGGGCGGGGGCCGCAATACAGAACGCGCCGACAACGGCGCCGATCAGGCTTCTCATGGGTATGCTCATTCAATTCGACCGATATTTCGTTGGATCCCCGTCCCGGCGCGATGCTTAGCAGCAGAGCGGCCAGGCAAGTGTGACCAGAATCACTCTTTGAGTGTTGGTGCACTTTAGCAGGAAGTGGTTCAAACCCGCCATCGGCGACAAGGGATGTCAAGCTGTTGGCCGGAGGACGATATCAGGTGGTCGTGCGGCAATTCTTGGCACCGAGCTGGATCGGCTCGCGACCCCGATCTTCTCGCCGATCGTCGCAGGAGGCCGGATCACCGCCTTCTCCTGGTCAGCCTCGGGCGGCGGCGGCAATTCGACGGGTTGGCTTTGCAGGGCGTTAACCGTGGCGGAATGCTCGCCAGCTCGGTCATTGTCGCGCCCCAGAGTTGGTTGCAAATACCAGTGAAATTCTACGGCGGAAGTTTCCATGATGAGAGACGGCAAGTACGCGGCCTGGTTCAGGACCCCGCGCGCCCAGGGCACTGGCGTCGTGCATCTGGCGGAAGGACGGATCTCCGGCTGCGACAGCTTCTTCACCTATGGCGGTTCCTATCGGTTCGATGACGAGCAGCGCTTCACGGCCGTCCTGACCACGCGGCGCTACGCCGACGGTCCGCCGACGGTGTTCGGGCTGGACGAGGTCGAGGTCAATCTCTCGGGCGTGTGCAACGGTGCAATGGCGACCTGCTCCGGAACGGCGAGGGAAGCGCCCGACGTGATGTTCGAGGTGACGCTGATCTACAGCCAGGAAGATGCGCCGGCTGTGGACGCTCGCAGTGCCGTCGTGAAGTTCAATGACAAATTGCCCAAGGGCCTCGACAGCCGTTCACGGCCGCGCCATTTCCCTGCACCTCCGAGGCCATCCGTCTCTTGAAGCATGATCCGGAAAAGTGCGCAGCGGTTTTCCGGAAGATCATGCTTGAACGATTAGTCTTGCATTGACCCTATCGCAGTGAAACGGGCTGCGACCGCGGTTCAGCAACGGTGCGTTCAGTCGCGCAAAGCTAGGATGAGGCCGCAGTAAACGACGGACGAGAACATGCCTCAGATATGGATGACATACGACGAACTGGCGACGCTCAGCGGCTGCACGCCGGCAGAAGCCCGACTGCAGGCCATCCATTTGTCGCTTGACCGCCGCAAGAGCCGCGACGGCGCAACGCGCGTCAAGCTCGACCTGGCGCTGACGGCCAGGTTCTTCGCTTCGATCCGCGAAGCGGATTTCGATCTCGACGGCGCCATCGAGGCGCTCCAGAGCACCCATAGGCAAATGGCCGAACCCCTGGCACCAACCGGGTTCCGCGAGCGCGGGGCGGCTTGACTACGCGAACATGCATACCGCAGCGAACCCAGGCGGCGAGCTGCGCGGGCAGATGATGAAGTAGGAGGCATGTGCCGTGGCGCTGGAAGGTTTTCCAGCGCCGTGAGCTTCAGGCTGGCGGCCGGGGCAGGAAGGCCAAGATCGTCTGGGCGAGGATGACACCGACGGTGCCTCCCGCCGCCTTTTGCAGCACGTCGAGGAAACCCGGGTCACGATCGGGGATCAGCGATTGCAGGACTTCCAGCCCCATTGCGACGGCCACGACGAGCGAGCAGGCCAATACGAGCCGGCCGGGCAACAGAAAAGCCAGCAGGAAGCCCAGCAGGCCATAGGCGCTGAAGCGCTCGATCACCACGATCCAGTAGGCCTCGTGATGCCCCATGAGCGCCGGCCTTCCCGCAAGCTTTGCCAGGGTGGCATAGACGATGAGAGCGAGGCAGATTCCTGCGGCTGCGATGAGGTGGTTTCGGCGCATGGCCCACCATAGCCGCTGGGATGCCATTCCGCTTCGAAACACGAGAATATCGTTAAAGCGCCTCGTCGTTCCTGCGGGGCGCGGACTGTCCGGAACCTGGACGCGATCGGAATTCGGGAGGCCACTTCGTCGGCGAGCGACGGATGCGATGCGGCGGAGATGGTCAGGCTACCATGACGTCGCCAGCCGGGCATGCTGAGCGACGGCGTGAATCGAGGAGCTCGCTGAATTTCGCAAACGGGAGCGGTGCGGCGACGAGATAGCCCTGTCCTTCTTCGACGCCGGACGCGATCAAGGCACGGCGCTGCTCCTCGGTCTCGATTCCTTCCGCGACGACCGTCATCCGGAAGTCCTTGGCGAGCGCGACCAACATCTCGACGATCGTCGTGGTCGATGCATTCACGGTGATGGTGTCGACGAAGAACTTGTCGATCTTGATCGTGTTGGCGCCGAGCCCTTTGAGCCGCGACAGGCCACTATGGCCAACGCCGACGTCGTCGATGGCGACACGGAAGCCATGGTCGCGCAGCTCGGCCACGATGGCTGCGGCGCGCGCGAGATCGTCGAGCTCTTGGGAATTGATCCTAGCCAGCGGGGGCCAGGATAGGGTTTAACGGGTAGACCGGTCCGGAAGGGCTACCGAGTGGTTTGCCTGACCGAGCGTCGCGCGGCCCGAGCATGAAAGTTGAGCAGTATGATCAGGACGTTAAGCCTCCTCCTGTCGTTGGTCGTCGGAAGCTCCGCGGCCTGGGCGCAGGGAACCAAAGACCAGCCGTCGGGCACTCAGCCAACCTCGCGCAGCGGCACCGCCACGAACTCCGGTTCGGACAGCATGGGTGGAGCTTTCAAGGGGACGGGGACACCCAATTACGGAACCAGCCCCGGGATGGGCTCCCAGAAGAAAACACGCAACTAGCTCTTCTTGCCGGACTTCGACTTGAGCGAAAGACCAAGCCGCAAGGCCATGCGCTTGATCGCATCGGGCGAGCGTCCGAGAGCTTTCGCCGCCTCTTCCAGCGAAGCCGAAGATTTCGCCAGCTCCATGAGCCTGCGGTCTTCCTTGAACGACCAGGGCTTGCGCGCCATAACCAAAATGATCCTCTCGTCGACACAACGACAAAGCCGCCAAGCGACCCATGTTCGCTCGACGGCTCTGCTTGGGTAGGGCCGGGCTTGGGGGAGCCGGTGCGAAGATGGATATGCGATTGGTGAGACTTCGCAACAAACAACGCGGATTAAGCTAACCTGGCAACCTTACCGCGATGAAATCCGCACGCGGCGCTCCGTATAACCACGGTGTTCTCGCGCGACGTGATGAGATGAAGCCTGCTTGCTGCAATGAACGGAGGTGCGGCCATCGTAATCGCCCGCCCGCTCCAACCCGATGGTCGTGGTAAAGTCGAAACAGCCATGTGAGGTTAGGTTAACTCGTCGCCGTCCTTGAGCGCTTTAGAAGGGCAGCCTAAGACGGATCAGTTTACTGCGAGCATTGGGCCGTCCCGATTTTTTCGGCGCACAGGTGGGCATGGATGACGTATCTCATTGCGTTGCCGGGCGCTGTGATCTGCGCCCTCATTTGATCGCGTTTGTTTGCACCTATGACCGGCATCTGAAAGATCTTCCAGGTCCCTGGATCATGAATGAGGGGCATCCGAATGATTGATCAACGGCACAACGCGCCCCGCAGGTATTTCGTTGACACGCAACGGCATCGTGTTCTGATCGGCCTTTCGCTGGATGAGACGGCGGAGTTCGAAGCGCTGGATGTCGCAGTGACGCAGACGCTGCAAATCGCGGCTGAAACCGGCATGGCCAAGGGAGCCGCCGCGGTTGACGGCGTTCGATGGCTCGAGCTCTATGCCAAGCACGAAGGAGCCTGGCGGGTGTGGATCGAACGAAGCCAGGCGCAGCGGGCGCAGGATTTAGGCTTTGTTAACTATGTCTGACCGATGGTAGCGGCTTAGATCTCGAAATGGGGATGGCCCACATGTTTCAGCTATTCCTGCGAGCACGCGCGCATAACTTGCTCGGCTCCCGCCGCGAGGACAAGACCTTCAAGGCGCGCTCCGCCGAGCGTGATGCGGAGACCGACCGCGCGCGGATCGGTGCGGTCCTGACGGCCATCGAAACAGCATTGCAGGAGGCGGAGCGGGAGCAGGCCGGCCTCAATCGGCGTGTCGACGATGCCCTCGCGCGTGCATCCGTCACCTTCGGAAACGGCACCGACGAATATCTCGAGCGGGAGCCGCTCGACAATCATCATCAGGATCTTTTTGCGGCCGACATCTCGAATGGCCAGCGCCGGCTCAAGGAATTGGCAAGCAGCATTGCTCACTTGAAGTTCGTCAGGACCGCAATGCTCACGCGTTTTCCCGATTTCAAGCCGCCGCAGCTCAACAGCTAGTGCAGTGCTCGCGATGCGCCGCACGTAGCGGCGCTCGCGTGGCAATTTCGGCGTTGCTTTGCCGTTTGGGGCCTCGATCCTTTTTGCTATGGTCCCGTCAATCATTTCCGGATTGAAGGAGCAACGAGGTGCCGGTCAAGAATTTGCGGACGTTGGTTGGATTGGCGGGTGCTCTGACGCTGGCCGCGCCGGCGACGGCGTCGGCCATCACGGCCGAAGTGGCGCGCGCATGCGATGCGGCGGTGGCCAAGGCTTTTCCGCCCAGGCAAGTCGGCAACCCCGCGGCGGGAAGCGCAAAAGGAACGGGCAAGGACCAGCGCGAATACTTCAAGAAATGCGTCGCCAACAACGGCAAGGTCGACGACTTGCCGGCGGACGCGCCCAAAGACAATAAACCAGCCAAATGAGGCAGAGGGCCTAAGACAGAGGCTGCGCTAAAGCGCGATTCCATGAGGATCGTCATCACGCTTTAGGTTGTTGTTTGAGTATGATCTTTCCGGAAAGACGCTGCGCACTTTTCCGGATCGTGCTTTAGCGTCGGGGCGGCGGACAGGGCGAGTAGAACGCGCCGTTCGCCGCGTTGACGCGTTCGACGCATTGATTGGGATCGGTGATCGTTCCGGCCACCGTGAAGTCGTAGCCCATGCCCTTGACCACCACGATGTAACGACCGGGAGCGAGCGTGAAGCCGTCCTGCTCTGGTTGAAGCAGTAGCATCCTCGACTGATCGTCGATCGGGCCTACCTTGTAGGGGTACGACATGCTGCGGATGACCCAGGAATCACCGGCGCTGACGATGGCCGCTTTCCCGGTGGCATCGACGCCCATCGCGCGGGAGACTTTGGCGATCACCCGGACTTCGGTGCCGCTTGCATCGACACCCCCGTCGGGCCTGAACACGATGAATCTGACATCGCCGTCCGACAATGTGGTCGCGCTCGGCGTGGTGATGGGCGCCGAGATCGCGACGCGGCGGTCCGGAATCTTGCCCGGCACCGGCTTGAGCTCATGGAGCTGGCCCTCGCTCAGGGCATAGACGCCAAACGTCGTCGGCAGGGGAATCGAGGGGTGTGCAGGCTGCGCCGGCTCCTTCTGGCTATCCGGCGCCGGTTCAGCGGTTTCGCCGACCGCGGGAGGTGCGCTGGCAGTCGGCTGAGAGTCCGGGCTGTTCGGCGCTCGCTCCGGCGGCCGGATCATCTGCGACAATGCGGGCAGTTGTGTCTTCAGGCGGGGCCAATTGACGGCCACGGTTGCGGCCGCACCGATGAGCAGCACGATGGCCGTCAATCGAGCCAGAGATTTTAAGGCGCCGCTCCGTTTGGGGCGGTCGGGCGATGCTGGCGGTGCGGCTGGACGGTGTGGTGCTCCCGTGTCCTTCGGAGTTAGCGGCGAAACCGAAACCGGTGAGGACATCGGAACGGGTGGCGGAGTGGGAGTGTGGAGGATTGGGGGCACCGCGGCGCTGCGCTCGGAGGAACGCTCGACCTCCTTGATGGCAAGTTCGAGGACTTGCAGAAGCTCGCGAGATTCCCGCGCGTCGGCGTGCGTGAATTGTTCCAGAAGCTTGACGCGCGCCAGCTCATAGACGATCTCCCGCATCTGTCGGGGATCGTCGGATACGGAGCGGATTCGGCTCGACAGGAGACGGATAAACCCGGCTTTGATCTCTTGCGTCGTGGGAGCGTTGGCCGCAGTGTCACCGGAGTCGGTCATCAAGGCCGATCAAGTAGCCCGAATGAGCCTATTTCGCTAGGTCTTTCACCTCGTACCCGTCGGTTACGCCGGCCTGCCATGATCCTGCGCGATCGTCTCGGAGGGTTGCTTTTGGACGGAAACCTGTGACATTTCGCCAAGCTCCTCATTCCGGTGTTTGACCATGCGCGGCGTTTTGACGGCAATCACGTTTTTGGCCTTCCTGATTCAACCGGCGTCTGCGCAAGGAACCAAGGATCAGGCCAACACCACGAGCTCCAGCATCATCACGACACCCGATAAGAAGAAACAGACCACTCAGGCGGCCTCCCGGCCGACCGCGGTTCGGAATGTGACAGGGAGCTTGCCGACCGGACGGGCGGCCCAAGGCGTCTGGAGGGACGGCAAGCTGGTCGCCGTGCCCAGGTGAAGCGCAAGCATCTGTGATGGAACAGTGTTCGCCTCCCTGACGTTCATGCTCGGGAGATGTCGCACATGAAACGATTAGTCTTGATCACATTCGCCCTTGTCGCGCCCGCCGGCACCTGGGCCCAAGGCGTCAACGATCCCTCGACGCCCAATCGCAACGTGATCATCGTCAATCCGTCGCAGCCCGCGCCCCCCAACGCCACGCGGAATATTCCGAGCCGGATCGAGCCCCCGGTGACGACTTATGGACGGGCCCGGCCCTATCACGGCAACACAACCCGGGGCAGCGGATCGAGCCGTCGTTAGGCGAGGGCGACTAAGGAAATCTCGCCCGCGAATTCGCTTCCTTGCAATTGGCAAGGAGATAGAGTGCGGGAGACGAGAATTACCGGTTAATCGTCCCTATGATGTGTCCCTGAAGTGATACGCGTGCGAACCGTTCGACGTGGCCATTTGGCAGTTGACCAGCGCCTCGGGGCGCTGTCCCGAACGGTCATCATCGTCGCCGGTGCCATCGGTCTTGGTCTCGCCAGTCCGTCCCCGTGTCGCGCCCAGACCGAACCGGTGCCCTCGCTCAACGACTATCTTCCACCGAGCGAGCAGGAGGTCACGCGCTCCGAATGGCGGAAGCGAATCGATGACGCGCGGCGCCGGGCCAAGGAAGTCTCGCGCGAGCGGCGCGAGCACCCCGAGCTCTACAAGCCGATTCCGGAGGATCCGGACCTCGTCGCGACCGAACGTCTGCTCCGCGACGACAGCCTGCAACGAGGCGATATCGTCACGACCAAGAAGGGCATGTTCGTCTACCAGGGGCGATCCGACCAGCCGCGCCGCGATCAGGACTTTATGCCGGTCAATCCGAAATCGGTCCGCTGAGATTCAATACCGCCGCAAGATCTCGTTGAATTTGGGGGGCGGTCACGTCGTGGTCTCGAGCAGCAGCGACTTGCCTTGCGGCGTTGTCTGCACGTAGGCCGCGATCAGCAGCGGCTCGCAACGGGAGCGATTGGCCAGCGCGGAGCGGATCTTGCCTCTCCAACACTTAAACCTTGGACCGATTGCGTGTGGGCTCGTTGCACCGTTGACCGGCGCGATCAGCGTCAGCGGGTGGCCTTGACCGGGTGACCGAAGACGCGGGCGGCTCGGGCGGCAACAAGGCCAAAGCGAGCGCCTGAGCCAAAGAGATAGCCGGCCTGGAGAGCGATGACCGCGAATACCGCGCCTTTCAGGCTACCGAGGACGGTGAGATCGACCATCACGCCGACCGGGATGGCGGCGAGCATCATGACGAAGGTCAGTGGCAGCAGCACCAGGACGCGAAAGCGTTGGCCCAGCGCGGCCCCTGCCAAAAAGCTGAAAATCAAAAGCGAGATCATCCGAAACACTCCGTGCTCCGGACCCTAGGTCCCCCCCCTGAAAAGACCCTTAAGTTGTATGACTAAATTGCGCTTATTGGCCGCAAATTGTCAGCAGCCATGAAAGGCTTCTCGCGGCCCATTCAAGAGCACCCTTCCTTTGTCTCGCCGGTGCTTCTCTTGTCGGCAACAGATAACGAAGCGTCATCTGCCATTTTCCGGCGGCAAGGGCCTGAACCTCATCGCGCAATAGCACCGCCGCCATCAGGACCTTCGGATGGCTCTGCGGAGGGCGAGGCCCCGGATTGAGGCCAGAGCACATCAATCTTGGCCTTCGACGCGCACCGGACAATCAAGCCGGCGAAGTCCGGATCGGACTGACTGGTCGGCTGTCTTCACGATAGGAGGGAACCTGCCAACATCGAAAGACGGCCGGACACCGCTTAACAATCCAGCCCTAGCAGAAGATGACGAAGCCGCGCCTCGCCGCATCGCAGCCCTGACTTGGGCGATTTGCGCGCCGACTGGACACACGAAACACAACAAATAGTCACAAAGGGCTGAATTAACAGCCAAACAGTGGCCCACAGGCAACAGCGGCTGATGGATCGCCACCCAACTACCCTGGAACGCTTGTCGCACTGCCCGCGCCGCCGTACCAATTTACGTCAGCTGAGGAGCCTCGGACGCGATACATGTCATCTGTTGTTGCCAAGACCTATGTATTAAAGCCCGTGTTTCTGGCCGTCGCTTTGGCGCTTGGAGCGTGCTCAACCAATCCCGGCTCCGGTCCGCTGACGGATGACGTTAACAACAAGATTCAGACTGAAAACGCGCCGGCTTACGAGCTGGTGCCGCTCAATCCGGCTACCGTAAAGATTCTGCACACCCACGAACCCAAGGGGCTCGCCGGTGCGTTCACGGACAAGCGGCCGCCGGCCAGCATCGTGTTCGGGATCGGTGACGTCGTCAGCGTTACCATCTTCGAAGCCGCCGCAGGCGGTCTGTTCATCCCGGCGGAAGCCGGCGTTCGCCCGGGCAACTATGTGACGATCCCGGATCAGTCGGTCGACAATGACGGCTTCATCACCGTTCCCTATGCCGGCCAGATCAAGGCCGCGGGTCTGACGGCAGTCCAAATCCAGCGCTCGATCATCGAGAAGATCGGCAACCGCGCGATCGAACCGCAGGCGGTGGTTTCGATGTCCTCGCAGCGGACCCAGCTGATCAGCGTGCTCGGCGAAGTCAATTCGCCGGCGCGTTATCCGGCGAGCGCGGCGGGCGCGAAGGATCGCGTGCTCGATGCGATCACGCGCGCCGGCGGCATCAAGGGCCAGGGCTTCGAGACCTGGGTCATGCTGGAGCGTGGTGGACGCCGGGCCACCGTGCCGTTCGAAAATCTCGTGATGGCGCCCGAGAACAACGTCTATGTTCGTCCCGACGACAGCATCTACGTCTATCGCGAGCAGCAGAAGTTCATGGCGTTCGGCGCCAGCGGACAGAGCGGCGAGTTCAACTTCGATGCCTGGCGCATCAACCTCGGCGAAGCCGTCGGCAAGTCCGGTGGTCTCCTCGATGGTCAGGCCGATCCGGCTGCCGTGTATCTCTATCGCCGCGAGCCGCGCGACGTTGCTGCCCAACTCGGCATCGACGTGAGCAAGTACACGACCGAGACGATCCCGGTCATCTTCAACGTCAACTTCCGCGATCCGGGCGGCTTCTTCCTGGCCACCAAGGTCATGATGAAGAACGGCGACATCATCTATGTCTCGAACTCGCGCAACGTCGAAGTCTCCAAGTTCCTGAGCTACATGCGGGTGATCATGGCGACCGGCAGCGATGCCGTGAACCTCTCCAACGACGCCCTGATCTTCCGCAACAACGTCAAGCTGGCGCCGTAAGGCGCCGACTTGATCGACCAAACGCGATGGCACCGGGGCTTTATTGGCGTATTGCGCGGTTGGATTCGAATAGTCATCTTGGAGTGAAGGGAGCTTTACGAATGTTCAAAACGGTTGCGCCGCTCAGCGTTTTGGCGATGGTCGCTTCCTTCGCGGCGGTCAGTGGTGCAAACGCCGGCATCCCGATAGCCGGCGCGACGGCGCTGCTGGCAGGCAATGGCCAGACGATGCCCGTCACCTTCTGGGCACAGCCCTATCCCGAACGTTATGTGCCGCGGCGCCGCTGCCCGATCGTCCGTGTGGAGACACCCTACGGCTGGTACTTCGATCGCGTCTGCGCGCCGACGGGACCGGTGCTTCGCAGGGCTTACTGATCCGCCTCATTGATTAGATCGGACTCAATTCAGGAAGCAGTCGTGCGAGCTACACGGCTGCTTTATTAGTTCATAGTGTCAGCTTTGCTTTTTAAAGCAGGCGATCATCTCTTTCACCATAAAGTGGCCGACACATCACCGGACGCCTGCCGAGGCTGCGTATAGCGCAACGGACCTCAATTGAAGTCTCTTCCGCACCTCAGTTTGGGGTGCGACAGACATCAAATGCTCTCACCGCACCGACTCTTATGAGCAGGCGCACTAGCCGATGCTGCCTCGAGCCGTCGCCTTAGCTCGGACTGGCAGCATCATGGCGACTGCTTTGACCGATTTCCTACGTCTACTAGTCACGCTGCATTAGTCCCGCTAGCTGCCGGATGCTGGTCCAGATAATTCTGGGGGGCTGGTCGAGAAGCCGTAAAGCTCCGGATTTCCAAATCTGGAAAGGGGTGTTCAACTACAGGAACACCGAGGATATTTTGGGAATGTTGGTCGAAGCGACCATGTTCGTTTTTTTTGGAATTTTATGAATGCGCAAGTTAGCTGTATCAATTGGGCCCGTTTTCGCGGTTGCTCTCGCAGTCGCGGCATTTTGGCCGGCGCGACATGCAGATGTGGAGCGGTTCGGCGACAGTGTTTATGAGACGATCTGGTTCTGGCGTATCCCGGCTTACACCAGTAATCCAGCCTGGCGCGTGCAGTGGAGCTGGAGCGATCCTCTTCGCGCACAAGCGAGATGCTGTCGGGCGCCTTCACAGTCAGTTCTTGCCCCAGGAAGAGATTTGCAGATTGCGCCAGGAACAAAACAACCGATTGCACGGTTGGAGGCTACGTAAGAGTCAGCCACGGGTTGTGCGCGTCTTAGGCGTGATCGTCGGTACTTTCAGCAGAGTTCAGGACTTGCCGCGGCTAGCGAGCAGCGGTCAGCTACGCCGCTACTGCATCCAGCCATGTCATTCGACGCAGACTTCGACACACCGACAGCGAGCAGGAGGCTTTATCTAGTCAACCCTTGCTCGCGGAGCCAATGGCCGCTGGAGATCTCTCCCAATTTACTAAATCTATTCTTCGTCTTTGTTATTCACTTTAAGCTTAACCAGAAACCTAATCTTCGATTTACAGTCCCAACGATCGGTTTACCTTCCTTGAAGTCGATTCAAGGACGCTCGCTATGCGCCGCCTAAGGTTCACACCGTATTTCATCACCATTATGGCGACGTCGAGCCTTGGTGTGATGGCGGACGATAGGGAGCTTGGTAAGCAACGGTCGAGTTCAATCGTTCCGGACGTGAGGGTTGAATGCTCGCTGACCGGAAACACCGGCCAACCATTCGATCCCCCAACGACATCCACGATACCGCAGACGGAAGCATTCGTTGCCGGGAAACATTTCAAAGAGAACATCACGCCGGGCGCGCGAGTGAAGATTTCGTGGCTTGGCGCAACTTTTGCGCGCCGGTTTGCCGTCAAGGTGGAAGCGAGCACGGACGATGCATCCCTGCAAGCCTACGTATTGAGGAGCCCCGCAAGTGACACAGAGATCATAGGAGAACTGAACGCGCGCAATGAGACCAAGCTCGGGGATGTCTGGTGCCTGTTGTCGCTGCAGGGGAATGGAGAAAGCGGGGCCTTGCAGATCGACTCTCGCCCGAACGTTTTTTTTGTCCGAGATGGTAGGGGTGATCTTGGGGTTGTTGACGCGATATGGGCGGGTGCGGGTTGGGAAATCGGAGCCAGTCCGATCGGAGACCAGCGGAAATGGCCTCGTGGCGCACGGATATTCGCTCGCTGACCAGAGGGCTTCTCGACCGGGGCGACGCGCCCGTTTTCGGGCTTGAAGACCATCCGTTGCTGAAGGCCGAGAGCCCGAATGGCCGTGCCAATTCACAGAAGGTCGGCAGCCCTGATGGCGCGAAGCGTGTCGTTGAACGGCATGATGTTCAGAGCTGAGTTCGCTTGCCTAGAGAATATGGGAAGCAACGGAAGCGAAAGCGACCAGCTACAGTGGAGAGCGATGCTTAGATACTCAACTTGGCAGTCCGTCTTAGGGTTCGCACCTCAAGCTCAGCTTCCCCAGTTCGGACCATTTGGAGACCTCCTCAAAAGATCGCGTCTAGACGCTTGATTGCAAACTCGCGCTTTGGCAGAGTTTGGACGTTAAGGCACAACAACTTGAGGGCAACATGCCAAAATTGCTGGCTGCCACCGCTCTGACCGTTTCGCTGATGTTTGTTTCCGGCGCCGCCCATTGCGGCGTCTATCCACTTGGGGATGAGCCATACCGGCTCGATTGGGGCTACGATCCGGAAATCCAGTCAGGGTGCTGGAAATGGAATTGGCAGCTCCAGCAATTCCAGAACTATTGCCCCGTGTATGTACACCCCAAGGCCTATATGTACCCCCGTGCCAGGGCGGTAGTCGTCCGCGCCAAGGGCTAATGCGCAATGAGCGGCGTCTTGCGAAGGCGCCGCTCCGACCTGCCAATCAATAGTTCTCGATCGTGCAGGCGATCTGGCTGTGCTTGCCGAAATTCAGCAGGGCATTTCCCCGGAAGCCGTCGACCCACACGCCGCGACCCGCATAACGATAGCCGACGCCCATCGGGATCATGCGGACGTGCAAGCCGCCGGAGTGGCCGGTCCGCAGCGACGCCGTCACCACCTCACCGGCGATCGATACGGCGATCGGGCACAGCGGATATTGCCTGCCGTTCTCACAGGTAAAGACGAGCTCCGAGCAGCCGCCGACCGCGGCTGGCGACGCCCGCAGGGCCATGTCGGCGGCGGCGGCGGGGCGAGATGCTGCGGCCAGAAGGAGGCCAAAAGCCACCGTCGCAATAAGCTTGCTTGATAGATTGCGCATCGCCGCTCCAAAATGGGTAAACAATGTCCTGCAAAAGAGCAAAAAGCGGCGGCAACGTCAAACCCGCAAGTGGGTTTGGCCGACTGCTTCGCACGAGATATCTCGTCCGTTGCAATCCTGCATCGGTTGCCCTCTGGTCAGGGACGCTCGCCGCATCCGATCCGGTCCCTCCTCGCCAGGGCGCCGGCCTTGGAAATTTTGGCAACGCCTCCCGACCTTCGGCGGCTCCAGCCCGGGCTCGCAGTTATTCGATAAATCCAAATTTACTGCAGTTTTGCGGGAGAATGCAGTCCTTTTTATCCCGGCGGTGCCGCGAGCTTCCCAGCAGAGTTGAGAGCTTCCGGTGGACAGACCTGGGTTAACTCCTTTGATGGAACTCGGGAAAAAGTGGAAATTGGTGTTTACAACTTGAGCAAAAGACGATTAACTATTTACCTCTTGGAAAGGATGTGCCTGTCGCGTTTTGTCCGACATGTACAATTTCATGCGAAGCATTTGCAGGCGTTTGATTCATGAGTGCATGTAGCGTCTTCGAAGTGTGGATTTAATTCGCCGGAACGCGTTTTGCGTTGCCGGCTTTTTTGTTGCCTCGACCGCAATGAAGCGGCCGATCAAAGCAAGATAGACGGATCGGATTTTGCTGGACGTGACGTATTCGAACTTCCTCCATCGTGACGGCAGGAGGCCGAGGCTGTGAAAGAATTTCTAGAACTTTAGGTTTCGAGCTGGGCCGATCATTTCAGGCGACCCCACTCGCACATCGCGATCGATGAACTCTTCCAAGGCCTATGAACCGCGCGTTCACGGGCATCGCGGTCGCGCGCCTAAGGCTGCTGTGGCTGGCCACGGCAGCGGGTTGATTGCTTCGGAAAACGAGTGAAATCACAGGAGTTTGGCAATGGCTACAGAGATCGATCTCACGACCGCGGGTTCGCAAACCACTATCAACGAAGCCATTTTTCTCGACTCTGCCAACATCGGTTCGGGCACGGGCAACTACAATACGTTTCTTGCCCTGAAGCCAACGCCTTCCCAGTCCGGAAACGAGCAAGGGTTCAATTCCGACGACGGAGCGCAACTCGATCCGACGAACGAGGACATCGACGCATCGAAGACTCACACAGTCTTGCTGTCCACGGTGCCCGTCGTCGTCGTTGACGGCGTCGAGTATTACGAATTCCGCGTCGATCTCAACGAGGCCAACAGCAACCCCGATGGCCAGATCTCGCTGGACAAGTTCAAGATCTATTCCTCGAGCAGCGGAACGATCGAAAGCACCACGACGCTCTTCACTCAGAACCTCGTCTACGACATGGATGGCGGCGTGCAGGGCGACGTCTCGCTGAAACTGAGTGAAGTGTCGACCGGAAGCGGCACCGACGATTACGCAGTCCTGGTTCCGGTCTCGAATTTTGCCGGCCTCGATCCGGCGACAACCTACATGTATCTCTATGTCGACATGGGCTCGCTGGGCGGAAACTATGTCGCCGCTGGTGGTTTCGAGGAGTGGAATCTGCAGACGGCGGGAACGCTGACCGGCACGAAGTTCAATGACGCCGATGGAGACGGGGCCAAGGACGCGGGCGAGGACGGCGTCGAAGGTGTCACGATCTTCATCGATGCCAACAAGAATGGCATCCTCGACGCAGGCGAGCGATCCACGCTCACGGATGAAGACGGCAACTACACCTTCTACGGTGTGCCGCTCGGCACCTGGCAGATCGACGAAGTCGTTCCGGCAGGTCAGACGCAGACCACGGGAGCCTTCGAGACCGTCACCATTAGCAGTGTCGGTCAAACCGTCACGGTAGACCCGATCGGAAATTTCAATCCCTTCGACATCTCGGGCACCAAGTACACCGACGTCGACGGCGACGGGAACATTGACGCGGAAGACACCGGGCTCGGTGGCGTCACGATCTACATCGAGAAGGACGGCATCGCAGGCCTGACCGGCGGCGACGTCAGCACGACGACCGCCGCCGACGGCAGCTGGTCGTTCAGCAATCTCGGCACCGGCTATGCCGGCAAGACCGTCTACGAGGTGTTGCCGAACGGCTATGTGCAGACGCTGGGCCAGGCCGGTTACGTCATCACCGGCACCTCGGGTGCCGATCAGAGCGGGCTCAATTTTGCGAACTTCGAGAAGTTCGACATCTCGGGCTACAAATTTGCTGATCTCAATGGTGATGGAAACTGGGATGCCGGTGAGCTCGGCATCGAGGGGTGGACCATCTATCTCGATGACGACAACGATCCTACAAATGGACTCATCGCCACGGCACTGACGGATGCTGATGGGAAATACACGTTCCTCGGACTCGGTCCGGACGCTCTGGATGCTGGTACAACCTACTATGTTTACGAACAGCAACAGAACGGGTGGACCCAGACCTTCAACGGATCGACCAGCTTCATTATGGCGAGCGGGATCGATCTCAGCGGCACGGAAGGCGTGGCTGAGGATCTGAACTTCGGCAATCATCTCATCGAGGGGCCCGGTGTACGTACCCCCGGGTTCTGGCAGAATCCGACGAATGGCGGGACGTACTGGGATGGCATCGTCGGAAACGAAGCTCATGCCGGCGATCCCTGCTTCCCGGCTGGTGAGCTGTTGCCTTACAACGACGCCGACGGAACTGGGTCGGGTAAGACCCTAATCGCCAATCCGTATATTTTGCTTGGTGATGACAATGGTGACGGCTTGACGGCGGGCGACACCGGCCCATCCCTGAAGATATCGCTCAACGATGCGCTCAAATTCATCAGTTCGAGCGGCGCGCCGAAGCAGGATATGAGCTGGAACCTGGCGCGTGACGCGATCGCCACCGAGCTTAATTTCCTTGCCGGCAATCCGGGCGGTGATCCCAGTGATTCGAACAGCCCTGAGTACTATCTCGATCAGGCTATCCTGTGGTTGTCGAGTTTCGACAAGAATCACGACGGGACGTTGACCATCGGAGAACTGGGTAGCCACAAGGCCAACAGCACGGAATGGCAGACGGGGATCGAGACCGATTCCAACCATGCCGGACCTGAAATCCTTGCCGGCGCAACCATCCATGTTGCTCTGGACCAATACAACAATGACGGCTCCATCAATGGCGTATTCTACGCGTTCGATGGCGACTTCTGCTCAGACCAGCAACATCAATATCAAATGATGCTGCAATCGGCAGCCGCATGAGCGCTTCGAAGATTGGAGAGGGGCCCTGTTCGGGCCCCTCGTTGCTTCGCTGCGGCGATTGCCGTCGATCGTTGTCAGGTGGATCTGTGGCGCCATGTCAGCTTTACCTTTCGGCGCAGTTTGATTTCTCGGGACGGGAAGCCTGTGCTAGAAGATGCCTGATTTCGTAAGATCATAATCAGCCACCGGTGGCTTCCTGCCGGTGTTGCAGTTTGCGTACGTTTGTTGGAGGGGCGGATTATTCGCCAAATTGTGTGAGCACGCCTTTTAGAAGACCGGACGAAGTCCGGGGTTTACTGCAGAGTTGCAGAGGTTATTTCGTTACCGCGGCAATCTTCAGCGGGGCCATCAATCTGCTCTACCTGGCCGGGCCGCTCTACATGCTGCAGGTCTATGATCGCGTCATCTCGAGCGCGAGCGAGATCACGTTGTTGATGCTCACGATCGCGCTGCTTCTGGCATTGGTGGCGCTTGCCGGACTCGACGCAATCCGCGCACGGATACTGACCCGGGCCAGCATCCGCCTCAATCAAAAGATCGCTTCACGCGTCATGACGGCGATCATAGATCGTCCAACGAGTACGGGTGGCGCCCGCAGCCAGTTGCTGCGCGATTTCGACACGTTCCGTCAGTTCGTCACTGGGGCCGGGATCAACGCGATCTTCGATCTGCCCTGGGCGCCCATCTACATTGCCGTCATCTTCGTCCTGCACCCCTTCCTGGGAGCGTTTGCCCTTGCCTGTTCGATCGTCCTGGTGCTGATGGCGCTGCTCAGCGAATGGTTGGTGAAGCTGCCGCTGACGGAATCGAACGAAGCCGCTGCGCGCAGCTACAGCTTCACCGAAATGAGCCTGCGCAACACCGAGGTCATCCGCGCCATGGGCATGACCTACGGTCTGTTGCGGCGCTGGAGTCGCGATCGCGACCGAATGCTTGAGCGGCAGGTGGCCGCAAGCGATCGTGCCAGCACAATCCAGAGCCTGATCCGTTTCTTGCGACTTTCTATGCAGTCGCTGATCCTGGGCCTTGGCGCTTACCTGGTCATCGAACGGTTGACTACTATCGGCGCGATGTTCGCCGCCAGTATTTTGCTTGGACGCGCATTGCAGCCGGTCGAGCAGATCGTCGGTTCCTGGCGTGGGCTCGTGTCGGCGCGGGGTGCGTTCCTGCGCGTCCGTGAATTGCTGCTGGCCCAACCGGTACCCGACGCCGGCCTGGCGCTGCCCAGGCCGAAGGGCCAACTGTCCGTGGAGGCGCTTTCCTTCGTGCCCCTCGGTGGTGGAAAACCCGTTCTGCGCGGCATTACCTTCTTCATCGAGGCGGGAGAGGTCCTCGGTGTCATAGGTCCCTCCGGCGCCGGAAAATCGACGCTCTCGCGTCACCTCGTCGGCGTGCTGACGCCGACGGCCGGAGCGGTGCGGCTCGACGGCGCCGATGTCGCGACCTGGGTCAAGCAGGCGACCGCCGATCACGTCGGATATCTGCCTCAGGATATCGAGCTGTTCTCCGACACGGTGGCAGCCAACATCGGACGCTTCGATGAAGGAACCGGAAGGGAGATCATCCTCGCAGCCAAGCTTGCCGGGGTTCACGAGATGATCCTGAGGTTGCCGAGCGGCTACGATACCCAGGTCGGCGAAGGCGGGGCGATCCTGTCCGGCGGCTTCCGCCAGCGCATCGGCCTGGCGCGTGCGGTCTATGGCAGCCCCAGCCTCGTCGTTCTCGATGAACCCAGTTCCAATCTGGACGTCGAAGGCGACGCTGCGCTTGCCGACTGCATCATGCAATTGAAAAAGCGCGGGACGACCGTCGTCATTGTCTCGCACCGGCCCGCCACCATCGGCGTCGTCGACAAGATACTCGTGCTCAGGGATGGGGTCGCCGAGATGTTCGGACCGCGTGGCGAGGTCATGTCACGCTTGACCCGTCCCGTGCCCGTGAACGCGGTGCAAAGCTCCCACAACTAGGCGTCTTCCATGGCCATTGTCGACGGGAATTTCAGGGATATCGCAGCCGGCCGAGGCACGGCGGGCAGCGCCGGCGGACCGCCCAGCGATTCCATCAAGCGCATCGCGCTTGCCGGCTGGATCATCATCGCGTTGTTCTTTGGTGGGATAGGATCGTGGGCCGCCACGGCGCCGCTGAACGGAGCCGTCGTCGGCAACGCCGTGGTGAAGGTCGAGGGCAATCGCAAGAGCATCCAGCATCTGGACGGCGGCATCGTCAAGGAATTGCTCGTCAAGGAGGGCGATCCGGTCATCGTTGGAGACGTGCTCATCCGTCTCGACGAGACGCAGGCGAAGGCGGAATACGACGTGCTGTCGCAGCAATTCATGGTGCTGCGGGCTACCGAGGTGCGTCTGCTGACGGAGCTCAATCGCGGCGCCGAACTGGTCATGCCCGCGGACGTCAAGTCGGGATCACAGGACAATTACCTGCAAAGCGTCTGGAACGGCCAGGTAAGCCAGTTCGAAAGCCGCCGCGCCGCGCTCGAGGGGCAGCGCAGCGTCATCCGCGAGAAGATCAACCAGCTGGGATCGCAGATCGTCGGCGCCGAAGCCCAGGTCAAGGCGTACACCGATCAGATCTCCTCGGTTCACGCCGAGGCGGAGAACATCAGGCCGCTGGTCGAGAAGGGGCTGATTGCGCGGCCGCGAATCCTGCAGCTCGAGCGCAGCGCCTACGGTCTCGACGGTCAGATCGCCGACGCCAACGCCAATATCGCCAAGGCGCGTCAGGCGATCGCCGAGCAGCAGCAGCAGATCGCGCAGCTCGACAACGATCGGATGGCCGACATCACCAAGGACCTGCGGGACACCCAGGCCAAGCTGCTCGAGGTGATCCCCAAGGCCATGAACGCCAAGGCCGTGCTCGGCCGGATGGAGATCCGCTCGCCCTATGCCGGCCGCGTGGTCGGGCTCGCCGTGTTCTCTGTGGGCGGCGTCATTCAGCGCGGCGAGAAGATCCTCGACGTGGTGCCGGTGCGGGACGGGTTGACCATCGAGGCGCAAATCGCAGTCGAGGACATCAGTGACGTCCGCCCGAACATGGCGGCCGAGGTTCACCTGACGGCCTACAAGCAGCGCATCATCCCGATCATTCACGGCGAGGTCACCCAGATCTCGGCCGACCGGCTGACTGACCCGAAGACCAACAATCCCTATTACACGGCGTTCGTTCGCATCGACGAGGCCGAGCTTGCGGCGATGCCCAACGTCAAGCTCTATCCGGGCATGCCGGCCACCGTGATGATCCCGACGGTGCAACGCACGGCGTTCGAGTATATCGTCGGTCCGCTGATCATGTCGTTCAACCAGTCGTTCCGTCAAAAGTAGGTTGTTCGCGGGCTGATGCTGCCAGGCCATTCCAACCGCCGGCCGAGCAAAGACAGTGCGCTTCGAGTATCAGGCCGGGTAGCGAGGGGAATGGCCCGTCCCGTTGTCTTGCTCGCGAGTCTCGCGCTTCTCGCCGGGTGCGGCGCCGCTCGGCAGACCATCCTTGAAGAGACTGCGGATGTGGTCGCGCCGATCAACCTGTCAGAAGCGCTGGCGCATTGCCGCAATGGCTTCCCCGACCAGATCGTAGAGGCGGTGCCGCGGGCCGAGTGCATCGTCAAGGCCACCGAGAGCGCGGTGCGGCCTGGTCTGCCCTATCCCGAACTGCTTGACCGAGAAAACGGGCTTCGCAAATCCCTCGCCGAACAAGTGCGGACCGGTACAATGTCGTTGCTCGAACGGAATGCTCAGCTTTCGAAGGCGCACAAGGCGCTGATCGCCGAGGAGGAGGCGCGGCTCAGCGCGGCTTCGCCCGAGGCGAGGCCGAAGAGTCCCCGGGCCGTCATCGAATGGCGGGCGTCCAACCCCGACGCCTGCGGCGGACTTGGCGGCAATACCGCGAACTGCTTCTAAGATGCGCGAAAGGGATACGGCCATGACAGGGCTCTTTTGGCCCAAGAGTCAGATTGTGCCGCCGAGCAATCGGGAGTTGTTGTCGCCATGATCGTGCTCGGAAACAGCTAGGCGCGCTCTGGATGTCGCGACCTCGCTTCGACCCTTGATCTGCTGGAGGCGGGCTTCCTTGCCGCGACGGGATCTTTCGCTCCGGCATGGTCTGAACGGGAGTGTTACAAAAATGCCTCGGTTGCCGGAATTCCATCGATGCGGCTCCCGCTTTACCGCCCAACAGCCCCTCCCAGTAGTCTTCCGTACCGGCATGCGGTTGACCGGTCTCAGGTCACCGTGACAACTTGCCGCTCGGGCGTTGCGGGTGGCTCAGGGTGATTCGACCACGGGCAAGTGCGGGTGTGCGGTTCACGCTTGTTTTCAGGAGGAAAGCGGGCGGTTAACGCTTGCTTAGCAACCAGTCCTGAAACTCGAGTATCGATTCGACCATAGACAGCCATCGCGCCGCAAGGGGCAGACAAGCGGGTTTTGAGAATGATGACTGGCCGGTGCTCACCCCTGACGATCTGTTTGATTCGCGGATTTCTTTTGGTGCTCCTCATCCTTCCGTTCAGCGCTCAAGCCAAGGCGGATGGATTCGAAGGACCGACCTTTCGGAAGGGCCTTTGGCACTTCGTGCGAACGTTGGACATGGTTGCTCATCGCAAGACCAAGCAGAGGCTCCTCGAGCGAGAAATGACCGCTTGCGTTGATCCCACATTGTCGATGAAGGCGACGTTCTCGTCTCCTTCCGTTGGCAGATGCGTGTCCGCCAGACCCGAACGGCGGGACAACCAGTACACCTTTGCAAATCGCTGCGACTACATGGGCCCCGTCAGCACCGTGATCACGGTGCATAGCGAGGAGGCCTATACCGAGAAGAACGAGGTGAACGAAGGTCAGATGCCGAGGGTCGAGTTGGTCGTGGCGCACCGGATCGGCGATTGTGATGGGGGCGAAGAACAGCGACCGACAGCCAAGACGCTCTCGCACTAAATACCGCATCTGGCAGTGTAGAATCGACCTGCTTCGAAGCCTGGTTGCTCAGCGCCTGCCGGATAGGGGCTTGCGCCTCCCCGCAAGACGCGGAAATATGACGCGTCTGTGCGCGAGGTGGCTTTGCGGTTGCTGATCGGGATTGCATGTTCGGCGGGTCTGTATGCGCTGGCTGACATAGCCGCGGCGCAAGGACCGCAATTGCCCGGTCAACAATCCAGCCTGGCGGACCAAATCAAAGTCGAGACATTGCAGACGATCAGGCGTTCCGACGGTTACGGAATAGCCAGTTTCGTCCTGTTCAACGGTACCGATAGCAAGATCGAATCGGTCGAGCTGGCGTGCTGGACGGATAATGACCCGGAGCGCCGGACCACGGTTTTGGTGTGGGCCAACGGGGCGATCTCCGCGCAGATGAGCCAGCAGTTCAGGAACGTCAATATCGGCATGGTCGGGATGAACTCGCGAAGCGAGTGTGAAGTGACGCGGGTGAACTGAGCACTGGTCCCGGGCCTGCCGAAGACGCGAAGCTCGGACCGTCAGCCCTTTTGAAGAGCGGCACCTCAGATCTTCTGCTGAGTGCCCGTCCCGGCAACGTTCACTGTAATCTTCTGAATTTCGGTCCGGCCTTCGGAGTATTTGATTTCGATGGTCAGCGCATCGCTGCCTACGAAATCCGGCGGCGACTTATAGAATGCGATGTAGGCGGGCACTTCGAGCGCGAGGCAGGCCTTGTAGTTCGTCGCTTTGACTTTGCCCGTCTTGACAACGACCTTCCCGGACGCCGGAGGAGTGGCCAGGCGGATCGTCGGCAGGGGGCCGGAGGTGCAATCGGGTTTGACGTTGACGTACAGTCCGATTTGCGTGTCCTTGTTCGGCAGCGCCTTGAATGTCCGTTCGACGGTCTGGACCGGCATTTCGCGATCTTGAGCCGCAGCTGCCTGCGTGCCGAGAGGCCCCGCCAGCAGGGCGACCACCAATAGCCGTCTCATCCTGTGCTCCACCCGCCGCCTGCCGGATTGGGACGACGTGCCAAATTGGGAAATCTGAGCATTTTTGCAACGCGGCGGCGCCATGTTGTTCTCTTTACCACATCTTGATCGAAAGTATTGATTAACCAAAGAGTTTTCTTGACCCTCTCCAGGGTTAACAATACCCTAAAGTTAGACTTTTCGGCAAATTTGCCAGCTTTTTTTACTTTCACGTTCTGTGGCGGAGAGATTTCCATGAACGAGCAATTTCGGGTTGCGCAGGTCACTGGCGCTGGAAATTCCAACAACGCTTCGCCACCCCGCATCTTCAAGCTCACCAAACCGTTCGCAGACCAGGCGGTCGTGTTGAACCTTGGATACGATCAAAAAGTCCAGGTCGATTTCTCCGCCATCGCCAACGAGAAGATCACGCTCATCCACGTTGGTGAAAAGCTGATCATTCTTTTCGACAACCGGTCCACGGTCACCGTCGAGCCGTTCTTCGATTCGCGGCACGATCAGCTCGGCAATCTGACGATCGAGGTTGGGCCCGGCCGCGTGCTCACCGTCGCCGAATTCGCCAGCGCCTTCCCGATCATCAGCGATCCGACGGCTGCTTCGGCCGTTTTGCCGGCCGCGGGCGATTCGCTCGGCCAGAATAACGCGCAGGGCAGCGGTGCGAATTTCAGCCCGTTCTCGATCGATCCCCTTCCTCCCATCCCCAGCAACAACCTGGCGCCCCAGGAAGAGCTGCCCGGATTCCAGATCCAGCTGCCGACCGGTTTCATCCCGCAGACGCCAGTGCCTCCAGCACCCACGATTGCGCTCGGCACGCTGCCGGGCTTGATTGTCGACGAGAGCTTCTTGACCGCCGCGACCAACGGCGTCGATGGCACCACGGCTAACCTTGCAAGTACCACGGTAAGCGGACTGTTGCCCGTGACGCTGAACGTGCCGGGCGGCGTGCAGTCGCTGACCTTCGCGCTGTCGGTGAGCTCGCCAAATGTGGATTCCGGTCTGATCGATTCGGCAACGGGACAGCACGTTCTGCTGTCGGTCAGTGCTGGCGGTGTCGTGGAAGGGCGGACCGCTGGTGGCGGCGACCTGGTGTTCACTGTCTCTGTGGATGCAGCGGGCAACGTCACGCTCACCGAATTGCGTGCCGTGCACGAATTGACCCCGGGTGATCTCAACGAAGGGATTTCATTGCCGGCCGGACTGGTCACGATCACTGCGATCGTCACCGACAACAGCAATCAAACGTCCAGCGCGCAAACCGATGTTGGTTCGCATCTGACTTTCCTGGACGACGGCCCGTTCAATAATGGGCCGGCGCTGCAGGTGCAGACGGTGTACGAGGACGGACTTGCGACGTTGCTGTCGACCGGCATCGGTGGCGGAGCGACGACGGCGACGTTCACCTCGGCGCAGCTTGCGACGCTGGTGAGCTCCGGTGCGGACGAGAATGTGACGATCAA
>NZ_JAFCJE010000011.1 GCF_018131185.1 Bradyrhizobium diazoefficiens | reverse complement strand
AGCACGGCATAAGCCGTCCGACCATCGCGCAGGGAAGGCCGAGTGATCGGCACCACCTGTATGCTGCTGTGCGGTTCTTCCTGCGTGCGCATGTCGCGCAGCGGACCGCGGGTGCGAGCTGGCACCCGGCCTTCCCTGCGCCCTCTTGGTTTTGAGGGTGAGAGATGAAGCAAAGCTCGGGCGAAGTCTGTCGCGAGATCGAGAGCTCATGTCCGCGGCTTGAATGGGTGGTCGCTTCACACCCCGGATATGCCCAACGTCACTCATCTCCACCTGCGCGAAGCGTCGAGCCGTCAAGTCACCGGCCAACGGGACCGCTTCTACGCCGGTTCGGGATTGGTGTTCAGGTCTTCTTGAGGCTGATTCAGAACTTGACGTTGTGCATGATAGGCATCATCCTGTTGGAAAGATGACGAGCATCATTTCAGTTCCGCTCGGACGTTTCATGGTGGGGATGGAAATGGAGAACGTGGTGGGCGTCGAACTTGCGCGTGGTGGCCCGTTCTCCGAAGCTGGGCCCCGCGATGTGGGGCCAGAGCCGGCCGGTGGAAACCAGCACAGATCTCGCGTGACGGAAACCAACTGGGATCTGTTCAGGCTCTTCTTTTCGGTGGCGCGAACCGGAAGCGTCAATAGGGCGGCCCGCGAGTTGGGCATGAGCCAGCCGACCCTCAGCAGGCGCCTGAAGGAGCTGGAGCGCAATATCGGCGCGCCGCTGTTCTTTCGCGTATCGTCGGGGGTGAAGCTTACCCAGGAGGGGCAGGACCTGCTCCGCTCGGCGGAAGAGATGGTTCGCTCTTTCGAGGAGTTTCAGCGGGATTTGTCCCTGCGCGTCGGCCAGCGTTCGACGGCGGTCAAGATTTCCGCGACTGAAGGTCTGACCAAGCATTGGCTGCTGCCTCGCGTCAAGAAGTTGCGTGCGCTGAGTTCTCAGATCCGCCTCGAAATCAATTCGACGGTTGAGCAGCAGAACCTGGCCACCAGCGATCTCGATCTCGTCATCCGGATCGGGCATCCGGGTGACGGTGAACTGATCGGTCGCCGCGTTGGATCCATCGCCTTTGGTCTGTTTGCATCCGATAGCTATCTGGCGGAACACGCTGCACCGAAGACGCTGAAAGAGTTGGTCGACCACGAACTGATCGGATGCTCAGTCGAGTACGGGGCAGCCGAAAACGAGCGAACGAGTCAGATTTCGTTGTTGGCGGCTTTCAATTCAGCGGCAAACGCCCATAGCACGCTGAGGCTCATGCCGGTCGTCAATCATTTCGCGGCGACGGCAGAAGGGCTCGGCTTGGCGTTTCTGCCGGTGCCGTTTGCCCTGGCTGAAGGCTTGGTACGTGTGCTCCCGGACGACACGGCCATGCTGGATTTGTGGTTGCTCCGCCGCCGCGAGAGCGACCTCAGAAAGATGACCAAGCAGGTCTGGCGCTTCCTGGAAGCGGAGTTCGCGAACACCAAGTCGTGGCTGGTCGGTCAGCAGGGGGCTCAGAAGCGCCTGCAGCAGGTTGCATGATCCGTACGCTGCCGGCGAAGATCGGCGCAGCATTTCGCGTGGCATGCAGCATGGGTCATGGTCGTTTCTCACCACTCATTCGAGAGCCGACCGGCGGGTTTCGACGAGTTCGAGAATGCTTCGCTGCGCCGCGCGCAATATCTTGTCGGACATCGAGATATCCCTCGTCACCCGTGCAAGAGCAACCGCTCCGACCATCGTGCAGACGATGGCAACCGCCGACTCGTCGGGATGGTCGCCTTCCACCAGGTCAGCCACGTTGTCGAAGTAATGCGAAAGAAATTCCGTCATGACGGCGCGCGTCTTTCGATCGCTTCGTGCGACATCGCCGGCCAGGGCCGCCACCCCACATCCCACGCTCGGATCGTCCCGATGTGCCTTGCTCAGATAAGTGTTCAGCAGCGCTTTGAGGGTACGCGGACCGTTCGCGCTTCCCGGGCGCACCGCTTCCGGGCCTCCTTCCGAGAGAGCTTTCGCCAAAGCCTCGGAGATCAACTGGTCGCGCGAGTCGAAATGTCCGTAGAATCCGCCATGGGTCAATTTCGCGGACTTCATGAGCTCGGCGATACTGAGGCCGTCCAATCCCAGCTCGCGGATCTGCACTGCGGCCGCATCCAGTATGCGCTGCCGGCTCTTTGCCTTGTCTGCCTGGGAGTGGCCCATCCAGTCGACTCCAGTCCAATAGCTCCGGGAAACGGCATATCAAAGACCGGGGATGACAGCCAACATCCAATCGTCGGGTCACTCCTTCGTCGCTGTCCCGAAACTCCGCCATTCGGGCTTTTTGCCAGTTGGATTGTGGGTGCGAAGGCCGGATCTGAATTGCGGCATCGCAGGAAAGAAATCGAGCTCTCCGCCGCCCTGCCGACGTTCCACCGTCGCGCTTCCTGTTTGTCGATCGCGCGCGGTGAGATCCGGGATAGTTTGCGCGCAGGCCTTCTACCAGCGTTTGAAGATGACGCTCGCGTTCACGCCGCCGAAGCCGAAACCATTCGAGATCACATGGTCCATCGCCATGCTTCTGGCCTTTGGACCGACGAGATCGACGCCCTCGGCAGCTTCATCCGGAGTCTCAAGATTCAGAGTGGGCGGGGCCACCTGGTCTCGAAGAGCAAGGACTGCGAAGATGGCCTCGGCCCCCCCTGCGGCACCGAGCAAATGACCAGTCGCGGACTTCGTCGCGCTCACGGCGATGCCGCCATGGGCTCCGAAAACCGACTTGATGGCCGCCAGCTCCGAGATGTCGCCGACCGGGGTCGAGGTCGAGTGAGCGTTGAGATGCTGCACGTTGCGCGGATCGAGCTCTGCCTGGCGCAGAGCCGCTTCCATGGCTCGCCGGGCGCCCGAACCGTCCTCGGGGCCCGAGGTGATATGATGGGCGTCAGCGGAAGTTCCGTAGCCGACGAGTTCGGCGATCGGCCGGGCGCCACGGGCGAGAGCGTGCTCGAGGTCTTCGATCACCAGGATCCCGGCCCCTTCACCCATGACGAAGCCGTCCCGGTCCCGATCGAACGGGCGAGACGCCTGCGAGGGGCGGTCGTTGAAGCGGGTGGAGATTGCGCGAGCCGCCGCGAAGCCTCCAAGACTAACAAGATCAATGCATGCTTCGGCACCGCCGCATACGGCCACATCGGCTTCCCCCGAGCGGATCAACCGAGCGGCATCGCCGATCGCCTGTACGCTGGCGGCGCAGGCCGTCACGGGGGCACCGAGAGGTCCTTTGAAGCCATACTGGATCGAGACGTGTCCGGCGGCGAGATTTGCCAGAAAGGACGGGACGGTGAACGGCGAGAGGCGGCGGATGCCGCGTTGATCGACGGTCCGCACCGCTTCGACGATCGCCGGAAAACCGCCAATTCCAGAAGCGATGATCGTGGCGGTTCGCTCGAGAGCGCGCTCATCGGCCGGAGTCCAGCCAGCTTGCTTGATTGCCTCCGCGGCTGCGACCAATGCGAACTGAATGAACCGATCCATCTTCCGCTGTTCCTTGGGCGGAATCGTCAGGTCGGGGTCGAACCCACCATCGACGTCGTCGGCTTTGGTCGGCACGAGCCCGGCAACTCTCCCCGGCAGCGAGGCGGCCCAGTCGGGCAGGATCGTCAGCCCGGACCGGCCAGCCAGCAGTCGCGACCAGGCCAGCTCTCTGCCGCAGCCGAGCGGAGACACCAGCCCCATTCCCGTAACCACTATTCGGCGCATGCGAGAACCCGATTTCCTGGAGATGAGAGGGTCGATTGCCAAGGCTGACTGCCAGAGTAGATACAGAAATTCAAGTAACTCTTGATAAGAAAGTAACGACCGAGGTCGACTGGCAACCTCGGCCGCTCTGCGGTCTAATCGATGGCATGGACCATGGCGGCCAACTTCGCCTGCAATCCCGCCGGGTCCGCTTTGAACGCTGCCGCGGCACCTTCGGAAAGGGACCCCGGAAAGACCTCGTCCTTTCCGGCTTCGAGGGCATCCAAGGTATGGATCGCAACTTCGCTGGGTTTCAGCTTGGGATCTGGCATCGCCTTTCCAAGCGGAGTATCAACCTGCACCGGCAATACGGCCAAGACCTGAGATCCGCGTGCCTTCAATTCTGCTCGCAGGACGCGCGTCAGCGACAGTGCCGCCGCCTTGGAAGCCGAATAGGTTCCAGCTTGCGGGATGGTCACGAGCGACAGGAAGCTCAGGATATTGATCATCGCCCCGCCTTTCAGCGCCGGGGTGTTCCTGAATGCCTGCGCAAGAGCCAAAGGACCAAAATAGTTCACTTCCATCTCCTGGCGCGCCGCCGCAAGATCGCTGACGGACAGTGCGCCGTGGCCGCCGATGAATCCCGCATTGTTCACGAGCAGGGTCACATCGGATGCCGTCACGGCTGCCTTGGCGACCTGATCGGGCCTGCTCACGTCCAGCTGGAGCGCGATCACTCGCGATTGGTCCTCGAAAAGCGATTGTACCGAGCCCGAGTCGCGCACGCCCGCGTAGATCTTCGCTGCGCCTCGCTTGAGCAATTCCTCGACGAGCGCTCTCCCGATCCCACCGTTCGCTCCGGTGACGAGGGCGACTGAACCTTCAACTTTCATCTCGATCTCCAATTCGTGCGCGGCCCGCGCGGCCACGTTGGCGTCTCAATATTCATTGCGATTGCAATGAATGTGTTAATTGCGTACGTAATCTATGAATGTCAAGGAGCCCATGAGCATCCGAGCGAGCAGAATATGAAGGTGTCGAAAGCTCAGGCGGCTCAGAACCGATCTTCAATCCTCGAGGTCGCGTCCAGACGGATGCGCAAGGGCGGTTTCGGAGCCATGACGGTGGGGGAGGTCGCCAAGGCCGCAGGACTTACCCACGGTGCGCTCTATAGTCATTTTCCTTCGAAGGAGGTGCTCTCGTCGCAAGCGCTGGCAGAGAGCTTCCACCAATGTCATTCGGAGTTTTCCCAGCTGCCCCTTGCGGAGCTGCTGGGCCAATATCTATCGCTGCAACACCGAGATGTTCCGGAGAGCGGCTGTCCCATGGCCGCGCTGGTCTCGCAGGTCTCTCACGAAGAGGGCGCGATCCAGGAGGAGTTCGCCGCCGGGTTCGACGGATTCGCCGGCTTGATCAAGAATGGGCTGAAAGCTACCGGCAGATCGAATGCGGAATCCCGAGATCTGTCGCTTTTTGTCGCCGCAGCGATGGTCGGAGCGCTGGCCATTTCGCGCGCCTTGAAAGACGCAAAGCCGGCCGCTTCTGAAACGATGCTTGGCGCAGTCCGTCGGCAACTGCAACGGCTCCTGAAAACGCCGTAGCGAAGAAAGCGACGATCCTGCTCCCGCACGTCGACAGGCCCGGAATTCGAAGCGTTCGAGAAGTTCTGAACTCGGTTTTCGATCGAGCACATTTGAGTTGGGGTCTCGTCAAAAAAGAACCGGCTGCTTTCGCAACCGGTTGAGTAGTCCACGTCCATAGCCTCGTCGTGCTGGACCGGACTGGGAGGTCCCAGGATAGAAGACCGCTGCCGCGGATTAGTCAATTCAAAAAAAGAACTAATAGGGGCGGAGCGACCAGCAAGCGGCTATCGCAGCAAGGTTTGCGCCTCGCCGCGAATGCCAAATCTGCGAGAGTGGTCGGCGAACTAGCTATTTCGGAAAGCAAGCGCCGAATGCCTTGAGCAGTTTCAGGGGCCCCTTGAGTCGGATCTTCCGTTGAGCGAGTGCCAGGATGACGGAGAGCCGTCCCGTGAGCGTCTGCAACCATGCCGTCGAGTCGGCTTGGATCCGCAGGTCGGCAGTCCCGGTCAGGCCAGGGGTGACGGTCAGTTTCTGATTCTTTATGACCACTGTGGCTTCTGCAGGCTGTTCTCCCGTGAACACGAAGTGGTAAGTGGCGTTGAGGCCCTTGGACTTGCCCCGCTGGAAGCTAAGTCCCATCCCGAAAAGAAACGCACCGATGCTCGTCGCACGGGCGCTGCTGCGCACGAACCGAAGCGTCTTGTGCGGGAACATTTTCGCAGCATGACTGGCTGCGTCCGAGTCTCGGACGACGTAGAGAGGCTCGATCTTCTCCTGGAGCGGTTTGAGGATGGTCTCAACGTGGGCCTTCCGATCCGCCAGGTAGTCCGCCATGACGTGCTCGCCGGCGGGGCAGACCGCGACGCAATAGGCGGCGTTGTAGTTGGGCCCGTAGGAGAGGCTCTGCCAGCGCTTTACGGTTTCCGCCAGCGGCTGACGGCTCCGGTAATCCTTGGCCGATTTGGCATCGGCGATATCCTCGATCCAGTGTGCGAACCCACCCATGAACTGCTGATAATTGTGGTTCAGACAAGACGAGAAATCGAAGTATCCGTCCGGTTTGAGTGCGCCGACCGGACAGGCCACGACACACAGCTTGCACTCGAAGCACGGGTTGTAGTCGAGCGCCGTCGCAGGTGCTTCGATTTCGAGGTCGACCAGGACCGTGCCCAACAGGATGAAGCTGCCGAACTTGGGATGAATGACGCTGCGATGGATACCGCGCTTCCCCATGCCGGCTGCCTCGGCCACGAGCTTGTGTGAGACGACCCAGCCCCGTTCAGGATAGCGATCGAACTCCATCGGGAAAGCCATCGGCGGGTTCATCGCCGAGATTCCCATATCCTCGAGCCGACCAACCAATTCACGCGCGATGTCGTCCACGTCGTGGCTGACTTGATGGAATTCGTTGTTGGCCGCCGAACGGGTGGGCGAGCGAATTGGGGCGCGATGCGTTCGGCTCACGATGCTCACCGCCAGCCGAGCTCCCGCGAAGGCGCGGCGAGCATGAACGGCTTCGTCCCGCAGGAGCGGATCGTCAAGGCTCACGACGCCGCAATCGTCGGCACCGCACTCCATGACCAGCGCCTTCAAAGCGTCGAGGCTGAGCGATGCAGGCGGTGCCGGCGGGCTGAGCCGTATGCGGTCGGCGATCGGGTGATCCTTGAGTCCCGCCATGCTGGTCTCCTGATGCGAAGGCTGCGTGCGCCCTTGTGAGGTGTATCATGCAATTACGGGCATATGAGACTATCATTAGACATCAATGCAGGCAAACTGCCATTTCAATTGAAGTCTGCCTGTCGATTTGGTGCTAAGGGTCTGGAGCACCGACCCAAACGACCGAGGAAGCTTGAACTTGGCACGACGTTCGATTGCGATGAGTGATTTTCCTCAGAACTGCACTTGCAGCCAGCTCAGGCGGGCGGCTCGGCGCATATCGCGCTATTACGATCTCTGTCTTGCCGGCACCGGGCTCAAGTCAACCCAGTATAGCCTGCTGGGCTTCCTCGCCTCGGAAGGCCCGATGACGATGGCCAGCCTGGCGAACATCATGACGATGGATCGAGCGACCGTTGGCCATAATCTCCGGCCTCTGGAACGCGATGGCCTCCTCAAGATCGAGGTGAGCGAGGAGGATCGGCGGGTGCGGGAGGTTGCCATCACGGATCGCGGGCAGGAGATGCTGCTCGCGGCCTATCCGGCCTGGCAAAAGGCGAGGGCTGGATTCGAAACGGCGTTCGGGGTGCGTGAGGCGGGCCATCTCCGCGAGCTCATGAAGCGGGTCATCGATGCGCCATTGCCCAAAGTCAGGTCGGAGCAGGCCGCCACTTCTGGGCGAGGAGGGCGGCGGAAACTCAGGTAGCTTTTGAGTTGCTTTCCGACAATCCATGGCATGGATCGGCTTTGCCGACACGCACCTCGCGGCTATTCAGCGGTAAAGCAAGGTTATTCGATTCTGAATTGGCCGAGGCCTCCGTAACGTCCTAATCATTGAGGATGAAATCAATGGGCGGACGAGGAAAGTAATGCCGCCTTCTCGAAGCCCTGCCGATCTCTGCGCGGCCGTTCATTCATCAATGAAGCGAGAGTGCGGGATGTGTGCCAAGTCCAGCGCACCGAAACCGGCCGGCCGCAGCCCTCGGAGAGGCCGGTGATCGTTGTTCGCCGTCTTTCGCAGCTACAGGAGCATTCCCAATGCAATTGACCGTCAACGGTAAGCGCCACGACCTGGACGTCGAACCGGAAATGCCGCTCCTTTGGGTGCTTCGAGACGAGCTTGGCATCTTGGGGCCGAAGTATGGTTGCGGCGCGGGTCTTTGCGGTGCGTGCACCGTTCATATCGACGGTAGTGCGGTTCGCTCCTGCTCGATCGCTGCTGGCGAGGTTCGCGGCAGCGTGACGACGATCGAGGGCTTGGGAACTCCCGCAAGTCCACACGTTGTTCAGCAGGCGTGGATCGAGCACCAGGTTGCGCAGTGCGGTTATTGTCAGTCCGGCCAGATGATGACTGCAGCGGCCCTGCTGTCCAAAACCCCCGATCCTTCGGAAGCCGAGATCGCCGAAGCCATGGACGGAAATCTATGTCGATGCGGGACTTACACGCGCATCCATAGCGCCGTCAAAACTGCAGCCCAGATGATGAAGGGGAAATAGCGTGGCTCGACTCAAGACGATTGCAAGACGCACGTTTTTGATCGGCTCCGCGGCGATCGCCGGCGGCGTCGCGTTCGGCTACTACCAATTGCGCAAGGAGCCTCTCAATCCGCTGCTCAAGGACCTCAAGCCGGGCGAGGCCGCGATCACGCCGTATGTCCGCATCGACGCAAAGGGCGTCACGCTCATCACTCCGCGAGCCGATAAGGGGCAAGGCTCGTATTCCATTCAAGCTCATCTGATCGCCGAAGAGCTCGACGTCGATCCGCATAAGGTTCGCATCCATCCCGGTCCGCCAAGTCCGGCCTACTTCAACAGCCGGGTCATGGACGACAGCCTGCCGTTCTCTACGATCGACGATGGCATGATGGCGCGCGGGGCGCGGGGAGGCGGCGAAATGTTGAGCCGTGTGCTGGGTATGCAGATCACCGGCGGATCGTCCACCGTACCCGACGGTTATCATAAACTCCGTCTGGCTGGAGCGGTCGCGCGAGAGACTTTGAAGGAGGCGGCCGCCAAGAGGGCGGGAGTGTCCCGATCGCAACTGAAAACCAAGGACGGTCAGGTCATCCTGCCCGACGGCAAGTCCATCAGTTACGCGGAGCTGGCCGCTGAGGCCGCGCAGCTTGCGCCGGTGACCGATGTCACGCTCCGGCCGGAACGGGAGTGGCGCTACATCGGCAAGAAGATGCGCCGGATCGATATGGTCGCGAAGTCCACGGGTACCCAGCAGTATGGGATTGATGTTCGTCTGGACCGAATGGTGTACGCCACCGTCCGGGCCAATCCGGGCATGGGAGGCACGATCAAACGATATGACGCCTCCAGCGCGGAGAAGATGAGGGGCGTCAAGAAGATCGTCCCGATCAAAGACGGTGTAGGCGTCATCGCCGACAACACGTGGAGAGCTTTTCAGGCTGCGGCCGCCATCAAGATCGAATGGAACGATCCTCCTTATCCAGCCGATTCGGCCGGAATGTGGAAGGTGCTGGAGAATTCGTTCTCCAAAGACCTGCAGGACAGCCGGCTCCGCAATGACGGCGACGTCGAGAAGGCGTTCGCCGGCGCGTCCAAGCCCGTTGAGGCGGAGTATCGGACGCCATACTTGGCCCACGCCCCACTCGAGCCGATGAATGCGGTTGTACTCTATACGAAGGAACGGCTCGACATCTGGACGGGAACGCAGATCCCGGTGTTCCTCCAGGGGCATGCGGCGAAGCTGACCCAACTGCCGGAAGAGAAGGTTTACGTGCACGCTCAGTCGATCGGCGGCAGCTTCGGAGCACGACTCGACGACACCTACGCGCTACAGGCGATCGAACTCGCGATGGGCATGGAAGGCGTTCCGGTCAAGATGATCTGGAGTCGCGAGGAGAACATGGCGCACGACTATCCGCGCCCGATCCAGCTCTCTCGCGCGAAAGGTACGGTTCGCGACGGCAAGGTCGAGAGCATGGACATCGATGTCGCCGGGCAATCGATGGGCGCCTCCTGGTTCAACCGTCTGCAGGCGCCCGTTCCTCCCGGCCCCGATGTTTCCAGCGTCAACGGTATTTGGGACCAACCTTTCGCAATACCGAACTGCCGTGTGACGGGTTACAAGGCGAAGGAAATGGTGCCAGTCAGCCCGTGGCGATCGGTTGGAGCGTCCGCCAACGGCTTCCACCATGCTTCCTTTCTGGACGAGCTGATCCATGCCGCGGGCGCGGATCCGATGGCAGAGCTCATTCGTCTCTGCAATCACGAGCCGTCTCAGAAGGTGCTGCATACCTTGCGTGATATTTCCGCCTGGAAAGGCTCGCGGATCGACGATCGGCGAGCCCGCGGCGTGGCGCTAACTTTGTCCTTCGGCGTGCCAATGGCTCAAGTCGTCGAGGTGAGCTACACGCCTCAGGGCATCAAGATCGACAAGGTGTACGCCGTTTGCGATGTTGGGCGCGTTCTGGACCCGGTCAACTTCGAGGCGCAGGTGCGGGGTGGCATCATTTGGGCCTTGGGCCATGCCATGAACTGCGAGCTGACCTACGAAAACTTTGCGCCGGTCCAGACCAATTTTCATCTGTTCGAGGCCATGAGATTTCATCAGGCACCCGAAATCATCGTCAAGGGATTGGAGCTTGGGGGGGAAGTGCGAGGAATTGGCGAACCGCCGGTCCCGCCAGCCGCACCTGCTCTCGCGAACGCAATCTTCGCTCTTACCGGAAAGCGTGTGCGCGAACTGCCGTTGAACAAGAGCGTCACGTTCGCGTGACGCCTCGAGGCATGAGCAAACCTGCGAGGCGTCCCAGATCGCCTCGACGCTCATTTCGCACGCCGTGGACGTGCTGAATGGTTTGAAGTGAATTCCCGAAATTGCGCCCGGTCGCCGAGCCGGGGACGAAATGGTGGTCGGCGGCTGGGATATGCGTGCGCTCCCATGGGCGTGCGATGCGTAAAGGGCCGCGCGGCAGGCGCGGGCGGGCATTCATCTCTGAATAGGGGCGGCACAAGATTGTCGTAGCCTGCTTCCGAAGCTCATTGTCCACTCGCCCGGGAGAAGGCGCGCTTCAGCGCCAGGTTCACTGTCTTGCCAGGAGGATGCAACTTGGACACGTGCTCCCATTGATCCCGTTGTTCGTCGGCGGCGCGTAAGTAAGTTCGATAATAGAAGTGACGCGCGCGGGATCTAGTTGTCGAGCGCAAAACTCAAATATGCCGGCAAATGTCTGTTGCATCGAAGAAGATCCTAACAGTGGAGCTTGACGAGTTCTAAAAAAGAACGGTAGGTTGAAGAAAGCCAATAGCGACAAAAAGGGCTGCTTCGGCCTGCGATTCTGAACGACGATGTCGTCAGGAGATCGCACAGCGGAAGACAAACAAGAGACAGTTCCGTGCCAGCTATGGCACGCATGGGGGAGGACGGTTGATGATGTCCAAATGGAAAATTGCGATAGCCCTCGCTGTACTTCTGAGCGGTTCGGCCTCCGCTGCGGAAGAGCCAGTCATTTCCGATACCGAGATCAAGATTGGTGGGGTTTTTCCCTTCAGCGGACCGGCGTCATCGATCGGGCTCATTGGCAAGGGTCTTATCGCCTATATCCAATCGCTGAACGAGCGAGGCGGCGTCAACGGGCGCAAAATCAACTACATCGCCTACGATGACTCATACAGCCCACCCAAGGCGGTGGAGCACGTGCGCAAGCTGGTCGAGAGCGATGAAATCTCCTTCATGTACGGCCAGCTAGGTACGCCCGGCGTCTCGGCCACGGCGAAGTATCTCAGGGCAAAGGGAGTGCCCAGCATCGCCATCGTCAGTGGTGCATCCAAGTTCTCGGACGTCGAGAACTATCCCCTGATGACGACCGGTATCGTGAGTTACGATACCGAAGGGAAGATCTACGCCAAGTATCTCACCAAAGTGCTTCCCAGCGCGAAGTACGCAATTCTCTATCAGAACGACGATCTCGGCAAAGACTACGTCAATGCGTTCAAGGCGTATCTCGGCGGCGATTTCGATCGAAAGGTCGTGACTGCCGCTTACGAGGTGACCGAGCCAACGATCGACTCGCAGATCACGAACCTGAAGAGTTCAGGAGCCGAGGCTCTCGTGATCGCCGGGACACCGAAGTTTGCGGCGCAGGCGATCAGGCAGGCCTCGGTGATCGGATGGAAGGCGACCATCATCATCAACTTTCCTTCTGCATCTGTTGGCGGGACGCTCGCGCCGGCCGGGCTCGACAAGTCGGTCGGCGTGATCGCAGGCACGATCACCAAGGACGTTGGGGACGAGGCGTGGAAGGACGATCCCGGTCTGCGGGATTATCGAAACTTCTTCGAGAAGTATCTACCCGGCGCCGACATCAGCAACGGGACCTACGCGGTCGGATATCAGCAGGGCATTCTGCTCGAGCGAATACTGAAACAATGCGGCAACGATCTGTCCCGCAAGAACATCCTGGCGCAAGCAAAGAATCTGAAGAGCGTAATCGTCCCCGTCGCGCTGCCGGGGATCGAGGTCAACACCAGCGAAAACGTGAACATGATGTGGACTCAAATGAGGCTGCAGCGCTGGACCGGCACGAGCTACAAATTGTTCGGAGACGTGCTCGACGCGAAGTCCGAGTAGCGGTCTCGGGCAGTAAAACTGCAAGGGAGCGCGTGATCAAATGCGCTGCCCGAGTTCCTTAGGCAAGTCGCCCGCACGAGTTTCGTGAGGTTGGCGGCAATCAGAAGCCGGATCACACGCGAGCGTGCCGGGACGGCCTGCGGTAAATCATGGGATCATCTTCAATGTCAACGAATACACCTGTCTTCGCGCCCAAAGAGGTCTCACTGCAGCGTCGGGACGACGGTACGCTCATCCTGAGTTCGCCGATCGAGCTCGGAGATTGCGATTGGCGCATTACGGATTTTCTCCCGACCTGGGCGAAAGCGGCTCCGAATCGTATCTTCCTGGCTCAACGCAATTCAAGCGGTGAGTGGGACGAGATCACCTATGGTCGGGCGTGGGCTCTGGTTCGGGCGGTTGGTCAAAGCCTGATCGAAATGGGGGCCAAGCCTGGGGACAGCCTCGCCATCCTGTCCGGAAACTCGATCGAGAACGCGGTGATTTCCTTCGCCGCAATGTCGATCGGCGTAATCCTTGCGCCGGTATCGCCGAACTACACCTTGATGCCCGGCGGCCTTTCTCGCCTGAAGGACATCGCAGAGGTACTGCGTCCCAAGTTCGTCTTCGTGCAGAGCGGACAGGCCTTCTCCGCTGGCCGCTCCATTCCCGAACTCGGAGCCGCCACCTGGATCAGCGTCGACGGTGCACCGGACACGGTACCGTATTCGGACCTGATGAAAGAGCGGGACGGCTACGAGGGCTTCGAACGCGCGTCGAATGCGGTATCTTGCGATGCTGTCGCAAAAATTCTCTTCACGTCAGGCTCGACAGGCCTTCCGAAGGGGGTCTTGAACACCCACCGCATGATGGCAAGCTCTCTGCAAATGGGCAGCCTGCTCGTAGCGCCGTCCGAGGCACCGGTCCAGGTTGAGTGGATGCCCTGGCACCACACGATGGGAAGCAACGTCATTCTGCATGGCATACTGAAGAATGGCGGAACGCTCTATATCGATGATGGCCGGCCTCTACCTCAGCTCTTCCACAAGACGCTCCTGAATCTGAAGGAGATTTCACCGACTGCCATGTTCAATGTACCCGCCGGGTATAATTTCCTATGCGATGCGATCGAGAAGGATCCCGAGTTGGGCGCAAGCATATTGAAGCGGTTGGACCGGCTGAGTTACGCCGGCGCGGCCATCTCGCAGAACACGCTCGAGCGGCTTTACCGGTTGATGTCGTCGATCACGGGCCGGCAGATCCCCGTCATGTCGGGATACGGCACGACGGAAACCGCTCCAACGATCAGTACGACCCATTGGGCCACAGACCGTCCCGGGGAGATCGGCCTTCCGGCTCCCGGTTTGCAGCTCAAGCTGCTCCCTGTTTCCGATACTTACGAGGTCAGGGTCAAAGGTCCCAACGTCACGCCGGGTTACCTCGGAAGACCGGATCTGACGAAGATGGCCTTCGATGAAGAGGGCTTCTATCGTATCGGCGATACTGTCTCCTTCATGGACCCGGAAAAACCGGAAGCGGGGCTTCGCTTCACAGGCAGGATCTCCGAAAACTTCAAGCTCGCCAACGGGACTTGGGTATCGATCGGAAACATGCGAGCTGCGATCCTGGCGGCGGCGCGCGGCGTGCTGTCAGACATCGTGGTTGCAGGCGAGAACCGGGAATGGTGCGGCCTGCTTTGCTGGCTCAACCCGACGGAAGCCGCCCGGATCTCGGCGCAGCCGTCTGCAGACCTCAACCGCGATGACCGCGTCGTGCAGTTCCTGAAGGACCGCTTCCAGGAATACAACCAAACCGTCGGTAGCAGCGAGAACGTCGGCGCATTCTTGCTGCTCAACGACCCGCCCTCGATGGCCGCGGGCGAAATTACCGACAAGGCGTACGTCAACCAACGTGCCGTTCTGAAACACCGGTCGGACCATGTCGAAGCTCTCTACAGTTCCGACCCGAGCCGAGGCGTAATCCGGGTTTGAACGTGTTGCTGCTTGATCGCTTCATGGGAGATCAAGACGAAGGGCTCATCGTAGCCGCGGAGAGCCGACTACGCCGCAACCTCTCGCAGGACGGCAGAGCTGCCGCGCGGAGCGCTCTCAGGCCGCCTTGCGTCGCACCTTGGCTTTCGGCGCGGGCGTTTCCGTCGCGTTCCTGGCGAGGGGCCGTCCGGCACCGGGGCCCGGATGCGTGTGGACCTCCTTGGCTAGAACCGGTTCGCCGCACTCGGAGCACACCATGACGGGATCGAAGTCCTTCCCGCAATTGCGGTGCTGGTGCAGCAGGGGCCGGCCGCGTTCGTCCACCATGTGAGTATCGCCCCAATGCACGATCGCCATCATGATGGGATAGAGATCCAACCCCTTCTGGGTCAGGATGTACTCGTGACGTTTAGGCGACTCTTGATAGGGAATCCGACGAAGAATGCCTTGCCGAACGAGCTTCTTCAGCCGTTCGGCGAGCAGATGGCGCGTAATTCCCAGTGCAGACTGAAAACCTTCGAAGCGGCGGGTGCGCAGAAAACATTCGCGCAGGATAAGCAGGGTCCATCGATCGCCAATGACCCCAATGGTTCGGGCCATTGAGCATGGCTCTTCCTCAAGTTCTTTCCATTTCATCGCGGTCTCCAAATACCGACCGTTCTCCCGAATCCGGGGGATAACGATAGTTTGCCGCATTCTAGATAGGTACTGAACTTCGAACAATACCCCCAGGGAAACTGGCCCGGTATGCGCATGGTCGGTTTGACAGTTCGAAAAAGGAACTATAATCTCATGGGCCAGATCAACCATCATTAAGTTGTCCGGAGAACGCCGATATGACCCCGAAAGTAGAGTTCATGTTCGATTTCGGCAGCCCGAACGCTTATCTGGCCGAGATCGCCATTCCTGGCATCGAGCAGCGCACCGGCGCCAAGTTCGAGTACGTTCCGGTTCTTCTTGGCGGCATCTACAAGGTGACCGGCAACATGTCGCCCTTCGACTCCCTTCGTGGCATCAAGAACAAGCCCGAGTACCAGGCGCTCGAGACGGAGCGGTTCATTCGCCGGCATAACGTAACCAAATTTCGTTCGAACCCCTTTTTCCCGGTCAATACGCTCATGTTGATGCGGTGCGCCGTTGCCGCGCAATTGGAGGGGATGTTCGAGCCCTATTTCAGGGCGGCCTATCATCATATGTGGGAAGAGCCGAAGAAGATGGACGATCCGGAGGTGTTCCGGACCGCGTTCGTCGCTTCCGGCGTCAATATTGACAGGTTGGCGAAGCGCGCCCAGCAAGACGACGTGAAGAAGAGGCTGATCGATCTGACGAACGACGCGGTAAGCCGCGGAGCGTTTGGCTCGCCGACGTTCTTTGTCGGGAAGGAGATGTTTTTCGGAAAGGACCAGCTTCGGGACGTGGAGGAATCGATTGTCGAGCAATCGAAACTCCAATCTGCGACGGCCTAAGATCCACCAGAAGACCGGCTTGGCCCAAGGTGGCCGCTGGTGATTGCGAGCGGTTTCCTCGCTCGCTCATCGAAACTGCAATATGTGCGCTCTGCTTCGTCGAACTGCGTTGCGAAGTGGTCCATCGGTGCGAGTGCGGTCGACGCAAAAGCCGCGACTCGCGCGGACGTGTGACTGCGCCTCTCGGTTCTCGTGAGCGAGACTGTCCTGCGTCGCGAGCAAGCGTCGTTTCGAGGAGGACCGGCCCAAATATCGATTGACGAGTTCTAAAAAAGAACGTTATGTGCAGGGAAGGTAAGGCGGCCGTTGGCGAGATGATCCAGCGGTTCGCGGCAGAATACTCAACAAGCGAGATGTAATCTCACAGGGAGCACGCCCGTGCAGAAGAGAAACGCAACCGTGGCCGTGATCGGCGCGGGTGACTTCATCGGCGGCGAGATCGCAAAGAAGTTCGCCTCGGAAGGGTTCACGGTTTTCGCGGGTCGCCGTAACGGCGACAAGCTGGCGCCGCTCGTCAAGGAGATCGAGGCTTCCGGCGGCGAGATCCATGCCCGCTCGCTCGATGCGCGGAAGGAGGATGAGATCATCTCCTTCCTCGGCGATGCCGACAAGCACGCGCCCCTGGAAGTGTGCATCTTCAATATCGGCGCCAACGTCAATTTTCCGATCCTCGAAACGACGGAGCGCGTCTTCCGCAAGGTTTGGGAGATGGCTTGCTACTCCGGATTCCTGGCCGGCCGCGAGGCGGCGAAGCTGATGTTGCCGCGCGGAGGCGGCAATATCTTCTTCACAGGCGCGACGGCGTCGCTCCGCGGCGGCTCCGGCTACGCGGCCTTTGCAAGCGCGAAGTTCGGCTTGCGCGCGGTGGCGCAGGCCATGGCGCGTGAGTTGGGGCCCCAGAACATCCACGTCGCTCATCTCATCATCGATTCAGGCGTGGACACCGAGTGGGTGCGGCAACGTCGGCTGGAAGCGCTCGGCCCCACCGCACTCGACGATCCGGATGCCTTGATGCCTCCGTCCTCCGTGGCAACGTCCTACTGGCAGCTCTACCAGCAGCCCAGGAGCGCGTGGACGTTCGAACTGGAAATCCGCCCCTTCGGCGAGAAGTGGTAAGGAGAGCCTTTCATGGAGCTCGCGCTTTCGCCGGAGGACGCTGCATTCCGAGATGAGGTCCGCTCCTTTATCGCGGACAATTATCCGGCGGAGATGCGCGTCCCGAATCCGGAGACCGATTTAACGAAGGAGCAGTCGCTGCTCTGGCACCGCATCCTGCACAAGAAGGGCTGGATCGCGCCGCTCTGGCCCAAGGAATACGGCGGCCCCGGCTGGTCGGTGACGCGGCGCTTCGTCTTCGAGCAGGAGACGACCCGTGCCGGCACGTTGCCTCCGCTCGCGTTCAGCGTGACCATGGTCGGTCCGGTGATCTACACCTTCGGCAACGAGACGCAGAAAAAGCGCTTTCTGCCTCGGATTCTGTCGGGTGAGGATTGGTGGTGCCAGGGTTACTCGGAGCCCGGCTCCGGCTCGGACCTTGCGACCGTCAGAACCAAGGCCGTGCGCGACGGCGACCACTACATCGTCAATGGTCACAAGACGTGGACGACGCTTGCGCAGCACGCCGACTGGATCTTCTGCCTGGTGCGGACCGACCCGAATGCGAAGCCGCAATCCGGCATCTCGTTCCTGCTGATCGACATGAAGTCGCCTGGCGTGACGGTGCGGCCGATCATCACGATCGACGGCAGCCATGAGGTCAATGACGTCTTCCTCGAGAACGTCCGCGTGCCCGTCGAGAATCTGGTCGGCGAGGAGAACAAGGGCTGGACCTACGCCAAATTCCTGCTTGGCAACGAGCGCACCAGCATGGCGGGCATCGGCCGGTCGACCCGTTACATCCAGAAGCTCAAGCAGATCGTGAAGGCCGAGATTCCCGCCGATGATCCGGCGCATGTGGAGTTTCTGCGGGACATCGCCCGCATCGAGCTCGATGTGCTGGCGCTGGAGGCGACCGAACTCCGTGTCGTCGCCCAGATGGCGCGCGGCATCGATCCCGGTCCGGCGGCCTCGCTGTTCAAGATCCGCGGGACCGAGATTTTCCAGAACATTACCGAGCTCACCCATCGCGCGATCGGCAATTACGGCCTTGCGATCCGGGAGCATCCGGTCAGTGCCAACCGCTTCATGCCGGGTCCCGATTACGGTCATACGGCATCGGAGAAATACCTGAACTCGCGCAAGCTCAGCATCTACGGCGGCTCGAACGAGATCCAGCGAAACATCATCGCCAAAGCCGTTCTTGGCCTCTAGCCGCGGCATATCGGGAGGACCGGATGGACATCCAGTTCACGGAAGAGCAGGAATTGCTGCGATCCAGCGTCCAGCGCGTGCTGCGCGATCAGTACGATTTCGACAAGCGGCGCAAGATCCTGGCGAGTGAAGAGGGGCTCAGCCGGAAGCAGTGGGAAGCTTTCGCCGAACTCGGTCTGCTCGCTGCGCCATTCTCCGAGGATGCAGGCGGTCTCGGCGGCGGTCCTTTGTCGACCATGATCATCATGCAGGAGTTCGGCCGTCACCTCGTCGTCGAGCCCTTTGTCGAGACGGTGGTGCTGGCAGGTGGTCTGATCGAGTCCGCGGGCACCGCCGAGCAAAAGCAGGAGTTAATCCCTGGTATTATCGACGGCACGAAGATCTGGGCGCTGGCCTGGACGGAGAAGAAATCCCGTTTCGATCTGGCCAATGTCACGACGAAGGCACGGCGAGACGGAAGCGACTACGTTCTGAGCGGCGAGAAGACCGCAGTGATCGCCGCGCCCTGGGCGGATTATCTGATCGTGTCGGCGCGGACCTCCGGCCGCGACAACGACCGGGCCGGCGTCAGCCTTTTCGTGGTCGACCGTCGCGTAGCCGGTGTCGATCTTCAAAGCTTCAAGACGATCGACGGCCGACGCGCCGCGGAGATCCGCATGCGCGAGGTCCGCGGACAACTGCTGGGAAAGGAAGGCGAGGGCGTTGCGGCACTTGAAGCGTGTCGCGACCGCGCCATCGGGGCGCTCTGCGCGGAGGCCGTCGGCGCCATTGGCGAGCTGAATTCCGCCACGCTGGAATATTCCAAGACCCGCAAGCAGTTTGGCACGACCATCGGTTCCTTCCAGGTGCTGCAGCATAGGATGGTCGATATGTTCATCGCGCATCAGGAGGCGCTCTCCCTGATGCAACATCTCAACCTCAGCCTCGCCGCCGGCGATGCGGGGCTTCCGCGGCTTGCCTCGGGCGCCAAGTCGAAGATTGGTTATGCCGGCAAGTTCGTCGCCGACCAGGCGGTGCAGCTTCACGGCGGCATGGGAATGACCGACGAGCTGAACGTCGGACATTATTTCAAGCGTATCTCCTCCATCAACATCCAGTTCGGCGATCCCGCGTTCCATGTGCTGCGTTACGCGCAGCTCGACGCGGCAGCGTAAGCAGAGAGGCAATATGACGACTGAAGCAGTAATCGTTTCCACCGCTCGCACGGCGGTCGGCAAAGCTTACCGTGGGTCCCTCAACAATACCGAGGGGCCGACCCTGGCCGGTCACGTCATGGCCGAGGCAGTGAAGCGCGCCGGCATCGCCCCTGGTGAAGTCGAAGACGTGGTGATGGGCTGCGCCATGCAGCAAGGCACCATGGTGATGAACGTGGCCCGCAAGGGGGCGATCCGTGCGGGCATGCCGGTGAGCGTCGCCGGGACGACGATCGATCGGCAATGCGCCTCTGGCCTGCAGGCGATCGCGGTGGCGGCACGTTCCGTGATGCTGGACGGCGTGGACGTCGCGATCGGAGGCGGCATCGAGTCGATCAGCCTGGTGCAGAACGAGCATATGAACAAGTTTCACATGGTCGACGATGAATTGATGGCGATGAAGCCGGACATGTACATGTCGATGCTCGAGACGGCGGAAACGGTCGCCGAGCGCTACAAGATCGGCCGTGACAAGCAGGATGAATACAGCCTGGAGAGCCAGCGTCGCGTCGGGGCTGCTCTTCAAAGTGGTCGGTTCGATGAGGAGATCGTTCCGATCACGACCAAAATGGCGCTCGTCAACAAGGAGACCAAGCAGGTCACCTTCGAGCAAGTGACGCTTACGAAGGATGAAGGTCCGCGTCCCGACACGACCGCAGATGGCCTCGCCAAGATCAAGCCGGTGTTCGAAGGCAAGACCATCAGTGCGGGCAATGCGAGCCAGCTTTCGGACGGCGCTTCGGCATGCGTGATCATGAGCGACAAGATCGCGGCCAAGAAGGGACTCAAGCCGCTCGGTATCTTCCGAGGCTTCGTTGCCGCGGGCGTCGAGCCGGATGAGATGGGTATCGGCCCGGTCGTCGCGATTCCGCGGCTTCTGAAACGCCACAACCTCAAGATCGACGACATCGATCTCTGGGAGCTCAATGAGGCTTATGCCGTTCAGGTGATCTATTGCCGGGACAAGCTCGGCATCGATCCGAACAAGCTCAACGTCAATGGTGGCTCGATCGCGATTGGTCATCCCTATGGCATGACCGGCGCCCGCCTCACAGGCCACCTTCTGCTCGAAGGGCGGCGACGAAAGGCCAAGTACGGCGTCGTGACCATGTGCATTGGCGGCGGCATGGGCGCGGCGGGGCTTTTCGAAATCATCCATTGAGCGAAGCAGCGGGAGTTCATCGTGAAAACAGCGATTACTGAACTGTTCGGAATCGAGCATCCGATCATCCAGGGCGGGATGCACTATGTGGGGTTCGCCGAACTCGCAGCCGCGGTGTCGAACGCCGGCGGTCTCGGCCTCATTACCGGCCTGACCCAAAAGACGCCCGAGCTGTTGGCCAAGGAAATCGCGCGATGCCGCGATATGACCGACAAGCCTTTTGGCGTGAATCTCACTTTTCTGCCCAGCTTCACCGCGCCGCCTTATCCCGAATACATCGCGGCGATCAAGGAAGGCGGCATCAAGGCGGTCGAGACTGCCGGCCGGAGCCCGGAAGAGTACATGCCGGCGCTGAAGGCGGCCGGCATCAAGGTGATCCATAAGTGCACTTCGGTCCGGCATTCGCTGAAGGCCGAAAGGATCGGCTGCGACGCGGTCAGCGTCGATGGCTTCGAGTGCGGCGGTCATCCCGGCGAGGACGACATGCCGAACATGATCCTGCTGCCTCGCGCCGCCGATGAGCTCAAGATTCCGTTCGTCGCCTCGGGCGGCATGGCGGATGCGCGAAGCCTCGTCGCGGCTCTTGCGATGGGGGCGGCCGGCATGAACATGGGCACTCGCTTCGTCGCCACCAAGGAGGCGCCTGTCCATGACAACGTGAAGCAGGCACTGGTCAAGGCGACCGAGCTTGACACCGTTCTCGTTATGCGCGCGCTGCGGAACACCGAACGCGTCCTGAAGAACAAGGGCGTCGACGAGCTGCTCGAGATCGAGCGCGAGAAGGGCGCAAGCTTGAAGATCGAGGACATTCTCGACCAGGTTGCCGGCGTCTACCCGAAGGTGATGATAAACGGCGACATGGATGCGGGGGCCTGGAGCTGTGGCATGGTCGTGGGGCTGATCAACGACATCCCGACCGTCAAGGAGCTGATCGATCGCATCATGGCCGATGCGGAACGCATCATCCGGCAGCAGCTGACGGGCTTCCTCGACGGTGCGGGCAAGGGTTCCGTCCCGGCACGCGCAATCGCTTAACGCCTCTGGAATAGCAGGGATAACCAGACTGGACGCTCATTGGTCTCAGCGTCCAGTCCACTTATGAGTCTGTCGCATATTCTTCAGTCATGCCGATCGCCGGAAAGAGAAGCCCGTTGCTTCCTCGGCTGATTTTGGCGCTGGATTGGAGCGCGAATACCGCGCAAGTCCGAGCGACAAATGCCAGAGTTGCCAAGTCCCCGCTCGTGCAACTGATGGACGCGGCGTTCAGTCCCGAGCCGCCAAATGACGCATCGGATAGTGCTCATCATGACCGGCGCCGTTCTTCACGACGGGATCCTGTGAGGTTATCGCTTCGATGCTCTCATCGTCGGCGATCTGGTAGAGTGAAACGCCATAACCGCCACCCGGCCTGCCAGGTGAGACGTGCTGACGGGCACCGGCGGCGAGCCGATTAAGAGCATATAAGACAAAAGCTTATGCGCTGGCCATGTACGGTCGGCAACGATGCCGGTCATCCTGATGCGGGGGCAGTCATGCAATGGTCGACAACACGCCGCTGGTCCGCTTGTCGTATGACTTGCAAAACGAAAGTTATAAGATATGCTTCGATCGACAAGGAAGACGCAAATCAGGGGAGGGGCTGTTGAAGTTGGCCACCTATCGATCGAACGGTCGGAGCAAAGTCGCGCTAGTTCATGCCAGCGACACACGTTTGTTCGATCTCGCTTCCGCGACCGAGCGAGCCGGCAAACCAAATCCGGCTTTCAATTCAATGCTCGAGCTCATCGACGACTGCGACGCTTCGCTCGATGCAGCGTCGGACCTGTTCAGTCGATACGGGCAGGACCAGGATCTGTCGTCCGATGTCGCCGCATCGGAGCTTCTTGCACCGCTGCCGGAGCCGCGCCAAATGCGCGACGGCATGTCGTTCCCGGTGCACATCGTTCAAGCTCCGATTGGACACCTCAAGCTCCAGGCACGAAAAGCCGGCGATGCCGTTGAACTCGCCCGCCTTCAGGCGGCGCCTCTGCCTGAACTGCCGGAAATCTATCGCAAGCAGCCGATCTACTACATCACGAACCGCTTCAGCGTCGGAGGCCCCAACACCACCGTGAGATGGCCGCGCTATAGCCGAATGATGGACTACGAGTTGGAGTTCGGCATCATCACCAAGAACAGGGGCGCGAACATCTCTGCAGCGAAAGCGCGCGATCACATATTCGGGTTCACGATCTTCAATGATTTTTCCGCGCGCGATGCCCAGCGGCTTGAGATGGAAGGCAAGCTGGGGCCCGCCAAAGGCAAGAGCTTCGATGGCGGCAACGTGCTCGGGCCCTGGATCGTGACGCCAGATGAAATAGGCGATCCCTACAAGCTCACCATGGAAGCGCGCGTCAACGGGGAGACCCGGTCGCGAGGCGCCAGCGAAGGCATGCTTTTCTCGTTCGAGGAAATCATCGCCCATGTGACGCAGGACGAGACGTTGATGCCGGGCGAGTTCATCGGCTCCGGTACTGTGGGCAATGGCTGCGGCCTCGAACTTGGTTGGTTCCTCGAGCACGGCGACAGCATCGAACTCGAGGTCGAGAGCATCGGGATCTTGAAAAATCGGGTTGAGCGCCAGACGGCCTGAGCGAAATGCAACTTGCAAAACGAAAGTTAACGTGTAGTCTCAGCTTAAGGGATGGTCGCAAGAGCCATCAGTACAGGAGGCAGCTTTGTCCGAGGATGCATTGGTGACGCGCGAGCAGCGCGGCAATATCTCCGTTTTGACGATGGTCTATCGGCCATACAATCTGCTTGGCCCCAAGCTCATCAACGCGATCGTCGAACAGGTGGAGGGTGCGCAGCAGGCCGGAAGTCGAGCCATCGTCATCCGAAGTGGCTTGCGGCATTTCTCCGCCGGGGCAGATCTGGACATCTTCGACAAGCGGGTGGAAGCGGGTAGCGCCGACCAGGCCAACGAAAATCGACGGTTGAACGGCGTCGAATTTCTTCGCTTCATGGAGTTGCTGCCAATCCCGTTGATCGCCAGTGTTCACGGCGTTTGCCTCGGGGGCGGTCTCGAGCTCGCGCTCTCGTGCGATTACATCATCGCAGCTTCATCGGCTAAGATCGGCTCGGTCGAGGCGACGCTCGGGCTACATCCGTTGCTGGGTGGAATTCAGCGTCAAGTGCAGCGGATCGGTGCGCAGCGCGCCAAGGAGATGTCGATGCTGGCCCGGCGCTACGATGCGCCGACGCTGGAGAAGTGGGGATTGATCAATCTAACGGTCCCGGAGGAGTCGCTCGAGACCGCCACGATGTCGATCGCCGAAGAGTTTGCGCAGGGACCGACCGTGGCGCACGCGGCGACGAAGCAACTCGCGCACATCGCTGTGAACGAAGGCGTCGCGGCCGCCGACGAGGCCATGGCTAGAGTTCAGGCGCCGATCTGGGCCTCGGAAGATTTGAAGGCTGGCCTGGCGTCATTCCGGAAGAATGGACCCGGCCTTGCCAAGTTCGCGGGGCGCTGACATGAGTGGTCCGTTGAGCGGAATCCGTGTGGTCGATTTCTCCCGGGTGCTTGCCGGTCCGCTATGTGCCCGGACGTTGCAAGATCTTGGGGCCGAGGTCATCAAGGTCGAACCACCAAGTCCGGATGTCTCGCGTTTCGCCTTTCCGTCGACTGACGGGATGTCAGGTTACTACGCCCAGCAAAATGCCGGCAAACGCAATGTCAGCATCAATCTCAACGTTCCCGGAGCGTACGAACTGGCGCTGAAGCTCTGCGATACGGCAGACATTATCGTCGAGAATTTCCGTGCAGGCACGCTGGGGTTCTTCGGCCTCGATTACGAAACCCTGTCCAGGCGCAACCCGCGCCTGATCTATGCGTCCATTACCGGCTATGGTCAGGGCGGCCCTTGGCGTAGCCGGATGGCCTACGCACCGACCGTGCAGGCCGAGGCCGGCTTCACCGAAAACAGCGTCCGTCACTACGGTAGCGCGCTGACCGAACCGCGGACAGACAGCCTGTCGCATGCCGACGTCTATGCGGGACTGCAGGCGGTGATCGCGATTCTTGCGGCGTTGAACAGCCGGCAGAAAACCGGGCAGGGCCAATACATCGATGTCGCGATGGCAGCAACCCTGCTCGCGGTCAACGAGCGCGCGCATGTCGACCTTTCGGACGACGACATTGGTGCGGAGCCTGCGGTGCTTGGGGCCACCGACTGTTCTTTCTTCACGGGACCGGAAGGCGAGGAGTTCACGGTTGCCACGAGCATCGTCGGTAGCCGGACCTTTCCATCCTGGTTGCGCGCCATGCGTCGGGTCGATCTTCTGGACGATCCGAGGTTTTCCTCCGCGGCAGCGCGCCGTCTCAATTTCGGCCTGCTGCACCAGATGATTCAATCCTGGATATTGACTTTTCCGGATATGGCGACCCTCGACGCGCAGTTCGATGAGGCCAAGATCGCGATGGGCGAGATCCGGTCGATCAAGGAGCTTACGGCGTCGGATTGGAGCGATTACTGGGGCGCGGTGCAGCACGTTCCTGATCGCAGTGGTGGCGAATATCGCCTGCCGGGACGGCCGTGGCGGTTCTCGGTGGATGAGTTGACGCCGATCGGCGCGCCCGCTTTCCAGGGCGAGCACAACGCAGCGGTCTTCGGCGAGCTTGGCATCAGCGAAGCGGAGTTGAAACGCCTGAGCGATGCCGGAGTTCTCGTCTCGCATCCGCGCGCCGCTCTTTCCACCTGAACTCGATTTCGGCCGTCAGGTCGGTTGAAACCGCGGGCGAGATTAGCTCCAGCAACACCTTTGAGACGTGGCTCTTCGTTCGTTGTCCGACGACCGACGCTCTATCAGGAGTGTCCAGCCGATGGTGCAAATTGATGGAGGCATGGAGTTCAAGCAGACCGAGGGTGCGCCGCAGCCTTGGACGATCATCATGATGGGTTGGAGTGTCACAATCATAACGTTCGTTGCGTTCCTTGTCGCAGCTTCATAGCGCGGGAACGGACCGGGCTTTGGGAGGTCCAGAATGAAAGGTTGCATGAAGAGACCGTTGCTGAGCGCTGCGTTGCTTTTGATTTGGGCGACGGAGCCGTCAGTCGCACAGGACTTCCCCGCCAAGCCCATCACCGTAAAAGTGGCGTTCCCCGCCGGCGGGCCGGCGGACGTATCAATCCGCGCCGCGAACGTGGTGATGGAGCGGGATCTCGGCAAATCCTTCGTGACGGAGAATGTTCCGGGAGCGAATGGTTCGATTGCTGTGAGCGCTGTACTGAAGGCTCCGGCAGACGGTTATACGCTGCTGGGTACCACAGGTTCGGACTTCATCACGGCGCCAGTCACCTTGCCATCGGCGAAGTACGACCCAGCAAAGTTCAAGCTCATCGGCATCGTGGGCGATTCCGATTTCCTGCTGGTGTCGAGCAGAGCCCATTCCTTCAAGTCGGCAGATGAGCTTGTCGACTATGCGCTCAAGCCGGACGGCAAGGAATTGACCCTTGCGCATTGGGGGTCCGGTTCTTCGTCACAGGTCGTCGGAGCCGACTTCCAGCAGCGGACGGGGGCAAAATTCCTGGAAGTCCCGTACAAGGGCGCCGCGCCGGTGATCGCAGACCTGCTGGGGGGGCATATTGACCTCGCCTTTGTCCCCATGGGCACTGGAGCGCTGAGCCTCATCCGGACCGGAGAGCTCAAGGCGATTGCCGTCGCTAGCGCGGAGCGCAATCCGATGTTACCCATGGTGCCGACCATCAGCGAAAGCGCGAGCGTTGGCAGATTCGAGTACAGCATCTGGTCTGCGCTGTTCGCGGCGCCGGATACGCCTGACGAGGTCGTCGCGCGCTTGAATAGGGCAATGAACGTCTGGAGCGCGAGCGATGAGAATGTCGAAAGAATCAAGGCCAGCGCCGCGCGACCGGTCGCGCCCATGGACGTGTCTCAGGCAATGACGTTCTTCAAAAGCGAGCGTGAGAAGTATCTCAGGGTCATCGGGTCGATGTCCCTGAAATTGCAATAGGCAATCGATCGTCCTCTATTGGCTGCATCAAGCCGACGGAGCTCCAAGTCCATGTTCCCGACAACGTGCGTGGGACATGGAGATCCACGTCGTTTACCGCCTGAGAACGCCCCCGCCGGCGCGGTCCTGCCGGGCGCAGCCTTTCATGGCCGGGGCCGCAAAAATCCTGATTGAGCTGTTTCTGCAGCTCGGTCCGAGGTAGATTGCGAGAGTAGCGCTGGACATGCGCGAATTCGGCATCAATATGGTAGAGCTGATATTGGCGGCAGAAGGATGGCTATGTCCGGTGTGAAGCAAAGTCGGCTTGCGAACAAGGAATGCTCTATGGCTCGGGCTATGGAGGTTGTTGGCGATCGCTGGTCGATCTTGATCCTGCGCGAAGCGTATTACGGAGTGAAGCGCTTCGACGAATTCGAGTTCTACATCGGCGTGGCGCCGAACATTCTGAGTTCGCGGCTGAAAAAATTGGTCGATGCTGGGATCATGACTCGTGTCCGATTGCCTGAACATGCCGGACGATATGAATACGTCCTCACCGAGAAAGGACGTGATTTCTTCCCGGCCTATCTCGCGCTGAAGAAATGGGGCGACGACTGGCTGGCAGAGCCGGAAGGCCCGCAAGTCGTGTTTCTCGATCGCGCGGCGGGACGTCCGATTGAGTATCCGAAGCTGAAAAGGGCGGACGGCCGGCCTTTGCGGCTCGAGGACGTTGAGATCGTCCCCGGCGCGGGTGCCGTGTCTTTCAACCGAAAGCGATTTGGCGGCACTTCAGGCGACCGTAATGTCGCCAAGCCGGTCAGTGCCGTCTCAAGAGGAAAGCGCAAGTAGAGCCCGCCCGAGCTCGACCCGGATCAAGTCCGCGCGATATTCGGCCGGCGCATATCGGTCCGAGAGGCATTCGGTGATCTCGCCGACCACTTTGGCGGCTTCGTCGATGTTGTCTTGAGAGAGAGCCTTGCCCGTCAAGAATTCGGACGCAGCCTTGCCCACGAAAGCGTGGTTCGCTGCACCGGTAATGCCGATGGAAACATCGTTGACGATACCGCCCTGTATTCGCACTCCTATCGCGACTCCCACGACGGCAAACCCGCTCGCCGGATGCCGGATTTTCCGATAGGTGTAACGCGTGCCGAGTTTCGGCCTCGGGATGCGGATTGCGGCAAGAACTTCGTCAGGCTCGAGGGCCGTCGTGAAGATATCGACGAAAAAGTCCTCCGCCGGTACGGTGCGACGTCCAGCTGCGCCGGCGATCTCGATGTCCGCTCGCAGCGCCAAGACGACGGCTGGCCAGTCCGCTGCCGGGTCAGCATTGGCCAGCGAACCGCCGATCGTGCCGTGGTTACGTACCTGGGGATCGGCCAGAACGTTGGCGGCCTCCCGGAAGACCGGGAATATTTGATTTAGCGGTTCGGAAGCGAACAACTCGGCGTGGGTCGTGAGCGCGCCGATCTTGACATGGGTTTCGCCGATCTCGATCCCCTTGATCTCGGTGACACCTCGGATGTCGATCAGAAGCTCGGGCGAAGCCAGCCGCAACTTCAACGCTGGGAGCAGGGTATGGCCACCGGCCAGGAGCTTCGCTCCGTCGGGATTGTCGCGTAACAGCTCAATCGCCTGGGCGAGGGAAGACGCGCGGACATAGTCGAATGCAGCGGGGATCATCAGGCGGCTCCTGCGCGTGCGTTGCGTACTGCGGCCCAGATTCGTGGCGGCGTGAGAGGCATATCGAGATGCTTGATGCCGAATGGCGACAACGCATCGAGCACGGCGTGGACCATGCAGGGCGGAGCAGCAATCGAGCCGCTCTCACCGATGCCCTTCACGCCGATTGGGTTGGTCGGCGACGGCGTTTCCTGGAACAGCGATCTGATGTTGGGAACATGCTCGGCGCGGGGAACGGCGTAGTCCAGCAGCGAACCGGTCAGGAGCTGTCCGTTGTCGGGGTCGTAGCTGACCTCTTCATAAAGGGCCTGAGCAATGCCCTGCGCGACACCGCCATGGATCTGGCCGGCCGCAAGAAGCGGGTTGATCAGCGTCCCGACATCGTCCACCGCGACATAATCGAGAATGTCGACCGTTCCGGTCTGGGGATCGACCTCGACGTAAGCGAGATGGACGCCCGACGGTGCGCCCATGCCGGTCGGATCATAGAAAACCGTCTCGTCGAGGCCGGGGGCCACGCCGTCGGGCAGCTTATGGCCGACATAAGCCATACGGGCCACCTTGGAGAAGGACAGCGGCGCGATATCGGTGCCGGGTACGGTGAATGCGCCCGCCGTGTAGGAGACATCCTTCTCATCCACTTCCAACATGCCCGCGGCGATCTTCCTGGCCTTGGCGATGACCTGGTGGGCAGAGACATGGACGCTCGATCCGCCGACCGCCATCGACCGTGAGTTGAACGTGCCGTGGCCCGCCTGCACCTGACGGGTGTCGCCCTGGACGATCTCGATATCCTCGATTGGAATTTGGAGAACGTCCGCAGCGATCTGCGAGAGCGACGTGGCATGGCCTTGTCCCTGGCTCATCGAGCCCGAATAGATCGTGGCTCGCCCGCTGGAATCGATACTAACCCGTGCGCTTTCCCAGCCGCCACGGTTGAAGCCGCCGGCGGCCAACCGGCGGGATGGCGCCATACCGCACATATGAGTGTAGGCGGCAACTCCAACGCCGCGATAAATGCCGCGCCCGCGCAAGGCCTCGCACTCCGCGCGACGTCCTTCGTAACCAAATGCCGCGAGCGCCTTGTCCAGCAGCGCTTGATAGTCGCCGCTGTCATACATCACGCCAGTGCTGTTGTAAGGGCGGTAGGGGAAATCGGACGAGTGAATGAAGTTCGTTCGCCGGATGTCCACCTGGTCGAGATTGAGATGGCGCGCCACCGCATCGATGGCGCGCTCGGCGATGTAGGCCCCTTCGGGGCGACCGTAACCGCGATAAGCGTCCACCGGAACCGTGTTGGTGACGACCACCCGGGAAAGAGCTTCGTAGTTCTGAATCTTGTAGGTGCCGGTGCCGAAATTGACCGTGTTCACGGTCGGCCCGCCGGTTGCCATGTTGGACAGATATGCACCTGCATTGCCCAGTGTGCTGACTTTGAGGCCGAGAATCCTTCCGTCGTCGTTGAAGGCGATCTCGATATCTTCCGTATGCGCCCGGCCATGGCTGGTCGATTGATGGCTCTCCGAGCGGGACTCCCACCATTTGACCGGCGCGTTGAGTTCGCGAGCAAGGTACGGGCAGAGCAGATCTTCAGGGTACAGATGCATTTTGGCGCCGAAGCCGCCCCCGATATCCGGCGCGACCACGCGCAATTGATTCTCGGGAATGCCGACCGTCTCCGCGATCCAGCGGCGGTGCATATGCGGGACCTGACTTCCGATATAGACAGTGAGCGTGCCGTCCGGTTCCGGTGCCGCGACGATCGCGCGCGTTTCCATGCACGTCGGAATGAGGCGGTTATTGAGTACGCGGAGGCTGATGACCTGATCAGCCTCTCGATTCGCCTTGTCGTAGTCGCCGCCCTTGACCTTGTAGAAGGTGGTAACGTTGCCCGGTACGTTGTCATGAAGCTGCGGCGCGTCCTTTCCGATGGCGGACGCCTCGTCGGGCACCGCGGACAACACCTCGTAGTCGACCTCGATCAGCTCGAGTGCGTCGCAGGCCTGCGCGAACGTTTCCGCCACGACCAGCGCCACGCATTCTCCGACAAAGCGAACGCGATCGGTCGCGATCACCGGGCGGACCGGCACCTTGCTACCGGGAATAATCCAGTTCGGCACGATCGGGCCGATCTTGTCGACGAGCTCATTGCCGGAGAGAACCAAGCGAACACCGGGAGCTTTCTTCGCGTTCGACGGATCGATGCCGTTTATCGCGGCGTGAGCGTGCGGCGATCGCAGCATCGCCACATGCAGCATGCCGGCCAAGTTCAAATCGTCGACGTAGCGCCCTCTGCCGGCGAGCAGCTTGAGATCCTCCCGTCGCCTGAGCGGCTGGCCGATGTGTCGCATTCCGGTCGGAAGGGTCACGCCACACCGCCTTTCGATGCGAGGCTTTCCACAGCGCGAACGATGTTGTGATAGCCGGTGCACCGACAGATATTGCCGGCCAGGCCGTGCCGGATTTCGCGCTCGCTGGGATTGGGGTTTTCCTTCAACAGGCTCCGGACGCTCATCACCATGCCCGGTGTGCAGAAGCCACATTGAAGCGCATGGTGGTCGTGAAATGCCATCTGAACAGGACTGAGTTCGCCGCCGCTGCCGGTCACCCCCTCAATCGTCGTAATCGACGCGCCGTCCGCCATGACGGCGAGCACCGTACAGGATTTCACGGCTTTTCCATCGATCTCGACGGTACAGGCTCCGCATTGAGACGTGTCGCAGCCGACGTGCGTGCCGGTGAGGCCGAGATCCTCCCTTATGAGATGGACCAGGAGCCTCCGCGCCTCGACGGTCGCGGTCCTGCGCGATCCATTGATTTCGATTGTCACGGTGTGCGGGCTTGCTGGGGTAGGCATGGTTCCTCCCGCGCCGAAGCGCGATTCTTTTATTGAAGTAACTTTAATAATAATAGTGACTTGTATCAAGCTATTTTTTGCTGACGCTTGGTGATATCGAATGCAAGCTCCTGGCGCGCGCTTGGAATACAGGTTGTTCGGAAGAAGACGGATGCGATTGAAGAGCTTTGAAGGAATGGCATGCTCGATCGCCGGGGCACTCGATGCCGTTGGCGACCGCTGGGCATTCTTGATCTTGCGTGATTTATCGCTGGGCGTGCGTAGGTACGATGATCTGAGAAAATCGACCGGCATTACCGATGCCACGCTTTCTGATCGGCTGAAGCATCTCGAACGAAACGAATTGATCGGACGGCGCCTCTATCGGACCGGCCCCGATCGCTACGAATACTTCTTGTCCGGTAAAGGCTGGGACATGATCCTCGTCATCCAGGCGCTTGCTCAGGTCGGTGATAAATGGGGAGTGACTGGAGATGCCGGAGCTCCACTCGAATTCGTTAACAAGAACGGAGGGCGACGGGTGAAGTTGGAGATTGTTGATGAGGAATCGGGCGCGACCGTCCGCTTGAGGGATGTTCGTCCAAAGGCGGGCCCGGGGGCCGACGACTTGGTGAGATGGCGCATAGCAAAGTTCGGGCAATAGCCAGTCCATTGGCCAAACAAGGGCTTCGACAGACTGCATTGTGCCCGGACGCCGACTGCCTGTCTTTTCTGGCTGCGGCGCATTCGGCGGAGAAATAGAGACTGCAAAGGCGGTCCTTGTTGGGGAGGGAGTAACGTGGAACGGTTTTGGCTTGGGAAGTATCCCGACGGCGTGCCGGCGGACGTCGACGTCGATCAGTTTCCGTCATTGATCGAAATGTTCGAAGAAAGCTTTGCCAGATTTGGAGATCGCAAAGCGGCCATCTGTATGGACAAGGCAATCACCTACCGTGAGCTCGACGAAATGTCGGCCGCAATCGGCGCCTACCTGCAGGGCAAAGGTCTGGTCAAGGGAAGTCGAGTTGCGGTGATGATGCCGAACGTTCTCCAGAACCCGATCGCTGGGGCGGCGGCATTGCGTGCGGGCTGCACGGTGGTGAACGTCAACCCTCTCTACACGCCTCGAGAACTCGAGCATCAGTTGAACGATTCGGGAGCGGAGGCCATCTTCATTCTGGAGAATTTCGCCGCGACTTTGGAAAAGGTGCTGCCAAGAACGAACATCAAGCACATCATCATCTGCTCCATGGGGGAGTTGCTCGGTCCGAGGGGCATTCTCGTCAACTTTGTCGTGCGCAAGGTGAAGAAGATGGTCCCCACCTTCACTCTGCCCGGCGCCGTCTCGTTCAACCATGCCCTATCGGCCGGTCGAAGGATGGCGCTGAGGAGGCCCGATATCGGCCCGCACGACGTTGCCTTCTTGCAATACACGGGAGGCACCACCGGTGTTTCGAAGGGAGCGACCCTGCTCCATCGCAATATGGTGGCAAACGTCCTTCAAATCACTGCGTGGAGCGAGCCCGCGTTCCGCAACCATCGCGTGGGCGAGCCTCTTATGACGGTCTGCGCGCTGCCGCTGTATCATATCTTCGCGCTCACCGTTTGTTTCCTGTTCTCCGTCCGGGTCGGCGGCGTCAATCTTCTGATCGTAAACCCGCGTGACATCGATGGATTCGTTCGAGAACTCCGCAAACACAGAATTCACAGCTTTCCGGCCGTCAACACGCTATTTAATGGTCTGCTGCGCCATCCCGACTTCAAGAATGTGGATTTCTCGGAGTTGCAGATGGCCATCGGCGGCGGTATGGCGACCCAAAAGGGGGTCGCAGACATGTGGCGCGCGGTGACGGGTTGTATCCTTTCCGAAGGCTACGGACTTTCGGAGACTTCGCCAACGCTGACCTCCACATTGCCGAATATGACCGAGTTCTCCGGAACGATCGGTTTGCCTCTGCCATCGACCTATGTCTCGATCCGCGACGATGAAGGAAACGAACTGCCGATCGGAGAGGCCGGCGAAATCTGCGGAAAAGGCCCGCAGGTGATGGCTGGCTATTGGAACAGACCGGATGAGACCGCCCAGGTGATGACGAATGACGGAGTCTTCCGAACGGGCGATATCGGCGTCATGTCCGCCGACGGCCTCATCAAGATCGTGGACCGCAAGAAGGACATGATCATCGTCTCGGGATTCAATGTTTATCCGAACGAGGTCGAAGCAGTCATATCGAGTCACCCCGGGGTTCTGGAGTGCACCGCGATCGGTGTGCCAGACCCGAAATCCACCGAGGCGGTGAAAGCCTTCGTCGTTCGTCTCGATCCTCGACTGACGGCAGAGGAGCTCGTCAGTTTTGCAGGGACACAGTTGACGCCCTACAAGGTTCCGAAGCAGATCGAGTTCAGGTCTGAACTTCCGAAGAGCAATGTAGGTAAGATTCTGCGCCGCGAGTTGAGGAGTGAAGCGCAAGAAGGCAGCGGCTGACGGGATCGTCGAACCCTACCAGGCGCCGTTTTCGGTCGAGGGAATCTACGACTCAGCCTCGATCCGGACGTTGGTCTGGACGTTCAATGGGACCTACCGTCCGGTTACAATCCGGCTGGGGGCGATGATCGGTCCGCTGAGAACCCTTGGCTGCACATGGCTTCCGAGCCATTGACAGGCCCCCTTGCGCTTTCGAAGAGCCTTCCAGAATCCGAGGTGGCATGGCCGCCGGGAGTTTGCGGATAGTTTCAATTCCCGGAATATGGACTATATTTGGACAAGGTAGGAATTTGGACCATATTGGATGGCAAGAAACAGTCTGGATGCATCTTGTCCTGTAGCCCGCACGCTCGATATCGTCGGCGCGCGCTGGACGCTCCTCATCGTCCGGGACTTGCTTCCCGGCACCATGCGCTTCCAGGATCTTCAGGAGCGTCTGCCCGGCATGGCGCCCAATGTCCTCTCCGATCGTCTAAAGACACTTGAGGAGCACGGCCTCGTGCGGCGCGAGTTCTATAGCGATCATCCACCCAGAGCGGCCTATACCCTGACGGACTCGGGCCGCGAGCTTGGCGTCGTCGTTCTGGCTCTCGGTCAGTGGGGCGTCCGGCACGTCAACGGGAGATTGAAGCCTGGCCTGCAGCACGACGAGTGCATTCGCCACCTACAGCAAGCCTCCGATGCCTTGATCCGCCGTCCGGTCCGACGCGTAAAATCCGGTGGCAAATCGGCAGCGAAAGCCGGTTAGAGACGCGAGACGTAGCCCGAGCTTCAGTTGAATGACGGGAGATCCTGCCGTCATGGCGTGCCGAGCGCTTCGCGGAGCCGCGGGGATCGCGCCAGCGCCCATTTGAAGGTCTTGGGAGCGCGTCCGAGCAGCCGCTCGAGCTCGCCAGTCGCGCCCTCGTACCGTCCACCGGCCGCGAGGCGGGTGATGGTTCTCAAGTGCTCCGCGGTATGGGGAACGCGAGCTGCGAGTGGTCCATTGATGTAAGCCTCGATCCACGCATCCAGGTCCTGAGGAACATACGAAATGGGTCTTCCCAACGTGGCGGCGTAGTCCTCGGAGAAGCCTTCCATGTCCTTCGACTCGGGACCGGTGAGCTCGTAGGTCTTCGATACGTGCGCCGCAGGATCGATCAGGATCCTGGTGCAGACCTCCGCGACATCATAAGCGGCAATCGGTGCGATCTTCTGCCTGCCGAAGGGCAGATGAAGCTCGCCTGCACCCAGCAACTGCTTGAGCGGGAACCAGGCGAGAATGGGATTTTCGACGAACATGGTGGCGCGAACATTGACGACCGGCAGGCGGGACCAATTCAGGGCCTGTTCAGAGGCCCAATGGGCTCTCTGCTGCGGCGACCAGTCCGTGACAAGTCCTCCCAACCACTCTCGCCGCACCTCGGAAGGAGCCGTCATCCGAGAGAAGTTCATGTAGGACTGCTCGAACTCCGAAATGTTGACGAAGACCTCGAGATCTCCTTGCGCTCGCGCAGCGGCTGCCATCAAGACCGTTGCGTCGGTGTAGTAGGGGTTCAAGCTCATGCTGAAGCAGACACGGCGACAGCCTTTCAGCGCAGTTGCGACATCGGCGACATTGAGCAGATCGCCCACGAATACCTCGGCGCCCATTTGCCTGAGCGCTTGCGCCCGCTCGTCGTCCTTCCTTACGAAGGCGCGCACCGGATACTCGTCCTCGATGAGCATATTGATCATCGTCTTGCTTACGGAGCCAACGTCGCCGCCGGCGCCGGTAATCAGAATGGGGCTCGGTTTCGACATCGCAACGTCCTTTTCGAGGAGATGACGGGCGTTCCTTTTGAGTGGAAAGGCGGCCCGCCGTAGCAGGACCGCGCCTTGCGGCGATCAGGTCTTGAGGAAAGGCAGAATGTGGCCCAAAACAACCTCGGGCGTTTCAAGATGCAGGAAATGGCCGGCGCCGGGCAGAACGACGCGTTCGAAGCCTTTCGTGAACGCCGCTGCCATGTCGTCGCTGAGCCGAGCTGACATGCAACCGTCTTCCTCCCCGTGCAGGTAGAGCGAGGGGACAGCGATCGGGCCGTTCGCGCGAGCTTCCAGGGCCTGGGCTTCCGCTTCGGGCGGCGGTGTGAACAGCTGGCGGTAGTAGGCAAGCGTCTGAGGCAGGACGCCAGGCTGTTTGAACGTCTCGGTCAACGCGCTGCGATCCGAAGCCGGCATCTTGTAGCTGGGCGACCATTCCCGCCAGAGCCGATCGAGAAATGCGAACTCGTTGAGCTGAACGGCCGGCTCCGCAAAGCGCGTGTGAAAGAAGAACATGTACCAGCTTCGTCGCTGTTGCTCACCATCGGCTACGAATGCCTGCGGCAGACCCTTCCCATAGGGTACCGCCAGCCCGACAAGCCTGCAGATTCTCGACGCGTCGAGGCTTGCTGCGGAGTAGGCAGCCCGCGCTCCGAAATCGTGGCCGATGACATGAGCCTGATCGGCCCCCAAGGCCTCGATCAGGGCGAGGACGTCCTGCCCGATCGCGGCGGCACGGTAGGATCCGTCAGGTGCTGCGCCACCAGCCCAGTATCCGCGCAAGGCGGGAGCGACGGCCCGATATCCCTCCTGCGCAAGGCGGCGAAGGATGTGGACCCAGCTTTGCGCATGATCGGGAAAGCCATGCAAGCATAGCACCAGAGGACCGCTCCCGGCTTCGAGGACCGGAAAATCGAGTCCATTGGCCCGAACCGTCCGCTTGCGAATATCGCCCGAGCGAGTCTGGCGCGCCTGCGCAGGAGCACCGGGGCGGTCGTCCAAAGGCGCAGAAATTCTCGTCATTGTCCGGCTCCCTTGCGAACCTGCATGATATCTAACATCCAGAAATCCGAGGGTGTAATTCAATGTTGAATAGGCGTAGCACCAGCTTTGCCATGTCGGGCCGCATTGGCATGAATTACGATGGATCAGTGCGCGGCCGAACCAGCGGATGCAGGACGGGTGCGGCAACATTGTCGCGCGGATTTCTTGGGCGTCCAGTCGCTCGTGACGGCGAGACAATATGCGATACGAAAAAGGACATAGAGCCGAAACATCCGCCCGTATCGTGGATCGCGCTTCGGCTCGAATCCGCGAACGAGGAGTTGAAAGCGTCAAGGTGGCCGAGCTGATGCAGGCGGCCGGACTCACGCACGGCGGCTTCTATCTCCATTTCAAATCCCGGCGCGATCTGATCGAAAGAGCGTTCGCAAGGGCCGTGGACGGATCGGTGGAGCAATGGCGGAAGCTGGCCGATCGATCCAGTCCCGGCGAACGCCTTTTGAATATCGTCGATTACTATCTCACGGACCGACACCGTGACGATGTCGCGAACGGTTGCGCTCTTCCGGCGCTCGGTGCAGAGGTTTCCCGGGCCGGCGCCGGCGTCAGACGGACGTTTTCAAACGGTCTGAGAGAGATGATCGCCATTTTGTCCGAGGACATCAACGGCCCATCGAAGCGAGAAGCGATTGCCATCGTGTCTGAAATCGTGGGCGCATTGCTGTTGGCCCGCGCGGCGGATCATCGGGAATTCGCCTCGGAAATCATGAGCGTGGCTCGCGAACATGTCCTCGGCAACGAGCGGCAACTCCTCGAAACTACGAAAGCATCCCGTAAATCCTCGGTGCGGACCAGGCCCCCGGGTTCGAAAAGGCCCCAGAAGCGCAAGAGATCCAATCATCTGGCGTGAGGTCCCGTTTGTCACCGGAGCGCACTTCCAACGGTGGCAGTGTTCTACACTCCGAGCTTTCCAGCATCGGTTTCCAAGGCCTTGGCCACGACTTTCAGCCATTTGTGGACAGCCTTGATCTTCTCGGACGAGCCATCGACCTTCCGATGGGTAAAGTAAAAGTCCCTCAGCGCGATGCTTTTCGAGCCCCAGTGCGCTATGACCGTCAAAGCGCCGCTGCTGACCAGCGGAGCGATCAGAGGGAAAGGCGCCAGGACTACGCCCATCGATGACCTGGCCATCTGTATGGCCGTCAAGAGGCTGTCGCCGACAAGGTCCGGTTCCTTCGTCGCGACTTGCGGTTCGTACTCCGCGAACCATCTCTGCCAAAGGTCTGGCGCAGTGGCGAACTTTATCAACGGCAGCCTCGTCAAGTCTTCCGGATGCCGAATGGGACCGCGGCGATCCAACAGCTTCGGGTCAGCGCATGGGGCGGCGCGCGACCTGAGCAGCCGATGATAGGTCAGGCTACCGAAAGGAGGCTCGCCGAACTGGACCGCGGCGTCGATATTGTCTCGCTCGAAATCGGCCGGGGTATTCTTCGCCTCCAGCCTCAGATCAAGCCCCGGATTATCGATACGGAATCTCTCGAGGTGCGGGAGCGCAGCGAGCATCGCAAACGTCGGCGTTACGCTGACCCTGACGATCGGGCCGCGCTTGCGATCCTCAAGGAGGTCGCTGGCGCTAAACAGTTCGTCGAAGGCGCTGAGCACGGCGCTGGCGTAAATCGCGCCGCTTTCGGTGAGTTCGACATTCCGGCCGCTGCGTCGCACGAGTTGAACGCCGAAGTGCGCCTCCAGAGTACGAATTTGATGGCTGATCGCAGATGGGGTGAGGTTTAGACTTTCGGAAGCAAGCTTGACGCTACCGGACCGTGCGAGAGCTTCGAACGCACGAAGGCTTGCCAAGGGCGGGAGGGTTGATCGGGCATTCGACATTTTGCGCTGAGCCAAATTCAACGATCCACAATCGATTTCAATTGTTTTTCCGCGGCTCACTGCCAGTCTAATGGTAGCCGCGGACACTCCGAACTTAACCTCATATCAGCGCCGCGTCGAACAATTCCCGTCACTGTGCCGTGGGCTTACGCGGCATATTGAATACGAAGGCAAAACGATGAGCGAGCATCTCCTTCAGGATCGACATGCCGGAGCCGTAGCGAAGATCGGCGTGGGCCTGCCACAGCCTCCTGTTTTCAAGACTCTGGTTGAAGAGAGACGGCACAGAAAGGAGCGCCTCGCTGCTGGATTGAGGCTCTTTTCGAAATTCGGATTCGACGAGGGGGTCGCGGGCCACATCACTGTGCGTGACCCGGAGTTCACGGACACGTTTTGGGTGAACGGCTTCGGGATGAGCTTCGGGTTGATTAAGGCCTCAGACCTCATTCGGGTCAACCACAAAGGCGAAGTCGTCGAGGGCAACTATCCCGTCAACGCCGCCGCTTTCGCGATTCACGCAAGTGTTCATGCGGCTCGTCCGGATTCGATTGGTGCAGCGCATTCGCACTCCACCCATGGCCGGGCGTTCTCAACGCTGGCTCGGAAACTGGAGCCGATTACGCAAGATGCCTGTGCCTTCTACAACGATCACGCTCTATACGAGGACTACGGTGGCGTGGCAGTCGAAGTGGACGAAGGCCAGCAAATCGCTCAGGCGCTGGGGCCGCACAAGGCGGCTATCTTGCAGAACCACGGACTTCTGACTGTCGGACAGAGCGTGGATGAGGCGGTCTGGTGGTTCATCACGATGGAGCGGTCGTGCCAGGTTCAACTGCTTGCCGAAGCGGCGGCGGCGCGAACCGGCCAGGCTCTCAAGATCATTCCCGAGGAATCTGCGAAGCAGGCTTTCTCTATCCTCGGCTCACCGAGGGCTGGATGGTTTCAGTTCCAGACGCTCTACTCGAAGATCGTGAAAGAGCAGCCGGATCTGCTCAACTGACGTGCCGACCAGCGATAAAGTCACTCGGAGGAATCGCATGAACGTCCAGACCTCACCTGGAAACATCAGCCACAACGCCATGGCCGCCGAAGAGCGGCTGGTTCGTCAGGATCTCGCTGCGCTGTATCATGTCTTCTTCGATCTGGGTTGGTGCGAGCACATCTATAATCATATCACGGCTCGCGTGCCGGGTCCTGATAAGCACTTTCTGATCAATTCGTTCGGGCTGGCGTACAACGAAGTCACAGCCTCCAATCTCATCAAGATCGATCTTGATGGGAACAAGGTTATGGATGTTCCGGGGCGTGTCAACGCGCCGGGCTTCACGATCCATTCTTCGGTTCATGCCGCACGCGATGATGCCCATTTCATCGCCCATACGCACACGACGGCCGGTGTCGCTGTTGCTTGCACGGAAGAGGGGCTCTCGCATCACAGCTTCTACGGCGCGATGCTCTATGAGCAAATTGCGTACCATGATTTCGAGGGCATTTCGACGGATCTCGGCGAGCGCGAGCGCCTCGTGAAGTCGCTGGGCAACAAGAACTACATGATCTTGAGACACCACGGTCTTCTGACGTGTGGGAGGACGGCCGCGGAGGCGCTGTTCCGCATGACGGTCCTGCAACGCGCGTGCGAAGTGCAACTCGCCGCTGCTACATTTGGCAAGAACTGGCGGCCGCTGCCGGAAGAGATTTTGCGTCGCACGACGCGGCAGATGCAGAGCGAGGTTGCAAAGGGCTTCGACGAAAAAACCTCCTTTGGGCAAGATTCGTTCGAGGCCTATCGCCGTGCTCTTGATGCAAGGGGCTCGCGCTACAGAGACTAGAACGTGACCGACCGGGTTGGTTGGCCGCGGCCAGCTTTCGCATCGCAAGATAAGTAGCACTCATCGTCCGGCACGCCTACCGCGACTGTTTCACGCGAGAGGATGCCGAGTGCTGCCTGCCGGAAGCCAGGCAAGGGCGAGTCAAAGCCGATCTCAAATGTGACCCCGGCGTCAGATGCGGGGCGCAGAACGGAAACGCCATTCGACGCCGTGAGCGTCTCATTGGAGGGAAAAGATCGATGTGGCAGAGGAAATTCATGCTCGCGACGCTGCTGCTTGCAACTGCACTGGCGTTTGCGCGGAAGGCCGAGGCCGAGGAGCCAGTCGGGGTTACCGCGACGGAGATCAAGGTCGGATCGACGTTTCCCTTCAGTGGCCCTGCCTCGGCGCTCGGCAACGTAGGCAAGGCATTGATGGCCTATGTCGAGTTCATCAATGACAAGGGAGGTATCAACGGCCGCAAGATCAAGCTGATTGCCCTCGACGATGCATACTCACCGAGCAAATCCGTCGAGCAAACCCGCAAGCTGGTCGAAAGCGAGGAGGTCGCATTTCTGTTCAGCCCGCTTGGGACAGCGAGCATTTCTGCGAACGTGAAATACGCCAATGCCAAGAAGGTGCCGCACCTCTTCGTTCTCTCAGGCGCGAACAAATTCACCAATCATGCCGAGTACCCTTACACCACGACCGGGCTGCCGAGCTATGATACCGAGGGCAAGGTGTATGCGAAATTCATAACTGAAAAGATGCCCGGTTCGCGCATTGCCATACTCTATCAGAACGATGATCTCGGGAAGGATTTTGTCGGCGCGTTCCGTTCATACATGAAGGACGATTTCGGCAAGCTGGTCGTGACAAAGTCCTACGAAGCGACCGATCCGACAGTCGATTCTCAGGTCGTGTCGCTCAAGAGCTCGGGATCAGAAGCGTTGTTCATCGCCGGATCACCGAAGTTCACGGCGCAAGCTCTCCGTAAAATCCGCGAAATCGGCTGGAGCCCTCTGACGGTCATCATCAATTCCACCACGTCGGTCGCGGGGACCCTTGCAGCCGCGGGACTCGACAACGCCAAAGGGGTGGTATCAAGCACGTTCCTGAAAGATCCGATGGATCCGACGTGGGAGCACGACCCGGCAGTCAAAAGCTATCGTGCGTTTCTTGCCAAGTACATTCCAACGGGCGACGTGGCAGAGACACTTTACGTGGCTGGTGTCGTCCAGGGTGAAATGCTCGAGAAGATCCTTCAGCAATGCGGCGATGATCTGACGCGCGGCAACATCATGAGCCAGGCGCTGAACTTGAGGAATTTCTCGCCTTCGATGGCGCTCCCGGGGAGCGCCATCAATACCAGCGAGAAAAACAACCAGGCGTGGACGTCACTTCAGTTCGAGAGCTTCGACGGGAAAAGCTGGATTCCTTTTGGGAAGCTCGTCAGCGCTGTGGACTAGTCAGGCCTGTCGGTACCGGTGACGGTCACTGAGGCGCAACCTTCGGCGCTGCGGAGCCAGACGTCGGGTCCCGCCGTCAGCACGGAACGACGATCTTCCACGTCAAACAGGAGATGAATCTTGCGGATACTGGTAATCGGAGCGGGAGCCCTAGGCGGCTATTTCGGAGCAAGGCTCCTGGCTGCCGGGCGCGATGTCACTTTCCTCGTCAGGCCAGCTCGCGCTGAGGCGCTTCGCAAGAAGGGGCTCGAGGTCAAGAGCCGGACCGGCGATCTATATCTGGTATCCCCGCCGACCGTGATCTCCGAACGGCTCGAGGGGCCCTACGATCTGATCTTGTTGAGTTGCAAGGCCTACGATCTCGACGATGCCCTACGGTCCTTCGCGCCTGCGGTTGGAGACGACACCGTCATCATCCCGTTCTTGAACGGCCTGCGTCATATTGACGTACTGAACGCCCGCTTTGGGAAGGAGAAGGTGTTCGGAGGTCAATGCGCCATCTCCGCGGCACTTTCCAGCAACGGCGAGATACTCCATCTCGTCGATCTGCATACGCTCAGCTTCGGCGAGCAGGACGGGAAGCGATCGAAGCGCCGCGACAAGATCCTCGCGGCATTATCGAACGCGAATTTCGATGCCGAAGCCAGCGATGACATCCTGCAGAACATGTGGGAGAAATGGGTGTTCATCGCCACCGCCGCGGGCGTGACCTGCCTGATGCGCGCCTCGATCGGAGACATCGTCGCCGCCGGCGCTTCGGGACTTATCGTGAAGCTTCTCGATGAATGCAGCAAGATTGCCGCGGACGCCGGCTTTGCACCTCGTCCAGCCTATCTGGAGCGCACGCGACCGCTCCTCACGGCGCCCGGATCTCCGCTGATGGCGTCCATGCTGCGCGACATCGAGAAAGGATCGCGGACAGAAGGCGACCACGTTCTGGGTGACCTCCTGGGACGGGCAGAACATGGCGCGGATGCCGTGCTTCTAAGCGCGGCCTACACCCATGTGAAGTCTTACGAGGCGCGTCGCACGAGAGAAGCCCTCAAGTAGAAGAGCAGGAGGTCGCACCGCTCTTGCGATCGACCGAGATTCGGTTCGGACGCCCCATCTGTGGGGCGCGAAAAGGAAAATCGAGCGCGTTGGAGCGCCGTCCGAAGGGCTCCGTTCATGCTGGCTGCCGTCACGCCGATCAACAGAGGGGGAGAACACGTTGGGTCACTACGGCGACTATCAGACCGAAATCTATTTCGGCGGTCTCGGCGGCAAGCTGCCGAAACTGCCGGTCGGCTTCCGCGAATTGGAGGCCCGCGCGCATGCGGCGATGGCTCCCGGGCTCGTGGCCTACGTAGCCGGCGGTTGCGGCAACGAGCATACGCAAAACGTCAATGTCTCGGCATTCGAGCAATGGGGTTTGATGCCTCGCATGCTGGTTGGTGCTGCGAAGCGAGACCTGTCGATCGATCTGTTCGGGATGCGGTTTCCTACTCCGCTCTTCTTGAGTCCAATCGGCGTCATCGGATTATGCTCGCAAGACATGCACGGTGACATTGCGACCGCGAAGGCCGCGCATAAGGCCGGCGTGCCGATGATGGCTTCGACCTTCAGCGTCGATCCCCTTGAGACGGTGGCCGCCGAATTCGGAGATACGCCGGGCTTCTTTCAGCTCTATACGCCCACCGATCGGGAAGTCGCGGAGAGCCTGGTCCGTAGGGCCGAGGCGGCTGGATTCAAGGCCCTGGTGGTCACTTTGGATACATGGATCACCGGGTGGCGCCCGCGGGACCTCAACCTGGCGAACTTCCCTCAGTTTCACGGGCACGTTCTTAGCAACTATTTTTCGGATCCCGTGTTTCGCGGCAGGCTGCAAAAGCCTCCCGAGGAAGATCTTCCGGCCGCAGTCATGCAATGGGGGAAAATCTTCGGAAATCCTCTGACTTGGAACGATCTTCCCTGGTTGCGTTCGCTGACCAGGCTTCCCCTCGTGCTCAAAGGCATCTGCCACCCTGATGACGCCCGGCGTGCGATCGATGCGGGGGTCGACGGTATCTTTTGCTCCAACCACGGCGGTCGCCAGGCAAACGGCGGCATTGCGGCGGTGGACCTGCTGCCCGGCATTGTCAGGGCCTCCAGCAACACGCCCGTTCTGTTTGACTCGGGGATACGATCAGGCACGGATGTTGTCAAAGCGTTGGCTTTGGGCGCGACGGCCGTCGGAATCGGCCGGCCGTATGCCTACGGACTCGCGCTTGATGGAGTCGACGGGATCGTTCACGTGCTGCGATGCATTTTGGCGGAGGCGGACTTGCTGATGGCCGTCGATGGATACCCTCGAATCGCCGATCTTCAACCGTCCGCGCTGCTGCGCGGTTCGCTGATTAACCCGCAAGGAACTTCAGGATAGCTCTCTGCGTGGCGTCGTGAGCTTCCTCGCACAGGAAGTGACCGGCCTCGACTGCTTCTCCTGTGACCTGCTTTGCCCAATGGCTCCAAATGATCAGCGGCTGAGCGCCCGCTGCGGCGATACCTCGGCTTCCCCAGATCACATGAAGGGGCGTCGTGATCTTTCGACCGGCATCAAGATCACTCTTGTCATGCTCGAAGTCCGCATAGGCGCCGGCTCGATAGTCTTCGCAAAGCCCATGCACGCGCTCGGGATCGCGTAACGCGCTTAGGTAGTGTTCCACGGCCCTGGGATCGAAACCCTCCGCGAACACAGGGCCGAAGAATCCGTCTGAGTCTCGCGAGATGAGCGTTTCGGGTAAAGGATGGGGCTGAGCCAGAAACGTCCAATGATAGATGCGAAGCGCCGAAAGACGGCTCAGATTCGTCCAGTAATTGTAAGTGGGCAATATGTCGAGGACGACGAGCCGCGAAAGGCGTTCGGGATGATCGAGCGCCAAACGATAGCCGACACGTCCGCCCCGGTCATGGCCGACCAAGGAGAAATGCGAGTGGCCGAGACTTTCCATCACCTCGACCATCGTCCGGGCCATTGCCCGTTTCGTATAGGGAGTATGGTTTGCATCAGTCGTGGGAACGTCGGACGCGCCGTATCCTGGAAGGTCGGCGATGACGAGCGAGAACCGTTCGGCGAGTGCCGGCGCCAAATGATGCCACATCGCATGGGTTTGAGGAAATCCATGCAACAGGAGAAGCGGCGGCCCCTTGCCGCCAACGCGCGCAAAGATGCGACCCGAACTTGTTTTGGCATTCACCGACGCAAAGCCGGGGAATAAATCAGTGAGAGCAGTCATCCTCACTCCGTATCAAGAGTGGCTCGAAGACACGTGAACGCTGTCTGCAAAGGGCCTGCATCAAACTGGCTCCCGCCGATCCTCTGCCGATCGCACGCACCTTAACCCATGAATCGCGCAAACCGGTTCAATCAAGCAGCCATTCGCAGCAGATCGACGATGTCGGCTTCGCTCTTGAACGGCCTCGGATTGGCTTGAACGAAGCGGTGATTGATCGCAATCTTGCTGATCTTCTCGAACTTGTCCTCGCCGACGCCGACGTCGGCCAGACGAGTAGGTAGTCCGAGGGCTTTGACGAAGCCGGCGAAAGCATCTCCAGCTTCCATATCGGGGCTGCCGAGAGCTGCCGCCAAGCGCTTCTGCGCATCCTCCGTAAAGGCTTTGTTGTACCGAAGCAGGCTCGGCATGATGACGGGCGTGCAGTAATAGTGAGGAACATCGAAAGTGCCGCCAAGCACGTGTCCGATCCCGTGGCTTGCCCCCATCGGAACGCGTGCCTGCAGACCGAAAGCGGCGAGCCACGAGCCTTGTTGCGATTGGCGTCGCGCTTCCAGATCATCCGGATGCTGCAGAGTGCGGAGCATGCCCTCGCGCAAAAGACGGATGCCCGCCAAGACCACTTCATCCGCCAATGGCGTGCCAGCCGGCGAGCACAGGGCTTCGATGCCGTGATCCATCGAGCGTGTCCCGGATCCCATCCACAGATTCATAGGCGTATTGAGGCTCAGGTCGGGATCAAGGATGACTGCCACGGGTGACATCTGCGGGTGGAAGAATATCTGCTTCAGCTTGGTGCGCTCGTCCGTGACGAGCGCTCCGGCATTGTATTCGCCGCCATTCAGCGTCGATGGCACTGCGATCTGCCGCACCTTGGGCGCGCGGAATGGAGAGAAGGGCACGCCGGGACCCATAACGAACGGGTCGAAACCTGCCTCATCGCGGATATCATGTTCCACGGCCATGATGACGATCTTCGCGAGGTCGACGGCAGAACCTCCACCGACGGCAACGATCAGATCAGCTTGAGCGTCGTTCGCTTGACACGCGACTTCAGCAGCTTGTTTTCGGGTCGTGTGCTGCGCAATTCCGTCGAAGGTCGCCACATGCTTGTTGCCGAGCGCGCGGCGAATCTTTTCGATCTCGTCGGTCTTCGTATTCAAGGTACGGCTGACCAGGAGGAAAACGCGGTTGGCATTCAGCCGCACGGCTTCATCATTCAAGGCCTCAGCTGCAGGCTTGCCGTAGACTACACGATCGATTTCGGGAAAGTGGTGTATCCCAACCTTGCGCATTCGTTTCCCCTGGATTGTTTGTTGATGTAAGTCACTTTAGTATTAATAGTGACTGGGCGCAACGGCCATCTTTTCTGGCGCCGGATCGAGGCCAGTCATGTGGTTGCGAGCCGAGCTCCGCCTCGGCGAAGCCCGGCTCGACCAAAATATGGCGGACAGCCTTTGGTTCAGTCCGCCGCCATGGCGGATCCCTCGGATGGCCACGGGTGGCGAGCGCAGCTCCCACCGCGACCGGAAATGAGGATGATGCACTGCTCGAGTGTATCGAAGCTGCATTTCGGCGTGTCGGAGGAATGGTCTTGAAGACAGTATCCGTAGGCGTTTGTTGAAGCCGCCGGTGCAACGCTCAAGTAGTCTGCGCCAGCCAAGCCGGCGAAGACAATCGAGAGGAGAGTGAAGAGCTTGCTCAATATGGTCTCCTGCGCTCGAGCCGTCATCTATTCGGCAGCCATTGCCGGTTGTGCATGCGCCTCTTCCGTCGTTCCCGCATGCGTCCCGTCAGCGGTCGGCTTGACTCGGAACCACGCGGCATAGAGCGCCGGGAGGAACAGCAGGATCAGCACCGTTCCGACTGCGGTGCCGCCGATCAGCGTGTAAGCCATCGATCCCCAGAAGACGGAGTGCGTGAGCGGGATGAAGGCCAGCACCGCAGCAAGCGCCGTGAGGATCACGGGCCTGGTGCGTTGCACGGTGGCCTCGATGACGGCGTGATAGTCGTCAAGTCCGGCGACAAGGTTTTCCTTGATCTGTTCGGTCAGGATCAGAGTGTTGCGCATCAGGATGCCGGCCAGTCCGATCAGGCCCAGGATCGCGTTGAATCCGAACGGCTGGTTGAAGAGGAGCAGTGCCGGCACGACGCCGACGAGGCCGAGCGGTCCCGTCAGAACAACCATGGCCATCATCGAGAAGGATCGCACCTGCAGCATGATGACGATCAGCATGGCGGCAATCATGGCCGGAAAGATCGTCGCGAGCGCGTCGTTGGCCTTGGTTGCCTCCTCGATCGATCCGCCCAGCTCGATACGATACCCGGCGGGAAGGGAGGCGATCAGGGGCTGGAGGGCCGTCCTGATTTCCTTGGAGACCTCCGGAGGTTGGGTCGCCTCATTGATATCAGAACGAATTGTGACGACCGGCGTGCGATCGCGCCGCTTCATGATCGGCTCTTCGAGCCGGATTTCGGAATGGCCGACCTGGTCGAGCGGAATCGCGCGGCCGTCCCTGCTCATCAATGAGAAATCCGCCAGACGCGACGGATCCAGCCGTTCGCCGCCGGCGCTACGCGCCACGATGGGGACATTGCGGATATCCTCGCGAACCTGTGTCACGGCGATGCCGGTGAGCAGGAACTGGAGTTGACGGCCGACCTCGGCCGGCGAAAGGCCGATCAGGTTCAGCCGATCCTGATCCGGGATGAAGCGGAGCACGGGCGTGCGATCGCCCCAATCCCGATTTGCCTGCCGTGCGTCATAAACGCCACGCATGACTTCGAGAGCCTTCTGAGAGATGGCATACAATTGAGCGGGATCCGGTCCCATGATCCGGAACTCCACCGGGAAGGGCGTGTAAGGTCCGAACACGAGTTGGGTGACGCGCACATTGGCCTCGGGTGCGAGGCCCTGTGACAGGGTCTGTCGGAGCCGGTGCTTCAAAGTCTCGCGCGCCTCTGCGTCAGGCGTCAGGACGACGATCTTTGCGAAGGCCGGATCGGGCAGCTCGGGCGCCATCGCGAAGAAGAAGCGGGGCGCACCCTGACCGACATAGCTCGTGACGATCTTGGCCTCGGGTTGATCGTGCAACCAATGCTCGAGCTTCTCGACGGTGGCCGTCGTCGTCTCGATGCTGGTGCCTTCCGGCAGGCGAACCTCCACCAGCACTTCCGGGCGATCCGAGGTCGGGAAGAACTGCTGCTTGACGCCACTCATGCCGACGATGGAAAGTGCGAAGGCGACGGCGACGATGCTGCAGGTCAGGAATTTGTGGCGGACGGCGAGGGTGATGAGGCCGCGCAGGCGCCGATAGTTGGGCGTGCCGTAAATTGCATGGTGGCCGCCCTCGACCGGCTTGATCGCCGGCAGCATCTTGACGCCAAGATACGGGGTGAAGATCACCGCGACGATCCAGGAGACGATGAGGGCGAACCCCACGACCCAGAAGATGTTTCCGGCGTATTCGCCGGCCGTCGAGCGCGCAAAACCCACCGGCAGGAAGCCTGCGATCGTTACGAGCGTTCCGGACAGCATCGGCGCCGCGGTGTGGCTCCACGCATAGGCCGCCGCCGAGATGCGGTCCATGCCCTCTTCCATTTTCACCACCATGACCTCGATCGCGATGATGGCGTCGTCAACGAGGAGACCGAGCGCCAGGATGAGGGCGCCGAGCGTGATGCGGTCGAAGAACCGGCCGGTTTCCAGCATGATGAGGAACACGACGGCGAGCGTCAGGGGCACTGCCGCCGCCACGACGATGCCGACACGCCAGCCGAGGCTCAGCAGGCTCACCAGCAGCACCACGCCGAGCGCCATCGCAAATTTCATCATGAATTCGTCGACCGCCGAGGTGATGTTGACGGCCTGATCGCTGACCTTGGCCAGGGTCATCCCGAGCGGCAGTGTCCCGGCGATGGCTGCGGATCGCTCCTCCAGCGCCTTGCCGAGCGCCAGACCATTCCAGCCCTCCTGCATCACCGCTGCGAGCATGATGGTGGGCTCACCCTGGTGCCTGATGATGTAGGTGGGCGGATCCTCGTAGCCGCGTCGGACCTCGGCAATGTCGGAAAGCTTCAGCGTCCGCCCGGCCGCGACAATCGGCGTGTCGGCAATCGCCTGGACGCTGTCGTAAGCGCCATCGACCCTGATGAAGACCTGCGGCCCCTTGGTGTCGATGGAGCCTGCTGGTGTCAACGTGTTCTGCCGCTGCAAAGCGGCAACGATATCCGTTGCTGATACGCCGAGGGTTGCCAGCTTGGCATAGGAAAACTCGACGAAGATCTGTTCGGGACGCTCGCCGAGGATGTTGATTTTCTTGACGCCGGGCACGTGCAGGAGGTCCTGACGGATGGTCTCGGCTTGCCTGGCGAGCTCGCGCATCGGCATGCCCTTGGCTTTGAGCGCGTAAAGGGCGAAGCTAACGTCCGAATATTCGTCGTTGACGAAGGGGCCGAGCACGCCGGAGGGCAGCTTGCGGGCTTCATCTCCCAGCTTCTTGCGGGCTTGATAGAACTCTTCCTGCACGCTCGATGGCGGCGTGCTGTCCTTCAGCGTCACCGTCATGTAGGCATAGCCGGGCCGCGTCGTCGTCTCCACCCGGTCATACCAGGTCAGTTCCTGAATTCGCTTCTCCAGGGGCTCGGCGACCTGATCCTGCATCTCGCGTGCCGTCGCGCCCGGCCAGACCGTCGTGACCGTCAGGGTCTTGATGGTGAAGGACGGATCCTCGGCCCGCCCGAGCATGAAGAAGGCATAGGCGCCGGCGGCTGCCAGCAAGAGGATGAAGAACAGGGTGACGGCGCGTTCGCGAACGGCGCGGGCGGAGAGATTGAAGCTCATCAGTTGCTCCTGTTTTCCGGCGCGGTCCTGACGCGGGCGCCCTCGTGCAGAAGATGTGCGCCGAGGGAAACAATCTGGTCACCGGACTTCGATCCGGAGATAACGGCCGTTTCGCTGGTCACACGCAGAAGCTTGACGGGCTGCAGGCGCACGGTTGAGGTCGCGCTGTCGAAGACCCAAACGCCGGTCGTTCGGCCGTCATCGAGCACGGCTCCTAGCGGCACCTGAACCTCCGGCTGATGATCCTGGCTTGCAAGCCGAATAGTGACCGTTGCGCCGAGCGGTGCCGCCGCGGCCTCACCATCGAGCACGTAGCGGGCCTCATAGGTGCGGGTCTGGGGATCTGCGGAATCCGACAACTGGCGCAGATGCGCGGTGTGGCGGCGCCCGTCGCTCCCATAGAGGCTTGCATCGGCAAGCGAACCAATCGCCGGCCGGATCGTTTCGGGAAGCGCGACCACAGCTTCGCGAGGACCGGACTGTGCCAGCCGAACCACCGCCTGGCCGGCGGCGACGACTTGCCCCGGCTCGCCAAGCGTCTGGGTGACCGTTCCGTTCGCATCCGCCACCAGGACCGAATAGGTCGCCTGGTTCTCCGCAACCTCTGCGTCGGCTTCCGCCGCGGCAAGCTGCGCTTTGGCGGTGTCCGATGCGGCCTTCGCCTGTTCGTAGCGCTGCTTCGAAGTCCATCCGTCGCTCACCAAGTTGGCGTAGCGCCGCTCGTCGGCGTCGGTCTGAACGACAACTGCACGCGCCGCGGCGACCGCATTGCGCTTCGCTGTGACCGCGAGGCGCAGGTCGGTTTCGTCGATCCGCATCAAGGGCTGCCCGGATTTGACCTGCTCACCGACATTCACGAGCCGTTCGACGATCTTACCGGCGACGCGAAAACCGAGATTGCTCTCCACGCGCGCGCCGATCGTGCCGGTAAACCCTCGTTCGGATCCGCTGACCCGCGCGGCCGTGACGAGACGGACCATCGGGGCCTCCTGCCTGGAGTCAACGACCGCGGAGGCTTCATGGGAGGGAATCGCGAGAGCAATGAAGGTTGCCACCCCAGCTGGGACCAGAATACCCGCGAGCACCGCAAGACCCCTTTTCATGACCGTCTCCTTTCGAGAATTAGATTTCATACGAACTCTATATCTAAGTTAGATTTCGATCACAATCTAAAAGTTCAAGCGATAACGGCAGCGTGATCCCTGGTGCCGGATATCGGTGTTTAGACACCTGGATTTGGATTGATAGATTGCAAATGAACTCTAAATTGGATATAGAGGTCGTACGAAATCCAAATGGAGATCCACGATGCGAGTGAGTCGCACACAGGCGGCTGAGAACCGCCAAACCGTGATCAATGTGGCCAGCCGCCTTTTCAGGGAGCGCGGCTTTGATGGCATCGGCCTCAAGGATCTGATGAAGGGGGCCGGGCTGACCCAAGGCGCCTTCTACAAGCAGTTCGCATCAAAAGAGGATCTGGCGGTGGAGGCGTCCAGGCGCGCATTGGAAAGCGCATCCGGCCGATGGTCGGACGCGGCCGCGGCACATCCTGACGATCCACTCGGCGCAGTGATCGGGTTTTACCTCAGCGGCGATCATCGCGGAGAGAAGATGGACGGCTGCCCGATCGTGGCACTCGGCTCGGATGCCGCCCGACAGGGCCCCGAGGTGAAGGCGGAATTCGAAGCAGGAATCAAAGCGCATCTCGACGTGCTCGATCGCTTTCTCGGCGGAACTGGCGACGAGGCCTCCCGCAGCAAGGCCATGGCCATTCTCGCGACGATGGTCGGCGCGGTGACGCTATCGCGCACGATCAACGATCCTGATCTGGCTCAGGCCGTTCTGGACGCCGCGGCGAAACAGGTTCGAGACGCCGCTGCCGCTTGAAAGGATGGGCCGGCATTCTGATTGAGAATGTGCCCGAGCTCCATTTCAAATAGATGAGGACGAGAACGATGTCGAATGAAGCAATGAACAGCTTCGCCGGAAAATGGGCTCTGATCACGGGGGCCTCAAGCGGCTTCGGCCTTGAATTCGCAGATCTGCTGGCGGCGCAGAAGGTCAATCTCGTCTTGGCGGCCCGACGGCAGGTTCCCATGGAAAAGCTTGCCTCCGATCTCCGCCGCAAATACGGGGTGGATGTGCTGGTCGAGGCGATCGACCTTGCGGCGCCGGGCGCGGCTAGCCGCCTCAAAAGCAATCTCGACGCGAAGTCGGTGGCGATCGACATCTTGCTGAACAATGCCGGATACGGTTTGCACGGCGATTTTTTGGACACGTCAATCGAGCGCACCGCAGACATGATCCAGCTCAACATCACGACCGTCACGGAGCTGACCTATCTGTTCGGCCGGGACATGGCCAAGCGGCGATCCGGCCATATTCTTCTCATCGCCAGCCTTCTCGGCTTTCAGGCCGTTCCCAGTTACGCAGCCTATGCAGCAACCAAGGCTTATGTACTCGCTTTTGGCGAGGCCCTGCATCACGAACTCCGCCCGCACGGCGTGGTCGTCACCAGTCTCTGCCCTGGGCACACCGCGACGGGTTTCGATGCTGCTGCCGGCGCAACCGCCTCGGGCTTGCTGCGCCTCCTCACCATGAAGCCGCGTCCGGTCGCCGAGACGGGTATTCGGGCGCTCATGCAAGGAAAGGCCATGGTGATCCCGGGCCTGGCGAACAACATGGCTGCCTTTTCAAATCGCCTGACGCCGCGATCAATGCAAAGAGCCACTATGAAAAAGATAATGGACGCTTGACCTGGAGCGGCCACGTGTGGGCGCTCATCGAAACAGCGTAGGCCCTGACTGCAACCGAGACCGTTGATCTAGCCGGACAGAGGTGTGTCAGCGATATCCAGCAGCGCGCCAAGACCCTGGCGTAAGCGGCGCGTGGCGATATTGTCGTTGGCAAGCCCGAACACCAGCAGCGATCGCCCCGTCACGGCATAAGCGTGCCCGAACTCGAACTCGGCCATCCGCTCGTCCGGCCGGTTGGTGTCGATCAGGCCCAGCCAACTCAGACCGTCGGCGACGGCGGGCAATGTGAAGTTCACGACGTCGTGGTGCGCGTTGTAGACCAGAAGCATGGTGGCATCCGAGCCGCGGCGCCGGATTCCGGTCTCTTGCGCTCGCCCGTCGAGCAACATGCCGAAGCATTTGGCGTTGCCGTCCTGCCACTGCTCCGTCGTCATCTCCTCGCCGGATGGAGACAGCCAGGCCACGTCCTTGACGTCGAGCTCTTCGTTGTGCGAGCCAACCAGGAAGCGGCTGCGGTAGAGAATGGGGAAGGCTTTGCGTGTGGCGATCAGCTTGCGCGCGAATTCGCGAAGGCTGCGACCATTGGCGGTGATGCCCATCCAGTCCAGCCAGGTGGTCTCGTTGTCCTGCGCATAGGCATTGTTGTTGCCCTTCTGCGTATGCCCGAATTCGTCACCGGCGAGCAGCATCGGCGTGCCATGCGAGAGCAGCATCGTCGCGAGCAGATTTCGTTTTTGGCGCTCGCGCAGCACCGTGATCTCGGGGTCGTCGGTCGGCCCCTCTGCACCGCAGTTCCAGGAATGGTTGTTGCTGTGACCGTCGCGATTGTCCTCGCCATTCGCCTCGTTGTGCTTCTCATTATACGATACGAGATCGTTGAGATTGAAGCCGTCATGGGCCGTGACGAAGTTGACGCTGGCCCAGGGCCGGCGGCCGCGCTTGTTGAAGAGATCACCCGACCCGGAAATGCGTTTGGCAAAGTCGGCGATCGTGCCCGGATCGCCTTTCCAGAAGGAACGTGCGGTATCCCTGAACTTGTCGTTCCACTCTGCCCATCCCGGCGGAAACTGGCCGACCTGATAGCCGCCCGGCCCGATGTCCCAGGGCTCGGCGATCAGCTTCACACTGGAGAGTACGGGATCCTGGCGGCACGCATCGAGGAAGCCACCGCCTTCATCGAAGCCGTAGGGCTCTCGCGCCAGGATGGTTGCCAGGTCGAAGCGGAAGCCATCGACCCGCATCTCGGTGGCCCAGTAGCGCAGGGAATCGGCGACCAACTGGAGCACGCGCTGGTGTGAGAGGTTCACCGTGTTTCCGGTGCCGGTGTCGTTGATGTAGTAGCGCTTCTTGTCCGGCAGCAGGCGGTAGTAGCTGGCGTTGTCGATGCCCTTGAACGACAGCGTCGGGCCGAGCTCGTTTCCCTCCGCGGTGTGATTATAGACGACGTCGAGGATGACCTCGATGCCATGGGCATGAAACTGGTTGACCATGGCCTTGAATTCGTTCGCGGCCGGCGTCTTGAGGTAGCGCGGCTCCGGTGCGAAGAAGGCGATGGAATTGTAGCCCCAATAGTTGCGCAGGCCCTTCTCGACCAGGTAGCTGTCGTCGACGAAGGCGTGGATCGGCAACAGCTCGGCGCTGGTGATGCCGAGCGAGCGCAGATAGGCCGGGATTTCGAAGTGCGCGAGCCCCGAGAACGTGCCGCGGTCTGCCTCGGGGACGAGCGGATGGAGCTGGGTAAAACCCTTGACGTGCATCTCGTAGACGATGGTCCGTTCCCACGGTACTTCCGGCTTGCGCGCTGCGCCCCAGGTGAAGGCCGGATCGATGACCGCACACTTCTGCATTAAAGGCGCGCTGTCGCGTTCGTCGTAGGACAGATCCTTGTCAGCATGGTCAAGGACGTAGCCGAACAACTCGGGCCCCCAGCGCAGTTGGCCGATCAACTGGCGGGCATAGGGATCGAGCACGAGCTTGTTGGGATTGAAGCGGTGTCCGGCATCTGGTTCGTAGGGGCCATGGACGCGGTAGCCGTAGACGGTGCCGGGACGGGCAGAGGGCAGATAGCCGTGCCAGACTTCGTCTGTGTATTCCGGGAGCTCGATCCGCTCCAGCTCGGTCTCGCCGCTATCGTCAAACAGGCAGAGCTCGACTTTGGTGGCATGGGCCGAAAACAGAGCGAAGTTCACGCCAAGGCCGTCCCAGGTGGCACCGAGCGGAAACGGTCTGCCCTCGGTGATCCGGGAACGGCGTAGGCTCGACACCGCCCTCGCCAGGGCGTCGTCTGAATGTACTGGCCGATCCATGTCTTTCCCCCAGGAATTGAGTCCGTCAGGACGCCGGCGCGATTGTCGCGGCTTCGCCAACCGCTTGGTCCGTGGCGGCTACGGGGGGATCACCGCGGCAGCAGACGCATCGGCCGACGGCGTCAGCGCCCGGGCCCTTTGCTGCTCGGCTTCCTTGTTGATTGCCGAAATGGAGTTGCCGATTCGACCAACGATCGCGGTCAGCTCGGCGTCGGAAAGACGCAGTCGCTTCTTGACCAGGCGCACCTGAGCCCGATCGGTCAGGTCCAGCTTATTGCGGATCGGCGGCCGTTTAGCGCGCTGCATGGGGATGACTCCTGTCTGTTGGAGCAACCGCCGGGCCGGCCGTTCTGTTCCAGAACAGCCTGCCGAATGCACGGAGGCGCGCTTATGTTTCCTGGATCGATACCTGGTACAGGCTTCGTATGAGCTCGCTGAATCCACCCGACCGAAGGCCCGGCCGATGGTGGCCCACCGCATGTGATCGAGCGGTCATTCATGCCGGAGGTCGAGAACGCCAGGCCAGGACTTCCCCAAGTTGTGCCACCGAGGAGGCTTTCTTCCAGCTTCGGTCCAAAAGTGCACACAGCTCCCAACCCCCAATCCGATGCCGTCTTCGAGGAACGAATGCGTGCATCTCAGCTTTCCCGTGCTGAGCATGCTTAAGGCGATCGTGAAATAGAGCCTGCCGGAGAATGTCAAAGCATGCAGGCGAAAGGCGAGCAGGTTGAATCAAAGACTGGGAATAGCCGAACAGGCCCGGCGTCATGGTCCTCAAATCATCGACCACGGGGTCTCGTTCAATCTCTGGGCGCCGACCGCTCGGTCTGTCGAATTACTCGAAGTCGGCCAGCCGCCACGCTCCATGCCTCGCGACGATGAGGGGTGGCATCAGTTGCTCAGTCCGACCGCACGTGCCGGGACGCGCTACCAGTTCAGGATCGACTGCGATCTGACCGTTCCCGATCCTGCCTCCCGTTTCCAGCCTGACGATGTTGGTCAGCCCAGTGAAGTGATCGACACGGCGCTATTGCGGGACCCGATTCTATACCCGGGCCGCCCGTGGCCGGAAGCCGTTATCTACGAGCTGCATGTCGGTGCCTTCAGCGAGGAGGGTACCTATGCCGGCGTCGAGAAAAGGTTGCCCTATCTGCGCGATCTCGGCATCACCGCGATCGAGCTGATGCCGCTCAACGATGTCCCGGGCCGGCACAATTGGGGTTACGATGGCGTTCTGCTGAACGCGCCGAATGCACGCTACGGCCGACCGGAGGATCTCAAACGGTTGCTGCGCGCTGCGCACGCCCTCGACATCATGGTCTATCCCGACGTCGTCTATAACCATTTCGGGCCGCAACTGAACTATCTGCACAGCTATGCCGAGAACTTCTTCACCAAGCGCCATGCCACGGGTTGGGGCCCTGCCGTCAACCTCGAGGGCCGTGATGGCGCGTTCGTGCGCGAGTTCCTGATCGAAAACGCGCTCATGTGGCTTCGCGACTACGGCTTCGACGGACTTCGTCTCGACGCGGTGCATGCCTTGAAGGACGATTCCGAACGTCATTTTCTCATCGAGCTGGCAGAGACCGTGCGCGGCCAACTGGCAGGCCGGCGCGTGCATCTGATGCTGGAGAACGAGGCCAACCAGGTGCACCTTCTCGATCGCCGGCAGGGCCGGGTCGCGCACTACGATGCGCAGTGGGGTGACGATTTCCACAATGCGCTCCACGTGCTGCTGACGGGAGAGAACGAGGGATATTACCGCGCCTTCGCAGACAAGCCGCTCGACCATCTTGCGCGCTCCCTCACCGAGGGCTTTGCCTATCAGGGCGAGGTCTTTCCGCTGCACGATGCTCCGCGCGGAGAGCCGAGTGCGCACCTGCCGCCGGAGGCCACGATCTTCTTCGCCCAGAACCACGACCAGATCGGCAATCGCGCGCTGGGAGAGCGGCTATCGGTGCTGGTCAGTTCCGAAAAGCTCAGGCAGGCTCTTGCGCTCGTTTTGCTCAATCCTCACGTCCCGATGCTGTTCATGGGAGAGGAGGCAGCCGCCGACACACCATTTCTGTTCTTTGCGGACTGGTCCGGCGAGGCGGCGGATCTGACGCGCGAGGGCCGGCGCAGGGAGTTCGCGCATTTCAAGGCGTTCTCGACGCCGGAGTTGCGCGCCCGGATTCCGGATCCTTGTGACGATCGAACATTCCTCGCTTCCAAGCTGAACTGGGCGGGCATCGACAGCGCATCCGAATTTCGGGCGCTGACGGCCGAGCTGCTGAGGATTCGGCGGGAAAAGATCATTCCGCTGATCAAGGAGGGATTTGTCTCAGCCGCGCGCGGAACGATTCAGAATGGCGGTCTCGATATCCGCTGGCGGACGGGTGGCGGCGAGACGCTGCAGATTGTGGCGAGCTTTGCCGAGTGCGAGCTTCCGATGCCGGCACCTGTCGACGGAATCGTCTTGTGGCGATCACGGGCCGACTCGGCCAACGTGCTGTTTCCAAATGACATCGTCGTTCGACTCTATCGGGAAGCCTGACGGGCGTGGAAGCTGCCAGTCCAGGCCATGGGAGCTCGCCGCCGGTTTGACGCAAAGTGTCGTCGACGTGCCGTATGCGGCTCGACGATTAGAACGATTACAAAATAGAAGAACTAAAAATCGGATGACGCAATTGGAATGAAGATCGATCCTCCAATCGCGACGGTTTGTCGTGCAACCTTAGATAATTTCTAGTTCTCAATTCCTTCTCGCAGCACCCTCGCATGTTAGGAAGCGTGGGGACTTGCTTGCGAGTGGAAATTGGGGTGCAGGAATGAGGCGTGAACTCTCGACCAGGAAAATCGTGCGGACGCTATCGCTGGGAGCGGTGAGCTATCTCGCGCTGTCGCTGGAACCCTCGGGTGAATTTCAGCAGGCGCTTGCGCAAACGAATTTGCCGCCGGTGACCGTCGATGCTCCCAGGCCGAGAGTTCGTCAGCCGATCCAGAGATCGCAGTCGACCCGCGCCTCGCGAGGACAGCGATCCGTCGCCGCGGCGGCTCCGCGCCAGGCGGCACCCGTTCCCTATGTGGTGCCCTCGACCGGTACCATCGGCACGGTGCCACCCGCCTATGCAGGCGGCCAGGTCGCAACAGGCGGAAGCCTGGGTCTTCTCGGCAATCGCGGCGTCATGAACACGCCGTTCAACCAGACCAGCTATACGGCGGAGCTGATACAGAACCAGCAGGCGCGCACCATCCGCGACGTCCTGGCGAATGATCCCTCGGTTCGCGTCGTCCAGGCGGCAGGCGGTGGCGCGGACAGTCTGTTTATCCGCGGCTTCTATTACGACAGCGGCGACTATGGGCTGAATGGCCTCTACGGAATCGCTCCATATTATTCTTCGGGCGCAAATTACGTGGAGCGCGTTGAAGTGCTGAAGGGCCCGAGCGCGTTGCTCAACGGCATGACGACCGGTGGCACTGGCGTTGCGAGCGGTGGTGCGGTCGGCGGAAGCGTCAATCTGATCACCAAGCACGCGCCCGACATCGACATTACGCAGCTCACGGCAACCTACGTCTCAAAATCGCAGTTTGGCGAGAATATAGACGTTAGCCGTCGCTACGGTGAGCACAAAGAGTGGGGTGTTCGGCTGAACAGCACCTACTCGAATGGCAATACGCCCTGGAACCGTCAGACCGATGAATTCGGCAACGCGGTTCTAGGTCTCGATTACCGCGGCGAGCGCGTGCGCGCTGCAGTCGATATTGGCTACCAGGCCGATAATCTGAATCCGCCGCTGCGCTTCTTTTCAGTTCCGGCCACCACGACAGTCATTCCCCCGCCGCCGAAAGCCGGGTTGAATTTCCAGGTCCCTTGGGCCTATTACGCCCCAACAGATTTCTTCACCACCGCGCGCAGTGAAGTCGATATTACTGACTGGGCGACAGCCTATGCAGCGTTCGGTTATCACGACAGCAATATCAACTACACTTACCCGTCGCCGATTATTACGAATTTGAGCGCGCCACCCAGTGTCCCGCAACTGGGAGGCCTGTCTTCTCAGCCAATACGGGGTAAGGAAACGTTTGAAACGCTCGCCGGGGAAGCCGGTGTTCGGGCCAACATTGACACTGGGCCCCTCAATCACGCGGTGAACGTCAACTACTCAATCAACGACCGAACCTATCGGCAGCAGGTTTGGAATCGTAGCGCACTTCCAGCTAATAATCTCATCTACTGGAACCTTTACAACGAACCAACAAATATTCCGCAACCAGCGCTGAACAATCTTGCGGCTGATCAGTGGACGAATGTCAATCTCAAGAGCGTTGGAATTTCGGACACGATGTCGCTTTGGAACAAGCGCGTCCAATTCACGGTTGGCGTTCGTCGCCAGACGGCCGGAGCCGAGGTAACCAATTTCCTTTCGTCTACGTTGAGCCGGCCGGAGCAAGACACTTCCATCTGGAGTCCAGCATACGCGCTCCTCGTCAAGCCAGTCGAAAACATCTCACTCTATGCAAACTACATTGAAGGTCTCCAAACGCCCGCAGTGGTAGGCGGAACTTTTGCAAATCGTGGCACCGTGTTCCCTCCAGCCCAGACAAAGCAGGTTGAGGGCGGCATTAAGATCGACGCAGGTCGATTAACGACCACCCTAAGCTTTTTCGACATTAGTCAGCCCGGCATCATCACTGTGGGCTCTGGCGTTTCCGCAACCCAGCAACTCAACGGCAGACAACGCAATCGGGGCGCGGAAATCAACGTGTTCGGCGAGATCACGCCCGATATCCGCCTTCTCGGCGGTATTGCGCTGATTGACGGTGTACAGGAGCAGACCCAAGGCGGGACCAACGATGGAAAGAAGGCGGTCGGCGTGCCGGTCGTCAACGTCAATATGGGCGCGGAATGGGATACGCCGTTTGTGCGTGGTCTCACGTTCACGGGCCGGGTCATTTATACGGGGTCGCAATACGTCAACGTCACGAATACGCTGACCTTGCCCGAATGGACGCGTGTCGACATCGGGGCGCGATATACCTTTATATCCCCCTGGAACGGAAAGCCGATCGTCGTGCGCGCCAATATCGAGAACGTCGGAAACAAAGCCTACTGGGCTTCGGCATATAGCGGTGTTATCACGCTTGGTGCGCCTCGGACCTATTTGGTGTCTACCACCTTCAATTTCTGAATCGCTGTCTTAGAGCCGGAATTCATGCCGCCGCGGTCGATCCGCGGCGGCACTGTTTCGTCATGAGCCATTCGTCGCAATTGATCACGGTGCGATGGAGCGCCACCCGTGACAAAACTCGCGATCACGGCGTATCGGAAAAGTTCCTGCTGGCGCGCTTAGAATTGCAGCAATCGGCGACGTGTCCTGAAATAGCGATATTTTCCCGCGTGTTGGCGCGCAAGCGTGGAGGTTGCATTGTGTACGTCTGTCGCCAGTTTTGAGCTCTTAAAAAATGCGGCGTCGATATTGCTTTGACCCTCGTCTGCTTCTGACCTAGTCAAACATCTCTGCTTTCGCTTTTCGAAGAGGGACTGAGTCATGATGGTGTTCGACAGGGACGACGTCACCTTCACCGTCGTCGTCAATCACGAAGAGCAATATTCCATCTGGCCGACGTTCAAGAAGATTCCCGTGGGCTGGAAGTCGGTGGGGAAGACCGGCAGCAAGAAGGAATGTCTCGATCACATCGAACAGGTGTGGACCGACATGCGCCCACTCAGCTTGCGCAAGTTCATGGATGACGCGGCACCTCGGCAGTCATCCTAGTCGGCGGAGCCTGGTCTTTCGATGCGGCTTCTTTGTCTGCCTTACTCCGGCGGCAGTGCCATGTTCTATGCGCGCTGGCGAAGGCTTCTGCCGACATGGATCGACGTGCGGCCGGTGGAATGGCCCGGGCGCGGCGCGCGGATGGACGAGCCGCTGACGACCGATCCGCGTGCATTGGCAGCGCAGCTCGCCGGTGAGCTCGGCGCGCAGCTCGACAGGCCTTACGCGTTGTTTGGGCACAGTCTTGGTGCGGTGATCGCGTTCGAGCTTGCGCATCGCCTGCTCGACCGCGGCGCGCCGGCACCGGCCGTTCTCTTTGCCTCGGGTGCGGAAGCGCCGGCGGTTCGGGACGGCAGCAAGTGGCGCGAGCCCTTGAGCGACGAGGCGCTGATGCAGCAGCTGCGTAATCTTCAGGGTACGCCCGACGAGGCGTTGTCGAATGCGGAGCTGATGCGATCCGCGCTGCCGGTGCTTCGCGCCGACTTCCTGATGTGCGGAGCCTATGTCTACCAGCCGCGTCGTCCGCTTCCTTGCCCCGTCCATGTCTTCGCCGGAACGGACGACGAGACCGGCCGTGAAGCGCTCGAGGCCTGGCGCAAGGAGACCTCGGCGTCATTCACGCTCGATATGCTGCCGGGGCATCACTTCTTCATTCACACGCAGCAAGCCGAGCTGGTCGACCGCATCGGTGCGGCGCTGGCCCGGCAAGCGGGTCGATCGATTGATTTGCATCGGAGCGAGGATCATGAGCGCGTTCTCCGTCCAGCCACTCATTGAAGGCAAAACCCTGCCCCTGCTGCTCAAGGCAGGTGAGGCCGGGCAGCCGCTCGGCGAAGCCCTTCCCATGCTGCGCCAGACGATTGACCGATACCTTCCCGACAGCGGCGGCATCGTGTTCCGTGATTTCTCGCTCGATGGTCCCGACGCGTTCCGGGCCTTCGCGGCAGATTTCGGTCATCCGCTGCTCACCTACGAGTTCGGATCGACGCCGCGTTCGCAGGTGACTTCGGGAGTCTACACGTCCACGGAATATCCGCCGCATCAGCATATCCCGCTGCATAACGAGCAGGCCTACACCCGCGATTGGCCGATGAAGATATGGTTCTACTGCATGCAGCCGGCGCTGGAGGGCGGGGAGACACCGATCGCCGACAGCCGCGCCATCTATCGCGACATGCCGCCAGCCATTCGGGAACGGTTCGCGGACAAGGGTGTGATGTATGTGCGGAACTACGGCAACGGCCTCGATGTCGACTGGCAGCAAGTGTTCGGCACCGACTCCAGGTCGGAAGTGGAGACATACTGTGCTCGCCACGACATTGAATGCGAGTGGAAAGAGGATGGCGAGCTCCGTACGCGCCAGGTCTGTCAGGGTATGGCGCGGCACCCGGCCACGGGCGATTGGGTTTGGTTCAACCAGGCACATCTGTTCCACGTCTCCAATCTCGAGCCGGAAGTCCGCGAGAGTCTGCTCGATGTGGTCGATGACGAAGCCGATCTGCCGCGCAATGTTTTCTACGGCGATGGTTCGACGATCCAGGACGAGACGTTGTCGATTGTCCGGACAGTTCTCGAGAAGCACAAGATCAGCTTTCCCTGGCAGGCCGGCGACGTCGTGATGCTCGACAACATGCTCACCGCGCATGCGCGCGCTCCATTCAAGGGACCGCGCAAGGTGATCGTCGCAATGGCCGAAGCTCATCGGCAGGGATGACCGGCAGCACTCGTGATTCGGGCGGTGAGGATTTCGGGCTTGTGGCCGGACAGGGATTCGAGAACATGGATAGAGCCAACCTCGTCGAACGCATGCGAGAGCATGCCGCCTTGCAGCCGGAGAAGGTGGCGTTGCGGTTCCTGGAAGGCGACGGCGTCGCGGATGAGCTGACGTATTCTTCGCTCGACGTTCGGATCAGGGCGCTCGCGGCGTGGTTGCGGCAGATGGGCGGTGCAGGCGAGCGGGCGGTAATTCTTCTTCCGAGCGGGATCAATTATGCCGTCGCGTTTTATGCCTGCCTGTATTCGGGCGTGATCGCCGTTCCGGCGTATCCGCCCGAGGGCGGTCCCGAGCGTTATGCAGGGCGTCTCAACGGCATTCTGCGGGATGCGGCGCCGCGCTTCATCCTGTCGGAAACGGCTCTGCGCGATGTCATCGAGGCAACGCTGCCCGCATTGGGCGACGTGCAAATCGTTGCGGTGGATGCGATTCCGCCCGAGCTCGCAGCGGAGTGGCGCGAGACCAGGCTTGCGGCCGATGCCATCGCGTTCCTCCAATACACATCTGGATCGACCTCGCGGCCGAAGGGCGTTTGCGTCTCTCATGGCAATCTGGCGGCCAACGAGCGCGCCATCGAAGCGGCTGCTGGAGGAACGCCGGACGACGTCTTTGTAAGCTGGCTGCCGCTCTATCACGACATGGGACTGATCGGCGGACTTCTGAATCCGTTGTTCACGGGCTTTACAGGCGTCCTGATGTCGCCGCGGAACTTTCTCGAGCGGCCGCGACGCTGGCTCGAGGCCATCGATCGTCACGGCGGCACGATGAGCGGTGGCCCCGACTTTGCGTACTCGCTATGCGCCGACCGCATTTCGGATGACACGATCAGTCGATTGGACTTGAGCCGGTGGAAATTCGCATTCTCGGGGTCGGAGTTTGTCCGCCGGACCACCCTCGAGAAGTTCGGCAACCGGTTTGCGCGAGCCGGGTTCGATCAACGGGCGTTGACGGCTTGCTATGGCCTTGCCGAAGCGACGCTGCTGGTCACCGCCGGCGACATCGGTGCCGATACGGTCAGGTATTCGCTCGACACCGCGGAGCTCGCCGCAGGCCGCATTGTGAGTGCCAGCGCAGGCACCGATCTCGTGGCATGCGGTCGAACCGCTGCAGGTCACGACACGCGCATCATGCGGGTCGACGGTTCGGCTGCGGCCGGGGCAAACGAGGTCGGAGAGATCTGGGTCGCCGGCCCCAGCGTCGCGCTCGGCTACTGGAACAATCCCGAGGCGACGCACCAGGCGTTCGTGGAGCGGGATGGCACGCGCTGGCTGCGAACCGGCGACGTGGGTTTCATTCGCGATGGCGCACTGGTCGTGGCCGGACGCCTCAAGGACCTGCTCATCGTTCGCGGGCAGAACGTCTACCCGACGGATGTCGAGCAGGCTGTCGAAGCCGAGGTCGAGTCCGTTCGCAGCGGGCGGGTGGCCGCCTTTGCAGTCGAGATCGACGGGCGTGAGGCCATCGGCGTCGCGGCGGAGTTCAGCCGCGCCGTGCTCAAGCGCAGCGATCCGGAAGCGCTCGCGCATGCAATCGGCGAAGCGGTACTGCGTCAGGCACAGGAATATCCGGCCGTGATCGTTCTGCTGAACCCGCAGGCGATGCCGCTGACCACGAGTGGCAAGCTGCAACGATCGGCTTGCGCGGCGCGCCTCGCCGACAACACGCTCGACAGTTTCATGGTATTCGAGCGGGGCCGTCGCCGCAGCACTGGATCCTTCACGGCACCGGCGAGCGCGACCGAGCGCGCCGTCGCCGCGATCTGGTGCGAGGCGCTTGGCGTCGCAGCGGTCCATCGCGAGGACGATTTCTTCGTCCTGGGCGGAAACTCGATTGCCGCCGGTCAGGCCGCTGCTGCGATCCGCGAGCGCCTGAACGTGGAAGTGGAGCTGCGCCTCTTCTTCGACGCGCCGACGCTGGCGGCGTTCGCTGGCCGGATCGATGCGCTGGCAGGCGCCGGTGCCAGCCGCGCGCTGCCGCCGATCCCGTGGGCGGCACCGGCCGAGCGTGCGACGCTGTCGCACGCGCAGGAGCGGCTCTGGTTCCTCTGGAACATGGATCCGGGCGGAACGGCCTATACCGTCGCAAGCACGATCCGCCTGAAGGGGCGGGTCGATCAGGCCGTGCTATCGCGTACATTTGACGAGATTGTCCGCCGTCACGAGATCTTGCGCACCACGTTCACCGCCAGGGACGGCCGGGGAACGCAGTTCATCCACGATGCCATGAACATTGGCATTCGGCACGAGGATCTCCGGTTCTATTCGGCGCGGGAACGGGCCGAGCGCGCCGAAGCACTGAAGCGATCCGAGCTCGGCAAGCCGTTCGATCTCGTGAACGGGCCGCTGTTGCGCGCGGTGCTGTTGCAGCAGACCGACGATGCGTACGAATTGCTGCTGCTGGCCCATCACATCGTCGTGGATGGCTGGTCGCTCGACGTGTTGCTCGAAGAGCTGGCCGCGCTCTACCGCAGCGGCATCGGCCAGGGCGCGGGCGGGCCGTCGATTCCGGCAATTCAATATGCTGATTTCGCAGCCTGGCAACGAAACTGGCTCGCGGCAGGCGAGGGCGATCGGCAGCTCGCCTATTGGCGCAGCACGCTCGGCGACGTTCATCCGGTCCTGGCGTTGCCGCACGATCGACCGCGTCCGGCGGTCCAGAGCCATGCCGGCGATTCCATTGGACTTGCCATCGACGGCGCGCTCGCGTCCCGTCTCCGGGAGATCGCCGCCAAGCAGCGTGTCAGCGTCTTCATGCTGCTGCTCGGCGCATATCAGGTGCTGTTGCATCGCTACACCGGGCAGAACGATTTGCGCGTCGGCGTGCCGGTCGCAGGGCGTCGGCATGCGCAGCTCGAAAGGCTGATCGGATGTTTCGTCAATACCTTGGTCCTGCGGGCCGAGATTGCCGGCGAAGCAGGCTTCCCGAGCCTGTTGCAGCAGGTCAGAGAATCCGTGGTCGGGGCGCTATCGTACCAGGATCTCCCGTTCGAAATGCTGGTCGACGGCCTTAAGCCCGAACGCAGCGGGGGGCACAACCCCCTGTTCCAGGCGAAGTTCAACTACATGACGGCGCCGCAAGGATTCGCCGGCGTCGAGGGGCTCGCCGCCGAAATCGACATCGTCGATCTCGCGGGTTCGCATTTCGATCTCGCGCTCGACGTGATCGATGGCGCCGTCGGCATGAAGGTCACGTTCAACTACGCCACCGATCTGTTCGATCGTCCAACCATCGCGCGGCTGGCGGCACAATTCGGTTCGATCCTGCGCCAGATTGTCGACAATGCCGAACGGCGGATATCGGACTTCGTCATCGACGAGCAGCACCGGCAGATCGTGCCAAGTGAAGCCGCGACGTTCCGCGACACCGATGTGCTCAGCCTGCACCGTGGATCGAGCGCCGATAGGTCGAGCGCCGTAGCCATCCGATGCGGCCGGGATCAGTTGACCGTTGCGGAACTCGAGCAGCGCTCGAACCGTATCGCACGTGTCCTCATCGCCAAGGCCGTGGCGCGCGAGACGCCGGTCGCGCTGTGGATCGAACGATCGCCGGCCTTTGTCGTCGCCTTGCTCGGCGTGCTCAAGGCCGGCGGCGCGTACGTCCCGCTGGATCCGAAATGGCCGCTGGAACGTATTCGCCGTATCTTGACCGACGGCAACATCGAGATCGTGCTGGCGGCGGGTGAGACATTGGCGGACGCGCGTGGGCTCGATTGCCTGCTGCTCGATGCGGAGACCGAAGCCGTGCGCGCGGAGGTTTCGAGCCGGGCGGTCGACACGACGATCCATCCGGAGCAGACCGCCTACGTCATCTATACGTCGGGATCGACCGGCGCGCCCAAGGGCGTCAGCGTCTCGCACAGCGCCTTGGCCAATTACGTGCAGGGGCTGCTGCAACGCCTGGGACCGCGTCCGTCGGCGAACATGGCGATGGTATCGACGGTGGCGGCCGACCTCGGCCACACCGTCCTGTTCGGTGCGCTGGCGACCGGCGGGACGCTGCATCTGCTATCGCCGGAGGCCGTGTTCGATGCGGATGGGTTCGCGCAAGCGATGCGCGAAGGCGAGGTCGACATCCTCAAGATCGTCCCGAGCCATCTGCGAGGATTGCTGAAGGCGTCGCGGTCGGCCGATCTTTTGCCCCGCGATGCGCTCGTCCTGGGTGGCGAGGCTTGCGATGGCGCGCTGCTGGACGAAGTCCGACGCTTGCGGCCGGGGTGCCGGATTCTGAATCACTACGGACCTACGGAAACTACCGTCGGTGTGGCGACGCATGAGTGCGCGGTTGAACAGGAAAACAGTCCGATTCCAATCGGACTGCTTCTTGCCAATCTGCGGGCCCATGTCCTGGATGACGCGCTGAACGAGGTACCGATCGGCGTTGCCGGCGAGCTCTATATCGGCGGTGCAGGGTTGGCACGGGGCTATCGCGGCGCGGCGTGCCTGACTGCGGGACGCTTCGTGCCGGATCCGTTCGGAGAGACAGGCGAGCGGCTCTACCGAACCGGGGATCTCGTCCGCTGCGACGGCGCGGGCCGGCTGATATTCCTGGGCCGCACCGATGACCAGATCAAGCTGCGCGGCTATCGCATCGAGCTCGGCGAGGTCGGGCGCGTCATCAGGGCGCTGCCGGGGATCGAGGATGCAGTCGTAGTCCCGCGCGCGATCGACGGAAGCGCGCAGCGCCAGGAGCTTGTCGCCTATTGTGTGCCCGCGATCAGCGCTGGTCTGCAAGCCGATGCGATCAAGCAACAGCTGGCAACGATCGTGCCGGACTATATGGTGCCGTCGCACATCGTCCTGTTGGCGCGACTGCCGCTGACGCCCAATGGAAAGGTCGATCGCCGTGCGCTGCCGGAGCCATCGCAAGACGAGGCCTCGGCCGGCTATGCCGCACCTGCGGGCGACATTGAGGTCGCGATCGCGGCGGTCTGGTGCGAGGTGCTCGGTCGCGAGCATGTCGGTCGCAGTGACAATTTCTTCGAGCTCGGGGGCGACTCCATCCTCAGCCTCCAGATCATTGCCCGCCTGCGCAAGCGTGGTATCCGCCTGACGCCGAAGCAGATCTTCAGCCAGCAGACAGTTGCCGGGCTGGCGGCGGTCGCCGTCGTGTCGAGGGAGGCGGCCGCAAGAAAAGGCAAGCTGGACGCGACGATGTCGACCAGCGGCGATGTTGCATCTGGCATGCGTCGGCTGATGCCGATCCAGGCGCGCTTCTTCGCTGAAGACATCGGCAACCGGGATCACTGGAACCAGGCGGTTTTGCTGCGACCTCAGATACGGGTCGATTGGGAGACGCTACGGCGCGCGCTCTTGGCCGTCGGGGAGCACCACGATGCGTTGCGCCTGCGGTTCAGGCAAGTTGACGGTGCCTGGCAGGCGGAGCAGGGCCCGCCGCTGACGCCGTCGGAATTGTTGTGGCTGCGTGCAAGCGTGGGCAGCGCGACGGAGATCACGGAGCTGGCCGGCGCCGCGCAGGAAAGCCTCTCGCTATCTTCGGGGCCGCTGTTGCGCGCGGTCGGCATGGATCGGGCCGACGGCGGCCAACGGCTGCTGCTCGTGATTCATCATCTCGTCGTCGACGGCGTGTCTTGGCGTATCCTGCTGGAAGATCTGTCGTTGGCCTATAACCAGCTGCAATGCGGCAACTCCGTCACGCTGCCGCCAAAGAGCGATCCCTATGCTTCGTGGAGCGAGCGGCTGCGCGCCTATGCGTCGACCGCAGAGCTTGCGGCGGAGTTGCCGCACTGGCGCGATTGCGGTGCCGGCACGCCTCTGCCATGTGACGAAGAGCATGGCGGCGTCGATCGCGTCGGCGACGGCGGCGAAGTGTCGTTGGTGTTCGGGGCCGACCTGACTGCCCGGCTGCTCGAACAGGCACCTGCCGCCTATCGGACCCAGGTCAACGACCTGTTGCTGGCTGCCCTGGTGCGGGCGGTGTCGCGCTGGAGCCCGCGCGACGAGGTGACGGTAGAGCTCGAAGGCCATGGCCGCGAGGACATTTTCGCGGACGCGGATGTATCCCGTACCGTCGGCTGGTTCACGACGGCCTTCCCGGTCCGGCTGAAAAATGTGGACAGCGACGAGGCCTCGCTGATCAAGGCGGTCAAGGAAAGGCTTCGCGCGATTCCGAAGCGTGGTCTCGGCTATGGCGTGCTCCGCCATCTCGGCTCCGAGCAACAGCGTCATGTCCTCGCTCAACTGGCGGAGCCGCAGATCGTCTTCAACTATCTGGGCCGGTTCGACGCGAGCGTCGGCACCACCCAGCTCTTTACCTTCGCACCGGAGAGCGCCGGTCCCTCGCGCAGTGCCATGGCGCCGATGCGCGGATGGCTGAACGTCACTGGCCTCGTGCGTGACGGTCGGCTGGAATTGTCCTTTGGGTATGGACGCAAGCGCTACCGGTCCGCCACGATCGAACGGCTGGCGGCGCATTACGAGGCTGCGCTGCGCGAACTGGTCGCGCATTGCTGCAACGGAGCGTGCGGCCTCACGCCGTCGGATGTTCCGTTGTCCGGGCTTGCTCAGGCCGACCTCGATCGGCTTGCGATGGCCTTGGACCTTCGCGGCATCGAGGACATCTATCCGCTCTCGCCGATGCAGCAGGGCATGCTGTTCCATGCGCTGCGTGACGGTCCCAACGATGCCTATGTGAATCAGGTAGGGCTCGAGCTGTTCGGCGTCGATGCCGGCAAGCTGCGAGCCGCGTGGCAGGCGGCCAGCGACCGGCATGCCGCGATGCGGACCGGATTCGTCTGGCAGAACCTGTCGGGCGCGACGCAGCAGGTGGTGCATCGCCATGTGACGGTGCCGTTCGTCGAAGAGGACTGGCGCGACGGCGCGTGTGGGGATCTGGAATCCGCGCTGGCCGAGATATCCCGGCGCGACCGCGAGAAGGGCTTTGACGTTTCGCAACCGCCTCTCCAGCGCGTTCGCCTGATCCTTCTCGACGACAATCGTCATTGGTTGATCTGGACCCATCATCACATCTTCGTCGATGGCTGGAGCTCGGCCCGGCTGATCGCGGAGGTCTTGCAGCACGTGAGCGGCGACACGCTGCCGGCCATACAGGGCAGCTATCGTGACTACATTGCGTGGCAGATGAGCCGCGATAGCGAAAGCGCTGACAGGTTCTGGCGCGAGGTGCTGGCAGCACTCGAAACGCCGACATTGCTCGCGAATGCGTTGGTGTCCAGCAGGACCTCCGGGGCCGAGGGGCATGCCAATATCGGGTTTGCGGTGGATGCGCGGCTGACCGAGCGCCTGAAGTCGTTTGCCAGGCGCGAGCGGGTGACGCTCAACACGGTCATACAGGGCGCCTGGGCACAATTGCTGCGCAGGCATTCAGGCCAGTCCGCGGTCTCATTCGGCGTGACCATATCGGGCCGTCCGGCCGACTTGCCCGGTTCGGAGGAGATGGTGGGCCTCTTCATCAACACGCTTCCCATCATCGATGCGCCGAACCCGCAGTCCATCGTCGGCGACTGGCTGCGCCGGCTGCAGGACCAGAACCTGGCCCTGCGCGAGCACGGCTGGACGCCGCTCTACGAAATTCAGCGGCTCGCAGGCCAAGCCGGCCAGCCGCTGTTCGACAACATCCTGGTGTTCGAGAACTATCCGATCGACGAGGGATTGCACCGGGGCGGGGAGGGCCGTCCTCGGATCGGCCGCGTGGTACATGTGACGCCGACGAACTACGCGCTAGCGGTCGCGGTGTTTGCCGCAAGTGACGGGCTGAACATCGAGTTCAATTATGACCGGTGCCGGTTTGACGAGGCTGCCATCCTGCGCGTTCGCGACGTTCTGCACGGTCTGCTGCAACAGATCACGGCAAACGCGGAGTGTGCGCTCGGTGATCTCTCTGCGGCAGTTGAGCAGGACGCGCGACGAACTCTCGAATGGAGCGGCGCAGCGCAGCTGAACTCGGCATCACCCTGTGCCGACGTCGTGGCGCATTTCGAAGCGCAGGCCGCGCAGGCGCCGTCCGCCGTTGCCGTCCTATGGGGCGACCAGCGCATCTCCTATGGCGAGTTGAACACGCGTGCTAACGCGCTTGCGCGGCGGCTTCGGCTCTGGAATTTGGCCCCCGACCGGCTGGTCGGCACTGCCTTGAGCCGAAGTCCGGACATGATCATCGCGCTGCTCGCGGTCCTGAAGGCCGGTGGCGCTTATTTGCCGCTCGATCCGGATTATTCGACTGAGCGGCTCGGCCACATGTTGTGCGACAGCGGCGCGGCGCTTGTCCTGACGCAAAGCGCGTTGCTCGAGCGGCTCGCACCTGTGCTGCGCGAAGCCAGGGTCGAAGGGCTCTGTATCGACGAGCTGATGCCGTCCGCCGGTGACGACGGTGGGAATCTCGACGTCGAAATCCATCCGGATAGCCTTGCCTACGTCATCTACACGTCGGGATCGACGGGGATGCCGAAGGGTGTCGCCGTTGCGCGCGGGCCGCTCGCCATGCATTGCGAAGCGATCGGCCGGCTGTACCGCATGACCTCGCGCGATCGCGAGTTCCAAACGGCATCGTTCAATTTCGATATTGCCCATGAGCGATGGCTCGTGCCGCTGATGACCGGCGGCTCGCTGGTCCTACCTTCGAAGCCCGGCCTCTTGGTCGACGACCTCGTCAGCGAGATCGCCCGCAATTCGGTGACCTCGATCTTTCTGCCGCCGGCCTATGCGGATCAATTGAGCGCGGCGTTGCGGCAAACCGGTCGGAGGCTGGCGATCAGGGCATGCATCGTCGGCGGCGAAGCCTGGTCGGATAGCGGCATCAAGGCATTTCGCGCGTCTGCCGATGTCGAACTTCTGGTCAACGCTTACGGCCCGACCGAGACGGTGATCGCGCCGACGGCGTGGATCGTTGATGATGCCGCGCTGACGTCTCACGAGCCCGCGCCAATCGGACGTCCTGTCGGTGCCAGGTCCGCGCACATCCTGGATTCCGACCTCAACATCGTTCCCGTCGGCGTCACCGGCGAACTGTTCATCGGCGGCGTTGGCCAAGCCCGCGGCTATCTGAACCGGCGTGCGTTGACTGCGGAGCGGTTCGTCCCCGATCCGTTCAGCGACAGCGGTGCGCGCTTCTACCGCACCGGCGATCTCGTGCGCTGGCGCGATGACGGCGTGATCGAATATATCGGCCGAGCCGATCAGCAGGTGAAGATCCGCGGCTTCCGCATCGAGCTCGGAGAGATCGAGGCGCGACTGCTTGAGCAGCGTGGCGTGCGTGCGGCGGTCGTGGTGGCGGGCGAGGGCAGGACCGGGCGCCAATTGCTCGCCTATGCGAGTGGTGATCCATCGCTCGACGGCCGCGCCTTGCGCGACGCGCTATCCGCCATTCTGCCCGACCACATGGTGCCGGCCGCCGTGACGGTGCTGGAGCAGTTGCCGCTCACTCCCAATGGGAAGATCGATAGGCGGGCACTGCCGGCGCCGGGCGAGGATGCGTTGACGCGCCGCTCCTATGAAGCGCCCGAGGATGAGATCGAGCTCGCACTCGCCAAAATTTGGGGGGAGCTGCTCGATGTCGACCGGGTCGGGCGCAACGATCACTTCTTCGAGCTCGGCGGACATTCCCTGCTTGCGGTGCGGGTGCTCAGCCGCGTGTCGCAGGACATCGGCGTGTCGATCGCGGTCTCTGATCTGTTCGCTCATCCCGATCTCGCGTCATTTTCACGCGTCGTGTCGATCAGGCTGATCGAGCAGGAGTTCGACGCCGAAGAGCTCCGGGAACTGGTCGGAGCGGAACAGTGAGCATGGCAGACACGGCAAAGCCGAGCTTGCGAGACCTTGATCCCGCGCAGATGAGAAAACTCGTCGCGCTGGCCAGGGACCGCGGCCGAAATGCCGAGAAGAGCGGCGCGATCCCCGTGGCGCCGCGCGACGGATCACTGGAGATGTCCTTTGCGCAGCAGCGGCTTTGGCTGCTGGCGCAACTCGATGGTGCCAATTCCGGCTATCATATTCGCGGTGCATTGCGGCTTTCGGGCCAGATCGATGTCGAAGCGTTGCGTCGAAGCGTCGATCGCTTGTTCGCGCGCCACGAAGCGCTACGCAGCGTCTTTCGCGTGGTCGACGAACAGCCGCGCGTGATGCTGCTGCCCGCGCACGAACGCGTTCCCCTGCTCGAACACGACCTACGCGGCCGTGACGACCGTGAGGAGGAACTCGCGCGCCTTTGCCGCGTGGAGGCTGCAACGCCGTTCGATCTTGCCACGGGACCATTGATCCGTAGCCGACTGATCCGGACGGAGGAACGGGACCATCTCTTCCTGCTCACCCAGCATCACATCGTCTCCGACGGCTGGTCGATCGGCGTGCTCGTGCGAGAGCTCGGTGCGCTCTACCGGGCTTTCGTCGCAGGCAAGGACGATCCATTGCGGCCATTGGCCATCCAGTATCCGGACTACGCCGCCTGGCAGCGACAATGGCTGTCGGGAGAGCGATTGCAGCGGCAGGTCGAGTATTGGCGAAAGGCACTCGCGGATGCGCCGGCCGTGCTCGAGTTGCCGATGGACCGGCCGCGTGGGGCGGTCAGGTCGCTCGCCGGCGCGTCCTTGCCGATCGAGATCGATGCGGAGTTGGCATCCGGCATCCGGCGGCTGGGTCAGTCGCACCACGCCAGTTCGTTCATGATCGTGCTGGCGGCCTGGGCGGCGGTGCTGTCCAGGCTCTCGGGGCAGACGGATATCGTGATCGGCACCCCGACGGCCAACCGAAACAGGCCCGAGATCGAGGGCCTGATCGGGTTCTTCGTCAATATGCTCGCTGTCCGCATCGATCTCTCGGCGGAGCCCAACGTCGCCGAACTGCTCCGCCGCGTGCGCACCGCGGCGCTCGCCGCGCAGGATCATCAGGATCTGCCGTTCGAGCAGGTCGTCGAGATCACCCAGCCGCTGCGAGGGCTGGGGCACACGCCGGTGTTTCAAGTCGCGTTCGGCTGGCAGAGCAACGAAACGGGTGCTCTCGAGTTGCCGGGCCTCAAGGCCGAGCCCGTCGATATCCCGCTCCAGCAGGTCAGGTTCGATCTCGAGCTTGGTCTCGGCGAGATGGACGGACGTATCGTCGGCTCCCTCAACTATGCGACGGCGCTTTTCGACGAGGCGACGATCAGGCGCCATCGGGACTATCTATTGACCTTGCTCCGGGCCATGGTTGCCGATGCGGACCAGATAGTCGATCGAATCGACGTTGTTGGCGCCGAGGAGTCCAGGCGCGTTCTCGACACGTGGAATGAGACCGCCACACCGTTTCCCGCCGAAAGCTGCATCCACGAACTATTTGCGGAGCAGGTGAGAAGGACGCCGGCCGCCGTTGTGCTGGCCTACGATGACGTTCGCCTAAGCTATCGCGAACTCGATGCCCGCGCCGACCGGCTTGCGCGGCGCTTGATGGTTTTGGGTGTGGTGCCGGACCAGCCGGTCGCGATCTGCTTGCCGCGTGGTATCGCCATGGTCGTGAGCCTGCTGGCCGTGCTGAAGGCGGGCGGTGCGTATCTGCCGCTCGATCCCGCTTATCCGGCGGCGCGACTGCGTCAGATTGTCGAGGATGCCAGGCCGCGCGTGCTGATCGCCGACGAAGCGGGAAGCGCGATATTCCCGGATAGGGCTTGCGAGATCATCGACCCCGAAGCGGACGTATCGACCGTCACACCGCAGGCGACGTCGGGCCTTGGGGATCTCGTCACAGGGCTAACCTCGCGAAACCTCGCTTACATCATCTACACGTCCGGTTCGACCGGCCGGCCCAAGGGGGTGATGGTCGAGCACCGTGGCCTGGTGAATTTGGCACTGGCGCAGCGGGCGCTGTTCGAGCTCAATTCGCACAGCCGCGTCGTGCAGTTTGCCTCATTCAGCTTCGATGCCAGCATTTGGGAAATCGTCATGGCGCTGTGCTCGGGTGCCGCGCTGTTCCTGGCCGGCCCGCGAGAGCATCAGGACGTTTCGGAGTTGCTCGGCTTCCTCGCGAACAAGGCGATCACGCATGCGACCCTGCCACCGGCCATGCTGCACGGGCGGACCGATCTCGATCGCCTTGCCTCTCTGCGGGTCCTTGTCCTGGCCGGCGAACTACCGAGGGCCGAGCTAGTCAAGGATTTGCCTGCTGGCATCGCCGTCTTCAACTGTTATGGTCCGACGGAAGCAACGGTCTGCGCGACGAGCTGGTTGCGGCATCAGGGCTTTGACAGCGGCGCTGCTCCGATCGGTCGTCCGCTGCCGAATGCGCGGATCTATCTTCTGGATCGATTTGGTGCGCCCGTTCCGATCGGTGCGGCGGGTGAGATCTACATCGGCGGCGTTGGCGTTGCGCGCGGTTATCTCAATCACGCCGATCTGACGGCGGAGCGCTTCGTGCGCGATCCCTTCTGCGGCGATGCGGATGCGCGCATGTATGGCACCGGCGATCTCGGGCGTTATCTGCCAGACGGCAATATCGCGTTTCTGGGCCGCAACGACCACCAGGTCAAGATTCGTGGTTTCCGCATCGAGCTCGACGAGATCACGTTCCGGCTCAACGAGCATACCGACGTGACCGATTCCGTCGTGCTGGTGCAACGGGATCACGGTGGTGACGCGCGGCTGGTCGCCTATGTCGCCGTACGCCGTGGCAATGGCGCGGGGCTCGATGCCAATGAATTTGCCGGCGCGATGCGCAATCACCTGCGTACGTGCCTGCCGGACTACATGGTGCCGTCGGCCTTCGTGCGCCTCGATGCATTGCCGCTCACGCCGAACGGCAAGATCGATCGCAAGGCGTTGCCGGCGCCGGAGGATGATGCGTTTGCTCGGCGCGGTTTCGAGCCGCCGCGAGGCGAGGTTGAGCAGATCGTCGCGCAGGTCTGGGCCGAGCTTTTGGGCGTCGATCGGATTGGGCGCAGCGACCACTTCTTCGAGCTCGGTGGCCACTCGTTGCTCGCAGTCCGCATGCTGGAAAGGCTGCAACGGCATGCACTCAGCGCGGACGCGCGCATGCTGTTCGCAAAGCCGGTGCTGGCCGATTTTGCGGCCGGCCTCGATGATGGCGGAGAAGCCGACGTTCCCGTGAACCGGATCTTGCCGCAGACGACGGCAATCACGCCCGAACTTTTGCCGCTGGTCGCTTTGACGCAATCTGACATCGACGGCATCGTGGCCGGCGTTCCCGGCGGCGCCGCCAACATCCAGGACATTTACGGACTGTCGCCGCTTCAGGATGGCATCCTCTTCCATCACCTGTTGTCGAAGGACGGTGATCCTTACCTGCTGGTCGGCCGGATGGCATTTGCCAGCCGCGATCTGCTCGACCGCTATCTCGATGCGGTCCGGCAGGTGGTGGACCGCCACGACATTCTGCGAACGTCCATCGTGTGGAACGGCTTGTCCACGCCGGCGCAGGTGGTTTGGAGGAGTGCGCCCCTGGTCGTCAGCGAGGTCGTGCTGGACGGCGAAAGCGACGCTGACGAGCAGCTCAGGCGACGATTCGATCCGCGTTACCATCGGATCGATCTCGGACAGCCGCCGCTGCTGCGATTTGCCGTCGCGGCTGATGCTCGTGGAGAGCGCTGGCTGCTTCTCGTCCTGTTGCACCACTTGATCGGTGACCACTCCACGCTGGAGGTGATGCACGATGAGGTCGGGAAGATCTTGTCCGGGCGAAATCACGAACTGCCGCCGCCATATCCGTTCCGAAATCTGGTGGCGCAGGCGCGCGGATCGGCGGCGACGGCGGATCATGAGCGCTTCTTCCGCAGCATGCTCGCCGACATCGATGAACCGACCACGCCGTTCGGACTGGACCGGGTGCACGGCGACGGCGGCGGCGTTGTGGAAGCGCGGCGGATCTTGCCCGAAATCTTGAGTGCAAGGCTTCGTGCTCAGGCGCGGCGGCTCGGCGTCAGCCTCGCCGGCCTTTGCCATCTCGCCTGGGGACAGGTGGTGGTGCGAACCAGCGGGCGCGATCGTGTCGTGTTCGGGACCGTTCTGTTCGGCCGCATGCGGGCTGGCGCCGGCGGCGATCGCACCATGGGCCTGTTCATCAACACCTTGCCGCTGCGCCTCGATCTCGATGACACCGCGATCGAGGACAGTGTTCGCGATGCACATCATCGGCTGACCAAGCTGATGGCGCATGAGCACGCTTCGCTGGCGCTTGCGCAACGATGCAGTGGCGTCGCGGCGCCGGCGCCTCTGTTCAGCGCCATCCTGAACTATCGACACAATGTGCCGCGAGCCGAGTTGACCGACAAGGACGGCTCCGGCATCGAATGGATCGGAGGCGAAGAGCGCACCAATTATCCCTTGATGCTGGCTGTCGAGGATTACGGCCAGACGCTTGGCTTAACCGCTCAGATCATCCGTCCGCATTCGGCCGATCGCATCTGCGCCTTGATGCAGCAGGCACTCGATCAATTGGCGGAGGTGCTGGAACATGCGCCGCGCACGCCGGTCCGACAACTCGACATTCTGCCTCCCGAGGAACGACAGCTTTTGCTGGAGGCGTGGAATCTGACGCGGGCGCAATATCCGGGAGTCGGGTCGTTTGTCGCGCAGTTCGAGGCGCAGGTGCGGAGGTCGCCGGAAGCGATCGCGCTGGTGTCCGGCGAGACGGAGCTGAGTTACGCCGCACTGAACGCGCGTGCCAACCGGTTGGCGCGGCGATTGCGCGACCGCGGCGTCGGGGCCGACGGCGTGGTCGGGCTGGCGCTCGACCGCGGTGCCGGGATGCTGGTCGCGCTGTTGGCCGTGCTGAAGGCGGGCGGGGCCTATCTGCCGATCGATCCGGATTACCCGCCGGAGCGGCTGGCGCACATGCTGCGCGACAGCGGCGCGGCGCTGGTGCTGACGCAGCAGGACTTGCAAGGTCAGTTCGCCGCCGTGCTGGCGGAGACCGGAGCCGAGGCCTGGCTGCTCGACGGGCAGGACGGCGAGGGCGGCGATGCCGGCAATCTCGATGTCGCCGTTCACGGCGAGAGCCTTGCCTATGTGATCTACACCTCGGGCTCGACCGGCCTGCCCAAGGGCGTGATGGTCCGCCACGACGCCGTGACTAATTTCTTGGCGACCATGGCGGAACAGCCCGGCATGACGGCTGCCGACCGCGTGCTCGGCTTGACCTCGCTGTCCTTCGACATCGCGGTGCTGGAGCTGTGGCTGCCGCTGACGATCGGCGCCTGCGTGGTGCTGGCCGATCGTGCGGCGGCGCATGATCCGACCAGGCTCAAGGCGATCGTGGAGCGGCACGGCGTTTCCATGATCCAGGCAACGCCATCGACCTGGCGGATGCTGCTCGATCATGACGGCCCGTCGCTGCCGGCCAGCTGCCGCGTGCTGTGCGGCGGCGAGGCGCTGCCGCCGGATCTGGCGCGGCGGCTGGTGGGGCAGGCGGGCGAGGTCTGGAACCTGTATGGTCCGACCGAGACCACGGTGTGGTCGGCCCGTCACCGGCTCGATGCGGCGGACGATCGTCCGCTGCTCGGCGGCCCGATCGGCAACACCACGCTGCACATTCTCGATCGCGATCTCAACCTTGCGCCGGTCGGCGTTGCCGGCGAGCTCTATATCGGCGGCGCCGGGCTGGCGCGCGGCTATTGGCGGCGCGGCGGGCTGACGGCGGAGCGTTTCATCCCGGATCCGTTCGGTCCACCGGGCGCGCGGCTGTACCGCACCGGCGACGTGGCGCGGTGGCGGTCCGACGGTGTGCTCGACTATGTCGGCCGCGCCGATCACCAGGTGAAGATCCGCGGTTTCCGCATCGAGCTGGGCGAGATCGAGGCGCGGCTCATGGCCCAGCCTGGCGTTCGCGCGGCCGTGGTGGTGGCGCGCGAGGCCGGCGCCGGCCGCCAGCTTCTCGGTTATGTCAGCGGCGAAGCCCTGGATGGTGCGGCGCTCAAGGCGGCGTTGTCGTCAACCCTGCCGGACTACATGGTGCCGGCGCGGGTCGTGGTGCTGGAGCGCCTGCCGCTGACGCCGAACGGCAAGATCGACCGCAAGGCGCTGCCGGCGCCGGACCAGCTTGTAACGTCAGCCGAGCATGTCGCGCCGCGCACGCCGAAGGAAGTTGCGCTGGCTGCGATCTGGGCCGACCTGCTGCGCCAGCCCGACATCGGCGTCACCGACAATTTCTTCGAGCTCGGCGGGGATTCCATCACCTCGTTGCAGATGGTGAGCCGGGCGCGGCGCGAAGGCGTGCTCATCGAGCCACGCGACGTGTTCCGGCATCAGACCATCGAGGCGCTGGCTGCGTTGGGCCGCGATGTCGGCTCCAGCAAGGACACCTCGGCATCCGAGCGCGGTTCGCTCGCGGGGATGTCCGCCGAGCAGCTTGAGCGCCTCGACCTGGACTGGAACCGCATCGAGGACGTCTATCCGTTGTCGCCGATGCAGCAGGGAATGCTGTTTCACAGCCTGCGTGATGCCGGCAGCGGCGTCTACGTCAATCAGGTCAGCGTCGAGATCAGAGGTCTCGATCCCGAGCGTCTCGGCAAAGCATGGCGCGAGGTGAGCGAGCGCCATCAGATGCTTCGCACCGGCTTTTTGTGGCGGGAGCTTTCCGGCTCTCCGCTCCAGGTCGTCTATCATGATGCCGTCACGCCGTTCGAACAGGAGGACTGGCGCGGGCAGGTCGTCGGTGACGAACGGATCGCGGCCGCCCTTGCGGACGAGCGCGCCGCCGAGTTCGATCTCAGGACGCCGCCGCTCCAGCGGGTGCGGCTGCTGCGGCTGCAGGACGATCTGTACCGGCTGATCTGGACGTATCATCACATCCTGATGGATGGCTGGAGTTCAGCCAGGCTCGTCGGAGAAATCCTGGAGTGCTATTATGGCGGCAGGCCCGCCGCAAATGCGACGCGCTACCGCGACTACATCGCCTGGCTGCTGGCTCAGGATGCGAAAGCTGCGGAAAGTTTCTGGCGCGAGCAGCTCAGAGGCTTCGACCAGCCGACGCAGCTGGCCGACGCCTTCGGTGCGCGCCGCCATCAGGCCTCCGGTCACGAGCGCTGCTACACGCGTCTCGGAGAGACGGCGACCGCTGAGCTGAAGGCGTTCGCGCGGCGCGAACGGATCACGCTGAACACGATCGTGCAGGGCGTGTGGGCCTTGCTGCTTCAGCGCTATACCGGCCAGAGCACCGTGACGTTCGGAGTGACGGTCGCTGGTCGTCCGGCCAGTCTCGACGGATCGCAGCAGATGCTCGGGCTCTTCATCAACACACTGCCCGCGATCGAAACGCTTCCGCCGGCCAGCTCCATCGGCGACTGGTTGCGCGCGCTGCAGGACCGCAATTCGGCGATCCGTGATTACGAGCACACACCGCTCTATGACATCCAGGGCTGGGCCGGTCGTGCCGGCCAGACCATGTTCGACAGTATCATCGTGTTCGAGAACTATCCGATCGAACGCAGCATGCACCGCGGCGCCGGTGCTCTCCAGTTCAGCGGTCTGAAGAACGTCGATGTGACTAACTATCCCATGGACCTGTCGGTTCTCGTAGAAGACACGCTTCAGGTTGAATATACCTACATGCCGAGCCATTTCACGACAGAGCAGGCGGCGCAGATCAAGACGCAGTTCGAGCATCTGCTGGCTGCGCTGACGCGGGACGCCACGGCATTGCTCGGCAGCATCGATCCCGTCACGCAGCTCGATGTCGCTCCTGCGGATCTTTGCAATCGTCACGCGACGTCGAGCGCACCGCTGCCTATGGTGCACGAAGCGATCAGCAACCACGCGCAGCGTCATCCGGATCGGACAGCGCTGACCATTGGCAGCACGGTGCTCTCTTTCGGAAAAATCGAGCACAAGGCCAACCGTCTGGCTCATTACCTCATCGCCCGGGGTCTCAAGCCCGAGCAGCGCGTCGGCGTCGTGGTCGAGCGAACCGCAGTCACGATGATTGCGCTGCTGGCTGTCCTCAAGGCGGGCGGCGCTTACATTCCACTCGATCCGGAGTTGCCACCCGAGCGGCATGCCTTCGTCATGCGCGATGCCGCGATCGCATTCCTGCTGACGGGACGGCTGGAAACTGAAGACAGCCCGGATGGCATCGAAAGGATCGCGCTGTCCACGTTCGACTTCGACGCGGGACCCGACCATCCGCCGCAACCTGAACTGCATCCGGAAAATCTCGCCTATCTGATCTACACCTCGGGCTCGACGGGCACACCGAAGGGGGTCGCCGTCGCGCACGGGCCGCTGGCGATGCACTGTCACGTCACAGGCGGCCTCTACGAGATCGACGAAAGCTCGTGCGAGCTGCATTTCCTGTCGCTGGCCTTCGATGGCGCTCATGAGCGCTGGCTGACGGTTCTGTCTCACGGCGCGCGGCTGCTGATGCGTGACGCCGAATTGTGGACGCCGGAGCAGACCGTCGAGAACCTGCACGCCCATCGCGTCAGCCATATCGGGTTGCCGCCGGCCTATCTTCAGCAGGTGGCGGAATGCGTCGAGCGAAGCGGCAACCCGCCGCCGGTCAAGCTCTATTCGTTTGGCGGCGAGGCGATGCCGAAGGCGGGGTTCGACAAGGTCAAGCGCTTCCTCCAGCCGCGCATCCTAATCAATGGCTACGGCCCCACGGAAACCGTTGTCACGCCCCTGGTCTGGAAGGTCGACGGTGCGGGCGAGTGCGACACGCCCTATGCGCCGATCGGCGTCCCGGTCGGAGACCGCCGCGCCTACATCCTCGATGGCGGGCTCGACATCGTTCCCGCCGGCGTCGCTGGCGAGCTGTATCTCGGCGGCGTCGGGCTGGCGCGCGGATATCACGGCAAAGCGGGCATGACGGCCGAGCGCTTCGTGCCTGATCCTTTTTCCGCGGTGTCGGGCGCGCGGCTGTACCGCACCGGCGATCTGGCACGTTGGCGCGATGACGGTACAGTGGAATATCTTGGCCGTAGCGACGATCAGGTCAAGGTCAACGGCTTCCGAATCGAGCTCGGGGAGATTCAGACCTCGCTGCTCCGTCACGAAGCGGTCGCGCAGGCGGCGGTCGTGGCTGCGCCGGCGGCGGCCGGAAATCAGCTCGTCGCCTATGTCGCCCCGAAGGTCGCCCACAACGCAGCGGCTGGCGCGGCCGAGGCGCTGGTCGAGCGCTTGTCCGGTTTCCTGAAGCAGATCCTGCCGGCCTATATGGTGCCAGCGCGGATCATGGTGCTCAAGCAATTGCCCACATTGTCGAGCGGCAAGGTCGATCGGCGTGCATTGCCCGCTCCCGATGCGTCGATGCGGAGCTTCGTCGCCCCGCAAGGCCGGGCAGAGATCGCGATGGCGCGCCTGTGGTCCGACATCTTGGACGTGCCGCAGGTCGGCGCCACCGACAATTTCTTCGAGCTCGGCGGCAATTCGATTCTGTGTCTCAAGGTCGTAGCGCGGCTGCGACAGGACAAGACGTTCGGGATCGAGATCAAGCTGCGTGATCTTCTTCAGAAGCCCACGATCCGTGCGCTTCTCGCGGATGGCGGGGCCGCCGCGTCGGCCGCACCATCGGCGCTGCTGCCGCTGAATGCCACAGTTCGCACCGCCAATCCGGTGTTCTGTGTGCATGGCGGCTTCGGCACGGTGTTCGACTATGGTCCGCTGGCGCGTCGGCTCGAAGGGCGGCGGCAGGTGATCGGGCTGCAATCGAGAATGCTGGTCGACCCGTCCTGGAGCGACAGTTCGCTCGAAGCGATGGCGGTGGACTATGCAGCCGAGACCAGGCGGATACAGCCGCGCGGCCCCTATAGCCTGGTCGGCTGGTCGCTGGGAGGGCTGCTGGCAAGTCTCGTTGCGGCCGAGCTCGAACGTGGTGGTGAGCGTGTCGATCGCCTTGCGTTGGTCGACAGCTTCGTGCCGCGACAGCCGGACGGATCGAGCCGGCAGGAGGCGATCGCCCATTGGGCTGACGATCTCGCCGGATTGCTGTCGGCCGTGCTTCCGAATGCTGCGGCCTCTCACATCAACGGACCTGTCGACGCTGCGAAACGCGCTGGCCTGCCGGAGATGCCGGAGAGCATTCGTGATGTGGTCGCGGCCGTCATGGAGCAAGGCATGAGTGTGAGGGCAGACGAGGCGTTGCTTGGTGCGGATGATGTGTCCGCCGCCTTCGCGGTCGGACGGCATCTCAACCGGCTGGCGCAGAACGCGACGCTGCCGCAGAGCCTCGAAGTCGCGCCATTGTGCTGGTGGACGTCGGCCCGTCTGGCGCAACGCGATCGGTTGGAGTTGCAGCTGCCGAAAGCCATCGATCGCGGCGTCGCAGGCGACAATCATTTCACGATCCTGAAGCATGCCGGCCTGCTCGATGAGATCTGCAGCCTGCTCGCGCCGGCGGCAGCGTCTAGGGTCGTGCAGGATACGATTCCGGAACCGGCGGAGTAGGCTTTTGAGTCTCGATCCAGATATCGCAGCATTACTCGATATGGTGCAGGCCGGCACTGAAAGCGGCGTGCGCATTCCGTTTCCGCACCTGACTGCGGTGCAGGCGCGGGCCGATTTCGATGCGTCGTCGCCGCTGCTCGATGTCGATCCGCCGGCGCTGGCGTACGAGCGCACACTATCGCTGCCGACGCGGGATGGCGCAATGATCGAGGCGCGACTCTATGCTAACGAGGCGCCGAGTGGTCGCGATCCGATGCCGGTGCTGCTCTATATGCACGGCGGCGGTTTCGTGGTCGGCAGCCTCGATTCGCATCAACCATTGTGTCGCGGCCTTGCTGAGGACGGTGGTGCGGCCGTGCTTTCGGTCGGCTACAGGCTTGCGCCTGAGCACAAATTTCCGACGGCTTTCGAGGATGTCGTCGATGCGCTGAGCTGGATCGGGCGCGAGGGCCACGCGATGGGACTCGATGCACGACGTGTTGCGGTCGGCGGCGACAGCGCCGGCGGAACGCTTGCCGCCGCGCTCGCGATCGAGGCGAGGGCGAACAAGGACCTTCCGCAGCCGGTGCTCCAGGTTCTCGCCTATCCAGGCCTCAGCTCGCGGCAGACCTCCGCGTCCTATGAGCGATATGGTTCCGGCCATCTCCTGGAGCGCAGCACTGTCGATTGGTTTTTCCGGCAATATCTGCGCGATGAGTCGGATCGCGACGATTGGCGCTTTGCGCCGCTCGTCGCGAGGGATTTGTCGGGCCTCGCGCCCGCATTGATCGTCCTCGCCGAATTCGATCCCCTGGTGGATGAAGGGCGCGACTATGCGGCACGGCTAGCGGCGGCGGGCGTCCCCGTCGACTTGCGCGTCTACCCCGGCATGATCCATGAATTCCTGCGCATGGGGAATGTCGTCGCCGATGCCTTGCAGGCGCGAGCGGTGATCGGGCAGGCGCTGGGGAGCGCCTTTCGTGCCGGTGGCGAAAAAGCGGCTTGATATGGAAACGCGGCGCGAACAAGGGTATGTCATGACTGTCATCGCCCCGCTCTCGAGCTGAATTCCATGAGCACGTTTGTCCCAGACCACAGGGTGTCCCGCCGCACGCTTCTCGGCGCGGGTGCGGCGATCGGCGTTGCCGCGCTCTTCCCGGCGGGGCCGATGGCACTCGCCCAAACCAGCGGACCGCAATCCGGCCCCCGAATTGCCGCGCTCGGTTGGGCCTGTGCTCAGACGATACTGGCGCTCGGCGTCGTGCCGCTGGTGATCCCGGAGATCGAGCGGTACGGCCGACTCGTGGTTGAGCCGGCGGTCCCACCCGGCGTCCAGGAGATCGGCCTGCGTTCGGAGCCCAATCTCGAGCTGCTGCAGAGCTTCGCACCTGACATCATCATCATCGACCCCAGCATTGCTGCCGCCGCGCCCCGGCTCAAGCTGATTGCGCCGGTCGAGATGTTCACGATCTTCCGGCCCGGCGGGCATCCTCTCGACACGGCACGCCGTTCGACGATGGAGCTTGCGAAGCGTCTCGGAGTGCAAGGGGCGTGCGAGGCCTATTTCGCGCGCTTCGACGTTGCCATGACCGGCTATCGTGAGCGGCTCCGTGATCGCGGCGGCAAGCCGCTCTATCTCGTCAGCGAGATCGCGCGCAATCGCGCGCTCGTGTTCGGCCCGAACAGCCTCTATCAGGAGGTGCTCGATCAGTTCGGATTGAAGAATGCCTGGACCGGACAGAGCGGCCCATGGGGCTATACCAGTGTGGGGCTCGAAGTACTTGCCGCGGTTCCGGACGCGCGGCTGGTGCTGATGACCTCGCGCGTCGCCGACGTCGAGGCCCTGTTGAAGGCAAGCCCGGTGCTCCGAACATTGCCCTCTCTTCGGTCGCACCGGCTGACGGTCCTGGACAATCAGTTCTTCTATGGCGGCGTGCCGGCGGCCGAGCGTTTCGCGCGTCTTCTTGCCGAACGGCTGCCGCGGGAAAGTCATGAGCAAGGTTGATGCACTGGCGGCCCGGTCCGGCTTCGACATGCATCCGGCGGTGCTGATCGGGCTATTGGTGGCGGCCGCGGCCGTACTCACCTGGCGCAATCTGTCCGGATATCTGCCCGCCAGCGCGTGGTTGCCCGTGCTGTGGCGGCCCGAGATCACCGATCCCCAGCAGATGCTGGTGCACTACACCGTGTTTCCGCGCATTGCGGTGGCACTGCTGGCCGGCGCCGCCCTCGGCCTTGCCGGCACCGTCTGTCAGCAGGTGCTGCGCAATCCGCTTGCGGAGCCGAGCACTCTCGGCGTCCTAAACGGCGCCTATCTCGCGCTGGCCGTGACGACCCTGTGGGCGCCGTCGCTGCTGGTCTTCGGCCGGGAGTGGATTGCTCTGATCGGTGGATTCGCTGCGTTCCTGTGCGTGTTCGGGCTGACCTGGAAACGTGCGCTGTCGCCGGTCATCCTGGTGCTCGCCGGATTGATCGTCAGCTACTATTGCGCCGTGACCACTCAGGCGCTGGTGTTGCTCAACCACGAATATCTGATCGGTCTGTTCATCTGGGGCGCCGGCTTCCTCAATCAGCAAGACTGGAGCAACGTCACGTTCCTGGCGCCGCGGCTGCTGATTTCGATCGTTCTCATCGCGCTCATGGTTCGTCCACTGACCTTGCTCGGTTTTGACGACGAGACCGCGCGCAATCTGGGCCTTGGATTGACGCGAGCGCGGGTCTTCGCGCTTGTTATCGCCATCGCGCTCAGCGCGTCGGTCGTCAGCGTGGTCGGCGTCATGGGGTTTGTCGGCTTGTCCGCCCCGGCCATCGTCATGCTCGCAGGCGCGCGCCGCTTTCGCGACCGGTTGATCTGGGCGCCTCTTTGCGGCGCCCTGCTGCTGTGGCTGACGGATCAGCTCGTGCTGTTGATCCCGCCCGGCTATCGCGAGATGCCGGCCGGCGCGGTGACGGCCCTGATCGGTGCGCCGATGCTGCTCCTGTTGCTGCCGCGGCTGCGCGCGGCCATGCCGATGGGAAACCTCACGCCATCTGCTCCGCCGCGCCTTGATCACCCCTGGCGCGTGATCCTGTTCGCTCTTGCCTTGCTGCTGCTCGCCGTGTGGATCGCACTTGCCCTCGGCGTCGGCGCCGACGGCTGGCATTGGAGCGGCCTAACCGGCTTGCAGGAGTTCTGGCCGTGGCGCTGGCCGCGCGTGGTGTCGGCGCTGGCAGCAGGTGCGACGCTGGCGGTCGCCGGTACGCTGCTGCAGCGGATGACCGGCAACCCGATGGCGGCGCCGGAAGTCATGGGCATCAGCTATGGCGCCGCGATGGGTGTGATCGTTCTGCTCTATCTGTTTCCCGCGCACACACGGCTGGCGCAGATAGGAGCGGCCGGGATCGGAGCCTTCATCGTGCTGGCGCTGGTGCTGCTGTTCAGCCGGCGGTCAGAATTCAGCCCGGAGCGCGTGCTGCTGGCCGGTGTCGCCATGAGTGCGGCGTTCGGCGCTGTGATTGCCATGGCGCTGGCGACCGGCGATCCGCGCATCGGCACGCTGCTGTCGCTGCTGACGGGGTCGCTCTACCAGATCGGTCCGGCCGAGGCGGCGATCCTCGCCGCCGCGGCGCTCGTTCTGCTGATCATGGTCCCGATGCTGTCGCGCTGGCTCGACATCCTGCCGCTGGGACCTGCGACCTCGCGCTCGATCGGCATCTCGCTGGCGCGGAGCCGCATCGTCATCATGCTGCTGACAGCGCTGCTGACGGCAACGGCGACGCTGATGGTGGGACTTCTGAGCCTGGTCGGCTTCATCGCGCCGCACATGGCGCGAATGATGGGAACGCAGCGCGCGCTGGATCAGGCAGCGCTGGCCGCGTTGATCGGGGCGATCCTCATGGTCATTGCGGATTGGGCCGGGCGCATGGTGATCTTTCCGTTCCAGATGCCGGCCGGCATCTTCGCCATGATGCTTGCCGGGCCCTATCTCATCTGGCTGTTACGGCCGCAGCGTAGCTGACGGCGCTCATCGGGCGAAGCTGATGAGATGACCGTGATCGGGCGACGGCATCACGCCCATTGGGATGCCGTAGATGTTTTCGAGTTCGGCCGGGGTCATGATCTTGTCCGGAGTGCCGCGCGCGATCAGTTTTCCGGAATGCAGCGCGATGATCTCGTCGCAGAAGCGGGCAGCCATATTGACGTCGTGGAGCACGACGACGACGCCGAGATTGCGCTCGCGCGCGAGCTGCTTGACCAGCGACAGCACCTCGATCTGATGGGCGATGTCGAGTGCCGAAGTGGGCTCGTCGAGCAGCAGGCATTCAGCATCCTGTGCGACCAGCATGGCGATCCAGACCCGCTGGCGCTCGCCACCGGACAATGTGTCGACCAAGCGGTCTGCGAACGGCTCGATATGGGTCAGCGCCATGGCGCTTTCGACCTTCTTGCGATCGATGTCGCCGAACCGGCCGAGCGCGCCGTGCCAGGGATAGCGGCCGAGTGCGACCAGCTCCTTCACCAGCATGCCGGCCGCCGGCGGCGTCTGCTGCGGCAAATAGGCAACCTTGCGGGCATAGTCCCGATCGCTCCACGTGCGCAGCGCGCGGCTCTCGAAACGGATCGTTCCCGACGAAGATGGCTGCTGGCGCGCCAACAATTTCAGCAGAGTCGACTTGCCAGAGCCGTTATGCCCGATCAAGCCGACAACGCTGCGCGTGGGAAGCGACAAGGTGAGCGGTTCTAGCAGCGCGCGCCCGGCCACCGCGAAGGCGACCTGATCGAGCTCGAACAAGGAGGCGGGCGCATCTGGCGAGGTCTGCGGCATGTCGGTCGGCAAAGCGGGCGTTCTTTCGCCCGTCTGCGCCTGTTGGAACGTCATGGCTGGCGCAGGCTCCAATAGGCGACGGCCAGATGCTGATCGCGCGCGAGCTTTCGATCGTCGCGCAAATGATCTCGCAAGGCTTTCAGCGCCTGCGCCTCACACGCGACCCAGGCGAAGACCTCCCGATGGTCCGGCCATCGCACTGCCTTGACCGCGTCGACCAGGATCTGCGTCGTCCCGGCCGGACGGCCGTCGCGATGCAGCCAGCGGACCGCCACGCCCTCCGGCACGACCAGCGGAACCTCCTCGCGCCGATCGGCGACTTCGATGAAGACTTCACCCGTTGCCGTCGCCGGCAGCGTCTCCAGAACTCGCGCGATGGCGGGCAGGGCGGTTTCGTCGCCCGCCAGCAGCACCCAGCGCGCCGGGCGAATGCCTCGGCCCAACGGGCCGGCCATGCCGCAAATGGCGCCGGCCTTTGCGTTGCCGGCGAACGCCGAACCCGGTCCAGCGTGGTCATGGACCACGAAATCGATATCGATCTCGCGGCTCTCCAGGTCGATGCGGCGGATCGTGTAATAGCGGGTGATGGGCCTGCGGTCGGGCTCCGGCCACAGGATGCGTCCGTCCGGGGCGGGCCACGGCCATTCGGGCTTGGCGAGGCCTTCGGGCGGAAAGTACAGCCGCACGTGCAACTCGCCGTCGTTCACAAAACGGGCGATGTCGTCGCCCGTGAAGGTCAGCCGGCGCATGTGCGGCGTCAAGGCGATCGCTGACTTCAGCTGCACCTCGCGGAAATTGGCCAGGGTGCCGCCGTTGGATTCATGACCGGACCAAACGATGGTCGGAGCAATGTCGCCCGCGAACTCGATCACATGCGAGGCGACGACCGAGCGCAACATTTCCAGATTGCCCTTGTCGTCGGCCTCGACGCGGATCTTGAGCGCTTCGGCCTCGACCGCGAGGGAACTGGTGCCGAAAGGCAGTTTCGCCACCATGAGACCGTCCCGGTCCTCGAAGGTGATGTCGTGCTCGGCGAGATGATCGACCATCCGCGCGGCAAGGCCGGCGGCATCGGGAAGCGCGATACGGGTTTCGGAGATAAGCAAGTCCAAAGTTAGTCTCCGCCGGGCCTGTCCAATGCCGGCTTACAAGCGCTTCGATGTCCGGATGTCGCGGCCTGGCATGGCGCTGGATCGATATCCTATTCGCTCGCCGGCTGCGATGCAAAAGCGGTACTACCGCCATCATATTAAAGGCATTGCCGATCCCAAATTAGAATCCATCGAAAGAACAGAGAAAATAAGCGCTGGAGTTGCGGCGCCGCCATCATGTATTCGCATCACATCGGCACGGCTTGTCGTGATTGCGACTGCCTATGCAGGTTCGCTTCAGATCCCTCCAGCGCGGCTCTCGTCATGAATTCACGAAACGGCTTGACGGCGCAGATCCTGCACCTCCTGCGGCCCTATTGGGTGCTCGTGCTTGGCGGTGTCGTTCTGGGTATAATTGGCGGCGCCAGCGTCGCGGCGTTGCTCGCGGTCGTTAATCAAGGGCTCTATGCCACGCAGGCCGACGTCGTCACGCTGCTTTTCGCATTCGCCGGCCTGTGCCTCCTGATCCTGATCGGTTCTATCGGTGCCGATATCAGCGCCAATTACGTCGGACAGCGGATCATCGCCGAGCTTCGCAAGTCGCTGGCCGCCAGGATCCTGGCGGCGCCGATCGATCAGCTTGAAATCTACCGCACGCACCGTCTGATTCCGGTTCTCACGCAGGACGTGGATACGATCAGCGATTTCGCGTTCTTCTTCTCGTCCTTCTTCGTGTCGCTCGTGATCGCACTCGGCTGCATGGTTTACCTGGCGGTGCTGTCGTGGCCGCTGTTCCTGATCACGGGAGTCGTCATCGTCCTGGGATCGCTGGCGCATGGCTATGCAAGAACCCGTGGCGTCCATGGCTTCAACGTCGCGCGCGATTCGGAGGATCAGCTGCACAAGCAGTACCGGGCGATCGCCGAAGGCGCCAAGGAGCTGCGTCTCAATCGGGTCCGGCGCCTGCGCGTCTATGTCGAGCAACTCCAGCAGACCGTCGATCGGATCAGCTCGGTGCAGATCAAGTCGATCAATCTGTTCGTGACGGCCCGGGCGTTCGGGACGATGCTGTTTTTTGTCGTAATCGGCGTAGCGCTGACCTTGCGTCCTTTTCTGTGGCCGGACAGTCCCGCCGCGGTGTCCAGCGGTTTCGTGCTGGTGCTGCTCTATATGCGCGGACCCATCGATCAGGTCATCGGTATCCTGCCTGCGCTTGGCCGCGCCCAGGTGGCGATGCGACGCATTGTGGAGCTTGCCGAGCAGTTCTCGACGCCCGAGCACGATTTGCTGGTCACTTCCCCCGCTGCGCCGGGCAAGTCTTCGATCGAATCCATCGAGCTCCGCGGCGTGACCTATGCCTTTCGCGCCGTGGCGGGCAGTGAGCCCTTTGTCCTCGGGCCGGTCGATCTGCGCATCCGGCAGGGGGACATCGTCTTCATCGTGGGACAGAACGGCAGTGGGAAGACGACCCTCATCAAGCTGTTGCTGGGTCTATATGCTCCGCACGGCGGCACCCTGCTACGTGACGGCGCACCTGTCCTGACGGAGACGCGTGACGACTACCGCCAGCTCTTCACGACTATCTTTTCCGACTACTATCTGTTCGAGGATCTCATCCGTGGAGAAGGCGTGGTTCCAGATGTCGCGGAACGTTACCTCCAGCGGTTGGAGGTCGCGCACAAGGTCTCCGTCGAGAACGGTGTGTTTACAACGACGGATCTGTCGACCGGACAGCGCAAGCGATTGGCCCTGATGAATGCATGGCTCGAGGAACGACCCGTTCTCGTGTTTGACGAGTGGGCCGCCGATCAGGATCCGGCGTTCCGGCACATCTTCTACACGGAGCTGCTACCCGACCTGAAGCGTCTCGGAAAGACCATCATCGTGATTTCGCATGACGATCGCTATTTCGGGATTGCTGATCATCTCGTGCGGCTGCGCGAGGGCAAGATCGTCGCAAGTGAGGCGAAGGCGGATAACGTCGCGAGAGCCTCCGCAGTTCCAACCGATGCACCTCTTTAGACATATTGTGGCAAGGCGCGGGCGCTTCTCTCGCATGCGGGCGACGACATCGATCGCTTTGCGACAGGTTGTCAGATTTGTAGAGAATCTAATCTACGTGTGCGCCCATTTCTTGTCAGCCTGTACGCGAGTGATCTACACCACGCGTCAGCGATGATTGAAATGCGAGGGCCGGATGAACAAGGCTTCGGATTCCGGGACCGGACCTCGTGCGTTCCCGGTTGGCCCATATTCCGCTCTGACCGTTTTGCAGGATGGCGATCGGCTTCGCGTCGTTGCCGACGACGTGACGGCGTTGGAGCTGCGCCTTCGAGAGCGCGTCGATCACCTCGAGGTCCTCAACGCCTCTGACGACCGCGAGCTCGCGGTACGGGCCGTTTCGGCGTCGGCCGAAGCGCTGTTCGCCTGGCGGCGGGGTGTTGATCGGCTCGTTTTAGATCTCGGTGATGGAGCATCGCTTGCGCGGGAACTGACGGATGGCGGTCTGGCCATCAGGTCCGAGGATCAATTGCTCTTGCTTCCCGAACTGATCATGCAGCGTCGGGACAATTGGCTGGTGAATCCTGGACGACCGTCATGGCCGCAACTGCATGTCATGACGGACGGTCGGCGGCATCCGCGGCGCGCTCCCAAGCCGACGGGAAAAGTCTACGGCCGCTACATCCCCTGGCTGTCGCAGACCATCTCCTTTCGCGTGGCCGATCTCGAGAACGATCTTCATCTGCTGCATCGCTGGATGAATGACCCCCGCGTCGATGCGTTCTGGAACGAGGCAGGCGATCTCGACAAGCATCGACGATATCTGGCCGGCATCCTAGCCGATCCTCACATGCTGCCGCTGATCGGCTGCTTCGGCGACGAGGCGTTCGGCTATTTCGAGCTCTATTGGGCCAAGGAGAATCGCATCGCACCGTTTTATGATGCGGACGACTATGACCGGGGGTGGCACGTGGTCGTGGGCGAGGACGCCTTCCGCGGGGGACGCTACATCAGTGCGTGGCTGCCATCGTTGATGCACTACATGTTCCTCGACGATTGCCGCACGCAGCGGATCGTCGGCGAGCCGGCGGCGGCGCATTCCCAGCAGCTTCGCAATCTCGAGCGTTCGGGCTTTGCCAAGATCAAGAATTTCGAATTTCCCCACAAGCGGGCGACCCTTGTGATGCTGTTGCGCGAACGCTTCTTCGGCGATCGGCTCTGGCTTCCGGCGGCCTCCGACCCAGCGGTCTCGTCCTAAAGCGCGAGCGGAGCGCAGCTTCATGTCCCATCAACTTGCAATCGAGCACGACGTCATCGGTGTCGGATTCGGACCTTCCAACCTCGCGCTCGTCATCGCGTTGGACGAATGCGCGAAGCGTTCGCGGCTGAAATGCGCGCCGCTGTTCGTGGAGAAGCAGCCGCACTTCACCTGGCACGGCGGCATGCTGCTTCCGGGCAGCGACATGCAGATATCGTTTCTCAAGGATCTGGTCTCCTTGCGCGATCCGACCAGTCCTTTCACCTTCGTGAATTACCTGCACAAGCGCGGCCGCTTGCTGGATTTCATTAATTGCCGGACGTTCTATCCGAGCCGGGTCGAGTTCAACGATTACCTCCAATGGGTCGCAGGCCATTTCAAGTCGCAGGCCGCCTACGGCGAAACGATCGTTGCCGTCGAGCCGGTGACGGCCGGGCAAATGGTGACGTCATTGCGCGTGCATTCACGCTCACTGGCGGGCGGAGAGACCGTGCGCCTCGCACGAAACCTCGTGGTCGCGGTGGGAGGCCAGCCCTATATCCCGCAGGTGTTTGCCAAGGCCGCCGACGACCGCAGGCTGCTGCATTCCAGCCGCTATCTCGACTTGATCGAGCGGGTCGTCCCGCGCAGCGGGGCCGCGCGTGTGGCCATCGTCGGCGGCGGACAGAGCGCGACCGAGGTGACGGTCGATCTCCATGGCCGATGTCCCGAAGCGAACATCGATCTGATCTTCCGCGGCCATGCTCTCAAGCCGTCCGACAGCAGTCCGTTCGTCAACGAGATCTTCAATCCGGGCTTTACCGACTTCGTCTACACGCAGCCAGCCGAGCGGCGAGACGCAATCGTCCGCAACTTTCGGAACACGAACTATGCCGTGGTCGATTCCGACCTGCTGGACCAACTCTATCGGTTGCTCTACCAGCAGCGCGTCGGCGGTGACGAAAGGATCGTGTTGCGCCCCCGCAGCGAGATTACGAATGTGGATGCGGGACCGGATGGCATTGAGATCGGCGTGGTCGACAAGTTTCGCGGCGAAAGTCGTCGTTCGAGCTATGACGCCGTCATCCTGGCGACGGGATACGACAGGGAAACGCCGCATGGGTTTCTCGAGCCGCTCCGCCGCTACATCCGCGATGCAGCACTCGATCGCAACTACAGGCTCGTGACTAGCCCGGCGTTCAGGCCGCAGATCCACCTCCAGGGCTATTCGGAATCCTCCCACGGCCTGAGCGATACGCTGCTCTCGGTGATTGCCGTGCGGTCGCAAGAGATTGCGGAGTCGTTGCTGTCGACCATAGCGCGCCGGGAGCTCATCGCTTAGCCCGGCGCGCTCGGCCAAGCGCGGCGGTTCCGCTTGCGAGCAGCGCGACGCGACCTAAAGCATCCGTGGTCTAGAACTTGTCTAATCAGTATCAACCGGGGCGTGTACAGCCGGGACAGAGTCCGACGGCTCTGCTAGAGGTGTTCTTAGAACGATCTTTGGAATGGATACAGGTCCGCGTGGAACTGACCGTGAGGAAAGCCTTCGAGCAAAGCCACAGCCATTTGCCGGAGCGAATTGCAGTCATATTGGTTCACAGCCCGCTCGCGGCGCTGATCGGCCGAGAGCCGCTCACGCGCATGAACTATCTCCTCGAGATTGCGTCGCTCCATACCAAGGCCGAGCTTCTTGCACAGCCGGGCCTGGGACGGCCCGGCGTACGCCGGATCGAGAGGTGGATGGATTTTCATGGACGTCGCGTGCGCGACGTCAGCGAGAGTCTCGATAGTGTGATCTGCAATTTTACGTTCCGGCGCTCTTCAGCCCGAAAAAGCGGTCGCCGTTGCCTTTCTCTGCCGGCAATCGTCTCGATTTCGGAAGAGCGCTTGCGCAAAACGGCTCGGTAAGATCGTTGTTTGGGCTCGAATATCGCCGCTAGTTGCGGCAGAGCCGATTCCCGAGGCGCTTAAAGGTGTGTCAGCTTGGCTCCGATCCAGCCAATTGCGATCTGGTAGACAAGTCTACCGGCAAGGCGTGCGAACTGTCCACACCACCGTGGTTTGGACGATCCATTGTGGTCAAGGTTGCGCTCCATCTCGTGCGCCCATTCTTCGCCGTCCTTGCGCCGACAGAAAGTCTCGGAGATGGCGTGGGGTCCTCGGCCTATATGATTCCGGACAAATCGGACGCCTCCGGCCGCGTGCCCAACGGCTATTCCACGCCGGTCGACTGGCGCGCATGGACGTCACGACGAGCTTGAATTGCCAAAGGAGCGAGATTGTCATTTGCGTTGAGGCATGCCCGTCGGAATGATTGTCTGAACGATCGAAGAATCCAACGCTTCGTAATCGCGCAGTCCAATCGTTGCGTACAGCTCCGCGCGCGTCTGCATCCGATCGATGACCTTGTGCGTACCGCCATCCCGCGAGATCGCTGCGTAAAGCTCGGCTTGTGCCTTGTTGGCCATCCGCAAGGAAGAGACCGGCCAGATCACCATGGCATAGCCCATTGCCTCGAACTCTGCGGCCGTGAAGAACGGCGTCTTACCGAACTCCGTCATGTTGGCGAGCAGCGGCACGCCCGGCATGCGCTCGGCAAAAGCGCGAAACATCTCGGCGGTGTTGAGCGCCTCCGGAAAGATCGCATCGGCGCCCGCCTCCATGTAGAGCTTTGCGCGGGCGACCGCGCCGTCGAGGCCCTCGCTTGCTGCGGCATCGGTCCTGGCGATGATCACGAGGTCGCGCCGCGCTTTCGCTGCCGCCGCGACCTTGGCCGACATGTCGTGCGGGTCGGCAATCTTCTTGTCGTTCAGATGGCCGCATTTCTTGGGCAGGATCTGGTCTTCCAGATGAAGAGCGGCCGCGCCTGCGTCCTCGAAGACTCGGGTCGCATGCATCACGTTCAGTGTCTCGCCGTAGCCGGTGTCGGCGTCGACGAGCAGCGGAAGTCCCGACGCGCGGGTGATCTGGCGAACGAAGAAAGCGACTTCGTCCACGGTGATGATGCCGAGATCGGGTAAGCCCATCGATGCGGTCATGGCCGCGCCCGACAGATAGAGCGCCTCGAAGCCCGCCGCCTTGGCCTGCAGCGCCGCCATGCCGTTGTGAGCGCCCGGCAGTTGCAGAATGCCGGGCTGCTTCAACAGCGCCCGAAAGCGCTGGGCGGCGGATTCGCGGGGAAGTTCGGCGGCAACCAGATAAGTCATCGTTCAGGGCTCCGGATCAGATCATGCGCTGCGCCGCGCCTGCGCGGTCGCCTTGGCGGTTCGATAGAACACGTTGCCCTCGAACAGTCGCCGCGCGGTGCGATAGACCGCGCCATGAATGGCGCGGGCCTTCGCGGGGTCGTCGGCATGTTCGACCGCTGCATCGACCACTGTCGTGCCGGAGGGATGGGCGATGGTGATCGGGCCATCGCCGGCGCGGGCCAACCGGTTTGCCAACGTGCCCTTGATGCGGACCGCGATCGCAAGGCAGGTAGCACCGGTGATCGGCACTGCGCGATGCGGCTGGCCGATCGAGATCATCCGGATACCGAGCGAGATCTCCGAAGGCTGCAGGTGTCGTCCCGACAAGGTCGTCATCTGCCTGGGCGACACGATCATCGCAACCTTGGGCACGCTCGGGATCTTTGCGGCGGCCGCGACATCGGGCGCGAGGCCCATCGCCACCGAGGCCGCGCATCGTATTGCTTCCATCGTCGCGAGGAAGACCGGATCGCTCTCGAGCGTATCAGGCATTTCGTCGCCTGCCTTGCCGACCGAATTTGCCGCGACGAAGACGCAGGGGTTGGCGGCGTCGACCAGCGAGGCTTCGATCGTGCCGAGACCAGCGATCTCGAATTGATCGCAGGCGCGTCCAGTCGGGAGCAGGCGTCCGGTCCTTGTGCCGCCGGGATCGACGAATTCGAGCCGGACCGGTGCTCCCTGTCCGCCGACGCCGTCGATCGTCATGTCGCCGTCGATCTCGACCTCACCGTCAGTCATGGGGAAGCGCGCGACGATGATCTTGCCGGTGTTGGTGTTGTGAACGCGCACGACCGCTTCGCCGTTCGCGGGCGCGCTCACCAGGCCTTCGCTGACAGCAAACGGGCCCATCGCCGAAGACATGTTGCCGCAATTGGCGCTGTAATCGACCGCGGCACGCTTCACCTCGATCTGCGCGAACGTATAATCGATGTCGGCATCGGGGCGCGTCGGCGCGCCGACCACGCAGACCTTCGACAGCGACGACAGCCCGCCGCCCATGCCGTCCAATTGGCGGCCGTTGGGGTCGGGCGAGCCCATAACTGCCAGGAAGATCGGATCCCAGAGCGCGGGATCTGCTGGCAGGTCCTGTCTGTTGAACACGACGGCCTTCGAGGTGCCGCCGCGCATGAAAGTCGCCTTGAGCTTGTTCTGGGGCATCGAGCGATCCATTGCATACCATTGTATACTCTGGATACCACTGTATACATTCATGGTCCGGCCTGCTACCCTTATTCTATTCAGTGGACGCTGATGGCCTCGTTCCAGACAGGCATCGCGACGCCGAATATCCTGCGTCGGTCATGTGCTCCGTGCGTCGGAAGGATCAGGCGCAGATCAATGATAGACAGCCTGCGCCTCACGCTCGCATGGGGCGGCTGCTGCCGAATGAGATCGGGAAGACTTCATGAACGACGACATGGTGTTGCCGGACCGCGCGAAGTTCGCATCTGCTGCCGATTACGCTTACGCAGCGCTGCGGCGTGAGATCGTCGAGGGGCGCTTTGCCCCCGGGCGGCGCATGCGCGAAGTCGAATTGGCGGAACACCTCGGTATCAGCCGAACGCCGACGCGGCAGGCGTTGACGCGTCTCGAGCTCGAAGGCCTGCTCGATCTTCGCCCGCGAACCGGGCTGGTCGTGTCTGTGCTCGACATGGATGCGGTCGAAGAGCTCTATGAGATGCGCGCGGCGCTCGAAGGCACCGCGGCGGCGATGGCGGCCAAGCATGCAAGTCCAAAAGACCTTGCCGCACTTGCCCGGCTCATCGCCGAAGGTGACAAGCTTGATCGCGATCCGCTGAAGCTCTATCGGCACAACAGGGAACTCCACGACGCCATTCAGGTCGCGGCGCACAACCGCTATCTCGAAAAGAGCTTGTCGGCCCTTCAGGATGCGATCGCGCTCCTTGGGCCGACAACCTTGGCTGACAAGGGCCGCTTCGCTGTCGCCCAGGCCGAGCACGCCGCCATCGTGCAGGCGATTTCGCAGAGAGACGACGAGAGGGCCAACGAACTCGCGCGCACGCATGTTCTCAATGCGCTCGAGACCCGTCGTGCAATCCTGGCGAAGGAACGCGAGTTGGAAGCGCGCCGCGAGCACGACGGCGCCTGAACTAACCCGCGCGCTGCTAAGCCGGTTGCGTTCAGCACCGCCTCGATCGGCCATCTGCCCCCATAAATTTCAGTAACCGACTGTTTTCGGGAGGCTTTCCTCTGAAAACGGCGTCGCCAGAATTATCTTGCATTCCAATGTATACAGAAGTATTCACAAGCATACAGAACACAGAAGACGCAGGCGGGAAGGAACGGAAATGCACGAAGAGTTCGATGTGATCGTCGTTGGCGCTGGAAACGCTGCCTTGGCTGCGGCGGTCTCGGCGAAGGAAAACGGCGCGGATCGTGTCGTCGTTCTCGAAAAGGCTCCCCGCGAAATGCGAGGCGGAAACACCCATTGGAGCGGCGGTGTGCTGCGCTTTGCCTATGACGAACCGCGCGAGATCGGTGCTCTGCTGCCGGGGATCGAGGACGAGTTCGAGAATTTCTACGAAGGCATCTCGCCCTACACGCAGGAAGACTTTCACGGCGATCTCATGCGCGTCACCAATGGGCGGACGGACCCCATCCTGTCGCGTCTTCTCGTGTCGAACTCGCAGGCGACCGTTCGCTGGATGAAGGACACCGGCGCCATCAAGATGGAGCCGGCGATCAGCCTGTCCGCCGTCAAGAAGGACAACGTCATGGTCTGGGCACGCGGCCTCGTCGTGCGCGCCGCGCATGAGGGCGTCGGTCTTTCGCGCAGCTGGTTCTCGACCTGCGAGCGCATGGGCATCGAGGTGCGATACGGCAATGCCGTCTCGGAGCTGCTCGTCGACGACAATGGCTGCGTCGTCGGCGTCAAGACCAAGGACGAGGAGGGCATTCGCTCGCTCGGCGCCAAAGCCGTGGTGCTCGGCTGCGGCGGCTTTGAGGCGAATGTCCAGATGCGCACGCAGCATATCGGCCCGCTGGTCGGCGCCGCGAAAGTCCGCGGCACGCCGCACAATCAGGGCGACGGCTTGCGAATGGCGCTGGCCATCGGCGCGATGCCGTGGGGACAATGGAGCGGATGCCACGCCACCCCGATCAGCGCGGACTGGGGCGACTTCGCGCCGCGTGAAATGACCGACCGCAGCAACCGTCTATCCTACGTCTATTCGGTGATGATCAACCGCAAGGGCAAGCGCTTCGTCGATGAGGGCGAAGACGGCGCGCTCTTCACCTACGCCAAGTTTGGCCGAGCAATCCTGGCCGAGCCGGGCGCCAAGGCCTATCAGCTCTTCGACAGCAAGGTCGTCCACCTGCTCGAGCCGCGCTATGCGACCAGCGACCCGATTAAGGCCAATTCGCTGGAGGAGCTGATCGCGCAGCTCGATATCGACGACAAGGCGCAGGCCCTCAAGACGGTCCTCAACTACAACGACCACGCGCGATCGGCGGACGAGGGCTTCGATCCCACCAAGAAGGACGGCCTCTCGACCAAGGGGCTCGATCTCGAAAAGACCAACTGGGCGCTCCGTCTGGACAAGCCCCCTTACTATGCCTACAGCGCGACTGGCGGCATCACCTTCACGTTCGGCGGTCTGAAGATCAACGAGAATGCCGAGGTGATCGGCACCGACTGGCGCCCCATCAAGGGTCTGTACTGCTGTGGTGAGCTGGTCGGCGGCCTGTTCTACGACAATTATCCCGCAGGTACCGGCCTCGTCTCGGGTGCGACCTTCGGCAGGATCGCGGGGCGCAACGCCGCGGGCGTGCAGAGCGTGACGCAGGCCAAAGCGGTGGCATCGCGATGAGCGCCAGCACCACGATGATGGGCCTAGCGGAGCGGATCCGCGCCTACGATCCGCTGCAACGAGATGCGATGGCTGTGGCGCGCGCGCGGGCAGCCATCATCACGGCGTTCGGCCGGACGCTGTCCGGCGCGCCGAGCGCAATCACCACGGCATTGCTGGCGACGTCAGGTGTCGCCACGGTTGGCGGCTCGTCGCTTGTGTTCGGTACCGAACGGCGCACGAGCGTCATCGAGGCAGCTTTGGTCAACGCCACGGCGACCGTGGCCGGGTCCAAGGAATCACTCGATGCCGCGAGCGGAGCCTTTATCGTTTCGGTGTTCGGCCTCTGCGAGGAGCGCGGAAAGACGGGGCAGGAGTTCGTTGATGCGTTGATTGCGGGGGCCGAGATCGCGCGGTCTCTGCCGTCGGCTGGCCGGCTCGGAGCTGCCTTGCTGGGCAGCGTCGCCGCCGCGGCACGGTTGCTCGGGCTGAGCGCCGCGAAGATTGCAGCCGCGCTGCTGATGGCGGGCGTGGCAAAGGCCGGCGCGGACGGGCAGGGCGGAGCTGAAGCGCTCATGGTCGGTCAAGGCCTGAGAAACGCCTTGCTCGCGGCACTGCTGGCCGAAGCGATGGACGAGACATCCTGCAAGCAAATGATCGAAGGCGACCAGCGCGCCGCTGGCAAGGCCGTTCCGGGAGCGGAAGCGCTCGATCTTCTGGCGCTCCAATCGCCGCCGGGGGCCGATCTCTGGGATCAGTTCGATCAACACGTCGGCGCCATCCTGCCGCGTGATGACGTCGCACCGCTGTTCGAGCGGCTCGAGACGATCGAGAAGGTGAAGGACCTCGCGATGGTCTCGCGCCTGTTGCAGGGGCGCGGCATGCGAGCGGCGCCAAAGAAGGTCGTCTTCGCGCCCCGCGGAACGCATGAGCCGGAGGAGACCAATTGGGTCCCTTGACCCCGCGAACGAGGGCGATGGCGTGAAACCGCCATCGCAAACGACTGGCATTGCCTGACAAGAAAAAGCCGAGCCTGATAACAAACGAGCAAGGCAGACAAGAGCAACATCTGGGGAGAGATTGGAATGAAGCGTTTTGAGTTGATTGCCGTGCTGGCCGCGTCGGTCGTCTGTTCCGCTGCGTATGCCGAAGACAGTGTCACGATTGGCGTGCACGCCAGCTTTTCCGGTGCTGGCGCCGCGTTCGCGGAAGGCATGCTCGCCGCCACCGATTTTGCCGCTGAGGACGTCAACAAGGACGGCGGCCTCGAGGTCGGTGGCAAGCGCTACAAGATCCTGTTCAAGCAATATGACGACCGCTACCGCGCCGCGGACGCGGTCACCGCGATGGATCGCCTCATGATCCAGGACGGAATCCGCTTCGTGGTCGGCCCGATGGGCTCGGCGGCAGCGGTGGCGACCAAGGACCAGACCACCTCCGGAAAAGTCATTACCATGACTCTGGCTTTCACGCCGCGAGCGCTCGGCGCCGACGCCCCGTTCGCCTACCGTCCCGTGATCACGACCGGCGAGTTCTCCGATTCGCAGGTGGCGTGGCTGATGAAGAGCACGTCGGCCAAGCAGGTCGTGTCGCTGCTCCCGAACGACGAGACCGGGCAGCAGATCGGCGTGGCGAATTTCAACTCCTACGCTAAGGCCGGCACCAAGTTGCAGGTCGAATATTTCGAGCGTGAGCGCGTCGACTTCGTGCCCATTCTCACGCGCATCCTGATGAAGGCGGACGGCCTCGAGCTCGGCGGCAATTCTCCGACCACCGCCGGACTGATCCTCAAGCAGGCCCGCGAGCTCGGTTACCGCGGCCCGGTCTTCGTCACCGGCGGCGACGTCTCGGCGGAGATGCTGAAGGTCGCTGGCAAGGACGCTGCCGAAGGCACCTACGTCCATCTGCCGATCGACACCGGCCTGCCGGACACCGCGGCCTACGTTGCCCGCTTCAAGGCCAAGTACGGGCAGAACATGAACGGCTTCAGCCCGTTCTTCTATGCCGGCCTGCAGATGCTGTTCACGGCCATGAAGAAGGCCGGGACCGTCGACGACACGACCAAGATTGCCAAGACCCTCGATGGGCTGGTGGATGTTCCGACCGCGATGGGGAAGGCGGGTTGGACCGGCGAACCGAAATACGGGATCAAGCACCAGATCGATCTCCCGTTCTATGTCGGGCAGATCAAGGATGGCGTGGTGACGAAAGTGGCCACCTGCGATGTCAACGCTTGCAAGTAAGCGTCCGCTGAAACGGGTGAGGCGCCGCGCGCGCCTCGCCGATGCGATTGGAGTCGTCCCGTGAGCATGGACATCATTCTGGCCCAGACGATCGTAAATGGCCTCATGGTCGGCATGATCTATGTGCTGATGGCCATCGGTTTCACAATGGTGTTCGGCATCATGCGCATCGTCAATTTCGCGCATGGCGAGTTCTACATGGTCGGCGCATTCCTTTTCGCCATCCTATACGGGAGCAACGAGTTGCCGTTCGCCGTCAGCGTTATGCTCGCCGTCGGCGCCACGGCCCTGCTCGGGCTGGTGATGGAGTTGGTCGTCTTCCGCCGCTTTCGCGGCAACGAGCTAAACGGCATGATCGCCTCGGTCGGTGTCGCTCTCATCATTCAGAACAGCGCACTGCTGACGTGGGGATCCTCGCCACGCACCGTGCCGCCCGTCGTCTCCGGCGTTCTCTCCGTTGGCGAGATCGTATTCCCCTGGTCGCGGCTGGTGGTCATCATCGGGGCGATCGTCGCCGTCGTGTCGCTCAATCTGTTGATCGGGTATACCCGGATCGGCCGCGCCATGCGGGCGGTGGCGCAGGACTCCGAGATTGCCCAGGTGCAGGGCATTCGCGTCGACGTCATCTTTCCCGCGGCGTTCGTGCTCGGGGTCAGCCTCGCGGCCTTCGCCGGTGTCCTGATGGCGCCGGTCCTGTCGGTCTCGCCCTTCATCGGGCTGGCGCCGACACTGAAGGCCTTCGTGATCGTCGTCATTGGCGGGCTTGGCAGCGTCCCCGGCGCGGTTGTCGGCGGGCTGCTGATCGGCCTGATCGAGAGTTTTGCGGGCACCTTCGTCAGCGCCTCGCTGTCCGAGATTCTTCAGTTCCTGGTCGTGATCGCCGTCGTGTTGCTGCGCCCGCAAGGCCTGCTCGGCCGAAAGGAGCGTGAGGCGTGAAGTCTCCAACCATCAAGCCCCTGCATTATACCTGCGTCCTCGTCGCGGTTGCGCTTGCGGCGCTGCTGCCTTGGCTCGCGCCGAACCAGTTCTACATTCACCTCGCGACGGTCGGCTGCATCAACCTGATGCTCGTGCTTGGCCTTGCCATCATTGCCCGCGCGGGCCAGCTCTCCATGGGCCACGGCGGCTTTGCGCTGGTCGGCGGATATGTCTCCGCTCTGTTGTCGATGAAGGGCTGGCCGCCTCTGCTGACGCTGTTCATCGCAGGATTGGTTGCCGCCGTGATCGCCGCCGCCCTGGGCTGGATCATCCTGCGTCTGCGCGGCGTGTATTTCGTGCTGGTGGCCTTTGCGTTCAGCCAGATCGCGGTGCTGCTCGCGCTAGACATGAGCTCGATCACCGGAGGCGCGAACGGGCTCGTCGGCGTGCCTCCGATTTCGATCTTTGGCCATGTCCTTCGCGCCAAGCCGCAGTTCTATCCCTTCGCGCTCGGCTGCGCGTTGACGACGCTGCTTCTCACCTGGCTGCTCTACCGCTCGCCACTGGGGACGATGATGGCGGCCAACGCCGAGAACCAGCGTCTCACCGAATCCAGTGGGATCGACACGCACCGGGTCCAGGTGATCGCCTTCACGATCGGATCCGGCATCGCAGGCTTTGCCGGTGCATTGTCGACGCACTACCTCCGCTTCATTTCTCCTGATTCCTACACGTTCTGGGAATCCGTCTCCTACCTGACGATGCTGGTTGTCGGCGGCCGCGACGGCGTGCTCGGGCCGGTCGTCGGCGTTCTCGTCCTCACGCCCCTGCCGGAGCTGCTGCGATCCACCGAAGGCCTCCAGCATATCATCTACGGGACGGTGCTGGTGCTATGCCTGATGTTCGTGCCGAATGGCCTTGCGAGCATTGTCCAGATGTGGCGTACGCGCCAGCGCGTCACGACGACCAGCGCAACCCTCGTCGCCGGGGAAGTGCCATGAGCATGCTCAAGGTCGACAACCTGAAGCGCTCCTTCGGCGGCCTTGTCGCCGTCCGCGACGTCACCTTCGAGGTCAACGAAGGCGACTTTCTCGGCCTGATTGGCCCGAACGGCGCAGGCAAGACCACGCTGTTCAACGTCGTCTCCGGCGTCCTCCGGCCTTCAGCGGGCACGGTCCGGTTCATGGATCGCGACATCTCCGGGCAACCTGCCAACCAGACGGTGCGCCAGGGGCTCTCGCGGACCTTCCAGGCTGCAACCATCTACCCGGAGGCGACGGTCATCGAGAACGTCTCGCGCGGTACGCTGGGCTCGAGCCTGACCGGCCTGTGGGGCGGGTTTCTCTCGAACAAGTGGCGGACTGCCGTGGAAGAGAAGGCGCTGCATGTGCTTGACCTGCTCGGGTTGGCGCGCCGTGTGGGCCTGAAGGCGCGCGAACTGTCCTATGGCGAGCAGCGACGCCTTGGCGTTGCGATCGCGCTTGCCAGCGAACCCCGGCTGTTGATGCTCGATGAGCCGGTAGCCGGACTCAACCCTGAAGAGGCGGCCGAGCTCGCGTCGGTTCTGCGCCGGGTCAAGGCGGAGCGCGGCGTCACCATGGTGATGGTCGAGCACCACATGCGCACCGTGATGGGCTTGTGCAATCGCGTCGTGGTGCTGGATCACGGCACGCTGATCGCGCAGGGAACGCCTGCGGAGGTCGTTTCGAACCCGGTCGTGATCGAGGCTTATCTCGGCAAGGAAGCGGTTCATGCTTGATGTTCGCGGGATCAGCGTCGCCTACGGCCCTCTCACGGCGGTCCGCAATCTGAGCCTGTCCGTTGCCGATGGGTCCATCGTGTCTCTGATAGGCTCGAATGGAGCGGGCAAGACGACCACGATGAAGGCCATCATCGGGCTGAAGCCGGTGAGCGGTGGGGAGATCTATTTCGACGGCGAGCGCATCGATGGCGTCGCCGCTCCGCAGCGGGTCGGGCGTGGCATTGCCCTGTCGCCCGAGGGGCGGCGCGTATTCCCGCAGATGAGCGTCCTGGATAACCTCCTGGTCGGCGGCTACGCGCAGCGCGACAAGGCGCACCAGAAGAAGACGCTGGACCAGATCTACGGATATTTCCCGCGCCTGGTGGAGCGGCGAAGCCAGATGGCAGGATCTCTATCGGGCGGCGAACAGCAGATGGTCGCCATCGGCCGCGCGCTCATGGCAAGGCCGCGCCTGCTGCTGCTGGACGAACCCTCGCTTGGGCTTGCTCCGATCATCGTCGACGAGATCGCGCGCATCATCGCCGAGATCAACCGTGATATCGGTGTGTCCATCATCCTGGTCGAGCAGAATGCAAAGCTTGCGCTGAACCTTTGCCATGAGGCCTTTGTGCTGGAAACGGGCGCAGTCGCGCTCAGTGGAAAGGGCCAGGACCTCCTGGCCAGCGACTATGTGCGCCGGGCCTATCTTGGTATCTGAAATGACTCTGTCTGGGAATTCCGGAGTTTTGACATGACTGGCACTTCGACCTTCGGCTTCATCGGTTTGGGCGTCATGGGTGAGCCCATGTGCCGGCACCTGGTGCAGAAGACGAAGCAGACCGTGCTGATCTACGACATCAACCCTGAGCCGGTGGCGCGCCTGGTTCAGGCCGGCGCCATCGATGCTGGTTCGATCGCCGGGCTCGCGAAAGCCGACATCATCTTCATTTCCATGCCGAGCGGCGAGCATCTCAAGAAGATCTGCGAGATGCCCGGCGGGCTTCTCGAGCTTGCGCATGCCGGTCAGACCATCGTCGACCTCTCGACCAGCCCGTTGAAGCTGACACGTGAGCTGGCTAGCGTCTTCGCGTCGAAGGGCGCGGATTATGCCGATGCCCCTGTCGCCCGGACGCGCGCAGCGGCCGAAGCCGGAACGCTGGCCATTTCCGTCGGCGCCAGCGAAGGTGTGTTCGCGCGCATCGAGCCGCTGCTCCGATGCTTCGCCAGCGAGGTCACCCATTGTGGCGAGGTCGGATCGGGACAGGTGGTGAAGATCCTCAACAATATGGTCGTGGTCGGAACCGTGACCGCCTTGTGCGAAGCCGCCGCGATCGCGAACGCCGCGGGTGTCTCGACCGAAACCTTGTTCGATGCCTTCTCCAAGGGCTCCGCGGATAGCTTTGCGCTGCGCAATCACGGATACAAGGCCGTTGCGGCGCGCGAGTTTCCCGAGCGGGTGTTCTCGACTGACTACATGCACAAGGACGTGTCGTACGCGCTCGACATGGCGAAGGACGCCGGGATCGAGGCGAGGGAAGCTGCGCTCGGCGCCAGCCTTCTGACCGAGGCCTCTCGGGCCGGTTTAGGAGCGAATTACTGGCCGGTCATCGTGAAGATCATCGAGCGGACCTCGAAGTAGAGGTCAGACGCCGGCTGCCGGGTCTGAAAACGAAGCAATCAACGGGAGGGGTTCATGCGAGTGCTGTTGTTGACGATCGCGCTGCTTCTGTCGAACGGGAGCCTGGCGTCAGCGGAAAACTATCCCTCGCAGAGAATCACAGTCATCGCTCCCTTTGCCCCTGGCAGCGGGACCGACGGCGTTGCGCGAATCGTGTTCCAGAGGCTCTCTGAATTGCTGAAGACGACGATTGTGATCGATAACCGCGTCGGCGCGAACGGCGCGGTGGGTGCTACGGCCGCGGCACGTTCGGCGGCGGACGGATACACCTTGCTGATGGGCGGCACCTCGACGCATGCCGCCAATCCCAGCATGCTGAAGTCGATCCAGTACGATCCCGTCGCCGACTTCGTTCCGATTTCGCAGTTCGGGCTGTTTCCCTATTTTCTGATCATCGCCCCCGGCCTATCCGTAGAGAGCGTTGCCGACCTCGTGACACTGGCCAAGAGCAAGCCGGGCACGCTGACATTCGGCTATGCCAACGCCCTGGGACAATTGTCCGGCGAAGCTTTCAAGCGCAGGGCAGGGATAGACATTGCCGCGGTGCCGTACCGGAATAGCCCGCAGGTCGTGACGGACATCATCGCGCAGCGTGTCTCTATGACGTTCACGGACATGGCGCCCGCGGTTTCGCAGGTGGAGGCCGGTTCAGCCCGCGCGCTTGCAACGACAAACATTGCCCGCGCCTCGCGGTTTCCGAAGATCCCGACCATGAAGGAAGGAGGCCTCGAGTTCATCAACATCTCAGCGTGGACCGGCCTTTTCGCTCCCAAAGGCACGCCTTCGGAAGTCGTCGCAAAGCTCTCGGAGGGTGTGCGCGAGGTGCTGGCGGAGCCCGAGATCAAAAGCCGTCTCGCCGATATCGGCTTCGAGGTTCAATGGACCGGGCCGGCGGATTTCGCCCAGCACGTCAAGGATGACATCGAATTGTGGGTCGCGACAACGAAGGAAGCTGGCATCGAGCGCCAGTAGGGATCGACATGTCCGACTATGAAATCTATGCGATCCGGTATGCTAGGAAGGACGAGCGCCGCGCATCCGAAAACTTCATCGACAACAGCGATGTGCCCGATACGCCGATGCCGCTGGATTTCTTCGTCTGGGCGCTGGTTGGCCGGGACCGTACCGTGATCGTCGATACCGGCTTCGACGAGAAGGCTGGCAACCCGCGCAACTATGCCGTGACGCGTCCGGTCGCCGAAGGCTTGAGGCAGATCGATATCAATCCGGACAGCGTCAAGGACGTCATCCTCACCCACATGCATTGGGACCATGCCGGCAACCACGAATTGTTTCCGCGAGCGCGTTATCACGTCCAGGAGCGTGAGATGCATTTCTGCACCGGCCGCTGCATGTGCGACGCCGAGCAGAAGAAGGCCTACAACGCCGAGGACGTCAGCCATATCGTCAAACGGAATTTCGAAGGGCGCGTGATCCTTCATGATCCCAACTCCGCTTTCGACGACGGAATATCCCTGCACTGGCTGGGCGGCCATACCGCGGGACTCCAGGTCGTGAGGGTGAAGACGCGCCGCGGTTATGTGGTGCTGGCCTCCGACGCTTCGCATTATTACGCCAACATTCTGCGGCGCCGGCCCTTTCCGGTCCTGTTTGACACGAACCAGATGCTGAACGGCTTTGCGGTCATCGAGAAGCTGGCGGATAGCCCGTCGCATATCATTCCCGGTCACGACCGGCAGGTCCTCTCGCTGTTTCCTCCCGCCCGCGAAGGGATCGACGGGACCGCGCGATTGGACGTCGATCCTCTCGGGAGCCCAGTCTAACCATCAACCGAAGCCAAACGTCCCGTCCGGATGAGACAGGCAATTCGCCAGTTGCGGAGACAATCGACTATGCCAAAGAAGTACGGAATTGCCATTGCAAACGAGACGGTCAGTGCGCCGAACCAGGAATGGTTCGCGGCCATAAACCCCTATACCCGCGAGGAATGGGCGCAGGTCGCACAGGCGACCCCCGTGCAGGTCGGCGACGCGATCGCGGCGGCGCGACGGGCCTATGATTCCGTCTGGAGCAAGACCACGGGTCTTGCCCGCGCGACCTTGCTGAACAAGCTCGCCGATCTGCTCGACGCGCAGGCCGAGCGCATCGCCGTCATGGAGAGCACCGACAACGGAAAGATCATCCGCGAGACGCACGGGCAGATGCACTTTGCCGCGCGCGCCTACCGGTTCTTCGCTGGCTGCGCCGACAAGATCTTCGGCGATACCATTCCGCTCGACCAGCGCGATGTGTTCGACTTCACGCGCCGCGAGCCGATCGGCGTTGCGGTTCTCATCACCGCCTGGAATTCGCCGATGGGCCTGCTCGCCAACAAGCTTGCGCCGGCACTGGCGGCGGGCAATTGCGTCGTCATCAAGCCGTCCGAGCATGCGTCAGTGACGACGTTGGAGTTCGCCGAGCTGGTTCGGGAAGCGGGCTTCCCGGCGGGGGTCGTCAATGTCGTGACAGGCGATTACAGGACGGGGCAGGCGCTGCTCGCGAGCGGCCGGATTGACCGCGTCAGTTTCACGGGAAGCCCGAATGTCGGCCGCCAGATCGCGGCGGCCGCGGGCCGGTCCCTTGTCCCTGTGACGCTGGAGTTGGGCGGCAAGTCTCCCAATGTCATCTTCGAGGACGCCGATCTCGACAAGGCGACGGTCGGGGCTCTCGCCGGCATTTTCGGTGCGACCGGGCAGACCTGCATCGCCGGCTCGCGGCTCCTCGTGCAGCGTCCCATTCACGACGAGATCGTGAACCGTCTGGTCGCCCGGGCGCACAAGATCAGGCTCGGCAATCCCCTGGATAAGGCGACGGATATGGGGACCGTGGCGAACGAGCCGCAGTTCGAGCGCATCCTCAAATGTATCGGCGATGCGCAAAGAGAGGGGGCGATTCTCGCGTGCGGCGGAAAGCCCGCGACAGGCGATGCGCTTGGCAACGGCCTGTTCATCGAGCCGACCATCTTCACGGGCGTGGAGAACAAGATGGCGATTGCCCAGGAAGAGGTGTTCGGACCCGTGCTCTCGATTATTCCCTTTGACACGGAAGACGAGGCGATCGGCATCGCTAACGACAGCAAATATGGCCTGGCTTCCGGGATCTGGACCACGAACCTGTCGCGCGCCTTGCGGGTGTCGCGGGCTGTCCACGCCGGAACGGTCTGGGTGAATACCTACCGCGCCTCCAGCGCGATGGCGCCGTTCGGCGGGTTCAAGGAGTCCGGCTTCGGCAAGGAGCGCGGCGTCGCGGCGTTGGACGAGTTCCTGCAGACCAAGAACGTGATGATCGATTTCTCCAACGAGGAGCGCGATCCGTTCGCCCTCAAGATGTGAGCGGCGTGGCCGTCGAACGGCGCCCGCGACTCATCTGGCACAAGGACAAGAGCAACTTTGCCCGTCCCAGCGGTCGCGCCGAGGACTACACCACGGGCCGCATCGAGCGGGTCGATCTCGACACCGGCGCGGTGCGGACTCTCTACGAGAGTTGCGGTGGAACGACATCGTCTTCGACGACAAGGGCGGCTTCTGGTTCACGGACCTCGGCAAGACCTATGACCGCCTGATGGACCGCGGCGCGGTCTATTACGCAGGCGTTGACGGCTCGATGATCAAGGAAGCGATCTACCCGATCATGACGCCGAACGGCGTCGGGCTGTCGCCGGACGGGCGCACGCTCTATGTCTCGGAAACCGAGACCAGCCGGGTCTGGAGCTAAACGATCACGGGCGAAGGTGAGGTTGCGCCGGAGTCGTGGCCGTCGCCGAACGGCGGGCGGCTGCTGCACGGGCTGCCGGGCTATCAGCGTTTCGATTCGCTGGCCGTGGAGGCCGGTTGGCAACATTTGCGTTGCAACACTAGTGCGCGGCGGCATCAGCGTCTTTTCGCCGGATGGTCGGCTGATCGAATTCCACGAGGCCGACGAGGTCTATTGCACCAACATCTGCTTCGGCGGCGCAGACATGCGCACGGCCTTCATCACGCTCTCGGGCACCGGGCGACTGGTCGCCGTGGACTGGCCGCGGCCCGGTCTTGCCCTCAACGACCCCCGCACCGCGCGGCGGTAGGGCGCGACCCCACTGATAAACCTCCCACCCCCGTGTACCGCAGCGACGGATTCATCGCGGGCGAGGGGAGATCTGCGGTTCGTGACAGTCGGCAGCGGGACCGAGAAGACGGCACCGATCATCGGTTCCAAGGAACGTCGGCGCAGGGAATCGGACCGACGCATGCTTCGTGCGGCGGTGGCGCTGATCTGCAAGCATGGCACGGCCGGCGCGAGCCTCGCCGATATCGGCGTCGAAGCCGGTTACAGCCGTCGTCTTCCGGTGCAGCGGGCGATCTCGCGCGCCAAATTGTCGTAGATCTTCATCGACACGTTGGGGTAGGCCGCGCTGAAATCTCGCAGCATGCGCGGGAGCTGATAGGCCGTAATCGTCGGCAGGCATCCGATGGTGACGCGTTCGACCTGGTTGGCGCCGTGTGTGCGAACGCCTTCCAGCGTGTCGGACAATTCGTCGAGCAGCGCGCAAGCCTTCAGCAGCAGCTCGAGGCCGACTGCAGTGAGCGAGACCTGCCGCGTAGTGCGCACGATCAGTGCCGCGCCGAGGTCCTCCTCGAACTTCTTCATCCGGTGGCTCAGTGCCATCTGCGACAGGTTGAGATGAGCAGCGGCGCGCAGGAAGCTGCCGCGCTCGGCCACGCTCACGAAGGCCTGCAAGCCCAGAAATCGATCCGCCGAATGGCGTGATGTCGTCCATTCGGATGTTCGAACGCTATCGCCCTGGCACTCTAGATCCGCTTGCGGTTCAACAGAAATATTCAGGTCGATTCGAGAGCCTCCTTACGCCAACATTTGCCGACGATTTGTCTCGAAGTATTCGATGAGTTCGTCGAGTTCATCTTGCGTGGGCCGTCAGTCGCGCTCTTTGCTCTTTCCCAACAGATTGAGGTGAGTTAACGCGACACGTGCGAGGCGTGCTTCTTCGGAGGACTTGAACGCGCCAGTTTCCCGATACCAATTGAGTGAAAGTCGCCACGCATGTGCATTTCGGCTTTTCGGTGCACCATGTGTGCACCGGGGGTCAAACGGGGTGCAAACGTGTACAGCTTCGGCTGGTTTGGAGTGCACACATTCTCCTTCCATCCCCTTGATGAGGGGACAGGGTAAACGATTGAAACATCGAGACTATCGCTTTTCCGTCGCCCCGATGACGAATTGGAGCGAGTGTTCAAGTTTTTCAATCGGTTAAAGGGCAGCGTGTGCACGACGTGTGCACCGGGAGGCCAAAGAAAATCTCATCACGGCCAAGATGAGCAGACCTTCTGAGAAGCACACGGGCGGCCTCAGATCGGCGGACGACTACAAGCCGACGTTTCCAACGGCGACGAAGAGGGCTGCGTCGCGCTATTCGTCGCTCCGCGCCTATTGCCGCTCGCCTCGGACGCCGAGAATGGTGTTGTCGTTCACCAGTAGTGTAGTGGACAATAGGGCGACCCCAACGAGGCCGCGCAGGGTTCGTAACCGGAAGTCAGGATTGTTAGTTCAGTCGGCTCCGCGGGTCGCGGTCAGTTGCTGGCGATATCGCTCGGCATCCCAATTCACCAACGCAGACTCATTGTTCTGAGTTAGATAGCGGATCTGCGCAGTGAGAGGCAAACGGCAGGTCACCAGGGCGAGACAGCTCAGCATCGCCTCGGCGCCGTCGCTTGCATCCTTGCGAACGACGCAGCCGAGGCCTGGAATGAGCAGTGCGACCGGATGCGGTAGCCCATCCGCCCGCACTCGCGATGTCAGGGCGCGAAGATCCTCGCCTCGTTCCAGCACGGGTAAGCCCGGGCCGAGGAAGACCACATGGTCCGGATAGAGCGAACCGCTGGTCGCAATCGCGCGGCTGTAAGGGTCGATAGCGACGCTATGGCATTGCGGATCTTTTGGCAGGCGATACGCCGTGCCAGCGCAGATTGAGAGAAGCGCGCCGTGATCCGGGGGAATTGCGGAGCGTGGCGCGAGCGCAAGGCGCCTCTCGACCTGGTTCACCAGCGCCTCTGCCGCAGCGCTGGTCTCGGCGCCGACCACCAGCCCGTGATTGCCGAGGATGAGCACATCCGCTTTGTCCTGTGCCAGCGCGTCGTTCACGACCTTGGCCAGCGGCAGTCCCGGATGATGATAGTCCAGCCATTGCCAGGCCAGTCCCTCCAGTCGCTTCGCAAACTCCTCTCGCGCGTCGATCCGCACCGCCCATGCAATGGTGTTGACCGAATGCACATGCAGCACGACCGTGTGCGGCATCAGCGCGTGCAGCGAGGTCTCGATCGAGGCGCGCAAGGCCGTGGCGGCGTCGGTCGCGAGGGGAATACGTTCGTCGCCTTGCGCGAGCGCCGCGCGTGCCGCGCCGAGCGATACCGGCACGAAGATGTCCTTGTGCTCGGCATCCGCAAGCCAGGTGCCGGAGGCCTTTACCCAGAGCAGGTCATCCCGCTTGATCGAGGAGTTGCCGCCGGCGCCCTGCACCAGCAGAATATTGCGGCCGACGCGCGCCGACATACGACGAAGCTCGTGGAGCAGGGCAGGTTGCTGTTGCATCGCACGCCTCTCACCAGGCCAGATGATCCATTGTCCAGTGCGGCATCGGCACAGCCGCGACGGGCGGCCCTCGTACCAATTCACCCGGGCCAGTCCGCGTCTCATTCCGGTGCACGCCGGATCTGAGCAGCAGCGTCAGCATGCCGGCCCTGGCGGCGCCGGCCACGTCATGGTCGAGGCTGTCACCGATCATCAGCACGCGCGCCGGCGCCGGCTGGCCGAGCCACTTGAGCGCCGCGGCAAAGATCGGCGCGTGCGGCTTGCCAACATAGGTCACACGGCCGCCCAGCGTCGCGTAGAAGCGCGCCAATGCGCCGGGCGCCGGGATCAATCCGGTGGCGCCGAACATCGCGAGATCGGGATTGGCGCACAGCATCGGCAGGCCGCGTGCAACGGCCGCGGTCAGGCACGCGCGCCAGTATTCGGGCTCGGCGACGGAGTCGTCGAGCCCTGCGAGCAGGATGAAATCGGCTTTCCCGATGTCGGTGACGAGATCGAGGTCGAGCCCGTCGACGATCGCCTTGTCGCCGCCGCGCGCGATCAGGAAGCAGCTCTGCCCAAGTCCGATGAAGGGCTCCTGCGCGCGCGCCTTCAGGCCGTGCCACGTGACTTCGCCTGATGTCAGGATGCCGTCATAGGCCTCCGGGGAAAGACCGAGCGAGGCAAGTCGCGCCGCATTGCTGCCGGCGCGCTTGCCGGAGTTCGACAGCACGAGGATGCGCTTGCCGGCCTGGCGCAGTCGCGCAACGCAGTCGCGCGCCTGGGGAAAGATGGCCTGACCCTTGTGCAGCGTGCCCCATTGATCGAGCAGCACGTGATCGAAGCGGCCCGCGATCGTGCCGAGACCTTCGATGTCGATGATGTCGGCTGTCATGGCGGGGCGCCTCGCAGTGCGAGCAGCGCCGCGCCGTAACTGGCCTCCGTCTCTTCAGCGACGGTGACGGCAACGCCGAGAGCGCGGCGCCTGATCTCGGTCCAGGCCGCGTTCCTCGCCCCGCCACCAATGCTGACGACGCGCCGCAGCTTTGGTGCTCCAAGCTCGGCCAGGCGCCGATAGGCGAGCGCTTCGATCCCCGCGATGCCTTCGAGCAGCGCCTGGAAGAAGCGGTGATCGTCCGAAGGGCGCGGCGCCACCTTTGCCGGCAGAGCCGGATCGGCGATTGGAAAGCGTTCGCCGGGCTTGGGAAGCGGATAGTAGTTCAGCCCGGTCGGCACCTCCGGCTGCAATCGCGGCGTCATTCGTTCGATATCGGCGGCCGTGAAATGCGTGAGCAGCGCGCCGCCGCCGGAATTGGAGGCGCCGCCGGCGAGCCAGCGCTCGCCCAGCCGGTGCGAATAGACGCCTTGATCGGCGGCGAAGATCGGCCGCGTCGCCAGCAGCTTCACCACCAGCGTCGTTCCGAGCGAGGTGACGGCATCGCCGGGCGTATCGGCGCGGGTGGCGATAAAGGCGGCGACGCCGTCGGTGGTGCCGGCAGCGATGCGCGCCGCCGGCGACAGGCCCAGCGCCGTCGCGACAGCGGAATCGATCTCCGCAAATGGGGTTCCCGGCACCAGCACCTTCGGCAGCAATTCACGGGGCACGCCGAGCGCGTCGAGCCAGGCCGGCCAGCCGCGCGTCACGGGATCGTAGCCGAGCTTCAGGACGTTGTTCTCGTCGCTGATGCCGTGATGTCCGGCGAGCCTTCCTGCGATCCAGTCGGCCTGATGCACGGCAAAGCGCGCGTGTCCGGCCTCGCCGCGGCCCGACAGATACAGCAGCTTCGCCAATGCGCTGCTCGCGCCATGTGCGCCGCTGTCCGAGGGGGCCACTGCCGCAATGCGGACGGCTTCGGCTGCCGCTCGCGCGTCATTGTACATCAGCCCCGGCGTGCAGGGCCGGCCTGTGGCGTCGATGAGCAGCAGCGTTCCCGACGTGCCGTCGACGCTGACGCACTCGACAGCCCCGAGATCAACAATGCGGCCGAGCTTGCCGATCGCGGCCGCCGTCGCCTTCCACCAGAGTTCCGGATCCTGGTCGATCGCTTGGCCATTCTGGCGTGGCGCGGGAAGGGGCGCCGATTCCATGCCGAGCTTGTCACCGCGCGCATCGAGGGCGCAGGCGCGAACGCCGCCCGTTCCGACGTCGATGCCGAGGAACACGCCTGTCATTCGACCTCCTCAGCGTGAGCGATGCGTGCCCGGCAAGATTGCACCGCAGCACGTTTGGGGGATTGACGTTCCAACCCGTCTCTGCAATTTTTTGCAAGACGTGAAGAAAATTGCAAGAGGGCTTTTCCGGCGTGGCGATACCTTCCGACAGGTTGCCGATGGTTGACGGTGAGGCGTCGCTCGCAACGCGCGCGGCGTGGCTGTACTTCGCCGCCGGGCTGACCCAGTCCGAAGTCGCCGACCGCCTCAACATCCAGAGCACCAAGGCGCATCGGCTGATCGCGCGTGCCAGCCGCGAGGGCATGATCCGCGTCTTCGTCGAAGGTCCTGTGGCCGAATGCGTCGCGCTGGAGAACACGCTGGTCGAGCGCTACGGCCTTGCCTTCTGCCGCGTCGCGCCCGATCTCGGCGAGGGCGAGCTGCCACTCAGGGCCCTTGCGCTCGAAGGCGCGAGCTTCCTGCGGCAGAACCTCGAACGCGGCGAGGACAAGATCATCGGCGTCGGGCATGGCCGCACGCTCGCAGCGGTAGTCGAGCAGTTGCCGCAGACGCCGGCGCGCAGCGTGCAATTCGTCTCCCTGCTCGGCGGATTGACGCGGAAATTCGCCGCCAATCCGTTCGACGTCATTCACCGGCTAGCGGAACGCACCGGCGCGGAGGCTTATCTCCTGCCGGTGCCGGTGTTCGCCAATTCGGTCGCCGACCGCGCGGTGTTGATGAAGCAATTTGGCATCGCGGAGGTGTTCGCGCTCGCGCGCAAGGCCTCGCTCCTGTTCGTCGGCATCGGACAGATCCATGCCGAGGGCTTCCTGGTCTCGAGCGGCATGATCAGGCCGGACGAGGTCGTCGAATTGAAGCGAGCCGGCGCCTGCGCCGACCTGCTCGGGCATTTCTTCAACGCCAACGGCGAGTTGCTGGACATCGACCTGTCGGCGCGTGCGACCTCGATGGAGGGCGCGGACCTCAGGAAACACCGCATCGTCGCCATCGGCGGCGGTCTCGCCAAGGTGACGGCGCTGCGCGCGGTGCTGCGCAGCGGCCTCCTGCACGGTCTCATCATCGACGAGGTGACCGCACAGGCCCTCGCAACCGACAAGCTGGAGGCGACATCCGGCAAGGGCAAGACCAACAAGACCAAGAACAAGCGACAGAAGGGAAGTAAACGCGCATAACGGGAGGTTACCCATGTACGATCGCGAGAAGAATCTGTTCGACTCCTACGCCGCCAAACGCATCAGTCGGCGTGATCTGCTGGATGGCGCCGCCAAGCTCGGCATCGCCGGCGTTGCTGCCAACGCGGCCTATGTCTCCGCAATGTCGCGGGCCATGGCGGCGGACTTCAACTGGAAGGCCTATAGCGGCAAGACGGTCAAGCTGCTGTTGAACAAGCATCCCTATGTCGATGCGATGATCGGCGATATCGAGGCCTTCAAGGCGCTGACGGGAATGAACGTCGCGTACGACATCTTCCCGGAGGACGTCTATTTCGACAAGGTCACCGCGGCGCTGTCCTCGAAATCGGACCAGTACGACGCCTTCATGACCGGCGCCTATATGACCTGGACCTACGGTCCGGCCGGCTGGATCGAGGATCTCAACGCCTACATCAAGGACCCCGCAAAGACCAACCCGGCCTTCGCCTGGGACGACGTGTTGCCCGGCCTTCGTTCCTCGACGGCATGGGACGGCGTTGCTGGCTCCGAGCTCGGCTCGGGCAAGGCCAAGCAATGGTGCATCCCGTGGGGCTATGAGCTCAACAATATCACCTACAATCGCAACATCTTCGGCAAGGTCGGCGTCAAACCGCCGAAGAATCTCGACGAGCTGCTCGACGTCGCCGCCAAGATCACCAAGGATGCGGGCGGACCTTACGGCGTCGGCGTGCGCGGCTCGCGATCGTGGGCCACGATCCATCCCGGCTTCCTCTCGGCCTATTCGAATTTCGGCCAGAAGGATTTCGTGATGGAGGGCGGCAAGCTGAAGGCCGCCATGAACACCAAGGCCTCCAAGGAGTTTCACGAGAAATGGGTCAAGATGATCCAGACCTCGGGGCCGAAGAACTGGTCGACCTACACCTGGTACCAGGTCGGCACCGATCTCGGCGCCGGCGCCTCCGGCATGATCTTCGACGCCGACATTCTCGGCTACTTCATGAACGGCGGCGAGAACAAGGAGAGGGGCAATCTCGGCTATGCGCCGTTCGCGGCCAATCCGGCCGCCAAGGCGCCGACGCCGAACGTCTGGATCTGGTCGCTCGCGCTCTCCAGTTTCTCCAAGCAGAAGGACGCGACCTGGCTGTTCATGCAATGGGCGGCCTCGACCGAGCACGATCTGTTCGGCGCCCGCAAGATGGATTTCGTCAATCCGGTGCGCGCGTCGGTCTGGAAGGACAGCGAATTCCGCGATCGGATCGCAAAGTCCTATCCGGGCTATCTCGAGCAGCATGATCTGTCCTCGCCGGGTGCCAAGATTTACTTCACGGCCCAGCCGCTGTTCTTCGACCTGACGACGGAATGGGCGGCTTCGCTCCAGAAGATGGTAGCCAAGGAGGTCAGCGTCGACGAGGGACTCGACAAGCTCGCCGACAGCATCAACCGCCAGCTCAAGCAGGCAGGCCTTGGTTGAACGGCCTTGGTTGAACAGCCTTGGCTGAGTTTGCCGCCTACGATGCCTTGCGTGGCGCCCATTCCTCCGCGCCACGCCAACTCGCCGGTTCGGAACGCCCATCCGGTCCGGGCCGGCGAGTTGAAGCCAATGCGTGATCCCGTATCATCATGAGCATGGTCCAGTTGTCCCAGACGAATGTGCTGCAGCGCCGCACCACGAGGCTGCGCGGGCGCATGCTGCCCTATCTGCTGAGCCTGCCGGCCCTGCTGGTCTGCATCGCCATCCTCGTGCCCTTCGTGACGGCGGCGATCTATTCGCTCCAGCGCTACCGGCTGAACCTGCCCCATCTGCGCGGCTTCATAGGGGTCGACAATTACATCGACTTTCTCTCCGATCCCGCCTTCTGGAACACGCTTCGCATCTCGCTCACCTATACCGCCTTGACGGTGGTGCTTGAGCTGCTGCTCGGCCTCGGCATTGCCCTGCTGCTGCGACGTCCGACGCGCTTTCACAATGCGGTGTCCATCGCGCTGCTGCTGCCGTTGATGACGGCGCCCGCGATCGCGGCGCTGATGTGGAAGCTCATGACCAACCCGAGCTTCGGCATTCTGTCCTATCTCGTCAGCCTGCTCGGCGTGCACGACTTCAAATGGGCGTCCGATCCTTCGAGCGCATTGTTCACGGTGGTGCTGGTGGACGTCTGGGTCTACACGCCCTTCATCATGATCCTGCTGCTGGCGGGCCTGCGCTCGCTGCCGCGGCAGCCGTTCGAGGCCGCAGCGCTCGATGGTGTCCCGGCCAGCTTCGTGTTCTTCCGCATCACGCTGCCGATGCTCGCGCCCTACATCATAACGGCGTCGCTATTTCGCCTGCTGGATTCGATCCAGCAGTTTGACATCATCTATGCGATGACGCAGGGCGGTCCCGGTGACCGGCTGATGGTGTTCCAGGTTCAGGCCTATCTCGAATTCTTCCAATACACCAATGTCGGCCGTTCGGCGGCACTGCTGATGATCCTGTGGCTGATCACCAATATCCTGTCGAACATCTTCATCAAGAACTGGCTGCGCCTGCGGGCGCGCGCCCACGGCCACGCGTGAGGCACGGGAGGCGGCGATGGATCACTCCAGTTTCGCAGGGCGCATCTTCCGAGGCATGGCGCTCGCGCTCGTGCTCGTGTTCTTCCTGTTTCCGATCGTCTGGATCTTCCTGATGTCGTTCCAGGCCAACGAGCAGATCCTGCGGATTCCGCCGCACATCCTGTTCGAGCCGACGCTGGCCAATTATCAGGCCCTGATCTCGGGGCAGCTGCGGACCGCTGCCGGCAATCTCGAAATATCCTTCATGCGCAACCTCGTGAACAGCTTTGCGCTGTCGAGCGCTGCCGTGGTGCTGGCCCTGCTGCTTGGTGTGCCCGCGGCCTACGCCTTTGCGCGGTTCAAGTTCCGGCTCGGCGAGACCATCGCCTTCACGCTGCTGTCGTTCCGCTTCGCGCCGCCGCTGCTGGTGCTGTTGCCGCTGTCGCTGTACTACCAGCAGCTCGGCCTCAACGACACCTATTTCGGCATCGTCTGGGTCTATCAGCTCATCGCGTTGCCGCTGATCCTGTGGATCGTGCGCGGCTATTTCGAGGACATCAGCCCCGACATCGAACATGCCTATCGCCTCGCTGGTCATACCTGGCGCGAGGCATTCACGCGGATCGCGGTACCGCTCGCAGGGCCTGGCATCGCGGCAGCCGGCCTGCTGTCCTTCATCTTTTGTTGGAACAATTTCGTGTTCGCGCTGATCCTGGCCTCGGCCGACAAGCAGCCTGTGACCGTGGGGGCGCTGGCGTTCGTCACGGCGTCGGGCATTCAGTACGGCCAGATCGCAGCCGCGATCGTGCTCTCGGTCACGCCGACCCTGCTGCTCGCGCTGTACGCGCAGCGCTATCTGGTCGAGGGCCTGTCGCTCGGTGCGGTGAAAGGCTGACAGCATGGCGCGTCTTGAACTCAACGCCGTCGGCAAGTCGTTCGGCCCGGTCCGCTGCGCCGAGGATCTTTCGCTGGCGGTCGAGCCCGGCGAAATCGTCGCGGTGTTCGGTCCGTCCGGCAGCGGCAAGACCGTGCTCCTGCGCATGATCGCGGGCATGTTCGAACCGGACGAGGGAGACATCCTGGTCGGCGGTCGATCGATCGTGGGCGCGCCGCCCGAGCAGCGCGGGATCGGCATGGCCTTCCAGAACTTTGCCCTGTTTCCCCACATGAGCGCGCAGAACAACATAGCTAGCGGCCTGCGAGCCAAGGGCGCCGCGGAGGTGGCGAGCCGGGTCAAGTCGATCAGCCGGCTGCTGAAGATCGAGCATGTGCTCGGCCACAGGCCGCGCGAATTGTCGAACGGGCAGAAGCAGCGCACCGCGCTCGCGCGCGCCCTGATCGGCAACCCGGATGTGCTGCTGCTCGACGATCCCTTGCGCAATGTCGATGCCAAGCTGCGCTACGAGATGCGACTCGAATTGCCGAGCCTGCTGCGGCGGAGCTCGGCCTCAGTCCTCTACGTCACCCAGGACTATCGCGAGGCGATGGCGATCGCCGACCGGATCGCGGTGCTGGTCGACGGCCGCCTGGTGCAGGTCGCGCGTCCCGAGGAGATCTATGCCAGGCCCGCGTCGGTTGCGGTCGCGCGCCTGTTCGGCGATCCCAGCATCAATCTCGCGGAGGTCGAGCCGGTCGCCGCGCAGGGCGGGCTCAGCGCGCAGGTGGCGGGGACGCCCGTGCGGCTAGACGCCGCCGATCGCGCGATCGTCGATCACGGTCCGTGCTGGCTCGGCGTGCGTCCGGATGATCTCGTCATCAGCCGCCAAGCCGGCGAAAACGCCATACCGGCGCGTATCGTCGCGGTCACGCCGATGCATGAGAAGGCCGTGCTGCTGCTCCGCTTCGCCGACGGATCCGAGTGGCTCGCCGCCCTGCCGCAGGGCTCGGCCATGGCGAGCGCGGAGGACGGGGTCTTCGTTCGCTTCGCGCCGGAGGCGGCGCTTCTGTTCGACCGTGCAACGGGTCTGCGCGTCGGACTGTCGCATCGACGGCAGGCGGCATGAGGAGAGCGGGATAGGCATGGGCATGCTCGAGATCAGCAAGGTCGACAAGGTCTATCAGAGCCGCGGCAAGCCGCCGGTCCATGCGGTGCGCGCGCTCGACATGGAGGTCGGCAAGGGAGAGATCGTCGCGCTGCTGGGCTCGTCGGGCTGCGGCAAGACCTCGACCTTGCGGATGATCGCGGGCTTCGAGAGTGTTACCTCGGGGGCGATCACGCTCGGCCGGCGCCGGATCGACCAATTGCCGCCGGCGAAGCGCAGGGTGGCGATGGCCTTCGAAGGCTATTCGCTCTATCCGCCGCTCACTGTGCGCGAGAACATCGCCTTCGCCCTGAAGGCGCAGCAGCTCTCGTATGCCGAGGTGACCCGGCGTGTCGAGGCGATCGCGCAGCTGGTTGAGATCGCCGATATCCTGGACAGCTATCCGCGCTCGATTTCCGGAGGGCAGCAGCAGCGTGTCTCGCTGGCGCGCGCCCTGGTGCGCGATGCCGATCTGTATCTGCTGGATGAGCCGATGGGCCAGCTCGAGCCGCAGCTGCGCGCGGTGCTGCGCGGACGGATCAAAGGCTTGCTTGCCGAGCGCGGCATGACGGCGATCTTCGTCACCCACGATCAGACCGAGGCGAGCGCGCTTGCCGACCGCATCGCGGTCATGGAGGATGGCGTGCTTCAGCAGTTCGCCAGCGAACGGGAGTTGAAGGATCATCCGGCGAACCTGTTCGTTGCGAGCTTCATCGGCGAGCCGCCGATGAACCTGCTCGAGACCGAGGTGGCGCAGGCCGATGGCGGCTTTCGTCTCTCGATCGGGGTGGATCTCGCGTTCAGCTTGGCAGGGCAAACGCTCGATGCTGCCGCCGGCCGCGCGCTGGCGCAGAGCACGCGCCTGCGCGTCGGCATAAGACCGCAGAGGATCGCCGTCGGCAGCGGCGATGTGCGCGTGCGCGTCGTCTCCAACCAGTGGCTGGGCGACCAGTCGCATGTCGCAGGCGAATGCGACGGTCGCCTCCTCATCGCGGTGACGCCGAACAAGATCACAGCGCGGCCCGGGGACATCCTGCCGTTCGCGCTGGAGGCACGGCATCTTCATTTGTTCGGCGCCGACGGCAACTGCATTCACCATGCGGAGGCAGCCCGACCATGAGCATCTTGCCTGGCCGCGACGTCATCATCGGCATTGATGCCGGCACGTCCCTGATCAAGACGGTCGCGTTCACGCGCGACGGGCGGCAGCTCGGCGAATACGCGCTGCCGAACAGCTACACGACGTCAGTCGGCGGCCATGTCGAGCAGGACATGGCGCGGACCTGGAACGACACAATTGCCGCCCTGCGCGGCCTGGCGGTGGCGGTTCCCGATCTCGCATCGCGGCTCGCCGCCATCGCGGTGACGGGGCAGGGCGACGGCACCTGGCTGATCGATGATGACGGCCGTCCCGTCGCGCCCGCCTTGCTGTGGCTGGATTCCCGCGCGGCCGGCCTCGTCGAGCGGATCCGCGACAGCGAGCGCAATGCGGCGCTCTATCGGCGGACCGGCTCGGGGCTCAATGCCTGCCAGCAGGGACCGCAACTGGCCTGGTTGCAGGTGCATGCGCCCGAGATCCTGTCTCGCGCCCGCACCGCCTTTCATTGCAAGGACTGGCTGTATTTCCTGCTCACCGGCGAGCGTGCGACCGATCCGTCGGAGGCGACCTTCTCCTGCGGCGATTTCCGCAAGCGCCGGTTCGACGCCGAAACCGCGCGCCTGATCGGGATCGCCGATTGCATGACCCTGTTTCCCGACGTCGTCGACGGTGTCGTGACCACGCATCCGCTGAACGCCGCCGCGGCGCGCGAGATCGGCCTGCCGCAGGGCGTTCCGGTCTCGCTCGGCTATGTCGACGTGATCTGCAATGCGCTGGGGGCGGGACTCTACGATCCGGCGCCCGATGTCGGCTGCACCATCATCGGCTCGACCGGCATGCATATGCGCCTCGCGCCCAGCGCCGATGCGGTGGTCCTCAATGCCGAGGCCACCGGCTATACCATGCCGTTTCCGGTCTCCGGTCATTATGCGCAGATGCAATCGAACATGGCGGCGACGCTGAATATCGACTGGCTGCTTGACCTCGCACGCGATCTGCTCTCCGCCGAGGGTATCGCGCGCTCGCGCGCCGATCTGATCGGACGGCTCGATGAGCGCGTCATGCAAGCGCACCCCGGCGAACTCTTGTTCCACCCGTTCATTTCCGATGCCGGCGAGCGCGGCCCGTTCGTCGCGCACGAGGCTTGCGCGCAATTCCTGGGGTTGCGCACCCGCCACGGCTATTGGGATCTGATGCGGGCGGTGATGGAAGGGCTCGCCTTCGCCGCCCGCGATTGCTACGCCGCGATGGGCGCGCTGCCGCGCGACCTGCGCATCACCGGCGGCGCCGCGCGCAGCCGCGCGCTGGGCGCGATCCTTGGCGCTACGCTCGAATGCAACGTGCGCGTCTGTAGCCGCGGCGAGGCGGGCGCTGCGGGCGCCGCCATGATCGCGGCGGTGGCGACCGGCCTCTATCCGGACATGACGGCCTGTGCGGATGCGTGGGTGCGGCCATATCTTGCGACGCCGCAAACGCCGGACGCGGCATTGGCGTCGCATTATGGACGGCTGTTTCCGGCCTATCTGAATGCCAGGCTCGCGGCGCGGCCGGTCTGGAAGCAACTCGCGGCCGTGCGTGCGGGAGCCGGCCATGCCTAGCAAGATTGCCATCGTCGGGGACCGCTTCATGCTGCCGAAGGTCTTTGCCGAACGGATCACGGCAGCCTGTGGCAACGCCATCGACATCCGCGTTCTGGAGCAGCCATGGCCGGACGAGCCGATGGAGCATGGCTATGCCGGCTCCAAGCTCGACGGACTGAAGGAGTTCATGGGCGATCCCGATGAGGTCGTGAACTTCATCGGCGACGCCGCATTGCTGGTGACGCATCTTGCGCCGGTCTCGCGATCGATGCTGCAGCGCCTGCCGGGCCTCAAATTCATCGCGGTCTCGCGCGGTGGCCCCGTCAATATCGACATGCAGGCCGCGCGCGACCACAGGGTGCTCGTGGTCAACACGCCTGGCCGCAACGCCAGCGCCGTGGCCGAGTTCACCATCGGCGCGATTCTCGCTGAAACGCGCCTGATCCGCAGCGGCCATGAATCCCTGCGCGGCGGCGAATGGCGCGGCGACCTCTATCGCGCCGATCGCACCGGGCGCGAGCTCGGCGAGATGACCGTCGGCATCGTCGGCTATGGCGCGATCGGCACCCGCGTCGTAAAGCTGCTCAAGGCGTTCGGCTGCAAGATCCTGGTGACCGACCCCTACGTCCAGCTCAGCGCGCAGGATCGTAATGACGGCGTCGAGCATGTCGGCCTCGGCGAGCTCCTGGCGCGCGCCGACGTGATCAGCCTGCATGCGCGCGTGACCGCCGAGACCACCGGCTTCATCGATCGCGCGGCGCTGGCGCAGGTCAAGCCGGACGCCATCTTCATCAATACGGCGCGTGGCCCCCTGGTCGACTACCAGGCGCTATTCGAGGCACTGTCTGCCGGACGGCTCGGCGGGGCCATGCTCGACACCTTTGCCGTGGAGCCGGTCCCCGCCGACTGGCCGCTGCTGCAATTGCCCAACGTCACGCTGACACCCCATATTGCGGGAGCCTCGTTGCGCACCGTCACCATTGCCGCCGATCAGGCGGCGGAAGAGGTTCGCCGCTATCTTGCCGGCGAACCGCCGCTCAATCCGTGCTGAAGACGAAAGGTATCTTGCCATGACCCGCGAGGAGCGACAGTTGCGCGAGGCGATCATCGCCAAATGTCGGTGGATGAACGCATCGGGCCTCAATCAGGGCACGTCGGGCAACATCTCCGCCCGTTACAAGGACCGGATGCTGATCACGCCGTCCGCGACGCCCTATGACGCGATGAAGCCGGAGATGATCGCCGCGATGCCGCTCGATCGCGACGACGGCTCCTGGGACGGGCCGTTGAAGCCGTCGACCGAATGGCGCTTTCATCTCGACATCATGCGCGGCCGTCCCGATGTCGGCGGCGTCGTCCACACCCATTCGACCTATGCGACCGTGCTCGCGATCGCGCGCAAGCCGATCCCGGCCTGCCACTACATGATGGCCGCGTTCGGCGGCAATGACATCCGTTGCGCCGGCTACGCGCGCTACGGCACGGCGGAATTGTCGGAGCTGGCGATCGCCGCGCTCGAAGGCCGCAACGGCTGCCTGCTGGCCAATCACGGCATGATCGCAGTCGGCGCCAACCTCGACAAGGCGATGTGGCTGGCGATCGAGCTCGAGACCATCGCGCGCCAATACTATCTCTCGCTTGCTTTGGGATCGCCGCACATTCTCAGCGAAGCCGAGATCGCCGACACCGCGAAGGGATTCTCGACTTACGGCCTCCAGCAGCCCGAAGGTTCCAAGTCCAAGGCTTCCAGGCCGAAGCCGGGCAGGGCGGCCGCATCGGCAAAGGCGGCAGCGCGGCAACGGGTCGAGAAGAAGCGCAGCAGGACGTGATGACCGGGGCTGCGCCGCACGCGGGCAGGGATCACGGGCTGGTCGACATCGCGATCATCGGCGGTGGCATTAACGGGGCCGGCATCGCGCGCGATGCCGCGGGCCGCGGCCTGAAGGTTCTACTGTGCGAGAAGGGCGATCTTGCCGAGGGCACTTCGTCGCGCTCGGGCAAGCTCGTTCATGGCGGGCTGCGCTACCTCGAATACTACGAGTTTCGCCTGGTGCGCGAAGCCTTGATCGAGCGCGAGGTTCTGCTCGCCTCCGCGCCGCACATCATCTGGCCGATGCGTTTCGTGCTGCCCCACTCGCCCGAGCAGCGGCCAGCGTGGCTGGTTCGCAGCGGGCTGTTTCTCTATGACCATCTCGGCGGTCGCAAGCATCTGCCGTCGAGCCGTGGTCTCGATCTCACGCACGCGCCTGAGGGCGCGCCGCTGCGCTCCGAGTTTCGCCGCGGGTTTGAATACTCGGATTGCTGGGTCGATGACGCCCGGCTCGTGATCCTCAATCTGGTTGATGCCGCGCACAACAGCGCGATCATCCTGCCCCGCACCCGCGCGTTGCGTGCGCGGCGGGAAGCGGGCGTATGGCACCTGGAGATGCAGGGAGATGACAGCGGCACGCAGATCGTCCGGGCGCGAGCGCTGGTCAATGCCGCAGGTCCCTGGGTCCAGGACGTCGTCCAGAATGTCGCCGGGCTGAACGCCTCGCACAATGTGCGGCTGGTCAAGGGAAGTCATCTGGTTGTGCCAAAATTCTGGAGTGGGCCGCAGGCCTATCTGCTCCAGAACGCGGACCGTCGCGTCATCTTCGTCAACCCTTACGAGAAGGATCTGGCGCTGATCGGTACGACGGACATCTCCTATGACGGCGGCGTGGAAGACGTCGCGATCGACGAGGGCGAGATCGCCTACTTGTTCGGCGTCCTGCGCCGTTACTTTCGCGCCCCGCCGGACGAGCGGGAGATCGTCCATTCATTTTCCGGCGTCCGGCCACTATACGACGACAATACCGAGAACCCCTCGGCGGTGACGCGCGACTATGTTTTCGAGGTTCACGGCGCAGATGGCGTGCCGCCGCTGCTCTCGATCTTCGGCGGCAAGATCACGACCTACCGCCGGCTCGCGGAACAGGCATTGCAGCGTCTCACGCCGTGGTTCCCGACCATGGCGCAGGCCTGGACGGCGGGACGGCCGCTGCCGGGTGGCGACATCGGCCGTGACTTCGATGCCTTCATCGTCCAGCTTGCGCGCGAATATCCCGATCTGCCGTGCAAGCTGGTCCACCACTATGCCCGCCTGTACGGCACGCGGGCGCGCGAGCTGCTGGGCCCCGCCCGCGTGTCGGCCGATCTCGGCCGGCATTTCGGCGGCGACTTCTACGAACGCGAGGCCATGTTTCTTCGCGAGACCGAATGGGCCAGGGTGCCCCAGGACTTTCTGGATCGGCGCACCAAACATGGCCTGCATTTGACGGTGGCGCAACGGGACGCATTTGCGAGCTTTATCTAACCCGTCGGCGCCATGCCCTCAAGTAATTTCAGTCAGTTAGAAGGCCGCGTGTGCACGACGTGTGCACCGATAGATCAACAAAAATGCATCATTAGTAAGCTTTTGGCGATCGGCCTTTGAGCGATCGAGCGCTATCGCAGCATGTAGAGAGGCATCCGCCTCTCCGACGCTGGCGTCTACTGCGGATCGATTCCAGCGGCTTTGATGATCCGTCCCCATTTGCCGATCTCGGCTTTCAAGAACGCTTCGAGCGCTTCCGGCGTCGCACGCTCGGACTCGACGGGAGTCATGCTGAGCTCGGCAAAGCGGCTGATCAGTGCGGGGTCCCTCAGCGCCGCCTGCAGCGCGGCGACGAGATGGTCCATCACCGGTTTCGGCGTCCCCCTCGGCGCGTAGAGACCATACCAAGTCGTCACGTCAAATTCGGGAACGCCGGCTTCCGTGGAGGTCGGCACCTCAGGCAGCGTCGCCACCCGCGTTTTGCTGGTAATGGCGTAGCCCTTGATCGTGTTCGACTGGATGTACGGCGTCGGACCGGTTGCGGGATCGCAATAGACGTCGATATGGCCGGCGATGACGTCATTCAACGCTGGTCCGCCGCCCTTGTAGTAGATCGGCGTGAGTTTGGTGCCTGTTGCGTTCATGAACATCAGGCCGCAGAGCTGCGAGGCTGAGCCGAGGCCGACATTGCCGAAAGTGACCTTATCGCCGGCCTTGCGGATCTGCGTGATGAGCTCGCCGAGGTCCTTGGCGGGATAGTTCGGCCGCGCGACCAGGATCATCGGCACGTCGGTGACGAGCCCGATTGGGGCGAAGTCGCCGACCGGATCGAACGGCAGCTTGGCGTAAAGGGCAGGGGCGGTGGCCTGGCCGACATGCATGAGGAGCAGCGTGTAACCATCGGAGGGTGCCTTGGCGACGCGGTTGGTGCCGAGCGTGCCGCCGGCACCGACGACATTTTCTATAACGACGGACTGTTTCAGCGTTGCACTCATGGCGCCGCCGAGGATCCGCGCGATCACGTCGCCCGGTCCGCCGGCGGAGAAGGGCACGATCAGCGTGACCGGACGTGAGGGATAGTCGTTCGCGACGGAAGCGCCGCAGGGTGTGAGCAGGACAAGCAGGATCAGCGATCGTACGAGATACGGCATCGAACACTCCCTGGCGGCATTGTTCTAGTCGTCGGTAGGCGCCGCCTCCTTGGCCGCCGACGATTTTTCGATCATGTCGAGCGCGGCCACGGCGGCCGCATTGATGTGGTCGACGCAGCAGCGCTCGGCGAGCTCCGCATCGCCGCTCTGGATCGCCCGCCAGATCGCGGTGACCTCGCGCAGGCTCTTGTTGATCCGCTTCGGCTGCGACATCGAGGTGATCCGCAAGAGCTGGATACGGTCGTGGAGCGGCTTGAGCGCGCGCTCGATGAAGGCATTGCGGCAGCCGCCGATCAGCGCGGCGTAGAAGTCAGTCTTGGCCTCGAGGCAGCCGACGAGATCCTGCTTGGCCGCGGCCGCCTTCAGCCGCGTCAGGGCCTCCCCGATCCGGCGCGCTACCTCGGGATCATGCAGCCTGGCACACTCGCGGCCGGCGAAGCCTTCGAGCACCGCGCGCGCCGCGTAGAGCTGCCGGGCTTCCTCCAGGCTGATCGTGGACACCATGGGGCCGCGATGGGGGACGATGTTGACCAGCCCGTCGGCTTCGAGCGCGCGAAGCGCTTCACGGATCGAGGGGCGGCTGACGCCCATCATTTCGCAGAGCTCGCGCTCGACCAGGCGTTGGCCCGGCTTCAGGGTTCCGGACATGATCGCCTCGCGCAGCTTCTGGGCGACCATCGCCCGGACGGTCGGAACGTCCTCGATGCGGAGTGTCGACTGCAAATCGCTACGTCTGTCCATGTCCGGGCCCTGGTTCGGGAAAAGTCAGTACCGGTTTACAGGCAGAATCATCATTTCGGCAATTTGAACGTGGGCGGGCTGGTCCAGCGCGAACACGATCGAGCGGGCAATATCGGCAGGCTCCAGCGCCATTCTGAACTGGTCGAAATAGTCCTTTTCTTTCTGCTTGTCGCCGCGATAGCGGGTCAGGATGATGTTGGTTTTGGTCAGGCCGGGCTGGAGCTCGGTGACCCGAATCGCGGTTTCGGCAAGTTCACCCCTGAGCGTCTCGGTGAACATGTGCACGCCCGCCTTGCTGGTGCTGTAGGCCGCCATGTCGGGGACGATGCGGACGGCGTTGATCGAGCTGATGTTGACGATGTGTCCGGCGTTGCGCTTGACCATTTCGGGGAGGATCGCGCGCGTGACCCGCATCAGGCCGATCAGGTTGGTCTGGATGATGTTGGACCAGTCGTCGGCGGAGCCGGCATCGAAGCGCGTCCGGCCGCCGATGTCATGCCCGGCATTGTTGATGAGGACATCGACCGGCTTGAAATGAGCGGGAACGGCCTCCGGCAGACCATCCACGGCGCGAGAATCGCTGACGTCGAGCTGGATCGGAAACACCCTGTCGCCGGCCGTGGCGGCCAGCTCCTGAAGCGCCCTGGCGTCGCGGTCGACCAGCACCACGCGGCGACCGCTCTCCAGCAGCGCCTCGGTGATGGCACGTCCCATGCCGCCGGCAGCGCCAGTCAGGACAACGGTCTGGCCTGGTTGTTCAGTCATCGCAGCACTCCCATCCCACTTCTGTCATGCGATCGACCAGCCGCCGTCGATGGGCAGGCTGGCTCCGGTGATGTCGTTTGTGGCGGGACCACAGAGAAAGACGACCATGGCGGCGACGGCGTCCATTCCGATGAAGCGCTGCGTCGGCTGGCGCTCGCCGAGATATTCCCGAGTCACGTCGTCGAGCGGACGATTGCTGTCCGTTGCCATCGTCGCGATCTTGTTCAGGATCGCCGGCGTCGGCAGCGTGCCGGGGCAGAGCGTGTTGCAGGTGACGCCGCTGCGGGCGGTCTCGATGGCCACCGCGCGGGTCAGGCCGAGAATGGCTGTCTTGGTGGTCACGTAGTCGATGCGGTCCTCGACCGCGCGGCTCGAATAGATCGAGCCGAGATTGACGATCCGGCCCCAGCCGCGCTGCTTCATGGCCGGCAGAGCCAGGCGGATCAGGTGGAACGGTGCCGACAGGTTCACGGCGAGCGCATCGTCCCAGCGATCGGACGGAAACTGCTCGATGGCCGAGAAATGCCTGACCACGGCGTTGTTGACGAGGATGTCGACAGCGCCGCAGCGGTCGAGGATGTCGGCCATCATGCTCTCGATGGCGTCGCGCCGGGACAGGTCGGCAGAAGCGGGGATGATCTCGACGCCGAAGCGGGTGCGGAGATCATCCGCGACCTGCTTCGGCGCAATGAGATCGTGCAGGACAATGTTGCAGCCCGCGCCGGCCAGGCCTTTCGCGATCGCGAAGCCAAGGCCTGCGGTCGCGCCGGTCACGAGTGCCCATTTGCCCTTCATCGCACGGATGCTTCCTTATTTCTTGTCGAGTTCTGCGAACACTTCCTTCGCGTTGCGGAACGCGTCGACGCCGGCAGGCACGCCGCAATAGATCGCGACCTGCATGAAGACCTCGCGGATCTCCTCCCGCGTCGCTCCATTGGCGAGCGCGCCGCGGACGTGGGTCTTCAGCTCATGCGGACGGTTGAGTGCGCAGAGCATCGCCAGATTGAGGAAGCTGCGGGTCTTCCGCGTCAGGCCTTCGCGGCCCCAGACGTAACCCCAGCAATATTCCGTGGTGAGGTCCTGCATCGGCCGGTTGAAGTCGTCCGCGGATGCGATCGCCTTGTCGACGAATTCGTTGCCGAGCACGCTCTTGCGGATCTCGAGCCCGCGGTCATAGGTCGCCTTGTCCATTGTGTTCTCCGTTTCTCTTGCAGCGATATCAGCTCTTCGGCCAGAAGGGCTTTGCCAGCGCGAGCTCCGGCGGGAACACGGTTACCGGAACGCCGGATTGCCACTGCACGATGGTCATGCCGGCGGCGACGCGGCGGCCCTTCTGGTCGAACTTGATTTCGCCGAGCGGGTAATATTTCGAGGGGCCGGCATCCATGGTGCGCAGCGCCTCGCCGACGGCGACGCGGTCGGCCTTGCCGGCCTTCTCCAGCGCGTCCTTGATCACCCACATGTCGCCATAGGTGGAGATCGCGTTCTGCGTCATCCACGGCTCCTTGTAGCGGGTCTTCAATTCCGCGATCAGGGCCTCGTGGCCCTTGGCGCCCCAGCTCGCAACGCAGGTCAGGACTCCTTGGAGCAACTCCGGACTCACGGTCTGCAGCATGTCGGGCTCGGCGATGGCGATGCCGAAGGAGATGGTCGGCACCTTGCCCTGGCCGAGACCGAACTCGTTCATCTTCTCGAGGAGCAGCTTGGCATCGGAGATCACGGTCGGCAGGAAGAACAGCAGATCCGGTTTCGCCGAGCGGATCTTCTGCACCAGTGATGTTGCATCCGCGAGCGGCGGGGTGAAGGTCTCGTCGACGATCAGCTGCAGCTGGTTCTCCGCCAGCAGGCCTTCGCGCATCGATTTCGCCGAGGCGATCGACGCGGCCGTGTTGTCGGTGAGGATCGCGACCGTCTTCGGCCGCTTGCCGGACGCCGTCTCCGCCAGCTTGATGATCTGCGGCAAGGCCTGGCGGGCCTGTGAGCCTGCCGTGGCCGAGGTCTGGAATACGTATTTGAAGCCGCGATCCGTGATCAGGTCGGAGTAGGAGAGGGTGAGGACGGGCAGGTTGGCCCGCTCGGTGACCTCGGTCACCGCGAGCGTGAAGGATGACAGATAGGCGCCGCTGGCCGCGACCAGATCGCTCTCCTGCGCGACCATGCGCTGGGCCGCATTCTTGGCCTTCTCAGTGGAGTCGCCGGAATCGAGCACCACGAGCTTCAGCTTGGCGCCGCCAAGCGCCTTGATGCCGCCTTGCGCGTTGATGTGCTCAACCGCCATCTCGGCGCCATGACGCATCACCGTGCCCGGACGGGCGTACATGCCGGAGATCGGCACCAGCAGGCCGATCTTCACTTCCGCCGGTTGCTGGGCCCAGGCGCGGGATGCGATCAGCGTGCCGGACGCGCCGGCAAGCAGCAATCGCCGGCTGATCTTGGATTTGGTCATGACAATTCTCCTCCCTGAAATCGCGCGTTGCTCTATGATTTCTTCGGCCAGAACGGCTGCGCCTGCGCCAGTTCGGGCGGATAGACGGTGACCGGCACGCCCGATTGCCATTGCACGATGACGACGCCGGCGCCGACCCTGCGGCCCTTCTCGTCGAATTTGAGCTGGCCACCCGGATAATATTTCGACGGGCCGGCATCCATGGTGCGGAAGGCCTGCGCGACCGAATTGCGGTCGGCCTTGCCGGCCTTCTCCAAGGCTTCCTTCATCAGCCACATGTCGCCATAGGTCGAGATGACGTTCTGGGTCATCCAGGGCTCCTTGTATTTGGCCTTCAGCTCCGCGATCAGGGCCTCGTGGCCTTTGGAGCCCCAGTTGGCGACGATGGTCATGATGCCCTGCACGGTCTCCGGGCTGACGCTCTGGAGCATGTCGGGCTCGGCGATGGTGATGCTGAAGGACACGGTCGGGATCTTGCCCTGGCCAAGCCCGAACTCGCTGATCTTCTCGAGGCCGAGCTTGGCGTCGGACACCGCGTTCGGCATGAACAGCAGCAGATCGGGCTTGGCCGAGCGAACCTTCTGAATCAACGGCGTCGCGTCCGACAGCGGAGGGGTCCAGACCTCCTCGACGACGAGCTGGAGGCCTTCCTGTGCGAACAGTCTTTCCTTCAGCGCCTTCGCGGTGGCAACCGACGTCGCGGTGTTGTCCATCAGCATCGCCACCGTCTTCGGCTTCTTGCCGGAGGCGTTCTCGGCGAGCTTCATCAGCGTCGGCAGGCCGAGCTCTGACTGACGGCTTGCGGTCGCCGCAGTTTGGAAGATGTATTTGAAGCCGCGGTCGGTCAGAAGGTCCGAATAGGACAGCGTCAGCACGGGCAGCTCGGCACGCTCGGTCACCTCGGTTACCGCCAGCGTGAAGGAAGATAGATACGAGCCGGTCGCGGCAACAAGGTCAGGTTCCTGCGCCACCATACGCTGCGCCGCGTTCTTGGCCTTCTCGGTGGTATCGCCGCAGTCGATCACGACCAGCTTCAGCTTGGCGCCGCCGAGCGCCTTGATGCCGCCCTGCGCATTGATGTGCTCGATGCCCATCTCGGCGCCCATCTTCATCACCTGGCCGGGACGGGTGTAGATGCCCGACAGCGGCACGATCAGCCCGACTTTGATCTCGGCCGGCGACTGCGCGCGCGCCACGCCGGCGAGGCCCACGGCGGCAGCGCCGGACAGCACGGTTCGGCGCGAGAGCCCCTTTGACGTCTTGTTCATTATGTTCTCTCCCTTGTCTTTGTTCTTGTCGTCACATGCCGAGATAGGCCTTGCGCACGCGATCGTCGGCGCGCAGCGTGTCGTTGTTGCCCTCGAGCACGACGTGTCCCGCTTCGAGGACGTAGCCGTGGTCCGCGGATTCCAGAGCTTCGGCGACGCGCTGCTCGACCAGCAGCATGGTCAGGCCGGACTGCCGGCGAATATCGATCAGGCGCTCGAAGATGAAGTCCGCGGTCGAAGGCGCCAGCCCCATCGAGGGCTCGTCGAGCATCAACAGCTTCGGCGAGGAGGCGAGGCCGCGACCGATCGCAAGCATCTGCTGCTGGCCACCGGACATCGTGCCCGCGAACTGGTTGCGGCGTTCCTTCAGCACCGGCAGCCATTCGAAGATGCGCTCGATGTTGCTCTGCCAGTCGCGCCGGCCGCTCTCCGTCATCGCGCCCATTTCCAGGTTCTCCATCACGGTGAGAGACGGGAAAACCTGGCGGCCCTCGGGAACGTGGGCGATGCCGAGATGAGCGCGCTGCGGCGGTGGCACGGCGAGCAGGTCGACGCCGTCGAAGGTGATCGCACCGCCGCTCGGCTTGACGATGCCGGAGATGGTCTTGAAAAGCGTGGTCTTGCCGGCGCCGTTTGGCCCAACGATCGCGACGAACTGGCCGGCGCCGACATTGATCGAGATGTCGTTCAGGACGGGCTTGGCCGAATAGCCCGCGCTCAATCCCTCAATTCGCAGCATGGCCCACCCACTTCTTGCCGAGATAGGCCTCGATCACCCGGTTGTCGCGCGTCACCACCTCCGGCAGGCCTTCGGTGATGACGGCGCCGTGGTCGAGCACGACGAACCTGTCGACCAGGCGGACCATCGCCTGCATCGTGTGCTCGATGATCGCGATGGTCGTTCCGTCGCGCGCCAGCTGCTGGATCACTGCGACGACCTCGTCGGCCTCGCCGTGGCCGAGGCCCGCGAGCGTCTCGTCGAGCAGCAAGATGCGCGGCTGGCCGGCAATCGCGCGGGCCAGCTCCATCAGCCGCAGCTCCTTAGTCGAAAGCTCGCCGGCCACGCGATCGGCAACCGCAGAGAGACCGACCCGAGCGACCGCGTCGGCAGCGAGCTTGCGTGCCTCCTCGTCCGACCGCGCCCGCACATAGGCGCCGATTACGACATTGTCGAGGATCGACATGCGCAGGAACGGACGCATCACCTGGAAGGTACGGCCGATGCCGGCCTCGCAGATTACGTGTGGCCGCTGGCCGGACATGTTGCGGCCGTCGATCAGAACTTCGCCCTGGCTCGGTTTCAGGAAGCCGTTGAGGAGATTGAACAGCGTGGTCTTGCCGGCGCCATTGGGGCCGATGATGCCCAGGATCTCGTTCTTGTGCAGCTTGAAGCTGACATCCTGCACGGCCTTGAGGCCGCCGAAGGATCGGGAGAGATTTTTCACTTCAAGCATGACCTCGCCGGCCGCGGCGCGCTGCCGCGGGGCGGGCTTCAGTGCCGTGACGTTGGCGGCCGCCGTTTCGGCAACGCCGGCCGCAGCGGCCTTGGGCGCGATACGTTTGCGCAGCAGATCGCGCAGCTTCCAGAACAGTCCCTCCGGCGCCAGCAAGATCACGCAGACGATGGCGAAGCCGAAGATGACGCCCTGAATGCCCGGGAAGCGGTCGCCGGCCTCCGCATGCAGGATCTCGGCAAGCGGAATCAGGATCACCGAGCCGATCACAGGACCCCAGACCGTGCCGACGCCGCCGAACATCGCTACCGTGAGCGCTTGCGCCGACACCAGCATGCCGAACACCGATTGCGGCGTCACGACCAGCAGCACCTGGGCATAGAAGCCGCCGATGGCGGCGGCGATGGCCCCGCTCAGCGTGATTGCACGCAGCTTCCAGGCGAGCGTGTTGATGCCGGCCGCCTCGGCGGCGGCCTCGTTCTGCTTGATCGCGAGCAGCGCCATGCCGAAGCGGGACCGCTCGATCACTTGCGTCAGCACGACGGTCGCCAGCATGATCGCGAGCCCCAGCAGCGTGTAGATGTGCGGATCGGAGAACTGCATATAGGCAATCGGCGTATCGCGCTTGATCGGAAGCGTGACCTCCTGGAAGCCAAGCCACTCGAACACGTAGAGGATGGCGAGCGGGTAGGCGAGCATCGCCAGCGCGAAATAGTGGCCCTGCAGGCGGAAGGTCGGAAAGCCGATCAATAGCCCTGCGATGCCGCCGAGCGCGGCGGCGAGCGGGATCAGCAGCCAGGGGGAGATGTCGAAGTAGATCTGGCCGAGCGCAGTCGCATAGGCGCCGATGCCGAAGAACGCGGCGTGGCCGAACGAGACAAGCCCGGTATAACCGCTGAGCAGGTTCCAGGAGAGGCCGAACACCGCCCACACCGGCACCAGCGTCAGGATCAGCTGGTAATAGGAATTGGTGACGCCGAGCGAGAGCGCGGCATAAGCGAGCGTGAACAGCAGGGGCGGCAGAAAGGAGCGCATCCGGAGCATGGTCACGTCCTCTCCACCATCCGTCCGAAGAAGCCTTGCGGACGGAAGAAGATGATGAGGAGGAAGACGGCGAAGATCGCTGCGTTCTGCAATTGCGTCGGCAGGATCAGCGTCGACATCTGCTGCACGAGGCCGATGGTCATGCCGCCCCAGAACGCGCCGATGATGCTGCCCATGCCGCCGAGCACGACGCCTGCATACATGACGATGACGTATTCGAGGCCGACGAACGGGTGAAACGGATAGTTGGTGGCAAGCAGGCCGCCCGCGATCGCCGTGATGCCGCAGCCGAGCGCGAAGGCGGTGCGATGCGCGCGGTCGACGTCGATGCCCATATAGGTCGCGGCGGTCGGATTGTCGGCCGCCGCGCGCAGCGACTTGCCGATTCGCGTCCGCGTGATCAGCAGAGACAGCAGGATCATCATGACCAGCGAAACGATCATGTCGATGCTGCGCGCTTTGTTGAGGAAGATGCTCATGTCGAAGAAGGGACCGAGCTCCCAGGCCGTGCTCGACAGCGGCGTGCGGATCGAGGCGAGCACCGAGCCGAACACGAGGAGGCCGCCGTTCTGCAGGATCAGCGCAATCCCGAGTGTGAGGATGAGCTGAGCGTAATGGCCTTCGCCTTCCAGCGATGCTGTGCGCGTGCCTGAGACGTGCGAGATCAATGCCAGGTGGACGAAGTAACCGAAGACAGCGAGCACGGGGCCTGCCAGCAGGATGGCGACGAACGGTCCGACGGCATTGCCAAAGAACGATTGAACGCCGGCGGCGGTGAACAGATAGAAGGCGGTGTACATGCCCAGCATCATGAAATCGCCGTGGGCGAAGTTGATGACGCGCATCACGCCGAAGATCAGGCCGAGCCCGACGCACATCAGGCCGTAGACAGCGCCGATCAGAACGCCCGCGGCGAGGGCTTGCAGAAATCCCTCCATCAGCCCCGGCTCCGCGTGGCTGACGAACTTAAGCAGGTCTCGAAATCGACCATGTTTTCCCCCGTACTCTCCGGCACTTCTTATGATGCCGATCGTAAGACCCGTTCCGCCGTGTCCAGGCGGCATTGCGCTGCGATGTCGCCGGCATTGCCGAGCCGTTCGCTGTTCTCGATGAGCTGCTCCAACCGCTGCGCACGGTCCTCGCCGAGGACGCCGTGAGCGGCGGCGCGGAAGCGCGTGCGAATGTCGGCAGGCGTCGCGGCGATGACGTCGGGCAGCGCGTGCCGGATGGTCCGGCCGCCGCGCAGAAATACGGTCACCTCCGCACCCTGCTTGGCGGGGAAGGCGGCGGTGAAGTCGGTATCGGCCTCTAGATCCGTGATCGCGACCAGGCGAATGATGTCGACATCATTGAGCTCGGCATAATTCTGTTCCTCGATCTCGCCGCGCGCCAGCGTCGCCGCGACGCTGAAGGGAATGCTCATCTTGGCCTGGAGCGCATTGCGGTAGGGTCCCAGGGAATCGCAGCCGGGATAGCGAACCGCAGCATCGGGTGCGCGAATGACGACGCGCTCGATCTCATCGGTGCCGGCGAGCTCGTGCGAGACGCGGAGCGCGGCTTGAGCTGCGGTCTGCGCGAAATTGCAGGCCGGCACCGGCTTGTTGTACACCGCCATGATCTCGCACTCTCCGTCAGGAAAGATCGCGATGCTGTCCGGCGCGGCCTGGCGACGATATGCGGCGAAGAGGCCGGCCTCGCCTTCCAGGATCGTTTCGGAGCCGAAGGCGCCGGCCGCTGCCAGACCGATCGCCTTGATCGCGTTGCTCGCGGCAAAACCCGGATGGAAATACATGTCGGAGCCGCCGGCATGCGGCCACTCGTTCAACCCGCTAGACGTATTGGCGGCGATCGCAACGGCACTGGTCGCTGCGTCCTCCGACAGGCCGAGCGCAAAGCTTCCGGCGAGCGCCGCGCCCAAGGGGGCCACAAGGCCGGTCGGACGGTAGAGGCGAGCGAGATCGGAGGTCAGCAACGCGCGGCCTATCCGTGCTCCGGTCTCGTAGCCGATGATGGCGGCTGTCAGCAGCTTCGCGCCGTCCAGCCGCGATTGTTCGGACAGCGCGAGCAGCGTCGGCCAGATCACGACGCCGTGGTGCGCGATGCTGGCCGCGTGCATGTCTTCCCGCACGAGGCCGTGCCCCATCACGGCATTGGCGAAGGCGGCATCGGCCGGCGAAGAGAGTTGCGACGTTCCGATGATCGTTGCTCCGCCGCCACCTTGTGCGATCGCAACGGCCTGGCGGCTCCAGGGATGCTGGGAGGCCTCGAAAGCGCAGGAGAGGAAGTCGAGCAGGCAGAGCTTTGCCTTCGCAACGACGTCGGCCCCGAAACCGCCGAGGTCAACGGCAAGTGCGCTCCGCGCCATCTGGCGCGTGAGCGATAGCTTGCCGGATCCGGTCGAGCCGTTCGTCATCGCAAATGGTGCTCCCAAAAGCTCTCGCGCTCAGCCGCGCATCTCGACCCCGGCCCACTCCTCGAGCACCTTTGCGATCGAGGTGAAATCGGATGATGGACCGTATTTGGCATTGGTGATCGCCAGCATCTGCCGCACGACCGCTCCGCAAACCATCGGCACGCCCATGGCCTCGGCCTCGTCTACGCAGAGACGAACGTCTTTGTAGGAAAGACCGGTGGCGAAGCCGAAATCGAATGTGCCCGGCAGCACCGAGCGCGGGAATTTGTCTTCGGAAGCGCTGTTGCGGCCGCTGCTGGCGTTGATGATGTCGATCAGCACCTTGGCGTTGACGCCGCCTTTGACGCCCATGGCGACTGCTTCCGAGGTGATCACCAGCGCCGCCGCCGCCATCAGATTGTTGGCGAGCTTGGCCGTCTGCGCCACGCCGGGCTTGTCGCCGGTGTAGAACAGCTTGCCGAAGTTCTTCAGGATGGGCTGCACGGTCTCGTAGGTCGGCTGCGGGCACGACACCATCACGGCAAGGGTGCCGTTGACCGCGCCCTTGATGCCGCCGCTGACCGGGGCATCGACCAGCGTCATGCCTTTGGCTTTGAGGCCCTCCGCAACGAGCTTCGCCGCGCCAGGGCCCGAGGTCGACAGGTCGATCACGATCTTCGCGCGGTTGCCACTGCTGATGCCGTCCTGGCCGAGCGTGACGGCCTTAACGATGTCAGGCGTCGGCAGGCTTGCGAGCACGATGTCGGCGCGGGAGGCGACGTCCGCCGGCGAGTTGCCAAGGAGAGCGCCGCGCTTGACCAACGGCTGCGTCGCGTCAGCTTGCGTGTCGTAGACGACGAGCGAATAGCCCGCGTCCATCAATCGCCCCGCCATGGGGCCGCCCATGCGACCCGTTCCGATCACGCCGAGCGTCTCTCCCGTCATCGTCCACTCCCTGTTGCGCGGTCCATGATGGGCGCGCCGTCTTGATCTTGTCGTTACCTTCGCCAGCTGGTCTGGACGACCGCCGTCGTTGCGGCGGCGGGGATCCCGCGCCAGCGGTCGGATTGTTATGATTGTCAGACAAGCTGTCAAGCATAACATTTGGAGTCGACAGTTTGCCGCGGATCGTCTTATGGTCCGAGAAAACGAGGAAGACGCCCGGCGTGCCGCAAGACCGAATTCCAAGCGTGAGCAAGACCCTCGCCGATGTCGTTGCGGCCGCGTCGTGGGCGGACGTGGGGGCGCAGAGCATCGAAGCGCGGCGCTCGATCCTCAATTTCTTTGCGACGGCACTCGGCTCCGCACGCGATCCCGTGGTGATGGCGGCGATGCGAACCTTGTCGCCGTTCAGCGGCGCGGCGACCGCAACGGTCATCGGTCATTCACGGCAGATGGACGCGATGTGCGCATCGTTCCTCAACGCCATCTCAGCCAATCTGCTCGACTTCGACGATACGCATCCCGAGACGATCATTCATCCAGCAGCGCCGGTCGCAGCTCCCGTCCTGGCGCTCGCGGAGACGCGCGGGCTGTCGGGACGCGAGGTGCTCACGGCGTTCATCCTCGGAGTGGACATCGAGTGCCGGATCGGCAATGCGGTGTCGCCGCGCCACTATGCGCGCGGCTGGCACATCACCTCGACCTGCGGGATCTTTGGCGCCGCGGCGGCTTGTGCAAAACTGCTGGGCCTGCCAGCAGAGGGGATTGCGAACGCCATCGGGCTCGCGGCGAGCCAGTCCGCGGGCAATGTCGAGAACCTGCCCAGTGCCGCCAAGAACGTCAGCGTCGGCAACGCAGCGCGTAACGGACTGTTCGCTGCATTGCTGGCGCAGCAGGGTCATGAGGCGGCCCCGCGCGCCATTGAAGGTCCGCTCGGGTGGGCGCGCACTATGGGGGATGAGCCGGATATTACTCGCCTGTTTCATGGTCTCGGCAAGACCTGGGAGATCGCAAAAAACACCTACAAGCCTTATCCCGCCGGCATCGTCTTCCATGCGGTCATCGATGCCTGTCTGCAATTGCGGGAGCAGATCGGTCGGCAGGTCGACCAGATTGACGCCGTGACGGTTCAGGGCTCGGCGCTGCTGCTTGCCCGCGGCGATCGCCCCGTCAACAACGAGCGCGATGCGCGCGTCAGTATCCATCATTGTGTCGCGTGCGGCTTGCTGCTCGGCAGGGCCGGGGTCGCTGAATTTGCCCGCGAGACGGTGGTCCGGCCCGATATCGCGCAGCTGCGGCAGAAGGTGAGGGCGCAGCTTGATACGCGGATGCCCGATGGAGCTGCGCGCGTCACCTTGCGCTTGTCGTCTGGCGAGGCGCTCACTGAAACGGTGACGTCGCCGCGCGGCAGTCAGGCTGCACCGTTGTCGGATCGCGACATCGAAGAGAAGCTGCGCGAAGGCATACGGACTGGCCGAAGCGATTGGGATGCAGACCGCGTCATCGACGCGGTCTGGCGGCTCGATGCAGCGGATGACGTAGGCAAGGTCCTGCAATCGCTGCGACCGCCGTCGGCGTCGCGCCAACCAACTTCCAACTAGACTGTCGCAAGACCGGAAAGGGACGATCATGAGCAAGACCGAACTGTTCGAAAACGGCCTCAAGGTTCGCAAAGAGGTGCTCGGCGAGGACTACGTCAACAAGTCGATCGCCGGCGCCGACGAGTTCACGCGCACCATGGCAGAATGGTCGACCGAGTTCTGCTGGGGCGCGCTGTGGACGCGGCCCGGCGTTGACCGCCGCACGCGCTCGATCGTCAATCTGGCGATGCTTGGCGCGCTGAACAGGCCGCACGAGCTGAAGCTGCACGTCAAGGGCGCCCTGAAGAACGGGCTCACCAAAGAAGAGATCAAGGAGATCCTGCTCCAGGTCGCGGTCTATTGCGGCGTGCCCGCCGGCATCGACGCCTTCCGCAATGCGCGCGAGGCGTTCAACGAGGTCGACGCGGCAGGTTCTTGACCGCGTCCGCTCGATTGGAAGCCCCATGGCAGACCCGGAATACGAGCTCTTCGCCATCCGTTACGCGACGCGGGATGCGCAGCGCAGTGAGCACTTCATCGGCGGGGACCCGCATGATGGCCCGATGCCGATGGACTATTTCATGTGGCTGGCGCGGGGAGTCGGGCGCAGCTTCGTCATTGACACCGGCTTCAACGCGGACGTCGCCAGGCAGCGCGGGCGGAATTTCCTGCGCTGCCCGGTGGAGACGCTGGCCGCGTTCGATATCGACGTCGGCGACGTCAAGGACGTCATCCTCACGCATCTGCACTATGACCACGCGGGCAATTTCGACCGGTTCCCGAATGCGCGCTTTCATCTCCAGGAGCGCGAGCTTGCCTATGCCACCGGGCGCTACATGCAATATCCGAGGCTGTCGCACTCCTTCGAGGTCGAGGACGTCTGCGGCATCGTGCGCCTGAACTATGCGCGCCGGGTGCTGTTCTACGATGGCGACGCTGAGATCGCACCCGGACTGACGGTTCATGCGGCCGGTGGGCACTCCGCCGGTCTTCAGTTCGTCCGTGTCAACACGCGCCGCGGCCCTGTCGTGCTCGCCTCCGACGTCAGTCATTTCTACGAGAACATGACAAGCGAGCGCCCATTCACGACGGCGTTTCATGTCGGCGACATGCTGGTGGGGTTCGACAAGCTGCGCGCCGCGGCGCCCAGTGCGGACCACATCATTCCAGGTCACGATCCACTCGTCATGATGCTTTATCCGGCGCCGAGCCCGGATCTGGACGGGATCGCGGTTCGCTTGGATGTGGCGCCGTCCGGGCCTGCTCATTCCTAGGGGGCGAGAGGAACACGCGCCGCCTCCTCGGCGAGCTTCTGTCCCAGGGATGGACGAACCTTTCGCGACTTGGCTCCAATTGGATCTCGATTGCTGGAGCTAGCGATGTTCAACGCCTCCGCCTGCCTGGCAGCTTGGACGGCAGCGCGCGGCTTTTGGGGATCCACTGGGTCGATCGCTCCATATCGAGCGCTCGCCGTCCTTGCGTCGACGGAAGGTCTCTGACACGTAGCGGTTCTTGCGGCGGACCTGGACGCGCCAGTTCCCGGAAGGCAACTGAGTGAAGCTGGCCATGGCCGTGTGCACCCCCCAATTCGTGTGCGCTACGTGTGCACCGAGAGGTCAAAACGGGTACAAGCGTGTGCAATTTCGGCTAGTTTGGAGTGCACAGTTCGTGTTTCATCCCATTGGGAACATAAGGTAAATAATTGAAATATCAAGACTATCGCTTTTCCGTCGCCCCGATGATGGATTGGACTGACCGGCACTGCCGGGTGTTCCATCGTCACCTGACGCGGCGGGCGCTGCTTTACACCGAGATGCTGACGACCGGCGCCATCATTCATGGCGACCGGGCGCGGCTGCTCGGGTTCGACGGGATCGAGCATCCGGTCGCGCTTCAACTTGGTGGTTCGGATCCGCGCGAGCTCGCGCAGGCGGCGGCGATCGGCGAAGCGTTCGGCTATGACGAGATCAATCTCAACGTCGGTTGCCCGTCCGATCGCGTGAAGGATGGTCGTTTTGGCGCCTGCCTCATGGCGGAGCCGGAGCTGGTGGCGAGGTGCGTGGAAGCCATGAAGCGCGCAGTCGCCGTTCCCGTCACGGTGAAGTGCCGTATCGGCATTGACGATCAGGATCCGGAGGTTGCGCTTGATGCGCTTGCGCGCGCCGTGGTCGCCTCCGGCTGCGACGCTCTGATCGTGCATGCCCGCAAGGCTTGGCTCAACGGTTTGTCTCCGAAGGAGAACCGCGACATCCCGCCACTCGACTATGAGCGCGTCTATCGCCTCAAGCGCGCCATGCCTGGCGTGCCCGTGATCATCAATGGGGGCATTCCCGGTATCGATGAGGCGAAGGCGCATCTCGAACATGTCGATGGCGTGATGCTCGGCCGCGCCGCCTATCAGGAGCCGTGGCGGCTGCTCGCTGTCGATTCCGATATCTTCGGCGAGGCGGCCCCGCATGGATCCATGCAGGACGCGCTCGCGGCGATGATGCCCTATATCGAGCTGCAGCTCGCGCGCGGTACGCGGCTGCATGCGATCACACGGCATTTCGTCGGCGCATTCCATGCCGTGCCCGGCGCAAGGGCCTTCCGCCGCCATCTCGCCGAGCAGGGCGTGAAGCCGGGCGCGGGCCTCGAGGTGCTACGCGATGCGATCGCGCGCGTCGGTGCGCGTGCGCCGGCCGAGGCGGCGTAACTCGGCTAAAGCATGATCCGGAAAGGTGCGCAGCGGTTTCCCCTCGCGACAAACGCGGAACGCGTTTGCGCGGAGATCATGCTTGAACAACGAGCTTAAGCGCGATGGCGGTTTATCCCAATCGCATCGCGCTTTAGTCGATCGCCGTGCGGGAGCGGCGGTGGGCGCTCTGAAGTTCGGGGTAGCCCGTGAGCATCAGCTTGTCGGCGCGGACGCCCCAGCTCTCCAGGCGATCGAGGAAGCTCATGCCGAGCAGGTTGGTCTTCATCTGCCCCCGCTGGACGACGAGGGCCGGCACTGATTTTTCGACGAGATGGCCAACGGAGAGGCGGTCGAGCGTGAGGCGGGCCGCCTTGGTATAGCCACCGGCGGTTTCGAGATCGACGTCGTATTCGAGCATCTCGAGCGGCAGTCCGATGGCTTTCGCGGTTTCCCAGGTCAGCACGACCGAAGTCGCACCAGTATCGATCACCATCGGCGCCGCGACACCATTGATCTTCGCCCGGAGCGCAAATTCGCCGCCCTGGCCGCGGGGGATCTGCACGGCGGGGGCAGTCGGCGCCGTCGTCTGTGCGCGAAAGATGTGCGAGACCTTGTGGCTGGCGCGGGCGATCTGCTCGGGATCGCCATAGGCGACGACCGCACCTGCCGTGCCGGCGAGCATGACGAGAACGAGGAGGAGGCGGATCATTGCGCGCCTCCGCAAGCGCGCAGGCCGCTCAGGTGCTTTTCGGCGATCCCGCGATCGGCACGAGTCCCGCTTCCGTCATGCGGGCCGGCAACCGGGCCATGAGCGCGAGCCGGTCGGCGCTTTCCATGGCGTGCCAGCGCGCGATCTCGGGCAAGGTCCGGCCGCAGCCGAAGCATAGCTTGGTCCTGGGATCGATCATGCAGACGGCGACGCACGGCGTTTCTTTGCTCATTTGGACATAGTGGGGGATTGTCGGGCATGTCTGCAAGCATCTGGTTAAGAGCCCGTACCTGCGCTCATGATCGGCTTGTTGCGCGGCCGGCGCTTCTCGTCGGGCAGTGCGGAACTCTCCGGCTGGAGCGGTGGAGAATCGTCCGACAGCGGCGCAAGCGCGCTCATCACCCGTTCCGGCGGGAAGGTGACGATCACCTCGGTGCCGATGCGCAGCTTGGATTTCAGCGTGAACGTGCCGCCATGCAGGTCGATCAGATTCTTGGCGATCGGCAGGCCGAGGCCGGCGCCCTGTTCGGCCGACTTGATCGAGTTGGAGCCCTGGCCGAACGAGGCGAGCACGACCGGGATCTCGTCCTCGGGGATGCCGGAACCGGTATCCTTCACCGAGAGATATTGTCCGCCTGAAGCGGTCCAGCCGGCCTTGAGCCAGATCTCGCCGCCCTGCGGGGTGAACTTGATCGAGTTGGAGAGCAGGTTGAGCACGACCTGGCGGATCGCGCGCTCGTCGGCCCAGAGCCGCGGCATGGCCTGCTCGAACACTTCGTGGATGGTGATGCCGCGGCTCGAGGCACGCAGCTTCATCAGATGATGGCAGTCGGCGACGATGCCGACCAGCGACACCGCTTCCTCGTTCAGCTCGTAGCGGCCGGCCTCGATCCGCGACAGGTCGAGGATCTCGTTGATGAGGTTGAGCAGGTGCACGCCGGAATTATGGATGTCCGCGGAGTACTCCTTGTAGACCGGCACCGCATGCGCGCCGAAGATCTCGCTTTTCATCACCTCGGAGAAACCGAGGATGGCATTGAGCGGCGTCCGCAGTTCGTGGCTCATCTGCGCGAGGAAGCGCGACTTGGCGACGTTGGCGGATTCGGCGCGATGGCGGGCTTCATCCGAGATCGCTTTGGCCTGTTCGAGTTCGCCGATCAGCGCGTCCTTCTCGGCGCGTGCTTCCAGCGTGGCGAAGGTGGAGGAGTGCAGGCGATGCGCCAGCAGCACGAAGTAGCCTTCGGCGCCGAGCGCGAGCGCAGCCAGGACGTAATTGTCCAGGGAGCCGGTCATCGCGAAGCTCAGCGCCATCGCGACCGCGACCGGCGCGGTGGCGGCAAGGGCTGCGATCGGCAGATTGGCGGCGAGCATGCTCGATACTGCGATCACCAGCAGCATCAGGAACATCATCAGCGTTTCCGTGACCAGGTCGAGCAGGGGATGGATCAGGATCGCCATCCAGCACAGGCCATAGAGAAGGTCGAGCACGACGAAGCGCGTCCGCCATGCCCGCGTCGCGGCTGGAGAGCTGGGCTCGGTCAGGAACCGCCGGCAACTGCGGATCATGGCGCCGTGAATGCAGAGCATGCCCGCGGTCCAGGCGGCGGCCGGGATCGGCTGCATCCACAGCCCGAACAGCACGCCGGTCGCGACCACCAGCAGCATCACGACATAGGAAGCCGACAGCCGGGTCTGGGCGTATTGGCGCAGCATCTCGGCGTCGAAAGCGGGCCGGGTCCCGCTGGTCGATGTTAACTTGTCGCGCGCCTCGCGCACCCGCTGCGCCGCAGCCCTTCGGCTGCTCGCCGATGGAGCGCTCACCGGCTCGGCCGGAAGCTGTACAACCTCGGGCTTTTCAGCGGGGTTACTCATCAAGCAACACGATTCCTGCCCACGCCGGACGCGGGCCTTCTGCATTGTCTATCTCTGGCAACAAATCCTTAAGAGGTGACTTAAGGAGCTAAAGAATTACGTTAACCCGGCGTTAATTTCCGGCCAGTTCGGCCTCGTTCCGCGGTCGCGTTACCTGAAGAAGACGAGCGTAACCAATGCGAATACAGGCAGCAGCAGCGCGGAGCTCCAAGCCATGTAACCGAAGAAGCCCGGCATTGCGATGCCGCCGGATCGCGCGATCGCGTAAACCATGAAGTTGGGCGCGTTGCCGATGTAGGAGTTTGCGCCCATGAACACGGCACCTGCAGAGATCGCGGCAAGGGTCAAGGCGCCATTCGTCATCAGATGCTTGGCGTCGCCTCCGGCAAGCTCAAAGAAGACCAGATAGGTCGGTGCATTGTCGAGGAAGGATGAGAGCAGGCCGGTCAACCAGAAATATGCGGCGTTGTTCGGCGTGCCGTCGGCGTTGGTGACCATGTTCACGACGGACGAAAACGCGCCGGATCGGCCCGCGTTGAGGATCGCAAGCACGGGAATGATGGTGATGAAAATGGCGGCGAATAGCTTGGCCACTTCGATCATGGGGCCCCAAGAGAAGCCGTTCGCGTCGTGATCCTCTTTTGACGTGGCAGCGAGCGATGCGAACACGATGCCGATCATGACTGCATCGCGGACCAGGTTCTGCACTTGAAGGTGCGTGCCGAGAATGTCGAACCCGCCGAGGTCGAACTTGGCGCTGAACAGGATCGCGGCGACGATGACGCCCATCAGAACGAAATTGAGGCCGCCGCTGATCCGCAAGGGATTGTCGGGAGTTGGGTCGGGTTTGACGCGGCCTTCCTTGCGATACAGATAAGCATCGATGCAAAAGAAGAGGGCGAGCAGAATCCAGGCCGCGAACGTGGTCTGAGGGAACAGATGTGTCGTCGTCCAGAAGAAGTCCACGCCGCGCAGGAATCCCAGAAACAGCGGCGGATCACCCAAAGGCGAGAGTGAGCCGCCGATGTTGGACACCAGAAAGATGAAGAAGATGACGACATGCGCGTTATGGCGGCGGTCGTCATTGGCGCGGATCACCGGCCGGATCATGACCATCGACGCGCCGGTCGTGCCGATGACGCTCGCGATCAGAGTGCCCATGGCGAGCAGCAGTGTATTCAGAACCGGGGAGCCGTGAAGATTGCCACGCACCACGATTCCGCCGGCGACGGTAAACAGAGCGAGGAGCAGCAGAATGAACGGGATATATTCCAGCAGGGCGGTATGAACGAGCGCCTGGATGGTTGGAAGCGGGCCGTACCAGATTGCAAGCGGCAGCACGATCAGGGCGGCCCACATGGCGGCGATCTTGCCCTGGTGGTGCTCCCAGAAATGGGGCGCTGCGAGCGGGAATATCGCGATCGACAGCAGCATGCCGGCAAACGGGAGCGCCCATTGTGGGCGAAGGCTGGCGCCATCGAGCGATGCGGCCAGCGCTTGCGAAGGTGATGCGGCCAGAACCAGGATGGCAACGAAGAGCAGGCTGGTCACGAGGCGGGACCGCCGCCGATGGATCCCATGCCCGGCGAGCTCGGTGTGTGCCCGTCGAAGCTCCGGCGCGACGCCGACACGGGCAGGGACCAGAATGGCGGCGATCACGCTAAGCAAGGCTCCCCCCGAACGCTATAATTGTTTCGGCTCGCCCGCTTAACCGAAACATCGTCGCGACCGAGGTCGCGCCGATGTCCGGATGCTGCGCGACCGCCGATGAGGCCGCAGCAGAGCGTCAGCGTTGCAGACGCGCGAGCAGGCTCGACGTATCCCAGCGCTTGCCGCCCATTTTTTCGACCTCGGCGTAGAACTGGTCCACGAGTGCCGTCACCGGCAGCGTGGCGCCGTTGCGGCGGGCTTCAGCCAGAGAGATCGAGAGGTCCTTGCGCATCCATTCGACAGCGAAGCCGAAATCGTATTTGTCGTCGTTCATGGTCTTGTAGCGATTTTCCATCTGCCACGACTGCGCGGCTCCCTTGGAGATGGTCTCGATCACCGCGGCGACGTCGAGGCCGCTCTTCTTGGCGAAGTGGATACCTTCGGAGAGACCCTGCACCAGACCGGCGATGCAGATCTGATTGACCATTTTTGTCAGTTGGCCGCTTCCGGCGGGCCCGAGCAGCTTGCACATCCGCGCATAGGCGCCTGTGATGATCGGCTCGGCGCCGGAATAGGCATCCTGCGCGCCGCCGCACATCACCGTCAGCACGCCGTTCTCCGCGCCGGCCTGGCCGCCGGAGACCGGTGCATCGACGAATTTGAAGCCGGCCTTGGTGGCGGCTGCGTCCAGCTCGCGTGCGACCTCGGCGGAGGCGGTGGTGTGATCGACGAAGGTCGCCCCCTTCTTCATGCCGGCGAAGGCGCCGTCGGCGCCGATCGTGACCGAGCGCAGATCATTGTCATTGCCGACGCAGCACATCACGAAATCCTGGCCCTCGGCGGCGGCCTTCGGGGTCGCCGCGGTCTTGCCGCCGAACTTGTCCGCCCATTCCTTCGCCTTGGCCGCGGTGCGGTTGTAGACGGTGACCTCATGGCCCCCTTTTTTCACGAGGTGTCCGGCCATGGGGAAGCCCATGACGCCGAGACCGAGGAAAGCGATTTTAGCCATGTGTGGTACCTTGTCCGTAGCTTGAGTTTTACGGTTGTATCCGGGCGATGGCGCCTGGCGGCGCCCTCCGAGTTCCGCTTCGGGGCGGACCGGAGGCGCACCATAAACCGTTAAGCCGGGAGGGCAACGGCTTCGTTTGGCGACCCCCTGTGCTAGGATGGCGGGACCAAAAGGACTTCGAAAAAGGGAGCGAGAGCATGGGCAGCGTGAGTGTTGGCGTCCTCGATCATTTCAACATCCGGACCCGGAATCTGGCCGAGACCGTCCGCTTCTACGAGGATGTGCTGGGTCTGGAAAAAGGTGCCCGGCCGAACTTCGCCTTCCCCGGCGCCTGGTTGTACAGCGAGGGCAAACCGGTGGTGCATCTCGTCGATATTTCACCGACGGCTGAGCCACAAAAGCCGGATTCCGGCGTTGTCCACCACGTCGCCTTCGTCAGCCGCGGCTTTGACGGCATGAAGCAGCGGCTGACATCCAAGGGGATGAAATTCGACTCCCGCCAGGTGCCCGGCGGCGACCTCTGGCAGATCTTCGTTCACGACCCCAACGGGGTCATGATCGAGCTGAATTACGAGGCTGCCAGGGAGCAGGGGGCGGCGCCTGCCGAGATGGCTGACGATATCGGGCGGCAGTAGCCTTTTGGGCGTTTCCGCTCTAATGGGGCATCCTAAAGTCTCGAGCATGACCTTGCCGGAAGGCCGCTCCGCGCTTTGCGCTGGCGCGGCCCTCCGGGTTCGGATCAGGCTCCGTTCAGGAGATGCGCTTTGAGCGTGACGCAGCAACAGGTTCTCGACAGCCTCGCCAGGATCAAGTCGCCCCGTGGGGTCGCGCTCACCAATGCCAATGTGCTGAGTGCCATCAGCGCGTCCGATGGCAAGGTGTTCTTCTCGATCAATGTCGACGCCGCCGAGGCCAGGGCCTGGGAATCCATCCGGGCCGAGGCCGAGGCCGCCGTGCGTGCCATTCCCGGCGTCACCACCGTCATGGTGGCGCTGACGGCCGAGCGCAAGCCGGGCTCCGCACCTCCACCGCCGCCGCAACCCAGCCGTGGCGCGCCGGGCGTGCAGCCGGTCCATGCCCACAAGCCGCCACAGGGGGGCCAATCGCCGATGGCGCGGCAGTCGGAGATCCCGGGCGTCGCCGCCGTGATCGCGGTCGCCTCCGGCAAGGGTGGCGTCGGCAAGTCGACCACTGCGCTGAACCTGGCGCTGGGTCTGCGCGACCTCGGCCTCAAGGTGGGGTTGCTCGATGCCGACATCTACGGCCCCTCGGTGCCGCGCCTGACGGGCCTGCACGACAAGCCGGAACTGAACGACGAGCGCAAAATGATTCCGCTTCGGCGGTTCGGCCTCGCCATCATGTCGATCGGCTTCCTGGTCGAGGAAGAGACCGCGATGATCTGGCGCGGTCCCATGGTGATGTCGGCGGTGACGCAGATGCTGCGCGATGTCGAATGGGGGCGGCTCGACGTTCTCGTGGTCGACATGCCGCCCGGGACCGGTGATGCCCAGCTCACGCTGGCGCAGAACGTACCGCTCAAGGGCGCCGTGATCGTCTCCACCCCACAGGACCTGTCTCTGATCGATGCGCGGCGGGGACTTGCCATGTTCAAGAAGGTCAACGTGCCCGTGCTCGGCATCGTCGAGAACATGAGCTACTTCCAGTGCCCGCATTGCGGCACCAAGTCGGACATTTTCGGCCATGGCGGGGCGCGGCACGAGGCCGAGAAGCTCGGGGTACCGTTCCTGGGCGAGATCCCCCTGCACATGGCGATTCGGGCCACCTCCGATGCCGGCAATCCTGTGGTGGACAGCGAGCCGGACGGCCCTCATGCGGCGATCTACCGCGCCATCGCAGGCCAGGTCCGGGACCAGCTCAAGGGCGCCATCGCGACAGCCTGAGGGTGCCGCGGCATGCGTTCGGGACATGCGACTTTCGTAGAGCCCCGTCATGCCATTGTCGCGTTCCGCAACCGGGGCTTCCGTGGTAAAGGCCCGGCAGTCAAAGCCCCTCGGTTCGACGCGCCCTGGCGCGTCGCCGGAATCAGCGGCGGCAAGAAGAGAAGTCTAGGGGAAAACGCCCCAGCAAGGAGAGACCTGAAGATGAAGCGTCGTGATTTTCTTAAAGTGTCGGCAGCAGGCGCGGCGGCGACCGCAGTGGCCTCGCCGGCGATCGCGCAGTCCTCGCCCGAGGTAAAGTGGCGCCTGACTTCGAGCTTCCCGAAATCGCTCGATACCATCTATGGCGGTGCGGAGCAGGTGGCGAAATACGTCGCCGAGATGACCGACAACAAATTCCAGATCCAGGTGTTCGCCGGCGGCGAGATCGTCCCGGCGCTGCAGGCGCTCGATGCGACCTCCAACGGCACCGTCGAGATGTGCCACACCGTCTCGTACTACTATGTCGGCAAGGACCCGACCTTCGCGATCTATGCTTCGGTGCCGTTCGGCCTCAACGCGCGCCAGCAGAACTCCTGGTGGTACCAGGGCGGCGGCATGGAGCTCGGCAACGAGTTCTTCAAGAAGTCGAACGTGATCGGCTTCCCCTGCGGCAACACCGGCACCCAGATGGGCGGCTGGTTCCGCAAGGAGATCAAGACCGTCGCTGACCTCTCCGGCCTCAAGATGCGCATCGGCGGCATCGCCGGCCAGGTGCTTCAGAAGGTCGGCGTGGTGCCGCAGCAGCTCGCTGGCGGCGACATCTATCCGGCGCTGGAAAAGGGCACCATCGACGCCGCCGAGTGGGTCGGCCCCTACGATGACGAGAAGCTCGGCTTCGCCAAGGTCGCCAAGTACTACTATTATCCGGGCTTCTGGGAAGGCGGGCCGACCGTCCACGCCTTCGCCAACCTGGAAAAGTTCAATGCGCTGCCGAAGAGCTACCAGGCGATCCTCACCAACGCGATGACCAATGCCAACACCTGGATGGCCGCGCGCTACGACATGCAGAACCCGGCGGCGCTGAAGCGACTGGTTGCCGGCGGCACCCAGCTTCGTCCCTTCACCAACGAGGTGTTGGAAGCCTGCCTCAAGGCGACCAACGAGCTGTGGGCCGAGATCTCGGCCAAGAACGCCGACTTCAAGAAGTCGATCGACGCCATGCAGGCCTACCGCTCCGACGAATATCTCTGGTGGCAGGTTGCCGAATATACCTACGACAGCTTCATGATCCGCTCGCGCACGCGCGGCTGATCGCCTAGGCCAAAAGTCGCAAGACCGGAAAGCCCGGCCTCCATTGGAGGCCGGGCTTTTTCTTTGTCGCAGTGCGATCGGGATGGAATTCGCTCTCGCATTGCGTCATGGTAGCGCCAAGCCTCGGCAAGAAGGCCCACAATCACTGGTACATCAGGGCAGGAAATCATGAAGAGAAGAGACTTCATCAAGGTCACAGGACTTGGCGCGGCCGGCGCCGCCACGCTCGCGGCGCCCGCGATCGCGCAATCGATGCCGGAAATCAAATGGCGCATGCCGACGAGCTGGCCGAAATCGCTCGATACGCTGTTTGGCGGCGCCGAGATGATGTGCAAGATGGTCGCGGAGGCGACCGACAACAAATTCCAGATCCAGATATTCGCGGCCGGCGAGATCGTGCCGGGTCTCCAGGTGCTCGATGCCGTGCAGAACGGCACATGCGAAATCGGCCACACCGCCTCCTACTACTATTTCGGCAAGGACCCGACCTTCACCTTCGGCTCGGCCGTGCCGTTCGGTCCCAACATGCGCATCAACCAGGCCTGGTACATGCAGGGCGGCGGGCGCGAAGTGCTCAACGAGTTCTACAAGAGCTACAACGTCACCTCGCTGCTCGCCGGCAACACCGGTTGCCAGATGGGCGGCTGGTTCAGGAAAGAGGTCAACACGCCCGACGATCTCAAGGGCATGAAATTCCGCATCGGCGGCTTCACCGGCCGCGTGCTCCAGAAGCTCGGCGTGGTGCCGCAGCAGCTCGCCGGCGGCGACATCTATCCGGCGCTGGAGAAGGGCACCATCGACGCCGCCGAATGGGTCGGCCCCTATGACGACGAGAAGCTCGGCTTCTACAAGATCGCGCCGCACTACTACTATCCCGGCTGGTGGGAAGGCGGTCCGATGCTGCTGGCTTTCGTCAACCTCGACAAGTGGAACGCGCTGCCGAAATATTATCAGAGCGTGCTGGAGCAGGCCGGCCACTACGCCAACAACTACATGATGGCGCGGTACGACACGGCGAATCCGCTGGCGCTGAAGAAGCTGCTTGCGGGCGGCACCAAGCTGCACCCATTCTCGCCGTCGATCATGGATGCCTGCCACAAGGCGGCCAAGGAGCTGCACGCCGAAGTCGGCGCGACCAACGCCAATTTCAAGAAGGTGCACGACTCCCTCGCCAAATTCACGAGCGACGGCTACGCCTGGTTCCAGGTCGCCGAGGTTGGCTACGACATCTTCATGGCGCGGCGCTCGCAGAGCTGATCGTCTGACCTACCGAAAACAACGCCCCGGAGCGAAGGCTCCGGGGCGTTGCCTTTGCGGCTTGTCCGACGGCGCCACACCAAAAATGTGGAAAACAACCCCATGCACAGCAGAGGTTGGGTGAGGGCAGGCCGGCCGGTGGATGCGGTCAACCATCTGGCAAGTCGAGGCAAACCGGTGGGAAGGCACGATCGGCCCGCCGCCGGGGGCCGGGCTCCCATTTCGCGCATCAACGCCATCGGGCTGTTCAGGCGATCGGCTTCGCCAATCCATCTGCCGAGCTGCGAAGCCGCTTGACTCGTCCTGGCGAAACAGCGGCGAAAGAACATCAATCGAAAAACTCGAAATCTATATCGGGCCAGCGCCGTCTGCCTCATCACCAAAACGAGATGTGTGAAATGCTTCACAATCAGGTCGGAAGAAATCCGCTAGATAATCTAGCGCCCGGCAACCTTTCGTTGATTGCGCCGAACGACGCCGTGCGGTGCGCCGCTGCGACCGGGGCCGGGCATGCTCAGGAGGAGGCCGGCGCGAGGTTTGCCTGTGTACCCTATCGACACTGATCCTAACGGATTTGAACTGAGGCCGTGCACCAGATCGTGGATGGCCTGAACGAAGAACAGAGTTGCCGGCAGAATGCCGGTCCCGAAATACGGAGAAGCGATACCGAAAATCGCGGGTGGTTGCGGCCTGCACCGTCGTTGAAGCGCTCGGGGCGCTGAAATGCTGGGGCATTAAGCCCATACGGTGTGGACCTTGCCCGCTGGAGACTTCCTTGCAGGCGCTTATTCTGCGCTGGCATGTGCGCGGCTGAGGGTTGCGTCGTGGCGAAAGTCGTTTTCAATCTGACCATCGAAGATTGTGGCGAAGATTATTGCCGCATCGTCGCGGAATATAATTCGTCGAGCCGAGAGATCGAAGTCGAGAAGCTCAAGCCGAGTTTTCGTCAGAACCTGAGACCGTTGCAGGAAGCGATCCTCCAGAGCTCTGCCGCGCGCAGCGCCGAGGTCGTGCTACGCCGGCGAGCCCCGGACACGGCAAACGGCGGTGATGAACCAAGACCTGCCATCCGCGATGCTGCCGGAGTCCTGGCTGCGGGATCGGACGAGCGGATCGTGCAGGAGGTCGGTTCGCAACTCTTCGACTTCATCTTCCAGCGAAAGATCCTCGAACTCTATCAGGAATGTTTCCAGGCGGCGCGAAGAGACGACGAGCCGTTCCTGATCCGCTTGCGGGTCAGCGATCCCGCGCTCGCCTATGTGCCCTGGGAAACGATGTACGACAGGAAGAACCGTTTCTATGTGACGACCTCCCAGAGCACACCGTTCACGCGCGCCGTCGACGACTATGGCGAGGACCGCCGGATGTGCGCGGCGAGGCCGATACGGATGCTGGGCATGGCTGCGCGGGTCAAGGTCCTGAACGGCTTCCCGCTGGACGAAATCGAGGTCGACGCCGAGCAGGTCGCGATCAAGAAGGCGCTGAACGAACTGAACGACGGCAAGAGACTGAAGCTGTCCTGGATTCCCTCGGCGAAGGCGCGCGATCTCAACCGTCGCTTCCTGAGGGGAGATGATGGCAAGCGGTGGGATCTGTTTCACTTCATCGGTCATGGCGGACACGATCCGGATCGGCAAATGGGCTTCATCGTGGTGCAGGAAGAGGGCGGATCGAGCGGGACGAGGCTGTACGCCGACGCGTTGAGAGTGTTTCTCACCCAGCCCGGCCAGACGCCAAGCCTCGTCGTCCTGAACTCCTGTAGCGGGGCGCAAGCCGACGGGTCCCTGTTTTCGAGCACCGCCGCCGAGCTCATTCAAGGCGGCGTTCCCGCAGTGATCGCCATGCAGTTCGAGATCAGCGACAACATGGGGCTGGTCTTTGCCGATACGTTCTACACCTATCTCGCCGACAACGTATCGATACAGGCGGCGCTGGCGCATACCCGAGCCGAGTTGAAGGCGCGGCAATTCGCCGAATGGATCTCGCCGGTTCTGTACATGCGCGGCCTCGACGGAGAAATTTTCGTGGACCGAGCTGGATCATAGCGGATCTCATCAATGTACGGCCTTGACCCGTCCGTCGTCGCTCTCTGCCTCGGTGCGATTGCGATCTGCATCGTCAGCGCGGTCGACTTCCACGCTCCCTTCGAAAGTGCGGAGATTCGCTACGCCGTGATGCGCGATCGCTATTATTTTGCGGTGATCGCCTATGTCACGATAGCCGTGGTCTTCTATGTGTTTCTCGTGAGCCAGATCCATTGGCTGACGAATCTTCTCTATCCCGGACGTGGAGCCGGATGGCTCGTTGCCATACCGGCGACGATCGCATTCATGGTGCTGGTGCCTCATCTGCCGCTCCTATGCCGGGTGATCGCGTTTCTGCGAACGATGATGCAGACGCTGGCGCGCTATCCCCAGGCGGTGGAAACCGTCATCGTGGCCATCGCGCGCTCGCCCATCAAGGTGACCGAGCGGGCAAAGCCGGAGTTGCAGCGTGAGCTCGAAGGCTATGGCGTTCCGACGAGGCTGATCGAAAAGGCGCTCAACGAGGATGACGACGTGCTCGCCGCCGGTGCGGCGGCCATGATCAAGCAGGTCGCTTCCCTTCATACCAGTTTCGTCGATTTGCGCGGCAACAGGCGCTTCGGGAGGTTCTTTCGTGCCCGGAAAGGCGAATTCGACGCGCTGGAGCGGCAGTATCGGCGAATGCTGCGGCGGTCGGCCAGGGCACTCCTGCTCACGGAAGACATCATGGTGTCGGACGTCGATGCGCGGGAGCTGGTGCTCGAGATTTCCGATTTCATCGCGGAGGAGTGTGAGGATCTGCGGGTTGCGTACCAGCGTCGACTGGCCGAGGCGACGTTGTCGGTGGTCGACAGGCGCGATTCCCGGACGGAGCTCATTTCCAGTTTCGGCTATCAGACCGTTCTGCCCCAGCCGTTGCCGTTTGCGCCCCTGGTGATCATCTTCGTTCTCGACTTCGCGTTCTCTGTCGCGCCGTTGTTCTTCCTTGATCTGCCGAAGAAGTTTGCAGTTGGCTCGCTGGCCGGAGGCTTCTCCTCCCTCGCGCATGCGGCAGCCCTGACGATCTCGATCTTCTTTGCGATCTATCCGAAGGCCTCGACGAATTTCGCTCGTCCCTCATTGTACGCGCTCCCCTGGAGCTCTTACGCGGTCTTCGGAGCGTGTTCCTATCTGGCCGGCATTTTCATACTCTGGATCACCTACAGCACAATTCCGATTGCGGAAGGCTGGCTGGCGAAGAGTCATCCGCTTGCGGCGAGCTCGCTGTTTTCCCTGATCTTCCTGGTCAATACGGTGGTCCTGAGCATTCTTCTCGATGTGCGGCTGAGGGCGGATCGACTTGATTATCACGAGGCGAGGCTGAGGGACGGCGCGACCCATGCGGTCGTCATGGCGTCAGTCATGTTCAGCCTTCTCGTCAGCTTTGTGTTGGTTACCAGGGCCTTCGGTCTGGAAATGCCGGCCATCCCGTTGCAGTGGTACGCCGGGATCGTCGCTTCTTTCGGAGTTCTCGGCGCAGTGATCGGATATCTCGTGCCGTCCACGGCCGAAGCCTACATCGAAGCCAACAAGCTGATCCGGAAGTCGTCGGCGCTTGATGGCAACCTGCTCGGCTGGGCCGCGCCTCCTGCGTCCCAGTCGACGGTCAAACCTTGACCTCGTGCGGTCGGAAGGGCGCCGGCGTGCGCCCGGCGGCACATGAGAACGTGTCCAAAAGGTCGTCTGGAAGAGGGGCGAAGACATGGCTGCAATCGAGGTAGCGAACGGGATCGTGGTTCAAAGTCCCGATGACGTCGAGGTCACGGTGGTTGGCGGTGGCGCGCTCCGCGGGGGATTGCGCCGCGCGGCCATCAGCCGGATGAGCGGCACGGATCATCTCAGGAGAGCGTTGTCGGCCTCGGGCTTCACCATCGCGGCCGAAATTGAAATAGCGCCGACGCGCCCTGGAACGCGCGTGCTGCGACGGGATGCGCAGACGCCGACGCAGATCGAGGTGGAGGTCGGCCCGTCCGAGAGGGCGATGGTCCTGATCGAGGGGGCAGGCGGTGTCTATGCCTGGACCTATCCGCAGCAGGCCGCCCGTTCATCGGGGCAGCGCCGTGGTGCGCAGGTTCTGGTGTTCCCGCTGACGGCCGGAACGAGGGGCTCCGCCCGTGGAGTTGCGACGGCGACCGGCAGGCGTGGTCCCGTTCTTGACTGGGTCTCCGACAAGCTGATCGATCCGGTCCGCGCCTATGTGCTGAAGTTCGTCGCCAGACGGGCCATCGATGCGGCGACCGACTATATCGACGGAGACCGGGAAGAGGGCCTCGTGACGATAGCGGGGCTCGATCCGGCAGCATGGACACCGGCGGGATCGGCGCGACCTCGCTTGCCGCAGGATCGTCCGCTGAAGATCCTGCTCATGGTGCACGGCACGTTCTCGTCGACCGCGAGCGGCTTCGCGCAGCTTGTGGGCTCGGACAGCGGACGGGCGTTTCTTTCAGGAGCCTACGAGCACTACGACGCCGTGCTCGGCTTCGACCACAAGACCCTGACCGCAACGCCGGAAGAAAACGCGGCCGCTCTTCTTGCGGCGTTGCAGGCTCTCGGAATTCCCGAGAAGTCCTCGATCGATGCCGTCGTCCACAGCCGCGGCGGACTGGTCTATCGAGTGGTCGAAAATCTGCTTGCGGACGAGCGACCGGACATCCGGCTCGGCAAGGCCATCTTCGTCGGCTGCACCAATGCCGGAACGCATCTGGCCGAGCCCGAGAACTGGGCGGCGATGATCGATCTCTACACCAACGGGATCATGGCCGGCGTCCGTGCGGTTTCCTACCTGACGGGAGGGGCCGCGCTCAGTCCGATCGTGTCGCAGGGGATCGAGACCGTCGGCCGTTTCGTGCAGGCGTTGTCCGAAGTCGCCATCGACGAGCAGAGGGTGCCTGGACTGGCCGCCATGCGGCCCACAAGCGACCTGGTCATGGAGTTGAACGGAGCTGCCGGTCCTCTCGAGGGGCTCGCGACCTACTATGCGATCACGTCGAATTTTGTCGCGCAGGTCGAACCCAGCAAGGGCATGACGAAGGAGTTCGCCGAGTTCATCGCCGATCGCGTGACAAATCGCCTGTTTCGGCTCGACAACGATCTGGTGGTGGATACAGCGTCGATGACGTCGTTTGGAACCCGGGGCTCGCGCCTCGCGGACGATGCGACGTTTGCCTTCGGCAATACGGACGCCGTCATTCACACCACGTACTTCGCAACAGACATCGTTCCGCTGAAGGTGAGCGAATGGCTGGGTGTCGGCGTGGCCCGCCCTGGCGGAGCCAGGGAGCAATTCGAGCTGCGGCGGACGACATCGCGCCGCTCGACCGTGAGAGCTGCGTCCACTGACGAAGCCCAGCTGGAAGTCGTCGCCGGTGATCGGGAGGGCCCCGGATCCGGCTCGACATTGGACGCACTTACGTTGCGGCGATCGCGAACGCGTGCCGCTCCTGCGGCTGCACCGCCTGCGCCCAGGCAGGCACCGCGAGCAGTCGAGACGGCGCCCTCGGCACCTTCGCCTGATCCACGAACCGTTGCCTGCTATTTTGCCGCAGAGATCGAGTCTCATCCGCCGCCGAGAAAGCCGGTCCCGCTGTTCGTCACGGTTTCCCGCGAGAAGATCCAGGCTGCGGAAACACAAACGTCCACCGCCTCGGATGCGCCGGTCAACGTCGACACGTCCCGCGCCATCGTCGTCGAAGTCATCGCACGCAAGAACTGCCGGGTCATCGGTGAAGCCAGCGCAGAGATCGACATACCGCGGGACCGACGGGCGGAGGCGCTACGATTCCTCGTGGAAGGCACCGCCGAGGGCGCAGCGGACATCCTCGTCGAAGCGCGGCAGGGGCCACGCATTCTCGCGTCTTTTGCCTTGGCTCCCGTGTTCGTCGATGTGGACAGCAAGACCTTGCGTCAGAGCCAGGCCGGGCTGGCCATGGCGGCACATCCGAACGAGCCGGCGGTGCTGCGGATCTACGAGATCGTGGACAGTGGCAAGGTAACGCTGCGCTTCGATCTTGCATGCGTCGATCCGAATATCGCGGTTTCGGAATCGCGCACGCTTCCCGGCGGCTTCTCCCGCGACGTCTATGTTGCGGAGATCTTCAAGGGGATCGAGAACTCCTGGCTCGCGACGAACCGGCTGTACGACCAGTTCCTGTTGCGCCTCCAGGCAAACGGAATTGTCATGGCAAACGAGTTGTTGCCCGACAAGGTCCGCGAAGCCCTTTGGACCCATCGCGAGGCGATCCGCGCGATCCAGGTCATCTCGGAGGAGCCCTTCATTCCGTGGGAACTGCTTTACATCAACGATCGGAAGTCCGGATTGGACGGCAAGGGCTTCCTCGCGGAATGGGGGCTGGTCCGCTGGCTGCACAGCACGCCGTGGCCGGGACCGAAGCTTGCGATGCGCAGCGATCGCATCAATTGCGTGATCCCGACCTATCTCGATCCCGCCCTGCGGCTCGCAGGCGCCGATGCCGAACGTCAGATGCTGGCCAGGCTGTTCGGCGAGCCCCGCGAAGTGACGCCCGACAGCATCTCGGTGACCGACTTTCTTAGGAAGGATGCCAGGGAATGCGACGTTCTGCACTTTGCCTGCCATGGCGAAGCGGCACAGCGGGCGGTCATGACAGCCGACCTCTTGATGGCGGGGACCAACGTGGACGGCACCTTTGCGCAGGATTCGCTCTCAGCGGATCAGGTCAAGGCCTTTGCCCGCTTCGCCGAAAGCGGACCGAGGCCAACCATCTTCATCAATGCCTGTCAGACCGGGCGCTCGGGACGTGGTATCGGCGGGGGTGTCGCCGGGTTTGTCGATGCATTCCTGCGGCCGTTCTCCGAACTGGGCGCGGGCGCGCTGGTCGGAGCGCTGTGGTCGGTGGACGACAAGCTGGCCTACAGTTTTGCCGAGGCGTTCTATCGCTCGCTCAAGGACGGAGATGCGCTGGTGGATGCCGTCCGAACCGCTCGCGAGGCAGCCAAGAGCCGGAAGGAGCTCACCTGGCTGGCCTATTCGGTATACGGCAATCCGTTCGCGCGCGTCGAAGGCGCTCCTGAGACGAACCGGGACGCATGACACGGGCAGCCGCTCCGGGACGGAAGCGGATATGTTCGATCAGCGCTGGATGTGGGCCGGCACCGAACGGCCGCCCTTTCCGTCCTCGTGGGTGCGGGCGCGATTGGCTTACACCGACCTGACAGAGGCCGACCGCCTCGTGCGCTTTTCGCTGGCCGGGGCGCGCCGAATGCTGGAAAAGAGCGCAGATGCGGCGCGAGCCGCGCGATACCGGAACATCCGGCGGGACCAAGATGCGCCTTCTGATCGTTGAGGACAATGTCGAGCTGTCGCGGCTCGTTGCCGGCGGGCTGGCGGCGGCCGGCTATGAGAGCGACATCGTCCGCAGCGTGGCCGAGGCGCGCGAGGCCGTCAGCAGCGTCAGCTATGCCGCGATGATCCTCGACCTCGGCCTGCCTGACGGCGATGGCCTGTCGGTGCTGCGCGAGCTGCGCCACCAGATGGAGCCGCTGCCGGTGCTGGTGCTGACGGCGCGCGGCGGCTTGCGGGACCGTGTCACCGGCCTGCGCAGCGGCGCCGACGATTATCTGGCGAAGCCGTTCGCGATGGAGGAGCTGGTGGCCCGGCTGGAGGCCATCCTGCGCCGGCCGGGGCAGCTGCTCGGACGCTCGCTCAGTCTCGCCAATCTCGTCTACGACACCGAGAGTCGCCAGATCTTCGTCGATGGCCAGCCGCGGGTCATGTCTGCGCGCGAGACCTCGGTGCTGGAGATCCTGTTGCGCCGGCAGGGGCGGGTGGTGCCGAAGAAGAACGTCGAGGACCACATTTTCGGGCTCGAAGGCGAGGTCGCATCCAACGCGGTCGAGGTCTACGTCTCGCGCCTGCGCAAGCAGCTCGCCGAGCACGGCGTCAAGGTGGTGATCCATACCATCCGCGGTGTCGGCTATCTCATGTCCGAGGAAAAATAGCGTGGCTCTCGGTGGCCGTGCCGGATCGTTCGCGTTCAAATCGCTGATCTGGCGGATCGTCTTCCTGCACATCGTGGCGGTCGCAATGGTCGCCATCGTCCTGCCTTTGGTGCTGTTCTGGCTGCTCAATTCCGAGATCGAACAGTTGCACCGCGACGGCATGCGCGCCCAGGCCGAGGTGCTGGCGGAGCGCATCGTCATCCAGCCGGACGGCTCGCTCACGTTCAACCTGCCCGATAGTCTGCGCGGACTCTATTCGGACGCTTACGGGCGCTATCAATACGACATTCGCGATGGGGAAGGCCGGTTGCTGTTTTCCTCGTATAGAAAGGCCGGCGCTGCGACGCGTCGGCCATCCGATACGATTTCCGGCGCCGGCGTCACCCGGATCATCGACGGCAGGACGGTCCGCGTCCAGGTCGCCGAAGATCTCGCGCATCGCGACGTCATCATCGACGATATCGTCTCGAATTTCTTCCGGCGGGTCGGCTGGATCACGATCCCGATCCTGCTGGTCCTGCTCGCAACCGACATCTTCATCTTCCGCCGTGCAATCGCGCCGCTGTGGAAGGCTTCCGAGGAGGCCAGCAATATCGGGCCGGCACGCACCGATATCCGCCTGCCGACGAAGCAGATCCCCCGCGAGATCATGCCTCTGGTCACGGCGGTGAACCAGGCGCTCGACCGGCTCGAGGACGGATTTCGGGTGCAGCGGCAGTTCACGGCCGATGCTGCGCATCAGTTGCGCACGCCGCTTACGATCCTGCGAACGCGGATCGAGACGCTCGGGGACGGCGCGGCCCGGCAGGCGCTGCTAGCCGACATCGAAGCCATGGGCCGCATCGTCGCCCAGTTGCTCGAGATCGCCGAGCTCGACACGCTGGTGCTCGATCCCGGCGAGACCGCGGACTTGCACGCCATCTGCGCCGAAGTTGTCGGCGCAATCGCGCCGCTCGCGATCGCACAGCACAAGGACATCGCGTTGAAGGGCCCTGAGGCGCCGGTGATAATCCACGGCAATTCGGAGATGCTCCAGCGCGCGATCTTCAACCTCGCCGAAAATGCCATCAAGTTCACGGCCAGGGACACCGCCGTCGAGGTCGAAGTGGGCGAGGACGGATCGGTGCAGGTGCGCGATTGCGGTCCAGGCATCGCCGAGGCCGAGCGCGAGCTGATCTTCCAGCGCTTCTGGCGCCGCGACCGACAGCGCAGCGACGGCGCGGGCCTGGGGCTCTCGATCGTGCGCGGCGTCGCGGACGATCATGCGGCAATGGTCGCGGTGGAGAACCTTCCCGGCGGCGGCGCCGAGTTCACGTTGCGGTTCAGATTGGCGGAGAATGCAGCTTGATGCCCTCCCCTGGAGAGGTCCCAAGGGGAGGGATAAGAGGGCAACCGCGCTTGCCGCCCGCTACTTCTGCGGCGGTCCGAGATCCAGCGGCGGCAAATCGATCTGCGGCACCTCGATCTTGATGGTGTTGGGATCGATGTTCGACTGCACGCCCTTGTAGTGCATCACCATCGCGGGGAAGGCGATCACCAGGCCGACCATGATCAGCTGGATGACCACGAACGGCACCGCGCCCCAATAGATCTGGCCCGTGGTGACCGGCTCCATCCTCTTGCCGGTGAGGCGGTCCGTGTACCGCTCCTTCGGCGCGACCGATCTGAGATAGAACAGGGCGAAGCCGAACGGCGGGTGCATGAACGACGTCTGCATGTTGACGCCGAGAATGACGCCGAACCAGATCAGGTCGATGCCGAGTTTCTCGGCGGCCGGTCCGAGCAGCGGGATCACGATGAAGGCCAGCTCGAAAAAGTCGAGGAAGAAGGCCAGCACGAAAACGAGAACGTTGACGAAGATCAGGAAGCCGATCTGGCCGCCGGGCAGGGAGGTGAGCAGATGCTCGACCCAGACGTGCCCGTTGACGCCATAGAAGGTGAGCGAGAAGATACGGGCGCCGACCAGGATGAACACGACGAAGGCCGACAGCTTGGCGGTCGATTCCGTAGCTTGCCGGATGAGGTCCCAGCTCAGACGGCGCTTGGCCGCGCCCAGGATGAGGGCGCCGGCGGCGCCCATCGCGCCACCTTCGGTCGGAGTTGCGATACCGATGAAGATGGTGCCCAGCACGAGGAAGATCAGGAACAGCGGCGGCACCATGACGAAGGTGGTCTGCTGCGCCATTTTCGAGAGGAAACGGAAACCGGTGAACTTGTCGATCAGCCAGTTCACCACCGCGACGGCGAAGGCGAAGACGATGCCGTAGAACATGCTGAGCACGACGTAATCGGCGCCATGCGTGCTCGAATTGCGCATCATGAACCATCCGAACACGCAGCTCGCGAGGAACAGCATGCCGAGCGAGACCAGGCCGCGGTCGCCATTGTCTTCGCGGAAAGCGATGGCTTCCTTCGGCAGGCCGGGCGCGGCCGCCGGAAAGATCATGCTGACGAGGAAGGCGTAGCCGGCGTAGAGGGCCGCGAGGACGAGGCCCGGGATGAAGGCGCCCTCATACATGTCGCCGACGGACTTGCCGAGCTGGTCGGCCATCACGATCAGCACGAGCGAGGGCGGAATGATCTGCGCGAGCGTGCCGGACGCGGCAATGACGCCGGATGCCACGCGGCGGTCATAGCCATAGCGCAGCATGATCGGCAGCGAGATCAGGCCCATCGAGATCACGGAGGCGGCGACGACGCCCGTCGTCGCGGCGAGCAGCGCGCCGACGAAGATCACGGCATAGGCAAGGCCGCCGCGGATGGTGCCGAACAATTGGCCGATGGTGTCGAGCAGGTCCTCGGCCATGCCCGACCGCTCCAGCACCAATCCCATGAATGTGAAGAACGGGATGGCGAGCAGCGTGTCGTTGTTCATCACGCCGTAGACGCGCTCGGGCAGGGCCTGGAGGAAGTCGGGGTGGAACTGGCCGAGCTGGACGCCGATCACGGCATAGAACAGGCCGACGGCGCCGAGCGAGAATGCCGCCGGATAGCCGAGCAGCAGCATCACGACCAGCGACACGAACATGATAGGCGCCATATTGGCGATGATGAATGCGGTCATTATTCCCCCTACACCGTCGCCAACGGCTACTTCTTCTCGATCGCTTCGACGAGATGCTCGACTTCCGCCTCCAGCGCAGACACCTGGGATTCATGCGGATCCGGCATCAATCCGCGCATCACCGCAATCCGCTTGATCAGCTCTGAAATGCCTTGAACGAGCAGGAACGCGAACGCGATCATGATCAGGGATTTGGCGGGCCATTGCGGCAGGCCGCCGGCATTGCCGGATTGCTCGTTGATGTGGAAGGAGCGCTGGAAGAACGGCACTCCGGTGATGATCATGACGATGCAAATCGGAAAGAGGAAGAGCAAGTGGCCGAAGACGTCGATCAGGTTGCGGGCCTTCTTCGGCAGCGCGTTGCTCACGATGTCGATGCGGATGTGCTCGTTGTCGAGCAGAGTCCAGGGCGCGCAGAGCAGGAAGACGATGCTGAACAGGACCCATTGCAGCTCGAGCCATGAATTCGACGAGGTGTCGAACGTCTTGCGAATGATCGCGTTGACTGCCGAGATGACCACGGCGAGCACGATCAGCCACGCGACACGCTTGCCCGTCCAGCGCGTGAACGCATCAATCCTGCTGCTCAACTTAAGGAGCGCTTGCAACGATAGGTCCTCCCCCGATTGTGCCCCGGCCGTCTTGACTGCGCCGAGTTGGCGCGTGGCTTGTCTCGCCGCGCAGGCATGAGGCAGCCGCACCAAACCAGCGAGCGTGCCGCCAGTCAATCGGAAGTTTGTTGATAGTTAAGGGGAATAAGGCCGTATTCCGACGGTGTCAGCCGCCGGTGACGCTCATGTGCCTGGAGACGCTGGGACGATCGTGGCGGCGGTCGATGATGAAATCATGGCCCTTGGGCTTGAGGCCGATGGCACGGTCGATCGCATCCGCAAGCAGCACGTCCTCGCTCGATGCACGCAAAGGTTTGCGCAAATCGGAGGCATCCTCATGGCCGAGGCAGGTGTGCAGCGTGCCCGTGCAGGTGATGCGCACCCGGTTGCAGGATTCACAGAAATTATGGGTCATCGGCGTGATGAAGCCGAGCTTGCCGCCGGTTTCGGCGACGCTGACATAACGGGCCGGACCGCCGGTGCTCTCGGCGAGGTCCGTCAGCGTGAATTGCTGGGCGAGGCGGGCGCGCACCAGGGACAGCGGCAAATATTGGTCGATCCGCCCCGATTCGATCTCACCCATCGGCATAACCTCGATCAACGTCAGGCCCATGCCCTTGCCATGCGCCCACCGCATCAGGTCGGGAAGCTCGTCCTCGTTGAGATTCTTCAGCGCCACCGCGTTGATCTTGACGCTGAGGCCGGCGGCACGCGCGGCCTCGATGCCTTCCAGCACCTTGTCGATCTCGCCCCAGCGGGTGATCTCGCGAAACTTCTTGGGATCGAGCGTGTCGAGCGAGACGTTGATGCGGCGGACGCCGCAATCGGCAAGCTCCCGCGCGTGCTTCGCAAGCTGGGTGCCGTTGGTGGTCAGCGTCAGCTCGTTCAGGGCGCCGCTCGACAGATGCCGCGACAGCGAGCGCACCAGCGTCATTACGTTGCGCCGGACCAGCGGCTCGCCGCCGGTGAGCCGCAGCTTCTTGACGCCCTTGGCGATGAAGGCCGAGCAGAGCCGGTCGAGCTCCTCCAGCGTCAACAGGTTGGCCTTGGGCAGGAACGTCATGTCTTCCGACATGCAGTAGAAGCAGCGCAGGTCGCAGCGATCGGTGACGGAAACGCGCAAATAGCTGATGGTCCGCCCGAACGGATCGGTCATCGGGGTCGACAGCGCGGCGGATCCGTTCATGCGAGAGGCCTTGTCACTTACGGCGACGGGCGCACCTTGCTTCAGCGGTGCTCGGGACGCAATCTAAGCATCGGACGCGGCGAGGACAATCGGGTGGTATACGTAGAATCAGCGCCTGCCGGGCGTTCGGATCGGGGAACCGCCGGGCTTCGGCCCGAGCGGCCTCGGCCGGGACTGCAGCAGGCCCGCGGCCGCGGCCGGTTTGAGGTTCCTGGCCAGCGCAGCCGGCGAAGCGGTTTGGACTTGCTGCGACGAACCGCACATAACCCTGCACGGACCGTCAGGCTTGGTTTGGCGTAGGCAGCACGCAGAATTCCAAAGAATTTTCAGTGGCTTGATGGGGGTTATGTCGACATCAGGCTGCTGGCGGCGGCCGGCAGGTCGCGCATGTGATGGATCAGCCGGTCTGGTTTCAGCTCGGCGATCGGCACGTCCGTGTAGCCGAAGCTGACCCCAATCACCGGTACCCCGGCCCGCCGGGCCACCCCGACATCGGTTCCGGCGTCGCCGACCATGATGCTGGCTTTGACCGCGCCGCCGGCGCGCGCCACGGTCTGCCGAAAGATGGTCGGGTCGGGCTTCTGGACGCCAAACGTGTCGGCACCGCAGATCGCGGCAAAGCGGCGGCTGAGGTCGAGCTGGTCCAGCAGGCGCTTGGAGAGCCATTCCAGCTTGTTGGTGCACACCGCAAGGCGATGGCCCTGGGTCGCAAAATGGTCGAGCGCGGCCTCGAGCCCCTCAAATGGGCGGGATTCGACCGCGATATGGTCGGCATAATAGGCGATGAAGTCCGCCGTCATCCGGTCCATGTCGGCGGGGGTGACGGTGCGGCCCTCCGCTTCCAGCCCCCGTTCGATCAGCTTGCGGGCGCCGGCCCCGATCATGTTGCGGGCCGAGGCCATCGGCACGGGCGGCAGCCCTTCCCGGTCGAGCACGTAGTTCAGCGCGGTGATCAGGTCGGGCGCCGTATCCACAAGCGTGCCGTCGAGATCGAAGACGATGGTGTGAGGGGAGTTCATGGTTCAAGCGCTACCGGCCCGGTCGTGCCCACGCAAGGGGCAGGCCCATAAGATCACCTTATAGGTCTGTTCCCAGACCCTGTTCTCCGGGGAGAAACGAGGCTACATAGGCCGCCGCAAGTGGCCACGATCGGCGGCACATCTTCCGGATTCAGAGGCGGGCGCACAGGTGAACATGGACCAGTTGAAGCGGCAGGCTGCGGCGCGCGCGCTCGAGGAGGTGCGGGACGGCATGCAGCTCGGGCTCGGCACCGGCTCGACCGCCAAACATTTCGTCGAGCTGCTCGGTGAGCGCGTTGCCGCCGGGCTCAAGGTGATCGGCGTGCCCACGTCGGAAGCGACGAGGGCGGATGCGGAGCGCTGCGGCGTTCCGCTGACCACGCTGGACGAAATCGACCATCTCGACATCACCGTCGACGGCGCCGACGAGATCGATCCCGCGCTCAACCTGATCAAGGGCGGCGGCGGCGCGCTGCTGCGCGAGAAGATCGTGGCAGCCGCTTCGGACCGCATGATCGTGATTGCCGATGACACCAAATGGGTGCCGACGCTCGGCAAGTTTCCGCTGCCGGTCGAGGTCATCCCGTTCGGCCTCGGCGCGACGCGCCGGTCGATCGAGAAGGCATTTGCCGAATGCGGCGTTTCCGGGCAAATGGCGGTCCGCAAGGCCAAGGACGGCCACGTTTTCGTCACCGATGGCGGCCACTGGATCGTCGATGCCCAGCTCGGACGTATTGTGGATCCACCCGGTCTCGCCAAGGCGTTGAGCGCCATTCCGGGCGTGGTCGAGCACGGCTTGTTCATCGGCTTGGCCAGCTCGGCCGTTCTGGCGGGCGGCGAGGGAATTCGCGTGATTGAACGGCGTAAGCCGAAAGGAGACCAGGAATGAAGAGCATGTTGAAATTCTTGCCGGCTGCGGCTCTCGCTGCGGGATTGGCCGTTTCGGCCGCCCCGGCCGTGGCGCAGCAGGCGGGCCAGAAGGCTCCCGCGGCGCCGGCCCTGCCAAAGGCCTCGCCCGCGGCGATCGCGGCAGCCAAGGAGATCCTGCAGATCAAGAACGCCGCCGGGATGTATGCGGGCGCGGTGCCGGGCATGGTCGAGAAGACCAAGGGCACGCTGATCCAGCAGAACCTGAATTACCAAAAGGACCTCAACGAGGTCGCGCCGATCGTGGCCCAGCAGCTCAACGGCCGCCAGAGCGAGATCGGTGACGGCATGGCGCAGATTTATGCCAGCGAGTTCACCGAGCAGGAGCTGAAGGACCTCGTCACTTTCTACAAGTCGCCTTTGGGCAAGAAGCTGATCGATGCCGAGCCGCGCGCGATCGGGCAGAGCATGGCGTTCATGAATAGTTGGGCCCAGAGCTTCGCGGAAACCGTGATGGGCGCCTTCCGTGCCGAGATGCGCAAGCGTGGCAAGGAGATCTGAGCGCACCTATCTGAAAGGTCGTTCCTGAAAGGGGTCGGAGTGGACAATGGCTGAATTCGACGTCGACCTCTTCGTCATCGGCGGCGGCTCGGGTGGCGTTCGTGCCGCCCGCATCGCGGCCGGGTACGGCGCCCGCGTGATGATCGCGGAAGAGTACCGCATGGGCGGCACCTGCGTGATCCGCGGCTGCGTGCCGAAGAAGCTGTTCGTGATCGGCTCGCATTTCCGTCACGAGCTCGAGGACGCCGCCGGCTTCGGCTGGACCGTTCCGCCCGCCAGCTTCGACTGGGCCACGCTGATCGCCAACAAGGACAAGGAAATCGCACGGCTGGAGGCGGCCTATACCGCCAATGTCGAGAAGTCGGGCGCGCAGATCGTCAAGAGCCGTGCGGTGATCGAAGACAGGCACACCATCCGCCTGCTCGAAAACGACCGCAAGATCACCGCGAAGTACATCCTGATCGCCACCGGAGGTGCGCCCAACCACGGCGCGGCGATTCCCGGCATCGAACATGTGATCTCGTCCAACGAAGCCTTCCATCTGAAGAAGCTGCCGAGACGGATCGTGATCCAGGGCGGTGGTTACATCGCGCTGGAATTCGCCGGCATCTTCGCCGGCTTCGGCTCCGACGTCACCGTGGTCTATCGCGGCGACAACATCCTGCGCGGTTTCGACGAGGATGTTCGCACCCACGTCCGCAGCGAGATGGAGAAGCAGGGCATCACCATTCTCACCGGCTGCACGGTGAGCAAGGTCGACCGCCACGGCGAGGAATTCACCACGCATCTGTCGAACGGCTCGAGCCTTGCCTCGGAGCAGGTGATGTTCGCGATCGGCCGGCATCCGGCGGTGGCCAATCTCGGGCTGGAGAAGGCCGGTGTCGCCATCAATCCTGCAAATGGCGGCATTGCGGTGGACCATTTCTCAAGGAGCTCGGTCGACAGCATCTATGCGATCGGCGACGTCACCCATCGCTTCAACCTGACGCCGGTCGCCATCCGCGAGGGCCATGCCTTCGCCGACACCGTGTTCGGCAAGCGCGAGGTCAGAGTCGATCACGCCAACATTCCGACCGCGGTGTTCTCGCAGCCGGAAGTCGGCACCGTTGGTCTCACCGAGACCGAGGCGCGAGCGCAATTCAGCCACGTCGACATCTACAAGACCTCGTTCCGCCCGATCAAGGCGACGATGTCCGGCCGCGACACGCGCGTGCTGATGAAGCTCGTGGTCGACGGCGCGACCGATCGCGTGCTCGGCTGCCACATCGTCGGCGATGCCGCCGCCGAGATCACCCAGGCGGTCGCGATCGCCGTCAAGATGAAGGCGACCAAGGCCGATTTCGACGCGACGATCGCGCTGCATCCGACCGCCGCCGAAGAGCTCGTCACGATGCGCACGCCGACCGCGCGCCACGTGCGTCAGGCGGCGGAGTAGGCCAAAGGTTCGCCTCACTCGGGTTCGGTGATCTTGCCCTTGCCTTCGCAGGCCTGGCATTTGACCGGGTAGACTTTGCGGCCCGGCGCAGCCGCCTTCATGGACAGAGGAAAGCCCGTTCCGCTGCACTCCGGGCAGGTCCGCTCTTTGATTTTTGGGGCCATGGTCGTTCCTTTCCGACAGCTTCATACATCTCAAATCAATGCGGCGTTTCTGCCGCGGCTTCGTCGATCGCGGCCATCAGGTCGGCCGTATCCGACTGTTGGATCATATGGCCTGCGCTCGCGACGCGCCGCATCTTGCTGTGCCTGATTTCCTCATGGAGGCGACCGGACTGTTCGTCGATGTCGATGAGGCGATCCTGCTCGCCGGCGAGGATGGTGACCGGCATGGCCAGTTCGCCGTAGGTCTTCGCCGACAGAATTGCGGCAGGGACCATCAACGCGGCCTCGGCGGCGGCGGCACGAAGCTGCGATGGACGCACGGCCAGTGACTTCGGAAAGCCATCGAACTTTTGCGGGACGGATCGTGGCCCGAACAGTTGCCGGAGCATTGACGGCCACATCAGGCGACTGACGATCGGGGAAATCGTGTGGCTGAGGATATCGCCGAATCCAGGTATCGCCGGCCCCGCCATCGCCATCATCGCGTCAGTGCGGGCCGTCGGGAAATAATACCCCGACGCCAAGATCAACGCCTCGACCATCGAAGGGTGCCTGCCTGCCAAGGCAATCGCGACCGACGCCCCCCAGGAATGCCCGAGCACGATCGCCTTTTCGACGCCAAGGTGCGCTAGCGCATCCCTGAAGAGGTCGGCCTGCGCCGCAGGGGTCCATACGACGTTTCGGGGCCTCAGGCTGTGGCCGAATCCCGGACGATCGAACACGATGACGCGATAGTCCTTGGCGGCGAGATCGATCAGACCACTCGATTCGAAATCCTGGATCATGCTGCCATTGCCGTGAAGCAAGACCAGCGGGCGGCCCGAACCGCGCTCCACATAGTGCAAGCGAACACCGTCGATGTCGATGAAGCGTCCCTGCGGCGGGTTTTCGCGTTGAGCCTTGTCGGCCAGCTTTCGATTGACGACCGCGGCCGTGGCCATCAAGGCGACTGTCGCGGCAATCGCGGACGCTACCGGATTTTCTGCAAGAACGCGAAGGCTCGTGGCCGCCAAGGATGGCGAACGTCTCTTAAGTATGCGCATCTGAAAACTTTCGGTGAAGATCATTGGATGAGAAGAATGGGAGCGTACGCCCTTGGCCTGATCTTGGGGACGCATGCATCCATGGGCAGACGCAACAGGAGAGGCCGCGATATGTTCCTAATTCCTGCGGGATTGGTACGGCAGTAAGGCAGTCACTTGAGCGGAAGCCCCCCAGGATCATCACTCATCGGCGCGTCGAGCGTGTCCGAGCACTGTCAGGCCGGGCGCCGGGAGCGTATTTTCAGCGCCGCGCTCTGGTGAATGGCGATCGAGACCCCACATGCAATGCATCGCTGGCACGATACACGACAGCACCAGTGGTCGAGAGACGTTACAGCGGCGCGATTCCCGTCGGTCGTGCGCCCTTTGCCCGACAATGCGCGGGCTTGACCGACCTCGACTCTCCCAACGCACCGCAAGGACATTTGTCATGACAGAGAAGCGCAGCCGCATCCGTCAGGCGGATTCACTTGCCGAGCGTCTTGCGGCCGATGCGGTGAGATTGCGCGAGCAGGCCGCGCGCCTTGAACCCGGTGCGGAGCGAGACGCGCTCTTGAACAAAGCACACCGCAACACGATGGCCGTCGATATCAATGCCTGCCTGACCTTTCCGGGGCGCCGGGTCCCGGAATAGCCAACGGGACCTTCTGCATTCAGCCGTACAAATATCCGACCGGCTTGCCTTCGGTGCGCAGCGGACGAATGTCCCTCCGGGTGATGATCTGACCGGCGAGGCCGTCGATCTCGTCGCGCTGCGTCGGCGTCCAGCTCCGCAACTCGTTCATGCCCTTGAGAAGGCCGAGGCGCAGGACTTGGGTGTTCTCGCCGACACCTGTGAGGCCGATCGAGCTCTTGCCGGCCGTCACCACGTCGCCGGCGGAGAGCTCGAAGCTCTCACCAGACGACCTCTTGAACTCCGCCGTGCCGCGAATGACGCGATAGATCACGACCTCGCCCGTGGCGAGCGAGGCGGCGTCCGCGGACGCCGACATACTCTTCGGCAGAAGCGACTGGCCCCGCGGGTCGGTTGCGATGATGTGGCCGGTGACGAGCCGGCCGCTCGGCACCTCGATGCCGATATCGCGCACGTAAACCGGCAGCGCCGATTTGATCGAGCCGTCCGCGAGCGGCTTGAACAGTGCGTCCAGCGCCAGGGGATCCTGCAGCCAGAAGCCGGCATTGGCTGGTCGATCGTGCAGCGGATGACTCCAGGCCATGCGCGGCGTTTCGGCTTCGTTGATCTGATCGGGACCGACGATGGTCGGATTCGGAAAGGTGGTGGGATCGGTGATGAAGGCTTCGAGGAATTTGCCCGAATAGCCCATCGAGATCGGATCCGGCACCACGGTCTGCGGCGTCTTCAGATTCTCTTCCGTCGACAGTCCCGACCAGGTGTAGAAGAGCTGGCGATGCACGATCGCGCTTTGCAGCATCACCGCGCCGGGGCCGACATTGTAGAAGCGCCCGTCATAGTCGAAGGTGAAGGCGCCCGAGGTGACCAGCACGAGCTGAAAGCCGCCGGGTGGAAGATGCAGATGGAAGTCGGTGGGACCGGTGTCGGGACGGTAGACCGGCAGATTGGTCGCGACTTCGTGGAGCAGGAAGGTTTCGTTGTTGGCGTGAAAGCCTTCGTTGGCGCGATTGTAGAGGGCTTGCGGGCGATACGTCGGCTCGAACTTCGCGTTCCGGTCGCGATCGATTGCGACGAAGTCCTTCGTGTTGAGGCGAAGCGGCGCGCCGTTCGGATGGGTGAGGCCGGTGGTCTTGAGATCGCCCGCAGCATGCACGTTCATGACGTTCTCCGCTCCGCTTCGTTGCTTCGCTTGCGACGTCATTGCGAATTTTGGGCCAGTTGGTTTGCGAAGCAGCAAGCGGGCCGGGCGCCCCGATGCGGGCATGCCGTTTCGGAAGAAATCCGGTGGTTGCACGGGAGGTTAGATCGACGGCCGTTCCGATCGACAGAGGGCTGCGCCGGGGGAGCCCGCCTTCGGACGTGAGGGGGGCCTGTCTAATTTGTCAGCAAGCTCGCCAGTGCGCGTGCAGCGGCGCCGGTGGCGGATCGGTGCGGCGCTGTCCTCGGGATGAGGGATAATTTCGCGAGGGGCAGGGCCGCGATTGACAGAGTGTTCATGATTTGTTCTTATGCTGCGACCGAGATGGAGGCCGCCATGGACAACCGCATCAACGAAATCCGCAGAACCATCAGGGCGCTCCGCGTCAGTATGCGCGAAGCTGAAGCGATCATGCATGAGCAGATCAACCGTGGTGAGGACTGCAGCTTCGTGGCGCAGGAAGTCATGAAGATGCGCTCGGTCATGAGCCTGCTCGTGAAGGAGCGGACTGCGCTCGGCGACCAGGAGCCGATCCTCGTGAACAGTTTCTTCGTCCCGCGGCGCCGACCGACGCGAAGGCCGGCCGCAGCGCTTTTGCCCACGGCCGAATCCGTGTTCCGTCCGCGCGTGGCGGCGCGGGTTTAATCCCGAGCGCTGCTCAATCAAAAGCGTGAGGCGCGGTCCGATCCGGCTTGCCGGCCGGGCTGTCCGCCCACTTTGCCATGTCCATAGTCCGCGCGTCGACGCCCTCGCACCAGAAGCAATTCGGCCGCGTGCGGCCGTTCTCGGACAGGATCGGGACCAGGCTGTGGCCGCAACCGGCGCACCAGGCGATGTCAGTCATGCTTTCCTCTACGGCGTACCAAATCCAGAAATGACGTTCTCGTTCGCGAAGCTTGCGCGGGCGCTATGACGGCGCTGGGGCGCTGCGCCCGATCGGCGCGCTCAATCCTGAGATCGTTGATGTAGCAATCCATCGTGACACGGCTGCGATGTCGTCGCCGTTTTCGCGATACGCGCTAAGCTGGAATTCCGCCGAGCTGCCGCGATCCACAATGGTCCGGCAGTGCTCGATCTCGGCGGCGCAGCCCAGCATGTCCGCATCCTCGGCGATGTCGTCGATGATTCGGGAGAGCAGCTCCGAAATCGTGACTGGTCCGTCTCTGGAGGCAAAGATGCAATCGGTTCCGTAGCGCTGGGCGCGCCATTTATTCTCCACCGCAATCGCGCGTTCGACCACCGTGACCTCCTTCGACAAATGAGGTCGCAGATGGAGGTGGCGCGTCAGGCAGCGATAGAGCGAGGCGATCGCCACGGCGTCCTCGACCAGGGTGCAGGTGTCGGGCGCACGAAGCTCGAGCGTCGGGTGCCGCATCGAGGGACGCATCGCCCACCAGATGTGGCTCTCATCGGGAATCACGCCGGAGCGCTGCAAGGCGCCGACATATTCGTCGTAGTCCTGCCTGTTCTCGAACAATTCCGGCAGGCCGGTGCGCGGCAGCTCGGAATAGGCGGCGAGCCGGTAGCCCTTCAGTCCGGTCTTGTGCGAATTCCAGAACGGGGAGGATGCCGACAGGGCGATGAACAGCGGCAAATGCGGCAGCATCGCCCGCATCACCGCCATGCGCTTCTCGGGATCGGGCAATTGGACATGCACGTGCATTCCGCACATCATGTTGCGATGGCCGATGCTGCGCAGATCCTCGATCATCTCCTCGTAGCGCGGCTTCCGGCTCGGCTGCGACATGCGCCAGACCGCTGTCGGGTGCGTGCCGCAGGCCATGATCACGAACCCATATTGCGCCGCGACGTTCGCGACCTCGCGCCGCAGGAAGCGAAGCTCCTCGCGGGCGTCGTTGACGTCGACGTGAACGTTGGTGGCGACCTCGAGCTGGGATTGCAGCATCTCGCGCATGGCCTGACCGCCGGTCGACCAGTTCGCCGATTCGAACAGCTCGTTGGGAGTCTGGATCGCGACCTCGAAGCTGCGGCGGTCAGCCAGGAAGTACTCCTCCTCGATGCCGAAGGAATATTCAGTCGCCTTGCCGCCGCCGCCGGCCGAGCGAATGACGAGGTGCTGCTTGTCGTGAGAGGAATCAAGGCGCAGCAGTTTCAATACGTCCGAAGCAATTGTCATTGGCCACCCGGCAAGGCACTACCTGCGGGCGATAATCCGTCTGACAGGAACGGGTTCCGCGTCGGACTCACTGGAAATTGCGAGGTCGAAGGGAACAATCTTAACGCTTTCGGATGCGCGGGCGATCAGCGCGTGATTCGGCGGCACTTCGGTCCAGTCCGTTTCCTTGTCGAAGGGTTCGGACACGACGATGACCTCGCCGCCGTCCTCGCGGAAATAAAGCGTGTTGGCGGCATCGTTGACCGCGACACGGAAGGCATAAAGATCCCGGCCATTGGCGATCGCACTGGTGAAGCGCATCCGTTCTCGGAGCTGGCCTTCATTGACGAGACTGACGAGGGCTTGCAGCACGCGCCGCGTCGCGCCGAGCGGGTCGCGGTCGAGGCCGGCCCCCATCATCGCCAGGAACACGGCTTCCGAGTCGGTCGTGCCCAGCCGCGATGGATAAAAAGCATCGGGAATCAGCGCCTCGACCTTGCGCCGCAGCCTATTCCAGCTCCCGACGAATCCGTTGTGCATGAACAGCCAGTGGCCGCAGGCAAAGGGATGGCAATTCTGCCGCGTCACCGCCGTGCCGGTGGCCGCGCGCACATGCGCGAAGAACAAATGCGAGCGCAGATGGCGGCAAAGATAGCGCAGGTTCTCGTCCGACCACGCCGGACGCGTCTCTCGATAAAGGCCCGGTTCCGGATGCTCGCCGTACCAGCCCAGCCCAAAGCCGTCACCGTTCGAGCCCGCCGTGGATTGCAGCGAGCGGATGCTCTGCGCAACCAGCGAATGCTCGGGCTCGGTGACGTAGGGCTCGAAAGACGTTGTCTCGCCCCGGTATGCGATCCAGCGGCACATGGGTTCCTTGCGGCTTCTCGTCACAACATGCGTGGTGAGATGCACCAACCCGAGCGGCCGGTTGATGTTCCGGCAGCCAAGAGATGGGTCCAGTGGGCACCGTCGAGCATGACGAGCAGTCAACGACGCAATTCGGAATCGAGCAGCGGCGCAGCGCCTTTTTGCGATGAAAACGCAGGGCCGGGGGCAGATGCGAGCGGCTGGCCGCGTCCCGTCTTGGATCCGGCTGCGCGGCCACGGCTTCAAGCGTTGGGGGGCGGAATTATTCAGGACGATGGAACCGATGCGGCGGCTGGTCGCAGACGGGCCGTCTTGATTCCGACAGGCCGACCTTTATTTCTAGAGCGAACAAGAATCCGGGCCCCTCTGGCGAGGACGCCGACGATGTCGGCAAACCTCGTGATGTCGGATGACCTATCCCGCGCGAATGCGATGGATTGGCCGATCGTCGGGCCCTGTTCGTTCTCTCCGACCATTCGTCCCCCATCGCAGCTCCGTGCGGCCATTTCGCAAGTTAAGGGAGCAACGATGTCTGCCGCCAAATCCTCAAGTCCGATCGGGATCGAAATCACGGAACCGTCCAGCCTGAACGAGCAGGCTGCGGTCGCGCTGGTGATCGTGGGTGCGCTGGTTGCGGTTGCCGACCGGAGCGTTTCGCCGGTCGAGCGCGACGAGGTGATCCGTTTCATCAGGGATCGCAAGCTGGCGCCGCACATTCCGGACGAACGGCTCTATGCGATGTTCGATGAACTCGCCGAGCGGCTCGAGGAGCCGGATTTTGCCAATGTCGTGATCGACACCTTGCGGCCCGTTTCGAACCTGCCGCTGTCGTCCCATCTGATGGAGCTCTCGGAGCGCGTGGCTGCGGCGGATGAGGATGTCCATCCCCATGAAGACCAGGCGATCAAATTGTTGCGCCTGCTGACGCTGGTGTTGCCCCGCGCGAAGCCCGTCGCGTCGGGTAACGGGCGCACCGAACGGCACATGGTCGCAGAGGAGTAAGCATGAGCGCAGTATCGAACGAGCGTACGACCGAGGCCGCGGGTTCCGCCAGCGAGATGGCGGGCGGCGACCCGCGCCTCGAAAAGCTCGTCGATCGACTGCCGCCGCGCGTGGGTGACACCGTCACCTATCTGCTCAAACCGTCAAACCGCTGGGTGCGGATTCCCTCGGGCGCGCTTCTCATCGTCGGTGGCGTGCTTTCCTTCCTGCCGATTCTCGGCGTCTGGATGCTGCCGCTCGGCCTCGCGCTGCTTGCCGAGGACGTGCCTGCGCTGCGCTCGTCACGTTCGAAAGTCCTGGATTGGGTCGAGCGGAAGAAACCGCATTGGCTCGATTTATCTGCATCGAAAAATGATCAATCATGACTGAATTCATCACCTCCGATGCGCTGACCGCGCTGTTTCAGGTCATCCTGATCGACCTCGTACTCGCCGGCGACAACGCCGTCGTCATCGGCCTTGCCGCGGCGGGCTTGCCGGCCGAGCAGCGTCGCCGTGCCATCATCGTCGGCATCGCCGCCGCGACTGCGCTCCGCATCGCCTTCGCCGGCGTCGCCACCCAACTCCTGCAGGTGATCGGCCTGCTGCTCGCCGGCGGCGTGCTGCTGCTCTGGGTGTGCTGGAAGATGTGGCGTGAGTTGCGCGAGCAGGCGGCGCATTCGAAGCTGGCGGTCAGCCATGGCGGCGGCGCGGATGTTGCTGCGCCGCCTGTGCAGCAAAAGACCTTCAGCCAGGCCGCGATTCAGATCGTCGCCGCCGACGTCTCGATGTCGCTCGACAACGTGCTCGCGGTCGCCGGCGCCGCGCGCGAGCATCCCTACATCCTCGCCTTCGGCCTGTTGCTGTCGGTCGCGATGATGGGCGTCGCCGCCGACCTGCTCGGCCGCGTGCTCCAGAAGCAGCGCTGGATCGCCTATATCGGTCTCGCCATCATCATTTACGTCGCGTTCGAAATGATCTATCGGGGCACCCTGGAACTCGCGCCCGTCATCGCGAGTCTCTGACGCGACAACTCTTTCCGCCATCCGGAGTGATTCATGACGTCCGAACCCAAGGCACCTTCGGCGAAGGCCGTGCCGCCGCGGCTCGGCCTGTTCGCCCAGCTCATCTTTGGCTCGCGCTGGCTCCAGGTTCCGCTCTATATCGGCCTGATCGTCGCGCAGGCCGTCTATGTGCTGCTGTTCCTGAAGGAGCTCTGGCACCTCGTTGCGCACTCGTTCGACGCCAGTGAGCAGCAGATCATGCTGGTCGTGCTCGGGCTGATTGACGTCGTCATGATCTCGAACCTGCTGATCATGGTGATCGTCGGCGGCTATGAGACCTTCGTCTCCCGGCTGAACCTGACCGGCCATCCTGACGAGCCGGAGTGGCTGAGCCACGTCAATGCCAGCGTGCTCAAGATCAAGCTGGCGATGGCGATCATCGGCATTTCCTCGATCTCGCTGCTCAGGACCTTCATCGAGGCCGGCAATCTCGGCACCACGCGCAGCAATTTCACCGAGACCGGCGTGATGTGGCAGGTGCTGATCCACATGACCTTCATCGTCTCGGCAGTCGGCATCGCCTGGGTCGACCGCCTCAGCGAGGGCAGCAATCGCAAGCAGGCTCACCAATGAGGGCGCCCCTCTGACGGGAGGTGCCGGCGTCCGTTGATGGTTTTGCCCGCGAGCTCAAGGTACGGTCCCGTCCGCTCCAAGCTATTCATTCGGCTGGACTGCCGACGACCGCTTCCTGCCTGACGTCCTCGCGGGCGAGGATTAGCAGGAGGCCGACGATGATCAACTCGACCACGGCGAAGGCGACGAAAGCCCCGGTGAACGCGCCGGAAGAGGCGTTGATGATGGCTCCCATCATCCAGGGCGCCACGAAAGCCGACAAGATGCCGAATACCTCTGCATAGCCGATTGCCGCCGGTGCAAGCGCGTCGGAGTATTTTTCGCTGAGCAGCGCGAAGATCGCACCGCCGCCGAGCAGCGCGATACCGCTGAGGGCTGCGAACAGCACGAGCATCCCGAACGGCATCGGCGTGACGACACTCCAGAGGAACATCAGGGCGGTCAGGAAGGCGAGCCCCGCGGTGAGCTTGATCATGAAGGGCTTACCGAGCCGGTCGGACATGTAGCCACCGATCACCAGGAACAACACCTGCGACAGCCCCATCACGGTGCCGATGACGGCGCCGGCTTCCGGCGGCATGTGCTGCACGGTGATGAAGGCTGGGACCACCCAGGTGGCCGTGCCGGCGATGGCGAAGGTACAGGCCACGATGCCGAAACCACCGACCGCGATCCATTTCGAGCGGAAGATTTCGCCAAGAGGTAGGTGCTTCTGAGGCGTCTCATTGCCCCAGGTGAAGTCGGCGATGCCGATCTCGCGCGGGCTATTGCGAACGACGAGGGTGTCGATCGCGGCGACGATCAGGGTGCCGACCGCCAGTACTGCGAAGAAGGTCCGCCATCCGGTCGCAATGGTCAGGGGAATGCCGAGTGCGAAATCCAGTGTGATGGCGAGGCTGTAGGCTGCAAGGATGATTCCGACCACCGAGCCGCGCCGGCTCTGCGGAAACCAGCCGAAGATCAGCTTCATGTTGCCGATGAAAATGCCAGCGTCGAAGAAGCCGATGAGGAGTCTCAGCAGCACGAGCTGAGTATAGGTCTGGACGAACACCTGAAGCATCATCCCGAGACCGGTGCCGGCAAGGCCAATCAGCAGCATGTTGCGCGCCGTCATGGAGCGGCTCACTGGTGACCACACCACCATACCCACGCCATAGGTCAGTGCGAAGATGCCCTGCGCCAGGCCGGCCTCGGCGGCATTGAGTTTCAGGCTCTCGGAGACGAAAGGCAGCACGGCCGCAAAGGCGTACCAGTCGGCCGCGAGGAATATCTCGCAGAAAATGGCGAGAGCCAGCATGCCCTTTTGCCAGGCGGCAATCCGTCGGCGGTCGCTCTCGGAAATGGTCGTCCAGTTGGTCGTCATGATCGATCCTCGCGGTTGGAGCTTTCGGCTTTCGGCGGGAGACGAGCATCAAGCCGGGTGCGGCAGGAAATTGACCTCGTGCTCGGCGGCACGCCGAACGACCTCCTGCGGATCGGGCAGGTTGTGGATGCGCTCGAACAGCTCCTTGAGCGATCGTGTCGGCGCAACCCAGAACAGGCTGGTCGCGGTTTCGCCGGACTTGTTGAAGATGCCGTGGGGAATGCCTTTGGGCATGCGCACGAGGTCCCCGGCGGTCGCCTCTAGGTCCTTGCCGTCGAGCCAGAGATCGTAGCGGCCGCTCAGCACGTAGACGAACTCATCCTGGGTCGGATGAACGTGCGGCGGCACGAAGGTGCCGTGGGGGAATAGGGCATGCCAGGCCATCGACGCCTCGGAGTGCTGCTTGAGCGTGTAGGTCTGGCCCAGAATGTTCCAGACGATGTTCCCAAAACCATCCTTGGCAGGGGTTACGCCCGGCGGCATCTCGATCATGGTGGTGTCCTCTGTTGTCTGAGCTACTCGGCAAGAAAATCGGTGACGTGGTTCGCAGCGGTGGGCGTTTCCTCGAACACAAGATGTCCGGTATCCGGCACCAGCGTCACGCGCGCATCGGGCAGCCCCGCCTTCCAGGCTTCGGCTTGCGCCGTTGGTCGCAGGCGATCCGAGGCGCCCCACAAGACCAGCGTCGGCATCGTGATCCGGTGCAGCCAGTGCGCGAGCTTCGGATTTCCTTGTGGATCGTTGCGGATCAGCTTGGCGAAGCCGGTCACTTCGCGTCCGAGGCGGGCATCGAATGCAGGATCCGGCGACCTGGGAAAGTAACGGAGCGCGTTTGAAGGATCGTTCGCGAGATAGGCCGGCAAATCCTGTGGCGCGATTTCGAACAGGCCGGGCGCCGGCGCGCTGGCAACCACAAGGCCGGCGGGCGCGACCAGCACTAGCTTGCCGACGCGATGCGGCTGGCGGATGGCGAACTCGGCGGCGAGCCACCCGCCGAGCGAAAACCCGGCAAGATCGAACTTCGCCAGTCCCAGCTTGTCGAGCAAGTCCGTGGTCTGCAGGACATGATCCTCGATCGTATCGATCCAGACCGCATCGCCGGAGTCGCCGAAACCGGCCTGATAAGGAATGATGACGGTGTGCCGCTTCGCCCAGTCGCGTGCCATCTCAAAGCCGGTAAACGTGCCGGTACCGTGCAGGAACACCAGCGGAGGGCCGCTTCCGATGGTGTGAACGACGGTGCGCACGTCGTTGATCACGTATTCCGTGCGAGCAAAGCCGGTGAGGTCGGGCGAGGGTTTGGCGGTCTCAAGCATGATGGATGTCTCCGGTTGAAGGCAGCCTGTCTGGGCACCGCAGCGGAAGAGGGATCATGCGGCGTTGGCCTGGCGGTCGCCGACGAGCGCTGCGAATTGTTCCACGGCGTTGGCGAGGCGAGCGGCAGTCATCGGCGCCAGGGGGTCGCCCGACGCCAGTTCGTCGCTGCTTGCATAGATCGCGGTCGATACCGTGCAGGCCTCGAAGAACCCGAACAACGGACGCAGCTGATGCTCGACCACCAGCGAGTGGCGCAGCCCGCCGCCGACTGCTGTCAGCAGCACGGGGCGATTGCGCAACACGCCGGGCTTGATCAGGTCAAAGACATGCTTGAACAGGCCGGGATACGAGCCCTGGAACACCGGGCAGCCGATCACCAGGCCATCGGCATGCTCGATCGCCTCGACGAGGTCGCGCGCGCGGTCGTCGAGCCCGTTGCGGGTAAACGCGGCGATGCCCTCGCCGGCATCGACGAGGTCGAGGATGTCGGTCTTGAGCGCGTGCAGCGTCAGGAGATCGGCCGCAACGGCTTCGACGAGCACGCGCGATCTTGCCGGCCGCCAGCTGTTGCCGCAGAAGCCAACGATACGGGATCCGTTCACGCCGACCTCCTGCTCGCTCAGCCCGTCACCCCGAACACCGTCCATTGCGCGTCCGGCCCGGGAAGGCCGAGCAGCGCACGACCGCATTCCTCGACGATCTGGTCGGCCATCAGGATGTGCTGGGTGCCCGAGTGGATGTCGCGATAGAAGCGCTGCATCGGCGTGTTGTGCAGCGAGGCGCCCCGGGCTGCACGGTGCGCGAAGGTCGAGACGTCGGACAGGACGTCGTGGATGTGGCGCAGCGACAGCTTGATCATTGTCATTTGCGCCAGCGACGGACTTTCGCCGGCGGCGCAGGTCTCGGAGACCTCCTTCCAGGTTTCGTGCACCAGCGCGCGTGCCGCGCGAAAACGAGCCTCGGCCTGCGCGAACTGGAACTTGAAGCTGGCGCTCTCGCACGACTTGCCGAAGGGATCCTGGCGCTGGACGATGACCCTAACGAGTTCGTCGAGCATGCGGCGGCCGACCCCGACTGCCCAGCCCGAGTGCGACCAGGCGCTATAGCCCGCGAGCCCCAGCGCGCCTTGCACCCCGCCGCGACGCGGCGCACCTATGTCGAAATCGTAGGTCATGTGTGTCGGCACGAACAGCTCGTCGCCCTCGCTGAGCGTGTAGTCGAAGCTTCCGGTGGCGCGCAGGCCGAGCACGTCCCAATTGCCCATCAGCTTGATGGTCGCCCGCGGATGGTGGGTGACGACGATCTTGGGCTGTCCGTTGGGACCGAACACCATGTCCTTGCCGGAGGCGTCGGTGACGAAGCAGCCGGAGTGGACCCATTCGGCATGCTGGATGCCGCTGCCATAGGCCCAGTTGCCGCGGATCATGTAGCCGCCGTCGACCGGACGGGCGAAGCCCCGCGGGACGCCGTTGCCGGCGATGGTGATGTCGGCGCCTTTTGCGAAGACCTTCTTGATGCCCTCGTCCTCGACATAGATGGCGAGCGTCGTGCCTTCCATGTTGTTGCCGATCGCACACCATCCGGCGGATGCATGCGTATAGGCAAGGCGCTCGATCACGGTCATGGCGTCGTATGGCAGAAGCTCTGCGCCACCGACCTCGCGGGGAAACAGCATCGTGTAGATGCCGGCCTTGCGAAGCGCGGCGACGACGTCGTCGGTGAGATATCCCTGCGCCTCGGCCTCGGCCGCACGAGACTCGACCAGTGGCAGCACGGCGTCGAGGCGCGCGTGGAACTCGGCCACTGATGGCGTCGTGGAAGGCCTGGCGGCGCGTTGCATGGAAAGGCTCATGGTCGGTATCTCCACGTCAAGCTGTTGCTCCGCTGCGCCATCGGCGGGGAGGATCGGGACCGCGGGAACGTCCTCCGTCGGCAAAGCTCTGCCGTCGCGCGCCAAGGCTGTTGGCGCGCAGGTGAGCAGACAGCTCGCGATGGTGACATGACCCCGTCGGAACCGCGTGATTTCGTCACGCGATCACGATGGACAGATGCTAGGGATGAAGCGGGCAGACCAGCAATCCCCCATCATGGGGGGATCGCCGTTGCTGCTGTGCCGCAAAGCTGAGCCGGAGAAGCGCGGTTCTGCCGCTTCTTTTCGCTTGACCGGAGAACGGGCGAAGAAGAAGTTTTAACCCTATAACAAAACGAAATGGCGCACGTCGTGCGAGGAGTGGCGGTGAGGGCCGAGCAGGAGCAGTTTGACCGTCTGCCTGAGGGCCAGCTGGCGGATCGTTTGATGTCCATCGCCGAGAGCCGTTCGGTGCGTGCACTGGGCGCGGCCTGTTGCTCGGCAATCACCGAACTCACGGGATCGCCGACCGTCGGCCTCTACCTGCTCGACGGCCCGGAGCCCGCCCTGGTCTACAGCCGCCACGTCGCCGATGGCCTGCTCGACAATTACAAGGCCGGCTTCTGGAAGCACGACCCTGTGCTGGATTGCATCATGACCCGCGGCTGCGCGGTCGACGGCGAAACCGTGATCGGCCCGCAGCAATGGCGGCACAGCCCGAGCTTCGAGATGCTGCATGAATGGGGCTTCGCCTACAATATGGGTGGGCCGCTGTGGTGCGGCCGGAAGATCATCGGCGTGCTCTTCACTGCGACGACGGAGACGGGCGCGCCCTATACGCCGCGGGCACGATTGCGCATGCAGATGCTATGCCGGGCCGGCTCGCTGGCGCTGACCAACATGATGGATACGGGCGAGCTGCAAGCCGATCGTAGCCCGGGCCGTCAACCCGAGACGGCCGGGATGCTCTCGGCATCGCTGCCGCCGCGCTCGGCGGATGTCGCCATCCGGGTTTGCCGTGGCCAGACCAACAAGGAGATTGCCCGCGAAATGGGGATCTCCGACCAGACCGTGAAGGAGCACGTCGCGAATCTGTGCCGGCGCTTCGGCGTGCACAACCGGACCGAACTTGCGGCCTGCCTTCTCGGCGCGCGGCAGTGAAGCCGCCGGTCACAGCGTGCGGTCGGCGGAGTCGTTAAAATTGTCTGCAATCCGTCCAGCAGCGGCAAACCGTGCGGACAGGAAGATCGGAGCCTTAAACCTCGGCTTTGGAACCGGCGTGCATGCTTCCCGGCAAAAGGGTGGGGCATCACATGTCAGTTCTCAAGGAGGTCGTCGCTGCAATGGCGGGAGTCTATGCGCTCCTGTTCGTCTGCGACGCGTTATTCGGCGTTGGCGAGGCACGCTTCGACGATGCCTATTACCGCGCCAGCTTCTACGCGCCGCGGCCCAAGGAATTCCGCTTCGCAGACGGGACCACGCCGGCCGCACGCGTCAGCGATGCCTTCGCGCAGTTCTCGGCGGGCGAGGCCAAGCCCAACAGGCGTTACTCGTCGCTGACGACGATCATCCGGTAGGGCCCGTACTCGCTAATCGGCTGTCGGCCTGACGTCCGGTTTGCCGCCCGCGTCGGCCGAAGAGCGGATGGCTTCCGAGGTCGCAGATGGGCCAATAGCTGCCATCGTCGCCTCAATCGATTTCCTCGGCAGTCGCGACGGCTAGCGCCATTCGATCCCGTATACGTCGACAGGCTTCATCAAACCTTTGAGATGACAGGGACCCATGTTTGTCCCTTGGAAACGACCCCGGATGCGATCCTGAACGGCACTTGACACAAGAATGGCATCTGGCTCGGCCAACTGACACAATCGAGCAGCGAGTTGAACGGTCGCGCCAAAGAGGTCGTTGCTGTCGGCAATCGGCTCTCCGACGTCAATCCCAATTCGCACCTGAAGCTTCTCCTTGCTGGCCAGATTGAAGGCTTCAAACGCTTGCTGGATAGAGCGGGCGCATTGCACGGAGGCGGCGGTGTCGGCGAAAGATGCCATGATGCCGTCCCCGGTGTGCTTCACGACATGCCCACCCTTGTCCTTCAATGCGCGACGAACCAACGCGTCATGTGTTCGAACCATCTCGACAGATCGAGCGTCGCCAAGACGCTCTGTCATGCTGGTAGAGCCAACGATGTCGGTGAACATTATGGCCCGCAAGGCAGAATCAATTCTGACGTTGTTTGCCTCGCCGCACGGCTCCGGATCAGACACTCTCCCAAGAAATGCCTGGACGGCTGAGAGGTCGACTTCAATCACATCTTTCGCTACCTCGCCGTGAGCTTCATCATGAACCCGCATCGCCGTTTCGATATCCGGTGCGTCAATGAGACAGAAGCCCGTGCCGCGCGATTCATCAAACCAATACGTCAGGAAACGAACTCCGTACTGATCTTGCACCTCTAGGTCTTTACGATGCGCCTCCGCGATATCGGAAGCTGTCAGGCCCGAGAGATCGTGTCGGTCGAGGAAAATTGGCATTGGCGTTGCTCCAACGCTTCTTCTGCCGGTGTCGATCAAATCTGCACTAAATATGGTTCGCCGACAGCATACTCAATGTAACATCTTGGGGCCGCTTTGGAAGTGCAGTATGCCTTCACCAGGGTAATTCGCTCAACTTGTCCTATGCCGGCCTCCCGCTTGGCGGCTTCCTGGACGGTGAAGGCGCGGCTGCGGGACGGGAATCGCACGCGCTTTCACGGAAGCGCCCGAGCCGCGGCCAGGCACGATATCTACAATCCCTTGTGTTGCCCGACGGGCAAAACACGCGAGCCCTGGGTCAATCCGCGCCGCCGAAAATATTCCACTTTACCGAAATTCGGAAAGGGCGCATGTGTTGCGGCAACCCGGC
>NZ_JAFCJE010000010.1 GCF_018131185.1 Bradyrhizobium diazoefficiens | reverse complement strand
CGACCTCATGATCGCCCCTCTTGAGTGAGCCGGGATGCACGACACATACGCCGAAACCGAATTTCGGTAAAGTGGAATATTTTTGCGCCGGTGGATTGACAGCAGGGCGACACAGGCGCGATCGCGCGTCAGCCGGGCAAACCTAGAACGCTCCGGCGATCGTGAGCCGGAACGTCATGGGCTCCACGGGGTGCAGCACGTAGTCCATCACGCCATTCTGACAGACTGCCGCTGGCGCGGTGCCCGATGTGCAGAGGTTGTAGAGCGTGTCGGTCTTGAGCAGCGACCCATAGGCATAGGTGATCTGGTTCGCCCTCGTGTTGAAAAGATTGAGCACGTCGAGCTGAAGGCGCCAGCCATTGTCGACGCGATAGCCGAGGCGGCCGTTGAAGATGCTGGTCGCGGAGGAGCGGAACGCGTTGTCCTCCGTCAGGGGGCTCGACGCCAGATAGCGCCAGCGCAACGTTCCGAACCAGCCCGTCTTCTCGCCCAGCGTCACGCCGGCCGACGCCACCATCGCCGGCGCATTCGGAATGTAGTTGCCGGGCGCGTTGCCTATTTGCGCCTCCGGATAGCCAGCGAGCGAGGCATAGATCTCCGCCTGCTCGCTGTTGTAGCCGCGGAAACGCGCATGGGTCATGGCGAGATCGGCGTCGATGTCGATCCATGACCGCGGCCGGTAATGGTTGGTCCATTCGAAGCCATAGCGGCGGCTGGCGCGGGTGGCCGAGGTGTCGCCGGCATCGCCGGAGAACAGGATCTCGGAATCCTGGTCGAGCATGAAGAGACTGAGCGAGCTGTCGAGGCCGGAAACGATCCTGCTGCGCACGCCGACCTCCGCCCCCTTGGTACGAACCAGGAGCGGCGATGGCGTCAGCCTGGTCGCGGGATCGCTCGGGTCTTCCGTCGTGGTCGCACCGCGGGCATCGTTGGAGTGCATGCCGTAGCCGGCGCCGAGGAAGAACTCGGTCTGATGGAACGGCCCCAGCACCATCCTGAATTTCGGGCTGCCGAGCGCGGCGTCGGCGCGGCCGGAATTGTTGGCCTTGAACCGGGAGGTCACGTCCGCCGCATAATAATCGCCGCGCCAGCCGACCGTCGTTCTAAGCCAGTCGGTCCATCGCACCGTGTTCTCGGCAAAGAGGCCGACACTGCCCTCGCCGACCTTGTCGCTGCGGACGTTGGAGAGAAAATCGCGCCGGAACGTGTTGGTGAGAGCAAGATCGATCGCGTCATAGCGCGACTGCAGACCGAAGGTCGTCTGCATCGGCAAGCCGGCCAGCGAGCCGTTCAGCGTGCGCGAGATGTTGGCGCCGGCCATCAGACGGTCGTCATGCTGGTGGAACTGGTCACCAAACACGGGATCGCTGAGGTAGTAGGTGAAGCTATTGAAGAGATCGAGCTGGCTCTTCACGACATAGGCGTTGGCCTTCCACGACCCCGCATCGTCGCTCTGCGCAACGCGGCCCGAGAGTGCAAAGCGGTTGGTGTTGCCGCCGTCGCTCGGATCTTCCGAGCCGAAGCGGCTGAGAAAGCCTGCCGCGATCGCGCGCTGCGGCACCTGGTCGGTCGAATTCCATGCGTTGGTGTAGGCCATGCCGGTGATGGAGACGCCGTCGGTCGCGGTGCCCTGGCTGTAGCGAACCAGACCGTTGAGCTTGCGGACATTGTCCGGATGATCCCACGGGCCGTTGTAGGTGCCGATCTCGCCGGCCACGAGCAGCGCGCCGTCACTCATCTTCGCGGAGTCCATGCCGAGGAGACGCCGGTAGCCGAAGCTACCCACGCTGACCTGCGCCAGTCCCTTGGTGCGGTCGATCAGGCCGACATGGACGCTTCCGACCGAGGCGAAATCGCCTTCCTCGGCGAAGTACGGACCCTTGCGCACATCCACCGCGGCGATGGTTTCCGGGATGAGCCAGTTGAGATCGGCATAGCCCTGGCCGTGCGCATGGGTGCGCATGTTGACGGGGACGCCGTCGACGGTGATGGCAAGGTCGGTGCCATGGTCGAGATTATAGCCGCGCAGGAAGTACTGGTTGGCTTTGCCCTCGCCGGAATGCTGCGTCACGATCAGGCCCGGCACCGCCTCGAGCGCTTCGCCCGGCCGCGTGAATGGGCGTGCATTGAGCTCTTCGCCGGAGATGGTGATCTCGCTGGCCATGCCGGGCCGGCTCCTTGCACCCGAGGCGACGCTGCTCCCATCCGAGACTTGCGCCGCCGCCGGATACACAAGGACGCGGTCCCCGGCCGGGGTCGGCTTGCCGGAGCGTCGCGACGCGACCGGCTTTCTGCGCGTCGCCATCTCAGCACCGCCAATCTGGATTGGCGGCAGCTCGCGCAAGGCGTCACTGCTCTGCGCGAACACACGACCGTCATCGGCGAGCAGCACCAGAGCCGACAGAGCCGTCAGCGCGGCTCCGCCACGACCGGGCTCACGCCGCTTCGGTCGCATCGGCGCATCCCAGAGCTTTGGTCGCGGCCCGGTGCCGTCCGCCCGCAAAGACGCGACGATAGAGCACGACCGACACAAGCCAGGCGATTGCGAACAGTGCGATCACGGCGAAGCCGACATTGGCGAGCGACTCGTTGAGACCTTCGACCAGCGCCCACACGCCCCCGGAGAGGCCGAACCGGTCGGCGGCCAACCCGAGCGCCTCGATACCGCCGATCAACAGCGCGACTGCCACGGAGGCGCCGGTGATCGTGAGGTTGTACCAGAGCTTTCGCAGGGGATCGACGAATGCCCATCGATAGGCACTCACCATCAGCGCGGAGTCGGCAGTGTCGACCAGCGCCATGCCGGACGCGAACAGCGCAGGGAAAACCAGGACATCCGCGACCGAGGCGCCGCGCGCGGCTTCGGTCGCGGAGATGCTGAGCAGGCCGATCTCGGTCGCCGTGTCGAAGCCGAGACCAAACAGGAAGCCGAGCGGATACATGTGCCATGGTTTTGTGACCAGGCGGAAGAGCGGACCAAACAGCCGCGCGAAGAAGCCACGCTTGGCGAGCAGCCTCTCGAGACCCTCGGCGTCGTGGACGCCCTGCTCCCGCGCCGCCCGAAACGTCCGCCACAGGCTGACGAAGATGACGAGATTGATGGCCGCGATCACCAGCAGGAACAGTGCCGACACCGATGTGCCGATGAAGCCGCCGATCTCCTCGAGCAGGCTGTCGCCGCCAAGGCTCACCACGCCGAGCGCAAGCAATATGGTCGCGACCACAACGACGGTGGAATGGCCGAGCGCGAAATGGAGGCCGACGCTGTGCGGCGCGCCGCCGGTCTGCATCAACTTGCGCACGACGTTGTCAATCGCGGCGATGTGGTCGGCGTCGACGGCGTGGCGCAGACCGAACACCCAGGCCAGCAGCGCAGTCGCCAGCACCGTCGGCCGATCGCCGAACAGCGCGAAGGCCCAGGCCCATGCGGCGATGTTGGCGACGATGAGCCCCCCGAACAGCACCAGCGTTCCGGGTTCGATCGCCCTTAAAGTCCGTCTCACCGCTTGCTCCATCCACCCGATCCGGCAGTATGAGGTTTATCAAGAACCCTCATACTGGCAAGAGCAAGGAGCCGCGCCAGTTTCGAGCCTAACGGCCCGAAAAGCACACCGAAACGGAATTCAACTCATTGATCCAATGGAGACTTTCCTAGTCCGGGGCGTCGCCGCGCCGGAGCGGAATGCTGGACTGCGTTTCACGCAGGCGCGGCGACTACATGTCCACCGTCATCGACAGCAGATAGGTGCGCGGTGCTCCCAGGAAGAACGTTCCGAACGACGCCACGCTCGACCAGTAACTCTCACCGGTCACATTCTGGATGTTTGCGCGGAAAACCGTCTTCTTGCCGTTGATCGCCGTGGTGTAACGCGCGCCGAGATCGAGCCGCGTCCAATCCGGGATCGGCTGCTTGTTCGCGCTGTCGACGAACTGCCGGCCGGTGTAGATGACGGCGCCGTTCAAGGTGAGATCTCTCATCCATGGCAGGTCCCATTCCGCCCCGATATTGGCCTGAATGGTCGGAACGCCGATCGGCGTATTGCCAACATTGGTCGCGACGGCGGTCTTCGTCAGGGTGCCATCCAGGAACGAAAGACCTCCGAGGAGACGAACATCCGGCATGAGCTCGCCGTAGATGTTGACCTCGAGGCCGCGGACCCGTTGCTCTGCGGTCGCCGCGAAGCGCCCGGCGGACAGCTCGCCGCTCGCCTTCGATATCTCGAAGGCGTTGAAGGTGGTTGCGATCCGGCCGAACTCCACCTTGATGCCGGCCTCGTACTGCTTGGCGACGTAGGGCTGCAGCACTTCACCGAAATTGGTGGCGGTCTGTGGAGCCACGTCGCCCTTGGCGAGACCCTCGACATAGTTCGCGTACAAGGAGACATGGTCGAGGGGCCGGACGACGAGGCCGACCACCGGGGTGACGGCGGTCTTGTCATAGGACGTCGTCGGCGTCCCGACATTGGAGGCATAGTTGTTCGCCTCGATGCCCTGGCGTCGGACGCCCAGGGTCAACAGGATGCGCTCGTCGAGCACGGACATGGTGTCGGCAATCGAAAGCCCCGTGAGCTGACTGTCCGAAAGTCGGGGCCGGTCGCTGATCTCGTTGGCAAACTGGGTTGGCGCGACGGTCGGATTGTAGATGTTCGACCCGACCAGACTGCCGTTGGTCAGCCGCCGATGCAGTGCGTCATGGTAGACCGAGGCCTGGAAGGCGACGGCATGATGCACGAAGCCGGTATCGAAGCGGGCGCGGACGCCGCCGTCATAGGTGGTTCGATCAATGCTCAGTCCGAAGTACTGAGGCGTCGAGGTCGTGTTGCCGTTCGCGTTGACGATGGTCGGAAGGCCGAAAAAGCGCTCGACATTGGTCTTGGAGCCGCCGACGTCCGCAAACAGCGTGACCTGGTCGCTGAGATCGTACTCGGTCCGCAGCAACGCCGATTTGTCGGTGATGTTCGACCATTCCCAGGGCTGGGTCACGTTCAACTTGCCGTCCGGCGCCTTCGGCACCTGCAGGCCGGGAGCCATCAGAAACGGACGCGACGGAGCATCGAACCGGTCGGTTTGCGCGATGAGATAGAGCCAGGACCTGAACCGCTCGCCTTGATAGTCGAGGGCCAGCGATCCGACGCCCGTCGTTTCGGATTGGCGATCGATCGGCGTGTCGCCGCCGCGGAGGCTCCCGGTGGCCCGTACGCCCCATTCCTTGCCGCTGCCGTAACGCCTCGCGACATCCCAGTGACCGCCGAAGCGTGCGACCGAGCCGTAACTTGCGGTCAATCGGGTCAGATCTTCTTCCGCACGCTTCGGCACAACGTTGATGACGCCGCCGACGCCGCCATTGGGAGCCATGCCGGAGAGCGCGGCCGAGGGACCCTTGAGCACTTCGAGGCGCTCGACGTAGTCCGTGAAGATGCGATAGGTCGGCGCGATTCCGTAGAGGCCTTCGAAGGCGAACTCACCATTGTTGCCTTCGTTGATCGGGAATCCACGAATGTTGAAGGAATCCACGATACCACCCGTCGGGTGGGAGCTTCGCACGGACGGATCGAGAATCAGCGCGTCGGCACCCGTGGACGCCTGCCGATCCCGAATGAACTTGTCGGTGTAGCTCGTCACGTTGAACGGTGACTTCATGGTGTCGGTATTGCCGAGCAGTCCCAGCCGCGCGCCTCGCGCGACCTCGCCGCCTGCAAAGGCGGGAGCGACCCCCGATTGCGGTCGCGCTGCGGCTGTTTCGGTTTGCGGGGCGCCACGCGCCGGGGCCCGCCGCGAATTCGATCGGGCCCGGACATCGTTTCGCTTGGTCGGCGCACGGCGGGCTGATTGTTGAGCCGGAGCATCGACCGTCACGGGCGGAATGGAATTGCCGCCTTGCGGCGTCTGGGATCGCGCAGGCGATTCGAACCACGCGAGCAACGCAACTCCACCCAGCAGCGCCGCACCAAAGCGGACTACCGTCTCAACTCCACCCATCCGTCGCATCAGGAAAGCCCCTCATCAATGGCCCTCTCTAGAAACGCGCCATGGTGACGGCAACGAAAATGCGTGTGCTGCGATTTAGAATGTCTCGATCATCGATGACAGCAGTGGAAAACACGTCTGGAAGGATTCCAAGGATGCTTTGCGGTCGCGCACAGCATGACGGGGCATTGCCGAGGTTGTGAGTCCGGCGTCCGGCGGCCGCTACACGGCCGTGTCAGGCGACCAGCGCCGAGGGACCGGCTTGGTCATCACACACGATTGTGGCGACCGGAAAACGGGGACGAGCGACTGCGGGATTAAGACTCTGGTAATGATACGAACGTGATTGAACGCATGAATGCAAATCGTACACCGGCGGTGTCTAGCCCGTAACGACCCTGCTATAAAGCAGAGTGACGGCTCGATCGATCGTCGCGAATTGCCCGGTTTCCCTGATTGCGCATGAACAAGCTTAGCAACAATTTCGACATCGTCATCGAGCAGTCGTTCGACTTCCTGTCTCCGGACTATGCCGAGCTGTTTAATCGCTCGACAGCCACCGCGTTCCAGCACCCGATCTGGCTGCACTGCCTCTACACCAGGCTCGCGCCGGAAGCGGGTGCGGCACCCCTGGTCGTCGTGGTCCGCCACCGTGCGACGGGAGCGCTTGCGATGGTGCTGCCGCTGCTCCGGATCCGGCGCGGTCCGATCCGAACCGTCGAGTTCGCCGACCTGCGCGTCTCCGACTATCTGGCGCCGGTCTGCAGCCCGGAATTGTTTTCGCAACTGCTCGACGACGCGGCTGCATGCGCGGAGATACGGCGCCTCGTTCGTCCGTTCGATCTGCTCCGAATGACCAAGCTGCCCGACGGGCGGCTTCCGATCGAGAACCTGCTGGCTGCACCGCGCCGCGCGACGATGGACACCAACGCCTACGCGACGGTTCTCGTCGCTCCGTTCGAGCAATGGCGGACGAGTACGATCGATCGCTCCTATCAGAAGGAGCTCGCAAAGAAATATCGTCAGCTCCAGAAGAAGGGCGTGCTGAGCTTCTCATGCTGCAACGACAGCGCCTCCGTGCTCGAGGCGCTGGAGGTGATGAAGAAGTTTCGCGGCCCACGCTTTCAGGCGCAAGGCGACGGCGATTTGCTCCAGCGTCCCGAATATTTCGGCTTCTATTCCGACGTGGCCCTTCGCGGTCTCGGCGCCTTTGTGCGTCTCTACGCCATGACGATGGACGGCGAAGTGATCGCCGCGGTGCTCGGACTGTGCCACCGGGACAGCTTCCTCGTCATCATGAGCGCCTTCGACATTGCCGGGTACAAGAGCCAGTCCTTGGGCGCGCTGATGTTCGAGCAGGTGGCGCGGGATTGTATCGAGCGCGGGGACCAGATGCTCGATTTCACCATCGGTGACGAGCCATACAAGAAATTGTTCGGCGGACAGCCTTCGCCAATGTGGGCCGTCACGAAAGCCGGCAGCACCGTAGGCGCCGCCGCCCTTTTCGCGCTGAAGCAGGCTCCCTGGCTCAAGCTGGCGGCCAAGCGGCTATCGGATCTGAGGCTGCTGCCCGCCCGCACCCCGACGCCCACGCGCTGACGGGCGGCAGGCAAAGCGACGCAGACGTCAGGCGCGCAGCGCGCCGCGAACACGTCCAAGCCAGCCCGGATGCATCTGATCGACGCGATGGGCGAGGCTGCGCCGCAGGAAGTGCAGCCGCCGCCGGACATCCCAGCCGATATCGTTGCGGGACGTCAGGGCCTCACGAAAGCGTGCCATCTTCAGGGACTGCTGGTCCGCCGCGATCTTGTCGCGATCGGAATAGAACTGGGCAATCTTCTCCCCGCCCATGCCTGGCGTCATGAGCCATCGCGGCGCATGTTCGGTGCAAAGACGATCGACGTCCACCAGCAGGCGCGCGACGCCTGTGCCGGCGGCGGGACAATTGGTCTGGTATGCATCGCCGATGAGCACGATTCCGGGTTGGAGATGTCCCTCGACGACGGTCAGATCCATCACCCAGTTCTGGACCCGGTCGATGACGCGGAATTCGCCGAGATAGGGCCGCAATCCCGGCAGCAGGCGCAACAATGTCGCTTCCGGTTCGCGGCGCAGCTCGCGCATGATCGGATCGGTCGGGTCGCGGAACATGAAGAGATTGGCCCGCATGCCGGCGCGAACGGGAAACAGGCTGAGATAGTCGATGCCGTCAGCCGTGCGCTCGCCATAGCAGGTCAGGGCCTCGAAATCGAACGGGCTACCGTCCTGCCGGGCAATCGTGAAGCCGAACGAAACCGAATGGCGCTCGGCCAGCACGCGCCGCCTGATCCCGAGTTTGTAGCCGAGAGCTCCCGCCATGCCCGTGGCCAGAACGACAAGGCGCGCGGTCACGCACCGTCCGGAGGCCAGTTCGAGATGCTGGACGTCGTCGCTGCTGCTGATCGCGATGACCTCGTCGACGATCAGGCCGGATGGATCCGGCAGCTGGCCGCGCGCCATGGCAACGAGGTCGGCGTAGGGAAATCCATAGGCCTGGCCGACGCTGACATCCACAACCTTGCCTTCCCGGATATTGAGCACCCGATCATATCGACAAGCGATAGTCTCCAGCGCAGTGAGGAAGCCCAGCTTGCGGAGCATCGCCAACTGGGGGCCGCCGATCTTTTCGACGCGGAACTCGTCCGGATAGACCGCCCGCTTGTCGATCAGGGCGATGCGATGCCCTGCCCGCGCCAGCACGGCCGCCGCAAGCGATCCCGCAAGGCCGCCGCCGACGATCGCGATGTCTGCAGCGATCGGCTCGGTCACAGTTCTGTCCGCCGTCATGATCCAGGCTCCCACGGTCAACCAAAGTCGCACGTGCAATTCTCCGGCCTGATGTCGCATTGCAGGTCCAAACGCGATCACTTCTCGATATCGAGGTTAACGGAGCGGAGAGCCGAACGTCCCGACGATGGCCGGCACGCCTCTTGCTCGGGATTCCCCGCAGAGTCCCGTTCTTTGCAGCTCGACGACCGGTCCCGGCAAGCCAACCTGCATTCAAACGGCTGATCTCGCCTGTCTCGGCCCTCGATGCGGCGCTACGCCGTCATTTGATCCGGGCCAGACCTTGCTTGATTTGAGACAATGAGGACGACGATGTTCCACAGTGAAGCAGCCGGAACGACCGCGATGTCGTCGCCGTCGGCAAGATCCTGCTCGGTGCCCATTAACACTCGCGATTTTTCGGCATGCTAGGTTGTCGCCGATATCGGAACATGTCTCTTCAGGAGAGAGCAGCTCCTTAAACCTCCATGATCGGATCCATCCTCCAGTTCCTGCGGCGTGACGTCACGCGTGGTGTCGTCGGCACCATCCTCCTCAAGGTTGGCAGCGGCGTGCTGGCGTTTGCGTTGTTCTCGCTGGCGGCACGGACGATGTCGCCCGATGGCTTCGGCATCTTCGCGACCTGGCTTTCGGTTGCCCAGATCGCCGCCGTCGTGGGACTGGTCGGCCAGGAATCGCTGCTGGTGCGCTTCCTGAACGAGTACCAGGTCGGCGACAGGCCGGACCTCACCAAAGGTGTCCTGCTGTCGAGCTTCAAGATTGCCTCGGTCACCATGCTGATCGTGATCGCCGGGATCGCCATCGTGGCGAACATGAGGGGCGACTGGTGGCTGCTCATCCTTGCGGTGTCGGCCTACACCGCCGTGAATGCCGGAGTGATGCTCGGCAGCCAGGTCGCACGCTCGCTGGTCAGCATCCTCATGGGCGAAGGAAATCGCGAGTTCTTCTGGCGGGTCATCGTCGTCCTGTTTCTGCTTGCCGTGCTGCTCGCGCACCGGCAACTCGATCCCGCCGAGCTGTTCGCGGTGATGGCCATTGCCATGTCGGTCAGCCTGACTGCGCAGATCATATCGGTCGCCCGCGTGCTGCCGAATCTGCGCGGCACGGCGGCGCGTTCCGAAACGTCGCGCTGGCGGTCGAGCGCCCTTCACTTCTGGCTCGCATCCATCCTGGAGGTCGCAAACCAGTATTTCGACGTCATCCTGGTCTACTGGCTGCTGGATCCGGCAACTGCCGGAATCTACTTTGCCGCCTCGCGCCTCGCCAACATCTTCGCGATGGTGTCCGCGGCGCTGTACACGTTCGGCGCACGCCGGCTCCCCTCGCTCTATTTCAGCAAGAACCATCGGGAGTTCGAGCGAACCCTGCGGCTGATGGCGGAAGTGACCGCGCTTTGCGTGGCCGCCGGGCTCGCCACGGTCTGGATCGGCGGCCCCTATCTCCTCAACCTGTTCGGGCCCCATTTCACCGAGCAGCATTCGGTCTTGATCGTGCTTGCGATCGGAACGGCCATCCAGGCCGCCGGCGGCCCGGCCGCTGCGATCCTGCAGCTGACCGGCCATGAACGAATCTATGTTCCCGTCGTTGCCGCCAACGTCGCGCTGCGCTTCGCCGGATTTCTCATCCTCATTCCCTGGCTCGGCGTGCTCGGCGCGGCGGTTTCGGCCACAGTGTCGCTGGCGCTCGCCACCATTGCCCTGAACGTCCTCTGCCGCCGGCGCACGGGGGTGGATCCTTCGATCCTCGTGCTGTTGCGCTTCAGCGCCATGAAACGCGGCAATTATGCAGTCGGCGGCGCCGACACCCGTGACTAGGCATCAAGCGCAGTCATCGATCGCGCCGCGGCGGTGCGCAGAACCGATTGGTTAACGCGCTTCCCGCGCGCCATGGGGGAACCAGCGAAATGACGCACGAATGACGTCGATCGTCGAGCCTCGCATTAACTCCGTTTGCTGCTAGTCGGTGTCCGCGCCATGGGTGCATGATAGGTACGGTGAAGATTTCGTTTCTCTAGCGGGTCGGGATCCGTGCTCCACTATCAGCCGAACAAGGAATTGGGCGAGACGACCGCGACGGCATCCGCGCAGCCGGACGGCGGCGGACCAAAGCTGCACGTGCTTCTCGCGCAAACCCAGGCCGAGAACGCCGGTGCGCAGGAGATCTCCAGGTTGCTCGGCGCAGGGCTGACCGCGCGCGGCTATCGCGTCACCAATCTGTTCTTCTTCCGCAAATCGGAGTCCTTCGACGAGCCGCCGGATACGCTCTATTGCGCCCCGAGCCGGCCCGGCAATCCGGTGGCGCTGCTGCGCATGCTGTGGACGCTCGGCCGTCATATCAGCACCATCAGACCCGACGCCGTCCTGACGTTCCAGCATTTCGGCAACGTCATCGGCGCCGGCGTGACGCGCCTCGTCAGCCGCGCGCCTGTCATCGCCAATCAGGTTTCATCCGCGTTGGCGATGAGCCGACCGGTCCGCACCGCCGACATCGTCATGGGCAGTGTCGGCTTCTTCGACCGCATCACGCTCAATTCGCATGACATGGAGCGCGAATATTCGCGTTACCCCGCGGCCTACCGGTCGCGCATGGTGCATGTGCCGCACGGCTTCGACGACAAGGCCCTCACCCTGTCGAAGGAGACTGCACGAGAGAAATTCAATCTGCCGCCGGATCGCGTCCTGCTCGGCTGCGCGGCACGGCTGCATCCGCACAAGCGGCTCGACATGGCGATACGTCTGCTGCCGGATCAACCGTCATGGCACCTCGCTCTCGCCGGCCAGGGCGCCGACGAGGCCCGGCTGAGGCTGCTGGCGAACGAATTGAAGGTATCGGACAGGCTGCATTTTCTCGGGGAAATTCCCCCCAGCCGAATGGCGGATTTTCTGGCCTGCCTGGACGTGTTTGTATTCCCGACCCAGGCGGAAACCTTCGGCCTGGCCGCAGTCGAGGCTGCAAACGCCGGCGTTCCCTCCGTCGTGACGGATCTTCCCGTCCTGCGCGAAGTGTTGTCCTACGAAGGAAGACCGACTGCACTCTTCGTCGACGCCTCCGATCATGCCAAGCTCGCGGCAGCCGTCTCCAGGCTGCTGACGGACCAGCATCTGAGCGATGAACTGCGACAAAATGCCAAAGGCCTCAGGTTGCGCTATTCGGTAGATGCCATGGTGGAGGAATACGTTCGAATTCTCAGCCAGGTTACTTGACCTGATAGGTTGGAGTAGATGGGCTCGACATGATCATCGAGTTTCGCTGTGAACGTGAGCATGCACGGCGCTGGATGGGCCGCGAGACGCTGTCGATCGACGGCCGTGACGTTCCGGTTCAGATCGCGTGGGTGGCAGCGACCGAGCCACGGCCCGCAGGTCTCGAAATCCTGTTCGAGCTCGAACGCATGGTGCTGCACAAGGGCAAGCACAGCGGCGCCAACAGGCTGAACATCGTTCCGGAACGGACCCAGGTTCGCAACCAGACGGCCGACGTGATCGTCGATTTCACCGGCGGCGCGCGCGATCCGAACAGCTCCGCACCGTTGTATCTCCGTCCGCTGTTCAACGGGGCCGCAGGCGAAAACGCCGCGCTCGCCGCCATTCTGGCCGGCGACCTGCCGGTGATCGACATCGTCAACGAGCTAGACGGTTCAGTCCTCGATCGCGGCCAGCCATCCGGAGAAATTGCCGCAGGCCTCAGCGGCGCACTCGAAACCGTCATGGCGCGAACCCTGACCATGGTGGCGGCGATCCTGTCGGGACGGCCGCGCATCGTGCCGCAACTGGCGCGCCGCGCTGGAAACGGCTCGCACCGCGGCCCCCTGGGCTTCGTCGCGCGCGGCCTCGCCGTCTCGATCGCCAAGGAGATCTATCGCCTCTGCTGCTATGCCCCGCATTGGCATGTCGGATGGCGTTTCAATGACGGCGCGGGCGTCTGGCAGACCGGAGATCTATCGGGTCCGAGCTGGAACGTTCTGGGTGATCCGGGCAACCACTTCTACGCCGATCCTTTCCCCATCACGTGGCAGGGGCGAACATTCGTCTTCTTTGAGGACCTCGATCACCGTGTCGGAAAAGGCATCATCTCGGCGATCGAGTTCAACGACGCAGGCCCGGTGGGAGAAGCCTTGCCGGTGCTGGAGGAGCCCTGGCACCTCTCCTATCCGTTTCTGATCGAGGACGGTGGCGCGTTGTGGATGATCCCGGAGAGTTCGACCAACGGGGACGTCGCCCTTTACAAATGCGTCCGGTTCCCGGACAGATGGGAGCGACACGCGACGCTCCTGTCCGGCCTCGAGCTGGCCGACGTCACGATCACACAGCACAACGGCCTGCACTATCTGTTCGGAGCCTGGCGCGACGGAACAGGCGGCTATTCGGATTCGCTGGCGATCTATTATGCCGATCGCCTGTTGGGCCCCTGGTTGCCGCATGCCAGCAATCCGGTCCTGATCGACCGCGCAAGCACGAGGCCGGCCGGGAATTTCGTCACGCTCAATGACAAATTGTGGCGCCCGATCCAGAACTGCACCGACGGATACGGCGCAGCGCTCGCGCTGGCGGAAGTGGTCGAACTGTCGCCGACCGCCTTCAAGCAGATCGTGCGCCATTCCTTGAGGCCCGGACCGCCATGGCCCGGCAGGAAGCTCCACACACTGAATCGCTACGGCCGGCTCGAGGTGATCGACGGATCGCGTGTCCAGCCCAAGACCCGCGCCTTCGCGAGCAGACTTCCATCGGCCATTCAATCTCCGCGCACCAGTTCATTCACGGCCAGCTGAAGCCGCCGGCGAGGTACAAAGTACGGCCGCGCTGTCGCTCGCATGGCGTCCGAGCGCGCGGGCGAGGACTTGGCCGATTGCTCCCGCCTGCGACGCGGCACCGCGCCAGGCCACGATCTGGTCGGGACGTATCAGGGCGAGATCGGCATCGTAGAGATCGCGCAAGGCCGCCGGCAGCGTGACGAGCTTCAAATCCACCCCGAGGGCGTGAGCGGCGCCAGCGACGCCCGCGTGGGCCGACGCAGCCTCGCCGAACTGGAGCAGCGTCCATTCGAACCCGAACAGGTCATACAAGGACACGCCGTCGTCCAGCCACACATGCGGCGCGCGGCCGCCGGGACAGGCGCTGGGAACGTAAACGTTCGCAGCATCGGGCGGCGGCCGGCTGCCATCGGAGACAATGATCGGCGAGCCGTCGTAGCGGCCGCCGAAGGTCACACCGGGGATGTTGAACTCCGCACGGGCGTGCTGCTCGAGGTAAATGCCTGCCGTCCGCCGCGCCTCGTTGCCCGCGTCCGTGGCGTCCTCGATGTCGGGCGCCGGCGCGAACAGGCCGAGGGAATCGGCAAAGCGCCGGGCATAGTCGGTGTTGCGGAGCGCCACCGGACGCCGCTCGATGTCGTAGCTGTCGAGCAGCGCTGCCGGGCTCAGACCCCTGACGACGCTTGCAAGCTTCCAGCCGAGGTTGACCGCATCCTCGATCGCGGTGTTGTAGCCGAGGCCGCCGGTCGGCGTGAACAGATGCGCCGCGTCGCCACCGAGAAAGACCCTGCCCCGTTGCATGCCGTCCGCGACCAGCGCGTGACCGGCGGTCCAGGTCAGGAAGGACAGCACCTCACAGTCGATCGGCGCACCGCAGGCTCGCTGGAACGCAGCCTTCGCCTCGTTGATCGTGATTGCACGCTCGTCCTCGCCCGGCCGAAGCTGCGTGTGAAACGCGAATTCGTCGCGTCCGTTCACCGATGCCATGAACGCGCGGCGATCACCGTTGAAACAATTGTACATCCACGCCCTGGCGTGCGGGATGCTCGCGTAGAAGTCCGGCGAGCGGAGATAGACCGCCAGCATACGGCCACCCATGAAGTCGCGTTGCGTTCCGGTCTGGCCGCCATAGACGATCCCGAGGGATTGGCGCACCATCGAGCGCGGCCCGTCGGCGCCGACGAGGAAGTCCGCGCGAACCTGAAAACGGCTGCCGTCATCGAGGCATTCGACTTCGCCCACGATGCCGTCACCGGTTTCGGCGTAACTGATCAGCCGGTGGCCATAGTTGAGCTCGATGCCGGGAAGCTGTTCGGCATGGCGGCGCAGCACCGCCTCGACATATTTCTGCGAGACCCGGTGCGGCAACTCCGCCGCGCTCCAGGAACCCGACATGCCCCTGATGAGCTCGCTCGCGCGCGCCGAAGAGGGCAACGCGAAGCGCGCAAGTTCGTAGCCGGCATAGCGGGTGAAGTACGCAACATCGGTCGGATAGTCGGCGGGCAGACCTTCGCGCCTGATCTCGTCCGCAAAACCCAGCCGCCGGTAGTGCTCCATCGAGCGCGCCTGCGTCGCATTGGCTTGCGGATTGAACGCGGTCCCCGGCTTGTCGTCGATCAGGATCGCGGACACGCCGCGCCGGCCGAGCTCATTGGCCAGCATCAGCCCGCAGGGCCCCCCGCCCACGATGAGCACAGAGGCTGTGAGACCTGTTTCCAAGACGTTTCTCCCTACCAGCATTCTGCATGGTAAGGGCGCATGACGATATCGTCAAGTGACCTGACTAATTGGCATTGTCGAGCGTGTCGAACTTCGCGCCATAGAGCGCCAGCCCCTTCAGGATGGCCTCCATCGTGGCCTTGCCGAGCTCCGCACGCATCTCCCCCTCGGCGATATCGACGGCATCGCGGAACGCATTGAGCCATTTGTGACCGGCCGGCGTGAACCTGACGATGCGCGCGCGCCGGTCGGTCGGGTCCGCGATACGATCGACGAGGCCGAGTTCTGCGCATTGATCGACCAGCTCGCCCATCGCCTGCTTGCTCATCGAGGCGCGGCGGGCGAGTTCCGTGAGCCTCGTCCCCTCGACGTCGAGATTGCGGGTCAGGCTGACATGCGCAATGCGCGTCTCGTCGTGACCGCGCTCGCTCATCAGTTCGAGCACGCGGCCCTCGAAGCGCCGCACGGCGTTGTTGAGCAGGCGACCTATATTGGCATGCCGCCACGCCGTGCCGGATGCGGTGCCGGCTGTTTTGGCTTTCACGAGATCTGCTTCCGATTCGACCGATCGAGGTTGCACGAAGCTAACACAAGCGCGGCCTGGCGCGCTCGGAGGGGCAATCGGCACGGATGTCGGCGCCGGGCGGCGTGGATCAAGACGCCGCCCGGCATTCACGACTCGGGCGCTCCCGGCACAGGCAGCGCCTACTGGGAGCGATCCGAGGTCCAGCCCTTGTACTGGGCGACGTTGTCCCTGGTCACGAGCTTGGACGGCAGCAGCTCGACGGTCGAGGCCGGCTTCTGGCCGTTGAGAATGCCGACACCGACCTGCACGGCCCGCCGCGCCATGAAGAACGGGTCCTGCGACGCCGAGGCCTGGATCTGCGGCGATTGCGGATCTTTCAGCGCGGCTTCGATATCGGGGGCGCCGTCGACCGCCGTGATGATGATGCCGCTGCGGTTCTGCTGGCGCGCCGCAAGGTCGGTGCCGATCGCCTGCGGATCGTTGATGGCGAAAATGGCGTCGATCTTGGGAAAGCGGGTCAGATAGCCCTGCGCGACGGTGAGGCCGCCCTCGCGCGAGCCTTTGCCGTCCTGGTCGTTGGACAACACCTTGATGCCGGGATTCTTCGAGAACACGTTCTTGCAGCCGACGACACGATCGATCACGGCGGAGACCTGCGGCCCGTTCTCGATGATGACGTCGCCCTTGCCGCCCAGCTTGTCGACGATGTACTGGCACGAGATCTCGCCGGCCTGCACGTTGTTCGTGGTCACCGTGGCATCGGCGCCTTCGGCCGCGGTGTCGACTGCGACGACGACGATGCCCGCCGCCTGCGCCTTCTTGATCGCCGGCCCGATCGCCTTGGGATCGCCGGGGTTCAACAGGATCAGGTCGACACCGGCGGCGATGAAATTGTCGATCTGGGTCACCTGCTTGCCGAGATCGTATTCGAAGCCGACCGTCGTGATCTTCACATTGGGATTGGTCTTCTTGGCCTCGAACTCCGCGCCCTTCGACAGCGCGACGAAGAACGGGTTGCCCATCGACCCCAGCGAGACGCCGATCGACTTGAGCTCCTTGGCGAAGGACGGCGCGGTGCTTAAGACTAGCGCCGTCGCGGCGCCGGCGAGCATGATTGTCTTCAACATGGACTTCCTCCCTGGTCTGTCTTCATCCCCGGCACGGCAGACCAGTTGCCGCGGCGGAATCCCGTATCACGCGCGCCGAACCTCACGTTCTGGCGAAGCCTCTCATGTTCTGGCGGAGCCTTGCAGCCGGTAGCGATCGAGCGCCACGGCGCCGATGATGACCAGGCCCTTGATCACATATTGCCAGATGTCGGAGACGCCGACGAGGATCAGGCCATTCGACAGCACGGCGATGATCAACGCACCGACCAGCGTGCCCCAGATCGAGCCGATACCGCCGACGAAGGAGGTGCCGCCCAGGATCACGGCGGTGATTGCGTCGAGCTCGTAGGACTGGCCGAGCTGCAGGCCGTTGGCCGCATAGAGCCGCGCCGCCTGCATCGCACCGCCGAGCCCGGCGAAAAGCCCGGAGATACCGTAGACGAAAATAAGCACGGCCCAGACCTTGATGCCGGCAAGCCGCGCCGCGCTTTCATTGCCGCCCACCGCATAGATGTGCACGCCGAGTACGGTCCGGCGCAGCACCAGCCACGAGACCAGGATGACGAGCAAGGCGATCACCGAGAGCCACGGGATCGACGCGACGCCGGGGATGAGCGTGAGCGAGCCGTTGCCGATGAAGGCATAGGGAATCGAGGGATTGAAAACCGTGGTGTCGGCCCCGAGCAGCCGCGCCAGGCCGCGCACGGCGGTGAGAGAGCCGAGCGTGACGATGAAAGGCGGCAGGCGAAGCAGCGCAATCAGCGCGCCGTTGACGACCCCGAAGCCAAGGCCGGTGAGAAGCGAGGCCGGCAGCCACAGCATGCCGAGCTCCGGCATCTTGGAGAGCGTCAAGCCGGCCATCGCGGAGGCCGCCAGGATCGAGCCGACCGAGAGGTCGATGCCGCCGGTGAGGATGACGAAGGTCATGCCTGCGGCGAGCACGGTGTTCACCGCGGCCTGCTGCAACACGATGCCGAGATTCTGTCCGGTGAAGAAGCGCCCCTCCGACAGGAAATGGAAGCCGATGCAGAGAATCAGCAGCACCGGCAGCATGCCGAGTGCGCTGATCAGCATCCTCACGCGCTGGCGCTTTGTCTCGGCGGCTGCGCCGTTGGTCGTCGTGGTCGGAGCTGGCTGCGCCTGCGAGCTATTGTCAGGCATCGAGATGCTCCATCCCCGTGGCAAGCGCCATGATGTCCTCTTGTGTCAGCGGCGAATGAGGGCCGCGCGTCACCTCGCCGGCGATGCGCCCGGAACGCATGACGACGACCCGGTCGCAGATGCCGATGATCTCAGGCAGATCGGACGAGATGACGAGGATCGCGGTGCCGGCCTTGGCCAGATTGTCGATGATCGAATAGATCTCCGACTTGGCGCCGACATCGACGCCACGCGTCGGCTCGTCGAGGATCAACACTTTTGGCGCGATGGCGAGAAGCCGCGACAGGAGCAGCTTCTGCTGATTGCCGCCGGAGAGCCCGCCTGCGGGCACGCTGACATTGGCGGCGCGGATGCTCAGCCCCGCGAAGGCCCTGTCGGCGCGCTCGCGCGCCTTGTCGCGATCCAGGAACCAGCCGAGCTTCGCATCGCGCGCGAGCACGGCGAGGTTGATGTTATCAAGACATGACATGTCCAGGAACAGGCCGAGCGCCTTGCGGTCCTCGGTCAGATAGGCGATCCCGGACTCGAGCGCCTCGCCGGGGCTGCGGATCTCGACCGGCCGTCCCTCCAGCTCGAGCCGGCCGGAGATCTTGGGCAACGCGCCGATGATGAGATGCGCAAGCTCGGTGCGGCCGGCGCCGATCAGACCGGCAAGACCGACCACCTCGCCCGCATGCACGGTGAGCGAACAACCCTTGACGCGGTGGCCATCGGCCATGTCGATCGCCGCGAGCACGGGATGTCCCCGCCCCGCCTCCGGATCGTGGTCCTTCTTGTAGAACGATGAGACCTCGCGCCCGACCATCAGCCGCACGATGGTGTCGGCGCGGATCTCGGGCTTGTCGAGCGAGCCGACCAGCCGGCCGTCGCGCAGCACGGTGACGCGGTCGCCGAGCGCGTAGACCTCGTCCATGCGATGCGAGATGTAGATGATGGCGAGCCCCTCGGAGCGAAGCTGGCGGATCAGCGCGAACAGCCGCGCGCTCTCGCCCGCCGACAACGCGGTGGTCGGCTCGTCCATGATCAGGATCTTCGATCTCGCGTGCAGCGCACGCGCGATCTCGACCAATTGCCGCTGGCCCATCGACAGATGCGCCGCCAGCGTCGATGGCAGGAAGTCAGCGCCCAGCCGCTTCAGGATGGGGCCGACGCTCTCGCGCATGACACCGCGCGCCAGCATTCCCGAACGAGAGATCTCGCGTCCCAGATAAATGTTCTCGGCGACACTGAGATTGGGGGCGAGCGACAGCTCCTGATAGATGATGGAGATGCCTGCGTTGCGGCCGCCGAGCGGGCCTTCGATCCGCACCAAGTGTCCTTCGATGCGGATCTCGCCGCCGGGATCAGGCCTGTAGGCGCCGGACAGAATCTTCATCAGCGTCGACTTGCCGGCGCCGTTCTCGCCCATCAAGGCATGCACTTCGCCGGCATAGACGGTGAGATCGACGGCGCGCAGTGCCTTGATGCCGAAGAAGGTCTTGGAGACCCCGCGCATCTCGAGGATCGGATCGTTCATCGTGCCTCCCGGCGCACAATGCGTTTCCCACCCGCGTCTCGATCTTTTTGTCAGCGCGGTTCACGCATTAAACAAAAGGCCGAAGGCCAGAGCAATACCGAACACACGACAATGCAACGTCGAGGCGATGCTAGTGGCGCGGCCGATACAGTTCGCGCCACGCGGGAAGCCGCCCGGCATAAGCTTCCGTCAGCCCGGCGTCAGGTTCGAACGTCTCGATGCGCTGCGGCCGTGTGCATACGACATCGATTGCCTCACCGGTGACAGCAAGCCGCCCCAATCTCGCCGCACCGAACGCCGCGCCGGTCTCGCCTCCGGCAAAGCGATGGATTGGAACATTCAGCACATTCGCCAGCACCGAGAGCCAGAACGGGGATCGCGATCCCCCGCCAATGACATCGGCTTCCGCGATCGCAATGCCGGCACTCGCGAGCGCGTCCCGGCAATCGGCAAGCGCGAAAGCAACGCCTTCGAGCACCGCCTGCACGATCGCTGCGCGATCCGTGCCATGGCTCAAACCATCGAGCATGCCGCGCACGACGGGATCGTCGTGCGGCGTCCGCTCACCCGCGAGATAGGGCAGGAAGCTCACCGGCGATGGCGCCTGCGGGCGCGATCCGAGCGGCGCCAGCAGCTCGGCCTCGGTGACGCCGAACAAGCGCGCGGCCCAGGCCAAACATGAGGCGGCCGAGAGGATCGCGCCAGCCTGAATCCACATGCCGGGAACGGCATGGCAGAACGTGTGGACGACGCGATCGGGGTTTGCGGCAATCCGGTCGGCCGGTGCGAGCAAGGCGCCCGACGTTCCCAGCGACACGAAGGCGGTTCCCGGCCGGATCGCGCCGATGCCGACGGCACCTGCCGGATTGTCCCCCGCGCCGCCCGCAATGATCGGCTGCCCGGTCATACCCCAACGCCGCGCCAGCTCCCCGCGCAAGGTCGTTGCGGCCGCGCATCCCTCGACCAGACGCGCCATGTGATCGCGCGACAGGCCGGTCGCGGCCAGCGCTGCGTCCGACCAGTCCCGGCGCGCGGCGTCGAGCCAAAGCGATCCCGACGCATCCGAGACGTCCTCGATGGCCTCGCCCGATAGCACCAGGCGCAAATAGGCTTTTGGCAACAGAACGAGCTTCGTCGCCGCGAAGATCTCGGGCTCATGCGTCGCGATCCAAAGCAGTTTTGGCGCGGTGAATCCCGGCATGGCCTTGTTGCCTGTTGTCGCACGCAAGGCGGGCCAGCGCTGCTCCAGGACACGGCATTCAGCGACTGCGCGTCCGTCGTTCCAGAGGATGCAGGGCCGCAAGGGTCTCGAGCTCGCATCGAGCAGCGTGGCGCCGTGCATCTGGCCGGACAGCCCAATGCCTTTGACGGCCGACAGCGCGCCGGGATGCGTCGCCTTCAGGGCATCCAGCGTGGCGAAGGTCGCATCGATCCACTGCGCGGGATCCTGCTCATAATATCCCGCCTGCGGCGAGGCGGTCGTCAGCGGCCGGCTCTCGCTTGCGATCACGCGCTGGGCATCATCGACGAGAACGGTCTTGACTGCGGAGGTGCCGAGATCGATGCCGAGATACATGGATGCTCTCCGCTCACTTCGCCGCGTCGATCCAGATCCCCGGCTGCGAATGCTCGCGGATGTGGCTGACCAGGAAGTCGGAAAAGACCCTGATCTTGGCGGGCAGCCTGACGCGGTTTTGATAGGCGATGTTCATGGTGAGCAGCGGCAGTTCCCAGCCCATCAGGACCGGTACCAGCCGGCCGGCGGCGATGTCGGCCTGCACGATATAAAGCGGCTGGATCAGGATGCCGAGCCCTGCGCGCGCCGCACCACAGATGATCTGGCCGTCATTGCTGTCGAGCGTCGGCGCGATCCGCACGGTCTGCGTCGTGCTGCCCTTGCTCAGCCGCAGCGAATAGGGATCGTTGGCGAGATTGTAGATCAGCATGTTGTGGCGGGCGAGATCCGTGGGATGCTCCGGCCGGCCGTGCTTCTCGATGTAGGCGGGAGCTGCCGCGAGCACACGATGCATCTGGCCGATGCGACGGACGATGATGTTGGAATCCGGTTCGTGCTCCCGCGTGCGGATCGCGACGTCGATACCGGCTTCGATGAAGTCCAGATAGCGGTTGGCACTGATGATCTGCACGCTGAGATCCGGATAGAGCGCGCGAAAAGCCGGCAGCATCGGCGCGAGATAGATCATTGCGAAGGACAGTGAGCTCGTCACGCGCAGCATGCCCTTCGGCGACAGCGCGCGGTCGGAGACGGCGTCCTCGGCTTCGGCGAGCTCGTTCAAGAGCGTGCTGCAACGCTGCAGCAGTTCCTGCCCGGCTTCGGTCAGCCATTGCCGCCGCGTGTTGCGCTCGATCAGCCGCACCGCAAGCCGCTCCTCCAGCGCGCTGAGGTGTCGGCTCGCGGCCGCGTTCGACATCCGCAGGATCTCGGCGGCTTTGGAAAGGCTGCCGAGTTCAGCGGTCTTGGAGAAGACTTCGAGTTGGAGCAGCCGGTCCATTTTTGCTGAAATAGGAAAAGAGACTTACAAATTTTGGCCTTTATTTCCGCTTTCCGCAAGGCAAAATGGCACCAACAAAGCAAGTGGCAGGCGAGGAAATCAGGAAATGTCGGGCCCGATCAGGCACATCGTGATGTGGCGGCTGCGCGGGGAGACCCAAGAGGAGCGTTCCGCCGCCCGGGTCAAGGTCAAGACCCTGTTCGAGGGCCTCAAGGGACGGATCGACGGCCTCACCCACATCGAAGTCGGGCTGGACGTCAGCGCGGTCGACTACGCGTGCGACGTGGTCCTGTTCTCCGAATTCACCGACCAGGCCGCGCTCAGCGCCTATGCCAACCATCCGGAACATCTGCGCGTGCGCGAGGCGCTGGGTGACTTGCGGATCGGACGCTTCCAGGTCGATTATCCCATCAAAGAGACCGGCGCATGATCGGTTCGTTCACTTTTGAAAACCTGCCCTGCCGCGTCGTGTTCGGCAGCGGAACGCTTGCGTCGGCCAAGGCCGAGGTGGAGCGGCTGGGCGGCACGCGCGCCCTGGTGCTGACGACGCCGCAGCAGGAAGCACAAGGCAAGAGCCTGGGGACGGCGCTCGGCCCGCTCTATGCCGGACTGTTTTCCGGCGCCACCATGCATACGCCGGTCGACGTCACCGAGCGGGCGCTCGCAGCGATGAAGGCGTGCGAGGCCGACTGCGTCGTCTCGCTCGGCGGCGGCTCCACCACTGGCCTCGGCAAGGCTTTGGCCTTGCGCACCGGAATCAATCAGCTTTGCATCCCCACCACCTATGCCGGCTCGGAGATGACGCCGATCGTCGGCCAGACCGAGAACGGACTGAAGACCACGGTGCGCGATGCGGCGATCCTGCCCGAGACCGTGATCTACGATGTCGATCTGACCCTGACGCTGCCGGCGAATCTGGCCGCAACATCCGGCATCAACGCCATCGCCCATGCCGTCGAGGCGCTCTATGCGCGCGACGCCAATCCCGTGACGTCCTTGATGGCGGAAGAAGGCATCCGGGCGCTGGCCCGCGCCCTGCCCGCGATCGCCGCCAGAAGCGACGATCGCGAGGCCCGCACCGAAGCGCTCTATGGCGCCTGGCTGTGCGGCGTCTGCCTCGGCACCGTCGGCATGGCGCTGCATCACAAGCTCTGCCACACGCTCGGCGGCAGCTTCGACCTGCCGCATGCCGAGACACACACCATCGTGCTGCCGCATGCGCTGGCCTACAACGCACCGGCGGTGCCCGACGCGATGGCGCGGATCTCGCGCGCGATCGGCGCGGCCGATGCCTCGCAGGGACTCTATGATCTCGCCAAGCGGCTGGGTGCGAAGCTGGCGCTGCGAGACGTCGGCATGCCCGAAAGCGGCATCGACAAAGCCGCTGATCTCGCGGTGACGAACGCCTACTGGAATCCGCGTCCGCTCGAGCGCGACGCCATCCGTGACCTGATCGCACGTGCCTGGGCCGGCGAGCCGCCGGCCGCGATCAAAGCGGCGGCTTGAGGCGATGCGGCGCACGCTCATCAGATCCGCTGTTGTCATCACCATGGATGACACGATCGGCGATCTCGCAACCGGCGACGTCCTGGTCGAGGGCAGCCGCATCGCAGAGGTGCGGCCGTCGATCGACCTCGGCAGCGGTGATGCAGAGATCATTGACGGCGCCGGGCGCATCGTCATCCCGGGCCTGATCAACGCACACATGCACACCTGGCAGACGGGCTTGCGCGGCTACGCCGCCAACTGGACGCTGCTGGAATATTTCCGCCGCATGCATGCCGGACTTGCCACCGTGTTCCGGCCCGAGGACATCTATATCGCCACCCTCGTCGGCGCGCTGAACCAGATCAATTGCGGCACGACCACGCTGGTCGACTGGTGCCACAACAATCCGACCCCTGAACATACTGACGCTGCCGTGCGCGGGCTGATCCAGAGCGGCATCCGGGCCGCGTTCTTCCACGGCTCGCCAAAACCCGAGCCGAAGCCGGGCGAGCCGCATTTCTCGGAGGTGCCGCACCCTCGCCGCGAGGTCGAGCGGCTGCTCGCAGGTCCCCTCGCCGATCGCGACGGCCTCGTCACGCTGGGGCTCGCCATCCTCGGCCCGCATTACTCGACGCTCGACGTCGCCATGCACGACTTCCGCATGGCGCGGGAGCTGAAGCTGATCGCCTCCATGCATCAGGGCGGCGGACCGGCCAAGACATCAGGCGGCTGGGAGCAGCTGATTGCGGCCGACCTCGTCGGCACCGACATCAACATCGTTCACAGCAACGATCTGCCCGATGATCTCCTCGACCGCCTCGTCGATCTCGGCGTGTCCTTCACGGTGACGCCGGAGAACGAGATGATCCAGGGCCACGGCTTTCCGATCACCGGGCGGTTGCTGAAGCGCGGCGTTCGCCCGACGATCGGCATCGATCTGGAATCCATCCTGGCCGGCGACCTCCTCTCCGCCGCCCGCATTGCGCTATCGATGCAGCGGTCCCTCGACAATGCGGAGTCGCGCAAGGCGACCGGCGCCATTCCGGCAACGACCACGATCCCCGTCGGCGAGGCCCTGCGCTGGATCACGACGGAGGGCGCGCGCATGCTCGGCCGCGAACATCAGATCGGCTCGCTGACGCCGGGCAAGCTCGCGGACCTCGTCATCATCAACGCCTCCGACCTGAATCTCTGTCCGGTGCACGATCCCGTCGCAACCGTCGTGATGCAGACGAGCCTCGCAAATATCGAGTCCGTCATGATCGGTGGCGCCTGGAAGAAGCGGAACGGACGACTGCTGGTCGAAGGGCTGGACGCCAAGAAGGAGCTGCTGGCGCAATCGGGCCGGCGGCTGGTGCAGGACATCGAACGACAGGGACGCGCCGCCTGAGGCGCCAACGGACGACAACAAATGACAGATGCTTCGAAAAACATCGCTTTCATCGGAATCGGCAAGATGGGCCTGCCGATGTCGATGCTCCTTGCCAAGGCCGGCTACACCGTTACCGCGTTCGATCGGAGCGTGGCGCGGCTCGACGAAGCCCGCGCGCAGGGCATTTCGATTGCGGCATCGCCGGCCGAGGCCGTGAGCGGCAAGGCCGCTGTCGTTACGTCGCTGCCCGATGACGCCGCGTTACGCGGCGCGCTGCTCGGCTCGGCTGGCCTCATCGCGGCGATGTCGCCCGGAGCTGTTCTGGTCGAGACCAGCACCGTGAGCGTCGAGGCGTCCAACGAGGTCGCGGCCGCCGCGCAGGCGCGCGGCATCGCCTATCTACGTGCGCCGGTCTCCGGCAATGCCAGCATCGTTCACACCGGCGGGCTGTCCTGCTTCGTCTCGGGACCGAAGGATGCCTTCGAGAACACGATGCCGCTGTTCGCCGCTTTCACCCGCGCGCAGACCTATCTCGGGCCAGCCGAGGAAGCGCGCTACGCCAAACTCTCGGTCAATCTGATGATTGCCGTGTCGGCGGCGATGATGGCCGAGAGCCTGGCACTGGCGCGCAAGGGCGGAATCGCCTGGCAGGACATCTTGAAGGTGCTCGACGACAGCGCCGTCGCTTCGCCGATGGTGAAGTACAAGACCGCGCCGCTGCGCAGCCGCGATTTCGAGTCCACCTTCTCCTGCAAGCAGATGGCCAAGGATCTCGACCTCATTCTCGGTGCCGGTCACGCCGTCGGCGTGCCGCTTCAGCTCGCCGCGCAAGTGCGCGAGACCTACGGCGCGCTGGTCGCGCAAGGCGACGGCGAGGCCGACTTCATCGCGACCGTCAAGCACCTCGAACGACTGTCCGGCCTCGGCGAGCCGAAACTCTGATCGACGGAGATACGCATGCGCAATTTCAACGAGACCACGATCACCGACGCGGTGCTGGAGCGGATCGCGGGCGCAACCGATCCGCGCATCAAAGAGGTTAGCGAGGCGCTGGTTCGTCACCTGCACGCCTTCGTTCGCGAAGTGCGGCCGACCCAGAAGGAATGGGAATACGGCATCGATTTCCTGACCCGGACGGGACACATGTGCGACGACAAGCGCCAGGAGTTCATCCTGCTGTCGGATACGCTGGGCGTATCCATGCTGGTCGATGCGATCAACCATCCAGTGCCGGAGGGCGCGACCGAGACCACGGTGCTCGGGCCGTTCTTCGTTCAGGCCGCGCCGGAGAAGGACAGCGGCGCTGACATCTCTGGCCCGATGGAAGGCGATCCGATGCTGGTCACCGGCTCGGTCTCGGCCGTGGACGGAAAGCCGCTGGCGGGGGCCATCGTCGACGTCTGGCATTCCGACGACGACGGCTATTACGACGTGCAGCAGCTCGACGCCATCGGCGATCTCGCGATGCGCGCGCGCTTCCACACCGATGCCAGCGGCAGATTCCATTTCTGGTCGATCAAGCCCGCCGCCTATCCCATTCCGCACGACGGCCCGGTCGGCGACATGCTGGAGGCGCAGGGGCGCCATCCCTGGCGTCCCGCTCATGTGCATTTCATGATCTCGGCGCCCGGTTACGAGCAGCTCGTGACGCACGTGTTCGTTGCCGGCGACCAGTATCTCGACAGCGACGTGGTGTTCGGCGTCAAGGACAGCCTGATCCGGGAGTTTGTCCGTCAGCCCGCCGGCCGTGCGCCGGATGGTCGCATGGTGGACACCGAGTATTTTCATCTCAACTACGATTTCGGCCTGAAGCAGGTCGCGAGCGAGGCGAGAGCCGCTTAAGCTGGACGACGGACCAACAAGAGTCCGGCAACAGGGAGCAGACGGAGCTTAGGATGGGACCGCGGGTCAGCACGGCAGCATTGGCCGATCGCCTCACAGGCATGATCGGTTCGCGCGCGAGCGTTGCGCGGGGCGTGCTCGATCAGCACGGGCAGAGCGAGTCGCATTATCGCAATTTGCCGCCCGACATCGTCGTCTTTCCTGAAACCACGCAGGAGGTCGCCGAGATCGTCAAGCTCTGCGCCGGCGCGGGCATGCCGATCGTGCCATTCGGCGCCGGCACCTCGCTCGAAGGCAATGCGGCGGCGATCGCCGGCGGCGTCTGCTTCGACTTTGCGCGCATGAACAAGGTGCTGGCCGTGCACGATAGCGACATGGATGTCGTGGTGCAGCCGGGCATCACGCGCAAGCAGCTCAATGCCGAGTTGCGCAACACCGGCCTGTTCTTCCCGATCGACCCCGGCGCCGACGCCTCGATCGGCGGCATGACGTCCACGCGCGCCTCCGGCACCATGGCGGTTCGCTACGGCACCATGAAGGACAACGTCATGGCGCTCGAGGTCGTCCTGGTCGACGGCCGTATCATCCGCACCGCCAAGCGCGCGCGAAAATCAGCCGCCGGTTATGACCTGACGCGCATGTTCGTCGGCGCGGAGGGCACGCTCGGAATCATCACCGAGATCACGCTGAAGGTCCACCCGGTGCCGCAGGCGATCTCGGCGGCCGTCTGCAGCTTCGACACGCTTCACGACGCCGTCGATACCGCGATCTCCGTGATCCAATCCGCGATCCCCGTCGCGCGCATCGAGCTGCTCGATGACGTCATGATGCGTGGCATCAATGTCTACGCCAAGCTCGGCTATCGCGAGGCCCCTACCCTGTTCTTCGAATTCCACGGCTCCGAAAGCTCCGTCGCCGAGCAGGCCGAGGCAGCGCAGGCGATCGCCGCAGAGCATGGTGGTCACGGCTTTGCGTGGGCCAAGGCAGCGGAAGATCGCAGTCGGCTCTGGCATGCCCGCGACAACACGCTCTATGCCGGGCTCGGCCTGCGACCGGGCGCACGCGCCGTGATCACCGATGTCTGCGTGCCGATCTCGCGGCTAGCCGAATGCCTGACCGAGACGCGGCGCGATGCGGACGAGCACGGCTTCACCGCGCCGATCGTCGGCCATGTCGGCGACGGCAATTTCCACATGCTGATCCTGATCGACCCGGCAAGACCGGAGGAAACCGAAGGCGCCAAGGCGCTGCAGGCCCGCATGGTCGCCCGCGCCATCGCCATGGACGGCACCTGCACCGGCGAGCATGGCATCGGACTCGGCAAGATCGACTATCTCACCGACGAGCTCGGCGAGGCCGTCGATGTGATGCGCTCCATCAAGACCGCGCTCGATCCGAATGGTTTGATGAACCCCGGAAAGATCTTTGCAGGCGGAGCCAAGACATGAGCGACAAGGCATGAACGACGCGCTCCCCATCGAGGTCACCTCGCCGACGCCGCTGCTGGAGCTGCGCGGCATCAGCAAGGAATTTCCCGGCGTCAAGGCGCTGGACGACGTGTCCTTTGCCGTCTACCCCGGCGAGGTCCACATGCTTCTCGGCGAAAACGGCGCCGGCAAGTCGAGCCTGATGAAGGTGTTGTGCGGTGCCTACAGCGCCGATGCCGGCGAGTTCTACCACAAGGGTGAGAAGGTCGCGATCTCATCGACCGCGGACGCGCAGAAGCTCGGCATTGCCGTGATCTTCCAGGAATTCTCGCTGGTCCCCTATCTCGACATCGCCCAGAACATCTTCCTCGGCCGCGAGCCCGGCGGACGCATCCCCGGCACCATCGACCGCCGCAAGATCCTCGCCGATGCGAAGCGCGTGCTCGGCACCATCGGCTTCGACATCGATCCTTCCACGACCGTCGACAAACTCGGCGTGGCACAGCAGCAGATGGTCGAGATCGCGAAGGCGATCAGTCAAGACGCGCGCATCCTCGTCATGGACGAGCCGACCGCCGCGTTGTCCGATCGCGAGACCGAGCTGCTGTTCGAACTGATCGCGCGATTGAAGGCCGACGGCGTTTCCATCGTCTACATCTCCCACCGCATGGCCGAGGTGTTCGCGATCGGCGATCGCATCACCGTGCTTCGCGACGGCCGCCGCATCGACGGTGTCCGGCCCGCCGATGTCACGCCTGACCAGCTCGTGCGCATGATGGTCGGCCGCAACGTCGACATGACCTACCCGCGCAGTTTTGCCGACAAGCCCGGCGAACTACTGCTCGAGGTCAAGGGCCTGACCACCTCGACCGGCATCTCCGACATCAACATCGAGGTGCGTCGTGGCGAGATCGTCGGCCTGTGCGGCCTGGTCGGCTCCGGCCGCAGCGAGGTCGCGCGCGCGATCTTCGGCGCCGATCCCGTGACATCGGGCGAGATCATCTTCGACGGCAAGAGCATATCCGGCGAGCCGGATCTCGCCGCCCGCCGCGGCATCGCGCTGATCCCGGAGAGCCGCAAGAGCGAGGGCCTCGCGCTGCTGCGCTCGGTGAGCGACAACCTCGTGGTATCGGCGCTGCGAAAGCTGTTTCCGAGCGGCCTGTTCGACCCGCGCAGCGCACAGCGCACAGCCGACGGCCTGATCCGGCAGCTGCGCATCGCAACGCCGAGCGCGCGCCAGACCGTCGGCCTGCTCTCGGGCGGCAACCAGCAGAAGGTCGTGATCGGCAAGTGGCTGGCGGCCGGCTCGAAGCTCTTCATCTTCGACGAGCCGACCCGCGGCATCGACATCGGCGCCAAATCGGAGATCTTTGCCCTGATCGACCGCCTTGTCGCGGAGGGCGCGGCCGCCCTGATGATCTCGTCCGAGCAGATCGAGATCTGCCACGTCTGCGACCGCGCCTATGTGATGCGCGAAGGGCGCATCGCCGGGCACCTGACCCGCAGCGAACTGACCGAGGAGAACATCGTGCGACTGGGGATGCATCATGCGTGAAGCCGTGGTCGTATCACAGCCTAATCCGCTGCAGCGCATTCCCGGCGTTGCCATGGTGCTGGTGCTGCTGATCGCGCTGTTCAGCGTGATCGCACCCGGCTTCCTGTCCGTCGCCAACCTGTCCAATGTGCTGGTGCAGTCGACCATTTTGACCATGCTCGCGTTGCCGATGACGCTGATCATCATGACGGAGGGACTGGACCTGTCGATGGGCGCGGTGCTGACGCTGACCTCGCTGTGCGTCGCAATCGTGTCGCTCGCAACCAATTCGATGCTGCTGGGCCTGGGTGCCGGCCTGCTGGTCGGTACGGCGTTCGGCATCGCCAACGGCTGGCTGGTCGCAATTCTCGGCATTCCGCCTTTCGTCGCGACGCTGGGCACGCTCGGCATGGCGCAGGGCCTGTCACTGATCGTCAGCGACGGCCAGAGCGTTGTCGGCATTCCCCACAGCGTGCGCGACATCTACTCGGCGACGCTTCTCGGCGTGCCCGTCCCGATCGTGATGGCGCTGGTGACGTACGCCACGTTCCACGGCCTGCTCTACCACACCCGTTTCGGCACCTACATTTTCGCGCTCGGCGGCAACCGCGAGGCGCTGCGCTATGCCGGCCTGTCGCCGAACAAGCTGCTGATCGCGGTCTATGCGATCGGTGGCGCCATGGCCGGCATCGCCGGCCTGTTGATGACGGCGCGGATGAATTCCGGCCACCCCACCGCCGGCCTCGGCCTCGAGTTCGATGCGATCGCGGCCGTGGCCGTCGGCGGCACCTCGTTCGAGCGCGGCAACGGCTGGCTGCTCGGCACCCTGCTCGGCGTCCTCTCGGTTGGCGTGCTGCGCAACGGGTTGAACCTGATCTCACTGCCGTCCTCGGTGCAGGTCGCAAGCGTCGGCGTCCTCGTCATCCTCGCTCTGTTCCTCGACGGCCTCAGGAGCCGGGCATGACCGACATCAGCAAGGACACAATCACGCCGCCACACTCCCTCCTCTCGCAAGACGCCATCCAGGTGTTCTATCGCCTGCTGGCGGCACTGCTGATCTGCGCGGTGCTTGCCGTGCTCAGCGACTCTTTCCTGAGCCTCGGCAACATCCTCAACGTGCTCAGGCAGGCGAGCCTGACCTTCTTCATCGCTTCCGGCCTGACGCTGGTGGTGCTGACCGCCGGCCTCGATCTCTCGGTCGGCGCCAATGTCGCGCTGTCCGCCTGCATCGCCGGCACGGTGATCCACAAGACCGGCTCGCCGGCGCTCGGCATCCTCACCGGGCTTGCCTGCGGCGGCATCGTCGGCCTGCTCAACGGCATCATGGTCACCGCGCTGCGCATCCCCTCCTTCATCGCCACCTACGGCATGCTCTGGGTGCTGAACGGCCTCACCTATTGGTACATGGCAGGCGAAACCCTGCACGGCTTCCCCGCGGGCTTCCGCCAGATCGGCAGCGGGTATCTGTTCGGCCTGCCCATCCCGGTCTATCTGCTGCTGGTGTTCCTCGGCATCGGGACATTCTTCGCGCAGCGCACGGTCTGGGGACAGGAGATCTATGCGATCGGCGCCAATCCGGTGGCGGCCCGGCTCTCCGGCATTCCGGTCGCGCGCCGCCTGCTGCTGGTCTACGCGGTGTCGGGCACGATGGCGGGACTGGCCTCGATCATCTTCCTGTCGCGGCTCAATTCGGCCGAGGCCGATATCGGCGAGAGCCTGACCTTGCCGGCGATCGCCGCCGTGCTGATCGGCGGCACCTCGCTCTTCGGCGGCGTCGGCACGGTGTTCGGCACCTTCATCGGCGCGCTGATCCTGACTTTGGTGCTGAACGGCATGAACCTGCTGTCGGTCAGCGCCAACTGGCAGCCGCTGGTGACAGGCATCATCGTCATTCTCGCGGTCTGGCTCGACATGAAGACCCGACGCCGCGCGCAATGAGTTCCTGAACTACCAACAAGCAAAACGAGGGATGGAGGCAACATGAAACGTAAACTGGGTTACCTGACGCTGCCGCTGCTGATGGCCGCGGCATTCACCACGCAAGCGCGCGCCGACGGCGAGACCATCGCGGTCTTCACCAAGAACCAGACCAACCCGTTCTTCCAGACGGTGCGGGTCGGTGCCGACAACATGGCGAAGGTACTGAACGCCAAGACGCTGCAATACATCCCGACCAAGCCGGACTCGATCCCCGAGCAGCTCAGCCAGATCGAGGACGTCGTGGTGAAGAAGCCGAGCGCGATCGTGTTCACGCCGGTCGACTACAAGGCGATGGTGCCCGGCGTCGAGAAGATCAACGAGGCCAAGATCCCGGTCGTCAACATCACCGACCGTTCGGCGGGCGGCAAGTTTCTGTCCTTCGTCGGCGCCGACGATTACAGCCTTGGCCTCGAGACCGCGCGCTTCCTGCTCAAGGCGCTCGGCGGCAAGGGCAACATCGTCATCATCGAGGGCGTCAAGGGCTCGCTGACCAATGTCGACCGCGTCCGCGGCTTCAACGATGCGCTGAAGGAGGCGCCTGGCGTCAAGCTGCTCGCCTCGCAGCCCGGCAACTACCAGCGGCTGCAGGCGCTCCAGGTCATGGAAAACCTGATGCAGTCGAATTCGCAGATCGACGGCGTGCTGGCTGCCAACGACGCCATGGCGGTCGGCGCGATCGAGGCGCTCGACGGTGCGAACCGGAAGGCGCAGGTTATCGGCATCAACGGCACCAAGGAAGCCATCGACGCGATCAAGTCCGGCAAGCTGCTCGCGAGCGGCGACTACAACGGCTTTGCTCAAGGCTGTCTCGGCACCATGATGGCGATCCGCTCCTTGCGCAACCAGCCTGTCATCAACGAGATCGTGCTGAAGCCGACCGTGATCACCAAGGACAATTACCAGCCGTTCGACGTGCCGCTGGAGCAGCGGACCTGCCCGACCTTCGAAGACGCGAGCAAGCTCGGCGCCAAGTAAATCCACCCATCATGCCCGGACGGCTGCCTCGGCGGCCGTCCCAAGAGCTGAGCCAAGACACGGAGACGCCATGCTGTTCGCCATTCACGCCGTCGACCGCGCCGGCGCGCTGCCGACCCGGCTCGCCAATTACGATGCCCACAAGGCCTTCCTGAGCGACACTTCGCGCTTCGGCGTCAAGATCGTGATGTCGGGGCCGCTCGTCTCCGACGATGGTCAAACGATGATCGGCAGCCTGTTCCTGATCGAGGCGCCCGGCCGCGGCGAGGTCGAGGCCTTCAACCGCGCCGATCCCTTTGCCGCCGCCGGCATCTGGGAAAAAGTGACGATCACGGGCTTCCTGCGCCGGCAGGGTTGAGGCCGGCCCCATCAAAACTGCGAAAACAACCCCATGCACAGTAGAATGGGGCTTGTTTTCATTGACGAATTTCTGACGCGGATCTCACCCTTCAGCCCTCATCGCCGCAGGGCCGTCCTCAAGATGGCAGGCCACCCACTGCTCGTCTCCGGCCGCGCGGAGCACCGGCTCTTCGACCCGGCAGCGATCGAACACGAGCGGACAGCGGGTATGGAAGCGGCAACCCTTTGGCGGATTGATCGGGCTCGGTACGTCGCCCTTCAGGATGATCGGATTGCGCTCGGCGCCGGGCTCGGGCAGCGGCACCGCGGAGAGCAGCGCCCTGGTGTAGGGATGTTTCGGTGCGGCAAATATCTCGCGACGCGGGGCGACCTCGACGATCTTGCCGAGATACATCACGGCGACGCGGTGGGTCATGTGCTCGACGATCGCAAGATCGTGGCTGATGAACAGCAGCGCGAGGCCGAACTCGCGCTGGAGATCCTGCAGCAGATTGACGATCTGCGCCTTGACCGAGACGTCGAGCGCCGAGACCGCCTCGTCGCAGACGATCAGCTCGGGCTCGGCCGCGAGCGCCCGCGCGATGCCAATGCGCTGGCGTTGGCCGCCGGAGAATTCGTGCGGCCTGCGGTTCAGCGCCTCGCGCGGCAGGCGCACGGTGTCCATCAGTGACGTGACCCGCAGCTCGAGATCTTCCGCCGATTTGGCGAGGCCGAAATTGCGGATCGGCTCGGCCAGGATGTCGCGCACGCGCATGCGCGGATTGAGGCTCGAGAACGGATCCTGGAACACCACCTGCACACGGCGGCGCATCTGCCGCATCGTGCTTGGTGCGGCGTCGTCGATGCGTTGGCCATCGAGGATCACCTGGCCTGCGGTGATGTCGAACAGTCGCAGAATGGCGCGGCCGACCGTCGACTTGCCGCAGCCGGACTCGCCGACCAGCGACAGCGTCTCGCCGCGTGCGATCTCGAAGGAGACGCCGTCGACCGCATAGACCCATTCGGACTTGCGCTGGAAGAGGCCCTTCTTGACCGGAAAGTGTTTCTTGAGGTCATTGACCTGGAGCAACGGAATACTCATGCCGCGACGGCCCCCTTGGCCGCGTAATGGCAGGCGGCGATGTGGCGAGGCCCTTTCTCTTCGAGCCCCGGCGCATATTGCCGGCACAGATCGGTCGCAAGCGCGCAGCGGCCCGCGAAGACGCAGCCGGTGATGGGCTTGCGCAGGTCAGGCACCTGCCCGGGAATCTCGGCAAGCCTCCGTGCCGTGCCTGTTAGCGACGAGCCTAGCCGCGGCACCGCACCGAGCAAGCCTTGCGTGTAGGGGTGCCGCGGCGAACGGAACAGCTCGGCCACAGGGGCTTCCTCGACCTTGCGGCCGGCATACATCACCATGACGCGTTCGGCGATCTCGGCGACGACGCCGAGATCGTGGGTGATCAGAATGATGGCAGCGCCGACCCGGCTCTTCAGGTCCAGCATCAGCTTGAGGATCTGCGCCTGGATGGTCACGTCGAGCGCGGTGGTCGGCTCGTCGGCGATCAGAAGCTTGGGATTGCAGGCGAGCGCGATCGCGATCATGACGCGCTGGCGCATGCCGCCGGAGAGCTGATGCGGATATTCGCGCACGCGGCGCTTCGGCTCGGGAATGCCGACCAGCGTCAGCATCTCGATCGCGTGCGCCTCGGCGGCCTGCTTGTCGAGACCCTGATGGATCATCAAGGTCTCGCGGATCTGACGGCCGACGGTGAGCACCGGGTTCAGGCTCGTCATCGGCTCCTGGAAGATCATCGAGATGTCGTTGCCGCGGATCGCGCGCATCTCGCGGTCGGAAAGCTCAAGGAGGTCCCTGCCCGCAAAGCGGATGGTCCCTGCGATCCTGCCCGGCGGCTCCGGGATCAATCGCATCAGCGACATCGAGGTCACGGACTTGCCGCAGCCAGACTCGCCGACGATGGCGAGCGTCTCTCCTTCGTTGACATGGAAGGACACGCCGTCGACCGCGCGGTTGATGCCGCCGGGAGTGCGGAAATGGGTCTGGAGATTTTCGACTTCGAGCAAAGCCATCGCGATCAGCCTCGACGCATCAGAGGCGACATCACAGACTCTTCGCCATGCGCGGATCGAGCGCATCGCGAAGGCCGTCGCCAAGCAAATTCACGGCGAGAACCGTGACGGAGAGGAAGGCCGCCGGGAAGAATACGATGTAGGGCTTGACCTGCCACAGCGCGCGGCCCTCGGCCATGATGTTGCCCCAGGATGGAATGGTCGGCGGCGTCCCGGCGCCGATGAACGACAGGATCGCCTCGGTGATCATGGCGCTGGCGCAGATGTAGGTCGCCTGCACCAGCATCGGTGCCACCGTGTTGGGCAGGATATGCCGGAGAATGATCATCGGCGTGCGCGTGCCGCAGGCGACGGCTGCGTCCACGTAGGGCTGCTCGCGCAGCGACAGCACCACGCTGCGGACGAGGCGCGAGACGCGCGGGATCTCGGCAACGGTGATGGCGAGGATGACGTTGCCGACGCTGCCCCGCGTCAGCGCCATCAGCGCGATCGCGAGCAGGATCGGCGGGATCGACATCAAACCATCCATGAAGCGCATCAGAATGCCGTCGGCCCAGCGGATGAAGCCGGAGACCATGCCGATGGCGAGACCGGCGGCGGACGCGAAGATGGCAACTGACAGGCCGACCGTGAGCGAGACGCGGGCGCCATAGAGCACGCGCGAATAGATGTCGCGGCCGAGCACGTCGGTGCCGAACCAGAAATCAGCCGACGGTGCGCGGGTGCGTTTTGCCGGCGCGAGCGCGGTCGGATCGACCGTCCCGAGATAGGGCGCGAAGATCGCGATCAGGACCAGCGTCAGCAGCAGCGCGCCGCCGATCGCAACGGTGGGGTGGCCACGCAACAACCCGATCAAGCCTCGCCGGATCGTGACTGGCCGGAGGATCTCGGGCAGTTGCGGGGCGAGGACGAGGCCGGCCGGGAGCGATTGCGGATTGACGGTCGTATCGGTCAATAGCGGATCCTCGGGTCAACGAGCGTGTAGATGACGTCGATCATCAGATTGACGAGGACGTAGACGAAGCTGAACAGCAGCACGATGCCCTGGATCACGGGATAGTCCCGGCGCAGGATGGCATCGATCGTGAGCCGGCCGAGGCCGGGGATTGCGAACACGCTTTCGGTGACCACCGCGCCGCCGATCAGGAGCGCGATGCCGATGCCGATCACGGTCACGATCGGCACCGCCGCGTTCTTCAGCGCGTGAATGAACAGGATGCCGCCCTGCCCGAGGCCCTTGGCCTTGGCCGTGCGGATATAGTCCTGTTGCAACACTTCGAGCATGGCGGCACGGGTGATGCGCGCGACCAGCGCGATATAGACGCAGCCGAGCGCGATCGCCGGCAGGATCAGGTTCTCCAGCCACGGCCAGAAACCTTGCGTGAGCGGCGTATAGCCCTGCACCGGCAGCCATTCCAGCTCGAGCGCGAAGACGTAGGCGAGCATGTAGCCGACTACGAAGACCGGCAGCGAGAAGCCGAACACGGCAAAGCCCATGATGACGCGGTCGATCAGGCTGCCGGCCTTCCACGCCGCCACCACGCCGAGCGGCACCGCCACCACGATCGTGAGCAGCAGCGTGACGATCATCAGCGACAGCGTCGGCCCCAAGCGCTGTCCGATCATCGCCGACACCGGCAGGTTGGTGAAGATCGAGGTGCCGAGATCGCCGTGCAGGATGCGCCAGACCCAGCTGCCGAACTGGATCAGGAAGGGCCGGTCGAGGCCGAGGCTCTGGCGGATGCGCTCCACATCCTCCGGGCTCGCCTGGTCGCCCGCGATCACCACGGCCGGATCACCCGGCGCGATGTAGAGCAGGCTGAACACGAACAGCGCGACGATTGCCATGACCGGCAAGGTCGCGACGATGCGACGGAGGATGTAGGAGAGCATCTGGCCTCAGCGCGCGATCATGCGGACTTCGACACGCCCCAGAAGAACGGCAGCGGCCCCTTGGTGATGCCGGAGACGTTCTTGCGCCAGGCCGTGTAGGTCAGGAAGAAGCCGGTCGGCGCGTAGACGACATCCTCGATCGCCGCCTTGTTGACCCGTCCGATCGCCGCCTTCTCCTCGTCGACACTCTTGGCGTCGAACCAGCCAGCGATCTCCTTCTCGGTGTTCGGGCTGTTCGGCCAGCCGAACCAGGCCTTGTCGCCGTTGGCGCGGATGGCCGTGTAGGCGGCGGGCGTGATGCAATCGGCGCCGGCATGCCAGCTGTGGAACATGTTCCAGCCGCCCTGTCCCGGTGGTGTCTTTGCGGCGCGACGGGAGCCGACCGTGCCCCAATCGGTGGCGACGAAGTCGACATTCATGCCGAGCTTCTTCAGCAGGTCCGCGGTGACGTCGCCTTGCGCCTTCGTGATCGGCTGATCCTGCGCGACCAGGCACGTCACCGGCTGGCCGGAATAGCCGCTCTCGGCCAGAAGCTTCTTGGCGGCATCGAGGTCGCGCTTGCCCTTCAGGATCTCGCCGCCCATCTCGTTGTAAACAGGCGTGTCCGGCGTGAAGAAGCCTGGCAACGACTTCCACAATGCGTTGTCGTCGCCGACGATGGCGCGCATGTAGTCTTCCTGGCTGAGCGCCATCAGCACCGCACGCCGCGCCCGCACGTCGTTGAACGGCGCGAACAGATGGTTCATGCGGAACGAGCCGATATTGCCGAGGGGATCGCCGATGTCGACGCTGATGTTCTTGTTCTTCTTCAGCACGGGCACGAGATCGGCGATGGGGTTCTCCCACCAGTCGACCTCGCCGTTCTGCAATGCGGCCGCGGCAGTGGCCGGATCCGGCATCACGATCCATTCGATACGATCGACCATGATCTGCTTGCCGCCGGCCAGCCACGACGCCTTCTCCTGCCGCGGCACGTAATCGGTGAACTTCTCGAACACCGACTTGGCGCCGGGGACCCATTCGCTCTTGGCGAACTTCATCGGGCCCGAGCCGATATATTCGGTGATCTGCTTGAAGGGATCGGTCTTGGCGATGCGCTCGGGCATGATGAAGGAGCATGGCGCGTTGTTCTTGGCGAGCGCGTAGAGCATCTTCGGGAAGGGCTGCTTCAAGACCCATTTGAAGGTGCGGTCGTCGACGGCGGTCAATTCCTGCTGGATCGCGACGATCATCAGCCCCATCGGATCGCGTGCAGCCCAGCGCGACAGGCTCGCAACGACGTCCTTGGCCAGCACCGGCTCGCCGTCGTGGAACTTGAGGCCCGGGCGCAGCTTGAAGGTCCAGATCTTGCCGTCGTCGGAGGTCTCCTCGGACTCGACCATTTGCCGCTGCGGCTGCAGTTGCGCATCGATGCCGTAAAGCGTGTCCCACACCATCGCCGCGGCATTGCGCACGACATATTGCGTGCCCCAGATCGGATCGAAATTTGCGAGATTGGCCTGCGGCACGAAGCGGAGCGTGCGAGCTGAGGCGCCCTGCGCGATGGCCGGGGCCGAGAGTCCGGTCAATGCCAGACCGCCCGCGCCCGCCAGTCCCTTCAATACGGTCCTGCGATCCATGAAGTCCTCCCAGTAATGCCAGTGATGCCGGCCATCGTTGGCCAAGGGCAGGTGAAACCAGAGCCCATTCGCTTGCAAATGGTATGCCACTAACCGGCCCTTCGCCAGCAGGATCTCACCGCTATTTGGACCCTCCCAAGCCTCGAAGAGCCGCCGCGCGTTGCGATCGTCGCTGGTTCGCCTGAGGTCAGCCTGTCAGGGAGAGCCGCAAGCGCCGCCAGCCGATGACGACGCCGGTCATGGAGAACACGAAGCCTAGCGCACAGAGGCCGACGATCATGACATCGCGCAAACGCGGATGTGCCATGAGAATCGGAAAATCGAGTGTGTGGAGTGCGCCATACAGCCAACGATAGGCGCGGCGCGAGGCATCCAGCCGTTGCAGCACGCGGCCGTCCGCGCCATCGATGTCGAACCAGAGCTCGCCGCAGCGCGAGCGAAAGACCGGCGCAGCCGGGAGAGCCGATCGCATGAGGTAGACATCGTCATCGGCGACGACGAACAGCGCCTTGCAGTCCGGGGATAGGCGCGCCGTCAGTGCCGATACCTCGCGCGCGCTGAGAAAAGCCGTCCGCTGCTGGTGCGGCAGATCCCCTGCCCCGATCAATCTCTGATCATCGAGCGCGACGCGGTCGCGCCGATAGACAGTACCATTGAAGCCGAACCATTCGACCTCGCGGGCCGAGGAGGATATTGGTTGGCGATCGAGCGATGCGGCCTCCCGCCAATCCGGCGCGCCGTTGATCACGCCGGCCTCTGGAGGCGTCAACTGCCCGGGCGAGAACAACCGCCCGTGATCCATCGAGAGCCAGCCGCTGAAGATCCAGGTGAGCACGAAGACCATCGCCGCCAGGCCGAGAAGGTGATGCAACGCGTGCCAGCCGCGGTAAGGCGTTGCGAGTTGACCGTCCCTCATCCGCAGCCGGATGATCCCGAGCGCCGCGCCAAGCGTGGCCGCGATCAGGGCCAGCAGCGACAATGTCCAGACGACGCCGTCCCATAGCGCCCAATTTCGCCTCAGCACGGTCGGATAGATCCAGTGCAACACGCTGCCCACGAGGTTCCACCCCCGCTCGCTCCGTATCGTGTCGAGGACTACTTCGCCGGTGCGCGAGGAGACGTATATTTCCGTGCCGGCGGAATCTGCGAGCACGATGCGAAACAGGGGGCGATGTCGATCGAAGCCGTTCGGCACGGTCCACTGATCGTGGTCTGCCTGCGCCTGCACTGTTGCTTGCGCGGCGTCGAGCCCGCGACGGCTGGCATGATCGCGCGCGATCGCGAGAGCGACGTCGGCCGACCTCACCAAGGCGTCGCCTCCGTCGGACGCGTGCAACGCGCGCAGCCCCGATGCTCCCGCGACAACGTAAGCGAGTCCATCGCTGCGCCGGATCAATCTGACCCGTGTCGCGCCCATCATTCCACTCGCGACCACGGCGTCCGCAACCGAGATCCTGGTTTCACGGCGATCGACCGGCGCGAGCCCGTCAAAGCGTTCCGCTTCCGTGAGCGACGGAAACGGAACGAAGTGCATGACGATGCCGGTCGCGAACCACATCGCGAACAGCAGGCAGAACGCGATCCCGAGCCAGCGGTGCAGCAGGACGGCCGCGCTCATCATGCGGTCAGCGCCCTACCATTTGAACGCAGCCGAGAGCTCGTAGGTGCGCGGCGCCCCCAGGAGGATCTGGTCGGGATAGAACGGATCGCCCCAGATCGCGTAGCGCTTGTCCGTGATGTTGCGAACGCGGAAAGTCAGCCTGGCCTTCTCCACCGCGTTGAACACCGTCCTGGGGATGTCGACGAAAGCGTAGACGTCGGCGACGGTATACGCCTTCATTGTCACCGTGTTGGCGTCGGTGTTGTAGCGGTCGCCGACATGGCGGCCGGTGATGCCGAGCTCCACCGGCCAGGGCGTGAAGAACCGATAGGACGCGCCGGCGTTCGCGACGATGCGCGGCACGTTCGGCGGCGTGTTGCCGGAGAACGAGCCGCCGGTGAAATTGTAATCGGCATAGCGCGCGTCGACATAGGCGATGTTGCCCCATAGCCTCAACGGTTCGATCGGCCGAACGGACGCGGCGAGCTCGACGCCCTTGGATTCCTGTCGTCCCGCGATGTTGAGTTGCATCCCGCCGGCCGCTGCATAGACGTTCTTGCGCTGGATGTCGTATGCCGAGAACGACCATTCGGCCCTGTTGTCCCAGAACAGGTGCTTGACGCCGGTCTCGTAGGTGCGCGCGGTGGTCAGGTCGAGCGGCTGGGTGGGTGCGAGCAGGAAGATGTTGTTGGCTGCGACGTCGGCGCCGGTGGCGTATTGGCTGTAGAAGGTCAGGCCGGGAACGGCCTCCCAGGTGTAGCCGATGCGGCCGGTGACCGGCGCCCAGTCTTTGGTGTACGGAAAACCTGCCTTCACCAGGCCGTTGACGTCGGTCGAGTTGCGGTCGAGCCCGATATGTTCGACGCGCAGGCCACCGACCAGCGCAAAGCTGCGCGTCAGCTTCAGCCGGTCTTCGAACGACAGCGCCTCGTTGTCGATGCGCGCGGTCTGTTGCTGGGTCGTGAGCAGGCCGTAAAAGCCACGGTTCGGGTCGACCAGCGAAACGGAATCGCCGGGAAAGTTCGCCGCGCCGGGCCTGACGAAATCGAGATAGCTCGACGAGAGCGTCGTGACCAGCCGGTTGTCGAAACCAGCGATATCGGCATCCCAGATCAGGTCGGTGACGTTGCCGACCAGGCGCTGGCTGTGCGCGACGTAGAAGCGCTCGCGATCGACCAGGTTCGTGGTGGAGTTGAACGCCTCGATCTCGTTGTTGAACCATTTGCGCTCGGCGCCATAGCCGTAGGCCTGGCTTTTCAACGTCAGGTCAGGCGCCAGCTTCAGCTCGAAACCGCCGCGCAGCCATACTTCCTGCGCCACGTTCTTGTTGTCGAGCACGTTGTAATTGGTGTTGAAGGTGCGGTCGTCGATGGTGACGGCACCGAGATTGGTTCCATTGTAGTTCGAGACGTAATTGCCGGAGACGATGCCGCTCGTCGCGTGCGAGCCGCTGAAGGCGACCGGCACCAGCGGTGCGCCCCAATAGGCTTTCGAGCGGTCCTCGCGGTACTCGATCGCGCCCCAGATCTTGAGACTGTCCGAGATGCGGTAGTTGAGCTGGCCGGACGTGCCGAACGTCTTGACGTTGGTGTCGTCGGCAAAGCCGTTGAGCGCGGAACGGCTGATGTCGAAGCGGTAGTCCAGCCCCTGTACATTGGTGCTGCCGCCCGAGCCGTAATGGGTGCGGAACGAGTTCAGCGAGTCCCAGGAAAAATCAGCTTCGTTCCGGATAGCTCCGGTGTGCGGCTGCTTGGTGACGAAGTTGATGGCGCCGCCGGCGGCGCCCTCGCCCGACATCAGCGAGGCCGGGCCTTTGAGGAATTCCACCGCCTCCAGATTGGCGGTGTCGGTGATCCGCGAGGTCATGTTCTGCGGACCGATCTTGATGCCGTTGTAGAGCGTGTTGATCTGGCTGTTGGTGAAGCCGCGCATGGAAAAGCCTGCAGGCTCGGCTGGATTGTCGCCGGAGGTGACGCCGACAGCGCCCTGCGCCACCTCGGACACGGTGCGATAGCCCTGCTCGCGCATCGTCTCGGCCGAGATCACCTCGACGGTTGCGGGCGTCTGCCGCACCGTCAGGCCGAGCCGCGAGGCGCTTTCGGCCACGGCATTGGAGTTGAGCGGCGTCGGTGCGGTCGCGGCCGGCAAGGCGGGCTTGGGCGCCGTTACTGCGCTCGCCGGCCTGCGCGCGGCCGCGCGGCGCGGGCTTTGCGCGTCCCGGCCGGCTGGTCTCGGCTGCTTGCGGGCCTCGGCCGGCGATACCTCGACAGGCGGCAGGGGTTCGCGCGGCTGCTGCGCCAGCGCAGCGGGCAGATCGAGAGCGGCAAAGGATGTGAGCGCGGCGGAGGCGAGCAGGAGTTTTCGCGGTCGTACGATGCGGATGGACAACACGGTTTCGGACCTCGGTATGACGTCAGTGGCACGTCACAGCGAACGAGGTCTCACCTTTGGCCTTGCAGCCGTCCGATGAAGCCGAATGCCTGTACTCCCCGACCGACATCTTCGCGTGTGACCACGGCTGACGGCAGGTCTCCTGGCTCGCGGGTCAGTACCTTGCATCGCCTTCCCGGGACCGAGATACCCAGTGGCTCGTGAGGCAAGATTCGCCGCTCACAGTTGCGGGGGCAGCCACGGCATTGGGGACAACGTCCCCGCACCGCATTCCCTTTTCATCCCCTCTCGGGGAAACCGTCGCGAGCATCTAGGATTACCATCAAGACAGAGTCAATGTGCCAGTTGCGGCGTTACGGTCACAACGACCAACTTCCTTGGAGATGAGCATGGAAGGCGAGACCTTCCTCTGGCTGATACGGCACGCACCCGTCGAGGGCGTGAAGGGGACGATCCACGCCGCCGACGCGCCGGCCGATCTCGGCGGCCGCGCGCAACTGGAGGCGCTACAGCAGCGTCTGCCTGGAAATGCCGTCAGCTATGCCAGCCCCTCGCGGCGCACGGTCGAGACTGCGCGCGCACTGGGGCTCGAACCGGAGTTGATCGATGAATTCCGCGAGCAGGATTTCGGCGACTGGACCGGCCATCGGCACGACGAGCTTTCCGCGACCGGCGGCGAGACTTACGCGCAGTTCTGGAGTGATCCGGCTGGCGGACGTCCGCCGGGCGGCGAGAGCTTTGCGGATCAGGTCGCGCGCGTCCGGCTGGGTCTGTCGCGGATCGGGACCGGATCGGCCACGCTCGTCGTACATTCCGGCACCATCCGCGCCGCGCTCTGCATCGCGCTGGACCTCACGCCACAAGCCGCCCTGCGCTTCGTGATCGATCCGCTGTCGCTGACCCGGATCGATCGCCTGGCGGCCGGCTGGCGCGTCGTCGCCGTCAATCAGCGGATCAGCTAGGTCTGTCAGGCACGTTGGCCTGTGCGAATGTTGCCATGCCGTTGTGGAGCGCGCAGGCGAGGCGCACCAGCGGCAGCGCGATGGCAGCCCCCGATCCCTCGCCGAGCCTGAGATCGAGGCTGATCAGCGGCTGCACGTTCAGTGCCCGCAACACCAGACGATGCCCCTGCTCGGCCGATTGATGCGAGGCAAGCAGGAACGGCTGGCACGACGGATTCAGCCGCACTGCTGCGAGCGCTGCCACCGACACGATGAAACCGTCGATCAAGACCGGGATGCGGGCCTGAGCGGCCGCGATGATCGCCCCTGAGATCGCCGCGATCTCGAGGCCGCCGACGGCGCACAGGATTTTGTCGGTCGCTCCCCCCGCAACGCCATGCAGCGCAATCGCGGCATCGATCACGCGTGCCTTGTGTGCGCGGCCGGCCGCATCGACACCGGTGCCGCTGCCTGCAATCTCCCCGGCACTCACGCCGAGCAGGCTCGCCGCAATCGCCGCCGACGCCGTGGTGTTGCCGATGCCCATCTCGCCGAAGATCAGCAGATCGGGCTGATTGGTCGCCGCACGCGCAACCGCGCGCTGGCCGGCTTCGAAAGCAAACGCCAGCTCCGCAGGCTGGAGCGCGGCCTCGACGCTGAAATCGCGGGTGCCGCCGCGCGGCTTGTCGGCGATGATGCCGCCCATCTCGCCTGGCGCCAGCGTGCCGGCGTCGACCACCTCCAGGCTCGAACCAAGCTCCCGCGCCAGCACCGAGATCGCGGCGCCGCCGGCAGCAAAATTCGCCATCATCGCGATGGTCACTTCTTGCGGATAGGCCGAGACGCCCTGCGCGACGATGCCGTGATCGCCGGCGAAGACGATGATCGGCACGCGCGCGGCGCGGGGCAGCTCCGTCGCCTGCAGGCCGGCAAGCTCGATCGCAAGCTGCTCGAGCCGGCCGAGTGCACCGGTCGGTTTTGTGAGCTGCGCCTGCCGCGCGATCGCCGCCTCGCGATGGACCGCGGAGATCTCGGGGCAATGTCGATAGACCCATTCGGGGAGCATGCTGCCTCGCTTAACCCGCGCGCTTGAGGATGTAGCTGTCCATGATCCAGCCGTGCCGCGCGCGTGCGTCCTGCCGCGCCGCGACGATGCGCTCGCCGACATCGGCCAGCGCGCCGGACATGATGATCTGATCGGGCATGCCGAGATAGGCACCCCAATAGATGCGGAGACCTGCCGCATCCAGCGACTGGAACGCCGTGCCGCCGTCGAGCATCACCACCACGGTGTCGACACCCTGCGGCCAGCCGCCCTCGCGCAAGCGCCGTCCCGTCGTGACCAGAAAAGGCTCGCCGATATCATTGAGCGGCAACGCATGTGCCGCGCAGAGCGCCTGGATCGAGGTGATGCCGGGCACGACCTCGATGTCGGGCGGCGGATTGAGCCGACGCGCAATGCGCAGCGAGGAATCGTAGAGCGAGGGATCGCCCCAGATCAGCAGCGCAACCTTGCCCTCGCCTGCAAGGTGTCTTGCGATCGTCTGCGACCAGGTCGCGGCCACGGCATCGTGCCAATCGTCCACGCCCTTGCGGTAATCCGTTTCACCGGCGTCGCGCACGGGAAGATCGAACTCGGCGATTTCAGTCTTGTCGCTTGTGAGCACGTCCGCGCAGATCGTCCGACGGAGATCGGCAAGATCGGACTTCGCCGTTCCCTTGCGCGGGATCAGGACCAGGTCGGCCGCGTTGATGGCGCGGATCGCGGCGCGCGTGAGCTGGTCGGGATCGCCGCAGCCGATGCCTATCAGGGAGAGCGTGAGCATCGCGAGCGCGAGGGGCGGCTTACCGCCCCTCGCTGATCTCTCAGGCCGCGTTGTGCAGGCGCGGGGTAACGAGGCCGGGCGCGGTGACCCCACGCAGCGACTTCGCCAGCGCCAGCACGGCGAGATCGGCGAGCGGCTCGATCACGATGACGAGCGCGTAGGACGCCGCGAACGTCGCAATGCTCGCGAGGTTGCTCATCGCAAAACCGGAGCCATAGAGAGCCCAGAACGCCACCCAGGCGATCACGCCGGCCTGGTAGGTCGTCGAGAGCGCCAGCGCCTGCCGGTACTTGAGATCGACATAGGCGGTATTGCGCGGAATGATCCGCGTGGCGATCGCCTGGATCGCGAACAGCGGCACCAGCAGTGTGGTGACGTTCATGCCGTATTGCGGCAAGTCGGGTGGCTCGAAGAAGATGCCCTGGAACAGCAGGCCGAAGGCGAGACCAAAGGCGGCAGGCGCAGGACCGAACAGCAGGAACAAGGTCGAGCCGAGAATGAAGTGGACTTCGGAGACGCCGACCGGGAAGTGCGGCAGGATCTCGAAGAAGATGAAGACGAGCGCCGTCGTGGCCAGCGTCCGCACGGCCAACGAGACGATGCCCTGCTCGCGCACGGTCTCGGCCGCGAGCTTCAAGGCAACGCCACCTGCGGCGATGCCGGTTGCGTAACTCAACACGAGCTTGGCGTCGGATACCAGTCCGGGTTCGATATGCATGGCTCAATTCCTTCCTGCCGTCACACCCGACGGCCTTGGCCTCAAAACGTGCAGGGCCGGTCTCCTGGCTCGCGGTTCACTGGGGTTCTTCGGCCTTCCCGAGCCTTGCGGCCCAGTGGCTGATCGAAGTCCCTCACCGCTTACAGTCGCGGGGGCGGCTGGGGTTTTGGGCGCCGCAACTTGGTCCGCCCACCCCCATTCCCGATTATGCTCCGGCGCTTTGCGCCGCGTTGAGCACCATGCCTCTCCTGTGTGCCCCTTTCGGCGAGCCTGCGTCAAGGGGCGAAGGGTGGCCGCTTCCGTCACGACGGTTGATCCCCCGCCAGCGCGCCGAACAGGATTACCGCGGCCGTCGAGGCGGCGCCGCCACGGGCAAGCTGCTCGGCAAGCTCGGCAATGGTGGTGCGGACCAGCCGCTCGTCGGGGCGGCCGAGGGATTCGGCGAACAGCGCCGGCGTATCCGCGGCGAGACCGTGCGCGATCAATTTTGCGGCAAGCGCCGGAAAGGTGCGCCGGCCCATATAGACCACCGTCGTCGCTTCGGGGTCGGCCAGCGCGGCCCAGTTCAGATTGGGCGGCAGCTCGCCGGTGACGTCGGCCCCGGTCACGAACTGCACCCGGCGCGAGGTGTGGCGACGGGTCAGGGGAATGCCGGCTTGCGCGGCGGCCACACAGGCCGAGGTGACGCCGGGAATGATCTCATAGCCGATGCCCGACTCGCGCAGCGTCTCCAGCTCTTCTTCGAGCCGGCCGAAAATACCGGCATCGCCCGACTTGAGCCGCACCACGCGCACGCCTGTCGCGGCATAGTCGACCAGGAGACGGTTGACATGGTGCTGCCTGGTCGAGGGTCGCCCGGCCCGCTTCCCGACCGCGACGAGATTGGCGCCGGGCCGGGCGAGATCGAGGATCGCGCCCGAGGCAAGATCGTCGTAGAGCACGACGTCGGCCTCGCGCAGCCGCGCAGCGCCCTTGAGCGTGAGCAGTTCGGGATCGCCGGGGCCGGCGGAGACGAAGGAGACAAAGCCGCTCACCGGTCCTCCGCGATCAGATGGAAGAACGTGCCGGTGGCCTGCCCGCGCCGCGAGCCCGTCTCGGCAATGACAGCGCCCGTTGCATCGTGCACGACGGCCAGCGCCGTATCGGGCTGGGCGATGATGGTCGAGTAGTGAAACTCGTGGCCGCGCAGACGCGCGCCGGCCCGATGGCCCGGCATCGGTGCGGCGAGTTCGGCAAGGCGGTAGCCCAGATGCATGCGGCGTTTCGCAAAGCTCGTCTCGAGGCCAAGCAGGCCTGTCATCTCGTGGCGGATACCGTCCGCGTCGGTCAAAGCGGTTCCCAGCACCATATAGCCCCCGCATTCGCCATGCACCGGCCGCGTTTCGGCGAAGTCACGCAAGGAGCTGCGAAAGCGCGCGTTGGCGGCGATCCTGCCGGCATGAAGCTCCGGATAGCCGCCGGGCAGCCAGCAGACGTCGGCGCTCGCGTCAGGCGCTTCATCGGCCAGCGGCGAGAACGGCAATATCTCGGCGCCCGCCGCGCGCCAGGCTTCCAGCATGTGCGGATAGACGAAGGAGAACGCGGCATCGCGCGCGAGCGCAATGCGCTGGCCGGGCGGCGTCACGTTCAGGCCGTTCGCGGCAGGTGGCGGCGACCAGGAACCTGCCGACCGCAGCACCGCGTCGAGATCGACATGCTCGGCAACGAAGCGCGCGGCCTCGTCGATCAGCTTGCCGATCTCCGCCTGCTCTTCGGCCTGGACGAGGCCGAGATGCCGCTTCGGCAGGCTGATCTCGGCATGACGCGGCAGCGCGCCGAAGACGGCGATGCCCACATCGTTGAGCGCGCGCCGCACGAGATCTTCGTGACGCGGGCTGGCGACACGATTGAGCACGACGCCCGCGAGTCTCACGCCGGGTCGATAATCGCGAAGGCCCGCGGCGATCGCCGCCGCCGTCTGCGCCTGACCCGAGGGATCGATCACCAGCACCACCGGCCAGCCCAGCATCTCCGCGATATCCGCGGTGGCACCGGTGCCGGAGACACCGCGCGCGGCGACGCCGTCGAAAAGGCCCATCGATCCCTCGGCGAGGACGATATCTGCGTCCGCACCGCGGCGGACGAGATGCGCTATTCCTCCGCGGTCCATCGCCCAACTGTCGACGTTGACGGAAGCGCGCCCCGTGGCGGCGGCGTGGAAGGCGGGATCGATGTAGTCAGGCCCGCTCTTGAAGCACTGCACGTTCAGGCCGCGATTGCGCCAGGCACGCGCGAGCGCCAGCGTCAGCGTGGTCTTGCCGACGCCCGAGGCCGGTGCGGAGATGACGAGGCCTGCCGCCATCACGTCGCCTCCGGAAAGCGCGGCTCGGCGCCGACAGGCCGATAGCGGCGGTCGTAGTCGGCGGCATAGAGGCGGCTCTCGTCGAAATCCGCAGCGCCGAGCGTCTTGCCGACCAGGATCAGCGCGGTGCGCTCCATCTCCGTGCCGACCGCGGCATCGAGCGTGCCGAGCGTCGCGCGGACGATGCGCTGGTCCGGCCAGCTCGCGCGCCAGACGATGGCGACCGGACAATCCGCGCCGTAATGCGGCGTGAGCTCGGCGACGACGTTGTCGAGCAGATGGATCGACAGATGGATCGCGAGCACCGCGCCGGTCGCGGCGAATGCGGCCAGCTTCTCGCCTTCAGGCATCGCGCTGGCGCGGCCCGGCGTGCGCGTGAGCACGACCGTCTGGGCGAGACCGGGCAGCGTCAGCTCTGCCTCCAGCGCCGCCGCCGCAGCGGAGAAAGATGGCACACCTGGCGTCACCGAATAGGGAATGCCAAGCGCGCGCAGGCGGCGGAGCTGCTCGCCCATCGCGGACCAGATCGAGAGATCGCCGGAATGCAGCCGCGCGACGTCCTTGCCGTCCGCATGCGCGGCGACGATCTCCGCGATGATCTCGTCGAGCGACAGCGGCGCAGTGTTGACGATGCGCGCCCCACGCGGACAATGCGCCAGCACGCCTTCAGGCACGAGCGAGCCGGCATAGAGACAGACCGGACAGGCCGCGATCAGGTCGCGGCCGCGCAAGGTCAACAAGTCAGACGCGCCCGGTCCTGCGCCGATGAAATGCACCGTCATGCGCCGTCTCCTTCGGCGATGGCCGCGGTCGCGGTGCGATCCTGCGAGATCACGCGCCTCGCAATCAGCCGCGCGCCTGGGCCAACCGCAGCGAGCGCTGCGGCTTCGGCAATCGAACCCGTCCCGAATTTCTCGGCGACGAGCCTCGACTGCGTCGGCGTGTCGATGCCCGCCAGTACATCGGCCGGAACAGCCTTGATCGGCACACCGCACTCACGCGCGAGCTGCTTCAACGTCTCTGTGTCCGCCTTGTCGCTGACAGTCGCCATGGCTGCGAGACCTTCGGCACCACCCGCCGCCAGCAGCGCTTCGCGCAACGAGGCCAGCGTGACGTCCTTCCTGAAACCCAGTCCGGCGACCTTCATCGGACCGTACTCCATTGCACCAATGGACGTGCCGCGTCCCAGGACCGATAGCGGCCGAGCGGCGCGGCATGCGCAATCTCCACCCGCATCAGTTCGCCGCCATGGCGCTGATGCAGCTCGCCAAGCAGCGCGTCCGTCTCCAGCGTCACCGCGTGCGCAACCAGCCGCGTCCCCGGCGCAAGCGGCGACCAGATCGCGTCGAACATCGCATGATCGAGACCGCCGCCGACGAAGACGGCATCTGGCGCTTCCAGCCCAGCAAGAGCTTCCGGTGCCCTCCCCGAGACGACCATGATCCGATGCGAAAGTCCGAATGCGGCTGCATTCTTGCGGATGTTCGCGACACGATCCTCACGCGCCTCGATTGCGGTCGCCGTCCCGCCGCACCGTGCCCACTCGACCGAGATCGAGCCCGAGCCGGCGCCGATGTCCCACAGCCGCTCGCCTGGACGCGGCGCCAGCGCCGAAAGCGCGAGCGCGCGCACCGGCCGCTTCGTGATCTGTCCGTCGTGGACGAACAAAGCGTCTGACAGGCCCGAACTCCGCGGCATGCCTTGTCCGCCATTTGCCTCGATGGCGACTGTGACCAGCGCTTCAGCGAGATTACCTGCAAAGCTATCGGCGCGACATTCTCTGATGCTTTCTTGCGGCCCGCCAAGGGCAGCGAGCGTCCAAAAGGTCGAGGCGCCCCATCCGCGCTCGCTCAACCATCTTGCGAGATCGCTAGCCGCTGTCCCGCCGCGTACGAGGCAGATGATGCGTGCGCCTTGCGCCAGATGCGGAACGAGACGTTCGAACGGTGCGGCGTGGAGTCCGAGGCAGGCGACGATTTCGAGGCGCCAGCCAAGTCGCGCGGCGGCGAGCGAGAAGGTCGACGGCGCGGAATGCGCAATCCACTCGCCAGCCTGAAGCGTCTCGGCGAGAACAGCGCCCGCACCGTGCCAGAACGGATCGCCGGAGGCCAGCACCACCGTCGGCCGGTCGCGGCGACTCAGCACGACATTGGCATCGAACGGCACCGGCCATGAACGACCACGGCTCCCGACGCCGGCAAGTGCGAGGTGCCGCTCGCCGCCGAACACGGTTTCGGCATCGTTGAGCGCCTTTCGGCTTGCCTCGGACAGCCCGGCAAGGCCATCTTCGCCGATACCGATGATGGTCAGCCAGGGATCAGCCATGATGCGCGCCCTCATACTGGGCGGAACTGCCGATGCGAGCCTGCTCGCTGGAGAGATGGCGCGCGCGCGCATCGATGCCATCTATTCGTACGCCGGTCGCACTCACGTGCCGGCCGATCAGCCGCTGCCGACCCGCATCGGCGGTTTCGGCGGCGTGAGCGGGCTTGCGGGTTACATCAGCGACGAGCGCATCACGCATGTGATCGACGCGACGCATCCGTTCGCAGCTGAGATGAGCCGCAACGCTGTCGAAGCGTGCGCGGACACTGCAACGCCGCTGATCGCGCTGGAGCGTGCGCCCTGGGGTAGCATGTCCGGCGACAATTGGATCGAGGTTGCAGATGTCAGTGCCGCGGCCGCGGCACTGCCCGAGATGCCCGCAAACGTGTTCCTCGCCATCGGCCGCCAGCACATCGCGCCGTTCGCGATGAAGCCGCAGCACGCCTATACGCTTCGCTTCGTCGATCCGCCCGAAGCGCCCCTTCCCTTTGCGGCCGACGTCATCGTATCGCGTGGACCATTCTCCCTTGGCGGCGAACTGGAGATGATGCGGGCGCGCGGCATCGCCTGGATCGTCGCCCGCAATTCCGGCGGCGACGGCGCGCGCGCCAAGATCGACGCGGCGCGCATGCTCGGCCTTCCCGTGGTCATGATCTCGCGGCCGGAGCTGCCCGAGCGCCGACGGGTTGAGAGCGTCACCGAGGTGATGCAGTGGCTCGGTCATTCGACCCGCCTCGGTGCATAGACCCAGCGGCCGACGCGGCGCGTCTGCGAATTGCCGACGATGACCAGCGTGCGCATATCGGCCATCTCGGGCGTCGCTTCGTTCAGCGTCACCGTCTCGATCTTCTCGTCAGCCGCACTGACCGCGCGCGCAAAGATCACGAGGCGCTCGCCGCAGCCTGCTTCTCGAAGCACAGAAAGCGTACGGCCAAATCCTTCCGGCCGGCTTGCCGAGCGCGGATTGTACATCGCGATGGCGAAGTCGGCCGCGGCGGCAAGCCTCAAGCGCTTCTCGATCACCGCCCACGGCTTGAGGTTGTCGGAAAGATTGATCGCGCAGAAATCATGACCGAGCGGCGCGCCGGCTCGGGCGGCAGCCGCCAGCATCGCGGTGACGCCCGGCAGCACGCGGATCGGCAGCTCGCGCCATTGCGGCGCCTGTTCCAGCGCCTCGAACACGGCGGAGGCCATCGCAAAGACGCCGGGATCGCCGGATGACACGATGACGACCTGACCGCCTTCGGCGGCGAGCCGCAAGGCTTCGCGCGCGCGTTGCAGCTCTTCGCGGTTGTCGGAGGGGTGCAGGGTGAGCCCGGCTCGCGGCGGCACCCGCGCGACATAGGGCGCATAACCCAGAATGTCGGTCGCGGCCGCGAGCGCGGCGGAGACTTCCGGCGTCACCAGCGCGTCGCTGCCGGGCCCGAGGCCCGCGATGGTCAAGGTACCAGTCATTCGGCGGCGTCCAGATGCCGGCCCTTGCCGTGCACCAGCACGATCGCGAAATAGGGACAGTCGGCGCCGTCGATCTCGGCGAGCCGCACCACGCGCTCGCCCGGCATGGTGCCACGCTCGACCAGCCAGGCGTCGTCCAGCCGGCCGGCGGCGCTGAGCGCGCGGCGCACCTTTGCGAGATTGCGGCCGGTCTTCATGACGACGAGCGCATCGGAATCGCGCATGCGCCGCTCGAGCTCGTCTTCAGCCAGCGTGCCCATCAGCACGGTCGTCACGTCATCGCCGAGCGCGATCGGCTGTCCGACGCCATTCCAGCAGCCGACCATGCCGGGAATGCCGGCGATCACCTCGATCTCGGCCCGTCCCTGCAGGCGCGTGTGCAGATGCATGAAGGAGCCGTAGAAGTAGGGATCGCCCTCGCAGAGCACGACGACATCGACCGCGCGCGCAAGCCGCGCCAGGCGCTCGGCCCATTCGTCGTAGAAGCCGGCGAGCAGCTGCACATATTCAACGCTGTCGAAGGCGATCTCGGTCGTGACAGGATATTCCATGGGATATTCGGCCACATCCGCCGCCAGCATGCCGTCGACGATGCGCCGCGCCTGGCCCGGCCGGCCCATCTTGCGGAAATAGGCGACATGCCTGGCGCCGCGCACGGTGCGGTCGGCGCGCACACTCATCAGATCAGGATCGCCGGGGCCGAGACCGCAGCATATGATGCGTCCCATCGCTATTCGCTCCGGCTCGCCAATGCATTCACGGCGGCGACCGTGATCGCGGAGCCGCCGAGGCGGCCCTCGACCGTCAACGCCGGCACAGGCGGATCGGCCATCAGCGCGGCCTTGGATTCGGCCGCACCAACGAATCCCACCGGGCAGCCGATGATCGCCGCAGGCCGCGGACAGTCGCGGTCCTCCAGCATGTTGAGAAGATGAAACAGCGCGGTCGGCGCATTGCCGATTGCAACGATTGCACCGTCGAGATGCGGCCGCCACAGCTCCAGCGCCGCGGCCGAGCGCGTGTTGCGCATCGATTGCGCCAGTTCGGGAACCTCGGCGTCGCCAAGCGTGCAGATGACGGCATTGGCCGCGGGCAATCTCGCGCGCGTAATCCCTTCCGAGACCATGCGCGCGTCGCACAGGATCGGCGCGCCCTTCTGCAAGGCCGCGCGCGCGGCGGTCGCCATCCCAGGCGTGAAGCGGATATGCGCCTCGAGGCCGACCATGCCGGCGGCGTGGATCATCCGCACCACGACCTGCTCTTCGTCAGGCGAAAAGCGCGCAAGGTCCGCCTCGGCGCGGATCGTCGCAAAGGACTGACGGTAGATCGCCGCGCCGTCGGTTTCATAGGTGTGCGGCATCAGTGTCCTCCGACCAGGATGGAGGGATCGCTGACGATGTCGGCGCCGTTGAGCCCGCGCAGAACCGGCTCATCACGCGTCGAGCCGCCGCGGATGAGATCGAAGCCGGCACCTGTAGCAACCAGCGTGACGGCGGCCGGGCCGGAATGGGCGCAACCCTTGCCACAGCCGGAAACGTGGAGACGCGTATCCGCGGCGATGCGCGGCGCGAGCGCCGCGGCCAGTGCGCGCGTATCGGCGTGGGCTTCGCGGCAGCGCGGCGCTCCGCTGCAGGCAATGACGCGCAGCGCGGGATCGAACGGCTCGGTAATGAGGCCCGCCGCGCTCGGCATCTCGCGCTTGCCCTCGCTCAGCACCATCCGCCACGGCGTCATGCGCAGCGCATGTCCGCAACCGGCAAACTGATGCAGTGTCGTGTGCAGCATCTGCCCGAATGCGACGCCGACCATCGCGCCTTGCGGATAGTGCCCCGGCCGCGACGCCGCCATCACGGGCGCCGGCTCGGTCTCGCCGCGCAGCGATTGAGGCAATGCCGCGCCGGAGGCGATGTGGGCCGCCATGCGCCCTCGCCCGCCCCTCGCGCCGCCGGAGACCAGGAACCAGCTTGCGAGCGCGAGCGCCGTGCTGACGGCCTCGCCGCGTGCGACGGAGCGGCCGAGCCTTGCACCATCGGCCCGCACCAGGAGGCGGCCCGACCGATCGCGCTCGATGCGTATGTCGGCGGAATCGCCGGCGAGCACCCGCGATCTTCCGTCATCGACGGCGAAGCCGAACTTGGTGGGAAGCGCGAGGCCGCTGTCGGCCAGCGCCTCCTCCAGCTCGGCGGCGAGCGCCTGGGTTTGGTCGGCGCCGCTCCAGAACGGCATCACCAGAATGTTGCGCCGGGCTTCGATATCGGCGTCGGGATCGAGCAGTGCCAGTTGCGCGAGGCCGTCGAGCAGCGGCCGATGGCTCTGCTCGCTGACGCCGCGGATCTGCAGATTGGCGCGGCTCGTCACGTCGATCAGACCATTGCCGTGTTGCCCGGCGAGTTCGGCAAGGCCTGAGATTTGCGGGGCTTCAAGACGCCCACCGAACGGACGGACCCGCACCACGAGCCCGTCGCCCGATTGCATCGGCCGCAGCGCGCCGGGACACCAGCCCTTGACCGCAGACGCGCTCATGATGCCTCCCGCAACGCCGCCGCGATCGAATTGCGGCGCGTTTGCCAGAGCGCGGCATCGTGCAGGCGCGCGAAGCAGGTTTCCATCGCGGCGAGCGCCCGCGGATTTTCACTCGCCATGAAGGCGCGGACATCATCGTTGCCGAGCGTCGCATCGTAGTAGAGATCGAACAGATGCGGCGGCACGGCCCCGGCGAGATGGGCGAACGCGGCCATATGCTCCAGCGTCGCAGTGATCTCGGCGGCTCCGCGAAAACCGTGGCGCATCATGCCGGCGATCCAGGCCGGATTGGCGGCGCGCGCCCGGACGACACGGGAGATTTCCTCGGTCAGCGTACGCGCGTGCGGCTGTTCGGGACGCGTGGTGTCGAGGTGATAGAGCGATGGTCCTGCCGCGCCGAGATGCGCTGCAGCCGCCGCAACGCCGGCTTCATGCGCGGCATAATCGGCGGCGAGAAGCAGATCGGTTTCCGGCAAGTCCTGGACGTGGATGAAGGCCTCGGCCGAGGCGAGCCGCGCCTCGATGCCGGCGCGATCTGGCTTGATCTCTCCATCGGCCGAGAACGCCCAGGACGAGGCCGACAGCCAGGCCTCGCCCGCGGCATCGCGCGTCTCCGGCGTGAAGGCATCAGGGATCGCCGAGAGACCGACGCCGTAATGTCCAGGCCGCGGCGCAAACACGCGGGAGACGCGGTGGCGATAGGGATTCTCCTCGCCCTCGTCCTCACGCGCCGCAAGCGTTTCGGAAGCGGCCTCGAACAATTGCGCGAGACCCGCGAAGACATCGCGGAACAGGCCGGAGACCCGCAGCGTGACATCGATGCGGGGGCGGCCGAGCTCGGCCGGCGCGATGATGTCGTAGCCGGTGACGCGGCCGGAGGCGTGGTCCCAGCGCGGCGCAAGGCCGGCCAGATGCAGTGCCATCGCGAATTCCTCGCCGGCAGTGCGCATCGTCGCCGAGCCCCAGAGATCGATCACGAGCCCCTTCGGCCAATCGCCGTGATCCTGCAAGTGACGGCGCAGCAGCTCTTCGGCGAGCTTGATGCCTTGCGCATGCGCGGACGGCGTCGGCACCGCGCGCGGGTCGACGGCAAAGAGATTGCGCCCGGTCGGCAGCACGTCCTGGCGTCCGCGATAGGGCGAGCCCGACGGCCCCGGCGCGACACGCCGGCCGGCAAGCGCTGCCCGCAGCGCTTCGCGCTCCGCTTCGCCGCAGGCGCCGCGGCCGAATACGTGCAGGCCGTCGCCGAACTGGCTTTCCTTGAGGTCACAGACGAAGCGGTCGATCCGCGGGATGGCTTCGGCCGGTGCGGCCGATGCATCGAGGCCGAGATCATCTTCGAGGCCGGCGGCGCGCGCTTCCTCGCGGATCGCAGCGATCAGCCGCTGACGGCGCGCGGGATCGAGACCGTCGGCGGTCGAATATTCGTCGAGGAGACGTTCGAGCCGGCGCAGCCCTTCCGGTACCGCGGAGGCTTCCAGCGGTGGCGGCAGATGACCGATCGTCACCGCGCCGATGCGACGCTTGGCCTGCGCGGCCTCGCCGGGGTCGTTGACGATGAACGGATAGATGATGGGAAGATCGCCGATCAGCGCTTCCGGCCAGCAGCGCGATGACAGCGCCACGGATTTGCCGGGCAGCCATTCCAGCGTTCCATGCGCGCCCATGTGCACGACGGCGTGGATCCCCTGCTGGCGGAGCCAGAGATGGAACGCGACATAAGCGTGGCGCGGCGTGCGGGCGAGATCGTGATAATCGGCATCGCGCATGGCCGCATCGCCGCGCTCGGGCTGGACCGCGATGATCGAACGGCCGCGTTGGATCGCGGCGAAGTGGAACGCGCCGTTGCGGCAGCTCGGATCTTCCTCCGGCGCGCCCCAGGCTTGCGCGAGATCGTCCTGCAAGGATTGCGGCAGACGCAAGACTGCCGCGCGATAATCGGCGACGCTCCAGGTCAAACTTTGCTCGAGCAGCGCTTCACCGAGCGCATGGACCGGCGCAACATCGAAACCGACCTCGACGAGATCCAACAGCAAGGCCTCGACAGACGCCAGCGCGTCGAGACCGACGGCATGCGCGATCTGGTGCGGGCGTCCCGGATAGTTCGAGAGCACGAGTGCCAGCCGCTTCTCACCGGCGGGCTTTTCCGCTAGGCGCCGCCACGCTGCGACGCGTGCGGTGACGGCCTCCACGCGCTCCTCATCGGGCCTATGGGCCAGATGCGAGAACTGCAGATCGGAGTCGCGCTTCCCGGCGGATTTGAAGCTCACCACGCCCGCGAACAGCCGGCCGTCGACCTCGGGCAGCACCACATGCATTGCAAGATCACCGGGCGAGAGGCCGCGTAGCGACTCCGCCCAGTCCTCGCGCCGCGCCGTCGAGAGCGCGACCTGGAACACAGGGCACGATGCTTCGTCGAACGGCGTCGTGCCGTCGTCACCCAGGGCCGAGAATGCCGTTGCGTTGACGATCACCGCCGGAGGATTTTGCGCGAGATAGCCGCACAGCCAGTCGGCAACGCCCGCCGCCTTCAGCGAGGTGACGAACACGCCGCAGGCGTCAAACCCCTTCTCGCGCAGCGCCGCGATCAAGGCATCGACCGGGCCGGTGTCCGCGGCGGTGAGATAGGAGCGATAGAACGTCACGAGCGCGCGGGGCTTCCCCTCACCGCCCACGGGGGCCGCAATGACGCCGCGGGCGGGATCGTAGAAGCCCATCTCGGGCACGCTCATCTCGCCGACGACAGGGCCGGCATAGAGGCCCGAGGCCAGCGCGAGTTGCGCGATCGCAGCTTGCGCGGCGACCGTGCCGCCGGTGTCGCAGAGCACCTTGAGCCGGCGCAGCGTCGAGACCGGCAAGGTCGAGTACGCGTCGAGCCGCGCATCGTCATGGCCGTCGGCCGGCAGCACGGCAAGGACGATGTCACGATCCCTGGCCAGTCGTTGAAGGGCCGCCAGCCCATACGCCCAATAGGACTCCCCGCCGATCAGGCGCACGAGGATGCCGCGCGCCTGCGACAGCGTGCGGTCTATATAGGTGTCGACCGACAGCGGATGACGCAGCTCCGCGAGATTGGCGAGCCGCAGCGACGGCAGGCTGTTCCGGCCGCGCCGCCAACCGGCCGCGAAAGCGGCGAGATCGGAATCCGAATACGAGAGCACCACGAGATCGGCCGGGTCCTGGCCGATGTCCCTTGGCGTCGCGGTCTCTTCGAGACCGCGGCTCTCGCGGAAAACGACGTGCATCAGATACCTAGTCCTGACCTGATCGCGGCCTCGTCGATATCGCCGTGCTCACCGATCACGACGAGCCTGGACTGCCTGACACCTGCACCCCAGGGCTTGTCGAACTGGTGACGCACGCGCTCGCCGACCGCCTGCAGCAACAGGCGCATCGGCTTTCCCGCGACCGCGATATAGCCTTTGGCGCGCAGCACGTTCTGCTCGCGCGCCAGGCGCTGGACGGAGGCAACCAGCGCATCGACGTCGGTGACTTCGGGCAGATCGACCACGACCGAGGCGAAATCATCATGCTCGTGCTCCTCCTCGCCGTCATGGTGCGAGGGGCGTGCGGCGAGATCGTTCTCGGCGGCGGCCCCGAGTCCGAGGATGAGGCGCGCATCGATGGCGCCGTCGGTGACGGCCAGCATCGGCACGCGCCGCGGCATCTCGGCGGTGATCGCCGCCTTGGCAGCTTCGATGCCGGCGGCGCCCGCGAGATCAGCCTTGGTCAGCAGCACGATGTCGGCGCAGGCGATCTGATCCTCGAACACTTCAGACAGCGGCGTCTCGTGATCGAGATTCTCGTCCGCCGCGCGCTGCGCTTCCACCGCAGCCGGATCCGGTGCGAAGCGGCCGGCCGCGACAGCCTCGGCATCGGCGAGAGCGATCACGCCATCGACCGTGATGCGCGAGCGGATCTGTGGCCAGTCGAACGCTTTGAGCAGCGGCTTCGGCAGCGCCAGGCCCGAGGTCTCGATCAGGATGTGATCGGGCCGCACCGGGCGCGCCAAAAGCTGCTCCATGGTCGGAATGAAATCGTCGGCAACCGTGCAGCAGATGCAGCCATTGGCGAGCTCGACGATGTTCTCTTCCGGGCAATTGGCATCGGCGCAGGACTTCAGGATTTCGCCATCGACGCCCTCGCTGCCGAACTCGTTGACGAGCACCGCGAGCTTCTTGCCATTGGGGTTTGCGAGCAGATGCTGGATCAGCGTGGTCTTGCCGGAGCCGAGGAAACCGGTCACCACCGTGACCGGGACTTTTGCGAGCGAGTTCATTCGGCGGCCTCCGGCAACGCGGCAACAGGGGGAATGCGGGCAAGCGACTGCTTGCGGAATATTTCCGGCCGGCTGCGCCAGGGCACGAGCCCGTCGGGCGCCGCGGCATAGGCCGCCGCGCCCGCGACCACGTCCTGGGCATTCGTCTCGGAGAGGCGCCCATAGACATAGGACCAGCGGCCGGGCGCGCTCAGCGCGACCGAGCAGCCCTGGCTGCAGGCCGACAGGCATTCGACGGGAACCACATTGACGCCCTCGGGCACGCCGGCCTCGAGGATCGCGCCATGCAGGCGCTTGCCGGGCGTCGTCTCGCCCTCGCCAGGCGTCTCGCCGGCACGGCAGGTGATGCAGACGTGAAGTGTGACGGTCATCGCCTCTTCCAGATAACAGCGGGAGGCGATGAGGCACACGGACCATTCTTCAGAAGGCCCGTTTCCCCGTCGCGGAACACCCCGTCCGCCGGTCCAAAACTCGTCCGCGCTGGCAGGTCTCCCGGCTTGCGGAGCAGGGTTTTGCCCTTCGATCCCCGCCTTCCCGATTCCGCAAGGAATCAGTGGCTTTGGGCATCTCTCCGGTCACGGTCGCGGGGGCGGCTGCAGTTTGGACCCAAATCTTGCCGATTCGGACCCTATCGCATTCCCTCTTCGCCTGTCATAGGACAGGAACCAACGCCGGGCCACCATTTGCCGGTGGCCGCCTCTTGTCAAGCCGAAGGACCGGGACCGATGACGCCTGAACCGGAGACCCCAACGACCGAGGAAACCGACGCCCGGCATGCCCAGAAAATGGCGAAGAAGAAGGCCGCCCGCGACAAGATCATGGCGACCAAGAGCGGCGAAAAGGGCCTCATCATCGTCCACACCGGCGCCGGCAAGGGCAAATCCTCCTCGGCCTTCGGCATGATCGTCCGCTGCGTCGCCCATGGCTTCCCCTGCGCAGTCGTGCAGTTCATCAAGGGCGCCTGGGACACCGGCGAAAGACGCCTGCTCACCGGCCATTTCGGCGACCTCTGCCAGTTCCACGCGATGGGCGAAGGTTTCACCTGGGAGACGCAGGACCGCGCCCGCGACATCGCCGCCGCCCGCGCCGGCTGGGAGAAGGCCAAGGAGCTGATCCTCGATGAGAACTTGCGCATGGTCGTGCTCGACGAGATCAACATCGCGCTGCGCTACGATTATCTCGATATCGCCGAAGTCGTCGAATTCCTGACAACGCAAAAGCCTGCGATGACCCATGTCGTCCTCACCGGCCGCAACGCCAAGGACGAGCTGATCGAGATCGCCGACCTCGTCACCGAGATGACGCTGGTCAAGCATCCCTTCCGCTCCGGCATCAAGGCGCAGGCCGGCGTCGAGTTCTGAATTCGATGGCGCGCACATTGATGATCCAGGGGGCCGGCTCTGACGTGGGCAAATCGCTCATCGTCGCCGGCCTCGCGCGCGCCTTCACGCAGCGCGGCCTGCGCGTGCTTCCGTTCAAGCCGCAGAACATGTCGAACAACGCGGCCGTCACCGTCGATGGCGGCGAGATCGGCCGCGCCCAGGCGCTGCAGGCGCTCGCCGCCGGCGTCGAGCCGCACACCGACATGAACCCGGTGCTGCTGAAGCCCGAGACCGATGTCGGCGCGCAGGTCATCGTGCACGGCAAGCGCATTGCGACTGCGCGGGCACGCGACTACGCCGCGATGAAGCCGTCGCTGATGGGCGCTGTGCTGGAGAGTTTTGAGCGGCTGAAGGCGCGCGCCGACCTCGTCCTCGTCGAAGGTGCCGGCAGCCCGGCAGAGGTGAACCTGCGGAAGTCCGACATCGCCAATATGGGCTTTGCCCGCAGGGCCGACGTGCCGGTCGTGCTGGTCGGCGACATCGACCGCGGCGGCGTCATTGCCCAGCTCGTCGGCATCAAGACGGTGATCGACCCCGACGATGCCGCGATGATCCAGGGTTTCGTCATCAACAAGTTCCGCGGCGATCCCGCGTTATTCGAGGATGGCTATGGGCTAATCAAAACGAAAACCGGCTGGCGCGGCCTTGGCGTGCTACCCTGGTTCGCGCGTGCCGGCGAGCTGCCGGCCGAGGACGCGCTGGGCCTGACCGACTCGCGAAAACCCGGTCAATGCAAGATCGCGTGCCTCGCGCTGTCGCGGATCGCCAATTTCGACGACCTCGATCCGCTCAAGCTCGAGCCGGGCGTCGATCTCGTGATGGTGCGTCCCGGCGAAGCCATTCCCGGCGACGTCCGCCTCGTCGTCATCCCGGGGTCCAAATCGACTCGTGGCGACCTCGGGTTTCTACGCGCGCAAGGCTGGGACATCGATCTGCTCGCGCATCACCGCAGGGGCGGCCACGTGCTCGGTCTCTGCGGCGGCTATCAGATGCTGGGCCGAAGCGTCGCCGACCCCGAGGGTATCGAAGGTCCCGCGGGCGACACGCCAGGACTCGGGCTGCTGGATGTGGCGACGGTCATGAGCCCGCAGAAGACGCTGACACGTGTCGCGGCCGTACATGCCGCCACGGGGCAGCCGATCGAAGCGTACGAAATCCACATCGGCCGCACCGACGGGCCGGATCGCGCACGTCCCTTCGCAACGTTGAACGGCGAGCCGGAAGGCGCGATCTCACCCGACGGCCGCGTGCAGGGCAGCTATCTGCACGGGCTGTTCACGTCCGACGATTTTCGCAGGGCGTTTTTGGCGAAGCTCGACATTCCCGCGGGCAACGAACCCTATCACACCAGGGTCGAAAGCGCGCTGGATGCCCTCGCCGACCACATCGAGAAGCATCTCGACGTCGAAGGCCTGCTGGCGCTAGCGCGCTAGGACCTCGGCGAGGCGCAACCAGTCGGATTCGCTGCCGGGAAGGCCGAGGCGCAACCATGTCGGCTTTTGTGCGAACACGCGCGACCAGATATGGCCATGCGCCAGCTTCTCCTGCGCAGCACGTGCGTCGGGCATCTCGTAGAGACGAAACAGCGACGCTCCGCCGACGAACCGCCATCCCTGCGCGCGCGCCATCTCGTCGAGACGAACGCAGTCGCGCGCAAGCCGCGCGATCGTGGCCTCGGCCCAGGCATCGTCGTGCAGCGCGCGACAACCGATCGCGATCGCTGCACCTGAGACCGGCCATGGCCCCGAAGTCGCCGCGAGCTTGGCCACATCAGCCGCACCGCCAAGCGCGAAGCCGAGCCGCAGTCCGGCAAGGCCATAGAACTTCCCGAACGAGCGCAGGATCAGCAGCCCCTGCCGATCCGCTTCGGGCGCGAGCGACAGCTGCGGAGCGGCATCGGCAAAGCTCTCGTCGATCACGAGACGGCCGACGCGCGGCAGCAGTGTCAGCAAACCCTCCGGCGAATGACACCGGCCATCGGGATTGTTGGGATTGACAACGATGGCGAGATCCGCGCTCGCCAGCGCATCGAGCTCCCCGACCTCCTGGACGTCCCAGCCTGCAGCCGACAATACGCCTGCATACTCGTTATACGTCGGCGCGAGAATGCGCGCGCGGCCGGGGGCCGCGAGTTGCGGCAGCAACTGGATGGCCGCCTGCGCGCCGCCAAGTGCGACGATCGGCGCGCTCGTGCGGTACGCGTGCCGCGCGGCCTGATGCAAGGCGTCGACCTCGTCGCGCGAGGGCAGCGCACTCCAGGCGCGCGAACCCACTTCGCGCACGGGATAAGGCAACCGGTTGATTCCGGTCGAGAGGTCGATCCAATCCTCCGCGCGTCCGCCAAAACGCTGCTGGGCCTGATCCAGATTTCCACCGTGCTCGCGCATGCCTCGTTGTTTCACGCGAAGGCCAGGATCGCAAGCAGGCCTGCGAGCAGCAGCATGGCGCGGCGGTAGACCGTTAGTGCCTCGCCGATGTCGGCAGCGCGCGGATCGCGCGCGCCCTCGTTCAGCCAGGGCTCGTCGGTGACGCTGCCGTGATAGATCCGGGGGCCGCTGAGCCGCACACCGAGCCCGCCCGCCATGGCCGCTTCCGGCCAGCCGGCGTTGGGCGAACGATGACGGCGCGCATCGCGCGTCATGCAGGACAGCGCATCGGATCGCCACGGTGCCAGCAGCACGAACAGAAATCCGGTCAGCCGCGCCGGAATGAAGTTTGCGATATCGTCGATGCGCGCCGCGGCCCAGCCGAAGGCTTCATGCCGTTCGCTGCGATGGCCGATCATGGAGTCCAGCGTGTTGATCGCCTTGTAACCCAGAATCCCGGGCAATCCGAACAGCGCACCCCAGAACACCGGCGCCACGATGCCGTCGGAGGCGTTCTCGGCGAGACTCTCGATCGCCGCACGCGCGATGCCGGCTTCATCGAGCGCCGCGGGATCGCGGCCGACGATGCGCGAGACCGCCTCGCGCGCGGCAGCGATATCGCCAGCCATCAGGGGATGCGCGACGGCGGCCACGTGATCATGGAGCGAGCGCGACGCGACCAGGGGCCAGGCCAGGATGCCGATCACCACGATCTGGATCCAGCCAAAGGGCAGCAAGGATTGAAGCATCCAGCCGAGTGCGACGGAGAGCGCGATCACGAGAAGCGCGCCAGCAACGCCCGCGCCGCGGCGAAGAGCCGGCGGATCGGCCGCGCGATTCCAACCGGAATCGACAGCGCCGATCAGCCGTCCCAGCCAGGTCACGGGATGCCCGATCCGCGCAAACAGCCACGACGGCCAGCCCAGCAGGGCATCCACCGCCATCGCCACCACCATCGCGCCCGCAAAGTCCACACCCGCCTCCTGTCCCGCCCCTGTTGCGCAAAGCGAGGCGCGAGCGCAAGCCCCCAGCCGCCTGATTTCGGCTTTGTCTTTGGCTGCGTTTGGTGATTAGTCAGGCCCACAGGAGAGTTCTATGGCCGTCATCTTGATCACGGGCGGAGCGCGATCGGGCAAGAGCAAGCGTGCGGAAATGCGCACGCGCGCCTTTCCCGGCCAGCCCGTCTATGTGGCGACGGCTGAGGCGCTCGACACCGAGATGGAGGCGCGTATCGCCAGGCATCGCGCGCGGCGCGGAAGCGACTGGATCGAGCGCGAGGTGCCGCTCGATCTCGTCGATGTCCTGGTCGCAACCGATGGCGGCGGCGCGAGGCTGGTGGATTGCCTGACGCTGTGGCTCTCCAACCTGATGCATGAACAACGTGATTGGGAACATGAGGTGAGCGAGCTCGCCGGCACCCTGCCCCGTCTGAAAAGCCCCGTCGTCTTCGTCACCAACGAAGTCGGCCTCGGGATCGTTCCCGACAACGCCCTGGCCCGCAGCTTCCGTGACGCCGCCGGGATCATGAACCAGATGATCGCGGCCGTTGCCGATGAGGTCGAGTTCGTCGTTGCCGGCCTGCCGATGAAGCTGAAATGACGCCGGGTATCGAGTTTCTCAAACACATCATTGCCGATCTCAGGATGGCCGCATCGTTCGTGACGATCCTGCCTGTGGCATCGTCGAAGCCTGCGGGCGACGGCGCCGTTGCGCGGGCCACATGGGCCCTTCCCGTCGCGGGGCTGCTGGTCGGCCTTGCCGGCGCACTGGTCTACACGATCGCCAGCCGCTTCGGACTGACGCCGAACCTTGCCGCCCTGCTCGCTTTGGCCACGACCGCCCTCATCACCGGCGCGCTCCATGAAGATGGGCTTGCCGACACCGCCGATGGGCTCGGCGGCGGGCGGACACGCGAGCGCAAGCTCGAGATCATGCGCGACAGCCGGATCGGCACCTATGGCGTCTGCGCGCTGATCCTGTCGATCGGCCTGCGCTGGAGCGCGCTTGCGACGATCGCCGATCCATTCGCCGTCATGCTGGCGCTGTGCGCCGCGCATGCTGCTGCTCGCGCGGGCGTGCCGGCCTTCATGTCGCTGGTACCTCCGGCGCGGCCGGACGGGCTTTCGGCGAGTGCGGGAGCGCCGCCGGGCCGCAGCGTCGCGCTTGCGCTCGCACTTGGATCGCTCGCGCTCGCTCTCGCGTTAGGGCCGAGCAAGGCGCTGGTCAGCCTGATCCTGCTGACGCTTGCAGGCTTGATGCTGGCGCGGCTTGCCATCCGTCAAATCGGCGGACAGACCGGCGACATCCTCGGCGCGTTCGAGCAGCTAGGTGAGATCCTGATTCTGCTGGTGGCAGCCGCCTTCCAGATGGGACGCTAGCTCATGGTCGAGTTCGACGACACCTTCCGCCGGCAGTTGCGCGAGCTGTTCGTGTGGCGACGCGACGTGCGCCGCTTCCGAGCTGACCCGCTTCCGGCCGGCGCGATCGATCGCCTGATCGAGACCGCGTGCCTGTCGCCCTCGGTCGGCCTGAGCCAGCCCTGGCGCTTCGTCGTCGTCGACGATCCTGCACGGCGCCGCGCCGTAGCCGACGATTTCAGGGCATGCAACGCCGACGCTCTGGGTTCTTATGCGGGCGAACGCGCCGCGCGCTACGCCACGCTGAAACTGTCGGGCCTCGAGCAAGCGCCCGGCCACCTCGCGGTGTTCGCCGACAAGGCCAGCGACATCGGTCACGGCCTCGGCCGCGCCACCATGCCGGAGACCACGGAGTATTCCGTGGTCGCCGCAATCACCGCGATGTGGCTCGCCGCGCGCGCCGAGAGCATCGGCGTCGGCTGGGTGTCGATCCTCAATCCCGATCGCATCCAGGTCATTCTCGACGTGCCCGATACCTGGAAGTTCATCGCCTATCTCTGCGTCGGCTATCCGGAAATCGAATGCGACCAGCCCGAGCTGGAGCAGGCGAAATGGGAACACCGGCGCGGGGCGGCGGAGTTCACGCTGCGGCGCTAGCAAACGCGCCATCCGCCGTCATTGCGAGCGCGACTACCGCGAGTGCGACGCAGCCTCCCACTACGACTTGCTCCTGCCCGCCACCGCGGCGACAGGCGCAGGCGGCTCCGGCTTCTGGAACATCAGCAGCGGCCGGAAGATGACGCGGCCATAGGCTTCGTAACGGTTCTGGGTCGACACCGCCATCTTCAGCGGTGTCGCGTAGTTCGCCTCGAACGTCATGAACGGCGCATAGGTCCAGGAGAAGCCGACGCCGACAGAGGCCATTTCGGTGACCCCCGGGAAGGTCGAATACACCGCACCCCAGTCGGTGAAGACGTACGTGTCGAAACCCCTGAGCCATTGCGACCAATTGTAATGCAGCTCGGCGTTGAAATAATAACCGCTGTCGCCGGCCGCCGCGTTGGACGGATAGCCGCGTACCGTGGTGGGACCGCCGATCGAAAAGATCTGGCTGCCGGGCAGCAGCTTCTCCTGCGTGTACTGCCAGCTCGCCAGCAAATTGGCACTGAAATTGGCCGGGCCCGCGGCGCTGGTCGCAATCAGCGAGCCGGTATAAGTGTGGAACGCGCGGTTGTTGCCGAGCACGTAGTCATGCCATGCGATGTAATTCACCGCCGGCGAGACCGTGATCGAATAGGTGTTGCCGGACTTGGTCACCGAGACGCCCGCCGTGGTCTTGTCGTAATGGTCGTCGGTGACGGCGACCGTGGAGAAGCGGCTGACCGTCTTGCCCTCGGTCAAGGCGGCGTTGAGCAGCACCAGCCAGTCCTGCGTCACCCAGACCGGCTGGCTGAAATTGACCGCGGCCTGGCTCGAGCGTCCGGTCACGTCGAGCGCGACGAACGGACCCTGGATGATCTTGATCTTGCCTTCGGTATAGCTGACGCCGGCGCGGCCTCCCCAGGGATTGACCGGGATGCTGTAGGCGACATTGCCGTTGAGATTGCCGTCGGAGCGGACGCCGTAGAAGGTCAGCCGGTCGTCGACGCCGAACAGGCCGTGGCGCTTGTAGAAGGCCCCGCCTTCCCAGCGCCCGGTGTTCTCGGGGCCCTGGTTGTCGGTGAAGAGCTGCAAGGTGTCAGCCGGCGGCTCGATCACCGCGAGCTGGAGGTCGGTGAGGCCGAAGCTCGTGCCGGGCTGCAGCAGCGCCTTGATCTGCACGTCGTTGGTCCGGTTGAACCAGATCACGTCGCGGTTGAGCTTGGGAACGTCGAGGACCTCGCCTTCGGGCTCCTTCACGCGCTGAAGGATGTAGTCGGTGCGGGTCTGCTTGTTGCCCTCGACGGTCGTCTTCTGCAGCCGGCCTTCGGTCAGCTTGACGCGGACGACGCCGCCCTTGGCGTCCTGCTCGGGCAGCGTCGCGATGCCCGTGACGATGCCGCGCGCGGCATAGACCGCATTGATGTCGGCAACGAGCTGCAACAGCGAGGCGATGTCGACGTCCTTGCCGACATACTTCTTCGCGATCTCATCCAGCTCCGCCGGAGTGATGAACTTGGACTCGTCGAACGTAATCTTGCGCAGGCGGAATTTCGGCCCGCCCGGCTTCAGGAGCTGGGATTTTTCCCGCTCACCGCCGATCACCGCCGGCCCCGTGAGCTTGGGTGGCGCGCCCTGCTGCTCGAGCTGCCGGCGCTGCCGGTCAATGTCGTTCTGGATCACGCCGGGATTGATCGACTGGGCGCGCGCAGAGACGATGCAGGACGCTGCCAGCCCGACCGCCAATGCTGCCCCGCGAATCCGCATCCTGAATCCGGTTACCATGCCTCTGCGAGACGGCCCATCGCCGGCCTCGCCGTCTCGATCGCAGCGTCCTTCCAGCCAGTACGTCCCGCACGCTGACCCTTCTGGAGCAGCTTGCGCATGTCGCTGAGCCCCTCGGTGTTGACGGCGGGACCGGAGCCGATGGCCTCGACCGGCCGCGGCGTCAGCAACGCATCGAGCCGCGCCTGGCCGGAGAGACCGAGCAGGTAGAACGTCCCGCCGTCCCTCTTCGCGAGCCAGGTCTCGATGTTCTCTTTACCCTGGCCGTCGACCGCGATGTTGCGCGCCATGCTGGCGCCGGTGAAGTCGTAGCAGCAGGTATGGGTCGGGCCGTAATTGGTCACTGTCGCCGAGACGTTGCCGGTGTAGAACACCACATAGGCGTTGCTGACATTGGCGTTACCGACCTGGCTCATCGTGAATACGCCGCCCGGCTGGTAGAGCTGAAGCGACGGCCAGTTGGACGGCGCCGGCGTGCGGTTGTTGAGCAGCACTTGCGCGTTGGCCGTAGTGAGCATCAGCTGGCCCGGGACATAGCCGTTCAGGATCGAGACGGCCGGTGCGTCCGTCCAGAAGGTCGCGTCCACCACCCTGAACTGATTGACGATGATGAGATCGGGGTCGATCCAGATGTTGGCGGACTTCGCGACGCCGCCGTTATAGCCGGTGACGTTGAGAACGAGCGGGACCGCCGGGTTCGAGCGAATCTGCTCGCCCTTGACGTCGATCGTATCAGCCGCGAGATCGAGCTCTCGCACGACGCTGACCCAGTTGATGGTCAGGTCGCCCGACGAGGTCATCTTGACGACGTTGCCGCTGACCCGGTCGAGCGAGATCGAGCCGGCCACCTCGAAATGCGTTTCGCCGTTGGCGGAGATCGATCCGCCGCGGAGCGAGCCGGTGTCGGACTTGACGTCGAGGTCGCCGGTATCGCCGGGGATACCCGTCGTGGTGAGCTGGCTGAAGACGATGTCGTTTACCGCATGCAGGGTCTGCGTGCCGCCGCTGACGGCCGTGCCGAGGGTCATTCCTCCCGTCGTCGCGGTGACGTCGAGCGTGCGGCCAACGTTGAGATTATCCCAATGAACGACCGTGCCGCTGAGGACTGCGTTGCCGGTCGCGGCCGTGAGGTTGTGACCGGTGTTGGTGCCCGCGGCGATCAGCTTTGCCGAGCCTTGGGCGGAGACCGAGCCAAGCGTCGGGACGCCGCCGGACATCACCGTCTGCGCCAGGATGAAACCGTTGTCCGCGGTGACGTTGATGTTGCCGGCATCGCCGGTGATGCCGCTCGCCGTCAGCGCGTTGAAGGTGACGTTGTCACGGGCGCGAATGGTTTGCGTGCCGCCGCTCTGCGCGGTCTGGAGGGTGATGCTGCCCTGGCTCGCGGTCACGCCCAGCGTCGTGCCGACGTTGAGGGCGTTCCAGTTGACCGGACCGCCGTTGGCCGTCAGCAGCCCGGAGCCGGTCGTGGCGGCGAGCGCGTTGCCGGTGATGGTCGTGGCGGCCAGCAACGTCGCCGAGCCATGGGCCGAGACCGAGCCCAGCGTGACGACGCCGCCCGACATCACCGCCTGCCCCAGGATGAAGCCGCTGTCGGCGGTGGCGTTGATGTTGCCGGCATCGCCGGTGATGCCGCTCGCCGTCAGCGCGCTGAAGGTGACGTTGTCGCGGGCCCGGATGGTCTGCGTGCCGCCGCTCTGCGCGGTCTGAAGGGCAATGCTGCCCTGGATCGCGGTCACGCCCAGCGTCGTGCCGACGTTGAGGGCGTTCCAGTTGACCGAACCGCCATTGGCCGTCAGCAGCCCGGAGCCGGTCGTGGCAGCGAACGTGTTGCCGCTGATGGTCGTGGCGGCCTGCAGCGTCGCGGAGCCATGGGCCGAGACCGAGCCCAGCGTGACGACGCCGCCCGACATCACCGCCTGCGCCAGGATGAAGCCGGTGTCGGCGGTGACGTTGATGTTGCCGGCATCGCCGGTGATGCCGCTCGCCGTCAGCGCGCTGAAGGTGACGTTGTCGCGGGCCCGGATGGTCTGCGTGCCACCGCTCTGCGCGGTCTGGAGGGTGATGCTGCCCTGGCTCGCGGTCACGCCCAGCGTCGTGCTGACGTCGAGGGCTTTCCAGTTGACCGGACCGCCGTTCGCCGTCAGCAGCCCGGAGCCGGTCGTGGCGGCGAGCGCGTTGCCGGTGATGGTCGCGGCGGCAAGCAGCGTCGCGGAGCCATGGGCCGAGACCGAGCCCAGCGTGACGACGCCGCCCGACATCACCGTCTGCGCCAGGATGAAGCCGGTGTTGGCGGTGACGTTGATGTTGCCGGCGTCGCCGGCATGTCCGGCGGCCGTGAGCGACTTGAACGTCACATTCTCAGTCGCATGGACCGTCTGCGAGCCGCTGCTGTCGGCAGTGCCGATGACGATGCTGCCGTTGTTCGCGATTGCGCTGAAGCTGCCGTTCGCGCCGGTCGCCGTGCCCGCCAGCACCTGGTCGAGCGTCAGCCCACCTGTGCCGACGATGTCCACGCTGCCGTTCACCGCGGACAGCAGGCTGACCTCGGTGTCGATCAGCGCCTTAAGATAGATGTTGCCGGCGCTCGCGGAGGCCGACAGCCGCGCGGCGTTGGTGGTGAACCGGCTCGCCGCGTTGCCGACGCCGTTCGATGCGCTGAGCGACACTTCGGCGCCTGCGCCGGACGCGATGAACTTGGTCTGGCCGTCGCCATTGTCGATGATCGCGCCGAGCGAGGCGACGCCGCCGGCGGTGACGATGATCGAGGGCGTGCTCGAGGCGGCGGCGTAGGTCTGCGACGAATTCAGCTGGCCGATGGTCGCATCGCCCGTGGTGGTCGCCGAGATCAGGCCAGCCGCGTTGATGGCCGAATGGGCGCCCATCGACAGCGTCGCGGCCACCAGCGTCACGCCGTCCGTGCTGCTGGTCGCAACCACGGGCGCCGCACTGGTGCCGGCCACGAAGGTCATGCCGCGATTGGCAAGCAGCTGCATCAGGCCGTCGCTGCTGATGCTGGTATTGATGGTGAGCGCGCCGCGCGCAACGTTCAGCGTCAGCGCGCCGCCGGCCGTCAGCGTCCCGTAGGAACCGCTCGTGCCGACCCCGAGATCGCCGGTGACGGCAAGGAGGCTGAGATCGCCGACCGCCGAGCCGGTCACCGCGCCCGAGATGTTCACCTGCAGCGGCTGGAAGGCCCCGCCGTTGAAGCCGATGTCGCCGCCGGCGCGCAGATCGAGGTCGGTGCCGAGAATATGGATCGCCGTACGATCCGTGAAGCCGGCCTCGGCGTAGATGCTGCCGGCCGCGGCCAGCTGAATCGCGTTGCCGGCGGAAATGTTGCCGAGAATGAGATCGCCGGTGGTCTGCTTCACATAGATGCCCTGCGCCGACGAGACCTGGTCGAGCTGATCGTTGCCCGGGTCGGCAAAGGCGATCTGAAGCGCGTTCGAGTTGTTGGCGGGATTGCTTCCGGCCGCACCGGGTGCCCCGACATTGCCGCGCTCGGCGATCAGGGTCAGGTTGGCGATATCGCCCGAGATCACGGCACCGCCCACATTGGCGAAGATGCTGGTGACGGCGTCGAGCTTGACGTCGCCGCGGCCGGTCACCTGGATGCCGTTGGCCTGCGCGGCCGCGATCGGGCCGTAATTGGCGGTGACGCCACCGAGCGCGAGGCTGTTCTTGCTGCCGAGATAGATGTTGGTCAGCGCCTTGGCCGAGATCGCGATCGGGTTGTCGACGACGACAAGGTTCTGCTGCGACAGGCTGACCGTATAGGTCGTGACATGGGTGGTCGGGTCCGTCACCGCACCGACGGTGAGCTGGCCGGGACCGGCCGTGGCGAGCAAGCCTCGCTGCTCCGGCGTCAGCGACGAGGAATCGACGCTGGTGAAGGTAAAGGTCTGGGGCGCGGCCGAATTGCCGACCGAGCCGCGCGGCGCGTAGAGCATGATCTGGTTGGCGCTGACATTGGCCACGACGTTGTCGTCGATGGGCGGCGGCGCGGCACCGACGGCCGACGACGACACCGTGTAGGCGAGCTGGCTCTGCGTCCACTGCGAGCCCGCGGTGATGATGCCGTAGACCCGCTCGGTCGACGCGAGCGTGTAACTGTAACTCGCATTGTAGGCATTGAGCGCGGTCTGCAGCGCAGCGTTGCTCGGCAGGCGCTGATTGGCCGTCGAGACGCCATCGAAAAGCTTGGTTAACAGGGTCGACGACAGCGAGCTGCCGAACAGCGTCCCCAGCGGATCGGTGGGTGCGCTGCCGAGCAAGGCCGTCAGCGAGCTCTTGAGCTCGTCGGTGGTGATCTGGCCGAGCAGGAACTGATCCCGCAGGAACCGCGTCGTGGCCTCGGTCTTCATCTGCGTCGCGGTGACGTTGGCGGGATCGATGCCGAGCTTGGCCGCGACCTGCGCCCGCAGCACCGTCAGGCCGACCGATGTCGGAGCGTAGGTGCTGCCGTTCGGGAACGCGATGTTCTTGAGCTGGAAGTAGTCGTTATAGGCCGACGTCACCATGGATTGGTAACTGTTGACGGCGTTGGTGGCGGCGTTGCCGCTCAGCAGGTCGAGGCTCGCCCAGACATCCTGGAGATGCTGGCTCTGCGCCGGCGTGAGACCGACCGCCGCCCGGCCGTTGAGGATGCTGGCCGGGTTGCCGTCGGATCCGGCGGCTTCCAGGAAGACCGGGCCGCCGGTGGACTGGATCGTGCCGAGACGCAAATCGCCCTTGGACTGGACGATGTAGGTGCCGTTGGCGGAAGCGCTGTCGAGAACGCCGCCGTCGACGGTGCCGTTGGTCTGCGTGGTGCCCGTCGCCTGGATCACCAGAGGATTGATGTTGGTCAGGGTGGACGCGCCGTTGACCACGGCGCTCGTCGCGCCGATCGCGCCGGCAGAGGAGTTGATCTCGACATTCTTGCCGATCACGACGGGCGTGGCGACGTTGTAAGGGGCCGCCGAGTTGATGTCGCCGGTCGCCGAGATGAAGACGCCGCCCTGCGGCGCGCGGCCGGAGACGCCCGAATTGACGGCGACCTGATTGATCGAGAGCGAGCCGACGGCCGCGATCGCGATGTCGCGATCGATCGAGGTTGCTGTCAGACTGCCACCGTAGACCTGCACCTGGACCGGAGCACCGTTCGTGCCCAGTGTGCCGATGCCACCATCGGCCGACAGGGTCACGTTCCTGCCCGAGATCATCGGATTGTTGGCGCTCGCACCGGACGTGATGGCCGAATTGGCGCCGGTGGCGATGACCGTCGTGTCACCCGAGAGGTTGTTGATCGGCCCGTTGATAACGATCCCGGAATTCGAGCTGACATTGACCGTGCTCGCGCCGCCGCCGCTGAACTGGATGTTGATCGGGTTCGACGCCTTGACCGTGTTGGTCAGCGTGAGCGTCAGATGATCGTAGATCTGCTGATACCAATTGAACTGGGCGTCCGCACCGCAACACTTGTCGGCGGTCGTGTTGTAGCCACCGTTATGATAGCTGCCGGTCGCCGTGACCACTTCCTGGAAATTGGCGGTCTGCAATTGGCCGGTGTTGCCGCCCCCGCCCGTGGCCTGCATCACGTTTTCAACCAGGCTGATGCTGCGGGTCCAGTTCTCTCCGGTCGCCGCATTCGGCGTGTAGTGCCAGCCATAGTCGAATTGCGTGCTGGTCGCCGGTCGATCGAGCGTCGCCGTGTCGACCCACTGGTAGTACATGTTGGGCTTCACGGCGTACTGGATGCCCGCCGTTCCGCTCATGCCGATCAACATCGCGCCGGTGTACGCGCTCGCATTGACGCCGGCCGTCCTGTACGTCGACACCTGCTGTCCGCCCGACGCGGACGGATTGTAGACGTACCACGTCGTCTGCTGCTGAAGCTGATCGACGATCTGGATGACGCTGGGCGCGCTGACGCCGGTGTTGATGGTGTTGGTGACGAGCTGGAGCCCGGTCGAGTTGTTGACCGTGATCGTGCCCGCACCACCCTTGACCGCGATCGTGCCCTGTGAGGTGCCGTCGGTGGACGTCGAGATGATCTTGCCGTTCAGATAGACGTAGCCGCCGGAGCCCTGCACCACACCGTTCACGAGGATCTGGTCGGTGAGCGCGTTGTACCGCACTCCGATCTTGATATCGCTGCCGACCAGCGGCGCGGCAGCAGCCGTGATGTCGTAATAGCTGCCATTCCGCGCGTTGGCCTGGGCCTGGGCGAAGGCCGCGCTGTTGCTCTTGAGGTCGTTGATGGCGGACAACGCGCCGCTGCCGATGTCGACCGAGTAATTGCTGCTCGTGCCGCTCTGGATCAGGCCGTTGACGTTGATGACGCCCGCCGAAATGATGATCGCCTGGCCAAGGATGAAGGGCGCGTTCGTAGGGTTCTGGTGGCCAGAGGGCGTGGTCGAACTCCAGTTCGACTGCGCGTTCGTGTTCGCGGTCCTCGGCGTGATCACGTCGTTCTGGATATTGACGACCTGGAAATAGGCCCCGCAGCCCGAGCAATTGAACGGCGAGTAATACGTGTAGGTGCGGGTCGAGGTCGAGCCGTCGGGATTTGTGATCGTCTCGTCGCGAGTCGTGTTGCTGAAGACGCCCTGGCCGGCATAGGTGTTGCGTTCCCATGGCGCGGTGACGATCGGCTGGACCGTCGGTCCTTCCATCGCCGCGAGCGTCGCGGGGCTGCCCACGCTGCCGCCGCCCCCGTTGGGCGTGCCGTTGCCCATCGGCAGGAAGATTGCCGAATAGAGCGACAGGCCGTCGTAATAGGTCATCAGCATGCGCGCGGTGAAGACCGTGCTGTTGGCTGCCGTTTGCTGGACGCCGGTATTACCGTCGACGCAGCAATAGTAGAAATACGGGTGATTGCCGCCTGCGCCGATATGCGGACTGTACTCGTACGCGCCATAGGCGCCGAGGAAGGTTGCCGCCGCCATCACCGCCGTCAGCGTGTCGTTGTCGGCCGGCTTGTACTGGACGCCGGCCCATTGCGCGGTGACATCGTGGTTGGAGTTGTAGAAGCTGCCGATGCCGCCGAGGAAGATGAACGAACCGTTGGGCGCCACCATCTGGATCGTCGCGGCATTGAGAGACTGCGACGCCACGACGCTGCCGAGCTGGCTGGTGATCTTGAGCAAACCGTTCTCGTTGGTGACGATGCCGTCGAAGTAGATGTCCGGCTTGCGGGTCAGCTGGTTGCCGTTGTCGTCGACGCCGAGCCCGGTGCTGGGATCGACGCGGTTGTAGGTCGCCGAGATATCGATGATCGGCGTCGCGCTCGGCATGGCGGTGAAGGTCACGTTGGAATGCGAATCCGGGTCGACATGGTCGATCTGGCGGTAGGTGATGTTGCCGCCGGTCACATTGGTGACGGTGAGGTTCGCGAAATCCATGAAGTCGAGGCCGCGGTTCTCGACCTTGATCATGGGCGATCCGCGCGCGATGACCGCTGGCGCCGAATGACCGGCAAGGCTGTTTCCGGTGAGCTTCTGCGCCAGGATCGAGACATTGCCTGCGGACACCAGCATGTCGCCGAAGGCGAAGGCGTTGCCGCCGGCATCGGAGGTATATGGCGCCTGCTGGATCAAGGCGTTGATCTGACGCTGGATGTCCCCGGTCGGATCGGCCCCGGACGGCGTCATCGTGGCGGGATGTGTAGACGTCGACGCCGCGAGCGCGGTCCGGATCTGAGCATCGGTCAGGCCGGTGAGCGTGCCGAGCTGGTTCACGATGTTCTGGTAAGGATTGAACCCGCCGACGATGGTGTACTGGATCGTCTGGTGGTTCCAGCTCTTCACCGGGCTGAAATGATCGACGTCGGAGACATATTCGAGCGTGGAGGACAGCGACGAGTATGGGCTCGTCGTGCTGAGGGTCGGCGCGCCTGCACCGAGATCGATCGTGATGAGCACGTCGTTGTTGATGCCGGCCACCACGAGGCCGTTGAGCGCGACGTCGCCGGTTCCGCTGGTGTGGCTGTGATTGTCGCTGTTCTTGGCGCTGAAGATGTCGAGGTACGGATTGTAATTGCTGCCGTTGCCGGTCGCGGTCACCTGCCCCTGCGTCGCGCCCAGATAGATGTCGCGGACGCCGAGCACGCGGGAGCCGTCGGCCAGCGTCAGGCTGCTGTCGCCGCCCGCATTGGCCGTGCCGCGGTACAGGGTGGAGATCGGAATCGCGGTATTGTTGTAGACGACCGTCGTCGCCGTCGCCTGGATGCTGCTAAAAGTGATGGTGTCGCCAGACATGCCGGCAAAGATGTTGATGTCGCGCCAGGCCTGGATGGTCGTGCCGCTGTCGACGGTGACGTCCTGGATGGCGTGGACCCAGGTGTTGGTGCTGGCACCGACGCCGGCGATCGCGCCGTAGAGACTGGCGTTGGCGTTGTTGGACGCGGCCATCTTCGCAGCCGTGCCGATGAAGATCTTGCCGACGCTGAACAGCTCCCGGGCATGGATGTTGACCGCGAGCGTGGCGTTCGCCGTCATGTTGGATTCGGCGCCACCGCCGGCGAAGAAGCTGGCCGTGGCGAGGCTCGCCGTGTCCCTGGTGTTCAGCGTGTTGTAGGCCTCGATATCGATCACGCCTGCCGAGGTTCGCGGATCACCGTTGAGACTCAGGATCGTCCCGGCGCCGATATTGGTGGTGACGATCTGGGTGACCGTGGAGTCGCTCAGCGCAGCGGCACCCGAGAACGAGCCGCCGGAGCCCGAACGCGCCCCGCCACCGGCCTGGTTCACGTTATCTTTGGAGGTGACGATCATGTCGCCGCCATCGGAGTTGATGATCAGATGGGTTCCGATCTCGGCCGTGGTGGTCGAGGTGACGTCGTTCTGCGCCTTGCCGGCGGAGACGCCGGCCGTGGACGCCTGGTAGGCGTCGCCGCTTGCGGCATAGTTGGTGGTGTGCTCTGCCGCGACCTTGATGCCGCCGAAATAGAGCGTGTCATCCGTCGCGCCGCCGTCGAACCGCGCATTGGTCACGGCGGTGGAGCTGGTCGTGGCGACCGCCGCCGCGCCGGCGTAGGTACCACCCGCGCCGACCGTCGCATTGGAAACATTGGCATCCGTACCGGTCGCCGTGATCTCGAGGATGCCCGTGTAGTTGGTGCGATTGAGGTTATCCATGTCCGCGGGCGCACCCAGATAGGCGTAGGTGTGCGCGCTCGACGAGGTCTGGGCGACGGTCGCCCCCAGGGCCAGGAAACCGGTCGAAAGGCCGGTCGCCTCGGCATATTGAGCGCTGTCGTTCTGAGCCGCGATGAGCACATCGGCGTTCGGAAGCTCGATCCCGGTTCCGCCATACGCACTGACGGTCGCGTTCTGCGAGGCCCTGGCGTAGCTGCCCTGCGCGCCGATCAGCGAACCGCCGCCGCCCGCAAGCGATTTGGCGTAGGTCGTCGTGCCGTAGATGGTCGTCGTGCTTCCGTCAGTATTGGTCTGCATCCCGATGATCGGGACGAGCGCCATCGCGGTCACGGCGAGCGCGCCGCCCGAGAAGATGGCGTCGTCGCCGACATCGGCCGTAACAGTGGCTCCGACCGTCGATTGGGCAATGGCGACACCGACCGCACCACCACCCACCGAGACGCCGATCGCCTCGCTCGACAGATTGGGCGTGATCGATGCTGTCACCAGCGTGCCGACACCGGTCGCGGACGTGGTGATCGAGGAACCTGCGCCGATATCGGCGACCACGCTCGAATTTTCGTGCACCTCCGCATCCGCGCCGACGCCGGCGAGGATGCCGCCGCCCAGCGCCGTTGCGGTCGTCGACAGCTTGCCGGCTCCAGCCGCGCCCACCGCCAGCGTCGAGGTATTGACAATGGCGTCGTCCAGGACCTTTGCCGCGACCGAACTCGACCGTCCGGCCGTCGCGACCGACGCGCCGACCGCCGCGGCACCGGCGGTGACGCCGCCCGTGAAGACGACTTGGGTCGAGGTGTCCTGCGCCATGACGGCGACACCCGTGCCGCCCGTGCCGGTGACCTGGCCGCCGAGCTGGGCCGTCACGGTGTTGGTGACATTGCCGAACGCCACGGCTGCCTGCGCGCCGAAGTAAAGCGCCGCCCCGCCCGCGATCGCCTCGGTGTCGATAGTCTTGCCGGCATAAGGCCCGGTGCTGGCGTCCTTCACGATCGCTGCAACCGTCACGGACGGCGCGGACACGATCGCGCTCAGATTGGCCAGCACGCTGCTGTTGACGCTGGTGTAACCGATGCCGGCGCCGATGCCGACGTTCTTCGCAAAGCCGGCACCGAGCAGGTACATCTTGGCCGCATTGGCGCTGGTGGCACCGACATTGACCTGCGTACCCGTGACGTTGCCGCCCGCGATCTGCGCGGTCACGCCGTCATCGCCGCCCGTGAGCACGCTGCTGACGTTGTAGGTCGAGGTCACGTTGGCATTGTTGGGATTGCCGGCCGTCCCGCTCGCGACCGCATTGCCGCCCTGCGCGGTGCTGGTCCTCGCGTTCACCGCCGCGATCGTTCCGTTGCCATTCTGGTTGAGCTGACCGGTCTGCTGCCCCTGCGTATCCGGATCGGCGGTGCCGATGATGATGACGCCGACCGTCGCACCGATGCCGACGCTGCCGCCGATGCCCGCCGTTACCGCATAGGACAGCACCTCCTTGGTGCTGAGCGCGCCCACGTTGATCGCGCCGGACGAATTCAGGTTGCTGTTGCGGCTTTCCGCGATGGTCTGGCTCTTGAAGACAATGACGTTGGCCGCAGCTCCGACGCCGACACCGGCCCCGCTGGCGCCGACCGCGAGCGCACCGGCGATCTCCTTGATCGCCACGTCCTCGTTGGCGTTGATGGTGACCGCGCCGGCCGCACCGCCCGTCACCCCTTGCAGCGTGGTGTCGTAGACGCCTGCGATGGTGGTGTTGTTGGCGATCTCAATGTTCGCCATGCCCGCGATCGCCGCTGTCCCGGTCGAGAGCGCGCCGCCGATCGCATAGGCTTCGAAGCGGTTCTTGGTCTTGGCCTGGACGTCGAGCGCGCCGCTCAGATTGAGCGCGGTCGTGTGTGGCGTCGTGCCGCCATGATAGGCGAATTCGTCGCCGACATAGGCCTCGGTTCGGTTCGAGGAGACCTGGACCAGGAAGGCCGCGCCGATCGCGGCCTGGCTGCCATAGGCCCCCGAGCCGTTCGCGGAGAAGATGCCAGTGTTGTTGTTGGCGTTGACCGTCAGCGACGTCGCCGTCAGCGCGCCGCCGTCGACATAGGCCTCCGTGGTTGCCTGGAACACGTTCAACCCGACCGAGCCGGTGTTGAACCCGACGGCGATCGAGGACGCATCCTGCTCGGCATTGGCCTTGACGGTGACGGCACCGACCGTCGGGCTCGACGACTGCACCCCGCCGACCGTGGCGTTGGTAATGGTGGCGAAAGTGCTGCGCGACATCGTCGTGCTGATGACGGTGGCGCCGCCGCCACCTGTGCCGGTGGGCGGAACGATGCCGGCGCCGAACGCGCCGGAATAGGAGAAGCTCGACGCGGCGACGACGATCTGCGGCGCCAGCGTCGAAGAGGTCAGGCGCGTGGCGACGGCGGCGCCGTCGATATACGCTCTCGTCGCCCCGCTCATCACATTGGTGATCGGGTTGATCATGATGGCGATCCCGCTGCTCGCCGCGAGCGAGGCAACGTTGGTCACGACCGCCTGGTGCGAGCTTGCGACGACCGCAAGGCCGCGCACGGTGTCCTGGTTCTCGGTGAGATCGGGTGTCGTGTCGGTCGGTGCATGGGCCGTGCCGAGATCGAAGGCATGGACGAGCGTGCCGTTGTTGACCGACAGCGTATCGGTCGAGCTGGTGCCGAGCGCATCGACCTTGGTGTTCGCCCCGCTGATATAGGCCGCCGTAGTTCCGGTGATCTGATTGGTCACCAGCGAACCCGCGCCGCCGGCCGCGCCCTTGCTGATCGCCACGGCGCCGGCGAATACGCCCGCCTTGTCGTTGTTGCCCGCGATCACGCCGACATTATTGCTGGCTGTGACGTCGGCGCCGTTGATGCCGTTGGTACCGGCGGCGGTGATGCTGGCGGTGACGTTGGCTCCCATCAGATTGGTGGCGACCGAGCCCGCAAGGCCCACCTGCGAGGACATCGCAACGCCGACGGCGACGGTCGAGATACTGGCGTTGGAGTTCGCGCCGACCGCGACGTTGCCCGATGCGGTCAGCTTGGAGCCGGTGACGCCGGCGCTGACATTGTTGGCGATGCTGCTGTTGACCAGCGCCAGGCCCGCGGCGCTGCCCTGCGTCGAGGCACCCGCGACCGCGGCGGTTCCGGTGATACTGGAATTGTCGATCGCGCTGACAGAGATGTTGCGGCCCGTGACGGTCGATTGAGTCGTGCTCGACTGGCTGTTGCCGATAGAAGCCGAAACGGTATTGGAGATGCTGCTGATCGTGGTGCCGCCGACGCCCGCAAATTGTCCGGTCGCAAGACCGAAGCCGATCGTGACCGCCTGGATCTTCGAGGAGTCGACCGCGCTCACGCTGACATTGCCGTTGGTGCCTGCCGACATCAGGACGTTGGCGATATAGGCCGAATGCGTGGTCGCGATGGTGTTGTAGACGATCGAGGCGCCGACATTGTTCTTGCCGGCCTGGATCAGGCCCGCAACGGAGACGATGCTGGCGCCCGGACCGTTGCCCGTCCCGTCGTTGAGCGCGGCCGCGCTGAAGTCGATGCAGTTCTGCCCGCCCGTGCCGCCGGCGACGGTGCAGGTATCCGAGGCGAGAAGATTGTTGTTCGACTTCTTGACGAGGTTGCCGAGCGCCGTATCCAGCGCCGACACGGCGCCGCTGTCCGCCAGCACCGTCACGCGGCCGACGTTGATATTCACCGTCGCGCCGCTGTTGATATAGGCGGTCGTGGTGGGCGTGATCTCGCTGACGACGATCGCGCCGGCAAGTCCGTTGGAACCGGCGCCGCCCGAGGCCGCACCGGCCGCGATCACGCTGGCGCTGTCGGCCATCACCAACAGGGTGTCGTAGTTGGAGATCGACGTGCCGCGGATATGCGCATCGGTGGCGTTGCCGCCGGTGGGATCGGCGATCGAGGCATAGGTCAGCCCGATGCCGACGCCGGCCTGCCCGCCCGAGATGTAGAGCGAGCCGCCGCCGATCGCGACGTTCGTGGTCTGGTAGGCATCGACCTCCAGCGCGCGATTGACGCCTGAGGACTGACCCGTGATCGTCGAACTCTCGATATAGGCGTTGGCACTATCCGTGATGATGCCGACGGAAGCAGAAAGCGCCGCCGCGTTGGATTTCGATCCCGCCACGCCGATGGCGATGACGGTTTCCGAGCCGCCGTTGAGCGCCTGCACTGTCAGCGAACTCTGGTTGTTCACAGTGGTGCCGTAGATATAGGCGAGCGTCACGTTGCTGGACATCGCCGCCGCGATGGCGCCGCCGATCGCAGCGCCCTGGGCGGATGCGCCGGCCAGATTGAGCGCCGCAGAACCGGAACCATTGTTAAGCATGGTGTCGTTGAGCGCCTGGACGATCGTGTTCGTCACCACGGTTCCGGTCGTGGTGTACTTGTTGACCGTCGTATTCCTGATGTAGGCGCTGGTGCCGAGTGAGACGTCGCTCACTGAGGAGCTTCCGGCCAGATCGATGCTGAAGCCGTCGGTGCTCGATCCCGAACTTGAGCCGATCTTGCTCACGGCCGTCGTAATGCCCGCGGTTCCCCCGGTCGCGCCGGCTCCGGCAGCGCCCGCCTTGTCGGAGAAGCTCGATGCGGCCGGCTCGGAGATCGACGCCGCGACGGCGGCCGCGGTGATGCGGCCCGACGTGGTCGCGCTGATCGTGAGATTGTCGACATTGACCGCGCCGCTCCCGCCGCTCGTGCCAGCAAACGGATCGTTGGCGCTGAACGGGCCCGGGCGGATGTCGGAATGGTTGTCGCCAATATAGGCGGAGGTGTCGGCATTTGCACCGAGATAGGCGACCGCCAAGCCAACCGCCGAACCTCCGCTCGTGTTGCGGCTCATCGCGCCGGCAAGCGTCACGACCGACAGATCCTGCTGCGCCAGGATGCCAACGGTCGGAGCATAGACGGTGGCCTGGCTCGAGATCGACGCATGCGTCGTGTTGTTCAGGAAGCCGAGCGAGGTGATGCCGTTCAGCGCCAGCGCGCCCGCGGCCTTGCCGGACGACGGCGCGACGGCGACGAACTGGTCCGACGTGATCGCGTTGACGGCGATGTCGTCCGCCGCCCGGAGCGTCGCGCGGTCCGAAACGCCGGCAATGGTGTTGGTGTTGAACTGGACGAGATTGAGCGCGCCGCCGACCGAAGAGCCGCCCGACGTATTGCCGGTCAGGAAACCGAGCGTGCCGACATTGCCGGCGGCGTCGATCGACGCGGTGGTCGTGGTCGCCGCGATCTGAATGGTGGCGTCGTAGGTGTGGACGTCGCCGTTGTCCATTCCGGCCGCCCAGCTGCTGCCGCAAGCCGCGATCGTGCATGTCGCCGTCAGGCTCGCACTACCCGCGACCCACGCCGTCGTGTTGTTGTTCACGACGAAATGGTTGAGCGAACCGGAGATGCCGATCGTGTCGCCGGCGTCGGCCGTGGCATTGGCATAGCTGGTCAGGATGTTGCCGCCGACGCCGAAACTGCCGTTGAGATGGCTCAGCGTCGCACCCAACCCGTCCCATTTCAGCCAGGTGTTGGTGATCGGCAATTCCGTGGTGGCATCGACGGCGATGTTTGCCGCGTTGATCAGCGTGCCGCTGCCGACATAGGCGTTCGAATTGTGGGTGAAATTGCCCCAGGCGACGGCCGCGCTGATCGCCGTGCTCTCGCCGGATACCACGTCCTTGGTAATCGCACTGGCCGTCGCATTGCTGCGAACGCCGCGATCGATGACGTTGCTGGCGACGGCGACGTTGCCGCTGGCATAGATGCTCGGCGCGCCGCCGCTCGGATTCTGGGCGATCGCGGCGGTCGCACTCTGAGTGCTGCTGGCCAGGGCAAGCGCGCCCGCGGCCTTGAAATTGAAGTTCAGCGGCACCAGCGAGGACATGTGGTCCTGGATGATCGACGTCGGCGCGGTGACGGCGCGCAGTCCTCTCTCGATCGCCGCAATCAGCGCCGGCAGGCCGGCGATGGACGAGGCCATCGTGGAATTGCTCGTGGTGTCGGAGGTGGCCTCGACCAGAACGGAGCCGTTCATCCGGTTGGCGGCATCGGTTCCGAGCGATGCGCCGAGCGTTGCGGTCACGGACGTCGTGATGTCGCTGATGGCGAACGCACCTCCGACGGCGCCGCTCGCCCCTAGTCCGGGTGCCGCAACCGACGTCGCGCTGGTCGAGAACGAATTGTTGTTGATCGCGCGTACCTTCAGCGTGCTCCCACTCGTGCTCACGGTCCCCGCCGCAATATGCGCGCCGCTCTCGACGTTGGCGATCGTGGTCACCGACCCCTTGGAATAGGCCACCGTCGGGACGATCTGCGCGCTCGTCGATGCCGCGAGGGCGGAGACGGCAATGGTCGCATCGTTGAGCGCCTTGATCTCGAGGTTGCCCCCGGCATTGATCGTCGCCCCCGAGGCCACGTTGGTCGTGGCGATGCCGTCGATCTTACCGACAACGACGCCGGCGGCGACCGGCGTGAGGCTGCCGAGCAAGGTGGACGCGATGGCCGGATCCGAGGCGGTTTCCGATGCATGGGCGGAAATGGTGACATCGCCGCGGCCGTTGATGTCGGCATGGCTGTTGATGTTGATGGTCGCCGTGGCGCTGGCCGCAACATAGCCGCCATTGAGGCCCAGCAGCGAGCCGGCGAGCGTCGAGCCGACGAGCGCCAACGCCCCGACCGGCGAACCGTCGAGGAAACTGGATACAGCCGTCGAGGTCGCGGTGATCGATACGGTGCCGCCCGTGATCTTGCCGTCAACGGTGATCGCCGTCGCTGCGGTCGCCTGGCCGGACAGCTTGATGTCGCTTGCCGTAGCTCTCAGCGTGACGTTGCCGTCGGCGTAGTTGGTTCCGCCGAAATTGACCGTCTGCGCCAGGATCTGTGCGCCATTCTTGATATCGATGTTCGGCGCGTCGATGATGACGTTGTTGGCGTTGCCGGTCGAATGGCCGGCGCCATCGAGACGGCGGGCATCGATCATCGCATGCGCGGCGAGCGTGATGGAGTTGTCCGCCTGAACGAGGTAATCGGCACCGGCGCTGAGCCCCGCGAGCGCATTCGCGATCGAGCTGTTCGACAAGGTCACGCCGGAGTCGCCCTGGGTGGCGTCGCCGATCACCAGATCGATCGGATCGAACAGCAACGTGCCCGCCTTGCCATTGGGCGCGGCAACATTGACAGAGACGCCGCGGCCGACGTCGATGACCCCGTTCGCGCTGAAATCGACCAGGCCGGCATTGCCGGCCTTCGAGCTGGCGTTGAACTTGGCTCCACCCGCCACGGTGAGGTTCTGCGCCGCCTTCAGGCGGATCTCGCCGCTATTGCCAGTCGTGCTCGCGATATTCAGCCCGGCATTCTTGCCGATCTCGATATTGTTGCCGGCCTGAACGGTGATGCTGCTCGGCGCCGTGGTCTTGCTGCGCGCCGTCAGCCGTCCGTTGACCCTGGCGTTGTTGACGGCGCCGATATGGATCGAGCCGTTGCTCACGGTGATCGCGCTGGCGCTGCGCAGGCCCTTCGAATTGACCGAGGCTGCGAACTTGGCGGCATGGTCGAGATTGGCGATGTCGCGCTGGCTGGCACCGCCGACGAAGACGTTCTGCCCGGTCAGCCGCACCCCGTCCTGGGCGTTGACGCGGCCATAGATGCGGATGTTGCCGTCCGGCGAGACCGGGAACGAGCCCGCCATCAGATTGCCGACCGCCGACTGGTTGATCTGCCCGCCCGCGCCGACCAGGCTGTCGGTGAACTCGCGCGTCGGCGTCGAGACGTTGAGGCTGCCGACATTGACCACGCCGCTGCGGCCGACCACGAAACCCTTGGGATCGGCGAAATAGACGTTACCGCCGATCGCGCCGTTCATGTAGGAGTTCAAGGTGCCGTTGACGTAGACCGGCGCGTCGCGCACGATGTTGACGAGATTTTGTGTCCCGGTCGGCAGTTGCAGGTTGACGGTGTTGCCCTGCCCGACGCTGAACTGCGAGAACGAGTTGAAGGCGTTGTTGCCCGAGACCGTCGACGTCGTGACGTTGGTCACGCTGCCGGAGGTCTGCAAGGACGTCCCGGTGCGGCCGTCGGGAATGATGACGTTCGGCGTCTGCGCCTGAACGCGGACGCTGTACACCGGCAGGAAGACCATCTGCATCGCACAGAGCAGCGACATCGAACGGAAGCGCGCAAGTCCGCGCAAGCCCGGTTCGTCCTCGTCTTGCCTCGCAGATGGCCCGCGCATGTCGAATCCTGCTCAGAACTGGCCGGGCGGCAGCTTGAAGATGTCGGGGCTCTTGGCGTCGGCCACGTAGAACAGCAGCAGGCTGGTCGGCGTCAGCACCCGCTGGCTGTTCTCCTTGTTTTCGAACGTGCCCTGGAGCAGCAGGATCACCGAGCGATCCTTGGCGTCGCTGCCACGGAACATGACGATGCCGCCGGCGACGGGCATGTTGATCGCGATGGAGTCGGGCTTGAAGCCTTCGCCCATGAAATGGGCGCGCAGGATGTTGGCGTTGGAGAACAGCTTCTCCGGCGTCATCGCCGCATCGGTTCCCTTCGACCAGACCGCGCCGACCTGAATCAGCGACTTCGACTTGTAGCCGAACACGTAGGAGAGCTCCGCGGTCCCGCCGTTTGGCAGCAGATCAGGGGCCGAATACAGCAGGCTGTGCGTCAGCTCGGCGGCGTTGTCCTGCGACTTGATGGCGTCGGGCCTGACATTGAAATCCTTCGCCATCGCCGCGCGCACATCGGCCTCGTTCATGCCGAACTTGGCGGAGCGGAAGCCGTCGATCGCTTTGGACTTGTCCTCCGCTCCTGGTGCCTCGGCCGACGGGGCCCCGGCGGCGACGGGCGTGCCGGCTGCAGCGGGAGCGCCGGCGGCCGCCGCTCTGGGTGCCGGTGCAGCCTTCTTCGGCACGGCGCCCTGCACGGTCCCTTGGGCCGCGAGCGGCCCGGCTGCAACGGAAGTGAACAGGCCGACGACGGCCGGAATGAGATGGATTTTGCGCATCTAAAACCTTCGAAACAACTTGAAACAACGCTTCAAAATCGGCAGCTACGACGTCGTCTTCCCGAACCGTCATCGCCAACCGAGACGGAAAATGCTGCAACACCACAAGGCGTTACAAAGCGCCACGGAGGAGACAAGGCTCGAAACAGCGACTCTCTGACAGCGTAGGAATACGGTATCGGGCTGCCAAACGCTGCGAATGAGCGTTCATAAGCGCATTTTTTCATCAATTGTGGATGCGGCCCGTTCGCGGTAAGCATCCGAACCGGGGCAAGCCATCATGCAAAGAATTCCATGATCGAACGGCGTTCCGCATTCGCGGTCGATCGCCGCGGCTTCATTCGTCTTGCCGGAGCAGCCGCTGCGGGATGGACCGCGCTCGGCGCAACGCCGGATCGCATGCGCATCGTCGCCTCGCTGACCGCATTGCCGTTCGATGATGAGCTGACCAGACGCAGCATGACCGACACCCCGACCTCCCGCCTTGGCGGTCTCGTCATCGGCTTGAGGCAGCGCGGCTGGGTCGAAGGCGTCAACTTTCGCCTCGAGCTCCGTTCGACCTTCGGCGCGCCGGACAGGCTTAAGGCGGCGATTCAGGAGTTGCTCGATCTGAAGCCGGACGTGATCCTGACGGGTTCGACGATCGAAACCGCGGCCGTCCTGGCCGCCACCAAGACCATCCCGATCGTTTTCGCCACAGCCAACGATCCCGTCGGCAACGGCTTCGTCGCAAGCCTCGCTCATCCCGGCGGCAACGTCACCGGCTTCACCAACAGCACCGCCGAGATGGGCGGCAAATGGCTTCAGCTGATCCGCGAGGCCGTGCCTGACGTCGCGCGTGTCGGCATCCTGTTCAACCCCGCGACGACGCCGCGCGGCGGACGTTTCTTTCTCGCCTCGATCGAGCAGGAGGCCGCGGCATGCGGCGTATCCGCGATCCCCGCCCCCGTAAACGCGCCGGCGGACATCGACGAGGTGGTCAGGAGCTTCTCCGAACCGCCCAAGGCGGCGATGGTCGCATTGGTCGACAGCTTCCTCGTGGTCAACCGCAAGGCGGTCGTCGCGGCAGCCGACAAATATAGCGTGCCCACGATCTATCCGTTCCACTATTTCATGGATGCGGGCGGCTTGATGAGCTACGGGCCGACGCTGGAGGTGCGCTCGGCCGACTACGTCGATCTCATCCTGCGCGGCACCAAGGCCGGTGATCTGCCGGTGCAATCGCCGCGGAAATACGAGCTGCTGATCAACCGCACCGTCGCCCGCTCGCTGGGACTGACCCTGCCATTCACCCTGCTCGCGCGCGCCGACGAGATCCGCGAGTGAACGAGACGGCCGACCAGGAGCCATTGCGGACGCCTCCCGGCCGGCTGTTCCGCAAATATCTCTACTCGATCGTCGCCCTCGCCTTTGCCGCGCTTGCCGTCAACACCGGCTTCGACGTCTGGTTCTCCTATCGCGAGCAGAAGCAGCTTCTGGCGGCAACCCAGCGCGAGCAGGCGGCGTCCGCGGCCATTCAGATCGGCCAGTTCATCGGGCAGATCGAAAACCAGATCCGATGGCTCTCGCGCCTGCCGCCGGAGCTGTCGACGAATGACGACGAGCGCCTGAACGCGATCCGCCTCCTGCGCCTCTCGCCGGCGATTGCGGAAGTCGCCGAGCTGGACTCGCGGGGGCTCGAGCAGGTGCGCGTGTCCCGCCGTGTCGCCGACAGGGTCGGCAGCAAAACCGACCGCTCCGCCTCGCCCGCCTTTCGCGGCGCCAATGAAAGCCGGGCCTATTACGGGCCGGTCTACTTCTTCGGCGACACCGAGCCGTACATGACGCTTGCCACGCGCGGCACCGGCCGCAATCCCAATGTGATCGTCGCCGAAGTCAATTTGCGTTTCATCTGGGACCTCGTCACCGGGATCAGGGTCGGCAACACCGGCAAGGCCTACGTCGTCGATCGCATGGGGGTCCTGATCGCGCATCCCGATCTGTGGCGGGCATTGCAGCGCAGCGATCTCACCGGCGATGCGGACGTCCGCGCCGCGCTCGATGGCGTGGGGCCCCCTTCAGGAGGATTGGTCAAGGAGGGTCTGACCGGGCAACGCGTGCTCTCGACCTATGCGACGGTCCCCTCGCTCGGCTGGCTGGTGTTCGTCGAGCTGCCGCTCAGCGAGGCCTATGCGCCGATCTACGCATCGATCGGCCGCTCGACCTTCCTCCTCGTCGGCCTGCTGGCCGGTGCAGTGCTGGTGTCTCTCTTCCTCAGCCGGCGCATGACGGGGCCGATCCAGCTCCTGACGCAGGGCGCGCGGCGGATCGGGAGCGGCGATCTCGGCCTGCGGCTCGCGATCAAGACCGGCGACGAGCTGGAAGCGCTCGGCGACCAGTTCAACCGCATGGCAGCGCACTTGCGCGAATCCTATGCGACGCTCGAGCGCAAGGTGATCGAGCGGACCTCCGAGCTCGAGAAGGCGCGCGATCAGGCCCTTGCCGAGCACGACGCCGCCGAGAGCGCGCGCAGCGCGGCGGTGGCGGCCAATGAGACCAAATCGCGCTTTCTTGCCGTCGTCAGCCACGAGCTGCGCACGCCGCTGAACGGCGTGATGGGTGTACTGCAATTGCTCGATGACGGCAGCCTGAGCGAAGCGCAGCGGCGCCACCTCGCGACCGCCGCGGCGTCGGGCGAAACGCTGATTGCGCTGGTCGATGCCGTGCTGGAATATGCCCGCCTGGAGGCCAGCACCGAAACCCTGGAGCCGCGCAATTTCCGCCTCGACCAGCTCATCGACGCGGCCGCCGAGCTGATGCGCCCCCAGGCCCTCGGCAAGGGACTGGCCTTCGACCTCGCCTGCGATGCGTCGGTCCATACCTCGGTGCACGGCGATCCCGTCAGGCTCAATCGCATCCTGCTCAATCTGATCGGCAACGCCATCAAGTTCACGCCATCGGGCGGGATCGCCGTGAACGCGGCCGCCGAGCGGCACGACGATCATGTCCTGCTGCGCATCACCGTTCGCGACACCGGCATCGGCATCGCCCCCGACATGCACGAGCGGATCTTCGCGGATTTCGTGCAGGCCGACGACAGCATCGCACGGCGGTTTGGCGGCACCGGCCTTGGTCTTGCGATCGCACGGCGCCTGGCCCGCCTGATGCGCGGCGAGTTGACGGTTGCGAGCACGCCGGGCGCAGGCAGTACGTTCACGCTTCAATTGCCGCTCGGCCTCGCCGCGAGCGGCATCGCGCACGGCGAGCTGACGCCGCCGCCGCGACAGCTCCGCGTGCTCCTGGTCGACGACGATCCCGTCAATTGCGAAGTCGGCGAGGCGATCCTGAAACGGCTCGGCCACCAAGCTACGATCACCACGAACGGCGCATCCGCCATCGCGCTCGCCCGCGATCAGGCGTTCGACGTCATCCTGATGGATCTGCACATGCCCGACATGGACGGCGTGGAGGCGGCCTCGCGGATCGGCGCGCTCGGTCTTGCCGAGATGCCGCGCATCATCGCCGTGACCGCCGACGTGTCCACCAGCGCGCGCAAGCGGCTCGCCAGCGCAGGGATCGCCAAGATCGTCAGCAAGCCGATCCTGGTCAACGCGCTACGCGAGGCGATCGAGGAAGATCCGGAAGTCAAGCCAACGGCGCCACCGCTCGCCGCCGGCGCATTGATCGACCGGCACTTCCTCGACGACCAGAAAGAACTGCTGGGCCCGACGCAGATCGCAAAGCTCCACGTTTTGCTTCAGGAGACCGGCGACAAGTTGATCGCGGACATCGGCAAGGCCGCGGCGAGCGGCGATCACAAGCAGCTCGCCCGATCCGCGCACCAGCTCGGCAGCGCGGCGAGCGCGCTCGGCCTCGTCCGCCTGTTCGACCGCTGCCGTGATGTCGAGCTGGCAGCGACCGCGATGTCGGAGCCTGAGCGCCAAAATGCCGCGCGTGAACTCGCCGATCTTCAACGGGCGTCGATGCGAGCGCTGGACGATCTGCTTCAGCCTGCCGAACAGCGTTCGGTCAGCTAGCCCCGGCCAGCCGACGCACCTCCGCTTCCGCCTCCCGCCCGAACCTCTCCACCAGAAAATCGATGAACAGCCGCACCTTCAGCGACAGATGCCGCGTCGGCGGATACACCGCATAGAGCGCGAGCGGCGGCGCGGAATAATTGTCCAGCACCGTTCGCAGCTCGCCCTTCTTCAACGCGCCAGCGGCGATAAACTCCGGCAGCAGCGCCAGCCCCCTGCCCTTGATCGCGACGTCGCGCAGCACCTCGGCATTGTTGACGCAGAGCGACCAGGCCGGCTGGATCCAGTGATCGCCGTCCGCGCCGGTGAGCTTCCATTGGTTGCCGGTGAGCAGGAAGCCGTAAGTGAGCGAGGCGTGCTCGCGCAGATCCTGCGGATGTTTTGGCGTGCCGTGACGCGACAGATAATCCGGCGAAGCGCAAATCATGCGCGCTATCGGCATGATCTTTCGCGCGATCAAGCTCGAGGACTCGAGCTCCGCGATCCGCAGCGTCACGTCAAAGCCGTCCTGCACGGGATCGAGCAGGTCGTCGCTGAGCACGATCTGGAGCTGAAGCTCGCCATAGCGCGCCATGAAATCGGCGAGCACGGGCCCGAGCCGCATCGTTCCGAACGACATCGGCGCGTTGACGCGAAGCAGCCCGCGCGGCGCCGACTGGGCCTGCGCCACCGCCTGGTCGGCCGCCTCGACCTCCGAGAGGATGACGAGCGCACGTTCGAAATAGCGCTGGCCGTTCTCGGTCGGGCTCGCATGCCGCGTGGTCCGGTTCAGGAGCTGGACACCGAGACTCTCCTCGAGGTCGGCGATGTATTTGCTGATCGCCGAGCGCGACAGCCGCAGCTGCCGGCCGGCTTCGGCAAAGCTGCCGCTTTCCACCACTTTCACGAAAGCCCGGAGGCTGCCGAGCTTATCCAAGGGCCCGCACCGGCGATTGTTTCCAAATCGTAGACATAGTCGTCATATTTGCACGGATTGTCTCCAAACCAAAGCGGAACAATATTTCCGTCCAGAGCAAGACGGCTCCCCGAAGTTTGGAGGACGACAATGTCTGGACTGCACCATGTGACCGCGATTGCCGGCGACCCCATCCGCAATTTCGGCTTCTACACGAGGGATCTCGGGCTGCGCTTCGTCAAGAAGACGGTCAATTTCGACGATCCCGGCACCTATCACTTCTATTACGGCGACGAGACCGGCCGGCCCGGCACCATCCTGACCTTCTTTCCCTGGGCCGGCGTGTCGCCCGGACGCCGCGGCGTCGGCGAGACCCATCAGACCGCCTTCCGCGTGCCGCAGCGCTCGCTCGGCTACTGGACCCAGCGCTTAACCGAGAAGGGGATTGCTTACGAGGCGCTCGAGAAGCGCTTCGGCGAATCCGTGCTGCCGTTCACCGATCCCGACGGCATGGCGCTCGCGCTGGTGGGCATCCCCGGCGCCGAGAACGAGCCCGGCTGGAGCAATGGCGACGTGCCGGCCGAGCATGCGATCCGCGGCTTCCACGGCGTGACCTTGCTGCTCGACAGCGCGGCAAAGACGGCCGCCGTTCTCACCGACGTGTTCGGCTTCAAGGAAGCCGGCCGCGAAGGCTCGGTGATCCGCTTCAAGGCGCCTGGCGACGTCGAGGGCAGCGTCGTCGATATCTACGAGGCCAAGGGCTTTCTGCGCGGCCATCAGGGCGGCGGCTCGGTCCATCACATCGCCTTCCGCGCGACTGACGATGCCGAGCAAGGGCGGATGGCGCAAAAGCTCGTGAGCAATCACGGCCTGCACCCGACCGAGCAGCGGGACCGCAACTACTTCCGCTCGATCTACTTCCGCGAGCCCGGCGGCGTGCTGTTCGAGATCGCGACCGACATCCCCGGCTTCGCCGTCGACGAGCCCGTCGCGACGCTGGGACGTGACCTGAAGCTGCCTGCGTTCCTCGAGCAGCACCGCAAGCAGATCGAGGACGTGCTGCCGAATCTGGAAGAGACCGCGTCATGACCGACACTGCATTCATCCATCGCTTCGAGCCCGCGACCCGCGCGGGCTCCCCTCCGCTCCTGCTGCTGCACGGCACCGGCGGTGACGAGACCGACCTGCTCGGGCTCGGCAAGATGATCTCGCCCGGCTCCGCCCTGCTGTCGCCGCGCGGCCGCGTGCTCGAGCACGGCATGCCGCGCTTCTTCCGCCGGCTCGCCGAAGGCGTGTTCGACGAAGAGGATTTGCGCCGGCGCGCGCATGAGCTCGGCAACTTCATCGCGGATGCGCGAGAGCAATACGGCATCGCCGCACCGGTTGCGGTCGGCTTCTCCAACGGGGCCAACATCGCGGCCGCGCTGTTGTTACTGAAGCCGGACGTGCTTGCCGGCGCGATCCTGCTGCGCGCCATGGTGCCGCTATCGGATCCGCCACCCGCCGATCTTGCGGGCAAGCCCGTGCTGCTGTTGTCCGGGCAAAGCGATCCGATCGTGCCGGCCGGCAATTCGGCTCGGCTCGCGGCGACGCTATCGCAGGCTGGCGCGCGCGTGAGCCACAGGATCCTGCCGGCGGGCCATCAATTGTCGCAAGCCGATGTCACGCTGGCCCGCGACTGGATCGGCAATGTCCAGGCCGAGGCAGCATGATCGAGCAGCGGCGCATCGTTTCCGAACGGTGCGCCGCCTCTCAATCGAACCAGCCGCGCCGCTTGAACCAGATCAGCGGCAGCAGGCCGCTGGCAATGACGGCAAGCCAGGCCAGCGGATAACCGAACGTCCAGTCCAGCTCGGGCATGTGCTCGAAATTCATGCCCCAGATGCCAACCAGGATCGTTGGCGGTACACCAACGACCGAGACGATCGTCAGTATCTTGAACAGCTCGTTCTGCTGGATGTTGATGAAGCCGAGCACGGCGTCGAGCAGCAGCTGGATCTTGTCGGACAGTCGCGTCTCGTAGTCGCCGAGCGAAGCGACGTCCTTCGACACGGCCTCGAGCCGCTTCTTCGACGCGGCCGTGATCCATTCACTGCCGACATCGCCGGCGAACGAGGCGACGCGCCCGACCCCGAGCAGAACGTCGCGCGCCTTCGCGAGCCGATCGGCAAGCTCGCCGATGTTCTCCAGCGCCTCGCGCATCCTGCGGCTGGAGCGCACCGGCCGCTGGCTGCGTACGAGCCCGCCCCTGAAAACTCCCCGCGACAGCTTGTCGACCTTGCCGCCGAGATGCTCCAGAACATCGGCGCCGCGGTCGATCATGGCTTCGAGCAGGCTGGTGAACACGCACATGCCGTTCTCCAGGCTGTCGTCCGAGCCGATGCGTTTACCGATGTCATCGAAGATCGGCAGCTCGGCAAAACGCACCGTGACCAGCACGTGCGGGCCGATGACGAAGCCCACCGGCGTGATCTCGGCCTCGTTCTCCTCGTCGAGCCGCACCGCCGGAGAGCTGAGATACAGGGTGCCCTGGTCAGAAATCAGACGGCTCGACGCCTCGATTTCGCTGAGCGACTCCTCGGATGGGATACGTATCCTGAGCAACCGCTCGACGAACCGCTTCTCCTCGTCGGTCGCATTCAGCAGATCGGCCCAGATGATCTCCGAGGGCATTTCTGCGCCGATACTCCGCCAGTCGTCGGACGGCCACCTGTAAAGCTTGAGCAAGAACCGAACTCCGCGGCCGCATCGTCATGCCGGATGGTGCATCCAGCGGTCATCCGCCGATTAACGCACGAGGGTTCCAAACGTTCAATGTCCTTTCCCGCGGCTGCCTTCAGCTTCGGGGGAAGCCTGCATCGGGACCAAAGCGGATGTCGACAGTGTAGCAGCGAATGTCCGCAAAGGGCCCAACAGCAGATATCAATACGTTCAATCCGTAGGCTGCGGACCGTCGTAGCCTTCGACTATAGCCAGATCCATAAGCGATTTGCCCTGTCTGAGCGCCATGGCCTTCGCATACTCCGGCGAGCGGTAGCATTCGACTGCGGCAGCATAATCGGGAAATTCAATCACGACTGTCCGCGAACGCGTCTGGCCCTCCGGCGTTTCCGATTTGCCTCCTCGTGTGAGAAAGCGGCCGCCGTACTTGCGGAATGCCCTTGCGTTCTCGGCAATGTAGGCTTTGTAACCCTCCGGATCAGACACGTCCGCAAATGCGACCCAATAACCCTTGGCCATCAAGCTCCTCCATAGCGACGTTGACTTTTTAAGTTGCGCGACACGCATCGCCCCATAGGGGCGCAGCCAATTGGTCTTGTAGCAAGTGACTGGCTATTTGATCACCCGATGACACGCACGGAGCGTTGCCGCCTACTTGTTTGCTACAATTCGGACGCCGCCGAGCTTGCGCTGTTGAATGAGGTCGACGAATCGAATGTAAGATTCGTGAAATGCGTCGTGTCCCTCTGGAGTTCCGGACTGCTTCGCTTCCTCGCGCAGCCGTTGGTACATCGCGAGCCGCTCTTTGAGGATCGGTTGCCATTCCTCAGTCAAGTCAGTGACAGAGAGCACCTTCAAGCCAACGTCCTCGACCAAGCGCTGATAGTCCGGAATCGAACGGAGCGGCTGAATTGCCATGCCGTCCCACATCAGCTGCGCGTCCGCGGCTGCAAGCGGCTGATTGGCGACCCAATCTGTAAAAGCCAATCGGCCGCCTGCGTTTAGAATGCGCCTGGCTTCCGCCAGTGCCCTTCCTACATTTGGGACGTGACAGAATGATTCCTGGCTGACAACCGCATCGGCACTCGCATCGGCCAGTTGGACGTCCATCACGTTGCCCTCAATGATCCGCGCCGTCCCCTGAAGGCCGACCAGCCTGGTTAGTTCTTGCGCGCCTGCAGCGCGAACGGGCGTCAACTCAACGCCGGTGACGTCAGCTCCGTATTTGTGAGCGAGATAGCGTACCGTCCCGCCAAGACCGGCGCAAAAGTCGACGACGGTCGTTCCGGGACCGATCTGCGCCTGTCGCGCCAGTTCGTCCGTGGCGCTGAGGCCGCCATAATGGTCCTGGTCGTACGCATACAGGTCCTCCGGGCGCAAATTGTCGAGATGCCCGCGGCTTGTTCGCAGTTTGGCGACGATAATATCGTGCGAGATGGGATGACGATTGTAGAAATAGAATAATTGCGAGGAGGTGTCGTTCATGAATCCTGCTCCGCAGTTTAATTGTCCGTCGGAAAGACTCCGCCTTCGAATGGCCAAGGGTCAAATGGACCGCTCCGTAACCCCTCCGGCCAAAGCGGACTTTGGAAGCTGCAGCCGCGCAGGTCCCAATTGCATAAAAAGCATTTTGACTGCGGCTTCCTAGAAACCTAAGGCAGCGCCTGTGGCTACGCCGATGATCCCAGGAAGCTTTTTATAGGTCGCAGGGCGTCAATGGCGGGAATGGTGCGATAGGCTTGCTGATTTGAACACCAAGGATATGGCAACGCCCCAAGCCAACGCATGATCGGCTCCGAGGTCTCGGCAGGGAGTACGCACATAACTTCGATGTCGATCGCGAGCTTGCTCACGCGCCTATTGTCGCCCGAACTAAAATGCCAATTGTATCGTCCGCATCCCACGCGAATGGCACCTCCCTGCCTTGCAGACATTCCAACGAGCCAATCGCATTGGAAGTGCGGAAGGTAGTCTGCACTTGGTCGCGAGAGACAAAACGTACGCACATTCTGGTATTGGTCTCCGAAGCTTGTCACCAGAACTTGAGTGACTTCATCTAATCCCTTCGCTGAGCTTGGAAACGATATGGCATCCGTCTTTACAGTCATTTTCAATTCGCAGTCCGATGCGAATGCATCTTTCATCAATTGCGGACGGTTAGTATCCTTCGCCAAAATATAGGTGCTGAGCGCATCGGTAGCGTTGATAGCCGACGGTCGGTTCATGACTTGACCTCCACGGTCCGGGCCCGCTCCAGCGGTGCACCTAATTAAGCCGAAGGAACCCTGGGGGACAAGTCGTCGATGTCTGCTGTGGGTCAACGGCGCCGATTGAGTGGCGCCGTGTCGTGCTCTAACGATTAAAGCCGCCTCGCGGGCCAAACACAGGTTGGGTTTCCATCTTCTTTATTGTCGGCAAGGTACTCAGCCACTTTTGCGCTGAGCGAAACCAAAACTGATCGGCCGGAATCAATTGGTCGCGCTGTTTGATGGCGCCGACGCGCAAGCTTAGGACTTTTGCGCCTTCGCCGATCGGCGCCGAATAGATCGGTGTACCGCAATCAGGACAGAACGTCTGCTCTCGCTTGTTTCCGCTCTCCCCGGTCTTGATGTAAACTTTCAACGCGCCCGACAGCAATTTGAAGCTTCCTTCTTTCGTCGCCACGACCGTACGGAAGGCCGCGCCAGACAACGTCTGGCAATCGGTACAGTGACAGATCAGCACCTTGGCAGGATCAACCTCCGCTTCAAAAGCTATGCAGCCACAGTGGCACGCGCCGCTGACTTTCATGAAGCGCTCCCTTTTTGCTAATCCTGCTGTTTCAAGATGCACGTGCGCATCGCGGTTCTTGAGCGCATCGCTTTGTCTTCTGCCGGCAGGAAACATACCCAAGACGGGCCGAACGATTGAGAACCACTATCCCCGAAGGGCAACACTCATCGCAATGGAGTCGAAATCGATCGCTCAATTCTGGCGACGTCGAACTTTCGTTGACCGGGCCACCGTGCCCTCCGTTCTTCGTCATGAGGGGACTGTATTCCACGCTCAAACAATGATAATCCTGATATCAGGAAATAGATTGATGAATTTTTGGATCGAATATGAGTAGCCCCGACGAGATGCGGGCGTTCGTCCAAGTTGTCGAGCGCCAAAGCTTTGGAAACGCTGCTACAGCGCTCGGGCTGACCCCTTCAGCCGTTTCCAAGCTTGTCACGCGGTTGGAGGATCGGCTTGGCGTGCGCCTCCTTCATCGAACGACCCGGCGGTTGGCGCTCACGCCTGAAGGTGACATTTATTTCGCTCGCGCGCGCCAGATTCTTGCCGATATCCAAGAAGCCGAAGCGCAAGTCGCGACGTTGCGCGCCGCGCCGCGGGGGCATCTGCGTATCAACACCAGCATTGGGTTCGGAATTCATCAGTTGGCACCGGCAATGCCCGACTTCCTGACGCGCTACCCGGAGATCGACGTCGAGCTTGCATTGACCGATCGCGTCGTCGATCTGGTCTCAGAGCACGCGGACATGACGATCCGCGCTGGTCCGGTGGCGGAGACGGCTTTGACGGCGCGAAAGCTCGCGGATGTTACGCGACTATTGTGCGCATCGCCAGCATACCTCGCCCGCTACGGCGTGCCGCAAACTCCAGCCGATCTCGCCAGACATAGTTGCATAGTGATGGCGTTTCAGACTCCCTACCGATGGGCATTCCGGAACCATGGAAAGATAGAGGAGATCGAAATTAAACCACGAGTGGTGACCGATAACGCCGAGGCTGCGCTCAGATTGGCGCTTGATGGTGCCGGGATCGTTCGGCTTAGCGATCTGGTCGTCGGCGACTCGATCCGCGGTGGCTTGCTCGTACCGTTACTTACGGAAACTCATCACGCCGAAGCCGTACCGCTGTCGGCTCTTTACCTGGCTGGACGTCACCGTTTGCCTAAGGTTCGGGTGTTTCTCGACTTCCTTATTGAACGATTTGGCTCCGCGACTTTGCACGTCGCCGTCGCGCCTGGACGCTCTAATGCATCATCCGTGGTCTAAACTTGGTAGCAACGCGACGGAACGTCCGCTTCGGGTCCAACAGACGACCTTCCTCGAGCAGGCGCGCATGTCCGCTTTCCCTTTGCTCGTACATGTCCTTGGCGCAGCCCGGCGAGTATGATCTAGACGCCCGCCAGATCCGGGGGCGTTTGGCGCATGTCGGAGGCCTGCTCATAGGCGTAAGCCAGACGCAGCAGCTTGTGTTCGCTCCAGGCCCGGCCTGCGAAGGTGATCCCGAGCGGGTAGTCGGGCGTGTCCTTGTCGTCTGCTCCCGAGATGAAACCGGCCGGCACCATGACGCTGGGGTAGCCTGCCTTTGCGGCGATCCCGCATCCTTCACTGCCGGGGAATAGCACGGCGTCAAGCTTGTGCCGGTTCATGTAGGCGTCCATGCCGCGCGTCCTGGCGGAGAGCAAATCCATGGCACGCGCCGACTTGTATTCGCGCTCGCTCAAATCGCCCCTGGTCATGTTCGCGGCCAGGAAGTGGTCCTGGCCAAAGCGCAGCGCCTTCTCCGCATGCGCCGCGTTGAAGGCGACGATGTCGGCAATGCTCCTGATGTCGGTGTCGGTCGCCCAATCCCTGAGGTAGAGATCGAGATCGCGCTTCAGCTCGTAGAGGAAGACCACCGGCGGCCTCGCGACAGTGCCTTTGTGGCGGCTCAGCGGATTGCGGTTCAGCACGGCCATGGTCGTCCCCGGCCCGCCGATCCAGCCAGGCGGCGGCATGCCGGCGCGCACGATGACGGCTCCCAGATCTTCCAGCACCGTGATCGCGTCAGCGATCACCTTGGCCGACCTCGGCGACAGCTTGCCGTAGAAGGGATCGTTCAGCGGGTCGGCCGGGTCGCTCGGCACACCGATGCGTGCACCCTTCATCGCATCGCGCGTGAGATTGGCGGTGTAATCGGCCGGCCGCCGCTGCAACTCCGTCGCTGGGTCGAGCGGGTCATCGGCCGCCAGCACGTTCAGCAGCATGGCCGCGTCACGCACCGTGCGCGTCATCGGCCCCGCGGTGTCCTGGCTGTGCGCGATCGGCACGATGCCGGCGCGGCTGACGAGTCCGACCGTCGGCTTGATGGTGACGAGGCCATTCTGGCTGGCAGGGTACAGCAGCGAGCCCGAGGTCTCGGTGCCGATCGAAGCCGTGCACAGGCCGGCCGCCACGGCGACCGCCGACCCCGCACTCGAGCCACCCGGCAGCACGAGCGGGAAGCCGCGATCGTCCATCGACGCCGGCGCGTAGGGATTTTTCACCTGACCACCCAACGAGGAGTAGCCCGCGGGCATGTCGATCGCGAGCATGTTGGAGAATTCCGTCAGATTCGCCTTGCCCAGGATCACCGCGCCGGCATCGCGCAGCAGCTTGACGATCGTCGCGTCGTCCCTCGCGTGCGCGCCCTCCAGCGCCAGCGAGCCCGCCGTGGTCGACTGCTCGTCGCCGGTGGCGATGTTGTCCTTCACCAGGATCGGGATTCCGGCCAGCGGCTGCCTGGCCGATGGTTTTACGCCGTCGAGCTTGCCCGCGATCCCGAGCGCCTCGGGATTGAGCGCGCGCACGGCGTTCAGTGCGGGCCCACCGCGATCATAGGCCTCGATGCGCGCGAGATAAGCTTTGGCCAGCGCCGTCGCGTCGACCTGTCCGTTGGACAGGGCTTGAGCGATATCGCTCATCGCGGCATTGGCGAGTTTCAAGAAGGCCGGCGGCTCGGCCTTAACGGCCGCCGCGGCGATATCGGCATCGCGGCGCGATGGCTTCTTCACGGCGGCCTCGCCTGACGGAGCGTCCCGAACCATCAGGCCGCCAGTTGCCATGTTGCCAGTGTTTTGCCCGACGGGTCAACGTCGCGGCGCACCGCGCCAGCCCCGCAGCAGGCAACACGCAAGTCATTGAAATGACTACGCCCGGTTACTGTGCATGGGGTTGTTTTTCAGATTTTTGTTTTCGAGGGGCGCGTGCTGGCCCTGCCCTACTCCCAATACCACGTCGAGAAATCGTTCTCGTATTGCGGCACGTCCTTCCAGACGCCCTTCAGCTTCTTGTTGGTGATGGTGATGAGCTGCGGCTGGTACAGGTAGGCGGAGACGGCGTCGGTCGCGAGCATGCGCTGGGCGTCACCGAGCAGCTTTGCGCGGCCCGCCTCGTCAGGCGTCGACACGATCTGCTTGTAGAGCGCGTTGTACGCCGCGTTGTTGTAGCCGAGATAGTAGTCCGCCTCGGTGATCTTGACGAGGTCGAACGGCTCGACATGGCTGATGATGGTGAGATCGAAATTGTGCGGGCCATTGCCGGCGAAGACCTGCGACAGCCATTGCGCCCATTCGACGTTCTCGATCTTGGCGATGATGCCGACCTTTGCGAGCTGGGCTGCGGCGATTTCGCCGCCCTGCCGCGCATAGGACGGCGGCGGCAGCTTCAGTGACAATTCGAGCGGCGTGGTGACGCCGGCCTCAGCGAGCAGCTTCTTGGCCTTCTCGGGGTCGTAGGGGTTGATGCCGGTGGTGTCGACATAGCCGAGCGCGCCCGGCACGTAGAAACTGCCGATCGGCGTGCCGAAACCGTCGACGGCGCCGTCGATCATCGCCTTGCGGTCGATCGCGGCGAGAATGGCACGGCGGACGCGGACGTCGTCGAGCGGCTTCTTGCGGTGATTGATCGCGACGATGGTCTTGGCCCTGGAGCCGCCGACCAGCACCGTGAAGCGCGGATCGGCCTTGAACTGCGCCATGGCACGCTGTGCGGCGACACGCGGAAACGCATCGACGTCGCCCGAGAGCAGGGCTGCGGTCTGCGCCGCCGGCTCCGAGATGAAGCGGATCGTCACCTTGGACAGCTTGACCGCGGCGGCGTTGCGGTAGTCGGCCCATTTGGTCAGCGTGATTGAAGAGCCCTTGGCCCAGGTCCCGAGCTGATAGGGCCCGGTGCCGACCGGCTGCGTGATGTTGGTCGCGGCGCTCTTCGGCTCGACGATCGAGCCGCCCGCCTGCCCCAGCAGGAACGGCAGGTTCGGCTCGCCATATTTCAGGGTGATCACGACCGTCTCGGCGTCCGGCGCCTCGACCTTCTCGAAAGCCTGGTACAGGCTCTTGTCCTTGTTGGTGCTGTTCGGCGCGGCGTTGCGCTCGAACGAGAACTTCACCGCGGCGGAATCGAATGGCTCGCCGTTGTGGAATTTGACGCCCTTGCGCAGCTTGAACGTATAGGATTTCAGGTCGGGCGATGCGGTCCAGCTCTCGGCCAGCAGCGGCGCAACGGAGCCGTCCTCGTTGATCTTGGTCAGGGTCTCGTAGATGTTGTAGAGCGTGACCTCGGCAATCGCGGCAGCGGCCGCGTTGGTCGGATCGAGCCCCGGAGGCTCCAGCGCCATCGCCATGACGACGCTGTCCTTCTTGCTCTGCGCCAGCACGGGCAAAGGCGCCGCGATGAGCGCGGCGGCAAACGCGACGATCGACAATTTCCTCAACATGCCTAACTCCCCGGCCCTGTTCCGTTCTAAGCCTACGTCAATCCTGATCCGGACACTAACTTTCCATGGCCATCTGCGGCAACGCCATCACGGCCTCGGCCCTGTGGCAGGCGGCAAGGTGTCCCTCGCCGACCTTGCGTAACTCAGGCGGAACCTCGCGGCAATGCTGGTCGGCGAGCGGACAGCGCGAGACATAGGCGCAGCCGGTCGCCGCCGCCGCTTGCGAGGCGATGGCCTGGGCCCCGCGCCGCCGCCGGCCGCCGCCGGCGCGCGCCCGCGGCACGGCGTCCAGCAGCGCCCGCGTGTAGGGATGGGCGCAATGCTCGAACAGATCTTCGGGCCGGCCCTGCTCGACGATGCGGCCGAGATACATCACCGCGACCTCGTCACAGAGATAGTCGACGACGGCGAGGTCGTGGCTGATCAGGATAAAGCTCAGGCCGAATTGCTCCTGGAGGTCCTGCATCAGGTTCAGCACCTGCGCCTGCACGGAGACGTCGAGCGCGGAGACCGGCTCGTCGGCGACGATCAGCTTGGGCTGGGTGATCAGCGCGCGCGCGATCGCGATGCGCTGGCGCTGGCCGCCGGAGAATTCGTGCGGATATTTGTCCATGTCGGCATCGCGCAAACCGACCTGGCGCAGCGCCGCGGCGACGCGTTCACGGAACGTCGTCCGATCGGCTCCCTCAAGCACCGTCAGCGGCTCCGCGACGATGCGGGCGATAGTCTGGCGCGGATCGAGCGAGCCGTAAGGGTCCTGGAACACCATCTGGAAATCGCGGCGGGCACGACGCAGCTCGTCGGCGGAGATGCGATTGAGATCGCGGCCGAGCAGCGCGACCTTGCCCGACGTCGGCCGCTCCAGCGCCATCACCAGCCGTGCGAACGTCGACTTGCCCGAACCGGATTCGCCGACGACGCCGAGGCTCTTGCCCGCGGCAACCTGCACGCTCACGCCATTGAGCGCACGCACCTGCCCGGGCGGGCGAAACAGGCTTTCCCGCGGCAGAGCGTAGCGCTGTTCGAGATCCTTCACGTCGAGAAGCGGCGTGGTGCTCATGCGGTCAGCGCTCCGACGCGTTCTGCCATCGAGACATCCGTCCTGATGCAACGTACGAAGTGCCCGGGCCCAACGTCGGCCATGGGTGGCAGCGCGGCGCGGCACTGATCGATCACGAGCGGGCATCGGTCGGAGAAGGTGCAGCCGGAGGGTAGATCGGCGAGCTCCGGCACCGTGCCCGAGATCGTCTTCAGCCGCGTCCCCTTGCGCGCGCCGAGCTTCGGCCGGGCGCGGAACAGGCCCTGCGTGTAGGGATGTCCCATCCGCCGGAACACCTCGTCGGTCGGCCCGCTCTCGACGACGGTGCCGCCATACATCACCATCATGCGCTGCACGTTCTCGGCGATGACGCCGAGATCGTGCGAGATCAGGATCATCGACATGCCGCGCTCCTCGACGAGGTCGGCAATGAGATCGAGGATCTGGCCCTGGATGGTGACGTCGAGCGCGGTGGTCGGCTCGTCCGCGATCAGCAAATCAGGCTCGCAGGCGAGCGCCATGGCGATGGTGATGCGCTGGCGCTGGCCGCCGGAAAACTGGTGCGGATAGGCATCGACGCGGCGCGCCGGGTCGGGCAGCCCGACGCGATCGAGCAAGGCGATCGCCTCGTTGCGCGCCTGCGCCGCCGAATGTCTCTTGTGACGCCGCAGCGGCTCGGCAACCTGATCCCCGATCGTGTGCATCGGGTTGAGCGCGGTCATCGGCTCCTGGAAGATCATGCTGATGCGGTTGCCGCGCAGGCGGCAATATTCCGCGTCCGGCAATCGCACGATCTCGTTGCCGTCGAGCTTGATGCTGCCCGAGACCACGGCGCTATCAGGCAGCAGCCCCATCAGGGACATCGCGGTAACCGACTTGCCGCAGCCGGACTCACCGACGAGGCCGAGCGTCTCGCCACGCTTCAGGGCGAAGCTGACGCCGCGCACGGCTTGTGCCGGGCCACGGCTGGTATTGAGGCGAACGCCGAGATTGGTGACCTCGATCAGCGGCATGTTGGAGCGCTCGCCCATCGTCATCGCTCCCGTGCCAATCGTGGATCGAGCAGGTCGCGCAAGCCATCGCCGAGGAGATTGAGACCGAGCACGGCGATGGCAATCGCAGCGCCCGGATAGACCGCGAGCATCGGCGACTGGAACAGCAACGTCTGTGCATCGTTCAACATCCGCCCCCAGGACGGCTGCGGCGGCTGCGTGCCGAGGCCGAGATAGGACAAGGCCGCTTCGGCAAGGATCGCAAGCGCGAACTGGATGGTGACCTGCACGATCAGGATCGACAGGATGTTGGGCAAGACGTGCTCGATGGTGATGCGGAAGGCGCCCTTGCCCGCCGCCCGTGCGGCCAGCACGAATTCTCGCGCCCAGATCGCGTTGGCCGAACCGCGCGTCAGCCGGGTCAGCGTGGGGATCTGGAAGATGCCGATCGCGACGATCGAGGTCACCATGCCCGGTCCCGCCACCGCCGCGAGCATGATCGCGGACAGCACGGCCGGAAAGGCGAAGGTGAAGTCGGAGAAGCGCATGATGATCTCTTCGGTCCAGCCGCGCCGGGCCGACGCGATCAGGCCGAGCGTGACGCCAAAGGTGAGACCGATGCTGACAGCGATGATACCGACCATGATGGTGGAGCGGGCGCCGGCGAGCAGCAGCGAGACGATATCGCGACCGAAGGAATCGGTGCCGAGCCAGTGCGCTGCCGAAGGCGGCCGAAGTTTTGAAGCGATGTCGATCTCGTACGGCGACCACGGCGTCCACAGCAGCGAGAGCAGCGCGGATGCGAGCACCAACAGGCTCAGCGAACCGCCGATCACGAAGCTGCGGTGGCGCAGCGCGCGGCTCCAGAACGTACGGGCCGGCACCCGGCGCCCTGCCATCGGCGCGTCAATGGTCATGGGCGCGCTCACAGGTCGTGAACCTTGATGCGGGGATCGATGAAGGCATAGAGAACGTCGACGACGAAATTGACGATGACGACCATGGTCGCGAGCAGCATCACGCAATTGCGCACGACAATGAGGTCGCGGTTGGCGATTGACTGGAAGATCAGGCGGCCAAGACCCGGAAGGTAGAACACGTTCTCGATCACGATGGTGCCGGCCAGCAGATTGGCGAACTGCAGCCCCATCACCGTCATGACGGGGATCATGGCGTTACGCAGCACGTGGCCCCACAGCACTTCGCGCTTGCCGAGCCCCTTCGCACGCGCGGTGCGGACGAAGTCCTCGCGCAGCACTTCCAGGACGGCCGAGCGCGTGACGCGCGCGAGGATCGCGGCCTGCACCACCGCGAGCGAGATCGCCGGCAGCAGCAGCGACTTCACGCCGAGCCAGATGCCGTCCTCCCAGCCGGCAAAGCCGCCCGCCGAGAGCCATTGCAGCCGCACGGAGAACAGGAGCACCAGCAGGATCGCGAACCAGAAGTTCGGCAGTGCGATGCCGACCTGGGTCAGCGACATCACACCGACGTCGCCAAGCTTGTTGTGGTTGGCGGCGGTGTAGATGCCGGCAGAGAGCGCCAGCGTCACCGTGATCGTCATGGCCATGATGGCGAGCGGAAACGTCAGCACCAGCCGCTCCGCGATCAGGCTGGCGACCGGCGTGCCGTAGACATAGGAATTGCCGAGATCGCCGGAGAGAAGTCCTTTGATCCAGTGCAGATAACGAACCGCCAGCGGCTGGTCGAGCCCGAGCTTGACGGTGAGCGCGCGGACCGCGTCCGGCGAGGCGTCGGCGCCCATCAGCATCTGCGCGGCGTTGCCGGGAAGCGCGTCGAGCACAAGGAAGATGATCAGCGAGGCACCGATCAGCGTCGCCAGCAAGGTCAACAGACGTCGGAGGACAAAGACGCTCATGCGCGCTCGGCTTCAGGGCTCAGCTGCAGCACGATCAACATGTCCGGCCCCCCGAGGCAAGCTCTTTGCTGCATGCCCATCTCCTCAAGCCGGCCAGCGGGACAGAAGGTCGGTCGAAGCCTCGAACAGTGCGCTGACGCGCAGCAATTCGGCGTCGGCGCGGAAGCGGCCGACGAGCTGAAGCCCGATCGGCAGGCCGTCGCGGCCGAAGCCCGCGGGTAGGCTCACCGCGGGATGGCCGGTCATGTTGAACGGCATGGTCCAGGGGAACCAGTTCGGGCGGACGCTGTCGAAATGCTTGCCGTCGATCTCGATGCTGCCGAATAGATCCTGCTCGATCGGCAGCGCGGTCCGCGTGAGTGTCGGCATCGCCAGGACGTGCCCGCGCGCAAGCAGCGATTGCACCCGGCGGAACAGCGCGGTGCGCGCGAACATCGCCTCCTGGTAGTCGGCGCCGCTGACCTCGGCGGCGAGCGCGAGCTGCTTGAGGAAAGCCTCGCTCAGTTCGTCCTTGTGCTCGGTCGCGAGTTTGGCAAAGCGCGTGCGCCAGACGGTGTGGTTGATGGCGCGCCAGATCGGCTCGATATCGAAACCTTCGCCGGAAAATTCCTCGAGCTCGGCCCCTAACCCTGCCAACCGGTCGAGGCTCGCCTTGAAACTGATGGCGACCTCTGCGGACACCGGACGGCCCGGCGGCGTCAGGCAGTACAGGATCCGCTGTCCGCGCAGATTGCCGCGCGCGGCAACCGTGCCGACGAAATCCGGCACAGGAACGCCGATCGACCAGGGATCGCTGGGATCCTCGCCTGAGATCGCCTGCATCATCAGCGCAGTGTCGGCAACGGTGCGGGTGGTCGGCGTGACATAGGTCTGGTTGCCGAACACGTCCAGCGCCTGGCTGTGCGGGATCACGCCGTTGCTCTGCTTCAAGCCCACCACGCCGTTGCAGGCGGAGGGAATCCGCGTCGAACCGCCGCCGTCGGTGGCGATCGCGAGCGGTGCGATGCCGCTGGCAACTGCAACAGCCGCGCCGCCGCTGGAGCCACCCGAGGAGCGCTCTGCGCTCCACGCATTGCGGGTACGGCCGAACAAGGGCGAGTCCGTCAGGCATTTGCTGCCGAATTCCGGCGTCGTGGTCTTGCCGATCAGGATCGCGCCTTCGCTGCGCAGCCGCGCCACCGCAACGGCATCCTCATTCGGCACGTTGTCCTTGTAGGGAACGGCGCCGAAGGTGGTCTTGACGCCCTTGGTGTTGACGATGTCCTTGACGGTGACGGGGATGCCGTGGAGCAGGCCGAGCGGCTCGCCGGCCATCACCTTGCGCTCCGCCGCGCGCGCCTGCACCATCGCCTCGTCGCCGCACAGCGTGATGAAGCAGTTCAGTTCGGGCTGGAGGGCCTCGGCGCGCGCGAGCACGGCACGGGTGATCTCGACGGGGGAAATCTTCCTTGTGGCGATAAGCCCACGCAGTTCAGTTGCGGACAGCAGGCAGGGATCGCCGTTCATCGTCACTTCACGCTCCGGAGCGGGCCGCCGTTGGCCCAGCCATTGACAGCGAGAATGACAGTTTTGTTAACTTGCCGTCCAATACCATTTTGATCGCCAACCCATACGTTTTCGGTATGCCAATGGATCTTCGCCGGCTCCGCTATTTCGTCGCCGTCGCCGAGGCGCGCAGCGTCGGCAAGGCCGCCGAGGTGCTGCGGATGGCGCAGCCGCCCCTTTCCGTCCAGATCCGCAAGCTGGAAGCCGAGATCGGCGCGCCCCTGTTCCGCCGCGGCACGCGCGGCATGGACCTGACCGAGGCCGGCCAGGCCCTGCTGGCGCGCGCCAGCGAGGCGCTGGCGCTCGCGGCCGACGGCGCCGAAGCCGCGCGCGCGGTTGCATCCGGGCGACGCGGCCGGCTGTCGGTCGGCTACATGTTCGTGCTGGCCAATGCGGTGCTGCCGCGCCTGATCCCCGAGCTGCGCCGCTCGATTCCCGGCGTCGACCTCGACTTCGCCGAGCTCAGTGCCTCGACGCGCGAGGCGCGGCTGCTCGACCGCAGCGTCACGATCGCGCTGTGCATGCCGGCGATTCATCACCCTGAAATCCAGGTGGCGCGGGTCGGCGCCCAACCGTTCATGCTGGCGATGCCGATCCGCTCGCCGCTCGCCCGCCTCGGCGCGGTGCCGATGGCGAAGTTGCAGGGCCGTCCCCTGATCGCGCTGCCATGGCCGGACCACGACCCCGCCTCCTCCGCGGTCGCGGCCTTGCTGCGGCGACATCAAATCGTGATGCCGATCGCGAGCCGGGTGGAGACGGTGCATTCGGCGATGAGCCTCGTCCTGGCCGGTGAAGGTCTCGCCATCCTGCCGGCCTGCGCGCAGCTCGGGGCTCCACGCGGCATCGTGTTCAGGCCGCTGCGCGACGCCACCGATTCCATCGATATCGCGGTCTGCTGGCGGCGGGATTCTCAGAGCCCGCTGATCCGAACTTTCCTCAAATGCGCCGAGAAAGTCGTCGCGCCGCTGTGACGGGCTACAAGGGCGAGGTGATCTCACGGCTCCAGGGCGGGTCGGCGCCCGGGCGGGTGCAGGTCAGGCCGGCGCAATTGGCGGCAAAGGACAGTGCGCGGCGGAGCTCGTCCGCTCCGATGTTCTTCAATCGCGGCCGGGCGATGCGTTCCAGCTTGTGCAGAGCGAACAGCAGCGCCGCCTGAAAGCTGTCGCCGGCGCCGATGGTGTCGGCGACCTCGACCTGCGGCGAGGTGACCTCGATCGCCCCTGCCCCGACGTGCCATGCGATCGCGCCGTTGTCGCCGCGGGTGATGACAACGAGGCTCGCGCCTTGCCGCAGTAGCGCACTCGCTCGCTGCTCGTAACGCTCCTCGCCGAAGAGGTAGGCGAAGTCCACGTCCGACATCTTGACGAGATCGGCGCTGTCCGCGAACTCGGCCATCCGCGCCAGGTAGGCCGGCTTGTCCTTGACCAGATTGGGCCGGCAGTTCGGATCGAAGGAGATCGTCGAGGATGCGCGCGCATCCGCGATCAGGGCTTTGGTCTCGGCGGCTCCCTGCTCGTTGACGAGCGTGGTCGAGCCGACATGAACGGCCTCGACCGTATCGAAGGGAATAGATCCGCGCCGGTAGGCCCAGTTTCGCGTCGCGGTCCCGGCGTCGTAGAAGGCATAGTGCGACTCGCCCGCGACGATGCGGACGAAGGCGAGTGTGGTCTGAAGGTCGCTGCGGGTGGCGAGGCTGAGGTCGACGTTAGAGGCGGCGGCGTGATCGGCGATCATTCCTCCGAACAGGTCGGTCGAGATGCCGCCGACAAAGCCGGTCGGCGCGCCGAGCCGCGCCATGCCGATCGCGACGTTCAGGCATGAGCCACCGACTGCGGGCATCACCGCCTCGCGCCCCTCGGCGTTTCGCGTCGGGACGAAATCGATCAGCGCATCGCCGCAGGCAATCAGCATGTCTTTCAACCTCTCGCGATGTCGCGCATCGCCGCGCGGCTGCCGCGATCGACTTCGCGCAGCAGCTTGTAGACCGCGCGCTTGCGCATGTGAAACGCCGCCATGTCAAGCGCGGTCGGTTCGCTCTTCCCTCCCAGCGCCGACATCTTGGCCATGGTCTCGCCGATCGAAGCATACGCGCCGCCGGCCACCGCCCCCAGCATCGCCGCCCCCAGCAGCACCGGCTCCCTGGTCTGCGGCAGCGCGACGGTGAGACCCGTCGTGTCCGCCATGATCTGCCGCACCAGCGGGCTTCGACTGGCACCGCCACCCATGATCATGATGCTGGAGCGCACGCCATGCGCGGCAAAGGCTTCGATCACCTCGGCGAGCCCATAGGCGAGCCCGCACAGGCCGGCGACGAACAGCCGCTCCATCGAGGCGATGTCGGTGTCGAGATCGAGCCCCGTGATCACCGCGCGCGTATCAGGGTCGGCGTAGGGCGAGCGGTTGCCGATGAATTCAGGAAGCACATGAACGTCGCGGGCGAGCAGAGCGGCGCGGCTGACGCTGCCCGCACGCGCGATGATGCGACGCTCGAGGAAGTCGATGAGGTCGAGGCCCTCGCCGCGCGCCGCCGCGCTCGCCTCAGCATGAGCCGGATGCGACTTGAGGAGATGGTCGATCGCCGCACCTGCCGCCGATTGGCCGCCCTCGTTGAGCCAGAAGTCCGGGACCATGCCGGAGTAATAAGGCCCCCACACGCCGGGCACGAAGCACGGCTCGCGGGTCGTCGCCATGATGCAGGCCGAAGTTCCCATGATGTAGGCGAGCCGGTCGCAGACATCGCTCGCCCCGCCCACACCGTCGCGTCCGCCGATCGCGCCAATGCCGCCGGCATGGGCGTCGATCAACGAGGCACCGACCGGTATGCCCGGCGGCAGGCCAAGCTCGGCCGCCGCCGCGCGGGTGAGACCGGTGCCGAGCCGCGTGCCGGGGGCGACGATCTCGGTGCCGATGCGGGCGTATTTCTCGTTGACGAAGTCCGACAGGCCGATGCGCTTGAAAAATTGCGCGCTCCAGCCGCCGCCGTCATGGGCGAGATAGTTCCATTTGCAGGTGACGGTGCAGGTCGAGCGCTGCAGCGAACCCGTCGCGCGCCAGCTCAAATAATCGGAGAGATCGAAGAAATGGCCAGCGGCGTCAAAGCTCCCGCGAAGGTGCCGCTTCAGCCATAGCAGTTTCGGCATCTGCATCTCGGGCGAGATCGAGCCGCCGACATAGCGCAACACGTCATCCTCGGTCTCATTGATCAGCCGCGCCTCGGCGATGGCACGATGATCCATCCAGACGATGACATTGCGTTGCCTGTCGCCGGATGCGCTGACGGTGAGCGGCGCGCCCTGCCTGTCGAGGACGACCAGAGAGCAGGTGGCATCAAAGCCGATGCCGCCGACGCTATCAGATGCGATGGCGGCTTCCGCCATCGCCGCTCGCACCGAAGTTACGCAGGCCTCCCAGATGTCCTGGGACGACTGCTCGACGATGTCGCCGGGCTCGTGCCAGATCCGGATCGGATGCCGCGCGGTCGCAAGCAGCGTCCCGGCCTCGTCAAACACCCCTGCCCGCGTGCTCGTGGTCCCCACGTCGACGCCGATATACGCTCGCGGCATTGTCGCTCCAGCTTCGTCGGTTTTGACGCAAGCCTACCAGCAAGTGTAGCCGCCATCCACCAGCACGATGCTGCCGGTCATCAGGCTCGCGGCTTCGGAGGACAGGAACAAGACGACGGAGGCGATCTCCTCGACCTGCCCCATCCGCGCCATCGGGGTTCCACCAATCCAGGCGTCGTACATCTTGGCGTTGCTCTTCACGAAAGCGTTGAGCGGCGTCTCGATATAGGTCGGCGCCACCGCATTGACGCGAATGCCGCGCGCGCCCCATTCGGCGGCAAGTGATTTGGTCAGATGATGCACCCCCGCCTTGGAAGCATTGTAGAAACACTGCTCCTGCGGTTTGTTGACGATGAAGCCGGACATCGAGCCGACATTGACGATGGCACCGCTCTTCGCCTTCAGCATGTGCTTGCCGAACTCGCGGCAGCACCAGAAGGTGCCGTTGAGGTTGACGTCGATGACGTTGAGCCAGTGCTCGTCGGTCACGGTCTCGGCCGGAGTTTCGCTGCGGGCAATGCCGGCATTGTTGACGAGGATGTCGACCTTGCCATGGCGGGCGACGAGGTCGTTCGCGACCTCCGCCACACGTCTGGTGTCGGTCACGTCCATGATCGCGGTCTCGATGTCAAAGCCCTTCGCCTTCAGGCCGACCTTGGCGCTGTCGGCGACCTTGCTGTCGCGGTCGCCGATGATGACCCTGGCGCCGGCCTCGGCCAGCGCTTCCGCGCAGCCGAGACCAATGCCCTGCCCGCCGCCGGTGATGAACGCGGTCTTGCCGCTCAGCTTGAATTTTTCCAGGTACATGATGGTCTTTCCGTTTCTCGCCGTTCTCTTGCCGTTTCTTGTCAGCCTCGCAGCGCGTTGCCGCCCTGATCGAAGCGATGGATGCGTGCGGGGTCCGGCAGCAGCGACACGCGGTCGCCGGCATGCAGGCTCAACTCGCCGACATAGCGCGCTGTCAGCATGCCGAGCGGACCGGCATCGACGTAAAGGAAAGTGTCGCTGCCGAGATGCTCGGCGACGGCAATGGTTCCGAGCCAACCGCCTTCGCCCTCGCGCTCGATCCTGAGATGCTCCGGCCGCACGCCGATGGTGGCGGCGCCGCGCTGCAGGGCGAGCTCTCCGGTGACGAAGTTCATCTTGGGCGAGCCGATGAAGCCGGCGACGAAGAGATTGGCGGGCCGCTCGTAGAGCTCCAGGGGCGAACCATATTGCTCGATCTTGCCGCCATTGAGCACGACGATCTTGTCGGCCATGGTCATGGCCTCGACCTGGTCGTGGGTGACATAGATCGCGGTGGTGCCGAGCTGCTTCTGGAGCCGCGTCACCTCGATGCGCATTTGCACGCGTAGCGCGGCATCGAGGTTGGACAGCGGCTCGTCGAACAGGAATGCCTTGGGCTCGCGCACGATCGCGCGGCCGATCGCGACGCGCTGGCGCTGGCCGCCGGAAAGCTCGCGCGGCTTGCGATCGAGATAGGGCGTGAGATTCAGCGTCGCGGCGGCGGCCTCGACCTTGCGATTGATCTCGTCTCTGGCAAGGCCCGCCATCTTCAGGCCGAAGCCGATATTGCCGCGGACGCTCATATGCGGATAGAGCGCGTAGGACTGGAACACCATCGACAGCCCGCGCTTGGCGGGCGGCGTATCGACGACGTTCTTGCCGTCGATCAGGATCTTGCCACCGGAGACGTCTTCGAGCCCGGCGATCAGCCGCAAGAGCGTGGTCTTGCCGCAGCCGGACGGACCGACAAACACGACGAAGGAGCCGTCGGCGATGTCCAGGTCGGCGCCCTTGATGATGTGCACCGGGCCGAAGGATTTTTGCACGCCCTGAAGTGTGATCTGGCCCATGATCCGGCAGCCCCTCTATTTCACCGCGCCGAAGGTAAGCCCGCGCACGAGCTGCTTCTGGCTGAACCAACCGAGGACAAGAATGGGCGCGATCGCCAGCGTCGAGGCTGCCGACAATTTTGCCCAGAACAGCCCTTCCGGGCTGGAATAGGACGCGATGAATGTGGTGAGCGGCGCAGCGTTCGAGGTCGACAGATTGAGCGTCCAGAACGCTTCGTTCCAGGCGAGGATCAAATTGAGCAGCATCGTCGAGGCCAGCCCCGGGATCGCCATCGGTGTCAAGACGTAGACCAGCTCGCGGCCGATGGTGGCGCCGTCCATGCGCGCCGCTTCGAGGATGTCGCGCGGGATCTCCTTGAAGTAGGTGAAGAGCATCCAGATCACGATCGGCAGATTGCCGAGGCACAGGATGAAGACGAGACCGGCACGGGAATCGAGCAGGCCGAAGCTCCTGTAGATCAGGTAGATCGGCACCAGCACGCCGACCGGCGGCATCATCTTGGTCGAGAGCATCCAGAGCAGGATGTCCTTGGTGCGCTTGGTCGGCGAGAACGCCATCGACCAGGCCGCGGGAACGGCTATCAAGAGAGCGATGAGCGTCGAGCCGCCGGCGATGATGATCGAGTTCATCGCGTGGTGGAGATAATCGCTGCGCTCCTGCACCGTCGCGTAATTCTCGGTGGTCCAATGAAAGAACAGGAAGGACGGCGGCACGGAGAAAGCCTCGAGCTCGGTCTTGAAGCTCGCCAGCACCATCCAGAGGATCGGGAAGAAGATCAGGAAGCCGAAGAACCAGGCCCCGATCGTCGAAACCACCAACTGCTGCGTCGTCGCCCTCCGTGCCATGGTGTCACGCCTCCAGATTGCGGCCGACGATGCGGACCAGGAAGAAGGCGACGACGTTTGCGATCACGACAGCAACCAGGCCGCCTGCCGAGGCCGTGCCGACGTCGTACTGAATCAAGGCCTGCGAATAGATCAGGAAAGCGATGTTAGTGGTGGATAGGCCGGGGCCGCCGCCCGTGGTGACGTAGATCTCCGCAAAAACCGTCAGCAGGAAGATGGTCTCGATCAGGATCACCACCGTGATGGGGCGCGCGAGATGCGGCAGGGTGATGTAGATGAAGGTCGAGACGGCGCTGGCGCCGTCCATCTCGGCGGCCTCCTTCTGCTCCTCGTCGAGCGATTGCAGCGCGGTGAGCAGGATCAGCGTCGCGAACGGGAGCCATTGCCAGGTCACGATCAGGATCACCGCAAACAGCGGCACGTCGTTGAACCAGTCGATCGGCGTCAGGCCGAACAGAGTGGCCAGCCAGGCGAACAGGCCGGACACCGGGTGCATCAGCAGGTTCTTCCAGACCAGCGCGCTTACCGTCGGCATCACGAAGAACGGCGCGATCACCATCAGCCGCACGAAATTGCGTCCGACCACCGGCTGATCCATCAGCAGCGCCAGTGGAATGCCGAGCATGATCGTCAGCGCCAGTACCGAGCCGACCAGTACCAGCGTGTTCTGAAGCGAGGCCAGGAAGGCGGGATCGGTGAGGAAGTAGCGGAAGTTCTCCAGCCCGACAAACGACTCGGAGCCGGGATCGAGCAGGCTGTAATGCAGCGTCGAGAAATAGATCGTCAACCCCAGCGGGACGATCATCCAGATGAAGAGTAGCCCGACCGCCGGCGTCAGGAGCGAGCGCGCAAGGAGCTGCGTCTGCCGTGTCGCCATCGTTGGCTTCTCCTTAGAGCGTTTTCGAGCGAAGTGGGGATCGGTTCGCGGGAAGAAAACGCGTCAAATGAAACCTCGGGAAGAAGGCGGCCATCCATGAATTTGGATGGCCGCAAGTCGGAGCTCAGGAGGAAGAGCTCGGGTTCACTTGATATAGCCGGCGCGCTTCATCTCGCGCTCGGTCACGGACTGCGCCGCGGTCAACGCGGCATCGACCGTCATCGACCCCGCCAGCGCGGCCGAGAATTGCTGGCCCACCTGGGTGCCGATGCCCTGGAATTCCGGGATCGCGGCGTATTGCACGCCGACGTAAGGAACCGGCTTCACCGTCGGCTTGTTCGGATCGGCCGCGTCGATCGAGGCCAGCGTCAGCTTCGCGAACGGGGCGACCTTCAGATAGTCGGGGTTCTGGTAGAGCGAGGTGCGCGTGCCCGGCGGCACGTTGGCCCAACCCTCCTTCGACGCGACGAGCTTGGTGTAGTCCTTGCTCGTCGCCCAGGAGATGAACTTCTCGGCGGCTTCCGTCTTCTTGGAGCCGGCGGGGATCGCGAGATTCCAGGCCCACAGCCAGTTGGCGTTCTTGCCAAGCCCGGTGTTGGGCGCGAGCGCAAAGCCGACCTTGTCGGCGACCTTGGACTCCTTCGGATTGGTGACGAAGGATGCCGCGACCGTGGCGTCGATCCACATGCCGCACTTGCCGGCGTTGAACAGCGCCAGATTCTCGTTGAACCCGTTGGAGCTCGCGCCGGGAGGCCCCGCTTCCTTCATCAGATTGACGTAATTCGTCAACGTCGCCTTCCATTCCGGCGTGTTGAATTGCGGCGCCCACTTCTCGTCGAACCAGCGCGCGCCGTAGGAATTGGCCATGGCCGAGAGGAACGCCATGTTCTCGCCCCAGCCGGCCTTGCCGCGGAGGCAAATGCCGTAGGTGCCGGCGCCCTTGTCGGTCAGCTTCTTGGCCGCGTCGATCACGAAATCCCAGGTCGGCTTCTCCGGCATCTTCAGGCCGGCCTTCTCGAACAGGTCGATGCGATACATCACCATCGAGCTCTCGCCATAGAACGGCGCGGCGTAGAGCTTTCCGTCGACGGAGACCGCATCCTTGATCTTGGGCAGGAGGTCGGCGACGTCGTAATCGCCGCCGAGATTGGCGAGCGGTACCAGCCAGCCCTTCTTGGCCCAGATCGGCACCTCATAGGTGCCAATGGTGAGCACGTCGAACTGGCCACCCTTGGTGGCGATGTCGGTGGTGACGCGCTGGCGCAGCACGTTCTCCTCCAGCGTCACCCATTTCACTGAAATGTCGGGGTTCTTCTTGGTGAACTCAGCCGTCAGCCCCTGCATGCGGATCATGTCGCCATTGTTGACGGTGGCGATCGTCAGGATCGTTTCGGCCACCGCGGGGACGGCCAGCAAAAGTGCAGACGCGCCGCAGACGGCGCCCAGGACATGTTTCACGGTGACCTCCCTCAAACTCGCGTTTTGAGCATATGCCCACGCGTTGGGCGTATGTTCAACGCAAGGAAGGACGGTTGTCAAGCAGGCGAAGGGCCGTTCTCGCAACTTATGAGTGCTGCGGTGCGGGAGTGATGGCCGGGCGGCACCCACACACGCTGTCATGCTCCGCAAAAGCGGGGCATCCAGTACTCCATGCAGTGAGTGACTTGCCCCAAGAGAAGCCGCGGCGTACTGGATCATCCGCTTTCGCGGATGATGACAGCGGCGCAGGTGGCGGGACCGTCCGCCCCTACCGCTCCAGGATGGCCTTTGCGGTCGTCTCGTCCGTGATCAACCCGTTGATCAGGCCCCCGTTCAGCGCCGCCGCGATCGCCACTACCTTGGCTGCACCGATCGCCGCGGCGATCGTGGTGGTCTTCGCCGGCACTTCCGGCGGGATGCTGGTGAGCCGCTTGTTGGTGCCTGATTTGAGCAGGCGACCCTTTGAATCATAGGCCCAGCCGGTGATCTCGCCGATCGCACCCAGCCGCATCATCTCGAACAATTCGTCGCGGGTCACGAAGCCGTCGACATGGACCTGCGCCTTCTGGTCCATCTGGCCGATGCCGACAAGGCGCAAATCCGCTTTGGCGGCGACCGCCTTCACCTTGGCGATCGGCTCGATGCGGACCATCTTGTTGCGCTCGTCCTCGGACGACATCAGGAACGGCAGCGGCATCGGATAGTGCCGCGCACCCGTGCGATCGGCGAGCCGGCCGACGGTGTCGTAGAAACTCGCCGAGCCGTCGGCGGAGATGTTGCCGACCAGCGAGACGATCTGATGATTGGGCCGGTCGATCGGCGTGACGCGCTCGACCGCAGCGCGCACCGCCCGGCCCGTGCCGAGCGCGACGATCACGGGCGTCTCCGAACGCAGCGTGGAATCGAGCAAATTAGCGCAACGCTCGGCGATACCCGCGGTGGCTTGCGGCGCCGCTGGATCGGCCGGGACCACCTCGCAATGAACGAGATCGAAGCGCTCCTTCAGGCGCGCCGCCAATTCCATGCAGGCGGCGATGGGATGCTCGAGCCGGAAGGTGATGAGACGCTCGGCGAGGCACAGCGAAACCAGCCGTTGCGCCGAGGCGCGCGAGACCTGCAGCATCTTTGCGATCTCGTCCTGGGTGTGACCCGCGATGAAATAGAGCCAGCCGGCGCGCGCGGCGTCGTCGAGTCGCGATCTGTCGTTCTCGGCGGCCATGCGGGCCTCACGTCTCCCAGAAGTCGATCATGCGCGAGAACACCCGGTCGGCCCCCGCGCCGGACAATATAGCCTGTCCGTCGCGTCCGCGATAATGGCCGCCGCCGACAAATCCCCAGACGGTCATGCCGGCCGCCTTGCCCGCCTGAACGCCGCTGACGCTGTCCTCGATCACCAGGGTGCGCGCAGGTTGCACCCCCATCTTCTCCGCCGCGAGGAGAAAGAGATCGGGCGCCGGCTTGCCGTGCCTGACCATTTGCGCGGTGTAGATCCGATTCCCGAAATGCGCCCGCAGCCCGGTGACGTCGAGGGAGAGCGCCACGCGATCGATGTCGCTGGATGAAGCCACGCAACACGGCACGGACAAGTCGGACATCACGCCGGCAATGCCGGGGGTCGGCTGAAGCGAAGCTGCGAAGGTCGTCAGCACTTGCGACTTCAAGCGCGGCAGAAAACTGTCCGGCACGATCTGCCCGAGATCACGATAATGCTGCTCGATCGCCTTGGTGCTGCGCCCCAGGAAGAGCTCGAGCGCCTGCTCTACGCTGAGCGCGATGCCGAACTCCGCCAGCACCTCGGACAGGCACTGGCAGCTCAACAGCTCGCTGTCGACGAGCACGCCATCGCAATCGAAGATGATCAGATCGGAACTTGACCGGCGGAGGACCATTCAACCATTCGATCATATACCCAAATGATGAGCAATAGCTCATGGAGAGAGCTGCCCTCGGGATTTTTCCGCCGTCAGTGCGCAACCTGCCGGTAGATCGCCGGCAGTGCCGCAGGCAACCGCTTGATGTTGCCGACGATGGCGTAGCCGCCGCGACCGAACAGGGTCGGGAAGTAGGATTGCGCAGTTGTGTCCACCGTGACGCCGAAGGCGGCGACGCCGAGGCGGCGCGCCTCGTGGACCGACTTGCGGGTGTCCTCGACAGCGAAGCGGCCCTCGTAATGATCGACGTCGTTCGGCTTGCCGTCAGTTAGGACGATCAGCAGCTTCTTGCGCTGCGGCTGGCGGGCGAGTTCGGCGGCGGCGTGGCGCACAGCCGTGCCGATCCGCGTGTAATAGCCGGGCTTCAGTGCGCCGATCCGGCGCTCTACCGCCCCGCTCATCGGCTCCCCGAAGGCCTTGACCGTTTCGAGCCGCACCCAGGAACGGCGGCGCGAGGTGAAGGTCAGGATGCTGTGGTGATCGCCGCAGGCCGAGAGCCCGTGGGCGAGCACCAGCAGCGCCTCCTTCTCGACGTCGAGCACGCGATGGCCGTCGACCCAGGCGTCAGTGGACAGCGAGACGTCGACCAGCAGCGTGACCGCGAGATCGTGCCCTTGCGGTCGCATGGCGACATGGATGCGATCGAGACCACTGCCGCCGCTGCCGGCGCGAAGATCGCACCGCGCACGCACGAGTGCGTCGAGATCGAGATCGTGTCCATCAGCCTGGGCACGCATCAGTTCATGGCGCGGCCGCAACACTTCGAAGCGGCGGCGCACCTGGCGGATGTGCCGGCGCGTTGCGTCGTCAGGTATCCAGCTCTCCCCTTGCTCGGAGGCCGCAGCGGCAAGCACGCGGCAATGATCCGGCAGATAGGAGCCGCTGCGATAGTCCCATTCGGGATAGGTGAGGTCCGCATGGAGCTTCGAGGCATCGAACGCTTCCGGCGGCAGGTCGAGGTCGAACTTGAACCGGCTCGCCGGCTTGCCGCTACGGCGGCTGAGGGTGATCTTCTCGAGATCGTCGGCCGCTTTCTGCGCATCCTCGTCCTCGCTGTCGTCGGCCGGACGGTCGACATTGACCATCTCGGCCATCGCGAGGATCTTCTCGAAGCGGTTGAGCACGAAAGGATCGCGGCAATTGGCATTGTCCTCGCGCTCGCGAACGGCAAAGCGCTTGCGATCATCCTCCGGCGCGGCCTCCGCGCCCGGTGCGCACTCGTCCTCGCCGGCATGTACGGGCGAGAGCTCGCGCGTCCAGCAATCTCCCCAGAGCGGGCACGGCAGGATCGAATGATAGCCCGGCGGCGCCTGGTCCGGCAGCGGCCCCGTCCCCATCATCGCCGGCCACAGCCTGCCCGCAGGCGCCTTGCCGGCTCCGAGCAAGGCCAGCACGATCTGCTCGACCTCCTGCTCGATGCGCGGCAAGGGGCGACGAGGCCGGGCCTCGGCCGTTGCTGCGGCGAGCTGGGCGTAATCAGCGACGAGCCCGGGGAATTGCGCGAGCACCCAGACTGCTGTCTCGCTCGCCCGGCCCAACACCAGAAGATCCCGTCGCAGCGGATCGGCTTCCGTGATCGTCTCGATCGGCGCAGCGGCGAACCATGCCGCAAGCCAGCGATAGAGCGCCGCATTGAGCGCACGGTCGGGAAAGATCGAGATGCGATCGGGGAGAAAGATGGTCGCGGCGTCGCGGCCGGGCTGCTCCAATCGCTCGTCTCCGAGGCCGATGCGCTGGCGCCAGCCGAGACGGTGCCCCGATTTCCGGGCACCAGCGCTTGCAATCTGCACCCCGGTCTCACCGCCGAGCGCGCGGAACATCACCGCGAGCCGACCCTTCATCTCGGCGAGTGCGACGGCCTGATCGTCGTGAACCGGATAGCTCGCGGTGCCGCCGACCATCCTGTGCCAGGCGCGGCCGACCGTCTCCTCCAGTTCGAGGAAGTCGAGCATGGGCGCGGCCTCACCCGATGACGGCGCGTGCGACGTCCAGCAGCGCCGCCTTCACGTCGGAATCGTCAGTGAGGGGCTCGATCATACCGGCCAGCACGGCATCGGCGGCCGGCGTGCCCGCCGCAATCAGGGTCGCGCAATAGACCACGAGCCGGGTCGAGACGCCCTCCTCCAAATCGTGGCCCTTGAGCGCGCGCAGCCGGCCAGCCAGCCCGACCAGCGGCCGCACGCGCTCCGGCGTCAGCCCGCTTTCGGCGGACACGACGCCGATCTCCCGGTCCGGCGGCAGGAAGTCGAATTCGATGGCGACGAAGCGCTGCCGCGTCGACGGCTTCAGCGCCTTCAGCAGCGTCTGGTAGCCGGGATTGTAGGAGACGACGAGCATGAAGCTGCTCGGTGCCACCAGTTCCTCGCCGGTGCGCTCCAGCGGCAGGATGCGGCGATCGTCGGTGAGAGGATGCAGCACGACGGTGACGTCCTTGCGCGCTTCGACGACCTCGTCGAGATAGCAGATGCCGCCTTCGCGCACCGCACGCGTCAGCGGACCATCGGTCCACACCGTATCGCCTCCCCTGAGCAGATAGCGGCCGGTGAGATCGGCGGCGGTGAGATCGTCATGACAGGCAACGGTGTGAAGCGGCAGTCCCAGCCGCGCCGCCATATGCGCGACGAAGCGCGTCTTGCCGCAACCGGTCGGTCCCTTGAGCAGCACCGGCAGACGCCGCCGCCAGGCATGCTCGAACAGCTCGCATTCGTTTCCGGATGGAACATAGGCCGGCAGCTCGGGCGTCGAGGTCACCGTGTGAAGGGCAGCTTTCATGATGTTTCTCCGGAATTTCTTTGGAAAGCTGGCGAGCGCGGCGAACCGCGGCCGCCATTTCTCGTTTACTCGGCCGGCTGCAGCGCGGCGGGGATGACCGCCTGCTTCTCGCGGCCCGGCACCAGCACGGCCCAGATGAACATCAGCGCGGAGATCGCCACGAACGCGCCGGAGCCGAGACGGACCCAGTAGAACATCGCGAGCTGGTCCTGCACATCCATGTAGCCTTGGCCGAGCACGCGCTGGAGATGAACCTGGACCACGCCGGCGAAGGTCAGCGCGAAGGTCATCACCATCATGGCCGTGCACATGATCCAGAAGCTGGTCATGGAGAGCCACTGGTTATAGGGCGCACGTCCCTTGATCTGCGGGATCGCATAGGCCATCACCGACAGGTTGAGCATCACATAGGCGCCGAAGAAGGCGAGATGGCCATGCGCAGCGGTGACCTGGGTGCCGTGGGTATAGTAGTTCACCGAGGACAGCGTATGCAGGAAGCCCCACACGCCGGCCCCCAGGAACGCCATCACCGAGCAGCCCACCGACCACAACAGTGCAGCGCGGTTCGGATGCTTGCGGCCGGCCTTCCAGGTCATCTGCACCGTGAAGATCACCATGGTGAAGAACGGCGCCACCTCGAGCGTTGAGAACAGCGAGCCGATCCACTGCCAGTAGCCGGGCGCGCCGATCCAGTAGAAATGGTGGCCCGTGCCGAGAATGCCCGAGAACAGCGCAAGGCCGATGATGACGTAGAGCCACTTCTCCACGACCTCGCGGTCGATTCCATTGAGCTTGATCATGAGATAGGCGAGCACGGAGGCCATGATCAGCTCCCAGACGCCCTCGACCCAGAGATGGACGACGTACCACCAGTACATCTTGTCGACGGCCAGATTGATCGGATTGTAGAACGCGAACAGGAAGAAGATCGCAACGCCCCACAGGCCGAACAGCAGGATGTTCGTGACCGTGGTCTTGCGGCCCTTGAGAGCCGTCATCGTCACGTTGAACAGGAACATCAGGCAGACGACGACGATGCCGACCTTGATGATGAAGGGCTGTTCGAGGAATTCGCGGCCCTCGTGGTAGTGAAAGAGATAGCCGACCACGGCCGCACCTGCCGCGCCGAAGAACATCCAGAACTGGATTTTTGCGAGCAGCGGGCTGTACAGCTCGGTCTCGGTCTCCTCAGGCAGGAGGAAGTAGGTCGCGCCCATGAAGCCGATCAGCGACCATACGATCAGCGCGTTGGTGTGGATCATCCTGACGATGTTGAACGGCAGGAGGGTCGACAGCGTGTTGGGGAGGACGTAGATCATTCCGGCGAGCAGGCCGAACAGGACCTGTGCGAGGAACAGCGTCAGCGCGCCGTAAAAATACAGCATCGCGACTTTCTGGGTCTGATATTTCATCTCAGGCTCTCTGTCTTGAGTGATTCACGAGGCAATGCGCTCAGCCGGCCTTGTTCGGCGGCCATTGCTGGGTCTTGATCTTGCTGGTCCATTGCAGGAAGTCGGCGAGATCGTCGAGCTCCTGGTCCGTGAGGTTGAACTGCGGCATCTGCCGGCGGCCCGGCGCGCCCGAGGGCTGCGATTGCATCCAGGCCTTCAGCGTCTCACGCGCCGCGGCCGGATCCTCGTTCCCGCCCCAGCGATCCCAGACATTGCCGACTTCAGGCGCGAAATAGGCGCCCTCGCCGAGCAGGGTGTGGCAGTTGATGCAGGCGTTCTTCTCCCAGACATGCTTGCCGCGGGCGACCGACGAGGTCAGCGTCGCCGCGTCGGTCGAGGTCGTGGCCATGTAGTAGTGGCTATGCGCCGTCAGCCCTATGAAGATGGCGAAGAAAAAGGCCGAGCCGCCGTAGAAGACGTTTCGAGCGGCCGACTTGGTCAGGCGTTCAGCCATTGCCAATCCTTTCCGGTTTGAGTCGTCGAGAGAAAATCGGTGCTGCTATTTATTGCCGATCCGCGAGGGTCGCTCTTTGTCGAGGCGCAAGGAGCGCGTCAGATCAGGGCGACGATGGCGGATGCAAGCCAGGCGAACAGCACAACGATGACAACCCAGGCGGTGACAAGGCTCCGCCAGAGCGCCGGCGCAGAGCGAAGATCGAGGAAATCGAGCACGATGCGGCGGCCCTTGAGCGCGGCAAACGTCAGCAGCAACGCATTGGCGAACAACGGGCGCGACACCAGCGGCGGAACCAGAATGGTCGCAAGTGCAAGGCCGATCAACGCGATCCAGGCAATGTCGAGACGATCCGGAATCACGGGTGCACCAGATAGATGATAGGAAACATGACGATCCAGAGCAGATCGACCATGTGCCAGAAGGCGGTGCCGGTCTCGACGCCCGCGGCCCCGGCACTCCGGGAAACCACGGCCAGGATCACGATGCCGAGGCCGACATGCAGGAGATGGAATCCGGTGAGAAGGAAGTACAAAGTGAAGAACGGGCTCGTTTCCAGGCCGTTGCCTTGCGCGATCTCGCCGGCATATTCGAACAGTTTGATCGCGATGAAGAGAGCGCCAAGAGCCATGGCGCCAAAGAGCCAGCCGCGCGCTCGCACCCTTTCGCCCGCCCGTGCGGCAGCGGCCCCGCGCGCGGCGGCCCAGCCACTGGTCACCAGCACGATGGTGTTGATCCCGGCCAGATGCGTATCAAGAGTAGCCTGACCGGCCGCGAAGATCGCAGGATGAATCACGCGGGCAATGACGAAAGCACCGAGGAAGAGGCCGAAAGCGGCGAGCTCGCTGAAGATCAGCACCCAGATCATGGGGTCGCCGGGAAGATCTTCCAGGATGCCCCAGCCGGTTTCTTGTTGTTCGCAACCCGTCGCCGACATCTGATTTCCAAACCAGGACGCCGAACGGATATCTCACCGGAGCGGTTCCGACTTTGTCGCCGCACAAAGAGTGCAAACGGCCGAACGAACGTTTGCGCTATCGCAACGTCCCTTCCGCTCGGCCGTCATAGGATCAATGTATCCGGCGGTCCCGCAAAACAGCGAGCGATGCGATGAGCGATGCACAAATCGGGCTGATGACCGCGACCCCCATCATCGTCGCGTTCGCCATCGCGCTCCGGCGCATGGGCGTGCTGTCGACCGTGGCAACGGTCTCGGCGGTGAGCCTCTCCGTCGCGATCGCGGCGGTGCTGTTCACGACGCAGTAGTTTCGCAAGATCGGCAAGCCAATGCCGGAACAGTGTCAAAAATTGCGGCAAGTACCATTTCTTGCGGTGAAAGGAGGTCAAGCCGTTCACTTCCATCGCGGGAACCCAAAAACCTGAATCCAGGAGCGCACGGGGCGGCGAAGTCTAGTTAAGGCAACGCCTTCCTTGTCAGGAGAGCAGTTGTCGGACACCGTCTACATTGTCGATGACGACGTTCCCTTCCGCACCACGCTCCAACGGCAATTGGAGCAGTCCGGATACCGCGTGGTCGCCTACGCGTCGGCCGAGCAAGCGCTGGAGCAGCCGTTCATCGAAAACGAGCCCGGCTGCATCCTCCTAGATGTCCGGATGCCTGGCTTGAGTGGCCTGGCGCTGCAAAGCAGTTTGCTGGAGCTCGGCTCGAGCCTTCCGATTCTGTTTCTCACCGGCTATTGCGACGTCAGTACGACGGTAAAGGCTATCAAAGCAGGTGCGGAAGACTTCCTGATCAAGCCTGTCGGGCTGGATGAACTCCTTCACGCGATCGCGCGAGCTCTGACGCGTCACCGGTCATTGCTCGTTCTCAAACGCGAATTCGATGATCTGCGAAATCGCCTTGCAACCTTAACCCCACGCGAACGGCAGGTTTTCATGTTCCTTGTCGGAGGGAAGATCAGCAAGCAGGTGGCTCACGAACTGGGCACGTCGCTGCGGACCATCAAGGCACACCGCAAGAAGGTGATGGAGAAGATGAGAGCTGGTGGTCTGGCTGAGCTTGTGTTGATCGGCCAACGCCTGGGCGTCGGCCCGCGTGATCACTAATTGGGACGGGTGCAACTTTATGGAAAACGAGAGCCGCTTTCACGCCGGAAAACGGTCGGTGTAACACCAACGAACTTCCGAAATACTCGATTTAGCTGCGATGTATCGCTAAACCCTGCCGCTCGTGCCACGTCTTCGAGCGAGAGATCGGGCGTCGACAGCAGCAGCCCTTTCGCATGGCGGGTTCTCTCCGACAGGACGTATTGGTAGGGCGAGTGTCCAGCAGCCTCCTTGAACGTCCTGATGAAGTGGTAATGGCTCAGCCCTGCCACACTTGCCAGGTCGGATATCGAGATTTCGGTCGAGATCTGAGCGTCGACGAACTCCTGAACGCGCCTCAACTGACGCAAAGTCAGACCTCCCCGGACCTGGCTACGAGGTGAACGCTTCGGGTCAACGGCGTGCCGTAGTTCCCACAAGAGCAACAGCCCAAGTGTCTCCGCATAGGCATGGTCGTTGATGCCGGATCCATTCACGACACTCTGGAGCTTCTGGAGCGTCGCCTTGAGATTGTCGCTCTCGAAATAAAGAGATGGAGGAATTTCCGAGATATCGTCTGCCCTGCGAACCGATTTGGCCGGAACGAGATGCACCGCAAAGACGGACGAGACGCCCCCCTTGAAACGGTTCCAGCCCTGGACCGAAGATCCGGCCGGCACGAACGTCAACCTGCCTCGAAGATCGGTTCGCGTCGAAGGGCTCCCTCCGTCGATCGTCGTCTCTCCCGCAGCGCGGATAGAATCATGCAACGCCAGGAAGGCTGCATCTCCCTTGACGCGAAATTCCAGCTCCGTTTGCCAAAATTGCAGAAGCTCAGCGGAGAACCAGGACCACGACATCCGCTTGACTGAGGGACGACACCGCATCTCGGGGTCCCGCTGATGCCATTCGAGCTTCCCGTACGGCTCCAAACTCTTCTCCAAGGATTCCTTCTGCTTCGGAGACACTGCAAACTTCCGCAGAAATCCGCAACCCTTTTCGGGTCGCTTCGATCCGCTACCGCCGCTGATTGTACACGTCGATGCACACCGCTCCCAGCAGCACCAGGCCCTTGATGACCTGCTGATAGTCGATGCCGATGCCGAGGATGGACATGCCGTTGTTCATCACGCCCATGATCATGGCGCCGACCACGGCGCCGCCGACGCGCCCCACTCCACCATAGGCCGAGGCACCGCCGATGAAGCAGGCGGCGATGACGTCGAGCTCGAAGCCGAGCCCGGCCTTCGGGGTCGCGGTGTTGAGGCGCGCAGCGAAGACGAGGCCGGCGAGCGCCGCAAGCACGCCCATGTTGACGAAGGTGAGGAAAGTCAGGCGCTCCGTCTTGATGCCCGACAGTTTTGCCGCTTTCGCATTGCCGCCCACCGCATAGACCTGCCGACCGATCACGGTACGCCGGGTGACGAAGCCGTACAGCGCGATCAAAGCCGTCATGATGACCAGCACGTTCGGCAAGCCGCGATGCGAGGCGATCAGATAGGTGAAATAGAGCACGGCGCAGGCGAGCAGAACGCTCTTTCCCAGGAAGAACGCATAAGGCTCGACCTCGATGCCATGCGATTGCTCGCGCGACCTTCCCTTGGCGCTGGCATAGACGAGGCCGAGCGCAAGCACGGCACCGATCAGCATGGAGGTCGGATGCAGCGTGCCGGCCTCCGGCAGAAGCTCCGGAATGAAGCCGGAGGACAGTTTCTGGAACGTCGCGGGGAACGGGCCGAGCGACTGCCCCTGCAGCACCGCGAGCGCGAGCCCCTTGAACACCAGCATGCCCGCCAGCGTGACGATAAAGGACGGAATGCCGAAATAGGCCACCCAATAGCCCTGCGCTGCACCAATCGCCGCGCCCAGCAACAGGCAGGCGATGAAGGCGAGCGTGTAGTCGACCTTGTACGTCACCATCAGCACCGCGGCCACCGCTCCGACGAAGCCGGCAACCGAGCCGACCGACAGGTCGATATGGCCGGTGACGATCACCAACAGCATGCCGAGCGCCATGATGACGATGTAGCTGTTCTGGAGCACCAGGTTCGTCAGGTTCAGCGGCTGCAGCAGCGTGCCGCCGGTCATGACCTGGAAGAACAGCATGATCGCGATCAACGACATCAGCATGCCGTAGTTGCGCAAATTGTTCTTGATGAAGCTGCCGTGCCGGCGCTCCTCGGGCAGCGATACCGTCTTGTCGGTCATGGCTGCTATCCTCCCATCTCGACGGCCGCGGGCGCGGCGTTCCCAATGTTGCGTTCGTTGCGCATGATGGCGCGCATGATCTTTTCCTGTGTCGCATCAGAGCCCTTGAACTCGCCGACGAAGGCGCCGTCGTTCATGACACAGATGCGGTCGCAGATGCCGAGCAGCTCGGGCATCTCCGAGGAGATCACCACGACGCCGCGGCCGGCTTCCGCCAGTTCGTTGATGATACAGTAGATCTCGTATTTGGCACCGACGTCGATGCCCCGCGTCGGCTCGTCCAGGATCAGGACCTTGGGGTCGGTCATCAGCCATTTCGACAGCACCACCTTCTGCTGGTTGCCGCCGGAGAGCTGGCCGGTCTCCTGGTAGACGTCGGAGCAGCGGATGCGCATGCGGGTGCGATAATCGCTGGCGATCTTCAGCTCGGCGATGTCGTCGATGACGCGCTTGGGTGCGACCTGGTCGAGACTGGCAAGCGTGATGTTCTTGCGGACGTCGTCGGCGAGGATCAGGCCGAGCTGCTTGCGATCCTCGGTGACATAGGCAAGGCCCGCGTCGATCGCGGCTGCGACGCTCGGCAGCGCCATCTCCCGACCTTCGAGCCGGAGAGAGCCGCTGATCGCAGTGCCCCAGGAGCGGCCGAACAGGCTCATGGCGAATTCGGTGCGGCCGGCGCCCATCAGGCCGGCAATACCGACGACCTCGCCACGCCTGACGCTGAAATTGACATTCTTGATCACCTGCCGCTCGGGATGAATCGGATGGTAAACCGACCAGTTCTCGACGGTGAGCACGGGTTCACCGATCTTCGCATTGCGCTCCGGGAAGCGGTGGGCGAGATCGCGATTGACCATGCTGCGGATGATTCGGTCTTCCTGGATCGGCTCGCTGCGGCAGTCGACGCTGTCGACGGTGCGACCGTCGCGCAGCACCGTGATGTGGTCGGCGACCTTGGCGACCTCGTTGAGCTTGTGGGAGATCAGGATTGATCCGATGCCCTGCTCGCGGAACGCCATCAGGCGTTCGAGCAGCGCGGCGCTGTCGGCCTCGTTGAGGCTGGCGGTCGGCTCATCCAGAATCAGCATCCGCACCCGCTTGGACAGCGCCTTGGCGATCTCGACCAGTTGCTGCTTGCCGACGCCGAGATCGGTGATCAGAGTGTCAGGGGATTCCTTGAGGCCGACCTGCGTCAGCAGCTCACGCGTGCGCCGGTAGACCTCGTCGCGGTCGATGACGCCGAGCTTCGAGGGCGGATGCGACAGGAAGATGTTTTCCGCGATCGACATCAGCGGGATCAGCGCCAGCTCCTGGTGGATGATGATGATGCCGAGCGCCTCGGAATCGTTGATGTCGCGGAAGCGCCGCTCCTCGCCATCAAAGACGATGGTGCCCTCGTAGCTGCCGTGCGGATAGACGCCGCTCAGCACCTTCATCAGGGTCGACTTGCCCGCGCCGTTCTCACCGACGAGCGCGTGGATCTGCCCGGCGTGAACCGAGAAGTTGACGTCGCGCAGCGCCTGCACACCGGCAAAGCTCTTGCTGACGTTGCGCATCTCCAACATGGCGGTCATTGTCGTTTCCCTAAATCGCCATCGTTCCGGGGCGCCCGAAGGGCGACCCGGAACCTCGAGATTCTCAGGTGCGCTATTTCGCATCATCGTTCGATGCTGCGCATCGCCCCGGAATGACGGAAGTAACGTCCTACTGGAACTGCGCCTTCTTGTAGTAGCCGCTGTCGACCAGCACCTTCTCCCAATTGTCCTTGTAGACCACGACCGGCTTGAGCAGGTAGGACGGCACGGTCTTGACGCCGTTCTCGTAGGTCTTGGTGTCGTTGACCGTGACCTGCTTGCCGGCAAGTGCGGCGTCGACCATGTCGGCGGTCACCTTGGCGAGGTCGCGGGTATCCTTGAAGATGGTCGAATACTGATCGCCGCGCAGCATCGCCTTGATCGAGGGCACCTCGGCATCCTGGCCGCTGATAACAGGCATCGGCTGGCCGGCGCTGCCATAACCGACGCCCTTCAGCGAGGAGATGATGCCGATCGAGATGCCGTCATAGGGCGACAGGACGGCATTGATCTTCTTGTTGCCGTAGTAGGCGCTGAGCAGATTGTCCATGCGGGCCTGGGCGGTGGCACCGTCCCAGCGCAGCGTCGCGACCTTGTCCATGCCCATCTGGCCCGAGCCAACGACGAGCTTGCCACTGTCGATGTAGGGCTTCAGCACGCTCATCGCGCCGTTGTAGAAGAAGTAGGCGTTGTTGTCGTCGGGCGAGCCGCCGAACAGCTCGATGTTGAACGGCCCCTTGCCTTCCTTCAGGCCGAGGCCCTGCTCGATCGATTGCGCCTGGAGCACACCGACCTGGAAATTGTCGAATGTCGCGTAATAGTCGACGTTCGGCGTGCCGCGGATCAGGCGGTCATAGGCGATCACGGTGATGCCCTTGGCCTTGGCTTGCTTGAGCACGTCGGACAGCGTGGTACCGTCGATCGCGGCGATCACCAGGGCTTTCGCTCCCTTGGTCACCATGTTCTCGACCTGCGAGAGCTGGTTCGGGATGTCGTCTTCGGCATATTGCAGGTCAGTGTTGTAGCCGCGCTCCTTCAACACCTTGACCATGTTGTTGCCGTCGTCGATCCACCGCGCCGAGGATTTGGTCGGCATCGCGATGCCGACGGTCGCCTTGTCCTGGGCAGACGCAGTGACGCCTGCGGCCATGGACGCAGCGCCGGCCAGCGCCAGTGCAAGGAATGTCGTCTTCAGTTTCAGCATGGTTTACTCCCTTGGTGTCAGACTGTTTCTTTGTTTCGTCGAGAACGTCGTCGTGGGCTGTTTTCGGGTCTCCTATGCGAGCTTGACGTCGGGCTCCGCGCGACCGCGCGCGGATGCCTCCAGCAGAAAAGTGCAGCCGGCTTGCGGATCGGCGGCGCGTGCGGCCGTGTCCATATCCTGCCAGGCTGACGTGACGAGAACGCGCGACAGATCGGAGCCGACGAAAGCGGGGCAGCTCGCCTGTCTGGCCGGCACGCTCAGTGAGCGCAGACGCTCGCCTTGTGGAGAATAGACATCGACGCGACCCGCACCCCAGCAGGCATTCCAGATGTTTCCGTCGGCATCGCACACCGAGCCGTCGAGACCGCCAATGCCGGTGTGGCGTAGCAACACCTCGGGCTCGCCGCGCGGCAGGCCGGTCGCGGGGTTGAGCGGCACGGCGTAGAGCACGGCATGCGGCGTGTCGGTGAAATAGCCGGTGGCGCCGTCAGGCGAGAAGCAGATCGAATTGGGGATGCTGATGCCGGGAAACAGCGTCGAGATCTTGCCGCGATGGAACGCGTAGATCGCCCCGGCCTTCGGCTCGGCCTTCTTGCCCATGGTGCCGATCCAGAACGTGCCGGACTGGTGAACGCGGCAATCGTTGGAGCGCGTGGCTGGATTGTCGGCTTCGAGCGGAAGCAACAAGGTCATCGCGCCGTCGGCAAGCTTGCGGACATAAAGCCCGTCCTCGGCAACGATCAACTGCCGTTCGGCATCGATGCGCCCGATCGCGCTCGCCATCCGGCCGAGCGCATGGACGCGGAGGCTGCCGCTGCCGAGCCGCGCCTCGAACAGCCGTCCCTCGCGGATGTCGAACCACCACGCGGTATCGGTGCTTACGTCATAGGTCGGGCCCTCGCCGAGATGGCAGGGATCGCTCGAGATAACCGAGGTCGGCACCTGTTCCATCATGGCGTCTGCACTCCGAAGCGATAGACGGTGTGATGACGGTAGAGTTCGCCGGGATCGAGGCGCGGGCTCGGAAAATCCGGCCGGTTCGGCGCGTCAGGCCAGATGTGCGGCTCCAGGCACATGGCGTCCGACTGCCGGATGAGCTTGCCGCCCTTCCCCGAAATCGTGCCGTCGAGATAGTTGCCGGAATAGACCTGAAGTCCCGGCTGATCGGTGAACAGCTCCATGATCCGCCCCGCGCCCGGCGCCTCCAGCCGCGCTGCGAGTGCCAGCTTGCCGTCGCGGGGGAGGCAGTAGGTGTGGTCGTAGCCCCTGCCGTTCTGCAATTGCTGGTCGCTCTCGCGGATGCGCTCGCCTACGGGCCGGGGCCCGCGGAAGTCGAACGGCGTGCCAGCAACGCTACGCGGCGGTTCGGGCAAGGGAATGGCGGTGGGATCGATGGCGAGGAAATGATCGGCGGCGACCATCAGCTTGTGGTCGAGAATGGGCGTGCCTGACGTCGCCCCCTCGAGGTTGAAGAAGCTGTGGTTGGTCAGGTTGACGATGGTCGGCCGGTCGGTCCGCGCCTCCATGCTCAGCGACAGTTCGGTCGGCCCGGTGATGCGATAGGTCAGGCGGATATCGAGCCTGCCGGGATAGTTCTCTTCCCCATGCGGGCTGACATAGGTCAGCGTCACCGCGGGGTGGGCGCCATCGTCGATTGTTGCGATGTCCCAGAGCTTGCGGTCAAAGCCATCGAGGCCACCATGCAGCGCATTCGGCCCGTTGTTGACGGCAAGCTGCACCGTCTCGCCATCGAGCGAAAACTGGCCTTTGGCGATTCGGTTGGCGTAGCGGCCGACGGTGGCGCCGAAGAACTTTCGTTCCGCGAGATAGCCGGCGAACGCGTCATGGCCGAGCACGACGTCGTCGTGGCCGCCCTTGGCATCCGGCGCGATCAGCGCCTGAAGCACCGCACCATGGGTGATGACGCGCGCCTCGAACCCGCCCTCGCCGCGCAGCACGATGCGCTCGACGTTGCGGCCGTCCGGCAGCGTTCCGAAGACATCTCTTTCGATTCTTGAGCCAGCCATGACTAGTCCACAAATGGTTCGACGACGGTGCGCCGGCCGAGCAGGAAGGCGTCGGCAACGAGACGAAGCGGCGTCAGATCGACGTCGCTTGTACCCGTCGAGGTAAGCTCGACGAAGCGCCGGTAGAGTCCGCGATATTCCTCATCGGGCGCCTCGGCAAGCACCTTGCCATCGACAGCCATGCGCGCGCCACCGCTGGACAAGGTCATCCGGCCCTGATCGGTGTCGACGACAATATCCCAGCTCTGCGGCCCGGTCTGGCGAAAGTCGAACTCGGCGGTCACAGGCAGGCCGCCAATGTCGGTCAGCGTCAGGCTCGCAGCGATCGGCGCTTGGCAATTGGCCGGAAAGGCCAGTTCAGCCGCGGTGACGAACACCTGACACGGCAGGATCCTGGTCAGGATCGACAGCGCGTTGATGCCGGGGTCGAACACGCCAAGGCCGCCCGGCTCCCAGATCCAGCCCTGACCCGGATGCCAAATGCGAACGTCTTCCTTCCAGTCGATGTGCACCGACGCGATGCGTCGGCCAGCGAGCCATTGCCGCGCGGGCTCCACGGCCGGCGCGTAGCGCGAATGCCAGGTCGCAAACAGCGTCCGCTTTGCCTCCGCCGCCATCGCAATCAGCGGATCGAGCTCGGCAACGCCGATCCCCGGCGGCTTCTCCAGCATGACATGCTTGCCGGCTTTGAGCGCCGCGGCGGCCTGCGCGCGCCTCACCTGCGGCGGCGTGCAGAGCGACACCGCATCGACGTTCGGCCCCTTCTCGAGCAGCTCCTCGATGGTGGCGAAATGCGGCAGTCCAGGCAGCGAGGCGTTGCGGCTGGCGACAGCCGCGAGCGTCGCGCCCGACGTCGCGGCGATCGCACCGACGTGCTGGTCGCGCGCGATCTTGCCGAAGCCGACGATGGCGATACGAAGTTCCGTCACGATCTCTCTCCAGATTCCACGGATGGCAACGCCTCGGCCGGCGCGGTCTCGATCACGGCGCCCTCGTGGCGATGCATGCCGTTGTGAATGACGAAGACCATCGCCTCCGAGGCCGCCTCGGCATCGCCCGCTGCGATCGCATCGACGATATTCTGGTGCCAGAGCAGCACGGTGTCGCGGTCCTCCGGCTCGACCGGTGCGCTGAGCAGGAACGAGGCGCGCAGCGCCGCCTCGATGACGTGGCCGATCGAGCGCATGAACAGATTGCCGGAGGCGCGCGCCACCGCGACGTGGAGCGCGAGGTCGGCGTCGGCAAAGCCGACCGAATCGGATGCTTCCAGCCGCATGCGATCCATGCAGCGCCGCAGCTCGGCGAGGTCCTCCTCCGACCGCTGCGTCGCCGCAAGCATCGCGGCGCGCGGCTCGACCGCGAGGCGGATCTCGGCGAGGTCATTGAGGAAACGCTTGTCGATGCCGGCATCCAGGTGCCAGGCCAGCACGTCGGCGTCGAACATGTTCCAGGCCGCGCGTTCGCGCACGACGGTGCCGACGCGCGCCTTGGTGGTGAGCAGGCCTTTGGCGACCAGGGTCTTCACGCTCTCACGCAGCACCGGCCGCGACACACCGAACATGGCGATCATCTCGGCATCGCCCGGCAACCGCGTCCCCTCCGCGTAGCGGCCGGCGATGATGTCGACGCCGATCGAGCGGGCGACCTCCGCATGGTTGGAGTGAGCCCGCCGCGTCGGAATGACGACGATACGCGAGGTCATGTCGCGGCTCCCAGGCTTTTCCTCGCCGGCCGGCGCGCGAGTGCGACCAACCCCTGCTGCAAGGCGATGAAGGCAAACAGCAAGATTCCGGTTGCGATCTTGGTCCACCAGCTCGACAATGTGCCGTCGAAGTTGATGTAGGTCTGGATCAGGCCCTGGATCAGCACGCCGAGAAAGGTGCCGATCACCGAGCCCTGCCCGCCCGTGAGCAGCGTGCCGCCGATCACGACGGCCGCGATGCTGTCGAGCTCGACGCCGACGGCGGAGAGCGAATAGCCGGCGCTGGTGTAGAAGGAGAAGACGATGCCCGCGATGCCCGCCAGCAGGCTCGACAGCATGTAGATCTTTATCGTCATCTTGCCAACAGCAACGCCCATCATGCTCGCGGCCGCCCGGCTGCCGCCGAGCGCATAGACATTGGCGCCGAACCGGGTGAGCTGCAATAACAAGGCTCCGCCGATGACGATCACGAGCATGATGATCGCTATCGCGGTCAATCGCCCGCCGCCGGGCATCCGAAGCGCGAAGTCGGAGACCGTCGAATAGACCGGCGCCGTGATCGGCACCGATTCCGTCGACAGCAGGAAGCTCGCGCCCCGTGCCAGGAACATGCCGGCGAGCGTCACGATGAACGGCGGTAGATCGAAGACATGGATCACCGCGCCCATCGCCGCGCCAAAGGCCGCCGAGAGCGCGAGGATGGCAACGAAGGCGACCAGCGGCGGCATGCCCCAGCGCTCGATCGCCAGCGCGACGAAGACCGTCGTAAATCCGATCACCGAGCCGACCGAAAGATCGATGCCGCCGGAGATGATGACGAAGGTCATGCCAACAGCGACGATGCCAAGGAAAGCGTTGTCGGTGAGGAGATTGCCGACCACGCGGGTCGAGGCAATATTGGGGAATTGCACCGCGCAGAGCGCAAAACCCACGACGAGCACGATGGCCGTGATCAGGACGGGCGGCAGGCCTTTCATGCTTTCGTTCTCCGCAGCCGCGCGACGATTCCAGCAAAGCCGGTCAGCTTCGGCGATTGCAACAGCAGCACAGCGAGCACCACCACGGCCTTGACCAGCAAGTTGAATTCCGGCGGATAGCCGGACAGCAAAATTCCAGTGTTCATGGTCTGGATGATCAGAGCGCCAAGCACGGCGAGCCCGAGGCTGAAGCGGCCGCCGAACAGCGAGGTGCCGCCGATCACCACGGCCAGAATCGCATCGAGCTCGAGCCAGAGGCCGGCATTGTTGGCATCCGCGCCCATGATGTCGGCCGCCGCGATCACGCCGGCGAGCGCGGCGCAGACGCCGCACCAGACATAGACCGAAAGGATCATCGCGCGCGTACCGACGCCGGCAAGCTCGCTCGCCCGCGCATTGCCGCCGGTCGCCTCGATCATCAGACCGAGCGCCGAACCCCGAACCACGAGGCCGGTCAGGATCAGCATGCAAAGGGTAATCGCGACTGGAACCGGAAGGCCAAGCACCGCACCGTTGCCGAGCCAGACCAGATCCGGCGAGGAGAACGTGACGATGCGCCCTTCGGTGATGAGCTGAGCGATGCCGCGCCCCGCCACCATGAGGATCAGCGTCGCCACGATCGGCTGCATCCCAAGCACGGCGACGAGAAATCCGTTCCACAGTCCGCAGACAAGGCCCGCTCCAAGAGCGGCCGCCAGCACCACCGGGAGGCTGTGGCTATCGGCAAGACTCGCCGCAATCGCGCCTGAGATCGCCATGACGGCGCCAACCGACAGGTCGATGCCGCGCGTTGCAATCACCAACACCATGCCGAGCGAAAGCAACGCCACCGGCGTGCCGCGATTGAGCACGTCGATCAAGCTGCCGAACAGCCGGCCGTCCTGGAGGCGCAAATCGAAGAATTGCGGCGACACCATGCGATCCACCGCGAGGATGACGATCAACGCGAGGATCTGCGCCAGACCGCGGCGCGGCAACAGCGCTGTCATGTGTGAGCCTCGAGCGCAACCGCGGCACCGTCGGCGGCAATGGCCGCGAGGATGTTGCCGACATCGATCGCCTCGCCCGCGAGCTCCTCGACATGGGCGCCGTCGCGCAGCACCACGACGCGGTCGGAATAGGTCACGATCTCGTCGAGCTCGGAGGAGATCACCAGCAGCGCCAGACCATTCTCGCAGAGCTCGCGGATGAGGCGGATGATCTCGGCATGCGCGCCGACATCGATGCCGCGGGTCGGCTCGTCCAGCACGAGCAGCCGCGGCGAGGTCGCGAGCCAGCGCGCCAGCAGCACCTTCTGCTGATTGCCGCCGGACAACAGGCCGACGGGGCGCTCGGGATCGGCAGGACGAATGTCGAGCATCTTGACGTAGCGGCGTGCGATCTCGTCCTGCTCGCGGCGCGACAGCGGGCGATGCAGGCCGCGCTTGGCCTGGAGCGCGAGCACGATGTTCTCACGCACGGTGAGCTCGGCGACGATACCGTCGGTCTTGCGTTCCTCCGGGCAATAGCCAAAGCCGTGGCGCACGCCGTCGCGGGGCGACTGGAGCCGCACCGGCGCGCCTTCCACCCTCGCCTGCCCGCCATCGGCGCGCTCTGCGCCGAACACCAGCCGCGCCGTCTCGGTGCGGCCCGAGCCGAGCAGTCCGGCGAGACCGACAACCTCGCCATGACGCAGCTCCAGATTGAACGGCACGACATAGCCGGCCTTGCCGTAATTCTCGAAGGTCGCGCAGACCTCGCGTGCCTGGTGTCCACCTGCCGAGGCCCGCGCGCTGGTGGTCTCGGCCAGCTCACGGCCGAGCATCATTCGGATCAGCTCGAGCCGCGGCAGCGAGGCGGTCTCGCGCTCGCCGACCAGGCGGCCGTTGCGCAGCACCGTGATGCGGTCGGATATTTCGTAGACCTGATCGAGGAAGTGGCTGACGAAGACGATGCCGATACCGCGCTTTGCGAGCTGGCGCACGATGCCGAAGAGAATCTCGACCTCGTGGCGGTCGAGGCTGGCGGTTGGCTCATCGAGGATCAGCACGCGAGCGGAGAGATCGACGGCCCGCGCGATCGCAGTGACGTGCTGGATGGCGACGGAATAGCTGCCGAGCGGCGCGGCGACGTCGATCTCGAGGCCGAAATCCGCCAGCAGCGCTTTGGCGCGGCGGCGCATTTCAGCTTCGCGCACGATGCCGAAGCGCATCGGCTGGCGGTCGAGGAACAGGTTTTGCGCCACCGAAAGATTCGGCAGCAGGTTGACCTCCTGGTAGACGGTGGCAATGCCCGCTGCTACCGCCGCCTTGGCCGAGCGCGGCGCGATCTCGTCGCCGCCGAGCCTGACGATACCGGCATCGCGCGGAAACACGCCCGTGATCACCTTGATCAGCGTGGACTTGCCGGCGCCGTTCTCGCCGAGCAACGCATGGATCTCGCCGGCGCGCAGCGTGAAGTCGACCTCCTGCAACGCGCGTACAGCGCCGAAGCTCTTGCTGATCCCGCGCACCTCCAACAGAGGCGGAGCAGAATCGGGACTGTTCTCCATGGCGACGTCACTCCCGCGGGCGCCCGCTAACGTTGCGAACACCCGGCCTTTTCCTTCGCTGCGGCTTCGAAGGTACGCCGGACCGCGGGGAGCGGCCCGGCGCGATGTCTCGCCTCAGTAACCGAGACCCTTCTTGCTGTCGTAGATCTTCTGCGGATCGTCGGCAGCGGTATAGAGCTTGGATTCGGTCTGGATCCATTTCGGCGGAACCGTGCCCTTCTCCTTGAACGCCGCGACGGCATCGAGCGCGGGGCCGGCCATGTTCGGCGTCAGCTCGACCGTCGCATTGGCTTCGCCGGCGGCCATCGCCTTGAAGATATCCGGAACCGCGTCGATCGAGACGGTGAGGACGTCCTTGCCGGGCTTGAGACCGGCTTCCTTCATCGCCTGGATCGCGCCGACCATCATGTCGTCGTTGTGGGCATAGACCGCACAGATGTTCTTGCCGCCGCCCTCGGCCTTGATGAAGCTCTCCATTACCTCCTTGCCCTTGGCACGGGTGAAGTCGCCGGTCTGGCTGCGCACCACCTTCAGATTGGCGTGCTTGGCGATGGCGGTGTCGAACCCCTTCTTGCGGTTGGTGGCAACGCTGGCGCCGACCGTGCCTTGCAGTTCGACGATATTGCAGGGCTTGCTGCCGACGGTCTTGGCCAGCCAGTCGCCGGCGACCGCGCCTTCATGCACGCTGTCGGAGGTGACGGCGGTGAGATAGAGGTCCTTGCCGGAGGGATCGATGTCGCGGTCGAGCAGCACGACCGGGATCTTGGCCTCCTTGGCCTCCTTCAGCACCGAGTCCCAGCCTGTCGAGACGACGGGCGCGAGGAAGATCGCATCGACGTTCTGCGCGATGAAGGAACGGATCGCCTTGATCTGGTTCTCCTGCTTCTGCTGCGCGTCGGCGATCTTGAGATTGACCTTTCGCTTGGCAGCCTCCTGCTTGGAGACCGAAGTCTCGGCCGCGCGCCAACCGGATTCCGATCCGATCTGCGAAAAGCCGATGGTGAGCTCGGCAGCACTGGCCGGCAGCGCGAGCAGCAACGCGGCCGTGGCGCTGGCCGCAAAGAGGGCTTTGAGGGTCATCAGGCGTGTCTCCCAAGAGATGATCTTCTGTTATCTCGGGCGCCGATCGGTAGCATGGCACCCATAGGCCGACCCTTTGAGGCGGCGAAAGGCACTATTTCACGGAAGATGGGTTCCGACTAGTCATATTATTTGACTATTGGGTGACAATTTAGACGGGGAGGGCTCGCTGCGCATATGACACGCCAAGCGCGATTTTGTTCCGCGGATGCAACGAGGAGATGAAGAAACTTGTGCGGGGGTGGGCGGAGAATGCGGTGTCGCAGCGACAGTGATAGACGGTCGCGCGAACTCTCCTCCCGTCGTTGCGAGCGCAGAGTTCTGCGTCCACCTGATGGACGCGCGGAGAGTCCCCCTCACCCGCGCCGCTTCGCATGTCGGCCTCTTCCCGCAAGCGGGAGAGGCGAAGAGCTAGATCAGCTTCCGCTGCGCCAGGTTCTTCATCAGCGCGCCGATGCCGAAGGTCCAGGGCTCGCACTCGTCGCTGGTGCGCATGCGGTTGACGAGCTTGCCTAGCTGCGGCGCTGAGATCGTGACGATGTCGTCGCGCTTGTGGGTGAAGCCCTGCCCTGGCGCGTCGCGATCCTTCACGGGAGCGAACATGGTGCCGAGGAAGAGAACGAACCCGTCAGGATATTGGTGGATCTTGCCAATGGTCTGCGCCACGAGATCGGTCGGATCGCGGCTAATCTTGCTGATGGAGGAATGGCCGTCGAGGACGAACCCATCTGTGCCCTGCACGTTCAGGCCGATGTCCAGCTTGCGCGCGTCGTCGAGCGTGAAGGTGTCGTCGAACAGGCGCAGCAGCGGGCCGATCGAGCAGGACGCATTGTTGTCCTTGGCCTTCGACAGCAGCAGCGCCGAGCGGCCCTCGAAGTCGCGCAGATTGACGTCGTTGCCAAGGGCGCCGCCGACGATTTTGCCGCGGCTCGACACGAACAACACGAGCTCCGGTTCGGGGTTGTTCCAGGTCGATTTCGGATGCAGGCCGGCATCCATGCCGGTGCCGACTGAAGATAAGGTCGGCGCCTTGGTGAAGACCTCGGCATCCGGGCCGATGCCGACCTCGAGATATTGACTCCAGGCGTTCTGGTCGATCAGCACCTGCTTCAGATGCATCGCCTGGTCCGAGCCCGGCTTGAGCTTGGACAGATCGTCGCCGATCAGCCGCGTCACCTCTTTCCGGATCGCCTCGGCCGAAGCAGGGTTGCCTTTTGCCCGCTCCTCGATCACGCGCTCCAGCATGGAAATGGCGAAGGTGACACCCGCGGCCTTCAGCGTCTGGAGATCGACGGGCGCCAGCAGCCACGGCTTTTTCGGATCGCGCCCATCGGGCGCCGTGTTGGCGACGATCGCTTCAAGATCGCCGATGCGCTCGCCATTGGTCCCGGCAAGCGCCTTGGCCGGATTGTCCTCTTCGCAGAGGGCGCTGATGGTCGGAAATCTTGCGGTGACGTCGAAGACCCCATCCTTGCGCACGGCGACGACGGCAGGCCCACTTACCTGCGGCAGCCAGACGCGGCCGACCAGCGTTCCCCTCGTGCCATCCTCAGGGAGAAGATCCTGAACAGTCAATGTGGTCATGGCCGGCGTCCTCGCTGCTTTTCGGACCGGCCGCGTCAACGGCGGCCGATCACTTTGGCGAAGACCAATAAACGTCTGGCTCCGGATGTCCAGAGCACGGTCAAGGGCGGCGGCTAGGCCCCTGCCCGCGCCTTCCGCGCCGCAATCTGCTGCAGCGCCCACCGAGCGTTCTTGCGGACCTCAGGGTCTGGGTCGTCGGCGATCACGGCCAGAAATGCCTCACCGTCGGCATGTGCGATCTCGCCGAGCGCGGCGGCGGCCTCTTTGCGCAAGTTTGCCTGGTCATGGGTGACGCACGCGCCGATCGGCCGCACCGCGCGTTCGACCTTCATCTTGCCGAGGCTGCGGATCGACTTCAGGCGCACCTGCCAGAACTCGTCCGCGAGGCAGGCGACGAGCTGATCAGCCGCGATCGCTCCGTTCACGTTGAGGCCCAGCGTCTCCGCGGCCATCTCGCGGACCATCCAATCCGAATCCTTCAGCGCGCGCGTGATCGTCTCCGCAGCAGACTTCAACTGCGAGAACGCAAGCGCGCTCACGGCGGCGCGGCGTACATGAGCGTCAGGATCGTTGATCAGCGCCGTCAGCGCGGGGATCGATTCTTCCAGCTTCAGGAAGCCGATCACGCCGATCGCCTGCGCGCGCACGGCCGCATCGGAATCCTGCAGCGCCTCCAGCGCGGGCTTCAGCGTGTCCTTGCGGCGCAGTTCCTTGAGCGCCCGCAACGCGCCCATGCGAACGAAGGCGTGGCCATGCTTGACCAGCGGCAGGATGACATCGGCGCAAGCCGGGTCCTTGAACTCGGCCATGCTGTCCGCTGCGGCGGTCGCGACGATTCTCTCGGGATCGACCAGCAGCTTCACGAGCGCGCCCGCAGCTTCCGGCCCGTCGAACTCACCGAGCGCCATTGCGACCTGCTGGCGCACGCCGGCATCGGGGTCGGCCACCATGTTGGCAAGATGCGCAACCGCGGCGGGATCGCCGGAATGGCCGAGCGCGATGATCGCGACGCGGCGCTCGGCGGGATCGGCAGCCTGAAGCCGCTCGTCGGCGTCTTCGAGATCGTCGTAGGATTCAAACGGACTGGACATGGTCACCTCAACAGGTATGGAATGTTGACGGTGACGGCACCGGTCGGGCAATCGGCTTCGCAGGGCATGCAGTACCAGCACTCGTCATAAGCCATGTAGGCCTTGTTGGTCATGTCGCTGATGCGCAGAACGTCGAGCGGGCAGACGTCGACACAGACGGTGCAGCCCTTGTCCGCAATGCACTTGGCGTCGTCGACGACCACCGGAACCGATGTCTGAAAGGACGCGAGGGGCATCGTTGTCTCCTGTTGTTCGCGATGGGGTCAGGCGGTGGCGCGGATGCGCTGCTTGTCGTAGAGGTCCTTCTCGTCGTCGGCGATCGGGACGACATAAGGCTCGACCGCACGCTTTTCGCTGGTCATCTTGCCGTCCCGCTTGCTCAGCAGCGTGTGACAGAACCAGTTCTCGTTGTCCTTCTCGGGGAAATCCGTGCGCCAATGGTAGAGGCCCCAGCGGCTCTCCTCCCGATATAGCGAGGCATGCGCCGCCATGTCGGCGCAGTCCATGATCGACTGCACCTCGAGCGCGCGGAGCAGCTCATGCGCGTTGCGCGCAATCATGCGCTCCTGCATGTCCTCCCGCGCCTCGGCCAGGCGGCGCATGCCGAGCTCGTACTTGCGCGTGACCTTCGGCGGCTGGAGATAGTCGTTGACCAGGCGGCGGGTCTTGTACTCGATCTGGTTCGGCGGAATGCCGTCCTCGCGCTTCGTCGGCGCCATCACGCGGTCGCGCTCCATCGCGACGTCGGCTGCATCGAACTCCGCGAAGTCGTGGCTGTCGGCGAATTCCATCGCGTCGATGCCTGCGACCGAGCCGTTGGTGAAGGCGCCGAGCATGTAGTTGTGGGGCACGCTCGCCATGTCGCCGGCGGCATAGAGGCCCGGCACGGTGGTGCGCGCATTGTCGTCGACGAACACGCCCGAGGCGCTGTGGCCGGAGCAGAAGCCGATTTCGGAGATGTGCATCTCGATCGATTCGCTGCGATAGTCGACGCCCCGCCCCTGCTGGAACAGCCCGCGCGTCGGCCGCTCCACCTTGTGCAAGGTGGATTCGATCTCCGAAATGGTCTCTGGATGGAGATGCTTGAGCTGGAGGAATACCGGCCCCTTGCCGGACAGGAGCTCGTTGTAGAATTCGAGCATCATCTGACCCGACCAATAGTCGCATTCGATGAAGCGCGAACCTTCGTTGTTGGCTGTGAAGGCGCCGAACGGACCGGCGACATAGGCGCAGGCCGGGCCGTTGTAGTCCTTGATCAGCGGATTGATCTGGAAGCATTCGAGGTTCGCGAGCGCGGCGCCGGCGTGATACGCCATCGCATAGCCATCCCCGGAATTGGCGGCGTTCTCGTAGGTGCCGAACATGTAGCCGGAGGTCGGCAGACCCAGGCGGCCGGCGGCGCCCATGCACAGGATCACGGCCTTGGCCTTGATCACCAGCATCTCGGCGGTGCGGGTATTGACGCTCACCGCGCCGGCGATGCGACCGTCGGCGGATTTGAGCAGCCGCGTCGCCATGTAGCGGTTGGAGATCAGGATGCGGGCGCGGCGGAGCTGGCGATACAGCGCCTTCTTCACGGTCTCGCCGTTCGGCATCGGCAGCACGTAGGTGCCGATGTGGTGCACTTTCTTGACGGCGTAGTCGCCGTTCTCGTTCTTCAGGAAGCGGATGCCGAAACTGTCGAGCTCCTCGATAATAGTGTAGCAGTTCTGCGCGTATTTATAGACTGCCTTCTGGTCGACGATGCCGTCGTTGGCGATGGTGATTTCCTTGGTGTACTGCTCCGGCGTGGCATAACCGGGGATGACGGCATTGTTGAGCCCGTCCATCCCCATCGAGATCGCGCCGGAGCGCTTGACGTTGGCCTTTTCGAGCAGAACGACATTGGCTTTCGGATTCTTCAGCTTCGCCTTCAGCGCCGCCATCGGCCCGGCCGTGCCGCCGCCGATCACCAGCACATCGCAGGAAACCTCCGAAAGTCCGTCGACGATCTGATCTAGTGCCATCGCTTGCTCCTGGTTCGCCGGACGTCCGGCGCCTTTGCATCAGATTTGTTCAGAGGGCACTCCCGGCGATAGCAATTAGTTGTCGCCGGGGTGCGATTTGCGCTTCAGCGCTCGACGAAGGCCTTTTCGACCACGAAATGACCGGGCTGGCTGTGGTTGCCCTCGATAAAGCCACGTGCGGAGAACATCGCGGGCAGTTCCTCCAGCATCGCCGGGCTGCCGCAGAGCATGATGCGATCAGTCTCGATATCGAGGCCGGATAGGCCGATATCGTCGAACATCTGATTGGAAGCAATCAGATCGGTGATGCGGCCGCGATTCCTGAACGGCTCCCGGGTGACGGTCGGGTAGTAGACGAGCTTGTCGCGGATCAGCGGCCCGAAGAATTCGTGGTTGCGCAGGCCATCGACGACGTGCTCGCCATAGGCCAGTTCCGAAACGTGGCGGCAGCCATGGGCGAGCACGATGGTCTCGTAATTCTCGTAGACATCGGGATCCTTGATCAGGCTGGCGAAGGGCGCAAGGCCGGTGCCGGTCGAAAGCAGCAACAGGCGTTTACCCGGAATGAGATTGCCGGTGATCAGCGTCCCCGTCGCCTTGCGGCCGACCAGGATGATGTCGCCTTCCTTGATCTTCTGCAGGCGCGAGGTCAGCGGCCCGTCCTGCACCTTGATCGAGAAGAACTCGAGTGCCTCCTCGTGATTGGCGCTGGCCATGCTGTAGGCCCGCATCAAGGGCTTGCCCTCGACCTCGAGCCCGATCATCGCGAACTGGCCATTCTGGAAACGAAAGCCGGGATCACGGGTGGCAGTGAAGCTGAACAGGGATTCGGTCCAGTGCCGGACCGACAGAACCGTCTCCTTCTGAAATGCGCTCATGGTCTCTCCTTCTCGATGACACCAAGGTCGCGGCAAGAGGAGAGTCCGGCAATTCGGAAGTGAGATTCGCGGTCGATTAGTTTCACATTTTGCCGCGGTGATCGAAGAGAGGGCAATTGACCGCCATCCCCACGCATCCATGCCGGCAATTAGTTGCTATCCATGCTGTCCCGCGCCGACGTAGAAATCAGCCGGAGGTTCGTCATGACCATGAGACTGGTGGCACCCACCGTGGCCGATTATGAAGCAAGCGCCGATCTCGCTTCGCTCCTCGTCCGCACGACGCAGGACGATGCACTGAGCGTCCCCGCAGAAACGCTTCGCCTTTCCTGCAAATGCGCCCATTGCACCCGCGCGCGCTTCGACGGCCGCTTCCCGGAAGCATTTCCGGGCATCGCCATCACCGAAATCGGCGATCTCGGCTACGGGCTGAACATCGCGTTCTCGGACGGGCATAACCGAGGGATCTATCCGAAGCCGTATTTGCTGAGCCTGGCAGGGCATTGACCATAACCGGTCTCGTCATTCCGGGGCGCCCGAAGGGCGAGCCCGGAATCCATAACCCCCACTCGTAATTATGGATTCCGGGCCTGTGCGCCTTGCGAATCCCGGAATGACGCCGGAAGTTGGCGCCCCATCTGGCACGGACATTGCTCCTCTTTAGAACGATTTGAACGTTCCGGAGGCAGATGATGTTGCAGGCCGCCAATGTGGTTCGCGGGCCCATTCCCCCGGCAGTCCGGCCTACCGGCAGCTCCTCGCTGCTCCTCACCGAGAACCAGCAATGGATCGGCGGACCGCCGCCGTTGATGGACAAGCTTTCGCCGCGGGAACGGGAGCTGGTGCTGAAACAGGGGCGGCGCAAGGTGCTCAACCGCGGCCAGACCCTGTTCAGTCAGGGCGGCAAGCATGACGGCATCTGGTTGGTCGAGAGCGGCCGGATCCGGGTGTTCTACACATCCCCGCTCGGGCGCGAGATCACGCTGGCCTATTGGCATGTCGGCAATTTCGTCGGCGGACCCGAGGTATTCGAGGGCACCGTGCATCAATGGTCCGGCGTTGCATCCAGCAATTGCAGCGTGGTGCATCTGCCCGGAAAGGAGCTGCGGTCCCTTGCCACCGAGATCCCCAATCTTGCGATCGGCCTAATCGAAGGCCTCACGTTCAAGGGCAAATGCTATTCGGCGCTGGCCCAGATGCTGGGAACGCGCTCGATCACGCAGCGCCTTGCGCACCTCTTGCTGCATCTCGTCGAGCTCTATGGCGTCGAGGACGCGGACGGCCGCGTGATCGCCGCAGCCTTCACCCATGCGGACATCGCCCACATGGTCGGGGCGACGCGCCAATGGGTCACGATCAGCCTGAAGCGCATGCAAGAGAAGGGAATCGTGCTGACCAAGCGCTCGCAGATCGTGGTCTGCCGGACCGACGTGCTGGAGGAGATGCGTGGACACGCATCTGACTGAAGGATTTTGCGACCAGGCCCGGTGCACAGGCAAGCGGCTTTATAATGCAGGACTGCCCAAGGAGTATGCAATCAGCTTTTCCCGGCAACTAATCGACTGCGGTCATCATTCCGGATTTGCCCTGTCTGAGCCCTCACCCAATCATGGCAACCACAGCACATCCAACCGAATGAGGATGAGAATGGTCCGCCATCTTTCCACGCTCTCGATCGCGATGTCGGTGACGTCGCTGACGCTTCTGATTGCGCAGTCGGCCTCGGCGGAAACCGTGACGCTCGGCATCGGAACGCAGGACACCACGACCAACACGGTGACCGCCGGCGTTGTGATCCGCCAGCTGAACCTTCTCGAAAAGTACCTGCCCAAAGACGGCAAATACGCCAACATCAAGTTTCAGCTTGAGTGGCAGAACTTCACCTCGGGTCCGCCTGTCACCAATGCGATGATGGCGAACAAGCTCCAGATCGGCATGATGGGCGATTATCCGCTGATCGTGAACGGGTTCACCTTCGAGAGCAATCCGGAAAGCAAGAGCCGGCTGATGGGCATCGCCGCCTACAGCCTCGAAGGCTCCGGCAATGGCCTCGTCGTTCACAAGGATTCGCCCTACTACGATCTCGCCGACCTCAAAGGCAAGCTGGTCAGCGTGCCCTTCGGCTCCGCCGCGCACGGCATGGTCCTGAAGGCGATGCAGGACCGTGGCTATCCCGCGGACTTCTTCCAGCTCGTCAGCCAGAGCCCTGAAGTCGGCTCGACCAATCTTCAGGAAAAGAAGATCGACGCGCATGCCGACTTCGTTCCCTTCGCCGAGCTGCTGCCCTTCCGCGGCTTCGCACGAAAGATCTTCGACGGCGTCGAGACCAACCTGCCGACATTCCACGGCATCGTGGTCCGCACCGATTTTGCCGAGAAATACCCGGAAGTCGTCGTCGCCTATTTCAAGGCGGTGATTGCCGCCAACCAATGGCTGCGCGACGATCCCAAGCGAGCCGCTGAAAAGATCCAGGAGTGGACCGGCATCAGCAAGGAGGTCGTCTACATCTTCCTCGGTCCGAGCGGCAACATGACCACCGATCCGACGATCAAGCCAGCGCTGATCGATGCCGCCGCAGTCGACGTCAAGGTGCTGCAGAACCTCGGTCGCATGAAGGAATTTGATCCGAAGAAGTGGGTCGACGATAGTTTCATCCGCAAGGCCTACGCCGAAATGAAGCTCGACTATGACACACAGCTCGCCAGCACGAAGAACTACGAGATCGCCGGTGAAGACAGCTTCTGCAAGAAGCCGATTGCGGATCCGCGCAAGGCTGGCGAAGTCTGGGTGGATGATGCCGGCATCATGCCCTTCGCGTCAGCCAACTGCACGCTTGGCGCCTATGCCGACTACAAGGCCAAGGGCAAGAAGATCAACGTCGCTTACGTTTTCGATACGACACGCGGCATCAAGCTGTTCGCCGACCAGGCCTTCTACGCAGTGGGCAATGGCGACGTGGCACCCTTCCTGCTGAAGAAGGATGCCGAAGCCCATGCCGCCAAGATCAGCGGCAAGGTGCTTGGCTTCGAGGACGCCGTGAAGGTGGCGGTGGGCGGAGGCAAGACGTGAGCAGTCCCGCCCTCCTCAGACATCCCAAGGATAGCATGCCGGCAACGACCTTTATCGAGGCGGGCTCCGCGCCCGCCGTCCCGCCGCCTGCAGCATCGCGCACCTTCGGCACGCTCGCCCTGCGATGGTACAGGCTCAACCGGTCCGGACTGCGCGCGACCGCGATCGGCGTGATTTCGCTGCTCGCGTTCCTGCTGGTCTGGCACCTGCTCACGACCTACCGCGTCGTGTTCTTCGTGCGCTTCACCAACGTGCCCTCGCCGCTCGCGGTCTATGCGAGCTTCACCAAGGCGATCCACGATCCCAAATTCATGCTGCACATCGCACTGAGCTGCCGGCGCATCTTCATCGGATTCTCGCTCGCTGCGATCGTCGCCGTGCCGCTCGGCCTGATCATGGGGCGCTTCAAGCTGGTGCATGAGGTCATCTTCCCCGTGGCCGAAGTGCTGCGGCCGATTCCGGCGATCGCCTGGGTGCCGATGGCGATCATGCTGTGGCCGACCAACGAGCAGAGCATTGTTTACATCACCTTCCTCGGTTCGTTCTTCCCGATCCTCGTCAACACGCTGCACGGCATGTCGCTGGTCGATCCCGTGCTGGTGCGCGCCGCGCAATGTCTCGGCGCGCGGGAACGCTCGATCTTCCGCGAGGTGTATTTTCCGGCGTCGCTGCCGCACATCTTTACCGGTCTCACCGTCGGGATGGGGGTCGCCTGGGTGTCGCTGATCGCCGCCGAAATGATCTCCGGGCAGTACGGCATCGGCTATTTCACCTGGGAGGCCTATTCGCTGGTCCAGTATGCCGACATCGCGCTCGGCATGATCGCGATCGGCGTGCTCGGCCTCGGATCGAGCCTGCTGATCAGAGGCGCGGGACAATTGGTGATGCCGTGGAGATCGACATGAGCGAGATGATTGCGAGCAGCCCGAAAGGCCATATCGAGGTCAAGAACTTCTCCCTCGCCTACGAGACCATCGAGGGAGCGGTGCAGGCCGTGACCGACACGCAGATCCACGTGAAGCCCGGCGAATTCGTCTCGATCGTCGGCCCCTCCGGCTGTGGAAAGTCGACGCTGCTCAATGCGGTCGCCGGCTTCCTCAAGCCGACCACGGGAATCGTCACTGTCGACGGCGAGCGCGTGAACGGCCCCAGCGCCGAACGCGGCATGGTGTTCCAGCAATATTCGCTGTTCCCCTGGAAAACGGTGCGGGAGAATGTCGAATTTGGTCTGAAGATGCGCGGCATGCCCCGTTCCCAGCGTGAACGGGCGGCACGCACCCTGCTGGGGCTTGCAGGGCTCGAAGCGTTCGAGAAGCATTATCCGGAAAGGCTCTCCGGCGGCATGAAGCAGCGCGTCGGCATCGTCCGGGCGCTGGCGACAGGGCCCAAGGTGCTGCTGCTGGACGAACCCTTCGGCGCACTCGATGCGCAGACGCGCGTCATCATGCAGCAGATCCTCACTAACATGTGGCAGCGGCTGAAGATCTCGGTGCTGTTCGTCACCCACGATATCGACGAAGCGATCTTCCTGTCCGACCGGGTCTACTGCATGACCGCTCGTCCCGGCTCGATCAAGGCGGAGATCCCGATTCCCCTTGAACGGCCGCGGCAGCAATCGATGATGATGTCGTCGGAATTCCTGGCGCTCCGCCGCGGGCTGATGTCTCTGATCCGCGAGGAAAGCCTGAAGGCCATGGGCGGCGAGATCACCGACATGGGCATGCAGGGGCTGAGCATCGAGCTGAACGGCCATTCACTGGCGGATGTCATCTAGCGATCGGCCGGCGCACGCGCCTTCGTTCCGACCTCGTGGTAGAAATCGCGTGCCGGTTTAACCTTGTGCCGGCTCATAACGGTATGCTTCGCCGTCACGTACCACGCGACCGATGCCTGGCCGGCCGAGATGCGCGCCGGCGATCCATGTCCCCGCCTGGGCTGCGTCATGGAGAACCTTCAGGCGGGTTGCGCGTGCGGTCGGCTGATCGTCGTCATAGCCCCAGCTGAAGGCGGGATTGCCAAACTGCAAGGCGGGCACATGAACGACGTCACCGAAGAACAGGACACGGCCCTCGTCCGTGTCGAGCGCGTAGCCGATGTGACCGGGAGCATGACCGGGAAGGGAAACCGCCCGTAATCGCACGGCCACTTGCTCGCCATTCCGAACAGGCTTCAGCAAGGGCCGGAAACGCGCCAGGTGCGTTTCGGCGAGAAAGCTCTCCACAGCGCCCTCAGCAATCATGATCGCCTTCAAATTCGGAAAGAGCGCTCGGCCGTCGGGGGTCAAAAGCCCGTGCACATGATCCTGATGGGCGTGGGTGAGGGCCAAACGCGTGATCGAAGCCGGGTCGATCCCGGCCTCGACCAGGGTCTGCTCGAGGCGCCCCACCGTCGGTGCCCAGCCCCCTCCTCCGCTGTCGATGAGAATGCCCTCAGCGCCAGGACCTGCGAGAGCGAAGCAGTTGACCGACAGACGAAGCGCTCCTGCCTGCGTAGCTTGCGATACGGGGTTATTCTGCGGGTCTCGCAAAAGGTCTGCCGGCATCTCGATATAGCCGTCCGAGAGCGACCAGATTCGCCATTCTCCCGAAGTGACGCAGAGAACATTATCGCTGTGGGATGTCACGATCATAGTGCCACCGTCGCGTCTCGTTGCGTGCCAAATCTAGGATAAGCCGGCTTATGAGACTATACGGATTGTACTGGATGAGGTTATGAGTGGTATTCATCAATCATGCGAAACGAACTGAACGAACTCGCTACGTTTGCACTGGTTGCCCGTGAACGGAGCTTTACGCGGGCTGCGGCAAAGCTGGGTGTGTCTCAGTCTGCCCTGAGCCACACAATCCGGGGACTTGAAGAACGGCTCGCGCTGCAGCTTCTCGCTCGGACGACGAAGAGCGTCGCACCAACCGCTGCTGGGGCAGCTCTCTTGGACGACTTGTCTCCTGCGCTCGAGCAAATCGCTCACGCTCTCGATAGAGCCCGAAGCCTTCGACACCGGCCCGCCGGGCGCCTTCGAATTGTGACGTCTCGCTCTGCCGCCGTGATGGTCTTATTGCCGCGGCTCGCGGAATTCGCCGAAAATTACCCTGACATCGTTCTCGACGTCGTCACCGTCACCGGCCCTGTAGACCTCGTTGCAGGCGAGTTCGATGCCGGTATTCAGCTCGGCGAGTACATTCAGAAGGATATGATCGCCGTGCGTGTCAGCCCGGAATTGCGATTGACGGTCGTGGGATCGCCCCGCTATTTCGCCTCACGATCCATCCCGCAAAAGCCAAAAGATCTGACCGATCATCGATGCATAACCCTGCGTCTTCCGGGCGGTCCATATCGATGGGAGTTCGAACGCGGACGACAGGCGGTCACGATCGGCGTGAACGGCCCGCTCGTCGTAGACGATACTCACTTGGTGATTCAGGCGGCGCTCGATGGAATTGGCCTCGGTCTCGCCTATGAAGAGCAGGTCGCGGGATACATTGCTAAGCTGCAGCTCATCCGTGTCCTGGATGACTGGTTGCCGCCAATGCCCGGCTTCTTCATGTACTATCCAAGTCGCCGGAATCAGCCTGCTGCGCTGTCTGCGTTAGTGAACGCGCTGCGACTCTCTCGAGAATAGTCCACAGACCACGTGATGCGAGACGCTCCGACAATCAACGCCGGAGCAAAGCCTCGTCATCTGCCCCCACAAGCCAGGAGGGCAAGCATCGCCTCCGCCTCACTTGAACCACTGCACCAGCGCGATGCTGATCCCCAGCAGCAGCAGCAGTGACAGCGTGACTGCCGCCGTCACCCTGCCCCCGACATTGGCGAGCACGCGCACGTCGACGCCGAGGCCGAGCGCGGCCATCGACACCACCGTGAGAAAACCCGTGATCTTCGTCACCGGGCCGACCACCGTGGCCGGCACGATCTCCAGCGACCGCAGAGTCGCAAGCGCAAGGAAGCCGAGGATGAACCAGGGCACCAGGCGGAAGAATCCGACATTGGTCTTCTTGGCGTCGTTCTGCCAGCGCGAGGCGAGGAGAGACAGGCCGACGACCACCGGCCCGAGCATCAGGACGCGCATCAGCTTGACCAGCGTTCCGATCTGCGTCGAGACGAGGCCCGCCGGGACCGTCGCGGCCAACACCTGCGGCACCGCGTAGACGGTCAGGCCTGCGAGAATGCCGTATTGCGTGGCGGACAATTGCAACAGCGGAATCAGCAGCGGCAGGCCGAGCACCATCATCACGCCGAGGATTGCGGTGAACGAGATCGAGGATGCAATCTCGTCGTTGTTGGCGCCGATGATCGGCGCCACGGCGGCGATTGCGGAATTGCCGCAGATCGAGTTGCCGCAGGCGATCAGGATCGACAGCCGCGTCGACAGGCCCAGCACACGGCTGAGGCCGAAAGTGACGCAGAGCGTGATCATGACGACGGCGGCGATCGAGGCCAGCAGCGCGATGCCCGACGCCGCGATGGCGGCGAAGCTGATCGAGGCCCCCAGCAGCATGACGGCGACTTCGAGGAGCTGCTTGGCGCTGAAGGCGATTCCCGCCTGCCAGCGTGGCGCCGGTTTCCAGAAGCTGCGGAGCACCATGCCGAGCAGGATCGCCATCACCAGCGCCTCGACGTAGGGATGCTCGAAAGCGCTCAGTTCCGCCCGCTCCAGCAGGGCCGAGACACCGGCCACGGCAATGCAGAGGAGAATTCCGGGAATCAGCGCGACGACGCGGCTAAAGGCGGTCGGCTTGGAATCGGCCGGGCTCGATGCTTGATTCTGCGACACAAATCTCTCCCAGAGGAGAAGGATTTATACGCAGCGACGTGTGATTGGGGAATAAGTTTTCGGCATATCAGGGCCGAGGGAAGTCGTCTCCTCAGCCCGGAATAAATCCCGGGTGAACCTTAGAAGATCAGGCTCTTGGCCAGCGAGGCCACGCGGCTGAAGCCGTCATAGATGCCCGGCTCGAAGAAGGCCGCACGTGCGAGCACGATGCCCGCGACCAGTGACCAGAACAGCGTGGCGCCGGCCCGCAGCAGGAGCTTCGACCCGCGCGATTTCGGCTGGACGTCCGTTGCGGACACCAGCTGCTCGCCGAAGGGCTCAAATCCAGTGCGTTCCATGACTGCAGCCTAATCCATCAAATTCTGATGGGAATGTCGTCGTTTCCGACCCAAACGGCAATGGAAGCGATTGGCGTTTTTGCCCCCCTCAGGGGAAAGTCCTTCCGGCGCGTCCCTCCGAGACAATAGTTTTCTTCTTTCGGGCTATTTGGGACGCCGGCGGCGGCTACAGGGCCAGATAGCGCCGCCGGATCGCCTCGTTGGCCTTCAGCTCGTCTATACCTGCGGCATAGACGATCTGACCCTTGTCGATGACCGTGGCGTGGCTCGCCAGCCCCAGGCAGAAATGCATGTTCTGCTCGGCGATCAGCACGGTCGATCCGATGCTTCGGAGCTGCCGCAACAGCTCGCCGATCCGCTGCACGATGATCGGCGCGAGTCCCTCGCTCGGCTCGTCCAGCAGCAGCAGCGCCGGGTTTCCCATCAGCGTGCGCGCGATCGCCAACATCTGCTGCTCGCCGCCGGAGAGGCGTCCTGCGATCCGATCGCGCAATGGCTCGAGAAGCGGAAAGACCTCATAGATGCGCTTGATCGGCCATTCGTCCTGGCCTTCCGGTCCCTTCTTCTTCCCGATGACGAGATTGTCTTCGACACTGTGCTCCGGAAAGATCTGGCGATCCTCCGGCACGAAGCCGAGGCCGGCGCGCGCGATGGCATGCGGCTTCTGGCCGGAGATCACCGCCCCGCGCAGGCTCACTCTGCCCCGGCGCGGCGGCGCCAGCCCCATGATCGCCTTCATCGTCGTCGACTTGCCCGCACCGTTGCGGCCGAGCAGCGCCATGGTCTCGCCCTGCCGCACCGAGAGGCCGACGCCGAACAGGATCTGACTGGTTCCGTAGTAAACGTCGAGATCGGCAACCTCGATGACAGCGGCGGTCATGCGGCCGCTCCCGCATGTTCGGTGCCGAGATAGGCGTCGACCACGGCGCTATTGTTGCGGATCTCGTCGGGCGTACCGGTGGCCAGGATGCGGCCGTAGCACAGCACGACGATTTTGGGCGCAATCTTGAACACGATGTCCATGTCGTGCTCGATGAAGACGACGGTGATCTTTTGCGTCTCCCAGAGTTCGCGCACCTTGTCGATCATGCGCCATCGTTCCTCCGGGCCCATGCCGGCGGTCGGCTCGTCCAGCAGCAGGACCTTTGGCTCGATCACCAGCGCCAGCGCGATGTCGAGCAGCTTCTGGTCGCCATGCGACAGCGTCGCGGCGGTACGATGGCGCTTGCTCGCAAGGCCCAGGAGCTCCATCACATGCTCGGCGCGGTCGCGCGTCTCCGGCAAGGGAAAGCGCTTGTGCAAGACCGCCGAGGTGCGCTGGTCGGCGCTGACGGCGGCGAGCATAGTCTCCTGCACCGTCAGCGATTTGAAGATGCTGGCGACCTGGAAGGCGCGGCCGATGCCGTGGCGCACGATCTCAGGCGGCGAGCGGCCGGCGAGATCAACGCCGTCGAGCAGCACCTGTCCGGAATCCGACTTCAAGGCGCCCGTGATCAGGTTGAATAACGTGCTCTTGCCCGCGCCGTTCGGGCCGATGACCGCGGTCAGCGAGCCGTCGGGGAAGTCGAGCGAGACGTCGTTGGCCGCCTTCACGCCGCCAAAGGACTTTGCGAGGTTGCGGATTTCCAGCATCGCTAACGCCCCTCGCCCGCATCGCGACGGCGCGAAAACCATTCGGCGACGAAATCGAGCAGGCCCTTGCGCAGACCCAGCGCGAAGAACAGGATGACCACACCGAGAACGATGCCGTGATACTCGGTGAACCGCGTCACGGTGTCGTTGAGCAGCAAGAGCAGAACGGTGCCGACCATCGGGCCGAGGAAGGTCGAGACGCCGCCGAGCATGTTGATGAAAATGCCCTCACCCGAGATCGTCCAGTAGGCGAATTCAGGATAGGCGCCGGATACGAACAGCGCCATCACCATGCCGCCCATGGACGCGAACAGCGCCGCCAGCACGAACACGGTGAGCTTGGCGCGCCAGACATCGATGCCGAGGAAGCTCGCCCGCGCCGCATTGTCGCGGATCATGCGTAAGGTGTAGCCGAACGGCGATTGCGCGATCTGCCGCATCGCGAGCAGGCCGAGGATCAGAAGCGCGCAGCTCGTGACATAGAGATGGACGTGGTTGGAGAGATCGATGCCGAAGAAGGCGGGCCGCGGAATGCCGCCGCGCAGACCCTGATCGCCGCCGGTGAAGGACGCCCATGACAGGATGGTCGAATGGATCAGCATCTGGAAGGCGAGCGTGACGAAGGCGAAATAGATCTCCTTCAGCCGCACGCAGATCGCGCCGATGACGGCCGCGACGAGTGCCGTAATCGCCAGCGTTGCGGCGAAGGCGACCGGAATGGGCACGCCGAGCTTCTGCATGATCAGGCCGAAGCTGTAGGCGCCGAGGCCAAAGAACATGCCATGGCCGAACGAGGTAAGGCCGGTGTAGCCGACCAGCAGATTCAGCGACGTCGCGAACAGGCCGTAGGCCGAGCAGCGGATGACGAAGTCGAGCAGCGCCTTGCTGCCCGTGAACAGCGGCAGGCTCGCCAGCACCGCGAAGGCGATCAGCGCGATCAGCACGTCGCGATAACGTTGCAGCGCGACGCTGCCGCGCAACGGCGCCAATCGCTCGGCGCGCCCCGCCTCCAGCTCGGTCATGCCGCCTCCTTGCCGAACAGGCCGGTAGGCTTGGAGACCAGCACGATTACCATGAACAGATACATCAGCCCTTCAACGAACAGAGGAAAGCCCTGTGAGCCAAATGACCTGATCAGACCAAGCAGCAGCGCGCCGATCAAGGCGCCCAGGATCGATCCCATGCCCCCGATCACGGTGACGATGAAGGATTCGATCAGCACCGAGAATCCCATGCCCGGCGTCAACGACCGCACCGGGGCTGCCAGCGCGCCGGCGAGGCCTGCCAGCATGCCGCCGAGCGCAAACACGCCGCCATAGATCAGGCCGGTATTGATGCCGAGCGCCGAGACCATGCCGGGATTGTGCGCGGCTGCGCGGATCACCTTGCCGATCCGGCTCCGCGACAGCCCGATGCCGAGCACCATCGCCGTGACGAGCGCAACGCCGATCAGCAGCAGATAATAAGGCGGCACCACACCGCCGGCGATGAACAGCGGCATCACCTGGAACGCCGACGGCATGCCCATCGACTTGAATTCCGGCCCCCAGATCATGCGCACGACATCGTCGAAGATCAGCACGAAGGCGTAGCAGACGAGGACCTGCATCAAGACGTCAGCGCCATAGACGCGGCTCATGAAGACGCGTTCGAAGATCAGGCCGAGAACGGCGGTGCCGGCCGCGCCCGCCAGCATCGCGAGCAAGAAGCTCCCGGTGAACTGATAGGCCGTCATGGCGAAATAGGCGCCGAACATGTAGAAGGCGCCGTGGCTGAAATTGACCACCTTGAGCACGCCGAAGATCAGCGTCAGCCCAACCGCGACCAGGAACAGAAGCATGCCGATGATGAGGCCGCTGGTGGTCTGCGTCACCAGGCAGGCGGAGCTGGCGAGGCAGCCGGCGAGCGCGTCGAGATCCACGGGAGTACTTTCATTGCAGCGCGCCCGATGCGGCGCGAGAAGCCAGACGAAGCCGGCGGAGACGGTCGCCCGCCTCCGCCATGCGCGCGATCAGGTGTAACCCTTGCTCTTCTTCCACTCGGCCTCAAGCTCGAAGATGGTCTTCCAGTCGCCGGCCTTGATCTCTGGAACATAGGGCTCTTGCGGGATCGTCGTGCCCCAGCCGATGGCGTAGCCGACCAGCGTGTGATCGTCGCCGCGCATCGTCACGGTGCCGTCGGCGCCGAACGGGCACTTGATGGTGAGGCCCTTCAGCACCTCCGCGATCTTCTTGCCGTCGGCCGAGTTTGCCTTCTTGGCGGCTTCCGCGATCAGCATGATCGCGGTGGCGTTCTCCCACGACCAGTTGGTCGGATACTCGTTATACTTCGCCTTGTAGGCATCGCCCCAGGCGGCATTCTCCGGCGTTGCCGGGAAGGTCTTGATGTAGCGGTTGCCGGAGTGGATGCCCTTGGGAAGGTTCTTCACCACGGTGAGAGCGGTGTAGTCGGCCATGTTGACCGCGAATACCTCCATCTGGCCGAACATCGCATAGATGTTGGCCTGATCGATATAGGAGGTGAGATCGCCGCCCCACAGGCAGGAGTACAGGGCTTGCGGCTTGGCCTGCAAGATCTTCGTCACCACCTCGGTGTAATCCGGCTGGAATAGCTTGGGCCAGGACTCGCTGATGATTTCCACGTCGGGTGCAAAGCGCTTCAGGTACAGCGTGAACTCGCCGGTGGTGTCGCGGCCATAGGCGTAGTCGGGCGAACAGGTCGCCCATTTCTTCAAACCCTTCGCCTTTGCGATCGCGGCGGCATAGCTGCCGCCGACGATGGAGTCGTGCACGCCCTGCCGCGCGGTACGGAACGCGTTGGGGATGCGCTGCTTGGGATCGGCGGTCAGCGCCGAGGTCTCCGAATTGGTGTGGATGCAGAACACGCCGAGATCGCGTGCGACCTCATGTACAGCGAAAGCACCGGAGGAGGCTTCGGCGTCGATCAGCAGCTCGCAGCCGTCGGCGTTGACGAGTTCGCGCGCGACGCGGGCGGCTTCCTGCGGCTGGCCCTTGGAGTCGCGGATCACCATCTCGATCTGCCGGCCGGCGAGACCGCCCGCGGCGTTGACCTTCTCGACTTCGAGCATCACCGCATTGCGCGAGGACGTACCGAGCTGCGCGACCCGCCCGGACAGAATCGTCGGCATGCCGATCTTGATGGTCTTGGCTTGCGCACGCGCCACCCACGGCGCGGCGAACGTCATCGCACCGGCGCCCATCAGCGCCAGTGTTGAACGGCGGCTAATGCCCGGCGTGCGGGTTCTCGTCATTTTTCCCTCCCTCTTTCGGGTCGGCGTTTCCTGATCCCTGCCGGAGATCGTCCGTCTCCGTGTTCCCAAGGATTTCAGAGCATAGGGGGTGACGTCAAGCCAAAGATGAATTACGAGTCAGAATTCATCGAAGGAGGAATGAAGCCGCCAAACGGCTCAAAACACGCGCAATGATCAACCTGTCGAGCTTCATCGCCTTTCATGCCCGGCGCACGCCGGAGCGGCCTGCGCTGAAATATCGCGGCGAAGAGACTTCCTACGCGGTTTTCGATGCGCGCGTCCGCCAGGCCGCCGGCTGGCTCGCCGCGCAGGGCATCTGCGACGGCGACGTCGTCGCAGTGCTGATGAAGAACAGCGCGGCGTTCCTCGAGCTCGTCTTCGCGACCAGCCATCTCGGCGCGGTGTTCCTGCCGATCAACTTTCGCTTGTCCCGCGACGAGGTCGGCTACATCGCCGGCAATGCCGGCGCGCGGCTGTTGATCGCCGATGAAGAACTCGCCGCGAACGCGGTGGGCGCAAGGATTGTCGTGCTCGACGAGACTGCGCAGCAGAGCGTCACGCATCTCGCGGGCGACACGCCGGCCGCGCCCATGCATGTCCGCGCGCCATCCGACCTGATGCGGCTGATGTACACCTCGGGCACGACGGGCCGCCCCAAGGGCGTGATGCTCACCTACGACAATTTCTACTGGAAGTCCGCGGATCAAACGATCGCGCTCGGCCTCGGTGCCGACACGCGGCTGCTCGTGGTCGGTCCGCTCTATCACGTCGGCGCGCTCGATCTGCCCGGCATCGCCGTGCTCTGGCATGGCGGGTTCATTCGCATCGAGCGCAATTTCGAACCGGAGACGGCGCTCTCTGCCATCGCCGAGGACAAGCTCAACGCGGCCTGGTTTGCCCCTGTGATGACCACGGCGATGCTGACCTGCCCGACGCGCGACCGCTACGACGTCTCCAGCCTGCAATGGGCGATCGGCGGCGGCGAGAAGACGCCGGAGATGCGCATCCGCGCCTTCTCCGACTATTTCCGAAACGCGCGCTATATCGATGCCTATGGCCTCACCGAAACCGTGGGCGGCGACACCTTCATGGACGCGGGCCGCGAGATCGAGAAGATCGGCTCGACCGGGCGCGCCATCGCCCACGTCGAGATCCAGATCCGCGACGAGGACGGCAAGACGCTGCCGCCCAACGTCAACGGCGAGATCTGCCTGCGCGGACCGAAGATCACGCGCGGCTACTGGAACGACCCGCAGAAGACAGCATCGACCTTCTTCGGCGACTGGTTTCGCAGCGGTGATATCGGCTATCTCGACGAGGAAGGGTTCCTGTACCTGACCGACCGCAAGAAGGACATGATCATCTCCGGCGGCGAGAACATCGCCTCCTCCGAGGTCGAGCGCGTCATCTATGAATTGCCCGAGGTGCGCGAGGTCGCGGTGATCGGCCTGCGCGACGCACGCTGGGGCGAGCGGCCGGTTGCCATCATTGTCTTGGCGGAAGGCGCCGCGCTGGAACTCCCTGCTCTCACTGAGCATTGCCGGGCGCGCCTCGCAAGCTTCAAGGTGCCGAAAGAGCTGATCCTTCGCGACAGCCTCCCGCGTAACCCATCCGGAAAAATTCTCAAGCGCGTGCTGCGCGCTGAACTGGAGACCGTGGCATGAATCAAGGACGAGCCACCGCGAAGGTCACAAAGCTCAACCGTATCGAGCGCAACGCCTGGACCAAGCAGAAGATCTTCGAGGCTGCCACCAAGGTGGTCGGCAAGCATGGTTATGCCGAAGCCTCGGTCGCGCGCATTACGGAGCAGGCCGGCGTGGCGCAAGGCACCTTCTACAATCATTTCGAGAACCGGCAGGAGTTGCTCGACCAACTGCTACCCAAAATCGGCCTCGACATGGTCGAGTTCATCCGCGCCCGCACCGGCACCGCGCACGCGGCACGGCAGGAGATCGAGCGCTTCGCCGCCTTCTTCGACTTCATCCGCGAGGTCCCGGAATTCCTCCGCATCCTCAACGAAGCCGAGTTCTTTGCGCCGATCGGCTACCAGAAACATCTCGACAACATCGCAACTGCTTATGTCCGCATCCTGCGTCGGGCTCGCCTTGCCGGCGCGATCGAGGATTACGGCGACGAGGAATTCGAGGCGATCGTCCACATGCTGATGGGCTCGCGCGGCTATCTCAGCCGGCGCTACTCCTATTCGGAAGGCGTCGTCACCGCCGTGCCCGACCACGTCATCTCCGCCTATCGCAAGCTGATGACGCGCGGCCTCTTCACTGCCTCCGGGGATCAGGACACGCCATGAACATCGCATCTCCACAACAGCCGCTCGATCTCACCTCAGCTATCGCCGAAGGCGACATCCGCTGTCTCCTGATGGTGCTGGTGCACATGACCGGCGACGAGAAATGGCTCGCGCCACCCTACTTGCCCAAGCGCGACATCCGCCTCATCCCAGATCCTGAAGCCGGCGTGCCCCGGGACATCCAGGACGAGATCCGAGCCGCGGTCGTCAAGCTCTTTGCCAATGGTACGCCGAAGCCTGTCATCGCCGATCCCGGCGAAGAGCTGCTGCTGAAGATGATGCGCGCCTGCCTCGGCGAGAACGTCGCGCCTGAATACGCCCCGCTGATGCGCGAGGAGATGGGCTTTGTGGCGCGGCAGGCGCACTGGACCAAGCGTCCGTCGGACGAAAAGCTCGCGGACCAGCACGTGCTGATCGTCGGCGCCGGCGTCTGCGCCATCGCGCTCGGCGTCGCGCTCGGTCACCTTGGCATTCCCTACACCATCGTCGAGAAGAACGACGAGCTCGGCGGCACCTGGTGGATCAACCGCTATCCCGGCTGCGGTGTCGACACGCCGAACCATTCCTATTCCTACTCGTTCGGCTCCGGCAACGCATGGACACGCTACTTCTGCCAGCGCGAGGAGTTGCTCGGCTATCTCAAGAAGGTTGCCGACGAATACGGCATCCGCAAGCATCTGCGCGTCAACACCGAGCTGACCTCATCGCGCTGGGACGAAGGCAAGCGGCGCTGGATCTCGACGCTGAAAACGAAGGACGGCGAAGAGATTTTCGAGTCCACCGCGCTGGTTTCGGCCATCGGCCAGCTCAACGATCCCTCCCGCGCACAGTTCAAGGGCGAGGACAGTTTCAAGGGAACGATGCTGCATTCGGCGCTGTGGTCGGACGACATCGAGCTTGACGGCAAGCATGTCGCGGTGATCGGCACCGGCGCGACCTCGATGCAGCTGGTGCCGTCGATCGCCGGCCGTGTCGCCTCCGTCACGGTCTATCAGCGCAGCGCGCAATGGGCGCGGCCGGTGAAGGGCTATTCCGATCCGATCAGCGAGGGCGCGCGCTGGCTGCTGGCGCACCTGCCGTTCTATGTGCAGTGGTATCGCTTCAATATGTTCTGGCGCTACGGCGACGGCCTGTTGCCTTTCCTGCGCAAGGACCCCGCCTGGCCGCATCCCGAGCGCGCCGTCAACAAGGGCAATGACCGGCACCGCCAGGAACTCACCGATTTCATCCTCTCCGAGTTGATGGACCGGCCCGATCTGATCGAAAAATGCGTGCCGACCTATCCGCCCTACGGCAAGCGCATACTGCTCGACAACAACTGGTACAGGACGTTGACCCGGCCAAATGTCGAACTGGTCACCGATGCGATCGATCGTTTCGACGAGAGCGGCGTCGTCACCGCCGATGGCAAGCACCGGCCCGCCGACATCATCGTGGTTGCCACCGGCTTCAAGGTCACGGAAATGGCCGCGCGCCTCAACATCAGCGGCCGCGACGGCAGGAACTTGCGCGAAGCCTGGGCAAACGACAATCCGACCGCGTATCTCGGCCTCACCGTGCCGGGCTTTCCGAACTTCTTCTGCATGCTTGGGCCGAACTCCGGTCCCGCGCATGGCGGCAGCGTCATCTTCCAGTCGGAATGCCAGAGCCGCTACATCTCGGCCTGCCTCGCCGATATGATCGAGCACGACGTCGCCGCCGTCGACGTCCGTCCGGACGTGCTCGACGACTACGTCCGCAAGGTCGACGCCGAGCATGAGGCGATGATCTGGACCCACAAGGGCATGAGCACCTACTACCGCAATTCCAGCGGTCGCGTGTTCTCGGCGATGCCATGGCGCTTCGTGGATTACTGGCGCATGACGCATGATCCGGATCTGGGACAATACAGGCTGACGAAGGCGTAGAATGCTCGCGCCGCAGCGGTAGTGCACTCTCTCCCTTGTGGGAGAGGGTGGCTTCGCGACAGCGAAGCCGCGTGAGGGGTTCTCTCCTTGCGAACGGTGTTGGACGCGGAGCAAACCCCTCATCCGGCGCTTCGCGCCACCTTCTCCCACAAGGGGAGAAGGGAAGAAAAAACTACGCCGCCAGCCCGCTCTCGACCGATGCGAACTCCAGGCCCAGGCTTTCCGCCACCGCCCTGTTCGTGATCCGGCCGCGATGCACGTTGAGTCCGTTGCGCAGATGCGGATTTTCCAGCGCCGCGGCAAAGCCTTTGCCCACGAGCATCAGGCCGAACGGCAGCGTGGCGTTGTTCAGCGCCTGGCTCGACGTCACCGGCACCGCGCCCGGCATGTTGGCGACGCAATAATGCACGATGCCTTCGACTTCGTAGGTCGGATCGCTGTGCGTGGTCGGATGCGAGGTCTCGAAACAGCCGCCTTGGTCGATAGCGACGTCGACCAGCACGGCGCCCGGACGCATCGATGACAACATCGCGCGGGTGACCAGCTTCGGCGCACTTGCGCCCGGCACCAGCACCGCGCCGATCACGACGTCGGCGGCGAACACCTCCTCCTCGACCGACTCGATCGTCGAGAAGCGGGTGCGCGCGCGCCCGGCAAATAGATCGTCCAGCTGGCGCAGGCGAGGAATAGAGCGGTCGATCACCGTGACCTCGGCGCCGAGCCCTGCTGCCATGCGTGCCGCCTGCGTTCCGACCACCCCGCCGCCGAGCACGACCACCCGCGCCGGTTGTACGCCCGGCACCCCGCCGAGCAACAGCCCGCGCCCGCCCGCCGATCGCCTGAGCGCGGCGCCGGCCGCCTCGATGGCGAGGCGGCCGGCGACTTCGCTCATCGGCGCGAGCAGCGGGAGGTGGCCGCCCGCATCCGTGACGGTCTCATAGGCGATCGCGGTGCAGCCGGAGGCGAGCAGGCCCTTGGCTTGCTCCGGGTCGGGCGCGAGATGGAGATAGGTGAACAGGATTTGTCCTTCCCGGAGCTGGGCCCATTCGCTCTTCTGAGGCTCCTTCACCTTCACGATCATGTCGGACTTGGCGAAGATATCGCGGGCGCTTTCGGCGATCGCGGCCCCTGCCCGCCGATAGACCTCATCCGATGCGCCGATGCCGCTGCCGGCGCCGGTTTCGACCGTGACCTGGTGCCCGGCGGCGACATATTCACGGACTGCGCCGGGAGTGAGCCCGACGCGATATTCATGCACCTTGATCTCCCTGGGAACACCGACGCGCATCTTCAGCTCCTCCAAAGCATTGATTCCACTCATCATCGTAGCGATGGCGGCGGTTTGGTTTCATGCAAATATCCGCTACGTTCAAAGGCTGGGCGCCGGTTTCCGGCGCGGAAACCTCCTTTCACGCTGGAATCGAAACCTTGGCCCTCGACCGGAAAGACCTCGCCATCCTCGCGGAACTCACCACCAATGCGCGGGCCAGCCACACCGAGCTTGCCAGCAAGGTCGGGCTATCGAGCACCGCAATGGCTCGGCGGCAGAAGGCACTGGAGGACGACGGCTACATTCAGGCCTATCAGGCTGCGCTCGACCTCGCGAAGTTCGGCCTCACCACGACGGTGCTGGTGCGGATCGCGCTGGAAAGCCAGAGCGACGACGCACTGAAGGCATTCGAGGCCGAGGTGGTGAAATGCCCCTCCGTCGTGCGCTGCTTCCTGATGTCGGGCACTGACGACTACATCCTGATCGTGCTCGCCCGCGACATCCAGGATTTCGAGCGCATCCATCGCACCGAACTGTCGCGGCTGCCCCGCGTCGCCCGCGTGCAATCCAGTTTCGCGCTGCGCGAGGTCGTGAGCCGCGCTGTGCCGACCGTGGTGTTCGCCGACACCAAGCGCTGATCTCGTCCGGGCGATCCGAGCACCGGTGGGAACCAAGCATCCCGTCATCCGTTGGGCGCTATTGGCCAGCGGCGGCAACGCATCCTCTTGTCTGCATGCAAACTCGCGCAGCTCGGCCCCTCCGCAGGGAAACGAATATGGCCGATATGACCGATCAGCCCCTCGAACGCATTCCAATCAGCCTCCTCGTCAATGGGACCAAGCGCACACTCGAAGTCGCGCCGTGGACCACGCTTCTGGATGCCCTGCGTGACCGGCTGGCGTTGACCGGCACCAAGAAGGGCTGCGATCACGGCCAATGCGGCGCCTGCACCGTGCTGGTCGACGGAAGACGGGTCAATTCCTGCCTGACGCTCGCCGTCATGAAGGATGGCGCCGAGATCACGACGATCGAAGGCCTGGGTAAGGACGGCACGCTGCATCCCCTGCAGCAGGCCTTCATCGATCATGATGCGTTTCAGTGCGGCTATTGCACGCCGGGACAGATTTGTTCTGCTGCGGGCCTGTTGGCCGAAGGCCGGGCACGCGATGCCGACGAGATCCGGGAATTGATGAGCGGAAATCTCTGCCGCTGCGGTGCTTACCCCAACATCGTCGCTGCGATCGAGCAGGCCATGAGCCGATCATGAACAACTTTCAATATTCCCGCGCAAGCGACGTCGCTGATGCCATTCGTCTGCTCTCCACCGATCCAGGCGCAAAGCTCATTGCCGGCGGCACCAACCTGATCGACCTGATGAAGGAGAACGTCGAACGGCCTTCCCGCCTGATCGACATTTCCCGCCTGCCGCTTCGCGGCATCGAGGAGACGGCCGATGGCGGCCTACGCATCGGCGCCTTGGTGACAAATTCGGACCTCGCCTACCACCCGCTGATCGAGCAGCGCTACCCCCTGCTCGCCAGCGCCATCCTCGCCGGCGCCTCCGCGCAGCTGCGTAACATGGCTTCGGTCGGTGGAAACCTGATGCAGCGAACGCGCTGCGCCTACTTCTATGACACCACGACGCCCTGCAACAAGCGAAGCCCCGGCACGGGCTGCTCGGCACTCGACGGGCTCAACCGCAACCACGCTATCCTCGGTGCCAGCAAGTCCTGCATCGCGACCAATCCATCCGATATGAGCGTGGCGCTGGCCGCGCTCGGCGCGCTCGTGCACATCGCCGGCCCCGTGGACGCGCGCACCGTTGCGCTGACGGATTTCCATCGGCTTCCGGACGACAAGCCTCATCTCGATACGATTCTGGGCAAAGGTGAGATCATCACTGCCATCGAACTGCCGCCGCACAGCTTTAGCCGGAACTACAGCTATCTGAAGATCCGCGACCGACTGTCCTACGCTTTCGCCCTGGTCTCGGTCGCAGTGACGCTCGAACTGGAGGGCAACGCGATCGGCGAAGCGCGTCTTGCCCTCGGCGGCGTTGCTCATAAGCCTTGGCGAAGTCTCGAGGCCGAAGCGGCGTTGCGCGGCCAGGCCGCGACACCGGATCATTTCGGGCACGCCGCCGATCTGCTGCTGCAGGGAGCAACCGCCGGTTCACACAATGGATTCAAGATCGAGCTGGCGCGCCGAGCCGTCGTGCGGGCTCTGATGCAGGCCACGAACGCCACGCCGCAATCCCAAGCTCACAAGAAGATCGCGTGAGGCACCGATGAACGCCTATGTCGGAACACCAACGTCGCGCGTCGACGGCCGTGCCAAGGTCACCGGAGCCGCGAAATATGCCGGAGAATTCGCGGCAGACCGTCTGCTTCATGGGTTTGTAGTCGAGGCAACCATTCCGCGCGGGCGCATCGCCCACCTCGACACGAGCGAGGCGCTGAAGGTCAAGGGTGTGGTCGACGTGCTGACCCATGCGAATCGCCCGCCCCTCGCCGACAAGGACGAAGCCTGGAAGGACGAGGTGGCGCCGGAGAAGGGCTCGCCTTTCCGTCCGCTCTACGACGACAGGATCAAGTTCAACGGCCAGCCTATCGCGCTCGTCGTCGCCGAGGATTGGGAGACCGCCAAATTCGCGGCAACGCGCGTTCGCGTCGAGTACGAGCAGGAGGCGTTTGCGACCGATCTCGAATCCGAACGCGGCAGGGCTTCCGAAGTCGAGCAGCCGCACAAGCCGCGCGGTGATGCCGAAGCGGCAATGACGCAGGCGGCCGTCCGTCATGAAGCGGACTATGTGCTTCCGACCGAGCATCACAATCCGATGGAGCTATTCGCAACGACGGCCGTCTGGGACGACAGCGGCCGGCTCATCGTCTACGACAAGACGCAAGGCGTCCAGAACGTGCAGAAGTTCCTCTGCGGCGTTCTGGGAAAGAAGCCGGACGACATCCGCGTGATCTCGCCCTATGTCGGCGGCGCCTTCGGCTCCGCTCTTCGGCCACAGCACCAGGTGGTGCTGGCAACACTTGCCGCGCTCGCATTGAAGCGATCTGTGCGTGTCGTGCTGACCCGGCAGCAGATGTACGGCCTTGGCTATCGTCCCATGACGATCGAGCGCGTTGCGCTCGGTGCAAGGCCGGACGGCACGCTCGATGCGGTCACGCACGAAGCGATTGCGGTGACCTCCCGCTACGAGGATTTCTCGCGCAACGATACCGGCTGGGCGGAGCAGCTCTACAAAAGCCCCAACAGCCGCTCCTCCCACAAGCTCGTTCCCCTCGACGTCGTCACGCCCAGCGACATGCGTGCACCGGGCGCGGCAACGGGCGTCTGCGCACTCGAATGCGCGATGGACGAATTGGCTGTCGCACTCAAGCTCGACCCGGTTGATCTGCGTCTGAAGTGCTATTCTGACCGCGACCAGACCGGGGACCTGCCCTACACCAGCAAGCAATTGCGCGAGTGCTACGCCCGCGGCGCTGAAGCCTTCGGCTGGGCCCGGCGGAATTCCGCGCCGCGCTCGATGCGAGACGGCAAGGAACTGGTCGGTTGGGGTATGGCGACGGGAGTATGGGAGGCGTTGCAGATGCCGGTCGCAGTCCGCATTGTGCTGACGGCCAACGGCCATGCAGAGGTCTCCTGCGCCGCGTCCGACATCGGCACCGGCACGTACACCATCGTGGCGCAGGTCGCGGCCGACGCCCTCGGCCTGCCGATCGAGAACATCAGCGTCAGGCTCGCCGACTCGACCTTGCCACAAGCTCCTGTCCAGGGTGGATCCTGGATGGCGGCGTCCAGCGCGCACGCCGTGTTGGGAGCAGCCGAGGAGATCCGCCAGGAACTCGTTCGGCACGCCAAGGCGATGCCGGGTTCGCCACTTGCCGACGTCGATCCCGCCAGCATTACCTTTGCCGACGGCATGCTCGCCGGCAGCGGCAAGAACGGCGCCGCCGTCTCCATCGCGGACGTCATGCGGCATAGCAAGCTCGAGCGGATCGAAAAGGAGAAGCTCAATCAGTTCGCTGAGGATAAGTCGCACGCGCGCAACACCCATGCCGCCGTGTTCGCCGAGGTCAAGGTGGATGAAGAGCTCGGCATCATCCGCGTCACGCGGATCGTGAGCGCCGTCGCAGCCGGGCGCATCCTGAACACCAAGACCGGACGCAGCCAGATCATGGGCGGCGTGGTCTGGGGAATCGGAATGGCGCTTCACGAGGAGACGGTGATGGACCACCGCTTCGGCCGCATCATGAACGCGAACATCGCCGAGTACCACATTCCCGTGAATGCCGACATTCACGACATCGACGTCATCTTCGTCGACGAACCAGACAATCGGATCAACAAGCTCGGCGTCAAGGGGCTCGGCGAAATCGGGGTCGTCGGCGTGCCTGCGGCGATCGCAAACGCCGTCTATCATGCCACCGGCAAGCGCATCCGGCGCTTCCCGATCACACTGGACAAGCTGCTGGACTGAGGCCGTAGACACTCGAACAATCCCGCGGCACTCGGGTTGTCATCCAACTGTCATCGAATGTGCCGAGAGCTGTGTCTCCTCCACATTCGGGACCTGACATGGACTATTTCAAGCGTTTCAACTTCCTGTTCGCCGCACCCGTTTTCGATGCCGACGATCTCGAAGGCATCCGCTTCAACCAGATCATCGAGGAGATCCAGCGCTCCGGCTTCGAGGTGGTCCGGGCCCGCAAGCTGGAGGACGCCGAGATGGCGGTGCAGACCGATGCCGCGATCGGCTGCATGGTGGTGGACTGGGGCAAGAAGGGGCTGGAAGGCAAGACCTCGGCGCTGATCAACCTGATGCGGCGCCGCGGCCTCGACTTCCCGATCATCCTCCTGATCCGCCGCAAGCGGTTCGAGGATTTGCCGGTCGAGGTGCTCGATTTCATCGACGGCTACGTCTTCCTGTCCGAGGAGACGCCGACCTTCATCGCCAAGAATCTGATCAGCCGCCTGAAGCAATACGCCGAGACGCTGAAAACGCCGTTCTTCGGCGCGCTGGTCGACTATGCCGAGGAAGGCAACCAGCTCTGGACCTGCCCGGGCCACAATGGCGGCGTGTTCTACAACCGAAGCCCGATCGGGCGCGTGTTCGTCGAGCATCTCGGCGAGTCCGTGTTCCGCGACGACCTCGACAATTCCGTGCTCGATCTCGGCGATCTCCTCACCCATGAGGGGCCGGCGCTGAGGGCGCAGAAGGAAGCCGCACAGATTTTCGGCGCGGAGAAGACCTATTTCGTGCTCAACGGCACCTCGACCTCGAACAAGGTCGCGCTCGGCGCGCTCGTCACCGACGGCGATCTCGTGCTGTTCGACCGCAACAACCACAAGGCCGCCCATCACGGCGCGCTGATGATCAACGGCGGCGTCCCGGTCTACGTCCCGACCGTCCGCAACGCCTGGGGCCTGATCGGCCCGATGCGCTGGGACATGCTCGACGAGAAGGCCTTGCGCGAGGCGATCCGCAGTCACCCGCTGGTCACGGACAAGGAGGCTTGGCGCAAGGAGCGGCCGTTCCGCGTCGCCGTGGTCGAGCAATGCACCTATGACGGCACGATCCACAGCGCCGAGATGATCCTGAAGCGCATCGGCCATCTGTGCGAATACATCCTCTTCGACGAGGCCTGGGCCGGCTTCATGAAGTTCCACCCGCTCTATGCCGGCCGCTTTGCCATGGGCCTCTCGAACCTTCCCCCGGAAGCGCCCGGCATCATCGCCACGCAATCGACCCACAAGCAGCTCGCCAGCTTCTCGCAGGCTTCGCAGATCCACATCAAGGACCGCCACATCCGCGGCCAGAAGCGGCGCGTCGAGCACCGCCGCTTCAACGAGAGTTTCATGCAGCACGCCTCGACCTCGCCCTTCTATCCACTCTTTGCGTCACTGGACGTCGGCGCGCAGATGATGAAGGGCCGCTCCGGCGAAGTGCTGTGGGACGACACGATCCGGCTCGGCATTGAGCTGCGCAAGAAGATGCGGGCGATGCGCCGGGAGTTCGAGGAGAAGGAGCAGAATCCGGACCGGCGCTGGTTCTTCGAACCGTTTGTTCCGGATCGCGTCGCCATTCCCGACGTCAGCCGCCCCGGCGCTGCTCACAACGTCGCCTGGGAGACCCTCTCCACCGACGAGCTCGCCACCAATCCCGCGTTGTGGCAGCTCTCTCCCGACAGCGCCTGGCATGGCTTCCCCGGCCTCACCGAGGGCTTTGCCATGACCGACCCGAACAAGCTGACGCTGCTGACGCCCGGCTTCGATCGCACCACCGGCGCCTATGCTGAGCACGGCATCCCCGCACCGGTCGTCGCGCAATATCTCCGTGAGAACCGCATCGTTCCCGAGAAGAACGACCTCAACTCCCTGCTCTTCCTGCTCACGCCCGGCGTCGAAGCCAGCAAGGCCGGCACGCTGATCTCGGGCCTCGTGGCGTTCAAGAAGCTGCACGACGACAACGCGCTGCTCGCCGACGTCATCCCCGAGTTTTCCCAGCGGCGACAGGCGCGCTATGCCGGCGCGCGCCTGCGCGACCTCTGCGGCGAGATGCACCGCTTCTTCCGCGCCGCGGATGTCAGCGCACTCCAGGCGCGGCAATTCATGCCGGAACACATGCCCGAAATCGCGATGTCGCCCCGCGACGCCGCGCGTTACCTTTTCCGCAATGACGTCGACTATCTGCCGATCGAGGCGATCGCGGGCCGTATCGCCACCACGCCCTTCGTGGTCTATCCACCGGGCATAGCCACCATCGTGCCGGGCGAAAGGCTCAACGAGCGCGCCAGGCCCATGATTGATTATCTCAAGATGTTCGAGACCTGCTTCAACACCTTTCCGGGCTTCGATGTGGAAATCCAGGGCGTCTACAAGGAGCTCGATGCGAACGGCCGCATCGGGCTCTATACTTACGTCGTTGCCGAGTAGGTGCCGATGAACGAAACAGCTGCGCGCGCAAGTGACGAACAGGTTCTGGTCCGGCCCTCACGTCACACCGATGTCGAGGCGATGCTGGCGATCTACCGCTATCATGTCCGCAGCGGCGTGCCGCGCGACGTCGAAGGAACCGGCGCGCCCGAGCCGGACGATCTGCGCGACCGGCGCAAGAACCTGAAGCAGACCCGGCTGCCGCACCTGGTTGCCACCTATCGTGGCGCGGTCGTGGGCTATGCCTATGCCGTGCTGTTCCGCAAGCGGCCGGCTTATCGCTACACGGCCAAGCATTCGATCTACGTCCATCACGAGCACCTTGGCCGCGGGATCGGACGGCTGCTGCTCCAGGAGCTCGTCGACGCGTGCGCGGCGGCCGGCTTCCGCCAGATGATCGGCTATATCGACGCCGATAATGCGCCCTCGCTGGCGCTGCACGAAAAATTCGGCTTCGCGCGCGCAGGCTTGCTCTGCGGCGTCGCCTATCGCCACGGCCGCTGGTCCGACACCGTCATGGTGCAGCGCTCGCTCGGCGCCGGGACAACGGCGCCTCCGCCCGTCATGGCGGCGGGCCGCTAGAGCTCAGGACGGAAAGTCAGCCGGTCTGACCTGGATGCGGTCGGCATGCAGCGACCAGTGATGCAACGCCTGGTCCTTGCAGAACCTTGCCTTCGCCCGCTCCGTGGCCTCGTCCTCGTCGGCGGCGTCGACCTCGAGCGTACCCTGACAGACCTCGCACTGCCGACCGTACTCGCCGAGCACGTTCTTCATGAACCTGACGACATAAGTAGCCATGGCACCTCCTGCTGCCCCGGCAGCACTCTAGTCCCATTTAAGCCGTTCGGGGAAAGGAGATTTTGACGCGGATCAAAGCCAAAGGGCGATTTCTCGCCCCGCGTCGCTTCGGTTGTCCTTACCCCGGCATCACCCCGAACGCCTGCTTGAACCGCGCCGCGTAAGCCGGCCAGACCTCGGGATTGATGATACGCGGCGGGCGCTTGCCGTCGAGCGTGTCCAGCACCTGCTCGGCGGCAATGCGGCCCATGTTCTGGCGCGCCTCGATGGTCACGCCCGCGGTGTGCGGGCTCGCCAGCACGTTGTCGAACTGGAGCAGCGGATGATCCGGCGGCGGCGGCTCCTTGGACCAGACGTCGAGACCGGCACCCGCGATGCGCTTGTCACGCAGGGCCTGGAGCAGCGCATCCTCGTCGTGGATGAAGCCGCGCGCCGTAGTGATGAAATACGCATGCGGCTGCATCAGCGCGAACTCGCGCGTGCTGATCATGTTGCGGCTACCCTTGTCGAGCGGGCAGGAGATCGAGACGAAATCGGCACGGCGCAACAGCTCGTCGAGCTCGACCTTCTCGCCGCCTCGCTCGGCCATCACTTCGGCCGACAAATACGGGTCGTAGGCCAGCACCTTCATGCCCAGCAGGCCCTTGCACAGCGCGGCGATGCGGCGGCCGACATTGCCGAGGCCGATGATGCCGACGGTCTTGTGCTCGACCTCGTTGCCGACCAGATCGTTGCGGTTGACGTCGCGCTCCCGGCGCAGGCGGCGATCGGACTGGATGATGCGCTTGGACAGCGTCAGCATCATCGCCAGCGCGTGCTCGGCGACCGAATGAGCATTGCCGCCGGACTGGTTGACGACCAGCACGCCCGCATCGGTGCAGGCCTCGACATCGACTGGATCGAAGCCCGCGCCGTTGCTTGAGACCAGCAGCAGGTTCGGCGTACGCTTCAGCAGGGCGGCATCGACATGGAAATGGGGGGCGAGCTCGTCCCGGGCGGCGCCGATCTGATAGACATGCGCCGCGCTCAGGATCGGCGCGTAGAAGTCCTCCGGACTCTCGTTCTCGATGCGATCGAGCCGGACGTCAGGCCGCGCCTTCAGGATGTCGATATAGATCGGATTGGCCAGATATTTGACGTAGAAGACGCGCTTGCTGTTGACGGACATCAGGACCCTTCCGGCTATCGAGGGAGATCCGCAAGGGTCAGCGCAATGCGCGCCCGTCCGTGCCCCCTCCCGTTTTTCGTTGTCGCCGCTTATGACATGGCGGCGCCGGCCACGACAGGCTGTTCCGCGCAGATCACGGTGCGGCCCGGACATGTTGACAATCCCGCCCGCTCCGTCAAGTTCGGCCGATCGCCGCGACGGCCAGACCCAAGAAGCATGCGCGGCTGCAGGGAGGACGCGATGGCGATTGCGGAACGGCAGGCGACGCCGGCGGCGGGCGACAACAGCTGGCACGACATCGTCCTGCAGACCCTGAAACGGAACGAGATCAGCCTCATCCCCTACGTGCCCGATCGCGTGCTGACCCCTCTGATCAAGAACCTGCATGCCGATCCCTTCTTCACCGCTTTCGCCACCGCCCGCGAAGAGGAGGCGGTCGGCATCGTTTCGGGCGCCTGGATGGGCGGACGGCGCGGCGCGGTGCTGATGCAGACCTCCGGCTTTGCCACGCTCGCCAACGTCCTTGCCTCGCTGGCGGTGCCCTATCAGATCCCGCTGATCATGTTCGTCTCCGAGCGCGGCACGCTCGGCGAGTTCAACTACGGGCAGTCGCTGGTCTGCCGCACCATGCGGCCGGTCCTGGACTCGCTGGCTCTGGAGCACCACACCATCACCCGGCTCGACGAGCTCGAATTCATTGCCGACCGCTCGATCAAGCAGGCCGTCACTACGCAGGCGCCCGTGGCGCTGATCCTCAACCCGCTGCTCACCGGCGGCAAGACCTTCGACAAGTGAGGTCGGCCAAAATGAATACCGACATGAACACTGGCAACACCAAGGTGATGAACCGCTTCGACGTGACCTCACGTCTGATTGGAAAGCTGAAGCACGAGGAAGCCGTGATCGGCGGCATCGGCAACACCAATTTCGACCTCTGGGCCGCCGGCCACCGCCCGCAGAATTTCTACATGCTGGGCAGCATGGGGCTTGCCTTTCCGATCGCGCTCGGGGTCGCGCTGGCGCAGCCCGACCGCCGCGTCTTCGCGCTCGAAGGCGATGGCTCGCTGTTGATGCAGCTCGGCGCGCTCTCGACGATTGCGAGCCTGAAGCCGAGGAACCTCATCATGGTCGTGATGGACAATGGCATCTACCAAATCACCGGCGCACAGCCGACACCTGCGGCAAGTGTCGCCGACATCGTTGCCATTGCCGTCGGCTCCGGCCTTTCCAGCAGCGCTTGGGCGGCGGACGAGGAGGATTTCGAACGCCTGGTCGAAGCGGCGATGTCGGCCACCGAGCCGAGCCTGATCGCGGTCCGTATCGATGACAAGCCCGGCGTTGGCGCCACCAGGCGTGATCCCGTGCAGATCCGGGAGCGCTTCATGCACGGGCTCGGCGTGCGCGAGCCACTTTAATTTTCCGTCATTAACTACACGGCGATCTGATGGAAGGACGGTACCGGTCCACTGCCGATCCGTGCTAAGCGCAACGCATGTCTATTTTAGTTCGATTCATTGCCTGGTTGCTCGCCGCCGCAGTGACCTTCGCGACCCTTGGCCCCCCCGGTTTGCGGCCCTATTCCGGCCTCGGCCAGGACGGCGAACATCTGCTTGCATTCATCCTGGTGGGATTGGCCTTTGGCCTCGCCTATCCGCGCCGGCGCGTGCTGAGCGCAGCGGCTGCGGTCGCCCTGATCGGCGTGCTGGAGCTGATGCAGTTTTGGGCACCCGGACGCCACGCCCGGCTGCAGGATTTTCTGGTCGACGCGCTCACCGCCTGCATGGGCTTTGCGCTTGCGGCCGGGGTCGATTGGCTGCTCACGCGCCTTCGCACGGGCACCGCCGCGACAAGCGAAGGCCCCGCGGAGTGACATTCCGCAGGGCCCCTATTCTCAACGCTTAACGTTTGCCGCCGATCAGTCGATGATCTTCACGACGCGGCGGGTGCGCGGCTCGACGATCACGCGGCGGTCGTTCACGACCGCATAGCGATACTCGGTGTAGTTAGGCACCGGGCGCAGCACGACGGTCGGAGGCAGCGGCTCGCCGACCACGACGCGCTCCTCCACGACAACCGAGTCACTTCGCGGGATTCCGCCGAGAATCGCATTCGGAATTTCGAGACCCGCGCCGACGGCCGCACCAACGGTGCCGCCGACCATCGCGCCGACCGGGCCACCGATGTCGCCGCCCGCACGCGCGCCATCCCTGGCGCCCTGTTCGGTCGTCGACTGAGCAAAGGCTGCGCTCGACGCCAGCAGCGACGCGGCAGCCAACGTAATCGCAAAACGGGTTTTCATGACTTGAGACTCCAATAATTGATATGCGCCTTCAACCGCGGGGCGAGACCATTGTTCCAGTTCCACTGCGGCGAAAGACACACAGGATCCGGAGACTGTTACCGCGTAACAGTTCAGGCTGCGGTGATCTCGTGCCCCGCCATCAGTTCCAGCGCGCGCACCATCGCCGAATGATCCCATGCCTTGCCGCCATGGGCGGTGCAGGACGAGAACAATTGCTGCGCCACCGCCGTGCTCGGCAGCGAGAGGCCGAGCGCACGCGCGCCTTCCAGCGCGAGGTTGAGATCCTTCTGGTGCAGCTCGATGCGGAAGCCGGGATCGAAATTGCGCTTCACCATGCGCTCGCCGTGGACCTCGAGAATCCGCGAGGAGGCAAAACCGCCCATCAGCGCCTGCCGCACCAGCGCCGGATCGGCTCCGGCCTTCGATGCAAACAGGAGCGCCTCGCTCACTGCTTCGATCGTCAGCGCGACGATGATCTGGTTGGCAACCTTCGTCGTCTGGCCGTCGCCATTGGCGCCGACGCGGGTGACGTTCTTGCCCATCTTGTCGAAGGCCGGTTTCATGGTGTTGTAGGCCCGCTCCGGGCCGCCGACCATGATGGTGAGGCTCGCCGCCTTGGCGCCAACCTCTCCACCCGACACCGGCGCGTCGAGATAGTCAGCCCCCAGCGCCTCGATCTTCTTTGCGAACTCCTTCGTCGCCAGCGGCGAGATCGAGCTCATGTCGACGACGATCTTGCCCTTGGAGATGCCGCTCGCGACACCGTCCTTGTCGAACAGCACCGCCTCCACATGCGGGGTATCAGGCACCATGATGATGACCGCGTCCGCCTCCTCCGCAACCGCTTTGCCGGACTTGCAGGCAATGCCGCCGGCCGCGATCAGCTCCGGCGCAACGGGCGCGACGTCGTGCAGGAGAACACGATGGCCCGCGCCAAGAAGATGGCCGGCCATCGGCCGTCCCATGGTGCCAAGTCCGATGAAGCCGATGTCGATCATGTCTGGTTTCTCTCAGTTGTCTTCGCAAAATTCCATCCACGCGCTCGGTGCACCTCTCCCGCGCGCGGGAGAGGGAGCGCACCGCGAGCGTGACAGGACCTCTACGTCTCGAATGTCCGCGCTGCGTGCCACGAGAGCCCTTCCAGCGTCGTGGTGCGCGGCTTGTATTCGCAGCCGACCCAGCCACGGTAGCCGATCGCGTCGAGATGCCGGAACAGGAAGGGATAGTTGATCTCGCCGGTGCCGGGCTCATGGCGGCCGGGATTGTCGGCGAGCTGGATATGGGCAATCTGCGGCAGATATTCCTGCATGGTGCGGGCGAGATCGCCCTCCATGATCTGCATGTGGTAGATGTCGTACTGGATGAAGAGGTTGTTCGACCGCACGTCCGAGATCAGCTGCACCGCCTGCTCGGTGCCGTTGAGGAAGAAGCCGGGAATGTCGAGCGTGTTGATCGGCTCGACCAGAAGCTTGATGTTCTCCCGCGCCAGCGTCGAAGCCGCAAAGCGCAGATTGCCGACCAGGGTCTCCTGAAGCTCGCGCGGATCGGCGTCAGCAGGGGCGATGCCGACGAGACAGTTGAGCTGCTCGCAATCGAGCGCCTTGGCATAGTCGATGGCGCGGAATACGCCGTCGCGAAATTCGGCGGTGCGATCGGGCAGGATCGCAATGCCACGCTCGCCTGCCGCCCAGTTGCCTGCGGGGAGATTGTGCAGCACCTGCGTCAGCCCGTGGGCCTCGAGCTGCTCGCGCAGCTGCGCCTTGTCGAAGTCGTAGGGAAAGAGATACTCGACCCCGGCAAAGCCCGCGGCCTTCGCCGCCGTGAAGCGCTCGAGGAACGGCATCTCGTTGAAGAGCATGGTGAGGTTGGCGGCAAATTTCGGCATGATACGGTCCCCTATTCCGCCGGCTGCAACACGCGTGTGGTTGCGACCTCGTCGAGCGGAAGGTCCAGCACCTCCTCGAATTCGACGATGTTGTCGATCTCGGTGCCCATCGCGATATTGGTGACGCGTTCGAGGATGAACTCGACCACCACGGGCACGCGGTGCCTGGCCATCAATTCGCGCGCGGTGGCGAACGCCGCCTGCGTATCCTTGGGGTCGGTGACGCGGATGGCCTTGCAGCCGAGGCCTTCGGCGACTGCGACGTGGTCGACGCCGTATCCATTGAGCTCAGGCGCATTGACGTTCTCGAACGAGAGCTGGACGTGATAGTCCATGTCGAAGCCGCGCTGGGCCTGGCGGATCAGGCCGAGATAGGAGTTGTTCACGACGACGTGGAGGTAGGGCAGATTGAACTGCGCCCCGACCGCGAGCTCCTCGATCAGGAACTGGAAGTCGTAATCGCCTGAGAGCGCGACGATCTCACGATCCGGGCACGCGGCACGCACGCCGAGCGCGGCGGGCAGCGTCCAGCCGAGTGGCCCTGCCTGCCCGGCATTGATCCAGTTGCGCGGCTTGTAGACACCGAGAAACTGCGCGCCGGCGATCTGCGACAGGCCGATCACGGTGACATAGGTGGTGTCGCGACCGAACGCTTTGTTCATCTCCTCGTAGACGCGCTGCGGCTTGATCGGGACGTTCTCGAAATGGCTCTTGCGCAGCATCGTCTTCTTGCGATCTCGGCAGGCAGCGGGCCACGCCTGGCGCTCGCGGAGCTTGCCCGAGCGCCGCCACTCCCTGGCGACGGTGACGAACAGCTCGAGCGCGGCTTTCGCATCCGAGACGATGCCGAGATCGGGATTGAACACGCGCCCGATCTGGGTCGGCTCGATGTCGACATGCACGAAGGTGCGACCCTTGGTGTAGGTCTCGACCGAGCCGGTATGACGGTTGGCCCAGCGATTGCCGATACCGAGCACGAAGTCGGATTCGAGCATGGTGGCGTTGCCGTAGCGGTGGCTGGTCTGGAGACCCACCATGCCGGCCATCAGCACGTGATCGTCGGGGATCGCGCCCCACCCCATCAGGGTCGGCACGACAGGCACATTGGCGATCTCGGCGAATTCCACCAGCAGGTCCGAAGCGTCGGCATTGATGATGCCGCCACCCGCGACGATCAGCGGACGCTCGGCAGCATTGAGCATCTCCAGCGCCTTCTCGACCTGCTTGCGCGTCGCGGCCGGCTTGTAGACCGGCAACGGCTCATAGGTCTCGTCGTCGAACTCGATTTCGGCGAGCTGCACGTCGAGCGGCATGTCGATCAGCACCGGCCCCGGTCGGCCCGAGCGCATCACGTGAAAGGCCTGGCTGAACACACGCGGCACCAGCGCCGGCTCGCGCACCGTCACCGCCCATTTGGTCACAGGCTTTGCAATCGACTCGATGTCGACCGCCTGGAAATCCTCCTTGTAGAGCCGCGCGCGCGGCGCCTGCCCGGTAATGCAGAGGATCGGAATGGAATCGGCGATCGCCGAATAGAGGCCGGTGATCATGTCGGTGCCGGCCGGCCCCGAGGTTCCAATGCAGACGCCGATATTGCCGGCCTTGGCGCGGGTGTAGCCCTCCGCCATGTGCGAAGCGCCCTCCACGTGGCGTGCCAAAATGTGGCGGATCGAACCGCGCTTCTTCAGCGCCGAGTAAAGCGGATTGATCGCTGCCCCGGGAACCCCGAAGGCAGTGGAGATGCCCTCTCTCTCAAGAATTCGCACGGCAGCATCGATAGCTCGCATCTTCGCCATATCGGACCTCGCTCAAGTTGCGTCAGCGAGCGAGATCATCGGGCGCGCGGCATGCGATCTCAACGAGATCGATTTTATTTTCCACGATGCGGCAGCCGCAGGAAAAACGCGGCGGCCTCAATCGGTTAGATCGAGATACACGTGAAAGATGATTGCTCGAACAGAGGCGCCAGCTCCATCTGTGGCACCAGCACGAGGCCCTTGTCGGTGATGCGAATTTCCGGAATGACCGATAGCGGAATCAAATTGAAACCCATGTAGGGGATGGTGCAGCCGGCCTCGGCCCATTCCTTCTTAAGCGCCTTGACCTCTTCGGCCACTTCGGTGACGCGCTTGTCGGACAGGAGCCCCGCGATCGGCAGCGGGACCAGCGCCCTCACCTTGCCGTCGGCGACGACGCAGACACCACCCTGTTGCGCTTTGATGGCTGATATTGCCGCATGCATATCGCCCTCGTTGGTGCCCGCGACGATGATGTTATGGCTGTCGTGCCCGACGCTGGAGGCGACTGCGCCGCGCTTGAGGCCAAAATCCTTCAGCAGGCCGTGGGCAACGTTGCCGGCGGATTTGCCGTGACGCTCGACCACCGTGACGAAGCAAAGGCCGTACTGCGCGAACAGCGACGGCCAGTCCTTTGCCGGCTCGATCGCGACCTTCTCGTGGATCAGCGTAATGCCCGGTAGCGCCGTCTTGATCGCATTGACGGTGCAGGCCGTCGCCGGCAGCTCCGGCGTCAGCTTCATCGTCTCCGGCAGTTTGACGGTGGCGTAAGCAGCCTTCGGATATTGATAGCGCTGCGACAGCGCCTGATCGAGAAGCGGCGTGATCTTGCCATGCTCGACCACGAGCTCGCCGCCATACCAGGTGCATTGGGGCCTGAGCTGATCGTCCATCAGCACGAGATCGGCCCGGCGTCCGCCGCCGAGCCCGCCGATATCGCCATCCATGCCGAAGCGGGTTGCGCCATGCAGCGAGCCCATCGACCAGGCCTGTTCCGGCGACATGCCGGCTTTCACGGCTTCGCGCACCACCCAATCCAGACCGAACAGCAGGAGATCGTCGGCATCGCGGTCGTCGGTGCACACGGCGGTGCGCTTGTGAGAGGCCCCGAGCTCGGTGACCGTACGGATCGCCTGCGGCAGCGAGTGCCATGGCGTCGTCGGCGGCCCGCCGCGCAGGAACACCCAGACGCCGGCGTCGAGCAGATCGTCGGCGATGTCGCGATCAATCGCCTCATGGGTGTCGGTCACGCCGCTCGCCGCATAGGCCGCAACAAATTCGCGGCCGTAGACGTGACCAGAGACGGGACGGCCCCGCTTCAAGGCGGCCGCGAGGATGGCGTGACTACGCTCGTCGCCCATCGTCACCGGCACAAAGTCCATCTTCTCGCCGAGCGCGACAGCCTCCGGCCAACGATCGAACAGGCCGGCGATCTTGTCCGGTGTGAGGTCTCCACCAGCGGTCTCCAGTTCCGCCGATGTCGCCGGCACCGTACTCGGCACCGTCAGGAAGATCGAGAGCGGCGCCTCGCGCGCGTCCTCCAGCATCGCCTCGACGCCGGCGACGTCCATGACGTTGCCGATCTCGTGGCTGTCGCAAAAGATCGTGGTGGTGCCGTTCAGCAGCGCCGCCTCCGCATAAGCGCAGGCCGTCACCATCGAGGATTCGATGTGGATGTGCGGATCGACCAGGCCCGGCGCGATGATGCCGCCGGCCGCGTCGTAAGTCGCGACACCGCTCCAGGCCTTCTTCGCCGTACCCGCTGGCTTCACCGCGGCGATGCGCCCGCCGGTGATCCAGATCTCCCGACCGGGATGGATGCGCTCCGAATAGGTCGAGAGCACCCGGGCGCCGGTCACCACGAGGTCGGGCGCGAGACGTGCGGAGGCCACATCGGCCAGACGCCGGGTCATCGCATGCAGCGGCTCGACGGCAAAGGGGGCAAGTTTGGTCATCGGGACCCTCGCGTGGCGTTACGGCCCTGCGATGGTTACGCCGTGCGCCAGACCGGGCAAGCTCAAATATGACGGCACGCCTTGCTTACGCTTTAGGCGCCGAACCGCCTGCCGTTGCGGCCCTTCGGCGCGAGTTCCGCGGTCTCGAAATCGGTGCGGCAGCGGGTTTGACCCGAATCCGCATCGACCGCCCTTTTTGCTCGTCAATCTCGAAGGAGTTTGTCTTCCGTACGAGGTCGCTCAGCTTTCGGAAGCCGAACGTCCTCGGATCGAAATCGGATGCGAGGTTGGCAAGCTGCCGGCCGACCTCCCCGAGAGGAACCCAGCCGTCCTCGCTCTCCATCTGGGTGATGACCTTCTTGATGATGGGTGTGGCCGCATCGGGCGGCTGAAGCGGCGCCCGCCGCGAGGTGGCGTCCTGCGTATTCGCTGATCCAGCGAGGAGGTTCTCGGTGTAAACGAATCTGCGGCAAGCTTGGCGGAAGCTTTCCGGCGTCTTCTGCTCGCCGAACCCGAAGACGTCGATGCCCTGCTCCCGGATGCGGGCAGCCAAGCGGGTAAAGTCGCTGTCGGACGAAACCAGGCAAAACCCGTCCAACCGGCCGCTGTGAAGCAGGTCCATCGCATCGATGACCAGGGTGATGTCAGAGGCGTTCTTTCCCGTCGTATAAGCGAACTGCTGCTGCGGGATGATGGCGTGCTTCGACAGGATGTCGGCCCAGCCCCTGGATCGTGCGTTGGAGAAGTCGCCGTAGATGCGGCGGACGCTGGCCTCGCCGATCTTGGCAATCTCCTCGAACAGTCCGTCCGCGATCTTCGCAGAGGCATTGTCGGCGTCGATCAGAACCGCGAGACGGGGCGAACGGAGCTCAGAAGGCATGACAGTCCCCACGAATGGACGCGACACGAGAAGACAGATGCGTCGGGACGGCTAGTCCTCGTTCGCCTTGAAGCGTCCCATCCCCTTCAGCACAAAGGGGGCCAACAGCGCAACCAGCGCAATGCCGAGCAGCGTGGCCGAGATCGGGCTTTGCAGCAGCGTCATGGGATCGCCGAGGCTGATCGCCAGCGCTCTGCGCAACTGGCTCTCGGCGATCGGGCCCAGGATCAGGCCGACCACGACAGGCGCGATCGGAAAATCGAACCGGCGCATCAGGAATCCGAGCACGCCGAAGCCGGCCAGCATCGACAGCTCGATGACCGACGGTTTTGCCGCGATGGTGCCCATGGTCGCGAACACGAGGATGCCGGCGTAGAGCCAGGGCTGTGGGATCGCGAGCAGCCGCACCCACAGGCCGACCAGCGGCAAATTGAGCACCAGCAGCATCATGTTGGCGATGAACAGGCTGGCGATCAGGCCCCACACGAGGTCAGGCCGCTCGGCGAACAGCAGCGGCCCCGGGTTGAGGCCATATTGCTGGAATCCCGCCAACATCATCGCGGCCGTCGCCGAGGTCGGCAGCCCCAGCGTCAGCAACGGCACCAAGGTACCGGCAGCAGAGGCGTTGTTGGCGGCTTCCGGTCCGGCCACGCCCTCGATCGCGCCTTTGCCGAATTCTTCGGGATGTTTCGTCAGCCGCTTCTCGGTCGAATAGGACAGGAAGGTCGGGATCTCTGCACCGCCCGCGGGCAGCGCGCCGATCGGGAAGCCGAACATGGTGCCGCGCAACCACGGCTTCCACGAGCGCTTCCAGTCTTCCTTCGTCATCCACAGCGAGCCGCGCACCGGCTCGAGCTTCTCCTCGCCGTGGTGGCGGCGCGATGCGACGTAGAGCGCCTCGCCGACCGCGAACAGGCCGACTGCAAGCGTCGTCACCTCGACGCCGTCAAGCAGCTCGGGGACGCCAAACGCAAGCCGGGCCTGGCCGGTCAACTTGTCGATGCCGACGAGGCCGAGCGTCAGGCCGATGAACAGGCTGGTCAGGCCGCGGATCGGAGAATCTCCGAATGTCGCCGACACCGTGACGAAGGCGACGCACATCAAAGCAAAATAATCCTCGGGGCCAAAGCGCACGGCGAAATCGACCAGCCAAGGCGCAAGGAAGGCGAGACCGATGGTGGCGATGGTGCCGGCGACGAAGGAGCCGATCGCGGAGGTCGCAAGCGCCGGTCCGCCGCGGCCCGCCTTGGCCATCTTGTTGCCTTCGAGCGCGGTCGCCATCGAGGCGCTTTCGCCGGGCGTATTGATCAGGATCGCCGTGGTCGATCCGCCGTACATGCCGCCGTAATAGATGCCGGCGAACATGATCAGCGAGCCGCCGGGATCGAGCTTGTAGGTGACCGGCAGCAGCAGTGCGACCGTCAAGGCTGGACCGATGCCGGGCAGCACGCCCACGGCGGTGCCGAGGAACACGCCGATCAGCGCGTAAAGCAAATTCATCGGCTGGACGGCGACGGCCATGCCGTGGGCAAGCGCCGCAAAAGTATCCATCACAGCAGTCGCTCCAGAGGTCCGGCCGGAAGGCTCAGCGTCAGCAGGCGGTCAAACGCGAGATAAATGAGCGTCGACATCACGAGGGCGATGATAGAATCCACCGGGATGGCGCGGCGCCCGAACGCCGCCGATGTCGTCACGAACAGCGCCGAGGTCGCCAGGATGAAGCCGCCGCCGAAGCCGATGATGGCGATCAGCAGCGCCAGGCCGATGAGGATCAAGATCACCGGCACGGGATCGGCGCTCTCTCGCGCCGGCAGATTGCCGCGCAGCGCGTCGATAAGATTGCCGATCGCGAGCAGCGCGAGGCCGATGGCGATCACGACAGGCATCGCTTCCGGCCCCATGCCGTACATCGCGGTGGATTGCAGGTGGCGCGCGTCAAGGACCAGCACCGCGGCGAGACCTGCGAGCAGCGCGGCGATGACGATGCCGGCGCGATCGACGCGCCGCGGCGGCTGGGCCGGATCGCCTGAGGTCATGATTTGACGAGGCCGACCGATTTCAGCACGTCGGTGACGCGCACGGTTTCCTTCTTCAGGAAGTCGGCGAAGGCGTCGCCGCCGAGATAAGCATCCTCCCAGCCCTTCTGCTTGAGGATTTCCTTCCACGCGTCCGACTTCACCATCTTCTCGACCGCCTCCGTCAGCGTCTTCTTCTGCTCAGGCGTAATACCGGGAGGCGCGACCACCGAGCGCCAGTTGGCAATCACGAGGTCGATGCCTTGCTCCTTGAAGGTCGGGATGTCGTTGCCCGGGATGCGCTTCTCCGAGGTGACGCCGATCGCGCGCAGCTTGCCGGACTTGATCTGCCCTTCATATTCGCTGAGGCCCGAAATGCCCGCGGTGACCTTGCCGCCGAGGATCGCGGCGAGCGACTCGCCGCCGCCGGAGAACGGGATGTAGTTGATCTTCTTGGCGTCGGCACCGACCGCGCCGGCGAACAGGGCCGCCATCACATGGTCGACGCCGCCGGCCGAGCCGCCGGCAAAGGTGACCTTGGCGATGTCGGCCTTCACCGCGGCGGCGAGATCCTGCGCAGTCTTGATCGGCGAATTCGCGGGAACCACGATCACCTGGATTTCCTCGGTCAGGCGCGCGATCGGCGTCACCTGCTCCAGCGTCACCGGCGACTTGTTCATGGCCAGCGCGCCCACCATGACAAAGCCGTTGACCATCATCTGGTTGCCGTCGCCCTTGGCACCATTGACGAACTGCGCGATGCCGACGCTGCCGCCGGCGCCGGGAACGTTGGTGACCTGCACGCTGCGCGCAACACCGGAAGCCACCAGAGCCTGCTGCATCGATCGCGCGGTCTGGTCCCAGCCGCCGCCGGGCGCGGCCGGCGCCATCAGCTTGAGCTCGAGCGGTTGGGCCAGGGAAGGCGCCGCTGCCGCAAGGGTCAGCGCAACGGCCGCGCCGGCAAGGCGCGGGGAAAAGCGAAACATGGGGGCATCTCCAGGCTCATGCGGACGTTTGCCGCATTGTGTCGTTTGGTCGCATATCAGCCAAAACGGCCGATGCTGTCCAGCGACAGCGCCCAGATTCCTCCGCTTTAGCGGGGCGTCGGCATCACCCCGCCCAGCGCGAGGGTCAGCTCGCCGGCGACATTGCGCACGATTTGGCCCACGGCCGGCAATCTGTCGTCGGTCAGGCGGCTGGTCATGCCGGAGACGGAAATCGCCGCAAGCGGCTCGGCGCAGTCGTTGTATACCACCGCGGCAATGCAGCGCAGGCCCATGCAGGCCTCTTCATCGTCGAGCGCAAAACCCTGCTGGCGGATCTTTTCGAGTTCCTTGAACAGATCGCTCGGCCGCACGATCGACTTCCCGGTCAGGCGCGGCATGCCGTGGTGGCGGATGACGGCGCCAACGTCCTCGTCCGAATAGGTCGCGAGCACCGCCTTGCCGACGCCTGACGTCACCATAGGGACTCGGCCGCCGACCTGGGTCAGCGAACGCATGATCTCGCGGCTCTCCATGCGGGTCAGAACGATGATGAATTCGTCGTCGACGACGGCGAGATTGGCGGTTTCGCGGGTGAGATCGCGTAGCTTGCGCAAGTATGGAATCGCCTGCGTCGAGAAGTTGCGCCGCCGCGCAAAGCTCGCGCCGACCGTGAAGGCGCGCGAGCCGACGTGCCATTTGGATTCGGCGCGGTCGAACTGCACGAAGCGTCGGCTTTCCAGCGTCGCCAGCAGGCGGTGCACAGTCGAGGCCGACAGACCGGTGCGCACGGCGAGATCGCTGAGCCGATAGCCCTCGTCGTCCTCGGCCAGCGTTTCGAGAATCGACAGCGCGCGGTCGACGGACTGCACGCCGCCGTCACGCGCCTCGTGCTCGACCTCTGACGAAGACCGGGCTTCAAGCGACTTGCGCCGGATCACGTTCTTGCTCATCGCGACCTTGGCTAATGTCATTTCCGGGACGCGCGGAAGCACGAACCCGGAAATGACAGGAGAGACAGCGTCAGAGCAGCCCTGCCCCGCGCGCCCATTTGTACTTGGCGCCGAGCACCTCGACCGGAAGCTCGGTCGAATAGGCATAGGCCGGGATGCCGTTCTGGTAGAGATATTCGGCGGCTTCCTCGACCTCGACGTCGCCGGCCAGTGAGGCCACGATCGGCTTCACGAAACCCTTGGCCTCCATCTCCTTCTTCACCTCGACCATGTTGCGGGCGAACACCATCGGCGGGGTGACGATGGTGTGCCAGTAGCCGAGGATCAGCGAATGGATGCGCTCGTCCGACAGGCCGAGCTTCACCGTGTTGACATAGGTGATCGGCGGCTCGCCGCCGGTGATATCCACGGGATTTCCGGCAGCGCCAAACGGCGGGATGAACTTGCGGAACGCCGCATCGAGATCCGGCGGCATCGACATCAGCGACAGGCCGTTGTCGACACAGGAATCCGACAGCAGCACGCCCGAGCCGCCGGCACCGGTGATGATCAGCACGTTCTCGCCCTTCGGCGTCGGCAGCACCGGCACGCCGCGGGCGAATTCGAGCAGTTGCCGCAAGCTGCGGGCCCGGATCACGCCGGACTGCGCCAGGACATCCTCGTAGATCTTGTCGTTGCCGGCGAGCGCGCCGGTGTGCGAGGACGCCGCCTTCGCGCCGGCGGAGGTGCGGCCGGCCTTGAGCACGACGACCGGCTTCTTCTTGGAGACGCGCTTTGCGGCTTCCGCAAAGGCGCGGCCGTCCTTGAGGTCTTCGCAATGCTGGGCAATGATCGAGGTGTTCGGGTCCTGCTCGAAGAAGGCGAGCAAATCGTCCTCGTCGATGTCGGACTTGTTGCCGAGGCCGACGATGGCCGAGACGCCCATTTTGGCCGAGCGCGAGAACCCGATGATCGCCATGCCGATGCCGCCCGACTGCGACGACAGCGCCGCGTGGCCCTTGACGTCGTAAGCCGTGCAGAAGGTCGCGCAGAGATTGGCGGGCGTATAATAGAAGCCGTAGATGTTCGGCCCCATCAGGCGGATGTCGTATTTCTTGCCGACCTCGACGATCTCGGCCTGCAGCTCGGGCGCGCCGGCCTCGGCAAAGCCCGACGGAATCAGCACCGCGCCCGGGATTTTCTTCTCGCCGCATTCGGTCAGTGCCGCCGCCACGAACTTCGCGGGGATCGCGAACACCGCGGTGTCGATCACGCCCGGCACGTCCTTGACGCTCTTGTAGGCCTTGTAGCCGAGGATCTCGGCGGCCTTGGGATGGATCGGATAGATATCGCCCTTGTAGCCGCCGTTGATGAGGTTCTTCATCACGGAGTTGCCGATCTTGCCGTCCTCCGCGGAGGCGCCGACCACGGCGACCGCCTTCGGCTGCATGATACGGTTCATCGCCGCGACGATCTCTTCGGTCGGACGCGGCTTCGGCTTCGGCACATAGGCGAAGTCGACGACGATGCGGACGTCGGCGGCGGTCGCGCCCTTCGGCGTCGCGAAAACAGGGTTGAGATCGAGCTCGACGATTTCAGGGAAATCGGTGACGAGCTGCGAGACCTTGACGATGACATCCGCAAGCGCCGTGCGGTTCACCGGCTCGCCGCCGCGCACGCCCTTCAGGATCTCATGCGCCTGGATGCCGTCGAGCATCGAGAGCGCGTCTTCCTTGGTCGCGGGCGCCAGGCGGAAGGTGATGTCCTTGAGGACTTCGACCAGCACGCCGCCGAGGCCGAAGGCGACCAGCTTGCCGAACGAGCCGTCGGTGATCGAACCGACGATCACTTCGGTGCCGCCGGCCAGCATCTGCTGCACCTGGACGCCCTCGATCTTGGCGTCGGCCTTGTACTTCCTGGCATTGCCGAGGATGGTCTCGTAGGCCTTCTCGGCCTCCTCGGCCGTCTTGAGGCCGACGATGACGCCGCCCGCTTCGGTCTTGTGAAGGATATCAGGCGAGACGATCTTCATCACGATCGGGAAGCCCATGGACGAAGCCATCTTGCCGGCCTCGCCGGCCGACTTCGCCACGCCCTCCTTCGGCACCGGAATGCCGTAGGCGTCGCAGACCAGCTTGCCTTCTGGCGCCGTCAGGCTGGTGCGGTTGTCCGCCTTGACCTGGTCAAGCACCTTGCGGACGGCATCTTTGGAATTGGACATGTGGCTTCTCCCTTGACTCAGTTCGTTCTTTTCAAAGCGCGCGCGTAGCGGCTGCCGTGATGCTTGCCATTCGCCGCGCTTCGTTCCATGCCGCGGACCGGAGTGGCATAAAGCCAGGATACTCCGCCGGCTTGGATCAAAAATGGCTGGCGATGGCATTTGGTATGCCAGAAGCCAACTTGTCAAGCCAGAGGGCACCTTAGAAGCCCGCAAAAAATAGCCAGCTTGACATTCTGGCATGTGGTATGCCAAAAACTTTCCCGTTAATAATCCTGTAAAAGACGACTCCCCACTGGAGGAGATTCGTCGTGTCACTACGGAAACCAACCAAGGCGTTGCCGAACATGGCCGAGGCAGACATCGCAATCGTTCGTATTGCCCCGGAGAGCAGCTTCAAGAACAAGGCGTATGACGCCTTGAAGGAAGCCATCCTCAAGATGGACATCTATTCGACGCCCGAGCCGGTGATGCTCGACGAGCGCGCGCTGTCCGAGCGCCTCGGCGTCAGCCGCACCCCGATCCGCGAAGCCATCGCGATGCTCGAGCAGGATGGTTTCGTGAAAACCGTGCCGCGTCGCGGCATCATGGTGGTGCGCAGGACCAAGAGCGAGATCGTCGACATGATCCGCGCCTGGGCAGCGCTCGAGAGCATGGCCGCGCGCCTCATCACCACCACCGCGCGCAAGAAGGACATCACGGCGCTGCGCGACTTCTTCAAGGATTTCGGCAAGGACCGCCTGCCCGAGGATCACGTCGAGGAATATTCGCGGGCCAACATCGCCTTCCACCAGGCGCTGATCTCGCTGTCGGAATCGCCGGTGCTGGTCGATCTCACCAACGACCTCCTGCTGCACGTGCGCGGCTATCGCCAGTTGACCATCGGCCGCAAGGACCGCACCGCGACCTCGCTGCCCGAGCATCTCGGCATGATCGAAGCACTGGAGGCCCGCGACACCGAGCTCGCCGAGAAACGCGCCCGCGACCACACCCTCGGCCTTGCCGCATACGTCGAAGCGCACGGTCAGGAACTCTTCACTTAGCAACGTTCACCAGAAGGGCGAAAAACTCGCCCCACTACTTGAGACCAGGGAGACAAGGCCCATGCTGAATACCGCGACCAAGTCCGAAGCACCGGGCACCGAGCAGGAGCTGACGGATGGCTTTCATCTCGTCATCGACGCGCTCAAGCTGAACGGCATCAACACCATCTATAATGTGCCGGGCATCCCGATCACGGACTTGGGCCGCATGGCGCAGGCCGCCGGTATTCGCGTGATCTCCTTCCGTCACGAGCAGAACGCCGGCTACGCCGCGGGTATCGCCGGCTATCTCACCAAGAAACCCGGCGTCTGCCTCACGGTGTCGGCGCCCGGCTTCCTCAACGGCCTCACCGCGCTCGCGCACGCCACAACCAACTGCTACCCGATGATCCTCGTCTCCGGCTCCTCCGAGCGCGAGATCGTCGACCTGCAGCAGGGCGACTATGAGGAGATGGACCAGCTCGCGATTGCAAAGCCGCTGTGCAAGGCGGCCTTCCGTGTGCTCCACGCCCAGGACATCGGCATCGGTTTCGCCCGCGCCATCCGCGCAGCCGTTTCCGGCCGTCCGGGCGGCGTCTATCTCGACCTGCCGGCAAAGCTGTTCGGCCAGGTGATGAACGCCGAGGCCGGCCAGAAGTCGCTGATCAAGGTGATCGATGCGGCGCCCGCGCAGATCCCCTCGCCCGCTTCGGTGAAGCGCGCGCTTGATGTCCTGAAGAGCGCCAAGCGTCCGCTCATCATCCTCGGCAAGGGCGCGGCCTACGCGCAGGCGGATGAGGAGATCAAGAGCTTCGTCGAGAAGAGCGGCGTGCCGTTCCTCCCGATGAGCATGGCCAAGGGCCTTCTTCCCGATACCCATCCGCAATGCGCCGGCGCGGCCCGCTCGACGGTGCTGAAAGAATCCGACGTCGTCATGCTGATTGGCGCGCGGCTGAACTGGCTGCTCTCGCACGGCAAGGGCAAGAGCTGGGGCGAGGCGCCCAAGAAGTTCATCCAGGTCGACATCGAGCCCCGCGAGATGGACTCCAACGTCGAGATCGTCGCCCCCGTGGTCGGCGACATCGGCTCGGTCGTCTCCGCCTTCAACCAGGCGATGGCGACGGGTTGGACCGCCCCGCCCGCCGACTGGACCAAGGCGATTTCGTCCAAGCGCGAAGAGAACGTCGCCAAGATGGCGCCGAAGCTCATGAACAACAAGTCGCCGATGGACTATCACGGCGCACTCGGCGTGCTGAAGAACGTGATCAAGGAGTATCCCGAGGCGATCCTCGTCAACGAGGGCGCCAACACGCTCGACCTCGCCCGCGGCGTCATCGACATGTACCGGCCGCGCAAGCGTCTCGACGTCGGCACCTGGGGCGTGATGGGCATCGGCATGGGCCAGGCGATCGCCGCCGCGCTCGAGACCGGTCACCCCGTGCTCGCGGTGGAAGGCGACAGCGCGTTCGGCTTCTCCGGCATGGAGGTCGAGACGATCTGCCGCTATAACCTGCCGATCTGCGTCGTCATCTTCAACAATGACGGCATCTATCGCGGAACCGACGTCAACGGCGCCAATGCCGATCCGGCGACGACGGTGTTCGTCAAGGGCGCGCGTTACGACAAGATGATGGAAGCCTTCGGCGGCGTCGGCGTCAATGCGACCTCGCCCGACGAGCTCAAGCGCGCGGTCAACGAGGCGATGGCCTCCGGCAAGCCGACGCTGATCAACGCGGTGATCGACCCGGCCGCGGGCTCGGAGAGCGGCCGCATCGGCAACCTCAATCCGCAGAGCGTCCTGCAAAAGAAGAAGTAAGTCCACCCCTAACCCTTATTTCCCTGCCGGGCGCAGGGGCAGACAGAGTACGGAGCAACACGATGACCAAAGCGCTCACGGGCGTTCGCATTCTCGACTTCACCCACGTCCAGTCCGGCCCGACCTGCACGCAGTTGCTGGCATGGTTCGGCGCGGACGTGATCAAGGTGGAGCGTCCGGGCGTGGGTGACATCACCCGCGGCCAGCTGCAGGACATCCCGAACGTGGACAGCCTGTATTTCACCATGCTCAACCACAACAAGCGCTCGATCACGCTCGACACCAAGAACCCCAAGGGGAAGGAAGTGCTCACCGAGCTGATCAAGAAGTGCGACGTGCTGGTCGAGAATTTCGGCCCCGGCGTGCTCGACCGCATGGGCTTCCCCTGGGAGAAGATCCAACAGATCAACCCGAAGATGATCGTCGCCTCGATCAAGGGCTTTGGCCCGGGGCCCTACGAAGACTGCAAGGTCTATGAGAACGTCGCGCAGTGCACCGGCGGCGCCGCCTCCACCACCGGCTTCCGCGACGGCCTTCCGCTCGTCACCGGCGCGCAGATCGGCGATTCCGGCACCGGCCTGCACCTCGCGCTCGGCATCGTCACCGCGCTCTATCAGCGCACGCATTCGGGCAAGGGCCAGCGCGTCACCGCCGCGATGCAGGACGGCGTGCTCAACCTCGCCCGCGTCAAGCTGCGCGACCAGCAGCGCCTCGCCCACGGTCCGCTCAAGGAATACAGCCAGTTCGGCGAAGGCATTCCGTTCGGCGATGCCGTGCCGCGCGCCGGCAACGATTCCGGCGGCGGCCAGCCCGGCCGCATCCTGAAGTGCAAGGGCTGGGAGACCGATCCGAACGCCTACATCTACTTCATCACCCAGGCTCCGGTCTGGGAGAAGATCTGCGACGTGATCGGCGAGCCCACCTGGAAGACCGATCCGAACTACGCCAAGCCGGCCGCCCGCCTGCCGCGGCTGAACGAGATCTTCGCCCGCATCGAGCAGTGGACGATGACCAAGACCAAGTTCGAGGCGATGGAAATCCTGAACAAGGACGACATCCCCTGCGGCCCGATCCTGTCGATGAAGGAAATCGCGGAAGACCAGTCGCTGCGCGCGACCGGCACCGTGGTCGAGGTCGACCACCCCACCCGCGGCAAGTACATCTCGGTCGGCAACCCGATCAAGCTGTCGGATAGCCCGAGCGACGTCGAGCGGTCCCCGCTGCTCGGCGAGCACACCGACGAGATCCTGCGCTCGGTGCTCGGCTTCTCGGATCACCAGGTGGCCGAGATCCACAAGTCCGGCGCCCTCGACCCGCCGCAGAAGCAGGCCGCGGAGTAAGACATCGCATCAAGACGACGAAAGGCCGCCGATATCGGCGGCCTTTTTCGTGCGCACCGAGGGAACCGAACCGCGGGCCGGCCGTTACTCCTTCGACCAGCATGCTCTCAGAAGTGCGAGCGGACCGCCTCCACGGCGAGTGACCAGGCGTCACGCCAAAGACCCGTCCAACACTGAAGGATTATCACCCTCCCCGTGGAGGGTGACTAGTCAGTCCGTGTCGGCTTGCGAGCGGGAGGCGTCGCGTCCGGCGCTCGCGGGACACGCCTATTGATTGAAGTGAGGCTGAAATGTTGAGAGATCAATCCTCTGATCGCGCCAAGCGCGAAGCCAACAAGGCGTTCAAGCCTGCCAAGACGCAGAAGCCGATGAACGACTATGCGAAGGACCAGCACTCCCTCAACGAGAATCGCGAGCGACTCAAGGCGGAGCGATTGGCCCGCGAGGCAAAGTCGAAAGACCTGCCCGGAAAAGACCTGCCCGAATAGAAACGTCTTGTCGCTCAATAAATCACACTGGTGAGCTCAAGCCAGCATCGATGCCACGCTTTGAGCGCTCACCGTGCTCTGTCGGCAAGTTGCTCGCGAAAGAACTTCACCACAGCGGCATCGAACTCGCACGGATACCAGAGCGTGCCTGATGGCGCAGGATCGGGGCTGATCCGCCGTCGATAGCGTTCTCCAATTCAGAACGCATGAATCACAACAATGCATTTTTATAAAGCGGAAGGGTCATCTAGCTTGACCGATGCCAAGCCGTATGTCGCGCAATGAAGCGCGACGACGTAGGGACGACACCGATGCGGCTATTTTTTAATCAGACGTCACCATACGCCCGCAAGGTAAGGGGCGCCATTCACGAGCTCGGATTGGAGGACGCAATTCGGCTTGTTGACTTTCGCGCAGCGCACCTGTCATGGCGCTCCGAAAGACCGAGGCTTACCGACTGGTTTGAACGTGCCCGCGTCCGGTCATCCATGATCGCGACACGGCCATGCTGAGTTTCGAGCCCGGAACGGTCTTCGGTAGCCGCCACCTCGCCGATATTTTCAGCACCGCGCCGATGCGCACTATTTTCGGTGAGCGCAATTCGCTGGCGTCCATGCTTCTGGTCGAGGTCGCGCTGGCCAGGGTTCAAGCGCAGCTCGGCGTCATTCCGACCGAGGCTGCTGCTGCGATCGCCTCCGCTGCACGTCCTGAATTGCTCGACCTCGACGAATTGGCGGCGGGCACTTTGCGCGCCGGTTTGCCGATCGTGAATCTGGTCGAGCAGTTGATCCGGCTCGCCGGTAAATCCCATGGCGAATTCGTCCATTGGGGTGCCACGAGTCAGGACATCATGGACACTGCGCTCGTGCTGCAGATGCGCGATGCGCTCGAGCTCGTCCACCGCGACCTGGAGCGCCTGATATCGGCGATTGCGGCTCTGGCGCGTATCCATCGCGATACCCCGATGGTCGGCAGGACCAAGCTTCAACACGCGATCCCGATCACCTTCGGCTTCAAGGTTTCCGTCTGGCTGTCGAGCCTGCTGCGTCACAGGCAACGTCTCGCAGAGCTCAAACCAAGGGTCCTGCAGGTTCAATTCGGCGGCGCGGTCGGCACTTTCGCGTCGCTCGGCGACGACGGCGACCGCATCCGCGCGGCGTTGGCCCGCGAACTCGGACTCGGCGAGCCGCTGGTGGCATGGCATGCGGCGCGCGACGCGTTGGCCGAGACGGTATGCCTGCTTGGGCTGATCTCCGCGAGCCTGAGCAAACTCGCGACCGACATCGCCTCAATGGCACAGACCGAGATCGGCGAAGTGCTGGAGCCGGGCGGCCAGGGCCATGGCGCTTCCAGCACCATGCCGCACAAGCGAAATCCAATTGTCTGCGAGCAGATTCTCAGCACCGGACTGTCGTTGCGTCGGCTCGCAAGCGCCATGCTCGACGCTTCGGTCCACGACCATGAACGGGCGACGGGACCGTGGCAAGCCGAATGGTCGCTGTTGCCGGAAGCGTTCCTGCTGATCTCCCGGGCCATGGATAACGCCGTTCGGCTCTGCACCGGACTGGTCGTCAGACCCGATGCGATGCAGGCCAATCTCGGGCGGACAAAGGGGCTCATCGCCGCGGAGGCCGTCATGATGGCGCTGGCTCCGTACGTCGGGCGCCATCATGCGCACGAAATGGTGAGTGCGGCGTGCACGCACGCCATCGCTTCGGGACTGACATTAGCCGAGAGCGTTTCGCGCGATCCGGCGGTGACGGCCCACGTCGCGCCGCATGAGATCGAAAAGGCTGCGGACCCGGCGCGATACATTGGCCTGTCCGGCCGTGAGGTCGATCGTGTCCTCGCCGCTTGTGCCGATCGGCCAGCCAGCGCCGTGCCAGAGGCGTCACCGCTGACACGGAGCCTGTCCACATGATTCTGAAATGCGCGCGCACGGTCCTCGTCGCAGCGGCGGTGCTGACAACGCTGAATGTGGCACAAGCCGAGCCGCCGTTTCCTTCCCGGCCGATCATCCTGGTCGTCCCATTCGCGGCTGGCGGCCCGAACGACGTGATGAGCCGGATCGTGACCGAACACATGTCGCGAAAGCTCGGGCAGCCAATCATTGTCGAGAACGTCGCCGGGGCGGGCGGCACGACCGGCTCAACGCGCGTCGCGAAAAGCGCTCCCGACGGTTATACGCTGGTCAGCGGTCACGTCGGCACGCATGCGGCGTCGGTCGCGCTGTATCCGAACCTTCGTTACGATCCGCTGGTTGATTTCACACCGATTGGCCTGGTCGCGGAAACGCCGATCCTCGTCGTCGCCCGCCGCGATCTCGGAGCAGATAGCATCTCGGCATTCATCGCGATCGCCAAGGCGCGCGGGCCGGACCTCACCTTGGCCCATGCGGGTGTCGGTTCGATCAGCCACATCAGCTGTCTGTTGTTCACGACGGTGACCGGGATCAAGCCCGTCGAGGTGCCATATCGCGGATCGGCGCTGGCGATGACCGACCTGACCGCAGGTCGCAGCGACTTCAGCTGCGGACTGCTGGGAGACGTTCTTCCCTTCCTGGGTGACAACAACTTACGTTTTCTGACCGTTTCGGCCCCCGCACGGGTTCCGCAATTGCCGGACACGCCGACGGCCCGGGAAGCAGGGCTTCCACAGTTTGTCGCGTCAAGCTGGTTCGCGTTCTACCTGCCGAAAGGCGTGCCAGACGCCATTCGCGACCGGTTTGCCGATGCATTTCGCTCAGCGCTTGACGACGACGGCGTACGGAAACGGCTTGAACTGGTAGGCTTGATCCTGCCGCCGCCGGATCAGCGAGGTCCCGAACCGCTCAAGCGGCGGATGGCCGAAGAGATCGCGCGCTGGCAGGACATTGTCAAAACCGCGCAGATTCGACTCGATCAATAAGTGCGACCGGCCGCTACAGGATGGCGTTCGCAATGACGCCGCTGGCGTGGCAGCCATCTAGCAACCCGGCCAGACAAACATCCAACAAAAAACGACACGCATGTCGGATCGGCGCCACGCCGGTCGTCCTCGTGACATGAATGGTCCCTAGACGCCGATCTCGGGCCCATCAAACACTGAGGATAACAACCATGCCCAGCACTATCCGCCTGCACCGCGTTCTCGCCACCAGCCCGGAGAAAGTCTATCGCGCCTTCCTGGAGGCCGATGCGATGGCGAAATGGCTGCCGCCGAACGGCTTCACCTGTACCGTGCATCATTTCGAGCCCAAGGTGGGTGGCACGTTCAAGATGTCGTTCCGCAATTTCACCACGGGCCACAGCCATTCGTTCGGCGGCGAATATCTCGAGCTCGTGCCGAACGAGCGCCTCCGCTACACCGACAAGTTCGACGATCCCAATCTACCTGGTCTGATCGAGGTCACCGTGATCCTGAAGAAGGTCTCGGTCGGCACCGAGATCGACATCACGCAGGCCGGCATCCCCGACGTCATCCCGCCCGAGGCCTGCTATCTCGGTTGGCAGGAATCGCTGCGCAATCTGGCGAAGCTGGTCGAGCCCGAGATCAATCAATAGGCTGGACGCGAGGCTTCGAGCTGATTCGATGTGAGCCGCGGGCACGTTCAGCGTGCTCGTTGCGCTCTGGCGGGGGCGGCTTGATGTGCGTCAAGCCGTCAAAAGGGCAAAACGGCTAGAGTAAGGATCATCCTGGCCGGCCTTGGAGGCGATACGATGAGATCTATCGGATGGTTGCTCATTGCCGGCCTTGCCGCTGGTTTCGCGGCCGCCGCCAAGGCCGAAGAGGTCGACATCGGGAAGGCCGAATTTCAGTCGTCTTGCGCGAGTTGTCATGGCGCCGACGCAAAGGGCAAAGGACCGGTCAGCAGCCAGCTCAAGACATCGCCTTCGGACTTGACCATGCTGGCCAGGAACAACAACGGGGTGTTTCCGACCAACGCCGTTTACGAAACCCTGTATGGGTCGAAAACAGTCCCGGCTCACGGCACGCGTGAAATGCCGGTCTGGGGCGAGCGGTTCAACCCCATCATCAACCTGCCTCATGCCGTCGATTCTTATTATTGGCAGAAGGCCGGGCCGCAGCAAAATCCGGAGGTCGTCGTGCGGACTCGCATCCTCTCCGTGATCGATTACCTGAACCGAATTCAGCAGAAATAGCGGCCAAACAGCGTCGCTCGCCGCCTGCTACCCGACCACGGCCTCGCCTGCCGCCCACCGATCGGGGTCCGGACTGTGTCCGATCAGTGCCAAGCCATAGGCGATCGACTCGAACTGATCGCCCGACGTCAGACGGTCGTTGCCGAACCGCTCGGAGAACAGCTTTCGCACTGCCGGCACAAAGGAGGTGCCGCCGGTCAAGAACACCTTCTCCACCTCGCGCGCGGTGATGCCGGCCTTGGCCAGCACCTTGTCGACGGTGGCCCCCAGCCGGGCGATGTCGTCGGCAATCCAGGATTCGAATTTCTTTCGCGTGATCGCCGCGCCGATGTCGACTCCGCCGCCCTTGAAACGGAAGTCGGCCTCGTCCTGTGCAGACAATGCCACCTTGGCATCGGACACCGCACGGTACAGCGAAAAGCCGAGGTCGAGATCGACGATGGTGATGAAATCCTCGAGCAGTTCCGGCTTCAACGCGGTGCGCGCAAGCTCCCTGAGCTCGCGCAGATCGCCGTTGCTCTTCATCATCGCCAGTTGATGCCAGCGCGCGAGGTTGGTGTAATGGCCGCTGGGGATCGGCAGCACCTTGTCGAAGGAGCGGAAGCTCGAGCCTTTGCCGAGCCGCGGCGAGACGACGCGGTCGACGATGCGGTAGTCGAACGTGTCGCCGGCGATGCCGATGCCTGCATGGCCGAGCGGCTCGGCGCGCAGATGGCCGCCCGTGCGCGAAAAGCGCATCACGGAGAAATCGCTGGTGCCGCCGCCGAAATCCGCAACCAGCACGGTGGCATCGCGCTCCAGCCTTCGCGCAAAGGAGAACGCCGCACCCACGGGCTCATAGACATAGCGGGCGTGGCCGGCACCCAAGCGCTCGAACGCGGCGCGGTAGCGCTGCATTGCCAGCGCCTCGTCGGGATTGCCGCCGGCGAAGCGCACGGGGCGGCCCACCGTGATGGTCGACGTCTCGAAGCCGAACTTGTCGCCGCCATGGCGCGCCAGCGTCCGCAGGAATGCCGCCAGGATGTCCTCGAACTTGAAGCGCTGTCGGAAAACCTGCGTGGTGTTGAAGCTGCTGCTCGCAGCGAACGTCTTGAACGACTGCAGGAAGCGGTAGATGTGGCGGCCTTCGAGGAATTGCTCGATCGCCCACGGGCCGCCCTCGGCCTGGGCGCCGGCGCCCGGCCGGTCCTCCCAGAAGCACAGCGCCGACACGTAGACGCTGTGGCGCTGTCCGCCATGGTCGAAGCGGATGGCCTCGACCCGGCGGTCATCCGCCGCGATGGCTACGACCGTATTGCTGGTCCCAAAATCGATGCCGATCGAGACGGCGGCCGAGGCGCTCGACATGAACCACTCTGACAGTTGATTGGATAGGGGGCGGACCACTAGCGGCTTTGACTTGTCCTGCCAAGGCCCGCCCGTTGCAGTGCGGCCGTAACTTGGCGAGCATCGCTGCGACATCCCACTTCGAACCGGATGCTTCAGCCTGCCTTTGGCGGCTTTCGGGACTGGAAAACCCCGGCAGTCCGCAGGTCCCGGCAATTTTATGTCCGAAACGGCCTCGTTAACCCGGCATTATGCTGCGATGCGAGAGTCTTCATGCTGCTATGCAAACAAGAGCATGGACAGTGGCATCTGGTATACATAACTTGCCTTTCGAAATGAGACAGCAAGGCTGACTGTCTTCTAGAAAGGGAATTCCGATGTCCAAGACCGCTTCCGTTGCTCTCGCCCCCTCCTCCTCGCTGTTCGCCCGCCTGATGGCCTCGATCGACAGTTTTCTGATGGCAAGCGCCGAGATTTCCAACCGCAACGGCGATCTGCCGCGTTTCGGCCTCTAAGAAGACCCTGAAGAAGAGCCTTGCCCGCCCGGCTGGCAGTCCAGCAGAGGCACGGTTTGATCAAATGGCCCCGCATGTCGGGGCCATTTTCTTTTGCGCCCGATCCAGGCCCGCCGCCGCAACTGCGACAATTCGTCCGCCGCCTGCCCCGCCGATCTGATTGTTTGTCTACTGGCATTTCGCATACCATTGGACAAATTTGAACGATTGCACGATCTCAGGTGCAAGACGGGGAAACGTAACGCAGGACGGGAACAGCCGAGGGGCACACCTGCCGCAACCTTGGCGACGCCCTTAGCCGAAAGAAGCGGATGCCGCGCGTTATCCCTGCTCATAGAGTTTCTATCGGGACTGCCTTTGGAGACGGCCCATTGGGGTTGACGCCGGGCATGTGAATCGAGATGGGCTGACGCAAGCCGACAGAGAGCGGCTGCGTTCGAGGTTCGACAGGGAGAGAAACAAGATGAAGCCATTCGTTCTGAATGTCGCTCTGGCGGCAATCGCAATGTCGTGCGCCAGCAACACCGCAAGCCGTGCTGGCTGGGAACCGGTCCGTCCCGTCGAATTCGTGGTGCCGGCGGGCACCGGCGGCGGCGCCGATCAGATGGCACGCACCATCCAGGGCATCGTCACCAAGCACAATCTGATGAAGCAGCCGCTGGTCGTCATCAACAAGGCCGGCGGCGCGGGCGGCGAAGGCTTCCTAGATCTGAAGACGTCCTCGGGCAATCCTCACAAGATCATCATCACGCTGTCGAACCTGTTCACGACGCCGCTGGCGACGGGAATTCCGTTCAACTGGAAGGATCTGACCCCGGTTGCGATGCTGGCGCTCGACGAGTTCGTGCTCTGGGTGAATGCCGAAAAGCCGTACACCACGGTCAAGGACTACGTCGACGCGGCGAAGAAGGCACCGGCCGGCTCATTCAAGATGGGCGGCACCGGCTCCAAGCAGGAAGACCAGATCATCACGGTCGGCATCGAGAAGGCGATCGAGGCCAAGTTCACCTACATTCCCTACAAGGGCGGTGGCGAAGTCGCCGTTCAGCTCGTCGGCAATCACGTCGATTCGACCGTCAACAATCCGATCGAGGCGGTCGCGCAATGGCGCGGCGGCAAGCTCCGCCCGCTCTGCGTCTTCGACGCCCAGCCGATGGCCTATGACGAGCCGGTCGCCGAGGGCAAGGCCTGGAAGGATATTCCGACCTGCAAGTCGCAGGGCCTTGCAATGGAATATCTCATGCTGCGCGGCATCTTCATGTCGCCCAAGGCCACCAAGGATCAGATCGAATATTACGTCGAGCTGTTCAAGAAGGTCCGCGCCACGCCGGAATGGCAGGATTTCATGAAGAGCGGCGCCTTCAACACGACCTTCCTGACCGGCGCCGACTACGCCAAGTGGATCGAGGCGGAGGAGAAGCGCCACGAGGGCTTGATGAAGGACGCCGGCTTCCTCGCATCGGCAAACTGACGGGGATTTTGACGACGGCTGAGGACGCTGGCCGTCCTCCCGTCTGCCGCGATCGCGAAAGACTGAAATTCCGCCTGGAGGTCCCATGACTGAACGATCCGGATCCGCATCTGGCCCGGCGCACAAAACGCTGGAGATCGGCATGGCGCTGCTGATCGGCGCCTTCGGCCTGGTCGTGATCTTCGGCAGCCTGAAGGCCGGCATCAACTGGGGCGCCGAGGGCCCGCGTGCCGGCTTCTTCCCCTTCTATATCGGCGCCGCCATCGTCGCCTCGAGCGCCATCAACCTGTGGCACGCGCAGCGCGACGACGACGGCCGGCTGTTCGCAGAATGGGGACAGCTGCGCCAGGTCATGAGCGTCGTCGTGCCCACCGCGATCTATGTCGGCTCGATGCCGTTCATCGGCCTCTACGTCGGCTCCATGGTCTTCATCGCCTGGTTCATGCGCTGGCTCGGCGCCTATCGCTGGCTGACGGTTGCCGCGATCGCCATCGGCATGCCGGTCGTGACCTATCTGGTTTTCGAGCGCTGGTTCCTGGTCCCGCTTCCCAAGGGACCGCTCGAGGAATGGCTCGGTCTGTAAGAAGCTGCGCCGTCATCCCCGTTATTGCTTATTGCTGCAGGACGTATCGACATGGAAGAGTTGGCCAATCTGTTTCACGGCTTCGCGGTCGCCCTGCAGCCCTACAACATCATGCTGATGATCATCGGCATCACGCTCGGGGTCATCATCGGCGTGCTGCCGGGGCTCGGGGGCGCCAACGGCGTCGCCATCCTCCTGCCCCTGACCTTCAGCATGCCGCCGACATCGGCGATCATCATGCTCTCCTGCATCTATTGGGGCGCGCTGTTCGGCGGCGCCATCACCTCGATCCTGTTCAACATACCCGGCGAGCCATGGTCGGTGGCGACCACCTTTGACGGCTATCCGATGGCGCAACAGGGCAAGCCCGGCGAAGCCCTGACCGCCGCCTTCACCTCCTCCTTCGTCGGCGCGCTGTTTGCCGTCATCATGATCACGCTGGTTGCGCCCCTCGTCGCGGGCTTCGCACTGAGATTTGGTCCAGCGGAGAAGTTCGCGGTCTATTTCCTCGCCTTCTGCAGCTTCGTCGGGCTGAGCAAGGAGCCGCCGTTCAAGACCATCGCCGCGATGATGATTGGCTTCGCGCTCGCCGCGGTCGGTCTCGATTCGATCACCGGGCAGTTGCGGCTGACCTTCGGCATCACCGAGTTGCTCAACGGATTTGACTTCCTGATCGCCGTGATCGGCTTGTTCGGCATCGGCGAGATCCTGCTGACCATGGAGGAAGGGCTGGCGTTCCGTGGCGGCAAGGCCAGCATCAACCTGCGCGTCGTGCTGCAGACCTGGCGGGAACTGCCAGCCTATTGGATGACTTCGCTGCGTTCCTGCCTGATCGGCTGCTGGATGGGCGTCACGCCCGCCGGCGCGACGCCGGCCTCCTTCATGAGCTACGGCATCGCCAAGCGCCTGGCGCGGCGCGGCAACAATTTCGGCAAGGGCGAGATCGAGGGCGTGATCGCGCCGGAGACGGCCGCGCATGCCGCGGGCACCGCGGCGCTGCTGCCGATGCTCTCGCTCGGCGTGCCGGGCTCGCCGACCGCGGCGGTGCTGCTCGGCGGCCTGCTGATCTGGGGCCTGCAGCCCGGCCCGATGCTGTTCGTCGAGCAGAAGGAGTTCGTCTGGGGCCTGATCGCCTCGATGTATCTCGGCAATATCGTGGGCCTGATCGTCGTGCTGACCTGCGTGCCGATCTTCGCCGCGATCCTGCGCGTGCCCTTCGGCATCATCGCGCCTCTGATCCTGGTGCTCTGCGCGATCGGCGCCTATTCGGTGCACAACAGCACCTTCGACGTGATGCTGATGCTGGTGTTCGGCGTGATCGGCTATCTCCTGAAGAAGTGCAACTACCCGCTCGCGCCGCTGGTGCTCGCCATCGTGCTCGGCGACAAGGCGGAGGAAGCCTTCCGCCAGTCGCTGCTGGGATCGCAGGGCTCGCTGGGCATCTTCTTCTCCAACGGCCTCGTCAGCACGATCATGGCGCTCGGCCTGGTCGCCCTGTTCTGGTCCGCGATCCAGGAAGGCTACAGCCGCCTGCGCATGTCGATGGCGTGAGGCGTGATTCGCCCCGCCGCCACTGCCAAACCGTCGCAGGCTGAACTGCTGGGATAACGAATTCCAGCAAGAGCGCCCTCGTCCAACGCTCCCAGCCGGCAGCGCGCGAGCAGCGCATGAGCGGAAAATTCTCCGCACGCACCAACTTTTCCCGCACCCTCCGGGCGGCACTTTCTTGGTGAAAATACCCATTAAATCAACTATTTGTATGACTTCCTGGCCATTCCCATCGGCACGCGGGCAGCACGCGGGTCTTTACAATCCGGCGCTGATGGCGCATGTGAACAGGCCCGCGTTATTTCGCCGCACCTCACCGTCCTCAGCTTGAATCTTGGCATAATGCATACCAGGATGCGGGCCAGCGCATGCATAAAAATGATCGGCGCGTTCGGGAGGGTTTTTAATGACGGACATGGTGCATTCGGCAGCGGCCCCTGGTGTCGCGCGCGTAAGCGACGCCTATCGGTGGACGCAGCTGGCGGTTGGCGTCGCGGCGATGGTGATGATCGCCAATTACCAATACGGCTGGACGTTCTTCGTCCCTGACATCCAGAAGACGTTCGGCTGGGATCGCGCCTCGATCCAATGGGCCTTTACGCTATTCGTGCTGTTCGAGACCTGGCTGGTGCCGATCGAAGGATGGTTCGTCGACAAATACGGTCCGCGAATCGTCGTGCTGGTTGGCGGCGTGCTCTGCGCCATCGGTTGGGCGATCAACGCGCAGGCCACCACGCTCAACGGCTACTATCTCGGCATGATCATCGCGGGCATCGGCGCCGGCGGCGTCTACGGCACCTGCGTCGGCAACGCGCTGAAGTGGTTTCCGGACAAGCGCGGTCTTGCCGCGGGCATCACGGCCGCGGGCTTCGGCGCAGGCTCCGCGCTGACCGTCGCGCCGATCCAGGCCATGATCAAGGACAGTGGCTTCCAGACCACCTTCCTCTATTTCGGCCTCGGCCAAGGCCTCATCATCTGCATCCTCGCCTTCTTCCTGCTCGCGCCGAAAGCCGGCCAGGTGCCCAACGTGGTGGCGAACGCCAATCTGCTGCAGACCCGCCGTAACTACCAGCCGACCGAAGTTCTGCGTCAGCCGATCTTCTGGCTGATGTACTTCATGTTCGTGATCGTCGGCGCCGGCGGCTTGATGGTGACGGCAAACCTGAAGCCGATCGCGGCCGACTGGAAGGTCGACAACGTGCCGGTCACGCTGATGGCGGTGACGATGACGGCGGTGACCTTCGCGGCGACGATCGACCGCGTGCTCAACGGCCTGACGCGTCCGTTCTTCGGCTGGATCTCCGACATGATCGGCCGCGAGAACACGATGTTCATCGCCTTCGGCATGGAAGGTTTCGGCATCTGGATGCTCTACCTCTGGGGCCACGATCCGATCTGGTTCGTGCTGCTCTCGGGCTTCGTGTTCTTCGCCTGGGGTGAGATCTACTCGCTGTTCCCATCGACCTGCACCGACACGTTCGGCGCCAAGTTCGCGACCACCAATGCCGGCCTGCTCTACACCGCGAAGGGCACCGCCGCGCTGCTGGTGCCGATCGCGAACTACATGCAGCAATCGTCGGGCACCTGGGACGCCGTGTTCATCATCGCGGCCGGCGCCAACATCCTGGCTTCGCTGCTGGCGATCGCGGTGCTCAAACCCTGGCGTAAGGTCGTCGTCGCGAAATCGACCGTCTGACGCTCCACCACATTCACCAAGCAAGACGCCCGGCCGCACGGCCGGGCGTTGTCGTTTGCGGACGATTCCGTGCGCCCCCTCCGACAGGGAACCGGCGCCGTTCTGCAAGGAGACGCCAAGTTAGGGCTTGCAATCTGGAATATCGTATACCAATCTCCGGCTCGCGCCTGCGACGATAAGCCACAATATTTGCGACATCAGGTCACCTTGCGATCTTGTGTTGCAGCCAATCAGGCGCGTTGGGAGGTTCTCGATGATTTCCAGCCCGGATGGCGCCCTCACCGCCGCGCCGCTTCGCACAGGTTTCCGCTGGCTCCAGCTCGGCATGGGCATCGTCTGCATGGCGATGATCGCCAATCTGCAATATGGCTGGACCCTATTCGTCGATCCGATCGACGCCGCCCACCATTGGGGGCGCGCCGCGATCCAGCTCGCTTTCACCATCTTCGTCGTCACCGAGACGTGGCTGGTGCCGGTCGAGGCCTGGTTCGTCGACAAATACGGCCCGCGCATCGTCATCATGTTCGGCGGCGTGATGATCGCGCTCTCCTGGATCCTCAACTCCTATGCCGACTCGCTCACCCTGCTCTACGCAGCCGCGATCATCGGGGGCATGGGCGCGGGCGCGGTGTACGGCACCTGCGTCGGCAACGCGCTGAAATGGTTTCCGGATCGCCGCGGCCTTGCCGCCGGCGCGACCGCCGCTGGCTTCGGCGCCGGCGCCGCGCTCACCATCGTGCCGATCGCAAGCATGATCGCATCGAGCGGCTATCAGCACGCCTTCCTCACCTTCGGCATCGGCCAGGGCGTGATCGTCTTCGCACTCGCCTTCTTCATCCAGCCGCCTCGGCTCGCGATCCCGCCGAAGAAGAAGCAGCTCAATCTGCCGCAGACCAGGATCGACTTCACCCCGCCGCAGGTGCTGCGCACCTCCATTTTTTGGGTCATGTACCTCGTCTTCGTCATGGTCGCCTCGGGAGGCCTGATGACGGCGGCGCAGATCGGCCCGATCGCGCACGACTTCAAGATCGCCGACACGCCGGTCACGCTCGCCGGCTTCCAGATGGCGGCGCTGACCTTCGCGATCTCGCTCGACCGCATCCTTGATGGTTTCGGCCGTCCGTTCTTCGGCTTCGTCTCCGACACGATCGGCCGCGAGCACACCATGTTCATCGCGTTCGGCACCGCCGCCTTGATGCTCCTGACACTGTCAGCCTACGGCCACATCCCGCAGGTCTTCGTGCTGGCGACCGCGGTTTACTTCGGCGTGTTCGGCGAGATCTACTCGCTGTTTCCCGCCACCTGCGGCGACACTTTTGGTTCGAAGTTCGCAACCACCAACAACGGCATGCTCTACACCGCGAAGGGCACCGCCTCCCTGCTCGTTCCGCTCGCAAGCGTCATCTCGGCTGCCTATGGCTGGAAAGCCGTGTTCGTGGTCGCGGTGGCCTTGAACGCGACGGCGGCGCTGATGGCGCTGTTCGTGATCAAGCCGCTGCGCCGCTCCTTCATCCTCGGCAAGGAAGCCGAGAGCACCGAGGCCGCAACCGGTCGCGCCAAGACAACCGCAAAGGCCGAGACGGTCTGACCGCCGCACGCTTTCGCGCAAGGGGAAAGGGGCGCAGCGATGCGCCTCTTCCTCCTCTCCTTGCGTCAAATGTCAGTATTGCTGTCGCAAGATTTTTCGGATCACCCAAATGCAGCGCTTGACGATTGGCATTATGTATACCACACTTCTCCCAACATCACCCAGGGAGGTTGCAATGCTGGTCGGAGACATTCTGCGCAAGAAGACGCCGCGCGTTGTCACGGTGCGAATGAACGAAACGGTGGGCATCGCCGCCAAGCTGATGCGCGCCAACAACATCAGCGCTCTCGTGGTCAAGGACGTGGTCCGCTCCGAGGGTAACACTGCGGTCGGCATGTTCACCGAGCGCGACGTGGTGCGCGCCGTCGCCGAGCACGGCGCGAACGCCGTCAACGTCAAGGTCTCGCAGCTCGTCTCGGTGCAGCAGCTCGTGTCCTGCGCCTCGAGCGACACGATCGAGCAGGTCCGGCATCTGATGAACATTCATCACATCCGCCATTTACCTGTGATCGACGATTACAGCCTCGTCTCCGTCATCAGCATGCGCGACATCGCAGCCGCCATGGACGAGGCCATCAACGGCAAGCCGCAAGCGGCAGCCTAAAAGCGCCAAAACTTCCCCTGTGACTACCGGCCCCGGCTCGGATCCTTCCAAGCCGGACCGGATCTTTCGTCCCAAATTCCGGCTTCCGCTGCTTCGCGAGGACTTCATGAAGATCTGCATCTACGGCGCCGGCGCGATCGGCGGATATCTCGGAGTTCAGCTCGCGCGCGCGGGCGCCGATGTCAGCCTCATCGCACGCGGCGCCCACCTTGCCGCCATGCGCGAGCGCGGCCTGACGCTGCTCGCGGGCGAGGACAAGCACTCCGTTCATCCGCGCTGCACCGACGACCCCGCCGAACTCGGCGTGCAGGACTACATCATCATCACGCTGAAGGCGCATTCGATCACCGGCGTGATCGAGAGGATGCAGCCGCTGCTCGGGCCGCACACCCGCATCGTCACCGCCGTCAACGGCATCCCCTATTGGTACTTCTACAAGCACGGCGGCCAATACGAGAACGCGACGCTGGAGAGCATCGATCCCGGCGGGCGGCAGTGGCGCGAAATAGGCGCCGAGCGCGCCATCGGCTGCATCGTCTATCCCGCAACCGAGATCGAAGCGCCCGGCGTGATCCGGCACGTCTACGGCAACAATTTCCCGCTCGGCGAGCCCTCGGGCGAGATCACCTCGGACGTCACGCGCATCGCCGATCTCTTCGTCGCCGCCGGGCTGAAGGCCCCGGTGCTCGACCGCATCCGCGACGAGATCTGGCTGAAGCTCTGGGGCAATGTCTGCTTCAACCCGATCAGCGCGCTCACGCACGCCACGCTCGACGTGATCTGCACCGATCCGGCAACGCGCTCGCTGTCGCGCGCGATCATGGTGGAGACGCAGGCGATTGCCGAGACGTTCGGGGTCAAATTCCGCGTCGACGTCGAGCGCCGCATCGAGGGTGCCCGCAAGGTCGGCGCCCACAAGACCTCGATGCTCCAGGATCTCGAGCGCGGCCGCCCCATGGAGATCGACCCGCTCGTCACCGTCGTACAGGAGATGGGCCGCCTTACCGGCATCCCGACGCCCGCGCTCGACTCGGTGCTGGCGATGGTGACCCAGCGCGCCCGCATCGCCGGCCTCTATGACGGCGTCTCGACGCCGGCAGATCCCCGCGCATTGGCGGTGGCGTGATGACGACCGCGGTGAAGAAGTGGCTGCGCTTCCGTCATGCCGGCGCGACCGGTTTCGGCATGCTGACGCCATCGGGCATCAGCGTCCATGAAGGCGAGATGTTCGGCCGCAACGCCGCGACCGGCAAGAGCCTGGCGCTCACGGAGGTCGAGCCGCTCGCGCCGTGTGCGCCCAGCAAGATCGTCGCGCTCTGGAACAATTTTCACGCGCTCGCGGCCAAGCTCAACCAGCCCGAGCCGCCGGAGCCGCTCTATCTGCTCAAGGCCACCACCACCATCACGTCGCCGGGCGCCGTGATCCGCCGCCCGTCCTACTACGACGGCAAGACCACCTATGAGGGCGAGCTCGGCATCGTCATCGGCAAGACATGCGCGCGTGTCTCCCCGGGCGAGGCCGACGGCTTCATCTTCGGCTACACCTGCGTCAACGACATCACCGCAAACGACATCCTGACCAGCGACCCCACCTTCCCGCAATGGGCCCGCGCCAAAGGCATCGACGATTACGGCCCGTTCGGCCCCGTGATCGCAACCGGTCTCGATCCCGCAAGACTCACGGTCCGCACCATCCTCAACGGCGCAGAGCGGCAGAACTACCCGATCTCCGACATGATCTTTTCGGCGCAGGAGCTGGTCAGCAGGATCTCCCATGACATGACCCTGCTCCCCGGCGACCTCATCGCCGTCGGCACCTCGGTCGGCGTCGGCGTGATGAAGGAGCCGGTGAACATCGTGACCGTCGCGATCGACGGCATCGGCGAGCTCACCAACGAGTTTCGGCTGTAGCGGCGAACACGGCGCAGTAGCCCGGATGAGCGAAGCGACATCCGGAGAGGTCTGTCGTGTCGCACTTCGCTGTCGCGGGACTCATGCGGGCTACGACCTTACCTCTCTCTCCGTCATTCCGGGGCGCGCAAAGCGCGAACCCGGAATCCATCGAGCGGCAGTGACGGTCGATAAATGGATTCCGGGCTCGACGCTTTGCGCCGCCCCGGAATGACGGCGGGAGAGGCAGCCCCGCTCGTCGGGAAAAATCTACCGTAGCCCGGATGAGCGAAGCGACATCCGGGACGATCGATCGGCAAGAACATCCGTAAACATCACATCTTCGCGCGCCAATGCCGCCGACATGCCCCGCGCACGCCGCAACTTGGACGCATTCGGCCGCCCTTCTGTGAGGCGTGTCTGGGGGCACGGCATGGCCGTGTTTGGGCCAAACCTTCTAGGGGTATCACTGTGAAGAAGATTGTATTTGCTCTGGGTGCCACGCTTGCTCTGGTGACGGCCGCGAACGCTGCGGATCTGCCGCGTCGTCAGCCCGTGCCGGTCTACCCGGCCGAGCAGGCGCCGATCGGCAAGATGCCGATTGGCAAGAGCCCGGTTGGAAAGGCTCCGATCGGCAAGGCGCCGGGCCCGGTCGCAGCCCGCTACTGACGCGCCGCGCAAACCAGCGTAGGCGGCCGACAGTCGAGGGGCACAGCGTGACGAACAAACCTGATCGATCGGGATCCTGCATCCTTGCGGGGCTCGCGCTCGCGGCGATGATCGCGTGCCTGATGCCCTCGGCTTCGGCGCATGAGGCGAACAAGCGCGTTGCCGACGCCAATGCGCTTGCCACGACCGGCTCCACGCCGCGGCCGGCGCCGCAATCGACGCGGCGCTCCGTCGCGCGCGCGGAGAAAGGTCCGTATTACGTCGATTTCCGCGCCCGCACGGCCGCAAGCTGGGGCCATGCTTTCGTCTGGTACGGCAAGACCAGCGAGAAGGCGGTCGAAGTCGCAGGCCTCACGCCTGCCGGCGACACGCTCGCTTACGTGCTCGGTCACATCACCTTCGTGCCGTCCGAGACCGGCGCGAGCTACGGCGATCTCGATCCGGACTATCTGACCGCGAGCTATCGCGTCTATCTGAACGAGGCCGACGCCAAGCGCGTGTTCGCCTATATCAAGAAATTGCAGGCCAGCTCGCCGGTGTGGAACGCCGAGACCGTCAACTGCACCGGCTTCATCGGCGACATCGCCGAGTTCATGGGCCTCGAGGCCCCCAACCGCTGGCAGCGCCCGGAAAACTTCGTCAACCGCCTCAAGGAAATGAACGGCGGCCGCCAGATGGTGCGGCTGTCGGCGGAGTAGCCGCCCGTTCCAAACTCGGTGTCATTGCCCGCGAAAGCGGGCAATCCAGCATTCCAGAGACAGCAAGGCTGAAACCGGCAAGCCGCGGCGTACTGGATGCCCCGGTCAAACCGGGGCATGACAGTGTTTGGTGTGGCAACATTTTGCTCGCCCGTCGGGCAAAACACCCCGCCAATCCCTCCCCCTCGCCTGTCAAGCCCCGCTTGCGCAAACATTCTCCTTTACCGAATTTCTGATTTATCGTACAAGCGAAACACCCTGGCCCGAGACGAGGGGCGGATCGCGATCGTCACGAACCGCGGGCTGGGCAGCGATGGACGCGACGGCGTCGGGCGCGAAGCGCATTGCAGGGCGGGTAACCGTGAGCAAGGGGCTTTCCGCGCATACGACCCGGCGCCGACAGCGTCTTCGCATGGCTTCGGGCGTGAGCACGCGCCAGCGTTCGAAGCGACATGCGAGGACGTGCGCGGACGGCCAAGTCGTGTGGTCCTGACGCCCGGGGTCTGTGCGTCAAGTCCTGCGGTGATGCCGCGACCAACCGGTACGCGCATCGATCATCCGCAAGGCGACGGGGGCAATAGTGCATCGCTCCCCGAGGAGCAACTGTGCTGAAGTAGACCGCCGATCGGCCGGCCTCAAGGCTGGCGCTGGACGTGCCACCGCCTTTGGCGGCTGACGGCCTTGACCCCGTCCGCTCGCCGGTCTGTCGGCTTGGCGTGCGCTCGGTCGAGGACCGAGCGCGGTAGGGCGCGCTCGATCAGCTCACCGCAACGCGTAGCGGCTCGGATTCCATTTCTCGCCGTGGGCGATCATCGTATTGAGGATGACGATCAGCTTGCGCATGCAGGCAATGAGCGCAA
>NZ_JAFCJE010000001.1:400000-1089661 GCF_018131185.1 Bradyrhizobium diazoefficiens | reverse complement strand
CGACCTCATGATCGCCCCTCTTGAGTGAGCCGGGATGCACGACACATACGCCGAAACCGAATTTCGGTAAAGTGGAATATTTTCGCGACGCTGGGTTGACAGAGGCCGACACAGACAAGGCGCCGTAGCCGCCCCTACCCCGCGCGGCGGGCGCGGGCCCTCGTCTCCCAGCGGTTCAGCATCTGGCCGAGCTCGCCGTTGACCACGGGTACGGCCGTGATGGCGCTCGCGATCTCGTTGGTATTGGCTGGCGCGTTGGCCGGGAGCCAATCCGGCTCGGAATACTCGCGCCAGCGGCGGGCTTCCGCACGTCGTTTGTTGGAGATGAATTCACGCGTGAAATAGCCGGCCGCGAATGCGATCCCCAGCAACACGATCAATACGATGACGCCAGCCACGATTAACTCCGTTCATCGCCCCCGGACGGTGTCTGCGGGGCAATGCGCGCAAAATCATGGCTTGAACCCGGCCGAATGCGTTGCATGCTGCGCTTTGCCGCAAGCAAATTTTTGCTCAAGCCCGCGGAACATTTTCGAGCCTTGCAAATGTCACAAGGCGGACGCGAAGCGCGTCCCTTTCGAGCGCATTCGAATATGACGGGATTGCGGCCGCTACATCGCGCGAATCCGATTTCCGCCCTCGCAACCGGCGCTGGACCGCATTAACCTCCGGTTGCTCGGCCGGATCAACCGGCCAGCCGAACATCTCTGGGAGGACGCGATGACACGCCAAGATCAGCGTGAGCAGGACGCTGCGCTTTCACGACGAACACTTGTCCGGGGCCTTGCGCTTGGCGCCGCGGCCACCGTCGCCGGCCCTGCGCTGGCCCAGACCGGCCCCGCCGCACCGCCGACCACCATCACCACCCCGCCGCGCGATTTCAGCCCGCGTGGTGCGCCGACGACTTATTTCTGGGACCCCGACATCATCGCGGTCGATCCTTCCTTCAACGATCTCGCGCAGCCCAACACCGCGATCAAGCGTCTGCACACCGGCCTGCTGTGGGCGGAAGGCCCGGCATGGAGCGCGCAGGGACGATATCTGCTGTGGAGCGACATTCCCAACAACCGGCAGATGCGCTGGACCGAGGACGACGGCCACGTCAGCGTGTTCCGCACGCCTTCCAACAATTCCAACGGCAACTCGTTCGACTTCCAGGGCCGCCAGCTCTCCTGCGAGCACCTGACGCGACGGGTGACGCGGTACGAGCATGACGGCACCGCCACCGTGCTCGCCGACTCCTATCAGGGCAAGAAGCTGAACTCGCCGAACGACATCGCCGCGCATCCCGACGGCAGCTATTGGTTCACCGATCCACCCTATGGCGGCCAGCTTTACGAAGGCGAGCCCGATGTCGCGGGCGGCCCGAGCAATCCGGCCGGCAAGCTCAACCCGAGGATCGGCCAGCCGGCCGGCTTCGTGCCGGGCAAGCGCGAGCTGCCGACCAATTGCTATCGCATCGATCCCTCGGGCCGCATCGACCTCGTCGTCACCGAGGACCAGGTGCCGGATCCGAACGGGCTGTGCTTCTCGCCCGACTACAAGAAGCTCTACGTCGCCTCGACCGGCAAGGGACCCGGCGACACCGGCCCCGGCGGCAAGGGCGAGATCTTCGTGTTCGACGTCGGCAGCGACAACAAGCTGTCCAACCACAGGAAGTTCAGCGATTGCGTGGTCGACGGAGTCAAATGCGGGCCGGACGGCCTGCGCTGCGACGTCAACGGCAATCTCTGGGCCTCCAGCAATGCCGGCCGCGCCGTTGGCTACAGCGGCGTCACCGTGTGGTCGCCGGAGGGCAAGCTGCTCGGCCGCATCCGCCTGCCGGAAGTCTGCGGCAACGTCTGCTTCGGCGGCCCCAAGCGCAACCGCCTGTTCATGGCCGCGAGCCAGTCGCTCTACGCCGTGTACACGGCGACGCAGGGGGCGGGGCCGGGCTGAGCGGAACCGTGCACGAGCAAGCACGCCGACATGCGCGGCGTGCTTGCATTGGCGCTCTGAAACAGCATGACGACACGCTGATCGCATTTCTCCTAACCTCGGGCAAATCTCCGCCATTAATGCAACGAAGATAGGTCACGCAGCAGACCGTGGCGTGGCGGGAGAAGCGTGATGCTCTCTCCGAGCGCGCCCGAACATCAAGTGGGAGTTGCGCGATGCGCCGCATGCCAAACGACACGATCATCGTCAGCGTCGGCGACCTGCAAGTTGTGACCGCTTCTGGAGATCCGGGCCTGCCAACCGACGCCCACGGCGGGAACGATGTAATGATAGCCACGGTCCGTGCGGGTCACGGCGTCTTGACCTTGCTGGGTGACGACGCAGACCTCCAGGGGCGCTCTCGCGGGGGAAATGACCTGCTCGTCGCGGACGTCGAGGGCGAGGGCACCTATACGTATATCGACGGCGATGCGCAGACGATGTCCGGTCACTCCCGTGGCGGCAACGACACGATCTACGTCGATGCCTCGCACACGAGATATTCGAGCCTCTCTGTACTGGGCGACGCTGGAAACACGATGTCGGGCGATGCAAGGGGAGGCAATGACGAGATCATTGCAGTGATGGGGAGCAGAGCGTCTGGCTCCTTCGGCGGCGACACCGGTTACGTCATGAGCGACAATGCCCATGGCGGCAACGATATCCTCAACGTGACCCAGGCCGGCATCTATGGCGGAGCGACGATGTCGGGGGACGCGCTCTACGCCATGAGCGGCAACACATTTGGCGGCAACGACATCCTCATTTACACCGTCGGCGTCGAAGCCCGTTCTGGAGGAGCTTCCCTCGAGGGGGATACGCATTACATGAGCGACAACGCACGGGGAGGCGATGACATCCTGATCGCGACCGTCGACGGCAATCCCGACTCGACGTCCATCGCACTCACCGGAGACGCCTCGAACATGTCGGGCAATACGCATGGCGGAAACGATATCCTTCTCGGCGGCGAGCGCGGCGATTGGCTGTATGGCGATGCACGCATCTATGCCCCGACCGCGCCCGGCTCTATCACGGGCGGCCGCGATCTCCTCGACGGCGGCGGCGGCAACGATCAACTCTGGGGCGGACCGAACAACGATCTTTTCGTATTCGGGACGGGCTCGGGCCAAGATGTGATCAACGATTTCAATCAGGGCAATATGGCCGTCGGCAGTACGGTTCGGGAGCATGATGTGATCGACCTTCACGCTTACGGCTTTGCGGGCTGGACCGATCTGAAGAGCCTGATCAGCGACGACGGCGCTGGCCATGCGGTGATCCAGCTGACGGCCAACGACACGATCACGCTGGAAGGTGTCCGTGCTGCCGATCTCAACGCCAGCGACTTCATGGTCTGAGGCACGGGTCGACGCCGGCCGGCTGCAGCGATCCGGCACTCGCTCCAAGGCCCTTCGCTGCCAGCGCGACGAGCCTCCGCTCCGCGCAGAATGCACCCGTGCCCACTGGCATCCGGGGATCCATGCTGCGATCCTGCCGTTGATCCCCCAGGGAAGCCGGAGGAGGCGAGATGGACGATCGACCAAGACAACCCGATCTGATGCAGGACGACGGCTTCGTCCGGGTACGCGGCGCGCGCGAGCACAACCTCAAGAACATCGACGTGCGCATTCCCCGCAATGCTCTGGTCGTGTTCACGGGCGTGTCGGGCTCGGGGAAATCCTCGCTCGCCTTCGGAACGATCTACGCCGAGGCGCAGCGGCGCTATCTGGAGTCGGTATCGCCCTACGCGCGGCGCCTGTTCCACCAGATGCAAATCCCCGAAGTCGACGACATCGAGGGCCTGCCGCCGGCCGTGGCGCTCCAGCAGCAGCGCGGCGCGCCGACGACGCGGTCCTCGGTCGGCAGCGTCACGACCATTTCGAACCTGCTCAGGATGCTCTATTCCCGCGCCGGCGATTATCCGCGGGGGCAACCGATGCTCTATGCCGAGGCGTTCTCTCCCAATACGCCGGAGGGAGCCTGCCCGACCTGTCACGGCATCGGCCGGATGCTCGACGTCACCGAGAAGTCCATGGTGCCCGACGACACCAAGACGATCCGCGAGCGCGCCGTCGCGGCCTGGCCGAGCGCCTGGCAGGGACAGAACCTCCGGGATATCCTGACGACGCTCGGCTACGACGTGGACAAGCCCTGGCGGGAGCTGCCCAAGAAGGATCGCGACTGGATTCTGTTCACCGACGAGCAGCCGACCGTTCCGGTTTATGCCGGCTACGATGCTGCCGAGGTCAGGCGCGCCCTGCGCCGCAAGGAGGAGCCGAGCTATCAGGGCACGTTCACCGGCGCCAAGCGCTACGTGATGCAGACCTACGCCAAGTCCGAGAGCGCGATGATGAAACGCCGCGTCGCGCAATTCATGATCACGCGGGATTGCCCGACCTGCCACGGCACAAGGCTGAAGCCTGAAGCGCTCAAGGTGAAGTTCGCCGGCCTCAACATCGCCGAAATGTCGCATCTGCCGCTCAAGCAATTGCAGGAACTGGTCAAGCCCTTCGCAAGAGCTTCGGCGGACAGGTCGGAGAAGACCGTCGTTGCCCGGCGCATTTGCGAGGACCTGTCGGCACGCCTCGCCGTCCTGCTCGACCTTGGCCTGGGCTATCTCGCCTGCGAACGCAGCACGCCGACGCTGTCGCCGGGCGAGCTGCAGCGGCTGCGGCTGGCGACCCAGGTCCGCTCCAACCTGTTCGGCGTCGTCTACGTGCTCGACGAGCCCTCCGCGGGCCTTCATCCCGCCGACACCGAGGCGCTGCTGCGGGCGCTGGACCGGCTGAAGCACGCCGGCAACTCGATCTTCGTGGTGGAGCACGAGATCGAGGTGATCCGGCACGCCGACTGGCTGGTGGACGTCGGGCCCGACGCCGGCGAAGGCGGTGGCCTCGTCCTCTACAGCGGCCCGCCGGCAGGGCTCGATGAAATCGCGCAATCGCGAACGGCCCATTATCTCTCGCGACCGAGAAAGCCGCTGCCGGCCGTTCGTCGCGAGCCGAAAGGGCATCTGAAGATCAGGGGTGTGGTCCGCAACAATCTCCGCGGCCTCGACATCGACATTCCGCTGGGCGTCATCGCCAGCATCACCGGCGTGTCGGGCTCCGGCAAATCGAGCCTGATCAGCCAATTCCTTGTCGAGACCGTGGCCGCGCATCTCGGCCACACGCTTGCTGCCGATTCCGACGACGACAGTCTGGCCGCGACGGTCGAGACATTGGGCGGCAGGATCGTTGCCGGCCTCGACCAGGTGAACCGCCTCGTCGTGGTCGACCAGAAGCCGATCGGCCGCACGCCGCGCTCCAACCTTGCGACCTATACCGGCCTGTTCGACCATGTGCGGAAGCTGTTCGCGGCAACGCCGCAGGCAAAATCCCGCCGCTACGATGCCGGACGCTTCTCGTTCAACGTCGCGAAGGGACGCTGTGCGACCTGCGAGGGCGAGGGCTTCGTCTGCGTCGAGCTGCTGTTCCTGCCCAGCGTCTACACGCCCTGCCCGACCTGCAGGGGCGCGCGCTACAACGACAAGACGCTCGAGGTGAAGATCCGCGGCCGATCGATCGCGGACGTGCTGGCGATGCGCGTCGACGAGGCCTTCGCGTTCTTCGAGGGCGATGCAACGCTGAACCGCTCGCTGTCGGTCGTGCGCGAGGTCGGCCTCGGCTATATCCGCCTCGGCCAGTCCGCCACCGAGTTGTCCGGCGGCGAAGCCCAGCGTATCAAGCTCGCGACCGAGCTGATGCGACCGCAACGCGGGCATACGCTCTATGTCCTGGACGAGCCGACCACCGGCCTTCACCCGCGCGACGTCGAGCGCTTGATCGCGCAGCTCGAGCGGATCGTGGACACCGGCAACAGCGTGATCGTGGTCGAGCACGACATGGACGTCGTGGCCCACAGCGACTGGATCATCGATCTCGGACCCGGCGCCGGAGACGAAGGCGGCCGTGTCGTCGCATCGGGAACACCGGAACAGGTCGCCAAAGCCGGCGGAAAGACCGCGCGCTATCTGACCCGCCGCTTGAAGCTGTGACGGGCGGAATCGCATCGCTGCATTATCGCCGAGCGAGGTCCGTTGGCGCCATTTCGCACTTGCGTTCTATGCCGCGGACGACCGACCTCGACTTTCGCCATGTTGACTTTCCGCCGGCCCGCTCCCCATACTTCGCGAACAACAACAAGATCAAACGACGGTTTTGAGGGAGGATAGGATGCCGACTTCACGCAGGCAGCTGCTGAAGACCTCGGCGGCTGCCGCCGCCGCACTCAGCCTCGATTGGACACGCGCCCAGGCGCAGGCCGAGAACATACGCATCGGTCTGATCTACGACCTCACCGGTCCCTTCGCCGCCGGCGGCTCGGTCGCCTCTTCGGTCGGGGCGCAGATCGCCATCGATCTCGTCAATGAGAAAGGCGGTGTCGGCGGCAAGTACAAGGTTACTCCGCTCGCCGCGGATTCGCAGAGCAAGCCCGACGTTGCGATCAACGAGGCCGAACGCCTGATCAGCCAGGAGAAGATCGACATCCTCAATGGAGTCTATGCGAGCTCGCACGCCGTGCCGCTCGCCGCCAAGGTCGAGCAGCAGAAGAAGATCCTCTGGATCACGACCGCGGTCTCGACCGCCGTGTTCAAGGACAAGAACCTGCAATACGTCTTCCGCGCGCAGATTCATTCCGACCAGTACGGACAGGCCTTCGCCAGCTTCATCAACGAGCATGCCAAAGCCAAGCTCGGCATGGATCCGAAGGAGGTCAAGGTCGCGTTGATCCACGAGGACGGCCCTTACGGCGTCGGCGTGGCCTCCGCCGACGAGGCCTACGCCAAGGAAGCCGGCATTCAGGTCGTGCTGCGTGAAGGCTATTCGGCATCGGCGCCCGATCTCTCGGTGCTGGTCACGAAGATCAAGCGCGCCAAGGCCGACGTGATCTCGCATGCCGGTTACAACCCCGACATCACCCTGTTCCTGCGTCAGGCGCGCGAGAGCGGATTGCGCTTCAAGATGCTGTTCGGCGCAGGCGCCGGCTACAGCCAGCTCGACAAGCTGCGCGCCACCTTCGGTGCCGACATCGACAATTTCTGCAACATCGACCCGGTGCCGGCGCAGTTGCTGGATCCCTCCAAGCTCGCACCTGGCATGGGCGACCTGATCAATGCGATGGTCACGCGCTACAAGGCCAAGACCGGCGCTACCGACGTGCCGCCGCATTGCTCGATGGGCTTCAACCAGACCTGGATACTGCTGAACAACGTGCTGCCGGTCGCCAAGGAGAAGTACGGCAGCTTCGACCCCGAGGCCATTCGCAAGGCGGCGCTCGACGTCGACATCCCCTCCGGCGGCACCATCCAGGGCTATGGCGTGAGATTCTACCCGCCCGGCACGCCGCTCTCCGGCCAGAACGAGCGCTCGACGCCGGTGGTGATGCAGAACGCCGGCGAGCACATCTCGGTGGTGTGGCCGAGCAACATCCGCACGCGGGACCCGGTGTTTCCGCTGCCGAAGGGATCGACCTACGGGGCATAGCTCAGCTTTGCTCGCCGGGAAGGCAGTGCACAGTGCACCCTCTCCCCTTGCGGGAGAGTGTGGCTCGGCGCGATAGCGGCGAGACGGGCGAGGGGTCTCCATCCTCACGAGCAGTCTTGCGGGCGGATAGAACCCCTCATCCGGCGCTTCGCGCCACCTTCTTCCAAAGGGGAGAAGGGTTGCAGCGTGCTTGCGGCAGCAGTCTGCCTTACAACACCACCCGTCTCCCCTCCTCCGCGGCCCAATACCCCGCGTAGTTCACCTTGATCGTCTCGTAGGCCAGCGCGAGGTCCGACAGCGGTTGCCGGCCGGTGGCCGCGCATTCCATGAAATCCTGGATCTCCTGCAAATAGCCGCGCGTCCATTCCTCCTCGAGGCAGACATATTGCCAGCCGGTTTTGCGATCGACCTTTTCGGTGATGTAGACCGAGGCGAGCTTCTCCTCGCTGGTCTGGTAGCTCATCAGATGATTGTTGGGGGTGATGTTTGCGAACAGCGAGCCGCCGCTGGTGTAGGTCTCGATCAGATTGCGCACGCCGCCCATGATCATGTCGCCGGAGAACACGGTCGCCTTGGTGCTGTCCGAGAACGTGGCGGTGAGCGTGCCCCAGTCCTCGACGTCGACCGGATTGGCCTTGATGTAGGTGCGCTCCTCCGGCTTCAGCCCGGCAGTGACGTTGCCGACATCGCAGGTGACGCTGGCGACGCGGATGGTCTCGCCGCGCGCCTTGGCCTCGACCTGCTTCAGATACAGCACGGCCGAGAGCGGGTGACAGCCCATGCGGATCAGCGAGCCGCCGCCGGTCATCGCCCATTGCGCGGCGTGGGCGGCATGCGAGCCGGAATGGCTCTCCTCGCCCTTCATGAACAGGACCTTGTCCCTGGTCGCTTTCAGGATCTCGGCGGTCTTGGTCACCGCGGGCGCGTAGATCCAGTCCTCGGCATACATGAAGAGCTTTCCGGTCCGCTCGATCGCGGCTCGGGTCGCGTCCATCTCCTCGAGCACGCGCTCATACATCAGCGCCTTCGGCACGTGCTTGCCGATCGGCTGCGCATCGCCCTCGCGGCCGAAATAACCTGCAAAGGGCTTTTCGCAGATGACGTGCTTGCCGGCCTGCATGGCGCCAACGATCATCCCGGCATGGAGGTTGGGCGGGGTGCAGATGTCGACGACGTCGATATCCGCGTCCGCGGTCAGCTCGGTGAAGCTGCGATAGACGCGCGGGATCTCATGGCGTGCGGCGAAGTCGACGACGTGATCGCCGCGCGCGGCCACCGCCGCGACCTCGACGTCCACGCCATAGACGCGCCGGAACGCATACATGTGCAGCTCCGACACGAAACCGCAGCCGACGAGTCCCACCCTGATCCTGGCCATAGCGCCCCCCTGCTTTCGGCGGCACTATAGCGCGCGGGCTGGCCTATTCCACGGAGACTCGCACGACGCCGGCGCTCATCATGCCGAGTGCGCGGGCGGCCGGCACCGAGAGATCGACGATGCGGCCGCGAATGAAGGGGCCGCGATCGTTGACGCGGCACTGGATCGAACGGCTGCCATAGGACACTCTGAGCACGCTGCCGAACGGACGCGTCCGGTGCGCGCAGGTCAGCTCACCGCCCTTGCCGGCTTTCGCGTAGCCGTAATAGGAGGCGAGCCCGCTTTCAGCATGGGCAACTGAAAAAGTGGAAAGAGAAAAACTGGCAAGAGAGAAGAATAGCGTGGTCTGCGCGCGCACGGCAACGCTCCCGGTTGCCTGCCCGGCGTGCAAACGTGGATTTGTTCCCTAAGGTTCCAAACGCCGCCGGGCGGCACTCGGCAGCGCCATCACACATTGTTACCGTTTGTGAAAGACCAGCGTGCGCACCTCGATGCTTTCGCGCGGCGCAGCATCTTGCGGCGTGGTCGGATCGACGAAGGCGGTATGCGGCCCGAAGCGGGTGCGGCCGTCGGTCGCGGAATCATAGCATTTGAGCAGCAGGGCCTCGTCCGGCGTCATTTCAGGAAAATAGAACCAGCGATGGTTCGGATTGTATTTCACCGAATAGGTCTCGCCGCTTCGGTTGGGATAGATCAGATCGGAGGCAACGAGATCATCCGGCGCGACCGTGGTGCCGTCGGCCATCGCCAGCGGTGAATCGCGCAAGGGGCCGCGGATCGGCCGCCACAGATTGATCACCTGCACGCGGCCCTTCAGCAGCTCCTCGGCCTCGTCAGGCAGATGCTCGCGCACGCGGTTGGCGCCGGAGACGTCGGTCTGGTCCACATGCACGCGCGTCGCCGGCTGTCGCGGCCCGCCGTCGCGGATGTCAGGCGCGCCTTCGACACGCTTGCGCACGGTGTGATCGAAGATGACGACGCGGTCGGCCCGCAGCGTCGCCCGCAGGAACGCCTCAACGGCGGGATAGTAGACCGCCCTCACCTCATCGTCGTCATAGAAATCCTTCACCCGGGTCGGATGGCGCACCAGCGCAAAGCCTTCGCGGTCGAGCGAGAAATTCTGGGCGATCAGCCGCGCATCGAAGATCGGCACCTGATGCGGCTCGACCAGCGCCGTGCTCTTCGGCTCGCCCGGCGGCGGATCGAAGGCATAGGTGCGCGGCTTGGCCGCAACAGGCGCGAGATAGTTGAGCTCGGCAGTGACGAAGGGAAGCGATTCGATTTTTGTTTCTTGCAGGCCCATGGCCGGTCTCCCGATGTGGTCGTCGGATTGATTTTTGAAGGGATGAGGCGGGGTGCAAGGGAGGCGGAGCAAATAGCAATGGAGGTGTCGTCGAGCGTGAGGAACGAAGAAAGAAAGCGTCGAGGAGTGCGAGCGTCATGGAAATACCGTCCTCATCTCACGAACGCTTGAATAGCCTTGTGAGCTCTGATGTCTCTCCGTCGTCATCCGGGGCGCCCGGAGGGCGAACCCGGAATCCATCGGGCCGCAACGTTTGTGGTTGAATGGATTCCGGGCTCGCGACTTCGTCGTGCCCCGGAATGACGGCGATGAGCGCTACAACCCCGCTTTCGCAATCGCATCCGTGAATGAGCGATCCACGATGTCGCGCGCATCGAGCTTCTGCTTGATCAGGCCCCAGCGGAAATAGAGATCGATCGTGCTCTGCTCGTCGGCGACCACGCCGTCGTCGATCGGCGCGATGCGGATCTTTGCGCGCGATAGCCAATTCTGCGGCACCGATGTCGGGATGTTCATCAGCCTGCCCCAAGTCGCGGCATAGCTGTCGATGTTATTCAGCGACCACGCCCGCGCGGCGGTGAGGCGGCGGATGAAATCCGTCAGCTCCGCGCGCTTATCCCGGATCGCATCGGGCCGCGCCACCTGGAAGCTCAGCCCCGGCGTCAGCCCTTCCGAGGTGATGATGCGGCGCGATTTGAACAGCACCTCTTCCTGGCTGACATAGGGCTCCCAGGTCGACCACGCATCGACCGAACCTTGCGTGTAGGCGATCTTGGCATCCGAGGGCGCGAGGAACGCGATCTGCACATCGCTCGCGCTCCAGCCGTTCTTCTCGAGCGCGGCAAGGATCAACTGATGTCCGATCGAGCCGCGACCGGTTGCGATCTTTTTGCCGCGCAGATCGGCAAAGCTCCTGATCGGCGAATTCTCCGGCACGAGGATCGCGAGCCCCTCGCGGGTCTGCCGGATCGCCGCGATGGCCTTGACCGGCGCGCCGGAGGCCGCGGCGAAGGTGAAGGGCGCGTCCCCAACGAGCCCGGTCTCGATCGCGCCGGCGCTGAGCGCCTCCAGCAAGGGAGCTGCCGCCGGAAACTCCTTCCACTCGATCCTGTAGGGAACGTCCTTGAGCACGCCTGCCGCTTCCATCACGGCCTGCGCGTTGCCTTTCTGGTCGCCCACGCGCAAGGTGGTTTGCGCCGCCGCGAGCTCGAACGAGGCGAACAGCAGCGCGCCGGCCAGCATCAGGCGAATCATTCCGCGGCCTCCCCGCGAACGGCCTGGCGCTTGGCGACAAGCTCCCGGGTCCGCGGGATCAGCTCGCGGCCATATTCGATCGCATCGATCAGCGGGTCGAAGCCGCGGATCAGGAAATGGCTGATGCCGAGGTCGTAATAGTCGCCGAAGACTTCGGCGACCTGTTCGGGCGTGCCGACCAGCGCGGTGGTGTTGCTGTTGGCGCCGGTGAGCTTTGCGATCTCGGTCCAGAGCCGCTTGTCGATGCGGCTGCCCTGGTCGGCAAGCGCGAGCAGGCGCCGCGCACCGGCCGTGGCGTGGCCGTCGGCGGGCTTGCGATAGCCGGTCTTGTCCTGCAGCGCGGTGGCACGCGCCAAAATCTCTTCCGCCTTCTCCCAGGCCTGCTTCTCGGTGGGCGCAATGATCGGCCGGACCGACAGGCTGAAGCGCGGCGTCGGCCGGCCCTGGCGAACCGCTGCGTTATGCACGCGCGAGGTGACATCGCGTACCTGCGCGTAGGATTCTCCCCACAGCGCAAAGGTGTCGGCATGCTTGCCGGCGACCTCGATCGCCGCATCCGAGGCGCCGCCGAAATAGATGCGGATGCCGTCGGCGCGATACGGCTTCACCTGTGAGAACGCATTCTCGACCTGGTAGTACCTGCCTTTGTAGGTGAACGGCTTGTCGCTGGTCCATTCCAGCTTGAGCACATCGAGGAATTCGGAGGTGCGGGCGTAGCGCTCGTCCTTGTCGTCGAGCGTATTGCCGTCCTGCCTGAGCTCGGTGGCATTGCCGCCGGTGATGACGTGGAGCGCGACCCTGCCGCGCGAAAACTGGTCGAGCACGGCGAACTGCCGCGCCAGCAGCGTCGGGGCGGTGAAGCCCGGCCGCTGCGCGATCAGCACGTTGAGGCGGGAGGTCGTGTTGAGGACGTGCTGGGCCACTTGAAGCGCGTCGGGCGAGGTCGAATGAAACGCCAGCAGCGCGCGATCGAAGCCGGCGTTCTCATGCGCCTTCGCCACCGTTTCGATGTGGGTGGGGTCGAGCACCGGTCCTTCGCGGACGACGGTCTCGGATGAATTGTTGTTGCTGATGAAGCCGATGAACTCGATCGACATGACGGTCTCCCTGATTGTTTTCCGGAAAGGCTAGAGGCCCAATGCGGAGCGGCCGAGGCCGATGCGCGTGGAATCGTCCTGCGGCGTGTGCACGCGGCCGCACAGCACGTCGCGATAGTGCCGCTCCAGCGGATTGGCGCGGGACAGGCCGTGATTGCCGGTGAGCGACAGCGCGTCCTCGACAGCGGCGACCGCGTTGTTGGTCACGGTCAGCTTGACGACGTTGGATTCGCCCGCTGAGAGCTGGACACCGTCATCGAAATCGCGCGCAAAGGACTCGATCAGCCGCGCATTGACCGCGAGCCGCGCCTCGATGGCGCCGAGGATCTCCTGTGCACGCGGCAAGGTCGCGAGCGGCGCGCCGAGGCTGGCCGGAACCCGCTGCTTCAGGAACGAGATCAGCCAATCGCGCGCGGCACGAGCGATGCCATCGTAGATCGCAGCGACGAAGATGGTATGGACTGTCGCCTGCGTCACGTCAGGGCCGCGCCAATCGGCGGGCTTGCGGACATCGATCTCGGCGTCGAGCGGGATGACGACGTCGTCGAAGACGACATCATGGCTGCCGCTGGCGCGCAGGCCGTGATGGTCCCAGGTCTCGACGATGCGAGTGCCCGGCAGGCCCGCCGGCACCAGGAACTGTCCGACGCGCGGCTCGGCCTCGTCGGTCCGCGCCCAGACCAGATACCATTTCAGGATCGGTGATCCCGTCGAATAGATCTTGTGACCGGAGAGGCGCCATCCGGTCTCGGTGCGCCGCGCGATGGTCGCGGGCAGGCCGCCACGGGCGGGTGAGCCGAGCTCCGGCTCGACGCGCAGCGCGTTGACGAGGGCAAGGCCCTCGACGCTCTCGCGCGCGAGCTTGCGCGACAGCCGTGCCGGCCAGGTCGGGCTGCGCGCCATCACCAGATGATTGATGATGTGCATCGACAGCACCAGCGCGGTCGAGGGATCGGCCTTGCCGATGATGCCGATCACGCGCGCGGCGTACCTTGCGCCCGCTCCGGCACCGCCATGGACGGCCGGCACCGTCAACGACAACAGGCCGGCTTCCGATAGCTCGCGAAAGTTCTCGAACGGGAAGCTGCCGGTGCGGTCGTGCTCGGCCGCGCGCGCGGCAAAGCCCGTCGCGAGCGCCTCGGCGCGCGCGACGTAATCGGGTTCGCTATGCGGCGTCCGCCCTTTGGCTGCGGAGATCACCATGTCGCATCCAGTCCCAGAAGGCCGAGAATCTGCCGACGCAGATCCGCCAGATACGGATCGCCGCGATGCCTTGGATAGGGCCGGTCGACGCGGATGTCGGCCTTCACCCGGGCCGGGCGATCGCTGAAGACGACGACGCGGTTGGCGAGCACCAGCGCCTCCTCGGCGTCATGCGTCACCAGCAGCGTGGTGAAGCCCTTGCGTTGCCAGAGCGCGACGAGCTCGGCCTGCATGGTGATGCGGGTCAGCGAGTCCAGCTTTCCCAGCGGCTCGTCGAGGATCAGGATTTTTGGATCGTTGACCAGAGCACGCGCCAGCGCGACGCGCTGCGCCATGCCGCCGGAGAGCTGGTGCGGATAGGCGTTGCGGAACGATGCCAGCCCGACCAGATCGAGCGCGGCGTCGACGCGATGACGCTGGCTCTTCAAGATGCCCTGGGCCTCGAGACCGAGAGCAACGTTGTCCCAGACCGACCGCCAGGGAAACAGGGTCGGATCCTGGAACACGACCACGCGCGAGGGATGCGGGCTTCTGATGCGCGTCTCGTCCTCCCTCAGCCTTCCGGCCTTGGGCTTGTCGAGGCCGGCGACCAGCCGCAACAGGGTCGACTTGCCGCAGCCGGAAGGACCGAGCAGTACGACGAACTCGCCCGGCTCCACGGAGATGCTGACGTCGCTGAGCACCGGCAATTCGGCGCCGTCGATGTCGAAGGCGTGGCTGACCTGCTCGATGTCGAGCGCGGCGCCTGCGGCAGAATGCGTGACCGCTTCAGCCAGAACTACCATTTCACGGTCCCCTTCTGCCAGACCAGGAGACGATCGCGGATCGCAAACAGCAGCGTAATCGCGCCGGAGCAGAGCAGCGACATCACGATCAGCGCCGCATACATGTTGGCGTAGGCGGCCCAGCCCTGCGCCCACTGCAAATACCAGCCGAGCCCGGCCTTGACGCCGATCATCTCGGCGACGACGAGCACGGCGAAGGACGAACCCAGTCCCATGAACAGGCCGACGAAGACGTGCGGCAATGCTGCGGGGATCGCGACTTTCAACACCAGGAAGGATGGCTTTGCCCCCAGCGTGCGCGCAACGTCGTAATAGGCGTTGCTCACGCTCGCGACGCCGGACCAGGTCAACACGGTGACGGGAAAGCCCGTCGCCAGCGCAATCAGGAAGGTCGAGGCGCTCCAGCTCGACGGGAACGTGAAGAACGCGATCGGCAGCCAGGCGGTCGCCGGCAGCGGGCCGATGAAGCGCAGCACCGGATGCACCCAATAGCCGACGGCGCGCGACCAGCCGATCGAGACGCCGGTCAGGAAGCCAACCGTCGCGCCGATCAAATAACCGCCGAGCTGGAGCTTGACCGAGGCGAACACGCTGTCGAGCAGCTTTGGCAGGTCATCGGTATAGACCTCGATGATCGCCTGCGGCGGCGGAAAGAACGGCAGTGGCAGCCAGGCGAATTTCGCGGTCGCGACCTCCCACAAGGTCAGGAACGCACCGAGCGCAAGAAGCCAGGGCGCCCGCGCCTGCAATGCCCGTCCTGCCGACCCCAGATAATCGGCGCCGACGGTTCCGAACAGCGCGATCGCCGCGATGACGAAGGCGGCAATGCCCAGGGAATGCGTGCGCGTCCAGTCGCCGACATCCTGCCACCACAGGCAGGACAGGCCGAGCGCGATCCAGGCGATGCTGGCGAGAACTCCGACGCCGGACTCCCGTATCCAGCCCGCAAGCAGCGGCGCGCGGGAGAGACGCGGCGCGCCGGAGGCGAGGCCGTCAGACAGCGAATACGTCGACATAGATGCGCTCCGCGAATTTGGCCGTATCGGTGCTCGCCTTGAAGACCTGCACGCTCTTGAGGTCGTCGGCATAGGCCTTGAGCTCGCGCTTGAGCACGTCGCCGACGGGATGATGGTGATGGGTGTGGTAGCGCACCATGCCTTCGATATCGGCAAGCGAGGCCGTCTTCGGCGCGTAAGGCTGGAACGACTTCGCCGCGACGGTCGGGTTCTGTGCGGTGAACATGGCGGCATCCAGCAGCGCCTGCGTCAGCGCGCGCGCGACCTGCGGCTCCTCGCGCACCAGGCTGCCGCGCAGGCCGAGGATGCAGCAGCTCTTGTCGCGATATTCGCCGTCGAGATTGGAGGCGACCTCCTTGTACTGGCTGTCCTTGAGCCAGAGATAGCCGAGCGGATCGGACGACAGGAAGGCCTGCACCTCGCCCTTCTCGACGGCGACGTTGAGGAGGTTGCCGGGATAGGCGCGCCAGTCGACGTCCTTGTTGGGATCGATGCCGAGCTTGGCGAGCTGAACGGAGAAGAAATTCTTGTCGGGGCCGCCGAGATCGCCGACCGCAACGATCTTGCCCTTGAGATCGGCCAGCTTGCTCACATTGGAATCGGCACGGGTCAGAACGCGCATGCAGCCGCCATGGGTGCCGGCCGCGATCTTGACGTCAAAACCCTGCTCCAGCGGCTTCAGCCAGCGCAGCGCCATGCCGAGGCCCGCATCGCTCTTTCCGGTCGCGATTGCCTCCAGCAGCTGATCGGTCGAGCCGGAGTAGTTGATGAGCTCGATGTCGAGATTGTGTTTCTGGAAGAAGCCGTGCTCGATGGCGACCGGCACGGGAGCGAGACAGACAGCGCCGGCATTCCACGACAGTTTCAGCTTGCGCGGCGCGCCGGTGAGCGCAGGCGCATCCGATGCCGTCCGGCACAGCGGAAACTCCGAGAAGTCGACGCCGGTCGCAATCCCGCCTGGCGCGAAGGCCTGCGCCGCGCCAAGGGCGCCGAGCGGTGCGGCGAAGGCAGCAGCCAGTCCTGCCTGAAGCAGATGGCGCCGGTCGAGCTTCGATCCGCCGCGCTTGTTGTCGTCGTCCATCGGTCTCCGCTCCTGCGCTGGCACGGCTCCGCCGCTTGCGCAACGTATCGCGTTGCGCATGTTCCGTACGGAGCTGCGTTGAGAGAATGTCGTTCTGCGGCGACCATGCGCCGCGTTGATGCGATGCGTAAATCATGCGGCGCATGCGACGTATCGTCAATGAAATGGAATTTCGAATGTTGCGCGAGGCGAAGTCATTCTCTCCATCACCGCAGGCGGCAACGATGAAAGGATTTTCGCGAATGCGGCAGGCGACTCCGCGCGCGGCGACCGCACGTGTGCATCATTCCTGTGCACCTGTCCCTCGCAAGCATGCCGTCTTCTCGCGCGCGGCCATTCGATGAAACGTCCTTGCCTGACGCACGCGCAATACGGACGGCCATTTCATTGACTGCGCATCGCGCGATCATAGACTTGATCGTCTCGCTGCATCGTTCGCTCACGCGTCGTGAGCAAAGCAACAAGACAGGCCACATGCGCATCAACTCCCGTCATCATGCCCTCACCCGCCGTCTCGCGGCATCGCTGCTTGCCGCCGCCGTCACCTTGTCGTCGGCTGCTGCATCGTTCGCCGCCGACACCGTCGTGCTGCGCGTCGGCGACCAGAAGGGCGGCAACCGCTCGCTGCTCGAGATCTCCGGCTATGCGAAAGACCTGCCCTACAAGATCGAATGGTCGGAATTTCCCGCGGCCGCGCCGATCCTCGAGGCGCTCAACGCCGGTGCGCTCGACGTCGGCTATACCGGCGATCTCTCGTTCCTGTCGGTCTATGCGGCCGGCGCGCCGATCAAGGCGATCGGTGGCACCAGATCGGACGCGAAGACGCAGGCCATCCTGGTGCGCCAGGATTCGCCGATCAAATCGGCTGCCGACCTCAAGGGAAAACGGCTCGCCGGCACACGTGGCGGCTGGGGCCAGTTCCTGATCGACGCCACGCTGGAGAAGGCAGAGATCAAGCTGGAGGATGCGACCTTCGCGCCGCTCGGGCCGGTCGACGCCAAGATCGCGCTGCTCGCCGGCTCGATCGATGCCTGGGCGGTGTGGGAGCCCTACGTGTCGTTCGCGACACTGAAGGACAAGGCCCGCGTGATCGCCGACGGCGAAGGACTGACGCCGACCATCACCTTCATCGTCGCGTCCGACAACGCCATCGCCACCAAACGTGCAGCGGTGCGGGACCTGGTGCAACGGCTCAACAAAGCGCGGCTATGGTCGCTGGATCACCTGCCCGAGTACGCCAGGAACACGGCCGAACTGACCAAGCTGCCGGAAGACGTGCTGCTCTCGGCCTACACCGCACAGCGCACTAGCCCGATCGTGCTCGACGAGAACGTGGTGAAGGAGGTGCAGGCAGCCTCCGACCGCTCGACGCGCTATGGTATCCTGCCGAAGAAGCTCGACGTGAATAAAGCCGTCGACCGCAGCTTCACCGCCGCGGCGTCGGGGTCGAACTAGACGTGATGATCTTCCGGTGGGCGGCAGGCTCGCTCCACCTCTCCCGCTTGCGGGAGAGGTCGGCGCGTACCGGCGATGCGACGCATCGTCCCGCGCGCCGGGTGAGGGCTTTCTCCTCCAGGGGATTGTCCCTTTACAGAGGCCCCCTCTTCCCGACCCTCCCCCGCATGCGGGGGAAGGAGCGCACCGTGTTCACGACATGAGCAAGTCCAACAATGCAAAGAGCGGCGGAATGCGCTGGCCTAGTCTCAGGGCCGGCCCGCTGCATCTCGCCGCGATCGCGCTCATGCATTTCGCATGCATGAGCCTGCTCGTCTGGCTCTCGCTCTAAAGCGCGATGAGATCTCGAATCCTCATCGCGCTTCAGCTCATTGTTTGAGCATGATCGTTCCGGAAAACCGCTTCAGACGTTTCCGGATCATGCTCGAGCCACGCAACCTCACCAATAGGCGCGGTAGTAGTGACGCGGATACGGCCGGTAGTAGCCGCCGTAATAGGGGCGGTAGGGCCGATAGTAGCTGCGATAGCCATAATAGCGTGGATAGGAATAAACCGGCGCGTAGCCGTAATAGGCGGGCGCGTAACCATAGCCGTAGCCGGGATATCCATAGCCGCCGTAATACGGGCGGCCATAATAGCCATAGCCGTACGGCGCACCGGCCGCGATGGCGCCGCCGATGATCGCACCGGCGGCGAGACCGCCGATGCCTATTCCCCAGCCGCCGCCGCGCCAATGCACCGGCGTAACATCGTTGCTGGCCGCGGCCTTCATGCTCGCGACGTTGGTCGGCAGCGGGGCTGCCGCCGCCTGCTGGATTTCGCCGGCGACGACCGCGCCGGCCAAGCCACAGGCAATTGCCGTTCTCCAAATCCTCATCGTCTTACTCCCTGTGTGACGTTCCGCTTGGAAAAGGATCGCACCACCATGATCGGGTATCCCGGCGCCGAATCAAAGCCGGATTTTGCGTGCGGCGCACAAGTCCCGCCCACCGGCGTGCTGCTGGATCGCCAAGACGAAAGCATTAAGCTTCCCATCTTCGCAACCAACAACCTACTTCACGATTTACTATGCGTACCATTACTATCGGTTCCAGTGGGCGCGGGACCGCGGGGCCTTGTCGCGACAAAAAGCCCCGAAATGCCAGAGTGGGAGGATGACATGAGTGCCGTCGGTAATGAGCCGCTTGCCCGTCAGGCGCTGGCGTTCGTCCTGGCCGGGGGGCGCGGTAGCCGGCTTCTGGAGCTGACCGACCGGCGCGCCAAGCCCGCCGTCTATTTCGGCGGAAAATCCCGGATCATCGATTTCGCGCTGTCGAATGCCGTCAATTCAGGCATCCGAAGGATCGCGGTGGCGACCCAGTACAAGGCGCATAGCCTGATCCGCCATCTTCAGATGGGCTGGAACTTCTTCCGCCCCGAGCGCAACGAGAGCTTCGACATCCTGCCCGCGAGCCAGCGCGTCTCCGAGAACATGTGGTATGTCGGCACGGCGGACGCCGTCTACCAGAACATCGACATCATCGAATCCCACGCCTGCCGCTTCATCGTGGTGCTGGCGGGCGACCACATCTACAAGATGGATTACGAGGTGATGTTGCGCCAGCACGTCGAGAGCGGCGCCGACGTCACGGTCGGCTGCCTGGAGATGCCGCGCGCGGAATCCTCGGGCTTCGGTATCATGCATGTCGACGAGAACGGCTGGATCCAGGAGTTCCTGGAGAAGCCGAAAGATCCGCCGCCGATGCCGGGCAAGCCGGACGTCTCGCTCGCCAGCATGGGCATCTACGTCTTCAACGCCAAATTCCTGTTCGACCAGCTCAAGCGCGATGCCGAGGACCCGAACTCCAATCACGATTTCGGCAAGGACATCATTCCCTACCTCGTCAAGAACGGCCGCGCGATCGCGCACCAGTTCTCGACCTCCTGCGTGCGAACCAACGGGCACAACGGCGCCTATTGGCGCGACGTCGGCACGGTCGACGCCTACTGGTCCGCCAATATCGATCTCACCGACGTCGTGCCGGAGCTCGATTTGTTCGACCGCGCCTGGCCGATCTGGTCCTATGCGGAGATCACGCCGCCGGCGAAATTCGTTCATGACGAGGAGGCCCGCCGCGGCCAGGCCGTGAGCTCGCTGGTCTCGGGCGGCTGCATCATCTCCGGCGCCTCGCTGCGCCGCTCGCTGCTGTTCACCGGCGTGCGCATCAATTCCTATGCCAATGTCGAGAACGCCGTGATCATGCCCTATGTGAATGTCGGGCGCGGCGCGCGCCTGAAGAACGTCGTGATCGACCGTGGCGTCGAAATTCCGGAAGGCCTCGTCGTCGGCGAAGATCCCGATCTCGACGCGAAACGCTTCCGCACCACCGAGCAGGGCATCTCGCTGGTCACCCAGCCGATGATCGACGGTCTCAATAAATGACGCCTGTTCGCGTCCTCGCGGTCGCTTCTGAAGTCTATCCCATCGTCAAGACCGGCGGCCTTGCCGATGTCGCCGGCGCGCTGCCGATCGCGCTGAAGCCGCATGGCGTCGAGATGCGCACCTTGATGCCGGGCTATCCCGACGTGATGCGGCGCGTATCGAACGTCGAGGAGATCCGGCACTGGCCGGATTATTTTGGCGGTCCCGGACGGCTGCTCGCCGGCTCCCACGAGGGGCTCGACCTGTTCGTGCTCGACGTGCCGCATCTCTATGCGCGGCCGGGCAACCCCTACGTCACCAGCGAGGGCGTCGACTGGCCGGACAATGGCGTGCGCTTTGCGGCGCTGTCGCGCATCGCCGCCGATATCGGCCAAGGCCTCGTCCCGGCCTTCGTGCCCGACGTCGTGCACGCCCACGACTGGCAGGCCGGGCTCGCGCCGGCCTATCTGCACTACGACAATCGCCCGCGGCCCGCGACCGTGATGACCATCCACAACATGGCCTATCAGGGCAAGTTCGCGCCTGAGCTGATCGGATCGATCGGCCTGCCCTGGCACGCCTTCAACGTCAACGAGCTGGAATATTTCGGCGGCATCAGCTTCCTGAAAGCCGGCCTGCAATTCGCCGATCGCATCACCACGGTGTCGCCGACCTACGCGCGGGAGATCCAGAGCGACGAAGGCGGCATGGGGTTCGGCGGCCTCTTGCGCGCACGCGCGCACGTGCTCAGCGGCATCCTCAACGGCATCGACGTCTCGGTGTGGAATCCGGAAGAAGATCCGCACATCGCCTACCGCTACGGCGCGGAGGACCTGACGTTCCGGGCCGCGAACAAGGCGGTGCTGCAGCAGCAGTTCAACCTGGATTCCTCGGACGAGGCGCCGCTGCTCGGCGTCATCAGCCGGCTGTCGTGGCAGAAGGGGCTCGATCTCCTGCTCGATGTCATTCCGACCATTTTGGGCGAAGGCATGCAGCTCGCGCTGCTCGGCAGCGGCGATCGCGATCTGCAGGATCGCTATCAGGCCGCGGCCCGCGCCAATCCCGGTCGGATCGGCGTCGTGATCGGCTATGACGAGATCCTGGCGCACCTGATCCAGGCCGGCTCGGACGCGCTTCTCGTTCCCTCGCGCTTCGAGCCATGCGGCCTGACCCAGCTCTGCGCGCTGCGCTACGGTGCCGTCCCGATCGTGTCGCGCGTCGGCGGGCTCGAGGACACCATCGTCGATATCGGCGAGGCCGACGCCTCCGGCCGCGACGCCACCGGTTTCAAGTTCGCACCCGTGACGGCGGATGCCTTCGCCGGCAGCTTGCGCAAGGCCAACATCGCCTTCCACGACAAGCAGACCTGGCGCCGGCTGCAACGGAGCGGCCTTGCGACCGACGTCTCCTGGCGTGGCCGCGCCGGCGACTATGCCGCGCTGTACCGCGATCTCAAGACGTCGCGCGCGTGAGGCGTGGCCGTCGTCGAATCCATGCTATAGAGCCGCCATGGACCCCTTCGTGATCAAGCTGATCGGCTTTGCCGCCGCCACCTGCACCACCGTGGCCTACGCGCCGCAAGCCATCAAGGTGTGGAAGACCCGCTCCACCGGCGACATCTCGCTCGGCATGTTCCTGGTCATGGTGCTGGGGCTGGCGCTCTGGCTCGTCTACGGCCTGCTCTCCGGCGATGCCCCGCTCGTCGCGGCAAACGCCGTCACCATGGTGCTCGCCGGCGGCATTTTGTTCATGAAGCTGAAATACGGGTGAGGTAGCGACGCGCTTTTCTTCCTTCTCCCCTTGCGGGAGAGGGTTAAGGCGCACGCCGCCCTTACGATTCATCCAAATTTGTACGACGCCATCGCGACGTTGGCGACTTCATCCACGAAAACACGATGACCCACGTCGCTGCCGGCGGCGCCGGCGGCCACCATCAGCGGCAGCAGATGGTCCTCGCGCGGATGCGCCAGGCGCGCGCTCGGCGCGTTTTCCCAATCGACCAGCATCGCGTTGCGGCGGGCCGGATCCGGGTTGCTGATCGCCTCGTTGAGATACGCCTCGAAGTCATAGGACACCGGCTTGGACTCCGGCCGGTTGAAGCCGCGCATGTTGTGATAGGTCAGCCCGCTGCCGACGATCAGAATGCCTTCATCGCGGAGCGATGCAATCGCCTGCCCGACCTTGACGTGCTCGGCCGCCTCGTAGCTCGACTTCAGCGAGAGCAGCACGATCGGCATGTCGGCGTTCGGATACATCAGCCCGAGCGGCACGAAGGTGCCGTGATCAAAACCCTGATTGGGATCTTCCCGGCAATCGAGCCCCGCGCGCGTCAGCAGCGCCTTCACTTGCGCGGCGAGCTCGGGCTGGCCCGGCGCCGGATATTTGAGGTGGTAAGTGTGCTCGGGGAAACCGTAATAGTCGTACACCATCGGCGGATGCGCCGCGGTCGACACGGTAAAGGCATCGGCCTCCCAATGGCCGGTGATGACGAGCACGGCCTTGGGCCTTTCCGGCAGCAGCTGCGGCAGCCGGCCGAACTCCGCGGCGGTCCTGGCATATTGCACCCGCCTGTCCTCCATGAACGGCCAGGGACCGCCGCCATGCGACAGGAACAGGGTCGGAAATCGCGTCATGGGGTCCGTCTCGTCGGCAAATGCGCGTGCCGGTGCCCGCGCGACGCCGGCGAGCATAGGCAAACCGGCATGGTTAGCAAGCCGTTAACGATTGCCGCCCAAGATCCGGACGGGGCCGAAGCAGTCGGCCTGAAGACAAGTGAGACGTGAGATGAAGAAGTTTGCGCTGGGGGACGTCGTGAACAGTGACAAGGGCCGCCGCGGCATCGTTCGCGCCGCCTTCAAGTCACGCGAAGGCAAGCAGTTCTACGCCGTCGAGAAGGACGGCGCGATGGACTATCTGGAGGAAGAGCGGCTGACGCCCGCGCCGCGCGTCGAGCTCGCGGCTTAAGTCCAAACTCAGTTCTTGCTCTCGCCTGCGAGCCGGTCGAGACGCTCCGCGAAGGGATCGTCTCCGCTGGCGATGCTATCGTTCGTGATCAGCAGCAGCCGATCGCGGCCTGCGGCTTGGTCCCAATGCGGCAGACCGGGACTGTTGGGATCGCCGCTCCTGGCGAAGTTGATCCAGTAGGATCGCATGCGGCCTGCGGCCTCGCGATCGCCTCGCGAGAAGATGCCCGCTCCCGGTACGCCTTCCACGCCGAAGATGAACTGCAGCTCCCGCCCGTGCCCGCCCTCGGGGTTGGCGCGCCGAAACTCGGGCACATAGGCGAAGCGATAGCGAAACGTCGCCGCACCGCGTGCGGCATGCAGGCGGGCCAGCAATCTTGCGGGCTCGGAAAAGATCTTGTCGGTATAGAACCGTGCCGCTCGCGCCGAGGGCGTCGCGAGGTCGGGATAGAGACCGCGCAGCTCGTCGCTCGTGATGCCCGAGGACGCGAGCTCCTCCTTGATCTCGAGCTCACCGTCGAAACCGGTCTCGTCATCGTTCGAGCCGATGATTAGGGCGATGCGGCTTTGATGTCCGGCCGCAAAGCCCGTGGCAATATCCTCGGTCACCAGATGTCCGTCCATCATCGGCGCGAAGCTGCGCCGCGATGTCTTCAAGAGTCCGCTCTCGGCGGCAAGCAGACCTCGCCGTTCGGCAGCGCGCGCATCCGCCTGTGGTCCAAGCGCCGCCACGAACTGCCGGCCTACAGCCTCCGCCTCCTGCGCCGAGCGCAGCCGCGCGCGACCGGGGATCGATTGCAGAATGGCCTTCTGGAAGAGACCCTGCGATTGCGCAGACAGCATCAGAAGCGCGATCGACGTCGCACCTTCATCGCTGCCAAACAAGGTGACGTTACCTGGATCGCCGCCGAACGCAGCGATGTTGTCGTGAACCCATCGAAGCGCGGCGACCTGGTCCATCAGCCCGTAATTACCGGAGCCGTCTTCCGACAGCACGGGATGAGCGAGCCAGCCGAGCGCACCGAGGCGATAGTTCACGGTGACCACGATGAGACCGGCCTGCGCCAGCCTGGCGCCATCGTACAGCGGCTCATTCGCGGTGCCGCTGATGAAGCCGCCGCCGTGGATGAACATCATCACCGGCAGCGGGCCATCGACCCCGAAGGGACGAAACACGTTCAGCGTGAGACAATCCTCGCTCGAGGCCGCCAACGAGAGCTGAAGGCACGGCGCGCCATAGTCGTAGGCGGTCCGCATCTCCGAACTTTCGGGCGTCGGCTGCGGGGCCCGCCAGCGCAGTGCGCCGACCGGCGGCGCCGCATAGGCCAGTCCCCTAAACGAGGCCACCTCGCCTGCGACGGCGCCGAGCATCTGTCCTTCACGCGTCAGCGCGAACGGAAACTGTCCGACCGGCTGGGCGATGGCCGAAGCGGCGCCATGCAAAACGCAAACAGCGAGAAGTGAAAGCAGGAAACGCATCTTTGGGCATCTCGATGCGCGGACGGTTTCCTGCAGGTTACGTCCGCGGCCGTCAGAGAGGCAAGCCTCGCGCGACCTAACCGCCCTTGGCGATGAGTTCTGCCAGCGCGTGGCGCGCGACGATGCCGAGCTCGCCGAGCGTGGAATGGCCCGCCCGTGCTGCCTCGATCAGGCGCTCGGCGATGAACCTGCGGCTGTCATGATCGCCGCCATGCGGCAGTTGGCGGCACGTCTCCTCCAGGACGACGTCCATGTTCGCTTTGGTTCGCTCACTCAACTCTGGCATGACGCTCGGTCGCTACGCGTGGCTTGTAACCGCAAGCATACACAGACGGATAGGACATGATTACCCCGGGTAATCACGGCCATTGTGCATCGCGATGCGTGTAGCGCCGCAGGATTCACGTGGCCATGATGCCGCCCAAACGACCACCGAAGATTGCACTTGCTGTGATGACAAGCTGAACCTGCGGCGATAGCCTGCCGGCAAAACAAAACATACGGGAGGAATGCGATGCCTGACGCAATGGTTGCTACACGTGCCTCCGACGAACGCGGAACCGCTCAGCAGGTCGATGTCGCCGTGGTCGGCGCCGGCTTTGCCGGCCTCTATCTCCTGCATCGCCTGCGCAAGGCCGGCTTCAAGGCAGTCAGCCTCGAAGAGGCCGGCGATGTCGGCGGCACCTGGTACTGGAACCGCTATCCGGGCGCCCGCTGCGACATCCAGACCATCGATTACAGCTACACCTTCGATCCGGAGCTCGAGACGGCCTGGACCTGGTCGGAGAAATACGCGACCCAGCCCGAGATCTTGCGCTATCTCGGCTTCGTCGCCGACCGCTACGATCTCAGGCGCGACATCCGCTTCGGGACCAAGGTCACCGAAGCCAGATGGGACGAGAAGGCCGAGCGCTGGCTCATCAGCACCGACAAGGGCGCACCGGTCTCCTGCCGCCATTACATCATGGCCACCGGCTGCCTTTCGGCGCCGAAGCCGCCGGAGATCGACGGCGTCAAGGATTTCAAGGGCGAGGTCTACTTCACCGGACGCTGGCCGCATGACGGCGTCAACCTTGCGGGCAAGCGGGTGGCCGTGATCGGCACGGGCTCCTCGGCCATCCAGTCGATCCCGCTGATCGCCGAGCAGGCGGCGCATCTCACCGTATTCCAGCGCACGCCGAACTTCGCACTGCCCGCGCATAACGGCCCGGCGCCGTCGGACCGGATGAGCCTGCTGCAAAGCGATCGCGCGGCGTATCGCGAGCAGGCGCGCCAATCGATGGCCGGCGTGCCCTATCCGCAGCAGACAGTCGTGAGCTGGCAGCTCAGCGATGCCGAGCGTCGTGAGCGGTTCGAACGCGCCTGGGCGGCCGGCGATCTCGTTCACATCCTGACGCAGCTCTGGGCCGACCAGGCCGTCGACATCGACGGCAACAGGATCGTCCAGGACCTGATCCGCGAGAAGATCCGCGCCGCGGTGAAGGACCCCGAGACCGCCGCAGCGCTGATGCCGGACGATCATCCCTTCGGCGCCAAGCGCCCCTGCCTCGACACCAATTACTACGCCACCTACAACCGGCCGAACGTCACGCTGGTCAATCTGCGCCAGGAGCCGATCAAGACGATCACGGCCGGCGGCATCACCACGGCCAAGCGCAGCATCGACGTCGACGTCATCGTGTTCGCCACCGGCTTCGACGCCATGACCGGCGCGATCCGCGCCGTGCATCCGATCACCGGCCGCGGCGGCAAGTCGCTCACCGACGTCTGGGCGCAGGGGCCGCAGAGCTATCTCGGCCTCACGGTCGAGGGTTTCCCGAACTTCTTCATGATCACCGGCCCAGGCAGCCCGTCGGTGCTGTCGAACATGGCGGTGTCGATCGAGCAGCATGTCGACTGGGTGGTCGACCGCCTGGCCGCGCTGCGCGATGCCGGCTTCGCCACGATGGAGCCGACCGAGACGGCGCAGGCCGGCTGGAACAGGCACATGGCCGACTGCGCGACGCTGACGCTGCACCGGCTCGCCAACACCTGGTACACGGGCGCCAACGTGCCCGGCAAGGTGCAGGGCCTGATGCCCTATACCGGCGGTGTCGGGCCCTATCGCAGCATCTGCGACGAGGTGGTCAGCCGCGGCATGCTCGGCTTCAAGCTCACCGGCCCTGATGGCGCCACGCAGTGCAATGACGGCGAGGTGGTGCGCCTGCAGCCGGACGTGCGGCTGGTGCTCAACCTGCTGGCGTCGCTCAACCTGCCGCAGATCGAGTCGATGGGCGCGGATGGCGCTCGCGCCTTCGTCAACGAGTTCAACAAGGGCCGGCCTGCGGGACGGCCGATCGGCGACATCGTCGACGGCACCCTGCCCGTCGCCGACGGCGCGCTGCCCTACCGTGTCTACAAGCCGGCAACGCCGGGACCGCATCCGGTCGTGGTCTATTTCCACGGCGGCGGCTGGGTGCTCGGCGACGAGCAGTCGGACGAGCCGTTCTGCCGCGACATGGTGCGGCGGACCGGCATGATGTTCGTCAGCGTCGGCTATCGCCACGCGCCCGAGCATCGCTTCCCGACCGCGGCCGAAGACGGCTATGCCGCGACACGCTGGATCGCCGAGCACGCCACCGAGATCGGCGGCAAGCCGGGCCCGGTGCTGGTCGCGGGCTGGAGCGCCGGCGGCAACATCGCCGCCGTCACCTGCCAGCTCGCGCGCGACCGCGGCGGGCCCGAGATCGCCGGCCAGCTCCTGATCTGCCCGGTCACCGACTGCAGCTTCGACCGTCCCTCCTACAACGACAATGCGACGGGCTATTTCCTGACGCGCTCGCTGATGTACTGGTTCTGGGACCTCTACTGCTCGCCGGCGGACCGCACCGATCCGCGCGTCTCGCCGCTCCGCGGCAAGGTCGCCGGGCTGCCGCCGGCCTTCGTCGTCACCTGCGAGTTCGATCCGCTGCGCGACGAAGGCATCGCCTATGCGGAGGCGATGGCGGCGGCCGGCGTCCCGGTCGAGCAGCTCAGGGCGCACGGCCATTTCCACTCGTCCTTCGCGATGGTGGACGTGGTGATCACCGGCGCGCCTGGCCGGGTGCAGATGGCCGAGGCGTTGCGGCGGTTCGCCGGGCTGCCGCCGGAGATCAGCAGCAGCGACGAACACAGCCATGGTCATGTCAGTCCGGGGCACCGGATCGCGGCGGCCGCGAGCTGAAGGCGACGTGCGGACCGCCGGGAACTTTTTCCCGACGACTGCGTTATGTCCGGTGCATTGAGATGCAGCGACAGGTGTGAGCCCCGGCACGCAAGACCGCGTGCTGGGGCATTTCTTGCGTGAGGCGGGACGATGGGGGACGTTGTTTCGGAGTCAAAGGTCGATTTCGACGCGCTTGCGGTGCTTTATAAATGGCCGTCGCTTGCCAACCAGCGTCAGCCGGACCGCAAACCGTACCAGGTGAGCGAGGGCACGCTCGACGAATGCATCTCGGCGTTCATCGAGAAGCCGGCGGCGACCAGGCATCTCTATGAGATTCATACGGCGGCGCAGCCGCCGCTGGTCACCGATGTCCTCTCGCCCGAGCACGTCATCGAGCTATCGCGCTGGAGAGAATTTCTCTGATTGCGTGCAGACGCCGAAGCTGCACGTGCACGGCAAGCGTCTCGCACACCCACAGGAACCTTCGTCCGACTCTTCCCGTTAACGGGGATCGGAAGCCAAGGCGTGAGTGTCTGAGATGCTTGGAGCTGGCGTGCCATCCCCGGTCGTGCCCTACGGTGCAGACCAGACCCTGTTCGTGGTGATCGACCGCCGCGACGAGGCGACTGAAATCCGCATCGAGCGGAGTGATCTCGAAGCCACGATCCGCGAGTTCGTCGCCGGCTGCTTCAACGACCCCATCAAGGTGATCTCGTTCAACACGCTCGAACACTGGATGAAGGACATCTCGACCGATGTCGCCGGCGAGATCAAGGCGCGCTGCGAGATCGACGGCCTGGAGCTGCCCGACTATCTCAGCGACTTCGTCGAGCGCCATAGCTGAGCGGGCGTGATCCAATCGCTCCGACAAGGACGCGAGGAGCGGAAGCGCGTCGGGCTGGCTTGCGGGACTACGCGCTGCGGCGCTTGCCGGCGATGACCTCGATCTCGCGGCGGCGCTCGCCGGCAAAGGTCAGGAGCCTTTCGATCGTCATCGTATCCGTGATCCGTTTGGCGAGCCGCTCGGCGCGCGCCGCCTGATCTTCGAGATACTGGATCGTGTTCAAACGCCGCCTCCCCAAAAGCCCCGAATTGTCGGACAGGTATGGTGCGACAGAGCAGCTAACAGCCGGTTAAGCGCCGCGATGGTGCGAGCTCATTGCACGACCTCGAGCCGGACATTGGTGATGCCCTTGTCGACCATGCCGAGCGCCTCGGCCGCGGAAGGGGAAATGTCGACCACACGCCCGCGAATATAGGGCCCGCGATCGTTGACCCTGACCGTGACGAAACGACCGGAGTTGGTATCGGTGACGCGCAACTTGGTGCCGAACGGCAGGCTGGGATGCGCCGCGGTCAACTCGTTCTTGTCGAACTTCTCGCCGCTCGCGGTCTCGGTATCGGAATAGAAGCTGGCGATGCCATGCGAAGCGGTCTTCTTCGCATCACCGGCGGGAAGACGCGCCCGGCTGATCGGGCGTGGATGCAGCGCCGCCACTTTGTGCGGACGCTCCACCGCGGCTTGGCGGCTGGCGCCGGCGAGATCGGCCTTCTGGCGGCCGACCGGGGATTGCGCGCAGGCGGCAAGCGAGGCGGCGGCGGCGATGGCCAGCAACAGCCGGCATGAGGTTGCGAAGGAAATCCGGGCAGTTTCGGCACGTGCAATACGAGACATGGTACGCCCTCCGAACGGCCGGATTTTCGGTGGGCAATCGGGGCAGAACCTTGTCGGAACAAAAGCGGTGCTGAGGCCGCCGCCGTTTCGCGCCGGCCTGTGACGATTCCACCACAGTTAGGCGTACCGAAAAGGGACAGGCCACCAGAGGTGGCCGGCCAATCCGCTGTCTCAGTAATGCGGCTCGTACATCCGGGACTGCACCAGGGCCTTGACGTCATTGGGGGCCGGTCCGTCCGCGAGCCCGCGCTGATAGGCGACGTCCGCGACGGCCGCGGCGATGCGGATGGAGACCTCGCGGATGCGCGGCAGCGCCGGATAGAGACTGCCCTGCGCGAGGTCGTCCTTGCCGACGCAATCGGCAAGCGTATGGGCGGCCGCCATGAACATCTCGTCGGTCACGAGGCGCGAGCCGCTGGCGATGACGCCAAGGCCGACGCCGGGGAAGATGTAGGAGTTGTTGCCCTGGCGCGGGACGAAAGTGCGACCATTGAGCTTCACCGGGTCGTACGGGCTGCCGCAGGCGAACAGCGCGCGGCCGGCGGTGTAGCGATAGGCATCCTCCGCCGAGCATTCCGCCTTCGACGTCGGATTGGAGAGCGCGAACACGATCGGCTGCGCGTTGAGCTCGGCCATGGTCTTGAGAACCTCGGGCGTGAAGGCACCGCCGACCGCGGCGACACCGATGATCGCCGTCGGCTTCAGCGTCTTGATCGCGGTGAGGAAGTCGGAGATCGGCGCCTGGTCGGCATGAGCATAGCGGAGCTTGTGGCCCGAGAGGCCTTCGCGACCGCCGACGACGAGGCCGCGGGAATCCACCAGCCAGTTGCGCCGGAGCGCTTCGGCCTCCGTTGCACCCTCCGCCATCATGGCGGAGACCACGAGATCGGCGATGCCGGTCGCCGCCTCGCCCGCACCGAGGAACAGGATGCGCTGGTCGGCGAGCTTGCCGCCGGAGATGCGCAGCGCCGAGAACAGGCCGGCGAGCGCCACCGCCGCGGTGCCCTGGATGTCGTCGTTGAAGACGCAGGCTTCGTCGCGATACTTGTGCAACAGCTTGAACGCCGAATGGTTGGCGAAATCCTCGAACTGGATCAGCACGCCCGGAAACGTCTGTCGCGCAGCCTGCATGAACTCGTCGACGAAGCTGTCATAGGCTTCGCCCGTGAGCCTCCGCTCGCGCAGGCCGAGATAATAGGGATCGTTCAACAGCTCTTCGTTGTTGGTACCGACGTCGAGAACGATCGGCAGGCACGCTTCCGGATGCACGCCGGCGCAGGCTGAATAGAGCGACAGCTTGCCGACGGGAATACCCATGCCGTTGGCGCCGAGATCGCCAAGTCCCAGAATGCGCTCGCCATCGGTGACGACGATCAGCTTGGCCTGATAGGGCCAGTTCTTCAGCAGCTCGGCGATCTGGCCGCGGTCACGCGAGGAGATGAACATGCCGCGCGGCCGCTGGAAGATCAGACCGTATTTCTGGCAGGCGAGCCCGACCGTCGGCGTGTAGATGATCGGCTGGATCTCGTCGATATTGTCGACGACGACGCGGAAGAACAGCGCCTCGTTGCGGTCATGCAGCGCGTTCAGCGCGACGTATTTCTCCAGATCGGTCGGCAGCGTGCGCAGATTGGTGAGGACGCGCTGAGCTTGCGTCTCCATCGTCAGCACGCAAGGCGGCAGGAGGCCGCGCAGGCCGAGTGCGTCGCGCTCGGATTCCGTGAAAGCGGTGCCCTTGTTGAGCAAGGGATCGCGCAACAGCGACATGCCTTGCGGCGGATTGGACGACGTCGATTGGGCAACGACCCGGGCAGGTCTATTCACGAATTCCCCCAAGGAGCTTCACATTGAACGGCGGACATTGTCGGCCAGCGCTCCAACGAGATCAAGGACGTAGAGAGCAAGGTATCGATTGTGATCTCGCACCGCAGCGAGATTGTCGCGAACGACTAGTAATCGCGCGATAAAGGGTTAATGGCGGGGCGACGCTCTCCTCGTGGTAGGTACTAAGAGCAGCGCCCCCACTCTCCGCTCGTCATTCCGGGGCGCGCGTCAGCGCGAACCCGGAATCCATCGGGCCGCGGAGACGGTGGCGCAATGGATTACGGGTTCGCGACTTCGTCGCGCCCCGGAATGACGAGAATACCTTCGGGATGCGACACCGCGCGCAGCTATTCCGGCTTGATGTTGGCCGCCTTCACGATCGGCCACCATTTCGCGGTCTCGGCCTTCTGGAAAGCCGCGAGCGCCGCCGGCGTCTGCTGGTCGGGCGGTGGTATCTCCTGCCCCAATTCGGCAAAGCGCCGCTTGACCGCGGCATCTGCAAGCACGGCGACGATGGCTGCGTTGAGCTTGGCCACGATCTCCTTCGGCGTGTTCTTCGGTGCCCAGATGCCGTGCCAGTAGGAAATATAGAGCCCGGGCAAGCCGGCTTCGTCGACGGTCGGGATATCGGGGGCGGACGCAAGCCTGGTCGGCGACGTCACGGCGAACGCCTTGATCGCGCCGCTCTTGACGTGTGCCAGCGAGTTCGCCGCCTGATCGAACATGATGTCGATCTGCCCGGCGACGAGATCGATCATGGCGGGCCCTGCACCACGATAGGGCACGAACTGGAAGTCGGTGCCGGTCTTGTCCTTGAAGAAGACGGCGGCGACGTGGGCTCCTGTGCCCGCCCCCGAGGTCCCGGCGGTGGCCTTGCCGGAATTGGCCTTCAGCCAGGCGATCAGCCCCTTGAGATCGTTCGCCTCGAGCGACGTCCGGCCGACGATGAGCTGCGTGCCCATCGCGATCATTGCAACCGGCTCGAAGTCGTCCACGACGTCATAAGGCAGCTTGAGGATCGCGCCGTTCAGCACATGCGTGCCCCAATGACCGATCGTGATCGTGGTGCCGTCAGGCGTTGCGCGTGCGACGCGGGCGCCGGCGATGCTGCCCGAGGCGCCGGCCACGTTCTCGACCACGACCGTGGTGCGCAGCTCGGCGGCAATCCGCTCCGACAGGATCCGCGCCAGCGTATCGGTCGGACCGCCCGCCGCGAACGGTACGATGAGGGTCATGGGGCGCGAGGGGGACGGCTGCGCCTGACCCGGCGCCGTCCACGCTGCAGATCCGGCCAACGCGCACAAGACGATCGCATGGCCGCGCAAGACGGCCCATAGCCCTCGTGTCATTCCACCCACCCATTGTCGTCGCCCGCATGTTGGCAGCGGGCTGGAGGCAGAGTGAACGCTGCCGGGTGGACGGAGGCAAGCCGGAAATTTCCGCCGGACGACTATCCGGCCGCCCGCCGCGGCGTCAGATGAGCCGAGCCGTCTGCCGGCGGCGCGATATGCATCAGGATGGTCTGGGTGGCGGATGCGACGTCGATGCCGTTCTGCTGGAAGCGCAGCTTCATGCGGCGGTAGAATTCGCGCTGGACCGGCCAGCGGCCGGCCTCGGTGCAGCGGATCTGGCCGACGATCGTCACCATCGCGCCGTCGACCTTGTCGATACCCCACAGATCGAGGTCGCCGCGGATCAGCGCGCGGAATTCGGGCTCGCGGCGCATCTCGTCGACGATGTCCTTGAGGATCTGGCCGGCGCGGTCGGTGTCTTCCTTGTAGGCGACGTTGACGCTGACCGAGGCGTTGCCGGCGCCGCGGCTGGCATTGGTGATGGTCGTGACCGCGCTGAACGGCACGATGTGCACCGCGCCGTCGCCTGCGCGCAGGCGGATGGTGCGGATCGAGACGTTCTCGACCACGCCCGAGAGGCCGGAGACGCTGACATTGTCGCCGACCTGCACGGTGTTCTCCAGCAGCAGGAACAGACCGGTGATGAGGTCCTGCACCAGCTTCTGCGAGCCGAAGCCGATGGCGATGCCGACGATGCCGGCGCCCGCGAGCAACGGCGCGACGTTGACGCCGATCTCGCTCAGCGTCGTGAGGCCGACCACCGTGGCGATCAGGCAGAGCAGCGCGGTGCGCAGCATCGGCTGGAAGGTGCGCAGGCGAGCGGCACGGGCATAATGGCCGTCCCGCGAGAGCGCGTTGATCTGGCGGTCGAGCAGCGCGTTGCTGGCTTCCCAGATCGCCGCAGCTATGAGGACGGCGACGCCGATCGTCACCACGGCCGAGATCAGCCGGCTGCCGATCTGGCCGCCATAGAACCAGACGATGGCGTCCACGCCCCAGACCTCGAGCACGGCCACGAAGCCAATGAAGACGATCGCGCCGGACACGATCTTGCGCAGCAGCGGCAGGTAGCGATTGGCGCGGATCTCGAGGCCCGGAAAGCGCTGGAGGATCTCCGGCTTGATGCGGAAGCCGCGGTCGATCAGGCCCAGCGTCAGCATGATGGCGACGCGCGTGATCACCGCGACCACGATGGTGCCGACGAAATATTGCAGCAGCAGCGAATAGCCGTTGCGGATGTTGAGCGCCCACACCGCCCAGAGCGCAAGATCGAGCGCGATCGCGAGATAGTGCCAGCCTCCGGCGACGCGGTTGCGCAGCCGCGCCGCGATTCCCGCCTGCTCGGCCGGCGCGCGAATGGCGTCCGCGACCTGGCGGCGACACTGCAGGATGATGACGACGACGAAGAGATGCACGACCAGCATCACCATGCGGAGCAGCGCGGCGTAACCGGCACGATGCAGGCCAAGCAGCAGCGCCACGTTGGCGAAGGCGATGCCTGATACGCCGACGCCGACGATGCGGCGCGCCCAGATCTCGACATAGGCCGCGGTCTCGGCCCTGACGGGAAACAGGCCGAACGGCCCCGCCAGGGCACGGATCACGCAGATGAGCCCGCGCGAGAACGCATAGGCGTTGGCAACCGCGAGGATCACGAGGCGGACGGTCGTGGGCTCACCGATCTCCGTTCCGAGCAATGCGGTGGAGACGCCCATGAAGACGAACACCGGAAGCAGTTCGAGCACGAGGCGTCCAAGCACGAAAGGCAGCCGCAGCACGACCTGCCAGATCCGCGCGAGGCCGTGGCGGCGCTTTTGCAATTCAGGTGCCGGCGTCACGTCGGCGACTGACGACGGCGGATCGGCGAGGGGCAGCGCCTGCGACGGCAGGCCCGCCATCTGCGGCACGCGTCCTTCCAGAAATGCGACCGGACGCCGGATCAGGCGGAAGAGCACCCATTCGGACGCAAGCGCGCAACCGAGCACCAGTGTGAGCTTCCAGGCAATCTCGATCAGGAGATTGTAGGCCGCAGGATCGTTCGCGGTCCGCACGATCCAGTAATAGAACGCCGGGAAATGCGTCAGCGTCCGCGCCACGCTGGCGATCTCGCTCGAGATCGCGCCGATCTCCTCCGACACCGTGAGCAGGAGCTGCGCACCGAGGCCGTCGGCAGCGAGCGGGATCGGCGACTTCTGGTCGGACGCTGGCGCTTGCGGACCAGACGCATTGGCGATCGTGCGCAGCGTATCGATCATCTGCGCACGCTTCTTGTCGTCCTGGAGCGTCTCCAGCGCACGCTTGGCTTCCTCGGGCGACAACGCGGCAGCACCGTTCGCGGCCGGCGTATCGGCGCGGGCGACGGAGGCAGATGAGATCGCGAGGAAGAGAGCGGCGAGGAGCGCCGGGACGATCTTATGCGACACGCGGATTCCCTGAAAAAAATGAATGCGACACGCGGTGCCGTGGCTGTCACCGCGCAAAGCGCATGCGTCATGTCGGATTGCCGCTATTCGCCCGTCGCCTGTGTCGGAAGTTGGCCGAGGAGACGACAATCTCTTGGCATTTGCCGCAGTGCGAAGATGGGGCCCTTCAGTCCAACGCAGCGCGATCGGTCATTCCGCGGGACTTTCAGCAGCTTGTGCGGCAGACGGCCGGGACAGCCATAACGGTGTGGAATCCGACGCGAGCCACTTGCACATGTCATGCGCGATCGCTCCCGTCATTCCGGGCGTCGGCCCGGAATGACGGCGAGGAGGAGGAGAAAGGAGGATGTCAACACCACCTGTCGCGGCCGGCCTGATCACGGCGATCGGACACGATCGGTGAGCAAAATACAGCGCCGGGAAGGTAGGGGCTTTGCCTCACTGATGCAGCCCGCTAAACCTTGACCCGGCGTGCCGTTCGCGGTTTTCGCCGCTATGCGATAGTCCGAACGAGCTCCATCGCACTTAACGCGGCTGGATTTGCGGAGGTGGAGTCATAGACCTCCCCTTGCTCATGAGGTGGACGTTGCGCGTCGCTTGTTTGCGACCACGGCCATGCTCCTCCTGTGTCACAAGACTGTCAAGCGGGATCAATCGGGAGAGAGATCACAATTGGACGCACGAGTTCCGCGCCGGGCAAAACAGGGGGACGTCAACTCGACTCGCAAAATCAGCAGCCACATGACGCCCCAGCAAGCCATTGATTTCGCTACGCCCGGCTACTGTGCATGGGGTTGTTTTCGCAATAATTGTCTCCGGCCTAAAGAAACATGTCGGCCAGGTCCGCCGTCGAGGACGTCCCGACCCGGTCGAAGTTGCGCGCCAGCCAGCTTTGCGCTGCCGCGCGGCCCTCATCGCGCAGGCGGCACAACAGGCTCCATTCGGGATGGAATTGCGTGGCCGTGCCGAGCTGCGACATCAGCTGATCGTTGCCGATCCAATGCATGTACATGCGGCTGTGTCTTGCGCTGTCGAGCTCGCCGTCGTCGATCAACCGCGTGGCGAAGGCGATCGCGCGCATCTCGCGCATCAGAGACGAATTGAAGCTGATCTCGTTGATGCGGTGGAGGACGTCGGCGGCACTGGTCGGCAGCTCGTCGCGCCGGATCGCGGTGACCTGCACGATCACAACGTCATGACTGCCCTTGCGGTAGATCAGCGGATAGATCGCGGGATTGCCGAGATAACCGCCATCCCAGTAATGCTCGCCGTCGATCTCGACGGCCTGGAAATAGGGCGGCAGGCAGGCCGAGGCCAGCACGGACTCCGCGGTGAGATGCGGGCTCTGGAACACCTTGATCTTGCCGGTGCGGACATTGGTGGCGTTGAGAAACAGCGCTGGCGACTCAGGCGCGGAATTGAGCCGGTCGAAATCGACTACGCGCTGCAACAGCGAGCGCAGCGGATTGATGTGGAAGGGATTGAGCAGGTTCGGCGGCAGCGTGTGCGTCAGCGTGTGGATGAAGGCGTGAACCGGATGATATTCCGGCGGCAGCTTGAGCGCCTGGATCCACTGGTTGAGCGGCGAGAGCAGATCGTACGCCATGTCCATGCGCGACACTTCGTACCAGAACGCGTGCAGGTTCTCCCGCGCCGCCTCAGCGCCTCCGTTCGCCATGCCGGAGGCCATGGCAACTGCGTTCATCGCACCGGCGCTGGTGGCGCTGATTGCCTCGATCCCGAGCCTGCCGTCCTCCAGCACATGGTCGAGCACGCCCCAAACGAAGGCACCGTGCGCGCCGCCGCCCTGGAGCGCGAAGCTGACGTTCTTCCGGTCCGCGGTCCTACTGGCTGTCACGTTGCTCGCTTCCTGCCCCCTTTTTCTTCCTGCTCCAGCGCCCTGCGCACCGCGTCGAATTCCCGCAGCGAGGCCTTGTCGGCGTGCGGGAAGCGCAAGTCGAGCTTTTCGAGCGCCGCATTGATGACCGAGCCGATCACGACGCGGGCGAACCATTTGTGGTCGGCGGGCACGACATACCAGGGCGCGTGAGGCGTGGCGGTGTGCCGGACGATGTCCTGATAGACCGCCTGATAGCGTGGCCACAGCGCGCGCTCCTCGATGTCGCCCATCGAGAACTTCCACTGCTTGGCCGGCTCCTCCAGCCGGTCGAGGAAGCGCTCGCGCTGCTCGTCCTTGGAAATGTTGAGGAAGAATTTCAGCACCACGGTGCCGCTGCGGCAGAGGTAGCGCTCCCAGGCGGAAATATCCTCGAACCGCTCCTTCCAGATGTTCTTGGTGACGAGCCTCGGCGGCAGCTTTTCCTTGGCGAGGATCTCCGGGTGCACGCGCGTCACCAGGCATTCCTCGTAATGGGAGCGGTTGAAGATGCCGATATGGCCGCGCTCGGGCAGCGCGACGGCGTGACGCCAGAGGAAATCGTGGTCGAGCTCCTTGCTGCTCGGCGCCTTGAAGGCATGGACTTCGCAGCCCTGCGGGTTGATGCCCTCGAAGATTGCCTTGATCGCGCTGTCCTTGCCGCCGGCATCCATGGCCTGGAACACGATCAGGAGCGACCAGCGGTCCTGGGCGTAGAGCTTTTCCTGAAACCCGATCAGCCGCTTCTTGTTGGCCTCGAGGATCGCTTGCGCCTTCTCCTTGTCGAGATCACCTTTCTCGTCAGTCTTGTGCGCCTTGAGATGAAACTTGCCCGACCCATCATAGCGGAATGGCGTGATGTAGCGGTCAAGTTCCTGGGCGAGCGACTGGGACGGCTTCTTGCTCATGAGCGCGGGACACCTTGCGTTGCGGCTTCAATCGGTCGAGCACGCTACCAAGGATGCCCTTGGGAAGGAATATGATGAAAAGCACCAGCAGCACGCCATAGACGAGATTGTCCCAGCCGACCGCCTTGGTGCCGAAGCCGATGCGAAGGGTCTCCGCCAGGAGGATGGTGATCACGGCGCCGAAGGTCGGTCCGAGCGAGACGAACAGACCGCCGACGATGGCCGCGAACACCATCTGGAGCGACACCGCGATGCCGCTGACCGTGTCCGGCGTGATGAACATCTGGTACTGGCAGTAGATCGCGCCCGCCAGCGCCGTCATCACTGCGCTGAGCAGCGTGATCTTGAGCTTCTCCGCGGTGACGTCGACGCCAGCGGCGGCGGCGGCGTCCTCGTCCTCCGAAATCGCCTCCAGGGCGTAGCGCGCCATGCTGCGGTCGACCCAATGCCAGACGACGATGCCGAAAAGCCAGACCCCGAGCGCGATCAGGTACCAGGTCGTCTTGTCGTCGAACTGCAGCGCCAGCAGCTTGTTGCCGGTCGCACGGTTCGGCGTATAGCCCAGCGAGCCGCCGGTGTAGTCGCGCGTTGCCGTGATGACCTGGAGCACGATGCCTGACAGCGCCAGCGTCACCAGCACGAAATAGTGCCCGGTGATGCGGAAACGGAAGCAGGGATAGCCGACGATCAGCGCCAGCGCGCCGGCCGCGACCATACTGACGGGAATGCCGATCCAAGGCGACACGCCGAGATGATTCCACAGCAGCGCAGTGACATAGGCGCCGATCCCCATGAAGCCGCCATGGCCCAGCGAAACGAGGCCGAACCGCCCCATCATCGACCACGACGTATAGGCGAACGACCAGATCAGGATCAGCACCAGGATGTGCAGATGATAGGGGTCGCGATAGACGAAAGGAAGCGCAACCAGCGCCGCCAATCCGATCCCCCAGGCTGCGAGCCGCCCCTGTCCCATCATCGGCGCCTCGCAAGCAGGCCCGCGGGCCGGATGAACATCATGACGATGAAGAAGGCGAAGGCGAGCACGTAGCCCCATTCGAGATCGGAGAACAGGCCGCCGAGCGAGATGATCTCGGCGAAGACGAACGCGGCGATGAAGCCGCCGATGAAATTGCCGAGGCCGCCGAGCACGCAGATCAGGAAGGTGATCGGCCCGAAGGAGAGACCGACGAAGGGGTGCACGTCATATTGCAGCACCAGCAGGCAGGCCGCGAGCCCGGCCAGCGCGCCGCCGAGCGCGGAGGTGATGAGATAGATCCGCCTAGTGTCGACACCCATCAGCGCCATGATCTGGCGGTCCTGCGAGATGGCGCGGATGGCGGTGCCGGTGAAGGTCCGCGTCATGAACAGGTAGACGGCGACCATGCCGACCAGCGCGGCCAGGAATGACAGCAGCCGTGCGTAGCTGAAATTCATGTCTCCGAAGGCGAGCACCGGCAGGCGGATGCCGAGATTGCGGAAGTCGATGCCGAAGGCGACGGTGGCAAAGCTCTGCAGCACGAACAGAACGCCGCCGGTCGCGAGCAACTGGTTGATCGGCGGCGCGGTGAGCAGCGGCGCGATCACGAGGTAGTGCAAGGCGGCGCCGAGGAGCGCGACCAGCAGGATGGTGAACGGCGCTGCGACGAAATAGCTGACGCCGTAAACCTGCACCATGAAGTACATGGCGTACATGCCGATCATCACGAGCTCGGCGTAACAGATCCAGGTTACGTCGATGACGCCGAAGATCAGATTGAGTCCGAGCGCGAGCAGTGCCAGCACGCCGCCGAGCAGGATGCCGTTGATGACGGCTTCCAGCAGGTAGATGTCGAAAATATCCAGGAACGCCTGCATGCCCATCACACCCCGAGATACGCTTCCTTGACGGTGTCGCTCGCCAGCATCTCGGCCGATGTGCCGGACGCCCTGATGGTCCCCGCCTCGATCAGATAGGCGCGATCGACCACCTTCAGCACCTGCTGCACGTTCTGCTCGACGATCAGCACGGTCAGCCCGCTGGCGCGGATCCGCTTCACCAGTTCGAACACCTGCTGCACCACGACCGGCGCAAGGCCCGCCGACGGCTCGTCGAGCAGCAGCAGCTTGGGGTTGGACATCATCGCGCGGCCGATCGCGCACATCTGCTGCTCGCCGCCGGACATGGTGCCCGCCATCTGGTGGCGGCGTTCCTTCAGGCGCGGAAACAGGTCGAACACGACCTCGAGCCGCTCGGCATAGTGCTCGCGCGCCCCCTTCATGAAGGCGCCCATCTTGAGGTTGTCGTCGACCGTGAGCTGCGGAAACAGCCGCCGGTTCTCCGGTACATGCGCAATGCCGAGGCTGACGATCTTGTGCGGCGGCGTCGCCACGACGTCGACACCTTCCATCCGGATTGATCCGCGCGAGGGCCGGATCAGGCCGGAGATGACGCGCATCAGGGTCGTCTTGCCGGCGCCGTTGGGGCCGATCACGCCGACGGCTTCACCGGCATTGACGTCGAGACTGACGTCGAACAGCGCCTGGAACGTGCCGTAACCGGCATTGACGCCGCGGAGCTCCAGCATCGGCTAACCTCCCGCGCGGCGGCGCGCTTCGGCGGCCGCGGCTTGCGTGGTCTCGGCATCGGTGCCGAGATAGACCTCGATGACGCGCGGATCGCCCGCGACCGCGCTTGGCAGGCCCTCCGAGATCTTCTCGCCGTGATCGAGCACCATGACGCGGTCGACGACCCGCATCAGGACGCCCATGATGTGCTCGACCCAGATGATGGTGATGCCGAGCTCGTCGCGGATGTTGCGCAGCATGTCGGCCGCCTGGTCCATCTCGGCCTCGTCGAGCCCGCCGAGGCTTTCGTCCGCGAGCAACAGCTTTGGCGCGGTGGCGAGCGCCTTGGCCAGCTCGAGCTTCTTCAGACCGGCGGCACCCAGGCCATCGACGCTCGCATGGCGATCGGTCGGCAGGCCGACCATCGCCAGCGATCGCTCGGCCGCTTCCTCCGCCTTGATACGGCTGTGGCGGCCCTGGCCGTAGAAACCGGCGAGCGCGACATTCTCGAAGATGGTCAGGCGGCGGAAAGGCCGAGGAATCTGGAAGGTGCGGCCGATGCCGCGGTTGATGATCCGGTGCGGCGCAAGGCCCGCGACCTCGTGCCCGGCAAACAGGATCGATCCGGAGGTCGGCGCCAGCGTACCCGAGAGCATGTTGAAGATCGTGCTCTTGCCCGAGCCGTTGGGGCCGATCAGACCGAGGATCTCGCCCTGATCGACCTTGAACGACACGTTGTTGACGGCGGTGAAGCCACCAAACCGCTTCACCAATCCGTTCACTTCCAGCACCGTCGCTCTCCGCCGCTACTGGTTGCTGTAGGTGGTGCCCTTCGGCAGCGGCAGCACGGCCTCGCGCTGCGCCTGGCTCTTCGGCCACACCACATGGGACTTGTCGTCGACGTACTGGATCACGACGGGGAACGAGCGCTCGTTCTGCCCGGCCATCGGCGAGCCCTCGCCGTGGAATTTGACGCCGAAGCCGAGCATGGTGCCGCCTTCGGGTATGTCGGTGTCGAGGGCCGCCTTGCGCAGGGACTCCGGATCTATGCCGCCATATTTCTTGATCGCTCGCGGCAGCACGTCGGTCAGGAACAGGTAGGTGTTGGACGCGGCCATGCCGACATGAGCCGAACGGATGGCGAGCCCCGGCTTGCGCTTGTCGAACTCCTCGCCAACCGCCTTGATGATCGGCGGCAGCTTCGGATCCATGCTTTTCTGGTTGGCGAGCCAGATCGAGATCGGATCGGTGTTGAAGACGTAGTTGACATCGGAGCCCAGGCCTTCTTTCAGCTTCTCATAGACCCCGTAGCCGGCGCCATGTCCCACCAGCGCACCGAACTTCAGCCCTTGTTCGCGGGCTTGCCGGAGCAACAGGGTGATGTCGGGATTGTAGCCGGTGTGGAAGACCACATCCGGCTTGGCCCGCTTCAGCTTGGTGACCAGCGCAGACAAATCCGGGGCCGTGGCCGAATAGCCTTCCCTGAGCACGATGTTGAAACCGGCCTTCTTGGCACCGGCCTCATTGCCCTTGGCGACGTCGACGCCATAGGCGCCGTCCTCATGGATGATGGCGACCCGCAAGTCCTTCGGGTCCTTGCCTAACTTTTCCTTCGTGTTCTGAGCGATGAAGTCCATCGTCATCATGCCGAACTGATCGCCGGAGGCCTGCGGCCGAAACACGTATTTGTAGTTCTTGTTCTCCAGCACGGCGGACGAGATGCAGGTCGTGATCCACATGAACTTCTTCAACTGCTCGACGCGCGCTGCCACCGGCACGCACTGCGCCGAGGAAAAGAAGCCGAGCAGCATGTCGACCTTTTCCTGCTCGATCAATCGGATCGCTTCATTGATGGCGACGTCCGGCTTGCTCTGGGCATCGGCATAGATCGCTTCGATCTTGTAGCCCTCGACATCCTTCGCGCTGTACTGATCCAGCATGATTCTTGCGCCGGTATATTGCAGCTCAGAGCCGCCGCCGGCGAGCGGACCGGTCAGATCGTAGATGACACCGATCTTGAGCTTCTTCTCCTGGGCCTCGGCGGACGCCGCCAAGCCCGCGGCCGATATCGCGACCAAGAGCCCATGTAGCAAACGGGCAGTCCTGCGCAGGCGCATCGAAACCTCCCTGGACGATTGTGCATTGCATTCGTCTTGCTTTTCGTTGCCCCCATCACATGGGCAGAGCGCAGGGATGTCAAGCCTTGCGCATCAGCGCGAGGCGAACTGCTGCTCGATAAAGGCCGTGACAAATCGCGGCATGGTGGGGGTGAGATCATTCATCCCGCGCACCAGATGGATGGCCGACAATTCAGGCTCGGCCTCACGGGCGAGGTTGGCTTCGATCAAAGCGCGAGCCTCGTCGCCGGGCATGTCGAGATCGAGCACCTGCATCATCGCGATCGTGGGGCCGCTGACGACGCAGTGCCAGTCCGGCTCGGCGCGATAGTCCGCCGCGGTCAGGCCGGTCTCCTCCTCGATTTCGCGGACCACGCTGCCGGGAATGTCCAGCCTGCCATCCCTGACGTCGTCGAGATCCGGCGTGCCCGACGGGAAGTAGATGCGGCCTGCGTTGGCGGTGTGCTGGGCCATCTCGCCCATCACGAAGGCGCCGTCGGACGTACGCAGCGCGCCCATGCCAAAACCGTTGAACACGGCAGGACCGGGAAAGCCCCAGTCGCGCCAGGCGAGGAAGCTTGCGAAATCGGTCTCGAAATAGGTCGAGGCGAAATGGCCGTCCATGAACACGGGATCGCACCCGAGCAGCACGCGGCCGTTCCAGATCTTCGGCCGCTCGCGTTGTTTCTCGGCGAAATGCGCCGCGATCTCGGCGCGCCGCTCCTCCGCGAAGGGCCAGACGATCGGCCGCACGACAAGATCGAGCGTCGTGACGCGGTGAATGATGGGTGACGTCATGAGAGACGGCTACCACATCTTCGCGTCAGCTATTTGGCATTCCCCGTCGTCTTTTTGGCCTGCTCGACGAACTTGTTGGTGAAGGTCTTGCTGACGTCGATCTTGGCATTGGCCACCTCGGGTGAGCCGACGCTGAACACCGAAAGCACGGCGTCCGCGCCCTTCGGATCCATCTTTCCGGTCTCGGAATACATCGGGATCGTGTTCTTCAGCGCGGCGAGATAGAGGTCCTTGTTCTTGCCGACCGTCTCTTCCGGCATCTTCGCCATGATCTCCTCAGGCGTGTGCGAATGAATCCATGCGAGCGTGGCGAGGATCGCATTGGTGAGCGCCTGCGTCTCCTTCTCGTGGCTGTTGATCCAGGCCGCCGTCGTGTACAGCGCGCCGCCCGGATATTCGCCGCCGAACGTCTCGAGCGTATCCTTCTGCGTGCGGGTGTCGGAAAGGATGCGCAGATCCTTGTGGTTGCCCTGGAGCACGGTGACGGAGGGATCGAGCATCACGGCCGCATCGATCTGACCCTGCTGCATCGCGGCGACGGCGGTGGCTCCGAGGCCGACGCCGATCACGGCGGTGCTGGTGGGATCGACGCCGTTCTTCTTGAGCATATACTTCAGGAAGAAGTCGGTGGAGGAACCGGGCGCGCTGACGCCGACCTTCTTGCCGGCGAGATCCTTGACCGACTTGATGTCGTTGGTTCGCGAGGGCGCGACCACCAGCACGAGGCCGGGATAACGGTCATAGACCACGAAGGCTTGCAGCTCCTGCTTCTTGGCGGCCAGATTGACGCAATGGTCGAAATAGCCCGAGACCACGTCGGCGCTGCCGCCGAGCACGGCCTTGAGCGCGTCCGAACCGCCCTTGAGGTCGACGAGTTCGACATTGAGGCCGGCCTTCTCGTATTCGCCGAGCTGCCTCGCCAGAACCGTCGGCAGATAGCACAGGCAGGAGCCGCCGCCGATCGCGATGGTGACTTTGCTTTGCGCCGCGGCAAGCGAGGTGGTGAGCGTCAGTGCGAGCAGCGCGCCTACGAGCCTGGCAATCGTGTTCTTCATTGGTTTTCCTCCGTTCGGCCGGCGGCACCATAGAGCAGCAGGGCTGGCTTGAGAAGCGCTGCCGAAGGCACTGGCCATCGGCCATTCGGAACAATGGCATGCCGGGACAAGAATAATTCTCGATAGGGAGTATCATCCATGAATCGCCTAACAGCCGGGCTGTCGATCGCTGCCGCCTTTGCCGCCGGATGCGGTGCAACCCACCTGCTCCGGCCGGCACTCGCCGCCGAGAACATCACCGCGCAGATCATCCATACCGGCGAGATGGAGGGCGATGCGCTCGGGCCCGCCAACAAGGTCGGCTATCGCTCCAAGATGTTCGCCAGCGCGGACGGTGCCACCATCTCGATCCAGGTCCGGCAACGTGCCCAAGCAAATGCATCCCAACACCAACGAGATCCATCCTGGACGGCACCGGCACGATCTGGCTCGGCGACAAGGAGGTGACGGTGAAGCCCGGCGACCTCGTGATCATCCCGAAGGGCACGCCGCACGGCGGCACCGAGCCGATCAGCGGCCAAGTCAAGGCGATCGCGATCAAGACCCCGCCGCAGGCGCCCGACGATACCAAGCTGCTGGATTGAGGCTTCGCTATCGGGGTTCGCGCAATGCGCGGACCCGTTTCCCGAGTTCCGAAGCTAGATCGGTCCCGCCTGTTTCCGAATCTCGTTTGCGATCGGCTTAAGGGTGTCCCCCGGAAGCTGGCCGACGAGCGTATAGCCCATGCCACGATCCGCCCATGCAAAGCCCGCGATATCGCCGGCCGCGTGCGGCATCATCGGCGCATCCTGACTGCCGGTGCTCATTGGACGTGTCAGCATGACGAGACGGTCGCCATGATCATCGTCATACATGAACATCGCGGCCGGTCCATGCGAGGTCGCAACCAGGCGCCCTCCCATCAGCCGATAGCCCGACGTGGAGAGATCAGGCACCTTGACCGACCGCTTCAGCCGGCTGGACACCCATTGCGTGAGCTCGGCACTGTCGGAAGCACGTATTTCGACCGGCCTCACGCGATCCGGTGCGTAGACACCATAGGAGTAGGCAGCCTCCTGCGCCAATGCGGACAATCCGTTCGAACCACCTTGCAACAGGCTGCGCACGGTCCACCCGCCGAGACCGCCGATGCCCACCAGCAACAGCGCCGCGATTGCCCTCCATGCAGGCAATGGACGTCGCTTTCGACGTTCAATGATGTGCGACAGGTTCAGCTCGGCCGGCACCGGTTCATCCGCAATCGAAGCCAACGCGGCGCGCAACTGCTCGCGCTGGCTGACGAAGGCCGCGACGCGCCCGGCGGCATCCGGATGATCGTTCAGATAGGACGTAACCTCTCCAAGACGCTCGGGTGCAAGTGACTGATCCACGAAGGCGTGGAGATCATCTTCCGTGATCGGTCGCCGACTCATTTCATGCTCCGCAATTCCACGACGTTCCCCGGTGCAGCCCCCTCCATCTCCTGCTGCAACCTTTCCCGCGCGCGTGACAGGCGCGACATCACGGTTCCGACCGGGACATCCAGCAATTTCGCGGCGTCGGCGTAGGAAAAATCCTCGACTGCAACAAGCAACAGCACGGCCCGCTGCTCTTCCGGCAGCCTCGCGAGCTTGGTCAGGACGTCCTGGTAGATCAGCCTGTGCTCCTGTGCGGCGGCACTCGCGAGCTCACGCTCGCCTGCATCATCGATCGGCATATGCCTTCCCCGCGTCGCGGCCTGACGGAATTGGGTGACCGCCAGATTGTGGAGGATGGTGAACAGCCAGGCGCGCACGCTGCCGTCACGCCGCTGGTGCCAACGGCTGACGGCGCGCTCCAGGCAATCCTGAACCAGATCGTCGGCGGTTGTGCGGTCACGCATCAGCGCGCGCGCATAGCGGCGGAGCGAGGGGATCAGCGGTTCGACCTGAACCAGCATGTCCTTCATGGAGTGCTCCGCCTGCCTTTCGTTGACGCCCGATGGCGCGTCATTGCGTCTCGATCTGGACCGCACCGCCGGGCTCGGCCGCGTCACCGGAGGCAATCACGAGATATCGCTTTCCGGAGGCCGCGGACTGATCGACGATCTGGCGGATCGGACCAACCGCATTGACGATAGCTGATCCGGCCGGATTCGTCATGAAGGCCGCAAGCGGCTGCAACGGGCCGGTTCCATCATTTCGATCCGCCAGCGCAAGCACATATTTCTGCTTGGGTTGAAGTCCTGTCACCGAAGCCTGCAATATCTGAATCAGGCCCTGGTCGAACAGCGAGACGCTGGTCGGCGCCGCGCCATCCTTCGATCCGTCCTTGGGGCCCATCGAAAGATGGGCGACCTGGCCGGCGACACCCAGCGGCTGCAGATTCTGGCGGTCATCCGGATCGGGCGCCGCGCCTGGAACGTAGGCGATTGCCTGCGGTGCCTGGCCGATCGGGACATTCGCAACCACGCTGTTGGTCCCAGTGTCGATCGCTGCGAGGGCGTCGGCGTTCTCGAGGCCGACATAAATGCGCGTGCCATCGCCAGACGGCCAGACGCCATGGGGCAGATTACCGACCGGGATCGTCGCGACCTGCGAGAAATCGTCCGTGCGGAACACCCTCACCAGGTTCAGACCACCGACGGTGACATAGGCGAATGTGCCCTTTGCGGTGTGCGCGAAGTTGACGTGATTGGTGATCGGACCGGTGTCGATCGTCTTGATCAGGTTGAACGGCGGCTTCGCGTTGAACACCTGGGTCCGGCCGACATCCTTCAGCGTGAACCAGACCTGGTTTCCATCGGGCGTCGCCGCGATGTTCGGGCAGAACGGGCTCTCCTGCTTCACTTTGGCGATGATCCTGTGCTCGGCGACGGAAACAACATCGGTCTCGGGATTGAACGACGAGCAGATGTAGCCGTACTTGCCGTCGGGCGAGAAGATCTGCATCCCCGGTCCGTTGGGGGTCGTGATACGGGTCTTCTCCTTCAGGCTCTTGGCATCGATCACGGAGATGTAGTTTTCGCCGCGGACGGCGACCCACACCTCCTTGCCGTCGGGGGTATAGAACGCCTCGTGCGGCGACCGCCCGACATAGGTCACGTGCCTGACCGCGTTGGTCGCGGTGTCGATGAAGCTCACCGAATTGGAGCCGATCGAGACCACGGCGAGCGTCTTGTGGTCGGGGGAGAAACCCATGCCGTGCACGAGAACCTGGCCCTTATAGAGCGGGCTGAAATTGCCGGGCTGCGGATCTCCCAGGCGGATCACACCAAGCAGCTTGTTGTCGACCGGATCTGTCACCGAGACCGTGTTCGAGAACTGCTCGGCCGCATAGACGCGATCGTGATGGCTGATCGGAATATCGGGGGCGGATAGCGCGCCCGGCGCCTGCCCTGCCCATGCGGCCGAGCCGGTGGCGAGCATCGTGGCTGCCAGGAAAATGCTCTTCATGAGGTTGCTTCGGGACGTCTTCATCGATGACTCCTATTTCTTCATTCCGGCGGACATATCCATTTGCATGTCCTGATGATGAACGTTTGCGGCTGGAACGGATGGCGGCTGCGTCGGGGCCGGCGTCGTATCCGTTGCAGGCTCGCCGATGGCGAGCTTCATCGCCGCGATCTCCTGCATCTGATCGACGATGATTTCCTGGGCGATGCGCCGTAGCTGTTCGTTCTTGCCGTAACGCAGCTCGATGACCGCCATGTCGATCGCGCCCTGATGATGCGGATTCATCATTGCAACGAAGTCGCGATCGATATCGCCGGTCGGCTTGGCCGCCATGGCGTTCATCATCTTGGTCATCGCCGCGTCGTTCTCTTGCAGGAACGCACGCTCGTCCGCGCTGTGCGCAACCGATGGGGCGACAGGATGGGCTTCATGCGCGAGCACGAGCGACGGCAGCGCGAATGCGACGAAAATGCGGGCGCCGATGAGCGCCGTGCCGAGGCCTGGCCTCGGCCACCGGCATCTGCCTGCGAGCGCCGCAACGACGCGGCGAAACTGTAACTGGTGCATCCTGAACTCCCATGCAGGTGGTTGCATGGGGGTATGACGCGTGGGCGCGCGTTCTATTCCGGCCGGCCAATCACATAAATGTCAGCAGCAAATCGAGCCTAGCCGCGACCGTCCACGGTCGGCCGCCACACCAGGAGCCTCCGCTCGACCAGCGTGACGCCATAGTCGATCAGGATGACGAACGCCGACAGCACGAACATGCCGGCGAACACGCCGGCGACGTCGAACACGCCCTCGGCCTGCTGGATCAGATAGCCGAGCCCGGCCGCCGATCCCAGATATTCGCCGACGACCGCGCCGACCACGGCAAAGCCGACCGAGGTATGCAGCGAGGAGAACATCCAGGACAGCGCCGAGGGCCAGTAGACGTGCTGCATCAATTGCCTCTCGCTCATGCCCAGCATGCGGCCGTTGTCGAGCACGGTGCGGCTGACTTCCTTGACGCCCTGGTAGACGTTGAAGAACACGATGAAGAAGACCAGCGTGACGCCGAGCGCGACCTTGGACCAGATGCCAAGCCCAAGCCAAAGCGCGAAGATCGGCGCCAGCACGACGCGCGGCAGCGCGTTGACCATCTTGACGTAGGGGTCGAACACGGCGGCCACCAGCGGCTGGCGCGCGAACCAGAAGCCGACCAGCACGCCGCCGGCCGATCCGATCACAAAGGCCAGGAGCGATTCCGTCAGCGTGATGCCGAGATGCTTCCAGATCACGCCGGACGAGAACCACTTCACGATCTGGCTGAACACGTCGAGCGGATTGGAGAAGAAGAACGGCGGCAGCAGGATCTTGCCGAATACGGGGACAGTCGACAGCACCTGCCACAGCACAATGAAGACGACCGCGACCAGGACTTGGAGTGCAAGCAGCGTCGGGCGCGACATCAGACCGCCTCCGCCGCTTGCGTGGACTGGGCGTAGCCCTTCATCACCTCGTCCTTGAGCACGCTCCAGATCTCGCGATGGAGCGCATGGAATTCCTTGTCGAGCCGCACCTCGAAAATGTCGCGCGGGCGCGGCAAGCTCACCCGCCAGTCGCCGATGATGCGCGAGGACGGCCCGGCCGACATGATCACGACGCGGTCGGCGAGCGCGATCGCCTCTTCGAGATCATGAGTGACGAACAGCACGGCCTTGCGGTCCGCATTCCAGAGCTCGAGCAGCAGATTGCCCATCACCTGGCGCGTCTGCGCATCGAGCGGCCCGAACGGCTCGTCCATCAGCAGGATCTTCGGGTCGCGGATCAGCACTTGCGCCAGCGCGACGCGCTTGCGCTGGCCGCCGGAAAGCATGTGCGGATAGCGATTAGCGAACGCACCGAGGCCGACGGAGGTCAGCCATTGCTGCGCCCGCTGCAGCGCCTCGGCGCGTGCCGTGCCCTTGACCTCGAGCCCGATCGCGACGTTGTCGAGCGCGGTCTTCCATGGGAACAGCGCGTCGGCCTGGAACAAATACCCGGCATCCCGGTTCAACCCCGCGAGCGGCCGGTCGAATATCCTGACGCTGCCGGCCGCCGGCGTGAGCAAGCCCGCGGCAACGTTGAGCAGCGTGGATTTGCCGCAGCCGGTGGGGCCGACAATGGCCACGAACTCGCCCTGCGCCACTGCGAGATGAGCTTTCTCCACCGCCGTATAGACCCGCCCGTCCCCGAGCCGGAACGCGACCTTGGCATCTTCCAGCGCCACTGCCGTGGGCGTTGTCATGCATTTTCCTCCGAATTCGGCCCGATGCCTTAGCCGCTCGTGCCGCCAAGTTCAATCGAGGCGCCAAGCGTGCTACGCATGGGGCAAGGAAAAAATGAGCCCCCATCCAATGCCCTCGAAGCCGGCGATCAGCTATCACTGCGTCACCAAGCGCTTCGGCTCCCTCAAGGCCGTCGACGATGTGTCGCTCGACATTGCCGAAGGCGAATTTGTGGCCGTCGTCGGCGGCTCGGGCTCCGGCAAGACGACGCTGCTACGGCTCGCCAACCGGCTGATCGAGGCCGATGGCGGCACGATCACGGTCGAGGGCGAGGACGTACGAGACGTCGATCCGGTCGCACTTCGGCGCCGGGTCGGCTACGTGTTCCAGGCCGGCGGGCTGTTTCCCCATTTGAGCGTTGCCGACAATATCGGGATCACGCCAAGGCTGCTGGGCACTCCGGCGACGGACATCGCGGCACGTGTCGACGAGCTGATGGAGCTCGTGCAGCTCGACCGTGATGCGCATCGCGACCGCCTGCCGGCGGCGCTCTCCGGCGGCCAGCGCCAGCGTGTCGGCGTGGCGCGGGCACTCGCGGCAAAACCCCGCATCGTGCTGATGGACGAGCCCTTCGGTGCGCTCGACCCCCTCACCCGCGACGCGCTCGGCGACGATTATCGTGATCTGCATCGCAAGCTCGGCCTGACCACGGTGATGATCACCCATGACATGACGGAGGCGATCCTGCTCGCGGACCGCATCGCCGTGATGCGTGACGGCAAGCTGCTGGCGCAGGGTACGCCGGCGGAGCTTTCGAAGAGCGAGGACGCCTACGTGCTGGAGCTGCTAAGCACGCCGCGGCGCCAGGTCGAACGGCTGAACGCGCTGCTGCCGACGAGCGGTGCGGCATGAGCTTGCTCGCCGATCCGCGCTGGGGCGAGGCGCTGGCGCATCTGCCCGACTATCTCGGCAACCATGTGCGGGTGAGCCTCGCGGCACTCGCGCTCGGTCTGGCCGTCAGCCTGCCGCTGGCGATCCTGACCCGCAACCGCCCGGCGCCGCGCGCCATCCTGCTCGCGATCGCCAGCATCGTGCAGACGGTGCCGGGTCTGGCGCTGCTCGCGCTGTTCTATCCGCTGCTGCTGCTGGCCGCGTCGCTCACGCTGGCCTGGTTCGGCGTTTCCTTCTCGGCCTTCGGCTTCCTGCCGGCGATGCTGGCGCTGGCGCTCTATTCGATGCTGCCGGTGCTGCGCAACGGCATCACCGGGCTCAACGGCATCGATCCCGCGCTGATCGAAGCCGCCAAGGGCGTCGGCATGACCGCGCGGCAGTCGCTGCTGATGGTCGAGCTGCCGCTGGCGCTGCCGGTGATGATGGCGGGCATCCGCACCGCCGCGGTGTGGGTGATCGGCACCGCGACGCTGTCGACGCCGATCGGGCAGACCAGCCTTGGCAACTACATCTTCGCCGGGCTCCAGACCCAGAATTGGGTGTTCGTGCTGTTCGGCTGCCTTGCCTCGGCGCTGCTGGCGCTCGCCGTCGATCAGCTGCTGGGCCTGATCGAGGCCGGCCTGCGTCACCACAGCCACGCGCGCTCCGCACTGGGCGCGGCCGGCATCGCCGCGTTGGTCGCCGCAACGCTGGTGCCGACGATGGGGCGCTCGTCGCAGGGCTATGTCGTCGGTGCCAAGACATTCGCCGAGCAATATGTGCTCTCGGCCCTGCTCAGGGATCGCCTTCAGGCGGCAAGCCTTCCCGCCACCACACGATCCGGCCTCGGCTCCAGCGTGATCTTCGGGGCGTTGAAGGCCGGCGACATCGATCTCTATGTCGATTATTCCGGCACGCTCTGGGCCAACCAGCTGCGTCGCACCGATATCAAGCCGCGCGCCGAGCTGGTCGCCGAGCTGAAGACGGCGCTCGCCAAGGACAACATCACCTTGCTCGGCGAGCTCGGCTTCGAAAATGCCTATGCGCTGGTGATGCCGAAAAAGCGCGCCGAGGCGCTCGGCATCCGCACCGTCGCCGATCTCGCGGCGCATGCGGCGAGCCTGTCGATCGCGGGCGACTATGAGTTCTTCTCACGCCCGGAATGGGCCGCGCTGCAAAAGGCCTATGGCCTCTCCTTCCGCGCCCAGCGCCAGATGCAGCCCGACTTCATGTATGCGGCGGTCGCCAGCGGCGAGGTCGACGTCATCGCCGGCTACACCAGCGACGGCCTGATCGCGAAATACGATCTGGTCGCACTCGAGGATCCCAGGCACGCGATCCCTCCCTATGATGCCATCCTGCTGCTGGCGCCGAAGCGCGCCGGTGACGAGCGGTTGCAAGCCGCGCTCACGCCACTGCTCGGCAAGATCTATATCGCGACCATGCGTGAAGCGAATCTGCGCGCCAGCGGCAACGACGCGACCTCGTCGCCGGATGTGGTGGCGAAGTGGCTGTGGGAAAAGGTGGGCGGGCGGTAGGACCGCTGCAAGCTCCGTCATCCTTCGAGGGCCGCTCAAGAAGCGGCCATTAGGGTGACGGTCGAAGAGTATCGCTTGTGGTCGAACAGGAGACTACAACCCCCTGATTATCCCCGCGTCGATCAGCAGGCGGTTCAGCCGCCGCGCTTCGGCGCCGTCCTTGCAGCTGTAGAACATGCCCTTGCAGCGGAGCATGATCTCCTTCTGCTCGGCAAAGGAGGGGTCGAGCGGGATGCCGGCGGCCTCCAGGATGACCAGGGGCAGATAAGGGCCGTCGACCGTGTCCATCACGGCATCACTCTTCACCGGCTCGAAATTGATCGCGTCGATTGCGTAGTAAGTCGCGTAGAGACGCGGATCGTAGGCGTCGAGCTTCTTGCCGATCGCGCCCTCGTCGAGCCCGGGCTCGAGGATGGCGGGCGCGAACTCCGGCTGATGATCGCCGTAACGCACGATCAGGAAGGGCTCGCCGGGAAACGTCTTCTTCAGCCCCGCGACGAACGCCTTGTACTGCTCGGCGCTCATCGCCTGCCGGCGCAGATATTCGTCGATCGACGCCACGTTGCCCGGCGCGCGCCAGTTCGGCAACAGGTCGGGACGGAAGCGCGTCTCCCAGGGGAAATGATTGGCGCCGAGATAAAGGAAGGTGAACAGCGGCTTGTTCGGCGGCTGCTGGCCGATCAGCTGGAGCGCCTTGTCGTAGAAGAAGCTGTCCGGCTCGACGTCCTTGGCTCCGAGGTCTTTCGAATCGAGGAAGCGTTCGATGCCGGTCGTCATCTGGAAGCTGCGGGCGGCCATGAAGCCGCCATGGGCGGGATAGAGCGACATCGTGTCGTAGCCGCAACGGCGCAGCGCCAGCGGCAGGCCGCGTTCGACCCGGCTCGAGGCGATGCGCGTCACGAAATAGGCGAAGCGGCCGAACGAGCGCGAGGACAGCCCCGCGAGCACGTTGTATTCGGTGAACCAGCTCGGCCCGCCGTTGGTCTCGGCGAGGAACGTCCGCTGCTTGCCGTCCCAGGACTTGAAGTGATCGCCATAGCGCGGCGGCACCTTGATGCCCTGAGCGGCGCGAATGTCGAAGCTGGATTCATCATGGATCATGATGATGTTCGGCCGGCGGCCGACCGGGTGACAGGCATCGACCAGCGGCATGTTGAGCCGCTCATTGGTCGAAGCGGCCGATTCCATGAAGCCGTATTGCACGAAATCGGACACCGAGCTGACGCCGGAGCGGAAGAATTTCGACAGATAGCCGTCGTCGTAATAGCCGCGCCAGGCCTCGTCCGGGTGATAGAGCGAATAGCCAACCAGCGCGGCAAGGCATGCGAGCTTGCAGGCGAGCGCCGGCAGACGGCGGATGCGGAACGGATCGAGCCACCACAGCGCATACATCAGCGGCAGCGTGACGAGGCCGGCCAGGATCACCGACCAGCGCAAATTCGGGAAGATCGCGAACAGAAACGCGACGGTGTCGCGGTCGATCATCATCAGGTCGATGAAGTTGACCGTCATCTGCACGACGTCGTGCTTGAGGCGCGACAGCAGCACCAGCACGACGACCATGGTCAGGGACAGCGCGCCCGACAACGCCGGCCGGCGCAGCAGCGTGATCCAGAAGAAGTTGAGGATGCCCCAGGCGAGCGCAAAGGAGAAGCGCGAGCCGAAATCGGTCTCGGTCTGGTACATCAGCGCGAGCGCGGCCAGATGCGGCGCGGCAACCGCAAGCAGTCGCCAGATGCCGAGCGCGGCGACACTGGCGAGGGCGGCGGTGGCTGCGGAAGGACCTGGATTGGGCGCGGACGCCATCGACGACACGCAACTTCTGGTCCGGCGCGATGATACCCAGCCGTCTGGCCGGCCCAGGGAGTGAAAAAGGGCGGCTAGGGCTCCCGGCGCAGCCGGAGGCCTGCACCATGTCATAAAACTGTAACGGAACGGTCAAGGACAGGCAACGCGCGTCGTGACCGACCTTCGCTTAATGTTAGTGAGCGGCGAACCGGCGCACGGCGCGCACCCTCGCGGACCGGGACCTCCGGCCCCTCCGCCGCCAATTGCGGCGCAGCATCTATCAGGACACAGCGAGGCCGCCGTGGTGCTGCGGCCGGCCTGGGCTAGCGGGCTGAAGCGCCTGCCTCACTGCGGCAATAGCCCGAGCCGCTTGGCATAGATGCGGTCGACGGCCCGCTTGGGCAGCATCGCCTGGATCATATGCCTCATCGGGTCTGGCGTGACCTGGTAGCGCACCCGTGGCTTGGCCGCAGTCAGCGCCTCGAACACGATTTCGGCGATCCGCTCGGCCGGCAGGCCCTTGGCGCCGAGGTCCATCATGAAGGCCATGACCTTGTTCAGCGCCGGCAGATAGGGCGAGTTCTGATAGACGGATAGGTCGATCTGTTCGGCCTTGCTCCAGATCGGCGTCTTCACCGCGCCGGGGGCAACGATGATGACGTCGATGCCAAACAGCATCAATTCGCGGCGCAGGCTCTCGGACAATCCTTCGATGGCGTGCTTGGAGGTGCAGTAGGGCGCCGACAGCGGATTGCCGTTCCTGCCCGCGACGGAGCTGATCATCACGATCCGCCCCTTCGGCCCCTTCAGCGACGGATCGGCGCCGAGCAGAGGCCCGAAAGCCTGCGTCGCGATGACGGGGCCGATCACGTTGATGTCCATCTGGCGGCGGAAATCGTCTGCCGACAATTCGAGCACGGGACCGGCGACCGCGATGCCGGCATTGTTGACGAGGCCGGCCAGCGTCTCTCCGCCCAGCGTCTCGCGAACCGTTCGCGCGGCAGCAAGAACGGCGGCCTCATCCGTGACGTCGAATAGCAGGGGTGTGAAATTGGCGCCGAGTTCAGCGGCGAGCCGCTCCGCATCCGCCTGCTTGCGGACGCTGCCGAAGACGCGATAGCCGCGCCCGATCAGGAATTTCGCGGTGGCCCAGCCGATGCCGGTGGACACGCCCGTGATGACGACAGATCGCATGGTTTACCCTCCCCTCGAGGTTTTCCGCGATCATGTCGGAAAACGGCGGTGGTGCGAAGGGGGAGGAGCAGAAGCCCGGACCCGGGAGCCGCAGGGGACCCGGGATCAGCAGCGCACCACTCGCGTGATGCGCTGCGTCCGGGAGACGGCTTAGTTCTTCGACTTGTCGACCAGCGCGCCCTTCTTGATCCAGGGCATCATGTCGCGCAGCTTCGCGCCGACTTCCTCGATCGGGTGCTGGGCGAGCTTGGCGCGGGTCGCCTTGAACGAGGTCTGGTTGACCTTGTTCTCGAGCATCCAGTCGCGGGCGAACTTGCCGCCCTGAATGTCGGCGAGAACGCGCTTCATCTCGGCCTTGGTCTCGGCGGTGACGATGCGCGGGCCGGTGACGTACTCGCCGTATTCGGCGGTGTTGGAGATCGAGTAGTTCATGTTGGCGATGCCGCCTTCATAGATCAGGTCGACGATCAGCTTCACTTCGTGCAGGCACTCGAAATAGGCCATCTCCGGCGCGTAGCCGGCTTCGACCAGGGTCTCGTAGCCGCCCTTGATCAGCTCGACCAGGCCGCCGCAGAGCACGACCTGCTCGCCGAACAGGTCGGTCTCGCACTCTTCCTTGAAGGTGGTCTCGATGATGCCGGCGCGGCCGCCGCCGACAGCCGAGGCATAGGACAGGCCGAGGTCATGGGCGTTGCCCGAGACGTCCTTGGCGATCGCGATCAGGCAGGGCACGCCGCCGCCGCGCTGATATTCGGAGCGCACGGTGTGGCCGGGGCCCTTCGGCGCGATCATCAGCACGTCGAGGTCGGCGCGCGGGTCGAGCAGGTTGAAGTGGACGTTGAGGCCGTGCGCGAACACGAGGGCGGCGCCCTTCTTCATGTTGTCGTGCAGGTGCTCGCGATAGATGTCGCCCTGGAGCTCGTCCGGGGTCAGCATCATGACGAGGTCGGCCCATTTGGCGGCTTCGGCGACGTCCATCACCTTGAAGCCGGCGGCTTCCGCCTTCTTCACCGAGCCCGAGTCCTTGCGCAGCGCAATGGCGACTTCCTTGACGCCGGAATCCTTCAGGTTGAGCGCATGGGCGTGGCCCTGGCTGCCATAGCCGACGATGGCGACCTTCTTGCCCTTGATCAGGTTCAGGTCGGCGTCGCGATCGTAATAAACACGCATGGTCGTTTCCTCGTTCAGGGCCGAAAATCGGCCATTGGTCAGTGTCCGAAGGGTGAAATTTGCGGATTTCGGGGGCTGTCTAGAGCATTTCGGCCCCTTAGGGAAACCCGTTTCTGCATGGAAATCCGCGACATCATGCATCCATGAAAACGGGGTAGAGGGAGGCCAGCAGCAGGATCGCCATCAGGATATTGAAGGCGCGGACCAGCCGCTCCGAAGTCAGGATCGGCCGCAATGCGGTGCCGAACAGGGCCCAGACCACGGTCGAGACCGTGCCGACGAGCAGGCTGATCAGGGTCTGGATCGCGATGTTGAGCGGGAATTGGGCGATCGCCGCATAGGCGGTGATGGTGCCGATCACGATCACCCAGCCCTTGGCGTTGATCCATTGGAACATCGCCGCGCCCCAGAAGGTCATCGGGCCGCGGCCATCCTCCTCCCCCGGCTTGGTCGGGCCGGACATGGCAATCACGGCGGCAAGATAGATCAGGTAGGCGGCACCGGCATATTTCAGGATGGTCTGGAGGATCGGATAGGCCAGGAACACCGAGCCGAGCCCGAGACCGACAGCGGCGACCATGAAGGCGAAGCCGAGGACGATCCCGACGATGTGAGGGATCGTGCGCCGAAAGCCATAGGTCAGGCCCGAGGACAGCAGCATGATGTTGTTCGGCCCGGGCGTGAAGTACATCACGATCATGAAGATGAGGAAGGCATAGAGCAGCGACTGGGACATGGTCACCTCACGCCGTCTTCGGCAGCGGTTTGGCTAACGCCCTGGGCCGGTTCGCGAGAACCATCACCGCGATACCAACGATCACGGTCAGCATGCCGGCGAGCCGCAAGGGTCCGAACCGCTCGCCGAACACGATGCTCGAGGCAGCCGAGCCGACGAACGGCACCAGCAGCGCGAACGGCACCACTTGCGCCGCGGGATAGTCGCGCAGCAGCCGGCCCCACAGCCAATAGGCAATGCTGGTGGAGATGGCGCCGATTGCCAGCAGGCAGACGAGGCCGGTGAGCGACATGTGGATCAGCGATTGGAAGGTCGGCGCGGGCCCATCGACGACCAGCGCGAGCGCGAATAGCGGCACCGCGGCGGTGAGGCAGAGCCAGGCAAACAAGTCGAACATCGGCGCACCGCGGGCCCCGCGCAGCAGAAGGTTGCCGATCGCAAAGCAGATCGGAGCGATCATCAGCACGGCGAACGCACCGACGCTGAAGTCATAACCCACGGTGCCGCAGATCATGAGAAGTCCAGCCGCCGCGATGACGATGCCGAGGGTCTGCACCGGCGTCGGCCGCTCGCCGAATGCGACCGCGGCAAAGCCTATGGTGAACAGCGCCTGGCTCTGCACCACGACGCTGGTCAGCCCCACCGGCACGCCACGGGCGATGCCGTAAGCTTGCGACAGGAACTGGCCGAGGAACAGCGTGAAGCTGATGGCGATCAGCAGTGACCAGGCGACCTTCGGCCTGGGAATGAACAGGCACGGCAGCGCGGCAATGGCGAAGCGCATCGCCGTCATCAGCTCCGGCGAGAATTCGTCGAGCGCGATCCGGCTTGCGACGAACGCAAGCCCCCAGATGACCGCCACCAGGATGGCGATGAGGATGTCGGCCGGCTTCATTGTTGTTCTCGGCTCTGCCCTGTCGTGCAGTCCTGTTGTTGTTCGTTCTAGCCTTGCTCGCCGGCTCTTGGTTTGCGCAGCAGATAGGTGCCGTGCATCGGTGCGTGGTAATCGGCAGAGACCAGCGTGAAGCCGACGTCGGTCAGCATCCGCTCCATCACCCAGCCGAAGGTCGAATATTCGTCGCGCATATGCGTCACCACGCCGTCGCGCGGAAAGTCGTGGTTCTTGATCTGGAAGTCGGCCCATTGATCGACGTCGCGCTCCACGGCATCGGGCATCGAGACATAGACGATGTCGCGCAGATAGAAGCTCGCGCCGGGCTTGAGCGCACGATAGATCCGCGACATCGCCACCGCCTTCCAGAAATCCGGGAGGTGATGCAGCGTGAACTCGCTGACGATCAGGTCATAGGATTCGGGGCGATAGGCGAAGCTGAGCAGGCCGGCCGATTGCGTGCGCACGGGCGCCTTGCGGTCGCGCGCGTAGATCTCGGCGAGCGCCAGCATCGCCGGCGAGATGTCGATGGCGTCGACCTCGGCGCCCATCAGGGCGGCTTCGGTGGCCAGCACACCGTTACCGCAACCGATATCCGCGATGCGCCAGCCGCGCTGCACGCCGAGCATTTTCAGCGCGGCCCGCGACCGCAGGTCCGCATCGTCATGGCTGTCGTAGATCGACGCCACAGCGGGCCCGATCCCCATCCGGTTCCGCTCATTGTAGTACCAGTCGCGCGCCAGCATGGTTCACATCCCTTCGGGCCCGCGGCCGATCGCGGCAACGCCGGTGCGCGACACTTCGACAAGGCCGAGCGGGCGCATCAGGTCGATATATTGATTGATCTTGTCGGTATTGCCTGTGATCTCGAACACAAAGCTCTCGGTGGTGGCGTCGATCACCCGGGCGCGGAACGCATCCGCCAGCCTCAGCGCCTCGACCCGGTGCTCGCCCTGCCCGCGCACCTTCACCATGGCGAGCTCCCGCTCGATCGAGCGCCTGGTCTGGGTCATGTCGACGACGCGGTAGACCGGGATCATGCGGTCGAGCTGGTGCTTGATCTGCTCGATCACCATCGGCGTACCCGTGGTGACGATGGTGATGCGCGACAGATGTTTCTGGCTCTCGGTCTCCGAGACCGTGAGGCTCTCGATGTTGTAGCCACGGCCCGAGAACAGGCCGATCACGCGCGCGAGCACGCCCGGCTCGTTCTGCACGAGCACCGAGAGCGTATGCGTCTCGTTGGGATCGTGGCGCTCCTCGATGAAGTAGGCGGATGCGGGCTGGTTCATTGTCGTCCCCTCAAATGTCTCTTGTCACACCAGCGCCTTGCCGCCGGCGAAGGCCTTCGCGGTCGCCTCGTCGTTCGCCTGCTCCGGCAACAGCATCTCGTTGTGAGCCTTGCCGGACGGAATCATCGGGAAGCAGTTCTCGAGCGCCGCGACGCGGCAGTCGAACAGCACCGGGCGCTTGACCGAGATCATCTCCTTGATGGCGCCGTCGAGATCGCCGGGCTTGTGCACCTGGATGCCGACGCCGCCATAGGCTTCCGCGAGCTTGACGAAGTCCGGCAGCGCCTCCGAGTAGGAATGCGACAGGCGGTTGCCGTGCAGCAGTTGCTGCCACTGCCGCACCATGCCCATGTACTGGTTGTTCAGGATGAAGATCTTGATCGGCAGCTCGTACTGCACCGCCGTCGACATCTCCTGCATCGTCATCTGCACCGAGGCGTCGCCCGCGATGTCGATGACGAGACTGTCCGGATGGGCCACCTGCACGCCGATCGCCGCCGGCAGGCCGTAGCCCATGGTGCCGAGACCGCCCGACGTCATCCACCGATGCGGCTCCTCGAAGCCGTAGAACTGTGCCGCCCACATCTGGTGCTGGCCGACCTCGGTCGTGATGTAGGTGTCCTTGCCGCGCGTCGCCTCGAACAGGCTCTGGATCGCGTGCTGCGGCAGGATGACGTCGTTGCTCTTCTTGTAATAGAGCGAGTTGCGGGCACGCCACTGCGCGATCTGCTGCCACCAGGACTTGATGTCGGGCTTCTTCGCCTCCGCCTTGAACACCTGGAGGATGTCGCCGAGGACGTTGCCGCAATCGCCGATGATCGGCACGTCGACGCGGATGTTCTTGTTGATCGAGGACGGATCGATGTCGATGTGGATCTTCTTCGAGCCCGGCGAGAACGCATCGACGCGGCCGGTGATGCGGTCGTCGAAGCGCGCGCCGACGCAGAGCATGACGTCGCAATCATGCATCGTCATGTTGGCCTCATAGGTGCCGTGCATGCCCAGCATGCCGAGCCAGTTCTTGCCCGACGCAGGGTACGCGCCGAGACCCATCAGCGTGGAGGTGATCGGGAAGCCGGTGACCTCGACCAGCTCGCGCAACAGCTTGGTTGCCTCGGGACCGGAATTGATGACGCCGCCGCCGCTGTAGATCACCGGGCGCTTGGCATTGGCGAGCAGCGCCACCGCCTTGCGGATCTGCGTCGCATCGCCCTTCACGCGCGGCGCGTAGGAGCGATGCACGTCGGACTTGCGCGGCGGATGATAGGTGCCGGTGGCGAACTGCACGTCCTTGGGAACGTCGACCAGCACCGGACCCGGACGGCCCGACGTCGCGACATAGAACGCCTCGTGCAGCACCTTTGCGAGATCATTGACGTCGCGCACCAGCCAATTGTGCTTGGTGCAGGGGCGCGTGATGCCGACGGTGTCACATTCCTGGAACGCGTCGTTGCCGATCAGATGCGTCGGCACCTGCCCGGAGATGCAGACCAGCGGGATCGAGTCCATCAGCGCGTCCGTCAGCGGAGTCACCATGTTGGTGGCGCCGGGACCGGAGGTCACCAGCGCGACGCCCGGCTTGCCGGTCGAGCGCGCATAGCCCTCGGCGGCGTGGCCTGCGCCCTGCTCGTGGCGAACCAGGATGTGCTGGACCTCGCTCTGCTGGAAGATCTCGTCATAAATCGGAAGCACGGCGCCGCCGGGATAACCGAAAATGTCGGTCACGCCGTGATCGATGAGCGCGCGAACGATCATTGCGGCGCCGGTCATCTGGTTCGGATCGTGGCTCTTGTCGCTCATTGGCTTGCTCCGGATGCGCTGTTGTCAGCGGCTTTGGTCGTGTCGGGTTCGGGAAATAAAAAAGGCCCCGAAGAGGGCCCATGCACACCGCCTGTCATGTGGATGGCAGCTAGCCATCCCCGGCGGTGTGCCTGGGTACGACGGCGATAAGGAGTTTGGTAATAATGTTACGCATGGCAGGCGCTCGGCTTCCCAAAGGTTGCGCGAAACATAGCGGCCAAAGCCCGGATGTCAAGGCAATGCCACCGTTTCTGCGCGATTTAGGCAGTGTAGCGGTGTTCCCCGGGTTTTGGCGAGAGGTAAATTAGGGAACCTGAGCACAAAAGCGCGTCAGGCGGGATCTCGGGCGGCGTTCACAACTGCCACGAGCCATGCCCTCATCTCCTCCGGCTTCACCCATTCGAACTCCGGCAATTGATGCCGGAACCAGGTGAATTGCCGCTTGGCATAGTGGCGGGTGTCGGCGCGGCCGATTGCTGCGGCCTCCTCCAGGCTGATCTCACCGCGCAGATGCCGGATCAAAGCCGGCACACCATGGGCCTTCATTGCCGGCAGCAGCGGATCGAGGTGCCTGGCGGCGAGCCGCTCGACCTCCCTCAGCGCGCCGGCTCCCAGCATGGCATCGAAGCGAGCATCGATGCGGGCATAGAGCTCGTCGCGCTCGGGGGCGAGAAATACCGCGCGAAAACTGTCCTTCGGCAGCAGCGGCGGCTGGCCCTCCCGATGCCAGTCGAGCAGCGAACGGCCGGTCGCCTCGAACACCTCGAGCGCGCGCGCGATCCGGGTGCGGTCACGCAGGTTCAATCGCCCGGCCGCGCGCGGATCGCGACGCGCCAGTTCCGCATGCAGCGCCTCCGCGCCGTCCCGTTCCAGCCGCGCGCGCACGGCCTCGCGCACCTCGGCAGGAATCGGCGGGACCACGGAGAGGCCCGCCGTCAGCGCCTTGAAATAGAGCCCGGTGCCACCGACGAAGATCGGCAGGCGGGCTTGCGCCTTCGCCTCGTCGAGCGCCTTTGCCGCGTCAGCCACCCAGGCGCCCGCCGAGAAGTTCACGGCCGCATCGACATGGCCGTAGAGACGGTGCGGGGCGCGGGCCTCCTCGTCATGTGTCGGCCGTGCCGTGATGATGCGGAGGTCACGATAGACCTGCATGGAATCGGCATTGATGACGATGCCGCCGGTGGCGAGCGCGAGCTCCAGCGCCAGCGCCGACTTGCCGCTGGCGGTCGGGCCTGCGATAAGCACGGCCTCGCCAAGAGGCCTTCTGCTGACCTGCTCCTCGTTCACGAAAACCTCAAATGTCCCTCGTCGCCACGCTGATCTGCAACCCTGACAATCCCGCGCTCGACTCGACCATCGTCGACGGCGCCCGCGCCGTGCTGCCGCAGGCAGCTCCCGCGCACTGGCTGTTCGACGGGGTCGCGGTCGATATTCCCTTCGGCGCCGACAGTAACCTCGAAGGCGACCGTCACGCCATCGAGCAACGGCTCCGCGAGCTGCGCGGCGACCTGCCCATCGACATCGTCGTGCAGCCAGTCGGGCTCCGGCGCAAGAAGCTTTTTCTCGCCGACATGGATTCCACCATGATCGGCCAGGAATGCATCGACGAGCTCGCCGATCTCGTCGGGGTGAAGGCCCATGTGGCCGCCATTACCGAACGCGCGATGCGCGGCGAGATCGAGTTCGAGCCGGCGCTGCGCGAGCGCGTCGCGCTGCTCAAGGACCTGCCCGCCAGCGCAGTCGACGAGGTGCTGGCCAAGCGCATCACGCTGACCCCGGGCGGCAGCACACTGGTCGCAACCATGCGCGCCCACGGCGCCTATACCTGCCTCGTCTCCGGCGGCTTCACGCTGTTCACGTCCGCGGTCGCCGCCAAGATCGGCTTTCAGGAGAACCGTGCCAACGAACTCGTCGTGCGCGACGGCAAATTCACCGGCGAGGTGAAGGAGCCGATTTTGGGACGCGCAGCGAAGCTGGCGACACTGGTCGACCTGATGGAATCGTTCGATCTCGACGACATCGACTCGGTGGTGGTCGGCGACGGCGCCAATGATCTCGCGATGATCCAGGCGGCGGGGCTCGGCGTCGCCTACCACGCCAAGCCGGCGGTCGCCGCGGCGGCGGCTGCGCGGATCGATCACGGCGATCTCACAGCGCTGCTGTATGCGCAGGGATACCGGCGCGAGGAGTTCGTGGAGGGCTGACGCAAACGTCGTTCCGGGATGGTGCGAAGCACCAGACCCGGAACCTCGAGATTCCGGGTTCGATGCTTCGCATCGCCCCGGAATGACGGATGAAACTACTGCACGCTCAGCGCCACGAAACGCAGCTCGCCATCTGCATTCGAGACCAACAGCAGCACGGACTTCTTGCCGTCCTTCTTGAGCTGGTCGACCCGCTTCTGGATGTCGGCGCCGCTCGACACCGCCTCCTGGGCGACTTCGACGATGACGTCGCCGGCGGAGAGCCGCTTCTCGGCGGCGTCGGAATTGGCCTCGACATTGGTGACGACCACGCCCTTGACGCTCTCCTTGATCTTGTAGCGCGTGCGCAGATCCTTGCTCAGCACCGCCAGATCGAGGCCGAGCGCCTTCTGCGTCACCGGCTTCTCCGGCGCCGGCTCGTCGGTCTTCAGCGTGGCCTGCACCTTGTCGGGATCCTGGAGACGGCCGAGCGTGACCTTCTTGATCTGCTCCTGGCCCTTTCGGATGACGACGACGTCGACCTCCTTGCCCACCGCCGTGTCGGCGACGACGCGGGACAGGTCCTTCGGATCCTTGACGTCCTTGCCGTCGAACTTGACGACGACGTCGCCCGGCTCGATGCCGGCCGGCTTGGCCGGCCCCTTGTCGTCGACGCCCGCAACCAGCGCACCGCGCGCCGGCTTGATGTTGAGGCTTTCGGCGATCTCGTCGGTGACGCTCTGGATGCGCACGCCGAGCCAGCCACGGCGCAGCTCGCCGAACTGACGGAGCTGGTCGACGACGCCCACCACCGTCTTCGACGGCACGGCGAAGCCGATGCCGATCGAGCCGCCGGAGGGCGAGATGATCAGCGTGTTGACGCCGATGACGTCGCCGTCGAGGTTGAACAGCGGACCGCCGGAATTGCCCCGATTGATGGAGGCGTCGGTCTGGATGTAGCTGTCATAGGGCCCCGAGGAGATGTCGCGGTTCTTGGCCGAGACGATGCCGGCCGTCACCGTGCCGCCCAGGCTGAACGGGTTGCCGATCGCGACCACCCAGTCGCCCAGGCGCAGCTTGTCGCTGTCGCCGAACTTCACCGCGACCAGCGGCTTCGTCGGCTTGATCTTGAGCACGGCGAGATCGGTCTTCTTGTCGACGCCAACCAGCTCGGCCTTGATCTTGGTGCCGTCGTTGAGGATGACGTGGATCTCGTCGGCATCTGCAATGACGTGGTTGTTGGTGACGACGACGCCCGCCGTATCGATGATGAAACCGCTTCCGAGCGAATTGGTCTTGCGCGGCGCCGGGCTATTTTCACCGCCCTTGCTGCCGCCGGGGCCCTTCCGGTTCTTGAAGAAGTCGTCGAAGAACTCCTCGAAGGGCGAGCCGGGCGGCAGTTGCGGCATGGTATTGCCGACCCCGCCCTTGGCTTCGACGGTCTGCGAGGTCGAGATGTTGACGACCGCGTCGATGACCTTCTCGGCAACGTCGGCGATGCCATCCGGTCCGCGCGCCTGTGCCGGCGTGCCGAACACACTGAATGCACTGACGGCGAGCGCGGCCAGCCCTAAACGCAAGCGGGTCGGGGCAATGGTGGCAGCGGGCATTGGTATCTCCAGAGAAAGGGATTCGGCGTCCAGACTGCGCTCGAACGGGGGGACGGCGCAAGCACGGAGGTCAACGGGCCTCATGACCCCGATAATACGGCGAAATCCGGTCTTTTGCCTTCACTTTGGCGTTGGTGCGAGGCCTAAACCGGGCGTCGCATAACCCAGATCAGGATCAGGCCGACGACGGCGGAGCCGATCCCGACCACCCGCAGGATATTGTCCGGCGTGGCGATGGCGCTCTTCATGGCCTTGCGCATCCAGTTCGGACTGGCCGCGAACATCAAGCCTTCCAGTACGAACAGGATGCCCAGGCCGATGAGGAAGTCGGCGAACGCAATGGACCTCATCGGCTTGGAACCTCCCGGTGTGCTGTTCTTGTCGGGACGAAGGGCGGCAGACCTGCCGCCCTCGTCTGGCTTACGGTTTCGCCGGCGTCTCGGTTACCGTCTTGCCGGACGGGTTGCCGAAAAACCGGAAGAAATCCGAGTCCGGCCGCAGCAGGAAGCGGGTGTCGCTCGCCTTCAGCCCGTTCTCGTACGCCGTCATCGAGCGGTAGAAAGCGAAGAAGTCGGCATCCCTGCCGTAGGCTTCGGCGAACAGGCGGTTACGCTCGGCATCGCCGATACCGCGCGTCTGCTCGGCCTGCGACCTTGCTTCTGCTTCGATCACGGTTGCCTCGCGGTCGGCCTTGGAGCGGATCTCCTGGGCCTTCTGGCCGCCCTGAGCGCGGAACTCGGCGGCTTCGCGCTCGCGCTCGGTCTTCATGCGCTGGTAGACCGCCTGGCTGTTCTGCTCCGGCAGGTCGGCGCGCCGGATCCGGACGTCGACGACCTGGATGCCGTAGCCGTCGGCCTCGCGATCGAGCTGCTCGCGGATGCGCTGCATCAGCTTCTCACGGTCGTCGCGCACCACGTTGATGAAGGTAACCTCGCCGAGCACGCGGCGCAGCGCCGCGTTCAGGAGCGTGGTGAGCTGGATGTTCGCAGCCTGGATCGAACCGATGCTCTGATAGAAGCGCAGCGCGTCCTTGATGCGATAGCGTGCGAAGGCATCGACCACGAGCCGCTTCTGGTCGGACGCGATCGCTTCCTGCGACGGGTTCTCGAGGTCGAGAATCCGCTTGTCGATGTTGATCACCGAGTTCCACGGCGCCTTGAAGTGCAGGCCTGGATCGGTGACGACGTCGACGGGCCGGCCGAACTGCAGCACGATGGTCTGCTCGGTCTGCTGGACCGTGAACAGCGACATGTAGCCGACGACCACGACGAGCAGGAGGCCGAGCAGCGTGACGATACCTGTGACCGGGGATCTCATCGGTTGCCTCCGCTCGACTGCTGACCGGCGGCGGCCGGGCGCTTGGTCGTCAATTCCGGAAGCGGCAGATAGGGCACGACACCCTGGCCGGAGCGGCCGGCGTCATAGACGAGCTTTTCCGCGCCGCCGAGCACGCGCTCCATCGTCTCCAGATAGATCCGTTCACGAGTCACGTCGGGCGCCTTCTTGTATTCCTCGTACACCTTCAGGAAGCGCGAGCTCTGGCCCTTGGCCTCGGCGACCGTCTGTTCCTTGTAGCCTTCGGCGGCCTGCAGAATCTGCGCCGCACGTCCGCGGGCCTGCGGCACGACCTGGTTGGCGTAGGTCTGCGCCTCGTTTTGCAGCTGCTCGAGATTGGCGCGCGCCGCCTGGACGTCGCGGAAGGCGTCGATCACCTGGGCCGGCGGGTCGACCTTCTGCATCTGTACCTGACTGATCTGAATGCCGGCGCCGTAGCTGTCCAGGGTCCGCTGGATCAGTTCCTGCACGCCCTGCTCGGTCACGTTGCGCGCGCCGGTCAGGATCGGCTGGATCTGCGACCGGCCGATCACCTCGCGCATCGCGCTCTCTGCGACCGCCTTCACGGTGCCTTCAGGGTTCTGGATGTTGAAGAGGAAATTGCCGACGCCGTCCGGCTTGATGCGCCAGAGCACGGTGAAATCGACGTCGACGATGTTCTCGTCGCCGGTCAGCATCAGGCTCTCTTCCGGCACGTCACGAATGGAGCGGCCGCGTCGCGCCGGATCGTCGATCACCGTCATGCCGATGGAGATGGTGGAGACGCGCAGCGCCTTGGGCAGCAGCACCGTCTCGATCGGATAGGGCAGATGATAGTTCAGGCCGGGCTGCACGGTGCGAACATGCTTGCCGAAGCGCAGCACGACACCGAGCTCTTCGGACTGCACGCGGAAGAAGCCCGACAGCAGCCAGAACGCGACGATCAGCAGCACGATCAGCGTGATGCCGATGCCGGAGAAATAGCCGCCCGGCATGATCTGCTGCAGGCGGTCCTGGCCGCGCCGCAGAAGGTCTTCCAGATCCGGCGGCCTCGGCCCGACCGGTTGCGGGCCTGAGCCCCATGGTCCCTTTGGACCCGAGCCCCATGGGCCACCGCCCTGATTCTTCCACGGCATTCGACGCTCTCCTCGGCAGGGTGGATTGTCCCCGCCCGCTTTGTCCGGTCCGGCTTTATAGGGGACAGGCAAGTCCCTTACAACGTAACCCCCGCCGCCTTTCGAGCTAAGCTCGGGGGCAGAAAAGTCAATGTTAACATTGGCAAATGCGGTTAATGGCGGGGCCGCCGACGATATGTCACATAGGAGAAATCGGCGCTGTCGTCGCCTCCGCCAGGATGGCGGACACGCGCGACCTCGTCCCACTTCGCCCTGTCGATGTCGAAATGCGTATCGCCTTCGGGGCGCGCGTGGACTTCGGTGATTTCGAGGCGATCGGCGCGATCGAGCCATTGCCGAAAGATTTCGGCACCGCCGATCACCGCGATTTCAGTGACCGAACGCCGCAGGGCATCGCCGCGCGCAACCGCGTCCGCATCCGCCGCCGATGTCGTGACGATGGCGCCTGCGGCGCGATAGTCCACGTCGCGCGTGATCACGATATTGGTGCGGCCCGGCAGGGGACGGTGGGGCAGCGATTCGAAGGTCTTGCGACCCATGATCACGGGCTTGCCGATCGTGAGGGCCTTGAAGCGCGCCATGTCGGATTTCAATCGCCACGGCATCGCGTTGCCCGCGCCGATCACGCCGTTCTCCGCGATCGCGACGACGAAGACGATCTCCATCAGGATGTGCTCCCGGCAAGCTGCGTCAGCGCCGGCCCGGACAGGCGGCACAGCGTCCAATCGTCCATCATGACGGCGCCGAGCGATTTGTAGAACGCGATCGACGGCGCGTTCCAGTCGAGCACCGCCCATTGCAGGCGCGCCCAGCCGTTGTCGACGCACTCCCTCGCGAGATGGACAAGCAACGCCTTGCCGAGACCCCTGCCCCGGTGCGACGGCCGCACGTAGAGATCCTCGAGATAGATGCCGCGGCGGCCGCTGAAGGTGGAGAAATTCGTGAACCACACCGCGAAGCCGACGGCGTCACCGTTCCACTCGGCGATCGCGCAATGGAGTTGCGGCCTGTCGCCGAACAGCGCGTCGGCGATGTCGGCCTCGGTCGCCTCGACCTCGTGTGAGAGTTTTTCGTATTCGGCAAGCTCGCGGATGAAGGAGAGAACGAGCCCGGCTTCGCCCGGGCGCGCGCGGCGGATGTTGAGCGACATGGGTGCTAGACCGCAACTTCCGCCTTGATGTGCGGATGCGGATCGTAGCCGACGAGCTCGAAATCCTCGAAGCGGAAGGAGAAGATGTCCTTCACGTCAGGATTGATCCGCATCACCGGCAGCGGACGCGGCGCGCGGGTGAGCTGGAGCTTTGCCTGCTCCAGATGGTTGGAATAGAGATGGGTGTCGCCGAACGAATGCACGAAGTCGCCGGGCTTCAGGCCGGTGACCTGCGCAACCATCATCGTCAGCAATGCGTAGGAGGCGATGTTGAAGGGCACGCCGAGGAAGACGTCGGCCGAACGCTGATAGAGCTGGCAGGACAGCTTGCCGCCTGCGACGTAGAACTGGAACAGGCAATGGCACGGCGGCAGCGCCATCTTGTCCACCTCGGCGGGATTCCACGCCGAGACGATCAGGCGGCGCGAGTCCGGGTTGCGCTTGATCATGTCGACCACGTTCGCGATCTGGTCGATGCTGCGGCCGTCAGGCGCCGGCCAGGAGCGCCACTGATGACCGTAGACCGGGCCGAGATCGCCATTGGCGTCCGCCCATTCGTCCCAGATGGTGACGCCGTTGTCCCGCAAATATTTGATGTTGGTGTCGCCCTTCAGGAACCACAACAGCTCGTGCACGATCGCCTTCAGCGGCAGCCGCTTGGTGGTCAGCATCGGGAAGCCGGCGGACAGATTGAAGCGCATCTGATGGCCGAACACCGACAGCGTTCCGGTGCCGGTCCGGTCGGTCTTCTCGGCGCCGTCTGAAAGAATCCGCTCGAGCAGGTCCTGATACTGGTGCATGTGCGACTGAGCCTTTGGGAAGGCGGCGAACTTAACGGCCGCCCCCGCGCTGCAACAGCGGCGATTCGCTGTTCGCACCGATTATACCCGGAAAATTGAGTGTTTCCGGAGCAAACGACAAGGGGCGGAACTCGGCGTTCCGCCCCTCGCCTATCAGCTTGATCTCGCTGGGCTAAGTCGCCGGCTTGAGCACCGGGCTCCACTTCGCGATCTCGCTCTTGACGAGCGCCGCCAGCGCTTCCGGCGTGCGATCCTTGGCGGCCGGAATGACGCTGCCGAGGTCGAGCAGACGCTTCTTCACGGTCTCGTCGTCGAGCGCCTTGATGGCCGCGGCGTTCAGGCTTGCGATGATCGCAGGCGAGGTTCCCTTCGGGGCGAATATCGCGTTCCAGGCCTGGGCCTGGAATTTCGGCAGGCCAGCTTCCGCCGTCGTCGGGACGTTCGGCAGGGACGGGTTGCGCTCGGCCGTGGCGATCGCATAGGCCTTGATGGTGCCGGCATTGATCTGCGGAACGGCGTTGACGATCTGGTCGCACATGTAGTCGACCTGTCCAGCCACCAATGCGTTCATCGCGGGGCCGGTGCCGTTGAAAGGCACGCCGACCGGCTTGATGTCGAGGATGGAATGGAGGAGCTCGCACGAGACGTGCGAAACCGAACCGACGCCGGCATGCGCGGCGTTCACCTTCTCGACGTTCGCCTTCACATAGGTGACGAATTCGTTGAGATCCTTCGGCGGAAAGTCCTTCCGCGCGAGGATCAGGATCGGGGTGCCCGCGAGCAGCGCGATCGGCTCGAAGTCCTTCTCGGGATGATAGGCAAGTTTCGGATAGAGCGGCACCGAGGCGGCATGCGTTCCCATATGCCCGGTGATGAGCGTATAGCCGTCATTGGCCGCACGCGCGGCGCGCGTGGTGGCGGTGGTGCCGCCGGCGCCAACCACGTTCTCGATGATGATGCTCTGTCCGAGTGTCTGCGCCATGTGCCCGGTGACAATGCGCGAGATCACGTCCGTCGGGCCGCCGGCCGCGAACGGCACGATCATGGTAATGCTGCGCGTCGGATAGGTCTGCGCCTCAGCCGTTACGATGAAGCTGCCGAGCGCTGTCAGCGCTGCGGCACATGCGCCCGTCAGCGCGCGAATGAACGTCATGACGTTTCCCCTTTGGACATAATTAAAATGCCGGCCCAAAGGCCGGCATTTCCATTTCACGAAGCCGTAACACAAGTCGATTCGACTTCCGAATGCGGCGCGCCGACGCAGGACCTCAGTTCTCGGACTCGGTGAACACCTCGTCGCGCTTGGCGCGCAACGCCGGTAACACCGTAAGGATAAGCAGACCCGCCGCGACCGCCAGCAGCACCGCCGACAACGGACGCGTCAGGAAGACGCTCCAGTCGCCGCGCGAGATCAGCAGCGCACGGCGCAGGTTCTCTTCCATCAACGGTCCCAGCACCATGCCGAGCAGCAGCGGCGCCGGTTCGAAATCGTGCTTGATCAGCCAGTAGCCGACGAGACCGAACACGCCGGCGAGGATCACATCGACCGGTGCGTTGTTCACCGAGTAGATGCCGATCGCGCAGAAAATCACGATCGAGGGGAACATCAGCCGGTAGGGGACGCGGAGCAGACGGACCCAGATGCCGACGAGCGGCAGGTTGATGATGATCAGCATCAGATTGCCGATCCACATCGAGGCGATCATGCCCCAGACGAGGTCGGGTTGCTTCTGCATCACCTGCGGGCCCGGCACGATGCCGTGGATGGTCATCGCGCCCACCATCAGCGCCATCACGGCGTTCGGCGGGATGCCGAGCGTCAGCAGCGGGATGAACGAGGTCTGCGCCGCAGCGTTGTTGGCGCTTTCCGGCCCCGCCACGCCCTCGATCGCGCCGCGACCGAACCGCGACGGGTCCTTGGCGAGTTTCTTTTCGAGCGTATAGGCGCCGAACGATGCGATGGTCGCGCCGCCGCCGGGCAGGATGCCGAGGATCGAGCCGAGCACGGTGCCGCGCAGGATCGCGGGCGTCGAGTCGATCAGATCCTTCCTGGTCGGCATCAGGCCGGTGATCTTCTGCTGCACGAGATCGCGGCTCATTTCGGCGCCGGCGTCGAGATTGCGGATGATCTCCGCAAAACCGAAAACGCCCATCGCCACCGTCGCAAAGCCGAGGCCGTCGGCGAGCTCCGGAATGTTGAAGGCCATGCGTGAGGCGCCGGTCTCGATGTCCGAGCCGACCATGGAGAGCAAAAGGCCGAACACGATCATCGCGATCGCCTTCAGCACGGAGCCCTTGGCCAGCACCACCGCGAAGATCAGGCCGAGCACCATGAGCGAGAAATATTCGGCCGGGCCGAACGCCAGCGCGAGTTTGGTGAGCGGCGCGCCGAGGACGGCAATCAGGACGGTCGCGACGCAGCCGGCGAAGAACGAGCCGATCGCGGCGATCGCCAGCGCCGGGCCGGCGCGGCCTTGTCTCGCCATCTGGTGGCCGTCGATGGCAGTGACGACCGACGTCGCCTCGCCTGGTATGTTGACCAGGATCGACGTGGTCGAGCCGCCATATTGCGCGCCGTAATAGATGCCGGCGAGCATGATCAGGGCGCCGACCGGCGGCAGTCCGAAGGTGATCGGCAGCAGCATCGCCACCGTTGCGATGGTGCCGATGCCCGGGAGCACGCCGACCAGCGTCCCGACCAGGGCGCCGATCAGACACATCAGGAGGTTGATCGGAGAGAACGCGACGGCGAAGCCGTGAGCGAGGTTGGCAAAGATATCCATCACACCCTCACTGGATCATAAAACGCGGATACATCGGCATCGGCAGCCCAAGCACGTATGGAAACAGGATTGCGCAACCGATCGTCAGGCAAGCGCCCACGATCACCGCCTCCACCCAGCGCGTCTCCTGCGATCCCGTCGCGGCGATCATGAAGCTCGCGAAGGCCGTGACCACGAGGCCGAGCGGCCGGATCGCCAGCGCGAAAAACAGAATCGCCGCCACCACGAACAATGGCCCCCGCCATGAATAATGGGCCATTGCCGGCCCATCGGTCAGAAGACCGGTCAAGGCGATGCCGGCGGACAAGGCGACCAGCAGGCCGCCGAACATTCGCGGCGCGGTGCCCGCGCCGAAGGAGAAGCCCCGCATGCCCTGCAAGTCGCTCCCTGCCCACAGCGCGAACAGGGCGACCGCCATCAGGACGACGCCGCCGACATAATCTTGGGCCGACCTGATGCTCATGAACAGCGTGAGGATTGCGACCACGAACAGCGGATAGGAATAGATCAGCGCCAGCAGGACCTCTGACGACATCTTCTTGGTGCCGCCGCCGAGCGATCCGAACATCGCGCTGGGCGCGCCTGCGATCAGCGCCGCCGCGTGGCTGGTGACGACCGTCGCGGGGCCGCGGCCGGTCCCCCAGCCGAAGATCGTCCCGATCGACCAGATCAATTCGAAGATCTGCGGCGCAATCGCCAGCAGACAAAAGCCGAGCGCCAACCGCGTGTTTCGGGTGGTCGTCGCTGAGTGGCCCATCGTGTCGGCCATGCATGTCTCCTCCGCGACCCGTAAGTCACGAGCACTGTTGTTCTAAATCAGTTGGAACTGGATCCCCCGCCCCGACCATTGCCTAGCGATTTTCGTTACACAATGCCAGCAAAACCCAACAAGCCCCCGGCGAGCAAAAGCCAAAGAGGATTGATGCGCGAGACGGATGCGATCACCGCAACCATTGCGGTCAGAAGCACCGCAACAATTGTGCGATCGGTCGACTGGGCCAGGATCAGGGCGCTCGCCGCCATCAATCCGATCGAGAGCGGAACCAGCGCAGCCTGAATCAATCCGGGCCAGCGCGATTGGCTGGGCCGGTTCAGAAGCCGGCTGACATAATAGGCAAGCACGGCCGTCGGCAGGCACATCGCCAGCGTCGCCGCCAGCGCCCCGGGGATCCCGGCGACGGCATAGCCGATTAACGTCACGATAAGAACGTTCGGACCTGGCGAGAGCTGCGCGATCGCGTAGGCATCAGCGAACTGCTTGTCGGTCATCCAGTGATGCACCTCGACCGCAATGCGGTGCATCTCCGGCACCGCCGCCGCAGCGCCGCCGACCGCGAACAGCGACATCAGACCGAAGGTGGAGATCAGCACCCAGATCGGGTTCTCGGCGTTCATGCTGCTACTTTCCGCCGCAGGAAATAGGTGGCGCCGATACTCACGGGGATCGCGACCAGCAGCACTGCCTGAAGCGGCAGGCGGAGCAGGCCGATGGCGGCGAACACACCGAGCATCAGGGTGAGCGCGACGGCGTCCATCCGCTTCAACAGCGGGGTCATCATGCGGAAGACCACTGCGATCAACAGGCCCACCGCGGCACAGGAGATGCCGGCGAGGCTGCGGCGCAGCAGCTCCAATTCGCCGAACTGAGCGTAGATGATCGCGAGCCCGGTCATGATGAATGTCGGCGGCAGCAGCAGGCCGGCAAAGGCGGCCACTCCCCCGGCGATCCCCCGCAGTCGGGCGCCGAACACCATCGACAGATTGACGATGTTGGGCCCGGGCAGGAAATGGCAGAGCGCGAAGGTCTCGTTGAACTCGTCGGCGGTCATCCAGCGATGCTGCTCGACGATGGCCCGCCGGGCAAACACCAGCACGCCGCCGAAACCGGCCAGCGACATCCGGGCGAACGCCAGGAAAAGCGCGACCAGACCTGGCGGCGCGGCAGCGAGGTCCGGCTCCTGGTCCGATTCCTGGACAGCCGGTACTGAATCCGGGGACATGTCAGGAGCTTAGAATAGGGGTCGCGCCACGGCCAAGCGTGTCCGGAACCTATCCAAAGGGAACCGGACGCAATCCACGCCAAACCCCTGTCTTTCGAAACGTTTGCCCCCTATATTGGGGGTGCCGGTTCGCCGGCTATGGAAATAAACGGTCGTCGCAATAAACCATTCGGACCCGGGGGCGGTACCCGGCGCCTCCACCAAAGCCCACGCGGGGCATACCCTAGAAGCGGGTTTTGGCGGGGGCGAAATAGGATCGACGAGGGCGTAAAGGGCGAACTTTTTCCCGGTATTGTTCCGCCGTTATCGGGCTACTGCAATAGTTGCCAACGACAACTTTGCTCCGGTTGCTCAGGCTGCGTAACGCAGTTTGAAAGACCGACTTAAAGTCCTAACGGGTTAAGCTCCGTTAGGCGGGGTTCGGAGGCACCTGGCAACAGAAGCCTCCACTTTAATCACGATTTCTTCCCCGGCGGGGACTCCTGCTGACCCGTCAGGCGCGGTACTATTGCGGCTTGGCGAGTCGGGCCGGCACGGTCCGGCTTCGGGGATGCAACAGGACCACCATGGCGACCGATCATATCCGATACGATGTGCTGGCCCGCGACGCGCTGCGCGGCGTGCTCCGGAAGGTTTTGACCGACGCCGCGGCCCATGGCCTGCCGGGCGAGCACCATTTCTTCATCACCTTCGTGTCGAAGGCCGAGGGCGTGAAGCTGTCGTCGCGGCTGCTCGCGCAATATCCGGAAGAAATGACGATCATCCTGCAGCACCAGTTCTGGGATCTGACCGTGCTCGAGGACCGTTTCGAGGTCGGCCTATCCTTCGGCGGCATTCCTGAGCGGCTGATCGTGCCGTTCAGCGCCATCAAGAGCTTCCTCGATCCGTCCGTGAAGTTCGGCCTGCAGTTCGACACGTCCGATGTCGCCGAGGTCGCGCCCGAGACGCTGCCGGCGGCTCCCGCGCCGTCGGCCGTTGCGGTGCAGACGCCTTCCCCTGAAACGGCGGAAGGCACGGAGGAGCCGGCGGCCCCGAACCAGGGCGGCGCCGAAGTCGTTCGGCTCGATCGTTTCCGCAAGAAATGATCTAGGTTGGCCGCGAAGCCGTCGCACCCGGCCAGACTGTCTATATAGAAGAGCACATGAAGAGGCCGCGCGGCATCTCGCGCGGCGGAATGGATGTGCTCATGGCCAAAGTTTCCCGCTCGAAGACCGCCCGCCCCGCGACCCGCATCGAGACCGACAGCTTCGGTCCCATCGAAGTCACCGCTGACCGCTATTGGGGCGCGCAGACTGAACGTTCGCGCCAGAACTTCCGGATCGGCACGGATCGCATGCCGATCGCGCTCGTACACGCGCTCGGTATCGTCAAGCTCGCCGCAGCGCAGTCCAACCTCGAGCTCGGCCTGCTCGACCGGCGCCGGGCGGGCGCCATCATCCGCGCCGCGCGCGAGGTGATCGACGGCAGACTGGACGATCATTTCCCACTCGTCGTATGGCAGACCGGCTCCGGCACGCAGACCAACATGAACCTCAACGAGGTGATCGCCAACCGCGCCAACGAGCTCTTGGGCGGCGAACTCGGCGCCAAGAAGCCGGTGCATCCCAACGACCACGTCAACATGAGCCAGTCGTCGAACGACTCTTTCCCGACCGCGATGCACATCGCGGCCGCAAGCCGCATCAATGCCGATCTCATCCCTGCACTCGGCGAACTGCTGCGCGCTCTGCGCAAGAAGGAGAAGGAGTTCTCGAAGATCGTGAAGATCGGCCGCACCCATACCCAGGATGCGACGCCGCTGACGCTTGGTCAGGAATTCTCCGGATATGCGGCGCAGATCGAGAGCGGCATCGCCCGCCTCAAGGTCGCGGTGAAGGACCTCCATCCGCTGGCGCAGGGCGGCACCGCCGTCGGCACCGGCCTCAACTCGAAGCCGCGCTTCGCGAAACTGTTCGCAAAGCATGTCGCCGGCATCACGAAACTGCCCTTCACCAGCGCCGCCAACAAATTCGAGGCACTGGCCTCGAACGATGCCTATGTGCTGGTGCATGGCGCCATCAATTCGGTGGCGACGGGCCTGTTCAAGATCGCCAACGACATCCGCCTGTTGGGATCGGGCCCACGCTCCGGCCTCGGCGAGCTGATCCTGCCGGAGAACGAGCCGGGCTCCTCGATCATGCCGGGCAAGGTCAACCCGACGCAATGCGAGGCGATGACCATGGTGTGCTGCCAGGTGTTCGGCAATCACACCGCGATCACGGTCGCCGGCAGCCAGGGCCATTTCGAGCTCAACGTCTACAAGCCCGTGCTCGCCTACAACATGCTGCACTCGATCCGCCTGATGGCGGATGCCGCGCGATCCTTCACCGAGCATTGCGTCAGCGGCATTCGCGCCGACGAGAAGCGGATAAGCGAGCTGATGCAGCGCTCGCTGATGCTGGTGACGGCGCTCGCCCCGAAGATCGGATACGACAACGCCGCCAAGGTGGCCAAGACGGCGCATGCCAACGGCACCACGCTGAAGGAGGAGGCGCTGCGGCTCGGCTTCGTCTCGGCGGATGAATTCGACCGCCTGGTGCGCCCGGAGAAGATGACCAGCCCGGGATAAATTCCGAATTCCGATAGGCATCCGTAATGATACGGACGCTCGGCGCCCAGAAATATGCAGTTTTGGGGGCGGGATTTGATTACCGTCAATGTTCCGGCGGGACGGCGTGCTACGCAGCCTTTCCGCCCCCCTCGACAGGGCGAAATTCATCGTTTGATGGCCCGAGGGGCCGATTGACGAGGACGAGCGAATGGCGATCAAGTCTTGTGGGGCGCAAAGCGGCACCCTGTTTCTGAATGTTTCATCCAGCCTGAAGAGGATCGGATGATGGAGACGCGGCATGGGGAACGTCATCAACCTGAATCGCTTCCGGAAGCGCGCCGAGCGGGAAGCCTCGGCGAAACAGGCGGACGCCAACCGGACGAAGTTCGGTCGCACGAAGGCGGAACGGTCGGCGGAGGAGACGCGCGCGGACAAGGCGAAGGCGCACCTGGATCAGCATCAGATCGATCGCGAGGAGCAGCCATGAAGTCGCCGGTCGTGAAACGGTCGATCGTCGTCGCCGGGCACAAGACCAGCGTCAGCCTCGAAGAGGCGTTCTGGAACGGCATGAAGGAGATCTCGGGCCTGCGCAACATGACGTTGTCCGAGCTGGTCGGCGAGATCGACAACAATCGCCAGCAGGGCAACCTGTCGTCGGCGATCCGCCTGTTCGTCCTGGACTACTTCAAGAGCCGGGCCATGGCCGCCCAGCCGGACAAGATCCCGGCCCAGTAGCCGCCGGGCCGCTTTCCCCGGCGCCCGGCGATCTGCACTTTAAAATCACTCTAAGGTGCAGTTTCGGCCGACCCCGCCGCTTGACCTCAATGCCCTGCGTTGAAATTACAGGGCATGACCGACACCAATGACACGCGCCCGCACATGCCGCTGGGTCTGGCCCAGCGCGGCTACACCGGCGTCATCCAGCATCTTTCGGCTCGCGAGGCCGGCTCCGCGCTCTCGGACATCGAGCTCGAGAGTCGCTTGATCGAGCTCGGCTTCGTCGAGGGCGCACGGGTCGAGGTCCTGCACGAAGGGCTGGTCGGGCGCGACCCCATCGCCGTGCGGGTCGACAGCATCACGATCGCGGTCCGCCGCCGCGAAGCCATGGCCATCATCGTCGCTTAGATAGCGGCCGGACCTCTGATCCCGGACCAGTGATTCCATGGAATTACCCCTGCTGCATCTCGCCCTGGTGGGCACGCCGAACAGCGGCAAGACCTCGCTGTTCAACGCACTGACAGGCAGCCGGCAGAAGGTCGCCAACTATCCCGGCGTCACCGTCGAGCGCAAGGAAGGCTTCTTCGTCACGCCCCTGGGACGCCAGGTCTCGGTGGTCGACCTGCCCGGCACCTATTCGCTGCGCGGCCGCAGCCCGGACGAGGAGATCACCCGTGACTTCGTGCTCGGCAAGGCATCCGGCGAGACCGTGCCCGATCTCGTGCTGTGCGTGGCCGATTCGACCAATCTGCGGCTGACGATCCGCCTGCTGCTCGAGCTCAAGCGCACCGGACGGCCGATGGTGCTCGTGCTCAACATGTTCGACATCGCCGCCCGCCGCGGCATCACCGTCGACGTCGAGCGGCTCGCCAAGGAGCTCGGCCTGCCCGTGGTCACCTCGATCGCGGTGCGCAAGGGCGGCACCACCGATCTCTTGAAACTGACCGACGATATCTCGGCGAAGCTCGCCGCCGAGGCGGAGGCGAACAGCTGGCGCGCGCTCAGCGTCTCCGAATTGCGCGCGACCCAGCGCGAGGCCGACCGCATCATCGCCGACTGCGTCAGCCTGCCTGCCAGACCCGACACCTGGACCGGGCGGATCGACCGGGTGGTCCTGCATCCCGTCGGCGGCCTCATCGTGCTGGCGCTGATCCTGTTCGTGATGTTCCAGGCGGTGTTCGCCTGGGCGCAGCCCCTGATGGACCTGCTCAACTCCGGCTTCGATGCGCTGGGCGAGCTCATCCAAGCCACCCTGCCCGCTGGCCTGCTGCAGAGCTTCCTTCAGAACGGCGTGATCTCGGGCGTCGGCAGCGTGATCGTGTTCTTGCCGCAGATCATCATCATCTTCCTGTTCATCCTGCTGCTGGAAGATTTCGGCTATATGGCGCGCGCCGCATTCCTGATGGATCGCATCATGGGCGGCGCGGGGCTGCACGGCCGCGCCTTCATTCCGCTGCTGTCGAGCTTTGCCTGCGCCATTCCCGGCATCATGGCGACGCGCGTCATCGACAACAAGCCCGACCGTCTGACGACGATCCTGATCGCGCCGCTGATGACCTGCTCGGCGCGCATTCCGGTCTACACGCTGATCATCTCCGCCTTCATCCCCGCGAAGGACGTCTGGGGCTTCATCAACCTGCAGGGCCTCGTGATGTTCGGCCTCTATGCGGCCGGCATCATCAGCGCGCTTGCCGTCTCGTTCCTCATCAAGTTCTTCATGCTGCGCGACTATGCTCCGGCGCCGTTCATGCTGGAGCTGCCGGACTACAAGATGCCGCGGCTGAAATCGATCGTGATCGGCATCTACACCCGCGCCAAGATGTTCCTGGTGCGCGCCGGCACCACGATCTTCTCGATGATGGTGCTGATCTGGTTTCTGGCCTCGTTCCCACAGCCGCCGGCGGGCGCCACCGAGCCGGCCATCGACTTCAGCCTGGCTGCGATGATCGGCAAGGCGCTCGAGCCGCTGCTCGCCCCCGTCGGCTTCAATTGGCAGATTGCGGTGGCGCTAATCCCCGGCATGGCGGCGCGGGAGGTCGCGGTCGCCGCGCTCGGCACCGTCTACGCGATCGAAGGCGGCAAGGAAGCGGCCGAGCAGATCGGGCAGGTGCTGGCGACGAAATGGTCGCTCGCAACGGCGCTGTCGATGCTGGCCTGGTACATCTTCGCTCCGCAATGCGCCTCGACGCTGGCCGTGATCCGGCGCGAGACCGGAAGCTGGACCTGGATGGCCGTGACCTTCACCTACATGCTGGTGCTGGCCTATGCGGCGAGCCTGCTGACCTACAACGTCGCGGTCGCGTTCGGGGCGGGCTAGGCCCCCTTCAAACAAAAACTGCGAAAACAACCCCATGCACCGTGGACGGGGGTTGAAAAATCAATGGCTTACGCGAGCACGAAAATCATCCGACCGCAGACGACGGACCGGTTGACCCGTCGGGCAAAACATCAGCTCGCTGGCATGATCGACCTCAGCGGCATCCAACTGGCGACCAGTTGGTGACGCGTTTTGGTGACGACCCTCGCAATCATGGATCACTTCAGTACCAAGCGGCTCACCGCAGAGCGGCTGAACGAAAGCCACCTCACCGACCTCGTCGCGTTGCATCTCGATGCCGAGGTCTCCCGCTATCTCGGTGGGGTGCGGACGCCCGAGGTCACGAAGACCTATCTCGCCACCAACATGGCCCATTGGGACCAGCACGGCTTCGGCCTCTGGGTGATGCGAACGCAGGACGGAGCGTTCGTGGGACGCGCGGGCATCCGGCACATTCTCGTCGACGACGTCGACGAGATCGAGATCCTCTACGCGTACAAGCGCGAATTCTGGGGCCGGGGATTCGCAAGCGAGATCGCGGCCGCGATGACGGACATCGGGCTGTCGCATTTCAAGCTGCCATCTCTCATCGGCATCGTGAATGTCAGGAACGGTGCATCCCGCCGCGTGCTGGAGAGGTCAGACTATCTCCTCGAGCGGAGCACGAACCGTCACGGCGAAGACGTCGTGATCTACCGCAAGGCGAAGCCGGTAAGTCCTCCTGCGCAATGACGGCGACAGCACGCCACCGCGCAGGAGGTTGAGCCGCCCAGCCCCTAGTGCGGCCCAATGCGTGCCGCGATCACCACGCGTAACGCAGCCGCGCGCTGCCGGCGTAGGTCAGCGACCGCTCGGCGAACTCGCCGTCGAGCTTCGCCATCACCGATATGCCGCTGCGGAATTTCCATTCCGCGCGGGACTTGCCGATCCGGCTGCCGAGCTCAGGCCGCGACGATCCGTTGCGACGATCGGAGTCCGATCGCGCCTGATAATTCCCCATAGTCAAAACCTGCCCCCACGCGCATCCGCGCTCATTCCCATTCCAGACGGACCAGTTTGCTTCAGCACTGAATCACTTGCCGCCTCTTCGTCAGATGACGAAGCGTGTCCTGATGTGTCAAATTCATCGAAGACAAAATTCAATGAGCTCAATGCATCATGATCACCATCCGCCACATCGAGATCGTCAAAGCCCTCGACCACCACCGTCATTTCGGCCGTGCGGCCGAGGCCTTGGGCATCACCCAATCCGCGCTGACGCGCGCGCTTCAGGCGCTTGAAGGCGAGCTCGGCGTGCGATTGTTCGACAGGGGAACGGGCGTGCCCGAGCCGACGATGTTCGGCCGCATCGTGCTGGAGCGAGGCGAGCCGGTGACGCGCAGCATGGACATCCTGTCGCGCGAGATTCGTCTGGCCAGAGGGCTCGAGGTCGGCGAGATCACGGTGGTTGCCGGCACGTTTCCGTCCGAGCTCTGGGTGCCGCAGGCACTCGGACGCCTCGCGATGGAATTTCCAAAGCTCCGCTGTCGCCTGCGCTCCACTGAAGCCCGGTTCGCGGTCAAGGAGGTGCTGAACGGCAGCGCCGATATCGCGATCGGCGACCGGGTCGAGGTCCGCGACCTCGACGATCTCGCGTTCGAGAAACTGGCCACCGTCAAGGTCGCGCTGTACTGCCGGCGCGGCCATCCGCTGCTGCGGCACAAGGTGATCAAGCCGGAGGATCTGCTGGACTATCCCCTAACCGGCCCCCGTCCCTCGCATTATTCATCCGAGGCGACCAGCGGCGCCGGCGATAATCGCGCATTCAGGGTGCCCAAGTCCGGGGGGTTCGTTCCACGGATCTGGGCCGAGAGCTTCGCCGCGATGCGCCAGGTGGCGATGGCGAGCGACGCGGTCGGCTGGGCGCCAATCCCGCTTCTGGAGCCATACTGGCGCAGGCGTGAACTCGCCCATCTGGTGATGAAGCCCGCGCCGATCGACATCGAATTCGGCCTCATCACCCAGCGGCACCGCACGCCGGCTCCGGCGGTGACGACCTTCATCAGGATCCTCTCGGCTATCGCCGCGAACAAACCCGTCCCCCGCGATCTGGCCTGAGCTACCGCATGCCGCCGCGCAATACGCCGGATTGGCGGGTCAACGATCCGCACGCTTCGTCCAATTTTGGACCGACACGGCTCGACCGACGTCGCATCCTCGAGCATTGGGCCCGAGCCGGGCAATCCACAGGAACCAGTGCGGAAACGGTTGTGCCGCTCCCGGCCCGAGGGCTCCTTCGTTCGACCTTCCCGGGCCGGCCTCACCGACGGAACCCAATCCGACTGTGTGAGTTCCATAGAGACGGATTTTGTCCGGTCCAAGGGGCTGCTCTGCCCAAGACCGGCTTTCTTTTTGGGAATGCGTTAAGGGGGTGCAATGACCGATACGTCGACGGCTGCTTCCGACAACAGTCCCAAAGATTTGCCAAGAGTTTCGACCGGCAGCGACGGTTTGGATGACATTCTGGGCGGCGGTTTGGACGCCAACCGGATGTATCTCTATGAGGGTCGGCCGGGCACCGGCAAGACAACGATTGCGCTGCAATTTCTTCTCGAGGGCGCGAGGGGCGGCGAACGCGTGCTCTATATCTCCCTGTCCGAGACGAGGCGGGAGCTCGAGCTCGTAGCGCGTAGGCACGGCTGGTCCCTGCAAGGCGTGGACATCTTCGAACTGGTACCGCCGGAGACGACGCTCGATCCCGATCGGGAGCTCACGGTCTTCCATCCCGCCGAGATGGAGCTGAGCGAAACCACCAATCTGATCTTCAAGGAAGTCGAAAGGCTCAATCCCACCCGCGTGGTGCTCGACAGCCTGTCCGAACTGCGCCTCCTGGCGCAGAATCCGCTGCGCTACCGCCGCCAGGTGCTGGCCTTGAAGCACTTCTTCACCAACCGAAGTTGCACCGTCGTCCTCCTCGACGACCTCTCATCGTCTCAGGACGATCTGCAGCTGCATTCGATCGCGCACGGCGTCGTCATGCTGGAACAGCTCGCGATCGACTACGGGGCCGAGCGGCGACGGCTTCGCGTGATCAAGATGCGCGGCATCCGGTTTCGGGGCGGCTATCACGATTTTACGATTTCGCAAGGAGGCTTGCGCATCTTTCCCCGACTCGTCGCGGCGGAACATCACAAGGCGTTCCGCGGCGAGTCCATGTCCAGCGGAAACCCCGAGCTGGATCGGCTCCTGGGAGGCGGGATCGAGCGGGGCACCAACGTGCTGCTCCTCGGCTCGGCCGGTGTGGGGAAATCGTCGCTCGCGCTCGCCTATGCCATCGCGGCGGCGGAACGCGGCGAGCACGCCGTCTTCTTCGCGTTCGATGAAGGCCGGGGAACGATCGAAGCACGGGCTCTTACGCTGGGCCTGCCCCTGCAGAAACACCTCGATTCCGGCAAAGTGCGATTTCAACAGATTGATCCCGCCGAATTGTCGCCCGGTGAGTTCGCAGCAACGCTTCGTCAAAGCGTCGAGGTCGACGGCGCCCGCATTGTCGTTATCGACAGCCTGAACGGCTATTTGAACGCGATGCCGGACGAGCGCTTTCTCATCCTGCAGATGCATGAGCTGCTGAGCTATCTGGCGCAGCAGGGTGTGCTCACCATCCTGATCCTCGCGCAGCATGGGCTGGTGGGCCCAATGGAAACGCCGCTCGACCTCAGCTATTTGAGCGATGCGGTGTTGATGTTGCGCTATTTCGAGTTCGGCGGAACGGTGCGGCGCGCTCTTTCCGTCGTGAAGAAGCGCAGCGGCAACCACGAGCATACCATCCGCGAGTTCCGGCTCGGCAGCACCGGGATCAAGCTCGGCCCGCCCCTCCAGGAGTTCAGTGGCATCTTTTCCGGCAATCCGCATTATACCGGCACGGCACTCCCGGAAGGATCGATCGAATGAACGCGGCTCGCGATAGCCGCGTTCTCATATTCGCCCCGATCGGACGCGATGGACCGGCATCAGCCGAGCTCTTCCGCAACTCCCATCTGGAAGCGGTGAACTGCCGAAGCCTGCCCGAACTCGTCAGCGCGATGAGCGAAGGCGTGGGCGCCGTCTTTCTCGCCGAGGAAGGATTGTTCGGGAAGGACACGGCACCGCTGGCCCAATGGATCGCGGCGCAACCGCCATGGTCCGACCTGCCCTTTGTCGTCCTCACCAGCCATCGAGAACAGCCGGCTGTCGTTGCGTGGCGACGCAGCATCGTCGAACTTCTCCGCAACGTTTCGCTGCTCGAACGTCCGGTTCAGCCGATCACACTAACCAGCACGGTTCAATCCGCGATGAGGGCGCGACGGCGCCAGTATGAAATCCGGGCCCTGCTCCAGGCCCGCGAGCAGACGGCGCAAGACCTCGAGAAGCTGGTGGTCGAGCGCACGCGCGAGCTGAAGGAGGCCAACGAGCAGTTGCGTCTCGAAATGAACGAGCGCGCCCGCGTCGAGGAAACGCTGCGCCAGGCCCAGAAGATCGAGGCCATCGGCCAGCTCACCGGCGGCGTAGCTCACGACTTCAACAATCTGCTGATGGTGATTTCCGGTGGCCTCGACATGCTCGACCGCCAGACCGATCCAAACCGCCGCCGCCGCTTGATGGAGGGGATGATCCAGGCGGCGCAGCGCGGCGCCAGCCTGACCAAGCAGCTTCTGGCGTTTTCGCGCAGGCAGACACTTCGTCCCGAGCCCGTCGACGTTGCCGTGCAGATCGGCGGGATGCGTGAACTGCTCGATCGCAGCCTGCGGGGCGACGTCCATGTCGAGTTCGATTTCCCGGAGCAGCTCTGGCCGGTGGAGGTCGATCCCGGTGAACTCGAACTGGTCATTCTGAACCTGGCCGTCAATGCCCGCGATGCCATGCCCAATGGCGGCACGATCGTCGTGCGCGGGGAGAATCTCCCTGGTTTCAACGACGAGCAGATCACGGGCGACTACGTCCGGCTATCCGTCGTCGACACCGGTATCGGCATGTCTCCCGAGATCCTGGCGCGCGTGTTCGAGCCGTTCTTCACGACCAAGGACGTGGGAAAGGGCTCCGGCCTGGGACTCGCGCAGGTCCACGGGTTTGCGACCCAGTCCCGTGGCACCGTACGAATTCAATCGGAAGTCGGCCGGGGCACGAGCATTGCGCTGTACCTGCCTCGATCGCACGATCTTCCCACCAGCGGGCGACACCTGATCGACCTCACCCGGGTGCGGCCGAAAAAGAGCAACCAGGGCAAGGTCTTGCTGGTGGAAGACGACGACGAAGTTGCCGCGCTGGTCAGCGAGATGCTCGGCCAGCTTGGTTACGACGTCACGCGCGCCGCCAGCGCTGCCGCGGCTCTCGGCGCCCTGGCCGATGGCCGCTCGGTCGATGTTGTTTTTTCGGATATCATGATGCCCGGCGGCATGAACGGCGTCGAGCTCGCACGCGAGATCAGAAAACGGCGAGGCCACATCCCGGTATTGTTGACCAGCGGGTATGCCGAAGCTTCGGCCCACGATGCCCACGCAGCGGGCGTCCAGATCCTGGCGAAGCCCTACCACATCGACGAGCTGGCGGCAGCGCTGAGCGCGGCAAGATCAAAACTACGGCCCGACGCAGGATCCAAGCGCTCCAATTCCGGCTGAGAGCGCTCGAGGATTCGCTGCGCTGCGAAGTCTTACCGGAAATATCCCAGCACGAGATCGACATCCGAGCCGCCGGCGACCGTGCCGTTCAGCTCGGCGTCGATGACGCGGCGGCAGGCTTCGATCGCAGCGTGGTCGCCGAGATCATTTGCGGCTTCCAGAACGAGCCAGGCCGCGTCCACCGACGCCTTGTCCGGTGCACCGCCGATATCGGCGGTGACGGCACTATTGAGGTTCTTCTTGCGAACGGCGGTGCCGAATTGAGGCAACATTGCAAATACTCCCCTGTCGAATTCCTGATCAGTGGACCTGAAGCTCGGGCTGACGGCCCGTAGCGGAATCGGCACCCGCGCTGTTCTTGCGCGACTGGTAGAACTTCAGAACGCTGCGCGAGGTCTCGATCTTGAGCCGGCCGAAATCGCGCTCGTTGTCGTGAAGCTCGCGCGCCGTGATCAGATGATCCTTGGCGCCGAGGAACAACAACGACATGGTCGTGTCCCAGGAGAAGTCGAGCGCCTTGCACAGCACCAGAATCATCTCGCGGTTGCGGTCCATCATCGCGCGCTCGATCACGTCCACCGGCAGCGCCGACAGCAGCGACAGGCCGATCTGCACCTCGTCGAAGCGATGCTGGCGCGCATAGCTCGAGATCGAATCCTGATTGAGGTTGCCCTGGCGATACTGCGTCGTCACCACCCGCTTGGCGACGAAATAGCTGCGCGAGGACGGGCCGAACTTGGACTGAAGATCGCCGGTGACCTCGGTCACCGAGCTCTGGATCTGCGCCATCATTTCGGGCCGCTCGGTCTCGAGGCGGCGGCGGACGTCCTCCGACGCCTTCGAGATCAGCTGCTGGAAGATGTGACGCGGCACGTCCTTGCGAAGGCCGAGCTGCTCGGCGAGGATCGAATCGCCTTCGGCGCGGCGGACCATGTGCAGCAGGCCTGAACCGGAGAAGCGCGCGCCCTCGTTCCTTGCCACCGACGTCACGACCTCCTGATCGCCGCGCTTGACCAGCACGTCGGTCACGGCCTCGCCGATCGACTTGCGCTGGGCGATCGCGAGCAGATGCGACTGGCCCTTGGTCATGGCGCTCTCGACCAGCATCTTCTCGTCGAGACGATTGGACTCGCGCAGCACGGGACCGGCGACCTCGATCTCGTCGTCGAGGGCGAGCTTTTCGATGACGTTGAGGGGAGCGTGATCGCACGCCGCCATCAGCTCCGAAAGCTGCGCCCGCGCGGCGACCTCGATCTCTTCGGCGAGCCGGCCGATGACCTCGCCGAACATGCTGATCTCGTCGTCGCTATAGCGTCCGGTGATCAGAATGTCGGTCGCATGCCACAACGCCTTCGCCCGGCTTTCGTCGGTGCCGCGCGCGATCGCATCGTCCAGATCCTGCAGAAGCGATTTCGCCCCGTTCATCTCGATATCCCCAGTTCTTGGCCGTTCTTTGCGAACCGTCGCGCCTCAGTTGACGCGACGCCGAATTCCTCTGAAACGACGCTAGAGATGAAACGCGAGAATTCAGTAAAATCGGCAAATCAGTTTTGCCGGGCAAAATTCATTCAAATGCGAGGGAATGGGTTAAGCAGTGCGAAGGGCCCTCTCCCGCAAGCGGGAGAGGTGAGCCAATTCGCGGCTCTGCGCAAAACCAAGTCGCACTTCACGGATTCTGCGGCGTCAGCACCAGCGGCGGCTTTGGCCGGGGCTTTGCGGGCGCAGGGCCCGGCGCAGGCCTCACGTCGATTGGCGGCGGCAGCGGTGCGAGCTGTTGGCTCGCCAGCGGCGGGCTCGGCGCGGCGGGCGCGGCCTGCGGGGCCCTCGGCGTCGGAGCAGCCCTGGGGTCGATCTTGGGTTCGATCTTGGGTTCAACTTTCGACTTCGACGGCGGACGGCGCGGGTCCTGGCCCGGCAGCGGCACATTGCCAGGCGCTTGCTCGGGCGCAGCGTCCGGAGACACCAGCGTCGGCAGCGCCGCGGTCGCCGGTGGCGGCTCGCCGCGCTCGATCGCATCGAGCCGGCGCGTCTCGCGGTCGATCGTGCGCACCGCAAGCCACGAGGACAGCGGCGCGAGGTCGATGGTGCGACTGAGCTTGTCCGGAGGTCCCGCCGCGAACAACTGGATCTCCGGCGGGGCGCCGGAGAGGCCGGTCATGATCGGCGTCAGGCTGGCGCGGATGTCGGCCTGGTCGGCGGGGATGTCGTAGCCGCCGGAGACGATGGCGCGGGCGTTCTTCGCTTCCAGCGGCGTCGCGCCGACGCGCAGCCGTCCGTCGCGGATCGTGAACGGGATTTGCGCCGAGGCCACCGCGATCGGTGCGGCGGCAAGCGCGGGCTCGACGAGCTGCCGCAAGCGGTTGTCGTCGGCGACCTGGCCGCCGTCGCTGGCGCGGATCGCGATCTCGAAGGCGCGCGGATTGAGGCCGCTGATTTCCGCGGAGGCCAGCGTCACCGTGCCGTTGCCGGCGAGCGCGCCGGTGAGCGCCGAGACGCTGCGGCCCTGGCTGGTCAGCGCCATCTGCACGGAGACGCGTCCCTTCGGCAGCGCGAGATCGCGGTAGCGCAGCGTCGCTGCATCGACATTGCCGAGCTCGATACGCGCATTCAACGCAAGACCGCTCGCGCCGTTGCGCGCGTCAAAGCTCGCCGACATCTCGCCGCCGCCGACGCCGCCTTTCAGCGCATCAAGCGCGAGCGACTGGCCGTCGCTGCGGATCATGCCGCCGAACGGGCGCAGCTCGATGCCGCCGGGCAACATCCCGCGCAACGCCTGGAACGCGATCCGACCGCGCCAGCCGGTGACGAGCCCTGCGCTCAACGGCTCGCCCGTATCATGCCCGGCTGCGCCGATCGCCATCGCCAGCGCCGGGGCAAGATCGAGCGTATCGAGACCGACTTCGCCGTCGACGCTCTTCTCCGGATCCAGCGTCACGGCCAGATGGCCGCGCAGATGCGAGCCGGCCGCATTGCCGTCGAGATCGTCGAAGATCAGGCGATTGCCCGTCAGCGTGAGGCGGGAGGACAGGCTGACCTTCTGCGCCGATTTGTCGGTTGGGCCGGTCCCGAGCAGCGGCGCCAGATTGACGTTGCGCACGCGCAGATTCACGCTGGCTTTCGGCTCCGACAATTCGACGCTGCCCTGCGCATCGGCATCCAGACCGCCGCCGCTGAGCTTTGCGTTCAATTGCAGCGGCCGCCGCCAGGCGCCGGTCAGCTTGCCCTCGAATTGCGAAGCGCCTTCGCCTGCGGCCGCCACGCGATCGAGCCCGAGCAGCGCCAGCAGTGCGCCGGCCTGGGGCGCCGAGACTTTCGATTCCAGTGTGAAATCGCTGTTCCGCAGCCGGTCGAGATCAATGCCGCCTATGGCGGCTGCCGGCATCTGCGCGGCCAGCGTGGTGGTCGCCTTGAGCTGCGGCGCGTCGAGCTCGAGCACCGCGCGGGCGTTGCTGCGATCGGCATGCTCGGCATTCCTGTCGAGGCTGAGATCGAGCTTGAGGCGCGTCGCACCCGGCAGCGCCGGGATGGCGTCGAAGCGCGCGCGCACCGCGGGCGCAAACGGCTCGATCAGCGCGGTGAGCTCGCGCAGCGAATTGGACGAGGATTTCAGAGCGAGCTTTCCGGTGGCTTTGGTGCGGTCGAAGCTGCCGCTCGCCTCGGTGGTCACGCCGCTGGCCTGGCCGAAGCGCAGCTGCTCCAGCGACAGCGACGCGGGGCCATAGCCGAGCTTTGCAGCGAACGGGCGCAACTCTTGGCCGGCGGAGATCGCCCGGCCGATATCGAGCGAGAGCTTTGCCTCTTCCGGCCATTCGCCTTGCGGACCCGCGAGCGCGCGCACGAAGCTTGCGGCGGCGTCGAGGTCGAGCCGGTCGGCCTTGAGCTCGGCGTCGATCCGCGAGCCCTTGCTCGCGCCTGTTTGCACGAAGGCGATGCGGCCTTGCACGGCGCCGCCTTCGATGTCGGCCTTCAGCCCGTCGATGGCGAGATGATTGGCGGCGATCGTCACGTCGCCGGCAAGGCGCAGCGGCCGCGTGCTGCGGCGGTTGATCTCGCTGCGGCCCTGGAGCCAGGCCATCAGCGTATCCGGGTCGGACGATTCGACGCTGAGACGGCCGCTGAAACTGTCGGCGCCGGGCGTCGCGCCGTTGAGCGAGAGCTGCGTCATGCCGGGGGCCCGCAGCTCGAGCCGCTGGAAGGTCCAGGATCGTCCGTCGGTCTGAAGCTCGGCTGAGATGTTCTGGAGCGGACGGCCGCCGAGCATGATCTGGTCGGAGTTGAACTCGATCTGCGCCGGGATCGGCGCCTGCGGAATTGCGGCAAGCCCCGCGCGCAGCGCCGGCAGGATGCGGAGCGGCTCGGCATCGCCCTTGGCCGTGAGCCTGTCGGCATCGACCTGGCGCGCCGACAGCACCGCGCGCAGCAGCGGCGAGGCGCCGAACTTGAGGTCGCCGACGCCGCCGAGCTTCAGCGCGCTGTCTTCAGGGCCGAAACTCGCGTCGATCTGCTCGAACTTCGCGCCGGCCGGATCCGCCTTGAGCTTGGTCGTCAGCTTCCACGGCGTCGGCCCCGCCTCGCCCGCCTTCTTGGCCGCCGGTACGGCCAGGGTCAGAACGCCGTCGAATTTCGGCAGGCGGTTCTCGAAGGCGAGCACGCCTTCGAGATCGGCGAGGATGGCGCGCTCGCCGGGATCGATGTTGAGGTGCAGACGGGTGGCGTTGCCGTCGGCGCTCGGGCCGGAGGAGACGCGGAACGGATAGCGCACCCCGGCGGCAGTGAAACCGCCGTCGCCGCGGACCGAGCCGGCGAGCGAGCGGACGTCGCCGGAAAAGGCGATGTCGTTCAGCTCCAGCGTCGAGCGGCTCGCGGCGTCGTGCAGGGCAATGCGGCCGGTAAGATTGAGCCGCTCGATGGCGAGGGATGCCAGATTGAAAGTGCCGCTCGCGGTGGAGGGTAGATCGACCCGTCCACGGGCATCGAGGCCGAGATCGACCGCCATGCCGCCCACGGAAAGCTCGGTGGCGCGCCATTCGCCGCGCATCAGGGAGCCCAGGCTGAACTCGACGTCGAGCTTGTCGGCGCGCAGGCGGCCGAGATCGTTGTTGCCGCCGAAGGTGACCTGGCGCAGCCGTAGCGTCGGCGCCGGCAGCAGCCGTGCGTCGAGCTCGCCCGCGACCCGCACCGGCACGCCGATGATCTTGCCAGCCTCCGCCTCGAACTGGGGCCTGAACTGGTTCCAGTCGACGTAGTAAGGCCCGATCAGCGCGGCCAGCAGCGCAATGATGAAGGCAATCGCCAATCCGAGCAGCGTCGTCTGCACGGGTCTCCCCTCGGCCAAACCGGCACCCGGACCAAACCCTGGCCTTATTGGACTTCAGGCGTGCCGGAACAGCCCCTTATATAGGGGGAAGTGTGGCGAAGTCACAGCGACTGTTGCGCGCGGAGGTTAACGCCGGGACGCCTTTACCAGCTCGCCGGCAGCCGCTTGAGGCCGCGCAGCACGAAGGTCGGCCGCCATTCCGGGTTTTCGACGTCGTCGATGCGCAGATCGGGCAGCCGCCGCAGCAGCGTGGCAATGGCGATCTCGGCCTCGATGCGCGCCAATTGAGCGCCCAGGCAGAAATGGATGCCGCCGCCGAACGACAGCGGCTTCACGTTCTGGCGGGTGACATCAAGCCGGTCCGGCCGATCGGGATAGATTGCCGGATCGCGGTTGGCCGAGCCGAGCAGGCACAGCACGGTCTCGCCCTTGGGGATCCTCTTGCCGCCGAGATCGTCGATATCCTCCAGCGCGACGCGTCCAGTCATCTGCACCGAGGAATCGTAGCGCAGGAACTCCTCGATCGCGCCTTCCATCAGCTCGGGGCGCGCCTTGAGCAGCGCAAGCTGGTCCGGATTGCGGTGAAGCGCCAGAAGGCCGTTGCCGATCAGGTTCACCGTGGTCTCGTGGCCGGCGCCGAACAGAAGGATGATGTTCGCGGTCAACTCCTCGTTGGTGAGCTTGTTGCCGTCCTCTTCTGCCTGCACGAGCTGGGTGGTGAGATCATCCCCGGGATTGCGCCGGCGCAGCTCGAATAGCTGCTGGAAATACATCTGCGCCATCAGGTTGCCCTCGTTGCCCTTCTTGATCTCCTCCGGTGAGAGGGGCACGGGATCGAGCAGCCGCCCGCCGTCGCGCGAGCTCTTGTAGAAGACCTCGCGATGATCCTCGGGGATGCCGAGCATCTCGCAGATGATGGTGACGGGCAGACGGAAGGCGAAATCCTCGATCAGGTCCATGTTGCCGCGGTCGGTCACGGCATCGATGGCCTGGTCGACGATCTCCTGGATGCGCGGCCGCATGTCCTCGACCCGGCGCGCGGTGAAGGCCTTCACGACGAGGCCGCGCAGGCGGGTGTGGTCGGGCGGATCGGCCTGCAGCATCCAGTGGCTCATGCTGCGGAACACCGGCTCGTCCATGATCTTGTCGCTGTAGCGGCGCTTGGAGCGCTCGACGAAATCCTTGCCGAAGCGCCTGTCGCGCAACACCAGGCTGACATCGGCGTGGCGGCTGGTGACGAACTGACCGAACGGCGTGACATGGACCGGATCGATCGTGCGCAGCCGGTCGTAATGCGGATAGGGATCGCGGATGAAATCCGGCGAGAGCGGGTTGAACAGCGGTGCGCCGCCGGCGCCCTGCAAATGCTCGTTCATGGTGACCTCAAATCGGTTGCCGCATGACACGCATACGCCGATCGCAGCCCCACTGCCCGGCGTAACCATCCCTGAATTTATCAACTCGATACATTGTTGTATCGAATTGCATCCTGCCCTAACCTCGTCCGATGTCAAGGGCGAGAACCAGGCCGACCAGGGACGATACGCGCGACAGACTGTTCGAGGCGGCCGCGCGCGTGTTCGAGGAGGACGGCATCGGCGGCGCCAGCATCGAGGCGATTGCGGCGGCGGCAGGCTTCACCCGCGGCGCGTTCTATTCGAACTTCAGGAGCAAGGACGAGCTGATCATCGCCATGCTCGAGGACCATGTCGAGCAGTCGATCCGCCGCAACATGGACATCCTTGCCGAGCACGACAATCTCGACGATTTCATCGCGGCGCTGAAGACGATGGACCGCAGCCGGCAGGACCCGCTCGGCCGCGCGCCGCTGCTGCACATGGAGATGATCCTGTTCGTCGCGCGCGCCGAGAAGCGCCGGCCCGAGCTCGCCAAACGGCTGCGCGCGCGGCGCAAGCTGGTCGCCGACATCGTCGAGGCCACGCTGACCAGCAACGGACGCAATCACAACCTGAACCCATCGTGGATGGCGTCGGTGGTGCTGGCGCTGGAAGACGGCTTTCGCCTGCACCGGCTGATCGATCCCGAGACCACGCCGGCCGACAGCTTTCTGCGCGCGATTACGGATTTGCGGCGGAGGACGGGATTGGCAACGAAGTCGAATCCGTAATCAATCGCGTCACGCGCCTGTTGGCCGTGCTCCAAATATCACAAGCGCTCCTGAACTTGGCCGCGCGCGGTGCGTGCGGCCTTCCAGTCGCTGCCGGGGCACGAGCTTCATCGTGAACGGCGCGCGGCCGGATCCCGATTCCGCGCTTGCCGGCGCGACCGCCGAGACCAAGTGGCCCAACGGATTCTCGGTCGGTGCGGCGTTCGAAAGCGAGTTCTCCGGCAATCTCACCAGTTATGCCGGCAAGGGAGTCGTCAAAGACAGCTGGTGAGCTGCAGCTCGTGCCTACTTCTTCTTTGTAGGTCCGAAATCCGGCTGCCAGGCGGCGTCCTTGCGGCTCGGAGCCGCGGCGATGACCTTGGACTTCTCCTTCTTCGGCTTCTTGGTTTCGCGATTGCCGCGTTGCTGACCCTTCGCCATGTCGCTCTCCTCTGGTGGTTTGAGTTGGTCGAATTCATCCGGCTGGAGCACCCGTCCGCGCGGGGTGCAGACTCTGACATCCATGTAGCCTTCGCGCAGCAGCTTTCGAGCGTAGCGCAGCGCGACCGTCGCGGTGCCGCGGCCGAGATTGGAACTGCCATATTCGTTCGTTCCGCTGACCAGATATGGCAGTCGTGTCAGCCTAGCCATGCAGGATGGCCGCACCGCACACGAGAAGCAGAAGAGACAGCGGAACGATCACCGGCGGCACGATTCGTTCCGAGATGCGAACACGCGACATCGAACGCTCCTGCGAAGCCTTCGGCGGGAGCACACGTGACCCTCAGTCACCGGTCGAAGCCGTGCAGACGTGCGGTGATGGCAGTAACGCTACGCCCTTGCCGAACCAATAGCGAGCGTAAAATCCCTCGCGGGCGACTATTGCGCCGTGACATCGTCGTTAGCCGACGCGGTGACGATAGTGCTGGCTATCGCGGCGCCAAAGGCGCATGGTTTGGGGTGCCGGCACCGGTTGGGGCTTCACTTGCGAAAGGCAGGCGTGCATGACCATCCGCTCGCGGCGAGAAACCGTCACCTTCAGGCATCCCTTCAGCGTCCGCGGCATCGACCGCGTCTTGCCGGCCGGCGCCTATGAGGTCGTCACTGACGAAGAGACGATCGACGGCCTGACCTTCGCCGCCTATCGCCGCATCGCCACGATGATTACCGTGCCCGCCGAAGGTGCGGCCGGCACCATGGAGAGGCTGTCGATCGGCTCAGTGGACCTTGCGAATGCGCAAGCCGCAGACGCGAGCATCTGCAATGACTGACCACCCGGTCGATCTCGACAAGCACCGCGGCATGGCCGCACAGAAGGCGACCGACCTGCGCCGCGCGCTCGCGGACGTCGAAGCCCAGGTCAGGGAGCTGCGCGAACGCGAGGCCGATCTCGAGCACCGCATGATGACGGTGCCGTCCGCGTCCTGGGCGGAGGCCGCGGTGAAAGCGCGTCATTTGCTCAACCTCTATGCCGCGGGCCTACCAGCCGAGGACACGCGCCACCGCGCGCTCGTGTCAGCCCTGCTCGACGATTTCGCTCGGCTGTCGGGGGAGAGCTGAGGCGAACGACCGCCGCCTGCATTCTCAACACGTGCCACGCGCGACGGGAAAGCAGGCGGCCGGTCGCCGGGAGTTTGAGGGCACGATCGTGCCCGGCAATCACGGAACGGAGCAAGCCATGACATTGACCAGCGGCCACTTCATCAGCCACGAATACGACCGGATGATCGTCCGGTTCTCGATGCATGACGGCACCAGGGAGGTTCCTTGCGCGATCTCGACCTCCGCGATGGACGATCTCGAGCGCGGCCCGAAAGTCAGGCCCGAGCAGCGAGAGGCCCAGTTCACCCGCCTGCGGGATCGCATCGAAGCGCGCGCGGCGAGCAAATATCGTGCGACGGAGTTCGAAGGCACGCCGCCTGGCATCGTGCTACGCGGCATCGATTTCAGGCCATAGGAGTCGGCAGCACCGCGACAGCCGGCTGCATGGCAGAAGGACCCGATCGTCGCGGACCCATGATCGCGGCCAGCTCGAACGTTTTCTCTACTCCGTCCGCGCCTTGATCTCCGGCAGGGGCGCCTTGCGTTCAAAGGGCTTCTTTTTCGGCGGCGCGGGCAGCAATCCCTCTCTGATCGCCTGCTTCCTGGCGAGCTTGCGGGCGCGCCGAATGGCTTCAGATTTCTCGCGGGTCTTTCTCTCCGACGGCTTTTCATAGGAACGCCGTTGCTTCATTTCCCGGAAGACGCCCTCGCGCTGCATCTTCTTCTTGAGAACGCGGAGAGCCTGGTCGACATTGTTGTCTCTGACGAGTACGTGCAATTGATCCTCCGAGCTGGGGGCTGCGAATGCGACACGTCCTGCAGGGCAGCCAATTGCGCAGGAGCTTCGTTGCGATTGTTGAGGATGGCAGCGGCGACACTCGTCGCGGCATTGGACGAGCTGATCTGCTTGTCACAGCGATGCAGCTTGGCTGCGTGAACGTGACCATCGTCGTGCAGCGCTGTCAATCGCTAACGCTTGCCGGTCGATGGACACAAACCGCCTCGACCGGAACAGCGGAAGCGCCTCGCACAAAACAAACTGGCTTAGCTCCTTGCAAAATCGTGGAAATCATATATATTGAAGCCGTTCGATTAGCCGCTGTGCCTTGTTGAATGCGCCCGCGGGCTCCTTTTCCAGAGACATCGACGAAGTTGAAGATCGCCGCGTGATTGTCGCGCGGAACGCGCGTGCGCGCTTTGGAGAAGAAGATGGCGACAGGTACTGTGAAGTGGTTCAATGGCCAAAAGGGCTTCGGTTTCATTCAGCCGAACGACGGCGGCAACGATGTGTTCGTTCACATCAGCGCCGTTGAAAAGGCCGGTCTTGCAGGTCTCGCTGAGGGCCAACAGGTCAATTTCGAGGCCAAGACCGACAAGATGCGAGGCAAAGTCAGCGCCGAGAACCTCTCGCTGGCTTGATATCGTGGCGCCGTTTCACGGATGTACTGAAACGGCCGCCCTGCCCGCTCAATCCCAGGATTGAGCGGGTTTAGTCGTTTTCGGAGCCGGGCGAGCGATGAGCACCAAGAAGCCGGCAGAGCCGTCACCCGAAAGCGTCGCGCGGTCCGTCCGCCGGCGCCTGGCCGCTGAAGACGGAGCGCAGGCCATGGCCGATGCCGAAAGGCAGGCCGTCGATGTTCGCAAGAACATGGCGCGCCTCCGAGAGGCGCGCGAGGCCAAGGAAGCGGCAGACGAAGCTCTTCGGCTCGCCTCGCCGGCACCAGCACTCAAGAAGCGTTCACGGAAGCCGGCGCGCTAGTCGTCTTCAGACCGCCACCGGAATTTGGGGGGCCGCTCACATGCCGGAGAGTGCAGATCGTGCCTAGAATCAAACCAGACCACGGAACCATCACCTTCTTTCTCGCGTCCGGCGCAGATCGGCAGTTGTGCCGGCTTGCCACGACATTCAACACGCAGAAGCAGGCCTTCAGCTATTTGCAGAAGCATCGAACGGAGTTCGAGCGTATGGCCCGGGCGCGCCTTGCTTCGGGAGAGCTCGAAGACGGGATTGTCGTGCTTTCGATGTTCTAGTCGGAGCGAAGACGTGAGCATGAGCACTTTCGCCGGTCGCAGTTGACCGGTCGAACTCTCTCGCAGACAGCATCGCTCTCAAGGCGCGAATCCTGAACTCTGCTGATGGGAATTCGCGGCGGAGTGAGGGTGGCCAACGTTTGATGGAATCCATTCCCGGCGAAGCGGACTCCCGTTGGATCCCGGAACGGCTGATTATCGACTACAGGCCGAGAACCGACTTGACGGATCCAGCTTCGCTGAAAGACCAGTCGATCGGATTGTTCTCCGTCAGGAAGACGATTGAATTGGCTGGATCAAAGCCGATCTTGGCCAGTCGACCGCGAACGTCCTTGTACAAAGCTTCCTTTTGCACGTCGGAGCGGCCCGCAAGCAACGTGATTTCAATGATGACGGTCGAGTTCGGATCGCGTCGCCCCAAGAACGTCGGATGACAGATCATCTCGCCTGGAGGGTACCGCGAGATCAAGCAAAAGTCGTCGTCCGGATTGACGCCGCAGGTGGCCACGAGACTTGCATGGAGGCACGCATTGATGGCTTGGCATGTCTCAGTCGCCAATTCCAGCGGGACGTGAAGTCGGTTGAACGGCATCTGTCTTGTCGGGCCCGATACGCATCATTCGATGCGCGGAGATATCCGATCTCTGGTTCCCGAGCAACACGTCCCCAAGGCCTAAGCCGACCGCCTCACCTCCTCACTCCCCGCCGCCGCAACATCAAGCCGGCCCAGCATCGCCCTTGCCTGCTCCGCGCAGTGCTCGATCAGCCAGCGCTCGAAGGCGACGGGGGGAAGCGCGGGGGCGTAGAGGAAGCCTTGCACGACGTCGCAGCCGAGCTCGGCCAGCGTCTTGCGCTGGCCTTCGGTCTCGACGCCCTCGGCGACGACGGTCATGCCGAGGCCTTGGCCGACGCGGACCACGGCGGTGGCAATCGCGAGCGCGCCCGCGTCGTTCTCGATGTCGCGCATGAAGCTGCGGTCGATCTTCAATTCGCGGATCGGCAGATGCGCGAGCCGGCTGAGGCTCGAATAGCCTGTGCCGAAATCGTCGACGGCGAGGCCGACACCGAGCTCGCGAATCGCGTTCATGGTCTCCAGCGCGGCGACGCCGTCCTGCATGAACGCGCCTTCGGTGATCTCCAGCATCAGGGAGTCCGCCGGCAGGTCGTATTCGGCGAGGATGTCCTTGAGCCGCGCGGCCAGCGTGACGTTACGGAAATTGATCGGCGACAGGTTCACCGAGACGCAGGGAATGCTGAGCCCGGCGCGGCGCCAGCTCGCCATCTGGCGGCAGGCCTCGCGCACCGACCACAGGCCGATCTGCTCGATCAGGCCGCACTCCTCGGCCAGCGGGATGAACCTTGCAGGCGAGACGTCGCCGAGCACGGCATCGCGCCAGCGCGAGAGTGCCTCGACGCCGTGAATGGCGCCGTCGCAACTGCGGATCTGCGGCTGATAACTCAGGCTCAGCGCGCCTTCCGCGATGGCGCGGCGGAGCGCTGCGATCAGTGCCAGGCGCTGCTCGGCGAGCCCGTTCATCTCGGCGCAGAACAGGCAATGGGTCGAGCGCCCGGCCTGCTTGGCCATGTACATGGCGGCGTCGGCCTGCTGCATCAAGGTGTCAATGTCGGTAGCATGATCGGGATAGAGGCTGATGCCGATGCTGGCCGACATCGGCATCAGCTTCGATCCGAGCCGTAAGGGTGCGGCGAGCGCTTCCGTGATCCCGGCTGCGACGCGCTCGGCGTCTTGCGCGTTGTGTTGCGGCAGCAGGATGACGAATTCATCGCCGCCGAGCCGGCCCAGCATGTCTCCGGGCCCGATCTGCTCGCGCAGGCGCTGGGCGAGCTGGATCAGCAACTCGTCGCCGGCGGCGTGACCCAGCGTATCGTTGACGTCCTTGAAATGATCGACGTCCAGGAAGGCCAGCGCCACATGGCTGCCGGTCGGGCACGCGTCGATCGCGGTGGTGATGAGGTGCCGCAGCTGCGCACGGTTCGGCAGGCCGGTGAGGATGTCGTGATAGGCGAGCCGTGCGATCTCGGCGCGCGCTTCCTTGCGCTCGATCGCGAAGGCACCGAGATTGACGCAGGCCTCGACGATGCGCCGGTGCCAATTGCTCGGCGCGCGGGGCTCCCGATAGTAGAAGGCGAAGGTCGCGATGACGCGGCCGTCCTTGGACTTGACCGGGGTCGACCAGCAGGCCCGCAGACCGATCGCGAGCGGCATCGCCTTGTACGGTTGCCAGCGCGGATCGGTCTCGAGATCGGTCGCCAGCACTGGTTCGCCATAGAAGGCGGCGGTGCCGCAGGAGCCGACATTGGGGCCAATCACGACACCGTCCAATGCGCGGGAATAGTCCTCGGGCAGGCTGGGGCCGCCGAGCGGATGGATCAGGCCGGCGGCATCGATGTGGAGCAGCGAACAGACGACGTCGGGCGCGATCTCCTCGACACGGCGGCAGAGCCGGTCGGCGATCTCGCCGATCGGCACCTCGTCGGCGAGCGCGCTCATGATGAGCTGCTGGAGCGAGCGCAGCTGCTTGGTCTCGGTGATGTCATCGAGCAGCGCGAAGATATGCTTGACCCGGCCCTTCCTGTCGCGGAAGGCATCGATCCGGGCGCTGACCCAGATCTCCTCGCCGTCCTTGGTATAGGTCAGGACCTCGGCTTCACCGCCCGGACCGCCCTTGATGAGACGCCGTCCGAGCCGCGTCAGCGCTTTGCGGTGGGTGTGAGGGCCGGCCAGCAGATCGGTCACCCGCCGCCCCTCGGCTTCCGCGGGGGAATAGCCGAACAGCGTGGTGAACGCCGCATTGGTGTAGCGGATGCCGAGCTGGGTGTCCGTGATGAGCACGGCGCGGTTGGTCTGGTCCGAGACGGCGTCGAGCAGCGCGATCCGCGCGCGGCGTTCGGCTTCGGTAGTCACGTCGCGCGCGAACACGACGCGATGGGTCACGCCGCCGCTTGCGACCGAAGAAAGCGAGATGGCCGCCCGTATCCGGCTGCCATCGGGACGTGTGAGGCTGATCTCGTCGCGGAACTCCGCGATCGAATCGTCCTGAAGACACTTCAAGGTGAGAATGCCGGCATCGCGGCCGAGCACGTCGGTGCGCGCCAGCTTCCAGATCCGCTCGGCGCCGGCGTTGAAATGCGTGACGCGCCGCGCGCCGTCGACGATGATGATGGCATCGTCGGTGCGTTCCAGCGCGGCCAGCAGCACGCCCGGCATTTCCGTCACGAGGCAGTCGGAGGCAGACATCATTTGGACCGTGAGAGCGTCGGGAAGAAGCGGCAATGGCCGACGTTAACGCGCGGAAGGTGTCCAAGACGTTTTTGCAATCCCGGCTGCATTCGCCAATGCTGCCACGTGCTTAACGTTCGGCGAAACAGACACAGGCAATGCAGCGCGTCTGGAACCTACTCGGCGGCTCGGCCCTGGAGCTTGTGCAGCCGGCCGGCCACGGCCCGCACCTTGCGCGGCGCAGCCTGCCAGATCGAGAGCGCCGACAATCCGCTCACGACGATCGCGATGCCGAAGGCGAGCGTGTAGTCGCCGGCGCGATCGTAGAGGACGCCGGTCACCCAGGGACCGGCGGCACCGCCCGCCAGCGCCGCCAGCATGATCGTACCGAAAATGCTGCCCTGATGCCTGCCCTGAAAAATCTCGAACACCACCGCGCCCATGATCGAGGTGAGGCCGTAGCCCAGCGCGCCTTGCGCGAACACCATCACATAGACCAGCCAGAGCGACGGCTGAAACTTCAGTGCCATCAGCGCGGCAAAGCTGATCGCAAAGCCGGCGCAGCTGATCGCCCAGACCCATTCCCGCCCGATCCGGTCGGAGACATGGCCGAGCAGGATCTGGCCCGGAATGCCGAGCAGGCTGACGAGGCCGAGCGCCCACACCGCGACGCCAGGGCTGAAGCCGATGTCGAGCAGGAATTTGGTCTGGTGCACCTGCACCGCGTACCAGATGTACAGACCGCAGAAATAGCCGAGCGCGATCCACCAGAACCGCGCGGTCGCGACGGCGCGCTTCAGTGTCCATTCGGTGCCGACCCAGACCGGATCGACGATATTGGAGACGGGCGCTGCCGCTCCCGCAACTGGAGCGGCATCGCCGTCCGGCTGCAGGCCGATATCCTCGGGTCGCTTGTGCAGCAGCAAATTGATCGGCGCCAGCACGACCAGGATGAGCAGCCCCATCGCGGTGCAGGCGGTGCGCCAGCCGGTCTGTTCGATCATGAGCTGCACCCACGGCAGCAGCGTCACCGAGCCGATGCCGACGCCGGCAAAGGCAATGCCGATGGCGAAGCCGCGTTTGCGGATGAACCAGTTCGGCAGGAATAGCGACTGGCCGGAATAGCCGAGACACACCGAGCCGGCACCGACCATGACGCCGATGGTGACATAGAGATGCCAGGGCGTGCTCGTGAGCGGCGCAAGCAACAACCCGCCGCCCATCAGTACGACACCGAGCTCCATCACCGCGCGCGGGCCGGCGCGATCCATCAGGCGGCCGATCAGCGGACTGACCACACCCGACACCACGAAACCGAATGAGAAGGCGCCGGCGGTGATGCCGCGCTCCCAGCCGAATTCGGAGATGATGGGAGGAAAGAACAGCGAAAAGGCGGTACGCGCGTTGACGCCGATGGCCATGGTGACGAAGGTCACGACGACCACGACCCAGCCGTAGAAGAACGGAAGCCGCATTGTTTTGTTTATTTCATCCCTGGACGGTCCTTCCGACCATCTGGGGGTGTCCGGGTCAAGCTATTTTCGCGTGATGCCGCTTTGGCCCGCAACAGTCGGACATGATGGAGGCGCGTCAGCGCCGTCTCGAAGGACGCGGCGCGCCCTCAGGCGGCGTCGCGGCGTGGCGACTTGACGGCTTCGTCGAACAGGATCCGCTCGATCGGCTGCGGGCGACCGAACAGATAACCTTGCGCAAAGTTGACGCCGAGCGCCTTCAGCCGCTCGAACTCCTCGCGGGTTTCGACGCCCTCCGCGGTGACCGACATGTCCAGTCCGCGCGCCAGCGTCACGATCGCGGAGATGATGGCGGAGCTGCGCGGCTGATGTGTGAGGTTGCGGATGAACGACTTGTCGATCTTGATCTTGTCGAACGGGAACGCCGTCAGATAGCTCAGCGAGGAATAGCCAGTGCCGAAATCGTCGAGCGCGAGCTCGATGCCAAGCTGCTTCAATCGCTGCATGAAGTCGTGGTTCTCGCTGCCGCGCTCCAGCAGCACGGATTCCGTGATCTCGATCTCGAGCCGCTGGGGCGGCAGGCCGGAATCGGCGAGTGCCGCGCAGATCATCTCGAACAACTCGGCTTCCTTGAACTGGATCGGCGACAGGTTGACCGCGACCGAAAGGCCGGGAGGCCAGCCGGCCGCGTCCGCGCAGGCGCGCCGCAGCACGAACTCGCCGAGCGGCACGATCAGCCCGGTCTCCTCAGCGAGCGAAATGAACTGGTCCGGAGGGATCAGGCCGCGTGTCGGATGCCGCCAGCGCACCAGGGCCTCGAAGCCGTGCCGCTCGCCGCTGAGGGCGTCGACGAACGGCTGGTAATGCACCTCAAGCTGGCAGCGCGCGATCGCATCGCGCAGATCCCCCTCCAGCGTGTTGCGGGCCTCCAGCTCGGCCGACATGGCCTCGTCGTAGATGGTGAAGCAGTTGCGGCCCGCCGATTTCGAACGATATAGCGCAAGGTCCGCCTTCTTCAGAAGCTGCTCCTGGTCGCGGCCGTGATCCGGCGCGACGGCGATGCCGATGCTGGTGCCGATCTCGACGCGATGACCGGGCAGGAGGAACGGTTCGGTCAAGAGCTTGGCGATCCGCCCCGCCAGCTCGGTCGAGCAGGCGCGCTGATCCTGGCACCGCTCCTGGATGATGGCGAACTCGTCGCCGCCGAGCCGTGCCAGCACGTCGCCGGGGTGCACGGCCGATCTCAGCCTTTGCGCCACCTGGCGCAGCAGCGCGTCGCCGGCGCCATGACCGAGGGAGTCGTTGACGTTCTTGAAGCGGTCGAGGTCGAGCATCAGGATCGAGAAGGTCGGCGCACCGTCCTCCAGCCGCCCATTGAGCTCGTCGAGCCGGGCGAGGAAGAAGGCGCGGTTCGGCAGTCCGGTCAGAATGTCGGTCTGGGCGAGCTCGAGCACCCGCCGGTTGGCGAGCGTCAGCCGCCGCGAATTGCGGCTGGCGAGCATCAGATAGGTCGACAGCGATAGCGTCAGCAGCATGCCGACGATCAGCACCGCGCCCGCGCGATCATAAGTCGTCTCCAGCGGACCGCCGGCAGTTGGCACCGCCCGCACCTGCCAATCGGTATCGCCGATCTTGAGACTACCCGACCAATGCAGCGCCCGCGCGACGTCCCGCATCGACTGCGGCGCCGTCGCCGCCGACGAATAGTCCGGCAACATCTGCTCCAGGCTGATGATCTGGCCGACAAAGGGCGGATAGACGTTCATGCTGACCGCGGAGCTTGCTCCGGTCGACACGCGAATGGACTGAATCAGCAGCGGCAGATCGAAAATGCCGATGACGAAGCCGGCGAGATTGCGGCGACGGTCCGCGACCGTCTCGCGCGAGGTTCCCTTGGCGTAGACGGGAACGGCAACGAGGACATCGGGCAGCCTGCCCCCCTCCCTCGGCTCGAACAGGCGCGTGCGAATGGCTGCGACCCTATCGTTGTCGCGCGCGCGCTCCAGGATCGCGCGGCGCTCCGGAACGGTGCCGTAGTCCATGCCGTAGACCGACGAGGTCTTCGGCTGGGTCGAGTAGAACACCGGAAAATATTCGTCGCTCTGCGGCGCAGTCGCGAAGCTTTCGCCCTGAAGCGACTTGATGCGATAGCCGGAAACGCCGTCCGAAATCGCCGCGGCCTCGTATTCCGCGCGCTCCTTGCGGTTGAGGCGCGGCAGCCAGCCGATGCGCAGCATGCCGGGATGGCGCTCGAACAGACGGGCGCTGAAAGTCTCGAATTCACTGCGGGTGACTTCGTCGTTGGTCGATTCGAACAGCGTACGCAGCGCGAGGAGCCTGGAGATGTATTCGCCCATGCCGTTCTGCATGACGATCGCTTCGGTTTCGGCCGCGTTCTCGAACTCGATTCTGTTGACGCGATCTTCCCACCGCGCCACGGCGGCCGCGCCCACGACCGAGAACAGAAGACCGACGCCGGCCGCGACGAGCGCAGGGCGATAGAGTCCGAGCAGCGGCGCAGCACGCCACCATCCGGTTGTCGCACGCCTCCGATCCTGATCGTTCCGATCGCGAACGCCCATCTTGAAGCCGCCGTCCCCTAGTCTGCGACGCCGAACCTCTGGTTGAGGCATCGACGCCGTTATCGGAACAAGACCGCGGTTAAGAACTGCACAATTTCGGGAACCGGGTCGTCATGCAACGCGTGAATTAGTTAATGAAGTGCGTGAATGACCCGGCGTTGTGGAAACAATCTGCCGGTTTTGCCCGGAACACTACGGGCCGCCGGCGCGCACCCGGTTAGCGAGCTATTCAGGTGCGGGAGCTATCTTGCCCACGTCTTATTTTATCCATCCGGCAAGATCTCCCGATGTATCGATTTCGATCAGCGACATCCGTCGTCCTGACCATCGCGCTCCTGACTGCGGCCATGCTTCCGGCGAAGGCCGACGAGGCCGGCGTCAGCGAGGATGCGATCCTGTTCGGCCAGGCTGCCGCACTGGAAGGCCCCTCCTCCGCGCTCGGACGTCACATGCGGCAAGGCATCGTCGCGGCGTTCACCGAGATCAACGCCAAGGGCGGCGTCCACGGCCGCAAGCTCCAGCTCATCAGCCGCGATGACGGCTACGATCCCGACCGTTCGGTGGCGCAGACGTTGCGCCTGATCGACGACGACAAGGTATTCGCGCTGATCGGCGCAGTGGGCACGCCGACCGCCATGGCGACCATTTCGATCACCAGCGCCCGGAACGTGCCCTTCATCGGGCCGTTCACCGGCGCCGAGTTTCTGCGCGATCTCGAGCTTGCGAACGTCGTCAACATCCGCGCGAGTTACGGTGCGGAGGCCGAGGCGTGGATCAAGCACCTCACCGAGGATCGCAAGTTCACACGCATCGGCATCTTCTACCAGGACGATTCCTTCGGCCGCGACGGTCTGTCCGGCGTAAAGCGCGCGCTCGCGAGGCGCGGCCTGGAGCTCGCCGCCGAAGGCACCTTCGAACGCAACACCCGCGCCGTCACGGCCGCCTGGCGAATGATCAAGCGCGCCGAACCGGAGGCCGTCGTGATGGTCGGGACCTACGGCCCCTGCGCGGAGTTCATCAAGCTTGCGCACCGCCGCGGCTTCCATCCGACCTTCGTCAACGTCTCCTTCGTCGGCGCCACTGCGCTCGCCAAGGAACTCGGCCCCGAAGGCGAAGGCGTCATCGTCTCGCAAGTCGTGCCGTTCCCGTGGGATCGCTCGCTCAAGCTCGTTGCCGACTACCAGGCAGCGCAGAAGGCGTTCGACCCGACGCTGACACCGGACTTCGTGTCGCTGGAAGGCTATCTCTCCGGTCGCCTCGCGGCTGCGGCGCTGGAAAAGGCCGGGCCGAAGCCGACGCGCGCAAGCCTGCTTCGCGCCATCAACGATGTCGGCCGCTTCGACATCAGCGGCAGCATCATCAGCGTCGGCCTGCGCATGCTCGACACGCCGCCGAAGGTATTTTTGACGGTGATCCAGAAGGACGGCACGTTCCGGGCGGTGGACCGGCTTTAGGGGCGCCGCGTCCAGCGCTCGGCGTTGACCGCCCCCGGCGGGACCACGCCTCTGACGATTGCGTCCACCTGCCGTACGGTTTCCAGCGACTGGTATTCGATCGCCTGCGGCGTCAGCCCGCCGACATGCGGCGTGGCGACCACGTTGGGGAGCTTCGCCAGCTCCGGCGTCGGCATCTGATCGGGGGCGCGACCGACATCCATCGCCGCGCCGGCGATGCGACCATCGCGCAAGGCGCGCGCCAGCGCCGCCTCTTCGACGAGATTGCCGCGCGACAGATTGATGAACATTGCATGCTTCTGCATGCGCGCCAGCGCCGCCTCGCCGATCAGATTTTCGGTCTGCTCGTTCGCAATCGCAAGACAGACGACGTAGTCCGACGCAGCGAGGAGCTCGTCGAGCGGGACCTGCCGGATGGCGGCATCGCTGACATCGACGAAGGGATCGGCGACCAGCACCTCCATGCGCAGCACCTTTGCCACCTCGGCAAGATAGCGCCCGATGCTGCCATATCCAATGATGCCGAGCTTGCTGCCGGCGAGCTGGCGGCCCATCCGCGCCTCGGGTTTGCGGCCCGCCTGGTAGTCGGCGGTAGTGCGCGAGACGCCGCGGGACAGATCGACCATGAAGCCGAGCGCGAGTTCGGCCACGGCCTGCACGAAGCCGGGCCCCGCGCGGGTCACGAGCACGCCGGCTTGCGAGGCGGCGTCGACGTTGACGTTGCGGATGTCGACGGCACAGCGGACGAAGGCCCGCAAACGGGGCAATTGCGCAAAAATCTCACCGCGGCCTTCCGTCATTCGGTCCGCGACGATGATGTCGACCTCCCTCGCCGCGCGCACGAGGCCGGTGGCGTCCAAGGGCTCCTCTCCCTCGTGCAGGATCACCTCGGCGGCCGCACGCAGGCCGTTCAAGCTGCGATCGCCGTAATAGTTTCGCCGCATCTCAGGCGTGTGGGCCAGCAGGACTTTCACAGCAGAACTCCTTCAGTCGCCGTATATGCGAGGCAGCGCTGTCGAACGCGATGGCACGAAGGCAATGCCGAGCCAGGCAGGGAAACGTCACCGCGCAGCAGCGCTCCCGCGCAGAGCCGGCATCAATCCAATTGAGCACGGATCGATGTGCAATTCACCATGGATCGACCCCCGAATGATGCTTCCGGCGCGGTAGACCTCCTGCCCCATTTTGCCGCACGGCGAACGTGATCCAGGGCACAGACGGACTGATGGCGGCCCCCTAGAAAAAGTGACATCATTGCGCCCATTGCCAATGGAGGTGACATCATGCGCCGTCCAGCCTTTTCCAGTTTGCTTCTTGCGTCCGGTTTCCTTGCGCTCACCCTGTTGACGGCACCGACGGATGCCGCCGCCGAAGCGCGGCTCGCGCTGGTGATCGGCCAGTCCGCCTATCGCACGGTGCCGGAACTCCCCAACGCCGCCAACGACGCCAAGGGCATGACCGAGCTGCTCGGCAATGCCGGCTTCACCGTCACCACGGCCGCCAATCTGGCGCAGAATGAGATGCGCGCGGCGATTTCCGATTTCGCCGGCAAGGTCAGCGCCAGCGGCGCCGACACCGTGGCGCTGGTGTTCTATGCCGGCCATGGCCTGCAGATCGACGGCGAGAACTATCTCGTTCCCGTCGATCTCGATCCCAAGCGCGAGGCCGACATTCCGTTGCAGGGCGTCCGGCTGAACGACATGCTCAACACGCTCGGCGCGCTGCCGACGCGGGCGCGCATCTTCATGCTCGATGCCTGCCGTAACAATCCATTCCCCGCGCTCAGCGGCGCCGGCCACGGGCTTGCGATCGTCGACACCAAGGCCGGCGCACCCGGCTCCTTCATCTCCTATTCGACCTCGCCCGGCGCCGAAGCCGAGGACGGCAACGGCATCGACAGCCCCTACACCGCGGCCGTGCTGACCGTCGCCAAGCAGCCCAATCTGCCGATCGAGGAGGTGTTCAAGCGCATCCGTGTCGCCGTCGCGCAATCGACCGACGGACGGCAGATCCCCTGGGAAAGCTCCTCGCTGACCACCGACTTCAAGTTTTTCGGCGAGAGCAGCGGCAGCACGCCCGCTCTTCCCGGCGCATCCGCGATGGCGCTTGCCGGCGGCACGCGCAGCCTCGAGGACTGGCGCAAGGAATTGCGCGGCAAGCCCGCCATGGTCGCCTACGAGCTCGTGATCACCGAAGACACCGTGGAGGCGTATCAGGCCTATATCGAGCTCTACGCACAGGACACCCGCACGCCTCGCCTGCGCACGGTGCTGGAACGGCGCCGCCAGATGCTGGCCTGGGAGCGCGCCACCGCGATCAACACCCGCGCTTCGTTCGAAGCGTATCTTGCGAATTGGGACAACAGCGACCTCGCTGCAACCGCACGCAGGCTGCTGCTTCGCGTGCAGAACCGCAACTACGGCCTGCCCGTCTCCGCCGCGGCGACGCCGGCTCCGGTCGCAGTCGCGATGGCGCCGACCTGCCCGTGCTCGGCGCCGACACCGCCGGCAACGCCCGCCAATCCGAGTGTGCCGCCCATCATCAAGAAGCGCGTCGACGACACACCGCCGAAGCGCAAGGTGGTCGAGACGCCGCCCAAGCGCCGTCCGCCGCCCGAGGAAGTGGTCTATGAGCGCGCGCCCCCTCCAGGTCCGCCGCCCGCCGCCATCATGCAGGGCATCGGCGTCGGTATCGGGATCGGCATCGGGATGGGCGGCGGCCGCGGCGGCGGCGACCATTATCGCGGCGACTACCGCAGGTACTGAGCCAGTCCGGCACAACCGCATTCGCGCATACCACGAGGCTATCATGCCCGGGCTTGTCCCGGGCATCCACGTTCTTCACCCGTGATGCGGCGGTGCTGGTTTCTATTGCGCTAGCGCAGGATAATCGCGCTGCACCGCCTCGCGGACCCAGCTGGCCTGGATTGCGCGCGACAGGATCTGGGCGGTCTTGATATCGTCGGCCTTCACGCAGAGATCGACGATGCGGCGGACCGCGTCGTCGCGCATCAGATCGTCGGAGATCTTCATCGCGATCTCCATCGCGTTGCGCGCCGCACGTTCATAGCGTTCGCGTTCGCCGGACTGCGCGGAAGCTCCGACGGCCTCGGCGCATACCCTCGCATCCTGGCAGATCTTGCGGATGCGGTCGGCCGCTTCGATGTCGCCGATCGGTCCCTGGACCGGCTCGTCCCAGATATCCGCCGGGCGCGGCCTTGCAAACCACCTCATCCCGTCCCCCGTCGCGCCTCGTCCAGCTTCATCGCGGCATAGTTCGCAAGCGTGTTCAGGAGATGCGGCGCGGCCCGATCGCCTCGAACTGCGCCTTCTGCTCGTCGTTCAGCGTGGCGTAGAAATCATCGAGCGCCGCGCGCACCGACTTGATGCCATCCAGCATCAGTTCGAGCCGCTTGCGGATGGCGGCCATGCGCGCCGGCGGTGTCATCACCTCATTGGGCTCGCAGGCCGCCTTGAGCGATGCGCTGACCTTGGCGCTGGTATCCTGGAGCACCTGGAGCGCGGCGCGCTGGGTGTCGTTTGGACGAAGCCTCTCCTCGAGAGTGGCACCGGGCCAATCGAACGCGGCGGACGCGCTGCAAGTCTGCACCGGCGATCCGCTCGCATTGCTCGACGCCGTCGCGCGCCGCTGATCGTCGGCCAGCGCATTGAAGCGCGCCTTCTGCTCGTCGGTGAGCGAACCATAGAACTGGTCGAGCGCAGGCTGGACCAGGTCGACGGCCTTCTGCATCGCCTCGACACGCTGCTGCATCGCCGCGAGCCGGCCGGGCGCCGTCGCTGCGGCCTGCGTGGGACAGGACGTGCGGATCAGCGCTGCCGCGTCGATCGAGGCATTGCCGAGCGCATCGAGAGCGGCGCCCTGCGCATCCGTCGGCTGCACCGCGGCTGCGATCTGGTCGATCGGCAGACCGACGATGGCACGGCGGTCGCTGCCGCAGAGTTGATCGAGCGGAGCGCTGCGCGCCCGCCGCCGCCTCTGCGGCTGCTGTGGCAGATAGGCCGACAGGCGATCATAGCCATAGGGGCCGAATAGACCGGCATAGATGTCCGGATAGCCGTAGCCCCAGAAGGCGAGCCCATCGCCCCAGATCGTGTAGTCGTAGAGATCATTGTAGGCGAACGGCCAGAACAGCGGCCCAACCCAGCCGTAGCCGCCACCGGCATGCTGCCACCATCCGCTGCTTGCGCCACTCCAGCCGGCCAGCGCGGCCGCGGCCACGAGCTGTGCGCGCGCCGCCGGATTGCTGATCAACCGGCCATTGCGGAATGCGCTGGAGTTCAGGGCATTGCGAAAGTTTGCCGGCCGGATCGCCGCATTGCGGATCTGACCGAAATTGGGGCCGCCGCGCCGTGCACCGGTCGTGAACCGGACGGCGCGATGATGTCCGCCATGCGCGTGCCCGCCGCCGTGACCGCGGAAATGGCCGCCGCCGCGCCCGCCTCCATGGCCCCCGCCATGACCACCGCCATGTCCGCCCTTCGCGAACGCCGCGCCCGCCAGCATGCAGGCAAATGCCACAGCGGCTATTCCCATGACCGGTCGCATATCGCACCCTCCCGCGCAAAGCCGTGCCATTGAGGCACCGGAACTTGGCGGGAATTGGAACCGGCGGGATTGCCGAAAGTTCCCGGTTCCCACGGTTCGCCGGCGCTACACCTCCGGCACGATCTTGCCGGGGTTGAAAATATTGAGCGGATCGAGCGCCTTTTTGAGCGCCCGCATCGCATCCAGCGCTTCAGGACCTAGCTCGGCCTTGAGGTATTTCTGCTTGCCCTGGCCGATGCCGTGCTCGCCGGTGCAGGTGCCGTCCATCGCCTGCGCGCGTTCGACCAGGCGATGCATGAACTCCTCGCCGCGCGCCATCTCGCCCGCGTCGTTGGTGTCGCAGACCAGCGAGCAATGAAAATTGCCGTCGCCGACATGGCCGACGATAGGCGACAGCAGATTGAGGCGCTTGAGATCCTCCTCGGTCTCGCTGACGCAATCGGCGAGCCGTGAAATCGGCACGCAGACATCGGTCGCAACCACGCCGATGCTGTCACCGGGCCGCAGCGCCTTCACCGACCAATAGGCATCGTGCCGGGCCTGCCACAGTTTCGTGCGGTCCTCCGGCTTGGTGGTCCAGGAGAAATCACCGCCGCCGCAGTCCTTCGCGATCTCGCCGAAGGCCTTGGACTGCTCGGCGACCTCGATCTCACTGCCGTGGAATTCCATCAAGAGCAGCGGCGTCTCCGGCAGCGTAAGCTTGGAATAGGCGTTGCAGGCCTGCACTTGCGCGGCGTTGAGCAACTCGATGCGCGCCACGGGAATACCGGTCTGGATCGCCAGGATCACGGCCTGACAGGCGCCGTGCACGCTCTCGAACGACACCGCACCGGCCGCGATCGTCTCGGGAATGCCGCGGAGGCGGATGGTCAGCTCCGAGATGATGCCGAGCGTGCCTTCGGCCCCGACGAACAGATGCGTGAGGTCGTAACCCGCGGATGATTTCTTGGCGCGCGTGCCCGTCGTAATGATCTCGCCGTCTCCGCGCACCACCTTCAGTGCCAGCACGCTGTCGCGCATGGTGCCGTAGCGGACCGCATTGGTGCCGGAGGCGCGGGTCGAGGCCATGCCGCCGAGAGAGGCATCCGCGCCGGGATCGATCGGGAAGAACAGGCCCTGGTCGCGCAGATGCTCGTTCAGCGCCTTGCGGGTGACGCCGGGCTCGATCACGCAGTCGAGGTCCTCGGCATGCACCGCCAGCACCTTGTTCATGTCGCGCAGATCGATCGAGATCCCGCCGGCGGGTGCGTTGACCTGGCCCTCGAGCGAGGTGCCGGTGCCGAAGGGAATGACGGGCACACGATTTTTAGCGCAGATCCGCACCACGTCCTGGATGTCGACGGTCTCCTGCGCCATCACCACCCCATCAGGCGGCTGGTTGGGGAGCCAGGTGGTGGTATGGCCGTGCTGCTCGCGGACGGCCTGCGAGGTGATCAGGCGGTTGCCGAAGCGTGCGGCAAGCTGCTCCAGCGCGCTCGCGAGGGCTTTCGGCTCCGGCCGCGGCGGATTATTGGTGATGGTGGTGCCCACGGAATTCCTCCCGACAGAAGAACCGTGGCAAAGGACATAAAACCGGTCAAGTCAAGCGACCGGACGCATGGCTAGGGAAGAACATATGCCGGAGACTGCCGCCTCAACGCCGAAAGCAGAGCCGTTCCGCGCCGCGATCATGCAGATCGAGCCGCAATGGATCGACTATAACGGCCATCTGAACATGGCCTATTACAACGTGATGTTCGACCGTGCGATCGACCAGCTTTGGCTCGAGCTCGGGATGGGGCCGGCCTACATGAAGGAGCGAGGCGGCTCGAGCTTCACCGCCGAATGCCACGTGCGCTATTTGCGCGAAATCCACCTCGGCGATCCCGTGCAGATCTTCGTCTGGTTGCTGGAGGCCGACGACAAGCGGCTCCACACGTTCGAGGAGATGCGGCATGCCAGCGAAGGCTGGCTCTCGGCGACTTCCGAGAACATGTCGCTGCATATGGATATGACTACGCGGCGCGTCGCGCCGCTTCCGCTCGATATTCGCGAGCGTATCGCTGCGGTGACAAAGGCCCACAGCGCCACACCGCGGCCCGAGGGCATCGGCCGGAACGTGGCGATGCCCTCGAACCGGTAAGCGCTATATCCTGTTGCGGCCGCGCGCCAAGCCCACCACGGCCGAGACCAGGAACAGAACAACCGCGATGAAGAAGATGATCTTGGCGATCTCGATCGAAGCGCCGGCGATGCCGCCGAAGCCTAGAATGCCGGCGATCAGCGCGATAACCAGAAACGTCACAACCCAGCCAAGCATGGTCAAACCCTCGTCTTGATGTCCGTTTGCGTCTGGCGCGGCTGACCGCACCACCTGTCCAGACAATCTCGACGCCGGAACGATGGTTCCGGCCGGCACAGGATGGAAATTCGCAGGGCCTGCAGGAACAAATTGGCTTGCCGCGCACGTGGAAAACCTCGTTCGGCCGCCCCATATACGCACCAATCCCTGTTAAGAAGGCTCCCTTCCACCACCCCGCGGTGCCATCGTGGGGCCGATGATTCGCATGACCGAGCCGAGCAAGATCACCAGCGTACCCGACCACCAGCCCGCAGCCGGCGGCATCGCCGCGCGTGCGCGCGCGTCCGTGGGCCCGAAATATCTCTCCGGCCTCAATCCGGAACAGCGCGAGGCGGTGGAGACGCTCGACGGCCCGGTTCTGGTGCTGGCCGGCGCCGGCACCGGCAAGACGCGCGTGCTGACGACGCGTATCGCCCATATCCTGAGCCAGGGCCGCGCCCGTCCCGCGGAGATCTTGTCGGTGACCTTCACCAACAAGGCCGCGCGCGAGATGAAGCACCGGCTCGGCCAGATGCTTGGCCACGCCGTCGAGGGCATGCCGTGGCTCGGCACCTTCCACTCCATCGGCGGCCGCATCCTGCGCGTCCACGCCGAGCTGGCTCAGCTCAAGTCGAACTTCACCGTGCTCGATGTCGACGACCAGGTGCGGCTGCTCAAGCAGTTGCTCCAGGCCGAGAACATCGACGACAAGCGCTGGCCGGCGCGGATGCTGGCCGGCCTGATCGACGGCTGGAAGAACCGCGGCCTGATGCCGTCGCAGGTGCCCTCGGGCGAGGCCGCCACCTTCGCCAACGGCAAGGGCGGCAAGCTCTATGCGAATTATCAGGAGCGACTGAAGATCCTGAACGCTGCGGATTTCGGCGATCTGCTGCTGGAGAACATCCGCATCTTCCGCGAGCACCCGGATATCCTGCGGCAATACCAGCAGCGCTTCAAGTTCATCCTGGTCGACGAATATCAGGACACCAACGTCGCGCAATATCTGTGGCTGCGGCTGCTGTCGCAGGCGCCCGCTGCAGCCGCGAAGCCAGCCGCCCCGGCCGTCATTCCGGGGCAGCTCGAAGAGCCGAACCTGGAATCCGGCAGTGAGTCCGACGATCGAGATTCCGGGTCTGCGCCTTCGGCGCATCCCGGAAGGACGGAGCGGGCGGCGATTGCAGCCGCTCCCGCCGCCCCCACCAAAAACATCTGCTGCGTCGGCGACGACGACCAGTCGATCTATGGCTGGCGCGGCGCCGAGGTCGATAACATCCTGCGCTTCGACCACGATTTCCCCGGCGCCAAGGTCATTCGCCTGGAGCGCAACTATCGCTCGACCGGGCACATCCTCGCTGCCGCCTCGCATCTGATCGCGCACAATGAAGGCCGGCTCGGCAAGACGCTGCGCACCGAGGACCAGGACGGCGAGAAGGTCACGGTGACGGGCTCGTGGGATTCGGAAGAGGAAGCCCGCGGCATCGGCGAGGAAATCGAGCAGATCCAGCGCCGCGGCGAGAAGCTGAACGAGGTCGCGATTCTCGTGCGCGCCTCCTACCAGATGCGCGAGTTCGAAGACCGCTTCGTCACGCTCGGCCTGCCCTACCGCGTCATCGGCGGCCCGCGCTTCTACGAGCGCGCGGAAATCCGCGACGCGCTGGCGTATTTGCGGGTCATCAACTCCCCGGCCGACGACCTCGCCTTCGAGCGCATCGTCAACGTGCCGAAGCGGGGCCTCGGCGATGCCACCGTGCAGATGCTGCACGACCACGCCCGCAAGCGCCGCATTCCGCTGTTCGAGGCGGCCCGCGCGGTGGTCGAGACCGACGAACTGAAGCCGAAGGCGCGCGGCTCGCTTCGCGACGTCGTCGCCCAGTTCGATCGCTGGCGCGCCCAGCGCGAGGTCACCGCCCACACCGATCTCGCCCAGATCGTGCTCGACGAGAGCGGCTATACGGAGATGTGGCAGAAGGACCGTTCGGCGGACGCCGCGGGCCGGCTGGAGAACCTGAAAGAACTGGTGCGCTCGATGGAGGAGTTCGAGAACCTGCAAGGGTTCCTCGAGCACATCTCACTGGTGATGGACCGCGACAGCGGCGCCGATGAGGATGCGGTGTCGCTGATGACGTTGCATTCGGCCAAGGGGCTGGAATTCGACAACGTGTTCCTGCCCGGCTGGGAAGAAGGCCTGTTCCCGAGCCAGCGCACGCTCGACGAACAGGGCCGCGCCGGCCTGGAAGAAGAACGCCGGCTCGGCCATGTCGGTTTGACCCGCGCCCGCCGCCGCGCGATGATCTATTTCGCGACCAACCGGCGCATCCACGGCACCTGGTCGACCACGATCCCCTCGCGCTTCCTCGACGAACTGCCCGCGGCCAATGTCGAGATCACGGAATCCAAGGGCGGCTCGGCCTGGGGCGGCACCGGCGGCTACGGCGCCTCCCGCTTCGACGACATGGAGGCGTTCGGCTCCACCTATTCGACGCCGGGCTGGCAGCGCGCGCAGGCCAACCGCAACCGAGGTGGACAAGGCGGCCGCAATGGTGGCGGGCGCGGCGGTTTCGAGGAAGAGGCCGCGACGTTCTCCTCCTCCTCGACATCGGGCCCCGATTTCGGCAGCTTCTCCTCGCGCCGTCGCGGTCCCCTGACGATCGAGGGCGAACTGGTCGCCAAATCCACCGGCACCACCTCGGAATTCTCGCTGTCCGACCGCGTCTTCCACCAGAAATTCGGCTACGGCCGCGTCACCAGGATCGACGGCAACAAGCTCACCATCGCCTTCGATAAGGCCGGCGAGAAGAAGGTCGTGGACAGCTTCGTGCAGCGGGCGTGAGGCCCGCGATATGGCTCAGTACGTTGCCATCATCGAGGACACCGATCCGGACGAAGCCGTGGGCCTCTGGTTCCCCGACCTGCCCGGTTGCATTTCCGGCGGTGACGATGTCGACGAGGCCCTGGAGAATGCGCCCGAGGCACTCGCGTTCTATGCGCAGGAGCTGATCGCGGACGGCCGGCAGCTTCCGCCGCCGCGGACGCTGGACGAGCTCAAGGCCGCCCCTGAATTTGCCGACGATCTGGGGAAGCACACGGTCGTCCTGATCGAATGGCCACCCCTCGCCGAGGCCCCGGAGTGAGGATTGTTCGCCGCACTGGCCGGACGTTCGACGGTTCTGGTCCGAACAGCCCTTGACCATCGCGAACTTCCCCGTATCAGATGCAACCCATGGTCCGGGGCTCCGTCATACTGATCGTGCTTGCATTGGGGATGCCGTCGCTCAGCGCGGCGCAGACGATGAGCTTTGGCGATTCGATCGGCAAGCTGGCGGCGAGCTGCGGCGCGGAAATCGTTGCCAATTGCCGCGGCGTCAATCCGGATTCGAACCGGCTGAAGGAATGCCTGTCGCGTAACCGCGATGTGCTTTCGCCGCAATGCACGAGCGACTATCTCGGCGTGTTCGACGCCATCCAGAAGCGCGTGGCCGCGCGCGTCACGGTGGCGAACGCCTGCCAGCGCGAGATCGTCAAGGTCTGCGGCGGCTCGACCAAGGAGACCAGCAAGTCGGTCCCCTGCCTGGTCTCGACACCCAAGGGCATCAGCAACAATTGCCTCAAGGCCGTCGACGATGCGGGGTATCGCTGATGCGCGCGAAGGGGCTCGCCACCGCCGGACTAGGCATCGCCCTGGGCTTCGCTCTGCTCGCGGACACCGCACGCGCCCAGACGGCGGCTCCGACCCGCGACGACATCGTCGCCAAGCTCAACCGTTTCGAGCAAGCCGCCGAGGTCGACCTTCACGCGCTGAAGCAGCAGGTGATGGAGCGCGCCAAGACCAGGATCAAGAACGATCCCGGTCCGGTGAACCGGCCGCTGATCGCACCCGATCTCGCCCAGTTGCCCGCCTTCAACGCGCAGATCCAGTTCGACGCCGACACGCCGATCATCCAGCCGGCCTCCTACCAGACCGTCGGCCGCATCGCGGACGCGCTGGTTCATTCCTCGCTGCTGCCCTACACCTTCCTGATCGTCGGCCATGTCGAATCCAACTCGAAGACGCGCGAGGCCAATGCGATCCTGAGCCAGCGCCGCGCGGACGCGATCCGCGACGTGCTGGTGAACACGTTCAAGATCTCGACCAAGCGGCTGCACCCGATCGGCCTCGGTGAAGAGCAGTTTCTCGACCGGGCCAAGCCGACGTCGGCCGTCAACGGCCAGTTGCAGATCCTGACCTATGCCAAGTTGCCTGAAGAGGCGCATCCGGCTGCGGCGCCTGCGCCTGCGGCGAAAAAGCCCGCGAAGAAGCGCTGAGTCAACGCGGCTTCGCGGCTGACGGAACCCTTTGAAGTTCTGATATTTTATAGCCTGTCGGGAGCGCACCAATACGGTTTTGCACGACAAGAGCGCCGGTTTGTGCACCGCCCGGTCCAGTGCTATAGCCTCTGTTCGCCCTTCCCGACCCCGTGCTGCATGAGACCGAAATGGGTGGCTATTTTCAGCGCCAACTTGCCGTTTATGTCGAGTACCATCGCGACCCCCGGAACACGGCGATGCATGTGGTCGGTATCCTGCTGTTGTTCACCGGCGCCGTGCTGCCGCTCACCTTGGTCAAGCTGCCGCTGTTCGGTTTCGACGTCAGCCTGGCGGTGATCCTGGCCTTGCCGGTTCTGGTCTATTGGCTGTTGCTCGACATGGCGCTCGGGATCGGCATTCTCGCGGTCTCGATCGTGCTGTTTTCGGTTGCGGCGAGCATCGCGGCGCAAGTCAGCACCGCCACGATGTGGGCAATTTTCGCCGTGCTGGTATCGCTCGGCCTCGCCGCGCAGGCTATCGGCCACAAGGTTTTTGAGGGCCGCGAAGCCTCGTTGTTCACTTTTCCTTCGCATCTTTTGCTTGGGCCGATGTTCGTAATGGCAAAATTATTCATTGCATTGGGCTTCCGTCGCGACCTTGCCGCGATTCTGGCGCCTCTTCCGACCAATTCCCTATCAACCCGATAGCTCTAGAAGCGAAACAGCAACCTTCTGCATGGCTCTCGTCCTGGTTACCGGTGGCAGTGGCTTCATCGGACATCATCTCGTCGAAGCGCTCCGTGCCCGTGGGCAGCGGGTGCGTGTGCTCGACGTCCGCGCGCCGGCGGCGGCGAACACTGACGTTGAACATGTCCACGGCTCCGTGCTGGACAGCGCTGCGGTTGATACGGCGGTCGCCGGGGTCGATCAGGTCTATCACCTCGCCGGCCTGCCCGGCATGTGGGTCGCCAACAAGCAGGACTTTCACGAGGTCAATTGCCGGGGCACCGAGATTGTGCTCGCGGCCGCAATGAAGCGCGGCGTGTCGCGCTTTCTGCACTGCTCGACGGAATCGATCCTGTTCCCCTATTCCGACCTCAAGGGCGTTCCCGCCGAAGAGGCGCTGCAGCCGGCCGATGCGATGCCGGGCGCCTATACGCGGTCGAAGTCGCTCGCCGAGCATCATGCCGCCAAGGCGGCGGCCAACGGCTTTCCGCTGGTGATCGGCACGCCGACCATGCCGATCGGCGCCGCCGACCACAATCTGACGCCGCCGACGGCGATGCTGTGGTACTTCCTCCAGAAGAAAGTGCAGCCGCATCTCAACTTCTTGGTCAACCTCGTCGATGTCCGCGACGTCGCCATGGGCCTGGTGCTGACCATGGAGCGCGGCCGCCTCGGCCAGCGCTACATCCTCGGCGGCGACTGCGTTCCGCTCGGCAACATCCTGCGGATGATGTCGGCGATGAGCGGCCGCCGGCAGTATCCGGTCGTCGTCCCCGGCAGGATCGCCGAGCTCTCCGCGATCATGCTCGAATACATCTCCGATCATGTCACGCGCCGGCCACCCAACGGCACCGCCGAGGGCGTGCGCATCGCGCTCGCCGCCAGCGACCTCTCGATCGGCAAGGCGCGCACCGAGCTCGGCTATTCGCCACGCCCGATCGAGCCCGTCTTGCGCGAAACCATCACCCATCTTCTCGCCCGCGGCGGCCAGCCGGCCTCCGGCGCCATCGAGCATCGCGCGCTCTCCTCGCGCGCGAGCTAACGCCGCCGCCTAACGCAAAGAACCTTCATGTCCTTCGATTTCAGCAAGCTTCTCTCCGTCGCCTGGGGTGGCTGGACCACGGCCTGGCCGACCAAAGTGCTGGCCTTGCTCTGGCTCGCCTTTCTCGCCAGCTGGGTCGGCGCTTCGTTTTGGCAAGGCCAGACCAAGAAGCAGGTCATGACGCTGGAGTCGCAGCGCTTTCGCTTGCCGATCCTGGTCGGCGGCATCCTGTACACGCCGTGGGTCGCGGAGATACTGGGCTGGAAGCCGCTCTGGGTGCTCGGCAACACCGGCATCGCCATTGCCGCAATCCTCTCGGCCGCCGGCATTGCCTTCGCCTGGTGGGGCCGACTGCATCTGGGAAAATTCTGGTCCGACGCCATCACCCAGAAGGAAGACCACCGCGTCATCGACACCGGCCCCTACGGCATCGTGCGTCACCCGATCTATACCGGCTTGATCTTCGGCATGCTCGTCACCGGCATCGCCATCGGCCTCGTAACGACGATCCTCGGCGCGATCCTGATCTCGCTCGGCATGTGGCAGAAGGGCCGGATGGAAGAGGTGTTCCTGTCCAAGGAGCTCGGCGAAGACGCCTACGGCGCCTATTGCCGCCGCGTGCCGATGATCATCCCGTTCCTGTCGCCGCGGTAGGTATAGTAACCCGTCTCCCTCTCGTGTCCCGGACGCGCTGCAGCGTGCAACGCTGCTGCGCTGCGTCCGGGGCACGAGCGCACGACCGGCGCGCCGAGGAACCGCAATCCCTCTGGCCCGTTACCCGTCGACACCTGCCCGAACCGCAGAGCATCGAGCCATGTCGGATGCCTACGACTATTTTCGCGAGCATGCGATCGCCGCAATCCGCAAGGCGCGGACGTTGCCGCCTGGGCGGCCGAAGCAGAAGCAGCGCACGGTGGCGCGTGTCTATCATCTGCTGTCCAAGGAGGCCGCACTGACGCCGAACCTCCATCATCTCGATGATTTTCGCGCGGCGCGACGGCTGGAGCGGCAGATCCGCCGCTGATCGGCGGGCAAGCCGCCGGCGTTCGTCCCATGCAAATTCGATCGGCTGCTATTCCACGGGAATAGACCCCACGGGCGTACCGCACAGGTTGACGCAGGCCGCGTCAACCAGTTGGATGCGCGCGCAAACAGGGGCTTCTCATGACCTTTTCCAGCATCTTCGCGCAGTTCGTTGCGCTCCTCGGCGGCATCGCGCTGCAATGGCGCAAGCTGACGGGGACCGAGCCCGTGCCGGCCTGGGGAGAGAAGCCCGCCATCCCCGAAGCGAAGCCACAAGGTGCGATTCCGACGCTGAAGATGCCGACCGCGCGGGGCTGGAGCGAGGGACAGAAGCCGACAGTCGCGCCCGGACTCAAGGTCAATGCGTTCGCGACCGGTCTCGATCATCCGCGCTGGATCGAGGTGCTGCCCAATGGCGACGTGCTGATCGCCGAAGCGACGCAGATCGCGGGCGCACCGAGGTCCGTGTTTCATTATGCGATGCAGGCCACCATGCGCCGCGCCGCGGCGCTCGGCGTTTCCGCCGACCGCATCACGCTGCTGCGCGACAAGAATGGCGACGGCGTCGCCGAAGTCAGGGGCGCCTTCATGGAAAACCTCAGCCAGCCGTTCGGTATGGCGCTGGTCGGCGACACCTTCTATGTCGGCAATACCGATGGCGTGATGGCGTTTCCTTACGTCGCGGGCGCCGACCGCATCACCGCGCCGGGCAAGCGGTTGACGACCTTCAAGCCGGGCGGACACTGGACACGCAGCCTCCTCGCAAGCCCGGACGGCAAGAAGCTGTATGCGGGTGTCGGCTCGCTCAGCAACATCGCCGAGATGGGCATGGAGGTCGAGGAGGGCCGCGCGGCGGTGTACGAGCTCGACCTCGTCGCCGGCACGCATCGCATTTTCGGCGCAGGCTTGCGCAATCCGGTGGGCCTTGCCTGGGAGCCGACTACGAATGTGCTCTGGACCGTGGTCAACGAGCGCGACGGCCTCGGCGACGAGACGCCGCCGGATTATCTCACCTCGGTGCGCGACGGCGGCTTCTATGGCTGGCCCTATTGCTACTGGGGCAAGACGGTGGACGATCGCGTGCCGCAGGATCCGGCGATGGTCGCAAAGGCGATTCAACCGGACTACGCGCTCGGCGGCCATACGGCTTCGCTCGGCCTGTGCTGGATGCCCGCGGGCACCCTGCCCGGCTTCGGGGACGGCATGGCGATCGGCCAGCACGGCTCGTGGAATCGCAGCAAGCTGTCCGGCTACAAGCTGGTGTTCGTCCCGTTCGAGAACGGCAGGCCTTCCGGCCCAGCGCGCGACATCCTGTCGGGCTTCCTCGCACCGGACGAGAAGGAATCCTACGGCCGCCCGGTCGGCGTCGTGATCGGCCCCGACAAGAAGTCGCTGCTGATGGCCGATGACGTCGGCAACGTGATCTGGCGCGTAACCGGCGCGTAAGGGTTCACGTCCCTACACACAGCGTGGCGCGCTGCTTGCGCAGCAGCGCGATCACCGAGAGCGCGGTGATCAGGCCGGTCTTTGGATTTTCAGACGGGATGTTCTCGATCGCCATCGAGAAGCGCGCCGAATCCGCCTCGACCTCGATGCGGTGAACGTTGCGCGTCACGGTCGGGTCGGCCCAGATCTGCACCTGCGTGCGATCCGGCCCGACGCCCGCGAGCGACAGCGCCACCGCGACGTTGAGATTGGCCGGAAAGCCCTTGGCCGCTTCGCGCGCCGTGCCCTCGAACAGTTTGAGCGGCTCACGCAGATTGTCGATGTCGATGTTGTTCGCGACGATGAAGGGCGCGCCTTTCAGCCCGTCGACCGGCTTGCGCGTCACCATCTTCACGGATTGAATGGTGCCGACCGCGGCGGCGTTGACGGCGTCGAGCCCGATCAGTGCGCCCGTGGGCACGATGATGCGGCCGCCATTGGCGCGGGCGAGATCGACGAGATCGAAATTATCGAGCAGGCCGCCGACGCTGACCACGATAGCTGCCTTGCCGCGCGTCACCGCGGGCTCGACGATTGCGCGCAACTGGCTGCTCGGCGCACATTCCACCACGATGTCGGCTGCGTCGCCGAGCTGGGCGATCGGCAGCACGGATGGCGGGCAGCGCAAGCCGCTCAAGAAGGCTTGATGCTTGGCGGCATCGCGCACGGCGACGGCCGACAGCGTCAAGCCCTCAATGCCCTGATCGAGGGCTGTCGCGACCTTGGTGCCGATCGAGCCCAAGCCCGCGATGGCAACGCGCAATTCGCCCGACGCTCTCTGTTCAGTCATCGCACTCACCTTTGATCCGGCTGCCGTCATAGCGCCTCACGCCTCCCGCGCATAGCTGCGCAGCCGTGCCGCGAGCACAGCCAGCATGGCGTCGCGGGCCGGATCGCGCGAGCCGCGCAGCCAGGCCGCGGCGAGCGGCAGGCGGCCGACGGGACCGCTCTGCTTCGGCCGGAGCGGCACGAAGCGCACGCCTGTCACCGCCATTCGCGCGGTCCAGCGCGGCACGATGGCGACGCCGAGCCGTGTTGCCACCAGGTTGATGATGGTCTGCTTCTCATCGGCGACCTGCACCATGCGTGGCGTCAACCCGGCCTGTTCGAACAGCTTCATCGTGAGGTCGTGGCTGTGCGGCCGCGAGCGGCGGTCCGGTACCAGCATCGCCTCGTCCGCAATCTCGGCCAGCGTGATCGACGTCCTCTTGGCGAGCGCGTGCCGCTGCGGGAATGCCACGACCGCGGTCTCCTGGAGCAGATCGCGGAATTCGAGCCGCTTGTCCGCAGTGGCGGGCGGGCGAACAAAGGCGACATCGAGCGCGCCGCTCAAGATCTTCGGCAGCAGCCGGACGGTCTTGTCTTCCAAAAGCTGCACTGCGATTTCCGGGTGCCTGACGCGGAAATCTCGGAGCAGCGGCGGCAGCAATCCGGCCGCTGCACTGTCGATGGCGCCGATCCGGAGCCGCCGCGCGGCGCCGGCGCGCGAGCGGTTGCGCAAATTGTTCTCGGTCGCCTCGACCCGGGCGAGGATGGCACGCGCATCGCGCAGCAACGTCGTGCCGTCCTCGGTGAGCGCCACCGCACGCGTCGTCCGCGCGAACAGCCGCGCTCCCAAATCCTCTTCCAGCAGCCTGATCTGCCGGCCGAGCGCGGAAGGCAGCATCTGCAGCTGCTGTGCCGCGCGGCCGAAATGCAGCTGCTCGGCCGCCGCCAGGAAGCATCGGAGCTGATGCAATTCCATTCCGCAAAATCCTCTCGTCCCGCGCCACGATGATTATATCATTTTTTTGTATAAACCAGCGTCAATTGAGCTCGCGCTGCACTCCCGTCTAGACTTGCCGGCAACGCGGACGGCCCGACAGGCCGGCACGATCTCTCACACGGAGCCTCCCCCATGCGCACCCATTCCATCGCAGCCATTCCCGCCGACGGCATCGGCCCCGAGGTGATCTCGGCCGGAGTCCGCGTGCTGGAGGCGCTGGCGAAACGCAGCGGGGACCTCGCCTTCAACGTCAGGACGTTCGACTGGGGCTCGGACTATTACAAGAAGCACGGCGTGATGATGCCCGCCGACGGCCTCGCCGAACTGAAGAAGTTCGACGCGATCTATTTCGGCGCGGTCGGCGCCCCTGACGTGCCCGACCACGTCACGCTGTGGGGCCTGCGGCTGCCGATCTGCCAGGGTTTTGACCAATATGCCAATGTGCGCCCAACCAGGATATTACCGGGCGTGGCCTCGCCGCTGCGCGATGTCGGCGTCGGCGATCTCGACTGGGTGATCGTGCGCGAGAATTCGGAAGGCGAATATGCCGGCATGGGCGGCCGCGCGCACAAGGGCCTGCCGGAAGAGGTCGGCACTGAAGTTGCGGTCTTCACCCGCGTCGGCGTCACCCGCATCATGCGCTATGCGTTCCAGCTCGCGCAGTCGCGTCCGCGCAAGTTCCTGACCGTCGTGACCAAGTCGAACGCGCAGCGCCACGGCATGGTGATGTGGGACGAGATCGCGGCCGAGGTCGCGGCCGAATTTCCCGACGTCACCTGGGACAAGATGCTGGTCGACGCCATGACGGTGCGCATGACGCTGCATCCGAAGAGCCTCGACACCATCGTGGCGACCAATCTGCACGCCGACATCCTGTCCGACCTCGCCGGCGCCCTGGCCGGCAGCCTCGGCGTGGCGCCGACCGGCAACATCGATCCGCAGCGCCGCTTCCCCTCGATGTTCGAGCCGATCCACGGCTCGGCTTTCGACATCACCGGCAAGGGCATCGCCAATCCGGTCGCGACCTTCTGGACCGGCGCGCAGATGCTCGAGCATCTCGGTGAGAAGGATGCCGCAGTAAGGCTGATGGCGGCGGTCGAGAAAGTCTGCGCAGCCGGCGTGCTCACGCCCGACGTCGGCGGCAAGGCGACGACGAAGGAAGTGACGGATGCCGTGATCGACGCCATCCACGGATCGAACGTCTAGCGGACGAATGTCGGCGAACCAATCCTGACGTCACTGCACGCCGTAGCGGGTGAACTCGTCGGCGATCTTGAGGTCGATCCTCTTCGCCGCCGAGACGTCGCGGTCGCCGCCGGCGTTGTCGCCCTGCCTCAGTCGGGCAAGTCCGCGTCCATAGAGCGCGCTTGCCAGGTTTGGCGCCAGGCGCAGCGCTGAACTGTAGTCGTCGACCGCGGCGGCGAGCTGCCCCATCTTCAGATGGATCAGTGCGCGTGAATCATAGGTCGCGGCGTCGCTGGATCCCGATTGAATGACCCTGTCGCAGTCGTCGAGACCGGCCTGCAGATCGCCGATCACCGCCCGGGCCCAGCAACGTCCGCTCCTCGCCCACGTCAAATTCGGATCGAGACGAATGGCCTCGTCAAAATCCAGCGCGGCCTGGTCATACCGCTTCAGCTTCAGGTGGGCTTGCGCACGATTGGCGAAGGCGCGGCCATAAGCAGGATCGAGCCTGATCGCCTCGTCGAAGGACTTGACCGCGTCCTCGTAGGCCCCCTTCCGCAGATAGGCGACGCCGCGATTGTTCACCGGCTTGACGTAGCCCCCGGCGAGCTCGATCGCGCGATCGAAATCGCTGATTGCGCGGTCGTACTCCGCCGCCGCGGCAAAGGCGTTGCCACGGTTGTTGTAAGCCAGAGGCAGCGCGGCGGGCTTGGTATCGCTCGAATTGATGAGCGCCGTGCAGCCGGCGACCCGGGCCTGGGCCGGAATACGGTCCGAGCCATTGCACTGCTCGATGCTCCTGAGGTGGCTATTCTTCTGCGGTTGCTGCGCGCCCGCCGGCAAGCCGAGCGACAGCATTACGAGCGCGGACGCGACGCTGTCGATGATGGCGGCTCGGATGGTCATGCCCGTGTCGCTTCAGCACCCTCTGCAAATGTTCGGCCTGGGACCGCTCCCCCGTTCGGGCGTGACAGCAGTCACGTGCTTCTTTGCCAGTTTGCTCTTGCCCTCCTCGATGAGAGTCGAGAACTTGACCGCGCCGTCATCCGCAATTTCGATGTGCGGCGTAGTGCCTCGGATTCCCATCGTTGCAACGGGCGTATCGACCTTCATGTCGCCGGTCCTGGCGATCTGGCCGGCGACGAAAGTCGCCGTGCCTTTGGCCAGATTGAAAAATGTGGCGTTGGACTTGCCGTCGGGATCATAAACGTACTCATCCAGGGTCATGCGCGCGTTGCTCGACAAATTGAACGAAGAGCCATCGCTGAAATTGATGCTGACCCGGCTGTCCGCCCCCGTTTGCACGACGTCGCGGAGATAGACGGCATCGCCGGTTTTTGCCTGAGCGGGGTCACCGAGGTTCGCCTGGACGACGGCCGCACCCTTGTGCTCGATCGAGACCGAACCTGTGACGGCTACGACCTTGCCAATGGGTTTTGGCACCGCATCATCGGAGCCACGTATCACGGGATTGACTGGAGTCTGCGCTTGCGCGGCGAGACCACCCGCGGATGCCAAAATGAAGCCGGTGACCAAAACTGCAATCATATGTCTGCACATGACCCGCCCTTTCCGAGAAGGATGTGGTTTGCGAGCCGCTCGATGGAGCTGTATGAGCCCTAGGTAGGGCTCGCAATTCGTGCACTGCCAATTTCTACAACCTGGACCGGTCCTAACGGACCTGCCTTCCAGACAAAGTATCTCCGAAATTGATGTTAGGCCCAAGCCGTTTGCTTGACCAGCGAAATTGAGCTAAATGTCTCGTTGCTTGATCGTCAACTTCTAGAGAGCGCAAATTGTTGCTGCGGAGAGACATCTCCGCTGAACCGGCCATCGTCTTGGCCATACCTATAGAGATCGATTTTTTACAGAACTTCTTCGGCGTGCAGGCCTGGGGTTGCTAACGCCAAAAATTGCATATTGAGCCCGTGGCTTAGCAAAACCGATACAAGACCGCAGCACCGCGCCGAGCCCGAATTATTCGGCACGCGAGGCCACAGTCATGTCAGTTGCTTTTGGCGTTGAGCCCCACAATTGGGCCATTAAAACCTCCCCCCTCCAGATCGTCGGCATCGTCCAAAGCACGTTAGGGTGCGTAACCCTCACGCGCGATGGCGGCCCAGCCGCGCAAGTCAGCATTGGCGACCTTGTCTACCGGCTGGACGTCATCGAAACGGCTGCTGATGCGCAAGTCGGAATTCGCCTCCTCGACGACACCGAATTCAACATCGCCGGCGGGACGCGCGTCGAACTGCGGGAGTTCGCCTCCGATTCCGACGCCGCGTCGCGCTCGACCATCGTTGCGATCAGCAGCGGAAGCTTTGCGTTCGCGGCCGGCCGGCTGGCGGATGGCGGCACCCTGACGATCGACACGCCCCTCGGCAGCGTTCGGGGCCGCTCCCATGCAACCGGCTTTGGCATTCTGACGATGACGGCGCTGACCTTCGCCATGATGGACCGGGCGCAAGGCGCGGATCCCGACGGCGCGTCTCTGGACAACGACACGCTCTCTTACAAGGACCTTCAGCACGGCGCGTTCGAGCTCATCACCAAGGAGCGGGTGCCGCGACACATCATTGTCGATGATCCTGGCGAAACCGTTGTTCTGAACAGGGTCGGCTCCTCGATCAGCGTTAATCAGGTCGCCAACAGCGCCGCTCGCATGGAGGAGCTGCACGCCGCTCAACAGGACGTGCTTGCCAATCTCACGCGCGGCCCGACGGGCTCCGGCACGCCGCCCTTTGCCTCCACGCCGTCACTGCAGCACATCAATTTCACGTCGGAGAATAGGACTGCGGCACCCAACGTGCTTCCGGTCGCTCCCCCGATCGAGTTCCCCCTGATCGTGGTGCCGCTTCCCGAATTGAACCTGCCGGCCGGCCCGATCGAAATCGACACGTTCAGGTTCGACGATACGTTCGCCACGGTAACCGGCACCTTCACCGCCAGCAGCCCGTTCAACAACACCCTCACCTATGGTCTCGCCGGCGGCACGGCCAGCACCGCGGTTCTGAACGGAGAGACATACGATCTTTGGCAGAGCAGTCCTTTTGGCACGCTCTATCTCAACAGCGCATCCGGCGCCTACACGTTCGTTCCGAATGCGGATGCCATCAACGCCCTGTTGTCGCCGACGACCACGAGCTTCGTCATCACGGTCTCGGACGGCTTCGTCTCGACGAGCCGGAGCTTCGTCGTCACCATCAACGGCGTCAACGACACCGCCATCATCTCGGGCAACGCCGAAGGCACGGTAGTGGAGGCCGGCGGTGTCGCCAATGTGGTACCGGGAACACCGAGCGCAACCGGCACGCTGACAGCCACGGATGTCGACAATCCGCCCGACACGTTCACGACGGTGAGTTCGCCCGCCAGGAGCACGGGCGGCTACGGCACTTTCACGATGACGGCCGGCGGCGTGTGGACCTACACGCTCGACGATAGCAACACCGCAGTACAGTCCCTGAATGCCGGCGATACGCTGATCGATCGGTTCACCGTGACAAGTATCGACGGCACTCCCCAGGTCGTGACGATCGCGATCCAGGGCAGCAACGACGCCGCCGTCGTCTCCGGGATTACCGCCGGTTCGGTCGTCGAGGCGGGCGGCGCCTCACCCGGCACACCGACCGCGACGGGCACGCTCCTCGCTGGGGATGTGGACAGCACGGCCGATACTTTCGTGGAAGTCAACACACCGACGGCGAGCGCGCAAGCGTATGGCAGCTTCACCATCACCACGGCCGGCGTGTGGACCTACACGCTCGACAATACCAACGCCGCGGTACAGGCGCTCAACAACGGCGATACGCTGACAGACAGCTTCACGGTGACCACGATCGACGGCACGACGCAGATCGTGACGATCACCATCAACGGCAGCAACGACGGGGCGGACGTCTCCGGAACGAAGACCGGCGCGGTGACCGAGGCCGGAGGTGTGGCCAACGGTACGCCCGGCACGCCGGCTGCAACCGGGACATTGACCGATGTCGATCCCGACAACGCGTCCAACACCTTCACGCCGGTGACCACGCCAACGCCGAGCGCAGGCGGCTTCGGGGCCTTCACGATGACCGCGCTTGGGACCTGGACCTACACGCTCGACGATGGCAACGTCACGGTGCAGGCCCTCAATGTCGGCGATACGCTGATCGACCAGTTCACCGTGACCACGGTCGACGGCACGCCGCAGACGGTGACAATCACAATCCACGGCGCGAACGACGCCGCCATCATTTCCGGAACCGCGACAGGCTCGGTGCTCGAAGCCGGCGTCATCTCTTCCGGCACGCCGGTGGCGACCGGCACGCTCACCGATACCGACGTCGACAATCCGGCCGACACCTTCGTGGCGGTGATCTCGCCCACGTCCAGCAACGGTGGCTACGGCAAGTTCACGATGACCGCGTCCGGGCTGTGGACCTACACGCTCGACAACACCAGCAACGCGGTACAGGCGCTCAACAACGGAAGCACGCTGACGGACAGCTTCACGGTGATCGCAGCCGACGGCACGCCGCAGACGGTCACGATCACAATCAACGGCAGCAACGACAGCGCGGTCATCTCGGGAACGGCGACAGGTGCCGTGACCGAGGCCGGCGGGGTGGCCAATGGCACGTCCGGCTTGCCGACGACGACGGGGACATTGACCGATATCGATCCCGACAACACCGCCAATACCTTCACGCCGGTCATCACGCCAAGGCCGAGCGCAGGCGGCTTCGGCACGTTCACGATGACCGCACTGGGCGTTTGGGCCTACACGCTCGACAATGCCAACGCCACGGTGCAGGCCCTCAATGCTGGCGATACGCTGACCGACCAATTCACCGTGACCACGATCGACGGGACGCCGAAACTGGTGACGATCACGATCAACGGCACCAATGACGCCGCCATCATTTCCGGGACCACGACAGGCTCGGTGCTCGAGGCCGGCGGCATCGCCCCCGGCACGCCGGTTGCGACCGGCACGCTCACTGATACTGACGTGGACAACCTCGCCAACACCTTCACGGCGGTGACCTCGTCCACTGCAAGCGACGGCGGTTACGGCAGCTTCACGATGACCGCATCGGGGGTGTGGACCTATACACTGGACAATAACAACAGCGTGGTGGACGCGCTCGGCGCCGGCGATACGCTCACCGACCACTTCACGGTAACGTCCATCGACGGCACCACGCAGGAGGTGGCGATCACCATCCACGGCGCCAGCGATGCGGACCCCAACGACTTCGACAATCTGGCGCTGGGAAGCACCGTCGTATCCAACCCTCCGTTTGTTTACGGCACGCCCGGTGACGACAGCGTCGCCGGCGGCGGCAGCATTTCCCAGATCGTCTACGGTGGCGCCGGCGACGACAACCTGAACGGGACCGGCGTGACCGACACCCTCTACGGCGGATCCGGCGACGATACGATCAAGGGCAATAACGGTGACGACCTCATCTACGGCGGCTCCGGACAGGACGATATCAACGGCAACAACGATAACGACACCATCGTCGGCGGGTTCGGCGCGGATACGCTCACGGGCAGCAACGGTGCTGATGTCTTCACTTACCTCTCGGCAGTGGATTCCAGAGCCGGCCGGTTCGACACGATTACCGATTTCATATCGGGAACCGACAAGATCGATCTGAGGGCGGTCGGCGCGCTCGGCTTCGTGATCCTGGCATTGAGCTCGTCAAGCTCCTCCGTGCCGCCCCACACCATCGCCTGGATCTACGACAGCGCGGCCAACGAGACCATCGTGTATGTGAATCCGACCGATCAAACTCTCCAGATCGGTGATTCCAGCCTGCTGGAGGTTCATCTCCAAGGTGTCGCGACCATTGCTTCGTCGGACTTCATCGTGGATGAAGCCGTGGCACCGGTCATGGCGGAGAGCGACACCCTCGATCCGTCCGCAATTATACAAAGTGATACGGCTGTCATCACGCTCAGCACGTCCGACACCTCTGCCGACACGTCGGAAAGTGCCAGTACTTCTTCGCTCGACGGCAGTTCGACCGCCGTGGAGGTGAGTTATCTCCTCGATGCCGATTGGGATCACAGCGGAAGGACCACCGAGACGGTGCCTTCCACCTTGGGCCAGACTGAAACGAAATCCACCCTGTGGGAAGCGGCCATCGGTTCGCGACCGATGGATTCCTTCAAGTTTGTCTTCGAGCAGACCAAAGCCGATGACGGCGCACATCTGAAAGGAATCCACACGGCCGAGGCGGCGGTGGAGAGCCATCCCGTGTTCTGGTTCGCGCCGGATGCGCTTCTGGCGGCCGACCAGCATGTCAATGAAGGGAAGGCCGCGGAGAGCCATGGCCGCGCCAGCCTGGCCGACAGCGAGAGCGTGCTTGATGCTACCCCGTGGAAAGGGCTCGGGGACGGAGACAACCCTCGCTCGATGACGCCTCAGGCAAGCGTGCACGAGCATGCTCCGGCGGAAGCGCCCGGCGGCTCTCATTCTCATCTGCTCTCTGCAGGAGGTGGCGAACCGGCAAGCCCGAAGGGCAATCCGCATGAGCCGGGCGATTCCTTCAACTTCCTGAAGCCTCCGATCGAGAGGCCGAGCGTCGCATTTGCGAACGATATCCCGCCCGGCCATCAAGAAATCGCGGCGGAGGCCCGCGTTCACGGCGCTCCCCCGATGGCGAGCGAGTTTTCGCATCCCGACCTCGGCCTTCACGTTGCGGGCGGCGCAGCCGGGCATCATGTGCCGCACGATCTCCTGGTGTGACCATGGTCTATTGAAGATGCACATGGCGGGAATGCATCGCTAAATCTCGCGAGCCCCGCAAGCCAGAGGCCTGTAACGATCTCGGCCTATTTCCGCCCTGACGGCGGCGTTGCCATCGCCGCCGCCGGCTCGGGCGGGGTCAGGTGACGGGGGACGATGAGGGTTTGCCCCGGCGTAAGCGGTGCATTTTCTGCGAGCGAGTTGCTCTGCGCGAGCGTCCACAGCGGCACGCGATTGGCGGCGGCGATGCTTTCCATGGTGTCGCCCTTGCGCACCGGCACTCGTACACCGGAGTCCCACAATTCGACCAACGTATCGGCCGGCACAAGATAGCGCAGCGGCACCGCGTCGGCCTGCGTTTGCGGCGGAATGCGCGGCAGCTTCGTCACCATCTCGACGATCTGGCGATGGATGTCGTCGGATTTCTCGATGTTGATGTGCGAGACGCGCGCGTTCTGCTTCAGGTCGTAGCTCGCGTAATGGCCGCGAAAGCCGGGGACCGCAACGACGTCGCCGCCGCCGAGCACGCTGTCGGACAGGAAGATGTTGATGAAGCGCTCGACATTGAGCGGCACGTCGCCGGTCGCATGCGCGGGATCGATGGCGATGACGAGGCTGATCGGGATGTTCTCCTTGGCCGCCATCTCGGAGATGATGATCGAGCACAGCCCACCCATGGAGTGGCCGATCAGCACGATCGGCGCGGGGCTTTCCTTGTAGCTGGCGATGGCGCGGTCGCCGATGAACCGGCAGATGGTGAACTCATAGACATTGGCCGAGAAGCCGGCCTTCGTCAGCTTCTCTTCGAGCCGATCCATGCCGGTCGAGAAAATCGGGCCCATGGCGCCGCGGAACAGGTAGATTTTTGGCGGCGGCAGCGGCTCGAAAGGCGGAGGCGGCGGCGCGGCGGGCACGGCCGCGGTGGGCTTGGATTTGGCAGGTGAGGCGGCGGCCATGCCGGGGCCCAAGGCGAGCAGTGCAACGGCTGCCAGCGCGACTAGTCGCCTCAGATCAATCATCAGTCCAGCAGTCCCACCACGGAGCCAATGGCCCCCTCCGGGGCTTAGTGACCACCGATTGGGTGGATTTTGGGGCACGGAACCGGCTGCCTTCCCCGGCAACCCGCCAACCCGCCGCCCATCGCGGCATATCACCGACTTTGCGACGATCGGCCTCAGGCCGGCCCCGAGGCTAGAACGGCAGAATCCGGTTCAACAGTTCGAGCAGCGTACGTTGCTCGGCCTCGTTGAGCGAGGCCAGCATCCTTTCATTATAGGGCTGCGTCAGCCTTACGCCCTCGGCAATGAGCTTTGCGCCCTTTGGCGTGAGCATCAATTCCACCGCGCGGCGATCGGACTTCGAGCGGCTGCGCTTGATCAAGCCGGTCGATTCGAGCTCGTTCAGGATCTTGATCAGGTTCGGCAGGCGGAGGCGCAGGACGCTGGCGATGCTGCTCGGGGGAACGCCGGGATTGTCCCGAATGATCGCGAAGATCGCATAGGTGGCGGGCGTCAGACCCAATGCCGCGAATTCCTCGTAGAAACCTTCGAAGAACTTCAGCTGCGCGAGCCGCAGCATGAAGCCTGGCGTCCGCCGCAGCGCGCGCAGGTTCAGCGACGTCTCCGACGACTGCGCGGACTTGGCTCCGGGTCTTACTGCTTTCGCGCTCATGATCCTCAATCCGCGGCGGCCGGACGACGGCCGAATTGACACTCCCAAAAATAGCTATAAAATATAACTATTATACAGCGGCACCAAGACCGCCCATGGGAGGGAGACAATGAACAGCAAATTCCTGCACAAATTATGCATATTGGCGGCGATGCTGACGGCCGCACCGGCGTTCGCCCAGGACGCGGTGAAGATCGGCATCCTGAACGACCAATCGGGTCCGTTCGCCAGCTATCAAGGCATCGGCTCGGTCGTCGCCGCCAAAATGGCGGTCGAAGACTATGGCGGAAAGGCCGCCGGCAAGCCGGTCGAGGTCGTCGCAGCCGACCATCAGAACAAGACCGATATCGGCATCGGCGTCGCCCGGCGCTGGTACGAGAACGAGGGTGTCGATGCGATCTTCGACCTTCCGAACTCGTCGATCGCGCTTGCGGTGGCCGGCATGAGCGCCGAGAAGAACAAGGTCTTCGTCGGATCGGGCGCCGGAACGGTGCTGTTGACCGGCGAGAAATGCACGCCGAACACCGTGCACTGGACCTACGACACCTATGCCTATGGGCGCGGTCTCGGCAAGGCGATCGTGCAGCAGGGCGGCAAGAAATGGTTCTTCATCACCGCCGACTACGCCTTCGGCCATGATCTTGAGAAGCAGGCCGCGGAGGCCGTGAAGGCGTCCGGCGGCGAGGTGCTCGGCAGCGTGCGGCATCCGCTGGGAACGGCTGATTACGCCTCGTTCCTGCTCCAGGCCCAGGCGTCGGGTGCGAACGTCATCGGTTTCGCCAATGCCGGCGACGATACCATCACCTCGATGAAGCAGGCCGCCGAGTTCGGGCTGACCAAGGACCGCAAGCTGGTCGGATTGATCCTCGGCATGAACGGCCTGCCCGCACTCGGCCTGAAGTTTGCGCAAGGCGCTCAGATCATGAACCCGTTCTACTGGGATCTGAACGACGGCACGCGGGCTTTCGCCAAACGCTTCGCCGAACGCATTCCCTCGAAGGCCTATCCAAACGACATGCAGGCCGGCGTCTATGCTTCGGTCATTCACTATCTCAAGGCCGTCGACAAGGTCGGCGGCGCCAAGGACGGCAAGGCGGTGGTCGCGGCGATGAAGGCGTTGCCGACTGACGACCCCCTGTTCGGCAAGGGCTACATTCGCAAGGACGGACGCAAGATCCACCCGCTCTACCTCTTGCAGGTCAAGGCTCCGGACGAATCCACGTCGACCTGGGATATGCTGAAGGTCGTCGCTACGATCAAGGGCGAGGACGCGTTCCGCTCCGAGGGCGACGGTCAGTGCCCGCTGGCGAAGCAATAGCCGCCGGGAGCTGACCATGAGCGGCATTGCATCCAGCCCCCTCGACCCGTTCGCACCTGACTTCCTGATGGAGCCTTATCCTGCTTATGAGGAGCTGCGTGCGCTCGGGCCCGTATTCACGCTGGAGCGTTACGGCGTGTGGGCCATGGCAGGCTATGGCGAGGTCGAAGCGGCCCTGAAGGACTGGAAGACCTTCATCAGTGGCGAAGGCGTCGGGCTCCACGGGATGAACCCGGCGTTGCCAAAGCCGCTCACGCTGCAGATCGACCCGCCGGACCACGACAAGGGCCGGCGGGTGCTCGGCCGCACGCTGTCTCCGGGCGTCGCAAGGAGGCTGCGCGAGACGTTTCAGAAGGAAGCGGAGAAGAAGGTTTCGGAGCTGATCGACAAAGGCACGTTCGATGCCGTGAGCGATCTTGCCGAGGCCTATCCGATGAAGGTGTTTCCGGATGCGATCGGCATCCGGCCCGACGGTCGCGAGAAGCTGCTGGCCTGGAGCACCTTCGTGTTCGACAGCTTCGGCCCTGAGAACGAGATCCAGGCCGGCTCGCGCAAGGCGGGCCTCGCGGCGCAGAGCTGGATCATGGATTGTTGCGCGCGAGATGCGTTACAGCCCGACAGTCTCGGCATGATGATCTACCAGGCGGCCGACGACGGCGAGATCACCGAACACGAGGCGACGCATCTGGTGCGGCCGTTCCTCACGGCGGGGATCGACACCACGGTCAACGGCATCGGCAATACCCTGCTCGCGCTGGCTACCCATCCGGATGAATATCGCAAGCTGCACCACAAGCCGGAGCTGGCGCGCAACGCTTTCGAGGAAGGCCTGCGTTACGATTCACCGATACAGACATTCTTTCGCACCACCTCGCGCGACGTGAAGATCGGCGGCGGCGTCATCCCGGCGCATCGCAAGGTGCTGCTGTTCATGGCCTCGGCCAACCGCGATCCCGCACGCTGGGATAGGCCGGACTGCTTCGAGGTGGAACGGACCGCGACCGGCCACGTCGGTTTCGGCGCAGGCATCCACGCCTGCGTCGGTCAGATGATCGCGCGCCTGGAAGGCGAATTGATCTTCAGCGAGTTCGCAAGGCGCGTTAAGACCATCGAGCTCACGGCGGAGCCGAAGCGCAGGCTCAACAATTCGCTCCGCGGGCTGGAGAGCATGCCCGTGCGAGTGACGGCGGCCTAATTCCGTGTCGAGGCCGCTGCCGCCGAGTGGGCCTGCTGCGGCGCGCCGCGGACGGCGACCGGAGCTGCCGGAGCGCGCGAGCGTATGATCGCGGCGTTGATCTCGGCAATGACACGGCGCTGGATCGCCTCGTTCTTGTCGATCGAGACGTGGCCGACGCCGGTGCCGCGCACGTCGACATTGTCGAGCTTGCCGCGCAGGCCCGCCGCAGCGCGCACCGGCTCACCCGGACCGTCGCCGATATAGATGTTGATGTAGCGCTCGGCGCCGGTCGAGAGCTTGGTCTTGAACACGGAGTCGAGGCCGATGGCGAGCTTCACGGGTACGCCGAGCTGGTTGAGCTTGGCGATCATGTCGGGCAGCGCGGTCGCACCGGAGGAATGGCCGACCAGGACGATGGTCTTGAGCCGGCCTGCCCTGTAGGCGGCCGCAGCTTCATCGGCGAGCGAGGACCAGGAGACGAAGTTGGCGACGGTCACCGGGACGCCCTGCGCCTGGAGCCGGGCACCGATGGTGTCGAGCCCGAGCGAGAAGATGTTGAGTACCCCGCGAAGCAGATAGACATGCGTGGTCGCCGCCGCGGCCTGGCTGGGCGCAGCCTTGGCAGTGGTCGGGTTGATGGCAATTGCTGACAGCAGGAGCAGGCACGTCGCCCACACCCGGAGGGCTGACAACTGGCTGGCGCCAGCGGTGTGACGGCCGTTCGGTCTCATCGATCTATTCCTTGGGGACAATGCGCTTTGCGATTGGCCGGAATCGTAGCCACGGCCTGCTCGCAGACGCAACAAAGAGGCACGTGAACGGCCAATCTTACCCACAACCCGTGACCATCGCGCAACACCTGCCCGAAACCTGCCACCGAAGGGCCTGTTTTGAGACCATTTTTCTCCGGGCAATTGCGGCCTGGCAAAGGCATTCCTATCTCAGGGCTCCGCTGACCGCCCATCCGGCAGGTTCCAGCCTCCCTCCCCAGCGTTGCCCTCAGCCTAACGGCCATCCATGTCCTCCATCATCTCCGTCGCCAATTTGTCGAAGACCTATGGGTCCGGCTTCAAGGCGCTCAAGAACGTCAATCTCGACATCAAGCGCGGCGAGATCTTCGCGCTGCTCGGCCCGAACGGCGCCGGCAAGACCACGCTGATCTCGATCATCTGCGGCATCGCCAATCCCAGCGAAGGCCGCGTCCTCGTCGGCGGCGAGAACATCCAGACCTCCTACCGCAAGGCCCGCTCGCTGATCGGCCTCGTGCCGCAGGAATTGCACACCGACGCCTTCGAAAGCGTATGGGCCACCGTGAGCTTCTCCCGCGGCCTGTTCGGCAAGCCGAAGAATCCCGCCCATATCGAGAAGGTGCTGAAAGACCTCTCGCTCTGGGACAAGAAGGACAACAAGATCATTACGCTCTCCGGCGGCATGAAGCGCCGCGTGATGATCGCGAAAGCGCTGTCGCACGAGCCGCAGATCCTGTTTCTGGACGAGCCCACCGCCGGTGTCGACGTCGAGCTGCGCAAGGGCATGTGGGAGGTGGTGCGCGGTCTGCAGCAATCCGGCGTCACCATCATCCTCACCACGCATTACATCGAGGAAGCCGAGGAGATGGCCGACCGCATTGGCGTCATCAACAAGGGCGAGATCGTGCTGATCGAGGACAAGTCGACCTTGATGCAGAAGCTCGGCAAGAAACGGCTGACGCTGCATCTGCAGGGCAAGCTCGACGCGCTGCCGGAGAGCCTCGGCCATTACGAGCTCGAGCTCTGCGATAAAGGCACAACGCTGGTCTACGATTACGACACCAAGGGCGAGCGCACGGGCATCACCAGCCTGCTTGGCGATCTCCGCACCGCCGGTATCCGCTTCAATGATCTCGACACGACGCAATCGTCGCTCGAGGACATCTTCGTCGATCTCGTGAGGACGTCATGAACCACCGCGCCATCCGCGCCATCTATCTGTTCGAAATGGCGCGCACCTGGCGCACGCTGCTGCAAAGCATCGTGTCGCCGGTGGTTTCCACTTCGCTCTATTTCGTGGTGTTCGGCGCCGCGATCGGCTCGCGCATCAGCGAGGTCGAGGGCGTCAGCTACGGCACCTTCATCGTGCCGGGCCTGATCATGCTCTCGGTGCTGACCCAGAGCATCGCCAACGCCTCGTTCGGCATCTACTTTCCGAAATTCACCGGCACGATCTACGAGATCCTGTCGGCACCGATCTCCTATTTCGAGATCGTGCTCGGCTATGTCGGCGCCGCCGCGACCAAATCGATCATCCTGGGCCTCATCATCCTGGCAACGGCCGGGCTTTTCGTTCCACTGCACATCCAGCATCCGGTCTGGATGCTGACCTTCCTGGTGCTGACGGCGGTGACGTTCAGCCTGTTCGGTTTCATCATCGGCATCTGGGCCGACGGATTCGAAAAGCTGCAGATGATCCCGATGCTGGTGGTGACGCCGCTGACCTTCCTCGGCGGAAGCTTCTATTCCATCGACATGCTGCCGCCCACCTGGCGCACGGTGGCGCTGCTCAACCCGGTCGTCTATCTGATCTCCGGCTTCCGCTGGAGCTTCTATGAGATCGCGGATGTCAGCGTATCCGTCAGCATCGGCATGACTGTGGCGTTCCTGGTGATCTGCCTGGTCGTGATCTGGTGGATTTTTAGGACCGGTTATCGGCTGAAGAACTGAGTTGTCATTCCGGGGCGCCCGAAGGGCGAGCCCGGAATCCATTCATCCATTATCTCTGCCGCCCGATGGATTCCGGGCTCGCGCTACGCGCGCCCCGGAATGACGGCACGAGCTCACCTATAGCAGTGGAAGCGATGGTACCCGTCATAATAACCGCGACAGCGGTGGCGATAATGACGGTGGGGAATGCCGAGCACGCCCTCGACGGCGCCAACGGCGCCGCCGACACCGGCACCGACGACACCGCCAACTGCGCCGCCCACGGGACCTGCGATACGGTTGCCCTCATAGGAGCCTTCCTGGGCGCCGCGCACGATGCCTTGGGCGTGGCCGGCTTGCGGTAGCGACAACAGCGCGAGCAGGATGGCGGCGGCCGCGAAAAGCAGGCGGACAGGCAAACCGGCCGGCAAGGCGGCGACACGGGCTTTGTTCATCTTCGGTCCCAAAAGGCTGAAAGGAATAACCGACGGCGGGCGCCGCCTGTCGAGAGCTGCGATCAACGCGCGGTGCGGCGGAATGGTTGCGCCTTTGTGACGAATTGTCGGCGTCGTGAACGCCCGTTCGGCTCGCGAAAATGTCAGCGCCGCCGCCAGCCACGCGGCACAAAGCGGCCTTGCTTACGCCCGCCGCCGCGTTAACGATGGGGGGGCCAGGCCGCTGGAACGAAAGCCGGATTGCAGGCATATTGCACGCCGGGGGACGGAGAGCCGCGGTGCTAGCATGAACAGGCCGGAGGCCAGTAGTCCGATGCGTTCGTTTTTGATTGCTTTCACATCCCTGATGCTTTTGAGCGCTGGCGCCGCGCAGGCCAAGGTCGAGATCACCGTCGACAAGGACAATCAGCAGATGACCGTCGCCGTCGACGGTGTCGCGCGCTATCGCTGGCCGGTCTCGACCGGCCTCCCCTCGCGCGAGACGCCGAACGGCGCCTTCCGCGCCTTCCGCATGGAAGAGGACCACTACTCCAAGGAATTCGACGACGCCCCGATGCCGCACGCGATCTTCTTCACCAAGGTCGGGCACGCCATCCACGGCACGGACTCGGTCGGCCGGCTCGGCTCACCCGCCTCCCACGGCTGCGTGCGGCTGTCGCGCCAGAATGCCTCGACGCTCTATGCGCTGGTGCAGCAGCAGGGCGTGCTCAACACCACGGTGACGCTGAGCGGCTCGGCGCAGGTGGCGCTCGCCCGCAATCCACGCGGCCGCGCCAGCACCGCGGTGGCGCGGGCTCCGCAGCAGCCCACTGAGGAGCAATATGCCACGACAGGCGATCCGGTGAACCTGACGCCGCCGGCACAGCCCGCCCGTCGCTACATGCCGCAGGACGACAACTACATCTATCCCGCCGACGGCAGCGACACCGGCGCACGCTATCCGGCACCGCGTTCGGCCGGCCGCCCGCTCTATGACGCCCAGGTGTATCAGCAGCAGCCGCGGCCCTATTACGACCAGAGCTATGGCCAGCAGGACTACTACCATCAGCCACAGCCCCGACAGCTTTACCAGCCGCGCGGCTATTACTACCAGAATTGATACGGCCCGCGGCCGTCGCTATCGACTGCCCTCGCCGGCCAGCACGAACGATAGATGTCCCTTCGAGGCACCATGCCATCACGTGCCGCGACCACTCTGACTGTGTTGTTGATCCTGATAGCGGGGCAAGCCATGGGCTTCGATCTCGAGGCGCATCGCGGCGGTCGGGCGCTGTTGCCGGAAAACACCCTGCCGGCCTTCGCCAACGCGCTGTCGATGGGCGTGGACACGCTGGAGCTCGACGCCGGCGTCACCGCAGACGGCGAAGTCGTCATCTCGCATGACCGCAGGCTCAATCCCGATCTCACGCGCGATGCGGGCGGCGCCTACATCGTGCCGCCCGGCGCGCCCTTCGTGAAGCTGCGTCTCGACGAGGTCAGGACCTATGACGTCGGTCAGATCCGGCCGGACAGCGCCTACGCCAAACAATTCCCCGACCAGCGCGCCGTGCCGGGAGCACGCATTCCCACCTTGCGCGAGCTGTTCGCGCTAGCGCGCAAGTCCGGCAACACGCGCGTGCGCTTCAACATCGAAACCAAGATCGATCCGAGCCGCCCGGATGAATCCCTCACCCCGCAGGCTTTCGTCACCAGCCTGCTGGATTTGATCGAAGCTGAAGAATTTTCAGACCGCGTCATGATCCAGTCATTCGACTGGCGAACGTTGCAGCTCGTGCAGCAGAAGGCGCCGAAGATGCCGACGGCATACCTCACGCTCCAGCGCGGCACAGCCACAGTGGCGCTGGACAAGGCCACCAGCTGGACGGCGGGTTTCAATCCGGCCGATCATGGCGGCTCGCTGCCGCGCACCATCAAGGCCGCGGGCGGCGCAGTGTGGTCGCCTCATTTCGGCGACGTGACGGCGGCGCTGATCTCGGAGGCGCACGGACTCGGATTGCGCGTGGTAGTTTGGACGGTCAACAAGCCCGACGACATGGCGCGCATGATCGAGCTCGGCGTCGACGGCATCATCTCGGACCGGCCGGACCTGTTGCGGCAGGTCGCCGGTGAGAAGGGAATTGCGTTGCCGGCGGGAACGCCGGTGGCACCGTAAGGCGGTCTCGCGTCCCGGACGCGGCGCGGCGTGCAACGCCGCTTCGCAAGGCCGGGACCCAGAACGCCGCGCCATGGACCCAGGATTTGCAGCGCATCATTTCGTCCTGCGCAGCGCCCGCGGCACGAGATGCATTCGGGCTTCCCTACTCCCCGTCCCGATAACGCCGGTACAGCGCGCCCAGGATGTTGGAATAGTCGTCGCTCCAGACCCGCACCCTGTCGTCGGCCTCGGTCTGCTCCCACGACTTGTTGGAGGCGAGCCTGCCGATATCAGCCTCCTCCCTTGCGGAGATGACGACGTCGGTCGAGAAAATGTAGTCACCATCGCGCCCCGAATCCTCGTTGAAGACCCAGCTCTTGAGGTCGTTTGAATCGGCGATGCCGACCACGACGGTCTCGAGATCGAGATGCCGGTTGGAGACGTGCATCAGCACCGCGCCGTGCGGGGCCAGCTTGTCCTTGTAGATCTTCATCGCCTCCTTGGTCGCAAGATGGATCGGGATCGCATCGGACGAGTAGGCGTCGACGATGATGAGGTCGTAGGCACCGTCGGGCTCCTTGGCGAAGGTCAACCGCGCATCGCCGATCACCGGCTTCATGTCGGGCATGCAGCTCGAGATGTAGCGGAAATTCCTGGGGTTGCGCGCCGCGTCCACCATGGATTGGTCGATCTCGAAGAACTTCCAATCTTCGCCGGGCTCGACAGCACAAGCGAGCGTGCCCGAGCCGACGCCGATCGCGGCGACCTTCAGCGGCGCGCCCTTGCGCTCGCGGATCGCGGTGACGGCCTGACCGATGCCGCCGTCCTTGTGGTAATAGGTGATCGGCTCGGGCCGGCCGGTGACCTGAGTGCCGTCATTGTTGCGGAAGCGTTCGGCGCCATGAATGGTGGTGCCGTGCATCAGCACGTGGAAATAGCCGCCGGGCGTCTCCACGATCTTGTGCACGCCGAAGAAACTTCGCACCGTGGTGACGCGCCCTTCGTCCGCGGGATAGATTCGGATCAGAGCCAGCGCGAGTGCGACGGTCGCAAAGATTTTCCAGCGGCCGGCATTGAGCACCAGCGCGAGCAGCGCAGCGAGCGCGCCGACGACGCCGGCGATCCAGACGCGGTGGTCCTCGAACCACGTTGAAAGATCGCCTGTCATGATAGAGGGAGCAACGAGCCCCACCGCGAGCGCGGCGAGTGCCAGCCAATACCATTTGACGATACCGGCGAGACGTTCGTTCGCGGGCGGCCGGCACAGCGCTGCGAGCGCGATCAGGATCGGATATTCGGCGATCCAGGAGAAGGTGAATGGCGCAACCAGGCCGGCAAAGAGACCGCCGACCATGCCGCCGAACGACAGCGCCACATAGAAGCCGGTGAGATACTTGGCGGCCGGCCGCGTCCGCGCCAACTCGCCATGGCAGGCCATGGCGATGACGAAGAAGCACAATTGATGGCCGCCGAGCGTGAGCAGCAGGTTCTGCTCGCCGCCATAGGCCAGCAGGACAACCACGCCCGCGATCGCGACCGGCTGGAGCTTCAACATCCATCCGTGCGGCAATAACGGACGCGACTGGAACACGACCACCCAGGTGAGCAGGTACAGCGACAGCGGCAGCACCCACAGAAGCGGCGCCGCCGCGACGTCGGTCGAGATGTGCGCCGTCACCGCGATGAGCAGGCCGGACGGCACCGCAGCCAGGAAGATCCAGCGCAGCCGCATCAGCAGAGCGGGCGCCGGCGCATTCACCTCCTCGGTTCGCGCGTCGACCTCGGCCAATTTCGGCGAACGCAACAGCAACGCGCCGCAGGCAGCGATCAGCAGGATCAGGAGGCCATAGCCGGCAGTCCAGAACCGGTTCTGCGTGTGCAGCGTGAAGATCGGCTCCAGCAGGAACGGATAGGACAACAGCGCAAGGAAGCTGCCGATGTTGGAGGAGGCATAGAGGAAGTACGGATCGTGCGCGGCGGGATGGCCGGTGCGGACGAACCAGGCCTGCAGCAGCGGATTGTTGGCGGCGAGCGCAAAGAACGGCAAGCCGATCGAAACCACGAACAGGCCGAGCAGCCAGAGCGCATAGCCCGAAGCGGGAGGCTCGCCATAGGCGGAGGCGATGCCGAGCGGCAGCGTGACGAACGCCGCGATCAGCAGCACCAGATGCACTGCGACCGGAACGATGCGGTTTCTGACCTGCATCAACAGATGAGCATAGGCGTAGCCCGCCAGCAGCAGCGACTGGAAGAACACCATCGCCACCGACCACACCGCCGGCGAGCCGCCGAGCCGCGGCAGCACCATCTTCGTGAACAGCGGCTGCACGGAGAACAGCAGCAGCGCGCTGACGAAGATCGCCGCGGTGTAGACCGTCAGCAGCAGCCGGTTGCGCGACGAAGACGGCTGCTCCGTGGCGGCGGGTTGCACGATCGAATCCATGAGCGCTCCGGCGAACAATTCTCCGGCGGGCGCCGGACGCGCGCAATGGAGCATAAGGCGCCTGAACGGGCAATAAAGGGGCACGTGATGTTGCCGCGAGAAATGCCTGATATACAGATGTCGTTCCGGGGCACCTCGAGGAGGCAAACCCGGAACCTCAAGATTTCCGGGCTCGATGCCGCGCATCGCCCCGGAAGGACGCCAGGGACATCATGAACGAAACCGACGTCGTCATCATCGGCGCTGGCCATAACGGCCTCACTTGCGCGGCCTATCTCGCGATGGCGGGCCTGCGCGTGCGCGTGGTCGAGCGCCGCAAGGTGGTCGGCGGTGCCGCGGTCACGGAGGAGTTTCACCCGGGATTCCGCAATTCGGTCGCAGCCTACACGGTAAGCCTGCTCAATCCGCAGGTGATCCGTGACCTCAAGCTCACTGAACAGGGCCTGCGGATCGTCGAACGGCGCGCCCAGAATTTCTTGCCCGCACCTGACGGCAGCTATCTTCTCACCGGCGAGGGACGGACGAAGGCATCGGTCGCGCGGCTGAGCACGCATGACGCGGCTGCGCTCGACGGGTTTTCGCGCGAGCTTGAAGACATCTCCGACGTGCTCAGGCAGTTCGTGCTCCGCGCGCCACCGAACCTCGTCGACGGCTTTGGCACGGCGGCGTTGCGCGAAGGCGTCAACGCCTGGACGACCGCCAATATCCTGCGCGGCCTGACGCTGGAGCAGAGCCGCAGCCTGCTCGATCTCTTCACCCGCTCCGCCGGCGAGATGCTGGACGAGCGCTTCGAGCATGATCTGGTCAAGGCGCTGTTCGGCTTCGACGCCATCGTCGGCAACTATGCCAGTCCCTACGCGGCCGGCTCGGCCTATGTGATGCTGCATCACGCCTTCGGCGAGGTGAACGGCAAGAAGGGTGTTTGGGGCCACGCCATCGGCGGCATGGGCGCGATCACGCAGGCGATGGCGCGCGCGGCACGCGATCGTGGCGTCGTGATCGACACCGACGCGGGCGTCCGCGAGATCATCGTCGAGCGCGACCGCGCCGCCGGAATCGTGCTGGAGAACGGCGAGACGATCCGCGCGAAATATGTCGCGGCCAACGTCAATCCAAAGCTGCTCTACACGCATTTGGTCGCGGCCGAGGCCCTGCCTGCGGACTTCCTCGCGCGCATCCGGCACTGGAAGAACGGCTCCGGCACCTTCCGCATGAACGTGGCGCTGGACCGCCTGCCCTCCTTCACGGCGCTGCCGGGCGAAGGCGATCATCTCTCATCCGGCATCATCCTGGCGCCGAGCCTTCCCTACATGGACCGCGCCTATCTCGATGCCCGCGCGCAGGGCTGGAGCCGCGAGCCCGTGGTCGAGATGCTGATCCCCTCGACGCTCGACGACACGCTGGCGCCCGCGGGAAAGCACGTCGCGAGCCTGTTCTGCCAGCACGTCGCGCCGGACCTTCCGGATGGAAAGTCGTGGGACGACCATCGCGACGAGGTCGCCGATCTCATGATCGCGACGGTGGATCAATACGCGCCGGGTTTTGCGGGAAGCGTGCGCGGCCGCCAGATCCTGTCCCCGCTCGATCTCGAACGGCAGTTCGGGCTTCTCGGCGGCGACATCTTCCACGGCGCGCTGAGCTTGAACCAGTTGTTCTCGGCGCGGCCGATGCTGGGCCATGCGGATTATCGCGGGCCGTTGAGGGGCCTCTACCATTGCGGCTCCGGCGCCCATCCCGGCGGCGGCGTCACCGGCGCTCCGGGCCATAACGCGGCGCAGGTGATCCTGAGGGATCACCGGTCGCTGTTCGGAAGCCGTGGATAGGTCTGTGGATAGGGTGTGGACCGGCTGTTGAACGGCCTGTGGACAGACCGAGGATGGCTTGGGCGAGAACGTTGGGACGAACTGAGGAAAGTCGGTGGAAATCGGTGGGCCATTGGCGGGAAAAGCCGGTGGATGACGTCCCGGCAAGCTGCGGACAATCTGTGAATATCGAAAGCGCTCGCCAGAAACGACCTCGCCCGCCAGGGGAATTCCCCTCGCGGGCGGTGATCAGGAATAGCCTCGGAAGAAAAGCAGCCCCGCTGGGAAATGGAGGCGGAAATTACTTCAAGGAGGTGCTAATCGAAGTGAACTTCTCGTTCATGGTGGTGCCCAGGTTGTTCACCACGGTGATGATCGCCAGGGCGATGCCCGCCGCAATCAGACCGTATTCGATCGCCGTTGCACCGGACTCATCCGACCAGAACTTCTGAATCATGCTCTTCAAGGTTAGCCTCCGTTTCAACTAAAAGATGCGATGACTTAATTTGACACTCGGAAATGTACGGGACACAGCCTTCGCCCGAGTTAACCGGGGAACCGCAAGTTATGCGGTAAATCGGGAACAAAAGTTCCCAAAATTAAACTCAATGGAACCCTGATGCAGCCTTCTCCGACCCATCGCGCCAGCTTTTCCATAGGCAGCGAGGCCGACGCCAGGCGTGTCGTCGACGTGCTCACCGAGGTGTTTTTCGAGAGCGATGCGGCGGTCGCCGCCTTCGAGAGGCCGGACGGGCAATGGGACGTCACGCTTCATTTCGCCGAGGCGCCCGACCAGGCGCTCCTGCGAGAACTCGTTGTAAATTCGGCAGGAAATGCGGTCGCCGACACCCTTATCTTTGACACGATGGAAGCCAAGGACTGGGTCAAGGCCAGCCTGGAAGACCTCGTCCCAGTGCCGGCCGGGCGCTTCGTCGTGCACGGCAGCCACGACCGCGACCGCGTGGCGCCGAACAAGCTCGGGATTGAGATCGAGGCGGCGCTCGCCTTCGGCACCGGCCACCATGGCACCACCCGCGGCTGTTTACTGCTGCTTGACCATGTCCTGAAGAGTTCCCATCCGCGGAACCTTCTCGACCTCGGTACCGGCACGGGCGTGCTGGCCATCGCCGCGGCGAAGGCGCTGCACCGCCACGTGCTCGCCTCCGACATCGACCCGCCATCGGTACGGGTGGCGAGCGAAAACGCCTCGCTGAACGAAGTGGGCAATCATGTGCGGGTGATCCGCGCCACCGGCTTCGCCGCGCCGGATTTTGGAGAGGCCGGTCCATTCGACCTGGTGCTGGCCAACATCCTCGCCAACCCGCTCAGGCAATTGGCGGGCCCGATGGCGCGGCATCTTGCGCCCGGCGGACGCGTCATCCTCTCCGGCCTGCTGACGCACCAGGCGCCCGCCGTGATCGCCGCCTACCGCGCGCGCGGCCTCGTGCCGTTGAAGCATCTGCGGATCGAGGGATGGAGCAGCCTGTTGCTGCGGAAGATAGGATAACCACGTCTCCACGCCCGGGATCGTCGGGAGACCTGGGCCCCCTCACCCGGACCGCATCTTTACGATGCGATCCGACCTCTCGCCGCAAGCGGGGCGAGGTGAGCAAACACCGCCGCTACTCTGCCGGCTTCTCGTCCTGGCGCACGGCGTGCTCGTCTTGCAACGTCCGCCTTGCGCGGCGCACGGCGATGCGGTCGATCACCTGACTGATGACGCTGCGCGGCTTCTTCGGTACCGCCGCGGTCGGCGCTCGGCGCACCGGCGGCGAAATCTTCTCGAACGTGAATGCTGGCATCGTGTGTCCCCTCGTCGTTGAGATGAACCACCTGCTCGAATTTCCCTGTTATCCGGACAAAGCGCGACTGCCGCATCCTTACTCCACTCGACTCGAGTGGAACCATTTCAAGCACGGTCCATGCCAGATGCGACGTAAATGCGCCCAGATTGCGGACTCGTCCCCATGATCCTAAAGTGATCCACCATGTTCGAAGCACACTTCCAGACATTCGAGGAGCCGGAGGCCGGCGTCGCATTGACCGCACGGCTGGCCGCCCTTCGCGAAGAACTCGCCCGTCGCAAGCTAACCGGCTTCGTCGTTCCGCGCGCCGATCAGCAGCAGAACGAATATGTGCCGCCGTCGGAAGAGCGGCTGGCCTGGCTGACCGGGTTCACGGGCTCGGCAGGATTCGCGGTTGTTCTGACCCAGGAAGCCGCATTGTTCGTCGACGGCCGCTACACGCTTCAGGCCGCCAAGCAGGTCGACGCAAAGGCCTGGGCCGTGGAATCGCTGATCGACCCGCCACCCGAGAGCTGGGTCTCGACGCATCTGAAAGCCGGCGACCGCCTTGGATTTGATCCGTGGCTGCACACTTTTGCGGCAGCCGAACGCCTGTCGGCCGCGTGCGCCAGGGCTGGCGCCGAGCTGGTTGCCGTCGACAGCAATCCCATCGACGCGATCTGGCAGGATCGTCCGCAGCCGCCGCTCGCCCCCGTCGTCGTGCACGGACTACAAAATGCCGGCGTCACTGAAGCCGAGAAGCTGACGCAGATCAGAGGCGAGATCGCCAAGCTCGGCGTCGACGCGCTGGTTTTGTCCGACAGCCACGCGGTCGCCTGGACCTTCAACATCCGCGGCGCCGACGTCGCCCATACCCCGCTGCCGCTGTCCTACGCGCTGGTGCCGAAAGACGGACGCCCCACCATCTTCATCGACCATCGCAAGCTCTCCAACCTCACGCGCGACCATCTCGAGCAGGCCGCCGACGTGCGCGAGCCCGACGCGATGGCGCCGACGCTGATGGCGCTGGCCAAGAGCGGCGGATCGATCGCGCTCGACAGCGCCACCGCGGCCGACGCACTCAGCCGGCTGATCGCGGGCGCCGGCGGCAAGCCCGTGCGCGGCAGCGATCCGATTGCCCTGCTCAAGGCGGTCAAGAACCCGACCGAGATCAAGGGTACCAAGACGGCCCATGTGCGCGACGCCGTTGCATTGGCGCGCTTCCTCGCATGGATCGATCGCGAGGCCCCAAGCGGCAAGCTCACCGAGATCGACGCGGTCGAGGCGCTGGAAACGTTTCGCCGCGACACCGGCGCGCTGAAGGACGTGTCGTTTCCGACCATCTCCGGCACCGGCCCGAACGGCGCCATCGTGCACTACCGCGTCACGCGCAAGAGCAACCGGCGGATCGCGGCCGGCGACCTGCTGCTGATCGATTCCGGTGCGCAGTACGAAGACGGCACCACCGACGTCACGCGCACCATGGCCGTGGGCGAGCCGACGGACGAGATGCGCGACCGCTTCACCCGCGTGCTGCGCGGCCATATTGCGATCGCCCGCGCGATCTTCCCGGACGGCACCACGGGCGCGCAGCTCGATACGCTGGCACGGCAATATCTCTGGGCCGCCGGCGTCGATTTCGAGCACGGCACCGGCCATGGCGTCGGCAGCTATCTCTCGGTGCACGAAGGCCCGGCGCGGATCTCGAAGCTCGGGACCACGCCGCTGAAACGCGGCATGATCCTCTCCAACGAGCCCGGCTACTATAAGACCGACGGCTTCGGCATCCGCATCGAAAATCTCGAGCTGGTCGTCGCCGCCGACATCGAGGGCGCGGAGAAATCGATGAACGCGTTCGAGACGCTGACCCTGGCACCGATCGACCGCCGGTTGATCGATGCCGCAATGCTGAGCAGGGATGAGCTTGTCTGGCTCAATGCGTATCATGCGCGCGTAAGAGCCGAAGTCGGGCCGGCGCTCGATGAGGCGACCAAGGCATGGCTCGGTCAAGCGACGGCCGAGCTCGAGGGTTAAGGTCCCTGCCTCGGAGCGCGCATAGCACTACGCGATTTGCGCAAGGCTTCTCCGACACGACTGTCATCCTCCGCGAAAGCGGGGCATCCAGCATTGTCGCGCCGTCAGCATAAACGTCCCGAAATCCGTATAGCCGCATTCCGAAACGCCGATATCGGTCTTGCGCGAGCAGGCTACAGTCGGATTTGAATTCAACGATACGGACAAATATGCACGGCATCATCAGCAAGCCGCCGAAAGCGGCAACCAACCTTGCGACCTCGCGCGTGGTGTTGCTGCTGCTCGTCGTCATGACCGGGATCGCGCCGATTTCGCTCTACATCCTGGTTCCGGCTCTGCCCGTGCTGGCGACGAACTTCGGCAGCGACATCTCGATCGCGCAGATGACGGTGTCGCTCTACATGGTCGGCATCGCGCTGTCGCAACTCGTCATGGGACCGTTGTCGGACAAGTTCGGCCGGCGCCCTGTGCTGCTCGGCGGCCTTGCGCTGATGGTCGCGGCGAGCATCGCCTGCATCTTCGCCGAAACCCTGCCGCAACTGATCGCAGCGCGTTTCTTCCAGGCGCTCGGCGGCGCCTCCGGCATGGTGGTGAGCCGCGCCATCATCCGCGACATCTACGAGCGCGACCGCGTCGCCTCCATGATCAGCCTCGTGGTCGCAGCGCTCATGATCGGCCAGATGGTCTCGCCGCTCACCGGCGGCCTGATCGAGACAGCGTTCGGCTGGCGCGCGATCTTCTACGCCATCACCGCCGCCGCGATCATTGTCGCCGTCGGCATTGCGCTGGCGCTGCCCGAAACGCGGCGCAGCCGCGCCGCCGGCAGCGGCTTCCGTGGCGACATCGGCATCCTGATTCGCAACCGCGCCTTCGTCGGCTATGTGATGTGCCAGGTGCTGGCCTCGCAGATCATCTTCACGTTCGCCGGCGGCGGCCCCTACATCGTCGTGACGCAGATGGGCCGGACCAGCGCCGAATACGGCGCCTGGTTTGCGACCTCGGGCTTTGCGTTTCTGGTCGGCAATCTGCTCTGCGTGCGCTTTGCGCCGCGGCACTCGCTGGCAAAGCTGATCTGGTTCGGGCTCGCGCTCCAGCTCGCCGGCAGTCTGTTGAACCTGCTGTGGAGTTTTACCGGCTGGAACGAAGCGCCCGCCTGGCTCTTCGGCACGCAGATGATCGTGATGGTCGGCAATGCCTTCGTGATGGCGAATTCCGCGGCCGGCGCGATCAGCATCCGCCCCGAAGCCGCCGGCACCGCATCGGGCGCCATGGGCTTTCTGCAACAGGGGATCGGCGCGCTGATGTCGCAATTCGGCGCCTATCTCGGCGGACACTCCGCAACGACGCTGCCGCTCACCGCCGCGGTGCTGGCGATCTCGCTGCTCTGTGCCTGCATGATGTTCTTCGTCGTTCCCCGACGCGAGGTGACGGTGAGCGAGACGCTGATCAAGCAGGCGGAAGAGGAAGAGAGCGGGATGATGTGAGGGGTGGCTATGCGCGTGCCCAAATCTCGCTGTCATGCCCCGGCTTGACCGGGGGCATCCAGCACGCCGCGGCGCGCGTAACAACTGCGAAATCTCGAACACGGGTCTCTGGAGTACTGGATCGTCCGGTCAAGCCGGACGATGACGGCGGAGTGTTTGACGCAATGCGCGACCCCTCACTCCCCGATCAGCTTCAGCCACTCGTCCTCGGTCAGCACCTTGACGCCGTGCTTGTTGGCTTCGGCAAGCTTCGAACCCGCGCCGGGGCCGGCGACGACGAGATCGGTCTTCTTCGACACCGAACCGGACACCTTTGCTCCTAAACGCTCTGCCGTCGCCTTGGCCTCGTCGCGCGTCATCTTCTCCAGCGATCCCGTGAACACGACAGTCTTGCCGGCGACGGCCGAGTTGCTCTTCGGCTTCTCGGCGTCGACGATCTCGACCTCGCTGGTCAGCCGCTCGACGATGCCGCGATTGTGGCTCTCGCCGAAATAATCGGCGATGCTCTTGATCACGGTGTCGCCGATCTGGTCGAGCGCGTCCATGTCCGCCATGGCCTCCTCGTCGCCCTTGGCGACTTTGAGGCAGGCGTCGTGGAAGGCATCCCAGGAGCCGTAGCCGCGGGCGAGCGCGAGCGCGGTGGTTTCGCCGACATGGCGCATGCCGAGCGCATAGATGAAGCGCTCGAGCGCGATATTGCGACGGCTCTCGATGGCAGCGAACAGATTGCGCACCGAGGTCGCGCCATAGCCCTCGACCTCCTCGAGCTTGAGCTTGGAGTTGCGCTTCTCCAGCGTGAAGATGTCGGCGGGCTCCTTGACCCATCCCTCGTCGAAGAAATACTGCAGCTGCTTCTCGCCGAGGCCGTCGATGTCGAAGGCGCGGCGCGACACGAACAGCTTGAGGTGCTCGATCTTCTGGTAGGGACAGGCGAACTCGCCGGTGCAGCGGGCGCGCGAGCCCTCCTCGCCCGCCGCCGTCTCCTCGCGCGTGACGTCGGTGTGGAGCGGGCATGGGCACTTCCTTGGAAAGTGGAATTCCCTGGCGCTCTTCGGCCGCTTGTCGAGCACGACGTCGACCACCTGCGGGATGACGTCGCCGGCGCGCTGGATCACGACGGTGTCGCCGATTCGGATATCGCGGCCCTCGCGCAGCACCTCGCCCTTGTTGCCGATGCCCTTGATGTAGTCCTCGTTGTGCAGCGTGACGTTCTGCACGATCACGCCGCCGACGCCGACCGGTTCGAGCTTGCCGACCGGCGTGAACGAGCCGGTGCGACCGACCTGGATCTCGATGTCGCGCAGCACCGTCATGGCGCGCTCGGCCGGGAATTTGTGCGCGATGCCCCAGCGCGGCGTGCGCGAGACGAATCCGAGTCGCTCCTGCCAGTCGATGCGATCAACCTTGTAGACGACGCCGTCGATGTCATAGTCGAGCTCCGCGCGCTCTTCCTCGATGCTTTGGTGGAACGCGATCAACTCCTCGACGGAGTGGCACAGCTTGGTCAGCGGGTTGGTCTTGAAGCCGCAGCGCTCGAACCAGCCGATCATGCCGCTCTGCGTCTCTTCCGGCATCGCGCTCATCTCGCCCCAGGCATAGGCGAAGAAGCCAAGCGGACGCGAAGCGGTGATGGTCGGGTCCTTCTGCCGCAGCGAGCCCGCCGCCGAATTGCGTGGATTGGCGAAGATGGTATCGCCCGCCGCCTTCTGCCGCTCGTTGAGCGCCAAGAAGGCCTTCTTGGTCATATAGACCTCGCCGCGGACCTCGCAGATGTCAGGGACGTTGCGTCCCTTCAGTTTCTGCGGCACGTCTTCGAGAGTGCGGATGTTTGCGGTGACGTCCTCGCCGACCGCACCGTCGCCGCGCGTCGCCGCGGTGACGAGCTCGCCGCCCTCATAGCGTAGCGACATCGAAAGGCCGTCGATCTTCGGCTCCGCGGAGAAATTGACCTCGTCGTCGCCGAGCTTCAGGAAGCGCACGATGCGGCCGACGAAGTCGCGCACGTCCTCTTCGGCAAAGGCGTTGTCGAGCGACAGCATCGGAACGGAATGCCGGACCTTCCTGAAGCGCCCGGACGGTGCCGCGCCGACCTTCTGCGAGGGTGAGTCCACCGTGACGAATTCCGGAAAGCGCTTCTCGATGGCGTTGAAGCGCTGTCGCAGCGCGTCATACTCGGCGTCGGTGACGGTGGGCGCATCCTCCTGATAGTAGCGCTCGTTGTGCCCCTCGATCTCGAGCGCGAGCCGCATGTGTTCGACCTTGGCCTGCGCCTTGGTGAGGTCGGCGACGTCGCGCGGCGGTGTTGCTTTGGATTTTGCTGCTCTTGCCATCATGCTTAAGGTTCTAGCTCGTCGTTCCGGGATGGTCCGAAGGACCAGACCCGGAACCTCGAGATCCGGGTTCGCACTTCGTGCGCCCCGGAATGACGGTTGGGGGGAGAGACCACGGCATACTGTGTCTATATCCTAGCAAGCCGGCGCGACGGAGCAATCTATGTCGGCATCACCAATAACCTTGTGCGCCGCGTCTACGAGCATCGAATCAAGGCCGTCCCAGGCTTCACGGCGAAATACAACATCACGCAGCTAGTTTGGTTCGAGGTCTACGACGATCCGATCTCAGCAATCTCACGCGAGAAAGAACTCAAGAAGTAGAAGCGGGCCTGGAAAATCCAGCTGATCGAGAAGGACAATCGAAACTGGGATGATCTGTACGAGTCGATCTGCAATTGAGAGAGCCATTCCGGGATGGTTCGAAGGACCAGACCCGGAATCTCTAGATTCCGGGTTCGATGCTTTGCATCGCCCCGGAATGACGGCGCAACCCTAAAGCTAACTCGCCGCCTTGAGCAGCCGTTCCGCGGCTGCCCTTGCCTCGGCCGTGATCTCGGCGCCGGCCAGCATGCGGGCGATTTCCTCGCGGCGGTGGTCGGCGGCCAGCGCGTTGACGCGGGTGGCGACGCGCTTGCCCTTGTCGAGGGCGTCCTTGGAGATGAGCAGATGCTGGTCGGCCCGGGCGGCGACCTGCGGGGCGTGGGTCACGGCCATCACCTGCACCTTGCCGGCAAGCCGCGCCAGGCGCCCGCCGATGGCGTCGGCGACCGCACCACCCACGCCGGTGTCGATCTCGTCGAACACCAGCGTCGGCGCCGAGCCGCGGTCGGACAGCACGACCTTCAGCGCCAACAGGAAGCGCGACAGCTCGCCGCCGGAGGCGACCTTCATCATTGGTCCCGGCTTGGTGCCCGGATTGGTCTGCACCCAGAACTCGACGCGGTCGAAGCCTTGCGGGCCCGGAGCTGCCTCATCGGTCGCGACCTGGGTCATGAACTTGGCGCGTTCGAGCTTGAGCGGCGCGAGCTCGGCATTCACCGCCTTGTTGAGTTTCTCCGCCGATTTCTGCCGCGCCAGCGACAGCTTCTTGGCGGCGGCGGCATAGCGGCTATCTGCCTCGATCGCGGCCTGCTCCAGCTTCTTCAGCTGCGAGGCGCCGGCGTCGATCAGGACGACGTCGGCGGCATATCTGGCGGCCAGCGCGGCGAGCCCGTCGACCGGGGTCGAATATTTGCGCGAGGCGGCCCGCAGTGCGAACAGGCGCTCCTCGATGCGTTCCAGCTCTGAAGGATCGAAGTCGGTCGCGGCCAGCGCGGCCTGAAGATGCTGATCCGCCTCTTCCAGCGCGTTGATCGCGGCGTCGATCGCCTTCACGGCGGGCTCGACCAGCGCCGGCGAATTGACGCCACGGCGCTCCAGCCGGCGTACCGCGGCCGACAGCGTCGAGACCGGTGAATGATGGCCGCCGACCGCCTCCTGCGCCTCGCGCAGATCGGAGGCGATCTTCTCGCCCTGCATCATGGTGGTGCGGCGCTGGGCCAGCGATGTCTCCTCGCCGTCCTTGGGCGCGAGCTGCTTCAGCTCGCCGGAGGCATGGCGGAGATAATCGGCCTCGCGCGCGGCTCGCTCCATGCCGGCGCGATGCTCCTCCAGCGCGGTGTTGGCGGTGCGGCGCGCGTCCCACAATGTTTCGACCGCGGCGACGTCCTTCTCCAGGCCGGCGAAGGCATCCAGCAGGCGGCGGTGGGTGGCGGCATCGACCAGCGCGCGTTCGTCGTGCTGGCCGTGGATCTCGACCAGGGCGGCGCCGACCGCCTTCAGCGTCTGCACGCTGATCGACTGGTCGTTGATGAAGGCGCGGGTGCGGCCGTCGGCGAGCTGCACCCGGCGGAGAATCATCTCACCGGTGTCGTCCAGCCCGTTCTCGGCGAGAATCTTGGTCGCGGGGTGATTTTTGGGGACATCGAATACGGCAGTGACCTGCCCCTGCTCCGCGCCGTGGCGCACGAGGCCGGCGTCGCCGCGGCCGCCGAGCGCCAGCGCAAAGGCATCGAGCAGGATGGATTTGCCCGCACCGGTCTCGCCGGTCAAAACCGCGAGCCCGGTGGCGAATTCGATATCGAGCCGTTCGATCAGGACGATGTCACGGATCGACAGACGCGCCAGCATGGAACCAGATTTCCTAGCCGAGACCCATCTTCTTGAAGGTCCGGCTGATCCAGGACCCCTGATTCTCGCTCGGTTCGAGACCGCCGGATTTTACAAGATTATAGGCGTCCTTGTACCAGCGACTGTCAGGAAAATTGTGCCCAAGCACGGCCGCCGCGGTCTGCGCCTCGCCGACGATGCCGATCGCCATATAAGCCTCGGTGAGCCGGAACAGCGCCTCCTCGACATGGCGGGTGGTCTGGTACTGCGTGACGACGGTCTTGTAGCGGTTGATCGCCGCCGTGTAGTCGCGCTTCTGCGCGTAGTAGCGGCCGACGTTCATTTCCTTGCCGGCGAGCTGGTCGCGCGCGCCCTCGATCTTGGCCTTGGCCGAGGTCGCATATTCCGAGCTCGGATATTTGCGCACCACCTCTTCCAGCGCGGCGATCGCCTTCTCGGTGCGGGTCTGGTCGCGGCTGATGTCCGGGATCTGGTCGTAATGGGAGGCCGCGACCAGATATTGCGCATAGGCCGCATCCGGGCTGCCGGGATGCAGCGTGACGTAGCGGGTGGCGGCGCCGATGCAGCCGTCATAGTCGCCGCTCTGGTAGGACGCATAGGCCGACATCAGCAGCGATTTACGGGCCCATTCGGAATAAGGATGCTGGCGGTCGACCTCTTCGAACTTCTTGTTCGCCGCCTTCATGTCCTTCTTCTCGTTCATGAGGTACAGGCCCTCATTGTAGATCTTGTCGGCGGGCTCCTCGACGAAGGTGTCGTCCTTGGCGGTGAACTTGTCCCAGAGAGAACCGGTGCCGCAGCCGGCCAGCGGCAGCGCGAGCATGATGAAGGTAACGGCTTGAAGCGGCCCACGGGCTCGCGACGAGACCGAGAAATATCCGCGCGTCATACGCTGTGCCGACATGAGTTTAAGCCCTGACGCCCTGTGATGCGGTGCCCGCCAGCCCATGAACCCCGTCACGGGCGCTAAACATAATCGTGGTGCCTGCCATGCGACCACGCTGATGTATCCGAAAAGCGATCTTTAACCAACCGGATAGGCAGGCATTCCGCCCGGATTAAGGCGAAGTTGCCGCAATGCTAGTCGATCATGGTTACCAGGAGTTTCCCGGGGTAAGCCGCGGCAGGATCCTGCGATGGCAAGGCCGTCAGGACACGTCCGGCCCGTAGGCCGCGGCGATCCGTCCGCCGACGATGCCGCGACCGACTTCGCCCTGGGGACGCGTGGTGCGGCGAGCCGCCTCGCCCTCGACCACCCGCCAGGCGGTACGGTCGGCGAGCAACGCGGTCAGGACGGCGTGGTTGAGCTTGTGGCCGCCACGCACCGAGCGGTAGGCGCCCAGCAGCGGCAGGCCGGCCAGCGAGAGATCGCCGATCACGTCCAGCACCTTGTGGCGGGCGCATTCATCGGCGTAGCGCAGGCCCTCGGTGTTGAGCAGCCGCTCCTCGTCGAACACGACGGTGTTGTCGAAGGAGGCGCCGAGGGCATAACCCGCGCTCCAGAGCCGCGCGACGTCGGACATCAGACCGAAGGTCCGGGCCCGGCCGACTTCGCGGCGGAAACGTTCCGGGTTGAGCTCGAAAGCGTAAGCCTGCTGGCCGATGACGGGATTGGTGAAGTCAATCTCGACCTCGACGGAGAAGCCGTTGGCGTAGGGCCTGATCTCGCCGAAGGAGTCGCCGATCTTGACCGAAATCGGCTTCAAAACCTGAATGAAGCGGCGCTGTGCCGGCTGGGTCACGATACCGGCCTGGTCGATCGCCGCAATGAAGGCCGCGGCGCTGCCGTCCATGATCGGCACTTCCGGGCCGTCGATCTCGATGGTGGCATTGTCGACACCCATGCCCCGCAGTGCAGCAAGCACGTGCTCGGCAGTAGAGACCAGCGGGCCGTTGCGATCGCCGAGGACGGTGGCGAAATCGGTCGCGATCACCTGGTCAGCGGTCGCCTGAACTTCGCGGTCACTTCCCTCGAGGCCCGTCCGGACAAAAACAAGGCCTGCGTCGACAGGCGCAGGCCCGAGCGTGAGGGTGACGGGAAGACCGGAATGAACGCCCACGCCTGCCACAGAGGCTTGCGCACGAAGCGTTGTTTGCCGGCTAAATTTCATCAGGAACCCGCCCCACTACGACCCACTGCGACTTATACTAGACCCACTTGGCCGGTCAGTGCCGACGCTGCGAATCCGTATCCCCAAGTCACGGCAAACCATAGTCACTGCCTCAAACAGCGCCAACTCACGCTTTTTTACCGATTGTTACCCCAAACCCGCCGTATTCGCGCCAAGGCTTAACCAAATTACGCCGAGGTTTGGGGCCGCCGCCGGCAGTTTTACTGAACACCCGAACACGTAATTAATGATTTAAAATCAGTTGTTTGTCTGCGCAATCCGGGCATGCACGGGACAAAAGGAAAGGCCCCGGCAAGCTTGTTGCCGGGACCTTTTTTGGTCCGCCTTATTGTAACAATCCTCAGGTCGCCTGACGCCGCAGGAAGGCCGGGATATCAAGATGGTCGTCGCCCTGTGGCGCCGGCGCAACAGGCGCGGGACGGCCATGCATGTCCAAGCCCTGCGGCGCGGGCCGACGGGCATACTCGGATACCGGCTCGCTCGACGCGATCTGCTGCGCCACGCTCTTCTGCTGGCGGCGCTCGGGCAGCGGCGGCATTGCGGGACCCGCGGTGCGGGCAGCGACCGGCGGCTCGCTTTCCTCGTCGCGACGACCGAGGCCGACATTGGCCAGGCGCTGGAGCAGCGACAGGCGGCTCTTCTGCGGCGCCTCTTCCTCGACCTCACCGCGAGCCTGGCGAAGCTCAGCCTGGGCCGGCATCGGCAGCTCGTCGATGCGGGGCATCCGCGGGGCGCGGACCGGGCGCTCGGCCTGCGGCGGGATGAAGGTCTCGGGCGTCATCGGCTCCTGCATCGCGACCGGGGCCTGCTCGGGCTCCGGAAACAGGGTCGGCTTCTGAGCGATCGGGCGCACAGTGACGTCGCCGTAGGTCTGCATCGGCGCCGGCGCCTGCGGAACCTCTGCAACGGCGGCGGCGATCGCGGCGAGTGCGGCGCGCTCGACGTTCGGACGGGGCGCCATCGGCGCGGCAGCGGCCGGAGCCTGTGCTGCGGCCGGCAGCTGCGCTTCCAGCTTCTGGGCGCGCTCGGCCATGCGCTGATTGTCGGCGCGGAGCCGCGCGGTCAGGTCGGCAAGACGGCTCTCGGCAGCCACGGCCGGCGCTGCGGGCGCCTGCGGGGCCGCGTTCGCGACGGGAGCGGAGGTCGCCTGGCTGTTGCGGGCGATCGCGGCCTGCTCGATGCCGGTGGCAACGACGGAGACGCGGATCAGGCCGTCGAGCGCTTCGTCGAAGGTCGCGCCGACGATGATGTTGGCGTCCTGGTCGACTTCCTCGCGGATGCGGGTCGCGGCTTCGTCGACCTCGAACAGAGTGAGGTCCTTGCCGCCGGTGATGGAGATGAGGAGGCCCTTGGCGCCCTTCATCGAGCTGTCGTCGATCAGCGGGTTGGCGATCGCGGCTTCAGCGGCGGTCAGCGCGCGCTTGTCGCCGGAGGCCTCGCCGGTGCCCATCATCGCCTTGCCCATCTCCTTCATCACCGCTCTCACGTCGGCGAAGTCGAGATTGATCAGGCCTTCCTTGACCATCAGGTCCGTGATGCAGGCAACGCCGGAGTAGAGCACCTGGTCGGCCATCGCGAAGGCGTCGGCGAAGGTGGTCTTCTCGTTGGCGACCCGGAACAGGTTCTGGTTCGGGATGATCAGCAGGGTATCGACCACTTTATGCAGCTCGGCGATACCGGCTTCCGCCGTGCGCATGCGGCGGGCGCCTTCGAAGTGGAACGGCTTGGTCACGACGCCGACGGTGAGGATGCCCATGTCGCGCGCGATCCTGGCGATCACGGGAGCAGCACCCGTGCCGGTGCCGCCGCCCATGCCGGCGGTGACGAACACCATGTTGGCGCCGGAGAGATGGTCGCGCAGCTCGTCGATCACCTCTTCCGCCGCGGTGGCGCCGACGTTCGGCTGCGAACCTGCGCCGAGACCCTGCGTGACCACCGTGCCCATCTGCACGATGCGCTGCGCCTTCGACATCGTCAGCGCCTGCGCATCGGTATTGGCGACCACGAAGTCGACGCCCTGAAGGCCCGCCGTGATCATGTTGTTGACGGCGTTGCCACCGGCGCCGCCGACGCCGAACACGGTGATCCGGGGCTTCAGTTCGTGAATATCAGGAACGTTGATGCTGATGGTCATGGTTGCTGCCTCTCGATCACGCGCGCGTGGGTTCGCCCCGGCCAATGGCCGCGGGAGTTGGTGAAAATCGATAATTGCGGAAAGGAGTCATCAGAAGCCCTCGCGTAGCCATCGTCCGACCTTTCCGAAATAACCGCCCGTCCCTGTCCTGACCTGCTGCCGCGTATGCCGCGGTTCGACATGTTCGAGGTGAACATATTGCGGGTAGACGAGGAGTCCGGCCGGCACCGCGAACGCGGCGTTCTTCGCCTCGTTCGGCAGCCGGCCAAAGCCGAGCGGACGTCCGACCCGCACGGGCCGGCCGAGAATCTGGGTACCGAGTTCGACGAGGCCGGTGAGCTGCGAGGCGCCGCCCGAAAGCACGACGCGGCCGTTGGGCTCTGCGGCGAAAGGCGAATCCTTCAGCTTGTCCCGAACCATTTCGAAGACTTCCTCGGCACGGTGCTTGACGATGTTGGCGATGGTGGCGCGGGAGACGATCTGCGGCAGATCCTGCTCGTCACCGGCTGTCGGCACAGACATCAGCTCACGCGAGTCCGATCCGCCGGTGATGACGGTCCCGTATAACGTCTTGATTCGCTCGGCATCGGCAATGGTCGCCGAGAGTCCGCGCGCCAGATCCATCGTGATGTGTTGCCCGCCGACCGCAAAACCGGCCGCGTGCACGAAACGGCCGCCTGAATAAACGGCAATCGTGGTGGTGCCGGCGCCCATCTCGACGACGGCGGCGCCCAGATCGGCCTCATCGTCGGTCAGCACCGACAAGCCGGCCACATAAGGGCTCGCGGCCATGGCTTCGACATTGATGTGGCAGCGCTCCACCGCCAGCATCAGGTTCCGCGCCACCGTGGCGTCGCAGGTGACGACGTTCATGTCGATGCCGAACTGACGGGCGACCATGCCGCGGGGGTCGCGGATGCCCTTGACGCCGTCGAGCGTGTAGCCGACCGGCAGCGCGTGCAGTACGGTGCGGCCTTCGCCCGTGGCGTGACGCATGCCGGTGGAGGTGACGCGGCTGACATCGGCCTGGGTCACGGCGCCGCCACGGATGTCGGCGGCGGCTTCGACCAGCTGGCCGGACAGCCTGCCGCCGGAGACCGAGAGCAGCACGGATTCGACCCGCACCTTGGCCATCTTCTCGGCAAGCCCGACGGCCTGGCGCACCGCCTGCTCGCATTCACCGAGATCGATCACCGCGCCGGCCTTCATGCCGCGCGACTGGATCTGGCTGTAACCGATCAATTCCACCGCGTGGGTGCGGCCGCGCAGCGCATCGCTCGGCGGCGACGGCTTCAGCCGCGCAATCATGCAGGCGATCTTGCTGGTGCCGATGTCGAGGCAGGCGACGAGGCCGCCGCGCTTGTGCGGCATCGGGCGCGTCTTCGGCGTCTGGGTGCGATCAAGACCGGTCATGCGGAATCCCCGGCCTTCTTTTTCTTCTTGTCCTTGAACAGATCCTCGCGCGCCTTGGCGGCGTCCTCGGACAGCTGCACCACCAACCGATCGGCCAGGCGCATGTCGACGGCGACGATGTCGCGGGAGAACAGCCGGTCCTCCTTGTCGAGCTTGGACAGCATCGCAAGCGCGTTGCCGACGTCCTGCTCGGGCAGGCGGATGTCGAGGCCGTCCTTGAGTCTCAGATTCCAGCGCCGCTCGCCGACGAAGATCGCGGCCTTCGTCACCGCGTTCACCTGCGGATAGCGCGCCAGCAGCGCGAGGAAATCGCGGGCCTGGGTTTCGGCGCCCTTGCCGACCACGAGCGGCAACGACAGGAACCGGCGCGAGACGTAGGGCTCGAGCACGGCGCCGTCGTCGGCGATGACCGAGAGCCGGCCGGCCTCCTGCCACAGCGCGAACGCCTTGCGCTCGGTAAGCTCGATCATGAGCTGGCCCGGATAGAGCTTCAGCACGGTCGCATCCGCGATCCAGGGATTGGCCTTGAGCTTGTCGCGGACCGCTTCGGCGTCGAGGAACAGAAGCGAGGAGCGGCCGCTGACGCCGCCGATCGCCAGGATCTCGTCTTGGGTGAGCTGCTTGCGGCCGTTGATCACCACGGAGGTGATGCGGAACCCGGCGGAATTGGCCAACGCGTTGCGGGCGTCGCTGACCGCCGTGATGAAATCCTGGAGATGGCCGCCCTTGACGATACCGAAGCCGCAGCTTCCGATCAGCAGCAGCACGGTCATGCTGATCCCGACCCGGCGCGGCAGGTAGCGCTCGATGAGTGCGACCACGCGCGGCGGCGGCTCGCGCTCGACGACGGCCTTTGCTCTGGTCCTGATCTTGGCCGCAGCGCGCTTCTCGTCACGCTTGTCCTGAAGCCACTCGCGCAGAAGCACGACCGCTCCGATCGCGGCCGCCTTCAGGTCGGCTTGGGGCCTCAGCGATCTGAAAAGCGACCGGGTGAGGCTTCCTGCTCCATCCATTGCACGAGCTCGTCAACAGTTTGCCCGCGATATCGCGCGGATCCTGGCGAACATGACGTCTTGGGCATGCCGGGTCGGGTGCTGGTCTTCAGCAGAAGAAAACCTCTCCCCTTCAAAGCGTTCGCTGGAGGTGACATCACCCGCGACAGCTCACGCGCCGGCAGCCAAAGCGCCATATGCGCCGCCAGCGTTAACCTTCGGACGTCCTGGTAAACAAAAGGTAAAGTTCGTTAACGTCCGGCGCATTTTGCCCCGCGATGTGAGGCATTTGTGCCGCGATGTCCGGCATTTTACCGGTTTTGGACGCCAAACCGGCCCGTTTCGCCCATTCGGCCGTTAACCAGTCCTAATTATTTCCGCACGCCCCGCCCGGCGAGCTCCACCAGGCCGCGCAGGAAGTCGACGAACTCGATCCCCTCTGCTTTCAGCGCCTTGGGGTAGAGCGAGGACTTGGTCAGCCCGGGCAGCGTGTTGGTCTCGAGATAGACCAGGCCCCTGTCCGAGACGATGAAGTCGGACCGGGAATAGCCGGTGCAGGACATCGCGCGGTGCGCCAGCATCGCCTGCTCCTTGAGCGCGGCGGTGATTTCGGGTGCGAAACGGCCGGGACAGATCTCCTGGGTCGACTTCAGGAGGTATTTCGCGGCGTAGTCGAAATTGCCCTCGCCCGGAATGATCTCGATCGGCGGCAGCGCGATGATCGACCCGTCGGTGCGCTCCAGCACGCCGCAGGTCGCCTCGATGCCGGCGATATAGGGTTCGATCACATATTCTTCTTGCCTGGCCGCATTGCGGACGGCGACCAGATCCTGTTTGGCGTTGACGAAGATCAGGCCATAGCTCGATCCGTCGCGCGCCGGCTTTGCGATTAGCCTCCCGTATTCGGCGAAGGCTTCGTCGATGTTGTCGAGTGCAACGCTCAGCGGCGGCGTCACGCCGCCGAGGGCGGCGAAGTGCTTGGCCGCGATCTTGTCGAAGGCGAGGTGCGAGGAGGCCGAGCCCGATCCGGTGAAGGGGACGCCGCGCGCCTCGCACATCACCTGCAATTCGCCGTTCTCCGCGCGTCCGCCATGCAGGCCGAGCACCAGCACGCGATCCTCAGCCTTGGCCTGGTCGAGTGCCTGCGGCAACGGAATGCCCGATGTCCCGGGCTTGAACTCGTCCTCGAACGGACGGGCATGTTCGAGCAGCTGCTTCGACTGCACGACATGCACCTTGTCCTCGACGTCCCACCACCAGAGATCGGCCTCGGGAAGTGCCTGATGCAACGCCTGGGCCGAGGCGACCGAGACGAGACGCTCTCTGTTGGAGCCGCCGAAGAGGATGGTGATGCGCATGGTCATAGTCTCTCTCGTTCCGTCATTCCGGGGCGCGACGCAGTCGCGAACCCGGAATCCATTCATCCACGAACTCCGCCGCCCGATGGATTCCGGGTTCTCGCTTCGCGCGCCCCGGAATGACTATTAAATCGGAATCCCGATCCGCTTGATCTCCCAGTGAAGCTCAATTCCGGAATTTTCCTTCACGCGTTCGCGCACGGTCTCACCCAGCGTCTCGATATCGTGCGCGGTGGCATCGCCCGTGTTGATCAGGAAATTGCAGTGCATCTCGGAAACCTGCGCGCCGCCGACACGCAAACCGCGGCAGCCTGCGGCGTCGACCAGCTTCCAGGCGGAATGGCCGGGCGGATTCTTGAAGGTCGAGCCGCCGGTCTTCTCGCGGATCGGCTGCGCGGTCTCGCGATGGGTCTGCACCTCCGCCATGCGCGCGCGGATTGCTTCCGTATCCCTGATCTCGCCGCGAAAGCGCGCGGAGGTGAAGATGGTGGAGGGATCGACGCCGCTGTTGCGATAGACGAACTTCATGTCGGCGTTGGAGAACACGTGCTTGCTGCCGTCGCGCCCAACCCCTCGCGCCTCGATCAGCACGTCCTTGGTCTCGCCACCATTGGCGCCCGCATTCATGCGCAGCGCGCCGCCGATCGTGCCGGGAATGCCGTAGTAGAATTCAAGCCCGCCGATATTGGCCGACGCGGCGACCTCCGCCACGCGCTTGTCGAGCGCGGCAGCACCTGCGGTGACGACATCGCCGCTCGCGCTCGCTTCGCCGAAGGCGCGGGGCGCCAGCCGGATCACGACGCCCGCAATGCCGCCGTCGCGCACGATCAGGTTGGAGCCGACGCCGACGACATGGACGGGGATGTCGCTGGCGAGACGCGCGAGGAAGTAAGCGAGATCGCCCTCGTCCGCCGGCGTGAACAGCGCCTGCGCGGGCCCGCCGACGCGAAACCAGGTGAGCTCGGCGAGCGACTGATTGGCGAGCAGCCGGCCGCGGAGTTGCGGCATCGCAGCTTTGAGGTCGGGGGTGATGTCGGGGAAGGTCACCACCCTACCCCAGCGCCTTCAACTGATCCGGCAGGGCGTACGCCCATTGCGTGATGTTGCCGGCGCCAAGGCACACGACGAGATCGCCGGACTTCGCCAGTCCCTTGACGATGCCCGCGAGCTCCGATGCGCCAGGCAGCGGGATCACCTCGCGATGCCCGTGCGCGCGCAGGCCTTCGACGAAATGGTCGCGGTCGATGCCGTCGATGGGCGCTTCGCCGGCGGCATAGACGTCAGCGACCACAACCGCATCCGCATCGTTGAAACAGGTGCAGAACTCCTCGAACAGCGATTGCAGGCGGGTGAAACGATGCGGCTGCACCACGGCGATGACCTTGCCGTCGTAGGAATCGCGCGCCGCTTTGAGCACCGCCGCGATCTCCACGGGGTGATGGCCGTAATCGTCGATGACGCTGATACCGTTCCATTCACCGGTCTTGGTGAAGCGACGCTTGACCCCGCCGAAGCCGGCCAGCGCCTTGCGGATGGCTTCGTCCGAGACACCGAGCTCATGCGCGACCGCAATTGCCGCCGTCGCATTCGAGGCGTTATGCCGGCCCGGCATCGGCAGCGCGAGGTCGGCGATCTCGTGCACGGCCCCGCTCTTGCGATCGCGGATCACGACCTTGAATTTCGAGCCGCCGCCGCCCGCGGTGAGATCGACCAGCCTCGCATCGGCCTGCGGATTCTCGCCGTAGGTGATGATGCGGCGATCCTCGATCTTCCCGACGAGGCTCTGCACCACGGGATGATCGATGCACATCACGGCAAAGCCGTAGAACGGCAGGTTCTCTACGAAATGACGGAAGGCGTCCTGCACGGCCTCGAAGGTCTTGAAATGATCGAGATGTTCAGGATCCACGTTGGTGACGATCGCAACATCCGTCGGCAGCTTCAGGAAGGTACCGTCGCTTTCGTCGGCTTCGACCACCATCCAGTCGCCGGCCCCTAGCCGCGCATTGGAGCCGTAGGCGTTGATGATTCCGCCGTTGATGACGGTGGGATCGAGCTCGCCTGCGTCGAGCAGCGTTGCGACCATCGTAGTCGTCGTGGTCTTGCCATGGGTACCGGCGATGGCGACGCAGCTCTTCAACCGCATCAGCTCGGCTAGCATCTCGGCGCGGCGCACCACGGGAATGCGCCGCTCGCGCGCCGCCATCAGCTCCGGATTGTCGCGTTTGATCGCGGTGGAGACCACGACGACCTCTGCACCGTCGACATTCTCGGCCTTGTGGCCGACCGAGACCTTCGCGCCCTTCTTGCGCAGACGGTCGAGATTGTAATTGTCGGACGCATCCGAGCCCTGCACGGCATAGCCGAGATTGACCAGCACCTCGGCGATCCCGCTCATGCCGATCCCGCCGATCCCGACGAAGTGGATGGGTCCGATCTCGCGCGGCAGTCTCATGCTCTGTTCCCCGACCTCGCCGCCTTGCACAGGCGGTATCTGGCGAAGGTCACGGCCAAATCAGCCGCGTGCCTTGTTACTGGATGCCCCGCTTTAGAAGGCGAAGACAAGGGCTTTTTCGCGTCAGATTCCCGCGACCTTGACCACCAGATCGGCCAGCCGCTCGGCGGCATCGAGCCGCCCCGCCCCCTTCGCAGCTTCGGCCATGGCGGCGAGGCGCGCGGGCTCGGCGGCGAAAGCGGAGATCTCGGACGCCAGCCGGTCGGAGCTGAACTCGGTCTGCGGGATACGAATCGCGCCGTCGACCTCGACCAGCACGCCGGCATTGGCGAACTGATCCTGGTCGATCGAGCCGGGCAGCGGCACCAGGATCGAGGGCCGGCCGATCGCGGCGAGCTCGGCGACCGTGCCGGCGCCGGAGCGCGACACGATCAGGTGGTTGGAAGCAAGCCGCGCCGGCAGATCGGTGAAGAACGGCGCCAGCTCCACCTTGATCTTGAGCTTGTCGTAGACCGCGCGGACGCGGCTCATGTCCTCGTCGCGCACCTGCTGGGTCAGGACGAGCCGGCTCCACAGCGCGGGCTCGAGGCGCTCGATCGCGCCCGGCACGATGTCGGCCATGATGCGCGCGCCCTGGCTGCCGCCGACCACGAGTAGCCGCAGCGGTCCGTTCACCTCGGGCGCGGCATATGGCACGGCGGCGGCCGCGAGGACTGCGGGCCGCATCGGCGTGCCGACCGTCGTGGTCTTGCCCGACAGCGCCGGATCGCGGTCGAGCACGCCGGGCAGGGACGTCGCGATGGCGCGCACGCGGCCCGACAGGAACCGGTTGGCACGGCCGAGCACCGCGTTGGCGTCGTGGATGATGCCGGGCACGCCGGCGAATTTCGCAGCGACCAGCGGCGGCAGCGTCGGATAACCGCCGAAGCCGACGACGGCGACCGGCTTCAATCGCTTGATCAGGCTGTAGGCCGACAGCGTGCCCATGGCGAGCGTGAGGCCGGCATAGGCAAGCTGAAACGGATTGCGGCCGCGGGCGGTCTCGCTTCTGACGACGTCGATCATGTCCTTGCTGAACAGCCCGCTATAGCGCAGCGCGCGCTCGTCGGTGACGAGGCGGACGCGATAGCCGCGCCGGATCAGCTCGACACCGAGCGCCTCGGCCGGAAACAGATGGCCGCCGGTGCCGCCCGCGGCGAGAAGAATCAGGGGGGAATTGTCCATGGTAGAGGCGTTTTACAGCCTATCCTCCGTCATTGCGAGCGCAGCGAAGCAATCCAGACTGCCTCCGCGGAGGCAACCTGGATTGCTTCGTCGCAAGCGCTCCTCGCAATGACGACTTACGCGTAACTCCGCATCGCGTCGGCGTGACCGCTGGCCTCGACCTCGGTGCGGGGGCGCAGCCGCGTCAGCGCCAACATCATGCCGACGCCATAGGCCAGCGACACGATCGAGGAGCCACCATAGGAGATGAAGGGCAGCGTCATGCCCTTGGCGGGGATCAGCTGGAGGTTCACCGACATGTTGATCGCGGCCTGCACGCCGAACAGGATTGCAAGGCCCGAGGCGGCAAAGCGCGAGAACATGTCCTCATTGGCATAGGCGCGCGACAGCGTGCGGATGACGACGAAAGCGAACAGCGTCAGCATGGCGAGGCACAGGATGATGCCGAACTCCTCGGCGGCAACGGCGAACACGAAGTCGGTATGGCTGTCCGGCAGGCTGCGCTTGGCGATGCCCTCGCCCGGCCCGAGGCCGAACCAGCCGCCGTTGTAGAAGGCCTCCATGGCGGTATCGACCTGGAAGGTGTCGCCGGAGGCCGGGTTCATGAAGCGCTTGATGCGGCCCGCGACGTGCGGAACGAACAGATAAGCGCTGAACAGGCCGGCCGCGCCGAGACCCGCAAGGCCGAACACCCAGATCATGCGCATGCCCGCGATGAAGAACAGCGAGCCCCACACCATCAGGATCAGCATGGTCTGGCCGAAATCCGGCTCCATCACCAGCAGCGCGACCAGCATCAGGAGCAGCACCAGCGCGATCGAGGTCGCCGGCATCTCCGGCCGCTTGGTCGATTCCGCGAACAGCCAGGCGGCGATGACGACGAAGGAGGGTTTTGCAATTTCGGAGGCCTGGATGTTGATGCCGAGCAGCGTGATCCAGCGCCGCGAGCCCTTCACCTCCGGGCCGAAGGCAAGCGTGAGCACAATCAGCACGATGCTGGCCGCGAAGATGATCAGGGCCGAACGGCGGATCGCACGAGGCGACAGGAAGGAGACACCGAGCAGCACGATGCAGGACGGCAACAGGAACAGCACGTGGCGGCCGAAGAAATGGAAGGGATCGAGCCCGATGCGGGTCGCAACCGGAGGGCTCGCCGCCAGCGACAGGATCACGCCGGTCAGCATCAAGGCCAGGATCGCACCCATCAGCGGCTTGTCGACGGTCCACCACCACTCGGAAAAGGGGGTGCGTTCTTCACGGGAGAGCATGGGCGGCCGCTTTCGGACAGAGGTCGCCCCATTGGTCGCCGAGGTTGGTTACCGGGGGGTTAAGGAAACGGGGATGTTTCGAGATGATCCCCGCTGCCGCGCTAAATACGGTGTCATGCCCCGGCTTGACCGGGGCATCCAGTACACCGCGGCCGCTCGGCTCAAGCACCGTCTCTGGAATACTGGGTCGCCCGGTCAAGCCGGGCGACTACAGCGGAGGTTGTGAAGATGCGTGCCCTCACACCACCGGCTTCACGCCCGGCAGCGCCTGCACCAGATCGCGGAACTTGGTGCCGCGGATTTCGAAATTACGATATTGGTCGAAGGAGGCGCAGGCGGGTGACAGCAGCACGACCGCATCTTGCAGGCCCGAGGCTTCCGCATCGCGCGCGGCGTGCTCGACCGCGACGTCCAGCGTCTGGCTGATCTCGTGCGGGACTGTGCCCAGCGTTCCCGAAAACTCCTGCGCGGCCTCGCCGATCAGATACGCTTTTCGGATGCGCGGGAAGTAGCCGGTGAGGCCAGTGATGCCGCCCGCCTTGGGCTTGCCGCCGGCGATCCAGAAAATATCCGAGAAGGATGACAGCGCATGCGCGGTGGCGTCCGCGTTGGTGCCCTTGGAATCGTTGACGAACAGCACGTTGCCGCGGCGGCCGACCTGCTCCATGCGGTGCGCAAGGCCCGGAAAGCTGCGCAGGCCGTTCTGCAGCACCTCTAAGCTGACGCCCATCGCGAGCGTCGCGGCGGCGGCGCAGGCGGCGTTCTGCGCGTTGTGCTGGCCGCGCAGCGAGCCGATGCCGCCGAGCGCGGCGATCTCGCTGCGGGCGCCGCCCGCCGTGCGCACGATGGTGCCGTGCTCAACATGGATGCCTGAAGCGAGCGGATTCTTGACGGAAATCCGCACCACGTTCTTGCCGGCACGGTCGAGCCGGTCGGCGATGTCGCGGCAAAAGCCGTCATCGACGCCGACGACCGCAGTGCCGCCACCCTGCACGCCCGCAACGAGGCGCTCCTTCACCGCGGCATAATGTTCGATGGTGCCGTGACGATCGATATGGTCCTCGCTGACGTTGAGCAGGATGCCGACGGAGGGATCGAGCGAAGGCGTGAGGTCGATCTGGTAGGACGACATCTCGATGACGTGGACGCGGCCCATGCGCGGCGGCTCCAGCGACAGGATCGCGGTGCCGATATTGCCGCCCATCTGGGTGTCGTAGCCTGCGACCTTGGTGAGATGCGCGATCAGCGCCGTCGTCGTCGACTTGCCGTTGGTGCCGGTGATGGCGACGAAGGGCGCATCCGGCGCATGCCGCCGCCGCTCGCGGCAGAACAGCTCGATGTCACCGATGACCTCGACACCTGCCTCGCGCGCCTTCAGCACGCTCCAGTGCGGCACGGGATGGGTCAGCGGCACGCCCGGCGCGAGCACGAGGGCTGAGAAATTGGCCCAGGAGACATTGCGCAGATCCGCAGTGATGAAACCGGCCTGCGCCGCCTTGGCGACGTTCTCGGCATTGTCGTCGGCCGCGATCACCTCGGCGCCGCCGGCTTTGAGCGCGTGGCAGGAGGCAAGCCCCGAACCGCCGAGGCCGAACACCGCGACGGTCTTGCCGGCAAAGGACGTGACGGGGATCATCGAGCGATCACCGCAGCTTCAGTGTCGACAGGCCGGCGAGCGCCAGCATCACCGAGATGATCCAGAAGCGGATCACGATCTGCGGCTCGGTCCAGCCGAGCTGTTCGAAATGGTGATGGATCGGCGCCATCCGGAAGATGCGCTTGCCCGTCAGCTTGAACGACACCACCTGCACGATGACCGAGACAGCCTCCAGCACGAACAGGCCGCCGATCACCGCGAGCACGATCTCGTGCTTCACCGCAACCGCGATGGCGCCCAGCATGCCGCCGAGCGCGAGCGAGCCGGTGTCGCCCATGAAGATCGACGCCGGTGGAGCATTGAACCAGAGAAAACCGAGGCCGGCGCCCAATAGCGCGCCGCAGAGCACCGCGAGCTCGCCGGTGCCGGCGACGTATTTGATCTGGAGATAATCGGCGAACACCGCGTTGCCGGCGAGATAGGCGATCATCGCAAAGCTCGCGGTTGCGATCATCACGGGAACGATGGCAAGGCCGTCGAGACCGTCGGTGAGGTTCACCGCATTGCCGGCACCGACGATGACGAAGGCGCCGAATACGACGAAGAACCAGCCGAAATGCAGCACCGTGTCCTTGAGGAAGGGAATCGTCAGCGCAGTCGACGCCGGATCGCGGTTCAGCCGCACCAGGGCGTAGCACGCCACCAGCGCGATCGCCGCTTCGATCAGCAGGCGAAGCTTGCTGCCGAACCCGGTCGTGGTCTGCTTGGTCACCTTGAGGTAATCGTCATAGAAGCCGACGAAGCCGAAGCCGAGCGTCACCGCCAGCACGATCCAGACGTAGGGGTTGAGCGGATTGGCCCACAGCACGGTGCCGACGGTGAGGCCGGACAGGATCATTAGCCCGCCCATGGTGGGCGTGCCCTTCTTGGCGAGATGCGATTGCGGACCGTCGCTCCGGATCGGCTGGCCCTTGCCCTGGCGGATGCGTAAGTGATCGATGATCCAGGGTCCGAACAGGAACACGAACAGCGCGCCGGTGACGACGGCGCCGCCGGTGCGGAAGGTGATGTAGCGGAAGACGTTCAGGAAGGTGCGAACGGCACCGAAGCCCGGAAAAGTGTTGGAGAGCTCGATCAGCCAGTAAAACATTCAGTCGGTCCTATGGCGCCTATGCACGCGGTTTTGGCCTTGATCTTGGCAGTGATCTTGGCCTCAACGTGCCTCACGCGCATTCGCTGGTCTTCATCACGGGTCGGGCGACCTCTGGGGAAACCGGATGGCCTCGCGCCGCAAAGGGTTGAGATTCGGAAACAGCGCCTTCCAAGCAGTTTACGCCTTTGCCTGCAAGGCGGCCACCAGGCCGGGCACAAACTTGTTGACCCAGAACATCTTCTTGCTGCCCTTGACAACCACGACATCGCCCGCCTTCAGCAGATTTGCGACCTCGCCCGGCTTCAGCGTGGCGGGATCGTCGTGCCAGCCGAGGCCCTTGCCTGACGGCAGCACCTCGTAGAGGTGACGCATCAGGGGGCCGACGCAGTAGACGGCGTCAATACCGTCGAGATGCTTGGCGAGGGCGGTGTGATAAGCGGGCGCATCTTCGCCCAGCTCCAGCATGTCGCCGAGCACGGCAACGCGGCGGCCGCCGGTCACGTTGCGCGCCTGCAGGCTTTGCAGCGCGGCAGTAACGCTGGCCGGATTGCCGTTGAAACTGTCGTCGATCACGGTGATACCGCCGACCGCCTGCTCGACGCCTCGGCCGGTCATGATGCCGACCCGGTCCAGCTTGATCGCGAGCGTCGCCGCATCGAGATTGGCCGCACGGGCCGCGGCGAGCGCGGCCAGCGCATTCTGCACGCGGTGCGGCGCGCCCGGCGTCAGGCTGAAGGCAATCTCCTTCTTGCCGATCATGGCCACGACCTGCCAGCTCTCGCCATGCGGCGCATGCGCGACCTCATGCACCTCGGCATGCTCGCCGAAGCGCACCACCTTGCCCTTCCATTCCGATGCCTTGAGCCCCGCGGGCAGCACCAGCACCCCGTCCTCGGGCAGGCCAAGCGCGATCGACACCTTCTCGCGCCTGATCGCATCGAGCGAGCCGAGCTTTTCCAGATGCACCGGCTGGACGTTGACGACCAGCGCCACCGTCGGCCGCGTCAGCTCGCTGAGCCGCGCGATCTCGCCCTTCTGGTTCATGCCCATCTCGACGACCCAGAGGCTGGCGTCGGGCCTGGCGTTGCACAGCGTCAGCGGCACACCCCAGAAATTGTTGAAGCTCGACGGGCTCGCATAGGCGTTCGGATAAGCCGCCAGAAATTCCTTGGTGCTGGTCTTGCCGGCGCTGCCGGTGAGCCCGATCACCGGCCCCTTGAAACGCGCGCGTGCGGCGCGCGCGAGGCTCCAGAGGCCGTCGATCAGCGTGTCCTTCACCACGATCTGGGGAATGCGGCTGCCCGCGATCTCGTGCGGTACGATCATCGCGACCGCGCCGGAAGCTTCCGCCTTGTCCGCGAATTCCCAGCCATCGCGCGCGCTGGCGAAAGCCGAGACGAAGCCGCCGCTCGGCGTGCCGCTCAGCGCGACGAACAGGCTGCCCGGTTTCACCAGGCGGCTGTCCTGGGTGACGAAGTCGATCGGCGTGTTCGGGAACGATCCGGCAACGCCCAGCGCGCGCGCCACCTCGGCAACCGTCCATATCGGCGCGCTCATGCAACCCTCGACGCTAATGCGGCGGCGACCGCCTCGTGATCACTGAAGGGCAGCACCTGGCCGCCGACGATCTGCCCGGTCTCATGTCCCTTGCCGGCGATGAGCAGTGCATCGCCCTCCTGCAAATTCTCGATCGCCGCGCGGATCGCGACGGCACGGTCACCGATTTCGCGGGCGCCCTTCGCCGTGGCGAGGATCGCCGCACGGATCGCTTCCGGTTTCTCGCTGCGCGGATTGTCGTCCGTGACGATGACGTCGTCGGCGTTCTCCGCCGCGATCTCGCCCATGATCGGCCGCTTGCCGGCATCGCGATCGCCGCCGGCGCCGAACACGACGACCAGCCGACGCTTGGCATAGGGACGCAGCGCCTGCAGCGCCTTCGCCAGCGCGTCGGGCTTGTGCGCGTAGTCGACGAAGATCGGCGCGCCATTGCGCTCGCCGACGCGTTCGAGCCGGCCTTTGGCGCCCTCGAGGTGCTCCAGGCTCGCGAACACATCGGCCGCATCGCTGCCGGTGCCGATCGCAAGCCCCGCGGACACCAGCGCGTTCTCGATCTGGAATTCGCCGACCAGCGGCAGCCGGATCGCATAGCCCTTGCCCCGATGTGCGACCGTAAGCCTTTGCGAGAAACCTTCGACCACGGCTTCGGTGAGACGGATGCCCTCGCCTGCCCCGTCGCCGTTGCGACCGACCGCCATCACGCGCAGGCCCCGCGCGTTCGCTGCGTCGATGACTTCCGCCGAGCAATCATGATCGGCCGAGATCACCGCCGCGCCGTCAGGGGCGACCAATTCGCGGAACAGCCTGAGCTTCGCGGCAAGATAATGCGCGACTGTCGGATGATAATCCATGTGGTCGCGGGAGAGATTGGTGAAGCCGGCGGCAGAAACGCGCACACCGTCGAGCCGGTACTGGTCGAGCCCGTGCGAGGACGCTTCGAAGGCGAGATGCGTGACGCCCTCGCGCGCGATCTCGTCGATCTGCCGGTGCAGCGCGATCGGGTCCGGCGTGGTCAGCGAGCCATAAACCGTGCTCCTGGACGAGACGAGGCCGATGGTGCCGATGCTGGCGGAGACGTGTCCCAGCCGCTCCCAGATCTGGCGGGTGAAGGCTGCGACCGAGGTCTTGCCGCTGGTGCCGGTCACGGCGGCAATGGTCGCAGGTTGGGCGGGAAAAAATCTGGCCGCGGCCCGCGCCAGCGCGCGGCGCGGATTGGCCACCGTGACGAACGGCACTTTGCTGCCGTCAGGCGCATGGTCGCCGACGACGGCCACCGCGCCTGCGGCGATCGCGGCATCGATGAATCGCGCGCCGTCGGTCTTGCTGCCCGCGAGCGCGAAGAAGAGGTCGCCCGGCTTGACCACGCGGCTGTCGAGCGCAAGGCCGCTCACATCGAGCGCCGCGACAGCAGGCTCGATCGCGGCGTCATTGCCTAGCAGGTCGGAGAGCTTCATGGTCTTCCAGTCGACATGCCCTGCCGTAGGCCGACCCGGGGAAAATCCCGACTCAGCAGCGGCGATGGCCTGCCCCGTTGATTACTGGGTTGTCCTGGATGCTGCAAGAATAAGGCGTTCCGCAGGCGGCAGGTCGAACCGCGGTTCGATGCCCAGCAGCGGCGCGATCCGCTCGATCACCTTGCCGCCGGTCGGCACCGTGTTCCAGCCCGAGGTGATGAAACCATGCGTTTCGGGCAGCGCCTGCGGCTCATCCAGCATGATCAGGACGTGATATTTGGGATCGTCGCAGGGCAGGATGGCGGTGAAGGAGTTGAGCACGCGCTTCTTGGCGTAGCGCCCGTTGACGACCTTCTCGGACGTGCCGGTCTTGCCGCCGACGTAATATCCTTTGACATCTGCTTTTCTCGCCGAACCAACTTCGGCATTGAGCCGCATCAGGAACCGCATCTTGTCGCTGGTCTCCGGCTTGATGACGCGCTTGGCCAGCTCCGCAGCTTCCGCTTCGCTGCGCTTCATGAAGGTCGGCGGAATCAGATAGCCGCCGTTCACCAGCGCGTTGATGCCCATCACCGCCTGCAGTGGTGCCACCGAAAGACCTTGGCCGAACGCGGCGGTGACCGTGTTCAACTCGCTCCAGCGCCGCGGCAGCAGCGGCGCCGCGCTCTCCGGCAATTCCGTGCGCAGGCGCGTCATCTGGCCCATCTTGGAGAGAAACGCCTTGTGCGCCTCGACCCCCTGGTTGAGCGCGATCCGTGCCGCACCGATGTTGGACGAGTAGGTGAACACTTCCTTGGTGTTGATGAAGCGCCCGAGCGGATGGCTGTCGTGGATGGTGAACTTGCCGTAGTGCAGGTTCCCGCGTGCATCCCACATCGAGTTCAGATTGATCTTGCCGGAATCGAGCCCCATCGCCAGCGTAAACGCCTTGAACGTCGAGCCCATCTCGTAGACGCCGGTGGTCAAGCGGTTGATGCGATCCGGGTCGTGCGCTTCCTTCGGATTGTTGGGATCGAAGTCGGGCAGCGAGACCATCGCCACGATCTCGCCGGTCTTGACGTTGGAGACGAGACCGGAGGCAGCCTTGGCGTGGAATTTGTCCTTCGCCTTCAACAGTTCGTCCCGCAGCGCGTGCTCGACGCGCAGATCGACCGCGAGCTCGATCGGCTTTTGCAGCCGGTCGGTCGCAAAGCCGGCGCGATGGAGATCGGCGAGGCCCTGATTGTCGAGCCACTTCTCCAGACCGGCAATGCCCTGGTTGTCGATGTTGACGAGACCGATGAGGTGGGCGACCTCGTTGCCGGTGGGATAGACGCGCTTGTTCTCGCGCAGGAAGCCGATGCCGGGAATACCGAGCTTGTGGACGGCCTGCTGCTGCGCCGGCGTGACCTCGCGCTTGAGCCAGACGAAGCCCTTGCGCGTCTTCAGGCGCTCACGCACCTCGGCCTCGTCGAGGTCGGGAATGGTCGCTGTCAGGAGCTCGATCGCCTCGTCCTTGTCGATGATGCGGCGCGGCTCGCCGAATAGGCTCGACGCCTTGACGTCGGTCGCAAGGATCGCGCCGTTGCGGTCGACGATATCGGGCCGCGCGGTCGCGACCACCTCCTGCGCCGCGGCGCGGCGCGCGCCGTGGGCATCGGCGCCGATCGCAAACATCACGAGCCGGCCTCCGATCACGGCATAGACCGAAGCGAAGGCGAGCATCGCGAGGCCGACGCGTGCACGCGCCTTCGCGGCGCGATCGACATTCCGCCCGTAGAGCAGGCTGCGGATCAGCCGCTGGCGCCAGGGTTCTGTGGCTTTGACCGGGGGCGCAGCGCTCATTGCTTGTCCTCGGGCTGAGGCACGGAGCCCGTCACATTGTCGGGATCGCTCGCGGCTTCGATGGTGTTGAGCATGGCTCCGATCGGATCGGGCTCGCCCGGCCTGAACATTCGCGGCGGACGCTCCGGCAGATTCTTCAGCGAATCATACTGCGTGCCGTTGACCGGCTTGAGCTGCAGATGCCGGTCGGACAGGCCCTGCAGCCGGTGGGGCGCATCGAGCTTGGCCCATTCGGAACGCAGCGACGCGATCGCATCGCGCTGCTCGCGGATCTCCGCATGCAGCCGCAGCACCTTCTCGACGCGCGCCGTGGAGTCCATCTTGATCCGGTAAACATAGGCCGCGGCGAAGATCAGCGCGCCTATGACGAGGAGGTGGATGATGCGCATGCGCTAGCCGCCCCTCATCACGTCGGAGAGCCTGGGCCAGGACGATGGCTCGCCATCGTCCTGCGCCGGCGCGGAGGTGCGCTCGGCTGCGCGCAGTTTTGCGGAGCGCGCGCGCGGATTATGCGCGACTTCGTCCTCACCGGCGACGACGGGTCGCCGGGTCAGCAGCTGGAAGCTCGGCGGAACTTGCGCCACCTCCGGCAGATGCCGCGAACCGCCGCCGGTCTTCGAACGCTCGGAGAGGAAGTTCTTGACGATGCGGTCTTCCAGCGAATGGAACGAGACAACGACGAGGCGGCCTCCCGGCTTGAGCACGCGCTCGGCTGCAGCAAGCGCGGTCTGGAGTTCTTCGAGCTCTTCGTTGACGAAGATGCGCAGCGCCTGAAACGTCCGCGTCGCCGGATGAATATCTCCGGGCTTCGAGCGTATGACCCTGCCGATGAGATCGGCGAGCGCACGCGTTGTCGTGAACGGAGTCTCCTGGCGGTCCGCGACGATGGCGCGGGCGACGCGGCGCGAATGCCGCTCCTCACCGAACAGATAGATGATGTCGGCGAGATCGGCTTCCGAGGCACGGGCCACCACGTCGGCCGCAGTCGGCCCGGCCTGCCCCATCCGCATGTCGAGCGGACCGTCGAGGCGGAAAGAGAAGCCGCGGGCTGCCTGGTCGAGCTGCATCGAGGACACGCCGACATCCATCACGACGCCGTCGACGCCATCGGTGCCCTGCGCCGCGCAGACCTCGGCGAGGTTGGAGAAGCGGTCCTCGACCAGCGTGAGCCGGCCTGCCGATCGTTCGACCAGTTCAGCGCCGCCCGTGATCGCAGTGTGGTCGCGGTCAATGGCGATGAGCCGGGTTCCCGGCACCTCCAGGATCGCACGGCTGTAGCCGCCGGCGCCAAAAGTGGCGTCGACATAGATGCCGCCTTCGCGCGGGGCGAGATGGGCGATAGCCTCACGGCCAAGAACGGGAATGTGCGGAACCGAGCTCATGCGCCACGCCGGCCGAAAGTCCAGCCTGACGTCCAAGCGAGATCGGGGACGAACAAGCCCATAGCGCCTCGAATCATTCCGCGTCGCGGCGGTTCCACGACAAAGCCCCAGTCCAGCATGGTTACCGAACCCGGTCGTCCCGGGCTGCAACCCCAGTGTTGCCAGTGCAATTTGTCGGGCAGCCATGGGATTTCGAGCCAAAATGCGCTTTGGCCGCCTCCGGGCACGGGTCGGCTCTTCATCCCTCAGTAACGGCCCTTAGCGTTAAGAAAGCGTTGATCGGCTCGTTACAAGACGAAAAGGTGCAGCGGCGGTGATGCTTCATCCACACACATGCGCCAAAATGCAGCCGTTAACTGCGCCGCGCGATTGCGCGCGGTGGGCGGTAAAGGAATAGTAAAGAGAAGGGCTTGGCCCATTCTCTCGCGACCTGGTTTGTCTATGCCGCCGTCCGGTTCGTCCACACCGTCTGGATCTGATTCGAAGCGCCAACGCGTTCTCCCGGTTCCCAAGGCCGCGGCGAACATGCGGACGTTCGAGCCTGACTCCTCGATCGTCTCCGACATCATCCCGTCGCCGAACCATGGCGAGCGCAACAAGGGCCGGCAGCCCGACATGATCGTGCTGCACTACACCGGCATGCCCGATGTCGAGGGTGCGCTGGCCCGGCTCTGCACGGCCGGCACCGACGTCTCGGCGCATTACGTCGTGCTGGAGGACGGCCGCATAGTACAATGCGTGCAGGAGACCAGGCGCGCCTGGCACGCCGGCGTCTCGTCCTGGGCCGGCGAGGACGACATCAATTCCTGCTCGATCGGCATCGAGATCGTCAATCGCGGCCACGACTGGGGCTATCCCGAGTTTCCGCTTCGCCAGATCGCCGCCGTGATCGCGCTGTGCCGCGGCATCATGCTCCGCCGCAAGGTGTCGGCCCACCGGGTGCTCGGCCATTCCGACGTCTCACCCGCGCGCAAGAAAGACCCCGGCGAAAAGTTTCCGTGGCACTCGCTGGCCAATTCCGGCGTCGGCCATTGGGTAACGCCCGCCCCGATCGTGCGAGGCGAGACTTTGATGCTCGGCACCATCAGCGACGAAGTGCTGAGCATGCAGCAGGCGCTCGCCAGATACGGCTACGGTGTGCCGCTGACCGGCAAATACGACGCCGCGACCATGGAAGTCGTCACGGCCTTCCAGCGCCATTTCCGCCCGGCGCGGCTGGATGGTGTCGCGGACCATTCGACGCTGGCGACCTTGCAGGCGCTGCTGGCGAGCCTGCCGGCAGAGGGAACGACCGTCGCATCGAAGTGACGGCGCTAACCACGCCGCACCTCGCCCAAGGCGATCCCGGCTTGACGGAACCGTCACAAATGCCCCATGCGTTGTCGGTCAGTCGGCCGGACGGCCGCTCCGGCAAGCGCCGAAAGGCCGCCGGGGAGGAAAGTCCGGGCTCCCTTGACATGCGGTGCCGGATAACGTCCGGCGGGGGTGACCCCAGGGAAAGTGCCACAGAGAACGAACCGCCCGCCTTCGCCCTTTGGGCTTCGGCGCGACAAGCCCTCGGGCCTGCCGTGCCGTAGCAGCGCAAGCTGCGTAGGCAGGTAAGGGTGAAAAGGTGCGGTAAGAGCGCACCGCGGCTCCGGCAACGGAGCCGGCATGGCAAACCCCACCGGGAGCAAAACCGAATAGGGACGGCAAATGCGGGCCGATCGCGCAAGCGATAACGCCGCGGGGCGATGTCAGGCCCGCCGTCCGGGTAGGTTGCTCGAGGCCACGTGCAAACATGGTCCCAGAGGAATGGCCGTCACGTATCGTTCGCGCAAGCGGACGGTGCCCTACAGAACCCGGCTTACAGGCCGGCTGATATCTTGCAACGAGGGGTTCGATGCTCACCGCATCGGACCCCTCACCATTTGAGCCCAGCGCAGCCATTCAACCGGTCGTCATTCCGGGGCTCGCGAAGCGAGAGCCCGGAATCCATCGGGCGGCAGAGTTGGTGGATGAATGGATTCCGGGCTCGTGCTGCGCACGCCCCGGAATGACAGCGAGGATTTTACGCGACGATCTTCTCCAACGTCGCCATCAGCGCCGCCGGTGCGGTGACATTCGGTGCATGGCTGGCGTCGAGCTCGAAATAGCGCCAACCCTCCTCGCTCTTCGCCCGTGTCGCGAATTGCCCGAACACGTCGCCCGGTGGAATGCGGGTGCAATAGATGTAGCTGCGCGGCATCGATGGCTCGCCATGCGCGAGCCTCAATCTCGTCTCGAAGCATTTGATCGGCATGTCGACCCGGCGCGCATTGAGCCAGTCGATATCAGCTTGCGGCGTATCCGGCGGCGGCGGGTTCGGCGGAACGCGATAGCCGTCGCCGGAGCTTGCGGCCTTGCGCATCGGCTCGCGTCCACCCTCGTGGAGATCGAACAGCGACTGGCCGTTGCGCGGCACGAAGGCATCCAGATAGATCAACTGCGTCACGCGCTCGCGGGCGCGATCGGCGACGCCGGTCGCGACCATGCCGCCATAGCTGTGGCCGAGCAGCACGATGTCGCTCAGATCTTCAAATCTGATGACGTTGAGGATGTCCTGGATATGCGTCTCGAGGTCGATCGAGGGACTGGCCAGATGCGCACGATCCCCGAGGCCGGTGTAGGTCGGCGCCACCAGGCGGTAACCGGCCTCGGCCATCAGCGGATGCATCTTCTTCCAGGCCCAGCCGGCGGACCAGGCGCCATGACAGAGCAGGAAGGTCTTCGCGCCCGTGGCCATCTGCGTTTCCATCGTTCTTGCTTGATCCGATGGAGTGTAGCGGCCGGACGCGCGATGTAAACGCTGCTTCTGCTCAAGCGGCGCGCGTGTCCGCCTTCACCAGCACCGGCGCAAGCTCATCCGCCTCGCGCCGCAGCTTGCTCGCCTCGAATCCGTGCATGCCGAGCTGCCATTGCAGCCCGACGATGGCGCCCTTGGTCGGCTGCAACAATGCGAGCGAAGCGAACAGGGTCACTGGCAGCCACACCGCGAGTTGCAGCCACTCCGGCGGCGCGTAGGCGGTCTCGACCGCGAGGATCGCCGGCACCACGAGATGGCCGACCACGACCATGACGAGATAGGCCGGAAAGTCGTCGGCGCGCTGGTGAAACAGCTCCTCGCCGCAATGGTCGCAAGCGTCCGTCACTTTCAGGAAGCGGCCGAACATGTGCCCTTCCCCGCAATTTGGACATTTGCCGCTGAAGCCGCGCCACATCGCCTTTGCCAGAGAGACCGCCATGACCACACCTCTTCCTTTCCAACGATCCATACAATATTATCTTGTATCCATACATTCAAAGGATATGGGCCTAAATTGCATGGATTGGACTCCTACAATCTCGGAGCTTTCGGGCCCGCGCTACCAGCGCATCGTCGAGGCCATGGAGGCCGACATTGCCGCAGGGAGGCTGGTGCGCGGCCAGCAATTGCCGACGCAGCGCGCGCTGGCCAAGGCACTCAATGTCGACCTCACCACGGTGACACGCGCCTACACCGAGGCAAGGCGCCGCGGCATCATGGAAGCCCGCGTCGGACAGGGCTCATTTGTGTCGGAGACCAGCGCGCGCCGCGCGGTCGACCTGCCGCATCCGGTCGCGATCGACCTCTCGATGAACGTGCCGCCGCACCCGCTGGAGGCGCAGCTCGACGAGCGCATCATGGCCGGAATGGAGGCCATCCGCGCGCAATCGGGCCTGACGGCGTATCTCAACTATCAGCCGCCCGGCGGCAGCGCGCATGAGCGCGAAGTCGCGGCGCGCTGGATGCGTGCACGGGTGCCGCACGCACAGGCCGACAAGCTCGTGATCTTTCCGGGCACGCAGACGATCCTTTTCAACCTGCTCGCACACCTTGCGAGGCCTGGTGATATCGTGCTGACGGAGGCGCTGACATTTCCCGGCATCAAGGCCGCAGCATTGCGGCTCGGCGTCAGGCTCGTGGGCGTCGCCATGGATGATGGCGGCATACTGCCCGACGCGCTGGCAAAGGCCTGCCGCGTGCACCGGCCAAGGGCCGTCTATCTCATTCCGACGCTGCACAATCCGACCACTGCGACGCTTTCCCCGGAGCGGCGCGGCGCCATCGCAAGGATCATCCGCGATACCGACACGATCCTGATCGAGGACGACGCCTACGGCCTGCTCGACCGCTCGGCATCGCCGATCGCGAGCCTCATTCCGGAGCGGACTTATCTTGCGACCACGCTGTCGAAATGCATCGCACCGGCGCTGCGTGTTGCCTATCTGGTGACGCCCGACAGCGGCGCGCAGCGGGAGCTGCGCACATACTTGCAGGCGACCGTGCAGATGCCGGCGCCGCTGATGGTCGCGCTGGTGACGCATTGGATCGAAAGCGGCATCGCCGATCGCATCATCACCGCCATCCGCAACGAGGCGGTCGGACGTCAACAACTCGCGCAACGCGCGCTGAAGGGCTTCCAGTTCCTGGCCAAGCCCGCGGCGCATCACCTGTGGCTGCGGCTGCCCGAGAGCCGGCCCGATGTCGCCGCACATCTGCTGCGGAATGGACTTGCGGTCGTCGCCGGCGATGCCTTCACGGTCGATGGGACACCGCCGCACGCGGCGCGCGTCTCGCTGGGAGCGGCTCGGAACAGATCGGAATTGACGGAAGCGCTGCGCATCCTAGTCGGCGCACTGCACAAGCCCGCCGACACCAGGCAGATCGTCTAGATCATCGACTGACGGCGATGGCCGGCGCGCACGACCGGTGCCGCGGCAACGGATAGGCCTGCGATGCATAGGCATCATCAGCGCAGCGTGGATTGACCCGCACGGCAGCAAGCATGCTATGCGAGCGACGGCCGTCAACTCATCGGAATCGCTCCGGCGAAAAGGACAATCTGTTGGAAACACTCACCTACGTCCTGCTGCTGTTCGGCGCGCTGGCCGGGGGCTTCGTCTCGGGGCTGGCCGGATTTGGCACGGCGCTGATGGCGCTCGGCATCTGGCTCTACGTGCTGCCGCCTTCGCTCGCCGTGCCCCTGGTGCTGATCTGCTCCGTGATCGCGCAGAGTTCGACGCTGCCCTCGATGTGGAAGAGTTTCGATCTCTCGCTGGTGTGGCCGTTCCTGATCGGAGGGCTGATCGGAGTACCGCTGGGCACCACGATGGTCGCCTCCGCCGATCCCAAAGTGTTCAAGCTGAGCGTCGGCGTACTGCTTCTGATCTTTTCGAGCGCGCTGTACCTGAACAAGAAGCCGCTCGCCATCAAGTTCGGCGGCCGCATCGCCGACGGCGCAATCGGCTTCGCCGGCGGCATCCTGGGCGGGCTTGCGGGACTGTCAGGCCCGCTGCCGATCCTGTGGGCCAACATCCGCGGCTGGAACAAGCACGAACGGCGCGGCATCTTCCAGCTCTTCAATTTCACGGTGCTCGCCACCGCACTGGTGTTGCAGACCGCCTCAGGCCTGGTCGAACTGAAAGTTGTCTGGCTCGCGCTGATCGCGTTTCCGGGCACTTTGATCGGCGCATGGGCCGGCGCGCGCGTCTATCACGCGCTGAGCGACAAGCATTTTGGCGATGTCGTGCTCGGCCTCTTGTTCCTGTCGGGCCTCGGTCTCGTCTGGAACAGCTTTGGCGCGCGTTAGCCTTGTGCCTTTCTGGCGAGCGCCATGCCTCCGGCGACACCGACACCGAGCACATAGATCCAGCCCGGCGCGAAGTCGAACAGATGCGTGTTGAACAACGAGGTCAGCATGCTCTGGACCACGACCAGCAGGCCGATCCAAGCGGCCAATCCCTCGCCGCGAAACAGCGACAGGTGCGCAAACCAGAGCGCATAGAGGATCAAGACGCCAACGACGCCCCACTGCACGGCGACGCTGAGGGTCTGATTGTGCGGGTTGCTGACGACCTCCCCGCGCAGTGGATCGGTCTGCGCATCGGCAGCCACGCGTGCGAACAGGCCGCGGACCGAGCCGGTGCCATGTCCGACGAACGGCGCATCGGCGACGAAGCCCAGGGATTTTCGCCAGTACTCGAGACGTGAGCCCATTCCACTGACCCGACCATCCTGCACGCTCATCTCATAGTCCCCGCTGAACTTGGCCACCGTCATGCGCAGATTCGGCGAGACGATCCAGAGCAGCAGCGCCAATAGCGCCACGACGCCCGCGACGAGCAGCGCCGTACGCCGATGCAGGTACAAAAGCGCGAACATCAGGATCAGGATCGGCAAAGTCAGGAGCGCCGTGCGCGAGACCACGACGAAGATCATGTTGGCGAGGAATCCGAACGCGAGCGCCGCAAGCAGCACCGCGATGCCGAGGCGGCGTTGTCGCAGCAGCCCCACGATCGGATAGACCAGCGCGAGCGCACAGAGCGCGAACTCCTGGCTCTGGTCGATATAGTTGCGCACCGCGATCCCGCTTTCGACCTTGTAGGGCCCCCGCGACAGGTAGAGCTTCAGCGAGAGTGCCGGGTCGATGGCAACGGCGAAGGAATAGAGCATCAAGGCCGTGCAGGACAGCAGGAAGGCGGAAAACACCCAATGGCCGCAGGGCCAGCGCTCGAACTGGTAGATCAGGAGCGGAATCACCAGCAGCTTCGTTGCCGGGCCGATCGCGTGGACTCGCTCCGGCCATGGCGCGTCCGACCAGAGCGTTCCGACGGCGGCGAGCGCGACCAGCGCGATCGGCAGCAGGCAGATCGGACGAAGCAGCGACCGCGGAAACTCGCGGAGATCGACGAACGCGAATGCGATCAGCCAGGGTATGAGCGCAAAGATCAGTCCGGTCGTCGTCCACGGCAGCAGCAGCGCGATCAGCGCGACGAAGCGGGCCGGCGTGCGATAGCGCGCCGCCCAGATCGCCGAGAGCCATGACGCTGCCTGCTGTTCGTTCGACACCTCGGTCATCGCGCCCCTTGGCCAGCCCACGGCGCGGCAAATTAGCCGGAGCCGCGGGCTGGTGCCAAGCGCCGCTACGCCGGCGCACGCGCGGGAGGCGTCGCGGAATCAGGCCCCGCCAGTGCCGGAGCGTCCGCCTGCCGAATTGGCGGCAGGCGCTTGCCCAACTCGCGGCGCAGCAGCCACAGGCTCAAGCCCGCCTGGAACGTGGTCGCCGCGATCGACAGATACCAGACGTGCTCCATGCGAAAGCCCGGCCGCGTCGAGAGCCAGATCACCGGCAGCGAGTAGGTGAACACGCGCGTCGCCGAGCTCAAGAGCACCGGCCTGGTATTGCCGAGCCCCTGGAACATGCTCGAGCAGGTGAAGATAAGACCCTGCGCGACCATGTTGAGCGAGATGATCCGCAAGAACAAGAAAGCAACCTCCATCGTTTCCCGGTCGTTGGAGAATCCGGCGAGCAAGAGTTCGGGCTTGAATTGCGCCAGGCACATGAAGCCGATCATCACGACGGTCGTGATCAGCGCTGCCTGCACGAAGGTTTCGCGCACGCGCGCGTCGTTTGCCGCACCGACATTCTGGCCGGCGATCGGCCCGGCCGCGAGCGCGACCGCAAGCGCCGGCATCTGGATCAGGGCGAGGACGCGCTGTCCGATGCCGAATCCAGCCTGCGCCGACGCGCCGAAATCACGCAGCACGTAGTAGACCACCGCCATGAAGATGAACATCATCGCAAACTCGCCGCCGGCCGGCAGGCCGACATTGAGTATCCGCTTCAGATGATGCGCCTGCGGCCGCCACTGCGCCGAGTTGAAGGCGACGTAGCGCTCGACCTTGCGGAAATACGCCAGCAGCGTCACGACGCCGATCGCCACCGCGATCGAGCTTGCCAGCCCGGCTCCGGCAACGCCGAGCGCGTAACCGGTGCCCCAGCCCGAGATCAGCACCGGCGCCAGCGCGATGTTGATCACGACGGCGAGCACCCGCACGAGCATCGCGGGACCCACGCTGCCGGTCGCACGCAGCGCGGACGCCAATACTTGCATGGCGAATTCCAGCGCGAGTGCCGGCATGAACCACAACAGGTAAGTCGTCCCCGCTTCGATCGTGGCCTGGTCGGCGGCAATCGAGCGCATGTAAGGACGCGACAGAGCTGCGCCCATGACCAGGGTCAGCAGACCGAACAGCACCGACAGCGTTATCGCCTGGTTGAAGATCAGGTTCGCATCCGGCCGGTCCTTGCGCCCCACGGCATGTGCGATCAGCGCCACCGTCCCGACGCCGAGCACCTGCAGCAGCGCGTTAATGAGAAAGCCGGCATTGCCGGCCGCGGCAACGCCAGCGACGGCGGCATCGCCCAGGCCCGATACGAAATAGAGGTCGACCAGTTGGCAAAGCATGATCGTGACCATGCCGACCATGATCGGAGGTGCCATGACCAGGATGTGTCTCACGATGGAGCCGTTCGTCAGGTCTTTCATGTCTCACCCTGGGCGGAGTGGCGGCGGGGCATTCACCCCGCCGTCCCCGCGCCTCATTCCGCCGCTGCGACACGTTCGAGCTCCACCACCTGGCGCTCGAACAGGCCGCGATAGAGGCCTCCTGGCTTGCCTGCGAGCACGGCGTGGGTGCCCTGCTCGACGATCTCGCCGCGGTCGAACACCAGGATCCGATCGAGGCTGCGCACCGTCGACAGCCGGTGCGCGATCACGATCGAGGTACGGCCCTTCATCAACCGCTCCATCGCCTGCTGGATCAGCGCCTCCGATTCCGAATCGAGGCTCGAGGTCGCCTCGTCCAGGATCAGCACCGGCGCGTCCGCCAGGAACGCGCGCGCCAGCGCCACGCGCTGCCGCTCGCCGCCCGACAGTTTCACGCCGCGCTCGCCGACCAGCGTGCCGTAGCCCTTCGGCAGGCGCAGGATGAAGTCGTGCGCGTTGGCCAGCCGCGCGGCGTGCTCGATCGCCTCCGGGCTGGCGCCGGGCCGGCCATAGGCGATGTTCTCGGCGAGCGAGCGGTGAAACAGGATCGGCTCCTGCTGCACGATCGCGATCTGGCTGCGCAGCGATTGCTGCGTGGCGTGCGCGATGTCCTGCCCGTCGATCAGCACGCGGCCGCCGCTGACGTCGTAGAGCCGCTGCACCAGCTTGACGAAAGTGGTCTTGCCGGACCCGGAGCGTCCGACGAGACCCACACGTTCGCCGGCCCGGATCGTCACCGACAGGGCGTCGTAGAGCGGCGCGCGATGACCGCCATAGTGGAACGTGACGTCGTCGAAGACGATCTCGCCGCCCTCGATCGCGATCGGCCGCGCGTGGGCCGCATCGGCAATGCCGATGGGCTCGGCATGGATCGCCACCAACTCGTCCATGTCGTTGACCGAGCGCTGGAGGTTGTTGATGTGCATGCCGACGTCACGCAAATAGGCGTGGATGACGTAGTAACTCGTCAGCACGTAGGTGACGTCGCCGGGCGAGGCATGCCCGGACATCCACAGCAGCACCGAGCCGCCGATCACGGCGGCGCGCAGGCACAGCAGCAAGGCAAGCTGCGACATGGACGTGTAATTGTAGCGATACCAGGTCCGCCGCACGCGCACGCGCCAGCGATTGATGACGCGGGCCAGCCGCGTGTCCTCGCGCCCTTCGGCGCCGAACGACTTCACCACGGCGTTGCAGGTCAGCGCGTCCGCCAGCGTGCCGCCGACCTTGGTGTCCCATGCATTGGAGATTCGTGCGGCCGGCGCGATGTAACGCGTCGAGAACACGACCGTGATGGCGACGTAGATGATCGCCCCGATCGCGATCACGAGGCCAAGCGGGGCCCAGTGCACGCCGATCAGGATCATCGAGCCGACCAGCACCAGCAGCGAGGGCGCCAGCGCCATCAGGATGGTGTCGTTGAGCAGGTCGAGCGCCCACATGCCGCGGGTGATCTTGCGCACCGTGGAGCCTGCAAAGGAGTTCGCATGCCAGTCGGTGGAGAAGCGCTGCACGCGCGTGAACGTGTCCTGCGCGACCTCGGACATGATCTTCAGCGTGAACGGCACGATCGCCTGAAGGCCGATGAGCCGCAGCACCATCGAGACGGCGCCGAGCGCCACGATGGCGCCGAATGCCGTGAGCGCCGCGTGGCGCGCGTCGGAATCGGACGGGCCGCGCGTCAGCGCATCGACCAGATGTCCCGAGAAGACCGGCATGAACAGGTCGGCGACGGTCGCACCCAGCAGGCCGCCGGCCACGATGAGCCCGCGCCCCGGCTGCTTCAGCCAGTGCCGGAATACGAAGGGCAGCACCACGCGAATTGCGGCGGGCTTGTTGGACAGAGTGGTCATGACATCATCCGGCCGCTCGCGCGGGCCGGCTCCATCAATGGACGCAGGCCGGCCGCGATGGCCGAAACGGCGTCACTCAGAACTGACTTTGACTTGGGAAGCGGGGCGATCGGGACGCCTGGTCGAAACCTTGGCCCAATCGAAGCTGGCGGAAGAGGCCTCTAACAGGCCGCGTACATACCGAGCCAGAACATCATCGAGCGCGGGCATACGATCTGCGAATGCGACGAAATCATGCAAATCCCTCCCGGTTCGATTGAATGAGGTGCGCTTTATAGATGCGTCGCTCGCGCTTTGCAACGGGGCTCGCGCGAGATCACGCACGAGTGTTGCAAATCGGTGCCTCCGCCTCGATCGACGACCTGCGCAAGCGACGTCAGCGGGAGCGCAGCGCTTAGTGCGCGTCGCCACCAGCACCGAACGGCGACGGCGGCCTGTTCAGCAGCAGCACCAGGAAGCTGAGAGCGAGATAGAACACCGCCAGGATGAAGAAGGCATCGCCAAAGCTCATCACCACGGCCTGGCGATGAACCAGCTGGGAAAGCTGCTTCATGGCCATCAGCGTGAAATCGCCAAGCCCCTGGAACTTCTGCATGAACATGTTCAGGGTTTCGGTCGCGGTCGCGTTACCCCAGGTCACGCGCTCCTGCAGGCGGCTGATGTGGAGGTCGGTGCGGTCGTTGAGCACGGTGTTGATGACGGCAAGGCCGAGCGCGCCGCCGAGATTGCGCATCAGGTTGAACACGCCGCTCGCGTTCTTCACCTTGTCAGGCGCCAGCGTGCCGAGTGCGACGTTGTTGGTTGGGACCATCGCGAACATCATGCCGACGCCACGCAGGATCTGCGGCACCAGCAGTTCATAGAAATCATAGTCCCGCGTCATCCAGGTCATCTGGTAGGAGCCGAGCGCGAACACGACGAGGCCGAATGCGATCATGTAGCGCATGTCGACTTTCGCCATGAGCCGGCCGACCAGCGGCGCGACCAGGAACATGGTGATGCCGGAGACGAACATGGTATCGCCGATCATCAACGCGCTGTAGCCGCGCACCTCGGCGAGATAGCGCGGATAGATGTAGGTCAGGCCGTAGAGCCCGATGCCGATGCAGAACTGCAGAGTGCAGCCGACGGCAAAATTGCGGTCGGAGAAGGTGCGCAAATTCACGATCGGCTCGGCCGCCGTGAAGACGCGCCAGAAGAACGCGATCGCCGAGATGACGCAGATCCACGCGCAGATCGCAACGGAAGTATCCTGCATCCATTCATGCAGCGGACCCTCCTCCAGCACATATTCCAGCGTGCCGAGGAAGCCGGCCATGAACAACAGGCCCCACCAGTCGAAACGGTCGAGCAATTCGAAATGCGGCTCGTCGAAATCGACCAGCGCCAGAACGCCCAGGGTGATGCCGATGCCGGGCAACACGTTGATGAAGAACAGCCAGTGCCACGACATCAGGTCAGTGATGTAGCCACCGACGGTCGGGCCGATCGTGGGCGCCAGGGTCGCGACCAGCCCGATGATGGGGCCGACGATGTGGAATTTCGTTCGCGGGAAGACGGTATAGGCCGAGGCGAAGACCGTCGGGATCATGCCGGCGCCGAGAAAACCTTGCAGCGCGCGCCAGAGGATCATCTCTTCGATGGTCGTGGCAAAGCCGCAGAGCAGGCTCGAGGCGGTGAAGCCGGCCGCCGAGATCGCGAACAACAGCCGCGTGCCGAAGGCGCGCGACAGGAACCCCGACAGCGGGATCGCGATCACTTCGGCGATCAGATAGGCCGTCTGGACCCAGGCCACTTCGCTGGAGCTCGCCGACAGGCCGGCCTGAATTTCGCTCAAGGAGGCCGAGACGATCTGGATGTCCAGGATCGACATGAACATCCCGAACACCATGATGATGAACGCGAACAGCCGCTTCGGCGCGATGCGCTCCGAAGCGGGATCCGCCATCATGCCGGGTGACGCCGTGGTGGCGTTGGCCATGTGTCAGCCCGGGCTCGAGGAAGCCGCGGGGGCGATGCACCTCTCCCGCTTGCGGAAGAGGGAGCGCAGCTGCGCTCGGAGCATGAAGGTGGAAGACCTCATCCCTAGCCAACCCTACTGCGGATGGACCGGAGTGGGATCGTCGAGGTCGACCTCGCTGTCGGCGTCGGCCGCGCCCTTGTTGGTGTCCACGGTGGCGTAGACCGACATGCCGGCACGAAGCAGGTTCTGCTTCGCCACCGATTTCGGCACGCGGATGCGGACCGGCACGCGCTGCACGATCTTGGTGAAATTGCCGGTGGCATTGTCGGGCGGCAGCAGCGTGAACACCGAACCCGCGCCCGCGGCGATGCTGTCGACGATACCGGAGAACTTGCGCATGCCGTAGGCATCGACCTTGATCGTCACCGGCTGGCCGGGACGGATACGCTTGAGCTGGGTTTCCTTGAAATTGGCGTCAATATAGACGTCGTCGAGCGGCACGACGTTGCCGAGGCGCTGGCCAACCGCGACAAAGTCGCCGGTATTGACCAGGCGATTGGAGAACGTACCGTTGACCGGCGCACGCACCGCGGTGAAGGCCAGGTCGCGCTCGGCCCTGGCCAGCGTGGTCTTGAGCTCGGCGAGCTGGGCCTGCGCTTCGGCCTGCTGCGCCTTCGCCACATCGACGTTGCTCACGGCAACCGCATAGGCGGCCTGTGCGGCCTTGACCGCGGCGGCGCCCTGGTCGCGTCCGGCTTCCGAGCTCTCGAACACGGCACGCGAGGCAAAGCCCTTGGTGCTCAGCGCCTGCTGGCGCTCGTAATCGAGATCGGCCCGCTTGAGCCCCGCCTCGGCCGAGACCAGCTGTGCCTTTGCCTGCGCAACCTGGCTGTCGAGCGCGGCAACCTGGCGGCCGATGCGATCGATGGTGGCCTGCTGGGTCGCGATTCTGGTCGCGGCGGCGTCGACCGCGATCCTGTAATCACCTTCGTCGATGCGGAGGACGATGTCGCCGGCTTTCACCGGCGTGTTGTCGCCGGCGAGGATCGAGGAGATGTGGCCCGCAACGCGCGCGCCCAGCATGGTGTTGTTGGCGCGGACATAGGCGTCATCGGTGGAGATGTAGAAGCGGCCGACCAGCGTGTAATAGCCGGCGTAGCTCGCGGCGGCGAGCGCGAGCACCAGACCGACGCCCATCAGGACGAATTTGCGCTTGCCGGATTTGGGAGCGCCGGCGGCTTCTGCGTCGGGCGCAGGTGCGGACGGCTCGTTGGTCGCGGGCTTCTCCGGCGCCTCGGCGACGCGGCGCTTGGCTTCCTCGGACACATGCGCGCGCAGAGGTGCCGAGCTCTCGATCGCAGCGTCACCGCCCGCGTGCTCCTTCCCCTCTTCCGGGCGAAGGACGCGCGCGGCCTGGTCTCTCGATACGGCCATAAAGGCCTCCCCCAAAAAGGCGATCAAGGAGACGGCAGGCGTGCGCCTTCCCCACCCATGATCAAATATCATTGACCGAACGGTTCGGTCAATATTACATCACATCATGATCCCGGCCGGTATCCTACGGACGGGACTCTTTTATCCGAGTTTCATGGTCACCACTCAACGTAAAAACCTTGCGAGACCCTAAACCAATGGTTGCAGCTGCCAGCGAACATCTGCAGGTCGTCCAGGAGGAGGACAACGCCAAACGCCGCCAGATCCTCGACGGGGCTCGCAAGGTGTTCATGGATCTCGGCTTTGACGGCGCCAGCATGGGCGAGATCGCGCGCGCGGCGCAGGTCTCCAAGGGCACGCTCTACGTCTACTTCGCCGACAAAGGCGCGCTGTTCGAGGCCATCCTGGAGCAGGAGGCGCTCCAGCACGGCCAGGTCGTGTTCAATTTCGATCCTGCCCGTGATGCCGAGACCACGCTGAAGGAGTTCGGCCGGGCCTACATCCACCTGCTCTGCCGGCCCGGCGGCGGGTCGGCGATCCGCACCGTGATGGCGATCGCCGAGCGCATGCCCGATGTCGGCCGCCGCTATTATGCGCGGGTGCTGCACAAGAGCATCAACCTCCTCTCCGACTATCTCAAGACGCGTGTCGCCTGCGGCGATCTCGGGATTGACGATTGCGATCTTGCGGCGTCGCAGTTCATGGAACTGTGCAAGGCTTCACTCTTCCTGCCCTTCGTCTTCCAGGCCGCCCCAGCACCGTCGGAAGAGCGCATGACCGAAGTCATCGACAGCGCGACGCGGATGTTCCTGGCGGCGTATAAGGCGAAGTAGCGGCAAGCGGTCCGCGCGTTGCGCGGGCCTGACCGGCTGCCCTATATTGCGCTCATGTCTCGTGATCTTCGCCCGCCGGTCGATATCCTCCATTATGAGATCGTCCAGGAACAGGTCTCGGCGCTTGGACGGATGGGCCGCACACTCGAACAGGCGCTGGCGCGTTTGCGCGAGTTCGACGCCGCCCACGCGTCCGCGGAAGTGCCGGCATCGCAGCAGCCGGCCAGGCGCAAGCTGGTGATGGAAGCCGGCCAGGCACTCTGGATGTTGGTCGTGCAACGCGAGGCATCGGGCCTGCGTGACAACCGCCACATCATGCGCACCTACGACGTCCCGGGCGAGGTGCAGCTCTGCATGGGGCCGGGTCCCCCACCGTCGAAGCGAGGCTCGTCATGACGCCGGCAGCGGGCGCTACTCGGTCACCTGTTTCCTCAACGCCGCGAGATCATTGACGACCATCTTGGTCGGACCGGTCGAGATGATGCCGTCGTCCTGGAGACGATTGAGGATCAGGCTGATCGACTGGCGCGTCGCGCCGATCATGCGCGCGAGATTGGCCTGCGTGATGCGGCCGAGCGAAATCGAGCCGCCTTCGTCCTGCGCCGCATTCTCGGACAGCTTTACCAGCAGCAGCACCAGCCGTTCCGCCGCCTTCTGCCCCGCCAGCGTCTGCGCCAGCATCGAATAGGTCTCGCCCTTGAAGCCGAGACACTCGATCAGCGCGACGGCGAACGAGGGCGACTGCGCGATCAGCCGGCGGATCGCATCCTGGTCGAGATGCAGCGCCTCGACCCGTCCGAGCGCGCGCGCCGACCAGCTATGCCGGTGATCGCCGAGAATGTAGGGGGCGCCGACGAAGTCACCGGCCTCCCAGGTCGCCAGCATCAACTCACGCCCCTGCGTACCGGCATGAGTGCTTTCGACGATCCCGCTCAGAATGACGTGGATGCCGTTGGCGGGCTCACCTTCCCGCAGCAGATATTCGCGGTTCTGGTAGGTCGCCAACCTGCCGGTCCGCATCACCAGATCCAGATCGGGCTTGTCCAGGGCGTTCAGCACGTATCGTCCGGTCCCCGCCCTTCGCACCTCTGCGCACGGCTCACCTGGATTGGCCACCTCGTGCGCATGACCGCGCCCCACGATCAGTCTCCCTTCGAGTGACGGCTCGAAGGCTAGGAGGTCTCCGGTCGGATTGCAACGCGGCGCAAATGCTCAACGCACCGCCGCCGACGCGAGCCCGCCGGCACGGGCCCTCAGCGGCCGATCACCTTCTCGATATAGGCCGGCTGGATGAAGGCCTCGAAGTCGGCACGCGGCAGCAACTTCGGCAGGCGCTCCTGCTTCACCAGAAAGTCGGCGGTCGCAACCAGCGTGTCGACGAATTTGCCCTTCTTCGCGCTCGTGCCGAAATACTCCTCGGTGAGCTGCTGGTTGCACGGGACCATGCCGGTGCCCTTCATCATCCGCGTCGCGTCGGCCAGCGGCAGCGACAGCTCCTCCGCAATGATTTCGGCCGTCTTCTCCGGATTCTTCAGCCAGAAGTCGATTCCCTCGCACTCGGCCTTGATGAACTTTTCGACGTAGGATGGATATTTCTGCGCGAATGCGTTCATGACGACGCCGATGTCCCAGGTCGGATAGCCGCGCTTGGTCATATCGCCCGACGTGATGAGGATCTTGCCGCCGTTCTTCACGGCCTTGTCGAGGTTCGGCTCCCAGAACCAGGCGGCGTCGATGTCACCGCGCAGCCAAGCGGCCGCGATGTCCGACGGCGCGAGATCGATGATCTTCATCGAGGCGGGATCGACGCCTTCGTCCTTCAGTGCCTGGAGCAGCAGGTAATGTGTCGTCGAGCCGAAGGGGGCAGCCACGGTCTTGCCCTTCAGGTCCTTGAGCGAGGAGATGTTCTTGTCGCTGCGAACCACCATCGACTCGACATAGTCGAGCAGATTGATCACCAGGATGCCCTTGATCGGAAGCGCGCGGGTCGCACCGATCGCGGTCGGCGGATTGCCGAGACCGCCGAAGTCGACGTCATTGCCTGCGATCGCACGCAGCATGTCGCCGCCGCCTCCGACCTTGACGTATTTGATCTCGACACCCGGCATCTCCTTGGCGAGCAGGCCGAGATGCTTGGTGACGAGTTGTGCGTTCACCAGATTCAGATAGCCGACGGTCACCTTGGCCGGCTTGTCCTCGGCACGAGCGGTAGCCGTGAGCACCAACGTAGCAAGTGCGAGCGTGGCAACAAGTCTCTTCATCATGTCGATCTCTCCTCGATCAGGACTGGTTTCGGGCCCACGGCATCAACAGTCTGGCCATTCCGCGCATCATCAGGTCGAGCGCCACGCCGGTCAGGCCAAGCACGATCAGGCCCATGATCACGACGTCGGACAGCAGGAATTTTGCAGCATCCCAGATCATCCAGCCGATGCCTGCGGAGGCCGCGACGATCTCGGCGGCGACGAGAACGGTGTAGGTGAATCCGAGCGAGATGCGCATGCCGGCGAGGATCAGGGGGCCCGCCGCAGGTAGATAGACGTGGAACAGCAGATGGCGCCGGGTCGCGCCGAGGGATTGCGCGGCCCGCACAAAGACGGGATCGACGCTGGTAACGGCCTGGATCGTAGAGATCACGATGCCCGGCAAGCCGGCGAGGAACAGCAACGACAGCTTCGAGCTCTCGCCGATGCCGAGCCACATCACCAGAAGCGTGTAGAGCCCGAGGGGCGGCAGCGGCCGGTAGAATTCGATCAGGGGATTGAGCAGCGCGCGTGCATTGCGCGAGACCCCCATGAGGACGCCGAGCGGGATGCCGATGAGGCAGGCCAGTGTGAAGGCCGTGAGGATGCGGGAGAGGCTCGCGCCGAGATGCTGGTACAGCGTCGCGCCCTGATAACCCTTCGTCATGGTCTTGACGAACGCGGCCCAGACCGCCTGCGGCTTCGGCAGGAACAGCTCGTTGGCCCAGCCCACCCCCGTGACGATGGCCCAGGCGGCCAACAGCACGGCGACGGTGAGCGTCGAGAGCAGCACCGATCGCGAGACGGTTGGCAGCCGCAAACTGCCCCGCCGCGTACGATCGGCCGAGATCGGAATGGCCATGGGACCTGCCTCGACACTCACGTGCGCACTCCCAAGATCTGCATGATGGTCAGCGCGTAGATCCGCGTCGCCATCACCGATTTGGTGATCGAGATGTTCTCGTTGTCGACGGCCCAGCCGTCCTCACCCGGACCGAATGTCACCGCGTTGATGCCGGCTTCGCGGAAGCGGATGGTGTCGTTGAAGGCATTCTTGCGATTGACCCCGGGCTCGCGGCCCATCAGGCGTCGATAGACCGCGCGAAGCGAGCGGCATGGCTCTTCCTCGACCGGCACGGGCTCGGTCGCGTTGACGAACAGCGAGCCGGGCACCTGGCGCACTCCGATCTTGACGTCGTTGGCGCCTGCAAAGGTCGCCTGCCCGAGACGCTCGATGTCGGACACCACGCTGGCGAGCGTCATGCCCGGCACGATGCCGACCACCGCGAGCGTGATGGTGCAGGCATCCGGCGAGAACTGCATCTCGCCGGGAAGTCCGCCACGGATACGTACCACCGAGCAGCACGGCGGCGTATGCCCCATGAACTTGCTGGGCACATGCGTGAACGCCATCTCCTCCAGCCTCGGCAGCAGCTTCGCCGCCTCCATGATGGCGTTGACGCTGATGTCGGGCCGCCAGATGTGCGACTTGATGCCCTGGACCGTGACCTCGATCAGGCAATGGCCGGAATTGGCCACCGAGAGGTTCATGCCCCATTCTTTACTAACATCACCCCACGCGGTCGGCTCGGCCGTGATCTCGTAGTCGGCAGTAAGACCGACCTTGTTGAGCATGTAGATCGAGCCCTCGGTGCCGTTGCGCTCCTCGTCGACGGTGTAGCAGCACATCAAGGTGCCATCGAACTTCACGCCCTCTTCGATCAGGGCCTGGACCGCAAGCAGCGATGCCGCAAGATTGCCGCGCGTGTCGGAGGTGCCGCGGGCATACAGCAGATCGCCATGGCGCGTCGCCTTGAACGGATCGAAATCCGTCATGTGCCATTTCTCGGGCTCGACCACCGGATAGGTGTCGAGATGATCGTTGAGGATCAGCGACGGCGCGCCTTCCCGCCCTTTCAGCACGCCGAGCACGTTGGGCCGGTGCGGCTGCGCACTGTGCTTGGTGACCTCCATGCCGAGGGCTTCGAGCTTGCCCGCGACCAGCATCGAGATCGCCTCCTCCTCGGCGGCCGGCAAATCGGGATCGAGCGGATTGCCAGAACGCGGCTGACCGGTGCGGATCAATTCGGATGCAAGGTCGAGCCAGCGTTCCTCCGTGATGCGCGACAGCACGCGCTGCTCGAGATCGGAGGCAGGTGGGGCGACAGACATCTGCATGACGGGTTCCGTTGGCTCACAGCGCCGGCCGCGCCGCTTCGTTGCAGCACCCTCATTGCAGCGAATGTGCCAATCGCCAGGACAGCCCGCCTGGATGCGAATATTGGTTGCTATTCAATGATTTGGAGAAGAATCGCGACTGCGCAAATTTTTGCGCGTCAGCTGCGCTTTGCCGAAGACGCAGCGCCGGCTGGACAGACCAGCCGCAGCGCGTGGAAGCCGCTTCCGATCCGGCGCACGCGCCTATTCGTTGGCGTAGTCGTCTTCCTCGCGCCTCTGTGCGGCACTCTTGCGTGCACCGAGCGAGCCTGTGACGGAGGGATCACGCGCGTTGGCATAGGGGCTGCGCGATTTCGCGCGCGAGGCGACCTCGTCACCGGAGACGGCGGCCGGCTGGCAGATCAGGCGGCGGCTGGCGCGGCGCATCAGATCGACGTGGATGTGATCGTAGTGATAGACGTTCGACCCCGGCGCGAGCACCGTGGTGAAATGCGCGCAGGCACCCGCCTGCACGTCGCGCAAAAATCCCTGCTCTTCCGGCATGCCGCGCCAGCCGTCCTTCACGGTGACACGGCGACCATCGGCGAGCACGAAGGCCGAGATGTCGAGCGCATTGCCGAAGGCGTGCTCGGAGATGTGGGAGCGCGAGTTGCCGTTCATGCCGCGGCAGGAATAAGCGGAGATCTGCTTGATCTCGGCGACGCGGACGCCGAACCAGCGCATGGCCGAAGGCTGCACCGTGTCGGCGAGCCAGCGGTCGAGCTCGGACACGATCGGGCAGGCCAGCGTCGCCGTCGGCTTGATCGCAACGGGACCGACCGCGGTGACGGGATTGCCCTGCGCCGGGCCAAGGCGCGGCAGCGGCTGCTGTGCGGGCGCCTGCGAGTAAGGCGCGGGATTTGCCGGCCGTGCAGGATAGCTCGGCGCATTCATGTAGCGGGAGGCCCCCGCGGCATCGGTGCCCTCGGGCGGCAGATCGATCTCGTCTTCCTCCGGCACGACGCCGGGCGCGTTCAGCGACATCGGCCCGTTTGAGGTGCCGTAGCCGGACGGCTGGCGCACCGCGCTTTCGGGATAGTTCGACCGCGACGGATAGGAGGATGACGGATAATTCTGGCTCTGCGGATAGTTCGATCGCGGCTGCGTCACCGGCCAGCGCGGCTGGTTGCCGATGCTGCCGGGCGGGCGCAGTTGCTCGTCGGCAAAACCGTAAGTGCCGGAAGCTTCGCCGATGGCGGCGACCTTGAGCGGGAATTCGGCGCCGCACTGACCAGGGCCCGAAATGGGGTCGATCCGGACGAGATCCGGCCCCTCCTTCACCGCGCCCGATTTCAGGCAAGCGGCTTCCGCCTCGGCCCGCCACGGTTCGCGTTCGGCCTGGAAGAAGCCGCGTCCGCAACCCGCTAGCGAAACAAGGACGATGGAGCCGACGAGATACAAACGAACTCCGCGCGTCATGAACGCACGTTCGGTGAATTTACTTAAAGACTCTTCAACACGTTGATTTCACGGTTCTTTAACCATGCCGGCTGGCGCGCGCCGAAGCCTCGTCAGAACCGAGCGACAGCAAGGCTGACTTTTTCAGACAGACACTTTCTGTTAACCATGAGGTCGCGCGTCAGCCAGCGCGCATTGAGGGAGGGACCTCATGACGTTCGCCGGGAGACTGAGCGTTGTCACCGCGTACCTCGCCATGGCCTTCGTCGGCGCCATCGTGCTCGGCATGATCTAGACTCATCGAGCGCGTCGAAGACGGGCCATCGCAACGAGTTACGATCTTGCGCCCCACTGCCGCGATGTCGTGATCAGTTGCTCGCGCGGCGCCTCGATCCGCCTCCAGTCGTTGCCCGAGCACCAGAAGCGGCCGATCGCGCAGGCCTCGACATGAAGCGTGCCGGAGCTCTTCAGCGTCATCGTTCCGAAATAGGTGCTGCCGCTGGAGCGACTGTAGATGCTGCCGGTCCAGACGTCGTGCGTTTTCGGCTTCATGTTGACGAGCACGCTCTCACCCCTGTTCGACGCCTTGGTGAGTGCGAAACCGCAGAATGCAGGTCCACAGCGTTCGATCCGGACCGTGCCCTTGGCACCCGGGCTTTCCCATTCACCGAGCGGCGAAGAGGCCGGCGCGTCGTCGCTGCGCTGTGCGACCGGTGCCGTCTGCTCGATCTCGGGCCTCGGCGCAACGGCCGGCGGCTCCATGCGCGGCGGATCGAGCGCAATAGTCTTCGGCGGATCGACGCGGGGCAACTCGATCCGCGGCGGCGCGGGCGGCGGCACAACCGGCTGCGACGTCGTCGCGGCAAGAACGGGGACTGGAGCTGCCGGCGGTGCCGCGACGACGGCCGCCTGTGGCAGCCGGACGGGAGGAATTGGATAGGCCGGCTGCGGCGCCTGGACGACCGGCGCGGACGCCGGCGCCGGAAGGGGCCTGGTGGCGACATCCTCCGTCGGCCGAAGGCTGCGATTGGAGGAAATTGAAACGCAGGACGCGGATCGGCAACTCCTGGGCGACTCGACGCGGAGGCGGTGGCCGCCGATCGAGAAGGAATAAGAGCCGGCCTCGGCCGCGGGCACGACCGCCATCAACGCGATCAATGTGCCAAGCGAAGTCACAAGCCGGGTCATCGGCGCCTCCTGTCGTGTCGCGGCAAGGTTAGACGGAATGAGCCCCGGCTGAATGTGCGCCGCCTCACCCAGGCGCTGGCGCCCCTTGTGACGTCCATCACAGAGAGACTGAGCGGCGGGGCGTAGGGTCGAACCACGCTTCATCCACCAGCGACTCCGGTCCATATCGGGGCCACGCAATTTTCGGAGGTTGTCATGAACAAGCTCACCATCGCCGCCACCGCGCTGTTCCTCGCTTCGACCGCCGCGGCCCATGCCGGCGGCAATTCGATCTCGTTCCAGATCGAGGGCCAGCACATCCGCATCGAGACGCCGCGCAACTGCGCCTCGCTCAACTGCGTGACCATCGTCGCGCCGGGCCTGTCGGACAAGCCGATCAAGCTGAACAACATCAACCTCAAGGGTCTCGGCGGCTCCAAGGACGACGACGTCGACAACACGCCGGCTCCCCCCACGACCGCCCAGCCCGCGCCGGCTCCGGTGCAGCAGCAGCCCGTGCAGCAGGCGCCGGTCCAGGCGACTGCACCTGCAGCTCCCGCCGCGCCCGTGACGACCGCAACGGCCGCGCCGTCCGCCAGCTTCGACAACGCGACGCAGCCCGCACCGGCTGCGGTTCCTGCTCCTGCACCCGCGCCAATCGCGGTTGCTCCCGCGCCTGCTCCGGCTCCGGCGGCCGCTGCGCCCGTGGCCGCGCCAAACTCGCCGATCGGCGTCTGGGCGACCGAAGAGAACAAGGGCAACGTCCGCGTCGAGCAGTGCGGCGCCAATCTCTGCGGCTATGCCGAGAAGACCAACGCGCGCATCCTGATCAACATGAAGCCCCAGGGCTCGAAGTGGAGCGGCCGGATCCACGATCCCGACTCCGGCCGCAATTACGACTCCACGATCGCCATGAAGGGCCCGAATGCGATGCGCGTGCAGGGCTGCGCCTTCGGCGGCATGTTCTGCGGCGGCCAGACCTGGAAGCGCGTGAGCTGACCAGCGGAGCGCGTCATCTCCAACATGCTCGCAAATCTTCGTCATGCCCGGGCAGAAGCGCGAAGCGGGTCTTCGCGCTAGATGTCCCGGGCATCCACGTTCTTGGTGCCGCAAAACAAGGCGTGGATGGCCGGGACAAACCGTCCATGACGGCGTGGAGACATTCACCCCCTCCTCGCTAGCCTCGCCTGGCCTTGAACACTCCCTCCTGCCACATATGTTCATCCGCCATTCAGCCTGATCCGGCTGATATCGCCCCATCTCGCCTCGCATTTCTCACCGGGACATCCTCGTGACTGCATTGGTGGCCTGGCGCCGCTTCGTCCTCTCGTTTGCTCTGGCCTTGCCGCTGGTGGGCAACAGCGTGGCATCCGACGCGATGGAGCTTGCGCAGGCGCAGCCACAAGCGCAGCCGACACCCGAGTCCTCCCCGACACCATTGGCTTCCCCCACCCCCGCGCCGGACGCACAATCCACCGCCATCGAGCCGATCGGCAACGTCGCGACCGTCACGGGAATCGCGACCGTGATCCGCGACAAGAATTCCTATCCGCTGCGCGTGCGCGACGACATCTATCTCAACGACGTCGTGCAGACGTCGTCGAACTCCTCGCTCGGCATCACCTTCAACGACGCGACCACGTTCAACCTTTCGGCCAGCGCCAGGATTACCATCGACAATTACGTCTATGAGGACGGCGGCAAGCAGAACTCCGGGATCTTCGACGTCGGCAAGGGCACGGTCGCCTTCGTCGCGGCGGCGGTGGCAAAGACCGGCAACATGAAGATCACGACGCCGACGGCGACGCTCGGCATCCGCGGCACCACCGGCGTCGTCGACGTGCCTGAAGGCGCGGCAGCGAGCAGCACGCGCAACGTCAACATCAAGCTGTATCCCGACGCCGACGGCCGCGTCGGTCACATCGACGTCGACGACCGCACCAGCGGCACGCGGCTCGGCGCGCTGACGCAGGCATCGAGCGGCTTTGCGATCCGGCCTGGCGCAGCCGCTGCCGGGATCATGCGCTTCGCCGCGGTACCGATCACGATTGCGCCGCAGCAGATCGCGCGCGACCGCGGCTTCGTCGGCCAGGTGCATCTGGCGCAAACCACGGGCCGCCAGATCGTCATCGAGCAGCGCGACTTCCGCCGCGCCAATCCGACCGCGCTCAGCCGCATTCCGCGGCCCGCCCAGCCGCCGCAGCAGCAGCAATTGCGGCCGAACGGCCAGCCCGGCCTGAACAACCGTCCGGGTCAGCAGCAACCGGGCACGCCGGGCCGTCAAGGCGCCCAGCCGCCGCACCGGCAGGGACAGGGACAACAAGGTGGCACAATGCAGCCGGGCAACCCGCGCGCGGGTCAGGGTCAACGGCCGCGCGGTCAAGAGGAGCGCGGCGAGAGGCAACCGGGCCCGCAGCAAGGCGTGGGGCGTCCAGCGCGCCCCGGACGAGGCCCCTTGCCGAACGGCACGCCGCAAACCCAACCGCAACGCGGCGGGCAAATTCAGCCTGGCGGAGCTACGCCGCAGCCGGGCGCGACGCCGCAGCCCAGTCCACAGCCGCAGCTGCCACGCACCGGCATGCAGCCGGGGCAGCCACCTGCGGCTCAACAGCCAGGCCTGCAGCACCCCGGCGGATTCCAGCAGCGCCTCCCTGCCGCGCAACGTCCTGCCGCGCCGCGCAGGCCGCCGCCCACTCCGAAGGACAGGGAGCGGCGATGATCCTCGGCGCGGCGGCCGCATCCGCGCGATAGCGCCAAAGAGCGCCCGCTCGCAATGACGACTTGGAAGGAGCTGGGTTACCGCGGCTACACCAACCTGCAGATGCCGATTTGACCAGCAAGCGCGGGGCTCACGCCTCCCCGCGGAGCCAGGCCTTCACCTTTTGCAACAGACCGTGCCGCAGCTCGTCGACCGAGGCCGCCTCAGCCGGCGTCAGCGTCTGCAAGGCTGCATCGAGATCGTCAGGGGCTGCCATTGGCACGGGCTCCGGCGCCGATGCAGCCACCAGCCCCGCAGCCGCGAGCGCGATCGGGCCGATTTGCGTGAGAAACACGCGTTCATATTCGCGCGACAGCCGCGCGATCGCATCGTCGAGCTTCAACCAATCGACCGCCTTGATGTCGTTCATCAGCTTGCGGACCGGGCCGCCCTCGGCCTCCATGCGCCAGAAATGCACGACCTTCGAGCGCCCGCCGGATTGGTACACGAGGGTGCCGAGGAATTCGTGCACGGCGACGTCGTGGCCGGTCTCCTCCAGCACCTCGCGATGCGCAGCTTCCTTCGGCGTCTCGCCGTCGTCGAGCTTGCCCTTGGGCAGAACCCATTCGTTGCGCTTGCGCTGGCGCACGATAGCGATCAGCGGCTCAGCGCCCCGCCGCAGCACAATACCACCCGCCGCCATCACCGGCGCCCGCGCCATCACAAGATCCGTCGTCTAGAATCGACCCCGCGGACGATATAGGCCGCGGGCACGGCGGATTGAAGGCTAGTTTCTCTTCAACAGAGCCTGACCTGCACGAATGCGCGTGCCCTCGGCGATACCATCGCAGAAGGTGAAATCGCCGGGCGCCAGGATGATGATGGTCGAGCCGTGCTCGAACCAGCCGAGCTCCTCGCCCTTGGTCACGCTGACGTCGCAGGGAAAGTTGACCGGGCCGCGCGTCTGCGCGTTCAGCACCATATCGAGGAAGTGCAGGCGGATGCTCGCGACCAGGATTGCGGCGACGGGTACCAGCGTCACGGCTTCGCCGGTCGAAAGATGCGTGCGGATCACCGCGCGCTCGTTCTTGCAGAACAGCCGCTCGACGCGCTTCAGCGCGATCGGGTTGACGTTCCAGACATCGCCATGGATCAGCGAGACCCGCTCGATATGCGCGTCATAGGGAGCATGGAAGCGGTGATACATGCTTGAGGTCAGCCGCAGCGTGACGAAGGAGCCATTGCGGTGCTGGTCCACCAGCGCGGTATCGCCGACGAGGTCGAGCAGCGAATAGGGCGCGCCCTTGACCTGGAACAGCTCGGTGTCGGCGATCCGGCCATGGGCGCCAACGATGCCGTCCGAGGGGCTGGAGACGACCGAGGGGTCCGGATCAAACGGCCGCAGGCCCGGCTTCAGCTCCCGGGTGAAGCAGTCGTGCAGGCTCTTGAAATGAGTCTTGCGCGCCTCCGACAGGTCGAGATCGGAGAACAGCCTCCACAGCGCGATCGAGAAGTCCCGCACGAGCGGGTTCTCGATCTTGGAGAACCAGCCCATGAATCGGGTCAGCGCGGCGCGCGGGATGCGGTTGGTCAACAGGAAGTTGAGGTCTTCCTGCTGGGTGAAAGAGGCGATGAGGGCTTTGACTGTCATGAATCTGTTAGCTCACAGTATTAGCGCTTGTTGACATGGAAACGACACTCCCGATTCTCTCGATGTCCGTGGCCGCCGCAGCGTCCGCTGCCGCCGTCCTCCCGAAGATCAAGGCACGGGTCGAATTGTCCCGCGCCAAGCACCGCTCGCTCGCCGGGCACTCCAAGATGTCGCGCCGGGTGGCGCGGCTGCTGCCGTTCTACGAATTCGAAGGCGACAAATATTTCGGTTGCGACGGCGCGCCGGCGAACATCGTGGCGCAGCGCAAGGACGCCTTCTTCCGCCTTGCACGCCTCTACGCCGAGCGCTACCCGAAGGGCCGCGCGATGACGAAGGAGGCGGCCGAGACGATCTCCGATCTCAACTTCACTGAAAGCTACCGGGTGCCGTTCCAGTTCTCGCGCCTCGTCCGCGAGCATCTGGGCACCTCGACCTTCGTGGAATCCTCGCGCGGTGTCACCGTCACTGATGTCGACGGCAACACCTCGTACGATCTCACGGGATCCTACGGTGTCAACGTCTTCGGCAACGACTTCTACAAGGAGTGCATCGAGGGCGCGGAGAAGCGCGCGCATGCGCTCGGCCCCGTGCTCGGCCCCTACCATCCCGTCATTCTCGACAACGTGGCGCGGCTCCGCCAGATCTCGGGACTCGACGAGGTGTCCTTCCACATGTCCGGCACCGAGGCCGTGATGCAGGCGGTGCGGCTGGCGCGCTACCACACCAAGCGCACGCATCTGGTTCGTTTCGCCGGCGCCTATCACGGCTGGTGGGGCGACGTGCAGCCCGGCGTCGGCAACCCCATCGCCGCGCACGAGACCTACACCCTCGCCGAGATGTCGGAGAAGACGCTGCATGTCCTGCGCACGCGCAAAGACATCGCCTGCGTGCTGGTCAACCCGCTGCAGGGCCTGCATCCCAATGCCAACGCGTCCGGCGATTCCTCGCTGGTCGATTCCTCCCGCGGCGGCCATTTCGACCGCGCGGGCTATACCGAATGGTTGACGAAGCTTCGTGACGTCTGCACCGAGCGCGGCATCGTGCTGATCTTCGACGAGGTGTTCGTCGGCTTCCGCCTCGCCGCCGGCGGTGCCCAGGAATATTTCGGCGTCAAGGCCGACATGGTGACCTACGGCAAGAGTCTCGCTGGCGGCCTGCCGGTCGGCGTGGTCTGCGGCAGACGCGAGCTGATGCGCCGCTTCCGCGACGATCGTCCCGCCGACATCTGCTTTGCCCGCGGCACCTTCAACTCGCACCCCTACGTCATGACGGCGATGGACGAGTTCCTGAGCCGGCTGGCAAGCCCGAATTTTCGCGCGGTCTATGACGGTCTCGAGGAGACCTGGAACGGCCGCGTCCAAAAACTCAACCAGATGATGACCGATGCCGGCCTGCCGGTGCGGTTCGCCAGTTTCTCGTCGATCTGGACGGTGAGATACACCACCCCGTCCCGCTACAATTGGATGCTGCAATATTACCTTCGCGCAGAGGGCCTCGCGCTGAGCTGGGTCGGCACCGGCCGGCTGATCTTCAGCCTCAACTACACCGACGCCGACTTCACCGAGGTTGCCGAACGCTTCGTCCGTGCTGCCGAAAAGATGAAGGCCGACGGCTTCTGGTGGCACGACGGCGTGCTCACCAACAAGAACATCAAGCGGCAGATCTTGAAAGAGATGCTGGCCAAGCGCTTCGGGCGCTGAGGTTCTTCGTCTTCTCACCACCGTCATTCCGGGGCGCGCGCGGGGAGGCGAAGGAGCCCACCAAGACCTGGATAAGACGTGGATGCCCGGCGCGAAGCCGGGCATGACGTAGCCGATCAACATCGGAATGCTTGGTGAGACCAGCGCGCTCAGGCGTGCTGCTCGTCGAGCGCGGGCTCGCCGATCAGGCCCAGCGTGTGCTCGGGATTGAGGTGCAGGCCGGGGTCCATCAGCTCGCCGCGCATCAGGGCGAGCGGAGCCTTGCGATAGAGCATGAGATCGTGGAACGGGTCCGTCAGGATCTTGGTCATCCAGACGAGGCCGGTCTCGACGTCGCGGATGAAAAAGAGGTGCACCGTGCGGAACAGAAGTCCGCCGCCGCCGACCACGAGCCAGATCTTGGCAACCTGCCGCATGAAGTCGGTCGCGCTCGCCCAGGGCGTGAACAGGCCGAACAGCGAGGGATCGACGACCAGCACCAGCGGCGACAGCGCCCAGATCGCCATCAGCACCACCTTGCGCTGAAGGTTGTAGCCGACCTTGATCTCCTCCTTGTATTCGTGCGTGGCCTGGTTGACGTGATCGTAGGTGTGCGGCTCGAAGAAGAAGTGTCCGGCCTGGCGCGAAGTCATCGACACCAGCCAGCCGACCAGCGCGGAGACCACGGGATCGATGAACAGCCAGACATAGGCGAAGAGAAAGCTCAACGCGCTGACGAAGTGCAGGCTCTGATTGATGCGGCTGTGGTGATAGTAGCGATGGTCGTCCCAGCGCTGGATCCGCAGCTGCTCGAGATAATTCTTGATCATGCTCTCCCCCAAAATGCTTTCGGGTCCGGGATTTACAGGGATTCGATGTAGGCCGTGTGACATCATCATTGTGTCATGTGACGACGTGCAGCGGCGCGATGACGCACGCGACGCGCCGGCTTCAGGTCACGCCGCCTTGGCGACGTCGACCTTGCGGAAGCGCACCAGCGAGAAATGACCGAGCGGCGGAATCAAACGGCGCTCGGCGAGCTCGATGCCGTGCGCACCGGCCAGCCACTTCGCATAACGCGACCAGGCGAACTCGGCGGTGCGGAAGCCGAGCGGACGCACCACCGGCTGCAGCTTCTGCTCGATGAAGCGGCGCATGCCGGCATCCGCGCTGACGCGGGTGAGGATGATCAGCTCGCCGCCCGGGCGCAGCACGCGGGCGAACTCGTCGAGCGCCTTTTCGGGATTCGGCACCGCGGTGACGACATATTGCGCCATCACGACGTCGAAGGAATTGTCTGAGAATTCCAGCTTCTCGGCATCCATCACCGCGAGGCCCTCGACGTTCTTCAGCCCGCCCTCGGCGACGCGCTGGCGCGCCTTGTCCAGCATTGCTTCCGAAATGTCGGTGCCGAAGATGCGCAGGTGCGGGGCGTAGAGCGGCAGCGAGATGCCGGTGCCGACGCCGACCTCGAGCACACGGCCGCCGATCTTGTTGGTGGCCGCAATCGCAGCCTGCCGGCCCTTGGCGAACACGCCCCCAAACACGAGGTCGTAGACCGGCGCCCAGCGGTCATAGGCCTGCTCGACCGTGCCACGAGTGAGGTCGAGCTGCCGGGTGCCGTCGAGGTTCATGATCTTAGCCATCGGTGAGGTTCTCGCTGTGGTCAAAATGGAGAGGTCAACCGCGCACCGGCCGCCGCGCCATCCGAGGCGAGGCGCGCAAGGCGCGGCTGGGCTGAAGTGAGGTGAGATTGCCGACGAACTGGCGCGCGCTGTTCTCCCAGGAGCGCTCCAGCGCGAAGTTGCGGCAGGTCTCGCGCGACATGGTGAGCGCGCGCAGGCACGCAGTGCGCAAATCGTGGTCGATCGCGCCGATGGGATGATCGGCGATGACGTCTTTCGGACCCGTCACCGGAAACGCCGCAACCGGCGTGCCGCAGGCGAGCGCCTCGAGCTGCACCACGCCGAACGTATCGGTCAGGCTCGGAAACACGAACACGTTGGCGGCGGCCAGATGCGCGGTGAGGTCCGCGCCCTTCTTCTCGCCGAGGAAGACCGCGTCGGGGTATTTCTTTTCCAGCGCCGCCTTCTGCGGACCGTCGCCGACGACGACCTTGGTGCCCGGCAGGTCGAGCGAGAGGAACGCTTCGAGATTCTTCTCAACCGCCACGCGCCCCATCGTCATGAAGATCGGGCGCGGCAGGTCGAGCCTGGCCGGAGCGTCGGGATGGAACAGCTCGGTGTTGACGCCGCGGGTCCAGAAGCCGAGCCGCTTGAAGCCGCGCTCGGACAACTCCTGCCGCAGCGAAGGCGTCGCCACCATGGTCATGGCGGCGGCGTCATGGAAGTGGCGCAGCACGGCATAGCCGACGCTCGCGGGGATGCCGGTCCGCACCGAGACGTATTCCGGAAAACGCGTGGTGTAGGAGGTGGTGAAGGCAAGCCGGTTGCGCCGGCAATAGGCGCGTGCGGCCCAGCCGATCGGGCCTTCGGTTGCGATGTGCAGGGCTTCCGGCGCAGCGCTCTCGATCCGCCGTGCGATCTCTTTGCTGCTCGGCAGCGCGAAGCGCAGGCCCGGATAGGTCGGCAGCGGCCAGGACGGAAAGCCGTCCGGCGTGAGGAAGTCGATCTCGACATCGAGAGCCTTGGCCGCGTTCGCCAGCGAGGTCAGCGTCCGCACCACGCCGTTGACCTGCGGATGCCAGGCGTCAGTCGCGATTAATACCCGCATGGGAAAATCCCGAGAGTTTGATGATTCTCAGGCATCGACCATCAACGAAGGATATTTCAGGCGTGTGACGTCATGGAAGTGTCGGCGGGCCGTTTTGTTCGTTAACGCACCCCCGCGGCCACGAAACTGTCATGAAACAATCCTTGCCGCCATGAAACCGTTTTCGGTTTTCCGCGCAAATGTCCCGAAACGTTTCGCCGTTAGTGATTGACGCAACGGAGCACCGAACGGTGCCGCGGTGATCAACGACACCGAGCAAACAGGGGCGATCAAATGTTCAATCTGGATACGTTCAAGACCTATTCGCGCGCCGTTGCGTTCGGTGCAGTGGCAATCTCCGCAATCGCGTTCGCTAGCGCAGCCAACGCCGCGCCGGTGCAGGTCTTCCCGTTCTTCCAGCCGCTGCCGCCGATGGCCGCGCCGCAGCCGTTCCAGCCCTATCAGCCCTATCAGCCCTATCAGCCCTATCAGCCCTATCAGGCGCCGAGCTACCAGACTGAGCCGTCCGAGGATCAGGACGCGGTCGAGATGCCGGCCCGCTTCCGCCGCCAGACCGTCTCCTACGCGACGCGCGAGGCGCCGGGCACCATCATCATCGATACGCCCAACACCTATCTCTATTACGTGCTCGGCAACGGCCAGGCGCTGCGCTACGGCATCGGCGTCGGCCGCGACGGCTTCACCTGGTCCGGCATCCAGTCGGTGAGCCGCAAGGCCGAGTGGCCGGCCTGGACCCCGCCGCCCGAGATGATCGCCCGCCAGCCCTATCTGCCGCGCCACATGGCCGGCGGCCCGGGCAATCCGCTCGGCGCCCGCGCCATGTATCTCGGCGGCACCATCTACCGCATCCACGGCACCAATGCGCCCGAGACCATCGGCAAGCGCGTCTCCTCCGGCTGCATCCGCATGACCAATGAGGACGTCACCGACCTCTATTCCCGCGTCAACGTCGGCACCAAGGTGATCGTGCTGCCGATGACGGAGCGCAGGGCGGAACTCGGCGGCGCAACGCGCTGAGCACAGGACATTCTGACGCGAGCGGCCCCGGAACCCACCGGGGCCGGATTCGTTTGCCCTCGACATGTCGACGCGCGCTTTGCTGCGGCGCGATCTCGATGGAGGCGCAAATGCAACCACGCCTGCAATCCTCGCCGTATCCGTGGCTGCACGCGGTCGCCTGCGCCGGAGTCCTGACGCTGCTGCTGTCCGCGGCCTCATCGTTCGCGCAGCAGCCCGCGAGCGGCGACGCAGCCCACCAGGCCTTCAACAATTCCTGCCGAACGTGCCATTCCGTGAAGGAAGGCGACAACCGCCTCGGGCCCAACCTCAACAAGATCGTCGGACGCAAGGCCGGCTCGCTGCCGAATTACAATTATTCGTCCTCGATGAAAGAGGCGGGCTTCGACTGGGACCAGGACAAGCTCACCCGCTTCCTGGTCAAGCCCGACGAAGTCGTGTCCGGCCACAAGATGCAGCCCTATGGCGGCATCTCGACGGAGGAAGCGGGCAAGGTGGTGAGTTATTTGCAGGCGCAGTAATCCCGGCGCCGCCAGGGCTGTTCATTTGAGTGCATAACGCATCCTTCGAGACGCCCGCCTGCGGCGGTCTCCTCGAAGGACGAGGCGTTCACCGCGGCGGAAGCCGCTCACACGTCCCGCCGCTCCGCGATCCACCTTAGCCATACCGCCGAATGAAACGCGCTCATCAGGAGATACATCGGCACCATGCCGCCGAGCAGAGAGCCCTGCCCGGTGACGCACAGCATGTCTGCCGCTCCGTCGCCGAGCACGGCCGTCAGCAGCGCCATGATCGCGAAGGTCGGCGTGGCCGCCAGAGCAAGCCATCTGGCGAGGTGGCGCACGGCCGCGACGCCATCATCGCGGCCGGTGGCCGTGCTCACGGCGGGAGTCATTTCCGTTCTCCCGCCGCCTCCTCGCGAAAAGCCTTCTCGCCGGCATCCGAGATCTCGACCCACTTCTGGTCCGGCGCCGCGCCTTCCGCGTAGTTGTCGTGCCAGTTCCACCATTTGTAAGTCGGTGTCTGCGGATAGCCTGGCGGCGAATCCTCCCAGACTTCCTGGCGGCCGAGCGGCGTGATGTCGAGATAGTTCCAGGTGCCGCCCATCTGCTCGTCGCCGCGGCTCTTGACGAAATAGGTGCGGAAGATGCGCGTCCCGTCGCGGTAGAACACGTTCGTCCCGTGCCATTCGTCGACGCCGAAATCGGCATCGAAACTGTCGGTGACGGTGACCCACGGCATGGTCCAGCCCATCCGCTGCTTGAGTCTGACGATATCGGGCTGAGGTGCGCGCGATGTGAACACGAGCGTGGTGTCGCGGGCGTTCAAATGTGCGACATGGGCGACCTGGTCGGCCACCATGGAGCAGCCCCGGCAGGCGTGATCGGGCCAGCCGAACACGCCGGGCTCGAAGAAGGCGCGGTAGACGATCAGCTGCCGCCGTCCCTGGAACAGGTCGGGCAGACTGAGCTTGCCGCCGGGCCCCTCGAACGCATAGGTTTTGGTTACTTCCATCCACGGCATGCGCCGGCGCTCGGCCGCCAGGGCGTCGCGGGCACGGGTATGCGCCTTTTCCTTCACGAGCAGTTGCTGACGGGCCGCCTCCCAGTCCTGCGGCGACACCACCGGCGGTGTCTGCATGGCGGGCTGTCCGCTCGTCCCTGTGTTTTGAACTGATGTCATGATGGCTCTCCAGATCTCTTGCTTCGGCCGCCATTCCTTGCCGCGCCGCGGCGGACGCGGAACCACCCACGCCCACTCACCGCACATCTTCGGCCGTCAACGATTTCTGGCATCTCGCGGTTGCGCGGTGGGAGTAACAAGTGTGACGGGATTGACATGGAGTCGCTGATCACGGCCGCCGCACGGGCATTGGAGGCCGGCGATCCGCTCGGCGCGCTGAATCGCGTCGCCCTGCGGAACGATGCGCCGTCGCTCGCACTGCGCGGCATCGCGATGGCGCAGCTCGGCGATCTCGCGAAGGCGAAGTCTCTGCTGCGCGGCGCCGCGCGTGCCTTCGGTCCGAGCGAGGCGGTGGCGCGCGCAAGGTGCATCGTGGCCGAGGCAGAGATCGCGCTCGTCTCGCGCGAACTGAACTGGCCGGTGAGAACGCTCGCGGCGGCGCGCGCGACGCTCGAGAAGCACGGTGATCTCGTCAATGCCGCCCATGCGGGCCACGTCGAGGCACGCCGCCTGCTTCTCCTGGGACGCCACGACGAAGCCGAGGATGCACTGGCCGAGGTCGTCACCTCTCCGCTGCCGCCGGCCTCGCAGGTCGTCCGCGAACTCGTGGTCGCCGGCATTGCCATCAGGCGGCTCAGAACGAAGGATGCGCGCGCAGCGCTCGACCGTGCGGCCCGTGCGGCGCGCCTCGCCGGCATCGCTGCGCTCGCATCCGAGGTCGAAGGCGCCAACCTCGTGCTCGACACGCCCGCGGCGCGCCTGATCACGCGCGGCAGGGAGCATCCCCTGTTGCTGGGCCAGGTCGAAGCGCTGGCGCGGTCCAAGGCGCTTGTAGTAGACACCTTCCATCACAGCGTTCGCAGGAATGGCATCGTCGTGCCGCTCGGAACGCGGCCGGTGCTGTTCGCGCTTGCGCGCCTCCTGGCGCAGGCCTGGCCTGCGGACGTGTCCCGGGAAGCGCTGATGACCGCGGCGTTTCACGCCAGGCACGCCGACGAATCGCATCGCGGCCGGCTGCGGGTCGAGATCGGACGGCTGCGGGCGAAGCTCAGGCCGCTGGCGGATGTCAGCGCAACGAAGCAAGGCTTTGCGCTGACACCGCACAAGACGCGCGACGTTCTCGTGCTGGCACGGCCGGTCGAGGAGAAGCACGCCACCGTCCTCGCCTTCCTCTCCGACGGCGAGCCGTGGTCGAGCTCGGCTCTCGCGCTGGCGCTGGGCACGAGCGCGCGGACGGTCCAGCGCGCGCTCGAAGAGCTGGCGCGATCGAACAAGGTGCAGTGCTTCGGACATGGACGGGCGCGGCGCTGGTTGACCCCGCCCGTCCCGGGTTTCCCGACAGGCTTGTTACTCCCCGGCCCACTCCTGAACACGTAGGATGAGATGAGTTCACATCCACGAGGGATCGCGCACATGAAGCGTTCAGCCGCCGAAATCGTCAGGGAATACGGGCCGTTTGCGGGCGTCGAAGCCGTGCATGGCGTCACCTATGACGGCAAGCATGTCTGGTTCGCGTCCGGCGACAAGTTGAACGCAGTCGATCCGGCTGACGGCAAAATCGCGCGCTCCATCGATGTCGCCGCGCATGCGGGAACGGCGTTCGACGGCCGGCACCTGTTCCAGATCGCCGAGGACCGCATCCAGAAGATCGACGCCGCCACCGGCAAGGTGCTCGGCACGATCCCGTCGCCTGGCGCCGGCGGGGATTCCGGATTGGCCTGGGCCGAGGGCTCGCTCTGGGTCGGCCAGTATCGCGAGCGCAAGATTCACCAGATCGATCCGGAGACGGGCAAGGTTCTCCGCACCATCGAGAGCAAGCGCTTCGTGACCGGCGTGACCTGGGTCGACGGCGAGCTCTGGCACGGCACCTGGGAGAACGAAGAGAGCGACATCAGGCGGATCGACCCCGAGACGGGCAAGGTGCTCGAGCAGCTCGACTTGCCCGCCGGCACGGGCGTATCCGGGCTGGAGTCCGATGGTGCCGACCAGTTTTTCTGCGGCGGCGGCGGTCGCGGCAATGTTCGGACAATCCGCCGTCCGAAGCGCGGTCAGGCCGGCGGATGATGGCTTGAAATGGGGGGCAACGTTGGTTTGCAGCCGTTAACCTGTTCGCCCCAATTCCACCCCACCGGTGCGCTCTAGCGCCCTCCTCGCCCGCCCTGTAAAATCCCCGTCGGGCGGCTTGGGGGATTGATGCGACTGACGTTGAATCTGAAGACCATCCTGATCGCCGTCGCGGTGCTCGCGGCGTCGTTCTTCATCAGCTTGAAGGCGATGGACTTGCTGTCGCCGCGCGCGACGAATTCGGCGCCGCCGGTGGCGCAATTGCCGCCGCTGCCACCGGTCGCGAAGAGCTCGATCGTGATCGCTCCGGTCGCCATCGCGATATCGGCGATCCGCGAGCAAGCCGAAAAGGCCGCACCACGTAGCTTCGCCGGCAAGGCCGACAACCCGATCTCGCAGATCCTGGAGAATGCCGACATCGGCTGGACCGCGGTGCGTGGGCCGATGGCAGCGGCCGGTGACAAGGACGTGCTGACGATCTCGACGCCGCTCAGCGGCAAGCTGAACGTGACGGGCTCGCTGTCCTCGAAAGCCACAGGTGCGCTTGGCGACGCGCTCGGCAGCGTGCTCGGCGGTGACGCCGCGAAACGGATCGGCGCCGTCAACATCAAGAATCTGAACGCGAGCGCGGAGATCAAGGGCAACGTGGTCGTCACCTCGCGTCCGAAGCTCGCGGCCAACTGGCACCTCGAGCCCAATCTCGGCGCCCAGGTCAATCTCGGCGATACCAACCTCAACGTCTCGGGCGCCAAGGTCAACGTACCGGCGCAGGTCAAGCCGCTGATCGACAAGAATGTCGGCGAGCAGATCAATGCCGTCTCCGAACGCATCCGCAACGATCCGAGCCTGCGCGAGAATGCGAAGCTGCAATGGGCCAAGGCGTGCCGCTCGATCCCGCTGCAGGGCTCGGGCTCTTCGGCCGGGCTTCCGCCGCTCTGGCTGGAGATGAAGCCGATCCGCGCCATCGCCGCCCAGCCGCGCGTCGACGCGCAGGCCGTGACGCTGCTGATGGGCCTGGAAGCGGAGACGCGCGTCACCTCGACGCCGACCAAGCCGGACTGTCCGTTCCCCGACAAGATCTCGATCGTGCCGCCGACCGGCACCGGCGTGAACATCGGCGTTCCCATCGACGTGCCGTTCACCGAGATCAACAAGCTGATCACGGCGCAGATGGTCGGCCGCACCTATCCCGAGGACGGCTCGGGTCCGGTCGACGTCACCGTCAAGAGCGCCAACGTGATCCCGTCGGGCGAGCGCCTGCTGATCTCGCTTCTGGTGCGCGCCAAGGAAAAGAAGAGCTGGCTCGGCCTCGGCGCCGAGGCGACCGTGCACATCTGGGGCCGGCCGGTGCTCGACCAGGCGCAGCAGACGCTCCGGCTCACCGACATCCAGCTCGCGGTGGAATCGGAAGCCGCCTTTGGCCTGTTGGGCGCCGCTGCGCGAGCCGTCGTGCCGCAAATGCAGCAGGCGCTGCTGCAGAAGGCGACGCTCGATCTGAAGCCGATCGCCGCCAACGCGCGCGAGAAGATCGCCGCCGCGATCGCCGACTACCAGAAGAGCGAGGACGGTCTCAAGGTCGACGCCAGGATCGACAGCCTGACGCTTGCCGACATCGCCTTCGATTCCAAGACGCTACGCGTGGTCGCGGAAGCCGGCGGCACGCTGAACGTGTCGGTGACGAAGCTGCCCTAGATGTAGCGCGGGTCCGCCTATGTCTTCATCGCTTGCGCCGCTGGCATTCTCATCGCAGGGTGCTAAGCTGTTGCTCGCAACCTCGAACGAGGTGTTGACAGCATCGTAGCGGCAAGCCGAGGACAACATGGAAGCCGGCATGTTCACGCCCGCGCCGGCACTGGTGCGCTTTTCCGGCATTCAGAAGACCTACGATGGCGAGCACCTCGTGGTGAAGAACCTCGATCTCGACATCAGGAAGGGCGAGTTCGTCACCCTGCTCGGGCCGTCGGGCTCGGGCAAGACGACAACGCTGATGATGCTGGCCGGCTTCGAGGTTCCGACCCACGGCGAGATCTACCTCGCGGACCGGCCGATCAAGAACATGCCGCCGCACAAGCGGGACATCGGCATGGTATTCCAGAACTATGCCTTGTTTCCGCACCTGACGATCGCGGAGAATATCGCCTTCCCGCTCTCCGTTCGCAAGACGGGCAAGGCGGAAGCGCAGGAGCGCGTCAAATCGGCGTTGCGCATGATCAAGATGGAAGCCCTGGCGCACCGCCGGCCCGGACAATTGTCCGGCGGTCAGCAGCAGCGCGTGGCGCTGGCCCGTGCGCTGGTCTTCAATCCGCAGCTCGTGCTGATGGACGAGCCTCTGGGCGCGCTGGACAAGCGGCTGCGCGAGCAGATGCAGCTCGAGATCAAGCAACTGCACGAGAGGATGGGCATCACGGTGGTCTACGTCACCCACGATCAGAGCGAAGCGCTCACCATGTCGGACCGCATCGCCGTGTTCAATGACGGCGTCGTGCAGCAGATCGACAGGCCCGACGCGCTGTATGAGCATCCGGTCAACAGCTTCGTCGCCCATTTCATCGGCGAGAACAACGTTCTGGCCGGCACCGTCGAGACGGTCGACAAGGATTATTGCCGCGTCGCGCTGGCGGGCGGCGGCACCGTGACCGCACGCGCGGTCAACATATCGGGCGCGGGCGCATCGACCTCGCTGTCGGTACGGCCGGAGCGGATCTCCATTGTCTCCGACGGCACTTCCAGCGACGGACCGAACCGGCTGCCGGCCAAGGTGCAGAGCGCGATCTATCTCGGCGACCATGTGCTGGCCGTGCTCGATGTCGCCGGCAACGGGGAGTTCATGGTCAAGCTTCAGCCAGGCGCGCATGACAACCTGAGACATGGTGAAAGCGTGTTCATCGCATTTCGCCCCGAGGACTGCCTGGCCCTCGATCCTGTCTGACCCATTGCAGGATTTCGCCAGCGCAAGCCGACCTGAAACAATCAACCTCGACGCAACTGACATGAAGAAGGAACCAAGACCATGCTGAAGTGCAAGATTGGCCGGATTGCTCTGGGTTTCGCCGCGGCGCTCGGTGCCAGCGCTGCGCTCGCGAGCGTCGCGCAGGCGCGTGACCTCACCGTCGTGTCGTGGGGCGGCGCCTATCAGGATGCACAGAAGAAGGTTTACTTCGAGCCATTCAAGAAGGCGGCCGGAATTGCCATGAACGACGAGTCCTGGGACGGCGGGGTCGGCGTGTTGCGCGCCAAGGTGCAGGGCGGCGCCGCGACCTGGGACGTCGTCCAGGTCGAGAGCGACGAGCTCGCGGTCGGCTGCGAGGAAGGCCTGTTCGAGAAGCTGGACTATTCCAAGATCGGCGGCGAGGCCGCCTACATCCCGCCGTCGGTCAATCCCTGCGGCGTCGGCGCCATCCTCTACGATTTCGTTCTCGGCTACGATAAGGACAAGCTGAAGGAGGCCCCCAGCGGCTGGGCCGATTTCTTCAACACCAAGAAGATTCCGGGCAAGCGCGCCCTGCGTCAGGGCCCCAAGACCACGCTGGAGATCGCGCTGATGGCCGACGGTGTCGCGCCGAAGGACGTCTACAAGGTGCTCGCGACCGACGAGGGCATCGAGCGCGCCTTCAAGAAGCTCGACAGCATCAAGGGCGACATCGTCTGGTGGAAGGCCGGCGCCCAGCCGCCGCAACTGCTCGCCTCCGGCGAGGTGGCGATGACCTCGGTCTACAATGGCCGTATCGACACCGCGAACAAGAACGAGAAGAAGAACTTCGGCATGGTGTGGGACGGGGCGCTGTTCACGCTCGACAGCTGGGTCATCCTGAAGGGCAGCCCGAACAAGGATGCCGCTTACAAGTTCCTGGATTTCGTCGGCAAGGCGGAGAACCAGTCAAAACTGTCGGAGAACATCGCCTATGGCACTTCGAACAAGGACGCAGCCGGCAGGCTCGCCCCCGCCGTTCTGAAGGACCTGCCGACGGCGCCCGACAACATCAAGAACGCGGTCGAGATCAACGTTGCCTTCTGGCTCGAGAACATCGACCGCCTGACCGAGCGCTTCAACAAATGGGCGGCGAAATAAACAGCGCATCGGCAAGGCTCGCCCCATGACGGATGCGCTGCTGACCGGCGCCAATGCGTCGACCGAGGTGCCGCTCAAGCGCCGATTGCGGCGCGCTGAGCGAACGCGCCAGGTCAAGGCATTGGCGCTGGTAGCGCCGCTTCTCGTCTTCCTGCTCTTCACCTTCGCCGGGCCCATCGCCGGCATGCTGTGGCGCTCGGTCGACGACCGCGAGGTGCGCCAGGTTCTGCCTCAAACTATCGCCGCCCTCGCCGGTTGGGACGGCAAGGACCTGCCGGACGAAACGGCCTACGCAGCGCTGGCAAGCGACATCCACGCGGCTCGCGCCTCCGGCACCATTGCGATTGCGGCCAAGCGGCTGAACTACGCGCTGAACGGTTTTCGCACGATCCTGACCAGCACCGCGCGCAATCTGAAGGCGATGCCCGAGCCCGGCACGGCCAAGGAGACGCTGGGCAAGATCAATCCAGCCTGGCGCGAACGCGCGACATGGACGACGATCAAGGACGCCGGCGGCCCCATCACGGGCTTCTACCTTCTGGCGGCGCTCGACCTGACACGGAACGTGGACGGCGCGGTCGTCGCCGCTCCACCCGACCAGGCGATCTACCGCAGCCTGTTCGCCCGCACCTTCCTCATCAGCCTCAGCGTCACCGTCCTCTGCCTGATCCTCGGCTTCCCGGTCGCCTACCTCCTGGCGACGCTGCCGCCCGGCCGGTCGAACCTCCTGATGATCTTCGTGCTGCTGCCGTTCTGGACCTCGCTTCTGGTCCGTACCTGCGCGTGGATCGTGCTGTTGCAGAGCAAGGGCGTCGTGAACGACAGCCTGCACTGGCTTGGCGTCATCGACGAGCCGCTGCGCCTGATCTACAACCGCTTCGGCGTCTGCGTGGCGATGACCCACGTTCTCCTGCCCTTCATGATCCTGCCGCTGTACAGCAGCATGAAGGCGATCTCGCCCGCTTACATGCGGGCCGCCGCCTCGCTCGGTGCGGCGCCCGTCACGGCCTTCCTGCGGATCTACCTGCCGCAAACGCTGCCCGGCATCGGCGCGGGAAGCCTGCTCGTCTTCATCCTGGCGCTCGGCTACTACATCACACCGGCTCTCGTCGGCGGCGCCGCCGATCAGATGATCAGCTACTTCATCGCGCTGTACACGACCGAGACCGCCAACTGGGGCCTCGCTTCGGCGTTGGGCGCGGTGCTGCTGCTGGCCACCCTTTTGCTGGCACTCGTCTATGGCAAGCTGGTGCAGGGCCAGCAGGTCACCGGAGGCATGAAGAATTGAGCGACAATTCCTCCTTGCGCACGACCAGCCAGCGTATCGCGTGGACCGGGACCATTGTTGTCTCCACGCTGGTGTTCATCTTCCTGATCGCGCCGATCCTGGCGATCATGCCGCTGTCCTTCAGTTCGGGCTCCTACCTCACCTATCCGCTGCCCGGCCTGTCCTTGCGCTGGTACGACGACTTCATCACGTCGCCGCGCTGGATGAATGCGCTGAAAAACAGCCTGATCATCGGCGTCGCCTCGACGGCGCTGTCCATGGTGCTCGGCACGCTGGCCGCGCTGGGGCTGGCGCAGTGGAAGAGCCGCTTCAAGCCGCTCGTGCTGGCTTTCGTGCTGTCGCCGGTGGTGGTGCCCGGTGTCATCACCGCGGTCGGCCTGTATTTCTTCTTCGCGCCGATCGGCCTCACCGGCAGTTATCTCGGCCTGATCCTGGCCCACACCGCTCTGGCGACGCCCTTCGTGGTGATCACGGTCGGCGCGACGCTGCAAAGCTTCGACACCAATCTGGCGCGCGCCGCCGCCTCGCTCGGCGCCTCGCCGCTATATGCGTTCCGCCGCGTGATCCTGCCGCTGATCCTGCCCGGCCTCGCATCGGGTGCGCTGTTCGCATTCGCGACCAGCTTCGACGAGGTGGTCATCGTGCTGTTCATGGCAGGCCCCGAGCAGCGCACCCTGCCGCGCGAGATGTTCAGCGGCATCCGCGAGAACATCAGCCCGACCATCACGGCAGCGGCGGTGATCCTGACGACGGTCTCGATCATCCTCCTCGCCACCATGGAAGGCCTGCGCCGACGCAACGAACGGCTCAAGGGTGGCGGCGGCTGAACGGCTTCCTTCTCCCTCTCGCCGCCTGCGGGGAGAGGTCAGAAAACGACACGACAGCGCGCCCGGTGAAAACCGGGCGCGCTTCGTACAGGTGGTTAGGCGAGCCGCATTACTCCGAGTACTTGAACTCCGGCATGTTCTTCAGCTCGTCCTTGCTCGCATTGAACACGGCGTGGTCCGGGTACCATTTCGACGTGGTCGACGTCGCAGTCGCAGCAGGCCTGTCGGTACCGGTCGCAGCGCCCGTCGTCGTGCTCGCGGCGGGCTTGGCGCCCGGGTTCGTGCCGGCACCGGTATAGGCCACGGCCTCGTTGACGAACTTCAGCTTCTCATACGGCACCGCGACGAGATGCTCGCCCATGCCGAGGAAGCCGCCGACGCCGATCACTGCGATCTTGATGTCGCCGTTCTTGTCCATCAGCAGATCATTGATCGTGCCGATGTTCTCGTTGGCTTCGTTGTAGACCTTGAGGCCGTCCATCTTGGACGTACGCCACTGTCCGCTCGCGGTGGTGGTGGCGGTGGTGGACGTGGAGGTCGTGGCCGCAGGCGCCGCCTTGTCGGTGGTGGCGGTCGGCGCTTGCGCGAACGCAACGGTGGTGAGCAGTGCTGTGCCGGCAAGGCCGGCGACGATCGACTTCATCATGTTGTCCTCTCCTTCATCGAAAACTCGTGGGGAGAAAACCGCGCTGATGAAGCGCAGTTCCGTGCGCGCCGCAATTTCGTCGCGTAACGCGCGAGCACGCGAGGCATGTTCCTGCGTTACCCAGGAACATTTTGCGGCGCACGGCTTTGCGGCGATAGCGCAAGTGTGAAGCGGTTCTTCTTCGCGACAAAACCCGACGCATTTGCGCGGCGATCATGCCCTATGAAGCACCTCAGGCCGCGAGCGGCGGGTGCTCGACGGCCACCTCGTCGAAGATCGCCACCGCCTCGAAGCGATAGTTGCAGGCGTGGCAGGTCCAGAGGTAGGACACGCGGCCTTCGCCCGGCTCGATCCAGTCGGGCTGCGCAATCGGCGTGCCGCATTGGGCGCAGGGGTTTTGCCTGGGGATGTCGCTGAGGATTGCTTTTGTCATGGCACCTCTCCCGATTTGCAGCATCTTCCTACTCGCTTTCGCCGGCACGCGCGAATAGACAGGCGTGCTGCCGCGAGTGGGGTCGTCGGCCCCGAAGCTTCCGCTTGGAGGCCTCTTGCGCCGGCTTTGAGTCGTAATGGCGGCTCGGCACCGCAAAATCGGACGATGGCGGCGTTTGGTCACATCATCGCCGCGTTCCGGGGGCCTAACGGCAACCGGTGCAGGTCACTTCCAACGACCTCTGGGATATCTGATGAAAATTTTACGCATTGCCGCACTGCTCGCAGCCGGACTGACATTGCCGCAGGCCGCATTCGCCGGCCAGGCCGAGTATGCCGAGATGGTCGCGGCCCATGCCCGCGCCAACGGCGTGCCGGAAGCGCTGGTGCACCGCGTGATCATGCGCGAGAGCCGCTATCAGCCCCATCTCGTCGGCCGCGGCGGCACCATCGGGATGATGCAGATCAAGCTCGCGACCGCCCGCGGGGTCGGCTACACCGGCGATGCCGCCGGCCTGCGCGATCCCAACACCAACCTCACCTATGCCGTGAAGTATCTGGCCGGCGCCTATCGCGCCGCCAATGGCGACCACGCCCGGGCCGTGCGTTATTTCGCAGGCGGCTATTATTACGCAGCCAAGCGGCAGCGGCAGGAAACGCAGCAGTTCGCCAATATGGGCGCGACCGATATGGGCCAGAGCAGCATGGGCCAGCCTTGGCTGGAGCCGAACGGCAATCCGCAACCGATGTTCGGCGCACCGCCGCAGCGCAAGCTGGCGCAACGCGTCCGCAATGCGCGGGCGCAGGTTCCCCACTAACCGATGTCATTCCGGGGCGGTCCGCAGGACCGAACCCGGAATCTCGAGATTCCGGGGCTGGTGCTTTCGCACCATCCCGGAATGACTGCCCTGTGGCAGACGCGTTGACACGGCCTGTCACTGGCATACATTAGAGCCGTTCCGAGGGGTGCTCCGAGGAGGAGCTGAGATACCGCTAAATGGGCAATGCCGATCGACCGGCTTGCCAGGACCGCGGTGACCCTTTGAACCTGATCCGGGTCATGCCGGCGAAGGGACAGGGATGTTGCAGACGACCAAGCGACCGGATTCACCGGTATCCATCATCGGCGCAGGCATTGCGGGCGCCTGGCAGGCGCTGCTGTTCGCACAGGCCGGCCATGCCGTGACCTTGCACGAGCGCGGTGACGAGGCGATGACGGACGCCACCAGCCATTGGGCCGGCGGCATGCTCGCGCCCTATTGCGAGGCCGAGGTCGCCGAACCCATCATCAGCCGCCTGGGGCTGCGCTCGCTGGACATCTGGCGGCGCGAGCTACCCGACACGCCGTTCAACGGCTCCCTCGTCGTCGCCCATCCGCGCGAACGCAGCGATTTCGAGCGCTTTGCCCGCATGACCGAGGACCACCGCCGGCTCGACGCAGCTAGCCTCGCCGCGCTCGAGCCGTCGCTGGAGGGCCGCTTCCGTGACGCGCTGTTCTTCCCGGCCGAGGGCCATGTCGAGCCGCGCCGCGTGCTGCCGCAGCTGCACGAGCGCATCCGCGCCGCCGGCGGCACCATCAAGTTCGAAAGCGACGTCACCGTCGACGATCTCGCAAAGGACCCTGACGGCATCGTGATCGACTGCCGCGGCCTCGGCGCGCGCGACGAACAGCCGGAGCTTCGCGGCGTCAAGGGCGAGATGATCCTGATCGAGACCGACGAGGTGCAGCTTGCACGCCCGGTGCGGCTGATGCATCCGCGCTGGCCGCTCTACGTGATCCCGCGCGAGGACAATCTGTTCATGCTGGGCGCGACCTCGATCGAGGCCGAGGACACCGGCGTCAGCGTCCGCTCCGCGCTGGAGCTGCTCGGCGCGGCTTACACCGTGCACCCCGCGTTCGGCGAGGCCCGCATCGTCGAATTCGGCTCCGGGCTTCGTCCTGCTTTTCCCGACAATTTGCCGCGCATCGGCATCCGCGGCCGCAGGATCACCGTCAACGGTCTCTACCGCCACGGCTTCCTGATCGCGCCCGCGCTCGCCGAGCTGACGCTCGCCTATGTCGAGCGCGGCCAGATCGACAACGAGGTGATGCAATGCGCGTGATCGTCAACGGCGAGGCGCGGGAGATCAGCGCGGCCAGCGTCGACGCGCTGCTCACCGAGCTCGACTACGAGGGCACCCATTTCGCCATCGCGCTGAACTACGACGTCGTGCCGAAAAGCCGCTGGGCCGAGACGGCACTGAAGGCCGGCGACGAGATCGAGATCATCACGCCGCGGCAGGGAGGGTGAGGTGATGCTCTCACCAAACACTCCGCTGTCATCGCCCGGCTTGACCGGGCGATCCAGTACGCCGCGGCTTCACGTTTCCAGCCGGATGGCCCCGGCGTACTGGATCCCCGCCTTCGCGGGGATGACAGCTTCGTTTTGGCTGACACCATTCTTCAAGGAGACACCTTCCACATGGTGACCTTCTACGGCAAGACCTTCGCCTCGCGCCTCCTGATCGGCAGCGCGCTCTATCCTTCGCCTGCAATCATGCAGTCCGCGATCCGCGCCTCCGGCTCCAACATCGTCACGGTGTCGCTGCGGCGCGAATCCGCCGGCGGCAAGACTGGCGACGCGTTCTGGAATCTGATCCGCGAGCTCGACGTCACCGTGCTGCCGAACACCGCCGGCTGCCGCACGGTGCGCGAAGCGGTGACCACCGCCAAGCTCGCCCGCGAATTGTTCGGCACGACCTGGATCAAGCTCGAAGTCATCGCCGACAACGACACGCTGCAGCCCGACGTGGTCGGCCTGGTCGAAGCAGCAAGCATCCTGATCAAGGACGGCTTTGAAGTATTCCCCTATTGCACCGAGGATCTCTCGGTTGCGAACCGCCTCGTCGACGCCGGCTGCAAGGTGGTGATGCCGTGGGCCGCCCCCATCGGCAGCGCGAAAGGCATCACCAATCGCGATGCGCTGAAACTGCTGCGCGACCGGCTGCCCGACATCACGCTGGTGGTCGACGCCGGCCTGGGAGCGCCCAGCCACGCCGCGCAGGCGCTGGAGCTCGGCTATGACGCCGTGCTGCTCAACACCGCGATCGCCAAGGCCGCAGATCCCGTCGCAATGGCCAACGCCTTCCGCCTCGGTATTGAGGCCGGCCGCACCGCTTATGAGGCCGGGCTGATGAACGCCCGCGACTTCGCCTCCCCCTCCACCCCTGTCGTTGGGACCCCGTTCTGGCATGCCGTATCCTGATCGATTCTATCCCGTCGTCGACAGCCTTGCGTGGGTCGAGCGCCTGACCAAGCTCGGCGTCGGCACCATCCAGCTGCGCGCCAAGGAGCTCGACGACGGGCAGGCCCTGCAGATGGTCACCGATGCGCTGGCGATCACCGAAGGCACCCAAGCCAAGCTGGTCGTGAACGACTATTGGCGCGCCGCGATCGTCGCCGGCGCCAAATATCTGCATCTCGGCCAGGAGGATCTTGCCGATGCCGACCTCAAGGCGATCCGCGAGGCCGGCCTGTCCCTCGGCATCTCCACCCATGACGATGCCGAGCTTGAAACCGCGCTGGCCGCAAAGCCCGATTACGTCGCGCTCGGCCCGATCTTCTTCACCACGCTGAAGTCCATGCGCTTCGAGCCGCAGGGTATTCCGAAGATCACCGAATGGAAGCAGCGCATCGGATCGATCCCGCTGGTCGCGATCGGCGGCATCAAGTTCGAGCACGCCGCGGAGATTTTTGCCGCGGGCGCGGATTCGATCGCGGTGGTCTCCGATGTCACGCAAAACGCCGACCCCGATGCGCGGGTTCGGCAATGGCTCAGCTTGGAGGAGGCGGCGTGATGCACTCGGTGCTCTCACCCCTCCCTCCAATGTCATCGCCCGGCTTGACCGGGCGATCCAGTACGCCGCGGCTTCTCCGTAGCTCACTACGGTCTCTGGAATACTGGATCCCCGCTTTCGCGGGGATGACAGCGAGCCTACCCACCGGCGTCATTCCGGGGCACGCGAAGCGTGAACCCGGAATCTCGCTCAATAACATCGAGGTTCCGGATCGGACCGCAATGCGGTCCGTCCGGAACGACGCCCTGTAAAGGAGGATCCCCATGAACATCCGCTCCAATCCCGAAAAAACCGTCCCCGCCGTCACCACCGGCCCGCTTCCCTCCTCGCGCAAGATCTTCGCCTCGCCCGACGCCGCGCCCGATCTGCGCGTGCCCCTGCGTGAGATCATTCTCTCCGAGGGCGCCGGCGAGCCCAACCTGCCGGTCTATGACACCTCCGGCCCCTACACCGATCCCTCCGTCACCATCGACGTCAATGCCGGCCTTCCCCGGAGCCGCAAGCAATGGGTGCTGGAGCGCGGCGGCGTCGAGGAATATGAGGGCCGCCAGATCAAGCCGGAGGACAATGGCGGCGTCTCCGCCGACAAGGCCGCGCGCGCGTTCAGCGCCTATCACAAGCCGCTGCGCGGGCTCGACGGCCACAAGATCACCCAGCTCGAATTCGCCCGCGCCGGCATCATCACCAAGGAGATGATCTACGTCGCCGCCCGCGAGAACCTCGGCCGCAAGCAGCAGCTCGAGCGCGCCGAAGCAGCGCTCGCCGACGGCGAGAGCTTTGGCGCCGCGGTGCCCGCCTTCATCACCCCGGAATTCGTCCGCGACGAGATCGCGCGCGGCCGCGCCATCATCCCCTCCAACATCAACCATTCCGAGCTCGAGCCGATGATCATCGGCCGCAACTTCCTGACCAAGATCAACGCCAATATCGGCAACTCGGCGGTGACCTCGTCGGTCGAGGAAGAGGTCGAGAAGATGGTGTGGGCGATCCGCTGGGGCGCCGACACCGTGATGGACCTCTCGACGGGCCGCAACATCCACACCACGCGCGAATGGATCTTGCGCAACTCGCCGGTGCCGATCGGCACCGTTCCCATTTATCAGGCGCTGGAGAAGTGCAACGGCGATCCCGTGCAGCTGACCTGGGAGCTCTACAAGGACACGCTGATAGAGCAGTGCGAGCAGGGCGTCGACTATTTCACCATCCACGCCGGCGTGCGCCTGCAATACATTCACCTCACCGCCAGCCGCGTCACCGGCATCGTCTCGCGCGGCGGCTCGATCATGGCGAAGTGGTGCCTGGCGCATCACAAGGAGAGCTTCCTCTACACGCATTTCGACGAGATCTGCGACCTCATGCGCAAGTATGACGTCTCGTTCTCGCTCGGCGACGGCCTGCGTCCGGGCTCGATCGCGGACGCCAACGACCGCGCGCAATTCGCGGAGCTCGAAACCCTCGGCGAGCTGACGAAGATCGCGTGGGACAAGGGCTGCCAGGTCATGATCGAGGGCCCCGGCCACGTGCCGATGCACAAGATCAAGATCAACATGGACAAGCAGCTCAAGGAATGCGGCGAGGCGCCGTTCTACACGCTTGGACCGCTGACCACCGACATCGCGCCGGGCTATGACCACATCACCTCAGGGATTGGTGCGGCCATGATCGGCTGGTTCGGTTGCGCCATGCTCTGCTACGTCACGCCGAAGGAGCATCTCGGCCTGCCCGACCGCAACGACGTCAAGACCGGCGTTATCACCTACAAGATCGCCGCCCACGCGAGCGATCTCGCCAAGGGCCACCCCGCCGCGCAACTGCGCGACGACGCCCTCTCCCGCGCGCGGTTCGACTTCCGCTGGACCGACCAGTTCAACCTCGGCCTCGACCCCGAGACCGCCAAGAACTTCCACGACGAGACCCTGCCGAAGGAAGCCCACAAGGTCGCCCATTTCTGCTCGATGTGCGGCCCGAAATTCTGCTCGATGAAGATCACGCAGGACGTGCGCGACTACGCGGCCACGCTGAACGATCCGAACTCGGTGGGCATGTCGATGCAGGGCACGGCCGAGGACGGCATGGCCAGGATGAGCGCGAAGTTCAAGGAGATGGGCAGCAGCGTTTATCTGGATGCGGAGAAGGTGAAGGAGAGTAATCGGGTGTTGTGAGATCCGTTACACCTTTCCGCTGAAGTCAATTGCAAAAAGGCCGGGCGAACGTCCGGCCTTTTTCAATTCAAACTATACGTACAACATCGATTCTCGGCCTCGCGCCACAGCCCATCAATCTGAATAGCTTGTACCACTGAATGGCTTGTACCACTGAATAGCTTGTATCAGTACCTGAGCAGATTGCATTCTTTTTAGTTGAGAGAACTGGGAAAGCTATCTAAAGTTGATATATTTTTACTTTTGCATTTTGGAGGTTCAGCGTGACTAATCATAGGCTGCGAACAAGGCTGATTGCTGCAGCGATCTTGGTGGTAACAATTCTGGCGGTTTCTTTCGCCGAATACTTCGCAAAGTATCCTCTCAACACAACGACGTTCGTTGGAAATAACGCAACTCTGTTCGCTTTGATCTTTGCTGCTTATCTTGCATTTGTCTTCCAACAACGCGGAAAGTTCGTTGATGAACTTCGCGGCTGGTGGAACGGAATTGTCAAAGCGAAATCCGACTTCTTCATATACTGCGAAAAATCCACGCCCACTGAAGACGACTACTTGAAAGGCTTTTACGGTCTCTCGACTTCCATGGATACATTTCGGCTCATTTACTGCAACGTCGGGCGCATTGGCCGAAACTCAAAAGGCTATTACCCCTTTGAGCAAGTTCGCGACATCATCGATATTAGCCGATCGGTGCATTATAGCCTGAAACCAACTCAAGATGATCGGCAGAAGGCGAAACAGGCGATAGACATAGTTTTTCAATCGCTTCGACACGCTATACAATCGGAAGCAGCTGCAATTACGCCCGATGCCCCGACATTGCACGACAGCCCATATCGCTCCAAGTATCTTGAAGAAATTCGATTGGGAGTTGGCGTTGATATTCCTATGATACGGAACCGGAACAAGAAGGAAGATTACGTTTCGAGGCGAGAGAGGTAGTTGCGCGCGCTCAGGATCAGCAGACGCGCATTTGCTAAAGGATGGGGTCGAGTGGTTGATCATTTTGAGACGCGGGCGGCTCGCCCCCACCACCTCCCCGACCAGCTCCGCCCCAACCTCCGCCTCGTCTTCGTCGGCACCGCCGCCTCGACGCGCTCCGCCGAGCTCGGGCACTACTACGCCCATCCCGGCAACCGCTTCTGGCGCGCGATCCATGAGGCCGGGATCACGCCGCGGCGCTATCAGCCGAGCGAGTTCGCGGAGCTGATCGCGCTTGGTATCGGGTTCACTGATCTCTCCAAGACCGGCGCCGGGATGGATCACCAGATAGCGGCGGAGGCGATCGACGTGCCGGGGTTCAGGGCGAAGATGGAAAAATATCGGCCGCGGACGATTGCGTTCACGAGCAAGAAGGCCGCGAGCTTGTTTTATAGCAGGCCGTCAGCTGCGATTGCGCTGGGGCGGCAGCCGCGAGAGGAGAGTCTGCCCGAGATATTCGTGCTGCCGTCGCCATCCGGAGCAGCGTCCGGGCATTGGACGCTGGAGCCGTGGCGCGAGCTTGCGGCGTGGATTGGTCGCGCACCCTGAACGGCGACTGCCGGATTGCGTCTGCTCTCGTGTCCCGGGCAAGCGTAGCGCAGACCCGGGACCCAGAAGCTCCGGCACGCATTCGTCATGGGCCCCGGCTCTGCAGCGCATCGCGCCGCACTGGACGATGCTTCGCATCGCCAGGGGCGCGCTGCACTGCGTCCGGGGCACGCCACCACCGATATTTCGCACACAGTCTGTCGGCGACCGCATCCGTCGTTCGTCCTGGAAATGATCACCCCGGAGCCTCCAATGCCTCCCACCATCACCGCCTTCGAATCCTCGCCCGATCGCGGCCGCGGGCAGGCCCGCGACATGCGCGTGCGCTGGGCGCTGGAAGAGGTCGGGCAGCCCTATGACGTCCGGCTCGTGTCGTTCGCCGCGATGAAGGCGCCCGCGCATCGCGCGCTGCATCCGTTCGGGCAGATCCCGACCTATGAGGACGGCGATCTCGCGCTGTTCGAGTCCGGCGCGATCGTGCTGCATATCGCAGAACGTCATGCCGGGCTTCTGCCGATCGAGCCGAATGCGCGCGCCCGCGCGATCGCGTGGATGTTCGCCGCGCTCAGCACAATGGAGCCGCCGATCGTCGAGCTCGGCATGGCCATGCTGCTCGAACGCGACAGGAGCTGGTACGCGGAGCGGCTGCCGATGTTGCAGGATCGCGTCCGCGTCAGGCTCGGCGAACTCTCCCGTCACATCAAGGGTGCCGACTGGCTCGACGGCGCGTTCAGTGCCGGCGATCTCATGATGGTGACGGTGCTGCGCCGGCTGAATACGTCCGGCCTGCTCGATGAGCATCCCGCCATCGCCGCCTATGTCGCCCGCGGCGAGGCGCGGCCGGCCTTCAAGCGTGCCTTCGACGCGCAGCTTGCGGTGCTCAACACCGCGGCCCGTTCGCAGGCGGGGTAGCCGCTCAGCTCAGCGACGCCAGCTCGCGCGCGAGGTTGGCACGCGCCTGGCGGTCGAAGGTCGCGGCGAAGTCCGGATCGGGAAAGATCACCTCGCGTGCCGCGAAATGGCGGAGCACGCGGCCGCGGCCGACGCGATAGTCGTTCTCGCCGACATGGATGAATTCACGGCGGATCGCAGCGGCATAGGCATCGTAGCGCGCCGGCTCGGCGCCGAGAATGCTGAGGTCGATCGAGATCAGGATCGCCCCGAGGCGATCGCCGGCGCCAACGTCGTGCGTTCTCGTCAGGCGGATCAGGCGGCCGATCTCCTGGCGAAGCTCGGCGCGGACGTGCTGCTCGGCGAGCTCCGCGCTGCGCTCCTCATTGTCCGACCGGGTCGGGTCGTAGACGACATCGTGCCACCAGATCGCCTCCGACAGCGTCTCGCGCTCGACGGCCGAGAGACCCTCGACGCGCGCCAGCGCGGCGAGGCAATCCTCGATATGCGAGAGATTGTGATAGTGGCGGCCGGGCGCCGCGTAGGCGGCGGCCAGTTCGTCGCGGGTCATGGGCAAGCCCTCACTCCTCGAACAATTTTTCGAACAGCGTCTTCGCGCGTTCGAGGCCTTCGGGCGTGAACTGATGCGGACTACGGACGAGGCGAAAGCGCCCCTACCGCATCGTGATCGCAAGGCCGCTGAGATCCGCGTTCGCCATCAGGCCGACCTGCCTGCCCGACAGTTCCAGCACCGCGCCCTTCTGGTTGGTCAGCACGATGGCGCGGGCGCCGGAGCCGACGGCGATGCCGGCACCGGCGGCGCCGTAGACGCCGGCGACGTCGGAGGGACGGTTGATGTTGGAGACGCGGCCGCGCAGCACGGTCTTCGAGCCGCCGAACACGAGGCCGTAGTCGAGCCCGCCGGTGGACAGCCCGTAGGAGCGGCCGCGGAAGTTGAGGACGCCCGAGCCGCCGGATCCGCCGATGATCCAGCCCGCCTTGTAGATCGTCAGCGTCACCGTGCCGCCGTCGGCCACCGCCGAAGTCGAGAGCCCGGCCAGGGCGGCAATGGCAACCAGCGCGGCGCGGAAGGTGGATGCGAGCTTCATGAGTGTCTCCGGGGCTGTTTTTCTTGGGGGGGAAGGATTCGAATCAGACGAAGGGAATGTACTTGATGTATCAGGGCGGCAACATGATGGATGAGGCGTGGGGCGCGCTCGTCGCCAAGCATTCAACTCTCATCGCCCGGCTTGACCGGGCGATCCAGTCTCCGAGACAGCAGTGATCGAACCGAGAGGCTGCAACGTACTGGATGCCCCGGTCAAAGCCGGGGCATGACAGTGGAGCTTTTAGCGGAAGCCCAGGCAACCGCATCATCCCATCATGCCCGTGTTTTGCCCGGCGAAGCAAACGATCATTTTCGCCCTTCCCGAACCTCAAAAACCCCAACGATTTCCACCTCATCCCTACTGTGCATGGGGTTGTTTTCGCATTTTTTGGTTTGAGCCGCCCTCGCCTGCCGCTACGCTTGCCGCGTCCACGACCGTCTTCGAGGTGATCCCATGCCGATCCAGCATTTCGCGCCCCCGCCGCACGTCAAGGCGCCGCCGCTGTCCTTTGCGACGCGCGTCGGCGATCTCCTGTTCGTCTCCGGCATTCCCGGCTTCGATGAGAACGGCGCGCTGCCGGATGGTTTCGAGGCGCAGTTCGCCAATGTCGTCGTCAACATCCGCCGCGTGCTGGGCGAGGCCGGCGCCACCACGGCCGACCTCGCCAAGGTCAACGTGCTTCTGACCCGCGCCACGGACGTTGCCGCCATGAACGCGCTCTATGCCGGCGCCTTCGGCCCGCCGCCCTACCCCGCGCGCACCACGTGCGTGGTGCAGGCCCTGCCCGATCCGAAGATGCTGATCGAGATCGAGGCAGTGGCCTCGCTGTCGAAGTGAGCCTGCCTGTGACTTGTCGGGCACGCGGCCAAACCAAATGCGCGGGCGCGACTGACATATCCGTGAAACGCCGCTCCCCGGCTTGCAAAGAAGCTGCTTTTACCGCACGAATTTTCAGGCCCTACTTCCCCACAAGGAGATATTTCATGCGTCGCGTTCTCGCCCTCTGTGCCGTTGCCGGCATCGCCACCTCCGTCTTTGCCGTGCCGGCCTCGGCCAAGGTCGGCTATTACGTGATCCGCTGGGATAACACCGGCATCTGCCAAATCTGGAACGAGGACCTTCAGCACAAGCCGTTCCAGTTCGGCGTGTCGACCTACAAGGTCGTCAGCAAGTCCTTCCCGACGTTCCAGCAAGCCTCCGACCTCCAGATCAAGTTGCGCGGCGAGCGCCGCTGCACGCTCTGAGCTCGAGCGACAGATCGAATTTGAAGGGCGGGTCGCGCGAGCGATCCGCCCTTTCCTTTTGCCGCGGCCTGACTTTTTCCAGCCGAAATCACGCATTTTCCCGCCCGCGCGCTTTGAACCTGACGGGCAGGCGGAACTACTCACATCTTGTCCGGGGCGCATTCTCAGAGCGTCCGGCACCAGCCCTCCCCGCATTGCCGGGAGGCGCATCACATCATTCATTTTGAGGAGCTGATCATGCGTCGTATTTCCGTGCTGTGCGCTGCCGCAGGCCTTGCCGTCACTGCATTCGTCGCCGCGAGCCCCGCCGAGGCCGGCTATCACCTGGTCCGCTGGCAGGACAGCGGCTTCTGCCAGATCTGGGACGAGAGCATCCCGACCACGCCGTGGCCGGCCGGCTATCAGCGCGCCAGCGCCTCGGTGCCGACATTCATCGACGCGCTCGCGATGAAGGATACCGCGCTCAAGACCGGCAAGTGCACCTGGTAGGATTTCGATCGGCGGATGAAAGACCGGGCAAGGGCGGCAGCGTCCTTGCCCGGTTTTTTTGTGCTCCGTGAACGAACGTTGACGTGCTCTCACACGTCCTTGTGCGCGCCGGGATGGATCAGGACGTCGCGCGCGGCGGCGAGGTCGATGAAGGCTTGCGCGCTGCCGCCGTGGTCGGGATGCAGGCCCTTGGCGGCGCGGCGATAGGCCTGGTTGATGTCCTCGCAGGTGAGCTGCACCGCGAGCGGCAGGCCGAGCATCTTGCGCGCGCGATCTTCGGTGGACAGCTTCTTCGGCATGGCGTTGCGGCGGCCGAAGCGCGGCGCGGTCAGATCGTGGACGACCTCGAGCACCACGCCGAGACGGCGCTGGGCCGCCAGCGTGACGCCGTGATCGTCATTGCCCGCGGCCTGGCGCAGCACCGGAAGCGCCTGCTCGGCGGCCTGGCGCAGCATGGTGTCCGTGCTCGTCCGTGCGATCTCGGCCACGAGCCGGCCCGCCTCGGCGAAGTCGGCAGATTGCGCCGACCGGAGGCGTTCAAGGGCCAATTTCCAGGAGTCGAGCCGGGTGTCGAGCCGTTCCATCATGCGCGCAACGTTTAGCAATCAAGATCAGTATGCCAAGGCCGCCGTTTCCGACCCCTTAATTTCGAGTTAGCGTTTCGTGAAACTTCGAAAAGAAATCGGGAGGAATATGTCATGGCACTGCTCGCAAACCACATCGCCGTCGTCACCGGCGCCGGTTCCGGCATCGGCCGCGCGATCGCCGCCGGCTATGCGCGCGAGGGCGCGCAAGTCGTGCTGCTGGACGTCAATTCCGACACCGTCGCGGAGGCCGCCCAGGAGATCCGAAAATCGGGCGGCAAGGCCGAGAGCTTCGCGCTCGATGTGACCAGGCGTGACGACTGCTTCGCGCTCGCAAGGCAAGTCGCGGACAAGGTCGGGCAGGTCTCGATCCTCGTCAACAATGCCGGCATCACCCGCCGCAACGCCTTCACCGCAGAGACGGAGACGGTGGCAAAGGACTGGAACGACATCATCTCGCTCAACCTCAACGGCGTCTTCAACATGACGCAGGCCTTCCTCGCCCCCTTGCGCGCGAGCAAGGGCCGCATCGTCAATATCGGCTCGATCCAGTCCTTCGTGCACCTGCGTACGCCGAGCTCGGCGGCTTATACGACCTCGAAGCACGGCGTGCTCGGCTTCACCAAGGCACTCGCGGTCGAACTCGGCAAGGAAGGCGTGCGCGTCAACGCGATCGGGCCCGGCTTCATCGAGACCAACATCAACGCCAATGTGCGCGCGACCAATCCGGCGCTGGTGCAGGCCTTCGTCGACCACACCCCGCTGGCGCGCACGGGCAAGCCCGAGGACATCGTCGGCCCTGCACTCTTCCTGGCCTCGGATCTGTCGGGCTATGTCACGGGAACCATCGTGATGGTGGATGGCGGCTATCGAACGGTGTGAGAACGTCACTCAGTCCTCCGCCAATCGCGGCGGCTTCGCGGCATTCCTGGGGTCATCTGGTGCGTTCGTGCGCGGTTAACCTTTCATTAACCAAACCCGACCACCGTGGATCTACGGCTTGGGGGTCGTTTGTTCTCGATCCGCTTCCAACGATGGTAGCGGGCGTTGATCGGGGAGTGTGTTGATGACCACTGTTCATGTCGCTGCGTCCGAGCCGGGCGCACAATTTCTTGCTCCTAACCAGATCGTTCCGTTGCTGATCGGTGCGACCGTCGACGAGGTCGAGCGCGAGCTCGTGCTCCAGACTCTGGCGCGCTGCGACGGCAACCGCACCCGCGCCTCGCGCGTGCTCGGGTTGTCGGTCCGCACGCTGCGCAACAAGATCAGGATCTATGCCGCCTCCGGCATCGACGTGCCCGCCTATCAGGATTAGCGCGCGCGGTTGCGGGCCGATTGATGTTGACCCGTCCCCTGCGAAACACGGGCGGAATTGCTGCTGTCGTCAAACGCCGCTAAGTAGCTTGCGTCCGTTAAAGGGAGCAGCGGCGTGGCACACGATCAGGGACGACGGCAGGGACCTCAGGGACCGCGCGGGCGGCAGGGCGAGCCGGGACGGCCGGGGCCGCAGGGTCATCCCGGCCGACGCGGGCCGGACGGCGCGCGCGGCAAGCCTGGTCCGCAGGGCAAGCCGGGGCCGATCGGAAAGGCGGGGCCGCAAGGTAAGCCCGGTCCGCAAGGCAAGCAGGGCGAGGCGGGTCCGCGCGGGGCAATTGGCGCGCAGGGGCCTGCCGGACCGCAGGGGCCGGCGGGTCCGCAAGGCCCGCGCGGCGAGGCCGGGCCGCCCGGTCAGTTGCCATCGATAGAGCAGGTGCTGCCATGGCTCGAGCAACTGTTCGACGCCTGGGACGAGCGTCGCCGCCAACGCGAGCGCGAAGCCGCCGAACGCGAAGCGCTGGAGGCCGCCGTGCAGGAAACTGACGAGCCGATCGTCGACGACGAGAGCGAGGCCGGCGAAGGCGATGATCACAAGAAAAAGAAGAAAAAGAAGAAGCACGGCAAGGATCAGTGACCGCTCTCCTGCCCCCGGACGCAGCGCGGCATGCAATGCTGCGCTGCTGAGCCGGGGCCCATGTCTCTGAGACCTGCGCTGACGATTTCCGGGCCCCGCTCTGCGGAGCGGCACTTCGCGCCGCACCGCGTCCGGGGCACGAGCCAAATCAAGATGTGCCGGAAGCATCGTCCTTGCGCGGCAGCATGCCCATGCGCTCGAACTGCCAGCGCATGGCGCGATACCAGAGATAGCCGACCGCCGCGCCGCACAGAGCGAGGATGATCACGTTTGCGCTCGAGAACGAGCCGCTCCACCACATCATCCACGCCGTCCACAGCAACGTGAAGATGATGGCACCAGCTTTCAGCGGAAGAAGGGGGCGGCTCATGACTTTGCTCCGGGCTGTCAAAACCCCGGCAAACATCATCACGCAGCAAGCGGCTTTCTTCCGTGAGCCAGATCACGGAATGGCTTTCGACGATCGCTAGCCGAACCGTAGCCGTGAGCGTTCCCTGGCCCTTTCCGCCTCGACCTCGCGGTCGCGCGTCGGCGCATGGGTGTGCAGCGACGTCAGGAGTTTCCGCGCGGCCTCCGAGACCTCCGCCACCGCACGGTCGAACGCCGCCTCGTTGGCCTGCGACGGCTTGTTGAAGCCGGACAGCTTTCGCACGAACTGGAGCGCGCTGGCATGGATCTCATCCTCCGTCGCCGGCGGATCGAAGTTGAACAGCGTCTTGATGTTGCGGCACATGCAGTCTCTCCGGATGTTTCCCTCAAAGACGATCGGCGGCAGCGAAATCCTACATCCTTCCCGCACTTCTGTTGAGTTCCGCGGCGTCGCGCCCTGATATCGCAACGCATCATATGCCACGCCTTCACGCCGCATATTATTTGAGCATGCAATGCGCTGACAGCTCGGGCTTAATCGCCTCGACGATGGAATCGACGCGAGCAAGAACTCGCGCGAATGGGACGGCGCGACGAGGAGGATCGCATGCACAGGCTCGCACTGTGCGTTTGGCTGACCGCGATGACGGCGCTGACGAGCGCCGCATTCGCGTTCGACAACGGGCAATATGATCACGTCCCGCCCGACATCCGGGCCTGGTTCAAGAGCGTCATCGCGCCGAACGGCGTGCCCTGTTGCGACATCTCCGACGGCCATCGCACCGATTACGACGTGCGGAGCGGCGCCTATTGGGTGCCGATCGAGGGACAATGGATGGAGGTGCCCGAACGCGCCATCATCCGCGGCCAGGGCAATCCGGTCGGCCAGGCCGTGGTCTGGTACGTTCACCATCGCGGCGCCATCATCATCAGCTGCTTCGTGCCGGCGGATGCAGTCTAGCATGATGGATTTCGTTGGCTGAGGCGGCCCGATCGGGTAGCTTGTCGCAAAGCTGATGCGGAGGCATGCCGTTGACCGATCTTTGCGCCGAAGACCTCGCCACTATCTATGCCAAGCCGAGCCCGCGCGTGATCGCGAAAGCGCGTCCCGCGATCGATGCGCATGCCAGGAAATTCATCGAGATGTCGCCGTTCTGCGTGCTCGCGACATCGGGCGCAGACGGCAGCGTCGACGCCTCGCCACGCGGCGGCGGCATCGGCTTCGTCCACGTCGCAGGTCCCAACCAGCTATTGATGCCTGACCGCTCCGGCAACAACCGGATCGACAGTTTTCGCAATGTCGTCGAAGGCTCGGGCTTCGTGCATCTGCTGTTCTTCGTGCCCGGGATCGACGAGACGCTGCGCGTCGGCGGACGCGGCACGCTGTCGGCCGATCCGGATCTGCTCGCCTCCATGGTGGAATTCGGCAAGCCGCCGCGCGCGGTGCTGAACATCGCGGTCAGCGAAGTCTATTTCCACTGCGGCAAGGCACTGATGCGCTCGAAGCTGTGGTCGCCCGAGAAGGTGCAGCGCTCGGTGATGCCGAGCATCATCGAGGTCATTCACGACCAGACCGGCTTGGGCGAACGACAGAGCCAGGAGGTCGTGGAAGAACTCTACAAGTCGCAGCTGTAGCTGCGGCTCTAGCTGGCGCGGCAATCACCGTGTCGTCCCGGACAAGCGCGCCTTAGCGTGCGCAGATCCGGGATCCATAACCACAGGGAGTGGTTTGGCGAAGGCTCGCAGTGAAGAACCTATCCGCCGGTACGAACACCGACACTTGCAGATAGATCACGTGGTATGGGTCCCCGCTTGCGCAGGGACGACACCGGGTGCGTGGCTAAGGCCGGAGCTTAATGCCCCTCGCCCTCGAGCCCGCCGACGTGCTTCTGGGTGTAGAGTTCGAGGCCGATGCGGCCGATCAAATCGAGTTGGGTTTCGAGGAAGTCGATGTGGTGCTCCTCGTCGCTCATCAGCTTCTCGAACAGGTCTCGCGTGACGTAGTCCTTGGCGCCGTGGCAGTAGGTCGCCGCTTCCTGGTAGAGCGCGCGCGCGCTCATCTCGGCGGCGAGATCGCACTCGATGATCTCCTTGACGTTCTGGCCGATACGCAGGGGATCGAGCACCTGCATGTTCGGGAAGCCGTCGAAGAACAGGATGCGCGCGGTGAGCTTGTCGGCATGCTCCATCTCCTCGATGGACTCCTTGCGCCAGACCTTGGCCATGTCGAGGAGACCCCAATTGTCGAGGAAGCGGTAGTGCAGCCAGTACTGGTTGATCGCAGTCAGTTCGTGACGCAGTGCCTTGTTGAGATAGTCGATGACTTTTGCGTCGCCCTGCATGGTCCACTCCAGCTCTTGCAGTCCAAATCGGCCCAAAACCGAATTTAGAATACTTCTAAATCAGTTTGCGGGCGAGGGCAACCAGCCACGGAGATGCAGCCGGGGAAAAGCTCAGCCGACCGGATGAAGATTTCAACAAGCCGCGAGGGCGAACTGGCGGGTCTCGGCCGCCTCGTCATTGGCGGCCACGGTGTGGCTGTGCGGGCAGCCCGAGCAGCAGGACTGGGCGCAGGGGCCAAGCGCTTCGTCGATGATGGTCTTGATCGTCCGGGCACACCGACCACATTCGGCGCTACAGCCGAGGCATCCATAGACCTGCTTGGCATGGCGCACAGCGTCGTCGGACTCGGCGACGGCGGCGCGGATGTCGTCATCGCTCAGCACGTTACAGGAACAAACGATCATGGAAGCGGCAGGCCCTTCGGTGATGCGCCATCATCGATATTTAACGGGCCGGCCGGATGCAAAAGGAAAAAGCAGTATTTGAAGCTATTCCAAACTGGCCCGATAGCAGCCTAGAACGGCTCCAAAACCGGGCGTTGCGCTGAATCAAGATTAGAGGGGATCTAGTCGCCGCCGCCGCCTCCACCACCATCACCGCCGCCTCCGCAATCCCCGCCACCGCCGCCGCTATCACTGCTGGAACAGCCGCCAGCGTCGCTCGAGCTCCCCGAACTGCCGCCGGAAAACCAGCTCCCCAGCCAGAAGCCGTCGTTCGTCCTCGTATAGGTGTCGCCGCCGCCACTATTGCCGTCGCCGGCCGCGATCCGTGAGCGGCGCTGGCTCCGGTTCTGAAGGTGCGCGATCCAGCCGAAGCCGATCGCGAAGACAACTCCAGCAGCAATCAATCCACCTATCATCGCGTTGTCCAACTCGCCTCCCGGGCACATCGGTGCCGATAATCCATTGGTCGCGCCCGCCAAAGGCGCCGTTCATTGATCATTCAAGCGAAGTATGGAACTCTGCTCCCAAAGAGTTCCCGCGTGTTCCTACGAAAGGCCACCCATGAAGAAGCTGTTCCTGACGGTCGCTGCCGTCGCCTCCCTGGCCCTCGCGGCCGGAACACCGGCCCATGCGCAGCGCGGCGTCGCGGCGGGTGTGGCGGCCGGGATCATCGGCGGCGCAATTGTCGGCGGCGCACTGGCCTCTCCGTATTATTACGGACCCGGCCCGGGCTATTACCAACCCGGTTATTACCCGCCCCGCTACTACGCGCCGGGTCCGGGCTATGTCTCCGACGGCTATTACGGTGGCGGCTGCGTCTGGCAGAAGCAGCGCTTCTGGGACGGCTACGACTGGCGCATCCGCCGCGTCAGAGTCTGCGGCTGAAGGCGCTGCGGGCCGAATCGTCCGACCGATTTACTCCAGACTCGCCGTTCATCTTGGGGCCTGAAAAAGACCGCTTTTTCTCGTCACAGCTCCGTGTGCGTTTACCGTGGATTGACCATTTGCGCGCTTCCTAGCTGCAAGGCCAATTCCATTGGAGCCTGCGTGAACCTTTGAAACCCGGGCGCCTCTAACAAGAGGACCCCATCTCCCAGGAGAGCCCTGAGCATGAAGAAGATACTTGTTGCCGCCCTCACGGTTGCGACGGTCGCCGGTTCGCTGGTGACTGCCGCTCCGTCCGCCAAGGCGCATGACGGCAGCATCGGCGCCGGCATCGCGGCTGGCCTGATTGGCGGTGCGATCGTCGGCGGCGCCATCGCGTCGAGCCGTCCGGCCTATGGCGGTCCCGTTTACGTGGCCGAGCCCGGCCCGCCGCCCCCGCCCTGCTACTGGCAGCGCCAGCGCTACTGGGACGGCTTCGGCTGGGTCGTTCGCCCGGTTCGCGTCTGCTACTGATCTGATCGCACGGCGCCAGCGCCGCGATCGAAGCCCGGCCGAGACCATCGGCCGGGCTTTTTCTTTTGGCCCGCTATCGCGCCGCCTGGATCGAGCGCAGCACCTCTTCGCTCGGCCAGCAATCAACCTTGAGGCCGGCCGATTTCTGATAGGCGCCGAGCGCGGCGCGCGTCAGCATGCCGGCCTTGCCGTCGATCTTGTCCTTGTAGAGCCCGACGCGCGTCAGCCCGCGCTGCATCGTCTCGACGTCCTTGGTGCGCAATTGCTTGGAGGCCGCCCATGGCGTTGCGAACGACTGCGGGCTCGTCATGCGATCGCTGAGATGACCGACGAATAGCACATAGAGGTCCGAGAAATTGTACTCCTTGATGACGAAGTAGTTCTTCGTGGTCAGGAACGACGGACCGTAGATGCCTTCCGGCTGAAGCAGCGAAGCCGGCTGCGCCTGCTCGGCCGCAACTAGCTTTTGTCCACGCACCGGCACGAAGCCTTCGCGCAGCCACTGTCCGATCGGCTTCGTCACCTCGGGCACGCCGGTTGTGCAATCGACCTTGGCCGGCGCCTGCACCTCGTAAGCCCAACGCACACCGCTTTGCCAGCCCTTGTTGACGAGCTGCTGCGCTGCGGATGCCAGCGCATCCGGCACCGAATGCCAGATGTCGATGCGGCCATCGCCGTCGAAATCGACACCGTGCTTGTAATATTCGGACGGCAGGAACTGCGTCAGGCCGGTCGCGCCGGCCCAGGAGGAGCGCATGTCCTTGCGTGTGACGACGCCTTCGTCGAGTATCTTGAGCGCGACAATGAATTCGTTACGATACTGATCCTTGCGCCGTCCGACATAGGCCTGCGTCGCCAGCACACGCAGCAGATCATGGGGCAGCGTATGGCGGCCATAGTCCGTCTCGCGGCCCCAGATCGCGAGCATGACGGTCGCCGGCACGCCGGACTTCTTCTCGATCTCAGCCAGCGAGGCACGGTATTTTTGCAGCAGCCGCTGCCCCTCGCCAGCAAGCCGCGCGATCGAGGCTTCCTTGACGTAGTCGGCCGGCACCTGGACGAACTCGGCCTGCGACGGCGCACCGGTCGCGGGGCGCCCCGGCAGAAGCAGATCGGGCAGCTTGTAGTCAGGTTCGAGCCCGCGCGTCTGCTCGTCGAACGTCTTGCGCGAGACGCCTTCGGCCTGCGCCTCCGGCCAGAGCGAGGCGATGAACTGCGTGAAGGCGGCATCGGCGGCGCGGGCGGACGACCAGCCGCAGGTGACCACGATCACCGCAGCGATGAGCGCCCGCCGCATCATGCCGCCATCACCGCGTCAGCTTCTTGTACTTCACGCGGTGCGGAATGATGCTGTCCTGGCCGAGCCGGCGCATCTTGTCCTTCTCGTAGTCCTGGAAGTTGCCTTCGAACCATTCGACGTGGCTGTCGCCCTCGAAGGCCAGGATGTGGGTCGCGATACGGTCGAGGAACCAGCGATCATGGCTGATGATGACGGCGCAGCCGGCAAAGTCCTCCAGCGCCTCTTCGAGTGCGCGCAGCGTGTCGACGTCGAGGTCGTTGGTCGGTTCGTCGAGCAGCAGCACGTTGGCGCCGGACTTCAGCATCTTGGCGAGATGCACGCGATTGCGTTCACCGCCGGAGAGCGCACCGACCTTCTTCTGCTGGTCGGCGCCCTTGAAGTTGAACGCCGAGCAATAGCCGCGCGAATTCACTTCCTTCTTGCCGAGCAGGATCAACTCGTTGCCGCCGGAAATCTCCTCCCACACGTTCTTGTTGCCGTCGAGCGCGTCGCGCGACTGGTCGACATAGCCGAGATGCACGGTCTCACCGACCGTGATCGAACCTGAATCCGGCTTCTCCTGGCCGGTGATCATCTTGAACAGCGTGGTCTTGCCGGCGCCGTTGGGGCCGATCACGCCGACGATGCCGCCGGGCGGCAGCTTGAAGGTGAGGTTGTCGATCAGGAGGCGGTCGCCGAAGCCTTTGCTGAGGCCTTCGAAATCGACCACGTTGGCACCGAGCCGCTCGGCGACGGGAATGATGATCTGCGCCGTCTGGGTCTGCTTCTCGCTCGCCTGCTTGAGCAGATCCTCATAGCGCTGGTAGCGCGCCTTGGACTTGGCCTGACGCGCCTTCGGTGACGAAGCGACCCATTCCTGCTCGCGGGCCAGCGTCTTCTGGTGCGCGGCGTCCTCGCGTCCCTCCTGCTCCAGCCGCTTCTGCTTCTGAACCAGCCAGGACGAGTAATTGCCCTCGTAGGGAATGCCCTTGCCGCGATCGAGCTCGAGGATCCAGCTCGTGACGTTGTCGAGGAAGTAGCGATCGTGGGTGACGATCAGGATCGCGCCGGGATAGCTGCGCAGATGGCTTTCGAGCCACGACACGGATTCGGCGTCGAGATGGTTGGTCGGCTCGTCCAGCAGCAGCAGATCGGGCTGGTCGAGCAGCAGCTTGCACAGCGCGACGCGGCGGCGTTCACCGCCGGAGAGCTTGGTCACATCGGCGTCGTCGGGCGGGCAGCGCAACGCGTCCATGGCCTGGTCGACCTTGCTGTCGAGATCCCAGAGGCCCTGGGCCTCGATCTCGTCCTGCAGCTTGGTCATCTCGTCGGCGGTTTCCTCGGAATAGTTCATCGCCAGCTCGTTGTAGCGATCGAGGATGGCTTTCTGCTTGGCGACGCCCAGCATGACGTTCTCGCGCACCGAAAGCTTGGCGTCGAGCTGCGGCTCCTGCTCGAGGTAGCCGACGCGGGCGCCCTGGGCGACCCAGGCCTCGCCGTTATACTCCTTGTCGAGGCCGGCCATGATCTTGAGCAGCGTCGACTTGCCCGAGCCGTTGACGCCGAGCACGCCGATCTTGGCGTACGGGTAGAAGCTCAGATGGATGTTATCGAGCACCTTCCGGGTCGGGTAGCTCTTGGTCAGGCCCTGCATGAAATAGATGAACTGGCGCGCCATCGTTCCCGAAAACCTTCGATTTGAGGAAATTTGCTTCGCCGCCGATGTAGCGATCCCGTCCCTAAAGGGCAACGTTTTCCGTCCGTTCACCACGGACGAATACGGAATGGACACCATCCGGACACCGATCCGGACAATTGAAACCATCTTTTAATAAATCAGGCCGAAAGCTCGGTTTCGCGCGGAAACAGCGCCGCCCGCCCAGAACGAACGGGAGCACAGCGAGGCCGCATCATGGCTCTGATCGAGACCCATTCTCTTCCTGTTCCGGCAGAAGCCGGCCACGTCTCCGACTTCGCCTCGGAGATCAAGGGCTTCTGGAAGCGCTTCTTCGCCACCGCCTTCAACCCCTACCGGCCCGAACTGCACTACATGCGCGGCCCCGGCCCCGCCTGGCGCGCCAAGCACGGCATGGATGCGCCGTTCCGCCTGAAGCCCCGCGACCTCTAAGCGCCTCTCTCCTGTCGGATTTTTGAAGACGCGGGCGGCTTGCGCGCCGTCCTATTGCGCGCAACCATGGCCTGGTTCCGACGGTGGCGCTCGCCTTGCGCCCTCACCTCTCGCCATCAACTCTGGCCCTGGATGAACGCTGATGAGCCGGCTGCGCTGTGCAATTCTCGACGACTATTTCAACCTCGCGCTCGACGTCGCCGACTGGCAGAAATTGTCCGACCGCCTCGACGTCACCGTGTTCAGCCATCCCTTCGCCTCCGAACAGACCGCGGCCAGCGCGCTGGCCGATTTCGAGATCATCTGCGCGATGCGCGAGCGCACCGCATTCCCCAAGAGCCTGTTCGAGAGCTTGCCGAAGCTGAAGCTGCTGCTCACGTCAGGCATGCGCAACGCCGCGATCGACATGGAAGCCGCGAAGGCGCGCAATGTCGCCGTCGGCGGCACGCAATATTCCCGCGACCCGACCGCACCGCTCACCATGGGCCTGATCCTGGAGCTGACCCGCGGCATCGGCCGCGAGAACGCGCGCATGCATGCCGGCGAGCCCTGGCAGACCTTTGCCGGCGTCGAGATCGAGGGCATGACGCTCGGCATCGTCGGGCTCGGCAAGCTCGGCAGCAAGATGGCCGGGATCGCCAAGGCGTTCGGCATGAACGTGATCGCCTGGAGCCCGAACCTCACGCCGGAGAAGTGTGCGGCGGCCGGCGTCGGCTACGCCTCCAAGGAGGAGCTGTTCGCCAAGGCCGATATCGTCACCATCCATGTGGTGCTGAGCGAGCGCTCGCGCGGCCTCGTCGGCGCTGCCGATCTCTCGCGGATGAAGCCGACGGCGTTTCTCGTCAACACCGCGCGCGGGCCGATCGTGGACGAGCAGGCGCTGCTCGAGGCGTTGCAGCAGCGCAGGATCGCGGGCGCCGGCCTGGACGTGTTCGCGCTCGAGCCGCTGCCGGTCGACCATCCTTTCCGCAAGCTCGACAATCTCGTGCTGACGCCGCATCTCGGCTACGCCACCGAGGACGGCTTGCGCATCCATTACGGTCAGATGGTCGAGGCGATCGACGCCTGGACCAAGGGCGGCGAGTTGCCGCGCAGGCTGGCCTGAAACGATGAAGGGCGTGCCAATGGCACGCCCTTCGCGAACTGAATTGTCTCTCGGAGCTTAGCGCACGGTGACCGGCGCCGGCAGCGGCGGCACCACGGTCGGCTGCGTGCCCGGAACGGGACCGGCCTGCGCGGCCATCGGGGCCGGACCGGCAGCACCGGGCGTCGGCGCAGCGGAGGCAGTCGCCGTTCCCGGCGGCGGGCCGCCCGGCATCACCACCACGCGGGTACCGACCTTGACGCGATCGAACAGGTCGGAGACGTCCTCGTTCAGCATGCCGATACAGCCCGAAGACACGAACTTGCCGATGGTCGAGGGCTGGTTGGTGCCGTGGATGCGGTAGACGGTCGCGCCGAGATACATCGCACGAGCGCCGAGCGGATTGCCCGGGCCGCCGGCCATGAAGCGCGGCAGATAAGGCTGGCGCTCGATCATCTCGGTCGGCGGATGCCAATCCGGCCACTCGGCCTTGCGGGTGATCTTCTGCACGCCGGTCCAGGTGAAGCCGTCACGGCCGACGCGGACGCCGTAGCGGATCGCACGGCCATTGCCGAGCACGTAATAGAGGTAGGTGTTGGGCGTATCGACCACGAGCGTGCCGGCCGGCTCCTTGGTCTGGAACGCGACTTCCTGGCGGCGCAGGTTCTGCGGCAACTGCACCGGCGCAGCATCGGGCTGCTCCTCGGGCGGTAGCGCGGCCAACGTCAACGGCCGGCCATCGGCACCGACGGGCGGCTGGCCGGACTGGACCGTTCCGGTTGCGGCGGGACCACCGATGGACTCCGGCGGACGCATGCCGTCATTGGCCGGTGCCTGGCCCTGACCCGGGCGATTGGCATAGATCACCGGCGGCGGACCGGCGGGGCGGCCATAGCGGGGATCGTCGGGCGACATCACCGGGCCCTGCGGCGGAGCGGCCGAATAGACCGGGCTGCCCGCCGGGCGGCCATAACGCGGATCATCCGGCGACATCACCGGACCCTGGGGCGGCGCTGCCGAGTAGACCGGAGGCGCCCCGAGCGGACGGCCATAGCGCGGATCGTCGCCCGGGCCGGGCGGCGGCAACGATGCCTGCGGCATCGCGTCGTCGTCATCTTCGAGCGCGTCGAAACTCGGTGTGCGATCGCCGGGCCGGTATTCAGCCGGGGCGCCGTAGCTCGGCACCTGCTGGATCGGATAGCTCTGAGCCTGCGCGAGCGAGGTTCCCGCCGCAGCGACGGTTGCGGCAGCGCATATCGTCAGAAAATGTTTGATCATCATCGCTCTTGTATAGTCCTCAAGCCCGATCGGACCGTTAACGGCCAGATGGCCGAAGATAGCGGCACATTCAAGACATATCAGGCTTATTTGCGCCGGATTTGCCGATTTGTGATCCGCAAGACTACCGTTGCCCCGTTGCATCACGGGGCGGAAATCGCATCGCGCGGTGGATTGCCTGACACAACGGCCCCGAATTTAAGGAAACGGGTCGGAATCGTTGCGGTATGTTCGAATCAGCCTGATTCGCCATCAATTTGAGCTCCGATCCCCGCGTGGCGAACGCGGCAAACAGTACCGTCACCGCGTTCAGATGGCTCATGGGCCCTGGCACCTTCGCCGCCGGGGCGGAAATTCGCAATCCCTCGATGCTTCCCGGCTTTCGCTTCCTGTTTGCCGCGATCCTGCTGTCAACGTCCCTCCTGGTGTTCGGCCTGGGCGCCGCCGCGCTGCTGCGGGCAAGCCATGAGCAGTATGCCAACAACCCCTCCTGGCGGAATGGCCCGCAGGAGCAGAGGTTCGCGCAGGCGCCCGAGCCTGCCTCGCCGGTGCTCGCGGTCCTCCGCGTGGAGCCGGAGGTGACGGCCGAGCCCGAGCCCTCATTGCGCGACCAGGTGCCGACCATCGGATTGCCGGGCACCGAGCCCGAGCAGATCGCCGCGCTGACAAGCGAGGCTGACGTACCGACGCAGGCCGCTGCACCCGCAAGCGATCCCGTGGCCACCGAACCGGCCAAGGCCGAGACGGCGACGGAAGCCACCGCACCGGCGCCCGCCGACACGCTCACGCCCGCCGACACCACGACCTCCATTCCCGAAGCCAGGCCTGACCTCGCGCCTGCCGCTGTCGCAACCGCCGGCGAGCCGGCGCCGGCTGACTCCAGCGCGGCCCTGGCCTCCTCTGCGCTCGACGTCGCCGCAGCCAAATTGGCTGCACTGAACGAGCCGGCGACGACGACTGTGAAGGATCAGCCGGTGAAGGCCAAGGCTGTGAGCAAGGCCGACGATAAGGCGGCCAAGCGCAAGGCGAAGGCGAAGACGAAGCACCGCGTGGTGCGCCGTCCGCCGCCTCAGCAGCTGCAGCAACAGCTCGATCCGTTCGGGCAGCCGCAGACATTTGCGACGACGACGGCCACGAGGTCCCGCCAGTAGGCTAGGCCGGCCCGGTCGCGATGGCCGGGCCCTTCTCCTGGCCCCATTCCGACCATGAGCCGTCATAGAGCGCGGTGTCGGTGATCCCGAGGCGATAGAGCGCGAGCGTCAGCACGCCGGCCGACACGCCCGAGCCGCAGCTCGTCACGATCGGCGCGTCGAGCTTGACGCCGGCGCCGGTGAAGGCGGCGCGGAGATCGTCGAGCGGCTTCATCTCACCGGTCGCGGCATCGAACAGGAGATTGTAGGGCACGTTGCGGGCGCCGGGGATGTGGCCGGAGCGGATGCCCGGCCGCGGCTCGGGCGCGCGGCCCTCGAAGCGCTCGGCGGCGCGCGCATCGATCACCTGCTCCTTCCTGCTTTCGACGTTGGCGATCAGCTGCTGCATGCTGCGAACGCGCTTTGGATCGTAGCTCGCCTTGAAGGTTTGCGGCTTCGGCTTCACCTCGCCGCTCTCGACCGGACGTCCTTCGGCGCGCCACTTCTTCAGGCCGCCGTTGAGGATGCGCACATTGCCGTGGCCGAAGGCGAGGAACATCCACCACGCGCGGGGCGCCGCGACCCAGCCGCCGGCATCGTAGAGCACCACGGTATCGGCGTTGGAGATGCCGAGATTGCCGATGTCGCGGCCGAACTGCTCGGCGTTCGGATACATGTGCGGCAGCGGGTTGGAATGATCCGACACCGCATCGACGTCGAAGAAGGCCGCGCCGGGCAGATGCGCGGCGAGATAATCGTCCTTCGGCAGCGGCAGCACGCCCGGCAGCTTGAAGCTGGCGTCGAGGATCTTGACGTTGGCGTCGTTGATATGGGCGGCGAGCCATTCGGTGGAGACGAGGGGGTCGGGGGCAGTGGTCATGCGATCAGTCTCCGATTGGTCATTCCGGGGCGCGCGCGGGAGGTCAGAGCCTTAGCGCGTCAAACTCCACTGTCATCGCCTGGCTCGTCCGGGCGATCCAGTATTCCAGAGGCAGTTGTGATTGAGACGAGAGGGCGCGGCGTACTAGATTCCCCGCTTTCGCGGGAAATGACGGCGGAGATTGGCGCGACAGCGCAGCACACCTCACCCCTTCTTCTTCGGCTCCCACTGCTCAGTCGGCCCGCCCGCGTCGCGCCAGGCGGCGTAGCCGCCGGCGATGTGGGCGACGGGCTTCAATCCCATGTCCTGCGCGGTCTTGGCCGCGAGCGCGGAGCGCAGGCCGCCGGCGCAGTGGAAGACGAACTTCTTGTCCTCCTGGAAGATCGGCTTTGCATACGGGCTCTGCGGATCGATCCAGAATTCGAGCATGCCGCGGGTGCAGGCGAACGCGCCGGGGATGCGCCCCTCACGCTCGATCTCGCGGGGGTCGCGGATGTCGACGATGACGACGTCGCCGTTCTTGGAGATCTCGATGGCGTCCTTGGCGTTGAGCGTCTCGATCTCGGCATTGGCCTCGTCGATCAGCGCCTTGATGCCGCGGGTGATGTTCTGGGGCATATCCATTCCCTTCTCTTTCGTCATTCCGGGGCGATGCGCAGCATCGAGCTACGGCGCGCAATTGCGCACCTGAGAATCCATTTGTCCACCGACGCTGCCGCCTAATGGATTCCGGGCTCTCGCTTCGCGAGCCCCGGAATGCCGACGGAAGACATCAGTGCGTCAATTCCTTCATCGCACCTTCCAGCCCCTCGATCGTGATCGGGTACATGCGGTTGGCGAAGATGCGTTTGATGATGGTGGTCGATTCCGAATAGTCCCAATGCTTCTGCGCGACCGGATTCAGCCACACCGAATGCGGATAGGTGCGGATGATGCGGTCGAGCCAGACCGAGCCGGGCTCCTCGTTGACGTGCTCGACCGAGCCGCCGGGCACCATGATCTCGTAAGGCGACATCGAGGCGTCGCCGACGAACACGACCTTGTAGTCGTGCGGGTATTTGTGCAGCACGTCCCAGGTCGGCGTGCGGTCGGTGAAGCGGCGCTTGTTCTGCTTCCACACGCCTTCATAGAGGCAGTTGTGGAAGTAGAAATACTCCATGTGCTTGAACTCGCTCTTCGCCGCCGAGAACAGCTCCTCGACCTGCTCGATATGCGCGTCCATCGAGCCGCCGATGTCGAAGAACACCAGGAGCTTCACCGCGTTGCGCCGCTCGGGCCGCATGTGCACGTCGAGATAGCCGTGATTGGCGGTCTCGCGGATGGTGGTGTCGAGATCGAGTTCATCCGGCGCGCCGGTGCGGGCGAATTTGCGCAGGCGCCGCAGCGCCACCTTGATGTTGCGGATGCCGAGCTCGACATTGCCGTCGAGGTCCTTGAATTCGCGTTTGTCCCATACCTTGACGGCGCGGTTGTTGCGGTTCTTCTCCTGGCCGATGCGCACGCCTTCGGGATTGTAGCCGTGGGCGCCGAACGGCGAGGTGCCGGCCGTGCCGATCCACTTGTTGCCGCCCTGGTGGCGGCCCTTCTGCTCCTCGAGGCGCTTCTTCAGGGTCTCCATGAGCTTGTCCCAGCCCATGGCCTCGATCTGCTTCTTCTCTTCTTCGGTCAGGTATTTCTCGGCGAGCTTTTTCAGCCACTCCTCGGGGATCTCCGCCTTCTCCATGGCGTCGAGCAGGTTTTCCAGCCCCTTGAACACCGTGCCGAAGACGCGGTCGAACTTGTCGAGGTTGCGCTCGTCCTTCACCAGCGCGGTGCGCGACAGATAGTAGAAATTCTCGACCGAGTAGTCCGCGAGGTCGGCGTCGAGCGCCTCCACCAGCGTGAGGTATTCGCGCAGCGTCACGGGGACCTGCGCGTCGCGCAGAGAGGTGAAGAATTGCAGGAACATGGGTGACAGATTGCCCGTCGGATGGCTGGCGTCAAGGGGCGGAGGCCATCCCTCTGCGCTGGACCCGGGTGCTTTTTGCTCTAGAATCGGCGCCTCACGGGTTTGTTTTGGGGACGTTTGCAATGGGAATTGTCGCAGCGCTCATCATCGGCGCGATCGCGGGTTGGCTTGCGGGCAAGATTGTCCACGGGGCGGGATTTGGGCTGATCGGCAACATCGTCGTCGGCATCATCGGCGCGCTGGTCGCAAGCTGGGTGCTGCCCCAGCTGCACATTCAGCTCGCCACCGGCACGATCGGCGCGATCGTGGACGCCACCATCGGCGCGGTGATTGTGCTGGTCATCCTTTCGCTGATAAAACGGGTCTGAAAGCCTGACCGAACCAGGAACGGCCGCCGCGAGCGGCCGTTCGCTTGTCGCGACGGGGCGACAGCCTCTCGCCGACGATGACCCAAGGACACGCAATGAAATTTACCGGCACCAAGGACTATGTTGCGACCGACGATCTCAAGGTCGCCGTCAATGCCTCGATCGTGCTCGAGCGCCCGCTGCTCATCAAGGGCGAACCCGGCACCGGCAAGACGGTGCTGGCGGAAGAAGTGGCGAAGGCGCTGAACGCGCCGCTGCTGACCTGGCACATCAAGTCCACCACCAAGGCGCAGCAGGGCCTCTACGAATATGACGCGGTGTCGCGCTTGCGCGACAGCCAGCTCGGCGATAGCCGCGTCTCCGACATCAAGAACTACATCAAGCGCGGCAAGCTGTGGGAGGCCTTCACCGCCGAGCAGCGCCCGGTGCTCCTGATCGACGAGATCGACAAGGCCGACATCGAATTCCCGAACGACTTGCTGCTCGAGCTCGACCGCATGGAATTCCATGTCTATGAGACCGGCGAGACGATCAAGGCCAAGCAGCGCCCGATCATGATGATCACCTCCAACAACGAGAAGGAGCTGCCGGACGCGTTCCTGCGCCGCTGCTTCTTCCACTACATCAAATTCCCCGACGCCGACACGATGGGCCGCATCGTCGACGTCCACTTCCCCGGCATCAAGAAGCGCCTGGTCGAGGAAGCCTTGCGCATCTTCTTCGAGGTCCGCGAGGTGCCCGGCTTGAAGAAGAAGCCCTCGACCTCGGAGCTGCTCGACTGGCTCAAGCTGCTGCTCAACGAAGACATGAGCGTCGAGCAACTACGCGAGCGCGACCCCCGCAAACTGATCCCGCCGCTGCACGGCGCCCTGCTCAAGAACGAGCAGGACGTGCACCTGTTCGAGCGGCTGGCGTTTTTGAGCCGACGGGAAGTGTAGGAAGCGAGCGAGCCTGCGAGCGCGCTCCGCTGCGGCCCCAACCACCGCCGTCATTCCCCGCGAAAGCGGGGAATCCAGTACGCCGCGGCGTCTCGATTGAATCGTTCCTGTCTCGGAGTACTGGATCGCCCGGTCAAGCCGGGCGATGACAGTGAGAGTGGCGCACGTCCGCTTCCACGTCGTCATTGCGAGGAGCCTTTGGGACGAAGCAATCCAGAATCCCTCCGCGGAAAGACTCTGGATTGCTTCGCTCCGCTCGCAATGACGGAGTATGAGGCGACAACTTCGCTCTTCCCATTCGCAGCTGAATTGCAGACACACCTTCGCAGCCTCGCGGCTCATCTCGCCCGAGCTTTGTTCTCTCCGTCGCCCCAAAACAAAGAGGGCGCAGGGAAGGCCGGGTGCTGACCTCGCACCCGCGGTCTGCTGCGCGAAACGCACGCGCAGAAAAACCGCACAGCAGCATACAGGTGGTGCCGAACACACGGCCTTCCCTGCGCGATGGTCGGACGGCTTATGCCGTGCTCTCCCGGGAGCCGAACTTTCCTTCTGGCCTCCCTCGCCCTGCGAATTGACGATGCCGTCTGCCCGGTTGAGCTCGCGCACATCTCCGCAAAGGCTTGACCGTAGCAACGACGGCCAGGACCACACGGTTTTGCCGTACGCACGGCCCGCCATTCGCCGCAGTTTTTCCAGCCCTGTCGACGGAGCCGGAAACTTACACGCGAGACGAAACCTAGCAGCGCCGCTCGTCACACGCGGGGTTCAGGCTCACAGGGACTACCCGCCCTGCCCGTCCCATCTCGTGCCGACGCTGCCGCGTCCACCGCAACCCGGCCCGCGCTTCGAACGACTCGCGAACCGCCCCTCTTCGTCGGGCCGGGCTGTGTCGATCTATGCCGCAATTCCGAATTTCGGTAAAGTGGAATATTTTTGCGGGGAGGGGTTGACCGGGTGGCGGGTGTTTTGCCCGACGGGCAACGAAGGGGCGATTGTCCGGACGTCAAGCCACCGAATGGCGAGGCCAGCGCCTCTGCTTGGCCGATACGAAAAGAAGCTCCACCGTCATCGGGGCCTTGGTGCTCCGTTCGGCAATGACAGACTTGATCAGGCCAACCAGGTCAAACCCTTCTCCACCAAAATACCTGTCAAAATCGAACTCCGACATGTCGACCTTGAACTGATCCGCAAATCGACAGATGAACTCATGCGCGTCGTCTCCATCGACGCCCAAATCGCGGGCGATGTCGGTGGCGAGAGTGATTTGCCTGCGCGTCAACGTCTCTGCCCGGACAAAAGACAGCAAGCTTTCCAGAAGCCCTGCATCGCGCGTTCGCTTGATGTGATTCACGACGTCCGGATCGCTCAAGTCCGTATGCCACCAATGGTTTATGTGATCCAGCGGCTGCTCCTTTCGTCGCCTGCCGTCTGCAGCGGCGAGCAACTTGATGAGCAGCCGAAACACGCGAGGCAGCTCAAACTCCGGAAGCGTCGCAAGCTTCGCCAATTGAACGGGGAGGTTGGGCATTACGATCAGGACGCACGGCGTGAGCGTCGGCTTCAGCTGCGATTCCGCGATTGCGGCTGCCACATCTTCAGGCTTAGGGCTTGCCTGCAATATGAAGCTATTCAAGCCACGAAGCAGCCTGCGCTTGTTGTCGTCGCTCTGCGCGCCAAACCAGGCCTCCCCCTCTGAAGCGCTTGCGATTCCCTGCGCCAATTGGTTCAACAGGATCTCTTCATCGACATTCAGCATCGTGCCCGCGATAACTCGTAGCTGGTGGGGTGGGTTAGCGTCAGTAACCCACATCTTCTGTTTCGTATCGGAAGAAGTGGTGGGTTACGCCAGCGGCCGCGCTTTGCGCAGCCGCTCGCTAACCCACCCTACCACAACCTCACGCCACCGCGGCGTCCGGAATGCGCGCGGCTTCCATCGGAAGCTTGCCGCGGATGAGATCCGAGGCGCGGTCGGCAATCATCATGGTCGACGCATTCAAATTCGCCGAAATCATGCGCGGCATGACCGAGGCGTCGATGACGCGGAGTCCTTCCAGCCCGTGGACGCGGAGATGGTCGTCGACCACTGCCCAGGTGCTGTCCGCCGGGCCCATGCGGCAGGTGCAGCCGGGGTGGAAGGTGGTGGTGCCGCGCTCGGTGGCGGCATGCAGGAATTCGTCGTCGGTGTTGACGTTCGGGCCGGGGAAATCCTCGTAGGCGTAGTAGGGCGACAGCGGCGCACTCTTCAGGAGGCGCCGCGCGAGCTTCATGCCGCCCACGATGACGCGGCGGTCGAGCTCGGCGTCGAGGTAATTGGTCTGGATGATCGGCGGCGCGAACGGATCAGAGGAGCGGATGCGGACATAGCCGCGGCTCTCCGGACGCTGCTGCCAGGAGGCCACGGTCATGCCGGGCTCGTCCTCGAGCTGGCCCTGTACGCCTTCCTTGTAGCTTGCCGGCGTGAAGGTGAGCTGCAGGTCGGAGCTCTCGGCACTCTCGCCGGAATGCCAGAAGCAATAGACCATGGTCGGCGACAGCGAGAGCAGGCCACGGCGAGCGGTCGCCCATTTCAGCGCCTCGATCCACAGCGAGACGCCGCGGCGAAGCTCGTTGATGGTCTTGATGTCCTTCACGCGCGCCACCGTGCGCGGGGCGTAATGGTCCTGCAGGCCTTCACCGACGGGGAGCGCGTGACGCACGGCGATGCCGTGCTGCTGCAACAGATCGGGCGAGCCGATGCCGGAGAGCTGCAGGAGCTGCGGCGAATTATAGGTGCCGCCGGACAGGATCACTTCCTTGTTGGCGCGGACTTCCACCGGCGTGCCGCCGCGGCCGCCCTTGGTGTAGCGCACGCCGACGGCGCGCTTGCCTTCGAAGATGATCTCGGTCGCATGCGCGTGCGTGTGCACATGCACGTTGGGCCGCTTCATCGCGGGCTTGAGGAACGCGGTCGAGCCGGACACGCGCAGGCCCTTGTCGATGGTGCGCTGGCAGTAGGAGACGCCTTCCTGTATGGCGCCGTTGTAGTCAGGGTTGCGGGGAATGCCGAGCGAGACCGCGCCTTCCATGAAGGCTTCGCAGAGCGGATCGCGCCAGTCCATGGTGGTGACGGTGAGCTTGCCGTCGCGGCCGCGGAAGGTGTTGTCGCCCTCGCCGACCCTCTTCTCCAGCCGCTTGAAGTAAGGCAGCACGTCGGCATAGCCCCAGCCGCGATTGCCCATCTGCGCCCAGGTGTCGAAATCCATGCGCTGGCCGCGGTTGTAGATGTGGCCGTTGATCGACGACGAGCCGCCGAGCGTCTTGCCGCGCGGCGCGTAGATGCTGCGCCCGCCGGTCCAGGGCCCCGGCTCCTGCTGGTAGGCCCAGTTGATGCTCTTCATGTGGAAGGTTTTTATGAAGCCCGCCGGCAGATGGATGTAGGGGTGCCAGTCGGATGGGCCGGCTTCGAGCACGCAGACGCTGGTGTCGGGGTCTTCGCTGAGCCGGCTGGTGAGCACGCAACCGGCGGAGCCCGCGCCGACGATCACATAATCAAATCTGTCCATGGTGCCTCGGCCGCCCCTAGCGCGGTTTGTCGTTGAGCTGGAATTCGAGATGCGTTTTCACCGTCGGCCATTCGGCGGCGGTGATGCTGTAGACGACCGTGTCGCGCAGCGTGCCGTTCGGCGCGACCTGGTGGCTGCGCAGGATGCCATCCTGCTTGGCGCCCAGACGCTCGATGGCGCGGCGGCTCTGGTGGTTGAAGAAATGCGTGCGGAATTCGACCGCGATGCAGTCCAGGGTCTCGAAGGCGTGCCGCAGCAGCAGGAGCTTGCACTGCGTGTTGAGCGGGCCGCGTTGCGCGCTCTTGCCATACCAGGTCGAGCCGATCTCGACGCGGCGGTTGGCGGCATCGATGTTCATGTAGGTGGTCATGCCGACGATGTTGCCGCCGGCATCGAACACGGTGAACGGCAGCATCGAGCCCGCGGCCTGCAGGCCGAGGCGGCGGTCGATCTCCTTGCCCATGTTCTCCGGCAGCGGAATCGCCGTGTACCAGAGTTTTGACAGCTCGCCGTCCTTGACGGCCTCGACCAGCCCCTCGCGATGCTGATGCGACAGCGGCTCGAGACGGGCGTGCTGTCCACGCAGGGTGATGGGATCAGGCCAGGGCATTCGATCAGTCCTCATGGTTGTCATTCCGGGGCGGTCCGCAGGACCGAACCCGGAATCTCGAGATCCCGGGTTCTATGCTCCGCATAGCCCCGGGATGACAATCGCGTTTTACGCGATTGTCACTTGTTCAGAAAATTCAACGGCAATCCGCCGCGCGGCCAGTCCATGGCGACCAGCTCGCCCTTGCCCGACAGCGTGATGTAGGCCGTCTTCAACCCGGGGCCGCCGAAGGCGATGTTGGTGGTGACGCGGTCGCCGGTCGGGACCTGCTCGACCAGCGTACCGTCGGGCGCGATCACCGAGATGCAGCCGGAGACGAGGGTGGCGACGCAGACATTGCCGCCGGCCTCGACCGCGAGCGAGTCGAACATCTGGTAGCCGCCGAGGCCGCAGATCGGCTTGCCGCGCTCGCCGCGATAGATCGGATCGCGCGGCTTGAGCGTGCCGGGCGCGGAGAGCTCGTAGGCCCACAGCCGGCCGGTCGGCGTCTCCGCAATGTAGACGGTGCTCTCGTCCGGCGACAGCCCGATGCCGTTGGCCGGCAGCACGCCGTGCACGATCTCGACGAGCTCGCTCATGCCGGGCTTGAGGTAATACATGCCGCCGACGTCCATCTCGCGGGCGCGGCGCTTGCCGAGATCGGAGAACCACAGGCCGCCCTGCTTGTCGAACACGAGATCATTCGGCCCGCGCAGATCGTGCGCGCCGCATTTGGTCACGACGGTCTCGACCTTGCCCGATTGCAGATCGACGCGCTGGATCGAGCCGCCGAGATAGTCGTCCGGCTGCGGGCCCGGCATGATCATGTTGCGGGTCGGGATCCAGGAGAAGCCGCCATTGTTGCAGATGTAGATCTTGCCATCCGGACCAAGCGCGGCGCCGTTCGGGCCGCCCGGAATTTTCGCGACGATCTCCTTGCGGCCGTCGGGGTAAACGCGGGTCAGGCGCTGGCCGCGGATTTCCACCAGCACGACCGATCCATCCGGCATCACGACCGGCCCTTCGGGAAATTCGAGGTCGGTGGCGAGAACGCGGACGTTGGACATGAGGGGACCCTCCCGGCTGCTTGTTATGGCTTGCACGGGATGTCCGGCACGGGCCCCGCAGGCAAGATTTGCCTGCGGTTATGACAAAGTCGCTCGGGCTTGCCAAGCAAGGCGGACGGTATGCCAGCGTTGCGTGCTACTCCTTCACCGGCACCCAGATCTCGAAGCCGCCAATTCCGGTCGCCGAATCGAACTTTTCGTCATAGCGCTCGAAGCTCGGTGCGTCTGCGGCCTTCAGGCTGGATGCCGGCAGCCACTGATTCCAGATCGTGTTGACGGTGCGGCGGACCGAGGCGACGTGATCGGTGTGGGTGAAGACGGCGTAGCGCTGCTCTGGGATGCGGATGCGGCCGAAGCGGCTCGGCAGGTCGGAGAAATCGGCGACCTCGACGCCGGCGATGTAGTCGAAATTGCCGGCATCATCGCCGTTGCAGCAAACACCATAGGCGACTTGATCTTTCTCCTGGCCGACACGCGCAGGAATGTCGGCGACCGCCTGATGGAAGCGCTGCCACAGACCGGGGATCATGGCGCCGTTGTCACAGGTGATGCGCTCGGCAGGACCGGCGACGAGAAAGGCCTTGGCGGTTTCGAAGCGCGGCGGGGCGAGATGGTCGAGCATGGTGGAGTCCATGAGGATCGGCTCCTGTAGCTTGAGCTGGCTGACGCACGTTGTCGCCCTCACCGCTTCGGGCGTGGCGCCGAACTGATCGCGGAACGCGCGGGTGAATGCTTCGTGCGAGCCGTAGTCGGCCTCCAGCGCGACGCGGAGGATGTTCGGCGCGCCGTTCGCGAGAAGACGCGCCGCTTCCGTCAGCCGCCGCGCGCGCGCGTACCGCATCACCGGAAGTCCGGTTGCCGCGGCAAACGCACGCACGATGTGGAACCGCGACACGCCCGAGATCGCAGCGATCTCGTCGAGCGTCATCGGCTCGGCCAGATGGCTCTCGATATACCAAAGCGCGCGTTGGGCCGGGTTCATGGCGGTCGTCCTCGTTCGAAGCGCCGTCATGATGCGCGGCATGCGGCCGCGTCGCTTGATCGGCGTTGCTGTCCGCGCTGGAGGATAATCCGGGAATGGCCACTGGCAACGCCTTGGCGTTCGTGGCTAAACTCCGGCGAACCGCTCACGAGAAAGGGGAACCGCGCCATGGAAATCACCGATGTGCGTGCGCACCATATCCGCATCCCCTATGACGCCGGTGTCGCGAGCTTCCGCCAGGGCGCATCCGCAATCACGGCGCTCGACATGGTGCTGGTCGAGGTCTTGACCGATGCCGGGCTGACCGGCTGGGGCGATGCCTTCGCCTATGTCTGCCCGCGCACCACGCGCAGCGCCGTCGAGGAGATGATCGCGCCGCAGGCCCGTGGGCTGAAGGTGCCCGATGCGGCCGGCATCCCGGCAATGATGGAGCAGATCCAGCGCAACCTGCATCTGTTCGGCCGCTACGGCATCACCATGTTCGCCATCTCCGGCCTCGACATCGCGCTCTGGGACCTTGCTGCGAAGATCAAGGGCATGCCCCTGCATCGCCTGCTCGGCGAGACCAGGCGCACGGCCATTCCGGCTTACGCGAGCCTGCTGCGGATCGGCTCGCCCGAGAACATCGCAGCCGAATGCCGGAAGGCCCTCGCGCTCGGCTATGGCGCCATCAAGCTGCACGAGACCACGACGCAGGCGGTGTTCGCCGCACGCAAGGCGATCGGCCCCAGCATTCCGCTGATGGTCGACATGAACTGCCCGTTGACCCGCGAGCAGGCGATCGCGTTCGCGACGAGCTGCCGCGACGCGCAACCGATGTTCCTGGAGGAGCCGGTGTGGCCGCCGGAGGATTTCGCCGGACTCGCCGAGGTCCGCAGCAATGGCGGGCTCGACATCGCCGCCGGTGAGAATGCCTGCACGGAGTATCAATTCCGCCAGATGATGGAAGCGGGCGCGGTGAGCCACGCCCAGCCGTCGGTGACCAAGGTCGGCGGCATCACCGAATTTCTGAAGGTCGCGGAGCTGGCCGATCGGCTCGGCGTCAAGATCGTCCCGCACTCGCCGTACTTTGGTCCAGGCCTGCTCGCGACACTGCACTTGCTCGCAACGCGCGACGACGGGCTCGTCGAGATGTTCCATCTGAATCGCGAAGCGTGTCTCTGGGGCGGACGCGCGGACAGCGACGCCACCGGCCATGTCGCGGTGCCCTCAGGCGCGGGACTCGGCTATGAGCCGGATCGCGGCGTGATGGAGCGATATCGCGTGACGTGAGCGGGAGAGATGAAAAGCCCGCAGCGACATCGAGTCAAACGACCAAATCGTCACTGCGCAACACCGGCCTGCTGCAACGCAGCGGCATGGCGCCGCTGCGAAAGCGCGAATTGACTTCGTCGAGATCGTTGCGACAGATGAGCGCGGGTCCGCGGTGATGACCGCTGGTCCAATGCAAAGCTCCGGGAGGGGACAGATGTTCGATCGACGCGACCTGCTCAAGGGAGCGGGCTTTGCCGCGATTGCGGCCACACTAAATCCCACCAAAGCTCTGGCACGCGACACCGTCACGCTCCCATTCGCCAATGGCGAACGGCCGCTGGTGAAATATCCGCAGAAGCGGCCGCTGATCGGCCTGACCAGCCGGCCGCCACAGCTCGAGACGCCGTTCGCGATTTTCAACGACGGCCCGATCACACCCAACAACGCGTTCTTCGTGCGCTACCACCTCTCCGACCTCCCCTACAATCTCGATCCCGACAAGTTCACGCTGGAGGTGAAGGGCAAGGTCGACAAGCCGCTGAAACTTTCGCTGAAAGACATCCGGAAGATGAAGGCGACGGAGCTCGTCGCCGTCGCGCAGTGTTCCGGCAACAGCCGTGGCTTCGTCGAGCCGCGCGTCGCCGGCGGCCAGCTCGCCAACGGCGCCATGGGGAATGCGCGCTGGCGCGGTGTGCCCCTGAAGGCGGTGCTCGACATGGCCGGCGCACAGAGCGGCGCCAGGCAGGTCACATTCAACGGCATGGATGGGCCGGTCAGCGACAAGACGCCTGACTTCGTCAAGGCACTCGATATCGATCACGCCAGGGATGGCGAGGTGATGCTGGCCTATGGCATGAACGGCGAGGATTTGCCGTTCCTCAATGGCTTCCCGCTGCGCCTGATCGTGCCCGGCTATTACGGCACCTACTGGGTCAAGCACCTCAACGAGATCACCGTCATCGACAATGTCTATGACGGCTTCTGGATGAAATCGGCCTATCGCATTCCCGATACGCCCAACAATGCGATCGAGCCCGGCACGGCGCCGAAGGCGACGATCCCGATCAACCGCTTCACCATCCGCTCCTTCATTACCAGCCTCCCCGACGGCGCCAAGCTCAAGGCGGGGGCTGTGACGCTGCGCGGCATCGCCTTCGACGGCGGCAAGGGCATCAAGGACGTCGCGGTCTCCACCGACGGCGGCAAGAGCTGGACCAACGCAAAACTCGGCAAGGATCTCGGCAAATATTCGTTTCGCGAGTGGAAGCTGCCGGTGAAGCTTGCGGCAGGCAGCCATGAGCTCAAGGTGCGCGCCACCGGCAATGGCGGCGAGACGCAGCCGGACACGCCGCGCTGGAACCCGGCGGGTTATCTGCGCAACGTCGTCGAAACCGTCCGCGTGACCGTGGCCTGAAGGAGAATGAGCATGCAGCGCACCGTTCTCCTCGCCGTCCCCCTCGCCCTCGCCGTGGGTTCGGCCCCTGCAGCGCCGGTCAATTACAAGACCCCCGATGAAGTCGCCGCGTTCAAGCCCGGGCCCAACCTCGAGGTCGTGCAGGGCAATTGCAGCGCCTGCCACTCGGCGGATTACATCGCCACGCAGCCGCCGATGAAAGACAAGAAAGGCTTCTGGCAGGCCGAGGTGACCAAGATGATCAAGGTCTATGGCGCACCGATCGACGATGCCGATGTCGGCAAGATCGTCGATTATCTGGCCGCGACGTATTGACGGAGGCACGCAGCATCGGGCCATTTGACCGCAAAACGGGCAAAACCGGTAAAAGCGCCGCGAAGTTGAGCGGAATTCGGCGAAATGCCGATGTGGTTTGAGCTACCAAGCCCGCCACATTCCGCGTATCCTGTTAGGACCGAACCGGCCGGTTGGCGGGGACTGGCGGTTCGAGATCTCGGAGGAAGACCCGCGGAGAAGTCGTGATGGCTAAAGGTACGGTCAAGTGGTTCAACCCGACGAAGGGTTATGGATTTATCCAGCCTGCGTCGGGCGGCAAGGATGTGTTCGTGCATATCTCGGCAGTGCAGAAAGCCGGTTTGTCCTCCCTCAATGAGGGGCAGACGGTGGAATACGAAGAGATCGCAAACCGGGGCAAGACCTCCGCAGAGAACCTCAAAGTCTAAGCCCGCCAGCTTTTGCTGCCTCCCGGAATTGTCCGGGAGCCGGGCCAAAAAAATTTAGAAGACGGTGAGTGCATTCGACGACAGGCGTTGCGATTGCACACGGTGAACTATTTTTCGCATGAAGACCGCTCGTTCAACGCCACAGCAATGACAATCGCGACGGCATTTCGTCAGCCCACCGGCAACGGTGCGTCGCGCTTGATCTCCTCCATCACCGCATAGGTCCGCGTCTCGCGCACGCCCGGCATCGACAGCAGTGTCTCGCCGAGAAAGCGTCGATAGGCGGTCATGTCTGCCAGCCGCGCCTTCACAAGATAGTCGAAGCCGCCGGCAACCATGTGACACTCCAGCACTTCCGGCGCGAGTTTCACCGCGCGCGCAAACCGCTCGAAATTGTCCGGCGTGGTCTTGTCGAGCAGCACCTCGACAAACACCAGGAGCCCGAGGCCGAGCCGGTGCGGATTGAGCCGCGCGCCATAACCCTCGACGAAGCCCTCCCGTTGCAACCGCTTCAGCCGCTCGCCGATCGAGGTGGGCGACAGGCCAATGCGCTCGGCGAGGTCGACATTGGCGATGCGCCCGTCCTCCTGCAGAATGGAGAGGATTTTCCGGTCGGTTCGGTCGAGTTCCATGATTTATCTGGTCAAGTGGCCCATACTCTTCATTTTCTAAGGCAGATTTGATAAATTGTCTATCGAGCTACGGTAACACCGGCATTATCCTGGATTTCAGCCACAGGACACGCCATGCCGAACATCCCGCCGCCCTTCACCGCCCCCTACGCACCCGATGACGCCGAGATCGCCGCACTCCTCTTGCCGACGCATCTGGCCCCCCCGCAGGAGGCGCGGATCGACCGCACCGCGACGCGGCTGATCGAGGCGATCCGCAAGCGCGACGACCGGCTTGGTGGGGTCGAGGACATGCTGCGGGAGTTCGCGCTCTCGACCAAGGAGGGGCTCGCGCTGATGGTGCTGGCCGAAGCGCTGCTGCGCGTGCCCGACGCGCGCACAGCCGACCAATTCATCGAGGACAAGCTCGGCGAGGGCGATTTCATCCATCACGAGACCAAGTCCAGCGCCTTCCTGGTCAATGCTTCGGCCTGGGCGCTCGGCCTGTCGGCGCGGGTGATCCAGCCCGGCGAGACGCCTGACGGCACCATCGGCCGTCTCGTGAAGCGGCTCGGTGCGCCGGCCGTGCGCACCGCCACGCGCCAGGCGATGCGGTTGATGGGCAATCATTTCGTGCTGGGCGAGACCATCGAGCAGGCGCTGGAGCGGGGCCGGCCGCGCTCCGGCCAGACGCCGCGCTATTCCTTCGACATGCTGGGCGAAGGCGCGCGCACGGCGGCGGATGCCAGGCGCTATTTCGAAGCCTATGCCAGCGCCATCGAAACCATCGGCAAGGCGGCCGGCCCCCATCCCCTGCCCGGCCGGCCCGGCATCTCGGTCAAGCTCTCGGCCTTGCATCCGCGCTTCGAGGCGATCAGCCGCGAGCGGGTGATGGCCGAGCTGGTGCCGCTGCTGCTGGATCTGGCGCAGCGCGCCAGGGCGCATGACCTCAACTTCACCGTCGATGCCGAGGAGGCCGACCGGCTGGAGCTGTCGCTCGACGTGATCGCGGCGACGCTTGCCGATCCCTCGCTTGCCGGCTGGGACGGATTTGGCCTCGCGATCCAGGCCTATCAGAAACGCGCCGGCGCGGTGATCGACTATGTCGACGAACTTGCCCGCGCGCATGATCGCAAGTTGATGGTGCGCCTCGTCAAGGGCGCTTATTGGGACACCGAGATCAAGCGCGCGCAGGAGCGCGGGCTCGACGGCTATCCCGTGTTCACGCGCAAGGCGATGACGGATCTGAACTATGTCGCCTGCGCGACGAAACTGCTGGCCTTGCGGCCGCGCATCTTCCCGCAATTCGCCACCCACAATGCGCTGACGGTCGCAACCGTGCTGGAGCTTGCCGGGACCAGCGGCGGCTTCGAATTCCAGCGCCTGCACGGCATGGGAGAAGCGCTCTACGAGCAGCTTGCCAAGGACCACCCCGAGGTCGCCTACCGCACCTATGCGCCGGTCGGCAGCCATCGCGACCTGCTGGCCTATCTGGTGCGGCGGCTGCTGGAGAACGGTGCCAATTCCTCGTTTGTGGCGCAGGCCGCAGATTACCGCGTGCCGGTTCAAGCGCTGTTGCAGCGACCGGCGGATGCGATCGTCCGGCCGCAAGCGGCGGCCCATTCCAGGATTCCGCTACCCGGCAATCTCTTTGCGCCGGAGCGGCGCAATTCGCGCGGCGTCGAATTCGGCGAACGGGCCGCGCTCGGCCATCTTCTGGCTGACGTAAAGGCCGAAGCCGCGAACCTCGAGCCCATCGCCGACGCAACACCGGATCAGGCCAACGCGGCGGTGACGGCTGCGCGCGCCGGCTTTGCCGCCTGGAGCCGAACGCCGGCAGCCATGCGCGCAGCAGCGCTGGAGCAGGCCGCGCATCTGCTGGAGAACCGCGACGGCCACTTCATCGCGCTGCTGCAAGCCGAGGGCGGCAAGACGCTCGACGATGCGCTGTCCGAGCTGCGCGAGGCCGCCGACTTCTGCCGCTATTATGCCGCAGAGGGCCGCAAGCTGTTCGGAAGCGATGCCGCCATGCCGGGCCCGACCGGCGAGAGCAATGCGCTCGCGATGCGCGGCCGCGGCGTCTTCGTTGCGATCTCGCCGTGGAATTTTCCGCTGGCGATCTTCCTGGGCCAGGTCACCGCCGCGCTGATGGCCGGCAACAGCGTGGTGGCAAAACCCGCCGAACAGACGCCGCGCATCGCGCGCGAGGCCGTAGCCCTGCTGCACGAGGCCGGCATCCCCCGAAGCGCGCTGCATCTCGTCACCGGCGACGGCCACATCGGCGCAGCCCTGACGGCACATCCCGATATTGCCGGCGTCGTCTTCACCGGCTCGACCGAGGTGGCGCGCCTGATCAACCGGACGCTCGCCGCCAAGGACGGTCCGATCGTGCCGCTGATCGCGGAGACCGGCGGCATCAATGCCATGATTGCGGATGCCACCGCGCTGCCGGAGCAGGTTGCGGACGACGTCGTGACCTCCGCCTTCCGATCCGCCGGCCAGCGCTGCTCGGCGCTGCGGCTGCTGTTCGTGCAGGAGGACGTGGCCGACCGCATGATCGAGATGATCGTGGGCGCGGCACGCGAGTTGAAGATCGGAGATCCCGCAGATGTCGCGACCCATATCGGCCCGGTGATCGACATGGAGGCCAAGCAGCGCCTCGATACGCATATTGCGCGGATGAAGAACGAGGCGCGGCTGCACTTCGCAGGCCACGCACCGCAGGGCTGCTTCGTCGCACCGCACATCTTCGAGCTGAAGGAGGCCGCCCAGCTCACGGAGGAAGTCTTCGGTCCGATCCTGCACGTCGTGCGCTACCGCGCGGAAAGTCTCGAAGGCGTGTTGCAGGCCATCGCGCGCACCGGCTACGGGCTGACCCTCGGCGTCCACTCCCGCATCGACGACACCATCGAAGCCATCATCGACCGCGTCCAGGTCGGCAACATCTATGTCAACCGCAACATGATCGGCGCCGTGGTCGGCGTGCAGCCGTTCGGCGGCAACGGCCTGTCCGGAACTGGCCCCAAGGCCGGCGGCCCGCACTATCTCGCGCGCTTTGCGACCGAGCAGACGGTGACGATCAACACGGCGGCCGCAGGTGGCAATGCGGCGTTGCTTGCGGGAGAGGAGTGAGGCCCTGCGCCAGGCGCCGTTGCATCCCCGCAGAACATCGGTCTAATTGCGCCCACCACCTGCCCGCGCCAATTCCAGCGCGCGGGAAACGACAAGAGCGAGGGAGCGACGCCGCGATGGAAAAAGGCATCTTTTCAGGCCTGAAAGTTCTGGACTGCGCGAGCTTCATCGCAGCGCCCGCGGCCGCGACCGTGCTGTCGGATTTCGGCGCCGATGTCATCAAGATCGAGCCGCCCGGCGCTGGGGATCCCTATCGCAACCTGCCGAACCTGCCGGGCTATCCCTCAGGCGAGCACAATTTCGCCTGGCTGCTGGAAGCCCGCAACAAGAAGAGCATCGCGCTCGATCTCTCCAAGCCGGACGCGCAGGCCGTGCTCTACAAGCTGGTCGAAGAGGCCGACGTCTTCATCACCAACATGCCGCCGCCTGTGCGCGCCAAGCTCGGCATCACTTATGACCACCTCGCCCATCTCAACGACCGGCTGATCTACGCCTCCTTCACCGGCTATGGCGAGAAGGGCGAAGAGGCGAACAAGCCCGGCTTCGACAGCAACGCCTATTGGGCGCGCTCGGGCCTGATGGACCTCGTGCGCGCCGACACCGACACGACCCCGGCCCGCTCGGTCGCGGGCATGGGCGATCATCCCTGCGCGATGGCGTTCTACGGTGCCATCGTCACCGCGCTCTATCAGCGCGAGAAGACGGGCAAGGGGTCGCATGTCGCCTCGAACCTGATGGCGAACGGGGTGTGGGCGGCAAGCGTGCTGGCGCAGGCAAAGCTCTGCGGCGCCAAGTTCGGCGAGCGGCGTCCGCGCGAGCGCGCGCTCAACGCGGTCGCCAACCACTACCAGTGCAAGGACGGCCGCTGGCTGATCCTGTCGCTGCTGAGCGAGGAGAAGCAGTTTCCGACGCTGGCCAAGTGCCTCGGGCGCGAGGACCTGATCAATGATCCCCGTTTCGCCACCAAGGCGGATCGCCACGCCCGCTCGGTGGAGCTGATCAAGATCCTGGACGACACCTTCGCCACCAAAGATCTCGCCGAGTGGCGCAAGATCCTCGACGGCAGCGGCCTCGTGTTCGGCGTCGTCGCCATTCTCGACGACATCCCGAACGACAAGCAGATGCTGGACAACGAGGTGCTGGTGCCGTTCGAGAACGACACCATGCTCACCATCAACAGCCCGATCTGGATCGACGGCGCCAAGAAGGTCCAGCCGCGCAAGCCGCCCGCCGTCGGCGAGCACAGTGACGAGATTCTGCGCGGGGCGGGATACGACGAGGCGGCGATCAAGCAGCTGCGGTCGAACGGGGCGGTGGGGTAGGCCGGCGCGCCGGCGTTACTTCCGCGCGATCAAGCCGCCCACCAGCTCCAACAGCTCCGCCTTCGCCTCACGGCGGAAGCCGGCTCTGGGCGTGGCGAGTTGGCGAAAGAGCAAGCCAATCAGCACCGAGACGAACAACTCGGCGTGGCGGCGTGGGTTTGGTGACTTCGCAGCTTTCAGCGCAAGCTCCGCACTCTGCCGCCACGTGTCAAACCACTCGGCGACCACGGGTCGATAGTGCTCTTGCCTCGCGGCGGCCAGGAAGGCCTCATAGCAGGCGATATGCGTCTCGGCGTTTATGCCGAGTTCGCGGACGTAGAAATCGACCAGCGCGTCGATCCAGGCCTCCACCTCGAACGCCTTGTCCTGAAGGTTGAGAGCCAACGCACGCAGCCTGCCGACTTCACGCGCCAGAGCGAACTGCAGAGCCGCCTCAACCAGCGCATCACGGGTTCCGAAATGATGCGTGACCGCACCGAGCGAAACCCCGGCCTCGGTCGCGACCGCGCGGTGGGTCACGCCGTCGAGCCCATGTCGCCCGATGATGCGCAGTGTAGCCTGCATCAGGGGCCGCTCGCGCTCGCCCGACTCTGTTTTTGAATCCCTGCTCATCCGGCCCAGCATCCAGCTCTTGACCCGTGACAGAACAAATGTTCTGTTACGCGGATCATATGTATTATCGTGATCCAGGCCCCCGAAGGCAAGGAGCGTTCAATGCCCAGCTACCGCCTGCACTACTTCCCCGAATCCGGCAACAGCTACAAGCTGGCGCTGATGCTGACGCTTTGCGGCGAGAGGTTCGAGCCGGTCTGGACCGACTTTGCCGGCGGGGTCACGCGCACGGCGGAGTGGCGCAAGGCCGTGAATCCCATGGGCGAGATTCCCGTGCTCGAAATCGACGGCGTGAAGATGACGCAGACCGCGCCCCTCCTGCTCAAGCTCGCCGAGCAATACGGCCGCTTCGGCGCCGAAACAGAGGACGAGAAATTCGAGCTGCTGCGCTGGCTGTTCTGGGATAACCACAAGCTCACGGGCTACATGGCGACCTATCGCTTCATGCGCGCCTTCACAGAGACAAACGATCCGCAGGTTCTGAAGCATTTCCGCCGCCGGCTCGAGGATTTCCTCGGCATTCTCGACGGACATCTCCAGCACAACGCCTTCGCGATCGGTGCGAAGCCGACGGTCGCGGACATCTCGATGATGGCCTATCTGCATTATCCCAGCGACGAGCACGGCTTTGACTTTGCGGCGAGCCATCCCGCCATCCACACGTGGCTGGGGCGCATGGCCGCACTGCCCGGCTGGAAGCCGGCCTATGAACTCCTGCCGGGGAAGCGGATGACGAACTACGCGACGTGAGGGCTACCTCATCGACAGCCAGCCGAGCGTAAACAAGACTCCGCCGACGATGACGGCCATCGCGATCGCCCAGATGCTGACGCGGGCGCTGCCGGTGACCTGCTTGGCTTCCTCATTGCGCGCGATCTCGCGATTGCGCGCCTTGTTGGCGTTGCCTGTATCCGTCATGAACCATCCAAATCGCTTGGTTAGGCCTAACGCGTCTTGATGAAGCACATGCCGATGCGGCGTGAGGCCGCGGCAGCCTGACAAGTGAGACCGTTAGCACAGCTCCATGACGTAAAACTCGCATCTCGCGTTCCCGATCCCGCATCCTGGAGGGAACAATGCGCGCCCCAGCCGTCCTGATACTCGCTCCCGGCGAGCTCCCGGCTGCCGCGGGTCTGCGGCCGGCTGGCAAATCCGCGTGAGAAATCAGGGCGTTTGCCCGCGGCGAATGCGGCCAGGATGTCGCGCCGGCGGAGCTGGTCACCGACAAAATGCGGCGAGGCGGGCACGATGGTGGAATTCGACGGCGTGTCCGCGAGCCAGTCGACACCGGGGAAATGGAAGCCGCCGACGCCGCGGGTCTGGTGGCAGCCTGAGCAGGTGACGTCGTTGAGACGGCGCTGGAACCCTGCGATCGAACGGATGTTCTGCATCTCCCCGCGTGCGGCCGCCTGCTTGAGCGCGCCAACCACATCGTTTTCGGTGAAGACCGGGTCGTCCCGGCCCTCGCCTTTCCCTTCTCCTTGCACCATGCCGAACTCCGGCTGCAGCGCCGAGGCATCGAGACCGGCGGGTGTGGGCACCACCGCAGCCTTGGCGAGGAATTTTTCCGGGATCAGCACCGTGCCGCGATCGAATTCGCGCAAATTCCCGGGTGCGAGCAGCCAGGCCTTGAAGTCGCGCCGAAGCGCATCGTCGGAGAGGATGCGGTCGCGGTCGATCTGGTTCTCCAGCACCGTTTCGACGAAGCGTTTCGTCGCCGCATCGTACTTGAACACCTTGAGCAGATAGTCGGAGCGGAAATCGTGCAGCGCCGACTTCGCGGCGACCGAGAGCTGGATGTTGGTCTCGATGCTATCGAGCCTGGCGTCGTCTCGGCCGCGGATCAGCTCCTGCCAATCGCCATTGTCGAGCCAGCGTCGGGCGATCTCGGCACAACTGACCGGTTTGCCGTTCGTAGCCGTCTGGCGCGCATCCCTCGCCTTCATCACCAGATTGAACGTCATCGGCAGGCGCGTCGCGGTCTTGCCGCCGTCGAAACGCACGAGCCGGTAGATCAGCCGGATCTCGCCGCAGGACTCTTCGGCGACATAGGCGCGATCCATCCGGTTGACGATGCCGGCGAGCACGAAACGCGTGTTGGGAGATGTCAGCACGGTCCGGTCGAACAGTTGCACGTCAAAGCCTTCGCCGACGCCGACGGTCTCGGTGGGATATTCCGCCTTCCGCCTGATGATGTAGCGGTCGAGCTCCGCATCGATTGCCGGCGGAATATCCTTGAGCTGCGGCAGCTCCGAAAACAGCAGGTCGGTCGTCAGCGGACGGCCCGCCTCCCGTTCCGGCGACAACAGGCGCGGGATCGTGAGCGCGTCGCCCTCGTCGAGCCTGCGCAGCAACTCCGGATCGGTGATGGCCGTGCCGCGCGTCAGCGGCGCGATCTCCGCTGCCGACAGCGAGCCGGCGCCGCCAAACAACACGGCGGCAGCAACGAGAATTCGCAGCGCGCGGCTCATGCCTCAGGTAACACCGCGCGAGGACACCTATTCAAGCGAAAAGGCGCTTCACATCGCGGTGAAGCGCCTCTTTGGCGACGAATGTCGAACGCTCAGCGCCCGACGATCAGGCCCTTGCTGGTGACGACCACCCAGCGGCCGTCCTGGCGGCGGATCGCGTCGACGCGGCCAACGCCGGGGATGGGATCGCCGGGATAGACCTCGTAGAGGCCGTCGCGGCCCTCGATTAACGCGCCGCCATTGCCGGCATTGCGCAGCCTCCAGCCTTCGATCGTCGGAAGGCGACCGACCTCGGTCTTGGGCGCGGCCGGCACCGGGGCCGGTGCGGCGGCGGCGGTCGCAACCTGGGTTGGCGCGATCGAGCCGGTGGTCTCCTTGGCGGGTGCGGCGGCCGCAGCCTGCGCCGGGGCGGCAGCCGGCGTGGCACGGAGCTTGTCGACGGTCTCGGACAGTTTTGCGATCTTCGCCAGCGGCTCGGCCTGCGCCTTCTCAAGCTTGTCGAGGCGGTCGTTGGCGCGATTGAACTGGCTGACGCCGGTTTTCGAGCTTTGCTCGACATTGGCCTTCAGCGCGACGAGATCGGCATCGATCCGCGCGACCGAAGCATCCAGCGCGCTCGTGTCGACGACCTGGACCGGCGCCTGGGCCGGGGCGGCGAAACGCATCATGCTGGCGGTCGCAAGCGCGCCGCTGATCGCGCCGACGCAAGCGGCAATCACCACCACCGCGGCCATCGCCGACAAGCGCCGCTTGCCGCCGGTCTCGCGCGGCTCGTCCGCCTTCACATGCGGGGCAAAATCCTCGCGGTCCCAGCTACGCCCCGAGGGCGCCATGACGATGAGCTTGCCGGGCTTGGTCTCGGGCTGGGTTTCGACCTTGGGCTCAACCTTGGGCTCAACCCTGGCTTCGATCTTCGGCGGCTCGACCTTCACCGGGTCGGGTTTGGGCGGAGCCTCGTGGTCGGGCGCGATCGAGGGGGCATCGATCCCGGCAGCCTCGACAGCCTGCGGCGCGGTCGCTGCGGCTTCGACGACGCCGGTGTTCTGGGCAGCCTGCTCGGGCATTGGTTCGCTCACGGCTCAAATACTCCAGTCGGGGTTGACCTTTTGGTAACTTTCATTGCTTGCGAAATCCTTACTTGCGGACCCGCTTACCGAAATTTTAGGAAGTCATCAGGGGCTGAATTGAGCCGGGAAGATGGAACCGGTGTGGCGGGCGTGAAACAATTTGTAACCGGGGCAAGATGAACGGCCGCGGAATGAGACGCAATGACGCTCCCTCACCGTCATTGCGAGCGCAGCGAAGCAATCCAGAGTCCCTCCGCGGAAATACTCTGGATTGCTTCGTCGCAAGAGCTCCTCGCAATTACGGAGCGCGCGACGCGCGCTCCGTCACATCACGACCGGCGCATCCGGCAGCTCGTTCGCGTGCCGGCCCTGCGGCGGGAAATGCCGTGCCAGCTCGCGCGACACTGCTTCGATGCCGGCGATGACGCCGCGCTCGAACTGGCCGGCAGCGAACTCGGCCTCCATGGCGCGGCAGATGCTTTCCCAGCCTTCGGCACCGACCTTGGCGTGGATGCCGCGGTCGGCGACGATCTCGACGTCGCGATCGGCAAGCAGGAGATAGATGAGGACGCCGTTGTTGTGCGCGGTGTCCCAGATGCGCAAATGCGAGAACACGTCGATCGCGCGCTCGCGCGCCGACTGGTTGCGGAAGAGCGGCGCGCCGTCGAGTGCGCCTTCGACCACGAAGCGGACCTGGCCCGAATGGGTGGCCTCGCCCCGCTTGATCGCCTGCTCGACGCGTTCCAGCACGGCTTGCGGAAAAATCTGCTTCGCCCGCCAATGATGCTGCAGGAGATGCCTGGCAATGCGCTTGATGCTCATGACCGCTACCAGCTCCCCGAGGCGCCGCCGCCGCCAAAGCTGCCGCCGCCACCGCTGAAGCTGCCGCTGTCGCTCGACGATCCGCTGCTCCAGCCGCCCGATGAACCGCTCGACCACGAGCCGCCGCGCGAGCGGCCGGTGCCCGGCGTGATCGCCGAAAACAGATCAGCGACAAATCCGATGATGAAGCCGAGCACCCCGACGGCCGCGGCAAGCGCGGCGGAGCCGAGAATGAGCCAGGTGATCGCCGCGATGATGCCCCCGGTCACCAGTGATCCGAGCAGCCGTCCCAGCATGGCCCGGAAGAACCCGCCGACGCCAATCGAGGCAAACAGCGACACGGCAAGCACCGGCGCGATGTCGTCCAGATTGTGAGAGAAGTTGACGCTGCGCGAGGGGGACGGCAGCGGCTCACCATCAACCACCCGCATCATGCGATCGACGCCCGCGCCGATGCCTGCGGCGAAGTCACCGCTTCTGAACTTGGGGGTGATGTCCTCGTCGATGATCCGCCGCGAGGTGACATCGGTCAGCGCGCCCTCGAGGCCGTAGCCGACCTCGATGCGCAAATGCCGGTCGTTCTTGGCGACGACGAGGATCGCGCCGTCGTCGACCTTCTTGCGGCCGATTTTCCAGGCCTCCGCGACGCGGATCGAGAACTGCTCGATCGTCTCCGGCTGCGTGGTCGGCACGATCAGGACGGCGATCTGGCTGCCCTTGCGCGCCTCGAAGTCGCGCAGCTTTTGCGTGAGCGACGCGACGTCGCTGCTGGAGAGCGTGCCGGTCTGATCGACCACGCGGCCCGTGAGCGGGGGCACGGCGACGTCGGCTGAAGCGGGGAAAGCAGAAGCGAAGACGAGTGCGACGGCCAGGACAAACACAGAGAAGTCCGAACGCCCGCGCCACAACCTCAGTGTCATCGCCCGGCTTGACCGGGCGATCCAGTATTCCAGAGACGCCAGCGGGCTACGGAAAGGCCGCGGCGTACTGGATTCCCCGCTTGCCGCCTTCGCTGCAGCTTCGGCGCGCCCAAAACCGAAACCGCGGCGAAGCCTTGGCGCAGCCGGGTCGCGGGGAATGACTGCGGTGGGTGCGGCGGACATGTGGGAAGTGCGCTACTTCGACGGCGTCGGCGCCGGTGCCGGGTTGAAGTCCACTTTCGGCGCGGTCGAGATCTCCTTCTCGTTCGCGACCGAGAAGTTCGGCTTCTCCTTGTAGCCGAACATCATCGCAGTGAGGTTGCTCGGGAAGGAGCGGATGGTGACGTTATAATCCTGTACCGCCTTGATGTAGCGGTTGCGCGCCACCGTGATGCGGTTCTCGGTGCCCTCGAGCTGCGACATCAGGTCCTTGAACAGGGCGTCCGACTTGAGCTGCGGGTAGTTCTCGGTGACGACCAGCAGCCGTGACAGCGCGCTGGAGAGTTCGCCCTGGGCCGCCTGGAATTTCTGGAACGCGGCGGGATCGTTCAGCACCTCCGGCGTCGCCTGGATGCTGCCGACCTTGGCGCGCGCATTGGTGACCCCGAGGAGCACGTCCTTCTCCTGTTGCGCAAAACCCTTCACCGAATTGACGAGGTTGGGCACGAGGTCGGCGCGGCGCTGATACTGGTTCACGACCTCGGACCAGTTGGCCTTGATCTGCTCGTCCTCGCTCTGGATCGCGTTGTAGCCGCAATTGGTGAGGCTCAGCGAGGCCAGCGCCGCCAGCACGGTCAGGATCTTGCGCATTAAATTTCTCCCGGTGGAATCTGCCGCAAACTACCAGATCGGACACGCGGAGTGTCGAGATTTGTTCCATCATTCCGGGGCACGAAGCGAACTATGGTGCGCAATTGCGCGCACCTGAGAATGTCGAGATTCCGGGTTCGGTTCGCGTCACGGAATGACGGCAGGATGAGCGCGTCCAGCCGGCTGACGCAAGCCTCTTGCCTATCGCAGGCCGACATAGTCAACTCCGGCAAAACATAAGCGGAAACGCCAGGGAAAACGCGATGAGCTCGTTCGAGACCATCCTCGTGGAACGGCCGGACCCGGCAATCGTCCGGGTCGTGATGAATCGGCCTGAGGCGCGCAACGCGCAGAACCTGCAAATGACCTACGACCTCAATGCCGCCTTCGACGCGGCGGTGCAGGACGTTTCGGTCAAGGTGATCATTCTCGCCGGCAATGGCCCGCACTTCTCCTCGGGCCATGATCTGCGTCCCGGCGGCAAGAATACCGCCGGCGTCGATTTTCCACCCATCGGAAATTGGGGCGGTTTTGCCGAGCCCAATGCCCATGGCCGCTTCGCCCGCGAACAGGAGATTTATCTCCAGATCACGCGGCGCTGGCGCAACCTCGCCAAGCCCACGATCGCCGAGGTCCACGGCAAATGCATCGCCGGCGGGCTGATGCTGGCCTGGGCCTGCGATCTCATCATCGCCAGCGACGACGCGCAGTTCTGCGACCCTGTCGTGACCATGGGCGTCTGCGGGGTCGAATGGTTCGTGCATCCCTGGGAGCTCGGGCCGCGCAAGGCGAAGGAGTTCCTGTTCACGGCCGACAATTGGAGCGCGCAGGAAGCGCACCAGCTCGGGATGGTCAATCAAATCGTACCGCGCGCGGAGCTGTCGTCTCGCGTGTTGGAGCTGGCCCGCAGGATCGCTGCAAAGCCGTCCTTCGCGCTGAAGATGACCAAGGAAGCCGTGAACCGCTCGGTCGACGTGATGGGCCAGCCCGCCGCGATCGACCAGGCCTTTGCGCTGCATCAGCTCTGCCACGCGCACAATCTTCAGGAGTTCGGCATGATCGTCGATCCCTCGGGCCTGCATCCCTCCGTGCGCAAGCCGCCGGCGGCGGCGGAGTAGACAACATGGACCTCAATCTCAGCGACGAGCAAAGGCTGCTGCGCGAGAGCGCGGAGCGCTTCGTGGCCGGAAGCTACGATGCCGATCACCGCCGCAGGATGGCGAACGATCCGCTCGGCTTCAGCCCTTCGGTGTGGAAACAATTCGCCGAGCTCGGCTGGCTGGCGCTGCCGCTGCCCGAAGAATTCGACGGGCTCGGCGGCGGCGCGGTCGAGATCGGCATCCTGATGGAGGCCTTCGGGCGCGGACTGGTGTCGGAGCCCTACGTCGCGACCGTGGTGCTGGGAGCCGCACTGATCGCCAGATGCGGCACCAATGAGCAGAAGCAGGCGAGCCTGCCCAAGGTCGCCGACGGATCACTGAAGCTTGCGTTTGCACATTCCGAGCGCGCCGCACGGTTCGACCTCGCCAAGGTCGCCACCAGCGCCACCAAGACCGCGCAGAGCTGGCGCCTGTCCGGCAGCAAGATCGCCGTACTCGACGGGCATGCCGCCGATGAGATCATCGTCTCCGCCCTCATCCATGATCATCACGGCCCTTCGGGGCGGATCGGCCTGTTCGTGGTGCCGGCGACGGCGGATAGCCTCGCCATCTCCGACTATGCGCGTCTCGGCGGTGGACGCGCCTGCAACATCGAGCTCTCCGACGTGCATCTGCCCGAGGACGCCCTGCTCGGCGACGGCCATGATGCGCTGCCCGCGATCGAATGGGTCGTCGATGGCGCCATGGCCGCGCTGGCTGCGGAAGCCGTCGGCATCATGCAGACGCTGCTCGACACCACGCTCGAATACACCAAGATCCGCAAGCAGTTCGGCCGGCCGCTCTCGGCCAACCAGGTGATCCGCCACCGCCTCGCCGACATGGCGATGCAGGTCGACGAGTCGCGGTCGATGGCGCTTCGGGCCGCGCTGAAAGCCGATAGCCCGCCGGTCGAGCGCGCGCGAGCAGCTTCCGGCGCGAAGGCGAAGATCGGCAGATGCGCCCGCTTCGTCGGCGAGCAATCGATCCAGCTCCATGGCGGAATGGGCGTCACCGAGGAGCTCGAGGTCGGCGCCTATTTCAAGCGGCTCGTCGCCTTCGATACGCTGTTCGGCGGCAGCGCGCACCACTACGCCCGCCACGCCGAGCTTGGCCGCAGAGCCTGACACCCGGAGAGCCTCATGGACCTCACGTTCAATGCCGAGGAGCGCGCCTTCCAGAGCGAGGTGCGCGCTTTCATCGCGAAGAATCTCACCGAGGAGATGAAGCGCGCGACCGCGCTGACGCCGTCGGTGTTCTCCGACCCCGACATCGGCATGGCCTGGCAGCGTGCGCTGCACCGGCAGGGCTGGGGCGCGCCGGGCTGGCCGGTCGAGCATGGCGGGCCGGATTGGACGCCGGCGCAGCGCTGGATCTTCGAGACGGAGTCCGCACGCGCCGGCGTGCCCAATGTCAACGTGATGGGCGTGAAGATGGTCGGGCCCGTGATCATCGGTTTCGGCAGCCCTGAGCAGAAGAACTTCTACTTGCCGCGGATACTCTCTGGCGAAGACTATTGGTGCCAGGGCTATTCCGAGCCGGGCTCCGGCTCCGATCTGTCCTCGCTGAAGACGCGCGCCGTGCGTGACGGCGACGATTACATCATCAACGGCACCAAGATCTGGACCACGCATGCGCATCATGCCAACCGCATGTTCGCGCTGGTGCGCACAAGCGACGGGCCACGGCAGCAGGACGGCATCAGCTTCATCCTGATCGACATGAAGACCCCGGGCATCACCACGCGACCCATTCTCACCATCGGCGGCGACCACGAGGTCAACCAGGTGTTCTTCGACGACGTCCGCGTGCCCGTCGCCAACCGCGTCGGCGAGGAAGGCAAGGGCTGGACCTACGGCAAATACCTGCTCGAATTCGAGCGCGGCTCGGGCATTGCGTCGGCGAAACTTCGCGAAGGCTTGAAGGCGATCGCGGATCTCGCCGAATCCGACCTGACCGGCCGCGCCATCGACAGCCCCGACATCGCGACGCGCATCTCGGAAGTCGAGGTCGACATCGATGCGCTCGAGATGACGGAGCTGCGCGTGCTCTCGGCGCTGCAGACGGGACAAAATCCCGGCGCGGTATCGTCGATCCTGAAGCTGCGCAACAGCGAGATCCGTCAGGCCGTGACGCGGTTAGGGGCCGACGTGATCGGCCACGACGCTCTCGCGGTCGAACCAATGCGCCCGCTCTACAAGCTCAATCACGAGCCGCCGACGCCGGAGGAGATGCTGACGGTGGTGCCGGAATATCTCAACGGCCGCGCCTACACCATCTTCGGCGGCACATCGGAAATCCAGCGCGACATCATTGCGAAGATGATGCTGGGGATTTAGCTCTCTCCTCCGTCATTGCGAGGAGCTCTTGCGACGAAGCAATCCAGACCGCTTCCGCGGAGAGTTTCTGGATTGCTTCGCTGCGCTCGCAATGACGAGACGCGGTTGAAAGCGTCAACTCGCCTTCGCGTCCCGGATCGCCTGCCAGATCTTCTGCGGCGTCAGTGGCGTGTTCAGCTGGCTGATGCCGAGCTCGGCGAGCGCATCCATCACGCCGTTGGTGACGCAAGGAGGGCCGCCGATCGCGCCGGATTCGCCGCAGCCTTTTGCGCCGAGCGGATTGGTGCGGCAGGGCGCGGAATCATCCAGCGTCACCACGATGGGCGGGACGTCGTCGGCGCGCGGGATGCAATAGTCCTGGTAGCTGGCGGTGAGGAGCTGGCCGTCGGCATCGTAGGAGACGCCCTCATACAGCGCCTGACCGATGCCCTGCGCGACGCCACCATGGATCTGGCCGGTGACCAGCATCGGGTTCACGGCGACACCGACGTCGTCGACCGTGGTGTAGCGCACCACTTTGGAGACACCGGTCTCGGGATCGATCTCCACCTCGCAGATATGCGTGCCGTTCGGCCAGCTCGGACCGTCGACCTCACCCTCGGAATCGACGCTCAATTTAGCGCCGCCTTCCTTCTCGGCGAGATCGAACAGGCTGATACGGCGGTCGGTGCCGACCACGGTAAGCATGCCGCCCTGGTATTCGATGTCCTCGATCGACGTTTCCAGCACGTTCGCCGCCTTCTCGCGCGCCTTCTGGATCAGATCGTTGGACGAGACCGCAACGGCCGTGCCGCCGACGAACAGCGAGCGCGAGCCGACGCTGCCAAAGCCCTGCGCGAGATCGGTGTCGCCCTGAACCACGTCGATCTTCTCCATGGGAATGCCGAGTGTGTCGGAGATCATCTGCGTGTAGGTGGTCTGCAGCCCCTGCCCCATCGCCATGGTGCCGGAATGCAGCACGACGCGGCCTTGCGAGGTCGCGTGCAGGCTGACCTTCTCGGTGTGCGCACGGCCGCCGGTCCATTCGATGTAGGAGGTGACGCCGCGGCCGTAGAGCAGGCCTTTCTTCTTCGCCGCCTTCTTGCGCGCGGCAAAGCCGTCCCAGTCCGCCAGCTTCACGGCACGGTCGAGCATGTGGGCGAAGGCGCCGGAATCGTAGACCTGGCCTGCAGCATTGGTGTAGGGCAGCTGCGCCGGCTTGATGTAGTTGGCTTTGCGGATCGCGCGCGGATCCATGCCGACCTTTCGCGCAGCCGCGTCGAACAGGCGCTCGACGATGAACACCGCCTCAGGACGGCCGGCGCCACGATAGGCGCCGACCGGCGCGGTGTGGGTCATCACCGACTTCACCTCGAAATGCACCAGCGGCAGATCGTAGACGCCGGTCTGCACGAACGGTCCGAGCACCAGCGGAATGATGTTGGCCGCGCCCGAGGAATAAGCGCCGGTGCAGCCGATCGACTTGACGCGATAGGCCAGCACCTTGCCCTTCTCATCCAGCGCGAAGGAGGCCGTCGAGGTGAGATCGCGGCCGTGGGTGCCGCCGACGAACTCGTCGGTGCGGTCGCCGCGCCAGCGGATCTTCTTGTTCAGCTTGGTCGCCGCGTAAGCGACGATACCGTCTTCCGGATAGAGGTTGGTCTTCTGGCCGAAGCCGCCGCCGATATCGCCCACCAGCACGCGGACGCTGTCCTTGGGACGCTTCAGCACCGCCTCCGCCAGCACGTCACGGGTCGAGGCCGGGGTCTGCGACTGCACGTGCAGGAGAAGACGTCCGGTCTTCTTGTCGATCTCGGCAATGGTCGAGCGCGGCTCCATCGCGGACGGCACGAGGCGCTGGCTGACGATGTCGAGCTCGACGGTGTGCGCGGCCCTGCCGAAAGCCTCGTCGACCTTGGCCGCATCGCCATAGCTCATGGCGCCGACGATGTTGTCCGGCGCCTCGGGCCATACCACGGGCGCACCGGACTTGACGGCCTCCACCGGATCGACCACCGCGGGCTGCACGTCATATTCGACCGCGATCGCCTCGGCCGCAGTCTGCGCCTCCACGCGCGACGACGCCACCACGGCAGCCACGGCTTCACCGGCGTAGCGCACGACCTCGTAGGCCAGCAGCCGGCGCGGCGGCACCGTCATCGGCTTGCCGTCGGGGCGCTTGAAGATGCTCAGCGTCGGAATTGTGCCGATATCGTCCTTGACGAGGTCGGCACCGGTGTAGATCGCGGTGACGCCGGGCATCGCGGCCGCCGCGCTGGCGTCGATCGAGACGATCTTCGCGTGGGCGTGCGGCGAGCGCAGCACGTGCAACCACAGCGCGCCGTCCTGCGGCTTGTCGTCGATGAACTGTCCCTTCCCGGTGAGCAGCCGCTGGTCTTCCAAACGCTTGACGGGCTGCCCCGCACCGAAACGCAAATTGCCGGGAAGAATGTTCATTCCGCTCTATCCTCGAAATCCGGAAAACGACCGCGGGGGTTTTAGCGGATTTTACGGATGAGACAACCGAGCCGCGGCACATCTGCAATGCGCCTCAAGGCCCTTGCTGGCGCAGATTGCGGGATGTCAGGAACGCTCGATGTCGATGATGCCCACGTTCACGTCGCGGCTGTCCGAGCCCCGCTTGACCGTGAGCCGAACGGTCTTCCCGGCACCGGCCTGCTCCAGCGCATCGGTCAGGTCGGCGAGGCGCCGCACCGGCTTGCCTTCGACGGCAGTGATGATGTCTCCGACCGCGCCGGTCGTCATGTTGACACCACGAATCCCCGCCCGCTCCGCGGGGCTGCCGGGGGCCGTGCGCACCACGATCACGCCTTGGACGCCAAGCCGCGTCGCAACGTCCTCGCCGGCCGCCACGATGCCGATGCCGGGCGTCGGCACCCGGCCGTTGCGGATGAGCTCGGGGACAATCCGGTTCACGACATCGACCGGCACCGCAAAACCGATGCCGGCGTTCGAACCCGAGGGCGATATGATCGCCGTCGTGACGCCGATCAACCGGCCTGCGGAATCCAGCAACGGTCCGCCCGAATTGCCCGGATTGATCGCGGCATCGGTCTGGATGACATTGGCGATCTCCCGGCCGCCATGGGTCGGAAGCCTGCGCTTGAGCGCGCTGATGATGCCGCTGGTCATCGATTGATCTAGCCCGAAGGGATTGCCGATCGCAAACGCGGACTGTCCGACCTTCAGGTCATTCGAGCTGCCGAGCGCCACCGGCTGCGGCAGCTCGCGCACACTCCGGATTCGCAGCACCGCGAGGTCGTAATTAGGAGCCGTGCCGACAAGGTCCACCTCGGCGACCTCTCCCGACGCAAAGCGTACCGCGATCTCGCCGCCATTGGCCACGACGTGATTGTTCGTCACGAGGTGCCCGTCGCGGTCCCAGACAAATCCCGTGCCGGAAGAGCCGCCCTGGCCTTCCTCTCCCATGAGGGGACTGGCTGCTGATTTCGCCGCAACCTGGACCACCGAAGGCGAGACGCGTTCGAAGATGTCGATGGTCGCCTTTTCGCCATCGGACAGCGGCCCGCGCTGCTCGACCGCACGCGCGGAGGACGCCGCCCATGGGACATGCAGCATCGGGACATGCAGGATCTTCGCGGCGGTGACGGCGAGCAGCACGGCGGCAAAGGCTGCCGCGCCGATTGCGTAGCGACGATTCATGGATGATCACCGCGATGCGTGCTGAAAATAGTGTTCGGAATGCACATGCATGGATTGCAGACCTCGCTCACGCAGCAACGTCGCAGACGGCTGGAAGTTTCCTGATCGAGGCAGATAGGGCCCGGTTTGGCTTTCCGCAGGATATTCAGGGACATATTGCCGCGTGACACTCGGCTACGCGACCTCGCGCAGCGCCGCCTCCACCACCTTGCGCGCATCCGCCGTCAGCGGGGCCTGCGGGGGAACGGGATCGCCGACGTCATAGCCCTGGATCGAAAGCCCCGCCTTGATGCAGGCGGCGAGGTTGAAGCGGGCGAAAGCCTCGTTGATCCGCCATAGCCGGCGCTGCAGCGCCATGGCTTCATCCCAACGGCCCGCCTTGCAGAGGTCGTAAAGCGCGACGCTCTGGCGCGGGATGATGCAGGCCGGGCCCGCCATCCAGCCGAGCCCGCCGATCAGCATCACCGCAGCCGGGATATGGGCGGAGGCCGAGAACACGCGCAAGGAATCGCCGCAGCGGTTCATGATCGAGAGCAGCCGGCCCGTGTTGGTCGAGGCGTCCTTGATGTAGCCGATGCGCGGATGCTCGGCGAGGCGTGCGATGATGTCGAGGGTGAGATCGGAGCGCTGGAATTGCGGATTGGTGTAGATGACGACGGGAATGTCGACGGCATCAGCGATGGCACGGAAATAGGATTCGACCTGGGCGTCAGTGAGCGGGAAATAGGCCTCCAGGATCGCCAGGATGCCGTCGGCGCCGAGCTTCTGATACGCCTTCGCCTGGGCGACTGCATCCCCTGTCGAGGTCGAGGCGACACCCGCGATCACGGGCACGCGGCCCTTCGCGACCTCGATCGTGGTCCGCACGACCGCGGTCCGTTGCACGGCATCGAGATAAGCGAATTCGCCGGTCGAGCCCAGGGGCGTCAGCCCATGCACGCCGGCGTCGATCAGATCGTCGCAGAGCTTTGCCAGCACGTTGGTCCGTACCGCGCCGTCGGCATCGACGGGCGAGACGAGATAGGGAAAGACGCCGTGGAATTCGGCCATTCGGTGAGACCCCGGAGTGCTGGTTTGCGCCCGACCGGTCTTACCAACGCGCGCGCCGGCGATCAAACCCTGAGCAGCCGCACCTTCGTGCCCCAGGGATCGGCGGCCTCCACGCCGCCTGCGATCGTCGTCATCTGCACACCGCCCTTGCGCAGGCGCTCCTCCTGCGCGGCGAGAATGTCCGGCTTCTCCGTCACCAGCGAGAACCAGGCAAGGCCGGTCGTCTGGTCGTCGCGTTGGCCCGCGCCCTGGCTCTGCCAGACATTGATGCCGAGATGATGATGATAGCGGCCCGACGACAGGAACGCGGCACCGCTGCGGCTGCGGGTCGGATCGAGGCCGATCGTGCCATGATAGAAGTTTCCGGCCTGCGTGAGATCGCCGACACGCAGATGCATGTGGCCGATGCGCGCTCCGTCCGGCGCCTTGGCGTAATCAGGCACGCGCGTGTTGGTCAGTGACAGCAGATCGGGAATGTTGAGCTCGTCGCTCGCCATCTTCACGCTGCCCTCGCTCCATTGCCATTGCGAGGGATCGCGGTCCGCATAGACCTCGATGCCGTTGCCTTCCGGGTCGTCGAGATAAACGGACTCGCTGACGAGATGGTCGGCAAAGCCCGACAGCTTCACGCGGTGCGAAGCCGCGTGCACCAACCACCGCGCCAGGTCCTTGCGGGTCGGCATCAGGAAGGCGGTGTGATAGAGGCCGGCGGCGTTGCGCGGCTCGATTGCCGCATCGGGGCGGGCCTCCAGCACCAGCAGCGTAATGCCTGATGTGCCGAGCCTTGCGGCGGCCGCCGATCGCTCCATCACGGTGAGCCCGATCACGTCCCGGTAGTAATCCGCAACCTTGTCGAGATTCTTCACCCGGAGCGTCACCATGCCGACCCGCATCGGCGTGCGGCTGGCATAGGTCGGCCCGCTGCCCTGCGGTGTCCCCTCGGCACGCGCTGCGGCCGCGGCTGCCATTGCAAGCGAGGTGGCGCCGGCGAGTTGCAGCAAGGTGCGGCGGGTGAGATCGATGGTCATCGGTCGGGACTCGCTGAAAAGGCTCGAGGCCGTGGAGCGCAATGTTCTGCCGATTGCTACACGTTCCCGTGAAGCGCTCCCAATCACATGTTCGTCGGCCGCTCATGCGGCGAGCCGCCCTGGTCCTGGCCACCCGGCCAGTTTCGCAATCGCCCGCGACATCCCAGATTGAGGACAACTTACAGGAGCCCACCATGACTGACCTAACCGCCCTGTCCTCGCTGCTCGCGGCAATGGTGGCGCGCACCGCGCCCTCAGTCGTCGCCGTGCACTCGCATCGCTCCCGTGCGACCGGCTTCGTCTGGAAGGCAGGCCTGATCGTCACCGCCGACGAGGCGCTGGCCGACGAGGGCGAGGTCGAGATCGGCCTTCCCGACGGCAGCCGCGTGGCCGCCACGATCGCCGGCCGCGACCACACGACCGACATCGCGCTGCTCCGCGCCGACATTGCGACGACCCCGGTCAAGCTCGCCGCGACCGTCCCGCCGCTGGGCGCCTTGTCGGTGGTGGTCGCGACCCACCGCGATACGCCGAGCGCGGCGCTCGGGATGGTATCGGCGTCCGGCAATAGCTGGCGCTCGTTGCGCGGCGGCGACATCGATGCGCGGATCGAACTCGACGTCCGCCTGCGTCCCAGCCAAGAAGGCGGCGTCGCGCTCGACGCATCCGGTGAGGCGTTCGGCATGGCCGTGCTCGGCCCGCGGCGCGTGCTGGTGATCCCGACAGCGACGATCGAGCGCGTCGCCGCGCAGCTGGAGGTGCGCGGCCGCATCGCGCGCGGCTATCTCGGCCTCGGGCTGCAGCCGGTCCGGCTCGACGACGGCATCGGCGCGATGGTGATGAATGTGGACAAGGCCGGACCTTCGGCCGCCGCCGGCATACGCCAGGGCGATGTGATCGTCGCGGTCAACGATCAGAAGCTGTCCGGCGTGCGCGCGTTGTCGCGGACGCTGGGTCCGTCGAGCGTTGGCACCGTGGTCGATGTCGCCGCGCGCCGCGGCGGCGAACCAGTCAGCTTCAAGGTCACGGTCGGCGAGAGGCCGGAGGCGTGAGCGAGGACAAGATGCCAGAGATCGTGCTCGCCTTGGAGATCGACGACCCCGCGCTCGCCGATCGCCTGGCGGCGTTGCTCGGCAACATCGCCGGGCTTCGTCTTGCCGGGCCCGGCGAGCAGGCCGCTGCCGCGATCGTCGCCCGCGATCCGCGCCGCATGCCCGAGGACATCGCGCTGACGCAGCGCGAGCTCGACGTGCTGGCGCTGATGGCCGAGGGCGCCTCCAACAAGATGATCGCGCGCCGGCTCGGCATTTCCGTGCACACCGTCAAGTTCCACGTCGGCTCGCTGCTCGACAAGCTCGATGCCACCGGCCGCACCGATGCGGTTGCACATGCGGCGCGGCGGGGCGTGATCGAGCTGTAAGCGGGTCTTGGCATCCAGACAGTGCGATCGGATCGCATTGAGGGCTGCCTTACACCCGCTTGCCGCCGTTCTTTTCCGCCGCGCGGCGCAGCGCTTCGGCGAGTGCGCCGCCGCCTGAGGATTCCTGCTTGCGCGGTGCGGACGACGTCATTCGGGAAGGGTTGCGTGAGCTGTTGTCGCGCTGCATGCCGGGGGCGTCCTTCTTGGCGCCGACCTCGTCGTCGAGGCGCAGCGTCAGCGAGATGCGCTTGCGCGCGACTTCGAAGTCCAGCACCTTCACCTTGACGATGTCGCCGGGCTTCACCACCTCGCGCGGATCCTTGATGTAGGTCTTGGACATCGCCGAGATGTGCACGAGACCGTCCTGGTGCACGCCGATGTCGACGAAGGCGCCGAAGGCAGCGACGTTGGTCACGGTGCCCTCGAGGATCATGCCCTTCTTGAGATCCTTGATCTCCTCGACGCCCTCCTTGAACACCGCGGCCTTGAACGCCGGGCGCGGGTCGCGGCCAGGCTTTTCGAGTTCTCGCAGGATGTCGGTGACGGTCGGCAGACCGAAAGTCTCGTCGACGAAATCCTTCGGCTTGAGCGTGCGCACGATCTCGCTGCTGCCGATCAGCGCCTTGATGTCGCTCTTGGTGGCGCTGAGAATGCGCCGCACCACCGGATAGGCCTCGGGATGCACGCCGGAGGCGTCGAGCGGGTCCTCGCCGCCGAGAATGCGCAGGAAGCCCGCGCACTGCTCAAACGCCTTCGGCCCGAGCCGGGGCACGTCCTTGAGCGCCTTGCGGGACTTGAACGGCCCGTTGGCATCACGATGCGCCACGATGCTCTGCGCCAGACCAGAGCCGACGCCGGACACGCGCGCAAGCAGCGGCGCCGAAGCGGTGTTGACGTCGACGCCGACCGCGTTGACGCAGTCCTCGACCACGGCATCGAGCGATTTGGCCAGCTTGGCCTGGCCGAGGTCGTGCTGATACTGGCCGACGCCGATCGCCTTGGGCTCGATCTTGACGAGTTCGGCGAGCGGATCCTGCAGACGCCGGGCGATCGAGACCGCGCCGCGCAGGGTGACGTCGAGACCCGGCAATTCCTCCGAGGCGAAAGCCGAGGCCGAATAAACCGACGCACCGGCCTCCGACACCACGATCTTGGTCATCTTCAGCTCGGCCAGACCCTTGACGAGATCGCCTGCGAGCTTGTCGGTCTCGCGCGAGGCGGTGCCGTTGCCGATCGCGATCAGCTCGACGCGATGCTTCAACGCGAGCTTGCCGAGGATCGCGAGCGACTCATTCCATTGCCGCTGCGGCTCGTGCGGATAGATCACCGCGGTATCGACGACCTTGCCGGTGGCATCGGTGACGGCGACCTTGACGCCGGTGCGGTAGCCGGGATCCAGCCCCATGGTGACGCGGGTGCCGGCCGGCGCGGCCAGCAGGAGATCGCGCAGGTTGGAAGCGAACACGCGCACGGCCTCGGTCTCGGCGGCGTTCCACAGCCGCATGCGCAGGTCGATGTTGAGATGCACCTGGATCTTGGTGCGCCAGGCCCAGCGCACGGTGTCGATCAGCCAGCGATCGCCGGCGCGCTTGAGGTCGGCGATGCCGAACCGCTTCATGATCTTCAATTCATAGGCGCTGGGCACGCCCGGCGGCGGCGCCTCAGCCTCGGCCTGAATCTGGAGGTCGAGGATCTCTTCCTTCTCGCCGCGGAACATCGCGAGGATGCGGTGCGACGGCAATTTGGTCAGCGGCTCCGAGAACTCGAAATAGTCGGCGAATTTCTCGCCCTCGGTCTTCTTGCCGTCGCGCACCTTGGACGCCATGCGTGCATTGGTCCACATCTCCTCGCGCAGCGCGCCGATCAAATCGGCGTCCTCGTCGAACCGCTCGACCAGGATGGCGCGGGCGCCATCCAGCGCAGCAGCGGCATCGGCAACCCCCTTCTCGACGTTGACGAAGCTTTCGGCCACCACCTTCGGATCGTTGGTCGGCTCCGCGATCAACTGATTGGCGAGCGGCTCGAGGCCGGCTTCCTTGGCAATCTCCGCCTTGGTGCGGCGCTTCGGCTTGAACGGCAGATAGATGTCTTCGAGACGGGCCTTGCTGTCGGCGGCGAGAATGGAGGCTTCGAGCGCGGCATCGAGCTTGCCCTGCTCGCGAACTGATTCGAGGACGGCCTTGCGGCGGTCTTCGAGCTCGCGCAGATAGACCAGGCGCTCCTCCAGGGTGCGCAATTGCGCGTCGTCGAGCGCGCCGGTCGCTTCCTTGCGGTAGCGTGCGATGAAGGGAACCGTGGCACCGCCGTCGAGCAGCGTCACCGCCGCCTCGACCTGCTCGGCGCGAACCCCAAGCTCCTGCGCAATCTTCTGGTTGATGTTTGCCACGCGCGAATTCCCCTATCCAAGCACGCAATACGGCGGCGAACCGCCGACCACGGGACGCCGCTTATGGACCAACCGGGGTTGATTCATCAAGGTGCGGCTGAGCACCGTCGACAGAGGATTTTTTGTCGGACCGATGCGATCTCGCCACATTCGTGCGGATGTCGGCGTATGCCAATGGCTTGACAGAAGGCGCTGTTCCACGGCTGGTTGGCCGGCCGGACCAGCAGACTTCCTACGAGGACACTCCATGCGCGCCACATCGGTCGGCGTCTTCAAGCTCGTTACCAAGGGCCCCGGCGACGTCTCCGGCCTCATGGCTAGGATCGACTCCGGCGCGATCGATCCCAAATCGATCCTCGCCATCCTGGGCAAGACCGAGGGCAATGGCGGTGTCAATGATTTTACGCGCGAGTATGCGGTGGCCGCGCTGTGCGCGGCACTGGCGCCGAAGCTCGGCCTGACCGCGCAGGAGGTCGAGCAGCGGATCGCCTTCGTGATGTCAGGTGGCACCGAGGGCGTTCTCAGCCCGCACATCACCGTGTTCACGCGCCAGGACGTCCCGCAGCGGCCTGCCGCTATCGCAGGCAAGCGCCTGAGCATCGGCATGGCACACACCCGCGATTTCCTGCCCGAGGAGCTCGGCCGCTCCGCGCAGATCACGGAGACGGCCACGGCCGTGAAAGCCGCGATGGTAGATGCCGGCATCACCGATCCCGCCGACGTCCATTTCGTGCAGATCAAGTGCCCGCTGCTGACCAGCGATCGCGTCGCGGCGGCAAACGCGCGCGGCAACAAGACGGTGACGACGAGCGCCTACAGCTCGATGGCCTATTCGCGCGGTGCGTCCGCGCTCGGCGTTGCCGTTGCGCTCGGCGAGATCGCCTTTGATGTCCGCGATGAGGACGTGCTGCGGCGCTACGATCTGTTTTCGAAAGTGGCCTCGACCTCGTCCGGGATCGAGCTGATGGGCAACGTCGTCATCGTGCTCGGCAATTCGGCGGCATCAGTCAGCGACTTCGAGATCGGTCATGCCGTGATGGACGATGCCATCGACGCCGCCGCGGTGATGTCGGCATTGACGAGCGTTGGACTTGGCGTGGCGCCGCAAGCGAACGCGGGCCGCAAGCTCGTCAACATCTTCGCCAAGGCGGAGGCCTCGCCCGATGGCAGCGTGCGCGGCTTCCGCCACACCATGCTGGAGGATACCGACATCAGCTCGACCCGCCACGCGCGCGCCGCCGTCGGTGGCCTGATCGCAGGTCTCGCCGGCACCGGGGCGGTCTATGTTTCCGGTGGCGCCGAGCATCAGGGGCCGGCGGGCGGCGGCCCGGTTGCGGTCATCGCGCGGCTCTCGGGTTGATGCGTGCGCATGTAGCATAGGTTTGCAGCCGACCTCTCCATCCGACGCAACCCTGCCCTTCGCCCTGAATCAGTTGATTAAAGTGTTCCTGTGCGAAACTAAGGTGGCGCCGCACGAAGGGATTGGACCACATGACTTTGCCGATGAGCTGGAACGAATGGGCGCAGCACGATGGCGTGGGCCTCGCGGCGCGCGTCCGCAAGGGCGAGCTGACGGCGAAGGAGCTCGCGCGCCAGGCGGCCGCGGGTGTCGCCAAGGTCAATCCCGCTCTGTCGGGCGTGGTCGAGCTGTTCGAGGACGTGATCGCCGATCCCGCCAAGGATGGTGCCAATCTCGCAGGTCATTTCGCCGGCCTGCCCTTCCTGATGAAGGATCTCGGGCCGACCATGAAAGGCCGGCTGCAGGAAATGGGCTCGCTGTTGATGCGCGGCAATCGCGCCGCGGCCGACACCTTCCTCACCGGTAAATTCCGCCAGGCCGGGCTCAACCTGATCGGACGGACCACGACGCCGGAATTCGGCGTGTGCTCTTCGGCCGACAATCCTGCCGTCTACGTCACCCGCAATCCCTGGAATACCGATTATACCACTTGCGGCTCGTCGGCTGGCAGCGCCGCGATGGTCGCGGCCGGCGTGGTGCCGATCGCGCATGCCACCGACGGCGGCGGCTCGATCCGCATTCCCGCCGGCGTCAACGGCAATATCGGGCTGAAGGTTTCGCGCGGCGTGTTCTCGCTGGCACCGCACATGTCCGACCTCACCGGCCTCGTCTCGATCCAGGGCTGCCAGTCGCGCTCGGTGCGCGACACCGCCGCCTTCGTCGATCATGCGAGGGGACCCGCGCCGGGCGAGTTCATGCCGTTCTGGACCACGGCGCAGCCTTATTCCGAGATGATCAAGCGCGATCCCGGCAAGCTTCGCATCGCATTGTCGCACACATGGGGCGACTACACCGCGACGCCTGAGCTCGCAGCCGAGCTGGAGAAAGCCGGCCGCTTCCTCGAAGGCCTTGGCCATCACGTCGATTACGCACTGCCGGAGATCGACCTCCCCGCCGCCTTCGAGGCGCAGACCACCTGCTACATCTCGAACTTCGCGGTGGTGATCTCCAACATGCTCGCCGCACGCGGGCTGGAGAAGCCGCCGGAGGATCTAATCGAGCCCATGAACATCCGGATCTGGGAAGCCGGCCGGCACACGACCTTTGCCGAGCGGGCGAAGATGCAGGGGGTGTTCAACACGACGTCACGGGGCTTCGGCGCTTTCTTCGAACAGTGGGACGTGATCCTGACCCCGATCACCGCGCTGCCGACGCCCAAGGTCGGCACGAAGGAGTATCTCACCATCTCCGACAATCCCGATGTGCGCGACTGGTTCGGCAATCTCTGGCGCTTCTTCGCCTTCACGCCGCTCGCCAATCTCTGCGGCATGCCGGCGATCTCGATGCCGATGGCGGCTCAAGACCACGGCCTGCCGCTCGGCATCCAGGCCATCGCCAAGCAGGCCAATGACGGCCTGCTGCTGCAACTCGCCGCCCAGATCGAGCGCGCGCTCGACGGCAAGTGGAACGGCGGCAAGACCGCGAAGGTGCATGTGACGAAGGCGTAGGCGAAGGCCACGCGCTCCTCTAGCCCTCGTCCTTGGCACTCGCTTTCGCAATGGCCTTGTCCACGCGCCAGCGTGACACACCTTGCTCGGCGAGCAGGCGCGCCGCGAGGCTTCGCGTCTCCGGAAGGAGAGCGACGAGCGCATTGGTGCCCGTCACGGCCGGATTACCAATTTCCTGAGCGTGCAATGCGGCGCGGCGGTCGACGCGCCGGAACGCGGCGGTCGGCGCCGCTGTTCCCGTCTCGATCACCGTGTGCGCGAGCCCCTTGTCGAGATGGTCAGCGAGGTTTCGCCTGAGCACGCCGAGGTCGGCGTTACTGGCCTGCAGGACAGGTGCGGCATCACCGTCTTCGGTCAGCGCCAGCAACAGGTGCTCCAGCGTCGCAAACTGATGGCGGCGCTGATCGGCAAGAGCCAGGGCCCGGCGTCGGGTCGCATCATAGGCCACGCTGAATGGGCGAGACGACACGTCCAGCAGCCCGTCGATCTTCTCCAGCCGCTTTACGGGATCGAGCATGGCCAGTAGCTCGTACTTGTCCTTGATCGGCAACTTCATGCGCATCGCCATCGTGTCGGCTATGCGGCCAACGTCGCGCGTCTGATCGAAGAACAACCAGATATCCGGCATCAGCAAGCCGTGCGCGGCTGCGTAGTCCTCAAAACGCTGAATGGCCCGGCGGATCAGTTCGGGCGAGTCGACCGGCGTCCCCTCGGGCAAGTCGGATGCCTCCGACCGATACCCGCTCGATAGCGCTGTAAAGCTGCGCAGTGCGACGCGGCGGAGGACACGCGATAGCACCCTGATCGAACCATTCTGGAGTCGTTCGAGCTCGACCAGCTGCACGAGCACGCCGACCTCGTAGAGGTCGGCAAATTGCGGCTCATCGACGGCCGCATCGCGCTGGATCGCGCAGACCATCTCGCGCTCGCCCTCGAATGCATGGTTGAGGGCCAGCACCGTGTTCTCGCGGCCAACGAACAATGGAAAGGTCGCGCCGGGAAATGGCACGAAATCGCGCAACGGGACCGCCGGATAGACCGCGGTCGAGCTCTTGAGCCTTGCGATCGGCACAGACGTGTCACGACGCCCCGTCTGGAGCATTGCCGACAACGTATTCCAGTCGGCAACGCCCAACATCCTCGACACCATTTCGAGGCTTTCGCTGTGGCTGATGATGACGGCTTTGGTGGTCAGAGATTCGCGCAGGGTCTGCGCCATAGCCTTGGCATCGCGAAAATCGCGCATCGGTTCGTCCTCTGCATGAGCGATCCAGATGTATCAGGCGGTTGCGCTGCTGACCCGGACGCTTGGGCAAAGGGGAGGGCCGATGAAGGCTCGATACGTTCACCATTCCACGAAGGGTGCAACCGGCAGGTCGTATCAACCAGCGCGGAGGGTGACGCAAAGACAAATGCCTGTCAATTCCGAACTCAGTTCTTCACCGCCGGAATCTCTTCCGCCGCCGGCTGCTGCTGGCCCTGCTTGTACATCGCCAGCGCCTTTTCGAGCGCTTCGCGCAGCGCCAGCGCCGCGGCGACGCTGCAACGCAGGTGCGCGGTCTGGACCACGTCGACCCTGACGGCGGCGCCGACCGGCATCAGGAGGTTCGCGGCGAGCTCGATCTGGATCGCGCCGTTGTGATGGCCGAAGCAGGACGCACCGTCGAAATAGATGATCGGCGCCCGCTCCGAGCTGGAGCTCGAAATGGTGACGGGCCCCTGATTGGCGGCGGGCGTTTCGGGGTCGGCCATGGGCGCTCCTTGCAGCTAAACGACGAACGAAGCGCCCACCATCGACGCTTCGGCCCGCTCTGTCGAGGCCCCTTCAGGGGTTTTGCGCGGCGCCCGACACTGGTCTAGAACGTTCCCATGAGCACCATACCGACCACGCTCCAGTTCGAGGAACTCGCCGAGGCGATCCGGGGCCGGCGTTCCGACTACGGCCATATCAGCGGGCTCCAGCTCGACCGTTTCGCGCCGGCTGAAGCATGGTCCAGCCTGCCCTACCGGCCCGTCTTCGTCGGCGACACCGAGACCGGCGTGTTGCACGGAGGCGTCGTCACCGCGATGCTGGACGAGAGCTGCGGCATGGCGGTGCAGCTCGCGCTCGACGGCACGCGCGCGATCGCGACACTCGACCTGCGCATCGACTACCAGAAGCCGGCGACGCCGGGCCTCGACATCAAGGCGCATTCGGTCTGCTACCGCACCACGCGCTCGATCGCGTTCGTGCGCTCCACCGCCTATCAGGAGTCCGAGGACGATCCGGTGGCGACCGCGACCGCCTGCTTCATGATCGGCGCCAACCGCACCAACATGCTCGCCGATCGCAGGATGAATGCGCTGGACATACCGGCGCTGGAGACGCCGGAGGATCCGGACGGGCCGTTCGCGCGCAGCCCGTTCGCGCGTTGGCTCGGCATCCGCGTCAACGCCGACGGCACGCTGACGATGCCGTTCTCGCCAAAGATCATCGGCAACCCAATCCTGCCCGCGATCCATGGCGGCATGACCGGCGCCTTTCTCGAGACCACGGCCGTCATCGGCGTCGGACGCGAGCTCGGCATCGCCGCACCGCCCAAGCCGATCGGGCTCACCGTCAACTACCTGCGCTCCGGCCGCGCACTCGATACGTTCGCCGATGTCTCGATCGTGAAGCAGGGCCGGCGCATCGTCGCATTCGAGGCGCGCGCCTGGCAGGACGATGCGAACAAGCCGATCGCCACCGCCTTCGGTCACTTCATGCTGCGCCCGACGCCGGGAAGTGACGAGGAATAAGCGGCTTTTGACTTGACGGCCGCAGTTCCGGCCACAACGATAGCGCGTCCCTGCGAGAGGTATTGGATTGCGGCACCCGCTCGACATCGTTGCCATGTTCGCCGCACTCTGGCTGCTGGCCTCGATGATGCTCGACGCGCTGACGCCGAAGGAGCTGACCGCGATCATGATCGGCGTTGCGATCGGCCCCGCGATGGTCGTCACTGCCGTGTTCTACTATTTACGGTGCGCGCGAACCGACTTTGCGGTGATGTTCTCAGCACTCTGGCTGATCTCGGACATCGCCATCGCCTTCGTCTCGCCGACGCAGCTCCCGCATTTCCTGATCGTGCTCGGCTTCCTGCCGGCGCTGCTGATCGGCAGCGTGCTGCAATGGCAACGCTTCCAGCACCGCCATGAGCAACTGCCCGCGCCTTCAGTGAAGCGGGGCTAACGGGGCAAGAGGTTCGTCTTCGCGAGATCCAGCACCTCGTCGCCGCGGCCGTTCATCACCGCGCGCAGCACCCAGAGACTGAAACCCTTGACCTGTTCGGCCGTGATGGTCGGCGGCATCGACAGTTCCTGCTTGGCGGTGACGACGTCGAGCAGCGCCGGGCCGTCATGCGCCAGCATCTCCTTGACAGCACCGGGAAGCTCGCCGGGATCCTCGACGCGTTTGGCAAAGATGTTCATCGCGCGCGCCATCGCCGCGAAATCCGGATTCTCCAGGTCGACATTGGTGTCGACGAAGCCGGCCGCCTTCATTTCCAGTGCGACGAAGCCGAGCACGCCGTTGTTGAAGACGACCACCTTCACCGGCAGCTTCTCCTGCGTCAGCGTGATCAGATCGCCCATCAGCATGGTGAAGCCACCGTCGCCGGAGAGCGAGATCACTTGTCGGCCGGGCTGCGACGCCTGCGCGCCGATCGCCTGCGGCATCGCGTTGGCCATCGAGCCGTGCACGAAGGAGCCGATCAGCCGTCGCCGGCCGTTCATGCCGAGATAGCGCGCGGCCCATACCGTCGGTGTGCCGACATCGGCCGTGAAGACGGCGTCGTCCGAAGCATGGTCGCTGATGACCTTTGCGAGATATTGCGGGTGGATCGGCTTGCTTCCCGGCGTACCCCTGGCGAGCGAGTCCAGACCTTCGCGCGCCTTCTTGTAATGCGTGACCGCGTCGTCGAGATGCTTGCGCTGCGTCTTTGATTTCAGCAGCGGCAGCAGCGCCTCGATGGTGAGCCTGACGTCGCCGACGAGGCCGAGATCGATCTTGCAGCGCCGGCCAAGATTTTCCGGCCGGATGTCGATCTGCGCGATCTGGCAGTCGGTCGGGAAGAACTGCTTGTAGGGAAAATCGGTGCCGAGCATCACCAGCGCGTCGCAGGCATGCATGGCCGCGTAGCCCGAGGAGAAGCCGATGAAGCCGGTCATGCCGACGTCGTAGGGATTATCGTATTCGACATGCTCCTTGCCGCCGAGCGCGTGCACGATCGGGCTCTTCAGCGCCTCCGCCAGCTGCATCAAGGGCGCGTGCGCGCCGGCGCAGCCGCGACCGCAGAACAACGTGATGCGCTCGGCGCCGTTGAGGAGATCGGCGAGCGCCTGCAGCTCATCCGCCTGCGGCACCACCTTCGGCGCCGGCACGTTGAGGCCGCGCGTCGTCGACAGCGCGCGCTTCGGGGGACTACGGAACGCGACGTCGCCGGGCATGGCGACGACGGCGACGCCGCGCAGGCCCACCGCCGCGCGGATGGCGTTCTCCAGAACGAAGGGAAGCTGGCTCGGATCGGAGACCAGCTCGCAATAATGGCTGCATTCGCGGAACAGGTTTTGCGGATGGGTCTCCTGGAAATAGCCGCTGCCGATCTCGGCCGTCGGGATCTGCGCGGCGATCGCGAGCACGGGAACGCGGCTGCGATGCGCATCGAACAGCCCGTTGATCAGATGCAGATTGCCGGGGCCGCAGGAGCCCGCGCAGACCGCAAGGCTCCCGGTCATCTCCGCTTCGCCGGCGGCGGCGAACGCGGCGACCTCCTCGTGGCGGACATGGATCCATTCGATCGTGCCGCGGCGGCGCAGCGCCTCGGTCAGGGCGTTCAGGCTGTCGCCGACGATGCCATAGATGCGCTTGACGCCGGCCTGTTCGAGCGTTGCCACGAACAGATCGGCCACGTTGTTGATCGCCATGTCGGTCTCCTGATCTCGCTGGTCCGGCAAGATAGGATAACGCGCGACCGTGACGGCATCACGGCTTGTTTATTGCCGGCTCAGTCTTTCGCGATCGCCCGATCGTAAGCCGCGATCGTCACCTTTGCGCGAGCGGCTACATCCGTCGCGCTCATGCCGGGCTTGTAGAGGCTGGAGCCCAGCCCGAACGCGGTCACGCCGCCCTTGATGTATTCGGCGAAGTTCTGGTCGGAAACGCCGCCGACGGCGGCGATCATCACGCCTGACGGCAGCACCGCCCTGATCGCGGCAATGCCGGAGGCACCCAACACGCTCGCCGGAAAAAACTTCAACCCCGATGCGCCGGAGCGTGCGGCAAGCAGCGCCTCGGTCGGCGAAAACACGCCGGGCAGCGTCACCATGGCGTACTGATGGGCACGCACGAGCACCTGGGTGTCCACATTCGGCGAGACCATCAGCTTGCCGCCGACGTCGTTGAGGCGATCGACATCCGCGGTGGTCAGCACCGTACCGGCGCCGATCAGCACGCCTGCCGGCGCCTGCTTCACGGCCGCCCCGATGGAGCGGAATGGATCGGGCGAGTTCAGCGGGATCTCGATCGCGGTCATGCCGGCTTCGATCAGCACGCCGACGATGGCCTCGGTCTCCTCGGGCTTGATGCCGCGCAGGATCGCGACCAGCGGCCGCTGCATCGGCGGAAAGGGGACGGTCATCTCGAGGATCCTTCTATTTCATCCAGATCGCGGCAGCCGCCATCGACAGGCCGCGGCGGACCGCTTCATCCGCATCGACCGGATGCGCGGTGACCGACAAGGCGTCGAAGGCGTGGCGGTACAGCATCGCCAGCCGCCCCGAGGCAATCAGCTTGACGCCCGCCTGCGGCACGGTGCCGGAGAGCCCGGCCGCGAGCTCGACACCGATCAACGTGCCCGACAGCGTCTCGCGCGCAGCAGCCGGCGTGCCGCCGAATAGAAGCTGGCGCGACCGCGCACCGAACAACAGATTGGCGGTGAAGGCCGGCGCCGCGTATGCGGCCTTGACCGCCGCCTTGAAGCTCGTGACATCCTCGGCTTCGTCAGCGCCCGCAACCGCGAACGACAGGATGGTCTCGCGCGAGACCACGCTGAAGAGCTCACCGGTCATGAAGGTGGAGAAACGTTCGACAATGCCGCCTTTGACGCGCACCCATTTCGAATGCGTGCCGGGCATGCACACCAGCGCCTCGCCGGCGGCTTCAAAGCCGAGCGCGCCGAGCAGTTGCGTTTCCTCTCCGCGCATGACGTCCGGCGCGCCGGCGTCGCGCTGCGCGATGCCCGGCAGGATCCGGATGTCGCGGGCTTCGCCCGGGACGCGCACGGCCTGCTTCAAGACTGTCGGGAGCGGCGCCGGCGTGTCGACATAGCCGGCTTCGACCCAGCCGGTCTTGGCACCGGCCATGCCGCAGACGAGAACCGGCAGATGATCCGGCGCTTCGACCGCCGCAAGATGCGCTTGCAGCACGGCGGGAAAGCCGGTCTTCGCCGCCGCCAGCATGCCTTCATCGCTGCGGCGCTCGGCTAGCACCTGGCCGGCTCGATCGACCAGCCACAGGCGAAAACTACTGGTGCCCCAGTCCACCGCGACATAAGCGGGTTCGGTCATCTCGACGCGTATCCTCGTCTCAACGCCAAATTCTTGTCTCACCGACAAGACGCCGTCTCGCGACAATGAGACGGACGCTTGGCAAATCCGCCCCGGGATAACGGCTATTGCCGCCGCAAACCAGCCTTTTCTGGCAGGCCGGAGACGCTGCCGCGCTGGCACACCGCTTGCTCATGGGTCGGCACTGACATCCGTCAACGCGCGACAAGACGCGTCAACACCAGATGAGGAAACCCATGGAGATCGGCTATTTCACGATGCCTTCGCATCCGCCGGAGTGCGGTCTGAAGGAAGGACACGACTGGGACCTGCAGGTCATGCGCTGGCTCGACGAGCTCGGCTATCAGGAGGCCTGGGTCGGCGAGCACCACACCGCGCCCTGGGAACCCAATCCCACACCGGACCTCTTGATTGCGCAGGCGCTGATGCAGACCAAGAAGCTTCGCATCGGGCCGGGCGGGTTCCTTTTGCCCTACCATCACCCGGCCGAGCTCGCCAACCGCGTCGCGATGCTCGACCATCTCTCCGAGGGCCGGCTCAATTTCGGCGTCGCAGCGTCGGGCCTGCCGAGCGACTGGGCGATGTTCAACGTCGACGGCATGAGCGGACAGAACCGCGACATGACCCGCGAGGCGCTGGAGATCATTTTGAAGCTCTGGTCCGATCCCGCACCCTTCACCTACAAGGGCAAGTTCTGGACGGTGACCAAGCCGGACACGATGTTCGACTTCCTCAAGCCGCACATCAAGCCGTTGCAGACGCCGCATCCGCCGATCGGCGTCGCTGGTCTCTCGAAGAACTCGGACACGCTGAAGCTCGCGGGAGAGCGCGGCTTCATCCCGATGAGCCTCAACCTCAACCCGGCTTATGTCGGCAGCCACTGGGACTCCGTCGAGATCGGCGCCGCCAAGACCGGGCGCAAGCCGAACCGCGCGGACTGGCGCCTCGTGCGCGAGGTGTTCGTCGCCGACACGGATGAAGAGGCCTGGAGGCTCTCGACCGGCGACATGATGGGCCGGATGATGAGCGAGTACTTTCTGCCGCTGCTCGGTCATTTCGGCTTCAAGGACTATCTGAAGCACGCGCCCGACGTGGCCGACAGCGACGTCACCGTCGAATATTGCGCCAAGCGGAACTGGATCGTCGGCTCGCCCGCGACCGTCGCCGAGAAGATCGAGAAGATCTACGACGAGGTCGGCGGCTTCGGCGTGCTCCTGGTGTTCGGCTTCGACTACAAGCACAAGGCCGAGGCCTGGCACCATTCACTGTCGCTGCTGAAGAACGAGGTGATGCCGCGCCTGAAGCATCTCGGCTCCGCGAAGAAGGCGGCTTGACCCGACGCGGGTGCGGCACGATCGTGCCGCACCCGCAGCAATTTCGGAGATTTCCGTGGACGCCAAACCTGTCGACGCCAAGGATTTCAAGCAGGCGATGCGCCAATGCGCCGGTGCCGTCGCGCTGGTCACGGTGGGCGCCGAACACGGCAAGCGCACGGGATTGACCGTGACCTCGGCCTGCTCGCTGTCGGACTCGCCGCCGTCGCTGATCGTCTGCGTCAACCGCAACGCCAGCGCACATGCACGCATCCGCGAGGAAGGCGCCTTCGCGATCAATTTCCTGCACGAGGATCACGCGCTGCTCGCGCTCACCTTCAGCGGCCAGAAGGGCGTCAACGGCGACGACCGCTTCGCCTTCGGGCAGTGGACGCGCGGCGCGACCGGTGCCCCGATGCTGGCCGACGCCGTCGCCGCGTTCGATTGCGTTCTGGCGCGGGAGTTCGAGACCGCGACGCATTCGATTTTCGTTGGCGAGGTGCGCGGGGTGTCGCATGCGGAGGCGGCACGGGCGCTAGTGTACCTGCGCAGCAGTTTTCACACGCCACAAGAGATGCGCGAGACCGTGACGGTCGGCGACCTCGATTCGCGCCATCTGAGCTGGACGGATTTTTCGTAGGCCTTGCCCACCATCCGTCAGACACCACAATAAAGGTGGTGGGCACGCTTCGCTTTGCCACCTACGATATCCGCGTTTCGCGGAAGAGACCCTGCTTCCGCAAGGGGAAAGCGTCCGCATGCGATTGACCGCTACTGCGCCATCTAGGTCTTCAGTTGCTTGATCTTTCGGTACAGCGTGGCGCGGCTAAGCTTCAGGGCGCGCGCCGCCTCAGTGACGCGGCCGCCATGCTGGCGCAAGGCTTCGACGATGGTGGCGCGTTCGGCACTCGCAAGATCCGGCTCCGCCGCCTGTCCGCCGAACGGCGGCAGATCGAGGTCCGCATCGGTGATGACGCCGTTCTCCGCGGTGCAGCCGGCGAGCCGCAGCACGTGGCGAAGCTGGCGCATATTGCCGGGAAAGGGATATGCCGAGAGCTGCGACCACGCTTCGTCCGAGAAGCGGCAGTTCGATGCCTCCTCGCGCGCGATCTGGCGAATGATGTCCTCCCGGTCGGCGCGCTCGCGCAGCGCCGGCAAACGCACCTCCAGGCCGCGCAGGCGAAAATAGAGATCGGCGCGGAAGGCGCCCTCCTCCGCCAGGCGGCCGAGATCGCGGTGGGTGGCGCTGATGAGGCGGATGTCGACCGCGACCGGCTTGAGCGCGCCGAGCGGCCAGACCTCGCGGTTTTCCAGCACGCGCAACAGGCGCGTCTGCAGTGCGATCGGCATGTCTCCGATCTCGTCGAGGAACAGCGTACCGCCGTCGGCCTGCACGATCAGGCCCTTCGAGCCGTCGCGACGCGCGCCGGTGAAGGCACCGGCCTCGTAGCCGAACAGCTCGGCGTCGATCAGGCTCTCGGGCATCGCCGCGCAATTCAGCGCGACATAATTGTTGCGCGCCCGGTTGCTCGCCGCGTGAATGGCACACGCGAACACGTCCTTGCCGACGCCGGTCTCGCCCTGCAGCAGCACCGGCAGATTGTGGTCGCCGATGCGCTTCAGCCGTCTCACGCTTCCGATCAGGCCGGGATCTCCGCCGGCGAGCCGGTGCAGCGCATCGAAGCGATCAACGGGCGGATCGCGGCGCTTGCTGAGCGGCCGCGCGCGCCGCGGCGGCGCGATCTGACCCCGTCCCAACGGACTGCCATCGGCGCGGCGCAGCTGGACGATGTCGCCCTCGTCGCGCGCAGCGTGATGGTCGAACTTGATGTAGCGCGACAGGTCGATGCCGGAAGCGATCAAGCCGTCGGTGAGGCCCAGGAGTGCGCGGGCGGACCGGCACGCGCCGACGACGCGGCGGTCGTCGTCATAGGCGAGCAGGCCACTGCCGCCATCACCGGGCACAGTGGCGATCCAGGCGTCACGAAAATGGTCGCGAAAGATCGCGCCCTCGATCCGGCGCGTGGCCTGCATCGTGATCGCGAGCGCGAGCTGATGCGCGGCGCGGCTGAGGTCGTCGCGGCACGAGGTGATGTTCACCGCGCCCGCGATGCGGCCGGCCTGGTCGAACAGCGGCGTCACTGCACAGGAGAAGATGCCCCACTGTTCGCGAAAATGCTCATCGCGGTGAACCAGGATCGGCTTTTGTTCTGCAAGGCAGGTGCCGAGCCCGTTGGTGCCTTCATGGGCCTCCGAAAAATTCGAGCCGGTGTAGACCTTCCAGCGCAGGAAGATCTCAGTGTCGGCCTCGCCCGGCAAGCGGCTGAACAGCATGGTCGCGTTCGCATCAGCAAGATTGACGCAATAGCCGGCCTCCCGCAGCACGCGGGCGAGATCCTCGAGCTCGGACGTGGCGAGCCGGATCGTCTGCTCCATAGGCTGGGCGACATGCCGGAACTCGGCTTCGGTCAACGTCTGTGGCGGGCCCTGGCGGGCGGGGTCGAGCTTGTGGCTGATCAAGGAGCGCCGCCAGGAATTGGCAATCCGCGAAGAGGCATCGACGTCGGCCACATGATTGGCGACGGACAAGACCCGGGCGACATGGTTCGAGGCCGACAGGCTGGCCATCGCAGACGTCTCCACCCTGTATTATTGTGCAAAGTCTGGCAGCACGGGCGGGGATGTCAATCGGGAACCGGGAGGCGATACTCTCTCCTCGTCATGGCCGGGCTTGTCCCGGCCATCCAAGCGTTACCGCGCGTGCGAAAGAACGTGGATGCCCGGGACAAGCCCGGGCATGACGATATGGAAGCGGCTCGCCCGGATAATTGGCGGGCGTTGCTGCACCGCCCTCACCACGTATCGATACACGGCCGCTTCTTTCCCGTCCTGGCGGGCGGCTTCGGCACGGACCGCAGGCCGGCCATGATCCAGCGCCGCGTCTCGGCGGGGTCGATGACGTTGTCGATCTCGAACACCGAGGCGATCGAGACGGCCTTGCCGTTGGCATAGAGCTCGGCGACCTTGTTGCGGTAGTAGGTCTCCCGCTCCTCGGGGTCGGCGATCGCCTCCATCTCCTTGCGGAAGCCGAGGCGGACGTAGCCTTCCAGGCCCATGCCGCCGAACTCGCCGGTCGGCCAGGCCGCGGTAAAGAACGAGGCATGGAAGCCGCCGCCGATCATCGACTGCGCCCCTAACCCATAGCCCTTGCGCAGCACGATACCGAACAGCGGTACGGTGAGGCTCGCGCCCGTCACGAACATCCGCGAGACATGGCGCACGATCGCAGTCTTTTCGGCCTCCGGGCCGACCATGAAGCCGGGCGTGTCGCAGAGCGAGACGATCGGAAGATCGAAGGCATCGCAGAGCTGCAGGAAGCGCGCGGCCTTGTCGCCGGCATCGGCATCGATCGCGCCGCCGAGGTGGCGCGGGTTGTTGGCGATCAGGCCGAACGGCTTGCCCTCGATCCGGATCAGCGCAGTGACCATGCCGACGCCGTAGTCGCGCCGCAACTCCAGCACGCTGTCCTTGTCGGCGACCAGATCGATGACGCTGCGGATGTCGTAGACGCGCAGCCGGTTCTCGGGGATCGCGCGGCGGAGCAGGCGCTGATCGGCGGCCTGCCACTCCCTCACCGCACCCTGGAAATAGGACAGGTACTTCTGCGCGATGCGCGTTGCCTCCTCCTCGTCCTCGACCAGGATGTCGATGACGCCGTTCGGCGACTGGAACGTAACAGGTCCGACCTCGGCTGGATGATAGACGCCGAGCCCGCCGCCCTCGATCATGGCCGGGCCGCCCATGCCGATCGAGGCGTTCTTGGTCGCGATGATGACGTCGCAGCAGCCGAGCATCGCGGCGTTGCCGGCGAAGCAATAGCCGGAAACCACGCCCACGACCGGGACCAGGCCGGAGAGCCTTGCGAACTGCACGAAGGACGGGCCGTCGAGCCCGGTCATGCCCAGCCGATCGGTGTCGCCGGGCCGCCCGCCGCCGCCTTCGGCATAAAACACCAGCGGCACGCGCCAGTCTTCCGCAAGCGTCAGCATGCGGTCGATCTTCTTGTGGTTCATGTGGCCCTGCGTGCCCGCGAGCACGGTGTAGTCGTAGGCCACGACGATGCAACGCGCGCCTTCCGGGCCGAACTTCTCGCCATTCACCGTGGCGACGCCCATGACGAGGCCATCGGCCGGCGTGTTCTTGATGAGATCGTCGAGCTTGCGCCGGCGCCGCTGCGCCGCAATGGCGAGGCTGCCATATTCCATGAACGAGCCGTCGTCGACGAGCTGGGCGACGTTCTCGCGCGCAGTACGCTGGTTGGTGTTGCGGCGGCGCTCGACCGAAGACGGGCGGCTCGCATCCAGCGTATTGGCCTGGCGCGCGATCAGCTCAGCAAGGTCGGGACGGATATGGTCGAGATCGACGTCGGTTTCCGCAGCCGTGCTGTCAGCCGCAACGTCGAGCGGCTCGAGATACATGATCGCCTCGCCATGCATCAGCGTGGCGCCGTCGCCGGCCGCGAGCTTCATGACACGGCCGCCCTGCTCGGCCATCACGAGATGCTCCATCTTCATGGACTCGATCACGGCGAGCTGCTGGCCCGGGCGCACGATCTCGCCTTCCTTCACCTGGATGGTGACGATGGTTCCCTGCAAAGGCGCGGCGACCATCACCGTGCCTTCGGGCACGATTTGCGCAATTTGCGCCTCCGCGCTGTGGCCACCGCTTCGCTCGGTCGCGGCGAAGTAGAGCGGCTTGGCCGCGCCGTCCGCCGCCTCGACGAGCTTGGCGATATTGCGATCGATGAAGTCGGTCGCGATACGATTGGTCCTGAAATCGGGATGCGCGAGCACGGCCTGGAGGAAGGCGATGTTGGTGACGACGCCGTCGATCCGGAACTCACGCAAGGCGCGCGAGGCCTTGGCAACGACGTCATGCCAGGTCTCGCCCGGGCTATGCACGATGACCTTGGCCAGCAGCGAATCGAAGGCCGCGCTGGTCTTGTAGCCGGCGTAACCAAAACTATCGACGCGAACACCGGGCCCCGACGGCGGCTCGAACACAGCGAGCACGCCGCCGGTCGGATGCGTCGCGCCGGTCTCGTCCAGCGTTTCCATGTTGACGCGAAGCTGCATGGCGTGGCCGCGCGGTTTCGGGATCGCGCCTTGTGCAAGGCCGAGCGAGGCCAGCGAAGCGCCCGCGGCAACCGCGAGCTGGGCGCGGACGAGGTCGAGCCCGAGCACCTCTTCGGTGACGGTGTGCTCGACCTGAAGCCGCGGATTGGCCTCGATGAAGGCAAAACTGTCCTCGGCGGTGCCGTCGACCAGGAATTCGAAGGTGCCGAGATTGTCGTAGGACGCCGCCGTCGCGAGCTGCTTCGCAGCCTCGATGATGCGGCCGCGCAAGGGATCGCTCAGCGAGGGGCTCGGCGCCACCTCGATCAGCTTCTGGTGCCGGCGCTGGATGGTGCATTCGCGCTCCCAGAGATGGGAGATCGCGCCAAAGTGGTCGCCGATGATCTGCACCTCGATATGGCGCGCCTGCCGGATCAGCCGCTCGGCATAGACGCCGTCGAAGCCGAACGCGGCCTTGGCCTCCGACTGGCAGCGCGCATAGGCTTCCGCGAGGTCGGACGCGTTCTCCACCACGCGCATGCCGCGGCCGCCGCCGCCGGCCATCGCCTTGATCACGATTGCCGCATTGCCACCGAGCGATGTGAAGAACGCCGAAATCTCCTCCAGCGAGGACGGCCCGCTGGTGCCGGCGATGATCGGAACGCCGCAGCGCTTTGCCAGTTGCCGGGCCGCGACCTTGTCGCCAAACAGGTCCAGCGCCGCAGCCTTCGGCCCGACGAAAACGATGCCTGCATCGCCGCAGGCCCTGGCGAACGCCGCGTTCTCGCTGAGAAAACCGTAGCCGGGATGCACGGCGTCGCAGCCGACGCTCTTCGCCGCCTTCACCACCGCATCGATGTCGAGATAGGCCCGGGCGCCGCGGCCGGGGATTTCGACCGCGTCATCGGCGACACGCACGTGCAGCGACAGCGCATCGTCGGCGGGATGGATCGCAACGGTCGCGATGCCGGCATCGGCCGCCGCGCGCGCGATGCGGATGGCGATCTCGCCACGATTGGCAATCAGGAGTTTCTTGAACGACATACAGCGGTCTCCATGCCCGCGAGGCCGGGCGCGGGGCGGCAGGTTCGATGATCCTGCTTCTCCACTTTAGCCGTAGCCGTCAAGAGCGAGGTAGCCGGTCGCGATGACCGCTCCCGCAGGCCGGAATTTCCCTTCGCCGCACGTGCCGTGACGAGGCCAATAATCCACGTCACGGCAGACGGGATTGGCGTCGATCAGGCCGCGCGCACGCCCGCGACGAAAGTGCTGACCTCGTTCTCGAGCGATTGCAGCTTCTGTGTCAGCCGGCCGCTCGATTGCAGCACGAGGCCGGCGGCCTGGCCGGTCTCCGCGGTCGCATCGGTCACGCCGGAGATGTTCTGCGAGACCTGGTCGGTGCCGGAGGCCGCCTCCTGCACGCTGTGGGCGATCGCCTGCGTGGCGGCGCCCTGCTCCTCGACGGCGGCGGCGATCGAGGAGGAGATCTCGTTGACCTCCATGATGGTGGCGCGGATGCTCTCGATGTTGCCGACGACCTGATTGGTCTCGGCCTGGATCGCGGTGATCTGGGCGCCGATCTCGTCGGTCGCCTTCGCGGTCTGGCTCGCCAGCGACTTCACCTCGCTCGCGACCACCGCAAAGCCCTTGCCGGCTTCGCCGGCCCGCGCTGCCTCGATGGTGGCGTTGAGTGCGAGCAGATTGGTCTGCGAGGCGATCTGGTTGATGAGATCGATGACCTCGCCGATCTTGTGCGCGGCCGCAGCCAGCCCCTGCACGGTGTCGTTGGTCCGCTGACCGTCGGCGGCGGCCTTGTCGGCCACGGTCGCGGCCTGCGCGACGCGCTGGCTGATCTCCGAGATCGAGGACGACAATTGTCCGGCGGCAGAGGCCACCGTCTGCACGTTGGTCGAGGCCTGCTGGCAGGCGGTTGCGACGAAGCTCGCGCGGTCGCTCGCTTTGTTCGCCGTCTCCGACATGCCCTGCGCGGCCTGCTGCATCGCGCGCGCTTCGTTGAAGACCTCGCGAACGACGGCCTGGACGCTCGCCTCGAACTTGCCGGCGAGATCGGCCATCGCCTTGCGCTTCTCCTCGTCGGCCCGCTGCTTCAGCTCCTGCTGCTCGGCATGCATCCGGCCGACCGCCGACGCGTTGTCCTTGAACACGGCAAGCGCCTTGGCGAGCCCGCCGACCTCGTTGCTGCGATCGGTGTAGGGCACCTCGAAGGCGCTGTCGCCGGCGGCAAGGCGCTCGGTCAGCGCGGTGATCTTTGCAAGCGGCCGGGTCACGCTGCGACCGATCACAAAGGACGCGCCGAGCACCAGGACCAGCACGGCCAGACAGACGTAGCCGAACGTCGTCGCGGCCTGGCGGAAGACCGCATCGACGTCGTCGAGATAAATGCCGGTGCCGATGATCCAGCCCCAGGGCGCAAAGCCCTTCACGTAGGAGATTTTCCCGACCGGCTGGTCGAAGCCCGGCTTCGGCCAGAGATAGCCGTAGAAGCCCGCGCCGTGCTTGTTGACGACGTCGACGAAGCCCATGAACAGCGCGTTGCCGGCGGGATCCTTCATGCCGGAGAGATCCTTGCCGTCGAGCTCGGGCTTGATCGGATGCATGACCATCTTCGGGGTCATGTCGTTGATCCAGAAATACTCGACCTTGTCGTAACGCAGGCTCTTGATTTCAGCCATTGCGGCAGCCTGGGCCTGCTCGCGCGAGAGTTTTCCCTCGCTCTCGAGCTTCTGATAGTGGGCGAGGATGCCGTAGCCGACATCGACCATGTGCTGCGTCTTGACCTGGCGATCGGTCACCATCTGCGCACGCAGGGTCGACAGCGCGATCGGCGCCAGCGCGATCATGCCGAGGAGGCTGATGCCGACAATCAGAACCAGCTTGAAACTGATGCGGGAGAAAATCATCGGGGCTCGCAAAATTGGCGGTACAGATATGCCAATTTATCCCGATCCTCTTAGCAAAGCCTTAAGCATTCCGGTTCCCCAAGCGCCCGCCGAAGGCGCTCCGCTTCGTCCTCCTCCAGCACGGCCTCGCATCGGAGATGCGAGCTCTTCAAATCTAGAACACCTCGATATCGCCCTTCCGCGCGTTGACTTGGAGAGGGCTCTGGCAGAACGATCGATGCAGACATCAGCGCGAGCTGTGGCGTGCGCGCAGCCAAGGGCCAGAGGCTTCATGCATTCATCGACATCACAGAGGTCTCTCGACGTTCCCGCACTCAGCGCGGCGGAACGGCTCTTCATCTGGGGTTTCAGGGCGAAGGCGCGCAGCGGAGGCGCCGTTCCGACAGCCGCCGACATCCAGCAGGTGTACGACCATTTTCGCGTCGGCGATGCGGTGCTCTCGCTGGAAGCCATCATCGAGATCTTCGCCTGCACGGCCCATACGGCGATCGAAGTGCACTGCCCGACTTGCCCGCGCATGTCGGACAGCGAGCACGCAATCTTGCACGCCATTGCCGCGGCACAGCAGGATCGCCTCGAAATCGTGCGTGAACGGTTCGAGAGCTGGCTGCCGCCGGTCGGTGCCGATTGGGCGCTCGCGCCCGTGCGGGGCCTGGCGACGATCTTCCGCATGGCAGGTCTCATCCTGCCCGACCGGCACGTCCGCCCCTTCGACCACGACCGGACCATGGCGATGAAGAGCTGGCTGGTCGGAAGTCCGACGTTGCATTGACGAGATCGTTCATGGTTCCAGAAGCTTGCGGTTCTGCGGCGATCCCGGACGCCGGCCAGATGCGGCTCTGTCCGCTCCAGGCCGCGCTTGCGTCGCGCCCCTGCGTCGACAGCTATGATGATTTCTGCCGCGTCGCGCTGTCGTTGTTCCGGTTCATCGGGGCGGCCTATACGACCGGCGCGTCCGATTGCTGGGAAGCTGCCTATCGCTTTGCCGACGAGGCGCCGGGCATTTCCGATAGTCCGCTGCTGGTGGCCCGGACAGCCGCGCTCGTCAGAATCCTGCGCAGCGGCCGGCCATGCGGGCTGTGCTTCATGCCGCCGTCCTGCCGCCGCCTGTCGAATGACGAGGCTGAACTGATGCGCTTGCTGGCGGTCGCGCGCCGCAAGCAGCCGGGCGAACTCGAATCCATCGTCTGCCAGCTCGTCGGCTCCGGCGAGCAGGATGCGGCGACGCGCGCGGTCAACGCGCTTGCCTTCTGCTGAGGCTTTGAGCGGTTCTAGTCGCATCCGGAGCAGCCTTGCGCTATCAACGCCCCATGGAGACGCAGAGCTCGATGCCCTCCATAAAACCTCCAGACGATCCCGGCGCAACCACCGCTGGGATCGTCGTTTTGGATGGCGGCGACCAAGGTGCGATGGAGCTGGTTCGATCCGCCGTTCGGGGGCACTTCTCCCCGGCGGGGAGAGAGTCATCCAAATCCTATCCGCCTTCAGAGCCTTTCTTGCCCGCAACGCACGCCTCCATGATTTCGTCGAGCTCCGCCTTCGAGAGCAGCCCGAGTTCGGCAATGAAGACGATCCGTGATCGCGGTACGCCTGCTGCCGGCGCATCGCCCGGGGCAAGCGTGGCGCGGCCGGCGGCAAACTGAAACACCATCTGGCGCCCGGGCTGCTCGACGGTCTCGAACAGGCCTTTTGCGCGCGCGAGCTTTGGCGCAAGCCGCCCGATCGCCTGCTGCAGGCGCGGCAGCGAGAGCGGCTGGTCCGAGGTCCAGCTCAGCGTCTCGAAGCGGTCCTCCGCCGGGCGTTTCGGCGGGGCCTCGCGCAGAGTGGGCGCGCGATCGACATGCGCGGGAAACAATAGCGCGGACGGAATCTCGCCATGTGGCGCATCGACCACCACGGCGGGAACGCGTTGTGCGCGAATGGCCGCGCGCATCCGGACATTTGCGCCCTCCTCCGCCAGATCCAGCTTGGTCAGCGCCACGATATCGGCGACGCGCAGCTGCGACCGCTGGAGGGCATCGTCCAGGGCGGCTGGCGGCGCTGCCGCGTCCATCACGCAGAGCACCGTCTCCAGCGGCGCCTCGCGCAGGATCACGGGGTCCATCAGATTGCGGACGATGTCGGCGGGATCGGCGATGCCGCTGGTCTCGATGACGATGTACTCCGGCTTCGGATCCCGCCGCAGCAGGCTCGAGAGCGTGCGCAAGAGATCGCCTTCGAGCGAGCAGCAGATGCAGCCATTGGCGAGACTGACCACGCCGTCGCTGGCGCCCGCGATCAGCTCCGCATCGATGTTGATGGCGCCGAAATCGTTGACGACGGCGGCAATGCGCCGCCCCTCCGCGTGCGCCAGCAGATGGTTCACCACCGTGGTCTTGCCCGCCCCCAGAAAGCCCGTCACCAGGAGAATGGGGACCGGCATGGTCAACCCTCGACGACGGGACGGCGCACGGGCTTTCCGGGCCGCGCCGTCACATCGAGCACGCCATCGCCGATCAGCACCTGGCCGCTGACAACGAGATGCCGCACGCCTTCCGACGGACGGTTCATCGCCGTGAAGGTCGCGCGATCCGAGAGCTTCTCGTAGTCGAACACGACGATGTCGGCGTCCGCGTCTTTCGCGAGCCTGCCCTTGGCGCGCATCGCGGGCGTGCTCTGCGACAGGATCTCTGCCGGGATCAGCGCGCATTTGCGCACGCCTTCGAGCAGCGACACGGCCTTGCGCTCGCGCACCCATTCGCGGATGAATTTCGTGAAGCAGCCGGCCGAGCGCGGATGCGAGGTGGCATCGTCAGGCAGCGGCCAGGCATCGCCGGTGTAGGTCTTGCCGTCCGAGGTCGTCCACGGCATCGCGTCGGAAGCGATGGCGCCGCCGGGATAAAGCACCGACATGTCGAGCAGGTCGCGATGATGCGCATTGTTCTCGGTGTCGAGGATGTGCCAGAGCACCAGCGAGGACGGCTCTTCGGCCTGCGCCTTCAACAGCTCCTCGCGGTCGTGGAAGCGATAGCCGTCGGTGACGCGCTGCACGGAATCGTAACCGGTACCGTTGCGCTCGACGAATTCGGGGTCGCTGAAGAAGGCGGCGGCGAGCACGGTGGAGCCGGTGCCGTAAGGATAGGCCTCGACGGTGATCGGCAGGCCCTGTCCTTGCGCCTTTGCGATCAGCGCGCGGCAACGCTCGACGTCGGTCTTGCTCGACGAGTTGAAATGGCAGATGTGCATGTGCGCACCGGTGGCGCCGGCATAGCCGATCAGGCGGATATAGGCTTCCACCGCGCTTTCGGGGTCGATACGCGACATGAAGGCGACATGGGTGAAGGTCGGCACGTCCTTGGCTGCAGCGAGCTGACACACCGCCGTCAGCTCCTGCACGCCGGCGCCCGGCGCATAGGCGTTCAGGATACCGATGCCGATGCCGCCCTCGTCGAGGCCGCGCGAAAGCCGATCGAGGATGCCGGCGACCTCCGCGTCGGTCGCGACGTTGTCCATCCAGCGGCGGTCGCGCATGGCATTGCCGAACGCTTCCAGCGAGCTCTCCGCGTTCGAGCCCGTCATCGCGCCGATGCGCGCAAAGGCCCAGTTGGTGGCCGCGCCGTAGTTCAGCACGCGTCCCTTCCGCGCCTGGCGTTCATACCAGGAGGCGACCGGCAGCACACCGGCCTCGAGATCGAGCGTCGTCGTCACGCCGTCGAAGGCCTGCATGCGGTCGGCGGGAAGCGACTGGCCGTGTGCGTGCAGATCGATGAAGCCGGGCGCAACCACGAGGCCCGCGGCGTCGATCACCCGCTCGGCGCCACCAAGGCCCGTGCCCACGGCAACGATCTTGCCGTCCGCCACCGCCACGTCCCCGACAGCATCCATCCCGCTCGCGGGATCCACCACCCGGCCGCCAGAGATCACCAAACCGCTCATATCAAGACTCCCGAAAGCAGAGATCGCATCAAGGCAGATTTTGGGAGCAGCGACTACCTTCGCCAATGCCGACGCAGCATGCTCGCAAGGGAGGTCAATTCGCAGGCACATCGCAAACACGCGTTCGCGGTCTCGCGGCATGGTCTGCCCGAGCTTTGCTGTTCTCCTTGCCCTCCTGGAAAGAAAGGGCGCAGGGAAGGCCGGGCGCCGGCTGGCACCCGTAAAGACCCCCGTGCTGAACAGATGCACACGCAATGCACAGGGGAGACACAGGGCAGCCGAAACCAGGCCTTCCCTGCGCGATGGTTTTACGGCCTATGCCGCGCTCTCCCGGGAGCCGACCTTTCCGTTGGCCTCCCTCGCCCCGCGGATTGGGTGATGCAGTCTGCCCGGTTGGGCTCGCTGGCATCTCCGCTAGACTTGACCGTAGCAACGACGGCCAGGACCACACGGTTTCGCCGTACGCAGGGGCGCCGTTCGTCGTCGCAGGCCACGCATGCTCACGAGGTTCATCCCGCCCTGCACGCGCAAGCTCCGCCTTCAACGCCGCCCGCGTCCACCGCAACTCCCAGCCCGCGCTCGAAACGACGTACGACCGCCCCTTTGGTGGGCTGGGATGGCCGACACATACGACAAATCCGAATTTCGGTAAAGTGGAATATTTTCGGCGAAAGGGGTTGACAGCGGATCGGGGTGTTTCGCTTGACGTCAGGAACTCCCCGTCGGTGCCGGCACGCACTCCAGACTCGGCGAGCTTCCGAACCGGCGCTGGGCGCGGATGCCAGTCGCATGCGACGACACTCCTTCGCCGTCTTCTCGCCCCCATTGTCATTCAGGGACGAGGCGGGGCGGCGTTATGGTGGGCAAAGTTCCCGAAGGTTCCGTGTGATCGTGCAAGATCTTCCGCAACGCGACCCCCGTCATTCCATGTCGCGCCGCGCTCTGCTCGGCGGACTCATGTCGGCAGGCAGTGCCCTCGCGCTCGGCGGATGCGCCGGGCTCGGTGCGACCGGCGCGCGCTACGATGCATCGTCGCTCTCCGTTGATTCCACAGTGCTCGTCGCGACCACGCGCAAGCCCGTGAACGGCGCCCGCGCCAAACCCTGGTTCGGTCCGGAGCGTGCGACGAGCATGACGGTGGCGCGGGCCAAGCTGGTGGCGCCCGATGAGAGCCGCCTGTCTCTCGCCTCGGTTGGGCTCGGGGGTTGGCGTCTGGATCGGATCGAAACCGCCCCTGCCGACGCCGGCGATCTCGCGACGCAGGCCGGCGGAGGCGACGTGCTGATCTATGTGCACGGCTTCAAGCAGACGTTCGAGACGGCGGTGCTGGATGGCGCCTATCTCTCCGATGCGATCAAGTTCCGCGGCCGGACCATGGTGTTCGCATGGCCCTCCAAGGCCGGATTGTTCGACTACGCCTATGACCGCGACAGTGCGATGTGGTCGCGTGACGAATTCGAGCGCGTGCTCTCTGCGCTGGTGTCCGCGCCGAGCGGCGGCCGCGTCCACATCGTCGCGCACAGCATGGGAACCATGCTGACCTTAGAGAGCCTGCGCCAGCTCTATGGGCGATACGGCGACACGGTCACGAGCAAGATCGGCGCGGTGGTGTTCGCCGCACCCGACATCGACATGGACGTGTTCTCGTCGGCGGTGCAACGCATCGGCCCGCTGGCCGGCAAGATCACCGTGATCGCCTCGACCAACGACCGCGCATTGGCGCTGTCGGGACAGCTCGCCGGCGGAATGACCCGGGTCGGCGCAGCGGAAAAAGCCGCCATCGCGCGGCTCGGCGTGCGCGTGGTCGATGCGTCCGCGGAAGGCTGGGGCATCGTCAACCACGACCTGTTCCTGTCGAATGCGGATGTGCAGAAGGTGATCCGGCGGTCAATCGATGGGACGACGGCGTAGGGGAGCGCCAGAACCCTAGGCGATCAAGCGCTGCACCAAGGCGGACTCACTCGAATACGTCAGAAGTGCCTCGTGCGTGGCGCGGGTCACGCCGACATAGGTCAGCCGGATACATTCCTCGATGGTCTCGCCGTGGCGGCCGAGCAAACCCAGGCCGGCGATGGCGACGCAGGGAAACTCCAGCCCTTTCGCGGTGTGCATGCTCAGAAACCGCACAGCCACCCGCTTGACCGAAATTCTGTTGCGATTGTCCTTGGCCAGATCGATCGGCACGTCGTGCCTGGCGAGGATCTGCGCGACCCGCCCGCCGATCCAGTGCTCGGGGTAGAGACACGCCATCTGCGACCATTCGTACCCGGCCTTTCTCCGGTCCAGGAACCACTCGGCAACGCAGTGAGCTTCCGCATCGATGCTCACGCACCGCCGCACCGCCGGCTCCAGTCCCTGCCGGCCCGCATCTTCGGGCAACAGGATGGCGTGCTCGTCGTCGGCCGTGACGCCGGGAGCGCCAATGACGTCTGCAGCGAAGCGTCTCGCGAAGGCGACGATTTGCGCGGTGTTGCGGTAGTTGACCTTCAACACGGTCGTTCTGCCCTTGGCTTCGATTCCGAGCTGGCTCCACACCGGGCGTTCGCGTCCTTTGTAGATGGCCTGAATGTCGTCATAGACGACCATCAGCGCCCTGGTGCGCGGGTTCACCATCTTGGCCGCGAGCGCGAGCCATTGCGGCTCGAAATCGTGTGCCTCGTCGATCAGGACCGCGTCGTACTGCTCCATGGGGATATGGCCCTGATCCACGGCCTGCACGACCTCCGACACGCTTGCAGCCAGTCGCGTGGCGTAGTCCGGATAGTCTCGCTCGGACGGGGCGGGAATCCCGTAAGTCCGCAACATCCGGTAACACCATGAATGAAAGGTGAGGACCTGAACGCGGTTCTCGACGCCCCGGCTCTGCATGGCATCCTCGAGCCGCCCGGCGATGCCATTGGCGTAACACAGGATCAGCACCGGCTTCGCCGCCGCCCGCGCGAGATACTCGGCGCGGAAGGCCAGGATCAGGGTCTTGCCCGATCCGGCGACGCCGCGAATGATCCGATGCCCCTCTCCCAGACTGCGCGCGAACTGCTCCTGATGCAGGTCCATGACGGCGAGCGTCCGGTCCGAAGGATCGGCCGCAGGCGGCTCGTCCAGAGGCAGGGCAATCTGCCGGATGCGGATCTCCGGAAAGAGCAGCGCCCGCAGCCGGCCGAACTGCGGCATGGACAGCGGCTCTCCGAGACGCGGATAGACCATGCGCCACACTTTGGACCGGAACTCCTCGGGATCCGCGCTCTCAGTCATTTCGTCCTTGAACAGACAGAGATGCTCGGAGAACACCTCCTTGAGATCGGTCTGGTCGAACTGCTTGCGGGTGATGTTCGTGAACACGGCGCCATAGCCGAACGGCACGATGGCTTTGCCCATGAAGCGATGCCCCGCCGGAAACAACAATTGTCCGTCCCGCTCCAGCGTACGCACGACGTCGAACGTATATTTGCGCGCCTGCTCGAGCGGATTGCTCTGGCGCACGACGCCACGATCCGTCAGCAGCTCGACCTTGGTCTTGTCCGCCGAAACGATCGTCTCCAGGCGCCAGTCCTTGACCTCGAGCACGAGCAGGCCGTTCGCGGGATGAACGATGATGAAGTCCGGATGCCGGTTGAGCGGACCGACGGGCAGGTTGTGCCAGACGACGGCGTTCTCTTCGAGGAAGTCCTTGAGCCGTTCGGCGAGCCGAAGCTCCCCGCGGCTGTCGAAGCGCGCGAAGCCAAGGCTCGGGATCAGGATTGCCATTGCACAACCAATGCGACCGCCTCATGAGCTACGCAAGCAGCAGGCGGGTTTCTCCAGGCTCACATGGTTGCCTAGAGTGCGCGGGTTTTCAATGGCTTAGAATGTGGCTGGCGCTCCCTAGGGGAATCGAACCCCTGTTTCAGCCTTGAGAGGGCCGCGTCCTAACCGCTAGACGAAGGGAGCGTGAGGGCTAGCCAATAACCTCGAAATTTGTCCGCCGCAAGGACCCCGACGGGCCTTTTACGGCTCGTTGGCGAATTTCAGCCGTCCGGCCGGCTTCAGGGTGTGGGCGTCGAAGGTGCGGATCTCGATGACCCCGCCGAGATCCAGCGTGACCACGAGGCGGTCGCCCGCGACCCCGGTCGAGACAATCTTGGCGCCCTTCGGCAGGGTGGCGGTGACGTCGCCCACCGGCTCTGTCGCCCTTCCCTCCGACTTGAAAAGGCGGTAGCCCACCGCGATCAGCACGGCGCAGATCGCCAGCGCCGTGGTCAACCCCGCGATCAGCATCATCCGCCGCACCCGCGCGAACAGCGCGGCCTGCTCGGGGGTCGGTTCGGGAACAGCGGTATCAGACGTCGTCATGGAAAGCTCAGGCTCTGCGCAAAGGTTGGAGGTCGTGGTCGCCGGTGACGAGGGCTCGACCCGGCTCGACCGCGTGCTGGCGGCGCGCCTGCCGGAGCTGTCGCGATCGAGGCTGAAGGCCCTGATCCTGGCGGGCGCAGTACACCTGAAGGCCTCCGCGGTCCGCGACCCCGCTTATCACGTCGCATCCGGCGATACGATCATAATCGACGTGCCGGAGGCGGCTGCGCCGGAGCCGAAGGGGGAGGATATCGCCCTCGATATCGTGTTCGAGGACGACGACATCGTCGTGCTCAACAAGCCGAAGGGGCTGGTGGTGCATCCCGCCGCCGGCCACGAGACCGGCACGCTGGTGAATGCCCTGATCGCCCATTGCGGCACCTCGCTGTCCGGCATCGGCGGGGTGCGCCGGCCCGGCATCGTGCACCGGCTCGACAAGGACACCACAGGGCTGATGGTGATCGCCAAGAACGACCTCGCCCACGCCTCGCTATCAGCGCAATTCGCCGACCACGGCCGCACCGGCGAAATGCGCCGCGGCTACATGGCCTTCGCCTGGGGCGTGCCCGGCCGGCATCGCGGCACCATCGATGCGCCGATCGACCGCCATCCGCATGCGCGCGAGAAGATGGCGGTGCGCCAGGGCGGCCGCGAGGCGGTGACGCATTGGGAGATCCTGGAGAGTTTTCCGGGGCGCGACGGCAAGCCGATCGCAACGCTGCTCGCCTGCGAGCTCGAGACCGGGCGCACCCACCAGATCCGGGTCCACCTCGCCCATATCGGGCACCCTCTCATGGGGGATGCGGTCTATGGCCCGCATTTCAAGACCAAGGCGAACCAGCTTGGCCCAGAATCGCAAGCAGCTCTGGCCGCGCTGGGGCGGCAGGCCTTGCATGCCTATTTGCTGGTATTGGAGCACCCGAGGACCGGAGAATTACTCCACTGGGAGGCGCCTTTGCCGGAGGATTTGCTTCTCCTTCAAGCTGCGCTGAAAGCGGCGCTATGACGCAGCCCCGTTAAGAAAAGCGTTACATTACAAAAAGTTATAGCTGCCACACGGGGTCGTGACGTCAGCAATCCTTCCCTTTTTGACCCCCCATGGGGTATATTGCGCCTGCGTTGGAAATGACCAACGCGGAACATCGCAGCTACGGCCGGCTTTAACAAAGCGGTCGTCTGCCTGGCCCGCCGCTATCGGGGGCCTGAACCTTTGGAGGGCTTCAGTATGGCCCGTACCGCTACTTTGCCGGTGCTCAACGGAGAATCCGGCCTCTCTCGCTACCTCGCCGAGATCCGCAAGTTCCCGATGCTGGAACCCCAGCAGGAATACATGCTCGCCAAGCGTTGGCGCGAGCATGACGATCGCGACGCGGCACACCAACTCGTCACCAGCCATCTCCGGCTCGTGGCCAAGATCGCCATGGGCTATCGCGGCTACGGCCTGCCGATTTCCGAGGTCGTCTCGGAAGGCAATGTCGGCCTGATGCAGGCGGTCAAGCGTTTCGAACCCGAGAAGGGGTTCCGTCTCGCCACCTACGCGATGTGGTGGATCAAGGCGTCGATTCAAGAGTACATCCTGCGTTCCTGGTCGCTCGTGAAGATGGGCACCACCGCGAACCAGAAGAAGCTGTTCTTCAACCTGCGCAAGGCGAAGAGCAAGATCAACGCGCTGGACGAGGGCGATCTGCGCCCCGACCAGGTGAAGGTCATTGCCAAGCGCCTCGGCGTCACGGACCAGGACGTGATCGACATGAACCGCCGCCTCGGCGGCGACGCGTCGCTCAACGCACCGATCCGCGACGACGGCGAAGCCGGCGAATGGCAGGACTGGCTGGTCGACAATACGCCCAACCAGGAAGCCATGCTGGCCGAGCACGAGGAATATGACGAACGCCGTGACGCGTTGAACGGCGCCATGGGCGTGCTCAACCCGCGCGAACGCCGCATCTTCGAGGCCCGCCGCCTCGCCGATGAGCCGATGACGCTGGAAGACCTCGCCGCCGAGTTCGGCGTGTCGCGCGAGCGCGTCCGTCAGATCGAGGTCCGCGCCTTCGAGAAGGTGCAGTCCGCGGTCAAGGGCACGATCGCAAGGGCCGAACAGGCCGCGCTGGAAGCCGCGCACTAAGCGGGGCTTCGCCGCAGTAAGAGATTGGCGGATCGAAAAGACGAAAAAGCCGGCGGCAACGCCGGCTTTTTTTGTTGGCTGATGGGAAGCGCCGCTCCACACGCGGTGTCATGCTCCGGCTTGCCGCCTTCGCTGAAGCTCCGGCGCGCCGAGCAACTCTGCGGGCCTCGGCGTAGCCTTGGCGGAGCCGGGACCGGGGCATCCAGTACGCCGCAGCAGGTGTCGTAGCGGCGAGACCTTCAACGCCGGCCTCTGGAATACTGGATCGCCCGGTTGAACCGGGCGATGACAGCTATGGTTGTGGATCGCCCGGTTGAACCGGGCGATAACAGCTATGGTTGTGGCTGCAGTCGGCGCCGAGGCGTGCCTCTCAGCTCACGCTAAGCGCACCCCGGAGTGCAGGCAGCTCTACTCCCCCCACACCCGCGCCAGGGTCGCGAGCCAGCAACCTTCGCAATAGCGCGCGTCCTTGTAGTCGATCCAGTTGTGCGCGTAGACACGATCGAGCGGGATGCCGTAGCGCGTGCGCAGCACCTTCACCAGGATCTTCCACGCCGCGACCTGCGCTTCGGTCGGACCGGTCGCCACGTCCGGATAATTGCCGGCGAATTCGACCCCGATTGAATTGTCGCGCAGCACCTGCCGGTAGGTCACACGATTGTCGATGTACTTGTTGTCGTTGCGATTGGCACCGTCGCCATGGGTCGGCACCAGGTTTTCGGCGACCGCCCAATAGACCGTGCCGTCGGTCTCGACCCACACCGTGACGCCGCGCCGCGTCGGGGCCTTCGCCTGCGCCTGCGCGCCGCCGCGCGCCGAGCCCGCAGGCCCCTCGGTCTGATGCACGATGATGTTGCGCCAGGGGTTTGCGTCGCGGACGTCGCCCCAGGGCGCCAACCAGACGATCTTTAGACCGGGAATGTCGGGCGTGCCGGCGGCGCGCGCGAGTCTTGTCAGCTCGGCATCCTCGGCACGGGCGGGGACGATCAGAGACAGGGCGGCGAGAACGGCTAGGAGCAGGCGAGACATCATCATCCGGATCCAATCACGGATGCTGGTCTAGCACGGCTCCAGGCGAATCTTGCGTGCGCCCTCGTGAGGACCGACTGGTTCGGGCGAAAGCGGCGGCGCCGGATCATAGACGGCGAAGTCGTTCTTGCCGTTCTTCTTGGCCGCGTAGAGCGCATGGTCGGCGTTGGCCATCAAGCGGTCCGGGAATGCGCCGATGCCGCGATCCCATTGCGCGACGCCGATCGAGATCGCGATCGGGATCTCGTCGCCGGTGCAGGCCTCGGCATCCTGGCGGCAGACCTCGAGCACGCGGCGGGCGATCGCGGCGGCCTCTCGCAGGGACGAGGACGGCAGCACGACGCAGAACTCGTCGCCGCCGGTGCGGGCGAGCATGTCGCCGGGCCGAAGGCGCGTCTGCGCCATCAGGGTGAAGTGCTGCAGGCAGGCATCGCCGGCGGCATGGCCGTGGGTGTCGTTGATGGTCTTGAAGCCGTCGAGGTCGATCACCAGCAGCGAGAACGGCACGCCGTTGCGCGCGGAGCGGGCGCATTCCTCGGTCAGGCGCTGCAGCAGATGCCGCCGGTTGGCGACGCCGGTGAGATCGTCGAGCAGCGCGAGATCGGCAACCTCGCCGCGCAGGCGGTCCATCGCCATCAGCAGGAAGCCGAAATTGAGCGTCATCGACAGAAACAGCAGAACCAGCACCAGCAAGCCGTGGACCTGACCGGCGCCCTGCGCCGAGAAATCGTAGCCGATCAAATGGCCCGCGGTGCGCACCACGAACATCCCTATGATGGTGAGGATGACGATGGCGGACAGCCGCGCCCCCGGACTGACGCGGCCCTCGGGCCGCGACAGCAACAAGGGTAACGCCAGCATCAGCGGCACCGCTTGGCCGAGCGTGTAGCTCACCATGCGCAACTGGACCTGATCGAAGCCGAACAGGAAGACCATGATGGCGGCCATGCTCAGCATCGTGGTCGCGGACATGAGGCGCCACAACACCGGCCGGTCGTAGAAGCGCTGGATGCCCATCGCGGCCAAGCAGCAGGCCGCGATGATACCGGCCGCGCCGACGACGGTCGGTATGGGCGAGGCGATGAACAGGCGAAGCAGCGCGGCCATCGCGCCGGCGGCGCCGACGAAGGCCGATCCCGTCCAGAACCGCGCCGCCGCGAATTTCGGATACGAACGCGCCACGTAGGCCCAGATCAGGCCAAGCGCGAGGAAGTTGGCGACGAATACCGTCCAGAGTGTCGACACGCTCAGCATGGCGACTGCGGGACGCGCATGGTCCCGCCCTCTTCGTTTGGTAAACGTCCGTACATACCCGCTCCCGTGGTCTTGCGGGCGACCATGCGCGTGACGCGCTTAATGGAGTCTCACTGCGACCCTCGAAAGTTCCGCCTTGGTTTTGGATTCATGAAGGGCGCGGGTCGTTGGCGGATCGTTAAGCTTGTCGCCGGCGACAGCATCGCCGAAGCCTCGATGCGGATTCGCGCACTAAAATCACCCGAAAATGCATCTGAGCTGTGGATAACGCGATGACATCGATGTGACAGCGCGGGGCAGAGACCTGCGAATCTGCTGAGTTCGTCGTCGAGGATGTTGCGAGGCTGGCCCTCCGCCGAGCATCCCTCGTGTCGCGTTCCACCATTAACCCTTAAGAGGATCCTATGGCTAAGAAAGCGAAGAAGGCGGCGAAGAAGAAGGCGAAGAAGGCCAAGAAGGCGAAGAAGAAGTAACGAGGCTTCTTTTTCTTTGCCCGGGTGGAGCCTCGCTCCGCCCGGGCGTCGGGTAAGGATCGAACGAGTTTGAAGACGGCGGGCACAAGGCCCGCTTTTTTATTGGCTTGCTGGCTTGCGCTGCTCTTTCACTCCCCCGCCCCACTCTTGTGGGGAAAGGTAAGAACGAAAGCTACCTCTCCGCGAAAGCCAGCTTGGCGCCGAGCGCGGCAAAGCCCGCCGCAAAACTGCGGCGCAGCCACGTCATGACGCCGGGACGGGAGATGACGCGCTCGCGCACGGAGGCGGCGCAGAGGCCGTAGACGGCGAACACTGCAAACGTCATCGCCATGAAGGCGCCGCTCAATTCAAGCATGCGGGCCAGCACATGGGCCTCGTCCGCGGCGATGAACTGCGGCAGGAAGGCGAGAAAGAAGATCGACAGTTTTGGATTGAGGATGTTGATCAGGAAGCCGGTGACGATGACGCGGCCGCTTGAACGCTCCCTGATGTCACCCTCGACCGCCAGCGCTCCGCTCTCGCGCAGCGCCTGCCAGGACATGTAGAGCAGATAGGCGACACCGCACCATTTCAACGCGGCGAAGGCGAGCGCGCTGGTATGGAGCACGGCGGCAAGGCCCAGCATCGCAGCACACATGTGCGGCACGATCCCGAGCGTGCAGCCGAGGGCCGCGGCAACGCTGGCGCGTGAGCCCCGGGTGAGCGCCGCGGCCAGCGTGTAGAGCACGCCGGTGCCGGGGGAAGCGACGACGATCAGCGAGGTGAGCAGGAAGGACCAGGTCATGGGCGGACGCTATCACCGCACACCGCGGCGGGGAAGCGGGGCCTCCGGCCTTCAGTTCCTGACCGTCACCCTGAGGTGCACGCTTCTTCAGCGGCCCTCGAAGGACGACGGCCCGGCTGCAGCTGCATCTCGGCCGCCGTCCTTCGAGGCTTGCGCTACGGCGCTGTCGCGCGCACCTCAGGAGGACGGATTTGATACGGACTTGTTTTGCAGGAAAGTTAAGCCGTCGCTCAAGACAGCTTTCCTTCACGCCAGCTGCGCGATCTCGGCCTCGCGCAGGACGTCGAGCGGCGCCCAGGGTTTGGCCCAGAACTTGGCGCCTGCGGGCAAGGCCTGCATCAGGGGGCGGCCGGAGGTGACGACGATGTCGAGCCGGGGATTGCGGTCCTTGGCGACATGGGCAAGCTCGACCCCGTTCATGCGGCCGGCAAGCTGGACGTCGGTCAGCATCAGGCAGAGCGCGCCGGCGCTCTTGTCGAGCACGCGCTCGGCGGCCTCGGCGCTTTCGCACTGGATGACCTGGTAGCCGCTCTCTTCCAGCAGCAGGCATAGCATCTCCCGCTGCATGACGTCGTCCTCGACGATCAGCGCCGTCGCACGAAATGGCTGTGCTTGTCCCATCAGCGTCTCCCAATGCTTGCTTGCGTAACGTAGGTTAAGGGGCCAATTCGCTCTCGGTTCGGTTCCATTCTGAAAAAATGTAAATCATAGTTCCACGACCGAGGGCTTGACGGGGGAACATCATGACTGCGATTCGCGGCGCCGCCGCCATCACGGGAGCCGCCAGCGGCATCGGCCGCGCGCTGGCCATCGCGCTTGCACAGCGCGGCTGCGATCTCGCGCTGGCCGATCGCGACGAGGCCGGGCTGAAGAGCCTCGCTGCGGAGATCGGCGCAACGCGCAAGGTCAGCCTGCACCGCGTCGATGTCGGCGAGGCCGACGACGTCATGCAGTTCGCGAGCGAGGCGATCACGGCCCATCCCGCGCTCGGCATCGTCGTCAACAATGCCGGCGTGGCGTTGATGGGCTCGTTCGATGAGGTCGACCAGGCGCAGATGGACTGGCTGTTCGACATCAATTTCTGGGGCGTGGTGCACGGCACACGCGCCTTCCTGCCGCATCTGAAGACGAGGCCTGAAGCGCATATCGTCAACCTCTCCTCGATCTTCGGCATCATCGCGCCGCCGGGCCAAGCGGCCTATGCGGCGGCGAAATTCGCGGTGCGCGGCTTTTCCGAGAGCGTGCGGCACGAGCTCGCGGTGGCGGGCAGCCCCGTCAGACTGTCGGTCGTGCATCCCGGCGGCGTCGCCACCGCGATCGCGCGCAACTCCCGCACCGGCGTCGGCGTCACCGACAATGCCCGCCGCGCTCAGTCGATCGAGCGGTTCGAGAACGCGGCGAAGACGACGCCGAAAGATGCCGCGCTGCGCATCATCAAGGGCATCGAGAAAAACGAGCCGCGCATCCTGATCGGCAACGACGCCCGCTTCATGGACCTCTTGCAGCGCTTCCGGCCGGGGACGTACTGGGCGCCGCTGCAACGGAAGCTGGAGAAGATGGCGAAGGGGACGTGAATTCGGGGAGGCCATGTCTCTCCGCCGTCATTGCGAGGAGCGTAGCGACGAAGCAATCCAGACTGTCTCCGCGGAAAGACTCTGGATTGCTTCGCTGCGCTCGCAATGACGGAAGTGGCTGGCGGTGTGCCGCCCTCACTGCCCCATCAGCCGATCGGCGAAATAGCCGATCGTCTTCCTGTAGACCACCGCCCTGTTCCACTCGCGCATGGCCTCGAAGTTCGGCGTGCCTTCGCCGTAGGGCTGGCCCATCTTGAAGCCGCTGGTGTGGAGCAGGTTCGCGGTGGAGGCGAGCACGTCGGGGATGCTGTGGCGGAGATCGACATGGCCGTCGCCGTCGAAATCGACGCCGTATTTGATGTAGGACGACGGCAGGAACTGGGTCTGGCCGATCTCGCCGGCAAAGGCGCCGACGAGGTCGCGCAACGGCAGGTCGCCGCGCTGCACGATCTTGAGCGCGGCCAGCAACTCGCCCTGGAACAGGTCGGTGCGGCGGCAATCATGCGCGAGGGTCGCCAGCGTGCGGACCACCGGCATCTTGCCGATGTCGCCCTTGCCGAAATCGCTCTCCAGGCCCCAGATCGCAACCAGGATGTGGCGCGGCACGCCGAACTTCTGCTCGATGCGCGAGAGCAGCGCGGCGTGGCGCTGGAGCATTGCGCGGCCGCCATTGATGCGGCCCGGGCCGACGCGGGTCGAGACATATTGCTCGAATGTCTTGTTGAACGTGTGGCGCTGGCGCCGGTCGAAGGCGAGCACGGCGCCGTCGGGCGCGACGCCGGAGAGCGCCGCGTTGGTCACGCTCGCCGAGACGCCGGCCGCTTGCGCTTCCTGGGCCATGCTGGCGACGAAGCTGTTGAAGTCGCCGCCGCAGCGCGCGGCCCGCGCCGCCCCGCCGGTCAGACCCATGACGAACGCGGCGGCCAGAAGCAGTCTCAGCATGCGGAGCAATCCCCAAAAAACCTTGCGCGAAGCAGTGCGCGGATCATGCCCGGGAACGAAGCGAGCGTCAAAGCGCGAAGCTCGACGCGCAACGCTTGATCCGCATCAAGCTGTCTCACGGCCCGCTGCCTAGATTGCGCCGACCAGGAGAGCAGTCGAGGAGAAGCGTCCATGACCGGAATTACACTGACCACCGAGCAGATCCGCAATGCGCCCGCAGCGGTGCGGCAATGGATCGAGCAGGAGGTCATCAGCTCGCTGGGCCTCGCGCCGCGCGCGCCCGTGACGATCCCGCCGCAGGCGTCCCATCTCGTTGCCTGCAGCGTGGAGGACGTCGCCGGCGTGCTCGAGCACATCAGGGGCGTGCTTCCGGCGGTCAACGTGCTGCTCGAGCTCGGCCGTCCCGGCATCAGCTTCGGCAAACCTGCGGTGATGACGTTTCGCCTGATGGACATCCTGCATCACATTCGCCTGCCCGACATCAATGGAGTCATCACGTGCCTGGAGATGATCAACCAGGCGCTGATCGAGGTGAAGAAGGACCCATCGGTGCGGTTCTGCGGCTTCGATCATGAAGGCCACTGCCTGATCGCGCCGCAGACGCAAGCGAGCATCGCAACGCTGTGGCAGACCATGATGGAGCGTCAACAGGCGGCGCAGAAGAGCGAGGCGAGCGGCCGGGCCGCGCCGGCGGCGTGAGGTGGGGCGACACTCTCCTCGTCATTCCGGGGCGCGACGAAGTCGCGAGCCCGGAATCCATTTTGCCACAATTTCTGCCGCCCGATGGATTCCGGGTTCGTGCTTCGCGCGCCCCGGAATGACGACGCGAGAGAGTTCGCGCAATGATATTGATACTTGCGCGGCGATAGCGCTCCAAGCCAGCATGAAGCAACCAGCATGCCCAACCATCAGCCCACTCGAACTCCGCGCCCCACTCTCCTTCGCATCCCGCTATTCCGCCTGCTTGCCATCAACCTCGCAATCGGCGCCTGCGCCGCGACGCTGCTCGTCGGCGGCCTGCTCTGGCTCAACCCCGGACATCTGCGCGAGCTGATCTTCGCCGACAGCGCACCGGGCCTTGCGCTGGCCCTGCTGCTCGCCTCCTTCCTCATCACGTTCGGCTCGGCTGCGATGGGCAGCGCGATCATGGCGCAGGGGCGGAAAGACGACAGCGGCAGAGGCGGCGGACACGGCGCGCGGCTCGCCGCGCAGGAGGTGGTGCAGCGCACGCGCGCGCATTGAGATACGCGCGGAACACGCTTGGCGCACATTCGATCACAGTATCTGCACGCCGCCGGGAATATTTGCAGGCTCGCGCACCTTCCGACACAGCGCGGACCAGGCGCTGCATCGCCGGGTGCCGCGAGGATGAACAAAGTGGTTCGTGAATCCAAACATTTGCGTCGATGCGGTTCCACATCGCACACCGCAACCAATGCATATCAGGCGCGCACGCTGCGACATCGACGCCACCATGATTTGCCTTGCCATCGCGGAGCGCAGGTTATAGCATTCTATTCTAGGTTGTCGCCCCGCCAGCCCCGGGTGACACTGAAGACCAAAATAAACGGCGGGCTTTGCGGCCCGCCGTTTATTGAGGGGCCCGCATCGGACCCGAAGCGCCAGGACGCTTCCATCCCCCAACGTGCTTTTTCGATCGATTGCCCGGTGAAAACCGCGGCTTCTGGCATGCGCAACGCGCAAAGTCATTTGACTGCGGCGCCCTGATCGACGACAAGCCGCCATGGCCAAAAAACCCGGGACCAATCCCAAAGGCGAATTCGCCTTTTTCAACGTCTTCTATGAAGACGATTCCCAACGCTCCAACCGCCGCGTGCCCTCAGAGCTGCTCGGCGGCCTCGACGGCGACGAACCCGCGCGCGGCTTCATCATGGAGCAGGACCGCGAGATCGCCGAAAAGAGCGGCAAGCCGGTGCTGGAGATCAAGCGGCTGGAGCGGGTCGGGGCGAAGAAGAAGTAGGGCAGCGCAGGCAGGCGCTCACCAGCGCCCGCTCCTCTTACTCCAGGCGAACAGCAGATCGGAAAACCGGTCGTAGGCAAACCACGTGAACGGCAGCGCGAGACGATTGCCGAACAGCGCCGCAGGCGACCCCTCCCCCGGCGTCAGCCTCCACAACGCAATCGCGGCATCCGCCCCGACGACGAGCCGTCCAGCCTCGTCGGTGGCATGCAGGCGGCGCCCGATGTCGTCGAGCGAAGCGCTAAAGAGCACCAGCGCGTCCGGCTACTCGTTGATGTCCTTTGAACTCAACGGTGCCCGCGCGCGCGCCAGCGCCAGCAGCTTGTTGCGCCGCCAGTCGATGCCGGCATCGCAGACGGGGCAGCGGGTGTTGTACCAGACGGTGAGGCGGTGCCCCCGCCATATCTATGGTAGATCCCGCGAGTATTTTGCTCTGACCGTTCGCGCTCTAGCCTTAAACGTCGGATCAATTTGCGCTGCGGCTTCTAGCCTCCCAAGCAAGGGCCTTAGAGCTTTATTTGCATCTGTCGGAGTTTTGGCACTTTCGAGAGCGTCAAAGCCGTTCTTGATCTTCAGGTGCAACTTGTTCGGCACCCGGGGACCGGAGGTTGTGTTGCAGACGCCTGTCACAATTTTCGGCTGAGAGCCTGAAAAAGCGTGCGCCTTGTGAGACTTTAGTCCGTGCCGCGCAATAATTCCCTTGATCTCGTAGAGTACGCTCTTGTTGGCGCGCGGGCCGCTCAAAGCCATGTCGTCAACATAACACGTCATAGCAAGACCAAGAGATTCTGCGAACTTCGCGATTTCATCAAACATAGGCTTGAACGAGTAATACGCGATGATCGGACTAGCCGCACTTCCTGTCGGAAGGTGAGCATTGAAGGTTAGAATATCTGCAAGTAGTCCCGCTACATCGCGTCGACATTTCAATGGGCCTGCGAAGAAGTTGAAAATCACGGCGCGCGAAACGGACGGGAAGAACTTTTCACATCGATTTTGACCGTCGGCATCCGGGGATCGTGCGCAGCGGCATTAGATATGTATGATTTCCCCTTCACCGCTGAATGCAAATACTTGGGGACTGCCACCCGCGAAAGCAGCTTATGGATTCGAGCGTGAATGGCCTGCAGCCGGCGCTTCGGCCATTGGATCGGTCGAAGTTTGCCCTTCTCGTTCGCAATTGAGAATAGTCGATAGTTTCCAATATCCCGCGCGAATAGCGACAGGTCCTCAACCGTTACTTTATGACCCGGCGTAGATAAGCGGCGCGCGAGATCAGAAGGCGAGTCAATCGCAGAAAGCCAGCAATCTGACAAAGGCAGATCTATTCGAACTTTCCTCTTCATCGGATTAACCAGTTCGAAGCTCGTCGCGAGTTGTTTCTTCGAGCCATTCCAGCATCTTCAGAACTTTGTCAGCAGCAAAGATTCGCGAGCTTTCGTGGAAGTTCGACGCTTCAGATCGCTCAGCAAATAGGAGAAGAGACGATACCGGAATTTTAAAGTAACTCGCATATCGCTCAAGCACATCAATACTTGGCTTCTTTCCTCCAGCCTTCTCGAGTTCAGATACGAATGAACGGGAGAGATTGAGTGCGTCAGCAAGCTCTGCTTGCGAAAGACGATGGTATTGGCGGATTAGTTTCAACGCCCGATGGTACATCGTTTCACCCAGTCTTTCGTGAATTGGGAAAACTAGCTTAGAGATCGCTAGAACAGCCTGTTCACTAGGTCGACTAACCGCACACTCAACGAGAGAATGCGGGTAGCCAGAATGAACGTCTGTCTGGTGACAAGGTTGCGGCCGAAGCCGCGCACGAGCCTCCAGAAACCAGAACGCCTTCGTTCGTCGCTCGGTGGATCAGTGGTTTTTTGGACCATTGACCTTCTCCCTGTTTGCCGACGCAGGATCGCGTCGGTGCCTTTAAACAAGGAGCATCTCGAACGAAGGGACCTCTAAGCTTCCCAGGCGAGCATCGAAGCCTTTTCGATGCTCGCCTATGTTTGGCGGAGGACGCGCGACCCAGAAACGAGTGCCTCACGACCGGCCAACAGAGGATTCTTTCGAATCCCAAGAGCGATGTGACTCGCTCGGTTTGAGAGGCATGATGTCGCCCAAGCGTGACGACACTCACGACTGATTCGGAACTCTCAGGCAAACAAAATTCGCTGTCAGCGAATTAATATCGCTATTGACTTCATTTGGCAAGTCTATTCAGAGTGACTGATTCGTCCCAAATACCCGTCGGTTCCTATTTTGTCCGGCTATTGCGCAAAAAAGGCGGGCAAAGGCCCGCCTTTTTGCTGTGACCGCTGTCTACGATCAATTATCCAAGAAGCTCCGCAGCTTCCTCGACCGCGACGGATGCTTCAGCTTCCGCAGCGCCTTCGCCTCGATCTGGCGAATACGCTCGCGCGTCACGCTGAACTGCTGGCCCACTTCCTCCAGCGTATGATCGGTGTTCATGCCGATGCCGAAGCGCATGCGCAGGACGCGTTCTTCGCGGGGCGTGAGCGAGGCCAGCACGCGCGTCGTGGTCTCGCGCAGGTTGGATTGGATCGCGGCGTCGATCGGGAGGATCGCGTTCTTGTCCTCGATGAAATCGCCGAGGTGTGAATCCTCTTCGTCACCGACCGGCGTCTCCAGCGACAGCGGCTCTTTCGCAATCTTGAGGACCTTGCGGACCTTCTCCAGGGGCATGCCGAGCTTTTCGGCGAGCTCTTCCGGGGTCGGCTCGCGGCCGATCTCGTTGAGCATCTGGCGGCTCGTGCGCACGATCTTGTTGATCGTCTCGATCATGTGCACGGGGATGCGGATGGTGCGGGCCTGGTCGGCGATCGAGCGGGTGATCGCCTGCCGGATCCACCACGTGGCGTAGGTCGAGAACTTGTAGCCGCGGCGGTACTCGAACTTGTCGACCGCCTTCATCAGGCCGATGTTGCCTTCCTGGATCAGGTCGAGGAATTGAAGGCCGCGGTTGGTGTATTTCTTGGCGATCGAGATCACGAGACGGAGGTTGGCTTCCACCATCTCCTTCTTGGCCTGGCGTGCCTCGCGCTCGCCCTTCTGCACGGAGTGCACGATCTTGCGGAACTCGACGATCTCGAGACCGGTCAGGGCTGCGAGCTGATGCACCTCGTGGCGCAGGTCCTTGATGCGGTCCTTCTCGTGATGGACGAAGTTCTTCCAGCCCTTGGCCGAGAGTTTTGAGACGCGGTTGAGCCAGCGCGGGTCCAGTTCAGAACCCGTGTAGTTGCGCAGAAAATCCTCGCGCGCGACGCCGTGGCTGTCGGCGAGGCGCATCAGGCGGCCCTCGTGCGAGACGAGGCGCTTGTTGATGTCGTAGAGCTGCTCGACGAGGCTGTCGATACGCGCCTGGTTGAGGCGCAGCGACTTCACCTCGACGATGATCTCGTCCTTCAGCTTGCGGTACTTGCGCTCCTGCGGCGGCGAGAGCGAGGGACCATGCGTGCTGCTATCGAGCTGGTTCTGGATGTCCTGCTCCTGCAGCTTGCGCAGCTTCTTGTAGCTCTCGGCGATCTTGTCGAAGATCTCGACGACCTTCGGCTTGAGCTCGGCCTCGATCGCCGCCAGCGACATCTGGTTCTCGAACTCGTCGTCCTCGTCCATGTCGGCTTCGGCGGCGGATTCGCCCGGATCCTTCGCGCTTTCACCGACATTGCCGGCGGCAGGCGCGGCACGGAACGGGGTCGGCGACGGCGGCGCGGCGGGCGGGGCGACATGCGCGGGGGCGCCGACTGCCGCGGCGGCCTGGCCACCTTCGGCGGGCGCTTCGCCATTCTCGCCGGCGGGACCAGATATCATCGCATTGCCGGCCTTGGCGTCGGGACCGGCATAGGTGGCTTCGAGATCGATGATGTCGCGGAGGAAGATCTTGCCTTCGTTGAGCTCGTCGCGCCAGATGATGATGGCCTGGAAGGTCAGCGGGCTTTCGCACAGGCCTGCGATCATCGCCTCGCGGCCGGCCTCGATGCGCTTGGCGATGGCGATTTCGCCTTCGCGGGAGAGCAGCTCGACCGTACCCATCTCGCGCAGATACATGCGCACGGGATCGTCGGTGCGCTCGCCCGGCTCGCTCTTCTTGACCTCGGTGACGGCCTTCTGGGTGACTTCGACGAGCTCGTTGTCGGTCTCGTCCTCGCCGCCCTCGTCCTTCTCCTCCTCGCCTTCGCTGTCGTCGGCTTCGGTGACGTTGATGCCCATGTCGGAGAGCATCGACATGATGTCCTCGATCTGTTCGGGCGAGGTCTGGTCGGACGGCAAGACTTCGTTGAGCTGATCGAAGGTCACGAAGCCGCGCTTCTTGGCCTGCTTGATCATCTTCTTCACGGCGGCGTCGGACAGGTCGAGCAACGGCGAGGGCGCGTCCTGGGAGTCCTTCTCCGGCGCATCCGCTGCCTTGTCGTCCTTTTCCTTGTCCTTCGCCTGCAGCGTCTTTGCCTTGGTGGCCATCCATTGCTCCTAAACGCGCTTCATGCGAGACGCTGCGCCGCGTCCGCGTGAATTCACATGAACCTGTTGCCCGACGCTCTCGCTTCGGCAGCTCTCGACACGGAAAGGGCGGCGCGCATGTCTCTCGCCACCCCCAACTCTCTCTCGCCGGAATTGCCTAACGCTTCGTCAGCTTCTTTGTCGCAGCGGTTGCAGGTGTAGTGCCAACAGCGATTGCGCGGATTCATCCTGACGCGTCTGTTCTGCCTGCGGCCGCCTCTGGGCCAAAGTGCTACAAGACCGTTAAGCCTCGATTAACCCTGTTTTTGTCGCCAAACCCACGATTTGGCGAGTCTTTTAGCGGTTCCGGCCCCGGCCGTCCGCATGATTCTTTCATCACATGCTCTTCTGGAGCCGGCCCGACAGTTCGCCAAAACCCTCGATCAGGGCTTCGGTGCCGTCGACCTCGGCCAGACGCGCCTTGACGTCACGCAGCCACGCCAAATTGGCCTCGCTGGGGTCTTCCCCCAAGGCCAGCTCGGCGTCCTTCAGCTCTCTAAGTAGTGAATGGTATTGCCGATGCAAGGCAACGAGCTGGTGCCAGGTGGAGAGAACGTCGTCCCTGGCCGCGCCTTCGCGGGCACCCCACACCGCCGCGGTCGTGATACCGGCCTCAACCCGTTGAAGGATTTGTGAAAATCCGCCCTTCTCGAGATCGCTGCGCATCTTCTCGGCGAGCTCGCCGGGGTCCGGGGAATGGTGATGATCGTTGGCGAAGGCGGCGATGATGCCGGCCCTGAGCTTGTGGGCCTCGGGGTGGGCGAGCTCCAGGGCCGCGACCTCCTCGAGATGGTCGTGCAGCAGCCAGGGGTGGTTGATCAGGCTTTGCAGAATCAGGGCCTCCCGGCGGGAGATGGCGCTGCGCTGGCCCTTCATGATCGGGCTGGCCGCCAGTTGGGGGCTCGCCGCCTGATAGGGGCCAGAAGGTAGCGGGGTAGGGCCAGACGGACCGCGGCGCCCTCCGTATCCCTGGCCACCGAAGCCCTGACCACCGAATCGATTCGCGCCTCCCCCGCCTCTGGGCTGGAATTGGCGGCCGCCGCCACCCTGGCGGAAATTGCCCCGGCCGCCGAAGCCGCCGCGCCCGCCTTCCGGGGCAAAGGCGCGCTGCAGCCGCTCGACGAATTCGTCGCGGTAATAGCGCCGCACCACCTCGTCACGGATGCCGTTGGTCAGCTCCCTGATGCGCGCTTCCAGCGCGGCGCGGCGTTCGGGGGTGACGAAATTGCCGCCTTCGAGCTCGCGCGACCAGATCATGTCGGCGAGCGGACGGGCAGCTCCGATCACCTCCTCCATCGCGCCGCGCCCCCCGGAGCGGACGAGATCGTCGGGGTCCTGCCCCTCCGGCAGCAGCGCAAAGCGCAGGCTCTTGCCGGGTGCGAGGAAGGGCAGCGCGAGATCGGCGGCACGATACGCGGCCTTCTGACCGGCGCGGTCGCCGTCGAAGCAGAGGATCGGCTCGTCCGCCATCTTCCAGAGCAGCGCGAGCTGGCTTTCGGTGAGCGCGGTGCCGAGCGGCGCGACGCTGCCTGCAAAGCCCGCAGTCACCATCGCGATGACGTCGACATAGCCCTCGACCACGACCAGCACGCTGCCGTCATGGGTGGCTTTGCGCGCGGTCTGGTGGTTGTAGAGATTGTCGCCCTTGTGGAAGAGCGGCGTCTCCGGCGAGTTCAGATATTTGGCAGGAACGTCCTTCTCCAGCGCGCGCCCGCCGAAGGCGATGACGCGGCCGCGCAGATCCGTGATCGGAAACATCACGCGGTCGCGGAAGCGGTCGTAGGGCACAGGAATGTCGTCACCGGCCACCAAGAGCCCGGTCTCGACCATGTCCTCGACGGAAACGCCGAGCTTGCCGAGATGCTCCTTCAGCGCGAAGCGATCGGGCGAGGCATAGCCGAGCCGGAACTGCAATTGCGTCGCCGGCGAGATGGCGCGGTCGGCGAGATAGCCACGCGCTTTCGCCCCGACGCGCGAGGCCAGCGTCTCCGCGAAATAGGTCGCGGCAAGATCCATGACGTCGTGCAGCGTACGGCGCCGCTGCTCCTGCCGCGCCGCATCCGGCGTCACCGCCGGCAGCGCGAGGCCCGCCATGCTCGCGAGCCGCTCGACGGCCTCGGCGAACGGCAGGCCGTCGGTCTCCATCACGAAGCTGATGATGTCGCCGTGCTTGCCGGAGGAGAAGTCGTGGTAAAATCCCTTCTGGTCGTTGACGTAGAAGGACGGCGTCTTTTCCTGCTGGAACGGCGACAGCCCCTTCCACTCCCGCCCCGCCTTCTTCAACTTCACGCGCTTGCCCACGACTTCGGAGACCGAAAGCCGGGCACGAAGCTCGTCGAGGAATTGGGGCGTGAAGCGCATGGGGCCTGTGTAGCGCGAAACCCTGTGAGTCGGGTTGGGATCAGGCATATAGGTGCGGCCTCGCCAGAAGTCAGGTTTGTCCGGGTTATCCGGGTTATTCGACCTATGCACAGGGCTTGGATCCCGTCATTCCGGGGCGCCCCGAAGGGGCGAGCCCGGAATCCATTGGGCCGCCGGAATGCTGGGAGAAATGGATTCCGGGTTCGCGCTTCGCGCGCCCCGGAATGACGAAACGCTTGAACCCCGCCCGGTTCCACGCTTCCATGGGCCATGTTCAGGACGTTTCGCGGCGGCCAGAGCGGGGGCTGGCGGGTGACCTCGGTTGCAGCAGTGACGGGCGAGCCCCTGCCCTTCGTACCGGCGCTGTCGGTGACCGACAGCGAGGCGGTCTCGTTGCCGCTTGTGCCCTCTCGCAATGCGTGGCGGCTGGTCGGCGTGGCGAGCAGCCTGCGCTACACCGAAAGGCCCGAGAAGCAGCAGCTCGTGGCCGTGCAAGCGGGGCTCGGCCGGATCGAGGCGACCTCCGCGGCGCTGATCCCGATCCGCAAGTCGCAGGCCTGGTGGGAGCTGACGCAGGAAGAGCGCCGCAAGATCTTCGAGGACAGATCGCACCACATCGCGAGCAGCATACGCTACCTGCCCGCCATCGCGCGCCAGCTCTACCATTGCCGCGACCTCGGCGGCCCCTTCGACTTCCTGACCTGGTTCGAATTCGCCCCCGCGGATGCCTCGCTGTTCGAGGAGCTGGTCGCGATGCTCAGGCGGACTGAGGAGTGGAATTACGTCGAGCACGAAGTCGACGTGCGCGTGGTGAAGGAGGTGCTGTCGGCCTAGTGTTCCAGAAAGCGCCCGGACTCGATGACCGGCAGGCTGGTGGCGGGCCAGTTGTAGACATAAGTCCAGGCCTTCTCGGCGGCGCCGTCGGCGCGCGTGACGTCGACCAGCCGGCGCAGATATTCGGTCGGCTCCGGAAAGCCTTCGCCGCAGGCCTCGTACATGTCGAGCTCGCCCAGCAGCTCGCCCGGCACGTGCATCCGAAAGAGTTCGCCATGGACGATGTCGCAGGCCGCTTCCGACAGCAGCAATCCCGGATAATGCTTCACCAGAACGAGCCGGCCGCGGCAGGTCGCTTCGCCCAGGAAATCCGCATGCCCCGCCAGCAGCCGCGCCATCGGATGGTCGAAGCCGCGCATCAAGGTGCCGTAGACGAAGAGGCGATCGGAGGTCATGCTGTTCTAACGTTGCGACGTCGGTGCAATATCGATACTCCGTTTAGACACGTAATCGTTTCATAGGCAATCAGGATGGACCAGCACACGGCCGAGGCGACCGATCAACTGCTCGGCGAGGGCGACATTCCGCCCGTGCATGAGGTGAATGCGCAAGCGACATCGCCCTTCCTGCTCACCGCGGATCATTACGGGCGGATGCTGCCGCGCGCGCTCGGCGGCCTCGGCGTCACCGAGGCCGAGCTGACGCGGCACATCGGCTGGGACATCGGCATCGCCGGCGTCGCCGAGCGGCTGACCGAACTGCTCGATGCGCATCTGATCGCGCAGCGCTATTCGCGGCTCGTGATCGACTGCAACCGCCCGCCCGAAGCGGCGAGCTCGATCCCGGTCGTCTCCGAGGCCACCGCGATCCCGGGCAACGAAGGGATTTCGGAATGGCAACGCGAGGCGCGGCGTCGCGAAATTTTCGAGCCCTATCATGATCGCATCGATGCCGCGATCAGCCGCCGCCTGCACCGGCAGCAGCCGACGGTGCTGGTGTCGCTGCACAGCTTCACGCCCGTCTATGCCGGCGTCGCACGGCCCTGGCACATCGGCGCGCTGTACAACCGCGACACCGTGCTGCCGCAACTGCTGTTGAGACACCTTCGCGCCGAAGGCGATCTCGTCGTCGGCGACAACGAGCCCTATGCGGTGAACGACCTCACCGACTACACGATTCCCGTGCACGGCGAGGCGCGCGGCCTCGTCAACACCGGCATCGAGATTCGGCAGGATCTCATCGCCGACCACACCGGCCAGCAGCAATGGGCCGAACGGCTGGCGAGGATCCTCAGCGAGATCGCGGCGGAGTTGAAGCCGGTGCAACTGGCCTAGGCGTCATTTCGCCCGCGTCAGCGCCAGCCAGATGCCGCCGCCGATCATGAAGCCGCCGGAGATGCGCGACATCATCCGAGTGCGGCGCGCCGAGAAGAATTTTCGCGCACGGCCTGCGGCAATGGCATAGAGCGCATCAGTCACCACGGCGGTGATCATGAAGGTCGCGCCCAGCAGCGCGACTTGCGGAAAGTGCGGCTGGTTCATGTCCATGAACTGCGGGATGAAGGCGCCAAAGAACACAAGCACTTTCGGGTTCGACAGCAGCACCAGGAACCCTTGCAGGAAGAAGCCGCCGCGCGGCGGCGGTGGCGGCGCGTCGACATCGACGCCCTCGACCGGCGTCCAGATCAGCTTGATGCCGAGCCAGATCAAATAGGCGGCGCCGGCAAAGCGCACCCAGTCGAACCAGTAGCCCATGGTGGACATCAGCGAGGTCAGGCCGACCGCGACGATGCCGATGACGATGGCAAGCCCGGCCTGCGCACCGGCAACGTTGGTCAGCGCGGCGCGCGTGCCGTGACGCAGGCCGTTGGCGATGACGAGGGTGACGATCGGCCCCGGCAGCAGCGCCAGCGCGATGCAGGCGGCGACGAAGGCGAGATAGGCTTGCATGGACATGATGGGGGACCCGCTGCGGTTTGCGCGCATTAATGCATGGCCGCGGCGGGAACGGAAGCCGCGCGTTGCTGCCCGCCAAGCGACACTTGACATGCAACCATATGGTTGCATAATGTCACTGCCATGGATGAGGTCTTCAAAGCGCTCGCCGACGCATCACGCCGGTCGCTGCTGGACCGGCTTCACGCCAGGAACGGCCAGACGCTGAACGAGCTCTGCGAGGGCCTTGCGATGACGCGTCAGGCCGTGACCAAGCACCTTGCGATTCTGGAGGAGGCCAATCTCGTCACCACGATCAGGCATGGCCGCGAGAAACTGCACTATCTCAACCCCGTGCCGATCCATCAGATCGGCGAACGATGGATCAAGAAATTCGAGCGCGGCAAGCTGGCAGCGCTCGGCGAGTTGAAACGTCAGTTGGAGAAGCGCGATGAGTGAGTCCGCTCAACGAAGGATTTGATGCACGATGAACCTCGACCAATTCAAGCCGCTCACCGTCTACACCATCTACATCGTCTCTACGCCGGATAAGGTATGGGAGGCACTGACCTCGGCCGAGTTCAGCCGCGAGTACTTTTCCGGCTTCGCGGTGGAGATGGAGCCGAAGCTCGGCGGCACCTTCATCGTGCGCGCGCCAGACGGTTCGGAGCACATCTCCGGCGAGGTGTTCGAATACGATCCACCCAGGAAACTGACGGTGACGTGGAACGTGAACTGGCCCGGCCTCGTCGAGAAACTTGGCATCACCGTCGTCACCTATGAGATCGAGCCGGCCGGCGAAGCCGTCCGCGTCACCCTGAGCCAGCGCCATGATCGCCCGCTCAGCGAAGACATCCTGTCCGGCGGCCGCACCGGCTGGCCCGCGATCCTGTCGGGGCTGAAAAGTCTGCTGGAGACCGGCAAGGCGCCGCAGATCGCGATGTCGCCTCCAGTGAAGCTACTGGAAGCGCTGAAGGCGATGGGGATCAAGATACCTTAGGCGCTGCAAATCTATGCATCACACGTATTCGTCCGGCCTTCGTCCGCACCACGTCAGAGTTGCGGCAGCGGCACCACCAGCCGCCGATACAAATGCCACGTCGCATGCCCGAGCACCGGCAGCGTCACGATCAGCCCCAGAAAATACGGCAGCGCCGAGACGACCAGCAGCATCACGATCACGGCGGCCCACGAGATCATCGGCAGCGGGCTCGTCACCACCGCGCGCACGCTCGTCACCATCGCCGTGACGAAATCGACGTCGCGATCGAGCAGCAGCGGAAACGACACCACGGTCAGCGAGAACAGGAGCAGCGACAGCACGGCACCGACCGCATTGCCGATGCCGAGGAACAGCAGGCCTTCATTCGTGGTCAGAACCACGGTCATGAATTCCTGAAGGCTGGAGAAGGAGGCGTTGAGGCCGAGCAGCAGCGCGATCAGGAGCCGCACCTGGTACATCCAGACCACGAATACGAACAGCGTGACGAACGCCATCCAGCCGATCTCGCTGCGCGAGCGCACGGCGGACCAGATCGCGCCGAAGGAGACCGGCTCGCCCCGCTCGCGGCGGCGGCTGACCTCATAGAGGCCGATCGCCACGAACGGTCCGATCAGCGCGAAGCCGGCCGCCAGGGGATAGACCAGATAGATCATGCCGTAGGCGGTGAGGCACAGCATGATGCCGATGCCGCCGGTGGCGTAGAGCGCGCCGAAGCAGAGGCCGTAAAGCGGTAGCGCCTGGAAATCGCGCAGGCCTTCGACCAGCGCCTCGGCGATGTCGGTCGCCGCGATGGGACGCACCACCGGATCAATCTTGCCCGAGATGGACATCAGCTTCCTCCACACATCGGCGCGATCTTTCGGCGCGCACGGATCGACCACGATCTTAACGCCGCGGCGCGCCGGCGCAACTTGATGCCGGATGACGGGAAAGCGGCCAGGCTCCTCTGGCCACCGCAACGCTCGCGGCTCGAAATCTTTGTTGCTTGGTCTGGTTTTCGAGCCGATTGCTATGGACTGGGCCAACGACGGTGCCGCAAATTGTACCTTCGGACCAGCACACGCGACGACCAGAGCGGACCACCCATCGATGAGCCTGCGTACCCGGTTACTGATCCTCGTCATCGCGGCCATGCTGGTGCCGGCGACCCTCGTCGGGCTGCGCTTCGTGCAGAACAGGTCCAGCGAGATCAACGCCGCCCTGGCCAATCTGGCCGCAGCCGCCGACGACATCGCGAGCGATCTGGACGAGAAGATTCAGGGCACCACCCAGCTTCACTATGGTCTCGCCCGTGCCCGCGACCTCGACACGCGCGACAAGGCGGCGTGCTCGGCGTTTCTGTCGGAAGTGCGCGAAGAATACCCGCAGTTCACGGGCATCCTGACCATCGATCCCGACGGCAGACTGTTCTGCGACTCGCTGCGGACCAACCGCACGCTCGACCTGAACGACCGCGGCTATTTCAAAGAGGTCAAGAATCTTCGAGGCGTCGCCGCGGTGGAGCCGGTGTTCGGCCGTCTCACCGGGCTCTCGGTGCTGCAGATCGCCTATCCCGTGCGATCGGAGGCGGGCGCACTGAAATTCGTGTTGCTCGCGTCCTTCAACCTGAACAAATTCGCGGAATTCCACGACAAGCGGCTGCTCGCCGAGAAGGACATCCTGTTCGTCGACGCCAAGGGGACGGTCCTGGCCGCCCCCAAAGGCGGCGGCTGGAGCGTGCCCGTCGGCGGATCCATTGCGGGCTCCGACCTGTTCCGCTTCGCGGCAGCACCCGATGGCGAGCCGTTTCGGGAGATCACTGACAGCGCGGGCCGCACGCACATCTGGGGCGTCGCCCGCTCGCCCTCGATCCGCAAGGCCGGCCTCACCATCATGGTCGGACGATCCAAGGATGGACTGGTCGCGGCGGCAAACCGCCGGCTCTACGAGGACATGGCAATTCTTGCGGTGGCCTTGCTGCTGCTTCTGGCCGGCCTATTGATGCTCGCGACCGTAAGCGTCGGACGCCAGATCGGACGACTCGCAGCCATGGCGAAAAGGCTCGGTCGCGGCGATCTCAGCGCACGCATTCCAGAACCCCATCCAGGCGGCGAGCTCGGCGGATTGATGACGCTGCTCAACAGCACGGCCGAATCGCTCGAGCAACAGCGCGCCGCCATCGCCGATCTCAGCCAAAAGCTCAGCCAGTCCCAGAAGATGGAAGCCATGGGCCAACTCACCGGCGGCGTGGCGCATGACTTCAATAATCTCCTGACCGTCATTCTCGGCAATTCGGAGCACCTCGCCGACAGGCTCGCGGGCAACACGGAACTGCACCGGATCGCCAACGACATTGCGACCGCCGCCGAGCGCGGCTCCGACCTGACGCGAAGCCTGCTCGCCTTCGCGCGCAAGCAGCCGCTGCGGCCGCGGGAGGTCGACATCGCCGAGCAGGTGACCGGCATGAAGCAGCTTCTGCGGCGGACGCTGGGCGAGCATATCGAGTCCAGCTTCACGTTCGCGCCGGACCTATGGCTCGCCAGCGTCGATCCCGGCCAATTGGCGACCGCCGTCCTCAACCTCGTGCTCAACGCGCGCGATGCGATGCCTGACGGCGGCAAGCTGATGGTCGAAGTGCGTAACGCATCGCTCGGCGAAACCGACCTCGACGTCAACGGCGAACCGCGGCCGGGCGACTATGTCATGGTCGCCGTCACGGACACCGGCAGCGGTATGAGCAGCGAGGTCTTGGGGCGCGCGTTCGAGCCGTTCTTCACCACCAAGGAGGTCGGCAAGGGGACAGGCCTCGGCCTCAGCATGGTCTACGGGTTTGCCCAACAATCCGGCGGGCTGGTGCAGATGCAGTCCGAACCGGGCCAAGGCAGCGTCGTCAGGCTGTTCTTTCCCCGCCTCGCGACGGCGCCGACCGAGGAGCCGCCGCCGCCGGAGCGGGTCACCGCAGCCGACGGACACGAGACCATTCTCGTCGTCGAGGACGACGACATGGTCTGCGCCTATGTCGAGAGCGAATTGAAGGCGCTCGGCTACCGCGTCATCACGAGGTCGAACGGACCCGCGGCGCTCGACGTGCTGCGCCAGACCGAAGGCATCGACCTGCTGTTCACCGACGTCGTCATGCCCGGCGGCATGTTCGGGCCGGAGCTGGCGAGGCAGGCGACCGAGCTGCGGCCCGGGCTCAAGGTGCTCTTCACCTCCGGTTACAGCCAGGATCCCGTCAAGACGCCTGACGGGGTCGGCGAGGCCCGCATTCTGACCAAGCCGTTCCGGCGAAAGGACCTTGCCGCGATGCTGCGCTCCGCCCTCTCGGAGCCAACGCGCTAGATCAGGACGCCATCGCGAGCCGGAGAGCCACTGCGAAATTGGCCGCGAACAGGCCTGCGTCTATCACGAAGATCCGGAGCATCGGACCCTTCAGCACCGGCCAGTACGCAACCCCGACCCGGCCTCCGCGCATCAGCACCGGAAGATTGTAGGCGAACTGGCCGAAATGGCAGGCGGCAAAGAACAGGAACAGCGCGAGCTGCGCCTCGACCGGCTGGAAGAAGGTCGGACGCGTGACCAGAAGATAGAACGACAAGAGCCCGATGGGCAGATTCATCGCGCCGAGAAACGCAACGCTGGCCGCAAGGGTCGGCGCGATCGGATTGCCCCGCTCTTCCCGCGGCAGCAATATCTTCAGCGTGTTGCGCTGGGCAATGCTGAACTGGACGAATGCGCCGACGAACCAGAGCGTGTTGAGCAGCAGAACGATATCCGAAAGGCGCATCATCATTTTCCGTAGAAGGCTTCGCTGCGGACGACGCGGCCGACATCGTCGAAATCCATGAACTCGCTGGCCCGGGTGTCACCGAGCTGCCACCACACCGTCAGCCGCGCGATCGCATCGTCCCAGCTCCAGCTCAGAATTCTGAGGTCGGCACTTTCGATGTGGCCATAGGCTTTGCGCCAATAGTCGCGGATATTATCGATGCCGGTGATGACGGGAGAACCGGTCAGCGTCAGCGCCAGGGGGCTCCGCATTTGCGCATTCTCGGCAAAATGCGCCACGACGGCATCGATATCGACCTTGCACCAGCTCGCGCACCACGCCGCGACGAAACGTTCGGCGGCTGCGCGGTTCATCTTCTGTGCGCTCATGACACGACCCTCCCTGGCTCGCGGCGAGGAAGGTGGCAAAGCCGGCCGCTCATGTCAACCATGTTGACTTGAGATTTCGTCAGTTGTGGTCGGCGATCGCCCCCATGACCGCCATCCATGCCGCCGCCCCCGACGCGCCGGCGCGATCGAACGCCTCGCGCAGGACCTTGCGCTCGTGATCCGAGGCCCGTTGCTCGATGCGACGCCCGGCCTCCGTCAAGCGCAGCAGCTTGGAGCGATGCTGCTCGGGCGAGCGCTTCGACGTCAGCAGCTTGCGCTCCAGCAGCAGGTTGAGCGGCCGGCTAAGTGCCTGCTTGGAAATGCCGAGAACCTCGAGCAGCGAGCCGATCGCGATATCGGGCCGCCTCGCCACCACGTAGAGGATGCGGTGGTGCGGACGCGACAGGCCCTGCTTCGCAAGATATGCGTCGGCCTCCAGCGTCATGCCGCGCCAGCCGTAATACATGAGCTCGAGCGCCGCATCGAGCTCATGCAGCTTCGTCAGCGAGGCGCGGTGAAGCCCCGCGGCTTTAGACGTCTTTGCCATGGCCTGATTGCGCCGCTTATTGCCCCCCAACTCCGGGCTCCCTGAGCTTGACGAGCCATTCGCGCAGTGTAACTCGGTCTGCTACGTTAATTGGGTAGGCTCTCGCGACTCTCGTATGCTCTGCTCCAGACGACAGACGCGAGGTAGTCACCAACAGGCCTGATTGCGCGCTCTCGTGAAGGACGTCGGCGTAGAGAGACTTAATGATCGGCTTATCAATCGTCGCCTTCTGACGCTTGCATTGAACGATCACAAGGGGCCGGCTGGTCTCGGCGTCCTTCGACCACGCTCTCACGTCGACGCCATCGTCATTCCTTCCCGGACCAATTTCTACTCGATAGCCACTGCGATCTAAGAATTCAGCGGTAAGTTGCTCAAATTTCCGCCAGTGCATCTTGTCGACGTCAGAAAAGTTTGCATGCAGGTAATCGATATAACGTTGATCAATAAAATTCCCATACTCGACGTCTAGACCTTCGCTCTCGAATAGTTCGCGGAGCTCGATCTGAGTCTTCCACTCAATCTGCCTGAGATCGCTCCAAGGACTTGCCGTCATCGCCGCGTTTGTTCCAACAATGACTTCGTTTGCCATATCAAATCCTGCGCGGCCGTATTTGTCTAAGACTGCAAGCAGGAAGGGGGTCGGATCTATGAGTTTCTGTTCTGCGTCGCGTGGATGCGAGAGCTCACGATTCATCCACTCCAACCACATTTCCATCACGCCGGAATAGATTCGGCTCGTCCTTTTGCTATTCTTGTACTTGTGGTACATCGTGATCGTGGGAAAGCGACTAAAGCTAGCTTCGAGCCGCCCAAACGCTTTTAGTAGGCCATAGACAAGATCCTCGTAACTTGAGGAATCTATCCTGACCCATTGGTTCTCCCCATAGTCCGCGAACTCTTCGGCTCCGATCCTTTCCAGAAACTCAATCAACTCTTGCCGGCTAAGCGCAACTCCGCACTTAAACCCAACAATCTCTATGAGAGAATCGTAGAAGGCTGCACCGCTGAAATTGATAGCCATTAATCCCTCCGCGCAACAATAGCCCCAGCCCACTCAGCAGTGGTGCTTACTTGAGCGCTTTCGTTGCTAACCCTTCGCCCGCAGCTCGCGCCGCAGCACCTTCCCGGTCGCCGTCATCGGCAGCGTCTCGGCAAACTCCACAAAGCGTGGATATTCGTGCGCGGCGAGCTGCACCTTGACGAACTCCTGGATCTCGCGCGCGAGCGCGTCGGTGCCGGTGAAGCCGGGGCGCAGCACGATCCAGGCCTTGATCGATTCGGTACGGATCGGATCGGGGATGCCGACCACCGCGGCCATGGCCACCGAGGGATGCTTCATCAGCGTATGCTCGATCTCGGACGGGCCGACGCGATAACCGGCGGTGGTGATGACGTCGTCCTCGCGGCTGACGTACCAGAAATAGCCGTCCTCGTCCTGCACGCCGAGATCGCCAGTGAGCAGGAACTCGCCGGCATATTTCTTCGCCGTCGCCTCAGGATTGCGCCAATATTCGAGCATGGTGACGGGGCATGGCTGGCGCACGCCGATGATGCCGCGCTGACCGCGCGGCAATTCTTCGCCCTTGTCGTTGACGATGCGAACGTCGAAGCCCGGCGTCGCCTTGCCCATCGAACCCGGGCGGATCGGAAACAGGTTGGAGTTGCTGCCGATCACGAGATTGCACTCGGTCTGGCCGAACACCTCGTGCGCGTCGATGCCGAAGGTCTCGCGCACCCAGCCCAGCAATTCGCCGCCGAGAGATTCGCCGCCGGTGAAGATGCTGCGCAGCTTGACGCCCGGATGCTTCACGCCGGCCTGCCGCATCAGCTTCAGCGCCGTCGGCGGCAGGAAGACGTTGCGGATTCCGAGATCAGCCATCATCTGCATCGCCGCCTGCGGCTCGAATTTGCGCGCGCGGTGACCGACCAGCGGGATGCCGTGATACCAGAACGCGAGCAGGCCGTTGACGAGGCCGCCGATCCACGCCCAATCTGCCGGCGTCCACATGAGATCGCCGGGGCGCGGCAGGAAGTTGTGACACATCTCCACGTTCGGCAGATGGCCGAGCACGACGCGGTGCGCGTGCAGCGCGCCCTTCGGGTTGCCTGTGGTGCCCGAGGTGTAGATGATGAGCGCCGGATCGTCCGCGGAGGTGTCGACCCGCGCGAAGTCGGGCGAAGCGGCCTTCACCGCATCCCAGAACGACGTCGTGCCTGCCGGCGCCCGCTCGCCGACGACATAGACGGTCTTCAGATCAGGCAGGCGGTCGCGGATCTTCGCGAGCTTCTCCCAGCCGCCTTCGTCGGTGACGATGGCCTTGGCCTCGGAGTTCGACAGGCGGAATTCCAGCGCGTCCTCGCCGAACAGCGCGAACAGCGGAATCGAGATCATCCCGGAGCGGAACGCAGCCATATGCGCGATCGGTAGCTCCAACGACTGCGACAGAAACACCGCGACGCGGTCGCCGCGCGAAAGCCCGTCCGCCTTCAGCACATTGGCGAAGCGGCGCGACATTCCGGCGACGTCGTCGAAGGAGGTGTGGCTGGTCGCGCCGTTCTCGTCGACATAGATCAGCGCGAGCCGGCCGGTGCCGTCGGCATGGCGATCGCAGCACGCTTCCGCCATGTTGAAGCGCGCGGGAATGTCCCAGCGGAAGTTGCGCGCGAGTTCGTCGTAAGACTTGGCTTCGGTGAGCATGGCTTGGCGCTTCCCAGCAACTCCATCATGGCCGGGCTTGTCCCGGCCATCCACGTTCTTCTTGCTTGGTCCGTCAGTTTAAGGCCGTGGATGCCCGGGACAAGCCCGGGCATGACGACTAAGCGGTGGCTACCTCACCGTCGCAAAGAACTTCCGGACATCGCGCACGAACAGCTCCGGCTGCTCGAACGCGGCGAAATGGCCGCCCTTCTCCATCTCGCTCCAATGGGTGATGTTGTGGAAGTTCGGCTCCATCCAGCGCCGCACCGGCGTGATGATCTCCTTGGGGAAGGCAGCGACGCCCGTCGGCACCTTGACGACCGGCGTGGTGCGGCGCTTGCCAAAACTCTCCCAGTAGAGCCGCGCCGAGGAGGTTGCCGTCTCCGTCGCCCAATAGAGCATGACGTTGTCGAGCAGTTCGTCCCGGCTGAAGATGTTCTCCGGGTGGCCGTCGCAATCGGTCCAGGCCCAGAATTTTTCCAGGATCCAGGCCGCCTGCCCGCTCGGCGAATCCGTCAGGCCATAGCCGAGCGTCTGCGGTCGCGTCGACTGCTGCTTGGAGTAGCCGGAGTCGAGATCGACATAGTGCTTGAGGCCGGCAAGCGCGCGCTTCTCTTCGGCCGTCGGCTCGCCCTCGACCTTTGGTGCCGCATTGAAGGCGAGCGTGATGTGGATGCCGGCGCAGCGCGCCGCATCCTGCGCGCCGAGCGAGGTCGTCACCGCAGAGCCCCAGTCGCCGCCTTGCGCGCCGTAGCTGATATAGCCGAGCCGCTCCATGAGCTTGGCCCAGGCCGCGGCGATGCGATCGACGCCCCAGCCGGTAGTCTTCGGCTTGGCGGAGAAACCGAAGCCCGGCAGCGAGGGACAAACGACGTGAAACGCATCCGCTTGATTGCCGCCATGCGCGGCGGGATCGACCAGCGGCGCGATCACCTTCTGGAATTCGACGATCGAGCCGGGCCAGCCATGGGTGATGATCAGCGGCAGTGCGGAGGGCTCTTTCGAGCGGGCGTGAATGAAGTGGATGTCGAGCCCGTCGATCTCGGTGGTGAACTGCTCGAAGCGATTGAGCTTGGCTTCGCGCGCCCGCCAATCGTAGCCATCAGCCCAATAAGTGCAGATCTCCCGGATCCATTTCAGCGGCGCGCCCTGGCTCCAATCATCGACGAGCTCGGCTTCCGGCCAGCGCGTGCGGGCGAGGCGCGACTTGAGGTCGGAGAGGATGTCGTCGCTGATGGCGATGCGGAACGGTTTGATCGCGGTCATCGTGCCTCCCCTCTTTTCTTGTCATTCCGGGGCGCGCGTAGCGCGAACCCGGAATCCATTAAGCAACGGATTCAGCAGCGCGATGGATTCCGGGCTCGACGCTTCGCGTCGCCCCGGAATGACAGCTCAACTGGACAGTGCCGCCTTCACCAAGCCGCTGGCCTTCCCAAAATCCATCTGGCCTGCGTATTTCGCGCGCAGCACGGCAATCACCTTGCCCATGTCCTTCATGCCGCTCGCGCCCGTTTCGGCGATCGCATCCGCGATCGCCTTCTTCACATCGTCGTCGGCCATCTGCTTCGGCAGGTACGCCGAGATCACCGCGATCTCCTCGCGCTCCTGGGCGGCGAGCTCGGCGCGGCCGCCTTTTTCATAGAGCTCGACCGACTCCTGCCGCTGCTTGATCATCTTCTGGAAGACGCCGAGCAGGTCGGCGTCCGACAGCGGCGGCTTGCCCTGGCCGCGCGCGTCGATGTCGGCATTCTTGATGGTCGAGTTGACCATGCGCAGCGTGGACAGCTTGCGCTCGTCCTTGGCCTTCATGGCCTCCTTGATCGCATTGTTGATGTCGTCGCGCAGCATGGTCGTTCTCTCCTGGAATATCCGAGGCCTGATCTAGGCCGTTCGCGCCCCTGAGACAACCTCGGTTCCGAGCCATTCGGTCAGCGCTCGTGCTGTCGCTTCCGGCTGCTCGGCTTGCGGCAGGTGCCCGCAGCGCTGGAGCACCACCAGCCTTGCGCCGGCGATGGCGTCCGCCATCTCCTTCGAGAACGCATTCGGGATGGTGTTGTCGGCATCGCCCGTCAGCACCAATGTCGGGCACCTGATGGCCGGCAGCGTCGGTCGCGAATCCACCCGTGCGATGATTGCGGTCTGCTGCCGCAGATAACCCTCGACGCCGACATCCTCATCCTGCGCATGCACGAGCTCGAGAATATCGGCATCGTCGCGCCGCGACGGATGCACGAGCTCCGGAAAACTCTCCTCGCGGATGGCGCGGAGCTCGCCGCGCCTCGCGCGCTCCACGAGGCCGCGGCGGCGCGCGGTCGCCTCCGGCGTATCGGGCCGCGCCTGGGTGTTGATCAGCGCGAGCTTCAAAACGCGCTCGGGTGCCTGACGCATGATCTCGAGTGCGATGTAGCCGCCCATGGAATGGCCGGCGAGCGCGAAGCGCGGCGGCGCCTCGGCCAACACCCGGGCGGCGATCGCCGCCATGCTGTCGTCGCGGATATGGTTGGCAATCATCACCGGGCCGAACCGCCACAGCGCCGGGATCACCGGGACATAGATCCGGGCCGATGAGGCCAGCCCCGGAACCAGCAGAAGTGGGGTGGTCTGGTCCATTATTGCCTCGCAAGCCCCTCAAATTGCCGGAAATTGTGCGGCCGAGCTTAAGTGCGGGAGACGGGCTGTCAAATATGCAAAAACGCATGTGAATCCGCCCTCTCCCGCTTTGACGGCGGCGTCCGCGGGGACTATGAAACGCGCTCATGACACAACATGACAACGATCCCGCCTGGCCGGACCATAAACCGACCGCGCTCCTCGTGCTCGCCGATGGCACGGTGCTCGAAGGCTTCGGTCTCGGCGCCGAAGGCCACGCCGTCGGTGAAGTCTGCTTCAACACCGCGATGACCGGCTATGAGGAGATCCTCACCGATCCCTCCTATGCCGGCCAGCTCATCACATTCACCTTCCCGCATATCGGCAATGTCGGCACCAACGATGACGACATCGAGACGGTGAACATGGCCGCGACGCCGGGGGCGCGCGGCGTGATCCTGCGCACCGCGATCACCGATCCCTCGAACTACCGCGCCACCAAGCATCTCGACCAGTGGCTGAAGGCGCGGGGCATCATCGGCCTCTCCGGCATCGACACCCGTGCCCTGACCGCGCTGATCCGCAGCAAGGGCATGCCCAATGCCGTGATCGCGCATTCCAGGACCGGCGAGTTCGACCTGCATGGCCTGAAGGAAGAAGCACGCGAATGGCCGGGCCTCGAGGGCATGGACCTCGTGCCGATGGTCACTTCGGGCCAGCGCTTCACCTGGGACGAGACGCCCTGGCTGTGGGACAAGGGCTTCGGCCGGCAGGACAAGCCGGAATTCAACGTCGTCGCCATCGACTACGGCATCAAGCGCAACATCCTGCGCCTGCTCGCCGGCGTCGGCTGCAAGGTGACGGTGGTGCCGGCGACGACCTCGTCCGAAGATATTCTGGCGATGAAGCCGGACGGCGTGTTCCTGTCCAACGGTCCGGGCGATCCGGCCGCAACAGGCAAATATGCCGTGCCTGTGATCCAGGACGTGATCAAGTCGGGCACGCCGACCTTCGGCATCTGTCTCGGTCACCAGATGCTGGGCCTTGCCGTCGGCGCCAAGACGAAGAAGATGCATCAGGGCCATCACGGTGCAAACCACCCCGTGAAGGACGAGACCACCGGCAAGGTCGAGATCACCTCGATGAACCACGGCTTTGCCGTGGACGAGACCACGCTGCCGAAGGGCGCGACGCAGACTCACATCTCGCTGTTCGACGGATCCAATTGCGGCATCCAGCTCGACGGCAAGCCGGTGTTCTCGGTGCAGTACCATCCCGAAGCCTCACCAGGTCCGCGCGACTCGCACTACCTGTTCCAGCGCTTCGCCGATCTGATGCGGCAGAAGAAGAGCGCGTAAGGCGCGCTCTTCCGCAACTGCTTTGACGACATCGAGCCCGGGCCTTGTCCCGGGCTCTTGTCATTCCGGGCTCACGCGTCGCCCCGGATTGACGGAGGAGCGAGGAACGCCGCCTCACGCCCCTCGTTGATCCCTGCTAGATTCGCGCAGGAGCCCCGCCATGTCCGTCGTCCGCGACAACGCCGAGCCAATCGCCATCGTGTTCGAGGACGACGGCCTTACGCCGAACAACATCCGTCCGTTCCTGGTCTACCAAGCCGCGGTGAAGCTTGATCCGAAGCAGCCGGAAGCGACCATCGAAGATCTGTTCGAGGCGAACGGCTGGGGCGGCACCTGGCGCAACGGCGTCTACGATTATCTGCATTATCACGCGACGGTGCACGAGGTGCTCGGCGTCGCGCGCGGCAGCGCACGGGTCCGCTTCGGCGGCGACCACGGCCAGGAGCTGGACATCAAGGCCGGCGACGTCGCGATCCTGCCTGCCGGCACCGGGCATCAATGCATCAAGGCGAGCCACGATTTCTGCGTGATCGGCGCCTATCCGCCAGGCGCGAAGATGGAGATCACAAGGGCGACGCCGGAGAACCACGCCAGGGCGCTGAAGACGATTCCGCACGTCGCGTTGCCGCCCGCCGATCCCGTGACGGGGAAGGACGGGGCGCTGATGCGGTTGTGGAGCCAGCCATAAGCGCGATGCCGTAGGGGTGGGCAAAGCGCGCTCTGGCGCGCCGTGCCCACCACTTCCAGTTGGTGGGCACGCTTCCGCCTTCGCTCTTCGAGCCACGGCGGACAAGTCGCTTCGCCCACCCTACAAAGAGCTACGACATCCGGGCTACGCCTCGTTGCCGCCCTCCTGGCGGGTGGCTTCGAACAGGAACCAGGTGCGGCGCTCGGTCTCGTCGATGAAATTTTCCAGGATGCTGGCGCTGGCGACATCGCCGGCCTCGTCGCAGACATCATGGGCCTTCCGCATCGCGGCGGCGACATGCTTGTTGTCCTGCATCAACTCGCGCAGCATCTCGCGCGGCGGGACGTAATCCTCGTTGTTGTCCTTGATGGTCTGGAGCTTTGCGACCTGGCCGATCGACTTCAGCGTGGTGCCGCCGATCTTGCGGACGCGCTCGGCAAGCTGGTCGGTGGTGGCGAAGATCTGGTCCGACTGCTCGTCGAGCAGCAGATGGTAGTCCCGGAAGTGGCGCCCGCTGATGTGCCAGTGGAAATTCTTGGTCTTCAGATACAGCGCGAAGGCGTCGGCCAGAAGCACGTTGAGCGCCTCCGAAACCTTCTTCACTCCGTCGGGCGACAGATCGGTGGGGGTATCGAGATCGGGGGAGATCTTATTGTTGGTTTTGCTCACGGGAGACCTTCCTGTTAGGACGCGGACATTGACGGCGCGCCGTCGCACCCCTAACGCAAGGCGGACAGCGCCGGTTCCTCCAACGGAACCGTTTGGCCGGGGCCCTCGAATACCATGGACGATTGGATCGATTATTACGACTCCACGCATACGATCTATGTCAGCAAGCTGCATCGCGACTTGCACTTCCAGATCATCGCGCGGGACATCATCGGCTACATCTCCTCGCCGGACGCGACCGTGCTGGATTATGCGTGCGGCGAAGCCCTGTCGGCGAACCAGGTGGCCGCTCGCTGCGGCAAGCTGATCCTCGCCGAGCCGGCGCCCGGCGTCCGCGGCCGGCTGATCGCGCGGTTTGCCCCGAACACCAGGATCCGCGTCCGCTCGCTCGACGACGTCCGCAACATGCAGGACCAGTCGATCGACCTCGTGGTGATGAACTCGGTCGCGCAATACATGGCGCCGGACGAGCTCGATGCCGCGCTCCTCAATGTCCACCGCATCCTGAAGCCCTCCGGAAAGCTGGTGCTGGGGGACATTCTCCAGCCCAATGTCGGCATGTTCAGGGACGTCATGGCGCTGCTCGGCTTCGGCCTGCGCCACGGCTTCCTGAAGGACGCGCTGATCGGGCTGATCAGCACCGCGCTGTCGGATTACCGTCAGCTGCGCACACGGATCGGGCTGCAACGCTACAGCGAGGACGAGATCACCGCCAAGCTGAGGGCGGCCGGGTTCGCGGTCCAGCGCGCCCACACCAATATCGGCCACAATCGCTGGCGCATGACCTTCATCGCGCGGCCGCCGCTGGTTCGTTAAGCATAACAATTAGCCGTTGTGGCTTGTCGCGCTGCAATCAGACATGATCGCCGCGGCCCGGTGGCGGAAGCGTCTACGCGAGGGCGGTGCAACGCTCTACATCCTGGTTCAAATCCAGGCCGGGTCTCCAGCCTTCGCTGGCTCCGCCAGCTTCGGCTCGGCAAGCCGTATCGTTCGAAGGCTGCCGCGGCGAAGCCCGAAGGGCGAAGCCGGGCGTGGTTCGGTACGCCTGAAGCGCAGCGGAAGCGAAGACGGGCGTTCCCCCACTGATCGCATCCGGGGCTACGCGTGGCGCGGCCACGCCCCCCAAGCAGCCCACCCCTCCCCTAATCGGTCAAAATTGGCGGTTGATGGGCGTTTTTCGGGGTTTCGCCGCCCCAAAAACTGGTCTAAGACCCACCCGCGCGCGAGGGAGACCACCGCGCTCTCGGCCACAGGGACGCGCAGCCGCGCGCCCTTTTTTTGTGCCCAAATTCCAGTCCGGCGAGAGTTGATGCCCAAACGTACAGACATCACCACCATCCTGATCATCGGCGCCGGTCCCATCGTGATCGGACAGGCCTGCGAGTTCGACTATTCGGGCACCCAGGCGGTGAAGACGCTGAAGGAAGAGGGCTATCGCATCGTCCTCGTCAATTCCAACCCGGCCACGATCATGACCGACCCGGAATTGGCCGATGCGACCTATATCGAGCCGATCACGCCCGAGATCGTCGCCAAGATCATCGAGAAGGAACGTCACGTCATTCCCGGCGGCTTCGCGCTGCTGCCGACCATGGGCGGACAGACCGCGCTGAACTGCGCGCTGTCGCTGCGCCGGCAGGGCACGCTGGAGAAGTTCGACGTCGAGATGATCGGCGCCACCGCTGACGCCATCGACAAGGCGGAGGACCGCCAGCTCTTCCGCGAGGCCATGACCAAGATCGGGCTCGAGACGCCGAAGTCGCGGCTCGCCAACGCGTCTGAGCTGAAGAAGTCGTTCCGCAACAAGCACCAGGCCGAACGTGCGAAGCTGTCGGGCGCAGCTCTCGATGAGCACGACCGGCAGTGGACGCTGGGCGAGAGCGAGCGTCGCAAGCGCTACCAGGAATACGCGTTCGGCCAGGCCATGATGGCGCTGTCCGAGATCGGCCTGCCCGCGATCATCCGCCCCTCCTTCACGATGGGCGGCACCGGCGGCGGCATCGCCTACAACAAGGAAGAGTTCCTCGACATCATCGAGCGCGGCCTCGATGCGTCTCCGACCAACGAAGTGCTGATCGAAGAATCCGTGCTCGGCTGGAAAGAGTACGAGATGGAGGTGGTGCGCGACAAGAAGGACAATTGCATCATCGTCTGCTCGATCGAGAACCTCGATCCGATGGGCGTGCACACCGGCGATTCCATCACGGTGGCGCCGGCGCTGACGCTGACCGACAAAGAATACCAGATCATGCGCGACGCCTCGCTGGCGGTGCTGCGCGAGATCGGGGTGGAGACCGGCGGCTCCAACGTGCAGTTCGGCGTCAATCCCGAGGACGGCCGCATGGTCGTGATCGAGATGAATCCGCGCGTGTCGCGCTCCTCCGCGCTGGCGTCGAAGGCCACCGGCTTTCCGATCGCCAAGGTCGCCGCCAAGCTCGCGGTCGGCTACACCCTGGACGAGATCGCCAACGACATCACCGGCGGCGCCACGCCGGCCTCTTTCGAGCCGACCATCGACTACGTCGTCACCAAGGTGCCGCGCTTCGCCTTCGAGAAATTCCCGGGCGCCTCGACCACGTTGACGACCTCGATGAAATCGGTCGGCGAAGTCATGGCGATCGGCCGCACCTTCCAGGAGAGCCTGCAGAAGGCGCTGCGCGGACTCGAGACCGGATTGACCGGCCTCGACGAGATCGAGATCGAGGGGCTCGGTCGCGACGACGACAAGAACGCGATCCGTGCCGCACTCGGCACGCCGACGCCGAACCGGCTGCTCCAGGTCGCCCAGGCCATGCGGCTCGGCTGGTCGAACGAGGACATCTTCAACTCCTGCAAGATCGATCCGTGGTTCCTGGGCGAGATGCGCGGCATCGTCGACATGGAGGAGAAGGTCCGCAAGAACGGCCTGCCCGGCAACGCCTTCGGCATGCGCACCCTCAAGGCCATGGGCTTCTCCGACGCGCGGCTCGCGGTGCTCGCCGAGACGACCGAGGCCGAGGTGACCGCAAAGCGCCACGCACTCGGCGTTCGCCCGGTGTACAAGCGCATCGACACCTGCGCGGCCGAGTTCGCCTCGCCCACCGCCTATATGTATTCGACCTACGAGGCGCCGTTTGCGGGCGCGCCGGCGGACGAGAGCACGCCGTCCGACAAGAAGAAGGTCATCATTCTCGGCGGCGGTCCCAACCGCATCGGCCAGGGCATCGAGTTCGACTATTGCTGCTGTCACGCCTGTTTCGCGCTGCACGATGCCGGCTACGAATCCATCATGGTCAACTGCAATCCGGAGACGGTGTCGACCGACTACGACACCGCCGACCGGCTCTATTTCGAGCCGCTCACGGCCGAGGACGTGCTGGAGATCATCGCCAAGGAACGCAGCAAGGGCACGCTGCACGGCGTGATCGTGCAGTTCGGCGGCCAGACGCCGCTGAAGCTGGCACGCGCGCTGGAGGCTGCCGAGGTGCCGATCCTCGGCACCTCGCCTGATGCCATCGACCTTGCCGAGGACCGCGACCGTTTCAAGCGCGTGCTCGACAAGCTGCGGCTGAAGCAGCCGAAGAACGGCATTGCCTATTCGGTCGAGCAGGCGCGCCTGGTCGCAACCGATCTCGGCCTGCCGCTGGTGGTGCGTCCCTCCTACGTGCTCGGCGGCCGCGCGATGCAGATCATCCGCGAGGAGAACCAGCTCAGCGACTATCTGCTCGGCACGCTGCCGGAGCTGGTGCCGGCGGACGTGAAGGCGCGCTATCCGAACGACAAGACCGGGCAGATCAACACCGTGCTCGGCAAGAACCCGCTGCTGTTCGACCGTTATCTGTCCGATGCCACCGAGATCGACGTGGATTGCCTCTGCGACGGCAAGGACACCTTCATCGTCGGCATCATGGAGCACATCGAGGAAGCCGGCATCCATTCCGGCGACAGCGCCTGCTCGCTTCCGCCGCACTCGCTCGAACCTGAGATGATCGAGGAGCTGGAGCGGCAGACCCGCGAGCTCGCGCTCGGCCTCGACGTGGTCGGCCTGATGAACGTGCAATACGCCATCAAGGATGGCGAGATCTACGTGCTGGAGGTCAATCCGCGCGCCTCGCGCACCGTGCCCTTCGTTGCCAAGGTGGTCGGCACGCCGGTCGCGAAAATCGCCGCGCGCGTCATGGCCGGCGAGAAGCTCGCCGATTTCAAGCTGAAGAAGGCGCAGCTCAAGCACGTCGGCGTCAAGGAATCGGTCTTCCCGTTCGCGCGCTTCCCAGGCGTCGACACGGTGCTCGGCCCCGAGATGCGCTCGACCGGCGAGGTCATGGGCATCGACCGGTCGTTCGCGGTGGCGTTCGCCAAGAGCCAGCTCGGCGGCGGCACGCGAGTGCCGCGCAAGGGCACGGTGTTCGTCTCGGTGCGCGAGAGCGACAAGACGCGTATTGCCGAGGCGGTTCGCGAATTGCATTCACTCGGCTTCAAGGTGCTGGCGACCTCGGGCACCCAGCGCTTCCTGACCGATCAGGGCATCCCGACCGAGAAGGTGAACAAGGTGCTGGAGGGCCGTCCGCACATCGTCGATGCCATCACCAACGGCGACGTTCAGCTCGTCTTCAACACCACCGAAGGCCCGCAGGCGCTGGCCGACAGCCGATCGCTGCGGCGCGCGGCCCTCTTGCATAAAGTGCCGTATTACACCACTCTTTCCGGGGCCGTGGCGGCCGCGCAGGGCATCCGCGCCTATCTTGGCGGGGACCTTGAGGTTCGTACCCTGCAGAGCTACTTTTCGGAAACCTGATCGCTAGCGGCGGCAACGCTTCCGCTAAGTGATTGGCAATGAAGCCACAATGGCCGGAGGAACTGATCCGGCCAGGTGGCGGTTCTGTTCCGGCGCCAGAGCCCACATAACATCCCGGCGGGCGCGTGTTCAGCCCCGGGAATACCGACCAATCAAGGTTGCCGCGCCCTCGGTCTTTGGGGGCGCGCAGCTGAAGGACGAGAGAAGAGATGGAAAAGGTTCCGATGACCCAGGCCGGCTTTGTCGCGCTCGGGGAAGAATTGAAGAAGCGCCAGTCGGAAGATCGTCCGCGGATCATCGAGCATATCGCCGAGGCGCGCTCGCACGGAGACCTGTCGGAAAACGCGGAATATCATGCCGCGAAGGAAGAACAGTCCCACAATGAAGGCCGCATCGCCGAGCTCGAGGACAAGCTCGCGCGCGCCGACATCATCGACATCTCGAAACTGTCCGGCGACACCATCAAGTTCGGCGCCACCGTGACCTTGGTCGACGAGGACACCGAGAAGAAGACGGTGTGGCAGATCGTCGGCGAGGTCGAGGCCGATGCCAAGAAGGGCCGCATCTCCATCACCTCGCCGCTCGCGCGCGCGCTGATCGGCAAGAAGAAGGGCTCGACCGTCGAGGTCAATGCACCCGGCGGCGCCAAGGCGTATGAGATCACCAAGGTGGAGTGGCGGTAACGATCTGCCGCCGCACGTGATGAGATTTCGAAAGGGCCGCGCACTGCGCGGCCTTTTTGTTGCCGCCTGTTGCCTGCGTGAGTGGACACGCATTCTCACCGCGCGTCATTGCGAGCGCAGCGAAGCAATCCGGAATCCCTCCGCGGAGGCAGTCTGGATTGCTTCGTCGCAAGGGCTCCTCGCAATGACGGTGTTGATGCAGCAAGCTGCCCGTCCCGGACACGCTGCAATGCTTCAGCGTTGCGGCGCGGAGCCGGAGCACGAGACCGGCGAATCTACCGCCGCCCCTTCACATCAAGCGGCACGGCGGCTTCATACTTCGAATTGTGGAGCACCAGCGAGGTCCTGACATTGCGCACGTGGGGCGCGGCAGTGAGGTGGGTGACGAAATCCTGGAAGGTCGCCATGTCGGGCGCGACGCATTTGAGGATGAAATCGACCTCGCCCGACAGCATCCAGCATTCCCGCACCAGGGGCTCGGCGCGGACGAACGCCTCGAACGCGCGCAAATCCGCCTCGGCCTGGCTGGAGAGGTGGACCGCGGCGAACACGGTGACGTCGAAACCGAGCTTGCGGGCGTCCAGCAGGCCCCGATAGCCGTGGATGTAGCCCTCCTCCTCCAGCGCCCGAACGCGGCGCAGGCAGGGTGGCGGCGAGATGCCGACTCGCTTGGCCAGCTCGACATTCGTGATTCGACCGTCGGCCTGAATCTCGGTGAGAATCTTCAGGTCGATCTCGTCTAGGTTCCGCGACACGTGATTGGAACTCCTGGCCTTTACGGCGGTACTGGTGGGTTTTCGCAATCCTCATAGCCCAGTCCGCAACCTTAGCGCAATTTTATTGCGCGCGCACCGCAAGGGACTTTTGTTCCCTGTTGGAAAAATCCGCCGATAGGGAATGCAATTCTTGCATAGCTCACCAGAAGGCTTAGATTAGCTCTGATATTTCAGCGCCTCGGCGAGGCCTCCCGGCATGTTCCGCGCCCGCGCTGCAAATCCCCCGTGAAAGGCGTCCATCGAAATGTCCGCTCCTGTTCATGCAAAGGTCGTCATTATCGGCTCCGGTCCCGCCGGTTATACCGCGGCGATCTACGCCGCGCGGGCCATGCTCGAGCCGATCCTGATCCAAGGCATCCAGGCCGGCGGCCAGCTCACCATCACCACTGATGTCGAGAACTATCCGGGCTTTGCCGACGTGATCCAGGGCCCCTGGCTGATGGAGCAGATGGAGAAGCAGGCGGTCCATGTCGGCACCAGGATCGTCTCCGACCTCGTGATCAAGCTCGACACCTCGCAGCGGCCGTTCCGCCTCACCTGCGATTCGGGCGACGTCTATCTCGCCGACACCGTCATTCTCGCCACCGGCGCGCAAGCGCGCTGGCTCGGGCTGCCGTCCGAGACGAAGTTCCAGGGCGGCGGCGTATCGGCCTGCGCCACCTGCGACGGCTTCTTCTACCGCAACAAGGACGTCGTGGTGGTCGGCGGCGGCAATACCGCGGTCGAGGAAGCCCTGTACCTCACCAACCATGCTTCGCAGGTCACCATCGTGCATCGTCGCGATCACTTCCGCGCCGAGCGCATCCTGCAGGAGCGGCTGTTCAAGCACCCGAAGATCAAGGTGATCTGGGACAGCGCGGTCGACGAGATCTGCGGCACCGAGAACCCGAACAAGGTCACCCATGTCCGTCTGAAGAACGTCAAGACCGGCGCGCTCACCGATGTGAAGACCGACGGCGTTTTCATCGCCATCGGCCATGCGCCGGCGACCGAGCTCGTCAAGGACCAGGTCAAGCTGAAACCCTCGGGCTATGTCGAGGTCGCCCCGAACTCGACCGCCACCTCGGTGCCCGGACTGTTCGCCGCCGGTGACGTCGCCGACGAGACTTATCGCCAGGCCGTGACGGCCGCAGGCCTCGGCTGCATGGCAGCGCTCGAGGCCGAACGTTTCTTGGCCCTGCGCGCCAGCGAGCGCGCGGCAGCGGAATAAAGATCATGCCTCGAACACGCGACGGATTTACGGATATGGACTGGGACAAGCTGAAGGTGTTTCACGCGGCAGCGGAAGCGGGCAGCTTCACGCATGCGGGCGAGCAGCTCGGCCTGTCGCAATCGGCGGTGTCGCGCCAGGTCTCGGCGCTGGAGCAGGAGCTTTCGGTCTCGCTGTTCCACCGCCACGCCCGCGGCCTGATCCTCACCGAGCAGGGCGACCTGCTGTTCCGCACCGCGCATGACGTCTTCATGCAGCTCCAGGCGGCGCGCGCCAAGCTGACCGACAGCCGCGAGCGGCCGAGCGGCGACCTCAAGATCACCACCACCCCCGGCGTCGGCATCAACTGGCTGATCCCGCGGCTCGGCGAGTTCACCGCGCTGTATCCGGAGATCCGGATCTCGCTGATCGTCACCGATGAGGAGCTCGATCTGTCGATGCGCGAGGCGGACGTCGCGATCCGCACCCGCAAGCCGACGCAGCCGGATCTGATCCAGCGCAAGCTTTTCGCGATGGGCTTCCACGCCTATTGCTCGCCGGAATACATCAAGCGCTTCGGTACGCCGCGCACGCTGGAGGAGCTCGACTCCCACCGCATCATCACGCTCGCCGACGGCAACTTCGCGCCGCACTTGCAGAACCGCAACTGGCTCGTCGAAGCCGGCCGCAACGGCTCCGGTCCACGCGAGGCCTATTTCAGGGTGAACAACATCCTCGGTCTCGTGCGCGCCTGTCAGCAGGGCCTCGGCATCGCCGCGCTGCCCGACTACCTCGTGGAGGAACAGAGCAAACTCGTGCAGCTGTTCGGCGAGTCGGATTCGATCCAGCTCGACACCTATTTTGTCTATCCCGAGGAGTTGAAGACGGTGGCGCGCGTGCAGGTGTTCCGCGACTTCGTGGTCAGCAAGGCGCAGCGCTGGCCGTCCTGATTTCCGCATGACTGACATGCGGCCTCGGCTGTTGCTGCAGGACGCTCGTCAAGCTCATACTGTTTGCACGCTGAGCCTTCGCGTTGCGCATTTGTCCCCCTCCTCCAGTGGCGCGGGAGTTCAGTAATCCCTCTTGGAAGGTGATTGTGTCGGCCTCACGTGGCCAATACCTTAAGCCGGGCTCTTTGAGCCCGGCTTTTTTTCGCCCAAATCGGCCTTCGCCTTCCGCGTGTATTGACAGTTCCACGCATACCCCGCATCATTTACAGATGATCACGAAGCCGTGCGCAGCAATCTCGAAAAAAGGCCCCCATCCCGGGGCCTCGGATTTTTGCGCGCACTAGCTAAGCTTCGTCATCGCTGCAAATCCCGAAAACCCCGCCGCCTGGACGGGGTTTTTTCATGTGCCCTCCGTCTCAGGTTTTTTTCCCGAGAAGGAGATGGAAACATGACTGGTCTACAGGAACAATTGCACGGGCTGTGGCTGCCGCTGGTGACGCCGTTTCAGGGCGGCGCGCTCGACGAGCGGTCGCTGCGGCGGCTGACGCGGCACTACAGCGCGCAAAGCATCGACGGCTTCATCCTGGGGGCGACCTCCGGCGAAGGCATGACGCTGCGCGAGGCCGAGCTCGAACGGCTCGTCGCCGTCGTGCGCGACGAGATGGCGGCGGGCCGCCGCAACGTTCCGGTCTGCCTCGGACTATCAGGCGCCGACACCTCGCGGCTCAAGGAACGTCTCGACGAGACCGCGGACTGGCCGATCGACGGTTATCTGATCGCAAGCCCTTACTACGTGCGGCCCTCGCAGCGCGGGCTGCTGGCGCATTTCGAGACGCTCGCCGATCACGCCGCCTGGCCGCTCGCGCTCTACAACATTCCCTATCGCACCGCGGTGAACATCACCAACCAGACCATGCTGCGGCTCGCCGAGCACAAGAATATCGTGGGCCTGAAGGATTGCGGTGCGAGCCGCGAGCAATCGATCGCGCTGCTGCGCGACAGGCCGAGGGAATTTCGCGTGCTCACCGGCGAGGACGCGAACTATTTCGAGGCGCTTGGTGACGGCGCCGACGGCGGCATCGTGCTGTCGGCCCATGTCGAGACCGCGGCGTTTGCGGCGGTTTACGCCGAGCACAAGCGCGGCAATCACGACGCGGCGCTGGCGCGCTGGCAGGAGGTTGCCGAGCTGACGCGGCTGTTGTTCACCGAGCCGAGCCCGGCGCCGGCAAAGTACTGGCTGTGGCGGGTCGGCCTGATCGACAGCCCCGAAGTGCGACTGCCGATGGTGGAGGTCAGCAGCGAGCTCGCGGCGATGATCGATCGCGAAATCGAGCGACGCATGCAGGTCGCGGCGTAGCGCTTCCTTCACCCTCCCATGGAGGGGGAGGGTCGCTACGCATGCAGCGAAGCGGAATGCGTAGCGGGGCGGGACGGTCCCTCCACGTCCAACGCTGCCCGAGTTGAGAGATCACCCCACCCCGCTCGCGCTGCGCGCGATCACCCTCCCCCTCAGGGGAGGGTGAGCGCTCCCTTGGTTAACCGGACCCCAACGCCCTTCGCTCCCGCCGCACGGTGCATCCACGCCTCGTTTACGCACTGGTGCCTATCGTTGTCCCTTCGAAGCCTTCTCATAGGGGGAATGACCATGGGGCATCGCACCCGGCCTACGGCCGCGAGCCAGTTCGCGCCCGCCGATCTCTTGCAGGGAATTCTCGTCGTATCGTCGTTCGGGTTCTGGGCGGTGATGCTAGGCCTGATGCCGGTGCTGCTGTTTCGGGTCTGGCTCGCCTGAGGCGGCTCTTCGCGCAGATGGTTAAGCGGAGGTCGCAAATGCGCTCAAAATGCGAGCGGGATTGCAAGCCGGAATCTTAAAGCATCCCGCGTATCGTTCACGCCCATAAGCGAAGAAATCGCGGGGGCGTTTGTGAATAGTCATAATGAAATGGCGTCGCATTTCGGCGCCGGACACCAGAAGCTGTCCACCGAACAGAACTTTACCACCGAGGACATTCTCTGGGCCGTCGGCATCTGGTCGGTGATCCTGACTCTGTCGCCGGTCATCGTGTTCTACATGCTGATGGTGGCGTAACCTTCATTTCGTCATTCCGGAGCGGAAAGGCCACAAACGCAAAACGCGCGGACATCCGCGCGTTTTTCGTCCGGGGAATGATTTAAAAAATTATGCAGCCTGCTTGTGCATTGCGCCGGATGCCGACGCCGTGCCGCGAATAGCCTTCACTGAACGCTCGATCGCCGCCCACAGCCTTGCGATTTCCTGAGCCGCACGGCTCTCGGCCTGATACTCCCGCGCGCCTTCGCCGTGGCTCAACGCCATCAGCAGATCCGAACGGTTGGTGATCTGGCCGCCCCACACCGGAGCACGGAATTTCGCCAGCGCTTCGCGGGCGATGGTGACGATCGGGCTTTCGGCTTCGTCGCGCTTGGCCGGCGCACCATTCAGCACGACCGCGTAGGGCTTGCGCGCGGCGCGGCACATCTGGATGGTTTCCTGCACCGCGTTGACGTCGAACACGCCGGGACGGGCGGGAATCACGACCATGGTGGCGTTGCGGATCGCGTCGTCGACGACGGCCGACAGGTTCGGCGGCGTGTCGATCAAGACCCATTCATAACCGTCGCGCTTGGCAGCGGAGACGATGCCGCTGACGGAGTTCACGGCCGCCTTGATCGGCGGTTCGTTGGTGCCACGCAGCTTGTGCCACAGCGTCAGCGAGCCCTGCGGGTCCGCGTCCACCAGCATGACCTGTTTACTCGCCTTGATCTGCGCGGCGAGATGTGCAGCCAGGGTACTCTTGCCCGAGCCGCCCTTACGCGATGCAAAAACAATAACGTTCATACCTTCGGCCTCCAGATTGACCCCAGGCCGCGAAAATGAATCACGACGCTGATTCGTGAAAGATAAATTTATCGGGAGTGGCGCCACGGTCACGAAATAACAAGGCGGGCTGGCTTTTGAGTCACACTGTGATGTGCGAGGCGCGACGAGAGCTGCAATGGACGTGCGCGCGCGCGTGTGTGCGTTTCCTGAGCAGTCGTTCGGGATAGAGCGGAATGCAACCTCGCCGCGCAAACCGGCATCCGACTCTTTTCCGTCGTGCTTGCGTCGCAGGCCTCACGCCAGTCGGCGCGAACAAAAGGAGTCCGTTACCTTACCAAGTTTCACAGGAGGAACGCGGATAGCCTCAGCCGTCGCTGGTCTTTTTCTTCTTGGCTGCCGGCTTGGCGGTCTTCTTCGCGGTTTTGGGCGCGATGTTGGTCGGCCTGCCGGCGCGCTGCTCGCTTGGCTCCGGTCCGCGGCGGAAGAACACCGCGCATGGCGGCGAGAGCTGCGCCTTCTTCTTGATCATGCAGGCGGTGATGGCATCGACGTTCGGCACGAACTCGCCGCACAGCCGCATCGCATCCGGCGTGCAGGCCTGCTGCTCCTCCTGGGTGTAGGCGAAGCCGGCACCGGGCTGGACCAGCACGGCGAGGGCCATGCCGAGAGTGGCAGCAGCCAAGGATGTCTTGAAGCGAAGCGCCGGCATTGAAACCCCCACATGTCGAGTCAGAGGGAATAGTGGGTGAACGGCGGTTCGTTGGCAACGAGGGGGGACGCGAAAGGTCCGAGCTGTGCGGTCTCGGCAACAGGCGGGCCAGCCCGGCACCAGCCACGGGTCCGCAGTTCCCGGGGCTCCCTCGCAAAAATCGCGAAAACAACCCCATGCACAGTAGCCAAGCCACGGTAATCCCTCGCATTTCATCTCTTAGGATTAAGCGAACCGTGTTTGACTTGTCGGGCAAAACAGGGGCATCATGTCGTCATCAAGCAGATGCGCGTGAGGTGGTTGGCTCGTCTCCTGCGCTTGTCGAAAAGCGCACGGAGGAGGACGGTCGCATGGAAGGGAATGAGGCGGAGCTGCCGCTGGCGGGTGTCACGGTGGTCTCGCTCGAGCAGGCAATCGCAGCGCCGCTGGCGAGCCGGCACCTGGCGGACTGGGGCGCGCGGGTCATCAAGATCGAGCGGCCGGGCACCGGAGATTTCTGCCGGGACTACGACCACGTGATGAACGGCATGTCGAGCCAGTTCGTCTGGACCAACCGCTCCAAGGAAAGCCTCGCCATCGACATCAAGAGCGAGGACGGCCGCGAGGTGCTCGACGCCCTGCTGCCGCAGGCGGACGTGTTCATCCAGAATCTCGCTCCCGGCGCGGCGGAGCGGCTCGGCCTCGATGCCGCATCGCTGCTGCGCAAATATCCGCGCATCATCGCCTGCGACGTCTCGGGCTATGGCAGCGGCGGCCCCTACAGCGACAAGAAGGCCTATGATCTCCTGGTCCAGTGCGAGGCCGGCGTGCTCGCGGTCAACGGCACCGAGGCGGAGCCGGCCAAGGTCGGGCTGTCCGTGGTCGATATCGCCACCGGCATGTACATCCTCAACGGCGTGCTGATGGCGCTGTATCGCCGCGAGCGGACCGGCAAGGGCACGGCCTTCCAGGCCTCGCTGTTCGATTCCATCACGGACTGGATGAGCTATCCCGCCTTCTACACCGAGAGCACCGGCCGGCCGCTGCCGCGCACGGGCGCGCGGCACGCGACCATCGCGCCTTACGGCCCGTTCCGGGTCGGCGACGGCAGCACGATCTTCTTCGGCATCCAGAACGACCGGGAATGGCGGTCGCTGTGCCGCATCGTGCTCGGCGACGCCGGCTTCGCCGACGACCTGCGCTTCCGCACCAATCCGCTGCGCATGCAGAACCGGACCGAACTGGAGGCGCATATCGAGCAGCGCTTTGCGGCGATGACCGGCGACGAGGTGCTGCGGCTGCTCGACGAGGCCGCGATTGCCAACGCGCATCTGAACTCGGTCGAGGCCTTCCTGAAGCACGAGCAGCTGCATGCGCGCGGGCGCGTGCAGAGCGTCGGCTCTCCCAACGGCCCGGTGACGAGCTTCCTGCCGGCGCTGACCATTCCAGGCGTTACGCCGCGTATGGACCCGGTGCCTGATTTGGGCGAGCACAACGAGGCCATCCTGCGCGAGCTCGGCCTCGGCGGGGAGAATTGACGATGGCCTCGCTGCGGCCGAGCCGGGCCTATCTGGCTGTTCCCGCCCATCGCGCCCGTCTCGTCGCCAAGGCGGCGGCTTCAAACGCGGATGCGGTGTTCATGGATCTCGAAGACGCCGTGCCGCCAACCGAGAAGGGCGTCGCGCTGGAGGAAGCGGTGCGGTCGCTGTCATCGCTCGACTGGGGCGACAAGCGCGTCGCGGTCAGGCTGAACGCGGTCGACAGCCCGTTCATCGCGGACGAGATCCGCACGCTGGCCGACCTGCCCCGGCTGGATGCGGTGATCGTGCCGAAGGCGGAGCGCGCCGGCGACATCGTTGCCATCGCCGATCGCTTGCGCGCCGCCGGGCCGGACCGCGCCGCACCCGTCGCGCTCGACCTGCTGATCGAGACCGCGCTCGGCCTCGTCAATGTCGATGCGCTGGCCGCAGCGCACCCAAGCGTCGCCGCGCTGCATCTCGGCGTCGGCGATCTCGCGGCCTCGCTCGGCGCACGCACCTCCGACATCGGGATCTCGCCGGACGGCTATCGCCATCTCGGATCGGCGCAGAGCGGCTACGCCTCAGCGCCGCTCGACCTGTTCGCCTATCCCATGATGCGCGTGCTGGTGGCCGCGCGCGCCTTTGGCCTGCGCGCGATCGACGGCCCCTGCGGCGCGTTCCGCGACGCCAGGCTGACCGAGGCCAGCGCACAGAAGGCCGCCGCGATGGGGTTCGACGGCAAGCAGGTGATCCACCCCGATCAGATCGAGCCGACGCTGCGCGCCTTCACGCCGTCGGAGGAAGAGCTGGCGCAGGCGCGGCGCGTCGTCGAGGCCATGGAAACCGCGGAGGCGCAAGGCCAGGGCGCGGTCACGCTCGACGGCAAGATGATCGACTATGCCAATGTGCGGATGGCGCGCCGGATCATCGAGCTGGGATCGTAGGCGCGCATGGCAACCTTGCTGATCGTCGCGCCGGTGTTTGCGCTGATCGCGGCCGGCTATGCCTCGGTGCTGTTTCGCTTCGTCTCGGAGGGCGCGCACAAGGGCATCAGCGAATTCGCCTTCAGTATCGCGATCCCCGCGCTGCTGTTCCGCACCATCGTCGTCTCGGAATTCCCTGATGTCAGTCCCTGGCGAATGTGGGGCGCCTATTACGGCGCGCTGACGCTGACCTGGATCGCGGCGATGGCCGTCTCGGCGCTGCTGCGCCGCGGGCGCGGCGGCAGCGAGGATGGCGTGGTGTTCGCGATCGGATCGGTCTACGGCAACATCGTGATGCTCGGCATTCCGCTCGTGCTCTCCGCGCTCGGCAACGAGGCGGCGGGCCCGATGGCGCTGATCCTGTCGGTGAACACGCCGCTGCTCTGGCTGTGCGGCACGCTGCAGATGGAGTTCGTCAGCCGCAAGCAGGCGGGCTCGCCGCTCGCAATCGTCTGGCCCGTGATCGCCGACCTCGCGCGCAACCCCTTGATGCTGGCGATCGGCTTCGGCGTGATCTGGCGCTTCACCGGCCTCGGCCTCACCCCGGTGGTGGACCGCACCATCGAGCTGCTGGCGCAGGCGGGCTCGCCGACCGCGCTGATCGCGCTCGGCATCAATCTGTTTCGCTTCGAGGTGAAGGGCGAGAAGCTGAGCATCCTGGTGATGTGCGCGCTCAAGCTCGCGGCCATGCCGGCAGCAGCGTTCGTGCTGGCAAGGATGCTCGACCTGCCGCCGATCGCCGCCGGTGTCATCGTGCTGTTCGCGGCGATGCCGACCGGCGCGAACGCCTACATCTTCGCGGTGCAGTATCAGCGGCTGGTCAACCCGGTCTCAGGCGCGGTGGCGCTGGGCACGCTGCTGGCGGCGGCGACGTTGCCGGTGGTGGTGTGGATGGTAACGCGGTGAGGCGTCGGGGGCTTTGCGGGCAACGCCGCACGGCCTCCCCGTGCCGAATTGCCAATCAGCGCAGGCCGAAGAACGAGAGCACCGCAGCAATCACGACGATCAGCCCGATGATATAAATGATACCGTTCATAGCTCAACTCCCTCAGCGTTTTCAGTCCTGCCGCAGCTACAAACACTCAGGGACATGAAAAGGTTCGCCGATGCTGGCTGCCGTTTTCTGCCGAAACCGGGGAACGAAAACGAACCATCCTGCTTCGGCGCGCTGGGGCCGCGCGATGATTTTGCCTTTACACGCAAAGGTCGCTAGGCTTTCCTGATACGTCTTTCAGGGAGGGTGACATGGGACAGCGCGGATGATTGCGTGCGAGAGGATGCAGCTCCGTAGGAGTTCCGCGCACTGTCACTGTAATGCGGCACCACACTGGCCTGTGCGCCAAGCCATCTCCCAGAAGTCTGCCTCGAGCCGGGTGGCTTCCTTGAAGATCGCGATCAGCTCCGCCTCGCGGGCCGGCGTGGCGTAGAGATCGGCCAGATGATCCAGATGCGCCCGCGCATTGGCAGCGACCTCCTGGTAGGGCACGCCGGCGTACTCGGCGATCCAGACGCGATAGGCGTTCGTCGCCGCGTCCGCATGGGGTCGCGCGGCAAGCCGCGTTGCGATCTCCGCGTACCCGATCACGCAAGGCGCAAGCGCCACCTTGAGCGCGAGCAGATCGCCGCGCATTCCCGCATCCAGCACGTAGCGCGTATAGGCCAGCATCTCGGCCGCCGGAGGAGCCTGTTCGAGGTCGGCCGGGGACAGACCCCAATCGGCACAGAGTTTTACATGCAGGTTCATCTCGACATCGAGGATGGCCGAGAGGCCGGCCGCGGCCTCACGCATGTCGTCAAGAGTGGGCGACTTGTAGACCGCGAGCGCGTAGGCGCGCGCAAACTCGATGAGGAACAAATAGTCCTGAACGAGATAGTGACGAAACGCAGCTTCAGGGAGCGAGCCGTCCGCCAACCCGTTCGTGAAGGGATGCTCGGTGTAAGCCCGCCATTCGACGGATGCTGCTGTCTTGAGACGCTCGAAGAAACTCACGATGGTTTTTGGCCTGGGTTGATTATCGATGAACGTCCTGGGCTCGCGATCGATAGCCCATTGCGACCCGGGGAGCTACGGTGACGCGGCGTAAATTGGCTTGAGTAGCGCCGCGGATAGGCCCCCGCGTCGGAAGTTTGGTGCACTGTCACCGTAGTTCCAATCATTTCCGGTCAACGCAACTGGGCGCCCTGAACCACCGCGTCGCGCACTCGATTGACCGACTGCCGTCGCTCAAAGGCGGGGCCGCGCGAGCGCTCCGCGCCGAACAAACCTTTGGCGCGCTGAACCTCTCGGCCTCACCGGCCTTCCACAATTACTGCCACGCTCAGACGCTGCAGGCCATCGTCGCCGAGGCGGGCAAGCGACTACTCCTAGTTAGCATCGTCGGCGGGTCTGCTGATCGGGGAGCTTAAGGGGTAGCCCAATCTGGGGCGGCCATCCGTCCGGCGGACGAGGAGAAGGCTTGGCGACCAACAAACGTCGGCAAGAGGCCATTTGACATTGTCAGCTTTATTGTTATAATTTCTGACAAAAGGAATGCGCCATGAGCGACGGACCGCATAGAAGCTTGCGAATGCGCAGGGCTTGGAAGGAAGTGGCAAAGCGAGGCGATCAGCTTACTTACGACGCCGAGCAGGTTGGTGAAGCCGCGTCTCATGCGCTCGCCAGCGATTTCAAGAATGAGGTTTCGGCGCCGCTGATCAGCGCCTTGAAGGAGGTTTTCACGGGCCGCGACAATTCGTTGGGACTTCGAGAAATCGCGCTTCAGCAGTTGGAAGACGCTAAAGCACTCGCGGCCGGCTCCGTTTTTGGAATGAACGCGGTCGCCTGGAGCATTCAACTCGTTCATGAGGGCCGCCAGGGCAAGGAGGCGCTTTATGAAGCCGTAGGACTCGCCGCCAAGGAACGCGGATTCGCCAACACGCGGTCGGTGGAGGAGCATTACCTGCGCAAGTCTAACCAGCGGCGAGCGGACGGCGTGGCTGCGCGATTGCAGAGCGCCATCTCCGGATTGTCGGAGAGCAAGCTTGGTTCGATGCTGGTGGACCCGCAGCCAAGCGCGTCACGCGGACCGCGTAAGAGGACGAATGTCAATGACGGGGTGCCGCTATGATGAGCACGGTGGCACGCTTTCTCGAACCGAATGAGCTGACGGTCGATGTCGTTGAGCGCGGCGGACGTCCGCGCAAGAGTAAGGTGGCTTGCGAACTAGACCACAACGTCAACTTCGACACTGAGATATTGGAGTCCTTCTCATCCACCAATTGGCAGGCGGTGGTCTATGATGCGCTTGTCGTGGCGGCGACGGTCGAGTTCTGCGATCGCAGCCTGTCTCGCGGTGCGATGAACTGGGGTCGGCAGTTCAACGTCCGTATTCTTGTCCACGATCCCGCAAGATGGTCGGACCGCTCTGTGATGCGAGCTCTAACCGACGCGCTCAATCTCCTTACCGGCGATAACTGGAATTTCGAGTTTCGTCCCCGCAGGACGAGCGTTGCGACGCCGGCCCAGAACCGGATGGAGTTTCCCAATGACGCCGAAGCGGTAATTGCCTACAGCGAGGGCATGGATTCGCGGGCGGTTGATGGTCTCGTTCGCAAGCATCTCGGACACCGACTTGTGCGCGTGAGAGTAGGCACCAAGCGGCAGGACATACCGAAAAAGACCTCGTCTCATACTCCGTTTGCGGCCCTTCCGTACAAGGTGAAGTTGGAGGGCAACAACGCCGAAACGAGTGCGCGCAGCCGAGGATTCAAATTCGGCCTTGTATCGGCTTTAGCCGCTTACTTGATCGATGCGCCATCGGTCATCGTCCCGGAAAGCGGGCAAGGTGCTCTGGCCCCGGCGATCCTTCCTGTAGGACAGGGATATTCGGACTACCGAAACCACCCGGTGTTCACCACGCTAATGGAGAGGTTTGTCAGCGCTCTCCTCGGACATCGGCTGCGCTATCGCTTCCCGCAGCTATGGAAGACCAAAGGCGAGACGCTGCGCGAGTTCATTGACAACTGTGGCGAGGAGGCGGCGAAGTGGGCGAAGACACGCTCGTGTTGGCAACAGTCGCGGCAGGCGTCTGTCTCGGGCAGGTGGCGGCAATGCGGAATCTGCGCAGCGTGCATGTTGCGGCGGATGAGCGTCCACGCCGCCGGCTTGACAGAACCGCGGGAGACCTATGTGTGGGAGACTTTGAAGTCTCCCAGCTTCGCAGAAGGCGCGGCCGGTGAATTCAACAACATGACGCCGGCGTTACGCGAGTATGCGCTGGCCGGAGTGCTCCATCTCGAGCACTTCGCCTTGATTCGCGCGTCCGACCAATACGCGATGCTCAAGCGCCGCACTTTAAGCGAATTGACGCGCTCACTGGCAGAATCGCCAGAAGTGGTAGCAAGCGGACTGGAACGGCTTCTGCAACAGCATGAAGCAGAATGGTACGCGTTCACGAGAGATCTCGGAGAAGGATCGTTCGTGAGAAGATGGATAGATGCGGTACAATGACGAATGCCAACCGAGAACTGAGCCCGATAGAACTTGGCGAGAGATTGAAGGTCGCGCGCGAAACCGCGAACGTCACCCAGGACGCGGGTGCTAAGGCGGCCAATATCGCGCGCACGACGCTCGTCGCCATCGAGAAGGGACAGCGCAGTGCTCGGATCGACGAGTTGCAGGCGCTCAGTCGCTGCTATCGCGTCTCAGTCAATTCGCTGCTCCGACGAGAGGCCGTCCATGTGGACCTTGTGCCCCGATTTCGCTCGCTTCCCGAAACCGGCGACGACGGTATCGATCAGGCGGCGCGAACGCTAAACGACCTCGTCCGGGCCGAAGTCGAACTCGAAAGCATCCTGGGCGTGCGGCGAACGCAAAATTACCCGGCAGAGAAGCCGATCCTGCCGGGTGACGTTCGTACGCAAGCGGCACACGATGCGCAGAACTTGCGGAACTGGCTCGGGCTCGGCGAGGGCCCGGTCCAGAACCTGTTTGCTCTGATGGAGCTTCAGCTCGGGGTCCGCGTATATAGCCGCAAGCTTGATCCGAAAGTCTCGGGGCTGTTTGCATACGATGAGGCAGTCGGCGCTTGCATTTTGATTAATGCAAGCCACCGGAAGGATCGCCGAAATCAGACCGGCGGTCACGAGCTTGGGCATTTCACCGCCACTCGCCGACAGCCTGAGGTCTACCAGGACGGAAAATACGAGAATTCGCGCGAAGAGCGCTACGCAAATGCTTTCGGCCGAGCCTTTTTAACGCCAGCTCGTGCCGTAATGGAGAAATTCAAGGAATTGACGACCGGGTCGAGCCATCTCACGCGGCGACACATCATCTTGCTGGCGGACTTCTTCGGCGTATCTCGCCAAGCCATAGTCATGCGCCTCGAAGAGCTAGGCCTGACCAAAAAGGGCACTTGGGATTGGTTTAAGGATAACGGAGGCATTACTGACGAGCAGGTTCGTCAAATCCTAGGGCCGGCTGCATACGACGCTTCCCTTATTGAAGGCGCGCAATCATCGCGACTGTTCTTGCTGGCGATTGATGCATGGAAGAAAGGCCTGATCAGTGAAGGTCAGATGTCGGACATGCTGAAGCTCGAACGAACGCAAGTCCGCGACTTGCTCGATGAAGCGGCGGCCGAAGAGGATGAGGCGGATGATCTTTTCAAGCTGCCTCACTGAGGAGGATTGCGAGCTCGTTCTTGACTCGAGCGTCGTGATCAACCTTCTGGCAACTGGCTATGCGCCCTCGATCTTAGAAGCCTTGGAGATGCCGGTCGTCTTGACCCACAACGTGGTCCAAGAGGTAGAGCTTGGTTGTTCTAACGGTCGCCAGCAAGTCAGCCTCTTGCGGGAAATGGTTGCTGACCAGGTCTTGATGATCCGCGAGCTTGAGGGACAAGCATTGGAGACCTTCTTTGCCCTTGTATCGGGCTCGGCATCAGAATCACTCGGCGACGGTGAGGCCGCAACCCTTGCGCTCGCTCATGCCAGGGGCTGTTCGGCGGCAATAGACGAAAAAAAGGCTACACGACTGGCAACGGAGCGCTTCGTATCGACAAGGCTTGTCACGACCGTGGACATTCTTGCCCATGATGGCGTGCGGGCGGGGTTGGGCAACGATCGGCTGGCCGAGGCAGCCTTGCAGGCGCTTCGTGTTGCAAGAATGCAAGTACGCGAGCAGCAGTTTGACTGGATCGTCCGATTGATCGGGCAACAGAACGTGGAAACTTGCTCGAGTCTCAGGCGTCTGGCAAAGCGCAAGTCGACTGCTTCAGTCGGCATTGCTAGGCCTGCCGACGGCAAGTCGCTCTTGTGAGAGGCAAACGAGCCATTAACCTCTCGACGTTTCCCTAACCGGCTGCCGGCGTTGGTACAGTTGGGTGGGCTCGAACCACCGACCTCCTGTTCCACAGACAGGCGCTCTAACCAACTGAGCTACAACTGCATCCTGGCGAGCCGCCCTTGGGCTACCTGAAAAGGCCGTCGACCGAGGGGGCTGGACGGGGCGGAAACTAGGTGCATCGGCCCGGTTTGGCAAGGCCGCAATGGGGTGAAAAACCCGGTGAAATCGCCCTATGTGCTGGCGCTTAGGGCGTTCAAGCTTCCACAACCTCGCGGCCGGGCTTGTCTCCGGCCATCCACGCCTTTGACCGCGGCACTGAGAACGTGGATGCCCAGGACAAGCCCGGGCATGACGACCTTCTGGAAGCGCGCGAGGCGAAGAAAAACCCGGGCGTTTCGGCCCGGGTTTCTCTCAACTCAAACCGGCCTCACCGCTCAGGCGGCGGGCTTGTAGTACTTCGAGGCACTCGCCTTGATCGGCTCGGCGGTCTCGGCGGCGACGCGCTGGGTGAGCTCGACCAGCTCCTTGGCCTGGGACTGGAAGGTCTCGAACTGGGTGCGGGTGTGGCCGGTCCACAGCTCCAGCGCCTCGGTCGGCGACTTCAGGCCGAACAGCTGCTGGGCGAAGTCGAGCTGGGCGTTGCTGTTGGCCTTCATGAACTCGACCAGCTTGGCGGTGTACTCGCTCGCGCCCTTGGAGGCGGAGGTGAACACGGCCTCGACGGTGCCGTTGTGGGTCTCGGCCGCGTCCTTGAACTTGGCGTAGCTCTCGCGGGCCTGCGCCGCGCCCTTTTCGGCGAACGCACGCATCTGCTCGGGAACCTCGAACGGAATGATCGAGGCAGAAAACGGATCAGTCGCACCTGTCATGGTCGTCCCTCACGATAATGAAAATAATGGAGTGAGCCTTCTGGCGCGCCCGCCGGCCAACCGGGGCCATCTGATGGCGGGAGCGAAGACTGGCAACGCGAAACAAACGATGTGGCTCGCCCAGTGCCCAGGATTATGGCAGCCTATCGTGTCAACATTGTGCAGCGCAACGCGCCAACAGGGTGCGTTGCGAAATTTAATCTAGGTGAGGGCGAGGTTCCGGTATGGGGGAACCGGGGGTTGAGGGTGGATGTGCGCGCCCGCTGTCATTCCGGGTCGCGACGAAGTCGCGAGCTATGGTGCGCAATTGCGCACCGGAGAATCCATTCCTCCACCGTCTCTGCGGCCTGATGGATTCCGGGCTCCCGCTGAGCGCGCCCCGGAACGACGGGGGGAGAGACTTTCGAATCCCTTGGATGAACCGGGCGGCGGCTTGCGGGGGTGGCCGGATTAAGGTTATCGCGGCTTTGGGGGACCTCCGAGGGGCCGGGCCGTGGACCTGCCCGCGCCCGCGGGCGATAACCCTTTCTTAAGGCTGTCATTCCCGGCAGCCGCCAGCTTCATGCGTGAGACTAAAGCCGGCCTTATGACGAGTTCGGATTTCCAGTTGCGAGGTGTGGGCGATCCCCGGCTGGCCGTGCATGCGACCTCTCAGCAGCCCGCCTGGCTGTGGTCGACCGACGGCGCGCGCGTGCTGTGGGCCAATCCGGTCGGCGCAAGACTGTTCGGCGCGGCCAACAGTGCTGCGCTCGCGGACCGGATGTTTGGCCCGGCGGACAGCCACCGGCGTCAGGTTATCAGGCTCGCCCGGCAGCTGCCGGCGAACGGCTCCATCAGGCTCGAACGTCTGCGCGGTTTCGGCGCCCGGCTCGGCACGCTGATGACCTGCGCCTGCGCACGGCTCGACTTTGCCGACGGCAGTCATGCGGTGCTCGTCACCGCGATGGACCCGAGCTTGCGCACCATGCCGCTGGTCGAGCGGCTGCTTCGTCTGGTCGACGGCGCCAAGGTGCCGATGGCCGCTTTCGCGCCCGACGGCCTGTTCGTCGGCGCCAGCGAGGCCGCCCGCTCCTTGCTCGGCTTTCGCGATCTCGGCGAGGCCGGCCTCGACCGTGCCCGCAGCGATGCGCTGCGCGAAGGCCGCGCCGAAACGCCGATCGGGATCGGCCAGATGGTGCTGCAACGGGTCGGCACGGGCGCCGATGTCGGCCTGGTCGCGTTGATCGAGCCGGCCGCCGCCGCGCAAGCCGCGCCTGCCGAGCATGTGGCTGAGCGCGCGCCAAGCGAGGCGACGCCGGCCAGCTTCACGGAGCCCGCGGCGGCGATGCCAAACGAGCCACCGCCCTCGCACGAGGCGCCGGAAGGCATCGCCTTGTTCGACGCTTTCGCGGAGCCGGTCGAGGCGCCAGCGAGCAATGAGACGATCGCGGGCGAACCGCAGCCAGCCGCGACGGTTCAGGCCGCGGCCGAGGAGACTGCTCGAGACGCGGCCGACGAAGCCGCGGTCAAAACTCCGGTTGAAAACCCGCCGGCAGCCATTGTGTCGCCGCAGGCCGCGCCGATCACATCAGTCATGGTTGAGCCGCCGTCGGGCCAAGACTCGCTGAGCCAAGACTCGTCGGGCCACGAGCCGCCCGCACCGCGTCAGCATCCGCTGCGCTTCCTCTGGCAGATGGATGCAGAGGGCCGCTTTGTGCTTCTCTCCGACGACTTCATCCGCCTGATCGGCGCGCGCACCGCCGCGGGCTTCGGCCGCCCCTGGCGCGAGATCGCCGAGCAATTCTCGCTCGATCCTGAGAGCCGCGTCGCACAGGCGCTGGCGAGCCACGACACCTGGGCCGGAATCACCGTGAACTGGCCGACCGACAGCGGCGAGCATCTGCCGGTCGAGCTCGCAGGCCTGCCGGTCTACGATCACGCGCGCAACTTTGCCGGTTTCAAGGGCTTTGGCGTCTGCCGCGATCTCGACGCCCTCAACCGGCTCGATTCGCTCAGGCGTTTCGAACTGCTGGCCGAGCCGCCGCCTCCGCCGATCGAGCCGCCGGCATCCGAGCCTGAGCCAGGTCCCGAGCCCGAACTGCCCGAACCCACAAGCGACGCGAATTCACATCCAACCGAACCGGACATGTCAGTGGAAACGCCCGTGGAGACTCCCTTGGAAACACCTCCCAATGTCGTGCCGTTCCGCCCGCATGGCGATGTAAGGTCACAGGGTGACCAGAGGTCACAAGGTGACCAGAGAGCGCCGACGCTGACGCCGGTCGAGAACAGCGCGTTCAACGAGCTCGCCCGGCAATTGTCCGAACGGCTCGAGCGCGAGCGCGAGACGATCGCGGCAGATAGCGCCGAGACGACGGCGGAGATCACCCCCGAACCACCGGCGCCCGAACCCGAGCCCGAGCCGCCGCAAGCTGCGGCCGAATGGCTGACCGAGCCCGCGCCGCCGCCACGCGGCGCCAGCGCGCGCGACCGCACGCTGCTCGACCTCTTGCCGACGGGCATCCTGATCTACCGGCTCGACCGCCTGCTCTACGCCAACACGGCGTTTCTCGCGCGGATGGGTTATGCCGACATCCATGCGCTGGAGGATGCCGGCGGGCTGGATGCGCTCTATGTCGAGCCCGGCGTGTCCTCCGCGAGCAGCACCTCGCAAGCCGGCACGCCCGTGACGATCAGCGCGACGATGGCGAACGGCGAAGCGCCGCTTCCGACCACCGAAGCGCATCTGCACACGATCGACTGGGACGGCGAGAGCGCGCATGCGCTGATCTGCGCGCTGCCGCAGGCTGCACCTGCCGTCACCGCGCCCGGCATTGCCGAGCCCGTCATCACCGCGGCGGTCGTCGCCGAGCCCAACGCCCCGGAGTCCTTCCCTTTCGCGCCCGAGCCCGAACCGGCAGTCGGCGAAGCCGAGGCCGAAGATCTCGCCGCGATCCTCGACACCACGGCCGAAGGCATCGTGATGTTCGATGCCGAAGGCAACATCCACGCCTGCAACCGCAGCGCCGAGGCGTTGTTCGGCTATGACGGCGAAGCACTGCTCGAGCAGAATCTGGTGACGCTGTTCGCGCCCGAGAGCCAGCAGATCGTCGCCGACTATTTCGAAAGCCTGAAGAGCCAGGACATTTCGAGCCTGCTCGACCACGGCCGCGAGGTGCTGGGGCGCGAGAAGAAGGGCGGCGTCATTCCGCTCGCGATGATCATGGGCCGCACGCGGCCCGACGGGCCGAACTTCTTCGCCGTGTTCCGCGATCTCTCGCAGAGCAAGAAGGGCGAGAGCGAGCTGACGCAGGCCCGCCGCCTCGTCCACAGCGCGGCCAATGCGAAAGCAGACATGCTGGCGCGGATCAGCCACGAGATCCGCACGCCGCTCAACGCCATCATCGGCTTTGCCGAGGTGATGATCTCCGAACGCTTCGGCACGCTCGGCAACGAGCGCTACGGCGAATACATGAAGGACATCCGCGCATCCGGCGAGCGCGTCATCGCCATCATCGACGATCTGCTGGAGCTGTCGCGGATCGAGACCGGCAAGCTCGACCTGAATTTTGCGAATCTGAACCTCAACGATCTCGTCGAAGCCTGTGTCACCATCATGCAGCCGCAGGCCAATCGCGAGCGCATCATCATCCGCACCTCGCTCGCGCATGCGCTGCCGCAGGTCAGCGTGGACGCGCGCGCGATGCGGCAGATCGCCATGAATTTGATCTCGAACTCGATCCGGCTGGCCAGCGCCGGCGGCCAGGTCATCGTCTCCACCGCGCTGTCCGACCGCGGCGAGATCGCGCTGCGCATCCGCGACACCGGCCATGGCCTTACCGAGCGCGAAGTCGCCGCCGCGATGGAGCCGTTCCACACCCCACCGCCAGGCGATGCCGCGGACAGCGCGGCGCTCAACCTGTCGCTGACCAAGGCCCTGGTCGAAGCCAACCGCGCCCGCTTCAACATCAAGAGCGCCGGCCACGGCACGCTGATCGAAGTGGTGTTCGCGCCGGCGCTGGCGGGGGCGTAGGACGGATGCAATAAATCAAACGCCCGAGCCGTCATTCCGGGCTCGTCGCTCCGCGACGCCTGGGAATGACGACCGGTTGGGACGTTGCTTACGCCGCGCGCACCGTATCCAGGAACCTGCTGACCTCGATCTTCAGGCGGCTGCTGTCGTTCGACAGAGACTGCGCCGCGGAGAGAACCTGCGAGGAGGCCGAGCCGGTCTCGGTCGCGCCCTGGCGCACGCTACTGATGTTGGCGCTGACCTGGGTGGTGCCGGCGGCGGCGTTCTGGACGTTGCGCGAGATCTCGCTGGTCGCGGCGCCCTGCTCCTCCACCGCGGCGGCAATGGTGGAGGAAATCTCCGACAGCCGTTCGATCGTGCCGCCGATGGACCTGATGGCGCCGACCGAATCCTCCGTCGCAATCTGGATGCTCGAGATCTGCTGACCGATATCGCCCGTCGCCTTCGCGGTCTGCGCGGCGAGCGCCTTCACTTCCGAGGCCACCACGGCAAAGCCGCGCCCGGCTTCGCCCGCGCGGGCGGCCTCGATGGTGGCATTCAGCGCCAGCAGGTTGGTTTGGCCCGCGATGGCGTTGATGAGCTCGATCACGTCGCCGATTCGGGCGGCCGCCTTCGACAATTCGCCGACACGATCGTTGGTCTGCCCGGCCTGGCTGACGGCCTCGCCGGCCATGCGGGCGGAGGCCTGCACCTGCCGGCTGATCTCGCTGACGGAGGCCGTGAGCTCCTCCGCGGCGGAAGCAACCGACTGCACGTTGGTCGCGGCTTCTTCCGAGGCAGCCTCCACCAGCGTGGCAAGCTCGGTCGAGCGGCTGGCGGTGGTGGTCAGGGACGTGGCCGAGGCCTCGAGCTCGTTGGCGGCGGATGACACCGTCTCGACGATCTCGCCGATTGCGCCCTCGAAATCATCGGCCATCCTGATCATGTCGGCACGGCGGCGCTCGGCGGCGAGCTTGTCCTGCCTGATCTTCTCCTCGGCTTCTTCCTGCGCCTTCCGCTCGGCATTGATCTTGAACGTCTCGACCGCTTGCGCGATCTCGCCGATTTCGTCGGGACGGCCGAGCCCCGGCAGAACGACGGCGAAATTGCCGTTGGCGAGCTCGATCATCGCAGCGCGCATCGCGGACAGCGGCCTCGAGACCGATCGCCCGATGAACACGCCGAGGCCGAGCACGCCGGATGCAATCAGCGCGATGGCGACGCCGATCCACCATTGAATGCCGTCGCGCTCGACATCGTTCAGCCGGTCGGCTTCGACACGGATCCCATCGACCGATTTCGACACCTGCTCGATGACCGGCTCGACGGCGGCGAACGCCTCGGACATCGCCTTCTGCCGGGCCGCGAGCGTGAGCGCTGCGTCCATCCAGGCGGAAAAATCACGCTGATAATCGGCAAGTTTCGCGCGCAGCTCCGTCTTCGCGGCATCGGACATATCGGCAGCATCGAGGCCCGAGAGAAACTCGCCCGCGCGCTTCTTCATGTCCTCGCCGTATCTGGCGTCGCGGCGCAGCATGAAATCCTTCTCGTGACGGCGCATCATCAGCATGGTCACGCGGAGCGGCGCATTGTGCAATTGATCGACCCTGGCTTCGATGTCGTGCACGGAGGCCCGCAGGCGTCCCTCGAGGCCGGACTTCTCGTCGAGCCCAAGCCGCTGCTTGGTCTCGACCACGGCGGTGAACTGCGCCTGATAATCCCTCAGCGAGGCATTCATCGCGTCGATCTGGCGCACCAGGTCGGGCTTGCCGAGCGCGGCGATCCTGCCGCGCATCTTCTCGATGTCGACGGCAACCTCCCTGCCGATCTCGACCTGGCGCTGCGCCTTGCCGGCATCATTGCGCAGCAGGAAATCCTTCTCGGCGCGGCGAGCCTCGAGCAGCTCGATCGCGATCCTGCTGTTCAGCTCCTGGATCGCGCGCGCGTTCTCGGCCGCATCGCGATAGACCGCCATCGCGCGCTCGCCATAGAGATGGATGCCGCCGATCAGGACGACGCCAACGACGCCGATCACGCCGATTGCCGTGATCTTGTGAGTGAGACGGAGGGAAAGGAACCGCATCTGATAAACCCGATGGTGGCAAATGCGGTTGATGAAGCCCCAAGGGGTGAAAGCTTCCGTTAATTTGCGGGCACGTACGAATACGTGTATTCGTCACAGCGCTCGCCCTTGTGCACGGTGAGATGCACAAGCCGGTTCCAAAAAAGAAACACGGCGCTTGCGGGCGCCGTGTTTCCTGTCGTCTTTCCTTGGAAAGCGGATCGTCTCAGCTGTAGATTTCGAACAGCCCGGCGCCGCCCTGGCCGCCGCCGATGCACATCGTCACCACGCCCCACTTGGCCTTGCGGCGCGCGCCTTCCTGCAGCAGGTGGCCGGTGAGACGGGCGCCGGTCATGCCGAAAGGATGGCCGATCGCGATCGAGCCGCCATTGACGTTGTACTTGGCGGGGTCGATGCCGAGCTGGTCGCGGCAGTACAGGCACTGGCTGGCGAAGGCTTCGTTGAGCTCCCACAGATCGATGTCGTCGACCTTGAGGCCGGTGCGCTTGAGCAGCTTCGGAATCGCGAACACCGGACCGATGCCCATCTCGTCTGGCTCGCAACCGGCGGTCGCCCAGGCGACGAAACGGCCGAGCGGCTTGAGGCCGCGCTTCTCGGCATCCTTGGCTTCCATCAGCACGACGGCGGCGGCGCCGTCCGAGAGCTGGCTGGCATTGCCGGCGGTGACGAACTTGCCGGGGCCCTTCACCGGCTCGAGTTTGGCGAGCCCCTCCAGCGTGGTCTCGGGGCGATTGCATTCGTCGCGGTCGACGACGTAATCGACGATCGACTCCGCCTTGGTCTGCTTGTCGACGACCTTCATCCTGGTCTTCATCGGGACGATCTCGTCCTTGTACTTGCCCGCCTGCTGCGATGCCGCCATGCGGCGCTGCGATTCGAGCGAGAACTCGTCCTGGTATTCGCGGCTGAGCTTGTAGCGCTCGGCGACGATGTCGGCGGTGTCGATCATCGCCATGAAGATATCAGGCGCGACCTTGAGCAATTCAGGATCGATCGATTCCTTCGGCGTGCCGCCGCCCGGCATCGAGATGCTCTCGACTCCGCCGGCGACGATGCAGTCGGCGCCGTCCGAGCGGATCGAGTTGGCGGCCATCGCGATGGTCTGCAGTCCCGAGGAGCAGAAACGGTTCACCGAGACGCCGGCCGTGGTCTTCGGCAGGCCCGCGAGCAGCGCGGCCTGACGGCCGATATTCGGCGCGCCATGGGCGCAATTGCCGAGATAGCAGTCCTCGACGTAATCCTTCTCGACGCCGGCGCGGTCGACCGCGTGATGAATGGCATGGGCCGCGAGCGACATCGGCGGCGTGATGTTGAACCCGCCGCGGCCTGACTTCGCGAGGCCCGTGCGCGCATAGGAAACGATGACGGCTTCACGCATGTGTTTTCTCCCTTGTCGAACGATTTGAACGGAGCGTCCTGACGCCATTGGTACACAAAGTTGGAAGGCTGAGGGAGAAATAAAATCGCCGCCTCCGGTAAGGAGGCGGCGATGTTCCGCGGGTCGGAATTTGGATGCGGGCGTCACTCTATCCGCTCGTCATGCCCGGGCTTGTCCCGGGCATCCACGTTCTTCGTTCCGCGAGCAAGGCGTGGATGGCCGGGTCAAGCCCGGCCATGACGAAGGTGAGAGTTGATCAGAACGTCAGCGCCTTGGCCTGCTTGACTTGCGGCAGTGCCTGCACCTTGGCGAGCAGATCCGGCGGCACTGCCCCGTCGACCTCGACCAGCGCGATGGCATCGCTGCCGGGCGCGACGCGGCCGAGATGGAAGGTCGCGATGTTGAGCTTGGCGTCGCCGAGCAGGCTCGCGAACCGGCCGATGAAGCCCGGCTTGTCCTCGTTGGTCACGTAGATCATCGATTTGCCGAACTCGGCATCGACGCGGATGCCCTTGATGTCGACGAGGCGCGGCTTGCCGTCGGCATAGACCGTGCCCGAGACCGACCGCTCCTGCCGCTCGGTGGTGACCGTGACGGTGATCAGGCTTTCATAGTCGCTCTGGGCGGCACGGACGATCTCGTCCACCACCATGCCGCGCTCCTTGGCGACGACGGGCGCCGACACCACGTTGACCTCGCCCAGCATCGGCCGCAGCAGGCCCGACAGCACGGCGGAGGTGATCGCCTTGATCTTCATCTCGGCGACGTGGCCCTCATAGGTGATCTCGACCTTGAGGATGCCGCTCTCGGTGAGCTGGCCGGCAAACGAGCCGAGCTTCTCGGCGAGCGAGATGAACGGCTTCAGCTTCGGCGCCTCTTCCGCAGTGATCGAGGGGAAGTTGACCGCGTTCGAGATCGCGCCGGTGAGCAGGTAATCCGACATCTGCTCGGCGACCTGGAGCGCGACGTTCTCCTGCGCTTCCGTCGTGGAGGCGCCGAGATGCGGCGTGCAGATCACATTGGGATGGCCGAACAGCACGTTCTTGTTGGCGGGCTCCTCGACGAAGACGTCGAACGCGGCGCCGGCGATGTGCTTGGAATTGAGCGCATCGACCACCGCCTGCTCGTCGACGAGACCGCCGCGGGCGCAGTTGATCAGGCGCACGCCCTTCTTCATCTTGGCGATTGCGGCCCCATCGATGATGTTCTTCGTCTTCTCGGTCAGCGGTGTGTGCAGCGTGATGAAGTCGGCGCGCTTGAGCAGATCGTCGAGCTCGACCTTCTCGACGCCGATGTCCCTGGCGCGCTCGGGCGACAGGAACGGATCGAACGCGATCACCTTCATGCGCAGGCCGAGCGCGCGGTCGGCCACGATCGAGCCGATATTGCCGCAGCCGACGACGCCGAGCACCTTGCCGGTGATCTCGACGCCCATGAAGCGGTTCTTCTCCCACTTGCCGGCCTGGGTCGAGGCGTCGGCCTGCGGGATCTCGCGGGCGAGCGCCAGCATCAGCGTGATGGCGTGCTCGGCAGTCGTGATCGAATTGCCGAACGGCGTGTTCATCACGATGATGCCCTTGGCCGTGGCGGCGGGGATCTCGACATTGTCGACGCCGATGCCGGCGCGGCCGATCACCTTGAGGTTGGTCGCCTTCTCCAGGATCTTGGCGGTCGCCTTGGTCGCGGAGCGGATCGCAAGGCCGTCATAGTTGCCGATGATCTCGGCGAGCTTGTCCTTGTCCTTGCCGAGGTTGGGCTGGAAGTCGACCTCGACGCCGCGGTCTTTGAAGATCTGCACGGCGGCGGGCGAGAGCGCGTCGGAAATGAGAACTTTGGGTTTGGTCATGGGGGGTGTTTTCCTTCACACCCTCCCCTGGAGGGGGAGGGTCGGCGCGAAGCGCCGGGGTGGGGTGAAGCTGCAACAAAGAAAATTGCCGGTGCGCCGTGTGGAGAGATCACCCCACCCCGCCGCACCTAACGGTGCGTCGACCCTCCCCCTCCAGGGGAGGGTAAGAACTCAGGCCGCCTTGGCGAGCGCGGCCTTGGTCTCGGCAAAGGCCCAATCGATCCACTGCGTCAGCAGCTCGACGTCCTTGGCCTCCACCGTGGCGCCGCACCAGATGCGCAGACCGGCCGGCGCGTCGCGGTAATAGGCGAAGTCGTAGCCGGCGCCTTCCTTCTCGACCAGCGCGACCAGCTTCTTGCTGAAGTCGGCCTGCGCGTCCTCGGAGAGCGAGGTGATGGCGGGATCGGTGAACTTCAGGCACACCGAGGTGTTGGAGCGGATCGCGGCATCCTTGGCCAGGAAGTCGATCCACGGCGTCTTCGCCTTCCAGTCGGCGAGCACCTTGGTGTTGGCGTCGGCACGCGCGATCAGCGCCTTGAGGCCGCCGATCGACTTGGCCCAGTTCAGCGCGTCCAAATAATCCTCGACGCAGAGCATCGACGGCGTGTTGATGGTCTCGCCGACGAAGATGCCTTCGTTGATCTTGCCGCCCTTGGTCATGCGGAAGATCTTTGGCAGCGGCCAGGCCGGCTTGTAGGTCTCGAGCCGCTCCACGGCGCGGGGCGAGAGGATCAACATGCCGTGCGCAGCCTCGCCGCCGAGCGCCTTCTGCCAGGAGAAGGTGACCACGTCGAGCTTGGCCCAGTCGAGCGGCTGGGCGAATGCAGCCGACGTCGCGTCGCAGATGGTCAGGCCTTCGCGATCGGCCTTGATCCAGTCGGCGTTCGGCACGCGCACGCCAGAGGTGGTGCCGTTCCAGGTGAAGACGACGTCGCTCGCGGGATCGACCTTCGAAAGATCGGGAATCTCACCGTAAGCCGCGTTCAGCTTGGTGATGTCCTTGAGCTTCAATTCCTTGACGATGTCACTGACCCAGCCTTCGCCGAAGGATTCCCAGGCGAGCGTGGTGACGGGCCGTGCACCGAGCAGCGACCACAGCGCCATCTCGACCGCGCCGGTATCGGATGCCGGCACGATCCCGATGCGGTAATCGGCGGGCACCTCGAGCACTTCGCGCGTCAGATCGATCGCGAGCTTGAGCTTGGTCTTGCCGACCTTCGCGCGATGCGAGCGGCCGAGCGCTGCGTCCTTGAGATTTTGTGCGTTCCAGCCGGGGCGCTTGGCGCAGGGGCCGGAGGAGAAATGCGGCACGTTCGGCCGCGAAGCGGGCTTCGCTACAGTCATGATCTACCCTTCCAGATAGTAAGCCTCCCGTTGGGGGGAGGTGTCCCGCCGCGGCTGATACGGGAATCGGGAGGGGCAGTCAAGGAAGTTCCGGCGCCTCACGGCGGCTTGACGGTGATTCCGCTGCGATACCAGGGGATTCAACGACGGCGAGCGCATTGAGCAAGTCCGTGGCTTCACTGATCAATTGCGCCGCCTTGCGGCGGCTGCCGACTTTCAAAATGCACTGGTCATTAGCCTGCACGACATAGTCGTTGCCGACCTTGACCATCGAATAGCTTGTCATTGAAATCCCCGAACCGAGCCGAGCCCGGTGGCTAGATGCCGCCGTAGCACCGATCGTTCCTTCATCAACGTGAACGACCGACGGGTAGTTTACCGCCTCTTAACATGAACGAATGCGCGATCTGAATTTGTTGATTGCGCAAGGCCCGCAAGCAACTGGCTCAAAAGCGGACAGTCATGCCGACGTGACTCGCTGTGAATCCGAGCCGCTTGTAGAATCGCTGCGCATCGACGCGCGTCTGATGCGTCAGCAGTTCGACCAGGCTGCAGCCGCGCGCCTTTGCTTCGGCGATTGCCCACTGCACCAAGCGCTCGCCGATCCCGCGGCTGCGACAATCCGTGGCAACCCGCACGTCTTCGAGAAGGCCGCGCACGCCGCCTTGCGAGCTGATGCCCGGCAGGACAGCGAGTTGCAGGCAGCCGACCACCCTGCCCTCGATCTCGGCCACCACGAGCGCCAGATTCGGATCACGCGCGACCCGCGCGAATGCGTCGTAATAGGCAGCGGGCAACGGATCCTCGACACGCTCGCGCCCGCGGCCGAGATGATCGTCGGCGAGCATCGCCACGATCGCGGGAACGTCGTCGCGGCGCGCGCGGCGAATGGAGACGGACTCGGCGCTCATCGCGAAAACTCCACCTCAGTGCGCCGGCGGAAGGCCGAGAAACGCTTCGACTTCGCCGATCCAGCGGCGGACGGAAGCATAACGGCCGAGGTCGAAGCCGCCTTCATGCGCCACGCGGGTATAGGCGAGCAGCGAGACATCGGCGAGTGAAACTTCCTCGCCGGCGAAGAAGCTGCTGGCCGCCAGATGCTGCTCCATGCGGTCAAGCGCCGCATAGCCGCGCTTCACCTTCTCGGGATCCAGCTCGGACGCATCCTTGCCGAGATAGACGAGGACGAAGCGGCACACCGCGATATAGGGCTCGTGGCTGTACTGCTCCCAGAACAGCCATTCATCCATCTTGGCCGCAGCGAAGGCATCGCGCGGAACGAGCGCGCTGTCGCGGGCGAGATAGCGGATGATGGCATTGGATTGCGCCAGCGCGCGGCCGTCGTCGAAGGCGATCGTCGGCACCTGGCCGGCGCCGTTCATCCCAAGGAATTGCGGCGTGCGGGTCTCGCCCTTGCGGGTGTCGATCTCGATCCACTGATAGGGCAATGCGAGCTTGTCGCAGACCCACTTCACCTTGAGGCAATTGCCGGAATTGCTGTCGCCGTAGATCTTCATCGCTGCCGCCCCGCTTTGCAGCGACAGAGCATCAGGACGACGAAGCTGTGTCAACCGGCTGCGAACGCGGGCTTAGAATTTGTAGCCGGCACCCACGCGGAAATTGTTCAAGTTGACCGAGATGTTCTTGGCGTTCGAGAACCCGACATGCTCCCACTCGCCGCGGATGATCAAGCAGTCGAGCAGAGCGTATTCGATACCGATGCCCGCCGTCCATCCGTAGATGAAGCTGTTCGCACGCCGCTCAGTCTGCGTCATCGTACCTGAGTCGATGGTCGTACGCGTCGTGACGCCGGTGTTCGGATCCGTAAAGTCGTCGTATTTCAGATACGACACCGTCGCGAACCTCGACACATCGGCGCGTCCGATCGCAAGGCCGCCGAACGCATAAGGCATGAAGTCTCCGCCGGACCATCCAACCCGACCTCGGAAGGTCGCATAGTCCTTGAGCTGCAACGCGGCGCCGCCGCCGAGCGTCGTATCGTAGGTGTAGACGTGATTCGTAGGCGCGGTTTCACCTGGGATCAACCGCGTCATGGAATCGCTCGCGCTGCTCCCGTGATTGTTCATGTAGCTGTAGTTGGCTTCGACGCCCATCACGGCGTCATAGAACTGCCAATTGCGGCCGACATAGGCACCGAATCCCGTGCCCTGAACGTGGTTCTTCGGCAGCAGCGACCAACCACCAACCGGCGCCTGCAGGATGCTGTCGCGCAGCATGAAATCCGTCATCGATTTCGGGGCGCGGCTGAAGTCCATCTCGGACGTGGCGAAACCGAATTGACCACCGACATAGAAGCCTTCCCAATTGACTGAGGACTTCGACAGACCGTCGGTAAAGCCGCCGCGCAGAATCGGCAGGTCCGGCATGTCGGCCGCGTGCGCGGCAGACACCGTCCCCAACATCGCTGCCGCCAAGATCAGCCTACGCATCGCAACGCTCCATCGGACTCGAACTGTTGCGATGATCATCGCCTGTTAACCTTAACCAATGGTTGCGCCGGCCGCCTTCGTCGCGACCAGGCCATTAAAAATCCGCAAAGCAAAACGGCGCGGGATGATCCCGCGCCGTTAAGAAGTCCTAACCGATCGAAGTTTCGATCAGCCCTTGGTGACCAGCGGCGGCGGCATGTAGGCCGGCGGGCTGTTGAGATCCCAGCGGACGCCGATCTTGACGTCGTGCGAGGTAATGTCCCTGATCTTGATCGACGTCGGGCCCGAGGCGCTGTTGTCGAACAAGCGGTAGTTGCCGGGCGCCGCGTCGCCGAGGTTCATGTAGCTGTAGGCGAGTTCGACGGTGAACCCGGGATTGACCTTGTAGGCGAGACCGGCGTGAGCGGCCCAGGCGAGGTTCCACTTTCCGTGGTCGCCGAAGTAGGCAACGCTGTTGTTGAGCAGCGGGTTGTAGGACACGCCGTCGTCGCGGAAGCCGCTGATCTTGTTGTAGGAGCCACCGACACCCGCGCCGACGAACGGGGTGATGCACCACCAGGTGCCGAGATCGACATAGGCGTTGGCCATGACGACCCACTCGGACTTGCTGCCGCTGTAATTGTTGACGCCGACGAAGCCGGGTCCAACCACGTTGTCGCTGCCGTGCAAGTTAGCCTTGCCGCGGTACTGGCCGATCACGTCGGCACGAAACCAGTTGTTGAAGCGGTAGCCGGCGCCGAGGCCAAACAGCGGCGAGGAGTCAAAGCCGACGCCCTCGGTTGTCTTCGAATATCCAGCCGGCAGGGCGCTCTCGATGCGCTTGGCGCTCTGGTTGGTCATGCCGATATCGCCACGGAGATACCAGCCGCCAAAATCGGCGGGCGGAGCCGGCGGCGCGTACATGGGAGGGGGCGCCGCGATCGGCATATCGGCGGCGAACGCCATCGACGAGATCAGGGTTGCCGCACCCGCGGCAAGGAGAGACTTAACGCTACGCATTGGCTTCGTCCTTTTGGCCGGTGAGGCAAATACGCAGGCCTCACGTTCTGGAAACTCACGGAGGGACGATGCCAGCAAATGTTTAAGCGCCACTTAACCCTAATTTTTAAGGTTGATTTTTTCTCACCTCACACGCGGATGCGGCTGGAGCGTTGCAAAAATGCGGCGGTCGCGCGCCGCAATTGCTAACGATTGATGAAGCCGCAATGCAGCGAAGCAGGATTTGTTAACGGGTGTGCCGGGGCAGCCTGGGCAGAAACACCGCAAGCAGGCCGATCGCCGGCAGATAGGCGCAGACCTGGTAGACGAACTCGATCGAGGTGTGATCGGCGAGCTTGCCGAGCACGGCAGCTCCCAGCCCCCCGATGCCGAAGGCGACGCCGAAGAACACGCCGGAGATCATGCCGAAGCGATGTGGCACCAGCTCCTGCGCGAACACGATGATCGACGACGTCGTCGAGGAGATGATCAAGCCGATGACGACTGACAGCACAGCGCTCGCAGCGAGCCCGGCATAGGGCAGCGCCAGCGTGAACGGCAACGCGCCCAGGATCGAAATCCAGATCACGATCTTGCGGCCGAAACGATCGCCCAAGGGACCTCCCAGAAACGCGCCGACCGCGTTCGCCGCGAGGAAGATGAAGAGATACATCTGCGCCGCCTGCGTGGAGACGCCGAAGCGGTCGATCAGATAGAAGATATAGTAGCTCGACAGGCTCGACACGTAGAGCTGCTTTGAGAACAGCAGCGCGACCAGAACGAGCAGCGCAACGGCGACGCGTCGCGGGCTCGGCGCGTCGGGATGGGACTGAAGCGCCACCGACTTCTTCGCCTTGATCTGCGGCGCATACCAGCGGCCGATGCGCCAGAGGATGAGGATCGCCAGGAACGCGATCGAGGAGAACCAGGCGATGCTGCCCTGCCCGAACGGCACGACGATCAGCGCCGCCAGCACCGGTCCCATCGAGGTGCCGAAACTGCCGCCGAGCTGGAACACCGATTGCGCAAAACCGTAGCGACCGCCGGAGGCGAGCCGCGCGATGCGTGCGGACTCCGGGTGAAACACCGCAGAGCCGAGACCGACCAGCGCGGCCGCAACGAGAATGACGAGATATTGATGCGCGGCGCTGAGCAGCAAGAGGCCGAAGAAGGTCGAGGCCATGCCGATCGCCAGCGAATAGGGCTGCGCCTTCTTGTCGGTGTAGTGCCCGACCACCGGCTGCAGCAGCGAGGCGGTGAACTGGAAGGCCAGCGTGATCATGCCGATCTGCGCGAAGTCGAGCGCGTAGGTGTCCTTCAGGATCGGATACACCGACGCGATCAACGACTGCATGGTATCGTTGAGGAAGTGCGAGACGCTGATGCCGGCGAGCACGACATAGGCCGGCCCTGCCGCCTTGGCGGCGGGTGCCACGTCAGCGACGACGACCGGCTCGGTCAGCGTTTCCTCGGAGACGACGACAGGCTTGTTCAATGCAACGATCCCGGCGCGGCAGATTGCCGCGACGTGCTGATTACGATGCAAGCGGCGGCCAGGCCACCGCCAATCGCTGATGGCTGGGATGCGTGTCTACCCTCTCCATGAGTCCAGTATCACGGGGGCAAAGGCGCTCTTGCGTACGATACTGCCCGCGGGGTGCGATCACCTCACCCCGCTCGCGCTTGAAAAACCTTACGCCGCCGCCTGGCCCAGCGCGGAGACGATGGTGTCGACGACATCCTCGACCAGGACCCGGTCTTCGCCTTCACCCATGACGCGGATCACCGGCTCGGTGCCGGAGGAGCGGATCAGCAGACGGCCGTGGCCGTTGAGGCGATTTTCGCCGTCGGAGATCGCGGACTTCACCTGGGAATCGTCGAGCGGCTTGCCGCCCTTGTGGCGGACGTTCTTGAGGATCTGCGGCAGCGGATCAAAGCGGTGGCAGACCTCGGAGACGGGGCGGCGCAGCTTCTGCACCACCGCCAGCACCTGCAGGGCGGCAACGAAGCCGTCGCCGGTGGTGGCGTAGTCGGACAGGATGATGTGGCCGGACTGCTCGCCGCCGAGATTGTAGCCGCCGTTCAGCATCTGCTCGAGCACGTAGCGGTCGCCGACCGGCGTGCGCACGAGATCGATCCCCTGCCCTTTCAGGAAGCGCTCGAGGCCGAGATTGGACATCACGGTGGCGACGATGCCCGGACGCGACAGCCGGCCGTCTTCCTTCCAGCTCTGCGCGATCACAGCGAGCAACTGGTCGCCGTCCACGACATGTCCGCGCTCGTCGACCAGGATGACGCGGTCGGCGTCGCCGTCGAGCGCAATGCCGATGTCGGCGCGCATCTCGCGCACCTTCTTCGATAGCGCTTCCGGCGAGGTGGAGCCGCAATCCTTGTTGATGTTGAAGCCGTCGGGCTCGACGCCGATCGGCACCACGTCGGCGCCCAGCTCCCACAGCGCTTCCGGCACCACCTTGTAGGCCGCGCCGTTGGCGCAATCGATCACGACGCGCAGGCCATCGAGCGAGAGATCGCGCGGCAGGGTGCGCTTGGCGAATTCGATGTAGCGGTCATGCACGCCGTCGATGCGGCGGGCGCGCCCCAGGCTCGCACTCTGTGCGAGCCGCTTGTCGATGGGCTCGTCGAGCAGCTGCTCGATCTGCCGCTCGACGTCGTCGGAGAGCTTGAAGCCCTGCGGCCCGAACAGCTTGATGCCGTTGTCCTCGAACAGATTGTGCGAGGCCGAGATCATCACGCCGAGATCGGCCCGCATCGACTTGGTCAGCATCGCGACCGCCGGCGTCGGCATCGGGCCGACCAGCAGCACGTCCATGCCGACCGAGGTGAAGCCCGCGACCATGGCGTATTCGATCATGTAGCCGGACAGGCGGGTGTCCTTGCCGATCACGACCCGGTGGCGGTGATCACCGCGCTGGAATGCAAGGCCTGCGGCCTGACCGACCTTGAGCGCGAGCTCCGGCGTGATCAGTCCGTTGGCGCGGCCCCGTATCCCGTCGGTCCCGAAATATTTGCGGCTCATATCGTCCCCCAAGCAACAACCAGGGGATCCCCTCTACAACCACGGGCTGCCCGAACGGGGCCCGCATCCCTGATTTGCTGGGGCCTATATAATGCCTGTGCGGCTAACTTGGCTTCAAAAAATATGATGAATCGTTACGGAACCGGGGCTGCCACCGGCGCGATAACGTCTTGTTAACATTATATTTCCTGCCCATCGCGCCGAAACAGCGCGGAACCCGCTAATCGCTGCGCTTCACATGGCCATCCCCGCGGCTCGGCGCCGGCTGGGTGACGTTGACGGGATCGGACCCCGGAAAGGTCTCCTCCAACCCCTCTTCCAGCGCAGCCTCGAGATCGCGCTTTTCTTTGATCTCTTCCGGGGAAGGTTGAGCGTGCGGCCTCGTCATGGCGCTCTCCTGCAAAACGTTCTGCAAACGATTTGGCTGTGCATCCAACCATGCTAGATGACCTCGAAATCTTCCGATGCAAGACTTCCGAGTGAGACGGGCCGGGGAAACGAGCATGAAGCATATTACCTGTATCGACGATCTTCGCGCCCTGCATAAGCGCCGCGTGCCGAAGGCGTTCTTCGACTATTGCGATCGCGGCTCCTATGCCGAGGAAACGCTGCGCGCCAACCGCGAGGACATGCAGGCGATCAAGTTCCGCCAGCGCATCCTGGTCGACGTCTCCAAGCGCGACACCTCGACCACGATCCTCGGCGAGCCCTCGACCATGCCGCTGATGCTGGCCCCCGTGGGCCTGCTCGGCATGCAGCATGGTGACGGCGAGATCCACGCCTGTCGCGCCGCGCAGGCCGCCGGTATCCCGTTCACGCAATCGACCATGTCGATCTGCTCGATCGAGGACATCGCGGCCAATGTCGAGAAGCCGTTCTGGTTCCAGCTCTACGTCATGAAGGACCGCGGCTTCATCAAGGAATTGATCGAGCGCGCGATCGCGGCCAAGTGCAGCGCGCTCGTGCTCACCGTCGACCTCCAGGTGATCGGTCAGCGCCATGCCGACATCAAGAACGGCATGACGGTGCCCCCCGAATGGTCGCTGTCGAAGCTGCTGGATTTCGCCAGCAAGCCGACTTGGGTCTCCGGTGTGCTGCAAGGCAAGCGCCGCACCTTCGGCAACATCGCCGGTCATGTGAAGAACACCGAGGATCTCAACCGCCTTGCCGAATGGACGGCCTCACAGTTCGATACGTCCCTGAACTGGAAGGACGTCGAGTGGGTCCGCAGCATCTGGCCGGGCAAGCTCGTCATCAAGGGCATCCTCGACGTCGAGGATGCCGAGGAGGCCGTCAAGACCGGGGCGCAGGCCCTCGTCGTCTCCAACCATGGCGGCCGTCAGCTCGACGGCGCGCCCTCCTCGATCGAGGTGCTGCCCGAGATCGCCGACGCGGTCGGTGACCGGATGGAGATCATGTTCGACGGCGGCATCCGCTCCGGCCAGGACGTGATGCGCGCGCTCGCGCTCGGCGCGAAGTCCTGCATGCTGGGCCGCGCCTATGCCTACGGCCTTGGCGCCGGCGGCCAGGCCGGCGTCGCCAAGGCGATCGACATCATCCAGAAAGAGCTGCTCACCACCATGGGCCTGTGCGGCGTCAACCGGATCGACGAGATCGACGATCATGTGATTGCGATGTGAGGATTGAGGCGCGAAAGGCCGGCCTCGACACCACTGTCGTCCCGGATCCGCGCTGGCGCTTCTCCGGGACGACGGCAGAGATCGGGGCGCGTGTGCGCGCTACACCCGCTCCTGCTCACATCGGCGGCGTCAGGCCGTCACGGCCGACGCTGACGCGGTTGGTCTCGAACGAGCCGTCCGGCAATTGCTTCATGAAGGCGATGACCTTGGCGCCGGCCTTCAACTCGGATTTGTCGCCGGGCACGAAGGTCACCACCGGCGTGTTGTCGGCCACGAACACCTTCTTCTCGCCGTCCTTGTACTTGACCAGCAGCGTATGGCCGTCATTGCCGACGACGCTTTCCGCCACCGTGGCATTGGTCATGCTGGAGTTGGGCTTGAGATCATAGGGCCGCGAGCCCTCGCCGGTGCCGCGCATGCTCTCCGGAAACACATGCACCTCGACGGCGTTCTGGCCGCCGTCCGGCCCCGGCACCGTGGTCGCGCCGATGAACGAACCCGGCTTGATGTCGGCGAGCGAGATCCTGGTAATGCCCGAGACGTTCACGTCAGGAGCGATACGCAGCTTGACGTCCTCGCCGCTGCGCGACTTCACCTGCATGATGTCGCCATTGACGGCTTCGATGGTGCCGCGCACGCGCGTCGGCACCGGCGCCTTCTGGGCGAAGGCGCAGTAAGTCGAGACGGCCACCATCGCGACGGCGATCAGCGGACGTGTGACAGTTGCACGTTGAACAGACATGACGGTCTCCGATTGTCCCCACGGATAGAGAACTCCGAGACACCGTGCGCTATTCTCTCAAGTCTTTGTGAGATCGGCCTCGACCAATGCGCGCAGCTCCGCCGTGACCTCAGGCCGCCGGCCGAACCACAGCTCGAAGCCGCGTACCGCCTGATGCAGCAGCATGCCGAGCCCGTCGGCGGTCCTCAGGCCACGCGCCGCGGCGGCGGCGAGCAGCGGCGTCACCAGCGGGACATAGACGAGGTCGGCAACGACCGCCGCCGGCGGCAGGCGTGCGACATCAACATCGAGTGATGGTTGGCCATGCATGCCGAGCGAGGTCGTGTTCACGAGAAGTTTTGCGCGCGGCAGCACATCGTCGATGCCGTCCCAAGGCAGCGGATGCACGCTTGGCCCGAGCTGCCTTGCCAGCACCTGGGCCCGCGCGAGGGTACGGTTGGCAAGATGGACGCGTTTGATGCCGCGCTCGAGCAACCCGAATATGACCGCACGCGAGGAACCGCCGGCGCCGAGCACCAGCACCTCCTCGGCCGCTCCCCAGCCGGGCGCGCTGGCGTCGAGATTGTTGATGAAGCCTTCGACATCGGTGTTGGTCGAGCGCAGCTCGCCGTCGGCAAACCACAGCGTGTTGGCCGCGCCCACCGCCTTTGCACGGGCATCGGGCGTCGACAGCGCCAGCACGCCCTCCTTGTGCGGAATGGTGACGTTGGCGCCGACGAAGCCGCGCAACGACAGCCGCAGCACGAAATCGCGCAAGTCGTCGGGCGGCACCGCCTCGATGACGTAGCCGCCTTCAATGCCCAGCGTGCGCAGCCAGTAATGATGGATCAGCGGCGAGCGCGAATGCGCGGCGGGCCATCCGATCAGACAGGCTGCAGGAGCTTTGGGCGCGGTCATCTTTCCCTCGGGGGTCGTGTTCCCGAGGCGATCCATTTCGCGTTGCGCCCGGCCTGTCAAGCGCGGTGGCGGCGGGAGGTACCTGCAGTCAATTCGCAGCCGCCTCCTCGCCCGCGCCGCCCTTGATGTCGGCAATCGCGCGCTCGAGGCTCGTGCGATAGCGCGCGCGCGGCGGGGTCACACCATGGGTGAGCAGCGCCCTGCGGACCGTGGGCGAAGCCCCCGTGATGAACAGCCGGATGCCCTGGCGGTGCGCCTTGGCGGCGACGCGGCCGAGCACGTTGGCCGCCGTGGAGTCCAGGAACGGCACCGCGGAGAAATCGACCACGAAGGCCTTGCGTTTGTCGGCGACCCCGTCGAGCACCCCTCCGATCGCGGAGGCCGCGCCAAAGAAGAACGCACCGGTGATGCGATAGACCAGCACGTCGCGATCGACCGCAAGCGCAGGATCGTAGGGCACGCGATCGCCATTGCCGTCGTCGGGACGATCACCGGCGACCAGTGGAGAACGCTCCTCGATGCCCGTCATCTCCGCCATGCGATGGATGAACAGCACCGCGCCGAGCGCGAAGCCCACCAGGATGCCCTCGGTCAGATCGCGGAAGATCGTCAGCAGGAACGTCGCGAGCAGCACGACGGCGTCGCCCCATGACGAGCGCAGCAGCGTCGCGAATTCGTGCTTCTCCGCCATGGTCCAGGCCACCACGACCAGCACCGAGGCAAGCGCGGCGAGCGGGATGTAGCTCGCGAGCGGCGCCGCGATCAGCATGAACAGCAACAGGAAGACCGAATGCAGCATGCCCGCGAGCGGCCCGCGCGCGCCGGCACGGATGTTGGTCGCGGTGCGCGCGATCAGTCCGGTGACGCAAATGCCGCCGAACAGCGCGGAGCCGATGTTGGCGGCGCCTTGCGCCACCAGCTCGCAATTGGAGCGGTGGCGACGCCCGGTCATGCCGTCGGCGACCACCGCGGACAGCAACGATTCGATCGCGGCCAGCAGCGCGAACGCGATCGCATCCGGCAGCACGGCGCTCGCCTTCGCGATCGAGAACGGCGGCAAGGCTGGCGACGGCAATTCGCGCGGAATGCCGCCGAAACGCGAGCCGATGGTCTCGACCGGGAGCGAGAACACCGCACATATGACAGCCGCGAACACTACGGCGATCAGGATGCCGGGCCAGGACGGCCGCCACCGGCGCAAAATCGCGATGATGGCGACGCTGACGATGGCGACCGCGACGGCGGAGGGATTGACGGTGTTGAGGCCACCGGCGAGCGCAACGAGCTTCGGCACGAATTCGCTCGGCTCTTTCCCGGCGAGCGTGATGCCTGCGAGATCGCGGAGCTGGCTGGCGAAGATGATCACGGCGATGCCGGCGGTGAAGCCGACCGTCACCGGATAGGGAATGAACTTGATGTAGGTCCCGATCCGCAGCAGGCCCGCGGCGATCAGAAACAGGCCCGCCATCATGGTGGCGAGAATGACGCCGTCGACGCCGTGGCGCTCCGCGGTCGCTGCGACCAATACGATGAACGCGCCGGCAGGTCCGCCGATCTGGAACCGGCTGCCGCCGAGCAGCGAGGCGATGAAGCCGCCGACGACGGCGGTGTAGAGGCCGCGGTCCGGCGTCACGCCCGAGGCGATCGCGATCGCCATCGACAGCGGCAGCGCCACGATCGCAACGGTCAGGCCCGCGAAGACGTCGGCGCGGAAATCCGCAAGGCGGTAGCCCTCCCGCCAGACGGTGACGAGCTTGGGCAGATACAATTCGGCAAAGGTCGGCTGACGCAGCTGATGCAGCCGGCTGGCGTGATCGCTTGTGATGCTCATCTCGGCAAAGTGCTCCGCTGCCCCACGATGCTCCAAAACATCGTGCGCGTCCCTGTTGCCGAGGTGCGACGATGCACTAGCCCATCTTGATCCCGAGCACGATCAACGTCCCGATCATGCCCCGACGCGGCGCGGCGGCCCGGGCTCCTTCAAGCGAACGCCACGCCCGCCGCTGTCGCTGCGGACCTGCTCGCCGATGAGCTCGACGCCGGCCCGGTCGAACGCCTCGACCACCTTGATCAGGGTCTCGACCACGCCACGCACGTTGCCGGTGCTGGCCTCCATCCGCTGGATGGTCGGCAACGAAACGCCGGCGAGCTCGGCCAGGGTCTTCTGGTCAATGCCGAGCAGCGCGCGGGCTGCTCGCATTTGAAACGAGGTAATCACCTTGGCCTCACGTATGAGATAGTATAATTGATATCCTACACGTATACAATGATGTAAAATACATCATCTTAGGGCGAATGCAAGCGCCTCCTCCGTCATTGCGAGCGCAGCGAAGCAATCCAGAATTCCTCCGCGGAAAGACCCTGGATTGCTTCGCTGCGCTCGCAATGACGCTTGGAGAAACCGCAGCCTTAAGGAAGCTCCGCACGCGCGGAGGCAGCCCCTCACCCTGCCCTCTCCCCATGAAGAACGGGGAGAGGAAGAGAGAGGCCGTCACCTGCCTAACCGATCACGCGGCGTGTTGATGCGCGGCGATGATCTGGTCGGCGGCGCGGCCGGTGACTTCGGCCATGTGGTCGAACTGGCGCGTGAAGCTGCCGGCCCCGGCGGTGGCCGAGCGCAGCTCCACGATCAGCTCGCCGATCTCGGCTTCCGGCATCATGGCGCGGACGCAGTCCCAGCCACTCCAGCCGTCGCGAGTGTCGAAGCCGAGGATCTGGCCACGCCGCGCCGACAGGATCGCATTGATCTTGGCGGTCGCATCGGTCGGGCAGACGATCTCGACGACGTGGATCGGCTCCAGCAGCACCGGCTGGCATTGCGGCAGGCCTTCATTGAGTCCGATCCGCGCCGCCGTGCGGAAGGCAAGGTCGGACGAGTCGACGCTGTGGTAGGAGCCGTCGGTCAGCGTCACCTGCACGTCGGTGACGGGGAAGCCGAGCGGACCGCGCGCCAGTCCGTCGACGACGCCTTCCTCCACCGCGCCGATGTAGTTGCGCGGCACGGCGCCACCCACCACCTTCTCGGTGAATTTGAAGCCGTCGCCGCGCGGCAGCGGCTTGATGTCGAGCACGACGTCGCCGAACTGACCGTGGCCGCCGGACTGCTTCTTGTGGCGCCCGCGCTGGGTGATCGGCTTGCGGATGGTTTCCTGATAGCCGATCCCGGGCGGATGCGAGGTGAGCTTGATACCGAAGCGGTCGCGCAGCCGCTCGCTGGCGACGCGCAGATGCATCTCGCCCTGCCCCCACAAGACGGTGTCGTGGGTCTGGGCGTTCTGCACGACGACGAGCGAGGGATCCTCCTCGTGCAGCCGCGCCAGTGCCTGGCCGAGCTTGACGTCGTCCTTACGGTCGGTGGCGGCGATCGAGATCGCAAGCACCGGCGGCGTCGGCTCCGTGACGGCCAGCGCGGCCGGCGGGGACTTGCCGCTCGATATCGTATCGCCGGTCCTGACGGGATCGAGCTTGGCGAGCGCAACGGTGTCACCGGCTTCGGCCATAGCGCGCTTGGTGTCGTAGGCGCCGTTGACGGCGAGGATGCCGGAGATGCGCCCGGAGCCGCCGGAGGCGGATTGCAACGTGGCACCGTCGTCGAGATGGCCGGCAAGCAGCCGCGTCAGCGACAGCTTTCCACCATGCTGCGAATGCAGCGTCTTGAAGACGTAGCCGAGCGCATCCTTGGTCTCGGGCACGCCGAGACGTCTTGCGGTCTCCGCGACGCCCGGCGCCTCGTGACGCAGCGCCTTCATCAGGCGCAGCACGCCGTTCTCGCGTGCGGCGGCGCCCAGCAACACCGGGCAGATCAGCCCCTCGCGCAACTCGCGGGCGAGATCGTCGAACACGGCATCGCGCGGCGGCTGGATGTCCTCGAGCAGTTGCTCCATCAGCGCATCGTCGTGATCGGCGAGCTTCTCCAACATCGAGAAGCGGGCCTCCTTCTCGCGATCGAGATCGCCGCCTTCGAGCCCGATCACCTCGGAGGCCTTGTGCTCGCGATAGATGAAGGCGCGTTCCAGCGCGAGATCGACGAAGCCCTCGATCAGCTCGCCCTTCCAGATCGGAATCTGGCGCAGCACCAGCGGCACGCGGGAGGCGGGCTGCAGCATCGCGAGCGTCTCACGGATGCGCTGGCTCGCGCGGTCGATCTTGTTCAGGAACAGGAAACGCGGGATCTTCAGCTCCTCCAACTCGCGCAGGATGATCTGAAGCTGCGGCAGCTTCTTCTCGTCGGCCTCGCAGACCACGATCGCCGCATCGACCGCGGGCAGCGCGGCGCGCATGTCGTGGGCAAACTCGACGGAACCGGGACAATCGAGGAAGGTATAGCTGTCGCCCATGAAACTCGTGGTGGCGGCAGTCAGCCCGACGGTCATCTTGTGATGACGGGCCTCCGGGGTGGCGTCGCCGACGGACGTTCCGGCGTCGACGCTGCCGGCGCGCGGGATTGCGCCCGTTCGCGCCAGTATTGCTTCGAGAAGTGTGGTTTTACCGCTTTGGAAAGGGCCCACCAGCGCGATGCACCGTGGACCTCGGGGACTTCTGACGTCTTGTCCCATTCGCCGCCTCCTTCTTGTGGAGCTCGGCCCATGATTGGGTCGGCAAACGTAGATGCTCTGCCCGTCCCCGAGATTTGGCAAGCATCAAACGTCGCTGCGGTGCGTCGATGGTGTTCCACCTCTCCCGAGAGAGGCAAGCAGCACTGCCGTCGTCGGGCGTCAGCGGCCCGGACGAAGTTCCAGGCTCTCGAGGCCAGCGGCAACGTTGAGGCCGACCTGACCCTGCACGCTGAGCGGCTGGAGCGAGATCGAATTGTTGGAGCCGCCGACCAGCACGTTGCCGCCAAGGCCGACGCCGACCGAGGCGCTGCCCTGCGCGCCCGCGTAGTTGCCGGAGAGATCGCCGGGGCCGAGCCGGTCGACCGGTGCGAACACGCCCCACGCCAAAGCCGTCTCCTGGGTGATGCCGATGTCGAGACCGACTTTACGGATCGTCGCGACGTAGCGATCGTCGGGCAGGCCGTCGGCACGCAGCACGCAGCCGAGATGGGTCACCGATCCCACGATGAAGCCGACACTGGCGCCGCCACGGCATTCGAGCACACCGACCCGCGCCATCCGCTGCTGCGCGCCGGCCGCAGCGACGGAGACAACGAGGCTGGCGGCGGCGAGCCCGGCGAGGATGAACGAACGGCGCATGAAATGTCTCCGGCGATGATGTGATGCGAGCAGAGATCACCCGCCCCGCGTGGAGCGTCTATGCCACAAGAGGCTCAATGGTGCCAGATCGCGCGCGGCGATAAGCGTGCGCGCAACAAAAAGGCCCGCCAGTGGCGGGCCGTTTCGCGAGGCCTTGCAGCGTGCTTACCGCAGATTGCCGCAGAAGCGCTGGATGCGCTTGCAGGCGTCTTCGAGGTCCGAGGTCTTCGTCGCGTAGGAGATGCGGAAGGCGGGTCCAAGGCCGAAGGCCGAACCCTGCACCACGGCGACGCCTTCGGTTTCCAGGAGCTCGGTGACGAAGTCCTCGTCATTGCCGATCACCTTGCCCGACGGCGCGGTCTTGCCGATCGTGCCGGCGCAGGACGGATAGACGTAGAAGGCGCCCTCGGGACGCGGGCATTCGATCCCCTTGGCCTGGTTGAGCATGGAGACGACGAGGTCGCGCCGCTCCTTGAACACCTTGTTGTTGGCGGGGATGAAGTCCTGCGGACCGTTCAGAGCTTCCACCGCGGCCCATTGCGCGATCGAGGACGGGTTCGAGGTCGATTGCGACTGGATCGTCGACATCGCCTTGATCAGCTGCGCGGGGCCACCGGCATAGCCGATGCGCCAGCCCGTCATGCAATAGGCCTTCGATACGCCGTTCACGGTGAGCGTGCGGTCGTAGAGCTTCGGCTCGACCTGCGCGACCGTGGTGAACTGGAAGTCGTCATAGACGAGGTGCTCGTACATGTCGTCGGTCATCACCCACACGTGGGGATGCTTCACCAGCACGTCGGTGAGCGCCTTCAGTTCCGAACGCGTATAGGCGGCTCCCGTCGGGTTCGACGGCGAGCACAGGATCACCCATTTGGTCTTGGGCGTGATCGCACGCTCGAGCGCCTCGGCCTGGAGCTTGAAACCGGTCGCGGCGGTGCAGACCACCGGCACCGGCTCGCCGCCGGCGAGCGCCACCATTTCAGGGTAGCTGACCCAATACGGCGCGGGAATGATCACCTCGTCGCCCGGATTGATGGTGGCCATCAGCGCGTTGTACAGCACCTGCTTGCCGCCGGTGCCGACGATGATCTGGTTCGGCTTGTAAGTGACGCCGTTCTCGCGCTGAAACTTGGCGATGATCGCGTCCTTCAGCTCGGGAATGCCGTCGACCGCGGTGTACTTGGTCTTGCCGGCCTCGATGGCGTGGATCGCCGCCAGCTTGATGTTGGCGGGCGTGTCGAAGTCGGGCTCGCCGGCGCCGAGGCCGATGACGTTGCGGCCCGCCGCTTTCAGCGCGCGTGCTTTATCCGTGACCGCGATGGTCGCGGACGGCTTCACACGGTCGAGCGCAGCGGCAAGGAAGGACATCGTCATCTCCTGACAAGCGTCGTGAAACCTTTCGCCTCACGACTCCGATTGTGGGAATGCAGCCACCCTAAAACGTGAGTCACTGCACCGCAAGAAACTTCGGCCCGATCCCGGAAAAACTTACGGGCGGAACGCGTTTCGAGGCGAGATTTCCCGCAATTTTCCGCAACTTTGCCTGCGGATTTGCTCATATCCGGCAAGGCCTGTCCTCGGAGCAATTTTGCACGTTGGAATGCGCGCAGAAACCGGCACGCCGTCCTGCCCGGGCTGGTCCCGCCTGCCCGGGCGAAGCCGCCTGGGCGAAGCGAGCCCGGCCAGACGATGCGGAGGCATTGGTCCCGCCCGTTCGTCGATACGATGCTCTGCCAGCTTCACGATCTCGCAGGGCAATGCGCCGGAGCATTGACGCAAGCGTGATCCGATTTGCAGCGTCGCGCGACAATGATCTTCTGCACCGTTGCAGTGCGGTAGGGTTTTCGAGTTTTTCTATTGGCCGGCCCTTGCGGCGGATTCGCATCGGCATCATTGTTTAGCCGCGTCGCGAGGTCACGAGCGCCGCGCCTTCCCATCCCCGGATCCGAACTTCCCAGAATGTACAAGCTCTATTCGATGCAACGCTCAGGCAACAGCTACAAGGTCCGCCTTGCGCTGGCGCTGCTCAACCTGCCTTACGAAGCGATCGAGGTGGACATTCTGCGCGGCGAAAGCCGCACGCCGGACTTCCTGACCAAGAACCCGTCGGGACAGGTGCCGCTGCTCGAGGTCGGCGGCGACCGCTATCTCGCAGAGTCCAACGCCATCCTCTGGTATGTCGCCGTCGGCACTCCGCTTGCGCCCGAGAACCGCATCGACCGCGCCGAGGCGCTGCAATGGATGTTCTTCGAACAGCACGCGCTCGAGCCGAACATCGGCGCCGCCTATTTCTGGCTGTCACTGGTCAAGGGCGGCCGCGACCTCCAGACCCATTCGCTGGAAGATTGGATGGAGCGCGGCTATGGCGCGCTCCAGGTGATGGAAAACCACCTCAAGACCAACGCCTATTTCGCCGCGCGCCAGCTCACGGTCGCCGACATCGCGCTGTACGGCTATACCCACCTGGCCGACCGCTGCGACTTCGATCTCGAGGCCTTCCCTGCGATCCGGGACTGGCTGAAGCGGGTGGAAGCCGCTCCCGGCTTCGTATCGATGGACTGGCGGCCAGCCGATATCGACGACCCCGCCAGCATCGCCGCCAGCGCCTGACGGCGCCCGTCCTGCCCGGCTCCAGGAAATAGCGGGTATAAAGGTAATATTTGCCGCAATCTGGCCATTTTCAGCACGAGAGCCGCCGCAATGTTGCCGGTTGAAACTGGGAAATTGTGGAAAGTCGCGGGTGATTCGCTCGCGCATTGAAGGATTTAGACCATGATACGGGCGTCCGGCACGGCAGGCTTTCGCGGCCATCCCGATACCGTCGCGTCTTCCCGGCTGACCAACGCGGTCGCGGCCTCGCTCGCCGTCGCCGCGCTCTCGCTGTGCCTGATCGTCACCCTGACGGTGCTGTCGACCAAGGCGACCATGGCGATGGGTCTGCCGGTCTGATTCCCGTTTCATCCTGGTCCAGCCGTCAAGGCGCTGCATGCCCCGGGCCGACCGGCATCGCAACGGGACGTCGATGAAATCACCTGTGGTAGTCGTTGCAATCACATTGACCGCGGCCATCCTGGTCGCGGCATCACTGTTGATTGTCGTCGGCACCCGCAAGGGCCCGGGAACGTCGACGCTGAATGGGCCTGCGCTGCAACAACCCTTCAAGCTCGCGCATCTGATCTAAAATCATCCGAAAGCCTTACACTTGGCGACAAGCGGGCCTTAAGCACACCGCGCGAAAACGCATCGCTGTGGCGCAACGATCAGTCAGAGTTGCGGTCTTACCTCGTTCGGGAGGAGCGAGACTGGTCCATGCGGTTCGGATGGCGTGCGATCTCCGGTCCGGTGCTGACGGCAGCAACCCTGCTGCTGGCGATGCTCCTCGATCGCCTTGTCCCCACTCCCTCGCCCGCGCCGTTGCTCGTCGGCATCGTGGCGCTTGCCGGCGCATTGTCGGGTCTCGCCTCGGCCATGACCAGCGCAGCCGTCGCGGTGATCGGCGCCGCGCTGCTCTTCCTCAACCAGCACGGCGTCGCCGGATATGGCAACCCCGATCTGGTCCGGCTCGGCCTTCTGGCCATCACCGCTGCCGGCACCGCAGCCATTACCGGCCTGATGCGCGAGCGGCTGCTCGGCACGTTCGCGGCCGAGCGCCGAAGCCACGCCACCGCCGCACGGCTGTCGGCCGCGCTCGACCAGGTCGATATCGGCATCGTGCTGCTCGATGCCGAGACGCGGGCCGAGTTCATCAACCGCGCGTTCCGCGATTACTTTGCGGTGCCGGACGAGATCGCCGACGGCAAGCCGCCCTTCATCGCGCTGATGTATCACGGCCGCGACACCGGCGCGTTCGAGCTGCCCGAAGACGAGCTCGGGACCTTCATCGCGCAGCGAATGGAGATGGTGCGGATCGGCGATGCTACGCCGATCAACATCGCCTTGCGCAACGGCGAGGTGCTGCGCTTCGTTTGCGCCGCGCTGCCCAACGGTGGCCGGATGCTGAGCTACACGCCGGTGACCGATCTGGTCCGCCACACCGACGCGCCGTCACGAGCCGACTACTACCGCTCGCTGCGCGATCCCGCAGGCCGCAAGCTGATCCGGTATCTGCGGGTCGCGGAGTGATGTAACGACACGATTGATCGGCAACGCGATCATCACGTATGAAGGACATCGCTTCGTCGTGCCCCGAGATCGCGGAATTTTCCATGTCGCTCACCATTCGCTCCGTCACCAGGCAGGACTACGATCAATGGCTGCCGCTGTGGGACGGCTACAACGCCTTCTACGGCCGCTCCGGCCCGACCGCGCTCGCTCCCGAAATCACGCGGATGACGTGGCAGCGGTTCTTCGACGCCTATGAGCCGGTGCACGGGCTGGTCGCCGAGAGCGACGGCAAGCTGCTCGGCATGACGAACTATCTGTTTCATCGCAGCACCACCGCGATCGAGCCGTCCTGCTATTTGCAGGACCTGTTCACGCTTGAAGCCGCACGCGGCAAGGGCGTCGCCTCTGCGCTGATTCACGGCGTGTATGAGCGGGCGAAACTGGCGGGATCGCCACGCGTCTATTGGCAGACGCACGAGACCAATCTCACGGCGCAGCGCCTGTACGACAAGGTCGCGGAGCGGTCCGGCTTCATCGTCTATCGCAAGCTGTTCTGATCGCAGCACGCATCCTGTGGATAACTCCGCCTGTCACCCGCGCGTAACATAGCGCGGCTACGCTGCACCTGCGTCTGATCTGGCCCCCCCGTCACCGATCAAGCGCCCCAAAGCGGTCCCCGTCAGTCGCCGCGTCTGACAGGGGCCGCATTTTTTTGTCCGCCTTGCCGGCATGGCAGCAGCGCGGCGAGCGCCTTGCTGGGGCGGCGCGCGGTGGTCAGAATGAGTGGCTGCTCATCTCTGACAGGGTCTCCCATGGAAATTCGCAATCTCGGCGCCTCCGGCCTTCGCGTGTCTGCGGTCGGACTCGGCTGCAACAATTTCGGCCAGCGCACGGATCTGGAGACCTCGCGCAAGGTGATCCATCGCGCGCTCGATCTCGGCATCACGTTGTTCGACACCGCCGACATCTATGCCGGCATGGGCGGCTCGGAGACGGTGCTCGGCACCGTGCTCGGCGACCGCCGCAAGGACATCGTGCTCGCCACCAAATATGCCAAGCCGATGGCGACCGACGGCACCAGGCAGGGCGCCTCGCGCCGCTACATCATGGACGCCGTCGAGGCCAGCTTGAAGCGGCTCAAGACCGACTACGTCGATCTCTACCAGCAGCACGACTACGACCCTCTGACGCCGATCGAGGAGAGCCTGCGCGCGCTGGACGACCTCGTCCGCCAGGGCAAGGTGCGCTACATCGGCAATTCCAACTTCCCGGCCTGGCGCATCGCCGAAGCCGAGTTCACCGCGCGCGCGATGAACGTCAGCCGCTTCGTCTCGTGCCAGGACGAATACAGCCTCGTCGTGCGCGACATCGAGAAGGATCTGCTGCCGGCGGCGCAAGAGTACAAGCTCGGCCTGCTGCCGTTCTTCCCGCTCGCAAGCGGCCTGCTCACGGGCAAGTATCAGCGTGGCGCGGCCGCACCCGCCGACACCCGCTTTGCCAAGGCACCGGCCCTGCGCGACCGCTATGTCACACCGCGCAACGAGGACATGGTCGAGAAGCTCCAGGCCTTTGCCAAGGCCCGTGGTCACAGCATGCTCGAGCTCGCCTTCTCCTGGCTTGCCGCGCGCCCGCAGGTGTCCAGCGTGATCGCCGGCGCCACGCGCGTCGAGCAGATCGAGGAGAACGTCAAGGCGATCTCCTGGAAGCTCAGCGCCGAGGAGATGGCCGAGATCGACAAGATCACTCTGGGCTGATCTTCGACGCGGCGCGTTACTTGGCGCCGCGTCCGACCGTCTGCATCACCTCAAAGCCTTCGAACTGGGGATGGCCGAGGTAGAGCGGCTTGTTGTCGCCGGCCCGGTGATGCGCGGCCCGAAATGCTTCCGACTTGGTCCAGGCCTCGAACGCGGCGTGGTTCGCCCAGACCGTGTGCGATGCATACAGCGTGTGGTCCTCGAGCTCGGGGCCCCGCAGCAGATGAAATTCGACGAAGCCCGGCACCTTGTCCAGATGCGTGTCGCGCGAAAGCCAGACCTGCTCGAAGGCGGCCTCGGAGCCCTTGGCGACGCGGAAGCGGTTCATGGCGATGTACATGGGTGTGGTTCTCCTGGTGTTCGGGCGATTATCTCGTCATTCCGGGATGCGCCGCAAGGCGCAGACCTGGAATCCATTTTGCAGCAGAGCCAGCGGGGAGATGGATTCCGGGTTCGCGCTACGCGCGCCCCGGAATGACGGCAGTGGGTTAGGCAACCAATCCCTTCATCGGCCTTGCGCTCGCGCTGTCCGGGAACACCGTCTCGGCCAGCACGCGGTCGGACAGGCCGAACTGATCCTGCAGCACGCCCTTGATGACCGAACGCAGATCCGTTGTGGGCTTGAGGTCACGCCCTTCATGGAGGTTGGCGAGCTTGAGGCCCGGCCAGTCCGAGATGACGCGGCCGCCCTTCACGGCGCCGCCGGCGAGCAGCGCGATCGTGCCGGTGCCGTGATCCGTGCCGTCGGTGCCATTGATGCGCGCGGTGCGGCCGAATTCGGTGGCGACCACGACGACGGTGTCGCGCCAGCGATCGCCGAGGCCGCTTTCGAATTCGGCGATTGCGCCGTCGAGCCCGCCGAGCAGGAAGGCGAGACGGCCGACCGGGCCGCCTTCATTGGCATGCGTATCCCAGCCGTCGAAAGCAAGTGCGGCAATGCGCGGGCCGTCGTCCGCCGCCATCAGCTTGGCCGCGCCACGCGCCACCTGGCGCATCTGCGCGACGGCATTGCCGGGCTTCCGCTTCATGTCGTCGCCGCTGGCGGCCTTGTCGAGCTGGAGGCCTTGCGACAGCGCCATGGCCAACGCGGGATCGCGGTGGCGGTAGAGATCGACGAGGCGCATCGCGGTGTCGTCGTCGGCCTGTGGCAGCGCCACCGGCGCCCAGCCGACCGTCGGCGCATTGCCGCGCAGCACCAGTGGCGTGGTGGGCCCAACCGCAAGGCCGCTCGATACGCGCTCGCCGCGCGGCAGCGCTTCCAGCGCGCGGTTGAGCCAGCCGGATTGCACGCGTCCCGGGCCGGCGTAGCCGCTTTCGAGCACGTCCTGGCCGTCGAAATGCGAGCGGTCGCGATAGGGCGTCGCCACTGCGTGGATCACCGCGGCATGCCTGTCGCGGTACATGCGCGCAAATTCCGGCATGACCGGATGCAGCGCGAAGAAGCTATCGAGCATGATCGCGGGATGCGCCCCATCTGCGCTGAGCGCGATCGAGCCGTGCAGGCTGGCATAGTCGGGGTCGCCGAGCGGCGCCACGGTCGCCAGCCCGTCGAGCGCGCCGCGCAGGATCACCACGATCAGGCGGGGATCGCGCCCATCGGCGGCGCGTGCGAATTTCGGCAGGTAAGCCCAGGCCGCGAACGAGGCGCCGCCGAGCAGCAGACCGCGGCGCGAGGTGAGAAGCCGGTTCTCGACGCAATCGATCATCGTCATCTCCGTTGCATTTCCGGCGACATCAACAGCAGCGTCAGCGCCTGCTGTCGCGACTCCGCACGCTCGACCGCTCGCCGCGTCTCGATGGAGGCCGCATCGGCTGCCGCGAATTCCAGGAGGTCGATCGGATCGATATTGCTGCCGAGCCGCGAGCCAATCTGCGCCGCGATGTCGAGCCTGAGCTTCATGCCCTCGGGCGCGGCCCAGGCTGCGTTGGTGTCGGGAAAGCCGTTGGGCCCGGCCGGCGACCATAGCGGTTGCCCCAGCAGATTGAGGCCATTGAGATAGCGGCTCGGATCTTCCGGCACCCGCGCGAGCAGCCGGCCGCTCGCGACGAGGAACTCGTAGGGCGAGCGCATCTTGGTCAGCGGCGCTTGCCACGCTTCCTCGGAATCGACCAGCGCCATGGCAAGCGCCTTGAGGTCGCCATCAGTCTTGACGAAGACATCGCGCAGGCGCGCGACGAGTGCCGGCGGCGGATCGTCGGCAACGAAGTGGCGGACGAATTTGGCGGCGATGAAGTTCGCGGTCGACGGATGCCGCGCGATGTCGGCGAGCGCGGCCTCGCCTTGCGCGAGCCCCGTCGGCTCATAGGTCTTGCCGAGCAGCATTTGCGGCCCGGGCTGGTGCGCATTGGAGTTGAACACGAAGGAGCCGGGGGCGCCGAGCTGCCCTTGCCGGCCGGCAAAGGTCCAGCCGGTGATGATGCGCGCGAGCGAGGTGACGTCGTCCTGCGTGTATCCCCCGCCGACGCCGAGCGTATGCAGCTCCATGATCTCGCGCGCCAGATTCTCATTGAGCCCGCGCTTGCGGTTCTGGCCAGCGCGCGAATCCGGGCCGAGCGATTGCTGGTTGTCGAGGAAGAACAGCATCGCCGGATGCTGCTCGACGGCTTTCAGCATGTCGGCGAAGCGCCCGAGCACGTGCGGCCTGATCGCCTCGCGCTCGAACGCGCCGGCCCAGATCCGCGCCAGCTCGCCCTTGCTCGCTGAGATGCAGAAATGGTTGGACCAGAACACGACGAGGCGCTCGGTGAAGCCGCATTCGGCCAGCGTGGCGCGCTGCAGCCGCGCCAGCGCCTCGGCGCGGAAGGTCTTTTGGATGACGTTGAGCGGCTGCGGGGCCGGCTTTGCGGCCGGCGGCGCAGCGGCGTTGGGCTGCATCGCCTCCGGCTTCGCCGCGTTATCCGCCGGCTTTGCCTCCGTCATCTGGCCGGCGACCTCCGTTGCTGCCGCATTCAGCGAGAGATTGCGGCGGAGGGCGGGCTTCTGCTCGGCTGGCGCAACCGACGGCGTCTCGGCCGGCCCGGCGGCCTTCGCGGCTTCGCGCGCCTGCCTGACCTGATCCTGATAGGCGAACACGGCTTGCCCGAGCTGCTGAGTCGATTGCAGGCCGGGCGCCTCCAGCAGCACGCCGCTCGCACGCGCGAGCTCGGCCTTCACGAAGCCGCGCGGATCGGAGCTTGCGTTGACGAGATCGCCCGAGGCGCCGCCGCGGGCGCCGAAGCCAAAACGGTTGAGCGCGACGAGCGCGGCTTGCGAATCGCGGGCCATCGATTTGTCCTTCGCGTGGCGGGAGCCGCTTTCCGAGTCCGCGCGCGATGCCTAATATACCGCAATGACCGATGAACCCGACATGAAAATCACGGCGAAGCTTCGACGTAAATCATGACAAATCCGCAAGAATCTTCGTCCCAGGAACCACGCCGCCTCGCCTGCTCCCGTTGCGGCACCGAGTTCGGCTGCGACCTCTCGGGCACCTGCTGGTGCGCGGAGGAAACGGCGCGCCTGCCGATGCCGGTCAAGGGCGAGGATTGCCTGTGCCGGGAGTGTCTAAGGAAAGCGGCGGCAGAGGCAGCGAGCGCGGAGTAAGGGTGTAACGCTCTGGGTGATGCCGGAGCCCGGGCCACACCCTCGGTGTCGTCCCCGCGAACGCGGGGACCCATAACCCCGGGGAGACGTTTGGCGAAGACTGGTCGTGCAGTACTCCGACCATCCGCACTCGATACATCACGCGGTATGGGTCCCTGCGTTCGCAGGGACGACCGGGGGGAGAGAGTTAGCCCTACACTGGATGCCCCGGCGATCGCCTTGCCATGCCGTCGAACGCGTCGAGCAGTTGTTCGCGCCAGGCATAAACCGGATCGTCCGCCTCCAGCAGCTTGAACGGGCTCACCACGCGCGCCCATTGGAAGCCGCCGAACACGATGTAGTCGGCGTAGTTCGGCGCCTCGCCGCCGAGATAGGGCTGCTTCTTCAGCGTCTGCCGCATGATCTCGAGCGACTTGCGGAAGGCGACCACGCCGGTGTCGCGGCTCGCCATGACCTCTTCCAGGCTCTTGCCACCGAACCGCGCCTCACGCGACTTGCGGAAATAGTCCGCGTCGGTCTCGGCCAGATTTTTCGGGATGTCGGCAACGATCAGCGGAAAGATGCCGCCGACGATGGCGATGTCGCCGAAGGCGTTGATCATGCGCGCCATGGCGCGGCCGCCCTCCCCGCCGAACAGCGACCGACCGTCCGGGAAACTGTCCTCGAGATAGTTCGCGATCGTCCAGGAATCGACCACCGCCTTGTCGTCATGCAGCAGCACCGGCACCTTCTCGGAGCCGTGCGGCGCAAGCGCGCTCTTCTCGGTGAAGCGCCAGGGCAGAGATTCCGCCGACAGACCCTTGTGCGCGAGCGCCATCCGCGTGCGCCAGCAATACGGGCTGAACGGGCGCGAAGCGTCGGTGCCGACGAGTTCGAACAGCTTGAGTGACATGCAAGGCGCCTCCATTCCGCTCCGTCATTGCGAGCGCGGCGAAGCGATCCAGCCTGCCGCCGCAAAAGACATTCTGGATTGCTTCGCTCGCGCTCGCAATGACGATGTGGGAGACGGACGTGCGCTTCACCGCCCGTTTGTCCGCAGCAACCTCTCCCCGTTCTCCGTCACCGCGATGACCAGCCCGAGGCCGGCAATCGTCTCGCGCGCGACGTAGCCGCGGTCGGCGGCGTCTTCCCAGATGGTGAGGCGCGGGCACGAGCTCTTCCACGTCGCGACCACCTCGGCATAGGCGCGCGGCTCACGTGCGACCCATTCGACGAAGTCCAGCACCAGCGGATCGGCTGTCTCGCTCATTGCAAAACTCCCCTGTCGAAGGCGACCGCTACCTCCGTGCGCAGCATGAGCCAGCCGCCATAGGCGATGTAGTAGCAGGCGATGGTGGTGATCAGTTTGTTCGACCAGGCCAAGAATTGCTGGTCGGTCATGGCTTCGAGGATGCGTCGCGCCAGCGTGGTGCCGAGCATCGAGGCGGCAATCGCGACACCGGCAAGCACGGGATCGAGGCTCGCCGCCTGGTCGATGATGCCGCCGAAATAGATCAGCTTGGTGAAGTGGCTGACGAGCTGGCACATCGCCTTGGTCGCCACCTTCTCGCGGCGGCCGAAATCGCCGCCGAGGAAGAAGGTGTCGAGCAGCGGGCCGGAGACGCCGGTCATCAGCATCAGGCCCATGCAGATCGTGCCGTAGACCGTACCTTGCCAGAGCCTGTCAGGATCCGGCTTGATGCTCGCCGGCAGCAGCCGCGCCATGAACGGCGTGATGCCCAGCAGCAGCAGCGCCATCGGCTTGTCCGGCACGTAGCGGGTGAGCGACCAGGCCGCGAGCGCGACCGCCGCGCCGACCAGATAGTTCGCGACCGGCCGCCAGCGAATATGCGCCCGCCACAGAAACGCACGCCAGCCGTTCGAGGCCATCTGCGTGATCGCGTGCAGCACCATCGCGGCCGGCAGCGGCATCAAGGCCAGGAGCACGCCGATCAGGATCAGCCCGCCCGCCATGCCGAACAGCCCCGACAGAAACGCGGTGGCGACCATCAGCAACCCGAGGGCAGCGGTCATGATGGGCGTCACGAACGTCTCCTGTCGGTGTGCGGTGAAGGAAAATGTGCCTTGCTTGCTCATCTCCCGCAAACTGAGTTATCTTGGCCTGGCATCAGCTTTCCTGAGGGTTGGTCATTTGCGGCGGCTGCTGTTTCTCAACGGCATCAAGGCATTCGAGGCGGCGGCGCGGACCGGCAGCTTTGCTGCGGCCGGGCTCGAACTGAGCGTGTCGGCGGCCGCCGTCAGCCGCATGGTCCATCTCCTGGAAGAGCGGCTCGGCGTCGCGCTGTTCGAGCGCAAGGCCAATCGCCTGGTGCTGACCCAGGCCGGCCGCGCCTATCAAAGCGGGCTGACGCCGATCTTCGACGCGCTGGCGAGCCTCACCGCGCAGGTGACGGCGCCCTCGAGCGTCCGCGTGCTCACCATCGGCGTCGGCCACACCTTTGCGATGCGGTGGCTGATCCCGCGCCTGTCGGAATTCCGTAACGAGGAGCCCGACATCGAGGTTCGCTTCACCACCGGCGGCGCCGCAGTACCGTTCGGGGAGGACTGGAGCTGCGGCATCAAGCTCGGCACCGGCGACTGGCCCGGCCTCGTCGCCGAGCCGCTGTTCGCCGGCGACCTCACGCCGGTCTGTGTGCCCCGCCTCGCGAGCGGCCTGAAGCGTCCGGCCGACCTGAAGGGACCAAGCCTGATCCGTGTCGCGCACTCACCCGAGGACTGGCCGATCTGGCTGAAAGCCGCGAACCTCGCTCGCATCAACGCGCGCGGGCCGGAGTTCCAGTTCTACGGCCAGGCGCTGCAGGCCGCGGCCGACGGGCTCGGCATCGCCATGGGGATCCGGCCCTATATCGACGACGACCTCGCCGCCGGCCGGCTGGTCGCGCCATTTGACCTTTCGGTCCCCAAGGGCATGCGCTGGTACCTGCTCTATCGCAGCTTCCAGACCGAGCAGCGCGACTTTGCCGCGTTCCGCCGCTGGATCATGCGCGCGGCAGCGGAACCCGCAGCCCGCCCCGTGAAGCGGAGCGGCCGTACCGCCGCTCGGAACTGACGTCCCAAGACCGACGTCCCAAGACTGCATCCAAAGACAAAAAGCCGGCCACTTGTGAACGGCTTCACATCCCAAATTCCGCAATCGTGGTCCCCTAGCCCTCCAACAAGACACGTACGGAACACTTTGGGGACTACCATGACGACCATCTACGACGGCTTTGACATCGAATCCTTCGAGGCCGGCAAAGGCCTCTGGCACGCCCGCATCCGCCGCGCCGATCTCAGCCCCCTCGCCATCGACGGCGTCCTGTTTCCGGCCATGGAAGTCGGTTTCGCCTGGCCCGACCAGAACGCCGCGATCGCCGACGCCAAGCAACATATCGACCGCTTCCGCCGGCGGGCCGATAGCGACGACGAATAAGCGAGCAGGACGGCAAGCGAACCAGGGACAGCACAAAGGGGGCCACCGGTCATGTCCGTCATCGAAATCGAAGACACCTCGCAACCGAGGATCTACACCCGCGCCGTGCTCTCCAACTGCCCCGAATGCGACGGGGATCTCTCGGTGCTCCGCGTGATCGGCGGGCGCGCCGGATGCGAGTACTGGACCATGCGCTGCACCGATTGCGGCGGCATCCACCTCGACGTCCTGAAGCCGCATGTCACGGCGCAGGACGACGAGGGGCCGCTGCCGGCGGCGTGAGGCTCGAGGCTGCTGCCAACCTGCTGTCAGCAGCCTGCATGACGACGGGCATTCGCCCTTTATCGCGGGCCGGACTCGTCCCATATTCGCTTCATGGCGAAGAAACCTGCATCCTCCGAAAAATCCGGCAAATCCCCCAAGACCAAGGCCCCGAACTCGAAGGCACATCGCCCCGATGTGCAGCCGATCGGGCCGGCGCTGGCCGAATTGCTCAATCCCGCGATCAACCGCGGCGATGCGGGGCTTGGATCCGGCACCGGCCTGCAGCCGCCGCCGGACAATTCGCGCGACCGGCGATCCGGCGGCGAGGCCGCGGCGCATCGGGCGCGGGCCTCGACGCCCAAGGAGTTTCCGCAGGATGTGACGCGGCCGATGCCGTTGCGGCCCCATCCGCAGCCGCCCGGCGCGCGCTCGTCATCCGAGCTGGCGGGCTTGGAGGAAGCGCCGCAGGCCAATTACGGAACCGCCGCCACGATCCCGACGCTCGATCCGGAACTGGCGCGGCAGCTCGGACTGCCCACGGAGGAAGACGACGCCGAGGCGCTGGCGCGTCCGCCGCGCAGCAAGATGGAGGCGCTCGGCGTCAAGGCGACCGCCGATGCGCTGGAGTCGCTGATCCGCGAGGGCCGTCCGGAGTTCCGCAAGGACGACGGCTCCACCAAAGTGTGGACGCCGCACCGACCGCCGCGCCCGGAAAAGTCCGAAGGCGGCGTGCGCTTCGAGATCAAATCGTCCTACGAGCCGCGCGGCGATCAGCCGACCGCGATCGCCGAGCTGGTCGAGGGTATCGGTCGCAACGACCGCACCCAGGTGCTGCTCGGCGTCACCGGCTCGGGCAAGACCTACACGATGGCGCAGGTGATCGAGAAGACGCAGCGCCCGGCGCTGATCCTTGCGCCGAACAAGACGCTCGCCGCCCAGCTCTACGGCGAGTTCAAGAACTTCTTCCCTGACAACGCGGTCGAGTATTTCGTTTCCTATTACGATTACTACCAGCCGGAAGCCTACGTCCCGCGCACCGACACCTATATCGAGAAGGACTCGTCCATCAACGAGCAGATCGACCGCATGCGCCACTCGGCGACGCGCGCGCTGCTCGAACGCGACGACGTCATCATCGTCGCCTCGGTGTCCTGCATTTACGGTATCGGCTCGGTCGAGACCTACACCGCGATGACTTTCGCGCTGAAGAAGGGCGAGCGCATCGACCAGCGCCAGCTCATCGCCGACCTCGTCGCGCTGCAATACAAGCGCACCCAGGCCGATTTCACCCGTGGCACCTTTCGCGTGCGCGGCGACGTCATCGACATCTTTCCGGCGCACTATGAGGACCGCGCCTGGCGCGTGAACCTGTTCGGCGACACCATCGAGACCATCGAGGAGTTCGATCCGCTCACCGGCCACAAGCAGGACGAGCTCGAATTCATCAAGATGTACGCCAACTCGCACTATGTGACGCCGCGCCCGACGCTGGTGCAGGCGATCAAGTCGATCAAATCAGAGCTGAAGCAGCGGCTCGACCAGCTCCATCATCAGGGGCGCCTGCTGGAGGCGCAGCGGCTGGAGCAGCGCACCACTTTCGACCTCGAGATGATGGAGGCGACGGGAAGCTGCGCCGGCATCGAGAACTATTCGCGCTATCTCACCGGACGCCGCCCCGGCGAGCCGCCGCCGACGTTGTTCGAATACGTCCCCGACAACGCGCTGATCTTCGCCGACGAAAGCCACGTCACCATCCCGCAGATCGGCGCCATGTTCCGCGGCGACTTCCGCCGCAAGGCGACGCTGGCCGAGTACGGCTTTCGCCTGCCGTCGTGCATGGACAACCGCCCGCTCCGCTTCGAGGAATGGGACATGATGCGGCCGCAGACCGTCGCGGTGTCGGCGACGCCGAGCGGCTGGGAGCTGAACGAGAGCGGTGGCGTGTTCGTCGAGCAGGTCATCCGTCCCACCGGACTGATCGATCCGCCGGTCGATATCCGCCCGGCCCGCACCCAGGTCGACGATCTCGTCGGCGAGGTCCGCGCCACGGCGCAGGCGGGCTACCGCTCGCTGATCACGGTGCTCACCAAGCGCATGGCGGAGGACCTGACCGAATACCTGCACGAGCAGGGCATTCGCGTGCGCTACATGCACAGCGATATCGACACCATCGAGCGCATCGAGATCATCCGCGATCTGCGTCTGGGCGCCTTCGACGCGCTGGTCGGCATCAACCTGCTGCGCGAAGGCCTCGACATTCCCGAATGCGCGCTGGTCGCCATTCTCGACGCCGACAAGGAAGGCTTTTTGCGCAGCGAGACCTCGCTGATCCAGACCATCGGCCGCGCCGCGCGCAACGTCGACGGCAAGGTGATCCTCTATGCCGACCAGATGACGGGCTCGATGGAGCGCGCCATCGCCGAGACCAACCGCCGCCGCGAGAAGCAGGTCGAGTACAACACCGCCAACGGCATCACGCCGGAGAGCGTGAAGAAGCAGATCGGCGACATCCTCAACTCCGTCTACGAGCGCGACCACGTGCTGGTCGAGGTCGGCGGCCACGACATGACCGACGACGTCATCTCGATCGGCCACAATTTCGAAGCCGTGCTCGCCGATCTGGAAACGCGGATGCGCGAGGCCGCAGCCGATCTGAACTTCGAGGAAGCCGCCCGCCTGCGCGACGAAGTCAAGCGCCTGCGCGCCACCGAGCTCGCGGTTGTCGACGATCCCACCGTCAAACAGCGGACCGTCGCGGGCAAGGCCGGCGCCTATGCCGGCACCAAGAAGTACGGCGAGGCCGCCAATCTCCCCGTCAGCGCCATGAAGAACAAGAGCGCCGCAACGGCACTCAAGGCCGGCGCCGGCAAGGGCTCACGCGTGCACAAGCCGCATCTCGACGAGATGCACGGGCCGGAGTCGCTGCCCTATCGCGAGAAGCAGACGCTGCCGGCAAAGCCGTTCGGCGGGAACAGCCGGATCATCCAGCCGACGGATTCACGCCAGTCGGGCCCGGAGTTCGGGCCTGCGCCGAAGTCGACAGGCGGACAGCCAGGGCGGCGGGGTGGGTGGAAGAAGAGGTAGCACACTATCGCTTCACCGCTGCCGTTCGTGACTATGAATTCTCAGATGCGCAATTGCGCACCATAGCTCGCCGCTTCGCGACGCCCCGGAATGACGAGGAGGGATTTGTGCCCCCTCACCCCACGCTCGCCGTCACCACCGCCATCACCGACAGCAGCAGCACGATGGTCACGAGCTGGAGCGAAGCGACCGGCTGGGTGCGCCAGGCGGTGATCTTGTCGGACAGCGACAGATGGGCCTCGAAGAACTTCGGCTCATAGACGGTCTTGAAGAAGACCGGGAAGCTCGGCCCGAGGGCTACCGCGATCAGGGCGTGGGTCAACGAGGCGATGGCGACGAAGATGGCGACGCCGGGGTCGCCGGAGAGGTCGTGGTCGCCGCAGAGCTTGAGCAGGAAGGCGGCGGCGGCGAAGGTCGGGAAGCTCTGCAGGGTCGCGGTCAGCGCGAGGCCTTCGAGCGCGTTGTGCAGGCGGGATTTTCTGGCGGTGGCGATGGCGGCCATGGCACGTCTCCCTGATGACATGGCAATGACGTTAGGCGGGACGTCGAAGCGGTGATGTGAGATGGGTCACGCGGCCCCTTCACCTCGCCCCGCGCTTGTCAGCCCAAGCTTGGCGGGTGCGGGTGGTCGCCGGTCCATGCGTGACCTCCGGCATTGCGCTTTCGTCCATGCGCGCCTGCGCGCCACGCGGCTGACTGCGGCGGGGAACCGGGCGACGAAGCTCCGGCTCAACCGGCAATTGCACACCATGAACCTGGCATTGCACTCGCGCGTCATACCGGTTGGAACATCCCGGTGATCGTGCGGATTGCCGGTGCGTGAGCCCACGCGTTAGCCTTGCGTAACGCACAAGACCAACAAGGACGGGCGGAATGACGGTGGAGAAGCTGAATCGCCAGCGCGTCGTGCAACTGCTCGATGCTTTCGCGCGCGGCGATCTCGAAGCCGCGCTGGCGTGCTGCACCGACGACGTCGACTTCCTGACCCACGCGCCCATCGACGTGCTGCCGCACATGGTGCCGCGCCACGGCAAGGCGGAGTTGCGCGAACTTTGGCAGACAATCTGGTCGCGCTATTCGGAGGTCCGCTACAAGGCACCCGTCATCGTCGCGGAGGGCGACGAGGTCGCGACCTACATGCAGACCTATTTCAGGAAACGCAGCAACGGCCGGGTCGTGCAGTTCGACATGGCGGTGTTCTACAGCTTCCGCGGCGGGCTGGTGGCGCAGATCCGCGAGATCATCGATTCCTACGATCTGGTGCAGCAGGTGCTGGAACGCGAGATCGGGCCGTTGATCTTGGGGCCGGGGGTGGACGGGTAGCCCGCCGTCTCGATGGGAACCCGCACCCGGCCAAAACCGGGAACATACGGGGTTCTGTTGCAATTCTCACAAATTGCGCGCAATTGTGCATTGCGAAAACGTGAATTGCGTTTTGGCCGAAACCCCCTATTTTGTTCGTATACAAACGAGTTGAGCCTCGGCACCTGACTGTGCATGGGGTTGTTTTCCGTTTCTTTCGCAAGCCAGCTTCAGGACTGCCCAAAATGACAGAGCACAGCCTCTGGCGTTTCTCGCGCGCGTTGCACCGCGCGATCAACGACAGGCATTTCGCTGATATCGAGGCCCTGATCGACGAGGACGTCGAATGGGCGCTCTACGGCCCGATCGACATGTTTCCGTTCCTCGGCGCGCGCCAGGGCAAGGACGCCGTGCTCGAGGTCATCCGACAGCTCGCCGACAATTTCCAGGTCCGCCGCTTCGACCGCGAGAGCATCATGCTCGGCGTCGATTCCGCGGCCTCGATGGTGCGCTATTCGCTGACGGCACTGGATTCGAACAAGCCGATCAGCTTGCGGGTCGCGCAGTTCGCCCAGTTCAGGGCGGGCAAGCTCGTCAGCATGCGCGTCCTGATCGACACGTTCGACCTGGTCGAGCAGGCACTCGGCCGCGCCATTCATCTGCCGAAGATGACCAGCGTCGGCTAACGCATGATCCGGACCCGAAGGGTCCGAAAAGATCATGCGAACAACAACCTGAAGCGCGATCATCGCGCTTCAGGGGGGACGCCAACGGGCCCCGTCGTTCGGGACCGATGACGATGCCGGCCGCGACGTCCTGGCCTCCAGCCCCGCCGGATGCCGTCGCGTCACAAGATCGTCATCGGGCGCGCGCCTTGCGCGCGGCCCGTTGGTTCGCCGCCTCGAAAACCCGCCACAATTTCGCAACGATGCATCAGCATTTTCAGCGCGGAATGGCGCATGGTCTTTGCTGACGGCCGATATATATTATCGGAAAGCATGCGCTGGGGCTTGCGGGCAGGACGATGGAATTCTCGACAGGGTTTGGCTGGACAAGGCTGCCGATGCTGGCGGCCGCATTCATTTTGGGCTCGGCGCTGACGGTCTCGGCGCAGATCATTCCGCCCTTCTCCTCCCCAGCAGCCGCGCCTGACGACGAGGCCGAGACCGAGGCCGTGGCGGAGGCCCCCGATGTCAACGACCCCGACGTGCTCAAAGGCATCGACGTCGACAAGCTCGACTGGAGCCAGCTCGCGGTCGACGCCGGCACCGGCATTGACCCAATGGCCGCCAGGAAGCGCGCCCAGTCCGCCGCCAAGGATGGACTGGACTGGTCGTCGAACGCCAATGCAAACGGCTCCTCGGCGGTGACGGTCAAGCAGTCCGTATTCTCGTTCTGGGATACGAGGATCGGCGCCGACATGACGGTGACCAGCGAGCCGCGAACGATGTCCGAGCTGCTGGCGCAGAAGGCCACCAATGGCGGCAACCTGCCGCAATCCTCCGGCAGCGCCTGGGCGGCGGCGACCGCGCCCGGCGCGGGCTCGATCTGGGACAAGACCGCGGTGGAAGCCCGCGTCGATCCCGGCGCGGAGCAGAGCAAGATCGGGGCGTCGCTGATCAAATCGATGCCGCTGTCGGGCGACACCTCTCTGACGCTCCAGAACGGCTACAGCGTCAATCAGCAGGGCACCACCGCCGTGCCCGGCATCGGCGGCCACATCACCACGCGCAATTACGAGACCGACCAGTCCGCCAAGGTCACCCTCGGCGACACCGGCACCAGCATCACCGCCGGCCAGACGCTGTCGACCACCGACGACAAATGGCTGCGCAAGGTCGGCGCCGAGCAAAAGCTGTTCGACAACGTCACCGTCTCCGGCTCGGTCGGCGAAACCTCGCAAGGCGCGATCAACAAGAGCCTGACGGCCGGCTTCAAGAAGAGCTGGTAGGGCGAACCCCGCTCTATCTCCTCATCCGGAGGACGCTCCGAAGGAGCGTGTCCCGAAGGAAAGAGCCCTGCTGCGGGAGCCGGGCCGTTCATGGCTCGAGACGCGCGAAGGGCGCGCTCCTCACCATGAGGAGATATAGAGGCTCGTCGCCGCCGCATTCACACTCTCCTAACCATGCGCCACGGCAAAACCCCCGAATGGTCCGCCCTTGCCGCATCTCGGCCCATTTGCGGTCAAAATCGGACGCCCTGATAGGGAAGCCTCACAGACGTCGTCGTGCGGGGGACACTCGCGCTGCGCTCAACGCGAACAGGGGAACAACGATGAACGCCATGCGTCCCGAAAAGATCGAAGCCACCGAGACCGAGACGGTCGACACCAACCTCGCCGCCGTGACGGAAGTCGAAGCCGGCATCCGCGATTTCGTCCGCAACGATATCGCTTATCTGCGTCGTCCGGCTGCCACCACCACCGCCGACGCGCCCCCGCTCGACCCGAGCGCGGAAGCCACCGTCACCAACGTCAACTCGCTGATCCAGCGCGTCGCCGGCACCTCGCTCGCCGAGATCGAGAACCTGATCTCCGAGCTCGAGAGCCTGCGCGACCTGCTCCACGCCGAAGGCCAGCGCGTCCAGCGCGAGATCTCCGGCTATGCCCAGCTCAGCCAGGCCGCGATGAAGTCGACCCGCATGATCGCCGACAACGTCGCGCAGTGGAAGCGCGCCGCCGACGGCCTGCGCAACAGCTGATCGCTCGACGAAAGCATCACCGAACCGCCGCGTTCCCGAAAGGGGGCGCGGCGGTTTTGATTCCGGGGAGTGCTGCGATGGATGCACTCGCTCCTCAGCAATGGTGTCATCGCCCGACTTGATCGGGCGATCCAGTATTCCAGAGACAGCAAAGCAAGGCCCGAGACGCCGCGGCGTACTGGATGCCCCGGTCAAGCCGGGGCATGACAGCGGAGGGTGTCGGAGCACGGGCGACTACATCGCGGCTGTGGACATGCGTTCACATCGTCAACGCGGCCACCACCCGTGCGCCTTTGAACCCTCACCCTCTTCCCGGCGACCAATGCCAAGCGCCCGTGGCCTGTTCGGCCGGGCCTGGGGACATTTTCACATGGAAAGCATTCGGCCCGACACCACGGACCCGATACCGCTACGGCCCGCGCCGAATCAAATCGGCACGATCATGCTGCGCTTTGTCGGGCTGCTGGCGGTTGCGATCGCCATCCTGGCGTTCGTCTATAGCCGCTGAGGTGCGGCCGGAGGGCCGGCCGCGAAAATTAACGAACTCTTACCGGCTCGCGTCGACGGTCGAGGCTTCCAGGGTGTAGGCGCCATCGGCATAGCCCTTCACCACCATGCCGGCGACCAGCATCACTGCCAGCGTCGCGGTCGCGAAGATGAATCCAACAAACTTGAGTGCGCCGCGATCTGCCATGGTCCTCGTCCCCTGTCTCTGCCCATTCGTTTCAAATAGACAGCGACAGGTTCATAATTAGTTAGCAACTCGATGGTTCCGCCGAACTGCTTCGCGCTAACCATGTTGCGCAGGCTTATGGCAGCCGTCCCAAAACGCGTCCATAGCGCGCGGGCAACACTCGCGCACATTTGGGACCGTTCATCCTGGAACAGATCTAACCGGCCTCCACGCGCGTCGGCACGAAGGCGCTGGCAGTGATGGAGTAGACGTCCTCGCCGCGCTGATTGGTGCCGGTGGTGCGGGCGGTCAGGATGCCCCAGCCGGGACGCGAGGCGGAGGTGCGCTTGTCGATGACGACATTGACGTAAGAGACAACATCGCCGGCGAGCACCGGCCTGATCCAGCGCAGGTCGCGAAATCCCGGCGACGGGCCCCACACCGCAACCACCTCGCCGCGCGCCGCGGCCTCGCGCGCCAGACGCTGGCCGTCGGCGACTAGCAGGCTCATGCAGGCCGAGCCGACATGCCAGCCCGAGGCGGCGAGCCCGCCGAACAGCGAGTTCTTGCCCTCCTCCTCGTCGAGATGAAAACGCTGCGGATCGAACCTGGCGGCGAAATTCTTGATCGACTGCGCCGTGAACGTGTAGGCGCCGATCTCGCGGCGCTGACCGATCTCGATGTCCTCGAAGAACCGCATCAGACCGTCCCCTCGCGCCGCTTGATCAGGATCGGTGAGGTCATCTCGGCGAGCGCCTGCCCCGCCGCGTTGCGCGCGGTGCATTTGAACGTGACGATGCCGAGCTCGGGCCGGCTCTTCGAGGTACGCGCTTCCAGCACATCGACATCGAGTGTCAAGTCGTCACCCGGCCTGAGCGGCGACAGCCAGCGGACCTCATCCACACCGGGAGACCCTAGCGAAGCGGCTCGGGTGATGAAGCCGTCGGCCATCATCCGCATCATCAGCGAGCAGAGGTGCCAGCCCGAGCCGGACAGGCCGCGCAGCATGCTTTTGGCTGCGGCCTCCTCGTCCAGATGCATGGGCTGCGGATCGAACTCGGCGGCGAAGGCCAAAATCTCGTCGCGGGTGACATGGCGCGGGCCGAATGTGCCGAACCGGCCGGGCGGGAAATCTTCGAAGGTCAGGGTCATCTCGGGAAAGCTTTGCGGGAATGACAGATTGTGGCCGCACTTTGCGGCAATCTCAACCCGCCGGCCCGCATGGCTCGTGCTACATACGGGGTGGCGGCGGCCTTGAGTCGGGCCCATCGAGGGCCAGGACCCGATTACTAAGGCCGCTTTGCGGGCCCGATTTGCCCTGGGGAGAGCAATGTTTTCATTCAGCGACCTTTTCCAATGGGACCGCTTCATCACGCCGACGATCATCAAGACCTTCTATTGGCTGGTGATCGCGCTGATCTGCCTGTTCGGCCTCTCCGGCATCTTCTCAGGGCTCGCTGCAATGGCGATCAGCCCGTTCGGCGGCTTCCTGATGCTGCTGTCGTCGATCGCCAGCGTCGTCGTCGGTATCGTGTTCTCGCGCATCGTCGCGGAGCTGATCCTGATCGTGTTCCGCATCAACGAGCATCTCGGCGCGATCCGGGACCAGGGCGGGGGGATGCGCTAGCCCGTCATTCCGGGGCGCCTCGAAGAGGCCAACCCGGAATCCATTCATCCATTGGTTCTGACGCCCGATGGATTCCGGGTTCGCGCTTCGCGCGCCCCGGAATGACAAGCCTTACGTATTGAACCGGAAATGCATCACGTCGCCGTCGGCGACGACGTATTCCTTGCCTTCGAGCCTGAGCTTGCCGGCATCGCGTGCGCCGGCTTCGCCGCCTAGCGCAACGTAGTCCTCATACGCGATGGTCTCGGCGCGGATGAAGCCCTTTTCGAAATCGGTGTGGATCACGCCGGCCGCGCCCGGCGCCTTGGTGCCGCGATAGATGGTCCAGGCGCGCGCTTCCTTCGGGCCGACGGTGAAGTAGGTGATGAGGTCGAGCAGCGTGTAGCCGGCGCGGATCAGGCGGTCGAGGCCGGCCTCCTCCAGACCCAGCGTCTCCAGGAAGTCGGCGCGCTCTTCGCGTGAGATGGTCGCGATCTCGGATTCGATCTTGGCGGAGATGACGACGGCGACGGCGCCTTCCTTGGCGGCCTGCTCTTCGACGGCCTTGGAGAACGCATTGCCCGTTGCGGCCGAGCCTTCCTCGACGTTGCAGACGTAGAGCACCGGCTTGGACGACAGCAAGCCCAGCATCCCGAAGGCGCGCTCCTCCTCTGCCTTGCGCTCGACGAGGCGAGCAGGCTTGCCCTCGCGCAGCAGCACCAGGGTGCGGTTGACGAGCTCGAGCTGCTCCTTGGCGTCCTTGTCGTTGCCCTTGGCCTTCTTGGTGAGGTTGTCGACCCGCTTCTCGAGGCTGTCGAGGTCGGCGAGCATCAGCTCGGTCTCGATGGTCTCGATGTCGGCGAGCGGGGCGATCTTGCCCTCGACATGGGTGATGTCGGAATCCTCGAAGCAGCGCACCACATGCGCGATGGCGTCAACCTCGCGGATGTTGGCCAGAAATTGATTGCCGAGGCCTTCACCCTTGGAAGCGCCGCGAACGAGGCCCGCGATGTCGACGAAGGTCAGCCGGGTCGGGATGATCTGTCCCGACTTGGCGATCGCCGCGAGCTTGTCGAGCCTGGGATCGGGCACGGCCACCTCGCCGACATTCGGCTCGATGGTGCAGAACGGATAGTTCGCGGCCTGCGCCGCGGCCGTCTCGGTCAGCGCATTGAACAAGGTCGACTTGCCGACATTGGGCAACCCGACGATCCCGCATTTAAATCCCATGGTCCGTTCCGAAGCCTCACCACCAAGTTTACCGGGCGCCCCGCCCTGGGGGCTTTTTGTTCAACAAGCCTTTAGTTTCCAGTCCGATCTGAATCTTATTCAGGAAGCTTGCGTCGTGATTGCTCAAAAGCAGATCGACATGTCGTGCAATCACATCGCAAAGCTCTTCCACTACTGGCCACTCGAACTTGGCAAAGTCTGAAAGTACGTAGCGGTAGACGTAGTCCTTAAGCTGAGGATGGTCTTTGCCTAACGTATCGCGAGGATGACCAATGCCAAGCCTGACTCGTCGGTATTCATTGCCAACATGGGACGATATCGAACGGAGACCATTGTGCCCCGCAATACCTCCACCGACCTTTATGCGAACGCTACCGAGAGCTAACTCAAGTTCGTCATGAAAGACAACAACTTGGTCTTCGCTCAGCTCAGTATTCCGAAACAACTCATAAACTGAGAGTCCGGAATCGTTCATATATGTTTGAGGTTTCAGCAAAGTCACTCGGTGACGACCGATCATGCCCTCAGCAAATTCTCCTTGGAAACGACGACGCCATGGAGAAAAGCTGTGATGCCGTGCGATCGCGTCAACAACGATAAATCCGATGTTGTGGCGATTGAAGGCGTGCTCTGATCCGGGATTGCCGAGCCCAACAAAGAGTCGCATGACGCGGGGCGCCCCTCAGCCAGCGCGCGATCAAGGACCGCGCGCCAGCTCTTTGAGAGATTACTTCTTCTTGTCGCCGCCGGCAGGAGCCTTGGCAGCAGCGGCCGGAGCCGCAGCGGCCGGAGCCGCAGCGCCAGCCGCCGGAGCTGCCGCGGCAGCGCCAGGAGCTGCAGCCGCAGCCGCGGCCTTCTGCTCTTCGGCGTAGCCTGACGGCGGCACGATGGTGACGAGGGTCGCGTCCTCGCGGGTCAGCGCCTTCACGCCGGCCGGCAGCTTGACGTCGGACAGATGCAGCGAGTGACCGATTTCGAGCGAGCCGACATCGGCCTCGATGAACTGCGGGATGCTCTCGACGCCGCATTCGAGCTCGATCGCGTGGGCGACGATATTGACGGTGCCGCCGCGCTTCACGCCCGGGGACGTTTCCGACTTCACCACGTGCAGGGGCACGCTGATGCGGATGGTGGCGCCTTCGCCGAGCCGCATGAAGTCGACATGGATCGGGAAGTCCTTGACCGGATCGAGGTGATAGTCGCGCGGAATCACGCGGTGCTTCTTGCCCTCGAGATCGATGTCGACCAGCGTGGTCAGGAACCGGCCGGCGAGGATGCGCTGGCGCAGTTCGCGATCTTCAATCGAGATCGTGACGGGGGGTTGGTTGTTGCCATAGATCACTCCGGGCACGCGCCCGGCGCGACGCTCAGCCCGGGCGGCCCCCTTGCCGCTCTTCGGACGTGCGGTCGCCTTCAATTCCTTGACGGTCGTCGCCATGTCGTTAAGTCCTTGTTTTTGCAAATGTTAATGGGCCGCAACGCGGCCCATGGCATACGCCGCAGCAAGCCTCCAGGGGTGCGGGGGCCGCGGACGTGGCGGGCTTTTACCCGGAAGATGCGGAAATGACAAGGAAATGCAGGGATTTTTTGCGGTGGTGAGGGTCGTTCCATATCCGTCGTCCCGGGGCGATGCGGAGCATCGAACCCGGAACCCCGAGATTTCCAGGTGCGCAATCGCGCACCATGGTTCGCGACTTCGTCGCGGCCCGGAATGACGCCGAGAGGTCTTACCCGCCGAGCTTGGCTTCCAGCGCCGCGATGCGCGCCTTCAGCGCCTCGTTCTCCTCACGCGCCAGGCGCGCCATGTCCTTGACCGCCTCGAACTCCTCGCGCTTGACCAGGTCCATGTCGCGCAGGAATTTTTCGGCCTGGGTGCGCATCACCGTGTCGAACTCGCGCTTGACGCCCTGGGCGGCACCGGCGGCGTCGTTCATCAGGCGGCCGATCTCGTCGAAAAACCGGTTGTTGGTCTGGGTCATGTCGGTCTCCTGGCGGGCTTCCGATAAACTTTGCGAACTCGCGAGGAGACAATGGCAATCCGATCAAACCGGTTCAAGTGCCGACCGGCGGTATCCTTGTCATGCCCCGGTTTCCTTGCAATCGTGTTCAACGTCCCTGCATAACAAGAATCAGACGGCGTCCGCTGGTGCTCCTTCGCCGCAATCTCGCTCAGACATAGAAGGCGCGATGCCCTTTCTGCTCATCGACTTCCCGGCCTTCAAGCCGATCGCGCTCGAGATCGGCCCGTTCGCGATCCGCTGGTATGCGCTGGCCTATATCTGCGGCATCGTATTCGGCTGGCTCTATGCGCGCTCGCTGCTGAAGAACCCGCGTCTGTGGGGCGGGCCCGCGCCGATCTCGCTGGTGCAGATCGACGACTTCATCCTGTGGGTCACGCTCGGCATCATCCTCGGCGGCCGCACCGGCTACGTGCTGTTCTACAATCTGCCCTTCTTCATCGATCATCCCGCCGCGATCTTCAGATTGTGGGAGGGCGGCATGTCCTTCCACGGCGGCTTCCTCGGCTGCGTCGTCGCGGTGATGGCATTTGCCTATCGCAACGGCATCTCGATCCTGTCGCTTGGTGACATCACCACCGCGGTCGCCCCGGTCGGGCTGCTGCTCGGGCGCATCGCCAATTTCATCAACGGCGAATTGTGGGGTCGCGCCACCGATGCCAGCCTGCCCTGGGCGATGATCTTCCCCAACGATCCCACGCAGCTGCCGCGTCATCCGAGCCAGCTCTACCAGGCCGGCATGGAGGGCATCCTGCTGTTCACGGTGCTCGCAATCATGATCCGCTTCGGTGCCCTGAGGCGGCCCGGGATGATCCTCGGCGCCTTCATCCTGATCTATGGTCTGGCCCGGATCGCCGGCGAATTTTTCCGCGAGCCGGACGCGCAGCTCGGCTTCCTCTGGGGCGGATTAACCATGGGCATGCTGTTGTCGATCCCGATGCTTATCGTCGGCCTCATACTTATTGTATGGGCTGTCAGGCGCGGTGCTCCGAAGCCCATCGAGGCCGTTCGTTAATTCATTTCGAGAAAGTACGCCGTGACCGACCAGCCGCTACTCGACGAGATCAAGGCGCTGATCAAATCCTCCGGCCCCATGCCGGTCTGGCGGTACATGGAACTGTGCCTGATGCATCCGCGCCATGGCTATTACGTCTCGCGCGATCCGCTCGGGCGTGAGGGCGACTTCACCACTGCGCCCGAGGTCAGCCAGATGTTCGGCGAGCTTTTGGGACTATGGTCCGCCTCGGTGTGGAAGCAGATGGGCTCGCCGCAATTTTTGCGGCTGATCGAGCTCGGGCCCGGCCGCGGCACCATGATGGCGGACGCGCTGCGCGCGCTCCGGGTGCTCCCGCCACTGTACCAGGCACTTCATATCCACATGGTCGAGGTCAATCCCGTCTTGCGCGAACGGCAAGGCGCGACGCTGTCCGCCGTGCGCAACATCGACTGGCATGACAGCATCGACGACGTGCCCGATGGTCCCAGCATCATCCTCGCCAACGAATATTTCGACGTGCTGCCGATCCACCAGATGGTGAGGCTCGAGAACGGCTGGCACGAGCGCGTGATCGAGATCGATCCCAACGGCAAGCTTCAATTCGGCGCCGCGCCCGAGCCGACGCCACGCTTCGACGTGCTGCTGCCGCCCTTGGTGCGCGCAGCACCCGTCGGCGCCGTGTTCGAATGGCGGCCCGACAGCGAGATGATGAAGCTCGCCACGCGCGTGCGCGACCAGGACGGCGCGGCGCTGATCATCGACTACGGCCATCTGCGCAGCGATGCCGGCGATACGTTTCAGGCGATTGCACGCCACACCTTCGCCGATCCCCTGAAGGCGCCGGGCCAGGCCGACGTCACCGCCCATGTCGACTTCCAGGCGCTGGTGCGTGCGGCCGAGGATGTCGGCGCACGCGTGCACGGGCCGGTGACGCAAGGCGACTTCCTCAAGCGGATCGGCATCGATACAAGGGCCGCCGCCCTGATGCAGAAGGCAACGCCGGAAGTGGCCACCGACATTTCGATCGCCCTCAAGCGGCTGACGGACACCGGCCGCAGCGGCATGGGCTCGATGTTCAAGGTGCTCGGCATCTCCGAGCCACGGCTGACGGGCCTTGCCGGGCTCAGCGACCTCGAACAGGCCGGAGAAGCCTCATGACGCTCGTTTCGCCGCTGCTGTCGGCGGTGCCCGGCCTGCGCCATGCCTTCTTCACCCGCGAAGGCGGCGTCTCCGGCGGCATCTATGCCGCGCTGAACGGCGGGCTTGGCTCCAGCGACGATCAGGCCTTGGTCGCGGAGAACCGCCGCCGCATGGCCGAGCATGTCGGCGTCGCGCCGGAACGCTTCCTCAGCCTGCACCAGATCCACTCGCCCGACGTGCTCGTCGCCGAGGCCCCCTGGCCGAGTGGACCGCGACCGAAGGGCGATGCGCTGGTGACGAAAACGCCCGGCATCGCGCTCGGCGTCTCCACCGCCGATTGCGGACCCGTGCTGTTCGTCGACCCCAACGCGCGCGTGATCGGCGGCGCGCATGCGGGGTGGAAGGGCGCGCTGACTGGCGTGCTGGAGGCAACGATCTCGGCAATGGAGAGGCTCGGCGCCACACGCGGCGGCATCATCGCGGCGATCGGCCCCTTGATCCGCCAGGAGAGCTACGAGGTCGGCAACGAGTTCGTCGCGCGCTTCATCGAAGCGGATGCGGACAACGCCATGTTCTTCATTCCGTCGGTGCGCGAGGGACACGCGATGTTCGATCTCGCCGGCTTCATCCGCAAGCGCCTGGACGCCGCCGGCATCCTGATGATCGACGATCTTGGTGTGGACACCTACGCCGACGAGCGCTTCTTCAGCTATCGCCGTTCGGTCCATCGCAAGGAGCCGGATTATGGCCGCCACGTTCACGCGATCGCGCTGGAGGGGTGAACACACGGGCAACACGCCGTCATTCCGGGGCTCGCGAAGCGAGAACCCGGAATCCATCGTGCAGCAATTCACGCCGCGAAATGGATTCCGGGCTCGCGCCGAGTGGCGCGCCCCGGAATGACAGCGTGTTTGTGGCTCGCCCGCCCTAGACCTTAATCGATTTTAACGATATCGCTGCCCTCCATAATGAGGGACGCGTCATTCATCTTCCGCCGCACGGGCTCGCGCCTGCTGGCGGTCACGCTGCTGGCGGCGGCGACCGCGCTCGGCGGCTGCGCCGGCGGCGGTGGTGCTGCCAATTCCTATGCGATGGCGCCGAGCACCGGCAGCGGCGCAACCGTTGCCTTCGAATCGATCGACGGCCCGCCGCCGCATGTTTTCGACCGCATGGTCGGCGTGCTCGACAGCGAATCCAAGCTGCGCAGCCTGTCCGTCGTCTCCCGCGAGGGCGCGGCTGCCTACCGCGTGCGCAGCTACCTCTCCGCCCAGGTGGTACGCGGCAAGACCGTGATCGCCTGGGTCTGGGATGTCTACGACGCCAACCAGCAGCGGGCGCTGCGCCTCTCCGGCGAGGAACCGACCTCCACGAAGGCTGGACGGGATGCATGGACGGCAGCCGACGATCTCGTGCTGCGGAAGATCGCCCAGGCCGGATTCAGCGGCCTTTCCAACATGATCAACGGGACGCCGGATGCGCCTGGCGCAGCTCCAGGGCTGCGGGGACCGGCAGTGGCGAGCGTCATTCCGATTGCGCCCGCGCCGGACATGCCGACCTCGGCCCTCGGCTATGCCGAGCGATAACCCCCGCTAAACCACGGCCTCAAGTCGCGGCCAAGCCGTTGGCCCGACTCAGGATTTTCGAAGGGAAAACGTAGCATCCCGGGTTGCCATTGCAGCCCCCGGCCTGATATTTCCTCGCCCGTTGTAACCGTGCTTCCAGTGGGATCTGAGATGTTGAACGTCGTATCCAGCAAAGCGCGGGAGGAAGCGTCCATGTCGGCCAAAAACGGCTCCATCAAGCTCGTCGCCGGCAACTCCAACCCGGCCCTCGCCCAGGCGATCGCGCAAGGCCTCGACCTGCCGCTGACCAAGGCGGTGGTGCGGCGCTTCGCCGACATGGAGATCTTTGTCGAGATCCAGGAGAACGTCCGCGGCTCGGATGCCTTCGTCATCCAGTCGACCTCGTATCCCGCGAACGATCACCTGATGGAGCTGCTGATCATCACCGACGCGCTGCGCCGCTCCTCGGCACGCCGCATCACCGCGGTGCTGCCCTATTTCGGCTATGCGCGGCAGGACCGCAAATCGGGCTCGCGCACGCCGATCTCGGCCAAGCTCGTCGCCAATCTGATCACGCAGGCCGGCGTCGACCGCGTCATGACGCTCGACCTGCATGCCGGCCAGATCCAGGGCTTCTTCGACATCCCGACCGACAATCTCTACGCCGCGCCGCTGATGGTGCGCGACATCAAGGACAAGTTCGACCTCTCCAAGACGATGGTGATCTCGCCCGACGTCGGCGGCGTGGCCCGCGCGCGCGGCCTTGCCAAGCGCATCAACACCCCGCTCGCGATCGTCGACAAGCGCCGCGAACGGGCGGGCGAGTCCGAGGTCATGAACGTGATCGGCGACGTCGCCGGCTATACCTGCATCCTGATCGACGACATCGTTGACTCCGGCGGCACGCTGGTGAACGCGGCCGACGCGCTGCTCGCCAAGGGCGCCAAGGAGGTCTACGCCTACATCACACACGGCGTGCTCTCTGGCGGCGCGGCCGCCCGCATCACCAACTCCAAGCTGAAGGAGCTCGTGATCACCGACTCGATCCTGCCAACCGAGGCGGTGACCAAGGCGCCGAACATTCGCACCCTGCCGATCGCCAGCCTGATCTCGGACGCGATCGCGCGCACGGCCGCCGAAGAGTCGGTGTCCAGCCTTTTCGACTGATTGTTCTGACAGCCGTCATTCCGGTTTGCCTCAGAGAGGTGAGCCGGAAAACCCATCTGCAATCCTGTAGATCGATCAATTCCGGGCGCGTTCTACGCACGTCCCGGAATGACGGCCCGTCTACCTCTCGCCCCGTCCCGCCATACTGACCGCGCGGGTTGTTGCGGGCGGCGGCCCGTGACATCATCGGATGCCGAGTCATCGCCGCCCTCTGGATGCCTGATGCCACGCCGGAAACATGCTTGGGAAAAGCTGTCGGATGACGCGTTGCTCAAGCAACGCCTCCGCAGCCTGAATGTCAAAGTCGAAGGCACCTGGCTCGAGGACTGTGTCGGCACGCTCTATGAGGAGCTCGAAGAGCGGGGCATCCGGCTGCGGCCGCACACATGGATCTCGAGCGAGTGGTTCAGTCCGGGCGATGTCCCAGGCATCGCCATCCCCTTCTATCTCGCCCATCCGCGCCTGATGAAGCTCGAGAAGAAGATGATGTTCGACGTCGAGGGTGGGACGTGGCGCGAATGCATGGCTATCCTCCGTCACGAGGCCGGCCATGCCCTGCAACACGGCTACCAGCTGCAGCGCCGACGCCGATGGCAGCAGCTGTTCGGCCCGTCGTCGAAACACTACCCGCGCTACTATCGGCCCAACCCTGCCAGCAGACGCTACGTTCAGCATCTCCGGCTGTGGTACGCGCAGAGCCACCCGGACGAGGATTTCGCCGAGACGTTTGCAGTGTGGCTGCGGCCGCGCTCGAACTGGCGGACGCGATATGCCGGCTGGCCGGCGCTCAAGAAGCTCGAATATGTCGACGAGCTGATGGGCGAGATCGCGGGAAAGCGGCCGGAGATCACGACGCGGGAGCGCGTGGACCCGCTGAGCCGGCTGAACCAGACGCTCGAAGATCACTACAAGAAGAAGCAGGCGTTCTACGCCTTTACGCCGCCGAAGACTTACGACCGCGACCTCTCCCGGCTGTTCTCGGCTGATCCGCGCCATTATCGCTCAAAGCCGGCTTCGAGCCTGATCAGGCGCCACCGCGCCAAGATCAGGCAATTGGTCGCGCGATGGACCGGCGAGAACCAGCTCACGCTCGATGCCGTGCTCGACGACATGATTTTCCGCTGCCGCGAGCTCGACCTGCGCGCCGTCGGCCCCGAACCAAAGCTCGTTCTCGATTTCACAGTCCTCGTGACCGCCAAGACGATGCACGCGCTGTTTGGCCCGTCTCGGCGCAAATGGATCGCGCTATGAGACGCCTGCGGATTCTTGTCCTCATGCATCCGGACTTCATGCCTCCGGACTCGAGCGACGGATACAGCGCGCAGGAAATCAACACGTGGAAAACGGAATACGACGTCGTGAGCACTCTGCGCGCGGCCGGCCACGAGGTTCGCGCCCTCGGCGCACAGGACGAGATCAAGCCGGTGCGCGAGGCGATCGAGGAGTTCAAGCCGCACGTGGTGTTCACGTTGCTGGAGGAATTCCACAACAACGTCGCCTATGACCAGCACATCGCGAGCTATCTCGAGCTGATGAAGGTCGCTTATACCGGCTGCAATCCGCGCGGCTTGATCCTGGCGCGCGGCAAGGATTTGTCGAAGACGCTGGTGCATCATCGCCGGATCGCGGCGCCGGCTTTCGCCGTCTTCCCGATGCGCCGCAAGGTGAAACGTCCGACACGTCTTGCGCTGCCGCTGATCGTCAAGAGCCTGAACATGGACGGCTCGTTCGGCATCTCTCAGGCCTCGATCGTCGATACCGACGAGAAGCTCGCCGAACGCGTCGCCTTCATCCACGAGCGGGTCGAATCCGCAGCCATCGCCGAGCAGTTCATCGAGGGGCGAGAGCTCTATGTCGGCGTGCTCGGCAACAACCGGTTGCGCGTCTTGCCGGTTTGGGAACTGAAATTCGGCACCATGGGCGGGCGCAGGTCACGACACATCGCCACCGAGAAAGCCAAGCACGACACCGATTATCAGGAGAAGGTCGGCATCGTCGACGGGCCGGCGAAGGACCTCGCGCCCGAAGTCACCGCACGCATCCAGCGCGCCGCGAAGCGCATCTACCGGGCGCTCGGCCTCGACGGCTACGCGCGCATCGATTTTCGCCTCGCTGCCGACGGCACGCCCTATTTCATCGAGGCCAATCCCAACCCCGAGATCGCGAAAAGCCAGGAATTCGCCACGGCCGCCAAGCATGCCGGCCTCGAATACCCCGACCTCCTGCACCGCATTCTGACCCTCGGGATCAGCCGGGCCAAGGCGGGTGTGTCGTTGGGCTGACGACAGCCCGCGCCGCGCCGAAGGATCGACGTCGCGCCTGTTCTACGCAAGGGATCGTCATTCCGGGGCGGCGCGTCAGCGCCGGCCCGGAATCCATGTCGTAGCCATCCGTGTCGATGGATTCCGGGCTCGCGCTCCGCGCGTCCCGGAATGACTATGCCTACCCTACGATTCCCGCCGCGACCTGGCCGCGCAGGCGCTCCAGGCCAAGCAAGGTCTCAGCACAGGCGGCGGCGACCTCGACGCCCTTGATGGCGAAATGCTTGCGGAAGAAGTCGTAATGCACCTCGGTTTCGTGGAACTGCTGCGGCGTCAGGACCGCCGAGAACACCGGCACCTCGGTGCGGAGTTGGACGTCCATCAGCGCCTTGATCACGGTGTCGGCGACGAACTCGTGGCGGTAGATGCCACCGTCGACGACAAGGCCCGCCGCGACGATCGCGGTGTAGCGCCGCGTCTTGGCGAGGACCTGCGCGTGCAGCGGGATCTCGAACGAGCCCGGCACCTCGAACACGTCGACATGGGTGAGGTGCCGCGCCTCGGCCTCCTTGATGAAGGCGATGCGGGCTTCCTCGACCACGTCGCGGTGCCAGCAGGCCTGCACGAAGGCGACCCGCTGCGGCTTTGCGAAGCGAGGGTGCTCGGTTGCGGGTCCTTGCGGAACCGGCGGTTGGACGACTTCGGACGTTTCGGCTTGGGGATCTTGCAACATCTGATTCATGGCTTTCCTCGTTTAAGGACCAGAATCAGGGCACACGGAACGACAAACAGCCGCATCTTGCGATGCGTCTGCCACCGACCGTTCTCTTTCATCCGGACTTTAACCGTCGGCTTCGGAGTTGCACCGAATCTGCTGACCCTTCCCTTCGGGATAACCCTCGCGGAAGGCGCTCGCGGGCTTAGGCCTTTCGGCCCTTACCGCCGGTGGGGACTTTCACCCCGCCCTGAGAACATCGGCCGTTCGGGATGAACGGCCTGCCGGGAAATATGCAGCTCTCGCGCGGTCGCGGCAAGCGCGTTCCGCATGGGCAAATCGCATGGTCCCATGCCATCGCCGTGGGAGCGGCCCTCGCGGCACGGAATTAACGATTGGCGCCCTCCCCCTGGATCCGATTCCGGTTTGTTCTCCTCCATCCGGATTGGGGACTCCCGGCGTTAAGAATTGTGGCGGAGATGAGCTGTGGACGAACGAGTCCTGGCTTGTGGACGGACTCGGGACCCCGTTGCGCAGATTCCGCAAATCACATCACTTGATCCGCGACAGGCCCGCGCTGATCCAAGGGATCGCAAGTGCGACCCTGGGATCGCAAGAGCGACCCTGAGGGGAGCGCAACAGCGATCCCAAGGATCGCCGCAGCGACGTTAGGGAGCGCGCGCCGGACCAACCGCGTGCGTATCAAAGACAACAAGAAGGCAAGAGGTCGAGACGGCATGTCCCTGCTCGAAGGCACTATCGATTCCAAAAGCCATCCGCTCGCGGTGGTCGAGGATATCGCTGCCAGCAACAACTGGCCGTTCGAACGCTCCGGCGAAGACGAACTCACGATTGTCTCGAAGGGACAATGGACCGACTACCAGCTCTCCTTCACCTGGATGGGCGAGATCGAGGCGCTGCATCTGGCTTGCGCGTTCGACATGAAAATTCCGGTCGCGCGGCGCGGCGAGGTGCAGCGGCTGGTCGCCGCCGTGAACGAGCAATTGTGGGTCGGCCATTTCGATCTGTGGACCTCCACCGGCATGGTCATGCACCGCCAGGCGCTGGTGCTGCCGGGCGGCCTCACGGCCTCGACCGGACAGTGCGAAGCCATGCTCGCCGGCGCCATCCACGCCTGCGAACGTTACTTCCCGGCGTTCCAGTTCGTGGTGTGGGCCGGCAAGACCACGACCGAGGCGATGGACGCGGCGATGTTCGATACGGTGGGAGAGGCGTAAGGTCGCGCCCTCTCTCCACTGTCGTCCCGGACGAGCGCAGCGAAGATCCGGGACCCATACCGCGTGATTCATCTTGTGGCACGCGGCTTGTTGCCAACACCGCCATCCACTAGAACCGCTTGTGGTAACGCGACGAGCAAGCGCTCGCGCGGGGGTCCCCGCTTCCGCGGGGACGACACCGAGCTTGTGGCAGCAGCGATGGCAAACAACCCCCTCCAGAACATCACCGGCACCATCCTCCTCGCCGGCGCCGGCAAGATGGGCGGCGCGATGCTGACCGGGTGGCTTTCCGGCGGGCTCGACCCGCGCCGCGTCGCGGTAATCGATCCGCACATCTCACCTGAGATCACTGCGCTTGCCGCCAAGGGCATCGCGCTCAATCCGGACATGAAGACCGTCGGCCCGGTCGAGACGCTGGTCGTCGCGGTGAAGCCGCAGATGTTCCGCGAGGCCGGCGCCAGATTGAAGGCGCTCGTCTCAGGCAACACCTCAGTGGTTTCGATCATGGCGGGAACCACCATCGCCTCGCTCAAGGAGGTCTGTGGCGGCGCCGTGGTGCGCGCAATGCCGAACACGCCGGCCGCGATCGGCCGCGGCATCACTGTTGCAGTCGCCGCGAACAATGTCAGCGCCGCGCAGCGCGCGGTGGCCGATGCGTTGCTGCGCGCCACCGGCTCGGTCGAATGGGTCGAGGATGAAGGCCTGATGGACGCGGTGACTGCGGTGTCCGGCTCGGGCCCGGCCTATGTGTTCCTGCTCGCCGAGGAGCTCGCCCGCGCCGGCGTCGAGGCCGGACTGCCCGAGGCGCTGGCGACGAAGCTTGCGCGCGAAACCGTCGCCGGCTCCGGCGAGCTGCTGCACCAGTCGGAGCTGCCGGCCGGCACGCTGCGCCAGAACGTCACATCGCCCGGCGGCACCACCGCCGCAGCGCTCGGCGTGCTGATGGGCGAGCCTGGTCTGCGCGATCTCATGATCCGCGCGATCGCGGCGGCGACGAAGCGGTCGAAGGAATTGGCGAAGTAGGCAGATCAAAAGCGCTTCGGCCTCCCGGGTGGCCGGACGCGAACCGATCCCGACTTGTTGCCGGAAGGGAGAGCGATCGTGAACCTCTACGCAAAACTTCTCGAACGACAGGCCGAGCGGCGTCCCGTCAAGATCGGGCTGATCGGGGCGGGCAAGTTCGGCGCAATGTACCTGCATCAGGTTCTGCGCACGCCGGGCATCCATCTCGTGGGAATTGCCGATCTGTCCCCGTCGCGTGCCCGTGAAAACCTGAACCGGGTTGGCTGGCGTCCGGAGCAATTCGCAGCAAGCTCGCTCGAGGATGCGCTCAAGACCGGCACGACCTTCCTGACCGACGACTGGGAAGCGCTGGTGAAGTGCGAAGGCGTCGAAATGATCGCCGAGTGCACCGGCAATCCCGTGGCGGCGGTCGAGCACTGCCTCGGCGCCTTTGCTGCGGGTAAAGCCGTCATCAACGTGACCGTCGAAGCCGACGCCTTCTGCGGGCCGATCCTCGCGCAAAAGGCCAGGCAGGCCGGCGTGATCTATAGCCTCGCCTATGGCGATCAGCCGGCGCTCGCCTGCGACCTCGTCGATTGGGCAAGGGCTTGCGGTTTCCCGGTCGTTGCGGCCGGCCGCGGCCACAAATGGCTGCCGCATTATCGCGAGTCGACGCCCGAAACCGTCTGGGATCATTGGGGATTGACCGCCGAGCAGGCCGCGCGGGGCGGCATGAATCCAAAAATGTTCAACGCGTTCCTCGACGGCTCCAAGCCGGCGATCGAATCCGCCGCAATCGCGAACGCAACCGGGCTGCGGGCGCCCTCGCAAGGCCTCGCATTCCCGCCGGGATCGGTCGACGACATCCCGACGCTGATGCGTCCCCGTTCCGAGGGCGGCATTTTGGAATGCAAGGGCCAGGTCGAAGTCGTGTCCTGCCTGACGGCTGAAGGCAAGCCGATCCCCAACGACATCCGCAAGGGAGTCTGGGTCTGTTTCGAGGGCGACAGCGAGTACATCCGCAACTGCTTCCAGGAATACAGCGTCGTCACCGATCCCAGCGGCCGCTACATGAGCTCCTACAAGAAGTGGCATCTCATCGGTCTGGAGCTCGGAATTTCGGTCGCCTCGATCGCGCTGCGCAAGGAGGCGACGGGGGTCGCGACCACGTTCAACGCCGATGTCGTCGCGACGGCCAAGAAGGATTTGCGCGCGGGAGATACGCTGGACGGAGAAGGCGGATACACAGTCTTCGGCAAGCTGACGCCGGCGAGCACGTCGCTGGCCAAGGGCTATCTGCCGCTCGGGCTTGCGCACAATGTGCGATTGACGAGGCCGGTCGCAAAGGACGCGTGCATCACCTGGGCCGATGTGGCGATCGACGAGACGCTGCCCGCCGTGCGTATCCGCAAGGAGCAGGAAGCGTTCTATTCCTCGCCGGGCGCGCGCTAAATGCCGTAGGGTGGGCAAAGCGAAGCGTGCCCACGATCTGTATCCATTGTGAAGGGATGGTGGGCGGCGTTTTGCGCCTTTGCCCACCCTACGGCACTGAGTCCTTCGCTATGCCCCCAGGCGCTTATTGAACATCTCGACATTGACGAGCCCGCGCGCGTGGCGGCCTTCGCCGAGCTTGCGCATGCCTTCGAACGCCTCGACCTCGAAGCGGATCACCCGCCGTTCGACTGCAACGACCCTCGCGGTGGTCCGCACCGTTGCCCCAACCAGCGCCGCGGCGAGATGGCGGATGTCGACTTCGGTGCCGACGGTGACCCAGCCAGGCTGGAGCGCGGCACGGATCGCATCGCCCGCCGTCATCTCCATTTCCAGGATCATCATCGGCGTCGCATAGACCATCGGCATGCCGGGCACGAAATGCCCGACCGTGCGCTCCGCCGGGACCACCAGCGTGCGCTCGGCGCTCATGCCGATCGTGATGAAATCGCGTGCGTCCATGGTGCTTGCTCAGTGTCGTCCCGGACAAGCGAAGCGCAGATCCAGGACCCATAGCCACAGGGAGTAGTTTGACGAAGACTCGGCGTTACCGGCGCGCCCACAACCACGTCCTGTGGTTATGGATCCCCGCGTTCGCGGGGACGACACCTGGACTTGCCGAACCTGCGCTGGCTACTTCTTCGCCGCTGCCGCGCGTTCCACGAACGTCTTGCCGCCCTTCATCTTGTGGCGGAGCGGGGCTTCGTTGATCTGGATGACGACGGCATCGGCGTCGACGCCGAGATTCTTCACCAGCGCCTGGGTGATGTCGCGCATCATGCCGGCCTTCTGCTCGTCGGTGCGGCCTTCGGCCATGCTGACGGTGATCTCAGGCATATTTCTCTCCCTACCGGCCGAACACCGGCCATTGACGGCCGCCATCAAACAAGACGTGGCTGCCCGGGACAAGCCCGGGCATGACGGCTTGGCGGAATGGCTATCCCCACTTTACGTCATGGCGGGCCAAGACCTCGCGCACCCTGGCGACGAGATCGGCTTCGCTGCAGGAGAACTGCGCCGGCCGGCTCTCGCGCCATTCCTGGTTGGAGGCGATCGCAGCGGCGGCCTTGGCGCCTTCGATCAGGTCCTTGATCTGCAGCTCGCCGCGCGCCTTCTCATCCGAGCCCTGGATGATCACGCAGGGGCTGTTGCGACGGTCGGCATATTTGAGCTGGTTGCCCATGTTCTTGGGATTGCCGAGATAGAGCTCGGCGCGGATGCCGGCGGTGCGCAGGGATGCCACCATCTTCTGATAGTCGGCGACGCGGTCGCGGTCGAACACGGTGACGACGACGGGGCCGAATTCGGGCCGCGTGTCGAGCTTGCCGAGCAGCGTCAGCGCGGCCTGCAAGCGCGACACGCCGATCGAGAAGCCGGTTGCCGGCACCGGCTCGCCACGGAAGCGCGAGACGAGACCATCGTAGCGCCCGCCGCCGCCGACTGAGCCGAAGCGCACCGGGCGGCCCTTCTCGTCCTTGGTCTCGAGCAGGAGTTCGACCTCGTAGACGGGGCCGGTGTAATATTCGAGGCCGCGCACGACGGACGGATCGATCTTGATGCGGTCCGCGCCGTAACCCGACGCCGTGACGAGCTTGGCAATCTCTTCCAGCTCGCTCACCCCAGCCTGACCGACTTCGCTCTTGGCGAGGTAAGTCTCTGCGGCGGCAATGGCCTCTTTCCAATCCTCGCGCGGCTTGGTGATGGCGAGAACGACGTCAGCTTCATCCGCGCTCAGATTGGCGCCCTTGGTGAAGTCGCCCTTGCCTTCTTCGCCGCCGTCCCACCGCCCGGGACCAAGCAGCTTGCGCACTTCGTCGGCGGAAAACTTGTCCAGCTTGTCGATCGCGCGCAGCACGGTGAGCCTGCGGGCCGCGTTCTCCTCGCCCCCGAGACCGATGGCTTCCAGCACGCCGTCGAGCACCTTGCGATTGTTCACCTTCACGACGTAGGAGCCGCGCGCAATGCCCAGCGCCTCCATCGTGTCCGCGGCCATCATGCAGATCTCGGCATCCGCCGCCGGCGTCGCCGAGCCGACCGTGTCGGCATCGAACTGCATGAACTGGCGGAAGCGGCCGGGGCCGGGCTTCTCGTTGCGGAAGACGTAGCCGACGCGGTAGCTGCGGTAGGGCAGGACCAGGGCGTCGGTGCCGTAGCGTTCGCCGACATAGCGGGCGAGCGGCGCAGTCAGATCGTAGCGCAAGCTGATCCACTGCTCGTCGTCGTCCTGGAAGGAGAACACGCCCTCGTTCGGACGGTCCTGGTCGGGCAGGAACTTGCCGAGCGCGTCGGTGTATTCCATCGCCGGCGTTTCCACGGGCTCGAAGCCGTAGAGCTCGTAGACGGCGCGGATCTTCTCGACCATCTCGCGCGTCGCCCGGATCGCTGCGGGGTCGCGATCCTCGAGCCCGCGCGGCAGGCGCGCCTTCAGTTTCTGCGGTTTTTTGGGTTTTTCGGCCATGCGCGGCGTTTACCAGCCGGGGCGCGAGGCGGCAACTGCCCTACGGCTGCTCCATCCGCGCCCGCAGCGCGTCGGCGTCGGCTTTCGGCATGGATTTGAGCAGCGGCTTGATGGTTTCGCCGCCGACGATCTTGCCGTTGCGCATGAACATCCAGTCCGAGATGTCGGCCTCGGCGAACTTGACCTCGTCGCCGGCCCGTTTGCCCGGCAGGTCGCGCGGGTCGTTGGCGAACACGCCGGAATAACTGCCGTTGGGTAGCTTCTTGATCTCGGCGATCCAGATGTGCTCCCCGCCCTTGCGGGTGGAAAAATGAGCTTTGAGGGAATGCCCCGTCTCCGACGGCTTTGGCGCGTCATAGGAGGCCCAGAAGGTGGGAAGCGAGCCACGGGCGCGCGCGATCGCGGCATTCATCTCGGGATCGCCGGTGCGGACGTCGACGATCGGCGAGCGATCCTGCGCGACCACCTCGTGGGTGGGGCCGATGGTCAGGATGCCGAAGACGGAAACGCCGGTGATTGCGGCGAGAACGACCCATTTCATGGGTCGGGAGAGCTTTGCTGCCATGGTCGCGATGTCCAGGATGACTCGATATATCCTGGCTTTGTCGCGGAGTTGTGGCGGCGCGTTCATGGAGTTAGATGCCACCGGCGTTCGGCGGATGCTGCGCAGCGCGCCGCCTCTCGGCGGCGTGGTGCGCTGCTGATCCGGGGTCCAGCAACTGCACCCTGGGTCCCGGCTCGCGCTTTGCGCGTCCGGGACACGAGGCCTCAAAACACCTTGCGGATCCAGTTGTGCGGATCGTTGGTGCGGCCGTACTGGATGTCGACCAGTTGCTTGCGCAGGCCCATCGCGACGGGACCGGCGGCGCCGCCGCCGATCTCGAAATCGCCGCTGACCGAACGCACCTTGCCGATCGGCGAGATCACGGCCGCCGTGCCGCAGGCAAACGCTTCCTTCAGCTTGCCGCTAGCCGCATCCTTGCGCCACTGGTCGAGCGTATACGGCTCTTCGCGCACCGTCTTGCCCGCATCCCTTGCGAGCGCGATGATGGAGTCGCGGGTGATGCCGGGCAGGATGGTGCCGAGCGGCGGCGTCGAGAGCGAGCCGTCGTCGAACACGAAGAAGACGTTCATGCCACCGAGCTCCTCGATGTAGCGGCGCTCGATCGCGTCGAGGAACACGACCTGATCGCAGCCATGCTGCATCGCTTCGGCCTGGGCGCGCAGGCTGGCGGCATAATTGCCGCCGCATTTGACGGCGCCGGTACCGCCGACCGCGGCGCGCGTGTAATTCTCCGACACCCAGATCGAGACCGGCGCAGGCCCGCCCTTGAAGTACGAGCCCACCGGCGAGGCGATGACTGCGAAGATGTATTCGGAGGACGGCTTGACGCCGAGAAAAGTTTCGCTCGCGATCATGAACGGGCGCAGATACAGGCTGCCCTCGCCGCCCGGCATCCAGGCGCGGTCGATGCGCACGACCTGTTCGACCGCCTCGATGAAGACGTCCTCGGGCAGCTGCGCCATCGCCATGCGGTCGGCGGAGTCCTTGAAGCGCCGCGCATTGGCGTCGGGGCGGAACAGGTTCACGCCGCCATCGTCGCGCTTGTAGGCCTTGAGGCCCTCGAAGATCTCCTGGGCGTAGTGCAGGACCGCGCCGGCCGGATCGAGCTGGAAGTTGGCCCGCGCCTCGATCTTCGCTTCGTACCAGCCGCCCTTGGCCTGGTTGTAGCGGACGATCGCCATGTGGTCGGTGAAGACCCGGCCGAAGCCCGGGTCCACCAGCTTGGCGACACGATCCTTCTCGGGTGTCGGATTGGATGCGGGCTGGATGTCGAATGTCATGCTCATGTCCTTGGCTCCCGCTGCCGGTATCGGCGCTGTTCTGGCGCCGGCCGCCCTGTTTCGGGCCGGCTGGCTTCATTAGGTGTCTGGCTGAACCACCGCCAGCCTTGTTACGGCCGGTTTCCCGTGGCCAGCATGTCGCCGAGGACATGCTTTTGCGGAACGCGGAAGTCCAGTATGTTTTGCCGAAATGCCGCTCGACAATCGCACGGTAGACCTGCTCCGGCCGTCGTCGCCTGTCCGGCCCTCTCCGCCGTCCCTGCTTCGACGCCACCCGCCGCGAAACGATCTAAAGTTTCGTGTGGGTTGACCGTTTTGTAACATTGAACCCAAGATACGTCAATATGCCTGACATAAATTTCGCGACTTCCTCTCACGACGCCGCCGAGCCCAAGCCGGCCACAGACGGTGGAGGCAATTTGCGCTGGGATATCATCGAGCTACTGTTCTTCGCCTACCGCGACTTCGTCGGCGATCCCGACCAGGAGCTGGAGGCTTTCGGCTTCGGCCGGGCACATCACCGGGTCATGCACTTCGTCTACCGCTATCCCGGCCTGAAGGTCGCTGACCTGCTCGACGTCCTGCGCATCACCAAGCAGTCGCTCGGCCGCGTGCTCAAGCAGCTGCTGGACGAGGGCTACATCGTGCAGAAGACCGGCGACAATGATCGCCGCCAGCGCCTGCTCTACGCGACGCCCAAGGGCGAAGCGCTGGTGCAGAAGCTCGCCGGGTTGCAGACCACGCGGATCACCAAGGCGCTCGCCGAGATGAGTCCGCAGGATGCCGAGACCGTCAAGCGCTTCCTGCGCGCGATGATCGATCGGGACGATCCCGACAAGGTGCTCGAGACGATCTTCGCTTCCGTCAACAACGCCAAGGAGTGACCGTGCCGCTCGCTGCCACTCTCGCCCGCCCGCCGGCGCGCCCGGCCGATGACGCGCCACATCTGCTGCTCGTCGACGACGACCGCCGCATCCGCGATCTGCTCTCGCGCTTCCTCGCGGCAGAGGGCTACCGCGTCACCACCGCCGCAAGCGCCGGCGATGCACGATCGAAACTGCTGGGCCTGCATTTCGACCTGCTGATCCTCGACGTGATGATGCCCGGCGAGACCGGCTTCGATCTCGCCCGCTTCATCCGGACATCCTCCTCGGTGCCGATCGTGATGCTGACGGCACGTCATGAAGCCGAGGCCCGCATCGAGGGCCTGCAGATCGGCGCCGACGACTATGTGGCGAAACCGTTCGAGCCGCGCGAGCTGGCGCTACGCATCAACAACATCCTCAAGCGCGCCGCCCCGCCGCCGCAGGCCGCTTCGATCGAGAAGATCGCTTTCGGTCCCTACATCTACCATCTCGAGCGCGGGGAGCTGCGCCAGGGCGAGGAGGTCATCCACCTCACCGACCGCGAGCGCGAGATGCTGCGCATTCTTTCGGAGACTCCGGGCGAGACCGTGCCGCGCAGCGCGCTGACCGGCAATGGCAGCGTCAATGAACGCGCCGTCGACGTGCAGATCAACCGCCTCCGGCGCAAGATCGAGACCGACCCGGCCAATCCGCTGTTTCTTCAGGCGGTGCGCGGCATCGGCTACCGGCTGGTGGCCTCGCCATAACACAGTGAAGCGCGCCAGATGAGCACGATCGATACCGGCCTCACGCTTCTGAAGAGCGCGGCCGGTCGCGTCTCCGCCGTCAATGGCTGGATGGGCAATGCGTTCAAGGGCTGGATGCCGACCGGCCTCTACGCCCGCGCGCTCCTCATCATGATCGTGCCGATGGTGGTGCTGCAATCGGTCGTCGCCTTCGTGTTCATGGAGCGGCACTGGAACACGGTGACGCGCAGATTGTCCGCCGCGGTGGTGCAGGACATTGCCGCGCTGATCGACGTCTACAAGGGTTATCCGCAGGACCGGGATCGCGACCAGATCCGCCGCATCGCCCAGCAGCGCCTCGGCCTCGTCGTCGATTTCCTTCCCGCCGGCGACATGCCGCCGCCGGGACCAAAGCCGTTCTTCTCGCTGCTCGACCAGACGCTGTCGGTGCAGCTCGGCCGCCAGATCGGACGCTCGTTCTGGATCGACACGGTCGGCCGCTCCAATCTCGTCGAGATCCGAATCCAGCTCGACGACGCCGTGATGCGCGTGTTCGCACAGCGCAGCGCAGCCTACGCCTCGAACTCGGAGATCTTCCTGTTCTGGATGGTCGGCACGTCCTCGATCCTGCTGATCGTCGCCGTGCTGTTCCTGCGCAACCAGATCAAGCCGATCCTGCGGCTTGCGGACGCCGCCGAGAGTTTCGGCAAGGGCCGTGAGGCGCCGAACTTCCGCCCACGAGGCGCGCGCGAGGTGCGGCGCGCTTCGGTCGCCTTCCTCGAGATGAAGTCGCGCATCGAGCGCACCATGGAGCAGCGCACCGCGATGCTCGCCGGCGTCAGCCACGATCTGCGCACCATCCTGACCCGCTTCAAGCTCGAGCTGGCGCTGATCGGCGACAGCCCGGAGCTGGAGGGGATGCGCAAGGACGTCGACGAGATGTCGATGATGCTGGAGGACTACCTTGCGTTTGCGCGCGGCGATTCCGGCGAGCAGTCGCAGCCGACCGACATGGCGCAGGCACTGGAGGAATTGCGCGGCGACGCCGAACGCCACGGTCATACCGCGACCGTTGCCTTCCACGGCCTGCCCGTCGTGACAGTGAAGCCGGCCTCGTTCAAGCGCTGCCTTGCCAACCTCGTCACCAACGCGGCGCGCTACGGCAAGTGCATCGCCATCGCCGGCCAGCGCGATCACCGTTATTTGACCGTCACGGTGGACGATGACGGGCCGGGCATTCCCGCGCATTTGCGCGAAGAGGTGTTCAAGCCGTTCCTGCGGCTCGACAACGCCCGCAACCAGGACGAAGGCGGCACGGGCCTCGGCCTCGCCATCGCCCGCGACATCGCCCGCTCGCATGGCGGCGACATCACCCTCGGCGACAGTCCGATGGGGGGGCTAAGGGCGAGCGTGAGGATCCCGGTGTAGCAGAATCTGCTGCAACAAACTCGACGCTCGTCCTTTCTCTCCTTGGGAGGAGAAGGAGCCTATTTCGGCAGCAGTGCCTTCAGCTTGTCCATATCGCGCACGTTCATCTTGAAGCCGCCGGGCATCACGATGTCGCCGGGCTTCTGATCCGGCTTGCAGGCCCCTAGCCATTTGGCTTGCAGCGTCATGGTGCTGTCGCGGCCGGCCGTACCTGCGATACCGCCCTTTGCGTGCGAGGAGGTCTTCACCGTGTAGGCCGAGTTGAAATCGCCCGTGATCTCGGCATGCGAGGTCGTGTTGACCCCAGCGACATTGCACTCGGAATCGCTGACATAGCCGGTCGCGGTCTTCTTGATCTCCTGCTTGGCGCAAACCTGCTTGGCCATCGGCGAAACGTTGTTGCTCATCTCCTTGTCGACTGTCTCGTCGGTGCAGTGCTGCATGGTCATCTCGGGCACCGGCGAGCCTGATGTGACCAGCTTCATTTCCCAAAGGCCGGCCTTGCGCACCGGCAAATCGTCGGCGCTGGCGCTGGCTGCCGAGAACGCGAGACAAGCGGCCGAGCCGAGCAAAGCGAGTTTGCGCGTCATGGGGGAGACTCCCGGCTGAGAGATTGCGGCGTTACGAAAGCGCTTCAGTACAGCGTGCGGATCGGCTGGGCGGCGGCGCCATAGGGCACCCAGCGGCAGGAGAAGGAAATGTAACCGCCCTCATAGGCCTGCACGCCGAGGAATTTGACGACCTTGCCGTAGCGCGCACAATGATCGACCGCGACCTGTCGCGCATCGACCTGGGTTGCCATGGAATAAGCGACGATGCCGCCGGTGTCGTTGCCCTTGAACGCCGGCACGTAGTCGGCACGCGCCGACTGGCTCGCCGTCAGGCCCGAGACAACCAGGCTGGCGAGAAGACCCGCGGCCGCAATGATTCGCATTACCGTCACTCCAATTGGCTAGCGCCAGTCTACGGTGCCGGGATCGCCGTGAAAAGAACTGAAGGCCCGTCAGCGGGGGCGTTGCAGTCAACTCCTGGCGAAGTGTTGCCGCGCTGCACTTGACCTCCCCCGGCCTTCGCGGCACCGTCCAACCTTCGCAAGACCTTAGCTGTCTGGATTGACCATGCGCGCCCCCTCCCTGAAATCGCTCCGCTTTGCCGCTCTGCTCGGCCTCATGTTCGGAGCGCTGACGCTCGGCGAGGCCAGGGCCGCCAATCCGCTGGAGTTGAATTTCTGGCTGAGCGGCCCTCGCTATGACGGTGCCGTTGCCGATTGCGACTGGGCTCTCCCGCGGATCGCGAACGAGTTCGCCGAAAAGGAATCCACATTCTGGAATTCCTCGTTGAAGATCACCGGCTTCGCGGCCGTTCGCGAAACCGCGTTCCGGCCCTGGCAGTCCGACAACATCCCGCGCCGCTACTGCACCGGCGAAGCCATGCTCACCGACGGCAAGATGCGCAAGGTGCACTTCTCGATCATCGAGGATGGCGGCTTCGCCGCTTACGGCAATGGCGTCGAGTGGTGCGTGGTCGGCGTGGACCGCAATTGGGCCTACAATCCGGCCTGCCGAGCCGCCAAGCCTTAGTTCGAGAGGCCCTAGCTTGAAGAGCCCTGATTCGGGCCCTTTGCGGCGTCAGCAGTAGCCGCACGAAATTTGTTCTTGAAATGTTCTTATCGCCTGCTAGGCTTTCGCACACAGTCTAGTTGAGGGGCGTTGCCATGTTTCATTCCAGATTGCATTCGTTCTCCCGCCTGATGATCTCGCTGGCTCTTTCCCTGATCCTCGCCGCGGGCCTGGCCTCGTTCTCCGGTGACGCAAAGGCCCAGGACAAACGGCAGAACGCGCCAGGCGAATTCGACTTCTATGTGCTGGCCCTGTCGTGGTCGCCCTCGTTCTGTGAGGAGGCGGCCGAGCGTGGCGGCCGGTCGCAGATGCAGTGCGGCGGACGGCCCTACGCCTTCGTGGTGCATGGGCTGTGGCCGCAATACGAGAATGGCTTTCCGGAATATTGCCAGCGGCCCGCGCCGCGACTGAACCGCAACATCGTCTCCTCGATGCTCGATTTGATGCCGGCGCCTGGTCTGATCTTCAACGAATGGGACAAGCACGGCACCTGCTCCGGCCTCGAGGGCCGCAGCTATTTCGAGACGATCCGCAAGGCGCGCGCCGCGATCAAGATCCCGGCCGAGTATCTCGACCTGTCGCAGGCCAGGACCGTGGCGCCGGCGGAGGTCGAGGAGGCCTTCATCAAGGCCAATCCCGGGCTGAGCAGCGCCGCCGTCTCGGTCACCTGCAACCGGACCAGGCTCTCCGAGGTCCGCATCTGCCTCAACAAGGACCTGCAATTCCGCGCCTGCGACGAGATCGAACGCCGCGCCTGCCGCCGCGATCAGGTCACCATGCCGCCGATCAGGGGCGGATAGGCCGAGGTCTCCTGCCCCGGATGCAGTCCAATGCGCGGCGAACGCGGCATAGTGCACTGCTGATCCGGGGCCCATCACGCAGGAAGAAGCTGGATCCCGGCTCGGCGGCGCAGCGTCACACGCTGCATCGCGTCCGGGGCACGTGATTGTGCCTCTTTGCTCGAGCCATCACGTGGCGTAGTGCTCTTCCCATGAATTACCGTCACGCCTTCCACGCCGGCAGCTTCGCCGATGTCATCAAGCACATCGTGCTGGCGCGCATCATCACCTATCTGCAGGACAAGCCGGGGGCGTTCCGCGTCATCGACACCCATGCCGGGGCCGGTCTCTACGATCTCGACAGCGACGAGGCGCGCAGGAGCGGCGAATGGCTGACCGGCATCGCGCGGCTGCTGCAGGCCCGCCTGTCGAACGAGAGCGCGGCGCTGGCCAAGCCCTATCTCGACATCGTCCGCGCCTTCAATCCGAAGGGTGAGCTCAAGGCCTATCCGGGCTCCCCCTTGATCGCGCGCGGTCTGCTCAGGCCGCAGGACCGGCTCGTCGCCTGCGAGCTCGAGCCGAAGGCGCGAAAAGCGCTGATCGGCGTGCTGCGCCGGGACGAACAGGCCCGCGTGGTCGACCTCGACGGCTGGGTGGCGCTGCCGGCCTTCGTGCCGCCAAAGGAGCGGCGCGGCGTCGTGCTGATTGATCCGCCCTTCGAGGCAAAGGACGAGTTCGAGCGGCTGGGCGAAGCCTTCTCGACGGCCTTCGCGAAATGGCCGACCGGCATCTATGTCATTTGGTATCCGGCCAAGAACCGCCGTGCCACCGACATGCTGGCCGAAACGGTCGCGCGGCTCGCAGCTGCAGCAAAACCACCGGGAAAATGTCTGCGCCTCGAATTCAGTGTCGCGCCCCAGCTCGAAGGCGGGGCCCTCGCCTCGACCGGGCTCCTGATCGTCAATCCGCCCTACACGCTGCAGAGCGAGCTCAAGACGATCCTGCCCGAGCTGGAAATGCCGCTCGGCCAGGGCGGTGCTGCCAGATTCCGATTGGAGGTACCCAAGCCTTGAAGGCAAGCCGTAACACTCCGGCATTCTTGGGAAAAATATGCAGGAGCGGTAGTCAATCTGCAGAGAACCGTATTATGCTGTTTCCGTGACTGGCTTTACGTTCCGCTTCCGCGAATGGTTGCGGCGGAGTGAAGGCCTAAGAAAGATCCGGCCGGACCGCCAGCGGTCCGCCCAAGGATGGCCAGCTCTCCCGGGCTTCGTAACGCCCGGTCATGTCGTGACGTGAGTCTGCGTCGCGGCGGAGGAGCAATGAGGGGGAGTTTCCCGATGGCCATGACGGGAACGGTCAAGTTTTTCAACGGCGAACGCGGCTACGGTTTCATCAAGCCTGACGACGGCGGCCGCGACGTCTTCGTGCATATTACTGCTGTGGAGCGGGCCGGACTGAAGGACCTTGCGGAAGGGCAGCGTATTACTTTCGAAGTCGAACCGGACAAGAAGGGGAAGGGACCGAAGGCGGTCAACCTTGTCATCCTCTCCTAGCGGGCCTGACGAGCAACATTCGGCGCAACATTTCGCGCAAAAAAAATCCCGGCCGCGAGCGGCCGGGAGTTGTTGTCCGGTATTTTCTTCTTCAGCTATCAGAAGCGATAGTTCACGCCAGCGCGCACGACGTTGGCGCTATAGCCGTTTGACACGCCCGTAATTGCGAACTGACTGGTCGACAGATCGATGTAGAGATATTCGAGCTTGGCGCTCCAGTTCGGAGCCAGGCCGACTTCCGCACCGGCACCGATGGTCCAGCCGGCGGTCGTGTGCGATTCAGACCAGCCGAAGGTCTGCGCGCGCAGCTCGCCGAAGGCGAGGCCGGCGGTGCCGTAGAACAGCACGTTGTTGAAGGCATAACCGGCGCGGCCGCGCAGGGTGCCGAACCACGGATTGGAGAACTTCCACGGCGCGAAGGTATCGTCGGCGCCGGCGGCCTGGATGTCGCCTTCGACGCCGAACACGAACGGGCCGTTCTGGAAGTTGTAGCCGGCCTGCACGCCGCCGACGAAGCCGGACGGCTTTGAGGGATTGTTGTCGACCGAGCCCCATTCATAGCCGATGTTGCCGCCGAGATAGGGGCCAGCCCAGCTATACGCATTGAGCGGCTGGTTGACGGTATAGGGCGCGCGCTGCCCATAACTGAGATCGGCGGCCTCTGCCGAAGCTGTCCAGCCGGCTGCAACCAACGCGGCTGCGCCCACAACGAGCCTCTTCATCACTTAACTCCAACGCAACTGCCGCCACCGGTGCGAAGCCAGCGCCGCCGCGCGCGGCAAACCGGATGGTTACGGAACCACCACCTTTTCGCGTAAGATTTATCGAGAGTTTTAAGTTAAAGGCCTGTTAAGCCGGGTTACCGCGCTGTTAACAGGCTTAAGCAAGTGTTACCGGGAACTGCGTCGCGGCCTGTGCGCGCCGCATGGCCGGAACTTCAAATCGGCACCCCCAGCGCCTAAATTCGCTCCATGGCTCACGATTCCACCGACAATCCGGACGACCGCGCGCACAAATTGCCGCGGGCTGCCGCGAGCGACACGCCGCCCGACCTCGATCCTGCCACCACGGGCGGCGACGACGAGGACGAGGCGCGGCTGCCTGATATCCTGGAAGAGAGCGGCGCGGTCGGCGAAGGCCCGCTGGCGAGCGGCCACGAGGCGATCGAGCGCGCCGTCCGCCTCGCCCCCACCTCGCCCGGCGTCTATCGCATGCTCAATGCGAATGCCGACGTGCTCTATGTCGGCAAAGCCAAGAACGTCAAAAAGCGCCTGTCCAGCTACGCGCGGCAAAACGCGCCGCAGCCGGCCCGCATCCTGCGCATGATCGCCGCCACGGTGACCGTGGAGATCGTCTCGACCAATACCGAGACCGAAGCGCTGCTGCTGGAAGCCAACCTCATCAAGCAGCTTCGGCCGCGCTTCAACGTGCAGCTGCGCGACGACAAGTCGTTTCCCTATATCCTGATCACTGGGGACCATTGGGCGCCGCAGATCCTGAAACATCGCGGCGCGCAGAGCCGGCCCGGACGCTATTTCGGTCCGTTCGCCTCCGCCGGCGCGGTCAACCGCACCATCACGGCCTTGCAGCGCGCGTTCCTGATCCGCTCCTGCACCGATTCCTTCTTCGAGAGCCGCACCCGGCCTTGCCTGCTCTACCAGATCCGCCGCTGCGCCGGCCCCTGCACCCGCGAGATCGACTTCGGAGGCTATACGACGCTGGTGCGCGAGGCGAGCGACTTCCTGTCGGGCAAAAGCCATGCGGTGAAGCAGGAGCTTGCCGGCGAGATGGAGAAGGCGGCGGGTGAGCTCGAGTTCGAGCGCGCCGCGCTCTACCGCGACCGCCTCGCCGCACTGTCGGCGATCCAGTCGCAGCAGGGCATCAATCCGCGCACGGTCGAGGAAGCCGACGTGTTCGCCATCCACCAGGAAGGCGGCTTCTCCTGCGTCGAGGTGTTCTTCTTCCGCACCGGCCAGAACTGGGGCAACCGCGCCTATTTTCCGCGCGCGGAAAAGACCTTCACCCCGGAAGAGGTGCTCGGTTCCTTCCTCGCCCAGTTCTACGACGACAAGCCGCCGCCGAGGAACATCCTGCTCTCGCACGAGATCGAGGAGAGCGATCTGCTCGCCGATGCGCTGGCAATCAAGGCCGGCCACAAGGTCGAGGTTGCCGCGCCCAAGCGTGGCGAGAAGAAGGAGCTGGTCGCTCACGCGCTGACCAATGCGCGCGAGGCGCTCGGCCGCAAGCTCGCCGATACCGCCACGCAAAGCCGTCTGCTCGACGCCATAGCGGCAACGCTGAGCCTGCCGCATTCGCCCAAGCGCATCGAAGTCTACGACAACAGCCACATCCAGGGCACGAACGCGGTCGGCGCCATGATCGTCGCCGGCCCGGATGGTTTCGTGAAGAACCAGTACCGCAAGTTCAACATCAAGTCGGAAGGGATCACGCCCGGCGACGACTTCGCGATGATGCGCGAGGTCCTCGAGCGGCGCTTCAAGCGCCTGATCAATCCCCCCGAGGAAGGCACGGTCAAGGCGAAGGACGACGACTTCCCGCAATGGCCCGATCTCGTCATCATCGACGGCGGCCGCGGCCAGCTCAACGCCGTCCGCGAGATCTTCGCAAATCTCGGCCTGACCCAGGTGTCGCTGATGTCGGTGGCCAAGGGGCCGGACCGGGATGCCGGCCGCGAGACCCTGTTCATGCCGGAACGCGAGGCCATCAAGCTGGAGCCGCGCGACCCCGTGCTCTATTTCATCCAGCGCTTGCGCGACGAGGCCCACCGCTTCGTCATCGGCTCGCACCGCAAGCTGCGCAAGAAGGACATCCGCGAGGCCGGCTTGCAGGAGATTCCGGGCATCGGCCCGTCACGCAAACGTGCCTTGCTGCATCATTTCGGGACCCTGAAGGAGATCGAACGCGCCTCGATTGCCGATCTCGGCAAGGTTCCGGGGGTGAGCGCCGAGAGCGCCCGCAGGATTTTCGAGTATTTCCATCCCCAGCCGGGATGAACTAAAGGAGTCGCGGTCATATGCTCGTCGCATCCCGCACCCCATCTGGGAGCGGGACGGTTGACCTTCAGGCCGCAGCGGTATTGGTAGGACGGATGAACATCGCCACGACACGAGGGACGACCAGCCGCGCGATGTCCCTCCCGAACATCCTGACCTATGGCCGGATCGCCGCGATCCCGGTCGTGGTCGGATGCATCTACGCGCAATCGATTCTGGATCAGCCGCTGTGGCTGCGCTGGGTGGCGGTAGCCATCTTCATCGGCGCCGCGGTGACCGACTACCTCGACGGCTATTATGCGCGGATCTGGAATCAGCAATCGGCGTTCGGCCGGATGCTCGATCCGATCGCCGACAAGCTGCTGGTCGCCTCGTGCCTGCTGATGCTGGCCGCCGACGGCATCATCCACGGCTGGTCGCTGTGGGCCGCCATCGTGATCCTGTGCCGCGAGATCCTGGTCTCGGGCCTGCGCGAATATCTTGCCGCGCTTCGCGTCAGCGTGCCCGTGACCAAGCTTGCCAAGTGGAAGACCACGGTCCAACTCGTTGCCATCGGCTTTCTGCTCGCGGGACCTGCCGGCGACGAGGTGGTGCCCGTCGTCTCGATGATTGGCCTCGCGCTGCTGTGGGCCTCGGCGATCGTGACCATTTACACCGGCTACGACTATTTCCGTGCCGGCATCCATCACCTCATCAAGGAGGACGAGGGATGAAGGTGAAATATTTTGCCTGGGTTCGCGAACGCGTCGGCAAGGCGGAGGAGACCATCGAGCCCCCTGCGACCGTGCACACCGTCGCGGAGCTGATCGCCTGGCTGTCCAGCCAAAGCGAGGCCTACGCCTACGCGTTCGAGAAGCCGAAGGTGATCCGCGCCGCGATCGACCACGCCCATGTCAAATCGGACGCTGTGATCACCGGCGCCCGCGAAATCGCGTTCTTCCCGCCAATGACCGGCGGCTAGACCATGGCCTCCCCTGTCTCCACCTGCCCCGTCACGATTCGTATTCAGGAGGATGATTTCGATATCGCCCGCGAAATCGCGTTCCTGACCGGGAGCCGCACCGACATCGGGGCCGTCGTGAGCTTTTCCGGCATCTGCCGCGCCGACGAGGACAGCGCGAACATCGCCGCGCTGACGCTCGAACATTACCCCGGCATGGCCGAGGAAGAGATCAGGCGTCATGTCGACGAGGCGACCTCGCGCTGGCCGCTGAACGGCATCACGGTGATCCATCGCGTCGGCCGCTTCATGCCGGGCCAGAACATCGTGCTGGTGCTGGCCGCCTCGCAGCACCGCCAGGCCGCCTTCCAGGCGGCCGAGTTCCTGATGGATTATCTCAAGACGAGCGCGCCCTTCTGGAAGAAGGAAGAAAGCGACGCCGGCACCGGCTGGGTCGAGGCCCAGGCCCGCGACGACGAAGCCGCCGCACGCTGGACCCGATCCTGATGGCAAAACCATCCAAAAAGTCCGGGCGCGGCCGCGCCGCGCCAAGATTTGCCAAGATCGGTCCGGGCGAACTTCTCACGCTGCTCGATTACGTCCGCTATGCGGTGAGCCGCTTTGTCGAAGCCGAGCTCGCCTTTGCCCATGGCACGACCGATCCGGTTGCCGAGGCCGCCTTCCTGGTCAGCGAGGCGCTGCACCTCAATCCCGAACAGTTCGAGATGTTCGCCAACGCGCGCGTCACGGCCGCGGAGGGCAAGACCGTCCTCGATCTCATTCATCAGCGGGTCACCACGCGCAAACCGGCCGCCTATCTCGTCAACAAGATCTACATGCGCGGCCTGCCCTTCTATGTCGACGAGCGCGTCATCGTTCCGCGCTCCTTCATCGGCGAGCTGCTGGAGTCGCATTTCGGCGGCGAAGAAAGCGCCGGCGCGCTGATCGACGATCCCATGGCCGTCGAGCGCGTGCTCGATCTGTGCACGGGATCGGGATGCCTCGCCATCCTTGCCGCGCATCATTTTCCGAACGCCACCGTCGATGCCGTCGACATCTCCAAGGGCGCGTTCGAGGTCGCCGCGCGAAATGTCGGCGAATACGGGCTCGAGGACCGGATCAGCCTGTATCGCGGCGACCTGTTCGCCCCGCTCGGCGATGCGCGCTACGACCTGATCATCACCAATCCGCCCTATGTCGATGCCGAAGGCATGGCGGCGCTGCCGCCGGAATGCCGGGCCGAGCCGAAGCTCGCCTTCGATGGGGGCCGCGACGGCCTCGACGTGGTGCGCCGGATCCTGCGCGAGGCGCCCGAGCACCTGACGCCGGAGGGCGGGCTGATCTGCGAGATCGGCCGCGGCCGTGATCTGGTCGACGAGGCCTTTCCGGAACTGCCGCTGCTCTGGCTCGACACCGAGGAATCCGAGGGCGAGGTGTTCTGGATCGCAGCCGCCGATCTCAACTGAACGCTCCCGGCCGCGGGCCCGAACGGAACAAGTCAAATTCGGCCACGTTCATCCCCCGACGAATTTTCTCGCTCTCGGAGGATGTCCAGATGCTCGCGCCATCGGGCGAATTGCTACGCGCCGGCATGGCGCTGAAGCTCAACCACGTCAAACGCGCCGCTCAATCCTATCTGCGTGACCAGACCAGCCAGGCCACCGGCAAGGTGACGTCTTACGCCGTTGCCGGCGGGCTGTTCGCCGTCGCGGGCCTGTTCGTTGTGGCGGCATTCTTCGTCGGCCTGATGGCTCTGTACCGCTGGGTCGCCATCGCTTACGGGCAGTTCTGGGGGTTTGGTGCCGTCGGCGCGGTGCTGCTGGTGCTGGCCGCGATCTGTGCCGGCGTGGCGGCCGCTCAGATGAAGCGCAAAGCCAGGCCGATCGTGCCACTTGCCAGCCGTTTGCGCGTGGCCATAGCGACCCCGCGAATTCCGCGCGGAACGGTCAAGGAGGCGGTGAAGGAGGTCGCGACCGCGATTCCCCTTGCGCCGCTCGCGCCCGGCGAGCGCCGCCATGGCGCAAGAGCGTTGCCAGCGCGCACCAACCGGCCCGTGCAGCTTGGCTTGATGCTCGCGGCAATTGGACTGGCGGGGTTCACTGCGGCACGCCGCAGGCGTCACGGCCATCGATTGGACGCTTGATGCTGGTGCGGCGCTCCGAGCAGATCGACAGCTGGCTGCTGGTGGCGGCAACCGCCGTCTTCGTGCTGACGGCGGAGCGCTACTTTCAGGACTCCGGCCTGGTCCGGTCGGGACCTCCCCAAGACCGCCGCAAAGGCGAGGCGAATTCACCGGAAACCCATCCGGCGGGCGCGGCCGTGCAGCCTGGCCGCGGCCGTCATGCGAAGAGCCCGTTCACGATTCCCTGGGCGGGCTGGAAGGATATCTTCTGGCGCACTTATCAACGCATCGACGAGGATCGGCTGCTGGCGACCGCAGGCGGCGTCGTATTCTTTGGGCTGCTCGCGGTTTTCCCTGCCGTCACGGCGGTGGTCTCCTCCTACGGCCTGTTCGCCGATCCCTCCACGATCAGCTCCAATCTCCACACGCTTGCGACGATGCTGCCCGAAGGTTCGTTCCAGATCGTCGAGGATCAGGTCGCGCGCGTGGTCTCGAACGGCAATACCACGCTCGGCGCCACCTTCCTGCTCGGCCTCCTGCTCGCGATCTGGAGCGCCAATGCGGGCGTCAAGGCGATCTTCGATGCCTTGAATGTCGCCTATGAGGAGCGTGAGAAGCGGAGCTTCGTCAAGCTCAACATGGTATCGCTGGCCTTCACGGTCGGCGGCATCGTGGCGCTGTTGCTGATGGTCGGTGCCGTCGTCGCCTTCCCGCTCGCGCTCAATCACCTCGGCATGGCGCCCGAAAGCAAGCTGATCGTGGCGCTGGCGCGATGGCCGCTGCTGTTCCTCATCCTGCTGGTGGCGCTTGCGATCCTGTACCGCTTCGCGCCCAGTCGCGATGCCCCGCGCTGGCAATGGCTGAGCCTCGGCGCGGTGATCGCGGCCCTCCTCTGGATCGCCGGCTCGGCGCTCCTGTCCTGGTATCTCTCCGAATTCGCCAATTACAACGCGACCTACGGCTCGCTCGGAGCGGCGATCGGCCTGATGACGTGGATGTGGATGTCGGCGATCGTCATCATGTTCGGCGCCGAGCTGAATTCGGAGATCGAGCGGCAGACCCTGCGGGATACGACCGAGGGGCAGCCGAAACCGCTCGGCACCCGCCAGGCGGTCTCTGCCGACACGGTCGGTGCAAGCGCCCCATTCTAGCCGATGACGACGATCGAGCCGGAGCTTGCCCGGCCCGATCAAGCGGCGTCTCAGCGCTTGGTGATCACGACTTCCAGATACTCGCTGTGCACGACGATGGTGCCGTCATCGGCATGGTTGAATTCTCCGAGCAGCGCCAGCAGATCGCGTCTCAGCGCAGCCTGGCCGCTCTCGTCGAGCGCGGCAAACGCCTTCAGCGTCGGCCCGTAGAAGGTCTTGAAGACATCGAGCCAATGCTCGGGCGAGCGGTAGCGGAACACGAACATGCGAGGCTCGGCCGAGATGTCGCAGGCTTGGCTTGCGAACATCTCCTCGAGTCGTGCCCGCGTGCCCCACAGCGCCGGCGACTTCACGCCGGCCGGCGGCGGCAGATGCTTGCCTATGGTCTTGAACAGCTGGCCGATGAAGCCCTGCGGGGTCCAATTGGCCAGGCCGATCTTGCCGCCGGATTTGCAGACGCGTGCGAGCTCGGAGGCCGCCTTGTCCTGGTCCGGCGTGAACATCACCCCGAAGGTCGAGAGCACGACGTCGTAGCTCGCGTCCGCAAACGGCAGGGCTTCGGCGTCCGCCTCGCGAAATTCGACCGTCAGGTGGTCCGCCGCCGCGCGCTCCTGCCCGCGCTTGAGCAACTCCGGAACATAGTCGGTGGATGTGACGTCACACCAGCGCCGGGCCGCGGCCAGCGTCGCGTTGCCGTTGCCGGCAGCGACGTCCAGCACCTTGCTGCCGGCTCGCAAATCCAGGGATTCGCAGAGTTGCTCGCCGACGATCTGCAGTGTGGTCCCGACCACGGCATAGTCGCCCGATGACCAGGCGCCATGCTGGCGCTGCTTGACGGCGGCTAGATCGGGCTGGGCCGGAGCCTGTTTGAGTGCGGCGGATGTCGACATGGCAATTCTCCAGGGTTTGAAAACGCCGGGACGATAGGGTGTGCGCGACGCGCTGGCCTTGAGAGCGGCGTTATTTTACGCTGAGATCACCTTGATTTCCGAGCCGGAGCCGAGACTGGCGTGCCGTTTCATTTCGAGGATTTCGTGCTCGATGCCGAGCGGCGCGAACTGCGCCGCGCGAAGGCGCTGATCGCGCTCGAGCCCCAGGTGTTTGATCTCCTGCTTTATCTCGTTCGTAACCGCGAGCGCGTGGCGACGCGGGACAATCTGCTCGACGCGGTCTGGAACGGCCGCGTCGTCTCGGAATCAACCCTCACCAGCCGGATCAACGCCGCGCGGCGCGCGGTCGACGACAGTGGTGAGGAGCAGCGGCTGATCCGAACCATCGCGCGAAAAGGCGTCCGGTTTGTCGGCGAGGTCACCGAGCTCTCGGAGGCGGCGACGCCGGCAGTGGCGAGCCGGCCGGCCACCGCAACACCGGCGGGCTTGCCGCTGCCCGACCGGCCCGCCATCGCGGTCCTGCCGTTCGTGAATATGAGCGGCGAGGCCGAGCAGGAGTATTTCTCGGACGGCATGAGCGAAGACATCATTACCGCTCTGTCGAAGCTGCGCTGGTTCTTCGTGATCGCGCGCAACTCCTCGTTCATCTACAAGGGCCGCGCGGTTCATCTGCGTGAGGTCGCGGAGGAGCTCGGCGTCCGCTATGTCGTCGAAGGCAGCGTCCGCAAGGACGGTGATCGCGTGCGCATCACCGCGCAACTTAACGACGTCGCCACCGGCAGTCATCTCTGGGCGGAACGTTACGATCGCGAGCTCGCCGACGTGTTTGCCGTGCAGGACGAGATCACCGAGGCCATCGTCGCCGCGATCGAGCCGCAGCTCTATGCCGCGGAAAGCTATCGCGCCCAACGCAAGCCGCCGGACAGCATGGACGCTTGGGATCTCGTGATGCGCGCGCTTTCGCATTACTGGCGTGTGACACGGCAGGATCACGTCGTCGCGCAGGCACTGCTCGAGAAGGCCATCGCGCTCGACCCCAACTACGGCAAGGCGCTCGGACTGCTCGGCACCAGCTACATGTTCACAGCCCATATGGGCTGGATGGAGATGAGCACTGCGATCCCCGGCGCCGAACGTGCCGCACGAGCCGCGATCCGTGCCGACAACGAGGATGCCTGGGCTCACAACGCGCTCGGGCACGTCAATCTGTTTGCACGCCGGTTCGAGGATTCGCTGGCCGAATTCGAGACCGCGTTGCGGCTCAATCCGAATTTCGCCCTGGCGCAGGGCTATTATGGATTGGCGCTCGGCTATTGCGGCCGCTGGCAGGACGCCGACGAGGCCGCTCGACGGGCGATCCGCCTCAGCCCGCGCGATCCCTATGCGCCCGTCTATTACGGCATCGCCGCTTATGCCCGCTTCCTCGGCGGCGATGACGCGGAGGCCATCCGGCTCGCCCAGGAGGCCCTGCGCCAGCGCAGCGATTTCGTCGGCGCGCACCGGGTGCTGACAGCGGCTGCCGGCATGGCTGGGCAGACGGATCTCGCCCAGGCGGCGCTGAGGGAGCTGCGCCGTGCGCAGCCGAATATCTCCCTCGCCTGGCTCGCCGAGTTCATGCCGGTCAAGCTTGCCCGCGACCGCGACCGCTACATCGATGGCTTTCGCCGGGCTGGATTGACATGAGCCGCGACCAGGCCGCTATCCCCTCGAATCAACAATGATGTTAGGGTCATTCGGCCTAGGGGGAGCACGAGGCGTGACGGGATCGCAACGCGACCCGTATTTTCCCGGGCGAGGCAGTCAGCTCTTAAAGGCGTAACGCGCGGCATGATTCGCATTTCGACGATCTTCATCGCCTTCTGCATGGTTCTGGTCGCGGCCTCGCTCGGGCTTGTGCTCTACGCCGTCGCCGGCATCAGTGGAACCGAATCGGCGATCGTGGCGCTGACCGTGCTGACCTTCCTGATCCTCTACAACGCGGTGTCGATGCGGCTGCGCGACCGCAGCGACGTCGGCGGCCAGATCGCCGATCTGTCGCGTGGCACCGCCGATCTCGCCCGCCAGGTCGCCGAGTTCGGCCGCCGGCTAGCTGCGATCGAGGGACGCATCGCCTCGTCCAATTCGACCAACTCCGACCGCATCCAGTCCGTGGTCGGCGAGATCAATGAGCTCGGCGGCTTGGTCAAGCAGCTCGCAACCACCGTGTCGGCCCATGAGGACTTGCTGGCCGGCGGCGCACCGACGCCGGCCGCCGCCCCGGCGGCCTGGTCCGAGCCGGAGCAGCCCATCGATCTGGCGGCGCCGCTCGACGAACGCCCGGCTGCCCCTCCCCCGCTACCCGCAGCACCTCCGCCTCCGCTGGCGCATCCGCGGCCGGCGCCGGCGGTCCAGCCCCAGACCATCAACCCGTCTCAGACGGCCTCCGGACGCAACCAGACTCAGCTGCTGGCGACGCTCCGCAACGCCGTCGAGGAGAACCGCATCGACATCTTCCTCCAGCCGATGGTGACGCTGCCGCAGCGCAAGGTGCGGTTCTACGAGGCGGTGACGCGCCTGCGCGACGACCGCGACCAGTTGATCGCAGCCGAGGAGTTCATCAGCATCGCGGAGGCCTCCGGGCTGATCGGGCGGATCGACAACATGGTGATGCTGCGCTGTGTGCAGGTGCTGCGACGCCTGATGGTGCGCAACAAGGACGTCGGCGTGTTCTGCAACGTCGCGGCTTCGACGCTCGGCAATTCCACCACCTTCGCGCAATGCCTCGACTTCCTCGAAGCCAACCGGGCGCTGGCGCCCTCGCTGGTGCTGGAGTTCAAGCAATCGACGTTCCGCAATCTCGGCCCGGCCGAGACCGAGAATCTCGCAGCGCTCGCCCAGCGCGGCTTCCGTTTCTCGATCGACCATGTCACGGATCTCAGGATCGAGCCGCGCGAGCTGGCCGACCGCGGGGTGCGCTTCATTAAGGTTCCGGCCACGCTGCTGCTCGACCCCAGGCAGTCCTCGGCCTCGGACATCCATCCCTCCGACCTCTCCGACCTGCTCGGCCGCTTCGGCATCGACCTGATCGCCGAAAGGATCGAAGGCGAGCGCGCGGTCGTGGACCTGCTCGACTATGACGTGCGGTTCGGCCAGGGCTTCCTGTTCGCGCCGCCCCGGCCATTGCGGCCGGAGGGGGCATCTGCTACCGGCGGGGCCGCGCCGAACCAGGCGCAGGACATTCAGGGATCCAATGGCTCCGCTCCCCCCAGCCAAGGCACGACATCTGGCACGACATCAGCCGCAGCTCCGGCACAACGCATCAGCGGCAACGCGGCGCTCGCGCGCCGGATCTGACCGGCCGCGCGCATCATGACCACGCTGCATTTCGCCGAAAGCCTGCGTGAGCTCGTGGGCGGCGTCGATGTCGTGCTCAGCGACATCTGGGGCGTCGTCCATAACGGCCTCGAATCCTTCCCCGAAGCCTGCGAGGCGCTGCACACCTATCGCAGCCGCGGCGGTACGGTGATCCTGATCACCAACGCACCGCGGCCGGCCGACTCGGTGCAGCGGCAATTGCGCAAGCTCGGCGTTGCCGACGAGACCTATGACGCGATCGTGTCTTCGGGCGACCTGACGCGGCTCTATGTCGCCGAGCATCCCGGACGCAAGATGTTCTGGCTCGGCCCCGAGCGCGACAACTCGATCTATCGGGGCCTCGATGCCGTGACCGCGCCGCTGGAGGAAGCCGATTACATCGTCTGCACCGGCCTTTATGACGACGAGACCGAGACGGCGGAAGACTATCGCGGCATGATGCTGAAGGCGCGCGAGCGCAAGCTGACGCTGGTCTGCGCCAACCCCGACATCGTGGTGGAACGCGGCGACCGGCTGATCTATTGCGCCGGCGCAATCGCGGAACTGTATCGCGAGCTCGGTGGCGAAGTGATCTTCTACGGCAAGCCGCACCGCCCGATCTATGAGCGCGCAATGGCGCTCGCCGGCGAACGCCAGGGCCACCAGATCGACCGGAAAAAGGTGCTCGCGATCGGCGACTCCGTCCGCACCGACCTGACCGGCGCGCGCGAATTCGGCATCGACTGCCTGTTCGTCACCCGCGGCATCCATGCCGAGGAGTTCGAGGGTCTCGACCAACTCGACCCGAACTCGGTGGCGGAGTTGTTCGGGCACCCGCCGAAGGCGCTGATGCGCGAATTGAAGTGGTGATGGCTGCGGTTGACCGCGCGGGCGCGTCAGCCCAGACGTCGTCATGGCCGGGCTTGTCCCGGCCATCCACGTCTTACTTCTAGCATCAAGAACGTGGATGCCCGGGACAAGCCCGGGCATGACGACCTCGATGGAGAATTGTTGATCCGGAGAGGCGCGCGCTTACGCGCTCGCCATGTCCGGGAAGACCGCCTCGATCTTGGTCTTCAGCGTCGCCGCGTTGAACGGCTTGACGATGTAGTTGTTCACGCCGGCCTTCTTGGCCGCGATCACGTTCTCGGTCTTGGATTCCGCCGTGATCATGATGAAGGGCGTGGTGGCGAGGTTCGGATCCGCGCGCACTTCGCGCAGCAGGTCGTAGCCCGTCATCGGCTCCATGTTCCAGTCGGAGATCACGAGCCCGTACTTCTTGCCGCGCATCTTGTTCAGCGCTGCCGAGCCGTCGCTGGCATCATCGATGTTCTCGAAGCCAAGCTGCTTCAGCAGATTCCTGATGATACGGATCATGGTGCTGTAGTCATCCACCACCAGAACCGGCATCGACAAATCAACCGCCATCTCGACTCCCCCAACGCATACGCAGGAATATTACGATCGGACCTGCCAGGCCGGGAGCCCGGCAGTTCCACGCTCAAGGACTAGCACCAAGGCGTTAAACAGCGCGTTAATTGGGGGCGCCCCCAAAGAACTGAAATCGCATTCGATACGGTTGCCCCCTCCCGCTTGACTTCGCCGGGCGGCTCAAGCCACGGTCCCGGCCGGTCCCGCCGGTTCGAGAATTCCCCTGATGGCTCCGCATTTTACCGTTATCCGCGACACCACGCCGGACTCCGCCATTCCAAGGGGTGCCGTGGTCGCCATGGGCAATTTCGACGGCGTTCATCTCGGCCACCGCGCCGTGATCGCCGCGGCCCTGGAAATGGGCCGGGCGCAGGGCCGCCCTGCGCTGGCGCTGACCTTCGAGCCCCATCCACGGCGGTTCTTCAGCCCCAACACCCCGCAATTCCGTCTGACGGACGAACCGGCCAAGCTGCGGCTTCTGGCCGGCACGGGGCTTGCCGGCGCCGTGGTGATGACCTTCGACAAGGCGCGCGCCGGAACCAGCGCGCAAGATTTCATTCACCATGACCTGATCGGGCGGCTCGGCGTCAGCGGCATCGCCGTCGGCTACGACTTCCATTTCGGCAAAGGACGCGTCGGCTCGCCGAGCCTGCTGGTCAACGAGGCGCCCCGGCTCGGCATCGAGGTTGACGTGCAGCCGCATGTCGATATCGACGAGCGGCCGGTGTCCTCCAGTGCGATCCGGATCGCGCTCGCCGAGGGCCAGTTGGATGAGGCGACCACCATGCTGGGCGCCCCCTGGTTCATCACCGGCGAGGTCATCCACGGCGAGAAGCGCGGCCGCGGCCTCGGCTATCCCACCGCCAACATCCGCCTGGACGCCAATTGCGGCCTGAAGCACGGCATCTATGCGGTGCGGGTTGGCCGCGGAGCTGAGCGGCTGGACGGGGTGGCGAGCTTCGGCCGCCGCCCAACCTTCGACAATGGCGCTCCCCTGCTCGAAATCTTCCTGTTCGACTTCAAGGGCGACCTCTACGGGCAGGCGCTGGACTGTGCCTTCATCGGCTTCATCCGCGAGGAGCTGAAATTCGACAGCCTGGACGTCCTGATCCGCCAGATGGACGACGATTCCGCCCGCGCCCGCGCCATCCTGGCCGCCGCCCCGGACGCGTTTCCGCGGCTGGGCGTGATCGATTGAGGGCCGAACCCGATCTGCCCGAACCTTTGCGCTTCCCTTGGCCCCCTGCTATGGAGTGCCCATGTTTGCGCGGCGCATCATAGGGATTAGCGGCCCGGCTTCCGCCTGAGCTTTCGGCTCGGCGCAAGACCGGGATTTTGTCGTTTCACCCCGCGATTCCGCATCGCCATCCGTTCCCGCGCCATTCCGAGCCAGTCAGCCTCATGTCCGAAAAGCCGCAGAAGTCCCAAAAGTCAGACGCCAAAGACTATTCCAAGACCCTGTTCCTGCCGCAGACCGAATTCCCGATGCGCGCCGGCTTGCCGCAGCGCGAGCCGGAGATCCTCAAGCGCTGGTACGAGATCGGCCTCTACGAGAAGCTGCGTCAAGCTGCGAAGGGCCGCGCCAAGTTCGTGCTGCACGACGGCCCGCCCTATGCCAACGGCAACATCCATATCGGCACGGCGCTGAACAAGATCCTGAAGGACCTCGTCACCAAGAGCCAGCAGATGCTCGGCTTCGATTCCAACTACGTGCCGGGCTGGGACTGCCACGGCCTGCCGATCGAGTGGAAGGTCGAGGAAGAGCACTATCGCAAGAAGGGCAAGCAGAAGCCCGACTTCCGTGACAGTGCCGCGATGATCGATTTCCGCAAGGAATGCCGCGCCTACGCCACGCATTGGCTCGGCGTGCAGCGCGAGGAGTTCAAGCGTCTCGGCGTCATCGGCGACTGGGATCATCCCTACGCCACCATGAGCTATCCGGCGGAAGCCCAGATCGCGCGCGAGCTGATGAAGTTCGCCGCCAACGGCACGCTGTATCGCGGCTCCAAGCCGGTGATGTGGAGCGTGGTCGAGAAAACGGCGCTCGCCGAGGCCGAGGTCGAGTACGAGGACCACACCTCCGATACGGTGTGGGTGAAATTCCCCATCACGTCGCCCGCGCATGGCGCGCTCGCCTCCGCGAGCGTCGTGATCTGGACCACCACGCCCTGGACGCTGCCGGGCAACCGCGCCATCTCGTTCTCGCCGAAGATCGCCTACGGCCTCTACAAGGTGACGGACGCGCCCGCGGACAATTGGACGAAGACCGGCGATCTCCTGATCCTGGCCGACGCACTGGCCGCGGATGTGTTCAAGCAGGCGCGCGTCACGTCCTATGAGAAGGTGCGCGACATCCCCGGCGATACGCTGGATGCGGTGGAATGTGCGCATCCGCTCAAGGGCATCGCCGGCGGTTATGACTTCATCGTGCCGCTGCTGGCTGGCGATCACGTCACCGACGACACCGGCACCGGATTCGTGCACACCGCGCCCGGCCATGGCCGCGAGGACTTCGATGTCTGGATGGCACAGGCGCGCGATCTCGACGCGCGCGGCATCACCACGGCGATCCCCTATACTGTCGACGAGAACGGCGCCTACACCGATCATGCGCCGGGCTTTACCGGCAAGCGCGTCATCAACGACAAGGGCGAGAAGGGCGACGCCAACGAGGCCGTGATCAAGGCGCTCGTCGAACGCGGCATGCTGATTGCGCGCGGCCGGCTCAAGCACCAATATCCGCACTCCTGGCGCTCCAAGAAGCCGGTGATCTTCCGCAACACGCCGCAATGGTTCATCGCGATGGACAAGGACGTCGCGCAGGGCGGCAAGGCGAAGAGCGGCGACACGCTGCGCGCCCGCGCGCTGCACGCGATCTCGGTGACGCAATGGGTGCCGCCGTCGGGCGAGAACCGCATCAACGGCATGATCGAGGCGCGCCCCGACTGGGTGATCTCGCGCCAGCGCGCCTGGGGCGTGCCGATCGCCGTGTTCGTGCGCGAGAAGAGCGACGGCTCCGCCGAAATCCTCCAGGACGAGGCCGTCAACAGCCGCATTGGCGACGCCTTCGAGAAAGAAGGCGCCGACGCCTGGTACGCGAAGGGCGCCCGCGAGCGCTTCCTGGGATCCCGCGCGAGCGAGGACTGGCAGAAGGTCGACGACATCCTCGACGTCTGGTTCGATTCCGGCTCGACGCACGCTTTCGTGCTCGAAGACCCCGTGCAGTTTCCTGGCCTCGCCGGCATCAAGCGCAAGGTCGATGGCGGCACCGACACGGTGATGTACCTCGAAGGCTCGGACCAGCATCGCGGCTGGTTCCACTCCTCGCTGCTGGAGAGCTGCGGCACCCGCGGCCGCGCGCCTTACGACATCGTGCTGACCCACGGCTTCACGCAGGCCGAGGACGGCCGCAAGATGTCGAAGTCGCTCGGCAACACCATCGAGCCGCAGTCTGTCATCAAGGAATCGGGTGCCGACATCCTGCGGCTCTGGGTGGCGTCAGCCGACTACACCGACGATCAGCGCATCGGCCCCGAGATCCTGAAGAACACGGTCGAGACCTATCGCAAGCTGCGCAACACCGTGCGCTGGATGCTCGGCACGCTGCATCATTACAAGCCGGCAGACGCGGTCGCGCCCGCCGAGATGCCGGAGCTCGAACGGCTGATGCTGCACGAGCTCGCAATCCGCGCCGCCGCCATCGGCAAGGCCTATCGGGAGTTCGACTTCAAGACCGTGGTCGCGATCCTATCCGCTTTCCTGAACAGCGAGCTGTCGGCGTTCTATTTCGACATCCGCAAGGACACGCTCTATTGCGATCCGCCGTCGTCGCCGACGCGCAAGGCGGCGCTGACGACGATCGACCTGTTGTGCGCCTCGGTCCTGAAATGGCTGGCGCCGATCCTCAGCTTCACCGCGGAGGAAGGCTGGCGCATGTACCGGCCCGATGCCGAGCCCTCGGTGCACCTGACGCTGTTCCCGACCGATCTCGAAGACTTGCGCGACGACAAGCTCGCCGAGAAGTGGGAGACGATCCGCAACGTCCGCCGCGTCGTCACCGGCGCGCTCGAGCTCGAACGCGCCGCCAAGAACATCGGCTCCTCGCTGGAGGCCTCGCCGGTGATCTATGTCGCCGACCGCGACATGCTCGCGACGCTGTTCGATGCGGATCTCGCCGAGATCTGCATCACCTCGAACTACGAGGTGCGTGAGGGCGAGGCGCCGGCGGCTGCGTTCCGTCTCGATGCCGTGCCCGGCGTCGCGGTCGTGGTGGAGAAGGCGGTCGGGACCAAATGCGCCCGCTCCTGGAAGATCTCCCCGATGGTCGGCGACGACGCTGAATACCCCGACGTCACCCCGCGCGATGCGAAGGCGCTGCGCGAATGGAAGGCGTTGGGAGTGACGGTCTGATCCCCGCCATGTCCCCGCTCGGCGCCGGCATCTTCGCGGCCGTGATCACGCTCGTGGCCGACCAGGCCTCAAAGCTCTGGCTGCTGAACGTCTTCGACCTCGCCCGTCGCGGCGTGGTGAAGGTGACGCCGTTCTTCGACCTGGTGCTGGCCTGGAATATCGGCATCAGCTTCGGCTGGCTCCAGCACGACAGCCAGGCGGCGCAGCTTGCGCTGATGGCGGTCAAGGTCCTCGCCGTGGTCGCGCTGGCGATCTGGATGGCCCGCTCGCACACCCTCCTCGCCACCATCGCGCTCGGCCTGATCATTGGCGGCGCCATCGGCAACGGCATCGACCGCCTGGCCTATGGCGCCGTCGTCGATTTCGCCCTGTTCCACATCGAGATCGGCGGAAATACCTATAATTGGTATGTGTTTAACCTCGCGGACGTGGCGATCGTTGCTGGGGTGGCGGCGCTATTGTATGATTCCTTCCTGGGGGTACCCGCCGCAAAAGCGCCCTGATCCCGGCCGATACGGACCGGCAGGTGGAACCCGGCTTTTGCGAGGGTTGGGCCGCGTTTGAGCGGCAATCTGCCACAATATGGAACAGGTACAGTAATGCGCAGCTCGAAGACCAGCGGTTCGATGGTTCGAGACCCCCAATCGGGGTTCTGGCGGGCGTTGAAATTGTCCGCTGTCGCGCTCGGCATTGGTCTCGTCATGTCGACCGGCGCCGCTCGCGCTGGTGACGACGACGAGGACGACGACATGACCTTCGAAGAGAAGCTCATCGACAATCTGATGTCCGGCCTCGGCGCCAAGAGCATGGAGAAGCCCGGCATCGAGTACCGCGAGCGCTCGCCGCTGGTCGTGCCCCCGAAGCTCGACCTGCCGCCGCCGGCCGCGACGGAGGCCGCAGTCGCACCCAACTGGCCGAAAGATCCCGACGAGAGGCGCCGCAAGGAAGCTATCGCCGCGCGGAAGAAAGCGAACAAGCCGACCGAAAGCTGGCAAGCAGGCCGGCCGCTCTCGCCGAGCGAGATGAATGCCACCAGGACGGCCGCGCCGTCCCGCCAGAGCAATGAGCCGGCCCAGCCGGGCAGTAACCCCGCTAATCCGACGCTCAGCCCCGCCCAACTCGGATACACCGGCGGCCTGTGGAAGCTGTTCAAAGGGAACGATCCCGAATCAAAGCAGTTCACGGCGGAGCCACCACGCCAATCGCTGGTAGAGCCGCCGCCGGGATATCAAACGCCGTCGTCGAACTACGCCTACGGCTCCGGGCCGGATAATTCGAAGCGAACCTATTTCGACGTCCTATCCGGCAAGGAGAAGGAGCAATAGGGCTCCTGCTTCGCCCCGGCGTTTCGGCGGGCTGGGAGCTGGCTGCCGGCCCTTGTGCGGCTTCGGCTGCTGGCTCGGCTCCCGAGTTGATGCGTTCTCTGCTTCGTGACGCGAAGCCTCAGCCGCACGGTGTACGATGCCGTGCCTCCGAGCCCGACATCCGGACCTCGGCCTTTCACTAGGGATCATGATGTCCGCAAAACGATCGGCTGCCTGCCTCCTTGCCGCGCTGCTTTCGACCAGTGTCCTGACGTCAGGCGCGGCCCTTGCCCAGACCACCGTCACATCGGCTCCGCCCGCCAGCTTCACGCTCGGCAATGGCATGCAGGTCGTGGTGATCCCGGATCGCCGCACGCCCGTGGTCACGGAGATGATCTGGTACAAGGTCGGCTCGGCCGACGAGACGCCGGGCAAGTCCGGCCTCGCCCACTTCCTCGAGCATTTGATGTTCAAGGGCACCTCGAAGCACCCGGCCGGTGAATTCTCCCAGACCGTGCTCCGCGTCGGCGGCAACGAGAACGCCTCGACCTCGGTCGACTACACCAACTATTACCAGCGCGTGCCGAAAGAGCAGCTGCCGACCATGATGGAGTTCGAGGCCGACCGCATGACCGGCCTCATCCTCAAGGACGAGAACGTGCTGCCCGAGCGCGACGTGGTGCTCGAAGAATACAATATGCGCGTCGCCAACAACCCGGACGCGCGGCTGAACGAGCAGATCATGGCCGCGCTCTATCTCAATCATCCTTACGGCCGGCCGGTGATCGGCTGGCATCAGGAGATCGAGAAGCTGGATCGTGAGGACGCTCTTGCCTTCTACCGCCGCTTCTACGCACCGAACAACGCGATCCTGGTGATCGCCGGCGACGTCGACGCCGCCGAGATCCGCCCGCTGGTCGAGCGCAATTTCGGCTCCATCCCGGCGCAGCCCGCAATTCCCGCACGGCGCGTTCGTCCGCAGGAGCCCGAGCCGGCCGCGCCGCGCACCGTCACGCTGGCCGACCCGCGCGTCGAGCAGCCGAGCATGCGGCGCTATTACCTCGTGCCCTCCGCGACCACGGCTGCGGCCGGTGAGAGCGCCGCCCTCGATGTGCTGGCGCAGTTGATGGGCAGCGGCAGCAATTCCTATCTCTACCGCGCGCTCGTCGTCGACAAGCCGCTCGCGGTCTCCGCCAACGCCAGCTATTCGAGCATCTCGCTCGACCCGACGCAGTTCGCGATCTCGGCCGCGCCGAAGCCCGGCGTCAGCTTCGCCGAGGTCGAGCAGGCCGTCGACGGCGTCATCGCCAATGTGGCGCAGAACCCCATCCGCGCCGAGGATCTGGAACGCGTGAAGACCCAGCTCATTGCGGAAGCGATCTACGCCCAGGACAACCAGGCGGTGCTGGCGCGCTGGTATGGCGGCGCACTGACCACGGGCCTGTCGATCGAGGACATCAGGAGCTGGCCGGACCGCATCCGCGCGGTCACCGCCGAGCAGGTTCGCGCGGCCGCGCAGAAATGGCTCGAGAAGAAGCGCTCGGTGACGGGTTATCTGATCAAGGACACCACCACCGCCAAGCGCGAGGAGAAGCGTTCGTGACCTATCCCCTTCGCGCGCGTCATTTCGCGCTGTCCTTCGTCGCCGGCGCGGCCCTCGCATTCGCTGCGGTCTCGCCGTCGCATGCAGCCGCAAAGATCCAGCGCCTGGTCTCGCCGGGCGGCATCGAGGCCTGGTTCGTGCAGGACGCAACCGTGCCGCTGATCGCCATGGAATATTCCTTCGCCGGCGGCTCGGCCCAGGATCCCAAGGACAAATCGGGCGTTGCCAATCTGGTCGGCGATCTTCTTGACGAAGGCTCCGGCGATCTCGATTCCAAGACGTTCCACGAGCGCCTCGACCGCCGCGCCATCGAGCTCTCCTTCAGCGCCACCCGCGATACCTTCCGCGGCAGCCTGCGTATGCTGCGCGACAACAAGGACGAGGCTTTCGACTTGCTCAGGGGCGCGCTGACCTCGCCGCATTTCGACCCCGCCGATGTCGAGCGCATCCGCTCGCAGGTCATCTCGGGCCTGCGCCGCGAGACCACAAACCCGACATCGCTGGCGAGCCGCAAATTCCTGGAGGTCGCCTTCGGCGATCATCCCTATAGCCGGCAGAGCAACGGCAACCTCGACAGCGTGCCGACCATCACGGTCGCCGACATGAAGGACTATGTGGGCCGCGTGCTCGCCAGGGATGGGCTCAAGATCGCGGTCGTCGGCGACGTCGATCCGGCCACGCTTGGCAAGCTGCTCGACCACACCTTCGGCAGCCTGCCCGCCAAGGCCAACCTCACGCCGGTCCCCGACGTCGAGGCCGCAAAGCCGCCGCAGCGTGCCTTCGTGACCCTCGACGTGCCGCAGACCGTGATCACGTTCGGCGGCCCCGGGGTGAAGCGCAACGATCCCAACTTCATGGCAGCCTATGTCGTCAACCACATCCTCGGCGGTGGTGGATTGTCCTCCCGGCTCTATCGCGAGGTCCGCGAGAAGCGAGGCCTCGCCTATTCCGTGTACGAAGCGCTGCTCTGGATGGAGCATTCGGCGTTGTTCATCGGCAATACCGGGACGCGCGCCGACCGCGCCGGCGACACCATCGATGCCATCGAAAAGGAGGTGCGCCGGATCGCCGAGGAAGGCCCGACCCAGAAGGAACTCGACGAGGCCAAGTCCTACCTGAAGGGCTCGCAGATGCTGGCGCTCGATACCTCCTCCAAGCTGGCGCAGGCACTGCTGCAGTACCAGCAGGACAAGCTGCCGATCGACTATATCGAGAAGCGCAACGCCGTCATCGACGCCGTGACGCTGGACGACGCCAAAACCGCCGCCAGGCGCCTGTGGGGCCAGGGGCTGCTGACTGTCGTCGTCGGCCGCGCCCCGCAGGCCGCGGCGCAACCGGCGACAGCACCGGCGACGAAGTCGAACTGACGGCCGCAGGTTCGGTACGTCTTCCTGAAATGGCCGGGCTCGCCCGGCCATTTGCGTTTCCGGTGATGCGCCATTGCCGAAAGTGAACGTCCACGATATGTCCGGACATCACGAATGGTGACATCATGCTGCGGATATCCCGCGATCTCGTCATCGACGAGGACGACATCGAGATTGGCTTTGTCCGCGCCTCCGGCCCGGGCGGGCAGAATGTCAACAAGGTCTCGACCTCGGCCCAGTTGCGCTTCGATACACGCAAGCTAACCCTGCCGGAGGATGCCGCGATCCGGCTCGCCCGCATCGCCGGCCAGCGCATGACCAAGGACGGCGTGATCGTGATCCACGCCCAGCGCTTTCGGACCCAGGAGCGCAACCGGCAGGATGCCATCGACCGGCTCGTCGAGATCTTGTCAGAGGCGATGATCCGGCCGAAGCCCCGCCGCGCTACGCGGCCGACTTTTGCCTCCAAGCAGCGCCGGCTCGACGGCAAGAAGCGCCGCGGCGACGTCAAGGCCGGACGCGGCGGTCGCTTCGACGACTAAAGCATGATCCGGAAAAGTGCGCAGCGGTTCTCCGAAAAGATCATGTTCAATAACAACCCAAAGCGCGATGACGATTCATCCTGATCGCATCGCGCTTGGGCAGACGCAGCCGAAGGACTCCGGCCGACAGGCGGCCGGAGTCTTGCCGTTCTCCCGGCGGGATTAGTAACGCTTGGACGGAGCTGCACCGCCCGTCGTGGAATCGTCGGCCGTTCCCCTGTGCGCAGCGCTGCCCGTGGTGCCCGTGCCTTTGGTGCCCTTGGTCGACTTCATGCCGGTCTTCTCGCCCGCCGCGCCCGGCTGAGCGTTCATCTCCTCATCGCCGCTGCCCATCGTGCTGCCTTGCATGGGTTTGCTCTGCACGGTGCCGCCGGGCTTTGCGGTGGGGGGCGCGCTTTGAGCGAGAGCAGGCGCGGCAACGAGAGCCGACAGAGCGCATGCGATCATCGAGGACTTCACCAACTTCATCCATTTCTCCTGGATTGTTTCGCGATGTATGGCTCGGCCGTTCCCGACGCCGCTTGCCTGCGCCGACCCATCGCATCGCGTAAAGAAATCAAGCGGCGCAATCGTCATGCAATGCGCATGGTGTGGTGAACGTTTAGGGATTTGACGGCGGTTTCGCGGAATTGTGCTCCGCATATATGGCAGCGCGGAACACCCACACGACGCGAGCGTCTCCGCTCGCGGCAAAACAGCCCGCTACTACCACCGTCCATCTGACGCCGCCTAGAGTTTGCACAGGCTGATGTCGATGTTGGATGGGCGAGCTCTTGGCGATGCGCGCAGTCGTGCTGGGATTGTGCACCGCGATGGTGCTGGTGGTGCGGGTTGCCGATGCGCAGATGCCCTTGCCTGCCGCAAAGCCGCCGGATGGCAGGACACTCTTCAAGCAGCAATGCGCGGTGTGCCACACCACGAGCCTGTCAGAACCGGTGCGGCAAGGTCCGCCGCTGGTCAAGATCGTGGGCCGGCCTGCCGGCAAGGTCGAGGGCTTTCGCTATTCGGAGAGCCTCGCAAAGGCGGACTTCGCCTGGGACGAGACGAAGCTCGACGCCTGGCTGACCAATCCGCAAGGAATCATCCCGGGCGTGACCATGGTCTACCGGCAGGCAAAGCCGGAAACGCGCGCTGCGATCATCACCTACCTGAAGGAGCAGAACTGAATGGCAAAGCCCGTTCATTCCATGATCCGCGTGCTCGACGAGGCGCGCTCGCTCGACTTCTACAGGCGCGCCTTCGGCCTGGAGGTCGCCGACCATCTGAAGTTTTCCGACTTTGCCCTGATCTATCTGCGTCATCCCTCCTCGTCGTTTGAGGTGGAGCTGACCGTGAATTTCGATCGCAAGGAGCCGTACTCGCTCGGCGACGGCTACGGTCATCTCGCCGTGGTGGTGGAGGATCTCGAGGCCGAGCATGCGCGCTTCGAGCGCGAGAAGCTCGCACCGGGGCCCTTGCGCGACTTCAAGCACGACGGCAGGACGCTGGCGCGCTTCTTCTTCGTCAGTGATCCCGACGGCTACAAGATCGAGGTGATCCAGCGGGGCGGACGTTTCAACTGATTCAATCATGAGATCAAAATTGACGGAGGAATGCCATGAGAGAAGTCGATCGCCGAAACAAGCACAGCCGCCGTGTTTTCCTCAAGGGCGCGGCAACCGCCGTGCCGGTCGTTGCAGTCGCGACAAGCGTCGCCATCAGCATCGAAGATGCGTGGGCCGATGAAGCGAGCGCGCTCTCGCCCGCCACGATGAAGACGCTGCTGAAGGTCGCGCGCGACATCTATCCGCACGACGTTCTCGGTGACAGCTACTACATCACCGCAATCAAGCCGTGGGACGGCAAGGCGGCCAAGGATCCCGCCGTCAAGTCGCTGATCAGCGACGGCATCACGCGGCTCGACCAAAACGCGCGGGACCGCCACAAGGTAGCCTACGCCGCAGTGCCCTGGGAAGCTGACCGGGTCGTGCTGCTGAAGGAAATCGAGCAGAGCGACTTCTTCCAGAAGGTCCGCGGCGATCTCATCGTCTCGCTCTACAATCAGAAAGAGGTCTGGCCGCGGTTCGGCTACGAGGGATCGTCGGCCGAGCACGGCGGCTACATCAACCGTGGCTTCGCCGACATCGACTGGCTGCCGAAGGCTTGAGACCCACCCCAACGGTTCAGGAGAACGCATATGGCAAAATTCGATCTGAACGATTCCAGCGTTGTGGTGATCGTCGGCTCCGGTGCCGGTGGCGGCACGCTGGGCAACGAACTCGCGCAGAAGGGCGTCAAGGTGGTCATCCTCGAAGCGGGTCCCCGCATCGAGAACCACGACTTCGTCAACGACGAGTGGGAGAGTTTCTCCCAGCTCGCCTGGACCGATGCCCGCACCACGTCGGGGACTTGGCGCGTCGCCAAGGATTTTTCCGGCCTTCCCGCCTGGATCGTCAAGGCGGTCGGCGGCTCGACGACCCATTGGGCCGGCGCTTCGCTGCGTTTCGACGAGCACGAGTTCAGGGTCAAGAGCACCTACGGCAACCTTCCCGGCGCCAATCTCCTGGACTGGCCGGTCACGCTTGCGGAGATGGAGCCGTGGTACGCCAAGGCCGAGAACAAGATGGGCGTGACCCGCACCAACGGCATTCCCGGACTTCCCGGCAACAATAACTTCAAGGTGCTCGAAGCCGGCGCGAAGAAGCTCGGCTACAAGACCGTGCACACCGGCAACATGGCCATCAACAGCCAGCCGCGCGACGGGCGCGGCGCCTGCCAGCAGATCGGCTTCTGCTTCCAGGGCTGCAAATCCGGCGCGAAATGGTCGACCCTCTACACCGAGATCCCCAAGGGGGAGGCGACCGGCAATCTCGAGGTCCGCCCCGGCAGCATGGCGGTCAAGATCGAGCATGATGCCGGCGGCAAGGTGACCGGCGTCGTCTATGCCGACGCTGCAGGCGCGATGCAGCGCCAGAAAGCGCGCATCGTCGCGGTCGCCGGCAACTCGATCGAGAGCCCGCGGCTGCTGCTCAACAGCGCCTCGACCATGTTCCCCGACGGCCTTGGCAACTCATCGGGCCAGGTCGGCCGCAACTACATGCGGCACATGACGGGCAGCGTCTACGCCGTGTTCGAGAAATCGGTGCACATGTACCGCGGCACCACCATGGCCGGCATCATCCGCGACGAGGCCGCCAACAACCCCAAGCGCGGCTTCGTCGGCGGCTACGAGATGGAGACGCTGTCGATCGGCTTGCCGTTCATGGCGGCATTCCTCAACCCGGGCGCCTGGGGCCGTCCGTTCACGTCAGCGCTCGACGGCTATCCCAGGATGGCCGGCATGTGGCTGGTCGGCGAGGACATGCCGCAGGAGACCAACCGGATCACGCTCGATCCTGTCGTCAAGGACAAGTTCGGGCAGCCGGTCGCGAGCGTCCATTTCGACGATCATCCCAACGATATCGCGATGCGCGCGCACGCCTACAAGCAGGGCGCCGCGGTCTACGACGCCGTCGGCGCCACCGTAACCTATCCGACGCCGCCCTATCCCAGCACCCACAATCTCGGCACCAACCGGATGAGCGAGAAGCCGCGAGACGGCGTGGTCAACAGGTTCGGACAGAGCCACGACGTCAAGAACCTGTTCGTCTCGGACGGCAGCCAATTCACGAGCGGCGCCGCCTGCAACCCGACGCTGACCATCGTCGCGCTCGCGATGCGGCAGGCGGACTACATCGCGGGCGCGATGCAGAAGAAGGAGATCTAGGGTCGGCGTCATCTATCGCCGAGACGCATTGAGGCGGGATTGCGTATCCCGGCTTTCGCCGGGACGACATCGAGGGTGGCGCAGCTACTCGGCCGCGTCGAGGATGGGCGCCACCGAGGCCTTGAAATCCTGCACCGGCGCCATGCTCCTTGATCGATAGATCAAGCACGAGCAACGCAGCAACGAGGCGAAATTATTGACCTCGCCGTGATGGTCGAGCACCTCGTTGTAGAGCGTCGTCAGGAACTTGCCGAGGCTCATGCCCTCCTTGGCCGCGATCTCCTCCAGCGTGTCCCAGAACGCCATTTCCAGCCGGATCGAGGTGCAATGGCCGTCGATCCGCAAAGACCGGGTCTGGGATTCGTAGTCGCGTTGGGGCTGATGCGCGAAGAGATGGCACATGGCGTCCTCCCGTCCTGTTGCCGTTTTTTCACGATGCTACACCGCTGCCCGGCAGCTCACAATCTCGACCACGGCGAAAGGGCGGTCCATCTGCACCGCGCATTTTTCTCGAACGCCCAATGTCTTCAATGTGATAGGGAGCCTTCTTCCCCAGGCCCTCACACCACTGTTGCCCAACACATGCTTTTGACGCAACACGGCCTAGAATAGCGCTGTCCGCGAATCCGGATCGCAAGCCCAAGTCAGAGCCTCATGCCCGTCCGCCAATTGCCAGAACAGGTCGTCAACCGCATCGCCGCCGGCGAGGTGGTCGAGCGCCCGGCGAGCGTGGTCAAGGAACTGGTCGAGAACGCGATCGATGCCGGCGCGAGCCGGATCGACGTCTTCACCGATGGTGGCGGGCGGCGGCGGATCGGCATTACCGACGACGGCGGCGGCATGACCGCGAAAGATCTCGCGCTTGCGGTCGAGCGTCACGCCACGTCGAAACTCGACGACGAGGATTTGCTCCAGATCCGCACCCTCGGGTTCCGCGGCGAGGCGCTGCCCTCGATCGGCTCGGTGGCGCGGCTGGCGATCACGACGCGCCATGCCAGCGAGTCCCATGCCTGGGCGCTCTCGGTCGAGGGCGGCGAGAAATCCGAGATCATGCCGGCGGCGCTGGCGCATGGGACGCGGGTTGAGGTCAATGACCTCTTCTATGCGACACCGGCACGGCTGAAATTCCTGAAGACCGACCGCACCGAGGCTGAAGCGATCCGTGAGGTGGTCCGGCGCCTCGCGATGGCGCGGCCCGATATCGCCTTCACCCTCGCCGGCGAGGAGCGCGCGCCGGTAACCTGGGCCGCCGCGCTGCCCGGCGCGGCGGGACGGCTGACCCGGCTCGGCGACATCCTGGGCGCGGAATTCCGCAGCCACGCCATCGAGGTCCACGCCGAGCGCGAGGGCGTCGTCGTTGCCGGCTATGCCGCGGCGCCCGCGCTGACCAAGGCCAACGCACTCGGGCAATATCTCTTCGTCAACGGCCGGCCGGTGCGCGACAAGCTGATCCTGGGAGCCGTGCGCGCTGCCTATTCCGACTATCTGCCGCGCGACCGCCATCCGGTGCTGGCGCTGTTCGTTACGCTCGATCCGCGCGAGGTCGACGCCAACGTGCATCCGGCCAAGACCGAGGTGCGCTTCCGCAATGCCGGCCTCGTCCGCGCATTGATCGTGCACGGATTGAAGGAGGCGCTCGCACGCGAGGGCCGCCGCACCGCCGCCAACAGCGGCGAGAGCGCGCTGTCCGCGTTCCGCCCCGCCTTCACGCCACAGCGTCCGGCAAGCTGGGACTGGCGGGCCTCGCCGTCCGCCCCGGTCGCGCCGATGCCGTCATTCGACGGATCGACCGCGCCTGCCTTCACCGAGCGCGCGCAAGCCGCATTCGACGTCGGGGCGCCCAGTGCTGACGTGCGGTTCGAGACGCAGCCCGTGGCTGACCTCGTCGACCGGCCGCTCGGCGCGGCGCGCACGCAGATCCACGAGACCTACATCGTCTCGCAGACCCGCGACGGCCTCATCATCGTCGACCAGCATGCCGCGCACGAGCGCATCGTCTATGAGCGGCTGAAGGCCTCGCTGGCCGCGAACGGCGTGCAGCGGCAAATCCTCCTCATTCCCGAGATCGTCGAGATGGACGAGGCGACGGTGGAGCGCCTGTTGGATCGCAGTGAGGAGTTGGCTTCGTTCGGCCTCGCCATCGAATCCTTCGGCCCCGGCGCAGTCGCGGTGCGCGAGACACCGTCGCTGCTCGGCAAGACCAATGCCGGCGGGCTCCTGCGCGATCTCTCCGAGCACATGGCCGAATGGGACGAGGCGCTTCCTCTCGAACGCCGCCTGATGCACGTCGCGGCCACCATGGCCTGCCACGGCTCGGTGCGCGCCGGCCGCCGCTTGCGGCCCGAGGAGATGAACGCCCTGCTCCGCGAGATGGAGGACACCCCGAACTCCGGCCAGTGCAATCACGGGCGGCCGACTTATGTCGAGCTGAAGCTGAGCGATGTGGAGAAGCTGTTCGGGCGGCGGTGAGCCGACGTTCCGGTAGGGTGGCCGAAAGCGCGCTCTTCGCGCCTTTGCCCACCCTACGGCAGCACGGCCCTTACGGCCTCTTCAAGAACACAAATTCCGTATCGTCATACGCCCGCCGCTCCAGCTCCTCAAATCCCTCCGGCGTCACGAACTGCGCGGCCCTGGCCTCTTCCACCACCAGCAGCGCGCCCGGCGTCAGCCAGCCACCATCGCGCAGGGACGCCAGCGCCTTCTCCGCAAGGCCCTTGCCATAGGGCGGATCGAGGAACACCAGCGAAAACGGCTCGACCGGATGCGCAGGCCCGAGATCGGTCGCATCGCGGCGATAGACCTTGGTGACGCCACCTAAGCCCAGCGTCTCGACGTTGTTGCGCAGCAGGGCCCGCGCCTCAGCGCCATTGTCGACGAACAGCACGAACTTCGCGCCGCGCGAGGATGCTTCGATGCCGAGAGCGCCGGTGCCGGCGAAGAGATCGAGCACGCGCGCGTCGGAAATCGGATCGTCATAGGCGTGCGCGAGGATATTGAACACGGACTCGCGCAAGCGGTCCGCCGTCGGGCGGATGTCGCGCGAGGACGGCGAGGCGAGATTGCGCCCCTTCAAGCGACCGCCGACGACGCGCAACGTCAGTCCTCCCGTGGCATCAGATCGCGCTTGCCGTGATAGCCGCGCTTGGGACGGCGCGGCGGGCCGTAGCCCTTGGCCTCTTCCTCGTTGCGCTCGCGCGCCTCCTCGCTCCCGGTGCGCTGCACCAGCACGCGGCGGCCCTTGCGGTCGTTGATCACGCCGCGCTTGCTGACGGGCTTCTTCGCACGCGGCGCCTCGTCGTCGCTCGAAGAGGACTTCTGCGGCACGTCGAACTGCGCCCCCGACTTCTCGATCACCTTGTCGCCGAGCTGGTCGCGCAGCACCCGCGACTTGATCTCCTCGACCTGGCCTTCGGGGACTTCGCCGAGCTGGAACGGACCGTAGGAGACGCGGATCAGCCGGTTCACCTCGAGCCCGAGATGGGCGCAGACGTTGCGCACCTCGCGGTTCTTGCCTTCGCGGATCGCAAATACCAGCCAGACATTGGCGCCCTGGTCGCGCTCCAGCGTCGCTTCGATCGGACCGTATTTGACGCCCTCGACCTCGATGCCATTCTTGAGCTCGTCGAGCTGCGCCTGGGTGACGTCGCCATGGGCGCGAACGCGGTAGCGGCGCAGCCAGCCGGTGTCGGGCAGCTCGAGCGTGCGCGCGAGCCCGCCGTCATTGGTGAGCAGCAAGAGGCCCTCGGTGTTGAAGTCGAGCCGGCCGACGCTGATCAGCCGCGGCAGGCCCTCCGGCAGATTGTCGAACACGGTCGGACGCCCCTCGGGATCGTCATGCGTGGTCATCAGCCCGCGCGGCTTGTGATAGAGGAACAGGCGTGTGCGCTCTCGCTCCGGCAACGGCTTGCCGTCGACCAGGACCACGTCGTTCTTGGTGATGTCGAGCGCGGGCGAGTTGATGACCCGACCGTTGACGCTGACGCGACCCTGCGTGACCATCTCCTCGGCGTCGCGGCGCGAGGCAAGCCCCGCACGCGCCAACGCCTTGGCGATGCGCTCGCCGGCCTTCTTCGGCTTCGGCGCCTCTTCGCGACGGGGCCGCCCCTCGAAATCGCGGTCGCGCTGGCGATAGGCGCCGCGGCCGCCGAAGGCCGGACGCTTCTCGAAGATCCTGCTCTCGTCCTCGTTTTCACGGCGCGGGCGATCGCCGAAACGGCCTTCGCTGCGCGGATGCTCGTGCCAGTCGGAACGGCCTTCCGATCGCTCGCGCGGACGATCGAATTTCGGACGGTCCCGGAACGGACGATCACCCGACGGACGGTCGTCGCGCGAGCGCGAAAAGCGCGGACGATCTTCGCCGCGACCACCATCGCGACGGTCGTCGCGCTTCTGCCAGGGCTTGTCCTCGCCGCGGTCACGACCGCCAAAATCCTTGCGCGGCCCGCGATCCCCACGATCGCGTTCCGGTGCGCCACGCGAAAACTTTCGCTCGCCGTCGAACTTGCGCTCCGGGCGATCGCCGCGCGGCGTGCGATCACCGCGGTCGAAATTCGGACGGTCGCCGCGCGGCTTGAAGCTGCGCTCGCCACGATCCTCGCGGGGCCCGCGATCCCCCCGGTCGCGTTCGCGATCCGGACCGCCACGCGAAAACTTCCGCTCGCCGTCGAACTTGCGCTCGGGACGATCGCCACGCGACGCGTAGGGCTTCTTGTCGCCAAACTTGCGATCGCTGCTCCGGCCGGCGGGGCGGGACTCATCGCGATCCCGACGCGGCGGACGATCGTCACGGCCAAAAGACGGGCGATCACCACGCGGCTTGAAGGGCCGCTTCTCGCCGTCGCGCGAGGAGCGATCGGAGAACGGACGGTCTTCACGCGGCTTGAAGGGACGGTCGCCACGCGGCTTGAAGCTGCGCTCGCCGCGCCCCTCACCACCGCGATCGTCGCGCTTGAATTTCGGACGGTCGCTGAAGTCGCGGCGCGGGGCATCGCCCTCCTCGCGGCGGCGGAACGGACGGTCGCCACGATCAGCGCGAGGCGGGCGGCTGTCGCGGTCGCCACGAGGCGGGCGGGCGTCGCTCCTGCCCTCGGGGCCGCGCTTGGCGAATTTCTTCTCGGGGCCACGCGGCTTGCCGGACCGGCCCTTCGGTGGTCCCTTGGGAGGGCCTCGCCGGCCGCGGGAATCGTTGTCTTTGTCGCTGTCGCGAGGCATGAATAATCTCACTCAGGGGATAGCCGGAAAGCATTGTGCGCGCTCATTCAGAGCCGCACGCTCAGGCAAATTCGGTAAGCACTTCTGCTGAAGGCGCAGCTACTAGCAGGTTTCTGGCGATGATACGAGGCATGAAAGCCCCTTCTTTCATGGATTTGGCGCTTCGGGCGGCCGAAAATGCCGGAAAATCGGGCGAAGTTCCGATCGGATGCGTGGTGGTCCGCGATCACGAGGTCATCGCCACCGCCGCCAACCGGACGCTGACCGACCATGACCCGACCGCCCATGCCGAGATCGTCGCCCTGCGCGAGGCCGCGAAAAAGATCGGCAGCGAGCGCCTCGTGGACTGCGACCTCTACGTGACGCTGGAGCCCTGCACCATGTGTGCGGGCGCCATCTCCTTTGCAAGGGTCAGGCGCCTGTATTACGGCGCGGCCGATCCCAAGGGCGGCGCGGTCGAGTCCGGCGTGCGGTTCTTCGCCTCGCCGACCTGCCATCACGCGCCGGATGTCTATTCCGGCGTCGGCGAGAGCGAGGCGGCGCGGCTGCTGCGGGAGTTCTTTCGGGAGCGGCGGTAAGCCCCCGCACCCTCCCAGTCATTGCGAGCGTAGCGAAGCAATCCAGAGTCTTTCCAGGGTGACAGTCTGGATTGCTTCGTCGCAAGGGCTCCTCGCAATGACGGTGCGTGGCTCAACCCGTAAAAAACTCCAGCAGCGCGCTCGCGGTGTCGTCCGGATTCTCCTCGGTGAGGAAGTGGCCGGAATCAACGGGCATGCCGACCACGTTCGTTGCCCATTGCCGCCACGTGTCGAGCGGCGTCGCCGCGGCTTGCGCGATGCCGGCATTGCCCCACAGCGCCAGCATGGGAATGGTGATCTTCTTGCCGGCTTCGAAATCGGCCTTGTCGAGGTCGTAGTCGAAATAGGCGCCGGCGCGATAATCCTCGCACATCGCATGGATCCGGGCGGGATCGCGGAACGGGGCCATGTAATGCTCGAGCGCGCGCGCGTCGATGGCATCCAGTGTCCTCGACTTGGTCTGGCTCGCCATCTTGAAGCGCAGGAAGAACTCGCCCTGCCCTGAGATCAGCGTCTCCGGCAGCGGATAGGGCTGCGCCAGGAAGGTCCAGTGATAGATCTTCAGCGCGTAGGCGCGGTTCATCCGCTCCCAGTAATTATAGGTCGGCAGGATATCGAGCACGGCAAGCTTCGACAGCCGGCCCGGATGGTCGAGCGCGAGGCGGTAGGAGACGCGGCCGCCGCGGTCGTGGCCGGCCAGCGCGAAGTGGACGTGGCCGAGGCGTTCCATCAGCTCGACCATGGCTTTCGCCATCGCGCGCTTGCTGTAGGGGATGTGCAGCGCATCGCTCTCGGGCATGTCGGACCAGCCGTAGCCCGGCAGGTCGGCGATGATCAGCGTGAACTTGTCGGCGAGCTGCGGCGCGACCTGGTGCCACATCACGTTGGTCTCGGAGAAGCCGTGCAGGAGCAGCAGCGGCGGCCCGCTGCCGCCGACGCGGGCGAAGATCCGGCCGAACGAGGTGTCGATCCATTCGGCGGCAAAGCCCGGATAGAGGTCGGCGAGATCGGACATCTTCTTGTATCCTTATGTGGTCGGTCCAAAGGCCGCCCCGACAAAGCAAAAATGTCGAAAACAACCCCATGCACAGTAGCGGTATTATCGACGGGGCGACTAACCCCAACAACCAATTGCATATTCTGGAACGTCGATGTGGCGGCGCGGTGACATCGAGCACGCGATTTCGGCTTTGGGGCGCCTTGCACGCCGTCCGGGGCCGCGCGAGGCCGGCTCGTCAGCGGCTTGTCAGCCCCTGGCCTTCTCCGCCTCCACCGCCTGCCAGCCGATGTCGCGGCGGCAGAAGCCCTCGGGCCAGCTGATGCGGTCGACGGCCTGGTAGGCGCGCGCCTGCGCTTCCGTCACGGACTTGCCCAGCGCGCAGACATTGAGCACGCGGCCGCCATTGGCGAGGATCGCGCCATCCTTCTCGACCGTGCCGGCGTGGAAGATCTCGACCATGTCCACCTTCGCGGCCTCCTCCAGCCCGCCGATGCGCGTGCCCTTCTGGTAGTCGCCGGGATAGCCCTGTGCGGCCATCACCACGGTGAGCGCGGATTCCGGATGCCAGCGCAGATCGAAATTCTTCAGCTGGCCGTCGCAGGACGCCAGGAACGCCGGCACGATGTCGCTCATCATGCGCAGCATCAGCACCTGGCACTCGGGATCGCCGAAGCGGACGTTGAACTCGAACAGCTTTGGCCCCTGCGTCGTCAGCATGATCCCGGCGTAGAGGATGCCGCGGAACGGCGTGCCGCGCTGCTTCATACCCGCGACCGTCGGCAGGATGATCTTCGCCATGATCGCGTCGTGGATAGCGGGCGTCACCAGCGGCGTCGGCGAATAGGCGCCCATGCCGCCGGTGTTCGGGCCGACGTCGTGGTCGAACACGCGCTTGTGGTCCTGCGCCGAGGCCAGCGGAATCGCGGTCTCGCCGTCGCACAGCGCGAAGAAGCTGATCTCGCGGCCGGGCAGAAACTCCTCGATCACGACCTCCGCGCCGGCCTCGCCGAAGGCGCCCTCGAACATCATGGCGATGGCGTCCTCCGCCTCGCGCACGGTCTTGGCGACGACGACGCCCTTGCCGGCGGCGAGCCCGTCGGCCTTCACGACGATCGGCGCGCCCTGGCTCTGCACATAGGCGCGGGCGTCAGCGGGATTGGTGAAGCGCTGGTAGGCGCCGGTGGGAATGCCGAACTCGGTGCACAGCGCCTTCGTAAACCCCTTGGAGCTTTCGAGCTGGGCGGGGATCTTGTTCGGCCCGAACGCCTTGATGCCGGCGGCGGTGAGATCATCGACGATGCCGGCCGCCAGCGGCGTCTCCGGCCCGACCACCACCAGCTCGACCTTGTTCGCCTTGCAGAAGTCGATCACCGCCGCATGGTCGGCGACATCGAGCGCCACGCACTCGGCCTCCTTCGCGATGCCGGCATTGCCGGGCGCGCACCAGAATTTGGTCACCAGGGGGGAAGCCGCGATCTTCCACGCCAGGGCATGTTCGCGGCCGCCGGAACCGAGGAGTAGAATGTGCATCAGGGGCTCGGGATGAGGGGTTTGCTGCGGCGGAGGTCGCACGAATCGGGGGGAGGCTCAAGGGGGTCCTCAAGCACGCGATGCCCGACGCGATGTTTCGGAGCGCGCAAACGGCCCAATCGCCCATCTTGATTGCCTCAACGCCCAAAGGGAATCCTTGCAATCCGGTTTCCCCTGCTTAAAGCCGCAAAAAAGTTGAGTAATTTCTTCCCGCTAAACGAGTTGATCCGGGCACTATATACTAGTGCGCCGGTCTCTCCTTTTTACCCCTCCGTGGGAGACGCGGCGATTTGCCCATCACGGTCTTATTCATGACTGATCATACTTCCGTATCCATATCGCCACCCGCTGACTGGCAGGCCTTTGAGCGCAACGCGCGGTTGCTCTTTCAGCTGTCGCTAGATGATCCTGCGGTGCAGAACAACGGAACATCAGGTCAGCGCCAGCACGGCGTCGACATCTTCGGAAGACGAGGCGGCGGGGCTGGTCCCCTCATCGGCGTGCAATGCAAAGGCAAGAATGGTGACTACGGCAAAAAGGTCACCGAAAAAGAACTGCGCGATGAGGTCGAGAAGACCAGCAAATTTGTTCCTGCACTTGATGAATTCATTCTCATAACGACGGTTCAAACCGATGCGGCCATCCAAAAGGCCGCGCGACTTTTAGAGGTGGGGCTTCGAGCCAAAGGGCGGGCGCTCTCCATTCAGGTCTGGGGTTGGGACCGCGTCCAACAGGAGATCAACCTCTTCCCGCAAGCAATCGAGCTATTCCATCCCGACGCAACACCATTCACCGGAAAGATACTCGACGCTAACCGTGAAACGCAGCGCCTCGTCCAACAAGCGAGTGACACGACACATGGGAAGCTCGCCGGGCTTGAAGCGCAGCTTGCCAGCATCACGGCTCTGCTTCCATCAATCGCCAGCGACAAATCGAGCAGCAACGACGCGCTCGATGCAGAATTCAACAGTCAAATTGACGGATATCGCGACGACCTGATCCGTACCGACAAACCACGGACAGCGCTCGGCTTGTTGATGAAGATGAAGGAGAGAGTTTGGGCGACTGCATCAACGCGCATTCGCTATCGCATAGTCGCTAACATCGGCGCTGCGCACTTCAACTTAGGCGAATACGAGGAGGCGGCGGACTGGCTTCTTCAAGCGGCAGAAATTGACCCGTCCGATCCGGGAGGCATATCGAACAAAATTGCTGCTCTGCTCATAAAAAGACGCAAGGCCGAAGCACACGCGGCGGCAGATGCCGCAATTGCCGCCCACCCGGATCATCCAGAAATCGGGCAGCAGCGGTTACAGGCTCTTGCAGACAATGAAGACGTCGAGACGGTATGGAATACGCTGCCAGAAAAGGCAAAAAGTAGCCCGCAAGCTCATGCCATTCGCGTAGCGCTGTTACGAGAAGCGCAAGATGGCCGTTGGACTAACGCCGTCGCCGAAGCGCTTAAGGCATTCCCAGATGATGAGGGCATCAAGATTCTACATGCCGAAGCCGTCGTTCAATCTTTTCAGAACGTCGATCCCGGTGGCGTCGGGGTGCGGTCCACCGCTACGCCATCGCAGGCCGAGCTAAAGGCCGCAGCAGAAACGCTCGAAGCGGCTTACCGTACCTCGACGGGGAAAGAAACGCCCGCCAAGGCTGCTTGCGCCCATAACGCTGCGTTAGCGTGGAGTCTCTTGGGCGAGGTCAAACGCGCAGCAGAGTTGCTGGACGCAGCGATAGCAGGTGGGCTTGACGGCAACGAAACACGTCACAACCGCATCATGCTGTATCGGCGGAACGGTCAGCGCGACAAGGCGCGCGAGCTTGCCGAAAAGCTCGACGATAGCCCGATGAGCAAGATCATTCGCGCGGACCTGTACGCTGAGGTGGACCCGGACGCTGCCCGGGCGGTCCTCTCGGATCGGACGACATTTGATCGAATCAACGACATCGTGCCCGCAGCTCTGGTCGTGATCGAGACGTTCGTTAAGCAGGGTCGCTATGAGGAGGCCAAAGACGAAGCGCTACGGCTAAAAGCTGCTTTACCAGCGCATCCGCAAGGTCCGTTGGCTCTATTCCGAGTGCGCCAAGCACAAGGTGACGCCGATGCGGGAACGGCTCTCGATGAGGCCCTGGCGCTCGTCGACAGCAACACGGAATTTCCAACACGGTTCCTCGTCGCAGAAGCGTTAGCTTCCGCTCAAAGGTTCGACGATGTTGCAGAGTTACTTAACGCGGCGACGTCACGGCAGATGGACTCGCCCGCCCTTCGCGCGCTTCTCGGTGCTGCAATCAATTCCGATCGCCGCGTCTTGGCGCGTGAAATTCTTGACCAAGTTCCTTCTGCGGTCGAGCAACAGGCGTTCTACCGGAAATCACGTATCGCCTTGGAAAGCCGGTCCGGCAACATTCCGGTTGCGGAGAAACTGATCCGCGCGTTCCTTGCCTCTGATCCCGCCAATCTTGAATTGCATCTGCTTTTGCTTGCGGCACTGTTCAGGCAGAACAATCTAAAAGAACTTCGGATTGAAACAGCGAAGCCGTGGTCAGCCTTCAAAGGAGAACCAGAGGACTTTATGAAGCTCGCGCAATTCATGGATGATTTTTCGGATTGGCGCGAGGCGCATAAGCTCGGTTACAAGACCCTCCTTGACAATCCCAACAGCCAGATGGTCGCGATGGGCTATGTCGGCCTGTTCCTTCGGCCCGGTCACTCACGAGGAATGGAAATACTTCCCGCGAAAGTCGGCCCTGACATGGCGGTGGGAATAGAACTGGATGACGGTACGAAGCCCGTTTTCATTATCGAACCAGACTCCAGGCTTCGACCGACTCCCCAACATATCGCACCAGACCATAGGGTCGCCGCCCTCCTTGCAGGAAAGAGTAAGGATGACGGAATCATTATGCCTGACTCTTCGCAAGGCAAGATTTTGTGGATCAAGCCGAAGCAACTCCATGCGCTACACGATCTCCTTGAAAATTTCGGTAACCGCTTCCCCGAAATGCGCGGACTCCAACGGGTCAAAGTCGATTTTGGGAAGGATGGCGGGCTAGAGCCGATGCTGACCAAAGTGCGCGATCGGCATGATGCCATTGAAGAGGTGAACAAACTTTACGAAGCAGGTACGATCCCGCTTGCTCTCGCCGGAAAGGCGCTTGGCTGCGATCCTATCGAGGCTTTGGTTGGCATCGCGGGCTCCGGAATACGTATCCGCTCTTGCGACGGCACCCATCTAGAGCGTGCAACGGCTTTTACGGCGATCAATAACAATGCTGCGCGGGGTTGCGTTGTCGATTTAGCGACCCTCCACATCATAAGACGCCTCGGCCTTGAGAAGATCGTTACCGCAGTGTGCGGACCAATCGGCGTTGTCGCCCGGACCGCTCTTCACTATCAGCGTCGCACGCATGAACTCCGCGAGCGCCTGGACGAGGCGGATATGTCGATCTCATACCGCGATGGTCAATACTACCGAACCGAAGTATCGCCGGAGGAAAAGACACAGGCCCTCGAAGTCGCAGAGGCGGACCGCACTTGGATTGAGCAAAACGCCACCATACTGCCCGCTGAAGGTAAGACGGACTTGTCCCCAAATTGGGGACCACTGATAGCTCAATTCGGAGCCGGATTCTTAGACGATCTCCGTGCCGCGCAGGGCAGCGGCAGATTGCTTGTCTGTGAAGATCAGTTACTGCGCCAGCTCGCACAACTCGATTTTCAAGTTCCGGGGACGTGGCTGCAACCCGTCTTGATGCGAGCCTTGAGCCTCAAAATTATTACCCAAGACGAATACCTCGCCACCATCGTCCAACTTATTGGTTCAGGACTTGAATTTATTTCGATTAGCCAAGGCTTGTTGGTTTCTTCCCTGAACGGCGTGAATGATCTCGCCGTTCCCACCGCATTCAAAAAATTGGCATCGCGTCTTGGTGGCAAAAAAGCAGACTTAGCATCGCACGCCCAAGTTGCCCTCGGAGCTAGCATTCAAATCTGGCGCACTGAAAAATTGCCTTGGGTATTGAAACAAGCTGCTCTGGGGTACCTTCTTGAGCAACTGATTACTGAGAGATCGCCTGACGACGTGTCGGCGATTATGTCTACATTCGTGCAAGGAGACCCTTGGCGTGGATCGAACCCGTCGATTTCAAATTACGTGATCGATTGGCTGCGAGGGCACTTCTTGTTGCCTGCTTTGCTTCCGCAAGAGCGGCCAGCACGGAAGCGTAAGACAAATGAACGAAATTGAACAAGAGTGCATCATTCTGAATTCGGCGTGGGAGATGATCAACGGCATGGTCAACTGGGCCATGTTCGTCAAGCACGACCGCACGACGCCCACGAACATGATGTTCGAGACGAGCCAACACCGCCGCCTTTTCATCATCTTGCTTGGTGATTTTCTTTCTCAGCTTCGAGCCTTCAAGGGCGAACCCGTACCACTTGGGCTTAAGGCGGCGCCTTCAGGCGCTAGACCCTCTGACCTGACCTTCCTTTATTACCTTCGGCAAGTGTGCGCTAAGCCGCATTTCGCACCGGAAGCACGGGTCTTAAGTACGCATGTCGAAGCATTCGCCGCTTGGCTGGAAGGAGAATTCACGGCTCAGGGCGTCAATCTCGGTGACATTGACGTCGTCGCGGACCTTCGAATTTCCCGCCTCAGGTACCTCAAGATATGCGGAGATATCGCCAAGCATAATCTGGCGCGATTATCGACCAACGTCTGGCATATCCGGTCACTTATTGAGGCCAGTGGTCACCCGATAACAGAGCAGCAGGCCTATCTTGCCGTCGACAATTTTTTCGAGTGGTTTCACGACGACATCTTCATTTATCATTCCAGCCAGATTGCGGAGTTCTTGAACAATATCAGGTGGGCGATTTTTGAGTACCTGAGTCCTGAGTTCGCTCGCTCTTGGCACCTGAGAGAAAGGGCAACAGAGCTATTTCCGATCTATGCGTATCGATTTCCCGAGGATTGCACCGAGCCCGTGGCGCGGGCGATGTATTGGGACGTGATGAATAGGGTTCGCGCCAAGCCATGGGTGCATCGTTTCGTGGTGTCCGATTCATTCAAGCAGCGCTATTAAAACGTCCGCGACGGGCAATTCTGGTGTTCGCTTGTGTTCCTATCGGGCTTAAATTAACGGCCGTCAGCCCGTAGGATGGGTTGAGCCCTTGCGAAACCCATCGCACTTGATGACGGCGTCATGACCGCGTACCGCCGCAACTTCGTTCCGGGTGGGTGCTTCTTCTTCACCATTAATCTGGCGGAGCGGAGGCTGGCGTTGCTGACGGATCATATCGAGGTATTGCGCGGGGGGTTTCGCGAAGCGCGTCAGCGCCATCCATTCACGATCGACGCCATCGTGGCGCTCCCTGATCACCTTCACACGGTGTGGACGTTATCGGAAGGTGATGCCGATTTCGCTATGCGCTGGCAGTTGATCAAATCCACCTTTTCGCGTGGGCTGGCGCGCAATGAGAGGATATCCCAAAGCCGTTCGGCCAAAGGTGAACGCGGCATTTGGCAGCGCAGATATTGGGAGCATACCATTCGTGACGACGTCGATTTCGCGCTGCATGTCGACTATGTTCACATCAATCCGGTCAGGCACGGGCTCGTCAACCGGGTGCGTGACTGGGCGCCTTCCTCGTCCCATCGGCACGTCAAGCTAGGCAATTACCCGGCCGATTGGGCCGGGGATCAGTCGGAGGACGGGCGCGATTACGGAGAGCGGGGATAGAGCAGCGATGGGTTTCGCAAGGGCTCAACCCATCCTACGAACTTCAGTTCTCCACCAAGCTTGGTGAAAAGCGCACGGACAAATTAGCCGAAACGGTCTCAGATGAAGTCACACAAGATGGCAAGGAGGCACGGCGTAGGGACACCGCTTCACTACGCGTGGTGATTTGTTGCGTGCTCACCGCCCGGGCAAAAGCACGCGGAGAGAGATTGTTCACGTCAAACGCTATCGCGTATTTGCTTCTGGCCGATGCGATGACCAATCGCACCAAGGAGGCCCGCAAGGAAAAGCATCACGAGAAACTTGCTCCAGCCCGGCCCGTCGAAAACAAACTTGTTCATAACGAGTGCAATCAACACGCCGTAGCCGGCGAATATCAGGCCCTTCCAGCGAACCGTCCAGTTGTGGCTCATTGCCGTTCCTCCTCGAAGTTGGACAGCAATGCCACGAAGAAGTCGGCCCGTCTGTGCGCAGCCTCACTCAAGATCGATGGAATGATATCCCAAGGCCGCTTTGGCGCCACGGCTGATGGATGACGTCGTCGCTCGGCCAGGCGCTTGTCGGCGATCGAACTTTTCGCCGTGCGAGCAATCGGCTAAACGGGGTTGCATTCCCACCGTGTCCCGACTGGACCCCATAGGGCTGACGAATGACGACTGAAAAGCTGCAGCCGGGCGCGCCCGCCCTGGAAAAGGGACTGGATCTCCTGGAAGCGCTGGCGGGCGCCGCACGCGGTCTCAGCCAGAAGCAGCTCGCCGAAGCCGTCGGCCGCTCCGTCAGCGAGATCTTCCGGATGCTGGTGGCGCTGGAGCGCCGCGGCTATGTCGCGCGTGATCCCGCGACCGGCGAATACACTCTGACGCTGAAGCTGTTCCGGATCGCCTCGCAATTCCCGCCGACCGATCGGCTGCTGAAGGCCGCGCTGCCGGTGATGGAGCAGCTCGCCTCGCGCGTGCAGCTGTCCTGCCACCTGACGGTGCTGCATGGCGAGCAGTTCATGGTGATCGCCCGGATCGAGCCGGAATGGCTGATGGGCTGGTCGGTCAAGGTCGGCGCGGTGTTTCCGCTCACGCAGCAATATGCTTCTGCGAAGGTCTTGGCGGCCTTTCAGCTCGAGGGCCGGCGCCAGGAGCTTGCACAGGTCATCGCCGCCAATGACCGCATCAGCGCCAAGAAGGCGCTCGCCGCGCTCGACCGCATTTCGGCGGAGGGGGGAAACTTCTCCAATGACGACGGCTATACGCGCATCCTTGCCTATAGCTGCCCGATCATCGAAGCCTCCGGTCGCGCGGTGGCTGCGATGACCGTCCCGCTGGTGAGGCAGGATCAGATTCCCGCCACCGAGGCCAGCACCATCGCCGCCGAGCTGCGCAGCGCGGCCAGGATCGTCTCCGAGAGGATCGGCGGCGTTTCCTGAACCGTGATGAGATCAAGTTTGATTGCTGCAACGTAGGCGCACTACTTCCACAAGCGCAGGGCGATCGCATTTGGAGCGATCTCGCCTGAGGCCATCCTTCGAGTCGCCCGCCGCCGGCGGGCCCTCAGGATGAGGACGGAGTGTGTGACCGCAGTGTGAGCGGGCACGATGCCGCCAAGCCTCATCCTGAGGAGACCGCAAAGCGGTCGTCTCGAAGGACGAGGCGCGCGCTCAGGTCTTTCAACCAGCCGCAATCGCTTCAGCCGAAGCCAACACGCACGATGGCGCAAGCAGATCGACCGGTCGTGCTCGGCTGCTTTCACGCCTTTTGTTTGTCTTCCGCGCTTTTTCCATCGGAGCTTTTCGAGCGCTCTTCGAAACGATCGGCCCCCTTGGCCAGATCGTGCCCCATCCTGCTCTCGTTCTTCGCTTCGTCCTTTGAGGTTGCTTCTCGCAAGCCTTCGGCGGCCTGCTCCCCCGCCTTCGACGATTTTCGTTTGTCATCCATTGGTGGCTCCTTCCTGATAAAGACGCCGCCCAGGAAGCTCGCTGGTTGATCCCGGATTGGACGTGCCAACGTTCCAATCAGATCACCCGGACATGGTTCCTGCTCCCGGACGTCAGCCTCGTTGGCCGGCGCTCTCAGCCGAGATCATGAAGCTCCTTGCCAAGCGGCGGCACCAGGCGGAAATCGGAAAAGGCGACTTCCAACCCGGACCGCTCCGGCGTGCAGGCCATGGGTCCGACAAGATAGGAGGAACTCCGGGCGAATGGCGCAAGCCGCATCAGAGGCCATGTCTGTCCATCGCTGGATGCCTGCAAACGAAGGACGCCATGCGCAATCGTGACGCGCAGCCAGAAGTCACTGGGGTCGTGCTCATAGGGGGCTGTTGCCCAATCGGATTGCTCGTTGGTCAGCACGCTGGACAGCATGGCGCGCCCGTCCGAAAACTCTATCCCAGCCTTAAGCCAACGTCGTTCATCTATTCGCACCATCAGGCCCGCCTGATCGTAGAGCGCTTTGAAATCACCTCTGACACGAAGCTCGGCGGTGAACGCATCTCCCGCCTGAAAAGCGAGGAAGTGCCCGCTATCGCGGATAAAGCCGTAATGAGTTTCGCGCCAAAAATCGGTGGCCTGGTCTGTTTCCAGCCCGAGATAGTTGTCCGTTTCGGACCATTTTCTCGGCTCGTTCAACCAGACGCCGGCAGACTTCCCAAACATTCCTCATGCTCCATTGCAACGCCAGTGCCACCTGAGCACAACGCGTCTGTCCGCCCCCAGGTCCGCCTTGGGCTACGAGCAGCAATGCCTGGCCGATCATGAGATTTCCGCCCCTCGCTCCGGAGGCGGACACGCCTTGACGCGTACAGACCCTAGGCCAGCGTCATTCCGCCATCAACGACCCAGGCGGCGCCATTCACGTGCGCAGCCTCGTCGGAGGCGAGGAACGCTACGATGTTCGCGACATCCTGCGGCCGGCCATGAGCCCCCGCATCGCTTCGGCGCAAGGCAATGCCGCCGTTGCGCGCCTGGCCTTCCAATTCCCGGATCATGCGCGACTCCACCGGTCCGGGCAGAACGGCGTTGACCCTGATTTTCGTGCCGGCCACATCCAGCGCTGCCGTACGAGTCAGTCCAAGCACGGCGTGCTTGGAGGCGACGTAGCCGGCAAGCCCTGCACGCCCCCGGATCGCAGACGTCGAGGCGGTGTTGATGATGGCGCCCGTCCCACGCTGCATCATGCGTGCGAGCACGTGCTTGAGGCCGAGAAATACCCCCTTCACGTTCACCTGCAGCAGTTGATCGAATGTCTCGTCCGGATATTCGTGGAGAGGCGCGACGACGCCCTCGATGCCTGCATTGTTGGCGAAAATGCCGATCGGCCCCAGGCGCGCTTCGGTCGCCTCGACGAAAGCGATCGTATCCCGAGCGAGCGAGACATCGGCGGGAATCGCGAGTGCCCTCGCTCCGGCCTGCTCGACCAGCCGCGCAGTAGCGTTGGCAGCCGCTTCATCGCGGTCGACGATCGCGACCGCAGCGCTCATCCGCGCCAGCCTCAGCGCGATGGCGCGTCCGATATCGCCCCCGCCGCCGGTGACGAGCGCCACCGGCCGCCGGTCACTTCCGGTCACGACTTCAGGAACTCGCAGCCCCCGTCTTCCAGCGGCCGCCAGGCCTCGGACGGCGCGATGGTCTTGACCAGCTTGTAGTAATCCCAGGGCTGCTTGGATTCCTCGGGCTTTTTCACCTCGAACAGATACATGTTGTGCAGCTTGCGACCATCGGCGCGCACGCTGCCCTTGCCGAACAGGGGATCATCCGTCGGCAGCTTCTTCATCTGTTCGACGACGGCCTTGCCGTCGCTGGAGGCGCCGAGCGCATCGACGGCCTTGAGGTAGTGCAACGTGGTGGCGTAGGCGCCGGCGTGCAGCGCGGTCGGATAGCGGCCATTGTTGCGCGGCGCGAAGCGCTTGGTCCAGGCACGCGTGTCGTCGTTCAGATCCCAGTAGAAGGCTTCGGTGAATTGCAGCCCTTGCGCGATCTTCAGGCCGAGCGAGTGCACGTCGCTGAGATACAGCACCGTCGCGACCACGCGCTGGCCGCTCTGGGGAATGCCGAATTCCACCGCCTGCTTGATGGAATTGATGGTGTCGCCGCCGGCATTGATCAAGGCGATGATTTCCGCCTTCGAAGACTGGGCCTGCAACAGGAACGAAGAGAAGTCCTGCGTATTGATCGGCGTGCGCACGCCGCCGAGAACCTTGCCGCCGGCTTTCTGCACGACATTCTTGATATCGGCTTCCATGGCATGGCCGAAGGCGTAGTCGGCGGTGAGCAGGAACCAGCTCTTGCCGCCGCTCTCGACGACAGCGCGTGCGACACCCGACGAGAGGGCGTATGTATCGTAGGTCCAGTGCACGAGATTGGGTGAGCAGGACTTGCCGGTCAGGTCGGACGAGGATGCGCCGGAGACCAGCAGCGTCTTGTTGTTCTGCTGCACGATGTTGCGAACCGCGAGCGCGACGGCTGAATTCGGCGCATCGACGATCACGTCGACGCCCTGGCGGTCGATCCATTCGCGCGCGATGTTGGCACCCACATCGGCCTTGTTCATGTGGTCGCCACTGATGATTTCGATCGGCCGGGTCATCTTGTGGGCCGCCTGGAAATCCTCGACCGCCATTTTGGCCCCCAGCACCGAGCCCGGACCGGTGACATCCGCATAGAGGCTGGACATGTCCGTCAGCACGCCGATGCGAAGCGGTTTCGTCTCTTGCGCCTGCGCGCCGAGACCTGTCATGCCCAAGGCAAGGCCACCAGCGCCGGCCAGCAGCCCACGGCGGCTCACCCGATATCGTCCCACCATGTCCAATCCTCCCTTGCCGGTTCGTGCTTTTGCACGCTTGTTATTTCGTCGCCCGCACGTGCATTGCGCGCAGGCTGATCTTGTCGTTACGGAACAAGCCGTTCGATGAGCCGCCGGTCTTCGACCTCGAATCCGCCGCCATACACGTCCGACACCATGAAATGCGCGCCCAGGATTTCCGGATCGAGGTCGGCGATGGGATCGTACGCGCTGGCGTGCAGGGTCATGGTGGCGCGGCCCGGCGCCGGCTTGGAATATTTCAACGGCGTGCGGCGATAGACGATGTCGGCATAGGCGGTGGCGAGCCGCTCGGGATCCGGCAGGCGACGCACGTGGATCTCGCCCGCCGGCAGTTCGTCGCCATCGACAATGCGTATGACAGGTGCCGAACTGTCCGGCGTGAAGGAGAAATCGGCGAGCGGAATGCCGCGGCGCCGGACCCACCCCGTGATCGATCCGTCGGGATGCTCATCGAACGCGTAGTGGGTATCCTTCTTCGTGTAGCCGAACACCTCGCGCCCGGCGCAGATCCCCATGGGATCGCTGCAATACATGAAGATATGCGTCTCGGTGAACAGCCCCTTGTAGCGCACCGGCACGGAGATCATCAGGTCGAACATCTCGCCGGCGTGCACCGCCAGCGAATGCCCGGGCGAACGCATGAAGCGGAAGGCCACGCGATCGCTCGCGATCTCGAACGGGGTGTCGGCCAGCAACGCGGAAACCTTGCCCGGGGCCACGCGGGTCATGACCTCGACCGTGCGCAGGGTGCAGCCCCACTCGACCGGATAGGCCGGCGAATAAGGCGGGTTGACCCCGCTGTTCGGCTTGAGCCGGTACGGCCCGAACATGCGTCCGCGCGGGTCGTTGGGATCGGTGACCACAGCCATCAGGTCCGCTTCCTCATTCATATATGATTTTTAAATTTTATATATGAAATACGAGACGAGTCAAGCTCCGCTCACCGGGGCCTGCTCGCGGCACCGAATCGATTGGCGCGGCGCGGCGAAAATCCTTAACGTCGGCCTCGATCCCCCAACCCGAATCGTTTGCTAGATGCAGCCTGCGGAACAACTGAACAACGCGTTCGAATTCACCGTCTCCGAGCTCTCCCAGTCCCTGAAGCGGACGGTGGAGGACACCTTTGGCCATGTCCGGGTCCGGGGTGAGATCTCGGGATTCCGCGGCGCCCACTCCTCCGGCCATTGCTATTTCGCGCTCAAGGACGAGAGCGCCAAGATCGAGGCGGTGATCTGGAAGGGCGTGCACGGGCGGATGCGCTTCAAGCCCCAGGAAGGGCTCGAGGTCATCGCCACCGGCAAGCTCACGACCTATCCGGGCTCCTCGAAATACCAGATCGTGATCGAGGCGCTGGAGCCCGCCGGCATCGGCGCGCTGATGGCGCTGATGGAGGAGCGCAAGAAGAAGCTCGCCGCGGAAGGCCTGTTCGACGAGGCGCGCAAACAGCTCTTGCCCTGGCTGCCGGAGGTGATCGGCGTCGTGACCTCGCCGACCGGCGCCGTGATCCGCGACATCCTGCATCGGCTGGAGGACCGCTTTCCCCGCCGGGTGCTGGTGTGGCCGGTCAAGGTGCAGGGCGAAGGCTCGGCCGAGCAGGTCGCGGCCGCGATCCGCGGCTTCAACGCGCTGCCCGAGGGCGGCAGGATTCCGCGGCCCGACGTGCTCATCGTCGCGCGCGGCGGCGGCTCGCTGGAGGACCTCTGGTCGTTCAACGAGGAGATCGTGGTGCGCGCCGCGGCCGAGAGCATGATCCCGCTGATCTCGGCGGTCGGGCACGAGACCGACATCACGCTGATTGATTTCGTCGCCGACAAACGCGCGCCGACGCCGACGGCCGCGGCCGAGATGGCAGTCCCGGTGCGCAGCGATCTGTTCGTCGAGGTCGCCGATCTCGGGCGTCGCACCCGCGCCTATTGGCAACGTGCCCAGGAAAGCCGCCGCAGCGAATTGCGCGCCGCCGCGCGCGCGCTGCCGGCGGCCGGGGATCTGCTCGCGATCCCGCGGCAACGGCTGGATTCGGCGGGCGCGTCCCTGCCCCGCTGTCTCAAGGCCAACACGCACGCGCATTTCCGCAGATTCACCGCGGCGAGCTCAAAGCTGACGCTGCGGGTGCTGCACGGCCAGATTTCGCAGGCCGACCATCGCCTGACAGTGTGCGGCGAGCGGCTCGGCCTCTCCGCGCGCTCGCTGCTGCGGCGGCGGCGCGACCGCTTTGCCGGGCTCGAGGTTCGCCTGCGCGCCTCAAAGCTCTCCAACGCGCAGGCGCAGCGCAACGCCATTGCCCGCCAGCGCGAGCGCACGCATCGCCTCGGCGAGCGCGCCGGCCGCGCGCTTCTCACGTTGCTGCAGCGGCTGGAGGCCCGCGTCGAGAACAGCGGCAAGCTGCTGTCGGCCTTGTCCTATCGCAGCGTGCTCGCACGCGGATTCGCGCTGGTGCGCGATGAGGCCGGCCATCCACTGCATGCGGCGGACAGCGTCGGGCCGAACGCGCGGCTCGAGATCGAGTTCGCCGATGGCCGTGTGGCGGCGACGGCGGATGCGGATCGGCCACCGCCTGCCGCCAAGCGCGCGCCGTCGCAGGCCAAGCCGGCCGCGCAAGACGCAAAAGCCGCACCGAAGCGTGTGGCCAAGCCTGTGGATCAGGGCAGCTTGTTCTGAGTGCGAAGGCGGCATTCCACCCTCGCTGTCATCCCCTGCCTTGTGCGCAATTGCGCACTGGCCGGGCGATGACGCCGGGTGTGTGGGGCGAGTGCAGCCACAAACTCGTCATTGCGAGCGCAGCGAAGCAATCCAGAATCTTCTCCACGGAGAGAGTCTGGATTGCTTCGTCGCAAGAGCTCCTCGCAATGACGGAGTATTGGGAGGGAGCGTGCGTGCCCTACCGGCAGGACAATCCCGCGTCGATCGTGGTCCAGAAGCCGCAATGTTCCGGCGCGCGCAAGGGGGCGCCGGCGTGGGCCTCGTAGAGGAAGATCGCGACGGTGAAGACGACCAGGGCGGAGGAGAAGAGGACGATGCGGTTGCGCATGAGGATTGCGTTGAATCGACATCGTGGTCGAACTAAGGCGCCGTCACGGGCTGAAACCGGCGCCACTCGCCACCCGTAGATTTTGGGTCGGCCATTCTCCGTGCAGGGCGGTGGTCGATGCGGGGCTGTCCGCCCAACGTTGTTCCTCGGGCGGCCCCGCTTCCGCCTTCGCTTCTAACGAGCTACGGCGCGACAAGTCCGCATCCGGGCTAACGCGCCAGCCACTCCGCGACATCTTTCTGCGATTGCGTGCGCGCCTCTGCATCCGTGCCGAGATGGACGCGTTCGGGCGCGGCGGCATCGTCGCTGCCGGCAGCCGCGTGACGTGGCGTGTTGGCGCGGTCGAAATCGTGATTGGCGCCGGGATAGACCACGATGCGCGCCAGCGCGCTGCGGCCACGCGCGCCCTCGACCATCTGGCGGCAGGCCGGCGGCGACGAGACGTCGTCATCGGCGCCGATCAGCACCAGGGTCGGCACCCGCGTGCTCCAGCCGAGGCCGGCGGAAATGCGGCAGTCCGGATAGAACGCGATCGCGGCGCGGAAATCGGGCCCCGGATCGCGCGCCGCGCTCTGCGGGCGCACGGCCCAGAGCAGCGCGCTCGCGCCATTGGCCCAGCCCATCAGGCTGACGCGGTCGCGCGCCACCCAGGACTGCTTCATCAGCCAGGCGCGCGATGCTGCGACATCCGTGACGCGCTCGCGCCGCGCCTTGACGTGCATCTCGCTGACGCGGCATTGCGGCCCGAGCTCGCGCGAGCCGTAACTGTCGGGCAGCAGCACGGCATTGCCCGCCCTGAGCAGCCGCTCGGCCCAGTCGCGATAGCGCGGCAGCACGGGATCGGAATGGCTACCGAGCCCGCCGCAGCCGTGCAAGGCGATCACGGTCGGAAACGGGCCCTCTCCCGCGGGCCTGTACAGCTGCGCATGGAGGATGCCGGACGCCAGCGGAATGTCGACTGCTTGCGGCGCCGGCGCGGCGCGCGCGGCCGACATCAGCAGCGACAGGAACAGGGCGGTCAATCGAAGGCGCATCGGACTCTGCCGTAGGAGATGCCGGAACCAGCGATCCATGGCGCGACGCGCCATCACGCGGAAACGGCTGCAAAACATCACAAACCGGTGGGTTTACCGGGCGGACAAGCCGCCCTATCTATGCTACATCCCGTCCAACACATCGTGCCCTCCAGGGGTTGCCCTGGAAGCGGCCTTCCACGGAGACTTTCGACCGTGCTGAACAAGTTCGGCCCCTCGGGCCATGGCGAAGCGCAGGTGCAGTATCTCGACGGCGACTTCCGCGTGATCTCGCCGGGGACCTTCGTGCGTTGTGCCATCACCGACACGCGGATTCCGCTCGACGAGCTGAAGTACTGGAGCGTGGATTTGCAGGAGGCCTACGCCACCCCGGCCGCCGTGCTGCAGCGGCATTTTCCCGGCGCGCCGAAGCCGCAGCCGTGAGGCCCATGGCGCGCGGCTATCGCTGCTCCGTGCCATCGGACGAGCCTACGCAAGTGTTGATGAAATCCTTCCGGGCCTTCCCGACGATCTTCTGATCGATCGCCTGCTTCAGGCAATCCAGGCGCGCCTGCGCCATGCAGAGCTGCATCTGGTCGCGCTTGTCCTGTCCCTGCAGAGCTTGGGTCGTCGCCAGGCACGTGACCCGCTTGGTCGCGGGAACGGGCACCGTGCCGGCCGGATTTGCCGGAGTTGTCGGCGGACTCGCTTGTGCAAGCACCGGCGCAATGCTCAGACACACAAGGCTCGCGGCGACGGCGGCAGACGGCAGCTTCATCGAACTCTCCTGATGGTCCGGAAGCGATAGACTCTTTGCGATGAATGCCCCCTGAATGAGAGGGTGCCGCAACTCCGGCAACGCGCACGCTTCGGCCGGCCAGAACGCGCGGTGCAGTTTTCTCGGCATCATCGAGATGCGGACATTGCTCGCGCACCTGGGTTGCGCGTCTGCGACCGAAATGGTCTCCGTCGAATCGGCCTGCGTTGCATCGAAGAGCGCGTGCACTCCGTGGTTACTCATTTCGCGCTGTAGTTGGATTTGCGCCGCGCCTTGGCGCCCTTAAGTTGTTTGACGAAGTCTCGGTGAAACACAGCACTGCTATATTGCAGGTCAGGTCGTTGGGGAATCGAGCGACCGGACGGCCATCGAGCTTCGGATTTGCCGCCGTTTGTGAACGGCCTCATATGGAAGAGCCGATCGGCGGACTACGATCGCCTCGGAAACTCGCGGTGGAATATCTGTAAATCGAAGGCAACGATGGGGGTGATCATGCCCACCATATTAGACCTGCTCTATCGTGAATATTGCCGCGCCCGTCTCGCTGAAATGCGCAAACAGCTTCTGATCTCAGCTAAACGCTCTGAAGCGTTCGAAGCAGATCATCGCCCTGCGGAGCAGGATGACGATGGGATCACGGAGGCACATCGCAAGACCGGTCACGTCCTGCCGAGTTGAAGCGACCCGACACGGCGATCTCTCCCGCGTAGCAGTGACCAAGCAACTGGCAGCAGTTTGGGAGTCAGCAATGAATACACCCGAGTGGTATGCCGTCATCGCGACCTGCATCTCGTGCCTGACCATTGTCGGTTTGATGGCCGTCGGGGCGTGGTGAGCAGGTTCCCATGCCTCTTTGCAGACATGGTTCCGATTTCGACATGAGCACAGCCGCTGCGTCGTTCGACTGCGGCGGCTGTGCGTTAGATTCGGACGTCAGCTTCCAGGCGGGGTATACGAAGAACGCAGCTTCGCCGCGTTCTGGCGGACATGCTTGATCTCGTCCTGCGTGAACAACCGAACCAGTTTCACGTTCTGCAGGGTGCCCGCCGTCACGGTCAGGCCGGAAATGGCCGGAGCCGTACTCGGATCAGGCACATCGAAGATCACCAGGACGCCGGGACCGTCGGCAGCAACGCTGTACATTGAAATCAGCTTTCCACCGGCCGCTTCAATGAGCTTCCTGGCGGCCTCCTGGCGATTGGTTGCCGGGTTTTCCAAGATGGCGTTGAGAGCGCGTGGTGTGTATTGGCCGGTGAGGCAAAAATGCATGGCATGTTCTCCTCTGCTTTTGGCAATGACTCTCCGTGCCGCTCCGAACTGGTCGTTGCGGCCGTCGCACCTGAAATAATGAAGATCGCGCCCGCCGTGGGCATAAACGCCGTCTATGATTGCCGGGAGTTCGGCACGTCCTGGTGACGGCTCTCTTGGAAGGCTACATCAGTTGCCAGGTGTGCGGAAGAGAATTCGTCCGCCGCGCTTTACGAGCTACGGCAGAGACGCTTGCCTAATACACGAGATCAACGCGCGCTGAACCGCCGCTCGCGCGCCCTGTACAGATGATCGCTGATCAACTGCCGCAGCTTTGCCGGCTCGTCGAACTCGAGTTGCACCGCGAACGACACGATGCCGTCGGACACGCCTTCACGGCCGCGCAAACGCGCGAGATCCTTTTCCGTGGTCACCAGCGTGAGCTGCTCGCGCTGGGCCTCGACGGCGAGGGCGGCGAGCTCCTCATTCGAAAACTTGTGATGGTCGGCGAAGGCACGCGTGCGCGCGACGTCGATGCCGCCGGCACGAAGGGTGCGGAAGAAGCGGTCGGGATCGCCGATGCCGGCGAAGGCGAAGACCCGCTTGCCGGATAGCTGCGCGAGCGATGCAGCAACGGGCTTCAGGTGCGCGCGCAGCTCCGGCTTGTCGCGCTTGGCAAGCTCTGCCGCGACGTCGTTGGCGGCGCGGCCATCGCCGATCAGCACCAGCGCATCGGTGCGCCCGAGCTGCGCCTTTAGCGGCACGCGCAGGGGACCGGCGGGAAACACGTTGCCGTTACCGAGGCCGCGCTCGCTGTCGATCACGATCAGCGAGGCGTCCTTGAGCAGGCGCGGGTTCTGAAAACCGTCGTCCATCAGGATAACGGTGGCGCCTTGCGACTTCGCCAGCGCGGCGCCATCGAGGCGATCACGCGCGACCGCGACAGGGACGTCGCGCGCCATCATCAGGGGTTCGTCGCCGATATCGGCCGCGGTGTGGCGTGCGCGGTCGACCATGACCGGGCCTTCGAGGCGGCCGCCATAGCCGCGGCTGAGCACCACCGGCGTCTCACCGAGCTCGCGCAGGAGTCTGGTCAGCGCCAGCACGGTCGGCGTCTTGCCGGCGCCGCCGACATGGTAATTGCCGACACAGATCACGGGAATGCCGGCGTCCGCGCCTTTGCGCACCATGCGCCGCTCGGTAATCGCGCCGTAGAGCAGAGCCAGCGGCTGTAACGCATAGGACGTGAAGGAGCGCGGCCGGTACCAGAAGGCCGGCTCACGCATTGGCGGCCCCCATCTCGATCCGCAATTGCAGCAGATAGGGCTCGAGCGCCGTCATGGTGCGCTCCAGTGCGCCGCCGAGCTGTTCGACCACGCCGCTGCCGGCGCGCTGCATCTTGTCGCGCGTGACGGGATCGGCCAGCAACTGGCCGAGCTGCTTGACCAGCGCCTCCTGCGTGTCGGCCTGCCGCGCGCCGCCGCTCGCATCGAGCGCCGCATAGACATCGGCGAAGTTGAACACGTGCGGACCATGGACGATCGCAGCACCCAACTTGACCGCCTCGATCGGGTTCTGCCCGCCATGATGGATCAGCGACCCACCCATGAACACGATGGGCGAGAGCCGATAGAACAGGCCGAGCTCGCCCATGGTGTCGGCGACATAGATATCGGTCGTCGCCGTCGGCAGTTCCTCGCGTGAGCGCAACGCCGGCTTCAGGCCCGAGGCCGTGATCTGGCCTGCGATCGAGGAGCCTCGATCGGGATGCCTCGGCACGATCACGGTGAGCAACTGCGGAAAGAATCCGACGAGGCTGCGATGCGCCGCGACCAGCATCTCGTCCTCGCCCGGATGGGTCGAGGCCGCGACGATGATCGGCCGCCCGCGCGTCATCGCCATCAGCCGCTCGAGCCTGGCGGGATCGGCCGGCGGTGCCGGCACATCGAGCTTGAGATTGCCGGTGGTGACGACGTCGCGGCCGCCGAGCGCGGAGAAGCGTTCGGCATCCGTCTTCGACTGCGCCAGGCAAATGTCGAACCGCGACAGCAGCGCCGAGATGGTGCCGTGCATACGCTGCCAGCGCGGGAACGAGCGCGGCGACATCCGCCCGTTGATCAGCACCATCGGCACCCGGCGCGCTGCGCCGGCGAGGATCAGGTTCGGCCACAGATCGGATTCGATGAACAGCGCCAGCGACGGCTTCCAATGGTCGAGGAAGCGCGCGACATAGCGGGGGGAGTCATACGGCACGTACTGATGGATGACGTCGGCCGGAAAGCGCTTTGCGACGACGGCGGCCGAGGTGACGGTCCCGGAGGTGAGCAGGATGCGCAAATTGAGATCGCGCAGGCGCTCGATCAGCGCCGCGGCGGCGAGCACCTCGCCGACACTGGCGCCGTGGATCCAGACGAGGGGGCCATGCGGCCGCACGTCCCGGGACAGGCCCCGGCGCTCGCCGACGCGCGCGGGGTCTTCCTTGCCCTGCTTCAGCCGCCGCTTGATCAGCGCAGGCGCGAGCGGCACGAGGCCAGAGGCCAGGCGCCGATACATCCGCAGCGTGATCGGCAGCGCAATGGGCAGCGATTTAGGCATCTTGAGGCCCCGGGCGGCCGAGTTGCGCGTAAGCGCGGCGGGTCGCCTCGTTCAAAGTCTCTTCCAGCTCCAGCCGCAGCGCTTCCATCGCGGCGGCGTCGGCATCCGGGGGAACGTGGATTTCCTTGATGCCAACCAATGCGCCGCGCCCGAATGGCAGATTGATGGTGGTGCGGTCCCAGTTCTTCAGCCGGATGAACCGGCTGGTCGCCATCGCGAAAGGCATGATCGGCCGCCCCGATTCCCGTGCCAGCATGATGATGCCGAGCCCGGCCACGCGCGCGCGCTTGGGGACATCGGCGGTCAGCGCGACATTACAGCCGTCCTGAAGCGTCCGCACCATTTCCTTGAAGGCGCCGACCCCGCCCTTGCGGTGGAATGCGCCGCCATGATCGCCGGAACCGCGGATCAGGCCGATGCCGAGCCGTTCCACCGCGATGGCGTTGAACTCGCCGTCACGGTGACGGGAGATCAGCACCTTGGCCCGATAGGAGGCCTTGTTCTGGTTCTTGATGAAGGGCGTAAGGAAATGCTGGCCGTGCCAGAACGCGAAGATCGCAGGGAGCTGCGGCTCAACCCGCGCATAGACGTCGGGCGGATCCAGCGTGAATTTGTTGGTCCGCCAAACCAGACGCAGATATTCGGCCGCCAGGACCCCGACGGCACGCTGAAACCAGCTGCTTCGCAGCGTATTGCGAAGCAGTTTTTTCAACGTGCCGGTTCTTGATTCGGGTCGAGCAGCCGGTGGAGATGGACGATGAAGTAGCGCATCTGCGCATTGTCGACCGTGCTCTGCGCCTTGGCCCGCCAGGCGGCGTGGGCGGTCGCATAATTCGGATAGAGGCCGACGATCTCGACGTCGTCGAGATTCTTGAAGGTGTTTTGCGTGAGATCGACGAGCTCGCCGCCGATGACGAGGTGAAGCAGTTGTTGCGGGGCACTATCTGGCATGAGTTCTGTTCCTAACGGGCTGCCCGGCAAAGCAGTGTTCGAGAAGCACGACAAAAAGCGCCTTAGGCCAAGGGACGGTTTCGAAAATGCGCGACAATGCCCGCATGACGATCGCGTCCCGCTGCCACCAGCACCCCGTGCGCCACTTCCCGGCGGTTATAGAGGATGGGTTCTCCGGAGAGGTCGCTCATTCTACCACCCGCTTCCTGCACGATCAAATCGGCCGCCGCAAGGTCCCAATCATGGCTGTTGCCGCCCGCAAAAGCCGCATCCAGTGCGCCATGGGCGACCCGGCACAGGCGCAGCGCGAGCGAACCGATTCGCGGATGCAGCTTGATCTCGCCGAGTGATGGCTTGAGCCGCTCGACCAGCGGTTTCGGCCCGGCGACGCGCGCGAAGTCCAGCCCGGATCCCGGCGAAGCCTGCACGGCCGCGCCATTGAGCGTGGTGCCCTGGCCGCGCGCGGCGAAGAAGAACTCCCCGCTCGTCGGCGCGAACACCGCGGCCAGCACCGGCGAGGCATCCTCGACCAGCGCGACGCTGACGCACCATTCGTCATGGCCGCCCAGATAGTTGCGCGTGCCGTCGATGGGATCGACGATCCAGGTCCGCCGCCGCGACAGCCGCGCCGCGTCGTCGGCGCTCTCCTCGGAGAGCCAGCCATAGTCCGGAGTCGCCACGCGCAGGCGGGCTTCCAGCAGGTCGTTGACGGCGATGTCGGCTTCCGACACCGGCGAAGAGGCGCCCTTGGTCCACTTCTTCAACTCGGTGCGGAACATCGACTGCGCCAGCGCGCCCGCTTCCCGCACCGTGTCTTGCAGCAGCGCCGCGTCGCGCGTCAGGATGGCTTCGCCAGGGGAGTTCGCGTCAACGTCCGCCAAGCGTCAAACCCTCGATGCGCACCGTCGGCGCATTGATGCCGTAGCGAAACTCGAGATTGTTCGCCGGCTGCATCGACTTGAAGATCTCGAACAGGTGGCCCGCGATTGTCACCTCGCTGACGGGATAGGTGATCTCGCCGTTCTCGATCCAGAAGCCGGAGGCGCCGCGGCTGTAATCGCCGGTGACGCCGTTGACGCCGGAGCCGATCAGATCGGTGACGTAAAATCCCTGCTTGATGTCGGAGATCAGCTCGGCCGGGCTCGGTGTGCCGGGCTCGAGATGAAGATTGTAAGGGCCGGGCGACGGCGAAGACGACACGCCGCGATGGGCGTGACCGGTGGTGGTGAGGCCGAGCTCGCGCGCGGTGGCGCAGTCGAGCAGCCAGGTCGTCAGCACGCCCTCGTCGACCAGCGCGATCTTCTTCACCGCGACGCCTTCGGCGTCGAAGGTCTGCGAGCGCAGGCCGCGCTTGCGCAGGGGATCGTCGATGATGCGGATGTTCTTCGCGAACAGCTGCTGGCCGAGCTTGTCCTTCAGGAAGCTGGTCTTGCGCGCGATCGAGGCGCCGTTGATAGCGCCGACGACATGGCCGACCAGCGAGCCGGCGACGCGCGGATCGAACACGACCGGCACCTTGCAGGTCTCTACCTTGCGCGGATTGGAGCGCGCCACCGTGCGCTCGCCGGCGGAACGGCCGACGGCGTCCGGAGACAACAGGTCGGCGGCATGCGGCGCCGAGGTAAAGTCGTAGTCGCGCTCCATTCCGGTGCCTTCGCCCGAGATGGCGGTGGCCGAGATGCCCTGGCTGGAGCGCAGATAAGAGCCGTGAAAGCCGGTCGAGGTGACGAGCACCATGCCGCCGATGCCGGCGGAAGCGGAGGCGCCGCCGGATTTCGTGACGCCCTTCACGCCGAGCGCCGCAGCTTCGGCCGCGAGCGCGCGGCGCTCGAGCTCGCTGGTGGCGGGCACGTCGGGATCGAGCAGATCGAGATCGGGGAAGTCGCGCGCGAGGAGCGCGGGATCGGCGAGGCCGACATATTTGTCGTCGGGCGCAACGCGCGCCATCGCGACCGCGCGTTCGGCGAGCTTGGTGACGGCATCGCCGCTGACGTCGTTGGTCGAGACCACCGCCTGGCGCTGGCCGACCAGCACGCGCAGACCGACATCATCGCCCTCGGACCGCTCGGATTCCTCGACGCGGCCGTCGCGCACCTCGACACCTTGCGAGACGCCGCGCACCGCGACCGCATCGGCCGCGTCCGCGCCGGCGCGCCTGGCAGCCTCCACCAGCCGCTGCGCGAGATCTGAGAGCGCGGACTGATCGAACAGGTCGCGATTGGCTGTGGGCGAAAGCGTCGAGCTTGGTGAAGAGTTCACGAACGAAATCCTGTTGGGGCGGGGTTCGGGACCGGAACCCACAGATGTGCCCTAATGGCGCGGACTTCAAGCATTTTCAGCCCGCCAAAAGCTCAGATTCGCCGGTTGCGCGCAACGTCTCGTCAATCATGCGCGCCAAGCTCTTGTCAATCATGAGCAGCAGTGAGGATGGATTAACCAGCCTTTTTAAGCGGTTTCGGAAGAGCGCGCGCTAAGGTCCTCGCATCGACCGGGAATATAATCCCGGCGGGGAGAACTAGAGCCGTGAGGCGTCAAACAGCAACATGCGGGGTCGGTCCCGCCGGGTCGAGCCGCTCTCTGCGGCTCGACCCTCTTTCCCTCCCGGTCCGCTTCGATGCGCATGATCCGCGCGCCGACGGATACACGAGGCAGATCGAGCTTCATCGCGAGCGTGTCGTGCTGCGTCGTGCCGTCCGCGGCATGCAGATGGCGATCAACGTCCGCGTCAGCGACTTCACCGGTGTCGCGCTGCGCGGCAATGACGAGGCGCAAGCCCTCGTGCTCGTGCATCGCGATCCCTCCCTCTCGGTGCCGCTGCTGGTCGGCGCCGATAGCGAAGAACTCGCGGAAGCCTGGGCGGTCTGGAGCGAGCTCTTCGCACTTCCGCAGCTCGACGAAGGTGCGCGCAAGCCCGCAGCCCGCCGCCGCCGCGCCAATGCGATCCGAGCCCGCCGTCCGAAATTCCTGATGCGCCGCCGTGTTGCGATGGCGCGCGAGCTCACCGTTCATCAGGGCGAGCGCGAGATCATCGCCAGGAATTGAACGACAATCACGGTGCCGTAGGTGGGCAATGCGAAGCGTGCCCACCTTTCTATCGATCATTGAAAGATCGTGGGCACGGCGACCTACGCCGAACGCATCACCGCGTCGGCCAGCAACCCCGCGAACAGCATCAGCCCGGCATCCCTGTTCGAATAGAACAGGCGCTTGCACAGCTCGGGATCGTCGATCCGCAAGCGCGCGATCTGCCACGCCAGATGCGCGGCGAAGGCGGCAAGCCCGAGCCAGGCCGGCCAGCGCGCATCGCCCGAAGCCAGCGCGACACCGATCAGCATCACCGCGACGCCATAGAACAGGATCAGCGCCTGATGCGTATGGGCGCCGAACAGGCGCGCGGTGGATTTGACACCGATCAGCGCGTCGTCCTCGGCGTCCTGATGCGCATAGATCGTGTCATAGCCGATCACCCAGGCGATCGAACCGGCATAGAGCACCAGCGCGGTGACGTCGATGCGTCCGAAGGTGACGGCAAAGCCCATCAGCGCGCCCCAGGAGAAGGCGAGCCCGAGAAAGACCTGCGGCCACCAAGTGACGCGCTTCATGAAGGGATAGATGGCGACGATCAGGAGCGAGGCGATGCCGGTCATGACGGCAAAGCGGTTGAACTGGAGCAGCACGACGAACCCGACCAGCGCGAGAGCGACCAGGAAGGCCAACGCCTGCTTCACGGTGATGTGCCCCGCGGGCAGCGGCCGCGAGCGGGTGCGCTCGACCTTGTCGTCGAGATCGCGATCGGTGATGTCGTTCCAGGCACAGCCCGCCCCGCGCATCGCGAAGGCGCCGACGAAGAACAGGACGATGGTGAGCGGAAGGTCGCGGACGTCATGCGCCATGCCGCTCGCGAGCGCTGCCGACCACCAGCACGGCATCAGCAGCAGCCAGGAGCCGATCGGACGATCGAAGCGGGACAAGCGCAAATAAGGCCGCGCCCATTGCGGCGCACGCGTATCGACCCAGTTGCCGGTGGAATCGGCAACGCGGGCGGATGTGCTAGTGCCCAGTTTTCGAAGCTCGTATTCCATCGCGGCGCAATCCGGTACGAACTCTCAATTCACGTGCCGCTTATCGATTTGAAGTTCCGCGACGAGCACCGTAGGAACTTCAAATCGGCGGCACGTGTATCATCGCGTGAGGACGTTGCCGTTGAGCGTATCGAAGGTGCTGCCGCCCTTCTTGCCGGCATTGGCCTCAGGTGCGGAGCCCGACCCCAGGACCTCGCTCAGCGACGGGCCGGCCGGACCGCGAGGCTGGTTCTGCATCTGTGCCGCGACGTTGCAAACCTTGGTCGCCATGGCCTCGGTGTTCTTGTGGCCGGCCTTCATCTGATCACCGACCTGCGCCGGGATTCCGCATTTGGCGGCATTGGCCTCGATGTACTTGAGCATCTTCGACTCGGCCTGGCTGAAATTGCGGATCAGCTTGCAGGCCTCGTCCGGCGCCGCATGACGGTCGCTCGCGGCCTTGATCAGCTTGCCGCGCTTCTCGGCTTCTTCGCGCAGGGGCATGAACGCCTTCATGCAGTCCTCGCCGGTACCGGCTTGCGTCGGCGGAGCTGCGCTGAACGCGCCAGCGCCCCCGAGGGGCGCAGCGCCATTCACGGGGAAGGACGATTGCGACGGCGCCGTGCCGACCGAAGCGGTCGGCGCCGAGCCGTTCACGGGGGGAAACGCGGAACTGGTAGCAGCCTGATTCGGCAGCGGCGCCGGGAAGGCGCTTTGCGCATAGGCGCCCGCGGCGCTCAGGGTGACCATGGCGGCAGTGATCGGAACCATCAAATGACGGATCATCAAGAAGGTCTCTCCGGCAGGAGCTTACGGGGTCCGGCGTCTTCCCAATTGAAGCGCAACCAGCGTGCTCGCGATTTTACGATTCCCGCCGGCCCTTAACAACCCGTCGAATAGGGCAAGAGCGCGGCGCGCCGACGCACGAGCTTGGCAATATTTACCCCCGAAATGGCTGCTTTCGGTTAATAACGGCCTCAAGTTGGACTTTTGAACGATGCCTGCCCACGATTTTCGTGCTCCCCGCCTGTTCGTCGATGCTGCCCTGGCCCAGGACGCCAGGGTCGCGCTCGACCGCGACCAGAGCAATTATCTCGGCAACGTGCTGCGGCTTGCCGCGGGGGCCGAGGTTTTGGCGTTCAACGGCCGCGACGGCGAATGGCAGGCCGCCATTGAAGGCCGCAAGCGGCCGGACGGCCTCGTCATCCTTCAGCAGACCCGGCCGCAGGACCGGCTGGCCGACCTCGCTTACGTCTTCGCCCCGCTCAAGCACGCCCGGCTTGACTACATGGTTCAGAAGGCCGTTGAGATGGGCGCCGCGACGCTGCAGCCGGTTCTGACCCGGTTCACCCAAGCCTCCCGGGTCAATACCGAGCGAATGCGGGCCAATGTCGTCGAGGCCGCCGAGCAATGCGGGATTTTGAGCATCGCCAGCGTCGCCGAACCGGTAGCCTTGGAGCGCTTCCTCAGCCAGCGCCCGGCCGACCGCCTGCTGATCTTCTGCGACGAGGCGGCCGAGGTCGAAAACCCGGTTCAGAGCCTGCAAGCCGCGCGGGCGGCTGGACAAGGTATTGACGTCCTGATCGGCCCCGAAGGCGGCTTTGCCGAAGAGGAACGGGCCCTGCTGCTGCGGCAGCCCAAGATCCTTCGGCTGGCCTTGGGCCCCCGGATCATGCGGGCGGACACCGCCGCGGTGGCGGCGCTGGCGCTGGTGCAGGCGGTGCTGGGCGATTGGGGCAACTGATCCCGGCATTGCCCACCCGTTAAGCGATTGATCCTTTGGAGGTCGAAACCGCGCATCGGCCATGCTAAGGGCTGCGCCAATCCTGTCCTTATCCCTTGCCTGCCCGGTTCCACCGGGACGATGGACCCCGTTATGACCGCGACTGCCACCACGAATGCTGCCGGCTCCGCCGCCTGGGCGGATACGCTGCTCTTGTCGTTCGCGCAGGCCGGTTACGTCAGGGCCGAGCCCGCCATCCTGCAGCCGGCTGAGCCGTTTCTCGACCTCTCCGGCGAGGACATCCGCAAGAGCCTGTACCTGACGACCGATCTGTCCGGCGAGGAGCTGTGCCTGCGCCCGGACCTGACCATTCCCGTTGCCCGCGACTATCTCGCCTCCGACCGCGCCGGCCAGCCGGCGGGGTTCAGCTATCTCGGCCCGGTGTTTCGTTACCGCAGCGGCCAGGCCAGCGAATTCCTCCAGGCCGGCATCGAATCGTTCGGCCGCCAGGACCGCGCCGCGGCCGATGCCGAGATGCTGGCGCTGGCGCTGGAGGCGACCGCGGCCTTCGGCGTCCGCGACGTCGAGATCCGCACTGGCGACGTGGCTCTGTTCAACGCGCTGCTCGACGCGCTCGACCTCTATCCGGTCTGGCGCCGCCGCCTGGTCAAGGATTTCAACCGCAAGATCAGCCTGGAGCAGGATCTGGAGCGGCTGGCGGCCGCGACCACCGCTGGCCCCAGCGAATACCAGGGCGTGCTCGCCGCGCTCGCCGGTTCCGACCGCAAGGCGGCGCTCGCCTTCGTCACGGATCTGATGTCGATCGCCGGCACCACCAATGTCGGCGGGCGCACCACGGCCGAAATCGCCGATCGCTTCCTCGAGCAATCGACGCTGAAGGGCGGCGCGCTACCGCGCGAGGCGATCACCGTGCTCAAGCGCTTTCTGTCGATCGCGGGCAATCCCGACGACGCCATCGCCGCGCTGCGCGCGCTCACCTCTGATGCCAAGCTCGACCTTGCCCCGGCCATCGATCAGTTCGAGAGCCGGGTCGGCTTCATGGCCGCACGCGGCATCGACGTGAAGCAGACGCGCTTCTCGACCGCGTTCGGACGCGGCCTCGACTATTACACCGGCTTCGAATTCGAGCTGCATCATCGGGGCAACGGCGCCGAGCCGCTGGTTGCCGGCGGCCGCTATGACGGGCTGATGACCCAGCTCGGTTCAGTCGAGCCGATCCCGGCGGTCGGCTTCTCGGTCTGGGTGGACGCGCTGACCCGGATCGGCCGCAAGGTGGGAGCGTAAAATCATGAGCGCGCCATTCGTTCTGGCCGTTCCCTCCAAGGGCCGCCTGCAGGAAAACACCGAAGCCTTCTTCGCCCGCGCCGGCCTCAAGCTGTCGAAAGCCGGCGGCGCCCGCGACTATCGCGGTACCATCGCGGGCCTCGACAATGTCGAGGTCGCCTATCTCTCGGCGAGCGAGATCGCCGCGCAGCTATCGCGCGGCCTGGCGCATCTCGGCGTCACCGGCGAGGACCTCGTGCGCGAGACCATCGCGGACGCCGACAAGCGCGTGTCGCTGATCGAAGGGCTCGGATTCGGCTATGCCGACGTCGTCGTCGCGGTGCCGCAGGCCTGGATCGACGTCCGCACCATGGCCGACCTCGACGACGTCACCACCGGCTTCCGCGAGCAGCATCACATGCGGATGCGGGTCGCGACCAAGTTCGTCAATCTCACCCGCGCGTTCTTCCAGGCCCACGGCATCAGCGATTACCGCATCGTCGAGAGCGCCGGCGCAACCGAAGGCGCGCCGGCGGCCGGCAGCGCCGAGCTGATCGTCGACATCACCACGACCGGCGCGACCCTCGCCGCCAACGGCTTGCGGGTGCTCGACGACGGCGTGATCCTGCGCAGCCAGGCCAATCTCGTGGCGTCGAAGGAGGCCGACTGGTCGCCGCAGGCGCGGGAGACGGCGCGAATCATCCTCGATCACATCGCAGCGCGGGCGCGGGCCAACAAATACCGCGAGGTCCGCACCCGCTTCCGGCAATGCGACGCCGCCCTGCTCGGCGAAGCCCACAACCGGTACGGCGTCGAGACCCCGTTCGGCGGACCGACCTCGTCAGGCATGCTGACGTTGCACTGCCCCCCGGGGCAGCTCTATGCGCTGGCAAGCTTCCTGCGCGAGCATGGCGCCGAGACCGTCTCGGTGGTTTCGCTCGACTATGTGTTCGACCGGGAGAACCCGCTGTTCGCCAAGCTCGAGGCGTTCCTGCGGCGATGAGCCCCGGGTCCGTTCGGCTTTTCCGTTCAGCTTTGCGACAGCAAACGGCAGCTACCATATGCTGTTGAGATGACTTTGAACGCTTCTGGAACCTTGATCGATGACGCTGGGCTCTGACGTGTCAGGCATGACGACCACCGCGGGCAGCGCCGCCGCGAAGGGACTGTCGATCGTCGTCCCCGTCTACAACGAGGCGGCGGGCCTTGCCGCCCTGCACCAGCGAATCTGCGATCTCGCGAAGACCATGCGGGAGCGCTATCGGCTGGCTTGCGAGGTCGTCTATGTCGACGACGGCAGCAAGGACGCGACGCTCTCGATCGCGCGGTCATTGCCGGCCAATTCGATCGGCGTCCAGGTGGTGTCTCTGTCGCGCAATTTCGGCAAGGAGGCGGCGCTGATGGCCGGCCTCGACCACGCCCGGCTCGGCGCCGTCATGTTCATGGACGGCGACGGCCAGCATCCGCCGGCCCTGATCGAACAGCTGGTGCGGCACTGGATCGATGACGGCTACGACGTCGTCTACACCGCCAAGGCGCATCGCGACAACGAGGGCTTCCTGCGCCGCGTTGCCGTACACGGCTTCTACGCGCTGATCAATTGGGGCGCGCGCCAGAAGATTCCCGAGGACGCCGGCGACTTCCGCCTGCTCTCGCCGCGCGCGGTCGCCGCCCTCAGGCAGCTGCCGGAACGCAACCGCTTCTTCAAGGGACTCGCCAGCTGGATCGGCTTCCGCCAGATCCGCGTCGACTACGAGCCCGCGGCGCGGGCCCATGGCGTCACCACGTTCAACGCCGCAAGCCTGCTTGGCCTGTCGATCGAGGGCCTGACCTCGTTTTCGGTCGCCCCCTTGCGCTTCGCGAGCCTGCTCGGGGTCATACTCGCCGGTGGCGCCTTCCTGTTCGGCCTTTCGATCCTCTGGGAGGTGTTGACGACCGGCAAGCAGGTGCCCGGCTATCCCTCGCTGGTGATCGGCTTGATGACGATCGGCGGCGTGCAGCTCATCATGATCGGCATCGTCGGCGAATATATCGGCAAGATCCTCTCCGAGCTGAAGGCGCGCCCGATCTACTTCGTCGCCGAGCACAGTGAAAAGCACTTCGAGGCCGACAAGGCTGACGACGCCGCGAAGCGGACGGCGGCCGAATGAACGCGGCCGCGGACCTGCGGCGGATCTGGCTCTGCGCCGACGATTACGGCATCAGCCCGGGCGTCAACCGCGCCATCCGCGACCTGATCGAACGCGGCCGCCTCAACGCCACCTCGGTGATGATGGTGGGCCCGGCGATCGCGCGCAGCGAGGTCGAGGCGCTCCAGGCGTCCGCGACCACGAGCCCGCGCTGCGCGATCGGATTGCACGTGACGCTGTCGGCGCCGTTCCGGCCGCTGACCATGCACTTCCGTCCGCTCGACGGCGACATGTTCATGCCGTTTCCGAAGCTGTTGCGCGCCGGCTTGGTGCGGCGGCTCGACCCTGAATTCTTCCGCAACGAGGTGAAGGCGCAGCTCGCCGCCTTCGCGGAGGCGTTCGGCCGCGCGCCTGATTTCGTCGACGGTCATCAGCACGTGCAGCTCTACCCGCAGGTGCGCGACGGCTTTGTCGAAGCGGTCGCCGAAGTCGCGCCAAACGCCTGGGTGCGTCAGGGCGGCCGAGACCTGCCGCTCAGGGAGCGGCTGGCCTCTCCCAAGGCCATGTTGCTCGATATCCTCAGCGCGCAATTCCGCCGCCGCGCCGGCAGCGCCGGCCTCAGCTTCAACCCCGGCTTTGCCGGTGCCTATGACTTCACGCGGGTGGCCGATTTCGGCGAGCTGATGCGGCAATTCCTGGAAGGCCTGCCGGACGGCGGCCTCGTGATGTGCCATCCCGGCTTCGTCGACGATGTCCTCGCCGGCCTCGACCCGATGACGGATGTCCGCGAACGCGAGCACGCGTATCTCTCAGGCGATGCCTTCGCGCGCCTGCTCGCGGACAGCGGCGCCACGCTGGGATGAAACCGGCGATAAAGGCTGCGGGAGGGCAGCTTGTCGCATACCGAAATTTAATCCGGCCGGCACTGTTGGGGCCACAATGGAACCCTACATCTGCCTCGCGCTTGGTTTGCGCAGAGGAGATAGATCATGACGCCGCAGGAACGCCAGCTCGTTGACGACCTTTTCGACCGGCTTTCAAAGCTGGAAAGCGCACCACGCGATCCCGACGCGACCGCCGCGATCTCCAACGGTTTGCGCAAGGCGCCGAGCGCGATCTACGCGCTGGTGCAGACCACGCTGCTGCAGGACGAAGCGCTGAAGCGCGCCCATGCTCGCATCCAGGAGCTGGAAGCGGGGCAGGCCCCCGAACAGGCACAGTCCGGCGGCTTCCTTGATTCCATGCGCGAGTCCCTTTTCGGCGGCGGTCCGTCGCGGGGCTCGGTTCCGAACGTGCCGCCGCGCGACGCGCGGCCGGCCTGGAACACCGGCCAAGCCATGCAGCAGTCCCAGCCGGGCTACGGCCAACCGCCTTACGGACAGCCCTATGGCCAAGGTCCTGGTCAAGGCCCCGGTCAGGGCTTGGGAGGATCGCCGGTCGGCGGTGGCGGCGGCTCGTTCCTCGGCACGGCGGCGGCGGCTGCGGCCGGCGTGGTTGGCGGCTCGCTGCTGCTCTCCAGCATCCGCGGCATGATGGGCGGATCGCATCAGCAGGCGTTTGGCGACACCAACGCCTCGGCCGACCGCAGCCCCTGGGGAGGCGGCGGCGACCAGTCGTCCGGCGGATCGCTCGCGCGTGACGCGGGTCTCAACGACATCGGCTCGAACCGCGATTCGCGCCAGGGCTTCTTCGACCAGGCCTCGAACGACGATCGGAACAACAACGATCAGAACTACGGCGACAATCACGACGACGGCAACATGGACATGGCCGACGACAGCGATTTCGGCGGCGGAGACGACGGCGATAGCGATTACGCGTAAGGGCCAGTCCGTACCTTTGCAAACGAGAACGGCCGCCGATGAGGCGGCCGTTTTCATGTCCAGCTTCTCCCGTTGCGGGAGACGAGTGAAGAGTCAGAGCACCACCACCTTGGTGCCGACATTGACGCGGCCGTAGAGGTCGATGACGTCCTCGTTGCGCATGCGGATGCAGCCGGAGGAGACGTTGGTGCCGATAGTCCAGGGCTCGTTGGAGCCGTGGATGCGGTACAGCGTCGAGCCGAGATACATCGCGCGGGCGCCGAGCGGATTGTCCGGACCACCCTCCATGTGCCGGGGAAGGTCGGGGCGGCGCGCGATCATTTCCGGCGGCGGCGTCCAGGCCGGCCATTCGCGCTTGGCCGTGATCGACTTCACGCCGGACCAGGTGAAGCCGGGACGCCCGACGCCGATGCCGTAGCGCATCGCCCTGCCGTTGCCTTCGACGAGATAGAGGAACTTGTTCGGCGTATCGACCACGATCGTGCCGGGACTTTCCTTGCCGCTATAGTCAACAGACTGTTTCTCGAACCTCGGATCGAACGGACGCTGCCGCGGATCGGCCGCCTCCTGTTGGAGCGTGCTTTGCTGATATCCGCCTTGCAGCTGCGGCTCGCCCATCGGCGGCAGGCGGCGCTGATCGTAATAGCCGGGCTGCTGCTGATACACCGGTTGCTCCGGCGCGTAGGCCGGACCGCGGCCGGGACCGTCGCCGAACAGGAACTCGATGAAGCCGCCGCCCATGTTCGAATTGGATGCGACGCGCACCGGCGCCGGCGGCACCCGCGGCTGGTAGAGCACCGCAGGCGGATCGTTTGGCACCGAATTGTCGAAGGCGCCGGCACTGGTTGCGCCGGCAATGAGGATGCAAGCGCTGCCGAGCAGCGCAACAGACATTTTCTTGAACATCGACGTACTCTGTACTGTTTCGTCTAGATCACATGCGCCGTGGAGGGCTGATGGCCGGTCCGCGCCCCTCGACGTGGTCAATAAAAAGCAAAAGCCGTTTTGTTTGGTAAACGTATCGGGCGTTTGGATTCACCACGTCGTCAACCGAGGGGCAATTTGGCGATCAGCGTTTATTTTCGATGAACGCGGCGCGGCCATGGTTAATCGCTTCTTTGCGCGCGGTCGCGCGACGCCGCACAACAGTTCCTGCTGTGAACTTCGTGTTAAATCGCTTCTGACTACAAAGTCGCGTGAGTGAGGTGGGGGGAGTTTCCTGATGGCTGTTCACCGCAAACGTTTTCGCGTCGAGGATATCGCTGGTGGCGAGATGCCGATTTTGGACGTAACCGAAGAGGCAATGCCGATGCATAGCGAGATCATGGCCGAGCTACGTGCGATCCGCGCACAGATGGCGAAGGGCAGCGCGCCGCTATCGGGCAGCGCGGCCATGGCGGCAATCGACGCCTCCACCGCCCACGAGCTCTCCGAGGCTCGCACCATGCTCGAAACCTATCGGGCCCAGATCGAGCAGTGCGAGAAGCTGAAGGTCGAGCTCGACCTCATCCATGACGCGATCGACCGCACCAAGCGCGAGATCGCCACGCTGCACGGCAAGAGCTTTGACGGCGGCGAGATGGCCAAGGTCAACGGCGAACTCGGCGCGGTCGTCGGCGGCACCGAGCACGCGACCCAGCAGATCCTCGAAGCCGCGGAATCGATCGACCAGGCCGCCAGCGCAATGTCCAAGGTGGACTCGGTCGACCAGCAGAAGCGGCTCGCCGACGACATCCAGGAACGCGTGATCTCGATCTTCGAGGCCTGCAACTTCCAGGACCTGACCGGCCAGCGCATCAGCAAGGTCATGACCACGATGAAGTTCATCGAGCAGCACATCAATGCGATGATGGAGATCTGGGGCGGCGTCGACGCGATCAAGTCCCACGTGCCTGCGCATGCGCATGTCGACAACCGCAGCGAGGACGAGAAGCTTCTCAACGGTCCGAAGCTCGCCGGCGACGTCGGCCATGCCTCGCAGGACGACATCGACGCGCTGTTCGACTGAGCGGACGCGACAGACGGAAAACAAAACGCCGGCCGAGAGGCCGGCGTTTTTTGTTTGCCGTCATTGCGAGGAGCGAAGCGACGAAGCAATCCAGGCTGCCTCCGCGGAAGCAGTCTGGGTTGCTTCGCTACGCTCGCAATGACGAACGGTTAGGCCGGAACCTCGCTACGCCCTCGGCGCGCAGCGGACGTAGACCATGTTGCCGTAGCGGGTGGCGGCGTCCTTGTCGATGAAGCGGGTGATCAGGACCCGGCCGTCGAAGGAGATGATCTCGCGGTCCTGGTCGCCGGGGGTCGGGCCCGCCGGTCCGATGTAGTTCTTGCCGCTCGGCGACCCCTTCAGCCGCAGCTCCTGGGGCGTTGCCTGATCGGCCAGATGCATGATCACGCCGCCGGAGGAGCCGGCGGTGATCACATAGGGATTCTTGCACTGGGCCCGGGCGGCAGCCTCGGTGCGGGCGCGGTCGGCCGGGTTTTGGAACGAGGCCAGACCCCAGCGGCCCACGATCTCGTCGGCGCGAATGGTCGCGGGCATTTCCGGAGCTACTCCCGGCTCGGCTTCGGGCGGCGGCGCGGACGACGTGAGAGACGGCAGGCTGAAGCCGCCGCCGCAAGCGCCCAGCAGCAGCGCCAGACAAGAGGCGGCCGCCAGATTGGCAACCGTGCGCGCGTGAGCCGAACTGATCATGGCATTCCCCCGAACAAAACCATGGCCGCACCCCTCCCGCAGCCAAGCGCAAAACCGCTGCCGGAGCAATGACGTCCTTTGACACGCCGGCGCCCCGAACACGTTTCCAATGCCACCATCCTATATCCGCCTCACCAATCGCTTAACCACCTTTGCTTGACAGGATCGCGGCCAAGCCATATTTCCGAGCCCACTATTAGCACTCGGAAAGCCCGATTGCTAAGCGCGCCGTTCGATTCTCGGGATAGGGGATGGACGGAAGCGCCGCCCCACCCACTTCCACTACTTCCGAAGCGAGCCTCCAAAGGGAAACGTCATGGCTAAATCCAAATTTCGTCCGCTGCATGACCGTGTCGTGGTCAAACGTATCGACGCCGAGGAAAAGACCAAGGGCGGCATCATCATTCCGGACACCGCCAAGGAAAAGCCGTCCCAGGGCGAGGTCGTCGCCGTCGGCCCCGGCGGCCGGGACGAAGCCGGCAAGCTGACCCCGATCGACCTCAAGGTCGGCGACCGCGTGCTGTTCGGCAAGTGGTCGGGCACCGAGGTCAAGATCGACAACGAAGACCTCCTGATCATGAAGGAGTCGGACATCATGGGCGTTCTGGCCTAAGGCCATCCGCCTGAACAGCCGCTGAATGTGATGCCCGGATCACGCGATCCGGGCATCCATCATTCCGCCGTACAGCACAAAACAAGACACAGCACGAAACACGAGGGATTGCAGACATGGCTGCCAAAGACGTCAAGTTTTCCGGAGACGCGCGCGAACGCATGCTGCGCGGCGTCGACATTCTCGCCAATGCCGTCAAGGTGACGCTCGGCCCGAAGGGCCGCAACGTCGTCATCGAGAAGTCGTTCGGCGCGCCCCGCATCACCAAGGACGGCGTCACCGTCGCCAAGGAGATCGAGCTCGAGGACAAGTTCGAGAACATGGGCGCCCAGATGGTGCGTGAGGTCGCCTCCAAGACCAACGACCTGGCCGGCGACGGCACCACCACCGCGACCGTGCTGGCCCAGGCCATCGTGCGCGAAGGCGCCAAGGCGGTTGCCGCCGGCATGAACCCGATGGACCTCAAGCGCGGCATCGACAGCGCGGTGGCGGCCGTCATCAAGGACATCGAGAAGCGCGCCAAGCCCGTCGCCGCCTCCTCCGAGGTCGCCCAGGTCGGCACCATCTCCGCCAACGGCGATGCCTTCATCGGCAAGATGATCGCCCAGGCGATGCAGAAGGTCGGCAACGAGGGTGTCATCACCGTCGAAGAGAACAAGTCGCTCGACACCGAAGTCGACATCGTCGAGGGCATGAAGTTCGACCGCGGCTATCTCAGCCCCTATTTCGTTACCAATCCCGAAAAGATGACCGCCGAGCTCGAGGACGCCTACATCCTCCTGCACGAGAAGAAGCTCTCGGGCCTGCAGGCCATGCTGCCGGTGCTGGAAGCGGTGGTGCAGTCGGGCAAGCCGCTCGTCATCATCGCGGAGGACGTCGAGGGCGAGGCGCTGGCCACCCTGGTCGTCAACCGTCTGCGCGGCGGCCTCAAGGTCGCCGCGGTGAAGGCGCCGGGCTTCGGCGATCGCCGCAAGGCCATGCTCGAGGACCTCGCGATCCTGACCGGCGGCCAGCTCATTTCCGAAGACCTCGGCATGAAGCTGGAGAACGTCACGGTGAAGATGCTGGGCCGAGCCGGCAAGGTCGTGATCGACAAGGAGAACACCACGATCGTCAAGGGTGCCGGCAAGAAGCCGGAGATCGAGGCCCGCGTCGGCCAGATCAAGGCCCAGATCGAGGAAACCACCTCGGACTACGACCGTGAGAAGCTCCAGGAGCGCCTGGCCAAGCTCGCGGGCGGCGTCGCGGTGATCCGCGTCGGCGGCGCGACCGAGATCGAGGTCAAGGAGAAGAAGGACCGCGTCGAGGACGCCCTCAACGCCACCCGCGCCGCGGTGCAGGAAGGCATCGTCCCCGGCGGCGGCGTCGCGCTGCTCCGCGCCAAGAAGGCCGTGGGCCGTCTCACCAACGCCAATGCCGACGTCCAGGCCGGCATCAACATCGTGCTGAAGGCGCTTGAAGCCCCGATCCGCCAGATCGCGGAGAATGCCGGCGTGGAAGGCTCGATCGTCGTCGGCAAGATCCTGGAGAACAAGTCCGAGACCTTCGGCTTCGACGCCCAGAACGAGGACTATGTCGACATGGTCGCGAAGGGCATCATCGATCCCGCCAAGGTGGTGCGCACCGCGCTGCAGGACGCCTCCTCCGTGGCCGGCCTGCTGGTCACCACCGAGGCCATGGTCGCCGAGACCCCGAAGAAGGAAGCTCCGCCCGCCATGCCCGCCGGCGGCGGCATGGGCGGCTTCTGAGCCGATCCATTCATTACAATGTTGCGAAGGCCGCCTCCGGGCGGCCTTCTTTTTTGCAGACTCTGCCTTCAGCTTTCCGATTCAACCGATGGCGAAAACCCACTACGGTGGCGCGCCGATTCTTGATCAGGGATTTCCGCGATGCGCGCGCTTCTGGTTTGTCCGACAGTCGTTTTGGCGGCGCTGCTTGCGGTGGCGCCACAACCCGCATCCGCCCAGATGAAGCTGTCACCCAAGGCCGCGGCGCCCGGTGGCGTGGAGACGCGCTATTTTACCTCGATCGACGGGCTGATGGACGGCAATGCCGACGTGATCCTCAAGGAAACGCGCCAGGGCAAGACGGTCACGGCGGCGGTGCTGGACGTCTGTTATCCCGTCGCGAAGAACTCCGACCGCAAGGACCGCTTCGTCGTCAATCTCCAGGTCGCGGGCCAGACGCTGACCGGTACCACGCAGAGCACCGGCGAGAAGGCTCCGGTCAGCGTCAAGCTGCTGCGAAAGCAGAGCGGGGACAGCGTCGAGTTCCGCGGCCAGATCAGCATCGGCCAGGTGGTGACCGAGGTGACCTCGCCCGATAATTCCGACCTCAGCGAGAAGGAATTTCAGGACAACCAGACCTCCGACGACGGCATCACGCCGCAGCCGAAGGATTTCACCGACGTCTCGCCGGAGGCCATCGCGGTCAAGGTCAAGCTCGATGCGGCGACCGACTTCCTGAAGAGCCTGAAGGGCCAGGAGATCGAGGTGACGCTGGCCAGCCTCAGTGTCGGCTGCGACGCGCTGCGCGCAGGCGAGCAGACCATCAACATGTCGGTCGATCCCGAGCGCGCCAGCGCGCTGCTGGCGAAATTCAAGGCGATGCCGGGCGTCACCGCCGCAGGCTGGACCGCGGGCATGACCGAGATGGACCGCACCATCCGCTTTCCCGCGGCCGACTGGCGCGAAGGCGACAAGATCAACCGCAACAAGCTCGCAGCCGCGGTCTCGAACGTCTTGAGCCGAACACTCGCCGCAAAGCCGGTCTCGCAGAACTTCAATTCCGCCACGGGCAAGCTGAAGCTGGTCTTCAAGCGGCCGAACCAGGATTTTCCGGCGCTCGAGCTGACCGACACGATCGAGGTCGCGGGGCTCGTCTCGCCCGACAAGCCGGGCACGACCGACAAGCTCATGCTCTGGATCGGCAGCCCCGCGACGACCACCGCCGACGAGAGCAGCGGCGCCAAGCTCAATCTCTCCGACGACGCTTCGATCGACGAGGAAGGCGAGCAGCCCGACGACAACGGTTCGTTCGAGGCGCTCACCAGGGAGCTCAGGGGTCAGCGCTGGGATGCCGACAAGTCGGTGTGGAAGTGACCCGCTGATCAATCGTGCCCGGGACGCAGCGCGATGCGCTGCAGAGCCGGAGCCCAGTGGCCACGAGCACGATCGATGACAAGGGCTGGGTCCCGGCTCTGCGTCGCATCGCTTGCGCGGTGCGCCTTGTCCGGGACACGAGAGGCCTAATTCCCAGTCGTGCGAAAGCGCAGCGACTTCGGGCCGATCAGCGTCAGCACGTCACCCTGGCGCTTCCAGGTCTCGACACTGGAGAGCGCAGCGACGAGCTCGTCGTCGGCCTGCGCCCTTGCCGGCGGGCATGAACGGTCCTGGATCTGACCGGGGACGAAGATCACGGTGTTGCCGGCGACCGAGAACTGGCCCTTGCCGCCCTTACACCAGAGCTCCAGCACGACTTCGCCATGGTCGCCGATCTCGATGTTCGGAATCCGCTTCGAGCCTGCTTGCGGCAGCGCTTCCAGCGTCATCTCCGTACCGAAGGGGAACCCCTCCTGCGCTCCCGCGAGCGTGGACATCGCGAGCACTGCAACTGCCGCACACACCAATCGCTTGAGCAAAACCATGAGACCTCTCGTCCGACCTGATTTGCCGCACCTTCTATAAGACGGCGGCGTCCTTGAGAAGGTTCTCCCGCTGCAGCCGTAGATGCAAAAATCCCCGCGGAGGCGAGCCTCGCGGGGATTTGCGTCGAAGCCTGGCGCGACCTGCTACTTCAGCACCATCGCCGTGAACGGCCATACATAGGCCTGCAACGTCACGAACAGGCCGACGAGACAGGCCAGCACGATCGAGTGCCAGAACACGAAGCGAAGAATCGTGCCTTCATGGCCGTACCAGTTGGTGGCCGTAGAAGCGACCACGATCGACTGCGCATCGATCATCTTGCCCATCACGCCGCCGGACGAGTTCGCCGCGGCCATCAGGATCGGCGACAGGCCGAGCTGCTCGGAGGTGATCTTCTGCAGGTTTCCGAACAGCACGTTGGAGGCAGTGTCGGATCCCGTCAGCGCAACACCGAGCCAGCCGAGCAGCGTGCCGAAGAAGGGATAGAGCACGCCGGTGGCCGCGAAGGCGAGGCCAAGCGTCGCGTCGACGCCGGACAGCCGCGTCAGCGTGCCGATCGCGAGCATCGCCGAGATCGTGATCAGCGAGATCGCGCACAGCCGGATGGTGCGGCCATACTCGATCGCGAGCTTGCCGGGACCGACACCCATCAGGAAGCCGGAGATGATCGCCGCGATCAGCATGCCCGTGCCGGTGAAGGACAGGTAAGTGAAAGCGAACACCGCGCTCTCCTTGGTCGGCCCTGGCGCAACCGGCGGCATCTTGTTGATCATCTGATGCAGCTCGGGAATGGGATAGTTCCAGACGAAGATCGAATTCGCCCACCCTTTGAAGGTGCCGTTGCCCCAGATCAGCATCACGATGCAGACGATGATCCACGGCAGCAGCGCGCTGAACAGCTCGCTCTGCGTCAGCGGCGTCTTGTCGAGCGGCTTTGCCGCCGTCATGGTGGCGGCCGATTCATCATTGCCGCGCAACGCCGGCGACAGCCAGAGCTGCCTGGGCTGCCAGACCTTCAGGAACAGGATCAGCGCCCCCATCGAGATCAGCGACGCACCGATGTCGACGATCCAGGGATTGATGAAGTTGGAGATCACGAATTGCGGGATCGCGAACGACAGGCCGGTGACGAGGATCGCCGGCCAGACATCCTTCATGCCCTTCCAGCCCGCGAATGCCCATACCACCCAGAACGGCACGATCAGTGAGAAGAGCGGCAATTGCCGGCCGACCATAGCGCCGAGAATGTAGGGATCGAGCCCCGTGACCGAGGATAGCCCCTGGATCGGCGTGCCCAGCGCGCCATAGGCAACCGGCGCGGTGTTGGCGATCAGCGACAGGCCGGATGCCGCGAGCGGCGAGAAGCCGAGGCCGATCAGCACGGCGCCGGTGATCGCGACCGGCGTGCCGAAGCCGGAAGCGCCCTCGAAGAACGCGCCGAACGAGAACGCGATCAGCAGCAATTGCAGCCGCCGGTCCTCGGTGACGCCGCCGACCGCCCGCTTGAGCAATTCAAAGCGGCCGGTTCTCACCGTTACCTGGTAGAGGAAAATGACGTTGAGCACGATCCAGCCGATGGGGAAGAAGCCGGTCACGATGCCAAGCACCGAAGCGCGGATCGACATGTTCGCCGGCATGGTGAAGACGAAGATCGTGATCAGGTTGGTCACGATCACGGCGATGACCGCGGCGATATGGGCCTGGACGCGTCCGCTCGCGATCAGGACCAGCAGCGTGACGACCGGCACGGCCGCCGCAATCGTCGACAACACCGGGCTGTGCAACGGATCATAGATTTGATTCCACATAGTCTTCTCCCCACGCATGTTATGGCAGTCGGCCCGCGTGGACGGCCGAACCTGCTTGATGCTCGAAGCGATAACCCCCGGATGGATATGAATTCCTCGCGAATGCAGCGGTTCCCGTCCACTCACAAGCTCGCGAAATCCCGGAGCCGCCTGCCCCGCGCCGTGGAGCCCCATGCTAGGGTTGCAAGCTGCGGCAAGCCAACGCAAATTGCAGAAACTTGCGACTTTAGTCTGAGCGCGCCCATTTCCGCCATGGCCTCAAGTCCTTGGCTCCGGGTGGTTGTGCACATCCCCTAGGAGACCCCGCTCTGTGAAGAACATCAGCGCCACGCTCGCGATCGTCTGGCGAATCGCCGCTCCCTATTTCTGGTCGGAGGACAAATGGGCCGGCCGCGGCTTGCTCGCCGTCGTCGTTGCCATGGAGCTGGTGCTGGTCGCGATCAATGTGCTCCTCAATCAATGGCAGAACCGCTTCTACAGCGCGCTGCAGGCCTACGATCTGCCCGAGTTCGTCAAGGAGGTCTGGATCTTTCTTGGCCTCGCCTTCACCTTCGTCGCGCTGGCCGTCTACAAGCTCTACCTGAACCAATGGCTCCAGATCCGCTGGCGGCAATGGCTGACGCAACATTATCTCGGCGAATGGCTCGACGGCGCCACGCATTACCGCATGCAGCTCAAGGGCGACGCCGCCGACAATCCGGACCAGCGTATCACCGAGGACGTCAAGACCTTCGTCGAACAGACGCTGAGCATCGGCCTCGGCCTTCTGTCCTCGATCGTGACGCTGGCCTCGTTCATCGTCATCCTCTGGGGCCTGTCCTACAAGGCGCCCTTGTACATTTACGGCACCGACATCATCGTCCCCGGCTTTCTGGTCTGGTGCGCGGTGGCCTACGCGATCGCGGGCACCGCCCTGACGCACTGGATCGGCGCCCCGCTCGTCAACCTGAATTTCGAGCAGCAGCGCTTCGAGGCGGATTTCCGTTTCAACCTCATCCGCGTGCGCGAGAATTCCGAGCAGATCGCGCTCTTGAAGGGCGAGGACGCGGAGCGAGGGCGGCTGCTGCGGCGCTTCGGCTTCGTCATCGGCAATTGGTACGAGATCATGAGCCGGACCAAGCGCCTGACCGCGTTCACGGCAAGCTACGGTCAGGCCGCAACGCTCTTTCCCTATGTGGTGGTCGCGCCTGCCTACTTCGCCAAGCGCATCCAGCTCGGCGACATGATGCAGACCGGCTCGGCGTTCGGAAGCGTTCAGGATGCGCTGTCCTTCTTCGTCACCGCCTATCGTTCGCTCGCCGAGTGGCGCGCGGTGATCGCCCGCCTCGACGGCTTCGAGATGTCGGTCAGCTCAGCCGCCCGCGGCGCGACCCGGGAGCCGACCATCGAAGTCGCGCCCTCGAAGGGCACGGCCATCGCGCTCGAGCGGCTCCTCGTCAAGCTACCGAACGGCACCCCTCTGGTCGCAGCCGCCGGCTTCACGATCCAGCCGTCGGAGCGGGTGCTGGTCACCGGCGCGTCGGGCTCCGGCAAGTCCACACTATTCCGCGCCATCGCCGGGGTCTGGCCGTTCGGCACCGGCACGATCACCGTTCCCGAGAAGTCCAGGCTGATGATGCTGCCGCAGCGGCCGTATTTCCCGATCGGCCCGCTGGGCGACGCCGTGATCTACCCTGCCGAGCACGGCACCTTCCCGCCCGAGCAGATCCGCGACGCCCTGGTCGCGGTCGGCATGAAGCGGCTGGCAGACCGGCTCGACGAGGACGGTCACTGGAACAGGACATTGTCGCTCGGCGAACAGCAACGCCTTGGTCTTGCCCGCGCGCTGCTGCACGTGCCCGACTATCTCTTCCTGGACGAGGCGACGGCTTCGCTGGACGAGCCGTCCGAGGACCGGCTCTATCGGCTGCTGACGGAGAAGCTGCCACAGGCCACCATCGTCTCGATCGGCCACCGCTCGACGCTGGACGCCTTCCATACGCGCAAGGTGGCGTTGGTGGAGGACGGCGAGATCCACGTCCTCGGCAAAGCCTCGTAGCCCTCGGCCACGCCCTTCGCATTTCGGCCTCGCGTCGCGCCAGGCACCAGCCCCAAAGCAAAAGGGCGGCAGATTGCTCTGCCGCCCCCGTAGATGGTTTCGAGAAGAAACTTACTTCAGGTTGCTCATCGCCGTCAGGTCGAACGACAGCTTGGCAATACCGGCAGCGCCGCACCAGCTGGAGCCGACGCCCGAGGGGTTGATGGGCGTCAGGAACGTGCCGGTCGAAGCGGTGAGGTTGCCGCGCGCCGAATAATCGCTGGTGAAGGCGTTGCAGTCGCCCTTCGACAGATCGGTGTCCGAGTAGCGCAGGTCCAGCGTCATCACCTTGTAGGTGAAGCCGATGCCGACGTTCCAGGTGTTGTAATCGGCGTAGTTGATGCCGTTCGGGAAAGCCGCCGTACCATAGAAGCTGTCGGAGGTGCCGAGCCACTGACGGCCGAACTCACCCGACACGTACATGCCGACGCCGCTCGAGCCGAACACCGTGCTGGGCGCGGTATACTTGCCCACGATCGAGGTGTAGTTGCCCCAGGCGCCCGAGTTCAGGAAGCTCGGGGTGTAGTATTCGGTGACACCGAACGACCAGTTGTCGTTCACCGTGTAGGTGAACTTGCCGTAGACTTCGAAGAAGCTCAGGTCCCGCTTGATGACGTTGGTGTTCAACAGGGCCTTCTCGGCGCACTCGGCGCCCTGGAAGTTGCCGGCGAAGTCGATGGCAGGCGCACCGTAGTAGCAGGTCCCACCCGGATACAGGTAACCCCAGACGCCGATGTCGAAGGCGAACGCGCCGAAGGTCGGGCGGATACCGCCGTAGACGTCGATTTCGGCAGCGGCGCGGTTCGGGAAGGAGATGCTCTCGCCGGCCACGCCGATATAGAGCTGGAGGTCCTTGGTGACGTTGTAGCGCGGCTCGAAATAGGCGGCGACCGACGGCTTGTTGTTCGACTGAGTGATACCACGGAAGACGTAGTTGCTCATGATCGCGCCGCCGAAGGCGATATCCCAGGGATCGAACGCCGGCGGCGGCGGAGCCTTCAGCGCTTTGACCCGCATGTCTGCCGCGAAAGCCGAACCCGTCGTCACCATTGCCAGCGCCGTTGCCAACAAAGCCACTTTTTTCATTTCGATCCCCATCGCCAAATTCTTACTAGTCGGATCCCGGAAGCCCCCCGGGGCGAACGACCTGTGTGCAAAATTGCGTTACTGCGACAATCTGGATTGGAGGCCACGATCCGTGAAGCAAAAAGCGCGGGCATCTGCCGACTTTTTAGGCGTTTTGACGTTTCCACGAAAGGTTATCAGCCTGTGTGTCTTCTCGATCACATTATTTGCATTCCAAACTGCACGAAGGGACCGTGCAAGTACGGGCAAGGCGGGTCACGCGGCAGCCGGGCTACGAATCGGACAGGCGCGGGAAAGAGGCGGCTTCCGGCGGGTACTTGGCCGATGCAAAAAGGCCGCAGCGTCACCGCAGCGGCCTTCCTGTTGTCGATCGCGGTCGCTGGATAGGACCTAGTTTTGCCCCTCGGCCGGCGCCGCTTCCGCAGAAGACGAAGGCATCGCCCAACTCGTCTCGGCCGCCGGCTCGGGAGCCGGACTTGCCGCCGGCGCTGACGGCTTCGGCGCGGGAGCTGCCTTCGCCTTCCTCGGTGCCGCCTTCTTCGCGGCCTTCTTCGGCGCAGCCTTCTTGGCCGTGGCCTTCACCGCCTTCTTGGCGGCCTTCTTCGGGGCTGCCTTTTTCGTAGCTTTCTTGGCCGACGTCCTGGCCGATTTTTTCGCGGACTTCTTCGCGGACTTCTTGGCTGCCTTCTTGGCGGATTTCTTCGCCGCTACAGCCTTCTTCGCCTTTTTGGCCTTCTTGCTTTTCTTCTTTTTCGCTTTCGCCATCGTGGTCCTCCTGTTGCCGCCAAACAATGGTCGATCGGGCGATTTCAGCCGTCACCTCCGGACGAAAGCCAAAGCCTTTGAAAGCTCAAACTTGCGCGTTCAATGCCGGCCGCGACCCGCCCGTAGCCCAATCGAGAAGCTCAATCGTGTGTACGACCGGAACTGACGTGCCACTGGCAATCTGCACCATGCAGCCGATATTGCCCGCGGCAATCATGTCCGGCTTGACGCTCGCGATGTTGGCGACCTTGCGATCGCGCAACCGGCCCGCAAGCTCGGGCTGGAGAATGTTGTAGGTCCCCGCCGAACCGCAACACAAATGGCTCTCCGGCACATCTTTCACCACGAATCCATTCTTGGAAAGCAATTCTTTCGGAAGGCTCGTGATTTTCTGCCCATGCTGCAACGAACATGCTGAGTGATAGGCAACGACGATGTTGTCCTGCCGCGCGGTCGGTTCGAGTCCGAGTCCGGCGATGTATTCGGTGATGTCCTTGGCGAGCGCAGACACCTTCGCCGCGTCGGCGGCGAACGCAGCATCCTCGCGCAGGAGATAGCCATAGTCCTTGATCACCGTGCCGCAACCGGACGCGGTCACGAGGATGGCGTCGAGCCCCTCGCCGGCCGCTTCCCTCCGCCACGCCGCGATATTGGCCCGGGCCCGCGCCAATGCATCCTGGTCGTTGCCGAGGTGATGGGTCAGCGCGCCGCAGCACTGCTCGTCCCGGACCAGGACAACCTCGATGCCGTGGCGGGTGAGAAGACTGATGGCAGCCTGGTTAATGCGCGGCGCCAGCACTTGCTGGGCGCAGCCTTGCAGCAGCGCAACCCGGCCGCGCTTCTTGCCGAGCGCCGCGAACACGCTGCCGCCGGCAGGGCCCGGCGTCGGCAGCCGGTCTGGAGCCAGCGCCAGCATCGCCTTGAGGCGCGCGATCAGGCCGGGCGTGGCCGAGGGACGAGGCGTCGGCAGGAACACGGCAAGCGGACGGGCGAGCCGGGCCAGCACCATACTCGCGCGAAAACGCTGGGGATCCGGCAGCACGAAGGCCAGCACCTGGCGCAGCAGCCGCTCGGTGAGCGGCCGCTGATAGCGCTGCTCGATCCTGACCCGGGCCTGGTCGACGAGATGCATGTAGTTCACCCCGGAGGGGCAGGTCGTCATGCAGGCCAGGCACGACAGGCAGCGGTCGACATGCTTGACCACCTCGGCCGTCGGCGCCTGGTCTTTCTCCAGCATCTCCTTGATCAGGTAGATGCGGCCGCGCGGGCTATCGAGCTCGTCGCCGAGCAGCACATAGGTCGGACAGGTGGCGGTGCAGAAGCCGCAATGAACGCAGGCGCGCAGGATCTTGTCGGCTTCCGCGATATCGGGGTCGGCGAGTTGCGCCAGTGAGAATTCGGTCTTCATGCCCCAACGCTCCGCCGCAAGCGTCCCCGGTTGAGAATGGTCTTTGGATCGAAACTGGCGCGCACCCGCTCGCTCAGCGCAGCAAGCCCCGGTGCTTGCGGATGGAAGATGTCGACTTCCCGCCTGACATCCTCGGCCGCCCGGATCAGCGTGGCGTGCCCTCCGACAGCGTTCGCATGCGCGCGTACGGCCGGAGCATGCGCGTCCGGCTTCGGCGGCAGCGCCGCCCAGATCAGACCGCCGCCCCAATCGTAGATCACATCGCCCCCCGTCTCGCGCGCCAATTGCGCGCCGAGTATGGCGCCCGAGGCCGGCGGGCAGACGATGCGCCAGACCGGCCAGGCGCCGAGCGTGCCGCCGGCCGCGAACGGCAGCACGTCGCGGATCGCCGCCCACAGTGCCGCGGATGCCATGTCCTCGACCAGCGTCGCGGTGCCGAACGGCGCCAGCAATTCGCGCAGCGATCCGGCGCGGTGGGCGGCGGAAGCCGTGATGCCCTCGAGCCGCAGCATGGTCAGCGCCTCGCCCTCCCCTCCGAGATCGCCAAGCCCCTCGGTCTTGGCCCGGAGCATCGATTTCGGCAGATGCGCGGCACCCGAGACGTCGAAGGGCGAGCCGAGCGCCGCGGTCATGGCCTTGTTGGCGACGGCATCATCCAACCCGCGCAGCAGCAGCGTCCGCTCGGCCTCGGGCTTGGGCATCACCTTCAGCGTGACCTCGGTCATGACGGACAGCGTGCCCCAGGACCCCGCGAGCAGCTTGCAGAGGTCGTAGCCGGTGACGTTCTTCACCACCTTGCCGCCGGTCTTGAAGCTGTCGCCGAAACCGGAGACGGCATGCGCCCCGAGCAGGTGATCGCGCGCCCCGCCGGCCTTGATGCGCCGCGGGCCGGCGAGCCCGGCCGCGATCATGCCGCCGATGGTGCCTGATACGGGCGTGCCGAGCAGCGGGGCGGTGTTGACAGGTTCGAAGGCGAATTGCTGGTTCTTGGCGTCGATCAGCGACAGCACGTCGTCTAGCGGCGCACCTGCCTGGAGCGTGACGATCAGTTCGTTCGGTTCGTAGGAGGTGACCGCATTGAGCGCGGAGACGTCGAGCACGGCATTGGTCGCCATCGCATGCCCGATGCCGCGCTTGGAACCATGACCGATGATCTCGATCGGCTGCTCATTGGCAATCGCCGCGCGCACCACCTCTTCGACGTCTTTGGCGTCTCTGACCTTGAGCGTATCCACGACTGAGCCGGTATCCAAGTTTAGAGCGGAAAGCAAATCTGGCGTTGACGCTAGAACCGCGGCAAATCCGGAAACGCCAGCTTGCCCGCATGCACATGCATGCGGCCGAGCTCGGCGCAGCGATGCAGGGTCGGGAACACCTTTCCGGGATTGAGTAGGCCCTGCGCGTCGAAGGCGCATTTGAGGCGTTGCTGCTGGTTGAGATCGATCTCGCTGAACATATCAGGCATGAGGTCGCGCTTCTCGATGCCGACGCCGTGCTCGCCGGTGAGCACGCCGCCGAACTCGACGCAGGCGCGCAGGATGTCGGCGCCGAAGGCTTCGGCGCGCTCGATCTCGCCCGGCTTGTTGGCATCGTAGAGGATCAGCGGGTGCAGATTGCCGTCGCCGGCATGAAACACGTTGGCGCAGCCAAGTTGGTATTTTTCGCCGAGCTCGCGGATGCGCGCGAGCGCCTTCGGCAGCGCGCCGCGGGGAATCGTGCCGTCCATGCAGAGATAGTCGGGCGAGATGCGGCCCACCGCCGGGAACGCAGCCTTGCGGCCGGCCCAGAATAGGTTGCGCTCGGCCTCGGACGTCGAGATCTGGCAGGTGGTCGAGCCACAGGCATTGGCGATGCTCTCGACTCGCGTGATCAGCTCGTCGACCTCGATCTTGGGACCGTCGAGTTCGATGATGAGCAGCGCCTCCACATCGAGCGGATAGCCGGCGTGGACGAAGGCCTCCGCGGCGTGGATCGCGGGCTTGTCCATCATCTCCATGCCGCCGGGAATGATGCCGGCACCGATGATCCGCGCCACGCATTCACCGGCAGACTCGACTTGCGCAAATCCGACCATCAGCGCGCGCGCCGTCTCCGGCTTCTGCAGGATGCGGACCGTGACCTCGGTGATGACGCCGAGCAGACCTTCTGAACCGGTGATGACGCCCATGAGGTCATAGCCTGCGTTCTCGGCGGACTTGCCGCCGATGCGCAGGATTTCGCCGCTCATCAGCACGATCTCGCAGCCGAGCACGTTATTGGTGGTCATGCCGTATTTGAGGCAATGCACGCCGCCGGAATTCTCCGCGACATTGCCGCCGATCGAGCAGGCGATCTGGGAGGACGGATCGGGCGCATAGTAGAAGCCGGCATGGGCGACCGCCTGGCTGATCGCCAGATTGGTGACGCCTGGCTCGGTGACGACGACGCGGTTGTCGAAATCGATCTCACGGATGCGCTTGAACTTGCCGAGACCGAGGAGCACGCCGTCTTCGAGCGGCAGCGCCCCGCCTGACAGCGAGGTGCCGGAGCCGCGCGGCACCACCTTGATGTTCTGTCCCGCACAATATTTCAGGATCAGCGAGACCTGCTCGGTGGTATCAGGCAGCACCACGACCATCGGCGGCTGCCGATAGGCGGTCAGGCCGTCGGATTCGTAGGCCCGCATCTCGGCAGGCGTATCGATCACGCCCTCGCCGGGCACGATTGCGCGCAAGGCGGCGACGATTTCGCTGCGACGCGCCAAAACGGCCTGGTCGCTTGCTGGCATCATGATGGCCATTTTGAGAAGCCTTCGTCCGACGGATGGAATTGTCTCGGCAAATCAATCATGTCTTGCCGTCTTTGGGTAGGTCCTCCGAAGGTCGCATTGCTTTGTTGCAGCGCAAGTTCTCTCTGGGACAAGTCGGCTATCATGAAACCTGTCAAAGTTTCGCGGCTTGTCCACTTACATCGGACCTGCCAAAACCACGACCCTCCATCTGACCCGGGAAGAGACGAAGAGCACACTTATGACAAAACTGACTTACGGCGCGCTGACGATCCTCACCCTCATCGCCACCGCACCCGCCGCGATGGCGCAGGATGTCGCGGCCGGCAAGACATCGTTCAACAAATGCCTGGCCTGCCACGCGATCGGCGAAGGCGCCAAGAACAAGGTCGGTCCCGAGCTCAACGGTCTCAACGGCCGCAAGTCGGGCACCACCGAGGGCTACAATTATTCGGATGCGAACAAGAATTCCGGCATCACTTGGGACGAGGCCGTGTTCAAGGAATACATCAAGGACCCCAAGGCCAAGATCCCCGGCACCAAGATGGCGTTCGCCGGCATCAAGAACGAGACCGAGATCAACAATCTCTGGGCCTTCATTGCCCAATACGACAAGGACGGGAAGGTCAAGCAGTAAGCCTGCACAAGGTAGCCGCGGCAGCTTCGGTTCTGATCGGATCAGGATCGAAGCTGCAGCTTTCTGTTTTGACGCGTTCTCTCCCCGGCGCCATTGCGATGCGCCAGCGCACATCCCGACGTGCAGTCGCAGACACGCCTTATCGTTCTCGCGGCTGAATTCACCCGAGCTTTGCGTCATCTCTCACCCTCTAATCCAAGAGGGCGCAGGGAAGGCCGGGTGCCGACAACGCACCCGCGGTCCGCTGCGCGAAATGCACACGCAGGAAGAACCGCACAGCAGCATACAGGTGGTGCCGATCACTCGGCCTTCCCTGCGCGGTGGTCGGACGGCTTATGCCGTGCTCTCCCGGGAGCCGAACTTTCCTTTGGCCTCCCTCGTCCTCGCGGAATTCACCGGTACCCGCGCCGGTTGACGCAGATGCCGCCTCCGCAAGAGCTTGACCGTAGCAACGACGGCCAGGACCACACGGTTTTGCCGTACGCACGGCCCGCCATTTCGCCCGCAGTTTTCCCGGCCCTGTCGACGAAGCCGAAAACTTGCAGACGAGACGAACCTAGCAGCGCCGTTCGTCCGCGCGCGGCCACGGGCTCACCGGGGACTACCCTCCCTGCCCGCACCTCTCGCGCCCGACGCTGCCGCGTCCACCGCAGACCCGGCTCGCGAAAGTAACGACACATGATCGCCCCTCTTGAGTGAGCCGGGATGGGCGACACATACGCCGAAACCGAATTTCGGTAAAGTGGAATATTTTCGCGGAAGAGGATTGACAGCGGGCGACACAGCCAAGGTTTCCGTGTGTTTTGCCGTCGCCGAGAGATAGTGGAACGGCGCAAATGCGCCTTTGCCCACCCCAAGAGAGCTCGAAGACGCTTTAATCGGCGGCCGCCTGTGCCGGGGCGATTTTTCCGATCATCGTCTCGATCTCCGCTTTGACGCGATCCGGCACCGCGTTCTGCACCATGTGGCCGAGATCGGGCAGCACGATCAGCTTCGCATTCGGCACCATGGCCGCGAACGGGCGGGCGTGGATGTTGGTCCTGACCGTCTTGTCGGGCTCGCCGGCGATGACCGTGACCGGGGCTTTGATCTCGCCGTAGCGCGGAGCTTGCGAGGCGACCGCTTCCTTCAGCGTCACAAGATCATAGGCATTGGCGATGAATTCGCGCGGACGCAACAGCAGCGGTGTTGCGGAATCCTTCACGAAACCGTCCGGCATCGTCTGCGGCAGGAACACGTTGCGCGCGCCGGCCTCAGTGACGAAATAGCCGAGCGGCAGCGTGACGGTGTAGGCGAGCAGCGGGCCGATCACCGGCGTTGCAATGATCTCGTTGTAACGGCCGACGCCGCCGCGCCAGGGATGGGTGACGGGCGCGAGCATGACGAGGCCCGCGACGCGGCCGGGATGATCGAGCGCAATCCGCGCACCGAGCGCGCCGCTCCAGGAATGCACGACGAAGATCGCACGCTCGATCCCGAGCTTGTGAAGCGCATCGTCGATCATCCGCGCCTGGACCTGCGGGGTGGAATCCTGGCGCCGCGCGCGCGTGCTCCAGCCGTGCCCGGGACGGTCGACAAGAATGACGCGATGGTCTTTGGCGAGGAGATCGCCGAGCGGGCGCCGCATCGCTTCGAGATTGGAGCTTGCGCCGTGCAGCATCACGATCGGCAGGCCTGCATCGCGCGGACCGATATCGACGACGTGAAGCGTCGCCCCGTCGACCTCGACCATCCTGCCTTGCGGCGGAAAGGCCCGCTGCACCGCGACGATTCCGGCCTGCGTGACCAGCGCCAGCAGAACCAGCGCCGCCACGACTGACATTACGATCATGGAGAGAATCCGGGAGAGCCTGGGCACAGGGGAGTTACGGGTCCGATCGGCGGCAGTTTCGATCCACCGGCTTTCCATGCGTCCACCAAAAGCGCCGGGGCTGTGGATATGTGCATAATTGAGGAACGTAAAAACTCAATGGAATCAACAATATTCTCAGACGACACGCAAGCCTCGGAACAGCTTCATGCAGCCGTCATCGCGGCTTCCATATAATCGCCATGGTCGGTTCCGCCATCTAGGCGCGGGTGGGCGCCGATCCTCCTCGCAGGCCCCAGGGGATGTGGGAAAGACCGGCAGAATTTGTCCTGGTTTGAATTGGAGGATTTTCGATGAGCATCAGATCGAACGACAGCGCGATCGACGAGATCGTCGCAAGCTGCAACGGCGACCTGCGCGGCGCCGTGCGGGCACTGCTCCTGATCAACGAGCACCTCGAGACGGAGCTTGCAAAGGCTTACGCCGCAGCCGCCGATCGCGGCCTGGTCGAGCGCGGCGGCAGCGTCCTGCATTAAGCGCAGCCTAGTTCGAGCCGTCCTCGGCCTTTTCCTCGTCGGGCGTGGGCGCGGGACAGGCGCGGATCGTCGAACGGGCAAGCTTGGCATCGGCCCTGGACTTGTAGGGACCGTCGCCGAACCAGATGTCGCCGATGATGACCGGATTGCTGGTCACGATATTGCATTTTCCGGTGGCGCGGTTGCCGACCACCCAGAACAGTCCGTCGGCGAAGCTCGACGCCCCCGACGCCAGCAGCAAGCACCCTGCAAAGATCAAACGCTTCATGGCTTTGGCTCCTGCCATTGCAGGTAGGCCTGCGGCGGCATCGGCAATAGTCCGCAAGACGCCGCGCCTTCGAACGTGGTTAACCCGCGCCGGCCGCAATCATTCAGGCAATGATCAACTTATCCGCTAGATGTCGCGACCTTCGACCTTCTCGGTCAACGCCTTGACCTGATCGGGGATCTTTTCGAGGTGCGGGTTGACCGCGAGTGCCTTGCGATAGGCCTCGAGCGCGCGCTTCTCGTCGCCGACCTCCTGCATGATCATGCCGAGGCCTGCGAGCGCGCCGAAATGGCGCGGCTCCCGGACCAGCACTTGCTGGATATCTGCGAGCGAACGGCCATAGTCGTTCTGCATGTAGTAGAGCGTGGCGCGCCGGTTCCAGGCCTCGATGTAGTCGGGCCTGAGCTTGATGACCGAATCCAGCAGCTTGATCGCGACCTCGATCTTCTTGGCGTCGACCGCGGTCTTGGCGCGCGCCATCAACAACGCCGCGGTGTCGCTCGGGGTCTGGATCCAGATTGCCCAGATCCGCGCTTCGACATGCTTGGCGCTGGCCTCGTCGGGTGCCGCCTTCAGCGCGCCGAACAGAAACTCGAGATTCTTGCTGCGATCGACCTTGGGCAGCTTGGCCGGTGCCTCGGGAAGCTTCTTCTGCTTGCCGGGCGGCTCGACCTGCTGCGCCAGAGCTGGAGCGAGGCCGACACTTCCCAGCACAAGTGCCAGACACAGGGTGCGCGGATGCGGGAATCTCAAAGCCATGGCCGAAGTCTAAACGCGCAAAGCCGCCCTTGCAAAGCAGGGCGGCGTCAAACTCGTGTGAGATCGTGGTCTTGCGGGCGCGCGGGCGTCCGGCAGGGCGAGATCAGCCCTGACGTGCCTTGAAACGGCGCTGCACCTTGTTGATCACATAGACCCGGCCCTTGCGGCGGACCAGGCGGTTGGCGCGATGGCGACCGCGCAGCGATTTCAGCGAGTTACGGACCTTCATGGCAGAATCCTGAACGTTCGAAAGGCCGTGTTCGGCACTACCGTTTCGGCACGCGCGAATGTGGCAAAATGAGATTTTTCCCGCTGGCGGACCGACCGCCCGGGACGGGGCGGTTCTTAAGGCATGGCGGCAGGTGCTGTCAATGTTAACTGCCGCCTTCCGAACCGGCAAATTCGCGAAAACAACCCCCATGCACAGTCGAACGGGCCGGATCGGCCTGATTTATCCCGGGGGTTCCAAGGCGTTCAAGGACACCTTGCCAAATTCGTTATATCATATAATCAATTCGGCAACCCGTCGGGAGGACACCCATGCCGAAGCTGAAGCTGCCTGATATCGACAAAGTCGTCGCCATCGACATCCACACTCATGCCGAAGAGCCTTGCGGCTGCCATGCCGACGACGGCTATGACGACTTCCAGGCGCAGATGGCGGAGTACTTCAAGTCGCCGAACAAGCATCCGCCGACCGTGCCGGAGACCGCGGCCTATTACCGCTCCAAGAACATCGCCGCCGTGATCTTCCCGGTCGATGCCGAGCGCGAGACCGGCTTCCGCCGCTACAACAATTACGAGATGCTGGAGGTCGCCTCCGAGCATCTCGACGTCCTCATCCCCTTCGTCTCGATCGACCCGCACAAGGGCAAGCTCGGCGTCCGCGAAGCGCGCAAGCTGATCGAGGAATACGGCGTGCGCGGCTTCAAATTCCATCCGACCATGCAGGGCTTCTACGCCAACGACCGCATGGCCTATCCGCTCTACGAAGAGATCAACAATGGCGGCGCGATCGCGCTGTTTCACACCGGCCAGACCGGCGTCGGCTCGGGCATGCCGGGCGGCATGGGGATGCGGCTGAAATATTCCAACCCGATGTACATGGACGACGTCGCGGCCGATTTCCCCGACCTCAAGATCATCCTCGCCCACCCTTCCTTCCCCTGGCAGGAGGAGGCGCTGTCGGTCGCGACCCACAAGCCCAACGTCTACATCGACCTGTCGGGCTGGTCGCCGAAGTACTTCCCGCCGATCCTGGTGCGCTACATCAACTCGATTCTGCAGGACAAGATGCTGTTCGGCTCGGACTGGCCGGTGATCACGCCGGACCGCTGGCTGTCGGATTTCGCCAAGATCGACATCCGCGACGAGATCCGGCCGAAGGTGCTCAAGGCCAACGCGAGGAAGATTCTGGGGATCTAAGCGCATCCCCTCATCGCGTCGCGCATCGAGGGCTTCGATCGAATGACCGAAGCCCTCACGCTCAACACTCAGACCTGCGCCAGGCCTCCATCGGCGAACACTTCGCCGCCGGTCATGAAGCTGCTGTCCGAGGACGCCAGGAACGCGGCCACCGCCCCCGTCTCCGAGGGATCGCCGACACGCCCGATGGGCGTGGTGCTTCCGAGCGCATCAAATGCCTCCTCGCCGACGATCTCCAGCGCCAGCTCCGTCTTGATCGGCCCCGGAGACAGCACGTTGACGCGGATGCCGGTGCCGCGCAGATCCAGCGCCCAGCTTCGTGCCAGATTGCGGATCGCGGCCTTGGTCGCGCTGTAGATGCTGAATTGCGGCGTTCCCATCACGCCCGTGCTCGAACCGGTCAGGATGATCGACGAGCCTTCTCTCATCAGCGGCAGCGCCTTCTGCACCGAAAACACCAGCCCCTTCACGTTGACGTCGAAGATGTGATCGTAGTGCTCGACCGTGATCTCCCCGAGCGGCGCAAACAGCCCCGTTCCGGCATTGGCGAACAGAATGTCGAGCCCTCCCCGTTCGGCCTTCACCGCAGCGTACAGCCGGTCGAGATCGGAGAGGTCTGTGACCGATCCCCTGATCGCGCGCGCCGAGGACCCGAGTTGCGCCACCGCGGCGTCGAGCGGCTCCTGGCGCCGCCCGAAGAGATAGACGAAGGCGCCTTCCTCGATGAACCGCTTCGCTGCTCCCAATCCGATGCCGGTTCCGCCGCCGGTCACCACTGCCGTCTTGCCTTGTAGTCTGCTCATGATGTGCTCCTTCACTGAGGTTGCACTGAGCTGGCGGCGTACCCACCTATCGACAAGTATGCACCATTTGGTAAGTGCCCAAAATGTCAGATCCAGCCTTTCCGCCCACGCAGTCTCCACCGGATGTCCAGCGTTGCACGCCGACCTTGCCCGGCTTCACATGCGGCCTCGATGCGACCTTGCGGGTCATCGCCGGCAAGTGGAAGCCGCTGATCCTGTACTTCCTCGCCCAGGACGGTCCGACCCGCTACGGCGAGCTGCGGCGCGCCGTGCGCGACGTCAGCGACAAGATGCTGATCCAGCAACTCAAGGAATTGGAAGCCGACGGTCTCGTGAAACGGACCGACTACAAGGAGGTGCCGCCGCGGGTGGACTATAGCCTCACCCCGTTGGGCCAAAGCCTCGCCCAGGCTCTCGTGCCGCTCTGCACGTGGGGCACGGAGCACATGGCGGAGGTCAGCCAAGTCTTCGCCGAGCGGGCGACGTGGACGCGGCGAGGACGTAAGCCGACTATCTAGCTTGCGCGTTGGGCCACAAGCCGAAATGCCGACTTGCCACCCGCGCCTTACCGAACCTGCGCTCGCAGCGCGATCCAAAGAGCAAACAGCTCAGCGGGCGCGGGTCGGTCACCGCTGAGCGCGGTCTGCACGAGAACAAGCTTCAGGTCCGGATCGACAAAGACAAATTGTCCGCGGAAACCCTGGAGCGAGAAGCGCCTGGTGTCTGCGGAAAACCAGACTTGATAACCGTACTTCGCCAGGGGGGAGTCCGTGGGAAGCGCATCAGCAGCCGATGCCGTGAGCCAGTCTGCAGGCACGATCTGCTTGCCATTCCAGTTGCCGTGATTGGCCAGCATCAGGCCGAGGCGCGCCCAATCGCGCAGCACCGCGTTGACATAGGCAAACGTGATTTCCTGCCCGGTCGCATCGACGATCCACGTCGCATCGGCTTCCGCCCCCATTGGCTGCCAGAGTTTTTCGGCGGCATAGTCGGACACGGTGCGCTTGGTGGCGGCCGCGAGCACAAGGCCCAGCACCAGTGATTCAGCGGACGAATAAGAAAAACGCACGCCGGGCGGGGAGAGACGCGTATTGAACTGCTTCACCGCGAAGAGGCTGCCGGGAGAGCCCGGCTCAACCGTCATACGGGCCAGCTTGTTGATATCGCTGGATCTGCTGCCGTAATCCTCCGAGAACGCGACACCTGAAGACATCAGCAGCAGGGCCTTGATCGGCGTCCGGCCGTATTCGGTGTCCTTCAGGTCAGGGACATAGCTTTCCGCGAGATCGTCGACGGACCGGATGGCGCCCTCCTTGACAGCGATTCCGATGAGCAGCGAAAGCACGGTCTTCGCCATCGAGAAGGACGCCAGGCGATCCCGATCGGTGCGTCCGTACTGGTAACGCTCGACCAGAATCGTATTGTCTTTCGCAATCAACAGGCCGGTGACCGGTTGCCGATCGAGGTAGTCATCGAGCGTCAGCTTGAGTCCGGCGAAGGCATAGTGAATGACGGGTTCGTGCGCTGCGCGAGCCAGCGGGATCGACTGTTTCGGAGCACTGATGGTGCGTGCGGGAAACAGCGTGTCATAGCGACTCAGCGCGCCTACCCGGCAGCGCTTTTGGTCGACATAGTCGATGCCCTTGCAAGCCGGGTATCCGTCCTGCTGGCCAAATTCGTCTGCCGTCGGTCCATCCGCACGAAAGCGGGGACTGGCAGCTTGTGGCGCCGGCTCTGCTTGGGCGAAGGCGCGCTGCGAATTCAGCGTGAGCACCTCCAGAATGAGGGGAAATGCCACCGCACTGGCGACGCGAAGTAGCTGTTTGAAGCTTCGTCCGATCATTGAGAGAGACCCAAAGCAACTGAAGCTGGGGGAGATGCTAATTGACCCTCATGCGTTAGCCAATGCCGGCTTGGGATCAGCAGCAGCCTCGCCGGTACCGATCAGCCAAGTCCGCCAAGGCTGATCAGGAGACACCCGTCGACCCGTCGATGTGTTGAGATAAAAATTCGGCGTCCTCACCGACACCCCAGAGAAATGCCGACTGGACCTTGTGCATTCGAGGCAAACCGAGAAAATAAACGCCGGGAACTGCAGTAACTCCCCGACGCTGGATGGGTGCTCCACGCGCGTCCAGCACATCGCAGTTGATCCATCCGAAATCATAGCTGTAGCCGACCGCCCATATGACAGTGGTTATCGCAACGGAATTCAGATCGAGCATCGCGATTTCTGGAAGACTCTTTGGCTGCTTGGCCATCAGATCTGAGAACTCGCCAGCGGGTGGGGCATCGATACCATTAGTCTCGATATGCGCGTCGATGGCACTAACCGCTTGTCGGAACGTCTCGTCACCAGCGTCGAGGTTTGCATTCAGATCCGTTGCGAAAAAGACGCACGTTTTTTCAACATGCTGAAGACTGCCGAGAAGCGTCACACCGCGCTCCGCCAAGTCACGCAAATCAACCGTTGCGCCTCCCTTGTGACCAGTAACCAGAGGCGGCCTGAAACCCGGTTGGAGCACGTCAACAGTCCGATTGTTGAGGCCCATCTCTTCGTTCCATCTGCCGGTGTCACGCCCACGATAGCGTCTTGGAACACGCCGGTGTCCGCGCAGGGAGTAGTATACACCCCGTCCCTGGAGAAGCAGGTCCTCTACGATTTGAAAGCCGGACGCGCCGGACCCCACGACCAGGACATTGCCGGGCGGCAGATCGGACGGACGGGTATAGCGGCTCGCCGTGATTTGGCGGACGCTCGCCGGCAGATGTGCAGCGCAGGGCGGCAGTGTCGGCAATTGATAGGGGCCGGTTGCTACGACGACGTTAGCCGCCGTCATGGACATCGAGCCTGCGCTCACAACTAGACGACCACTCTCGTCTCGATTCAGCCCGGTAACATTCACCCCGCAACGCAGGGGCGCTACATTGCGGGCAGCGTAGTCCGAGATAAACCGAACGATGTCATCTCGTTCAGAAAAGCCATCGGGGTCGTCTCCATCATAGGCCCTCCCCGGAAGCCGGATCATCCAGTTGGGGAATTGGAAATGAAGGGAATCCCAACGCTCGCTGCGCCATCGCTCGGCGACACGGCCGCGCTCCAGGATGACGTGCTCTCTTCCGGATTTCGCCAGGTAATAACTCAATGCCAGTCCGGCCTGGCCGCCGCCGATCACAATTGTTTCCACCAACTCGAGCATGACAGACACCTAGACTCCGCGGGGGGAGCGAGTTGGCCAGTCCTTGCTGCGCCAAATGGACATCTCCAATGCCTTGGGTGTCATTCGGGTTTGATCTGCGCCGTGCGGATCACATTGCCCCAGCGCTCGGTCTGCTCGGCGATGAGCGCGCCGAAATCGGCCGGTGAGCCCGGCAGCGGCGCTCCGCCGAGGTCCGCCAGCCGGGCCTTGATGCCTGGATCTGCGAGAGCCGCATTTATCTGGACGTTGAGCTTCTCGACTATTTGGACCGGCGTGCGTTGGGGCACTCCAATGCCGACCCAGCCGACCGACTCGTAGCCGAGCACCACCTCCCCCACGGGCGGGATATCCGGCAGAGCGGGAGACCTTGTCGCTGTTGTTACTGCCAGCGCGCGCAGCTTCCCGGACTTGATATGCTCGAGTGACGAGAGAATCGGGTCGAACGCCAACTGAATTTCGCCACGCAGAAGGTCGGTCAACATGGCCGCCGATCCTCGATACCGCACATGCACGATGTCGATGTCCGCCATGATCTTGAACAGCGCGCCGGCCATGTGCTGGGGACTGCCGTTGCCCGCAGACCCGAAATTCAGCTTGCCCGGGTTGGTCTTGGCATACGCGATCAGTTCCGCCACGGATCTGACTGGAAGCGAAGGATTCACGACCATGATGAGCGGAATTCGCATGATTCCGGCGACCGGCGCGACATCCCGGATGAAGTTGAAGCTGAGTTTCTCATACAGCGTTGCGTTGATGGCGTTGAACGATCCGGCCAGCAGGAGAGTATAGCCATCAGGATCCGACGCCACGACGGCCTCTGTCCCGATGTTGCCGCCCGCGCCCGGCCGGTTCTCGATGGTGCAGGGCTGCCCCAGGCGTTCGCCCAACCATTGACCGATCAGTCGGGCGCTGATGTCGGCGGCGCCTCCCGCAGCTTGCGGGACGATCACGCGGATTGGCCGCGCCGGGTAGGTCTCCGCTCGCGCGGTCAGGGCCACCGCCGGGAGGGTGGCAAGTCCTGCGGCAAGTTGAAGCAATCTGCGGCGGGTGACCGTCATGACTCCTGTCCTTGTGCTGCAACTGATGGCTGTGACAGTGTCATGCGCCTTGGTTTGCCGCTTTGCGGCTGGCTTACTTTATCCTTACCTTAAGCTTCATTTCGAGGGGCAGGCCGCTCCCGCGAATATCGGAGTGAAACTTGCTGTACCGGTTCGAAACGTACGTGCTCGACACGGACCGCCGGGAGCTTCGGAAAGGCGACGAGCTGGTACCGCTGGCGCCTCAGGTCTTTGATATCCTTGTCTTTCTGATTCACCATCGCCACCGCGTCGTAAGCAAGGACGAACTCATCGGCGTGGTCTGGGGCGGCCGCATTGTATCGGAAAGCGCATTGACGACGCGGCTGAACGGCGCTCGCAAGGCAATCGGCGACACTGGCGAGGAACAGCGACTGATCAAGACTCTGCGCCGCGCAGGAGTCCGTTTTGTAGGCGAGGTAAGAGAGGAAAAGCAGCCGGCGGTCACTCCGGCTGCGCCAACGCCGGTCGCCGGAACGGCCTCGCTGGAACAGCCATCGATCGTCGTTCTGCCGTTTACGAACCTGAGCGGTGATCCGCAGCAGGACTATTTCACTGACGGTGTCGTCGACGACATCATCACCGAATTGTCCCGATTTTCTGAATTGTTCGTCATCGCGCGCAACTCGAGCTTCACCTACAAGGGCAAAGCCGTCGATGTCCGGACCGTGGGACGCGACCTGGGCGTGCGGTATGCGCTGGAAGGAAGCGTACGCAAGGCCGCGAAGCGCGTTCGCATCACCGGGCAGCTGATCGACGCCGAAAGCGGAAAGCATATCTGGGCCGATCGTTTCGAGAGCTCGGTCGAGGACATTTTCGCGATGCAGGATCAGATGGCGCATAGCGTCGTGGGCGCGATCGCGCCCCGGCTGGAACAGGCAGAAATCGAACGGGCGAAGCGAAAGCCCACGGAAAACCTGACCGCCTATGATTGCTTCCTGCGCGGCATGGCGGACTGGCACGATTGGACCCGGTCCGGTCACGAGGCGGCGCTCAAGCACTTCCGTCGCGCGACTGAACTCGACCCGACCTTCGCGAGGCCGCATGCGCTTGCCGCCGGGTGCTATCTCATGCGGAAGTCGAACGGGTGGGTCGTTGATCGCAAGACGGAGATGGCCGAGACCGAACGCCTGGCGAGACTGGGCGCAGACCTGGGCCGCACGGATGCCGTCGCGCTCGCCTGGTGCGCACACGCGCTTGCTCACGTCGTCGGTGACATCAAGGCAGGTATCGCCCTGATCGATCATGCCCTGCAATTGAACCCGAACCTGTCGGTTGCGTGGCAGCGAAGCGGTTGGATCCACGTCTATGCCGGAGAGCCCGAGGTGGCGATCCAGCACGTCCGCAATGCCATGCGCCTCAGCCCACTAGACCCCCTGATGCATCTCGCACACTGCGCCATCGCTTACGGATATTTCTTTCTTGGAGATCTCGATCAATCTTCCGCCTGGTCTGATCGTGCGCTGCAGATGCGACCCGATTGGCCAGCTGCACTGCGTGTCCTGGCGATGAGCCACGCCCTGGCCGGTCGTGAGCGAGCAAGACAAGAAGTGATGACGCGGCTACGAGCGATGCAACCTACGTTGCGGCTATCGAACCTTCATGAACAGATATTCCTCAAGCGGCCGGAGCACTTTGAGAAATTTATCAGCGCCATGCGTAAAGCAGGACTGCCCGAGTAGCCGAACTGCGCCTGCCACTGCCCTGAGTTCGGATTGGGCCAATAAGCGACGTCAGAGCGCCTACTCGATCACCACATCGGCCCGCGTCAGCAGGGCCGGCGGCATGTTGACGCCGAGTGCTTTGGCAGTCTGGAGGTTTATTACGAGTTCGTACTTGGTCGGCCGTTCGACCGGCAGATCGCCAGGTTTCGTACCCTTGAGAATCTTGTCGATGAGGGTCGCAGACCGACGAAACTGATCTGGCAAGTCAGTTCCGTAGCTCAAGAGGAAGCCCGCTTCGGCATATTCTCTCACCGCAGAGATTGCAGGCAGCCGATGTCTGATGGCCATGACGCCAATCAGGCCGCGATGATTGAACAGCACTCCATCGCTCAGCACGATGAGCACCTGCGCGCGTTCACTCACCATCGTCGCGAACGCTTGTTCAAGTATGTCCGAGCCGCGCGCCTCGGCCGGAACAAGCGTCAACCCCAGCGCCTTGGCAGATTCCCGCAGCGACGCCAGCCGGTCCTGATTGGGCGGAAAGTCCGGATTCCATAGAATGCCCACACGCGAGAGGTCCGGCAGAGTGTCCTTCAGAAATTCGAGCCGCTTGCCGTTGATCTCATCGCCGGGCTCGGAGCTAAACCCAGTGATATTGCCACCCGGACGCGCCAGACTGGCGACGAGTCCTGCACTGACCGGCTCGGCACTGTTGGCCATCACGATCGGGATCGTCCGGGTCGCCTTCATGGCTGCAACCGTGGTCGCATTGGTTCCGGACACGATAACGTCCACGCCGAGCCCCACCACCTCTGCGGCAAGCGCCGCCAGCCGCCCCATGTCTCCATCGGCAAAGCGGTACTCGATGACGACATTCTCGCCGACGCGATAGCCAAGACTCCGCAGGCCGGCTTCGAAGGCTTTAACATTGCGAAGTGTTTGCTCCCGCGACGCGCTCGCGAGATATCCTATCCTGTAGACCCATCTTGCCGGTTGCTGCGCACGCGCGCCGAGCGGCCACGTTGCTGCCGCGCCGCCGATCAGCCCCATGAACTCGCGTCGTCGCATTGAGCACCGCGGAGTAAACGCCGGTCGATGTCCAAAGCCTAGCACTTTGCGATGAGACCGCCAGTGCGAACGGGCAATTAATGGTATAGCTGATGATTTACGAACTCCCTCAAGAGGAGTTCGTTGTGACCACAGCTGCCTGGAAGGATAGCCAATGCCCACCAAAGCCGTCGTGTTCGACGCCTACGGGACGCTCTACGACATCCAGTCCGTCGCAGAGGTCACCGAGGATGCGTTTCCGGGCTATGGCGAGATCATCACGCAGGTCTGGCGGATCAAGCAGCTCGAATACACCTGGTTGCGCTCGCTGATGCAGCGCTACCAGGATTTCGCCGCGGTCACCCGCGACTCGCTCGCCTATACGCTGCGCGTGCTCGGGCTTGCCTATGAGAGCGAGGCGTTCGAGGGTGTGATCGAGAAATATCTGAATCTCGATCTCTATCCGGACGCGACAACGGCGCTTGCGGCCCTGAAGCCGCGACAACTCGCGATCCTGTCCAACGGCAGTCCGGCCATGCTCGATGCGCTGGTGCGCAACTCCGGCCTCGATGCCCTGCTCGATGCCACCATCAGCGTCGATGCCAGGAAGATCTTCAAGCCGAGCCCGGAAGCTTATTCGCTGATCGGCGAGGAGCTCGGGACCGCGCCGAACGAGGTTCTGTTCGTGTCCTCCAATCCCTGGGACGTGGCGGGCGCAAAGTCGTTTGGGCTGAATGTCGCCTGGATCGAGCGGGTGACGCCGGAAGCCATGGCTCTGGCTTGCGTCGAGAACGAACTCGTGGCACCGCTAACGATGTTCAGGGCGATCCGAACCCAGATGGACGAGCTTGGCTTTGCGCCGGACCACCGCGTCAGGGCGCTGTCCGAGTTGCCAATGATTGCTTAGGCATCGCCGCCCGCAAGTCTGACATGAGCTGCCCGGAATGAGCCTGGAATCCGTTCGCGCCTTCTTCGCCGAGAAAGCCCCCGACATCTCCGTCATCGAATCCCCGATCAGTTCGGCCACCGTGCCGCTGGCCGCCGAAGCCTATGGCGTCGAGCCCGGAATGATCGCCAAGACGCTGTCCTTGCGCGTCGGCGAGCGCGTGATCCTGATCGTGGCCGCCGGCACCTCGCGGATGGACAACAAGAAGGTCAAGGCGCAATTCGGCGGCAAGCCGAAGATGCTGGGGCTGGAAGAGGTCGCCGAGATCACCGGCCACGAGGTCGGCGGCGTCTGCCCGTTCGGGCTGAAGGCGCCGCTGCCGGTCTATTGCGACGTCTCGCTGAAGGCCTTCGACGTCGTGGTGCCGGCCGCGGGCTCGACCCACAGCGCGGTGCGCATCACGCCGGAGCGGATGGCCGAGCTCACCGCGGCCGAATGGGTCGATGTCTGCGAGGTCAGGCCGTAAAGCGGCACCGGATACGATGCCTGATGCATTTGCCCGCGAGGCAGGCTAGCATGGCGGCGATGACCGACGACAAGGTGAAACGACGACTGACCACCGTGCTGTGCGCTGACGTGTACGGCTATTCTCGTCTCATGGAAGCAGACGAGACCGGGACGCTGGAGACGCTCCGCCGCTACCGCGCGGCCATTGCGCGACTGGTCGAGCGTCATGACGGCCGCATCGTGAATACCTGGGGCGATGCCGTGATCGCCGAGTTCGCCAGCGTCGTCGAGGCCGTGCAATGCGCAGTCGAGATTCAGCAGGAAATCTCGTCGGACGCGCCCCGAACGCCCCCCATGCAGTTTCGCATCGGCATCAACCTCGGCGATGTCATGGTGGACGGCTCCGACATCTACGGCGACGGGGTCAATATCGCATCGCGGCTGCAAGAGCTTGCCGAGCCCGGCGGCGTCGTGATCTCGAGCTCCGTCTACGATCAGGTGCACAACAAGCTGTCCGTGGGCTTCGACTGCCTCGGTCAGCGCCCGATGAAGAACATCGCCCCCCTGACCAGTTACCGGCTGACCCTGGGTAGCCAGGCCACCGGACCAGGGAGCTTCGCCATCGAGGAGAGCGCAACGTCCTCAGAGAGAGCGCGTGCTCAGCGGATCGACGACAGGCGGGTGCCATCTTCGCCGACGAATGTCGTCTTGAACTGGTTCGCAAAGCTGCCTCGCCCGGTTGCAGCAGCCCTCACCGTGTCGGCCTTCCTGATTGCGATCAATCTGTTCACCAGCAACAAGATCTGGTTCCACTGGCCAGTGGCAGCCATTCTCTTCGGTATGGCCATGCGGATGGTGCTTGGAAGCAGGCCTGAATCGGACAGCAGAAGCGAGCGCTGAACGAGGCGGCACGACAGCGTCCTGGCGCTGCGCGTGCCTCCGGATCATGCATTCAATAGAGTCTAGTCGTCGTTATCGTCATAGGGACGCGGTTGCACCTGGGAAGGTGGCGGCGGCGCATTGTTATAGCGCGGCGGCGGCGCGGCGCGATTGCGTGGCATCTGCTGTGGCGGCATCTGCTGCGGCGGCATCTGATTGTTGGACTGGAACACCGCGCGGCAGCCGCTCGAGAGCTGCGGCGTGTTCTGCTGCAAGCAGGCCGTGATGCGGCTCACGTCCGGAATCTGGTCGCTGCACAGGCGCCACACATCCGGTGTGCAGGCCATCTGCTGTTCCATGGTTCCACGATATTCTTCGGCGAATGCTGCGCCCTGCGCGACGATGCCGCCGACAGCGAGCGCCACACCCAGCGCAATCCGCTCTGTTCGCATGTCCAGTCCTTCTCGATTCCAGCGAATTCTCTTCAATCAATGAGGCGGGAGCCGGTTCTGGACCAACAAAAAAATGTGAAATCGAGCCTGGAACCTACTCCACCTTGCCGATCTTCTTCACGGCCGCGATCAGCCGCGTGCTGTCCAGCGCGACGAACTCGGCGAAGGCCGGCGCGTCCTGATAGGCGACGAGGCTGCCCGAGGTCTCGAACGCCTTGAGCACGTCGGGACTCGTCATCACCTGCGCCATCGCCTCGCGCAGGCGTGTCGCGACCGGCGCGGGAAGAGAGCTCTGTGCGAACAGCCCGGCCCAGATGTAAAACTCGACGTCCTTGTAGCCGAGCTCCTGGAAGGTCGGCACGTCGGGGAAGCTCGCGATGCGCTGCGCGCCGCAATTGCCGAGCACGCGCAATTTGCCGTCGTCGACCTGCGGCTTCAGCGTGCCGGGTGCCGCGGCGATCGCCTGCACGGTGCCGCCGAGGATCGCGGTGAGTGCCGGACCTGCGCCGCGGAACGGCACGTGCAGCAGCTTGATGCCGGCATTGCTTGCGAACATCTCCATCGCCACATGGAGCGTGCCATAGGGCCCTGACGAGCCGTAGGGGATCTGACCCGGGCGCTTCTTCGCATCCTCGACGAAATCCTGCGCCGTCTTCCACGGCGCGGAGGCGGGCACCGCCAATAGCGTCGGATCGGCGAGCACGCGCGCGATCGGCATGAACTGCGAGACCTCGTAGGCGACGGGGCGGTCGAACAGCCGGTCGGCCTCGGGGAGCACCGCGAGCGAGGACAGCGTCATCAGCAGCGTGTAGCCGTCCGGCTCGGCGCGTGCCGCCGCGGCATTGCCGACCGAGCCGCCGCCGCCCCCGGCCCTGTTGTCGACGATCACGGGCTTGCCGAGGATACGCTCCAGCGCCATGGCGACGGGGCGCGCGGCAAGGTCGGCCTGGCCTCCGGCCGGAAACGGCACGATCAGGGTGATGTTGCGCGAGGGGTAGGCTTGCGCGAAGACCGGGCCCGGTGCTGCAACCCCCAACAACGGCAATGCCGCAGCCGCGCGCAAGAGACCGCGTCGATCCATGATGGTGCCCTCCCTGATTTTTCTTGTTTTCGCTGCCAGCCTAACGCGCCAGGCGGCAAGAACAAGACGTTTACGAAATGTTAGCCATGTCGGGCTCCTTCCGGAACGCATGTCCGGACCCGCTGTTGCCCTTTCAGGGAGAGTGGATGATGCGGAATCTGGCGACCATCGACGTTGCGCTGGACGAGATGCTGGTGAATCTCGCGGCGATCGTGTTGCGGCTTTCAAAGCCCGAATTGACGCAGACGCCGGAAGCGCGGCGCGCCCTGGCGCAATCGGTCCATCAATATGCAGTTTGCGCCAAGCGTTCGAGCGACCCGCGCGTTCACGAATTGAAGGCGCAGCTGGAGGAAACGCTGAAGCCGAGCCTGCGCATCGTCGCGATCGACGGCGTGAAGGTGTCGTAGTCAAACACATCGTCATTGCGAGGAGCCCTTGCGACGAAGCAATCCAGAATCCCTCCGCGGAGACATTCTGGATTGCTTCGCTGCGCTCGCAATGGCGGAGAGCGTTGAAGCCGCGCGCGCTCCTACGACATCTTGGCTTTCCCGCGCGTCCGCCGCTTGCATGTGCCCGGCAGCTTGGCCGCGAGAAAATCACCGAGCGCTTCGACGCGCGCGGGGCGCGGGCCGCCGGGCGGGGTCACCAGATGCACGGCGCCTTCGGCCTGCTTCCAGTCCTTCAGGATCACTTCGACCTCGCCGGACGAAATCGCTTCACCAACGATGAATTCGGGCAACTCGGCGATGCCGAGGCCTGCGAGCAGCGCCGGCATCAACGCCTCGCCATTGTTGACGCGAAGCTGGCCGCCCGGGCGCACGCTGGCCTGCTCGCCGGCCGAATTGGTGTAGTGCCAGACGTTGGGCGTGGACAGATAGGCGTAGCTGAAGCATTTGTGCTCGGCCAGATGCATCGGATGCGTCGGCCGTCCGTGTTGCTTCAGGTAGGACGGCGCGGCCACGGTGTAGCGCGGCATGGTGAAGAGCTGCCGCGCGATCAGTGAGGAATCCGGCAGGCGCGCGATCCGCACGGCCATGTCGAAACCTTCGCCGATCAGATCGACGGTCGCATCGCTCAAATGCAGATCGACCGAGACTTCCGGATAGGCCTCGAAGAACTCCGGCAGCAGCGGCGCCACCGCCTTGATGCCGAACGTCATGGGCACGGCGAGCCGCACCAGGCCGCGCGGCGCCACCGATTGCGCCAGCGCCTCGTTCTCGGCGGCCTCGCCGTCGGCCAGAAGGCGCGTGGCGCGGTCGGCGAGCTTGTGGCCGGCATCCGTCAGCGCGAGGCGGCGCGAGGTGCGGTTGAACAGGCGGGCCCCGAGCCGCTCCTCGAGCCGGGTCACGGCCTTCGAGACCGTCGCCTTGGACATCGCGAGCTCGCTCGCGGCCCCTGCAAATGACCGTAACTCCACGACTTTCGCGAAAATCGCGAGCGCCTCGAAATCGGGGAGTTTTGCCATGGCAGCCGGTCCGATCTGAAGTTTAGGAAACAATGTGTTTCGATAGTTTCTATTTCTATACCACAGGCGGAGGCTTATCCAAGGGGTCATCAGACATTCAGGAATGGAGAAATCCAATGACCAAGAAGCTCTCGGGCAAGGTTGCCCTCGTCACCGGCGCTTCGCGCGGCATCGGCGCCGCTTCGGCCCGCGCGCTCGCAGATGAAGGTGCTGATGTCGCCATCAGCTATGTCGCCTCGCCGGACAAGGCGGAGGCCGTCGTCGCCGACCTCAAGGCCAAGGGCGTCAGGGCCCGCGCTTTCAAGGCCGACCAGGCTTCCGCGAAGGACGTCACGCAACTGGTCAACGACGTCGCCAGGGAATTCGGCAAGCTCGATATCCTCGTCAACAATGCCGGCGTCGCCGCCGGAGGTGCGATCGACGATGCCAATGCCGACACGGAAGCGCTCGCCCGTCAGGACCAGGTCAATGTGCATGGTGTGATCGCGGCGATCCGCGCCGCTTCGCAATTGATGGGTGAAGGCGGCCGCATCGTCACTGTCGGCTCGATGCTGGCCGACCGCGCTTCGTTCCCCGGCCTTGCCGACTACGTCGCCACCAAGGCAGCCGTGGTCGGCTACACCAAGGGTGCGGCACGGGATCTCGGCCCGCGCGGCATCACCGTGAACGTGGTGCAGCCCGGCTCGATCGACACCGACATGAATCCGAAGGATGGCGGCGAGTTCGCCGAGACCCAGCGCAAGCAGCACGCACTGCAACGCTTCGGCCGTCCCGAGGAAGTGGCCGCCGGCGTCGTTTTTCTCGCAAGCCCGGAAGCCTCCTTCGTCACCGGCACCGTGCTCAATGTCGACGGCGGATTTGGCGCGTGACGCCGAGCCCTCTCCTCCAATCAGGAACACGTCCATGATCGAACTCAGACCTTTCGCAAAGCTCGGCGGCGCGGACCACGGCTGGCTCAAGGCCAAGCATCATTTCTCCTTCGCCGGCCATTATGACCCCAACAACATGGGTCATGGCGCCCTGCGGGTGTGGAACGACGACGAGATTGCGCCGAACACCGGCTTTCCCGCCCATCCCCACGCCAACATGGAGATCATCACCTATGTGCGCGAGGGTGCGATCACCCACCAGGACAGTCTCGGCAACAAGGGCCGCACCGAAGCGGGCGACGTGCAGGTGATGAGCGCCGGCAGCGGCATCCGGCACTCCGAGTACAATCTCGAGCCGACGCAGACGCGGATCTTCCAGATCTGGATCGAGCCCACGGCGCGCGGGGGACAGCCCACCTGGGGATCCAAGCCGTTCCCGAAGGCGGACCGCTCCGGCAAGCTCGTCACCATCGCAAGCGGGATCGAAGGTGATGCCGACGCGCTGCCGATCCGCGCCGATGCGCGGGTGCTAGCCACCACGCTGAAGGCGGGCGAGAGCGCGGAGTACGCGCCGCAGACGTCACGGCACCTCTACCTCGTGCCGGCGGCAGGTGCCGTCGAGATCAACGGCGTCCGCGTCAACGCCCGCGACGGCGCCGCGATCCGCGACGAGGCCAGGCTGACGATCACCGCGCTGGAAGATTCGGAGATCGTGCTCGTCGACGCGGCCTGACGACCTCAACAAGATCAATCCATCAAATCTGAAACGGAGACCACCATGACCAAAGTTCTCGTCCTCTATTATTCCGCCTATGGCCATATCGAGGCGATGGCCAACGCCGTCGCCGAGGGCGCACGCGAGGCCGGCGCCACCGTCGACATCAAGCGCGTGCCGGAGCTGGTGCCGGCCGAGGTCGCCAAAGCCTCCTATTACAAGGTTGATCAGGCTGCTCCCATCGCCAAGGTCGAGGACCTCGCCAATTACGACGCGATCATCGTCGGCACCGGCACCCGTTTCGGCCGCATGGCCTCGCAGATGGCGAATTTCCTCGACCAGGCCGGCGGCCTCTGGGCCAAGGGTGCGCTGCACGGCAAGGTCGGCGGCGCCTTCACCTCGACCGCGACCCAGCATGGCGGCCAGGAGACGACACTGTTCTCGATCATCACCAACCTGCTGCATTTCGGCATGGTCGTCGTCGGCTTGAACTACGGCTTCGCCGGTCAGATGAAGCTCGACGAGGTCACAGGCGGTGCGCCCTATGGCGCCACCACGATCACCGGCGGCGACGGCAGCCGCCAGCCCAGCGCCAACGAGCTCGCCGGCGCGCGGTACCAGGGCCGCCAGATCGCGGAGACGGCAAAAAAACTGCACGGTTGAGCTATATGGCCGATGCGATCGCGGCATTCCCGTTCGGGAATGCCGCCCCTTCTTGCGGCCGCCGGCATTGCGGCCGCCCGACACTCAGGTGGTCTTCTTCCTGACAAGCTCGCGGCCGATCGGCCGCACCGGCTCGCTCCGCAGCACCAGCGATGTCGTGACGGCACCGAATCCGGCAATGCGATCCACGATCGTCTCGAGATCCTCAGGAGCGGGAACGAGCACCTTGAGCACGAAACAGTCATCACCGGTCACACGATGGACTTCGATGATGTGGGGAATCTCCGCGAACCTCTTGAGGCATGTCTTGATGTGCTCATGCGTGGTCCGCAGACGCACCAGCGCCATCAGACCAAGCCCGAGTGCGCGCGGATTGATGCGAGCGCCGTAGCCCTCGATGATCCCGGCGTCCTCGAGCCGTCTGACGCGCTCGGACACCGCGGGCTGGGACAACCCTACGGAACGGCCAAGCTCGGACAGCGGCACGCGCGCGTTGACCTGCAGCGCCTCCAGGATCTTCAGGTCCTTGGCATCGATGCTCCCGAAGCGATCCAACCGAATTCTCCATTTCACCTTGAGATCATCGGTAAACGGCCGATTGCGCCGATGACTTGCCATGTGATGCAGGACCGGGATCGGTCACACTGCCGCCTCAACTCAGATATCACGGGACGATCATGCACGACATCATCACATTGCCCGGCCTCGGCGGCTCAGGCGACACCCATTGGCAGACGCTATGGGAACGCTCCGAGCCGCTCTTCACGCGATTTCGACCGGCGAACTGGGACCGTCCGGAGCTCGACGACTGGGAGCAATCGCTGCAGCGAGCGATCGTGCGCAGCCCGAAGCCGCCTGTCCTGGTTGCCCATAGCCTCGCATGCCTGCTGGTGGCGCATTGGGCCGCTCGCTTCCCGACCGCAATTGCCGGCGCATGTCTGGTCGCCGTCCCCGATCCCGACGGCGCCAATTTTCCTTTGGAAGCCGCCACGTTCAAGCCCGTCCCGGAGCGCGTCTTGCGCTTTCCTTCGCTGATCATCGCGAGCACGAACGATCCCTATGGCGCGATCGAGTTCACGCAGCGACAGGCACGCATCTGGCAGTCCGGTTTGGTCGCGCTCGGCCCACTCGGCCACATCAATGCGTCGAGCGGGCTCGGCGAATGGCCGCAGGGTCGCGCGCTGCTGGAGGCCTTTCGTGCGGGCCTTCCAAGATGACACACGCAAGTCTCGCCCGGATCAACGCTTCCCCTTGCCCATGGCCCGCGCCGCGAGGGCGGCGAGCCTGGGGTGGCGACGCAGGCCCTGCGCGGCATGATCGCGCCATGCAAAGGGTAAGCCCCGCCAGGACAGCGCGACGCTGACATCGGTCAGCGGCACCCGCTCGGCGCCGAAGCGGCGCTTGTAGTCCAGATTGCCGATGCTGAGGTCGAAGCGGCGCACGCCCCGTGCATGCAGCCCCGCTATGGTGCGCTCGGCGACCAGCAGCCCCGGCGAGCAGCTCGACCATGAATCGCCGCCATGGCTGATGCGCAACAGGTAATAGGTCGCGCCGTGCATGACACCGAGCGTGGTGGCGACGATGCCCTCGTCGCAGACCAAGGCCGAGACGACGGCGTAGCCTTCCGCAATGCCCTGGCGGGCGACCTCGCGATAGAACCGCGCATGGGCCTTATCGTTGAGGACGAACGGCGAGCCGAGCTTTCGCATGCGTGCCTGCTGCTGTTCGTCCATCACATCCATCAGCTCATGTGCGCGCGCGACATCCGTTGCGATCTCGAACCGCGCGCCCGCGTGGCGGGTGAAGACGCGCCAGCAGCGCGGCATCTGCATGCGTTTGATCGACGCCTGGTAGACTCGATAGTCGTCGCCCGTCAGCACGAGATTGCAGTTGAGCGAGGAGGATCCCATCCGGCCGAGCGACACCAGCGGGTTCGCCTTGCCGCCGACCTTTGCCGGCATCTTCCTCAGGCGGAGGAGATCGAGGCCATCAGGCAAGGCACGCAACGCCTCGACCAGCGCCTTGCCGATCGCATCCGTCGCCACCGCATCGTGCGCCAGGATCGGCGCGTTGTTGTCGGAGACGCCGAGATCGGCGAATTCGACGATGCGGATGCCGCGCCTGACGTGACTGATCATCGGCACGATCGCGATGTCCTTGCCGGTGGCGGCATCGGAGATCACGGCGATCAACGGCGCGACGTCATCGAACGCCTGGTACCAGGCTCCCAGCCAGCAGCCATGCTGGAAAGCAGTGCGATGCCCGGCGTTCAGGCGCGAAGCAGCCTGGCCCCAGTCACGCACGAAATCGACCGCGATGCCCGACGTGCTGGACACCCGACCATCTGGTTGCTCGACGCTGAGGACCGTCATCCGCGGGGCATACGATTACTGAATGTAGCCAGATAGATTGTGTTTTGTCGCAGACCATGGGGAATGGCGCTTATCGTTAAGCGATTGCCACGGCGGACAGCGCTGAATGGGGCAAGCCGTCATTGCTCTGGTTCCGTCCGCGTGACGCACTGGAACCTCGCCAGGTAGTGCAGGCCGGCCACCGCCAGAGCGAACAGGAACCAGATCGGATTCTGCCGTTCGAGCAGAAAGGTCTCGGTCGCTCCATAATAGAGGCCGAACAGCCACACGGTCAGGAACAGCTTTGCCAGAGCGCCACTGCGGTTGTGAGCCTGTGCTGCGTGAAAATTGCCGAGCGGTGCGAGCACGAAGACGAGAATCACGAGCAGCAGTCCCGGCAGGCCGATTGTGACCACGAGGTCGAGATAGCTGTTGTGGCTGTGGGCCGCCGATGTCGCCCATTCGGCGCCCTGGGTGGTTTGCCGTGCCGTCACGTCGTCCCAGAAGGCCGCATAGCCGTGACCGATCATCGGCTTTTCGGCGACGGCCGCGAGGGCGAACTCCCAGATCGCGGAACGGCCCGTAAAGGTGGGATCCAGCGGAAGCAGCCGCGTCATGGCACCGAGCGCGGGGCTCAACACGCTGCCGACCGTCAGCAGGTTCATCGCGATCAGCGGCACGAAGCACATGATCCGCTTCAGCCACAGGCCGGGCGTGACATAGACCAGCGATGCGAGTGCGTAGATCGCAAGGCACAGCACCGACGACGTCTTGCCGCCGGTGAAGATGAGGAAGATGCCGGCGAGCGCTGCGATCACGGGGCCCATCACGAACGATCCGACGGCCGACAGATAGATGCCGACATAGACCAGGATCGTCATCACGGGTGAGGCGACGTTCTTGTGGCCAAAACTGCCGCGCCAGTCGCCGGCGAGCTGCGGCTCGGCGATATCGAGCGCGGTGTGGATCGAATATTGCGGCGCCAGGAAGACGCCGAGATAGCAGAGCGCGAGCAGCACCAGCGCGGCGGCGCCCAGGCACATGTTGAAGCTGCGCTGCGTCGGCGGCAGCAATGGCAGCACGACGGCGAGCGACGTCACGCTTGCGAGGAGCACGAACCGCTGGATCGAAACGCCTCGGCTTTCGGAGAGAACGATGCTGATGATCAGCCAGCCCACGAGACAGAGGTGAAGCGGCGTCACCAGGCTCTTCAGCGCCGGTCCATCCGTCGCGGCGACGAACAGCACCGCAATCGCAGCCAGGAGCCCCCAGGACACATAGGTCAGCGCCATTCGTCCGCCGACGACATTGCTGATGTCAGGGTTGCGCAAGTCGGGGAAGGGATCGAGCGTCACCAGCACCAGCAGCAGCGACGCGACGGCGACGAGACAGCGCGCAGCCTGCCCGGCATTGAGCCGCGCCAGGCCATCGCGCAGGACATGGCCGAACGATCGGGCCTCGAGGTCCATCATGTCAGCGGCGCTGCGGTCGATGCTCCGGTCCATGGCTCAAAACATCTGATGACGCCGGTGAAGCTCCAGGTCCTGGCTCAACCCTGCTGAGCGTCCCTCAACAGGCGTGCCGGGGGCCTGCTCCGCCGGTTGCCGCACGATGCTCCGCGCAATCTCGTAATATTGCAGCGCGCGTTGCTCCAGCGTGAGGCTGTCCAGGACAAAGCCGCGCGGATCGAATCCGCCGGCAGCACACCCGGCCCAGAACTTGTCCCAGCCCGCCTCGAATCCCGCGATGTCCAGGAACTTGGCTCCGCAGCGGTCGTCCCAATAGGGCACCGACGAGACCGGCGCGAACTGCACGCGGTGCGGATAGTAATCGGGATCACGCCAAGGACCGCCCGGATCCCAGGCGAACACCGGAACGCCGCAAGACAAGGCCTGCTGATAGGCGATGCCCTGGCTTTCGTTCTGGCACAGGAAGATCATCGCGCGCGAGCGCGCCAGCGCCGCCTGATAGTCTTCCTCCTTGTAGCTGCCGTAGCGCAGCTCCGTGAACGAGCGCCCCTCTTTTCGCAGACGGGCGCGGACGGGCTCGATCAGCTCCGCCGCATAGCGCTCGCGCTCCCAGTGGACCTTGTCGTAGATCAGCACGTCGACCTTCTTCTGCGATGGCTCAGACGGTGTCCAGAGATCGGTGTCGATGCCGACCGGCCATGCCTCCGTCTGGGGCCAATACGGCCGGTACATGTCGACGTACCAGGGGCCGGGCACCACGACCTTCTTGACCGGCAGACGCTTGAACAAATCGGGGTCGTCGAGCGGATGATTGTGGGCGGCCACACCGAGCAGGATCGGGTTCTTCCATGCGAACTTGTCGAGCAGGAAGGTGCGGCCGACGATGCAGGCGAGCTCGTCCGGGTGCTGCGCGATGTAGCCGTAATCGTTGACGCGGTAGCGGATGCCGAGCCGATCGAGCCCCGCGCAGAGATTGAGGAACACGCGAAGCTGTCCGCTCATGCGCGGCTCGCCGAGCAGCAAGCGACGCGCCACGCGCCGCAGATGCCGGTCGCCGGGGAACCAGCGGTCGTCCTTGTCCTCATAGAACAGGTTGAGGATCATCGCGTCGGGGTCGGGTTTGAATGTCTTTGCGGGCACTGGATTCCATCCGCGGCAGCCGGATGCGCATTCTCGCATGGGACCGGCTGTCGCACTCTTCCAAATTTGCCACAGGCTTAATGCCAGCGGCTTAACGCTAATTGGCGAAACCACGCTCACGCGTGCCTTCGCGGCAACGATCTCGCCGCAATGCAGGTATCATTCGCAAGCAACCAACGTTGCGATCGATCGCATCGTCCATTCAACAGATGCGCCCTGGTTAACAGACTCTTAAAGGCGAGCCGTGGCTCAGATCACTGCCGAAGACGTTCTCGATTTGCCGGCCAACACGCGCGTCGTTACGCCGGCCCGCCAGCCGCTGCCGTCGAGCTCGAGCACGTCGGTATCCATCGTCATTCCCGCCAAGAACGTTGCGGCCTATGTCGGCGAAACCCTCGCCAGCGCACTGGCGCAAAGCGGGGTGGGAGAAGTGATCGTGGTGGACGACGGCTCGACCGACGACACCGCCGCGATCGTCCGCGCCGTTCGCGACCCGCGACTGCGCCTGATGACGAATGATTCCGCCGGCGTATCAGCGGCGCGCAATCTCGGCGCGCGATCTGCCAGCGGCGAGTGGCTGCTCTTCCTCGATGCTGACGACCGCCTGCGTCCCGGCGCGGTGGCTGCACTGCTGGCGGCCGCACGCGGCGCGCCCCGCGCGGTTCTCGTCTACGGCGACTACAACACGATCGACAGCGAGGGACGGCAGATCGGCCGGCGGGGCCTGCTGAAGGGGCGCCGCAAGCCGTCGGGCGACGTGCTGGCCCGGCTCGCGGCCGGTAACTTCATCGTCAACGGCGGTATCGCGCTCGCGCGTGCCGAGGCCTTCCGCGCCATCGGCGGTTTCGACACCTCGCTCAGATACTGCGAGGATTGGCACTGCTGGTGCCGGCTTGCCGCGATCGGCGAGTTCGAGTTCGCTCCGAAGCTGCTGCTCGACTATCGCCTGCACACGGCCAACACCATGAACGCGGCGGTGCGAACGCCGAAGGATTTCTTCCCGGCAATCGCACGGGTATTCGATGATGGGCTGATCCTGGCGAGACTGCCCGAGCGCATGACGGCCGGGCTGCGCCTCGCCGCCGAGATTCATCTCGTTACCTATTCGGCGATGCAGGCGGTCCGCTTCAGCAGATATCGCGACGCCTTCGCCTACCTCGCGATGATCGGCCGGCGATCGCTCAAATCGCTGCCGCGTGCCACGGTCAGGGTCGCCCTCGCCCGTTTCGGCATCTGACCGGCAGCTTCGGCGTCACGACACGATCTTCGAGGCCTCATATGGCTTCGGCTCGACACCCAGCGCCGCCAGGGCGGCACCAAATGCAACCATGACCGGATGCATTGCGACGACGGCCTTCGACGACGTCAACAGGCCCGCGGCGCGAACCAGCGACAGCGGCAACCGTCCGAGCATCTGCGCGAACACTCGCGCCCGCGCGGACGGGCTCCGCGCGGCCTTGTATTGCACACGATAGTTGATCGCGCCGATACGCAGGCCACGCTTTGCGATCCAGCCGAACGTGGTACGGCTTGTTGGCACGGTCTCGGTGATCACCGCCTCGGCCGTCCAGTGGAAGATCACGCCGGCATCGCGGCACCGCACGAAGAAGTCGCAATCGCCGCCGCCGAGGAAATTGAAACGCAGGTCGAAGGCGGGACGCTCGAAACGCTCGAAGGCCGCGCGCGTGATCAGGCAATTGCCGCAGCCATAGATCAGCGGCACCGCGCCGGAATAGTCGTAGGCCGGACAGAAGGCGGGATGACGCGAAAGCCAGGGCTTGCTGTCGTCGTCGAAGACCGGCAGCACCGGCCCTCCGACGATTTCGGCGCCGGTTGCTTCCGCGGTACGGACCATCAGCTCGAGCCAGTCGGGTGATGCGATCTCGTCGTCGTCGATCATCAGGAAGCGGGTCGCGGCGGGAAACAGCGCCTGCGCGGTCTCGAACGCAGCGTTGATCGCCTGGCAATTACCTTGCCGCTTCTCGACGAGACAGATGCCCTGCAGCCTGCCTTCGACCAGAAATTCCGCCGCGACCGGCGCGCTTTCGCGCAGTGCGGCGTCGTTCTCGACCATGACGACGGCAAAGGAACGCGGGGTACGCTGGTTCACCAGGGATTCCAGCGTCAGCCGCAAATGCTGCGGCCGGCGGAAGCAGGGAATGCAGACGACAATGCCGACCGACAGGTCGATGACGCGGGAGCTCGCCACGATCTCCCGGTCGGGATCGCGCACGGCATCCGAGATACGCATGGCGGACAGGTCTGTCGGGATCAATGTCATGACGCTCTAGATGTCCGAGATATGTTGAGAAAGCCCTGCTTCATCACACGTCCCACGACGGCACATCGCCGCGGGACAGATGCGTCCCGAAATGAACGGATGAGCGGAAGCGCGTGCCTGCGCCCCGCGCCGATCTCCCGGCCGTCTTGAACCGACATCATGCGCTTTAACCGGCTTCTCCCGCGAAATCATGCGTGCGTGATACTGCAATTCGCGGTCCATGTGCGAACGACGACCCAACATGGACAATGCCGTAGTTAATGCGCATGCGCATTAACCCGGCCGTAAGCACTGCGACCGGTGAGACGACGCGGCATCAGATTTGCTCTTCGGCCAGGCGAGTTTTTTCCTGTAAATTTGATTAGAACAAGCGCGGACAAGAAACATGAACAAGCCAGCCACGATCGATTTCGCGACTGCCACCGCGATCCATATCCCCACGGCCGTTGCACCCGTCCAGGCGCTCCACGACCTCGTCGCCGGCGAAGCCCGTGACAGCCTGCTCGCCGTTCACGACGTGCTGCGCCGCGAGCTGCCGAAAGGCCAGCTCGCCATCTACGAAGCCGGCGGCGGCTCATGCAGCGTCCTGCCACCGGAAATGCTTGACCGCAGCAAGGTCACCGTCGTCGATATCGACGAGGACCAGGTCCGCAACAACAGTTACGCGGACGAGGCGATCCTCGGCGACGTGCAGACCTACCGCTTCGAGCCCGAGACCTTCGATCTGGTGATCTGCTATAACGTGATCGAGCATCTGCCGAACGTCGACGCCGCGCTCCTGAATTTCCGCGATGCGCTCAAGCGCGGCGGCATGGTGCTGATCGGCGCGCCCAATCCGCGCTCGCTGTCCGGCGTCGTCACCAAATATTCGCCGCACTGGTTTCACGTCTGGTTCTACCGGCACATCCGCGGCATCAAGGACGCCGGCCTGCCCGGCGAGCCGCCATTCCCGACCTTTTTTCACCCGCTGGTCACACTGTCCCGGCTCGAAGCATTCGCGGCCGCCAACGGCCTCGAGATGATCTACCGCCGCGAGGTCGAGAGCCCGCGCTATCCCGAGATGCGTCGGCGCAAGCCGCTGTTCGCCTCTCTCGTGGACACCGGCGCCGCGTTGCTGAACGCGGTGCTTCCGCGCGGCATCGACGTCCGCCGCGGCGACTACCACGTCATCCTGCGGAAACGCTGATCATCATGGCGCGTGCGCAGCCCATCACGGAGCAAGCGGAGCCTCGCGGCCACGCCGTGCGCGGTAACGAACCGTTAATCTCCAGGAATCTCACGCGCCCCGAGGGGCATGGGGACGCAGCGCGGAATGGCATGGGCTTAAACGCTTTGTTTGCCATTTCGGTGAATAGTCCCTCAGTGAGTATGGTTAATTTTCCCTGTTGCGTTGATTGGGCACCTATATCCCGGGTGCATGGCGTAGAGCGGAGAGTAACCCCTCAGCCTGCGGCAATTGGAATGAAAGCTGGGGATCATGCTTGACTACAACCAGCCGATAGATCGGACCGGACCGGAGCCCCAGCAACAGAGTCCTCAAGCCGGCTTCAACGTGCTGGAGCTCGCCAACCTGCTCTGGCGGCGCAAGATTGCGATTGCCGCGGCCGCTCTGCTCGGCGCAACGCTTGCCGTCACCGTGGGCAAGAGCCTGACGCCCCGCTACACCGCCACCGCCCAGCTTTATGTCGATCCGCGCGAGCTTCAGCTCGTCGACCGGGAGCTCACGCCGCGCGCCCAGGACGTCTCCGGCATGTCCATGGTGGTGGAGAGCCAGGCGCGCCTGATCACCGCCAACAGCGTGCTGCTCAAGGTGATCCAGCAGGCCGGTCTCGAGAAGGATCCGGAATTCGGCGGCAGCGATGCCAGGAGCCTGATGTCGTCGCTGCTCGGCTTGATCGGCCTGCAGCCCCGGGCGCCCTCCGCTGCGGCCAACAACGAGGTGCAGCTTGCGGCGCTCGAGGCGCTGAACAGGCACATCACGATCCGCAAGACCGAGAAGAGCTTCATCGTCGACATCGAGGTCTGGTCGATCGATCCGGCGAAGGCGGCGATGCTCGCCAACACCCTGACCAGCGCCTATCTCGCCGAATCCCGCAACTCGCAGGCCTCGGCCGCACGGCGCGCCACCAGCGATCTCTCCGGCCGCCTCAAGGAGCTGCGCGAGCGGCTGCGCAGCGCCGAGACCGCGCTCGCTACCTACAAGGCCCAGAACAATTTCGTCGGCACCCAGGACGCGCTGATCAGCGACCAGCAGCTCTCCGCCAGCAACCAGCGGCTTTCCGCGGCGCGCGCGGCGACGATGGACGCGCAGGCGCGGCTCGACCAGATCGAGGCGAGCCGCCGCACCGCGGCCGATGCCGGCGCGAATTCGGAAGCGCTGCAATCGCCGACGATTGCGAATCTGCGCGCGCAATATGCCGACGCCCGCAAGAAATATGCGGAGCAGGCCGGCGAGCTCGGGCCGCGTCATCCGGCGCTGCGCCAGACCGAAAAGCAGGTCGAGGACCTCAAGCGCACCATCAACGAAGAGATCGACCGCTTCGCCCAGTCCGCCAAGAACGACCTGACGCGGGCCCGCGACTACGAAGCTTCCCTCAACCGGGCCCTGGAAGCGCAGAAGCGGCAGAGCGTCCAGCTCAGCCAGGCCGCCGTGCGCCTGCGCGAACTCGAGCGCGAAGCCGACGCCAGCCGCGACGTCTATCAATCCTTCCTCAAGCGCTCCCGCGAGACAGAAGAGCAGGAGAGCCTGAATACCTCGGCGGCTCGGGTCATCGGCGAGGCGACGGTACCGCAACGGCGCTCGTTCCCGCCGGCGATGAGCATGTTCGCCATGATCGGCTTCATCTTCGGCGCGCTCGCAGCGTCGGGCTGGTTCGTCGCGGCCGAACTCCTGTTCGCCGGCGCAGCCGCACCGGCACCCGCACCAGCCCGCCCCGCGCGCAAGCCGATGCCGGAGAAACCGCGCGCTCGCGAAGTTTCGCGCGCGCAGGAAGCCTCGCGGCTCGAGCAGGTGTCGCGAAGCCCGGAAGTCGCGCAGATCCCGCCCGAACTTGCCGCGCCGCCGCTGCAACCCGCGATGGTCGAAAGGCCTCTGATCGAAAAGCCGCTGATCGCGCGTCTCCAGGAAGCCGACGTCATTCACACGCTCGGCGCCATTCTCGCCACCGGCGGCGGCGTCGATCTCACAAGGCTGGGCTGGCCGACATTGCGGCCGGGCTTTCCCATGACGAGGCTGCTCAACGCCTGGCGCGACATGCGCAGTGCCATGGCCCGGCGTGCCGGCGGCAAGGCAATGCCGGTCATCGCGCTCGTCGGCGGCGGCGAGACCACCGGACGCAACGTGAGCGCCTTGAATTTCGCACTCGCGGCTGCGCGCGACGGCGTCCGCGTGCTGATGATCGACGCCGATCATCAGGCCCACGCGCTGTCGAACAAGGTCAGCCGTCCCGGCAAGAGCGAGCCGAGCAAGCTCGGCTGGCTCTCCATCGGCAGCAAGGCCGCGCGTGAGATCAAGACGATCAACGGCATTTCGGTGCTGCCGGCCGGCGACGGTGATGCCGGCAAGGCTGCCGACGCGATCCGCAAGGCGATTGCACAGGCGCGCGCCGCGGGCGGCTATGACCTCGTGGTCCTCGACGGCCCCGCGATGCCCCTCTCGGCCGCCGGCCGCAAGCTGCTCGAAGACACCGACGCGCTGGTGGCGGTGCTGCCGACCAGCCACGACATCAACGACAGCCTGGAAGAGATACTGACCGCGCTCGGCAGCGCCGAGCGCAAGCTCGTCGGCGTCGTGCTCGACGAGCTCACCCCCGCAATCGAAACGCGCCAGCGAGGCAGACAATATGCTTGAGCGCCGCGTCAACCTCGACGGACGGGCAGCGACTGCCGACGTGCCGCGGACCACCGTCGGCGGGCTTCGCATGGCCGCGCTCGACCTGGAAGCCACCGCCGATTTCATGATCGAGGCGACCAATCCGGATCATCGCATCGGCCGTCCGTTGTTCCTGACCTCGGCCAATGGCGAGGTCCTGGCGCGCTGCTCGACCGAGCCGCAGACCGAACGCCTGTTCCGCGCCGCCGACCTCATCAACGCCGACGGTCAGCCGCTGGTCGCGGCCTCGAAGCTCCAATCCTGGTTTCCGCTGCCCGAGCGCGTCGCGACCACGGACCTGTTCCACATCGTCGCGCGCAAGGCGGAGGCGGTCGGCCGCACCTTCTACATGTTCGGCGCCAGCGAGGCCGAGAACCTCGCTGCGGTCGAGAACGTCCAGAAGATGTATCCGAAGCTCAAGATCGTCGGGCGCAGCCACGGCTATCTGCGCGGCGAGGCGCTGCGCGCCAAGGTCGAGGAGATCAACGCGCTTGCGCCTGATTACCTGTGGGTCGCGCTCGGCGTGCCCAACGAGCAGGCATTCGTGGAAGATTTCACGCCGCATCTCACCAATGTTGGCGTCATCAAGACATCCGGCGGCCTGTTCAATTTCCTGTCGGGCAGCCGCGCGCGCGCGCCGGAATGGATGCAACGAATCGGGCTCGAATGGGTCTGGCGCACCTGGCTCGAGCCACGCCGCCTGTTCTGGCGCTATTTGACCACCAACCCCCGCGCGCTCTATCTTCTCTTCAGCCGCAAACGGCCCCTCCGCTAAGAGAAGAGCAGAAGACGACATGACCGACCGACCGACCGTCCTCGTCACAGGGGGCGCGGGCTATATTGGCTCGCATGCCAGCCGCGCATTGACTGCTGCCGGCTATCAGCCCGTCGTTTATGACAATCTCTCGACAGGCCATCGCAGCTTCGTGACCGGCCCCCTGGTGACGGGCGATCTGCTCGACGGCACGGCGCTGGCCCGCGCCTTCGCCGACCACAAGATCACGGCGGTGATGCATTTCGCGGCGGCGAGCCTGGTCGGCGAATCCATGACCGATCCGCAGAAATATTACGTCAACAATGTGCAGGGAACGCTGTCGCTGTTGCAGGCGATGCGCAACGCCGGCTGCCATCGCATCGTGTTCTCCTCGACCGGCGCCGTCTACGGAAATGCCGACTCCAAGGAACTGCCGGAAGACTTTCCCTGCACCCCGATCAATCCCTACGGCGCGTCGAAGTTGATGATCGAGCGCATGCTCGCCGACTATCGCACGGCCTACGGCTTCGGCGCGTTCTGCCTGCGTTATTTCAACGCCAGCGGCGCCGATCCCTCAGGCGGCATCGGCGAGCTGCGCGACAACGAAACCCACCTCATTCCTCGCGCCATGATGGCGCTACAGGGCCATGTCGACTTCGCGGTGTTCGGCGACGACTACGACACGCCCGATGGAACCGCGATCCGCGATTACATCCACGTCACGGACCTCGCCGCAGCACATGTGGCGGCCCTGAAGCTTCTCGAAGACGGACATGCCGGCGGCAGCTTCAATCTCGGCACCGGCTCGGGTTTTTCCGTGCGCGAGATCCTCAATGCCATCAGGCAGGAGACCGGGCGCGAGGTGCCTCACACCGTCAAGCCGCGTCGTGCCGGCGATCCCACTTATCTGGTCGCCGACCCCTCCGCGGCGCGAAAGGTGCTGAACTTTGTGCCGCGTCACTCCGACCTGCCGACGGTGATCCGCACCGCCTGGGCCTGGCACCAGAAGGCGCATCCGTTCCGGCCGCGCTAGTCGGCCATATTGTTCCTTGCCGGTAGGCACCTTCAGCCGCTAAAGAGAATGAAGAGACTATGACAGCTACGCTGGCCGCTTATCCGGCCGTCGCTAGCTCGTGACCCCGATTGGGCGGCATACGGCCTTCGAGAGACGCCGTTCTTCCAAACTTCACGACCACGACCGAGTGCGCGCATCGGCCTGGTTTCAGGCGCGACAAGGAGCACCGAGCGAATGCATCAGGCTGCAAGCCTGCAATTCGAGCGCGTGGTGAACGAGTTCGCCCGCTGGCTCGCCGTGCCCGAGGACGAGCGCTCGCCGGCGCCGGCCTGGTGGTGGGGACCCGCGATCGCGGTGCTCGACCTGCGCCAGCCGATGCCCGCTGCGTGGTCGCACGCGCTCGGCCTCGAAGACGGATCGACCTTTGCCGGGGGCGCGCGCCTGCTTCTCGCGCTGTTCGAGGATCAGACCTTCGTGTCTTGGCCGGAAGAGTTTCCGCGCAAGTCGGAAAGCAAGGATGACGAGACTCGCGAGCTGCACCCGCTGCCGTCAGACGACAGCGCGTTTCGGCCGTAACGCTACGGCTTCGGTCGCGGCAAGGTCCTGCTCCGGCTGGAGCGGCGGCGCCACGGGCAGCGTCATCGGCCGCAGCAGCTCGGCCATCTGCCGCGCCGGCAAGGGCTTGGAGATGAGGAAGCCTTGCATCTCGTCGCAGCCATGGCTGCGCAGGAACGCTTCCTGCTCGACGTTCTCGACGCCTTCGGCGACGACGGTCATGCCGAGCGCCTTGCCCATGCTGATGATCGCCTGCGCGATCGCCTGGTCCTCCGAATCCTGCGGCAGGTCGCGCACGAAGGAGCGGTCGATCTTGATGGTGTCGATCGGGAAGTGCTTCATCAGCGACATCGACGAGTAGCCGGTACCGAAATCGTCGATGGCAAGACGAATGCCGCGGCTCTGGATGGCGTCGAGCACCTTGAGCGCGCGTCCGACATTGCGCATCATCATGCTCTCGGTGACCTCGAGCTGGAGCAGCACCGGCGACATGCCGGAGGCCGCCAGCGCCTCGTCGACGTCCTGCAACAGATGCTCGTCGGCGAACTGGCGCGGCGACAAATTGACCGCCATGGACAACGGCAGCAGGCCGCGGCGCTGCCAGGCCATGGCCTGCGCGCAGGCCTCGTTGAGCACCCAGCGGCCGATCGGCACGATCAGGCCGGTCTCCTCCGCAAGCGGAATGAACTGGGCCGGCGAGACGTTGCCCAGGTCGGGATGCGTCCAGCGCAGCAACGCTTCCACGCCGGTGATCTGGCCGGTCTCCATCTCCACCTTGGGCTGGTAGTTCAGGGAAAACTGCTCGCGCTCCAGCGCCCGGCGCAGCGCGCTCTCCAGCGAGAGCCGTTCGATCGACTGCGTCTTCACTTCGTTGGAGAAGAAGCGGTAGCCGTTCTTGCCGTCTTCCTTGGCGAGATACATCGCCATGTCGGCGTTCTTGGTCAGCGTCTGCGCGTCGGAACCGTTGGCCGGATACATCGCGATGCCGATCGAAGCCGTGGTGTGGCACTCGTGCCCCGCCAGCTCCATGGGCTCGGCGAGTGCCGTCAGGAGCCCGGTCGCGATCCGCTGGACGTCATCGATCTCGCCGCATTGATCGAGGATCACCACGAACTCGTCGCCGCCGAGCCGCGCCACGACGTCGCTTGCCCGCAGCGCGCTACGCAGCCGGTTCGCCACTTCGAGCAGGAGCAGGTCGCCGGCCTCGTGGCCCAGCGAATCGTTGATGACCTTGAAACGGTCGAGATCGATGAACAGCACCGCAAAATGTCGATCGCGGCGCTCTGCCCTGTTGATCGCCTCGCGCAAGAGCCCGTTGAAGGTCTCGCGGTTCGGAAGGTCCGTCAGACTGTCATGCGAAGCGAGGTATTCGATCCGCTCGTCCGCCTCGCTCTTGGCGTCGGCGCGATCGAAATTCTCCATCGCAAACGACACGTTGTCGGCGAGACGCTGCAGCAACTCGACGAACTCGGCCGTGAAGGTACTTGGCTCGGTCGACATGTAGATCATGACGCCGACGGCCTGGTCGTGCACGATGAGCGGAAATGCCGCGCCCGACCGCGCGCCGTCGCTGCGGACGACGGCATGGAAGGCGCGTACGCGATCGTCGTTGAGGTAGTCGTTGCTGATGCAGGGCCGGCGTGTGCGGAACGCCGTACCGCTCATCCCGCGCCCTTCGGGCCGCTCGGGATCGATTGAGAGACGGACGTTGCGTGTCGTGTCGGCGGACGGGCCGGCGGCGGCCACGATCTCCAGCTGGTCCGTACCGGCTCTGGTGAGCGCGATCGTGGTCGAAGTGAACTTGGCGCCGTCCGACGCCGCGAGGCACACGAGGTCGAACAATTCGGCGCGCGACTTCGCCCGCATGATCGCCTCGTTGGTCGCGCTCAGGGCGGCGAACATGCGCCTCAGCCGCTCCTTCTGCGCCTCGGTGCGGGCCTTTTCCTCGGCGCGATCGAAATTGTCGAGCGCGAACGAGACGTTTTCCGCGAGGCGGGCCAGCAGCTCGACCAGATCGGGCGTGAATGTATCTTCCTCCGGAGCAAGGAACAGCAGGATGCCGATCGGCTCCTGACCGGCGCGCAGAAGCGGGAAGCTTGCGGCGGCGCGGGTCCCGTCCTCGACTGCCTTGGAGTGCCAGTGTGCCGAGCGTGGGTCGTTCATGTAGTCGTTGATCACGCTGGGCCGGCGCGTCCGCACCGAGGTTCCGATGATTCCCTGGCCCTCGGGATGATCCGGGGAAATCGCACAGCTGCGCCCGACCATCCGCTCCTGAAGCCGCCCCTTCGCGGCGACGACCCGGACCATCTCGCAGGTCTCGTCGATGATTCCAATCGTCGCCGAGGCGAACACGTCGCCCAGCACGGCCGCCTGACATGCGACGTCGAACAGCTCATCCCGAGTCTCGGCGCGCATGATGGCTTCGTTGGTGGCGCTCAACGCCGCGAACATGCCGCTCAGCCGGTCTCGCTGCTTGTCGGCCTTCGCCTTCTCCTCGGCGCGGTCGAGATTTGCAATCGCAAATGACACGTTGCGCGCAAGACGCTCCAGCAGTTCGACAAGCTCGGGCGTGAACGTGCCGGTCTCGAGGGAATTGAACAGGAACACGCCCTCTGCGCGATCGCCGTTCAGTAACGGCAGCGCGGCGGAGGACTTGACGCCGGTGCGGCGCGCGCTGTCGTACCAGGGCTTGAGGCGATCATCGGACAGCAGGTCGTTGGTCAGGCAGGGCTGTCTGGTGCGGAAACACGTGCCGGTCAGGCCTCGTCCTTCCGGCACCGCGTCGGTCGTGGCGAATTTGAGCCTTCGCACTTCGTCGGAATTCGGCCCTGCGGAGGCGACGACGCGCAGCAGCTCGGCGGCAGGCTCGGCGAGCGCGATCGTGGCCGAGCCGAACTTGCCGCCCTGCACGGACGCTTCGCATACGAGATCGAACAGTTCCGCACGCGACGTCGCCCGGATGATCGCTTCATTGGTAGCGCTCAGCGCGGCGTACATGCGCGCCAGCCGCTCCTCCTCGTGCGCGATCTGCGCCTTCTCCTCGTCGCGATCGAAATTCTGGAGCGCAAAGCACACGTTCTCGGTCATGCGCAACAACAGCGCGACGACGCCCTCGTCCTTCGCCCAGGACTTGCTGACGAAGAAGTACATCACCCCGATGCTGGTTCCGCGCTTGATCAGCGGCGCCGCGACACACGCGACCGCCCCGGCGTTGATGTTGGCCTGTTCCCAGGTCGTTCCCTTGGTGCGACTGACGAGGTCGTCTTCGACCATCGCCTTCTGCGTCCGGAAGACCTGGCCGGAGATGCCCCGCCCGTGAGGATTTTCGGGATCGATCGAGTAGCGCGCCTGCCTGATCAGGTCGAGATTTTGTCCGGTCGCCGCCACCGGCGTCAGCCAGTGCGACTCCTGCTCGCGCAGCAGCACGAAAGTCGCCAGCGATTTGCCGCCGTGCACGGCCGCGTCGCAGACGCGCTGATACAGGTCCAACTCGGTATTGGCCTTGAGGATTGCCTCGTTGGTCGCGCTAAGCGCCCGAAACATGCGATTGAGCCGCCGCATCGCCGCTTCGCTGTCCCGGCGCGCTTCCTCTCGCTCGAAATTGTCCAGCGCATAGGAAATGTTGGCCGACATGCGCTCGAACAGCGACACCATCTGCTCGTTCAGCGAGCCGGCTTCGCGGCGGGTCACGTAGAGCACGCCGACACTCTTGCCGTTGCAGAGCAGCGGCAGCGCCGCAGCCGCGCCGATGGCGGCCGAAGCCGCGCCCGCGCGCCACGCCAGCGAACGCGGGTCGTTCAGATAATCATTGCTGATGCACAGCTTCTGCTCGCGAAACGCCTCGCCTCCGACGCCTGATCCCTCGGGGGTACCGGCTTCCGTCGTGATCACGATCGAGCGCAGTCGCGGAATGTCGTCACCGCAGCCGGCCGCAAACCGCAATCGATTGCCGTCCCGCTCCACCAGGAACACGGCGACCGCCAAAAAGTCCCCGCTCGAAAACCCGGCGTCGCAGACCTTCTGGTACAGCTCGTCCGGCGATTTCGCGTAGAGGATCGCTTCGTTAATGGCGCTCAACGCCGCAAATGTGCGCGCGAGTGTCGTCGGCACGATCTCAGCTCCCGGGCATTCTGCCTATTTCTCCCGGGTGCCTTTATGAAGCGCGATCGCCTAAGTGGTCGTTATTGCGCGCTGCAAACCGTCGATCAAAGTGAACGAGCTGCGAACGACGGGTGCGAAACTGTCGAAAATGCCGCCGCGCGGGACGAATCTTCGGCCAAAGGCGCCTTCTCCGTACAAACTTGCAGCGCTGTATTGGTTTACGGGAGATTGATATCGCGACGGCGCTTTGAGACGATGGCAGCCAACGAGCAGCCCGCCAAGGGTACCAGGCCGAGGGAACGCCATGCCGATCGCCGGAGCCGACCGCCCCACGCGCATCGGCGCCGCTCTGCTCCGTGCCGCCGGAGCTTCCGGAACGGGCTGCGCCCGCTGGCGCGCGCACAGGCCCGGCCGGTCCTCGATCTGGCCCGGCGGCATCAGGAGAACAGCAGCATGAATCGACAGATGGTCCTGGTCGGCTTTCTCCAGGCGCAGAACTGCACCAATTTGCCGAGCTCCTGGCGACATCCGGACTCGCGCAATGATTGGATGTCGGCGGACTATTATCAGGAGATCGCCAGGATCCTCGAAGCCGGCAAGTTCCACATGGCCTTCTTCGACGACCGCCTGGCAATGCCGGACCGCTACGGCAACGACCACGCCCACACCGTCGAATACGGCATCCGCTGCGTAAAGATGGACCCACTGATCGTGCTGACCACGATGGGCATGGTCACCGAGAAGCTCGGCCTCGGCGCAACCTGCTCGACCACCTATTACGAACCGTTCGACGTCGCCCGCCGCTTCGCAACGCTCGACCTCATGTCGGGGGGACGCGCGGGCTGGAACGTCGTCACCTCGCTCAACGACGGCGAAGCTCTCAACATGGGCCGGGATTCGCATCCCGAACACGACTCCCGCTATGACCGCGCCGACGAGTTCATGGACGTGGTGCTCGGTCACTGGGACACCTGGGAGGACGGTGCGCTCATCATGGACAAGCAAAGCGGCCGCTTTGCCGATCCGACCAAGGTGAAGCGGCTCGACCACAAGGGACCAGCGTTCAAGTCGCGCGGACCCTTCACCGTACCGCGCTCGGATCAGGGCCATCCCGTGATCATCCAGGCCGGCGCGTCCGGCCGCGGCCAGCGTTTCGCGGGGCGATGGGGCGAGGTGATCTTCACCGCCGCGCGCAATCTCACTGCGGCCAAGGAAGGCTATGCCTCCGTGCGTAACGAAGCCGCCAGGGCCGGCCGCGACCCCGACCAGATGTTCCTCTGCAATTTGACGACGCCGGTCTGCGCGGCCACCAAAGCCGAGGCCGAGGACAGGATGGCGCTGATCAACAAGCTGCCGCTGCAGATCGACGCGCTGTCGCTGCTTGCCGAAGCGCTCAACTATGATTTCGCCTCCAAGGACCTCGATGAGCCGCTGACGGCGGACGAGCTGAAGAGCATGCAGGGGATTCTGGGCATCCGCGATGGCGTGCTGAAGACTTCGGGCAAGAGCAACCCGAGTGCGCGCGACTTCATCACCTTTTCCGGCCGCGGCCAGGTTCAGGACGCGATGGTGGGCGGCCCCAGGGAGATCGCGGACAAGCTCGAGGAGATGTTCGTGGAACGCGGCTGCGACGGTTTCGTCATCGCCGCGACTTACGTACCCGGCTCCTACGCCGATTTCGTGCAGCACGTCGTGCCGGAGTTGCAGCGGCGCGGATTGTTCCAGAGGGAATACCGCGGCAAGACATTGCGTGAAAATCTCGGGCTGAAGCGGCCGGCCGCCGGTGCCTGGAAGGTGCAGCGGCGCGGCGCCGCGGAGTGACAACAACGAAGACCCGGTCGTGTCGGCCCCTCAAGGAGAGGAGATGGATTTGTGTGCGCCGTGCACTCAAAACGGCAACGCGACCCCCGTCTTGATCTCCTTCAGCACCACATTGCTGCGGACGTAGCGGATGCCGGGGATGCGGAACATGAACTCGTCGAGAAACCTGTTGTAGGCGGCCATGTCCTGCACGACGACGCGCAGATGATAATCGGCATCGCCCGTGGTCGCAAAGCACTCCAGCACCTCGCGACGTTTGGTGACGCGGGACACAAACTCGTCGACGAATTTGGCGTCGTGCCGCTCCAGCGAGACATGCAGGATGGCGGACATCGCAAAGCCCGCCTGCTCGCGCGTGACCAGTGCCGCGTAACCCTGAATGACCCCAGCCTCCTCCAGCGCGCGCACCCGGCGCCAGCAGGCAGAGGTCGACATTCCGACCTCGTCCGCGAGTTGCTGGTTGGTGGCGCGACCGTCCTTCTGGAGGTGCGCGAGAATCCGCCTGTCCTGCTCTTCGATCATGAACTTCACCAAATCGGACGATTCTACCGGATTATATGACAAGTCGGGAAAATCTACCAGAACGGCCGCCTTTTTAGGAAAGATAGGTAAGACCTACCAGCCGCCCGGGCCTAACCTTCCTCCATCCAGGGATGCCGCGGGAGGTCCGTATGGACGCCATTCCGTCACTCGACCCCTATGAACTGTCCGATCGCTACGATCGCGAACACGGCCGTGTCTTCCTCACGGGAACGCAAGCCATCGTCCGCATCGCGCTCGACCAGGCGAGGCGCGACCGCGCGCGTGGGCTGAACACCGCCGGCTTCATCTCCGGCTATCGCGGCTCGCCGCTCGGCGGCATCGATCTCGAGCTATGGCGCATCCAGGAACGTTTGAAGCGGGACCGCATCGAATTCCTGCCCGCCGTGAACGAGGACTTAGCTGCGACCGCCGTGCTCGGCTCGCAGCAGGTCGAAACGCAAGGAGACCGCGAGGTCGATGGCGTGTTCGGGCTCTGGTACGGCAAGGGCCCGGGCGTCGACCGCTCCGGCGACGCGCTCAAGCACGGCAATGCCTACGGCTCCTCGCCGCATGGCGGCGTGCTGGTGGTCGCCGGCGACGATCATGGCTGCGTCTCCTCCTCGATGCCACACCAGTCCGACGTCGCCTTCATGAGCTGGTTCATGCCGACGCTGCATCCCGCCAGCGTCGGTGAGTATCTCGCGTTCGGCGAATATGGCTACGCGCTGAGCCGCTTCTCCGGCATGTGGGTCGGCTTCAAGGCGATCTCGGAGATCGTGGAGTCAGCCGCCTCCGTCGCGCTGAGCTCGCCCCGAAGCTTCCGCACGCCCGACTTCACGCCGCCGCTTGGTGGACTGCACTATCGCTGGCCCGATTTGCCGGGCCCGCAGATCGAGGAGCGGCTCGAGGCGAAGAAGCACGCGGTCTACGCTTTCGCCAAGGCAAATCCGATCGACCGCCACATCTACGACATTCCGAACGCGACCTACGGGATCGTTACGACGGGCAAGGCGCATCTCGATTTGATGGAGGCGCTGCGGCTGATGGGCCTCGATGAAGCGGCCTGCCGCAGCATCGGCATCGACGTCTACAAGGTCGGCATGGTCTGGCCGCTGGCGTTGCATGACGCCATGGATTTCGTGAAGGGCAAGCGCGAGATCCTCGTGGTCGAGGAGAAGCGCGGCATCATCGAGAGCCAGTTCAAGGAGTATTTCTACGACTATCCGGGAGCGAAGCCCGAGCGCATGGTCGGCAAGCACGACGAGCAAGGGGCGCGGCTGATCTCGTGGATCGGCGAATTGTCGCCGCGCGCGCTGGCTGGCGTGCTCGCGCGGCGGCTCGATCCGATGTTCCCGGGCCTCAACCTCGCCGCGCGCGCGGCCGCGCTCCTGCCGGAGGCAGCACGCACTATCAACGTCTCTGGCGCAACCCGCACGCCCTATTTCTGCTCGGGTTGCCCGCACAACACATCGACCAAGGTGCCTGAGGGATCGAAGGCATTGGCCGGCATCGGCTGCCATTTCATGGCGAGCTGGATGGACCGGGAGACCTCGTCGCTGATCCAGATGGGCGGTGAAGGCGTCAACTGGGCGGCCTCGTCGAGATTCACCGGCCATAAGCACATTTTCCAGAACCTCGGCGAAGGCACCTACTATCACTCGGGCTCGATGGCGATCCGGCAGGCGATCGCCGCCAAGGCCAACATCACCTACAAGATCCTGTTCAACGATGCCGTCGCCATGACCGGCGGCCAGCCGGTCGACGGCCCCGTCAGCGTCCATGCGATCGCGCACAGCGTCCGCGCCGAAGGCGTGACGCGCATCGCGCTGGTGTCGGATGATCCCGCGCAGTTCTCGCCAGGCGACCTGCCGGCCGGCGTCACCGTCCATCCGCGCGAGGAGATGGATGCCGTGCAGCGCGAGCTTCGCGAGGTCTCCGGCGTCTCCGTCCTGATCTATCAGCAGACCTGTGCCACCGAGAAGCGGCGCCGGCGCAAGCGCGGGCAGATGGCCGACCCCAAACGCTTTGCCTATATCAACGACCTCGTCTGCGAAGGCTGCGGCGACTGCTCTGTGGAATCCAACTGCCTCAGCGTCGAGCCGAAGGAGACGCCGTTCGGCCGCAAGCGCCAGATCAACCTCTCATCCTGCAACAAGGATTTTTCCTGCCTCAACGGCTTCTGCCCGAGTTTTGTGACTGTCGAAGGCGCGACGCGCCGGAAAAAGACTGGGAGTCGGATCGACGCGGTAGGCCACGCCGCGACGCTTCCCCTCCCTGCGACCGCAACGCTCGACCGGCCCTACGACCTGCTCGTGACCGGCGTCGGCGGCACCGGCGTCATCACGGTCGGCGCGCTGATCGGTATGGCCGCGCATCTCGAACGTCGCGGCGTCTCGGTGCTGGACTTCACCGGCTTTGCGCAGAAGTTCGGGCCTGTGCTGAGCTATATCCGGCTTGCACCAAGTCCCGAGGCCCTGCAGCAGGTGCGTATCGACCAGGGCGCGGCCGATGCCCTGATCGGCTGCGATCTCGTCGTCAGCTCTTCGCCCAAGGCGTCCGGCACCTTCCGCAAGGGTACGCGGGCCGCGGTCAATACCGCGGAGATGCCGACCGGCGACGTCGTCCGCTTCCGTGACGCCGATCTCGCCTCCCCTGCCCGCCTGCGCGCGATCGGCTGGGTCATCGGTACAGACAATCTCAGCACGATCAACGCCAACGCGCTGGCCGAACGGCTGCTCGGCGATGCCGTCTATGCCAATATCATCATGCTCGGCTTTGCCTGGCAGCGCGGGCTGGTTCCGATTTCGATTGCAGCGCTGCTGCGGGCGATCGAGCTCAACGGCGTCGCCGTCGAGCACAACAAGCAGGCCTTTGCCTGGGGCCGGATTGCGGCTTCCGATCCGGACTTCCTGCCGAAGGTGAACGAAACGCTCGCGGCCGAGACACTCGACCAGATCATCGACCGCCGCGCCGGCTTTCTCACCGCCTATCAGGACAGTACCTATGCGGCACGCTACCGGACGATCGTCGCGAGGGTCCGCCGGGCCGAAGCTGCTCTGAACAGCGAGGCTCTGACCGAGGCAGTCGCCCGCGCGTTGTTCAAGCTGATGGCCTACAAGGACGAGTACGAGGTGGCGCGGCTGCACATGCAGAGCGGATTCCTCGACGAGCTGAAACGCGAATTCGAGGACGGCTTCAAGATCCAGTATCACCTCGCCCCGCCGTTCCTGCCGTCGCGCCCCGACGCTCGTGGACGCCCGCGCAAGCGCGCGTTCGGTCAGTGGATCCAGACGCCTCTCACCCTGCTGGCGCGGTTGAAGGGGCTGCGCGGAACGCCGTTCGATCCGTTCGGCTACGCTGCGGAGCGGCGCACCGAGCGCGAATTGATTCCGTGGTATCAAGGCCTGATCGAGCGGATGCTCGGCGAGCTCGAACCCGCGCGGCTGCCGGCTCTCATCGCAATTGCAAAGGCGCCGATGGAGATCCGCGGCTACGGCCCGGTCAAGGACACCGCGATCGAGGCTGTGAAGACAGAGGTCGAGCGGCTGTTCGACGAACTCCACACGCCATCGCCGGCAAAGATGACCGCCACCGGTTGACGCGAAGCCGCCGAGGCTTCAGCTTCAAGGCCCGAGGGGCACCGATGCCCCGCTCATCGGGTGATGCATCATGGATTTCGACCAGTTGACCCTCAGCCAGGCCGCCGCGGAGCTCCGGGCCGGGACAGTCACGAGCACCGCGCTGACGACGGAGGCTCTCGCCCGCGCCAAGGCCAACCCCGATCTCAATGCCTTCGTCACGCTGGACGAGGCCGGCGCCTTGAAGGCCGCCGCGGCATTCGATGCGACGGGCGACACGAGCAAGCCGCTCGGCGGTGTGCCCGTCGTGATCAAGGACAACATCGAGGTCGCGGGACTGCCTTGTAGCGCCGGCACGCCCGCGCTCAAGGACTATGTTCCAAAAGCCGATGCGCCAGTCGTGGCAAGGCTGCGCGCGGCGGGCGCGGTCATCATCGGCAAGACCAGCATGCACGAGCTGGCCTTTGGCATCTCGGGCTACAACACCGCATTCAGGACCGGCGCCGAATTCGGCGTACGTAACGCCTATGACCGCGCCCTGATCGCGGGCGGCTCCTCGTCCGGAACGGGTGCGGCCATCGGCGCGCGGATCGTCGCGGGCGGGCTCGGCACCGATACCGGCGGATCGGTCCGGGTGCCGGGCGCGCTGAACGGATGCGCTTCGCTGCGCCCGACCGTCGGGCGCTATCCGCAAGAGGGCATCGCGCCGATCTCGCATACGCGGGACACCGCGGGCCCGATGGCTGCGACCATGGCCGATGTCGCGCTGATCGATCGCGTGATCGCGGGTGGCGATGCGCTCGCGCCGGCCGACCTGAAGCAGGTACGGATCGGCGTCGTGAAGTCGATGCTGACCAATCTCGATGCCGATACCGAAACCGCGTTCCAGGCCGCTATCGTGCAGATGAAGGCACGTGGCGTCGTGGTGGTCGAGGTCGAGATGCCACAGCTCGCCGAACTCAACGGCCAGATCGGCTTCCCCGTCGCCCTGTATGAAGCCTATGACGACATGGTCCTGTATCTGAAGCACACCGGCACGGGCCTCACCATCGAAGCGCTGGCGAGCGAAATCGCGAGTCCCGACGTGAAGGGCACCTATGACGGCCTCGTCATCCCGCGCAAGCTGCCGGGTCCGGACGGCACACTGGTTGATGCCGGGCCGATCTATGATACCGCGGTCAAGACGGCGCGTCCCGCGCTTCAGGCGCTCTACGGCGATACATTTTCAAGCAACGGGCTCGACGCGATCGCTTTCCCGACCACGCCGCGGGTCGCGATCGCCTCCAACCCCGACTCCAGCAGCCTTGATAACTTCGGACTCTTCATCCAGAACACCGATCCCGGCAGCAATGCCGGTATTCCCGGAATCCAGATCCCGATCGCGCTCGGCGCCAGCAGCAAATTGCCGGTCGGACTCGAACTCGACGGCCCTGCCGGAAGCGATCGCCGCCTGCTTGCGATCGGCATGGCGCTCGGCGGCGTGTTCGGCCGGCTGCCGCCGCCTTCCTGAAGGAAATAGCGCGAGGCGCGGGCTTTCAAACGCCTAACCTTCTGGCGGCGTCGCGCTGCGACATAACGACTTCATGCGTACGGATTGATCAGCTTCTGCTGCTCGGCGCTGTGATGCACCAGCATGTCGATGAAGGTCCGGACCTTCGCCGACAGGTGATGCCGGTGCGGATAGACCGCATTCATCGACATCTCGACCGGACGATATTCGGGCAGCAGCCGAACGAGGTGCCCAGCGTCGAGATCGCCCTGGACGAGAAAGCCGGCCATCAGGCAGACGGCGGCGCCCTCCAGCGCCACCTTCCGCAACGCTTCGCCGCTGTTGGTGATGAAGCTGCCGGAGACGCGCACCGACGCCGGCGAGCCCTTGCGATCGAAGAAGCGCCAATCGTCACCGAAGGGATAGTTCAGATGTCGCGCGCAATTGTGCGCGGCAAGCTCGCCGAGCTTGTGAACACGACCATGCTTTTCGAGATAGTCGTGCGAACAGCACAGCACGTGGCGCCAGGTGGCGAGGCTGCGGACGATCAAGCTGGAGTCCGGGGGCGAGGTCATGCGTAGAGCGACGTCATAGCCCTCCTCGATGAGGTCCACCTCGGCTTCTCCCATGCGCAGATCGATCTTGAGTTCCGGATAGGCCGACAGGAGCTTTGCCGCGACGGGCGCCACGAAGGGCACCATGTGCGTGGCCACGTGGATGCGCAATGTACCGCGCGGCACCAACTGCAATTCGCTGGCGATGTCGTCGGCCTGTTCGAGATCGGCGAGAATCTGGGTGGACCGGTCGTAATAGGCCTTGCCGATTTCGGTGAGGCTCACCTTGCGCGTGGTGCGGTTGAGCAGGCGCACGCCGAGCCGGTCCTCCAGCGCCTGCACGTGGTTGCTCACCATGGTGGTCGACATGTCGAGCTTGCGGGCTGCGGCGGAGAAGCCGCCGGTTTCGACCACCCGGACAAAGGCGGTGAGGCTGGTAAAGCGGTCCAAGGCTCGACGCTCCAATTATCCGCTAAGACTGGATAATGCTTCCATCAATTCCGGGATTATCACAATTGGCTGGACAACGCATCTTAGGGTCGTCCAGACGCTTTTCGGCGTCCGTGAAGTTTTCGAGGATGCCATGTCGAACGCCTCTTATGTCGCTGAAACCAATAAACAAACCAGCCTTCGCCCATCCCGCCAAGCCATCAAGCGCGCAGCCTTTGGCCTGGCATTGGCACTCGGCGTCGCCGCCGCCGGCCATTACGGCTATGACTATCTAACGACGGGCCGCTACCTCGAATCCACCGACGACGCCTATGTGAAGGCCGATTCCACGATCATCGCACCCAAGGTGTCCGGTTACATCGCAAAGGTGCTGGTCGGCGACAACGAGAAGGTTCGGGCAGGCCAGGCGCTGGCCAAGATCGACGACCGCGACTTCAAGGCGGCGCTCGACCAGGCGGAAGCCGACGTCGCCGCCGGCGAAGCCTCGGTGCGCAATATCGACGCCCAGCTCGAACTGCAGCAGCCGATCATCGAGCAGAGCACGGCCGATGTCACCTCCGCCGGCGCCAATCTGAAATTCGCTCAGGAGGAGCGCGCCCGCTACGACGACCTGATGAAGTCGGGCTCCGGCACCATCCAGCGCGCGCAGCAGACCGACGCGGCGCTGCGCGCCAGCAGCGCGCAATTGCAGCACGCGAAATCCGGCCTTCTGGCCGCACAGCGCAAGATCGACGTGCTCACCACCCAGCGCGCCCAGGCCACCGCTCAGCTCGAACGCGCCCGCGCCGTCGCGCAGCAGGCGGCGCTGAACCTGTCTTATACCGAGATCAATGCGCCGGTCGACGGCACGGTCGGCGCCCGGAGCTTGCGAGTCGGCCAATATGTGCAAGCCGGCACGCAATTGATGGCGGTAGTGCCGCTCGATGCGGTTTATGTCGTCGCGAATTTCAAGGAGACCCAGCTCACGCATGTGAGGCCGGGACAGCCGGTCGAATTGCACGTCGACAGCTTCCGCAACAAGACGCTGCGCGGCCATGTCGACAGCCTGTCGCCGGCGAGCGGGCTCGAATTCGCGCTGCTGCCGCCGGACAACGCCACCGGCAATTTCACCAAGATCGTGCAGCGCGTTCCCGTGAAGATCGTGCTCGACGACCACAGCCTCACCGGCCTGCTGCGCCCCGGCATGTCGGCGGTGCCGACCGTGAACACCAAGCAGGCGGTTCTGACAGAGCGCGAGACGGCCAGGCGTCTGGCCGACACCACGTCTCACGCCAATGGCGGCTGAAATCCATGAGCACGCTCCAACCGACCGTCAATGCTACCGGTTTCTCCGCCTCCGCAGCGCCCGCCGCACCGGCGGTGTCGGCCAAGACCTGGATCGCGGTGATCGGCGCCACGCTCGGCGCTTTCATGGCGGTGCTGAACATCCAGATCGTCAACGCCTCGCTGGCCGACATCCAGGGCGCGATCGGCGCCGGCATCGACGACGGCGGCTGGATTTCCACCTCCTATCTGGTCGCGGAGATCGTGGTGATCCCGCTCTCCGGCTGGCTCGCACAGGTCTTCTCGATCCGGATCTATCTGCTCACTAACGCGATCCTGTTCCTCCTGCTGTCGGCGGCCTGCGCACTGGCTCAGGACCTGCCGCAGATGATCGTGCTGCGCGCCGTGCAGGGCTTCACCGGCGGCGTTCTGATTCCGATGGCGTTCACGCTGATCATCACGCTGCTGCCGCGCGGAAAACAGCCGGTCGGCCTTGCGTTGTTCGCGCTGTCCGCGACGTTCGCTCCTGCGATCGGCCCGACCATCGGGGGATATCTCACCGAGAATTTCGGCTGGGAGTACATCTTCTACGTCAACCTCGTCCCCGGCGCGATCATGGTCGGCATGCTCTGGTACGCGCTCGACGCACAGCCCATGAAGCTGTCGCTCCTGCGCGAGGGCGACTGGGCCGGCATCATCACCATGGCGATCGGGCTGTCGGCGCTCCAGACCGTGCTCGAGGAAGGTAACAAGGACGACTGGTTCGGATCACCCTTCATCGTCAAGCTGTCAGTGATCGCGGCCGTTGCGCTGGCCGCCTTCCTTATCATCGAACTGACGGTGAAGAAGCCGCTGCTCAATCTGCGCCTGCTCGTTCGCCGCAATTTCGGCTTCGGCATGCTCGCAAATTTCCTGCTCGGCATTGCGCTCTACGGTTCCGTGTTCATCCTCCCACAATATCTCTCGCGCATTCAGGGCTATAATGCCGAACAGATCGGCATGGTGCTGGCCTGGACCGGATTGCCGCAGCTCCTCTTGATCCCTTTCGTGCCGCGCCTGATGCAGAGGTTCGATGCGCGGATCATCATCGGTGTCGGCTTCGTGCTGTTCGCCGCTTCCAACTTCATGAACATCTATATGACCAGCGACTATGCCGCAGACCAGCTGCTGTGGCCCAACATCGTCCGCGCCATCGGCCAGGCGTTGGTGATGGCGCCGCTGTCGGCCGTCGCAACCGCAGGCATCGAGCCGGAGAACGCGGGCTCGGCTTCCGGCCTGTTCAACATGATGCGCAATCTCGGCGGCGCCGTCGGCATCGCACTGCTCCAGACCGTACTGACCAAGCGCGAGCAGTATCACTCCAACGTGCTGATGCAGTCGGTCTCGGTGTTCGAGCAGGCGACGCGCACGCGGCTGGAGCAGCTCACCCAGTATTTCGTCAATCACGGCATCCTCGACCGTGCGGACGCCGCGCATCGCGCCTATGTCGCGATCGGGCGGATCGTGCAGAAGCAGGCTTATATCTTCGCCTTCAGCGACACCTTCTATCTGCTCGGCATGGCGCTGATCGTGGCTTTGGCTGCCGTCCTCTTCCTGAAGAAACCCGGCCAGACCTCGGCCGGCGGAGCCCACTGATCCCAAACGGAGAGAGCAAGGAGAACGACCATGAAGCCCCGCATGAACTACTACCAGGCCGCGCCCGAAACGATCAAAGCACTGATGGCGCTAGAGACGCAGATCCAGTCGACGGGCCTGGAGAAATCATTGATCGAACTCGTCAAGATCCGGGCATCGCAGATCAACGGCTGCGCCTTCTGCATCAACATGCACACCGAAGACGCGCGCAAGCGCGGCGAGACCGAGCAGCGCATCTACCTGCTCAATGCCTGGCGCGAATCCCCGCTCTACTCGGACCGCGAGCGCGCCGCGCTGGCCTGGACGGAATCGGTAACGCTGATTTCGCAGACGCATGCGCCCGACGATGTCTATGAGCAGCTCCGCGCACAGTTCTCCGAGGAGGAAACGGTGAACCTGACCATGCTGATCGGCGCCATCAACGCCTGGAACAGGATCGCGATCGCGTTCCGTGCGCTCCATCCGGTGAAGGTGAAGGCGTCGGCGGCGTGAGGCATCCGCACCTGTCATGCCCCGCGAAGGCGGGGCATCCAGTGCGCCTCGGCCCATCGGGCCCATCACTGCCGTCACGACGTACTGGATCGCCCGGTCAAGCCGGGCGATGACAGCTGCACCTGCGGATCAAACTGCCGTCGCCTTGGCGAATTCCACGTAGATCTCGCGCAGGCGCGTTGCCATCGGGCCGGGCTTGCCGTCGCCGATCTTCTTGCCGTCGATCGCAACCACCGGCTGGACGAACAGCGACGCCGAGGTCGCAAAGGCCTCCTTGGCGGCCAGTGCCTCGGCGACCGTGAACGAGCGCTCCTCGACGCGCAGCTGGCGCTCTTCGGCGAGCGCCACCACCGCCTTGCGGGTGCAGCCGGGCAGGATGGCGTTGGAGTTCTTGCGCGTCACGATGACGTCGTCCTTGGTCAGGATGAACGCCGAGGACGAGCCGCCCTCGGTGACGTAGCCGTCCTCCAGCATCCAGGCCTCGCCCGCTCCGGCTTCGGCCGCCGCCTGCTTCGCCAATACCTGCGCCAGCAGCGCCACGCTCTTGATGTCGCGCCGCTCCCAGCGGATGTCGGGCACGGTGATCACGTTGATGCCGGTCTTCGCTGCCGCCGCGTTGACGATGTCCTTTTCCGAAGTGAACATCACCAGGCTCGACTTGACGTCGCTCTTGGGGAAGGCGAAGTCGCGGCCCGTGTCGGCGCCGCGTGTCACCTGGAGATAGACGAGGCCGTTCACGACCTTGTTGCGTGCGATCAGCTCCTTCTGGAGCTCGGTGATGCGCTCGACCGTCTCCGGAAGCTTCAGCTTGATCTCGCCGACCGAGCGCTCGAGCCGGGCCAGATGCGAGGCGTTGTCGACCAGCTTGCCGTCGAGCACGGCCGAGACCTCATAGATGCCGTCGGCGAACAGGAACCCGCGATCGAGGACCGAGATTTTGGCGTCCGAAAGCGGGACGAACGAGCCGTTGACGTAGGCGATCGGGTCCAAGGCGGATCTCCTGAGGAGGGAAAGGGATTTGCCTGCCCGTATACGGGATTTGTTGGGGCCACGAAACCCTCAACCCGTCATTTCCGGGGCGGCGCGAAGCGACGAGCTATGGTGCGCAATTGCGCACCTGAGAATCCATTTCGCCCCGCGCACGCGGCCTGATGGATCTCGGGTTCGCGCTACGCGCGCCCCGGGATGACGACCGGTTAATGCGACAATATCTTCGACAAGAACTTCTGCGCGCGGTCGCTGCGGGGCTGGCCGAAGAAGTCTTCCTTCGCCGCGTCCTCGACGATCTCGCCGCGGTCCATGAAGATCACGCGATTGGCCACCTTGCGGGCAAAGCCCATCTCGTGGGTGACGACCATCATGGTCATGCCCTCATGAGCGAGGTCCACCATGACGTCGAGCACCTCGCTGACCATTTCAGGGTCGAGCGCCGAGGTTGGCTCGTCGAACAGCATGACGATCGGATCCATGGCGAGCGCACGGGCGATCGCAACGCGCTGCTGTTGGCCGCCGGACAGGTTCGCGGGATACTTTTGCGCCTGTTCCTTGAGGCCCACGCGCTCCAGCAATTGCATGCCTTTCGCCATCGCCTTGTCGCGCGGCCGGTCGAGCACCTTCTGCTGCGCGAGGCAGAGGTTGTCGATGATCTTCAGATGCGGGAACAGCTCGAAATGCTGGAACACCATGCCGACCCGCGAGCGGAGTTTCGGCAAGTCGGTCTTGGGGTCGTTGACCTTGGTGCCGTCGACGCTGATGTCGCCGCTCTGGAACGGCTCCAGCGCGTTGACGCATTTGATCAGCGTCGATTTGCCCGAGCCCGAGGGACCGCAGACCACCACGACCTCGCCCTTGGTGACGCTGGTCGTGCAATCGGTCAGCACCTGGAAGCTCGGCGTGTACCATTTGTTGACGTGGCTGATTTCGATCATGAGCGGCTAGCCCTAGCGGATGATGGCGATGCGCGCCTGCAGGCGGCGGACGCCGAAGGACGCGATGCAGGAAATGGTGAAGTAGACGACCGCTGCGAACAGATACATTTCGACCAGACGCCCGTCGCGTTGCGCCACCTTGCTCGCCGCTCCCAGGAAGTCCGTAATCGACAGGACATAGACCAGCGAAGTGTCCTGGAACAGCACGATGGTCTGCGTGATCAGAACCGGCAGCATGTTACGGAAGGCCTGCGGCAGCACGACGTAGCGCATGGTCTGGGCGTAGGTCAGCCCCAGCGCGCTGGCGGCGGCCGGCTGGCCGCGAGAGATCGACTGGATGCCGGCACGCATGATCTCGGAGAAATACGCCGCCTCGAACATGATGAAGGTGATGAGCGAGGAGGCGAAGGCGCCGACGCTGATCGGGCGCGAAGCACCGGTCACCCACTGCCCGATATAGGGCACCAGGAAGTAGAACCAGAAGATGACCAGCACCAGCGGCAGCGAGCGCATGAAGTCGACATAGACGCCGGCGACCCGGCCAAGGATCTTGAAGCCGGAGAGCCGCATCAGGGCGAGTGCCGTGCCGAACACGAGACCACCGAGCGCTGCAAGCCCCGTCAGCGTCAGCGTGAACGTCATGCCCTCGAAGAACAGATAGGGCAGCGCGCGGCGGATGACGTCGAAATCGAGATTGCCGAACATCGCTTACTTCCCCGTGATGTAGCCGGGGATCGCGACCCAGCGCTCGAGGAAGCGCATGGCGGTCACGACGACGGCGTTGACGAGAAGATAGAGGATGGTTGCGGCGGTGAAGGCCTCGAACACCTGGAACGAGAATTCCTGCATCGAGCGCGCCTGCCCCGTCAGCTCGAGCAAACCGATTGTGATCGCAACCGCGGTGTTCTTGATGGTGTTGAGGAATTCGGAGGTCAGCGGCGGCAGGATGATGCGAAACGCCATCGGCAGCAGCACGTAGCGATAGCCCTGCGCGGTGGTCAGGCCCAGCGCCGTTGCGGCCATCTTCTGCCCGCGCGGCAATGAGCCGATGCCGGCCTGCAGTTGCACGGCAACGCGCGCCGACATGAAAAAGCCGACGCCGATCGCCGCCGTCCAGAACGGGGCGTTCGGCAGTTGTTTCAGCCAGGTGCCGGCGGCTTTGGGCAGCAATTCCGGCAGCACGAAGTACCACAGGAAGAGCTGCACGAGCAGCGGCATGTTTCGGAAGAATTCGACATAGGCGAAGCCGAACCAGTTCGCCCCCTTCGATGGCAGCGTGCGCATCACGCCGACCAGCGAGCCAGTGATCAGCGCGATGACCCAGGCCAGCGCCGCGGTCTTGAGGGTCAGCACCAGGCCCGACAGCAGCATGTCGAGATAGGTACCGGTCCCCATCGGGTTCGGCTGGAAAAAGATTCCCCAGTTCCAGTTGTAGTTCACGTATCCCCCGCGCGAACGCGCCCGTCATTGGACGACCCGGACGCCTATGCAAATGTCCGGCCACCCTGGTGTCAAGAGTGGCCGGACATGATTTCGATCGAAAGTTCGAGGTTTTGCTTACTTATAGTCGTCCGGGTTCGGCGAATCCGTCGGCTTGGCGAACTCGTTCTTCAGTTCGGCCGAGATCGGCGTGTTGAGGTTCAGCCCCTTCGGCGGGATCTTCTGGGTGAACCATTTGTCGTAGATTTTCTGGGCTTCCCCGGAGGTGTAGAGCGCAGCGGTTGCCGCGTCGACCACCTTCTTGAACGGCGCGTCGTCCCTGCGCAGCATGATGCCGTAGGGCTCCGGCTTGGAGAACGCATCCTTGGAGATGGCGTAGTCGTCCGGCGACTTCGAGCCGGCGACGAGGCTCGCCAGCAGGATGTCGTCCATCACGAACGCGACCGCGCGGTCCGTCTCGACCATCAGGAAGGCCTCGGCGTGGTCCTTGGCCGGGATGATGTTGGCGCCGAGGCTCTTGGCGACGTTGGCCTCGGTGAGCTGCTTGATGTTGGTGGTACCGGCGGTCGAGACCACGGTCTTGCCCTTGAGATCGTCGATCGACTTCAGGCCGCTCGACTTCTTGAAGACGTAGCGGCTGGCGGTCAGGTAGTGGGTGTTGGTGAAGGCGACCTGCTTCTGACGCTCGGCGTTGTTGGTGGTCGAGCCACATTCGAGGTCGATGGTGCCGTTCGCCATCAGCGGAATGCGGGTCGCCGAGGTCACCGGGTTGAGCTTGACCTCGAGCTTGTCGAGCTTGAGCTCCTTCTTCACGGCGTCGACGATCTTGTAACAGATGTCCATGGCGAAGCCGACCGGCTTCTGGTTGTCATCCAGATAGGAGAACGGGATCGAGGAGTCGCGGAAGCCGAGGGTGATGGCGCCGGTGTCCTTGATGTTCTTCAGTGTGCCGGTCAGCTCCTGGGCCCCGGCCTGGCTAACGGCGAAGGTCGCGGCGAGCGCGAGCCCAATGCTACGGAAATGTTTCACTTTTTGTCCCCTTTCAGGATGATGCGGCCGAATGCAAGCACAAATCGGCCCGGATTAGAATGTGACTTTTGGCTGGATCGCGGCTCAGGTTAACGGCTCAGGTTAGGGGTTTTGGCAATTGGCCGAGATCCCAGAACAGGCCGGCCATCACCGTCAAGGCTTCTTCGGTCAGAGGCAGCAGGATGTGCTCATTGGGCGCATGCTGGGAGCAGCCGGGATAGGAATGCGGGACCCAGATCGTCGGCAGGCCGAGGATCTCGGAAAACACGTCGTTGGGCAGGGAGCCACCGAAATTCGGCAGAACAGCCGGCGGCTTGCCGGTGGTCTCTCGCACCGAATCCGCCGCCCATTTGATCCAGGGGCTGTCGAAGTCTGTGCGCGATGCAGCAAAACTCTGGGCCGCCCGCACCTCGACCATTGGAAAACCCTTATCAACCAGATGCGCGCGGATGGCCTCGATCAGCCCGTCGATCTTGGTGCCAACCACGAAACGCAGTTGCAGCACGGCATTGGCATGCCCGGGAATGGCGTTGGCCGGCTTCTCGATATTGCCCGACGACATCGCCAGCACTTCCAGAGTGTTCCAGGCGTAGAGCCGCTCGGCCGCCGACAATCCCTCCTCGCCCCAGTCCTCAGCGAGTGCCGGCTCGTCCTCGGTAGGGACCACCTGCACATCGGCTAGATAGCTGCGGATCTGGTTGGTGAGCCGCGGTGGTTTCAGGGCGTCGAGCCGGAGGCGGCCGTGGCCATCGACCAGCGTCGAGATCGCATTGACCAGAATGGTCGCGGGATTGGACAGCACGCCGCCCCAATTTCCGGAATGGTGGCCGCCATCGCGCAGGTTCACATCCAGATGAATGCGGATGCCGCCGCGACAGCCCAGAAACAGCGTCGGGCGGTCGGCGGACAGGCGCGGCCCGTCGGAGGCCATGAACAGATCTGCCTTGAGCGCGTCGCGATTGAGGTCGCAGACCTTGCCGAGATCGGGCGAACCGATCTCCTCGCCCATTTCGACGATGAACTTGGCGTTGAAGCCAAGCTTGCCGCCACGGGCGTCGCGGACCGCGCGGAGTGCCGCCATGTTGATGCTGTGCTGCCCCTTGTTGTCGGCGGTGCCGCGGCCATAGAGCCGCGCGCCGGCAACCGTCGTGCGCCAGGGATCGCGCCCCTCGCGCCACTCGCCTTCCATGCCGTCGACGACGTCACCATGGCCATAAATCAGCACGGTGGGCGCCGTTGCGCTCTCGTGATGCTCGGCGAACAGGAACGGCGCCTTGCCGCTGGGGGATTCGACGATACGGCTGGTGAAATCCAGCGCAGCAAATGCCGGCTGCATCTCCTGCTCCAGATATGCGCGCAGCTCGGCGCCGCGGGAGGGGTTCTGGCTTTCGGTCTTGAAGGCGACGCGGCGGTCGAGCTCGGTGAGAAACGCGCCGGACTTGAAATCCTCACGGGCGCGGGCGATGGCGTCGGCTCTGGTCATGACTTGCTTTTCGAGACTTTGAGACGAAGGACTTTACCCGCACGGGTTGGCCTTCGAAAGTGGCGGGGAGTTCGATCGTTCTTGTAGTTCTCTGGTCGTTCGCTTCTAGTTCTCTTGGGATTTCGTTCTTGCTCTCTTGAGATCGGCTTGCCAAGTGCAGCAGCGGACCTGACTTGGGCTTGCCATGCGCAGGTTATATGCAAGAACTTCGCCAAGTTCGGGCGGCACGTCTACCATTCGAAGAGCGCGCAGTACAGAGCGCCGGGGAACGATCATGGCCAAGCAGATCAGGCTTAACGCCTTTGCAATGAATTGCGTCGCGCACCAGTCGCCGGGTCTGTGGACCCATCCGCGCGATCGCACCGCCGAGTATAACCGCCTGCCCTACTGGGTTGATCTCGCCAGGACGCTGGAGCGGGGCCGCTTCGACGGGCTGTTCCTGGCCGACGTGCTCGGGGTCTACGACGTCTTTGGCAACAGCCCTGACGCAGCCTTGCGCAACGCAGCACAGACGCCGTCGAACGAGCCGCTGCTGCTGCTCTCGGCGATGGCCGCGGTGACGCAGAATCTCGGCTTTGGCGTCACCAGCAATTTGTCGTTCGAGCCGCCCTACCCGTTCGCACGGCGAATGTCGACGCTCGATCATCTCACCGAGGGCCGGATCGGCTGGAACGTCGTCACCGGCTATCTCGACAGCGCCGCCCGCGGGGCCGGCAAGGACAAGCAGACCGGACATGACGACCGCTACGACATCGCCGACGAATATATGGCGGTGGTCTACAAGCTCTGGGAAGGAAGCTGGGAGGACGACGCCGTGCTGCGCGACCGCAAGCGCGGCATCTTCACCGATCCCACGAAGGTTCATCGCGTCAATCATGACGGCGCGAACTACCGCATCAACAACACCATCCATCTCAGCGAGCCTTCGCCCCAGCGCACGCCCGTGCTGTACCAGGCCGGCACCTCGCCGCGCGGCCGGCAGTTCGCGGCCAGGCATGCCGAATGCGTGTTCATGTCGGGACCGTCGGCCAAGATCATCGCGCCGCGCGTGTCGGCAATCCGCGAGGAAGCCGCCAGGATCGGCCGCAACCCGGCGGAGATCCTGATGTTCTCGATGATGACGATCATCCTCGGCCGGACCGAAGCCGAGGCGAAGGAAAAGTACGCCGACTATCGCCGCCACATCAGCCCCGAAGGCGCGCTGGCGCTGATGTCGGGGTGGACCGGCGTCGACTTCTCCGGCTACGAGCTCGACCAGCAGGTGCGTCACGTCCAGAACGATGCCGGCCGCAGCGCGCTTGATAACGTCACCCGCGGCGATCCTGATCGCGTCTGGACCGTGCGCGACGTCATCGAGCATGTCGGCATCGGCGGCGCCGGCCCCGTCGTGGTCGGCACGCCCGAGAGCGTCGCCGACAAGATCGAGGACTGGTTCGAGCAGACCGACGTCGATGGGCTCAACGTCGCGTTCGCGATCTCGCCCGGCGATTTCGAGGATATCTCGGACATGCTGGTGCCGGAGCTGACGCGGCGCGGACGGTACAAGCCGGAATATGCGAAAGGCACGCTGCGGGAGAAGCTGTTCGGCGATGGTCGCGCAAGGCTCGGCGCACCGCATCCGGCGGCAGGTTATCGGGTGGGGAAGACGGGGTAGGCTGCCCGTTGCTCGTCATTGCGAGCGCAGCGAAGCAACCCAGAATCTCTCCGCGGAAACAGTCTGGATTGCTTCGTCGCTTCGCTCTCGCAATGACGGCTGACGCCGGCCCTACACCTTCCCGTCCACCATCACCTCGATCAGCTTCGTTCCCGGCCGGCCAAACGCCGACGCCAGCGTCGCCTGCAACTCGCCGGGATCGCTGACCTTGATCGCCTCGCAGCCCAGCGCTCTCGCGACGCCGGCGAAATCCACGGGCGGATCGACGAAATCCATGCCGACATAATTGTCATCGCCATGGAAGGCGAGCAGGCGCTGCTTGATGATGCGGTAGCCGCCATTGTTGGCGATGACGACGTTGAGCGGCAGCTTGTGATGCGCCGCGGTCCACAGCGACTGGATCGAATACATCGCGCTGCCATCGCCCGAGAAGCACACGACGGGGCGATCCGGATTGGCGATGCTGGCGCCGACCGAGGCCGGCAGGCCCCAGCCGATGCCGCCGGAGGCAAGTCCGTGATAGCCGTAGCGGTCGCGGTGCGGATGCAGCGCCGTGATCTGGCGGCTCGAGGTGAGGCCTTCGTCGACCAGGATGGCATTGTCAGGCATGGCCTCGACCATCCGCAGCACCAGGAAGTCCGGATCGATCGGGCTGCGGCCGGCGCTCCTGCCGATCTGCTCGACCAGCGCGGCGCGGCGCGCGGTCCAGTTCTTCGGCGCCAGCTCGGCGAGGCGCTGTTTTGCACGGCTCGCGAGTGCGGCGCCGCCCAACTCCTTCAGCACCGGGATCAGCGCGCGCAGCGTTTCCTTCAAGTCCGCCTTCAGCGCGATCTCCGCGCCGTAGTTCTTGGCGATCTCCCAATCGACGAGGCCGATCTGCACGATGCCCAGACCATCGGGCAGCGCATCGACCTCGCTATAGACGGACATCCGCAGGGGATCGCCGCCGAGCGCGACCAGGAGATCGTGCGGGGCGAGCGTATCGCGCGCGACCTTCTGCACGCGCGCCAGCGTGCCGACGAAGCTCGGGCTCTGCGAGAGGAAGTGCGACCCATAGGGCGTGGACGATTGATAGGCCGCGGCACCGAGCAGCTCGGCGAGTTCGGCCGCCTCCTCGAGCGCGTCGCTCTTGACCACCTCGTCCATGGTGACGATGACGGGGCGCTCGGCCTTGAGCAGGCGCGCGGCGAAAGCCTTCAGCGCTTCATCCGACGGCTTGGTGCGGGCATCGATCCGGGTGGAGCGGCCGAGATCGATCCCGGCCTCGCTGTTGAGGATGTCGCCGGGCAGCGAGATGAACACGGGGCCGGTCGGCGGGGTCATCGCAACCTTGGCGGCGCGGCGGACGATGCGCGGCAGGTCCTCCAGCCGCGTCACTTCGACCGCCCATTTCACCAGCGGCTCGGCCATGCGCACCAGCGGGCCATACAGCACCGGCTCCATCAGGCCGTGGCCCTGCTCCTGCTGTCCCGCGGTGAGGATCATCGGCGTGCCCGTGAACTGGGCATTGTAGAGCGAGCCCATGGCGTTGCCGAGACCGGGGGCGACGTGGACGTTGCAGGCAACGAGCTTGCCGGAGGCGCGGCTATAGCCGTCGGCGATCGCGACCACCAGGCTCTCCTGCATCGCCATCACATAGGTAAGGTCGGGATGGTCCTTCAGCGCATGCATGATCGGCAGCTCGGTGGTCCCGGGATTGCCGAACAGATGCGTGATGCCCTCGTCCTTGAGCAGCGCGAGAAAAGCGGAGCGGCCGGTGATCTTGTTCTTCATGTTTCCTCCAGGAGCGGACGTTGCCGCAAGGACGGCGGCATGATGGCCGAAATTTCCGGAGACGCGCAAGGAAGCGCGGTCATGGCTGCGTTGCGCGGGAACGCAGCGCTAAGCCTCCTCCCGCCCCAGCTCGAACGGATCTTCACCTCTCGATCGCTTCTTCCTTCTCGAGCGCTGCCAGACCACGCCGGGAAAACCTTTCAGCGGCACCAGCGGCTCGCCGGTATAGGCCCATTCCTGCAGCTCTTCGATCGCGATGTGATAGAGCGGCTGGCGGCCGGTGCGTTCCTTGAAAAGCGCACGGGGGATGTTGACCATGTGCGGCCCGCGCGGGCGCTCATAGGCGATCGGCGTGCCGCAATGCGAGCAGAAGCTGCGGGCGGTCTTCGTTGTCTTATCCTCGTATCGGCTAAGCGCCGACTTGCCCGAAATGATGCGAAACCGCTTCGTCCAGCTTCCGACATAGGTCGCGTAGGCCGCGCCGTGGGCGCGGCGGCTGGCGGCGGAGTGATCGTGCCAGGCCCAGCGCGCAGGGACGTCGATCTCGAAGCGGATTTTGCCGCAGAGGCATTGGCCGGTGGCTTTACCTGCGGCGGCTGCGGCTTTGGCCATGGTGTCTCCTCATCGTCATTCCGGGACGCGCCGAAGGCGCGGGCCCGGAATCCATCGAGCGGCAGTCCAAGAACGAAGATGGATTCCGGGCTCGACGCTTCGCGTCGCCCCGGAATGACTGGTCAGGCCGGCGTCAGTTCGTCATACGTCGGATAATCCGTATACCCCTTCTCCTCGCCGCCGTAGAACGTCGCACGATTGTACGGCGTGATCGGGTAGTCATGCTGCATGCGGCGCGGCAGGTCCGGATTGGAGATGAAGATGCGGCCGAAGGCGATGATGTCGGCGTGGCCATCGGCGATCGCCGCGTTCGCAGTCTCGCCGGTGAAGCCGCCGGCGGTCATCAGCACGCCACTATAGAGCGGCCGGAACAGCACCATCGCGGAGGGCACATTCTCCCAATGGACGTCGGCACGGCCGGCGCCGCTGGAGCGCGGCTCGATGAAGTGCAGATAGGCAAGCCCGAGCTTGTCGAGCGCCTTCACCACGTGGGTATAAAGCGGCATCGGATCGGGCTCGCCGGAATCATTGGCGATGCCGTGCGGCGACAGCCGGACGGCGACGCGGTTCGCGCCCCAGACGTCGATCGCGGCTTGCGTGACTTCGAGCAACAGGCGCGCGCGGTTCTCGATCGAGCCGCCATATTGATCGGTGCGCTGGTTGCTGCGCGATTGCAGGAATTGCTCGAGCAGGTAACCGTTGGCGCCGTGGATCTCGACGCCGTCGAAGCCGGCGGCGAGCGCATTCCTGGCGCCTTGCCGGAAAGCTTCGACGATACCCTTGACCTCCTCGGTCTCCAGCGCGCGCGGCGTCTCATAGTCGGAGATCTTGCCGTCTGCCGTCATCGCCTTCATGCCTTCCGCCTTGATCGGGATCGCGGAGGCCGAAACCGGCAGCTCGCCGCCGTGGAAGGATGAATGCGAGACGCGGCCGACATGCCAGAGCTGGAGGAAGATGATGCCGCCCTTGGCGTGGACCGCGTCGACCACCTTGCGCCAGCCGGCGATCTGCGCCTCCGAATAGATGCCCGGTGTCGCCGGATTGCCGCGGCCATGCGAGAGCACCGGCGAGGCTTCGGCGATGATCAGGCCGCCCTTTGTGGCGCGTTGGCCATAATATTCGGCGTTGAGTGGCCGCGGTGAGAAAGTCTCGCGCTCGGCGCGCATGCGCGTCAGCGGCGCCATCGCGACGCGATGTGCAAGCTTGTACGGACCGACCTGCAACGGTTTGAACAACGCCTCGAATTTCATGTGGTCCCCGGATGTCTATGAAAGGATGTGGATCATATAGCGAGGGGGCGGTCGCCGGAAAGGCGCCGCCCCAAGTAGATATTCCCCCTCGTGGAAGGCGGAAGAGGACAGATCTTTAAGCCGTCTTGATCCAGACGGCCTTCACGTTGAGATATTCCTCGACATGCTGCTTGCCGGACTCGCGGCCGTAGCCGCTCATCTTGTAGCCGCCGAAGGGCACGGCAGGATCCATCGCCTGGTAGCAATTCACCCACACCGAACCTGCGCGCAGCGATTTTGCAACCGCGTGCGCCTTGCTGACGTCGCGCGTCCACAGGCCGGAGCCGAGGCCGAAGGTGGTATTGTTGGCGCGCTTGACGAGTTCGTCCATGTCCTTGAACGCGATCGCGGAGATGACGGGACCAAAAATCTCCTCCTGCGCGATGCGCATATTGTCCTGGACGCCCGCGAACACCGTCGGCGAGACGAAGAAGCCCTTCGACAGCGCGCCTTCGGTAGCTCGGCCACCGCCGGCGAGTGCCTTCGCGCCTTCCTTCTGGCCGATGTCGAGATAGCCGGTGACGCGCTTGAGTTGCTCTTCGGACACGAGCGGGCCGATCTGCACATTGGGATCGAGACCGTTGCCGACCTGCAGCTTCTTGCCGAACTCGGCGACGCGGCCGACGAACTCCTCGTAGATCGACTGCTCGACGAACAGCCGCGTACCTGCGCTGCAGATCTGGCCCGAATTGGCGAACACCGCCATCGCCGCGCCGGGCACGGCGGCATCGAGATCGGCATCCGCGAACACGATGTCCGGCGACTTGCCGCCGAGCTCGAGCGAAACACGCTTCAAGTTTCCGGCCGAGGCGCGGATGATCGACTGGCCCGTGACGTGCGAGCCGGTGAATGCAACCTTGTCCACGTCATGATGCGAGGCGAGCGCGGCGCCCGCGGTCTCGCCGTAGCCGGGCACGACGTTGATGACGCCGGGCGGAATGCCTGCCTCCATCGCCAGCTCGGCGATGCGCAGCGAGGTCAGCGGCGCCTCTTCGGCGGGCTTGAGCACCACGGTGCAGCCGGTCGCGATTGCCGGGCCGATCTTCCAGATCGTCGCGGTGAGCGGACCGTTCCAGGGGATGATGGCGCCGACGACGCCGATCGGCTCCTTCAACGTATAGGAGAAGATTTCGCCAGGCAGCGAGTTCTCGATGGTCTCGCCGTGGATCGCCGTGGTCTGGCCGGCGTAGTAGCGCAGCATGCCGACGGCGCGCAGGCGATAGGCGCGGGTGCGGCTGAGCGGCGCGCCCATGTCGAGCGTGTCGAGCTGCGACAATTCGTCGAAATTCTTCTCGACGAGATCGGCAAGCTTCAGAAGCAGGTTCTGCCGTTCGAACGGCTTGACCTTGCTCCAGGGTCCTTCGAAGGCGCGGCGGGCGGCGGCAACCGCACGATCGATGTCTTCCTTGTCACCCTCGGCGACCGTTGCGAGCAGCTCGCCTGTCGCGGGATTGCGGGTCTCGAAGCGCTTGCCTGAGGCTGCATCGACCCACTTCCCGTCGATCAGCATCTGCTTGTAGGACCCGTTCGCGAACGGATGACGCGTGATCGGAATAGCCTGCGACACAGCCATGGCTGCACTCCCTGTCAGGTGATTGATTGGTTCGATCTGGGCGGGATCGTTGCGTTGAAGGATACAGCGGTGCCGGATAGGCGTAAAGGCAGCGCGGAACGAAGACCTCCCATGCCGACTTGTGCGGGGTCACAGCAGCGCCATGTTATAGCTCGAGCAAGCCCCGCTCCGGAGACGTCCCATGCCACATCCCGCCATCGTGAAAAACAATGTTGCCGTGATCACCGGTGGCGCGTCCGGCATCGGACTGGCTGCAGCCATGGCCTTCGCGCGCGCCGGAATGAAGGTGTGTATCGCGGATGTCGATGAGGCTCGACTGACCGAGGCCGCAACAAAACTCTCATCCGTTACCGATGCCACAAAGGTGATGACCTCCGTCGTCGATGTCAGCAGGGCCGAGAGCGTGATGGAACTGGAGCGCGCCGTGGGCGCGCATTTCGGCGGAACCGACCTGCTCATGAACAATGCCGGCATCCAGCCGGGCAGCACGCTGTTCGGCGAACCCGACCATTGGCAGCGCATCATCGCCGTCAACATGTGGGGCATCATCAACGGCTCGCGCATCTTCGCGCCCCAGATGATCGCGCGTGGCAAAGGCGGCCTCATCATCAACACGGGCTCGAAGCAGGGCATCACTACACCGCCGGGCGATCCCGCCTACAACGTCTCCAAGGCCGGGGTGAAGGCGTTCACCGAAGCGCTCCAGCACGAGCTGCGCAACACAAAAGACTGTCGCATCACGGCACACCTGCTGATACCGGGCTTCGTCTTCACCGGCCTCACCGCAAAGGGGCGCACCGAAAAGCCGGCCGGCGCCTGGACGCCGGAGCAGACGATCGATTTCATGCTGGCGCGGCTGGAGATGGGCGATTTCTACATTCTCTGCCCGGACAATGACGTACCGCGCGTGCTCGACGAGAAGCGCATGGAATGGGCCGCCGGCGACATCATCGAGAACCGCCCGCCGCTGTCGCGCTGGCACCCGGACTATGCGGATGCATTCAAGAGGTTTGTGGAGGGGAACTAGATCTTTCCTTCTCCCTTGTGGGAGAGGGTTAAAACCCTACAGCGTCTCCTGCTGATGCCCACAATTCTTGCAGGCGAACTTGACCCGGGTCTGGCCTTTCTCCGCCTGGACCCGGTTCGGCGCGCCGCACTTGCCGCAGACGGCCTCGATGCGGGTCGCGCCCTGCTTGACGACGATGGTCTTCTTTTCCATCGATTCGCGGATCAGGCGCTCGGCCTCTTCACGCAGCGATTGTTTCGACAAAGCTCGTCTCCGCCTCTGAAAAGCGCGAGAGCCATATCCCACTTGCAGCCGAAGCACAATGCGCCACGGGGATCGCAACCATCAAGACGTCATTCCGGACGGTTGCGGACGCGAGAGCCGCGGCGCCAGTTGCTCCGCGGCTCTCTTGCTTCTCGTCCGGATCAGCTCGAGGCATTTTTCACGCGGCCATTCTTCACGCGGCCTTGGAAACCTCCATCAGCAGCCGCTCGGCCTTCGCGTCCTCGATGCGGTTCACCAGCCGGCTGCTCTCGTGATTGTCACGCACGGTCTTGGTCAGGGTGATGCAGGTCTGGACCAGCATCACGATACCCATGGTGAGATAACCCTTCATCCAGACGTCGATCGGCAGGAAGAAGACACCGATGGCGACGAGGAAAGCGGAGGCTGCAAAGGACGCGTAAGTGAAGCTCACCCAGGCGCTGCTGTGGGGCTGGCCGTTCTGGTTCATGATGGTCTCCTGTTGGCTCGAATGATGATGGGGTCAGGCAGCCGGCGTCCGGTTGGACTTCAACCGCGCCAGCACGTCGTCTGCAGTCGTCTTCAGCCGCGGGCCAAAGCCCTGCTCCGCCAATCTTTCGGCGGTGGCGAGGGGACCCATCGCCGCATCGAGCTCGACGAGCGCATCGTCGGCAGCCTGGGCTTCCATCTGCCGATCGCGCAGCCGCCTCAGGGTGCTCTCCGCCTCCGGCAACGTGGATTCGTAGGGACGCGCCGCTTCGATGCCGCTGCGGCGAAGCGAGCGCACCGCCTCCGAGGCGCGAGCGACGCGACGGCCCCGATCGAGCTCGGTGATGCGGGCCTGCGCATTTGCGACGTGCCGCTTCAGCCTGATGATCTCGGTCGCGAACAACGCACGGGCCGTCATCGCCGCATCGCGGTCGGCCTCCAGGCCTGCGATGGCCTCCGCCGCGTCCCTGGCGAGATCCTCACGGCCGCCGTCGAGTGCCGCAACCGCGCGCGTTTCCAGATCCGCGATACGGGCGACGGTCGCCGCGAGCTTGCGGCCTTCCTGCTGATCCTGCGCGATCGCCAAGGCCAGCGTCCGCTTGCTGCGCTCGACGGCCGCGGCCGCATCGCGCATCTGCTGGTCGAGGATCAGAAGGGCCGTACGGTCTTCCAGCTCTTCACCCGCGGCTGCCACGCTACCGCGGAAAAGTGTCACGACTGTCTTGAACATCTGTAGCTCCCTGTTATGAGCGTTGCTCATGATCCTTTGTAGCAAGATCCCTGAACATCGTTCAATAAAAATTTGAGCGACGCTCAAAATTTGGTTCGCCTATGGCTAAAGCCTTAAAACGTCGAGAGAAACTTCGGTCCGACCTGATCCTGGCGGCGGAGCGGATGATCGCCGAGCGCGGATTGTCCGGTCTGAAAACCCGCGATCTCGCCCGCGAGATCGGCTGCGCCAATGGCGCGGTCTACAATCTCGTGGCCGACATGGACGAGCTGATCCTGCGCGTGGGCTCCCGCACGCTGCTCCGGCTCGACGAGGCGCTCCGCGCCGCGGTCAGCGCGGGCGAGGCAATACCGCAAGAGACGCTGGTCCGCATCGCCATCGCCTATTGCGATTTTGCGGCGGAGAATCTCCAGCTCTGGCGTGCGCTGTTCGAGCACCGCATGGAGGCCGACAAGACCGTCCCCGACTGGTCCGTCGAAGACCAGATGCAACTGTTCCGCCACATCTACCAACCGCTGGCCACGTTATTTCCGAAGCGTAGCCCCGAGGAGCTCGGCATCACGGCGCGCAGCCTGTTCTCGGCGGTGCATGGCATGGTGGCACTGGGACTGGAGCAGAAGCTGGTTGCCGTGCCGCTGCCGGCGCTGCGCGAAGAAATCGCTCGCCTCGTGCGTGCGATGATCGAAGGGTTGATTGCGCACCAGAGCTAGCTGCGCATGGCATGCGCCTTGCCTCCTCATCGTGCAATTCTCTCGAGGAGGCGGCGATGAGCACATCATCTTTCGACATCAACCGGCGTAGCGTCGTGCTCGGCGGCCTCGGCATGGCCGGGACGACCCTTGCCCCGCGCTTCGCATCAGCGCAGGGACGCAGCGAGACGCTGCTGGTGGTGCAGGAGCTCGGGCCGAACTCGCTCGACATGCAGGGCGTCGGCTCCAACCAGACTGTGAACGGCCTGTCCTGGAACTGCTACGACCGGCTGCTGAGCTACGCCTCGAAGACGCTCCCTGACGGGACGCTCTCGTACGACCGCGAGAAGCTAGCACCCGAACTCGCCGAGAGCTGGCAGGTCGCCGTCGACGGCATGTCCTGCACCTTCAAGCTCCGCAAGGACGCGAAATTCCACGACGGCACGCCTGTCGCCGCCAAGGACGTCAAATGGTCGTTCGACCGTGCGGTGAAAGTCGGCGGCTTTCCGACCTTCCAGATGTCGGCGGGATCGCTGGAGAAGCCCGAGCAGTTCGTCGTGGTCGACGACCACACCTTCCGCATCGACTATGTCCGCAAGGACAAGATGCTGCTGTTCAACGTCGCGGTCGTCGTGCCCTTCATCATCAACTCCGAGCTTGCGAAAAAGAATGCGACGCCGGAAGACCCCTGGGCTTTGGCGTGGCTCAGGAACAACGAGGCCGGCGGTGGCGCCTACAAGATCGAGAGCTGGAAGCCGGGCAGCGAAACCGTGCTGGCGCGGTTCGACGACTGGAAGAGCGGCCCGCTGCCGAAAGTCAGGCGCGTGATCGCGCGCGACGTCCCCTCCGCGGGTACGCGCCGCGCCATGCTGGAGCGGGGCGATGCGGACATCTCCAGCGGCTTTGCGCCGCGCGATTTCGAGCAGATCATCAGGGAGGGCAAGGTCAAGGTGTCGGGCGTGCCGATCCCGAACGCGCTCTGGTCCCTCGCGCTCAACACCGCGAAGCCGCCGTTCGACAATGTGAAGCTGCGCCAGGCCATCGCCTGGGCGATGCCTTATGAGCAGATCCAGAGCAGTGCGTTCTTTGGGCGCGCCGTTCCGATGTACGGCGGAGCGGCAGAAGTCTCAAAGCCGGTCTGGCCGCAGCCGTTTCCCTATGTCACCGATCTCGACAAGGCCAAGGCGCTGATGAAGGAAGCAGGCTTCGAGTCCGGCCTGGAGACGACGTTGTCGCTCGACACGGGTACCGCCACCGTCGGCGAGCCGACAGCGATCCTGATCCAGGAGAGCCTCGCCAAGATCGGCATCAAGGCGGCAATCGAAAAGATCCCCGGCGCCAACTGGCGCACCACGCTGAACAAGAAGGAGCTGCCGCTCGCGCTCAACCGCTTCAGCGGCTGGCTGGACTATCCCGAATATTACTTCTACTGGAATTTCCACGGCAACAACTCGATCTTCAACATCTCGTCCTATCAGAACAAGGAGATGGACGCGCTGATCGACAAGGCGCGGTTCACGGCCGACAGCGCGGAGTACGACCGGTGCGTGAAGGATTTCATCGCGCTCTGCATGCGCGACGTTCCCGTCGTTCCGCTCAACCAGCCGATCCACGATGTCGCGATGCAGAAGGCCGTCACAGGCTACGAGTTCTGGTTTCACCGCGAACCGGACTACCGCCAGTTCGTCAAGGGCTGAGGCATGATCCGGAAAAGTGCGCAGCGGTTTTCCGAAAAGATCATGCCTAAGCAACAACATAAAGCGCGGTGACGATTCATACTGATTGCATCGCGCTTTAGTGCCTGTCGACGAGGCGGAGCACACCTGACGCCGCGCGCGCCTGCTCGAGCGAGAACCCGCGCTCCAGCCGCGCCGCGCTCGCGCGCAGCATGGCCGCGTCGAGCCTGCCTTGCCGCGCCCCGTCAAGGGCGCAGGCGAAGACGCGGTAGAACTGCGTGCCGTCATAGGCGACCAGCAGCAGATCGACGCCGGCATTGATCGCCTCGACCACAGCCTTGCAGACGTCGTTCTGGTAGATCGCGCCCATCACGAGGTCGTCGGTCATCACCACCCCCTGGTAACCCCACGTCTCGCGGAGGATGCCCTGGACGACGCGTTTCGAATGCGATGCGGCGCGATCGGGATCGACGGCGGTGAGCGTGACATGGCCGACCATGAGCGCGCTGCGCGAATGCGCCAGCAGGCCGCGGAACGGGAGCCAGTCGGATGCCTCCAGCTCCTTCACCGGCGTGTCGAGATTGGCGCTGAAATGATGTGTGTCGGCACGCACCCGGCCGATGCCCGGAAAGTGCTTGAGCGTGGCACCGACGCCTGACTGCTCCAGCCCGCGCACATAGGCGCTCGCGATCGTGCTGACGACAGCCGGATCGGTCGCGATCGCGCGCTGCCCGATCAGCGTGTGGAAATCGAGCCGGTTGCGCCGCGCCGGCGGCTTGAGGTCGACCACCGGGGCGAGATTGAGGTTGACGTCGAGGTCCGCGAGTTCGCGGCCATGGATCCGGCCGAACTCTTCGGCTTTGGCCTGCTGGTCGTCTGGCCCCAGTTCGGCGAGCGTCGCCAGCGCCGGCACCTTGGTCAGTGGCGGCGCGAGATGACCGACAATGCCGCCCTCCTGGTCGGCCGCGACGACCAGCGGCGGCAAGCCGGCGGCGCGCCTGATGTCCTGGAGCGCCGCGATCTCGGCGCGCAGCGTCTCGACGGTCCGGCCGCGGATGTTGTGCCGGGTGACATAGACGCCGCCAATCAATCCCTGCCCGGCAAGGCGCGCCACCTCGGGAAAAGAGGAATAGCCGACCATGAAGTGCGGTCCGAGCTGACGCGCTTCCGCCGCGCTGACGCCGAGGACATCGCTCTTTCGCAGCTCGAACTTCAGATGCGCCGCCGACATCAGGACCGGCGGCAGGCACCAGAGCATGACGAGCAGCTTGCCCGCGATGGTGCGCCAACGCCCGCTGCGCAGCAGGAGGATGACGATCACGATGCTTGCGACGACAAGCGCGATGTTTCCGGCGCCGCGCAATATCAACAGATAGGGATCGTTCTTGTTTGCAGCCGCGAACGCGACGACAGGCGCGGCAAGCCAGAGCAGAATGAGGCCGATATTGCGGAGCAATTGCATGATGCATCACGTGCTGGAAGTGGCGAATGCTTCGCACCTATCAAAGCAATTTGCGCCGGGCGAGAGGCAAGAGGCCGTCTGCACGAAATCTGCAGAAGACTCCTGAAACCATGCAGACGTTGATCCCGGCTTCTGCACAAGCACCATTCAGACTTCGTGATGCCACATATCACGAAAGGTCTTTTGGACATGACGAGCCTGGCTTCGACGATCGCAGCGGACCTCCAGCCGATCAGGGATCCCGCCGTTCCGGCCAAGCTCGGCCTCGCGCTGGCGCTGGCCGCACTGGCCGACTGGCTGTTCTACGGCGAACGCATCGGGCTGTCGCTGACGCTCTTTGCGGTCGCGATCGTTGGCGTGTCGGTGCTGTTCAATCATGCGGCTCTGGATCTGCGGCGTGCGATGACAGGCGTGGCCATTCTGGTCGCCGGTCTCGTACCTGTTATCGAGGAGCTCAACACGCTCTCGTTCCTGATCCTCGTCGCGGCGCTGCTCATGGCCCTGCTGCTCGCGACCAATCCGGAAACGACCGGTCTCGCCGAGCGTGCCCGCGCACTCCGCAACTTCGTCCTGCTCGGTCCCTTCAGGTTCTTTCCCGACGCGCTCCAGATCTTCAACATGTCGGCCTTCACCCGCGGCATCGCGCTGTGGCTGCTGCCGGCAGCGCTGAGCACCGTCTTCGTCGCGTTGTTCGCAGCGGCCAATCCGGTCATCGAGCAATGGCTGTCCCTGCTCAATCCAAAACGTATCTTCGAATATATCAGCGTCCCGCGCGTGCTGTTCTGGACCGCCATGCTCGCGCTGGTCTGGCCCTTCATCCATGTGCGCTGGCGGCGCAAGAAGGTTGCCATCGCCAGCGAAGCCGGTGCCGTAGAGCCGCCCCCGCTTCCGCCCTTCGTCTCGCCGGAATTTCTGGGCCCCGCCGCCATTCTGCGCTCGCTGATCCTGTTCAATCCGCTGTTCGCGGCGCAGTCGATTCTCGACGGCATCTATCTCTGGGGGCACGCGGCGCTGCCCGCCAATATGACCTATGCGGCCTACGCCCATCGCGGCGCCTACCCGCTGATCGTAACCGCCCTGCTCGCCGCGGCCTTCGTGCTGGTGGCGATGCGGCCGGGCGGACCGGCCGAGAAGTCGAGGGTGATTCGGGCGCTGGTTTATCTTTGGGTCGGACAGAACGTGCTGCTGGTCGCCTCGTCCATCCTTCGGCTCGATCTTTACGTCGACATCTACATGCTGACCTACTGGCGCATCGCGGCCTTCATCTGGATGGGGCTGGTGGCGCTGGGATTGATCCTGATCATGGCCCGCATCGCCCTCAACCGGCCCAACCGCTGGCTCGTGGGCGCCAATCTGATCGCGCTCGCGATCGTGCTCTATGGCAGCTCGCTCGTGAACTTCGACGCCCTCATCGCCGACTACAATGTCGCCCACAGCCGGGAAGCATCGGGGAAAGGCGTGCAGATCGACATCGACTATCTCCTGACGCTCGGCCCGCAGGCGCTGCCTGCCATCGACAAGGCGATCGCGCTGCGACCTGCCGCCGGAGAGGGCTACCTTGTGCCACGCCGCGACCGCCTTGTAGAACAGCAGCGTCAGGACCTGGCCTGGCGAAGCTGGGGGTTTCGCAACTGGCGGCTCCGGCACAGGCTGGATACGCAGGCGACGAACCAGCCGGCGGGCTGACGGGCAGCGGAGAGTTTCTTGGCGCATCGCATTCTCACCGTCGACGACGAAGGCCATATCCGCGAGGTCATCCGGGTCGCCCTGAAGAAGGCGGGCATGGACGTGATCGAGGCGCGCGACGGCAGGGAGGCGCTCGCCCGCGTCGCCGCCGACAAGCCCGATCTGATCGTGCTCGACATCGGCATGCCTGAGTTCGACGGGCTCGACGTCTGCCGCGAGATCCGCAAGGGCTCCGACGTTCCGATCCTGTTCCTGTCGGCGCGCGACGAGGAGATCGATCGTATCCTCGGCCTCGAGATCGGCGGCGATGATTACGTGACGAAGCCGTTCAGCCCGCGCGAGCTGGTCGCGCGGGTCAACGTCATCCTGCGCCGCCTCAGCCCGCGCAATGGCGAGGTCAAGGCTGGACCCACCGCGCTTGCCCAAGGCGGCCTGCTGCTCGATCCCGATCAGCATGTCGCGACGTTTGCAGGCACGCCGCTGAAACTCACCGCGATCGAGTTCGGCATTCTGCGCGCGTTCCTGACCCGGCCGACCTCTGTGTTCAACCGCGAGCAGCTGATGCGGGCAGCTTATCAGCTCAACATCCAGGTCTCCGACCGCACCATCGACAGCCACATCCGCAACATCCGCGCCAAGCTCGCGGCGCAGAATTGCGAGAACGTGATCGAGACCATCCACGGCGTCGGCTTCAAGCTCGGCCGCTGCGAGACAGAGGCATGAGGGCGGCCCCCGACAAATGGCGGCCGTCGCTCACCCTCGTGATCTTCACGGTGCTGGCGACCGTCGGGGTGCTGCCGCTAGGCGGCCTGTTCTTCTTCCGCCTCTACGACAACCAGCTCATCCGCCAGACCCAGGCCGAGCTGATCGCGCAAAGCCGCGTGCTGGCGACGATCTATGCCCAGGAGGTCACGACGAGGCTCGACAGCGGCCTCGCGCTCGGCGCGGAGGTGCCGCCGGGCGTGCTGCCCGACCCAGGCGATCAGGTCACCCCGATCCGTCCCGCGCTCGATCTCACGGCCAACGACCTGCTGCGGCGGCGTCCGGATGCGCAAGCAGCTCCCCAGCCTGCGCAGCCTGCCTATGTCGAGATCGGCGCAAAACTGACGCCGATCATCCGCGAGACCCAGAAGGTGACGCTGGCGGGCTTTCGCATCCTCGATCCGCAAGGCGTGGTGATCGCCGGGCGGCAGGAGGTCGGGCAGTCGCTCGCCCATATCGAGGAAGTCGCGGACGCGCTGCACGGGCAATACCGCGCAACCTTGCGCAACCGCGTGCCGGACAAGCCGCCGCCGCCGATCTACTCCTTCAGCCGAGGCCTCGGCATGCACGTGTTCTCGGCCATGCCCGTCATCGTCAACAACCGCGTCGCCGGCGTGATCTACACCACGCGGACGCCGAGTAACATTTTCGATCATCTCTACCAGGAGCGGGCCAAGTTCGTGCTGGCGGGGCTCGCCGTCATCCTCGGCACCATCGCGATCGGCCTGGTGTTCTCACGCACCATCACGCTGCCGATGCGCGAGCTGATCGACCGGGCCGCTCGAATCGGCCGGGGCGACCGCGAGGCATTCAAGCCGCTCCGTCATTACGGCACGCGCGAGTTCGCCCAGCTCTCGCACAGCTTCCTCGGCATGGCCGAGCAGCTCGCGCGGCGCTCGGACTACATCGCGACGTTCTCGGCCCACCTTACCCACGAGCTGAAATCGCCGCTGACCTCGATCAAGGGCGCGGCCGAGTTGTTGCAGGATTCGGTTCAAGGCAAATCCGAGGGCCTGACGCCGGCCGAGCAGAACACGTTCATCGCCAACATCCTGTCCGACACGCAGCGGCTGGAGGCGATGGCGCAGCGGCTGCGGGAACTGGCCCGTGCCGAAAGCCTGCCGCAGAACGAGCGCACGGAGCTCGCGCCGGTGATCGCCGACCTGAGGAGCCGGTTTCCGACAAGCGATATCTCGGCCAGCGGCAGCCTCGACCGGCCCATCGGCATGTCCGGCGAAAAGGCGCTGATCGTGCTGTCGCATCTCGCCGACAACGCGATGCGGCACAAGGCGCGGTCAATCAGGCTGGAGGCGGCCTACGAGCGCACGAGCCTGCGTCTGACCGTGAGCAATGACGGTGAGCCGATCTCGGCGCCGAACCGCGACAGGATTTTCGACGCGTTCTTCACCACCCGCCGCGACCAGGGCGGGACCGGGATGGGGCTTGCGATCGCGCGTGCGGTGATGGCGAGCCATGGCGGCTCGATCAGGCTCAAGCCGACCGACGACGGCGCCGCCTTCGAGCTCCAGTTTCCCGTCGCCTAGATCGCGAATACCCAGGCGGCAACGATGGTGCCGATGGTGACCAGGCCGGCGATGGTCCAGCCGGCGGCATATTCCAGCTCGGGATGACCGGTCGCCCGCATGATCTCTGCCGGATCGGCGGTATGCTTCTGTGCCATGACAGCCTCGCACGTTACTTCCCGCGTCCTATGTAAGTCGCTTGGGGGCACAAAAGGTTCCGTCACGGAAATGCGAGGAATGACGCAGTTGGGCTTGTTCGCCGAACCGCTGGCGGGGCCTGCCGGGCTTCGCCATGCGGACAATTTTATCGATCCCGCCCTCGAGCAGGAATTGATCGGCCGCATCGCAGCATTGCCGCTTCAGCGCTTCCAGTTCGGCGCGTTCGAGGGCAACCGCCGGGTAGCCTCGTTCGGCTATCGGTACGACTATTCGCTGCAGCGGCTGGCCGAGGCGGAGCCGATCCCGGACTGGGTGGCACCTGTCGTGCGCCAGGTCGAGCAATGGGCGGGGCTGCCGGAGGCCAGCGTCCGGCAGGTGCTCTGCACCGAATATGAGGTCGGCGTCGGCATCGGCTGGCACCGCGACAAGCCGCATTTCGACAAGGTCCTTGGTCTGTCGCTCGGCGCGGCCTGCAAGTTCCGTTTCCGCCGCCGCTGTGGCGAGCGATGGGAGCGCCACACGTTCGAAGCCCTGCCGCGCTCGCTGTACATGATGGACGGCGAGGCGCGGTCGCAATGGGAGCACAGCATCCCGCCGGTCGAGGCGCGCCGCTACTCCATCACGTTCCGGACGATGAAGCGGGCCTGACCGGTCGTCCAAAACAAAAAATGCGAAAACAACCCCATGCACAGTCGAGCGCAAGCGTCCCGGGCCTTCGGAGGTGCCTTCCAAACGCGGCGGCTTGCCGCACCGGCCGCCGTTCCGCGCCAGCCGCCTACCCGCCAAGGGTGCCGTGAATTCGCCTCAAGGCCAGCCACTAATGAGGCGAATTGAAAAGACGGGCCATATCTGCGAGCCAGTATGAGACCCGCAAGGCCGACATCACCATGAAGAATTATCTGACATTTTTCCTGCTTCTAACCATGACCACAGCCTCCGCGCATGCACCTGTGCCGGCCCGGCTCTCGCCGCCGTCCGATCTCGTGCAAGTGGGCCTCACCGATTCCGACACCACCGCCGGCGGCACCGCGCGGCTATGCGAGCGGGTCACCTTCTCGCGCGGCCTGCGCTACGGCGAGAGCGAGGCCCACGTGCTCGACGTCGCCACCAGCGAGACCAAGGCGGATACGCCGCGGCCGGTGCTGCTGTTCGTGGTCGGCGACACTTTTGCCGGCGACCGCGCCGCGCCGGAACTGTCGCGCCAGGTCCAGGACCAGGCCATGTGCTTCGCCGCGCGCAACGACATGATCGGGGTCCGCGTCAACTATCGCCTCGCTCCCGCAGCGACCTGGCCGATGGGAGCGACCGACGTGGCGGCGGCGCTGTCCTGGGTTCACGGCAATATCGACCTGTTCAACGGCGACGCCCGCGAGATCGTCGCAGTCGGTTACGGCGCCGGCGCCTTTCATGTCGCGACCCTGCTGTCGCATCCCGAGTTTCAGACCGATCGCGCCGATGTCGCCGCCGTCGTGCTGGTGTCCGGCATCTACCGCGCCGGCAAGGACGCCAGCGACAGCGAGAAGGCCTATCTCGGCACCGACGCCAGCCAATATAACAGCCGCTCGGTCTTCCCCGGCATCCTCAATGTCGACGTGCCAATCGTGCTGGCCTGGGCCGCGGACGATTCCGCGGGAACCGTGGCGCAGGGCGAGACGCTGAAGAAGACACTCTGCGGCGCCGGCCATTGTCCGCGCAGCGCGCTGCTGCGCAGCCGCGACGGCATCGCCAGCGCCTTCGGCCTCGACGGCTCCGGCGACAGCCTCGCCGAGCCGACGCTGCTGCTGGTGCGTCAGCTGGAGGCGCGGGGGTTGCCGTAGCGGGGGCTACTCAATATCGACCACTTACACCATTTGCTGGGCCACCCCTCTCCCCCGCCCTCCCCCGCAAGGGGGAAGGAGCGCACCGGAGTGCGCGGTTGCACTGCGGCTCATCGAAATGCTTGGTGAATCACCGCCCACGCGCACGGTGTGTTCCCCCCTTGCGGGGGAGGGTTAGGGAGAGGGGTACCGCACGGGGACTCTCTCGATCAGAGAAGCGCTCCGTACGCAAACCGCCGCAACGGCCCGTCAACGTGCCTGCCATTTCATTCGTCCACAGATGCGCTCGCTGAAGTGCCGCCAAGCCACACGATCGCCAAACGCTTGACGTAGATCAACTCCCCTAGGTGCGGAATGAGCCGACCTCGTTGGGGGCCAACGACAAGGTGTCGAGCATGCGCGTCACCGGCAGATTGCTGTTCGTTCTGGTCGTTGCCTCGACATCGCTGGGAGCGATGTCCCTGCAGCGCGCGGAGCAACCCACCACCGACAAGGAAATCCGCATCGGCAACGTCATGCCGTATTCGGGACCGCTCTCGGAATTCGGTGCCATCGGCCAGGCAGAGGCCGCCTATTTCGACATGGTCAACGCGCGTGGCGGCATCAACGGTCGCAAGATCCGCTTCATCTCGCGCGACGACAATTCTGATCCGGCAACCGCCCTGGAGCTGACGCGCAAGCTGGTCGAAACCGACGACGTGCATCTGATGTTCGGATCATTCGGCACGCCCGGCAATCTCGCCACGCGCTGGTACCTGAACGAGAAGAAGATCCCGCAGCTGTTCGTCGCCTCTGGCGACGAGGAGCTGAGCCAGCCAAGCGCTTTTCCCTGGACCATGGGCTGGCAGCCCTCGTTACGATCGGAAGGGCGCATCTACGCCAACTACATCCAGGCCTATTACCCCAGGAAGAAGATCGTCGTGCTCTGGCAGAACGACCAGTTTGGCCGCATGCTCTACAAGGGCATCCAAGAAGGGCTTGGCGACCTCAACCGCCATGTCCTCGTCGACATCGCGTTCGACATCAATGACGAGCATCTCGACGGGCATGTCTCGATCCTCAAGCGCTCCGGCGCCGATATCTTCGTCTTTCTGGGCGTGCCGTCGACCGCCTCCAAGGTGATCAAGCTGGCGGCATCAATGAATTGGCGCCCCGTCTTCATCGTCAACGATGCCTCGGCCACCATCGCCAATGCGATGGCGCCGGCGGGCCTCGAGAACTCAGCCGGCGTGATCTCGGCGGCCTTCTTGAAAGACCCAAGCGATCCTGCCTGGAAAGACGATCCCGCCATGAAGGAATGGTTCGCGTTCATGGACAAGTATCACCAGGTCGAAAGCACCAACAACAGCGCGGCGGTCTACGGCTACGCCGCGGCCGAAGCGCTGTCGAAAGTGCTGAGACAATGCGGCGACGACTTTTCGCGCGAGAACATCATGCGTCAAGCGGCCTCCCTCAGGGATCACCAGCCCTCCGTTACTCTGCCCAACATCAGGATGAGCACCTCGCCCAGCAACTATCTGCCGATCAAGCAGATGCGGCTCGTCCAGTTCGACGGCCGATCCTGGCAGCCTTTCGGCGAGGTGATCGAGACGGCCTTCACGGAGGGCGCGGCAAGGTGAGGTAACTCACACGGACCTTTTGCTGGGCTACCCCTCTCCCCCGCCCTCCCCCGCAAGGGGGGAGGGAGCGCAGCGGAGTGCGTGGTGGCACTGTGCTTCGGCGGATCGCTTCCATTGGCAACAAAGGTCGGTTCCCTCCCCCCTTGCGGGGGAGGGTTAGCGAGAGGGGTATCACGCGGGGAGTCTCTCGATCAGAAACCGCACCCTCACGCCGGCTTGAGCGAGGCCAGCGCGTTCTCCAGCAACGAGCGGACGCGGGCGGCATCGCCCGATTTCACCATGGCGGGGTCGAGATAGAGCTCGAGCCCCGGCGCACGCTCGGTGATGACGCCGCTTCGCTCTGCCGCCCCGTCGGCCAGCGCGTCGACCGAATAGGGAATGACCTCGCGGCTGATGCCCTTCATCGTGATCGCCGGCAGGGCATGGGCGCGGACGATGTCGCTGACGAGCGCAAAGGTCTCATAACTCAGCACGATGCCGCCGGGCTCGGCGATCGATTGCAGGCGCGCGGCGAGGTTCGCTTCCGCACCGATGATGGTGTAGTCCATGCGGTCGGCGCTACCGAAATTGCCGACATTGCAATAGCCCGAATTGATGCCCATGCGCGAGCGGAACGGCTGTTCGATGCCGGAGGCGCGCCATTTCGCGTTGAGCTCGGCCAGGCGCTGCTGCATGCGCCAGGCCATCTGGAGACAGGCCTGTGCATCGGCCCGGTCGCCCCTGGTCTCGGGATCGCCGAAGAAGATCAGCATGGCGTCGCCGATGAACTTGTCGATGGTGCCGCCATAGTCGTGGGCGATCGCCGACATCTCGGTGAAATACTCGTTGAGGAGCTGGGTCAGCTGCTCCGGCTGCAGCCGCTCGGCCGTGGCGGTGAAGTTCTGAATGTCGGAGAAGAAGATGGTGAGCTTCTTGCGCTCGGTGTGGATGGTGACGTCCTTCTGGCCCGAGAAGATGCTCTTGTAGATCTGGGGCGGGATATAGCGCGAGATCTTCATCGACAGCGACGCCAGGAAGTCGTTGGCGGATTCGAGCTCCTTGTTCATGGTCTTGATGCGGCTCGCCTGCCGGCGCTGAAGCGACATGAAGGCGAGGCCGCTGCCCGCGGCGATCACGAAATAGGCCAGCAGGTATTTGAACGAGAAGATGTTGGCGGCGATCGGCTGCGCGATGATGACCTCCTGGATGCCGCGGACATCCCCGACCTTCCAGTCCTTCTTCGGGCTCTCTGGATGGCTGTTGTGGCAGCTCACGCAGGCCGGCCCCATCATGACCGGCGCAACCAAGCGGACCTTGTCGTTGAACAGCGAGGTCTCGGTGTCCACGATCTTCCGCTCGGGGTCCTGGCGCAGCGCATCGAGCGCATCCTTCTCGAACTTGTCGAGCTGGTGCGGCGCGCGGTTCTGGAACGGGAAGTCCGAGACGAAGCGGTAGGTGATGTTCTCCTGCTGCGCGCCGATCACGCGGCCGAGTTCCAGCGACAGCGTCGCCGGGATCGGGATCGCACCGGGAACGGATTCGTAATTGTGCACGACCTTGGTGGTGCCGTCGGGGTTGGCAAGCACGCGCCCGACCACGTTGGAGGCGTAATAGCTGCGCACGCTCGATATCACCGAATTGAGATCGACGGCCTGCCGCCGCAGCGCGGTCTTGCTGAGCTCTGTCAGGTCCAGCCACACCGCAAGCGGCAGCGCGAGCAGGAGGAAGGCGATCACGGTGCCCGTCAGGATGCCGCTCTTGCGCTGCTCTTCGGAGATCTCTTGTTTCACTCGGTGGCTCCGTTGTGTGCGATTTGTCGCAAATCCCTCGAAATCCGCGGCAAGGAATGCGGCGGCACAGAGCCAATAATTGCTGGCCGGCGCAATCCCATTTTATGGTGGTCGGGCGAAGCGGCTTTTCGTTTGATCACGGATGCTTAAGATCGGACCGACTTGCATCCGTCCCGCCGGGAGAAACCCATGACCGAGACCATCCGCATCAAGCGCTTTCAGGCGCGGCCCGTGATCGTACCGATGAACCTGCCGCTCCAGACTTCGACCGGATCGGTCGCCAAGGCACCGCTGGTGCTGATCGACTGCGAGACCGACCAGGGCGCGGTCGGGCACGCCTATCTGTTCTCGATCACACCATCGGCCTTGAAGCCGCTGACGGCGATGGTCACGGAAATGTCAGCGCTTATCGCCGGGGACGAACTGCTGCCGTTCGAGATCGAGCGCAAGCTGGCCCAGCGTTTCACGCTGTTGGGGCTCGCCGGCCTGCAACGGCTGGCGCAATCCGGCATCGACATGGCCGCCTGGGACGCGCTCGCACGAGCGAAGGGCCTGCCGCTGGCACGCCTGCTCGGCGGGGCACCGAAGCCAATCAGGGCCTACAATTCGAAGGGGCTCGGCATCATGCCGGCGGGCGCCGCAGTCGAGGAGGCGCACAAGCTGTTGGCCGAGGGATTCCAGGCCGCCAAGATCCGCGTCGGCCGGCCCGATGCGCGGGAGGATGTCGCCGTCGTCCGCGCTGTGCGCAAGGCCGTCGGCGATCAGGTCACGCTGATGTGCGACTACAATCAGGCGCTGACGGTGACCGAGGCGATCCGCCGTGGCGAGATGCTGGATAACGAGGGTTTGAGCTGGATCGAGGAGCCGATCCGCCACGACGACTATGAGGGCAGCGCCCGCATCGCGGACGAGCTTTTCACCCCGATCCAGATCGGCGAAAATTTCGACAGCGCCTTTTCGATGCAGGCGGCACTCTCCGCGGAAGCCTGCGATTACGTGATGCCTGACGTGCAGCGCATCGGCGGCGTCACCGGCTGGCTGCGCGCCGCCGCCCTCGCCCATGCCGCCGGCATCGAGATGTCCTCGCATTTGTTCTCGGAAGTCAGCGCGCATCTGCTCTGCGTGACGCCGACCGCGCATTGGCTGGAATATGTCGACTGGGCCGACGCGGTGCTTTCGACGCGGCTGAAGATCAAGGACGGTTTTGCTTTGCCGGGCGAGGAGCCTGGGAATGGGATCGCGTGGGACGAGGCGGCGGTGAAGAAATATCTCGTTGGGTGACCGTCCTGGCGAAAGTCGCCGAGAGCCAAGGCGACATGCGGTATATTACTCGATGAACAGCAGTCCCCGCTTTTGATCGCCGTCGAACGTATTCACGGCGTCGAACAGCCGCTTCCGCTCGACGAGCCATGGCTGGAAATCAACGTTGACATCGAGCACGAAAACGAGGTCCTCGGCTTCGAAATAGCCCCCAATTGGGGAATGATGTCCGCTACCAGCGCCAAAGATTTGAGCGCGATCGAAATTCACGATGTAGCGTCGCCCCGGATCGTTTGAGCGACGCAGATGCTCCAGAAACTGCATCTCGCTGAGATCACGCAAGACCGTAACGTTCCGGCTGGTATGCGACTGGGCGACTTTGGCCAGCTCGTCGAGCGTGAGTCCCATTATGCATACCCCCGTCCAGCAGCTCCACGTGCCGGCCAACACTTCGCCCTCCGTCCTTGCCGCCTCGCCAAGGGACCGGTACGCATTCGCAACAGCGGCAGGTCCGCAGCGAGAGCCATTTGACTGCCAATCAACGTGTCTTTGAAATGTGGCTGCCACGGGCAGGTGCCACGCACGCTCCATGAGTTCAGGAGTACGTGTTACCGATGAAGCTATGGCTTCTGATGGAACGTGGGTTCGACTGACGAGCAGGGCCCCGGCACACACCAGAGCCACGGCGACAACGATGCTGCTGATGCTTACGCGGTGCCATCGCTTCATGGGTCAGAACCTTAGCGGCAATGACGACATCGGCCTGCAGAACTCTATTCAGAAACTAACCGGCGGGAAGAGCATTCCATATGCGCGTCCGTCCGGGCTGAAAATGCAATCGCATCTTGCGACGGGCGCCCGAGTTCCTTCTTGCGCAAACAGAAAAAGCGACAGCCAAACGAACCTTTCTCCGCGGCATCCGCGGACAGGTATCGGCGTCGAGATCCAGATGCTAGATTTCCCGGCCCTACCGGATAGGAGGACGACATGCCCGAGAGCGTCTACAAGGTCATTGAACTGATCGGTACCAGTAAAGACTCGTGGGAGAAGGCGGCCGCCAACGCGGTCGAGCAAGCTGCCAAATCTCTCCGAGATCTTCGCATCGCAGAGGTCGTCAAGCTCGACATGCAATTGGATGACAAGGGAAAGGTCGAGGCCTATCGCGCCAAGCTCAACGTATCGTTCAAGTTCGAGGGCACCTGAGCCTCAGCACCTCGCCCCTTTGCGGGCGAGGATGGCTCATTGGAAAAGGCGTGTTGCGTGGTCCGCCCAACTGGACGCTGTGGCATCCCGGAATTTGGCACTGGTCCGATTGGGACCGATATGCTCTGATCGAGGGGCGCGCATGAGACGTGGTGGCCCCATGTACATGGTCATTCGCAAGTACACGAATGTTCGTTCGGTCGCGGACGCCGCCCGTCGCGCCAAGAGCGGCGTCGGTGAGATCCTGAGGCAATCGCAGGGGTTTAGATCCTACCATGTGCTGGATGCGGGCGGCGGCATCGGTATCGCCGTGATGATATTTGATGACCGCGAGAGCGCCAACGCAGCCAACGCAAAGGTACTGGCGTTTGTTGAGGCGAGCCTACATGATCTCGATCTTGGGATTCCCGAAGTGATCAGCGGCGAACTTTTGGTGGACATGGAGTCTAATGGGTCTTCGGGCATAAGGTAGCCCCAAGCGCCGCCAGTCGCGTGGCGGCTGTGGCGCTTGCTCATGTCATCGACCTGAAGTCACCCTCACGTTTGCAACGATCGCGTCCTGGACCTGCGCGGGCCGCCCGTCCGGAATATTCGACTCCGGGTCCTTATCAAGGAGCAGCAACGCCATGAAGCAACACACCTTCAAAGCATTTTCCATCACAGCGATCTGCTGGACACCGCTCGTGGTCATGGGCACTGCGATGCCGCCAAGAGATCCTGATGAAGAGGACGAGGAAGAAGACGAGGAGGACGAAGAAGACGAAGGCGAGGATGACGTTGACGAACCAGCGGTCGTGCGCGAGCCAGACGAAGACTAGATCGGCGCTCGTTCGGCAGTCGGCGCGATAATATGCCCCATCGGCTGCTCCGGTCGGCAGGACCGAGTGCGGTCGGCTGTGGTGCAGCTTCCCGAGTTCGTCTGCTCAGGGTTAGAAAGTGCCCTGCCAGGTCCGATTTCGCTGGTCGGCTCGCCTCCGAAAAGCTGACCTCCGAGGCGGCTAGCAAAGGGCAGCCTTGGGCCAGAAGCGGACCTTGAGGAGCGATGCTGAGCGTGTATCTATACGGCACAAATGATTTTACTGCATGGCTCGCCGAGTTGAATTGGGCGCCTCCGCCCAACGCACCCAAGCCAACCTGCCTAGTAGAGACGCCATGACCTTGACGGTGCAAATCCTAGAGCAGCTGATTGCTTCTCTTCCGGCAAGCGAAGACACTTGGGCAGCTCTCAACTTCCTGAAGCAATCGGACCTGATCCGAGACGTTCCTACCAGCGGGCAGTCAGATTACTCGCCGGCCGAGGATTGGCTTCGAATTTACAGGATTAGACACAAAACCACGATGGAAGGAGGTATCGTCACATACGGCTTTCCTTCGCTGCTGGCCGCGCTCGAAGCGTTACCCCCTTCGGAGCCCGTTGCCATGACTGGTTTTCAGACGAAGGAATGGTTCGGTTTCTTCTGGTCGGACCAAGCCGATCGACTTGCCGGGTTCGTACTCGTCAAGCGCCGATCTCCTCAAGAAGAACAAGAGCGCTTAGATTGGTTTCGTCGCAACTTGACGCAGCCGAGCTGTTTCCGACCGGGCTGAAGGGCTTGCTGCTGGGCGCCGCCAAAGGCAGCCCCGCGTAAGGCCCCTCCCGATTTCTTGGACGCGACGCGTCACGCGGGAAGCCGCGTTCTGCCCGGCTGCTACTTCATCAGCCTGAAGCGGCCGCCTTCCACCTTGATCAAGAACGCCGAACGTTCGTCGTAGCCGTTGTGATCGGTGGGACTCATCGTTGACAGGCCGTTGTTCAGATACACGTCCTTGCCGCGCTCGAGCTCGTCGCGAAGGGCGGCGCGAAATTCCGCCGTGCCGGGTTTCGCGGTCTTCATGGCATTCGGTATCGCGGTCTTGAGCAGCGCCATCGAATCCCACAGATGCGCAGCGAAGATGTTCGGCTTGTGCCCGTTCGCCTTTTCGTAGGCGGACAGGAATTCGTCCCGGACCTTGCGGAACGGATCATCCGCCGGCAGATCGTCCGCGATCGTGAACGCCTCGCCGGTGAAGACGGCGCCTTCGACGCTGGCTCCGCCGAGCTTGATGAATTCCTCGGTGGCCACTCCGTGCGTCTGGTAGATCTTGCCGGAATAGCCGCGCTCGCGCAGCGCCTGCTGCGGCAGGACGGCCGGCGTGCCCGCGGAGGCAATGAAGACGGCGTCCGGATTTGTCGCGATCACCTTGAGGGCCTGGCCTGTCACGCTGGTGTCGGCGCGCGCATAGACTTCGTGCGTGGTCACGGTCAGGCCGAAGGTCGGAGCAAGCCTGCTCACTTCCTTGTAATAGCCCTCGCCATAGCCGTCGGAGACGCCGATATAACCGAGCGTCTTCACGCCCGATTTGGCGATGTGCTTGAGGATCGCGACGGCCATCAAATCGTCGTTGGGAACGACCTTGAAGGCCCATTTGCGCCGTTCGTCCATGGGTTGGACGATGGCTGTCGCCGCGGCGAGCGAGATGATCGGTGTCTTGGCTTCCCAGGCGACATCGAGCATCGGCATGGTCACCGGCGTCAGCGAGGAGCCGATGAGGACGTCGACCCCATCTTGAATGACCAGCCGCCGGGCATTCTGAATGCCCTTGGTCGAGTCCGATTCATCGTCGAGGGCGATATAGACGATCTTCTCGCCGCCGATTTCCTTCGGGAGCGCCGCAACCGTCCGCATCTGCGGCTGGCCAAGCGCCGAGCCGGGCCCCGAACCAGACACCACGATTCCCACCTTGATATCGGCATTTGCGCGGGGGATGGCGAGAACCATCGCGGTGCAAACGCAAAAGGCTGCAAGGCAGCGCCGGATCATGATGTCCTCCCCAGTATTATATTTCGCTGACGCAATGTCGCGCGGGCCGCGGAGAAAGTCTGTCCCTATGGCTAGGGACAAATCCGATTCGGGGGAGCGGCGGCGGTCAGTCCTGCGTTCGCGATACGAACGCGTTCGCTCCATCCTGATGAGGAGCTGCTATCGATGAGATCGTGTCGTGTCGGAAGCCCAGTCTCGCGGCGGCAGTCCGTCTACGCTCTTCGAGCTCCGCCGGACACGCTTCGCATTCAGATCGGTGGCTTGCCGAGCCGTAGCTCGCGGCGGCGGCCCGCCTGCGCCCTTTGGGCTTCGGCGCGGCATCCTTCTCTCTGTTACCGCGAGCGAAGGATGGTGGGCACGACAGGGATCGAACCTGTGACCCCTACCATGTCAAGGTAGTGCTCTCCCGCTGAGCTACGTGCCCTAGAGGTCGTCTAGATCGGGTGGGGTCCCTATAACGACTCAGGGGAGCCGGCGCAAGGACGGAACGGGGCCGATTCAGGCCGCCAGCATCTTGTTCACTTCACTGACCAATTCACGCAGATGCACAGGCTTGGACAGCACCTTGGCATTCTTGGGGGCGTCCGAATCCGAGTTCAGGGCGACTGCGGCGAAACCGGTGATGAACATGATCTTGATATCAGGATCCAGTTCCGAGGCCCGGCGGGCGAGCTCGATGCCGTCCATCTCCGGCATCACGATGTCGGTCAGCAGCATCTCGAACGGCTCTTCCCGCAGCCGCTGATAGGCGGCCATGCCGTTGTCGTGGGACGAGACCTGAAAACCGGCGTTTTCCAGCGCCTTGACCAGGAAACGGCGCATGTCGTTGTCGTCTTCGGCGAGCAGGATCTTTGGCATGGCAGGAATCGTCGCATCCCCAGAGGATATCAGCAGAGGTCACTAAGCCTGACAGAGGGTAAATTTGGGGTGAAAATCTTAACCCAGAGACGGCTGCCGTTGCCGGCCCGTTGTGAACCGAAATGCGCCTCGAAGCAATCGAGCCGCGGCGGCTCATCCCCGCCTCCCTGCCCGCACGGTTAAGACGTGTTCCAACAAGCCATCCCATCTTTTCACTTGGCAGAATGGTTGCGATTCCGGACAATGACGACACATAAGAGCCGCTCGATCGGCCGAATCGATGTGGTCTGGACCCGCCAGATCCCGGCGCGAAGGGACGAAGCCTGAGAAGATGACCCGGTTTGACGGCGAGGTGTCGCCAGCCTTCGAGATCGTGGAGCCCACGCACTGGCGTGCGCCCGTCATCTTCAACTCGCCCCATTCCGGCTCGACCTATCCGGACGAATTCCTCGCCGCCTCCAGGATCGACCTGCCGACGCTGCGACGGTCCGAAGATTCCTTCATGGACGAGTTGATCGGCCATTTGAGCGAGCGCGGCTTTCCGACCGTGCGGGTCAACTTTCCCCGCTCCTATGTCGACGTCAATCGCGAGCCCTATGAGCTCGATCCCCGCATGTTCACCGGACGGCTGCCGAGCTTTGCCAACACCCGCTCGATGCGGGTCGCCGGCGGCCTCGGCACCATTCCGCGCGTGGTCGGCGACGGCCAGGAGATCTACCGCGACCGCATCCTGGTGGACGATGCGCTGGAGCGGATCGAGACGCTGTACAAGCCCTACCACCGCGCCCTGCGCCGGCTGATCAACAAGGTGCACCAGATGTTCGGCACCGTGGTGCTGGTCGACTGCCACTCGATGCCCTCGGTCGGCGTGTCCCGCGACGAGCCGCGCCGGCCCGACGTCGTGATCGGCGACCGCTACGGCACGAGCTGTACGCCGCTGCTGCCCGACCGGGTCGAGGAGACCATGACCGGGCTCGGCTATTCGATCGGCCGCAACAAGCCCTATGCCGGCGGCTTCATCACCGAGCATTACGGCAATCCCGCGAGCGGCCTGCATGCGGTGCAGCTCGAGCTCAACCGCGCGATCTACATGGACGAGCGGCGGCGCGAGCGCAGTCCCCGCTTTGCGCAAGTGGCGACCGATTTCGGCGTTCTCGCCGACGTGCTGGCGACCACGATTCCGTTCGTCGACCTCGGCCCGTTCCAGGCCGCAGCGGAATAGGCGCCGGTATTTCTTCTTGAGATCGTGTGGCCTGCGAATAGCGCGAGCGTGTCTTCGCTTCGCACGTTTGCGCGCGCTGAACTGAAAGCCGAAGAAACAAGGCCGCAAGAAAAAAGGGCCGCTCGCGAATGACGCAAGCGGCCCAAGTCTAGGGAGGAAACGCCCAAGGAGGGCAGCGGTAACGCCAAGCGCTACCGCACCGCAACAATATGCGACCGCGACGCACAAAGTGCAAGGACTTTTGAGCCGTTTCCCATGCAATATGCACATGGCTCAGTTGCTTCCACGGAAACCCAGATTCAGTTTCTTTGATAAGGAAATTCAATGAGTTGATAGATGTTTGCATACGAACAAGGCATAGTCGGAACTAAGTTTTCAACGTCGTGATCGATATTTGGCCAAGAGATGCCTGAGATATGGCAGCCGGTTGCGGTATTCAAAATACCAGGGAGCAAACCAACACAGCGCTGCAAGATCCTGCCGAATTGGGCTAGGCAGGAGGCGAGCTTCGTCCAACTTTCGCTTTCGAGGATTCGGCCTGTGACGGTGATCGACTTCTCCGCCTTCATCGGACGGCTTGCCACCGCCTCCGGCGAAACCATCCTGCCGTTCTTCCGCACCTCGCTGTCGATCGACGACAAAAGCAAGACCAGGGATTTCGATCCCGTGACGGAGGCCGACCGCGCTGCGGAGGCGGTGATGCGGCGGCTGATCAAGGCCAACTTCCCCCAGCACGGTATCGTCGGGGAGGAATTCGGCAACGAGCGCGAGGACGCCGACTATGTCTGGGTGCTCGACCCCATCGACGGCACCAAATCCTTCATCGGCGGGTTTCCGATCTGGGGCACGCTGATCGCACTGCTGCACAAGGGCGCGCCGGTGTTCGGCATGATGCACCAGCCCTTCATCGGGGAGCGCTTCTCCGGCGACAACGGCTCGGCCAATTACAAGGGGCCCTCCGGCGAGCGCCGGCTCCAGGTCCGCCGCTGCGCCAGGCTTTCGGAAGCCACGACCTACACGACCAGCCCCCTGCTGATGAACGAGCGCGACCGCGCCATCTTCGGCCGCATCGAGCAGGACGCGCGGCTGTCGCGCTATGGCGGCGACTGCTACTCCTATTGCATGCTGGCCGCAGGTCACGTCGACCTCGTGGTCGAGACCGAGCTGAAGCCTTACGACATCGCGGCGCTGATCCCGATCGTGACCGGCGCCGGCGGCGTCGTCACCACCTGGGAGGGCAAGCCGGCCCAGGGCGGCGGCCGTATCATCGCTGCCGGCGACGCCAGGGTCCACGAAGAAGCACTGAAGCTGCTCAATCAATGACAATCGCGAGCGGGCGGCTTGCATGACGATCTCACGCAGGCTGCTTCGCTCGAGCACAAGCCGCAGCACGCCACGGGCCGCCGGATGCCGAGGTCTGAAAAACGACGGTGAAATTTCTCAGGTCGGGAGCCTGTTCGGGCATCCTGCTTCCGATCGCAACGTCGCAGAAGGCGGATCGGGCCGTCTGGTCGAACATAGTCACGACCAGACCGTGTTCGAGGACGAATTGAACATCAAGCCTTGCGCTGCCGACCCCGAACCGCACGATGACGCGGATCTCGACGGGGGGCCGGACAAGCCGGCGTCCCGATCATCCGTCAGCACCCTTTGCAGATGCTCTTGATCTTCCGATCAGCCTCTGAGCTCCCCGAAGTCTCCGAGCGGATCTGGTCATCGCCTTGCAGCGAGGGACCCGGCGTGACCGTCCCGTCGATCCGACCGACGTTGGCGCCACCCGCCGGATTGCCGGGCCGGCCAACTGTCGTGGACCCTCGCGGGCCGGCGCCACCGCCCGATTGGGCCGTTCCGGCGGCGTTGGTTCCGGGAGCCGTCGTCGTCCCCGACGAGGTGCCGGCACTGCCCGCACCTCCACCCGAGCCTCCGCCGCCCTGTGCTGTCGCTTGACTGACGGGCGCGCTTGCCAGGGCGGCGACCAGCACGAGAACGATCATCGAACCCGCATTGCACCTATTCCAGTCGGCCATCATCGATCCTGCCGATGGCCCTGATTGGTGGTGTTCTGCTTGATGTTACCGTGATGGCCCTGGGTGTCGAAATTCTCACGGCCGGGGACCTTCTCTTCGACCTCAACCGCTGGATCTGAACCGGGGCCTTTGTTGCTGCGCTGCTCTGCAGGTACGGGCGGCATCTTCGACATGGCTTGCTCCCTGGCTCGGTTTTGCCAAAGAGGAGCAATGACATGCGGCTGGGACTGTTCCTGGACCGATCGCCGCAGTGGCAGGTGAATGATAGCGCGCGACGGAACGACCCATTTTGACCCGGGTTGGTCAGCAGGCCCAGCGCGCCGCGCAACACATCCTGCAGTTCCGAAAGGTGAACATATGCCGAAGGCAGTTGAAAACGATCCGAGAGAGACCCCGCTCGACGATCCGCGACAGCAGAACGACCTGCCGAATCACCGGCAGACCGACAAGCCCTGGCAGGGCAATCCGGAGAAAGACCAGATCGATCCGAAGCGGCCACCGATCGACCTGGAGAATTGGCACAAATCGAACACGCACTAGCCGCGGTCCGTCAGGACGCGGCTCCTCGATCGCAATGGCACTGCTCACACCTTCGCCGCCCGCAGATGCTCCACCAGCATCTTGGCGGGCCGCGGCAGCGCCTTGAAGCTGCGGGCGCAGATGACGAGCTTTCGGTTGGCGAAGGCGTCGCGTAGCCGGACCATGGCGAGCGGCATCGTCTTGGCGCAGCGGCGGGCGGCGGCTTCGGGCACGAGGGCAACGCCGACGTCGGCAGCGACCATCTGGCAGATCGCGTCGAAATCGCGCAGGCGCGCCCGGAAATGCGGACGCATGCCGAGCCGGGCCGCGTGCTTGGCGATGTGCATCTGAAGCGCGGTGGCACTGGTCAGGCCGACGAAGTCGCAGGCTCCCGCCTCCTGAAAGTCAATCTGGCGGCGGCCGGCGAACGGGCCGCGACGTGAGGTCACCAGCGTCAGACGATCCTCACTGAACGCGAAACGCTCGATGTGTTCGGGCAGCGCGTGCTCTGCGGCAAAGCCGAGATCGGCCGCACCGCCGGTGATCGCCGCCGCGATGTCGGTGCTCTCGCGCTCCTCGATGTCGATGGCGACGTCGCGATGCTCGCGCAGGAAGCCGGCCAGTGCCTTCGGCAGATGCTCCGACAGGCCCGACGTGTTGGCGAGGAAATGCACGCTGGCGCGGACGCCGCTGGCAAAGCCGGCAAGATCGCCGCGCATGGCGTCGATCTGATGGATCACGAGCCGGGCATGATCGAGCAGGCTCTCGCCGGCCGCGGTCAACTCGACGCCGCGCCGCCCGCGCTTGAGCAGCGTGACGCCGAGCGCATCCTCCAGACCCTTGATGCGCGCGCTGGCCGAGGCCAGCGCCAGGTTCGACCGCTCCGCGCCGCGGGTGATGCTGCGCTGGTCGGCCACGGCGATGAAGAGCTGGAGGTCGACGAGGTCGAAGCGCATGGCAGATCTGTGCTTTCATTGGCGGAGCATGATCTTCTCGGAAAACGCTGCGCACCTTGCGCTAACGCGGCCCTTCGTGTCCGGATCAGGTCCTAGCCTGCGTGCCAACCGAAGGCACTCTCCGTAAGCTCCAGATTGTGCCGTCGCGCAGCTTCGGTCAATGTGCAGGAATGATCGACCCGCTGCTCATCCTCATCGCCGCCGTCTTCCTGCTTGCGGGATTCGTCAAGGGCGTGGTCGGGCTCGGCCTGCCCACGGTGTCCATGGGACTGCTCGCGGTGAGCATGGCCCCGAGCCGCGCGATCGCCATCGTGATCGTGCCGGCCATTATCACCAACATCTGGCAGACTTTCGTTGGCCCGTATTTGCGCGACATCCTGAGGCGGCTGTGGCCACTGATGATCGGCACCGTGGTCGGATGCTGGCTCAATGCCGGGGCGCTGACCGGCCCCCATGCGCGCTACGGCACGATCGTGCTCGGCGCCCTGCTGATCGTCTATGCCGTGATCGGTCTGAACAAGTTCCAGTTTCGCGTCGCTCCGCAGAACGAGAAATGGGTCGGCGGCGTGGTCGGTGTCGTCACCGGCGTGATCTCGGCCTCGACCGGGGTGCAGGTGATTCCCTCGATGCCGTTCATGCAGGCGATCGGCATGGAGAAAGACGAGCTAGTGCAGGCGCTCGGCGTGTTCTTCACGACCGCGACGTTGGCGCTCGCCTTCAACCTGACCGCCGTCGGATTGATGACGCCGGCGAATATCGTTCCGGGCACCGTCGGGCTGGCCATGGCCTTTGCCGGCATGTACGTCGGCCAGTCGGTGCGGGCACGGATGCCGGCGGAAGCGTTTCGCCGCTGGTTCCTGATCGCGATGATTTTGCTCGGCCTTTATCTTGCCGGCAGCGCGCTGCTGAAGGAATTCGGCTAGGTCAGGCCCTGCCTGGTCACCAGGAAGCCTACGCTTTCGGCTCAAAGCCCGGCACCCATTTTTCGAATCGAGGCAGATCGTCCTCGATCTCCCACCACGACGCCCGCGACGAGGTGAAGACGTGCATGCGAGGCCTGACTTGCGGATCGTCGTCGAGCAGGCCGGCGGGAATGCTGACGGTCGGAAGATAACTCGCCTTGCCCGGCGTCAGGCAACCGCAGGTCTTGCAGCGATAGCGGAAGCTCCCCGGCGCGGATTCGTAAGCCACCGTCGCGTCCTCGCCCGTCACGAAGCGAAATTTGTCGGCATCGACATGGGCGTAGGTCGCGAAGGCCGCACCGGTCAGCTTGCGGCAATTGGCGCAGTGGCAGTGCGTCAGCGCGCGCACCTGATCAATCTCGAAACGCACGGCGCCGCACAGACAGCTTCCTCGAACCATTCAAACCTCCCCGCACGACCTCTTTCGGGTCGATCGCGTCCGTATCCTCATTCGTTCGAATGCTTATCGGCTCTCCAGCATGGCAACGCGGATGCCGAGATAGATGAAGAGGCCGCCGAGCGCACGGTTGACCCAGGCGATCGCGCCCTCGGAACTCCGCAGGCTGTGGGCGGCCCTGGCCGCGAACGCCGCCAGGATCAGGCACCACAGCGTACCCGTCGAGATGAAGATCAGGCCGAGCGTCAGGAAGGCCAGCGGCTTCTGCGGTGAATCGGCTGCGACGAATTGCGGCAGGAAGGCGAGGAAGAACAGCGCGACCTTGGGATTGAGCGCATTGGTGAAAACGCCCTGGAGGAAGACCCGCCGCAGCGAGCTTTGCACCGGCTCGTCGATGCTTGAAGCCAGCGCCGGGCGCGACCACAGCATTTGAAGCCCCGTCACGACGAGATAGGCCGCACCGACGAGCTTGAGGATCGAGAACGCCGTCGATGAGGCCATCAGCAGCGCCGAAAGGCCGATCGCCGCGGCCGCGACATGGACAAAGCAGCCGCAGCTGATGCCGAGCGCCGCAGCGGCGCCGCCCCGCCAGCCCATCTGCATGCTGCGGCCGATGACGTAGGCGGAATCAGGCCCCGGCGTGATGTTGAGCAGCACCCCCGACAGGATGAAGAGCCAGATTTCGTGAATGCCCAGCATGCGAGGTGTCCCTGCCGCCGTCCGGGCGGTCGCCATTCCGCTTAGTCGGTTCGTCGGTCCCCGTCCACCGCCGGGATCGCGTAGGATTTACCTCGAATTTGCAATGCGGATCACACTTCCGCTCGGCCGCATCTGCTTTATAAAGGCAGGGTTCTTGAAATGCGGGATTCGAGGCGACTGCCATGCCGTGGCCGGTCCGCCCTCCCTTGGAGCTCCGAGGATATGGAAAGACGTCTGGCCGCCATCGTCTGCGCCGATGTCGCCGGCTATTCGCGCATGATGGGCAGCGACGAAGCCGGCACCCATGCCGCCTTCAAGGCTCATCGCAGCGCGATCCACCCCATCATCCTCAATCACGGCGGCCGCGTCGTCAAAAACACCGGCGACGGCTTCCTGCTCGAGTTCCCCTCGATCGTCGGTGCCACCGAGGCCGCGATCGCGATGCAGACCCTGATGGCGGAGCGTAACCACCATCTGCCGGCCGACCGCGCCATGCAGTTCCGGCTCGGCATCCACATGGGCGACGTCATTGCCGACGAGGACGAGGTGTTCGGTGACGATGTCAACATTGCCGTCCGCCTGGAATCGGTCGCGAGTCCCGGCGGCTTCGCCATCTCGGCCAAGGCCTATCGCGAGGCGAGCAAGCATCTCACCGCGCTGCTGACAGATGCCGGCAACCATCGCTTCAAGAACATCAAGGATGCGGTCGGGGTCTGGACCTGGACGCCTGAGGGCGCGCCGGCGCTCGCCCCCGAGCCGAGGGAGGCATCCGCCCTCTCGCAACAGTACCGCACCGCGATCGTCGGCGTGCTGCCCTTCGCCAATCTCAGCGACGCCCAGGACGAATATTTCTCCGACGGCCTGACCGAGGACCTGATCCACGCGCTGTCGCTGCAATCCTTCTATCGCGTGCTGAGCCGCAACTCGACCTTCGCCTTCAAGGGCAAGAACACCAGCACGCGCCTGATCGCGCGCGAGATCGACGCCACCTATCTGATCCAGGGCTCGGTGCGGCGCGCAGGCGCCAAGATCCGCGTCACCGCCGAGCTGATCGCGCCGGAGACCGGCGAGCAGCTCTGGACCGGCCGCTACGACCGCGACATCGGCGATTTGTTCGCGATGCAGGACGAGATCACCACCAGCCTGTCCGCCGCCATCGCCACCGAGATCGTCCGGGCCGAGGCCTCCGCGCCGGCGCGCCTCACCACCGACGTGACCGCCTGGGACCGCTTCCTCAAGGGCCTGTCGCATTACTACCGGCAGACCAAGGAAGACCTGGCCACCGCCGTCGACCTCTTCCGCGAGGCTATCCGGCTCGATCCCAAACTGTCGATCGCGCACGCCTATCTCGGCACGATCCAGATCCAGAGCATCCAATTCGGCTGGGTCAAGGGCACGCGGGAGATGTGGGCCGAGGCGATGAGCCTCGCCGAGACCAGCGTCCGGCTCGACCCGCGCTCCTCCTTCGCGTTCTCGATCCTGTCCTGGGCCCATGCGATGGAGGGCCATTACGAGGCCGCGATGGACGCCGCCAAGCGCGCGGTCGCGCTCAACCCCTACGACAACGGCGCGCGCGGCGTGCTCGGCATCTGCCATTTCGTCATCGGCGAGCACCGCGAGGCGATCGAGCTGTTTTCGATGGCTTCACAACGCGACAACAGCGACCCGCGCTACCAATGGGCGGCGCTGAACGCCTTCAGTCACTACCTGTTGCGCCAATATGACGCGACCCTGTCATGGGCTCGCGAGCAGCTCTACATCAACCCGAACCACATGCAGGCGCTGGCGATCCGCGCCGCGGCATTGGCCCAGATGGGACGGAGCGACGAAGCGAGCGAGGCCGTCGGCGTGCTGATGGCGAACTATCCAACCCTGAATGTCGAAAGACACTTGCGTAACTTCCACTGGAAGCGGCCTGAGGATATCGCCCATTACCGCGAGGGGCTGCTCAAGGCCGGTGTGCCGCTCGGCAAGCTGACCCTGGTGCAGAGCGGCGTCAAACGCGCCGCCGAGTCCTGAACGGCGGCCGCGGCTCTCGGCAATCGTGGTCCGATCCCTTGGCAATCCGGACCAGCTTTTATTGACACGACAGTGAATTCGGCCACACTTCGCTGCACGCTGAAGTAGTATAACCTGCTGTCGGTTTGTTAGGACTTTCCGCGCTCTAACAGCGCGCCTGCGTATTTCGATTCGCTGTTTTCAGGATTTGGGCCATGCATCATCCCACTTCGAAGCCGCCCTTCGATCCCTCGATCCCGGTCTCCCCGAATAATCCCTGCCCGTTCCTGCGCGGTCTCGTCGGCGAAGGTTTCGTCGGCGGCGGGACTGTTCCGCTCAACACGCTGTCGCAGACCATCGCGAATGCGACTGGCGAGACCGGGCTGAAGAAGGTCTCGGCCCGCATCCAGGTCCGCGGCGTTGCGCTGATCGCCAACGGCATCAAGCACATACTGAAGAGCATCTGGTCGGGGGCGCAACTCGACGCGCTGCGCGGCGGCCCGCTCGACAAGCGCGGCGCCGGCTCGCGCATCCTCGGCGTCGACGGCAAGGTCAACGAGGGCGAGATCGCGCGGCTCGCAAGCTTCGGCCGGACCTACACCGACCCGAACACCGGCAGCAGCGAACCCGGCCTCAACGCCGCGGAAATCAAGACCTTCATGCAGGACAACATCAAGCGCGCCGGCAGCGCCGCGCGCTGGTACTACCCGCTGCTGATGAAGTTCGAATGGCCGATCCTTCTGAAGATCATCGGCAAGGGCAAGCCGGGCGAGGAGCGTTATCTCAGCGTGGCCGACGTGCGCACGCTGTTCGAACAGCGCCAGCTGCCCGATCGCATCAACCAGCGGATATTGTCGCAGCCGTTGCTGTCGAATTGTCAGCTCCGCTTTCGCTGGGCGGTCGCGCTGACAGCGTTCGTCATCGGCCTTGGCCTCGTCGCCCTGGTGGCCGTCGCCGAATTCCCCAACCAGGTCCGCGCCATGCTGCCCCAGAAGGGCATCCTGGTGAATCTTCTGCCGCCGCCCTTACCTGCGGTTCCGGAGACCAAGGCCGCCTTCTGGCTCGAGCAGAACTGGTCGCTGAAGGACCGGCACTGGTTCCACCATGCCAGCCAGGGCACCGCGACCTTCCCGGTGCCCTATGAATGGTTCGTGGCGCTGGAGCAGCCGCGGCTTCATCTGTTCTCGAAGCCGGGCTTGATCAAGGACAGCGCCTATCTCGAAAGCTTCGGCTTCATCCCGAGCCCGCAGTCAATCCAGACCGACACGACGACACTGCGCCGCTTCGGTTACGCCAATGTCTATGAGACGACGCAGGCGCCGGATTGGTCGACCAGATGGACGCCGGCGGAGAACGTCGACGGCCTGCCGGTCGGCTTCGCGCGGATGACCGGCGTCGTCGATCCCGCGACCGGCCGACGCGAGGACGACATGATCGGGCTGACCTGCGCGGCCTGCCACACCGGCCAAATCCACTACCAGGGCGTGGATGTTCGCTTCGACGGCGGCCCGGCCATGACCGACCTGAAGAAGCTGGAGCTCTCCACCGGCCTCTCGATCGCCTACACGCTGTACGTCCCGTTCCGCTTCCAGCGCTTTGCCGACCGCGTGCTCGGCCCCGACGCCAGCAAGACGGATCGCGCCGCACTCAAGCAGAAGCTCAGCGCGATCGGCTCGTTCCTGATCGACTGGGCGCAAACCCAACAGAAGACGATTGAAGGCAAGAAGACCTGGAACGGCCGGCAGCAGCAGGACACGGAGGAAGGGTTCGGCCGCCTCGACGCGCTCAACCGTATCGGCAACCAGGTCTTTTCGCAGGATCTCGCGCTGAGCGGGGTCAAGGGCTTCGAGAAGAACCTGCACGCCCAGGACGCGCCGGTCAGCTATCCCGCGATCTGGACGGTGCCGTGGTTCAAGTTCGCGCAATACGACGCCTCGATCGAGCAGCCGCTGATTCGCAACGCGGGCGAAGCGCTCGGCGTCACCGCGCTGCTCAACCTGTCCGACGCCTATCCGGCGGATCGGCTGTGGCGCTCCTCGGTCAACGTGAGGACACTCGGCTGGATCGAGGACATGCTCAGGGGACCTGATCCGTTCAAGTCGGCCGACCCGAAGTTCGGCGGCCTGCTGGCGCCGAAATGGCCCTCGCAGATCCTCGGCGACGCATGGAGGATCGATCAGAGGAAAGTCGAGAATGGCCGCAAGATCTACGCCGAGATGTGCTCCGGATGTCATTTGCCGGATATCAGCACCCCGGCGTTCTGGTCCTCGTCGCATTGGGAGCAGAGCGGCGACAGCAAGGTGCTGAACGCCGTCACGATTCCGCTCAAGGAGATCAACACAGATCCCGAGCAGTCGCTTGTCCTCAGCAACAGGATCGTCGATGTGCCGAGCTTCCTGAAGGTGAATACGGCCGACCTCCAGACATGGTGGCAATGCGAGGTCCCAACGGCGAGCAAAAGGCCCAACGAGATGGTCTATGCGCTAGGCCTCATGACGGTGGTCGACCTGGCCGTCCGCAAATGGATGGACGACGAGAATATCCCGGAGGCGGAGCGGGGGAAGATCTGGAATCTGGCGCGCAAGAACTGTCTCAATCCAGCCCCTGATCCGCGCTATCGCGCGCGGCCGCTGAACGGCATCTGGGCCACCGCGCCCTACCTGCACAACGGCTCGGTGCCTTCGCTGTACTGGCTGCTGAAGCCGGCGAGCGAGCGCCCGCAGAAATTCTGCATGGGCCGCCGCGACTATGATCCCGTGACCGTCGGCTTTGCCGTCAGCGCGGACGAAAAGTGCAAGACGGGCGAAACGCTGTTCTCCGCGGGGTCGGAGCAGGATCCGATCCAGGGCAACAGCGTGCTCGGCCATTCCTTCGAGCGCAAGGACGGCGAGCCGAAACGCCCCGGCGTGATCGGCCGCATGTTCAAGGACGATGCCGAGCGCTACGATTTGATCGAGTATCTGAAGACGTTGTAGCGCGATCTCGCGCTCAATTCCTCACTTGAACAGCGGCGTGCCCGGCACGAAGGCGTCGAAGGCGGCCCAGAACTGGGAGCGGTAGCGATCCTGCTCCTGGAGGATCTCGTGCTTGGCGCCTGCGATCACGAGATGGGAGCCGGCGCGCAAGTGATAGGCAAATTCCTCGATCGCCGCGGTGGAGACCACGGCGTCGCTGGAGGCCGCCAGCATCAGGATCGGCTGGCGGATCTGCGAGGGGTAGTTCACGCGCTTGAAGGTGTGCATCGCGCGGAAGGCGGTATCGGCCCAGGCCACCGTCGGTGACGCCAGCCCGAGCGTCGGGTCCTCCTCCAGGATCGCGGCATTGCGTGCATAGCGCACGGGATCGCTGGTCACGGGATTGTTGATGAAGGGATCGAGTCCGGTGAGGCGGTCGCTGCCGCCGGGGACGTAACGGCCGCCCTGCCCGAGCAGGCGCATCGTCTTGAGGAGCGCACGCACCGGAAGCGAGGTGGTGCGGCCGGGCAAGTCGATCATCGGCGCCGACAGCACCATGCGGTCGAACCAGCGCTTGCCCGCATGCGCCACTCGCAGCATCACCGTGCCGCCCATGGAGTGGGCGAGCGCGAAGAACGGCGGCGGGCAATCCGGCAGCACCACCTGCTGCACGAAGGCCTCGACGTCGACCTCGAAATCGGAGAAATCGCGCACATAGCCCTTGCGCGGGTCGCGCAGGCGGCGCGAGGAGTGGCCCTGCCCGCGCCAGTCGATCATCGCCACCGCAAAGCCGCGGTCACGCAGGTCGCGCACGGTCTCGAAATATTTCTCGATCTGCTCGCTGCGTCCGGTGAAGACGCAGACCGTGCCCTTGCGGCCCGCCGGCGGCGCCCAGCGCGCAAAGCGCAGCTCGACACCATCGGGCGTCTTGATGGTGCCGCTGACGACGTTTTCGGGAACGGGGTTGGACGGGATCGAGACCAGCGTCATGATTGGTGGTGCTTGGGCGCGAAGTGCTGCAAATCAAGGGGCCAAAGCGCCGAAAAGGTGCAAATGCCGCCCTCTTGAACGCCGTCTCGTTCCACCCATATCACCTTCGTGCAGGCCGCTACCAGTGTTTCGGAACCGGAACATCAGGCTGCACACAGGCTAAAGCCCGGCCCGATCGGCGGGCGGGTTACCAACAGTCGCTCAATGGAGGACTTGACCATGCGTAGCTACGATCTCACCCCGTTCTATCGTTCCACCGTCGGCTTCGACCGCCTCTTCAGCCTGCTCGACCAGGCCGGTTCGGACGGCAGCCCCGGTTATCCCCCCTACAACATCGAGCGTACCGGCGAGAACGCCTACCGCATCACCGTTGCGGTCTCGGGCTTCGCCAGGGACGAGCTCTCCATCGTCGCGAAGGAAAACACGCTGACGATCAAGGGCGAGAAGGTCGCCAACGAGAACAGCAAGAACGAAGTGATCTACCGCGGCATCGCCGCGCGTGCCTTCGAGCGCGCCTTCCAGCTCGCCGACTTCGTGCAGGTGAAGGACGCCTCGCTCGAGAACGGCCTGCTTCACGTCGATCTCGTCCGCGAGATTCCCGAGGCGAAGAAACCGCGCCAGATCGCGATCAACACCGGCACGCCAAAGGCGCAGGTGATCGAGAACTCGGCCGCGCAAGCCGCCGCGTAAACCGCGCACGCCACCCCCAGGTTACGAAAACGCCCCGGTGCCCCGGGGCGTTTTTTTGCGCCGCATCACAGAGCGGTGAACGCGCGTAACGCCGCGGCCTCGCGCGCCGTCTTTTGGGCATCGAACCCAAAACAAGACGGAGAACGATCATGACACTCTGGCGCAGCCTTTTCGTCGCCGTGGGCCTGCTCACGGCCCCCCTTAGCCTTGCTCAGGCCCAGACACCGCAGACCGTGAAGGCGACCAACGTCGTGCTGGTGCACGGCGCCTGGGCCGATGGCTCGAGCTGGTCGGAGGTGATCCCGATCCTCCAGGCCGCAGGCCTGCATGTGACGGCCGTGCAGAATCCGCTGTCGTCGCTGGCGGACTCCGTCGATGCAACCAAGCGCGCGCTGGCCGAGCAGGACGGGCCGACCGTGCTGGTCGCGCATTCCTGGGGCGGCACCGTGATCAGCCAGGTCGGCACCGACCCGAAGGTGACCGGGCTGGTCTATGTCGCCGCCCGCGCTCCGGATGCGAACGAGGATTTCGTCGCCCTGTCGAAGCAGTTTCCGACCGGCCCGGTACGCGCCGGCATCGTCGAGCGAGACGGTTACACCAAGCTCTCGGAGGACGCCTTCCTGAAGTACTTTGCCAATGGCGTGAAGCCTGAGCAGGCCAGGGAGCTGTATGCCGTGCAATGGCCGACCGCGGCCTCGATCTTCGCCGGCCGCACCACCGAAGCGGCGTGGCGTTCGAAGCCGAGCTGGTATGCGGTGTCGAAGAGCGACTACACGATCAATCCGGATCTCGAACGCTTCCTCGCGAAGCGCATGAACGCCACCACGGTCGAACTCGATGCTGGCCACCTCTCGCTGGTGTCGCATCCGAAGGAGGTGGCGAACCTGATCCTGGAAGCGGCGGGGTATCCGCGCAGCTGAGGCGACCGCCTCAATGCAAAAGGCGCCCGAACATTTCAGGCGCCTTTTGTTTGCCAGCCTCTATCCCCGAACGCAGGGACGACACCAAGGATGGAGCAAGCGCTATCGCGCCAAGCTCGCAGCGCTAATCCAGCCCCTGCGCGGCCGGCATGTCCTGCGTCGGCAGGATCGTCGGTGCCGGCTTGGCCTGTCCGACCGTCGATGCCACGGCTTGCGGTGCAGCCTCCACCGGCTTCGCCTGTGCGGTGGCAGTCTGCTGCACTGGTTGAGCCTGCTGCGCCACCGGTTCAGCTGGCTTGGCGGCGGCGACCGGCGCCTCAGCGCGCCGCGGCGCAGCCTTGGGCAGCGGCACGGTCCGGCTCGCCACATGCGGGATCGCGGCCGGCGGCCGCGGCGGGCCACTGCGAACCATGGTCGGCGGCGGCAGCGCGCTTTGCGGGCCGTAGGGCGCGACCGCACGCTCGTCATAGCCGGGCGCCATGCCATAGGCGTCAGCGGCCGGCACGAAACGGATGATCCGCCCGTCGCGGGCGTCGATCACGAGCCGGCCGTCGTCGCCGCGGCGGTCGATCACCGCGATGGTGTAGACGCTGCCGCGCAGGCGCGGGATGCCGAGCGGCGAGAAGCCGTTTTCCCGCAACACTGCATAGACCTCCGTAGACGGCAGCAACTCCGGGGCCGGACCGCGCTCCTCGTAGCCATATCCGTAGCCGTAACGCGGCGGCGGTGGCGGTGCGACCTCGGGCGGCCCGTAAGGTCCGTCGAAATCGGACACGGGTATCACTGCCCCTCGCCCAATACCGCTCGCCGGAACCTGCGCCTGAGCAGTGGTTACAGCCAGCACCAGCGTGGCAGCAGCCACACATCCTGTGAAAAACTTCATGGTCGACACGCTCCTGTCAGGCCCTGGATGACTTGCGCTCTTTCGCTTCTTGCGGCGTGGCGCGCCTTCCGAAGGGTCGATCCGAAGCTTCATTTGGGATTTCGGCGCCCGCAGGGCCGGATCGGGGCGCGTTTGCTTCAAAACCGGGGCCGCGCAACATTCGGAAAGCGATTGATTGACATATCGGGAATCGGGACTTCCGCGCGCTTGTGTGATAGACAAAAATTTGGCAAGGTGATGTTTAGGACAGGAAGACTGTCTCAATTTTGCTTGCGGTTCCGGCACAGGGATTGCAGCGAAAACTGGCACTTTCGAGCGCCGGCGAGGTACCAGGCAAAGCCGTTCTCGGGGACGAAGAACGCCTAGGCCTGAATTTAAGAAAATGCGGCTCGCAACGGACGAGCGGTGACCCAGAGGCGGGTGCCGCGGAACGCCCAAGGTGCGCCGAAGATGGCGGTGAGGCAGCTTGCCGCATGGAGAGGATTGGAACAATGAACGGGTCGCAATTCGAGCGCGCAAACATCGTGGCAGAAGAGCTGTCGGCGACGGTCGCCTCGAAAACGACCGATCCGATGACCGATCCGATTCAGGAGCACAATTCGCGCCCGCCGGCCGAAGGCCTGTACGATCCGAGTCTGGAGAAGGATTCCTGCGGCGTCGGCTTCATCGCCAACATCAAGGGCCGGAAGTCGCACGAGATCGTCGCTGACGCTCTGAATATCCTCTGCAACCTCGAGCATCGCGGTGCCGTCGGCGCCGATCCGCGCGCCGGTGACGGCGCCGGCATTCTGGTGCAGATCCCGCACGCCTTCTTCAGCCGCAAGGCGAGCGAGCTCGGCTTCACGCTGCCGGCGCCCGGCGAATACGCCATCGGCGCGCTGTTCATGCCGCGCGACACCGCGTGGCGCAACGTCATCAAGAGCATCATCGCCGACCAGATCAAGGAGGAGGGTCTGACCCTGCTCGGCTGGCGCGACGTGCCGACCGACAATTCCTCGCTCGGCGTCACCGTGAAGCCGACCGAGCCCGCCTGCATGCAGGTGTTCATCGGCCGCAACGGCACCGCCAAGACCGAGGACGATTTCGAGCGCCGGCTCTACATCCTGCGCAAGTCGATCTCGCAGGCGATCTATCAGCGCCGCGACCGCGGGCTTGCGGGCTATTATCCCTGCTCGCTGTCCTGCCGCACCGTGATCTACAAGGGCATGTTCCTCGCCGACCAGCTCGGCAAGTACTATCCCGACCTGCACGAGACCGATTTCGAGAGCGCTCTCGCGCTGGTTCACCAGCGCTTCTCGACCAACACCTTCCCGGCCTGGTCGCTGGCGCATCCCTACCGCATGATCGCGCATAACGGCGAGATCAACACGCTGCGCGGCAACACCAACTGGATGGCGGCGCGCCAGGCTTCGGTGAGCTCCGAGCTCTACGGCAAGGACATCAACCGGCTCTGGCCCATCTCTTATGAGGGACAGTCGGACACGGCCTGCTTCGACAACGCGCTCGAATTCCTGGTGCAGGGCGGCTACTCGCTGCCGCACGCGGTCATGATGATGATTCCGGAAGCGTGGGCCGGCAATCCCCTGATGGATGAGAAGCGCCGCGCGTTCTACGAATATCATGCCGCGCTGATGGAGCCGTGGGACGGCCCCGCCGCGATCGCCTTCACCGACGGCCGCCAGATCGGCGCCACGCTCGACCGCAACGGCCTGCGGCCGGCGCGCTATCTCGTCACCAAGGACGACCGCATCGTGATGGCGTCCGAGATGGGCGTGCTGACGATCCCCGAGGACCAGATCATCACCAAGTGGCGCCTGCAGCCCGGCAAGATGCTGCTGGTCGACCTCGAGCAGGGCCGGCTGATTCCGGACGACGAGATCAAGGCGGAGCTCGCCAAGAGCCATCCCTACAAGGAGTGGCTGGAGCGGACCCAGATCGTGCTGGAAGAGCTGCCGAAGGTCCCGACGACAGGCGTGCGCTCGAATTTGTCGCTGCTCGATCGCCAGCAGGCGTTCGGCTACAGCCAGGAAGACATCTCGATCCTGATGACGCCGATGGCGTCCACCGGCGAGGAAGCCGCGGGCTCGATGGGCAACGACACGCCGATCTCGGCGCTGTCGGACAAGGCCAAGCCGCTGTTCACCTACTTCAAGCAGAACTTCGCGCAGGTCACCAATCCGCCGATCGACCCGATCCGCGAGGAGCTGGTGATGAGCCTCGTCTCGATCATCGGGCCGCGGCCGAACCTGTTCGACCTGCAGGGCCTTGCCACCACCAAGCGTCTCGAAGCGCGTCAGCCGATCCTGACCGACGCGGACCTGGAAAAGATCCGCTCGATCTCGGACGTGGCCGACACCCACTTCAAGTCGCGCACGCTGGACACCACCTTCCACGCCGGTCTCGGCGCGGCGGGCATGGACCAGGTGCTCGACGAGCTCTGCGCGCGCGCGGAAAGCGCGGTGCGCGAGGGCGTCAACATCATCATTCTGTCCGATCGCATGGTCGGCACCGACCGGGTGCCGATCCCGTCCCTGCTGGCCTGCGCCGCCGTGCATCATCATCTGATCCGCACCGGCCTGCGCACCTCGGTCGGTCTCGTCGTCGAATCCGGCGAACCGCGTGAGGTGCATCACTTCGCTTGCCTGGCCGGCTACGGCGCCGAAGCGATCAATCCGTATCTGGCGTTCGAGACCATCATTGCGATGAAGGACCGCCTGCCCGGCTCGCTCGACGACTACGAGATCGTCAAGCGCTACATCAAGTCGATCGGCAAGGGCCTCTTGAAGGTGATGTCCAAGATGGGCATCTCGACCTACCAGTCCTATTGCGGCGCGCAGATCTTCGACGCGGTCGGCCTCAAGGCCGACTTCGTCGCAAAATTCTTCGCGGGCACGCATACCCGCGTCGAGGGCGTCGGCCTTGGCGAGATCGCCGAAGAAGCCGTGCGCCGCCACGCCGACGCGTTCGGCGATGCTCAGGTCTACAAGAGCGCGCTCGATGTCGGCGGCGAATATGCCTATCGCAGCCGCGGCGAGGATCATGCCTGGACCGCCGAGTCGGTGTCGCTGCTGCAGCACGCCGCGCGCGGCAATTCGCAGGAGCGCTATCGCGCCTTCGCAAAAATCCTCAACGAGCAGTCCGAGCGCCTGCTGACGCTGCGCGGCCTGTTCCGGATCAAGAACGCCGACGAAGAGAAGCGCAAGCCCGTCCCGCTCGACCAGGTCGAGCCGGCCAAGGACATCGTCAAGCGTTTCGCGACGGGAGCGATGAGCTTCGGCTCGATCTCGCGCGAGGCGCACACCACGCTCGCGATCGCCATGAACCGGATCGGCGGCAAGTCGAACACCGGCGAGGGCGGCGAGGAAGCCGACCGCTTCAAGCCGATGCCGAACGGCGATTCCATGCGCTCGGCGATCAAGCAGGTCGCCTCCGGCCGCTTCGGCGTCACCACGGAGTATCTCGTCAACTCCGACATGATGCAGATCAAGATGGCGCAGGGCGCCAAGCCCGGCGAAGGCGGCCAGCTGCCCGGCCACAAGGTTGACGCGACCATCGCAAAGGTCCGGCACTCGACGCCGGGCGTCGGCCTGATCTCGCCGCCGCCGCATCACGACATCTACTCGATCGAGGATCTGGCGCAGCTCATCTACGACCTCAAGAACGTCAACCCCACCGGCGACGTCTCGGTCAAGCTCGTCTCTGAAATCGGCGTCGGCACGGTGGCGGCGGGCGTCGCCAAGGCGCGCGCCGACCACGTTACCATCGCGGGCTTCGAGGGCGGCACAGGTGCATCGCCCCTGACCTCGATCAAGCATGCCGGCAGTCCTTGGGAGATCGGCCTCGCCGAAACCCACCAGACCCTGGTGCGCGAGCGGCTGCGCAGCCGCATCGTGGTCCAGGTCGACGGCGGCTTCCGCACCGGGCGTGACGTCGTGATCGGCGCGCTCTTGGGCGCCGACGAGTTCGGCTTCGCCACCGCGCCGCTGATCGCGGCCGGCTGCATCATGATGCGCAAGTGCCATCTCAACACCTGCCCGGTCGGCGTCGCGACCCAGGACCCCGTCCTGCGCAAGCGCTTCACCGGCCAGCCCGAGCACGTGATCAACTACTTCTTCTTCGTCGCGGAGGAAGTCCGCGAGATCATGGCTTCGCTCGGCTTCCGCACCTTCAACGAGATGGTCGGCCAGGTTCAGCTGCTCGACCAGACCAAGCTGGTCGCGCACTGGAAGGCCAAGGGCCTCGACTTCTCGAAGCTGTTCGTCAAGCAGAAGGAAGAGAAGGGCCAGAAGATCTATCACTCCGAGCGACAGAACCATCATCTGGAGGCGGTGCTCGATCGCACGCTGATCGAGAAGGCGACGCCTGCGCTCGATCGCGGTGCGCCGGTGAAGATCGAGGCCAGTATCAACAGCACCAACCGCTCCGCGGGCGCGATGCTGTCCGGCGCGGTCGCCAAGATCTACGGCCATGCCGGCCTGCCGCACGACACCATCCATGTCAGCCTCAAGGGCACCGCGGGCCAGGCCTTCGGCGCGTGGCTCGCCCACGGCGTCACCTTCGAGCTCGAAGGCGAAGGCAACGACTATGTCGGCAAGGGCCTCTCGGGCGGCAAGATCATCGTCAAGCCGCCGAAGAACTCCGCCATCGTGCCGGAGGAGAGCATCATCGTCGGCAACACCGTGATGTACGGCGCCATCGAGGGCGAATGCTATTTCCGCGGCATCGCCGGCGAGCGCTTTGCCGTGCGCAATTCCGGCGCGGTCGCGGTGGTCGAGGGCGCGGGTGATCATTGCTGCGAATACATGACCGGCGGCATCGTGGTCGTGCTCGGCAAGACCGGGCGCAACTTCGCGGCCGGCATGTCCGGCGGCATCGCCTATGTGCTCGACGAGACCGGCGACTTCGACAGGCTGTGCAACATGGCGATGGTCGATCTCGAGCCGGTGCTGTCGGAAGAGCTGATCAACGCCGGCACCTATCACCATTCCGGCGACCTCGAGGCGCACGGCCGGGTCGACGTGTTCAAGAACCTGCTCGCCTCCGACGTCGAGCGGCTGCACGTGCTGATCTCGCGCCATGCGAAAGCGACCGGCTCCAAGCGCGCCGCCGACATCCTTGCCAATTGGAAGGACTGGCTGCCCAAATTCCGCAAGGTGATGCCGGTCGAGTACCGGCGCGCGCTGCGCGAAATGGCCGCCAACGCGGACGCCGAGCCGAAAATCGCGATCGGGGCGTAAGATAAAGCCCTCATGGTGAGGAGCGCGAAGCGCGTCTCGAACCATGAGGTCACCATCCGGGCCTCTATCCTTCGAGACGCGGCGCGCAGAGCGCGCCGCTCCTCAGGATGAGGAGTGAGAAAACAAAACGACCAAGCGGCAGGGACTTCGGGTTTTATGGGCAAGATCACGGGTTTTCTCGAAATCGAACGGCACGACCGCAAGTACACGCCGGTCGCCGAGCGCGTGAAGCATTACAACGAGTTCGTCGTTCCCTTGACCGAGAAGGAAGTGCGCGACCAGGCCGCGCGCTGCATGAATTGCGGCATTCCCTATTGCCACGGCACCGGCTCGGTCGCGCCGGGCACGCCGGGCTGCCCGGTCAACAACCAGATCCCCGACTGGAACGACCTCGTCTATCAGGGCGACTGGGAAGAAGCCTCGCGCAATCTGCACTCGACCAACAATTTCCCTGAGTTCACCGGCCGCATCTGCCCGGCGCCGTGCGAAGCGTCCTGCACGCTCAACATCGACGACAACCCGGTCACCATCAAGACCATCGAATGCGCGATCGTCGACCGCGCCTGGGACAATGGCTGGCTGAAGCCCGAGGTTGCAGCCCACAAGACCGGCAAGAAGGTCGCGGTGATCGGCTCGGGCCCGGCCGGCATGGCCTGTGCGCAGCAGCTCGCGCGCGCCGGCCACGACGTGCACCTGTTCGAAAAGTTCGCCAAGGCCGGCGGCCTGCTGCGCTACGGCATCCCCGACTTCAAGATGGAGAAGGGCGTCATCGACCGCCGCGTCAAGCAGATGGAAGGCGAAGGCGTCACCTTCCACTACAACAGCCATGTCGGCGCTGACGGCAACATCGATCCGCGCGAGATGCTCAACGAGTACGACGCGGTGGCGCTGACCGGCGGCGCGGAAGCCCCGCGCGACCTGCCGATCCCCGGCCGTGACCTCGCCGGCATCCACTACGCCATGGACTTCCTGCCGCAGCAGAACCGCCGCGTCTCCAGTGAGCCGCTCGGCGGCGTCCAGGAGATCCTGGCCGGCGGCAAGCATGTCGTCGTCATCGGCGGCGGCGACACCGGAAGCGACTGCATCGGCACCTCGCTGCGCCAGGGCGCGCTCTCGGTGACCCAGCTCGAGATCATGCCCGCCCCGCCCGAGCGCGAGAACAAGGGCCTGACCTGGCCGAACTGGCCGCTGAAGATGCGGACGTCGTCCAGCCAGGCCGAAGGCGCGGTGCGCGAATACGCCGTGCTGACCCAGAAGTTTTCCGGCGAGAACGGCCAGGTCAAGAAGCTGCACTGCGTGCACGTCGACGACAAGTTCAAGCCGATTGCCGGCACCGAGTTCGAGTTAGAGGCCGAGCTCGTCCTGCTCGCGATGGGTTTCGTCCATCCCGTGCACGAGGGCCTGCTCAAGCAGCTCGCTGTCGAGCTCGACCCCCGCGGCAACGTCAAGGCCAACACGCTCGACTACCAGACCTCGCGCCCGAACGTGTTCTCCGCCGGCGACATGCGGCGTGGGCAATCGCTGGTGGTGTGGGCCATCCGCGAGGGCCGGCTGTGTGCGAGGTCGATCGATACGTTCCTGATGGGGAAGACGGATCTGCCGCGTTGAGTTTTTGCTCTGCCGCCAGATCAGCAAACGGTGTCATCGCCCGGCTTTGACCGGGCGATCCAGTATTCCAGAGACGCCGGTTTGATGCGGACAGGCCGCGGCGTACTGGATGCCCCGGTCAAGCCGGGGCATGACAGCGAAGTGAATAGTTAGAGCGCAGGCCTCAACCCAAGACGTGCGGAAAGTGCTGCGCGTCCCATTCGTCAAGCCGGAACAGCACCTTGCCGTATTCGAGAAGCTTGTCGGTCGGTCGATAGGGTCGCGTGGAAACTTCGACGTCCGATGGGACTTCACTTGGCATCAAGTGATTGTGCTCGTTGGTTTCGTTCAGAGCCAGTAGCTGCTTCACAAGAAGGTCTCGGCCTTCTGGATTAAGCCACAACTCGAATTCGCCAGCCGAATTGATGTCCAAGGTAATTCGAGCGGCCATGACGGCTTGTCCCTAATTCTGCAGCCTCACCCCCACCAACATCACGGTCCCCTGCGAGCTCGAGCCCGCCACGCTCGAATCCAGGATGTCGTGGCGCAGCGTGCCCTTGACCCAGATGTTGCGGTTCAGCTTGTAGATCAAATTGCTCTCGAACGAGTAGGTCTTGTCGTTGCGGTTCTGGCCCTGGTAGTCGAGCGTGCCGTAGGTGAACTTGCCGACGGCGGTCAGCCAGCGGCGGAAGTCGTGGTCGACTTCGGCGGAGTAGGTGCGCACCAGGACGCCTGAGGAGCCGGGGATGGTGGTCTCGGCGATCTGCGTGTCGGTGAAGAATTTCACCGTGGTGAGGCCGCTCGCGTTCCAGATCAGCGAGCCCGTGGTCAGGAAGCCTGCGAGCTGGCTGAGGCGCGGATCGGTATAGTTGCGCGCGGAATAGCCGACCGAGATTTCACCGGTGAGGATGCGCGAAAACTCGAAGGACGAGCCGACCTTGGCGTAGCCGCCATTCGAATCACGGAAGTAGCCGTTGCGGTCGGCGGCCTGATCGTGGATTCGGGTGTCGCCCTGGACCTCGACGAACGGCTTCAGGCCGGGCTTGAGATCGTAGGAGAAGCGCCCGATCCCGCCATACTGGTTGAAGTTGCGGTCGTCATTGCTGAAGGTCGAGCCGTCGGTGAGCTTGGAGTCCGTGTAGGCCGTGCGATCGACGGTGGCGCCGGCGGCGACCTGGAAACGATTGAAGGTCTGGTCGAAGCCGACGGTGGTGCCGTAGGTGGCGTAAACAGGATATTTCTGCAGGCCGGCCTGCACGTTCGGGCTGCCGGGATTGTCGGTGGCGAGGCGCAGGCGCAGCTGCGAGGTCAGCTTGAGATCGCGGTCGACGTCGAGCCGGCCGTCGACATGGCCGGTGAAGTCCGGACGATTGGCCTCGACCGGCGAAGGCGAGGCAAAACCGTTGATCGTCGCCGGCATGTTGTTGGTGTAGCCGGAGAACGAGCCGCGCAGGTCGGCGACCAGCGCGTGGCGTTCCCAGTCGGACGTCACCAGGAGATCGGGCGCGACAACGTAGACCGGCGATCCGACCGGCCTGTTGAGACGCGTCGGATTGGTATCGTAGCCGGTGGAGAGTTCGAGTCCGCCCTTGATCAAAAAGCTGCCGGCATAATCGCCGACGGCTCCAAACGGATCGTCATCCGCCTTGAGGCGGCGGCGCAGCGGCTGGCCGGGCACGGTGCCCGCCATCGCCGCAGGCACGGGTGACTTGTTCGCGGACGCCGATGGCGGCGGTGCAATCTTCGGCAGGCCGAGCGTGGACGGCGGCGGCCCTGTGGTCGGCGCCGGCGAGCCGGGACCGGCCGCGCGCTTCGGCTTCGGCTGGCCGGGATAGAGCTTGGGTTGCTGCCGCTTGCGGTTGAGGGCGTCGTAGCCGGAGTTGCTCGCGCCGCTCGCGGCGGGCAATCCATATGTCGGGACCTGACCGATGCGCGAGGTCGCCGGCGTTTGCTGGCGCTTGCGCGGATCGGCATTGGGATCGGGCAGCGCGGGGAGCGCATCCGACGGCGCCTGCGGCACGCCCGCCGTGCGGCGCGTCGGCAGCGTCTCGGGCGAGGCGAAGCCGCCGCGGTTGGGGTTGAACAGATCGGGCGTGAGGCTCTGGGCGGCCGCGGGGAGGCTTCCGAGGGTCGTCAGCGCAAGACAGGGGACAAGACACGGCAAAGCCGCGCGCAGAACGAGCACGCGTTTGCTCCGGCCGGTGCCTGGAGACGACCCCACGATGGAATAACTCCAACGAAATCAAACACTTTTACGATCGTCCCCACCGGCTGGCGGGAACCATCGTTAATGGAGTTAAAACAATTATGGTTAATGACCGGTTGAGGCTTCGGGCAGGCTCGTCGCCTCGCGGGCTGCGGCGTGCTAATGAGGCGCCGACCGGGGCGAACGCCCCCTCCTCCCTGGACCAGAGCATGCCGAGTTCGAAACCGCTGATGACCTCATCATCCGGCCACATCCCCGACAGCGTCGAATCCGCGCTCCGCACGCTGGAGACGGAGAGCGGCGGCATCAACGCGCTCGCAGCCGCCCTGCGCGGCCCGCTGGGCGAGACGTTTGCCAGAGCGGTCGACCTGATCCGCAACGCCAAGGGCCGCGTCATCGTCACCGGGCTCGGCAAGTCAGGCCATATGGGGCGCAAGATCGCCGCGACGCTGGCCTCGACCGGCACGCCCGCCTTCTTCGTGCACGCCGCCGAGGCCGGCCATGGCGACCTCGGCATGATCACCACCGACGATGTCATCATGGCGCTGTCCTGGTCCGGCGAGCAGCCGGAGATGAAGAACGTCGTGAACTATTCGGCGCGCTTCGCCATCCCCATGATCGCGGTGACGTCGAACGCAGCGTCCTCGCTCGGACAAGCCGCCGATATCGTGATCGAGCTGCCGAAGGCGCGCGAGGCCTGCCCGCACAATCTGGCGCCGACCACCTCGACCATGATGCAGGTCGCGGTCGGCGACGCCATCGCGATCGCGCTGCTCGAAGGCCGCGGCTTCACCGCGCTGGAGTTCGCGCATTTCCACCCCGGCGGCAAGCTGGGCGCGATGCTGAAATTCGTCCGCGACTACATGCGCACCGGCGCCGAGATCCCGCTCAAGCCCATGGGCACCAAGATGTCGGAGGCGGTGGTCGAGATGTCAGCCAAGGGTCTCGGCTGCGTCTGCATCGTCAACCAAGCCAACGAGGTCGCAGGCATCATCACCGACGGCGATCTGCGCCGCCACATGCGTCCCGACCTGCTGACGGCATCGGTCGACGACATCATGACGAAGCAGCCGAAAACGGTGCCGCCCTCGATGCTCGCCACCGAGATGATCGAGGTGCTGAACACAAGCAAGATCACGACGCTCGTCGTGACCGAGGCGGGCAAGGTGGTGGGCATCGTGCATCTGCACGATCTGCTGCGGGCGGGCGTGGCGTAAGCCGGGCCCCGTTTCTCTCCGCACCGTCATTCCGGGGCGCGCCCGCTTGGGCGCGAGCCCGGAATCCATTTATCTCAGTAGACGCTGCACGATGGATTCCGGGTTCACGCTTCGCGTGCCCCGGAATGACGAGGAGGGAAAGGCGCTCCTCGCAATGACGGGGAAAGACTTATACCGGAAATCTTGCCGCGTTCTCCTCCAGCGGCAGCCGCAGCCCGTTCGCCAGATACGACACGGTGCGATAGAAGCCGCACAGCAACTTGATCTCCAGGATCTGCGCCTCGTCGTAATGCGCGGATAGCGCGGCGAATTCAGCATCGTCCAACGTCGCGCGGTGATGCAGCGCATCTACGGCCGCGATCAGCGCCTGCTCGCCCGGTGACCAGAACGACGACGTCGCATCACCCTGCACGGTGGCACGCACTTCATCCTCGCTGAGCTTCGCCGCCCCGGCAAATATCGCGACATGCACGCCCCATTCATATTCGCATTTGTTCAGCGCACAGGTGCGGTCGATGACGATCTCGCGCTGGCGGAGCGACAGTGGACCGGGATCGAGCAGGCCACCGGCACGAAACTTGTCCCAGGCGCGGCCGTGACCCGCCATCACCCGGAACAGCATCAGCGGCGGCGCGCCGCGCATGATGCGATCGAACTGCGCCTGGATCTCCGGGGGATAAGGCGGGGTAAGCGGGGCGATGCGCTGCGTGGATTGGGACATGAGCCGTCTCCATTGCTACAACTATAGTAGCAGAATGCTACATTATTTGTAGCAATGTGCAAGGGGGGCGACGATGTCGAAGCAGACACACACGAAGACGCGTCCGGCGCGGGGATCCCGCACCGGACGACCGATCATGGCGCTGCTGGATCTGCTCGGCCGGCGTTGGAGCCTGCGAATATTGTGGGAATTGCGTGGCGAGTCCCTCACCTCCCGCGCATTGCGCACCGCCTGCGACGAGGCCTCACCGACAGTGCTGCAAGCGCGGCTGACGGAGTTGCGCGAAGCGGGATTCGTGGAACTCGGCGAGGCGGGAGGTTATGGACTGACGCCGCTGGGGCGAGAACTGTGCGAGACGTTCATGCCGCTGCACCGGTTTGCGGAGAAATGGAAGAGGTAGCGCTCTGTTACCCTCCCCTGGAGGGGGAGGGTCGCTGCGCATGAAGCGAAGCGCAATACGTAGCGGGGGTGGCGGTGCCTCAACATCCAACAGTGCCCGAGTGGAGCGATCACCCCACCCCGCTCGCGCTACGCGCGATCGACCCTCCCCCTCCAGGGGAGGGTAAGAGACTACGCAGCCGCCACGGTCAGATTTGCGCCATCCACCTGCACCACCTTCACCCGCGTTCCCGCCGGCGTATCGGGCCCGGCCACACGCCACACCGTGTCGCCGATGCGCACGGTGCCGCTGCCGTCGATGATCGGCTTCTCCAGGGTGAACTCGCGCCCCAGCAGCGCCTCGGTGCGCTTGTTGAGGAAGGGGCTGGCGCTCGCATCCGGCTTCGGCCGGGCGAGGCGGCGCCACACCGGCACGGCGGCAGCGGCGAACACCGCGAACATCACGAGTTGGATCTGCCATGACATGGCAACGGCGAACGAGACCGTCCCCACCAGCAGCGCGGCGAGCCCGAGCCAGAACAGGAATATGCCCGGCGCCAGCACCTCCAGCGCCATCAGGATGAAGCCGAAGATCAGCCAGTTCCAGCTACCGAGCGATACGAACATGTCGGTCATGACACGACCTTCCATCATTGGCGCAAGCCCCTTTCGAAGGCTGATGCGCCGGTCATTATCCCTGCCGCGGCGGCACCGCCGGCGGCGTGCTGCCGGTCGGCGGCACTGAGCCGGGGCGGCGAGCGGCAGAGCCAGAGGCCGCGCTCTCGCCGAACGTGGCCTTGGCGATCTCGCCGATGCCGGCGAGCGAACCGAGCATGCTCGTGGCTTCGATCGGCAGCATGATGATCTTCTGGTTCGGCGCGTCCGCGAACTGGCCGAACGCCTTGATATATTTGTCGGCGATGAAATAGTTCAACGCGGCGACGTCGCCCTTGGAAATGGCTTCGCTCACCATCTGGGTGGCCTTTGCCTCGGCCTCCGCCGAACGCTCGCGCGCCTCGGCGTCACGGAACGCCGCTTCCTTCCGGCCCTCAGCCTGCAGGATCTGGCCCTGCTTGGCGCCTTCGGCGCGCAGGATTTCCGACTGGCGCTGGCCTTCAGCGGCGAGAATGTCGGCACGCTTGACGCGTTCGGCCTTCATCTGCCGGCCCATCGCTTCGACGAGGTCTGCCGGAGGCACGATGTCCTTGATCTCGATGCGGTTGACCTTGACGCCCCAGGGCGAGACCGCCGCGTCGACGACACGGAGCAGGCGCTCGTTGATCTCGTCGCGATGCGACAGCACCTGGTCGAGATCCATCGAGCCCATCACCGAGCGGATGTTCGTCATGGTCAGGACCGTGATGCCCTGGTTGAGATTTGAGACCTCATAGCTCGCCTTGGCGGCATCGAACACCTGGTAGAAGGCGACGCCGTCCACCGTCACGGTGGCGTTGTCCTTGGTGATGACCTCCTGCTCTGGAATGTCGATCACCTGCTCCATCATGTTGATCTTGCGTCCGACCCGGTCGAAATAGGGTACGATCAGATTGAGCCCGGGGCTGAGCGTCTGGGTGTATTTGCCGAATCGCTCGATGGTCCAGTCATACCCCTGCGGCACCGTCTTCACGCCGGCCACCAGCGTGACGATGACGAGCACCACCAGAACAATCGCGAAAATACCGAAACCGCTCATATTTCCTCCAAGGCGGAAAGAAGCCGGGAAAAGCCCTTTTCCCGCGCAGTCATTGGTCGGGATCACGACCTTACCGGTTCAGCGGTCGCAAGTAACGTCGGTACCGGCGCAATTCTGAATAAGACGGGCGGAGAGGGAGCGGCCTCGATATGCATGTGCGGAAGGCCCTTGAAGCACGCAGGCCCGCTGCGGACGCTTTCATTCGATGACATCGTTCGCGATCGCGAGCAAGCCCGCGGGAAGCGTGATGCCAAGCGCCTCGGCGGCTTTCAGGTTGATCGTCAGCTCGAACCTGGTGGGGTTCTGCACCGGCAGGTCGGCTGGCCGCGCGCCCTTCAGGATGCGATCGATATAGTCCGCAGCGCGGCGCAGCTGCTCGGTGCTGTCGGTGCTGTAGGCCATCAGCCCACCCTCCCCGACGAAGGTACGGCTCCAGAACACCGCCGGCAAACGAGCCTCGCCGATCGCCGCCAGCAGCTGCGTGCGATTGGCCATGGTGAAGAAATCAGGCAGAACCAGGAAGCCGCCGTCCCTGCGCGTAGCCAGCGCCGCGATCGCGCCCGCGTCGTTCACCGGCGCAGGCTCGACGGCCACGTGAAGAGTCCGCGCGGCGTCCTCGATCGTGCGCAGCATCAGGGGCGCGAACGGCGCGGTCTCGGGATTGTAGACGACGAAGACGCGGCGAACGGGCGGGGTGACCTGCGTCAGCATCTCCAGCCATTTGCCGGCCAGTGGGCCGTCGTAATCGGTGAAGCCGGTGACGTTGCCGCCGGGATGCGCGAGGTTTTCGACAAAGCCTTGGCTGACAGGATCGGTCACGACGGCGAACACGATCGGGATGGTCGCGGTGCGCCGTCGCAACTCTTCGACCGAGGGTGTGCCGACCGCAAGCAGAACGTCGGGCTTGAGCGCGATCAACTCGTTGGCGAGCTCCGCGATACGCGCGCGGTCACCGCCGCCGCTGCGCCAGTCGATCTTGAGGTTGTCGCGCTCCTTCCAGCCGTGACCGGCGAGCGCCTCGACCAGGACCATGCTGCGCGTCTGGCCGATCGCATCATCGGCAGCCGTGACTGAGAGCACGCCGAGCCGGCGCTCGGGTTGCTGCGCCGCTACCTTCGACGGCAACACCGCGATCATCCCAAGCGTCAGGAGTTCGCGGCGGTTCACGGGTCTATATCCAGCCCTGAAGCTCACGCAGCACCAGGGTGCTGATTACATCCATGCCCGGTTCGCTGTCGTTGAGGCAGGGGATCGCGGAAAACTGCTCACCGCCATTGTGCTTGAAGATCTCCGCGTTCTCCTGCGCGATCTCTTCCAGCGTCTCCAGGCAGTCGGCGGCAAAGCCCGGCGTCACCACAGCGATGCGGCGCAGGCCTTCCTTCGCGAGCCGCTCCATGGTCTTGTCGGTGTAGGGCTGGAGCCATTCGTCATTGCCGAAGCGCGACTGGAAGGTCAGCAGCAGCTTCGTCTCGTCCATGCCGAGCCGGCGGCGCAGTGCCTCGGTCGTGGCGATGCAGTGCTGCTGATAGGGATCGCCCTTGTCGACATAGGATTTCGGCATGCCGTGGAAGGACGCCACGATCAGCTCAGGCTCGAAGGACAGCGTTGCCAGATGCGTCTCGATCGAGACGGCAAGCGCCTCGATATAGGCCGCGTCCTCGTAATAGGGCGGCGTCACCCGCAGCGTCGGCTGATTGCGCAGTTGGGCGAGCACGCGGAACACTTCGTCGCAGACGGTCGCCGAGGTCGAGGCGGAATATTGCGGATAGAGCGGGACCGCCAGGATGCGCTCGCAACCTTTCGCGATCAGGGCGTCGATGCCCGACTTGATCGAGGGATTGCCGTAGCGCATCGCCCAGTCCACCACGACGTGGCCCCTGTCCGAAAGGGTGACCGCGAGCTTCTCGGCTTGCGACCGCGTGATGGTCTTCAGCGGCGACTCGTTCTTCTCGGTGTTCCAGATCTTCTGGTAATCCAGCGCCTTGGTACGAGGACGGCTGCGCAGGATGATCCCGTTCAGGACCAGCTTCCAGATCAGACCCTGGTCCTCGATGACGCGGGCGTCCGAGAGGAACTCCTTGAGATACACCCGCACGCCCGGAGCATCGGCCGTATCCGGTGTTCCGAGATTGATCAGGACCACACCGACGCGCGGCAAGGCAGCTTGGGCGGCCGGTCTCGCGGCCTCGAGGGGGACGACACTGGTCATGGCTCTGTGGGTCGCGCGTTGGTCCTAACTTGTCAAGGTGAGCCCGGCATCGCTAGGGTCGCACCCAGGCGGGAGGGGCTCATGACACTGGCGGAATGGTGCGTCTTTGGAGCGCTGCTGCTCTATCTGTCTACGATCGCCTCGGTCAAATGGATCGGGTTTCGCCGCTTCGACAATTCCCGGCCACGCGACCCCGCCTTCTATGAGGACGCGCTCTCGCAGCGCGCGCTCGGCGCGCACCAGAACGGCATCGAGACGTTCCCGTTCTTCGCCTTCGCGGTGCTGCTCGCCGAATACAGGGATTCGCCGCAGCGGCTGATCGACGAGCTCGCGGCATTGTTCCTGATCGTACGGATCGCCTATGTGCTGACCTATCTCGGCAACCGCCCAACGCTGCGTTCGATCCTCTGGACCGTCGGCTTTGCGATCAACCTCGGGATCTTCCTCATGCCGGCACTGAAGCGGTTCCTGCCGGTGTGAGGCGGCCTCATGGCGCCAGATGACGTTCCCGTGTCGCGATCAGCCCCCGCATCGAGGCCGGGATCGTGACCGGACGATGAGTCTGCTGGTCGGTGTAGACCCAGACGATCTCGCCGGTCACCAGCGCCCCCATGCCGCCTTTCAGGAAGATCGCGAGTTCGAAGACGAGGCTCGAATTGCCGATCCGGGCCACACGCACGCCGACGTCGAGCTCCCAGTCGAAGCGGACCGGCGCCTTGTACTCGATGACGGACTTGACGACGTGGAAATCAATGCCGCTCGCCTGCGCGTCGGCATATTGGTCGAAGCCGAGCGCGCGGAAATATTCGGTGATGGCAGTGTCGAAATAGGTCAGATAATGCGCGTTGAAGACGACGCCCTGCCCGTCGATCTCGGAATAGCGCACCCGGAACGGATGAAAGAACCAGAAATTTTCGCGCGACATAAGATCCCCCGGCCGAGATCATTTCGGCTCGTCATTGCGAGGCGCCCTTGCGACGAAGCAATCCAGACTGCCGCCACGGAGGCACCCTGGATGGCCTCGCTACGCTCGCAGAACAGGTGCACGAGCGTCATGCCTAACTGAGCGCAGCGAGCCACGAAGACTACTCAAAAACACGTCGTCCGTTCGGCCGCGATATAGCCCAGCAACAGGCCCGCGCCGAACAGCAGCACGACACCCGCGGCCGCAAACTCGATGCCGCGCATGAACAGCGCACCGCCGCCATCCCGCCCTGCGCTGAGGCGAGCGGCGATGTCCTTGGCGGAGACGGCCACGACCGCGATGGCCGCGACCGTAATCGCAGTGCCGAGCCCCATCAGGAGGGTCGCGGCAATACCGGCCCAGAACAGGCCCTGCGCGAGCGCGAACACCAGCACCAGGATCGCACCCGAACAGGGGCGGATGCCAACGGTGAGGATCGCGGCAAGGCCACGCCGCCAGCCACCGGGGCCCGCCAGCTCGCTCGGCGTGGGGCCGTGGGAATGGCCGCAATGCTCGTCATGGACATGATCGTGCACGTGGTGGTGATGCGCGTGACCGTGGTCGTGGTCATGATGACCATGCGCATCATGATGATGATGATGGTGATGGTCGTGATCATGGTGATGTGGCACGCCGGCGATTGCCGGCACCGGCTGGATCGCCTGGAGCGCGCGGATGAAGGTGCGGCCCTTGACCCAGACGAGGCGCAGCCCGAACAGTGCGATCAAGGCGTAGCTCGCGATTTCGATGACCCCTTCCGCCTTGCACATGGTTTTGGCGGTCGCGTTCAGCACCCACGCCGAAATGCCGACGATCAGGATCGCTACCAGCGACTGCATCAGCGCCGAGGCAAACGACAGCGCGATGCCACGCCGGGCAGTCTCGCGGTTGGCAACCAGATAGGAGGCGATCACCGCCTTGCCGTGGCCGGGGCCGGCGGCGTGGAAGATGCCGTAGGCGAACGAGATGAACAGCAGCGTCCACACTGCCGACCCGTCGGACTTCGCTGCCCGGATCGTCGTCGACATCTGGCGATAGAATTCCGACTGTTTTGCCAGGAGCCAGCCGATCAAGCCGCCCGCCTCGGGCTGGGCCGCCTGCGCCGGACGCGGCGCGCCAAAGGGATTTTGCGCGAGGACATCGTGAAGCGCGGCGTCCGCGACCCCGAGCACGACGATAACCGCGGCGCAGGCGAGAAGCCCGCGGGCGAGCGGGGATCGAAGAGGACCGATCAAGGGCAATCCACCGTGATCTTGTTGGCGAACATCATGCCGAAATTGGTGTTCTCGCCGTTCAGGAAGGTCTGTTCGTTGAGCTTCTGCGCACTGGCGGTGCCGTCATTCGGCCGCTCGAGTTTCGTCTGGCAGCCGGCGGGCGCGCCGACCAGCTTGACCGGATTGTCCTTGGCCATCTTGAAGTCGATGAAGAAGGAACGGTCGAACACTTCGAGCACCAGTTGCTTGGGCTTGACGGGGTTCTTCAGCGGCAGCGTGAAGTGCAGCGTCAGCACGGTGTCCTTGTAGTCGAGGAAGTAGTCGACCGGCTCCTGGAAGCGCTCCTTCTTGCCATCGGCCCGCGCAAAGGTGAAGTAGGCATATTCCTTCAGCGACTCGACGTTGGTCTGCGCCAGCGGCCCGAGCTCCTCGCGCGTATAGGCGCCCTTGGTCTTGCTCTCGAGCCCCTGCACCGCATAGGTCGAGAACATGTCGTCGAAAGTCCATGCATGGCGGACGCCGGTGACGGTGCCGTCGGCCGCGTAGAGCAGCTCGCTGGTCGCGGTGATCCAGACATGCGGATGCGCGCTCGCCGCGCCCGCCGCGAGCATCGTCGCGGCGGCGAGCAGCCATCCGAACAAGCGGCGCATATTCATCAGGCTGCCTTGGCGTTGTCGAGCAGGCCGCGGCGGCGGAGCAGCGCGTCGGGCTCCGGCGGGCGGCCGCGGAAGGCCTCATAGGCCGCTTCCGGATCGACCGATCCGCCACTCGAATAGATGTCGTCGTGCAGGCGTTTGGCCACCGCCGGATCGAAGATGTCGCCGGCCTCCTCGAACGCGCCAAAGGCGTCGGCATCCATCACCTCCGACCACATGTAGCTGTAATAGCCGGCAGCATAGTGGTCGCCGGTGAAGATGTGACCGAACTGCGTGGGACGGTGACGCAGCGCGATCTCCTCGGGCATGCCGATCTTCTCCAGCTCGCGTCTCTCGAAGGCACGGACATCCTGCGCAGCGGAAGCCGGCTGGGTGTGGAATTCGAGGTCCACCAGTGCCGAGGAGACGAACTCGACCGTGGCAAAGCCCTGGTTGAATTTTCGCGCGGCAAGGAACCGTTGCAACAGCTCGTCCGGCAGCGGCTCGCCGGTCTGGTAGTGACGGGCGAACTTCTGCAGCACCTCGGGCCGCTCCTGCCAGTGCTCGTAGAGCTGCGAAGGCAGCTCGACGAAGTCGGTGAAGACGGAGGTGCCCGACAGCGACGGATAGGTCACGTTGGAGAGCATGCCGTGCAGGCCGTGGCCGAACTCGTGGAACAGGGTGCGGGCGTCGTCAGGCGACAGCAGCGAAGGCTCGCCGCCGGCTCCCTTGGCAAAATTGCAGATATTGAGGACGAGCGGGGCGACGTCGCCGTCGAGCTTCTGCTGATCGCGCAGCGAGGTCATCCAGGCGCCGGAGCGCTTCGACGGCCGGGCGAAGTAGTCGCCATAGAACAGCGCCTTGTGCTTGCCGTCGGAGCCCTTGACCTCCCAGACCCGGACGTCGGGGTGCCAGACCGGAACGTCCTTGCGCTCCTCGAAGGTGATCCCGAACAGGCGCGTGGCACAATCGAAGGCGGCTTCGATCATGTGGTCGAGCGAAAGATACGGCTTGATCGCCGCGTCGTCGAAATTGGCGCGCTGCAGGCGCAGCTTCTCGGCGTAGAAGCGCCAGTCCCAGGGAGCGAGCCTGAAATTGCCGCCCTCCTCCGTGATCAGAGCCTGCATCTCGTCGCGGTCGGCGAGCGCCCGGGCGCGCGCGGGCTTCCAGACCCGCTCCAACAGGCCCCGCACCGCGTCCGGCGTCTTGGCCATGGAATCCTCGAGCCGGTAGGCGGCGTAGGTCGGATAGCCCAGGAGGTTCGCGCTCTCTTCGCGCAGCTTCAGTATCTCGACGATGGTGCCATTGTTGTCGTTGGCATTGCCGTTGTCGCCCCGCGCAATGAAAGCCTTGTAGACCTTCTCGCGCAGGTCGCGCCGGGCCGAGCTCTTCAGGAACTGTTCGACCGAGGAGCGCGACAGCGTGACGATGGCCTTGCCTTCCATGCCGCGCTCTTCCGCCGCAGCCTTGGCGCTGGCGACGAAGCTCTCCGGCAGGCCCTGGCGATCGGCCTCGCCGAGCTCCATGAACCAGTCCTGCTCGTCGCCGAGCAGATGATGGCTGAAGCCGGTGCCGAGCTGGGCCAGCTTCTCGTTGATCTCGGCCATCCGCGTCTTGGCCTCCTCGGAGAGGCCGGCGCCGGCGCGATGGAAGCGGGTGTAGGTGCGCTCCACGAGGCGGAGCTGCTCGGGGGTGAGACCGAGACTGGCGCGGTTCTCATGCAGCTGGGCGATGCGACCAAACAGCACGGCGTTCATCATGATCGGATTCCAGTGCCGCGCCATCCGCAAGGAAACCTCTTTGTCGATCTCCAGGATGGCCGGGTTGGAATGCGCCGAGACGAGGTCGTAGAAGACTGCCGCAACTTTGCTCAAGAGCTTGCCCGAGCGCTCCAGCGCCGTGATGGTGTTGGCGAAGTCGGGCGCGGCGGGATCGTTGGTGATCGCCGCGATCTCGGCGGAGTGGTCGGCGAAGGCCTGCTCGAAGGCCGGGAGGAAGTGCTCCGGCTCGATCTCGTCGAAGGGCGGGGTCGCAAACGGCGTTACCCAGGCCTTCAGCAGCGGATTGGTCTCGGAGTCCGTAGTTTGGCGGGGTTCTGACATCGCAAGTCCCGGTTTTCATGGGTCGATTGTTGCGGCCAGCTATAGCACGCGATGGGGCTTTTTTGGGCCATTTGGCCTTGCTCCCGCCCGCCTTTTCGGGGAGATTGCGGCCCTCGATTGGACCACGGACCCCTGAGCTCATGAACGCGCCTTCCTCGTCTTCCCGTCAGATCGCCTGGCCAAGCGTCATCACGGTCATCAGCGCCGCCATCCTGATCGGCGCCGAAGTGTTCGGCGCGGCCTTTGCGGGCGGCTGGGCACTCGCGATCCTGTTCGGGCTCGGCGATCAGGGCACGCACATCCTGCAGGCCGTGCTGTTCGCACTCGGCGTGCTGGTGATGACCGCCTTCATCCGCGCAGCTCAGCGCATCGAGCCGTTCACGAAGCGCGGCTGACGCTCGCGCCGGCTTGAAAACTTAACGCCCGTTCATCTTCCGCGTCGCTCGCGCAACACTGCGCAAGCAGATGTTAGGCAATTCTGTTCTCAGCCTAAAAAAATTCTTGCGAAGCAGAGTCAAAACGCTTATGTGCGCTCTTGCCCAATTTCGCACGTGCCTGTGGTCGTGTGTCAGTCGGTAGGTATCCGGACAAGAGGCCGGACAGCCGCCAAGGGGTGAAGAAGCCGAGGGGCTCTTCGGAAGTGCGGAAGTCGGAAGGCTCATAGCCGGAAGACGAAAGCAAACCCGGAGCGTCCAGCATCTCTCTCAAGAGATGCCTTGTCGAAGGTGACTTCACTTTTTGCAACCGTGACTGGCAGCCGGAGGCGAACCGGCGCACCCCGCTCTCAACGGGGGACGCGACTTAAAGCAACGACGGATCGGGCTTTTTTGGTCTCTACCGGCATTCCAACGCCGGCGCGGGCTACTGAAAAGGCTTGTCCTTCATTGCCAGGTGTGCGGGCGGGAAATTCCCAACCAATCCACGGCAGCACAGTCTGATTTGAGTCTTTGGCTCGTCGCGCCTCCATCGCGCGATCTGGCCGGGGCGCTTATCCGACGACATTTTTTGAACGGATCCCCGTCGCTGGGCCGTTTGGGAGAGTGCTATGACCGAACGCATTCAGGAATTCCTGCGCAACCGCCGCAGCGAGGGCCAGGACACCGAGCCTTGCCTCGTGGTCGACCTCGAAGTCGTGCGCGACAATTACCAGACCTTCGCCAAGGCGCTGCCCGACAGCCGCGTGTTCTATGCCGTCAAGGCGAACCCGGCGCCGGAAGTGCTGTCGCTGCTCGCGTCCATGGGCTCCTGCTTCGACACCGCGACGGTCGCCGAGATCGAGATGGCGCTGGCCGCGGGTGCGACGCCCGACCGGATCTCCTTCGGCAACACGATCAAGAAGGAGCGCGACATCGCGCGCGCCTTCGCGCTCGGCATCCGGCTGTTCGCGGTCGATTGCTCCGCCGAGGTCGAGAAGATCGCCCGCGCCGCCCCCGGCGCGAAGGTGTTCTGCCGCATCCTCTATGACTGCGCCGGCGCCGAGTGGCCGCTGTCGCGCAAGTTCGGCTGCGACCCGGAGATGGCCGTCGAGGTGCTCGACCTTGCCAAGCGCCTGGGCCTGGAGCCGTGCGGCATCTCGTTCCATGTCGGCTCGCAGCAACGCAAGGTGAAGGCGTGGGACCGTGCGCTGGCGATGGCCTCGCAGGTGTTCCGCGACTGCGCCGAGCGCGGCATCAACCTGTCCATGGTCAACATGGGCGGCGGCTTCCCGACCAAGTACCTGAAGGACGTGCCGCCGGTCGTCACCTACGGCCGCTCGATCTTCCGCGCACTGCGCAAGCACTTCGGCAACCAGATTCCGGAGACCATCATCGAGCCGGGCCGCGGCATGGTGGGTAACGCCGGCATCATCGAATCCGAGGTCGTGCTCATCTCGAAGAAGAGCGACGAGGACGAGGTGCGCTGGGTCTATCTGGACATCGGCAAGTTCGGCGGTCTCGCCGAGACCATGGACGAGTCGATCCGCTATGCCATCCGCACCCGTCACGACGGCGCGGACATGACGCCGTGCGTGCTCGCAGGTCCGACCTGCGACAGCGCCGACGTGCTGTACGAGAAGAGCCCGTATCCGCTCCCCGTCACGTTGGAGATCGGCGACAAGGTGCTGATCGAAGGCACCGGGGCCTATACGTCGACCTACTCGTCGGTGGCGTTCAACGGCATCCCGCCGCTGCGGACGTACCACATCTGATCCGCCTCTCTTTCTCCGAGGCCTGACGAACCCGGGAGCCGGCTTGCCGGCTCCTCCTCCACATCTCGATATCTGACGACGTCTTGAACTGGCGTGCCGCTCGCACGTCCGTTCAAGCGGGGATTGACGCGCCATGACCGCTTTTCGGAAGCCACAGATCGCCCTCACCTCGAAAGCCGCTCCGTTCGTGATCCGTGCGGAACGTGCTGCCGACGTCGCGATGCGTGAAGCGCTGCTCGATGCCTGCTTTGGCGAGAACCGCCATGGCCGCACCTGCCAGCGCCTGCGTGACGGACGTGCGCCCGCCACAGGCCTTGCCCTGTCGGCGGTGCGCGAGGGCAAGCTCGTGGGAACCGTGCGGCTTTGGCACGTCAGCGCCGGAGGCAGGCCCGCTCTGGTCCTCGGACCGCTGGCGGTCGACCCTGCCTTCCGCGAACTCGGGATCGGCGCCGCGCTGATGCATCAAGCGCTGGCCGCCGCCCGGGCGCGCGGCCATGCCGCCGTGATCCTGCTCGGCGACGCGCCCTATTACGCCCGCTTCGGCTTCTCGGGCGAGAAGACCGGCGCGCTGTCGCTGCCCGGCCCGTTCGAGCGCGACCGCCTGCTGGCGATCGAGTTCGCGGAAGGCGTGCTCGACGGCGCCGAGGGGATGATCGTCCCGACCGGCGCGCCCCTGCCCAAACGGAGGTCGGTTCGCGCGCTCCACGCGCGCGCGGCCTGAGGGACCGCCATGATGGTGACGACCGAAGCCGCCGCGAGCGGCACGGCCCGGCCACGCCTGCACTAAGCCCGTTCGTTTGGGGTTGCGCAGGCGCCGGAAACGCCCTTTAACCCCGCGAAATCCTCCCGTCAGTCGAGGCCCAAGACATGTCCCGTCGCCTGATTTCCACCGGCTCCCCGTTCGAGAAAGCCGCCGGCTACAGCCGCGCCGTGATCGACGGCGAGTTCGCCTTCGTCGCGGGAACCACGGGCTATGACTACACCACGATGACGATGCCGGCAGATGTCACGAGCCAGTCACGCAACTGCTTCAAGACCATCGAAGCTGCCCTGAAGGAGGGCGGCTTCGAGATGGCCGACATCGTCCGCGTGACCTACTACCTTACCGACATCAAGGACGCAGACGCGCATTTCGCCGTCTGCGGCGAAGTCCTCGGCGACATCCGCCCCGCCGCCACGCTTCTCGTCGTCTCGGCGCTGTATAAGCCCGAGATGAAGGTCGAGATCGAAGCCACCGCCAAGCGCCGCAGCATCTGAAGCGCCGCGGCGCCTGATCCACCCACCGTTTGCCTGCCAGCACGTTCCGGAGAAACCATCCCATGAGCCCCACCTCGCAGATCTACGCGAAGATCACCGGTCCCATCGTCATGGTCGGCTTCGGCTCCATCGGCAAAGGCACGTTGCCGCTCATCGAGCGGCATCTCGACTACGACAAGTCGCGCGTCACCGTGATCGATCCCAAGGACGAGGGCCGCAAGGCACATTGCGAGAAGCACAATGTCCGCTTCATCCAGAAGGCGGTGACCAGGGACAATTATCGGGAGTTGCTGACCTCGCTGCTCACCGAAGGCGGCGGCCAGGGCTTTTGCGTCAATCTCTCGGTCGACACCGGCTCCACCGACATCATGGAGCTCTGCAACGAGCTCGGCGCGCTCTACATCGACACCGTCAACGAGCCCTGGCTCGGCTTCTATTTCGATTCGTCGAAGGGGCCGGAAGCGCGCTCCAATTACGCGCTGCGCGAGGTGACGCTGGCCGCCAAGAAGGCGCGCCCGGCGGGCTCGACCACGGCCGTCTCCTGCTGCGGCGCCAATCCCGGCATGGTCTCCTTTTTCGTCAAGCAGGCGCTGCTCAACGTCGCCGCCGATCTGAAGCTCAATGCGCCCAAGCCCAAGACCAAGGCCGAATGGGCTGACCTGATGCGGCAGGCCGGCATCAAGGGCATCCACATCGCCGAACGCGACACCCAGCGCTCCAAGAAGCCGAAAGAACCGGATGTTTTCGTCAATACCTGGTCGGTGGAAGGCTTCCTGTCGGAAGGCGTGCAGCCGTCCGAGCTCGGCTGGGGCACTCATGAGAAATGGATGCCCGAGAATGCGCGGACCCACGAGGCCGGTTGCGGCGCCGCCATCTATCTGATGCAGCCCGGCGCCAACACGCGCGTGCGCACCTGGTGCCCGACCCGCGGCGCGCAATACGGCTTCCTCGTCACCCACAACGAGTCGATCTCGATCGCCGATTACTTCACGGTGCGTGACGCCTCGGGCACGGCGGTCTACCGGCCGACCTGCCACTATGCCTATCACCCCGCCGACGATGCCGTGCTGTCGCTGCATGAAATGTTCGGCCGCGCCGCCAAGATGCAGGAGAAGCACCACATCCTCGACGAGAACGAGATCGTCGACGGCATCGACGAGCTCGGCGTGCTGCTGTTCGGCCATGACAAGAATGCGTACTGGTACGGCTCGCAGCTCTCGATCGAAGAGACCCGCGCGCTCGCGCCCTATCAGAACGCCACCGGCCTGCAGGTGACCTCCGCCGTGCTCGGCGGCATGGTGTGGGCGCTGGAAAACCCGAACGAAGGCATCGTCGAAGCCGACGAGATGGATTTCGATCGTCTGCTGGAAATCCAGCTGCCCTATCTCGGCCCGGTGAAGGGCTTCTATACCGACTGGACGCCGCTGACGGATCGTCCCGGACTGTTTCCGGAAGATATCGACACGTCTGATCCGTGGCAGTTCAAGAACGTTCTGGTGCGGTGAGGGCGCCTCTCTCGGAGAGGCCTACTTCTTGTCCATCGGCGGCGCGATCTTCTCGGGCGGAGCTGGCGGCAATGCCGGCTTGGCGGCACCCGCCGCGCCCTGCGTCTGGGAATCGGGCCGCGCCGGCTCGGGCGCCGGCGTGGTCGGCCGGTCGCCGCCGGGCTTGGCTTCCGCGGGCTTGTTCTGATCGTCGGACGGCGTGCCCTGGAGCGGCTGCGTCGCCTGCGCCAATTCCATCCGGCTCTGGGCTCGGATTTGTGCGAGCGACATTCCCGACACCACGACGCCCGCCGCGAACAGCGAACAGGCGACCATCAGGTCGCGTTTCAGTCTGCGCTTGTCATACTGGCCGGGCATGTCGATCACCGCCTTTGTCTGCGGGACCAACGAATTTGGCCAGTTGCGGTTCCGTGGCCAGCACGACGGGAACCGAACACTTGCGCGCCAAAACGCCGCGCTCACTCCGTCGTGCTGGCTTCCCACGTCGCATGGCGCACGCCGGGCAGGTGCTGGAGATCCGTCGCCACCGCGTTCAGCTCATTCGGATCCACCGCGGACGCGACCAGCTTTGCGACGATCTCTATCAAATCATCCCCCGTCTCGACCACGTCGATATCGGCCACCGGATAGTTTGCGCCCTCGAGTTTCTCGACGAGCCGGTCGCGCATGTCGGGCACGGCATCCGCCGCGACCGCGAGCTTGAAGTAATAGGTCGCCTCCAGCGCCTTCTCGTTCAGCGGGATGCGGTTGATGGCGTTGACCAGCGGACGCAGCATGGTGTTGCCGGCGATGACGAACACGGTCAGCGCAGCGGCCTGGGCGACCATGTCGGCTCCGGCGCAGGAGCCGACCGCGGCCGAAGCCCACAGCGTCGCGGCGGTGTTGAGCCCGCGCACGTCCATGCCCTGTTTCATGATGACGCCGGCGCCGAGGAAGCCGATGCCCGAGACGACATAGGAAATCACCCGCACCGCCCCGTCGGCGCCGGTCAGATGCATGGCAAGATCGACGAAGGCCGCGGCGCCAACCGCGACCAGCACGTTGGTGCGCAGGCCCGCGGTGCGCTGGCGATATTGCCGCTCGGCGCCGATCAGAGTGCCCAGCACGAAGGCCGTGAACAGGCTGACCAGCGTGTCGCCGAAGTCTGCTAGCTGGAAGGTCGTTAGAAACCGCATGGTCCCCTATAGGGCCGGAACCATGACAGATTAAAGCTCGAGCAGGCCGCCGTCCCCATTTTCATCGGCAAACGCCAGCAGCGTGCCTTTCGCATTCCAGGCGAGCGCCGCGACCGGTGGGGTGCCGTTGCGGCGGACCAGGATCTCCGCGCCGTCCTCCAGCCGCACCATCAGCACGGTGCCGTCGCTGTAGCCGGCGGCGAGGATGTCGTTCTTCGGATGGCAGGCGACCGCCGCCACGCGCGCCTGCAGCGGCGCGAGCATGGCGGGCTCCTTGCCCATCGGACCGTCCTTGCTTCCGAACGGCCAGATGATGACGGTGTCGGCGCCAGAGGTCGCCAGCCCCTTGCCGCCGGCGCTCCAGGACATCGAACGGACACGGCCGGGATAGCCGGTCATGCGCATGTGCCTGTTGTCGGCGAGCCGCCAGCCGTGCAGCGCGGCCTCGTGCATCGTCGTGATCAGGAACTTGTTATCCGGGCTGAAGGTGACGCCGAGATGCGAGCCGGCCCAGGGCAGGAATTCGGCCGATCCCTCCATATTCGGAAACCACAGCGTCGCGCCGTTGTAATGCGCGATCGCGAGCCGCAGCCCCTTCGGCGCAAACGCTAGCCCGCCGACAGTCGAGGGCACCTCGAGCGACTTCTCCTCGTTCTTGCCGCTCTTGACGGTCGCGACCTTGCCGGCCGACCAGGCGAAGGCGCCATCCGGATGTAGCGCCACCGCGTCGATCCAACGCCGCTTCGGATCGGTGGCGAGCAGCGTCACCTCGCCCTTGGCGTCGAGCGACACGACCTTGCCGTCGTCGCCGCCCATGATGAGGCGCTTGCCGTCAGTTGCGGTCGAGAGAATGCCGCCGCTGTGCACGGCGACCGTGGTGATCTCTCCCTTGGCGTCGACGAATGCGACGTTCTCCTCGCCGCCGACGAAGGCGGCGCGGGGCCCGAGGAAGTGCACCGAGGTCACGCTCATGCCGAGCGCAACGGGCTTGACGCGGTCGGTGACGGAGACGATCGAGGCGGAATCGGGGGCGGGCGTGAACTCTTTCATCACGAGACGATGCAGCTCTCAAAACCTTCGCGGATCGCCTTTTCCGGCAGTTCGCGGCCGATGAAGACGAGGCGGCTCTCGCGCGGCTCGCCGTCCTTCCATTTCCGCTGGTGGTTGCCCTCCAGCATCATGTGGACGCCCTGGAAGACGTAGCGGTCGTCATCGTCGTGGAACGAGAGGATGCCCTTGGAGCGCAGGATCTTGCCGCCCTCGACCTGCACCAGGTTCTGGAGCCAGGGCATGAACACGTTGGGATCGAGCGGCTTGTCGGTCTTGAGCGAGAGCGACTGCATGTCTTCGTCGTGATAGTGCTTCAGACCGTGGCCGTGATCATGGTGGTGATGGTCGTGGCCGTGATGGTGATCATGATCGTGGTGGTCATGATCGTCGGCCGTCAAGAAATCCGGCTCGATGTCGAGAATGCGGTCGAGATCGAAAGCGCCGCGATCGAGCACGTCGGCCAGGGCCACCGAGCAGCGCTCGGTGCGGTGGAGTTTCGCATAGGGGTTGATGCCGCGGATGCGGGCTTCGACCTCGGCGAGTTCGCTCTTGCTGACGAGATCGGTCTTGTTCAGCACGATGACGTCGGCGAAGGCGATCTGGTTCTTGGCCTCGGGCGCATCCTTCAGCCGGTCGGACAGCCATTTGGCGTCGGCGACCGTCACGACCGCATCGAGGCGGGCGTTCTTCTGCACGTCCTCGTCGACGAAGAAGGTCTGGGCCACGGGCGCGGGGTCGGCAAGGCCTGTGGTCTCGACGATGATGGCGTCGAACTTGCCCTTGCGCTTCATCAGGCCGTCCATGATGCGGACGAGGTCGCCGCGCACGGTGCAGCAGATGCAACCGTTGTTCATCTCGAACACTTCCTCATCGGCGCCGATGATGAGGTCGTTGTCGATGCCGATTTCGCCGAATTCGTTGACGATGACCGCGTATTTCTTGCCGTGGTTCTCCGACAGGATGCGGTTCAAAAGCGTGGTCTTGCCGGCCCCGAGATAGCCGGTCAGCACGGTCACGGGAATCTTGGAGGAGGTCGCTTCAGACATAAGAACTCCGACATCAGGCTTGTTCGCGCGACGCGAGGCGGGGTGGCCCCTGCCCTATTGGTCAAGCGCGCTGGTCAGGGCCTTTATATTGTGCCTGACCATGTCAATGTAAGTGGGTGCCGGCCCCTTTTCGCCCGTTAAACTGTCCGAAATCAGGGTCCCGCCGACCTTTGCGCCGGTCTCCGCCGCGATCCGCCGGATCAGGCGGTCGTCGCTGATATTCTCCAGAAATACCGCCGGGATTCTCTGGGCCCTGATCTGGCCGATGATGGCAGCGATGTCCCGCGCGCTGGGCTCGGTTTCGGTGGAGACGCCCAGGGGGGCGACGAATTGGATACCATATTCGGCTGAAAAATAGCCGAAGGCGTCATGGGTGGAGATCACCTTGCGCCGCTCCGGCGGGATTCTGGCGATCGCTTCCCGGATCTCACGATCGAGCGTGTCGAGCCTTTCCAGATAGGCCTTTGCCTGAGCGCGGAAGACATCCGCGTCGTCCGGGGCAGCCGCGGAGAGCGCATTGGCGATGTCGGTCACGTAGACCTTGGCGTTGGGGACGGACTGCCAGGCGTGAGGATCTGCGGCCGAGCCGAGCTTCAGCGGCACGATGCCGGCACTTGCAGTGACGACCCGCGCCTTGCTGCCGGAAGACTGCACGAGACGCGGCAGCCAGCCCTCCAACCCAAGCCCATTGACGATGACGAGCTTCGCCTGCGCAACGCGCTTCGCATCGGCTGGTGCCGGCGTGTAGACGTGGACGTCGCCGTCGGCGCCGACCAGCGTGGTCAGATTGATCCTGTTACCGCCGACATTGCGGACGAAATCGGCGAGGATCGAGAAGCTCGCGACGACGTTGAGCCGCTCCGCGGCTTGGAGCGGCGAGGCGATCAGCAACAGCGCACACAGCAGGATGATCCGCATCGTCACGCTTCCAGATGCCGGCCGGGAAACAATTGCCGGACGATACCGCCGACGCGGCCGAACAGGACAGAGACGATGTAGAGCACCGTCGCCACCAGAATGACCGCGGGACCCGACGGCACACGGGTCTGGAACGACAGCACGAGGCCCGCATAGCCCGAGACCGCGGCAGCAACGACAGCGATGCAGATCATGCCGGTCAGATCGCGCGACCAGAACCGCGCGATACCAGCCGGCAGGATCATCAACCCGACCGCAAGCAGCGTGCCGAGGGCCTGAAAGCCGTTGACGAGGTTGATCACGACGAGCGCGAGGAAGGCGAGATGCGCAGGTCCGCCGGCACGGCTGACGGTCCGCAGGAACAGGGGATCCACGCTTTCGATCACCAGGGGGCGGTAAATCACCGCGAGCACCAGCAGCGTCACGGTGGCGTTGAAGGCCACCACCAGCAGCGTCTGGTCGTCCATCGCGAGGATGTTGCCGAACAGCACGTGCAGCAAATCGATGTTGGTGCCCTTGATCGAGACAATGGTGACGCCGAGCGCCAGCGAGGCCAGGTAGAAGGTCGCGAGCGAAGCATCCTCCTTCAGCCCGGTCGAGCGCGCAACCACGCCGGCGAGGATCGCCACCGCAAAGCCGGCGATCAGGCCGCCCGCCGTCATCGCAAACAGATTGAGACCGGACAGCAGGAAGCCGACCGCCGCGCCGGGCAGGATCGCATGCGCCATGGCGTCGCCGACGAGGCTCATCCGCCGCAGCATCAAGAACACGCCGATCGGCGCGCCGGCCAGCGACAGGGCGATCACGGCGGCAAGCGCGCGCCGCATGAACTCGAATTCGGTGAACGGGCCGATCAGCGCGTCATGGAGCATCGGATATCAAGCCGCCCGCGAACGGGCATCGTCAGCCGCACAGGCCGCGGCGCTGTCGTCAAAGGCCTCGCACATCCGCATCGCGACCAGCAGGTTCTCCGGCGTCAAAACCTCCGCCGTCGGTCCCCATGCCACGGGGCCACGCGCCAGCACCAGCGTCTGGCTGAAATGGTTACGCACCATCTCCATGTCGTGCAGCGCGGCGAGCACGGTCCGGCCCTCGCCTTGCCATCGTTTCACCAGCGCGAGCAGATCAGCCGTGGTCTTGCTGTCAATGGCGTTGAAGGGCTCGTCGAGCACAATGAGCGCAGCATCCTGCAGCAGCACGCGCGCGAACAGCACGCGCTGCATCTGGCCCCCCGAGAGCGTGCCGATCGGGCGGTTCTCGAAACCATTGAGCCCGACGGAAGCGATCGCGCGGAGGATCTTTTCGCGGGCGGCCTTGCCGATGCCGCCGAACAGGCCGGCCTCGCGCCACAGCCCCGTGCCGACGAAATCGAACACCGAGATCGGAAAGCTGCGGTCAATCTCCGCGCTCTGCGGCAGATAGGCGATGTCCCTGCTATCGAGCCCGCCGAGATGGATGCTGCCGTCGAGCGGCTTGAGGATGCCGACGATGCCGCGCAGCAAGGTCGACTTGCCCGCGCCGTTCGGGCCGATCACGGCGACCAGCGCACCTCGCGCGACCTCGCCGTTGAGATGGTGCACGGCCGGGTGCCGGTCGTAACCAAGCGTGACGTTGCGGAATGCCAGCTGTGCCACGATCACCTCATCGCCAGGAAGACCACGCCCCAGAGCACGGCACAGACGGCGAGCGCAGCCGCAAGGCGCGCGGCCATGGTCATGCGCAGAATCGACCAGGGCGCCGCCTGGGCAGGATGTGGCGAGGCCGCATAGTGGACATGGGCGTGGGTATGGTCGTGTCCATGCCCGTGCGCATGTGAATGGCTGTGAGCATGGTCGTGACGATGGGCGTGGGACGCGGCGGGAACCATGGCTGGACGTTATATTATAACATTACCCCTGTCCACGGCGGCTCAGGGCTTGCCGATCACCATGGCGATGGCGGCCGCCACGAAGGGAAACGGCACCGAGACGGCACAGCGGAACCCGACGAAACGGGCCGGCATGAACGGGATTTCCCACAGGATCACGCGCTGGAAGGCAAACAGGGCCCAGGCGACGACATAGGCGACCACCTGCGGCATCCCGCCGCCCGACTTCAGCGCAACCGTGCCGATGGAGAAGCCGACCACGGGCCCGCCGGGCGTCGCCGCGCCGGCGACCACGGCGGTCGCAACGCCAAGCCAGCCGCTGTCCGGCCCAAGCCAGCCGGTGATCACCTCCTGCGGAATGATGGCGGCGATATAGCCGGAGCCGATCACACCGAGCGCGATCCGCGGCACGATGTTGACGAAATCCATCGAGCCTTCACGCAGCGAGGCCTTGAACACGGCCGGGCCACGGCGGAAGGCGATCAGGCCGACGCCGAAGACCGAGCCCCACAGCAGGATATCGATCAGGAGGGACGCACTCACGTCTCCTCGTCCTTCCGCTCGGGCTTGGGATTGAGCCGGACATAGACGAAGCGGCCGAGGGCGCCTGCGAGCACCGGGAGCGGCAGCGAGATGAGGATCCGCCACAGCGTGAAATCGGTGCCCATGATCGGGATCTCCCAGGCCACCGCCCGGCCATAGCCGATCAGGGTCCAGCTTACGACCATGGCGATGGTGGCTCCGAAATCGGCACCGACTGCGAGCAGCGCGCTCGCCACCGGATAAGCGGTGAAGGGACCGCCGGGCAGGATCGCGCCGAAGGCGGTCCCGATCAGGAGACCCATCAGGCCGGACTTCGGCCCGAGCGAGCGTGACACTTTTTCGTGCGGCAGGATTTCCGAGATGAAAGCCCCGAGCAGGCAACCGGCCAGCACGCGCGGCAGGATGCCTGAGAACAGCGAGAGGTCATGGGTCAGGATGTCGAGAACGCCGTCGGTGCCGTCGCGGCGCCAGACAAGTGCCGCGCTCACCGCCACCAGCACGGCAATGATGATGGTCGACCAACCGATCGGCTTGCGGACTCGTCCCGGCCGCGGCTCGGACTCCGCGTCCTCGGCGGGCGCCGGGTTCTTCGGGGAAGATTCTGACAACGGGTGCCGGTCGGCTCGAGGGTGATGCACGTTCTGATTAAGGGCGGTGTTCCCCGGATGCAAACGATAGGACGGCAGACCCATGCGCGCGCCGCGCAGGGCTTTCCAAACAGCAAAAAGGCGGCCGCACATGCGACCGCCTTTCGCTATTCTTGTCATTCCGGGGGCGGCGAAGCCGAACCCGGAATCTCGCGCCACAACCTCTGGATTCCGGGTTCGCCCTGCGGGCGGCCCGGAATGACCGAGAAGCTCAAGTCTTCTCGAGCAGGGACTCGACGTATTCCCAGTTCACGAGGTTCTCGACGAACGCCTTGAGATAGTCGGGACGGCGGTTGCGATAGTCGATGTAGTAGGAGTGCTCCCAGACGTCACAGCCCAGGATCGGGGTGGCGCCGTGAACCAGCGGATTCTCGCCGTTCGGGGTCTTGGAGATCTCGAGCTTGCCGTTCTTGACCTGGAGCCAGCACCAGCCGGAGCCGAACTGGCCGACGCCGGCCGCCTGGAAGTCGGTCTTGAACTTCTCGAAGCCGCCGAGGTCCTCGTTGATCTTCTTCTCGATCTTGCCCGGCAGCTTGGTGCCGCCGCCATTGGGCTTCATCCAGCTCCAGAAGTGGATGTGGTTGTAGTGCTGGCCGGCATTGTTGAACACCGCGGGGTTCTTGCCGAACGAGCCCTTGACGATCTCTTCAAGGGATTTGCCTTCCCATTCGGTCCCCTTGAGCGCGTTGTTGCCGTTGGTGACGTAGGCCTGATGATGCTTGTCGTGGTGGAATTCCAGCGTCTCCTTCGACATGAACTGGCCGAGGGCGTCATAGGCGTAAGGGAGTGGGGGCAGCGTAAAGGTCATGGGTGTTGTCCGCGACTGATGGGGGAACGAGTTCTAACGGTCACCCCTTATAGAAGGTTCCGTGGCCGTTAAATACCGACAATTTGCCAAAACGCGTGATGCGGCCGCTTGGCACGATTGCAAAAATCGGCGCGGGCGGCGGACGATCGCCCAGGGTTGGCCGATCGCCGCAAAATATCATTGCCTTTGAAGCGGTTATGACAGAACGAATGCACCGCGAACCGAACATGCGAGAGACGGAGCGATGAGCGTCGAGATCGACATCCTGAACGGCGATGCCTCTTGGCCGATCGCGGAGCCACTGCATCAGGCAATTTGGGCACCGCATCTGGTCGCCGACAAGCCCTGGGCTCACGTCAAATGGGCCAATGCCGATCTGCGCGTGCTGATCGAGACGCCCGAGGACGGCCTCGTCTGTCATGTCGGCATCTACTTCCGGACCGTCACCTGGAACGGACAGAAGACGCATATCGGCGGCATCGGCGGGGTCTGCACCCGCGAAGACCGGCGTGGCCGCGGCTACGCGACCCTGGCGATCGACGCGGCTGTGCACACCATGCGCGCGAATGAGGCGGTCCGGTTCGCACTGTTGTTCTGCGAGCCGCACAACGCCGCGTTCTACGCGGCCCGGAGCTGGCTGCCATTCGAGGGCGAGGTCTATTGCGAGCAGCCGGAGGGGCGGATCCGGTTCACCCACATGGCACCCTATGTCTTCAACATCGTCCGGGCGCCGACCTTGGGCACCATCGACCTATGCGGCTTGCCGTGGTGACCCCTGCGTGAGGTGAGGCTGCCGCCGGGTCCTGCCTGCCCCTATAACATGTCGATCATCATCTAAATTCCGTCCGGTGACACATGACGATCGACGCCACCCTAGACGCCGCCCCGCCGCGTGCCCCGGTCGCCTCCTCCATCGCCAGCCTGCTGACGGCGCCCATCCTGCCCACGTTGCTGCGGCTCGCGATTCCCAACATGGTCGCGATGGTCGGCAGCACGCTGGTTTCGATCGCCGAGACCTCCTATATCGGCCGGCTCGGCACCGTTCCGCTCGCCGCGATCGCGCTGGTGTTTCCGTTCGCGATGCTGACGCAGATGATGAGCGCGGGCGCGATGGGCGGCGGCGTCTCCTCCGCGATCAGCCGCGCGCTCGGCGCAGGCGATCGGGACCGCGCAGCGACGCTGGCGCTGCATGCCGCCATCATCGGCCTCTGCGGCGGACTGTTCTTCACGGTGATGATGCTCGTCTTCGGCCGCTCGTTGTTCGCGCTGCTCGGCGGACGCGATCACGTGCTCGAGGAAGCCTGCGGCTATTCGCAGGTGCTGTTTTCCGGTGCGGTCGCGATCTGGCTCGTCAACACGCTGGCCTCGGTGATCCGCGGCACCGGCGATATGCGCATTCCCTCGATAACGTTGATCGCGGCGGGCGTGCTCCAGATCGCGCTCGGCGGCACGCTGGGGCTCGGTCTGTTCGGCGTGAAGCAGTTCGGCATGCCCGGCGTCGCGAGCGGCCAGTTGATCGCGTTCAGCTTCGCCGCGATCTTCCTCCTCTGGTATCTCGCCTCCGGCCGCAGCCGACTGCCGCTGAACCTTCGCGCGTTTCATTTCGAGCGCGCGATGTTCCTGGACATTCTCAAGGTGGGCGCGGTGGCCTGTCTGTCGCCGCTGCAGACCGTGCTCACCATTCTGATCTTCACGAAGATCCTCGCCACCTTCGGCACCGAGATGCTGGCAGGCTACGGCATCGGCTCGCGGCTGGAATTTCTGCTGATCCCGATCACCTTCGCCTTTGGCATCGCCTCGGTGCCGATGGTCGGCGTGGCGATGGGCGCGGGACATGTGAAGCGCGCGCGACGCGTGGCCTGGACTGCAGCTGCGGCCTCCGGACTTACGGTTGGCCTGATCGGGCTCGTCATCGCGATCTATCCCTCGCTGTGGGTCACGCTCTTTACGCGGGATCCCGCCGTCACCGCCGCCGCCTACAGCTATTTCCATTGGGCCGGCCCGGCCTTCGTGTTCTTCGGCATAGGTGTGTCGCTCTACTTCTCCTCGCAAGGCGCGACGCGTGTCGGTGGGCCGGTGCTGGCCTCTACCGCGCGGCTTCTGATCGTTGCGATCGGCGGCATCGGCCTGATGATGGCGCAGGCGCCGGCCTGGACGTTGTTCGCGCTGGCCGGCGGTGCCATGGTCGTGTTTGGCCTGTCGACTGCGGCCTCGGTGGCCGTCGCGCGCTGGGGCAAATGAGCGCAGCCAAGTGAGCGGACGAATAAACGCAGGAATGTGATTCCGGCCAGCGTTGCACTATCCCGCCGGCCTGCCATGGAGGCGCTCCATTTTTCGGAACCTCTCTCCATGACTTCCAGATTCTCTGCTCTCATCGTCCTCATCGCCGCGCTGCTTGGCGCATCTGCCGCGCGTGCGCAGAGCGCCGACGGGACCTGGCTCACCCAGGCGGGTGATGCGCGCGTCAAGATCAGCAAGTGCGGCGACGGCATCTGTGGCCACATCGTCTGGCTGCGCGAACCCTACGACACCGCCACCGGCCAGCCCGCCACCGACAGCAAGAATCCCAATCCCGCGCTCGCCAGGCGTCCGATGATCGGCCTGCCATTGTTCAGTGCCATGCAGCCGTCAGGCCAGAACAAATGGTCGGGCCAGATCTACAACGCCGACGATGGCAGTAGCTATGCCAGCAGCGTCACCGTAACGTCGGTGGATTCGCTACGGGTCGAAGGCTGCGTCGGCGCGCTCTGCGGCGGCGAGACCTGGACTCGCGCCGGGCGCTGACACCTCACGCCATCATTGCCTTCAGCGCGGTTGCCGCCGAGGCGTAGCCGCCTCGCGCACCGTCTATGAAGTGCACGTGATCGCTGCGCAGGACCGACGGGGTGAAGCATGTCATCATCGCAGCATCCTGCCGATGGAGGCCGTAACGCACGACGCCCTCGCCCGCGGCGGTCGCGAGGCGATCGCTCAACGCGCGTTCGAGCTCCGGCGTACAGTCAAGGATCATGCGCAGGCCGTCATCATACTTCCTGAAGTCCGAGTTCTCGACCACCTGACGCCTGTAGACGTTTGCCACGAAGCCGCCGACGTTAAGGTCGAAGCGCATGACGAGATAAACGAACAGCGTATAGGCCAGCACGCTGGCGCGGCGCGCGAGCAGCGGACCACCGCGCCTTGTGCGGGCCTCGAAGTCCAGCCCCTGCGGCGGCCATTTCAACGGTGGCCCTTGCGGCGGCACCGGGCGCGCACCATCCGGGCTGCGTTCGACGAGATGGATGATGTCCTCGATCACCTTGCGGAAGGCATTCGGATCACCCCCGCGAGCGGGCATCACCAGAACCGACAGGATCAGGCCACGTGAGGCCGGTATCACCTCGAAGCGGCAGGACAGACCGGAGAGATCCGGCTGCGTGCCCGCCGGCGCTTCGGGAACGGCAAACTCCCCGCGCTTCATCGCAACATCGGCCCAGGCGAGGCCGCCGCCGGAGAACATCGCATAGGACAGGTTCGCCGAGGGACCGAAGCGTGCCACGCGCACATCGAGGCCTTGTGCGCGGATGGCGCTGACCGGCACCAGGGCCACCCGCATCTCCAGATCGAGATCCTCCCGCACCCATGTCGCAGTTGCAGCCAGCGCGTCGCGAGCCAGTTCGGCATCGTGAGGCGCAACCGCAAAGCTGGCGCCGTCGCCGCCGAACACGAAGGGGAATTCGCGCCCCGCGAGCGCGTTCGTCACCGCCGCGATCACGGCCGCGCCGGCCATGTTGACCGCCTTGTAGCGCTGCGCCGCGATGGCCTTGGTGGAATCGACGATGTCGGCAACGCCGATGCTCCAATCGTCCGGCAGCGGCGCATAGAGCGCAGGGTCCATCAGGCTGGTGAAGCCGCGGAAGACGGGAATGCCGCCATAGAAGGATTCGCCTGAGGTCATCGCGGCTGCTGGGTGTTTGGAATGCGAAACAAATACGGGGCGGAATGGATCCGGTTTCGCCGGCCGGCGTCCCTTTCAATCTTTGGCCGAAACCGGCCAGGACAACAAGGTGCGGCGGCAACAAGATGTGACCGCGTTGCAATGCCGCAGCATGTCATTGATCGGCATCAAGCGAGGGGCCGGGGAGTGCGGCTATCCTTGTCGAGCTCAAAGGGTTGCATGGGATGATCGAGGTGCCCGACTTCGGCAACAAGGACTCCACCGTTCCGGTCCGCCGGCGCACCGGCATCGACCCGGTCAGCGCGGTCAAGCTGCCCGAAAGACTGACGGAGGCGGTCGATGCCTGGGCTGAATCCCATCGCATGACCCGCTCGGACGCAATCTGCAAGCTGATCGAGCTGGGTCTGAAGATCGCGCCGCCGGCGCCCGTGGCGGGGCATCCAATCGCCTCGGACGACACCAGGATCGAAGAGATCGCAGTTCACGAGATCGAGACCCTGCTCGATCCCGCATTGCCGGCGGACGAACGCGAGCGCCGGATCCGCCGCCTCACCGAAGGCCCGCCGGAATTCTCACACCAACGAATCGACCTGCCGAAGCACCGGACGTGAGGAGCTGACGCATGATCCGGAAAATGGCCGCGGTTTTCCGAAAAGATCATGCTCGAACAAGAACCTGAAGCGCGATGACGATTCTTCCAATCTCGGCACGCTTTAGTGCAGCTTCTCGTCCTGACGCTTGCGCAAGGTTTCGAGAGAGGCATCGTGGCAGCCGACCAGGCGCACGAATTGCTGCGGGTACATTTCATGGCCGTGACCGCCGGAATTCTGATGCGTCATCGGCGGACAATGGCCATCATCCGGCTTTGCGCGGGATTGTGCCGTGGCGTCCTGATTTGAAGCGGTCATGTCAGGCATGGCCATTGACTGCTCCCTGTCGATTAGGGCAGATCGATTGACGTAACCCAATCGATTGCGAGGCATCTTACGACCAGATCCGGCTGACTGTCATTGCGCCGGATCAACGCAGTGTTGATGTCACGGTTCCGCCTATGCCGTATTCCCGGCATCGACAGTGAACACGGTCCCGGTGACATTGCGGCCGCCCTCGCCGAGCAGGTATTCCACCATGCGCGCGACGTCGTCCGTCTCCGGCAGGCGGCGCAGCGCGCTGCGGCCGGCGATGCGCTTGCGGCCTTCGTCGGAAAGATTATGCGTGAGCTCGGTGTCGATGAAGCCCGGCGCGATGGCATTCACCGTGATGCCGACCTTGCCGACCTCGCGCGCAAGCGATCGGGTGAAGCCGGTGGCGGCGGCCTTGGTCGCGCCGTAGACGGACAGGCCGTTATAGCCGGTCGTGGCAATGATCGAGGAGATGTTGATGATGCGGCCGGCGCCGTCCGCCATCATCTGCCGCGCCACATATTTGGTGAGGATGATCGGCGACAGCACGTTGAGCTGCACCAGCGCCTCGATCTCGGAATTATGCATGGTGGCGAGCAGGCCTTCAGTGCCGAGGCCGGCATTGTTGACGAGGCCGTAGACCGGGCCGAATTCGTCGCGCACGAGTTTTGCAAAGGCCGGAATGGCGTCGATCACCGCGAGGTCGCATGCGCGGAAATGCAGCCGCCCGTCGGACCCGGCAATCGCAGCCTTCAGCTCTTCGCTTTCACGCCGCGCCGCCGCGATCACGTTGTAGCCGGCGCCGGCGAGGCGTCTGCCGATCGAAAGACCTATGCCGCGACTACCGCCGGTGACGAGAACGTTCCTATGCATCGGTTCGCGCCAGTTTTCCGGCCGGGGTGACATCGAGCGCCTCGACGAAGCGAATCACCGCCGGCACCTTGTGGGAGGCGAGCTGCGCGCGGCACTGATCCAGGATCTGGTCGCGAATCTCTTTGGCGCGCGCGGGATCGGTGCCCGCAGTGAGGATCACGTCGGCGACGACGATGCCGCCGGTGATCGGGCTCTTCCGCGATTTTGCCCGCGACATCCGCACATCGGGATGTCGGTTGATCACCGCCTCGATCTCTTCGGGGTGGACCTTCAGCCCGCCGATATTGATGATGCCGCCGCGGCGGCCGACGAAGTAATAGCGGTCACCGCGCAGCTCGACGATGTCGCCGCTGTCGACAAATCCGTCGTCATCGGTGAGCGCCCCGGCGCTGCGGCCGACATAGGCATGCGCGGTGCGCGTCGAACGGATACGGAGCGAGCCGTCGACCACTTTCATCTCGACGCCGTTGCGATTGCCGAGATAATCGGCCGGAAAGCCCTCCAGCCCGTCATTCACGGCGAAGCCGACGCCGGCTTCGGTCGAGGCATAGGCATGACCGATGGAGGAGTTGGGAAATGCCGCCTTCAAACCATCGAGCACCGCCTGGTCGGCGATCTCACCGGAGAGACGGACGTACGCCGGGGCGAATTGCGTGGCCGAACCGCTCATCAGGAGCTTGCGCCAGTGCGAGGGTGTGCCCGAGATGTGGGAGACCCCGCGCGCATTCAACCGTGCGACGTGATTGGCCAGCGCCTCCTGCGGATCCGACAGCACCATGGAGCCGCCGGAGAGGATGGCGCGGAGGAAGATTTGCAGGCCGCCATAGCGGCGGATGTCGTAGAACGTCGCCCACACCGGCGCAGGTCCGCGTGCGGGGCCCTCGGCGACGATCGCCCCGGTCAGCGCCTCCAGCGTATGGCCCGCGATTTTCGGCACGCCGGCCGTGCCCGACGTCAGCATCAGCCATTCGGTTGCGCGTTCGGACTTGGCTGGCGTGGCGGCTTCGAGCGGCAGTTGCGCAGTGACGACGAGCGCGATGCCCGTGTCCGTCCAGCGGTCGGGCTCGTCGGTGACGACGGCGTCGATCGCGGCATCTGCGATCAGCGCGTCGAGATGTGCCGCATTGAGATCGGGTGGACATAGCAGCATGCGACGAGCGATGCCGTCGAGCTCGATCATGGCAAGGCCGGAGCGAAGCTGATCCGATAGTTTGAGCAGCACGGCGCGGCCCGACAATTCGCGCAGGCGGCCGCCCAGGACCGTGTGCAACAGGACGTCGGTCAGCGACACGACATCATGCGCATCGGAGATCGTGCGGCCCTTCAGCTCCGCGCTGAGATGGTCGCGGAGCGCAAAGATCTCACGCGGGGACATTTTCGTAGGCCCGCACGAAATCGCCTACCGTGGCGGGAAATGCAGCGTCCTCGGAGATGGTGAAGGGGTCGACGCCGGTCTCGTCCTCGAGACGTGCGACCAGAATGGCGAAGGCGAGCGAGTCGAAGCCCGTCTCGTGCAGGGACAGATCGTCCGAAAGAGCGGGAAGCGTGACGTGCTGCTCCCTGGCGATCTGCTGGATCGCCTCAATGACCTTAGACCTTACCGACATGGCTGGCTCGCTTTGTTATCGTTGCTGTTGCGGCGGCTCTTGCAGGCCGCCTCCCCATGGCCGCTTGTTTACCCGAGAGAAGTAAATGGCTTCTTGGACAATTCAGATAAAATTGGACCCATCTGCGGATTTTGCCGGGTTTACAGCCTGATGGAGCCGTCCAGGATTCGTGCATAAGCCTCGGCGTCCAGCGGGACGTAGGCTCCGGATCTCGGGTCGACCATGAGCAGCGGATCGGAGATCGCGGCGGGATCGAAGCCTTCCCGCGCGAGATCGCCCTTCTTCTGCTTGAACGTCTCGGTCGCATCGATCTCACTGGAGATGCGGATGAAGACGGGACGTGCATAGGCCGGCAGGCGTTGCGCCAGATGTGCGGGCAATGCCCCAATGTCAAAGCCCTCGTTGACGACGATCGCGCTCATGCCGGCGCGACCGTCGGTGCCGGAGATGGCGACGCCGTAGGTGGTCGCATCGACCACGCCGGTGAAGTCGCGCATCGCGTCATTCACCTCCGATGTCGCGACGTTCTCGCCCTTCCAGCGGAAAGTGTCCCCGATGCGATCGACGAAATGGAAGAAGCCCTTGTCGTCGATCCGCATCAGATCGCCGGTGCGGAACCAGGCATCGCCTTTGGCAAAGACATCACGAAGGATCTTCTTCTCGGTCTCGCCGGCGTCGGTGTAGCCCTCGAAGCGGCCGCCGCCCTCATCGGCGGTGCCGATGCGGCCGATGGCTTCGCCGGCCTCGCCGCGAGCGCAGGCGAGGCAAAATCCCTCTTCATTGCGTAGCGGCATGCCGCTGTCGGGGTCGAGCTTGACGAGATTGGCAGGAAAGCGATGGGCGAGCAGCGGCGGGACACGGCCGATCGCGCCCGGCTGTCCCTCGACGTTGAACAGCGAGAAATTGCCTTCCGTCGCCGCATAGAATTCGAGGATGCGGGGAATGGCGAAACGCGCCTGAAAGTCGTCCCAGATGTCGCCGCGCAGGCCGTTGCCGCAGACGAGGCGGAGACGATGACGGTTCTCGTACTCCGACGGCGGCGCCTTGAGCAGATAGCGGCAGAGCTCGCCGATGTACTGAAACAGCGTGCAGTCGTGCCGGACGATGTCGGACCAGAAATGCGACGCAGAGAATTTCTCCGCGATCACCACCGAGCCGCCGGCGGCCAGCATGCTGCACGGCGCGACGATGCCGCCGACCGAATGGAATAACGGCAGGCAATCATAGAGCCGATCCTGGGGGGTCGCGCCGGTGAGGCCGGCGAACCAGAAGCCCCAATTGAGAATGCGGCGATGGCTGATGCTGGCCGCCTTCGGCAGGCCTGTCGTGCCCGAGGTGTAGATCAGCAACGCACGGTCGTCGATGGTAACCTCGCCGCGCTCCAGCGGCGAAAGAGGAGCGTCGTCCAGCACGGCAAGCGCGACATCGATGGCACGATCGCTGCGGGCATCGCCATGCGTCCAGACCTTGGCCTGGGTCTTCAGATGCGGCGTTGAACTCTCGAAGATCTCCGTGAGCTCGTGCGCCACGATGATATGCCTGGGCTTGGCGACGTCGATGCAATGCGCGAGCGACTGACCGACCAGCTTGGTATTGAGGAGCGCGACCACACCGCCGACGCGGCTGATGCCGAGCCATGCCGCGACATAGTCGATGCCGTTCGGCATGATCAACGCGACGATATCACCCTTGGTCACGCCGACCGAGAGCGCCCAGCGCGCGTAGCGACTGATCCGCTTCGACAGGCCTTTATAGTCGAGACTCGCGTCATCGGCGACCAGCGCGACACGGTCGGGCTGGCGCTGCGCCCAATCGTCGATGACGTCGGCGAACAGACGTCCGGGCAACGTCTCGATCCGCGCGGTGAGCTCGATGGCTTTCAGCCAGATCTTTGAAGCCGAAGGGGCACGCCCGGTTTTCGGTTGCTCGATGACAGCGGTCGTCATTGCCGTTCATTCTTTCGGAACGTTTCTGCTGGTTCCGGTAACTTAGCTCGCGCGCCCTGCCCAGGTGTTAAAGGACAAGGTAAAACCCGGTTAGTGCGGAATTAACGCTAGCTATCCTTTACCAGGCCGGCGATCTCGGCGGCATGGTGTCGGCGCAGGCCGATGGCCGGCGCAAGATGGGCGGAGCGCCTGGCCCTCACATCATCTGCACAAGCGGACCGCGATTGGCTTGGTGGCCTGTGCAGGGGCGCTAGCCGCTGCGCCGGTGACGCTGGCGCTGCGAAGGTACATTGGACCGATAATACGGATTGAGATCGCAGGTGGCGGCGCGGCCCGAGGCCGTGGCGCGGCACTGCGGCATCGAGGTGAACGAGCAATCGTACCAATTCAGGCCGCCGCGGCCGGAATAGACGTGCATGCAGACGGGATAGCTCGGATCGTAGGTCTGCGCATGCGAGGGCGTGAGCGCGAGCAATGCCGCGACGACGATGATGGGGCACGACCAGAGACGCATGAAGAGTGCTCCTGCACGCCGCATCGACGATCGCTAGTGCGGCTTCTTGTGGCGCCGGCGAGGCGGCGGCTCCTTGGGCGCGTAGTAGGGATTGACGTCACAGCTCGCCGCGAGCCCCGACGCCGTGGCCCGACATTGCGGCATCGAGGTGAAAGAGCAGTCGAAATAATCACCGCCGCCACCGCCGAAGCCGCCACCGGCCGTATAGACGTGCATGCACACCGGATAGCGCAGGTCGTATCTCTGAGCATTGGCCGGTGCCGCAACGAACAGCGCCGCAGTCGCGGTGAGGGTCAAGATCGGCAGGCGCATGGACTTAATCCTCGAATCGACGACGTCGGCGGCGGGTCTGATGCCGACGGCCTGCTATGGCATAACACGAAGCCGGCGGCGACAGTTCCTGGATCGGATGACGGCAAGGTGGGCGCAGCGGGCTACGGCGCTATGCGCCGAGCCCCTGCAGCACCAGCCGGTTCAGCCTCGCCGCAAACGCGGCGGGATCTTCCGGCAATTCGCCATCCAGGATCTGCGCCTGTTCGAGCAGGAGCAGGCTGAGATCGTCGACCGCCTTGGAGCCGGCCTGCGCCTTGGTGATCGCGCCCACCATCGGATGGCGCAGATTGATCTCCAGGATCGGCTTGGTCTTCATGCCGCGGTTCTGCTGCGCCAGGATTCGCTCGAGCTCCCGGCTCGGCCCCTGGCTGTCGGCGACGAGGCAGGACGCCGAGCTGGTGAGGCGTGTCGAGGCCTTGACGTCGCTGACGCGCTCGCCGAGCGCGGCCTTGATCACAGCGATGGTGGCGGCCTCGTCGGCTTCGGGCTCATCCTTCTTCGCCTCGTCCTTGTCGTCGACGCGCGGAATCAGGTCGAGATTGAGATCGCCCTGGCTCAGCGACTTCAGCGGCTTGCCCTCGAACTCCGAGGGCATCGAGGTCCAGAAGGCGTCGACGGGATCGGACAGCAGCAGCACCTCGATGCCGCGCGCCGTCGCGGCCTCGAGCCGCGGGTTGGACTTCAGCCGCTCGATGCTGTCGCCGACGAGATAATAGATCTCGGTCTGGTTCGGCTTGAAATCGGCGATGACCTGCTTCAGCGAACGCTTCTCGCCCGACGTCGTGGTGAAGCGCGACAGCGCCAGCAGTTTCTCGCGCCGCTCGAAATCCTCGTAGATGCCTTCCTTGAGCACCGCGCCGAAGGCGTCCCAGATCTTGGCGAAATTGTCCGGATCCTTCTCGGCGAGGCTTTCGAGCTCCGACACGACCCGGGTCGCCACCGCCTTGCGGATCTGCGCGAGCTGGGGATTGTTCTGGAGCATCTCGCGGGAGATGTTGAGGGGAAGGTCCTCGCTGTCGACGACGCCTCGGACGAAGCGGAGATAGCCCGGAAGCAGATCGGCATCGTCGGTGATGAAGACCCGGCGGACGTAGAGCTTCACCCGGCCCTTGCGGTTCGGCTCGAACAGGTCGAACGGCTTGGTCGAGGGAGCGAACAGCAGCACGGCGTAGGAATAGCGGCCCTCGGCGCGGTAATGCAGCGTCATCGCGGGATCGTCGAAGGCGGACGCGATCTGCTGATAGGCTTTCTTGTAGTCTTCTGCCGTGAGCTCTGATTTCGAGCGCTGCCATAGCGCGCTGGCCGAATTGATCTGGCGCGGCTCGCCCTCTTCCGGCACGAGCTCGATGGGAAACAGGATGTTGTCGGAATAGGCACCGACGATGCGCTCGATCTCGTAGGCCTCGAGGTATTTCTTGGCATCGTCCTTGAGATGCAGAACGATCTCGGTGCCGCGCGTCAGCCGCGCCGCCTCCTCGTCACTGGCACGGGCGATCTCGAAGCCGGAGCCACCGGAAGATGTCCAGGTCCAGACGTCGCTCTCGCCGGCACGGCGGCTGACCACGGCGATCTTCTCGGCGACCATGAAGGCGGAATAGAAGCCGACGCCGAACTGGCCGATCAAGCCGAGGCCATCCTTGGCCTCCTTCAGCTTCGATACGAACGCCTTGGTGCCGGAGCGGGCGATGGTGCCGAGATGATCGATCAGCTCCTGCCGCTCCATGCCGATGCCGTTGTCGGCGATCGTGAGCGTCGTGGCCTGCTTGTTGGGAATGATGCGGATCTTGAGCGCGTCGTCCTCGCCCAGCAGCGCCGGGCTGGCGATCGCCTCGTAGCGCAGCTTGTCGCAGGCGTCGGAGGCGTTGGAGACGAGCTCGCGCAGGAAGATGTCGGTCTCGGAATAGACGGAATGCACCATGAGGTGCAGGAGCTCGGAAACTTCGGCCTGGAAGGGCTGCGTATGCACAGCCGTGTCTGACGTCGTCATGCGTTTACCCGGTCAAAACGAAGGGGAAGAAACCCGGGATATAACGCGAGCGTGCGGGGGATCAAGTGGACGTGAACGATCTTGCTCTCGGCGGAAGGACGCCCGGTCCGGCGTCCTTGCGGATCAGGTCACGCAACGGCCGGGCTGAAGCAGCTTTGCGACCTCGGTCAGGGAGCTGACCATCGGCTCGCAGGCGATCGTCGGCTTGTTGCGGACCTTCTTCTGGTTCTGGAGCAGCATCGGCGGCTTGGCGTTGCCGGTCTCGATCACCGCGGGCACCCGCAGCAACACCGAGGTATTGGCGAGATCGTTCAGCCGCATTGAGACGGTGCGGACGGGTACCGGTGCGGGCTTGATGTCGGCAAGCCGGTCGGCCTTGCCGGCGCGGTTGACGTTCTGGCTTGGCGCGGAGGTCGAGCCGTGGCTGGGGATATCGGCGACCGCCTGCCAGCGGTCGGCCAGATCGTGGCCGGAGGCCAATTGCGCCGCGCCGAGCGTTGTGGCAATCGCGATGGCGCCCAAAAATACCTTGTAAATCTGTGACATGACTGCCGATCCCTCGCCCCATGGCGATCGCGGGAACAACGCCGGCGGTGGAGCTGGGGTTCTTGACCGTTACGATCACTTAACCGTGTGCGACAATGGCCGCAGCTCGCGCAAAATATTTCGCGGGGCGTGGAACGACTCGCGCAGGCAGGAGTCGTCTCAGCAGCCGGCTATTCCCCCCTGCCCCATAAGCCGGCGACGTAGGGCGCGACTGTGGTGATGCCAGTCGCGCCTTACTTTTTTCTGGGGCTCGCTTGAGTCGAGCTATTTGGCTTTTCCCGCGAGCCACTCCCGCCCCTCGCCATAGAGCTTTTCGACCTCTGCGCCGGTCAGGCCCGGCATGTCGCGCTTGACCTTGTAGCCGATCAGCTCCTGCATGTAGGCGAGGTGGCGGTAGCCTTCGGGCAGCGCGGCGAGCGCCTTCTGGTCGAGACGGAGTGTCGCGGCGGGATCGACCGGGTCGATCCGGTCCTTCTCGTAGATCGGCTGGCGGCGGACGATGCCCCATCTTTCCTGGCGCTTCTCCAGGAAATCGTAAAAGCGCCCGGTGCAGACGACGTCGCAGAGCACGTCGTGCACCAGGGCACGCTGCGAGATCGTCATCTTGGTCTGGGCGATGGCCCGCTCGCCCTTGAGGTCGATGCTGGTGCCGCCGAGGAAATGCAGGATGCGAACGCCCTTGGCGAAGCCCTCCTGGCTGACGCGCATGAAATCCCGCGCCGGCCCCTGAAACCAGGTCGCGGACATCCAGCCCTCCTCGTGCCAGACCGTGGCAAAGCGCTCCCAGTCGCCGGCATCGCGCCACACCGCCCAGTTCTCGACGAGGTCGCGGATTGCGAGGCGGTCGAGGAGTTGCTGGTCCATGGTCCGTCTCCGGCTAGATTCATGCATGAGGTATGAGCGGCGCCGCGGATGCGCGTCAAGCGCGGACAACCGACACGAAAAATCCGGCGTGCCCTGCAGCACGCCGGATCAAATCGTTTCGCGAACGATGCCTTCCTTACGCCGCCGGCGCCTTTGGCGCCCGGTTGCGCGAGTTGCGCTGGAAGAACAGCGCCTGGCTGGCTACCGCCGACACCATCGCGGGCTGGAACGGCTTCGAGATCAGGAACGCCGGCTCGGGACGCTCGCCGGTGAGGAAGCGCTCGGGATAGGCGGTGATGAACACCACCGGCACTTCGAAAGTGCGCAGCAGCTCGTTGACGGCGTCGAGGCCCGACGAGCCGTCGGCGAGCTGGATGTCGGCAAGGATCAGACCGGGCCGCTTGTTCTTGGCGAGCGCCACGGCATCGGCATGGGTGCGCGCGACGCCGACGACGTTGTGGCCGAGATTCTTCACCAGGCTCTCGAGGTCCATGGCGATGAAGGTCTCGTCCTCGATGATCAGCACGTCTGTCGCGATCTCGGCCGCCATCTCGCGGCCTGCGGCATCCGCAAGGCGCCGCGTCTCGGCGACGTCGGTGCCGAGGATGTAGCCGACTTCCTCCTCCGAAAACCCCTCCAGGGAGAGCAGGAGGAAGGCCTGCCGTGGCAGCGGCGTGATGTTCGACAGGCGCCGCTCTGGCGGCATCGGCAGGGTCGTCACCTCCGAATCGTCGTTGACCGAGACCGAGTTCCAGATCTGGGTGAACAGCCGGAACAAGCCGGCGCGCGGTCCATGGCTCTCGTCGAGCACCGCCGGATCTCCCAGCATGGCTTCCAACATGGCTGCGACGTAGGCGTCACCGGAGGCCTGGCTGCCTGTCAGGGCGCGTGCGTACCGGCGCAACAACGGCAAGTGTTCAGCAACAAGCTGTGAACGGGACATCCCCACTCCATTCGTGTTCGGGCCGGCCTTGAGGTCGAGATCCTGAGGTCAGGCGTCACGCGGGGGGCCCGGGTTCCCCTGCTGGGCTGATTACGCCTCAACTTGAGAAAAGTTCCGTCCGGCCGGGAACTTTTTCTCGAACCTGGAATTGTGCCTAACCAGGGAACGGCTCCCGGTTGAGAAAACCTCTCGAACTTACAGTCACTTAACTCGGGGAAACGTGGAACAGGTCATGAAAGATCTCAAGTCTCAAGCCAGCAGAAGCACGACCCCCGGCAAGGGAGGCCTCACTCCGGAGATCCAATCCCGGATAGGGCATCAGTTGCGCGCCATGTATGATGATGTCGTGCGACAAGGCGTTCCGGATCGGTTCGCAGAGCTGATCAAGAAGCTTGATGCGCCGGGAGCGACACCCCAATTGGGCGATGAGGGCGGATCCAACGACAACAACAATGGGAGGGACTAATGCCTCTCACGGATTCCCTGCGTAACGACATCCTGGCGGCCGTGCCCAGTCTGCGCGCGTTCGCCATTTCGCTCAGCGGCAATGCGGACCGCGCCGACGATTTGGTCCAGGAGACGCTGCTCCGCGCGCTCGCCAACATCGACTCGTTCCAGCCCGGCTCCAATCTGCCGGCGTGGCTGTTCACGATCCTGCGCAACCTATTCCGTTCCGACTACCGCAAGCGGCGGCGCGAGGTCGAGGATGCCGAGGGCAACTACGCCAAGACGCTGAAGACACAGCCCTCGCAGAACGCACATCTCGAGTTCGAGGAGTTCCGCACGGCGCTCGAGAAGCTTCCGCAGGACCAGCGTGAAGCGTTGATCCTGGTCGGCGCCTCGGGCTTCTCCTACGAGGATGCGGCCTCGATCTGCGGCTGCGCGGTCGGCACGATCAAGAGCCGCGTGAACCGCGCCCGCTCGAAGCTCGCCGCACTGCTCTATGTCGACGGCGCCGAGGATTTCGGGCCTGACGAGACGGTGCGGGCCGTGATCGGCGGCAGCGGCGGCTGACGGCCATTCGACCGAGACAGACGAAGGCGGCCGTTTCCACGGCCGTCTTCGCGCGCGTCTGAGGCCGACGGAGCGGGACCACGCCGCTCTCGATCACTCCTCTGCAAAGGTGACCGTATCTGCCACGCTCGCACGCGAGGTGCGGTAGCTGTTGACCTTGTGGGCGTCGTCCGCATAACCGAACGAGATGCCGCAGACGATCCGGCGATCGTCGGGCAGGTTGAAGTGGCGGCGGATCAGGCCGGAATGCCGCGCCAAGGCGGCCTGCGGAATCGTGCCGAGCCCGAGCGCCTGCGCGGCCAGCATGAAATTGCTGACATAGGCGCCGCAATCGATCGCACCGTAAATGCCGAGCGGCTCGTTGGTGTGGATGATCGCGACGTGCGGCGCGCCGAAGAAATTGTAGTTCTCCAGCGCTTGCTTGGCGTAGGCGCTTCTGTCGCCGCGGGCGATGCCCAGCGTGTTGTACAGCTGAAAACCGCTCTCGCGGCGCCGCTCCAGATAGATCCCGACATATTCGCGCGGCGGCGTGAAGTCGTAGTCGTCGCCGAGACCACCAGAAGCCTCCTTGTAGATCGCCTGGCGAAAGCGCTCCTTGGCAGCGCCGCTGGCGATGACGACCTGCCAGGGCTGGCTGTTGCACCATGAGGCCGTGCGCTGCGCGGTGGTCAGCACATGCTCGATGGTGGCGCGGTCGACTTCCTTCGGCAGGAAGGCGCGGACGGAATAACGCTCATTGAGGAGCTCTTCGAGCACGCCGATACGGTCTTCAGTGGAGTGGCGGGCATTGGGTGCTTTAGCGTCCATGGCTTGACTCGCTTTCGTGCCCCGGACGCGACACAGCACGACGTGATGCGGCGCAGAGCCGGGGCCCATTGTGGAATTCCGGGTCCCGGCTCACGGCGCGCTGCGCCGCGTCCGGGACACGAGGATAATCACCGCCCCTTGGTCGGGATCTTGTTGTACGGCACGTCCTTGTCGACACGAATGTCGCCCGGCAGCCCCAGCACGCGCTCGGCGATGATGTTGCGCAGGATCTCGTCGGTGCCGCCGGCGATGCGCATCGAGGGCGCAGATAGCAGCATCTGCTGGAATTGGCCTTGCACGGTCTCCTCGTCGCTGCCGGTGAGAACACCGGCCGCGCCCTGCAGGTCCATCGCGTAGGTCGCAATGTCCTGGAGCATCATGCCCGAGACCAGCTTACCGATGGAATTCTCCGGGCCCGGCCGCTCGCCCTTCGAAAGGGCCGAGATGGTGCGGTAGCTGGTGTATTTCAGCCCGCTCGACTTCGCCGCCCAGCTCGCAAGCTTCGAGCGCACGGCGGGATCGTCGATGGCGAGCCCCTCCTCCAACATGAGGTTGGAGCAGAACTCGAACATCTCGGGGACGCCGGTCGCAAGCCGCGAGCCGATCGACATGCGCTCGTTCATCAGCGTGGTCAGCGATACGCTCCAGCCCTCGCCGACGGCGCCGAGGCGCTGGCTGTCCGGAATCACAACGTCGGTGAAATAGACTTCGTTGAACTCCTGCATGCCATTGGCCTGCTTGATCGGCCTGACCTCCACGCCGGGGCTCTTCATGTCCAGGAAGAACATGGTGAGGCCCTTGTGCTTGGGCACATTCGGATCGGTGCGCGCGATCAAAAGGCCGTAGTCGGAGTAATGCGCGCCCGAGGTCCAGATCTTCTGGCCATTAACAACCCAATTGTCGCCCTTCTTCTCCGCGCGTGTGCGCAGACCCGCGACGTCCGAACCAGCGGACGGTTCGGAGAACAACTGGCACCAGATCTCCTCGCCCGAGGCGAGCTTCGGCAGATACCTGCGCTTCGCATCCTCGCTGCCGAACGCCATCACGGTCGGGCCGCACATGCCCTCGCCGATCTGGAACGGCTGCGTCAGCTTGCCGTAGACGCCCTCCTCCTGCTGCCAGATCACCTTCTCGATCGGCGTCGCGCCGCGGCCGCCATACTCCTTAGGCCAGTGCAGGCAGGCCCAGCCACCTTCGGCCTTTTTCTTCTGCCAGGCCTTGCCGACATCGACGATGTCGTGACTGGCAAGGCGAATGCGGCCGAGCGAGGATTTCGACAGCTCGGCATGCAATTCCTTCGGCGCATGGGCGTCGATCCATTTGCGCGCGGTCTCGCGGAATGCGGCTTCCTGCGGGGTGTCGTCGAAATTCATGGCGGACCTCTACCCTCTTCCCTTCGTCGGGATCTTGTTGAACGGCACGTCCTTGTCGACCCTGATATCGCCGGGCAGGCCCAGCACCCGCTCGGCGATGATGTTGCGCATAATCTCGTCGGTGCCGCCTTCGACGCGCGTGCCGGGCGCGCGCAGCAGCATCGCCTGGAAACGGCCGGCGAGTTCGGCATCTTCACCGCTGACCACGCCGCCAGCCCCCTGCAGATCCAGCGCGTAGGTCGCGACGTCCTGGATCATCGAGCCCGCCACCAGCTTGCCGATGGAATTTTCCGGCCCCGGCCGCTCGCCCTTCGAGAGCGCCGAGATCGCGCGCATGCTGGTGTATTTCAGCCCGCTCGCCTTCACCGCCCAGTTCGCGAGCTTCGCGCGCACCGCGCGGTCCTCGATCGCCGGCCCGTCGTCGAGCATCAGGCTGGAGCAATATTCGAACAGCTCCGGGAAACCGGTCGAGACGGCCGCGCCGATCGCGCTGCGCTCGTTCATCAGCGTGGTCAGCGAGACGTTCCAGCCGTCGCCGACCTCGCCGAGACGCTGGTGGTCGGGGATGCGGACATTGGTGAAATAGACCTCGTTGAAGTCGGAAGCGCCGCTGGCCTGCTTGATCGGCCTGACCTCGACGCCGGGGCTCTTCATGTCCAGGAAGAACATGGTGAGGCCCTTGTGCTTGGGGACGGTCGGATCGGTGCGCGTGAGCAGGATGCCGTAGTCGGAATAATGCGCGCCCGACGTCCAGATCTTCTGGCCGTTGACGACCCAGTCGTCGCCATCCTTCTCGGCGCGCGTGCGCAAGCCCGCGACGTCGGAGCCGCCGGCCGGCTCGGAGAACAGCTGACACCAGACTTTTTCGCCTGACGCGAGCGGCGGCAAATAGGTCCGCTTATGCTCCTCGCGTGCGAACGCCATCATGGTCGGCCCGCACATGCCGTGGCCGATGATGAACATGCGTGAGAGCTGACCAAACGGCCCCTCTTCCTGCTGCCAGATCACGCGCTCGATCGGCGACGATCCGCGGCCGCCATACTCCTTCGGCCAGTGCAGGCAGGCCCAGCCAGCGTCGGCCTTCTTCTTCTGCCAGGCCTTTGCGACCTCGAGAATGTCGGCATTCCTGAGCACGGTGCGGCCGAGCGAGGATTTGCGCAGCTCGTCCTCGTATTGCTTCGGCGCGTTCGCGCCGATCCAGGCGCGCGCGGTGGCGCGGAATTCGGCTTCCTGCGGGGTGTCGTCGAAGTTCATGGTTCTTTATCTCTTCTTCCGTCATTCCGGGGCGATGCGCAGCATCGAACCCGGAATCCAGAGGTTATCGACTCAACTCGAGATTCCGGGTTCTCGCTTCGCGAGCCCCGGAATGACGACAACATCACGCCGCGTTCTTCTTGCGCATGCGGTCGATCAGCTGGTCCTCCCAATAGGACAGGCTGCCGAGCCCCAGCGCCATCGCGTTGGCGCGGCGATAGTACATGTGGCAGTCGAACTCCCAGGTGAAACCCATGCCGCCGTGAACCTGGATGTTGTTCTTGGCGCAGTGCTGAAACGCCTGCGTCGCGCTGATCCGGGCGGCAGCCGCAGCTTCCGGCAGCTCGCCAGCATTGGTCGAGAGCGCCCAGGCGCCGTAATAGCAGTTGGAGCGCGCCAGCGTCGCCGAGACATACATGTCGGCAAGCATGTGCTTGACCGCCTGGAACGATCCGATTTGCCGGCCGAAGGCGATGCGGTCGAGCGCGTAGTCCCGCCCCATCTCCAGCGCGCGATCGGAGCCGCCGACCTGCTCGAACGCGCAGAGCACCGCGGCGCGATCGAGCACCTGGGTGAGGATGCTCCAGCCCTCGCCGGCAACTCCTAGCGGCTCGGCCTTGCAGTCCTTGAAGATGATCTCGGCCTGACCGCGGGTCGGATCGAGATTGGTGAGGCTCTTCACCTCGACGCCACCGGACTTGAGGTCGACCAGGAACAGCGAGATATCGCTGTCCCGGCCGCTCGATCCGGTACGCGCGGCAACAACCGCGAAATCGGCGATGGCGCCGTCGGCGACCGGCTTCTTGACGCCATTGAGTACGCCGTTCGCAGCCGTGAGCTTGACGTTCTTCGGCGCAGGATTGCCCTTGCCCTCGAATAGCGCCAGCGTGCCGATCGCCTCGCCCGACGCGATCGCCGGCAACCATTTCTTCTTCTGCGCGTCGCTGCCGGCGATCAGCAGCGCCTCGGCGGCGAGATACACGGTCGAGGAGAACGGCACGGGGGCATTGGCCCGTCCCATCTCCTCCGCGATCACGCAGAGCTCGAGATGGCCCGCACCCGCCCCGCCAAACTCCTCGGGAATCGCAACGCCGAGAAAGCCCATCTCGGCGAGACCCTTCCATAGCTCCTTGTCATAGGGCGCCTTGCCGTCGAGCACGACGCGCACCGCCTTGGGCGAGCATTTTTCGGCAAGGAATTTGCGCGCCTGGTCGCGGAGCTGCTTCTGATCGTCGGAGAAATCGAAGTTCATGGCGGGCTACCTCTTGTTTGTTCGTCTTGTTCATTTTGAGACCGTCATTCCGGGGCGCGACAAAGTCGCGAGCCCGGAATCCATTTCGCCGCGTCTATGCGGCCTGATGGATTCCAGGTTCGCGCTGCGCGCGCCCCGGAATGACAGGCGAGAACGGTGCGTCATCTCAGCACGATCACATCCTGATCCGGCTTGTCCGCGTACAGGCGCTCCACCAGGGCGGCGCGGCGCTCCAGGCCGGCGCGCTGGTTGATGTAGCCCTTGTCGGTGAGCTCGTTGCCGTCGATCGACGGCGGCTCGTCCATCAGCATGGCGCGCGCGATGATGCGGCTGCTGGCGCCTTCGCATTCTTTGTTGTGAGCTTCCAGCCCCCGTCTGAAGCAGGCAATGACCTCAGGATGCTGCACCGCATCGGCAAAGCTGAGATCGGGATTGCCAACGAGTTGCCGGCAAGCGTGAAGGTTCGGCCAGGCGAGCAGGCCGATGAACGGGCGATCCTGCCCCGCGACCAGCGCGTCATGAACCACGGGCGTCGCCGCCGCGATCGCATCGGTCCGCAGCGAGCCGACATGCACGAATGTGCCGGTGGTGAGCTTGAAATCCTCAACGACGCGGCCGGCAAAGATGATGCCTTTTACCGGATCGGCATCGTCGACGAAGATGCCGGCATCGCCGATGCAGTAAAAGCCTTCCTCGTCGAACATCTTCTTGGTCAGGTCTGGCTGGCCGAAATAGCCGGGCGTGACGTTGACGCCGCGCAGGCGCAACTCGTATTTCGAGCCGCAAGGCACCATCTTCAACTCAACGCCTGGGAACGGCAGGCCGATCAGGCCGACGCGCTCGGTGTCCCAATAGGTGCCCGTCGAGGTCGGCGCGGTCTCGGTCGAGCCCCAGCCGGTGTAGAACACGATGCGCTCGCCGGTCGTCTTCACCGCGAGGGCCTGCATGCGGTCATAGAGATCGTCCGGCAGCCGCGCGCCGCCATAGGCCATGATCGAGAGATTTTTGAAGAAGGAACGGCAGAGCGCATCGTCCTTCTCCATGGCGGCCGCGAGCGCGGCATAGCCGGCGGGGACATTGGCGTAATAGGTCGGGGAGATCTCGCGCAGGTTCCGCAACGTCTCCTCGAACTGGCCGGGCATCGGCCGGCCGTCATCGATATAGAGCGTGCCGCCATCAACCAGGATCGGATGAAACGCGGCATTGCCGCCCATGGTGTGATTCCAGGGCATCCAGTCCAGCATGGTCGAGATCGGGCCGCCGGGGTCGCGGGGCCTCACCTGCATCATCATCGCAGCATTGGCGCACATCATCTCCTGCGTGTTGATGACGGCCTTGGGCATGCCGGTCGAGCCTGACGTGAACAGCAGCTTGCCGACGGTGTCGGGCGTGATCTTCGCAATCGACGCCTCGACATCCTTCGTCACCGGCGTCGCCGCGAGTTCGGCGAAGCTGACGCTTGTGATGCCGTCGCAGGGCCGCGCGACGTGAACGACGGTGACGCCACCAAGGTCGAGCGCCTTCAGCGCCTTCTCGAAGGTCGGACCGTCCTGCACCATCAATACGGCCGGCTTGATCAAGTCGAACAGGTATTTCAGCTTGACGTGATCGTGGCTCATCAGCGAGTAGGCCGGCGACACCGGCGCCGCCGGGACGCGTGCCTGCATCGCCGCCTGCGTCATCAGCGCATGCTCGATCGAATTGCCGGAGAGGATCGCGACGGGACGGCCATCGAGCCCGAGATTGAGCAGGCCTTGCGTCAGCGCATCCACGGTGCGCTTGGCTTCGGCATAAGATACCTTGCGCCATTCGCGGTTGGGCCCGCCGCGTTGCGCCAGCCAGATGCGCTCGGGCGCTTCCCTCGCCCATTTCGCCAGCGAAGCCGGGATGTGCTTCTCGTAAGACTGTAGCGGAATGCGCGACTTCAGCACCACCGTGCCGTCGGCGCGGCGCCCGACGTCGATGTCGCGCGCGAGCCACTCGACCTTGCGAAAGGCGGGCTTCGTCATCACCGCCGCCACGCTTCCACTCATTTTGCGTCTCCCGGAATTTCTTGCCCTTTGCGGATCTTCGTGGTTCAGCGCTTGATATAGACAGGCTTTCGCTTCTCAAGGAAGGCCCTGATGCCTTCCGAAAATTCCTCGGAGCGGCTGCACAGGACCTGGTTGCGATCTTCCATTGCGATAACGGCCTCGAGCGAGCCGGCGTCGACGCTCATGTTGAGACATTCCTTGGACAGGCGCAGTCCGACCGGCGAGGCTGTCATCATCGCATCGACATAGGGCACAGCCGCATCGTCGAGCTTGCCCTCGTCGACGACCTCTGAGACCAGTCCGACCGCGAGCGCGCGCTCGGCGCCGATGAAGCGACCCGTCAGGATCAATTCCGATGCCACGGACACGCCGACGAGGCGCGGCAGGAAATAGCTGGTGCCGATGTCGCAGCCGCCGAGGCCGAGCTTGATGAAGGCGCAGTTCATCCGCGCCGATTTCGTCGCGATGCGGATATCGGACGCCAGTGCCAGCGCAAAGCCACCGCCGGCCGCCGCCCCCTGCACCAGCGAAAGGATCGGCTGTGGGCAGCGCCGCATCAGCATCACGATATCTGCGATGCGGCGCTGCGAATCGAGCGACTCCGTGACGCCGGGCGGTTCCTGCTGTCCTGCGCGGCGAGCCATCGCCGCCTTGAGATCAAGACCCGCACAGAAATTCTTGCCGGCGCCCCGGAGCACAACGACGCGCGTGTCGCGATTGCGCTGCAGGCCCTGGAAATAAACGTTGAGCGCGTCGATCAGCGCAGGATCAAGCGCGTTGAGACTGTCGGGGCGATTGAGCGTCACCCGGTCGACGCCGTCGTCATGTTCGATCAGCAGCGGTTGGGACATGGGCGCTCCTGAGTACCGCCGATCGCGGTGCCAATTGCTGCGCCCTCTCCCCTTGTGGGAGAGGGCATGTACATCGCTGACCACATACTCGCTTGGGTGAGGGGTCTGCCTCCACTGATGAGATTGTGGAGAGAACCCATCATCCGGCGCGCTAAGAAGCGCGCCACCTTCTCCCACATCCGCCTTCGCCTGAAGGCTTCGGCGGACAAGAGGGGAGAAGGAAAGAAGCTACCTTGGCGCCATCCGGATCGCGCCGTCGAGGCGGATGGTCTCGCCGTTCAGCATCGGGTTCTCGACGATGTGCACCGCCAGCGAGCCGTATTCGGCGGCATCGCCGAGGCGCGAGGGATGCGGCACCTGGGCACCCAGGCTCTTGCGCGCCTCTTCGTTCAGGCCCATCAGCAGCGGCGTGAAGAACAGGCCGGGCGCGATGGTGTTGACGCGGATTTTCTGGCTGGCGAGGTCGCGCGCGGCCGGCAGGGTCAGGCCGACGACGCCGCCCTTCGATGCCGAATAGGCGATCTGGCCGATCTGTCCTTCGTAAGCGGCGACCGACGCCGTGTTGATGATGACGCCGCGCTCTTCGCCGACCGGCTCGATCGTGACGAGGCGCTCGGCGAACAGGCGCAGGCAGTTGAAGGTGCCGATCAGATTGACGTTGATGATGCGCGCGAATTTTTCCAAGGGATAGACGCCGTCGCGGCCGACGATGCGCTGCGAGCCGCCGATGCCGGCGCAGTTCATCAGCACGCGGGCAACACCGTGCGCGGCCTCGGCCTTGGCGATCGCCGCCTTGATCTGCTCTTCGCTGGTGACGTCGGCATGAAGCGCAACGCCCTTCACTTCGGCGGCGACCTTCTCGGCATTGTCCTTGTTCTGGTCGATCACGCCGATCTTGGCGCCCTTGGCCGCCATGGCGCGGGCGGTGGCCTCACCGAGGCCCGAACCACCGCCGGTGATGAGAACGGCTACGTCTTTCAGTTGCATGACAGGCACCTTTCCTTGGGCGTTTCTTCTCTGGACTTGTTGTGTATTGGCCGGACTATCATCCGGCAGCGGCAGCTTCCCCGGCTTGCGTGAGGATGCCGCCGCAGATCAGCGTTTCCATGTGCTTGATGTATTGCCGGCAGACGTCGTCGGTGACCGGGCCGACGCCGGTCGCGCGGGACATTGCGTGCCGGCCGAAGAACAAATGATCGCAGGCACCGATCAGGCTGGTGTAGAACAGCACCGGATCGGTCTGGCGGAATTCGCCGCGGTTGACGCCGTCAGCCAGCAGGCGGCGGTGAAAGTCGAGCAGCGGCGCCACGAAGAATTTCGAGACTTCGTCGGCGGCGGCCGTGTCGGTCTCGTGCAAGAGGTAGTGGATCAACCGGTTCATGTAAGGAAACCGGTAATAGGCGCGAATGATGCCGCCGATATGCAACTTCAGCTTCGCCGTGGCCGTAATCGGCTGCGCCAGCAGATATTCGAGATTGGAGAGCTCGGTCGCGGCATTGCGCTCGAGCAGCGCAAGCAGCAGGCCATCCTTGTTGCCGAAATGATATTTGACCAGCGCGGCGTTGGCGCCCGACTTCTGCGCGATGTCGCTGAGCGAGATCTCGATCGAGGAGCGTTCGATCATCAGCTCGCTCGCGGCCACGAGCAATTTCTCCGCGGTGGAATTCTTCCCGCTGGAGAGCCTGTTCGGTACGCTGGTAGCCACGGAGATCCCTGAATGCGCTGCGAGAGGCGCGCAGATAAGCCCAAGCAGCGCCTCATCACAAGAGTTAATTGATCGATTGACTAAACGATCTTCCGTCCCTTAAATCCGTCCCCGACAACCAACCCCAATCAAGAAATTCAGGGAGAAACCGACATGGCCGAGGCATACATCGTCGCCGCCGCGCGTACCGCCGGCGGGCGCAAGGGGGGCCGCCTCGCCGGCTGGCATCCGGCCGATCTCGCCGCGAAGGTGCTGGACGAGCTGGTCGATCGCACCAAGGTCGATCCTGCCCTGGTCGAGGACGTGATCATGGGCTGCGTGATGCAGGTCGGCGAGCAGTCCAACAACGTCGCGCGCAACGCGATCATGGCCTCGAAGCTGCCGGAGAGCGTGCCGGGCACGTCGATCGACCGCCAGTGCGGCTCCTCGCAGCAGGCGCTGCACTTCGCAGCCCAGGCCGTGATGTCGGGCACGATGGACGTCGTGATCGCCGCCGGCGTGGAATCGATGACGCGCGTGCCGATGGGCCTGTCGTCGCAGCTTCCGGCCAAGAACGGCTTTGGCAATTACAAGAGCCCTGGCATCGAGGCGAAGTATCCCAACATCGTGTTCAGCCAGTTCACCGGCGCCGAGATGATGGCTGAGAAGTACGGCTTGTCGAAGGATGATCTCGACGAGTACTCTTTCAACAGCCATCAGCGCGCGATCGCGGCGACCCAAGCCGGCCACTTCAAGAAGGAGATCGTGCCGCTCGAAATCACCCGCGCCGACGGCTCCAAGGACACCCATCACATCGACGAGGGTATCCGCTTCGACGTCACGCTCGACGGCATCAAGGGCGTCAAGCTGATTGCCGAGAACGGCAAGCTCACCGCAGCCAGCGCCAGCCAGATCTGCGACGGCGCTTCCGGCGTGATGGTCGTGAATGAGCGTGGCCTCAAGCAGCTCGGCGTCAAGCCGCTGGCGCGCATCCACCACATGACGATGACCGGCGGCGACCCCGTCATCATGCTCGACGCGCCACTGCACGCCACCAAGCGCGCGCTGGAGAAGGCCGGCATGAAGGTCGACGACATCGACCTGTTCGAGGTCAACGAGGCCTTCGCCTCGGTGCCGACCGGCTGGCTCAAGACCACTGGCGCGGATCCCGCGCGTCTCAACATCAACGGCGGCGCCATCGCGCTCGGCCATCCGCTCGGCGGTTCCGGCACCAAGCTGATGACCACGCTGGTCCACGCCCTGCACCAGCGCGGCAAGCGCTACGGCCTGCAGACCATGTGCGAAGGCGGCGGCATGGCAAATGTGACGATCGTAGAGCGGCTGTAAGAAACAAAAGCGAGTAGCAAGTGGCGAGTAGCGAATGGTGAGTAGGCGAAGAGCGGTTTGCCCTTCCCTATTCGCCCTTCGCTACTCGCCATCCGCGTTTTGAGGAAACGCCATGACCCACCCCTCCATCCACGCCCGCACCACGCCGAACAAGGTCGCCTATCAGATGGCCGGCACCGGCAAGGCGATCACCTATCGCGAGCTCGACGAGCTCTCGAACCAGGGCGCGCATCTGTTCCGCGCGCTCGGCCTCAAGGCCGGCGACCACATCGCGCTGTTGATGGAAAACCGTCTCGCCTTCATGGAGATCTGCTGGGCCGCGCAGCGCAGCGGGCTGTATTACACCGCGATCAGCCGCTATCTGAAGCAGGACGAGATCGACTACATCATCAAGGATTGCGGCGCCAAGGTCGTCATCACCACGCCGAAATGCGCTGACCAGATCAAGGATCTGGTCAAGGGCGCCGCTGGCGAACCGATCTTCTACATGATGGACGAGCCGCTGCCGGGGTTTCGTTCCTATGACAAGGAGGCTGCCGCGCAGCCGACGACGCCGATCGCGGACGAGGTCGCCGGCTACGACATGCTGTATTCGTCGGGCACCACCGGCCGGCCCAAGGGCATCAAGAAGGCGTTCGAAGGCAACAAGATCGACGTGCCGAACGCCTTCCTGCGCGTGCTCTGCGCCGACATGTGCGGCATGAATGCGGAGAGCACATATCTGTCGCCGGCGCCGCTTTATCACGCCGCGCCGCTGCGCTTCAACATGATGGCGACCGTGCTCGGCGGCACCTCGATCATCATGGAGCATTTCGACGCCGAGGAATTTTTGAAGCTGGTCGAAAAGTACAAGGTCACACAATCGCAGCTCGTGCCGACCATGTTCGTCCGCATGCTGAAGCTGCCCGACGAGGTCCGCACCAAATACAACGTCGCCACGCTCAAGGGCGCGATCCATGCCGCCGCGCCGTGCCCGGTCGACGTGAAGGCCAAGATGATCGAATGGTGGGGACCGATCCTGATCGAGTATTACGCAGGCTCGGAAGGCAACGGCGTCACCGTCTGCAACTCACAGCAATGGCTGGAGCATCGCGGCAGCGTCGGCCGCGCCGTTGTCGGCAAGATCAAGATCTTGGACGAGAACGACGAGGAGCAGCCGGTCGGCGAGATCGGCACGGTCTATTTCGCCGACGCGCCCGCGTTCACCTATCACAACGACCCGGAGAAGACGAAGAAGGCCTACAACGCCAAAGGTTGGTCGACGCTCGGCGACGTCGGCTATCTCGACAAGGACGGCTTCCTCTATCTCACCGATCGCAAGTCCTACATGATCATCTCCGGCGGCGTGAACATCTACCCGCAGGAGACCGAGGACGTGCTGATCACCCATCCCGACGTCGCCGACGTCGCCGTGTTCGGCGTGCCGAACGAGGAGATGGGCGAAGAGGTCAAGGCGGTGGTGCAGCCGCACGACATGAGCCGCGCCGGCAAGGCGCTGGAGACCGATTTGATCGCCTACTGCAAGAGCCGCCTCTCCGCGATCAAGTGCCCGCGCTCGATCGATTTCGAGCCCGAGCTGCCGCGTACGCCGACCGGCAAGCTGGTGAAGCGGCATCTTCGCGACAAATATTGGCCGAAGGCGGCCGCGAAGATTTGAGGCGCCTCTTACCCTCCCCTGGACGGGGGAGGGTGGACCACCTCAATCGAACAGACTCGGCGTGTGGTTCACCAGCGCGCCTTCGATCTCCAGCATCTTCAGCTTCGTCACCACGCCGCCGTTGGCCGAAAATCCGCCGGGCTTGTTGCCGGCGGCGAGCACGCGGTGGCAGGGCACGACGATCGGACACGGGTTGCGACCGAGCGCCTGACCGACGTCCCGCGACAGCTGGACGCCGCCGAGCTGCTTGGCGATATCGCCATAGGTGACGGTCTTCCCGGGCGGAATCGCGCGGGCGATCTCGTAGACGCCGCGGTTGAATTCGGGCACGCCGTCGAGATCGAGCTCGATATCGGTGAGGTCATCCGGCTCGCCTGAGAGCAGTTTTGTTATCCGGTCGATCGCCTCTCGCACCTCGGCCGTCGGCTCGGCCTCGCTGGCGTCGGCGTGACGCTGGCTGATCCGGGTGCGGATCTTCTGCTCGCCGCCCATCGGCAATTGCGTGCCGTTGATGCCGCGCGGGCCCCAGGCGACGGCGCAGAGGCCGATCCTGGTGTCGAACAGGGCAAAATGCTGGTTGGTCATGGATCGGTTCCTGGCTTGCGTCCTTGTCGCACGCCCCCAATGAGATCTCTGTCCAAATCTAGGCTTGGAAATAGTTGCGATCCACCCGGTTTCCGGGGATCTTGCACAGGAGTTCCGGTCCCTCGCGAGCCTCGCATGCAAAGCCTCCACGTTAACGGATACGACATGCCCTATCTCGACGTGGGCGAGGACAGGGGCCGTCCGCCTCTGGTCTGTGTGCATGGCTCGCTCAACGATTTCCGCGTCTGGGGCTGCGTGCTCGGACCGCTGAGCCAGCGGCACCGGGTAATCGCCGTCAGCCTGAGGCACTTCTTCCCGGAACGCTGGGACGGCGTCGGTGACACCTATTCGATCGAGCAGCACGTCCAGGACGTCATCGGCTTCATCGAGAAGCTCGACCTTGGTCCGGTCGACCTGATGGGCCATTCCCGCGGCGGGCATATCTGCTTCCGTGTGGCACAGCGGAGGCCTGATCTGTTGCGCCGCCTGGTCCTGGCCGAGCCCGGCGGTGAACTCGATGTGAGCCTCGACCCTGATTACGTCGGCGGCCCGTCACCGCTGCTGGCGCGGTTCACGGCCTCGGCCGAGAAGATCGCATCCGGCGATGTCGACGGCGGCCTCGCCGTCTTCGTCGATACGCTGGAAGGGGCCGGCACCTGGCCGCGGCTGCCGGCGATGGTGAAACAGAATCTGCGCGACAACGCCATGACGCTGATCGGCCAGGTCCGCGACAACCGCCCGCCGTTCTCGAAGGCGGATGCGGAGTCCATCAAGATGCCGACGCTGTTCGTCCTGGGCGCGCGGACCAAGGGGCTGCTGCCAAAGGTGTTGCATGCGCTGGCCGCGCATGTGCCCTATTCCAGGACGGCGGTCATCCCGAATGCGACGCATCCGATGTTCGAGCAGGCGCCGCAGAAATACTCCGAAATGGTCCTGGATTTTCTGGCGAGCTGAGCATGCAGACATTCCACGTCAACGGTTACGACATGGCCTATCTCGAAGTCGGCGAGGGCCCGCCGCTGGTCTGCGTGCACGGCACGCTCGGGGATTTCCGCACCTGGTATTCCGTGCTCGGCCCGCTCTCGAAGACGCACCGCGTGATCTCGGTCAGCCTGCGGCACTTCTTCCCCGAACATTGGGATGCCGTCGGCGACGATTACAAGATGGCGCAGCATGTGGCCGACGTGACTGCCTTCATCGCGCAGGTGAGACCCGGACCCGTCGATCTGATGGGCCATTCCCGCGGCGGCCATATCGCATTCCGCGTGGCGCAGGCACGGCCTGATCTGCTGCGGAAACTGGTGCTGGCCGAGCCGGGCGGCGATCTCGATGCATCCCTGCCGGTGCCCGACGGCACGCCCGGCCACCCGTCGCTCGCCGCGCGTACCGTGCGCTCGGTCGAGATGATCCGCGCCGGCGATATCGAGGGCGCGCTGCAGAATTTCTACGAGGGAATCGAAGGCGACGGCTCCTGGCGGCGCGTGCCGGCGGCGGCCAAGCAGCAGCTGCGCGACAACGCGCTGACCTTCCTCGGCCAGATCAACGAGCAGCGCAGACCCTACACGCTTAGCGATGCGCAGGCGATCAGGACGCCGACGCTGCTGATCGGCGGCGGCGCGACGACAGGAAGCCTGTCGGTGATGTGGCGCGTGCTGGCCGCGCACATTGCAGGCGCCAAGACGGCGGTGATTCCGAACGCCGGCCATTGGATGTTCGAGCAGGCCCCGCTCGAGTTCGGCGAGGTGGTGAACCGGTTCCTGGCGGAGTAGCTCTTCCTTCCTTCTTCCCTTCTCGCCTTGTGGGAAAAGGTGGCGCGAAGCGCCGGATGAGGGGCTCTGTCCGCGGTCACATCTACAGACGAGTCTGCGGAGAGACACCCCTCACCCAAGTATATTCGCGTCTCCTTGCGGCGTTGCCCTCTCCCGCAAGGGAGAGGGCACGGACACTCACACCTTCCACACACCGACCGGCATCTTGATCGTCGCGTTCAGCCGGTTCCAGACGTTGATGGTCGCGATCGCGACGATCAGGGTTGCCAGCTCGCGCTCGTCAAAATGCTTGTCGGCCTCGTTCCAGATCGCATCCGGCACCGGATCCTCCCGATCGGCGAGGCGCGTGACGGCTTCGGTCAACGCCAGCGCGGCACGCTCGGCGTCGGTGAAATAGGGCGCATCGCGCCAGGCGGATACGGCGAACAGGCGCTCGTCGGTCTCCCCCAGCTTGCGCGCGACCTTGGGGTGCATGTCGACGCAGACGCTGCAGCCATTGATCTGGCTGGCGCGCAGGTGCACCAATTCCAGGAGCTTTTCCGGCAGCCCCTGCTTGGTCAAACTGCCGAGGGACTGAAGGACATTCATGGCTTCGGGGAGGACCATGACGGGGTGATTCATGCGGGCATGCATCTTTTCGTCTCCATCGTTCGAATTTCGAAGGTTCCGGTCACATCGGCCGGATTGGCTTCGTCATGGGCATGACGGATCGCGACCAGGGAATGTGACCGATGACCCAAAAAAACTCTGAACAGGATTTTCTCAGCCATCAGTTCGAGGCCAGCAGAGACCATTTGCGCGCGGTCGCCTACCGGATGCTGGGGTCCCGCGCCGAGGTCGATGATGCCGTGCAGGAGGCATGGCTGCGTGTCAGTCGCTACGACATGTCCGACGTCGCGAATTTGCGCGGCTGGCTGACGACCGTCGTCGCGCGCATCTGCCTCGACATGCTGCGCGCACGGAAGTCGCGCAAGGAAGATCCGATGGGCCCGCATGTGCCCGAGCCGGTCGACGACACGCGGGAGCGCGAGGCTGAGATGGCCGATTCCGTCGGCGCGGCGCTGCTCGTCGTGCTGGAAACACTTCAGCCGGCGGAGCGGCTCGCCTTCGTGCTGCACGACATGTTCGCAGTCCCCTTCGAGGAGATCGCACCGATCGTCGACCGCTCGGTCGACGCGTCGCGGCAGCTCGCGAGCCGGGCACGGCGGCGCGTGCAGGGGGCGCCGGTGCCCGAGACCGACATGTCGCGCCAGCGCGGCATCGTCGATGCCTTCCTCAAGGCGTCGCGCGAGGGCAATTTCGAGGGGCTGCTCGCCGTGCTCGATCCCGATGTCGTTTTCCGCGCCGACGACGCCGCGGTGCGGCTCGGCTCGCTGCCGGAGATCCGCGGCGCCGATGCGGTCGCGCAGGTCTACAAGGGCCGCGCGCGGGCCGCGCGGACCGCGCTGGTCGATGGCGAGATCGGCGTCGCCGTCATCCTCGCCGGACAGCTGCGCATCGCGCTGCGCGTGACGATCAGAGACGACCGCATTACCGGGATCGAGGCGCTGGCCGATGCGGAACGGATTGCTGCGCTTGAGGTGGAGGTGCTGGAGGGCTGAGGCCGATATCTTTTTGGCGAAAACAACCCCATGCACAGTAAACGAGGCCAGTGATGTCAATGGCTTAGCGCCGGCCTGCCGCCCCATCTTGCACCCATCTTGACGCCATCGCCCTCCAGCGATATCTTCGAATACGGAATTCCGTATTCCTATTTATTCTTCGGAGCTGCCGGCGTGATCCCTCTCGACCCGCTCCCGAACCTGATCGACCAGGTCTATGCCCGGATCCTGGAGGCGATCTCCGACCGCACGCTGCAGCCCGGCCAGCGCATCCGGCAGAACGAGCTGGCGGACAAGCTCGGCGTGTCGCGACAGCCCGTATCGCATGCGCTACATCTGCTGCACCGGCAGGGATTGGTCGCCGAAAGCGGCAGGCGCGGCTTCGAGGTCACCCAGCTCGACCCCTCACGCCTCCGCCAGCTCTACGAGGTGAGGGGCGCCATCGATGCGCTCGCCGCCGGGCTCGCAGCGGAGCGCGCGGGCTACGACGCGGCCGGCCGCGCGCGGGTGGAAGCGGCGCTCGCTGCCGGCAGCCGCATCGACCGCACGACGACGCTCGCCGAGCTGATCGTGCTCGACGTCGATTTTCACCGCGCCATCTATCAGCTCGCCGGCAATCCCGTGATCGAGGAGACGATCGCGCCGCAATGGCCGCATATGCGCCGCTCGATGGCGACGGTGCTGTCGGAGCTCGACTATCGCGGCAGCGCCTGGGCGGAGCATGCCGACATCGCCGCACGCATTCTCGCGGGCGACGCCAAGGCAGCCGAACGCACGGCGTTGGCGCATGCGCAGACGGCAGGACGGATGACTGAGGAGAGATTGAGGGCAAGCGAAGAGGCGGCGGCGTAACCGCCGTCATTCCGGGGCGATGCACAGGCGAGCCCGGAATCCATCAGGCGGCAAGCGCTGAGGATAAATGAATTCTCGGGTGCGCTTCGCGCACCGTAGTTCATGCTTCGCGTGCCCCGGAATGACAACACAAGGAGGACGACCCATGAAACTGTCTCAGGAGCAATTGGAGTTCTTCCACCGCGAGGGCTGGCTGTTCCTGCCCGAGCTGTTCACCCAGGAGGAGGTCGACCTGCTCGCGCGCGAGGCGGTCGGCATCTACGACGCCAACCGGCCGGAAGTCTGGCGCGAGAAAAGCGGCGCGCCGCGCACCGCCTTTGCCGCGCATCTCTACAACGAGGCCTTCGGCATTCTGGGCGCGCATCCGCGCATGATCGAGCCGGTCGAGCAGCTCTTCGGCGAGAAGGTCTACATGCACCAGTTCAAGATCAACGCGAAATCGGCCTTCACCGGCGATGTCTGGCAGTGGCACCAGGATTACGGCACCTGGAAACGCGACGACGGCATGCCGGAGCCGCGCGCGATGAACATCGCGATCTTCCTCGACGAAGTGATGCCGATCAACGGCCCCCTGATGCTGGTGCCGCGCAGCCAGAACGCCGGCGATCTCGAAGCCTCGCACGACCTGGCCACCACCTCCTATCCGCTGTGGACGCTGGACGAGGCGACGGTGACGCGATTGGTCGAGCAGGGCGGCATCGTGGCGCCCACGGGCAAGCCCGGGGGAATGCTGATGTTCCACGGCAATCTCGTGCACGGCTCGAGCGGCAACATCACGCCCTACCCGCGCAAGATCGTGTACCTGACGCTGAACGCGGTCTCGAACTACATCCGAACCCCGACGCGGCCGGAGTACATCGCCCACCGCGATTTTGCGCCGATCAAGACGGTGGAGGATGATGCGCTGGTGCGGCTTGCGCGAGCGCCGCGGCAGGCGGCGGAGTAACCTGTCATTCCGGGGCGACGCGTAGCGTCGAGCCCGGAATCCATCGCGCCGCGGAGACTGCGGACAAATGGATTCCGGGCTCGCGCTTCGCGCGCCCCGGAATGACGACTATTGATAGTTCGGCCATAACGCTCACGGACCCTCCCATGAACCTCTTCCGCCTCCTCCAGGCTCGCGCTTCCGCCGGCAAGCCCGTTCGTGTCGCATTGATCGGTGCGGGCAAATTCGGCTCGATGTTTCTGGCGCAGGTACCGCACACGCCGGGGCTGGAGGTGCCCATCATCGTCGACATCGACCGCGACCGCGCGCGCGAGGCGTGCCGCACCGTGGGCTGGAGCGCCGAGCGGATCGCCGCGACCGTGTTCACCGATGACGGCGCGCGCGCCATCGCCGGCGGGGCGATGGACGTGGTGGTGGAGGCGACCGGCAATCCCGCCGTGGGGATCAAGCATGCGCGCGCCGCGATCGCCGCGGGCAAGCATATCGTGATGGTGAATGTCGAAGCCGACGTACTGGCAGGCCCGCTCCTCGCCGAGGAAGCGCGCAAGGCGGGCGTGGTCTATTCGCTCGCCTATGGCGACCAGCCGGCGCTGACGGCGGAGATGGTCGATTGGGCCCGCGCCACCGGTTTCCGCGTCGTCGCCGCCGGCAAGGGCACGAAATATCTGCCGGCCTATCACGATGTGACACCGGACGGCGTCTGGCAGCATTACGGTCTGACCGCTGGCGAAGCGCAGTCGGCCGGCATGAATCCGCAGATGTTCAACTCGTTTCTCGACGGCACCAAATCGGCGATCGAGATGGCTGCGATCGCCAACGCCTGCGCGCTCGACGTGCCCGCGGACGGCCTGCTGTTTCCGCCCTGCGGGGTCGACGATCTGCCGCACATCATGCGGCCGCGCTCGCGCGGCGGCGTGCTGGAGCGCGCCGGCGTCGTGGAGGTGGTCTCCTCGCTCGAGCGCGACGGAAGGCCGGTGTTTCGCGACCTGCGCTGGGGTGTCTACGTCGTACTGGAGGCGCCGAGCGACTACGCCGCCGACTGTTTCAGGCAATATGGCCTCAAGACTGACCACAGCGGACGCTATGCCGCGATGTACAAGCCCTATCATCTGATCGGACTCGAGCTGAACATCTCGGTGCTGTCGGCCGCGCTGCGGGGCGAGCCGACCGGGCAGGCGAACGGATTCCGCGGCGATGTCGTCTCGGTTGCGAAACGTAACTTGCGCGCCGGCGAGATGCTGGATGGCGAAGGCGGCTACACCGTCTGGGGCAAGTTAGTACCGGCAGCCGCCAGCCTGCGGGCCGGCGGGCTACCGATCGGCCTCGCGCATGGGATCAAATTGAAGCATGACGTCGCGCACGGGACCATGGTGCGGTGGAGCGACGTCGAATTCGACGCCGGGAGTGAGACCATTCGCACCCGAAAAGCCATGGAAGCCGCGTTCGCAGCGCAACATTGAGGCAGCGCCGGTAGCGCAACCAAAGCGCGCTTGCTTTGCTACCGCCCTTTCGCCATCCTGTTCCCCGATCCGGAAGCTTTAATTTCGGACACAAAGAAGCGTCGGCCACGGCGAAGCAATGCGGCATCAAGTCCGCAATCCCTCGTCGAGGACTCGACATCACAGGAGGGAAGAGCATGGAACGTCGTAAATTTCTGACGGCAGGCGGATTGGGTCTTGCCGCAAGTGCCGTCGCCGCGCCGGCAATTGCACAATCAATGCCCGAGGTGAAATGGCGGTTGGCGGCGAGTTGGCCGAAGTCGCTCGACACGTTGTATGGCGGCTGCGAGTATTTCTGCAAGCGCGTCGCCGAAATCACCGACAACAAGTTTCAGATCCAGCCGTTCGCCGCGGGCGAAATCGTCCCGGGCTTGCAGGTTCTCGACGCCGTCTCCAATGGGACGGTCGAAATGGGCAACACCGCGCTCTATTACTATTGGGGCAAGAACCCCGCCTTCACGTTCGGCACGTCGCTGCCGTTCGGCCTCAACACGCGCCAGCATATCTCCTGGCTGATTTGGGGCGGTGGCCAGGACATGCTCAACGATCTCCTGAAGGAGCACAGGGCGATCGGCGTGCCCACGGGTTCGACCGGCGCGCAAATGGGCGGCTGGTTTCGCAAGGAGATCAAGACCGTCGACGACCTCAAGGGGCTGAAATTCCGCGTCGGCGGATTCGCCGGCACCATCATCGGAAAGCTGGGCGGCGTGCCGCAGCAGATCGCGGCGGGCGACATCTACCCCGCGCTCGAGAAGGGCACGATCGACGCGGCCGAATGGGTCGGCCCTTATGACGACGAGAAGCTCGGCTTCGTGAAGGTGGCGAAGTTCTACTACTATCCAGGTTGGTGGGAA
>NZ_JAFCJE010000001.1:0-395000 GCF_018131185.1 Bradyrhizobium diazoefficiens | reverse complement strand
TCTGGTGGAGCCAGACGGGATCGAACCGACGACCTCATGCTTGCAAAGCACGCGCTCTCCCAGCTGAGCTATGGCCCCGTAACCAGAAGACGAATGCTTACCCGATGAGTGTGGTGGGCCTGGGAAGACTTGAACTTCCGACCTCACGCTTATCAAGCGCGCGCTCTAACCAACTGAGCTACAAGCCCCTAACGCATATCCTGTTAAGGACCGGGGATTCTGCAGCTTGCAGCCCCAGCGCGTGTTCGTCCGCGAAGAAAGAGAAACGTAGACGGCGAAATCCCGCCAATGCAGCTCAACGATCTGGCGATCTGTTGGCCACTGATGTTTCTAAAACGGTTCGATAGAAGCAAGCTTCTGAAGAACCATCCTTAGAAAGGAGGTGATCCAGCCGCAGGTTCCCCTACGGCTACCTTGTTACGACTTCACCCCAGTCGCTGACCCTACCGTGGCCGGCTGCCTCCCTTGCGGGTTAGCGCACCGTCTTCAGGTAAAACCAACTCCCATGGTGTGACGGGCGGTGTGTACAAGGCCCGGGAACGTATTCACCGTGGCGTGCTGATCCACGATTACTAGCGATTCCAACTTCATGGGCTCGAGTTGCAGAGCCCAATCCGAACTGAGACGGCTTTTTGAGATTTGCGAAGGGTCGCCCCTTAGCATCCCATTGTCACCGCCATTGTAGCACGTGTGTAGCCCAGCCCGTAAGGGCCATGAGGACTTGACGTCATCCCCACCTTCCTCGCGGCTTATCACCGGCAGTCTCCTTAGAGTGCTCAACTAAATGGTAGCAACTAAGGACGGGGGTTGCGCTCGTTGCGGGACTTAACCCAACATCTCACGACACGAGCTGACGACAGCCATGCAGCACCTGTGCTCCAGGCTCCGAAGAGAAGGTCACATCTCTGCGACCGGTCCTGGACATGTCAAGGGCTGGTAAGGTTCTGCGCGTTGCGTCGAATTAAACCACATGCTCCACCGCTTGTGCGGGCCCCCGTCAATTCCTTTGAGTTTTAATCTTGCGACCGTACTCCCCAGGCGGAATGCTTAAAGCGTTAGCTGCGCCACTAGTGAGTAAACCCACTAACGGCTGGCATTCATCGTTTACGGCGTGGACTACCAGGGTATCTAATCCTGTTTGCTCCCCACGCTTTCGTGCCTCAGCGTCAGTATCGGGCCAGTGAGCCGCCTTCGCCACTGGTGTTCTTGCGAATATCTACGAATTTCACCTCTACACTCGCAGTTCCACTCACCTCTCCCGAACTCAAGATCTTCAGTATCAAAGGCAGTTCTGGAGTTGAGCTCCAGGATTTCACCCCTGACTTAAAGACCCGCCTACGCACCCTTTACGCCCAGTGATTCCGAGCAACGCTAGCCCCCTTCGTATTACCGCGGCTGCTGGCACGAAGTTAGCCGGGGCTTATTCTTGCGGTACCGTCATTATCTTCCCGCACAAAAGAGCTTTACAACCCTAGGGCCTTCATCACTCACGCGGCATGGCTGGATCAGGGTTGCCCCCATTGTCCAATATTCCCCACTGCTGCCTCCCGTAGGAGTTTGGGCCGTGTCTCAGTCCCAATGTGGCTGATCATCCTCTCAGACCAGCTACTGATCGTCGCCTTGGTAGGCCATTACCCTACCAACTAGCTAATCAGACGCGGGCCGATCTTTCGGCGATAAATCTTTCCCCGTAAGGGCTTATCCGGTATTAGCACAAGTTTCCCTGTGTTGTTCCGAACCAAAAGGTACGTTCCCACGCGTTACTCACCCGTCTGCCGCTGACGTATTGCTACGCCCGCTCGACTTGCATGTGTTAAGCCTGCCGCCAGCGTTCGCTCTGAGCCAGGATCAAACTCTCAAGTTGGACTTGAACTTTGAACCGGCTGATCACAACGTTTGACGAGGTCCCACCATTTTTCCGACGACCGAAGTCGCCGAGCTGCCTGCGATTCACATCGCTGGCAACGATGGTGTTTCCTTTAAAACGTGTACCGCCGAAGTCTTTCGTCCGGTCCCGATCCAGAAAGCCGAAGCTTTCTAAATGCGAGACCCGCAAGGACTCCGCCGTCCACGTTTCTCTTTCTTCATCTTCACTTGTCAAACAGCCCGAGACCGTGGAGGCCTCAACCTTCCCTAGGAGGAAGGGTTCCGACACCCTTACCGACGATGAATGAACTCCAATCGACTTGCGTCGACTGTTGTGTCACTCAACAAGGTGAGGAGCATCAGTGGCGCGTTCGCTCGCCTTGGTCAGTGACCCGGCGGCGCCGCGCTCAGTGGTTGGGGTTATAGGCCCCACCTTCCGGGCTGTCAACGCCAATCGTCAACAAATCGTCGCACAGTGGATCGCGGAAAAAATTCGAGCGTTTCCAATCGATTAGCGAGGCGTGGGGCGCAGCGGCGGGGGCGGGACGGCAAAAAATCTGAAAAAAAGTTTGCTCGCCGGCGGGCGCCGGAAGGGGCTTTAAGGCCCCCCCATTTGGCCCCTCCCCCTGGTCCCTTCCTAGCGCGACCGCCTCACGGCGCCGGAAGCGTTATAGCCCGAGGCCCGGGATCCCCAGCCAGACACCCCAAGCCGGATGGAAAGTCCCGCGAGGTCGGGCCGAGCTTCGCTCCCCCAGTCAGACGGGGGCCTTTACGGCCGGCCGTTCAGGAAACTTTTTCCATGACAGGCGCCGTACTTGAGCCACAATCCCGCGGCGTTCTGATAAGAGACAAGCTTGAATCGCGGGGATGCCAGAGGGGGCTGCCGGCGGTTTTCATGGGGTCAGAGGGAGGCGATCTTGCAGATGACGCGGCCTTCCCCTGACATTCGAAAGACATCGAGAGAGCTTTACCCGTCCAGCTGTTCGTAATTCCAGCCGGCCCCATCCGAGGGGCCTTCTGAGCGCGGACGCCTGTGCGGCTTGCCTTTTTCCGGCGATCCCCCTTCAAGAGGGCGGCCAGGGACGAGGTTCGAAACGGGCTTCTTGGGTCGTTGATTGGGGGACTTGAGTGAACCACAGGACGTCACGCGGCGCTTACGGGCGTGAGACCGGGATCATCGATCTCGGCCACGAGCCGCCGCTGTCCGTCGATGGTTCTGAAGCCGCCGTGATCGACCGCCGCCGCGTCTCGGTGCAATGGTTCAGCGGCACAATCTTGACCGGACTCTGCGGCGCGGCCCTGATCGGCGGCGCCGTTTTCGCATCTCTCGACGGCGAAATGACCTTCGCCAAGGTGCCCGAGCGGGTCGAGGGCGCGCTGCGCGGCGCATTCGGCGCCGCCGATCGCGCCGCAACGCTGCACAAGAGCGACCGCCTGCCGCCGCCGAGCGAGTCCACGGCCTCCCGCAACATCGTGCGCGTCTCCACGGTCGCCCGCGTCGGCAACCGCGACGTGATGCGGGTGCGCCCCTTCGTGCGGATCGCCGGCAATCTGTCGATGACGACGAGCGATCTGTCGGCGAAGATTCCGCCGTTCAACGCCCAGCGCCTGCTCACCGATGTCGGCTCCGATCCGAAGGCGGCAGCGGAAGACCCCAACAATCCGGAAGCCGTCGAGCCCGACGCGGAAGTCTCCTTCGTCACCAAGGACCTGTCGCCGGTGCTGCCGAAGGCCAAGATTTCCGCAGTGGTGGCGCTCGACGACATCCTGATGCGGGTGCGCGACGCTGCCAATTGGCGCGGCAATGGCGGAGTGCGCTACGCCTCGCTCTCCAATGCCGCCGCCGACATCTCCGGCGCGACCGGCCCCTCCGACATCAGAACCGCCTATGCCGCCGAAGCCTCGCCGTCCGATCCCTATGCCGGCTTCGAGACGCGCGTGGTGCCGGAGAACGTCACGCTGCTGCCCAAGACCAAGGAGCAGATCACCGGCGGCAATCCGAACGGCGAACGCGTCCATCTGGTCAAGAAGGGCGACAGCGTTGCCGGCGTGCTGCGCGATCTCGGCGCCAACGCCGACGAGATCAAGGCGATCACCGCGACGCTCGGCCCCCGCGGCCGCGACGGCGGCCTCAAGGAAGGCGAGAAGCTCCGCATCCTGATGGCGCCCGCAAGCCCCGGTGCCCGCCTCCAGCCCTACCGCGTCGTCGTCGCCAACGAGACCATGGTCGAGGCGATCGCGGCGCTGTCCGATCTCGGCAAATACGTCGCGGTCGACGTCTCCAGCATGAACACCGTCGCCGACGCTGCGGCGAGCGCCAGCAGCGACGACGATGACGACGATGACGGCTCCGGCGTGCGGCTGTACCAGAGCATCTACGAGACCGCGATGCGCAACAAGGTGCCGATGCCGGTCATCGAGGACATGATCAAGATCTATTCCTACGACGTCGATTTCCAGCGCAAGGTGCAGCCGGGCGATTCCTTCGACGTTTTCTACGCCGGCGAAGACGAGGGCGTGACATCGAGCGAAAAGAACGACGTGCTGTTCGCCTCCCTCACCGTCGGCGGCGAGACCAAGAAATACTACCGCTATCAGAGCCCCGATGACGGCGTCGTCGACTACTATGACGAGACCGGCAAGAGCGCGAAGAAGTTCCTGGTCAGGAAGCCCGTCAACAACGCCATCATGCGCTCCGGCTTCGGCGGCCGCCGCCACCCGATCCTCGGCTATGTGAAGATGCACACCGGCGTCGACTGGGCCACCGCCTACGGAACGCCGATCTTCGCCTCCGGCAACGGCCTGATCGAGAAGGCCGGCCCCGAGGGCGGCTACGGCAAGTACATCCGCATCAAGCATTCCAACGGCTACGAGACCGCCTACGGTCACATGTCGGCCTTCGCCAAGGGCATGGAGGCGGGCAAGAAGGTGCGTCAGGGCCAGGTGATCGGCTTCGTCGGCTCGACGGGCCAGTCGACCGGCCCCCACGTCCACTACGAAATCCTGGTCAATGGCCGTTTCGTCGACCCGATGCGCGTGAAGCTGCCGCGCGGCCGCTCGCTCGAGGGCCCGATGCTCGCAAGCTTCGAGAAGGAGCGCGACCGGCTCGAGGGCATGATGAGCGGCCGCGGCGGCGCCATCGCCCGCATGTCGGATGCGACCGGCGGCCCGCTGCAGGTCACCAACCGGTAAGCCGGCAACCGCCTAAGACCAACCGGACATCTCCAAACACGGTTCGGATTCACGTTCACCGCGCGAGGCCGTTGCGCGGCGTCACAACGTCAAGTTTCGTTTGCCAAAGCGGCGTCAGGGGCGAATACTTTCCAAAAAACGGGAGGTCTCGCCATGAAGAACAGGCTCGCCTGCGCAGCCTTCGTCGTCGCGCTTTTGGCCACCACGGGCGCATCAGCCGACGGCTGGGAGGTCACGAAGCTCGTCCCGGGCTCGCCGTTCCATGGCGTGCACGGGCTCGGCATCGACAAGGCCGGCCACCTGTTTGCCGGCAGCGTCGCCGGCGCGGCGCTCTACGAGGTGGACATCGCCGGCGGTACCGCCAAGGTTGCAATCCCTTCTCCCGTCGGCATGGCCGACGACATCGCGTTCGCGCCTGATGGCACCATGGCCTGGACGGGTTTTTTGGCCGGCGATCTCTATTCACGCAAGGGCGACGGCCCGATCAAGAAGCTCGCATCCGGCCTTCCCGGCATCAACTCGCTCGCCTTCCGCAAGGACGGCAGGCTCTACGCCACCACCGTCTTCCTCGGCGACACGCTCTATGAGATCGACGTCGAGGGCACCAAGCCGCCGCGCCAGATCATGGAGAAGATGGGCGGCCTCAACGGCTTCGAGTTCGGTCCCGACGACAAGCTCTACGGTCCGCTCTGGTTCAAGGGCCAGGTCGCCAAGGTCGACGTCGACAAGGCCGAGCTGACCGTCGTCGCCGACGGCTTCAAGGTCCCGGCCGCGGTGAATTTCGATTCCAAGGGCAATCTCTTCGTGGTCGACACCGCGCTCGGCCAGCTCGTCCGGGTCGACACCAAATCGGGCGCCAAGACCATGGTCGCGCAACTGAAGCCTTCGCTGGACAATCTCGCCATCGACGACAAGGACCGCGTCTACGTCTCCAACATGGCCGACAACGGCATCCAGGAGGTCGATGCCGCGACTGGCCAGGCCAAGCAGATCATCATCGGCAAGCTGGCGCTGCCCGGCGGCATCGGCGTCACCTCTGAGAACGGCAAGGACACCATCCACGTTGCCGACGTATTCGCCTATCGCACGGTGAATGGGGCGACCGGCGAGGTCACCGAAAAGGCGCGCATGCACGCCGCCGGCACCACGCTCGAATATCCGATGAGCGCGACGGCGCGGGGCAACGATGTGGTCCTGTCGAGCTGGTTCACCGGCACCGTGCAGGTGATCGACGGCAAGACCGGCGCAACGCGCGACATGTTGCACGGCTTCAAGGCGCCGCACGATGCGATCGTGCTCGCGGACGGCAGCATCCTGGTCGCCGAGCTCGGTACCAAGTCGCTGGTCAAGGTGAGCGGCGAACATGGCAAGGACCGCACCACCCTGATCGGCGGCCTCGAGGGCCCGGTTGGCCTCGTCGGCGGGAAGACTGACGAGGTCTACGTCACCGAAGCCTTTGCAGGCACCGTGTCCCGGATCGACAGCAACGGCGAAAAGACCGTCCTCGTCAAGGAGCTGAAAATGCCCGAGGGCATCGCGCGCGGGAGCGACGGCAAGCTGATCGTGGCGGAAGTCGGCGCGAAGCGTCTGATCGAGATCGCGCCGGAGAGCGGCACGGTGACGGAGATCGCGGCTGGTCTGCCGATCGGGCTCACGGGTGCGCCGGGCGGATTGCCGACGCATATTCCGACGGGCGTGGCCGTCGGCGCAACGGGCGTGATCTACGTCAGCTCGGATCTCGAAAATGCGATCTACAAGGTCGTGAAGAAGTAGGAGCCGCCTGCAACGGGACCGGCGGGAACCGGCACGTCGGTTCCCCGGTTAGAGGCTGACCGAAGCCAGCAGGAGGATCGCCCATGACGCGCCTCTCACGCGACGATGTGGTCAAGGCCGTGGACCGCGCCGACGACGTCACCATTGCCCAGATCATCGGAACCGGCGCCACCGCCGAGGAGCTCACCGAGGCCCAGGCCTGGCTCGTCAACGACGAGCCGATGATCAACGACCTGCGCCCGCTGGCGCAGGGCCGGGTGCGCGAGCTGGTGGATATTTTGTCGGAGCTGGAGGAGGAAGAGGACGGCCCGGCCGATCTTGGCGCCGCATCCGCAGTCAGTTAGCGAGCCCGATAAGACAAGCCGCCCCGGAGGGAGACATCTCTCTCCTGGGCCTTGTCGTCTCCGAGTGGGGTGCACGAGGGCACACGAGGAAGGGAGTCCCCGTGTGGTGCCCCCTTCCCTGCAAGGGGAGAAGGAACGGAGAGAAAGTCGCTGTTGGCTGAACACGATTCTGCTTCGAGCCGCGCTCCGGCGGCTCTTCCTCGGGATCAGCGCTTCTTCATGACGACGAATGAGAGATTCTGCCGGTCCTTGACCTTCCCCTTGGTATCCAAGGCGATTGTCTTCTTCGTGACGGAGTCGGACACGTTGCCGCCGATCAGATCGGCTTCGCCGGGTCTGACGGCCACGACGATATCGCTGTGGCTTTCATAGTCATCCGTTCTGTCGAACAGAGCCTGGGCCTCATCGAACGACATCCCACGAGTCCTTCCGGCTCCGATAATGTCTCCAACCGCCACGACCGCTTCCTTGTCTTTCAGACGGAAGCCCCAATAGGCTTTGCTGGCATCCTGCTGCTGCTGCGCCTTGATCGCCTCGCGAATGTAGGTGCAGTGCATTTGCGAGATCGTGAACGCCGGGGCTTGAATGCCGGCCTGTCTGATCATGTAGGAGATCGTCACCGCCGACCAGAAGTAGACGTCCTTCTCGATGTCCTCCAGTGACGGACGCGCTCCCAGCAGCTTGCAATAGGTATCGCGGACATAGGTCGCGAACGGGACTTCGTTGTCGACGTGTCCGACGTTTCCGGGAACCGATCTGCCCCAAAACTCCCATTCTTTCGTCGCCGCGGCAACGATCGCCGAAGCGGATTTGTCCGGGCTGATGAGTGGTCCTTGCGGCTGCCCATCTCCCGAGAACACCCAGGCATCCTGGCCAAGTTGAATCGCGTGGCCCTCGGGGGGATGATAATTCGCCGGAAACCCGTGAATATGGGAATCTGGCGGCACCCCGTAGGAGGCTATCGGGCGCGCCCGGATCGGCTCCCCCCAACTCGGGTGGGATGTCGGATTGAAGAAGTGGGTCGCCCCCTTGATCTGGCTGGCCGTTCCGCGTGCCCGATTCTGGATGTGATGAAGTGCGATCTGGAAATGCTTGTCCGACGGCTTCGGCAGCTTCTCCCAGGTCCCCAGATCATTGATCGCCGAAAACTGCTTCGGTTGATTGATGACGCCCTGGATTGTCTTCGGGAATTCCGTGCTTGGATAGATCATGCGATTGAAAACGGTATCGATCACGGCACCTATCGCATCCGTAAACATTTGCACCCCAAACTTCTCGTCGAAGTTGCCGACCTCGCTTTCGCCGACCCGGGCCAGGGCATCCACGTCCTGATCCGTGATCGAGACCATCTTTCCGCTGAACTGAATGCCAAAGATCGGATTGTCGGCGTCGGACGGCACGCTCTTCTCGATCTCATGCGCCAGCTTCTTCACTTCCTCGAAGGCCGCGGTGAACTTGTCCACGCAGGTCTGAATCGCCTCCTTGATCGTGGCTGAGCCGTCTTCCTTGAAGATGGCCTTGTTGCGCTTCAGGGACGCCGTCCGCGCCGCATCATCGTCGTAGACCTTCTTAATCACATTCAGCGATGGCTGCGTGGGATCAGCCTTCTCAGCCTGAAGCATCTTGTCGGCTGCACTCGACCCGAACGTACCGTCGTCATTGAAGATGTGCGCGAGACAGAGATCGATCGCGCTCAATCCGTGATCGGTGATCAATCCCTTGAGCAGCGTCGCCGATTTCGCCGCGAGCACGCCGGCAACGACGCATTGCGCCGTCGGGGACGCGATACTCTCCACCGTAAGTCCGGCGAGCTCGGGCAGCGCCAGAAATTTCGTCCATGCTTCTCTCGTGAACCGGTAAGCCCCGAGCGCGACCGCGTCCGCCGGATCATCGGTCTTGACGCTGGTCTCGCTCCATCGATCGCCGCTTTGAACAAACGCCAGCGCGTAGAGGTAGGCTGGATTCGTCCTGTTCAGCTCGGCATGTACAAAGCAGGCATCGGCAAAAGCCGCCTTTTCGACTTCTTTCGGAAACGGCACGTAACCGCCCGATGTCAGAACCTCGACCCCTTCGTCGACAAGGTCTCGCGCAACGACAAACCCCTTCTTGGCATTCGCGTCGACACCGTCCTTTGCACTGACGAAAACCCACGTCACGGGATTGCCGCCGATCATTTCGGTCACGGGATCCTTGGCGCCGGTATCTACCTTTTGGCCGGCAAAGATTTGCAGCTCCAGCCCGTCGAGTTCGACGATCGGAGAGTCCTCCTTTCCGTTCTTGCGCAGGAAACGATCGAACAGAAGCTTCTTGACCTCGGGCATGAACCTGTCTCCCGCAAAACGAATCTCAGGCGAGGAAAACTCGTGTCAAATGCATGTCAGCGAAATATTCCGGAACGACTTGTCGGTCAGCGTATCCGTATCGCGATCGGCAGTTTCGGCCTTCCGCGCTTCGGACATCTTGCTCTTCGCAACCTTAATCGCCGCGCGTGTCGCGACATCGAACTTGCCGGACGCCTTGTCTTTGAGCGTCGGATCGCACAGCGCGAGAATGCCCTGGAGTATCTTCACGCCGTTTTCGTCCGCAAAGCGGAACTTCTCAAAGGCCGTCTGGTATCCGCGATCGATTCCGTTCAAGTCGATGCCGCACGGACGCGCTCCCAGGAAGATCTGAACCTCGGCCGCGCTCATGATCTGATTTTTGAGATTCACAAACGGCTTTGCGTTGGGACCACTGCTATTGCCGCCGACCTTCGCTTGCCGGATAGCCTCTCGCGTTGTTGGATCGAAAGTCGCGCTGGTCGGCACGCACAGGTTCGCTTGAATCGTCTGTCCGACGACTTTTGGCGTATTCCGTTCGCTATCGGTCTCTCCTCCTCCCATCGTTTCTACAGGATGGACGGGCGGCAGCGGATCGCGTGGCTTGGCCGGAAGCGACTTGATCAGAGAATCGGCGACGATCGATCTGCGGATTTGATCCGCATTCCCCTTGTCCGCAGGCTCGTTGCCGGCGACACTGTCACGGGTACGCTGGTTGATTAGATCCTCGATGTAGAACGGCGTGCAAATCAGGAGATACTCCCGCAGCACATGCACAGCGTCCGGCTGAAACGCGATGTTCTTGCCCAGCTTCTCGCGAAATTGCAGGCGCTTCTGGTGCACGAGAACCTGGACCGTCGACTTCTCGATCTCGAAAAGCAGGCGGGAGTAGTAATTGGTGAAAGAGTTGCTCGCCAGACCGAACGCCAATCCCGCGATCGCAATCGGCGCGGCGCCCGCGCCAGTCGTGTACAGCAATGCTTCCGTGAAAGTTCTGGTGTCGGTGATTTGGTCGAGAATGGCGGCGCGATTTCGTCGCCGGCTGTTCAGCCAGGCGAGATAGCTGTCGCAGCGGCGATCGATGTCGTTGAAACCCGCTCGCACCAATAGTGACCATCCAGCGCCGCCATACGGCTTCATGTCGCAGACAAATCCGGTCTCGGTGCCGTCGGCGACGACCTGAGACATTCCAGCCTGGGCGCAGAGATAGTTCAGGTACAACGCCATACGACGCGTCTGATCGACGATGTCGTCGGACGGAAGCTCCGTTCCTATTCCCCGTTCGATCAACATCTCTTCGGTCGTGTTGCAGCCGGCTGTCATCAGCGCCAGCACCAGACCCACAACGATTCCCCAAACGCTACGCATCGACGTAATCCCGTAAGACAAATAAAACCTGTGGCGAGCCCCGATCAAATCGCTCGAGAGGATTCGCACGCTCCCGGCCATGGAAGCATCGCGTGGATGACAGCTGTGGCCTCGTTGTGTGATCGATCTTGCGCACGGCGTACCTCTCACTTTTCGGATGTTGACGGACCGACGTCCCTGGGCGCCTGCTCTTCATGTGCCTCCGCCGCCACGTTCAGATTGGCGGTGACGATTGCGAAAGCGCGTTGCACGTCGTCGACCACATCGCGCCGCCGCGTATTGATATTGCGGACAAGGACCCGCCAACCGTCATCTCCGCTGCCACCGGCGGTTTCCCGCCAGAAGCGCAGAATGAAAACCTGATCCGAGAGCGGCTGTTGTGAGCTCATGGGCCGAGCGTCGCATGCTGCGAATTCGGGAGAATTGCGCGATCGTTCCGGGATGGTCGCCGTCTCGTCACGGCGGCTTGCGGCGAGAATTCCGCAGCGATCGCGCCGCGATCACGGCAGAATCACGATGCGGCCGGGCAAGGCAGAGCCCTGCCCGGCCATGGTCAGGCCAAGCCTTGTCAGGTTGCGAAGTCAGATGGAATCGGGACTGCGGCGCTAGTTTACAGCGCGCCGCCTCTCGTCGCGGCTCATCAACCGTACGCGCAAATGCTGGGCGTCATCGGCGTTATGCAGATTCCTGATCTCGTCAATGATCGCACGTGTCGCCGGAAGCGGAGAAATTCCCAGCTCCTGCTGGATCATGGCGATCCAATGATCGTAGTACCTGATGGCGTCGATACGCCTCTCATCAAGTGCAAGCAAAGTCAGGAGATGCCGAACCAGTTCCTCGCGATAGGGATCGAAGCGCAGCGCGTGACGGGCGAGCAGGATCGCATCATGATAATGGCCACAAAGCCCCAGGTGACGAACGATGGTCATCGCCGACTGCACAAAAAGGGAATGCAATCGCTCGCGCTCCTCCAGTATCCAGTCAGCGTCTTCGCCGTCCAGGAACGGCCCCTCGTAACGGTACAGGACGGCGAGAACCTGCTTCATCGTTGGAGGATCCACCTGCGCCTCAACACCCTTGAGAGCCGCCTGTGCCGCTTCAAGCAGAGCCCAGGTGTCGACGTCCAGCCAAGACGTCCTCTCGAGAATGGTCTCCGAGCCGACGGTTCTGAGGCCATAGCCCTCTCTGTACTCCGGAGCCGACGCGAGCAGCTTTCGCAAGCGCCAGATCGCAGAGTTCACGGTTCGGCGCCCCCTATCCGTATCGAGCTCCGGCCAAAACAGGTCGATGAGTCGCTCGCGACGGTGCGGACGGTCCGGAAATGTGAAAAGGAAGCCGGCCAATCTCCGTCCTGCTGGACCGAGATCCAACCAAATCTGCTCGTTACCGCGCGCAACCCGGCTGGCCCCCAGCAAACTAACGGTCAACACCGCCGCCCCTCCACGCAAAACACAACAAAAATTGCCTGTGGCGTTCAATCATCACAGCTCGAAATTGCGAGCTCAGTCTAAAATTGTCGGTTGCTCAAAGACTCGCGTGAATTCCTTGAACTCGCGTCCGCGGGACCGCCGCGCCAACCAAGATGGAATTATGACAACATATCTTATGGTTGTTCAATACCAATTTACAGCCAGAGCGGATAACCGCAGTGCGTGTGGCTTTTCAACGACACAACACTGCGACGATCCAGCCTCCCCCGCAAAAGCGAGAGCCCTCTCCGCGCCGGCGGAGAGGGCTTTGAGGCACTGCAGCGGCACGCTGCAGACGTTATCCCGCGCGCAACCGTGCGAACAATTCCGACGGCATCATACCGAACATGTCGCGAAAGGCCGTGCTGAAATGCGCGGAGCTGGAAAAGCCGGCGCCATGCGCGGCCTCGGTCAGCGATTGGCCTTGTGCGACCGCCCGCGCGGCAGCGCCGATCCGGGACCAGATCCGATAGCGGCGGAGCGGCACACCCGTGACGTCCTTGAACAGATGCAGGAAGCGCGAGGACGAAAGCCCGGCCTTGCGGCCGAGTTCAACAAGCGTGTGCGAACCGCCGGGCTCCTCGCGCATCCGCTTGATGGCGGCGGCAATTCTCGCATCCGGCTGCGCACTTGATCCAATCCCAAGCATGTCGCGGGCTGCTTGCCGCGCGTCCTCGGCTGCGAGGCGTCGATCCGCGATGTCGCCAAACAGCGCGACCACCGACCTCTCGTCGATCATGTCGAACGCGGCCCTCGACCCGACATCCTTCATTCGTGAGCGAAGCGCCTCGATATCGCGCCCGAGGGGATCGACATAGAGGAAGGCCATCCGTCCGGCATCGACGCGGAGATGGTGCAGATTGTTGGGCATGATCAGCACGCTGCGGGTCTGGCGATAAGACGGTGAGCGTGCCCTCGGATGGTCAGCTACGCCTATCGCCCCGTCGAGCGCCACGGCCAGCACGCCGGCTGCATTGCGGTGGGGTGTCAATCCGAAGGCCGGACCGAGATAGAGCACCCGCGCGTCCCAATCGAGCATCCGCGCCTTCTTCGGCCCGCCGCTGGGCGGCGTGCCGATAGCCAGTTCCTGAAAGCCGGGTGGCGAGATCATGCCCTATCATAGCGCACCGGCACCACGCTGCCGAGGACCCGGGAGATCATATCGATGGAGAAAGTTCTGGCGGATGACGCCGCACAAATCGCCGCGATCCGCGCCGCCGTCACGCGCTACGCGGCCGCCTGGCAGGCCGGTGACCGCGCCGCGATCGCCGCCTGCTACCACGATGAATTCGTGCTGCACTATGCCGGCCATAACCCGCTCTCCGGCACTCACCATGGCAAGGCGGCCGCGCTTGCCACTCTGGCCGAGGTCGCACGCCGCTCCAACCGAAAACTTCTCGGCATCGATGAGGTGATGGCCGGGCCGCGGCGCGGCGCCATTCTCGCACGGGAATCATTCAGCCGGGACGGTCGCACGGCTGAACTGGAACGGTTGCTGGTCTATGCCGTGCGTGAAGGCCTGCTGAGCGAATGCTGGGTCTACGACCGCGATCAGGCCGTGGTGGACGCCTTCTTCGCAGATTGAAAAAAGCCCTCCGCGCGTTTGGCGCGGAGGGCGTTTACTTCATCAGTTCAGCTTCCGCTTCGCCACCGGCGCCTCGAACTGGGCAATCTCGGCGGTCTGCGGCGCCTTGCCGTTGAAGGTGAGCACGTTGCCTTCGGACGAGATGGCAACGGCATCGCCGTCCCTGACGTCGCCGGCCAGGATCATCTCGGCGAGCGGATCCTGGAGATGGCGCTGGATCACGCGCTTGAGCGGCCTTGCGCCATAGGCGGGATCCCAGCCCTTGGCGGCGAGCCAGTCGCGGCCGGCCGTGTCGAGGCTCAGGACGATCTTGCGGTCGGTGAGCAGCTTCTGCAGCCGCGCGAACTGGATCTCGACGATCCGGCCCATCTCGCTGCGCTGCAGGCGGTGGAACAGGATGATCTCGTCGACGCGGTTGAGGAATTCGGGGCGGAAGTGCGCCCGCACCATTCCCATCACCTGCTCGCGCACGGCCGAGGTGTCCTCGCCCTCCGGCTGGTTCACCAGATACTCCGAACCGAGGTTCGAGGTCATGATGATCAGCGTGTTGCGGAAGTCGACGGTGCGGCCCTGGCCGTCGGTCAGGCGGCCGTCGTCGAGCACCTGCAACAGGACGTTGAAGACGTCGGGATGCGCCTTCTCGATCTCGTCGAACAGCACCACCTGGTAAGGCCGGCGTCGCACCGCTTCGGTGAGCGCGCCACCCTCGTCATAGCCGACATAGCCCGGAGGCGCGCCGATCAGCCGCGAGACCGAATGCTTCTCCATGTATTCGGACATGTCGAGGCGGACCATCGCGGTCTCGTCGTTGAACAGGTACTCCGCGAGCGCCTTGGTCAGCTCGGTCTTGCCGACGCCGGTGGGCCCCAGGAACATGAATGAGCCGGTCGGACGGTTCGGGTCCTGCAGGCCCGCGCGCGAGCGGCGCACGGCGGTTGCGACCGCGCGCACGGCCTCGGCCTGGCCGACGACGCGCCTGCCGAGCTGCTCCTCCATCTTCAGGAGCTTCTCCTTCTCGCCCTCCAGCATCTTGTCCACGGGCACGCCGGTCCAGCGCGAGACAACCTGCGCGATGTGGTTGGCGGTGACCGCCTCCTCCATCATCTCGCCGGAGCTTTCGCGCGCCTCGATATCCGCAAGCTGCCTCTCGAGCTCGGGGATCCGGCCATAGGCCAGCTCGCCGGCCTTCTGGAATTCGCCGCGACGCTGTGCATTGGCGAGCTCGACACGCAAGCCGTCGAGCTCGGCCTTCAGCTTCTGGGCATCGGAGAGCTTGTTCTTCTCCGCGCTCCAGCGCGCCGTCAGCGCAGCCGACTTCTCCTCGAGCTCGGCGAGGTCCTTCTCCAGGGTCTGGAGCCGGGACTTGGAGCCGGGATCGCTTTCCTTCTTCAGCGCCTCCTGCTCGATCTTGAGCCGGATGATCTCGCGGTCGAGCGAATCCAGCTCTTCCGGCTTGGAATCGACCTGCATCTTCAACCGCGCCGCGGCCTCGTCCATGAGGTCGATCGCCTTGTCGGGCAGGAAGCGGTCGGTGATATAGCGGTTGGACAGCGTCGTCGCGGCCACGAGAGCGGAATCGGTGATCCGCACGCCGTGGTGCTGCTCGTACTTGTCCTTCAGGCCGCGCAGGATCGAGATGGTGTCCTCGACCGAGGGCTCGCTGACGAAGATCGGCTGGAAGCGCCGCGCCAGCGCGGCATCCTTCTCGACGTGCTTCTGGTACTCGTCGAGCGTGGTCGCGCCGATGCAATGCAGTTCGCCGCGGGCGAGCGCCGGCTTGAGCAGGTTGGAGGCGTCCATCGCGCCGTCGCCCTTGCCCGCGCCGATCAGCGTGTGCATCTCGTCGATGAACAGGATGAAGGTGCCCTCGCTGCCGGTAACCTCCTGGAGCACGGCCTTCAGCCGTTCCTCGAACTCGCCGCGATACTTCGCGCCGGCAATCAGCGAGCCGAGATCGAGCGACAGCAGCTTCTTGTCCTTCAGGCTCTCCGGCACGTCGCCATTGACGATGCGCAGCGCAAGGCCCTCGGCGATGGCGGTCTTGCCGACGCCGGGCTCGCCGATCAGGACGGGGTTGTTCTTGGTTCGACGCGACAGCACCTGGATGGTGCGGCGGATCTCCTCGTCACGGCCGATGACCGGATCGAGCTTGCCGTCGCGCGCCGCCTGGGTCAGGTCGCGGGCATATTTCTTCAGCGCGTCATAGGCGTTCTCGGCCGTCGCCGAGTCCGCGGTGCGGCCCTTGCGCAGCGCCTCGATCGCGGCGTTGAGGTTTTGCGGGGTGACGCCGCCCTTGTTCAGGATCGTGCCGGCCTCGCTGGTCTTCTCCAGCGTGAGCCCGAGCAGCAGCCGCTCGACGGTGACGAAGCTGTCGCCGGCCTTCTCGCCGGCCTTCTCGGCCGCGTCGAAGGTGCGGGCGAGTTCGGGCGCCAGATAGATCTGCCCGGCGCCGCCGCCGCTGACCTTCGGCACCTTGTTCAGGGCGTCCTCGGTCGCCTTCAGAATTGCACGGGAATTGCCGCCGGCGCGGTCGATCAGGCCGGAAGCGAGGCCCTCATTATCGTCCAGCAGGACCTTCAGCACGTGCAGGGTGGAAAACTGCTGGTGTCCCTCGCGCATCGCAAGCGACTGCGCAGACTGGACGAAGCCCCTGGAGCGTTCGGTATATTTGTCGATATTCATCTTTCTGTCCCTCGGCCTGCCATCGGGGCCCCTAAGGCACCCCAAACGGCATCTTCATTGGGTTTCCAATTACCGCATTGACGTTTCTCAACCGGTAACGGTCGCATTTTGCCGACGTTGCCGCCGGCCTGACGCAGATGTGGGAAGCAGATTGCGGATGCGAAAGAGGCGACTTCACAATTTCGTGCGTTGGTGGGCGGGGTTGGCTCGGATCGGCCGAATCCCTTAAGTAGCGGCATGACCCCTACCGCAAAGTCCGCCAGCCACACCGCCGAGATCACCGGCCTCTACCGCTACCCGATCAAGGGCCTGACGCCCGAACGCCTGTCGCGGGTCCCTTTGCGGGCCGGCCAGACCCTACCTGCGGACCGCCGCTACGCGATCGAAAACGGCCCGAGCGGATTCGACCCTGATGCGCCCGAATGGAAGCCGAAAATCCAGTTTCTGATGCTCGCTCGCAATGAGCGGCTGGCGCAGCTCGACAGCCGCTTCGACGACGCCACCAATGTGCTGACGATCCGCAAGGACGGCCAGACCGTCGCCAGCGGCGACCTGGAGACCGCAACGGGACGTGCCGCGATCGAGCGCTACTTCACGGAGAATTTTCAGCCCGAGCTGAAGGGTCCGCCCAAGGTTCTGTCCGGCCGCGACCACAGCTTCTCCGACGTCGCCCGCAAGGTCGTCTCCATCATCAATCTCGACAGTGTCCGTGCCATCGAGGCCATGCTGGGCGGCGTTGCCGTGCATCCGCTGCGCTTCCGCGCCAATCTCTACGTGAAGGGCTGGCCGGCCTGGTCGGAGCTCGATCTCGTTGGCCAGACGCTTGCGATCGGGCAGGCCCGGCTGAAGGTGGTCAAGCGCATCGTGCGCTGCCCCGCCACCAACGTCGATCCCGAGACCGGCAAGCGCGATCTCGAAATCCCGCCCACGCTCTCGCGCACGCTCGGCCACATGGACTGCGGCATCTATGCCGAGGTGATCGAAGGCGGCGAGATCGGTGTGGGCGACGCGGTTGCGGTGGAAGAACCGAAGCTGCTGTGAGAGCCACGTTGCCGTAGCGTGGGTTACGCCAGCGACCGCGCTTCGCGCGCCCGCCAGCCAACCCATCCTACGCGCCTCACCTCAATTCGGCATCACATACGCATAGATCTTCCCGCGCGAGACCGGCGCCTCGCGGACGCGGTTGCCGTTGTTGCCGGAGATCATGATCGGATTGCCGTGCGCGTCGATGCCGGTGATGACCCCGACATGGCCGCCACGGCTGCCACGCGACATCACCGCGATGGCGCCGACCTGCGGACCGGAGACGCGGGTGCCGTAGCGCGCGAACGAGCTCGCCATGTCGGATCCCGTGCCCTGATGCCCGGTCTTCTGCAGCACCATGTTCATGAAGCGCGCGCACCACAGACTGCCGCGCCCGGTCGGATTGCTGCCGACATAGCGGCGCGCCTCCGAGACGAGGCCCGATCCGCCGCCAAAGCCGCCGCCACTCATGCCGTTGCTGGCCATGCCGCCGTTCGCGCTGGCGGCCATTCCATCGCCATCGCGCATGGCCATTCGACGGACACCGCTCGTGGCCATGCGACCGCTGCGTCTAATGATCGTTTCACCATTGCCGCTCATGGCAATGCCTGGGCTGTTGGCGTTCGGATCATAGCTGGCAAAGGTGTTGCCGAACCCGTTCGCCTGCAGCTGCGCCGCGCTGCGCTCGAAGCGCGAGCTGCGTGCGTGGTGGCGGTGATGATGATGATGTCTGGCGTGGTGCACGTAAGCGTGCCGCTCTGCGCTATGACGATGATACGGCCGCGCTGAGGCCGGAGAGACGAACGCGGCGACCGCCGCGAGGAAGATCGCCAGCGCGACAACACGACGCGACAGGCGAGACGCAAACAACTCGAACATTCTTCATCCTTCGTTGACACCCCACTTCCCGATCGGCCCGTGCGGCGGCCGACATCCGCTTTGCGTATCAGAATCCTGGTGTGGCGAGATCAAGACGCGTTCTGGAAGATTTTGCGCGCAGGTTAACGGATGTTAGAACTCACATGCGTGAACTGCAGAACGGCATTCCAATGCCGCAACACCCTCAGAGAGAAAACCCGATGCCTTACGCCGTCACGGAGGACAAGTGCCGTCTCTATTTCGAAGAAACAGGCAGCGGCACGCCGATCATCTTCCTGCACGAATTCGCGGCCGACTACACCAATTGGGAGCCGCAGATGCGCTACTTCTCGCGCGGCCATCGCTGCATCACCTATTCGGCGCGCGGCTACACGCCCTCGGACGTGCCCGAGGGCGAAGTCTACGGCTACACGCATTTCTACAGCGACGCGCTCGCGGTGCTCGATCATCTCGAGATCGAGCGCGCGCATCTCGTCGGCCTGTCGATGGGCGCCTACTCGTCGCTCCAGATCGGATTGAACGCGCCGCAGCGCGCATTGTCGATGACGCTGGCCGGCGTCGGCTCCGGCTCGGAGCTCGAGAACCTCGACGCCTGGCGCCAGCAGTGCCGCGCCAATGCCGAGCAGTTCGAGACGCTGGGATCAGTGGAAGTGGCAAAAGTCACGCGCGAAGCGCCGAGCCGGATTCCCTTCCTGGTGAAGGATCCGCGCGGGCACGCCGATTTCTACGCCGCGCTGGCGCGGCATGACGCGAAGGGATCGGCGCGCACGATGCGCGGCTTCCAGGGCGGACGTCCCTCGATCTACACGATGGCGGATGCGATCAAGAAGGCGACGACGCCGGCGCTGATCATCTGCGGCGACGAGGACGATCTATGCGTTGGGCCGAGCCTGTTCCTGAAGAAGCATCTGCCAGCGGCGGGGCTGGCGATGTTTCCGAAGTCAGGTCACGTGCTCAATCTCGAAGAGCCCGCGCTGTTCAACGAAAGCGTGGAACGCTTCGTGACGCTGGTGGAAGCAGGAAGATGGCCGGCGCGCGATCCGAGGTCGCTGGCTCCGCAGTAGCTATCATTCCGGGGCGCTCGGAGAGCGAACCCGGAACCTCGAGATTCTCAGGTGCGCAATTGCGCACCATAGTTCGGCACGTCGTGCCGCCCCGGAATGACGGCAAGACTACTTCCCGCCGCCGCGGCTCAGCAGAAACACGCCCTGCTCACCGAACATGTTCCACACCCACCAGGGCAGGTTCAGCGGCACCGGGCGGCCGTAGAGATCGAGCGCCACCGAACGCTCCATCTTGACGTTGATCTCGTCGCAGAGCTGCACGAAATCCTTGATGGTGCAGAAGTGGATGTTGGCGGTGTCGTACCAGGTCGCCGGCAGGTTCTCGGTGCGCGGCATGTGACCGCCGACCAGGAGCTGGAGCCGCATCTTCCAGAAGCCGAAATTCGGGAACGAGACGATGGCGCGGCGGCCGATGCGCAGCAGGTTCTCCAGCACGACACGCGGCTGCCGCGTCGCCTGCAGCGTCTGCGACAGGATCACGTAGTCGAAGGCGTCATCCGGATAATTGACGAGGTCGGTGTCGGCATCGCCCTGCACCACAGCAAGACCCTTGGCCACGCAGCGGTTGACGCCCTCGCGCGACAGCTCGATGCCGCGGCCGTCGATGCCGCGGGTCTCCAGCAATTGAAGAAGATCGCCCTCGCCGCAGCCGACGTCGAGCACCTTCGAGCCCGGCTTGACCATCTCGGCGACCAGCCGATGATCCGCGCGAAAATCACCGGACTGCCCGGTCGCAACGCCGCCGAGCGGCAAGACCTCCTGCACCGACATGCTAGCTACCCTTCAGTCCGCGGGCCTTGCCTGCCGATTGCAGGAAGGCGCGGGAGATGTCGAAGAATTCGGGAACGTCGAGCAGGAAGGCGTCATGCCCGCGATCGGTCTCGATCTCGGCGAACGACACCCGCGCGCTCGAGGCGTTCAGCGCGTGCACCAGCGCGCGCGATTCCGAGGTCGGAAACAGCCAGTCGCTGGTGAAGGAGACGACGCAGAAGCGGGTCTTGATATCGGCGAACGCCTTCGCGAGCACGCCGCCATGGTCGGCTGCGATGTCGAAATAATCCATCGCGCGCGTCAGATAGAGGTAGGAATTGGCATCGAACCGCTCGACGAAGGAGGAGCCCTGGTAGCGCAGATAGGACTCGACCTGGAAGTCGGCGTCGAACGAGAAGGTCGGCAGCTCGCGGTCCTGCATGCGCCGGCCGAACTTGCGATGCAGCGCTGCATCCGAGAGATAGGTGATGTGCGCCGCCATGCGCGCCACCGCGAGCCCGCGATGCGGGTGGATGCCGTGATCGGCATAGCCGCCGCCGTGCCAGTCGGGATCGGCCATCACTGCCTGGCGGCCGAGCTCGTGGAAGGCGATGTTCTGCGCCGAGTGCCGCGTCGCGCAGGCAATCGCCAGCGCGGAGAACACACGGGCAGGATAAGCGGCGGTCCATTGCAGCACCTGCATGCCCCCCATCGAGCCGCCGACGACCGCGAACAGCGCGTCGATGCCGAGCCGGTCGATCAGCATGGCCTGCGCGCGCACCATGTCGGGGATGGTGATGACGGGGAAATCCAGGCCCCAGACCTTGCCGGTTGCAGGATTGATCGACGCGGGCCCGGTCGAGCCCATGCAGCCGCCGATCACGTTGGAGCAGATGATGAAGTAATGCTTGGGGTCGATGGGGCGGCCGGGGCCGACCAGCGTCTCCCACCATCCGGGCTTGCCGGTGACGGGATGCACGTTGGCGACATGCTGATCGCCGGTCAGCGCATGGCAGATCAGAATGGCATTGGAGCGATCGGCGTTGAGCTCGCCATAGGTCTGGTAGGCGATCTGGAACGGGGTGAGATCGACGCCGCAATCGAGCCGTAGCGGCTGCTCGGTGCCGAAATGCGCGACCTGCGAGCTCGGATGATCCACCTCGTGCGACCGCTCGTCGGCGCTGATCGCAGGACTCGGTATCGACTTGACGCCACCCATCTGACCATCGACCTCGTTTGCGATCGAACCTCGATCGCCACTTGCATCAGGCCATGAAAAACCCGGCCTGAACGATAGGTTCGGCCGGGATCGAAAGCGTCCCCGGCCTGTTTAGCGAGTTTTTTAACGTGGCTGCAAGCCGGCCGGCTCAAATGACCACGGAACGGGCAAACGCTACCGTCTTGGGCGGTTTTCGTCAAGTCGCGGACCGGATCGGGCTGATTGGTCTCCGTCGCGCGGGCCAAAAAGGACGTCATTTCTCTTTGCTTTCGCCGCCCCGACTGCCTAATCAGGATATCCCCCATCGGAACGATCGACAGTCCAAGCCATGTCCCAACGTCCGCCCGCGCCACCATCGCTGCAGGAACTTCGCAAGGAGATCGACGCGATCGACGAGGGCATGCATCGCCTGCTGATGCAGCGCGGCGACATCATCGACCGCCTGATCCAGGTGAAGCAGACCCAGGAGGTGGGCTCGGCGTTCCGTCCGGCGCGCGAGGCCGCCATGATGCGTGAGCTCGTGCAGCGTCATCGCGGCATCCTTCCGCTCGACACGGTCGAGAGCATCTGGCGCGTCATCATCTCGACCTTCACTTATGTGCAGGCGCCGTTCTCGGTGCATGCCGACGTCTCGGTGAGCGAGCCTGCGATGCGCGATTCCGTGCGCTTCAATTTCGGATTCACCGTGCCCTACGTCGCGCATTTCAGCGCGCAGGCCGCGGTCGAAGCGGTGGCGAAGTCCAAGGGCGATTTGGCGCTGGTCTCGGCCACGTCCAGCCGCACGCCGTGGTGGCTGGAGCTGGAAGCGGACGGCGCGCCGAAGATCATCGCGCGGATGCCCTTCATCGAGCGTGCCGACCATCCTGCAGCCCTGCCGGTGTTCGCGATCTCGCGCGTCGCCGACAGCGCCCTGGTGACGGAGGTCGAGACCTTCAGCGTGCGCGTCTCGGGGTGGAACGCCGAGGTCGCGCGCGCCCTGTCGCCGCTCGCCGAGATCGTGGCGGTGCCCGATACCGCCTTCGACGGCGCGGCGTTGCTGGTCTCGGTCACGGGTGCGACCAGCATCGACAAAATCAGGGCTGCCCTGATCGAGGCGGGGGCCTCGGTGCGCTCCACGGCCCTCGTCGGCAGCCACGCAACGCGCTATACGGTGCCCCCGACCGGGGCGAAATCGTAAACCGCGCGCCGCGCCCCGCCATTTTCGGAGTTGAAGATGTCCCGCCCCGTGCCGAATCCCGGCATTCTCGATATCGCGCCCTACACGCCCGGCAAGAGTCCGGTCGCCGAGCCGGGCCGCAAGGTGTTCAAGCTCTCCGCCAACGAGACGCCGTTCGGGCCCTCGCCCAAGGCGATCGAGGCGTTCAAGCGCGTAGCGGACCATCTGGAGGATTATCCGGAAGGCACTTCGCGCGTACTGCGCGAGGCGATCGGCCGCTCCTTCGGGCTCGATCCCAACCGCATCATCTGCGGCGCCGGCTCGGACGAGATCCTCAATTTGCTCGCCCACACTTATCTCAGCCACGGCGACGAGGCGATCTCGACCACGCACGGCTTCCTGGTCTACCCAATCGCGACCATGGCGGTCGGCGCCAAAAACGTGGTCGCGCAGGAGACCAACCTCACCTGCGACGTCGACGCCATCCTGAAGGCCGTGACGCCGAAGACAAAGCTGGTCTGGCTCGCCAACCCCAACAATCCGACCGGGACCTATGTGCCGTTCGACGAGGTCAAGCGGCTGCGTGCCGGCCTGCCCTCGCACGTGCTGCTGGTGCTCGATGCCGCCTATTGCGACTACGTCTCCCGCAACGATTACGAAATGGGAATCGAGCTCGTCGCCACCACCGAGAACACGGTGGTGACGCACACTTTCTCGAAGATCCACGGCCTCGCCGCGCTGCGCATCGGCTGGATGTTCGGCCCCGAGCACATCATCGACGCGGTCAACCGCATCCGCGGCCCGTTCAACGTGTCGACGCCGGCGATGTATGCCGCGGTCGCCGCGATCGAGGACATCGCGCACCAGGCGATGTCGAAGCAGTTCACCGAGACCTGGCGCAATTGGCTCACCGAGGAGATCGGCAAGCTCGGACTGAAGGTGACGCCGAGCGTCGCCAATTTCGTGCTGATCCACTTCCCGACCGACAAGGGCAAGACGGCCGACGACGCCGACGCCTTCCTCACCAAGCGGGGCCTCGTGCTGCGCGGCTTGAAGAACTACGGCCTGCCGCATTCGCTGCGCATGACCATCGGCACCGAGGAAGCCAACCGTCTCGTGGTCGAAGCCTTGCGCGACTTCACGGCCGGCAAATGAGCGCGGATCCGCACTTCCAGCGTGTCGCGCTGATCGGTTTCGGCTTGATCGGCGGCTCGATCGCGCGCGCTGCGAAGCTTCAGGGCCTGGCAGGCGAGATCGTCACCACCGCGCGCTCGGAGAAGACGCGCGCGCGCGTGCTCGAGCTCGGCATCGTCGACCAGGTCGTGGCAACGAATGCGGAAGCGGTGAAGGATGCCGATCTCGTCATCCTCTGCATTCCCGTCGGGGCCTGCGGACCTGTGGCCCAGGAGATCGCCGCGCACCTGAAGCCCGGAGCTGTTGTCTCCGACGTCGGCTCGGTCAAGGGCGCCATCGTCAGGGACATGGCGCCGCATCTGCCGAAGTCGGTTCATTTCGTACCGGCCCACCCGGTAGCGGGCACCGAGCATTCGGGGCCGGATTCGGGTTTCGCCGAGCTCTTCATCAACCGCTGGTGCATCCTCACCCCGCCGGAAGGGGTCGATGCGGCCGCGACTGATCGCCTGCGCGCGTTCTGGGCGGCGATGGGCGCCAAGGTCGAGATCATGACGCCGGATCATCACGATCTCGTGCTCGCGATCACGAGCCATCTGCCGCATCTGATCGCCTACACCATCGTCGGCACCGCCGACGAGCTGGCGCAGGTGACGGAATCCGAGGTCATCAAGTTCTCCGCCGGCGGTTTTCGCGACTTCACCCGCATCGCTGCCTCCGACCCGACGATGTGGCGTGACGTCTTCCTCGCCAACAAGGAAGCCGTGCTGGAGATGCTCGGCACCTTCACCGAGGACCTCGCAAAGCTCACCCGCGCAATCCGCCGCGGCGACGCCGAAGCGCTGTTCGACCACTTCACCCGCACCCGCGCCATCCGCCGCGGCATCGTCGAGATCGGTCAGGATTCGGCCGCGCCGGACTTTGGGCGGCAGCATGGGGCGCTGAAGAAGCCGTAACCCTCCGTCATTCCGGGGTGTCCGCAGGGCGAACCCGGAATGACGACAAAATCAATCAATACAGCGGCGGGATCTGGCCGACCTTGACCGGGCCGAGCAGCACGGCGCCGTCGACGAATTTCAGCGGGAAGCTGCGCGCCTTCTTGCCTTCCAGCGTGCTCTCGGTGCCGATCGAGTTGATACCCGCGGCGACGCCGGCATTGGCGTTCTGCTTGATCACCTTGCCGAGGCCAGGCACGGCCCGGTCGAGCGCGCCGAAGAGATTGTTGAGGTCCTGCGACTTCACGCCGGGCGCAACGCGATCGAGCGTTGCCTGCGGCACGCCCTCCTCCAGCATCTTCTCGATGCCGAGCGCCGGGATCACCCGCTCGAGGCCCGTCACCGTCATATGCAATTCGCCGTCGAGCCGGCCGTTGGCCGAGATGCCGAGCGTACCGGCCGCGATCGCGATCATCTCGCCCTGCTGGATCCGCGACTGCACGATCTCGATATGACCGCCGGCGGCCTGGATCTCGCGGAAACGCTGCGGCCAGGGCTTTGGCGTGAGGTCGGAGAGGCCGGTGATCTTGGCGCGCGTGTCGGCCTCGAACGGCTCGGCGAGCAGGGGATGAACGCCCTGGATGCTGCCTTGCGCGACGTGAAGCGTCGTCTCGATGACCGGATGGTCGGACCTCGATCCCTCCGCGAGACGGCCGTGCAGTTCGACCTGCCTGGCGCGCGCGAGCGGCACCTGCACGCTGCCGTCGAGCCGGTTGAGGCTGGGATCGTCGAACACGATGGAGGCCCGATCCGGCACGGCAGGGAGGCCCACCACGCTGCTGCGGCCCTTGCTCCAGTTCACCACGAAGGTGTTTTGCGTCACGCCGTCGGTCAGCGTCGCGGGCGCGGAGAATTCGGCGATGACGAGCTTGGGATCGTAGACCTGGGCGACGACAAGGATGTTGTCGAGCTTCGCCGTGAACGGCGTCTTGCTCGCGTTCTGCGAAACCAGGGCGACGCTGGCGCCGGAGCACTGGACCTCGAAACGGAACGGGAAGCCGGCGATCGAGCGCTTGGCGCAATCATAGATGCGACCGGCCTTGGCCTCCTGCGCCCGCCAGGCGTCGGCGGCGATTTCGGCCTGCGAGGCCGCATAGAACCAGAATCCGGTCCAAGCGACGGCGAGGATCAGGACGAGAACGGGTGCGATGAAAAGGCCCCAACGGGAGCGGCGGCGGCCTGCGGCAACGGTCATATTGGACATGCGGCGACCCTTTGATCCCAGATTCAGGCAAATGTAAGCGAGGCGCGCCTGCGACAAAAGGCGGAGAAATTGCTTCGCTTGGGCGCAGGGTTCTGCTAGCCGTGCCCGAAATGTCGGAAATCACTCTCCCCTCCGTCACCACAGCCAAAGGCGACCTCTGGGTGTTCGGCTACGGCTCGCTGATGTGGCGGCCGGGCTTCGCATTCGACGAACGCGTCCCGGCGCGGCTGGTCGGCGAGCACCGCGCGCTCTGCGTCTATTCCTTCGTCCATCGCGGCACGCCGGAGAAGCCCGGCCTGGTGCTCGGGCTCGATCGTGGCGGCGCCTGCCGCGGCATCGCCTTTCGCGTCGCTGAGAAGAACCGCGCTGAGGTCGTCGCATACCTGCGTGCGCGCGAGCAGGTCACCTCGGTCTATCGCGAGGTGATGCGCTCGGTATGGCTGGAGAACGATGCGCGGCAGCGCGTCTCCGCGCTCGCCTATGTCGTCGATCGCGGCCATGTCCAATATGCCGGCCGGCTGTCGCTCGCCGAGCAGCACCGCTATGTCATCCAGGGCCACGGCCAGTCCGGCGCGAACCGCGACTACGTGACGGCGACGGTGAAGGCGATCGAGGCCGAAGGCTTTCGCGACGCGCAGCTGCATCAGCTTGCATTGATGCTGCATGGTGATGCGCATTCCCTGCACGCGCCGGCGCCGACCGAAGATCGAGAGAACCGCTAGCTCTCGGATGGAGCATAGCTCGGCGAGGAGCCGATCAATTGCTCCTGCTCTTTCCGCCCCGCCTCGACGAGACGGCCGGTCGCGTCCTCGATGGCCGTCTGCACGCGGGAGAGAAACTGGTCCTTCGGCAGGCCCGGCGGCAACGGATCGAGGAATTCCACGACCAGCGTGCCGGGATAGCGCATGAAGGTACGGCGTGGCCAGAACAGGCCGGAGTTGAGCGCGATCGGCAGGCACGGCACGCCGCAAGACGAGTAGATCTGCGCATAGCCGGTCTTGTAATCGGACGGTGCGCCCGGTGCGCGGCGCGTGCCTTCCGGAAAGATGACGAGCTGCTTTCCGCTGCGCACCGCCTCACGCGCGCGGCGCGTCATGTCGAGCAGCGCCTTCACGCCGGCATTGCGGTCGATCGCGATCATTCCGGTCTTGACCAGGAACTGACCGAACACCGGGATCTGCATCAGCTGACGCTTGAGGATGAAGATCGGCCGGTCGAAGAAGCCCGGCAGCACGAACGTTTCCCAGAACGACTGGTGCTTCGCCACGATCACGAGCGGCCCCTGCGGAATCTTCTCGACACCGCGAAACTCCACCTTGATGTTGCAGACAACCCGCATCAGGACCAGCGTCGCCTTCGCCCACCATTGCGCCACCGTCAGCATCGCGCGCGGCGGCAATGCGAAGGTCGGCAGCGCCACGATCGCGAGGCACACCAGCACGGCGTAGAACAGCACGTTGAACACGAGCGAGCGCAGGAAAATCAGGAACATCGATGATCCGATTAATTTGCCAATCAGTTGGCCTGTGCAGTGTTGGGCCGCTTCGGCTGCACGCTTGCAGGCTGCTCCGATATCTCGGGCGAAAGGTCAATCCCGAAATTCTCCAGCCTGACCCTGAGCTCGGCCGCAACGTACTTGACATATTCCGACAACAGCAGCCGCAAGGTGGACGCCGACGTCCACCAGGGCTCCTCGCGCCATTTGTCGCCGACCACCGCGAACGGGATCAATGTCGTCTTCGGCATCGCATGGGCGAACTCCACCAGCGCGCGCGGCATGTGATAGTTCGAGGTGACCACGATCAGCGATTGGAAGCGGCGCCCCTCGGCCCAGCGCCGCGCCTCCGCCGCATTGCCGCGGGTCGAGAGCGCGGTACGGTCCAGATCGACGCAGCAGGTCATGAAGGACTGGTTCTCCGGCAGGGTCCGGGAGATGTCGTTCGCCGTGGAGGTCGGATGCACGCCGGAGATCAGCAGCCGCCTGCCGTAGCCGGCAGCGAGCAGCTCCATGGCATCCGACACCCGCGAGGAGCCGCCGGTCAGGACCACGATGCCGTCCGCCTTGCGGCCCGGCGCGATCTCGGCGCCGCGCAATTGCGACAGGAATGCGATGAAACCCGCCGCAGCGACGACGAAGGCGAACGCAATCGTCGACACCAATGCCGCGCGCAGCCAGCCGCGCGGCAGGTTCGGCGATCGATCGTCGGTCGGCGAGGTCATGTGATGTCGGTGATCCCTTCCCTGAGGTGATTTTATGACGTTTTGACGCGAAGTGGAGTCCTGCGGATGTGAAGAACGCTCGGGCTGCGAGCCGGGTCACCCTCTCCAACACGGGGAGAAGGAAGAAGAGCGAGCTCAATCCACATCATTCAGCGTCGCAAACAGCGTCTGGCGCGCGGCCACTGCGGTGATGGCGCCGATCAGCACGGCCTGGACCGCCAGCACGATGTAGCCGGATGGCCGGAGCGAGAAAGTGCCGAGCAGGGCGGCGAACTGGTCGCCCACGGGGGTACCGGAAAACCAGCCGGCAATCGACTCGGAGAAGCCGAACACCAGCATGGCGGCACCGCCGCCGATCAAGCCCCCCTCGAGCCCCAGCCGGAGGAAATGACGCAGGAAGTGGTTGGCGATGTAGCGGTCGCCGGCGCCGACGAAATGCAGCACCTCGACGATCGGACGGTTCGCCGCCATGGCGCCGCGGGTCGCGAACGAGACGGAGATGATGGTGGCGATGATGACCAGCGCGAGGATGCCGAGACCGGCGAGCACGGTGGCATTGGTCATCGAGCGCATCCGCTCGATCCAGGCGCGGTGATCGTCGACGCTGGCGCCCGGCGCGACCTGGGTCACGCGCGCGCGCAAGGTGCCGAGATCGAGTGAGGTGCCGGGCTGCACGCGCGCGATGATCATGCGCGGCACCGGCAGATCGTCCATCGACAGCCCGGTGCCGAGCCAGGGCTCGAGCAGCTTGCCGCTCTCCTCCCTGCTGAACGGCTTGACCTCGACGATGCCGGCCTGCGCGCGCATCGCCTCCGTCACCGCTGCGGTGTCGCGTTCGAGATCGCGGCCGGCCTGTGGGCGAACCTGGATGGTGATCTCGCTCGCAACGTCCGACTGCCATTCGGCGGCCGAGGCGCTGACCAGCAGCACCGTGCCCGTGGTCATCGAGGCGAGGAAGGTCATGATGGCGACGACGGCGACCAGCGCGCGACCGTGGATCGAGGCGCGCGGCACGATCGGCGACATGTTGCGCGCCTTGGCCGGGAGCTGCGGACGCTCCTGTCCGAGATCGACCAGCACGCCGCGCTCGTCGGTCCTACTCATAGACGTGCAACCGTCCCTGGTGCAGCACGAGGCGCCGTGCCTCGTACTGATCCATCAGCCCGATGTCGTGGGTCGCGATGATCACGGCGGTGCCCGATTTGTTGAGCTCGATGAAGAGCCGCAGCAGGCGACGTCCGAGCGTCGGATCGACGCTGCCGGTCGGCTCGTCCGCGAGCAACAGCTGCGGCCGCGAGATTACGGCGCGCGCGATCGCGGCGCGCTGCTTCTCGCCGCCCGACAGGATCGGCGGCAACGCGTCCATGCGCTCGCCGAGCCCGACCCATCGCAACAGATCGATCACCTCCTTGCGATAGCTCGACTCGCTGCGCCCCATGACGCGGAACGGCAGCGCGACGTTCTCATAGGTCGTCATGTGATCGAGCAGACGGAAATCCTGGAGCACGATCCCGATGCGCTTGCGCAAATCGGCGATCTCGTCCTTGCCGAGCTGCGAAATATCATGACCAAACAGATTGACGAGGCCCCGCGTCGGCCGATGCGACAGGAACAACAGGCGCAGCAGCGAGGTCTTGCCGGCGCCGGACGGGCCGGTGAGGAACTGGAACGAATGCGCCGGGATCTGGAAACTGAGGTCGCGCAGGATCTCCGGCCCCAGACCGTAACGCAATCCGACATTTTCGAACCGAACCAAGCTCAGCTCCGTTCGAGAGGGGGCGGGGTCGCACTGCTGCTCCGCCATACGCGATCAACGGGTTTTGCCGCCGTTATGGTTTCCGGTTCGTTAACGGTCGCGCTGTAGCATACATGGTCAAGTCCTCGGTTCATGCATCAAGGCTCGTCCATGCATATCGTCTGCCCCCATTGTATGACATCCTACGCCATCAAGCTTGCGAGCCTTGGGGCGAACGGACGGGCGGTCCGTTGTTCCCGCTGCAAGGAGACCTGGATCGCCCATGCCGAGGATGCCATCGAGGAGGCATCCGTCCCGGCCATGGCCGCTGCCAGCCAGGCCGACGACCAGTCCGACCTTGCCGAGCAGTGGAACTCCTATGCCAAGGACGACGGGGCGTCTGATGCGCCTGTCGTCGACAGCCCCTCGATCGCCAGCGACTGGCCCGATGAAGAGGCCAAGGAAACCGAGGACGAGTGGTCAGTGGCGGCGCGCGAGGCCGAAGAGGAGGTCGTCGGCGCGCAGCATCAATCCTGGTTCCGCGGCCTGTTCGGCCGCCGCGGCGCGCGGGTCAGCCGCCCGGCCGCCACCATTGCTCCGCGTAAATCCTATTTCGGCCTCCCGACCGCCTGCGCCGCCATGGGCGCGCTGGTGCTGGCGCTGGTCATCTGGCGCGGCGACATGGTGCGGCTGCTGCCGCAGACGGCGGCGTTCTACAAGATGGTCGGGCTCGAGGTGAACCTGCGCGGCCTCGCCTTCAAGGACGTGAAGCTGTCCAGCGAGACAGTGGACGGTAAGCTGGTGTTGGTGATCGAGGGCATGATCGTCGGCGAGGGCAAGAAGCCGCTCGACATCCCGCGGCTGCGCTTTGCCGTGCGCGACGGGCAAGGCGCCGAGATCTACGCCTGGAATACGGTGCTGGAGCAGACCGTGCTGCGGCCCGGCGAGCGCGCCTTCTTCCGCTCTCGCCTCGCCTCGCCGCCGCCGGAGGGCCGCAATATCGACGTTCGCTTCTTCAACCGGCGCGACATCGCCGGCGGCAGCGTATAATCAGCGTGTAGAGTCCCGCACTGGGAAGGTTCGCCCCAGAGACTGATCTGATGCCGAAAATCCTGATTGCCGACGACGAAGATTCGATGCGCACGCTGGTCGCGCGTGCCATCGCGATGGACGGCCACGAGACCGTCACCGCGCAGGACGGCGCCGAGGCGCTGGAGATCCTGGCCCGCGAGGGCGGCGCCTTCGACCTGCTGCTCACCGACATCCAGATGCCCGTCATGGACGGCATCGCACTGGCGCTCTCCGCCGCGCGCGACTTCCCCGATCTGACCATCCTGCTGATGACCGGCTTTGCCGACCAGCGCGAGCGCGCCTCGAATTTGAATGCGCTGGTGCACGACGTCGTGACAAAGCCGTTCTCGGTCGCCGACATCCGTACCGCCGTAGCGGATGCGCTGGCGGCGAAGAAAACGTGACGCGAAGCTGCCGCCTCACGCTCCGCTGTCATGCCCCGGCTTGACCGGGGCATCCAGTACGCCGAGGCGGACGCGGTGAGGGCGAGCAGTGCAACGCAGGCTTCTGGAATACTGGATCGCCCGGTCAAGCCGGGCGACGACAGTGAACAAGGGGTGAGTGCGCCTCAAAAATCCTTCAGCAGCCGCTCGATATAATCGAGCTCGATCTGCGGGCGCGAGCTGTCGCCGAGGCGGCGGCGGAGCTCTTCGAGGATGCGGCGGACACGCTGGGCGTCGATCTCGCCGGGGATCTTGACTGAGTAATCGTCGCTGAGATCGCGGCCCTGAAGCGGGCGGCCCAGCGGATCGGTCTGATTGCCGCCGCTCTGCTGACGGCCGGCCCGATTGCCGGGACCATCGCCCTGCCCGTCGCCATCGCCCTGCTGCATCGCCTCGGCCATCTTCTGCGCGCCCTTGCGCATCGCATCGAGCGCCTTGCCCTGCGAATCCACGGCACCGTCGGCATTGCCGTCGCCGAGTTTTGAACCGGCATCACCCATGGCGCCGTCCGCGGTGTCGAGGCTGCCATCGTCATCACCGTCGTCGCCGTCCTGATCTCCGCTCTGGCCCTGATCGCCCTGCTGGCCTTTCTGTCCCTGTTGACCCTGCTGCCCCTTCTGACCCTTTTGTCCCTTCTGCGTGAGACCGCGCTTGGCGAGTTCGTCCTGCAGCTTCTTCAGGCGGTCGCGCAGCGACTGCTGATCCTGCTGGAGGTCCGACATCGACTGGTCGCCCTGCTTGCCGCGCGAGCGGTCACGGCGGGAGTCCTGGCCCTGCTTGAAAGTCTTGTCGCGCAATTGCTGCTGCTTGCGGATCATGTCGCTGAGCTCGTTCAGCGCTTGCTCCATCTCGCTCTCGCCGGATTGCCCGGGCTGCGCCATCTGGAGATTTTCCATGATCTGCGCGAGCTGCTCGAGCATGCGCTGTGCGGCCTCTTTGTTGCCTTCGCGCGCCGCCTTCTCGATCTGCCGCAAGAGATCGTCCAGATCCCGCTGCGTGATGACGGAACGATCGCGACTGGAAGATTGGCTCCTCTCTGTGGCGCGCTTGTATTCCTCGAGCTTCTGGATGGCGTCGGATTGGTTGTTCAGGCTCTTCCCGGACTCCTTCTGCCTCAGGCTGTCGCCGGAATCCTGCATCGCCTTTTCCGCGCTATCGAGCAGCGCATCGGGATCCAAGTCCTGCTGGGCCAGGGCGGGGGAGACGCCTCCCAACAGGAGGGCGAGACAGGCGATCGACATCGCCTTCAAGACTGGCACGCGCGCTAGCTTCCGCATTTCCGGTCCCGCGTAAACTGATTGGCCTTGTCGTCCCCCGCCTTGTTGGCACGGCTGTTCGCCGACTTTCGATAGGCTTGCAGCTGTTCGCGCAAGACGTCCTGCTGCTGCGCCAACTCTGCGAGCTGCTCGGGCGTCGCATGCTGGGTCTTCTGCCGCAGCTCGATCGCCTTGTCGAGGATGAGCTGGACCTCCGCAGGGAACGGCTGCCGGGCACCGAGCGGATTCTGCTCGGCGCGCCGGGCGAGATCGCGCACCTTGCCGGCCATGGCCTCACGAAGCTTCTGCGTCAGCACCCTGAGTTCGTCCTCGCTGGCACCGCGTTCCAGCGCCGCCTTGAGCGCGTCCTGCGCCGAGCGCAGCGCGGCGTTGACGCTGCCGGCGACACCGTCATCCTCGATGGTGACCGCGAAGGCCCACATGCTCGCCACGACATTGCGCAGAGCATCGTCGGTGCGGGCAGCCTCGAGCTGGGTCGCCAGGCTCCGGAGGCCGAGATAGCAGCCGGCATCCGGCGTGAACAATTCGGGTGCGATCATCAGCGCGTCGAGCGCGGTGTAGACGTCGGAATTCCTGTTGGCGTCGAGCGCGAGGATGCGGCGTTGCTCGATCAGCGCGCGCGCGAGCGAGTTGGTGAACAGACGCTCGGGCAGGCGCATGTTGAAGGGTTCGCTTCTCGCCTCGTTGCCGGCCTCGTCCTTGGCGGTCAGGGTCAGCGTGACGTCGGCGCCGGCATAGGGGTTCTCGCTGAGGTCCTTCACCGTCTGGCCGACGCCGTTGCGGGTGCGCGCGTTCGGCAGCACCAGCGGAAATTGCGGCGGCTCGAACAACGGCCGCGCCGCGGCTTTGCCGTCGGAATCCTTGCTGCCATCCTTGACAGCATCCTTGGTCTCGGCGGGGCGCAAGGCGATGTGCGCATCGGCGCCGGTGACGCCGTAATCGTCCTCGATCTTGTAGGAGAGCTGCAGCCCGCCGCGCGCCTGGCGCTCGGGATCCTTGGCGAGCGCAATGGTCGGCGCACGGTCTGGCGTCGCCGCGAACGCCCATTGCGGCTGGCCGGAGGGCGCGCGGACACGCGCGGTGCCGTCGCCGGTGATGGCAAAATGCTTCTCGTTGGTGCCCTTCGGTGCGGCCTCCGCGGGAGCGACCTCCTTGAGGCCGCCGGAGACGGCGACATCCAGGCTGCCGCCGGAGGAGCGCACGATCAGGGTCGAGCCTGCGGGGACGGCGAGCGGGCCGGAAGCCGGCAGCGCTGCGGCCTCCCTGTTGGCGGCCGACAGGATGACCGGCGGCTTGCCGGTGTAGAGCGGCGGGGTGACCCAGGCATCGACGCGAACATTCGCCGGCGCCAGCACGCCGTTCCAGTCGAAGGCGGCCCCGAGCCGCATCGCGCGCTCGTCGCCGGCGGCGAAGAAGGTCGCGACCAGCATCACCATGACGAGGGCACGCAGCGCCCAGGGATCATGGAGCGCGAGGCGCGGATGGGGCAGACCGGCGCGGATGCGCTTGATCGAGGCCAGCGTACGCTCGCGCTGCGCCTGCCACAGCGCCTGTGCGACCGGATCCTGCGAGGACAGCGTGTCGGTCAGCGTGGTCGCCGGGCGGTGACGGATGCCGGAGCCACGATCGAGCCGGGCCAGCGCCTCGTCGCGGCTCGGCCAGCGGAAGCGAATCATGGGCAGCAGCACGGCGATCGCGATCCCGGCGAAAACGACGAGACCGATGGTACGGGCGATAAAGGGCAGGACCAGCCACAGGCCGGCCCAGGACACCACCAGGAACAGGCCGACGACAGTCAGAAGCCGCGCCAGATTTGGCCAGGCACGCTCCCACGCGATGGCATAGGTGGCCCGGTCGAGGGCCTGCGCCAGCTTCAACCGCGACAGAGCGTCACTGTTGCGGATCGGGTCTGACGGGTCGGGGGTGACGCCGTTCAATCAACTCTCCAGGTTGCCCGGTAGAGAGGAGCCTATCACAACGGCAGCACTGAGGCATCCGTTCCCGTACGGGAGACACCCCTTTTCCCGCATAACACGAGGACGTGACTGGGCCCGTCCAACCCCGTAATTTCCGCGCGCCGCCACCTCCGAGAAGCGCAAGAAAGCAAGGGAATCGCCATGGACAAGAAGATGCACGACAAGGGCCTGGAAGTCCGCAAAGCGGTGCTGGGCGAGACCTATGTCAACAACGCCCTGAGGAACGTCGATGATTTCAACCGTCCGTTCCAGGAGATGCTGAACGAATATTGCTGGGGCGCGGTGTGGGGCCGCGAGGAGCTGCCGCGCAAGACCCGCAGCATGCTCAACATCGCCATGATCGCGATCCTCAACCGCCAGCACGAGTTCCGCGTACATCTGATGGGCGCGCTCACCAACGGCGTCAGCCGCGAGGAAATCCGCGAGATCCTGATGCAGGTCGCGATCTATGGCGGCATGCCCGCCGCGGTCGACAGTTTCCGCATCGCGCGCGAGGTGTTCGCGGAGATCGACGGCAAGGCTTGAGGGCAACCTCTCTTCCGACGTCGTCCCGGGACGCGCAAAGCGCGAGCCCGGGACCCGTAGCCACAGCGAGACATGGTTGCGGGGACTCAACCAACAACGAAGAAGAAAGAAAAAGGAAACACCATGGACATCGGATTCATCGGCCTTGGAAACATGGGTTTCCCGATGGCGCGGCGGCTGATCGAGGCGGGGCACAGCCTCGTCGTGTTCGACACGCGCAAGGAGATCATGGGCAAGCTCGTTGCGCTCGGCGCTACGCCCGCGACCTCACCAAGGGACGTCGCCGATCGGGTCGAGACCGTCATGGCGAGCCTGCCTTCGCTGCAGGCTTCGCTCGAGGTTGCAACCGGGGCGAACGGCGTGATCGAGGGCAGAAGCGCAAAACGCTTCATCGATCTCTCCACGGTCGGCTCGGCGATGGCCGCAAAGATTCACGGCCTTCTCGCCAAGCACAACATCGTGCAGATCGACTGCCCCGTCTCCGGCGGCGTCGGCGGCGCCGAGAAAGGCACGTTGGCGGTGATGGTCTCCGGGCCGAAGGCGGAATTCGAGCTGCTCAAGCCCGCGCTCGACGTGATCGGAAAAGTGTTCTTCATCGGCGAGAAGCCCGGCGCGGCGCAGACCATGAAGCTCGCCAACAATTTCCTGTCGGCCACCGCGATCGTGGCGACGTCGGAAGCCGTGGTGATGGGCGTGAAGGCCGGGCTCGATCCCGCCGTGATGATCGACGTCATCAATGCCGGCTCCGGCATGAACACGGCGAGCCGCGACAAGTTTCCGCGCGCGGTGCTGCCGCGCACATTCGACTTCGGCTTCGCTACGGGATTGATGGTGAAGGACGTGCGGCTGGCGCTGGAGGAGATGAAGCAGCTCGGCCTGTCGATGGAGGTCGCGGACGCGGTCGGCCGGTTGTGGGAAACCGTAATAGCCGCGGAAGGCGCCGAGTCCGACTTCACCGCGGCCATCAAGCCGATCGAGAAGAAGGCGGGCGTGGTGGTGGGTGGAGCGAAGAGTGGAGTGACGGGGAAATAGCCGTCGCAATCTCCACTGTCGTCCCGGGGCGCGCAAAGCGCGAACGCGCTTGAGCTTTCTCTCAACGCCTCACAGCCACGGCGCGGGCGTATCCATCGCGATCAGCTGTTCGACCTCCACGCGCGGGCGCACCACGGCGTACTGATCGTCCTTCACCAGCACCTCCGGCACCAGCGGCCGGGTGTTGTACGTGCCGGCTTGCACCGCACCGTAGGCGCCCGCGGTCATGATGGCGAGGAGATCGCCGGGCGCGGGCGTCGGCAGCGTACGATCCAGCGCGAGATAGTCGCCGGTCTCGCAGACCGGGCCGACGACATCGGCAATGATGGTGGCGGCACCCGCGGACGGCTGCTTCACCGGCAGGATGTCGTGATGCGCCTCGTACAGCGTCGGTCGGATGAGGTCGTTCATCGCAGCGTCGATGATGACGAAATTCTTGCCGTCGCCGTGCTTCACATAGATCACCTTGGCGACCAGGATGCCGGCATTGCCGACGATCATGCGGCCCGGCTCGAACATCAACGTGCAGCCGAGATTGTGGCTGACGCGCCTGACCATGGCGGCATAGGCGGCCGGCGCCGGCGGCGCCTCGCGGTCCATGTAATAGGGAATGCCGAGACCGCCACCGAAGTCGACATGCGAGATGTTGTGGCCGTCGGCGCGCAGCGTCTGCACGAACTCGGAGAGGATGCGGAACGCGGTCTCCATGCCGGAAAGATCGGTGATCTGGCTGCCGATATGCACGTCGGTCCCGGTCACCTCGATGCCCGGGAGTTTCGCGGCGCGGGCATAGACCTCGCGGGCATGCACGATCGGGATGCCGAACTTGTTCTCGGACTTGCCGGTCGAGATCTTGGCGTGGGTGCCGGCATCGACATCGGGGTTGACGCGGAGCGAGATGCGCGCGGTCTTGCCCATCTCAGTCGCAACGCGCGACAGCAGCTCGAGCTCCGGCTCGGATTCGACGTTGAGGCAGAGAATATCGGCGGCGAGCGCGGCGCGCAGTTCGGTTTCGGTCTTGCCGACGCCGGAGAACAGGATCTTGCTTGGCGGAATGCCGGCAGCCAGCGCGCGCTTCAATTCGCCGCCTGAGACCACGTCGGCGCCGGCTCCCAGCTTGGCCAGCGTACGCAGCACCGACTGGTTGGAGTTCGCCTTCATGGCATAGCAGACCAGCACCTTTTCGCCGGCGAAGGCCTCGGTGAAAACGCGGTAGTGCCGCTCCAGCGTCGCGGTCGAATAGCAATAGAACGGCGTGCCGACGGACGCGGCCAGCTCGGACAGGTTCACCGCCTCGGCGTGCAGTACGCCGTTGCGATAGTCGAAATGGTTCATGGCTTGGGCTCGGTTGTCCCGGCTTATTTCTTGCCGGGAGGTTCGTCCAGAAGTGGGTCGAGAATAAACGGTTTCTTCCGGCCCTTGGCCGCCGCGGGCTCGGCATCCGCACCTGAGGCTGAGGTGGGATTGAACATGCTCGACGTCTTCTGGGCTGCGGTGTCGGTGTCGACAGGCGCGGCGCCGTTGGCCGTCGGCGCGTTGGTGGCGGTCGGCGGCAGATCCAGCGGACCTTTGCGGCCGCAGCCGGCAAGCGCAAGCGCCGTCAGGCTCAAGACAATGATGGCCCACCCCGAACCAGCCGGGCGAAACTTTGACGTCACGACGAAATCCCCACTACGCGCGGTGCACCATACAGAGATTGGCCTGCTCTGGCGAGAGCTGGATGACCATGAAACATCAGCGAAATTTTACCCTCAGCCCAATTTTCGCTCTTTTTCCAGCCGCTTCAACCAGGCCTTGGCCTGGGCCGTCACGTTCTTCGGCGCGGTGCCGCCGAAGCTGGTGCGGCTCTTCACCGACGATTCGACCGAGAGCACGCCGAACACGTCCCTGGTGATTTTCGACTCGATCGCCTGCATCTCTTCGAGCGGCACCTCATGCAGCGCCACGCCGCCCTCGGCGGCCTTGGCGACGATGCGGCCCGTGACGTGATGGGCCTCGCGGAACGGCATTTTCAGCGTTCGCACCAGCCAGTCGGCAAGGTCGGTCGCGGTGGCATAGCCCTCGCCCGCGGCAAGCTTCATCCTGGCTTCGTCAGGCACGAGGTCGCGGACCATGCCTGTCATGGCGCGGATCGCCAGCGACAGCGCGGCAAAGCCCTCCATGGCGCCCTGCTTGTCCTCCTGCATGTCCTTTTGATAGGCGAGCGGCAGGCCCTTCATCACGATCAACAGACCGTTGAGCGCGCCGATGACGCGCCCGGTCTTGGCGCGCACCAGCTCGGCCGCATCCGGATTCCGCTTCTGCGGCATGATCGAGGAGCCCGTGGTGAACTTGTCGCTGAGCCGGATCAGGCCGACGAGCGGCGAGGTCCAGATCACGATCTCCTCGGCAAAGCGCGACATGTGCACGGCGCAGATCGAGGCGGCCGACAGCGTCTCCAGCACGAAGTCGCGGTCGGACACCGCGTCGAGCGAGTTCGCCATCGGACGGTCGAAGAGAAGCGCCTTCGCGGTGGCGTGGCGATCGATCGGGAACGAGGTGCCTGCGAGCGCGGCGGCGCCGAGCGGCGATTCGTTCAGCCGCTTGCGCGCATCCTGAAAACGGCCGCGATCGCGCGCTGCCATCTCGACATAGGCAAGCAGATGATGGCCGAAGGTCACCGGCTGCGCGGTCTGCAGATGCGTGAAGCCGGGCATGACGGTGCCTGCGTGCTCCAACGCACGCTCGACCAGGGCCTGCTGGAAGGCAGCGAGCGCGGCGTCGGTCTCATCGAGAACGTCGCGCACGTAGAGACGGAAATCGGTCGCTACCTGGTCGTTGCGCGAGCGCGCGGTGTGCAGGCGACCGGCGGCCGGGCCGATCAGCTCGGACAGGCGGCTCTCGACATTCATATGGATGTCCTCGAGCGCGCGCTTGAACGCGAAGTCGCCCTTGCCGATCTCTGACAAAATCGTGTCTAGACCCTTGCCGATATTTTTCGCATCAGAGCCCGTGATGATGCCTTGGCTGGCGAGCATCGCAGCGTGGGCCTTGGACGCGGCAATGTCCTGGGCGTAGAGGTGACGATCGACGTCGATGGAGACGTTGATCTCTTCCATGATCTCATCGGGACGTTCCGAGAACCGGCCGCCCCACATCTTGTTGCTCATGATCCCCTGCTCACGCCTGTCGCTAGCCACGTTTGCTGGCCGCCGCCAGCCGTATTAAGAGGCCCCTGATAGCCATATCTGCGACCGGATGACAAACGATATGCTCGACAAGACGCCCTCCGCCACGCGCCGGGTCCCCCTCGTCATCGCCGCCGTGGCGGTCGTGGGACTGGCCGGCTTCGCCGCGCTGTACGGGCTGGGCCTGAGCCGGGCCCCCTCGGGCGATCCGACCTGCAAGGCGGCGGTGGCGACGGCGCAGAAGATCGCCCCGCTCGCCCATGGCGAGGTGGCGGCGCTGACCATGGCGAGCGCCCCGCTGAAGCTGCCCGACCTCGCTTTCGAGGACGCCGACGGCAAGCCGAAGAAACTGTCGGATTTCCGCGGCAAGACGCTGCTGGTGAACCTGTGGGCGACCTGGTGCGTGCCCTGCCGCAAGGAAATGCCGGCGCTGGACGAACTCCAGGGCAAGCTGTCGGGCCAGAATTTCGAGGTGGTGGCGATCAACATCGACACCCGCGACCCCGAGAAGCCGAAGACCTTCCTGAAAGAGGCGAATCTGACCCGGCTCGGCTATTTCAGCGACCAGAAAGCCAAGGTTTTCCAGGATCTTAAGGCTGTAGGCCGGGCCCTGGGCATGCCGACCTCGGTGCTGGTCGATCCGCAAGGCTGCGAGATTGCGACGATCGCGGGGCCGGCGGAATGGGCGAGCGAGGACGCGCTCAAGCTGATCCGGGCGGCAACGGGCAAAGCCGCCGCTGCGCTCCAGGGATATTAAGCGGTGACGTTGAGGTTGCCGCCGACGCCGGCACCGACATTGGCCAGCGAAGGCTGACCGGCACCCATCAGCGTCAGGACGGTGGATTTCTCCATATCCGCGTTCTGCTTGGTCAGCGTCGCCGCAATATTCGACTGCAGCGCGCCTTGCTGAGCGGCCAGCATGGTGCTGACCATTGCCATCATGTCCATTACGCGAACCCTCTTACCGGCCGTAACCTAGGCGCGAGAGGTTAACGCGACATGAAATGTCACAGAGCCGCTCCACGGCAAAAGTGCCGGAGGGTGGGCAAAGCGAAGCGTGCCCGCCAAACCCATCGTGTGATCGAAGAGATATCGTGGGCACGGCGCTTTGCGCCTCTGGCCGCCCTACGGAACCGCCGCCTTACCTCGTCGGAACCGGCTTGGCACCGCGGTAGTCGTAGAAGCCGCGCTGGGTCTTGCGGCCGAGCCAGCCGGCCTCGACGTATTTCACCAGCAGCGGGCACGGGCGGTATTTGGAGTCGGCCAGGCCCTCGTGCAGCACCTGCATGATGGAAAGGCAGGTATCGAGGCCGATGAAATCGGCAAGCTCGAGCGGGCCCATCGGATGGTGCGCCCCGAGCTTCATCGCCGCGTCGATCGCCTCGACATTGCCGACGCCTTCATACAGCGTGTAGATCGCCTCGTTGATCATCGGCAGCAGGATGCGGTTGACGATGAAGGCCGGGAAATCCTCGGAGACCGCGACCTGCTTGCCGAGCTTGGCGACGAATTCCTTGGACGCCTCGAAGGTCTGGTCGTCGGTGGCGATGCCCCGGATCAGTTCCACCAGCTCCATCAACGGCACCGGATTCATGAAGTGAATGCCGATGAAGCGCTCGGGGCGGTCGGTCGCAGCGGCGAGCCGCGTGATCGAGATCGACGAGGTATCGGAGGCCACGATCGCCTCCGGCTTCAACACCGCGCAAAGCTCGTGGAAGATCTTGCGCTTGACCTCTTCCTTCTCGACCGCGGTCTCGATCACGAGGTCGCAATCGGCGAGGTCGTCCAGCTTCTCGGCGGGCGTGATGCGCGCCATCGCCTTGGCCTTGTCGTCTTCGGAGACGGCCTTCTTGGAAACCTGTCGCGCCAGATTGCCGTTGATGGTGGCCATGCCCGACTTCAGGCGGTCGGCCGAGATGTCGTTGAGCACCACGTCGAAGCCGGCCAGCGCCGCAACATGCGCGATGCCGCTGCCCATCTGCCCCGCGCCGATCACGCCGACCTTCTTGATCACTGCCGCCATCTTGTCATCCACCGGAACGGCGCGCATGTCGCGCCTGCCTATCCCCAGAGCCGGGAGGTCCGATTTAATCAGAACCTTGGCTCGAAACCTAGATTGGATCGCCTCCAAGGCGTGCCCCACGCCAAAGAAAACGCCTCAGAAATGAAACACCGGCCGGAGTTTATAGCTCCGGCCGGTGTTTTTGGCTCGTTTTACTTGCCGAGCTTGCCGAGTTCGGCCGTCAGCTCCGGAACCGCCTGGTAGAGGTCGGCGACCAGACCGTAATCGGCAACCTGGAAGATCGGCGCGTCCTCGTCCTTGTTGATCGCAACGATCACCTTGGAGTCCTTCATGCCGGCCAGATGCTGGATCGCGCCGGAAATGCCTACGGCAACATAGAGCTCGGGGGCCACGACCTTGCCGGTCTGGCCGACCTGCCAGTCGTTCGGCGCATAGCCGGCATCGACCGCCGCGCGCGAGGCGCCGACACCGGCCCCAAGCTTGTCGGCGAGCGGCTCGATGTATTTGGCAAAGTTCTCGCGGCTCTGCATGGCGCGGCCACCGGAGACGATGATCTTGGCCGAGGTCAGTTCGGGACGGTCGCTCTTGGCGACCTCCTCGCCGACGAAGGACGACAGGCCGGGATCGGCCGCCGCCGCGACGCTCTCGACCGCGGCGCTGCCGTCTTCGCCTGCTGCGGCGAAGGTGGAGGTCCGCACCGTAATGACCTTCTTGGCGTCCTTGGACTTCACCGTCTGGATGGCGTTGCCGGCATAGATCGGACGCTCATAGGTGTCGGGCGCGACCACCTTGGTGATCTCCGACACCTGCATGACGTCGAGCAGGGCCGCGACACGCGGCATCACGTTCTTGAAGCGCGAGGTCGCGGGCGCGACGATCGCGTCATAGCCGGGAGCCAGCGAGACGATCAGCGCGGCCAGCGGCTCGGCGAGATCGTGCGCATAGAGGTCGCCGTCGGCGAGCAGCACCTTCTTCACGCCGGCAAGCTTGGCGGCGGCGTCGCCTGCGGCCTTTGCGTTCTGGCCAGCGACCAGCACCTCGACATCCGCGCCGAGCGCGGCGGCCGCGGTGAGGGCCTTGTTGGTCGCATCCTTGAGCGACGCGTTGTCGTGTTCGGCAATGAGAAGCGTCGTCATCAGAGCACCCCGGCTTCGTTCTTGAGTTTCGACACCAGCTCGGCGACGTCCTTGACCTTGACGCCCGCCTTGCGGCCGGCCGGCTCCGTCGTCTTGAGAACCTCGAGACGCGCGGCAACATCGACGCCGTAATCGGCGACGGTCTTCTCCGCGATCGGCTTCTTCTTGGCCTTCATGATGTTGGGCAGCGAGGCATAGCGCGGCTCGTTGAGACGCAGATCGGTGGTGACGATCGCCGGTCCCTTCAGCTTGACGGTCTGCAGGCCGCCGTCGACTTCGCGGGTGACCTTGAAGTCAGAACCTTCGACCTCGAGCTTCGAGGCAAACGTCGCCTGCGACCAGCCGAGCAGCGCAGCCAGCATCTGGCCGGTCTGGTTCGAGTCGTCGTCGATCGCCTGCTTGCCGAGGATGATCAGGCCGGGCTGCTCTTCATCCGCAACCTTCTTCAGGATCTTGGCAACCGCGAGCGGCTCGACGCTGCCCTCGGCCTTCACCAGGATGCCGCGATCGGCGCCCATGGCAAGACCGGTGCGGATCGTCTCCGACGCCTGCGCCGGTCCAATGGAGACCACCACGACCTCAGTGGCCTTGCCGGCTTCCTTCAGGCGCAGCGCTTCCTCGACCGCGATTTCGTCGAACGGGTTCATCGACATCTTGACGTTGGCGAGTTCAACGCCCGATCCATCGCCCTTGACGCGGACCTTGACGTTGTAATCGACCACCCGCTTTACCGGCACTAAGACCTTCATCGATCCTCTTTCACTCAATTTGGGAGGGGGGTTATCAACTGGCGCGGAACCTAAAGGCCTGATCTGCCCCGGTCAACGCGCGAACGGGCCTAATTTTGGCCTTCTGAAATGCGGCCGCTCGATGGGTCAGCGGTTCTGGCCCGGAACCCAGAGCACGTCGCCGGCACCATTGCCATTGGCGGCTCGGCTGGCCACGAACAGGAAGTCCGACAGGCGATTCATATAATGGATGCCAGCCGTGCTGACCGGCTCGCCCGGACGGGCCGCCAGTTCCACGATCACGCGTTCCGCCCTGCGGCATATCGTGCGCGCGACGTGGAGATAGGCGGCGGCCGGCGTGCCGCCGGGAAGCACGAAGGAGGTCAACGGCGCGAGCTTATCGTTGAGCGCATCGATGTCGCGTTCGAGCCGCTCGACCTGGCTCGCAACCACCCGCAGCCGCTCCGCTTTGCCTTCGCGCTCGGGCACCGCGAGATCGGCACCAAGATCGAACAGGTCGTTCTGGATCCGGCCGAGCATCGCGTCGAGCTCGGGCATGTCGCCGGTATGGAGCCTGACGACGCCGATGGCAGCGTTGGTCTCGTCGACGGTGCCATAGGCCTCGATGCGACGATCGTATTTCGGACGCCGCTCGCCGGTTCCAAGCGCCGTGGTGCCGTCGTCGCCGGTCTTCGTGTAGATGCGGTTCAACGTGACCATGTCAGCGCCCCATCGCCCAGACAGCAGCCATCGCGATGACGATCGCCACGAACTGAAGCAGTACGCGCCAGCGCATCAGCTTCTGCGAGGTGTTGGGCGAGCCGCCGCGCATCATGTTGATGAGACCGAGCAGCAGCACCAACGCCACGGCGCCGACCGCGATCGGCAGGATGAAAGTAGTGAGGATAGATGCCATTGGGGGGTGATAACACCGTGCGCGCCGGTCCGCCATCTCCCGAGCGTCATTCCGGGGCGATGCGGCGGGACCGAGCAAAGCGAGGCCCGGCGCATCGAGCCCGGAATCCATCGCGCGACTTGCGCTGCGGCGAGATGGATTTCGGGCTCGCGCTTCGCGCGCCCCGGAATGACGGCGAGGTGCTTCACGATCTGGCTTTTGGGGGAATAATGTCAGAAGGTAGCGAGATGACCTCCGATTTGCGCCGCTCGCCTCCCCTCACCTCTCCCCGCGCACGGCGCGCGCGAGCGGCACCCGTCTTGTAGGTCGCGCATGAAAGCGATCCGCTACATCTACGTCGTGGTGGAGGACGCGTTCTACACGTTCCTGGCCGATGACGGCTGGGCGATCGCGAGCCATATCGCGCTATCGACGCTGATGGCGCTGTTCCCGTTCCTGATCGTGCTGACCTCGCTCGCCGGCTTTTTCGGCTCCAAGGAACTCGCCGACCAGGCCGCCAGCCTGATGTTGCAGATCTGGCCCAAGCAGGTCGCGGATTCGATCTCGGGCGAGGTTCACGATGTGCTGACCACGACCCGCACCGGCATTCTGACCATCGGCGCGGCGCTGTCGGTCTATTTCGCCTCCAACGGCGTCGAGGCGCTCCGGGTTGCGCTCAACCGCGCCTATGCGGTGGTGGAGATGCGGCGCTGGTACTGGCTGCGGCTGGAATCGATTGCTTACACGTTGATCGCAGCTTTCACCGCGCTCGCCATGGCGTTCCTGATCGTGCTCGGTCCGCTCCTGATCGAAGCGGCGCGACGCCATATCCCGCTGTTCGTCGAGTCGAATGAAAGCATCCTCACTTGGCTGCGCTACGGCATCACCATTGGCGCGCTGGTGGTGGCGCTGATCATCCTGCATGCCTGGCTGCCGGCAGGACGGCGCAGTTTCCTCCAGATCCTGCCCGGCATCGTCTTCACCATCGTGGCCTCGCTGATCTCCAGCGTCGTATTCGGACAATATCTGGCCCGCTTCGCCAACAACTACGTGACGATGTATGCGGGGCTCGCCTCGGTGATCATCGCGCTGGTGTTTCTGTACTTCATCGCCGCGATCTTCGTTTACGGCGGGGAACTCAACGCCGCCATCATCAAGTCGCGGCTTCCTCACGGCGTGTCGCTTCAAGCAGCGCAGTCGCTAGCGCCCGCGGAGACACAGGCTTGACCAGGAAGGCGTCGGCGCCGGCCTCGCGCGAGGCCACCTCGTCCTCACCCCGTCCGGAAACGCCGATGATCGGGATCCGGGCCAGCGGCGCCGGCATCGTGCGGATCCGCCTGATCGCCTCGACGCCGTCGATCCCCGGCAGCACCATGTCCATCAGCACCGCATCGAACGCGCCCTGCTCCAGCCGGTTCACGGCGTCCTCGCCGCGCCCGATGAACTCGGCGTGATGGCCGAGCTCGGTCAGAATGGTGTTGAGCACGACGCGTCCGAACGGATTGTCCTCGACGCTGAGGACGCGTAGCGCCGCGACCGCATCTGCGTCCGTGTCACCCTTCGTCTTGCGGGATTTGCGCGGTCCTGCCCCATCGAGCGACACCGTCAGCGTAAAGGTGGCACCGCCGCCGCGCCGCAGCGCGACAGTGATGTCGCCGCCCATCGCGCGCGCCAATTGCTTGACCGAGGACAGACCCAGGCCGGCGCCGCCGAAGCGCGAGGCGATGGTGACGTTGGCCTGGGTGAACGGACGGAACAACCGCTTGATCTCGGCCATGGTCAGGCCGATGCCGCTGTCGGACACCGCGAAAGCAACGCCCACCCTGGCCCTGGCTTTGCCCTTGACGGGCCGCCACGGCGCGACAGCGAGCGCCACGCCGCCCTGATCGGTGAACTTCACGGCATTGTCGATCAGATTCTCGAGCGCGGCGCGCAGGCGGACGGGGTCGCCGACCACCAGCCCCGGAAGCTTTCCGGAGATTTCGACCTCGGCCTTCAGTCCCTTGGCCGCAGCCCGGCCGGCCAGCGAATCGCCGGCATTGCGGGCAAGCGTTCGCAGGTCGAACAGATCCTGTCGCAGCGCGCTTCCCCCCTTCCCCGCACCCTTGCCGGTCCTGGCGGCATCCACGAACAACGTGGCAAGGCTCGCCAGATGCTCGGCACCGGCCTTGATGGTGTCGGCCCAGCGCCGTTCCCGTTCGCCGAGATCGGAGGTCGCGAGCAGGTCGCTGATCGCCAGGATGCCGGTCAGGGGGGTACGAACCTCATGGGCAAAGGCGGCGAGCGCCGCCTGGACCACATCCGGCGCGACCTGCTTGGTGCTGCGCTTGCGCAACGGAGCGACCGACCCGGACCGCTTCCGAGGCGGCCGCTTAGACGTCCGCGTGGTACGCGCTGCGCGCTTCTTCGCCGCCATGACTCCCCTTCGAAGTATCCCCTTCGAACCCCGCGCTGTCGGCCAAGCATGGCACGGCGGAACCCCCGGAGTCACGGCGGCGTTTAGCTAACCCCCAGAGAAACTTAACCTAATCCGACCAGCCGACGGATGCCTGACGGCGTGATGCCGGCCGCGCGCAATTCGCGCAGACCCGTCGACCGGCTCGATTTTGACAGCTTCCGGCCCTCGCCGTCGCAAATCAGCCGGTGATGGCGGTAGGCGGGTTCCGGCAGGCCGAGCAGAACCTGGATGAGGCGGTGCACGGATGTCGCGTGAAACAGGTCCTGGCCCCGCACGATCTCACTGACGCCCTGGAGCGCGTCATCGACGACAACAGACAGATGGTAGCTGGTCGGCGTCTCCTTGCGGGCCAGGATCACGTCTCCCCACGCCTCAGGGCGTGCAGGGACGATGCCGCGCTCGCGCTGGGAGCCCTCGCCCAGTTCATTCCAGCTCAGGCCGGTGACGCGCTGACAAGCGGCTGCCATGTCCAGCCGCAACGCGTAGGGCGCGCCTGACGCAATTAGCCGCGACCGCTCACCGGCAGGCAGCGATTTGGAATCGCCGGGATAGAGCGGCGCGCCATCGGGATCACGCGGCCACGGGCCATCGGCCTCCCGCGCGGCGACGAGCTTTGCGATCTCGGCGCGGCTTTCGAAGGCGGGATAGACGAGGCCAAGCGCGGACAGCCGGTCCAGCGCGGCGCGATAGTCGGCGAGATGCTCCGACTGCCGCCGCACCGGTGTCTCCCAATCGATCCCGAGCCAGGCGAGATCCTCGTCGATCGCCGCCTCGAATTCCGGCCGACAGCGCGCGGTGTCGATGTCCTCGATCCGCAGCAACAGCCGCCCGCCGGTCTCCCGCGCGCGCTCGAAGTTGAGCAGCGCGGAATAGGCGTGGCCGAGATGCAGAAGGCCGTTCGGGCTCGGGGCAAATCGGAAAACGGGTGGTGCCATTTAATAAGTCTCGTCATGGCCGGGCGTAGCCGCGACAGCTGTCATTCCGAGGCGGACCGAAGGACCGAGCCCGTAATCTCGAGATTCCGGGCTCGATGTCCGGGTCGCGCTTCGCGCGATCCCGTCGCATCGCCCCGGAATGACGGAGTAGGATAATAGATGCGCGGGTCAAGCCCGCGCATGACAAGTTGAGTGACCATGACCATCCACCTCGAAACCCAGTCCGATCTCGAAGAGGCCGTCCACGCGCTGATCAAGCGCGATCCCCGCCTGAAACCCGTGCTGGCCACGGCGGGCATGCCGGCGCTGCGGCGGCGCGAGCCGGGTTTCGAGGGTCTTGCCCACATCGTCTGCGGGCAGCAGCTCTCGACCGCGAGCGCGGCGGCGATCTGGGGACGACTGTCAGCGGCGTTCGACCCGTTCGACCATGACGCCGTGCGCCGCGCACGCGCCGACCGGCTGGGGCGGCTCGGCCTGTCCGCCGCCAAGATCAAGACGCTGAAGCATCTGGCACGCGAGATCGGCGCGCAGCGGCTGAACCTCGACGTGCTCGCCGAGGAAGATGCCGACGCCGCGCATCATACGCTGATTGCGCTGCCCGGCATCGGCCCCTGGACCGCGGACGTCTATCTGCTGTTCTGCCTCGGCCATGGCGATGCCTGGCCGGCCGGCGACCTCGCCGTACAGGAGGCCATCAAGATCGGCCTCGGCCTCCAGGCGCGGCCGACCGAGAAGCAGATGGCGCCGCTCGCCGAACCCTGGCGTCCCCTGCGCGGCGCGGCGGCGCATTTGTGGTGGAGCTATTATCGCGCGGTGAAGAAGCGCGAAGGCGTGCTCGCCGGGTCAAACTAGCCGCGCAGCCGCTCGCGATCGGCGCGGGCGCATTCGGCCACGAAGTCGATCACGGCCCGTACCGCAGGAAGCTCGACGAGGTCGGGATGCGCGAGCAGCCACAGGTCGGCCACGCTGGCGAGTTTCTGCGGCGCGACGCGCATGAGGTCGGGATAGCTTTCCGCGACGAAGCACGACAGCGCGGAAATTCCGATCCCGGCGCGCACGGCCGCGAGCATGTCGCCCTGCGAGGAGCAGCGCATCACGACCGTGCCCTGGCGGGTGATCGCATCGCTCCATCGTGCAAGCTGCGCGTTGGAATCCTGGTCGGCAAAGCCGATCACGCTGTGCCCCTTCCACTCGCCGCTGCGCTCCGGCAGGGACCGGCCCGCGGCATAGTCGCGCGAGGCATAGAAGCCCGTGCCGAGCCGGCCGATCTTGCGGCCGACCAGATTTTCCTCGCCGCTGTCGAGCGGCCGCAGCACGACGTCGGCTTCCCGGCGCCGCACGCTGGCCGGAAACGGATGGGTGATGATCTCGAGGCGAATGTGATCATGCGCGCTGAGAAAGGCGTGCAGCCGGGGCATCAGCCAGTGTGAGGCCAGCGTCGCCCCGATCGACAGCTTGACCGTGCCGCGCGCCTTGCGCCCGCCGGCGCCGACGGCGGCCTCGGCGCGGAGCGCGGCAGCCGCCATTGCCTCGGCATGCTCGCGCAAAGTACGGCCATCGGCAGTGAGCACGAAGCCGTCGGCAGCACGGGCCAGCAGCTTGGTGCCGAGTTGCGCCTCCAGCGCCGCGATCTTTCGGCTGACGGTCGGGTGGCTCGCGTGCAGGCGCCGCGCCGCTGCCGTGAAGCTGCCGGTATCCGCCACCGCGACGAAGGTCTTGCAGAGGTCCCAATCCACCGGCCACTCCGTTCAAAACTGAATGCGCACATGTTCAATCTTGAACGATCCTGCACGCGCCGTCCAACCCTATAGTGCGGTCAAACCGCGAGGCAGGCGCACGCTGCCAGCCGCGACAATCGACATGGAAGCGCTCACCGCCGGCCGGAAGAACCGGCGATGCGCGTCGTCAGGAGGATCGGATGGCACTGCCTGCGCTGCTCAAGAACAATCTGGAACTGCCGGTGGTCGGCTCGCCGCTCTTCATCGTCTCCGGACCGGAGCTGGTGATCGCCCAGTGCAAGGCGGGCGTTGTCGGCTCCTTTCCCGCGCTCAACGCCCGTCCGGTCGAGAAGCTCGATGAATGGCTCAGCCGCATCGAGGACGAACTCGGCGAATACAAATCGCGCAATCCCGGCAAGAAGGTCGCACCCTACGCCGTCAACCAGATTTGCCATGCCTCGAACGACCGGCTGATGAGGGACATGGAAATTTGCGTCAAGCACAAGGCGCCCATCATCATCACTTCGTTGCGGCCGCCGGCAGAGCTCGTCCAGGCCGCACATTCCTACGGCGGGCTGGTGTTCCACGACGTCATCAACGTCAAGCATGCGCGAAAAGCCGCCGAGCAAGGCGTCGACGGCCTGATCCTGGTCTGCGCCGGTGCGGGCGGACATGCCGGCACGCTGTCGCCCTTCGCGCTGGTACGCGAGGTCAAGCAATGGTTTGGCGGCGCGATCTTGCTGTCGGGTGCGATCAGCGACGGCTTTGGCATCGCCTCGGCGCTGGCGCTGGGCGCTGACCTCGCCTATTTGGGCACGCGGTTCATCGCGACGAAGGAGGCCAATGCCGACGCGGCCTACAAATCGGCGCTGACCCAGCATGCCGCGCATGACATCGTCTACACCAACCTGTTCACCGGCGTGCACGGCAACTATCTCGGCCCTTCGATCGCCGCCGCCGGGCTGGATCCGGACAACCTCCCGGCCGCCGACAAGTCGAAGATGAATTTCGGATCCGGCGGCAACATGAAATCGAAAGCGTGGCGCGACATCTGGGGATGCGGCCAGGGCATCGGCCAGATCAGCGACGCTCCTGCCGTTGCCGAACTCGTCGACCGGATGAAGGGAGAGTTCGATCAGGCCCGGCAGGATTTCCTGATGCGCGCAAGCGCCTGAGGCTTGTTCGAACAAGCAAATCGGACTGACAAGAAAAACGGGAGGACACCATGAAGCTGGCAGCCGCACTGATCGGCCTGTCGTTGCTGACGCTCGCCGGCGGCAGCGTCCGTGCCGAAGGCACGGGCGAGATCCGCATCGGACAGACCCTGCCCTATAGCGGCCCGGCCTCCGGCTTCGGCGCGATCGGACGGACGCAGGAAGCCTTCTTCGAGAAGATCAACGCCGAAGGCGGGATCAACGGCCGCAAGGTCAAGTTCATCACGCTGGATGATGCCTATTCGCCGCCAAAGACGGTCGAGCAGACCCGCAAGCTGGTGGAGCAGGACGAGGTGCTGATGATGTTCGGCTCGCTCGGCACCGCCACCAACAGCGCCGTACAGCGCTACCTCAACGGCAAGAAGGTGCCGCAGCTGTTCGTGCTCTCCGGCGCGACCAAATGGGCCGATCCGCAGAAATATCCGTGGACCATGCCCGGCATGGCCGCCTACGAATCCGAGGGAGTGGTCTATGCCAAGCACGTGCTTCGGGCCAAGCCCGGCGCCAAGATCGCCATCCTGTCCCAGAACGACGATTTCGGCCGTGACTATGTCGCCGGCTTCAAGCGCGCGCTGGGCGACAAGGCAGCTAGCATGATCGTCGCGGAAGCGACCTACGAGACCAGCGCCCCGACGATCAGCTCGCAGCTCTCGACCCTGAAGGCCTCGGGCGCCGATGTGCTGTTCGGCGTCGTGCTCGGCAAGTTCACCTCGCAGATGATCAAGGGCGTGGCCGAGATCGGCTGGAAGCCCGAGCTGTTCTTCGTGCCGACCTCGGCCTCGTCGATCTCGTTCCTGGAGCCTGCCGGCCTCGACAACGCCGTCGGCCTGATCTCGTCGAGCAACCAGAAGGACACGATGGATCCGCAATGGGCCGACGATCCCGGCGTGAAGGAGTATTTCGCCTTCATGAAGCAGTACATGCCGAATGCGGACCTCTCGAATTCCAACTACGGCGCCGGCTATCACTATGCGACGCTGCTGATGACCGTGCTGAAGGCGTGCAAGGACGATGTCAGCCGCGACAACATCATGCGTCAAGCGGCCTCGCTGAAAGAGGTGAAGTTGCCGCTGCTGCTGCCGGGCATGAGTGTCAGCACCGGTCCCGACGACTATCTGCCGTTCCAGCAGCTTCAGCTCCGGCGCTTCAACGGCAAGAGCTGGGTGGGATTCGGCGACGTGCTGGATGATCGCTGAGGCGAGCGGAACAAGGACAGATCATGATCATCAGCGGCGAACGCCTGATCGGCTATGACGCGATCCAGGCGCGCATCAAACGCGCGGCGAGCGGGCTTCGCGGCCTCGGCCTTGGCGAAGGCGCCCCCGTTGCCATGATGCTGCGCAACGATTTCGCCCTGTTCGAGGTGGTCGCGGCCTCGGCCGCATTGGGCAGCCCGGTGGTGCCGATCAACTGGCACCTCAAGGCCGAGGAGGTCCGCTACATTCTCACCGACAGCGGCGCCAAGATCCTGGTCTGCCATGCCGATCTGCTGCCGCAGATCCGTGGCGGCGTACCGGCGGATGTCCGCCTGCTCGTCGTCGCGACGCCGCCCGAGCTTGCGGCGACCTTCGCAATACCCCCTGATCTGACCGAGGTCCCGGTGGGATTGACGGATTGGGACCGCTGGCGCGACGGGCATCCGGAAACCCAGGAGCCGCCGCGCCGCGCGGCGGCGATGATCTACACCTCGGGGACCACGGGCATGCCGAAGGGCGTGCGGCGCATGCCAATGCAGCCCGAGCAGGCCGCCGCTTCCGAACGCGTCGGCGCGATCGCCTACGGCATCAAGCCGCGCGAGGACCAGGTCGTGCTGATCAACGGGCCGATGTATCATTCGGCGCCGCATTCCTACGGCATGATGGCATTCCGCAACGGCTGCACGATCGTCCTGCAGCCGCGATTCGATGCCGAGGAGCTCTTGGCGCTGATCGAATGCCACCGCGTGACGCACATCCACATGGTGCCCACCATGTTCGTTCGTCTGCTCCGCCTGCCCGACGCAGTCCGGCGGCGCCACGATCTCTCCTCGCTGCGGTTCGTCGTGCACGGCGCCGCGCCCTGCCCGCCCGAAGTCAAGCGGGCCATGATCCAGTGGTGGGGACCCGTCATCAATGAATATTTCGGCTCGACCGAGACCGGCATCCCGGTCTGGCATTCGGCCGAGGAGGCGCTGAGGAAGCCGGGCACGGTCGGCCGCGCCATCGAAGGCGGTATCGTCAAGATCTTCCGAGACGACGGCAGCCTCTGCGGCGCGAACGAGGTCGGCGAAATCTACATGCGCCAGACGGCGGTGCCCGACTTCGACTATCACGGCAAGGCGCACGCGCGCGCCGAGGCGGGACGCGACGGCCTCGTCAGCGTCGGCGACGTGGGCTATCTCGACGACGACGGTTATCTGTTCCTGTGCGACCGCAAGCGCGACATGGTGATCTCAGGCGGGGTTAACATCTATCCCGCCGAGATCGAGAACGTGCTGATCGGGATGCCCGGCGTGCGCGATTGTGCCGTGTTCGGCATTCCCGACGCGGAATATGGCGAGCGGCTATGCGCCTGCATCGAGCCCGACAGCGGCGCACAGCTCTCCGCTAGCGCCGTGCAAGGCTGGCTGCGCGACCGGCTGGCAAATTTCAAGGTGCCGAAGGACGTTCAGTTCCTGGATGCGCTGCCCCGCGAGGCGACCGGAAAGATATTCAAGCGCAAGCTGCGCGATCCCTATTGGGCCGACCAGAAGGCGGGTGGGCCTTAGCCGTTCACCGCCGAAGCCCGGCCAGGGCATCGCCGGCACATACCGTCCGAGCAGTGCCATATGCCGGCATCGCTCAGGTCGCTGGCTTTTGGCGGCCCGCGAAACAGGATAGCTTCGACCCGAGGAAACGCCGCGAAGACGGCCACGAGGTCGCATGCTGGACAGGACGAAGGATATCGCCGCATTCGCGCAGGCCTGGCTCGATGAATTCGAGCGAATGCTGGGCAGGCCCGAGCCCGATGCGCTCGGCCGCCTCTTCCTCGCCGACAGCTTTTGGCGCGACGTGCTGGCGCTGAGCTGGAACTTGCAAACGCTCGCCGGTCGCGGGACGATTGCGCAAGCGCTGGCCGCGCTCGCGCCCAACGCAGCACCGGCCAATTTCAAGATCGCGCCCGGCCGCGCGCCGCCGCGCTGGGTGAGCCGCGCCGGCACCAGCACCATCGAAGCGATCTTCAATTTCGAGAGCGCGATCGGGCGCGGCAGCGGCATCGTCCGGCTCATTCCGGACAGCGACGATGGCGATCGTCTGAAGGCGTGGACGCTGCTGACCGCACTCGAGGAGCTCAAGGGATTCGAGGAGCCGCTCGGCATCTCGCGTCCGCGCGGTCAGGCCTATTCGCGCGAGTTCCGCGGACCAAACTGGCTCGATCTGCGCAACGCCTCACGAGATTATGCGAAACGAGATCCTGCCGTGCTAGTGGTCGGCGGCGGCCAGGCCGGGCTTGCGATCGCAGCGCGGCTGAAGCAGCTGCAGGTCGACACGCTGATCGTCGATCGTGAGGCGCGCATCGGCGACAATTGGCGCAAGCGCTACCATGCGCTGACCCTGCACAACCAGGTGCAGGTCAATCACCTCCCCTACATGCCGTTTCCGCCGAACTGGCCGACCTATATTCCCAAGGACAAGCTCGCCAACTGGTTCGAGTCTTACGTCGATGCCATGGAGCTGAACTTCTGGACCGGGACCGAGTTTGAAGGCGGCGCCTATGACGAGGCCAAGGCATGCTGGACGGTCACACTGCGACGCGCCGACGGCAGCATGCGGACCATGCATCCCCGCCACGTCGTCATGGCGACCGGCGTCAGCGGCATCGCCAACGTACCCGACATTCCGACGCTCGGCAATTTCAAGGGCACGCTGCTGCATTCCAGCCGCTACGAGGACGGCGAGAACTGGACCGGCAAGCGCGCGATCGTCATCGGCACCGGCAACAGCGGCCACGACATCGCGCAGGATCTTTATTCCAGTGGCGCCGAGGTGACGTTGGTGCAGCGCTCGCCGACGCTGGTCACAAATATCGAGCCGTCGGCACAGCTTGCTTACGCGACGTACAATGAAGGCACGCTCGAGGACAACGATCTGATCGCCGCCTCGATGCCGATGCCGCTGGCGAAGAAAACCCATGTGATGCTGACCGAGCAATCCAAGGAGCTCGACAAGGAGCTGCTCGACGGCCTCTCTCGCGTCGGCTTCAAGCTCGACTTCGGCGAGGGCGGGACGGGCTGGCAATTCAAATACCTCACCCGCGGCGGCGGCTATTATTTCAACGTCGGCTGCTCCAATTTGATCGTCGAGGGCAAGATCGGGCTCAGGCAGTTTTCCGACATCGAGGGCTTCGTCGCGGAAGGCGCGCGGATGAAGAACGGCACCACCATTGCCGCCGACCTGATCGTGCTCTCCACCGGCTACAAGCCGCAGGAATATCTGGTGCGAAAGCTGTTCGGCGATGCCGTCGCCGATCGCGTCGGCCCGATCTGGGGCTTCGGCGACGGTTTTGAGCTGCGCAACATGTATGCGCGCACGAAGCAGCCCGGCCTGTGGTTCATCGCCGGCAGCCTCGCGCAATGCCGCATCAACTCGAAATACCTCGCACTCCAGATCAAGGCGATCGAGGAAGGGATATTGGGGCGTGAGGTGAGTACGGCTTAGGCCAGCCGTCATTCCGGGGCGCGACGAAGTCGCGCGCCCGGAATCCATTGCGCCGCCTATTGCGCGGATAGATGGATTCCGGGCTCGCGCTACGCGCGCCCCGGAATGACAGGAGCCGGAATGACAGGAGGAAGAAATCATGCCAGCCATTCTCGGCACCGGCGAGCACCGCTACCGCTTCGTCGAAAATTTCGCCAAACTGCCGGACGGCTGGCAGCTCACCGATGTCGCCTCCGTCGCCGTCGACAGCCGCGACCGGATCTACGTCTTCAACCGCGGCGCCCATCCGATGGTGGTGCTCGACCGTGACGGCAATTTCCTGCGCAGCTTCGGCGAGGGGCTGTTCTCGCGCGCGCACGGCCTGCACATCGATGCCGACGACAATCTCTACTGCACCGACGATGGCGACCACACCGTGCGCAAATGTACCACCGACGGCAAGGTGCTGCTGACGATCGGCATCCCCGCAAAGCCGTCACCGTTCATGAGCGGCGAGCCGTTCCACCGTTGCACCCACACCGCGCTGTCGCCGAAGGGCGAGATCTATGTCTCCGACGGCTATGGCAATGCGCGCGTGCACAAGTTCACCCCCGACGGCAAGCTGCTCAAGAGCTGGGGCGAGCCGGGGACCGATCCCGGCCAGTTCAACATCGTGCACAACATCGCCACCGATGCCGACGGCTGGGTCTACGTCGCCGACCGCGAGAACCATCGCGTACAGGTGTTCAACGGCGAGGGCAAATACGAGACGCAGTGGAACAATCTTCACCGACCCTGTGCGCTGTGCTGCAGCGGCGGGGCTAACAGTCCGATCTTCGTGATCGGCGAGCTCGGGCCCGGCCTGGCCGTCAACCGCAAGGTGCCCAATCTCGGCCCGCGGCTGTCGATCGTTGACGCCAAGGGCAAGCGCATCGCGCGGCTCGGCGGCGAGGAGGGCCCGGGCGTTGCCAGCGGAAAATTCCTGGCGCCCCACGGCATCGCGCTGGATTCGAAAGGCGACATCTATGTCGGCGAGGTCGGCGTCACCGACTGGAAGACGAGCTTTCCGGACGAGGAGATGCCGGCCGCCGTGCGCGCAACGCGGTGCTTGCAGAAGCTGGAGCGGATACGGGAGTAGCGCGGCAAATCACGCCGTACAGGGCAAGCGGTCCCGGACCAGCCAGGCTGCCCCTTGAGATCGCGGCTTTTTGAGCGCTCCTGCCACCTCGCCGCCGTATTGCTTCGGCCTGAATAAGTCGCTCAACGGGCTTCACAATCCCGTCACGCTGCATGTAGTATGTCAGTACATGCTGCTTCGCAGCGTACATTGGAGGCCGGGAGCGTTACTTGAACGCACATGTCTCGCAAGGCAGTTGGCCGGTGTTGGTGCTGAATGCGGACTTCCGGCCGCTGAGTTACTACCCGCTGTCTCTTTGGTCGTGGCAGGACGCGATCAAGGCGGTGTTCCTCGACCGCGTCAACATCGTCGCTCACTACGATCAGGCGGTTCACAGTCCGACCCTGCAAATGCAGCTGCCGAGCGTCGTCTCGCTGAAATCCTTCGTCAAGCCGACCACCCATCCGGCCTTCACCCGGTTCAACGTCTTCCTGCGCGATCGTTTCGCCTGCCAATATTGCGGCTCGCCCGAAGACCTGACCTTCGACCACATCATCCCGCGCAGCAAAGGCGGCCAGACCACCTGGGAGAACGTGGTCGCGGCATGCTCGCCGTGTAATCTTCGCAAGGGCAATCTGACGCCGGCTCAGGCCAGGATGTTTCCGCGCCAGAGCGCGTTCGCGCCGACCGTGCACCAGCTCCACCGCAACGGCCGCCTGTTCCCGCCGAACTACCTGCACGACAGCTGGCTGGACTATCTGTACTGGGATACGGAGCTGGATCCGTAGCGGAGAGCCTGCGCACGGGTTACCCCCGCTGCAACGCCAGCGTCACGCCGCCGAGCGTGAGCGCCATTGCCGTCCATTCGCGATAGCCCAGCGGCTCGCCCAGAATGATGGCGGCGGAGACCACGCCGATCACCGGCACGATCAGCATGCCGGTCGAGGCCGTCGTCGGTGGCAGGCGGCGCAGCGTCTCGAACCAGGTGACGTAGCAGACGCCCATCGGCACCAATGTCATGTAGACGAAGCAGCCGAGCCCCACCGGGGTGATCGCAGTGACGTCGGGACCCTCGAACAGCACACCGAGGACCAGCATCGTGGCGCAACCGAGCCCGACCTGCCAGGCGACGACGACCAGCGGCGGCATCGGCAGCGGCTTGCGGTTGAGCACGTTGCCGAGCGCGAACAGGATGGCGCAGAGCAGCGCGAGCACGATACCCAGCAGCTTGTCGGCGGTGAACGCAAAGCCGTTTCCGCTCAAGAGCAGCGTGACGCCGGCAACGCCGAGGACCAGCCCGAGGATATCCCGCAGGGCCGGCCGCGTGTGCAGCACCGGCCAGGCGAACAGCATCGCCCAGATCGGCATGGTGTAGGCGAGCAGAGCGCCCTCGCTCACCGTCACATATTTCATCGCGACCGTGCCGAGCCCCATCCAGGCGACCACGTTGGTGAGGGTCGCAAACACCAGCCGCGGGATGGCCTCGCGCGGAACGGCAAACGACTCCTTCCGGCTCAGCACCAGAGCGCCGAGAATGAGCGAGGCGCAAACGCCCGCAAGTCCACGCGCGAACAGAGGCGGCCATTGCTGGAGCAGCAGCTTCATCAGCGGCCAGTTCAACGCCCAGCCGAAGGCCGTCACGCAGAGGCAGAGAGCGCCGATCGTCCTGTCGCGTCGCGCGGGATCCATGACTAGCGCTTAGCAGGCAAGCACGGCCGGCTCCACCTCGGCTGGCGCATGCGGGGCCATCACGACGCTGGGAACTCGAAGCGCCCGTGCCCGTTCAGACTCAACGCCATGCGCACCGGCATGCACGTTCACCAAACGCGTTCGTCGGCCACCCAATCAAACAGGAAAACACTCATGCCCGCAACCGAGAGTGATCATGTCTACAAGATCCTGGATCTCGTCGGATCGTCGGAAACCTCGATCGAGGACGCGATCAAGAATGCGATCAGCCGCGCCGCCAAGACCGTTCGCGAGATGAAATGGTTCGAGGTCGTGCAGACGCGCGGCCACATCGAGAACGGCACCGTCGGTCATTACCAGGTGACGCTGCGCGTCGGATTCACGCTGGAGGGATGACGCGGTGGACGCCGGGCGGAACCGTCGCGCGCGGCGCGGTGTGACATCCGCCCGGCGAGCGGATCGTGACATCCACGACCGTCTCCGGTCCAGTACGGACCAGGGCAATCATCGCAAATATTGCAACAGGCCGTTAAGGTGAAGGTGAGAGGTTTGCACCAATTTGGAGCAAGCCTCATGGTCACGAGCCGCGAACTCGGCAAGACGCGCCTTCCGCTCTGGGCGGCAGGGTTCGTCGTGCTGATTTGCGTGGCGATCCTGGGCTTGAGCGCGTGGCGCGAGTGGGAGGCGCGCAAGGTCGATCTCAGGAGCGCCGAGGTCGACGTCGCCAACGTCGCTCACTCGCTGATCCAGCACGCGGACGACACGTTCGAGCTCGTCGACACGCTCCTGGTCGGGCTGGTCCATCGGCTCGAAATCGATGGAACCGGGCCGGAGACGATCGCAAAGCTCCAGGCCTATCTGCCGACGCGCAAATCATCGGACCGCATCCGCGGCATTTTCATCTATGACGCCAGCGGCGCATGGCTTGCCACGACCGAGCGCCTTGACTTCTCCAGGCTCAACAACAGCGACCGCGCATATTTCCAGCGCCATCGCAACTCGCCTGACCCGGGCACGCTGATCGGACCTCCTGTCAAGAGCCGCTCCGGAGGCCAATGGATCATCACCGCGTCCCGCCGGATCAACGATCCCGACGGCGGCTTCGCCGGCGTTGCTCTGCTCACGATCGACGTCAGCTATTTCGTCAAGTTCTACGAGCGGTTCGACATCGGCCCGAACGGCTCGGCATCGTTGCTCAACAACCGTGGCATCATGCTGGCGCGCAGCCGCGACGAGAGCGGCGCCTTCGTCGGACGCGACCTGTCCAATGCGCCCTTGTTCAATGGCTGGGAAAGCCGCCCCGACGCGGCGGTCTACTATTTCAAGTCGCCGCTCGATGGCGTGCAGCGGCTGAGCTATTACCAGCGCAGCAGCCGCTATCCCCTGATGGTGCTGGCGAGCAAGTCGCAGGACGACGTGCTGGCCCCCTGGCGCCGCGCGGCAACCGCGCGCATGACCTTCGTCCTCGGACTGGTGCTGCTGATCGCCGTAATCGGCTACTATCTTGTCCGTCAGTTGCTGCAGCGGCAACGCACGGCACAGGCCCTCGTCGCCCAGGAAGCCAATTTCCGCCTGCTGGCCGAGCAATCCAGCGACATGGTGACCCGCATCGGTCTGGATAACCGGCTGCTCTACGTCTCGCCTTCCTGCGCACGCATCACCGGCTGGTCGGCCGAAGAGCTGCTTGGCACGTCGGCCCTCGCCGGCATTCACGCGGACGACATGGAGCGGGTCGAGCAGGCCATCGCCGCGCTGAAGAACGGCGAAGCCGAGGAGGCGCGGTTCGTCTATCGCCAGCGTCATCGCGACAAGGGCGAAATCTGGGCCGAGGCGGCGCTGCACGTGACGCTGGCGTCGGACAGCGGCGCGATCGACGGCGTCGTCGCGGTCGTGCGCGACATAACCGAGCAGAAGGACCTTCAGGACAAGCTCGCCTCGCTGGCAACGACCGACGGCCTCACGGGCCTCGCCAACCGGCGCGCATTCGACGAACGCCTTGCCGACGAATGGGCGCGGGCCCGGCGCGACGGCACGCAGCTTTCGCTGTTGCTGATCGATGTCGATCATTTCAAGAAGTTCAACGACCATTACGGGCATCTGGCGGGCGACGCCTGCCTGCGCGCGCTCGGCCGGATTCTATCGGCGCAGGCCAGGCGGCCGGCCGACCTCGCCGCGCGTTATGGCGGCGAGGAATTCGCCGTCTTGTTGCCGAACACAGGCCCTGACGGCTGCGCCGAGGTCGGCGAGGGAATTCGCCAGGCCCTGAAAGAGCTTGCCATGCTGCATGGGCAAAATCCGCCGTCCCGGCTGGTGACTGCGAGCCTCGGCGGCGCATCGGCTGTTCCGTCCGAGACCGCGATGGACTGCAGCACGCTGGTCGCCGCCGCCGACCGCGCGCTCTACGCCGCCAAGGACGGCGGCCGTGACCGGCTGGTGATGTCGGGGCAGGTCATACCGTGGCCCGCGAAGACCGCGTGACGAGATCGGTGACGGTCCTCATGCCAGATGGCACGCCACGAAGTGCCCGCCCGCGCCCTCCTTCAGCGGCGGCGCGCTTTCCGCGCAGCGCGGCTGGGCGATCGGACAGCGGGTGTGGAAGTGACAGCCCGACGGCGGCTTCATCGGGCTCGGCACATCGCCCTTGAGGCGGATGCGCTCGCGCTTCAGTTTTGGATCGGGCACCGGCACCGCCGACAACAGCGCCCTGGTATAGGGATGCTGCGGATTGCGGTAGAGGTCGCTGGCCTTGGCGAGCTCGACGATGCGGCCGAGATACATCACCGCGACGCGGTCGGAGATGTGCTCGACCACCGAGAGGTCGTGCGCGACGAACAGATAGGTCAGGTTCAGCTCGGCCTGGAGGTCTTCCAGGAGATTGATGACCTGCGCCTGGATCGACACGTCGAGCGCGGAGACCGGCTCGTCGCAGACGATCAGCTTCGGCTCGACCGCGAGCGCGCGCGCAATCACGATGCGCTGGCGCTGGCCGCCGGAGAATTCATGCGGGTAACGCCGCATGTGCTCGGCCTTGAGCCCGACCTTGACCAGGAGACCGGCGACGCGCTCCTCGCGCTCTTTCACGGAGGAGGCGAGATTGTGGATGGTGAAGGCCTCGCCGAGAATCGCGCCGACCGTCATGCGCGGATTGAGCGAGGCGAACGGATCCTGGAACACCAGCTGCATGTTCCGCCGCATCGCGCGCAGGTCGTTGCCGCCGAGCTTTCGCACGTCCTGGCCGTCGAAGGTGACCTCGCCGTCGGTCGGCTCGATCAGGCGCAGCACGCAGCGTCCCGTGGTCGACTTGCCACAACCGGATTCGCCGACGAGACCGAGCGTCTCGCCGCGGTTGACCGAGAACGACACGCCGTCGACCGCATAGACGGTGCCGACCTGGCGCGACAAGAGGCCGCCGAGCACCGGGAAATGTTTCTTCAGGCCGCTGACGCGGAGCAAGGGCTCGCTCATGACGCGGCTCCCAGGTTCGGATCGCCGAGGTGACAGGCCATGCGATGGCCGGGCGAAACCTCGCGCAGCAGCGGCTCCTTCTCGGTGCAGACGTCCATGGCGAATTTGCAGCGCGGCGCGAAGCGGCAGCCGACCGGCGGATTGATCAGGATCGGCACCGTGCCGCCGATCGCCTCGAGCCGCGTCTTGTGCTCGCTGTCGAGATCGATGCGCGGGATCGAGCGGATCAACCCTTGAGTATAGGGATGGCGGGGATTGTCGAACAGCTCGTCGACCGGCGCCTCCTCCACCACCTTGCCGGCATACATCACGACGACGCGCTGCGCCGTCTCGGCAACCACGCCCATGGCATGGGTGATCAACATCACCGCCATGCCGAAGCGCTCCTTCATGTCCTGGAGCAGGTCGAGAATCTGCGCCTGGATGGTGACGTCGAGCGCGGTGGTGGGCTCGTCGGCGATGATCAGCTTCGGCTTGCAGGCGAGCGCCATCGCGATCATCACGCGCTGGCGCATGCCGCCGGAGAACTGGTGCGGATAATTGTGCACGCGGCCTTCGGCGTTGGGGATCTGCACCAGCTTCAGCATCTCGATGGTGCGATCGAGCGCCTGCTTCCTCGTCACGGCTTCGTGACGGCGCAGGCTCTCGGCAATCTGCTCGCCGATGGTCAGCACCGGGTTGAGCGAGGTCATCGGCTCCTGGAAGATGAAGCCGATCTCCTTGGCCCTGATCTCGTCGAGCTGATTGCTGGTCAGCGGCACGAGATCGCGGCCCTCGAAGATGATCTGGCCCGCCGCGATCCGGCCAGGCGGCATCGCGATCAGCTTCAGGATCGACATCGCGGTCACGGTCTTGCCGCAGCCGGATTCGCCGACGACGCAGAGCGTCTCGCCCCGGTTGATGGAGATGTCGACGCCATCGACGGCCTGGAGGATGCCGTCGTCGGTGGAGAAGTGGGTTTTCAGCCCCTTGATCTCGAGCAGGGGCGCCATCAGATCACCCGTCGCGCATCAAGCGCATCACGCAGGCCGTCGCCGATGAAGTTGATCGCGACCACCGCGATGAAGATCGCGCCGCCCGGAAACAATGCCCAATGCGGGCCGATGTCGAGGAAGTCCTTGGCGTCATACAGCAGGCGGCCCCAGGTCGGCGTATCAGGCGGGAAACCGAGGCCGAGGAAGGACAGCGTCGATTCCGCGATGATCGCCGCGGCAACGTCGATGGTGCCGGCGATGATCACCGGGCCGAGCGCGTTGGGCAGAATATGCCGTACCACCTGCCGCGCCGGGCTGGCGCCGAGCGCGCGGGCCGCCTCGACGAACTCCTTTTCGCGGATCGACAGGAACTGCGCGCGCACGAGCCGCGCCACCGGCATCCAGCGCAGGCCTCCGATGACGAGCACGATCAGGATGAAGATGCCGCCTTCGGGACCGAACACCGATTTCAGCCCCTCGCGGAAGAGATAGATGAGCAGGAGGAGCAGCGGCAGTTGCGGCAGTGACAGGAACAGGTCGGTCAGCCACATCAAACCGTGCCCGAGCGCTCCGCGCGACATGCCGGCGAGCGCGCCGATCAGCGTGCCGATGAAGACGGAGACCAGCATCGCGGCGAGGCCGACCGCGAGCGAGATGCGGCCGCCATAGATCATGCGCGCCAGAATGTCCTGGCCGAGATCGTCGGTGCCGAAGGGATGGGCGAGCGAGGGCCCTTGCAGGCCCGCAACGATGTCGATCTCGTTGATCTTGATGCGCCAGACGAAGGGCCCGAGAACGACGGCGAGCACCAGGATGAGGAGCAGGAAGGCGCTGACCACGGCGAGCTTGTGGCGGCTAAAGCGCCGCCATGTCTCGCGCCAGGGCGAATAGACCCGCCGCTCAGCGGAGGGAGATGCGAGGGTCAAGCCAGCCATACAGGACGTCCGCGATGAGATTGAACAGCACGACGAGGCACGCGAAGACGAAGGTCACGGCCATCACCACCGGCGTGTCGTTGGACAGGATCGAAGAGATCAGCAGCGAGCCGATACCGGGGATGCGGAAGATCTGCTCGGTGACGATGGCGCCGCCGAACACGGCGGGCATTTGCAGCGCGATCAGCGTCACGACCGGGATCATGGCGTTGCGCATCACGTGCTTGACGATGACCTTGGCCTGGCCGAGGCCCTTGGCGCGCGCCGTGGTGACGTAATCGAGCCTGATCACATCGAGCATCGCCGAGCGCACGAAACGCGTCATCGACGCCGCCTGAAACAGGCCGAGCACCGCCACCGGCATGATCGCCTGCCGGATCATCTCCAGCACCCAGCGGATGCCGGTGCCCTTGATGTCGGTGGTATAGACGAAGGGCAGCCAGTCCAGTGTGACCGAGAAGATCAGGATGAACAGGATGCCGGTGAAGAAGGTCGGCAGCGAAAAGCCGACGAAGGCGAGCGTGTTGGCGACCTGGTCGAACACCGAATAAGGCTTGGTCGCCGCATAGACACCGACGGGAATTGCGACCAGCAGCGCCAGAATCTGTGCCGAGCCGATCACATAGAGTGTCGTCGGAAGGCGTTGGAGGATGAGCGTATCGACGTTCATCCGGCTGACGAACGAAAAACCCCAGTCGCCGTGCAGCATGGCGTTGAGCCAATGCAGGTAGCGGAGGTAGATCGGATCATCCAGGCCGAATTTGGCCCGAAGCGCGGCCTGCACTTCGGGCGGCACGTTCGGATTGGTCGCCAGTTCGGAGAACGGGTCGCCGGGAGCCAGCGCCAGCACGAAGAACAGCACTGCCGAGATGCCGAGCAGGCTCGGAATCGCGATCAGCAGGCGACGCAGGACATACTGACTCATCAGGGAAGGATCCTCCTAGCGGCCGTCCCTCACGCGTCTCGGTACCAGTCCTGGATGTTGTCCGTCTCATTGGCCCAACCGCTCAGCGCTGGCCGAAGCGCGTTGGCCGCGGCTTCCACCTTCAGGCGATGCATCACCGGAATGAACACGGTGTCCTGCCAGAGCAGATCGTTGCACTTGATGTAGAGCGCCGCGCGCTTGACCGGATCGGTCTCGGTCTCGGCCGCCGCAATGGCGGCATCATAGTCCTTGTTGACATAGCGCGGGAAATTCTGGCCCTGCCACTTGTTCTCCTTGGTGGCAACGTTGGCGGAGATGTAGCGGCGCATGTGCAAGGCCGGATCCGGCTGCGTCATCGGGATCTGGAATTCCTCGATGTCCGCATAGAACTTGGGGTAGGTATCGGGGTTGGCCACGTCCGACGAGAAGAACACCGAGGCCACGACCGATTTCAACTCGACGTCGATGCCGGCCTTCTGGCAGGCCTGCTTGACGATCGCCTGGGTCTTCTGGCGCGGACCGTTGGTCGAGGTCTGGTACAGAAGCTTGAACTTCTTTCCGTCTTTCTCTCGGATGCCGTCCGCTCCGACCTTCCATCCGGCGTCGTCGAGCATCTTCGACGCCTTCTCGATGTTGAACTCCCACGAGGTGTTCTTGGAGACGAACTTCTCGGGGCCGTTGAGGTAGTTGGCGGTCGTGCGGCCGGCGCGACCGTAAATCGCCTTTTTGACGGACTCACGATCGACCAGCAGGGACAGCGCCTTGCGCACGTTCGGATCGGAGAAAATCGGATGCTTGGTCTTCATCGAGGACCGTTCGCCATCGACCTCGGTGTTGGGATCGGTGAAGTTGATCGCGATGAACTCGATGTCGCCGCCCGTGGCATAGACGGTCTTGCCCTTGCCGCCCTTCTCCAGACGCAGCAGCACGTCGTCTTCGACCTGCATGTTCCAGGCGAAATCGAATTCGCCGGTCTGGATCACCGCGCGCGCCGCCGAGACGGCATCGCCGCCGCCCTTCATCTCGATCGTGTCGAAATGCGGACGATTGGGCATGTGATAGTCGGGATTGAGCTCGCCGCGGACCACATCGCCCGGCTTGAACTCGACGAACTTGTAGGGACCGGTGCCCACCGGGGCCAGATTGTTCGGCGCCTCGCGGGACTTCGAACCCTTGTAGTCGGTGAACAGATGCTTCGGGAGAACGCAGCCATACGCGCCGACGAAGGCATTCGCCCAGAATGGCGTCGGCGTCTTGAACAGGATGCGGATCGAAAGATCGTTGACCTTCTCGACCGTAATTTCACCATAGGTGCTGATGCTGACGGCGGCCGTGGCGGGGTCGCTGGCATACTGCCAAGTAAACACGAAGTCGTCGGCGGTGAGCGGCTTGCCGTCGTGCCACTTCACTCCCGGCTTGATTTTCCAGACCACGGATTTGGCATCGGCGGCGAGACCGCCGTTTGCAAGGGAGGGAATCTCTGCGGCGAGAATCGGGTTGAGATTGCCGTCGGCGTCCCAGCTTGCGAGCGGCTCGTAGAACAGGCGCGATCCGTCCTGATCCTTGGTGCCGGTGGCGAAATGTGGATTGAGCAGCGTCGGCCCCTGCCACCACAGCAGCTTGAGAGGGCCGCCGCCCCCGCGCTTGGTCGGCTTATAGGCCGCGGGGCTCTGCGCCATGGCAACGCCGCCGAGCGCGAGGAGCTGGTTGGCCAGGGGAGCGGTAAGACCGACCGCGGCCATGCGCTTGATGAAGGCGCGGCGATCCATCCGCCCGTCCTTCACCTGGCCGATCATCGAACGCAGTTCTTTATCCAGCATGGTTGTCCCCCGTCTGGTTCCCATCGTGATGAGGGCGGCCGGGAAACGCGGCTGCCCATTTGGCTGGCAGTAGATGGCACACCGAATGGGGGGCGCGTCAACTGCGACCGTGTGTATGCAAACGGTCTTCTGGCTGTCTGTTGGGCAAAACCAGCGTCCCGCAGCCCATCCGTTCGGCAATCCAGCATCAAAACATGCTGGATTGCACGCTGCAGTGCGAAAAATTTGTTCGTCGGATCAGACGAAGTATCGAGGCGAATTCTACGCGACGGACATGTCGAGCGGCGGCTCAACGTGATCCGGCAGCGGACAGACATAGGGCGTCTTGGCCGTCCGCATCTTGAGGTCGGCCTTGGCTGCCTTGATCAGCTCCGGATCCGTCAGCGCCTTGATGCCGAGACCAGCCATCGCCTTGGCCGCCTGCACCATGGCCTTGTGGGCATGCGGGCTCTTGCCCTGCGCCACCACCTGCCAGGTGTGGAAGGGCGTGCCGATTGCAACCGTGGGAGCGTGAACCTGCACCGTCGGCACCACCCAGCTGACGTCGCCGACGTCGGTCGAGCCGACCAGCGGGTTGCGTTTGGCATCCAGCGGCACCAGGAAGTCGGCCAGCGGCCGATCGGTCGGCTCCATGCCGATCGCGTAATAGACCGACGCGATATCCTTGTCGCTCAACGTCGCGCGGATCTGGCCGGCAAAGCTCTTGTCCGCATCGTCGAAATGCGGCGGTCCGAGCTCTTCCATGACCCGGTGCAGCGCCTGCTCCAGCGGCGCGTTCGGCAGGATGTTCGAGACCGCGGAGATGATCTTCATCTCCACCTTGGTCTCGGTCATCAGCGCAGCGCCCTCTGCGATCTTGCTCACGCGTCCGACCAGCTCGTTCATGCCGGGAAGATCACGGGCGCGGATCGAATAGCGCACCCGCGCATGGGCCTGGACCACGTTGGGGGCAATGCCGCCGGTGTCGAGCAGCGCGTAATGCACGCGCGCATCGCTCGGCATATGCTCGCGCATGTAGTTCACGCCGACATTCATCAACTCGACCGCATCGAGCGCGGAACGGCCGAGATGCGGCGAGGCCGCGGCATGCGAGGTTCGGCCCGTGAAGATGAAATCCGCGCGCGTGTTGGCGAGCGACGGCGTCACCGCGACCTCCCAGAAGCTGTGCGGATGCCAGGTGATGGCGATGTCGGCATCTTCGAACGCACCCGAGCGCACCATGAAGGCCTTTGCCGCACCGCCTTCTTCCGCCGGGCAGCCGTAATAGCGCACGCGACCGGGCACCTTGTTCTCGGCGAGCCAATCCTTCATCGCGGTCGCGGCGAGCAGTGCGGCGGAACCGAGCAGATTGTGACCGCAGCCATGGCCGTGTCCGCCGGTCTCGACCGGACGATGCTCGGCAACACCTGCTTCCTGGCTGAGTCCGGGCAGCGCGTCGTATTCCCCCATGAAGGCGATGACCGGACCGCCCTCGCCCCATTCGCCCATCACCGCGGTCGGAATGCCGGCAACGTTCTCCGTAATGCGGAAACCCTGATGACGCAGTTCGGCGAGATGTTCGGCGGCGGACCGCGCCTCGGTGTAGCACACCTCGGGCATGCCCCAGACCTTGTCGCTGAGGTCGATGAAACGCGCCTTGATTGTGTCGACGCCACGCCAGATGTCGCTGCGGTTATCCATGCTTCGTTCCGTGATCCCTGGTCAAACGAAGCGGCAATGGTTAGCAGCTTCATCGCACGGCGCCTAGCAGCGGCGAGGACATCAGCCATGCGGTTGAGGCCGGAATGAGCGGCCGCCTGCCTCCTGTGCACGTCAGTTCCTGCGCATTGCGAAGATTTCAGACGGCCCTGCTCCGGAATAGTTGGGAACGAGGCTTTCAAGACGGCCTCCCCCAGCATAAATTATACCTGCTTCGCGCATCGCTCCGCTCGCATGGCGGAGCGATGCACTCAGCCAGGAGAACTCCATGCCCGCCCTGACCGAATGGAGAGTGCCGCCGGCCAATCAGCCGCGGACGAGCGACTACGGTTTCGATCTCGACCGCGCGCTCGCATCCGTCGTCGGCCTGCACGCCATCGTCCCGCCGGACGCCTTCAGCGCCGAGACGCTGGGCACCGAACGCGCCGGCAACGGCGTCGTGATCGACGACGGCCTGGTGCTCACCATCGGCTATCTCATCACTGAGGCAGAGTCGGTCTGGTTGCACCGGGCCGACGGACGCGTGGTGGAGGGGCATGCGCTCGGCTTCGATTCCGAGACCGGGTTCGGGCTTGTACAGGCGCTCGGCCAGCTCGACATCGAGCCGCTGCCGCTCGGCTCATCGGCGGCAACCCGGATCGGCGACCGCGTCGTGGTCGGCGGCGCCGGCGGCCGCACGCGGTCGGTTGCCAGCCAGATCGTGGCCAAGCAGGAATTCGCCGGCTACTGGGAATATCTGCTGGACGAAGCCGTCTTCACCTATCCCGCGCATCCGAACTGGGGCGGCACCGCGCTGCTCAACGAGCACGGCGAGTTGATCGGCATCGGCTCGCTTCAGCTCGATCGCGAACGCGACGGCAAGGCCGAGCACGTCAACATGGTCGTGCCGATCGACCTGTTGAAGCCGATCCTGGACGATCTGCGCAAATTCGGTCGCGTCAACAAGCCGGCGCGGCCGTGGCTCGGACTCTACTCGACCGAGATCGACAACCGCGTGGTGGTGATCGGGATCTCCACCAACGGTCCGGCGGCGCGCGCCGAACTCAAGACCGACGACATCATCCTCGCCGTCGATGGCGACAAGGTCACGAGCCAGACCGCCTTCTACAAGAAGTTGTGGTCGCTCGGCAGCGCCGGCGTCGACGTGCCGCTGACCGTGCACCACCAAGGCGTCACCTTCGACGTCACGGTGACCTCGACCGACCGCTTCAAGCTGCTGAAGGCGCCGAAGCTGCATTGAGTCCACGCTGAGGGATCCACGATGACCGAGGCCGTTGTGGACGACATCGTGGCCGTGCTGCCGCCGCTGCTCAACGCGCTGGAAGCGCTTGGATTTTTCCAAAGGCAATTGCATCCGCCGGCCTTTGCCTCCGTCATGAACGCAATCGGCGCGCCGGACGAGGCGCTTCGAGCCGCACGCACTGCGATCGGAGATTGGCCGGAGCAGTTCGCCGGCCTGCGCGAGCGACTGGATCGGGCCTGCGACGAGACGCTCGCCGCCTTTGCCGGCATCCGCGAGGTCGAGCGCGGCAACGGCGATCTCGTCGCGGTCTTCCGCGCGCTGCGCCACCTGCCGCGCGCACAGGAGGCGCTCTATCCGCTGGCGCCGCAGTTTCCGCCGGTGAGCAGCTTCTTTCTCAACACCGCCAATCGCGAAAATGCGGACCTGTTGTCGCGGCTGGAAGTCGGTGCAAGCGAGCAGGCAGGCATCTTCCACGATCACAACGAGCCCGGCAGCCGCGGCGGCTTCTCGGTCTACGTGCCCGAATATTACACGCCAGGTCGCGCCATGCCGCTGGTGATGGCGCTGCATGGCGGCAGCGGCAACGGACGCGGCTTTCTGTGGAGCTGGCTGCGCGATGCCCGCAGCCTCGGCGCGATCCTGGTGGCGCCGACCGCGACCGGCCCGACCTGGGCGCTGATGGGTGATGATGCCGACACGCCCAATCTCATGCGTATCCTCGAGACCGTGCGCAGCCGCTGGACCTTCGACGCCTCGCGCATGTTGCTGACCGGCATGAGCGACGGCGGCACCTTCTGTTACGTCAGCGGGCTCGACGGCGCCTCGCCCTTTACCCATCTGGCGCCGGTGTCCGCAACCTTCCATCCGCTGATGGCGGAGATGGCCGACGCCACGCGCCTGCAGGGGCTGCCTGTCTTCATCACCCACGGCAAGCTGGACTGGATGTTTCCCGTGCAGACCGCGCGCCAGACGCAGGCGGCGCTCGCAGCGGCCGGCGCCGATGTCAGCTATCGCGAGATCGACGACCTCAGCCACACCTATCCGCGCGAGATCAATGCGGAGCTGATGCAGTGGCTGAATGCGGGATGAACAACTCCTCCCTATCGGCGCCGCACTGCCGGGGAACCATCATATCGCGCCGACGTTATTGCCGGTCACCGGAGGTTACCATGCGTACTTTTTTCGGAATGATCCTGGGCGCGCTGCTGCTTGCGGGCGGCGTCTACGTCTATGATTCCATGCAGACGTCATCGGTCGCCAAGGGCGAGGTGGCGGCCGCCAACCGCACCATCGTGAACTGGGACGTGGCAAAGGCGGATTGGGATGCGCTGCGCGATCGCGCGCACAAGGACTGGGTCCGGATCTCGTCGAAGTAACGAGGCCGTATCATGAATGAGGCGCCGTCGCGGATCCGCGGCGGCGCCTTTGCGTTGGCTACGACCAACGCTGCGCGTCAGTTCATCTTGGCCTTGCGGGCATCGGCGATGACCTGCTCGAACTCGGTCATGCTGAGCACGCCGGGGACGCGGTACTTGCCGACGATGAAGGATGGGGTGCCGCGGAAACCGAAGGCTTCGGCCTGTTCGTTGTTGCGCTTGAGCAGGGCGTCGATGTCGCTGCCACGGCCGGCAAGATCGCGTTTCAGGCGATCCATGTCGACGCCGGCGGCCGCGAGGAGCTCGTTGATGCGCGGCTCGGTCAGGCGTGAGCTGACGCCTATCAAGGCGTCATGGGCCGGGTGGTACTTGTCCTGGAATTTCGCAGCGAGCGCGCTCCTCGCGGCCGTGACCGAGACCGGCCCGAGGATCGGCCAGTCTTTCATCACCAACCGCACCTTGCCGTCGTCCTGGACGACCTGGCGCAGCTCGGGCTCGAGCTTGCGGCAATAGGGGCAATTGTAGTCGGACCATTCGACGATGGTGATGTTACCATTCGGATTGCCGGCGACCGGCGTATCAGGGTCGCGCAGCACCTTGGCTTCGGTCAGCACCTCGTCATTTTCGGCGGCTGCCCGTGCCGAGGTGATGCGGCCTGCCGCCAGGACGCCCGCCCCGATCAGTGTCAGCGCCGCGCGCCGCGTCGGCACCAGGCCCTTATTCCCAGATTCAGCCATATCTCGTCCCGTTTCGGTCCCATCTTTCGCAAATACGGTTCGGGACCGGGAGTTGTTACCGTTCATATAGAGTGTCGCGGGCACGATGTCATCGCGTGCTAGGCGCGGGGCACCATCGCCATCAGCGTCCCGGTCATGGTGGCGATCAGCGCGGTCTTGCCCTCGTGCTCGGCAAAGGCCTTGGCCTCGCAGAAGGTCAGCGTGCGGCCGGGCTTGACCACCTCGGCCTTGAAGACGAAGCGTTCGCCGCGGGCGGGCGCAAGCAGCGTGGTCTTGAACTCGACGGTGAGGATATCCGCCTCTGATGGCATCAGGGTGAATGCGGCAACACCGCAGGCATTATCCAGGCCTGCCGTGATGATGCCGGCATGGACGAACCCGTTCTGTTGCGTGAAGGCCGGCGAATGCAGCATTGCCAATTCGACCTCGCCCGGCGCAAGGCGGACGATCACGATGCCGAGCGTGCGCATCGCCGGTTGACCGTCGAACAAGGCAATGGCAGCCGCGCGATACCCCGGATTCTTCGGCTCGAACGCGGCCATGGCCTACACCTCAACCACTTCGGCAAGGTGCCGCAACGCAATTTCGCGGATGGCGTCGACGAACGGTGCGGAGCTGCGCTGGCTGCGATCCATGTGCAAGCCGGCAATATCGCTTTGCCACGGATAGACCGTGCCGCGATAGGGCGCCTCTCGCTCCATCGCAATTCCTCCCGCTCTGTTCTGCCCTTTGGCGGCTTCTTGATACGGTAGCGTATCAGGGCGCCGCCGCGCTAGCAATACGGCACCGTATCAAGAATTGGCGAGGCTTCCTTCATGAGCGACGGCAAGGGCGATGTCTGGGTCGAGGCGGGGTTTGCCGAGCTCGCCCGCTCGGGGGTCGAGGGTGTCAGGGTCGAGGTGCTCGCCAAGAGCCTCGGCGTCACCAAGGGCGGCTTCTACCGCCGCTTCGCCGACCGCGCCGCGCTGCTCGATGCCATGCTGCAACGCTGGCGCGAGGGGCGCGCAGCCTCGATTGCACAACAGACTCGCCTCGACGGCCAGGAGCCCCGCGAACGGCTGAAGGCGGTAATCCAGCTCTATTCGGAGCGGCTCAATCCGGAAGCCATGGCGATCGAGCTCGCGATCCGGCAATGGGCTCGTTCGGACGAGAACGCTGCGGCCGCGGTGGCAGGCGTGGATGCCGCGCGGCTCAAGCACGTCGCCGAACTCTATCGCGCGACCGGGCTTGCAGCCGAGGAGGCCGAGGCGCAGGCCTTCCTGTTCTACTGCTTCATCTTCGGCCAGAGCCTCTTGTTCGTCGAGCGCGGCCCGCGAAAGCGGGCGCAACTGGTGGCGAAGTCGGCTGAAAAGCTGCTCGACTAGGCGATTGGCTTGCGAGAAATGGCCGGAGCTCAACTCCGGCCATCGCATTGTCGCGTTGGACCCGAGCTCAGGCGGCGCCCTTCAGCTTCTTGGTGCATTCGCTGTAATAGCCGCCGCCCTTCTGGATCCACTTCAAGCCGCCATTGGCGTTGGTGGTCTTGTTGGCGTTGTACTGATCGACGCAGGTGTGCAGGCGGGCCTTGCCGGCGGTCTCCTTGGCATATTTCGGATCGACCGCGTTCGGATAGATCGCCGGACCGGCCGGCAGCGCCGGTGCGGCGGCGGGCGCGGCCTCCTTCTTCGCCTGCTTCGGCTCGGCGGGAGCCGCGGGCGCGGCCGGAGCCGCCGCGGCAGGCGCAGCCGCGGGCGTTGCGTCGGCACCGCACTGAGCTTTGCGGAAATCATTCCACTTCATGGTGCCGAGCGAGCCGTCCTTCTTGGCCGCCTGATATTTCGCGCTGCATTCCTGCGAGGTCAGCGCCTGCGCCGGCGCGCTCGCCATGAATGCAACGACGCCCGACGCTGCGATCACACACAACAGTTTCGATTGAACGGTCATCCCTGGTTCTCCTCCTTGGTCTTCCTCGACGGAAGTGAAACGAACATTGCTATCCTAGCGTGCCGGCCGCTTGCGACAAGGATGCGATGCATTAGGCCGGCAAAATATAGTGATCGAGTTGTTCTCATCATTCATGTCGCGTTCAGCAACGCGAGCCGACGTTCGCAGCCCTTCGTAATTCTCGCAAGCAGAGTGCAACACATGACCTTCACGTCCCGCCTCGCCGCCGTCGCTCTCGCCTCCCTCCTCGCCAGCGGCGCCGCCTTCGCGCAGACCGCCGCGCCGGCAACCAAGCCCGATGCAGCCGCCATTGCCGACAGGAAGGCGCCGAAGGAACGCTCGGCGGAATCGCTCGAATGCTCCAGGCAGGCGGACGCCAAGGGATTGAAGGGCAAGGAGCGCAAGAAATTCCGCCGCGAGTGCAAGAAGCAGGCGAGGGCCGGCACCGCGGCGCCTGCCGCGCCCGCCGCCCCTGCCGCCCCTACCGCGCCTGCCGCCGACAAGAAGTAAGTCACGCGCGATCCTCCACGAGCATCAGGGCGAGGCGCGCGCATTGCGGCATGACGAGCCTGCAATTGTGCGCCTCTCGCCGATTTGCAATAAGGCGGCGTGAAGCAGATCACCGCCTCCCTGCCGTTCAAATGGCCGAGCCGCGCCAGTATCTTGAGCGCGGCGGAGACGCTCGTCATCGGCACCGCCGGCGGCCTGGTGTTTCTGTTTGCCGGCCTTCCCGGCGGGCTGATCTCGGGCTCGATGATCGCGGTCGCCATCGCCGCAATCGCCGGTCGCCAATTGTCGCTGCCGCCGCTGCTGACCCAGGCCGTGCTGGTGCTGCTCGGCATTTCGCTGGGCTCGGTGGTCTCGCGCCATCTGCTTCAGCAGGTCGGCGCCTATCCCCTCACCATAGGCCTGCTTGCGCTCGCAACCTTCTGCTCGACCTTCGGCTCGAGCTATTACCTCCAGCGTATCCATGGCTGGGACCGCACCTCGGCCTTCCTTGCCGGCAGCCCCGGCGCGCTGTCGCAGATCACGATCCTGGCGGTTGAGCGCGGCGCCGACCTGCCGGGCATCGCGGTGGTGCAGACCATGCGCGTCATCATCCTCACCGCGGCACTGCCGGTGGTGCTCGCGCTCGCAGGCGTGGCCCCCTCTGCCGCGCCGTCGCCGATGGCGACGACGATTGCCTCGCCGCTCGACATCGTGGAGCTGGTCGCGGCCTCGCTGGCCCTAGCGCTTCTGCTGCGGCTGATCAGGTTTCCGGCGAGCTGGATGTTCGGCGCCATGATCGCCTCCAGCGTGCTGCATGGCGCCGGCTGGATCGAGGGTGGCCTGCCGGACTGGGGCCGCGGCGCGGCTCTGGTCGGGATCGGCGCGCTGATCGGCAGCCGTTTCGCGCGGATGCGGATCAAGACGCTCGCCGGCCACATCAACGCGGCGCTGGGCTCGTTTACCGTGGCGATCGCCGTCTCCGCCATTTTCGTCGGCATCGTCGCACTCACCACGCAGGTCAAATTCTCCGACGTCGTCGTCGCCTTCGCGCCCGGGGCGATGGACGCCATGCTGGCCCTGGCGCTGACGTTGCACATCGACCCGATCTTCGTCGGCGCCCATCATCTGTCGCGCTTCGTGTTCGTGACGATCGCGACGCCGGGGATCGTGCATCTGTTCGGACGCACCCAGGACGACGTGGACGATTAGCAGAGCGCCACTCTCGTCGGGCGCGCGAAGAGCGCGCCTTTGACCCTAGGGCACCTACGGCAGCTAGGCACGCTTCGCCGTCGCCACGAATCCCCATGCGGCGATCGCGGCCATCGCGAGCGAGATCAGCACGTTGAAGCCGGCGAGCGAGAGGCCGAGGAAGCGCCACTGCACCTCGTCGCAGCGCACCACCTTCACGGTGTCGAGCCTCGAAAAAAGATCGCCGGCATTGCCGAGGTTGACGACGGGACCGGAGCAATCGGTCGGCCCCTTCCAGAACCCCCATTCGACGCCGGAATGGTAGGCGCCGAGACCGGCATTGGCGAGCGTCGCCAGCGCGAGGATGGCGAGCCCCGCCAGCAGCAACGGCCGCGGCGCGCCGCTTCGCGCCGCAATCGCCGTGAGCGCACCGAGCGGAATCGCGAGATAATAGGCGTAGCGCTGCTCGAGGCAGAGCGGACAGGGCAAGATCTCCAGCACGAGCTGGAAGAACCAGGCGCCCGCGATGGTCGCGGCCGCGATCAGCGTGACGAGCAGCGAGGCCGCCAGCGCGGCGCCGCCGGCGGCCGGCTTGAACGCAGGTATCGCGGCACTCTGGATCGTCACGGCAGCCTCTTTCCGGTGGGTCGCGCCCCCAAGCCTCTAACTCCGGTCCATGCGGCTGTCGAGAACGCTGGGCATCACTTTGGCGCGGGTTGACCCCGCTTTGTCCATGGCTATAGTCCGCCGGCTTCGCGACGCTCCCTTCAAGGGCCGACCGAGGGCCCCTGTGGCGGAACTGGTAGACGCGCTCGACTCAAAATCGAGTTCCGCAAGGAGTGCTGGTTCGATTCCGGCCAGGGGCACCACGCTTCGCCCTTTGGGCTTCGCGTGGCGCGGCCATGCCAGACCGAAGACACCCCGCTACGAAGACACGCCCCTACAGCCTCGCGGCGCATGACGCCCGAGTCCTGTGCTTCTCTTGACGCCCCTTCCTTGGAAAGGGCGCAGGGAAGGCCGGGGCGCCGGCTGGCACCCGCGGTCCGCTGTGCGCAAATTGCGCGAAGATAGATGCACAGCGGCATACAGGGCAGCCTGGACATCCCGGCCTTTCCCTGCGCAGTGGTTTGACGGCTTATGGCGTGCTCTCCCCGGGGAGCGATGCACTATTGCCCCCGTCGCCTTGCGGATGACTGATGCGCACGCCCGGTCGGGCAGCGACATCACCGCAAGCCTTGACGCACAGACCCCGGGCGTCAGGACGACACGCTTTTGCCGTACGCGGACCGCACCGGTCGTGTGCGCGCTGCTCAACCGCTCACGGGCAAAGCCCGCCCTGCGATTGCTGGCGCGCCGATGCGCTCCACGTCCACCGCCACCCCGCCCGCGTATCGTGACGATCGCGAAACGCCCATTATCCATGGGCCGGGATGGCGACGCATATACGATATTTCCGAATTTCGGTCAACCAGAATCTTTTGGACCAACCTCCGGTCCCGCGTGGCCGGCCCGGCAGACATCCCACGCTGTCGTTCGGAGTCCGCTCAGCTGCGCCGGCGAGCGCTGGTTGGTCGCCGTGTCGGTGCTGCTGTTCCGAGCGTGGCTGCGAGCAAATCGGCGAGGCCGCGCCCGGCGCTGCCGTCTGCATCCAGGTGCGGATTGTAGATGGTGATCTCGAGGCCGACCGCCTTGCCGCTCGCCAGGGCAACGCGGAGCGCGGTCGACAACTCGTGCCACGACAACCCGCCCGGCACGCGAAAATCGACAGCCGGCATGACGGCGTCGTCGAGACAGTCGGCGTCGAGATGGATGAAGAAGCCGTCCAGTTCGGCTCGCGTCAGGTGATCGACCGCCTCGCACGCAGCGGCCTCGATACCTCTTGCGCGCACTGCGGGGAGATCCAGCGCCTTGAGCACTTCGGGAAGCGGCTGACTCCCGTACTCCTCCTGATCCCGGTGATCGCGATACGCGAACGCGACAGCGTCTTCAGCGCGGACCAGAGGAGCGCGACCTTCGATGTCTGCCAGGAGCGAGGGACCGAAGCCGCACACGAAAGCGAGCTCCATCGAAGCGCCCTCACCGTTGGGCTCCGCCTCGGGCTGGAAGAAATCGGCGTGACCGTCGATGAAGAACAGGCCGTAGCGGCCGCGCCGTCGCAACGCGAGCATCGAGCCCAGCAGGATCGTGCAATCGCCGCCCAGCACCACCGGAAATTCACCCGCGTCAAGCACCGCTTCCACCGCGTCGGCGAGCTTGGGGGACCACGCGGCAAGTGCCCTGGCGTTCAATGTGCCGGTCTCGGGATCGGGCGCCGGGTCCTTCGGCGGCACCGCCAGCCGCGCGGCGCGTCGCGCGCCGATGCGCTCGGCAAATCCAAGGTCCAAGAGTTGCTCGGGCAAGCGCTCCACACCGTCGGTCGCCAGGCCCAGCGTGGAAGGAGCTTCGATGATGGCATAGGAAATGGTCGACATGGGCGCCTCCCGCTCGCGACTATTTCGCTGAATAGGTCACGGCCTCGATCTCGTGATCATCCGGATCGCGGACAAACGCCCCATAGTAGTTGGGATCGTAATTCGGCCGCAGCCCCGGAGCGCCATCGTCGCTGCCGCCGTGCTTCAATGCTGCTGCGTGAAATCGATCAACCATCGAACGGTTTTCGACGGCGAAGGCGATATGCGAGCCGTTGCCGACGGTCGCAGGCTGTCCGTCGATCGGAACCTGAACGCTGAAGTGAAAGGTGCCGCTTCCGTACCCCAGTCCACCCTCGTCCTCGGCCATCGGAACAATGCCGAGAATGGGCAAGACGGCATCGTAAAAGCGCTTCGAGCGTTCGACATCATTCGTGCCGACCGAGACATGGTGGATCAAGACCACCTCCCCGTTCCAATGTCGTTCGTAACGGTCGCTTGCGATCGTTGTTCCGTCCGAACCACGCGTGTTCTACCCGGCGCGAACAGATGGAATGCCGGGGAACCCCTTCCGCAAAGGGCGCTTTATGTACAAAGGAAGCGAACATGGACACACGCGTCAGACATCGCAGGGTTCAGATCGGATCGGTGGACACTTTTTACCGCGAAGCAGGACCAGAACGCGCGCCCGTCGTTCTCCTGCCGCACGGCTATCCCTGCTCATCCTACGAATTCCGCAATCTGATGCCGAGACTGGCCGACAAATGGCGACTGATCGCTCCTGACTATCCCGCGTTCGGCTATAGCGGGACACCCGATGACTTCGACTATGGCTTCGACGGCTACGCCAGCTGGCTCGACCAGTTCGTGACGGAGCTGAAGATCGAGCGCTTCGTGATCTACCTTCATGATTTCGGCTCACCGGTCGGAGCCAGGTTGGCGATCATGCGGCCCGAGAGGGTGGTGGCCCAGATCATTCAGAACGGTGACATCCCTTACGAAGATGCGCTGGGCCCGAAATACGCCGACATCGAGAAGTCCTGGTCGCTGCCCGACGAGGAATTGCGTGCCGCGATGCGGGCGGCCGTCACTGAGGACAATTTCCGCGACGAGTTCCTCAACCACGTGCGTTCAGATCTGGTGGGCCTCATCGCACCGGATCTTTGGCAATTGCACTGGTCGCTGATGACCGAGCGGCGAAAGGACGCCGCGGCAGACGTTCTGTTCGGCCTCAAGGCGAACCGCCAATGGTTTGCCGAGCACCGCCGCTATCTTCAGCAGCACAAGCCGCCGACATTGATCGTGTGGGGGCCGCAAGATCATTACATGCCCGAACAGTCTGCGCGAGCCTATCTGCGTGACCTGCCGGACGCCGAACTGCATCTCCTGGATGGCGGCCATTGGCTGCTTGAAACCAACCTCGATGAGGTTGTCTCGCTGACGCGATCATTTCTGGAGCGGATCGAATCCTGACGGCCGCTCGCCGGCACGTGCGGGCAGCTTCCTGAATCCGCATGGCGTTCGACTTCGCCCGGATACTTCCTATATCGTGCTGCAATGATTGTTGGTGCAGCGGGACAGCTTCGATGGCCAGGAGACGCACGACGGAAGCCGACACCGACGACCTTCCCCGCTATTTCGTCTGGGTGCGGGGCCTCGAAGGCCCCGAGCCGCAGAAGTGGATGACTATGGATTTCGGTGTGGGCGACTGGAAGCGGCCGCTCGTACTCGCCTATCTGGAACTGCCGCAAGACGAACGGCGTCTGCCGCTATCGATGCTGGCCCGGCGCTATCCGCCGCCGCGGGGTGATCTTTCCTGAGCCGGGCTGGGGTGCGCACTCCTAACGTCGGGTCCGCAAAGCAAAGCGGAAGTTACCCCGCGTGATCGTGATCGGCGACTTATGACCCAAGCGGACATGTTGAGGGCAATTTTTGACTTGAAGCGGACATTTTGGTTGGCCAACTTGGCCTGAAGACCTTGCCTCCCAGTCCGACCTTCGTACAGAATGGGGAGAGGATTGCGTTTCGCCACAGCGGCAGATAGGCGGTGCTCGGTTCAGATAGCTAGATACCGAACACTACGACAACTACGACGACCGACCGCAATCCTGATTTTTCGCCAGAGCAATTTCGTATTTGAATTGACAACGTCATTGCGACGCTCTTGACGGCCCCGCTCCTCCCGGCGTTGAGGTGTTGATCATGTTGAAAAATCGCCTTGTTCTGATCTTGGTGACTACTGTGATTTCGCATTCCGCAAACGCACAAGATGGTGCTGGGGAAGCGGCTATACGCGCCATTGTTGCAGAGCAAGTGTCCGCATGGAACGATGGCGATGGATCCCGCTTTTGCCAATCGGCGGCACTGGACATCTCGGCGTTCAATACATCGGGAACTGATATGTCTGGCAAAGAGGTTTTCTGCCAACGACAGGTTCAAATCTTGGCGGGCATCTTCAAAGGAACGACAAAAAAACAAAACATTCGACGGCTTCGTTTCATCACGGGCGACGTAGCCATCGTGGATATCGATAACGAGATACACGGCCTCAAGGACACACCCAGCGGCGCTGCTCTATCAGGTGATGGCGTAAGCAGAACGCAGCTTATGGAAGTTTTTGTGCGGCGAGATGGTCGCTGGTTAATGGAAGCGTTTTACAACATCGATGTTAGGTCTCCGAAGTAGAGGCAGAGATCGAAGGCTACATAGGGCGGATAGCGTTGGGACATTGGCGACTCAAGTCTGCTTCTGGCCAACTCGGACGTTCGATGAGCTGCCACAATGGCCCGGTATCTGGGGCAGAGCAGACCTCATCAGCGCCCCGATTGCAGCGCGAACGACGAGGACGCGCGCTCGCCCAGGCGCAACCAACCCTCCACGCCTGACCCCGGACTGAGTTATCGCCGCCCCCATGATTATGGGTGTCCCCTCATCCCCGGTCCGGCTAAACTTGTCTTGCGCCGCGGGGGACACGCGGGTCGCGGGGCCATGATCATGACCGAACAGGGCGAGACGGGTGACACCATCACCATCCTCCTCGTCGAGGACGACGCGCCGACCTGCTGGCGGCTACAGGATGCGCTGGTGAAGGCCGGCTACGAGGTGCGCAGCGCCGGCACGCTTGGTGAAGCCCGGTCTGCGCTTGCCGGCGGCGCGCCGCGCGTGCTGCTGACCGATCTGCGGCTGCCCGACGGCCACGGCATCGAGCTGATTCGCGAAACGCGACAGCGCTTTCCCGACACCGAGATCATGGTGATCTCGGCGCTGGGGGACGAGGAAAGCGTGATCTCCGCGATCACGGTCGGCGCCACCGGTTATCTGCTCAAGGACGCCTTCCCAACCGACATCGCCACCACCGTGCGCGATCTCGTCGCCGGCCATTCGCCGATCTCGGCCTCGATCGCGCGCTTCATCGTGCGCAGGACGCAAGGTGCGGCGCAGAGCTCGGCAGAGCCGCCGCCCGGCCCCGCGCTGAACACGGCGAGGCTGACGCCGCGCGAGATCGACATCCTCTGGGGCATCGCCAAAGGCTTCAGCTATGCCGAGATCGCCAGCCATCTCGGCCTGTCCAAGCAGACCGTGCCCGGCCACATCAAGAACATCTATCGCAAGCTCGAGGTGCACACGCGCAGCGAAGCGGTGTTCGAGGCGGTGCAGCAAGGCCTGATCAAGCTGTGAGCGAGATCGCGGCCAAGGCGTCCTCGAAGGCACCTGCAAAGGCACCCACGCGACCGCGGCGCCGACTGATCACCTCGCGCCTCGTGCCCTATCTGCTGCTGCAGGCCCTGATCGTGATCGCCACCGTTCTGGGGCTGCGGCTGCTGCAGCCGAGCGATCCCGACGATTTCGCGCTAAGCGGGTTTTCGCTGCGGGAAGAGGGCGTGACGCTGCCCGTGACGCTGCCGCATTTCACGGCGTCGCGCCATTCGCTGGCCGATCCGCCGCTCTACACCGGCGCCTTCACGTTCCGTAGCGGCGACGCGGCGTCGGGATGGTCGGTGTACCTGCCGCGCTTCAGCAACGCGGTGGAGGTCGCCGTCGGCGGCGTCGTCGTGCTCGACTCCCGGCGCGATGCCAATGCCAACCGGCCCGACCGCAACACGCCGCAGATCGCAGCGATCCCCGCATCGCTGTTGCGCGAGGGCAGCAACGAGATCACGGTGCGGCTGTTCGTATGGGGACCGCTCAAGGGCTTTCTCGACACGGTCTATGTCGGGCCGGACGCGGCCTTGCGCCCGGCCTATGAGACGCGCACGCTGCTGTTCGTCACGCTCCCCGTGGTGTTCTCGGCCTGGCAGTCGATCCTGGCCGTCATCCTCGCGATCATGTGGCTGATGCGGCGCCATGAGCCGGTCTACGGCGTGCTGGCTGCCGCGATGGTGCTCGGCGTGGTGCAGGCCTTCGCGCCGCCGCCGGTGCCGCCGGCCGCCGTGTCCCGGCTGGCCGCAGTGCTGCTGGCGTCCGCGCCGACCGAGAGCGCGCTGATCGTCATGTTCGCCGTACTGTTCTTCGGCTGGCGCTGGCCGCGCTACGCCATGCTGCTGTTCGTGCCTGGAATCATCGTGTTCGTGGTCGGGCTGATCGGGGGCCCGCCGCTGCCGCGCATCCTCTTTCTGGTGCTCGGCATCCCCACCGTCGGGCTCTGCTTGGTCCTGATGGCCTGCGTCACGGCAACCGCGGTGGTGCGGCGGCAGGACGCGGCGAGCTTCACGATCGGCTGTGCCGTGACCATCGTGCTGGTCTGCTGGATCCAGGACATGCTCACCGTGCTCGAGATCGTGAGCAACGATCGCATCTTCGTCTCGCGCCTGTCCTATTCGGCGATGCTGGTCGCGATCGGCGCCGGGTTGACCTGGCGCTTTGCCCGCGCGCTGAACCAGGTCGACAGCTTTGCCGGCCAGCTCGTGACGCGGGTGCGCGAGGCCGAGGAGCGGCTGAAGGCGAGCTTTGCCCGCGAGGAGGAGCGTGCGCGCGCCGCCGCACTCGCCAACGAGCGCACGCGCCTGATGCGCGACCTGCATGACGGCCTCGGCGGCCAGCTCGTCAGCATCGTCGCGCTGTCCGAGCGCGGACATGAGGGCGCGACCATCACCGACGCCGCCCGTGCCGCGCTGAAGGATCTGCGTCTCGTCATCGATTCCATGGACGACATCGGCGGCGACCTGATGCTCGCCCTCGGCTCCTGGCGCGAACGCGCGAGCGCGCAATTGCGGCCGCACGACATCACGCTCGACTGGCGCGTGGCGACGCCGCAAGGCCTGCCGCTGCATCCCGAGCTCAGGCCATGGCACGTCATCCAGATCGTGCGCATCCTCGACGAGGCCGTGACCAATGCGGTCAAGCACGCAGAGGCCCGCCGCATCGCGGTCACCATCGACACGCTCGACGGGGACCAGGGGCCATACGGCGTGATCAGCGTGACCGACGACGGCCATGGTTTCGCGCCGGGCGGCCATGGCGAGGCCGCCAGCGCGGGCCAAACCGCGCGCGGCTTGCGCAACATGAGAAGCCGCGCCGCGCGCTGCGGTGCGGTGCTCGATCTGAGTTCGGATGCGTCCGGCACGCGCGTGCGGCTGCAATTGCCGCAGCGCTTTCCCGACAGCGACGCGGCCGCGGGCTGAAAGGCCCCCTCTCCGAACGTGTGGGGCACGCGGAGAGAGGGAACGGGCCGGATGATTTGCCTGCGGAGGACGGGGGGCGTTCGTCCGCAAGGCCCTGGCCCGAAGCGATGCAATCAATTCAATCGAATGGAAATATCAGCGCACGCCGACGCGATTGACCGGGCCGCCACGATTCATCGGCGTTCCCGCCCGCACGCCGACACCGGGCGCACCGACGCCGGGGGTTGCGACCGCGGCCCTCGCGACCGGGGCTCCCACCACCACCGCAGTCGGCCGCACCACGCAGCCCTTGGGCACGCCGACGGTCTTGCAATAGACCACCGCCTGCGCCGGGCTCGTGCCCAGCGACACCATCGCCGCGCCGGCCAGCGCCATGGCCGTCAACCCCGCGCTCAGCGTTCCAGCTTTCTTCGACATCCTTCGCTCTCCTGCTTCCGTTCGGCGCTCCGATGCAATCACCGGATTTCGCAGCCGAGGTGCAGCCTGAATGGCAAAAGTCGGCGCGCGGATACATGCCATGAAGATGGGGGATGCCGTGACCGCACGGCGGCGCCGATGCCATGAACATGGCATGGACCCGTGAGCGGCCTTCGCGGAATGGTCCGGGCCGATTGATCCCGGTCGGGACCAACGCCGATCCAATGAGGTGCTTCATGAAGATTTCAGCTCTTGCCGCGCTGCTGCTGACTGCCGCCGTCCTGCCCGCTGCCGCGCAATCCGGTCCATCGGTTCAGGAGCAAATGGCCTGCCGCGGTGATGCCGGAAAGTTCTGCGCCGAACATGTCGGCAAGCCGCCACAGATGAACGCCTGTCTGCGCGAGAACAAGTCGAAGCTCTCGGACTCCTGCCGCAAGGTCGTCGAATCGCGCGGCGGCTGATCCGTCGTTCTGCCTGAAGAAGGAGGGGGCGGCGTACTGCCGCCCTCTCGATATGATGCAGAAGCCGCGCTTTGGAGAGCGCCGAGCGCACGCCTCGTCCTTCGCGACGGCGCTAACGCGCCTCCTTTGGATGAGGCCGATCTTCGTCGGCCCGTTGATGCTGCTGCCGCGAGGCCGACATTAAACTGACCTGCGCCAGGGAATGAGCATGGAGACCCGTTGCTTGTACTGCCGGTACTCGTCACCGAAGAGAGCGACGAGGTCGCGCTCCTCCAGCGCGATGCCGACGAAGATGTAGAGCGTGGTGACGGCCGCGAACAGCAGATGACCCGCGGTCATGGTCGGCGCCGCCCAGAACGCAATGATGAATCCGAGATAGATCGGATGGCGCACGAACTTGTAGAGCAGCGGCGTCTTGAAGCGCGGCGGCGTCATCTCCTTCCCGGCCAGGTGGTTGGTCACCTGATGCAATCCGAACAATTCGAAATGGTTGATGATGAAGGTCGAGGTGAACACCAGCACCCAGCCGGCGAAGGACAGCGTGACCAGTGTCACCGCAAGATCCGGATTCTCGACGTTCCATATCACCGACGGCAAGGGACGCCACTGCCAGAACAGGAGAAGCAATGACAGGCTTGCCAGCAGCACATAGGTGCTTCGCTCGACCGGCTTGGGGACGAACTGCGTCCACCACGCCTTGAACTGCTGGCGCGCCATCACGCTGTGCTGAATGGCGAACAGCGACATCAGGAGCAGATTGACGATGATGGCTTCAACCGGCGGAGTCTGCGTTCCTGTATCGATGGTCTTGGGTACCATCACCCCCATGACGAAGCCGATGGCGTAGAGAATGGTGACGAAGAACACGAGATAAGCCGCAATTCCGTACAGAAAGGCGGCGACCTTGAAAATACGTGAGCCCGCAATCGCTGGGCGGATCGAATGAATCTGATCAATCTGAGACATGGAAAACTCCGTTGTGCCAAAGCGCCGGCACTTCGTTGGTCACCACACCATGCATCCCGGACGGGCCCGGAGCTTTCGCGAACGATTGATTTTCGCCTGAGGCGACTTTGATTTTTGCTTGAGACGACGAAAACGGGCGTTTTCGCGTTGAAAACGACGTGCGCGACGGCGTTTCTACGGGGAACTCACCTGCGGCAGGGCCGCCGCGCCGCTAGCGGCATCAAGTGTTCGATCGCCCGCTCTATCTCGTCGCGCAACGCGCGCGTGTGGTCAGCAAGGCTGACCCGATCGGCCGGATCTGGAGCAATCGAGTCGTCTCGGATTCCGCGCTGAACAGCGGGATCAATGCCGCGCGCAAGACCCAGCGGCCGGTCAAGACGATCGCCGTGCTCGCCTTCAAGAACACGAGCGGCGATCCCGCACAGGATTATTTCGGCGACGGGATCAGCGAGGACGTCGTGCGCTTGCGGCGCAAATGGACGATGACGTCGAGCCGCGCGATCTCGTGCCCGGGAAGCGCCTCGGGGATCTTGGTGAAGGCGAGGCCGTCGGCGACGTCGACCAGCATATCCTCGCCTTCGAGATAGAAGTGCGCATGCACCGACGTGTCGGTGTCGAAGAACGACTTGATGCCGTCGGCCGCGATCCGGCGGAGCAGGCCCGCCTCGGTGAACTGGTTCAGCGTGTTGTAGACGGTCGCGAGCGACAGAAACGCGTTCGCCGCCATCGCCTCTTCATAGAGGCTCTCAGCGGTGACATGACGATGGCCGCCCAGGAACAGCAATTGACCGAGCGCGAGGCGCTGACGCGTCGGGCGCAGGCCGGCATTGCCCAACAATTGCAGGCAGTGCTGCACGCCCGCGTCCGGCGGGTGCTCATGGCTGGCGACATCAGGTCCGCACTCGTGATCCACGGCAACAGTCGCGGCTTGGATGTCCATCGATCGTCTCACGGCTGAAGGGAGCTGGACACGCAGTTCCGGGTCCAGCCAGTTGCCATTCGATCGCAAAAGCGGCAACCCGGCTTTGATCCGGATCAAATCCGAACGCCGTCTCTGACCTATCGCAAGGCAGCCCGGTTCATTCCCGGTCAGAAGTGACTGATATCGACGAGGTTCAGATGTCCAGGCCGGTTCCCGACAAGGCAGAGGTCGCGCTCGAATATCCCGACAAATTCTATGTCGGCACCTTCGAGCATTCATCGCGGTTCGAGGCGCGGCTCGACGGCAGCGGTGTCGCGCTGGTGCTGCAACATCCCGGCGCGGCCGACGAGCGAAAATCGGTGCACCTCCACCTCAATTTCGGCCTCCTCGCCGGCATCCTGCGTGAGCTCGCCGTCAGCGTCGCCGCCCTCCCCAAGGACGACATCGCACACCGCGAGCAGCTCGCGGATGCGCTCGACGAATTGCGCCAGGCGCTGCGGAGCTCCTGAAGGCTACTTGGCTTTCGCCTGGATCGGCCTCGGGGCCGGCAGCGCCGCCCATTCCCTGTCGGCACGGGGGCCGTTGAGATCGCCGGTCAGGCCGACGAGCTGGCCGGGCAGCACATCGAGGGTCTGCTGCCAGGTCTGGGTCTGGCAAAGGAACTTGATGAGGCAACCCTTGAGCTTGAGGCGGTCCGGAGATTCGCGCCAGATCGACACCGAATAGGACTTGCCGTCCTCGGCGTTGTAGATATCGCCGACGAAGCGCCCCTCGGGCGTCGCCTGCAGGCCCATGATGAGCTGGTGGCCGAGGAGTACGCGGGCGCGCTTGTCGGGATCGGGATTCTGGCTGTCGCGGTAAGGCTGGCCGCGCTTGTCGACCGGCTCCTTCATCCAGACGATGAAGCCGCAGAGACGGTCGCGCGAGGGGCCGCAGCGCTCGAGGCGAATGCGGGCGCGGCCGTCCTCGACCAGCCAGGTGCCGCTCGGATCTGCCGGTGTGGTGGCGCCGGCGCGGCCGCCAAACGCTAGCATCGCGATCGTGATCGCGATACGCAGCACGAAGCGAAGGAGAATGTTCATCGGCAGCACCTTTCGTTGAATGGATCTCGGGCGTCAGCGCAGTTGCGCCATCAGCGCGTCGGCCCCCTTGTCGAGACCGGCCGTGGCAGCCGCGAGCGCGCCGGCGGTGGCCTTGATGTCGTAGGCAGCTGGATATTGCTTGGTGACGTAGGCCGAGAGCAGCCGCGAGGTCGTCGCGTCGAAGATCTCGACGCCGTAGATGACCGAGCCGGTCATCGTCCCCTCGCCGTCGCGCGCGGCCTGCACGCCGTTGTAGATCGCGCCGGCCATGTCGAAGCGCGAGAGCGTGCCGAGCACCGGCGTGTTGGCGACGGCGCCGGTGAGCGTTAGCCTGACCCGCAGCGTGCTCGGTCCGCGCTCGCGCACCGGCGCGAAGCGACCGCGCAACCGGTCGGTGAAGCAGTTCTGCATGTAGGCAGCGAGCGTCGCCTTGTCCCTGTCGGACATGTCGCCGAACTGGTGATCCCGCCCGCGATAGACCACGACGGGATCGAGGATCACCTTGTCATAGGCGCGCCAGTCGACCGGCGTGGAATAGCGGTAGGGCACGCGGCCGGAGGCATCCGACTTGTCCGGGGCCAGATAGGCCGAGGACGCCATCTCCGAATAGGGCACCGGCGCAACCGAGGCACAGCCGGCCACGCCCGCGCAAAGCACCAGCGTTCCCAGACCGCGCAGCGCGATCGAGCGATCCATTCCAGACTCCTCTTGGCACTGCTGAGTGCGTTGGCGACCGCAGCCGCGTCAGGGACCAGACACGGCTGCGGCGCTCACCATTGCCAACTCTCGGCTTCGTTGGGGGCCATCTCGGAAGCTTCGGGTTGCCTCAGTGTCTGGATCTATAAAACCGACTAGACGGTTTGTAAAGTTCGAAGTTGAAGACCTGGCTCATTTGGCCGCAGGCGCGGCTTTGTGCAGGTCATCATTGGGTTTCGTTAACGGTGAATCAGGCGCGCTTGGGCCGGCTTGCGGCCTTGGCGACCGCTGCCGTTCCGGATTTGACGGCGCCCGTTGCGGCCGGCTGAGTGAGATCGGCCCATTGCGAATCGTCGAGCAAGCGCGCGAACAGCCGCTGATGCTCGTTCTTGCTAAGCGGCGACATGCCGAACAACGAGCTCAGCAGCAGACCCATCGCTCCGGCCCAGCGCAGCATCGCAAGATCGGGATCCGTGGCCTCGTCCTTGATCGCCGCCATCCGTTCCGCCTCGCGCTCGCGCGGCAGCGCCATCAGGCGAGGATTTTCCACCATCACCGCAACCAGCGCCAGCGCGGCGGAATTCGGCGAGCTGGCCGCTTCCCTGATAGTGGCGAGCTGGGTCGCCAGATGGGGATTTGCCGAGGTCGCACTGACCTTCGCCATATAGCGCGTCGAGAACTCCTCGAAATGCGCCAGTTGCCGCTCGAGCAACGCCTTCAGCACCGCCTCCTTGGTGCGGAACTGATGCATCACGCCGCCCTTGCTGAGGCCGCTCTCGCGCGCGATCGCATCGAGCGTCAACCGGCCCGGCCCGTCGCGCGCGACGATCGCGATGGCCGCCTCGAGCGCAGCGTTGCGGGATCGTTCGGAGCGGCTGGCGTTGTCCATGACCGACTTGTCCCCATGACACGACGATGAATCAAGTGGAAACAGGACGCGCTGTACATTTTTTGTGCGAACACTGTCGCGACTTTCATCTTGCAGCGCCGAACGAGACTATGTGAGCCTTGATGCCGGATGGGGACTGGGATGGGTCGGCCGTCGCTTTGCGCGCGAGGACGTTGCAAAGCGTTCACGGCTGGTCTCGCTTGAGAAAGATACGACATGCCAAAACGAGTGTTGCTTGGTCTCCTCCTGGCTTGCGGCCTCACGGCCCCGGCGCTGGCGCAAGAGCCGAAAACGGGGGGCGTGATCAACGCCGTGATCCAGCCCGAGCCGCCCGGCCTGATGCTCGCCATCGTCCAGAACGGTCCGACCCAGATGGTGTCGGGCAACATCTTCGAGGGACTGTTGCGCTACAGCCCCAAGCTCGAACCGCAGCCGGAGCTCGCCGAGAGCTGGAGCGTGAGCGAGGACGCCAAGACCTACACCTTCAAGCTCAGGAAGGGTGTGACCTGGCATGACGGCAAGCCCTTCACTGCGGCCGACGTGCTGTTCTCGGTCGAGATGCTGAAGCAGACGCATGCGCGTGCCCGCACCAACCTCGCCCAGGTCGACAAGATCGAGGCGCCGGACGACCATACGGTCGTCTTCACGCTGAAGCAGCCGTTCGGCCCGTTCCTCGGCATCTTCGAGGTCGGCTCGATGCCGATGGTGCCGAAGCATCTCTATGAAGGCACCGACTTCAAGACCAATCCCTACAACAACGCGCCCATCGGCACCGGACCCTTCATGTTCAGGGAATGGCAGAAGGGTTCGTTCATCCGCCTGGTCAAGAACCCGAACTATTACGAGAAGGGCAAGCCCTATATCGACGAGATCTACTGGCAGATCATTCCCGACGCCGCCGCGCGCTCGGTGGCGTATGAGACCGGCAAGGTCGACGTGCTGCCCGGCGGCTCGGTCGAGAACTTCGACGTGCCGCGCCTGTCCAAGCTCAAAGACACTTGCGTCACGGGCGCCGGCTGGGAGTTCTTCTCGCCGCTGTCCTGGCTGTGGCTCAACAACCGCCAGGGTCCGCTCGCCGACAAGCGGGTGCGGCAGGCGGTCATGTATGCGATCGACCGCGACTTCGCCAAGGACGTGATCTGGAACGGGCTCGGCAAGGTCGCCACGGGGCCGTCCGCCTCGACCATCAAATACTACACCGACGATGTGAAGAAATATCCGTACGACCCCGCCAAGGCCAAGGCGCTGCTGAAGGAGGCCGGTTACAAGGGCGAGAAGATCCGCCTGTTGCCGCTCGCCTATGGCGAGACCTGGCAGCGCTGGGGTGAAGCCGTGAAGCAGAACCTGATGGACGTCGGCATCAACATCGAGACCATCGCCACCGACGTTGCCGGCGGCAACCAGAAGATCGGCGACTGGGATTACGACATCGCCTTCACTTATCTCTACCAATACGGCGATCCCGCACTCGGCGTCGGCCGCAACTACATCTCCAGCAACATCGCCAAGGGGCAGGTCTTCAACAATGTCGAGGGTTACTCCAACCCGGAGATCGACAAGCTGTTCGCAGACGGCGCGGTCGCGACCCCGGACTCCAAGCGCAAGGAGATCTACGAGAAGGCGCAGAAGATCCTGGTCGAGGACGTGCCCGTGGCCTGGATGCTCGAGCTGCAATTCCCGACCATCACACGGTGCAAGGTCAAGAATCTGATCACCACGGGCATCGGGGTCAATGACGGCTTCAAGGACGCATGGCTCGACAAGTGAGGGACGCCTCGCGTCTGATCTCTCGTGCTGTAGCTTTCGCCGAATGATGACTGTCCGAGCCACGGAAAAGGTGCACCTCTCCCGCTTGCGGGGGAGGTCGATGCGCGTCGGGCGATGCGAAGCATCGTCCCAAGCGCGGCGGGTGGGGGCTCGCTCCACGCGAAGACTTCCACTGCGGAAACACCTCCACCCCCACCCTGCCCCGCAAGCGGGAGAGGGGGCGCACCGTCGCTGCGGCGACCCTCTCGTCAAACAAGCGTCGCTCTAACTATGCTCTCCTTCATCGCTCAGCGTGTCCTGAAGGGCGTGATCGTCCTGCTCGCGATCGTCGTCCTCAATTTCTTCCTGATCCGGCTCGCGCCCGGCGACCCCGCGGTCGTGATGGCGGGCGAGGCCGGGGCCAGTGACCAGGTCTTCGTCAAGCAGCTCCGGGAAAAATTCGGCCTCGACAAGCCGCTGCCCGAGCAGCTCTTCATCTACGTCAAGGGCGTGGTCACGCTCGACCTCGGCTTCTCCTTCCGCCAGCAGGCGCCGGTGGCCAAGCTGATCGGCGAACGGCTGCCGGCGACGCTGCTACTGACGCTGACGGCATTCGCGATCTCGCTCATGCTCGGCATTCTGTTCGGCACCTTCGCCGCGCGCTTTGCCGGAACCTTCCTCGACACGGCCATCACCGTGTTCGCGCTGATCTTCTACGCCATGCCGCTTTTCTGGGTGGCGCTGATGGGAATCCTGCTGTTCTCGGTCACCATGGATTGGCTGCCGAGCTTCGGTTACGAGACGGTCGGCGCCAATCTCACCGGGCTCGCCCATGCGGTCGACGTCGCAAAGCACCTGATCATGCCGGCGATGACGCTCGGCCTGTTCTTCATGGCGACCTACACCCGCATGACGCGCGCCTCGATGCTGGAGGTGAAGCGGCTCGACTTCGTCAAGACGGCGCGGGCCAAGGGCCTGTCCGACGCAGTGATCCAGCGCCGCCACGTGCTGCGCAACGCGCTGCTGCCGGTCGTGACGCTCGCCGGCGTGCATTCCGGCACGCTGATCGGCGGTGCCGTCATCACCGAGACCGTGTTCGCCTGGCCCGGCATCGGGCGCCTGATGTACGACGCCCTGCTCCAGCGCGACTACAATCTGCTGCTCGGCGTCTTCGTGATCTGCTCCGCCATGGTGCTGATCTTCAACCTCATCACCGACCTGGTCTATCGCTTGGTCGATCCACGCATCGAATTCGCCGCATGAAGCAGTTCTGGAAATCGATGTTGCGCAGCCCGAGCGGCGTCATCGGGCTCGTCATTCTCGTGCTCGCGATCTCGGTCGCATTGTTCGGGCCGATGCTGTTCCCGAACTCGCCCTGGCGCATGGTGCAGCGGCCGTTCCTGCCGCCCTTCACGCTCTCGACGGTGCCGCTCGGCACCGACGCGCTCGGCCGCGACGTGTTCGCCGGCATGATCTTTGGCGCCCGCGTCTCGCTGCTGGTCGGTCTCGTCTCCACACTGGTGGCACTCGTCGTCGGCGTTCCCATCGGCGCCATGTCCGGCTATTTCGGCGGCAAGATCGACGACGCCCTGATGCGCTTCACCGAGTTCTTCCAGACCATTCCAAGCTTCGCGCTTGCGATCGTGCTGGTCGCGATCCTGCAGCCCTCCATCTATTCTATCGTGGCCTCGATCGCGCTGGTGAGCTGGCCGCCGGTGGCCCGCCTCGTGCGCGGGGAAGTGCTGTCGCTGCGCACGCGCGAGTATGTCCAGGCCGCCGTGGTCACCGGGCAGAGCAACAGCTGGATCATCCTGCGCGAGATCCTGCCCAACGCGCTGTCGCCGGTGATCGTACTCGCTTCGCTGATGGTTGCGACCGCAATCCTGCTGGAATCCTCGCTGTCCTTCCTCGGCCTCGGCGATCCCAACCTGATCTCCTGGGGCTACATGGTCGGCGCCGGCCGCACCGTGATCCGCCAGGCTTGGTGGATCACCGTGTTCCCCGGTGTCGCCATCCTGATCTCCGTGCTCGGGCTGAACCTGATCGGCGAAGGCCTCAACGACGCGCTCAATCCGCGCCTGTCGCGGGAGGGACGCTGACGATGACCGCGCCGCCCGCCGTCTCCATCAAGAACCTCAGGATCGCGCTGCCGAAGGGCGCCGAGCGGCCCTTCGCCGTCGACGGCGTCTCGCTGGATTTGCGGCCCGGCAAGATCGTCTGCGTCGTTGGAGAGTCCGGCTCCGGCAAGTCGATGTGCGCGCATGCGCTGATGGGCCTGTTGCCGGATACGGTATCCATCGCCTCCGGCGAGATCCAGTTCGAAGGCCGCGACCTGCTCAAGCTCGATGACGACGGCTGGCGCGATCTGCGCGGCCGCAGGCTGGCGATGATCTTTCAGGAGCCGATGACCGCGCTCAATCCGTTGATGCGGATCGGCGACCAGATGGCGGAGATGTTCGAGGCGCACGGCCTGCTGACGCCCAGGGAGCGGCGCGCGCGAGCGCTGGCACTGGCGCGCGAGGTCGGCCTGCCCGACCCCGAGCGCATCGTCCGCGCCTACCCGCACCAGCTCTCGGGCGGCCAGCGCCAGCGCGCCATGATCGCAATGGCGCTCGCGCTCGAGCCGGCCGTGCTGGTCGCGGACGAGCCGACCACCGCGCTCGACGTCACCACGCAAGCGCAGATCCTCAAGCTGATCCGTAACCTCCAGCGCAACCGCAACATGGCGGTGATGTTCATCACCCATGATTTCGGCGTGGTCGCCGACATCGCCGACCAGGTCGTGGTGCTCAGGCATGGCAAGGTCGTCGAGGAAGGCCCGGCCGCGGCCGTCTTCAACGAGCCGCAGCACGACTACACCAAGGCGCTGCTCGCAGCGGTTCCCTCGATGGATCCGCCGGCGCGAAAGCCGCTCGACGATCAGGCCAGGGCGGTCGAGGTGATCGGGCTGGACAAGACCTACGTGACATCGGGCGGCTGGTTTCGCGAGGATCGCCGCGTCGATGCGGCGCGCGCGGTCAATTTTGATATCTTCAAGGGCGAGACGCTTGGCCTCGTCGGCGAATCCGGCTCCGGAAAATCGTCGGTGGCGCGGCTCGTGATGCGGCTGATCGAGGCCGACCGCGGCACGGTGCGGATCGGCGACACCGATCTCACCTCGCTCGCTGGCAAGGCGCTGCGCAGCGAGCGCCATCGCATCCAGATGATCTTCCAGGATCCATTCGCCTCGCTGAATCCGCGGCGCAAGGTCGGCCACATCATCGCCGACGGCCCGATCGCGGCCGGCATCGATCCGAAGGTCGCGTTCGACCGCGCCCGCGATCTTCTCAAGATGGTGGGCCTGGATGCCGGCGCACTCGAACGCTATCCGCATGAATTCTCGGGCGGCCAGCGCCAGCGTATCGGCATCGCGCGGGCGCTCGCGCTCGAGCCCGAGATCATCGTCGCGGACGAGGCCGTCTCCGCGCTCGACGTCTCCGTGCAGGCGCAAGTCCTGAGACTGCTCGAAGACCTCAAGGCGCGCCTCGGCCTGTCGATGCTGTTCATCACCCACGATTTGCGCGTCGCGGCCCAAATCTGCGACCGCATCGCGGTGATGCAGCGCGGCGCCATCGTCGAGCTGAAGCCGACGGCACAGCTCTTCGCAGCCCCGGAGCATCCCTATACGCGGGAGTTGCTTGCAGCGGTGCCGGGACGCAAGGACCGCGCGCCGGCGGCCTGAGCGAAACGCGTGCGGCCCCGAATCCGGGAATGTTCCAAAACTTGCACGCCGCACAGCGAGAAACATATTCGATCGAGCGGCATTTGCCTGGCGAGTTGTCCTTGCTGGCGGCAGCAAGGGGTAAGTTGGCACCGGCACTCGCGCGTTATGAGGCGGTGCGCGGCTTCGCAATTCAAGCGAGAGAACAACAGGGACGTCGGACCGCCGGAGTGCCATCACGCGCATTTGTTCTGACGTGACCGGCTGTGCCGTTTCGAAGTCGAAACGACGTCATAGATCTAGATGGAATGATCATCGTCATCTGATGACGGATTTGCCAACTGATATGCGGAGCCACCATGGGCGAAGTCATCCAATTTGTTTCGAAGTCCGAGCGCGAGCGAGTTCGTCTCATTCAGGAGGCACGCGCCATCTACGACAGCATCTTCCCGCCGGCTGATCCCGCCAGCGAGAGACAGGACAAGGCGACGGGCCGCGCGCTTGGCCGCGCCGACGGGAGTCACCTCGCATGATCAAGATCATCGCCGTGCTCTGCAGCCTCGCCTCTCCGAGCAATTGTCACGAGCAGGTCGTGACCACCTCCGACTTCGCCGAGATCTCGGTACAATCCTGCCTGATGGGCGCGCCGCAGCTCGCCGACTGGATGAACCAGCATCCGGCCGAGCGCCTCGCTGCATGGCGCTGCGTGATCGGGAAGCAGAGCGGCAGGGGAATCTAGCAACGAAGCTTCTTCCGACCGATCAAGCCACGCGAGTGTGGACAATCCGCCGCCCGCGGATTCATTGCCCGCGCTTCCGGCACGCTGATCGGCATCGCTCTATCGGGTGGTGTTGCTCCAGGTCGGAGCGGAATTGGTCACACCGACCGAAGGCCAATTGTACGATCCGATCGACGGCGCCGTGACCGTGCCGACCGACTGTCCGGACGACCCGTAGGACGCTCTCGGCTGCGCTGCCGGCGCTCCGGCGCCGCCATAGGTCGGCGCCACCACACCGGTGCTGGAATGTCTGCTCGACCGGAGCTTCTTCGCCTCAGCCGCGAACGGCGCGACGAAAAGTCCGGCAGAGACGAGTGCGGCAATTGCGAGTTTGATGCCTGTCATGGCTGATCCCTGCGTCGCTGAGGCCCCTTTCGCCATCTGGTCGTTCGCCGGACGATTTCCAGAGGCACAAGTTCATAACTCCGTGCGCGCGCGAAGGTGCCGGGCACGATAGCGCCGCACGTCAGCGCCGCGTCGGCCGGCAGGCATGACGGTCGTGCCGCTCCTTCACAGCCGCGATCGAATGCATCAGTTCCTTGAAGACGGTGATCGCCTCATCTTCAACCGGCGCGCAATCGGTGCGGCTTTCGAGATGCTCGATCACGGCCAGCAGCGCGTCGGCGACCTGCCCGATCTGCTTGCCGTAGCTGCCGACATCCGACAGCAGGTCCTTCTCGACATCAGGCGCCGAGGACTGTCCGACCGTGATGTTGACGAGGCCGAACTGGCCGCCGGTAGGGCTGAAGAACGACGGATAGATGGACTGGACGACATCCCCCGACAAGGGCAGCTTGAACACGGGCATGGCAATTCCCTCGCTGACATTCGACCGGCGCGGAAAACACTATCACGATCATGCGCGCCTTCGGATGGACCCGAATCAGCGTTAGTGCATTGCGTTCAGTCTCCCCTGGACGCGAGCAGCATGACCGGCGCCGAACTGAAGCAACTCCGCAATGACCTCTCCGACGCGCTCGAGCGCAAGCTCACGGCGGCGGACATGGCAAAGCTGTGCGGATTACCGGAGAAGGGCGGCGCTGACACCATCCGGCGCTGGGAGGTCAGCGGCCCGACGCCCTCCGCGACCAAAGTGCTGCGCGTGCTCGCGATGGCGAGCGAGCGCTATCCGATCCTGGAGAAGTTCGACATCTTCGATCGCCATGACGTGCGCGTAGAGGACCGACCTGCAAAGCGCGCGGCGTTCCGCGAACAGATGCGGGATGAGGCGCGACGGCGTCTTGGTTAACGAAGCACGCGCCAGAGGTTACCGGGCAGAGCCGAAGTTAGGCCTTCCTTCAGCACTTCTTAAGCCGGCATTAAGCACAAAAATCATTTGCAGCCCAATAAGTTAGGTTGGCTGCCCTTGTGCCATGCATGTGACAGCATTTTCGTCAAAAGCGAGCTATCTGCAAAACCAACGCGGCGCGGACAGCGCGCCTGCCGGGGACATTGAGTGCTGGAGTTCAAGACGATGAAGAAGATTCTGTTTGCGACCGTTGCGCTGCTCGTGGTGGGCGCTGCTGCGCCGGCCGTCGGTGCCGATCTCGGCAACCGCAACTATTACAAGACGCCCGCGCCGGCCTATGCCGCGCCGATCTACAACTGGACCGGCTTCTACGTCGGCGGCCATATCGGCGGCGCCTTCTCCAGCGACAACAATTTCAACGGCCTCTCCACCGGCAACAACGGCAACGGCCGTTTCCTCGGCGGCGTGCAGGTCGGTGGTGACTGGCAGTTCCATCCGAATTTCTTGGTCGGCGTCGAGGGCCAGTATTCCTGGCTCTCCGGCAGCGTCGGCGCGGTGTTTCCGGGCGGCATCGCCTACACAAACGACCAGCGCGGCCTCGGCTCGATCACCGGCCGCGTCGGCTACACCTGGGGCCCCGGTCTGATCTACGTGAAGGGCGGCTATGCCTACTCGGACAACAACGAGAAGGTGACCGTCGGCGGCGTGCCGACCGCCTTCGTGATCACTGGCGATCACCGCAACGGCTACACCGTCGGCGCTGGTCTCGAATACATGTTCGCCCCGAACTGGTCGGCCAAGGCCGAGTACCAGTACTACAATTTCGGCGACGCGAGCTTCACCGCCGGTCCGCTCGTAGGGACCGGCAGCTTCACCACCGACGATCACACCATCAAGGCGGGCGTCAACTACCGCTTCAACTGGGCAGCCCCGACTGTGGCGCGCTACTGATCGGTTACCAGAACCTTACCAATACCAAGGGCCGGCGATGTCGCCGGCCCTTCTTTTTTCGCTGTGCGGAACACGCCAACCGTTTGCGCAGATTGCGATTTTTTAACTCGCCGTGCGGATACTGCCCACCACAACCAGAAGCAAGAACGTTGGGGGAATTTCGATGGCGATCCGTCTCAGCCTTAGCGGCTCACTTGGCCGAATGCGGCCCCGTCTCAAAATGCCGACCTGGGGCGTGCGTGGCAGCCTGTTCGCGGCCTTCGCGGTGATCGCGGGCATGGGCCTCGTGATCTCGGCAGGCGCGGGCCTCGTGCTGCAAAATCTCGGCGGACGCATGAACGAGCTGAGCGGGCGGGACATTCCGCGCCTCGCCGCCAGTCTGCAATTATCGGCACTGAGCGCGAGCCTTGCGGCACAGGGGCCGGCCCTGCTTGCGGCTCAGACCGAGGAAGCCCTGAAGGAGCGCACCGCGAAGCTCAAGGAGTTGCAGGAGCAGACGCAGAAGAAGCTCAACGAGATCATCGAGCTCGGCGGCGACAAGACCGTCGTCTCCGGACTCAGCGAGACGATGAAGAGCATCAACGAGGCGGCCCAGAGCCTGGCCAAGGCCGCCCGCGAGCGGCTGGACATCGCCGCCCTTCACGACAAGCAGTATGACGCGCTGCGCAGCGCGCAGGGCGCCTTCGTCGGCGCGGCCAGCCCGGCGATGCTCGACGCGCAAACCCGAGTCAACGCCATTCTCGGCTCGGCCGATTTGTCCGCCGCGGACGCCTCCGACGCCGCGCAGACCGTCGGCCAGCTCGGCAACGTCGTCGCCAGCGGCAATCTCGCAGCCGCCAACATGAGCGCGGCGCTGTCGGCCAACACCAGCGACAAGCTCGACGACATCCAGAAGGAATTCAAGACGGCACAGGGCCGCCTGCGCTCCAACCTCGATCTGTTGCCGGACAATCAGGGCAACAAGATGCTGCGCGAAACGGCGGAGAAGCTGCTCGCGCTCGGCACCGGCAAGACCGGCGTGTTCAATCTGCGCGAGAAGGAGCTCGATTCCGTCGACTACGGCCAGACCATCCTGGACGAGACCCGCAAGCTCAATGTCGGCCTCGGCATCAGCGTGCAGCAGCTCGTCGAGGGCGTGCAGAAGGAGACCAACGCCTCGACCTTCCAGGCACAGCAGGAGATCTCGCTCGCGACGACCGCGATGCTGGCCCTTGGGGCCATGATGCTGGTCGGCTCGGCGTTGTTCGTCTGGCTCTATGTCGGCCGCAACATCCTGCGCCGGATCACCGGCCTGCAGCGCGCCATGCAGCGGCTCTCGGCCGGCGATCTCGACACGGAGATCCCGCGCGCCAGGCAAAATGACGAGATCGGCGCGATGACCGACACGTTGACAGTGTTCCGCGACAGCATGATCGAAGCCCGCGCGCTCGCCGCCGAGCAGGACAAGGACCGAATCGCCAAGGCCGAGCGGGCCGCGCGCATGGAAGCGAAGATCGCCGAATTCGAGAATACGGTGCGCTCCGCGCTCGACAATCTGGCGCAGTCGGCCAATTCCATGCAATCGACGGCTCAGAGCATGTCGACCACCGCCGACCAGTCCAACGCACTGGTCAACGCGGTCGCCTCCGCCGCCGAGGAGACCTCGGTCAACGTGCAGACCGTATCGTCGGGCACCGAGCAGCTGTCGTCCTCGATCGAGGAGATCAGCAGGCAGGTCGTCACTTCGGCTGCGATCGCCAAGAAGGCGGTCGACGAGGCCGGCGCCACCGACGCAACGGTGCAGAGCCTTGCCGACAGCGCAAGCCGCATCAGCGTCGTGGTCGATCTGATCCAGACCATCGCCTCGCAGACCAACCTGCTCGCGCTCAACGCCACCATCGAGGCGGCGCGTGCCGGCGAGGCCGGCCGCGGCTTTGCAGTGGTCGCCTCCGAGGTGAAGAGTCTCGCGAGCCAGACCGCCAAGGCGACGGAGGAAATCCGCAGCCAGATCGCCAGCATGCAGAACATCACGACATCGGCGGTCGGCGCCATCCAGGGCATCGGCCGGATCATCGGCGAGATCGACGGCGTGACCACGACGATCGCGGCCGCGGTCGAGGAGCAGGGCGCCGCCACCCGCGAGATCGCGCGCAACATCCAGCATGCGGCCGGCGGCACCAGCGAAGTCTCCAGCAACATCGTCGGGGTCTCCACCGCCTCGGCCGAAGCCGGCGCCGCCGCGAACGAAGTGCTGGGCGCCTCCGACGCGCTGCGGCGCGAAGCCGACCTGCTGCGCGGAGAGATCGACGCCTTCCTCAACAACATGCGGGCGGCCTGATCGTCATTCCGGGGCGGCGCGCAGCGCCGAACCCTCGCGCTACAATCTCGGGACTCCCGGGTGCGCAACCGCGCACCCGGGTTCGCGCTCGCGCGCGTCCCGGAATGACTGCGTTTTTCGACGACGCCATCCGGGCTACGGAAAAAGCGCCCGGTATGACCGCCATGCGGACACCGCGCCCGCCCTTTTTCGGCTGGCGCGCCGCCCGCGGCGGGTTTAATCCGGTAGCATGAGTTCAAAAACCGACACCGTGCAGTCCTCCGCCGAGGCCCTGCGCTACCCCTGGGACCAGCACCCCGGTCCCGAAGAGATCGTCGAGGTCCGGCCCGGCGTGTTGTGGGCACGGCTCAAGCTGCCGTTCCGCCTCAACCACGTGAACATCTACCTGCTCGCCGATGGCGACGGCTATGCGATGGTGGATACCGGCTTCGGCAACGAGGAGACGATCGAAGCCTGGACGAAGCTGTTCGACGGACCGCTGAAGGGCATCACCATCACGCGCCTGATCGTCACCCATTCCCATCCCGACCATGTCGGACTTGCGGGCTGGGTCGTCGAGCGGTTCAACTGCCCGCTGGTGATGTCGCAGGTCGAATATCTGCAGTCGGTCTATCACCAGAACCGCGGCACCGCCGAGCGGCAGGAAGCGCAGCGGCTGTTCTTCCGCCGCCATGGCATGGACGAGTCGCTCACCGAAAAGCTGCTGGGACGCGGCCAGGATTATCTCAAGCGCGTCTCTGTGCTGCCGCCCTCCTACCGCCGCATCTCCCACGGCGACGACGTCGTGATCGGCACGCGCCGCTTCAAGGTGATCACCGGCGGCGGCCATGCGCTCGACCAGGTGATGCTGTATTGCGCCGACGACAAGCTGTTCCTCTCCGCCGACCAGGTGCTGAGCAAGATCTCGCCCAATGTCAGCGTCTGGGCGGTCGAGCCGGACCAGAACTCGCTCGGCGAATATCTGGCCTCGCTTGCCAGCCTCACCACGACGCTCCCTTACGACGTGCTTGTGCTGCCCGGTCACGGCGTGCCGTTCTACGGACTGAAGACCCGCATCAAGCAGCTCGCCGACCACCATGAAGAGCGCTGCCGCCTGATCGCGGAAGCCTGCCGCGAGGTGCCGCAGACCTCGCGCGCCCTGGTGCCCGTCGTGTTCAACAAGCACGTGCTCGACGAGCACCAGATGGGATTCGCCGCCGGCGAGCTGGTCGCGCACGTCAACTACATGATCGTCGAGGGCCGGCTGACGGCGGAGACGAAGGACGGCGTGCTGCAGTTCCGGACGACATGAGTGGACGGAGCGCGCGCCTTGGACAAAATGTCCATGGCACCTGCCAGGGTCCCTGCCTTTCCCTGGAGCCTCGGTCCCGCGCGCAGGCCCGTATTAGGCGTTTGATCCACATCAACTATCGCCGACGATAGGCCGCTATCAATACACCCGCGCGCCTCGCTACAAATGTGAGCTGGCGCATAGACATTGGAGCTGGAAAAGCTCTAAAAATGAGCGGCCGCCGTGGCCGGGTTCCGTTGCAGGTCTTGCCGATGGATTACAACCAGTTCTTCGATTCCGCCCTCGATCGTCTCCACGCCGAGCGGCGCTACCGCGTGTTCGCGGACCTCGAGCGCACGGCCGGCCGATTCCCGCACGCGAGCTGGCACTCGCCCAAGGGCAAGCGCGACGTCGTGATCTGGTGCTCCAACGATTATCTCGGCATGGGCCAACACCCGAAGGTGGTCGGTGCCATGGTCGAGACCGCAACCCGCGTCGGCACCGGTGCCGGCGGCACCCGCAACATCGCCGGCACGCATCATCCGCTGGTCCAGCTCGAGGCCGAGCTCGCGGACCTTCACGGCAAGGAAGCCGCGCTGCTGTTCACCTCGGGCTATGTCTCGAACCAGACCGGCATCCCGACCATCGCAAAGCTCATTCCGAACTGCCTCATTCTGTCGGACGAGCTCAACCACAATTCGATGATCGAGGGCATCCGCCAGTCGGGCTGCGAGCGGGTCGTGTTCCGCCACAACGATGTTGCGCATCTCGAGGCGCTGTTGAAAGCGGCCGACCCGAACCGGCCGAAACTGATCGTCTGCGAGAGCCTCTATTCCATGGACGGCGACGTCGCCCCGCTCGCCAAGATCTGCGATCTCGCCGAGAAGTACAAAGCGATGACCTATGTCGACGAGGTCCACGCGGTCGGCATGTACGGCCCGCGTGGCGGCGGCATCGCCGAACGTGACGGCGTCATGCACCGCATCGACATTCTGGAAGGCACGCTGGCGAAAGCGTTCGGCTGCCTCGGCGGCTACATCGCCGCCAACGGCCAGATCATCGATGCCGTGCGCTCCTACGCGCCGGGCTTCATCTTCACGACCGCGCTGCCGCCGGCGATCTGCTCGGCCGCGACCGCCGCGATCAAGCATCTGAAGACCTCGAGCTGGGAGCGCGAGCGCCATCAGGATCGTGCCGCCCGCGTCAAGGCGATCCTCGACGCCGCCGGCCTGCCTGTGATGTCGAGCGACACCCACATCGTGCCGCTGTTCGTCGGCGATCCCGAGAAGTGCAAGCAGGCCTCCGACCTTCTGCTCGAAGAGCACGGCATCTACATCCAGCCGATCAACTACCCGACGGTCGCCAAGGGCAGCGAGCGGCTGCGCATCACGCCCTCGCCCTACCACGACGACGGCCTGATCGATCAGCTCGCCGAAGCCCTGCTGCAGGTGTGGGACCGCCTCGGCCTGCCGCTGCGCGCGAAGTCGATGGCGGCGGAGTAGAGCTTCTTCCTTCCCCCTCTCCCCGCTTGCGGGGGGAGGGAGCGCTGGCAGGGCGCCTCCCTTAACGACGACCCCAGTTCCCGCCCTCGCCCGGCATTTGGCTGTCGCCTCCACCGGCCCAACGCGCTAGGTTCGCAGGGAAAATAAGCTCGGGCGCCGCTAGCGCCCAGGGAGAGAGCCCCCCGACCCATGCTGCACGATTGGGGCGTGATCGCCGCCGCCTTCGGCTATATCGGCTTCCTGTTCCTGGTGGCGAGCCATGGCGATCGCCGCTCGCCGGCCGGGCGCGGTCGTGCCTCCGGGCTGATCTATCCGCTGTCGCTGGCGATCTACTGCACCTCCTGGACCTTCTTCGGCTCGGTCGGCTTCGCCACCCGCACCTCGACCGACTTCCTCGCGATCTATCTCGGCCCGATCCTGATGATCGGGCTCGGCGCGGGCGTCCTGCGCCGCGTGATCCAGCTCGCGAAAGCCCACAACATCACCTCCATCGCCGATTTCATCGGAGCCCGCTACGGCAAGAGCCAGGCGGTGGCGGCGACGGTGGCGCTGATCGCAATCATCGGCTCGGTGCCCTACATCGCGCTCCAGCTCAAGGCGGTCGCCTCCTCGCTCGCGACGATCCTGAGCGAGGATCAGGCCTTCTCCCACATCCCGATTCTCGGCGACATGGCGCTGATGGTGACGCTGACCATGGCGGCCTTCGCGGTGCTGTTCGGCACGCGGCAGACCGACGCCACCGAGCACCAGCACGGCCTGATGCTGGCGGTCGCGACCGAATCCATCATCAAGCTGGTCGCCTTCCTCGCCGCCGGCATCTTCGTCACCTTCTGGATGTTCTCGCCGCAGGAACTGATCGAGCGCGCGATGAAGACGCCGGAGGCGGTGCGCGCCATCAACTATTCGCCGTCGATCGGCAACTTCCTCACCATGACGCTGCTGTCGCTATGCGCGATCATGTTGCTGCCGCGCCAGTTCCACGTCAGCGTGGTCGAGAACTCCTCCGATGCCGAAGTCGGCCGGGCACGCTGGCTGTTCCCGCTCTACCTCATCGCCATCAATCTGTTCGTGATCCCGATCGCGCTCGCCGGCCTCGTCAGCTTCCCGTTCGGTACGGCCGACCCGGATATGTATGTGCTCGCGTTGCCGATGGAGGGCGGTGCGGACCTGCTCAGCGTCGCCATCTTCGTCGGCGGCCTGTCGGCGGCAACCGCGATGGTGATCGTCGAATGCGTCGCGCTCTCGATCATGGTCTCGAACGACCTCGTGGTGCCCCTGGTGCTGCAGCGACGACCTGAGGGGCGCGCCGGCGGCGCCGATTTCAGCGACTTCCTGCTGCGCTCGCGGCGGCTCGCCATCTTCGCCATCATGGTGATGGCCTATTTCTACTACCGAGCGCTCGGCAGTACCCAGCTCGCGGCGATCGGCCTGCTCTCCTTTGCCGCCATCGCCCAGCTCGCGCCGAGCTTCTTCGGCGGGCTGCTGTGGCGGCGTGCGACCGCGCGCGGCGCGATCGGCGGGATGCTGGTCGGCTTCGTGGTGTGGCTCTATACGCTGTTCATTCCGAGCTTCATGGACACCTCGAGCACCGGAATCCTGCTGCTCCAGCATGGACCGTTCGGAATCGAGGCCCTGCGGCCGCAGGCGCTGTTCGGCGCCGATTTGCCGCCGCTGATGCACGGCGTCATCTGGTCGCTGTCGCTCAACATCCTGACCTATGTGCTGCTGTCGCTGGCCCGAAGGCCGTCGTCGATCGAGCTGTTGCAGGCCGACCTGTTCGTGCCCGACACGCTCGCGCCGATCTCTCCGGGTTTCCGCCGCTGGCGCACCACCGTCACCGTGCAGGACATCCAGACCACCGTCGCGCAATATCTCGGGCCCGACCGCGCGCGGCATTCCTTCGAGGCGTTCTCGGCGCAGCGCAATTTGCGGCTGGAGCCAGGGGCCCCCGCCGATTTCGAGCTGTTGCAGCATGCCGAGCACCTGATCGCCTCCTCGATCGGCGCGGCCTCCTCGCGGCTGGTGATGTCACTGCTGCTGCGCAAACGGACGGTGTCGGCGAAGGCCGCACTCAAGCTGCTCGATGACTCGCACGCGGCCCTGCATTTCAACCGCGAGATCCTCCAGACCGCACTCAACCACGTACGCCAGGGCATCGCGGTGTTCGATGCCGACCTGCAACTGATCTGCTCGAACCGGCAGTTCGGCGATCTCCTCAACGTCCCCCTGCACATCCTCCAATTCGGCACCCCCCTGCGCGAGATCCTGGAGTTCATCGGCGTGGCCGGTCCGGACGATCCGGTCGAGCGCGAAGCCATGCTGGAGCGGCGCCTGGCCGCCTACACCACCGACAGCGAGCCCTATCTCGAGCGCCTGCCGGACCGCCACATGGTGATCGAGGTGCTCACCAACCGCATGCCCGGCGGCGGTTTCGTCATCACCTTCACCGACGTCACGCCCAGCTTCGAGGCGGCCGAAGCGCTGGAGCGCGCCAACGCGACCCTGGAAAAGCGCGTGCGCGACCGCACCGAGGAATTGACGCGGCTGAACTCCGAACTGGCCCTGGCCAAGAGCGCGGCCGAAGACGCCAGCATCTCCAAGACGCGCTTCCTCGCCGCCGCCAGCCACGACATCCTCCAGCCGCTGAACGCGGCGCGGCTCTATGTCACGAGCCTGGTCGAGCGCCAGCACAGCGGCGAGGAGACCCGGCTGGTCGAGAACATCGACGAATCCCTGCAGGCGATCGAAGAGATTCTCGGTGCGCTGCTCGACATCTCCCGCCTCGACGCCGGAGCGATGACGACCTCGATCTCGAGCTTCAAGATGGCCGACCTGATGCGCTCGCTGGAGATCGAGTTCGCGCCGATCGCGCGCGCCAAGGGCCTGGAGCTCGCTTTCGTGCCCTGCTCGCTGCCGGTCGAGTCGGACCGCCTCCTGCTGCGGCGCCTGCTCCAGAACCTGATCTCCAACGCGATCAAATACACCCCGCGTGGCCGCGTGCTGGTCGGCTGCCGCCGCCAAGGCGCCGCGCTCAAGATCTGCGTCTACGACACCGGCGTCGGCATCCCGCCGGTCAAGCGCGGCGAGATCTTCAAGGAATTCCATCGCCTGGAGCAGGGCGCGCGGATCGCGCGCGGGCTGGGGCTCGGCCTTTCCATCGTCGAGCGCCTCGCGCGGGTGCTCAAGCACGGCATCGCCATCGACGGCAACAAGAGCGGCGGCTCGGTGTTCTCCGTGACGGTGCCGACGGCCAAGGCGATCACCCACACCGCCGCCGTGACCAGTGCGACGCCGCTGGCGCGCACGCCGATCTCGGGCGCGTTGATCGTGTGCATCGAGAACGACGCGGCGATCCTCGACGGCATGCGCACGCTGCTGAAGGCCTGGGACGCCGAGGTGATCGCGGTCGCCGATCCGGAAGGCGCGATCGCCGCCATCGAGGCCGCCGGCAGACGCGTCACCGGCCTCTTGGTCGACTATCATCTCGACCGCGGCAACGGCATCGCCGCGATCCGCGACATTCGCCGTCGCTTCGGCGACACCATCCCCGCGATCCTGATCACCGCCGACCGCAGCCCCGCCGTGCAAATCGCCGCGCGCGACGAGAAGGTCGCGGTGCTCAACAAGCCGGTGAAACCAGCCTCACTCCGCGCCTTGCTCGGCCAGTGGCGCACGCAGCAGCTGGTCGCGGCGGAGTAGGACGCGTCGGTCAATAATCGGTCGAGACACTGAGCGTGCGCCACTTCTCCAGCTCTTCGAGACGGAGCCGATCCGTCACGGCGATGGCGTCGACGGCGTCGCTGCCAAATGCGATCCGCAGAGGCGGACGATCCATGTCCGCAAGCTTCAACACGACGGCTGCGGCCTTGGCGGGGTCGCCGGGCTGGCGGCCATCGTAGTCGCGCTGCATCCTAACCGCAGCGCCGACGACCGCGTCGTAATCCGGGTGTCCTTCGCCCGCCGCATGCGCGGCCCGGGCAAAGCCGGTGCGGAAGCCGCCGGGTTCGACGATCGTCACGTGCACGCCGATCAACGCCATCTCGCGTGCCAGCGACTCCGAAAAGCCCTCGATCCCCCATTTCGCGGCCGAATAGGCCGCGCGTGCCGGAGCGCCGATGCGGCCTCCGACGGATGACACCTGCACGATGTGCCCGCGGTGCTGCCGGCGCAGCACGGGGATCGCCGCCTTGGTGACGATGATGGTGCCAATCAGGTTCGCCTCGATCTGCCGACGGAACGAATCAAGGCTGGTGTCCTCCACCGATCCGAGCTCGCCGTAACCGGCATTATTCACCACCACATCGAGGTTGCCAAACGTCGCTACGGCAAGGCCGATGGCCGCATGCGCCGCCGCCTCGTCGGTGACGTCCAGCGTTGCAAGCTGGAGCCGTTCGCCGAAGGGGCCGAGCAAGGGCTCGAGCGGCGTTGGGTCCCGGGCCGAGGCGAGCACGCGATCTCCCGCCTCGAGTGCGGCCTCGACGATGGCACGACCAAGTCCACGCGAGGCGCCGCTCACGAACCAAGTCTTCATGGCGATCTCCAGATGGCCTTAAGGCGCGAGCCGCGTGAAGACGTAATCGCGACTCTTGGCCCGCGCTTCATGGCACGCAAAGCAGGTGCGGTGCTGGGCTTCGTCGACCGGCTTGCCGTTGACGAAGCGGCCAAACCCCCAGCCGCCGGTGGCGGCGTACTTCCTGGAATCCTTGACCATCACCTGAACCGTGGTGGCGGCGCCGGGAATCGTCGCGGACGCAAACTCCGATGACTGTTTCCGCTTCCAGGCGCGCTTGACCAGAATAGTACCGTCCGGGAACGGAAGCTTGCCGGCTTGATACGCGTCGATGGCGGTCTGGTTGCCGATGACGGCACGAAGCTCGTCGAGCGGCGCGGCCTCTTCGGCCGGCGCGATCAGTTCCCACTGCTTGTAGCCGGGCGGAATGGTGACGCCGAAGATTGGCGAAGCGTCGGCTCCGCTGCCTTGCGCCGGCCCCTCGGCGAGGGCGATCGTGACGAGATACGGCAGGCAAGTCAGGAGCACGACAAGTAAGAGCGCGGCCAGGGTGAGAGCCATGGCATAGGAGTGCTTTTTCGCGTTGGATTCGATGGGCGTCATGATGTTTCATCAAGCTGGGATCGACGGGCGAATCTCGGTGCAGCCTGGCTGGACCGAGGTCTTGACGAATCTTCAAGCGCCGTCGGCGTCGATGACGGCCTTGGCAAAGGCTTGCGGCGCTTCCTGCGGCAGGTTGTGACCGATGCCGCCGGTGATCAGGCGAAACTCGTATCGGCCTGAAAACTTCCTGGCATAGGCACTGGGATCCGGGTGCGGCGCGCCATTGGCATCGCCCTCCATCGTGATCGTCGGCACCTCGATCACGGGAGCCGCCGCGAGCTTCTTTTCGAGATGCTCGTATTTCGCCTCCCCCTGGGCGAGGCCGAGTCGCCAGCGGTAGTTGTGGATCGTGATCGCGACATGATCCTTGTTGTCCAAAGCCGCCGCGCTGCGGGCGAAGGTGGCGTCGTCGAATTTCCACTGCGGCGAGGCGAGCCTCCAGATCAGCTTGGCGAAATCATGCGTGTACTTCTCGTATCCGGCCCGGCCGCGCTCGGTCGCGAAGTAGAACTGATACCACCATTGCAGCTCGGCCGACGGCGGCAGCGGCGCATTGCCCGCGGCCTGGCTCGAGATCAGATAGCCGCTGACCGACACCAGCGCGCGGCAGCGCTCCGGCCATAGCGCGGCGATGATGTCGGCCGTGCGCGCGCCCCAGTCGAAGCCGGCGACGACCGCCTTCTTGATGTCGAGCTTGTCCATCAGCGCGATGATGTCGGCGGCCATCGCGGCCGGCTCGCCGTTGCGCGGGGTCTCACTGGCGAGGAAGTGCGTCGAGCCGTAGCCGCGCAAATGCGGGATGATCACGCGATAACCGGCTTTTGCCAGGATCGGCGCGACGTCGACGAAGGCGTGAATGTCGTAAGGCCAGCCGTGCAGCAGGATCGCCACGGGACCGTTCGAAGGTCCTGCCTCGGCATAGCCGACATTGAGAACACCGGCATCGATCTGCTTGATCGCGCCGAAGGACGCATTCGATGCCTGGGTACGCGAGGTCTCCGTTTCGGCGCGCGCGAGGTCGATCACGCCGAGACCGACGGCGACGGTTCCGGCGGCGACGCCGAAGAACTGGCGACGATGCTGGTCGATGATCTGTTTCATGGTCGTGCTACCTTTTGATGGTGGGTGATGGCGCGTCAGATCAGTGCGACCGTGACGTCGATATTGCCGCGAACGGCCTTGGAATAGGGACAGGTCCGGTGCGCATCGTCGATGATGCCGCGCGCGATCTCAGGGGCGAGCCCTGGCAGGCTGACATTGAGGCGTGCCCGCAGCGAATAAGCGCCCTCGTCGAGCACGAGATCGATCTCGGCATCGACGGCACATTTCCTGGGAAGCTCGATGCTGCGCTTGCGGGCCGCGATCTCCATCGCGCCCTCGAAGCAGGCCGACCAGCCGGCCGCAAACAATTGCTCGGGATTGGTGCCGGTGCCTGTGGCGCCCGGCGGCGACAGCTTGACGTCCAGCCGACCGTCTGAGCTGCGCGATATGCCGTCGTGCCGCCCGCCGCTGGTGTGGGTCCTGGCCGTGTAGAGCGTCTTTGCCGCCTGCGTCATAGTGATCTCCTTGCCGTCACGCCACTGACTAGCAGCGGCCGCGGCAGCACACCCGTTTGGACTTGTGAGAAGTTGTGAGGCCTGACCTTACGCGCCTCACAAGGCCTGCATCCGCGGTCTGATGCCGATGCAGGGAGGCGCCTTGCGGGATCGCGATCATCTGGCTATCCGGTCCTGTCGAAAGGACCAAGATTTCGCCATGACTGAGCCGGCCGGCACCGCGACGGGAACATTGTCGTTCGGGCCATTCTCCGTAACGCCGCATGAAAGGCTCGTGATGCGCGACGGCGTCGCGTTGCCGCTTGGCGCGAAAGCCTTCGACACGCTGATTGCCCTGATGTCGCGGCCGAACGAGGCCGTCAGCAAATGGGACCTGATGGCGCTGGTGTGGCCCGGCGTCACCGTCGAAGAGGCCAATCTGCGCTTTCACGTCGCAGCGCTTCGCAAGGCGCTCGGCGACGGCAAGGATGGCGCCCGCTACATCACGACGCTCCCCGGCCGCGGCTATTGCTTCGTGGCGCCGATTTCACGAACGGACGTTGCGGCAGCACAGCGCCCCGCCCCGCGGCTGGAATTGCCGCCAGTGAAATTGCCGAATCGGTTGCAGCGGATGGTCGGGCGCGACGATGCGATCGCCGCCGTCTCCGACAAGCTCATCGCCTCGCGCTTCGTCACGATTGCCGGCCCCGGCGGCGTCGGCAAAACCGCGGTCGCCGTGGCGATCGCGCACGAGCTGCTCGAAACATTCTCCGATGCCGCGCACTTCGTGGACCTTGCCGCGCTCAGCGATCCCGATCTCGTGATCACATCGATCCTGCTGATGCTCGGCCTGCCGGCAGAGGCCGACGACCCCCTGCCTGCTCTGCTCGCGCATCTCCGCGACAAGCGGATGCTGCTGATCCTCGACAATTGCGAGCATGTGATCGCGACCGCTGCACCGCTGGCGGCAGACATCTTCCAAGCGGCACCGCATGTCCATATCCTCGCGACCAGCCGCGAGGCCCTGCGCGTCGAGGGCGAGCAGGTCTATCGATTGGCGCCGCTCGCCGTTCCGCCCGACGACGGCACCTCGCTGACGCTCGCCGCAGCCCGGACCTATCCCGCGCTTCAACTGTTCCTCGAACGTGCCACCGCCGGCGGCGCGCAGATCACGCTCGATGACGCCAATGCGACCATCATCGCGGGGATCTGCCGCAAGCTCGACGGCATGGCGCTGGCGATCGAGCTCGCCGCCGGCCGGGTCGAAGCCTACGGCCTGGAGCAGACGGCCGCATTGCTCGACGAGCGCCTCAATCTGCTCTGGCAAGGCCAGCGAACGGCGCCACCCCGGCAGAAGACATTGCAGGCCACGCTCGACTGGAGCTACGGCCTGCTGTCGGATCTCGAACGCCTCGTGCTGCGCAGGCTCGCGGTCTTCGCCGGGCATTTCACCATCGATGCAGCGCTCCAGGTCGTTCCGGACGAGCGCGTCGACCACGCCCGCCTGTTCGACGCCGTCGACAGCCTCGTGGCCAAATCGATGGTCGCGCCGCGGCCGATCGGCGCCATGATGCGCTACCGTCTGCTCGACACGACGCGCGCCTATCTGCTCGAGGTCGAACCCGGCGACGCGGCTCTCGCCGTCCGCCACGCGACTTACTACCGGCGATGGCTGGAGCAGGCCGGCATGGCATGGGCCGCGGTGCCGAGCGCCGACGAACGGGCGGCTCACTTCTCCGCGCTTCACAATGTGCGCGCCGCGCTCGACTGGTGCTTCGGCGCGGACGGCGACCTCGACATCGGTATTGCGCTCACCGCCGCCGCGGCGCCGATTTTCCTGGCGATGTCACTGTTGATCGAATGCCGGCGCTGGTCGGAACGTGCGCTACTGGCAATCGCTCCCGCCTCGCGCGGCAGCGCCGAGGAGATGCACATCCAGGCCGCCCTCGGACTGACCTTGATGTTCACCCGCGGCGGCAGCGAGGCGGCGCGTAGCGCCCTGAGCAGGAGCCTTGCGATCGCCGAGGCGCGCAGCGACGACATCAACCAGCTCCAGCTGCTCGGCCGGATGCACATCTTTCACGAGCGGATGGGGGAGTTCGACGCCGCACTCGGCTACGCGCAGCGGAGCCTCAGCGTCGCGAGGTCGCTGGGCGACCCCGCCTCGATCGCCCTCGCCCATTCCCTCCTCGGCGTCTCGCTGCATCTGGCCGGCGATCATCGCGACGCGCTGAAGATGCTGGAGGTCGCCTGGCAGGGACCCGGCACGGAACGAATCAGCACCGTGCATGGCTTCGATCATCGCAACCGGGCCGGCATCACGCTGGCCCGCGAACTCTGGTTGCAGGGCCGGCCCGCAGATGCGCTGCAACTGGCGCGGCAGACGGTCACCGAGGCCGCGCAGATGGATCACCCGATCACGCTCTGCATCGCGTTGATCTGGGCGGTCTCGATCGACCTCTGGAGCGGAGACCTCGACAATGCGGAGGAGAACATCGACCGTTTCATCGCGCATGCCAATGCGCGCTCGATGGGGCCTTATCTCGCCGTCGGCCGGGGTGTCAAAGGCGAGCTGGCAATCCGGCGCGGCGACGCCGCGGCTGGCGTCGAGACGATCAGGGCTTGCCTGCGCGAGCTCCACGATGCGGGCTACGAGCTGCTCACCACCACGTTCAACATCGCGCTGGTTCAGGGCTTGCTGGCGCTCGGGCAGATCGAGCAGAGCGCAGAACTGATCGAGGATGCGATCCGCCTTGTCGAGCAAGGCGGCGATCACCTCTACATGCCCGAGCTGCTGCGCATGAAGGGCCTGGCGCTGCTGTCTCTTCCCGAACCCAACCGAGGGGACGCGGAGGCCGCTCTCATGCAATCGCTGGAGCTCAGCCGCGACAAGGGAGCGAAGGCGTGGGAGCTTCGCACGGCAATCGATCTTGCGCAGTTTCTTGCCGGACGGAGCGGCCGCAAGGATGCAAGACTATTGCTCCAATCGGCGCTCGCAGGTTTCGCTGCAGGTTCCGAGACGGCGGACGTCAGGGCCGCCGATGCGCTCCTGAAGACGCTTTAGTAGAAGCTCACCCCGTCGGGGTGCCCTGCTTCCACTGGCCCCCGGCGATCTTGGCGGCCGCGATCACCGCCTGGGTGCGGCTCTCGACGCCGAGCTTTTGCAGGATCGCCGAGACATGTGCCTTGATGGTGGCCTCGGAGACCCCGAGCTCGTAGGCGATCTGCTTGTTGAGGAGCCCCTCCGACAGCATCATCAGGACCCGGACCTGCTGCGGCGTCAGCGTCACCAGGCGGTCGCGCAGGCGCGTCATGTCCGGATCGGCCGCAGCCGACAAATCGGTGTCGGCGGGAATCCAGACGTCGCCTTCCATCACCTTGAGGATGGCGTCGCGCAAGGTCTCGACGCCGAACCGCTTCGGAATGAAGCCGGAGGCGCCGAAATCGAGCGAGCGGCGGATCGTGGCGCTGTCGTCGGAAGCCGAAACGATCACCACCGGAATCGCCGGATATTGCGCGCGCAGATAGATCAGGCCGGAAAAGCCCGAGATCCCGGGCATCGAGAGGTCGAGCAGGATCAAGTCGACGTCCGAGGCCTGTTCCAGCAGCTTGGTCAGATCCTCGAACGATCCGGCCTCGTCGATTCTGGCCGAGGTCAGGACCCCGGCCACCGCCTGTCGCAGTGCGTCCCGGAAAAGCGGATGGTCATCGGCGATGACGAGATGGGTCGAGGGAGCGTTCATCGTTCTCTTGCTGTCGTTCGCGGGCCGGCGGACAGATTCCCGGGTGCGTCAATTCTTCCCCGAGCGGCCGTGGCATGCAAGTGCACATTATCCCTTTGCTGCAAAGGGGTTAATCCAAAAGCCGCCGCGACCGCAGGCCAGCGCCTGATACCGGCGCCAGCTCCACGCCAGTGCGCAAGGCCGAAAGTCGTATTGGGGCTGCTTTCACGCCGATGTTACCTTGCGGGCAAGACCTGGGTTGATCCGGCATGTCCGGACGTCTGGGCCGCGAGGAAACATTTTCGGGGAGCGACTCAACATGTCGACAATGGCCGTATCTCAAACAAGCGCGGGAGGGATGACGAAGGACGAACGGTTCGTCATTCTCGCCTCCTCGCTCGGTACCGTCTTCGAGTGGTACGATTTCTACCTTTACGGTTCGCTCGCCGGCATCATCGGCGCCCAGTTCTTCTCGGCCTATCCGCCGGCAACCCGCGACATCTTCGCGCTGCTGGCGTTCGCAGCCGGCTTCCTGGTCCGTCCGTTCGGCGCGATCGTGTTCGGCCGCGTCGGCGACATCGTCGGCCGCAAATACACCTTCCTCGTCACCATCCTGATCATGGGCCTGTCGACCTTCATCGTCGGCCTGCTGCCCAACGCAGCCACCATCGGCATCGCGGCTCCGATCATCCTGATCGTGCTGCGCCTCGCCCAGGGCCTGGCGCTCGGCGGCGAATATGGCGGTGCGGCGACCTACGTCGCGGAGCATGCGCCGAACGGCAAGCGCGGTTACTACACCTCATTCATCCAGACCACGGCGACGCTCGGCCTGTTCCTGTCGCTGCTGGTGATTCTGTTTACCCGTTCCGCGCTCGGCGAAGCCGACTTCGCGGCGTGGGGCTGGCGCATTCCGTTCCTGGTCTCGGTGCTGCTGCTCGGCATCTCGGTCTGGATCCGGCTCCGCCTCAATGAATCGCCGATCTTCCAGAAGATGAAGGACGAGGGGAAGGGTTCGAAGGCGCCGCTGACGGAAGCCTTCGGCAACTGGCAGAACGGCAAGCTCGTGCTGCTGGCCCTGCTCGGCGGCGTGATGGGCCAGGGCGTGGTCTGGTACACCGGCCAGTTCTACGCGCTGTTCTTCCTGCAATCGATCCTGAAGGTCGACGGCTACACCGCCAACCTCCTGATCGCCTGGTCGCTGCTGCTCGGCACCGGCTTCTTCATCGTGTTCGGCATGCTCTCCGACAAGATCGGCCGCAAGCCGATCATCCTCGGCGGCTGCCTGATCGCGGCACTGACCTTCTTCCCGATCTTCAAGATGATCACCAGCAACGCTAACCCGGCGCTGGAAAAGGCCATCGAGCAGGTCAAGGTCGAGGTGGTGGCCGATCCCGCGGGCTGCGGCGACCTGTTCAACCCGGTCGGCACCCGCGTCTTCACCGCGCCTTGCGACACCGCACGTGCCTACCTGTCCCAGTCGTCGGTCAAATACTCGACGACACCGGGCCCGGCCGGCTCCGGCGTGAAGGTGACGGTCAACGGCAAGGAAGTGCCCTACACCAACGCGAAGGACAGCAACCCGGCCGTCCTCGCGGCGGTGCAGGCGGCGGGCTATCCGAAGCCAGGCGACACCGGCATCGTGAAAATGTCGCATCCGTTCGACATCTTCCGTGCCCAGCCGGCGGCAATCATCGGACTGCTGTTCGTCCTGGTGCTGTTCGTCACCATGGTGTACGGCCCGATCGCTGCGATGCTGGTCGAATTGTTCCCAACCCGCATCCGCTACACCTCGATGTCGCTGCCCTACCACATTGGTAACGGCTGGTTCGGTGGCCTCCTCCCCGCAACCGCCTTCGCCATCGTGGCCTCGACCGGCGATATCTATGCGGGCCTCTGGTACCCGATCATCTTCGCCTCGATTACCGTGGTGATCGGCACGCTGTTCCTGCCCGAAACCAAGGACGTCGACATCAAGGCGACCTGATCGGCGGCAGCCTACCTCAATCGATACGAACCGGCCGCGGTCTCCGCGGCCGGTTTTGTTTTGTGGGAGCTTTGTTCTGACGCGTTTTCTCTATGTGAACCGGCACCCGCTTCGCTCGAAAACGCTCTATTGATTGCTGCCTATGAATTGCAACACGATTTCACGCCGGTGCGGGCGAGCACGATGCTCGATCAGATAGATCGCCTGCCAGGTCCCCAGCGCGAGCTTGCCGTTCAGGACCGGGACCTGAAGCGATGTGTGCGTCAGCATTGTCTTGATGTGCCCGGGCATGTCATCCGGGCCTTCGCTGTCATGCGTCCATCCAGCGTTCTCCGGCGCGAGCCGGGACAACGCCGTAGTGAGGTCGACGAGTACGGAAGGATCGGCGTTCTCCTGAATCGTCAGCGAGGCCGAGGTATGGCGGATGAACAGCGTCAACGCGCCGTCGCGCGCGTGAGCCTCGGCGACGAATTTTGCGACTTCGCCGGTGAGATCCGTGAAGCCGCGGCCCGACGTCTGCACGCTCAGCAATGACGAAGCGATTGTGGTGGCTTGCACGGACGATGCTGCCGAGCGCGTGACGGATTTGGCTGATGTCATGATGAAAGGTCTCTCGAGTCGGGAAGCTGCCGTCGGGTGGGCAAAGGCGCGTGTGTGCCGTGGCCACGATCTTTCCCGATTATCAAAGGTGGTGGGCCCGCTTCGCTTTGCCCACTCGAGGGCGGCTCATCAAATCCTCCCCGCGACGTCCTTCTGAACGCGGTTGGCCATGTCGATCAGCCGTCGCCAGGCCTTTTCCAGAAACGACATCACGCGATCGACGTCCTGATCGCTCGGCAACGGGATCTCGATCTTGCGCTCGCCCTCGGCGGCCCGGGGCTCGGCATTCTTGGGCTCGGCGTTCCTGGGCTCGGATTTCTTCAGCGGGTCGGATTTCGGCAGTGCCTCGCCGATCTTGCCCGACACCGTCGGCCCCGCCGCGAGCTGCTCCTTCAGCCTTTCAACCTCGGCCTGGAGCCTGCCGATCTCGGCGTCCAGCGCGGTCCGCTCATCGGGCACCGCGTAGCAGGCCCAGCCGGCACCGTTCTTCGTGCAGGTCGATACCGTGCCGGTGCGCGTGTCGAGCCGCAGCACGCCTTCGGGGATCGGGGTCATGCTGTAGCGGCCGTTTTCGCCGTCGGGCGCGGCTTGCGCGGCCTCGAGGTCGCCGCCGATAGCCATCGCGGCGGCGAAGGCCGCCACCGCAAGCCAGGATTTTGTGGATGACGTCACGGGTCTCATCGCGCTCTCCGCCACGACGTGCAGGTGGCAATCCGACAAATTCTACACCCCGCCGAGACGATCCGCCGCCCCAAAACGCCCCTTGAGATCAACGATCGCCACGGTGTCTTTGATCCCGGCGGCGCGGCGAAGGGGCGACCGCATTCGCTGATCATGAGACGAGCTGCTGCGGTGCGGCGTCACGCTGTGTGCAGCGCTGCCGTGCATGCCAATATCATCAAATAAATCAGTCACATAAGCGAAAGCGACGCAATCGTGACTTGGCTTGACTTGATTATGGGCCATCAGTATGGTCCGCGCGGCTTTTGAGGGTGGCGGGCGTAATTTCCATTCAGCCGCGGCGTTTCGGGTCTTCGTTGCATGACACAGGGCACGGGACACGGCGGGAATGGAGATCGCGATAAATCGTCCGAGGAAGCTGCGCTTTCCGAACGGCTCGGAAGTCTTGATCAGAGGTTGTCCGAGTTTCGCGACCGCCGGATCAAGACCGAGCAACCCGCAGGTGACGGTGGAGACGGAGCGGCCAGAGCCTCGGCGATGGCGCTTGGTTTCCGGTTATCCTCGGAGTTGATCGCCGGCGTCGTTGTCGGAGCGGGGATTGGCTGGGGGTTCGACCGCTTGCTGTCGACGTCGCCTTTCGGGTTCATCGTGTTCCTGTTGCTGGGCTTCGTCGCCGGCGTGGTGAATGTGGTGAGAACGGCGGGCGCAGGTCAAAACAGGCGCGGTGGTTCGTAAGCCGTTCCACCAGGAGAGGAATGATCGTGCCGGCTTCGCCGGTACGGGCCGGCCCGGCCGGCAGACCGAGACCCGCCGGCATTGCCCGGCAGACCAAGAGATGCCGCGCTGATGAAAATCGACCCGATCCACCAGTTCAACATCGAGCCTCTCTTCACCCTGGGCCATATCGGCAATCACACGATCGCCTTCACCAATTCGTCGCTCTACATGCTGGTGACGATCGCGATCATCTCGATCCTGATGCTTGCCAGCGGCTCGCAGCTGGTTCCCGGGCGCCTGCAGTCGGTCGCCGAGATCTCCTACGAATTCGTCGCCTCGACCATCCGTTCGACGGCCGGCGCGGAAGGCATGAAGTTCTTCCCGCTGATCTTCTCGCTGTTCATGTTCATCTGCGTCTCGAACCTGGTCGGCATCATCCCCTACACCTTCACGGTGTCGAGCCACCTGATCGTGACCGCAGCGCTCGCGCTCCTGGTGTTCTTCACGGTCCTGATCTACGGCGTTGCCAAGAACGGCCTGAAGTTCTTCTCGATCTTCGTGCCCCACGGCGTCCCCGGCTACATCCTGCCGCTGGTGATGTTCATCGAGATCCTGTCGTTCTTCCTGCGGCCGGTCTCCCACAGCGTCCGTCTGTTCGCCAACATGCTGGCCGGCCACATCGCGCTGAAGGTGTTCGCGGGCTTCGTCGCCATGCTCGGCTTCTCGCTCGGCGCCCTCGGTTGGGTCGGCGGCGTGCTGCCGCTGGCCCTCACGGTCGCGCTGTACGCGCTCGAGATTCTGGTCGCGTTCCTGCAAGCCTATGTGTTTGCGATCCTGACCTGCATCTACCTCAACGACGCCATTCATCCGGGACACTGAGCGGTCCGGGGAATTTCCACCCACAACCCAATCTTTCTTCCAAGGAGTCTAAAATGGATCCGGCAGCAGCAAAACTTATCGGCGCGGGCATCGCATGCATCGGCATGGGCGGCGCGGGCGTCGGCGTCGGCGTGATCTTCGGCAACTACCTCGCCGCAGCCGTTCGCAACCCCTCGGCCGCTCAGGGCCAGTTCGGCAACCTGATCTTCGGCTTCGCGGTGACCGAAGCGCTCGGCATTTTCTCGCTGCTGATCGCGCTGCTGCTGCTGTTCGTTCCGCTCTGAGGACGACGTTTTTCGCGCCGTTCCATCCCGATGGGACGGCGCGTGTGACAGCAACAGGAGAACTCCGTGGCTGAAAGTCATGGCGGCGCAAAAGGTCCGGCGGCAGGCGCCCACACCGGGGCTGACGGTGGTCACCACGGTGGCGGGTTTCCGCCGTTCGAGAGCAGCAACTACGCTTCACAGCTGGTGTCGCTCGCGATCTTCTTTGTCCTGCTTTACGTGATCGTGTCCAAACTCGCCCTGCCGAAGGTCGGCGGTGCGATCGAAGCACGTCAGAACAAGATCGAGGGTGACCTCGCCGAAGCGCAGAAGCTGAAGGACCAGTCCGAGGCGGCGCTGAAGGCCTATGAGAGTGAGCTCGCTTCGGCGCGCACGCGGGCACAGGCGATCGGCAACGAATCCCGCGACAAGGCGAATGCGCAGGCAGACGCCGAGCGCAAGACGCTGGAAGAGCAATTGGCGGCCAAGCTCGCCGGGGCGGAGAAGACCATCGCCTCGACCCGCGCAGCCGCCATGAGCAACGTCCGCGGTATCGCGGCCGATGCGGCAGGCCAGATCGTGCAGCAGCTCACCGGCGTCGTTCCGGATGCGGCTTCTGTCGGTGCTGCCGTTGACGCATCCATGAAGGGCTAGTCGAGATGTTCTACGATCCTGAAACCTGGGTCGCCATCGCCTTCGTGATCCTGATGGTCGTGTTCGGCTATTTCGGGGTCTTCAAGTCGGCGATGACCGCGCTCGATCACCGCGCCGATCGCATCAAGGCCGAACTCGACGACGCCGCGCGCCTCAAGCAGGAGGCGGCCAAGGTGCTCGCAGACTACAAGGCGCGCAGCGCGACGGCCGAGCGCGAGGCGGCTGATATCATCGCCAATGCCAAGGCCGAAGCCGAGCGCATCGCAGCCGACGCCAAAGCGAAGATGGAAGACTTCGTCGCCCGCCGAACCAAGACCGCGGAGAGCAAGATCGCGCTCGCCGAGGCCCAGGCGCTGGCTGATGTCCGCGCCGCGGCCGCGGAAGCCGCCGTTCAGGCCGCCTCGACGATCCTGTCGCAGTCGGTCAAAGGCTCGGTCGCCGACGACCTGCTCGCCAAGGGCATCACCGAAGTCAGGCAGAAGCTGAACTGAGGGTTTCGGCCTCACCAGTCAAAAAGCCGGCGCGATGAGCGCCGGCTTTTTTGTTTGTCGAAATGCTTCCTCGTCGTCCTGCCCGGGCTTGTCCCGGGCATCCATGTCTTGGTCGCCACAAGCAAAGAACGTCGAAGGCCGGGACAAGCCCGGCCATGACGGCTCAGTTTCGAGCCCTACTTCTTCTTCCGCCCCTTCGGCTCGGGCGAGAGCGCCTGCGGGTCGAAGCCGACATAGAAAATGTAGTTTTCGGCGACCGAGGCTGGCGGCACCGGATAGGACATATCCTCCGCGACGAAGGTGAAGGGCACGCTGCCGCCCGCGGTCATATCGACCGTGGTCCGGTAGGCCTTCGAGGCAATCACCTTCTCGCCGACGCCGCCCTGCACGACGGCGATGCGCAGGGGCACCTCGACGGAGGCCGGCGCACCGGCAGGACCGGCGATGACGCGGCCCTGGATGCCGATCCGCGCCGTGATGCCGGCGCCGCCGCGCGCACATTCGCGTGCCATCTTGGTGATCGAGGCCTGGAAGCGGATTTCATTGCCAACGGCCGGCTTGCCGGTGGCCCCAACCGCGTAGGTCGAAGCCCCCGCGCGTACGGTCACCTGCGGGCAATCGATATCGTCGTCGGCCGGCTGGCCCGGCGCAGGCGCCGGCTTGGGCTCGGCCGGTTCGTCCGACTTGCCGCCGAACAGGCTCTTGAAGCGATCGGTGAACGACTGCGCCGCAGCCGGCGAAACCGCCGCGAACGACACCGACAATGCCAGCGCGATCGCCGGAATCCGCCGCAGCGTATTCCGCGATGACCGAAGCTGCTTCCCCATCAAAGCCCGTACTCCATGACAAAACCCCCGGCCGATCGCCGGCAGGCCTGCGCGTTATATCGTCAAAATCGGCGAACCCAAGGCAGCAAACGAGGCGGGACCAAAGAGACTTTGGTCACATGAATGAACGGGCTCAGCCGCGGAAATCCTCGTGCAAGAGGCCAAACAGCAAATGATCCTGCCAGATCCCGTTGATGCAGAGATAGCGGCGCGCCAGCCCCTCACGGGAGAAGCCGCACTTCTCCAGCACCCGGATCGACGGCGCATTGGTCGGGATGCAGGCTGCCTCGACGCGGTGCAGGTTGAGCTCGCCGAACAGCGTCGGCAGGAGGACCCGCAGCGCAGCCGTCATGTAGCCGCGATGGGCATGAGGTTGCCCGACCCAATAGCCGATGGTGCCGGCCTGCACGATACCCCGCCGTACGTTGGCCAGCGTGATGCCGCCGACCATGGCCCCGTCGAGCTCGCGGAAGATCAGAAAGGGGTATGAACGGTCCGCGGCGATGTCTTCGGAATAGCGGCGCAGACGGCGGCGGAAGCCGGAGCGGGTGAGATCGTCCGATGGCCAGATCGGCTCCCAGGGCGTCAGGTAGTCGCGGCTGGACTCACGCAGATGTGCCCATTGCAGGAAATCCGACATCTGCGGCGCGCGCAACAACAGCCCGTTGCCGCGCGGCGCGAGGGCGGCGGGTCCACTGGATGGCAGGCGAAAGAGGGCCATGGTGATGCTCCCCTGGGCAGATCGGGCCCCGCGCGCGGCTCCTAATGCAGCCGCGCCTTGGCCCGCGCCCGGGTCAATCCTTCCGCAAAAGACACCGCCGTGTCCAGACCCCTGCCACTGCCCAATGCGACGACGGCGGGGCGGCTCCGCGACAACAGCGCACGCGCCGCGTCCCGGGTGGATTCGACGCTGACCGCCTCGATCCGGCTGACCAGCTCCTCGACCGTCTGCGGCCGGCCATAGGCCAGCACATGCCGGGCGAGCTGCTCGGCGCGGGAAGAGCAGCTCTCCAGCGCCATCAGCAGGCCAGCCTTCATCTGTGCCTTGGCCCGCGCAATCTCGGCCTCGGTCAGCGTCTCCACCGAATCATTCATGATGTCGACCACGACCTCCATCATCTCCGGCGCATCGGCCGGATCGGTGCCGGTGTAGAGGCCGAAGAAGCCGGTATCGGTATAAGGCGCGTGGAACGAATAGATGGAGTAGCAGAGGCCGCGCTTCTCGCGCACCTCCTGGAACAGACGCGATGACATTCCGCCGCCGAGGATGTTGGTGAAGACCTGAAGAGAGAACAGCGACAAGTCGCTCTGCGGCACGCCTTCCAGCGCCAGCGTCAGATGCGCCTGCTCCAGCTCGCGATGCACCACCTTGGCGCCGCCCTTGCCGAACTGGGCGGTTTGCGGCTTCGGGCCCGGCGTCCCCTCGAAACTGGCAAAGCGCTTCTCGGCCTCGGCGACCACCTGGCTGTGATCGACCGCGCCGGCCGCCGCCACGACCATGTCGGGGCCGCGATAATGCGTCGAGAGGTAGCCGCGCAGCATGTCGCGGTTGAAGGCGCGCAGCGTCTTGGCCGTGCCGAGCAGCGAGCGGCCCATCGGCTGGTCGGGATAGCAGAGCTCGTTGAGATGCTCGAACACGACGTCGTCGGGCGTATCCTGCGCGGCCCCGATCTCCTGCACGATGACGTTCTTCTCGCGCTCCAGCTCGTCGGCCTCGAAGGCGGGGTTGGCGAGGATGTCGGCGAGCACGTCGAGCGCGAGCGGCACGTCGGCCTTGAGCACCCGCGCATAATAGGATGTGGTCTCGGTCGAGGTGCCGGCATTGAGGTCGCCGCCGACCGCTTCGATCTCCTCGACGATCTCGCGCGAGGAGCGCTTGGTCGTGCCCTTGAACGCCATGTGCTCGAGCAGATGCGAAATGCCGTGCTCGTTCGGCTTCTCGTCGCGTCCGCCGACGCCGGCCCAGACGCCGAGCGCCGCAGTCTCGAGATGGGGCATCTTGTCGGTGACGACGGTGAGGCCGGAGGCAAGCTTGGAAATCTCGACGCTCATCCGGCAACTCCTTGCTTTGCGGCGCGGCTGACCGACAGCACGAACCGCTCGATCTCGGCCTGATCGTTCTTCATCACCTTCATGTGTTCGGATTTGGTCATCAATCCGTCGAGCCAGGCGGGCAATTGCGGCCGCTGGCCGCAGGCCGCCTCGACAGCGTCGGGGAATTTGGCCGGATGGGCGGTGGAGAGCACGATGCTCGGCACCCTCGTGTCGGTGGTGTCGCGGTCGGCGACCGCAAGCGCCACCGCCGTATGGGGATCGACCAGTTCGCCCGCCTCGCGCCAACCGGCGCGGATCGCGGCCGCGGTCTCGGTCTCATCGGCGCGCCCGGCGTCGAACTCCTCGCGGATTGCGGCCAGCGTCGCATCGGGCAGCACGAAACGTCCTGACTGCTTCAGCGAATCCATCAGACGGCGTACGCCCGCCGCATCGCGCCGGCCGGCCTCGAACAGCAGCCGCTCGAAATTCGACGAGATCTGGATGTCCATCGACGGCGATGCCGTCGCATGCACCTCGCGCACCTCGTAGATCCCGGTCTTCAGCGTGCGGGCCAGGATGTCGTTGACGTTGGCGGCGATGCGAAGGGTACGCACCGGCAAGCCCATGCGCTTGGCGACATAGCCGGCAAAGATGTCGCCGAAATTGCCGGTCGGCACGACGAAATCCACCGCGCGCGCCGGCGCGCCGACGGCAACGGCCGAGGTGAAATAGTAGACCACCTGGGCGACGATGCGCGCCCAGTTGATGGAATTGACGCCGGACAGCGAGGTCGCATCGCGGAAGCGATGGTTGTTGAACATTCCCTTCACGAGCGCCTGGCAGTCGTCGAAATTGCCTTCAACCGCGAGCGCATGGACATTGGCCGCGCCCGTCGAGGTCATCATCCGCCGCTGCACTTCGGAGATGCGGCCGTGCGGAAACAGCACGATGAGATCCACATTCTCGAGGCCGGCGAAGGCTTCGACCGCCGCGCCGCCGGTATCGCCGGAGGTGGCAACCACGATGGTGGTGCGTTGGCCGCGCTTGGCGAGCACGTGGTCCATCAGCCGCGAGATCAGCTGCATCGCCACGTCCTTGAAGGCGAGCGTCGGACCGTGGAACAGCTCCAGCACGAACTGATGCGGCGACATCTGGCGCAACGGCACCACCGCCGGATGCCGGAAGGTCGCATAGGCCTCGTTTGCCATGCGGCCGAGCTCGGCGTCGCTGATCTCCCCGCCCGCGAAGGGACGAATCACATCGACCGCGACCTCCCAATAGGGACGGCCGAAAAAGCCGGCGATCGTCTCGGTGGAGAGTTGCGGCCAGGTGGTCGGCACATACAGGCCGCCATCCCTGGCGAGCCCGGTCAGCATCACGTCGCAGAAGCCGAGTTCGGGGGCTTCGCCCCGGGTCGAGATATAGCGAGTCAAACTGCCCTCCAAAGGCCGACCGGGCTTTTGCGCGATCTGTAAGCCTTTGATTTTACAAAATTACTTGTTACCAGCCAGAGGCTTTGGGCCACCTTAAAGTGTTTTGCGGCATCAGGAAACCGCTTCCCGTCTGCACCCGTCCCAAGCGAAAAGGGCTGCGGCGATGCCGCAGCCCTCTCTTGGAAGGTCTGTCGTTGACATGTGCAGACCGGTTTGCCTCTTTCGGGGTGGCGTCCCCGCTGAAACTTTGTCCGCCAAGCTTTCGTCGCCCGTCACGAAATCGTCAAGAGCGAAACGACGGGCGCGGGACGATGTTCCTATTTTTCCCGATAAGCTTACGTCTCTCTTGAGCGAGCTTGAGCGCATTTGCTCCGTCGATTGCCGTCTTATCCCGACAGCACCGGAACGATTGCCCGCTCGGCTCATTGTTTCCGCGGATGGGTGTCGGCGGTGTCCATGCATTGCCCGGCTGCACGCTGGCGCCGATCCGTCCCGCCGAACCGGCTGCATCCTGAAGTAGCCGGTTCGGTGCTTCCGGGCTGGCAGTGGCCGGGCCGGTAGGACCCGACCTGCAGGGCCCGCGCGGCGTGTCCGTGCCCTCGCGCCCGGCGACGTCAGTTCATCCCGATTTCCACCGCGATCCTGATCAGGTCGGAATGGTTCTTGGCCCCCAGCTTCTGCTTGAGCAGAGACGTGGTGTTGGCGACCGTCTTGTAGGAGATGCCAAGCGCCTCGGCGACTTCCACGATCTTGTCGCCGCGTCCAAGCAGGCGGAGAATTTCGAGCTCCCTCGGCGTCATCTGCGAGGCCGGGTTGGCCTTGATCGCCGCGCCGGAAAACGTCACGGCTTCCGCAAGCTGCGGCGAGATGAAGTTGTCGCCTGCGACCACCTTGCGCACCGCTTTCAGCAAAATCCTGGGATCGTCGCCCTTGGAGACATAGCCCTGAGCCCCGAGCTCGACTGCCCTCACCACGAAAGCCGGATCGTCGTTCATGCTGAACATGATGATCTTGGCGTCGGGATCGTCCTTGCGGATGCGTCGCATCAGCTCGAAGCCGGAGACATCGGGCAGGCTGATATCGATCACGGTGACGTCCGGCCGCTTGCTGACATAGGCGCGATGTCCGGACTTGGCGTCCGTCGCCTCATCGATACGAATCGAATGGTCCGAAGCGAACAGGGTGCGGCAACCGGACAGCACCACGGGATGGTCATCCACGATAAGGACCCGGGTACCCGGCTTGGCAGTATCTTGCATCGCGCACTCGCTTTTTCTTGACTCATAGACCGGCGGGAACAAATGGAAAGAGAAAATTCCGTCGATGAGCGTTAGAATTGACCTAATGTGGCAACGACTCTCGTTCAGAACGCAACTGTTTCTTCCACTCGGCGCGAGCTTTCTTGCAGCCCTGATCCTGGGCGGAGTGCTGCTCCACATCTTCGCAAGCGGTCAGTTGGCCAACGAGAACGAGCCGGCGCGACGTTCGATCCGAACGATCGCCACCGCGCTCAACAGCACTTTGCGCGCGTCGGACAATCCGCAGAAGATTCTCGACGCCTTTGTCCAATCCTTGACCACGTCCTCGGACATCCAATTCCGGTCCGCGGAAGGTACGACTGTGCCTTCGCCAACGAACGACAGACACAACCTTAAAGCTGTACCACAGTGGTTCATCAACCTGGTCATGGTACCGGACACGGATGCTGTGGCCCCGGTGCTGATCGATGGCAAACGTATCGGCGACATCGTGTTCCTGCCGGACCTCTCAGCCGACCTGTTCGAGAAATGGATCGGCTTCCTGGCGCTAGCCAGCCTCGTCGCCATACTGACGGTGCTCACCGGGATTATCGCATACGTCTTCGCGGGATCGACCCTTCGTCCCCTGCAGCATCTCGGTGAAGGCCTGACGCGGATGCGGCGGGGCGACTACGCAAAGCCGATCCCGGTCGGAGGACCGTCGGAGATTCGGCGGAGCTGTATGGAAGCAAATGCGCTGGCTGCAACGCTGGCGCAATTGAGCCAGGACAATCGCGATCTGATGCACCGCCTGGTGTCGCTCCAGGACGACGAGCGGCGTGATCTCGCCCGCGAATTGCATGACGAACTCGGGCCGCTGCTGTTCAGCATCCGCGCCGGTACGATCGCGCTGATCGAAGCCTCGCCTCCGGTGGGAAATCTCGGCAACTCGGCCCAGGAGGTGCTGCAATCGGTCGAGGCGCTCCAGCAGACCAACCGCCGGATCCTCGATCGGCTGCGGCCGCTCTACATCGAGGAGCTGGGCCTTGCGGCCAGCGTGCAGACGCTGCTCCGAAACTTTCGCAAGCAGGCGCCGCATGTCGTCCTGACGGATGCGATCGATCCCGATCTCAACGTGATCGACGGGCCGTTGGCTCGGACCATCTATCGGGTGATCCAGGAGGCACTGACCAACGTGCTGCGCCACGCCAGGGCCAGCAGCGCCCATGTCCAGGCGACCGTCAGCGGCGAGGCGCTGGTGATCGAGATCTCCGACGACGGCGGCGGCTTTCCCGCCGACAATGTCTTCGGCCGTGGCCTGACCGGCATGCATGAGCGCGTGCGTGCGCTCAGCGGATCGCTGTCACTGCTGCGCGTGGATGGGCGAACCTATGTCCGCTGCCGCCTTCCGGCCGAACCCGCACGCGAGGTGCCGGTCGGCGGCTAGCATGCGCAGCAGCCGTCAAGCGCGTTCTGTCGCGCCGGCTCGCACAGCGTGCTGCGGATCTTGCCGTCCGGGCTGAAGCGAAACGAGGCGTGAATGCGCAGCGCGCCGGCGACGGAATATTCGAGATCGACGCCGTGGGACACTGGGCCGATCTCCTCCAGCCCGAAACCCGCCAGGGAGAAGGCGCTGAGCCGCGGCTGCCAATAGGCCTCGAGCTCGTTCCGGCCGCGATAGCGCCGCGCCCCGTTACACGTGCATTCGACCTGTGCATCGTCCGCATAGAGGTCGAGCAACGTCGCAAGGTCGCCCCTCCGGCAGGCGTCCACCCAGTCGACGACAATTCCCATCTGATCGAAATCGCTCACGCCGCAATCCTGTCTGCCGCGGGACACTACCGGCGGCTTAGGACCACACTCGTGAATGTGCGCTGAATAATATACCCCGGGCGATACCGGGTTCCCCTCGGGGGACCTCCGACGAGATCAGCTCTGCCGCCGGCCTCTTGCCCACACGGCAAAGGCGATCAGCACGGCGCCTGCGAGCGTGAACCAGGTGATGGCATATTGCAGGTGATCGTCCTTCAGATGCACGTCGAGCGGTCCCACGCGCGGAATGCCGTTCTCGGACGCCGGCTGCTCGAGATCGACATAGAACGGCGCAACCGCACCCCAGCCGAGCGCGCCCGCCATTGCCAGATGATCGCGCACGAACCAGAGCCGCTTGTCGCGATTCTCCGCCGGCGTCAGCCAGCCGGCCGCCTCGGGAAAGCGCAGATAACCGGTGAGCGCGACCGGCTGCCCGGTGACGAGCTTCTTCACCGCGCGGTCCTCGACGCTGCGATCCTGCATGGTGTTCTCGACGAAGCCCGCATCGATCACGACTGTTTCGCCGCTGGGAAGCCGCGCCGGCAGGAACGCCCAGGTGCCCGGTCCGGAGGCGTCCTTGCGCACCGCCGAGCCGGAGGAATAGACCATCGCATCGGGCAACGCTGCGTAGGTGGCGGTGAAGCTGACGCGTCGGAATTCGTCGCGTGCGGGATTCAGCGCGGCCCATTGCGCCGGCGGCGGCAGCGCGACAGGGGCTTCCGCGAGACGCTCGGTGAGTGCCGCGATCAGCTCGTGCTTGGCCGTTCGCCGCTGCAATTGCCAGACGCCGAGCGCGACGAAGACGGCCGTCAGGAACAGCGTGAACAGCGCGAAGCCGGCCACGCGGGGCTTGCGCGCAGGCTCGTTCATTTCGCGCGGTCGACCAACCGGCCCGGCGCCGCCTTGTGGTGGAATTGCAGCGCGATCAGCAGCGACTTCATCGCACGCAGCGGCAACAGCGTGGTGGCCAGGATCAGCGGCAACCAAAGCGCCGCATGCAGCCAGTATGGCGGCTGGTATTTGACCTCGACGATGAGTGCGGCCGCGACGACGATCCCGCCGGCCAGCATGATGATGAAGATCGCCGGACCATCGCCGGCATCGATGAAGGCGTAGTCGAGGCCACAGCGGTCGCAGGCGGGGGCAAGCGTCAGGAAGCCCGCATAGAGCTTGCCCTGGCCGCAGCGCGGACATTTGCAGGCAAGCCCACGCAGCGCGCTTTGCAAGACTGTGGTTTCGGGCTCGGGCCTGCCGGCGGTGTCGTTCATGATGGCGAACTCTATCACAATTTTCGTCGAAGCTTCCGGCTGCCCAAAAGCGAAAGGGCGGCCCAGCGGCCGCCCTTGCTGATCGGTTCGTCGCGCGCCTCAGTGCGCGCCGTGGGCCATGGACTCGGCGCCGTGTCCCCAGACGTAAATGCAGAGGAACAGGAACAGCCAGACCACGTCGACGAAGTGCCAGTACCAGGCGGCAAACTCGAAGCCGAGGTGCTGTTTCGGTGTGAAGTGGCCGGCATAGGCGCGGATCAGGCACACCAGCAGGAAAATGGTACCGACCAGCACATGGAAGCCGTGGAAGCCGGTCGCCATGAAGAAGGTCGCGCCATAGACGTTGCCACCGAACGAGAACGCCGCGTGGCTGTACTCATAGGCCTGCACGCAGGTGAAGAGCGCGCCGAGCACGACGGTGAGGATCAGGCCGTATTTCAGGCCCTGGCGATCGTTCTCGAGCAGCGCATGGTGCGCCCAGGTCACGGTGGTGCCCGACGTGAGCAGGATCAGCGTGTTCAGGAGCGGCAGATGCCAGGGATCGAAAGTCTCGATGCCCTTCGGCGGCCAGGTGCCCGGCACGGCGCAGGCCCCGGCCTGGGTGCCGAGGCCGCAGCCGAATACGGCATCGCGGGTGGCGTGGACGGCGTCGGCGGGAAACAGCGCGGCGTTGAAATAGGCCCAGAACCAGGCGACGAAGAACATCACCTCGGAGGCGATGAACAGGATCATGCCGTAGCGGTGATGCAACTGCACGACGCGGGTGTGGTCGCCCTTGTACTGGGCTTCCTTGATCACATCGCCCCACCAGCTCGCCATGGTGTAGAGCACGCCGACGGTGCCGACGCCGAACACGATCGGCGCGGCCGAGAACATGTGATGCATCCAGGCGATCGCACCGACCGCCATGATGAAGGCCGAGAGCGAACCGACGGCCGGCCACGGAGAGGGATCGACCAGGTGATAGTCGTGATGCTTGGTGTGCGCCGTTGCCATTTGCGGTCTCTCTCCTCAATCCCGTGCCTGTCAGGCACTTATCCCCTCGTTTCCGACCTCCCGGGCGCGAGCCCGGCGATCAGAGATTTCCCTTGCGCTTGTCGTTTTCACCCGATGCCAGCGGCTTCACCACCGGATCCTTCACCGGATAGAAGGTGTAGGACAGCGTGATCGTGTTCAGCCCGTCGTTCTCGTGGTCGCTGGCGATCGAAGGATCGACGTAGAACACGACAGGCATCTCGCGTTTCTCGCCGGGTGCCATGGTCTGCTCGGTGAAGCAGAAGCAGTTGATCTTCTGGAAATAGGAGCCGACCGTCAGCGGCGCGACATTGTAGGCAGCCTGCCCGGCCGTGGTGCGTGCAGCCTGGTTGGTCACGGTGTAGAACACGGTCGTGACCTCTCCGATATTGACCTCGATCTCGTTCTGCTCGGGCTCGAACTTCCAGGGCAGGCCGGGCCCGACATTGGAGTCGAAGCGCACCGTGATCTTCCGCGCGATCGGACCGGTGGCCGGCGCGGAGGTCGCAACCTGGGTCGTGCCGTTGAAACCGGTGGCACGGCAGAACCAGTCGTAGAACGGCACCGCGGCATAGGAGGCTCCGACCATCAGCGCGACCACGCCGCCGCAGATCGAGGCGACCAGCGCGTCGCGGCCGAGGCCCTTGAAAGGCGCGCGCCTCTTGCTGGCCGTCCGGCTCTGATCCCGCGATATGGTCGGCTCGTGATGCATGTTTCCTACATCGGCCGCACGAGAACTGCCGGTCCCTTGACCATGGTGACGGCAAAGAACAGCATCACGAGCACGCCGAGCGCCAAGGCAATGGCAATGGAGCGCTGACGACGGCTCTTCTTTTGCGCCTCGGTGAGGACGATTCCGTCTGTCTCGGGTTTGTCTGCCATCGCTGTGATCATGCGCCCCCAACCATCGGAGCCAGTGCCCGGAACACGACCTCGGCCAGCAGGGTCGCGAACAGCGCGAACAGATAGAGGATCGAGAAGGCAAACAGCTTGCGGGTCGCGCGCAGCGATTCGCTGCGCTCGCGACGCACATAGACGTTGATCGCGAGCACCAGCATGCCGGCCCCCAGGATCAGCGAGACGATACCGTAGACGGCGTCGAAATAACCGAGCGCCCAGGGCGCGGCGGCGACCGCAATCAGCACGATGGTGTAGAGCAGGATCTGCAGGCGCGTCGCATCGGGACCGGCGACGTTGGGCAGCATGGGAATCCCGGCGCGCGCATAGTCGTCGGAGCGGAACAGCGCCAGCGCCCAGAAGTGCGGCGGCGTCCAGAAAAAGATGATGGCGAACAGCAGCAGCGGCTCGACGTCGACGGTGCCCGTCACGGCGGCCCAGGCCACTACCGGCGGCAGCGCGCCGGCGGCACCGCCGATCACGATGTTCTGCGCGGTCCAGCGCTTCAGGCCCATCGTGTAGATCACGACGTAGAAGAAGATGGTGAAGGCGAGCAGCGCGCCGGCGACCCAGTTGACGAGGATGCCGAGCGTCATCACCGAGAAGAAGGATAGCGTCAGGCCGAACGCCATCGCTTCGGGCCGGGTGATGCGGCCGCGCGGAATCGGCCGGTTCGCCGTACGCGACATCTTGGAGTCGATGTCGCCTTCGAGCGCCATGTTGAGCGCGCCGGAGGCGCCGGCGCCGACGGCGATGCAGAGCAGCGAGGTGAACGCGAGCACGGGGTGGAAGTGTCCCGGCGCCATCGCCATCCCGACCAGCGCGGTGAAGATCACCAGCGACATCACCCGCGGCTTCAGGAGCGCGATGTAGTCGCCGACCTCCGCCTCGGAGATGCGGGGATTGATGTCGATGGCGTTGTGGTCGAGGACGGACACTAATTCAACTCGCTTCGTTATAGCACCGCGGCGCCCGTCATGGGCGCCGCGGGAGATTGCTTACTGCACGCGGGGCAGCACTTCGAACTGGTGGAACGGCGGCGGCGAAGGCAGCGTCCATTCCAGCGTGGTCGCGCCCGCACCCCAGGGGTTGTCGCCCGCCGGCACCTTTTTCGCGAAAGCTTCGATCACGCCGTAGAGGAAGATCAGCACGCCGAAGCCGGAGATGTAGGAGCCGAAAGACGAGACCAGGTTCCAGCCGGCGAATGCGTCGGGATAATCGATATAGCGGCGCGGCATGCCGGACAGGCCGAGGAAGTGCTGCGGGAAGAACACCAGGTTGACACCGATGAAGGTGACCCAGAAGTGCGCTTTCGCGAGCCACTCGTTGTACATGTAGCCCGACATCTTCGGGAACCAGTAGTACCAGCCGGCGAAGATCGCGAACACCGCGCCCAGCGACAGCACGTAGTGGAAGTGCGCGACGACGTAGTAGGTCTCCTGGAGCACGCGGTCGACGCCCGCGTTCGCCAGCACGACGCCGGTGACGCCGCCGACCGTGAACAGGAAGATGAAGCCCACCGCCCAGATCATCGGGGCGCGGAATTCGATCGAACCGCCCCACATGGTGGCGATCCAGGAGAAGATCTTCACGCCCGTCGGAACCGCGATGACCATCGTGGCGGCGACGAAGTAAGCCTGCGTCGCCGAGGACATGCCGACCGTGTACATGTGGTGCGCCCACACCACGAAGCCGATGCCGCCGATCGCGACCATGGCGTAGGCCATGCCGAGATAGCCGAACACGGGCTTGCGCGAGAAGGTCGAGACGATCTGGCTGATCATGCCGAAGCCGGGCAGGATCAGGATGTACACTTCGGGGTGGCCGAAGAACCAGAACAGATGCTGGAACAGCACCGGATCGCCGCCGCCCTCAGGCGCGAAGAACGTCGTGTGGAAATTGCGGTCGGTGAGCAGCATGGTGATGGCACCTGCGAGCACCGGCAGCGACAACAGCAGCAGGAACACCGTCACCAGGATCGACCACACGAACAGCGGCATCTTGTGCAGGGTCATGCCCGGCGCGCGCATGTTGAAGATCGTGGTGATGAAGTTGATGGCGCCGAGGATCGAGGAGGCGCCCGCCAGATGCAGCGACAGGATTGCGAAGTCGACGGCCGGGCCCGGATGACCCGAGCTCGACAGCGGGACGTACATGGTCCAGCCGGCGCCGACACCGTTGGCGCCCGGCTCGCCCTCGACGAAGGTCGACATCAGGAGCAGCGCGAAGGAGGCCGGCAGCAGCCAGAACGAGATGTTGTTCATGCGCGGGAACGCCATGTCCGGCGCGCCGATCATCAGAGGCACGAACCAGTTGCCGAAGCCGCCGATCATCGCGGGCATGACCATGAAGAAGATCATGATCAGGCCGTGAGAGGTCACGAACACGTTATAGGTGTGCGCTTCGTGGAAGATCTGCACGCCCGGATACATCAGCTCGGCCCGGATCGCGATCGACATCGCGGCGCCGATGACGCCGGCGATGACCGCGAAGATCAGGTACATCGTGCCGATGTCCTTGTGGTTGGTCGAATAGACGTAGCGGCGCCATCCGGTCGGATGGGCATGCTCGTCATGTCCGTGGGCGTGATCGCCGTGTGCCGCTGCGCTCGTTGCCATTTTTAAATCCTGCCTTGCGTCCCATTCGGACCTGTGGAGGTCCCGCCCTTATGTCGCTTTCAGTCCTTCGAGCCGTGAACCGACGCTTATTGCGTCGGGCCGGCCGCGGAGGCGTAGGTGCTGGTGCCGCCGCTGGCAAATTTCTTCTTCGCCGCCTCGACCCAGGACGCGAACTCCTGGTCGTCGACCACGCGGATTGCGATCGGCATGAAGGCATGATCCTTGCCGCACAGTTCCGAGCACTGGCCGTAATACATGCCGATCTTGGTCGCCTTGAACCAGGTCTCGTTCAGCCGGCCCGGAATGGCGTCGATCTTGACGCCGAAAGCCGGCAGCGCAAAGGCGTGGATGACGTCGGCGCCGGTAACCTGGACACGAACCACCTTGTTGACCGGCACGACCATCTCGTTGTCGACGCCGAGCAGGCGGGGCTGCTTGTCCTGGGCCATCAGCGAGTCGAACTCGAACTTGCCGTTGTCGGGATAGGCATAGGACCAGTACCACTGCTTGCCCGTCGCCTTGACCGTCAGGTCCGCCTTCGGGATGTCGAGCTGGAGAAACAGCAGCCGGAACGACGGCACCGAGATGCCGACCAGGATCAGGACCGGAACGAGCGTCCAGGCCACCTCGATCAGCGTGTTGTGGGTGGTCCGCGACGGCACCGGATTGGCCTTCGCGTTGAACTTGACGACCACGATGACGAGCAACGCCAGAACGAACAGCGTGATCAGCGTGATCAGCACGAACAGGAAGTTGTGGAACCAGACGATGTTGTCCATCACCGGGGAACCGGACTGCTGGAGCGTCCACTCCCACGGCGCCGGCTGCCCGAGCTCGGCGAACGCCACACCGCCCGTCGCCAGCGTCAGACCCGCCACGGTCAATCCCAGCAACTGCCGGCCCATCCGGCCTATCGACATCCTCATGCCGTTCGCGCTCCCCTTACGAAATCACCCCAAGTGCGCCGCCCTATGTCCGGGAAACGCTTATTCGATCCGCCCGCCTGACAAACCGCCGCGCAAGAATACCTCTAAGAGGAATTGGGGCCAGATCGCTAGAACGCCGAAATCAAGCCTCTCAAACCATAATTCTTGATCTATCGCAATGCAGTCTTGAGCCTGACCTGCCAGCGATCACCCGCAAGATATTTCCTAGTAACATCAAACAAAAATACCGTTTCCCGGGATGCTGTGGCTTGACAGCGGAATTGCCCGCGGTAGGCACTGGCGGATGGCCGCGCAGGAACCTGATTCGTGCGGGCGGCGGCGATGCCAAGCGGCGTGGAATTTGCTTGGGAATCGCCTTCAAGACGCCGTCATTCCCGTATCAGTCCGCCAGATTAGTCCGCCAGGTGCGAGCGCCCCAGGCGAGCAAAGGGACCGACCCGATGGGGCTTTCGAAATCGACCGCAAGGCCGGCTACAAGGAAGGTTGACCGCCTCCCGTCGCTGGCGGCTCTGCTGGCTGCGATCGTCCTTCTCGCACTTCCCGGCCTTGCCCATGCGCAGGGCGCGGTACGCTCCGTCCATGGCGACTGGCAGATCCGCTGCGACACGCCGCCGGGCGCCCAGACAGAGCAATGCGCCCTGATCCAAAGCGTGGTGGCGGAGGACCGCTCCAATGCCGGCCTGACCGTCATCGTGCTGAAGACCGCCGACCAGAAGAGCCGCCTGATGCGCGTGGTCGCGCCGCTAGGGGTCCTGCTGCCCTCCGGCCTCGGCCTCAAGCTCGACAACCAGGACGTTGGCCGCGCCGGCTTCGTCCGCTGCCTGCCCAATGGCTGCGTCGCCGAGGTCGTCATGGACGACAAGCTGCTCGGCCAGCTTCGCAACGCCAAGACCGCCACCTTCATCATCTTCGAGACCCCGGAAGAAGGCATCGGCTTCCCGCTCAGCCTGAACGGGCTCGGCGAGGGTTATGACAAGCTGCCGTAGCGGTCTGGACCGCCGGTGAGCGATCCTATTGTTTCCGTAATGTGAGACTTGGCGCCCTCGCGGAACCGGTCCGAAACCATTATCTTGCCCTACATCTTCCGCTAATGGACGGACGCATGACAAACCCTGCCACGACCTCCCTGCTCGACCGCGCCAATCTCGATCGCGACCAGGTTCGCAGCGAGGTGGCGCGCGGGCTCGCTGGCGCCGACGACGGTGAGCTGTTCCTGGAATACAGCCAGACCGAAGCGCTGATGTTCGACAACGGGCGTCTGAAGCAGGCGACCTACGACACCTCGCAAGGGTTTGGCCTGCGCGCGGTCAAGGACGACGCGGTCGGCTACGCGCATTCCTCCGACGTGTCGCTGCCCGCGCTGATCCGCGCCGCGGACGCGGTCGCGGCCGTGCGCGGCGGCTATTCCGGCAGCTTTGCGTCCCCGCCCCCGCGTACCAATGTGCGCCTCTATGGCGACGACAATCCGCTGGACGCGCCGGGCTTCGAGACAAAAGTCAAACTGCTCGCCGAGATCGACGCTTACCTGCGCGACAAGGATCCTCGGGTGCGGCAGGTCAGCGTCAGCCTGGGCGCAACCTGGCAGGTGGTCGAGATCCTGCGGCCCGACGGCGAGAGCTATCGCGACATTCGCCCGCTCGTGCGCGTCAACGTCTCCGTCGTCGCCGGCCAGGGCGATCGCCAGGAGAGCGGCAGCAAGGGTTATGGCGGCCGGGCCGGCTATGCCGAATTCATCGAGAGTAAGAACTGGCGCGACGCCGCCGATGGCGCCCTGCGCGAAGCCCTGGTCAACCTGGAATCGATTCCGGCGCCGGCCGGCGAGATGGACGTCGTGCTTGGCGCCGGCTGGCCCGGCGTGATGCTGCACGAAGCGGTCGGCCATGGTCTCGAGGGCGACTTCAACCGCAAGAAGACGTCTGCATTCGCCGGCTTGATGGGCCAACAGGTCGCAGCCAAGGGCGTCACCGTGGTCGACGACGGCACGATTGCCTCGCGCCGCGGCTCGCTGTCGATCGACGACGAGGGCACGCCGACCAATCGCACCGTGCTGATCGAAGACGGCATTCTGGTCGGCTACATGCAGGACCGCCAGAACGCACGCCTGATGAACATGAAGCCGACCGGCAACGGGCGCCGCCAGGGCTATGCCCACGTGCCGATGCCGCGCATGACCAACACCTACATGCTCGCGGGCGACCGCGATCCGGCCGAGATCCTCGCCTCGGTGAAGAATGGCGTCTTCGCCGCGAATTTCGGCGGCGGCCAGGTCGACATCACCTCGGGCAAATACGTGTTCCAGTGCACCGAGGCCTACAAGATCGAGAACGGCAAGCTGGGCGCCCCGCTGAAGGGCGCCATGCTGATCGGCAACGGGCCGACCGACCTGCACCGGATCCGCATGATCGGCAACGACCTTGCGCTCGATACCGGCATCGGCACCTGCGGCAAGAACGGCCAGGGTGTGCCCGTCGGCGTCGGCCAGCCGTCGCTGCTGATGGAACGCATCACGGTGGGTGGAACGGGCGCATGAGCGTTGAAGAAAAGGTCACTGTCACGCCCAAGCGTAAGAGCAGCGGCTGGGGCGGACAGATCGTTCAGCTCGCCGGTATCGTCGCCGCCGTCTTCATCGCCAAGGGCGCGCTCGCCGAGCCGTTCTACGTGCCGTCGGGCTCGATGGAGCCGACGTTGCTGATCGGCGATGCGCTGCTCGCCTCGAAATTTCCCTATGGCTACGGCACCTCGTCGCTGCCGATTCAAATCAGCCTGCCCGAGACCGGACGCGTGTTCGCGGAGACGCCGAAGCTCGGCGACGTCGTGGTGTTTCGCTGGCCCGGCGATCGTTCGCAGGCCTGGGTCAAGCGTGTCGTGGGACTGCCGGGCGATCGCATCCAGATGCGGCAGGGCCAGCTCTTCATCAACGACCGCCCCGCCGAGCTCAAGCCGGACGGCGTCGGTGCGGCCGAGGACGACAATGGCGGCAGCGAGCCCGCCTACCGTTATGTGGAGAAGCTGCCGAACGGCGTCTCGCACCTGATCTTCAAGATGCGCGACAACGGTCCGCTCGACAATACGCCGGAAGTGACGGTGCCATCAGGCCATCTGTTCGTGCTCGGCGACAACCGCGACAACTCCTCTGACAGCCGCGTGCCGCTGCGGTCCGGCGGCGTCGGCCTGTTGCCGATCGACAATCTGATCGGCCGTGCGGACGCGGTGCTCGGCTCCTGGGATCTCGGCATGCGCGGCCAGCCGGTGTGGACCTGGCTGTCGGGATTCAGGCTGGCACGGTTCTTCACCGCGGTACATTAAGTCACCTCATTGCACGACGATGAACCGTGACGAATTCCTCGCGCTCGCGCTGAGAAATCCCGTCAACGTCGCGATCATCGATGAACTGCATCGCCTCGGGCTGCCAGATGCCTGGCTGGTTTCCGGATGCCTGGTGCAGACCGTGTGGAACGTGCTCACGCGCCGCCCGATCGATCACGGCATCGCCGACTATGACGTGTTCTATTTCGATCCCGACACTTCGTGGGATGCGGAGGACGCGGTCATCCGCAAGCTGCACGCGCGGCTCGCGCATCTCGGCGTCAAGGTCGAGATCCGCAACCAGGCCCGCGTGCATCTGTGGTACCCCGCCAAGCACGGCTTGCCCTATCCGTCCCTGAGAAGCTCGAGAGAAGGCATCGATCGCTTCCTGACGCAGAACACGCAGGTCGGCGTCCGGCGCGCAGGAGATGGTAACGAGGTCTACGCGCCGCATGGGTTTGACGATGTCGTAGGGTTGATCGTGCGGCCAAATCCAAGCCCGAATTTTTCAGCGGCGAACTACGCGGCAAAGGCCGCGCGATGGCGGGCGCTGTGGCCGGAGCTCACCGTGATCGCCACAGAGTGAGATCTCGTAGGTGATTGCCAGTGAGAGATCGCAGGTGGGCAAAGCGTAGCCTGCCCACTCGTCTGTCGTCATATCGCAAAGATCGTGGGCACGGCGCTTTGCGCCTTTGTCCACCCTACGGCAGCGCCGACGACGAAGAGAGCGGAGCTTATCGCACCACGCCCGAGGTGAATCCCGCCTTGCGGCGCGGCGGCTTGATTTCTTTTTTCAGGAAGCAGCGCGCCTCACGTCCGGTGTAGCCGGGGCGGGCATAGGTGAAGGCGCGGCATTTGTTGTCGGCGGTGCACGCGGCCTTGCAGGCCTCGACGCCCTCCCCCTCCTTCAGCTCGAAATTGCGCAGATCTCCGCCGGGACGGTCGATCGACGTCTCCACGCCCTCGACCCGCGGCTCGATCACCCCGGCGCCGCGCACACCGGAGATGCAGCAACTGCCCGGCACGCGCGCCGGCACGGTGTTCTTCAGCCAGCACACCGCCGAACCGCCTTCGACGTCGGGATAGTTGAAGCTCCAGGAACGGCAACGGCGGTCACGCTCGCACAGCAGCGCGCAATCCTCGGGATCGCCTGAGGCGACCGGTGAGCTGAAATAGTCGCCGCCGGGCCGATCGAACGCAGTCTGGGCACGCGCCGGCACGCTCGCGCATGCGAGCGAAAGCAGCGTGACACATGCCACGACGCTTGGCAGGACCTTTGCCATGACGGCGCCGGACAGGCGGCCCTTCCCCATCGGAACAGCTTTCGAGTTATTGACGACGCTCAGGTTTTTTCAGCCGGTCATTTGATCGCCGCAAACCTGTATGGGCGATGAACGGCTCAAATCCCGAGCGGCGGCCTACCGCCTAGAACGCGTATTCGGCGTAGGCCGGTTCCACCGAGCCCTTCCAGGGACCGTTGAACTTGTCCAACATTTCCTCGGCCGGGGTCCGGCCGGAATCGATGATGCGGTCGAGCGGCTCCAGATGCCGCGTTTCGTCGCGACCGAGCTGGTCGATGCGGCCGCGCCGGCGCAGGCCCGCATGTGCCAGAGCAAGGCATTCCTTGGCGATCTCGAACAGATAGCGGTCCTTGATCCGCGCCTTGAAGCCGAAGCGCGGCACGTCGTCGCGCAGGGCCTGACGCTCCGCCGCGCTCCAGTGCTTGACGATCTCCCAGGCGGCATCGAGCGCGACATCGTCGTAGAGCAGCCCGACCCAGAACGCCGGCAGCGCCGGCAACCGTCCCCACGGGCCGCCGTCGGAGCCGCGCATCTCGAGGTAGCGCTTGAGCCGCACCTCCGGGAAAATCGTCGAGAGATGGTTTGCCCAGTCCGACAGTGTCGGACGCTCGCCAGGAAGGTTGTTGTTGCGGCCGTCGAAGAACGCCCGGAACGAGGAGCCCGACACGTCGATGTACTCCTCGCCGCGCTTGACGAAATACATGGGCACGTCGAGCGCGTAGTCGACATAGCGCTCGAACCCCATGCCGTCCTCGAAGGCCCACGGCATCATGCCCGACCGTGCATTGTCGGTGTCGCGCCAGATCTCCGAGCGGAAGGAGAGGAAGCCGTTCGGCTTGCCTTCGGTGAACGGCGAATTGGCGAACAGGGCGGTTGCGACCGGCTGAAGCGCGAGCGAGACGCGCAGCTTCTTGACCATGTCGGCTTCGGAGGAGAAGTCGAGATTGGTCTGCACCGTGCAGGTCCGGTACATCATGTCGAGGCCGTACTGGCCGACCTTCGGCATGTAGTTGGTCATGATCTTGTAGCGGCCCTTGGGCATCATCGGGATGTCCGCGCGCGACCAGGACGGCGTCATGCCGAGACCGAGGAAGCCGATGCCGAGCGGCGTTGCGATCTCGCGCACCTGCGCCAGATGCGCCATCAACTCGCTCTGGGTTTGGTGCACGTTCTCGACCGGCGCGCCCGAGAGCTCGAACTGTCCGCCGGGCTCGAGCGAGATCGCACCACCGCCGGTGACGTCGTAGAGGCCGATGATGTTGCCCTTCTCCATGATCGGCTCCCAGCCGAGCAGGAGCTTCATGCCCTCGAGCAACGCGCCGATGCCGCGCGCGCCCTCGTAAGGCACCGGACGGTGGCCTTCGAGCGTGAACGGCGTCTTCTCGTGCTCGGTGCCCATGCGGAATTCGGACGGGTCTTTGCTGCCGGCCTCGAACCACGCGACGAGTTCGTCGCGCGATTGCAGCGGCGTCATATCGATCTGGTCTCGCGCCATATCAAACTCTAATCAAAAGGCGCTTCGACCGAACGCGCGCGGGTGACAGGATGGTCCGCGAACCCACCGGTTGCGCGGACGCGTGGATTTGCCGCGCGATCATCGCGACGGCATGCTTTCGTTGACGCCCGCGGGCGGTAGTTTCATCTCGCCGCACGAGCAGCCCAGGCGGTCGAGCAGCCCGCTGAGCTTGATGGCATCGGCGTCGGACAGTTTCGAACCGACATACTTCTCGATCGCGGCCGAATAGGCACTCCACATCCGCTTCTGCAACTCGCGGCCGGCTTCCGTGATCTCGACGAATTGGCCGCGCTTGTCGATCTTGCATTCGCGCCGCGACGCCAGGCCCTCGTCGACCAGGCGGTCGATCAGGCGCGAGGTGGAGTATTGCGGGATCAGCATCTGCCGTTCGAGTTCGACCGGCCGCAGCTCGCCCGAGGGCGCCCGCGACAATTCGAGCAGGGCGTCATACCAGGCCAGCGGCGGGAAGCCGGCCTTCTTCAGGTCCTGCTCGACGCAATCGAGCACCCGGCTCGGCACGCGCATCAGGCGGATCCAGGCGGACGTCGCTTCGGTCGATGGTTTGCGTTTCATGGTCCCAGCTCAAGCTCGTCGCCGTCTCTTACCCCATTTGATGCAGCTGCATCAATCTTGACTATTCCAAGCAGCTGCATGTAATCGCAGTTTCGGCCGAACCAAGCTTCAAGAGAAGGAAATTCCATGAAACTGTATTATGCGCCCGGTGCCTGCTCGCTGTCCCCCCACATAGCGCTCCTGGAAGCCGGCCTGCCCTATGAGCTGGTCAAGGTCGATCTCCGAGCCAAGAAGCTCGAAAATGGCGAGGATTATCTGAAGCTGAACCCCAAGGGCCAAGTCCCTGCGCTGGGCCTCGACAGCGGTGAGATCGTGACGGAAGGTCCGGTGATTGTCCAGATGATCGCCGACCAGGCTTCAACCAAGGCGCTGGCACCGGCCCACGGCAGTTCCGAGCGCTACAAGCTGCTGGAGTGGCTGAATTTCCTCACGTCCGAGGTGCACAAGAGCTTTGGTCCGCTGTTCGCGCCGGCCCTCAACGACGAAGCCAAGGCCTTCTTCAGGGATCGCGTCATGGGCAAGCTGAAATACATCGACAGCCAGCTCGCCGGCCGCGACTATCTCATGGGCGAGCAGTTCACGGTGGCCGACGGCTATCTCTTCACGATGCTCACCTGGGGCGACCGGATGAAGTTCGACCTCTCGGCGATGCCGAACCTCGCCGCCTACAAGGCGCGCGTCGCGGCGCGGCCTCAGGTGCAGGAAGCCCTGAAGAAGGAAGGGCTGGTCCAGGCGAAGTAAGGCCGGCGCTGAACAGACGAGATGATGGAAAGGCCGGATCAATGATCCGGCCTTTCATTTGTGCGTAGCCCGGATGGAGCGCAGCGCAATCCGGGGCTCCGGGCCCCGTCAGGCCGCCGCCTTCTTCGGCGCGAAGCGGCCGTAGAAGGTTTCGCCCTTGGCGGCCATCTCCTCCAGCAGCTTCGGCGGCGTGAAGCGCGAGCCGTACTTCGCCTCCAGCTTGTGGCAGAGCTCGACGAACGTCTTGGTGCCCATGAAGTCGATATAGGACAGCGTGCCACCGGTGAACGGGGCGAAGCCGAAGCCGAGGATGGAGCCGACATCCGCCTCGCGCGGATCGGTGATGACATGGTCCTCGACCGTGCGCGCGGCTTCCACCGCCTGCACCACCAGGAAGCGTTGCTTCAGCTCCTCGATATCGAGCGTGTCGGGGTCGAGCTGCTTCGGCTGCAAGGCCGAGAGGCCAGACCACAGGCTCTTCTGGCCCTTGCCCTTCTCGGGATAGTCGTAGAAGCCCTTGCTGTTCTTGCGGCCCAGACGGCCCTGCTTCTCGACCATCTCCACCATCAGCTTCTTCTGGTCGGGGTTGATGGCGTTGGGACCGAGATCGGCCTCCGTCGCCTTCATGATCTTGAGGCCGAGGTCGAGCGCGACTTCATCCGACAGCGAGAGCGGACCGACCGGCATGCCGGCCATCTTGGCGCAGTTCTCGATCATCGCCGGCGGCACGCCTTCGAGGAACATCTCGTTGCCCTCGGCGACGTAGCGGCCGACGCAGCGGTTGGCGAAGAAGCCTCTGGAGTCGTTGACGACGATCGGTGTCTTGCCGATCTGCCGGACGTAGTCGAGCGCGGTCGCGAGCGCGAGGTCGCCGGTGTTCTTGCCCTTGATGATCTCGACCAGCATCATCTTCTCGACCGGCGAGAAGAAGTGGATGCCGACGAACTTGCCCTGGTCCTTGAAGCTCTCGGCCAGCGAGGTGATCGGCAGCGTCGAGGTATTCGAGGCGAAGATCACGTCGGGTTTGAGATGTTGCTGTGCCTTGGCGAAGGTCTCCGCCTTGACCTTGCGGTCCTCGAACACGGCCTCGATGACGAGGTCGACGTCCTTCAGCGCGGCATAGTCCGCGGTCGGCGTGATGCGCGCGAGCAGCGCCTCGGCATCCGCAGGCTTGGCGCGGCCCTTCTTGATCTGCTCCTCGATCACCTTCTGAGCATGCGCCTTGCCCTTGTCGGCGCTCTCCTGGTCGCGATCGATCAGGACGACATCGAGGCCGGCGCGGGCCGAGACGTAGCCGACGCTCGCACCCATGAAGCCGGCGCCGATCACCGCGATCTTCTTCACCTTGGTCGGGGCTACGTCCTTCGGGCGGCGCGCGCCCTTGTTCAGCTCCTGCATCGACAGGAACAGGCTGCGGATCATCGCGGCCGCTTCCTTCGAGCGCAGCACCGAGGTGAAGTAGCGCGACTCGACGCGAAGCGCCGCGTCGATCGGCAACTGCAGGCCTTCATAGACGCAGCTCATGATGGCGCGCGCGGCCGGATAATTGTCGTAGGTCTCGCGGCGGTAGATCGCGTTGCCGGCCGGGAACATCATCATGCCGGCCTTGGAGAACACCGGGCCGCCGGGCAGCTTGAAACCCTTCTCGTCCCAGGGCGCGACCGCCTTGCCGCCGCCCTTGATCCAGTCCTTTGCGGCCTTGACGAGGTCGGCGGCAGGAACGATGGCGTGGATCAGGTTCAGTGCCTTGGCCTTGTCCACCGTGACGGGATCGCCCTTGAGCAGGATCGTCATCGCGTCCTGCGGCGGCACCAGGCGCGGCACGCGCTGCGTGCCGCCGGCGCCGGGGAACAGGCCGACCTTGACCTCGGGCAGGCCGAGGCGCGTCTTGGGATTCTCAGCCGCCACGCGATAGTGGCAGCACAGCGTGATCTCGAAACCGCCGCCGAGCGCGAGGCCGTTGATCGCGGCCGCCCACGGCTTGCCTGAGGTCTCGATCGAGCGCAGCACCTGCGAGAAGCGACGGCTCTGGTCGAACAGCATCTGGTTCGCGGCGGTCTCGCCCTGCTCCTTGAAGACCTTCGCATAGGCCTGGTTCATGCCCTCGAGCATCGACAGATCCGCGCCGGCGCAGAAGGCTTCCTTGGCAGAGGTGATGACGACGCCCTTCACCGCGGCGTCCGCCGTGGTCGCCTTGACGATCGCGTCCAGCTCGCTGGTCGAGGTCTCGTCGAGCACGTTCATCGAACGGCCCGGAATGTCCCAGGTGACGAGCGCGATGCCGTCTGCGTCGGTCTCGACCTTGAAGTTCTTGTACGACATGTTGGTGGCTCCTCGGGGCCGCAGCCGGTCTCAGGCGCGGCGGTTGAATTGATATCTCGTCTTACCCCCTCCCCTTGTGGGAGAGGGTAAGAAGTCAGACCCGCTCGATGATGGTCGCGGTGCCCATGCCGCCGCCGATGCACAGCGTGACGAGGGCGGTGGACTTGTTGGTGCGCTCGAGCTCGTCGAGCACGGTGCCGAGGATCATCGCACCCGTGGCGCCAAGCGGATGGCCGAGCGCGATGGCGCCGCCATTGACGTTGATCTTGGCGTTGTCGATGTCGAAGGCCTGGATGTAGCGCAAGACGACCGAAGCGAAGGCCTCGTTGAGCTCGAACAGATCAATGTCCGACTTCTTCATGCCCGACCGCACAAACAGCTTCTCGGTGACGTCGACCGGACCGGTCAGCATCATGGCCGGCTCGGAGCCGATATTGGCGAACGCGCGGATCTTTGCACGCGGCTTCAAGCCGTATTTCGCAGCCGCGTCCTTGCTGCCGAGCAGCACGGCGCCGGCGCCATCGACGATGCCCGACGAATTGCCGGCATGGTGCACGTAGTTGACGCGCTCGATCTCGGGATGGGACTGGATCGCGACGCCGTCGAAGCCGCCCATCTGCGCCATCATCGTGAACGAGGGCTGCAGCTGCGCCAGCGACTGCATCGTCGTCGAGGGACGCATGTGCTCGTCCTTGGCCAGGATGGTGAGGCCGTTGATGTCCTTCACCGGCACGACCGACCTGTCGAAGCGGCCTTCCTCCCAGGACTTCGCCGCACGCTGCTGGCTCTGCACCGCATAGGCGTCGACGTCGTCGCGCGAGAAACCGTATTTGGTGGCGATCAGATCGGCCGAGACGCCCTGCGGCATGAAATAGGCCGGCACGGCCATCGAGGGATCCATCGGCCAGGCGCCGCCGGAGGCGCCGATGCCGACGCGGCTCATCGATTCGGCGCCGCCGCCGATCACCAGCTCATGCTGGCCGCTCATCACCTGAGCGGCAGCGAAGTTCACAGCATCCAAGCCCGAAGCGCAGAAGCGGCTGATCTGCACGCCGGGTACGGCTTCGCCGAGACCGGCTTTCAGCGCAGCGAAGCGCGCGATGTCGGAGCCGGCCTCGCCGACCGGATCGACCACGCCGAGCACGACGTCATCGACGGAATCCTCGGGCAGGTTGTTGCGATCCTTCAGCGCCTTCAGCGGCACGGTCGCGAGCGCGAGCGCCGTGACTTCGTGCAGCGCGCCGTCCGCCTTGCCGCGACCGCGGGGGGTGCGAACGTGGTCGTAGATGAATGCCTCAGGCATGACGCCCTCCTGGTATGATGTTCGATACGATTGGGAGCAGGCAGCGGAAGCAGGCTCAGAATGCTTCCGCCGGCAATTCCATGATGGTGGCGCAGCCGGCCTGGATGCGCGCGAGATTGGCGGCGGTCTCCGGCAGCATCCGCTCCATGAAGAAACGGCCGGTGACCAGCTTGGTCGAGAGATAGGGCGTCGCCCCGCTCTCGGCAATCTTCGCCTGCGTCACCTTGGCCATCTTCGCCCACATATAGCCGAGCGCGACGAAGCCGAAGAGATGCAGGTAATCGGTTGCGGCCGCGCCGGCATTGTCAGGCTTGGCCATCGCGTTCTGCATCAGCCAGGTCGTCGCCTGCTGGAGATGGCCGAGCGAGGCCGACAGGGGCGTGATGAAGGGCTTGAGCGCCTCGTCGCCGCCGTTCTCCTTGGCGAAGGCCATGACCTCGCCGAAGAACGCCATGATGGCGCGGCCGCCGTCGCGCGGCAGCTTGCGGCCGACGAGGTCGAGCGCCTGGATGCCGTTGGCGCCTTCGTAGATCATCGCGATGCGCGCATCGCGCACGAACTGCTCCATGCCCTGCTCGGCGATGTAGCCGTGACCGCCATACATCTGCTGTGCCTGCACCGCATTGGCAAAGCCGTAATCGGTGAGGAAGCCCTTCAGCACCGGCGTCATCAGGCCCATGTGGTCGTCGGCGGCCTGGCGGTCCTTCGGATCTTCGGAGCGATGAGCGACGTCGCTCTTCAGCGCGGTCCACATCACGAAGGCGCGCGCGGCCTCGTTGAAGGCGCGGATCGAGAGTAGCGTGCGGCGCACGTCGGGATGCACGATGATCGGATCGGCCTGCTTGTCCGGAGCCTTGGCGCCGGTCAGCGCGCGGCCCTGGATGCGCTCGCGGGCATAGGCGACCGCGTTCTGATAGGCCACCTCGGATTGCGCAAGGCCCTGCACGGCGACGCCGAGCCTCGCCTCGTTCATCATCACGAACATGCCCTGCATGCCCTTGTTCTCTTCGCCGATCAGCCAGCCGGTGGCGTTGTCGTAGTTCATCACGCAGGTCGAATTGCCGTGGATGCCCATCTTGTGCTCGATCGAGCCGCAGACGACGCCGTTGCGGGCACCGACTGAGCCATCCGGATTCACGAGGAACTTGGGCACCACGAACAGCGACACGCCCTTGATGCCGGCGGGCGCGCCCTCGATGCGGGCGAGCACGAGGTGGATGATGTTGTCGGCGAGATCGTGCTCGCCGGCGGAGATGAAGATCTTGGTCCCGGTGATCTTGAAGCTGCCGTCGGCCTGGCGCACCGCCTTGGTACGGAGCATGCCGAGATCGGTGCCGCAATGCGGCTCGGTCAGATTCATGGTGCCGGTCCATTCGCCCGCGACCATCTTCGGCACATAGGTCTTCTTCTGCTCGGGCGAGCCATGAACGATCAGCGCCGCGGTCGCACCCATGGTGAGGCCGCCATACATCGAAAACGCCATGTTGGCTGAGATCTGGAATTCGTTGACGGCCTGGCTCAGCGTCACCGGCAGCCCCTGCCCGCCGAACTCGGTCGGCGCCGACAGGCCGAGCCAGCCGCCCTCGGCGACCTGCTTGTACGCCTCCTTGAAGCCCTTCGGCGTGGTCACGCTGCCGTCGTCGGCGCGCTTGCAGCCTTCGAGATCGCCGACGCGGTTGAGCGGCTGCAGGACCTCTTCGGCGAGCTTGGCGGCTTCGCCGAGGATGGCTTCGCGCACGTCGCTCGACGCATCGGAGAAGCCGGCGAGATTATCGTAGCGGTCGATCTGGAAGACGTCGTTGAGCAGGAAGTTCACGTCTTCGACGGGGGCTTTGTAGATCGGCATGGTGGTCTCCCGGCATGGGGCTTGAAGGGATGATGTTGGGCTTATGATTGGGCGGCGGCAAGCTGCTCGGCCATCAGGCGGTGCAGCATGTTGATCGCCTTGAGCGGACGCACCATCACCTTGAAATGGGTGATGCGTCCCTCGGCATCGAAACTGATGATATCGACGCCGTTGATCTCGATGCCGTCGATGACATTCTTGAATTCGAGCACGGCGCCATTGTCGCTGCGCCATTCACCGACATAGGTGAAGCCGGGGCCGCCGAGCACCTTCTCGGCGCTGGAAAGGTATTTGAAGGTGATGTCGCGCCCGCGCTGCGGCGAATGCACGACGGGGCTTTCGAACACGGCGTCGGGATGCAGGAGGTCCCAGAGCGCGGCGCGGTCGTGAGACTTCATGTAGGCGTACCAGGAATCGAGGCCGGTCATTCTCGGTGCCTCCCTAAAGGCCTGGACAAAAAACGCGAAAACAACCCCATGCACAGTAGCGAGGCAATTGATTTCGCTGGACTTTTCGGGTCGAATCTTTCGTCCGGCCCGATGTATCCCTATATGCACATTGACGCATATGCGCCAATACGCATAAAGTCAAGCATGATGGTCGAGGTTGAAACAAGGAGGCCGGGTATGGCCCTGGGCGACGCGATCCTCGCATGCCTGACGGAACGTCCGATGACGGGCTACGAGCTCGCCAAAACATTCGATTCCTCGATCGGCTTCTTCTGGAAGGCCGACCATCAGCAGATTTACCGCGAGCTCTCCAAGCTGCGCGACCGCGGCCACATCCAGGGCCGCGAAGTCGTGCAGACGGGTAAGCCCAACAAGCTGGTTTATACGCTTACTCCGGAAGGGCGAACAGCGCTGCGGCACTGGGCCGCGCGACCAAGCACGCCAGCCTCGACCAAGGACGACCTGCTGGTCCGCCTCCATGCCCTCGACAGCATCGACATCGAGCCGTTGCGCACCGACCTGATGGCGCGCCTGGAGCACCATCGCGACCGCCACGCCAATTACGAGCGCATCCTGAAGAAGCGCTTTCCGGACGGCACCGCCGAGGGAAGGCTCGACCTCGGCAACCTGCTGCTGCTCCGCCTGGGCGCCCGCCACGAGCAGATGGTGGCCGACTTCTGCGAGGAGACGCTCGCCGCGCTGTCGGCAATGAGCGGCAAGGGGACTGTGGTGCCGCTGGAGGACAGCAAGCGCGAGAAGGGCTGAAGGGCGCCAACGTTGCGCGAGCCTCTCTCCGCCGCCTCACTGCCATCGCAGCGAAGGCGGGCCATCCAGTATTCCAGAGACGGCATGGCTAGAATCGAGAAGGCGCGACGTACTGGATGCCCCGGTCAAGCCGGGGCATGACAGCGGTAGAGATGGCGAAATCGCCGATCCATCGCGGGTTCCCCCGCCCAACTTTAAGACAGCGGTGCCGCATTCCTTAACCCGTTATTTACCGTAACGGACAAAAGTCGGTTTTCGAGGCAGACGACCCGCGCCAAATTCGGTTGTGTTTGCAACTGGCACGCGTGGGAAGGCTGGAGGCGTCGGGTGGGCGCCGGAGTCGGAACCGGACAGAGTCATGAATTCGCGCGTATCGTGGAGTGTTGACGGCATCGACCCATCCGTCCGGGAGCGGGCCGAAGCTGCTGCGCGCAGAGCCGGCATGTCACTCAACGATTGGCTGAATTCCACGCTCGGCGAGACCGCCCCGCCAGATTTTCGCGGACCTTATGACCAGCGTCCGCACCACATGCCGCAAGCACCGAGTCAGGAAAGCCGCGAAGTCGCCGACATCCACCAGCGGCTCGACGCGATCACCCAGCAGATCGAACGCATCTCCAAGCCCGCGCAGCGCCAGGACGCTTCAAGACAGGACGCTTCGCGACAAGACCCTTCACGGCAAGACGTCTCACGCGAGCAGGGCGTCGCGCGCCAGCTCAACGATGCGATCTCGCGACTCGACGCGCGGCTGTCGCAAATTTCCAAGCCGCAGCAGCCTCCGGCGCCGCGGCCGGCACCTTCATCTTCACCTGCGCCGTCGCCCGTCGAGACGCGCCAGCGACAGACCGACGCGGTCGAGCGCGCGGCAGCGCAGGTCTATCGCAACTCCCCTCCCCTGAGCCCGGCTTCGTTCGACGTCGCCGTCGCCGAGATCACCGCACGGCAGAGCGAGCTCGACGGCTTTACGCCCAGGCAGATGCCGCCGCGTGCCGCGCCCCCCATTGCGCCCCATGCGGCTGCCTTCGCGCCCCCCATGACGCCAATGGCGGCGCCACCCGCGCCTGCCTATGCTCCGCCGCCACCGCAGGGGCCGGATTTCTCGTCGCTCGAGCGTCATCTGCTCAAGATCACGAGCCAGATCGAGTCGCTGCAGCGCCCCGACAATACCGAGCAGGCGATCAACGCCTTCCGCAGCGAGCTTGCCGAAATCCGCACCGCCATCACCGAGGCGATGCCGCGGCGCGCGATCGAATCGATCGAGAACGAGATCCGCTCGCTGCATCGGCGGATCGACGAGACGCGTTCGAGCGGCACCGACGGCCAGGTCCTGTCGGGCATCGAGCACGCGCTGTCCGACATCAAGCAGGTGCTGCGCACGCTGACGCCGGCGGAGCAGCTCACCGGCTATGACGAGGCGATCCGCAATCTCGGCGCCAAGCTCGATCTGATCCTGCGCGCCAATGACGATCCCTCGACGGTGCATCAGCTCGAAAGCGCGATCGCGGCGCTGCGCGGCATCGTCTCCAACGTCGCGTCCAACGAAGCGCTGGCCCGCCTGTCAGAAGACGTGCAGCTGCTGTCGTCCAAGGTCGACCAGGTCACCCGCGCCTCCGGCCAGGGCGACAGCTTCACGGTGCTCGAGCAGCGCATCGCCGCGCTCACCGCGGCGCTGGAAACGCGCGAGCGGCCCCAGCCGTCCGAAAGCACCGAACATCTCGAATCTGCGATCCGCGCTCTGTCGGACCGTTTCGACCGCATGCAGGTCGGCAACGATTCGGCCTCGACCTTCGCGCATCTCGAACAGCGCGTCTCGTATCTGCTGGAGCGGATCGAAGCCGCCTCCGACCCGCGCAACGGCAATTTGAGCCGCGTCGAGGACGGGCTGCACGACATCTTGCGGCACCTGGAGCGGCAGCAGGCAACTTACTCTGCGCTGGCGGAAAGCCGCAGCTCCGTGCCGCCTGCCGATTCCGGCATGGTGGATCTCGTCAAGCGCGAGCTGTCCGACATCCGCTTCAACCAGGCCGAGACCAACCGCAGCACCCAGGACTCGCTCGACGCCGTCCATAGCGCGCTCGGCCATGTCGTCGATCGCCTCTCGATGATCGAGGGCGATCTGCGCGCGGTGCGGACCGCGCCGCCGGCCCCTGCGCCGCAGCCCATGCCCATGGCGATGGCCGCTCCCATTGCCCCTGCCATGGAGGCCGCGCCTGTCGCGCGCGAGCCGCGGCCGCAAGCGCAGCAGCCGAAATACGATCCCAAGCCCGAGCTTCCGAATCCCGCCGCGCAGCAACAGGCACAAGGCGCCTTCGCCGCGGCGCCGCGTGAATTCCATGCCGCGGCCCCTGCCCCGCCGCCGGTGCCCGCGCCGATGGCGTCGCAAGTCGCACCACCCTTGCCGCCGCGCGCGATCAGCGAAATCCTGGAGCCGCACACGGCGCCCGCGCGCGCCGCGCTCGCCCCGGAATTGCCGCCGGATCATCCGCTCGAGCCGGGCACACGGCCGGGCGGACGCGTCGCATCGCCGTCGGAACGCATCGCCGCCTCCGAGAGCGCGATCAGCGGCATCCCCGCTGCTGCGAAAGAGCCGGTCTCGTCGTCGAGCTTCATCGCGGCCGCCCGCCGCGCCGCCCAGGCCGCCGCAGCGCAGCCGGAAAAGCCGGCGCGCGGTGCCAAGGGTGGCGCGAAGGCCGGCGCAGATCGCGCCAAGGACAAGGACGGCGGCTCGACCATCACCTCGAAGATCCGCTCGCTGCTGGTCGGAGCGAGCGTGGTGGTGATCGTGCTCGGCACTTTCAAGATGGCGATGAATCTCCTGGAGGGCAGCCCGACGCCGGCACCTCAGGCCATGGACAACACCTCGAGCCAGCCCGCTCCGCCGGCCCCGCCGCCGCCGGCAATCGAGAACAAGCCCGCCACGCCCGAGCAGGTCACGCCGTCGATGACGTCGCCGACACCGATCGGACGGCAATCCCAGAACAATGCCGCACCGGCCCCAGCCGCCAACTCGGCCTCGGTCGAGATTCCAACGGCGCCAGCCACGACACCGCCCGCACCTGCGACCAACAGCGACGTCACCGGTGCGCTGTCGGGCACGAGCCGCGCCAAGCTCAGTCATATCCAGGTGCCGCCGAGCGAAAAGCTGCCTGACGGCATCGGCGGCCCGGGCCTGCGCACCGCCGCGATGAAGGGCGATGCGACCGCGGCCTACGAGATCGGCGTGCGCTTTGCCGAGGGCAAGGGCGTTGCGACGAATTACGACGAAGCCGCCAAGTGGTACGACCGCGCGGCGCAGGCCGGCGTCGTGCCCGCCACCTTCCGCCTCGGCACGCTCTACGAAAAGGGCTTGGGGGTGAAGAAGGACGCCGACATCGCCCGCCGCTACTACACCCAGGCCGCCGAGCGCGGCAACGCCAAGGCGATGCACAATCTCGCCGTGCTCGACGCCGACGGCGGCGGACGCGGCGCCAACTACAAGAGCGCGGCGCAGTGGTTCCGGAAAGCGGCCGATCGCGGTGTCGCCGACAGCCAGTTCAATCTCGGCATCCTCTATGCCCGCGGCATCGGCGTCGAGCAGAACCTCGCCGAATCCTACAAATGGTTCAGCCTGGCCGCCGCGCAGGGCGATGGGGATGCGTCCGGCAAGCGCGACGACGTCGCCAAGCGCCTCGACCCGCAATCGCTCGCCGCCGCCAAGCTCGCGATCCAGACCTTCAGCGCCGAGCCGCAGCCGGATGATGCCGTCAACGTTCCGGCCCCGAACGGCGGCTGGGACAGCGCGCCGCAGGCGAGCACGAAGCCGGCCGCGAAGGCTGTGGCGACCAAGCGCTCCGCCTCGGCGGCGCATTAAGCGACTTACTGCGCTCTCTCCTCCTGTCGTCGCCCGGCTTGACCGGGCGACCTAGTATTCCAGAGGCCGACGTTAAGAAGCTCGCTCTCACAACAACGGGGGCGGCGTACTGGATGCCCCGGTCAAGCCGGGGCATGACAGTGGAGGAGGTGGTGGAAGCCGCGGCGCGCGGTGAGCAACCACCTGATCTCACATAACACATTCACCACGCCCGAAATTCGCGGTCCCTCCCAGCCGCAAATTCCGCTATTGAGGGGCGCGGCAATCGGTCCGATCGTCCCGCGGGCGTTCCGCGATCGTCGATCCGTCTCGCCGGCGCGTGGTCCCATGCAGCTCTATCTTCCGATCGCCGATCTTCCGGTCAACGTCTTCCTGGTGCTCGCCATGGGCGCTGCGGTCGGCTTCGTCTCGGGCATGTTCGGGATCGGCGGCGGCTTCCTGATGACGCCGCTGCTGATCTTCATCGGCATCACGCCGGCGGTCGCGGTCGCCTCCGTCACGAGCCACATCGCGGCCTCCTCCTTTTCCGGCGCGCTGTCCTATTGGCGGCGGCGGGCAATCGATCCGGCGCTGGCGAGCGTTCTGCTCTGCGGCGGCGTGACCGGGACAGCGCTCGGCGTGTGGACCTTCACGCAGCTTCGCGCGCTCGGCCAGCTCGATCTGATGATCGCGCTCTCTTACGTGGTGTTGCTCACCACCGTCGGAAGCCTGATGTTCTCCGAAGGCCTGCGCGCCCTGATGCGGACCCGGCGCGGCGCGCTGCCGCCGCGGCGCACCCACAACTGGATCCACGGCCTGCCGCTGAAGATGCGGTTCAAGCGTTCGAAGATCTATCTCTCGGTCATCCCCATCGTGGTCGTCGGCGTCATGATCGGCTTCATCGGCGCCATCATGGGCATCGGCGGCGGCTTCATCCTGGTGCCGATCATGATCTATCTCTTGCGGGTGCCGACCTCGACGGTGATCGGGACCTCGATGGTCCTGACGCTGGTCACGATGCTGTTCGCGACCATGCTGCACGCGGTGACCAACCACCTCGTCGACGCCGTGCTGGCGCTGATCCTGATGGTCGGCGGCGTCACCGGCGCGCAGTTCGGCGTCCGTGCCGGGCAGAAGATCCGCGGCGAGCAACTGCGGCTGCTGCTGGGACTCTTGATCCTCTCGGTCGGAATCCGCTTCGCGATCGAGCTGGTGATCCGCCCCGTGGATCTCTTCACCATCCGTGAGCTCGGAGTTACCGGATGACGCGCGCGCTCGTGGCGGCTCTTCTCGTTCTGCTGGCCTGCGGCGCCGCGCGCGCCGAGCGGCTGATCGTGTCGGTCTCCAACCACCGCGTCACGGTGACCCCGAACTATTCCGGCGAGGAGCTGGTGCTGTTCGGCTCGGTCGAGAAGGACGCGACGACTCCCGCCGATCGCACGGCTTATGATCTCGTGGTCACCGTGATGGGCCCGCGCGCCGACATGGTGACGCGGCGCAAGGAGCGCACCTTCGGGATCTGGATCAACACCGATTACCGGCAGTTCCTGCAGGTACCGAGCTATCTGGCACTGTTCGCCAACCGCCCCTTCGACGCGATCACCTCGCCCGAGATCGCGCGACGGCAGCAGATCGGGCTGAACAACGTGCTGCTGACGCAGCGGGTCAGCGGCGACTTTGCCGACGTGGTGCCGAACGATGCGTTTCGCTCGGCCTTCATCCGCCTGCGCACCCAGCGCGGGCTCTACCGCGAGGATGGAAGCGCGGTGACGTTCCTGACGCCGACGCTGTTCCGCACCGGCATTCCATTGCCGGCGGAGGTGCCGATCGGAACGTATGAGGTGGAGATCAAGCTGTTTGCGAACGGCGCGTTCATCGGCAAGACCGAGACCGCGTTCGAGATCGTCAAGGTCGGCTTCGAGCAGTTCGTCGCTACCACCGCCAGGCAGAACGGGCTGATCTACGGCCTCGTCACCGCGGCAATGGCGCTGATGACGGGCTGGATGGCGTCGATCGTATTTCGGAAGGATTGAGACGGTCATTCCGGGGCGCGCGCAGCGCGAGCTATGATGCGCAATTGCGCATCTGAGAATCCATTTATCCGCGGAGTTGGTGGCCCGATGGATTCCGGGCTCGACGCTTCGCGTCGCCCCGGAATGACGACCCTCACGGCGCCTCGACCACCGTCGGCACGCCCGGCTCCAGCAGGCGCAGCCGTGGTCCGAAACCGAGCGCGTCGAACGTCTTGCGCAGATCCTCGCTGTTCTGGCGGAAATGCGCCCAGCCTTCGGTGTGCACCGGCACGATCATCGCATCGGGAAAGGCGCGCGCGGTCTCGATGGTGTCGTTGGTGTCCATGGTGAGATGGAACGGCCCGCGCGTCTGCGCAGCGCCGGCGAAGGGCAGCACCACGCCGCATTTGAAGCGGCGCGCGACTTCGGCGACGCCGTCGAACCAGGTCGTATCACCGCTGACATAGACCGCGCTGGTGTCCTTGCGGTTCGAGGACACCACGAAGCCGATCACGTCGCCCGACAGCGGTTCGATGCCTGCCGGGCCGTGACGTGCCGGCGTCGCGGTGATGGTCAGCGAATTGCCGTCACGGTCCTTGATATGGGCGGTGGCCCAGGGCGCAAGACCCTCGGCATGACCGCCGAGACGTTTGGCACCGGCTTCGGTGGTCAGCACGCGTTTGGCATGCTTGAGGAATTCGCGCCCCGAATTGTCGAGATTGTCCGAATGCTGGTCGTGGCTGAGCAGCACGGCATCCACCGGACCGATCGCATCGGAGCTCAACGCGGGGCCGATGATCTTCTCCAGCTTCACATGCGGCAGCTGATAGGCGCCGGGCGCATCGAAGGTCGGATCGGTGAGGCGGAAGCCATCGATCTCGATCAGCGCAGTGGGGCCGCCGATCAGGGTGATGCAAATGGGCATGATGAACTCCTGTTACGAGACGGGCTTTGCCGGCCGGGTCACGAGATAGATGCCGAGCGCGACCGGGATGATGCCGAGGAGGTCGCGGGCCTCGACGTGCTCGCCGAGCACGAGATACGCGAACAGCATGCCGAGCGGCGGCATCAGGAAATGATAGGCGCTGGCGGCGGTCGCGCCGCACACTTTCAGGAGATGAAACCAGAGCCAGTAGGCCAGGATCGAGCCGCCCAGCACGAGGAATGCAAAGGCGCCGATCAGCCCCGGCGTGACATCGATCGCGTGAATGTCGGCGAAGGTCAGCGCGACCGGCGTCAGCACGATGCCGGCAGCGAGATTCTGCACGCCGTTGCCGATCCACAGGGAGCCCTTCGGCGCGAGCAGCTTGAACAGGATCGTGCCGGCGACGAGCGAGGCCAGCGAAGCCAGCGTGAAGGCGATGCCGTGCAGGGAATCCGTGCCCACCGACAGGCGATGCCAGACGATCGCGGTCACGCCGATGATGCCGAGCAGCAATCCGCTTGCCTTGCGCCAGGTCATGCTTTCGCCAAGCAGCAAGGCCGCCAGCGCCGCGGTGAAGACCGGATTGGCCGACACGATCAGGCCGCCGAGGCCGGCGGAGACGGATTGCAGGCCCGTGTAGCCGAGGCCGAGATAGAGCGCGTTGTTTGCGATGCCGAGCACGGCGAAGATCGCCGCGTCGCGCAGGGATAGCGACCAAGCCTCGCCGCGGAGCAGCGTGGCGCCCAGGATCAAGATGCCCGCGAGCGAGAAGCGCGCGGCGAGCAGGATCAACGGCGGGCAATGGGTGACGCCGATCTTGCCGGCGACGAAGGCATAGCTCCAGAGCAGGCAGAACAGTCCGATGGCAAGGGGCAGCGTGTTGAAACGGCGGCCGGGAACCGACATCGAGGGGGCGAGCGACATGCGGGCATTCTCCTGAACCTTCGATCTAGGGAGGCCGCTTGTCATTTGGAAATTAAATGATTAACTCACCTCCAGTGGCTTTTCGAATGGAGGCGGCCATGCTCGATCTCGAGCTGCTGCGCAGCTTCGTCTCGGTGGTGGAGGCCGGCGGCTTCACCCGCGCCGGCGAGCGCGTCCATCGCACGCAATCGACCGTGAGCCAGCAGATCAAGCGGCTGGAAGAAGACGTCGGCCAGGTGCTGCTGCATCGCGACGGCAAAAACGTGCGCCCGACCGAGGCCGGCGAACGGCTGCTCTCTTATGCGCGACGGCTGCTCTCTCTGGCCGAGGAGGCGCGCGACGTGCTGCGCCAGCCTGATGGCGAAGGCGCGATCCGGCTCGGAATTCCCGAGGATTTCGCGGCATACCGGCTGACCAAATTGCTGGGCGCGTTCTCGCGCTCGCATCCGGGCCTGCGGCTCGACGTGCGCGCCGACCAGAGCAAGCACCTTGCGCGCGATCTCGAGCGCGGCGAGCTCGACCTCGCGCTGTTCAAGCGTGCGGCCGGCGAGAACGGCGCCATCGCGGTGTGGCCGGAGCGGGTGCACTGGGTCACCAGCAAGAACCATCCGGTCGATGTCCACGCGGCGTCCGTGCCGCTGATCGGCTTTCCGACCGGCTGTCTCTACCGTGCCGGCGCCATTCACGCGCTGGAAAGCGCCGGCCGCGCCTGGCACATGGCCTATTCCTCATCGAGCCTCTCCGGCATCCAGGCCGCGGTGGCCGCCGGCATGGGCCTCAGCATCCTCTCGGAGATGTCGATCCAGTCCGACCACCACGTGCTGACGGCGAAGGACGGTTTTGCGCCGATCGACAAGACCGAGGTCGCGCTGATGGCTTCGCCGGACGCGAGCCCGGCAACGCTGCGGCTTGCGGGTCGTCTCGCCGAGTTTTGCGATGCGGTGCAGGCCAAGGCGGCTTGAAGGCGGCTTGAAGCCTGCTTGCGCCGCGCGATGGCCACCGCCGCTCAATTCGCCGCGGACATCAGCCTGTCGCCGCACGCACTCGCATGAAACTTGCCGCCGCATTGGCGCTTGATGGCGGCGCAGCGGGCCGCGGGCGATGCATTCTGCGGGACCGTGAAGCCGCAGCTCAGGCCGTCGGCGCTGCGCCCGGGCTTGCCGGCGGCAAACGCGGCACTGGAGGCGCTGATGCAGACGACGAGCAGGGCCGCCGCGGCGATTTCGATCAGCAGTCTCATGAAGATGTTCCTCCACACTGATGGCTGAATTGATCCGCAATCTAGCACCAAATCCCGGTTTCTCCGTGCTCGTCCGGGTTCCCAAAGCGGCCCATTCCTTGCATAAATTGACGCCAGCGCAGTGCACGGCCGCGCCGGTGATAATTCCGGTGCAGGGGCAGGACGCGTAGGGTGAGTAGTGTTCTTTCGACCAGGAAGTGACGGCTTTGCAAGATCAATCGTTCCAGCCCAGTTTTCCCGCGTCCACGCAGCCCATCGACGAACTCGCGCTGGCTGAGATCAAGGGCGCGATCCTGGCGAAGTTGCGCCTTGCCATCGGCAAGGATGCCGGCATGGCAACCAGGCACGATTGGTATCTGGCCGCTGCGCTCACGTTGCGCGACCGCATCGTGCATCGCTGGCTCACCGCGGAGAAGCACAGCTACGACGCAGGCCGCAAGCGCGTCTATTATCTCTCGCTCGAATTCCTGATCGGCCGCCTCTTCAGCGACGCGCTCAACAATATGGGCCTTTTGAAGATCTTCGAGGTCGCGCTCGGCGATCTCGGCGTCTCGCTGCCGGAGCTGCGCAAATGCGAACCGGACGCCGCGCTCGGCAATGGGGGCCTCGGGCGGCTCGCAGCCTGCTTCATGGAGAGCATGGCGACGCTGTCGATCCCCGCGATCGGCTACGGCATCCGCTACGATTACGGCCTGTTCCGCCAGATCATCAACCAGGGCTGGCAGCAGGAATATCCAGACGAATGGCTGAGCTTCGGCAATCCCTGGGAATTGCAGCGGCCCGAGGTGATCTACGACATCAATTTCGGCGGCGGCGTCGAGCATGTCGACGACAAGGGCCGCGACCGCGCGATCTGGCATCCGGCCGAGACCGTGCAGGCGATCGCCTATGACACGCCGATCGTCGGCTGGCGCGGCCAGCACGTCAACGCGCTCCGCCTGTGGTCGGCGCGCTCACCCGATCCGCTCAAGTTGGATGCCTTCAACAAGGGCGACTACGTCAGCGCCAGCGCCGAGCAGTCGCGCGCCGAGGCGATCTGCAAATTCCTCTATCCGAACGACGAGAGCCCGGCGGGCCGCGAGCTGCGGCTGCGTCAGGAATATTTCTTCGTGTCGGCCTCGCTCCAGGATCTGGTGAAAAGGCATCTTTCCTCCGACGGCCAGCTCCGCAGCCTGTCGTCCAAGGTCGCGGTGCAGCTCAACGACACCCATCCGAGCCTCGCCGTCACCGAGCTGATGCGCATCCTCGTCGACCTCCACAATTTCCGCTGGGACGAGGCCTGGAAGATCACGGTCGCCACCCTCTCCTACACCAACCACACGCTGCTGCCCGAGGCGCTGGAGACCTGGCCGGTCGAGCTTTTCGAGCGGCTGTTGCCGCGGCATCTGGAGATCATCTACCGCATCAACGTGCAGCATCTGGCGCTCGCCGAGGCGCGCTGCCCCGGCGACATCGACTTCCGCGCCTCGGTCTCGCTGATCGACGAGAAGAGCGGTCGCCGCGTGCGCATGGGCCAGCTCGCCTTCGTCGGCTCGCACCGCATCAACGGCGTCTCGGGGATGCATTCGGATCTGATGCGGGAGACCGTGTTCCACGACCTCAACCACCTCTATCCCGGCCGCATCACCAACAAGACCAACGGCATCACCTTCCGCCGCTGGCTGATGCTGGCGAACCCGAAGCTGACCGCTCTGTTGCGCGAGACCTGCGGCGAGGCCGTGCTCGACGACCCGACCCAGCTCTCGCTGATCGAAGCGCGCGCCAGCGACGTCGAATTCCAGAAGAAATTCCGCGCCGTCAAGCTCCACAACAAGACCGCGCTGGCGCGCCTGATCGGCGAGCGGCTCGGCATCAAGGTCGACCCGACCGCGCTGTTCGACGTGCAGATCAAGCGTATCCACGAATACAAGCGCCAGCTCCTCAACGTCATCGAGACCGTCGCGCTGTATCAGGCGATCAAGGACGACCCCAACGGCAACTGGGTGCCGCGGGTGAAGATCTTCGCCGGCAAGGCCGCGGCGAGCTACAAATACGCCAAGCTGATCATCAAGCTGATCAACGACGTCGCGGAAGCCGTCAACAACGATCCGGCGATCGGCGGCAAGCTCAAGGTCGTGTTCCTGCCCGACTACAATGTCAGCCTGGCCGAGGTGATCATTCCAGCGGCCGACCTTTCCGAGCAGATCTCGACCGCCGGCATGGAAGCCTCCGGCACCGGCAACATGAAGCTGGCGCTCAACGGCGCCATCACCATCGGCACGCTCGACGGCGCCAATATCGAGATCCGCGACCATGTCGGCGCCGAGAACATCGCGATCTTCGGCATGGAGGCCGGCGACGTGATGATCCGCCGCAAGCAGGGGCTCGACGCCTCCGACGTGATCCGCAGTTCGCCGAAGCTGCAGCGCGCCATCAATGCGATCGGCGCCGGCGAGTTCTCGCCCGGCGATCCCGGCCGCTTCGAATCCATCGCGCACGCGCTGCGCTATCTCGACCATTACATGGTCAGCGCCGATTTCGATTCCTATTACGAGGCGCAGCGCAGCGTCGATGCGCGCTGGCTGGTCTCGCCGGCATGGACCCGCGCCTCCATCCTCAACGTCGCGCGCATGGCGTGGTTCTCCTCGGACCGCACCATCCGCGAATACGCGGAGGAGATCTGGAACGTGCCGGTCAATCCGACCACGCCGCAACTGCCGAACCTACGCGACGTCGCAGGCTGATTTTCCGCAGCGTGGAAGCGGCGTTACGCCTTAGGTAATTGCGCAACGACGCAATGACTGCGATATGACGACCGTCATTCCGGGGCGGCTCGCAGAGCCGAACCCGGAATCTCGAGCTTCCGGGTTCGATGCTCCGGGCCGCTGCGCGGTTCCGTCGCATGGCCTAGGAACGACAGACGGAAATGAAAATGCACGCCAAGCTCCCGCACCCCTTCGACGACGTCACGCGCGTCACTGCCGGCGACTCCAGCTGGCAGGGGCACACCAGCGACGATTACTGGGCCTTCGTCGGCCCGTTCGGCGGCGCCACCGCCGCGACGATTTTGCGCGCGCTGATCGATCATCCGCAACGCGCCGGCGATCCGCTGGCGCTGACCGTCAATTACTGCGCGCCAATCGCGAAGGGCCCGTTCGATCTGGACGTGCGGCTGGTGAAGGCCAATCGCTCCAGCCAGCACTGGAGCGTCGAGCTCAGCCAAGGCGGCGGCGAGGTCGCAACGCTCGCCACCGCGGTGTTCGCCGAGCGCCGGCCGTCCTGGCAGCACAACGTGGCGAAGTGCCCGGACGCAAGGCCGTTCGAAGAGACACTGCCGTTCCCGAAGATCGCGGCGTCCTGGGCCAACCAGTATGAGTTCCGCTTCGTCGAGGGCGAGATGCGGATCGGCCCACAGCAATCCGAGCCTGCCGGCACCTATTCGAAGCTCTGGATCAGCGACCGCGCGCCGCGCAAGCTCGACATGCTGTCGCTGATGGCGATGTCGGACGCCTTTTTCGGCCGCGTCTTCCACGCCCGGCGCGCGCTGGTGCCGTTCGGCACGGTGTCGCTCACGACGTATTTCCACACCGACAGCGAGGCGCTCGCGAGCGAAGACATCACGCGCGTGCTGGCGACGGCGGACGCAAAGATCTTCCACAAGAGCTATGGTGACCAGAACGCCGAGCTGTGGTCACCGAACGGACGGCTGCTCGCGACGAGCACGCAGATCGCGTATTTCAAGGCGTAGCTGTTCTGACCCTCTCCTCTTGTGGGAGAAGGTAAAAAAAATGGGCGGCCTCGCGGCCGCCCTTTTGCATTGAAGACGGAGCGATCACTCCGCCGCGAGCTTCACGTCCGGCGCGGCCGCGCGCACCTCGGCATCGACCTGGGCTTCGAACTTGGCGAAGTTCTTTTGGAACATGCCGACCAAAGCGCGGGCGGTCTTGTCGAACTCGTCCTTGTCCTTCCAGGTGTTGACCGGGTTGAGTATCTCGGCGGGCACGCCGGGCAGCGCGGTCGGGACCGCGAAGCCGAAATATTTGTCGGTGCGGAATTCGACGTTGCGAAGCGAGCCGTCGAGCGCGGCGGTGAGCAGTGCGCGCGTCACCTTGATCGGCATGCGCGAGCCGACACCGTACTTGCCGCCGGTCCATCCGGTGTTGACCAGCCAGCAATCGACATTGTGCTGGGCAATGAGGTCACGCAGCATGTTGCCGTAGACGGATGGATCGAGCGGCAGGAAGGGCGAGCCGAAGCAGGTCGAGAATTCCGGCTGCGGCTCGTTGCCGAGACCGCGCTCGGTGCCGGCGACCTTGGCGGTGTAGCCGGACAGGAAGTGATACATCGCCTGCGCCGGCGTGAGCTTTGCGATCGGCGGCAGTACGCCGAAGGCGTCGGCGGCGAGCATCACCACGTTCTTCGGCTGCGGCGCGCGGCCGGTGCGCGAGGCGTTCGGGATGAACTCGAGCGGATACGCAGAGCGCGTGTTCTCGGTCTTGGAGCCGTCGTCGAAATCCACCACGCGGGTGTCCTCGTCGAGCACGCAATTCTCAAGCACCGCGCCGAAGCGCGTCGAGGCCGCGTAGATCTCCGGCTCGGCTTCCTGCGAGAGCTTGATGCACTTGGCGTAGCAGCCGCCCTCGAAATTGAAGACGCCATTCGGGCCCCAGCCGTGCTCGTCGTCGCCGATCAGCGTGCGGTTGGGATCGGCCGACAGCGTGGTCTTGCCGGTGCCCGACAGGCCGAAGAAGATTGCCGCGTCGCCCTTGGCGCCGACATTGGCCGAGCAGTGCATCGGCATCACGCCGCGCTCGGGCAGATAATAGTTCAGCGTGGTGAAGACCGACTTCTTCATCTCGCCGGCATAATAAGACCCGCCGATCAGGACGATCTTGCGGGCGAAATCGATCGCGACGACGTTTTCCGACCGGCAGCCATGACGTTTGGGATCGGCGCGGAAGCTCGGCATGTCGATGATGGTGAGCTCCGGCACGAAGGTCGGCAGCTCGATCGCCTCGGGACGGATCAGCAGCGTGCGGATGAACAGCGAGTGCCAGGCGAGCTCGGTGAAGACGCGCGTCTTGATCCGGTAGGCAGGATCGGCGCCGCCGTAGAGGTCCTGCGCGAACAGCTTCTTGCCTTCGGCGTGCTTGAGGAAGTCCTGATAGAGCGTCTCGAACTGCTCTGCGGTGATGGACTGGTTGCCGGCCCACCACATTTTCTTGTCGGTGGTGGCATCACGCACCGTGAATTTGTCCTTCGGGCTGCGCCCGGTGAACTCGCCGGTGTCGGCGCAGAGCGCGCCGTCAGCGGACAGCACCGCCTCGCCCGCAGCGAGCGAGTATTGATAGAGTTGCGGCGCACCGAGGTTCCAGTGAACCTGCTTGAGATTCTTTAAGCCGAATTTGTCGGCGCCGAAGGCACCGTTGCGCACGCCCGTCTCTTGCACGAAAAAATCCTCCTAGAACCCGCGACACTCAGCGCGACCATGGTTGGACGCCATCGCGGTCACCGTGATGAATGGGCCATTCGGCCTCGGCTGAACGACCTAATAATGATGAACGCTGGCGTTGCCAAGCTGATCCCGCAGGATTTGGTTTATTCAAGGACCGCGCCAAACGTCGCGCATGTCTGCCTTGAGCGCATGCGTCAAGAAATCACGAATGATCGCGCAACCAAACGCGTGTTTGCGCGTTACGTCAGGTTATTGCGACGCACAATCCCCGCCGTATCCTCTTATCTTACCTCACCTTCGCCGATCAGCGCGAACGGCCCCCACATCGCGGGGTAGGCGTTGCGTGGCGACGAGGTGTCATCGACAAAGGTCAACATCGCGCGGCGCAAGGCTTGGGCACGACCGATCCTTGGTTCGTTCTTGAGCAGTTCGAACGTCGATGTGGTCAAGCGGGTGGCGGCTTCCGAATCCACGGCCCAATGCGAGACCAGGAGCGCGCGGGCGCCTGCGTAGAAGAACGAGCGCGCCAATCCCGACAGCGCCTCGGCGCCTGGCTTGTCGCCGGCGATGGTGTTGCAGGCGGACAGCACCACCCAATCGGCGTTGAGCTTGAGCTGGGCCACCTCGCTCGCGGTCAGAAGACCGTCGTCGAACTCCGACGGCCGCTCGGGAATGGACAGCGCAAGCGAGGGCTCACCCAGTCCCTTGACGTCGCCGGCAACGAGGCCGTGGGTGGCGAAGTAGATGATGCCGTATTGAGCAAGCGCTGCACGCTTCAGCGTCGTTTCGCTGGCATCGCGCCCGAGATGGATGTCGGCATCGGTGGCGCCGACGTCCCTCGCCACGGCGTTCAGCTCATCGGCGGTATCGGGCAGTTGCGGCAGCGCCTGCGCCAGCCGCGCGCGGTCGACGCCGGCGCCGCGCCAGAAATCGGTATAGGCGATCGTCGCGATGCTGCGCGCGGCGACCTTGCCACCGGCAGCGCGACGGTCGGCGGGTCCTTCGGCTGCGGGGTTGAAGACGGGATCGCCGAAGCCGGTCATCGGCTTCGTGCCTTGATCCCTGCGGGCGAAGGCACGCAGCGATTTCAGGCTGATCACCGACGGCAGCACCGAGACGGCCTGACGCCGGAGCAGCCAGGCAGCGTCGCGATAGCCCTCGAGCCTGTCCGGGATCGCAGCCTGCGGCCTCTCCGTCACCAATAGATGAAACGGCAACGCGGTCAGGGCCGCCGACGGCACCACCAACAGGTTGCGCTTGTCCTTCGTCAACGCCTCAACCGGGCCGAGCAGCGCGACATAGAGCTCGTTTGCGAACGCGAGGTCGAACAGTCCCGACTTGCCGGAGGCATCGCGCGCCTTGCCGACGTCCAGCCCCCTGCGGAAAGCCGCCACCTTCCGTGCCATCGCGTCCGCACCGAGCGAAATCTCCTTCCACTCGGCGCCCTCGCGCGTGATCGCGATGACATAGCTCTGCTTGTCGACGACGGAATAGATCACCATCGCCTCGTCGGCGGACAGCAGCGGCTGGATATCCTTCACGGCCAATGGCAGCGGGTTGGAGAGCGAGGCGTAATCGGGAAATTCGACGGCCAGCGTCTTCTGCAAGCCTGCACGCTCGTTCGCTATCGTTGCAATCCGCGCGCGGCTGCGCTGCTCGGCCGCGGCGTCCCGCTGGGCCGACTGCTTCGACACGGCGGCGATGATCGCCTTGTCGAGCGCCTCGGCTTCAGCCGTGAGATCCTGGTCCCGGCGCACCAACTCGGCAAGCCGGTCGCTGCCGGCGGCCAGCCGCACCGCGAGCTTGTTCACGGCGGAGGCGGCGGAAGATTGCGTGCCGCGCTGAACAGCGCCAAGCGCGTCGTCAAGCGCCTTGTCGCTCGCCAGCAGCGCCTGCTGCCGCGCAGCGAACAGGACCGGCAGCACGACACGCAGCTGCGCGCGATCGCCGGCAAGCGTCCTCTGCGCGAAGGGCAAAGCGTCTGCGGTCCGGCCCGACACCTGAAGGAAATAGGCGAGATTGCTGGTCGAGGTCGCGACATCGGGATGACCGGGTCCGAGCGCACGCTCACGGATCGAGAGGGCGCGGCGATAGAGCGGCTCGGCCTCGGCATGGCGCTGCTGGTGCTCGTAGAGCCCGGCGAGATTGTTCAGCGAACGCGCCACGTCGGGATGATCCGGTCCCAACACCTTTTCGCGGATGGCGAGCGAACGCTTGATCGGCACCTCGGCATTCACGTCGCGGTTGAGGTCGCGATCGACCTGACCGATGTTGTTCAGGACGGTGGCGACCGCGGGATGCTCGGGCCCGGCCGCCTTCTGATAGATCGCGAGCGCGCGCCGGAACAGCGGCTCGGCGTCGGCATGACGCTGCTGTTTCACATAATGCGTGGCGAGATTGTTGAGGGCCTGGCCGACGTCGGGATGCTCGCGCGACAGCCCCTGCTCGCGAACGGCAAGCGCACGCTTGAACAGCGGCTCGGCCTCGGTGAAGTGGCTCTGCCGCTGATAGAGCGCCGCCAGATTATTGAGGAGCGGCGCGATCTCGACGCTGCCCTGACCGGTCCCCTTCTCCATCAGCGCGATGGCGCGCGTGTAGAGCGGCTCGGCCTGATCGTCGTGGCCCTGGTCGGCGTGGATCTGCGCGAGATTATTGAGCGCGGCGGCCAGGTCGCGATTGTTGCCGGTCTTCTCGAGCGAGGCCACCATGGCCTGCGCCAGCGGCAGCGCCTCTGAATATTTGCCGGCGCCCCGGAGCGCGGTGACGCGCGCGCTCTGCGCCGACAGATCGCCCTTCTGGGCAAGACCGGGCACGGCAAAGGACGCATTGATCGCGAGCGCCAGCCCCGCAGCCAATGCCAAACGACGACGCGCCATGAACCCTCTCGCTGCGAGCCTCAAGACCTACCGTCTTGGGTCGCAGCGATGGGGCGCGGCGTTCAAAGCGTTGCGTTCCAGGGGTACTCATAATTCGGCGCTTGGTTTGGGCGCCCCCGGGTGTCCGTCCCCCGTCAACAGCGGTACAAAGCCGGTCGTCGCCGGAGGTCGCGGATGGGCCCAAAAACGGAATCACCTTCAACGGCGGGTTTCAGCAAAGGTGCTTCGAGCCAGACCGCGCAGGTGTTCGAGCTTGGCTTGCAGATCTAGAAGCTTCCCATCGAATTCAAGCTTCCGTTCGCTCGCAGGGCAGGTCGCGATCAAGCTGGCAGTCCGAAGAATGGAGACCTCGAGAAGGAGTATGGCGCGCCGAACATCTCCTTCCAAATCGGGCCGAGGACGTGCCGCTGGAAATTGAATGACGTTGTGCATGGCTAAACCGAGATGTCCCGTCACGTTACCAGATACTTCGCCGTCCTGATCAATTCGACCCGTTGTGAAGGTTCGGGAAGCTTGGCCAGTTCAGCTGCAAGCAAGTCGAGTATTTCGCTGCGCCTTTCCGGACGCCTTTCCTTGCTCAAGAGTTCTCTGAAGCGTTTGACGTTCTGAGTGGTCAGGAAGGCATCGCTTATCGGATGGCTCACCTCATTTCTCCTTCGGACCATAAGACGCTAATCTGGTTCGCGCCGTATGCGAACAGTCACCCAAGATCGAACCCTGCAAAGTGTGCTCAAGTTTCGCAGCGTCAGGCACTCATTGAGCAATTGCCTGCTGAATCCGAGAGAGAAATGGACCGCCGGACATGCGACGGTCAGTTTTCGTTCGGTGCAGCTTGGGGAAGCCATGGGCGGCGGCCATAGCCAGCTGCCAACGGACGAAAGAAAGTAGTATAATTACGTTATTGAAAGCTGTCCGGTTTAGTTATCTCAACGATATTGGTGGCACTCCTAGTCACCGCTGCGAACGCAGGCAGCGCCTTTGGCAGGACTCGTCACGATTCCAAGTCGGATCTTGTAGTGAGCACCGCCATCGATTGCGGCAGCATGTCTCACCTGTCGTGCCGGCACAACGATTTCTCATGGCCAAATTCTGCAAACACTACTCAATTCCGGCATCGAAGCATGTCTTGATCCAGATCAGTGCCAAATGCATTATTCTGCTTCAGCAGTTTTTAAATGGATGAAATGGATCACCCGCTCAGCCGCTCTCCGGTCGTCCGCACACGCAACCCGGAAGAGATGAGAGACGCGCTGCGCACGGTCTATGGGGCAACCGGATTTGACGTCACGGATTCAATCGATTTCGAAGGAGTAGCGAATTACCTGGTATTGCCTCACATCGGGCTCGGCTTTTGTGGATATGCTGCCAGAACGGTCGTCGATTTTCCCGAGGGCGATTTTGCAAGACTACAAGTTGGCCTCAAGGGGAAAGCGGGAGTCGTTCTAGGCGCCACGACGCTGCCCGTGGACGAGCAGCATTCCGGCATTACCCCGCCAGGGCAGCCCGCCACCATCATCTTCGAAGGCGGGTTCGAGCAGCTGGTCCTCCGCATCAAGACGAGTGCGCTGGAGAAGGCGTTAACAGCACTTTTGGGAGTACCACCTCGTGGAGAACTGTTGTTCGACCCCATCGCGCCGCTGAAGCAGCCTGCAGCTCATCTGTTGCGCCAGCTCACAATGTTCTTGGCTGACCAGCTCAATTCAACGGCAGCGCAGTTACCTAGACCGACGCTGATCGAACTCGAGCAAGCGCTGATCATGACGTTTCTCTCGGCTCAGAAACACAACTACACCGAACTATTGGAGAGCCCCGCCACGGAGCCTGCGCCTCTCATAGTCCGCTCGGCCGAAGAATACATCGAAGCTAATTGGGCTCGTGCTGTTGTCATCGAGGAGTTGGCGTCACAAACGAACACCAGCATTCGCAGCCTCTACGCAGCTTTCAAGAAGTATCGCGGATATTCGCCGATGCAGTTTGCAAAGTCCGTTCGGCTCCGACGTGCCAGGCAAATGCTCCTGGAAGGAAATCCAAGAACCTCCGTCTCCCAAATCGCCTTCAAATGCGGCTTTGCCAATTTAGGTCATTTCGCCAACGACTTCCGGAATATGTTCGGAGAACTTCCCTCGGAGGTTCTCGCGCGTGGACGGCGCTTGAAATAGAGCGGCTCATCCGCACCGGGTCAGCAAGTCCCGCCCTAACCGATCAGAAAACTTCCGCTCGGCGCTCAGAGCCGACCTCGATTTCGGGAATACACGCCCTAATCGTCCACCTTGCTGCGCGCTTCGCCAGCGAGACGAACCAGCATCTTGCGCAGCGACGTGCCGTCGGTGACCCGCTCCGGGAAATCCAGCCGCAGCGCGGTCTGGCCGTCCTGCATGTCGAGACCTTCCGGATCGCAGCCGGTACAGCGCCAGTCGCCTTCGGCCGCACCCAGGAGCTTCGTCGCATAGAGGCTCAGGGCGTCGCGATGGTCGGCGTTCATATGCGCGACAGCCCCCTCCTCCGCGGCCAGGAGGTCCTCGGCGCCGGTGAGGTCCGTGAGGAACCGCTCGGGCTTGAGATCGACGATCCGGCCGAAGCCGGCCACCAGATGGGTTCCCGTGGGGCGGATCCGAAAGAACGAGAAATCCTTAAAGGAAACAAAGCCTTCGGCCGAAGGATGGGCATTGAGATAGCGCCGCTGGAGCAACTCCTTCTCGGCGTCGTCCTGTTCTGCCCGGCCCGACAGCATGATCCGGGCGCCTTCCAAGGGATCGCCGGCCGCCCGCTCGTCCAGCATGAGCGAGACCCGGCTGTCCGCCAGGATGTTCTTGGTATGCACGGCGAGGCCCGAGATCAGCAAAATCGGCGAGCCATCGGGATGGCTGGCCAGATTGACCAGGGAACAATAGGGATCGCCGCTGCCGGCCATGAGAGTTGCCAGCGCCCCCTGCCGTGATCGACGCAGCAGGGATTTTGCGAGCCTTCCGGGGTCGAAATCAGGGGTCGGTTGCATCGGCTTTCTCGGTTCAGGTGGTTGCAAGGAGGGCCTTTTTTCGGGTAAACGAGGGCCCGGTTATGGGTCGACATGCGGCGAATCTGCCGTGTTTCGTGGAACTTGGTCACACTTCAGCCCAGCTTGCATTGCTCGGTGACAAGGTTCGAATGCCGATTTCGGCACCCATGTATGCGGCGCATCAGTGGATTGCTCGCCGTTTCAAGCCACGACCCAAACGGAAAGCAGAAAGCAGAGGCTCATGCCCACAATCGCTTTGGTCGACGACGACCGCAACATTCTCACATCCGTCTCGATCGCGCTGGAAGCCGAAGGCTACCGCATCATGACCTACACCGACGGCGCCTCCGCGCTCGACGGTTTCCGCACCACCCAGCCTGACCTCGCCATCCTCGACATCAAGATGCCGCGCATGGACGGCATGGAGACGTTGCGCCGTCTCAGGCAGAAGTCCGACCTGCCGGTGATCTTCCTGACCTCCAAGGACGAAGAGATCGACGAACTGTTCGGCCTCAAGATGGGCGCCGACGACTTCATCCGCAAACCGTTCTCGCAGCGCCTTCTGGTCGAGCGCGTCAAGGCAGTGCTGCGCCGCTCGGCGCCGAAGGACCCGACCGTCGCGCCGAAGGAGAACGATGCCAAGGCGCTCGACCGCGGCCTTTTGCGCATGGATCCGGAGCGGCATACCTGCACCTGGAAGAACGAGCCGGTCACGCTGACCGTCACCGAATTCCTGATCCTGCAGGCGCTGGCGACCCGGCCCGGCGTGGTGAAGAGCCGCAACGCGCTGATGGATGCCGCCTACGACGACCAGGTCTATGTCGACGACCGCACCATCGACAGCCACATCAAGCGGCTTCGCAAGAAGTTCAAGGTGGTCGACAACGAGTTCGAGATGATCGAGACGCTCTACGGCGTCGGCTACCGTTTCAAGGAAGCCTGAGGCTCATAGCTTCACGAAAGACTGAGGGCATCGCCGGTTCTGATTCCATCGGGACCGGGATGGCTCTAGGATGCGGGGACCTTCTCGACGAGCCGTCCTAACGCGGGCGTAAGCATTGCTTGACCGAACGCAGCCTGATTCGAACCAGAGCGCCGGGGATGCCACGTCCGACGGCGTTCAGGAGCACGTCGCCGAAGACAAGCGGCAGGGCTTTCGGCCGCTGAACTGGCTGACGCGCGCCGGGCAGTTCTTCTTCGCGCTGTCCTTCTCCAGCCTGACCCGCCGCATCGTCTCGCTCAACCTCGCCGGTCTCGTCGCGCTGGTCGCGAGCATCCTGTATCTGTCGCAATTCCGCGCCGGCCTGATCGACGCGCGGGCGCAGAGCCTCCTGGTTCAGGCCGAGATCATCGCCGGCGCGATCGCGGCCTCCGCCACCGTGCAGACCAACGCCATCACCATCGATCCCGACCGGCTGCTCGACCTCAAGCCGGGCGAGACCTATGGCGGCCCGGACGAATATTCGCCGCTGGACTTCCCGATCAATCCGGAGCGCGTGGCCCCGGTGCTGCGCACGCTGATCTCGCCGACCAAGACGCGTGCCCGCATCTACGATCCGAACGGCAGCCTGCTGGTCGACAGCCGCAATCTCGAGAACGTGCTGCGCTACAATCTGCCGCCGCCGGCCGAGAAGCCCGGCATCGTCGAGCGCGGCATGGTCGCGGTGCGCACCTGGCTCAATCGCGGCGACCTGCCGCTCTACCGCGAGCTCGGCCCCGAGAACGGCAACGGCTATGCGGAGGTGGGCGATGCGCTCCAGGGCCAGAAGCGCTCGATGGTGCGGGTCAATGCACGCGGCGAGGTGATCGTCTCGGTCGCGGTCCCCGTGCTGCGCTCGCGCGCCATCCGCGGCGCCTTGATGCTCTCGACGCAGGGCGACGACATCGACCAGATGGTCACCGCCGAGCGCCTCGCCATCCTGAAGGTCGGCGGCGTCGCGGCCGCCGTCATGATCATGCTGTCGCTGCTGCTCGCGAGCACGATCGCGGGTCCCGTGCGCCGGCTCGCCGACAGCGCCGAGCGCGTCCGCCGCCGCATCAAGGCCCGCATCGAGATCCCGGATTTCACCCGCCGCCGCGACGAAATCGGCCACCTCTCCGGCGCGCTGCGCGACATGACCAGCGCGCTCTACAGCCGCATCGAGGCGATCGAGATGTTCGCTGCGGACGTCGCGCATGAGCTGAAGAACCCGCTGACCTCGCTGCGCTCGGCGGTCGAGACGCTGCCGCTGGCGCGCAACGAGAACAGCCGCGCGCGTCTGCTCGAGGTGATCGAGCACGACGTCAAGCGGCTCGACCGGCTCATCTCCGACATCTCCGACGCCAGCCGCCTCGATGCCGAATTGCAGCGCCAGGACGCGATCCCGGTCGACCTGCGCCGCCTGCTGACGACGCTGGTCTCCGTCGCCAATGAAACCAAGCTCGGCCACGACGTCGCGGTCGAGATGCGCTTCGAAGGCCGCAGCGCGTCCGACACGTTCGCCGTGACCGGTCACGATTCACGGCTCGGGCAGGTGGTCTCCAACCTGCTCTCCAACGCACAATCCTTCTCGGAAGCCGGCAGCAAGGTACGTCTCATTTGCCGCCGCGTCCGCGGAGAGATCGAGATCGTGGTCGACGACGACGGCCCCGGCATTCGCGACGACGCGCTGGAGCGCATCTTCGAGCGCTTCTACACCGATCGTCCGCATCAGGGCTTTGGCCAGAACTCCGGCCTCGGCCTGTCGATCTCCAAGCAGATCATCGACGCGCATGGCGGACGCATCTGGGCCGAGAACCGCGCAGGCCCACCGGATGACGAGGGCGTTCCGACCGTATCAGGCGCGCGCTTCGTCGTGAGGCTGCCGGCGCTATGAGCGACGGCGGGCCCAGCGTTCACGCCTCCGCGGTCAAGGTCGGGCCTCTGGCGGTGCTGATCCGCGGGCCCTCAGGCTCCGGCAAGTCGCGCCTTGCCTTCGATTTGATCATGGCGGGCCGCGCCGGGGTGGTCGAAAGGGCCGTTCTGGTCGGGGATGACCGTGTCCATCTGGCGACAGTCGGCGATGAAATTGAGGTCCGCGCCGCTTCTCGCCTGGCGGGCCTGATCGAGATCCGCGGCTTGGGGATCCGCCGGTGCGACTACGTGGAGCATGCGACCGTCGGTCTCGTGGTCGATCTGGACGCCGCCGACGCGGAACGCCTGCCGCCGGCCGAATCCCTGAAAACAAGCATTTTCGGTGTCGAAATACCGCGAATCCCGGTTGGACGCGACTATTCACCGCTCCCTTTAGTTGTCGCGGCCTTGACCACTACCAAGAGTTCATCTTCCGTTAACCCTTCAGGCGATTGTTTGAAGGGAAATGGTAACCATATGAACCCCACTATCGCGACCGAATAGACCGGCGCAGCTCCCCTCATCCATCCGTCTAGATTCAGGGAGATACGCAACATCCCCTCTTGCGCAGGGGCTCTGGATGGTCAAAGTGGCGCGTTCGTGCGGTGCACCAAAAGCGCCCGCGAGGAGTTTTCCGATGATTGGTCTAGTACTTGTGACCCACGGGCGCCTTGCCGACGAATTCAAGGCAGCGCTTGAGCATGTCATGGGCCCACAAAAGCAAATCGAAGCGATCACGATCGGTGCCGAAGACGATTCCGATCTTTGCCGAAGCGACATCATCGAGGCGGTTAACCGCGTCGATTCCGGCGACGGCGTTGCGATCCTCACCGACATGTTCGGCGGCACACCGTCGAATCTCGCAATATCCTGTATGAGCCGGCCCAAGGTCGAAGTGCTCGCGGGCATCAACCTTCCCATGCTGGTGAAGCTCGCCAAGGTGCGCGAGGAGCGTCCGCTGCCGGACGCGATCGCGATGGCCCAGGAAGCTGGCCGCAAATACGTCACCATCGCCAGCCGGGTGCTCGCCGGCAAATGAGCGAGGAGGCGCCACAAGCGGGGACAGGCGTGCCCGCGGGCGCGATCTCCAAGGATCTCCTGATCATCAACAAGCGCGGCCTGCATGCGCGGGCCTCGGCGAAATTCGTCCAGGCGGTCGAACGCTTCGACGCGCAGGTCTGGGTGACGCGCGGCGGCGAGACCGTCGGCGGCACCTCGATCATGGGCCTGATGATGCTCGCGGCCGGACCGGGCACCACGATCACTGTCGCGGCGTCCGGCGCGGAAGCGGAAGCCGCGCTCGCGGCGATCACGGAGCTCGTTGAAAGCAAGTTCAACGAGGAAGGGGTTTAGATTCTCCCCGTCATTCCGGGATGGTGCGAAAGCACCAGGCCCATGCTGCACATCGCCCCGGAATGACCTTCGGTCACTTCCCCGGCGGCGCGATGTAGACGTTCCAGACCATCGCCGGGCCGGGCTTGCCGTGGGCAAAGCGGCGTGTGGTCATCACGATGCGCTCGGCGTTCGGCGCGGTTTCGGAGACCCATTTCTCGAACTTGGGCAGGCGTTCGTCGGTCGCATCGAACACGCCGATGAAGCCGTATCTCCTGACGTCGTCGAGCGAGGTCAGCCCGGAGGCCCAGGCTTCGTTCGGCGTGAACGGACTGGGATGATCGGGGCTGTAGAACACCATCGGCTGAATCGTCTCCATCGACCCGACGACGACCGCCCAGCGCGAGGCGAAGCGGGCGTGCCAGGCCTGGGTCAATTCGCGCGCCAGATCCGAACGCGCGCCATAGGTCGCGGTGTTGCCGGCATTGGCGCCCATCTCGCGCGCGGCGATCCAGGGCGAGCCGGCGAGCGTCGCGGCGCTGAGCACGAACCAGATCGCGGCGATATTGAACAGGCTCGCGCTCTGCACCCGCAATGCGGGAATCGCGACCAGCGCCAGGGGCACCAGGAAGAACAGCGAGATGCCCCAATCCGTTTTCATGTAGATGCTGAAGACGAGCGCGCCGAGCGGCGGGCCGACCGCGACGATCATCTGGATCGTCCACACGTTCAGCGCCTGAGAAAGATTGACGCCCGAATTGGCGCCGCGCGCCCAGGCGCGCGTGACGATGCGCAATGGCGCGCGCAACAGCAGTGTGAACCAAGGCGGCACCAGCGCCATCGCGAGCCCGGCCAGCACCACCGGCAAGGCCAGCAGCCCCAGATTATGCAGCATGTAGCCGGCGACGAGCTGATGCACCTGGCTCGCGTCCTGGAGGCTGTAGGTATCGCCGGCATAGGTCAGCGGCACGAAATGCGCATCCGCCAGCCAGACGATGTGCGGGATCATCGCCACCACCATCGTCGCGATCGCCACCCATGGCGCCGGCGACGCGACGAATTTCAGCCGCTCGGGATGGATCAGCGCCGCCATGCCGACGGCGCCGATCATGGTCAGCACCCAATATTTGGTCATCAGCGCCAGCGCGCCGGCGAGACCGAGCAAGACGCCTGACTGCCAGCTCCGCTTCTCGAAGGCGTTGAGATAAGCAAGCACGAGCAGCGGCAGCGTGACGAGCTGAAGCAGGTCCGGATTGTACTTGAAGCCCTTGAAATTGAAGATCGGGTAGAGCGCGATCATCACCACGACCAGGAACGCGCGGCGCGCATCCACCACGCGCAACGCGAGGAGCCAGCAGATCACCATGCCGACGCCGACGGTCGCCATCGCCAGCGCATAGGTCGCCCAGTCCGCCGCCGGGAACACCGTGAACCAGAGGCCGGCGACCCAGCCCGACAGCGGCGGGTGCTTGCCGTAGCCCCAGAGGAATTTCTGGCCCCAGCCATAGGCTTCTGCGACGTCCATGTGAACGTCCTGCGCGGCCTTGAGATTGATCAGGATGAGGGTCCAGAGCACCGCATGCAGGATCGCGAGCTGGATCACCAGCCACAATCTCGCCTCAGGGCGGACCGCGCAGGCAACCAGCCAGGCCCGGAAGCGGTTGAAGCTCAGGCGGGTCTTCGTGCGCGCCCTATGGGCAGGAAGAGACGTGGTCGACATGGGGGCTTGCGTAGCGCGTTTCGTCCCGCCGTGGAATCAGCTTGGCGTGAACAAGGGCCCTGAAAATACAGCAATATGGTTGCCGCACGGGGATGTGAGTGGTATCCCGCGCCCATGACGACCGTCCCCATTTCGAACATCCGCAATTTCTCCATCGTCGCCCATATCGACCATGGCAAATCGACGCTGGCCGACCGCCTGATCCAGATGACGGGCGGCCTCTCCGACCGCGAGATGGCGGGCAAGGAGCAGGTGCTCGATTCCATGGACATCGAGCGCGAGCGCGGCATCACCATCAAGGCGCAGACGGTGCGCCTCCAGTACCGCGCCAAGGACGGCAAGGACTACATCTTCAACCTGATGGACACGCCCGGCCATGTCGACTTCGCCTACGAAGTCTCGCGGTCGCTGGCAGCGTGCGAAGGTTCCCTCCTGGTGGTCGACGCCAGCCAGGGCGTCGAGGCGCAGACGCTCGCCAACGTCTACCAGGCGCTCGACAACAATCACGAGATCGTCCCGGTCCTGAACAAGGTCGACCTTCCCGCCGCCGAACCCGAGAAGATCAAGCAGCAGATCGAGGACGTCATCGGCATCGACGCCTCCGACGCGGTGATGATCTCGGCCAAGACCGGCCTCGGCGTCCCCGACGTGCTGGAGGCCATCGTCACCCGCCTGCCGCCGCCGAAGGGCGACCGCGACGCGACGCTCAAGGCGCTGCTGGTCGACAGCTGGTATGACGTCTATCTCGGCGTCGTCGTTCTCATTCGCGTCGTCGACGGCGTCATGAAGAAGGGCAGCCGCGTGCGCATGATGGGCACGGGCGCGGCCTATGACGTCGAGCGTGTCGGCTTCTTCACGCCGAAGATGACACAGGTCGACGAGCTCGGCCCCGGCGAGATCGGCTTCATCACCGCCGCGATCAAGGAAGTCGCCGACACCCGCGTCGGCGACACCATCACCGACGACAGGAAGCCGGTCACCGAAATGCTGCCGGGCTTCAAGCCGGCGATCCCCGTGGTGTTCTGCGGCCTGTTTCCGGTCGACGCCGACGATTTCGAGACGCTGCGCGGCGCCATGGGCAAGCTGCGCCTCAACGACGCCAGCTTCTCGTTCGAGATGGAGACCTCGGCCGCACTCGGCTTCGGCTTCCGCTGCGGCTTCCTCGGCCTGCTGCACCTCGAGATCATCCAGGAGCGGCTGTCGCGCGAGTTCGATCTCAATCTGATCGCGACCGCGCCGAGCGTCATCTACAAGATGAAGCTCACCGACGGCAGCGAGCTCGAGATCCACAATCCCGTCGACATGCCCGACGTGGTCAAGATCGCCGAGATCCAGGAGCCGTGGATCGAGGCGACGATCCTCACCCCCGACGAATATCTCGGCAGCGTCTTGAAGCTGTGCCAGGACCGCCGCGGCTCGCAGAAGGAGCTGACTTACGTCGGCGCCCGCGCGATGGTGAAATACGATCTGCCGCTGAACGAGGTGGTGTTCGATTTCTACGACCGCCTGAAATCGGTTTCCAAGGGCTACGCCTCGTTCGACTATCATCTGACCGACTACAAGCCGGCCGATCTCGTCAAGATGCAGATCCTGGTCAACAACGAGCCGGTCGACGCGCTCTCGATGCTGGTCCACCGCACCCGCGCGGAAGGGCGCGGCCGCGCCATGGTCGAGAAGATGAAGGAGCTGATCCCCCCGCACATGTTCCAGATCCCGATCCAGGCGGCGATCGGCGGCAAGGTGATCGCCCGCGAGACGGTGCGCGCGCTGCGCAAGGACGTCACCGCGAAATGCTACGGCGGCGACATCACGCGTAAACGAAAACTTCTGGAGAAGCAGAAGGAAGGCAAGAAGAAGATGCGGCAGTTCGGCAAGGTCGACATTCCGCAGGAAGCTTTCATTGCCGCGCTGAAGGTGGATAGCTGACGCGGGGGCTTTCGGCCCGTCTCCGCGGCCGGCAAAACGAAAAGCGCCAAAACAACCCCATGCACAGTAGCCGCCCCCTTGGCGGCGTTGCGTTTTTCTGATTTTTAGAAATCGACTTGCCCCGTCGGGCAACACAGCGATATGGTGGCATCATCGCCGCGCCTGCATCGATGGCCGAGTACGGCCCGGCATCGGCCCAGCCCGGCCTTACTTCGCGGCACCTTCGACGGCGATGATGCGGAAGCTGCCGTATTTCTCGCCGACTGCGCGAGCCTGCGTGTACTCAGGCGATTGCCGCCATTTCGTGAGCTGCTCGATGCTGTCCCACTCGATCAGGACGACGCGGCCCTTCGGCGGATCGCCGTCGATCGAAATTCCGCCTCCTCCCGCCAAATAGCGTCCGCCGTAAGCCTTGACGCTGTCCCGGGCCAGCGGAGCAAACTCTTTCGCAAATCCGTCCGGGTTTCTCACCGTGTTGTCTTCGATCATGAAGACCGGACGAGTGGCCTGCGCGTGAATTTCGTGACTCCCCAGCGCACCGATGGCGATGCCTGCGGCCACGGCGCAGGCTACAACAAAACCTCTCATAGGCACTGCCCTTCTGAATGGTCGTTCACCTCGTCCTTGCTCCGAGCGCGATGGCATCCGTGCGGACCAGTTTGAGCGACTTGACCATCTTCTCCGTCGTTGCCTTGTATGTCTTGAAATGGGGAGATTCGAGGTGCGACTTGTAGGCCTCGACGTCGCGATAGATCTCGAAAACTTTCACCATGGTCGGGTTGTCCTTGTCCGACACGGCATACAGCACCAGGACGCCCGGCTCGACGCGGACCGCGGTTTCGATGTGTTCCCTGACCGCCGTCTGGTAGGCTTCAAGCTGAGCCGGATCGATCTCGATTTCGGCGAGCTGGATGTATCGGCCTTGTGCTTCCTGGGCGATGGCAGATCCTCCCAGAGTTGAAGCCAGCATGGATGCGCCGAGAATCAGAAGCTGCTTCGTGTTCACCATTACCTCCTGCGCAGCGCCATGACCGCAGCGGCGCCACGTCCCCTCGGGCATCAACTTATTTGCGGTATTGCGCGTCGCTGACCTTCTCGAGCCAGTCGACGTTCTTGCCGTTCACCGATTCCTGAATTGCGATGTGCGTCATTGCGGTCGTCGGCGATGCACCATGCCAGTGCTTGAGCCCGGGCGGAAACCAGACGACGTCGCCGAGCCGAATCTCCTCGACGGGACCGCCGTCACGCTGCACCCAGCCGAGGCCCGCGGTGACGATTAGCGTCTGCCCGAGCGGATGCGTGTGCCACGCGGTCCGGGCGCCGGGTTCGAAGGTGACCTGGCCGCCGCCGACACGGGCCGGATCCGGCGCCTGAAACAGTGGATCGACTCGCACCGTTCCGGTGAACCAGTCTTGCGAACCCTTCTGGGAGGGACGAGACCCATTTCTCGTGATGCCGATGTCCATGGCAAGATCCTTTGGCGGTTCGGACGTGAGTGCGTGCGCGCGACGAAGTGAGACGGTGGCGGCGATGCCGCCGCAGATGAGGGCGTCTCTACGTGTGATCATTGTGTTCCCCGGCTCACGGCAGGCGACATCCGGACCGCGTCAGCGCGGGCGCTTCTCGATGACGTCCTTGACGACCGGCGCCGCCGAGAAGGCGTTAGGCCAGCCGGCATAGAAGGCGAGATGGCCGAGCATCTCGCCGGCTTCCTCCCGCGTCAGTCCATTGTCCATCGCCCGGTTCAGATGATAGGCGATCTGAGCGACTTGTCCGGTCGCGACGAGCGCGCTTACGGTGACGAGGCTGCGGTCCCGAGGGGCCAGATCCGGTCTCAGCCAGAGATCCCGGAACAGCACGTCGGTGGTGTACTGAACCAGGCTTGGCGTGATCTGACCGAACTGCTCGCCGACGCGTCTGGCCCGCTGCTTTTCCGCCGCCTCGTCGAGCGGAAGCGGCGGTCCCGACGCCTGCGGCAGCTGATCGGCCCCGATGTTGCGGCTGTTGAAGACCGCCTTTGCCACCGGGACCGCGTCCATCGCGTTCGCCCAACCGCTGTAGAACGCCAGGTGCGTGATGATCTCGGAGACCTCTGCCGGCTTCACGCCGTTGTCGAGTGCGAGACCGAGATAGAACGACAGCTCGACGGACTGATCGCGGGCGATGAGTGCAGCGGCCGTGACGATGCTGCGGTCTCGCGGCGAAAGCCCGGGGCGCTTCCAGAGACCGCCCAAGACGACCTTCTGTGCATAATTATCGAGCGCGGGCGCGACGGCGCGGATGTCTTCCGGTTTCGACATGCGGTGTGCTCCTTCGCCGGATGACCGATCGGCGGCGGCCGCGCCGGCAATCAGGCAGGACAAAAACAGGGTCGCAGCAAGCGGTCTCATTGTAGCATCCATCAACGGTTGTCGGGCCGGTCATCAGTCACGCAGCAGAGAGCTGCAGCACACAGGACAGCGCGCCGCTGGCGAGAAGCACAACGTTGAGCCTCGCTCCCGGTTGCGATCGATCCAAGCGCGGGGCTCGCAAAGGCGACGAAGACCACCTCACAATCTTCCTGATGGGACGACGCTACGACCTTCCACGCTGGTCTGAACTTAAGACTTTGGTTCGTCCGCGATTAGGTGATAGATTTCGTATGTAGTCATTAGGATGGCTTATCAATGCAGCGAGAGGACGCGAGCGACCTGCTGGCCTTCCTCGCGGTGGCGCGGGAACGCAATTTCACCCGTGCCGCAGCGAAACTCGGCATGACGCAGTCTGCCCTCAGCCAGATCATTCGAAATCTGGAAGAGCGGATCGGCATCAGGCTTTTGAACCGGACGACGCGCAGCGTCACCCCGACCCAGGCTGGAGAACGGCTCTTCCTCAGCATTGGGCCAAAATTCAACGCGATGGATGCAGATCTCGCCGCGCTCAGCGAGCTCCGCGAAAAGCCGGCCGGAACCGTTCGTTTGACGGCGACGGAAAATGCAGCGGCCGCGATCTTGTTGCCCGCGCTCGGCAAGATCCTGCCGAAGTACCCCGATGTCCACGTCGAGATCGTCATCGACTACGGGCTGACCGACATCGTGGCGCAGCAGGTCGATGCCGGCATCCGCCCGGGCGAACTGGTCGCCAAGGACATGATCGCCGTGCGCATCAGTCCAGACCTGCGGATGGCCGTCGTCGGTTCCCCCTCCTACTTCGCTGAACGCAAACGGCCAAAGACGCCTGGGGATCTGACACATCATAACTGCCTCAACTTGCGCCTGCCGACCCATGGCGGGAGCCTGTATGCCTGGGAGTTCGAGAAGAACGGGCGCGAGCTCAAGGTGCGTGTGGAGGGCCAGCTGGTGTTCAACAGCGCGGGCCTTCTCCTGGACGGAGCGCTTAAGGGCCTGGGCCTCGCCTATCTTACGGAGGGCCACGTGCAGCAACATGTTTCCCAGGGCCGGCTGGTCCGGGTGCTTTCGGATTGGTGTCCGCCATTCTCGGGCTACCACCTCTACTATCCGAGCCGGCGGCAGCCTTCCTCCGCCTTTTCGGTGCTGGTCGAGGCTCTCCGATATCGCGGACGCCAGTAGCGCACTGGACTGACGGTCTCACTCATTTCTTGATCTTCAGCACGAACAGACCATCATTAGCTGCGCCTTCCGATGGGCGAGCAATGACGCACAACACCCAGCCTTGCCCTCTCCCGTCCGATAGGCCACCATCCCAGCGCGCGCCATCAACAAGACCAAAAACGCCGAGGAAACGCATGAGCAAGCCGTCGAGCTTCGACTATGGCTGGGTCGTTGTCGCCGCGGGTGCGCTGATGACGTGTGTCGGGTTCGGCACGATGCTGTCGCTGGCGGTGTTTCTGCAGCCGATCTCGGAAGAGATGGGCTGGTCGCGCGCCGGCGTGTCAGCGGCGGCGACGCTGGATTTTCTCTGCATGGGCGTGGCCGCGTTCTTCTGGGGCACGCTGTCGGACCGGTTCGGCACCCGCATCGTGGTGCTCGCGGGAAGCCTGCTGCTCGGACTCGGCCTCGTCACCGCGAGCCAGGCCACGAGCCTCTGGCAATTCCAGCTCTTCTTCGGCGTATTGATCGGCATTGCCGCCGGCAGCTTCTATGCACCGATGATGGCGCTCGCGAGCGCCTGGATCGAAAAGAATCGCAGCCTCGCGGTGGCGCTGGTCTCGGCCGGCATGGGCGTGTCGCCGGTGACGATCGCGCCGGCCGCGAGCTGGCTGATCACGGCCTATGACTGGCGTACCGCGATGCTGGTGATCGGCTGTGCGGCCTGGGCGCTGCTGATCCCCGCCTGCTTCCTGGTGCGTCCGGCGCCGCTAGCCGCCGGCAACACGAATGCAGACGCCGCACCGACCGTGGAGCTGACCGCGGCGCAGGCGCTGCGCACGCCGCAATTCATCGCGCTCGCTGCCGCGCATTTCGCCTGCTGCGCCGCGCATTCCGGCCCGATCTTCCACATGGTGTCCTATGCGATGGTGTGCGGCATCGCCCCGCTCACGGCGGTGACGGTCTACAGCGTCGCCGGCGTCTCGGGCCTCGGCGGGCGCCTGCTGCTGGGCGCGCTGGCCGATCGCATGGGCGCAAAGCCCGTCCTCGTCGGCGGGCTGTTCGTGCAGGCGATGTGCATCGCGACTTATCTCGCGGTGGCGCAGCTCGGCGAATTCTACGCGCTCTCGGTGGTGTTCGGCCTCGCCTATGGCGGGGTGATGCCGCTCTATGCGGTGCTGGTCCGCGAATTCTTCGGCGCGCGCATCATGGGCACCGTGTTCGGCGCAGTCTCGGCCTTCGCCAGCCTCGGCATGGCGCTCGGGCCGTGGGCCGGCGGGCTCGTGTTCGACAGTTTCCAGCAATACACCTGGCTGCACGCCGGCTCCTTCGCGATCGGACTCGCCGCGGTCGCGGTGGCGCTGAGTTTTCCGACCAGACGCAGGCAGGAGCTCGACGTTGGACGTATGGTTGCTTGACGGGGTGGCGCATGGACAGAGCGCAAGGCTTCGATCACAGCTTCGATCTTGTCGCACGTGCCCGCACCGTCGCGCCGCTGATCGCGCGCGAAGCCGACGAGATCGAGCGGACGCGGCGGCTGACGCCGGTCGTCGTCGCCGCCCTGGTCGAGAACGGCCTCTATCGCGCGCTGCTGCCGCAGAGCCTCGGCGGCACTGAAGCGTCCGTCGAAGCGTTCATGCAGGTGCTGGAAGAGATCGCGAAGGCGGACGCCTCGACCGCCTGGTGCCTCGGCCAGTGCGCGGTCTGCGCGATGATCGCGGCCTCGCTCGACCACGATACCGCCCGGGAGATCTTCAACACGCCGCCGGGCATTCTCGCCTGGGGCGCCATCGCGCATGAAGCGCGCAGCGTCGAGGGCGGCTATCGCGTCACCGCGCGCTGGGATTTTGCTTCGGGGTCGCGGCAGGCGAGCTGGCTGGGCGCGCATGTGCGCATCGTCAATGGCGACGGCACGCCGCGGACAAACGCCGACGGCTCGCCGGAGGTGCGTACCATCCTGTTTCCCGCCGCGAGTGCGACGTTGCACGACGTCTGGCAGGCGATCGGGCTCGCCGGCACCGGCACGGACTCCTATGAAGTGAACGACCTCTTCATCCCCGAGCGTTTTACAGCGTTCCGTGACGCGCCATCGGCGTTGCAGGAGAAAGGCCCGCTTTACAGGATCGGCACCGGCTCGACCTTCAGCCTCGGCTTTGCCGCGGTCTCGCTCGGCGTAGCGCGGGCAACGCTCGATGCCGCCGTCGCGCTGGCGCGTGGAAAGCACCCATCGCTCGCCGCCAGCGCGATGCGCGACAACCCATCGGTCCAGGGCGTGATCGGCCGCACCGAGGGGGATTTGCGTGCGGCGCGCGCCTATCTCTACGCGACCGCGCATGCGATGTGGCGCGACCTCTGCGTAACAGGCGAATTCAGCGCGGCGCATCGCAGTGCAGTCCGCCTGGCCTCAACATGGACCATCCATCAATCAACAGGCGTGGTCGATACCGCCTATCACATGGCCGGCGCGACGGCAGTGTTCCGCAGCAATCCGTTCGAGCGCCGGTTTCGCGACATGCACGCGATCGCCCAGCAGATCCAGGCGCGGGATAGCCATTACGAGGATGTGGGGAAAGCGATTCTGGCGAGAGAGCGCTAATCGCTTCCACGCTGACGGTGCGCTCCCCGCTTGCGGGGGAAGGTTGGGGAGAGCGTCTCTCCGCAACGGGACAATCCCTCAGAGGAAAGACCCCTCACCCGCGCCTTCGGCGCGACCTCTCCCGCAATCGGGGGAGAGGTGACCGGAGGGAGCGGCGAGCCCCTTACGTTGGGGAGACACTTGTACGTTGGGGAGACACTTGCGAAACAAGAAGATATGGCTGCGAAGGAGCGCTATGCTCACGCCACCAGTGCCGCGTCCTCTCCGTCAATCCCCCGCTGCGCCGCCAAGAGGCCGATGATCTCCGCATTCGGCCGGGCCTTGCTGAACAGGAAGCCCTGGCCCTCGTCGCACCCCTCGGCGCGGAGGCCGCTGAGCTCCGCTTCGGTCTCGACGCCTTCGGCGGTAATGGTGACGCCAAGGCCTTTGCCGAGACTGACGATGGAGCGGATGATCGCCTGCGCTTCGCGGTTGGCGCCGAGGTCGCGCACGAAAGACTGGTCGATCTTGATCTTGTCGAAGGGGAAGCTGCGCAAATAGCTGAGGCTGGAATAGCCGGTGCCGAAATCGTCCATGCAGATGCGTATCCCGAGCGCGCGCAGCGCATGCAGCGTCGCCAGCACCTGGGCGCTCTTTTCCAAGAGCAGTGTCTCGGTGATCTCGAGCTCGAGCCGCCGCGGCGGCAGGCCGGAATGCTTCAAGGCGTCGGTGACGATCGAGAGCAGATTGCCGCTGCGGAACTGGAGCGGCGACAGGTTGACGGCGATTCGGACATCGTCCGGCCAGGCCGCGGCATCCAGGCAGGCCCGGCGCAGCATCAGCCTGCCGAGCGGGTTGATGAGGCCGGTTTCCTCGGCGACCGGAATGAACTCGGCCGGCGAGATCATGCCGCGCTCCGCATGCGGCCAGCGCACCAGCGCCTCGAAGCCGGTGATGCGGCCGCTCTGGAGGTCGATCAGCGGCTGATAATACGGGCGCAGCACGTCGCTCTGGATCGCGTCGCGCAGCTCGACCTCGATCTTGCGGCGGCTCTGCGCTTTTGCATCCAGCGCGGCCTCGAAGAAGGCGAAGCTGCCGCGCGCGTCCAGCTTGGCGCGTGACAGCGCCATGCCGGCGCTCTTGAGCAGCTTCTCGGACTCATCGCCGTCGCCGGGCGCCATGGCAATTCCAATGGAGGCGCCGATCACCACGGAATGGCCGTCGAGCAAATGGGGATCGGCGATGGCTTCCAGGAGCCGCTTGGCCAGCATCACCGCGTCCTCGGGACGCGCCAGCCCGCTCTGCAGAACCGCGAACTCGTCCGAATTCAGCCGCGCCAGCGCGTCTTCCTCACGCAATGTGGAGCGCAGCCGCTTGGCGACACCGCGCAGCAGCTTGTCGCCGACGGCGTGTCCCAGCGTGTCGTTGACCGACTTGAAACTGTCGAGCCCGAGGATGAGCAGCGCGGCCTTGTCGGAGCTGCGCCGCGCATGCAGCAGCATCTCGTCCATCTGCTGGCGCAAGAGATTGCGGTTGGGCAGGCCGGTGAGCCCGTCATGCTGGGCCATGAAGGCGAGCCGCGCCTCGGCACGCTTGCGCTCGGTGATGTCCATGAGGGCGAGCAGCACCGCGGGCCGCTCGGCATAGGTCAGTTCGCGCGAATAGATCGCAAGATCGATCAGCGCGCCGTCGGCCTTGACGTGCTTCCAGGTGCGCCCGGCCTGCTCCTCGCTCGAGCGATCGGCGGTCCAGGGCGGCTCGCTGTCGAAAGCCTGCAAGGCGCGGATCTTCAGCTGCTCGAACTCGGCGCGGCTGTAGCCGTAATGCGCGACCGCGGCGTCGTTGACGCCGAGGATGCGCTCGTCGTCCAGCGCGCAGACGATCATGGGCACGGGATTGCCGTCGAACAGCAGGCGGAACGAGGCCTCGCGCTGCTTCAATTCGGTGATGTCGACGCGCAGGCCGACCACCCCGCCATCATCGGTCAGCCGCTCGTCGATCAGGATGACGCGGCCGTCCGACAGCTTCTGCTCGTGGCGGGCAGCGGGTTGATAGAGCTTTTGCAGCCGCTCGGCGATCCACTCGTCTTCGTGGCCGATGGCCTCGGGATAGTCACCGCGCGCGACACCGATGCGTAGCGTGTCTTCGAGACGCGCGCCTTCCGCGAACAGATCGGCGGTCTTGCGGTAAATCTCGGCGTATTTCTTGTTCCAGAGCACGTAGCGGCCGTCGGCATCGAGAAACACGATGCCCTGCGGCAGGATGTCGATGGCCTGGCGCAGGCGCTCATGGGATTTGCGCGCTTCCGCGATCGCGGCTTCCGCCTCGGCGCGGCTGCGCAGGACCTCGTCGCGGTCCGAACGGGCTTGCGACGCGCGCGGCTTGCGTGGCGATTCGCCGGCCCGGGCAAGCACACGTCCGTTTCGTTTTCTTGGTTTTCGAGACCCCAAACCCAACTTCCACTCGTCCGCTCGCGCCCGCCGGACGCAAGTTTTGGGGCAAGTGTCTGAAAAAAAGGTAATCTTGGGTCACCGCGCCCACCAGGGCAGCGTCTTGCGAACACCGAGAGCCTCTCTCACCTGCCTGTTTGCGAGGCCAAGCGGGCGTAGTGGCGCGACAGACCTGCGGCCTCGTCACAATCGGGACGAGAGCGTGGCGCAAAAACGTGCCCTTCCCATGAATCAATTCCGCACGCGCGTCGGATTGCATACGGGATCGATCCGAACCTCGTTCCGCGCTCGAATTTTGGTCAATGCAGGACACGGTTATCGGGCCGTTAAAAATCGGGCTGGCCGAAGACGCCGCGAGTTGTTGGCTCGGCGAAAGCCCCATTCTTAACCCCGGCGCGGTGTTGGGTTATAAGAGAATCAGTATGAGCCCCCGCCACATCGCCCCCCTCCTACTCGTCATGACGTTCCTGGCCGCCGGCGGCGCGCTGGCCCAGGACAAGGGCAGCGTCAATCCGAAGCCGCTGCCGCCGCTCGCCAATCCCAACGACCCCGATATCGCCGCCAAGGAGCTGTTCGCGCGCAAGCTGCTGCCGTCGAAGGGACCGGCCCGCGTCATCGGCTCGTACACCAAGGGCTGCATCGGCGGGGCGGATCAGATGCCGGTCAACGGCGGCCATTGGCAGGTGATGCGGCTGTCGCGCAATCGCAGCTATGGCCACCCCGACATGATCGCGCTGATCAAGCGCCTCGCGGCCAGGGCGCACAAGGATGCCGGCTGGCCGGGCATACTGGTCGGCGACATCGCCCAGCCGCGCGGCGGCCCGGCACTGTCAGGCCATGCCAGCCATCAGATCGGCCTCGATGCCGACATCTGGCTGACGCCGATGCCCGACCGCCGCCTCTCGCGCGAGGAGCGCGAAGACATGTCGGCGGTGATGATGGTGCGGCCCGACCGGCTCGACGTCGATCCAAGAGTGTTCACGCCTGGCCATGTGCTGGTGCTGCGCGATGCGGCGCGGGAGCCGGCGGTGCAGCGCATTTTCGTCAACGCCGCGATCAAGAAGGCGCTGTGCCGTGAAGCCAAGGGCGACCGCACATGGCTGTCGAAGATCCGTCCCTGGTGGGGCCACGACTACCACTTCCACATCCGCATGCATTGCCCGGCGGGTGCCGGCGAATGCGAGGGCCAGCCGTCGCAGGCCGAGGACGAAGGCTGCAAACCCGCCGATCTCGCCTATTGGTTCTCCGACGCGGTGCTGCACCCCAAGCCGCCGCCGGAGCCGCCGAAACCGAAGCCGCCGATGACGCTGGCGCAGATGCCGGCGGCCTGCAAGGCAGTGCTCAATGCAGCGGATGTCAAGCCCTAGGGTGTTCATGGAGGGCAAGCTGTCGCCTCACTCGCCGCTGTCGTCCAGGGGCCCGAAGCGAACCCGGACCCACAGGGAGTGGTTCTGACGCGAACTGGTGACTTCGAGTCTTCGCCAAATTGCTGCGTGTGGCCATGGATCCCGGGCTCGCGCGCGCCCCCCGGGATGACGGACCAGGTTTGACCTCGCGGCCCGGCCTGCTATCTTCGCCGGCAGCGATATCCCTGCCGGCCGTAAGCCGCAGCCGGGCCCCGTGGAACAGCGCTTCCGCCCGTCGCGACCTGACCCGCCAACGCCAGATCTGCGCGTGAGCTCGCACGGAGCCCTCCTCATGATTCGTATTGCCGGACTTGTCGCTGCCTTCGTCGTCCTCGCAGGCGCGAACCTTTCGCCTGCCGCTGCGCAGGACAGGACCATCACCGTGTTCGCCGCGGCGTCGATGAAGAACGCGCTCGACGAGATCAACGCGGCCTACACCGCCAGGACCGGCGTCAGATTCTCGGTCAGCTATGCCGCAAGCTCGGTGCTGGCGAGGCAGATCGAGCAGGGCGCACCGGCCGACGTGTTCGTTTCTGCCGACACCGACTGGATGGACTACGCGATCGCCAAGAAGACCGTCAACGCGCCGTCCCGAGTCAATCTGCTCGGCAACAGCATCGTGCTGATCGCGCCGAAGGCGTCGGGGATCGACAATGTGACGATCACGCAAGGCTTCAACCTCGCAAAGCTCGCCGGCGACGGCAGGATCGCGACCGGCGACGTCAAGTCGGTGCCGGTGGGCAAATATGCCAAGGCGGCGCTCGAGAAGTTGGGGGCCTGGCAGGCCACTGAAGCGAAATTCGCGATGGCCGAAAGCGTGCGCGCGGCGCTGACACTGGTGGCGCGCGGCGAGGCCAATCTCGGCATCGTCTATGCCACCGACGCCAAGGTCGAGCCCGGCGTCAAGATCGTCGGCACCTTCCCGGCGGATTCGCATCCGCCGATCGTCTATCCCGTCGCCGCGACCACGACCGCGAAGGACGGGACCTCCGACTATCTCGCCTTCCTGCGCTCCTCGGCCGCCAAAACCATCCTGGAAAAAAACGGCTTCAGGTTCCTGATCAGCCCCGCGACGTGATATCTCCGCATTGATGTCCGAGATTTCTCCCGCCGAATGGACCGCGATCCTGCTCTCGCTCAGGGTCGCGATCATCGCAACGCTCGTGGCGACGCCATTCGGCATCGCGCTGGCGTGGGTGCTGGCACGGCGCGATTTCTGGGGCAAGTCGCTACTCGATGCGATCGTGCATCTGCCGCTGGTGCTGCCGCCAGTCGTCACCGGCTATCTGCTGTTGTTGACGTTCGGCCGTAGGGGCCTGGTTGGCGGCTTCCTCGCCGACCATCTCGGCATCGTGTTCTCGTTCCGCTGGACCGGCGCGGCGCTGGCCTGCGGGGTGATGGCGTTTCCGCTCCTGGTGCGCCCGATGCGGCTGTCGATCGAGGCAATCGACCGCCGGCTCGAGCAGGCCGCCGAGACGTTAGGGGCCGCGCCCTGGAAAGTATTCTTCACGGTGACGCTGCCGCTGGCGCTGCCCGGCGTGCTCGCCGGCATGGTGCTCGGCTTTGCCAAGGCGATCGGCGAGTTCGGCGCGACCATCACCTTCGTCTCCAACATTCCCGGCGAGACCCAGACGATTTCCTCCGCGATCTACTCGCTGATCCAGACGCCGGACGGGGACGCCGCCGCGGGCCGGCTCGTGATCGTCTCGATCGTGCTGGCATTGGGCGCGCTGATCGCGGCCGAATGGTTCGCACGCCGCGCCACCGCGCGATTGCACGGGAACTGATCATGCTGCGGGTCGACATCGAAAAGCAGCTCGGCGAGTTCTCGCTGTCCGCGACCTTCACCAGCGAAGGCCGAGTCATCGGCCTGTTCGGCGCCTCCGGCGCCGGCAAGACCTCGCTGGTGAACATGATCGCAGGGCTGCTGCGGCCCGACCGCGGCAGCATCGTCATCGACGGCGAGACCGTCGACGACACCGCTTCCGGCATCCATGTCCCGACCTGGCGCCGCCGCATCGGCTATGTCTTTCAGGACGCGCGGCTGTTCCCGCATCTCACCGTCGCGCAGAATCTCGATTACGGCCGGCGCATGAACGGCCTCGCGCCCGATCCTGCTCAGCACACGCGCGTCATCGACCTGCTCGATATCGGCGCTCTGCAGGGTCGCCGCCCCGGAAAGCTCTCCGGCGGCGAGCGGCAGCGCGTCGCGCTTGGCCGCGCGCTGCTGTCGAAGCCGCGACTCCTGCTGCTCGACGAGCCGCTCGGCGCGCTCGACGAGGGCCGCAAGCTCGAGATCCTGCCCTATCTGGTGCGACTGCGCGACGAGGCCAATGTGCCGATGGTCTATGTCAGCCACGACGCCGCCGAGCTGCGCCAGCTCGCGACGCAGATCGTGATGCTGAAGCAGGGCCGCGTGACGAGCCTTGGCGGGGTGAAGATGCTGGCGTGAGGGGCATGCGGGCATGTTTGGCCTGCTTTCGCTTCACCACCACTGTCATGCCCCGGCTTGACCGGGGCATCCAGTACGCCGCGGCTTCCCGGCATAATCACCAAAGTCTCTGGAATACTGGGTCGCCCGGTCAAGCCGGGCGATGACAGCGAGGTCGTGGCGGCGGGCCGCAAGGCGATGGTGAGTGCTATACTCCCGCAACCGACGCCCACACATCGGCAAGCTTCTTCCGCAGCGCCTTCGCCCGCGTCAGCGGCGGCGGCGTCTCGTCCTCTTCCGGCAGGCGCAGACCGACGACGCTGACGCGGCCTCCGGAGATGCTGCGCGCGACCAGCACGATCTCGTCCAGCGCGAGCTCGGCACCCTCCTTCGGCGCATGGTCGAGATGGATGTCGAAATAGTCGGCGAGCGTGAGCTTGCTCTCGTCCTCGCTCACTTTCACACCGTAGATCTCGGCGAGCTCGGCGAGCGTGTGCTCGCCGGAGACCATGAAGTCGCCGAGCAGATGCGGATCCGGCGCCGAGCTCGACTGCATGTCGACGAAGAAACGGTCCAGCGATTCGGCCTTTTCCGGCGGCGCCAGCAGGTAGATGTAGTCGCCGGGCGCGATCGGATCGGCTTCCGTCGGCGTCAGGATGTGCTCGTTGCGGATGACCAGTGTCGGCTTGGACCAGGACGGGATCAGGCCGCGGCGGAAGTACAGACTCTTGGGCCGCACCGGATAGCCGACCAATTGCTGTTCGAGCTGGCCGGGCAGATCCAGCTCGACACGCCGCGGGCCGCGCTCGGCGCGCGGCAGCGCCACGTGCAGCTTGCGCGCGGCCGGCGCCAGGGTCCAGCCCTGCAGGAGCAGCGAGATGATGACGACGACGAAGGCGACGTCGAAATAGAGATAGGCCTTGGACAGGCCGACCAGCATCGGGATCGAGGCCAGGAAGATCGCCACGGCGCCGCGCAGGCCGGTCCAGGCGATGAAGATCTTTTCGCGCCAGTTGAAGCGGAACGGCGCCAGGCACACGAAGACCGCGATCGGCCGCGCCACCAGCATCAGCACCAGCGCGACGGCGACCGCCGGCAGAACGCTGGTGCCGAGCCGGCTCGGCGAGACCAGCAGGCCGAGCAGCACGAACATCACGATCTGCGCCAGCCAGGTCGCGGCATCGAGGAAGGCCACGACGGAGTTATGTGCGCGCGTCGGCCGGTTGCCGATGATGATGCCGGCGAGATAGACCGCGAGGAAGCCGGAGGCATGCATCATCTGCGAGCCGCCGAAGATCACCAGCGCGCCCGTGGTCACAAACGGTGCATGCAGGCCCTGCGGCAGCGCCACCTTGTTGAGCGCGATGACGACGAGGCGACCGCCGATGACGCCGACGATGGCGCCCAGCACAGCCTCCTGGATGAACTCCATCAGCACATGGCCGGGCGAGCTCGAGCCGACCGAGATGTACTCGACCAGCATCAAGGTGAGAAAGATCGCGAAGGGGTCGTTGGTGCCGGATTCCACCTCCAGCGTCGCGCCGACACGCGGGCGTAGGCGCAGGCCCTGCGTGTGCACCAGCAGGAACACGGCCGCCGCGTCGGTCGAGGCCACCACGGCACCGACCAGCAGCGACTCCGTCCAGTTGAGATCGAGCGCGAATCTGGCGAACGGCGCCGTGATCAGCGCGGTCAGGAGCACGCCGATCGTCGCAAGCACCATGGACGGCGCCAGCACGGTGCGGATGCTGGCAAAGCGCGTCCTGAGGCCGCCGTCGAACAGGATCAGGGCAAGCGCCACCGAGCCGACCAGGTAGGTGGTGCGGACGTCGTCGAACTGGAGCTGGCCGGGACCGGAATCCCCGGCGAGCATGCCGACCGCAAGGAAGACCAGCAGCAGGGGCGCGCCGAAGCGGAGTGCCAGAAGGCTCGACAGGATGCCGGCCATGACGAGCACGGCACCGAGCAATATGGCGAGGCTGACGGAGTCGAGAGAGGCCATCCACCTTCCGGGTCAAAACAGCTGGAATGGCATCCTTATCGTCGGGGGACTCGCGCGCCAACCCATTTTCGTTCCTCGCGGCAATCTGCCCGCACTTTACGGCCTTAACGTACATCACATGCCGGTGTATCGATGGCCCGGCCGCGCCCTTTGTGGGATTCTGCCCTCCCTCGAATCAATTCCTTCCGCAGCTTGCCGACGAGACCGATGGACATGGACCTCAAGGACTTCATGGAGTTCGTGCAGACCACCGCGCGCAGCGTCGGGGCGGAAATCTCCTCGCCCTGGTTCTACCTGCAATTCGGCCTCATTCTGGCCGCGGCCGGCATCGCCTATGCCGCCGAGACCGCCGTCCGCAGCCGGATCGACATGACCTCGCTGGCGATGCGCTGGCCGCTGCCGCTCCGGCACTTCGCCAGGGTGATGGTCTCCAGCGCCTCGACGGCGGTGTTCACCCTGCTCGTGATCATCTCCCGCGTGGTGATGTACCACGCGACCTGGCCGAGCCGCTCCTATCTCCTGATGGTCGCCGCCAAGCTCGGACTGGCCTGGCTCGCGATCCGGCTCGTGACCTCGGTGCTGCGCAATGCCTTCATCGTCAAGCTGGTGTCGATCACGGCGTGGTTTCTCGCAGCGCTCTCGATCCTCGGCCAGCTCGATACGACGGTCGATCTGCTCGATTCCTACGCGATCGTGCTCGGCGGCCTCAGGCTGACCCCGCTGCTGGCGCTCAAGGCCGGCGCGCTCCTCCTCATTGCGCTCTGGGCCACCAACATCGCGAGCAATTTCGCGGAGAGCCGGATCAACGCGACCACCGATCTGACGCCATCGGTGCAGGTGCTGCTGGTCAAGATCATCCGCATTGGGCTGCTTGCGGTCGCGATCGTGATCGCGCTCGGCGCGGTCGGCATCGATCTTTCTGCGCTCGCGGTGTTCTCCGGCGCGGTCGGCGTCGGCATCGGTATCGGCCTGCAGAAGATCGTGGCCAACTTCATCTCGGGCATCATCCTGCTTGCCGACAAGTCGGTGAAGCCCGGCGATCTCGTCACCATCGGCGACAATACCGGCCGCATCAGCGCGATGAAGACGCGTTATATTTCGGTCGCCGCCGGAGACGGCCGCGAGTTCCTGGTGCCGAACGAGGATCTGGTGACGCAAAAGGTCGTCAACTGGACCTATACCGACAAGAACACGCTGGTGAAGATCGCCTTCGGCACCAATTACGACGCCGATCCCCGTCTGGTCTGCACGCTCGCCGCGGAGACCGCCGCCGCCCATCCGCGCGCGCAGAAGGGCAAGCCGCCGACCTGCATCCTGACCGAGTTCGCGGAAGCCGGGATGAAATTCTCGCTGACCTTCTGGATCGCCGATCCCGACGGCATGGACAAGGTCAAGAGCGACGTGATGCTGGGGCTGTGGGACGCTTTCAAGCACGAGGGCATCCGGGTTCCCTACCCCGTCCGCGAAATCCGCATCCGCAGCGGCGCGCTGCCGGTGGAAAGCACCGTAGAAGTCCCGAATTAGGCCCGCTTTCGGGTGCAAAGAGCCGGCAAGGTTCTCGTTTTCTTCACGCGAACCGGCGGCCACTTCGCTCGAAAACGCTCTGCCTTCGCTTGCATGAAGGCCCGCAATCATTAAATTGGGGCCTGAAATCAAGCCTTTCCGCCGATATCTGGACAGCCCCGGAAGACCGCACAAGCATGAGCTACGTCGAAGCCACCGATACCTCCCTGCGCAAGACCGGACAGATCAAGCTGCATGGACCGAGCGCCTTTGCCGGCATGCGCAAGGCGGGCGCGCTGGTGGCCAAGTGCCTGGACGAGCTCACCGACATCGTCGGGCCCGGCGTGCCGACCGAGCGCATCGACCAGTTCGTCCGCGACTTCGCCTTCAGCAACAATGCCTATCCGGCGACGCTGATGTATCGCGGCTACCGCTATTCGACCTGCACCTCGCTCAACCACGTGGTCTGCCACGGCATGCCCGGCGACCGTCCGCTGAAGGAAGGCGACATCGTCAACATCGACGTTACCTTCATCGTCGACGGCTGGTACGGCGATTCCAGCCGGATGTATGCGATCGGCCCGATCGCGCGCAAGGCGGAGCGGCTGATCGAGGTGACCTATGAAGCGATGATGCGCGGCATCGCCGCGGTGAAGCCCGGCGCCACCACCGGCGATATCGGTCACGCCATCCAGAGCTTCGTCGAGCCGCAGGGCATGAGCGTGGTGCGCGATTTCTGCGGCCATGGTCTGGGCCGCATGTTCCACGACGAGCCGAACATCATCCATATCGGCCGGCCCGGCGAAGGCGTGCAGCTCAAGCCCGGCATGTTCTTCACCATCGAGCCGATGATCAATCTCGGCAAGCCGCATGTGAAGATCCTCTCCGACGGCTGGACCGCGGTGACCCGCGACCGCTCGCTGTCGGCGCAGTTCGAGCACTCGGTCGGCGTGACGGCCACGGGCGTCGAGATCTTCACGCTGTCGGAGCGGCACGGCGAGAAGCAGATCGGGTGAGTCTCTCAGGGACATCGGCTTCGCCTGAAGCCGATTGCCGCCGCAATTGACGGTTGCAAAAGCGCCGGTCCCCGGCAATGCTGGCTCCCGATGCCCGCCAAGACCAACCACGATAAGAGCAAGACTGAGGACGCGCCGCACTATCACGGCCATCGCGAGCGGCTGCGCGAGCGCTTCTACACCGCGGGGGCGGATGCACTGAGCGACTACGAGCTGCTGGAGATGGCGCTGTTTCCGGCGCTGCCGCGGCGCGACACCAAGCCGCTCGCCAAGCTGCTGATCAAGACCTTCGGCTCCTTCGCCGAGGCCGTGCATGCGCCGGTGGCGCGCTTGCGCGAGGTCGACGGCATCGGCGAGTCCGCGATCAACCAGCTCAAGCTGATTGCCGCCGCGGCGCACCGCGTTGCCAAGGGCGAGGTCAACAGCCGCAACGCGCTGTCGTCCTGGAACGAGGTGATCGCCTATTGCCGTACCAGCATGGCGTTCGCCGACAAGGAGCAGTTTCGCCTGCTCTTCCTCGACAAGCGCAACCAGCTCATTGCCGACGAGGTGCAGCAGACCGGCACGGTCGACCACACCCCGGTCTATCCGCGCGAGGTGATCAAGCGCGCGCTGGAATTATCCGCGACCGCGCTGATCCTGGTGCACAATCACCCAAGCGGCGACCCCTCGCCGTCGCAGGCCGACATCCAGATGACGAAAGCGATCATCGACATTGCAAAGCCGCTGGGGATCGCAGTGCATGATCACATCATCGTCGGCAAAGGCGGGCATGCCAGCCTGCGCGGGCTGCGGTTGATCTAGATGAGATCAGAACACCTGCTTGGCGACTTTCAAATGCTCTTCAGCGGCCCTGAATCCGCTGAATGCCTTGAGCGTCAGGGCGGTCGGTTGCGGCTTCCATTCGGCAACGAGTTTCTCGGCCTTCTCAAGCTCCGGCTTGGCCAACGTGGAAGCCATCTCATTCACGTTCTTGGGCGGCGCCACCTTCGAGAGCTTGAAATAGGCGTACGACAGGGACAGATCCCTCGGCGTTCCCTTTCCCGCTGAATAGGCACGGGCCAGGCTGAAGAGGGCTTCGGGAAGCCCCTGATCGCCAGCCATCTTCCACCATTTCAGCGCTTCTTCCGAATTGCCTTGTCGGTCATAGATGAGCGCGACATCGTGCTGGGCCCGGGCATAGCCGGCCTTGGCGGAAACGAGCTTGTATTTCAGCGCTTGATCCGAGTCGGTTGCGACGACGCCCGCGCCCTGGCCGTCATAGTAGCAACCGAGCTTGTAGGCGCCGAGCGGGTGGTCGGCCGCGGCCGATTTCTGAAACCATTCGAAGGCCTGGCTGCGGTCCTGCTGCGTGCCGATGCCGTTATTGTGCATCATGCCGACATGATATTGCGCCTCGGCATCTCCGCGATTGGCCAAGGCCACCATCGCATTGAAGGTGCGGGTGTCGTTCGCGTTGGCGGGCATCGCGAAAGCGAGAAGGCAGGCGAACGCAAGGGCGACGAATCTCATATCAACAGCCCGATCCGGTCTGACCATTGTATCTTGGTCACCAGAGCGTAAGAAAAGTTCAAATCTGGCAGAACTCGAGACGATCGGCGAATTCGGCGGCGGGGCTACAAGCCGGGCGCATCAACGGTTGATTGCGTCGACAAATTGGCACGCGCAGTGTCGCGACAAGCGAGTGCCGTCAGCTCAAGGTTTGACCCAGCGCAGCACCGCCTCGGAGGTGTCGGCCGGCGTGGTGTTGAAGCATATCGCGGCCTCGGGTGCCAGGCGGTGGACGAGGTTGAGCACCTTCTCGAACAGCAGCAATCGCTCCTTCGGCTCGCGCAGGCCCGCACCGATCACGATGCAGTCGAATCGCTCATCGCGCAGCGCCGCCGTCACGGCGGCCTCGGCGGCCGCATCGAGATCGATCAGGCAGCTCGTGACCTCGAAACCGAGGCCGCGCAAGCGCAACAGCTGCGCCTCGATGTAGCTGCGGACATGTTCGGGCGTGAGTTGCGGGAATGCGGAATAATCCGCATTGCCGGGTTCGATGCCGATGGCGAGGATGCGCTTGGCCATGCCGGATCTCCCAACGGAACCACCTCTTCCGTCAACGAGATGCCCGGGCTGCGGGTTCCGTTTCGCGTAGCATCATGCGGCGGCGCGGAATGCTGGACCGCCTATTGCCGCAGCAAGATCAGGGAATCGGCGGTGTCGGGGACGCGCCGCCACTGCGCATTGTCGTCGGCCTCGAACTGCCAGGCGTCGCCCGATTTCGACATCAGGATGATCTGGCCGCGCTCGAGCCGCCATTGCGTCGGATTGAACTGCGCGATGGCCGCGTCGCATCTCGGCTTGAGGAAGACCTGGAAATTGTCCGGCCCCGCCTCGGTGTTGGTCAGCGTCAGCCCGCACAGTGGCTGGCCGTTGCCCCGCACCATCGACCAATCACCGATCATCTGGTCCATCGACTTGGCCATGGCACGCGCGGCGGCGAGGTCTTGCAGGATGTAAACGCCCTCGCCCTGGCGCAAGCCTTCGAAGATGCCGGCCTCGACCTCGGTGAAGTCGATCACGGCCTCACCGGTGGCGTCCTGCAAGCGGACGATGTCGAGCCCCCTGACGTTCCAGGAGGCGATGTCCTTGGTGAAGGGCAGCGCGGTCTTGCAGGCCGGCTCGAGCTCCAGCTTGAAGCCCTGCCCCGCGGCATCGCCCTTGAGGGTGACGACGCAGGTCTTGCTGCGCTCGGTGGTCGAGAGCTCCCATTGCCCGGGCATCGATTTCTTCAGGGCCGCCGCATCCTGCGCATGCACATGGCCGATCGCGGCCAAGCAGGCCGCGACGGCGAATGCAACGACCCGAAGAGCTGTCATCAGCGCCCCTTGAATGGCGTTTCGGCAACCGGCGTCAACGGCGCCTTGCCTGAGAACCATGACTTGAGGTTGTCGACCACGAGCTGGTCCATGGCGTTGCGCGTCACCACCGAGGCCGAGCCGATATGCGGCAGCAGCACGACGTTCTGCATGGTCTTGAGCTCGTCCGGCACGTTCGGCTCGGCCGCGAACACGTCGAGGCCGGCGGCCAGGATGGTGCCCGATTTCAGCGCCTGGACCAGCGCCGGCTCGTCGACCACCGAACCGCGCGCGACGTTGATCAGCACGCCGCGCGGGCCGAGCGCCTTCAGCACCTCGGCGTTGATCATCTTGTTGGTAGCCGCGCCGCCGGGCACGATCACCATCAGCGTATCCACCGCCTTCGCCATCTCGATCAGATCAGGATAGTGCTTGTAGGAGACGTCCTTGGATGGGTTGCGCGAGTGATAGACCACCGGCACCAGCGAGGCATCTAACCGGCGCGCGATGGCCTGGCCGATGCGGCCCATGCCGACGATGCCGACCTTGCGATCGCGCAGCGAACCGACGCTGAGCGGATAGTTCTGCGTCTGCCACAGCCCGGAGCGGACGTAGCGGTCGGCCTTGATGAACTCGCGCAACGTGGAGATCAGAAGGCCCATCGCGACGTCGGCGACCTCCTCGGTCAGCACGTCGGGCGTGTTGGTGACGATGATGTTGTGCTCGGCCGCATATCTGGCGTCGACGTGGTCGTAGCCGACGCCGAAGCTCGCCACCATCTCGATCTTGGGCAGCTGCGACAGCGACTCCTTGTCGGCGCGCACGGTGTGATAGGTCACTGCGACGCCGCGGATTCTTTCGCGGATCGCCGGCGTCAGCCGCTCGAGGTCACCGCGCGTCTCGGCCTTGTGCACGACGAAATGGTCGGAAAACCCGTTCTCGAGGATCGGCCGCACCGGCCCATAGATCAGGAGGTCGATCTTTTCGGACGAAATCGAACCGGCAGCCATCAGTTTTCCTTTCCAAGCGCGCTCTCATGCCAGCGCCGTAAAACGAGGTGCGAAACTAGCGCCAGCACCCCATAGATGACAATCCCGGCCAGCGACAACAGCAGCAGCGCTGCGAACATGCGGGGTATGTTCAATCGATAGCCCGATTCAGCGATCCGGTAGGCGAGCCCGGAGCCGGCACCGGCTGTTCCCGCCGCGATCTCCGCCACGACCGCACCGATCAGCGACAAGCCGCCGGCAATGCGCAAGCCGCCGAGAATGTGGGGCAGTGCCGCGGGGAGCTTGAGGAAACGCAGCGTTTGCCGTGGCGAGGCGCCATAGAGCTGGAACAGGCCGGCGAGGTTGCGATCGACCGAATTGAGCCCGAGCGTGGTGTTGGACAGCACCGGGAAGAAGGCGACGATGAAGGCACAGACCACGACCGCGGTCTGCTGTTCCAGGTAGATCAGGAGCAGCGGCGCGATCGCGATCACCGGCGTCACCTGCAGGACGACTGCATAGGGAAATAGCGAATACTCGACCCATTTCGACTGGTTGAACAGCAGCGCCAGCGCGATGCCTCCGATGCTGGCGGCCGCAAAGCCTTCGAGCGTGGTCAAAAGCGTGGTCGCGAGCGATTGTGACAGCACCGCCCAGTCCTTGATCAGCGTCAGGATGATGATTGAGGGCGCCGGCAGCACGTAGGGCGGGATCTCTCTGATGCGGACCAGCAGTTCCCAGGCGAGGAGGCCGACGGCGAACACGATGACGGGAAGCACGAAGCGCAGCGCGCGTCGCGCAGCTCGCGGTTTCGCGGTGACGGTCGCTTGCGCGTTCATAGCGTCGACTGCTCCGCATAGGACGGCGCAAGCGCGGCCGATACTTTCCGGCAATAATCGGAATAGGCGGCTGAGGTGCGAAACGCCTCGCCGCGCGGCTCGACCGTTTCAATGCGGATATCGGCCTGGATGCGGCCTGGCCGCGCCGTCATCACCACCACACGCTGCGACAGATAGACGGATTCGAACACCGAATGGGTGACGAAGATGACGGTCTTGCCAAGGCGGCGCCACAGCGCGAGCAGATCGTTGTTGAGACGGAAGCGCGTGATCTCGTCGAGCGCGGCGAACGGCTCGTCCATCAGGAGGATATCAGGGTCGGTGACGAGTGCGCGCGCCAGCGACACCCGCATCTTCATGCCGCCGGAGAGCTCGCGCGGAAACGCGTCGGCGAAATCGGCGAGCCCGACGCTGGCGAGCGCCGCGTCGGCACGCGCGCACGCCTCCGCCTTTGGAACGCGCCCAAGCCGCAACGGCAGCCGCACGTTCTCGCGCACGCTGGTCCAGGGCATCAGTGTCGGCTCCTGAAACACGAAGCCGATGCCATGACCCGGCTGCGGGACGCCCTCGCGGCGCGCCACCCGCACGATTCCGGAAGACGGCGTACTGAGCTCTGCGACGATGCGGAGCACCGTCGACTTGCCGCAACCGGACGGCCCCAGCAGCGAGATGAACTCGCCCTTGCGCACAGCGAGGTCGAACGGGCCGAGCGCCATGACGCCATTGTCATAGGTCTTCGTCACGCCGCGCAGGCTGACGGCGAGCGCCGTCAGGCTGGCCTCGACGGCGGACGACGTCGAGCGCTCTACCATTGATCGCAAGCTGCCGTTCGGCGCCGCGGGTCGACCACCTCGCCCCAATGGGGAGAGGTGAGCGATGCCGCCCCACCCTGGTCCGGTCTCAGCATCGGCTACGGCTTGCTCGGGCGCAGCTCGACGCCGACGCCCTTGTTGACGAAGCGCAGTGTGTAGGATTTGCGGAAGTCGAGATCCGCCTTCACGACGCCGGCCTTGACCATCTTGTTGAAGAAGGATGTGTAGCGCTCGTCGCTCATCGCGCCGATGCCGTTCTTCAAGCTGTCACCGGAATCGACGATGCCGTGTTCCTTCATCTTGGTGACGGAATAGGCGAGCAGATCGTCGGTCATCTCCGGATTGAGCTTCTTGATCAGGGCGTTGCCGGCGGAATTGTCGCGGTAGATGTAGTTGTACCAGCCGATCATGGAGGCATCGACGAAGCGCTGGACCAGATCGGGCTTCTTCTCGACGATGTCGCGGCGGGTCTCGACCAGGGTCGAATAGGTGTTGAAACCGTAATCGGCGAGCAGCAGCACGTTCGGCTTGAAGCCGGCGGCCTTCTCCACCGCGAAGGGCTCGGAGGTGACGTAGCCCTGCATCGCGCTCTTGGGATTGGCGATGAAGGGCTGCGGATTGAAATTATAGGGACGGACGTTCTTCTCGCTGAAGCCATATTCGGATTTCAGCCATTGGAAGTAGCTGGTCATGCCTTCCTTGGAGACGAACAGCGTCAGCGGCTTGAGGTCCTCGATCTTGCCGACCTTGACGTCGGGCTGCGTCAGCATCACCTGCGGGTCCTTCTGGAAGATCGCGGCGATGGTGATGACGGGGACGTTGTTGGCGACCGCGTCGAACGACATCAGCGTGTTCGCGGCCATGAAGAAATCGATCTTGCCGGCGATCAGGAGCATCCGGTTGTTCTCGTTGGGACCGCCCGGGATGATGGTGACGTCGAGCCCGTATTTCTTGTAGGTGCCGTCAGCGACCGCCTGGAAGAAGCCGCCATGCTCGGCCTCGGCGACCCAGTTGGTGCCGAAGGTGACCTTGTCCAGCGTCTCGGCACGCGCCGGGACGCCGCAGACGAAAGCGGCCATCAGGCCCGCCGTGAGCACTCGCCGCAGATGAAAGGGGGTCATAATGGCACTCCGTCGACCGCTTCCGGCCAATCGCGTCTGGCTCATGAGAACACAACGCGATAAAACCGCATGACATTCACGGGGACGCGAACCCAGCGGGTCCGCATCCCCTCATAACCCAAATTACGTGACAAATTCGGGCAAAGAAACCTTGATGACGCCATCCCGCGACTGGACCGACATTCGCTGGGCCGATGCGCCCCCTGCGGAGATGTCCCGCTGGATCGCGGTGCTGCCGCTGGCGGCGACCGAGCAGCACGGCCCGCATCTGCCTGTCACAACCGACGTGCTGATCGCGGATGCGTATCTGGCGCGGGTGCGTGAGCTGTTGCCCGAGAGCATTCCAGCGACGTTCCTTCCCGTTGAGCCGGTCGGGATTTCCACCGAGCATATCGATTATCCCGGCACGCAGACGTTGCCGACCGACGTCGCGCTGAAGCGATGGACTGATATCGGCGAGGATGTCGCGCGACGCGGCGTGAAGAAGCTCGTCATCATCACCAGCCATGGCGGCAACAGCGCGGCAATGATGTTGATCGCGCAGGATTTGCGCGCGCATCAAAAACTGTTCGTCGTGACGACGTCCTGGTCGCGGCTGTCGGGCGCCGACAAATTGTTCCCGGCCGACGAAGTGCGGCACGGCATTCATGGCGGCGCCATCGAGACCTCGATCATGCTGGCGCGCTATCCCGATCAGGTGCGCAAAGATGCCATCGCGGATTTTCCCGCGAGCAGCATCGCGATGGAAAGGCAGTATCGCTGGCTGTCGACGCAGCGGCCTGCACCGTTCGCCTGGCAGGCGCAGGATCTGAACGCCAGCGGCGCGATCGGCAACGCGACGCTTGCCGTCGCGGAAAAGGGCGAGCGGTTGATCGATCAGGGTGCGAGCGCCTTCTGCGAGCTCCTCACCGAAGTCGATAACTTCGACGTGAACAGGCTCGTCAAGGGCCCGCTCGGCTAACTCATATCCGCCTGGAATTGCTCGGGAAAGTTCTTCTTTCCGGGAGCGGATTTGCCGCGTTCGAACCGGACGCGAGCAGCCTCCGTCAAACTGGTCACGCGGGCCACAACGGACCGCCTCAACCCCGGATGGAGTTTCACATGTCGATCAAGACCAAGATTGCCGCTATCGCTCTCGCTGCCCTCGCCGTGACCGGCAGCATCGCGTCCACCACGTCCTCGGCCGAAGCCAAGCAGCCCGGTTGGGTCTTTGGTGTCGGTGCCGGCATCGCCACCGCCGCCGTCGTCGGCTCCGCGATCGCCGCCACGAACGACCCCTATTATCACGGTTATCACCGCTGCGGCTGGGTCGCCCAGTACAACGCCTTCGGCCAGTACGTCGGCCGCGTTCGTACCTGCTACTGATTTGGGTAGCTGAGGCCGATCTTACGTGGATCCTGCGTCCGACACGGGCGCCTCATCCACCCCGTGTCGTGCCCCCGACCCCGCCCGGCTGTCCCCCCCGGGCGGGGTCATCCATTTTAGCCCCCTGCGCATTTGTTGCAGCCGTGTCACACAGCGGTGCCAACCATCTTCCACGGCAACTCGCGCCAATTGCAATTGCGACTTAGTCGCAATAAGCTTCGCAGCAGGCACAGGACTTGGAAGATGTCGCGCCGGACCGAGAGATCTCGTCTGGCCGCGTGAGCAACCGGAACCTGATGACAGGGTCGTCGCGAATCGGCAGTGATGCCGGTTGCTGCGGGTGGACATATTGGTGTTTTGGGGGCGTGCGTTTTGACGTTGAGAGGTCACAGACAGCGGTGCTTGCTGACCGTCGCGGCGATTGCCACTGGCGTACTGGCTTTGCCCGCCACAGGCACCGCGGCCGATCTACCGTTGAAAGCCCCGGCGCTGAGAGCGGTCTACGACTGGACCGGGTTCTACGTCGGCGGTCATTTCGGCTATGGCGACGCAAGCTTCGGACCCGGCACCCATTCACTGCCGCTGCAAGGCGTGGTCCTGCCGCCCAGTGCCACCGGGTTCAGCGGCGGCTATCAACTCGGCTACAATCGCCAGCTCGCGAACCGTGTCGTGCTCGGCATCGAGGCGGACTCCACGTTCACCGGCGCGCGCGATGTCGTCGCGCACGAGCGCTCGCCGGCTCCGTTCAGCACCACGCTCGACTATGTCGGCACCGTACGCGGCCGCATCGGCTATGCGTTCGACCGCTTCATGCCTTTCGTCACCGGCGGCTTCGCCTGGGGCCATACCCATATCAACGTCAACGACGCCGACGGCGTCTCCGAGCTGTTTCCGGTTGGAAAGTATCAGACCGGCTGGACAGCGGGACTCGGCCTGGAATTCGCCGTCAGCGGCAACTGGACCGCCAAGGCCGAGTACGACTACGTCGCGCTGTCCCGGCGAACCTACGATCTCGGCGAATTCGGTCTCGCCAACGTCAATGTCGAGCCGCGCGTTCACCTCTTCAAGCTCGGCCTCAACTACCAGTTCGGCGACACGCCCTGGATGGCGCCGGTCAACGGCAGGACGAAACTGCCGGAGTCCGGCGACTGGAACGTCCATGCCCAGACGACCGTGCTGCCGCAAGGCTACGGGCCGATCCGCTCGCCCTATGCAAGCCCGCAGAGCCTCCCCGGCGGCGGCCAGTTTCAGGCGACATGGACGACAACGGCCTTCCTGGGCGCACGGCTGTGGGACGGCGGCGAGTTCTACTTCAATCCCGAATTGGCGCAGGGTTTTGGCATCAACGGCACGCTCGGCCTTGCCGGCTTCTCCAACGGCGAGGCGCAGAAGGCCGGCGCGCCTTTCCCGAAAATCCGTGCGCAGCGCTACTATTTCAGGCAGACCTTTGGTCTCGGCGGCGAGCAGGAGGAAGTGCCCGATGCTCCGAACCAGCTCGCCGGCAAGCGTGACGTCGACCGCGTCACCTTGATCGTCGGCCGATTCGCCGTCGGCGACTTCTTCGACGGAAACTCCTACGCCAAGGATCCGCGCGCCGACTTCATGAACTGGGCGATGTGGGCGTCGGCCGCCTACGACTTCCCCGCCGATCTGCCCGGCTACACCCGCGGCGCGGTGGTCGAGCTCAATCGCAAGGATTGGGCAGTGCGCGCCGGCCTGTTCCAGGTCCCCGATGCGCCCAACAGCGATACACTGGTTTACAAGACCGGCGGCGCCGTCATCGAGTTCGAGGAGCGCCATTCGATCTTCGAGCAGCCCGGCAAATTGCGCGTCGGTACGTTCTACAACAGCGGCAATACCGCCAATTACCGCCAGGTGGTTGCGATCGCGGCTGCCAATCCTGCGCTCGACATCAACGACATCACGATCGCCAACCAGCGCGACCGTTCGAAATACGGCTTCTACGTCAATCTCGAGCAGCAGATCTACCAGGACGTCGGGCTGTTCGCGCGCGCAAGCTGGAACGACGGCCAGAACCAGATCCTGTCCTTCACCGACATCGACCGCAGTGTATCGGGCGGCCTGTCGATCAAGGGGAGCCATTGGGGGCAGCCGGACGATACGATCGGCATCGGCGGGGCCGTCAACGGTCTCTCCGACGCGCATCGCGATTTTCTCGCTGCCGGCGGCACCGGCCTGCTGATCGGCGACGGGCGGCTCAACTACAGCCCGGAACGCATCCTCGAAGCCTACTATGCATGGAAGCTCAATACCTGGACGACCATGACGTTCGACTACCAGTTCATCACGAACCCGGCCTATAACGCCGACCGGGGGCCGGTCTCGATCTTCTCGGGCCGCCTGCACGCCGAGTTCTAGCCCCAGGGACGGGCCGCATGCGTCTGTCGATTAGGCCGCCCGGATCGCGTCCAGGAATTTTCCGACCTCGACCTTGAGACGGCTGCTCTCGCCGGACAGTGATCTCGCCGATGCGAGCACGTTGGAGGAGGCCGATCCGGTCTGGCTTGCGCCGCGCTGCACGTCGACGATGCTGGCGGAGACCTGCTGGGTGCCGCGTGCCGCCTGCTGCACGTTGCGGGAAATCTCCCGCGTCGCGGCGCCCTGCTCCTCGACCGCCGCGGCGATTGCGGATGCGATCTCGGACATGCGGGAGATGGTGTCGCCGATCGACTTGATGGCGCCGACGGACTCTTCCGTCGCGGTCTGGATTCCCGAGACCTGCTGGCTGATCTCGCCGGTCGCCTTCGCGGTCTGCTCGGCGAGCGCCTTGACCTCGGAAGCGACGACCGCAAAGCCGCGTCCGGCCTCGCCGGCGCGCGCCGCCTCGATGGTGGCGTTGAGGGCGAGAAGATTGGTCTGGCCCGCGATCTGGCTGATCAGCTCGACGACGTCGCTGATCCGGCCCGCGGCCCGGGCAAGCTCGCCGACATGGTCGTTGGTCCGCCCTGCCTGCTGCACGGCTTCGCCGGCGATGCGCGCGGAGTCCTGCACCTGCCGGCTGATCTCGTCGACCGACGAGGCCATCTCCTCGGCCGCCGCGGCGACGGTCTGCACGTTGGTGGAAGCCTGTTCGGATGCGGCCGCGACGGTGGCGGTGACTTTCTCCGATTGATCGGCCGTGCTCGTCAGCGTTCCCGCGGACGATTCCAGCTCGGACGACGCCGACGACACCGTGTTGATCACGTCGCCGATCATGGCTTCGAACTCGCGCGCAATCTGGTCCATGCGCTGGCTGCGCCGGAGCTTCGCGTCGGCCTCGACGGCGGCAGCTTCGTCGGCTTCCTTCTTGGCAAGCAGTGAATCCTTGAAGTGCCGAAGCGAGCCCGTGACCTGGCCGATCTCGTCGTTGCGGCCCGTTGCGGGGATTTCGACCTCGTGCTGACCGGCGGCGAGCGTTCCGATCACGTCGGCGAGCTTCGCCAGCGGCGTCACCACGCGGCTGCGCAGCATCATGGTCACGCCGGCGAGAGTGCCGAGCAGCGCCAACACGGCGACGCCGGCGAGCGCGAGCATCGCCAGCGCACCGTCGCGCGCAGCCGAGGCGCGCTCGGCCGCTTCCGCGAGCGCGGCATCGCGCACGCCGTAGAACATCTGGATCGCGGGCACGATGATCTTCGCGAGGTTGTCGGCGTCGGAGCTATACTTGCCGTCACTCCGCGCTGCGGGGATTTCCTTGTCCACGGCGATCGCGGCATTTCCAAAGTAGGATTCCGTTGCCGCCTTCATCGCGGCCGATATGCGGACCGGATTTCCGATTTGGTCGATGCCGGCCTCGATACGCTCGCGGTCGGCCTCCACGCGACCCTGCATGCGATCCATCAACGACAATTCGGCTGCCGTGAGCGGGCGGCGTGCGGACAGCGCCGGGGACAGCGTGGCAGCACGGCTGCCGGCGGACACCCGCAGATCCTGCGCGGTCCGCGCCAGGCTCAACAGTGCCGCAAGCGAGGAATCCGCATTGATGACCTTCGCTTCGAGCCGGTTCATCACGGGTTCTATATTGGCGAGGACCTCGGCAACACCGGGCAGGAAGCCCTTGATCGCGGCGCTGTCGCGTGCCGCCAGAGCAAGGCCCATTGCACGATCTGCCGACGCGGTGATCTCCTTCAGCCGCCGCGCGGCGCGGTCGAGATTTTCACTGATTGCTGCGCCGTCATCCAGCACCATGATGGCGCGCTTTGCGGCCTCGAAGCCGCCTTCGGCGGCTTTCGCGGCCTTTGCGGCGGCCTCGAGCTGAGCCTGGGTCGCAGCCGCTTCCTGGAAGATCGGGCCGATATAGGGAGCGCGAAGACTGGCGGCGTGCTGGCTGGCCATCAGCGTCGCACCGAAAGCATCGACCGTCTTGATCGCGTCGGAGCGGTTCGTGAAGATGCGGGCCTGGGGTATCAGCACCTCGGCGCCGAGGATGACCGCAAAAACCGTCACCGTCAGCATCGACAGCGCAAAAAGCTTCCCAATCCGCATAAGGTCCCCCGAGTCCGTTTTCTGCAATGTCGAAAACCTAGACGCCGGCCGCTAAGACCCCGTTAAACACGGAGTCCCGTAGTTCCACGGCGCCCGCGTGAGCTTGTCGGATCACCCCTTCCGCCACGCGGTTCCGGCGGGCTCCAATGCGACGAAACTGACGGCATTTCCGCGCCTAATACCTATATCGAGGCATGTGCCACCCATCTGGCCATACTCCCTTACCTCGGAACGCCAATGCTATCGGTCGAACTCGCCATCGTCGTCGTCCTGATCGTCATCAATGGCCTCTTGTCCATGTCCGAGTTGGCCGTGGTCTCGTCCCGCCCGGCCCGGCTGTCGCTGCTCGCCGCCAAGGGCATTCGCGGCGCGGAGCGGGCGCTGATTCTGGCGGCCGATCCCGGCAAATTCCTCTCGACGGTGCAGATCGGCATTACGCTGGTCGGTGTGCTCTCCGGCGCATTCTCGGGCGCGACGCTCGGACAACGGCTGACGCAGTGGCTGCTCGAGCTTGGCTTGTCCCCCGGCATTGCCGACATCGTCGGCGTCGGCATGGTCGTCACGCTCATCACCTACGCCACCCTGATCGTCGGCGAGCTGGTGCCGAAACAGGTGGCGCTGCGCGACCCCGAGAGCATCGCGGTGAGGGTTGCGCCGGCCATGCACGTGCTTGCGAAGGTCTCGCTGCCACTGGTGTTCCTGCTCGACGTCTCCGGCAGGCTGATCCTCACTTTGCTCGGCCGGGGCGGCAAGTCGGAAGAGAAGGTCTCGGAGGACGAGATCCATCACCTCGTCCGCGAGGCCGAGAGCGCAGGCGTGCTCGAGCCCGGTGAAAAGGAGATGATCGCCGGCGTGATGCGGCTCGGCGACCGGCCGGTCGGCGCGGTCATGACGCCGCGCACGGAGGTCGACGAGATCGACCTGAACGACGATTTGGCCGCCATCCAGGCGATCATCGCCAAGAGCCCGCACTCGCGCTTTCCCGTCTCCGATGGCGACCGCGACAAGCCGATCGGCGTGCTCCAGGCCAAGGACCTGCTGGTCGCTTATATGAACGAACGTAACCCGGACCTGCGCGCGCTCGTGCGCGAGGCGCCCGGCATCCCGGCCTCGGCCGACGCGCGCGACGTGCTGACCATCCTGAAGACTGCTCCGGTTCACATCGGCTTCGTCTACGACGAATACGGTGGCTTCGAAGGCATGGTGACGGCCGCCGACATCCTCGAGTCGATCGTCGGCGCCTTCCATTCGGAAGCGGGACCGCCGGAGCCGGCCTATGTCAGGCGCGCAGACGACTCGTTCCTGATCTCCGGCTGGATGCCGGTCGATGAATTCGGCGAGCTGCTCGGCATCGAATTGCCGCCACACCGGTACAACACGGTGGCGGGCCTGGTGCTGCAGCAGTTCAGCGCGCTGCCCGACGCCGGCGATGCCTTCGACTTCGGCGGCTGGCATATCGAGGTGATCGATCTCGATGGACGGCGCATCGACAAGATCCTGGCGAGCCGGTTGAGCGAGGTCGAGACGGGGTGAGTGAGCGATAGCGCGAATGCGTACGCAGGTGTGGCGGATGTTGCCGCGTCCGCTCCGCTTCGCTTGTCCGGGACGACAGTTGGTGCTTGCAGCACGCGCTCGCGCCGAACAACCCTCACCCGAACCTCACCCCGATCCGCTTCTCCTTGCGCCAGGCCACGGTGCAGGACCGATGCGTTCCGTCGGCCTGGAGAAACAGGGTGAAATGATCGGGGATGCCGACCGGGCTGGTGACGTCGAGCGCGGCACCGGTGTCGGACAGGTTGCGGACGGTACAGTCGATCGCGCCGCCGCCGAACTCGATCGTTCCGGCCTTCAGCACGCGATGCCTCGCCTTGTCGCGCCGTTCGTCCATGGGCACAGCCTACACCCAAAGTTGAAGCAAACGTTAAACACAGCCCCGCTTGCGGAGAATTTCCCCGCCGGCCGGGGCGACGGTCACAGCGCCGGCTGGAACGTGTCTGCCTGTGCCATCCGCCAGGCGTCGCGGAAGCGCGGATCTTCCGTGCCTTCGAGCAGCTCGCCCGGGCGCAGCGCCGGATAGAGCTGCGCGAAGGACTGCACGTGGGTGGTCGACGTCCGTTGGCTGAAATGGATCGGGCGCAGTTGCTGCGGATGTTCGAGGCCGGCGGCGGCAATCAGCTCGGTGAGCGAATGCAGCGTCGCGTGGTGATAATTGTGCACGCGGTCGATCTTGAGCGGCACGTAGAGCGCGCGCGCGCGCGACGGGTCCTGGGTCGCGACCCCGGTCGGACAGCGGTCGGTGTGGCAGCTCAGCGACTGGATGCAGCCGAGCGAGAACATGAAGCCGCGCGCCGAGTTGCAATAGTCGGCGCCGATCGCCATCGCCCGCGCCATGTCGAAGGCGGTCGCGATCTTGCCGGAGGCGCCGACCTTGATGCGGTCGCGCGCATTGATGCCGATCAGCGCGTTGTGGACGAAATTGACGCCCTCGCGCATCGGCATGCCGAGATGGTCCATGAACTCCAGCGGCGCGGCGCCGGTGCCGCCCTCATTGCCGTCGACGACGATGAAATCGGGATAGATGCCGGTCTGAAGCATCGCCTTGCAGATCGCCAGGAATTCCCAGGTATGGCCGATGCACAGCTTGAAGCCGGCCGGCTTGCCGCCGGAAAGGCGGCGCATCTCGGCGATGAACTGCATCATGCCAACCGGCGTGGAGAAGGCGCGGTGCGAGGCGGGCGAGATGCAGTCCTCACCCATCGCGACGCCGCGGATCTTGGAGATTTCCTCCGAGACTTTCGCGGCCGGCAGCACGCCGCCATGGCCGGGCTTGGCACCCTGGCTGACCTTCAGCTCGACCATCTTGATCTGGTCGTCGCCGGCCACGCGCGCGAACGCTTCCGGATCGAAGGTGCCGTCGAGATGGCGGCAGCCGAAATAGCCGGAGCCGATCTCCCAGATGATGTCGCCGCCCATCTCGCGATGATAGGGGCTGACGCCGCCCTCGCCGGTGTCGTGCGCGAAGCCGCCCTTCTTTGCGCCGGCATTGAGAGCACGCACGGCGTTGGCGCTGAGCGCGCCAAAGCTCATCGCGGAGATGTTGAACACCGATGCCGAATAGGGCTTCTTGCAGTCGGGGCCGCCGATGCCGATGCGGAACTTCTCCTGTGCATGCGTCTTCGGCGAGGCCGAGTGATGCATCCACTCGTAGCCCTGGCGGTAGACGTCCTCCTGGGTGCCGAATGGACGCTTGTCGAGCTCCATCTTGGCGCGCTGATAGACTACCGCGCGGGTGTCGCGCGAGAACGGCATGCCGTCCTTCTCGCTCTCGAAGAAGTATTGCCGCATCTCGGGGCGGATCTCTTCGAGCAGGAAGCGGATATGCGCCGAAATCGGATAGTTGCGCAGCACCGCGTGGCTCTTCTGCAGGAGATCGCGAACGCCGAGCAGCGTCAGCGCGCCGAAGATCAGGATCGGGATCAGCAGGATGTCGAAGATCTTGCGGTCGGCGATGCCGATGCCGATCAACAGCGCGGTGACGACCGCGCAGATCGTCAGCACGATGAAGCGCGGCGAGAATGGCAGCAGCAGGATTTCCATGATCCCCTCTTCCGCCAGCGGCAGGCGTTTGGGGGATGAGTGTTGGGAGGATACCTGCGTCTTGTCGTCGTCGGCCACGATTCCGATCCTCTCGCCAGCATGAGGCGGCACGATACGCCCGCGCCCGTCATACGGATATGACGCGGCCCTTGTTTCAGGCTAGCGAATTCGGCCGAGACAAATCAATCGGCCGAGAGACGGGTGCGGTGCAACAAAGGGGGGGAGGCGGGGACGGCCGGGCCACGGGCGCCTTAATGGGCTGCGCGAGGGCCACACTGCATTCCCCAAGGGCTCAGCTGTCGTCCCGGGCAAGCGTCAGCGCAGACCCGGGACCCAACTACAGGATTTTGTGATGAGAGAAAGCTGTCACTCCGAGTCTTCGCCTAACCACGGCCTGTGGCTATGGGTCCCGGATCGGCGCGCGCGTGTGGCGCGCTTGTCCGGGACGACGACTGAGGCGAAGGGCTAGCAGTCCAGTACGACGGAGAGCTTCGCGAACCGGGCTTACCGCTCGACGAAGGCCTTCTCGATCACGAAGTGGCCGGGCTTGTTGCCACTGCCCTCGACGAAGTCGCGGCCTTCGAACATCAGCTTCAGCTCTTCCAGCATCGCCGGGCTGCCGCACATCATGACGCGGTCGGTGGCGATGTCGAGCGGGTCCTGGCCGATGTCGTTGAAGATCTGCTCGGAGCTGATGAGGTCGGTGATGCGGCCGCGATTCCTGAACGGCTCGCGGGTCACGGTCGGATAGTAGATGAGCTTGTCCGCGAGCAGCTCGCCGAACAGCTCGTCTTCGCGCAAGGACGCGACCAGCTTCTCGCCATAGGCGAGCTCCGAGACCTGGCGGCAGCCGTGGACCAGCACGATGGATTCGAACTGGTCATAGACCTCGGGGTCCTTGATCAGGCTCGCGAAGGGCGCAAGCCCCGTCCCGGTCGAGAGCAGCATCAGCCGCTTGCCGGGGATGAGATTGTCGGTGATCAGCGTGCCGGTCGCCTTGCGGCCGACGAGAATGGTGTCGCCTTCCTTGATCTTCTGCAGGCGCGAGGTCAGCGGGCCGTCCTGCACCTTGATCGAGAAGAACTCGAGCTCTTCCTCGTGGTTGGCGCTCGCCATGCTGTAGGCGCGCAGCAGCGGACGGCCGTCGACTTCGAGGCCGATCATCGCGAACTGGCCGTTCTGGAAGCGGAAGCCGGTATCGCGCGTGGCGCGGAAGCTGAACAGCGTGTCGGTCCAGTGCTGGACGGACAGAACCTTCTCTCGGTAAAACGCGCTCATGATTTTCGATATTCCGAATAATTGCGGTTTTTCGGGCAACAGCGTTGCCCGGCCCTGAAAACGGGGGCGGACACCATTGCCATGGCGGAGGATTTCGCGTGTGTGATCTACGCCATTGAGACCAATAATCAACCTCGTTTCGGATGTAATTGATGCCGATCAAACCGGCATTTGCGATGGAATTGGCCGCGTCATTAATGAATCTGCTGCCTCCCACGCCCGGAGGGCAATTTCTTTTCCCTCCGGGGCGCGATTGCAGCACTTAATTTCCGTCGCGCTCGCGAGAATTTCATTAAGAATAGCTCTGATTTTTCCCCGCGTTCGGCGCCATTGCCCGCATTTTTGCGGCTTTCGGCGACAGGAACAACAGAGATGGCAAGCGGCGAGCGAATCTTCGTTCAGGCGATCAGGCGCTATTGTGCGGACCACGGCATCGCCGTCGATGTTCGCGCCGACGGCTGGCTGATCGCAATGCGCCGCGGCCGAACGCGCCATTTCGCCTTCGGCTACGACATCGGCCTCAACAGCGCCATCGCGCACCGCCTCGCCAGCGACAAGTCCGCGACATCAGAGGCATTGGCGCTGGCGGACGTGCCCTGCATTCCCCATCGGCTCTTTCTCAATCCGAAGCTCGGCAGGAATGTCGTTGACGCCGGCTGGCGCGATGCAATGCACCAATGGCTCCACGACCATCCGCAAGGCGTGGTGGTGAAGCCGAACGAGGGGACATCAGGACGCTCGGTGTTCAGGGTGACGACGGAGGCGGAGCTCGACCACGCCGTTGCCGAAGTTTTCTCGATGAGCGCCGGGCTCGTGATCTCGCCCTATCTGCCGATCGAGGACGAGGTCCGTGTCGTGCTGCTCGAGGATGTGCCCCTCGTCGTCTACAGCAAGCAGCGTGGCATCGACTGGCGACACAATCTCGATGCCGGCGCAAAGCCGGACTTGCTGGAGGACGGCAAGGATCGCGCGGCTTGCGTGAAGCTCGCTATCGATGCTGCGCGCGCTATCGGCATTGTCTTCGCCTCAATCGACCTTGTCCGTGTCGATGGCGAGTGGCGCGTGCTGGAAGTCAATTCCGGCGTGATGATGGAGGCGCTGGGCAGGCTGCATCCGGAGCTGGTGCAAGCGACATATGATGCGGCGCTGGACCGGGTGTTTGGACAGACAAGCTGAGGCACAGACTTCGACGGCGATCTCTGGCGATCGCCGGATCGGGCGGCGCGATCGCGTTGGCAGGATGTTCCCGTTGTGAAATGGAACGCTGCGATCTAGCCTTCGGACAGCGCACAACGAATGCGGCCTGCGACGTGAATCTGCGGCGGGCATCAACAATCAAGATAATCGAAGAAGGAAACGCCATGAGCGGCAACATCAATCGCCAGATTCTGCTGGTGGAAAAGCCCAGCGGCAAGCTCGGTCCCGAACATTTCAAGATGGTCGAGGGCGCGATGCCGGAGCCGAAAGACGGTGAGGCCCTGCTGCGCGTGCGCTACATCTCGCTCGACGCGGCCAACCGCGCCTGGATGCATGGCGCGACCTACCGCTCCGCAGTCGAGGCCAACAGCGTGATGGCCGGTGGCGCCATTGCCGAGGTCGTCAGCTCGAAGGCGCCGGATCTGGCCGCCGGCGACATCGTGTTCGGCGACACCGGCTGGCAGGAATTTGCCGCCGTGGCTGCAAAGCATCTCACCAAGATGCCGAAGCTCGAGCCAATGACGCACCTGCTCAGCGTGTTCGGCATCGCCGGCCTCACCGCATATTTCGGCCTGCTGGAGATCGGCAAGCCCAGGGAGGGCGAGACGGTCGTGGTCTCCGCGGCCGCAGGCTCGGTCGGCTCGATCGTCGGACAGATCGCCAAGATCAAGGGATGCCGCGTGGTCGGCATCGCCGGCGGCGCGGACAAATGCAACTGGCTGACCTCCACGCTCGGCTTCGATGCCGCCGTCGACTACAAGGACGGCGCGGTGTTCAAGGCGTTGCGCGCAGCGGCGCCGAAAGGCATCGACGTTTATTTCGACAATGTCGGCGGCGACATTCTGGAGGCCTGCCTGCCACAGATGAACAATTACGGCCGCATCGCCTGCTGCGGCGCGATCTCGCAATATGACGGCGCGCCTGCCGCACATGGCCCGCGCGGCGTGCCCGGCCTGATCGTGGTGAAGCGGCTAGTCATGCAGGGCTTCATCGTGATGGACTACATGAAGGACAGCGAGCGCGCACTCGCCGATCTCCAGGCCTGGGTGAAATCCGGCAAGCTCAAGGTGCAGGAGGACATTCTCGACGGCCTCGAGAACACACCGAAAGCACTGATCGGATTGCTTGCTGGCGAGAACCGCGGCAAGCGCATGGTCAAGCTCTGACGGCGCAATTGCACCGGCATAATTGACTTGCGGGTGGCGCCAAAGCGGCGAATGATGCCGCATGCGAGGCGCCACTCGCGACAATTGCGATTGCACTGCATTTTAGAGAATCATCGGCGCTACCGATGGGGCGGGAAATCATCAGATGTTCAACACGTTGAAGCATGCATCGGCGCGCACGGCGTTGCTGGCGACGGCGCTTTTCGCAACTGCAACAGGAGCGCTCGCGCAGACCGAGGCGCAGAAGAGCGCCATCCGGTCCTCATGCCGCTCGGACTTCATGGCGCATTGCTCGAGCGTGACGCCCGGCGGCGTGGAGGCGGTTCAATGCCTCGCCAAGAACATGTCGAGCCTGTCGTCGGGGTGCCAGGCTGCGGTTCGCGCGGTCGAGCCGGCTGCCGCGCCGAAGACCGAAGCGGCGCCCGCCAAATCCGAGCCGGCCAAATCCGAGCCGGCCAAAACGGAAGCGGCGCCCGCCGCCGAGCCGGCGGCCAAACCGGCTGCAGCGGCCGCGCCCAAGGCAGCAGCAGCAAAGCAGCCGAGCCCCGCGCAGGTTTCGGCGATCAAGAGCGCCTGCCGCGGGGACTATCCGAAGGTCTGCGCCAGCGTGCCGCCCGGCGGCGCGCCCGCGATCGAATGCCTGGAGAAGAACAAGGCGAAGGTGTCGGCCGGCTGCGCCAAGGCCGTGGATGCGGCTTTCGGTGGCGGAGCGGCAGCGACGGCGCCCGCTTCGGGTGCTGCACCGGCCGCCGCGGCGGCGCCTGCCGCGGCACCGGCCGCCATCGTGCTGCGGCCATTGCTCCCGCGCGAAGAGCTCTTCATCGCGCGGTCGGCTTGCGGCGCAGACATCCGCACCCTCTGCGCCGGCGTGGCGCCCGGCGGCGGCCGGATCATCCAATGCATTTCCAACCGGGCGACATCGCTCTCGCCGGCCTGCAGGGACGTGCTCGCGCCGTTCGCGGCGAGGTAAGACGAGGCGGATGATGGACGTCCGCAGCACGGAGATGAATTGCGACGTGCGCGATCGGATGCTCGCACACTGACACGGATAATTTTCTTCAGGCGCAGTTTCGACCACGACAAGCCCAGGGAGAACAACATGCGTTCATTGCTGCTCGTTGCTTCTGCGTTCCTCGCCTTCGCAGCCACCATGACCTTCGAGGCCGCCGATGCCAACGCGGTGGTGTGCGCCCGCGGCGTCGTTCGCGCCGGCTGCGCCGGGCCGAACGCGGCCGTCGTGGTTCGCAAGCCGGTTCCGGTGGTCCGCTGCACCAGGGTGCTGGTGAACGGGGTCTATGTGAAGCGCTGCGTCTGATGCGCGAATAGCCAAGCCGACGCGGTTTGGCTATGATTCCGGCCTGACGGTTCGGATGCGCGCAAAACGTGTGTCCGAATGATGAGTTTCGGCGGACCGGCGCCCGGCGGATAATTCCGCTGGCGCAGGACGCCGGAGCACATTAGTCTACCCCTAGATAGTAAGTATACTGTCAATTAGGGAGGCAGACGTTGCGGATCGCCGTGATTGGCGGGGGGCCCGGTGGGCTCTACTTTGCCTATCTCTGGAAGAAGCGTCACCCTGAGGATCAGGTCGACCTGTTCGAACAGAACCCGGCCGACGCGACCTGGGGCTTTGGCGTCGTGTTCTCCGACCAGGCCCTTGAATTCCTGCGCGCCGACGACCCCGAAACCGTCGATGCGATCGCGCCGCATATGGAGAGCTGGGAGAACATCACGCTGAACCTCGGCGGCGACAGCGTCGCCATCGACGGGGTCGGCTTCTCCTCGATCGGGCGGCTCGAGCTCCTGAGATTCCTGCAGCAGCGCGCGCTCGACGTCGGCGTCACGCCGCGCTTCGATACGCCGGTCCACGCCATCGACCAGCTCAACGGGCACGATCTGATCGTCGCCGCGGACGGGCTGAACTCGCTGGTGCGCCGCGCCTATGAGGGCGATTTCGGCACCTCGCTGTCCTACTCCTCCAACAAGTTCGTCTGGTACGGCACCTCGAAGCGGTTCGACACGCTGTCGCAGACCTTCGTGAAGACCGACCGCGGCGCCTTCAACGCCCATCATTACCGTTACTCGCCGGCCATGAGCACCTTTCTGGTCGAATGCGACCATGCAACCTGGCAGGCCTACGGCTTCGCCTACAAGGACGTCGAGCAGTCCAAGGGCGTCTGCGAGGAGGTATTCGCCGATACGCTCGGCGGCCATTGCCTCGTCTCCAACAAATCGGTCTGGCGTAACTTTCCCTGGGTCTGGAACGAGCACTGGTCGTTCAAGAACATGGTGCTGCTCGGCGACGCCCTGCATTCCGCGCATTTCTCGATCGGTTCGGGCACGCGGCTTGCGATCGAGGACGCCATTGCGTTGGTCAAGGCGCTGGAATCGGATGCGCATCTTGCCACGGCCCTGCATCGCTACCAGGCCGCGCGAAAACCGATTGTGCAGAAGCTCGTCAATGCCGCGCGCACCAGCGCGTTCTGGTACGAGCATTTCGCCCAGCACATGCAGCTCGACTTGATGGACTTCGCCTACAGCTACATTACCCGCTCCGGCCGGATCGACGATTCCCGGCTGCGCGCGATGTCGCCGGGCTTCATGGCCCGCTACGAGGCGGCCAGGAACGGCGGAGACGAGGCATGAGCAACGAGATTCGCGACCAGGTGCCCGCCGACAGCGAGGGGGCTCGCGAGATCGGCTTTGCCGTTCCGCAAACCTACAACGCCAGCCGCGTGCTGTTCGACAATCTCGCCAAGGGCCGCGGCGACAAGATCGCGCTGTTGGGTCCCGCGGGCACGCGGACCTATGCGCAGCTCTGCGCGGAGGCTTGCCGCTGGGGCAACGGCTTTGCATCACTCGGCCTCACGCGCGGCGACCGCGTGCTCCTGTTCCTGGACGACACCCCGGCCTATCCGGCCGCCTTCTTCGGTGCGGTGCGCGCCGGCTTCGTGCCGCTCCTGATCAACACGCTGACGCCGCCGGATCTGCTGCAATTCTATCTCGCCGATTCCGGCGCGAGCGTTGCCGTGGCGGATGCCGAGTTCGCGGCGCGCTTCAATGCCGAGGCGTGCAAGGAGACAGGCCTGCGCACGCTGATCGTCGTCAATGGCGAGGTGCGTGATCATGCGGCACCGAAAGCGGTTGCGGCGGCAAACTGGCTCGCACAGTTCCCGGCCGAGTTGGCCGAAGCGCCCACGCACCGCGACGAGATGGCGTTCTGGATGTATTCCTCGGGGTCGACCGGACGGCCCAAGGGCATCGTGCATCTCCAGCACGACATGGCCTATAGCGAAGCCGCCTTTGCGCAGAGCGTGCTGAAGCTGACGCCTGACGACATCTGCTTTTCCGTGCCGAAAATCTTCTTCGCCTACGGCTTCGGCAATTCCGTTACTTTCCCGTTCTCTGCGGGCGCGGCGACACTGCTGCTTCCGGGCCAGCCGAAGCCCGCCTCGATCTTTGCCGCGATCGCGCAGTACAGGCCGACGGTCTTCTTCGGCCTGCCGACGCTCTATACGTCGCTGACCAAGGCTGACGGCGCAGACAAGACCGACTTCTCGTCATTGCGCATGGCGCTCTCCGCGGCCGAGGTGCTATCAGCCGAGGTGTTCAACGGCTGGAAGACGCTCACCGGCCTCGAAATCGTCGAAGGCCTCGGCTCGACCGAGGTGCTGCACATCTATCTCTCGAACCGGCCCGAGCAGAAGAAGCTTGGCGCGGCGGGCCTGCGCGTCCCCGGCTACGAGGTCGCGCTCCGCGACAAGGACGGCCGCGACGTCGCCGACAACGAGGAAGGCATCTTGTGGGTGCGCGGCGATTCCAACACGCCGCTGTACTGGAACCGGCCGGACAAATCCGCAGAGACCATCCGCGAGGGAGGGTGGATCTACACCGGCGACCGTTTTGTGAGGGATGCCGATGGCTTCCACTTCTTCCGCGGCCGCGCCGATGATCTCATCAAAATCTCGGGCCAGTGGGTCTATCCTCTCGAGGTCGAGCTCTGCCTCGCCGACCACCCCGAGGTCCGCGAATGCGCGGTGTTCGCCGCCGAGCTGCCGGACCGCCGGATGACGCTGAAGGCGGTCGTGGTGATGAACAACCGCACCGTTAACCCTGGTGACGCGACGCGGCGGCTGCAGGACTATGTGAAGGGCAAGCTGCTGCCCTACAAATATCCGCGCGAGGTGATCTTCACCGACGAGCTGCCGAAAACCGGCACGGGGAAGATTGATCGGCAGGCGTTGTTGAGGATGTGAGGGGACGGCGCCACCACAGTCTCGGTGTCGTCCCCGCGAACGCGGGGACCCATACGCCGCAGCGGTGGTTGTCGCGCGAGATGATCATTGCCTTTCTTCGCCAACTATTGCTGCGGCGTATGGGTCCGGATCTGCGCTTCGCTTGTCCGGGACGACAGTTGAGCTCTGCGCTGTTGTCGTGGCGCCGCCCCTCACCCCGCCTTGCCCAGATGCTCCAGCGCATCCTCCGCCCGCAACGGCACGCGTGAGGCCTCGTTGTTGAGGTCGACGAGCTGCACGAGCAGACCCATCAGCGTCTTGCGGTCTGCCGGCTTCAGCGGCTCCAGCATGCGCGCCTGAGCGCGCTCGACGGCGGGGATGATCTCGCGCAGGATCGCCGCGCCCGCCTTCGTCAGGTAGAGCAGCTTGATCCGCTTGTCCTCGGGCGCAGGCCTGCGCTCGACAAAATCCTTGGCTTGTAGCCGCTCGATCACGCTGCCGAGCGTCGAGCGGTCGAAGGCGATGACCGCCGACAGCCGCGTCGCGTCGATGCCGGGGTGGGTGTGGATCGCGATCAGCGCCGCATATTGCACCGGCGTCAGGTCGAACGCCTTGCACTCCTCCATGAAGATCGAGACCGCGATCTGCTGCATGCGCCGGAACAGATAGCCCGGCGCGGCATAGACTGCGTCGATCGTGATCGGAGGGGACGGCTTACTCGGCATCGGGCTGCTTCTCCGGTGCGGCTTCGATGAAGGCCGGCAGCGCCTTGGCGACAGCTTCCGCCTTCAGCAGGCGCGGATATGCGGAGACGTCGACACCGAAGCGACGCGCATTGGCGAGCTGCGGCACCAGGCAGAGATCGGCCAGCGTCGGCGCAGCGCCGAAGCAGAACGGTCCCGGCTCATCCTTGATCAACGTTTCGCAGGCCGACAGCCCCTCGCGGTTGACCCACGCCGCCCAGTCCTGGACCTTCTCCTCGGGCAAACCGAGTTCGCGCAGCCGCGCCAGCACCTTCAGGTTCTGCACCGGATGGGTGTCGCAGGCGATCGCCAGCGCAAACGCCCGCACCTTGGCGCGCTGCAGCGGATCCTTCGGCAGCAGCGGCGGATTGGGGTGCGTCTCGTCGAGCCATTCGATTATCGCCACCGATTGGGTCAGCACTGTCCCCGCATCGCTCTCCAACGCTGGCACCAGGCCTTGCGGGTTGATGGCGAGATAGGCGGGCGCGCATTGCTCGCCCTTGCGAAGATGATGCGGCAGATGCTCGGCGCCGAGACCTTTGAGATTCAGCGCTATCCGCACGCGATAAGCGGCGCTGGAGCGGAAATAGCCGTGCAGCTTCATCGAGACCTCCCTTGTTCCGTCCATTCCGGGGCTCGCGAAGCGGGAGCCCGGAATGACGACGACCTTGTATGTCGTTCCCTACGTTGACGCTACCTAGATCGTCAGTATACTGTCAATCAACAAACGATCGGGAGCAGCAACCATGGAAGCCGTGACCAAGACGCCGGAACGCGAGGCGTTCTACAGGAAGATCGACGGCGAAAACCTCACCGCGCTATGGACGGTGATGAGCGACCTGATCACGCCGGAGCCGAAGAGCGCCTGCCGGCCTCATCTGTGGAAATTCGAAATCATCCGCGACTACATGATTGAAGCCGGCAAGCTCATCACCGCCAAGGAGGCCGAGCGGCGCGTGCTGGTGCTGGAGAACCCGGGCCTGCGTGGGCAATCCAAGATCACAACGTCGCTCTATGCCGGCGTGCAGATGGTGGTGCCGGGCGACGTCGCGCCGGCGCATCGCCACAGCCAGTCCGCACTGCGCTTCGTGCTCGAAGGCAAAGGAGCGCACACCGCCGTGGACGGCGAGCGTACCGCGATGGAGCCCGGTGATTTCATCATCACGCCATCGATGACATGGCACGATCATTCCAACGAGACCAGCGAACCGATGTTCTGGCTCGACGGCCTCGACATTCCCCTGGTGCAGTTCTTCGACTGCTCCTTCGCGGAAGGATCGAAAGAGGACCAGCAGAAGATCACAAAACCCGCGGGCGACAGCTTTGCGCGCTACGGGCACAATCTGCTGCCGGTCGACGTGAAGCGTTCGTCGAAGACCTCGCCGATCTTCAGCTATCCCTATTCTTACACCCGTGAAGCGCTGGAGAAGGCGAGGACGAGCCAGGAATGGGACGCCTGCCACGGGCTGAAGCTGAAGTTCAGCAATCCCGAGACCGGCGATTTCGCGATGCCGACGATCGGCACCTTCATCCAGCTGCTGCCGAAGGGATTCAAGACCGCGCGTTATCGCGCGACCGACGCGACGGTGTTCTGCCCGATCGAGGGCCGCGGCCGCAGCCGCATCGGCGACACCGTCTTCGAATGGGGCCCGCGCGATTTGTTCGTGGTGCCGAGCTGGCACTGGGTCACACACGAGGCCGAGGACGACGCCGTGCTGTTCAGTTTCTCGGATCGGCCGGTCCAGCAGAAGCTGGATTTGTTTCGGGAGGACAGAGGCAACGCATGATGCTCTCGTAGGGTGGGCAAAGGCGCCCTTGCGCCGTGACCGCGTCTTCGCGACTCATGAGGCGACGGGCAGGCTCGCGCTTTGCCCACCACGGCAGCGGTGAATTTTGGCTACCGCCAGTGCAACAGCCGCGTCTCCAGCCAGCCGATCACCTTGCCGATCGCGAGCCCGAACACCGACAGGATCACCACGCCCGCGAGCAGCTGATCGGTCTGCATCAGATTGCCGGCCTGGAGCACGAAGGCGCCGATGCCGTATTGGGCGCCGATCATCTCGGCACTGACGACGAGCAAGAGCGCGACCGATGCCGTGATGCGGAAGCCTGCGAGGATCGCGGGCAATGCGCCAGGCCAGATCACCTTGCGCACGATGGTCGCGAACGGCACGTTGAAGCTCTGCGCCATGCGGATCAGGTTGCGCGGCACCGCGTCGACGCCGCTATAGACCGAGATCGCGGTCGAGAAGAACACCCCGAGGGCAATGGTCGCGACCTTCGGCTCTTCGCCGATGCCGAGCCAGAGTATCAGAAGCGGCAGCAGCGCGATCTTCGGGATCGGGAACAGCGCCGAGATGAAAGTGATGCCGACGCTGCGCGCGAGCCGCGACAAGCCGATGGCGAAGCCGACGGCGACGCCCGCCGCGGTCCCCAGCAGCCAGCCGATGCCGATACGCAGCAACGACGCCGACAGGTGCTGCCAGAGCGCGCCCGAGATCGCGAGTTGGTAGATCGCGCGCGCGATCGCCGATGGCGCCGGCAGAAACAATGAATTGACGAGGCCGGCGCTGCCGGCCGCCTGCCAGATCGCGATGACGAGGGCGAGCGCGATCCAGCCGCCGAACCGGCTCGACGCCGGCACGAAGCCGGCGCCGCGAAAGCGGACGCGCCGCGTCGTCTCGTCCTTCGCAGGTGTCCCAGCACGGTCAAGCATGCTGGACCTCGCGCTCGGCATCGATGGCCTCGTTGCGGATCAGCGACCAGATCTGGTTCTGCAGCGCCAGCAGCTTCTCGCGCGCCGCAGCTTCGGCGCGCGCGGCCCGTGACATCGGCACGGCCACTACCTCGCGGATACGGCCGGGCCGCCGCGACAGCACCACGATACGGTCTGCAAGCCGCGCCGCCTCTTCGAGATTGTGGGTGACATACACCGCGCCCATGCCGCCATCGGCGAGCAGGCGGACGAAATCCTCCATCAAGAGTTCGCGGGTCTGCGAATCCAGCGCCGACAGCGGCTCGTCCATCAAGAGGATGGCGGGCTTGACCGCGAGCGCGCGCGAAATGCCGACGCGCTGGCGCATGCCGCCGGAAAGCTGCTTTGGATAGGTTTTGCGAAAATCGGTCAGGCTCGTGCGACGCAAGGCGTCGTCGACCAGCGCGCGGCGCTGCGCGGCCGAAAGCTGGGTGTGCAGCAGCGGGAATTCGACGTTCTCCTCGACCGTAGCCCAAGGCAGCAGCGCAAAATCCTGGAACACGAAGGTCAGCGGATTGAGACTGTCCGCCGGCGGCGCGCCGCGCAGCTCGGGCGCACCGGAGCTCGGCTGCAACAACCCGCCGAGGATCGAGAGCAGCGTGCTTTTCCCGCAGCCCGAGGGCCCCACGATCGCCACCACCTCGCCGGCGCCGACGGTGAAGGAGACGTCGTCGAGCACGGCGAGTTCGCCGAAGCGATGGGTGATGTGGTTGGCGATCAGGTCCATTCGGCATCTCCCGGTCTCACCCCGTCATCCTGAGGTGCGAGCGTTGCGATGCTCGGGCATCGGAACGGGAGCCTCGAAGGATGAGTGGCCCCGCTACATCCGGGCCGTGCATCCTTCGAGGCGCGACTTGCGGAAGACCGCAAATCGCGCACCTCAGGATGACGGGGATGGTTGGGAGCCAGTGACATCAATCCGCCTTCACATAGTCCTTGGCGATGATCGCATCCGCGTCAAAGCCCTTGTCGGCGAAGCCCTGCTCCTGGAGCCATTTGATCTGGTTGTCGACGTTCTTCACGTCGAGTTTGCCATCGGGATCGATATAGGCGCAGTTGCCGACCACCTGCTCGACCGGCAGATTGGTGTACTTGGCGATGATTTCCAGCAGCGGCTTCGTCTTGTCGTTGATGGGCGCAACGCCGTCCTTCATCGCGGCGAGGATGACGTCGTGATATTCGCGGTCCGCCTTGGCGAGCGCGCCGAGCAGTTTCGTCACCAGCGCCTTGTTGGCCAGCGTCTTCGGCGAGGCGAACACCGCGCCCAATTGCCAGGGCGTCTCGTCGCCAACCCACCCCAGGAATTTCGCGCCGCCCTCGTCCATCAGTTTTCGCGCCGTGGAGATCGGCAGCAGTGCCGCATCGACGGTCTCGCCCTTCAGTGCAGCCGCCGCATTCGACAGCGATTGCAGCGGCACGATCTTCACCTCAGCGAGCTTGAAGCCGTATTTGTCGGCGAGCAGGCCGAGCGAATAGTGGAAGCTCGACCCGACCTGGGTCATCGCCACGCGCTTGCCGGCGAGATCCTTCGGCGTCTTCAACCCGGCCGCGTAGGCGTTGTTGCTGGCAAAATAGCCGATCAGGGGATAGCCGGCCTTCTCGCGGCTCATGCCGCCGATCACCTTCAGCGTGCCCTTGCCGGCGAGATTGTAGAGACCCGCGGTGAAGGCGGTGATGCCGAAATCGACGTCGCCCGAGGTCGTCGCGACCGCGATCGGCTGTGCCGCGTCGAAGAATTTCAGCTCGACCTCGAGGCCGGCCTCGCGGAAATAGCCCTTGTCCTGCGCAATGAAAACCGGCGCAGAGGAGGACAGGCGCAACACGCCGATCCTGGCCTTGAGCGCGTCTTCGGCCCGGGCCGTGCCCACCGCCATAATCGCCAAAAGACTGGCTACCGCAAGCCGCGCAATCCCGATCATCCCGTTCCTCCCTCGTCGTTTCTCTCAGCAGTCCGTTAGAGGCCCTCAGGGGCCGGTTGATCCCGGCCGATGAAGGCGCCCTGTTGTTTCAACGTTTCCTGCAATTTTTCAACGGGGATGTCACGCGGGATCCGATTTCCGGACAGCGCCAGCGCCGCGGCGGAACCGGCCGCCTCCCCCATCACGAAACAGGCACCGGATACCCGGGCGGCCGACTGGCCCTCATGGGTCATCGAGGCACAGCGGCCGGCGACCAGGAGATTGTCGACGCCTTCGGGCACCAGCATCCGGTACGGCAGCTCGTTATAGCCGCGCGAGTCCGGGATCGGCGGGAAGGTGAAGACGACGTCACCGGGAACGTGGGCCTCGATCGGCCAACCATTGACGCCGATGGAATCGGTAAAGGAGGCGCAGCCGAGCACGTCCTCGCCGCTGAGCTGGTAGCCGCCCTTGATGCGGCGGGTCTCGCGGATGCCGAGCTGCGGCGGCAGATCGACGATGTAGGATTTTTCGAAGCCCGGCACGGTGCGCAGGAATTCGAACGCGGCAAGCGCCTGCTTGCGGCCCTCGATCTCGCCGCGGGTGAGATCGTCGGGCTCGACGCCGTTGATGGCGTGGCCATCCGCGCGCGCGACCTGCGTGAAGTTCACCCGCCATTCGATGCCGGATTTCTGCGGTCGCACGATCGCGCTTTTCCGTGGAAATTGATGCGTGCCGGCCGCGATGGCTTTCTCCATCAATTGCGGGATGGTCCGCCACGCTTCGCCCGCCTTCTCAGGATCGATGCCGTTGAGGCGGAGCATCATCGAAGGGTACAGCGGATGGCCATGCTGGTCGCCGATTTCGAACGGCGCGCCGGCCCAGACCGCGAGATCGCCGTCGCCGGAGCAATCGATGAATATCTCCGATCGCACCGCTCGCCGGCCGGCCTTGGTCTCGACCATCAGCGCGTCGATGCGGCGTTCGTTCCCCATCACCACGCCAGCGCCAAGCGCATGGAAGAGAATGTGCACATTGTGACTGGCGAGCAGCTCGTCGGCCGCGATCTTGTAGGCCGCGGTGTCATAGGCCTGGGCAAAGACCTTGCCAAGGATCAGATGCGGCGTGTTGAGGCCGCCCAGCCGATCGATGCGCGCCAGGAACTCCGAGGCCATGCCTTGCACCAGCCGGCGATGCTCGCCGTAGACATTGCCATGCAGGCCACAGAAATTGGTGACACCGGCCGCGGTGCCCATACCCCCGAGGAAGCCGTAGCGCTCGATCAGCAGCGTCTTTCGCCCCGCGCGCGCGGCTGAAGCCGCCGCGACGATGCCGGCCGGGCCGCCGCCGAGCACGACCACTTCGTACTCGCCATAAAGCGGCACCTGGCGTGCCGGTTCTTCGATCGTCATGGCCCGCATGGCACGTCCCTTCCCGAACTCTCTTGCTTGGGTGCGACTATGAATTAACGCGAGGCGGGCTACAATCCACCAAAATACGCGATCAGCTTACGCGAATCGAGAAAGGTCGACATGGACATCCTGGTGAACCTGCAAGCCTTCCTCGCCACCGCGGATGCGGCCGGTTTCTCCGCCGCGGCGCGAAAACTCGATGTCTCGACCTCGGTCGTCGCCAAGCGCGTCACGCAACTGGAGGCGCGGATCGGCACGCCGCTGTTTCACCGCTCGACCCGGCAGTTGCGCCTGACCGAAGCCGGGCAGCGCTACGTGCATCGCGCGCGCGGTGTGGTGACCGACGCGACCGACCTGCTCTCGCGCATGGGCGAGAAAGGCCACGATCTCGTCGATCACTTGCGCATCAAGGCGCCGACCTCACTGACGGTGGCACGGCTCGCCGATGCCTTCAGTGCGTTCCAGACCCAGAACCCGAAGCTCAAGCTCGATATCGTGCTGATCGATCGCCCGGTCGATCCCGTGACCGAAGGCTTCGACATCGCCATCGGCGCTTTCCCGCATTCGTTCGGCGGCGTGGTCGACGAGCCGCTCTGCGCGCTGAAGCGGCTGCTCTGTGCCTCGCCCGCCTATCTGAAGAAACATGGCACGCCAAAGCATCCGCGCGACCTCGTCGAGCATCGTTGCCTCAGTTTTCTGCCGACGGGCCCGGAGTGGATTTTCGACGGGCCGCGCGGCCGTATCAGCATCCAGGTCAGCCCGCTACTCTCCTCGAACGAGGGGCACGTGCTGGCGCGCAGCGCCATCGCCGGCAACGGCATCGCGTTGATCTCGCATTATCTCGTGGCGGATGCCTTGCGGGACGGCAGGCTGAAGCCGGTGCTGCGCGACTTTCCGGTTCCGGAATTGTGGGTGAAGGCTGCGATCCCCGAGCGGCGGCGCAACGCAGCGGCCGTCCAGGCGCTGCTGACATTGCTGAAAACGTCACTGACGCCGTCGCTATAGGCGGCGGCGCTATCCCAGGATGGCGGTTGCTCTCCGACAATGGACCTGAGAGAAGGGGCCGCCATGGATTCGATTGTCATGAAACCTGCCCTGCCTGCCTTGATTGCTCTCGCGATCTCCGCCACCACCGCCGCAGCCGTGGAGCAGAACTGCCGCTTCATCCAGGTCAAGCCCGATCGCGAGGCCTGCTACAAGCGGCAGGAGGAAGAGCTCGCCGCAAAGCGCAAGCCGCCCGCACCCACGAACGATGGCACCACACTCGAAACGCTGCGCCAGATGCGGCAGGACGACGACGCCGTCTATCGCAGCATCAACAACATCTGCCGCGGCTGCTGAGCGGCCGGCTCGGCTCTAGCCGCCGGTCCACTTCGCCGCCCGCTTCTCCGCGAACGAGGCCAGCCCTTCCGCCGCTTCCGCGCTCTGGCGCTTGAGCGAATGCAGATGCACCAGCCGGGTGTACGCCGCATCGTCCACCGCCATACCGCCGAACGAGCTCTCCAGCGCGAGGCGCTTGGTCTCGGCCATCGCGTCGGGTCCGTTGGCGAGCAATTGCTCGACCACCTTGCGGCCTGCAGCTTCGAGTTCGGCGAGCGGCACGACCTCGTGAACGAGGCCGATGCGGCGGGCGTCCTCGGCACCAAAACGTTCGCCGGTCAGCGCGTAGCGGCGGACTTGCCGCACGCCGATGGCATCGCAAAGCTGCGGGATGATGATCGCAGCGGTGAGACCCCAACGCACCTCGGTGATGGAGAACAGGGCGTTGTCGGCGGCAATCACTACGTCGCAGGCCGCGATCACGCCGGTGCCGCCGCCGAAACAGCCGCCCTGCACCAGGGCGACGGTCGGGATCGCCAGCGTGTTGAGCCGCTGCACCGCTTCGAAGGTGGCGCGCGACGCTGCCTCGTTTGCCTCCGCTGATTGCGGACGCACGCCGTTGATCCATTTCAGGTCGGCGCCGGCCTGGAAATGCCTGCCGTTGCCCCGGAGCACGACGACACGCAAGGCCGGCTTCTTCGCCAACTCGTCCATGGCCGCGAGCACGCCTGCGATCAGCGCACCGTCATAGCGTTGTTGACCTCCGGCCGGTTCAACGTGACGTTCGCAACCCCACGCTCATCAAGGGTCCACAGGACGGGGCTGGCAGTCATCGGCGATCCTCCGGTCAGTTGCTTGGCACGCACTATGGCCGAGGCCACGCGTCCCGATCCATATCTTTCCAGCGTAGGGCGGTCGCGCCCATCGCATGGCGGCTTGTGTCATGCTGCCGCCTGACGGCACCAAGGGACAGGACGGAATCATCATGCGCATCTGCATATTCGGCGCGGGGGCCGTCGGCAGCCACATCGCGGTCCGGCTGGCGCGCGCCGGCCACGAGGTCTCATGCGTGATGCGGGGCGCGCATCTCGAGGCCGCGCGTGCAGGCGGCCTCAAGCTGCGCGTCGGCGATTCCGAGGTCAGCGCCAAGGTGAACGCATCGGGCGATCCGGCCCAGCTCGGCCCGCAGGACGTCGTGATCTCGACGCTGAAGGCAACCGCGCTAACGGGGCTGGTTTCCAGCATCAAGCCGCTGCTCCAAGACGACACCGCGATCGTATTTGCGCAGAACGGCATCCCCTGGTGGTACGGCATCGGCCTGCCGCCGCGGCATCCGACCCCGCCCGACATATCCTTCCTCGACCCAGGCGGACGCCTGCGCGCCTGCATCCCGAAGGAACGGATCATCGGCGGCGTCGTCTTCTCCTCCAACGAGGTGACCGCGCCCGGCGTGGTGCACAATCTTACCCCGGACCGCAACCGCCTCTTGATCGGCGAATGCGATGACCGCCATTGCGAACGCATCACCAAGCTGCGCGGCGTCTTCAACGAGGCGCGGCTAGAATCGCCGCCGGTCGCCGAGATCCGCGAGGCGATCTGGTCAAAGCTGCTGACCAACATGTCGCTCTCGGTGCTGTGCCTGCTCACCGGCCAGACCGCCCGGGGCGTGCGCGACGACCCCGCCTTTGTGGAGGTGATTCCACGCATGCTGAACGAGGCCAACGAGATCGCCCAGCACTTCATCCCCGAAGTCAAGCGCGTGACCCGCAGCGGCCCTGCCCCCAATCACAAGCCGTCGCTGCTCCAGGATTACGAGCTCGGCCGTGCCATGGAAATCGACGTGCTGGTGAGGGCGCCCCAAGCTTTCGCGCGCACCGCCGGCCTGTCGACGCCGACACTCGATCTGATCGCCGCGCTCGCGATCCAGAAGGCGCGCGACAAGGGGCTTTACTCCGCGTGAAGTTCAGGCGAGCAGGTCGATCCACGCCGCCAGCGTGTCGAGCACCTCTGACAGCGCCTCGTCGTTGCTACGGCCGGACTTTTTCAAGACCGCGAAGGAGTGATCGCCGCCTTCGATCTCATGTAGCGTCGCCTTCGGCCCGAGCGTGGCGATCACCGGCTTGAGATGGCCGAGATCGGCAAGCCCGTCGCGCGTGCCTTGCAGGAACAGCATGGGAATGGCGATGCCGGTGAGGTGTTCTGCGCGCTCGGATGAGGGCTTCTTCGCGGCATGCAAGGGAAAGCCGAGGAAGGCGAGCCCTTTGACACCAGGCAGCTGTGCCTTCGACTGCGCCTGCGACGTCATGCGCCCGCCGAACGATTTTCCGCCGGCAACGAGCTTCAATCCCGGGCACAGCCGCGCCGCCTCCTCCACCGCCGCGCGGATGGCGGCGTGCGCGACCGCCGGCTGGTCTGGACGCCCCAGCTTCTTCTCCATGTACGGAAAATTGAAGCGGAGCGTCGCGATGCCGCGCTCCGCCAGGCCTGCCGCGACCTTCTCCATGAAGGAGTGCCGCATGTCGGCGCCGGCACCGTGCGCCAGCACGTAGCAGGCGCGCGCATGGTCCGGCCGCGTCAGCACTGCCGAGACCGTGCCGATGCGCTCGATGTCGAGCTTGAGCTCGCGCGTCTCGACCAAGACTGAATGTTCCCGAATGGATCGCACCAATGGTACCTGCGCGACCGCGATCTGAAAACACGAAACTTCGCGCGCTCGTCGCGGGTGTGTGCACCTCGATGCGAGCGGAAGCCGTCAGCTGACCCGGCGTTCCCGCCCCTCCCAGAACGGCCGGCGCAGCTCGCGCTTCAGCACCTTGCCGGCGCCGGACAGCGGCAGCGGCGTCTCGGTGATCTCGATGCTGCGCGGGCACTTATAGCCAGCAATCAACGTCTTCGTGAACTCGATCAGCTCGCCCGCCGAAACATCCACGCCGCTGCGTCTGACCACGACGGCATGGACCTGCTCCCCCCATTGTTCATTGGGAATTCCGATGACGGCGCATTGCAGCACCGACGGATGCTGCGCCAGCGCGTTCTCGACCTCGACCGAATACACATTCTCGCCGCCCGAGATGATCATATCCTTGACGCGGTCGACGACATAGATGAACCCGTCCTCGTCCATATAGCCGCCATCGCCCGTGTGCATCCAGCCATCGACGACGGCGCGCGCGGTCTCCTCCGGCCGTTCCCAATAGCCCATCATCACGGTATCGCCGCGCACCACGATCTCGCCGACGGACCTTGCCGGCACGGGCCGGTCGTTCTCGTCGACGATGCGGACCTCGCACCCGAGCGTGGCGCGGCCGGCACCGCGATGACGTCCCTTTCTGCGCCCCTCCCCGACATGCTCGCCGGCATGCAGCAGTGTCGCGATCGGCGACAATTCGGTCATGCCATAAGCTTGCGTGAAGCGCACATGCGGCAGCGCGCGAGCCGCACGGTCGAGCACCGCCTCGCTGATCGGCGAGGCGCCGTAGATGATGTGCTTGAGCGACGACAAGTCGTAGTTTCCGATCGCGGGGTGATCGACGAACATCTGGATCATCGTGGGCACCAGCAGAACGTCGGTGACGCGCTCGCTCTGCATCGCAGCCATCACGCCTTCGGGCGTGAAGCCCTGAACGATCACGTTTGAGCCGCCGGAGAGCAGCAGCGAATACATCGCAGCGCCGTTGGCGAGGTGAAACATCGGCGCGGCGTGCAGATAGGTCGCACTCCCCGGAAACAGTCCTTCGCCGAGAGCGTTGAGCGCATTCGCCATCAGGTTCTGGTGGCTGAGCATCACGCCCTTGGAACGCCCGGTGGTTCCGCCGGTGTAGAAGATGCCGGCGAGGTCGTCGCCCTTGCGCATGGCATCTGCAACCGCAGAGCTGCCGGCCACCAGATCCTCATAGCTCTCCATCCCGGCCGGCACCTCGCCGTCATCGGCATAGATCAGCTTCAACTCCGGAATGGCGCCGGCGAGCTGCGCGCCGACCTGGGCGAAGGCCTTGTCGACCAGCAGAACGGAGGCACGGCAGTCGCGCAGCGCGTCCTCGTTTTCCAGCGCGCTCCAGCGGATGTTGAGCGGCACGATCACGCCGCCCGCCCAGCCGGTCGCGAGGTAAAGCTCGAGATAACGGTCCGAGTTGAAGGATAGCACAGCGACGCGATCGCCGTCTTTGACGCCGCGCGAGCGCAGGCCGCCGGCCAACCTGGCAACGCGCTCGCCAAGTTCGCCCCAGTTGCGGCGCCGCTGGCCATAAACGGTGGCGAGCCCGTTCGGATTGATCTGCAGCGCGCGCCGTAGCCCGTGCGTGATGTTCATCGCGGTCCTCCTGTACGCTTCTTCCCTGGTGTTGCGCGTCCTGAGTTGCGCCGTTGCGGCGCCCTCGGCGTCTTCTTTGTCATGTGCTGCCTGCCTGCGGTCGCCAGACCTTCGGTCAGCCGAACCGTGAACTCGTCGGCGATTTCGGTCGGCGACAGCTCGCCGTCACGGCGATACCAGTGGCCGATCCAGTTGAGCGAGCCCGCGATCGCGAACGCCGCAAGCTTGGGGTCGCAAGGCCTGATCGAGCCGTCGTCGATGCCGCCGGAGATGTACTTGCGGAAGGTGACGTCAATCCGCTTCTTGGCGGCGCGCGCGACACCGGCATTCCGCTCGGTCAGGTCGCGCAGGTCGAAACGCACGAGGCTCGCGCCGAAATCGGTCGCCATCAGCCCGGCATAGGCGTGCACCAGCTTGCGCAGCTTGGCGAGGCCCGAACCACCGCCGGCGTTGATCTCCGTGATCACGCTGTCGACAAGCTCGGCACCCATCGACCAGCATTCGAACAGGATTTCGTCCTTGCCGCGGAAGTAATTGTACAGCGCGGGCTTGGTGATGTTCAGCCGATCGGCGACCTCGTTCAGGGTCACGCGATGATAGCCCTGCTCCAGGAAAAGCTGCACGGCGGCGCGCAGCACCGCCTCGCGCTTTTCGTCGCGGGCGCGGCGCCGGCTCTCGAACGGCAGCCAGGGAGAAGGCGCCGGCGAGGGCGGCGGAATGGACGGCGCTGAAGCCATGCTCGATCGGTTGACTCTGGTGGGCATCGGGCGATATGTTACCCATGGGTAAGAAAAAGTCCAATGGGTAATTTATTCGGAGGAAGCGATGTCTGACGTCATCGTCGCAGGGGTCGGCATGATCCCCTTCGCCAAGCCGGGCGCCAGCGCGTCCTATCACGAGATGGGGACGGAAGCGGCCAGGCTCGCACTCGCCGACGCAGGCCTCGGCTACGAGACGGTCCAGCAGGCCTATGTCGGATACGTCTACGGCGATTCCACCTGCGGGCAGCGCGCGCTCTACCATGTCGGAATGACCGGCATCCCCATCGTCAACGTCAACAACAATTGCTCGACCGGCTCGACCGCGCTGTTCCTGGCGCGGCAGATGATCGCGAGCGGCGCGCTCGATTGCGTGCTGGCGGTCGGCTTCGAGCAGATGAAACCGGGCGCCCTCGGCAGCGTCTATACCGATCGCCCGAGCGCCTTCGAGGAATTCGACGCGGCCGCGGACCAGCTGATCGACGCTCCCGGCATCCCGCTGGCGCTGCGCTATTTCGGCGGCGCCGGGCTCAGCCACATGAAGAAATTCGGCACCCCGCTCGACGCCTTCGCGAAGGTGCGCGCCAAGGCGAGCCGTCATGCCAAGAACAATCCGCTCGCCCTCTTCCGCAAGGAAATCACGGCGGATGACGTGATGAACGACCAGGTGATCTGGCCGGGCGTGATGACGCGCCTGATGGCGTGTCCGCCGACCTGCGGCGGCGCCGCCGCCGTGCTGGTGTCCGAGCGATTTGCGGACAAGCATGGCATCGGCAAGCAGGTGCGCATCGCGGCTCAGGCCATGACCACCGACACGCCCTCGACCTTCAAGGCCGGCGACATGATGCAACTGGTCGGCTACGACATGGCCAAGGAGGCGGCAGGCCAGGTTTATGAAAGCGCCGGCATCGGCCCTCGCGATCTCGACGTCGTCGAGCTGCACGACTGCTTCGCACACAACGAGCTCATCACCTACGAGGCCCTCGGGCTCTGCGGCGAGGGAGAAGCCGGCAAGTTCATCAATGACGGCGACAACACCTATGGCGGCCGGATCGTGACCAATCCGTCCGGAGGTTTGCTGTCGAAGGGACATCCGCTCGGCGCCACCGGGCTTGCACAGTGCTACGAGCTGACGCGGCAATTGCGTGGCACCGCAGGCCCCACGCAAGTCGAGGGGGCGAAAATCGCGCTCCAGCACAATCTGGGCCTTGGCGGCGCCTGCGTCGTCACCCTCTATCAGCGGCACTGATTTCCGTCATGGTCGATCAGTCCGCCGTAGGGCACTGCTTCACGCCCGTCACCGCCTGCGTGGAGCCGGGTCGTCTTCGCTACTTCCTGAATACGCTGGGTGAGCAGAACAAGGTCTACCGCGACGCAGATGCGGCGCGGGCGGCCGGATTCACCGGCGTGCCGGTGCCGCCGACCTATTTGTTCTGCCTGGAGATGATGGACGTCGACGACCCCTTCGAAATGCTCACCGCGCTCGGCATCGACCTCGCCCGCGTGCTGCATGGCGAGCAGAGCTTCGTCTATCACGCGCCGGTTCTGGTCGGCGACACCCTGACGTTTCGGCCGCGCGTAACCAGCGTGACGAATAAGAAGGGCGGCGCGATGACGCTAATCGGCATCCAATGCGAGGTGACCAACCAGGACGGCGTGCATGTCGCTGATACCGGGCGCACCATCGTGGTCCGCAACGAGGTTGCGTCATGACGGCATCCGCAGACATCAAGGCCGGCGACCGCATCGTCCATAAGGTCTTTCCGCCGATCACCCGCCACACGCTCGCGCTCTACTGCGGTGCATCGGGCGACCATAATCCGATCCACGTCGACATCGACTTCGCCAAGTCGGCCGGATTTCCCGACGTGTTCGCCCACGGCATGCTGGTGATGGCCTGTCTCGGGCAGGCGCTCACGGATGCGGTGCCGCCATCGAAGCTCCGCGGTTTTGCGACCCGGTTCGTCGCCATCACCCAGCTCGGCGCCGAGCTGACATGCGAAGGCACCGTGACGGAGCTCTTCGCCGAGGCTGGCGAGCGCCGCGCGAGGCTGGCGCTCACCACCAGAGACGATCGCGGCGAGGTCAAGCTCGAAGGCAGCGCCGTCATCGCGCTCTGACAGCAAAGAGGATTCATTCAGATGGCAAAACTGCAGGGAAAAGTCGCGCTCGTCACCGGCTCGGGCCGCGGCATCGGGCGCGCGATCGCACTCAAGCTCGCGCGCGAGGGCGCCAGGGTCGTCGTCAATGACCTCGATGCCGAGCCTGGCGATGCCGTGGTCGCAGAGATCAAGGCGCTCGGCGCCGACGCCGTCGCCGTGAACGGCAGCGTCTCGGAAGCGGGTTTCGCCGACCGCTTTGTCGGCGCCGCACTGGACAAGTTCGGCGGGCTCGACATCATCGTCAACAATGCCGGCTACACCTGGGACTCCACCATCCAGAAGATGACGGACGAGCAGTTCCAGGCCATGCTCGACGTCCATCTCGTCGCCCCGTTCCGGCTTCTGCGCGCGGCGGCCGAGCCGATCCGGGTCTTCGCCAGGAAGGAAGCCGAGGAAGGCCGCGAGGTGTTCCGCAAGGTCGTGAACATCTCCTCGATCGCCGGCCTCTACGGCAATGCCGGACAGGCCAGCTATTCCTCGGCCAAGGCCTCGCTGATCGGGTTGACCCGGACCATGTGCAAGGAGTGGGGCCGCTACAAGGTCAACGTCAATTGCGTCGCCTTCGGGCTCATCAACACCCGTCTGACCCAGCCGATCGAGGCCCAGCAGAAGACCATCGATGTCGCCGGCCGCGACATCAAGGTGGGCGTGCAGCCCGGCATGCTGGATGCCATGTCGCGCATGATCCCGCTCGGCCGCGGCGGCACGCCGGAAGAGGCGGCCGACGCGGTCTATCTGTTCTGTAGTCCGGAATCCAACTATATCAGCGGCCAGGTGGTCGTCGCCGGCGGCGGCCTGATTGTCTGAGAACGAGGCCCCGATGCATTATCGATCGTCATGGATGACCGAAGAGCTGGACACGTTTCGCGACCAGTTCCGGAAATATCTCGCCAAGGATCTCGCGCCGCATGCCGAAAAATGGCGCGAGCAGAAGATGGTCGACCGCTTTGCCTGGCGCGGGCTCGGCGAGATGGGCGCGCTGCTGGCCAGCGTGCCCGAGGAATATGGCGGCCTCGGCGCGACCTTCGCGTATGACGCCGCGGTGCTCGACGACCTCGAAAGCACCGTGCCGGAGCTGACGACCGGGGTCTCCGTGCACAGCGCCATCGTCGCCCACTACATCCTCAATTACGGCTCGGAGGAGCAGAAGAAGCGCTGGCTGCCGAAGATGGCCTCGGGCGAGATGGTCGGCGCCATCGCCATGACCGAGCCCGGCACCGGCTCGGACCTCCAGGCCGTCAAGACCACGGCGAAGAAGCAGGGCAATTCCTACGTCATCAACGGCCAGAAGACGTTCATCACCAACGGCCAGGCCGCCGATCTCGTGATCGTGGTCGCGCGCACCGGCGATGCCGGGGCGAAAGGCATCTCGCTGATCGTGGTCGAGACCGCAGGTGCGGATGGATACAAGCGCGGGCGCAACCTCGACAAGATCGGCCTGCACGCCTCCGACACGTCGGAGCTGTTCTTCGACAACGTCACGGTCCCGCCCGAGAACCTGCTCGGCAAGGAGGAGGGCCAGGGTTTTGTCCAGCTGATGCAGCAATTGCCGCAGGAGCGCCTCGCGCTCGCGGTCGGTGCCGTCGCCGCGATGGAGCGCGCGGTCAAGCTCACCACCGAGTACACCAAGGAGCGGAAGGCGTTCGGCAAGCCGCTGATGGACTTCCAGAACACCGCCTTCAAGCTCGCCGAGCGCAAGACCGAGGCAATGATCGCGCGCGTCTTCGTGGACTGGTGCATCGAGCGGCTGGTCGCAGGCGACCTCGACACCGTCACGGCGTCGATGGCGAAATACTGGTGCTCGGAGAAGCAGGTCGAGACCGCCGACGAATGCCTTCAGCTGTTCGGCGGCTACGGCTACATGCAGGAATACCCGATCTCGCGCATCTTCATCGATTCCCGCATCCAGAAGATCTATGGTGGCACCAACGAGATCATGAAGCTGCTGATCGCGAGGTCGCTGTAAATCATCGCGCACGCCAGTCGCGCGGCCGGCAGCCGAAGCGCTGCTTGAAGCGCCGGCTGAAGTGGGAGAGGTCCGAAAAGCCCCAGTCGAACGCGATGGCGCCGATGGCACGATCCGCCATCGCGGGATCGCCGAGATCCCTGGCGATTCCATCGAGCCGATGGTCGATGACGTAATCGGTGAAGCTAGAGCCCGATCGTGCCAGCAATTTGTGCACGTACCGCTCGCTGATGCCGACGGCGTCGGCGACATCGGCGACCACAAGTCCAGGCTCGCGGAGCCGCCGATGAATGGCACGCTTCAGCGCCAGCGCGGTTGCGTCGGCAAGACTCTCGGACTCCGCAGCGCCCGCCCGGCTCCGCCGCGACAGGCTCACGGCGACCAGCTCGATCAACGCCCGGAACAGCCGCACGCCCTCGTCCTCGCTCATCCGCATCGCGCCGCCGCTGAGCGTGCGCGCGGTCTCGACGATGAGATGGCCGACGAAGGGATCATCAGAGACGCGCGCCGCAGCGACGTCGAACGAAGCCGGCAGCCGTTCGCGCAAAGTCTCTGTCGGCACCCAGAACGAGGCAACGCGCAGTTGCGGACCACGATCATGCAGGAGCGCAAACTGCCGGTCGCTGTCGAAGATTCCAACCTGGCCGGGTGACAGGCTGATCTCACGGTCCCCCTGCTTAATGCGACAGCGGCCGGCCAGCTTCAGATTGAGGTAGAAGCAACTGCGATTGGATGCCGCGATGTCGGCCGCGGAACGCCGCACCACATGTTCGGGAAAGCTGACGCGGTTGATCGCGGCATCGCCGAGCCGGACGTGCTCGACACTGGCCGGAAAGCCCGTTGCGGCCGCCGGCTCCGGCGTCAGGTTCATGAAGGCCTGGCAGATCGCCTCGCGATAATAGGCGAACTGCTCGTCCGGCCGCACGCCCGCGGTATTCCAGGCCGATTGGCGTGACGGAACGGCGCGCTCGATCTGCTGCATCGGTTCACTCCGAGACCAGTCCGGTTCATTTCCAGCCAAGCGGCAAATGGCCGGCCGGTTCACACTTCGCCAACAAGATTGTCCCCTGCGCCTTGCGGGCGCCGCAAAAGATCCAGTTCGTTCCGATCTAACCACATCCGGCGGAGGAGCCACAACATGTCAACCTACGTTCTCGTACACGGCGCCTGGCACACCGGTGCCGAACTTGAGCCTGTCGCGGCTCCCATCCGCGCCGCCGGCCACCAGGTCTACCTGCCGACGATCAAGGGCAACCGCCCTAGTGACGCCAAGACGACGGGGTTGAAGGAAGCAATCCAGTCGATCGCCGATTACCTCGCCGAGAACGATCTCACGGACGTCGTCCTGCTCGGCCATTCCTATGGCGGCATGATCATTACGGGCGTTGCCGACCTCGCGCCGGAGCGCATCCGCCGCCTGGTCTACTGGAACGCCTTCGTGCCCAACAATGGCGAATGCCTCAACGACATGGTGCCGCCGCACTATGTCGGGCTGTTCGACGCCATCGCCGCCGAGCGCGGCGACGGCTCGGTGGTCTTGCCGTTCCCGATCTGGCGCGAGGCCTTCATCAACGATGCGGATCTGGAGACTGCGCAGAAGGCTTACGACGTCCTCAATCCCCATCCGCTGGCGACCTTCACCGACAAGATCACCCTCAAGTCCAATCCGGCCGAGATGCAGCTGGCCAAATCCTACATCAACTGCACCGAGGACACCGCGCTGCCTCACAGCTATGGCTGGCATCCGCGCCTGTCGGAGAAGCTCGGCCTGTTCCGCCTGGTGCAGGTGGCAGGAAGCCATGAATTGTGCTTCTCCGAGCCGGCGCGGCTCGCCAAGGCGATCATGGAGGCGGGACGCGACTGACCGAAGCGTGCCGCGATGGCGCTCACGATTCCTGAGCGCCACTCAATTCGGATGCCACCAGCGGCCGCCGATGACGACACCTTCGGAGACGATCTTGCGGTCGCCGATCAGGTGCTCTCCGACGACGTCCTCGTAATCGAACTGGCCTTGCCTCACGGAGATCAGCGTGGCGTCGCCGACGCTGCCCGGCTTGAGGCTGCCGAGCTCGGGGCGCCGCAGCGCCATGGCGGCATTGACGGTGGACGCCGCGATCACATCCGACAGCTCCATGCCCATGCATAGGAATTTCGACATCGTCGTCACCTGGTCATAGGCGGGACCGTCGATGCAGAGTTGGTGGATGTCCGAAGAGATCGTATCCGGATAGAAACCGTTGGCGAGCATCGCGCGGGCGGTCTTGAACGCGAACGAACCCTTGCCGTGGCCGATGTCGAACAGCACGCCGCGCTCGCGTGCATCCAGCACCGCCTTCTTTACCGTGCCTTGCGCGGTCGCCGGCGTGTTGGGGAACGGGCGGAACGCGTGGGTGAGCACGTCGCCGGGACGCAGGCGTGCCAGCACCTCCTCATAGCTCGGCGGCGGATGGTCGATATGCGCCATCAAGGGCATGCCGACCTCGTCGGCAACCTGCAGCGCGATGTCGAGCGGGACGGTCCCTGATGTCCCCGAAGAATGCAGCCCGACGCGCACCTTGATGCCGACGATGAGGTCGCGGTTGGCATCGGCCACCTCGGCCGCCTCGATCGGATTCATCAGCCGCAACTCCTCACTCTCGCCGACCATGATCCGGTGCGAGAAGCCGAAGATGCCGGCATGCGAGACGTGCAGGTAAGCGAGGATGCGGACCTGGCTCGGCTCGATCACATGTTTGCGGAAGCCGGCGAAATTGCCGGGGCCGGCGCTGCCGGTATCTACCGCCGTCGTGACGCCGGAGAGACGGCAGAACTCCTCGGCATCGATGCCGAGCGACGTGCCGCCCCAATAGACATGGGTGTGCAGGTCGATCAGTCCCGGCGTGACGATGTATTTCGAGACATCGCGCACATCCGTGCCCGGATCGGCCTTGAGTCCGGCGCCGATGGCGGCAACCTTGCCGCCGGCGAAGGCAACATCGGTCACGGCATCGAGCTTCTGCGAGGGGTCAATCACGCGGCCTCCGCGCAGGATCAGGTCGAAAGTCATCATGGTCTCCGGATGTAGCGGCCAAATGCAGGCTGGATCAGCCGGCCAGACAGGAAGGCATCCCCCTGCACATCGATAAACGCGACATGATTCATGTCAATGTCCGAGCCGGGCTCAATCCTATGGTCCGATCGACCGGCAAGCCGACTGTGATCTGGCTTCCAACAATCTGCTCGCCCGAAAGGACCACGGACATGAGCTATGCCACCATCAATCCATATACCGGCGAGACTCTGAAGACTTTTCCCAACACGAGCGACCAGGAGGTCAGCGCCGCCATCGATCGGGCGCACGCAGCCTTTCACGCCTGGCGCGAGGTCCCCATCTCGGCACGCACGGCAGTGCTTCAAAAAGCGGCAGACATTCTGCGACGGGATCGCGATAGTTATGCGAAGCTCTTGACGCTGGAAATGGGCAAGCTCTTTGCCGAGGCCAAGGCCGAAGTCGATCTCTGCGCGCGCATCTTCGAATACTACGTCAACAATGCCGAGCAGTTGTTGCGGCCGGAGAAGCTGCCTGTCGCAGACCCGGCGGAAGGCGAGGCGATGATCGTTCACGATCCGCTCGGCGTGATCCTCGCCATCGAGCCGTGGAATTTTCCCTATTACCAGATCGCCCGCATCATTGCGCCCCAATTGTCGGTCGGAAACACCGTCCTGCTGAAGCATGCCTCGAACGTGCCCCAGAGCGCAGCAGCCTTCGAACGCATCATGCGTGAGGCCGGCCTGCCCGAGGGATGTTTCACCAAGCTCTACGCCACCCGCTCACAGGTCGAGATGATCATCAATGATCCCAGGGTCCATGGTGTCGCGCTCACCGGCTCCGAGGACGCCGGCGCGATCGTCGCCGCCCAGGCCGGCAAGGCGCTGAAGAAATCGACGATGGAGCTTGGTGGTGCCGATGCGTTCGTCGTCCTGGCCGATGCTGATCTGGAAAAGACCGTCAAATGGGCCGTGTTCGGCCGGCACTGGAATGGCGGCCAGGTCTGCGTCTCCTCCAAGCGCATGATCGTCGTGGATGAGGTGTACGATGAATTCCTGGCGCGTTATCGCAAGGGTGTCGCTGCCCTGAAGGCAGGCGACCCGTTCGATTCCGAGACGACGCTGGCGCCGCTCTCGTCACAGCACGCCGCCGACGAGATCAAGGAGAGGATTCAGCAGGCCGTGCAGCAGGGTGCCAAAGCCGAGGTGGTCGGTCCATCGGTGCCTAACCAGGGTGCGTTCGTGCAGCCGACGATTCTCACCGAGGTGACCGAGGACAATCCGGCCCGCTATTGGGAATTCTTTGGCCCGGTCTCCATGTTGTTCCGCGCCAAAGACGAGGCCGACGCCGTGCGCATCGCAAACGACTCCCCCTTCGGCCTCGGCGGCTCGGTGTTCACGTCCAACCCGAAACACGGAGCGGAAGTCGCGCGGAAGATCTCGACCGGCATGGTGTTCGTCAATCATCCGACCAAGGTGGAAGCGGACCTGCCGTTCGGCGGCATCAAGCGATCAGGCTACGGCCGCGAGCTCCTCGGGCTCGGACTCAAGGAATTCGTCAACCACAAGCTGATCGACGTCGTGGATATCGACGCCCGCTTCTGATCGACCACCCGGATTGGGGGCGCCCATTGGCCGGCCATGATGCTTCCGAACTTCCGCTTACGGATTGGCGGCGGTTCGGAGGTCAGCATCGCGCGCATCACCTGTGCGACCGCAAGCACGCCGAGAGGTGGCAGGATCGGCTCGATACCGCCCAACAGATCAGTCGATAGATTGGACGGAGAAATGAACGCGATTCTCGTTCGGCACAGCTGCCGATTTCGGCAAGGTCATATCGGCTGAAGCCCGGAAATGGGGAAAGGTCGTCGAGCAGACGGGGACCAAGGTCAACTGACCGACGAACTCGAATCCCAATTATTGAAGCCTCCCCGCTGCAGCTCGTCGCCGAGTACTTGCGAGCAGCACCAGCATGAAGGAGGCCGCTGTCATCAGCGTCGATATCGCCGCGATTGTGGGATCGATTTCGTCTCGAAGCGCAGTGAACATGCGCTTGGTCAGCGGTTGGTATTGCCCGCCGGAGATGAACAGCGCGACGATGGTCTCGTCCATCGCCGAGATGAAGGCGAAGATGCCGCCCGCCATAACGCTGGACTTGACCTGCGGCAGCGTCACCACGAAGAAGCTGCGCAGGCGGTTCATGCCGAGGCTGCGAGCCACCATCTCCTGAGCGGGATCGAAGCTCTGCAGGCCCGCCAGCACGGAGATGACGACATAAGGCAGTCCCAGCATCACGTTCGCCAGCACGAGGCCGGGCATGGTCGCGACTAGCCCGACCTTGGCATAGACGAAGAAGATGCCGACCGCGGTGATGATGATCGGCACCACCAGCGGCAACAGCAGCGTCATGTGGATGATGCGCATGATCCGCAGCTTCGACTGGCTGATGGCATAGGCAGCGGCTACTCCAAGAGGGGTCGCGATCACGACGGTCAGCAGCGCGACCGTCAGCGTCACCCGCGTCGCCTGCATCCAGGCCGGATTCGAGAAGTATTGCTGGTACCAGCGCAGCGATAGGGATGGCGGTGGAAAGGTCAGGAAGCGCGCGCTGGAGAACGAAATCGGCGCGATGATCAGCACCGGCAGGATCAGGTAGACCAGTACCAGCGCGCTGATCACGTAGAGAACGATCCGTGCGGGCGAGACGCGCATCATCTCTGCCCCAGCACGCGATCGAGCGAGATGAAGCGGCTGACGACGAAGAAGATCGCCAGCACGCCGAGGAGCAGCACCACCGCGACGGCGCTCGCCGCACCGAACTGATTGTAGAGCTCGACATTGCGGCTCACCAGCATGGACACCATCACGGTGCGTCCGCCGCCGAGTAGCTCCGGCGTGATGTAGAAGCCGAGGCAGAGCACGAACACCATGGTGCAGCCGGCGAGCACGCCCGGCAGCGACAGCGGCAGGAACACGCGAAAGAAGGTGAGCGACGGGCTTGCGCCCAGGCTGGCGCCGGCCTCCATGAGGTCGCCGGGGATCTTCTGCATCGTGGCATAGAGCGGCAGAACCATGAACGGCAGCAGGATGTGCACGGTCGCAACCACCGTGCCGAACGTATTGTGGGCCAGCGCGAGCGGCTCCGAGATCACATCGAGATAGCGCAGGAACTGGTTGATCACGCCGGTCCGCTGCAGGAGCGCCAGCCAGGCATAGGCGCGCACCAGGACGCTGGTCCAGAACGGCAGCACGACAAGCGACAGAATGAGGATGCTCCATCCCTTCGGCACCGAATTGGCGAGATATGCGATCGGATAGCCGAGCAGCAGCGCGATGGCCGTGACCGCGAGGCTGATCTCGAAGGTCAGCGCAAAACTGCGCCAGTAGACGTCCTCGGTGAAGACGCGACGGTAGTTCTCCAGCGTGAAGCCGTCCTGGTAGATCGACTGCCAGGCCAGCCAGCCGACCGGCAGCACGATCAGAGCCAGGATGACCAGCAGCGCCGGCGACACCAATGCCAGCATAAGACCGTGCTCGCGGCGCTGATGCTTTTGGGAGGGATCTGGCACGGATGTCGTCAACGCTCGCTCCATCTATTTCTGCATGAACGACGCCCAGCGCTTCTCGGCTGCCTCTCCGGCCGACGAGGACCACCAGGCATAGGACATCAGCGCCTGCTTGGCCGCATTGGCCGGCTCGCTCGGCAATTGCGCGGCGCGCTCGGGCTTGATCACGTTCGTCTCGAACGCCTTGGGATTGCCCGGGCCATAATCGATATGGAGCGGCAGGTTGGCCTGATGTACGGGGTCGACGGCCTCGTTGAGGAATTTCACGGCCGTGGCGAGATTGGGCGCACCCTTGAGGATGCAGAGCGAGGTGCTCTGCAGGATACCCTGATTGTAGGTGAAGGCGACCTTGGCGCCCTCCTTGGCGACCGCGCTGACGCGACCGTTCCACGCCATCTCCATGTCGACCTCGCCGTCGTTGAGCAGCTGTGCCGACTGCGCGCCCGAGGTCCACCACACCGTGATGTGCGGTTTGATCTCCTCCAGCTTCTTGAAGGCGCGGTCCACGTCGAGCGGATAGAGCTTGTCCGGCGCAACGCCGTCGGCCATCAACGCGGCCTCGAGCGTCGCGAACGGGTGGTTGCGCAGCGCGCGGCGGCCGGGAAATTTCTTCACGTCCCAGAAGTCGGCCCAGCTGTTCGGCGCGTCCTTCGCAAAGGTCTTCTGGCTGTATGCCAGCACGCTGGAATAGAACTCGTAGGAGACCGAATAGGGACTGCGGTATGCCTCGGGCATCGCGGCACCGTTCGGAATCTTCGAGAAATCGAGTTTCTCGATCAGGCCCTGCTCGCCGCCGCGCAGGCAGTTGCCGGTCGGCGTGTCGACCACGTCCCAAATCGGCTTGCCGCTGCCGACCTGGGTCTTGATCGCGGGCCAGGCGTCGGGAATGGAATCCTGGTTGATGGTGATGCCGAGCTTCTTGGCGGAGGGATCGAGGATCGCCACCGTTTGCGCCTGCTGATAGGCGCCGCCTTGCGAGACGAAGGTGATTTGCTCGGCCGCATCAGCTGCACTCGTCAATCCGATTGCGCCCGCCAGGGCGCAGCCCAGTCCAAGATTCCGCTTCATGTTCATCCTCTCCTCCTCCGTCGCCAAAATGATCTCACCGGCCGATCGCATCGAGAAACTGGTACCAGCCGGCGACCATGCGCACGGCGGGCTCGCGCAGCGGATAGAACGGAATGGTTTTCATGCGCCTGACATCGAGCAGGCCGACGTCGGGCGTCTCGCCGCGCACGAGGGCAGCGAGATAGCGCCCCATCAGGCTCGACATCGCAACGCCAGCGCCGTTGTAGCCCATCGAGACCAGCGTGCGCTCGTCGAGCCGGCCGATATGCGGCACCGAGTCCAGCGTCATCGCGACGAGGCCCGACCAGCTGTATTCGAGCCGAATATCGGCGAGATCAGGGAAGATCCCGACCATCGCCTTGCGCAACGCCTCGAACGCGGCTTGCGAGTCCTCTTTGCCGAAGGCACCGCGGCCGCCGAAGATGACGCGATTGTCGACCATGCGGAACCAGCGCATCATGCGCTTGGTCTCGGTATAGGTGCGCCCAGTCGGCATCAGTTTTCCCGCGAGATTGCGCGGCAGCTTCTCGGTGGCGACCATGGCGCTGCGAAACGGGATCAGCGTGCGCTGCAGATGCGCGGTGGCACTGGTCAGGTCGGAGTAGCTATTGGTGGCGATGATTGCCTGTTTGGCGCGGATCGTTCCTCGTGGCGTCTCGGCGACGATGCCACCGTCCTCACGCCGTAGTTCGGTGACCGGCGACTGCTGGTAGATCGGCACGCCCCGGCGCGCCAGGCCATCGGCAAGTCCGCGCAGATAGTTCAGCGGGTGGATGCCGCCCGAGCCGGGATTGAGCACGCCGCCGACAAAGATGTCGGAGCCGGTCTCCTCGCGCACGCCGTTCTTGTCGAGAATGCGGACCTCGGCCGAACCCATCTCGCGCGTCATCCAATTGGCTTCTTCTATCGCGGCCCGGAGTGTCGTCTCGTTATGTGCAGCCTTGACCTGACCGGTGCGCGTCAGGTTCGCGCCGGCGATGCCGAACTCGGACACCAGTTCCTCGACCATGTCGGTGGATTCATGCGCGATCTCGTACATGCGCCGCGCCATGGCGCGGCCGTGCACGGTGTCGATCTCGCGGAACGACAGGCGAAATTTTGCGGTGATAACGCCGCCATTGCGCCCGCTCGCGCCCCAGCCAGGACGGTTCGCCTCGAGCACGACGGGCGACAGGCCGCTCTTGGCGACGTGGTGCGCGGCGGAGAGGCCCGTGTAGCCGGCACCGATGATCACCACATCGGCTTGGCTCTCGCCCGACAGCACGGGATAGTCGCGCGCCGGCTCCGCCGTGGCTTCCCACAGCGAATTGGCCGATGGCAGCGCGCTCCGGTCCCGTGTCATGCCGCCGCTCACCGCTACGCCGCCGGACCGATCGCGGCGTCCGCGAGGGCCTTCAGGGTCGGGAAATGGAAGTCCGGCTTGGTCAGCGTCTCGACCGCCGGCGTGCCGCCGAAGCCGGCGATGCCCTGGCGGCGCTCGATCCAGCACACCTTGTAGCCGAGCTTCCGCGCAATGCCGATGTCGTGATACTGGCTCTGCGCGACGTGTAGAATGTCGGACTGCTTGTAGCCGAAGGCGGATTGGCGACCTTTGTTGTAGGCGAAGAATTCCGGATTCGGTTTTGCCACCCCGGTATCGTCGGCGCAGACCGTGTCGTCGAAGGGATTGCCGAGCGCATGCGCGTAGCAGGACAGCGCGACGCGGTCGGCATTGGTCATCGCCACCAGGCGGAACTTGGTGCGCAGGCGCTTCAAGGCCTCGACCGAATCCGGGAACGGGCCCCAGCGCAGCACGGCGAGCTGGAACACATCGCAAGACGCGTCATCGGCGGGCAGCCCGAGCTCCTTGGCCAGATAGCGATAGACGTGGAACATCACCTCGCTGGAGCGCTCATAGTGCTTGTCGCGGCCACGCTTGTAGGATTCGAAGATCATTTCGTCGCTGAGCTCGGCAGGCGTCTTGCCGGAGATCTTGCGGACTGCTGCGAGCACGCCGCTCTCGAAGTCGATCAAGGTGCCGACGACGTCGAAAGTGAGAACCTTGAAATTGCTGAACGCGGCTTGGGTCGACATCTGGCTTCTTCTCTCTGGTTGGTCCCGGCTTCAAGTTCAGTCCCCCACCCGGGGGACGACGATGGTGTCCTCGGGATGGAGCGCGACAGTGAGGCTGCCGCCGAGCGGCGGGATGCGGCTATGGGCCTGGTGATAGGCCGGCTGGCGCAGGCTGAGCGCAACGCCGCCGTCCAGCGCCAGGAAGATGCGCAGGCTCTCGCCCTGGTAGACGACGTCGGTGACCGTCCCGGTCAACCGGTTGCAGGCGCCATCCTGCGCACCATCGTCGATCAGAAGCTTCTCGCTGTGCACGGCCAGCATCAGCGCATCGCCGACCGGAATGGCGCGCGCGGTGCGCAGCAAGACGTTGCCGAGTGCGACGCTGGACGCATCGACGCGGCGAACAGACAGCATCGTCGCTTCGCCAATGAAGCTGGCGACGAACGAATCGGCAGGATGGTCGTGCAGCCGCTCGGGCGCGTCGATCTGGACCAGCCGGCCGTCCTTCATCACGGCGACGCGGTCGCTCATGGTCAGCGCCTCGCGCTGGTCGTGGGTGACGTAGATGATGGTGGCGCCGATGCGTTTGTGCAGCGCGCGCAGCTCGATCTGCATGGATTCGCGCAGCTGCTTGTCGAGCGCGGAGAGCGGCTCATCCATCAGGATCAGGCGCGGCTCGAAGATCATGGCGCGTGCGAGCGCGACGCGCTGGCGCTGACCGCCGGAAAGCTGCGCGATGCCGCGCTCTTCATAGCCGGCAAGGCCGACCATACCGAGTGCCGCGCGCACCTTGTCCGGCCAGGAGGCCTTCGGCAGGCGCCGTGCGCGCAGGGGAAAGGCGACGTTCTCTCCGACGCTCATGTGAGGGAACAGCGCATAGTTCTGGAACACGACGCCGATGCCGCGCTTGTGCGGCGGCATGTAGGTGACGTCGCGCCCGCCAAAAAGGATTGTGCCTGACGTCGGCAGGATGAAGCCGCCCAAAATGCCGAGCAGCGTGGTCTTGCCGGAGCCGGAGGGGCCGAGCAGGGAGACGAACTCGCCGGCGCCGACATTGAGGGACACGTCGTCAAGGGCGCGCAGCGCGCCGTAAGCTTTGCTCGCGGACCTGATTTCGACGCTTTCCGCTCGCTTGTCCAACGATCGACCTCGCCATGTCCTGCAATGGCGTGCCTCACTGCACGCCATAAGCCTGCTTTATAGACAGGGGTGTGAGCACGCGCCGTCCAAAGCGTGCACCGCGCCAAATCTTCTTCCGATGCCCCTATGGTCAGGCAGTCGTCTCGATGACACCAGACTTGGCAAAAGTCGGCAATTGCCAAATTCTCACGCGGCTCATAACATGACGTTATGCCAGAGCTCCGCCGCATGCTGCCCTCCAGCAACGCCCTGTTCGTCTTCGACGCCGCGGCGCGCAATGGCAGTTTCACCGCCGCGGCCGCCGAATTGAACGTCACGCAGCCGGCGGTGAGCCGCATGCTCGGACAGTTCGAGGAGCATCTCGGCGTCCGCCTGTTCGACCGCAAGGCGGGCCGTGCCGTGCTCTCCGAAGAGGGCGAGCTCCTGTATCGCCGCGTGCTCGAAGGTTTCCGCAGCATCGAGAGCGGGCTCGTCGAGATCGAGCGGCGCCGCAAGGGCACCGAGACGGTGACGCTGTCGGTCTCGTCCGCCTTCACCACGCATTGGCTGATGCCGCGCATCGACAAGCTGCAGAAGCAGTTTCCGCAAGTGGATCTGCGCTTCCAGCTCATCTCCGGCGCGCTGCGCGGGCCGGTGGAGAATGTCGATCTCGGCATGCGCTTCCGCGATCGCGACGAGCCATCCTCCGGCGGCACGCTGATCATGAAGGAAGTCATGCTGCCGATGTGCAGTCCCGGCTATCTCGGCGAGTCCGATCCCACCGAAGGCAATACCATCATTCGTCTCGGGGAGACGCCGGGTGATTGGGCCGCCGATTACGCCTCGCTTCTCACGGGGCGGCGTGGGGCGGCCAAAGCGCTCAGCTTCACCGACTATGCCGTCGTGGTGCAGGCTGCGCTGCTCGGCCAGGGCATCGCGCTCGGCTGGCTGACGGTCACCTCGCACTGGCTGCTCACCGGCGCGCTGGTGCCGGCCTCCGACACGCTCGCCACTACGCGCCGCATCTGCGAATTCCTGCCGCCGCGCAACCGCCTGATGCGCCCGATCGCCGCCGAGATCCGAGATTGGATCATCGCGCAGATGCGAAAAGAGGTGGCCGCGATCGACCGGCAGTATCCGCAACTTGGATTGCTGTCTGCCTGCTACTGAGCTTGCGGGATGTTCGCCGGGGCTCCTTCGGTCCGACCCGACGCCGAAGAGAGTCCACCGGTCCTCGAATGAGCCGCGAGGGACGTCAAACGTTGCTGTGAGGCTGCTTCACGCGCTCGCGACTGGGGAGCAGACGTCACTCTATGTAACCCCTTGTAATTCCACGTACTGGACGGAGCTTTGGGAATCGGTCCCGAGACACCGAAATCGCCGCCGGGACGGAGCGCGTACGGGAGGGAAAGGCCCGTGGTTATTGTGTTTCTTGCATCGAAAAACTGGCGATCCCGGCATGACTCGAACATGCGACCTACGGTTTAGGAAACCGTCGCTCTATCCGGCTGAGCTACGGGACCGCGGAACCCGCTCCTAGACGGGTTGCCTGAGGGTGTACATATCAAAGCGGCGGCGGGATCGGAAGCCCCGCCGCGCCCCATGCGCAAAGACGGCTGCGAGCCCTACGCTTTGATATTATTGTCCTTCACCACCTTGCCCCAAAAGGCGACCTGCTTGTCGAAGAAGGTCTTGAAGGCGGCGCCGTCCTGGAGCAGCAGCGTCATGTGCTGCGTCTCCTTGAGCTGGGTGGCGGTCGCGGGCTCGCTCAGGATCTCCCTGGACGCCGCCGCGAAGGCTGCGACGATGTCAGGCGGCGTGCCTGCGGGCGCGAAGATGCCCCACCAGGCCAGCGTCTCGAAATCGGGAAAGCCCGCCTCGATCGCGGTCTGGGTATCAGGCAGGGCCGGCAGCCGCTCGCGGCCGAGCTGCAGGATCGGACGCAGCATGTTGGTGCCGAGCTGGGCGGCGACCAGCGCCGCCGATCCCGCGATGAGATCGACATGGCCACCGAGCACGTCGTTCATCGCCGGGCCGCCGCCGCGATAGGGCACGTGCAGGATCTCGACGCCGGCCTTGCTGCCGAGCACGGTCATGGCGAGATGGCCAAGCGTGCCGATGCCGACTGAGGCATATTTCACCGCACCGGGCTTCGCCTTGCAGGCCGCCACGACGTCGGCAAAGCTCTTATAGGGACGATCGGCACCCGCCGCGATCACGTAGGGCGCGGTGCCGATCAGCAGCACCGGCATCAGCTCCCGCTCGACGTCCACCGGCGGCTTGTCGAGGATGGACGGAATCACCGCGTGGGAATCGAAGGTGACCAGGAAGGTCGAGCCGTCCGCCGGGCTCTTGGCGGCCTGCGCCGCACCGAGCGCGCCGGCAGCGCCCGATTTGTTCTCGACCACGACGATGCGGCCGAGCTTGGTTTGCAGATTGGTCTGCAGCAGCCGCGCCATCGCATCGGTCGAGCCGCCCGGCGGAAACGGCACCACCAGCGTGATCTTGCCGGCCTGTGCCAGCGCCGGCGTCATTGCGAGAATGGCCGGCGCGGCCAGCAGCGTGCGTCGTGTGATCGTCATGGTCCCCTCCCTTGTGGTGCGCCCGGCTTTTGCTCTTTGGCGCTGCAGCATGATCCGGAAAAGTGTGTAGCGGTTTTCCGACAAGATCATGCTCAAAAGATGCATCTAAAGCGCAAAGCGCTTTAGCTCGTGCCGAAGCCCGACCCGGCTTTCTTGTATTCTGGCCGAGGCGGACTGAAGATGTCCAGCACCCGCGCGCCGTCGGCGCCAGCGCGCATGGTGTGCGGCACGTTGCCCGGGGTACGCCAGAAATCGCCCTTCTTCACTGGGATTTCCTCGTCGCCCTGAACGCGGATGGCCGAGCCGTCCAGCAGCACGCCCCATTGCTCCTCGGGATGATGGTGCAGGGTGCCTTGCGCATGCGGCGCCAGCGTCACCACCGACAGCATCGCCTGCTCGCCGGAGAAGATGCGCGTGGTCACGCCTGCCGCGAGCTCGCGAAACAGCCCATCGCTGGGATCGTCGATGTTGTGGAATTCTTCTTTTTGGCTCACGTCGTCCTCCCTTTGCTCCCGCCTGATCAGGATTTGCCGTACGACCCCTGGTAGCGGCCCTCGCGGATCGCCTTCAGTGTCTCCTCCTCGCGCGCGACCTGGGTGCGGACGGCGTCCAGCAGCGCGGCGGCACCCGCGGCGGGAAACGACACCACGCCGTCCTCGTCGCCGACAACGATGTCGCCGGGCGCAATCACGCTGCCGCCGATCGTCACAGGCACGTTGATCTCGCCGGGACCGTTCTTGTAGGGGCCGCGATGGATCACCGCGCGGGCGTAGCAGGGAAAGTCGTCGGCCGCGAAAGCGGCGACATCGCGGATCGCGCCGTCGATGACGTAACCTTCGGCTTTGCGCCACTGCGCGATGTTCTTCATGATCTCGCCGACCAGCGCGCGCGTCTCGTCGCCGCCGCCGTCGACCACGATGACGTCGCCTGGACCGACCAGATCGAGGGCGCGGTGGATGGCGAGATTGTCGCCGGGGCGGGTCCGCACGGTGAAGGCCGTGCCCACCAGCTTAGCCCCGCGATGATAGGGCTTCAGCCCGACCGCGCCAGGCAGGCGGGCGAGATTGTCAGAAATGACCGAAGTCGGTGCACCTCGAAAGCCCTCGATGATCTCGGCCGGCGGCTTCGGCACGCTGTTCGCTGCGATGTGAATCGTCATGTCAAAGAATCCTTTCGTCACTTTTCTTATTCGGCGTGCGCCGGCGCCTTGGAAGGCAAAATCCGGAAGGCGCGCCCTTCCTTCATCCACGCCGCGCGCTCGTCGCGCAACAGGGTGCGGCGGACTTTACCGGAATCATCGCGCGGCGGGACGCTGACGATCTCGAAACTCTCCGGATGCTTGTAGCGGCTAAGCCGGTCCTTCAGGAACTCTGCCATGCCGTCAGCGATGGCCTGGCCGTCGGCGTCGCCTTCCGGCTCGATGATGGCATGCACGCGCTGGCCCAATTCCGGATCAGGCAAGCCGACCACCACGCAGGACCGCACGCCGGGACACTCGGAGACGGCAGCCTCGACCTCGGCCGGGTAGATGTTGGCGCCGCCGCGGAGCACCATGTCGGCGAGGCGGTCCCCGAGATAGAGATAGCCTTCCGCATCCAGCCGGCCGATGTCGCCGAGCGATTCCCAGCCGTCGGAGCGGCGCTTCGGCTCGGCGCCGAGATAGTGGTAGGTGGCGTCCTTGCCGTCGTTGTTGAGGAAATAGATCTCGCCGGTCTCGCCGGGCGCGACGTCGTTGCCGTCCTCGCCGATGATACGAAGCTTCGCCATGTCGCCGATCCTGCCGACCGAGCCCTTGTGCGTCAGCCATTCGGTGCCGGAGATGATGCAGGCGCCCTGGCGCTCGGTGCCGCCATAGAGCTCCCAGATTCGTTCCGGTCCGAGCCAGGCGATCCAGTTCTCCTTCAGCCAGGGCGGCATCGGAGCAGCCATGTGGAACACCGTCTGCAGGCTCGACAGATCGTAGGCGCTGCGCACGCGCTCCGGCATTGCCCAGATCCGATGCATCATGGTCGGCACGAAATTGACCCATTGCACGCGCTCGCGCTCGATCTGCCGCAACGTCTCCTCGGCGTCGAACTTGACGAGACCGGTGAGCTGGCCTCCCACGAACAGCGCATAATGCGACACGATGAACGGCGCATTGTGATAGAGCGGACCGGGATTGAGCAGCGAGACTCCGACGGGCATGTTGAGCGGCGGCGCGGCAACAGTGTCGGTCACCGCCGGATGGTGGTCGAGGATCACTTTCGGGCGGCCGGTCGAGCCGCCTGAGGTCATGGCTTTCCAGTAGCGCGCGACCGGGGGCGTCAGCGGCTCATCCGAAAATCCGTCCGGCACGAAATCAGCCGGCAGACGGTTCGGCGCGTTCCAGTCGGCCTCGCCGCCGACCACCAGCGCAGGCTTGAGAATGTCGAGCACGGCGGCGGCTTCGCCGCGCGGCAGCCGCCATGACAGCGACGTCGGCGTCGCGCCGCACTTCCACACCGCGAAGGAGGTCTCGAAGAACGCGTTGCCGTTGGGCAATCCGATCGCAACGAAATCGCCGGGCTTGACGCCCTTTGCCACGAACGCCCGCGCGCGCCGGTTGGCACCGCGCTCGAGCTCGTCCCATGTCAGCGTGTCCTGCCCATGGCGAACGGCGATCGTGCCGTGTGGTTTGCGCTCAGCGTACCAGCGTGGCACGTCGGACAGGGGCAGCAACATCAGGCGTTTCCATTTCGTTTCTTGGCGTCGCCTCGGATGAGCGCGCTCGCGGGGCGAAGTGTAGCAGCCGGCCAGCACGGCGCTGTGACTCCTGCGCCACGTCAAGCACAAAATGTCAGCATCACAGCCATGTATTTCCCAGGTTCCATGGGTGACAAGCCGGCAATAAAGAGGCAAAAATCTGGCTCGACTCAGTTCGGGTTGAGTTTTGCAAGGAATGCTCTCGTAGAATGTCGTCGGTGATTGCATTGCGTCGTGCGGCGCTGTTTCTCGTTGCCGCAGCAGGATTTTTTCTGCTGACACTGCCGCATGCCCAGGCGCAATGGTGGAAACGCGCGCCGGTCGATTTCGAGGAATGCGCCGACGCCGCCGAGAAGGCCGCGACCAAGGCCGAGAAGACATCCGCGCTTGCCGATTGCAACGCCAAGTTCGCCGGCCGCCGCAAGCCGGGCGGCGGCTATGCCTATTACGACTTCCTGCAGGATCGCACCTTCGACATCGCCGGGCCCAATCCGACGCCGGAGGAGCAGAAGAAGATCGACGAGGCCTACACCGCCTATCTCGCCAGAGAGCGCCGCAACAACGAAGCCGCCCAGGCCGCCGCGCGTCAACAGCGCGAGCTGCAGGAGCAACAGGTGCGGCAACTCCAGCAGGTCGCGTTGCGGACCGAGGTCGAGCGCGTGCCCATCCCCGTCGAGCGGCCGAAGGTGCAGCAGACCATAGGTCAGCGTCCGAAGGGCGCGCCATGCACCAAGGGCTCATTCTCCTGCGAATGGCCGCGGCTGTCGGAAAGCTTGAACGATCTGAAGAAGCTGTTCAACCCGACGCCGAGCAAGCCGGCGAAGAAGAGCTGAGTTTTCTCGCACCGACCTGTGGGGTAGGCAAAGTGCCCACCACTCCGGCAAGACGAAACAGGATGGTGGGCACGCTTCGCTTTGCCCACCCTACAAATTCAATGGGGATGCTTCTTCTTGCTGCGCTTCGGTTTGACCACTGGTGCGGTCGCCGGCTCGGTGACGGCCTGCGAACTCCCCAACTGCGACCGGCTCTCCTGCAATCGCCTGTCATAGCCGGGCGAGTTCATAACCGTCGGCGGCCTCGCATAGGCCAGCGTCGATGCGCCGCAGAACGCGGCCAGCGCGAGCCCGATCATATAACCACGGTTCATCGCGTTCCTCCTTCGCTCTCGAGCACTACCCGCGAATTTCCTGCGGCGTCAGGCGGGACGGTCCGTTGCCGTCCGCCTCGGCTTGCTTGATCAGCGCAACAATGCGGCGCATCAGCGGCACGTCGACATGGTTTTGCTCGGCGAGGGCGATGACGGCACCCTGGAGATAGTCGATCTCGGTCTTGCGGCCCTGTTTCAGGTCCTGCCACATCGACGAGCGCGCCTCGGGATCGATCTTCATGGTCCGTCCCAGGATCGCGTTGAAGATCATGTCGGGCAATCTGAGCAATGTCGGGGACCAGTTCATCGGAATTGGCGTCGCCGAGACCGGTGCGATGCCGGCGGCCTTCAGCGCGGCGAGCCCCTCGGCCATCTGGTCCGCGAACAGCCTGCGCCAGTCGCGGTTGGCCAGTTGCGCGGCGAGCGGCATGTCGGACAGCGCGCTGAGCGCGTTGTTCAGATTGATGATCAGCTTGCCCCATTGCACGCCGGTGATGTCACCGCTTGCACGCATGGCGAGGCCAGGCACCGAGAGCGCGGCGGCCGTGTTCTCGGCGTCCTCGCCGATATGAATGTCGCCGGAGGTCGAGCGATGAAAGCGCCCCTCGCCCATCGCAATCACGTTGAACGGCACCATGCCGGCGAGCACGCGGCGGTCGCCGAGCCGCTCGCGCAGCACCGCGACGTTGCCGACGCCGTTCTGAAGCGAGACGACGACGGCATCCTCCGGCGCGTGCTGCGCGATCTGATCGGCGACATCGGCGGTGTCGGCGCTCTTGACCGTGACCAGCACGATGCCGGCGCTGTGCAGGATCGAAGGATCCTCCGACAGCGCGAGCTGGCCCGCGCCGAGCTTCCTTTCGGAGCCGTCGAAATCGGTCAGCCGCAGACCAAACCGCTCGATCTCGGTCTTCACCCGCGGTCGCACCAGCAGCGCGACGCGGCGGCCAGCGGCCGCCAGCATGCCGCCGACGAAGCAGCCGATGGCACCCGCGCCAGCCACCACGATCGGTCGATCCGTCATCACCTCGCCTTGCTCCCTGAACGACCCGCCTTCGATAGCAGAGGCGAGGCCGGCAACCAATCGCGGCGCATGCGCCTTGTAACCGTCATGAGAGCCCCATATGTTTTCGCCCCGGGGGCTGTCATCGGCGGGCGCTCGCCGAACGAGACGCCAAAGGAGAGCACCATGGGTCTACTCGACGTCCTCAACGGCATGCAGAACGGCCCGCGCGGTCCCTCTACGCCTAGCTCCGAGAAATCTTCCGGCGGCATGTCGCCGATGACCATGGCGCTGCTTGGCCTGCTCGCCTGGAAGGCGTTCAAGCACATGACGTCGAACCAGTCCGGCACGGCGCCGCAACCGTCGCCGACGCCTGCCCCGCCGCCGGTGAACGCGGACAGCGGCGGTCTTGGCGGTCTCGGAGGCCTGCTCAAGGGCGGCCTCGGCGGCTTGCTCGCCGGCGGCGCGGCCGGCACCGTGCTCAGCGGCGGCCTTGGCGATCTCCTCAACCAGCTCCAGCAAGGCGGCCACAGCGAGGCCGCGAATTCCTGGGTCGGCAAGGGCGAGAACAAGCCGATCGCACCGGGCGATCTCGCCAGCGCGCTCGGCGCCGACCAGATCGAGAGCCTGTCAGCCCAGAGCGGCCTGTCGCGCGACGAATTGCTCAACGGCCTCAGCCAGTATCTGCCGCAGGTGATCGATCATTTGACACCGGACGGACGGCTGCCGACCGAGAACGAGATCTCGGGCAGACTTTGATCGACGCGCTTTCGGGAAGGGGAGCACACTCATGAGCATGGGCGGCCTGTTGTGGATCATCGTCGTCGGCTTCATCGCCGGCCTCATCGCGCGCTGGCTGGCGCCGGGACCGAATAACCCGAGCGGCTTCATCCTCACCACCATCCTCGGCATCGCCGGCGCATTTCTCGCGACCTTCATCGGCCAGGCCATTGGTCACTACAGTCCCGACCAGGGCGCGGGCTTCATCATGGCCACCATCGGCGCAGTCGTGGTGCTGTTCATCTGGAACCGCCTGGTGGCGCGCGGCGTGATCAAGGGATAGCGCTTGGTCGTGTAGCGCGAGTCTCGCGCCTCCAACTCCCTGTCATCCCGGACAAGCGCGCGTCAGCGCGCAGATCCGGGACCCATAGCCACAGGCGGTGGTTTGGCGAAGACTCGCAGTGATCGGAGTCGCGCAGCAACTCCTCCCTGTGGTTATGGGTCCCCGCGTTCGCGGGGACGACACTTGTGGTTGCCGCAGCAGCAGAGCGTCACCGCGGCAAGACACTCAATCACGTAATCAAATGCATCCCCGCATCCATGCGCACGACCTCGCCGGTCATGTTGCTGGAGGCCGGCATCGCCAGGAAGCAGACGAGCTGCGCGATGTCCTCCGCTGATGAGGCGACCTTCAGCGGCACCTTCGCCACCACGCTGTCCCTCACCTGCTTGGCGCCGGCTTCGCCGCGGCCCTTGGTGAACCAGGGCGTGTCGATGTAGCCGGGGCATACCGTATTGACGCGGATCAGCGGCGCCAGCGCGCGCGACAGCGACAACGTCATGGTGTTGAGCGCGCCCTTGCTCGCGGCGTAGGCGATCGACGAGCCGACGCCGCTGATGCCGGCGACCGAGGACACGTTGACCACGGCGGAGGGCCGCCCCGAGGCCTTCGCGCCGGCCTCGAGCAGGCTGCGTGCCGCGCGCACCATCTGGAACGGACCGATGGTGTTGACACCATAGACCCGCTGGAAATCCTCCGCCGACAACCCATCGAGATCGGCGTGAGCCACATGTTTCGTGGTGCCGGCATTGTTGACGAGGATATCGAGCCGACCCCAGCCGCTGGCCGCCGCGACGATCCTGCGACAATCGTCGTCCTTCGAAACGTCGCCCTGCGCGACCAGCACCTCCGACGCGCCGGCCTTGCGGCAGACGTCCGCGGTGGCCTCGGCCTCGGCCTTACTCGACGAATAGTTGATGACGAGCCGCGCCCCGCTGCGCGCGAGAATTTCCGCTGTCGCTGCGCCCAGGCCGGACGCCGACCCCGTCACGATTGCGCACAGATTGTCCTTGGCCATCCTGATGTCCTTCCCCGTGGCTCTGATCTTTCGCGCCCTGTTTAGCGAGTTTGTCGCGCCCTGCAAATCGAGCAAACTCCGCTAAGCGGAATTAGCCTTCTATTGATCCTTACGCCCATGCCCGCGCCGCAGGTTGACCTGCGATCAACGCTTGTCAGGGCCATGGCTTTTTTGGATCATCGGGCGCAAGAAGACCTGCGCGGTACGCTCCACCAGGCGGGACGCGCCAACGGCAAAACACGGGGAACGCTGTGGCGGAGAGTGACAACATCGTCGTCGAGACCGCGGAGAAGATCTTCGCCGATCTCGCCGATCCGCAAACCATCAACAACGACAAGAAGAACTCCTGGCAGGCGCCGCTGTGGCAGGCGCTGAGCGAAGCCGGCCTGCCATTGTCCTGGGTGCCCGATGATCTCGGCGGCTCCGGCGCGAGCCTTGCCGATGGCTTTGCGCTGCTGAACGCCGCCGGCCGTTTCGCCGTCTCGGTTCCCCTGGCCGAGACCATGCTGGCGGGCTGGCTTCTGGCGCGGGCGAAGATCTCATCGCCCGATGGCCAGATGACCGTGCTGCCGGCAAGCCCGAAAGATCGTATCACCCTCGACGCCGACGGCTCGCTCTCCGGCCGCGCCCGCGGCGTGCCTTTTGCGAAGGCGGCAAAGCATTTTGCGGTGCTCGCACATGGCAAGGACGGCGTCTCGATCGCGCTGGTCGATGCGGCCAAGGCGCGGATCGAGGCCGGGCTCAATGTCGGCTACGACCACAGCGACACCGTGACGCTCGACAAGGTCCAGCCCGTCACGCTCAAGGTCGCGCCGAACGGCTTTGACCAGACCACGATGATGCTGATGGGTGGCGTTGCGCGCAGCCTGCAGATCGCTGGCGCGCTGGAATCGATGCTCGACATCTCGGTGCGCTATTCCAACGAGCGCGTCGCCTTCGAGAAGAAGATCTCGAAATTCCAGGCGGTGCAGCACAATCTGGCGCGCCTCGCCGGCGAATCCGCCGCGGCACTTGCGGCGGCGACGTCCGCGGCCGATGCGATCGCGAATGCAAAATCGTTCGACGACGAGGTCTATCTGGAAGCCGCTTCCGCAAAGATCCGCTGCGCGGAAGCCGCCGAGAAAGGCGGCGCCATCGCGCATCAGGTGCACGGCGCGATCGGTTTCACCCTCGAGCACATCCTGCACCGCTATTCGCTCCGGGCGCTGGCCTGGCGCGACGATTTCGGTTCGGAAAGCCACTGGGCCGTCGAGCTCGGCAAGCTGGTCGCAAACCGCGGCGCCGACGAATTGTGGCCGCTCGTGGCATCGCGCTGATCAGGGAGAGAAACACATGACCGCCGCGCTCCGTTTCGATCCGATCCGTCTGCCCGAGAAGTGCGAGCAATTGCGCAAGGAAGTGCGCGCCTTTCTCGCCGAGGAAATCGCCGCCGGCACTTTCGATCCGCACCAGCCCAACCGCGAAGACACCGACGCGCCGGAATTCTCCCGCCGGGTCGGCGCCAAGGGCTGGCTGGGCATGACCTGGCCGAAGAAATATGGCGGCCAGGAGCGCTCCTTCCTCGAGCGTTACGTGGTGACCGAGGAAATGCGCGTCGCCAACGCGCCGACGCGGCGCTTCTTCGTCGCCGATCGCCAGAGTGGGCCGGTGCTGATCAAATACGCGCCCGAACATATCAAGATGGAGATTCTGCCGCGGATCTGCCGAGGCGAGATCTGCTTTGCGATCGGCATGAGCGAGCCGAATTCAGGCTCGGACCTGTTCGCCGCGAAGACGCGCGCGACCAAGACCGACGGCGGCTATCTCATCAACGGCAGCAAGATCTGGACCTCGTCGGCGCACATCGCCGACTACATGATCGCGATCTTCCGGACCTCGCCGCCGACCAAGGAAAACCGTCGCCACGGCCTGACCCAGTTCCTGGTCAAGATGAAGCAGCCGGGCATCAAGGTGAACCCGATCGGCCAGATCACCGGCCAGTACGAGTTCAACGAGGTCGTCTTTACCGACTTCTTCGTCCCCGACGACCACGTTCTCGGCGAGGTCGACGGTGCCTGGAAGCAGGCGACGAGCGAGCTTGCCTATGAGCGTTCGGGCCCCGAGCGTTTCCTCGAAACCTATTACGTGCTGACCGAACTGGTCCGCGCCGTCGGTCCCAACCCGGATACGCGCAGCGCCGAAGGCATCGGCCGTCTCGTCGCGCAGCTCCACACCATGCGGCGCATGTCGGTCTCGGTCGCCGGCATGCTCGAGGCCGGCAAGGAGCCGGTGGTCGAGGCGTCCATCGTCAAGGACATCGGCACGGTCTGGGAGCAGCAGCTTCCGCATCGGGTGCGCGATCTCGCCGCCTTCGTCGAGGAGACCGCGACCAACCGCGAGACGCTGGAGCGGCAGCTCGACTTCGCCATCAAGACCGCGCCGAAACTCACCATCCAGGGCGGCACCACGGAGGTGCTGCGCGGCATCATCGCCCGCGGACTTGGGCTGCGCTAATCATCAAGGGATCATCATGAGCACCTACAAGGATATCGGCGTCGAGAAGGTCGGACACGTCGGCACCATCGAGATCCGCCGCCCGCCGCTGAACTTCTTCGACATTTCGCTGATCAACCAGATTGCGGATGCGCTCGAGGAGTTCGACCGCGACATCGAGATCCGCGCCTCCGTGCTCTCCGCACAGGGCAAGGCCTTTTGCGCCGGCGCCAACTTCCAGGATCCGGCGCGGCAGGCGCAGGAAGCGCGCGAAGCCGACAAGAAGGGCGACCCCGCCGACAGCCTCGGGGCGATCAACCATCTCTACATCCAGGCCGTGCGCATCTTCCGCGCCAAGAAGCCGATCGTCGCCGCCGTGCAGGGCGCCGCCATCGGCGGCGGATTGGGCCTCGCCGTTTCCGCCGATTTTCGCGTCACCTGCCCCGAGGCGCGCTTCTCCGCGAACTTCACCAAGCTCGGCTTCCACCCCGGCTTCGGCCTGACGACGACACTGCCCGAGCTGATCGGCAAGAACAACGCCGAGCTGATGTTCTACACCAGCCGCCGCGTCACCGGCGAGGAGGCCTACAAATGGGGGCTCGCCAACGAGCTGGTGCCGCAGGACCAGGTCAAGGCGGCCGCGATGAAGCTCGCCGGCGAGATCGCCGAATGCTCCCCGCTCGGCCTGCTCTCGACCCGCGCCACGATGCGCGCGGGATTGGCCGATCGCGTCATGGCCGCCACCAATCACGAGCTCGCCGAGCAGACGCGGTTGCGGGCGACGGAAGATTTTAAGGAAGGCGTGAAGGCCACGGAAGAACGGCGCTCGGCAAATTTCAAGGGAAGGTAGTTCCGCTGCACCGCATGCAGCCCTCTCGACCCGTCATCCTGAGGTGCGAGCAGCACGGTGCAGAGCGCCGTGCTGAGAGCCTCGAAGGATGGACGGCAGAGATGCAGCCGGGCTGTCGCCCTTCGAGGGCCGCCGAAGAGGCGAGCACCTCAGGGTGACGGATAACAAATAGGATCAGCTCACCCGAAACGTCACTCCGCCCAGCAAGAACTCGTTCCCCGCGACCGCGTGCCCTTTCGCCCGTGCCGCGTGCAGCACGCGCGCCGCGTCGGTCACCCGAAACTCCAGTGCGCTCATGATCTCGCTGGCGCCCTTCACGAAGCGGAAGGTCGCATTGGGCAGCTTCAGCTCGGCGCCGCTGGGCGTGATGCCGATGATCTTGCCCCAGTGCTCCGCCAGCCCTTGCGGATCCGGGCTCTGCATCTCCACGACCGTCAGCGCCTCCGTCACATCCTTGCGGATGAAGCTCTGCCAGTCCGGCCCGGCCGGCGGGTACGGCCCCAAAACGTCGTCGCTGCCTTCGGTATGGTTGAACTCGATGAAGGCGGCGCGGCAGTCGCGGGGGTGGAGCTGCACGCCGTGATAGGGCGCGTGGTCGATGACGTTGGCGGTGCGCACGCCCATCCCATTGCCGATGCGCCCGCGCTCGTCGGGATCGTTACAGCAGAAGATCGCCATATAGCCGCCGCGGCCGCCGGTCTTCTCGATGAAGCGGCCGGCCGTGGTGCCGTCCTTGAAGGGGGCGACCACCTCCAGCAAAATCGTATCGACCGGGAGTAGCGCATTCTCCAGGCCGTATTTCGCCACATTGCCGTCGCGGTAGCACACAGCAAGGCCCATGATCTCCGCGATGTCGGAGACGACAGGCGCGAGCTGCGGCGCGACCAGGCAGATCTGTCGCAACCGCATATAGGGTGTCATGGTCATGCACCCCTGAAGGTCGGCTTGCGCTTCTCCACGAACGCCTTTGCGGCCTCCTTGTGGTCCTCGGTGTCGCCGCAGCGGGTGTGATGGATCGCCTCGCCGTCGAAGCAATCCTCCAGCGCCAGATGCTCGGCATTGTTGATGTTGCGCTTGATGAAGCCGAGCGCGATCGAGGGCCCCTGCGCCAGCGACAGCGCGAGTTCGTGGGCAGCGGCGTCGATCTCGGCGTCGGGCACGACCTTGGTCACCATGCCGATCGCATGCGCCTCTTTCGCGGTCAGGACCGGCGACATCAGATAGAGCTCGCGCGCCCGCGCGCTGCCGAGCAGCTGGGTGAGGAAATAGGTGCCGCCGTAATCGCCGGAGAAGCCGACCTTGGCGAAGGCAGTGGTAATCTTGCAGGATTCGGAGGCGATGCGCAGGTCGCAGGACAGTGCCATCGACAGGCCCGCGCCGGCGGCGGCACCATCGAGCTGCGCCACCACGGGCTTCGGCATCTGGTGCAGGATGCGCGAGACCTCCATGCCGCGGCGCAAGTTTGCGAGCTTCTGCTCGAACGGCAGCGGCGCCCGGCCTGCCGCCATCGACTTGACGTCGCCGCCGACGCAGAACGATCCGCCGGCGCCCTTGAACAGCACCGCCCGCACCTCCGGATCGTCGGCCGCGCGCCGCGCGGCGTCGACCAACCCCGCGACCATCTCGGGGTTGAGCGCATTCTTTCGCTCCGGCCGGTTCATCGTGATGGTGAGCAGCCCGCCTTCGAGCTTTTGCAGGACCATGTCGTTCATGGATGTTGGCCTCTTTCTGTGGTGCCACTCTCTCACTTGGTCATTCCGGGGCGCGACGACGTCGCGAACCCGGGCCCCGGGATGACGACCTATCGTTGGACACGCTCGTCACCAAGGCGACTTACCCCCGTCACTTCTTCACCAGCGGGCAGCGCGACTGCTCAAGCGACTGGAAAGCTTCGCTCCCGGGCACGGTGGCAAGCAGCTTGTAATCGTCCCAGCGGCCCTTGGACTCCGACGGCTTCTTCACCTCGAACAGATACATGTCGTGGATCATGCGGCCGTCCTCGCGGATCTTGCCGCCCTTGGCGAAGAAATCGTTGATCGGCGTTTCCTTCATCACCTTCATCACCGTGGCCGCGTCGGTCGTGCCGGCCGCTTTCACGGCCTTCAGGTAATGCGTCACGGAGGAGTAGACGCCGGCCTGCGCCGAGGTCGGCGGCCGCTTCACACGCTCCTGGAAGCGCTTCGAGAAGGCACGCGTGTCGTCGTTCATGTCCCAGTAGAACGCCTCGGCCAGCAGCAGGCCCTGCGCGGTCTCGAGCCCGATCGAGTCGATGTCGGTGACGAAGGCGAGCAACGGCGACACTTTCTGGCCGCCCTTGGTGATGCCGAACTCGGCGGCCTGCTTGATGGCGTTGACGGTGTCGCCGCCGGCGTTGGCCAAGCCAATCACCTTGGCCTTGGAAGCCTGCGCCTGAAGCAGGAACGACGAAAAGTCCGACGTATTGAGCGGATGGCGCACGCTGCCGAGCACCTTTCCGCCGGTCTTGGTCACGACGGCACTGGTGTCCTTTTCGAGATCCTGGCCGAAAGCATAATCGGCGGTGAGGAAGTACCAGCTGTCGAGGCCCGTCTTCACGGCCGCAAGACCGGTCACGTTCGCCTGACCGTAGGTGTCGAACACGTAGTGGATGGTGTAAGGGCCGCAGGCTTCGTTGGTGAGACGGATCGAGCCCGGGCCGTTGAAGATGACGATCTTGTTGCGCGCCTTGGCGATCTCGCCGGCGGCAAGCGCGGTGGCGGAGGCGGCGACGTCGTAGATCATCTCGACGCCCTGGTTGTCGAGCATGTCGCGGGCGATGTTGGCGGAGAGATCGGCCTTGTTTTGATGGTCGGCCGCGAGCACCTGGATCTTGCGGCCGAGCACCTCGCCGCCAAAATCCTCGACAGCCATCTTGGCCGCAGTCTCGCTGCCGGGGCCTGTGATGTCGGCATAGAGGCTCGACATGTCCAGGATGCCGCCGATCTTGAGAGGTGGCTTGTCCTGGGCTTGCACGGCGCTCGCGTTGAGGGCAAACGCGGCGGCAAAAATGCCCGACAGAACGTGCTTCATCAAAATAGTCTCCCTTTAATCGCCTGTCTCTGATGGCGGCTTGGTTATTGGTGTTGCCGCAATCATGCCGCATGCGCAACTGCGCAGCAAGCGCGGGGCGCTATGCGCGTCTTGCGACCGCGGCCCGTTTTCCGCAAAACGGAATGGTGAGATGACGAGAGATGTTTCCGCGCCGTCGTCGCGCGCGTGGGACGTAACAGCGAAGCCTCACACTCGCTGCCGTGGTGGGGCAAAGGCGCGCTCTTCACGCCGTGCCCACCGCCCTCGCGATTGGCAAGGACGCGGGCACGCTTCCGCCGTCGCTCTTCGAGGTCCGCTTCGTCGTTGGCGTCGTTTGAGTTAGGATCGACGTACAACGCAACCTCTCCGGGTCACGTGACGCGACAGCTTCACCTCATCGTCGCATTCTTGATTGCCGCGGGTCACACCGCGTTCGCGACGCCATGCCGGTTCGAGACGCAAGGCGAAGGCCGCGTCGCCGCCATCGTCGATGCGCGCAGCGTGCGTCTGGACGACGGCCGCGAGATCCGTCTGCTGGGGATCGAGCCCACGGCGTCCGCGAAGCAGGCGCTGGCGTCGCTGCTCGTCGGACGCAACGTCACGCTCCGCGGCATCGACGACACGCCGGACCGCTACGGCCGCCAAGGCGCGCTTCTCTTTGTCGGCGAGAGCGACGCCTCCGTGCAGGCCATGTTGCTGGCCCAAGGCGACGCCCTCGTCTCCGCCGAGATCGTGGACAAGGACTGCGCAGCCGCCCTGATGGCGTCGGAAGCAGCGGCGCGGCGCCAAAAAAAGGGCAGTTGGGCTGACCCGTCGGCCATAAAAAACGCGGAAAGTCCGGACGATATTTTGGCGGGGATCGGGCGCTTTATGGTGGTCGAGGGCAAAGTTCTGTCGGTCCGGCAAGCTGGGGCAATGACCTACCTCAACTTTGGACGGAACTGGACACGCGGCTTTGCGGCGACTATTTCAAAGCGCTCGCTACCGGTGTTCGAAGGCGCCGGCATCACCCTCAAGTCCTTGGAAAATAAACGTATTCGAGTTCGGGGCTGGGTTGAGGAAAATACGGGGCCGCGGATCGATGTGCGGCTCATAGGGCAAGTCGAGTTGCTGGGCGCAAGCGAGCCGACAGGGGAAAGGCCCTAACGAGGGCCAGGCACGGGTTAAGCGACGTGAATGGGGTGCTAGAAAGGCACGTACGGAACGAACGCCGCCGCCTGCGGGCGGCGCCGGCCGCGCTATGCCTCGTATTGGGTACGGCGCTCGCGGGCTGCGGCGACATGGGCCGGTTCCAGACCGCGGCGGTCCCGGCGACGGTCGCGATGCCGAAGCCGAAGCCGGCCGTCGCCCAGACCCCCGCCACCGAGAAGGAGCACGAGCGCATCCTGGCGAGCTATGGCGGCACTTATGACGATCCCAGGCTCGAATCACTCGTCAGCAAGACCGTCGACCGGCTCGTCGCGGCCTCCGATCGTCCCGACCAGGGCTACAAGGTCACCATCCTCAATTCCGGCGCGGTGAACGCGTTCGCGCTGCCGAACGGCCAGCTCTATGTCACGCGCGGACTTCTTGCGCTCGCGAGCGATACGTCGGAATTGTCCTCCGTGCTCAGCCACGAGATGGCGCATGTGCTGTCCAAGCACGCCGCGATGCGCGAGGACCAGGCCCGCCAGGCCGCGATCGTCACCCGGGTCGTCACCGACATGAGCAACGACCCGGACCTCACGGCGCTGGCACTGGCGAAGACCAAGCTCACCATGGCGAGCTTTTCACGCAAGCAGGAGATCGAGGCCGACGGCATCGGGGTGGGCATTTCCGCCAAGGCGCATTTCGACCCTTATGGCGCGGCGCGCTTCCTCTCCGCGATGGAGCGCAATGCCGAGCTGAAGGCCGGCAAGTCCTCGCTCGATCCGCGCGCGCAGGATTTCACCTCGTCGCATCCGGCGACCCCGGAGCGCGTGCAGAACGCGCAGGCCATTGCGCGGCAGTATACTGCCCCGGAGGGCGCCGAGCGCGACCGAGAGACCTATCTCGCCGCGATCGACAATCTCGTCTACGGCGAAGACCCCAGCGAAGGTTTCGTGCGCGGCCGCCGTTTCCTTCATCCGAAGCTGGGCTTCACCTTCCAGGCGCCGGACAATTTCACGCTCGACAACACCGCCCAGGCCGTGATCGGCGTGCGCGAGGGCGGCGCACAGGCCATGCGTTTCGACGTGGTGCGCGTGCCGTCCGAGCAATCGCTCGGCGACTACCTTAATTCCGGCTGGATGGAAGGCGTCGAGAAGGCGTCGACCGAGGACATCACCATCAACGGCTTCCCGGCCGCGTCCGCCACCGCCAAGGGCGACCAGTGGCAGTTCAAGGTCTATGCGCTGCGCTTCGGCAGCGACGTCTACCGCTTCATCTTCGCGACACGGCAGAAATCGACCGAGAGCGAGCGCAATGCGCGCGAGACCGTCAATTCATTCCGCCGCCTGACGCTCGACGAGATCCAGGCCGCGCGTCCGCTGCGCATCAAGGTCATCACCGTGCAGCCCGGTGACACCGTGGAATCGCTGTCCCACCGCATGGCCGGCGTCGATCATCCCGCCGAGCGCTTCCGCGTGCTGAACGGACTCGATCGCAACGCGCAGGTGAAGGTGCGCGATCGCGTGAAGATCGTGGCGGATTGACGCGCGCTAAGCGCACGTCATCCCGGGGCGCGCTGAGCGCAAACCCGGGATCTCGAACCAACGAGCTCCGCTACCGTAGGCTGGGCAAGGCGCAAGCGTGCCCACCACCTCTCTCAATCGGACACAGATGATAGGCACGGCGCTTGCGCGCCTTTGGCCACCCCGTGAGACCTGTGATGCGGCAACGACGCGAGCCTAGCGCCCCGTGTCCATGTCGCCCTTCTCGCGCTGGCCGCTGAGCCAGAGGGCGAGCAGGGTCCAGAACGCGCCGGACAACAGATACGCACCCGAGGCGATGACGCCGAGATTGGTGGCGAGCAGCAGCGCGACCAGCGGCGCGAAGCCGGCACCGAACAGCCAAGCCATGTCCGAAGTCAGCGCGGAAGCCGTGTAGCGGTACGCCTGCTTGAAATTCGAGGCGATCGCGCCGGAGGACTGGCCGAAAGACAGGCCGAGCAGGATGAAGCCGATCACCATGTAGATGGTCTCGCCGAACGCGCCGGCGTCGAGCAGCTGCGGGGCAAAGCCGCTATAGATCGCGATCGCGATCGCCGATCCCATCAACAGCGATTTGCGCCCGACGCGGTCGGCGATAATGCCCGACGCCACGATCGCGGCGACGCCGAACACGGCGGCGACGATCTCGATGATCAGGAAGCGCACCGGGCTTTCGCGGGTGAACAGGAACACCCAGGACAGCGGAAATACCGTGACCATGTGGAACAGCGCGAAGCTCGCGAGCGGCGCAAACGCCCCGAGCATGATGGTCTGTCCTTCGCGCGCGACTGTCTCGGAGATGCGCGAGGGCTGCAATTCGCGGGTCTCGAACAGCGTCGCGTATTCCTCCGTCGTCACCATGCGCAGGCGGGCAAACAGCGCAACGACGTTGATGGCGAACGCAACGAAGAACGGGTAGCGCCAGCCCCAGTCGAAGAAATCGTCAGCCGACAGGTTACCCGCGAAATAGGCGAACAGCGCGCTCGCCACGATCAGCCCGAGCGGGGCGCCGAGCTGCGGCACCATCGCGTACCAGCCGCGCTTGGAGGGCGGCGCGTTCAGCGCCAGCAGCGAAGCCATGCCGTCCCAGGCGCCGCCCCAGGCCAGACCCTGCGCGATGCGCGCCAGCGCCAGCAGCCAGATCGCGGCAACGCCGATGTCGTGATAGCCGGGCAGGAACGCCAGCGCGACGGTGGCGGTGCCGAGCAGGAACAGCGCCGAGATCAGCTTGGCCGTCTTGCCGTAGGCACGGTCGACGGTCATGAAAATGACCGTGCCGATGGGGCGGGCCATGAAGGCCAGCGCGAAGACCATGAAGGAATAGAGCGTGCCGGTCAGCTCGCTCGCGAACGGGAACACCAGGCGCGGGAACACGATCACCGAGGCGATCGCAAAGACGAAGAAGTCGAAGAATTCCGAGGTGCGGCCGATGATGACGCCGATGGCGATCTCGCCGGGACTGGCCTGGTCGTGGCCGTGCTCGCCCGTGTGGAGGTCTGCCATTGCGGGGGTCTGTGCCGTCGCCATGCGTGCGCCCTTAACGTCCTGAAAACCAAAGCCGACCGCCCGGCGGGGCGCCAGGCAATCCGGTCCTGTCTGACCCAACATCCCGCACTGCAACATTGGACAAATTGTCCAATGTCCGGATTGTTGCGCCGCAGCTACCCGTTGGCCCCGCAAAAGAAACTCATTCTCAAAGGCTCGGCCCGTGTCTCGTCTCAAGATCCTGGCGCTACTACCTCTGGCTGCCGCGCTTAGCGGCTGCGACTACGTCGTGCTGGCGCCAGCCGGCGATATCGCTGCCCAGCAGCGCGACCTCGTCATCATCTCCACCGTCCTGATGCTCCTGATCGTCGTCCCCGTGATGGCCCTGACGGTGCTGTTCGCCTGGCGCTACCGCCAGTCCAACACCGAGGCACGCTACGAGCCGGATTGGGATCACTCGACCAAGCTCGAGCTGGTGATCTGGTCGGCGCCTCTTCTGATCATCGTTTGCCTGGGCGCGCTGACCTGGATGGGCACGCATCTGCTCGATCCCTACCGCACGCTCGGCCGCATCCATGCGGAGCGCGCCGTCGACAAGTCCAAGGCTCCGCTCGAGGTCGACGTCGTCGCGCTCGACTGGAAATGGCTCTTCATCTATCCCGACTACGGCATCGCCACCGTCAACGAGCTCGCAGCTCCAGTCGATCGTCCGATCACCTTCCGCATCACGGCCTCCTCGGTGATGAACTCGTTCTACATCCCCGCGCTCGCCGGCCAGATCTACGCGATGCCGGGCATGGAGACCAAGCTCCACGCCGTCGTCAACCACGCCGGCACCTACAAGGGTTTTTCGGCGAACTACAGCGGCGCCGGCTTCTCCGGCATGCACTTCAATTTCCAGGGCCTCGACGACAAGGGCTTTGACGCCTGGATCGCCAACGCCAAATCCGCCGGCGGCTCGCTCGGCCGCGCCGAATATCTCCAGCTCGAAAAGCCGAGCCAGAACGAGCCGGTGCGCCGCTGGGGCACCGTCGACGCCGATCTCTACCGCCTGATCCTCAACATGTGCGTCGAGACCGGCAAGATGTGCCAGAGCGAGATGATGGCGATCGACGCCAAGGGCGGCGCCGGCCACCAGGGCCTGAACAACACCCTGCCGCTGGCCTACGACAAATACGCCCGCCGCGGCACGGCACTCGGGCCGGAGCCGAGCTTCGTTGCCGGCACCTGCACGCCGGATGCGCCGCAGGGCAAGACCACCGCCGCCATCACGGCGCCCACCGACACCGCGCCCCTGCTCGGCGCCGGCCTGAAGCGGCCGTCGTTCACGCCGCTGAAGTCCTCGTCCTTCTTCCTCGGACAACGTCCCAAGTCAGACTCGTGAAGTCAGACTCCTAAAGAGAGTTCGCATGTCTCCTGATCTTCTCAAGCTCATCTTTGGCCGGCTCGGCTTCGAATCGCTGCCGCTGCACGAGCCGATCGTCGTCGGCACCTTCGTGGTGGTCGCGCTCGGCGGCGCCGCGCTGCTCGGCGCTCTCACCTATTTCCGCCTCTGGGGCTATCTCTGGCGCGAATGGTTCACCACGGTGGACCACAAGCGCATCGGCATCATGTACATGATCCTCGGCATCGTGATGCTGCTGCGCGGCTTTGCCGACGCGCTGATGATGCGCGGCCAGCAAATGCTGGCCTTTGGCGGTTCCGAAGGCTATCTCAACGCCCATCACTACGACCAAGTCTTCACCGCCCACGGCGTGATCATGATCTTCTTCGTGGCGATGCCGCTGGTCACAGGCCTGATGAACTACGTGGTGCCGCTGCAGATCGGCGCGCGCGACGTATCGTTCCCGTTCCTGAACAATTTCAGCTTCTGGATGACGGTCGGCGGCGCGGTGCTGGTGATGGCTTCGCTTTTCATCGGCGAGTTCGCCCGCACCGGCTGGCTGGCCTATCCGCCGCTGTCCAACATCGGCTACAGCCCAGATGTCGGCGTCGATTATTACATCTGGGCGCTGCAGGTCGCCGGCGTCGGCACGACGTTGTCAGGCATCAACCTGATCTGCACCATCGTCAAGCTTCGCTGCCCCGGCATGACCATGATGAAGATGCCGGTGTTCACCTGGACCTCGCTCTGCACCAACGTCCTGATCGTCGCTTCCTTCCCCGTCCTGACCGTCGTGCTCGCGCTGCTGTCGCTCGACCGCTACGTCGGCACCAACTTCTTCACGAACGATTTCGGCGGCAGCCCGATGATGTACGTGAACCTGATCTGGATCTGGGGCCATCCTGAAGTCTACATCCTGGTTCTCCCGGCCTTCGGCATCTTCTCCGAGGTGACCTCGACCTTCTCCGGCAAGCGGCTGTTCGGCTACACCTCGATGGTCTACGCCACGGTCGTCATCACCATCCTGTCGTATCTGGTCTGGCTGCATCACTTCTTCACGATGGGCTCGGGCGCCAGCGTCAACTCGTTCTTCGGCATCACCACGATGATCATCTCGATCCCGACGGGCGCGAAGATGTTCAACTGGCTGTTCACGATGTATCGCGGCCGTATCCGCTACGAGCTGCCGATGATGTGGACGATCGCCTTCATGCTGACCTTCGTGATCGGCGGCATGACCGGGGTGCTGCTCGCGGTGCCGCCGGCCGACTTCGTGCTGCACAACAGCCTGTTCCTGATCGCGCATTTCCACAACGTGATCATCGGCGGCGTGGTGTTCGGCGCCTTTGCCGGCATCACCTACTGGTTCCCGAAGGCATTCGGCTTCAAGCTCGATCCGTTCTGGGGCAAGCTGTCGTTCTGGTTCTGGGTCACCGGCTTCTACCTCGCCTTCATGCCGCTCTACGTGCTCGGCCTGATGGGCGTGACCCGCCGGCTGCGCGTGTTCGACGATCCCAGCTTGCAGATCTGGTTCGTCATCGCCGCGATCGGCGCCGGCCTCGTGCTCCTCGGCATCATGTGCATGCTGATGCAGTTCGCGGTCAGCTTCCTCAGGCGCGAGCAGCTCAAGGACGTCACCGGCGATCCCTGGGACGCGCGCACGCTGGAATGGGCGACCTCTTCGCCGCCGCCCGACTACAACTTCGCCTTCACTCCCGTCGTTCACGACAACGACGCGTGGTGGGACATGAAGCGCCGCGGCTACCAGCGTCCGCTCACCGGGTTCAGGCCGATCCACATGCCCAGCAGCACCGGCACCGGCATCATCCTCGCCGGTCTCGCCACCGCGATGGGTTTCGGCCTGATCTGGTACATCTGGTGGCTGGCTGCCGTGAGCTTCATTGCGATGCTCGCCGTCGGCATCGGTCACACCTTCAACTATCACCGCGACTTCGACATTCCGGCTGAAGACGTCATCCGGACCGAGGACGCGCGCACCAAACTGCTCGCCGGAGCCAAGTAAATGACTGTTGCCGTCAATCCCTCCCAAACCGGCGAGCCGGTCTTCTACCTCGCCGACGAACACCCGCATCCGGAAGGCTGGAGCACCTCGCTCGGCTTCTGGATCTACCTGATGAGCGACTGTCTCATCTTCGCGATCCTGTTCGCCACTTTCGGCGTGCTCGGCGGCAATTACGCCGCCGGCCCAGCGCCGAAGGACCTGTTCGACCTGAATCTGGTCGCGGTGAACACTTCGATGCTGCTGCTGTCGTCGATCACCTACGGCTTCGCCATGCTGACGATGCAGCAGAACAAGGTGGCGCAGACGCAAATCTGGCTGGCAATCACCGGCCTGTTCGGCCTCGCCTTCATCGGCATCGAGCTCTTCGAGTTCGCCCACATGATCCATGAGGGTGCGACGCCCCAACGCAGCGCCTTCCTGTCCGCCTTCTTCACCCTGGTCGGGACCCACGGCCTGCACGTTTCCTGCGGCCTGATCTGGCTGGTGACGTTGATGGTGCAGGTTCAGAAGTTCGGCCTGATCGAGGCCAACCGCCGCCGTCTGATGTGCCTGTCGATGTTCTGGCACTTCCTCGACGTGGTCTGGATCGGCGTCTTCACCTTCGTCTATCTCCTGGGAGTTCTGCGATGAACACCGACACTCACACCGCCCATGCGGACGATCATCATCACGGCGACAGCCACGCCCACGGCACGTTCTCGACCTACATGCTCGGCTTCGTGCTCTCGGTCGTGCTCACCGCGATCCCATTCTGGCTGGTGATGAGCGGCGCGCTGCCGAGCAAGCAGATCACCGCCCTCGTCATCATGGCCTTCGCGGTCGTGCAGATCGTCGTGCACATGGTCTACTTCCTGCACATGAACACGACGTCCGAGAACGGCTGGAGCATGATGGCGCTGATCTTCACCATCGTCATGGTGGTGATCGCGCTGTCGGGTTCGCTGTGGGTGATGAGCCACCTCAACAGCAACATGATGCCGATGCATCAGATGAGCGGTATGAAGTGAACGAGGTCCGGACCGTGACGAGCAAGGCAGACCGGACGCGTGGCCATGCTGCGCGCCCCTCCCTATGGCTCACGGTCCTCTCGCTCACGGCCTTCGTGACCCTGATCGCCCTCGGCGTCTGGCAGATCGAGCGCCGCGCCTGGAAGCTGACGCTGATCGACCGTGTCGAGCAACGCGTTCATGCCCCGGCGGTGCCGATCCCCTCGCCTGCTTCATGGTCCGCGGTCTCCGCCGCGAACGACGAATACCGGCATGTCAGCGTTACTGGCCGCTTCCTGCATGATCGCGAGACGCTGGTTCAGGCCGTCACCGAGGAAGGCCCGGGCTATTGGGTGCTGACGCCGCTTCTGCGCGACGACGGCACGCAAGTCCTGGTCAACCGCGGCTTCGTGCCGTCGGAACGGCGCGACGCATCGACCCGCCGAGGCGGCAATCCGGACGGCCGGGTCGAGATCACCGGCCTGCTCCGCATCACGGAGCCCAAAGGCGGGTTCCTCCGAAACAACGTCCCCCAGCACAACCGCTGGTACTCGCGGGATGTCGCGGCGGTCGCGGCGGCACGCGGCCTCCACGATGTCGCCCCCTTCTTCGTCGATGCCGACGCCGGATCACAAATCGCAGGCGGGCCGATCGGCGGATTGACCGTGATCCGCTTTCCCAATAACCACCTGATCTACGCGCTGACGTGGTTTGCCCTGGCCTTCATGCTGGCCGGCAAACTTCTCGTCACATTCGGCGGCGGGCCGTTCCGCCGCCAGCGCTTCGTCCACGAACCGGCCGGCGGCCTGGATGCCGCCGCGCGCAGGACGGGATCAGATGCTGGAACGATCGTCGAACAGGCCTGACGACGGGAAGACGCTTTCCCAAACACTTGCGCATGGCGGACTGGCCGTCACGCTGCAATCGCCGGCGGACGCGCGCAGCGAGCTGATCGGTGCCGCGCCGACCGACGACGAGACCAATCGCAAGAACATGGCGCTGCTGATCCAGCTGCGCTGGACCGCGGTCGTCGGCCAGATCGTGACCATCGGCGGCGTGCATTTTGGGCTCGGCATTCCGCTGCCGTTGGAGCGGATGGGCGCGGTGATCGGCGCGCTGGTGCTGCTCAACGTCTCCAGCCTGATCTGGGTGCGCCATCGCGCCGCGATCACCAACAACGAGCTGCTGGTCGCCCTGATGCTGGACGTGGCCGCCCTGACCGCGCAGCTCTATCTCTCCGGCGGAGCCACCAATCCCTTCACCTCGCTGTTCCTGCTCCAGGTGACTCTCGGCGCGGTGCTGCTCGATGCCCGCTCGACCTGGTCGCTGGTCGCGCTGACCTGCGCGAGCTTCGTGTGGCTGACGCTGGCATACCGCCCGCTGGACCTGCCGCCAAACCCGCTGAGCGAGACCTACACGCTCACGATCGCCGGCATGCTGCTGGGCTTCGTGCTCAACGCCGTGCTGCTGGTCGTGTTCGTCACCCGCATCAATCGAAACCTGCGCGAGCGCGATGCGCATCTGGCGGCATTCCGCCAGCATGCCGCCGAGCAGGATCACATCGTGCGCATGGGCCTGCTCGCCTCCGGCGCGGCGCACGAGCTCGGCACGCCGCTGGCCTCGCTGTCGGTGATCCTCAGCGACTGGCGCCGCATGCCGGATCTCGCCGCGGATCAGGAGCTCGCCGAGGACCTTGCGGAGATGGAAACCTCGCTGCAACGCTGCAAGTCGATCGTGACGGGCATCCTGGTGTCGGCGGGCGAAGCGCGCGGCGAAGGCTCCTCGCCGACGACGGTGACGGCGTTCGTGACCGCGCTGGTCGACGAGTGGCGCGACGCGCGCTCGGCACGGACGCTCTACTTCGTCAATACGTTCGGCGCGGACGTCGCCATCGTCTCCGACATCGCGTTGAAGCAGGTCATCTTCAACGTGCTCGACAACGCCTATGAGGTCTCGCGCGACTGGGTCGAACTCGTGGCCGAGCGCGAGGGCGACAACCTCGTGCTGTCGATCAGCGATCGCGGCCCGGGCTTTGCGCCGGAGATGCTGGCGCAGCTCGGAAAGCCCTATCAGTCGAGCAAGGGCCGCGCCGGCGGCGGGCTCGGGCTGTTCCTGGTGGTGAACGTGGTGCGCAAGTTGGGGGGCACCGTGACCGCCGAGAATCACAGGAAGCGGGGCGCCACCGTGCGCCTGACGCTGCCGCTCGCAACGCTGGCGATCGGAGGAAATTTTGACGCCTGACCGTTCGCTCATCGTCGTCGAGGACGACGCAGGCTTCGCGCGCACGCTGAAGCGCTCGTTCGAGCGCCGCGGCTACGAGGTCGTGCTGGCCGCCTCGATCGAAGAGGTGCGCAACGTTCTGGAGGAGCGCTCCTTCGGCCATGCCGTGGTCGATCTCAAGCTCGGCGGCGCCTCGGGCCTCGCCTGCGTAGAGCTCCTGCACACCCACGACCCGGACATGCTGATCGTGGTGCTCACCGGCTTTGCCAGCATCTCTACCGCCGTGGAGGCGATCAAGCTGGGAGCCTGCCATTATCTGGCAAAGCCGTCGAATACCGACGATATCGAGGCCGCCTTCAACAAGGCCGAAGGCAACACCGAAGTCGCGCTGGATGCGCGGCCAACCTCGATCAAGACGCTGGAATGGGAGCGCATCCACCAGACCCTGATCGAGACTGATTTCAACATCTCGGAAGCGGCAAGACGATTGGGGATGCACCGGCGCACGCTGGCAAGGAAGCTCGAGAAGCGACCGGTCAGGTAGGCACGTCTTTCAGCGTCCAAATGCCCAGCCTGGCTGATGACCTCGCGGCCAAGCACCACTAGACTGCCGATTGCTGCGGCTGATGGCCGTCGCTTTGCTGCAAAGGTCCCAGCGAGGAGTCTCCCGTGACAATGCTCGTCGAGCGGTTCGACCTACCTGCCGCGCTTTCGCCCGCGCGCGGCCAGCGCGGCAGCGAAACAGTTGAGTTCGCAGAGGCCGCGCTGACCTCCGCCAAGCATGAGGGTCTGCAACTCGCAGTGCGGGCGCGCTATTTCGCCCTCGCCGTCATCGGTTGCCTGCTGCTGGCGATCAATCCCGCGTGGGAGCAGCTCTACTACGTGGCGCTGCTCGGCCTGTTCGCACTGATCGGCTGGGCCCAGGTCAGGGTTGGGCGGGTGGGCGTCTCACGGTCCGAATTGGCGCTCCTGTTCTGCGATTTGGCGTTGCTCACCCTCCTCATCGTGGTCCCAAATCCATTCGGGACTACGCACTGGCCGGTCGCGATGCAGTACCATTTCGGCAACTTCATCTATTTCTTCGTACTGCTCGCAGGTGCCACACTGGCCTATTCCTGGCGGACCGTGATTGCGGTCGGAACGTGGACCGCCGCGCTCTGGCTGGTCGGCATGGCCTGGGTGTGGTGGCAGCCCGATCGCGATCCTGCGCTGACGGCCCGCATCGCGGCCGCAGTCGGCGACGATCACCGCTTGTTGGCAATGATCTCGCCCAATGCGATCGGATTCCACCTTCGCATCCAGGAAATCGTCGTATTCATGATCGTGGCCGTCACGTTGGCGCTGGCGGTCCGCCGCAGCAATGACCTGCTGGTCCGACATGCCGCGGTAGAGCGCGAACGCGGCAATCTGGCGCGCTACTTCTCGCCCAATGTCGTCGCGGAATTGTCGAAGCAGGACGAGCCGCTGAAGCAGGTGCGCACGCAACACGCTGCGGTGCTATTCGTCGACATCGTCGGCTTCACAGCCTTTGCCGATGCGCGTTCGCCGCAGGAGGTGGTGCGGACGTTGCGGGAATTCCACGGACTGATGGAGCAGGAGGTTTTCCGCCACAGCGGCACGCTCGACAAATATCTCGGTGACGGGTTGATGGCGACGTTCGGCACCCCCTTTACCGGCGCGCACGATGCCAGCAACGCGCTGCGGTGTGCCCAGGCCATGATCGCCGCGGCGGACGGTTGGAACGGACAACGAACGGCAGTGGGGGAGCCACCGCTGCGGGTGAGTTTCGGCTTGCATTATGGGCCGGTGGTGCTCGGCGATATCGGGCAGACCTGTCTGGAATTTGCCGTGATCGGTGCCACCGTCAACGCTGCAAGCCGTCTCGAGGCGTTGACCCGCACGCTCGACTGCGCGCTGGTGGCAAGCGACGATCTCATCAGCCGCGCAAAGGACGAGCTTGGCAGCGCAGCCGAAGCATTTCAGCCGCTGATGGCGCGCGAGCCACAGGCCGTCCGCGGAATCCAGCGTCCGATCGGAATATGGACTCAGGTCCGCGGCTCGTAGCATGCCGATCGCGCTCGACGCCGCTGTCACGAGCCCAACAAAAAGCCCGGCCGAACGGCCGGGCTCTTGATGGCTTGCGCAGAACGAAGCCGCTTACGCGGCCTCGTCGGCGACGGTGGTGTCGTCGCCATCGGTGTCGTCGGCATCGCCCTCGGCATCCGTGTCGGCTTCGCCCTCGGCGGCTTCCGCCTTGGCGTTGCGGCGCGGGCTCTTGGCGAGCTGGGACTCGATTTCCTTAACCGCTTCGGTCTCGGTCGAGTGCTGCACCACCGCGATCTCGCGGGAGAGGCGGTCGAGCGCCGCTTCATAGAGCTGCCGTTCGCTGTAGGACTGCTCCGGCTGCGACTCCGAGCGATAGAGGTCGCGCACGACTTCCGCGATCGCGACGATATCGCCCGAATTGATCTTCGCTTCGTATTCCTGGGCGCGGCGCGACCACATGGTGCGCTTGACGCGGGCGCGGCCCTTGAGGGTCTCCAGCGCCTTCTTCACCAGCACCGGATCGGACAGCTTGCGCATGCCGACATTGGCGACCTTGGCGGTCGGCACGCGCAGCGTCATCTTGTCCTTGATGAAGTTGATGACGAACAGCTCGAGCTTCGCACCCGCGATCTCCTGCTCCTCGATGGCCAGGATCTGGCCGACGCCATGAGCGGGATAGACGACGAATTCGTTGGCTTTGAAGCCCTGACGCTGGGTCACGACCTTCTTTTCCTCGACCTTCGGCGCAGCAGCGGGCTTCGCGGCCGGCTTGGCGGCAGCGACGGGAGCCTTGACAGGAGCAGCAGCAACGGAAGCCTTCGGCGCGGCGGGCTTGGCAGCGGGAGCCTTGGCCGCCGGAGCCTTGGCAGTCACAGGCTTGGCAGCAGGCTTAGCGGCGGTCGCTTTCGCGGCCGGTTTGGCAGTCTTGTTAGGCATTGCGCTTCTTTTGTTCTTCGAGGACTTTGCAGCCGGCGCCTTCGTCGCGGTCCGACCCTTGGATGCGCTACGGCTGGCCGCGGCGACTTTCTTGGCCTCCTTATGGGAAGCCCTCGCTGAAGTACTCTTTTTACGCGTTTTCTGTGACACAGCCTGCGCGCGGAAACTGCCACGCCCCTGTTCGACATTTGGTTTCACGGGAACCCAGAGGGGCCAACGGGGCTGACGGGGTTCGGCTTAATGTGCCCAATATAGCACATTTCCCGCAAAAATCAATGATTTAGGGGTCTTCAGGGCTGGTTTTCGCGGCGCCGCCGCTATTAGGGTTAAGTTTGGGCCCGAATTAGTCGCCGGAGCCGGGGTTCGGAGAAAAATATTTCTCGAACTTGCCGTCCATGCCGTCGAATTCCTTGGCGTCGGCGGGTGATTCTTTCTTCTGGGTGATGTTCGGCCAGCTCTTGGCGTAGTCGGCATTGACCGACAGCCACTTTTCCAGGCCCGGTTCCGTGTCCGGCTTGATGGCGTCGGCGGGGCATTCCGGCTCGCACACGCCGCAATCGATGCACTCGTCAGGATGGATGACGAGCATGTTGTCGCCTTCGTAGAAGCAGTCGACCGGGCAGACCTCGACGCAGTCGGTGTACTTGCACTTGATGCAGTTTTCAGTGACGACGTAAGTCATCCAACGCTCCGAAAAGCTCTTTTAAAAGTCGCGGCTTGCGTAGCGCGGATGGCCCGGCGCCGCAAGGTCGTGAAAGCGCGATCATGACACTTGTGTGCGCTTGATCGGCCAAGAAATGAATTGAATGCGCAATTAATTGCGCGCGCCGAGCTCCTCGTAGAGCACCCGCGCCGAGGCAGCATCGCCGCGGCGTTCGTTGAAGCCCGTCACTTTCAAGACGCGCACGGTGCGATCGAGCGCGATGGTGAGCACGTCGCCGATCTTGACCGCATGTCCTGGGGAGGTCTCGCGCGCGCCGTTGATGCGGACGTGACCTTTTTCGACGAGCTCAGCGGCCGAGGTGCGCGCCTTCACCACCCGCGCGTGCCACAGCCATTTGTCGAGGCGCTGGCGCTCGGTCGTGGGATCACTCCTTCCGACCGGACAATTGCTCTTTCAGCGCGGCGAGTTTTGCGAAGGGCGAGTTCGGATCGGCCGGACGATCGCGCTCGCGCGGGTTCGCGCTCGAAGCGTAGGGGCGCAGCGACGGACCGCCCTGGCGGTCGCGGCCCTTGTCACGGTCGCGGCCTCGGCCGTCACGGCCCTTGTCGCGATCTCCGCCGAACTTGCCTTTGTTGTCGCGATCACGGCCCTTGTTGTCGCGATCCTTGCCCTCGAAGCGGCGGTTCTTGTCGTCGCGCCCCTCGGGACGCGGCGCGCCTTCGCCACCACCTTCGCGCGGCTTGCGGAAGTCCCTGCCGCCATCCCTGCGATGACCACCGCCGTGACGGTGACCCGGCTTCGCGCCTTCGGCCGCTTCGCCGGGCGCGGCGCTCGCCGCACCGGATGCAGCTCCAGCCTCGGCGCCCGCCTGCGGGCGCTGATGGTGGTGACGCTGATGGCGATGGCGCTCGTGGCGCGGCTTGCGGTCCTCGTGACGGCCGCCGGGACGCCAGACCTCGACCAGTTCGGGCTCTGCGGGCGTCGCCGCGGCTTCAGGCGCGGCAGCGTCGGGCGATGCGGCAGCTTCAATGGCCACGGTCTCGGCGGCAGCAGCTTCGAGCTCGGCAGCCTCCGGGGCGGTTGCCGGCTCTTCGGCCGGCGGCGCGATGCCGGGGGCATCTTCGGGCGTGACGGGAGCCCCGGAAGAGGCTTCGAGCGCGGGCTCTGCGGGCGCGGCCTCGTCCTGCCGGTCCATCCCGGGAGCGTCTTCGACCGTGACGGCTTCCGCGGCGGCTTCGGTGGATGCCTCCTCGGGCAGGCCGGCGACGGCCTCCGCAGCGGTCTCGCTCGAGGTCTCCGCGCTGCCCTCGGTGGGCGGCGTCTCCGCCGCGACCGTTTCAGTCACGACCTGCTCGGCAACGACGGGCTTCTGCGGCAGCGGCGGACGCTTCTCCATGCGATAGCCGAGCGCACGCAGCACCGACGCGAAATCCTCGCCTGCAGAGCCGGTGAGCGAGGTCATCGCCTGCGTCACCACGAAGCTGCGGCCATCGAAGGCGCCGGCCGGCTTTTCGCCGGACGAATTCTCCCGCCAGGCCAGCGCCGGGCGGATCAGATCGGCAAGGCGCTCCAGGATGTCGACGCGCACGGCGCGCTCGCCGGCCTGCTTGTAGCCGAGCACGCGATAGGCATCGCGCGGCAGCGCCTTGTCGACCGGGAACGAGGTGCGACCCGAGGATGCCAGATGCTGCGCGCCCGACAGCGAGGACAGATCGACATTGTCCTGCTTCAGCGCCCACAGCAGCGCGGCCAGCGCGCGCGCGGCGGGCTTGAGCAGGCCGGGAAAATAGATGTGATAGGCGCCGAAACGGACGCCATATTTGCGCAAGACCGCGCGCGAGGGCTGATCGAGATCCTTCAGCTCGTTCGCGATCTTCGGACGCTCGAGCACGCCGAGCGCCTCGACCAGCTGATAGGCGATGCCGCGGGCGATGCCGGTGACATCCTCGGCCTTCGACAGCTCGAACATCGGCCCGAGCAGCTTCTCGATATGGGTCTTGAGCCACAGTTCGAGCCGCGCCTGCACCTTGTCGCGGGGAGCGCCGGTCAGGCGCTCGTCCGAGATGATGCGGATGCGCGGATGCAGCGCGTCCTCTGCGGCAGACAGCCGCGCCACGGCATCGCCGGTCCAGCGGATGATGCCTTCCGAGGTCAGCACGAACTGATCGTCCGGCGCGTTGCCGAGCCGTTCGGCGCGCGTGTTGATCTCGCCGGCGAGCACCGCTTGCGCTGCAGCCTGCAAGGCTTTCGCATCGGAGCCCGCTTCCGCAGCATCCGGTGCAAAGGTGAAGCCATCGAGACGGCCGATGACATGGCCTTCGACGATGACTTCGCCGGTCTTGCCGATTTCAGTATTCAAGCTCGTGTTCTCCCGCAGGCGGCGCATCAATACACTGGTACGGCGATCAACGAAACGCTCAGTCAAGCGTTCATGGAGCGCATCCGATAATTTATTTTCGACCTCCCGCGCGATTCCCTGCCAGCGTTCGGGGTCTTTCAGCCAGTCCGGGCGGTTGGCGACGAAGGTCCAGGTGCGGATCTGCGCGATCCGGGCCGACAACGTGTCGATATCGCCGTCGATGCGGTCCGCCTGGGTGATCTGGGCGGCGAACCAGGCATCAGGGATGCAATCCTTTCGCATCAGGAAGCCGTAGAGCGTCGTCACCAGCTCGGCATGGGCCGCCGGCGACAGTTTTCGGTAGTCGGGGACCTGGCAGGCCTCCCAGAGGCGCTCCACCGCCGCCTTGCCATGCGCGATATCGCGCACCTCGACGTCGCGGGCGGCGTGGTCGAGCACGCGCATGTCTTCTGCGATCGGGGCGCGTGTCAGCGCCTCGTGGCCGGGGGCGAGGTTGAGCGAGACCTGCAGCGCGCCGAGCGAGGAGAAATCCAGCCTGGCGTTGCGCCATTGCAGCATCTTCACGGGATCGAAGGTGTGGTTCTGCAGCGCGTTGACGAGCTCGGGCTCGAACGGCCCGCAGCGGCCGGTTGTGCCGAAGGTGCCGTTGCGCGTGGCACGGCCGGCGCGCCCCGCGATCTGCGCGAATTCGGACGGCGTCAGGCGGCGGAACTGGTAGCCGTCGAACTTGCGGTCGGAGGCGAAGGCGACGTGGTCGACGTCGAGATTGAGGCCCATGCCGACGGCGTCGGTGGCGACGAGATAATCGACATCGCCGTTCTGGAACATCGCCACCTGCGCGTTGCGGGTGCGTGGGCTCAGCGAGCCCAGCACCACGGCGGCGCCGCCATGCTGGCGGCGGATCAGCTCGGCGATGGCATAGACTTCATCGGCCGAGAACGCGACGATGGCGGTGCGGCGCGGCTGGCGCGTGATCTTGCGATCGCCCGCGAATTCCAGCTGCGACAGGCGCGGCCGCGTGATCATGGAGACGCCAGGCAGCAGACGTTCGATGATCGGGCGCATCGTGGCGGCGCCCAGGAGCAGCGTCTCGTCGCGGCCACGGCGGTTGAGGATGCGGTCGGTGAAGACGTGGCCGCGTTCGAGATCGGATGCGATCTGGACCTCGTCGACGGCGAGGAAGGAGAGATCGAGGTCGCGCGGCATCGCCTCGACGGTCGAGACCCAATAGCGCGGGCTCTTCGGCTTGATCTTCTCCTCGCCGGTGACGAGCGCGACCGCCTCAGCTCCGACCCGTGCCGCGATCTTGTTGTAGACCTCGCGCGCGAGCAGCCGCAGCGGCAGGCCGATCATGCCCGAGGGATGCGCGAGCATCCGCTCGATGGCGAGATGGGTCTTGCCGGTGTTGGTCGGCCCGAGCACCGCGGTGACGCCGGCGCCAGGCACACGATCGGAAGCGGCGCGCTCGGAAGCGAAGGGGGAGGAGGAAAAGGGCATCTGGGGGATTAGGTAATGGCGATTTGGGCGAATGTCAGTGCTGTCTGGGGCGGAGCGGCGACCGGGCGTCGGCGATGTCTCCGAACGCCGGGGTAGGGCCGCCTCCACTGCTGTCATCGCCCGGCTCGACCGGGGCATGACGACGGAGGGTGTGGCACGCCCTCCCCAAATCCCGCGCAACTGTCTCACTTTGCGACGCTTTTCCCATTGGTCTTAAGCTTCGGAACGACTCTAGAACGAATCGCGGCCGAATCGCTGACTCCAGATTGAGTCCCGTTCCGTTCACGCAAGATGTCGCGGGAGTCTTGTTGGCCGCAACTAGATGGAGTTTCGGGCTGCCGTACAAGCGGCGTTTCGATGGCGCAAAGCGTTAAGTTGGGGACGGCGCGGAGTCGAATCAGAATCGGGGAGGAGTCAAATGGATTCCCCGGGCCTGGACCTGCCCGGACTCATTTTTGCGAAAACAACCCCATGCACAGTAGGTATGCGATTGAAATTACTGACACTTTTTTGAGCCAAAAATTCCGCTCGTCATTCCGGGGCGCGCCTCTTGGCGCGAGCCCGGAATCCATTGGGCGGCGGAGACGGTCGCAGGATGGATTCCGGGTTCGCGCCTGCGGCGCGCCCCGGAATGACAGCGGGGGGGGGGAGCCGCCCTACTGCGTCTTCGCCACGCGGGGCGGCTGGGCTGTGGTGATGAAGCTGGTCGCTTCCAGCATGGCAGGTCCCAGCGGCGTCGGCACTTTCAGCCAGAACGGAACCAGGATGCGGGTGCCGGCGATCGGCGCGAAGGCGATCTCGATGTTGCGCTGGGCGGCGAGGTATTTGATCACGGGGCGGTCGGGGATGTAGCCCGCGACAGGGACGAAATAGAGCGAGCAGACCACGACCGGGCCCTTGTAGCCCTTCTCCGCCTTCACCGTCTCCATGCGCTTGAAATCGAGCTTGAGATCGTAGCGCATGCGGCCGTCGAACACGGGCGCCGAGCTGTGGCAGGCCTCCGGCGAAACGGGATCGCCGGTGCCGGGCACGCGCAAGAGCGAGGCCGTCATGGGGTCCCAGACGCCGCGGCGATGCGCGTCGGTGACGACGATGCGATCGGGATCGACCGGCGGCTCCGGCAGGATCGCGAAATCCTTCACATTGCCCTTGTCGAGCGTGATGCGGATCTCTTCGGTCTTCTTCTGGGTGGTGGTGGAGGCCTGGTAGCCGGTCGCGACCAGCGCGCCGTTGACGACGCGGCCCTGCGAGGCGCCGGTGCCGGACCCGCCCGTGAACGATTTCAGCAGGCCCGAGGTGCCGCCGGCGGCGGCCGCCGCAAACACGTCGTCCTGGATGTCGATGTTCCAGCCGCCCTTGCCGACGGGAATGCCTGACAGCGAGGCCTCATATTGCGCCTCGAGCTTGCCCTGCGCCGCGGCCGGCATCGCGCCCCACGCCAGCGCCAGGGGAAGGATCACGCCGCAAAGCGCCGTCAGCCTGCCGGCAGAGCGCGGACGGACCGAGCGCAAATTGTGCGCAAGAGGGGGCGTGATGAGCACGAAACAATCCAATCGGGGCCGCGATGCGCAGTTACTTAAGCCAAAAATCGCGGCAAACAATGTGTCCGGGTATGTCGAGGCGCGGAACTCCACCGGACTCTTCGGCGGCGAATACGCCCTTTATGTGATGGTAAGGCGCGACAAACATTGCCGTTTTGGTGATCGGGAGGGGGCGGCGGACCCTGACACCTTTCCCCGCGCTCCGCCGCCATGCCCCGGCTAAACCGGGGCTTCCGGTACGCCGCGGCCCCTCTGGTCAGCCGCGCCGCCGCGGCGTACTGGATCGCCCGCCCCAGTGCGCAAGTGCACACAAGGCGGGCGATGACACCTGATTTGCCGCCTGAGATCCCGGGTTCGCGCTCGCGCGCGCCCCGGGACGACGGGCCAAAATGGCCCGTCGCCTTGACGTCCCGCCCCTTCCCCCCTATACGTCCGCCCGCTCCCTGCAAGGACAGAGAATTCGCCCCCGTGGCGCCCAGAATGGCGGCCGCAAATCGTTGGGGGTTTAGGATAAGGATTGATGCCATGTCTCGCCGCTGCGAACTGACGGCCAAGGGCCCCCTCGTCGGCCACAAGGTCAGCCACTCCAACATCAAGACCAAGCGCCGCTTCCTGCCGAACCTCGTCAACGTGACGTTCATCTCGGAAGCCCTGGAGCGCAACGTGCGCCTGCGCGTCTCCACCAACGCGGTGAAGAGCGTCGACCACAATGGCGGCTTGGATGCCTATCTGCTCAAGGCCAAGGCCGACGTCCTGTCGCCGCGCGCCCTCGAGCTGAAGCGCGCCATCCAGAAGAAGGTCGGCCCGACCGCCGCGCCGGCGAAGAAGGCGAGCTAAGAGATTTACCGTCAGGGCGGGGGCTAGGTTGCGTCGCGTGGCGTAGGCTTAGCCGAGTAAGAGTTTGAGTAGCGGCCGGATCGGGAGATCCGGCCGTTTTTGTTTGGCTTGATCTTAGGCGGCATTGAGCTTCTTGCGCTCTGCATTGCGTAACGCTTCAAGGAAACCTATCGGCATTCTGAGCCCGCCCTCTTCGGCTCGTCTCACGAAGCCGTCCAACGCGCGATCAGACAGCCTAGTCCAACCAGCATCACGATAGCTGCTGATGGAGTTCGCCGAGGTTGTGACCGGCCGATTCCCTGCCAGAACCGCCACCCTCTTCCCGTCCACATTCCATCCGGCATCCGGCCATTTCCGATCGCCGGAGATCTCGCGCGTTTCGAAATCGAGTACATTGCCGGGCTTACGAATTCTCTCGGCCACCCAGCGCGCGGCCGGCACAGAGATAGCATTTCCAATCAATCGCCATTCTGGCCGCCGCTTCGGTACACAAGCGATGTCAGAGAGATCAATCCAGCCGGCGGGAAATCCCTGCAACTGCTCGCACGCTCGTAAGCTGGGCATGAGCACTTCTCCGTCCGGAAACAGTACGGCTGGTGCAGACGGGATACCCAGCGTCGACCCCACTTTGAGTGGCGGAATCCCATCGACAGTCAGCCCAACGCCGCTTCGTCCTTCGGTCCAGTAGAAACCGACAGGCAACGTCAAATCGATTCTGTTTGCCGGCTGATACTCAGAATCGTCCGCAAACAGCGCTCCGCGCGGATCGAGGGCCTTGCTCGCGACCATGTAGACTCTCCGCCGCCGATGCGGCAACCCAAAGCCCATGGTATCGATAACCCTGTAAGCCCATCGGAATCCAAGACGCTCGAATTCCTCCGCCAGACGGCGCATGCCGTTGCCTCGATCAAGCTGCAGCATGAAATAGACATTCTCGATCACCACTGTAGGCACGTCGGACCGAGCGATAAGTTCAAACATCTTCCCAATGATGCCGGATTTCGTTCCGTCGATTCCTGATTTGTCACCGGCCATACTTAGGTTTTGGCAGGGGAATCCAGCTGTGACGACGCTAGTTCCAGATGGCAGCTCCGCGACATCAGCAATGTCAGAACGAAGATCGCAGTCTGGAAAGCGAGCTCTCAAAACATGACTAGCCGCTGGATCGATCTCAACCATCATGCTCGTCGAGAACCCGGCCTGTGAGAAAGCCAGCTCGAAGCCGCCCACCCCCGAAAAAAGTCCACAAACCAACATCTTATTAACCTAGAAGGAGGGATGCCGCGTGCATGATTCGGCAAGGAAATGCAATCGATATGGTACCTCGCCTTGCTCTCGACCGGCATGCTTCAATTGAACAATCGACAGGTATCGACAAAGAAACAGTCTCCGGCGGCGATCCGGGCTGAGATCGACGAACTTCACACGCTTTGCGGGATCTATACCAACCCGAAGTTGGTTGAACACATTCTCGACGCCGTGGGGTGGACCGAACGGTCGAACTTGGCGAAGTACCGCTTGTTGGAACCGTCCGCGGGTGATGGTGCGTTCGTCCTTGAAGCAGCTCGACGCCTCATCGCATCCTGCTCTCGCAGCGGCATTCGCGTCGATACCGGTCTGGGTCGGTGCATCGCTGCATTCGAGCTCCATCCGCTAGAAGCGAACAAATGCAGGCGCAAGCTTGTCGCCTTGGTCACGAAATTGGGAGCGACTAAGCCAGTTGCCCTTTCGCTCGCCCGGCAATGGATTAAGACCGCCGATTTCCTGCTCGCTTCTGCCCCCTTGGAGAAGTATACCCACGCCGTCGGAAATCCTCCGTACGTTAGGTGGTCGAAAATCCCGAGCGGCCTACGGCTACGATACAGAGCCAACCTCTCCGCCAGCACGACGAGTGGTGACCTCTTCTTGCCCTTCCTGGATCGGGCGCTGAATGACCTCGAACCCAACGGAAAACTTGGATTCGTATGCTCGAACAGATGGCGCTATACAGGCTTCGCAACAAAGTTTCGAGCAAACTGGCTTCCGAGAATTAGAATACTCGCCGAAGATGCGATCGCACCGAGCTCTGCTTACACGAAGCCGGTCGACGCGTACCCATCGGTTCTGATCGCGCAGAAACTCCGAAAACCACAACCGATCGCTCCGTGCCCGACAGTGCAACGCGGCAAGACTCTTGTCGAGCATGGCTTTGAAATTAAGGTCGGACCGGCTCTCGGCTTTTCTAAAGCCTTTGTCATCGAAGGCTCGCAAGCGCACGAGCTTGAACGCGAATTACTGCACCCCTGGGTCGACGCGTCGGAGGTGCTGGATGGAGACATTTCCTGGCGAGGACGCTTGGTCGCAGCGCTCTATGACTCCGAGGGGGCGCTCGTAGATCTAAAGAAATTTCCGAAGGCGTACCGGCGCTTTAGGCGCTTTCGCACCCAGCTTGAGGCCCGCTCAATCGTACGGAATGGAGCACCGTGGTTCAGACCAATCGATAAAGTCTGTGGATCACAGTGGACTAAACCGAAGCTGCTAGTGCCGGAGATAGCAAAAGTACCTAGGGTTGCATTCGATCACTCCGGTCTTGTTCCGTCCCACGGCGTATATGCGATCTTCGGCCCAGCGAAGAAGCTGGAGCAGCTCGATGAGTTTTTGGCAAACGGAGGGCTCGCTAAAGCCTTGGAGGGCATCGCGCCGCAGATTAAAGGCGGCTATGTTCGCTGCTACAAGAGATTTCTTGAGCAAGTTGTCCTAGACTAGCGCTCGACTGGCGGCATTGAGGTTCAGTTGGCCACCTTCACAGTTGATACAAAGCTATTCCGAGAGCTCGGCGAACTTCTCGTCGGGCGCGATTCGACCGCACTCGTGGAGCTGATCAAAAACGCTTACGACGCAGACGCAAGCAAGGTCGAAATCATTGGCCGAAACTTAAGCGACGCAGAACAGGGAGAGATAATCATCGCAGATGACGGCGTCGGCATGAATGCCGACGATTTTGAGCGAGGTTTTCTCCGAATAGCCGGACGGACCAAGCTCGATCACAATCGACGGTCTCCTTGGTTCAAGAGACGGTACACGGGCGAGAAAGGTGTTGGCCGCCTTGCCGCGCACAAGCTGGCGAGAAGGCTAGAGGTAGTGTCCCGAAGATGGAACGGCCGCAGCCGAGATCGACTGACGGGATTTTCGGCCGAAGATGGCGTCAAAGCGACGATAGACTGGGAAGCCGTCGAGAAGCTTGAGACTCTGGCTGACGTTGCAAAATCCCGTGCCGTTCGCGTGGATCCGCTACGCCCATCTGAAACTAAAAATAGAAGCTCCGGGACCCGGCTCCTGCTAACAAAGCTCCGCCAAGCTTGGACCCCACAAACTCTGAGTTCGTTTTACGAGGAAGTTTCTACGCTTACGCCACCGGACCTACTTGCCCGACCTCTGCCCGAAGGGCTGCTACGAGAACGGCCTCTCATAGAACATCTACAGGTACGAGACGCACGACGAGAGGCGGGATTCCAAATCTCCTTTCTTGAGGACCTCTCCCTGCAGGAGCTTGAGGCTGCTGCAACACCTGATAGCGCCTCGTGGATAATCGAGATCTCGTGCGACGCAGACACGAGAACTCTTTCTATGCTTGTCGCTCCGACAAAACGCGGCCTCGAAGATATTCCAACCGGCGAAGCGTTCCGGATCAAACGGAAGCTATCCTCTGATACTCCGGCAATTGGATTTCAGGCGAGGATATTCCAACGTCAGGGCGCTGCCTGGCCCAAAGCGCTAGGCGGGGTGCGTGTGTATTTCGAGGGGTTTCGCGTATTGCCCTACGGCGACCCATATGACGATTGGCTTGAGCTTGAACGCGACTACAGATCTCGTGGAAAACAAGAACTGCCAAGGTTGAGGCAGTACGCCGAATGGAAGCTCCCTGAGGGCGACGCTCGCGAAGGACTTGTGATTCAAGGAAATAGGCATTTCTGCGGAGCAGTCTTTCTAACACGCGAAAGTGCAAGCGATTTGCGTATTCTGGTGAACCGGGAAGGCTTCCTTCCCGGTCCGAGCTTCACGTTTTTGCGGGATATGGTTCGATTGGGAATCGATCTACAGATCCGGCAAAATTCAGCGGCCAGAGAACCAGTCCTTGAAGCACGATCAATTGATAGAGTTAGACAAGAACGAGCTGCCGCACGGGCTGATGCGTCTGAACCTCCTTCGGCCTTTCTTGTTGCGTCACTTCAGAACGAGGCTTTGAGCTCTCTGAAGGAGGTTCGCGCCGCATTGTCACGCGGCGACGCGAAAGCAGCACAGAAGACACTGAACACCGTGGAGAAAAGTATCCAGACTGCGCGTGAGATTGCGAGCGAAACTGCATCGGAAGCGACTATGTATCGCGTGCTTGCATCAATGGGACTTGAGCAAGCGGCCTTCATTCACGAGGTAAATGCAATTTCGGTGTTGACGCAGGGAGTTGCTCAGTCGTTGGAATCGCTAGCAAAAGAGACCAATGACCAGGCGCTCGCCAGACGACTAACATCTCAGGCCAGAGATGCACGCAGCATCCGAGAGCGCTTACGTCGAAACGCAGTATATCTGACGGACATGACCGGAATCGAAGGTCGTCGGCGCCGATCCCGGCAAGACGTACAAGAAAGACTCTCGACGGTCGTCGAATTCTTTGGACCATCCATGTTACGTCGCAAGATACGGCTTGAGACCAGCATTTCTAAGAACTTAAAAACACCGCCAATCTTTCCCGCAGAATTATCAGCCATCTTCACGAACTTGATGAGCAACGCAATCAAGTTTGCCGGAGAGGATGGAAGGATCCGCATTTCGGGTAATACTGAGGGGCGAGAAACGGTGATACGCTTCGAAAATACCGGCGAGGCCGTTGACCTTCGTTCGGCACAGAAATGGTTCGAGCCCTTTCGCTCGACAACGACCGATGTCGACGAGAGCCTAGGGCACGGAATGGGCCTCGGTCTGACGGTCACTAGAAGCTTGTTGGACGAATATGGAGCAACGATCCATTTCGTTTCCCCGTCTTTAAACTTCTCAACTGCTATCGAACTACGGATACCGATGCGATGAAGACGATACTGGCGATCGACGACTCGGAGCAGGAAGTAGAGCCAAATATTCCCGAAGGGTATGAACTGGTTACCATTGACCCAAAGGATGCGCAGCTTCCCACGAAGCTGGAAGAAGCGATTGGCACTGCCTGCCTCATTTTGTTGGACCAAAAATTCAACCCTGATCCGCAACCTCTTTCGCTAACAGCCTCGGATGGTGCAAGCTTTGTTGCCCATCTGCGGTCCTGGTCTCGTCTGAAGGACCGAGGACTTCCTCCTCTTGTTCTATTCACGAATGAAGGCGACGCATTCGCGAACGAAATCCCCTCAGTCGGAGCGCCACTACCTCTCAAAGGCAGTTTCGTGGGGCACGAGTTTCAAATTGCACCCGCTCTGGACGTGGAATGGATACAACACAAGGCAGATGAATCGGCCAGACATCGGATATTGCAACTGGCTGAAGCCTCGATCCAAGTTAGTGAAAAAATTGGGAGCGATGGCGCGAGCCTTGTTGAGCTTGAGACACTACTCGACTTGCCGCTTGGGCGGGTCTGGACCGATACCGCTAAGGAGGGCCTAAGAGCTTCACGCCCGCCTGTATCGCAGAAGGGAGACAAGTCGACAGAGCCTTGTGGGCCGTCACAAGTAGTTCGATGGTTGTGCCACCGAGCATTGCCTTTTCCCGGTCTCCTCCTTTCCGATTTATACGCCGCATGGGCGCTGGGCATTCCTCTAAAAACCTTCGAGGAGATGGTGACGCTTCCTCCAGAGACCGAATGGCTGAGGGAACTGGAAGAAGCAGAATATTACGGCCCACTCGACAACTTCGTTGGGCGGAGATGGTGGAAGGCAGGAATAGACTACTTGGTGTGGAGCTTTGACCAAGAAGCGGTGAAGATCACAGACCGCAGACGGGCTTTGCACGCCCTGGCTCCAGGCCTGTCCGATGAACAGTTAACATCTTCGTCCGAGCACGTGGTCGTTTGGACTCCGGACCTTCGCGAGGCAAAAATTGCGCCCATTGACGACGCAGCTCAGCTCCATCCGCCGGGTTGGCCGGCAGAGGCACTCGATCCTTGGATACTCAAGGAAGAATTGGAGAACGACGCCGTGCTGCAGGCCATGATCGAAGTTGCGGATCTGCCGTAGGTCAACATGGCTGTAGTCATCGATATCCGCTTGATGCGGGCAGACCTAACCGCCTTTGGCAAGGCAGCAAAATCATTCCTTCGTAATCATCAACGGCTTGCCGAACTCGAGCGTCAGTTAGTGAACGCCGCAGCTGACGCAAGGACGCGAGAAGATCGTAAGTTGAGGTGGAGCACTACCATAGGGACCGGAGGCTCCATATTAACGGAGGTGAGCAACAGCCATCGGGGGCCGAAAGACCGAGCAAAAAAGATGATGGCGCAGATATCATTCGATTTTTCGGGCTTTCTTGATGAAGCAGACGATAATCGAATGATTATTCGGACGGGCGCCACTGAAGTGAAGCTAAGTTGGGACGATGGAGAAGGGATGACGCTTTATCATTTCGACATACATCCTGACGCTGCGGGGCATCCCGTCCTGCATGTACAGTTTGATGGTCCTATCGCTGGCATTCCCCGACTACACTCTATCTTTGCGCATCCCCTTGATGTTTTAGAATTTACGTTGATGGAGCTATTTCAAACGACGTGGCGGCAATCCCGCGTCGAGGCGAAATTTGTCAGCGAACTGAAGAAGTTTCCAGTTAATCAAAGAAAGCGCCTAGTAGCATTGTTCACGCGATATCAAGATTGGGTCCGATCCAGCGATCCGGCTCTCATATCTTTGCAGAATTCTCCCGCCACACCACTGGAGCTATATCCTGCCTAGTCGACCTCGGAAAATCGTCGGTGCCGTCTCGGCGCGCCGATCTGCCCTCATGGCCCTTGTGAAAAGCAAGAACTCCAGGCCCGAATTGCTAGTAAGAAGTGCGGTCCACCGATTGGGCTATCGCTTCCGCCTCCATCAACGAGATCTTCCGGGGACGCCGGACATTGTTATTCGGAAAAATCGACAAGCAATCTTTGTTCATGGTTGTTTTTGGCATAGACATCCTGGTTGCGTACGAACAACCACGCCAAAAACGCGCAGTCTGTACTGGAAAGACAAATTCGCAAGAAATGTAGAGCGGGATAGGACCGCCATCACCAACCTCAAGCAGCTTGGTTGGCGCATCCTCGTCGTTTGGGAGTGCGAAACGTTCGATCCCGAAAAGCTGACGCGGAAACTCATAACATTCCTGGCGAAAGAATCTCCATAGAGACTTTTAACTGCGACTACTCACTCCAAGCTCATTTGCGCTATACTCGCCCCGGTAGCATCACCCGGAGGGGCATACCGTGGAGCAGGCGCACAAACCCGAGCCCAAAAACCTCGTCATCTGCTGTGACGGCACCGGCAACGAGATCTCGGAGAACATCTCCAACGTCCTGAAGCTGTATCGCTGCCTGCGCAAGACCGACAAGACGCAGCCGCGGCAGATGGTGTTTTACGATCCCGGGGTCGGCACGGTGACGGAGCCGACGACGTGGCATCGCCTCAAGGCCAATATCAATCTGGTGCTGGGGCTCGCCACCGGCTACGGGCTCGATGACAACGTGCTCTCGGCCTATTGCTTCCTGGTTCAGCATTACGCGCCGGGCGACAAGATCTATCTGTTCGGCTTTTCGCGCGGGGCCTATACGGTTCGCGTGCTGGCGGGGCTGATCCACAAGATCGGGCTGATCAGGCCGGAGCAGGCAAACCTCGCAGGCTCGGGCCTCGTCGCCTACAAGCAATATTCCGGCACCGGGCGCGGCAACGACATTGAGGACTCGGCGAACGTCGCTTTCGACGAGCAGGGGCCGCTGCCGAAGGACGCGTTCGACCTCGCCGCGCAGTTCGCGCGCATCACCTCGACGCGCTGGCCGACCATCCATTTCATCGGCGTGTGGGACACGGTGGCGAGCGTGATCGTGCCGCGCGCCGACCGGCTGTTCTGGCCGAGCCTGGAGGAGCTCGCCTTCACGCTGCGCAACCCGAGCGTCAGGATCTTCCGGCAGGCGATCGCGATCGACGAGCGGCGCTGCATGTTCCGCCTCAAGAAGTACGAACAGCCGCAGGAGTTCTGGAGCAACCGCTATGTCCCTGATGAAAAGAAGGTGCCGCAGGACATTCTGCAGGTGTGGTTCGCCGGCGTGCACAGCGACGTCGGCGGCGGCTATCCGGAAGCCGAGAGCGGGGACTCCAAATATCCGCTGCTCTGGATGATCGAGGAGGCGGAGAAGGCGGGGCTGAACTTCAACCCGGCGACCATCAAGCAGCTCGCCTGGGGCATCCAGCGCAAGAACTCGCCGTTTCAATATGTCGAGCCGGCCTACACGGGCAAGACGGGCGTGCTGCACGATTCGATGACGGCGGGCTGGCGGCTGCTGGAGTATTTGCCGAAGAGCGCGAAGTACAAGGAGTGGCCGGAGCGGAAAGTTTATTTCGGCTTCTACATTCCCGATTGCGAGCCGCGCGTCATCCCCGAAGGCGCGCATGTGCATGAGAGCGTGTTGAAGCGGATGGCCGTGGAGCCGGATTACCGGCCGGTGAACATGCCGAAGGAGTATGTGACGGTGCCGATGCCGGTGGGGCCTAGGGTGGAGCTGGCGGCGGAGGAGATCGTGACGGGGTGATGGTGAAGCGCGCTCTCTCTTACCCTCCCCTGGAGGGGGAGGGTCGGCTCGCATTGAGCGCAGCGAAATGGAAGACGGGGTGGGGTGACGGTCTCTCCGCCGCCGCACTGCCCGTGCCGAGAGATCACCCCACCCCGCTTCACATCTCGCTGCGCTCGCTGTGAATCGACCCTCCCCCTCCAGGGGAGGGTGGCCCGCTACCGCCGCTTTCCTTCTTCGCCGCTACTTTTCATTAAAATTCTTCGGCGCGCTTTAGCCGGATCGCATGATCTGCTGCCCATGATTGGGACAGATCATCCGCCGCGGTTCCTGCGGCATTGGAGGAGAGTGCCAATGTATCCGCGCAAATATGCCCGCGTGAAACCGGCGGGGCTGGTGTCCCGCCAGGCCAAGATCATCACCGACGCGCGCGCCCCGGCCATCAACTGCACGCTGATCGACTATTCGCCCGGCGGGGCCTGCGTCGATCTCGGCGGCCAGGTGAGCATTCCCGATCGTTTCGAGCTGTTGCACGTCAACACCAAGAAGCGCTGCCGCATCGCGTGGAAGCGCGGCACCCGGGTGGGCGTGGTGTTCTAGAGAGCGATTTTCTCGCTGCTCGGCAAAGGTGGCACCACGCACGCCACCCGGCTCCCTCCCCCCTTGCGGGGGAGGGTTGGGGAGAGGGGTGGCCCAGCAAATGGTGCTCGTCATGAGCGAGAAGCGACAACGAAGTCTCGCCTCGTTCGATAGAGCACGCCGTGTGGCTACCCCTCTCCCTAGCCCTCCCCCGCAAGGGGGGAGGGAACGCACTGTGCTCGCGGCGATATCTCCCGGACCACTCGCAGTCCCTACTTCCGCATCCTGGCCTTCGCGCCCGCGACGATCTGCATGGTGACGCCGGCGATCCAGAGGAAGAAGACGAGCCAGGTCCAGCTCACATGCGGATCGAGCCGGAGCACGATGACGAGGACGGAGATGAAGGCGGTGAGCGTGGCGCACAGCGTGCCGGCGGAGCTCATCAATTCGGCGGCGTCGATCTGGCTGTGCGCATCGTCGAACGGCAATTGCGGCGTGTCGATGCCGAGATAGAAGCCGACGAAGCCGAGCAGCATCATCAGCAGCAGGAAGCCCTGCGTGGTGAGTTGCGGGATCGCCGATCCCACATAAGCGCCGACGAACAGCCCGCACGCGGCGCCCGCCATCGCAAGGCCGACGCGCTCGAAGATGTGAGCGGTTTTGCGAGCACCAAAACGCATGGCGGGCCTCGTGAAGAATTGGGGAGACGGAGGTTAGGCCAGTTTTGCGCAGGGTGGAAGCTGGGGAGGTTTACGGAGGCGGGAGGGGGGAAGTGGTGGCTATGGGGCACACCTGCCAAAACCGTCATTGCGAGCGCAGCGAAGCAATCCAGGGATGTCCCGGCGGAGGGATTCCGGATTGCTGCGTCGCAAGGGCTCCTCGCAATGACGGAGTATGTGGCGCCCGCATCGCGCTATACGCGCAGTGCGCGCGACGCGGCGCCCTCACCGCGCGCCGAACGTGGTCTTGCCGAACAGCGCCTTTTGCGTGGACGGCTGCGAGCGCCAATATTGCGGCGGGGCTTCGACCTCGCCGCCGAGCTCGGCGGCGGCGTGCCAGGCCCAGCGCGGATCGTAGAGCATGCCGCGGGCGAGCGCGACCATGTCGGCCTTGCCGGATGCGACGATCTCCTCGGCCTGCTTGCCTTCGGTGATGAGGCCGACGGCGATGGTGGGCAAGCCGGTCTCGCGGCGGATCGCGTCTGCGAACTGCACCTGATAGCCGGGGCCGAGCGGGATCTTCTGCAGCGGCGAGACGCCGCCGGAGGAGGCGTCGATCCAGTCGACGCCACGCGCCTTGAGCGCCCTGGCGAATTCGATCGTCTGCGCCAGATCCCAGCCGCCCTCGACCCAGTCGGTCGACGACACCCGCATGCCCACGGGCCTGTCATCCGGAAAAGCCGCGCGCACGGCATCGAACACTTCGAGCGGGAAGCGCATGCGGTTCTCGAGGCTGCCGCCATATTCGTCGGTGCGCTTGTTGGAGATCGGCGACAGGAATTGATGCAGGAGATAGCCGTGCGCGCCATGGACCTCGATGGCGTCGATGCCGAGCCGCGCAGCGCGCCTGGCGCCGTCGACGAAGGCCTTTCGGATGCGCTTCAGGCCCGCGGCATCGAGCGCGAGCGGGGCGGCCTCGCCCTCCTTGTGCGGCACCGCCGACGGGCCGACCGTCTGCCAGCCGCCCTGGTCAGCCGGGATCAGCTGGCCGCCGTCCCAGGGCCGCGCGCTCGAGGCCTTGCGGCCGGCATGGGCGAGCTGCATCGCGATCGCGGTGGAGGAATAGCGGCGCACCGAATTGAGGATCGGCTTCAACGCCGCCTCGCACGCATCGCTGTAGAGCCCGAGACAGCCCGGCGTGATGCGGCCGATCGCCTCGACATGGGTCGCCTCGATGCAGAACATCGCCGCGCCCGACAGGCTGAGATTGTTGATGTGGGTGAAGTGCCAGTCGGTGGCGGCGCCGTCGTCGGCCGAATACTGGCACATCGGCGACACCACGAGGCGGTTCGACAGCGTCAGGCCGCGCAGCTTGATCGGGGAAAACAGGACGGACATGCGGGGAGTTCCGGGGGGATGAGAGGGGCAATGACGGAAGTGTAGTGAGGGATGCGCGGATTGCTAGGCGCGCAACGGGAATGGGGGATAGCGGTGGGATGCATTGCGCGCCGGATGGGCAGGGGATCGCGCGTCACATCAGCTGTCGTCCCTGCGTGCGCAGGGACCCATAACCACAGGAAGGAGTTTGGCGAAGACTGGACGTTCGGTACTTCTGCCATCCGCAACGATGGATCACGCGGTATGGGTCCCTGCGTTCGCAGGGACGACGGCGTAGATTGCGCTACAGCGCGCCCTACTCCGCCAACGTGAACTGAAGCAGCAGGGTCCGCTGCAGCATCGAGAAATTGTCGTCGGAGATCAGTGTCAGCACGGTCTCGCCGTCCGGCGTGACGTGGGCGTCGATGCCTTCCATGTTGTCGATCTCGTGGCCGAGATCGGCGAGGAACAGCACGGGGCCGTCGGCCAGCGCGCCCGGCGTGATCGACTTCAGCGGGATCGAGCGGATGCGGATGTTGACGCCGGTGAACCAGGAGAATTTGCGCTCGAGGATCAGGAGCTCGCCGGAGGGCAGCAGCACCGCATCGCTGATGTCGTATTTCTCGATGCGGCGCACGCTGAACTGGCCGGGCGTGGGCCCGCCGATCAGGAACGCCGTGAGATTGCCGTCGGCGTCCAGCCCGCGCTCGGAGAAGGCGATCAAGGTGCCCGCGAGCGGTTGGCCCTTGGGCACGACGACCAGCGCCTCCAGCCCCTTGTTGGAGGGCAGCTTGCGCACGCCCGCCGGCACCGGCATTACCTCGCCGCGCGCAGCCGTGCCGCCCTTGGAAAAATCATAGCGCAGGATCTGGTTGACGCGCTCGAGCCCGACATAGACGGCATTGCCGTCGCGCGCGATCGCTTCCGAATCCCACCACAGGCGTTTTTCCGTGATCGGCCGCCCCTCCGCGCCCAGCAGCGGCGCGGCCTCGACGTCGTCGAGGCCGGCCATGTTGCGGCCGGAATAACGGATGCGGCCGGTGAACCAGCCGCCCTGGTCGGAGACCGCGAGGAAGCGCTCGCCCCTGGCATCCAGCCGGATGCCGGACAATCCGCCGAAGCCGCGAAAAGGCGAGGTCAGCACCAGGCCGCTGCGATAGTCCAGCGAGCCGAACCGCGAGCGCGTGCGGTCACGCGGCTCGAAATTGGGAATGGCGCGCGCGTTGACCTCGATGCTGACGGGCGCCGTGACGGCGTTCTCGATCTGAAGCGCGCGCGGCGGCGGCTCGGCGACGGCTTGCGCCTGCGCCAAGCGAGAGGCTGCGAGAGTGGAAAATCCCGCCGCAGCGTACCTGAGAAAGCTGCGGCGGGATGTGTGCGTGCTCACGAATGCAATTTACGTCGCGGGCGACCGGCCGCTTGCGTGGGTACGGTGTTGGTCTCGCTGAAGAGCTCGGCGAGCTTTTCGGTGATGGCGCCGCCGAGTTCTTCGGCATCCACGATCGTCACGGCGCGGCGGTAATAGCGCGTTACGTCATGGCCGATGCCGATCGCGATCAGCTCGACCGGCGAGCGGGTCTCGATCTCCTCGATGATGTGGCGCAGATGCCGCTCGAGATAGTTGCCGGGATTGACCGACAGCGTGGAATCGTCGACCGGCGCACCGTCCGAGATCATCATCAGGATCTTGCGCTGCTCGGGCCGGCCCAAGAGTCGCTTGTGCGCCCAGTCCAGCGCCTCGCCGTCGATGTTCTCCTTGAGGAGACCCTCGCGCATCATCAGACCGAGATTCTTTCGCGCACGACGCCACGGCGCGTCCGCCGACTTGTAGATGATGTGGCGGAGATCGTTGAGGCGGCCGGGATTGGCCGGCTTGCCGGCGGCAAGCCACGCCTCGCGCGATTGCCCGCCCTTCCAGGCGCGCGTGGTGAAGCCCAGGATCTCGACCTTGACGCCGCAACGCTCCAGCGTGCGCGCGAGAATGTCGGCGCAGGTGGCGGCGACCGTGATGGGCCGCCCGCGCATCGAGCCGGAATTGTCGAGCAGCAGCGTCACCACGGTGTCGCGGAACGTCGCCTCCTTCTCGTGCATGAAGGACAGCGGGTGATAGGGATCGGTGACGACGCGCGACAGCCGCGCCGGGTCCAAAATGCCCTCTTCGAGATCGAACTCCCAGGCGCGGTTCTGCTGCGCCATCAGGCGGCGCTGCAGGCGGTTGGCGAGCCGGGCGACGATGCCCTGCAGATGCGCGAGCTGCTTGTCGAGATAGGCGCGCAGGCGCTCCAGCTCGTCATGGTCGCAGAGGTCCTCGGCGGCGATGATCTCGTCGAATTTCGGCGCGAAGGCGTGGTATTCCGGCCCGCGCGGCTCGTTCTTGCCGTGCGAGTTCGGACGCGTCGCCTCGCCCGGCGTCTCGTCGTCGCCGAGCTCGCCGTCGTCGAACGTGTCGGAGGTCGAGGCCTGCGCGCTTTCCATCGCGCTCTCGCTCATCTCCTCGGACGTCGCCTGCGCCTGGTCGGCGCTCATCTCCTGGGCGGCGTCGGAATCGGGCGAGCCTTCGGCGCCGGACTGGTCGTTGTCGCCGTCCTGGTTCTCGTCGTTGTCCTCGTCGTCCTCGCTGTCGGCGCTCCGCTCGTCGCCGAGCTCGAGCGCGGTCAAGAGGTCGTGCACGGCATCGCCGAACCGAGTCTGGTCCTCGACCAGCGTATCGAGCCGGTCGAGCCGCTTGCCGATCTTGTCTTCGAGAATCGGACGCCAGAGATCGACCATCTTCTTCGCGGCGGTCGGCGGCGCCATGCCGGTGAGGCGCTCGCGCACCAGCATCGCCAGCGCGTCGGCCAGGGGCGCGTCGGCGCGGTCGGTGATCTCGTCGAACTTGCCGCGATGGAAATGGTCGTCGAGCATCGCGGTGAGGTTTTTCGCAACGCCCGCCATGCGGCGCGCGCCGATCGCCTCGACCCTGGCCTGCTCCACCGCCTCGAACACGCCGCGCGCCTGCGGATTGCCCGGCATCAGCTTGCGATGCAGCTTGGCGTCGTGACAGGCGATCTTGAGCGCGATGGAATCGGCATGGCCGCGCACGATCGCGGCATCGCGCTTGGTCATCTTGCGCGCCGGCTCCGGCAGCCGCGCCTTGCCCGGCGCAAGGCCGGGCCGCTCGGCGGCGAAGGAGACGTCGAGCTCCGGCGACTTGGCGATCGCCTTCAGGCAGGAGGCGACCGAGCGCTTGAACGGCTCGGTCGGCGCTTCCTTGGTATTGCGGAATTTGGAGTTGGAGGTGGTCATGTCACCTTGATCCGTCGTCCCGGTGAGAGCCGGGACGACACCCCGGGAGAAATCAGCTCAGCGCCACGTTGACCGCCGATTCCGGCAGCTCGGCGTTGAAGCAGCGCTGGTAGAACTCGGCGACCAGGGGACGCTCGAGCTCGTCGCATTTGTTGAGGAAGGTGACGCGGAACGCAAAGCCGATATCGCCGAAGATGTCGGCGTTCTCCGCCCAGGTGATCACCGTGCGCGGGCTCATCACCGTCGACAGGTCGCCGTTGGCGAAGGCGTTACGGGTGAGATCGGCGAGGCGCACCATCTTGTTCACGATGTCGCGGCCCTCGGTGGTGCGATAGTGCTTGGCCTTGGCCAGCACGATCTCCACCTCCTCGTCATGGCTGAGATAGTTCAGCGTGGTGACGATCGACCAGCGGTCCATCTGGCCCTGGTTGATCTGCTGGGTGCCGTGATAGAGGCCCGACGTGTCGCCGAGGCCGACCGTGTTCGCCGTGGCGAACAGCCGGAACGCCGGGTGCGGCTTGATCACCTTGTTCTGGTCGAGCAGGGTCAGGCGGCCGGAGACTTCCAGCACGCGCTGGATCACGAACATCACGTCGGGGCGACCGGCGTCGTATTCGTCGAACACCAGCGCGACGTTGTTCTGCAGCGCCCAGGGCAGGATGCCGTCGCGGAATTCGGTGACCTGCTTGCCGTCGCGGACCACGATGGAATCCTTGCCGACGAGGTCGATACGGCTGATGTGGCTGTCGAGGTTGACGCGCACGCAGGGCCAGTTCAGGCGGGCCGCGACCTGCTCGATATGGGTGGATTTGCCGGTGCCGTGATAGCCGGTCACCATCACGCGGCGGTTGCGGGCGAAGCCGGCGAGAATGGCGAGCGTGGTGGCGCGGTCGAAGCGGTAATCGGAATCGACTTCGGGCACATGAGGATCGACTTCGGAATAGGCGGGGACTTCGAGATCGCTGTCGATCCCGAACACCTGCCGCACCGACACCTTCATGTCGGGCAGACCGGAAACTTCCTCAACTTTGGACAGAGCGGCGGTCGTCATCAATCCTCCGAGGTCCCGGGCGGTCCCGAAACCGGTTATTCGCACGTTGGCTGCGGCTGGGTGCTGAAAATCAACCTATCAGAGACCAGTGGCCGGCAGAAGCCCGCCCACCAATCAAAGTTCCATTGTGTTTTCATTTAGATAGGTGAGGAACGCAGTTTTTGGAGGGCTGCCTTGCGAATCACGCTCGAATTTCGAGCGCGACTGGCGGCTTGCCTACGCGAATGGCACTTTCACCGCCCGCCCTTAACTGGGTAGGGTCATCCCAAGGTCCATCGCCGATACGAAAGACGACGTGACATCCTTCCTCGATCCCCTCATCGCCTTCGTCTCGGCCCATCCGTGGCTGGGCTATCTGACCCTGTTCCTGGCTGCGCTGCTGGAAGCCGTGCCGGTGGTGGGCTCGGTGATCCCCGGCTCGACCATCATCCTGGCGCTCAGCGCCCTGGTTCCGGGGGGCGAGCTCGCGCTGCCATGGGTGCTGCTCGCCGCTGCGCTTGGCGCCGTGCTCGGAGACGGCTCGGCCTATTGGATCGGGCACCGGCGGCAGCGCGAGATCCTCACCACCTGGCCGCTGACCAACTATCCGCGCGTGGTCGAGCAGAGCGAAAGCTTCTTCCACCGTTTCGGCACCTGGGCCGTGTTCTTCGCCCGCTTCGTGCCCCCGGTCCGCGCCTTCGTGCCGGTGACCGCAGGCGCGCTCGGCATGGCGCCGGCAAAGTTCTACGCGGTGAACATCCCGGCGATCCTGGTCTGGGCGCCGGCCCATGTGCTGCCGGGCGTGCTGGCGGTGTCGGCGCTGCATGAATATGCCGGGCTCCCCCACCATGAGCATATCGGCAAGCACATCTGGATCCTCGCCGTTGTCGCGGTGGCGATCGTTGCGGGCGCAGCGGTCTGGATGATCCGGCGGCGGAATGGCAACGGGATCGCAGCGGCGAAGCCGCGGGCCTGAACGAGCCGGGCTGGCGCAGCACAAGAGGCGAGCGGACCGGGCTCCCTGCTGCTCAAATTGCAGTCCGCCGCGCATCCACGATGCGCAAAAAACAGGTTGGCCGGCCCCGTTGTCGATTAATTGCTTCACGACCCCTCGCCTTCGCATGACCCTCGTCCCATCACAGGCCGGCCATTGCGGCCGCCGACACGATAGGGGCTCGTTGCATGCGCGCGAAAACAGCTCTCCACCTGGCTCTACTTGCGATCTCGGCGTATGCGGCCGTCCTCACCCCCGGCTCCGGGGCCAAAGCCGAAGATATGCTGAAGGCACGGCTTGCGCAGAATCTCGCGCCGATTTCGGGCCTGGCGATCGTCGCCAAGGCGAACGGCCTGTTCGCCAAGCAGGGACTCGATATCTCCGTCTCGAATTTCACGAGCGGAAAGCAGTGCCTCGACACGGTGATGGGTGGCGGGGCGGATATCGCGACGACCGCCGAGGCTCCGGTCACGGCGGCCGCAATGGCCCAGCAACCGATCGCCTTCGTTGCCGGCATGGAATATTCCGATCTGAAGACGATGACGGCGGCGTCCGCCGCCATCAGAACGAAAGCCGATCTGCGCGGCAAACGAATCGGGTTCACGGCCGGCACCGGTAGCGAGGTCTACACCGCTTCTCTGTTGAAGGCGGCGGGACTCACCTCCAAGGACGTTACGCTGGTCAATCTTCGTCCGCAGGAGATGCTTGCAGCCCTGGCGGCGGGGAGCATCGATGCGTTCGACACCTGGGAGCCGCATGTCGCGAATGCAAAGAAGGCTCTCGGCGAGGGTGCCGTCCTGCTCGACACCAAAGGAATCTATTCGGAGACCTTCAACATCGTCGTGACGCGGCCATATCTGGAGGCAAACCCGGCGATCGTCAGCAAATTCCTGGCGGCCCTCATTGAAGCCGAGGGCTGGGTCAAGGCTCATCCGAATGAAGCGATCGACATCGTCGCCACAGCGTCGGGCATGAAGCGCGACGAGCTTGCGGCGATCTGGTCGGACTACGTCTATCACGTGCGCCTCGACGACAATTTGCTCGATACGCTGAAGACGCACGCGGCCTGGCGGCTCGAGACCGGCAATCATCCGCCCGGGGCGGGAATGCCCGATTTCGCGAAGATCATTGCGACGGGGCCGCTGAAGGCGCTTGATGGCGCGCGCGTGACGCTGTCGGCCAATCCATGAGCACCGACGGACGCCACCGCGCGAACGCGGAGCGACGCCTGAGCGTGCTGGTCGGCGCGCTCTCCGTGCCGGCCTTCGTCTGCCTATGGGAACTGGTCGCACGATCGCACATCGTCAACGCGGTGCTGTTTCCACCGCCTTCGACGGTCGCTGTCGCCGTCCTCGACTGGATTCACAGCGGACAGTTTTTCGGCGACGTTTCAGCGAGCCTCTTCCGCGTCACTGCGGGATTTGCGATTGGTGCCGCCGCCGGGATCGTGCTCGGCATCCTCACGGGCGAGTTCCGGCTGGTCTCGAGCCTGCTCTCCCCACTGTTCCATATTCTTCGCCCGATTCCTCCAATCGCCTTTGTGCCCATCGTAATCCTCTGGTTCGGGTTGTCCGAGACCGGCAAACTGTTTCTGGTCGTCTGGGGCGTGTTCTTCACCGTGTGGCTCGCGACTCATATCGGCGTTCAGAAGGTCGATCGGGGCCTCATTCGCGCCGCGCTGATGCTCGGTACGCCACGTCGACAGATGTTGGGGGAGATCGTCCTGTTGGGCGCGCTTCCCTACATCGTCGTCGGCCTGCGCACCGCGGTGAGCATCTCCTTTTACACCCTCGTGGCCGCTGAGCTGGCGGGCGCGTTTTCAGGCATCGTGTACCGGATCGAGATCGCGCAACAGAACATGCAGACCGGACAGGTGATGGGCGGGCTGGCGGCGCTCGGGCTGCTCTCATTCGTGGCCGATCGTTCCTTCGCGGCGATGTCGGAACGGGCGGTATGGTGGCGATGATGCACAACTCGCTCCGTCCGGCCCAGCCGCTCCGACTCGTCGATGCTCCGCCGTCGCCTTCGGCGGCAACACCTCAACCGACCATCCGCATCGAGGATTTGAGCATCGTCTTCGCTGCGCCCCGCGGCCAGGTCATTGCGGTGGACCGGGTGTCCCTGGATGTCATGTCGGGCGAATTCGTCTCGCTCGTGGGCCCGTCGGGCTGCGGCAAGTCCACGCTTTTGAATGCGATGGCAGGCCTCGAGCGGCCGTTTGAAGGCCGGGTGATGGTGGCTGGCGGGCCGATGCTGGGGCGCCGGCCGGATGTCGGGATGGTCTTCCAGCAGCCGCATCTCTTTCCGTGGAAATCGGTGCGCCGTAACATCGCTCACGGCCCGCGCGCGCTCGGCAAGTCCAAGACGGAAGCGCTGCGGATCGCCGACGATCTGATCGAAATGATCGGGCTGACGAAATTCGCGAGCGCCTATCCGCATACGCTTTCAGGCGGCATGCAGCAGCGGGTGGCGATTGCGCGCGCCCTCGCGAACCAGCCGCGTGTGCTGCTCATGGACGAGCCGTTCGGCGCTCTGGACGCGCAGACCCGCGCGGTGATGCAAGACAACCTTCTCGAACTTCGCGACCGGATCAACGCCACGATCGTCTTCGTCACGCACGATATCGACGAAGCCATTCTCCTGTCCGATCGGGTGCTGATCATGAGCGCCGGCCCCGGCCGTATCCTGCGGGATCTTTCCGTGGGCCTCCCGCGCCCGCGCTCCAGCGCGATCCTGACCGACCCCGCCTATCTCGCCCTCAAGCGGGATTGCCTGGATCTGATCCGGACCGAAGGCCGCAAGGCATTCGCGCAAATGGAAGCGGTGACCTAGCCGGTGGGGCTGGCATGGCTCTTGAATAGTTCTGCTCCAGCTACCAGGGAGCGGACAGATGTCAGCGACAAGTCTCAGGACCACGGCCGGGGTGATCCTGGCCGAGTCGGATACTCTGGTCAGTTCGTTGCCGGGTTTGCTCGATCCCTTGAACGAGGCGGACCGGCGTCGCATCCTTGCCATTGGTCGTCGGGAGGTTCTGGAAACCGGCAAGCATGTCTGGCGCCAGGGCGACACGCAGAGTGGCATCTATCTGATCGAGTCGGGCCGAATCCGCAGCTATTATGCAGCGCCCTCCGGTCGTGAGGTGACGCTCGCGTACTGGTTTGCCGGCAATTTCGTCGGTGGGCCGGATCTCTTCGGGGCCGGAGCGCATATGTGGTCTTCGGTTGCAATCGAGCGCAGCCGGCTCCTGTTCCTGCCTGGTCCCGCGCTGCGCGACCTTGCGCTCCAGTCGGCCACCATCGCGGTTGCGCTTCTTGATGCGCTGGCGTTCAAGGCAAGGTGCTACTCGGCCATGGCGCAGATGCTCGGCACGCGGTCAGTCACCGAACGGTTGCAGCGTCTGCTCATCTTTCTCTCGAAGATCTACGGAACGCCGCAGGGCCGCGAGATCGTGATCGGCATTCCGTTCACCCACGGCGATCTCGCCAACCTGATCGGAGCCACACGGCAATGGGTAACGGTGCAGCTTTCGCGCATGCAGGCGAGAGGCGTCATCCGCTACGACCGAGGGCTGATCGTCATCCTGAATTTGCGCGCGCTCGATCTCGAACTCGTCTAGAGCGCGACGAGATCGGGCGAAGCTCCGGCTTCGGCGTCACGTCAATAGACTTTCAGATCGAAGAGGGCGGCGCCGTCGTCCGGCTGCCATCTCGCGGCAAAGTCCAGCAGGGCATGGTCGTGCCATGGGGCCGCCAGCAGGGTAATGCCCATGGGCATGCCGGTTGGCAGCGTGGCATTGGGAAGCGCCACCGCGCACAAGTCCAGAAGGTTGGCAAAATAGGAGTAGTAGCCCAGACGGCTGTTGAGCGTGACGGGGTCTTCCAGCATGTCGGCAATCGTGAAGGGGCGCGGTGCGGTGGGCACCACTAGGGCATCCATCTGCGCGAACATTGACTGGACCTGCCGCCGCAGCTTCAGGAGGCGGTGTTGCGCCGCGAATGCATCTGTCGCGGCGAAGTGCGACGCCGAATGCAGCACCTTGCGCGTAACCTCCAGCAATCCACCATGATCGATATCGATGAGGGTGCTGATCGCCGCGTGGCGTTCAGCGATCCAGGGCCCCGAAAACAGCATTTCGCCGGCCTCGGCGAAAGGGGTGAAGTCGATCTCGACGGCCTGGCCGCCCAACGCCGCGAGCCTCTCGCATGCCCGTTCGTAGAGAGCGTCGCATTCGGGCATGCCGAATGAATTCAGCTGACGCGCCGAGATACGTCCGAAGCGGAATTCGCGGGGAAAGGTCGACACAAGGGCCGGCGCGTGGCGGCTGTAGGGGTCTTCTTCGTCGAAGCCCTCGACGAGCCCCAGCAGCAGCTTGCCCTCGGCGGCGGAATTGCAGAAGATCGATGGGCAATCCAGCGTCGGGCAGTTCGGAAGGAGCCCTCGGGACGAGACAAACCCGACGGTCGGCTTGATTCCGACGATGCCATTGAAGCCTGCCGGTATCCGGCCCGAGCCGCCGGTGTCGGTTCCGAGTGAGAAGGCAATATGGCCGGAGGCGACGGCGACAGCCGAACCCGAGCTCGACCCGCCTGAGACATAGCGACCGTCAGCGGCGCTCGGACAGGCGCCATACGGTGACCGCGCGCCGGAGAGTCCGGTGGCGAACTGATCCAGATTGGTCTTGCCGAGGCAGATCGCGCCCGCTGCGACCAGGCGCTCGACGCACCGGGCGGATCGCTCCGCAACATGGGCGAATGAGGGACAGGCCGCCGTCGTCGGCATGCCCGCCACGTCGATGTTGTCCTTCACCCCGAAAGGCACACCTAGAAGCGGCAGGACTTCGCCTTGCGCGCTGCGTCGTGCGAGGGCTTCGGCTTCCGCAAGCGCCTCCCGCATCGGCCTCACATGGATCCAGCAGTTGCGGTGCCGGTCGCGCTCGATGCGCTCATAGGCGGTTGCAATCACCGAGGTGAGTTCGGCGGAGGTGCGAGGGGCGTGGCTTCGGCTAGGGCGGGCGGCTTGCGACACGAATGGCTCCGGAGGCGATAGAGATGCCGTGAGCGTGCCCGGAGGTCGACGGCACGGAAAGCAATTAAGCGCTTCGCCCCGTCGCGGCGAACTGCACTGACCGAGCGATGGACGGACGAGACATCCGCCATGGGCCGGCAACACGATCGCGGCGGCGGGGCTACGGGCCTAGCTCGGCAACAACCTTCTTTCACTGCGGATTGAGCAACACCCACAGCTGCGAGATCTTACCGCCTTCGACCAGGGCCACGTCGGCCCCCGTCACTGCGACGGGTCCATGCTCGGGGCCGGCCCGCCAGGCCAGGCGCGCCAAGCCATGATGTCCGACCGCGACGCCATCGGGCACGAACCTGAATGTCGGGCCGAACTGCTTGAGAAGATCTCCGGCGACGCGCGATATCTCCGACTGCCCCCGGACGATGTTCGTCGGCTCGTACATGGTTGGTTCGTCAACGAACAAGTCCGCGACGGCGGCTCGCCGCTTGTCCTCGTCCCGCTCGTTGAACACGCGCTCCAGGTTCGACCGGAGAAGATGGTCGAAATCGATAGTGTCGGTTGTCATCTTGCAGCCTCTCGTCATCTCATTTTGTTGGTGAACGTTTCCGAGCATCAGCCGAACTTGACCAGGTTCAGCGCCGGAAGCGGACCGCCGGGAAACTGGGTCAACCTGGCGCCGATCGCGAGCGAGCCAAGATCGATGCCAGAGAATCCGAGCCGATCGATCAGCGCGCCGACAGCCGCCTTCGCATCAGCATCGTCTCCCGAGTAGAACAGCACGCGCTTGCCGCCGTCGCTTGCCGGGTCGGTTGCGAGGAGCTGCGCCAGGAGATGGTTGAACGCCTTCACCACCCGCGCACCAGGCACCAGATCGGCAAAGACCTCTGACGAGGCGCGGCCGCCGAGTTCAGCCGGCTTGAACAACGGCGCCTCGATCGGATTGTTGGCGTCGACGACGATCCGGCCGCCGAACGGCGGCAACCCGGCAAGCGCGTCGGGCAGCTTCGACCAGTTGACCGCGACGAACACGATATCCTTGGCAGCCGCCTCCTCGCGGGTGCCGGCGGTCACGAGCGGACCGATCTCGGCCACGGTCGCGGCCAGGCTTTCCGGGCCGCGGCTGTTGGACAGGGTCACCGCGATGCCGTTGCGCGCCAGCGTCTGCGCGATGGCGCGGCCGATATTGCCCGCGCCGATGATGCCGATGGTGGACATGGAAATACTCCGAAGTGTTTGGGGATCAGACGAGCTGATCGTGGGTGTAGAGATGACCCAAACATTGCCCTTTGATTAGGAGGATATTGCTCGTAAGATTTTCAACGATCATTTGTAAATGAGCACATGGAAACACTGGCCAACCTCGAGTCCTTCATTCGCAGCGCTGAATGCGGCAGCTTTTCGGAGGCCGGCCGGCGCCTCCTGCTGACTCCGGCAGCCGTCAGCCGCAACGTCGCCATGCTGGAACGCAATCTCGGTGTCCGTCTGTTTCATCGCTCGACGCGGAAGCTGACGCTGACCGAGGCCGGGGAGACGTTTCGCGCGGCGATCGCCGGCAATCTCGAGGGGCTCCAGGCAGCGATCGCCGGAATATCGACGGGAAAGGCGGAGCCGGCGGGCGTTCTCAAGGTAAGCCTGCCGCCGACATTCGGCACAGTTCATATCCTGCCGCTGCTCCCCGGCTTCTTGGCGCGCTATCCGCGCGTTCGCCCCGAGTGGCACTTCGAGAACCGCCAGGTCGATCTGGTCGGCGAAGGTTACGACGCCGCTATCGGAGGCGGGTTTGAATTGTTGCCTGGTCTTGTCAGCCGGACGCTTGCGCCGGCACACATCGTCGCCGTGGCGTCTCCAGCCTACATGTCCGGGCGAACATCGCCGACCAGGCCGGACGAATTGGCCGCACTTGATGGCATCGTCATGCGCTCGCTGCAGACGGGGCGCGTCCGGCACTGGTCGATGCGTGATGTTTCGGGGCGGGAAGTTCATGCCCCATTGTCGGAGTCCATTGTAGTCAACGATCCCGCTGCGATGCGCGAGGCCGCAATGCTCGGCCTCGGCGTTGCCATGCTCGCCACCGCCGATATCCTCTCCGCGCTCGAAGATGGATCGCTCGTGCGCCTGGTGCCGCGTTGGTATTGCGACGCCGGCGCGATCTCGATCTACCATGCCTCGCGCAAGCTCGTGCCCGCCAAGACGAGAGCCTTTGTGGACTGGGTCGCGGAGGCATTCAGGAAAGACAGGCTGGCCGAACGCTTTGCGGGAAGTCTCGGCTGACAGGAGCCAGAGCGAGTTCTCAAGCGCGATGCGATCAGGATGAAGCGCCATCGCGCTTTAGGTTGTTGTTCGAGCCTGATCTTTTCGGAAAGCCGCTTCGCACCTTTCCGGATCATGCTTTAGGCCCTGGATTCCGCGATCCCGGCCCTCCGCCCCGGAGCCGGTCCCACATACCTTGCCCGCGGCCTGATCAGCTTGCCGAACTGTAATTGCTCGCTGGCGTGCGCGATCCAGCCGACGCTGCGGGCCATCGCGAACAGAGCGAGCTCGCTGCCCGCGGGCAGGCGCAAAGCGTGCACGAGCACGGCGAGCGCATAGTCGATGTTGACGAATTCGCCGGTCGCCTCCGCGATGCGCTCCGGCACCTCGCGGGTGAATTTGCGCGGCGCGCCGGCGCGCGAAAGCGCATTGAGCAGCGATTGCGCGCGAGGATCGCCGCGCTTGTAGACGCCATGGCCGAAGCCGGCAAAGCGCTCGCCGAGCGCGACGCGCTCGCGCACCATCGGGGCGACGTCGCGATCGACCAGCGTCTTGACGAGCTGCGAGGCCAGCACGCCGGCACCGCCATGCTGCGGCCCTTTCAACGCGGCAAGACCGGCGATCACCGCGTCGTACAAGTTAAGTCCGGTCGAGGCCGCGCAGCGCGCGGTGAAGGTCGAGGCGTTCAGCTCGTGATCGGCGAGCAGAACGAGGGCGCGGCGGATCAGGTCGGGCGCGTGCTTGTTGTCCGCCGCCCAGGCCTTCGCAATGTCCTCATGCAGCGGCGCGGCCGAGGGCTCGGCATTGAGCATGGTCGCCACCAGCAGGCGAACGATGCGCGCGCCGACCAGCGCGCGGCCATCAGGCGCACGGGTGAAGGCGCGGGGATCGGCGCTCGCGGCCAGCGCCAACACGGCGATGGCGCGGTCGATCGGCGCCGCCCGGCGTGCGGCTTGCCCGATCGCTCGCATCTCCTCGGATATCTCCGGTTGATTGTCCGGATCGAACGGATCGACGCCGGAGACGTCCCACAGCAGCGTCGCCGCGTGTTCCAGCGTGCCGTTCTCGGAGAGATCGACGCAGTTGACGCCGCGATAGATCGCGCCCTCCTCGGTGATGGTCGAGATCTCCGTGTCCATCACAGGCAGATCGGCGTCGAAGCTGCGCAAGCCCCGCGGCTCCGGGGACGGCACGCGGCGCTCCTTGAGCGCGCGGACATCCTCGGCACGGTAGCGGTTCTTCCGCGAGTCCGGCGTCGGCTCGGAGCGGATCAGGCCCCGGCTGACATAGGCGTAGAGCGTGGCCGGCGAGATCGCGAGCTCGGCCGCGGCCTCCTGGGCAGACAGATAGAGCGCCGAATTTTTCATATTGATTGATGTAATCAAGATTGATCAATATGTCGAGAGGCCTGACCATATCCCCTCCTTGAACAGGAGATTGGGCCATGAATATCCACCTCACCAAGAGCCAGATCGGGCTGGACGGCGTTCCCGCGGCCGAGACCGTGCTGAGCCATGTCGACGGCGAGCGCGGCGAGTTGATCATTGCCGGGGAGCATGTCGGCCGCCTGGCGAGCCAGTCGAGCTTCGAGGGCGTCACCGCCCGGCTCTGGAACGGCGCCGGCAAGACCGGCCTGAGCGAAGCCACCGTGCGGGCAAGCCTCGGTGCGGCGCGCGAGCGCGCCTACGCGCGCCTGCCGGACCTGCTGCCGGCGACGCGCGGCATGAGCATCGTCGACGGGTTTCGCGCGGCGGTCGCCGGGCTTCGCGCGGAGAACGGGCTGGAGCACGAGGCGACGATCGTCGGCGCGTTTCCGGTGATCGCAGGTGCACTGGTCCGGCGCGCCAAGGGGCTGGAGCCGGTCGCGCCCGATCCGAATGCGAGCCATGCCGCCGACACGTTGCAAATGTTGCGTGGCGCCGCGCCGGAACCGCGCGAGGTCGCGGCGCTCGATGCCTATTTCGTCACGGTGTGCGATCACGGCATGAACGCCTCGACCTTCACCACCCGCGTGGTGGCCTCGACGCAAGCCGATCTGTTTGCCGCCGTCACCGCCGGCTATTGCGCACTGACCGGCCCGCTGCATGGCGGCGCGCCGGAGCCGGTGCTGGAGATGCTGGACGCGATCGGCTCGCGCGAGCGCATCCAGCCATGGGTGGATGCCGCACTGGCGCGCGGCGAGCGGCTGATGGGCTTTGGCCATCGCGTCTATCGCGTGCGCGACCCGCGCGCCGACGTGCTGAAGGCCGCGATCGAGCGGCTGTCGGCAGACGGCGCCGACCTGCCCTTTGCCGGCGAGGTCGAAGCCTATATCCGCAGCGCGCTGCGCAAGAAGAATCCGGAACGGCCGCTGGAGACCAATGTCGAGTTCTTCACGGCGATCCTGCTCGACGCGCTGGCGATCCCGCGCCAGGCGTTCACGCCGGTCTTCGCGATGGCGCGCGCCGCGGGATGGACCGCGCATGCGCGCGAGCAGCAGCGGACCGGACGATTGATCAGGCCCAGCTCGTCATATGTGGGGGCGATGCCGGAGGCGTGACCAAGCAGTACGAGGGAAGCGGTTGCTGTGTCCTCTCCCCTCGCGGGAGAGGGCATCTTCGCTTGTAGACAAAGGCCTACTGGGGTGAGGGGTATCTCTCCGCGCACACCGACTCGCGTTTGCGGAAGCAACCCCTCATCCGGCGCTTCGCGCTTCCTTCCACAAGGGAAGAAGGAAGAAGTAATCGTAGGAGGAACTCCACGCCCCCGACTGGCACATGGAACGTATTCGCCTGCAGCGAATTGCATGATCTGGCCCGTCGAGGAATGCAATGCTGGACTTGCTTGGACAATCTGACGAGGCCAGGATCGGCGAGATCGCGAGGCAGGCAGCGAGCAGGAACGCTGCCAACGCGGATTCCGAAAGGCGATTCCGGGACTTGCTCCAGGCGCTGCCCGCCGCGATCTACACGACCGACGCGGAAGGCCGCATCACTTTCTTCAATCAAGCCTGCATCGATTTTGCCGGACGCACGCCGAAGATCGGCGAGATGTGGTGCGTGACATGGAGGCTCTATCTGCCTGACGGCACGCCGCTTCCCCACGACGAGTGCCCCATGGCCATCGCGCTGAAGGAGAACCGGGCGGTGCGCGACGTGGAGGCTGTGGCCGAACGGCCGGACGGCTCCCGGATCTGCTTCATGCCCTATCCGACGCCGCTGCGCGACGAACGCGGTGAGCTGGTTGGCGCGGTGAACATGCTGGTCGACATTACGGCTCGCAAGCAAGCCGAAGAGCGGATGATGCTGCTCGCCTACGAGGTCGACCATCGTTCGAACAATCTGCTCGCGGTGACCCAGGCGATGCTGCGGCTGACCAAGGCCGAGACCGCCGCGGAATTCCAGGCCGCGTTTCAAGGCCGGCTCAGCGCGCTTGCCAACGTGCAGAGGCTGTTCTCGGCGTCGCGCTGGACCGGTGCGAGCCTGAAGACGATCGTCGAAGAGGAAATGCGGCCCTACACAAGCGGAGACGGCGAACGCGTCCGCATCGCGGGTGACGATATCCGTCTGCCGGCCACGCTCGCCCAATCGATCGCGGTTGCCGTGCACGAGCTGGCAACCAACGCAGCCAAATACGGAGCGCTGTCGACGCCGTCTGGCAGGCTGAACATCCACTGGGAGACCACTGACGCAGAGCCCCTCGTGCTGCGCTGGTCGGAGAGCGGCGGTCCTCGTGTCAACGAGCCGCCCAAGCGCAAGGGCTTCGGCATCGGCGCGGTCGACGGCATCATCCGGACCTTGCGGGGACGCGTCAGCCGGCAGTGGAGGCCGGAAGGACTGGTTTGCGAAATGTCCTTCCCCGAGGCGTAGGCTTTACGCCTCCCGCACCACCGTCTTCAGATAATTATACGCCTTGATGATTTCGATCAGGCGGTCCTCGGTGGAGCGGTCGCCACCATTGGCGTCGGGGTGGTGCTGCTTCACCAGCGCCTTGTACTTGCTCTTGACGTCGGCGAGCGTCGCACTGGGGCCGAGGCCCATGACCTGGAGCGCCTTGCGCTCGGCGTTCATCACCTTGCGCGTCTCGGCCTTGGGCTCCGCTTCGGGGCCCTTGCGCCAGCCGGTGCGACCGTTGAGCTCCTGGAACATGCTGAATGGATCGAAGGCACCATCGATCTCGGCTTCCGCGCCCTTCTTGACGCCGCCATTGGCGCCCATCTTCCAGGTCGGGCGGTGGCCGGTCAGTGCATCCTTCTGGTAGCGCGCCACGGCGTCGGCGTTCATGCCCGAGAAGAAATTGTAGTTCTGGTTGTACTCGCGCACATGGTTCAGGCAGAAGTGCCAGTACTCGCGCTGGTTCTCGCGGCCCTTCGGCGCACGATGCGCGCCCTTGTTCTGGCATCCGGCCCATTCGCAGCCGACCGCGGTGTCGCGCGGCTTCACTTCCGGCTGCTTGCCGCGCGGCTTGACGCGGATGGAGTCGAAGAACTTTGATGAATCGATCGGCATGGCTGACTTTGACTACGCAATGCAAAAACCTTCAAGTCTTGACATTGCAATTAGCGACAAACCCGGCAAATAACGGGCGTGATCTCTACACCCGAATGGCACAACATGGCTATGCGCGACACTATCAGCAACAAGTTGCAGGAAGCTTTCACGCCGGAAAGCCTGCAAGTCGTCGACGAGTCACATTTGCATGAGGGTCACGCCGGCCATCGGCCGAGCGGCGAGACGCACTTCCGGGTGTATATCGTGTCTGCCGCCTTCAAAGGGAAGAGCCGGGTCGACCGCCATCGCATGATAAATTCGGCGCTGGCCGCGGAACTCGCCGGCGGCGTGCATGCGCTGGCGATTCAGGCAAAGGCGCCGGGGGAAGGCTCCTAATTCGTGCGGCGAATTACGCCATTTCCTTTCATCCCGAGGCGCGCGCCCGAGACGGCGCTGACGCGCCTCCTCACCATGAGGATCTAAAACGACGTCCCGGCGCGCCTTGGCTTAGCCTCTTCCAGCTCCGCATCGCGCGGCACCGGTGAAATACGGAGCGCGGTGATGCGGTTGCGCTCGCGGCGGAGGACGCGAAAGCGGAAGCCGTGGAAGGTGAAGCTCTGGCCGCGATCGGGGATCGAGCGCGCCTCGTGGATGACGAGGCCGGCGACCGTGGTTGCCTCCTCATCGGGCAGATGCCAGTCCATGACGCGGTTGAGGTCGCGGATCGGCACCGAGCCGTCCACCACGACCGAGCCGTCCGGCTGGCGGCGCACGCCGGCGACGACCACGTCATGCTCGTCGGAGATATCGCCGACGATTTCTTCCAGAATGTCTTCCAGCGTCACCAAGCCTTCAACCTCGCCATATTCGTCGACGACGAGGGCGAAATGGGTCTTGCGTCGGCGGAACGCCTTGAGCTGCTGGGATATCGGCCGCATTTCCGGCACGAACCAGGGCGGCAGCATGATGGTGGTGACGTCGATGCGCGAGGTATCGCCTTCCGACGCACGGATCGCCCGCAGCAGATCCTTGGCGTGCAGAATGCCGATGATGTTCTCCGACTTGTCGCGCCACAGCGGAATGCGGGTGTATTCGGTGGCCAGCACCTCCCGCACCAGCTCCTCGGGCGGCAGATCCGCATTGATCATCACCATGGCGGTGCGGTGAACCATCACGTCGGACACCGTCAGCTCGCCGAGGCGAAAGACGTTGTGAATGTATTCGGCCTCGCCGCTCTCGATCTTGCCGTGCACGGCCGATTCCTCGACCAGGCCTTCGATCTCGGAATCCGTCAGGATCTCGTGCTGCGAGAACTCCTGGACCCCGATCAGACGCAGAATCGCGCCCGACGCCGTGTTCAGACACCAGCTCAGCGGATAGAACACGAGGTAGGAAACGTGAAGCGGATACGCAATCCATTGCGACACGGGCATCGGCTCCCGGATCGCAAGCGTCTTCGGCACCTGTTCGCCGATGATGATGTGCAGCGAGGAGAAAACCAGAAAGCCCGCCACGAACGAGGTGAAGTGCAGCGTTGCCTCCGACAATCCGAGCGGATGGAGGACCGGGCTCAGCAGCGCGGCAACGGTGGGCTCACCGATCCAGCCGAGCCCGAGCGAGGCCATGGTGATGCCGAGCTGGCAGCAGGCCAGATAGGCCTCGATGTTGCCCATCATCCTTTGCAGCAGGCGCGCGCCGAAGCGGTTCTGCTCGACCATGGCCTTGACGCGGAAGCCGCGGCTCTTCACCAGCGCGAATTCCGCGGCCACGTAAAATGCATTGGCGGCGAGCAGGAGCGCCGCAAGCAGCAGATTGATCGAGATCGAACTCATGTTTGCCTCGTGACCGCCTCAGCCTTCCGCGCCGCTTCGCGAGCGACCGATCCGGACGGTCCTGCCATCACTGCGACAACTTCGCCTTCAGGAAATCGCGCACCAGCGTTGGCTCGACATCCTTGGCGATCACGGCGCGGCCCACGGCTTCCAGCAGGATGAAAGTTAGCTTGCCGCGCTTGACCTTCTTGTCCTGCGCCATCAAGGCCATCAGCGCGTCGGCATCGGCGAGCCCTTCCTGCGCGAACCCTGCGATGTCCTGCAAGCGTGTCGGCAGGCCGGCTTCGATCAGATGCCGCTCGACGCGTATCGCATCGGCCTCGCCGATCATGCCGAGCTTGGCCGAGAACTGTGCCGCCAGCGTCATGCCGATCGCGACGCCCTCGCCATGGAAAAGGCGGTCGGAGAAGCCGGTCGCCGCTTCCAGGGCGTGACCGAAAGTGTGGCCGAGATTGAGCAGCGCGCGCTCGCCGGTCTCGCGCTCGTCGCGCGAGACGACGCCGGCCTTGGCGCGGCAGGAGGTCGCGATCGCATGCTCGCGCGCCGAGCCGCCCTTGAAGATATCGGCATGGTTCTTCTCCAGCCAGGTGAAGAAGGCCTCGTCGCCGAGCACGCCGTATTTGGCGACCTCGGCATAGCCGGCACGGAACTGCCGCGGCGACAGCGTGTCGAGCACGGCGGTGTCGGCGATCACCAGCACCGGCTGGTGGAAGGCGCCCAGCAGGTTCTTGCCTTGCGGCGAGTTGATGCCGGTCTTGCCGCCGACGGATGAATCGACCTGCGCCAGCAGAGAGGTCGGCACCTGCACGAAATCGACGCCGCGGCGCAGGATGGCGGCGGCAAAGCCGGCGAGATCGCCGACAACGCCGCCGCCGAGCGCGATGACGAGATCGTTGCGCTCGATCTTCGCGGCGATCAGGGCTTCGCTGACCTTCTCCAGGCCGGCATAGGTCTTGGAAATCTCGCCTTCCTCGACGACGATGCGCGAGGTCGGGATGCCGCTCGCCGCGAGCGAGGCTTCAGCGGGCTCGAGCCAATGCTTTGCCACGGTGCGATCGGTCACGATCGCAGTGCGCACGCCGGGCCGTAAGGCTGCGACGCGCTCGCCGAGCGAGGCCAGCACGCCGCGGCCGATGACGATGTCATAGGCGCGATTCTCCAGCGCGACCTCGACAGTGACAGGATCGGAATGTTTCAACGGCGCAGTCATCGTATGGCACTCGCAACGTCGGCAGGTGGCTGGGCGGCCCGTTCGCCGCACAGATGTGCGCGCAGCGCCTCGATGCACTCCTCGACGATTCTGTCGTGCGGCACGTCGCGCGAGGCGATGGTGAGGTCGGCATGGCCATAGACCGGCTCGCGCTCGGTGAGGAGGCGCGTCACGGTTCCTTCGGGATCGGCGGTCTGCAGCAGCGGGCGATCGGCACGGCGCCGCACGCGGCGCATGATGACGTCGTGGTCGGCCTTGAGCCAGATCGAGACCGCTTTCGCGGCGATGCGCGCGCGCGTCTCCTCGCGCATGAAGGCGCCGCCGCCGGTCGCCAGCACCACCGGCCCGCCGTCGAGCAGCCGCGCGATCACCCGCGCCTCGCCGTCACGGAAATACAACTCGCCGTGGCGCTCGAAGATCTCCGGGATGGTCATCTGGGCCGACGTCTCGATCTCGGTATCGGCATCGACGAACGGCAGCTTGAGCCTGAGAGCCATGCGACGGCCGATGGTGGATTTGCCCACGCCCATCATGCCGACGAGCACGATCGAGCGCGCGCCCAGCGCCGACAGGATGTCGGCTTCGGGCGAGGCTGGTATCGGCAACGCGGCGTCGGACATTGTCTCGCTCGAATGGATCTCGCACGATGCCGCCAAAGGCGGCATGCTTTGGCCACCTATACGACCCCAGGGGGACCCTCGCCAGAGGACTCTTGCCACGAAACGGCGAACATGTTGGATGATTTCATTGGTTAATTTGCCCGCCAAGCCCGTTACAAGACCCCTTTAGAGACCGCAGAACGATGCCCAGCCTGTTCCGCTTCCTGACGGCCGTCGCCGTGATCGCCGGCATCGTCTATGGCGTGGTCTTCGCGCTAGCGAACTTCGTCAATCCGAAGCCGCGGGAAATGACGGTGACGATCCCGCCGGACAGGTTTCTCAAAAGATAGCCGTTGGGCCGAGAGCGTCAGCCGGCCGGCAGATTTCGGGTCAGGGCCTGACGCATCAGGCGTAGGAACAGCCGCGTATCATCAAGGAGATTCTGACCCGCGGTCTGGGCCTCCTTGATGCCTTCCATCGCCGCGACGATGATGCCGGCTAGGTCCGTCGGCGTGGCCTTCGCACCATCCAGGGTGATCGCACCCGTTGCCTGCGCATCGGCGAGCGCGCGCGCAAGCAGCGCCACCAACCGAGCGCGGGCCGCCAGCGTGATGTCCTTGGCGAGCGCCATGTTGGTATCGAACAACTCCGCCGCATCTGCGCTGCCGGCGAACGGCACGACCAGATCGCGCTGGAACGCCGCAATCGCCGACTCGATCCGGTCGAAAACGTCGCCGTGACCAGCGAGGGCGGCCTCGACGTCGCGCATCGTCCTGGCGTGCGCCCGCTCCGATCCCGCCCGAAACAATTCCTCCTTGCTGCCAAAGCTCAGGTAGAGCGCCGCACGCGAGATGCCCGCCGCGCGCGCGATGTCGGCCATCGACGTCTTGCGAAAGCCATGGCGGACGAACACCGGCAGTGCGGCGTCGAGAATAGCTCCGGCTTTGCGATCGCTGTCATTCATTGAGACAAGTTGACAGTCATCGTCCAATACGTCAAATACACGTTAGACAGAATAAGTCCATTTGTCTAATCGGTAGTGCCCCCTGTCCTAAAGGTTTGAAGTTACATGCATTCCCAAGTTGGCGCCCCGGCCGCCACGGTTCTCGTGACGGGTATCGGCGGATTTCTCGGCGGACATATCGCCAGGCAGTTGCTGGAGAGCGGCCATCGCGTGCGCGGCACCGTCCGCGACCTGGCCACCTCCGACCGCATCCGGAGCCGGCTTGGCGCGCCAGCGCTCGCCGCGGCCGATGCTCTCGATTTCGCGCGCGCCGATCTCCGCTCCGACGGCGGATGGGACGACGCGCTGAAGGACTGTCGCTATGTGATTCATGCCGCCTCGCCGTTTCCGGCAGGGCTGCCGAACGATGCGAATGAATTGATCAGGACCGCCAAAGACGGCGCGTTGCGGGTGCTGCGCGCGGCCCATGACGCCGGTGTGGCACGCGTCGTCCTGACATCCTCGATCGCCGCCACCAATCACGGCGATGGCCAGGCCCCTTTCACCGAAAGCAACTGGACTGATCCGACCAGCCCGCGGGCGACGCCGTACTACAGGTCGAAGACGCTGGCCGAGCAGGCCGCCTGGAGCTTTGCCAGCAAGAGCGGACTTGATCTGGCCGTCATCAACCCCGGCATGATCTTCGGACCGCTGCTCGGCCCGCAATGCGGCACGTCCGTCGGACTGATCCGGCAGATGATGAGCGGCAAGTTGAAGCGTGTGCCGCGCTTCGGCTTTGCGGTCGTCGACGTGCGCGACGTGGCTGACGCGCACATCCGTGCGATGACCTGTCCGGAGGCCTCCGGAGAGCGCTTTATCGTTGGTGGAGGTTTCTTCTGGCTGCGGGAATTGGCCGCCGTGCTGGCGAGATCTTTCCCAGCCTACGCAGCTCATCTGCCTTGCGGCGACGTGCCGAACTGGATGGTGCGGGCCATGGTGCCGTTCAGCGGTCGTTCGCGCATGATCGTCCACGAACTCGACCGCGACCTCAGCGTCAGTGCCGCCAAGGCGCGTCGCGTGCTGAATTGGAGCCCGCGTCCTGACGAGGACTGCATCCGCGCCAGCGCACAGAGCCTGATCGATTATCGCCTGATCGCCGTGCCGCAGGCCGGCTGACCTTTGTTCACTCTTGCAGAACCGGAGAACCGATCAATGACTGGACACGCGACCGAGACGGACTCACCGCAAGCCGAGCACATCCGCACCACCGAGCGGGCTCGGCTTCGCGCCCTTGTCGCCGGCGACATGGACGCGGCGGGACCGCTTCACGCACCGGAGTTCCAGCTGGTCACGCCGGTCGGCATGCCGCTGTCCAAGGCCGAATATCTGGGCGCGATCCAGAGCGGGCAGATCAAATATCTCATGTGGGAACCCGGAGCGATCGCCGTTCGTCAGCACAACGATCATGCCGTGATTCGCTATCGCGCCAGGCTCGAGATCGTGTTTGGTGGTCACCGGGTTGCCCCTGCGGACTATTGGCACACCGACACTTACGAATGTCGCGATGGGCAATGGATGGTGGTCTGGTCGCAGGCCACGGCGATCAGCCACATGTCCTAGACCTTCGATGAGGCGTTCAGAAGCGCGCCGACCGCTCGATATTGCTGGTGAGTTTCTCAAGAAATAGGAGCTAGCCTGAAGGGCATGCGCATCAAGCCCTCCGATAGCAAGCTCACCGGCCTGTTTCTCGACATGCTCGCGGCGGAACAGGGCGCCGGGCCCAACACGCTCGACGCCTATCGCCGCGACCTCACCGATTTCTCGGAATTTCTGGGCCGCGTCGGCCACACTTTCGTGGACGCGGAGACGCAAACACTGCGCGACTATCTCGCCGATCTCGACACGCGCGGCTTCAAATCCACCAGCGTCGCGCGCCGGCTGTCGGCGATGCGGCACCTCTATCGCTTTCTCCTCAACGAACGCATCCGCAGCGAGGATCCCGCCGCGATCCTGTCCGGACCCAAGCGCGGCCGCGGCCTGCCGAAGGTGCTGTCGATCGCCGATGTCGACCGCATGCTCCGTCGCGCCAAGGAATTGAGCGAGGCGGAGGATGCCTCGCCCGCAAGGCGGCTGCGGAGCTTGCGGCTCTATTGCCTGCTCGAGGTGCTCTACGCCACGGGCCTGCGCGTCTCCGAGCTGGTGGCGCTGCCGCGCTCGGCGGCCAAGCGCGACGCCCGCATGATCGTGGTGCGCGGCAAGGGCAACAAGGAGCGCCTGGTGCCGCTGAACGAAGCCTCGCGGCAGGCGATGGCGGATTACCTCGCGGCGACGGAAGCGGCGAAAACCGAGAAGAAGAAGGACAGCCTCGCCGCCTCGAAATGGCTATTCCCCTCGTTCGGCGAGAGTGGGCATCTGACGCGGCAGCATTTTGCCCGCGACCTCAAGGAGCTCGCGGTCGCCTCGGGCCTGCAGGCCCGGCTGGTCTCGCCGCACGTGCTGCGCCATGCCTTCGCCAGTCACCTCCTGCACAATGGTGCCGATTTGCGCATCGTGCAGACCCTGCTCGGCCACACCGATATCTCCACGACCCAGATCTACACCCACGTGGTCGAGGAGCGGCTGAAGAGCCTGGTGCGCGACCTGCATCCACTGGCGGAGAAGTAAGCGATTGTCGTCCCTGCGAACGCAGGGACCCATACCGCGTGATCTGTCTGTGACGGGCGGTGTCAGTACCTGGGGAAGACCACTTCACCGCCAGTCTTCGCCAAACTTCTCCCTGTGGTTATGGGCCCCTGCGTTCGCAGGGACGACAGCGGGGAAGGAAACCGCCTTGACTTCGGCCACATCTCCGCAGAAAGAGCCGGGGCCTTTCGATTGATTTGGCGGGCCCGCTCGCAGCACACAAGCCAACCCCTTGAAGAAGCTACACTTCTCTCCGCCAATTGAAATCCGCTTCGCTCGCTAGCCCCGTCCTCCCTATATTGAGTTGATGCAAGACCAGATGCGCAGCTATCTCGACTTCGAAAAGCCCGTCGCCGAGCTCGATTCCAAGCTCGATGAACTCAGGGTCATGGCGGCTTCCGGCACCGACATCGCCGAGGAGGTCTCGCGCATCGAGGACAAGGCGGCGCAGGCGCTGGCCGACCTCTATACGAACCTGACCCCGTGGCAGAAGACGCTGGTGGCGCGGCATCCGCAGCGGCCGCATTTCAACGACTTCATCAAGGGCCTGATCACCGAATTCACCCCGCTCGCCGGCGACCGCAAGTTCGGCGAGGACGAGGCGCTGGTCGCCGGCTTCGGCCGCTTCCGCGGTGAGCCGATCTGCGTGATGGGCCAGGAAAAAGGCGATTCCACCGAGAGCCGCATCCGGCACAATTTCGGCATGGCGCGGCCCGAAGGCTATCGCAAATGCGTGCGGCTGATGGAGATGGCCGAGCGGTTCGGTCTGCCGGTGCTGTCGCTGGCCGATTCCGCCGGCGCCTATCCCGGCATCGGCGCCGAGGAGCGCGGCCAGGCCGAGGCGATCGCGCGCTCGACCGACGCGTGCCTCGCACTGACCGTGCCGAACGTCGCCATCATCACCGGCGAGGGCATGTCGGGCGGCGCCATCGCCATCACCACCGCCAACAAGGTGTTGATGCTGGAGCACGCGATCTACAGCGTGATCTCGCCGGAAGCCGCCTCCTCCATCCTCTGGCGCGACGGCACCAAGGCGCAGGAAGCCGCCAACAACATGAAGATCACCGCCCAGGACATGCTCCGGTTCGGCGTGATCGACGCCATCCTGAAGGAGCCGGTCGGCGGCGCGCACCGCGACCCCGCCGCCATGATCGCCACCACCGGCGATGCCATCGCCAAGGCCTTCGACGAGATGCGCGGCCTGGATGGCGATGCCATCCGCAAGCAGCGCCGGCAGAAATTCCTCGATATCGGCCGGAAACTGACCTGATTCGGGCGGTTTCCGGTCTCGTAGGGTGGGCAAAGGCGCGCTCTTGCGCGACGTGCCCACGAATTCTCACCGATCACACGCAGGTCGTGGGCACGGCGCGATGGGCCTTTGCCCACCCTACAAGCCCTCCCGGATCATCCCGGTAACCCTGCATTAACCCTTTTTTTGCCCAAATCGGCGATCTGAGTCCTGATGGGGCCGAAAGGCCCAAGTTCCGTCTCAAGTCGCGTTCATTCAGTCTTCGTTGACCATGCCGATGGGCCAACGGGCTCGTGATCCCCGCTCGGGTTGCGACCACATGACCCAGAGGTTAGAATTTTAATCAATGGCTTCAGGGCACAAGCGCTGGGGCGTGAGCTGAAAAAGCCCGTCACGACGGGTCCGGTTGTCCGGTCGGATCATGCGCCAAACAAATTGGGGTTCGCGCTTCGTAGCCCGGCACGGTGTGGGGTCCATCTTGATTTCTCGTTCGCTTGCTCGCGCGCTTTTGGCTTCGGTTGCGCTGATGACGGCTGGCGTTCTGCTGTCCGGCTGCAACACCGACCAGGTCTCGCTCGCGACCAACGCCAAGGCCAACCAGCCGGTGCCGCCGAAGCTGCTCGCCGCGATGGTCGAGAAGGACATGGATCTGCAGTCGCCGATCCTGGTGCGCCTGTTCAAGCAGGAGGCCGAGCTCGAGGTCTGGAAGCAGACCCGCAACGGTCAGTTCGCGCTGCTCAAGACCTATCCGATCTGCCGCTGGTCGGGCGATCTCGGCCCCAAGGTGCGCGAAGGCGACCGCCAGGCGCCGGAGGGATTCTACTCGATCAACCCGGGCCAGATGAATCCGCAATCGGCCTATTACCTCTCCTTCAACACGGGTTACCCGAACGCGTTCGACAAGGCCTTGGGCCGCACCGGCTCGCAGCTGATGGTGCATGGCGACTGCTCCTCGCGCGGCTGCTACGCGATGACGGACGAGCAGATCGCGGAGATCTATTCGCTCGGGCGCGAATCCTTCTTCGGGGGACAGAAGGCGTTCCAGCTCCAGGCCTATCCGTTCAAGATGACGCCGGTGAACATGGCCAAGCACCGGAACAATCCGAACATGCCGTTCTGGAAGATGATCAAGGAAGGCTATGATCACTTCGAGGTGACGCGGCAGGAGCCGAAGGTCGATTTCTGCGAGAAGAAGTACGTCTTCGACGCGGCCAAGCCGGCGGATGCGAAGCGCGATCCGGTGTTCGACGCCGCGGCGAAGTGCCCGGCCTATGTGATCCCCGAGGACATCGTCGCCGCCGTGCGAGGCAAGCAAGCCAGGGACGAGGCCGAGTACGCCAGGCTCGTCGCCAAGGGCACGCCGGTGGCGCGCATGAACACCGGCATCGACGGCGGCATGAACAAGATCTTCGCCGCGAAGATTCCGGAAGGCTCGACCGGTTTGTCGGAAGGCGCCGAAGGCACCACGTTGCAGATGCTGGCAATGGCGAAGGCACCGGGCACGATCCCCAGCCACGTCAATCCGCCCAAGCCAAACCTCGACAGCGTGGCGTCCGCGCCTGCCCCGCAGGAAGAACCGGTGGTCGCCGTGCCCGCGACCAGCACCCGCGTCGCCGCGGCTCAGCCTGCCGAAAAGTCCCAGGAGAAATCCGGCGAAAAATCCGGCGGCTTCTTCTCCAACCTCGGCCGCAAGATGGGCATGGGCTCATCCGACACCACGGCCACCACCCCGCCGCCGCAAGCCACCGCCTCCGTGGCGCCGGCCCAGATCGCCCCGACGCCGCCCACCGCTGCGTCGCGGCTGAAGGCCGCCGTGAGCCGCTTCGTGCCGGGGAATGACAAGTCCAAGGATGCCGCGAAGGACGCGCCGAAGCCCGCCGTGGCCGCCAAGCCCGCCGAGCCGGCGAAGCCCGACACGCGCCTCGCCGCCACGCGGCCGGCACTGAAGCCGTCGGTGAGCGATGGTGCGGGTGAAGCCACGCAGATTATGGGCGCCGCGCCGGTGGTGCAGTCGAACTCGTTCGACAGCCGCTTTGGAGCGGTGAAGTAGGGGCGGGGCGATGCCACGCCTTCGGGAGTAGGCCACGCACGGCGTGCGGATTGCGCCAGACCGATTGGTTCCCGACAAGGATCCGGGGCGCCTCGCGATGTGCGGATTGCGTCGCCCGGTCACCCGGCTATAGTTTCGCCATGAACTCTTCGCGCTGCGCATGAGTGGATTTGGGCATCTCGATCATCTGATTGACCGGATCTACGAGGCCGGGCTCATACCGTCATTGTGGCCCGATATCCTCAATGAAATCGGTAACGCTGTCGGCGGCAATGGCGGACTGCTTTTCGCGGTACGCGACGGCTATGTCAGCGGGATCAATTCCGTCAATCACGACCAGACCATGTCTCTTTTCCTGGAGGAGGGATGGAGTGAGCGCGATCCGTTGCTGCCGCGTGCCGCCGCTCTCAACTACGCCGGCTTCCTCAATGACGGAGACCTTCTGTCGGAGCAGGAGATCGCGACCAATGACGTGTACTGCAATTTCTACCGCAGGCACGGAATCGGCTACAGAGCCGGGACCATCATTTCAATACCGAGCGGCGATTCGATTGCGATCGTCATGCCGCGACACCAGGACGATGGGCCTGTGCCGCGCGAGGTCGTCTCGTTTCTTGATGGCCTGAGGCCTCATCTGGCTCGGGCGTCCCTGACTGCGAACCGCCTTGGCTTCGAGCGCGCGCGCGCGCAAGCCGACGCATTGCAGGCCATCGGGCTACCCGGAGCGATATTGCGCGAACGAGGCAAGTTACTCGCGGCGAACGGACTGTTCGAGGCGCTGATGCCGTCGCTGTTCCAAGATCGCGCAGAGCGATTGACCCTGACCGATGTCACTGCGGACGGGTTGTTCTTGGCGGCGCTGGGGACCCCGCTCATCGGCAACCGCCCGGCCGTCAGGTCCCTCGCCATCGCGGCGGCGATGAATCGCATACCGATGGTCCTGCATATCGTCCCGGTGCGCGGATCGGCACGCGATATCTTCACCCAAGCCACGTTCATGCTCATCGTAACACCCGTCGATCGCGGCGCGGTGCCGAGTGCGGAAGTCCTGCAAGGGCTATTCGACCTGACACCCGCGGAGGCCCAGGTCGCACGTGGCGTTGCAGAGGCCGGATCGATCGATGCACTCGCAGCAAAAATCGGCGTGACGCGAGAGACGGTGCGCACGCAACTCAAAGCCGTGCTTTCAAAGACCGGCCTTTCCCGTCAGCAGGAGCTCGTCAGCCTGCTCGCCGGCAAGGCATTGCGCGGCGGATAGACTCTAACGCAGACAGGTCACTCGTCGCCCTGACCGCCGCTCGGACCGGACTGACCCGGCATGCGCAAACTCCCTTTCACCCAAACGGGTGAAGACACGGGTCGGACCTCCGGGTTGAAGTTTGTCCGACTGGATGCATGGCGAGAAGCGGCGACAATGGTCAGACCGGAGTATCCAACATTCGAAGTGACCTTGGTGCAGCGCAAGCGAAAAAGATGGGCCTGGAGCGTCTCCACTAGCGAAGGCGCGGTCGTGATGCGAGGGCGGGAATTAAACCGATATGCCGCCAAGTATCAGGCCGAACGAGCGCTTTTCATGCTGCTTCTGACCGCGCCCTATCGGTCGCGGCTTCCCGTATAGCGAGGCCCTCATCGAGGGCGCGTCCGGTCGTCCCCGTGAGCGATCAGCGGGCGCGGGTACGACGGCGCGGCCTGCCCTGCGAAGCCCAAGGGCGAAGCAGAGTTGCGTACGGCAGAATCATGCGGTCCTGCCGCCCGCAGGTTGGCGTCAAGTTTCTGCGGTGGCGTGTGCGGCCCGACGCGGCTGCAGCGACCTGCGAGACGACGGGCGCGGAGAACCGGACCGGCGTTTTCGATCGAGACCCTGCGGCGTACTGGATGCCCCGGTCAAGCCGGGGCATGACAGTGAGGATGACGCGAAAGCATCAAGCTTCATCAGCACCTTCTACGGCGCCAGATACCGCACCAGTTCCGGATTGTCCCTCACTTCCCCCGCCTGCCCCTGCAGCGCGACCCGTCCACGGTCCAGCACATAAGCGTAGCTGGCGACGCGGAGCGCGAGGTCGAGGTGCTGCTCGACGATGATGACGGCGATAGACTTGGCGAGCTCGATCAGGCGTTCGGTGATCTCCTCGATGACGCCGATCCAGACGCCTTCGGTCGGCTCGTCCAGCAGCAAGAGCTTCGGGTCGCCCAGCATGGCGCGGCCGATCGCGAGCATCTTGCGCTCGCCACCGGAGAGCGTGCCGGCGGGCTGGTCGAGGCGCTGGCCGAGCTTTGGGAAGATGGTCAGCACATGGTCGACGGCGTCGGCCTTCCTGCTCGCGAGCGAGCCGACGGCGAGATTGTCGCGCACCGACAGGCGCGCGAACACCGAATGCTCCTGCGGCACGTAGCCGATGCCGGCGCGGACGCGCTCCTGGGTGGCGCGGCGGCTGATGTCGCGGCCGTCGAAGGCGACTTCGCCTTTCCACGCCGGCAGTTCGCCGACGATGGTCTTCATCAGCGTGGTCTTGCCGGCGCCGTTGCGCCCGAGCACGGCGACGCCGCCGCGCCAGGGGATGCCGAGGTTGACGTCGAACAGGACCTGGCTTCTGCCATAGCCCGCATCGAGATGCTTGATGTCCAAAAATTCAGGCACGGCGCAGATAAATCTCCTGGACGGACTTGTTGGCCTGGATCTCGGACACCGTGCCCGAGGCCAGCACCTTGCCCTGGTCGAGCACGGTGAGGCGATCGCAGATGTCGCGGATGAAATCGAGGTCGTGCTCGACGATGACGAGGGAGCAATGCTGCTTGATCGGCTGGAGCAACTCGCCGGTGACGCGCCGCTCCTCCAGGCTCATGCCGCCGGTCGGCTCGTCCAGCAGCAGCAGCTTCGGCTTGCCCGCGAGCGCCATTGCGATCTCCAACCATTGCTGCTGGCCATGCGACAGCGCGGCCGCCGCGTCAAAGGCGCGATCGGCGAGGCGGAATTGCCTCAGCATGGCCATGACCTGGTCGTGCAGCGCGCCCCGCGTGCGCGAGAACACGAGATCGAACAGCGAGGACTGCGCCTGCAGCGCGAGCAGGATGTTGTCGTACAGCGTCAGCGACGGCAGCACGGAGGTGATCTGAAATTTGAGGCTCATGCCGGCGCGGGCGCGCTCGGTCGGCGTGAAGGCGGTGATGTCGGTGTTGACGAAGGAGACCTTCCCTTGCGTCGGCACTTCGGCACCCGCGATGCACTTCATCAGCGTGCTCTTGCCGGAGCCGTTCGGGCCGATCAGCCCGTGGAACTCGTTCTCGCCGACGCTGAGCGCGGCGCCGTCGAGCGCGGTGAGCTTGCCGAAGACTTTCTTGATGCCGGCGGCTTCAAGGAGCATTGCGCTTCTCCTTGTCGCTCGCTTCGGGCTTGGCACCGAAACTGCCGACGCGCTCGCGCTCGCCCAGCACAAAACTGATCAGGCCGAGCGGCCGGAACAGGATCACCAGCAGCAGCAACAGGCCCAGAATGATCGGCCAGATGTCGCGGTAATTGTCCGACAGCCAGAAGCTGACGCCCTCGACGATGACGGCACCAATGACCGCGCCGATCAGCGTGCCGGAGCCGCCGAACAGCACGTAGAGCACCACCTGCGTCGAGACCACGACGCCGACCATATTGGGCCAGACGAAACCTTCGTGGAAGGCATAGAGGCTGCCGGCAAGGCCCGCGACGGCGCCGCCGATGGTGAAGATGATGGCTTTGAGATGCTGGGCCTTGTAGCCGAAGAAGGCGATGCGCTGCTCGTTTTCGCGCAAGCCCGCGAGCGCCAGACCGAACTGCGAGCGCACCAGGAAGCGGCAGAGCAGGTAGACCACGACGAGAATGCCGAGCACGAGATAGTAGAAGGACGGGCCTTCCGTGAACTCGTACGACCCAAGCGACATCGGCGCGATCGAGGGGATGCCGTTCTGGCCGCCGAGATAGTACCAGCCGCGTGCGAGCCGATCGGCGGCATAGGAGCCGGTCAGCGTGCCGAGCGAGACGAAGATCACGCTGGAGGGATGCCGGCCCAGCAGCAGGAAGCCGCCGAGCAGGAGCGCGAACGTGAGGCCGATGATGGTACCAGCCGGCAGCACCAGGAAGATGTTGGTGACGTCGAGGTCGCGCGCGAGCAGCGCGACGCCGTAGCCGGCCGAGCCGAAGAACAGGGCCTGGCCGAAGCTCATGATACCGGCATAACCCCAGACCAGATCGAACGACAGCGCGAACAGCGCCAGGATGATCACGCGCGTTGCGAACACCGTGAGATAGTCCTGCAGCACCAGCGGCGCGAGCAGCGCCGCGACGAGCACGACGCCCTCCACGATCGGCAGGACCTTCCGCCGCGAAGCGGCTTGCCTCACAGGTCCCTGCTCAGTCATTGCGACGTCGGTCTCCCCGCCGATCTCGGCGGGGATCGCCTGCTTCACTGCGCCCATCGACTTCGACATTCCACCTCAGCATTCCTTCTCAGCATTCCTTGGGATCGACGAGCCCGTTGCTGCGCCCGACGATCTCGTAGTTTCCGCCCTTGGCAACCGCAGTGTACATCTTCATCTTGCAGTGCCGCTTGCCCGGCACCATCTCGGCCGGTCCGCCCGGACCTTCGGCGATTTTGGCGTGATCGAGCGCGGCGGCAACCGAATCGCGATCGACCTTGCCCGCTTCCTTCACCGCGGCTTCCCACAGCTTCAGGCCGCGATAGGTGCCGGTGGCGGCGCTGCCGGCGGCGAACAGGAAGTTGCCCGGAAAATCCTTCTCGTAGGCGGCCTGGATCTTGGCGTCGAACGGGTTCTCCTTGGTCAGCACCTTGAAATAATCGAGGCAGCTCGCAAGGCCCTCGATTTCCGCGGCCTGATTGATGTTGAGCGTGTTCTCGTCATAGTAGACGCAGGCGAGCCGCCCGCCGTTCTTGAGGAAGCCGGCTTCATAGAGCTGCTTGAAGAACGGTCCGACGCCGGGCGGAATGACCGTGTTGAAGACGACGTCGACCTTGTTCGAGATGATGCGGTTGACGGTCGCGGAGAAGTCGACCTGGTCGAGCGGGTAGTATTCCTCGAACACGACCTCGCCGCCGTTCGCCTCGATCACCTTGCGGGCGTAGACGTTGAGCGTGTGCGGCCAGACGTAGTTGGCGCTCGGCAGAGCGAACTTCTTGCCGCCATTCTTGATCAGCCAGGGGATGAACTCGTCGCATTGCTGCGCCGGCGTCGGCCCGGTGCAGAACAGGTACGGCGTGCACTCCTTGCCCTCGTAGAGCTGCGGATAGATGTAGAGCGTCTTGCCGCGCGATACGATCGGATCCTTGATCGCGTTGCGCATCGAGGAGGTGATGCCGCCGAGAACCATGTCGACCTTGTCGCGCTGGATCAGTTTTCGCACGTTGCCCACCGCAACCGATTCGTTCGACGCGGTGTCCTCGATGTAGAGCTCGAGCGGACGGCCGAGCAGACCGCCGGCCGCGTTGATCTCCTTGATCACCATCTTGGCGACGTTGGCGTCGGCGTTGCCGGCATAGGCGATCGGGCCGGTGAGGTCGGTCGCGATGCCGACCTTGATCGGGGCCTCGGCCGCATTGGCCCAGGGCGCCGGGATCACCCAGCTTCCGACACCGGTTGCGACCGCACCGGAAGCAAAGGCGAAATTGGAGAGGAAGCGACGGCGAGAGAGCTGCGTGCGATCGATCATGTGACTAAACCCCTTTTCCAGCGATGAGGCCCTGCGGGCGGAATTTGATGAAGACAATGGCAAGGACGAAGACGAGCACGTCGGCGACGACGGGCGCCATGATCCATGGCAGCGCGGCGCTGAGCGTGCCGATGACGCCGGCGCCTGCGACCGGCCCGATGAAGGAGCCGACGCCGCCGACCATGACGGCGACAAAGCCCTGGATCAGGAAGCGCAGGCCGAGATCGGCGTAGAGGCTGAACACCGGCACGATCAGCGCGCCGGCAAGACCGGCGAGCGCGGAGCCGAAGGCGAAGGTGGCGCCGTACATCAGCGGTGTGGAGATGCCCGAGGCTCGCGCCAGCGATGGATTCTCCAGCGTGGCGCGCATGCGCAGGCCGAAGCTGGTGCGCGACAGCAGCAAATAGCAGCCCGCCATCACCAGCAGCGTGATCACGATAATGGTGAAGCGCCAGGCCGAGATGTGCATGGCGCCGATGTCGATGGAGCCGCCGATCGGCTCGGGCACGGTGAGATAGAAGCCGCCGATCAGGCCGCGCACGGATTCGCGGATGATGAGGCCAAGCGCATAAGTGCCCAGCATGGCGACGATCGGCGCGGCGTAGAATCTGCGGATGATCAGCGCCTCCAGCACGAAGCCGAGCGCGCCGACCACGAAGGGCGCCGCGACCATGCCGGCCCAGATCGGCATGCCCTTGGCGTAGGCGAGATAGGTGATGTAGGCCCCGAGCAGGACGAACTCGCCCTGCGCGAAGTTGAAGATGCCCATCATGCTGGCGATGATCCCGAGCCCCAGCACGATCAGGACGATGATCGCGCCGAAGCTCAGGATCTCGAACGCCGCGACGAACGCGTTAGCCATGCTTTTGGGTTCCGTTCGCCTGCATCGGTACTCCGCTCACATCTTCTTCCAGTCGCCGATCTGCTCGAAGGCATGCGCGGCGCGGTAGATGGTGGATTCCTCGAACATGCGGCCGACCAGCATCAGACCGACCGGCAGGCCGTCGACCATGCCGCAGGGCAGCGACATCGCGGGATGATGAGTGATGTCGAACGGCGCGGTGTTGGAGATCATCTCCAGCGCGCGGGCGACGTAATCCTCGCGGCTGGCATTGGGCTCCGGCAGCTTCGTCGCCTTCATCGGCGTAGTCGGCAGCAGCAGCAGGTCGTAGTCTTTGAAGGCCTTGTCGTAGGCCGCGGTCAGGCGTCGCGAGATATTGAGCGCCTTGCCGTAGTAGCGCGGACCGAAATTGTTGTTGATGTAGGTGCCGAGCAGCAGGAACAGCTTTGTGGTCTCGGACAGCGAGTCCGCCTGACGGCGCCAGCCGCGATGGAAATCCATCAGCGTGGTGGAGTAGAGATCGGCGCGGGAAAGGCCATAACCGTCGCCATACATCATGGTCTGAGTCATGCCCTCGGTGCCGATCGGCGTCCAGATCGCCGGGCCCGCGAGATGCATCGGGATCGAGACCGTCTCGACGGTGGCGCCGAGATCCTTGAAGCGTTTTGCCGCCTCGCGCACGCTTTCGTTCACGGCGGCCTCCGCGTTCGCCTGCTCGAAGCCTTCCTTGAGAATGCCGATCTTCATGCCCTTGACGCCCTGGCCGAGCGCCTTGGTGTACTCCTCGACCTTCGGGGCCTTGATGCGCGGATCGTAGCCGTCGTCGCCGGCGAGCACTTCGAGCAGCAGCGCGTTGTCGGCAACGGTGGCCGTCATCGGGCCGGTGTGATCAACGAAGATCTCGATCGGCATGATCCCGGTATAGGGCACGAGGCCCCAGGTCGGCTTCATGCCGTAGGTGCCGCAGAACGAGGACGGCATGCGGATCGAGCCGCCCTGGTCGCCGCCGATCGCCATGTCGACCTCGCCGAGCGCGACGACGACGCCGCTCCCCGAGGACGAGCCGCCGGCCGAATAGCCCATCTTGTGCGGATTGTGCACCGCGCCGACCGCATTGGTGTGGCTGCCGCCGGACATGCAGAAGGATTCGCAATGCACCTTGCCGGCGATCTCGGCGCCGGCATCGAGCATGCGCGTGACGATGGTGGCGTCGAAATCGGGGACGTAGCCTTCCAGCGTCGCCGAGCCGTTCATCATGGGAACGCCGGCGAGCATGATGTTGTCCTTCAGCGCGACGGTCTTGCCCTTGAGCTTGCCGCTGGCGGCGCCCTTCACGGTCGACTTGCGATACCAGGCGTTGCGCGGGTTCTCCTCCGGCGAGGGCCGATAGCCGGGCGTGCGCGGATATTTCACCTCCGGCACTTCGTCCGGCATCGCGCCGACGAGATTGTAGGCCTCGATCGAGCCCTGCATCAGGCCGCGGAACGAGGCGACGTCATCGTCGGTCAGCGAAAGGCCGCACTGCTCGGCGACGGCGAGAAGTTGGGCTGGCGTGGGAAGGACAACAGTCACGGCGCTCTCCTGAAGTTTCTTGAAACGATCCCTTGAACGATCCCTTGGAACGGTCCTTGGACGCGGCCGCCCCGGTGCGACGCACGCACCCCGGCCTCGCCGAACATTCAAAACGGAAATATTTTCCTTTTCAAGTATTATTTTGCGATGAAGTGCGGGCGAATCGCCGCGCCGCGCTCAGAGCGGCTTGATCAGCTTGAAGTCGAGACCATCGGCCGCGGCGAGATGCATCGGCATCCGCGCGCGCCCGTTGCGGACGGTGACGACGCCGCGGGGGCCGCTGTAGACAATGTTGCAGCCAGCGGCGAGCATCGGCCCCAGCGCCAACGAACCGGCCTTGTTCGCGACGGCCTCGAGGAAGCGCAGGCCTTCGTAGCTGGATTGTCCGACCGAACCGATCGGCGGCGCGTTCGGCCCGAACATCGCGCGATAGCGGCTCTGGAAATCGTCATTGGCGTGCGCGCCGGTGCCGGTGAAATAGCCCGAGGCACAATACATGTTCTCGCTGTTGTCGGCGCCGATGCCGAGCAGCACGGTATCATCCATGGCGCCGGCAAGCCGCAGCGTGGTGGCGCCCAGACCGCACTCGCCGAAGGCGCGATTGAAGGAGCTGCTGTCGGTTCCGATCAGCGAGATCAGCACGACGTCAGGCTTCGCCGCGCGGATGCGCGCCAGATGCGGCTCGTGATCGTCCTCGCCGAGGGGAACGAATTCCTCGCCGACGACGTGGCCGCCGGTCTCCTTGATGTAGTTCTTCACCGCGCGGTGCGATTGCCAGGGCCAGACGTAGTCGCTGCCGATCAGGTACCAGCGCCTGGCTTTCTTGACGTCGGCGAGCCAGTGGATCGCCGGCCGGCTCTGCCAGCGCGGCGTCTCGCCGATCGCCATCACGCCAGGCGTACGCTCGCCGCCTTCGTAGACCGGCGTATAGATATAGGGGATACGATGACGCGTGGTGACGTCGCGCAAGCCGACGCGGACCGCACTGGTGTGCAGCCCGACGATCAGATCGACCTCGTCGAACGCAATCGCCTGCTCGGCACGGTTCAGGACGTCATCGAGAGGCCCGCCGGCATCGTAGATCGAAAGCTCGATCTCGCGGCCGAGGATGCCACCACGCTTGTTGATCTCGGCGACGGCGAGCTTCGCGCTGTTGGTCGCGCAGGGTCCCCACACTCCGGGCGAACCGGTGCAGCAGATGAAGCCGCCGACACGCAGCTTGTTGGCGCCCCGCTGCCTGAAGGAGGCGTGATCGCGCGGCGACAACGCACCATCCGCCGTTGCGGAGGACAAATTCCTGAACAGCAAAGACGGCGGTAGCGCCGGACCGCCGTGAGCCGGGAAGTTCACCGTCGCGCGCACGCCAACTCCTGTCTGACCCCAGACCTGCAAGCACATTCTTCGGGCGGCCGCGGCTTCCGCCCCTTTGTTGGGCAATGATCCTATTTTGAAAATATTGAATATTCAACAATTGAAGTGCATATAGATGCAGCATCGATTGCAAGACATTCACTCATTTGGGTCAAGACGAAGTCTTAGCCGTGGCAAAACCGTCGAAAGAAAACACCCCGATCACCGAACACCTCGCCTACCTGCTCGCGCAAGCCAACCGGGAAATCAACCGGCAGCTCGAACTGCGGTTGAGCAAGGAAGGCGTGCCGGTCGAGCAATGGCGCATCCTGAAGGTGCTGTCGGATGGCAACGGCCATTCGATGGGCGAGCTTGCGGACGCCGTGCTGCTCAACCATCCGACCCTGACCAAGATGATCGACCGCATGGTCTCGGACACGCTGGTCTACCGCGTGCAGGATCCGGGCGACCGCCGCAAGGTCCTGATGTTCATCTCCGACCGCGGCAAGGTGCTGAGCAGGAAGCTCAACTCGCTCGCGGTGGACCAGGAGGAGCACATCCTGGAGAGCTACGGCGATAAGTCGACCAGCGAATTGAAGCGGCTGCTGGAGAGTCTGATCGACAGCTCGAATTGAGTGGGCACGTCGCGAAAGTAGCCGCGTCCCCAACCCAGCAAACCGCGTCGTCCCGGCGAAAGCCGGGACCCATAACCACAGGGCGCAGTTGTTTCAAAGATTGTTGGTTGCCCTGCTTCGCACGGTATGACGACCGCGGGCCTTCGATAGATCCCGCGGTATGGGTCCCTGCGTTCGCAGGGACGACGATGTGGAGAATCCTGCGCGCCCCACACTCAGCTGTCATCGCTCGATTTAATCGGGCGATCCAGTATTCCAGAGACTGATGTGATTGAACCGAGAGGCCGCGGCGTGCTGGGTCGCCCGGTCCCGGCTTCGCCAAGGCTACGCCGAGGCCCAGAGGGGTGCTCGGCGCGCCGAAGCTTCAGCGAAGGCGGCAAGCCGGGCGACGACCGTGGAGAATGAAGCGTCGGTGTCGCGCCTCACGCCTGCGTGGCTAACTAGGCATACCGCCCATGGCAGTGCTTGTACTTCTTGCCCGAGCCGCAGGGGCAGTCCTCGTTGCGGCCGATCTTGCCCCAACTCGCAGGGTTCTTCGGATCGCGTAGCGAGGCATCCGTGGCTTGCGCACCCAGCGTGACGCTGGCGAGCGCCATTTCGTCCTCGCCGGTGTTCGGGTCGAACTTGTGCGCCTCCATCGGCGGCAGGACGGGAGCTTCCTGCTCCGGCGGGACGATCTCGACGCGCATCAGCTGCGCCGTGACGGCCTCGCGCAGATGCGCGCTCATCTCCTGGAAGAGATTGAAGGCTTCGGTCTTGTATTCCTGGAGCGGATCGCGCTGGCCATAACCGCGCAGGCCGATGACCTGGCGCAGATGGTCGAGCATGATCAGATGCTCGCGCCAGAGGTGGTCGAGCGTCTGGAGCAAAATGGTCTTCTCGACGTAACGCATCACGTCGGGACCCCATTGCGCGACCTTGGCCGCCATGTGCTCGTCGGCCCTGGTCTCGATGCGATTCAGCAGCTCCTCGTCGGCGATGCCCTCTTCCTTGGCCCATTCGTCGACCGGCAGGTCGAGATCGAGCACGCGCTTCAGTTCATCCTTCAGGCCCGCAACGTCCCACTGCTCGGCATAGGCATGCTCGGGCACGTGCTTGGCGACGAGGTCGTCGATGAAGGCGTGACGCATGTCGGTGACGGTCTCGGCGACGCTCTCGTCCTTCATCAGCTCGACGCGCTGATCGAAGATCACCTTGCGCTGGTCGTTCTGGACGTTGTCGAACTTGAGCAGGTTCTTGCGGATGTCGAAGTTGCGCGCCTCGACCTTCTGCTGCGCCTTCTCCAGGGCCTTGTTGATCCAGGGATGGATGATGGCCTCGCCCTCTTGCAGGCCGAGACGCTGCAGCATGCTGTCGAGGCGATCCGAGCCGAAGATGCGCATCAGATCGTCTTCCAGCGACAGGAAGAACTTGGAGCGGCCGGGGTCGCCCTGACGGCCGGAACGGCCGCGCAGCTGGTTGTCGATACGGCGGGATTCATGGCGCTCGGAGCCCATGATGTAGAGGCCGCCGGGCTTCGTCACGGTCTTGGCGGGCTTGCTGCCCTTCGCCGGCTCGATCTCGACGGTCTCTTCGGCCTTCAGCACGATCTCGCGGAAGCGTTCCACGTCGGCCTTGATCTGCTCGATCTTCCTGGCCTTCTCGGCCTCGTCCTCGATGCCCGCGGTCTCCTTCGGGATGCGCATCTCGAGCGAGCCGCCGAGCTTGATGTCGGTACCGCGGCCGGCCATGTTGGTCGCGATCGTGATCGCGCCGGGCACGCCGGCTTCCGCGACGATATAGGCTTCCTGCTCGTGGAAGCGCGCATTCAGCACCGCGAACAGCTTTGCCGGTTTGCCGGCGCGGGCGGCGGCGTAAAGCTTGTCGAGCGCGTTGTCCTTGCCGAAATCGATCTGCTTGTAGCCGTTCTTCTTGAGGAATTCGGCGAGCACTTCCGACTTTTCGATCGAGGCGGTGCCGACCAGCACCGGCTGCAGCCGCGAATTGGCACGCTCGATTTCGGCGAGAATCGCGCGGTACTTTTCCTGCTGGGTGCGATAAACCTCGTCGTCCTCGTCGAGGCGGCCGATCGGCACGTTGGTCGGGATTTCCACGACTTCGAGCTTGTAGATGTCGAAGAGCTCGTCGGCTTCGGTCAACGCCGTGCCGGTCATGCCGGCCAGCTTTTCATACATCCGGAAATAGTTCTGGAAGGTGATCGAGGCCAGAGTCTGGTTCTCCGGCTGGACCTGCACGTGCTCCTTGGCTTCCAGCGCCTGGTGCAGACCTTCGGAATAGCGGCGCCCCTGCATCATGCGCCCGGTGAACTCGTCGATGATGATGACCTCGTCGTCGCGGACGATGTAGTCCTTGTCGCGCGTGAACAGCGTGTGGGCGCGCAGCGCCTGATTGATGTGGTGCACGACGGAGACGTTCTCGACGTCGTAGAGCGACTCGCCCTTGAGCTGGCCGGCGTCGCGCAGCAGGGTCTCGATCTTCTCCATGCCGGCTTCGGTCAGCGTCACCGTGCGCTGCTTCTCGTCGACGTCGTAGTCGGTCTTGTCGAGCTTGGGCAGGAAGCCGTCGATGGTGTTGTAGAAGTCGGAGCGGTCGTCGAGCGGACCGGAGATGATCAGCGGCGTGCGTGCCTCGTCGATCAGGATGGAGTCGACCTCGTCGACGATGGCGAAGAAGTGCGGCCGCTGGACCATGTCCTCGAGCCGGTACTTCATGTTGTCGCGCAGATAGTCGAAGCCGTATTCGTTGTTGGTGCCGTAGGTGATGTCGCAGGCATAGGCGGCCTTGCGCTCGACGTCGTCGAGACCGTGCACGATCACACCGGTGGTCATGCCGAGGAAGCTGTAGATCTGGCCCATCCAGCCGGAGTCGCGACGGGCGAGGTAGTCGTTGACGGTGACGACGTGGACGCCCTTGCCGGCGAGCGCGTTGAGATAGACCGCCAGGGTTGCGACCAGCGTCTTGCCTTCGCCGGTCTTCATCTCGGCGATGTCGCCCTCATGCAGCACCATGCCGCCGATCAGCTGCACGTCGAAATGGCGCTGGCCGAGCGTGCGCTTGGCGGCCTCGCGCACGGTTGCGAAGGCGGGGACGAGCAGGTCGTCCAGCGTCTTGCCCTCGGCGAGCTGCTTCTTGAACTCGGCGGTGCGGGCCTTGAGCGCCTCGTCGGAGAGCTTGGAGACCTCGGCCTCCAGCGCGTTGATCGCGTTGACGCGGGACTGATATCCCTTCACCCGCCGGTCGTTGGCGGAGCCGAAAAACTTGCGGGCGAGCGCGCCGATCATGCCTGGTTCCTGTGTTCGCGATTCAACCGCGTGGGCCTAAGAAGTTGTCACCCGCCTGCCCATCAACTCACCGTGACGCCTGACGGCGCCGCTGGCCCGGACTGCGGGGGCGTCCGCCATATGGGTGGGAATTGGGCAAGCCTGGGTTCAACGGCCAAAAACGCAGCAAAATAAACGCCATCGCCATGGTCGCGACCGGGCAGAGATATGGCCCGGTCAGGGCCTTGTCAACGGCGGGCGCATTGCGGCTAATTCATCATTTTGACAGACTTTTCGCGTTGCCAAGGCCCCCTGAATTGGGCGAGTGTCCGCCCCGCTCGAGCAGCCCCCTGCTTCAACATAAGGATTTTCCATGACCACCTCGTTCCCGGCAACCACCGGCCAGCGTTTCCGCCGCGCGTCCGCCCTGGCTGGCAGCCTCGCCCTGGCGCTGTCCCTGGCGTTCGCGGGCCCGCTCCGGGCCGCCGACGATCCGGTGCTGGCGAAGGTCAATGGCGCGGAAATCAAGAAGAGCGACGTCGCCATGGCCGAGGAGGAGCTCGGGGCGAGCCTCGCCCAGATGGACCCGGCGACCAAGGACGAGAACGTCCTGTCGTTCCTGATCGACATGAAAATCGTCAGCAAGGCTGCCGAAGACAAGAAGGTCGCCGACAGCGAGGAGTTCAAGAAGCGCCTGGCATTCGCCCGCAACCGGCTTCTGATGGACAGCCTGCTCGCGGGCGAGGGCAAGGCCGCCACCACCCCCGACGCCATGAAGAAGGTCTATGAGGAGGCCTCCAAGCAGATCACCGGGGAGCAGGAGGTGCGCGCGCGCCACATCCTGGTCGAGACCGAGGACGAGGCCAAGGCCGTGAAGGCCGAGCTCGACAAGGGTGCCGATTTCGCCGAGCTGGCCAAGAAGAAGTCCAAGGATCCGGGTTCGGCCGACGGCGGCGACCTCGGCTTCTTCACCAAGGAACAGATGGTGCCGGAATTCTCGACGGTCGCCTTCGCCATGGAGCCCGGCAAGATCTCCGACCCCGTGAAGTCGCAGTTCGGCTGGCACATCATCAAGGTCGAGGAAAAGCGCAACCGCAAGGCGCCGGACTTCGAGCAGGTCAAGACCCAGATCGAGAGCTACGTTACCCGCAAGGCCCAGGCCGAGTACGTGGCCAAGCTGCGCGCGGAGGCCAAGGTCGAGCGTCTGGATCAGCCGGCGGCCGACGCCAAGCCGGCGGACGCAGCCAAGCCGTCCGACAGCAAGATGGCTCCGCCTGCCAAGAAGTAAGACCGCGAAGAAGCAAGAATTCGCTGTCACTTCACGGACGCCAATAGTATCTAACGTCGCAATGGCCGGGGATTCCCCGGCCATCTGCATGTCCAGACCCCACCAAGGCGCCCCCGCGATGTCCTCAACCGTCTCCCCGCTCGCTCCGAAAACCGTTCCCGACATGCCCGTGATTGCGGGTATCCGCCTTGCGACGGCCGAAGCCGGCATCCGCTACAAGAACCGCACCGACGTGCTGCTGGCGGTGATGGACAAGGGAACCGCGGTGGCCGGCGTCTTCACCAAATCGAAGTGCCCCTCCGCCCCCGTGGAATGGTGCCGCGCCAAGCTGAAGGGCGGCAAGGCACGCGCCCTCGTCGTCAATTCCGGCAACGCCAATGCCTTTACCGGCAAGACCGGCCGCGCCTCGACTGCGCTGACCGCCAAGATCGCAGCCAAGGCGGTCGGATGCAGCGAGAGCGAGATCTTCCTGGCCTCGACCGGTGTGATCGGCGAGCCGCTGGACGCGACCAAGTTCGACGGCGTGCTGGGCCGCCTCGCCGAGGCCGCCGAGCCCGGCGACTACCTCACTGCCGCCAAGGCGATCATGACCACCGACACCTTCCCGAAGGTCGCGACCGCGACCGTCAAGCTCGGCAAGGCCAAGGTCACCATCAACGGCATGGCCAAGGGCGCCGGCATGATCGCCCCCGACATGGCGACGATGCTGTCCTTCATCTTCACCGACGCGCCGATCGCGCCCGCCGCGCTGCAGGCGTTGCTCAAGGCCGGCGTCGAGGACACCTTCAACGCCGTGACGATCGATGGCGACACCTCGACCTCGGACACGCTGCTGGCCTTCGCCACCGGAACTGCCGCCGAGCACGGCGCACCGAAGATCAGCCGCGCCAGCGATCCGCGCCTGAAGGCTTTCGTCAAGGCGTTCAACCAGGTGCTCGCCAACCTCGCCGAGCAGGTGGCGCGCGACGGCGAGGGCGCGCGCAAGCTGGTCGAGATCACGGTCGAGGGCGCCAAGACCAAGGCCTCGGCACGCAAGATCGCGATGTCGATCGCGAACTCGCCGCTGGTGAAGACCGCGATCGCCGGCGAGGACGCCAATTGGGGCCGCGTGGTGATGGCGGTCGGCAAGGCCGGCGAGCCGGCCGATCGCGACAAGCTCTCGATCTCCTTCAACGGCATCCGCGTCGCCAAGAGCGGCGCACGCGATCCGTCCTATGACGAAGCCCAGGTGTCGGAAGCGATGAAGGCGCCGGAGATCGCAATTCTGGTCTCGCTCGGCCTCGGAAAGGGCCGCGACCGCGTCATGACCTGCGACCTCACCAAGGAATATGTCGCGATCAACGGCGATTACAGGTCTTAGGCCCCACGTTGTCATTCCGGGCTCGCGACGCGAGAACCCGGAATCCGGATGTTCATGCGGCTTGAGATTCCGGGTTCGATGCTGGCGCATCGCCCCGGAACGAGGTTCCTGGCCTCACCCCGAAATCCGCGCGTCCGCGACCGCCTTCCGGAATAATGCGTTCATCGCATCCGAGATGCCCTGCGTCGGGCTCACCTCGAAATACAGCCCCGGCGAGGCGCAGCTCTGCATCTTCTGGGCGATCTCGCTGTTGGGCGACGGGCCGAACGGCGGCTTGTTGAACGGGTCGATCCAGCTCATGTACCAGGAGTTGGTCGGCAGTTGCAGGTAGGTGGTGTAGAGCACCGCGACCTTGATCTTGCGGTTCTTCAGCGTGTCACAGAGCGCGCTGTTGATCGGCGACTGGCAGCGCGACATGCCGCTCACGTTCTTGATCGGCTTCAGGCATCCCGAATTGTTCTCGTCCGCCACCCCGTCGGAGACGAAGAACACGTACTTCAGCGGCGCGGACGACGTCCCCGCCCCGGGCGCGCTGATCAGATTGTTGAGCGCCGGAAAGACCGAGCTGAAGGGCGTATCCATGTCCTTGGTGTAGGCGTCATTGTTGCCGTAGACGCCCATCAGGTCGATGTTCGCCGCGGCCGACTTGGCGCTCGACAGGCTGGACGACAGCGCGAACAGCGCACGCAGGCCGATGCTCGAGGATGCCGCGCCGAAATCGTAGATCGCCATGCGGAACTGGTTCGAATAGGTCTGGCTCGCGGCGGCCGTGTCCATCAGGGACTGGGTGGCACTGCGCAGCACGTCGATCCGCGTGGTCACACCGATGGACTTGGCGAGATTGTAGTAATTGTTGGGGTCGTTGTAGTCGTGGCAGGCGAAAGCGCATTTGTCGGACGTGTTGCTGACCATCTTGCTGACGTCAGCGGGCGTGGCCGCCACGCCCATCGACGGTGAATTGTCCAGCAGCAGGTAGAAGTCGACATAGAGCGGCATGCTCGCCGTTGCCGTCGACGTGCCGCTGGCCGCCAGCGCCGTCTTGCCGATCACGCCGAGGAACATGGTCTTGATGCTGCCGGTGAACGCGACGGTCGAGGTGACCGTTGAGCCGTTCTTGACCACGGCCGGCGTGACGCTGTCGAGCGTATAGCCGGTCAGGTTGGCGACGTTGGCATTGAAGATGTTCCTTGCGTCGGTGACACCGGCCGGGATCGCACCGTCCGAGGTCATCGCGCCCGCAGCCGCAAAGGCCGGTGAAGCCTTGGCGATCGCGCCGACACTGGCCGCGTCAGCCGCGGCCTGCAGCTTCGACCGCATCTGCGTCGCGCGGGAGTAATCGACCGCGCAACCGATCACCGTGATCACGGGGACGCAGGCGAGTGCGAAAATCACCGCGATATTGCCGCGCCGGTCGGTTGCGAACCGGCGGATAATGGAGCAAAGCACGGCGCGCATGGATGAAGCCCGGAATGGATTAAATATGTTCCCACTCTAGGAACCCTTGATTAAATATGACTTATGGGGCCGCTGGAATCGCAGCCCCTTCAGCACGATTAACGAATCCTTGCGAACGACCCCAGCGAGCGACATTCCGAACATGGCCGACCTCAAACTGACACTGGTGGTGGCCTGCGCGCTGGTCGACGCCGACAAGCGCGTCCTGATCGCGCAGCGCCCCGAGGGCAAGGCGCTGGCCGGCCTCTGGGAATTTCCCGGCGGCAAATGTGAACCCGGCGAGCGGCCGGAGCAGAGCCTGATCCGTGAGCTGCACGAGGAGCTCGGCATCACCGTCGCCGAGCCGTGCCTCGCGCCGCTGACCTTCGCGAGCTATGGCTATGATAGCTTCCACCTGCTCATGCCGCTCTATATCTGCCGGCGCTGGGAAGGGATTGTGACGGCGCGCGAGGGCCAGAACCTCGCCTGGGTTCGCGCCAACAAGCTGCGTGACTACCCGATGCCGCCCGCGGACATTCCGCTGATCCCGCATTTGATCGATTTGCTGATGTGACGATGCTCGTGCATCGTCATTCCGGGGCGCCCAAAGGGCGAACCCGGAATGACAGCGTGTGGATCACTCCTTCCCCGCCTTCTTCACCGCCTCGGCCAGGCTCGCCTTGGCCGATCCCGGCTTCAGCGGCTGCTGCTGGCTGACATGCGGCGCCCAGCCTGAGAGCCAGATGATGTCGAACGTCGCGCGGATGCGGCCATCGGCATCGGCAAAGCGCTCGGTGTAGATCTCGGCCATCCGCAGCAGCGTCGCGCGCCGCGACGGCGCGCGCCGCCGCTCGATCAGCACATTGCCGGCGCCCATGCGGCGGAGATCCTGCATCAAGGCGAACGCGTTGGCGTAACGCACCACGACGCGATCGACGTCGGTCACGGGCAACGCAAAGCCGGCCCGTTGCAACAACGCGCCGATGTCGCGCAAATCCGCGAACGGCGCGACGCGTGGCGAGACACCGCCCTCGCATTCGGCCTCCGCCGCGGCAAAGGCCTGCCGCAGCTCGGTCAGGCTGTCGCCGCCGATCATCGCGGCCAGCAGCAGCCCATCCGGCTTCAGCGCGCGGCGCACCTGCGCAAGCACGCCCGGCAGGTCGTTGACGAATTGCAGCGCGAGCGCCGAGACGACGAGGTCGAGGCTTTCGGGTGCAAAGGGCAATTTCTCCGCACCCGTCGCATCGAGCGCGATGTGCTCAATGGCAGGAAGCCGCGTGCGCAGCACCGCGAGCCCTTCGCCGGGCGTCCAAAGATCGGCCGCCGCGTGAAACTCGCGCATCACCGCAGCCAGCCGGTCGGATATGTCCTCGGCGACGCGATCGAGCAGAAAGGTGACCTCGCCCTGCGCCCGCGCACGCTGCTGCCGTGCGTTCAGCAAGGCGCGATCAAACAGGGCGGGAGGATTTGGGGGGGTCTGAGCCATGCCGCTGGTTACGCTTATGACGGCCACTCTGGCAACCCAGGCAGCAGCGAGGCAGGTGGTACGGTTAGGCGCATGATCGTATAGTCGGGCATCACCGAGGCTCCGGCAGTGCTTAACATTCACCTCCGAGACATCAGCGCCGACGTTGTTGAAGCCTGGAGGGCGGCGTTTGCTGACGTGGCCGCGGTCGAGGTTTCGCTCGGCGACATTTTCGCGCGGGAGTCCGACGCGATCCTGAGCCCCGCGAACAGCTTTGGACACATGGATGGCGGGATCGACCTGCTCTATTCGCGATACTTTGGCTGGGATCTCCAAACCAATCTGCAAGCCGTATTGGCGGAGCATCATTATGGAGAACTCCCGGTCGGCCAAGCGATCGTGCTTGCTACGGGCCACGAGCGCTTTCCGTTTCTCGTGAGTGCGCCCACGATGCGCGTCCCAGCGCGCATCGACCAGACAGTGAACGTTTACCTCGCGTTCCGGGCAGCGCTGATCGCTGTCGTCAGGCACAATGCCGGTGCTAACGAGGCGATCCGCTCTCTCCTCGTCCCGGGTCTGGGGACAGGAATAGGTGCGATGCCGCCTACGCGGGCCGCTCGCCAGATGCGGCTTGCCTATGATTCGATCCTCGCGCCGGCCCTGGATCCGCGGAGCGCCCGCACCATCCTGAGAGAGCACCACGAACTACTCTCCTGATGCCCCTTCCGGGCAGAGCCGCTTGAGCCCTCGCAAATGGAACGCTAGCCTTTTCCTATGGAAGCCGACGCCGCCCCCACCCGTTCCATTGCCTCACCGCTGCGTGCCGCGTGGACGGCCGGCCGCCATGTGCTGACGCGCGCGGCACGGCTCGCGCTCGACATCGCGCTGCCGACGCAGTGCGTGTCCTGCCGCGAGCCGGTCGATGGCGAGGGTGTTTGCGCTTCGTGCTGGGCGCGGCTGTCGTTCATCGAACGGCCCTATTGCCCGCGGCTCGGCATTCCCTTCGTCTATGATCCCGGCCCCGACATGCTGTCGATGGAGGCGATCGCGAACCCGCCCGCCTACCAGCGGGCCCGCGCGGCAGTACGCTATGACGACGTCGCGCGCACGCTGGTGCATGCGCTGAAATACCAAGATCGCACCGATCTGGCGCCGGCCATGGGGCGCTGGATGGCGCGGGCGGGCGGCGAGCTGCTGGCCGGGGCCGACATGCTGGTGCCGGTGCCCCTGCACTGGCGGCGGGCCTGGCGGCGCCGCTACAACCAATCCGGGGCGCTGGCGCAGATCATCGGTCGACAGAGCGGGGTCCAGACGAAGGCTGAGGTGCTGCGCCGGGTGCGCGCCACCGAGCAGCAGATCGGCCTGTCGCGGTCCCAGCGCGCGACCAATGTGCAGGGCGCGTTTCAGGTATCCCCGGACCGCCAGGCTGAAGTCCAGGGCCGCCGCATTGTCCTGATCGACGACGTCCTGACCTCGGGCGCGACCCTGGACGCCTGCGCGCGGGCCCTGCTGCGTGCCAAGGCCGCCCAGGTCGACGTGCTGGTGTTCGCCCGGGTTGTGGAGGTCAAGTAAAGTCCCATATAATTCAATGAATTCATGACAAGAGAGCGCCAGACGAGATGACTGCTGCTGTCGAGATCTACACCAGGCCGGGCTGCGGCTATTGTTCCGCCGCGAGGTCACTGCTGACCCGCAAGAAGGCGGCTTTCACGGAATTCGACGTCGCCAAGAACCCGTCCTGGCGGGCCGAGATGTATGACCGCGCCGGCAAGGGCGCGACCTTTCCGCAGATCTGGATCGGCGGAACCCATGTCGGCGGTTGCGACGACCTCTACGCACTGGACCGCGAAGGCAAGCTCGACGGCATGCTCGAGAGCGTGAAGGCGGTGTCATGAGCGAGAATCGGACGTTTACCGCCGCGATGGTGCAGATGCGGACCGGGTTGATGCCGGGGCCGAGCCTCGAACAGGCCACCAAGCTGATCCGGCAGGCTGCGGCCAATGGCGCCGACTATGTGCAGACCCCCGAAGTCAGCAACATGATGCAGCTGAACCGCAAGGCGCTGTTCGAGCATCTGCAGAGCGAGGAGGACGACACCTCGCTGAAGGCCTACCGCGCGCTCGCGGCAGAGCTGAAGATTCACCTCCATGTCGGTTCGCTGGCGCTACGCTATTCGCCGGAGAAGGCCGTCAACCGCTCGTTCCTGATCGGGCCCGAGGGCAATGTGCTCGCGAGCTACGACAAGATCCACATGTTCGACATCGAGCTGCCGGACGGCGAGAGCTACCGCGAATCCGCCAATTACCAGCCGGGCGAGACTGCCGTGATCTCCGACCTGCCCTGGGGCCGCGTGGGCTTGACGATCTGCTACGATGTGCGCTTCCCCGCGCTCTACCGTGCCCTCGCCGAGAGCGGCGCGTATTTCATCACCGTGCCCTCGGCCTTCACCCGCAAGACCGGCGAAGCGCATTGGCACGTGCTGCTGCGTGCGCGCGCGATCGAGACCGGCTGCTACATCTTCGCCGCAGCCCAGGCAGGCTTGCACGAGAACAAGCGCGAGACCTACGGCCATTCGCTGATCATCGACCCCTGGGGCGAGATCCTCGCCGAGGGCGACGTCGAGCCCGGCATCATCATGGCCAAGATCGATCCGGCCAGGGTCGACACCGCGCGCCGCGCGATCCCCTCGCTCCAGCACGGCCGCCGCTTTGGCGTATCCGACCCCAAGGCGGGGCCGGATCATCTGCACCTTGTGCGAGGATCGGCATGATCCGCTACGCGCTTCGCTGTGACGGTGACCACGATTTCGAAAGCTGGTTCCAGAGCTCGTCGGCCTATGATCAGCAGGTCAAGCGCAAGCTCGTGACCTGCCCGATCTGCGGCTCGGCCAAGGTCGACAAGGCGATCATGGCGCCGCGCATCGTCGGCAAGAAGGGCCGCGGCCGCGCGACGCCGCCGCCGGAGCCTGCGACCACGCCCGAAGCCGCACCGTCAGGCCCGACGTCGCTACTGATGGCGCAGGAGAAAGAGCTGCGCATGAAGTTGAAAGAACTGCGCGATCACATCGTGAAGAACGCCGACAATGTCGGCGAGCGTTTTGCGAACGAAGCCCGCGCGATGCATTACGGCGACAAGGAGCATCGTCCGATCTACGGCGAGGCCTCGCCGGAAGAAGCGAAGTCGCTGATCGACGAGGGCATCGAAGTTTCGCCGCTGCCGACGCTGCCGGAAGACCGGAATTAGACTCCCACCAGTAGCGCCACGCCGGCCACGATCAGCAAGATGCCGAAAATCTCCCGCGGCGCGATCGGCTGCTTGAACGAATAATACGCCACGCCTTGCGCGAACAGCACCTCGATCAATGCGAGCGTGCGGACATTCGCCGCTGCGGTCAGCGCGAAGGCCAGAAACCAGAATTGCGAGGCGAAGGCGCCCGTAAAGCCCGCCAGCATCGACGGCCTCCACAGGCCGAGGATTCCCCGCAACACGTCCGGCGCACGCCAGAGCAGATAGATCGTCAGCACCAGCGTCTGCACAAACAGGCCGATCACCAGCGTGAACGATGCTGAGGTTACGAACGATACGCCGGGAACGTTGATGATGGCACCGCGGAAACCGACCGCGGAGAGCGCGAAGGCCGCAGCAGCAACGAGGCCGGTGATGGTCGGCCTCAATTCCGCGAAACTCTTCTCGCCGCCGGGCCGCAGCGCGGTGATGACGACACCGACAGTCGCGATCAGGATCGCCAGCACCTTCAGCCAGGTCAGGTGATCGCCGAGAAAGACGAAGCCGAAGATCGCGGTCTGGATCGCCTCGGTCTTCAGATACGCCGTCGTCACCACGAAGGAGCGGTCGTTCATCGCCAGCAGCATCAGGCCCGTCGCGACGATCTGACTGAGCGCTCCGAGCAGCAGCCACGGCCAGAACACGGTCGGCGGCATGCCGAGATGATCGCCGGTAGCGATCAGCACCACACCTAAGAACAGCACGGAGAACGGGAAGCCGAACAGGAAGCGGATATTGGTCGCGCCCCAGGTCCCCAGCGGCTTCGTCAGCGACCGCTGCATCGCATTGCGCGCGACCTGTCCGAGCGCGGCAATGACGGTGAAGGGAATCCAGAGGCTGGCGATGGTGAGCATCGGGGCGCGCTTTAGCAGGAAAAGATGCGACCAACCTGCAAGCTGAGACCTGCGCGGTCAACCACGCGGGCGTCATGGGAGCGATGCCCGCGCCACAATCTCCGCCGTCGTCCCTGCGAACGCAGGGACCCATAACCCCAGGAAGCAGTTTTGCGAAGGCCGCCAACCCGCGCATCTCACAGCCAACCCGACGGAGAGATCACGCGGTATGGGTCCCTGCGTTCGCAGGGACGACGGCGTCTGTTTGGCGGCATCACCTGTCAAACCAGGAGATCGCTGAGGTCCCGCCACTCTGGATTATCGCGCTCGATCAATTCGATCTTCCAGTCGCGCTTCCAGCGCTTCAGCTGCTTTTCGCGGGCGATCGCCTCTTCGGCGCGTTCATACGCTTCGGTGTAGACGAGGCGGTGCACGCCGTAGTGCTTGACGAACTCCGAGCCCTTGCCGGCGCGGTGCTGCTCCAGCCGCGTCTGAAGCGAGTTAGTGACGCCGATGTAGAGCGTTCCGTGACGGCGGCTGGCGAGGATGTAGACGTAGTACATGCTCGGAGCGCCAGTCTTGGCTAAACACGATGAGCCTGTGGTTATGGGTCCCTGCGTTCGCAGGGACGACACCGCCCGGGGGGGGTTAGAGATCGCATCTCACTCATACGCCCTCACACCATCGCTTCGGCCACCACCATGTAGTTCACGTCCATGTCCGACGAGAGCGTCCATTTGTCGGCGAAGGGGCTGTAGACCACGCCGGTTTGCTCGGTGATGACGAGGCGGTTGTCGAGCAGATATTTCGTCAGCTCGTCGGGGGTGACGAACTTGTTCCACTCATGGGTGCCGCGCGGCAGCCAGCGCAGGACGTATTCGGCGCCGACGATGGCGAGCGCGAAACTCTTCCAGTTGCGGTTCAACGTCGAGACCACCATGAGACCGTTCGGCTTCAGCATCGCCGCGCAGCGCTTCAGGAAGATTCCGACGTCGACGACGTGCTCGACCACTTCCATCGCCAGCACGATGTCGAAGCGCTCGCGCGGGTCGATCTCCTCCACCGTGGTGCAGCGGTAGTCGATCGCAAGATGGCCCTTGTCGGCATGCAGCTTCGCCGCGGCGATGTTGCTCGCCGACGGATCGACGCCGATGACCTGCGCCCCGAGGCGCGACAGCGGCTCACACAACAGGCCGGCGCCGCAGCCGATGTCGAGGACGCGCAGGCCGCCGAGGCAGTTGAGGCTGCGCAAATTGCGCTCGAACTTGCGGCAGGCGGCGTCGCGGATATAACCCAGCCGCAGCGGATTGATCCGGTGCAGCGGCGCCATCTTGCCGTTGGGATCCCACCACTCCGCCGAGAGTTTTGAGAATTTCGCGATCTCGGCGGCGTCGACGGTCGAGCCCGGCTGGGCAGTGGCGGAAGTATTTTGCTGCATGCTCATGGTGACGCGGTCCTACCGCGTGGTGATCGAACTACGGAAGGCGAGCGGCGAGGCGATCGTCCGGATGGTCTCGCGGCCTTCGCCGACCCCGTTGATGGTCACGTCGCCGTAGTTGAGAATACGTCCAAGAATCGTCTGGTTGACGTCGACACTCTCGACCTTGTCCAGCGCCATCTCGAAGGTGCGGCGCTTGATGAAGCCGGTCTTGTGCACAATCCTGAGATTGGTGACGTCGGTCTCGGTGGTGAAGCGGTGGAACCAGCCCTTCACGGTCCAATAGAGGGCGGCGAGAGCCACCAGCGCGGCGGCGACGAGACACAGCAGCACGAGCCCTTCGACCGTGGTCTGCCGCGACAGCACGAACAGGCCCAAGGCCACGATCCAGGCCAGGATCGCCGGAAAATAGAAGATCCAATGCGCATTGGTCGAATACAGCACCCGCTCGCCGGGCTGCAGAATCTCGTCGATGTAACGCGCCATGACCTCGGTTAACCCATTGCCCGCACCCGGCCCCGCAGGAACCCGCTTGCCCCCGGCCCCGCCGCTATGTATACGCGCGGTCGGTGTCCGCAGGCATCTGTCCGGTGCGGGTCACCATACTGATCCCTTTGAAGGAATGCACGCGTCGTCATGAGCCGCCTCGTGATGAAATTCGGCGGCACATCCGTCGCCAACATCGAACGTATCCGCAACGTCGCACGCCATGTGAAGCGTGAGGTCGATGCCGGCCACGAAGTGGCCGTGGTCGTCTCGGCGATGTCCGGCAAGACCAACGAGCTGGTGGCCTGGTGCACCGAGGCCTCGCCGATGCATGACGCGCGCGAATACGACGCCGTCGTGGCCTCCGGCGAGCAGGTCACCTCCGGCCTGCTTGCCATCGCGCTCCAGGGCATGGGCATCCAGGCCCGTTCCTGGCAGGGCTGGCAGATCCCGATCAAGACCAGCGACGCCCATGCCTCGGCCCGGATCGAGGACATCGACGGCAGCGAGATCATCAAGCGCTTTCGGGAGCGCAAGGAGGTCGCGGTCATCGCCGGCTTCCAGGGCATCAACGCCGAGACGGGCCGCATCACCACGCTGGGCCGCGGCGGCTCCGACACTTCGGCCGTGGCCGTTGCCGCAGCCGTCAAGGCCGATCGCTGCGACATCTATACCGACGTCGACGGCGTCTACACCACCGACCCGCGAATCGTGCCGAAGGCCAAGAGGCTCGACAAGATCGCGTTCGAAGACATGCTGGAACTGGCCTCGCAGGGCGCAAAGGTGCTCCAGGTCCGCTCGGTGGAACTCGGCATGGTCCACAACATGCCGATCTTCGTCCGCTCGAGCTTCGACAAGCCCGAGGATATCGACCCGCATGCCAACCAGCCGCCCGGCACGCTGATCTGCAGCGAGGAGGAGATCATGGAAAGCCACGTCGTCACCGGTATTGCCTTCTCCAAGGACGAGGCCCAGATCTCGGTGCGCCAGATCGAGGACAAGCCGGGTGTTGCGGCCTCGATCTTCGGCCCGCTGGCGGATGCCAACATCAACGTCGACATGATCGTGCAGAACGTGTCCGAGGACGGCAAGACCACCGATCTCACCTTCACGGTGCCGGCGGCCGACTATACCCGCGCCAGGGACACGATTACCGCCGCCAAGGGCCAGATCGGTTATGCGCGGCTCGATACCGCCACCGACGTCGCCAAGATCTCGGTGATCGGCAGCGGCATGCGCAGCCATGCCGGCGTCGCGGCCCAGGCGTTCTCGGCCCTTGCGGGGCGGAATATCAACATCCGGGCCATTACAACCTCCGAGATCAAATTCTCGGTGTTGATCGACACCGCCTATACCGAGCTCGCGGTGCGTACGCTGCACACGCTCTACGGCCTCGATCAGGCCTGAAGCGCGCCTCTCGTCGCGCTTCAGATTGTTGTTTGAGCGTGGTCTTACCGGAAAACCGCTTTGCACTTCTCCGGGCCACGCTTAGGCTAATTTTCTCTTAGCGGTCGCAGCAAACGCCGAGGTGTCCACACATTCGCGTTTGGCAGGCGTTTTGCTTGGCAAAACAAGCCTCAATTCGCTATACGGCGAACAGGGTGGGCTGCCGCAGACTGTGTCCCAGTTCGGGCGGCGCTGATTCGGTGCAGGCGCCAAAATCTCGCGAGGATTTTGGGTTTGCGCCTGCGCCGGACAAACAAATTGGTTGTTTTTCTGGAATTTTAGGCCAGCCGCCGGCCGATACCGCCGGGCCCGGCAGACGGAGGAGATTGACGGTTCATGCGGAGCGCGTCGGGAGGTCCCCGCGTCTTGTTGAGACGGCTCCGCGAAACCATGGCGGAGCAGGTCTCGGCCCAGGAGCGGCTGGACAAGATCGTGGTGCTGATCGCCGCCAACATGGTGGCCGAGGTGTGCTCGGTCTACGTGCTGCGCATCGACAACACGCTGGAGCTCTACGCCACCGAAGGTCTCAACCGCGAGGCGGTGCACCACACCGTGCTGAGTGCCCATGAAGGCCTGGTCGGCCTCGTCGCCAGTGAGGCGACGCCGCTCAATTTGAGCGATGCGCAGAGCCACCCGGCCTTCTCGTTCCGCCCCGAGACCGGCGAGGAAATCTACCACTCCTTCCTCGGCGTGCCGATCCTGCGCGCCGGCAACACGCTCGGCGTGCTGGTGGTGCAGAACCGCGCCAAGCGCAACTATGTCGAGGAAGAGCTCGAGGCGCTGCAGACCACCGCGATGGTGCTGGCGGAGCTGATCGCCTCGGGCGAACTGTCCGCGCTGGCCCAGCCGGGCCAGGAGCCGGCCGCGCGCCATTCGGCGCAGAAGGTCGGCGCCATCCTGTCGGAGGGCATCGCGCTCGGCCATGTCGTGCTGCACGAGCCGCGCGTCGTCATCAAGGACTACATCGCCGAGGACCTGCCGAAGGAGATCAAGCGGCTCGACACCGCGCTCGCCAAGCTGCGGGCCGATCTCGACCGCATGCTGGAGCGCGGCGACGTCGCCGAGGGCGGCGAGCATCGCGAGGTGCTGGAAGCCTATCGCATGTTCGCCAACGACCAGGGCTGGTCGCACAAGCTGCACGAGGCGGTCGCCACCGGACTCACCGCCGAAGCCGCCGTCGAGCGCGTGCAGTCCGACACCCGTGCACGCATGCTGCGCTCGACCGACCCCTATTTGCGCGACCGCCTGCACGATCTGGAGGATCTCGGCTATCGCCTGATGCGGCAGCTGGTCGGCCAGGATCACGCGCCCTCGCGCGAGCAACTGCCCGACAACGCCATCGTCATCGCGCGCGCGATGGGCCCGGCGGCGCTGCTCGACTACGACCGCAAGCGCCTGCGCGGCATCGTGCTGGAGGAAGGCACCGCCAACTCGCACGTCTCGATCGTGGCCCGCGCGCTCGGCATTCCCGCAGTGGGCGAGGTACCGAACGCGCCCGGCATTGCCGATCCCGGCGACGCCATCATCGTCGACGGCACCTCCGGCTCGATCTATGTGCGCCCCTCCCAGGAAGTCGAGGCGGCGTTCGCCGAGCGCGTGCGCTTCCGCGCCCGCCGTCAGGCGCAATACCTGGCGCTGCGCGACCGGCCCTGCGTCACCAGGGACGGGCAGAAGGTCGAGTTGATGATCAATGCGGGTCTCGCCATCGACCTGCCGCATATCGAGGACACCGGCAGCGCCGGCATCGGCCTGTTTCGCACCGAGCTGCAATTCATGGTGGGCCAGAGCCTGCCGCGCACCAGCGACCAGCTTGCGCTCTATCGCACCGTGCTGGATGCCGCCGGTCCCAAGCCCGTCACCTTCCGCACCCTCGACATCGGCGGCGACAAGGCGCTGCCCTATATGGAAGCGGTGATCGAGGAAAATCCCGCGCTGGGCTGGCGCGCGATCCGGCTCGGGCTGGATCGCCCCGGCCTGTTGCGCGGCCAGATCCGCGCGCTGCTGCGCGCCGGCGGCGGCCGCGCGCTGCGCATCATGTTCCCGATGATCTCGGAGGTCGCCGAATTCGATTCGGCCAAGGCGCTGGTCGAGCGCGAGCTCACATACTTGCGCCAGCACGGCCACACGCTGCCGGAACGCATCGACATCGGCACCATGGTCGAGGTCCCCGCGCTGCTCTATCAGCTCGACGAGCTGCTGCGGAAGGTCGACTTCATCTCGGTCGGCTCCAACGACCTGTTCCAGTTCCTGTTCGCGGTCGATCGCGGCAATGCGAAGGTCTCCGAACGGTTCGACACCATGTCGGCGCCGATCCTGCGCGCGCTGCGCGACATCGCACGCAAGTCCCATGCGGCGAAGAAGTCGCTCTCGCTCTGCGGCGAGATGGCGTCCAAGCCGCTCGGCGCGCTCGCTTTGATCGCGCTGGGCTATCGCTCGCTGTCGTTGTCGGCAACCGCACTCGGCCCGGTCAAGGCGATGGTGATCGATCTCGATGCCAAGAAGGCCGAGGCCATGCTCGGCCCGCTCCTGGACGCGCCGGCGGGCAGCGTCTCGATCCGGCAGAAACTGACGGAATTTGCCGAGGCCGAAGGCCTGGCGTTGTAGCGGGCCTGTCCCGCTCCCTGCCGCCTCACCTCCTTCCGCCATTTGAGACTGAACCGATGTCGTCACTCCCCGAAGCCAAACTGGACGTCCTGCTCGCCCATCATGCCTCACTCGAGGCCGAATCGCTGGGGCAGCTCTCCTCCGAACGCTACGTGCAGATCACGCGCGAGCTCGCCGAGATCGCGCCGCTGATCGAAGCGGTGAAGGCTTACCGGGCTGCCGTCAAGGAACTCGCCGACACCGAGGCGCTGATCGCCGATCCCGCGACCGATGCCGAGATGCGCGGCATGGCGGAAGCCGAACGCAACGAACTCGCGCCGAAAATCGAGGAGCTGGTCCAGAAGATCCGCGTTGCGCTGCTGCCCAAGGACGCCATGGACGATCGCAACGTGGTGCTGGAAATCCGCGCCGGCACCGGCGGCGACGAAGCCTCGCTGTTTGCCGGAGACCTGTTCCGGATGTACGAGCGCTTCGCTGCGTTGCAGGGCTGGAAGGTCGAGGTGATCTCGGCCAGCGAAGGCACCGTCGGCGGCTACAAGGAAATCATCGCGGAGGTGCAGGGCCGCGGCGCGTTCTCCAAGCTGAAGTTCGAGTCCGGCGTGCACCGCGTCCAACGCGTGCCCGACACCGAGACGCAGGGGCGCATTCACACCTCTGCGGCGACCGTCGCCGTGCTGCCGGAGGTCGAGGATGTCGACGTCGACATCAAGAACGACGATTTGCGCATCGAGACCATGCGCGCGCAAGGAGCCGGCGGCCAGCACGTCAACAAGACCGAATCGGCGATCCGCATCACCCACATCCCGACCGGCATCGTCGTGATGATGCAGGACAGCCGCTCGCAGCACAAGAACCGTGCCTCCGCCATGAACATCCTGCGCTCGCGCATCTACGACGCCGAGCGCCAGCGCGTCGATGCGGCGCGCTCGGCCGAGCGCAAGGAGAAGGTCGGCTCCGGCGACCGCTCCGAGCGCATCCGCACCTATAATTTTCCGCAAGGCCGCGTCACGGACCATCGCATCAATCTGACGCTCTACAAGCTGCCGCAGGTGATCGCAGGCGAAGCGCTCGGCGAGCTGACCGACGCGCTGACCACCGAGCACCAGGCCGCGCAACTCGCGGCGCAGGGCGCGGCGGCGTGACGCGCCGCGTGAGCAACCACTTCGCCGGACGATCGATCGAGAGCGCGCGGCGCGCGCTGGCTGCACAACTGAAGGCGGCGCAGCTCGACGAGGCCGAGCTGGACGCGCGCATCCTGCTCGGTGCTGTGCTCGGCCTCGACCTTACCGGCCTGATCGCGCAGGCCGCGCGCGCCCTCACCACCGCCGAAGCGTCTCGGCTGGAGCAGCATGCCGAGCGCCGCATGGCCGGCGAGCCGGTGGCGCGCATCCTGGGTACACGCGAGTTCTGGGGCCTGCCGTTCCGCCTGTCAGAGGCGACGCTGGTGCCGCGCCCCGATACCGAGACCGTGGTCGAGCTTGCGCTCGAGATCCTTCGCGAACGGCAGACATCTCAGCCGCCCCGGATCGCCGACATTGGCACCGGATCCGGCGCGATCCTGCTCGCACTGCTGCATGAGATCCCCGATGCCTTCGGGGTCGGTACCGACCTTAGTCTGACCGCGCTCGTCACCGCCAGGGACAATGCCACGGCTCTCGGCCTCGCCGGACGCGCCGGCTTCGTCGCCTGCTCCTATGCATCGGCGCTCAGCGGCCCGTTCGACCTCATCGTGTCAAACCCGCCCTATATCCCCTCGGCCGAAATTCCGACATTGAGCATCGAGGTGCGCAAGCACGATCCGCATCTGGCGCTCGACGGCGGCAATGACGGCTATGACGCCTACCGCGCGCTGATTCCGCAGGCGAGCGAGCGTCTCGCCCCCGGCGGAGCGCTGATCGTCGAGGCCGGCCAGGGTCAGGCGAGAAATATTGAAACCCTCATGGCGGGCGCGGAGTTGATGGTGGACAGGCCACCCAAGGCCGACCTGTCGGGCATTCCGCGGGCCGTTTCGGCCCGAAAAATGCCCCCATAAAAGCCGGATTGGCCTGTAAAAAGCTCTTGGAATATCCCTTGGGAACGACTACGTTCCAGTCAACACATCGGTGCCGGCCCCGTAGACTTACGGGCGAAAGCCGGGCTCTCGGGCGAGAGCTTTACTGATAAAGGTTCCAAGCCGCAGGTCCCGTGAAGCGCGATAGCCAGTGGAGCTGCGCTGCTCTCCGACCGCAAAGTGAACGAAAGCCTGATATTGCGCTTGAAGACTTACGCAACACCGCTGGGCTTGTTTCGGCAAGCAAAATGAATGGGTTCGCTGGCGATCAGTGCTGGCGGGTGGGGAACGCGTCCTTGTTGAACGCGACGGTCGACGAACATCGGCAGGGTGGGATCCACTCTTGCGCGCGGCGCGCGCGAGCAACGTGAGCTGCTGTCATCGGGCACTCCTGGCAATCTGTAATGCGTGCAACGTTTAGGGCTGGAATTAAAGGCAGGACATGAGAAACGGTCAGAACAAGCAGCGGATGCGCAACCGCAACAATAATAACAACAACAACAACAACCGGCGCAGCCAGAACCCGATGACCCGGGTCTACGAGTCCAACGGACCCGACATCAAGATCCGCGGCACCGCCTCGCACATCGCTGAAAAGTATCTCCAACTCGCGCGCGATGCGCGCTCCTCCGGCGACCCCGTCGCGGCCGAGAACTACTACCAGCATGCCGAGCATTATTTCCGCCTGATCGCGGCGGCCCAGGAGCAGTTCCGCCAGAACCAGCAGCCGCGCGGTGACGAGCCGACCAGCAGCCATAGCGACGACGGCGAAGACGACGGCGAGAACTTCTCGAATTTCGGCCAGGAGCCGGGCTTCGTCCCGCAACCGCCGCAGCAGTCTTTCGTGCGCGACCGCGACGGCCAGCGCGATCATCACCAGCGCGACCAGCAACGCGACAACCAGCAGCCCTATCAGCGTGACAACCAGCAGCCGCGCGAGCACCGCGAACGTGATCATCGTCCGCAGCCGCAATACCAGCCGCAGCCGCTACCCGCTAATCAACCGCAGCCCGTCATCGCCGATGCCGGCGGCGTCGATCGCCTGCCTTCCTTCATCACCGGCGCGCAGCCGCAGGTGAATGTCGGCGCGAACGGCGGCCAGGCCGGCTTCGAGGGCGGCGGCGGCGGCGAACGCTTTCCGCGCCGGCGGCGGCGGCCGCATGGTCCGCGCCCCGAGCGCGAGGCGGCTCCAGCCGCCTCGAGCGACGATCTCGCGCCCGGCGAGTAGGCTTCTTCCGATCTGAAATCGTCCCGGCTCCGCCGGGACGATTTTTTTGTGCGTCGGCTGAAGCGGTGAGCGCTCCGGGCATGGATCACCTCTCCCGAGGGAGAGGTGAAGCTAGCTGCGCGTCGCCGTCGTCGAGGACGGCACCAGCACCGGCTTCGCAAGCGACGGAATGAGCCGCGCCCGCTGCTTGGCGGGGATCGCGCGGTAAACCTGCTTGGTCGCCTCCACGATATGGACGCCGGCAAAGGGCAGCGACAGCGCCGCGCCGGCGCGCTCCCACATCTGCGCCGATCTCAGCACCCAACCGCCGGCATAGGGCGGCATGAACAGCGCTTCGCCCCAGGCTGTCGGCGTGAACCAGGTCTGGCGCAACAGATCGGTGATCTGCGAGCGCGAATAGGGCCGGCCGTGACCGAACGGCGTGCTGTCGGTGCGGGTCCACACCCCGCGCCGGTTCGGGATCACCGCGATCACGCGCCCGGACGGCGACAGCACCCGCCACACCTCGCGCAGCAGCGCGGCCGGATCGTCCGACATCTCCAGCGCGTGGACCAGCAGGATGCGGTCGACCGCGGCGTCGGGAAGCGGCAGCGAGAATTCGTCGACCAGCGAAGCCAGCGCCGGCCGTCCCGTCGGCCATTTCAGGACGCCCTGGGCCGCCGGCATGAAGGCGATGCAGCGCTCGGCATCTTCCCGGAACAACCCCAGATAGGGCGTGGGATAGCCAAGACCGAGCACGCGCTGGCCCTGCGCGCCCGGCCAGCGCTCCCGGATGCCGCGATTGATCATTTGTCGCGCCACAATCCCGAGGCGGCGGGAATAGAACTCGCGGAGGTCGACGACGTCGATGGTCATGACTGCAATGTAACATGCGCGAGGCCGGCGCCGCGCGCGGAATATTGCATTGCCTGCGCAACGTTAACGCCATATTTGTCTGGCGGGCTGAGCGCGATGGAGATGACATGGCCGCCGAAATTCGTACTTTCACCTGTTTAAACGACAATTTCGGTTATCTGATCCACGATGTGGAAACCAAGGCGACGGCGTCGATCGATGCGCCGGAGGCCGGCCCCATCCTGAAGGCGCTCGACCGCGAAGGCTGGCAGCTCACCGACATCCTGATCACCCATCATCACGGCGATCATGTCGGCGGCGTTGCCGAGCTCAAAGGCAAATACAATTGCCGCGTCGTCGCGCCGCACGACAAGACCACGGCGATCGCGGACGTCGATCTGCGCGTCGCCAATGCCGACGTGGTCAAGATCGGCAATCTGCTGGCGCGCGTGATCGAGACGCCCGGCCACACACTCGACCACATCTCCTACGTGTTCGACACGGAGAAGACGGTCTTCGCCGCCGACACGCTGTTCTCGATCGGCTGCGGCCGCGTGTTCGAGGGCACCTACCCGATGATGTGGGATTCGCTTCTGAAGCTGCGTGCCCTGCCCGACGACTTCAAGCTCTATTGCGGCCACGAATACACGGCCTCCAACGTCAAGTTCGCGCTCACCGTCGATCCCGACAATGCGGCGCTGCAGGCGCGCGCGGCGGAGGTGGCGAAGCTCCGGGCCGAGAACAAACCGACCATTCCGACATTGCTTGGCGAGGAGAAGCGGGCCAACGTGTTCCTGCGCGCCGACGAACCGTCGGTCGCAGCCAGGCTGCACATGAAGGGCGCGGATGCCGCCGCGGTGTTCGGCGAGCTGCGCGAGCGCAAGAACAAATCTTGAAGCACAAGTCCTGAAGAGCAAGTTCTGCAGAAGAAAGTCCTGACTGGACCGATGCCGACCGCAGCCGAGATCATCGCGCGCCTCGAGCTCCGCCCGCATCCCGAAGGCGGGCATTACCGCGAGACGTTCCGCGACCAGGCCACCGACGCCAACGGCCGCTCGCGTTCGACCTCGATCTATTTCCTGCTCGTAAGCGGCGAGCGTTCGCACTGGCATCGCGTCGACGCGGTCGAGACCTGGCATTATTACGCCGGCAGTCCGCTGACGCTGCGCATCGCCCATGACCGTTGCTCGCAGCATGAGGTGCAGCTCGGTACCGACCTCGCGAGTGGAGAGCGCCCGCAGGCGATCGTGCCGGCGAATGCCTGGCAGATGGCTGAGACGACGGGCGAATGGACCCTGGTCGGCTGCACCGTGGCGCCTGCGTTCGAATTCGCGAAGTTCGAGCTCGCGCCAAAGGGCTGGGAACCGTAACCCGCGATCCGGAATCGGGTGGGATCGCGACCCCACACATCGTAGGACGGCGCTCCCAGAACAGGAGCGAGCGATGCATGGTACCTTCGATCACCCGATCATTCAGATCGATCCGGCAATCCTCTATTTCGGCACACCCGTCGTCCTGATCGGATCAACCAACGAGGACGGCTCCTGCAATCTTGCACCGATGTCGTCGGCATGGTGGGTGGGATGGCGCTGCATGCTCGGGCTCGCGCGCAATTCCAAGACCACCGAGAACATGATTCGCACCGGCGAATGCACACTCAATTTGCCGTCCTCCGGCCTCGTGGCCGCGGTCGACCGTCTCGCCCGCACCACAGGCTCCGATCCGGTGCCGCCCAGCAAGCTCTATCGCGGCTATCGGCACGAAAAGGACAAGTTCGGCCTCAGCGGATTGACGGCGCTGCGGGGCGAGACAATCGTCGCGCCGCGTGCCGCCGAATGTCCGGTGCAGATGGAAGCCAAGGTCGCGCATGTGCACGAGATGGCGCAGGACGACGACAGCTTTCGCGGCCATCTCGCCGCGATCGAGGTCCGCATCACGCGCGTGCATGCACACCCCGGCATCATGATGGACGGCGCCAAGAACCGCATCGATCCCGACAAATGGCGTCCGCTGATCATGAGCTTCCAGGAGTTCTACGGCACGACGCCACGGCGCCTGCAGCGCTCCGAGCTCGGGCAGATTCCGGAAGCGAAGTATCGCCCGCCGGGCTGGCGACCTTCGGAATGACGATCATCGCTTCCGCAACACCATGTCCTTTGCGGCAATCAAGCCGCCGCCGGCGATCAGGATCGCGGCAATCGCGATGTTGGCGCTGGCCTTGGCGAAGCCGGCCGCGATGAGGAATCCGGTCGAGAGCAGCGGCGTCGCGTAGGACGCGGCGCCGAGCACGCGGATGTCGCCACGCTTCATGCCGATGTCCCAGGCGTAGAACGCAGCACCGACGGGGCCGATGCCCAGCGCGATCACGGAGAGCCATTGCAAGCTCGTCTCCGGCCACACCGTGGTTTCGAGCGCTGCGTGCATCAACGCGGCGAGCACCGCCGTAGCGAGACAGAAGCCGGCGACCGCATCGGTCGGCACGGCCTTCAAGCGCCGCGACGACACCGAATAGATTGCCCAGACGAACGCGGCGATGAAGGCCGCGACCAGCCCCGGCACCTGACCCGGCTCAAAGCCGCTGGTGTTGCCGGCAAACAGCAGCACAGTGCCGACGAGGCCGAGCACCGCGCCGACGATGTGATGCAGCGCGAGCCGCTCGCCCGGCAGGAACGACGAGAACAGTACGATCAGGAGCGGCCAGAGATAATTCAGCAGGCCGGCCTCGGCCGGCGGCGCAAAGCGCAGCGCCAGGAAATAGAGCGCGTGATAGCCGAACAGGCCGCCGACGCCGACGGCCCAAACGACGAGCGGCTGGCGCAGGCTTTTCGCCGCTTCGCCGCGGCCGATCCAGGTGAGCAGACCGACGAGCCCGCCGATCGCGAAGGTCATCGCGGCGAGCTGGAACGCCGGGATCTTTCCGGTCGCCACCGTCATTACTGACAGCAGCGACCACATCAGGATCGCGGTCAATCCGATCAGCGTGGCTGTGCGCGGGGTCATCAATCAAAGGCCCGAGGACGATGATGCCCGGCGCGAGGCCGGGCATTGTCGTCTTCACTATCGCCTTGTCGCGCCTGAAGCTACAGGCTTTTGGCTTAGGGCCCGGCGTTATCTCAGGCCTGGTATTGGCCGCCGTTGATGGTCATGGTCGAGCCCGTGACGAAGCCGGCCTCGTCGGCCGCGAGGAACACGACGGCGCGCGCAATCTCCTCGGGCTCGCCGAGCCGGTTGACCGGGATCTGCGGGATCACGTTCTTCTCCAGAACGTCCTTCGGCACGGCCTGCACCATTTCGGTGTTGATGTAGCCGGGGCAGATCGCATTCACGGTGATGCCGCCCTTGGCATTCTCCAGCGCGAGCGCCTTGGTGAAGCCGATGTCGCCGGCCTTCGCCGCAGAATAATTGACCTGACCGAACTGCCCCTTCTGGCCGTTGATCGACGAGATCGAGATGATGCGGCCGAACTTGCGTGAACGCATGCCCTCGATGACCTGGCGGGTCATGTTGAAGAGCGAGCCGAGATTGGTGTTGATGACGGCGTTCCACTGCTCGAGCGTCATCTTGTGGAAGGCGGTGTCGCGGGTGATGCCGGCATTATTGACGAGCACCTCGATCGGCCCGAGATCGGCCTCGACCTTCTTCACACCTTCCGCGCAGGCGTCGAAATTGCTGACGTCCCATTTGTAGACGGCAATGCCGGTCTCGGCCTTGAACTTCTCCGCCGCCGCGTCGTTGCCGGCATAGCTCGCCGCAACCTTGTAGCCGGCCGCCTTCAGCGCCTTGCTGATCGCAGCACCGATGCCCCGCGTACCACCCGTGACCAATGCAACACGTGCCATATCGTATCCCTTCCCTTGGACTTTTCGGACGTTTCTGACGTGATCGCTTTTTAACTGCGGATTATGCGGCTGGTTTGACGGACATCAAGAACAAAACGCCCGGCGTTGAGCCGGGCGTTTCTCTTTAGTCGAGGCTTGCGCAGTTGCGAAGAATATTTGATTCGCAACCGCTGCCTTTTTAGTCGCGTGCAACGCACTCACTGACGTGTGCAGCGCACGCGCACACCGCGCGTAAGCTGCACGTCAGCTATCGTCAGTCGCGCGCGATACACATCGCGATACCCATGCCGCCGCCGATGCACAGCGTGGCAAGGCCCTTCTTCGAATCGCGCTTCTGCATTTCGTGCAGCAGCGTCACCAGCACGCGGGCGCCGGACGCGCCGACCGGATGGCCGATCGCGATCGCGCCGCCATTGACGTTGACCTTGGAGGTGTCCCAGCCGAGGTCCTTGTTGACCGCGCAGGCCTGCGCCGCGAAGGCTTCGTTGGCCTCGATCAAGTCGAGATCGCCGACATTCCAGCCGGCCTTCTTCAGCGCAGCGCGCGAGGCCGGGATCGGCCCCGAGCCCATGATCTTCGGATCGACGCCGGCCTGTGCCCAGGAGACGATTCGCGCGAGCGGCTTCTTGCCTTCCTTGGCCGCCTGCTTGGCGGTCATCAGCACCACCGCGGCAGCGCCGTCATTGATGCCGGAGGCAGAGCCCGCGGTGACCGTGCCTTCCTTCTCGAAGGCCGGCTTGAGCTTGGCCATCGCGTCGAGCGTTGCGCCGTGACGCGGATATTCGTCGGCGCTGACGACGACGTCACCTTTGCGGGTCTTGATGGTGACGGGGACGATCTCGTCGTTGAACTTACCGGCCTTCTGCGCCGCCTCGGCCTTCTGCTGCGAGGCGACCGCGAACTCGTCCTGTTGAGCGCGGGTGATCTGCCACTGGCGCGCGACGTTCTCGGCGGTGTTGCCCATGTGGTAGCCGTTGAAGGCATCCCACAGACCGTCCTTGATCATCGTGTCGACGAACTCGACGGGGCCCATCTTGACGCCACCACGCAGATATTGGGCGTGCGGGGCCATGCTCATGGATTCCTGGCCGCCGGCAACCACGATTTCGGAATCGCCGTTGAGCAGCGCCTGGTAGCCGAGTGCGACCGTCCGCAGGCCCGAGCCGCAAAGCTGGTTCACGCCCCAGGCCGGGCTCTCCACCGGGATACCGGCGCCGATCGAGGCCTGGCGGGCGGGGTTCTGACCCTGGGCGGCGGTCAGGATCTGCCCCATGATGACTTCCGAGACCCGGCCGGGCTCGATGCCACCGCGCTCCAGCGCGGCCTTGATGGCGATGGCGCCGAGATCGTGGGCGGGGAGGGTCGCGAACGCTCCGTTGAAGCTTCCGACCGGGGTGCGGGCGGCGCTGACGATGACGACATCGTCTGACATGGGCATCTCCTGAGGCTTGAGGTTTTTTAAAGGGGGCAGGCGGGGCTTTGAGAAAACGGCTCGCCAGTCTCGTCAGCCATCCTGTTAACGTCGTTGAGGCATGTCAATCGGCCGGTGACCGAATTCATGCCGCAGCGCATTCAAAATAGCGTTCTTGGCGCTTTCGCAAGCAAGATTTTGCTCCGCGATTAACCGTGCCGCACAAAACGGTAGCGTGACCCCTTTGAAAATGCTTATTTTGTTGCGTTGCGTACTCTTCCCGCCCTGCGGCATCGCCCGCCGGGTTCCCGTTCTCCGCGCTTGCAAGTGAGAGCCCATGGCGAAATCAGACCAACCCACCACCATCAAGAAATACGCGAACCGCCGGCTCTATAACACCGGAACGAGTACCTATGTGACGCTGGAAGACCTCGCCGCGATGGTCAAGGATGGCGAAGATTTCCTGGTCTATGACGCCAAGACGGGCGACGACATCACCCGCTCCGTGCTCGCCCAGATCATCTTCGAGCAGGAGAACAAGGCGGGCCAGAACCTGCTGCCGACCACCTTCCTGCGCCAGCTCATTCGTTTCTACGGCGACAGCATGCAGATGGTGGTGCCGAAATATCTGGAGCAGTCGATCGCGACCCTGACCCAGGAGCAAGAGAAGTTCCGCAAGCAAATCGCCAATAGCCTGTCCGGCACTCCTTTTGCTCCCTTGGAGGAACAGGTCCGCCGCAACATGGAACTGTTTCAGCAGACTTTCTCCATGTTCAAGCCCTTCGTCCCACCGCGCCCGGCGACAAGCGCTGAGCCCGAGCCGGATGCGAATGCAGAGGTGCCAAAGGACAGCAACATCGACGATCTGCGCCAGCAGATGAAGGAAATGCAGGAACGCCTGGAGCGGATGTCGAAGAAGGAAGAATAGGTCTTCCTTCTCCCGGCACGCGAATGAGCCGGAGGATACGAGATGTCCGACCGAAGCTCTCATTGGGACACGGTCTACGCCAGCAAGGGCGAGGCCGAGGTCAGCTGGTTCCAGGATAGCCCCTCTACCTCGCTCGCGATGATCAGGGCCGCCAAATCCGATCGCGAGGCCGCCATCATCGATATCGGCGGCGGCGCTTCGCGGCTGGTCGACGCGTTGTTGCAGGACGGATATCGTGACGTCGCCGTGCTGGATCTTTCTGCCAACGCGCTCGATGCGGCGAAGAAGCGGATCGGCGGAGCCGCGTCAATCGTCAACTGGATCGTTGCCGACGCCACGACATGGCGGCCGGCGAGGATCTACGATGTATGGCACGATCGCGCGGCGTTTCACTTCCTGACCGATTCCCGCGACAGAGCTGCTTACGTCGAGCGCCTGCGGTCTGCTATCGCGCCCGGCGGCCACGTCATCATCGCGACGTTTGCGCCCGATGGTCCGGAGAAATGCAGCGGCTTGCCGGTGCAGCGCCATGACAGCGCCAGCCTTGCAGCAGAGCTGGGGCCGGAGTTCGAGCTGATCGAGACGCGCGGCGAGACGCATCATACGCCGTGGAATTCGACGCAGGCGTTTCAGTTCAGCTGGTTTGAGCGACGGAGCTAAGAAGTCGGTGTCATGCCCAGCGCTGGCGGGGCATCCAGTACACCGCGGCCCATCGGGTCAATCACTGCCGCCTCTGGAATGCTGGATCGTCCGCCTTCGCGGAGGATGACAGCGGAGTCCGTGGCGCGCATGCGAGCCTAAGCCGCCGGCTTTACCGCATGCGCGAAGTCCCAATAGAGCTTCCGCGCTTTCGTGTAGAACGGGCCCGGCGTCAGCTCGCGCCCGTCGATGCGGATGACGGGCGCGACCTTGGCGAAATTGCCGGTGGAGAAGATCTCGTCGGCGGCCAGGAAGTCGGCATAGCGCAACGTCTTCTCGACCACGGTGACGCCGTCGCCGCGGAGCAGGCTTATGACGCGCTGGCGCGTGATGCCGTTGAGGAAGGTGCCGTTGGGCACCGGCGTGAACACCACGCCGTCCCTGGCCATGAACACGTTGGAATTGCCGAACTCCGCGACATTGCCAAGCATGTCGAGCATCAGCGCGTTCTGGAAGCCGCGGGAAGCGGCTTCCGCGAGCGCGCGCGAATTGTTCGGATAGAGGCAGGCCGCCTTCGCCTCCACCGGCGCGCATTCGGCGGTGGGCCTGCGGAACGGCGACAAGGTGATGGCGTTGCCGACGGGCTTTGGCATCGGCGCCTCGTAGATGCACAGGCACCAATTGGTGGTCTCGGGGTCGAACAGCACGCCGCCGCCCGAGCCGTTCTGCGCCCAATACATTGGACGGACATAGAGCTCGGCATTGGGCGCAAAGCGTGCGATGCCTTCGCTTGCGAGCGCGAGCCAGGTGCCGGTATCGACCACCGGCTTCAGGCCAAAATTGATCGCGGATTGATTGGCGCGGGCGACGTGTCGGTCGAGATCGGGCGCGACGCCCTCGAACGCGCGTGCACCGTCGAACACCACCGAGCCGAGCCAGGCCGCGTGCGTGCGCGGGCCCATGATCGGCACGTTGCCGTCGTGCCATTTACCCTCGAAGAAGGTCCAGCTCGGCGAATATTCGATCGGCTTCTTGATTTCGGCCATACCCGGCCTCCCTTGGAATATCCGGGCACTATTGTCCTAATTTCTAAACGATTTGCTGCCTGGTTAGCACCCTCTGCTGGAAGGCAGACAAGCCAAACAGGCTATAATGCGGGCAATGATACGGAGTTCGCCATGCCGCTCGATCCGCTCGCAAAGCGCTTGTTGACCATGATGGCCGCGGCTGCGCCGCAGGCGAAAAACCGGCCGAGCGTAGAGGCGCGGCGGCAATCGCTGGCCAAGCTGATGCAGTTCGCGCGCACCGATGCGCCGGATGTGACGACGCGCGACGGCAAGCTGCCTGGCCGCGCCGGCGAACTGCCCTATCGGCTCTACACGCCTGCAAATGCCGACGAGCTTGCACCCGGCTTCGTGTTCTTTCATGGCGGCGGCCTCGTCGCTGGCAGCATCGCCACGCATGATCGCATCGCGGCCGCGCTGGCGCATGCCACCGGTTGCCGCCTCGTCTCGGTCGACTACCGGCTCGCGCCCGAGCACAGGTTTCCTGCCGCCGTCGACGATGCGATCGCTGCCACCGAATGGGTCGCGCGCGAGGCCGCGTCGCTCGGTATCCACGCAGACCGTCTGGTGGTCGGCGGCGATTCCGCCGGTGCAACGCTCGCTGCGATCGTGTGCCAGGAGGCGGCGCAGACCGCGGGCCTTGCCATCGCCGCGCAATGCCTGATCTGCCCGGTGCTGGACTTCGAGGAGACCTCGCCCTCACGTGAGGAATTCGCCGAAGGCCATCTGATCGATCGGGTCACGATCGAAGCCGATCTGTCCGACTATCTGCCCGACGACATCGACACGGCCGATCCCCGCGTTTCCCCCTTGCGCGCCACACGGCTCACAGGGCTGCCGACCGCGATCATCCACACCGCCGAGTACGACCCGATGCGCGACGAGGGCAATGCCTATGCCCGCAAGCTGCTCGCCGCAGGCGTCGCCGTCGAGCATGTCTGCCACGACGGCATGGTTCACAATTTCCACGCCATGGGCGCGATCCTGCCGCAGGCGCAACTCGTGCTGTCGCAGATCGGCGAGCAGGTGCGCCGAGCGGTGGAGAAGTAGCGCGAAATCATACGCGCGCGTCGAGCACGGCCCTGGCTGCCGTGACATAGTCAGGCCAATGCATGTCCGCATAACGCTCCGCCTGCCGGGCGCAAGTGACGTCGGGCGCATGCGCGGCGGCAATCATGCGCGCAAAGCGTTCTTCCGCGACCGTGGTGTCATCGCGCGCCGGCACGGGGGTGGCTGCCATTGCGGCCGGAGCGACGGCGAGCCCTGCCATTCCGGCGAGCAGGATGCGGCGTGACGTGGTCATGGCTGTCGTCCTCCATTGTCCCGGCCTGCTCCGGCCGGCGAGCGTGTCGGTGCAATCGCGACAGGGTAGCCGCGCCTGTCGATGCAGTCCATGGCTTGCCGATAGCGCTTGACCGCGGGAGCGATCACGTTCCATCTAGCACGCGATTTGCCCGCGCGCCGGATTGTCACGTGTCTCCTCACAGCCCATCGCATCGTCCGAGCTTGCGCGCCGTCGCGATGGGACTGGCCTGCCTGACGATTTCGGCCAGCGCCGCCTTCTCCGCGGAAGATGAGGAGGATGCACCGGCGAAACCAGCGATCCCGAACATTTACCTTGATCTGCGTACGAGCTATGCGTCGATTCCAGCGGGGACGCTCGGACTCGGTTTCGGCACCACGTCGCTATCGGCGGCGCTCCAAGCTCTCGCGGTGCGCAGAGGCGCAACGCTACCGAACGGCCTGCCGGCCGCGAAATCGATTGCCGTCGACCTGCCGCTGACCGTCGACGTCAACGACCGCGTCTCGCTTTATGGCGGCGTGTCGGGCTCGACGACCGACATTGGCGGTGGCTGGTCGACGTTCGACATCACCAGTTGGAACATCGGCGTGCAGGCCGACCTCTACCAGCAGAATGGCGGGACGATACCGACCATTACGCTGCAATCGACCTTGACCCAATCGGTGCCGAACGATCAGGGCATGACGAACTCGCTCAACAACATCCTGGAATTCGACTACGCGCTGGACGAAGACGAGACGCGGGGCTGGCTCGCCGGCATGCAACATACCTACACCACCATCGCCAGCCCGTTCGCCCGCATCCGGCCGAACACCATCGTCTATGCTGGCGGCTATTACCAATGGCCGAGCAACTGGAAGTTTACCGGCCGCCTCGGCGTGCAGTCGTTCGGCGGCGCGCAGCTTGGCGGACGGACGCTGGCCGAGTCCTTCACGCAGCCCATCCTGCGGCTCGACCTCGACCGCATGGATGACAATGACAACCGCCTGTTCGGCATTACCGCGCAGATCGCCTGGACGCCGAAGCCGGCCTACCAGCTGACCTTGCGAACGCCGCTTTACGCCGTGCGCAATTGACTGCGATCATGGTGGATAGCTGGTAAAGCCAATCTGCCGGCTGTTCCGGCATCGCAGGGCGGTCGCACTGGGCCGGCCTTGACGATGAAGGATTTTCGCACGGCTTCGGACCCCCGTGGTGGCTTCTCCCGGCCAAGGACTGCCGGTTGGTCTTATGGCCGCCGGCTCATCCAGTTACCTCTCGGCAATATGCTTGCGACAGACTGGACCGAGTCACGCGGGAGGCTGCGAATGTCCCATCTGATTCCGGAACGGACGCTACTTGCTGGGAAGATCTTCTTCAATTTCGGCCAGTCGACGATCGATTGCGTCGTGCGCCGGCTGACCGAGGAGGCGGCGACGCTCGAGATGGAGAGCGGCCTCGGCGTGCCCGAGCGCTTCCAGCTCAGGCTCGCGGGGCGCGAGGTCCTGACCTGCCGGGTGGTCTGGCGATCGGACCGCCAGGTCGGCGTCGCTTTCGAGCAGCCGGGCAGCATTGAGCGCCTCGGCGGCGAGGAGCGGGAGCGCTCGTCCGACGCGCTGATACGCGGGCAGATGCTCGCACTTCGCGCAGCGCTTGACTTCGTCCCGCTCGGCATCGTGCTGCTGGATGCAAAGCTCCGCGCAAAGTTGATCAACCGAGCCTTCCGGGAGATGTGGCTATTGCCGGACGAGGTCGCCAACAGCAATCCGTCATTCGTGACGCTGATGCATCACGGCCGCGATACACTTGCTTACGAGATTCCGCCGGCTGAACTTGAAGCTTACGTCGCCGAGCGGGTCCGTCACGTCCAGGCGGGCGACGCCTCGCCGCTCGATCTGCGCCGCACCAAGGGCGACGTCGTTCGGATGCAGTGCACGCCACTGCCCGACGGCGGGCGAATGCTGACCTATACGCCAGTCACCGACATCGTGCGCTATTCCGACGAGCTGAAGTTGCTGCGCGACGCGCTGGAAAATGTCGAGGACGGCGTGCTGCTGCTCGATCGCGATCTCAACGCCAGCTTCATGAACCGACGGATGCGAAGGTTCTGGGAAGTGAGCGAACAGGAGGCGGAGAGCCGACCGACCTATGCATCACTGGTGAGCCGGGTCCATCGCGCCAGCGCGCCGGATCTTCCGGCAAATGAGCTGTCGAAATTTCCAGCCAGGCGGGTCGCAGAGGTCAGGGACGGCGACCACGTGCGCGACCTGCAAACGCCGGACGGACGACGCATCAGGGCTCATTGCACCACGATGTCGAACGGCGGCCGCATGTTGACTTATGTCGACATCACCGACCTCACGCAAAAGGCCGCGATGCTGGAGACGCTCGCGACCACCGATTCTCTTACCGGCCTCTACAACCGCCGCCACTTCCTCGAATCCCTCGATGCGGAATGGAGCCGGTTCCAGCGCTATTATCGCTCCGTCTCGGTGCTGATGCTCGACATCGACCACTTCAAGTCGGTCAACGACCGCTACGGCCATGCCGTGGGCGACGCTGCGATCAGGGCGGTTGCCGCCGCGTGCCTCGACGGCAAGCGCAAATCGGACCTCGTCGGCCGCCTTGGCGGTGAGGAGTTCGCGGTGCTGCTGCCCGAGACCAGCCTGTCGCGCGCTAGGACTGTCGCAGATCGCATCCGCAAGCGCGTGATGAGCGCGCAGATCGCAGCCGGCGAGATTCAGTTCGGGGTCACCGTAAGCATTGGCATCGCGGAGGCCGCCGTCAGCATGTCGGGCATCGACGCGCTGATGAGCGCGTCCGATCAGGCGCTCTATCAGGCCAAGGCCGAGGGCCGCAACCGCTGCATCGCCTTTGTGCCGCCGCCGCCGTTAAACAAGGCGGCGGAGTGAAGCCGCTGCTATTCGGGCACCGGCACATCGAACGTGTTGAGCGTGACCGAGACCATGCAATAGACGCCTACCAGATAGGACAGCTCGGCCGCGCCGTGCTCGCCGAACTCCTTCACCGCGGCGCGCCAGGTCAGTTCCGGCAGCACGCCGCCACTGACCAGTGCGGAGGCGACGTCGTAGGCGACGCCCTCCTGTCTGGTGAGATCCGCCGGCCGCTGTCCGGCGACGATGGTCGCGAGCTTGTCATCGGACAGGCCGCGCTGCTCGGCGACCAGCACATGGGCATAGAGCTCGTAGCCGGAGCGGAAATGCGAGCCGGTGACGAGAATCGCGACCTCGCGCACCGGGCCAGGCAGCAGCGGATTCGAAGCGATCGCCTTGACCAGCTCCCACACCGGCTTGCCGAATCGCGGCTCGCGGATCCAGGGATTCCAGGGTCCGAGCAGCGCGCCGTCGTCGCGCATGTTCACAAAGCCCTTGAAGTGGTCCTTGATGCCGGCTTGCATGTCGTCATAGAGCGGCTTCTGTTCGGCGGACAGGTCCTTGGGATCGAGAATGGGAAGGCGCACGGCGAAGATCTCCTCGTTGAGGCAACGAGGCTTGCCCGCGTGCGCGCGCAACGCAAGTGAAGTTGCCGTGACATCGCACGGCGAGCGGGCGTTCCGACAAATTCGACTATTCGTCTCGGGGCTTCACACGCTCTGGGGATTTGCGACATCGTCGGCGGCGAGCGCGAGCGGCTCGCCCGTCGCGAGAAACGACGACAGCGCCGCCTCGAACGGCGCCGGATCGAGGCCGCGGGCCTTCAGCCATTCGGGCTCGTAATAGGTCTGCCGATAGCGCTCGCCGGAATCGCAGATCAGCGTCACCAGCGATCCCACAACGTTGGCCTGACGCATCTCCGAGGCGAGCCGGCACAGCGCGAGGAAATTGGTGCCGGTGGAGCCGCCCACCGGGCGGCGCAGCCGGCGCGACAGCACGTTCATCGCCGCGATCGTGGCCGCATCCGGGATCTTCATCATGCGGTCGACCACGCCGGGCACGAAGGACGGCTCGCAACGGGGACGGCCAACACCCTCGATCAGCGACGGACGATCGCAGACATGGGAGCGGTCCTGCGAGCGGAAGCAGTCGAAGAAGGCGGAATGCTCGACATCGGCGACGCACAGCCGTGTCGGATACTGCCGGTAGCGCAAATAGCGCCCGATCGTGGCCGAGGTGCCGCCGGTGCCGGCGCCCATCACGATCCAATCCGGCAGCGGTCGCGGCTCGCCCTGCAATTGCGTAAAGATCGACTCGGCGATGTTGTTGTTGCCGCGCCAGTCGGTCGCACGCTCGGCGAAGGTGAACTGGTCCATGTAATGACCGTTCAGACGAGCGGCGAGCGCGGCGGCCTCCGCATACAGCGCGCGGCCATCGTCGATCAGATGGCAATGGCCGCCATAATGCTCGATCGCGACGATCTTCTCCGCCGACGTCGTGCGCGGCATCACGGCGTAGAAGGGGACGCCGATCATCTCTGCGAAATAGGCCTCCGACACCGCAGTCGATCCCGACGAGGCCTCGACCACAGGTGTGCCTTCACGGATGTGACCGTTGCAGAGTGCGTAGAGAAACAGCGAGCGCGCGAGGCGATGCTTCAGGCTTCCGGTCGGATGGGTGGACTCGTCCTTCAGATAGATGTCGATGCCTGATAGCGCCGGCACGATGAGCCGGATCAGATGCGTATCGGCGGTGCGGCACTGGTCGGCCTCGATCGCGGCGACGGCCTCATCGACCCAGCCGCGGCGATAGGCCGGCCCGGCCGGATGGGAGTGGCGGAAGGGAGGCGGCTCCATCGGCATGACCTGACGATTCCTCGAAAACTGACGTCCCTCTAGCACGGGGCGCTTCGTGCACGCCGCTCAAAATTCCAGCGGCGCGTTGTCGACCACTTCCTTCATCACGAAGAAGGTGCGGGTCTGCCGTACGCCGGGCAGCGCGATGAGCTGCTCGCCGTGGATGCGGTTGAAATCCTCCATGTCGCCGACGCGGATCTTGAGGAAATAGTCGAAGTCGCCGGCGACGAGGTGGCAGTCGAGCACGAATTTCAGCCTGGCGATCGCCTGCTCGAAAATGGCGAAGCTCTCCGGCGTCGAGCGGTCGAGCACGACGCCGACCATCACCAGCGTGCCCTTGGCCACTTTCTTGGGGGCGATCATGGCGCGGACGGCGGCGATGAAGCCGTCCTCGAACAGGCGCTGGGTGCGGCGATGGCAGGTGGCGGGGCTGATCGCGACGGTTTCGGCCAGCTCGGCATTGCTCAGCCGTCCGTTATTTTGCAGCAATCTCAGGATCTTAAGGTCAGTGCGATCGAGACGAGATGCCATGAAAGAAACTTCCATAAAAGAGCGATCCTACGGAAGAAATCTTAGCGACTAGGGCCATTTCCGCAAGAACAAGCGCAATATGGGCGCAATATTCGAAAGCACATTTTTCCAAGGCGATGCTAGGCAACGACGGACATCAACGCCAATCGGGATGACCCATGAAGCTCGATAAATTTCCGCGATACAAGCTGACCTTCGGCCCGACGCCCATCGAGAAGCTGGAGCGGCTGTCAAAACATCTCGGCGGCCAGGTCGAGGTCTATGCCAAGCGCGAGGACTGCAATTCGGGCCTTGCCTATGGCGGCAACAAGCTGCGCAAGCTCGAATATATCATTCCCGACGCGATCGCCTCCAACGCCGACACGTTGGTCTCGATCGGCGGCGTGCAGTCGAACCACACCCGCATGATCGCCGCCGTCGCGGCCAAGATCGGCATGAAGTGTCGTCTGGTGCAGGAAGCCTGGGTGCCGCACGAGGACGCCGTCTATGACCGCGTCGGCAACATCATGCTCTCGCGCATCATGGGCGCCGACGTGCGCCTCGTCGACGACGGCTTCGACATCGGTATCCGCAAGAGCTGGGAGCAGGCAATCGAGGAAGTGAAGGCCGCGGGCGGCAAGCCTTACGCGATTCCCGCCGGGGCCTCCGTGCACAAATTCGGCGGTCTCGGCTATGTCGGCTTCGCCGAGGAGGTGCGCAAGCAGGAAGCCGAGCTCGGCTTCAAGTTCGACTACATCGTGGTCTGCACCGTCACTGGCTCGACCCATGCCGGCATGCTGGTGGGCTTCGCTGCCGACGGCCGCGCGCGCAAAGTGATCGGCATCGATGCCTCTTTCACGCCTGAACAGACCAAGGCCCAAGTGCTGGAGATCGCGCAGAACACCGCCAAGCTCGTCGAGCTCGGCAAGGAGCTCGTCGCTGACGACGTCGTGCTGATCGAGGACTACGCCTATCCCGCCTATGGCGTGCCGTCGGAAGAGACCAAGGAGGCCATCCGCCTCAGCGCACGTCTCGAAGGCATGATCACCGACCCCGTCTACGAGGGCAAGTCGATGCAGGGCCTGATCGATCTTGCGAAGAAGGGCTATTTCGAGAAGGGCGCGAAGATCCTGTACGCCCATCTCGGCGGCGCCCCGGCGCTGAACGGATATGCCTACGCGTTCCGGAACGGGTGAGTGAAGGCGTAGCTTTCGCGCATCATACACCGCTGTCGTCCCGGGCAAACGTAAGCGCAGACCCGGGACCCATGCGCCGCAGCAGTCGTTTTGCGAAGACTCGTGGTCGCCAGCCTGCCGTACCCACACCGGACTGTGGTTATGGATCCCGGATCTGCGCGCGCTTTAGGCGCGCTTGTCCGGGATGACGTGTCGAGAGAATTGAGCGCACCAGCGCCCTACCGCGCCCGGACGATCTGCAGCAGCTCGTCGCCGTAATGCTCGAGCTTCTTGTCGCCGATGCCGGGCACGTTGCGGAGCTCGGCGAGTGTCGTCGGCCAGGCCCGGACGATGCCGTCGATGGTGGCATCATGCAGCACGACATAGGCCGGTACGCCACGTTCGCGGGCGATGTCCGAGCGCCAGGACCGCAGCCGCGCGCGCAGCTCCGGATCGACATCGCCTTGCGGCGCGCTGGCCGCAGGCGCGAGATCACCGCGGCGCGATTTGCCGCGACTGGCGCGAATACGCGCGCCGGGCGCTTCCTCGCGCAGCCACACCTCGGTCTCCCCGCGCAGCACGCCGCGCGCGGTCTCGGTCAGCTTCAGCGCGCCGAAAGCCTCGCTGTCGCTGTGCAGATGTCCCATCGCCACCAACTGCCGGAGCACTGTGCGCCACTGCTTTTCATTGAGCTCGCGGCCGATGCCGAACACCGACAATTTGTCGTGGCCGAACTGCGTCACCTTCTCGGTCAGGCGTCCGACCAGCACGTCGATCAGGTGCATCGCGCCAAACCGCTGTCCGGTGCGGTAGACGCAGGACAACAGCTTCTGCGCCAGCACCTTGCCGTCGCGCATTTTCGGCGGCGTCAGGCAGTTGTCGCAGTTGCCGCAGGTCTCGCCCATCACGATCTCGCCGAAATAGGCAAGCAGCCGCCGGCGCCGGCAGTGCGGCGTTTCGGCAAGTCCGACCAGCGCATCGAGCTTGCCGATCGAGACCCGCTTGAATTCGTCGGAGGCGCTGGACTCGTCGATCATGCGCCGCTGCTGCACGATGTCGGAGAGCCCATAGGCCATCCAGGCAGCCGACGGCTTGCCGTCACGGCCGGCGCGGCCCGTCTCCTGGTAATAGGCCTCGATGCTCTTGGGCAGGTCGAGATGGGCGACGAAGCGCACGTCGGGCTTGTCGATGCCCATGCCGAACGCGACCGTCGCGACGATAACGATGCCGTCCTCGTTGAGAAAGCGGTCCTGGTTGCGCGAGCGCACCTGGCTGTCGAGCCCGGCGTGGTAGGGCAGCGCCGCAATGCCGGCGTCGTCAAGCGCGGCGGCGACCTCCTCGACCCGATTGCGGGACAGGCAATAGACCACGCCGGCATCGCCCGCGTGACGCTCCCGGATGAATTCCTTCAGCTGCGATACGGCGTTGCGCTTGTCGACGATCTCGTAACGGATGTTGGGCCGGTCGAAGCTCGAGACGAATTGCGGCGCGTCCGTCAATTGAAGCCGCGCGACGATCTCCTTGCGCGTCAGATCGTCGGCGGTGGCGGTCAGCGCGATGCGCGGCACGTCGGGAAAGCGCTCGGCGATGATGGAGAGGCCGACATATTCGGGACGGAAGTCATGGCCCCATTGCGAGACGCAATGCGCCTCGTCGATCGCGAACAGCGCGACCTTCGCCTGCGCCAGCAGCGACAGGCAGCGCGGCGTCACCAGGCGTTCCGGCGCGACATAAAGCAGATCGAGATCGCCCGCGAGCAGGCGGCGTTCGATGTCGGAGGCTTCCTGGAACGACAGTGACGAATTCAGCGCGGCGGCATTGACGCCGGCTTCGATCAGGCCGGCGACCTGATCGCGCATCAACGCGATCAGCGGCGACACCACGATGCCGCAGCCTTCGCGCAGCAAGGAAGGAAGTTGATAGCACAGCGACTTGCCGCCGCCGGTCGGCATCAGCACCAGGCAATTGCCGCCGCCCGTGACGTGCCTGACGATCTCTCCCTGCGCGCCGCGAAAACCCGGCAGGCCGAAGACGGAATGCAGCACCGACAGCGCATCGCGGCCGTTGGCCGGCGCGGGCGGAGCGGTGGAAGGAACGGACATGGGCGGGACAGGATCGGCCGTGGGATTCGTCACAAGGCCAGTCGCATGCTGGCGTCGGCATGGCAAGAGTGTTTGGGGTGCAGGATCTTGTCTTCCCCTCGCCCCTTGTGGGAGAGGGTGGCTCGCCGCGTGAGCGGCGAGACGGGTGAGGGATTCTATCCGCGAACGCAGATATGAGTTTGAGGAGACATACCCCCCATCCGGCGCTTCGCGCCACCTTCTCCCACAAGGGGAGAAGGGAAGAAGACACTACGCCCCGATTCGTCGCAAGGCTTCCGCGACAGTCACGATGGGCATGCCACGCCTCTGGGCCGCTTCCAGCGCATGTCGCATCAGGCCGGGAGTGCAGCCATAGGGACTCGGCGCATTCGTAACGTCGTGGCCATAGAAGATCAGCCATCCCCCGCTCGCGACCGCCTCGTCGAAATAGCGATCGACCCCCGCTTGATCGATCTCGCAATCGACCAAGGGCGACGCGCGCAGGAACTGGAGGTCGATGACGTCGCTGTTGACGCCGGGGAGAATACCACGCGCCGAACGGAAGGCCCTGGCGAGCTGCGGCTTGCGCCAGACCGAGGCGATCCCATAGGGATAGGCGAAGTTCTCCAGCTTGATCGAGGAATCGATTCCACGAAAATAAGCGCGGTTCCGCTCGATCTCGCGAGCCATCGCTGCTTCATCGAGACTGGCCGAGCTCTGGTGCGAGAAGGTGTGGCAGGCGATCTCGTGTCCGGCGCGGTGAAGTCGCACGATGGCGTCGTTCGACAGCCCGTGCCAGTGGTCCGACGGACGATCGATCAGGCTGCCGGCGAGATAGAACGTCCCGCGGCCGCCATGCTTTTCCAGAAGCTCGGCGCCCTCGCCTGCCGCGCTGTCGGGGGCATCGTCGAAGGTGAAGCTCACCATCGGCGCATGGGCAGGCAGCCGGTGCGGCGCGGCGCGGAAATGCCGGGCCAACCGATTGCTCACGCGTCCCTGAAGTGCCGACCACACGACTGCGTTTCCGGTGATTCCGTTGTTGCCGTAATGAAACATTCGCGCGCCGGTCGAGGCAAGCCTAACGCTTGGGTAATCCTAACGCGGAACCAACATCCTTCGGCTGATGCGCAGGGACCGATGCATCGGCTTCCAGGCTGAGATACTGCAGCCAGTTGCGGAAGAGCACCGCCGCCGCGCTGCCGGCGCCGATATCGGCGCGCAAATTCAGCCCGGGCAACTCGTTGGCGAGCGCCGGATGGCGCTGGTGCACCGCTTTCTTCTCGAAACGAGCCAGTTTCTCTTCCGTCGCTGCGTCAAAATAGCTCACGGGCAGGCGCGGATAATTCTCGCGCTCGCGCGCGAGATAGCGGCCGATGTCGCGCAGATATTCGCGCTGGAGCGACAGCGCGTCGTATTCCGGATGACCCTGGAAAAACACGAAGCGGCTGGCATACTGGCGAACGAATACGTCGACACCCGCAAGGGCCGAGCGTGTCAGCACCTGATAGCCGGACTGCACCAGATCGCTCTCCACAATCTCGTTCAAGCGCGAATGCGAGACCTTCAGCGGGGCCGGTGCGGCGCGCGTCAGGGAATCGTTCGTCACGGCGTCGCAATCGAAGATGCCGTGGCATTTGGACCGCAGCCGTCGCCGTTCGATGCCGTCGAGGTGCAGCACCGCCGCATGCGCGGCAAGGCACGACCAGATCGTCGAGCGCGTGCTGGCCTTGGCCCAGTCGATGAGGTCGGTAAGATCGCGCCAGTACGGCTCCTGATCGAGCTCGGGCGCGGCAGGCTCGGCGCCGGTCACGATCAGCCCGTCGAATTTCTGACGCTTGAGATCGGAAAGGTCCGAATATTCGCTCTCGACATGCCACCTCGCTTCCGGCGAGCGCTTCACGCTGGGAAGCGAGAAGCAGTGAAAGCGGATGCGGCATGGACCTGCTGCGGCCTGGAGCAGCTTCATGAACTGCCGCTCGGTCGCCTTCAGCGCCGGATCCGGCATGTTGTTGACGAGCCCGATCGTGAGTTCGGGACCATGTTCTCGCGCGAAATCGCGCTCGGTCGGCACCAGTGCCGGGCTCGAGATGACTTGATCCCTGTCGATCAAGATCGTCATGGGCGCTGCCGCCTACTCCGCGGCCTCGAGGCGCGCTGACCGACAGGCCTTGTCCAGCGCCTGATCAATGTCCTCGATGATATCGGAGACATGCTCGATGCCGATCGAGAGCCGGATGGTCTCCGGCAGCACGCCGGCAGCGCGCTGCTGCTCCGCCGACATCTGCCGATGGGTGGTCGAGGCCGGATGACAGGCCAGCGACTTGGCATCGCCGATATTGACGAGGCGCGTGATCAGCTTCAGCGCATCATAGAAGGACTTGCCGGCCTCCATCCCGCCCTTGATGCCGAAGGTGAACAGCGAGGAGGCGTTGCCGTCGAGATATTTCTGCACCAGCGGATAATAGGGACTGTCGGGAAAGCCGGTGTAATTGACCCAGGCGACCCGCGAATCCTTGCGCAGGAATTCGGCGACCTGGCGGGCGTTCTCGACATGGCGCTCCATGCGCAGCGCTACGGTCTCGATGCCCTGGAGCAGCAGGAAGGCGTTGAATGGCGACAGCACCGAGCCCATGGTGCGCTGATAGACGCTGCGCGCGCGCTCGATATAGGCGGTGCGACCGAAACGCTCGGCATAGACGAGGCCGTGATAGGAAGCGTCGGGCTTGTTGTAGGCGGGGAAGCGGTCTGCGTATTTCGCCCACGGGAAATTTCCGGAGTCGACGATGGCGCCGCCGAGCGTGGTGCCGTGACCACCCAGGAATTTGGTCAGCGAGTGCACGGCGATGTCGGCGCCGTAGTCGAATGGCTTGAGCAGAATCGGAGTTGCCACCGTGTTGTCGACGATCAGCGGCACGCCATGCGCATGCGCGACCTTGGCCAGCGCCTCGATGTCGCAGACATTGCCGGCGGGATTGCCGATGGTCTCTGCGAACACGGCGCGGGTGTTCTCGTCGATCAGCTTCCCGATCGCCTCGGGCTTGTCGCTCTCGGCGAAGCGGCCCGTGATGCCCTGGCGCGGCAGGATGTGGGAGAGCAGCGTGTGCGTGGTGCCGTAGAGCTGCGGCACGGACACGATGTTGCCGCCGTGGTCGGCGACGTTGACGAAGGCAAAATGCAGCGCCGCCTGGCCGGTCGCGACCGCGAGCGCGCCGACGCCGCCTTCGAGCTGGGCGATACGCTTCTCCAGCACCGCGCTGGTCGGATTGGCGATACGGCTGTAGCGGAAACCTTCAGCCTCGAGATTGAAGAGCGCCGCGCCGTGATCGGCGCTGTCGAAGGCGTAGGCCGCGGTCTGGTAAATCGGCACCGCGACCGCGTGCGTGGTCGCCTCGGGCTCGTAGCCGGCGTGAATAGCGATCGTCTCGTTGCGCATCGTGCCACCTCCGCGTGGAGCGGGCCGCACTTATTGGCCTGTATGAGGCATGTGCGTTGTCCGCCGTCCTCGTGTTAGAGGCGGGTGGTAAAGCGGACAATAATTCGCTTAGAGATCGAGGAAGTAACCCTAACGCTCGCTGGAAAATTGGCCGGCTTTCGGGTTAATGCGCATTAACAAATGCTGCGTCTTGCCGCAGCTCGCCGTGCCGTCTGCCTTCTCCCGACTTGGAGAAGGCAGATCGACACCGCAATCGGGAAGGCACACCTAAGCCATCTGCTCCCACAGCCTGTGGGCGAGCACGCCGGCGCGCTTCTCGATCGCGGCCGCCGCATCGAGCGCGAGATCCTCGCGATAGCGCCCGGCGATGAGCTGCACGCCGATGGGCTTGCCGTCGTGGAGCGCCACCGGCACCACGGCGCCGGGCAGGCCCAGCACGTTGATTGCGGAGATGAAGCGGATCTCGCCCCAGAAGATCTCGCGCACGCGCTCGGGGCTGACGGTGTCATCGCGCGGGCCCGGCGTCGGCTTCACCGTGGTCGGCGCAAGCACGATCGGATAGTCCTCGAAGAACAACTGCCAGGCGCGGATATGGCCGTTGCGCGCGGCGGTCGCCTGCATCCAGGCCTTGAGATCGAGCACGTTGGCCTTGGCCTTCATGCCGCCCCAGGCCTTGTGGAAGTCTTCCGAAGTCACCTTCAGCATGGAGGCTTCCTGCATCACCACGGTCTCGTTGGTGATGATGTCGCACCAGGTCTGCCAGACACCGTTAATGTCGGGCACCTCGACCTCGCTGACGCGGTAGCCGGACCGTTCGAGATGGTCGGCGGCCTGGCGCAACGCCGCGGAGACCGACGGATCGACGTCCATGTCGTCGGGAATCTTGGCCAGGGCCACCTTGATCGGCCCCTTCGGTCTCGCGCCGACCAGCGGCGCCGGCACCCACCAGGGATCGCGCGGATCGCGCTGGCTCATCACCTCCAGCGCAAGACGGACGTCGCCGACGTGGCGGGCGAGCGGCCCCTGTGCCGACATCAGATGCGCCAGCATCGGCCGCTCGGAGGTTGCGCTCTCGTTGAACGCGGGAATGCGCCCTTGCGTCGGCTTGATGGTGGCAACACCGTTGCAATGCGCCGGCCAGCGCAGCGAGCCGCCGATGTCGTTGCCATGGGCGATGGTACCGATGCCGGCGGCGACCGCCGAACCCGCGCCGCCCGAGGAGCCGCCGCAGGTGATGTTTGGATCCCACGGATTGAGCGTCAGCCCGTGCAGGGGATTGTCGGTGAAGCCGCGGAAGGAGAATTCCGGCGTGTTGGTGAGCCCGATGACGATCGCGCCGGCCTTCTTCAGGTTGCGGACAACAGGCGCGTCCGACGGCGCGACGAGGTCCTTGTTGGCGGGAACGCCGTTGAAGTTCGGTCGGCCCTCGTAATCGACGTTCTCCTTGATCGTTATGGGCACCCCATGCAGAAGGCCGAGCGCACCGCCCTTGGCGCGCTGCTTGTCGGCTGCATGGGCCGCTTTCAGCGCTTCCTCGCCGAGATCGACGACGACCGCATTCAGCTTCGGATTGACGGCGCGCATCCGTTCGAGATGCGCCTCGACCGTCTCGACTGCGGAGATGGCACCGGACCGGATCGCGGCCGCGGTCTCCACTGCCGACCATTGCCAGGGCGATCCCTTGGGACGGCGTGGTGCGGTGGACTTCCCTCGTGCCGCCTTGCCGGTCGGCTTCGCGACCGCGCTCTTGCGGCCGGAGCTCGCCTTGCCCGGAGTCTTCGCCGCTTTCTTCAAGACACTTTTCTTTTTGGTCGCCGCCTTCTTCGCCACGCCAGCATCTCCTTGAATTGCGCGGCGGAGGTTACGGACCGCATTCGGTCCTGTACAGGTGCGTTTCTGCATGGCGAGTTGGCGTCAGGATCGATGCGACCAATCGTCAGCGAGCCTCACGCCTTCGCTCTACTCCGCAGGACACGCTGCGACGGCGACCGGCGCGCGGTCGAGCCGGAGGCTCCACAGTGCGAGCACGAGGCCGATCGTCGTAATGCCGGCCGCGACCAGCGGCAGCGCGGAGAGGCCGAGGCCGCGATCGATGGCGACGCCGCCGGCCCAGGCGCCGAGCGCGTTGCCGAGATTGAACGCGGCGATGTTGAGGCTGGAGGCGAGCGTGCGCCCGCTGGCGCCGGCCGCCTCCAGCACGCGAAGCTGGAGCGGGGCGACGGTTGCAAAGGCGGCGACGCCGAGCAGCAGGATCAGCACGATCGCCGCAAACTTGACGGACAGCACCGCGGCAAGCCCGAGAAGCGCGATGGCGAGCGCGGCGAGCGTCCCGACCAGTGCACCGGCGAGGCCGCGGTCCGCGAGCTTGCCGCCGGCGACGTTGCCGATTGCGAGTCCGACGCCGAACACCAGCAGGATCGGCGAGACCGCTTCTTCCGAGAATCCGGTGAAGCGCGTCAGGATGGGCTGAATGTAGGTGAAGACGACGAACAGGCCGGCGAAGCCGAACACGGTCATGGCAAGGCCAAGCAGCACCTGCGGACGGCTGAGCACAGCGACTTCCTCGGCAAGAGAGACCGGCTTGTCACCGTTGCCGACGTGGCCGGGAACGAGCGCGGCGACCACCGCAAAGGCGATCACGCCGATGACCGTCACGGCCCAGAACGCCGCGCGCCAGCCGAGCAGCAGGCCGAACCAGGCGCCGAAGGGCACGCCCAGCAGCGTCGCGACCGTGAGGCCGATGAACATGGTTGATATCGCCGAGGCCCGCTTGTCCTCGGGGACGAGGCTGGTCGCGACCACCGACCCGACGCCGAAGAAGGTCCCATGGGCAAGCGAGGTCAGCACCCGCGCGGCCATCAGCAACTCGTAGTTCGGCGCCAGCGCGCAGGCTGCATTGCCCAATGTGAAAATCGCCATCAGCGCGAGCAGCACGGTTTTCCGCGGCATCCGTCGTGTGGCGAGCGTCAGGACGGGCGCACCGACGAATACGCCGAGAGCATAGCCGGAGATGAGCAGCCCGGCGACCGGCACGGAAACGTGCATGTCGGCGGCGACCTGGAGCAGGAGGCCCATGATGATGAATTCCGTGGTGCCGATGCCAAAGGCACCGGCGGTGAGCGCGAGAACGGCGGGAGGCATGCGTGGCTCCGATGGTTGAGACGAACCACGCAGATAGCCGAGCCACGGCAAAACCATTAGAATGTCTGCAATCCAATCATTTGTGACGTGAATTCAACATGGCCCGTTTCGACACCAACCGCTCCGCCGAAATGGAGGTCTTCGTCCGCGTCGTCGATCTCGGCGGTTTCACCTCGGCCGCGCGAAAACTGCGCCTGACGCCATCGGGCGTGAGCAAGCTGATCTCGCGGCTGGAAGCCCGGCTCGGGTCACGGCTCGTCAACCGCACCACGCGCAAGCTGACACTGACGGAGGAAGGCCAGGCGTTCTATCAGCGCGCCGCGCGCATCCTCGCCGAGATGAACGAGGCCGAGCGCGAAGCGGCCTCGGGCGCAGCGCCGCGCGGCCGCCTCACCGTCAACAGCAACATCCCCTTCGGCATGCTGCATGTGATGCCGCTGATCCCGCGCTTCCTGGAACAGCATCCCGACGTCACGCTCGATCTCGTGCTGACCGACACGCTGATCGACCTTATGCAGGAGCGCGCCGACGTCGCCATCCGCGTCGGCCCGCTACGCGCCTCGCGCCTCGTTGCGCGAAAGCTCGGCACCAGCCGCATGGTCGTGGTCGGCACGCCAAGCTATCTCAGCCGCTGCGGCACACCGAAGATTCCGGCCGATCTCGCCGATCACCGCGGCATCGGCTGGACCTTTCCGCGCACGATCCGCGGCTGGCCATTCAAGCGCGGCGACCACGCCGAGGAGGCCGTGCCGCCGCCCGTCGCGCGCGCCAGCGACGGCGAAGCCGCCCGCCGCCTTTGCCTCGGCGGCGTCGGTCTCGCCCGCCTCGCCCTCTTTCACATCGGCCCCGACATCGAATCCGGCCGCCTCGTTCCGGTGCTGCAAAACTACAATCCAGGCGATCGCGAAGACATCCACGCCGTCTATGTCGGCCACACCGCCCCGCTTCCGGCCCGCGTGCGCGCGTTCATCGATTTTCTCGCCGCGCACGTGCGGGTGAGCGATCCCTCGGTGAAGCGCACGGCGGATGGGACATGGAAATTGGTCGGATGAGGCTGGGTGGGGAAAAGAGTGGCAGTCCCCTTGGAAGACGGAGCATTTCGACTCTGTCGGACAAAACCCGCTATTTGAGCGACGGCCGGAATTGAATTTCCGTCTCTGATAAGAGCCCGCTCCGCCAAGTCGCTTGCCGAGGTCGCCTTGCCGTCACTGGTCTGTTTCTCCGGCGCGAGCCCAAATAGTGCTCTTGAACTAACCACTTAGTACCCAGGAACCAATTTTCCGACCCCGCGTTGTTTCAGCAAATCCAGGCATATCGATCATCCACCGAAAGCGGGGGGACAGTAATGGACCAGGCTGCGAGCGATGTTGCGCGCGAAAGTGACCCGCGGGAGCAGATCGCGTCGGCTCTTGGCAGCGGCGTGATCTTTGTCGATTCCGATGGACACATCGTTTGGATCGATCAAGGCATGCGTCGCCGTCTGAACGGCGGCATGGAGGATCTTGTGCTGCCTGTTCAAAAGGCGGGCACGTCGGCAATCGATTGTTTCGTTTCCGCCATGCCGTTGAAGCTGGACGGCAAGGAAGCAATGGTGTGCGTGATCCAGGAAAACAGGGCCCCGGACCGAGATCTGATTTCGGCCATTGAATCGGTGCTGGTCGATACATCGTCCTTTGCTCGCAGCGTCATGGACAGGCTGAAGGGCTTGCGTCAAGCAACGAAGCCGGAGGCCACCGATCCGGCTGAAGCATCCCTGGACGTTGATTTGCTCACTCACCGCGAGCGGGAGGTTCTTGGACTTATATGTGAGGGCCACAGCGACTTGGAGATGAGCAAAAAGCTCAACCTCTCGGAGAACACCGTGCGCAATCACATCGCCTCGCTCTATCGAAAAATCGGCGTTAACCGCCGCAGCGCAGCGATCATCTGGGCACGCGAGCGAGCCATTACGAGCCAGGCGAATCTAAGCCTCAAGCAGCGGACGCGGCGCTCCGCCGATTCTCTCGAGAGATGATTTCCTACTAAGCGATTAGTATTTCTCGCCCTCTTGCGCGGGAACTGCTCGCGTTGTTTCCTGCGCTCAACTCATGGCTCATTCGGCTGAGGCTTCCGTAGCATCGGGCGCTGCTGCGCTCCGGCACCGGCGGGGGTCGTCCAACGATCACAAGGCACCGCTGTGGCCGAATTCGTGCTCCGTCTCTACATCGCCGGAAATTCGGCCAGCTCTCGCCGGGCAGAGCAAAACCTTCACCGCATGCTGGCTATCATCAAGGACGAAGGCTGGGACGTCGAGATCATCGACGTGCTGACCAAGCCAGAACTCGCCGAGAAGGCGGGCGTCATCGCCACGCCGACGCTGTCCTACGAACATTCCGTTCGTCCGCGACGCATCGTCGGCGACCTCAGCGATGCGAGGCGGGTTCTTGAATTTCTGGGAATCGAGATAAGGGGAGACCTGCATGACCGCACAGGATAGCGATGTTCCGGATGTGTTGGAGCGGGTCAAAACCGGCGTGGAGGCCTTCGACGACCTCGTCATGGGCGGGCTTCCGCGGGCCCGGACAACCGTTGTCGGCGGCACGCCCGGAAGCGGAAAGACGGTTTTCGCTACGCAGTTTCTAGCTCACGGCATCACGACCTTCGGCGAAAACGGCGTGCTGGTGACCTTCGAGGAGCCACCTGCCGATATCGAAGCCAATATGCGCGGTTTCGGGTGGGAGCTTGCGCAGTGGCGCAAGGAAGGCCGTTTGGCCTTCGTAGACGCAAGCCCACCGGCCAACGACGAACTCGTCATCGGGGACTTCGACCTCACCGGCCTGCTGTCGCGCATCCAGCACGCGGTTCGCGGGGTCCGTGGCAAACGCGTTGTCCTGGACTCGCTGACGCAACTATTCGACCACTTCATCGGCGACCCCAAGATCCTGCGCCGCGAGCTGTTTCACATCAGTAGCGCGCTGAAAAAGTCGGGCCTTACCGTGCTGATGACGGCGGAACGCAACAGCGAGTACGGAGAGATCACGCGCCATCGACTGGAGGAGTTCGTTGCGGACAACGTCGTGATCTTGCGCAACGTGCTTTATCGGGAGAAGCGGCGGCGAACGATCGAAGTCCTCAAAATGCGCGGTAGCCATCACGCCGAAGGCGAGGCACCGTTCACGCTGCTGGCAAATCGGGGCGTGGTTGCCGTTCCCCTGTCGTCGCTTCGGCTCGAACAGGAATCGAGCACGGTGCGTGTGACCAGCGGAAATTCCGCCATTGATGAAATGTGCGGTGGCGGATTCTTTCGCGACAGCGTCACGCTCGTGAGCGGCGCCACCGGCACGGGCAAGACCCTCCTGGTCACCAACTTTCTCGCGGGCGGGGTGGCGGCGGGCGAAAAGGCGATTCTCTTCGGCTACGAGGAAAGCAAGGGCCAATTGTTCCGCAACGCGAGCGGCTGGGGCACGGATTTCGCGCGGATGGAAGCCGAGGGCAATCTCAAGATCATCTGTCTCTATCCGGAAGCCCAGGGCTTGCCGGATCACCTGCTCACGATTCAAAGCCTGGTCGACGAATTTAAACCCAACCGGATCGCCGTGGATAGCCTTTCCGCGCTGGAGCGCATCGCGCCGAACAATGGCTTCCGCGAATTCCTGATCAGCCTGACCTCGTTCATCAAGAAGCGCGAAATAGCCGGGCTCTGCACCGCAACCAGCAAATCTCTCATTGGCGGTGAGAGCGTCAGCGAGCAGCATATCTCCACCTTGACCGACTCGATCATCCTGCTGCGATACATCCAGGAGCAGGAGACCATGCACCGGGGTCTCATGGTGCTCAAGATGCGTGGCAGCGAGCACGCCAAGGAGATCCGGCGGTTTGCCATCGATGGTTCCGGCATGCACCTCGGCGAGGCGTTCAAGGCTGCGCCGAATGTATTCAGGGATTGAAACGCGTTCGCGAACGGTCCCGGCTGACATAAACGACATCGAGGCATGCACGATGAAGTTGACCGGTGCGGCCAGCAGTTCTGGCATCGATCAGACCGAGATGAGGTTTCTCATCGAGAAGAATGCCGATGGCATTATCGTGGTCGACGAGAGCGGCATGGTCTTGTTCGCCAATCCGGCCGCCGAAGGGATCTTTGGCCGATCGTCGGGGTCTCTGATCGGCTCGCCAATCGGAATACCCTTCGTCACCGGCGATACGACGGAAATCACCATTCACAAGCCGGGAGACGGACAGATCGACGCCGAGATCCGCGTCGTGGAGACCAGCTGGGATCAGCGGCCCGCCCGTCTCGTCAGTCTTCGCGATATTTCGGCGCGCAGGGCCCTGGAGGAGCGACTGCGGCATTCGGCGAAGATGGAGGCGATCGGCCGGCTGACGGCAGGCATCGCGCATGATTTCAACAACCTTCTCACCGTGGTTCTGGGCAATCTCGAGAGCGTGCAGCGGCGCTTCGCCGATCTCGATCCTGTCGTGGTGCGTGCTCTCGGAAATGCGACGCGGGGCGCTCAACAGGCCGCGGTTCTCACCGAGCGGTTGCTGGCATTCGCGCGACGCAAGCCGCTGGAGCCCCGGCTCCTGGACCTCGACGCCGTCATCAGCAGAATGACGGATCTGCTCCAGCGCACGCTCGGAGAAAGGATCATCGTTCGCGCCAGGATCGGAGCAGGTCTCTGGCCGGTGGAAGCTGACCCGACCGAACTGGAGGCGGCGATCCTGAACCTTGCGGTCAACGCGCGAGACGCCATGCCCTCGGGCGGCGAGCTCATCATCGAGACGGCGAATATCGAGCTCGGCGTCGATCCCGAGGCAGCGGAGAGCGAGACCAAGGCAGGGCCTCACGTGCTGATCTCGATCGCCGATTCCGGCAGCGGCATGCCACCCGAGGTGCTCCGACACGTCTTCGAACCGTTCTTCACGACCAAGACCGATGGACGTGGGACCGGCCTGGGGCTGAGCCAGGTCTACGGCTTCGCCCGGCAGAGCGGCGGTTACGTGGAAGTCTTCAGCCAGCCGGATGTCGGAACGACGGTCGGGATCTATCTGCCGAAGGCGGCCAGACGTCCCGACGCGGCCGAACCCCGGACCGTTCAGCCGCAAGAAGCGGCGCCCGTTCCGGCAGCGAGAGCCGTCGAGACGATCCTCGTCGTAGAAGACGACAAGGGTGTTCGCCAGTACGCGGTTGGCAGCTTGCGAGAGCTCGGCTATGCCGTATTCGAAGCCGCCGACGCCAGAGCCGCGCTCGAGGTCCTTCAATGCCAGCCGAACGTCGATTTGCTCTTTACCGATCTTGGCCTGCCGGGCGGCATCGATGGAAAAGGTTTGGCGGAGCAAGCGCGACTGATGCGTCCGTCGCTTCGGGTATTGATCACGTCCGCTTACGCCGATAACTCCCTGATTCACGAAGGCCGGCTTGCTCCGGACATCGACCTTCTCATCAAGCCCTTTTCCTTTGTCGCGCTCGCGACACGCGTGCGCAAGGCGCTGGATTCGGGGCCAATCGGCGCCCCGGTCGGGGCCCGGATTCTCTTGGTCGAGGACGAGTTCCTGCTGCAGATCTTTCTGGTCGAAGGGCTCGCCGAGCACGGTTTGCAGACAGAAACCGCCGCCAGTTTCAGGGAAGCTCTTGCCAAGTTTCAGGGCAGCGGCACGCAATTTGCGGCAGCTATCGTCGATCTCGGCTTGCCTGACCGTCCCGGGCACGAATTGATCCGGGAGATCAGAGCTTCACGTCCCGACCTGCCGGTCATTTTGACCACCGGCTATGCCAAGGACGACATCCGCGCGCGCTTCGCAGACGACGCCCGTCTGGAGATCCTGACCAAGCCGTTCAATGCGAGCGACATCGCGAACGCGCTTCAGAGATTCGGGATCCGCTTGGAGCAAGCCCCTCGTCCCGAAGCCTGATGACGGTTGTCTTCCAATCATCATGACCTGGGTGCGCGATGAACATGAAGGCGGACGGTAGCCATCCTCAACCAGACCGGCCGGGACGGCCACCGTCGCCAACCCAGTCATTCGATCAGGGCGTCGCGGGTTATCACCCACAGTTTCTTTGTAAACGGACCTTTGGAAGTCCAGGTGACGTGCATCCCGGAAGTCAGTCCGATCAGGTCACCAGCCTTGAACGAGTGCTTCTTTCCGCTCTCGGTCTCCACGACGTCCACCTCGCCCTCGAGCAGCAGAATCGTCTCGTCGCCCAGCGTACCGGTGTAGGGGGTGACCAGCGTTCCTTTCTCGTCCACCGATGAGCCGGCGATCCCCTTGCCGGACCGCCAGACGCCGCTCATCATCGTGCCCGTAGAGCCGGACGAGCGAATGAAATACAGTTCGCCGGCGACCAGCTCCCCTTCCTTCGGCTCGGTGAAATGATAGTCCTGCCATTCCTCCGGATTGTCGCTGACGTGGCTGATCTTCAGTTCCTTTGACGCATTGGCCGTCGGCTGCGTCCCGTTCCAGATGCACCAATATTTCTTGAACGAAGGCGCGTCGATCTCCCAGTGGACCTCCAGGCCCTTTGGTGAACTGATGATCGAACCCGGCCCCACCCGATACCGCTGGCCGGTCTCCGGCACCGTGAGGGTGGCTGTGCCGTCGATAACGCACGCTGTTTCATCGCCGAGCGGGGACGAATAGACGATCTTGTGCGATCCAGCGCGGGAGGCCCCGGGCGACGTAGGGCCAGTCCTCCAGAATCCGGCGGACAACGAACCGGACACGCCTTCCGGACGAACAACGGTGATTTCGCCATGAACCTGCTTGCCAAGGCGGGGCTCCACCCATTCGAAGGGCGCCCATTGATCTGCCGGCGGATTCTGAACGCCGCCGTGCACCACATGGCGCGGTGCGATTACTTTGGCCAAATTCGACTTCGTCGACATCTTTGCCTCCTCCTTCTGGTGTGTCCCTACGATTGCAAGTTGTGTTGCGGCGACCTTCGCCGAGGCATCCGCCACGGCTTGATCTTCTTTTGCCGTCGGACTGGCAGGTCGGCCGGAAACGCATCTAACAACACACTCCCAGCTCGGCCGTAGGTCCTGCTTCGATATTTGCGATGGAGCCAGAATTGCGCTCACTGCGCCGAAACGGCCGCCGCATTGACCCCGGAGGTTGGATGGGAAACGATGCCGAGGATTGGTAGCGCGCCCAGTTGACCTTTGGATGGGGCCGAATTCGAATCCCATGAGCGCCAAGGAGCACTGCTGGAGACCTATGACGAACAGGTCTGACACGAGAGACACTCAATGCAGCCCCTGATCAGCATCGACCGCGCCGCTGGGCGCCCCTTGCAAATCCAGATCTATGAATCGATCCGATCCCAGATCTTGAGCGGGATTCTCAAAGCCGGGAAGCAGCTGCCATCCTCGCGAAGTCTCTCGGAGCAACTGGGCATCGCCCGCAACACGGTCGTGCTGGCTTACGAGCGACTTGCTGCCGAGGACTATATCAACTCAAAGACCAAGGCCGGCATCTTCGTCAACGACAGGCTTCCAGATGCCGCCGTCCTGATCCAATCCGGTTACTCGACCGTGACATCGAAGGCACAACGCATTCGTCTTGGAAAGAATCCGGGATTTTCAGGACGCGCACCTGTGCTTTGGACGGAACAGCGCGCGCGACCGCGGTTCGACTTTTTTGTCGGCCGCCCGCACGCCGACAGCTTTCCGACGAGCTTTTGGCGCAACGCCACCGCGCGCCATCTGGCCTTTGCGCACGGTATTCAAACCCAATATGGCGATCCATGCGGGCTCGGTGCGCTACGCGCGGCAATCAGCGACCATTTGCGGACAACGCGCGGCATCGAGGCGGATGCCGACCAAGTCCTGATCACCTCAGGCATTCAAGGGGCACTCAATCTGCTGGCACGCGTCTTCGTCAACGGGACCGGAGACACCGGCGTTGCCATCGAGAACCCCTGCTATCAGGGCGCAGCTTTTTTGTTCAGCAGTTACGGCGCTCATATACACCCCGTTCGGGTGGACGATCATGGGTTGATCGTTTCTCAACTCGAAGAATTTCGCGGCAACCTGATCTATGTCACGCCGTCGCATCAATTTCCAACGGGCTGCACCATGAGCCTCGACCGCAGGCTTCACCTGCTGAGCTGGGCCTATCAAACAGGAAGCTATGTCATCGAGGACGACTACGACAGCGACTTTCGGTACGATGGACCTCCTCTGACCGCGCTTGCCGGGCTGGATCGCCGAGGACACGTCATCTACCTGGGCACGTTTTCCAAATCGATCGGCGCTGGAATCAGGATCGGCTACGCGGTTGTTCCGCGCCATCTGCTCGAGCAGGCACGGATCGTGAAGGCTTTACTCGATAATGGCGCGCCCTGGCTCGAACAGGCGGTACTCGCGGATTTCCTGCAAGAAGGCGCGTTCCTTCGGCATCTTCGTCGTATCCGGCGATCGTACATGGCTGCTCGGGATGCCCTGGTCGATGCGATCGAGCATCACTTCCCGGGTGGCGTCCTTTCAGGCCGCGAATGTGGCATGCACATGATGTGGACGTTGCCCCCCGATCTGCCCGCGGCGGATGAAATACAGCGTGTCGCGCTCAGCCGTGGCGTGGGACTCTATCCACTTTCGAAAGCGGCGGCCCACGAGTACGGTAAAGCACAATTACGCGACCGGACACTCGTCCTTGGCTACACGGCATTGTCGGAAGGCGAAATCCGCGAGGCGATCGCGCGTGTTGCTGCGGCAATCAAAGACCATGTGACCTAGCGGATCGGGTGCCGCTGTCGGAGCAACTTCATCCCGCCCCAGCCCTGGACCAATTCTAAACCGCGCCGCTGGTCCAAGCCTTTCTCGGAAATCACCCTTAGCCTCCCCTCAGCATAGATCGTAGCGAGGGAGACTATCCATGGCGGTTTATCAAAGCATGCAACGCGTGCGGTTCTCGAGTGAGGACGGCTACAAGAAATTCCAGATGGTTTTCTCCAACGTGCGTCATCACCTGAAGAAACTTCCGGGGTTTCTGCATTTGACATGGTGGGTGCATCCGGACGATCCACACTGGTACAACGAGGTCAGTTTCTGGACCAGCTTCGAAGCTCTGAAAGACTGGCACATGGACACGTACCACAAGCACGCCAAGGAGTGGGCTGTCCGTACCGGCGCGATCATGGAAGACATCATCGTCAACTTCGAATACAAGAACGCCCGCCTCATTCGCGTCTGCCCGGCTTGCGCCCATATCTCCGATACGCCGTTCGATGTCGCCCAGGAGCAAGCCGCCCTCGCCCAACCCTGCCCCAAATGCGGGTTCATTTTTCCGGTGATGGCGGAAACCGGAAACAGTACGGCGGTCTTCAAGGATGTCGCTCCGGTGCCGACATCCATTGCCGCGGAGTAGTCGCTCGATCCGGCGTAGCCGGAGGGCCACGTCGCTCGAGCAATGATCTGCGGCCCTTCGACGAGGCGGCAGGTCTCTGCAACGCACCGAATCACTGCAGCAGAAGGCGTCTTCGATGTTGGGGCTAACGCGGCGAAAGCTTCCGGTGACTGTCCTGTCCGGCTTTCTCGGCGCCGGCAAGACGACCTTGCTGAACGCGCTGCTGCTGAACCGGGTTGGACGGCGGATCGCGGTCATCGTCAATGACATGTCGGCGGTGAATATCGACGCTGCACTGATCAAATCTGGAACTGCGCAGCTGTCCCGCACCGAGGAAACGCTGGTTGAACTGAGCAATGGCTGCATCTGCTGTACGCTTCGCGGAGATCTCATCGACGAAGCCAGGAAACTTGCGAAACAGGCTCGGTTTGACAATCTCGTCATCGAAGCAACGGGCATCTCCGAACCGCTGCCGATCGCGGCGGCATTTGCCTATCGAGATGAACATGGCTTGAGCCTGGATGATGTCGCCTTTATCGACAATATGGTCACCGTCATCGACACGGCCCAGATTTCACAGAACTTTTGGTCGCGGGACTTTCTCAACTCCAGGGAGACCGTAGCGTCGGACGACAAGCGCACCATCGTTGAGCTCCTGGCTGATCAGATCGAGTTCGCTGACACGATCATCCTGAACAAGATCTCGTCGGCCCGCATCGACCAGCGCCGCTCAGCGTACTCGATTGTGCGCGGGTTGAACTCTGACGCGACGATACTCGAGGCTGACTTCGGACGTGTGAGCCTTCGAGATCTGATCGACGTCAACCGGTTTGACGCCGAGCGAGCACGAATGCATCCGCTCTGGAAGAAAGAGCTCGAGGGCTTCAGGGACCATGTTCCCGAAACGGAGGAGTACGGCATTTCGAGCTTCGTCTATCGTGCACGGCGCCCGTTTGATCCAACCCGGCTTTCAGAATTCATCGCCAGTCCCTGGAACGGGGTCTTGCGAGCCAAAGGCTTCTTCTGGCTTGCAAGCCGCCCCCGATGGGTCGGCGAACTCAGTCAATGCGGCGCTCTCGTGCGGACGACCGGAAAACGCTGGTGGTGGTCGGCGATCGGCAAGACCCTTTGGCCCAGTGATCCGCTATGGCGCAGCGAGCTAGAGGCCTCCTGGGACCCCAGATATTGCGATCGCAAGCAGGAGCTCGTTTTCATCGGGACGGATATTGATGCCGACGATCTGCGCAGAAGGCTTGATCTATGCCTGACGGACTCCTGTCCCTCTCAGGTGCATTCAGAACTGGTCGACGAGGAAGACTGCTTTCCGCCTTGGCTTGCGAAAGCCGATCTCCATAGCGGCGCCTAGACGCCGCGCGGGGTCGCCGCGGCAAGATGTGGAAAGCAGTCCTATGTAAAGTCGCCGTCGGTCGCTGAACCGACGGTTTGGGCCGAAAAGCTTGACACGTCGAGCACGTCAGCGGCACAATTTCATCATTCCAGAGTTCGCTAAACGATCGCGTGCGCAATATTGATGCGATCATGTTCCGCGTGGCTGGGCCGTTGAAGATGCGGGGGCGTCTCTTGCGCGACGGTACCGAAACCGCGACAATCCCGACTGTTTCGGAACTTGTCAGGGGAATTCCACACAGATGCAGTTTGATGACGTGATCCTCGGTCGCCGGAGCATCCGCGGTTACAAACCCGATCCGGTACCCAAGGCGCTGATTGCGGAAATCATTGGCTTGGCGATGCGCGCTCCGTCGTCGATGAACACTCAGCCCTGGAATTTCTACGTCATCACCGGCGAACCGCTGGATCGAATCCGCGCCGGCAACACCGAGCGGATGGTGGCGGGCATTCCGCAGTCGCGCGAGTTTCGCACGGGTCAGCCCTTTGCAGGCAAGCACCGCGACCGGCAGGTCGGTGTCGCCAAGCAATTGTTCTCCGCGATGGGGATCGAGCGCGACAACAGGGACAAGCGCCAGGATTGGGTCCTGCGCGGCTTCCGTCAATTCGACGCGCCCGTCTGCGTGATCATAACCTATGACCGTGTGCTCGACGGCAGCGACGATACGCCCTTCGACTGCGGCGCCGTGGCGACGGCTCTGGTCAATGCTGCCTGGTCTCGCGGGCTCGGCGCCGTGATCAACAGCCAGGGCATCATGCAATCCCCCGTGGTGCGCGAGCACGCGGGCATCGCCGACGATCAGGTCATCATGAAGAGCATCGCACTGGGCTGGCCGGATGAAACATTTCCGGCGAATGCGGTGGTGTCGGAGCGGAAGTCGGTCGAGGAGGCGACCGTGTTCGTTGGGTTTGAGAAGTAGCGGCGCGCAGGCGAAGGGGCTGGAGATGCAGCAATGATCCGCGCGATGGCTCGACATGCGCTTGTGCTGGCAGCCGCCTTTGCCGCCACCTTGACGCCGGTTGCCTGCCTTGGCGAAGGCAGCAAGCCGTTGCCCGCCAAGGCAACACAGGAGCTGCCGGGCGAGCTGCTTTCGCTGCTCGAACAGAAGAGGATGCCAAAATATTCGCCGATCATCATGCGCCTCTTCAAGGAGGACGCGGAGCTCGAAGTCTGGAAGCAGGACACGGCCGGCCGTTTCCAGATCCTCAAGACCTATCCGATCTGCCGGTGGTCGGGCGATCTCGGGCCGAAGTTGCGCGAGGGCGACCGGCAGGCGCCGGAGGGATTTTATACCATTACACCCGAGTTGATGAATCCCAACTCCAACTTCTATCTGTCGATCAATCTCGGCTTCCCCAACAGCTTCGACAAGGCGAACAGGCGCAACGGCAGCTTCCTCATGATTCACGGCGATTGCTGGTCGAGCGGTTGCTATGCCATGACCGACGAACAGATCAGCGAAATCTATGCGCTGGCGCGCGACTCCCTCAGCGGCCGGCCATCGTTCCAGGTCCAGGCCTATCCGTTCCGCCTGACACCGGAAAACCTGGCGCGACATCGGAATAGTCCCGACCTGGCCTTCTGGAAAATGCTCAAGGTCGGCAACGATCACTTCGAGACGACGCAACGCGAACCCAAGGTAGATGTGTGCGACCGCCGCTATGTCTTCGATGCGCAACCACCTCCGAACTCGCCGCACGCTCTCATGTTCAACGCGACGGAAAAATGCCCGCCCTTCGTCGTCGATCCCGAGATCGCGCGGCGGGCGCTGCAAAAACAACGCGCCGACGAACGCGCATACGCGCAATTGGTTGAAGACAATGTGCCGGCGGCCCCGATCTACAGCGGACTCGATGGCGGCATGAACAAGGCTTTCCAAGCGCGGTTTCCGGGCCGCGTGACGCTTGCGAAAGTGATGCCGTATGCATCCTACCTGCCGCAACTGCCGCCGATCCCGTGGATCGACGGTGGCGGCTCGTTGACGAGCAGATGGTTTGGGCGTTCGTTCGCCGGGCTGGCCGTATGCGATGCGGCTCCTGGCGGCGTCCCGTCGGGCCGGTGCTGAACGACGTGCTGGCGGAGAGAGTGGGATTCGAACCCACGGTACGGTTTCCCGCACACACGCTTTCCAAGCGTGCGCCTTAAGCCACTCGGCCATCTCTCCGGAGCGCCCTCTCTTGAAGGGGCGCCGATGATTTTGCAAGAGATCGAAGGAAAATCGGGTGAATTTTCCGCAACCTGTTGTATTTACGAGATAATATCTGTGATCCTACATGCCCTGAACCGCCCGGGGGCCGAACCCATGGCGGGTTTGCCGCGACGATTCACGTGAGGACGCCAACCACGACCGGGGACGCCATGACCATCCGCAAGACCATCACCGTACTGAGCCTGCTATCGGCCCTTGTCCCCGCCTTCGCCGTGCCGGCTCTGGCCCAGGTCTGCATCCGGCAGGGCGTCGATGTGAGCTGCAACGACGGGCGCCGCGGGGTGCTGTCCGGCGATGCCATCATCTGGCCGGACGGCACGCGCTCGAGGTCGACGCCGCATCAAAGCGTCATCATCGGCAACAAGAGCTCGGTGCATGTCGGGCCCGGCGTGTTCGCCGGCCAAGGCAAGGGCGTGGTGCCGCTGGACGATCCCAACGCGCCAAACAAGCGGCAGTGTGCGGTTCTGGAGGGCGTGTCGTATTGCTATTGAGACCTTCTTCCTTTTCGCCTTGTGGGAGAAGGTGGGGCGCGCAGGCGCGACGGATGAGGGGTTGCGTCCACGAGTCATACTGCGAGAGGTACGCGTGAGGAAACATACCCCTCACCCGTCTCGCCGCGAGCCACCCTCTCCCAAGGGGAGAGGGAAAGCAAAGTTGCTCAGCGTCTAAATCAACCGCACGCCTGATATCGCCGACTTCAGCCAGCGCAAGGCTTGCGGCGGCTGCGCTGCGAGCGGGGCGACCGCGGCCTTCTCGGTCCGGCACCTTTCCAGTTCCGCGACAAAGTCGGCCGACCATTGCTGGATGGTATGGCCGCGCAGCTTCTTCATCATCGCGTCCCACCGCATCTTGCGCTCGGGGAGCGGCATTGCGGCCGCGACCGCGATCGCGCGCGCCATGCCGTCGATGTCGTGCGGATTGACGAGCAAGGCGGTCTCGAGCTCGTTGGCCGCGCCCGCGAACTTCGACAATACCAGCACGCCGGGATCGGCCGGGTTTTGCGCGGCGACATATTCCTTGGCGACGAGGTTCATGCCGTCATGCAGCGGCGTCACCACGCCGACTTGCGCCGTCCGATAAAGACCAGCGAGCACGGCCTGGCTGAATCCCTTGTTCAAATAGCGGATCGGGGTCCAGTCGACCTCGCCGTGACGGCCGTTGACGTCGGTGACGAGGCGCGCAACCTCGTTCTGAAGATTGCCGTAGGCCTCGATCGCGCCGCGCGAGGGGTTGGCGATCTGAAGCAGCGAGATGCTGCGCGCGAATTGCGGCTGCTCCGTCCACAGCCGGTCGAATGCGCTGATGCGGTTGACGAGGCCTTTCGAATAATCGAGGCGGTCGACGCCGATCGCAAGCCGCTCGCCGTTGAGGCTGCGCCTCAGCCGCGACACGTCGGGGTGCGATGCCGATTTCGCGGCATAGGCTGCGAACTTCTCCGCATCGATGCCGATCGGAAAGACCTCGCAGCGGGTGCGGCCATGCTGCGAGATCGCAACGCCGTCCTCGACGGCGAGGCCGAGCTCTGCGCCGACATAGGCGAGGAAGTTCTGGCAATCCTCATTGGTCTGGAAGCCGAGCAGATCGTAGGCCAGCATCGCCGTGATCAACTCGCGATGATTGGGCACGCCTTGCATCACGGCAGTGACGGGCCACGGCGTATGCAGGAAGAAGCCGATCGGATCGTCGACGCCGAGATCACGCAGTTCCGCACCGAGCGCGAGGAAGTGATAATCCTGCACCCAGAACGCGGTCTTTGTTTTTCGGAACCGCATCAAGGCGCGCGCCATGAAGGCGTTGACCTCGCGATAGCTGACATAATCCTCACGCGAGACGCGGATCAGATCGCTGCGCGAATGCAGCGCCGGCCACAGCGCCGAATTGGCAAAGCCCTCGTAATAGCCGCCGTAATGCGCCGCCGGCAGATCCAGCGTCGCAATCGCGCCCGTTCCCAGCGCTTCGATCTCGGCAAACGGTTCCTTCTGATGGCCGTCACGCACCCGCCCCGAAGATCCCACCCAGATCGCGCCGGAATGTTCCACCACCGGCAACAAGGCTGCCGCGAGGCCGCCCGTCATGGGCTCGTTAGGCTTGCCGCGCGCGACACGATTCGAAACGACGACTAAGTTCACAGGTCGTCCCCTCCTGTTTCATTCCACCCCGTTTAACTGCCGTTCATCAATATGGTTCCTGACCATCGTTTCAACGAATTGAAACCAAAATCGGGCGCGCGCGTTGGAACTGGTTTCCCTTGAGGGAACCGGGAATTTCCACTGCAAAGTCAGCTATTCCGGCGTTGTTGCGCAGCACATTGTGGCACCCAACGGCGCCGCTCCCCCGAGCATCATGGTCTGCGACGTGGCGCCGCCTCAGTTCACCTTGGATCGAGCAGGCGGGCAAGGAACGCCCGCACGTCGCTCGGCGCGTCGAAATGGCCGTTTACGCCCATGGCACGGCGGCCGACGGAGAAGGCAAGCCCGTTCATGTCGGGCATGATCGCAAACACGGTTTCATCGGTGACGTCGTCGCCGATGAAGATCGGACGCCGGCCCTTGAACGGCTCCCGCTTCATCAGTTCACGCACGCCGGTCGCCTTGGTAAATCCGGAATGCTTGATCTCGCAAACGAACTTGCCGGGCAGCACCTCGATGGGCGCATTGGGCAGGTCGGCACGGATCACCGAGACGGATTCATAGATCGCTTTCTCCGCGTGCGGCGCGAGGCGGTAATGCAGGGCTAGCGAATAGCCCTTGTCCTCGAGCAGAATGCCCGGGCTGAGCTTGGCAATGGCCGCCAGGCGGCGCTTCAGCTCCTTGTCCAGCGGTGGCGCGTGCACGGCGTCGGCTTCATTGTCCACCGACAGCCGCATCTCGGCGCCGTGGCCGGCGACGGCGCGAAACACGTCGGGTGCGAAGATCAGGTCGATGTCGTTGAGCGAGCGGCCGCTGACCAGCGCCAGCGCGCCGGAGGTGCGCTCGGTCAGATGTTTCAGCGTTTCCGACAACCCCGGCGGCACCCACACTTCACGCGGCGTCGGCATCAGGTCGAGCAGGGTCCCGTCGATGTCGAGCAGAATTGCGGTCTCGTCGAGATGCGGCACCAGCGCATGCGGTACCGGCACCGCGTCGGGTGCATCGTCATCCAGCATGGTGCGCTTCTGATCCAACGCCATCTCTGCAAGTTCCGATTTCATCAGTCTACTCCATATAGGCGAGCGGTCGCGCGATTTGTTCGAGCGATTTGCGCTCCGCCGAGACGGCGTAGCGCCACGCCACGATCGCGGCCGCGATCATCAGGGCTGAGCCCAGCAGGTAGCCTGCGAATACGCTGGTGCGCGACCCCGTGTCGATCAGCACGCCGAACAGCGCCGGCCCGATAACGCCGCCGATGCCCGTGCCGACCGCATAGAACACCGCGATCGCCAGCGCGCGAACTTCAAGCGGAAACGTCTCGCTAACGGTGAGATAGGCCGCGCTCGCGGCGGGTGAGGCAAAGAAGAAAATCACCATCCAGGCGACGGTCTGCCCCTGCGCGGTGAGCGCGCCGATGGAGAACAGATAGCCCGAGAGCGCCAGCAGCAAGCCCGACATGCCATAGGTGAACATGATCATGGTGCGGCGTCCCAGCGTATCGAACAGGCGGCCGAGCAGCAGCGGCCCGAGGAAATTGCCGGCAGCAAAGGGGAGCAGGTACCAGCCGACGTTTTCGGCGCTGATGCCGTAGAAATCGGTCAGCACCAGCGCGAAGGTGAAGAAGATGGCATTATAGAAGAACGCCTGCGCACTCATCAGAACGAGGCCGACCAGCGCGCGCTGCCGGTAGACCGAGAACAGCGTGTGGACGACCTCGCGGATCGGCGTGTGGTCGCGCATCCTCAGACGGATCTTGGTGAAGCGCCCGTCGCCGGTATCCTGGCGGTGTCCGACCACCGAGCGCTCGATCTCGTCGACGATGGCATGCGCCTGGTCGGGACGGCCGTGGATCATCAGCCAGCGTGGACTTTCCGGGATCCACATCCGCATCAGGAGCACGACGAGGCCAAGCGCCGCGCCGATCAGATAAGCGAGACGCCAGCCGAGGTCGGGGTTGATCACGGCAGGATCGAGCAGCACGATGGCCGCGACCGCGCCCATCGCAGCGCCGATCCAGAAGCTTCCATTGATGACGAGATCGGTCCAGCCGCGATAGCGCGCCGGCACCAGCTCCTGGATGGTCGAGTTGATCGCCGTGTATTCGCCGCCGATGCCGGCGCCGGTGAGAAAACGAAACAGCGCGTAGCTCGCGACATCCCACGACAGAGCCGTCGCGGCCGTCGCCGAAAGATAGAGCGCCAGCGTGATGAAGAAGAGCTTCTTGCGGCCGATGCGGTCGGTGAGCCAGCCGAAGCCGAGCGCGCCGAGCACGGCACCGGCGAGATAGGCGGAATTGGCAATGCCGAGATCCAGATTGGTGAAATGCAGCGACGAGCTCTGCTTCAGGGCGCCCGAAAGCGCGCCGGCAAGCGTCACCTCGAGCCCGTCAAGAATCCAGGTGATGCCGAGCGCGAGCACGACGCGGGTGTGAAAGCCGCTCCAGGGCAGCGCGTCGAGTCGCGACGGAATGCTGGTCTCGACGATGCGGTCGGTCGCGGCCGCCGAGACCCCAGATGCATAGTTCCGCGCTGGGCTTTGCTGCAATTCCATCGAGCTGTTGCGTTCGATCAATGGAAGCGGCCCCGATTCACAGGACGTGAACGGGGTCGATCCGATCATTGGGGTGCGGCATTCCGCCTGCCACCTGCGACAACGTCCGCGGGGAGGCCGGGTTCCCGCAGGAACGGCCGCCAGCACCGCCCGTTTCCGATGGAGCCGCAAGGAGTTGACGCATGGCTCATGTCAGAAAGACGACACATTCTCGAAACAGCGGCACAGGCAAGTCCGGCCGCCAGAAGACAGGCACGCGGCGTAGCGCGACCACGCGCAAGAGCGCCAAACGCGCAACGCCAAAGCGCTGGTCGCAGCGTGTGACCAAAGAGAGCGACGCACTCGACCTCAAGCAGGGCGCGTTCAAGCTGACCAGCCCGAAGAAGATCGCGACGTCACTGAAGCGATCGGCCGAGCACAGCTCACGACGCAAGACCGGCGCCTATCGGTCGGCACTGTCGATGCTGACCTTCTACATCAACCGCGCCGGCAAGACCTTGCCGAAAACGCAGCGCACGCGGCTGGAAAAGGCGAAGGTCGAGCTGAAGCGGGCGTTTGGGCGGGAGTGAGGATGAGAGGTGAGGCCCTCAGAGCGCGATCTTGACTTCGCTGTCGTCCCGGAGAAGCGGAGCACCTGGCAGCGCGCAGCGCTGTCAGGTGGTGCAGCGCGGCTCCGGGACGACAGCGGAGTATGACGCCGGGGCGAACTTACGCCGCCCTGATATTCCCCATGAAGCGGTCGAGCTCGGCGCGCAGGCGGGTGCTTTCGGATGACAGCGTCTTGGCCGAGTGCAGCACCTCC